>CAWIMN010000001.1:0-150107 GCA_963837255.1 uncultured Actinomycetota bacterium
CTGTGGACCTTCGGCTGACTGCTGACGTTTGTCATCCGGGTGATCCTTGACACTCGTCGTTTCCAGGTTAGGTTCTTGCCGCGTTCTTCTTGCGCACCTCCCCGCTGCTGGTCCGCTGGACGGTTTTGAGCAGGTCGGAGCCGACCCAGAACTGCAGCAGGTCACGGCCGACGTGCACGTCGCAGCGCTGGCCGGCGTGGTGCTTGCCGACGCTGACCTGCTGCCAGGACACGCAGACCACGCCGTTAGGGCCGACTTTGCGGGCTACCCAGTCCTCGCCGGAGCGGTCGGGCGCCAGTGCGGACAGGTCGGCTGGCCGGGCTGCCGGGGACAGCGCCTGGCCAGTGAACCGCGAGGCGGGGGTGGCCATGCCCAGCGCCTGGTGCGGCCGCTGGGTGTTGTAGTAGCCGACCCATTCATCGAGGGCCTGCTGGGCGGTCGTGAGTGAGGTGAACACCTGAGCGGTGTCGAACTCGGCCCGCAGGGTCCGGTGGAACCGCTCGATCTTGCCGGTGGTGGTGGGTGACCGCGGGGCGGTGAGCAGGTGATCGACGCCGTTCTCCCGGCAGATCTTGTCGAACAGCACCTCGACCGGAGGATGGCGAACCGCCCGGTGAAGACCTTGCCGTTGTCGGTGAGGATCTGCTGCGGCACCCCGTGCCGGGCTAATGCGCCAGCCAGCGCCTCGCACACCGGCCGGGTCCGCTCACGGGCCATCAGCGCCGCCGACACGCAGAACCGGGAATGGTCATCGATCCCGGTCAGCGCCTTGGCGTGCGAACCATCGGCGAGCAGGAACCCGCCGACCACATCCATCTGCCACAGCTCGTTCGGCGCGCCCCGCTCCCACCGCCGCCAGTGCTCTGCCCGCCGCCGCCGACCACCGGGCTCGATCAGCCCGGCCCGCACCAGCGCCCGGTACACCCCCGACTCCGACGGCAGGTCCCTCACCCCGAGCCTGCCCAGCTCGAAAGTGATCCGCCGCGCTCCCCACGACCGGTGCACCCGGCGCAGCTCCAGCACCCGCGCCTCGATCTGCGGATCCATCTGGTGCGGGCAGCTGCCCGGCCGGTGCGACCGGTCCGCCAGCCCCCGCAGGCCCCCCGCCTCATACCGGGCCAGCCACGCATGCACCGACTGGCGGGACACACCCCACCGCCCGGCCACCTCGCTCACCGTGCTGCCCTCGCCGATAACCGCCAGGACAGCCTGATACCTCTGCTCTGCCACACTCAGCTCCCTCATAAAGGGAGTGTCAAGGATCAGCCGAAGTAACTGTCAACCATCAGCCGCTACACCGTCAGGCATCAGCCGAAGGACAGATGTCAGGTATCAGCCGCACTAATACATCAGAGCGGGTGCGCCGCCAGGGACTTGAACCCCGAACCCGCGGATTAAGAGTCCGCTGCTCTGCCAATTGAGCTAGCGGCGCGTGAACCTGGCGATAGTAGCGCAACACACCAAGAATGCGAAATCGCACTCATCCCGTGTTGCGACGGGCTCGCCATGTCCGAACGACAGCCTACCGCGCCGCACACAGGTCACTCACCGAGGAACCGGCCCATGAAACTCGCGGCTTTCGATGGCCGGCCGGTCCTGGCCTCCTCCCGATCCGCGAGGCTCATGACCCGCAGCCCGGCGTTGAGTCCTAGCCAGCGCAGCGGCTCGGGCTCCCAGTCCGGCGATTTGTGCCCGACCCAGGGCAGCCGGGTGAGCTCGCTCTGCGTGCCCGTGATCAGGTCGGCGAGCGTCCGCCCGGCCAGGTTCGTCGTGCCGACACCGTCGCCGACATAGCCGCCGGCCCAGGCCAGGCCAGTGGCCGGATCGAGCCCGACAGACGCGCACCAGTCCCTGGCGATGCCGATGGGTCCGCCCCAGTGATGCGTCACCGGCACGTCACCGAGGACCGGGAACAGCTCAGCCAGCGTCCGCCGCAGCGCCGCGAATACGGCCGGGACCTGGTCGTAGGAGGGTCGCACCGAGGAGCCGAGGTGGTAAGGAGCCCCCCGCCCGCCGAACGCGAACCTGCCGTCGGCTGTCCGCTGCCCGTAGATGATCAGATGCCGCAGGTCACCGAACGTCGGCCGGCTGGCCAGCCCGATCTGGTCCCAGACCGCCCCAGGCAGCGGCTCGGTCGCGATCATCAGCGAGTACACCGGCGCGACCGCCCGGCCAAAGCCCGGCAGCCCCGGTGTATAACCCTCGGTAGCCCGCACCACGTGGCGAGCCCGTACGGTCCCGGCAGGCGTCACGACGCGGTTCGGTGCGATCTCGAGCACGGGGGTGCGCTCGAAGATCGAAACCCCGGCCCGCCGGACCGCGTCGGCTAGCCCGCGCACCAGCCTGGCCGGGTGGATCGCGGCGCAGTGCGGAGTGAACATGCCGCCGAGCACGGCGGTCGCCCCCGCCAGCGCCGTAGCTTCAGCGGCGTCCAGGACCCGCAGGTCCGCCTCGCCGAAGCCGAACTCGCGCGCCTCGGCGACCTCAGCCTTTGCCCGCTCGAGCTGAGCCGGCGAACGGGCCAGCATCACCGTGCCGCCTTTCGCCCAGTGGCAGTCGATCCCCTCACTGGCGGCGACCCGGCCGACCTCGTCCACCGTCTCGTGCATGGCGCGCTGCATCGCGATAGCCGCGTCGTGGCTGGCCATCCGGGCCAGCTTGCCGAGAGAGGCCGGGAACAGCGCCGAGCACCAGCCGCCGTTCCGCCCTGACGCGCCGAATCCGGCGATCTCCCGCTCGCACACCACGATCCGCAGGCCTGGATCGCGCCGTGCCAGGTAGTACGCGGTCCACAGGCCGGTGAAGCCCGCCCCGACGATGGCGACGTCCGCCTCGGTGTCGCCGGGCAGCGGGTCGCCAGCCGTCAGGGTGCCGGGCACAGTGTCGTGCCAGAACGACAAGGATCGGTACGGATTAGATCGGACCATGCGGTACATCGTGGCAGGTGACAGGCCTGAGCCGGCAATCGGGCATGCTGGGTGGCATGAGCTCTGACATGCCAGCCGCCGGGACCTTGCCGCCGCCACGCGATCCGCAGCAGCCATACCGGATCTGCGTGGTCTGCCTCGGCAATATCTGCAGGTCGCCGATGGCGGAGCGAGTCCTGGCCGAGGAGCTCGACAAAGCCGGCCTGACCGGCAGGGTCACGGTCGACAGCGCCGGCACCGGCGACTGGCACCTGGGCGAGGCGATGGACTCCCGCGCGAGGACCGAGCTTTCCCGCCGTGGTTACGACGGATCCGGGCATACGGCGCGCCAGATCCGGCAGCAGTGGCTGGATCGCTACGACCTGCTGCTCGCCATGGACCAGGCCAATCTCGCCAGCCTCCGCCAGCTAGCGGGCCGCGATCCCGGCCTGGGGGGCCGGATCCAGCTCATGCGGTCTTTCGACCCGGCGGCGGCCGACGGCGCCGAGGTTCCGGACCCGTACAACGGCAGCCCGGCGGACTACGCGGAGGCGTTCGACCTGGTCGCGGCTGCGGCGAAGGGGCTCGCCAGCCAGCTAGCCGCCGATTTCTAGCCGAGCAGGCCGACGATGGACGCGGCGACCGCGGCCCGGCTCGTCCAGGTGCTGGGCCGGGACGTGGCGGCCGCCCGAAGCCTCGGGGGCCAGCACGGCGTCCGGCACTACCGGGTCGAGCTGAGTGACGGCACGGCGGCGTTCGCCAAAGTGCTCAACCCCCTTCCTGACCGGAACGGGGCCGTCGGCCTCGCCGCCCGCGATCAGGCCGCGGCCGGTCCGGCTGTGGCGGACCCCGACCCGGCTGGCTTCGCGTCCGAAGCGGCCGCGCTGCGGTGGCTGGCGGCGGCCGACAGCGTCCCCGTTCCCGCTGTGCTGGGTAGTGACGCGAGCTGCCTGATCATCGAATGGGTCGAGGCCGCCGGACCAAGCCCGGACGCGGCGGCCAGCTTCGGCCGCGATCTCGCGGGGCTGCACGCGGCCGGATCGGGACGGTTCGGCGCGCCGTGGCCGGGGGTGATCGCCGGCCTTGCCCTACCCAACGACGCGGCCGACAGCTGGCCGGACTGGTACACGGCGAACCGGGTCCTGCCCTATGCCCGGCTGGCCATGGACGCCGGGACCCTGAGCAGGACCGACGTGACGCTGATCGAGTCGGCGTGCGCGCGGTCGCCCGAGCTAGCGGGCCCGTCCGAGCCCCCGAGCCGCATCCACGGCGACTGCTGGTCCGGCAATGTGCTGTGGAGCGGCGGCAGGGGCTGGCTCATCGACCCGGCGGCACACGGCGGCCACCGGGAGACCGACCTGGCGATGCTGGCGCTATTCGGAGCGCCGTACCTGGACCGGATCCTGGCGGCGTACCAGGAGGCGGCGCCGCTCGCGGACGGCTGGCGGCAGCGGGTGCCGCTGCATCAGCTGCACCCGCTGCTCGTGCATGTCTGCTTGTTCGGCGGGTCTTACCGGGATGCCGCCCTGGATGCGGCCCGGCGCGTGCTAGCGGCCTGACCGTTCAGGCCGAGATGAGGATAAGGCCATGCCATTGCCTGGTACGGCTGTCGCGCGCGCGTGCTGCTGATCCGGATCCGAGCCGATCCAGTCCGCGTCGTGCTCGGCGTCGGTGCCGCGTGTGCCGTCGTGGACGTCGTCGGCATCCGCGAAGTCGTCGTCCGAACCCTGAACCGCCTCGGGCGACAGCGGTAGCGCGATGCTGAACGTGGCCCCGTGGCCCAGCTGCGACCGGACCCAGGTAGCGCCGCCGTGGGCCGCGACCAGGGCGGCGACGATCGCCAGGCCCAGGCCGGTACCGCCGGAAGTCCTGGCCTGGTCGGCCCGGTAGAAGCGCTCGAAGACGTGTTCCGCCTGGTCGCGTGACAGGCCAGGGCCATGATCGGTCACTTCCAGGACCGCGGCCGGCCGACTGCGGACCGGATGCGCACGGGCTGGCAAGTCGGTCGCCGGCTCGGCTGGAGCGCCGTCGGTGGCCGGCGCGTCGCCGGCTGGTGCGTCGCCGGCTGGTGCGCCGCCGGCCGGTGCCTCGCCGGCCGGTGCCTCGCCGGCGGCCTCGGTGCCTGCGCTGAACTGATCGGGCTGGTCCGGTCTGGCGGCGGGCAGCGGCGGCGGCGGTGGTGGCGTCGTCACGGCTGGCGCTTCGTCCAGGTTGCCCGACCTGATGAGGACGTCGATGGGCGTGCCGTCGGGTGTATGCGACAGCGCGTTGCTCATGAGGTTGCCGATGACCTGGCGGAGCCGGACCTCGTCGCCGATGACCAGGAGCGCAGCGCCGGAGCCCACGGTCAGGTTGATGCTGCGGCTGGGCGCGACCACGCGGGCGTCGTGCACCGCGTCGGCCGCCAGCGAGAGCAGGTCTACCGGCCGGGCCTCAAGCGGACGCTGCTGGTCGAGCCTGGCCAGCAGCAGCATGTCCTCGACCAGGATGCCCATCCGGGACGCCTCTTGCTCGACGCGCCGCATGATCCGGTCGAGATCAGCTGGCGCCAGCTCGCCGGCGCCGTTGCTGCCGGTGTCGATCCCGCCGCGCTGACGGTAGTACTCAGCGAATCCGCGGATCGCCGTCAGCGGTGTCCGCAGCTCGTGGCTGGCGTCGGCGACGAACTGGCGCAGCTTCTCCTCAGAGCGACGCGCGGACTCCTCCGACCGCGACCGCGCGTGGAACGCCGACTCGATCTGGCTGAGCATGACGTTCAGCGACCGGCCGAGGCGCCCTACCTCGGTCCGCGGATCCCGCTCCGGCACCCGGCGGCTGAGATCGCCCGCCGCGATCGCCCCGGCCGTCTGCTCGATATCAGTGAGTGGCCGCAAACTGCGCCGCACCACTGCGACGCCCACTATGGCGAGCAGAGCGATGACCGCAAGACCGGTGAGAATGTCGATCGCTGCTAGTTGCCCGATTGTGGTGTATGCGCTTGTGGCATTGATGGCGAGCACCACGGTGCCCGTGGAGCCGTTAGGAAGCGAGCCGGTCACCATGTACACGCGCCAGCGGTCGTGCCCAGACGTCGCCGGGAGCGTGATCAGGTGGCCGCTGTTCGCGATCAGCCAGCTCTGACTTGTCTGGAACTTCGGCCCCGGGATCTGCGGGGGCGGACCGAATGGGTTGTGGCCGCCCAGTCCGCTGGAATAGCCCGACAACGGGATCACGACCGCGTGCACGGCGCCTTTGCTTGTGATCCAGTCGAGTGCTATGTCCTGTCGACCTATCTGCTGGCCGGTCTGCTGGTAGTTAACGACGTCGCCGACTGCCGTATTGAACTGTGCAGTAAGGCTGTCGTCGATCGGACCGAGCAGATCAGATTTCAAGATCGCTAGGCCAGCGACGCTGATCACGGCCAGTGCGATCGCCACCAGCGCAAGCAGCGCGGTGATCAGCTTGACGCGCAGGGGCATCCGTCCCGGCAGGTCCCTGATGGACCGCCAGTAGCCCCCGCTCTGACCTGCCTGAGCCATGGAAACCAGTGAGCCTAGGAGTGCGGGAGCCTGAGCACGTAGCCGACGCCGCGCAAGGTATGCAGCAGGTGCGGCTCGGTGGTGTCGATCTTGCGCCGCAGCACGGAGACGTAGGACTCCACGATGCCGCTGTCGCCGCGGAAGTCGTAGTCCCAGACGTGATCGAGGATCTGCATCTTGGACAGCACCCGGTTAGCGTTCCCCATGAAATACCGGAGCAGCTTGAACTCGGTGGGGGAGAGCTGGATCTGCTGGCCGCCACGCCAGACCTCGTGGCTGTCCTCGTCGAGCTCCAGGTCGGCGAACTTCAGCCGTGGCGGCGGCTCGCTTCCGTCGCCCCTGGTCCGGCGCAGGACCGCCCGGATCCGGGCGATCACCTCCTCGAGGCTGAACGGCTTGGTGACGTAGTCGTCGCCGCCCAGGGTCAGCCCGCGGATCTTGTCCTCAGTGGAATCCCGTGCGGTCAGGAACACCACCGGGATCTGGGCGCCGCCGCCACGGAGGCGGCGCACCACGTCAAAACCATCCATGTCGGGCAGCATGACGTCGAGCACGATCAGGTCTGGCCGGTGGCGCTGGGCGGCCTGTACGGCCTCGTTCCCGGCTGCAGCGGTAACCACCTCGAAGCCGGAGTAGCGCAGGCTGGCGGCCAGCAGTTCCAGGATGTTGGGCTCGTCCTCGACGACGAGCAACCTGGCGTCCGGCTGCCGGCTTCCGTTGGGCTGGCTGTTCATGTGCCCATTGTCCGCCTGTCCCCTGAACGTTAGCTGAACGCATGCTGAGGCTGGCCTCCGCGCCTGTCCCGGCGCACGCTTCATGCTTTCCGTACCCGCAAAAAGGGCAAATCAGGACTCAAGATCGCGCGAAACCATGAAGGGCTCGCGCGAGCGGCGACAGCAGGCCGGCCGGCGGTCTCAGGAGCCGAGCTTGGAGCCGGTAATGAGCGACTTCGGCACTGGCTGGCCGTTCTGCAGGTCGCGGAACAACTCCCGCGCCTGCGTCCTGTCCCACAGCACCGCGTCGCCGGCCGAGGTCACGTAGTTCGAGCTGGCGATCGGGACGGTGGTGGTCAGCGGGCCGCGCAGCGCCATGGCCACCTGGACAAGCTGGTAGAGGTTAGTGCCCTGGTCGACCGTCAGATTGCCCGCGGCGCCGCTGGCAGCCGGGAGCGCGGCGAACGGGTTGAACATCACGCCGGGGCTCGTCATCTTCGTCAGCAGGGCCTTGAGGAACAGGCGCTGGTCCTGCTCGCGCTGGAGGTCCTGGCTGGCGAAGCTGTGCCGGTCGCGCACGTAGGCGAGCGCCTCGCCGCCGCTGAGGACCTGGCAGCCACGGTGAAGGTTCACGCCAGAAGCCTGGTCGTGCAGCGCATGGGTGACGCACATCCGCACGCCGCCCACGGCGTTCACCACGTTGACGAAGCCGCCGAAGCCGATGTCCATGTAGTGGTTGATGTACAGCCCGGTGTCATTCTGAATCGTCTTGGCCAGCAGCGCGGGCCCGCCGATCGAGAACGCGGCGTTGATCTTGTTCATGCCGACACCAGGGATGTCGACGTACGAGTCACGCGGGATGCTGATCAGGATCGGCTTGCCACCCCCGCCGGCGGGGATGTGCAAGATCAGGATCGTGTCGGAGCGGCCGGAGCCAGCAAGCTTGCCGGTGGAGTACGCGCGCTCCTGCCTCCTCGTCAGTCCCTGGCGGCTGTCCGAGCCGGCGATCAGCCAGTTCGTGCCGGCGCCGGGGCTGGGCCGCCCGGCGTAGTCGACCAGGATGTTGCTCCGGTTCAGCTTCGAGTTCAGGTAGAAGTACGTGCCTACGACCCCGGCTACCAGCAGTGCGATGACGAGGGCGAGCACTCCGAAGACCCGGCGCGGCCGGAGCCATCGCCGCCCGCGCGGCCCGCCAGGCAGTCCCGTACCGCCTGTTCTGGACGGGAACGGGGCCGGAGCCGTCACGCCACCACCAGCCTGGCCGCGGCCGCCCGAGCCAGCGGCGGTCCCCGCTCCGTAGCTGGCGCCGGGCCCGTAGCCGTAGCTGCCGGCCGATCCCGAGGCGCCACCGGGTCCGGAGGCGCCGCCGGGACTGCGGCTCGCCGAGCTCAGTGGTGGCTGGTCGGGCCAGGCGCCTGGCGGTGGGCTGGCACCCGGCCGTCCGCTGCCCTGCCCAGCCGGACCGGTCCCCGCGCCGTACTGGCCGGCCCGGTACTGACCGCCCGGATGCTGCGGTGCGTGAACGCTGATGGTCTTGTCGGCGTCGGCGCCTGGCGCGCCGCCGTCAGCAGCGCTCGCGTCGTCGGCTGCCCGTCCGTCGCGGAACCAGTCATCCGGGAATTCACCCATCGGAGCCCGCCAATCGCCATCCTGTGTCCCCATCGTCTCTACCTGCAAGACGGTCTGACCGCCAAATCGGTGGTACCCCAATCTGGCAAGGATGCGCAACGACTGCCGCGTCCTAGGCGCGGCCTTCCCACCAGATCGTCATGACATCCCGGTCGGCCGAGCCGAGGTCCATCGGCCGGTCGGGCTCGACGCCGAGGTCGATGAGGGCCTGGCTGACCTCCCCGGCACGCTCCGGCGGCAGGCACAGCCGTCGTCGTGTCACGTCTATGAGCTCAGCGAAGCTCGCGTAGTCGCGCCCGCCTGGCCGCGCCCAGCGCTGCGACCCGGCGGGAATTCCCATCGCCGCCAGTATGGCGAGCAGGTCCCCGGCGGTCGGCCCCTCCGGCCGCACCAGGCCGTGGAATCGCAGCCACAGCGGGTTCAGCGCGACCAGCGGATGCGTCGCCGTCATCTCGAGCACCACGATCCGGCGGGCCGCGGCGGTCAGCGCCGCCAGGACCGACTCGATGGCGGGCGTGTTGTAGACGACGTGATGGCAGGTGACGACGTCGGCCGTGCCCGCTTCGCCGGCGATGTCCGGCCACCGGCCCGCCACCAGCCGCGGCTGCACGCCGCTTCCGGCCGCGCGCGCGGCGAGCAGGTCGAGCATGTCCGGCTCGGCGTCGACGGCCGTCAGCGCAGTGCATCGCGGCAGCAGCGGCAGGCACGCGGCACCGGCCCCGGCGCCGACGTCCAGGACGCTGCCAGGCGGGTCGAGTGCGGCCCACTCTCGCTCGAACGAGGGACCCGATGGTGCCGCGGCAACCCGGTCGGCGCGCCGGGCAAACACAGCGCGGGGCAGCACCCAGGGCGAGTCGGTCACTGCGGCCGTGATGCGCTCCGGTATCGCCCACGCCGCCAGGTCAGACCGCCAGCGCTGCAGGAGCGGGGCCAGCCGGTCGCCGGTCCCGGCAGCGCTGATCATGGCCGGAGACTCGCTGTGGCCGCGCGCATGGCTCGAAGGTACGCCTGGTTCATGCGGGCTGGACCAGCGCGGCTCACCGGGGCGCCGGCCCGCGCTCGCTGGTGACGTACACGATGCGGCGGCCGCCGTCACGTAGGCACCGAGGTCGGCTGCATTCCGGCACCCTATCGCCCACGCCAGCGCTGCTGACTGGTTGCTGCGGGCCGTTGGCCTGGTCAGCGCCGGAAGACCAGCGGGCGAGCCACCCGGCCGCAGGCACCGAGCAACCGGGGGCCGACGGGTGCCGGCTGCGGATGCCGGTAGTGCAGGAATGCGTAGCCCAGTCGCCTGGCGAGCAGGCCGTCCGTCATGACCTGATCGCCGACCACGACTCCAGGTGCCGGCAGCCGCGCATAGGGCGCGGTGCGCACGGGCTTGCGCGCTGACACGAGGTAGGACACCTCGATGCCCGGCACGCGCGGCAGCGCGGACGGCTGGCGGTTCGAGTTCGTGGTGAAGCACACGGCGCGGACACCGGGAACGGCGCCGACCTGGTCAAGTACTCGGGTGATGCCGCGCTCGAGAGCGTCCTGCGTGCCATCCCAGGCAGCGACGAGCGGCTCGACGTCGAGCAGGATCGTGCGGGCCGACAACTCTCCGACGAGGCGCGGCAGCTCGCGCTCGTCGGCGAACTGCCGGTAGCCCGTCACGACCGCGCTCGGTTCACGCCGAGAGCGCGAGCTGCCGCAGGCGCACCCAGTTCATGCGGGCGTGCGGCGCCACGACTCCTGGCCGCTGGCGCGGCACCCGGACGCGTAGCGCACCTGGCCGGATTGCGCAGCGCACAGGTCGCGGCAGGGACACCGCCTCGCCGTCAATGCCAACGCTGATGTTCGGTGTGTCGCCGTCGATGATGACCTCCGTCGCGGTGGCAACCGTGAGCCTGGCGGACCGCGCCCCCCGCAGCAGGCCAGCAGCCTGCCGGCCGCCGCGCACGCCGATGCCGACGACTCCGAGCACGCCCCGGTCCAGTCGGGCCCGGCGGCCGAGGCCCGCGATGTCCCCGGTCCCGTATGGGTTGTTCGCGATCAGCACCGCTTGCGGCCCGACGACCTGGAGATCGCCTGCCGTGGCCGTCAGCCGAGTCCCGCGCTGGCCGCTCAGCAGGTCGGGGAGCAGGTCCAGGGTCGACCCGAGCTTGTCGTCACGGTACTGTGGCGTCTCGACAATCTCGGCATACGCGCCGAACGAGGCGTTGTTGACAAAGGTCTGGCCGCCGATGACGCCGAGGTCCACCTGCAAGTCGACGCCGTCGGCGAGCGCGGCGAGGCAGGCGCCTGGATCGTCGCGATCCAGGCCAAGGTCGAGCGCGAAATGGTTCCGCGTGCCTGCCGTGATGACGACGAATGGCAGGCCGTGCTCGGCCGCGACGCCTGCTACCAGTGCCTGCGTGCCGTCGCCCCCGGCGACGCCCAGCAGGTCGGCACCCCCCGCCACGGCTTGCTCGGCGACCGCCTCGACGTCCACTGGCGCGCCACCCTCGATGAGGAAGACCTCGGCGCCAAGCTCCTCGGCCTTGCGCTTGAGGTCGAACTTGGCGACCTTGCCGCCGCCTGAACGCGGATTCATGATCAGGAACGGACGTGCCGCCGGCCGGTCGACCCGCCGCTCTGGCATCTGCCAGTCCGCGGGTTTCGGGGCGAGGGCGGCTCGCGCCGCGAGACCAGCCAGCAGCCACGCGGCCGCCGAGACAATCGCGACCCACAGCAGCCCGCGCAGCGCGAAGACGATGATGACCGCGATCGGAGACAGCACCAGAACCGCCAGCGAGAGCCATCGCCAGATGCCGCGGTGTGCGAGGAACCAGTAGGCGGCGGCCAGCGAGACAGCTGCGCTGGCCGCCGCCACCAACAGCATCGTGACGCTCTTGAGCCCGGCAAAGCCGAGGAGAATGGCGACCGCCAGGGCGACCAGCCCGAAGCTCAGCCGGGCCAGCCAGGCGCTCGAGCGTGCCGGGAGTCTGTCGTGCCCAGCGTTGGCTACGTGGTTGGCCGCCGCCATCCGGTATGCCGCTACCTGGCCACGGCCAGCGCTGGCTCGGCGCCGCGGGCGGCGCGATCGAGGTGGTCGTTCAGGCTGACGGCCGCGTTGATCAGCGCCAGATGGGTGAACGCCTGCGGGAAGTTACCGAGTTGCTCGCCGGTCTGGCCGATCTCCTCGGAGTACAGGCCGAGGTGGTTGGCGTAGGTGTTCATCTTCTCGAAGGTCAGCTCCGCGTCTTCCAGCCGGCCCGCCCGCGCCAGCGCGTCGACGTAGAGGAACGTGCACAGCGAGAACGTGCCCTCGGACCCGCGCAGGCCGTCCGGTGTCGCTTCCGGGTTGTACCGGTAGACGAGGCTGTCGGAGACTAGTTCGCGGTCCATGGCGTTGAGAGTGGACAGCCACAGCGGATCGGTCGGGGCGATGAAGCCCTCCAGCGGCATCATCAGCAGCGCCGAGTCGAGCACGTCGGTCGAGTAGTGCTGGGTGAACGCCTTGACCTTCTTGTTCCAGCCGCGCGTCATGACCTGGTTGTAGATGCGGTCCCGCTCGATCACCCACCGGGCGATGTCGGCCGGCAGGCCATGCTCCTGGGCGATCCGGATCGCCCGGTCCAGCGCCACCCAGCACTGGAACCGGCCGTAGGTGAAGTCCTTGCGGCCGCCTCGCGTCTCCCAGATGCCCTCGTCGGGCTGGTCCCAGTTGTCGCAGAGCCAGTCGATGATCTGCGTCAGGGACTGCCAGCCCTTGTACGCGATCGGTAGCCCGGCCAGCGTCCCGGTGAAGAGCGCGTCCAAGGCCTCGCCGTAGATATCGAGCTGCAGCTGGTCGGCGGCGCCGTTGCCAACGCGCACCGGGCGTGATCCGCGCCAGCCCTCGAAGTGGTCCAGTGTCTCCTCGGTGAGATCGGACGAGCCGTCGACCCGGTACATGATCTTGAGAGGGCCCGACTTGTTGCCGGCCTGCTCGGTTGTCCGGTCCCGCAGCCACATGGCGAACTTCGCTGCCTCCTCGAGGTAGCCGAGGTTCTCCAGCGCGTGCATCGTCAGGGAGCCGTCCCTGACCCAGGTGTAGCGGTAATCCCAGTTGCGCTCGCCGCCCGGTTCCTCGGGCAGGCCCATCGTCGCGGCCGCCACCGGGGCCCCGGTAGGAGCGTAGGTCATGAGCTTGAGGGTCATCGCCGACCTGGAGACCATCTCTCGCCACCGGCCCTGATAGGTGGACTGGTTGAGCCAGGTGCGCCAGAACCGGCCGGTGTCGTCGGACAGGCGCGTGATCTCGGCCGGCCGGATCGCCTTCGGCTGGCCGCCGTTCGACTCGATCACGACGCCGGCGGTCTGGCCCTCGTGCATGGTGATGCCGAGCCGCAGGCCGTCGCCGTGTCGCTCCGGCTTACTGGCCTCTGCGTCGCCCGGGTCGCGCAGGCCGAATGAGTGCAGCGTGAGATCCATCGAGTCGGAGTGGAACACCGCACCGTGCTCGGTGAGCTCGACCGTGTGCTTCGCCCGGCCGTAATCGAATCGCGGCTGGATGTCGAGCATGAAGCGCATAGTGCCGCGCGCCACCCGCAGCCTGCGGACAAGCCGGTGCCGGTCGGTCGGCCGGCCCTCGATGATGGGCATGAAGTCCTGCACCTCGCCGACGCCATCGGCGGTCATGAACCGCGTGATCAGCAGGGCGTTGTCCGGCAGGTACAGCTGCTTGCTGACGTAGTCATCGCTTTCGGGCGCGATCCGGAAGTAACCGCCCTTGTCGGCGTCCAGCAGCGACGCGAAGACGCTCGGCGAGTCGAACCGCGGGCAGCAGAACCAGTCCACCGTCCCGTCCGTCGTGACCAGCGCCGCCGTCTGGAGGTCGCCAATGAGGCCGTGATCGCTGATGTTCGGGTACCGCTCCACCGTCGGTCTCCTTCCGGCACTGGTGGTCAGCCCTAATTCCGACAGTCCGTCGGATATCGGTCACCGCGCGCCAAGCTGGCCTGCTTATTACTAGCAACCCTGACAGCGCCCGCCCGCCAGCCGCATCACCCATCCGGGATGAGCGTGACCAGGCTTGGCACGCGGTCGGCCGTTCACCCTGACCGGGTGATGACGTGGCCGCGACGCGGCCAGATCGTGGTCCTGACAGCACAGCCAGCCCCGGCGGCTCGTCGCGGCTGCAATAGAACGGAGCGCAGATGGCGACTCTGACCGCCTGGAAGTTCGATTCACCGTACGGCGCTGACGATGCCCTGGCCACCCTGGAGAAGCTGCAGAGTGAGGCCCTCATCCAGGTCCAGGATGCGGCCGTCGTCAGCTGGGAGCCGGGACGCAAGAAGCCTAAGACCCGTGAGATGCATTCCGCGAAGAAGGCAGGGGCGCTCGGCGGTGGCTTCTGGGGACTGCTCTTCGGATTGATCTTCTTCGTCCCGATCCTCGGCCTGGCGATCGGCGCCGCGGCCGGTGCCATGGCCGGCTCGCTGTCCGACGCTGGCATTAGCGACAAGTTCATCGACACCGTCCGGCAGAAGGTCACGCCCGGTACGTCGGCGCTCTTCCTGCTCACCTCCGACGCAGTCGTCGATCGGGTCAGGGACGAGTTCAAGGACACCAAGCCGGAGCTGATCAGCACGAACCTGTCGAACGAGCAGGAGGCCTCGCTCCGCGAGGCGTTCGCACAAGAGGACGCCTGAGCGTCGGGCGTGCGACGTCGCCCCGGCGGGACGCCAGGCGACGTCGTCGCGCTACCCCCAACTGCCGGCACGGTGGCTAGATGAATGCGGAGGCATCCGCGGCAGGGTCATCGCGACCCGCGGCGACAGCCGGGACGATGATCCTGCCGCTGGCGCTAGCGCAGTTCATCGCCAGCTACGCGGCGACGAATATGAACGTGGCGATCAGCGCCATCGCCAACGAGTTGCACACCACCGTCATCGGCGTGCAGACCGCCATCACGCTGTTCACGCTGACAATGGCGTCCCTGATGATCCCCGGCAGCAAGCTCACCGATATCTGGGGCCGCAAGCGCTGCTTCGTGATCGGCCTGACCATCTACGCTGTCGGCGCCCTGCTGGCGCTGCTTGCTCCCGTCCTCGGGGTACTGATTGTCGGCTACTCCGTGTTCGAGGGCGTGGGGTCGGCGCTATTGATCCCGCCGATCTACATCCTGGTGACCGTCGCCTGTCCCGACATGAAGTCGCGGGCCAAGTACTTCGGCATCGTCAGCGGCGCCGGCGGCCTCGGTGCGGCGGCCGGGCCGCTGATCGGCGGCTTGATCACCAGTGCCATCAGCTGGCGGGCGTCTTTCGGGCTCCAGGTCCTGGTCGTGCTCTGGATCATCGTCCTGGCCCGCAAGATCACCGATCCGGCCCGGCCGGGACCGCGGCCGCGGTTCGACGTGACCGGCGCTATCTTGTCGGCCCTGGGCCTGCTCTTCGTGGTGCTCGGGCTCCTGCTCTCCCGGACGTACGGCTTCCTCGGCGCACGCAAGGACTTCTCCATCGGCGGCACCGTCATCATCCCGAAGGGCAGCATCTCGCCGGTCTGGATATCCGTGGCCATCGGCGCGCTGTTCCTGCTCTGGTTCTTCCTGCACATCAGGGCCGGGGAGAAGAAGGGCCGGGACGTGCTCATCCAGATGCGGATGTTCCGCAACCGGGTCGCGAACCTGGGCATGGGCACCCAGCTCATTCAGTGGCTCGTGCTACAGGGGTCGTTCTTCGTTGTCTCGGTGTTCCTCCAGCAAGTTCGCCATTACGACGCGATCCAGACCGGCCTGATGCTGACCCCGGCCACGATCGGCGTCCTGGCCACATCCGCGGCCGCGGATCGGCTTGCGCGGCGGCACGCTCAGCGGTCGCTGATCATCGTGGGCTTCCTGATCACAGCGGCTGGCATGGCGCTGCTACTTGGCCTAGTCCGCAAGGACTCTGGCAACCTCAGCTACGTGCCAGGCTTGCTGCTGTTTGGCGCGGGCGTCGGCATCATGCTGACCTCGTCGGTGAACGTCGTCCAGTCCAGCTTCAGCGAAGCCGACCAGGGGGATATTTCCGGGCTGTCGAGGAGTGTCTCGAACATCGGATCTTCCCTCGGCACGGCGCTAGTCGGGTCAGTACTCGTGGCGGCAGCGGCGGGCTATCCGTTCGCGGCGGCCGCGACGATGCTCCTGGTGTTCGCGCTGATCGGCCTCGGCCTCAGTGTGCTAATACCGCGCCAGCGAGCCGTGGCAGGGACGGGCACAGGCGGTAGTAGTGACGACCCGGCCCTCGTCGGCGCATCGCCTGCGAAAGCGTCCTAGGGCAAGCCACCGGCCGAGGCAGAAGCCGCCTCGCCGGTAGACTGAGTGACTACTCAGTCAAGTGAGGCGATGCCTCGGGATGTCTGCAGGACCGGTGGGCACATGAGTGGTCGAGTGGCAGGCAAGGTCGCACTGGTGACGGGAGCCGCGCGCGGTCAGGGCCGGGCGGACGCGGTCCGGCTGGCCGGGGAAGGCGCCGACGTGATCGTCGTCGACGTGTGCGCGCCGCTGCCGAGCGTGGCTTACGACTCGGCGACGCCCGAGGATCTCGACGAGACGGTGCGCCGGGTCGAGAAGACGGGTCGCCGCGTTATCTCGGGCGTTGTCGACGTCCGCGATCTCGAGGCGCTCCGGGCCATCGTCGACAGTGCAGTCGAGCAGCTCGGCCGCCTGGACGTGGTCGTCGCCAACGCCGGGATCTGCGTACCGAAAGCCTGGCATGCCACCACGCCGAAGATCTTCGACGACACCATAAGCACCAACGTCACCGGCGTGTGGAACACCGTGATGGTGGGGGCACCGCATCTGGTCCGGGCAGGCGGCGGGTCGATCATCTTGATCAGCTCCGCAGCCGGGCTGAAGGTGCAGCCGTTCATGGTGCCGTATACGACGAGCAAGTTCGCGGTGCGCGGTATGGCCAAGGCATTCGCTGCCGAGCTAGGCCAGCACCACATCCGGGTGAACAGTGTGCACCCGACTGGAGTGAACACGCCGATGGGATCGGGAACCATGCAGGCCGAGCTCGGCGCCGCGATCGCTGGCTACGACCGCCTCGGTGCCATGTTCATGAACATGCTGCCGGTCGACATCACCGAGCCGGAAGACGTGGCCGACACCGTGCTGTTCCTCGCCTCCGACGAGTCGAGGTACATCACGGCCCACGAGCTGGCTCCGGATGCGGGCGTCACGGAGTTCTGAATCGGCGTGCATCCTGGCGGCCGCAGAGCGAGTTTGGGCAAGATCGCCTCGACGCCGAGGCAGTCGCCGCGCTGATCACCGGCGGTCTTGGCGCAGGCCCCTGACCTGCGCTTATCGGGGTGAGCGATGGGATTCGAACCCACGACATCCAGGACCACAACCTGGCGCTCTAACCAACTGAGCTACGCCCACCATCGCCGCCAGGCACTGTCATGCCGTGGCGGCCTACGAAGCATACCGGGCACCGGTCACTCTGCAGAACCGGATTGCCCTTCGGCCTCGGCCTCGGCCGTGAATCGGCCTGCGAGCTGGCGCGCGGTGGCCGTGTCCGGGCCCGGCTGGGGGACGAACACAGCCGCCCGGTAGTAGCGCAGCTCGCGGATGCTCTCCCGGATGTCGGCGAGCGCCCGGTGACCGCCGTTCTTCTCCGGGCTGGCGAAGTAGGCCCGCGGGTACCAGCGCCGGGCCAGCTCCTTGATGCTCGACACGTCAACCATCCGGTAGTGCAGGAAGTCGTCGAGCTCCGGCATATCCCTGGCCAGGAACGACCTGTCGGTGGCGATCGAGTTGCCGCAGAGCGGCACCTTGCGCGATTCAGGCACATGCTGGCGGACGTAGGTCAGGACTAGTTCCTGCGCCTCGGGCAGGCTGAGCCCGTCTGGCAGCGCGGCCAGCAGGCCCGAGCTCGTATGCATCTCCCGGACAACGTCGTCCATCGCATCCAGCGCCTCGGCGGGGGGCTTGATCAGCACGTCAATGCCCTCGTCGAGGGCGTTGAGCTCACCGTCGGTGACAATGCACGCGATCTCGACGAGCGCGTCATTAGTGAGATCAAGCCCGGTCATCTCGCAGTCGATCCAGACGAGCCGGTCAGTCATTGACCCAGCCTAGGTGATCGCGGCCCGCTCAGTGACCAGGTGGAGCGTAGCCCGGAGCGGCTCCACGGACCCGGCCGGCGAGCACCCTGATATGCTCGGGAACGGGAATGTCCCCGGTCATGGCCGGATCGGGCTCGGCCCGACCGAACATCAGCGCGGCGGGCAGTACGCCTGCCCAGATGCCGGAGTCGTAGTCCTCCGGATCGTCTGTGGGGCCACCAGCCCTGACCTTGACCGACGCTTCGTCGAGCGGGAGGGCGAGCACCGCCGTGGCGGCCAGTTCCTTGCGTGTCGGCTCCCTGGTGTGCTCCCACCGGCCCGGCACCAGGTGATCGGTCACCGCGCGCAGCGCCGCGAGCTTCTCCTCGGGCTCCTCGACCAGGCGAGCCGCGCCGAAGATCACCGCGCTGCGGTAGTTCATCGAGTGGTGGAACACGGCCCGCGCGCAGACAAGGCCGTCCAGCAGGGTGATGGTGACACAGACCTGCTGGCCCGCGGCCATCAGCAATGACCTGTTCGCCGACGAGCCGTGCAGGTACAGGGTCTGGTCGATCCGGCCGTAGCCGGTCGGCAGGACGACCGGGACGCCGTCTATGACGACGCCCAGGTGGCAGACGAGCCCGGCGGCGAGTACCGCGTCGAGCTCACCGCGATCGATTCGGCCCCGTTCCCGTAGTCGGTGGATTGTTGTCCTGGGGGTTGACGACAGCGGCAGATCTGCATTCATGGTGCATACCGTACCGGTGGACGGCAGGTCCCCCTGTGCCTGGCGGCGCCGATAAGGGATCATTGCCGCAAGCGGTTTGAGGCCGCGTGACCGGCCAGGACGATGAGGTGAGCGGTGACAGGTGGCAGAGCGGTTCCCGGCGGTATCCAGCGCGTGCCCGGCGTTCCCGGCGTCGAGGATCCGGTCGGCCTGGCTAAGTGGATGGCCGGGGCCGGCCTGGCCGACCTGGGCGAGCTGCGCGGGGTGCAGCTGATCGCCGGCGGCCGGTCCAATCTGACCTACCGGCTAGACCTCGACGGCGGCCAGATCGTCTTGCGCCGGCCGCCGCTCGGCCACGTACTGCCCACCGCTCACGACATGAACCGGGAGTACCGGGTGCTGTCGGCGCTCAGCGGCACCGCGGTGCCGGTGCCGCAGCCGCTGGCGAACTGCCAGGACACCGACGTCATCGGCGCCCCGTTCTACCTGATGCGATTCGTCGACGGCCTCGTACTCAGGACCATGCAAGACGGCGAGATTCTGTCGCCCGGCCAGGCCACCGAGCTCTCTGACCTGCTGGCCAGCATGATGGCCACCATTCACGGCGTCGACTACGCCGCGGTCGGCCTAGCCGACTTCGGGCGCCCGGAGGGCTACCTGGCCCGGCAGCTGTCGCGCTGGCAGCGTCAGTGGGAGCTGTCGAACACCAGGGAGATGCCCGGCTATGCCGAGCTGGTGGGCCGGCTGGACGCCGGCCTGCCGCAGTCGGCCGAGGGCACGCTGGTGCACGGCGACTTCCGGCTGGACAACACGCTCGTGCAGCTGACGACGCCCGCGCGCATTGCGGCCGTCGTCGACTGGGAGATGTCCACGCTCGGCGATCCGCTGGCCGACCTGGGCCTCACGCTGTCGTACTGGGCGGATGGCGGCGAGGCGTTCCCCGAGATCAACGTGGGGGCGACGGTCACGGCGCTACCCGGCTTCTACACGCGGGAGCAGTTCGCCGCCAGGTACGCGGAGCTCACCGGCCGGGATGTCAGTGAGATCGGCTACTACATCGCGTTCGGCTACTTCAAGCTTGCCGTCGTGCTCGAGGGCATCCACGCGCGGTACCTGCTGCGCCAGACTGTCGGCGAGGGATTCGAGCGGGAGGGCCCGGCAGTCCCGGTCCTGATCGCGCGAGCCCACCAGATGCTCGACAGGGCTTGACGGGCGAGGCCAGCTAGGGCCTGGGCGAGGAGGCCTGGATCAAAGTTGAGTGAGGCCCGGCGCCCCGCTCTCGCCGGGCCTCATAAAGTCAGACGCGCTACCCAGCCGACAGGTTCACGGGATCTGCGAAGAACTTGCCGGGAACTGACCCGGCTCGGCGCGGCCGCCGGGCCCGCCGTGCAATGGGGCACCGCGCGGGCGGGCCAGCGAACGCGCCGGGGCGGGCCACGGAACGCTACGGGGCGGCGCAGCCCTGGTCACACATCCGCTGCGAGATCGCCTCGATGAAGATCTTGCCGACCTCGGCCGGGTTGCTGATCTGGTATGCGACGCCGCCGGTGGCGCCGGCGATCTGCTGCAGCGCGGTGTAGTTGCCGTGCTGACCGAACATGATGATGACGAGCTCGACCTTGCGGCTGGTGCTATACAGCGCCCGCAGGTTCGACAGCAGCGTGGTGAGCGGCATGTCATTCGGCGCGCTGTCGACGCCCGACGTCAGCACGAGGACGGCGTTGGCGTAGTTCGGCGCGTAGGTCTTGGTCATGTCTTTGTAGGCGGCCAGGATCGCATCATGGAGTGCCAGGACCCCGTTCCCGGTCTTGAGCGTCTCAGTGATCTGCTGAAGCTGCGCCCGCCTGGTGATCACGCCGTAGTCGGCCGGCAGCGGGCCGACGGAGACCAGTTCGGTGTAGGGCGTGGCTACGGATCGGGATCGGCCGATCTCCCACAGGCCCATGTGCGTGCTGTCGGGGAACAGGGCCAGCCCGCGCGCCGCTGTCTGGGTTAGTTCCTGCTCCAGCGTCTCCGTACCGATGCCCGCGGGCTGGTTCATGGCCGGCGAAACGTCGATCAGCGTGAGGTCGCGCGAGCCGAGCCCGAGGCGTTCCCAGACCTGGAGGCTGGAGGCCGCCTCGCCGGGGGTAACCGCGCTCGCGAGCTGGAGTGGCTGGGAGCCAAGCCCGGCCGAGGCTGGCATCACGTCGGGCCGACCGTCGGACGAGCGGAAGCCGTAGTAGCGGACGGTCGACCTGCCGTAACTGGTCTGCAGGTAGTTGCCGAACTCGGTGGCGGCCTGGAGCCGTGCTGCCGCCGAGGTCGTGAGAACGTAGGGGTAGTCAAGCTCGGGGCTGCCGAGCGTCGCATCGGCGCCCGTCGGGTACCTGGCGTCCAGCGGAACACTCGGGCTGGCCTTGTCGTAGGCCAGCACCGCCTGCTCGCTGGCCACGGTGACGGCCTCCCGGTAGAAAGGCGCGCCGGTGCTCAGCGCGAATTGCTGGAGCGCGGACGGGGAGTCGAAGTTCTCGGTCGACTCGACGCCGAGGACGAACTTGGTGAACGCGGTCCTGGCTGCCGCACCGTATCCCAGCTGGCGGCTGACCTGAATCAAGCTGGCGAGGCCGGCCGCGCTGTCGGTCGGGTCCGGCAGGTCTACGGCCACCCCCAGACTGGCCGGCGGCCCGCCGTAGTCCGGCGGCAGCAGCGTGCTCCACCCGGCGGGATATCGAAGACGTGCGTCTTGGCGGCCACGGCGGTGGTCGTGACCAGCATGAGCGGAGAACGCGCGACGCTCTTGCCAGTCGGCTGCACATTCTGAGCGCCAAGCGGGTAACTGCGGGCCACGTCGACCCAGAGGCTCGAGTCCGGGATCCAGGCGTCGATCGGTGTGGTCCCGCGCAGCGCGGCCTGGCCGTCGATCTGCCCGGCCTGAGCCGCCGAGTCACCTTCGGTGACCTGCACCTCGGCACAGCGGCCGTCGGCCCTGAAGTTCTGGTTGTTGAACGCCCTGGCGATTGTCTGGATGGCAGGGGCGATGTCGTCGCTCACCGCCACGTTGACCAGGACCGGAGTCTGCGAGCACGACGCGCGGGTGATCACGGCCCTGGCGGTCATGGTGATCATGCAGACAGCCGAGATCGCCACGGCGATCGCGACCAGCTTGGCGGTGCCAATCCGGCGGGAGCGGCCGCGTCGCCCGGTGCCCGATCCTGCTGCCCGTTGTGACACGCCGCGTCCCTCGATCTGTCCAGCCCAGCCGATCTGGCCAGCGCTGACTATATCGGACTTCCCACGACAGACCGGCCGACTTTGCCGGGTTGCGCGCCATCCGGCGGCCCCGTGGTCCCAGCCGTCACAATGGGGACATGGCACCCCAGGTCAGCATCGCCGATGCGGGGGATCCGCGGCTAGCCGACTACGTCAGCCTGACCGACGTGCACCTGCGGCGGAGCCTGGAGGCGTCCGAGGGGCTGTTCATCGCCGAAGGCGAGAAGGTGATCAGGCGGGCCATCGCGGCCGGATATCCGGTGCGCTCGCTCCTAGTCACGGTGGACAAACTGGCTACCATCGCCGACGTGGCCGCCAGCCTGCCGGGCAGCGACGTACCGCTCTACGTTCTCCCGGCTGCGGCAGCGGAGCGGCTCACCGGGTACCGGGTGCACCGCGGGGCGCTGGCCTCGATGCAGCGGCTGCCGCTGCCGCCGGTGGCGGCGGTGCTGGCCGACGCGCGCCGGGTCGTCGTCCTCGAGGACATCGTCGATCACGCGAACGTCGGGGCGGTGTTCCGCTGCGTCGCTGCGCTCGGCTTCGACGGCGTCGTACTGGCGCCGCGGTGCGCGGACCCGCTCTACCGGCGTGCGGTCAAGGTATCGATGGGCGCCGTGCTGGCCGTTCCGTACGCCAGGCTGGCCGACTGGCACAGCGGGCTGGCCGAGCTGCGGGCCGGTGGTTTCCGGCTGCTGGCGCTGACGCCAGACCCGTCGGCGGTCCCGATCGGCGCCGTGGCCCCGGCTGGCAAGCTCGCGCTGCTCATCGGCGGCGAGGGCGATGGCCTGTCCGCGCGCTGGCTCGCGGCCGCCGACCAGACAGTCCGGATTCCGATGAGCCGGGGTGTCGACTCGCTGAACGTGGCGTCGGCCGCCGCGATCGCCTGCTACCTGCTCGCGGGCGACTCGGCCGGCTCGGGCGGCTCGGGCGGCTCGGGCGGCTCCGGCGGCTCGGGCGGCTCGGGCGGCTCGGGCGGCTCGGGCGGCTCGGGCGAGCACGGCGGCTAGCATCGCAGGCGGAGGCCAGCATGACCGATTCCCTGGCGGAGCTGCGCGAGCGCCGCGACTACGAGTGCCGGCTCACGCCGGATCGCGCGCTGGAATCGCTTGCCGAGGCTCGTGGCTTCGTGCGGGACCGGGGTCTGCTGACGCGGACTGCCGACTGCGCCCTGCCGAGCTTGTACGAGGCCTGTCATGAGGAGCCGTATCAGGCAGGCGGCCGCGGGTTCGCGAGCTGGCCGGCCACGAAGTGGCCGTGGGCGCACGAGCTGTCCGAGTTCCCGGACGTGCACTCGCTGGACATCCACCGCGGCAAGACGATCCTGCTGAGCGACGAGTTGCTGGCGCTCGTCGATCCGGTCTGCCGCGCCGAGCTGGCGCGGATGGAGCGGGCCGATCCGGACTGGGGCAAGCTGCTGGCGCATCTGGCCGACTCCGGGCCTTCTGTCGCCGACGACATCGAGGTCGAGCTCGGCCTGAAGCACAAGGAGCTCCGGTCGCTGCGCTCGCCGCTCGAGCGATGCGGGGCCCTGGTGGCTCGGTCGATCGTGCTGCCCGCGGCGTCGGGGGAGGGCCACGTGCATCGCAGCGAGCTGGCCCGGTGGGATCACGCCTACCCGCAGCCGTCCGGCATGCCCCTCGACATGGTGGCGCTGATGGGCGCGGCGTTGCGCGCGGCCGTGCTGGCGCCCGAGAAGGACCTGGTCCGGTGGTTCAGCTGGCGCTGGCTGCTGCCAAGCGACCTCGCCGATCAGCTCCTCGACAGCGGTCTGGCCACTCGGCCCGCCCCCGGCTGGCTCGCCGCGCCCGCCTGAGGCTTGTCTCGACCGACGGCACCGGAGACCCTGTCGGTTTGAGTCATGAGCACGGTCACTATGCGGCATTTGCCCCCACGAAACTGACAGGGTCTTAAGCCACCATGGGTCCAGGGGCCGCTCGGTCTGCGGCGCGGGCGGCCGCGCTCACCAGGTCGCGCGGGCACACTCACGGAGTCGGGTGGCCGCGGCGGTCGGCGCGCCGACGTGATCGAGTCCGAGGAGCGCAGCACCCGCGACGGGCGGCACGTCGACGACGCGGATGTCGGCACCGGGCAGCCCCGCGGCTAGCTGTTCGGAGATCGCCTGGCTGAGCAGCGGATCGCGCGCGGTCAGCAGGCTGCCGCCCAGTACGACCGGCACGTCCCGAGTGGCCAGCAGGTCCAGCCGCTGGGCCGCCACCGTCACCATCGAGCAGATCTCCGTGGCCTGGCGTAGCACGATGTCGCGCGCCACCTTGTCCCCGCGACCCGCCACCTCGAACAACAGCGGCACCAGCCGATGCAGTTCCGCGTAGTCGATCCGGCCCAGGTGGATCCCGACGACGACATCCTCGACGCGTTCCAGGCCGAAATGCTCCGGCACCGCAGTACGCAGCGAGGTCTCTGGTCCGCGGCCGTCCTCGGCGCGCATGGCGCACCACAGCGCCTGCGGCCCGAGTGCGCCGCCGCCACCCCAGTCACCGCTCAGCTCGCCGAGCGCGAGGAACCTGGTCGTGCGCCCATCGGGCGCCACCCCGACGCAGTTGATCCCGGCACCGCACACGACTCCGATGCCCCAGTGCGGGCCCGCGTCTGCGAGCCCGGCTCGCAGTACCGCGAACGTGTCGTTGACCACCGTGCTCGTGCCGGACCAGCCGAGCGACTGGACGAGGCGGCCAAGGTCCGCTTCCTCGACCGGCAGGTCGGCGCCGGCCAGGCAGGCCGACGTGTGCTGCGCGACGGGCCCGTCCGCGGGCAGGCCCGCCAGCCCGGCAGCGGCGCTGACCAGGTTGGTCAGTTCCTTGGTGGCCCGCTCGGGGCCGATGACCTGATGGTTGGACGGGCCGCCGCGGACCGTGGCCAGCAGCCTGCCGTCGGCGGCGACAAGCGCCACGTCCGTCTTGCTGTTGCCGCCGTCAATGGCCAGCACCGCCGCCAGAGCGGCGGCGTTCCCCGGTACGGCGCTCGCTGGCCCGGCACTCACTGGTCGGCAGCCCAGGGCAGGAACGCGGCGTTCTCCGCCAGCAGCCGGTCGGTCAGCTGCTGGGCCAGGTCGTACTGGCCGATCAGCGGATGCGCGAGCAAGGCCGCGGCGACCCGCTCCCGGCCACCGCGCAGCGCGGCGTCCACGGCCAGTTCCTCGTACGCCGACACATGCGCGATCAGGCCGCTCATCAGCGGGCTGACCGGCGCGACGGCCACCGGGGCAGCGCCAGCAGACCCGATCGTGGCAGTCACCTCGATGACCGCCTCGTCGGCCAGGAACGGCAGCGTCCCGTTGTTGCGGACGTTCACCACCTGCCGGTCCCTCGTGTCGCGAAGCAGCGAAGCGAGCAGCGCGACGGCTGCCTCGGAGTAGAACGCCCCGCCCCGGTGCGTCAGCAGTTCCGGCTTGGTGTCCAGCGAAGGATCGGCGTACATCGACAGCAATTGCCGTTCGATCTCGGCGACGGCCTGGGCCCTGGTCTGGCGGCCGCGCTCCTCCTCGACGACCGCGTCGTGCGCCCAGAAGTACCGCAGGTAGTAGGACGGCACGGCGCCTACGTCGCGCGTGACCGCGTACGGCAGCCCGGTGTGTCCGGCGATCTCCTCGCCGTGCTCAGCCAGCAGCGCAGGCAGCCGATCCACACCGTCAACGAAAGCAGCCCGCTCCCACGTCAGGTGGTTCAGCCCGACATGCTCGAGCTGCACCGACGACGGCGCGACGTCCAGCAGCGAGGCAAACAGCCGTTGATACCCGATCGCCACGTTGCACAGGCCGATCGCCCGGTGCCCGGCGTCCAGCAGCGCCCTGGTGACGATCCCGACCGGGTTGGTGAAGTCGATGATCCAGGCGTCCGCCGCCGCCCTGTCCCGTACTCGAGCGGCAACGTCGAGCACGACCGGCACGGTCCGCAGCGCCTTGGCGAAGCCGCCGGCGCCGGTAGTCTCCTGGCCGATGCAGCCGCACTCGAGCGGCCAGGTCTCATCCCGGTGCCTGGTGGCCTGGCCGCCCACACGAAGCTGCAGGAGCACCGCGCCCGCGCCGTCGGCGGCGGCGTCCAGGTTATCTGTCCACGAGACGGTTGCCGGATGCCCGTATCGCGCCATGATGCGGGCCGAGAACGGGCCGACGACCGACAGCCGCTCGGCATCCGGGTCGACGAGCACCAGCTCGGTGATCTTGATGTCACCCGTGAGCCTGGCGACCCCGTCGACGAGTTCTGGGGTATAGGTCGAGCCGCCGCCGACAACCGCGAGTTTCATTCAGCAACCTTCTCTGGAGTTAGAACGCCTTTACTTCCGCGCCGGACTGCGCCACATGGCAGGCGGCGTCGTGACCCGGTGCCAGCTCCGCGAGCTTCGGGGTGACCTCGTGGCAAACAGTGATGGCCAGCGGGCAGCGCCAGCGGAACCGGCACCCCGGCGTCGGGTCGATGACCTTGGGGGGCTCGCCGCGGTCAGTTTCCGCGCCGACGTTGAGCTCCGCCTTTGGGTCGGGCACCGCGGACAGCAGCAGCTGGGTGTAGGGGTGCTTGGGGCTGGCGAGCACGTCTTCCACCGGACCCTGCTCGGCGATCTGGCCGGCGTACATGACGATGAGCCGGTCCGCCACGTAGCGCGCGCTGGCGATGTCGTGGGTGATGTAGAGGATTGACACGCCTTCTTCGTCGCGCAGCTTGGCCATCACATTGAGCAGCCCGATGCGGATTGACACGTCCAGCATGGAGACCGGTTCGTCAGCGAGGATCAGCTTGGGCCGCATCGCTAGTGCCTGGGCGAACCCGACCCGCTGCCGCTGCCCGCCACTGAGCTCGTGCGGATAGCGCTGCAGCACCTCGGCGCCCGGGTTGAGCCCGACCGCGTCGAAGACCCGCACCGCTTCGGAGAACCGCTGCTCCCGGCTCAGCTCGGGGCGGTGCAGCTTCAGCGCCCGCATGACCCCGTGGGAGACCCGGAAGACGGGGTTGATTGAGGCAAACGGGTCCTGGAACACCATGGGGACCAGGCCGCTGTACCCGAGCTTCGCGCGCCGTGACCGGATCGCCGACAGCGGCTTGCCCTGGAAGTAGGCCTCCCCGCTGGTGGGCTTGTAGATCTTGGCGAGCACCCGGGCTACGGTGCTCTTGCCGCTGCCGCTCTCTCCGGCTATGGCGACGATCTCGCGCTCGCCGACCGTGAAGCTCATGTCGTCGACCGCATGCAGGGTGCGGCGGGACAGGGCGTTGCCGATCTTGAAATGCCGACTCATCCGGTCCACGCGCAGCAGCGGCTCCTGGCCGGGGCCGACATGCTGGGGCCCGGGCTGTGTCGTCAACTCAGTCACTGAGAACCTCCGGCGCGTCGTACAGGAAGCAGCGCACCGAGGTGCCTTCCACCTGGTAGTCGGGGGGTGGGGCGCTCTCGCAGCGTGGCATGACCTTCGGACACCGGGGCGAGAATCGGCAGCCTGCCGGCGGCCTGGCCAGGTCGGGTGGGCTGCCGGGGATGCCGGTCAGCCGCACCCGCGGCCCGTGGATCGACGGGAAGGCGTCCATGAGCCCGACCGTGTAGGGGTGATGCGCGTGGTCGAAGAGCTGCTGAGTGGGACCGACCTCGGACACCTGACCCGCGTACATCACCATCAGTCGGTCGGAGAAGTATCTGACGAGCGACATGTCGTGCGTTACGAAGATGACGGCGAAGTCGTACTCCCGTTGGAGGTCCTTGATCTGGGCCATCAGCGAGCGCTGCGCCACCACGTCGAGCGCCGACGTGGGCTCGTCCATGATGATTAGCTCGGGGGTGAACAGCATCGCCATCGCGATCATCGACCGTTGCCGCATACCGCCGGAGAGCTGATGCGGGTAGCTCTTGAGGTGGACCGGATCGATGCCCACCATCTTGAGCACCTCGACCGAGCGCCGGTGGATCTCCTCTTTGGACGTCACGCCGTGGGCGCGCATGACGTCCTTGAACTGGGCGCCGACGGACAAGACCGGGTTGAGCGCGTTCATAGCGCTCTGCATGACAACGGACATGTCCTTCCAGCGGACCGCCGCCAGGTCGTGCTCGGTGAGCTGGACGAGATCGCGGCCATTGAACGTCACGCTGCCACCGCTGATCTCGGCGGGGGGATTGAGCAGCTGCGCAATGCCGAAGAGCAGGGTAGATTTCCCGCAGCCCGACTCGCCGACGATGGCAAGGAACTCGCCCGGCGCTACGTCGAAGCTGACATTGTCGACCGCGCAGACGATGCCGCTCTCGAGGACATACTCGACCGAGAGGTTCCGGATCTCCAGGACGGGGCCCCGCCGGAGCGGGCTGGCGAGGCCGTACTGGTCGTCAGCGAGCGCGTGCGCCATGGCTGGCAAACCTCCTCTTGGTGCTGGCCTCGGCGGCTTTGCGGGCCTTCGCCGCGGTCAGCGGACGCAGGGCCGGGTTGCCGATCTCGTCGAAGGCGTAGTTGATGAAGGCGAACGCGGCGCCCATCAGGGCGATGCACGCCCCGGGCACGATCGCCCACACGTAGAGCCCGGTGCCGAGCGCGTTGTTCTGCTGTGCCCAGTACAGCGTGGTGCCCCAGCTCACGTTGTTGCTGTTGCCAAGGCCGATGAACTGCAGGCCCGAGCCTGCCAGGACCGCGTAGAGGGCGTTGTTCAGGAAGCTGGCCAGCAGCAGTGACGTCATGGTGGGAAGGATCTCCACGACGATGATGTACAGGGGGCGCTCACCCCGGACCCGCGCTGCAAGCAGGAAGTCCCGGTTACGCAGGGACTGAGCCTGGGACCGGAGCTGCCGGGCGGTGTAGGACCATCCCGTGAAGGTCAGCACGAGGATGAGGACGTTGTTGCCGGCACCGGGGAGGTAGGCGGCGATGATGATCAGCAGCGGGAAGATCGGGATGACCAGGAGCACGTCGGTGACGAAGTTCAGCACGCTGTCCCACAGCCCGCCGAGGTAGGCGGCCGCGACGCCGATCAGCATGGCCACGGTGGTGGTGAGAAGCCCGACCGCGAGGGCCAGGATCAGCACGTTGCGGGTGCCGTCGATCACCTGGGCGTAGAGGTCCCTGCCGAGGTTGTCCGTGCCCAGCCAGTGGGCGGCTGAGGGGTGGGCGAAGACGTGATTGCTGATCGCATTGGGGTCTTGGTGCGTGAGAAGGCTGGGGAAGAGCGCCACGAAGATGAAGACCGCCATGAGGACGACACCGATCGTGGCCTTCCGGTTGGTCCGGATCGCCTTCGTGATGCGGTGATGCGCGCTGCGGCGGTGCGCTCCGCTGATTCCTTCGGTCGGCTGGGGAAGTCCGGTCGTGGTGACGGGAATGGCCATCGTTACCCCGCAGTCCTGGTCCGTGGGTCGAGGATCGCCGTGGCGATGTCGGAGAGGAGGATCGCGACGAGCACGCAGATCGTGATGATCAGGAACAGCCCTTGCATGAGGGGGTAGTCGACGTTGTTCACCGCGGTCAGCAGCATGTTCCCGACACCTGGGTAGTTGAAGACGTACTCGACCAGGATCGCGCCACTGACGACGAATCCCAGCGACATGGCGAACCCGGTCAGGTTCGGCAGGATGGCGTTACGCGCCGCGTAGCCGACCATGATCTTCGATGAGGGGAGGCCCTTCGCGCGTGCCATCCGCACGTAGTCCTCGGTCAGCGTGGTCACCATGGTGTTGCGCATGGTGAGGACCCAGCCCCCGATGCTCGTGATCAGCAGCGTCAGCGCTGGCAGGGTCGCGTACTCCAGGACTTGGCCGATGAAAGTAAGGCTCAACGAGGGTGTGATGCCCAGCGGATAGGCGCCATAGGAAGGCAGGACTCCGAGGAGCGAGGAGAAGATCAGGATCAGCATCATGCCAATCCAGAAGAACGGGATGGCGGTCGTGAAGACGAACAGCGGTGGCAACGCGCTGTCCAGGCGGCTGCCGCGGCGCCAGGCAGCGATGGCGCCGATCGCGGTGCCGATGATAAAGGCGAGGAT
Source organism: uncultured Actinomycetota bacterium (assembly GCA_963837255.1). Taxonomy (GTDB): domain Bacteria; phylum Actinomycetota; class Actinomycetes; order Streptosporangiales; family Streptosporangiaceae; genus JAJYUU01. The sequence continues at coordinate 29,740 of CAWIMN010000001.1, forward strand.
CGTGGTGATGCCGACGAGGCCGAGCGTCCACGGCAGCGCTTGCCTGATGAGCTGGCTGACGGGCTCGCCCCCATTCCCCAGTGAGAGTCCGAGTCTGCCCTGGGCTGTGTTGCCGAGGTAGGTCAGGTACTGCTGCCAGATACTCGCCTTGTTGTCGATGCCTAGCGCGCGTTCGATCGCCAGTTCCTGGGCCGGTGTCACGTTGTGCAGCTTGGAGATGATGTTGTTCATGGGATTGCCCGGCATGATCCGCGGCAGGAAGAAGTTCAGCGAGAGAGCAGCCCACAGCGTGAGCAGGAAGAATCCCGCGCGCCGGATAATGAACCTCATAGTCGTGGGTGCCTTTCGTCCCTCGTCCTGGTCGGCGCCGGGATTGCTTGTGCGTCCCTGCGCATGACCGTGGTCACGTGCCGGGTACCTCGAGGCCGGTGCGGAGCAGCATTCGCAGAAGCGGTCGTCCGTGGTGACAGCGGTACCGGGCCGGCACCGCTGTCACTACGCCTTCCTGGTTCTTGCTATGACGTGGGCTTGATGTTGAGCAGCACCCAGCCCCAGTCGGGATAGGCGGTCTGGCCCTGCGAGTACGGGTTCGCCGCGGTGGGCCAGCCAGTGAACTGGGCGGAGTTGTACTGGTCCCAGGAGACGGCCGTGAGGACGGGGATGTACGGCACGTCCGCCAGCAGGACCTTCTCCAGCTTGAACACGATGGACTGCTGGGTGGTCAGGTCGTTGGTCATGCCATAGGCGTTGAACAGCGCGTCCGTCGCGGGGTTGCTGTACCGCCCGAAGTTGGTCGACGCGGCCTTCCCGACTGGTGCGGTGTTCCCGGAGAAGAGCCACTGACGCATTTCGAACTCAGGGCCGGGACCGCTCGTCTGGTCGTTGATCCCGAGATCGAAGTGGCCCAGGCTCATGTCGGAACTCCACGCGTTCCCGCTCTCGTTGCGAGGCGTGATCTTAATGCCCACCTTCGCGAGTTGCTGGACGATGACGGTGCCGTCGGCCACCCAGTCGGAGTAGCCGCCGTTGTTCACCATGGTGAAGGCGAGCTTTTGGCCAGCGCTGTTTTCGCGAACGCCGCCGACCACCTTGGAGTAGCCCGCCTGGTCCAGGAGGTGCTCGGCGTCCGATTGGTTGTAGGCGTAGTCGTTGTAGTACGAGTTGGCCTGGGCCTGGTCCACCCAGCCGCCGCTGCGGAAGGAGGCGGCGACGCCGTCTTGGAAGGCGCCCGCTTCGCTGCCGGTCTCACCGATGGCGCCGACCTGGTTCCGGTCGATCGCCAGCGCCATCGCCTGCCGGACCCTGACGTCGTTCAGCGGGCTACTCTTGAGCCCCAGGTTGATGTCGAGGGTCACCGAACTCACCGACGGGGCCCAGTTGTGATAAGCGCTGGGGTTCTTGGCGATGTAGGTCTGGCTGATGTTGGGGATGTACTGGCCGCCCCACTGGCACTGGCCGTTAATGAGGCAGTTGTTGCCGGTGGTGTTGTCAAGGTAAGCCGGCCACTCCACTGTCTTGACAGCGGGCTTACCTGGCTGCCAGTAGTGCGGGTTTGCCTTGTAGATGAGGTTCGTGGAACTGCAGCTCCCGACCACGTAAGCCCCGGTGCCGACCGGGTGGTTGTCGGGGTAGGTCGGCATCTTGGACGCCGGGATCTTCGACCAGATGTGCTCCGGGAGTATGGGCTGCTTACCGGCCGCGTAGTAGAAGTATGTTGGCGACGGCGCGTCGAAGTGCAGCGTCACCGTGTCGCCCGAGGTGGTCACGCTCGTGAGCGGCCCGCCCTCCGCCTTCCACAGCGACTGCAGGTCCAGCGCGCCATTCTCCTTCAGAATATTGAACGAGAACGCGACGTCCGCAGGCGTCATCGGCGTGCCGTCGCTGAACTTGACACCGTTGCGGATCGTGAAGGTGAGCGCCGTCAGGTTGGAGTTCCAGCTGTAGCCGGTCGCCAGCCACGGGTGGATTCCCTGGCTGGCCTGGGTCCCCGTCTGCAACGCGTTCACGAACATCAGCGGTTCGTAGATGACCCCCGTCTCGCTGGGGCCTCCTTCTGGCCAGTTGGTACTGAGCGGGTTGAACTGGCAGTTCCAGTTCGCCCCGGTGACATCGCTGATGATGAGCGGCTTGCCGGCCCCTGCGCCGGCACCGCCGCCGCCGCCGCCGCTGCTGCTGCCACAGCCCGCCGCTACCAGCCCGGCGGCGGAGAGCGCCGCGGCGAGCGCGAGAGTTCTATTGCGTCTCACGACCGTAGTCCTTCCCTGAGCATGGTGGATGGGACGTCAGCGCCCCGGCCGACCCGGACGTCTGCTGAGAGCCAGACGCCGGGAAACTGCTGCACGCGGCCGTCGGCAAGCTTGCTGCCAGCACGGCGCCGATCTCTTTTGGGCGTTTTTGGGGTCTCATGTTCTCGCCCTTCACGGATGAGTCCTACGCTGGGCGGAGTCGTGCTGGCCCGTCCGGCGCAACGGCGGGGATGACGGGGACCGTCGGAGGTCCGACGGCGCTGAGGTGGCGTGGGGTCTCGAATCGTACATGTTCACGACAAATTGCCGATGCTAGTTGTGGTAGGGGCGTTATCTGCGCTGGTGACTGACCTGGGCTGACCGTCTGGCTGCGGGATGTCCAGGCCAGGCGCTGGCTGTCGCCGGGGAGCCCTGGTGGCGGCGTCGACGGCAAGGGCGACGGCACCAAGGAGCGGTGCGTCATCGGGGAAGTGCGCCAGCACCAGATCTGGCGGATAGGGGACGCCAGCCAGCAAGGCCTCCTCGAGGCGCGGCTGGATCCGGTCCCAGGACCTGGTCATCCCGCCACCCACCGCGATCCGCGCCGGATTGACGAGGATGGCCAGGTTGACGACGTGCAGGGCCAGCTCGTCGACAAAGTCCGTGATGAGGTCGTCGAGGTCGGCTTGGCCTTCGCCACGGCCGGCGAAGACGTCCGCGGCCGTCAGGAGCCGGTCAGGCGTGCTGGCCCGGCGCTGCAGGGCCTTGCCGCTGACCATGTCCTCGAGCATGATCCGGTGGCCGTCGGGTCGCCCGACGTCCGCCAGCTCACGTAGGTTATAGCCGATCTCGCCCGCCGCTCCGTCCCGGCCGGCGAGCACCTGGCCGCCGATCACGATCGCGGCGGCGAGGCCCGTGCCGAGGTTGATGTAAACAGCCGGGTCGACGCCGACCAGCGATCCCCAGCGCACCTCGGCCTGTGCGGCGGCCTTGGCGTCGGTCGCCATCTGGACCGCGGCGCCGGGGAACGCGGTCCGCAGTTCGCGGCCCAGTTCGAGCGCGTCCCAGTCGCTGATCGCGGGCGCGAGCTCGACCCGGTCGTGGAACGGGATGCCGAAGGTCGCGACGCCGACGGCCGCGAGTCGAGCGTTCGCGGCGCTCTCGGCGAGTAGCGCCTTGGCGGTGTGGACGCCGTGGTCGAAGCTAGCCCGAGCGCCGCGCTCGCCGAGGCTGTCGACGACGGCGGACGCGAGCTTGTTGCCCGCGAGATCGCTGACTGCCGCCGCGATCTTGGTGCCACCGAAGTCGATGCCGAGCACGACCGGGGGATTGCGCATGGACGTCCCGCTTGCTGGAGTTTCCGGAAACTTAGTTAGGACAGTATCCTAACTAATAGATCACAGACAACCACAGCGATAAGCACGGCGACAAGCACGGTTTGGTCTCGCTTCGGTAGCGTCATCCCGGCCGCCAGCCGGGCGGCCCGCGCCGGTGATGTGCGGGGCCGAGAGCTCATTGCCGGCCGCCGGCCGGGCGGCGCGGGCCGGACGCTAGCCCTGTGACCTGCGGTGCGAAAGGATAGGAGAGTGGTCGTGACGACATCTGCTCAGTCGGCTGAGCCCGCCGATGCTGCTGGCGTGCCCATCGCGGGTAGCCCGGACGCGACGGATGCCGCCGACGTTGCCGGCTTCGCACCGGCCGGTCAGCTCCGGGCCGGCCAGGCCGCCCGCCCGCAACTGCTGCGCGCGCTGAACGAGCAGCTGTTGCTGCGGCACATCCGCCAGCTCGGCCGCTGCTCGCGGGCGGAGCTCGCCCGCCTGTCCGGGCTGTCCAAGCCCACGGTGTCGCTCGCGCTGGCTAACGTTGAGCGCTCAGGTCTGGTCCAGGAGGCTGGCCAGCGGACTGGCGTGCCAGGCCGGTCGGCCGTGCTGTACGAGATCCGGCCGGAGGCCGGTTACGTCCTGGGCCTGGACATCGGCCACCAGTACGTGCGCGGCGCCCTGGCCGACCTGACCGGCGAAGTGATCGCACGGTCCGCGCTCCGAACTAAGGCGTCGAGCACGAGCGGTCGGGTCGCCGAGCTCATCAGGCTTGCCGACGAGCTCTGCGCGGACGCGAGCATCACCAGGTCGACGGTGACCCAGACGGTGATCGGCAGCCCCGGCGTTTATGACCCCCGGCACAACGCGATCGCGCTGGCCGGCGGCCTGGCAGGCTGGGGTAGGCCAGCCGTGCTGGCAGAACTGCGGGCCGCGTTCGGCCAGCAGCTCGTGGTGGAAAACGACGTTGACGCGGCGACCCTGGCCGAGCGCGAGCACGGGCACGGGCGCGAGGTCCGCACGTTCGCGTTCGTCTCGATCGGCACTGGCATCGGCATGGGCCTGGTCATCGAAGGGAACCTGCACCGCGGCGTGCACGGGGTGGCAGGCGAGATCGCCTACATGCCGATCTCTGCGGGCCAGGGCTCGGATCCCGAGGATGCCAGGCGCCGCGGCACGCTGGAGGCAGCGGGCTCGGCGGCCGCAGTCGTTCGCGCTGCCCGCCGGACCGGGATGCGCGGCTCCGTGTCGGCGCGCCGGGTATTCGAAGCCGCGGCGGCAGGCGACGAGCGGGCGGTCGCGGTGGTCGCGGACGAGGCGGCACTCGTGGCGAGGGCCGTCTGCGCGATCGTGACGGTGGTCGACCCCGAGCTCATCGTGCTCGGCGGCGGCATCGGCCAGGCGCCCGGTTTCGCCGCGGCTGTCGCGGCCGAGCTGCGCAAGCTGGCCCCCGTCATGCCAGACGTGCGCGTCAGCGCGCTCGGAACCGAGGCGGTGGTGGACGGCTGCCTGGCCTCCGGGGCCGAGCTCGCCTGGCAGCGGCTCACCGCGTTGATTCCGTAACCGCAATCACCGGCTACAGTCCTCTGGTGACCGCCGGTGATGACGTGCAGTCCGGCGACGCCGAGCCAGCCGACGCCGCCCGGGCCACGCTGAGCCTGCCGCCGCCGAGGTACCTGCGCTGGGAGATCTTCGCGGTCTTCGCCATCTCACTCGGCGCCAGCGGTGTGAACGCGCTGCTCAGCCTCATCAGCTCGCTGCTGCAGAAGCAATCACTGAGCAGCCAGCATGCGCTGCTCGTCGGCTCGCTGTCCCCGACTCACTGGTTCGACCTGGTGCTGCAGCTGGTCGGCATCGCCGAGGCGCTGACCCCGGTCCTGCTCGTCCTGTACCTGATGGCCAGGTCGGGCGAGCCGCCGTCGGTGATCGGCCTGGACGCGAGCCAGCCGGGCCGCGACCTCGCTCGGGGTGCGGTCATCGCGGCCGTGATCGGCGGCGCCGGCCTGGGTCTCTACATCGCCGCCTTCAACCTCGGCATCAGCCTCAACATCGTGCCCGAGTCGCTGCCGAACGTCTGGTGGCGGATCCCCGTGCTGCTCCTGTCCGCCGCGCACGACGGCATCCTGGAAGAGATCCTGGTCATCGGCTACCTGCTGCGGCGGCTGGATCAGCTGGGCTGGACGCCGTGGCGCGCGATCATCGTGGCGGCCATCCTGCGCGGCTCCTACCACCTGTACCAGGGCATCGGCGCGTTCGTCGGCAACGCGGTGATGGGCATCATCTTCGGTGTCCTGTACCGGCGGTGGGGCCGGGTGATGCCGCTTATCATCGCGCACTCGCTGATCGACGCCGTGACGTTCGTCGGGTACGCGGCGCTAGTCGGCAAGGTGTCCTGGCTGCCTTGAGGCCTGGCGCCAGCGCGCGGATCAGCGGCCTAGGCCCGGCAGCACGACCGCGCCTGGCAGGCTGGCCAGCGCCGCGCCTGGCAGCGTGAGCTTAGACCGGCGTACGCCGCTGCCGATGATGACCCACGGAGTGCTCGCAACCGCCGCATCTACGTAGATGGGCCAGTCGGCGGGCAGCCCGATCGGGGTGATTCCGCCGTACTCCATCCCGGTCAGCTCGACGGCGGTCTGCATCGGGGCGAAGGAGGCCTTGCGCACGTCCAGTTCCCGTTTGACCAGGCCGTTCACGTCCGCCCTGGTAGTGGCGAGCACCATGCAGGCGGCCATCCGCGTGACGCCGTCGCGCCGTCCGGCTACCACCACGCAGTTGGCCGACTCGCTCAGCGCGACGTCATAGCGCTCGCAGAACGCGGCCGTGTCGGCCAGCGTCGGGTCGATCTCGGCCACGCCGATCTCGTCCGTCGCGATCTTGCCGGCCAGTGCGGTCAGCGCGCCGGCGACCGGCTCGGCGATCAGGTCAGGGCGGTTAAGTGCGGGAACGGCCGCGAGGCTGCCGATGTGCATGGTCACGCACGGCAGTCTAGAAGGGTGCAAGACCGCGCTGCTCCGCGCTAGCCGCTGCCGAGGCTGTCCAGCTTCGCGCTGCCCTGATGCTGGGCGCTGGTCCCGCGGGTGTACTTGATCGTCACCCGCGTGCCCGGCTTGAGCTGCGACAGCGTGCTCTCAAGTTCCTGGAGGCTGGTGACGGTCTCGTCATTGATGCCGACGATAGTGTCACCAGCCCGCACGCCCGCGTTTGCGGCCGTGCTGCCCTTGTCGACGGCGAGGACGGCGACACCCACTGGCTGGCCCTGCTGGCTGGCGGCGGTCTGTGCCGTGATGCCCAGGGTGGCGCGGTCCGAATTCAAGATCTTGCCGTACTTGATCAGCTGAGCAGCAATGTTTTTCACGGTGTTGCTGGGAATCGCGAACCCGATACCGGGTGCCGCGCCAGCCTCGTCCGGGAGCCGGGCCGCCAGGGTCGGGACGCCGATGACCTCGTCGTCCAGGGTCACCAGGGCGCCGCCGCTGTTGCCCGGATTGATGGCCGCGCTGGTCTGGATCGCAGCGGTGATCAGGGCGCTGCCGCCGCTCTGCTCGCTGGACCCGACCGTCCGGCCGGTAGCGGAGATGATTCCCTGGGTGACGCTGTCGGTGAGGCCGAGCGGATTGCCCATGGCGAGAACGATCTGGCCGATCTGCGCATCGCTGGAGTTCGCGAAGTGGGCTGGCTTCAGGTCGCTGGCGCCGCTCTCGACTCGGATCACAGCGAGGTCATCAGGCGCGAACTCGCCGACGACCTTGGCCGTCATGGTCTTGTTCCCGACGGAGTCCACCACCTTCACCGTCTTGGCTGCGCCGATGACATGCTCGTTAGTGACAACGTCGCCACTCGAGTCGTAGACGACGCCTGAGCCGGTCGAGTCGCTCGTCGATATCTGGACGACAGATGGCAGCACATGCTGTATCACCTGCTCGTATTGGCTCTGGAGCTTGGATGCCGAGTCGCCGGAGCTGCGGGCGGCCGCCCCTATGCTGCTGCTCGAGCAGGCCGCGAGAGCTGCGGTGGCGGCCACGATGGCCAGCGCAAGCCGGGGTCTGAGCAATCCGAGCGCGCGAGATCCTGACAGCGAATGCATTGTTATTGCCCCCCGATGGCGAACCCCCAACGCCCCCTATTCTGTCCACCATGTCCTTGACCGAATCACTAGCGCAAAACGTGGGCAGGTCAGGCATCACCGCCGGTACTGCCACCGCACAGACGCTCGGCCAGGCGCTAGCGGCCGGCACCCTGACCGCGGCTGAACTGGCCGCCTTCTACCTGGCCAGGATCGAGCGGCTGAATCCCGGGCTGCGCGCCGTCATTACCGTCAGCGACGACGTCGCAGCCGAGGCGGCAGCGAGCGACGCGCGCCGGGCGGCCAGCGCGGCTCGCGGGCCGCTGGATGGAATCGGCGTCCTCATCAAGGACAACATCGCCGCGGCCGGGATGCCGGCGACGGCGGGCTCGCCCGCCCTCCAGCGCGCGGCGGCAGCCGATGCGTTCCTCGTCGGCCGGCTGCGGGCGGCCGGAGCCATCATCCTCGGCAAGGCGAACTTGTCGGAGTGGGCCAACTTCCGCTCCCGCCCATCCAGCAGCGGGCTCAGCACGCTGGGCGGGCAGGCCGTGAATCCGCACGGGACCGGCCGAAACCCGTCCGGCTCGAGTTCAGGCTCTGCGGTGGCTGTGGCGGCCGGGCTGGCACCGCTCGCTGTCGGCACCGAGACCGACGGGTCGATCGTCTCGCCGGCTGGTGCCTGCGGCGTGGTGGGCATCAAGCCAACGCTCGGCCTGGTCAGCCGGACCGGTATCGTGCCGATCTCGGCTGCGCAGGACACTGCGGGGCCGATGACCAGGACGGTCGCCGATGCGGCGGTGCTACTGGCGGCGATGGCCGGACCCGATCGGGCCGATGACGCGACCGAGGCGGCGGCCGGCCACGCCACGGACTACGCCACGTTCCTTGACCCGGCGGCGCTCGACGGCGCCAGGCTAGGGGTCTGGCGGGCCGGGTCTACGCCGGCTGACGCCGCCACGCTCGCCGTGCTCGAAACGGCGCTCGCGGTCATGCGCCAGCAGGGAGCTCAGGTCATCGACCCGGTCGACCTAGCCGACGTGGACAAGATGGGAGAGCCAGAGTTCGCGGCCCTGACCCACGAGTTTAAGCACGACATCAACGCCTATCTGGCTGGTCTCGGCGGCGACCATCCAGCAGACCTGGCAGGCCTCATCGAGTTCAACAACCAGAACGCTGCCGACGTCCTCAGCCACTTTGGCCAGGAACTGTTCGAGCAGGCCGAGGCGACCGCCGGCGATCTGCACGAGGCCAGTTACCTTGAGGCACGATCAGCGGCCAGCCGCATCGCCCGCGACGGGCTCGACTCGGCGTTCACCGGCTTCAACCTCGACGCCGTGATCGCGCTCACCGGTCATCCGGCCTGGATCACCGACCACGTCCTTGGTGATTATCACGGCTGGGGCACGTCGGGGCCCGCGGCCGTGTCCGGATACCCGTCAGTCACGGTGCCAGCCGGCCTGGTGAGCGGGCTGCCCGTTGGCGTGTCGTTCATCGGGCCCGCCTGGAGCGAGCCACGGCTGATCGGCCTCGCGCACGCGTTCGAGACGGCCCGCTCCGGTGGCGGATGACCGGCCAGCACGCTGCGAATCTGGCCGACGAGGTGGCGCTGACCCAGGTCGCGCCTGGCGATAATCTGGCGCCCATGGACTCGTGGGCCCCAGTTGACGTACCCGACCTGCCTGGATCGGGTCCGCAGCCGATGATCTGGGACACGGCCAGCGGCGCACTGGCGGCGGCGGCGCCAGGCGGCACGGCGGCCCTGTATGCCTGCGGTATCACCCCGTACGACGCAACCCACATCGGTCACGCGGCCACGTTCCTTGCCTGGGACTTGCTTGTCCGGGCGTGGCTCGACGCGGGGAAGCGGGTCACCTACGTCCAGAACGTCACCGACGTCGATGATCCGCTGCTCGAGCGGGCCGAGCGGGACGGCGAAGACTGGCGGGAGCTCGCCGCCCGGGAGATCGCCTTGTACCGGTCCGATATGACCGCCCTCCGGGTGCTGCCGCCCGCGCAGTACGTTGGCGCGGTCGAGGCGATACCGCTGATCGAGGAGTTCAACCGGACGCTGGCCGACCGCGGGTCGCTCTACGAGGTCGACGGGGACGTGTACTTCTCCAGGGCCGCCGATCCCGCCTTCGGCTCGGTGTCCGGGCTGGACGCCGAGACCATGATCCGGCTCGCGGCCGAGAACGGCGGCGATCCGGGCAGGCCCGGTAAGAAGGATCCGGTCGACCCGATGGTCTGGCTGGCCGAGCGGCCGGGCGAGCCGTCCTGGGCGTCGGAGTTCGGCCGCGGCAGGCCGGGCTGGCACGTGGAGTGCGCAGCCATCGCGACGCACTACCTCGGCAGCACGTTCGACGTCCAGGCGGGCGGCCGGGACCTGATCTTCCCGCATCACGAGATGAGCGCGTCGCACGCGCGGGTCGCGCTCGACGGCACCGGTGAGGCGCCCTTCGCCCGTCGGTACGCGCACGCTGGCCTGGTCCGGCTCGACGGCGAGAAGATGTCGAAGTCGCGCGGCAACCTGGTGTTTGTCTCGGAGCTGCTCGCGGCGGGCAATGACCCGATGGCGGTGCGGCTGGCCATCATCTCCCACCACTACCGGGACGACTGGGACTGGACTGACGCGGCGCTGGCCGCAGCGGCCGAGCGGCTGGCGACGTGGCGAGCGGCCGTCGCGGCGAGCGCGGGCGCGGGCGTGCCCTACGGTGCCGGAGCCTACGGTGCCAGTGCCAATGGCGCCGGGGAGCGGGCCGAGGCCGGCTCGGTGGTGCTGACCGCGCTCCGGCAGCGGCTGGCCGACGACCTGGACACGCCAGGGATGATTGCCCTGCTCGACGAGTGGTCCGCAGACGCGCTGGCCGGGCACGTCGCTGGCTCGGGCGCCCTTGTCCGCGAGGCCGTCGACGCGCTGCTCGGCATCGCGCTCTGAGGCCTGCGGCGGTCAGGGTTCTGCGGCGCTCAGGTTTCTGCCGCGTCCCGGTTCCTGCCGCGTCCCGGTTTCTGCCGCGTCCCGGTTTCTGCGGCGTTCAGGTACCGGCCGGGTCCGGTTGTCCGGTTCCGGCCCGCTCAGGTGCCGAGGCCAGTCATGTTGGCGTACGTCAGCAGCTGGAGGCCGACCGCAGGACAGCCGGGACCACCCTGTGCCGCTGTGCACATATTGCGGCTGCCCCAGTTGTTGGCGTTGAGCCAGAAGCCGGCCACCCCGGCGCTCAGGGCTGCGTTGTAATCAGCCAGCAGATTCGCGGGTGACTGCACGGCCGGGGTATTGGTGGCCAGCCCCGCCAGGATGATGATGTGCTTGCTGGCCTTGCGGATCTGCGCCACCGCGGTGCGGATGAACTGCCGGAATGCGCTCGGATTGCCATTGACGAACTGGCTCTGGATGTCGACTGCATAGGCACCGCACTTGGCGGCCGCCACATCCTCGGCGACCATCTGCGCCGGCGCCTTGGCGTACGGCGTGATGATCACACCCAGATTCCGGTCTCTTGCCTGCAGCTCGGCTGCTTTGCAGATCCACTGATCCGGGTCCGCCCGCTGGGCGGCAGGCGTGTAGCTCCAGGGCTCGATGTCGAATATCGCGGTGCCATGCCAACCGGTGTCCGCCTTGCTACGCAGGCTCCAGTAATCGGTGTAGATCGGCTGCTGCCTGGCCTTACATCGATCGGGATCGGATTTGCCGCCGCAGCCGACCCAGGTGAACGGCGCCAGGCTGACGCCCACCATCATTGCCTGGTTCTGAATCAAGGCGAGATCGCTGGACTTCGCTAGCCAGTAGACCGGCCGAGCCTGCGTCGTCGTTGCGCGTGCTGCGGTCCGGCTGCCGAGCGCGAGCACCAGCGCCACCAGGGCCAGCGACACGACCGCAGCAGCGGGCACCGCCACCGATCGTCGCTGAGCTGAGCGCTGGTCAGGCGAATATATCAGCATATGACTATCTTTTAGGCAGGAGATGATGACCTCGGGTTCAAGTTAGCCAGCGGAAGCGATCGCCCACCACCTCACTACGGCAAACCCAGGATTGCCGCCGAGTGTCGCCACGGTGACGACCGCGAACCGCCGCCTGTTTCAGCGCCGGCAACGGAGCGGGGCGTCTAGGCAATTCGCTCGGGCCTGTGCACCGCCGCAGGCGTTGTCCACCGCCGCTCGCCGCCGGGAGCCGACGCAGCTCGCGTGCGCCGATGCTGAGGGCATGACGAATAACAAGCGAGCGGGTGACAGCTCCCCGCCTACGTACATGGCAACGCCATCGCGACCTGGCGGGCTGCCGGGCAAGGTGCAGCTGCGGGCCGGCACACCCGAGGCCGTGCTGGCCGTGGTCCCGCACATGCTCGGCTTCTATCCGAGCCGCAGCCTGGTGGTGCTCGGGCTCGGCGAGCGGAGCAGGGTCGTGGTCACCTTCCGGTACGACTTGCCAGATCCCTTCGACTGCGACCTGGCGACCGACATCGCGCAGCACGCCGACTACGTGCTCGGACGCGAGCGGATCAGCGCAGCGCTGCTGGTCGGGTACGGGCCTGCGGAGCTCGTCGCTGGTGTCGCCGCCATCACGTCGGCGCGGCTGACCAACAGCGGCATGGAGGTGCCGGAGGTGCTGCGTGCCGATGGCGGCAGATTCTGGTCATTGCTCTGCGACGATGTCACCTGCTGTCCGCCGGAGGGCCGGTCCTATGATCCCGGCTCGCATCCGGCCGCTGCCGCCTTAACGGAGGCGGGCCTGACGGCTCATCCTGATCGCGACGCGCTTGCGCGCACGATTCAGCGGCAGGCCGGGTCAGCTGACCGCGTGTGGCGCGCCACGATCCAGGCGCAGCTGCGGCTCGCCCAGCTTGTCGATCTCGGCAAGGCTGAGGGAGATCGCCATCCCCGGCTCCGGGCGACACGGACCGGGCGCAAGGAGGTTCAGCGGGCCATTCGCCAGTACCGCTCGGGTCATAGCATCGCGAGCATCGAGCACATGGCCTGGCTAGCGGTCCTGCTGGCCGACATCCGGGTCCGCGACGACGCCTGGGCGCGGATGGATCCCGCTTATCGGGACGCCCACTGCCGGCTGTGGACCGACGTCCTCCGGTATGCAGACGTCGAATTCTCGCCGGCGCCCGCGTCGCTGCTGGCGTTCACCGCCTGGCAGTCCGGCAACGGGGCGCTGGCGGCCATGGCCGTCGACCGGGCGCTCGCCGCCGACCCCGCCTACTCGATGGCGCAGCTCCTCGCCGGTGCCGTCGACGCCGTGCTCCCGCCGTCGGCGGCGCGGATGCCGATGACCCCCGCAGCGGTCGCGGCCAGCTACGCACCGGTCCCGGCGCAAGCGCCGCGTCAGACGCCGCGGGCTAGCCGCACGCGCCGGGCGCCACAAGCGCGTCGACGGACAAGCCGGGCCGCCAGACGCGGCCGCAGTCGCGGGCCCGGCCCGGCCAGCCGGCGCTCCGGTCGCGAGAGCGGGCCGTCTCGCGCACGGGCAGGGTCGGCTGGTGACCTCCCGGGCGGCGCGGGCTAGTGACCGAGCACCAGGCCAGTGACAGCCTCCTGGCCGTCGGCGGCGGACTGGCCGCTCGTGGCAGCGGCATCGGTATCGGCGACGACGAGGGGCGCCAGGAGACGGCCCTCTGGGTAGCGGAGCGCGGCCAGCGGCAGGCCGGCCTGCCGCTGAGCAGCACCCGCACCGTGCCGGGCACCCGGTCGCAGTGATCGGCGCCGCCCTGGACTGGATGCAGCGCCTGGACTGGACGCAGCGCCTGGACTGGACGCAGCGCCTGGACTCGGCGCAGCACCTGGGCGGCGACGGCCACCGCGGAGCCGAACGTCACCGCTCCCGGCACAGCCGCGCTGATCTTGTCAGCCACCAGTTCGTATTCGGTGCAGCCGAGCACGACTGCTTCGCAGCCCGCCGGGGTCTGCGCGGCGCCGGCCGCCACCGCGGCGGCGGTCGCCTCCTCGTCCCCCGCGTCGATCGCGTCGGCCAGGCCCGGGCAGGCGACCGGCGTGACCGCAGCCGTCCCGCTGAACTCGGCGATCAGCCGCTGCTGGTAGGCGCTGGCGGTAGTAGCGACGGTGGCCCAGATGGCCACGTTGCGATGGGCCGCGGCGGCAGGCTTGATGGCGGGCACCGTGCCGATCACGGGGATGCCCGGCTCGAACTCTGCCCGCAGCGGCTCCAGGGCATGCACCGAGCCGGAGTTGCAGGCCATGACCAGCACGTCCGGCTCATACCGGGCGGCGGCCCGGGCGCAGAGCAGGGCGCGCTCGGTGATCCCGGCGGGCGTCCGGGGCCCCCACGGCATCCCGTCCGGGTCGCAGGCCAGCACGAGATCGGCGGCTGGCCGCAGCCGGTGCAGCGCTGCGCCGGCGGCCAGCAGCCCGAGGCCGGAGTTGATCAGCGCGATTCGCATCAGGCAACTTTACGAGAGGGCTGGGCTGACGACTGGCATCGGCGCCGGGCGTCAGGATCCTGGTGCAAGTGCAGGCAGGCCGTCGATGCTGACCGCGTTCTTCTCGGCCCGGTAGGCGGCGTGCTCGGCGGCCGACTTCTTCGCGTTGTACCTGTCCAGCACGTCTCGCTCCGCCTTGAGCTCCATCACGGGCACCGCGTACCCGCAGGAGTCGGCGATTCTGTGCACGTCGACCACGATGATCGAGCGCTCGCCGCCGGCCGCCCCATCGTCGGCCAGGCGCGGGAAGTGGGCCGCGAGCCCGTCCCATCGCGGCTCGCCCGGCAGCACCACCTCGCCGGTCCCGTAGAGGCGCAGCACCTTAGTGGTGTGATCGAACGAGCAGAACATGATCGTTATCTGGCCATTCTGGCGCAGGTGCGCGATCGTTTCGGCGCCGCTGCCAGTGAGGTCCAGGTAGGCCACTGTGTGCTGGCCGAGCACCGCGAAGGTGTCCTGGTAGCCCTTGGGGGAGACGTTGACGTGCCCGCCCTGACCGTCGCTGGTCAGGTTCGGAGCCGTGGCAACAAAGAAGACAGACTGCCTGGCGATAAACTTCGTGAGGCGTTCGTCCAGTTCGGGGTAGAGCTTGCCCATGATGCCCTCCTAGATGCATTGTGCGACGAGCGAGCGGCAGCGGGCCTCTAGAAGGAGGGTGTGTGACCGACCTCACGACTCAGGTCCGGCCGGGTTCGCCCTTGGAGCGGCACCAGGCGGCCGTCGTCGCGATCCAGCGCGCATACCAGGCGATCCCAGCGGGCAGCCCGATCCGGCTGGCCAAGAGCACGTCGAACCTGTTCAGGTTCCGGTCCGAGGCAGCCGGCACTGGGCTCGACGCGTCGCGGTTCGAGGACGTCATCTGCGTCGACCCGGAATCGAGGACCGCCGTCGTCGGCGGGATGACGACCTACGAGGACCTGGTCGCTGCCACGCTTCGGCACGGCCTCATGCCGCTGGTGGTGCCCCAGCTCAAGACCATCACCCTCGGCGGCGCGGTGTCGGGACTTGGCATCGAGTCCACGTCGCTGCGCAACGGGATGCCTCACGAATCGGTCCTGGCGATGGAGATCCTCACGGGCGACGGTCAGGTCGTGACCGCGACGGCCGCGGGCGAGCACGCGGCGCTGTACCGGGGCTTCCCGAATTCCTATGGCACGCTCGGCTACACGCTCTCACTGACGATCGAGCTGGAGCCGGTGAAGCCGTACGTGCACCTGCGGCACTTCAAGTTCACTGATCCGGCCGAGTGCTTCGCGGCCGTCGCGCACGTGGCGGCCACCGGCAGCTACGACGGGCACCAGGCCGATTTCATCGACGGCACCGCGTTCGCGCTGGACGAGATGTACCTGACCGTTGGCGCGTTCAGCGATGTCGCGCCCTGGCGCAGCGACTACACGCGCGATCGGATCTACTATCAGTCCCTGCGCGGGCCGCGGGAGGACTTCCTCACCATCAGCGACTACCTGTGGCGCTGGGATACCGACTGGTTCTGGTGCTCGCGGCCGTTCGGGGTGCAGCGCCCGGTGATCCGGCGGCTGTGGCCGCGCCGTTACCGGCGCTCGGACGTGTATCGCAAGCTGGTCGCCCTGGATCGCAAGCACGGCTTCACTCGCAAGCTTGATTCGCGCCGTGGCCGGCCCGACACCGAGATGGTGGTCCAGGACGTCGAAATACCCGTAGCTGAATCGGCCACGTTCCTTGAATATTTTCTGAGTGACGTCGGAATGACTCCGGTCTGGATGTGCCCGCTCCGCTTGCGCGGGGAGCTGACCTGGCCGCTGTACCCCATGCGGCCGGGCCAGGTATACGTGAACTTCGGATTCTGGGGCACGGTGAAACTGCCGCCTGGGGCCAGGGACGGGCACTTCAACCGGCGAGTCGAGGACAAGGTGACGGAGCTAGGCGGGCACAAGGGGCTGTACTCGACGTCGTTTTATCCCAGGGAGGAGTTCTGGGCGCGCTATAACGGCCCGGAATACGCCGCCCTCAAGCGCGCTTACGATCCGCAAGGCCGGCTCGCCGACCTGTACGACAAGTGCGTGCGAGGCGTCTGAGCGCGATACGAGCGTGGGAAGTAACGAAGGAAGCGAGCGAAAAGAGGTCGCAGATGGCTCTGGCCGAGGTATTCGAGCGGGTTGCGGGCCCGGATGCCCCAGTCGGTTTCCAGGCTTTCGACGGGAGCTCGGCGGGAGCCGACGACTCGCCGATCAAGATCACCGTAAAGTCGCCCACGGCCGTGGCGTACCTGGCGCAGGCGCCCGGTGCCCTTGGCCTGGCGCGGGCGTACGTCTCCGGGCACCTGGATGTGGACGGCGACATGTACGCGGCGCTGGCCCGGATGGTGCACGCGCAGGACCTCGACAGGAGCTTGTCCGAGCGGCTGAAGCTGCTGCGCAGCCTCGGGGGCGCCAGAGTGCTGCTGCCGCGGGTGCCGCCGCCGCCGCAGGAGGTCCGCGTCAACAGCCGGTGGCTGTCGGGCCGGCGCCACTCCAGGCAGCGAGACGCGACTGCGATCTCGCACCATTACGACGTGTCCAACACCTTCTACGAGTGGGTCCTCGGCCCGTCGATGGCCTACACGTGCGCGTGCTATCCGACGGCGGACGCCACGCTGGAGCAGGCCCAGGCGACCAAGTTCGAGCTGGTATCGCGCAAGCTCGCACTGAAGCCAGGGATGCGGCTGCTGGACGTCGGCTGCGGCTGGGGCGGCATGGTGATGCACGCCGCGCGCGAGTACGGGGTGCAGGCTCTCGGCGTGACGCTGTCGGCCGAGCAGGCGTCCTGGGCGCAGACTGCGATCAAAGAACGAGGCCTGTCCGACCTGGCCGAAGTCCGGCACCTGGACTACCGCGAGGTCGCCGAGACCGGGTTCGACGCAGTGAGCTCGATCGGCCTGACCGAGCACATCGGCAAGGCACAGCTGCCCGGATACTTCAGGTTCCTGGCCGGCAAGCTCCTGCCCAGGGGCCGGCTGCTCAACCACTGCATCACCCGTCCCGACAACACCGGCCCGGCCCGCGTGACCGACGGCTTCATCTACCGGTACGTGTTCCCCGACGGTGAGCTCGAGGGGCCCGGCTACCTGATGTCCCTGATGCACGACAACGGCTTCGAAGTCCGGCATACGGAGAACCTGCGCGAGCACTACGCCAAGACGCTCGCGGGCTGGTGCGCGAACCTCGATGACCACTGGGACGAAGCGGTCGCCGAGGTCGGCGAGGGCACCGCGCGGGTGTGGCGGCTGTACATGGCGGGGTCGCGCCTGGGGTTCGAGCGCAACCAGATCCAGCTGCACCAGATGCTCGGCGTCAAGCTCGCCGGGGACGGCGAATCCGGGATGCCGCTGCGGCCAGACTGGGAACCGGCCAGGCAGTTCTAGATGCCGGACGTTGCGCTCTCGCGGTCCGCGGCGTCGGCGGCCATCGAGCCGATCGGCTGGCGATATTTGCTGGGAACGCTGTGCGCTTCGGTTCCCGTCGGCTCGCTCGCTCGGGCCGCGCAGGCCGCCGCGGCTGCCGCCGCTGCCTGCGGTCCGCTAGCCGACGGGCACCTGCGGTCCATTTCGATATCACGGTCTCGCACGAGGAAGCAGAACCGAGGGTGCAGGCCGCGCTGGCCGCGGGCGGCGTCCTGGTCAGCGATGCAGAGGCCCGCGCGTTCTGGTTGCTGGCCGACCCGGAAGGCAATGAGGTGTGCGTCTGCACCTGGCAGGACCGCGACGGTTAGCCCGGCAGGGACCGGTAGCTCTCCGCGACCGTGAACGCCAGGTCCAGCGCCTGGCTGCGATTCAGCCGCGGGTCACAGGCCGTCTCGTACCGCTGGTGCAGGTCCTCCGCAATGACTTCGTAGCTGCCGCCGACGCACTCGGTGACGTTGTCGCCGGTGAACTCGATGTGGATGCCGCCGGGATGGGTGCCGATGCGCCGGTGCACCTCGAAGAAGCCCGCTACCTCCTGGAGCACGTCGGCCAGCCGCCGGGTCTTGTGGCCGCTCGGTGCCTCGAAGGTGTTGCCGTGCATGGGATCGCAGACCCAGGCGACCGGGATGCCCTCGGCCTCGACAGCCTCGATGATCGGCGGCAGCAGGGTCCGGATCAGGTCGGCGCCGAGGCGCGTGATGAGCGTCAGCCGTCCCGGCTCGCCGTCTGGGCTGAGCCGGCGGATCAGGGCCTGGACGCCCTCGGGTGTCGCCTGCGGACCGATCTTGATGCCAACCGGGTTGCGGATGCCGGCCACGAACTCGACGTGCGCTCCGTCGAGCGCTCTGGTCCGCTCGCCGATCCAGAGGAAGTGGGCGGACAGGTCGTAGGGCAGGTCAGTGCGTGAGTCGATCCGGGTCAGGGCCCGCTCATACGGCAGCAGCAGCGCCTCGTGGCTGGAGTAGAACTCCACGGTCCGCAGCTCGTCCGGGTCCGCGCCGCAGGCCCGCATGAACGACAGCGCCCGGTCGATCTCGCCGGCCAGGCGCTCGTAGCGCTGGCCAGACGGGCTCTGGCGGACGAAGTCCTGGTTCCAGGCGTGTACCTGGTGCAGGTCGGCGTACCCCCCCGTCGTGAACGCGCGGCACAGGTTCAGCGTGACGGCTGCGCAGTGATACGCACGCAGCATCCGGTCCGGGTCGTGGGCCCGCGCCGCCGGCGTGAAGTCGAACCCGTTGACGGCATCGCCCCGGTAGGCGGGTAGCTCGACGCCGTCCCTGGTCTCCGTCGGCCGGGACCTCGGCTTAGCGAACTGCCCGGCCAGCCTGCCGATCTTGACGATCGGGACGCTCGCGCCGTAGGTGAGCACGACGGCCATCTGGAGGATGGTCTGGAGCTTGGCGCGGACCGCGTCGGCAGTCGCGCCGGCGAACGTCTCGGCGCAGTCGCCGCCCTGGAGCACGAAGGCCTCGCCGCGAGTCACGGCAGCCAGCCGCTCGCGCAGCAGGTCGCATTCGCCGGCGAACACCAGCGGCGGCAGCCCGGCGAGCTCGGCGGTGACCTGGTCAACCCGGCTCGAATCGGGCCAGTCCGGCTGCTGGGCCGCAAGCGGCAGGGCTGGCTGGCACACCGACAGCTGTGTGGGGCGCACGATGTCACGCTACTCACCGGATGCGACTGCCGCGCCGGCAGGGGAGAATAGGCCGGTGGAATCGGACAGCAACGCCGGCCAGCGCCGGGACATCATCCTGCTGGGCTCGACCGGGTCGATCGGGACGCAGGCAGCCGACATCATCAGCCGCAACCCGGACCGCTTCCGGCTGACGGGGATCGCCGCTGGCGGCGGTCACCCCGAGCAGCTCGCGAGGCAGGCGGTCGAGCTGGGCGTGGAGGTGGTGGCAGTCGCCAGTCCGGCGGCCGTGCCTGACCTTCGCGCCGCCCTGGCCGCGGCCGGCGCGGCCGACGGGGCGCGGCGCAAGCTGCCGGAGATGATCGCCGGCCCGGACGCGATCGCCGACCTGGCCGCCCGCCCGTGCGACGTCGTCCTGAACGCGGTCACCGGCGCCGTCGGCCTCGGCGCCACCCTGGCCGCGCTGCGGGCGGGCCGCGTGCTGGCGCTGGCGAACAAGGAGTCGCTGATCATGGGCGGCCCACTAGTCGCGGGACTTGCCGCCCCCGGCCAGATCGTCCCGGTCGACTCCGAGCACTCCGCGATCGCGCAGTGCCTGCGCGGCGGCCGGGCCGCCGAGGTCAGCCGGCTGATCGTGACCGCCAGCGGCGGCCCGTTCCTGCACCGGACCAGGGCCGAGCTGGCGGACGTGACCCCGGAGCAGGCGCTGGCGCACCCCACCTGGAACATGGGTCCGGTGATCACGGTCAACAGCGCCACGCTGGTGAATAAAGGCCTCGAGCTCATCGAGGCCCACCTGCTGTTCGGCATCGGCTTCGACCGGATCGACGTCGTCGTGCACCGGCAGTCGGTGATCCACTCCATGGTCGAGTTCACCGACGGCTCCACGCTGGCCCAGGCGAGTCCGCCGGACATGCGCATCCCGATCGCGCTGGCGCTGGGCTGGCCGGACCGGGTGCCGGGTGCGGCGGCCGCCGTGGACTGGAGCACCGCCCACACCTGGACTTTCGAGCCACTGGACGAGGCGGGGTTCCCGGCCGTGCCGCTGGCCAGGCACGCCGGAGCGGCCGGCGGAACCGTCCCGGCCGTATATAACGCCGCAAACGAGGTGTGCGTGGCGGCCTTCCTGGCCGGGCAGATCCCGTTCGCCGGAATCGTCGATACGGTGGCCCAGGTAGTCTCGGAGCATCACGACACAGCCGGAGACGCCGTGACGCTGGCGGACGTGCTCGCCGCTGACGGCTGGGCCAGGGATCGCGCACGAGAGCTGACAGGGAAGCAGTGAGCGAAGATTCAGGCAGGGAACGGGGTCCGTGGAAGGAGAAGCCGATTAATGGCTTCCAACGGGCATAACGGACGCGGCCTCGCGGCGCTGAGGCAGATCTGGACGTGGGTCCTCATTGCGGCTGTCGCGGCGATCTTGCTGGTCGTCGGCCGTCAGCACCTGGCCTTCATCATCGGCGTGCTGATCTTCGTCGTTGCCCTGCTCACCTCGGTGATGCTGCACGAACTCGGGCACTTCCTGACCGCCAAGAAGTTCGGCATGCGGGTCACCCAGTTCTTCGTCGGTTTCGGCAGGACGCTGTGGTCGACGTTCCGCGGCGAGACCGAGTATGGCGTCAAGGCGCTGCCGTTCGGCGGCTTTGTCAAGATCACCGGCATGACGTCGATCGAGGACGTCGACGTGGCAGACGAGCCTCGCTCGTTCCGGAACAAGCCGGGCTGGCAGCGCATCATCGTGCTCGCGGCCGGCTCGTTCATGCACTTTGTGCTGGCCCTGTTCCTGCTGTTCATCCTCGCTATCGGTATCGGGCAGGTCCCCAGCAACGGCAACGGCTACAGCAACGTCCTCTCCTCGATCGCCGGCTGCATGCCGGCCAGCGCCAAGGCGCTCAACAGCGTCAACCCGTGCAGTGGCCATGTGGTCAAGTCCCCGGCTGAGGTGGCAGGCCTGAAGCCGGACGACAAGATCGTTTCGATCGGCGGGATGCCGGTTTCGACCTGGACCGGGTTGCAGACGGCGCTGAAGGCGCAGCAGGCCGGACAGCCCGTTCCGGTCGTGATCGACCGGAACGGCCGCGATATCCGCCTCGAGGTCACCCTGGCGACGGTCCCGGGCCACTCCGTTCCCTATCTCGGCGTGACGCCTGTCACTATTTACCAGCGCGCGAGTGTCCTCGGCGCGTTCTCCTACGCCGGGGACCAGTTTGCCAACACCCTGACCTCGTCGGTGTCGGCCATCGGCAAGCTGCCGGCCGCCATCCCGGACCTGTTCAACAAGAACCGGGCCACCACACCGGCTGGCCAGGTGAGCAGCGTCGTCGGCGTCGGCGATCTGACCGGCCAGGTGGTCCAGGCCGCCCTGCCCTGGCAGGCGAAAGTCTCGGTGCTGCTGTACCTGATCGCCTCGCTGAACATCTTCGTCGGGGCCTTCAACCTGCTCCCGCTGCTGCCGCTCGACGGTGGCCACCTCGCGGTGGTGATTTTCGAGCGGATCAGGGCCTGGTTCAATAGGCTGCGCGGTCGGCCCGATCCCGGGCTCGTCGACATCCAGCGGCTGGTGCCGCTCAGCCTGCTCGTGTTTGCCGTGCTCGTCGGCTTCGGCACCCTGCTGATCGCCGCTGACATCTTCAACCCTGTCCACATCCCGGTGTAAGGCGAGATAGCGACATGACAGTTGACCTAGGTCTTCCCCAGCTTCCGCCCGCGCCGCTTGCGGCCCGCCGTAAGTCGCGCCAGATCGTCGTCGGCCAGGGCAAGCACGCGGTGCCGGTCGGCGGCGGGGCGCCGGTGTCGGTGCAGTCGATGACGACGACGCTCACCGCCGATGTCAACGCCACGCTCCAGCAGATCGCCGAGCTGACCGCGGCAGGCTGCCAGATCGTCCGGGTCGCGGTGCCGTCGCAGGACGACGCCGACGCCCTGCCGGAGATCGCCCGCAAGTCCCAGATCCCGGTGATCGCGGACATCCACTTCCAGCCGAAGTACGTGTTCGCGGCCATCGACGCCGGCTGTGCGGCCGTGCGGGTCAACCCCGGCAACATCAAGACCTTCGATGACAAGGTCGGCGAGATCGCCAGGGCTGCCTCGGCCGCCGGCGTGCCCATCAGGATCGGCGTCAACGCTGGTTCGCTGGACAAGCGGCTGCTGGCCAAGCACGGCAAGGCCACGCCGGAGGCGCTGGTGGAGTCCGCCCTGTGGGAGTGCTCGCTATTCGAGGAGCATGGCTTCACCGATATCAAGATCTCGGTCAAGCACCACGACCCGGTCGTGATGATCAACGCCTACCGCCAGCTAGCCGAGCAGTGCGACTACCCGCTGCATCTCGGCGTGACCGAGGCCGGGCCTGCATTCCAGGGCACCGTGAAGTCCGCGGTCGCGTTCGGCGCGCTGCTGGCCGAAGGGATCGGCGACACGATCCGGGTGTCGCTGTCGGCCCCGCCAGTCGAGGAAGTCAAGGTGGGCATCGCCATCCTGGAGTCGCTCGGGCTGCGTGAGCGCGGGCTGGAGATCGTGTCCTGCCCGTCCTGCGGCCGGGCCCAGGTTGACGTGTACACCCTCGCCGACGAGGTGACAGCGGCACTGGACGGGCTCGACGTGCCGCTGCGCGTCGCCGTGATGGGCTGCGTCGTCAACGGGCCAGGCGAGGCCCGCGAAGCCGACCTCGGTGTCGCCTCCGGCAATGGCAAGGGCCAGATCTTCGTCCGCGGCGAGGTCATCAAGACGGTGCCCGAGTCCCGGATCGTGGAGACGCTGATCGAAGAGGCGATGAAGCTCGCGGCCGAGATGGAAGCGGCTGGCGCGGAGACGGCCGACAGCTAAGCCTGCTTGCGGGTGGCGCCGCCAACGGCGGGCTAGCAGGCAGCGCCGTTCGCGGCCGGGCGGATCGGGCAGGATGGCGGCATGACCAGAGCACTGACCGCGGGCGTTGCCGTGACCGCGGCCGTCACCGCTGCCATCGCGGGCTGCTCCAGCGCATCGACGGGCCCGGGCACGGCCTCCGGCTCCGGCCTATCCGGCGCGCCGTCCGGGCCGGCCGCGCTGTCCGGGCCGGCGGCTGCCGCCAAGCTCACGTGGCGAGCCTGCCCGAACGCCGCGGGCGGTGCGCCTAATGCGAGCAAGCTGCGCTGCGCGAGCCTGCGGGTGCCCCTCAATTACGCCGATCCAGGCGGGCGGACCATCACCCTGGCGCTATCGGAGATACCCGCGACGGCCCCCGCTGCACAGCAGCAGGGCGTCCTGCTGGTCAATCCCGGCGGACCAGGCGGCCCTGGTCTGTCCATGGCGGCGAGCACCGCCGCGGGCCTCTCGCCCAGCGTCGCGGCTCAGTACGACATCGTCGGCTTCGACACTCGGGGCGTGGGGGCGTCGGCGCCGGCCCTGAGCTGCGATCCGTCGTTCTTCAGCCGGCCGCGGCCCAGCTACGTGCCGGCCAGCGCGGCGGCCGAGCAGGCGCTGATCAACCGGGCCAAGGCGTACGCGGCTGGCTGCGAGAAGCGATTCGGCTGGCTGCTGCCGTACATGACCACGGCGGACCTGGCCAGGGACATGGACTCGATCCGGGTCGCGCTCGGACGGCAGCAGATCAGCTACTACGGCGTCTCTTACGGCACCTACCTCGGCCAGGTGTACGCCACGCTGTTCCCGCACCGGATCCGGCGGATGGTCCTCGACAGCGTGGTCGACCCGGCCGGCGCCTGGTACGCCGACAACATCGACCAGGACTACGCGTTCCAGGGCCGGCTGACCGCCTTCTTCGCCTGGATCGGCGCTCACGACGCCGCCTACCACCTCGGCGCCAGCGAGGCTGCGGTCAACGCCACGTTCAACGCCGCCATGGCCAGGCTCGCGAGGCATCCGATCGCCGGGCCGTCTGGCCCCCTCATCGGGCCTGACGAGCTCAGCGATACCTTCCTGGTCGGCGGCTACAGTAACTCGTGGTGGCCGTACCTGGCGGGCGCGCTGTCGGCCTATCTGCATGGGGGGTCATCCAGCCAGCTGGTGACCTTGTACCGGCAGGTAGGTCAGCAGAACGAGAACGAGTTCGCCGTCTATTCCGCTGTCGAGTGCAGCGACGCGGCCTGGCCGCGCAGCTGGGTCCGGTGGAATGCCGACACTAGGCGCGTGTACCGCACGGCGACTTTCGAGGCCTGGGGCAACGCCTGGTTCAACGCGGCCTGCGCCTTCTGGCCGGTGCACGGCCCGGCGGTGCCGCTGCACATCGGCGCCGCCGGACTCCCGCCGATCCTCATCCTCCAGGGCAGCCTCGATGCGGCCACGCCGTATCAGGGTGCCCTCGTGGCCCGGCGGCTGCTGCCGACCGCGCGCATGGTGGTGGTGACCGGCGGCGGCAACCACGGGCAGTCGCTGGCATATCCGCCGAACGCGTGCGTCAACGACTACCTGGACCGTTACCTGGCCACCGGGGCACTGCCGGCGAAGCCCGGCCTCGTCAACGCCACCTGCCCGGCCCTGCCAGCGCCTGGGGCCTAGCTTCGAGCGCTGAGCCGTTAGGCTGGGGGAGTGCTGCGCACCAGGCCATGGCGATCGGCATCGCTGCGGCTGCTAACTGATCACGATCGCGACGAGGTGCTGGCCCTGTGCGATCGTGACGCGATCACCAATGTCTTCGTGAGCTCCCGCATCCGCTCCACCAGCCTCGACCCGTCCCGACTTGGCGGTCAGCTGTGGGGATACTCCGAGGGCGGCGGCCAGCTCACCGCCGTCTGCTATTCGGGCGCCAACCTGGTGCCGGTCGCCGCCGGCCCGGACGCGATCGCTGCCTTTGCCTCCAGGGCCAAGCTGCAAGGCCGCCGATGCTCCTCGATCGTCGGACCGGCCGAATCGGTTGGCCAGCTGTGGTCGCACCTCGCGCCGTCGTGGGGCAGGCCGCGTGAGGTCCGCCCGGTACAGCCGGTGATGGCGATCAGCGGTCCGTCGCCCGTCGCACCCGATCCGCAGGTGCGGATGGTGCGCCGGCACGAACTCGACGTGGTGCTGCCGTCCTGCATCGCGATGTTCACCGAGGAGGTCGGCGTCTCGCCAATCGGCGGCGACGGTGGCGCCGCGTACCGCGCCCGGATGGCCGATCTCATCGGCGCCGGCCGGTCATTGGCCCGGATCGAGCCGGATGGCCACGTCACGTTCAAGGCCGAGATCGGCGCGGTCACACCGCATGCGTGCCAGGTGCAGGGGGTCTGGGTACCGCCAGAGGACCGAGGCCGCGGTCACGCCGTCCGCGGCATGGCCGCCGTGGTGCAGGCGGCGCTGGCTCTCGCGCCCGTCGTGACGTTGTATGTCAACGACTACAACATCCCGGCGCGGGCCGCTTACCTGCACGCTGGGTTCACGCAGGTTGGCACCTTCATGTCGGTGTTGTTCTGATCGGCCGTGTTGCTCCCCGCCGATGCACCGCGGTCTTGACATGATGGCCGTGTGTTAGCAGGTAGCGCCGCCACAAGCCGCCGGGCTGCCGCAGCCTACCTCCGCCAGCTCCTGCTCAAGCCCGGCGGGTACCGGCGGGCCTGGGAGCAGTACGTCATCCGCGCGAGGCGGGATTCGATCAACCAGCTCGCGGTGGCCGAGGTCCTGGCGCGCCATCTCTGGTCAGCGCCCCGTAGCCCAGCCGACGCTGGCGTCCTGCCGTACCAGCTCAAGGACACGGTGTCGCGCGCCCTGTCCGGGCAGATGCTCAGCCGGCCGTCGCTCTCGCTGTTCATCGACGCGTTCAGGTTCAGCGAGGATGAGGTCAACAGGCTCTGGCTGCTGTGGAGCGGCTCTGCCACGATCAGCGTGCTGACCGGCAGCCACGCAGTGCCGCCGCTGGCGGAACGGAGCCTGGCGCGCGTACTCGGACCACGGCGGCATCAGACCCTGTCCATGCACGATCACGTGCACGTGGACGCCGAGGGCAGGCTCGAGCGGACCAGGACGATCCAGGTGATCGAGGCGATCGCGGCGGGCGTGGACCGGTTCCCGTTCCTGTATGACACCAGCGCGCTGACCGTCGAGGTCGGTCAGGGCTGCCGGGGGCTGTCAGGAGAGCTACGGCAGGTCGGGCCAGACGTGTTCGCGACCGACATCATGCTGGCCAAGACCCTGGAGCTCGGCGACACGATCACGATGGAGTACTGGGTTACCTACCGGCTGCCGGGCGACCTGACAGATCCAGGCGAACGGGAGTACCGCCGCGGCGTGCTGCGGCACATGGAGAACTACGACCTGCGCATCGAGTTCAGCCCGGCCCGGCTCCCGGCGCACCTGTGGTGGGCGCGCTGGGACGGGGTGGAGGGCGAGATCACCGAGCAGCAGGAAGTGACGCTGGATAGCCAGCACGCGGCCCAGCGATACCTGCGGTCCCTGGAGCGGACTGTGGTCGGCTTCCGCTGGAGCTGGTAGCGGCGCGGCCGGGCACTACCGTCCAGGCCGGCTACGCGGTGCGCCGGGCATCCCGGCGGGAAACTCAGATGCTGTCACCGCCGGGCTGGTGCTAAGATCGTGCGCTCTTGTGCCAGCTATGACCGCGCCTAGCCGCCATCCACCCCGTTCCCCTCAGTGAGGTGATGCGTCATGCCGTCGGCGAGTTCGGGCCACCCCAGCCCGGACGCCATCCTCCTGGCCGAGCGTCAGCATCTGCGTCGCTCGCGCGAGTTCCTAGAGCTGATGCGCACGGATGTGCTGTCACTGCGTGCCATGGGCGGTGACCCGGTCTCCGAGGAGTACCTGAAAGCTGACCTGTACCGGCGCGCCGAGGCCTTGCGTGACCTGCCCGACACGCCGCTCTTCTTCGGGCGCCTCGACTACCGGCCGGGCGCCCTGGCTCTCGGCGGGGGCGAGGTATCGCAGCCCGCCGACGTGCCGGACAGCGAGCTCTTCCACGTCGGCCGGCGGCACGTGCACGATCCGCACGGGACCCCGGTGGTCATCGACTGGCGCGCGCCGGTGTCCCGGCCGTTCTACCGGGCGAGCCAGGCCGACCCGATGGGCCTGGACCGCCGCCGCCGGTTTGGCTTCGCAGGCGGCGAGCTGACGGCGTTCGAGGACGAGCAGTTCGGTCACGGGGCGACGGCCGCACGCACCAGCCGGATCCTCATCGACGAGATCGAGCGGCCGCGGTCTGGCCCGATGCGTGACATCGTGGCGACCATCCAGCCCGAGCAGGATGACATCGTCCGGGCCGGGGTCGAGCAGACGGTGTGCGTGCAGGGCGCGCCCGGCACCGGCAAGACGGCAGTCGGCCTGCATCGGGTCGCCTACCTGCTCTACGCCTACGCTCAGCGCCTCGGCCGGGGCGGCGTGCTCGTCGTGGGTCCCAACAGGGCCTTCCTCGCCTACATCGAGAACGTGCTGCCGGCCCTCGGCGAGCTGGACGTCGCGCAGGTGTCGGTGGCGGATCTGACGGCGCGGGTGCCGGTTCGCGCGGCCGACACCGACATGGCCGCGCAGGTCAAGGGCGACGCCCGGATGGCGCGCGTGCTCTCGAACGCGCTGTGGGCCCAGCTCGCCGAGCCCGCCGAGGCGATCGTCCTGGCCCGGGGATCACGCCGGTGGCGGGTCCCGGCCCACGAGATCGCCGAGCTGGCCGCCGAGCTGCGCGCGAGGGGAGTGCGGTACGGGACGGGCCGCGACATGCTGGCGCACCGGATCGCGCACGTGATCCTGTCCCGGATGGAAGCCGCCGGGGAGACCTGCGACGACCGGACGCACGAGTCGGTTCGCCGCACCAAGCAGGTGCAGGCGGCGGTCGCGCAGATCTGGCCGAAGGCAGACCCGGTCCGGCTGGTCTTCCGCCTGCTGTCCGATCCGGAGCTGCTCGGCAGCGCCGCCGACGGCGTACTCGACGAGCGCGAGCAAGCCGCGATCCACTGGGCGAAGCCGCCGCGCGGTCCGGGCTCGGCGCGCTGGAGCGCGGCCGACGCCGTACTGATCGACGAGGCCGCCGACCTCATCGAGCGCACGCCGAGCATGGCCCACATCGTGATCGACGAGGCCCAGGATCTGTCGCCGATGCAGTGCCGCGCGATCGGGCGCCGGTGCGCGACCGGGTCGGCGACGGTACTCGGCGACATCGCACAGGGCACGACGGCGTGGGCGACCAGCAGCTGGCAGCAGATGCTCGGCCATCTCGGCAAGCCTGAGGCCGACCTGCGCGTGCTCGAGACCGGCTACCGCGTGCCGAGGCAGATTCTCGACTTCGCCAGCAGGCTGCTCAGCCACATCGCGCCCGGCCTGAGCCCGGCCTCGTCGGTACGTCAGGATCCCGGCTCGCTGCTGGTTAAGCAGCTCGGCCCGGCTGAGCTGGACGGCGCGCTCGCGGTCGCGTGCCTGGACGCGCTGGGCCGCGCGGGCTCAGCCGCCGTCGTCGCGGCCGACGAGCAGATACCGGCCCTGGCCGCCGTGCTCGCGGCCGCCGGCGTACCGCATGCGGTCCTGGAGGGTGCCGCTACCGGCGACATCATCACGCTGGTGCCGGTCACGCTGGCCAAGGGACTTGAGTTCGACCAGGTCATCGTCTACGAGCCAACGCAGATCGCGGTCGCCGAGGCGCGCGGCCTGCACCGCCTCTACGTGGCTTTGACCAGGGCCGTCTCCAGGCTGACCGTCCTGCACGCCGAGCCGCTGCCGGCGGCCTTGCGCTGAGCCCGCGCTACATCTCCTTCAGCACCGCGGTCATCAGCGCTGCTGAGTTGTCGAACGACAGCGCGCTCGCGCGCAGGTGGTTGAAAAACACGTTGTACCTGTCGACCTCGTCGACATTCTCGACCCACAGGGCGCTGGTCAGGTCCTCCAGGTACACCACGTCGGGGTCGAGCTCCTCACCGAAGGCCAGGATCACGAACGGCCGCCCCATCGCCGGGTGGGCGCCGCCGCCAAACGGGATGACCTGCAGGGAGACGTTGCGCGTGCTGCCGAGCTCGCGCAGGTACTCCAGCTGAACGCGCATGACCTCAGGCCCGCCCACCTGGCGGCGTAGCGCTGCCTCGTCGAGGACCGCCCATACCTTCGGCATGTTGGTGCGGGTGACCTGCTGCCGCTCCATCCGCAGCGCGACGCTCCGCTCGATGTCGGTGCGCGGCTTGTCGACCATGCCGGCGGAGATCACGGCACGGGCGTATTCCTCGGTCTGGAGCAGCCCGGGAATCA
Organism: uncultured Actinomycetota bacterium; assembly: GCA_963837255.1. GTDB lineage: Bacteria > Actinomycetota > Actinomycetes > Streptosporangiales > Streptosporangiaceae > JAJYUU01. The sequence continues at coordinate 58,972 of CAWIMN010000001.1, forward strand.
GGTTGACCTCGTAGATCCTGATCTCCGAGGCCGCGCTCTCCAGGCCCAGGTAGGTGCCGAAATGCGGCAGGACGCTGTCGCCGTAGGCGTGCCACCAGCCCTTCTGACGGGACTCCCTGGCCAGCTGGACCAGGCTGTCGCGCTGGCTTTCCGGCACCCCGTAGATCTCGAGCATGTCCCGCACGTCGCGTGGTGACACCGAGACCCGGCCGGTCTCAACGCGGCTGATTTTGGACGCAGAGCATTCCAGCTGCTCGGCCACTTCCTCGCAGGTTAGCTTCGCTGCCTCGCGAAGGCGTCTCAGCTCGAGAGCGAGCCTGCGCCGCCGGACTGTTGGGCTCTGCGCGCTTGCCACCGGGTCACCTCCCGCGGCTGTCATTGACTGGGCGTTTACCTGGGCGGTGCAACTCAGTGTGGCGGCGACGTCCGTTCCCGTCCAGTCGGCATTCGCATTCGCAGTAAGAAGTACGGTAACCGAGCATGCGAGTTTCGTCATGCATGTTGCACCGCGGGCCTGAGCGTTGCATCCTTGAGCTGTGTCATTACTCTATGCTGCTCGACAGCTACCAGGAGTCACAAAATGACGATCGAGGCCGAGCGCGCGACTAGGGCGGGCGCAACTCCGACCGCATCAAACCAGACCTGGCGGACGAATCTGGCGCGGCTTGAAGGCCTGGCCGAGGTGCTGAGGCAGAGCGGCCTGTCCGTCAGGCTGATGACGCCGCCCGGCCGGGTGCCGAGCTTGCATGTCGTGAACCCGTCAGCAACTGCGCTCGCCGAAGATGTCTACGCGGGCCGCAGCCAGGACGGGCTGTGGTGGTTCTGGTGGTCCTGGGCCGAGCGCATCGCGGCCGGCGAGGACATCGACGGCGCCGCCGCGATGATCCGGCGCGTGCTCGCGGCCGCCTGACGCCGCCAGTGACCCCGCGCAACGATCGTGGCGAAAGACTCATGGCAGGTCAGCCCTGTCGGGTGGCCTCTTCCGTCCCTCGGCAGCCCGCTAGCGCCGCAGGCTGGCGGCCGGGAGGCCAGGGAACGCCTGCGTCGCTCCCCGCCAGGCTTCCGCTCGCAGCGCGGCGGCCCTGACCTGCTGCGCGCCGAAGTTGCGCAGGCCCGTCTCGGGCAGCGCCACCACGGCGAGGTAGGCCTGCGCCACACGGTCTTCTAGCGTGGCTGCCAGCGTCCTTGCCTGCGCGCCCGTGCTGACCGGGAACGGCAGCTGATAAGCGACCGCCGCAGGGCCCGGAGTGCCGCCGCGCGCGCTGATGAGCTGCGTGAGCTGATCGCTGGCGCGCAGGTGCGCGACCCAGTCATCGGTCGCGTCGCCCTGTGCCGGCGAGCCTTGCGGCAGGTGCGCACCGACGATGCCGTACCCGTAGCTGGCCGCTTGCTCGGCCGTCAGCGCGTCCTGAAGCGCCGCCATGACCGGGCCGCCCGCGCTCGTCATCGGTCTCGCCTAGCGGCGGCCCGCAGGTACGGGACGTGGGTCGCCTCGGACGCCGCGACGCTGGCGAACAGCTGGGCCAGCGACGGCGGCAGCGCGTCGAGCTGCCCGATCAGCCGGTCAGAGGCGGCCTGCTCGGCCTCCGCCAGCGCCGTGAGGACGGCGGCGATGGTGCCGGAGACGCTGACAGCCGGGGACGGGCTCGGCGAGTGGGTGCTCCCGGGCGGCTCGATCAGCCGCGACTTTAGCTGCGCCAGGTGCGCGCCATGATCGCTCGCTACGCTGTCGACAGCCGACACCAGGATGATGTCCGACGGCGTCGCATCCGGCGGCAGCTGGACTTTGATCCGGGTAATTGCCGCGGCGTACCTGGCCACCATGAGCTTCTCGGCGGCGATCGCGGTCCGCAGCGCCACGATGTCGGGCGCCGGCGGCGGCGGCGTGCCGAGAGCCTGAACGCCCTTGCAGGCCGTCAGCAGCAGTGGCAGGGCGGACGACGCGGCCAGGAGTGCGCGCCTGCTGACGGCACCGCGGCCCTCATCAGCCGGTGCCGCCTGTGTCCACACTGCCGAATCCTCCAGCACTTCAGCCCCGTGAGTTAGCTCCGGCCACTGCTGCGTCAGCATCTCATGCGGGCCCGAACTGCCAGGCCACGAACCGCGGGGCCGCGTCCCAGATAGGCTAGACGACGACGCGATGCACAGGCACAGCGCGGATAACAGCACAGGTCGCGGGCGAGGAGGTCGTCATGCACGGTGGCTCCCGTCGCGGTTCGCATCCCCAGGCTAAGACCGGCCAGGCCAGGCGTGGCGGCCCGGCTAGGCCGGGTCAGGGCAGGTCGGGCCAGGGTAAGGGCGGTCAGGCCCAGGCCGGCAGCCGGGGAACTGAGCCGCGTACTGCCCAGTACGGTCCCGTGCCTGACACCGATCGGCTGACGCGCCTGCTGGAGCCGGTGGTGCACGCCCTGGACATGGACCTGGAGGGCATCCGCGTCACCGCCGCTGGCCGCCGCCGCATACTTCGCGTATTCGTCGACGCCGACGGCGGCGTCAGCCTCGACGACATCGCGCTGGCTAGCCGCGAGCTGTCGCTGAAGCTCGACGGCGCCGCGGACATGGGTGAGCAGCCCTACACCCTCGAGGTGTCGTCGCCCGGGGTCGACCGGCCGCTGACACAGCCGCGCCACTGGCGCCGCGCGATCGGGCGGCTGGTTGTGGCGCCGCTGACGGCTGCTGATCAGGACGGGAACGGGGTCGCCGCGGCGGAGGGCCGCATTATCGGCTCGACCGAGGCCGGCGTGACCCTGGAGCATGACGGGGTGAGTCGTGAGTTCAGGTACGCCGAGCTGGGTCCGGGCCGCGTCCAGGTCGAGTTCGGTCATTTCGACGATCTGAGCAACGACGACCTCGACGACGACGAGCCGGGCGATGATGAAGTGGTCGAGGAGGACTAGGTGGACATTGACCTGAGCGTCCTGAAGAGCCTGGAGGCTGAGAAGGACATCTCTCTCGACCTGGCGATCAAGGCGATCGAGGACGCGCTGCTAGTGGCGTATCACAAGACCGACGGCGCCGCGGCAGTCGCGCGCGTCGAGGTCAACCGCGGCACCGGCCATGTGACGGTGTGGGCTCGGGAAGCGGGCGCCGACGGCGAGCCCGGGCGGGAATACGACGACACTCCTGAGGGCTTTGGCAGGATCGCGGCGACCACGGCCCGCCAGGTCATACTGCAGCGCCTGCGCGATGCGGAGGACGAGCTGACCTTCGGGGAGTACGCCGGCCGCGAGGGCGACGTAGTGGCCGGGGTCATCCAGCAGGGCAAGGATCCGCGTGCGGTCCTGGTCGACCTTGGCAAGCTCGAGGCGATTCTGCCGCCCACCGAGCAGGTGCCAGGCGAGCGGTACGTGCACGGTGAGCGGCTCCGCTGCTACGTGCTGCACGTTCGCAAGGGCTACCGCGGCCCGTCGGTGACGCTGTCCAGGACGCACCCGAATCTCGTCAAGAAGCTGTTCGCGATGGAGGTACCAGAGATCGCCTCCGGCGCGGTCGAGATCGCCGCCATCGCGCGCGAGGCCGGGCATCGGAGCAAGATCGCCGTTATCTCGCACCAGCCCGGCGTCAACGCCAAGGGCGCATGCATCGGCCCGATGGGCAGCCGGGTCCGTAACGTCATGACGGAGCTGCACGGCGAAAAGATCGACATCGTCGACTACTCGGCTGATCCGGCCGAATTCGTCGCCCACGCGCTATCCCCGGCCAGGGTCTCCCGCGTCCACGTGATCGATCTCCAGGCCCGGGTGGCCCAGGTCATCGTGCCCGACTACCAGCTGTCGCTGGCCATCGGCAAGGAAGGGCAGAATGCCCGGCTTGCCGCCCGGCTTACCGGCTGGCGGATCGACATCCGGCCGGACACGGCCAAGGCCGGCTCCGCGGCAGCTTCGGTGTCGCCCGTCACTGCCGAGCCGGACGCGCCGGGCGCTTCCCCGCCGGACGCCTCCTCAACGGCCGCGGGCCCGGTGGCTGAGTCTGGTCTGGGCGAGGCTGGCGGGCCTGCGGCCGAACCTGGCAGCCGAGCGGGCACGACGGCCGGTGGCGCTGGCGCGAAGGCCCTGTAAGCTGGACGGCAGGCAGGCCGCGCCGGTCCGCACTTGTATCGGGTGCGGGGAGCGTGCGGCCAAGGCCGAGTTGGTTCGTGTGGTGGCGTCAGGAGACCAGATAGTTCCTGATGACGCCATGCGACTGCCTGGCCGAGGTGCGTACCTGCACCGGAACCTGGCATGCTTGGAACGAGCCCAGCGCCGCAAGGCGTTTCCGCGGGCCCTTCGCCTGCCGGCTGCATTGCCGGCCGGGAAGGTCGCGGAGTACCTATCCGGCGAGTAGCGGGTAGCTGGGTACGCGTGTTGGCGGTGCCGACGGCCGGAGGCACCGGACGAAAGAAGGCTGACTTGCAATGAGCGCCCGATGAGCATGCGGCGATGAACAGCACAAGCTGACGCCGGACGGAGCACGCGCTGCCCCGGCCGGCTGACAGGCCCGGTAGTCCCGGGCCGAGTAGAGGGAGCGCAGTGGCGAAGGTCCGGGTTTACGAACTCGCGAAGGAGTTCGGCGTAGAGAGCAAGGCCGTCATGGCCAAGCTCCAGGAGATGGGTGAGTTTGTTCGGTCGGCGTCCTCGACAATCGAGGCGCCGGTAGTCCGCAGGCTCAAAGACGAATTCGCAGGCCAGGCGGCCAGGGCGACGAACGGCGACGGTAGTGGTGCCAAGGCGCCCGCTGCCCGGCGCGCCGCTAACGGCCGGGCCGCTGCACCAGCTGAGGCACCGGCCGAGCCGGCTGAGCCCGCTCGGCCCGCCAGCGCGCCGGACCTGGTATCGCCGGAGCCGCCAGCGGCCCAGCGGCCAGGCCCGGCCATCACGGTGCCGTTCCCGCAGGATCAGAGCGTCGGCCCGCAGGTGCCGCCGACCGAGTCCAGGCCGGCACCGGCGGCAGAGCCGGCCGCCGGGGAGCCCGGCGCATCGCCGCGGCCGGCCGCGCCGCGTCCCGCCGCCGCGGGCCCGCGGCCTTCGGCGCCCGCGGCGCCTGGTCAGCGTCACGCGCCCCGGCCCGGTCCGCGCCCTGGCAACAATCCGTTCAGCTCGACCGCGACCGGCATGGGCGCGGCGCCGCGCGCGCCGCAGCCTGGTGCCCCGGCGGCGCCGGGTGCTGCCCCCGGCGGCACCGGCGCCCCTGGCGGCCCGCGTCCTGCTGGCCCGCGTCCGGTCGGCCGTCCTGGCCCCGGTGACGCGGTGCGCCCAGGCGGTCCGCGGCCCGGCGGTCCGCGTCCAAGTCCGAGCAGCATGCCGCCACGGCCAGTCGGCGGCCGCGGCTTCAGCCAGGGCGGTCCTGGCGGCGGAGCCGGCGGTCCGCGCGGCGGCGGTTACGGCGGATCGGCTGGCCCCGGCGCTGGTCCGCGGCCAGGTGGCGGTCGCGGTGGCCCCGGCGGCGGTCCTGGTGGTCCGCGCGGCGGTGGTGCCGGCGGCGCCGGCGGCGCCCGGCCGGGGATGGCCCCGGCCCGGCCAGGCCCGGGCGGCCGTGGTCGCAGCGGCACGGCAGGCGCGTTCGGGCGGCCTGGCGGCCGGCCATCACGCGGCCGGAAGTCGAAGAAGCAGCGGCGCCAGGAGTTCGACAACATGCAGGCGCCGTCGATCGGCGGCGTGTCGATCCCGCGCGGCAACGGCCAGGTCATCAGGCTGTCCCGCGGTGCCTCGCTAAGCGACTTCGCGGACAAGATCGGCGTCAACCCGGCGTCGCTCGTCCAGGTGCTGTTCCACCTGGGCGAGATGGTCACCGCGACCCAGTCGGTCAACGACGAGACGCTGCAGCTGCTCGGTGCTGAACTCAGCTACAACGTCCAGGTGGTCTCCCCGGAGGAAGAGGACCGGGAGCTGCTCGAGTCGTTCGACATCGAGTTCGGCGAGGACGAGGGCGAGGACACCGATCTGGTCGCGCGCCCGCCGGTGGTGACCGTCATGGGTCACGTCGACCACGGCAAGACCAAGCTGCTGGACGCCATCCGGCACACCAACCTGGTCGCGCACGAGGCTGGCGGCATTACCCAGCACATCGGCGCCTACCAGGTCGACACCGTGGTCGACGGCCAGGACCGCAAGATCACCTTCATCGACACCCCCGGTCACGAGGCGTTCACCGCCATGCGCGCCCGCGGCGCCGAGACCACCGACCTGGTGATCCTGGTCGTCGCGGCCGACGACGGCGTGAAGCCGCAGACCACTGAGGCGCTCAACCACGCCCAGGCGGCCGGCGTCCCGATCGTCGTCGCGGTCAACAAGGTCGACAAGGAAGGCGCCGACCCGCAGCGGGTCCGGGCTCAGCTGACCGAGTACGGCCTGGTGGCCGAGGAGTTCGGCGGCCAGTCGCTGTTCGTCGACGTGTCGGCCAGGAACGGCACCGGCATCGACGAGCTGCTCGAGGCCGTTATCCTCACCGCGGACGCCGAGCTCGACCTGCGGGCGAACCCGAAGCAGCAGGCCCAGGGCGTCGCCATCGAAGCGCACCTGGACAAGGGCCGCGGCCCGGTCGCAACGGTCCTCGTCCAGCGCGGAACGCTCAAGGTCGGCGACTCGATCGTCTGCGGCGAGGCGTTCGGCCGCGTGCGTGCCATGCTCGACGAGAACGGTGACCAGGTGCCTGAGGCGCCGCCGTCACGTCCCGTGCTCGTGCTCGGCCTGACCGCCGTGCCAAGCGCTGGCGACAGCTTCCTGGTCGTCGACGACGACCGGGTGGCGCGGCAGATCGCCGAGCGGCGCGAGGCCAGGGAGCGCAGCGCCATGTTCGCGCAGCGCCGCCCACGGGTCACGCTGGAGGACCTGGAGTCCGCGCTGAAGTCCGGTGAGCGTGAGGAACTGCTGCTGATCATCAAGGGCGACGTGTCTGGCTCGGTGGAAGCGCTGGAGGACGCGCTGCTTCAGCTGGATGTCGGCGAGGAAGTGCAGCTGCGAGTCATCGGCCGCGGCGTCGGCGCCATCACCCAGGACGACGTGAACCTGGCGATCGCCTCCGATGCCGTGATCATCGGCTTCAACGTCCGGCCGGCTGGCCGGGCGGGCGAGCTGGCGCAGCGCGAGGGCGTTGACATCCGCTACTACTCGGTCATCTACCAGGCGATCGAGGAAGTCGAGGCAGCGCTCAAGGGCATGCTCAAGCCGATCTTCGAGGAGGCCCAGCTGGGCACCGCGGAGGTGCGCGAGGTCTTCCGGGTGCCGCGCATCGGCAACGTCGCCGGCTGCATCGTCCGCTCGGGCACGATCACCCGCAACAGCAAGGCCCGCCTGATCCGCGACAGCGTCGTCATCTCGGACAACCTCAACGTCGAGTCGCTGCGCCGGTTCAAGGACGACGCGACCGAGGTCAGGGAGGGCTTCGAGTGCGGTATCGGCCTCGGTTACAGCGACATCAGGATCGCCGATGTGATCGAGACGTTCGAGATGCGGGAGAAGCCGCGGACCTGACCGGTTCGCGGCTGACACCGGGGCTGGCGTGTATGTAGGGGCTCTGACCCTGGACGTGCTGCTTGGCGACGTGAGGTCGCTGAAGCAGAAGCGTTCAGTGGTCAGGCCGCTCGTCGCGGAGGTCCATCGACGGTTCCCCGGTATCGCGGTCGGCGAGACAGGCCACCTGGACCTGCATCGCCGGGCCGAGATCGGCCTCGCCGTGGTCAGCTCGACCGCGGCGAATGCCAGGGATGTGCTGGACGCATGCGAGCGCTTCGTTGCGGGGCGCCCCGAGATCGAGCTGCTGACCGCCAGGCAGCAGCTGCTGACGCCAGAAGGTGAGTAGGCCGATGAACCAGGCCCGAGCTCGCAAGCTCGGCGACCGAATCGCCGAGATCGTCGCCGAGATGCTGGAGCGGCGGATCAAGGACCCGCGCCTTGGTTTCGTGACAGTGACGGAGGCAAGGGTCACCGGCGACCTGCGCGAGGCCACCGTCTTTTACACGGTCTACGGCTCGGACGACGAGGTGGCCGGCACCAAGGCGGCGCTGGCCAGCGCGACCGGGCTGATCAGGTCCGAGGTGGGCAAGCAGACTGGCCTCAAGCACACCCCGTCGATCAGCTTCAGCCAGGACACTATCCCCGACAACGCGAGGAACATCGAGGACCTGGTGGCCAAGGCGAGGGCCGCGGACGCCAAGGTGGCCGCGGCTCGCGCGGAAGCCGTGCCGGCCGGGGATCCCGATCCCTACCGGACGCCAGAAAGCGATGCCGGGGACGACGACGACCTCGATGACGACGAGCAGTGAATCCGAGTGGGCGCGCGCCGTCAAGGTTATCGACGGTGCTAGCCAGGTCTGCCTGGCCTGCCACGTCCGGCCGGACGCAGATGCCCTCGGCTCGATGCTCGCCGTGCTGCACGCCCTGTGCGCCCGGCCGGGTGGCGCCCCAGCGGTCGTCGCCTCGTTCGGCGACGAGCCGTTCGAAGTACCGGCGATCCTGCGGTTCCTGCCGGGTGTCGAGCTGCTGAGCCCGTCAGGCGCCTACCCGTCGCGACCCGAAGTCATGCTGTCGTTCGACGCCGCCAGTATCGACAGGCTGGGCGCCCTCACCGGCGCGGCCGCATCGGCGGGCGAGCTCATCGTGCTGGACCACCATGCGTCCAACCCGGGCTTCGGCACGATCAACCTGGTGGATCCGGCCGCGGCCGCGACGGCGGTCCTGGCCGCGGAGCTGATCGACCGCCTCGGCATCCCGCTCAGCGAGCAGATCGCGGTCGGCCTCTACGCGGGCCTGGTCACCGACACCGGCTCATTCAAGTTCTCCGCTACCACGCCGCAGGTACACGAGCTAGCCGCGCGGCTGCTGGCGACCGGGATCGACCCCGGCATCGTCTCCCGCGAACTCTACGACCGCGCCCCGTTCGGCTACCTCAGCATGCTCGCCCATGCTCTCGACCGCGCCGTTCTGGAGCCGCAGGCCGCCCGCGGGCTTGGCCTTGTCTGGACCACTGTGACGCGAGGCGACCGGGCGAAGGCCGGCCTCGGCCTCGACGCTACGGAATCCGTCATCGACGAAATAAGGCGCACCGACGAGGCGGAGGTGGCCGTCGTCCTTAAAGAGGACGACGCCGGCACCTGGCAGGCGTCGATGAGATCAAAATCCCGGGTCGACGTCGGCAAGGTCGCTGCGGCGCTGGGCGGGGGTGGCCACGCCCGAGCCGCCGGTTTCGCTGCTTCCGGCGGCGCGGGCGCGGTCATCGCCGCCGTCCGGAAGCTTCTGGACCGGCGATGACGACTGCGAGCAGCGGGCTGATCATCGTCGATAAGCCTGGCGGCTGGACGTCCCATGACGTCGTCGCCAAGATCCGCAGGCTGGCCGGGACCAAGCGTGTGGGCCACGCCGGCACGCTCGACCCGATGGCGACGGGCGTACTCGTCGTCGGGGTGGAGAAGGCGACGCGGCTGCTTGGCTACCTCGCGCTGACCGAGAAGGAGTACACGGCGACGATCCGGCTCGGTCAGACCACCTCGTCGGATGACGCGGACGGCGAGGTAGTCGGCCACGTTCCCGTCCTGAATATCGGCGACGCTGAGCTGCTGCCCGCCGTGGCAGCGCTGACCGGCGAGATCAGCCAGATCCCGCCAGGCGTGAGCGCGATCAAGGTGGCTGGCCAGCGCGCGTACAAGCTGGCTCGCGCAGGTGCGAGTCCGGAGCTGACCGCGCGGACCGTGACGGTGCGGGAGTTCGCCGTCGACGCGGTTCGCCCGGCCGGCGACCTGCTCGATATCGACGTGCGCGTGACGTGCTCCAGCGGTACCTACATCCGGGCGCTGGCGCGCGACCTGGGCGCGGCGCTCGGCGTCGGCGGGCACCTGACGGCGCTGCGCCGCACCCGCGTCGGCCCTTATCTGGCCGGCCAGGCACGCACGCTCGACGAGCTGGCGCGCAGTGCCGAGCAGGCGCGAGTTGCCGGGCGAGCCGCGGAGCTCGAGGTGATCCCGCTCGCGACCGCGGCCGCGGCGGCATTCCCGCGCCGGGACCTGACCGGAGCGCAGGCGAGCGCGCTCGCGCACGGCGCCAGGCTGGACGCCACGGGTACCGGGGACGCGCCGGTCGCAGCGTTCGGCCCGGACGGTTCGCTGGTCGCGCTCCTGACCGACGAGGAGGGCCGGGCGCGCTCGCTGGCCGTGTTCGCCACCGACCTCGCCGCAGGCCCGGTCGGCGGGTCCTGACGTGCCTGTGCCCGCGTCGCCGTGGCAGGCTGTTGGCATGCAGCGCTGGGCCGGCCCGCTCGACGTCCCCGACGACTGGGGACGCTCGGTCGTCACGATCGGCGAGTTCGACGGCGTGCACCTCGGTCATCAGCGGATCGTGGCCAGGGCTGCCGAATCGGCCGCTGAGCTGGCCCTGCCCGTGGTCGTCATCACGTTCGATCCGCATCCGGACGAGGTAATCAGGCCCGGCACGCATCCCCCGCTCCTGTGCACGGCCCGGCGTCGGTCGGAGTTGCTGGCCGGGCTTGGCGTGGCCGCGGTGTGCGTAATCCAGTTCACGCTTGAGTTCTCCCGGCTCGGGCCAGACGAGTTCGTCCGGGCGGTGCTGGTTGACCGGCTGCACGCGGCCCGCGTCGTGGTGGGGGAGAACTTCCGGTTCGGGCACAAGGCAGCCGGCGATGTGGCACTGCTCGCCGAGCTGGGGGAGAAGTACGACTTCACCGCCGAGGGCGTGCCGCTGCTGGCCGAGAATGGCGTCACGATCTCCTCGACCGGGATCCGCGGCATGCTCAGCGCCGGCGATGTGACCGGCGCGGCGCACGACCTGGGCCGGCCGCATCGCGTGGAGGGCGTCGTCGTCCGCGGGCATCAGCGCGGGCGGGCGCTGGGGTTTCCCACGGCGAACCTCGAGACGCTGACGCACACGGCGATCCCGGCCGACGGGGTCTACGCGGGCTGGCTGGCGCGGCTGGAGACCGATGGGTCGGAGCTTGAGCGATGGCCGGCCGCGATCTCGGTCGGCACGAACCCCACGTTCGACGGCCGGGAACGGACCGTCGAGGCGTACGCGCTCGATCGCGATGACCTGGATCTCTATGGCGCCTACGTGGCCGTCGACTTCGTCGCTCGGCTGCGGGCGACCTTGAAGTTCGGCACGGTAGCGGACCTGGTCAGGCAGATGACCGTGGACGTCGGTGACGCCAGGCGCCTGCTGACAGCGGGTTAGCCAGATAAGCTCAGGTCCGCTGCGTTACGTTGGCTGAGAGCCACGATGCCCGCCTGCCGGGCGGGCCGCTCACGCGGAGGTGAGGACGATGGCGCATCCGAACGAGGACCTGCTGCGGCGCGGATACGAGGCGTTCGGCACGGGCGACCTGGACACCGTGTTCAGCCTGTTCGCCGACGACATGGTGTGGCACAACGGCGGGTCCAACCAGCTCAGCGGCGACTACCGCGGGCACCAGGCCATCATGGGCATGTTCGGCAAGCTGCTCGAGGTGACCGGTGGCACGCTCCGGCTTGACATCCACGACGTGCTGGCCAACGACGCTCACGGCACGGTGCTGGTGACCGCGTACGCCGAGCGCGACGGGCAGCCTATAGCCGTTCGCGAGGTCAACATCTGGCATCTGGCCGACGGCAAGGCGACCGAGTTCTGGGTGTTCGCCGAGGACAGCGCCGAACTCGACAAGATGTTCGCCTGATACTTCGCCGCTGCCTGGTCCTGCCCCGGAGTGGCCTAACCAGGCGAACGCGCCGATCGCCCCGTCCTGCTGCGCCAGGTCGACTGCTCTACACGCGGCGGGCAACCGCGCGGACGGGGGGCTGGCGTAGCATTCAGGTAACAGCGCTGGAGCCTGGGCGCGCCGGCCGTTTGCCCGATGTGCTCCGTCGCTACGGCCGCGTGGTACCGTTGACCATCGGCCGGAGTATCTGGCCAGGTTAGCTGCGCCCTCAGGCGGCTGGCCACTTTGGGGGACATCGCCCGCATTGGTGATGCTCGCCTGACGCCCTGGCAAGGCTCTCCCGAGTCCCGGCCTGGGCAGACATGGAATATCGAGACAAGCAATTCAAGAGGGAGCAACGTGCCGCTCAACACCACGGTGAAGAACGAGATCATCGCCGGGCACGCGACTAATGAGGGTGACACCGGTTCGCCGGAAGTCCAGGTTGCGCTGCTGACTCGGCGTATCGCGGACCTGACCGAGCACCTGAAGGTGCACAAGCACGATCACCACAGCCGTCGCGGGCTGCTGCTGCTCGTGGGCCGCCGTCGGCGCCTGCTGCAGTACCTGGCCCGCACCGACATCAGCAGGTACCGCGCACTGATCGAGAAGCTGGGTCTGCGCAGGTAGCTGGCACGCGAGCTAACCACAACTACATACACACAGACGTACAACGTCCCGCGGCTCCGGCCAGGAGCGCCAACAGCGCCCATCGGGCCGGTCCTCGGTAGTGGTTCTCGGGTCGTGACGCCTGCCAGCGTGGCGGGCGGACAGGGCCGAGGGCTTCGATCGAAGACCGCCGGCAGCCGACCCCGGCATCGCGGCTGACGCCCCCGTGGAGGTGGCACACTCAGCCGGCCGGCCTAGGCGCTCCGAAAGTGCGGCGGACAGGCGCGGGACCTCAGTCAAGGAGGTCACCCGTGGAGGGTGTCTATACCGCCGAGGTCAGCATTGACAACGGCGAATTCGGCGTGCGCAAGATCCGGTTCGAGACCGGCAGGCTCGCCAAGCTGGCCAACGGCTCGGCCGTCGTCTATCTCGACGACGAGACCATGGTGCTGTCCACCACCACCGCCGGCAAGAGCCCGCGGGAAGGCTACGACTTCTTCCCGCTCACCGTGGACGTCGAGGAGCGGATGTACGCAGCAGGCCGGATCCCGGGCTCGTTCTTCCGCCGCGAGGGCCGTCCGTCTGAGGACGCGATCCTCACCTGCCGCCTCATCGACCGGCCGCTGCGCCCGTCGTTCGTCCACGGCCTGCGCAACGAGGTGCAGATCGTCGAGACGATCCTGGCGCTGCATCCGGATCACCTGTACGACGTCGTCGCGATCAACGCGGCGTCGATGTCGACTCAGCTGGCCGGCCTGCCGTTCTCCGGCCCGATCGGCGGCGTCCGCGTGGCGCTGATCAAGGGCCACTGGGTGGCATTCCCGACGCACTCCCAGCTCGAGGACGCGACCTTCGACATGGTGGTCGCGGGCCGGGTACTCGACGACGGTGACGTTGCGATCATGATGGTGGAGGCCGAGTCCACGCCGACCACGCTGCGGCTGATTGCCGACGCTGGCAGCGGCGCGGTGGCGCCGACGGAGGAGACGGTCGCCGGGGGCCTGGACGCGGCGAAGCCATTCATCCGGCAGCTGTGCGAGGGTCAGCTCGAGGTGGCACGCCACGCGGCCAAGGAGACAGCCGAGTTCCCGGTATTCGCCGATTACGGTGACGACGTGTTCGCGGCCCTGGAGGCCGAGGTTGGCTCGGACCTGGCGCACGCGCTCACCATCGCGGGCAAGAACGAGCGCACCACCGAGACCGACCGGATCAAGGCGCTCGCGACCGAGAAGCTGTCCGCGCAGTTCGAGGGCCGGGAGAAGGAGATCAGCGAGGCATTCCGCGCGCTGAACAAGAAGCTCGTCCGGCAGCGGATCATCCGCGACGGACTGCGCATCGACGGCCGCGGGCTGGAGGACATCCGGCAGCTGTCGGCTGAGGCCGGCGTCGTCCCGCGGGTGCACGGCTCGGCTCTGTTCGAGCGCGGCGAGACCCAGGTGCTCGGCGTCACGACCCTCAACATGCTCCGGATGGAGCAGATGATCGACACGCTCAACCCCGAGCGCACCAAGCGCTATATGCACAACTACAACATGCCGCCGTACTCGACCGGCGAGACCGGCCGGGTGGGTTCGCCGAAGCGCCGGGAGATCGGCCACGGCGCGCTGGCCGAGCGCGCGCTCGTCCCGGTCCTCCCGTTGCGGGAGGAGTTCCCGTACGCGATCCGCCAGGTCTCCGAGGCGATCGGCTCCAACGGCTCGACCTCCATGGGCTCGGTCTGTGCGTCCACCATGTCGCTGCTGGATGCGGGCGTGCCGCTGAAAGACCTGGTGGCCGGCATCGCGATGGGCCTGATCCACGAGGGCGGCCAGTACGTGACGCTGACCGACATCCTCGGCGCCGAGGACGCGTTCGGCGACATGGACTTTAAGGTCGCCGGCACCAAGGACGTCATCACTGCGCTCCAGCTCGACACCAAGCTCGACGGCATCCCGGCATCGGTGCTCGGCGCGGCGCTGCGCCAGGCGCGCGGCGCGCGGCTGACGATCCTGGACGTGATGCGCGAGGCTATCGACGCCCCGGCAGAGATGAGCGAGTTCGCGCCGCGGATCATCACGGTCCGCGTCCCGGTCGACAAGATCGGCGAGGTCATCGGTCCCAAGGGCAAGATGATCAACTCCATCCAGGAGGACACGGGCGCCGACATCACGATCGAGGACGACGGCACGATCTACATCGGCGCCACCGACGGCGCGTCCGCGGAGGCGGCCAGGGCGGCGATCAACGCGATCGCCAACCCGCACATCCCCGAGGTGGGGGAGCGGTTCCTCGGCACCGTGGTCAAGACGACCACGTTCGGGGCGTTCATCTCGCTGCTGCCCGGCCGGGACGGCCTGCTGCACATCACGCAGATCCGCAAGCTGCACGGCGGTCAGCGGATCGAGAACGTCGACGACGTGGTCAAGGTCGGTGACAAGATCCAGGTTGAGATCCGCGAGGTAGACGATCGCGGGAAGCTGTCACTGGTCCCGGTCGAAGTAGTGGAGCGCGAGGCGGCCGGTGAGGACCTCGGCGGTCACGACGAGCCCCGTTCCCGTGATCGTGACGATCGTGGCGGCGACCGGAGCCGGGACAGGGACCGTGGTGGCGACCATCACCGTAGTCGTCAGCGCAGCCGCGGCGGCTCTGGTGGCTCCGGTGCCAGCGGCTCCGGGTCGGGGAACTCCTGACAGCCGGGCGCTCGCACGTGACGGCTGGTACTGAGCGGCTGGCCGGTGGCGACGGTGCGGTACTGCGCACCGTCCTGCCGGGCGGCCTGCGGGTAGTCACCGAGTCGCTGCCGGCCGTCCGGTCGGCCGCGTTCGGCATCTGGGCGGGCGTCGGCTCACGGGATGAGGATCCCGATCACGCCGGCGCCACCCACTACCTGGAGCACCTGCTCTTCAAGGGCACCAGCCGGCGCAGTGCGCTGGACATCTCCGCTGAGCTGGACGCGGTCGGCGGTGAGCTGAACGCGTTCACCGCCAAGGAGTACACCTGCTACTACGCCCGGGTGCTCGACCAGGACCTGCCGCTCGCGATCGACGTGCTGTCGGACATGGTGACAAGCTCGCTGATCGAGCCCAAGGACGTGGACGCCGAGCGTGGCGTGATCCTCGAAGAGATCGCAATGAACGAGGACGATCCGGCTGATCTCGTGCACGAGGCGTTCTCCGAGCAGGTCTTCGGCGACACCCCGCTCGGCCGGCCGATCCTCGGCACGGTCGACTCGATCAACTCCATCAGCAGGGACCGGATCTCCGAGCACTACCGATGCCGGTACACCCCTGACCGGCTCGTGGTCGCCGCCGCTGGCAGCCTCGACCACGACCGGGTGGTGGAGCTGACGGCGGCCGCGTTCGGCCGCGTGCTGGACGGCTCAGTGCTGAGCGGCGGCGCCGCGCCAGCCCAGCCGCGGCTCGGTGCCACGTCGGCCGGTGCCGCGAGTGGCACCGGCGTCCGGCTGGTGTCACGGCCTGTCGAGCAGGCCAACCTGGTGCTCGGCTGCGCGGGGCTGGCCCGTACGGACGATCGGCGGTTCGCGCTCGGCGTGCTGAACGCAGCGCTGGGCGGTGGCATGTCATCGCGGCTGTTCCAGGAGGTCAGGGAGAAGCGCGGACTGGCGTACTCGGTCTACAGCTTCAGCTCGCAGCATGCCGACTGCGGGCAGTGGGGCATCTACGCGGGGTGCCTGCCGGCCAAGACGGAGGAAGTGCTCGCCATCTGCCGGGAGGAGATCGCCAAGGTGATCGAGTCCGGGCTGACCGATGAGGAGCTTGGCCGGGGTAAGGGCCAGCTGCGCGGCTCGATCGTGCTCGGGCTCGAGGACCCCTCGTCGCGGATGAGCCGGCTTGGTAAGTCCGAGCTTGTCTATCCGCGGCTTGAGCCCGTCGACGAGATCCTGGCGCAGATCGAGTCCGTCACCCACGATCAGGTGCGGGAGATCGCGGCCGCCGTCCTCGGCCAGCCCAAGGCACTGGCGATCGTCGGGCCGTTCGACGACGACGAGGCGTTCACCGCGGCGCTCGCGAGCTGACTGCCAGGATTGCCCGTTTCGTAGTAGCTTCACTGCATGGCACGCAGTGATCCGCCTGGACCGCTTGTCGGCAGAGGACGGGCCGCCGATGTCTACGCCATCGACGCTGACCGGGTTCTGCGGCGGTACCGCACGCCACTCGATGTCCAGGCCGAGGCGACGATCATGCGGCACCTGGACCAGGCAGGCTTCCCGGTCCCGAAAGTCTTCGACGCTGACGGCTCCGACCTGGTCATGGAGCGGCTCGAAGGCCGCGATCTGCTGACCGACCTCGGCCGCAGGCCGTGGCTGGCGCGGCGGCACGCCCGCACGCTTGCCGCGATGCACAACCGGCTGCACCAGATCACCGCACCGCCCGGACTCCCGCAGCCGCTCGGACCTGGCGACAAGGTGCTGCACCTGGACTTGCATCCCGGCAACATCATGATGACTAGACGCGGCCCGGTTGTGATCGACTGGAGCAACCAGGCGGCCGGCCCGGCCGGCGCCGACGTCGCGATGGCGTACCTGATCATGGCCTGCTCGGAGGTGGACGACCTGCCGGCGCTCGTCCGCCCGGCCGTCAGCTCGGTTCGCGCCATGCTCGTGCGGCATTTCCTGCTTGGCGTACGCGACGACCCCGTTCCCTATATCGCCGTCGCCGCACGTCATCGGATGGCTGATCGCAATGTCCGGCCGTCGGAAGTTGAATGGCTGGAACGCAAGGTCGCGGACGCGGAGCGTGCCGCGGAGGCCGGCTAGCTAGTCTGGCGGCGGCAGCGGGGCCGCCGGGTCAGCGAGCCACGCGCGGATCTGCTTGCCGTGCTCGTCGAGTGATGGCGGCGGCAGGTCGTAGCGCGGCGCCGTGGCCGAGAACGTCAGCGGATTGCGGATGCCGGGCACCGCTGACTCGCCGTGGCCCGACTGCACCACAGGGTCCAGTCCGATTTGCCGAGCGAACTCGACGCCGCCAGCGACGGTGTTGATCGGGCCGCACGGGACTCCAGCGGCGATCAGGCGGTCGAACCACTCGCTGGCAGGCCGGGTCTTCAGCTGCTCGATCAGGAGCGGCCGGAGCTGGTCACGATTCGCGGTGCGGCCGGAGTTGGCCGCGAACCGCTCGTCGGTACCGAGCTCAGGCGCGCCGAGCACAGCGCACAGGTTGCGGAACTGGGTGTCGTTGCCCGCCGCGATGACCAAGTCGCCGTCGCCGGTCGGCAGTGGCTCGTAGGGAAACAGGCTGGGATGGGAGTTGCCCATCCGGTGCGGTACCACGCCGGCAGACGCAAACGCGCCGGTCTGGTTGACCATGCCCGCCAGCGCGGCCGCCATGAGGTTGACCTCGACGAGCTGTCCCTCGCCGGTCCGGCGCCGGTGATCGAGCGCAGCTAGCACGCCGATCGCGGTCTGCAGGCCGGACATCACGTCGAAGATGGCGATGCCCGCGCGGTATGGCTGGCCGTCGGCGTCACCCTGAAGGCTCATGAGCCCGGACATCGCCTCGACGATCAGGTCGTAGCCAGGCAGGTGCGCACCGCCACCAGGGCCGAAGCCGGTGATGGACGCGTAGATCACCGACGGGTTCGCGGCCCGGACGCTCTCGTAGTCCAGGCCGAATCGCCGCAGGCCGCCGGGCTTGAAATTCTCGACCATGATGTCGGCACGCCTGGCTAGCTCCGCCGCGGCCGCGCGGTCGGCCTCGTCGCGGAGGTTGAGCTGGATCGATCGCTTGTTGCGGTTGATGGACAGGTAGTACGTGGAAATGCCCTCGTGGACCGGCGGCACCCAGTGCCGGGTGTCGTCCCCGCCGGGACCCTCGACCTTGATGACGTCAGCGCCGAGGTCGCCCAGGATCATCGTGCAGTACGGCCCGGCTAGGACCCGGGAGAAGTCGGCGACCAGCAGGCCGGCCAGCGGCCCCGAGACCTGATTCATAGCCGCTCAGGCTACCAATGGCCGTCAGCCAGGTCCGCTTCGGACCACGCTGGCGACTTTGTCTGCCAGTCGTGCCAGAGGTTAGGCGTCATCACCGCACGCATGGTCTCGATCGCCAGCCCGGTCACGAGCGGCGAGTCCTCCAGCACCTGCTGGAAGTACGGCGCCTGGCGTGAGCGCGCCGTCGAGCGGCTCCGCGGCCAGCACAAGATCATGCTGGATCGCGCCGTCGAACGCGGTGAGATCTCGGCCCGGACGGACTACGAGGTCGTGCTGGACCTGCTGTTCGGCGCCGCGTACCATCGGCTGCTGCACGGCCACCAGCCGCTAACGGACAGGTTCGCCACGAGGGTGGTGGACGGTCGTAGTGGCCGGGATCGAGCGGTCTTAACCGAAGCGCGCCGCATCCGTGCCGGCGGCCGGCGCCGGGAAGCTGGTCGTGGCGAAAGGAAAGCGGCTGGTCCACCGCCGGCGTCCGTCGAGGCCGATGACGAGCGCCTCATAGCCGGCCAGCGGCTCGATGAGAGCGAGGCCAGTCTCGCCCGCCACCGCGACGGCCGTGGCCAGGGCATCCGCCAGGCCCAGATCGGGCCCGATCACGCTGGCCGATCCGACTCGTCCCGCGGGCTGGCCGGAGCGCGGATCGATGAGGTGACTGCCCCGCTCGTAGGTTCCCGAGGTGGCGATGCACTCGGTGAGCTCGACGATCTCGGCCAGTCGCCCCGGTTCGGCCGGATCGGCTATCCCGATCCGGAATGGCGCACCTGACGGCTGCGCGCCGACGGCGGCGATATCGCCCGCCGCGTTCACGAGGGCGCCCGACATCGGGAGGCCATCGAGGGCTGCCAGCGCGCGCTGCGCAGCCCAGCCCTTGACATATCCGGTCGGGTCGAATCCCGCCGGCATCGCCCACGGGTCGAACCAGCCGCCGGAGATCTGCCGGGCGGTCGCGCAGGCGCTCATGACCGCCGCCACCTCGGGCGGCGCCTCGGCGGCGGTGATCTCGCCCCGGCGCACCCGGCTGACCGGGCTGTCGGTGCGCCAGGTGCTGAAGACCTCGTCGGCGCGCTGGAGCACGGTCCGCGCTTCGGCGAGCCTGCCCTGCAGGTCGGCGGCCCACGTGTCGCTCGCAGCCGGTGCGTCGCCGGCCCCCGTCCGCGGCGCGTACACGTCAATCGTGATGACCGTGCCCATGACGTGCTCGAGCTGACGGACCGGAGGCGGCGTCATCACATGCCCAGCGAATGCAGCGCGGACTGCAGCGACTGGGCGAACCCGGCGCTGGTATAGCTCGCGCCAGAGACACCCTGGATGTTGGCGCTCTGGGCCTGCAGTCCCTGCTGCTCCAGAATCGGAATGGCCTGCTGATCGATGGACTGCGAGCGGGGATTGCCGCCGTCGTCGAGGTAGCCGATGCCGATCCTGGTGATCTTGCCGCTCGCCACCGTGATCTTGACCGAGAGCACGCCGAAGTTGTAGTTGACCGCCGGGCCGGTAGCAGTGCGCGCCGACCGCGAACCGCCGGCTGAGCCTGGGCCTGCCGGCGAAGCGGACTGGGTGCTGCCGGCGGCTGGCTGCCCGGCACTGCCAGTCCTGCCAGCGCCGCCTGTCGCGCTGGACGGCAGTGTCGCGCCGCTGGCGATCGCCAGCTTGGCGGGCGTGGTGTGAAACTCGAGCACGGCGATCAGGCCGGCCACGGTTCCCGCTATCACGATCGGCCCGCGTTTCACGGCGCCCAGCCTTCCCTGTCCGGAACGGTTCTGCGTCCAGATGCCCGGCTAGAAGCCGAACGCCTCGATATGGATCTGGTCATTGGCTACTCCGAGCTTCTGGGCTGCGGCTGTCACCTCGGCGCCGAAGCCCTCCGGGCCGCAGATGTAGACATCCCGGCCCGCGACATCGGGTACGAGATGCCGAAGCGTGCGGGTGCCAAGCCGGAGCTTGTGTCGCGAGCCGATCATCTCGTGCAGCCGTCCGCCCCGGTGCTCGACCAGCGCGGCGATTTCTGCGCGGTGAACGACATCGGCGACGGTGGATGCCCTGACGATGACGACGACGTCTGCGTCTGCCGGCAGGTCTTCGAGCAGGGCCCGGAGCGGGGTGATGCCAACGCCAGCGGCGACGAGCAGGACGCCGTCAGACAGCCGGGCGTGGTCGGTGAACGCGCCGTACGGACCCTCGAACGCGACCCTGGTACCCGGCCGCAGTCTGGCCAGCGCGCGGCTGGAATCACCGAGCCCCTTCACTGTGACGCGCAGGTACGGAGGCTGTGGCAGGGCCGAGAGCGAATACGGGTGCGCCTGCCACCACAGGTCCCTGGCCAGGAATCGCCACAGGAAGAACTGCCCGCCGGAGACCGGAAGCTTGTCGAGATCTCGTCCCCGGCAGATGACCGAGACGACACCCGGTGCCTCGTCCCGTACCTCGACGACGCGGAGCTGGAACCGCAGGCTCCGCCAGGCAGGCTGGCCGATGCGGAACGCCAGCACCATCCCGGCAGTACTAGCCCAGATGGCGATCCACAGGCCGCGGGCGAGCGGATGGCCGATGAAGCTCGCCCCGGTCACGATCTGGTGGGCGAAGGCCAGCGCGAGGCCGATGTAGAGGTAGAGATGGACGACCCACCAGGTCTCGTACCGCAGCCGTCGCCGGACCGCTCGGTAGGAGGTAATCCCGGCCAGCACGAGCAGGCCGAATCCGACGGCCGCCGCCAGGATGTCGGGATAGGAGCGCAACAGAAGCCAGGTCTCGGCGAGCGCCGATGATCTGGCCGCCTGTGCGTATCCGAGCGTGATCAGCAGCACGTGGGCTGTGATCAGGCCGATCGCCCACGGGCTGACCCTGCGGTGCCAGCGGATGAGCTGATCCTGGCCGACTGAGCGTTCCAGCCACGGGACCCGGGCTACGAGCACAACCATGATCAGAATCAAGTACGCGCCGGTGAACCCGGCGAGCCGGCCAACGGCCGTCAGGTGGCCGCCCGGAGCCGCCAGCGAGCCGCGGGACTCGCTCGTGATCACGGACGCGACGACGGCGCCGAAGCCGATGCCCGCCATCGCCGCGCACCCGTCCACGAATCTGGGCCGCGGCGCGGGAGCTGGCCTGCGTGGCGCTGAACCAGGCGCTTGCCGTCCTACGGGCCGCACCCGGCGCTCGTGGCTGGCGGGAGCGTTGGGCATCACGTCAGGATGGTCGGCCACAAGTCTGAACATAAGCTGAACGACGTCCGTGCGCGCCCTCTGAGCGGGGTGAATGAGCCACCGACATCAGCCGCCGGACTCGGCGATGTGCTTGATCGCGGCCAGCCTCGTGTCCCATTCGGTGGCCAGCGCGGTCAGCCAGCCCGCGGTCTGGACCAGGCCCGTCGTGCGGACAGCGAACCGCACGTCCCGGCCTTTCTTGTGCCACGCGACGAGCCCAGCGCTCCGCAGGACGGCGAGGTGCTTGCTGATGGCCTGGCGGCTCATGGGCAGGCCAGCGGCCAGCTCGGTGGCTGTGGCCGGGCCGGAGGTCGCTAGCATCGCGAGCAGCTGCCGCCGGGTCGGCTCGGCCATCGCCGCGAGGATCTCGTCGGGCTCGGCCGGGCTGGCTGGCCAGCCCGGCCGTGGCGGCGTCATGCAGCGGGCCGTTCCGCATACTCCTTGAGCTCGGCGAGCTCGGACTGCCAGCCGTCGGTGTTCTGCTGTACCGCCTCGTCCTGATCCGCCGCGCTGCCGTGCAGGCTGGCGAACCCCGTCTCGACCACCCGCAGCAAGGTCCCGGCGAAAACCTCAGTCAAGGTGAACTCGACCAGGGTGGACCCGCCCTCGGCGGGCTCGACACCCGCGGCACGAGCCCACCGGTACGACAGGAAGCTCGGCGGCTCGACCCGGTCGATGACGGCGTGGTGGGTCCCGTGCTCGGACCAGCCGAAGGCGGCCTTGCCGCCGGGACGCAGGTCCATCTCGGCCATGTCGCCGAACCAGCCCGCTACGTGCTTCGGGTCAGTCAGTACCGCCCATACCCGCTCGCGCGATGCTTCGATGAGAACCTCGCGCTCGATCCAGTCCTGGCGCCATGTCTTGTTCTCCGATCGCCTGATTATCTGCTACCAGATGGTTGCACATCTCGCTCGCTATATGCAACCTATCAGTTGCAGATATGCGGTTCAGCGGGGGGTGCCGGCTGCGGGCGCGGGCTGCCGGCGCGCGGGCTGCCTGCCGCGGGCGCGGGCTGCCTGCGCGGGCTGCCTGCTGCGAGCGCGGGCTGCAGGGCCGAGGGAGGGGCGATGCAGGCACCTTTCATGGTTTCGTCGACCAGACTTCATGGTTTTCGCGCCCGCAAACTAGGCCAAACCAGGACTCAAGATCGGCTAAAACCATGAACCGTCGGGGCGGGGACCGCAGCGTCCGGGCGAGTAGCGCTCGCGTCCGGGCGGGTAGCACTCGCGTCCGGGTAAGTAGCGCGGGCGTCCGGGCAGGTGGCGCTCGCGTCCGGACGGGTAGTGCGGGCTCCGGGCGGGTTGGGCTGGCTAGAGCTGGCCCAGGCTGGTCACGGTGATGACGGCGACTCCCGCTTCGTCGGAAGCGGCGAGGTTGACAGTCGCCGAGAACCCCCAGTCGTGATCGCCGGCCGGGTCATCGAAGATCTGCCGGGCCGTCCAGCTGCCGGGTTGCTCGTCCAGGATCAGCAGGCCAGGGCCGCGGGCGTCCGCGCCGGTGCCAATCTCGTCATACAAGGCGAAGTACGGCGCCAGCGCGGATGCCCACGCCTCGGCGTCGAAGCCGGCCTCGGCATCCAGCGAACCGAGTTCGTCCCACCGACGCAGCGCAGCCAGCTCCACCCGGCGGAACAGCGCGTTCCGCACCAGCACCCGGAACGCTCGCTTGTTGCCCGTCACCGCGGGCGGCCGGTCCGCCGCCAGGTGCGCGACCTCGTCGACCGGATTGCGCAGCCGTTCCCACTCGTCGATCAGGCTGGAGTCCACTTGCCGGACAAGCTCGCCGAGCCACTCGATCAGGTCGGCTAGCTCCTCGGTCCGCGCCTCCTCGGGCACTGTCTGGCGCATCGCCTTGTAGGCATCGGCCAGATAGCGCAGAACCAGGCCCTCGGACCGGGCCAGCCCGTAGAAGCTGGTGTACTCCGAGAACGTCATCGCGCGCTCATACATGTCACGCGCGACCGACTTCGGCGACAGCTCGTGGTCGGCGACCCACGGGTGACCTTGCTTGTAGATGTTGTACGCGGCTTCCAGCAGGTCAGCCTGCGGCCGCGGGTAGGTGACCGCCTCCAGCAGCTCCATCCGCTCGTCATACTCGATGCCCTCGGCCTTCATCGCCGCCACCGCCTCGCCGCGCGCCTTGAACAGCTGCGCGGAGAGCACCTGCCGCGGATCATCGAGCGTGGACTCGATCACCGACAGCACGTCGAGCGGGTACTCAGGCGACGACCGGTCCAGCAGTTCGATGGCGGCCAGCGCCAGCGGCGATAGCGGCTGGTTGAGCGCGAAGTCCTCCTGGAGGTCGACCGTCAGCCGCACGAATCGGCCGTCGGCGTCGGGCGAATCCAGCCGCTCCACAACGCCGCCGGCCAGCAGCGCCCGGTAGATCGCGATGGCCCGGCTGATGTGCTTGCGCTGGGCGGGCCGGTCCTCGTGGTTGTCCGTCAGCAGGTGCTTCATCGCCTCGAACGCGTTGCCTGGCCGGCTGATCACGTTCAGCAGCATCGCGTGGCTGACGCCGAAGCTGGACCGCAGCGGCTCGGGCTCGGCAGCCACGAGCCGCTCGAAGGTCGGCTGGCCCCAGGACACCATGCCCTCAGGCGGCTTGCGCCGTACCACCTTGCGCCGCTTCTTCGCATCGTCGCCGGCCTTGGCCAGCGCCTTTTCGTTCTCGATCATGTGCTCCGGCGCCTGGACGACGACCCGTCCCATCGTGTCGAAGCCCGCCCGTCCGGCCCGCCCGGCGATCTGGTGAAACTCACGGGCCATCAGCATCCGGGTCCTGGTCCCGTCGTACTTGGACAGCGCGGTGAACAGCACCGTCCTGATCGGCACGTTGATCCCCACGCCGAGCGTGTCAGTGCCGCAGATGACCTTCAGCAGCCCGGCCTGGGCGAGGGTCTCCACCAGCCGCCGGTACTTGGGCAGCATGCCCGCGTGGTGCACCCCGATGCCATGGCGGACCAGCCGGGACAGCGTCTTGCCGAAGCCGGGCGCGAAGCGGAAGTTCCCGATCAGCTCGGCGATGGCATCCTTCTCCGCCCGGCTGCACACATTCACGCTCATCAGCGCCTGCGCCTGCTCGATGGCCGCCGCCTGGGTGAAATGCACGATATAGATCGGCGCTTCGTGCGTTGCCAGCAGTTCGGCCACGGTCTCGTGCAGCGGCGTCATGGCGAACGAGAATGACAGCGGTACCGGCCGCTCGGCCGAGCTGACCACGGCCGTCGGCCGCCCGGTCCGGCGGGTCAGGTCCTTCTCGAACCTGCTGACGTCGCCGAGGGTCGCCGACATGAGGACGAACTGCGCCTGCGGCAACTCGATCAGCGGCACCTGCCACGCCCAGCCGCGGTCGGGATCGGCGTAGAAGTGGAACTCGTCCATCACGACCTGGCCGATGTCCGCGTCGGCCCCGTCGCGCAGCGCGATGTTGGCGAGCACCTCGGCGGTGCAGCAGATGATCTGCGCGGCCGGGTTGACGCTGCCGTCGCCGGTCATCATGCCGACCTCGTCGGGCCCGAAGATGTCGCACAGCGCGAAGAACTTCTCCGACACCAGCGCCTTGATCGGCGCGGTGTAGAACGTCCGGTCATCCCGCGCCAGCGCGGTGAAATGCGCCCCGGTCGCGACCAGGCTCTTGCCGGAGCCGGTTGGCGCCGACAAGATCACGTTTGCGCCCGACACGATCTCGATCAGCGCTTCTTCCTGGTGCGCGTACAGGATGAAGCCCTGATCCGCGGTCCAGTCCGCGAATGCGGCGAATACCTCGTCCGGCTCGGCGCTGTCCGGGAGCTGATCGGTGAGTGTCATGGTGCGTCCATCGTGCCAGGCCGCCGGCCGTGGCCAGGACGCCTGGACCGGGCGGCAGCTACATGTTAATGTCTATTACATTGTAAGGGTCTATTACATTCCGCATCCAGGATGGGAACGGGGTCCGCTATGTCCCGGCCGCGCCGTGTCTGCAGCAGCTAAGGACGGCCGCTACCACCACGGCGATCTGCGCGCCGCGCTCGTCGACGCAGCAGTCGGCCTGATCGCCGAGCGGGGTGTCAGCGGATTCTCGCTAGCCGAGGCGAGCCGGCGGCTCGGCGTCTCGGCAGCGGCCCCGTACCGGCACTTCACCGGCCGCGATGAGCTGCTGGCCGCGGTGGCGGCTCGGGGCCTGCAGGTGTTCGCGGCCATGGTGGCGGCTGAGCCGGTCGCTGGCGAGGCTGCTGACGCCGATGCGCCGCAGCTGCGGCTAGCCGCGATGACGCGCGCCTACGTGCGGTTCGCGGCCGAGCGGCGGCCGATGTTCGACGCGCTCTACGGCGCGGGCATCGATAAGCGCCGCTTCCCTGAGCTGCAGCGCGCGTGGGCACCAGTGGACGCGTTCCTGACCGTCGTCCGGGAGATCTGTGCTGGCGACGCCGAGGCTGCCGACGCGCTGGCCGATGCCGTGGAAGCCGCGGCGCACGGTCACGCCGCACTGCTCGTCAACGGCGACTACGGCAGCGGCCCCGACGTTGTGCGGACCGCGGCTGACAAGGCCGCCGCCGCCACGCTCGCGCTCATCGAAGGCCGGTCGCTGCTATGGCCCACTGACCGACACTGACCAGCCGATCATCGCTGCGTTGGTGACCCGGGCCGTCATGGATAGCGCGAGGTCATTGCAGCTTGTCGCCGAAGAAGGCGAAGATCTTCTCCCACCCGTCCATCGTCGCCTCAGGCCGGTAGATCGGCGCGAAGTAGTAGAAGAAGCCGTGCGAGGCGCCGTCATACCGGTGGAACTCGTACTCCTTGCCGTGCCGCGTCAGCTCGGCCTCCAGCTGGTCGACCTGCTCGGGCGTCGGGTACCGGTCGTCATTGCCGAACAGGCCGAGTAGCGGCGACGACAGGTCGGCGACGTAGTCGATCGGCGCGACCGGGCGCGCCGGACTGAGCTCTTCCTGGCTCATGATGACGCCGCCGCCCCACAGGTCCGCGACCGCGTCGAAGCCGCCGCTGCGGCAGGCGGTCAGCAGCGCGTGGCGCCCGCCAGAGCACGTGCCGATGATGCCGACCTTGCCGTTCGTTGGCTGCGCGCGCAGCCAGTCCCGCGCTGCGGTGCAGTCGGCGACCACGCTGTCGTCAGGTACGCCGCCCTCGCTGCGGACCTTGGCGGCGATGTCGTCGGGCGTGCCATGCCCGTACCGGCAGTACAGGTCAGGGCAGATGACTGTGTAGCCGTGGCGGGCCAGCCGGTCGGAAAACTCGCGGTAGAACTCATCCCAGCCTGGCATGTGATGCACGGCCACAATGCCGGGCGTGACGGCGTCGCCTGTCGGCCTGGTGACGTAGGCGTGAATCTCGTCGCCGTTGCCGCCCGGATAGGTGATCACCTCGGAGGTGATGCCCTGGGTTGAGTCGGTAGAGAACGAGTTCCACGCCGTCATCGTGTAAACCTTCCGGCTGCGCTGCTGGTTGTGTCCAGCAGCCATTCATACCGCATCGATGCGCACCGGGTGACGTCGGCCGGCCGCTAGGCTGGCCTACCACGGGGGCAGCGAACCAGGGGGCGAGGGAGCACGATGATCAACGTAGGCGTGCTGGGCGCCAAGGGGCGCATGGGGTCACAGGTGTGCAGCACCGTGGAGTCGGCTGATGACCTGGCACTAATGGCGCAGGTCGACATCGGCGACTCACTGGACCAGCTGGCCGGCTGTGACGTGGTGGTCGATTTCACCCACCCGGGCGCCGTCATGGACAACCTGAGGTGGTGCGTCGAGCACGGCATCGCCAGCGTGGCCGGGACATCGGGCTTTGACGACGCGCGGCTCGGCGAGGTGGCCGGCTGGCTCGCTGTCCAGCCGGCGGCACGCGTGCTGGTCGTCCCGAACTTCTCTGTCGGCGCGGTCCTGATGATGCGATTCGCGGAGCTGGCGGCGCCGTTCTTCGAGTCGGCCGAGGTGATCGAGCTGCATCACGCGGGGAAGGTGGACGCGCCGTCCGGCACGGCCGGACGTACCGCGTCGATGATCAGCGCGGCGCGGTCGGCGGCTGGCGCCGGGCCGATGCCGGACGCGACGGTCACGGCGGCCGACGGCGCCCGCGGCGCGCAGGTTGGTGGCGTGCACGTGCACTCGGTGCGTCTCGCCGGACTAGTCGCACACCAGGAAGTACTGCTGGGCGGGCACGGCGAGATCCTGACGATCCGGCACGATTCACTGGATCGCGCTTCGTTCATGCCGGGCGTGCTGGTAGCCGTGCGCGGCATCGGCGGCCTGCCACCCGGCCTGACCGTTGGCCTGGACGGGCTGCTCGGGCTGACCTGACGGGCCGCGAGCGGGCGGCAAACCGAGTTGCCGCGGCGGCGGTCTGTCCGGAATGATCATGCTATGCCTATGCCGCGAACCCTCGACCAACTGATCGCCGAGGGCGACGCCGTGCCCGTCGAGGGCTGGGACTTTTCCTGGTTCGCCGGGCGGGCCACCGAGGAGCGGCCATCCTGGGGCTACGCGCGGCTGCTCAGCGAGCGGGTCGGCGGGTCGGACGCGGTGCTCGACATTCAGACTGGCGGCGGCGAGGCGCTGGCCGAAGCCGTGCGGCGCAGCGGGGCGGCTGGCGGCCGGCTGCGGTGGCTCGCGGCGACGGAGTCCTGGCCGCCGAACGTCGAGCTGGCCCGCCGCGCCCTGGCGCCGCTTGGCGGACACGTCGTGCAGGTGGACGACGACGCGCCGCTGCCGTTCCCGGACATGAGCTTCGATCTGGTGGCGAGCAGGCACCCGACCGAGGTGGTGTGGCCGCAGATCGCGCGGGTCCTGCGGCCGGGCGGCAGCTACCTCTCCCAGCAGGTCGGCGCCGGGTCGAACCGGGAGCTCACCGACTTCATGATGGGTCCGCAGCCGGTGAGTACGAGCCGGAGCCCCGAGGTTGCTCGGGCCGAGGCGACCGACGCCGGGCTTGAAGTCGTCGACGTCCGAGAGCAAGCGCTGCGCGTGGAGTTCTTCGACGTCGCCGCGGTGGTCCATTTCCTCAAGAAAGTCCTGTGGACGGTACCCGGCTTCACCGTGGCCGGCTATGCGGAGCCGCTCGCGCGAATGCACCGGCAGATCCAGGAGCATGGCTCGTTCGCCTGCGACGCGCAGCGGTTCCTGATCGAGGCGCGCAAGCCGTCCTGACCGGACGAGTGACACGGACGAATGACACGAACGAGTGATACGGAGCGCTCACCGCACGATCAGCGGCTCCGGATGGTCGAGTACGCAGCGCGTGCCGGAGTAGATGCTCGGGATGCACTTGTTGCAGTGCACGCACGTGCCTCCGGCGGACTCGCCAGACCCGAGCTTGCGCACCAGGTCAGGCTCGCGCAGCAGGGCCCGGCCTAGGGCGACGAAGTCGAAGCCCTCGGCCATGGCCTGCTCGATCGATGCGCGTGTGGTGATGCCGCCGAGCAGGACGAGCGGCAGCGTGAGCGCGGCCCGGAACTGGCGGGCCAGCGGGAGGAAATACGTCTCCTCAAACGGGTAGGCGCGGAACAGCACCCGGCCTGCCAGGCGGAAACCGAGTCCCTGCAAGCCGGGCAGCGCAGCGGCCATTTCCCTCCGGGGCGGGTCGCCGCGGAACATGAACATCTGGTTTGCCTGCGAGCCCCCGCCGCTCAGCACGAGCGCGTCCAGGCCGCCGTCGGCTTGCAGCAGCCGCGCGGCCTCGATGCTGTCGGCGACTGCGAGCCCGCGCCGGACACCGTCGGTCATATTCAGCTTGGCGGTGACCGCGAGCTGGTCACCGACTCTGGCTCGGACGGCGCGCAGGATGCGCAGCGCCAGCCTGGCCCGGTTGGCCACCGGGCCGCCATAATGGTCGGCACGCCTGTTCCACCTCGGGCTGAGGAACGCCGAGACCAGATAGTGATGCCCGAAGTGCAGTTCCACCGCGTCGAACCCGGCCGCGGCGAGCGTCGAGGCACCGTCTGCGAACTGGGTGACCACCTCGTCGATCTCAGCGAGGGAGATCTCTGCCACCTTGGTTCCCGCGATGGTGCGGGCCGGCGACGGGCCGAGGTAGCGCTTGCGAATCGTGCCGACCGCGCCCGCGTGCCCGAGCTGAGCGGAGATCGCGGCGCCCTCGGCGTGCACAGCGCTAGCGATGCGCGCGAGCCCGTCGGCCGCACGGTCGTGAATGTAGATCTCGTTTGGCGCCCCGCGGCCGTCACGCGAGACCGCGACGTAGGACACGGTCGTCATGGCGACGCCGCCTGCGGCCATCCGCTGATGGAACTCGATCAGACTCTGCGACACCACGCTTCCCGGGCTCATGCCCTCGAAGGTGGCGGCCTTGAGTACCCGGTTGCGCAGGCTAACCGGACCAAGGCTGGCCGGACCGAAGGGATCAGGCAGCATGGCGACCGCCAGTGTTGTCGAGCTGCCACGTCATCGCTTACCCCCGGGCCACGACCAAATCTGCGGGTGCGATTGTTGCGCATTCGCGGGCCTGGCACCAGGCCGGCGGCTGCCATGGCAGGCTGACGAGGTAGCGGGCGCAAGCCCGCGCCGACTTGCTGATCACATCAATCCGAGGAGACACGCATGCCTACCCGCACTGCGCACACCACCTGGACCGGCGGACTCCAGGACGGCGCCGGCACCGTCACGCTGGTTAGCTCGGGCCTTGGCAGTTACGAAATTAGCTTCCCCAAGCGGGCAGCCGACGACGCGGCGGGCACGACCAGCCCGGAGGAGCTCATCGCCGCCGCACACGCCGGCTGCTTCGCGATGCAGTTCTCGGCGCTGCTCGGCGCGGCGGGCGGCAGCGACCAGTCGCTCGAGGTCACCGCGGATGTGACGCTGGGGCCCGACCCGGCAGGCGGATTCCGGATCAGCGGGATCGCGTTGACTGTCGGCGGATCGGCCCAGGGGATCAGCCCGGACGCGTTCGCCAAGATCGCGGCCGACGCCAAGGCGGGCTGCCCGGTCAGCAAGGCGCTGGCTGGCACCACGATCACGCTGAACGTGAGCGCCGGCTGAGCCTGCGGTCCTGCGGGACCCGGCGGTCAGCGGCCGCGCAGCGAGGCGAGATTCGGTCCCTACTCGCGCTCGCGCGCTTCCTCGACCGTCAGTTCGGCAGCCGGGTCAGCGTCGAGCCGCTCGTCAGGGATGGGCGCACCGCTGCGGACAGAGGTGCCATAGACCCCCTCGTCCAGCCGCTTCAGCGCGCGGTCGATTGCGGCAATGCGGTCGCGGAAGCCCGCGGCGAGCGCGTCGTCCATGCCCTGCGCCGTGAGCGGCTGCGCCGCGTCGGCGTAGTCGCCTGGCTCGTCTTCGGAATCGCGGTCCTGCGTGGCCGCTGACTCGGCGTCCTTGAGCAGCTGCGTCACTTCGGCCCGCTCGGTCGTCAGCCGCTGCCTCGCCACGCTCTCGTCCATCTGACCCCCACGACATCGACTAGTCGGTCAAGCCTCTGCCACCTTACGGCGCGGGCGACCGGAGACAGTGCCGGGGTCTTGCCCCAGGCGCCAGATCGCGGTTGGCTGCGTACATATCAGCTCGCAGTGGATGTTACGGCGACGCCAGGGACCTATCATGATCTTCGACTCCAAGCCGTCGATCGTCGGCCATCGCGGGTTCGGCTCCGGGCAGCGCGGCGGCTACCGGGAGAACACGATGGCGTCAGTCCTGGCGGCCGTCTCCTGCGGCCTGTCCTGGGTCGAGCTTGACGTGCGCCGGTGCCGCAACGGCGAGCTAGTCCTCAGGCACGACCCGGTCGCTCCGTCCGGCGCGGCCCTCGTGACGTGCACCGCCGCCGAGCTCGCCGTTGCCGGCGTCTCGAGCCTGGCCGAGGTCCTGTCCGCCTTGCCACCCGATGTCGCCGTGGACATCGACGTCAAGACGATCATCGACGATGCGGTAGATCCGCCGGCGCAGCGCACGTATGCGCTGGTTGCTGAGATCCTGCACCGAGCGCAGGGCACGCGGCGCTTCCTCGTCTCCTCCTTCGATCCTGCCGCGGTGGTGTACCTGGCCCGGAACCGGGAGTTCATTGGTGCGGTCGCCCTCGGCCTGATTACCGCGATCGACTTCCCGGCACAGCACGCCGTCCCGGCTGCGGCGAATCTCGGGCTTGACGTTGTCTGCCTGCACACGGGCTCGCTGAACCTGCACCGCGATCAGATCGGGTCGGCCTGCCTGACCCCCGAGCGGATCATCCAGACCGCACACCGGGCCGGTCTTGAGGTCCTGACGTGGTCGCCGAGCCCGGCCGAGGCGGTCCGGCTCGTCCAGGCCGGCGCCGACGCCGTGTGCGTCAACGACATCCCCGGTGTCCAGGCGGCGCTGGCGTCAGCGGCTGCCAGCCTCGGTTAGTGGCCGCCGGGCCGCGTGCGAGAATGCGCTCATGGGGACTGCGCGCGGCTCGGGTCGCTCGCCTGGCTCGTCGGGCTCGATCCTGTCCATCGGCTCGAGCGGGTCGATCTTGTCGATCGGCTCGAGCGGGTCGATCCTGTCGATCGGCTCGGCCGGGTCCATCTTGTCGATCGGCTCGGTCGGCTGCTTCGGGTGCATCTTCTCGGTGCTGTCGGCCCTGAGCGCAGGCTCGATCTTGTCGGCGATGTCGCGCGGGTCGATTCGCGGCTGGCGATCCGCCGGGACCGCGTCGGCCGGTGACCGCGAGCGCGGCAACAACCACCAGCGCGGATCCAGCGACTGGCTGCCCTTCAGCGTGCGCTGACGGCAGCCCGGCGGTCAGGCTGTCGGGGTCTGGCTGGCCGCCGTGAGCCCGAGTTCGTCGACCGAGGTCTCCCGCATCCTGAACTTCTGCACCTTGCCGGTGACCGTCATGGGGAATTCCTGCGTCACGCGGACATACCGCGGCACCTTGTAGTGCGCGATCTTGCCGACGCAGAACTCCCTGACCTGCTCAGCGGTTAGCTCGCCGCCAGGCCGCAGCTTGACCCACGCGCACAGCTCCTCGCCGTACTTGGCGTCGGGCACGCCGATCACCTGCACGTCCTCAATCGCCGGGTGGGTGTAGAGGAACTCCTCGACCTCGCGCGGGTAGACGTTCTCCCCGCCACGGATCACCATGTCCTTGATCCGCCCGACGATGTTGAGGTAGCCGGCATCATCCATCACCGCGAGGTCGCCAGTGTGCATCCACCGGCCCGCGTCGACCGCCTCGGCGGTCTTCTCCGGCTCGTCCCAGTAGCCGAGCATCACGGAGTAGCCGCGAGTGCACAGCTCGCCGTGACTGCCGCGCGGCAGCACCAGGCCTGTCTCCGGGTCGACGACCTTGATCTCGACATGCGGATGGACGCGGCCGACTGTCGAGACCCGCCGCTCCATGTCGTCGTCAGCGGTTGTCTGCGTCGACACCGGCGAGGTCTCGGTCATCCCGTAGCAGATCGTGACGTCGGTCATGTGCATCTCGGTCAGCACGCGCTTCATCACCTCGACCGGGCACGGCGAGCCGGCCATGATCCCGGTGCGCAGGCTCGACAGGTCGTAGCTGGCGAAATCGGGCAGTCCCAGCTCCGCGATGAACATCGTCGGCACGCCATACAACGAAGTGCACCGCTCAGTCTGGACCGCCGCGAGGGTAGCCGCCGGGTCGAAGCCGGGGGCCGGGATCACGATGCAGGCGCCGTGCGTGGTGCAGCCGAGGTTGCCCATCACCATGCCAAAGCAGTGGTAGAAGGGCACCGGCACGCAAACGCGGTCATCGGCGGTGTATCCGCAGCCCTCGCCGACGAAGTACCCGTTGTTCAGGATGTTGTGATGCGACAGGGTGGCGCCCTTGGGGAAGCCGGTAGTCCCGCTTGTGTACTGGATATTGATGGCGTCGTCGAAGGCCAGGCTCGCCTCGCGCTCGGCCAGGATCGCCGGATCGGCGACGGCGCCGGCCGTCATCAGCCCGTCCCAGTCCGCGGTGCCGATGTAGATCACCTGCTCCAGATCGGGCAGGTCACCGCGCACTTCCTCGATCATGGCGTGGTAGTCGCTGGTCTTGAAGCTCTCGGCGGTGACCAGCAGCCGGGTGCCCGACTGGCGCAGCACGTAGGCGAGCTCGTGGCTGCGATACGCCGGGTTGATGTTGACCAGGATCGCGCCCGCCTTCGCCGAGCCGTATTGGAGCAGCGCCCACTCGGCGCAGTTCGGCGCCCAGATGCCGACCCGGTCGCCCTTGGCGATGCCCGCCGCGATCAGGCCGAGTGCGACCAGATCGCTGTCGGCGGCCAGCTGCGCGTACGTCCACCGCTTGCCGGTCGGCACGTCGACGAGCGCCTC
This sequence comes from uncultured Actinomycetota bacterium, assembly GCA_963837255.1. Lineage (GTDB taxonomy): Bacteria > Actinomycetota > Actinomycetes > Streptosporangiales > Streptosporangiaceae > JAJYUU01. Next base: position 92,600 of record CAWIMN010000001.1, read on the forward strand.
GCGCGCACCATGCGCCGCCGCGATCCGGTGCAGGCTGTCGCCGATGGTCTCACCGAGGAGCGGCTTGGCCGAGGCGCCGTGGCTGTAGGACAAATGACGGGCTGCGGGCATGACTGGCCTCCGGTTCCCTGAGTAGGTCAATAATCCCCGTTCCCGCCAAGGTGTGTGAAGCCGGCACCGAAGCGGTCCACGGTCACCCCTCATCGGTGGTCGTGCTCCTTTTTGTCCGGCGCGCGACATCGGATGGCTGGCTGCGGCCTTGGGCGGAGCGAGCCGCGGCCATAACGTCGGGATCAGCGGGTTCGCCGCCGGACAAAAGGGAGTAGTAGCGATGACCATGCCATATCAGGAGCCGCTGGTGCCGAGGGCGCCAGGCGAGCGGGTGATTCCGGAACCGCCGCGGCGGGGCGAGCCGGGCGGGGAGGCGTGCGGGATCTGCGAGGGCAGCGCGACTGAGGCGCTGTGGCATGACGACCTGTGGACCCTGCATGCGCCGGTCGGCGGCAGCCTGCCCGGCACGGTGTGGCTCGCCAGCCGCGAGCACTTCGACTCTTTCGCGGACATGCCGGCCAGCCAGGCCGCCGACTTTGGCCGGGTCGCCAGGCGGGTCGAGCGGGCGATCCTGTCGCTGGGCGACGTCGGACGCGTGCACCTGTACCGCTGGGGTGACGGCGGTGCGCATTTCCACGTATGGTTCCTGCCGCGCCCGCTCGGCATGCTCGAGGCCGCCGGCATGTACCTGCCGATCTGGGAGGACGTGCTCCCGAACGTTCCGGACGCTGACCTGGCCGCCGTTGCCAAGCAGGTAGCCGCCGCCATGGCGGAGTGAGACCTTAGTTAGCCGGCGAGATGCGGGAGCCGCATTAGATGCGCCGCGGCGCGGACGGGTCTAGTGTCTCAAGTGACGGTCATTTCGCCTTCGGAGCGCCGCGATGGGTAGCTGGATTATCTGGTTGATCATCGCGGCTGTCCTCGGCACCATCGAGATCGCGACCACCACGCTAGCGTTCGGCCTCCTCGGGGCTGCCGCGCTGATCGCCGCCGGGGCAGGATTCCTGGGCGGAGATGCCGCTGTCCAGTTCGGGGCGTTCGTCCTCGCTTCGGGGATCGGGCTCGGCGTTGCCCGCCCGTTCGCCATGCGGCACATCAGGCAGCCGCCGATGCTGCGCACTGGCACGGCCGCACTGATCGGCCGGCCGGCGATCGTGCTGGAAGATGTCGGCCCGCACAGCGGCCGTGTGCGTATCGGCGGCGAGGAGTGGTCCGCGCGCTCCTATGACGAGACGCAGATCATCCCGGCCGGATCGACCGTCGACGTCATGCACATCGAGGGCGCCACTGCTCTCGTGTATCCCCGGGAGTAGCAATGGGTGATATCGCTGCCATTGTCGCCGCCGTCATCGTGATCCTCGTCGCGATGGTGACGCTTCGGTCGGTGCGCATCGTGCCGCAGGCGCGAGCGCGGAACGTGGAGCGGCTTGGGCGATACCGCAAGACGCTTGAGCCTGGCATGAACGTGATCATCCCGTTCATCGACCGGGTGAAGCCGCTGATCGACTTGCGCGAACAGGTGGTCTCGTTCCTCGGCCAGCCCGTCATCACCGAAGACAACCTGGTGGTCAAGATCGACACGGTGCTCTTCTTCCAGGTCACCGATCCGCGCGCGGCTGACTACGAGATCGTCAACTACATCCAGGCGATCGAGCAACTCACCGCCACCATGCTGCGCAGCGTGATCGGGTCCATGGACCTGGAGGTCACGCTGACATCCCGCGACAAGATCAACACCATGCTTCGCGGCGTGCTCGACGACGCGTCCGGCAAGTGGGGCATCCGGGTGACCAGGGTGGAGATCAAGGCGATCGACCCGCCGAAGAGCGTCATCGACGCCATGGAGAAGCAGATGCGCGCCGAGCGCGAGAAGCGCGCCGCCATCCTGACCGCCGAGGGCCTGCGGCAGGCGCAGATCCTGACGGCCGACGGCGACAAGCAGGGCACGGTCTTGCGGGCGGAGGGCGCGAAGCAAAGCGCGATCCTGAAGGCCGAAGGCCAGGCGCAGGCGATCACGTCGGTGTTCCAGTCGATCCACGACAATGACCCGGATCCGAAGCTGCTCGCCTATCAGTACCTGCAGACGCTGCCGCAGCTTGCCCAGGGCGCCGGGAACACGATCTGGATGGTCCCAAGCGAGCTGACAAGTGCGCTGAAGGCGTTCAGCGGGGCGTTCGGCGGCGGTAACGCGGATGCCGATGCGCCGAGTTCGGTGCCGTCCGCACACGCGGTGGGCAGGCCGGGCGGGTCTGGTCCGGTCCTGCCGGCCGGGGCTGGGGACAGCGCCGCGGACGCCGCTCTGGCTAAGGTCGTGCAGAATGCGGCGGCGCTGGCGCGGAACACGAGCGCCGAGGATCCGCTGCCTCAGGTCTCGCTGGAAGCGGCAGTGGCTGCCGTTCCGCAGCCGCCGCCACCGCCGGATGTTCCCCTGCCCGAGGCTCTGCTCACGACCGATGTTCCCGAAGCGCGGTTGCCTGAGGTCGACGTGACGGATCCGGCTATTCGGGATGCGCTGAGCGGCATGGCGCCGGTCGAAGCCGACGATGTGCAGGACCCTAGCGCGGCCAACGGCGCGGCGGCCGGTCCGGCCTAGCGAGTTGCGTCGCCGATTCCGTCGCCCGCGCCTCGCCCGTCGGGCCGCGCGGGGCTGGTACGTGCGCGGCGGGGGCGTCGCCTACAGCTTGATGGCCAGGCCGAGTGTCAGCAGCGCGCCGTAGGCGAGCTCGAGCCGCCCGGTCTGGCCCAGCGCGACGATGAGGCTGCGGCCGGTGGCTCCGTCCCGCACCTGACGAACGGGGGCGAACGCTAGCGGCAGGGCCGCCAGCGCCAGCAGGCTGAGCGGCCGGGCCGGCGCGAGCACCAGGGCGACGCAGAACGGCACGAGGATGCAGCCGATATACAGCGCTCGCGTTCGCTGGTCGCCGAGGACGACCGCCAGGGTTCGCTTACCGGTCTGGCTGTCGGTCGGGATGTCGCGCAGGTTGTTGATGACCAGCAGCCCGCAGGCGAGCAGCCCGATCGCGGCGGCGGCGGCGAACGGCAGCCAGGTCAGCGTCAGCATCTGCACGTACGCCGTGCCAGCAACCGCGGCCAGGCCGAAAAACACGAAGACTGATAGCTCGCCGAGGGCCCGGTAGCCGTACGGCCGGCTGCCGCCGGTGTAGAACCAGGCCGCTGCTACTGCCGCCACGCCGAGCAGCAGCACCCACCACGAGGACACCGCGGCCAGCACCAGGCCTGCCCCGCAGGCTACGGCGAAGCAGCCGATCGCCGCCGCCAGCACGTGCCGGGGCCTAGCCAGGCCAGAGCCGACCAGCCTGACCGGGCCGACCCGGACCTCGTCCGTGCCGCGGATGCCGTCGCTGTAATCGTTGGCATAGTTGACGCCGATCTGGAGGGCGAGCGCCACCAGCAGCGCCAGGGTGGCCCGCCAGAGCGAGAACTTGTCGTAGCCGACGGCGACGCCCGAGCCGACCACGACGGGAACGACAGCGGCAGGAAGCGTCCGTGGCCGCGCGCCGGCCACCCAGGTCCGGAGATCGGCCACTTCGTTATCTATCCTTTGCCGTGTCGGGGATCGCACCTCGGGGATGTCACAGATTAGCCCGCCGCCTGGGCTGCGCCGGTATGCGGGCACGAGCCGCGAGTGCGGGGGAGCCACCAGCTCGGTGATCGGCGGCGCTCGTGGGCGACCGCCAGGTCACGACCGGCCCGGTCAGTTCCGGGGCAGGACGCGCTCAGCGGCGGCGAAGATCGCGCCCGCCTCTTCCCAGCCGAGCGCATCAGCCCGGTTGACCCGCCTCCTGCTGCGGAAGTACCTGCCGACCTTGCGCCCGGCGAAGACGTCGACGCCGCGCAGGTTGGTGACCCCCCAGGGCACGGTGGGGCCGTAGATCACCATCGCTGGTCGTACCGTGATCTCCCGGCCGAGATCTTCGCTGAGTAGCCGGGCTGCTTTCGCTGACTCCCAGCGCGCGTGCGCAAGCCGGTCTTTCTGGCTGAACGGGCCGTGGTACAGCAGCGCTCCGGATGTCGAGCCGACACTCGCTGCCACGGTCCGCACCGGCAGCCGCCGGTCCCAGCGCTCGGAGTCGACGGCGTAGATCCCGCCCGGCCCGACGACGAGATGATCGATGACTGAGTCGCTGCCTGGGATCGTGCGGGCGTGGATCGCCATATAGCCGAACGGCCGCAGCAAGTAGAGCCGCCGCCTGGTCTTGCGCTGCGCGGAGGAGACCCTGGCTGCGGCCGGGATCAGCGCGACTGTCTTGGAGTGGTAGACCGTGTCGCAGATGGCGTAGACGGCCGCGGCCGTCAGCCCGACGCGCCAGCCTTTCCAGAGCGTGACTAGGAGCGCGACGGCGAGCGAGATGATGGCCCGCCGGATCCAGATGGGCACCCGCGGATCGGCAGCAAGCCCGGCCATGATTGCACGCGAGGGGACAGGAACGTGCTGCACTCCCTCGCCGGGGGCCGGCGGCCCAGTCGGTGTCGGCTCAGGCCCGGTCTCCCGGTCCATAGCACCACAGCGTAACTGAGCAGCTACAACCCGACAGCTCGTCGGGGCCAGAATGGCTCACCGCACCGATGAACCGGACATTCCGCCGTCATGTCGGCGCGTGGGCTCAAACGCGTGCGCGTCTGGGGCTGAAGATGCGCCCCAGATGCACACGCGTTGCTCGCGCCGGCCTGTCGCCGGCGTTCCGCTGGCTCGCCGCTATCAGCCGAAACCGCACGCAGGAGGGTTGGACCGGACCGCGCGGTGGTCTACTCTTCGGTAACGTGACGCAGATTCATGACCTGACAGTGATCGAGCAGGCGGCCGCGATCCGGAGCGGCCAAACGTCGTCAGCCGAGATCACCGAGCACTACCTGGACCGGATCGACCGCCTGAACGAGCAGGTCGGCGCGTTCTACACGGTGACACACGACCTGGCCCGCGAGCAGGCGGCCGTCGCGGACAAGGCCGTGCTCGCGAGCCGCCAGGACGGCGGCGACCTGCCGCCGCTGACCGGCGTGCCGATCCCGATCAAGGACCTGAACATGGTCGCCGGCGTCAGGCTCACCTTTGGCAGCGCCGTGCTGGCCGACAACGTGGCCACCGAGGATGATTACGTCGTCGAGCACCTGCGGTCGGCCGGCATCGTGATCACCGGCAAGACGGCAACGCCCGAATTCGGCCTGCCGTGCTACACCGAGACGAGGATCGGCCCGCCTGCCCGTACTCCGTGGGACCTGAGCCGGTCAGCTGGCGGCTCTAGCGGCGGCGCGGCCGCTGCGGTTGCGTCTGGCCTGGCTCCCGCGGCTCAGGGCAGCGACGGCGGCGGCTCGATCCGGATTCCGGCCAGCGTGTGCGGGCTGTTCGGCATCAAGCCGAGCCGCGGCCGCATCTCGCAGGGCCCGATGATGCCCGACCTGGCCGGCCTGTCCACCGACGGCCCGCTCGCCCGTACTGTCGCGGACGCGGCCTTGCTGCTCGACGCGATGACGGGCAATCACCCCGGCGACATGTATACGCTGCCGTCCCTGCCGGCCGGCGAGTCGTTCCTCGGGTATGCCAGCCGGGAGCCAGGCAAGCTGCGGGTCGCCAGGTCGCTCACGACGCTGATCGACGGCGCGGAGGTGCACGCCGACTGCGTAGCCGCGTACGAGGACGCGAGCGCACTGCTCTCCTCCCTCGGGCACGAGGTCGAGGACGTCGACCTGCCGTTCCCGGCCGAGGCCGTGCCGTCCTTCCTGGCGCTGTGGTACGCCATGGCGACACTGGCCCCGATTGCGCCCGAGCAGGAGGCGGACCTGCTGCCGCTCACCCGCTATCTGCGCGACAAGGGCATGGCACTGTCAGCCGCAGATCTGCTGTTCCACCAGGCCATCCTCCAGGGCAGCGTGCGCCCTGCCCTGCGGGCGCTCAGCGACTATGACGTCATCCTGAGCCCGACGCTGGCGCTGCCGCCGCGACCGGTTGGCTGGTTCGACGAGGTCGAGCCGGCCGAGAACTTCACCCGGCAGACCCAGTTCACGCCGTGGACCGCGCTGTATAACCTGTCCGGTCAGCCCGCCGTGAGCGTACCGCTGCACTGGACTCCGGCCGGGCTGCCGATCGGCATCATGCTGGCCGGCCGGATGGGCGACGAGGCCACCCTGATCTCGCTGTCAGCGCAGCTGGAAGCAGCCCGCCCCTGGGCGGACAAGCACCCGCCCATCTGGTGAGGTAACTCCACTCCTGACCGGGCACGGCCCGAGCCCCGCCGCCCGGTCCGGTGGCACGACCCCCATGCGTGGCGTGCTGTGCTACGGGGGATAGTGCCGTCACGGCGCACGGGGACGCCGTGACCTGCGGGGGTGCTGGGTTTGAACAGATGGCTGGAGTCGCTTGGCGGGTTTTCCGCCCGACGGCACTGGATCGTGATCATCGCCTGGGTGATCATCCTGGGCGGCCTGCTCCTGGCCAGGCAGCAGTTCGGCGGCACTTACGTCAACAACTACAACGTGCCGGGCACCCAGTCGGACGACGGACTGAACCGGCTGAACTCGACCTTCAGCTCGCAGGGCGGCTACTCCGGCCAGATCGTCTTCCACGCCACCAAGGGCACGGTCTCCGCCGACGCATCCGCCGTAAACCAGGCGACGGCCAACATCGCCAGGCTGCCTGACGTCATCAAGGCGGCCAGCCCGTTCGGCTCGCCGCCTGGCGGCGCGGTGTCCAAGGACGGCACTATCGCGTACGCCAGCGTGGCCTGGAACACTAACCCCTACTCGCTCGACACCAGCTATCTCCACAAGCTGGACAATGCCGTGGCGCCGGCCCGCAAGGCCGGTCTCCAGGTCGAGTACGGCGGCGGGGCCGGCCAGATCGGTCAGACGACAAGCGACACCACGTCCGAGCTCATCGGCCTTGGCTGCGCCCTGCTTCTCCTGCTGCTGATGTTCGGGTCGCTGGTCGCGGCTGCCATCCCGCTGGTCTCGGCGATCTTTAGCGTCGGCTCTGGCTTGTCCTTGCTCGGCATCCTCGCCTCGGTCATCACGTTTCCCACGACCGCGCCGACGATCGCCACGCTGCTTGGCCTGGGCGTCGCTATCGACTACGGGCTGTTCCTGGTCGCGCGGCACCGCGAGCAACTGGACTCAGGCATGGACGTCCGCACGTCCGTTCGCCATGCCGAGGGCACGTCCGGCGCGGCGATCGTCGTAGCCGGGAGCACTGTCGTCGTCTCAATCCTCGGCCTGTACATCTCCGACGTCGCGTTCGTCGGTGCGCTCGGCCTGGCGGCCGCTATCACGGTCGCCATCACGATGGTCGCCGCGCTCACGCTGGTGCCTGCGTTCCTGGGCGTGACACGGGAGAATGTCAGGGCGCTGAGCGCCCGGTGGACGGCGCATAAAGCTGGCGAGAGTGCCAGGGAACAGGCGCAGCGGACCGCGGCCGCCACGCAGGAGCAGCACGAGCAGTCGGGGTTCGCCCGGTGGGGCCGCCGGGTCAGCGCGCACCCGTGGCCGTGGGCGGCGTTCAGCGTCGCGGTGCTCGCGGTGCTCGCGATCCCGTTCTTCTCCATCACGCTGGCCCAGCCCGATAACGGCACGAACCCGACCAGCGACTCCAGCCGCCGCGCTTACGACCTCATGACCAACGGGTTCGGCGTCGGCTCGAACGGCCCGCTCGCCATCGTGGTGGTGCTGCCCAGGCAGTCGAGCTCGGACGACAACGCGCTGCTCAGCAACATGCAGAAGGCAGTCGCCGGCACTAAAGGCGTCGCCTCAGTCGGCCCGGTGGCCATCAACTCGAACCGCACGACCGCAGTATTCAGCGCGATCCCGACCACGCGGCCGCAGGCCTCCGCCACCAGCGACCTAGTCAACACGCTGCGCACCGACGTCCTGCCGAAGCAGAAGGTCACGACCTACGTCACCGGCACGACAGCAGGGCAGGTGGACTTCACCAAGCGGATCACTTCGCGGCTGATCTGGCTGATCCTTGCCGTGGTGGCGATCGCGTTCGTGCTGCTGACCGCCGCGTTCCGGTCGATCGTGATCGCAACCAAGGCCGCCATCCTCAACATCCTGTCGATCGGCGCCGCCTACGGCGTCATCGTTGCGGTGTTCGAGTGGGGCTGGCTGAAGACGCTGATCGGCCTGCACACCACGCTGCCGATCCCGGCTTACGTGCCGATGCTGGTCTTCGCGATCGTCTTCGGCCTGTCAATGGACTACGAGGTGTTCCTGCTGTCGCGGATCCACGAGGCCTGGATCGCGACCGGGGACCCGCACCGGGCTGTCGCGATCGGCATCGGCAGCACGGCCCGGGTAATCACCACAGCGGCGGCCATCATGGTCGTCGTCTTCACCAGCTTCGTGCTCAACCCCGATCCGACCGTGAAGATGCTCGCGCTCGGCATGGCGTTTGCGGTCCTGATCGATGCGTCGCTGGTCCGCATGATCCTGGTGCCCGCGGTCATGACGATGCTGGGCAGGCACGCCTGGTGGATGCCGCGGTGGCTGGAGCCGGTGGTGCCGCACCTCCGGCTCGAGGGCAGTGCGGCCGGGCCGGAGCCAGCCATGGCGGCTGCCGGACCGATTGGCGAGTCGACCGTGAGCCAGTCGGCGGTCGCGTCGGATACCGAACCGGACCTCATGCGTGCGGTCGGGCCGCCGCACCAGAGCGCGCCCGCGTCCGGCCCAGGGGACGAGGGCGGCGGACGTAGCGGCGGCGGACGTGGGGACGGCGGACGTAGCGGCGGCGGACGTGGGGACGGCGGCGGACATAGCGGCGGCGCAGGCGATGCAGGCGGCGGACATAGCGGCGGCGCAGGCGATACAGGCGGCAGCGCGGGCGGCGCGCGGCCGAGCTAGCCCGACAGGCCCGGGCAGGGATGCGCGATGGACCAGCTTGGGTACTCTCGCCGCCTGGCGGGCCGCGGGCGTCGGATGCTCGTAAGGTCATCGTCATGATGGTCGGCGGTGGCGGCCTGCGTACTCGGCGGCTCGCGGCCCTGGCGACGGCGCTGCTGATCCCCGGCGCATTGCTCGCGGCCTGCTCGAGCGGGCCTACGCCGCAAGATGTCGCGCACACCTACCTGGCCGACTGGGCGGCCCGGAACTGGTCCGCGATGCGTGCCCTCGTCGCCAAGCCGCCAGCGGATTTCGCCGCGCTGAATGCCGCTGCGCTGACGGACCTCGGCGCGAAACAGGCTAGCTACCATCCCGGCGGCCTCACCGAGAGCGGGAGCACGGCGCGCGAACCGGTCACCGAGGAGTACCCGCTTGCTGGCGTCGGCACTGTCAGCATCAAGACCACGCTGCGCCTGACCAGCACATCCGGCACCTGGCTCGTGGCCTGGTCACCAGCGACGATCGCGCCCCAGCTCCGCCATCCGGGCGACCACCTCTCGCTGGCGGTGACCTGGCCGCCCCGCGCGCAGATACTCGGCGCCGGCGCAGCGGCACTGACGACGCAGGAAGCCATGGTGCTGGTCGGCGTCGAAGGCCAGCGGATCAAGCAGGATTCCGTCGTGCGGGCCGCGCTGCTGACCGCGGGCGCGACAAGGCACGCCATCGACACCGCGCTGACTGGCGCGAAGAAAGAGCCAACCTGGTTCGAGCCAGTGATGACGGTAAGCCTGGCTCGCTATCAGCAGCTCAAGCCGGCGATCTACCCCGTTCCCGGCACTGTCTTCCAGACGATCTACGAGCGGGCACCGCTCACGCCGGGCCTCAGCTATCTGATCGGCTCGATCGGGCCGGTCACGGCGCAGCAGCTGCAGGCGCTCGGCGCGCCCTACACGGCGGCGAGCCTGGTCGGCCAGACTGGCCTGGAGCGCGCCTACGAGCGGCAGCTGGCCGGGCAGCCTGGCGCCACCGTCACTGCTGTCAGCGCGGCCGGCGCGACTACCGGCACGGTGGCGACGCTCAGCCCGCGGCCGGGCACCCCGGTGCAGACCAGCATCGACCCGGGCGTGCAGGCGGACGCGGAGAAGGCACTGTCGGGCGTGCACAAGAATGCGGCGCTGGTCGCCGTTGACGCCACGACGGGCCGGGTGCTGGCCGCGGTCAGCGTGCCTGCGGGAGGCGGGTTTGACCTCGCGCTGGACGGGGCATTCCCGCCGGGCTCCTCGTTCAAGGTACTGACCTCCACCGCGCTGATCGAGCACGGCCTGACGCCGTCCTCGCCGGCCACGTGCCCGAGGCAACTCGACGTCGGCGGCGCCATCTTCCACAATGCCGAGGGCGAGGGTGAGGTCAGCGATCTGCTGCATGCGTTCGCCGAGTCCTGTAACACGGCTTTCATCGGGCTGGCGACGAGGTATCTGACGGCGGCCGACTTCACCCGGACGGCTGCCCGGTACCTGATCGGCGTGACGCCCTCCCTCGGCCTGCCGGCGTTCGCGGGCTCGGTTCCGGCACCGGCGGACCTGGCCGACCTGGCCGCGACGACGATCGGACAGGGCCGCGTGCTGGTGTCACCGCTGAACATGGCGGTCGTCGCGGCGGCTGTCGACACGGGGCAGGTGCGAGCCGCCAGCCTCGTGGCGGGCGCCGCCAGCCACGGCGTGCTGCCCGCCGCGCTGCCCGCCAAGGTCGTCAACGGCCTGCACGAGATGATGGCCCGGGTTGTCGCGTCCGGCACCGCCGCAGGCCAGGGACTGCCACCCGGCACGTACGCCAAGACCGGGACGGCTGAGTACGGACACGGCAGCCCCCTGCCCACCGACGCCTGGCTCATCGGCTTCAATAACAGCGTCGTCAGCGCCGACATCGCGTTCGCCATGGTCACGCAGAACGGGGGCGAGGGCGGCCCTACGGACGGGCCGATCGTGGCCAGGTTCCTCGACCTGCTGCACCAGTCGGGGGAGTGATACGGCGGGTGTTTTAGCATTCGGTGTACCGGCGATCACGGCCGGCAGGTCACCTCAGGATGCGGGGGCACGGGATGACCGGGTGAACGACGATGCACGCCGCCGCCGGCGCGCTCTTCAGGTCTGGAACGGGGTAGCTGCCCTGGGGGTGTCCGCCGGCTTGCTCGCGGTGCTGGGCGCGGGTGCTGGCGGCGTGCCTGCGCTCGGCCGCACGCTCGTGCCAGGCCACGGCGCGTGGACGTCGCGCCAGGCCGCCAAGCCCGTGCCAACCCGGTCGGTGTCAGCTGGTCACGTGGCCGGCGGGCCGGGGATGCAGCCGTGACGGCGGAGTTCAAGCGCCTCGGCAAGCGCGGGTCATACCGCCTCGGCCAGCTGCGCGCACAGGGAATCGGCGGGTATCAGCGGCCGGTTCCGTTCCAGCCTCAGTTCGCCCGGCCGGACCACCGCTGGCCCGCTCCGGTCTGGCTGCTCGGCCTGCTGGCCGGGAGCCTGCTCATCGCGGCCGGCGCGCGGGCAGGCTGGTGGTTCGCCCCGTTCGTCGTGGGCGTGGTGGCTGGCCTGGCGAACTGGATCGGCGCCTGGCGCCTGCGCGTCGCGCTGCCGGCGATCGCCGTCATGGCGGCCGCCGGGTGGGGTGCGCCGCTCGGGTGGTTCATGCTCCGCGGCCATCCGCACACCACGGCGGTGCGGCATACTGCGACCACGCTGGGACTGCCCCGGTACGCGGCCGCCGGCATCGCCCTGACTCTCCTGATCGCGGTGGCGCAGGCGCTGGCCGGCGACTGGCTCGGGCGCGCTCTCACCCCCCGCGTGGCCGAGGACTGAGGCGCCAGGCTGTGCTGACCTACGCGGCCACGCAGCGCGGGGCGCCGACAAATCATGGATCGCGGCGTTTTGGCGAAAGATTCGACAGTGCCGGCTGTGTCGAAACTTTCGGGATCATGGAATGCCGCACGGGCCGGGCCGATTAGGCGCCGTCTGGCTGGTCAATCATGGAGGTGTGACCGACCCAGAGCTCGTGCCACGCGCGCGAAATGCGGGAATTGCGACGGAATACTACGACTGGCGTGGCCAGTACGTGGAGGTACCGGCGGAGACGCTGGAAGCAATCCTTGAACTGCTCGAGCAGGCGCCCGAGAAGCTCGACGAGCCCGCCACCGAGCTCGACGGTGACACCCAGAACCTCGACGAGTCCGGCAACGAGCTCGACGAGCCCGGGGCCGACTCCGGCGCCCAGGCGACTAGCCAGCCGCGACTGACGATTCCGGGCGAGCGCCACTGGGGGTTCACCGTCCAGCTGTACTCGATCCGGTCGAAAGAGTCCTGGGGCCACGGGGACTTGCATGACCTGGCGAAGCTCGCCCGCTGGAGCGCTGCCGAGCTGGGCGCCGGGTTTGTCTTGATCAACCCGCTGCATGCTGCCGAGCCGCTCCCGCCGGTCAGCCCGTCGCCGTACCTGCCGATGACGCGGCTGTTCACGAGCCCGCTCTACCTCAGGATCGAGGACATCCTCGAATACGGTGCGCTACCTGCGCAGGACAAGCGCACGATCCACGAGATCGCCGCCCCGCTGCGCGCCGCGAACGCCACAGCCGACCTGATCGACAGGGACGCAGTCTGGCGCGGCAAGCGCGCCGCGCTGGAGCTCATCAGCAAGGTCCCGCTCACCGAATCACGCAAGCGGGCCTACGAGGATTTCCTGGCCGAACGCGGCCACGAGCTCGAGCGCTGGTCCACCTGGTGCGCCCTAGCCGAGGCACACGGTCCCGACTGGCGCGCCTGGCCTGCCGAGCTCGCCGATCCGCGCCGAGCCACCGAGGTGGTCGCAGCTGACCAGAGGCTGCGCGAGACGGCGGAGTTCCACGCCTGGCTGCAGTGGCACGCCGACGAGCAGCTCACAGCGGCCCAGGACGCCGCAAAGGCGGCAGGAATGGCCTACGGCATCATCCACGACCTGGCGGTCGGATCGCATCCCGCCGGCGCCGACGCGTGGGCCTACCGCCGCCTGCTAGCGAGCGACTTCAGCGTTGGCGCCCCGCCGGACGGCTTCAACCAGCTCGGCCAGGACTGGTCGCAGCCGCCGTGGAACCCGCGCGCGCTCGCCGCGGTCGGCTACCGCCCGATGGCTGAGCTGTTCGGCGCGGCCCTACGCAACGCGGGCGGACTGCGCGTCGATCACGTCATGGGACTGATGCGGCTCTGGTGGGTGCCAGCCGGCCAGCCCCCCGACCGCGGCGCTTACGTCAGTTACGACCACCGCGCGTCGGTCGGCGCGCTCGTCGGCACCGCCGCTCGCACGGGCGCCATCGCGATCGGCGAAGACCTCGGCACGATCGACCCGTGGATCCGCGATTACCTGGCTGAGCAGGGCATCCTTGGCACAATGATGCTGTGGTTCGCCCACGCCGGCGACGGCACGCCGATGCGACCGGACGAGTGGCGCCGCGGCTGCATGGCGACGGTCGGCACGCACGACGTGCCGCCCGTCGTCGGCTTCGTGACCGGCGACCAGGTGACCGTTCGCGCCAGGCTGGGGTTGCTGAAGACCTCTGAGGACCAGGAACGGGCTGAGTCGGACGCACTGCTGGCTCGCTGGCAGGCGGCCCTGGTGGCCGAAGGCCTGCTGCCACCCGATCATCAGCCCGACCCCGCCGAGTTCACCGTCGCGCTCTACGGCTACCTGCGCAAGACGCCAGCCGTGCTGCTCGGGGTATCGCTGGCCGATGCCGTCGGCGAACGCCGGACGCAGAACATCCCCGGCACTCGTAACGAGTACCCGAACTGGCGCATCCCGCTCTGCGACGACACCGGCCGCCCGGTTCTGTTCGAGGACCTGCCGCACATCGACCTGCTGCGAGCCGTGTGCCAGCCGATGAGCCCGCCGTTAGCGAGCCCGCTCGGCGTCCGCGGCCGCGCACGCTAACCAGCCCGTGCCCACCCGGCGTATCAGGTCGAGTGTGCTAGCTCAGCCGGGCTAGCCGGCCTGGGCATCGCGCTCACGGCACCGGAGCGCCCTGACGACATCGTCACGCCGCTCGATCAGCAGCCGGCGCAGGGCCGGAACGGGCTTAGTTGCCGCGATGTAGGCGTCTGTCGCCTCGATGGCCGCCTCGCTGATGACGCTGTCGGGGTATCCCACCTCGGTGAAGAACTGCGCCATGTCCGACGCGCCGTCCGCCCACATCCCAGCCAGGCCCGCGTAGTACTTGTCCGCGTACGGCGCCAGCAGTTCGTCCTGGTCTCGATCGCGGAAGCCGCGGAGCACTGCCCGGAACGTCGCATTCGACAGCGTCCCGCCCGTGATCTTCGCCCAGGCCGCCGCCTTGGCCTCGGCCGTCGGAATCGCCGCCAGGCAGCTTTCGGCGTGCCGCTCGCCCGCGTCCGTCCGGTCGCGGTCAAGCTCGGCCTCGATCTCGCCCGGTCCGGCGGCGCCGCGGCTGACCAGCCTGTGCAGGAGCTCCCAGCGCAGGTCGGTGTCGACGGCGAGGCCGTCGATCACCTGCAGGCCGGCGAGCAGCCCAGCAAGCAGATCCAGGCTTGCCGCCGAGGTGGCGACGTCGGCCAGCGCCTTGGCGTAGGCGAGCTGATGATCGGAACCAGGCTCGGCCGCGAGCAGCCAGCTACGCAGCGTGTCTTCTAGCCGAGCCACGCCGGCTGCCCGCCACTGCGGGTCGGTGTAGCGGCGCACCGCGAGGCCAGTCATGAGCAGGACGCGCTCGAGCACGGAGAGCTCGGTGATCGACGGCGCGCCGGAGCTGACCAGCGCGAGGAAGTCGCGCGTCCGCATCTCGGCGTCCCTAGTCATGTCCCAGGCGGACGCCCAGCACAGCGCGGCGGCCAGCGGATCGGCCAGGTCGCTGATGGCGCCGATGACCGTGCGCAGTGACCGCTCGTCCAGCCGGATCTTGGCGTAGGTGAGGTCGTCGTCGTTGACCAGCAGCAGGTCGGGCGCACGCTCGCCGACCAGCTCGGGCACGTCGGTGGCGGCACCGGCGATGTCGATCTCGACCTGACGCCGCCGGGTCAGTGTCGTCCTGTCCTCCGCCGCGCCGGCCTCGTCGACCCCGGTGCGATCGTACAGGCCGACCGCGATGCGGTGCGGGCGCAGCTCAGGGTGATCAGCCGGGGCTTCCTGGCGTACCGCGAATGAGCTGAACCGGCCTTCGCTGTCCAGCTCGAACGACGGCCGCAGCGTGTTGACCCCGGCCGTCTCCAGCCACGACTTGGACCAGGAGGAAAGCTCGCGGCCCGACGCCTGCTCCAGGGACCTCAGCAGGTCCGCCAGCGTCGCGTTGCCCCAGGCGTGCTCACCGAAGTAGTCGCGGACTCCGGCCAGGAAGTTATCGCGGCCGACGTACGCAACAAGCTGCTTCAGCACGGCAGCGCCCTTGGCATAGGTAATGCCATCGAAGTTCACCTCGACGGCCTCGATGTCGGGGATGTCGGCCGCGATCGGATGCGTCGACGGCAGCTGATCCTGCCGGTACGCCCAGGCCTTATAGCCCTGAGCAAAGCCGGTCCAGCCGTTGGTCCAGCGGGTGGCCTCGGTGCTGGAGACCATCTCCGCCCAGGTCGCGAACGACTCGTTCAGCCACAGGTCGTCCCACCACCGCATGGTCACCAGGTCGCCGAACCACATGTGGGCCATCTCGTGCAGGATCGTCTGCGCCCGTGCTTCGCGGTCGGCATCGGTGACCCTGGACCGGAAGATGTAGTCCTCCAGGAAGGTCACGCAGCCGGCGTTCTCCATCGCCCCCGCCTTGAACTCGGGAACGAACAGCTGGTCGTACTTCCCGAACGGGTACCGGACGCCGAACGCCTGGTGATAGTAGTCAAACCCCTGCGTGGTGATCTCGAAGATCTCTGCCGGATCGAGGTAACTGGCCAGCGACTGGCGGCAGTACAGGCCGAGCGGGATCCCGTCGTGCTCCTGCGTTACCTCAAAATACGGACCCGCCGCGATGGCGGTGATGTAGGTAGACATGACTGGCGTGGCCGGGAAATGCCAGCGAGCGGCGCCCGGCCCGGCAGGCACTGCGGCCTGGTCGGGCGCCATGTTCGAGATGACCGTCCAGTCGTCCTGGCCGGTCACAGTGAATTCGAATCTCGCCTTGAGGTCCGGCTGGTCGAAGCACGCGTAGATGCGGTGCGCGTCGAACGTCTCCAGATCGCTGTACAGGTAGACGCCCTTGTCTGCCGGATCGGTGAACCGGTGCAGCCCCTCGCCGGTGCGCGAGTAAGCACACGTGGCAACGACCCGGAGCTCGTTGTGCCCGGCGAGCCCCGCGAGCGCGATCCGGTCGCCGTCAAAGGCGGCCAGGTCGAGCGCCGCGCCGTTCAGCGTGATCTGTGTCACAGCAGGCGCGGTCAGTTCGATGAACGTGTCGGTGCCCGGCCTCGCGCAACTGAACCGGACCGTAGTCGCCGAGCCGAAGGTCGTGTCGGAGCCGGTCAGGTCGAGTTCGACCTGGTAAGACTCCACGCTCAGGAGCTCCGCCCGGTCCCGCGCCTCGTCGCGCGTGAGGTTGCTGGCCACTGCACAGGTCCTTCCGCTCAGTCATCTTGGTGCGCTAGTTCATCTTCGGCACTCTGGCCCGGGCCGCCGGAATGTGCAACGCGGTTTGTTGGTTGCCGCAAACAACCGAGATCACCGAAGGAGTGTGCATGCCCGCGCAGGAGCCTACCCAACTGGATTTCTGGTTTGATCCGCTATGTCCCTGGGCCTGGATCACCAGCCGCTGGGTGCTCGAGGTCGAGCAGGTTCGGCCCGTCCAGGCGCGATGGCACGTGATGAGCCTGGCAGTCCTGAACGAGGACAAGGACGACATGCCCGAGCGGTACAAGGCGCTCATGCGCACGGCCTGGGGGCCGGTCCGGGTCTGCATAGCCGCCGAGCAGAAGTTCGGCCCTGAGGTGGTGCTCCCGCTGTACACGGCGCTGGGCACGAGATTCCACCACGAGAAGGCCGAGCGGGACCGGGCCACCATCGAGGCCGCTCTCGCCGAGGCGGGCCTGCCGACGGAGCTAGCGGACGCGATGGACGACGAGTCCTATGACGAGGCGGTGCGCGCTTCGCACAAGGACGGCATGGACCGCGTCGGGTACGAGGTCGGCACCCCGGTTATCTCGGTCAACGGCACCTCGTTCTTCGGACCCGTCGTATCGCCGATCCCCCGGGGCGAGGACGCTGCCCGGCTGTGGGATGGCGTGCTACTGATCGCCGGAACTGATGGCTTCTTCGAGCTCAAGCGGAGCCGGACCAGGGACCCGATCTTCGACTAGGCCGGGCAGCTGACCGCCGGGCGGCACACCGGCGCGTGACTGCCAGGTTCTCTGCTGCGGGATGACCACGGCTCGGGCCAGTGACGTGGCGCGCTGAGCTGGGACCGCTGTCGTGTTCTGAATGACGGCCGGCGGCTGGTTGCTCCGACTGCCGGGCGCTGGCCTGGCGATCTGCGGCAAGCCAGGTGGCCAGCACGCGCGTCACGACCGCTGCGATCGCGGTCACGAGCAGCACGAGGCCGGCAATGTCGCCGGGTGTTGTCAGGGACGTCATCGGGTCCTCTTCGGCGCGGCAGAAGGAGATCGAGCTACCCCGTCACTCTCAGAGAGCGTTGTATCACGAAATGCAGCGGCGTCCGGATGCTATGAGCGTTCTGGCAGCTAGGCGTGCCTGCAACCGGCGTCCTCGGCCCGCGACTGGAACAGCTACTGTCGCGCTGTGGCGCAGGCTGGGCGAGGATAGTCGTCGTGCGCAGTAACTACATCGGCGGCGCCTGGACGCCGTCCGCGAGCGACAGGTCCATCGACGTCGTGAACCCGGCCACCGAGGTGATCATCGACAAGGTCCCGGCGGGCCATCCGGCGGACGTGGATCAGGCTGTGACGGTCGCGAGGGCTGCATTCGCCACCTGGTCGATGACGCCAGCCGCGGACCGAGCGCGATATCTGCAGGCGGCTGCGGATCTGCTCGACGAGCGGTCGTCGGCGGTAGCCGCCGCGATCACAGCCGACATGGGCTCGCCGATCACGTTCGCGCGCCGCGTGCAGGTCGGGACACCGCTGGCCGTGCTGCGCAGCTATGTCGAGCTGCTTGCCAGCTACGACTTCAGCGGGCAGCGCGTTGGCAACTCACTGATCGTGCGTGAGCCCGCCGGGGTCGTCGGCGCTATCACGCCGTGGAACTACCCGCTGCATCAGATCGTGGCGAAGGTGGCGGCGGCCCTGGCGGCAGGCTGCACCGTCGTACTGAAGCCGAGCGAGGTCGCGCCCGTCGCCGGATACGAGCTCGCCGACATCCTGCACACGATCGGGCTGCCTCCGGGCGTATTCAACCTGGTCTGCGGCGCTGGTCCGGTCACCGGGGAGGCCATCGCCGCGCATCCCGGCATCGACGCCGTGTCCTTCACCGGGTCGGGCGCCGCCGGCCGCAGGGTGGCCGAGGTCGCGGCGGCGACGGTGAAGCGCGTGACCCTCGAGCTTGGCGGGAAGTCGGCCAACGTGATCCTGCCGGGCGCGCAGCTGGACACGGCCCTGAAAGTGGGCGTGGCCAAGGGGCTGGCCAATGCCGGGCAGACCTGTAACGCGCTGACCAGGATGCTTGTACACCGCGATTCCTACGACGAGGCCGTCGGGCTGGCCGCGCAGTACGCCGAGCGCTACGAACCCGCCGATCCGCAGCTGGACGCCACCAGGCTGGGCCCGCTCGCCTCCGCCGCACAGCGTGACCGCGTGCTGTCGTACCTGGAGAAAGGCCTGGCCGAAGGCGCTCGCCTGGCGACCGGCGGACCGCAGCGGCCGGATGGGCTGCCGGTCGGTTACTACGTGCGCCCGACGGTGTTCGCCGACGTGACGCCGCAGATGGTGGTCGCTACCCAGGAGATATTCGGTCCTGTGCTGTGCGTCCTGCCCTACGAGACCGAGCAGGAGGCCGTCGACATCGCTAACGGCACGCCCTATGGCCTCGCCGCCGCCGTGTGGTCGGCCGACCAGGATCACGCCGTCTCGGTCGCGCGGCAGTTGCGCGCGGGCCAGGTCGAGATCAACGGCGGCGCGTTCAACCCGGTGGCACCGTTCGGTGGGTTCGGCCAGTCGGGCTACGGCCGCGAGCTTGGCGTCCACGGCCTGGAGGAGTTCCTGGAGATCAAGGCGCTCCAGTTCTAGCCAGCATGTGCCCGGGCGGCCAGACAGGCGCCGTGCCAGACTTGCGCTGTGCGCGTATACCTGGGATCTGACCACGCCGGGTTTGAGCTGAAGGCCAGCCTGGTGGAGTGGCTCAGCCAAGCTGGGCACGAGCCTGTCGACTGCGGCCCGTCGAGTTACAAGCCCGACGACGACTATCCGGTCTACGTGATGCGGGCGGCCACCGCCGCTGTCGCGGATCCGGGCAGCCTCGGCATTGTCATCGGCGGCTCAGGGAACGGCGAGCAGATCGCCTCGAATAAGGTCCGCGGCGTGCGAGCCGCGCTTGCCTGGAGCGAGGAGACGGCTCGCCTGGCTCGGCTGCACAACAACGCGAACGTGCTCAGCCTCGGGGCACGCGAGTACTCGATCGCCGAGGCCGTCGGCTTCGCGCAGGTGTTCGTCGAGACGGCGTTCTCGGAAGAGCCGCGGCACGTCCGGCGCCTGAAGATGATCGCGACGTACGAGGAGACCGGCGAACTGCCGTCGTTGCCCTAGCTGAGCAGCTCGGAGTGCCGGAAATGCCCGACTTAGCGGCGACTGCCGTCACCTGTCGGCGCCAGACCTCCGCCGCAGCATCGACACTTCATGGTTTTAGCCTGACACTTCATGGGTTTGCGCGATCTTGAGTCCTGGTTTGCCCGGATTTGCGGGCGCGGAAACCATGAAGAGTGGTCGCAGGGGGCGCGTCGGCGGGACGGGCCGCCATGCCTACGTCAGCTGGAACGGCCGCGCCGTAACCGTGCGCGGCGAGGCGGTCGCGGACGGTGCCCGCGACGCGGCTGCGCGGGGTCGGCTGGCTGGGCGGGTGCGGACCCTGCGTCGCCAGGTTGAGGATGGCCGGGTTGCGGCTGACGGGGGTCGGGCTGGCGGCCGAGGCCGCCCTGACGCGTGTCGGGCTGGCCGAGGTTGGGCTGGCGGCTCTCGGGCTGGCGGCTCTCGGGCTGGCGGCTCTCGGGCTGGCGGCTCTCGGGCTGGCGGCGGTCGGACTGGCCGGGATCGGACTGACGGGTGCCGGGCGAGGCGGGCCGCGGTGGCCGTGGACGGGGATGGTCGGGCTTCGACTGGACCGACTGCGGAACGGCGGATATCGCCGGGCTGGGCTGGGCGGCCGTGGCCGGGCTGGGCTGGGCGGCCGGTGCCGTGGCCGGGCTGGGCTGGGCGGCCGGTGCCGTGGCCGGGCTGGGCTGGGCGGCCGGTGCCGTGGCCGGGCTGGGCTGGGCGGCCGGTGCCGTGGCCGGGCTGGGCTGGGCGGCCGTGGCCGGGCTGGGCTGGGCGGCCGGTACTGTGGCCGGGCTGGGCTGGGCGGCCGGTACTGTGGCCGGGCTGGGCTGGGCCGCCGGTACCGTGGCCGGGCTGGGCCGGGCGGCCGGTGCAGCGGCCCGGCTGGCGTCGAAGGGGTCCTCGTCCAGCATGCTGTCATCGACCGCGCCGGCTGGCGAGACGTCCCGTGCTCGCATCGCGGCGTCGAGCGAAATCTTCATCGCGGACACAATCAGCCTCGTCCCATTCCCGCGGGCGTGTCAGAACATCATGCTGCACCACGGTCGCGGATCCCAGGACATGGCCGCGGCCAGCCGGGCCAGCGCGCCTGGCGTGCGCTCGCGGACGTGGCCGGCGGCGGCGAGCTGGCCGAAGCTGGCGCCCCCCAGGTAACCGGCGCCGAGCGCCTGGACGGAAACGAGCAGGTCGGGCGGCGCAGTGCTGCGCTCGCATCGTGCGGTGCCGCTGTCGCCGGGTCCGTCGCTGGCAAGCCGCCAGCGGCCCGCATTGTCCGGCAGGGACGGGTCGAGAACATCGAGCACGATGTCGACCGCGCTCGCATACTTGCGCTGGACCAGCGCGGCTGGCAGGTCGACGAGCCGGACCCACAGCGCGTCGCTCACCATCGGCCGGGCCCGGCGGGGGTCGGCCAGCATCGCGAGCAGCGGATCGTCAACGGGCCGGCACGCCGCGTCGACCTCGCCCACAAGATCCCGGCTGAACAGGTCGGCCCACAGCGCCGCCGTCGCCGCCGGATCCAGGGCGGTGAGCTCGATCAGCCGGATCGTGCCGTCGGGGATGCCGTCGCTCCATGACGGCTGGGTCCGGTACAGCGAGTAGCCGCGCGGTCCGGCGTCATCCTCGGCCACGACGCAGCGTAGCGCCGACATGCCGCCGCGGCGGATCGCATGATCGCAGAGCAGGACGTCCCACCACTGGTCGGTCCGGGCGAGCATGCCCGGCCGGTCGGCCAGCACGGCGTCGAAGAGCTTGACCAGGTCGCTCCGGACCTCGGCCGGCGCGCCGAAGCGCAGGCGCGGCTGCCTGTAATCGGCGGCGACTGCGCCGACGGCGAGCCGCCCGTCCCCGCGGCCGATCCGCAACCGCTGCTGCCACGTCGCCAGGCCAAACCCGAAGCGGCCGTAGATGCCCGACTCGGACGCGAACAAGATCGCGATCGCCTCCCTGCGCTCACGCGCGTCCATGACCTCGTACCGCATCAAGTCCGTCAGGATCCCTTGGCGCCGGTGGCTCGGCAGCACGCTCACCAGCGAGATGCCGGCCGCGTCGGCGGCGCCGCCCGGCACGGTCAGACGGAACGTATAGGCGCCTGCGGTTCCCACCATCTGAGCGCCGTCGAAGGCCGCGACAGTGCGGTCGAACTCGATGACCTGGCGCTCGATCTCCATGGCCTCAGGGGCCCACTCCGCCAGGAATGCCTGACCCGGTACCTCGCTGAACGCCTCGAGCTCATCGGGCGTGATGGACCGGATCGGGTAGCTGGGAGTCATGCTCGTCTTTCTACCCGCCCATCCGCGGGCGAGCCACTGCATTTCCGCGCCTGGGGCCCGGACCGGTACAGTGCCGGCAAGATGGTTGGATCCCTCTGGCGCCAGCTCTGGTCCGCGGCCAGGTCCGCTGCGGCACGCCAGCGCGGGTGGATTAGCCGTCAGCTCATCACGCGAAACCGGCGGGTGGCCCTTGGCCTGGCGGCGGTGGTCGTCGCGATCGGCATCGGGGCCGTGCGCGTGCCGGGCGAGTGGCTGTCGCCCGGCGTGATGATCCTGCCGATCCTGGCGGGCGGTTTGCTGCTCTGGCCGCGAGCACTGCGGATTCTGTTCGCGTTCGTGGCCGCAATGCTGGCCTACGACATCCTGAACGACCGGGCTGGGCTTGGCATATCGGCGACGATCGCGATTACCGCGCTGTTTGCCGATCTGCAGGCGCGGACCCGCAAGAAGCTCGGGATGCAGGGCCTGCGCGGTGATCAGATGCTGATCGAGCTGCGTGACCGGATCCGGGCGCAGGGCAAGATGCCCGAGCTACCGGACCACTGGCAGGCCGTGTCGGTGCTGCGCCCGGCGGGCGGCTCCTCGTTTGGCGGCGACTTCCTGGTCTCGGCGTGCGACGGTAAGGTCCTGGAGGTGGCGCTGGTCGATGTGGCCGGCAAGGGACTGGAAGCTGGCACCAGGGCGCTTTTGCTGTCCGGTGCCTTCGGCGGCCTGCTCGGCTCGGTGCCACATGCTGAGTACCTGCCTGCCTGCAACGCCTACCTGCAGCGTGGCGGGCCGCCCGAGGGATTCGTCACCGCGGTGTACCTGACCCTCGACCTGGTGACCGGCGACTACCTGATCTCGTCGGCTGGGCACCCACCCGCGGCTCAGTTCGAGGGCGGGAGCGGCCGGTGGCGGCTGACGAGCGCGCGCGGCATCGTCCTCGGCGTGGTGCCGGAGCTGCGCACCAGAGCGGCGAGCGGCAACCTGCGACCCGGCGACGCGCTGATGCTCTATACCGACGGGCTGGTCGAGGGACCTGGCCGAGACATCGACGCCGGTATCGACCGGCTGCTGGGGGAGGCTGACCGGCTGATCGCCAGCGGGTTCGGCGCGGGCGCGGCGCGGCTGGTGCAGACCATGCAGGGCGCGGGGCCTAAGTCGGACGACTGCGCACTCGCGCTGATCTGGCGTACCTGACGGCGTAGCGGCTAGCGCGGACTCATGACCTCGGTCTCGCTGATCAGCTTGATGGCGTACTCAACCAGTGTTACCAGCACATCGCGGCTCGACGACCGCTGCCGCGCGTCGCAGAGCACCACGGGCACGTCGGGGTTGAGGTCCAGTGCCGTCCTGACGGCCTCGGGACGGAATCGCTTGGCGCCTTCGAAGCAGTTAACCGCGACCACGAACGGAAGGCTGCGGCGTTCAAAGTAGTCAACCGAGGGGAAGCTGTCCGCCAGCCGCCGCGTGTCGGCCATCACCACCGCGCCCAGCGCGCCCAGGGCAAGCTCGTCCCACATGAACCAGAACCGGTGCTGGCCGGGCGTACCGAACAGATAGACCACCAGGTCATCCCGTACCGTGATCCGGCCGAAATCCATCGCCACAGTCGTCGTTGTCTTCTGCTCGACGCCGTCAAGCGCGTCGACGAGGACGCTCGGCTCACTCAGCACTTCCTCGGTCCGCAGCGGCTTGATCTCGCTGACAGAGCTCACCAGCGTGGTTTTGCCTGCGCCGAAGCCGCCAGCGATAAGGATCTTGATTGACACCGGGCTGTCGGTGTCAACCTCCGGGTCAGAGCCTGCGGAGAGCATCAGCAACATCCTTGAGCAGTTGCGGATCGGTGGGCCGAGTCCGCGCTGGTTGGCGAATTGTGATCAGTCCGGTCTCGCGCATGTCCGATAGCAGGATCCGGACCACGCCGAGCGGAAGGTCGAGATCGGAGGCAAGGTCGGCGACTGACTTCGGCCGACGACAACGCCTGACCACCTCCTGGTACTCGGGCTCGAGCTGCAAGTCGCTGGATGCGCCGGCCCGGGTTGCTGTCACCGAGGAGAGCAAGTCAATGCTCTCGCCGCGGGGACGGGTGCGACCGCCAGTGAGCGCATACGGCCGGACGACAGGACCCGCGTCTCGATCGAGCCACTGATCGTCGCGCACTTGGGGTCACACCGCTTCGGCGGTGCTGGCTGGCGGTCGTGCGCTCACCGCCATGTGCTCGCCGACCCGCCTCACGAGCACGGCCATCTCATACGCGATATGCCCGGCGGCATCCGCGTCCGCAGCCGCCAGCACGGCGAGGCAGCTGCCTTCGCCAGCGGCGGTGACGAAGAGGAATGCCGACTCCATCTCGACGATCGTCTGCCGTGGCAGGCCGCCGCCGAAATGATGACCGACGCCTCTCGCCAGGCTCTGGAAGCCGGCCGCGACCGCGGACAGATGCTCGGCATCGTCGCGGCTCAGGCCGGCGGAGGCGCCAATCGCCAGCCCGTCGCGGGAGAGAATCACCGCCTTATCGATCTGGGCAACCCGCGTTACCAAGTCGTCAAGCAGCCAGTCCAGCGCCCCGGTACGGCTCATGTCGGTCTCCCCTGCCGTGGTATCGGCGTTATTCTTCGTCGCGCTGGATAGCGCTGTCGGCCGGATCCGGGTCCGTGGCGTCCGTACCTGCGGAGTACGGGCCGCGTGCCGGACCCGTCGTCGATGTGTCTGGTGTCGTCATCTGGTGTGGTCCGGATAGATCAGGCGGGTAGCCACTGGGCGAGTAGCTACCGGATGGCGGCGCGGCGGTCTGGTCAGCCTCGGACCGGCCGAGCTGCCAGCCACGCTGCAGCGCGCTCATCGTGTTGCGCGCGGCCTCCGGCGAGGCGAGCGGGATGCCGGAATCGCCGCCCGCGGGAGGCGCGGACCTGCGTGGTGCGAACGGGTCAACGGCGGAATCGCCCGGCCTGAGCCGTCCGTTGCCTCCCGTCGGAGCCGGGCCGCTGAAGAAGCCCATGCCAACGTTCGCCTCCGGCGCCGGGCGGGGCGGTGTGTTGCGCAGCTGCGGTGCCAGGCTGGCCTGCCGCACCCGGATGGGCAAGCCCAGCTCGGATAGCTCTGACTTGCTTACCCGGCCATCCAGCTCGTCAGGCGATGAGCCGGAGCTTGCAGCCGAGGTCAGCGGACCCGACGAGGAAGACGACGGCGACGAGGAAGACGACGTAGAAGGCGATGATGACCACGCCGAGGCCGGCTCTGACTGGCTGCCGCTCCCGGCGGCGTCATCCGACCACGCGAGCCGCACCGGCTGCTCGCGGTCGCTCGTAGCCGCGGAGTCCGACCAGGACAGCTTGACCGGCTCGCGCTCGCCCGTCCCGGCGGCGGACTCTGGCCAGGACAGCCTGGCCGCGTCGCCGTCGTCCGGCGCCGCCGTCGAGTCCGACCAGGAGAGCCGTACCGGCTCGCGCTCGCCGGTCCCGGCGGCCGAGTCCGACCAGGACAGCTTGACCGGCTCGCGCTCGCCAGGGCTCTGGCCCTCCCCGGACCACGCGAGCCGCACTGGCTCGGGCTCGCTGGTGCTCACCGTGTCGTCGGACCAGGTGAGCCGCACTGGCTCGGGATCGAGGACGTCGGCGCGCTCGGCCGAGCCCAACGACGCAGCAGGCGCGGCAGGGGGAGCTGGCGCCTCGCTGCTGAACGGCAGGCCCGGCCGGCCGAAGTCCGAGTCCGCGTCGCCGCCCGCGCTCGCGATCCCGTACCCGTTGCTGCCATTCGCCGCGTTGCCCAGCCGGCTGCTCGCCTGCGCGAGAGCTGCGTGCCGGCCGGCGATCCGGTCCGGCAGCGCGCTGCCATCGTCGCTGCCAGCGGGCAGCGCGGGGTCGCGCTCGTAGGTGTCCTCCTCGACCACCAGGCCGGTGGGGATCAGGACGATCGCGGTCGTGCCGCCGTACACAGACGGGCGCAGCGTGATCTTGATGTCGTGCCGCTGCGCCAGCTGGCCGGCGATGAACAGGCCAAGCCGGTCACTGCCGGACAGGTCGAACTGCGGCGGATTGGCGAGGTTGGCGTTGATCTCGTCCATGCGCGTCTGCGAGATGCCGAGACCGCGGTCCTCGATCTCGACCGCGAAGCCCCGCCCGACGATGTCACCCTGGATGCGCACCGGGGTGTTGGGCGGGGAGAAGACCGTGGCGTTCTCGGCCAGCTCCGCGACCAGGTGGATAACGTCGGCGACGGCGTGTCCGGCGACCGCGGCGTTGGTACGGCAGAGCACCCGGATCCTGGTGTAGTCCTCGACCTCTGCCACTGCCGCCCGCAGCACGTCGACCAGCGGCACGGGCTGCCGCCAGCCACGTGCCGGGGCCTCGCCAGAGAGGATGATCAGGCCCTCGGCGTGCCGCCGCATGCGAGTCGTGAGGTGGTCGATGCGGAACAAGTCCTCGAGCTCATCGGGCTCAGACGCGCGCCGTTCCATGCCGTCCAGCAGCGTCAGCTGCCGGTGCAGCAGCGACTGGCTGCGGCCGGCCAGGTTCCGGAACACGTCGCTAATGCCCCGGCGCAGCCGGGCCTCGTCGATGGCCGTCTGGACAGCGGTCTGCTGGACGACGTTGAACGCGTGCTGCACCTGCTCGATCTCGTTGCGGCTGGAGGCCTCGCCCGGTGCGTACTCGCTCGGGTCCACCGGCTGTCCGGCGCGCAGCTGGCTGATGACGGACGGCAGCTTTTCGTGCGCCAGCGTGAGCGCCGACTCGCGCAGCTCACGAAGCTGACGGACGAGGCCGCGGCCGATGATCAGGGACAGCGCGATCGAGGCGATGGTGCCGAGCAGGCCCAGCCCGGCGGCGAGGATCAGCTCGATGAACACGACGTTGGCCTGGTGCGTTGCCTGGTTCTGAAGCTTGTTGCCGGCCTCAGTGAGCGCGGTCTCCATCGCCTTGGCGTACGTGCCGAAGGCGGGAGTGGCCGCGACGAGGCTGGCTGGCGGCGGGCCCTTGTGCCACGCGGTGGCGATGACCTGGCCTTCCAGCCCGGCCAGCGACTTGTCGATGCCCGGGGTGACGCTGCGGGTGATCAGGTTCCGGTAGTCCGGCAGCAGCTCGGCCGTCGTGGTGCTGGCCAGTTCCTGCCGCTGGGTCGCGAGCTCACCAAAGGCGATCTTGTCGCTCGGGGGGAACTTGAGCTGCGTCATGTCGCCGGCCAGCAGGTCACTCTCGGCCAGCGTCGCCTGCAGAGCCCGGTCCAGGTTGATGACAGCCAGCGCCTGGGTCACCAGCGGGACGTTGGTCTGGGAGCCCAGAGCTTCGTCGAGCACCGTGTAGCCCGCATTAATGATGTTGTCGTAGTCCTGCAGCGCCGTGGTCATGCTGATGGAGCCAGCGGCCACATTGCTGCGGATCGCCGCGAGCATGCCGGCCGCGCTGAGCATGTTCTTGATGGCCTGCTGCTCGCCAGTCGATGAGTTGCCGGTCACCTGCGGCGACTGGATCTCCGCCTTGAGCGCGTCCAGCGCCTTGCGGGTGTTGTTCTCCTGCATGCCAACTTCGGACGCGAACTGCGTGCTGGTGGGTGCGGCGAGACTCAAGACGGCAAGGTGCCGCTCCTGGGCCAGTGCGGCCTGGAAGGTACCGACCGGGGTGAGGAGGTCGTTGGTGATGGTCTTGGCGTGTGCCTGCGTTAGGGCGCTACCCAGCGTGATGCTGGCGGCGAATCCGTACAGCCCAATCAGGCAGAGCACCGGAACGACTATGAGGATGCCAACCCTCAGTCGGATGGACCTATGACGCAATCCCATGGCTGAGGCCCCAGTCTGAGAGGTAATCGCGGAGCTCGCCCGACATGGCAAAAGCCCTGGCAGACGATATCGGAGCGTAACATCCGAATGCTCTGGAGAAATATGAAACGTGATTTGCGGTCCGAATTCTGAGTGCATTCCTGCTAGAAGCACCGTCTGCTATGCATCATGCAACCGCGATGTCATCGTTCGTCCCATCTCAACCAGAAAATTACTTTCACCCGACCGGAACGGAGTTGTCTGCGGCCGCCACCCTGGGCCGGTCGCGGGGCTAGGCGCACTCCGGCTTCCCCAGGGTCTCGCGCGGCCCCCCGCAGCCGAGCGGCTGCCCTGAGCGGGCCGGCCAGCGCCAGCGCGGTCGGCCAGCGCGGTGCGGCCAGTAGTCCAACGAGCCGTGAGCCGGGCGCTGACATTCGCTAGAATCCGCGTGCCTGCAGCAATGCGGCAGGGTCAACCGATGGGGGTCGGGCATGACGGGGGATCGGGCATGACGCTGGCCGGAAGACGGGCGAGCGTCGTCGTTATCGGCGGGGGATTAGCCGGGATCAGCGCGGCCATCGGCCTCGCCGACGCTGGATTGCGGGTCACGCTGCTAGAAGCCAGGTCCTGGCTCGGCGGCGCGACCTGGTCATTCGCCAGGCGTGGTCTGACCATCGACAACGGTCAGCACCTCTTCCTGCGGTCCTACGCGGCCTACCGGGACTTGCTGGCCCGACTCGGCGTCACAGCTTCCTGCTCCCTCCAGGACGGTCTCGACCTGACGGTGCTCGGGCCGGGCGCGACGGCCAGATTGCACCGGTCGGGCCTGCCGGCACCGCTGCACCTGGCCAGATCGCTAGCCGGCTACGAGCTACTGTCCGCTGCTGAGCGCGCCAAGGTCGCGGTTGCCGCGATCGCCCTGCGGTTTGCCGGCGACCCAGGGCCGAGCGACCGCACCTTCGATGACTGGCTTTCCCGGCACGGCCAGGACGAGTGCGCTCGCCGCATGCTGTGGGACCTGCTGTCGCTGTCCGCTTTGAACGTCGGCGCCGAGCGCGCTGACCTGCCGCTGGCCGCGAGTGCCATCAGGGCTGCCGTGCTCGCCAGGCGCGGCAACGCTGACCTTGGTATTCCATCGGTGCCGCTGAGCAAGCTGCACGGTGCTCCGGCGGCGGCGCTCCTGACCCAGCTCAGGGTGACCGTGCGGCTCGGCGTCAGGGCAGCGGCAGTACGGGTGAGCCCGGCTGGCGGCTACGACGTGCAGCTCACCTACGGCGGGCAAGGCGGCGCCGTGCCCGCGCGTGAGCAGGTGTTCGAGCACGGACCGACGGAGATCAACGCGGCCGGGATCGTGCTGGCCGTACCAGCCTGGGAGGCTGGCGCGCTCGTTGCGGACGGACTGGCCGCCGACGCGGCTATCTGGTCCGGACTCAAGCCGTCGCCGATTGTCAGCCTGCACGTCCTCTACGGCAGCCGGGTCACGCAGCTGCCATTCGCGGCCACCGTAGGCGCACCACTGCACTGGGTCGTCGATAAGACCGCGGCGGCGGGACTGCACGCGGGGCAGTATCTCGCCGCCTCGGTGCGCGCGGCCGATGCCTGTGTGGATACGCCGCTATCCCAGTTGCGGGCTGAGTTCCTGCCCGCGCTGGAACGGCTGTTCCCGGCGGCGGCCGAGGCCACTGTCACAGACTTCTTCGTTACCAGGGAACGCCGCGCGACGATCGCCCACGTACCAGGCTCGCAGCGACTGCGCCCGGCCGTCGACGCCGGGCCGCCTGGCTTCGCGATAGCCGGGGCGTGGACCGACACGGGCTGGCCGGACACGATGGAGGGCGCGGTCCGGAGCGGGCAGTCCGCGGCGCAGAAGCTCGTCGCCGAGCTGTCTGGTCGCACCGCACCCGGCGGTGCCGCGGGCCGGCGTGCCCGGCTCGGCGACGAGGTGACGGGGAAGGCCACGACGGAAGCTCCGGCTGCCGCGACCTCCGCAGGGGCGGCCGACCGCGAGATGACCAGCGCGCCATGACCGCCACCGAGCAGGACGTGACCAAGACACGGGCCGCGGCCGGTGCCGCCGTGCAGCGCGCGAGCCAGATTCTGCTGGCCCGCCAGGACAAGCAGGGCTGGTGGTCCGGGCGCTCGGTCGGCGACGTGACGCTCGAAGCCGAGGCGCTCTTCGTCACCGAGGTCCTCGGCATCAGGACGGCCGAGACCACGAATGCGGCAGCGCAGCAGATCAGGTCCTTGCAGCTCGCGGACGGCCGCTGGACTGGCAACGGCGAGTCGGCGGCGGAGGGCGACGGTCCGGAAGCCGCCGGGGACCTGTCCGCGTCCGTGCTGGCCTATCTTGCGTTGCGCCTCGCGGGCGATTCGGCCGATGCCTACCACATGGCGGTCGCGGCCGGCTGGATCAGGGATACCGGCGGCGTCGCCGCGGCTGGCGTGCTAGCCCGGACCTGGCTGGCTCTGTTCGGGCTTGCCGAGTGGTCCGACGTCCCCGTTCCGGCCCCTGAACTTAGTTACCTGCCCGGTCGCTACGCAGCCAGGCCAGCCGCCGTCGCGCTGTCGATCATCGGGACGCTGCGGACGACGCGGCCACTGCCGCTCGACCTGAGCGAACTCCAGTCCGGCGACCACGACAGCCAGATCGAGGCGCAGCGCCGGACGCGCCTGCGGGTGCCGGCGGCCACGGTCGCCCACACGGCAGCGCTCCGCCGCTGCGGGCAGTGGCTCATCGGCTGGCAGCACCGTTCCGGGCTGCCAGCGGCGCGTCGGCCCAACTGGCCGTGCTCGCTCGTGGCGCTGCACTTGCTCGGGTACCCGCTCGACCACCCTGTACTAGCCAAGGGCTTGTCCTGGCTCAGCGCGGCCACGGCCCAGCCGCGCCAGGCCGGGTCGACTCGTACGCCCGCAGTGCGCCAGCCGCCGGTCCTGGACACCACGCTGGCTATCGAGGCGCTGGCGGACTCGGGCCTGGCTGCCGACCACGCGGCACTCGTCGCAGCCGGCAGCTGGCTGCTGCTCCAGCGGATCGAGGGCCCGGCCAACGGCCCTAGTCCCGCGGCCGGGCCGGAACCATCGGGCTGGTCGTTCGGCCGGGACGGGTACCCGGTCGTCGCTGACACCGCGCGGGTACTGCTCGCCCTGAGCCGGGTGAAGCTGCCAGGCCTGACCGGCAAGCCGGGGATCCGCAACGCGATCAGGTGGCTGACCGGCATGCAGGGCCGGGATGGCGGCTGGAGTGGTTCGGCGACGGTGACCGCGCACGTCGTGCGGGCGCTTGCGACGCAGGGGGGATCGGAAGCGCGCGCACTTCGCCGCGGCGTGGTGTGGCTGCTCCGCCAGCAGCGGCCAGGGGGATCGTGGGCCGGCCCGGATGGCGACGGCGAACTCGCTGCGACAACGGCTGTGGTGCCAGCGCTGATCGTCGCCGGCGTGCTGCCGGCCAAGCCGCCGATCAGGTCCGCTGTCCGGTGGCTTCTCGGCCAGCAGAACCTGGACGCTGGCTGGGCGCTAGGTGCGCGTCGGGCTGGGTCGGACGCGCAAGCGACCGCCCGCGCAGTGGCGGCGCTGCTGACAGCGGGCGCCCCGGAATCCGTCGCTGCCATCGACCTCGGGGCCGACTGGCTGGTGCGGGCGCAGCAGACCGATGGCGGCTGGCGCGACGAGAGTGGCGGCCGGGTTCGGGCCATCGATCGCGATGGTCAGCGCCGGCAGCCCGGCGAGACAAGCGGGACCGCCAATCGGCCGGCCGGGCGGAACGCGGCACGGCGGCGCGGCGCGCTCGTGCCAGGCCTGCTGCTGCCGCTCGGCGCGCTTGGCCGCTATGTAGCCGCCGGCGGCGCATACGCGGCGGCAGCTGCTGACGTCGATGTCCTGCACGTCGACAGCGTCCGCGTGTCGGAGCACTCGCAGAGCATGCCGCCCGCCCGGCCGACCGGGGCTGGCTCTGACCGGAGCTGGCTCTGACCGGAGCTGGCTCTGACCGGAGCTGGCTCTGACCGGAGCTGGCTCTGACCGGGGCTGGCTGACCGTGGCTGGCTGATTCTGTCCTGCTACCTCGCAGCGTGCGCTCAGCATCCACTCAGGTGCCAGGCTCATGATCAGTACCGCCGCCGACCTCACCCGTGCGGCGGAGCCCGGCGGCCGCGATGACGCGGCCGGGCGCGATGTGTGATCCCAGCGATATTCACAGGCTGCAAGGAGTGCGGATGTTCCTTACTTACCTGCGGCGCGAACTGCGTCGGCGCGCCCGGCAGGCGAGCATCATCGCCCTCGGGCTGGCGCTCGGCATCGGGCTGGTCATCACGGTGACGGCGTTGTCCAGCGGCGTGAAGAGCGCCCAGGCCGCGGTTCTGCACTCGCTGTACGGCCAGGACACCGACATCACTGTCACCAAGAGCCCGACGGCCGGCTCGTTCACGCCCGGCTCGTTCGGCTTCCGCGGCGCGTTCGGCACCGGCAAGCGGCCTGCCGCTGGTACCAAGATCGATATTGACACGCTGCGCAGCGCCGGCCTTGGCACGCTGACCGACGCCAACCTGGCCGCAGTGTCGACAGCCGACCACGTGGCAGCCGCGGCAGGCGGTCTGACCCTGACCGACACCAAGATCACCGGCAAGATCCCGGCCATCAACGTGGGCGGCAGCGGTTCAGGCGGCTTCGGCGGTGGCGGTGGCGGCGGCGGTGGCGGGACTTTCCGCGGCTCGTTTACGCCGACCTCGTTCAGCGTCGACGGCGTCGACCTTGCCAGCAGCTCGGCCGGTCTCGGCCCGCTGAGCACCGGCAAGCTGACCGCGGGCCGCACGCTGACCGGCTCAGACAACACCGCGAACGTCGCGCTGGTCGATGCCAACTACGCCAAGGCCAACAAGGTCTCGGTCGGAGCGACGGCCACCATCGCCAAGACGAGCTTCAAGGTCGTCGGCATTGTCAGCACGCCCGCGAGCGCCACCTCCTACGATTTCTACATCCCGCTCGCCAGGGCACAGGCGCTGTCTGGCCTGAAGAACGAGATCAACACGATCTACGTGCGAGCCGACAGCGCCACCAACATCGCCACCGTGTCTCGGTCGATCTCGGCTGCGCTGCCGAAGACGACGGTGACCAACTCCTCCGACCTGGCCAGCCAGCTCACCGGATCGGTCGCCAGCGCGTCCAGCCTGGCTAACAATCTTGGCCGGTGGCTTGCCATCGCTGTGCTGGTAGCGGCGTTCCTGCTGGCCAGTCTCCTGACCATGTCGGCAGTCTCACGGCGTGTTCGCGAGTTCGGCACGCTCAAAGCGCTCGGCTGGAACAGCCGCCGCGTCGTCGGCCAGGTCATCGGCGAGGCGATCACCATCGGGGTCATCGGCGGCCTCGTCGGCGTCGGGCTTGGCTTCCTCGGCTCGTCGCTGGTCGGCCACTTCTCGCCGACACTGACTGCCTCGCTGGGCCAGAACACGGGCAGCGCGACGCCCGGCGGCGCGAGGTTCTTCGGACCAGGCGGAGGCGGCGGATTCCCCGGCAGCGGTGCCGCTGGCAGCGGTGCCGCTGGCAGCGGTGCCAGCCGCTTCGGCGCGCTCGCCGGCGCCGCGCCGCACACGACGCAGGTCCATCTCAGCGCGCCGGTGACGGCCGGCGCCATCGTGGCGGCTGTCGTGCTGGCGATCGCTGGCGGCTTGATCGCGGGCGGATTCGGCGGCTGGCGCGCGGCCCGGCTTCGCCCGGCAGCTGCCCTGGCGAGGGTCGAATGAGCGGCCTGGCCAGATCGGATCGATTCGGCACTGCGGAATCTGCGGCCATCCAGGGAGAGTCGTCATGTACAAGCTGACAGCGGTCAGGAAGGACTATCAGAAGGGCCGCGGCGTCGTCGCCGCGCTGCAAGGCGTCGACCTGGAGATCGACGACGGCGAGTGGCTCGCGATTCAGGGTCCCACCGGCCACGGCAAGTCGACGCTGCTGCAGATGCTCGGCGGGCTGGACCGGCCGACCTCGGGCAGCATCCAGTTCGGCAACCACAACAGCGCTGACCTTGCCCAGCTGCGGGAGAGCCAGGTCACCAAAGTCAGGGCCGAGTCGATCGGGTTCATCTTCCAGACGTTCAACCTCGTGCCCACGCTCACCGCGCAGGAGAACGTGGAGACGGCGCTGGTTCCGCTCGGCATTCCGGCCGCCGGGCGACGGCAGCGGGCAGCCAGCGCGCTCGCCGATGTCGGGCTGGCCGACCGCGCCAGGCACCTGCCGTCGGAGCTGTCCGGCGGGCAGCAGCAGCGGGTCGCGATCGCCAGGGCGCTGGTCAAGCAGCCCAAGGTGCTGCTGGCCGACGAGCCGACAGGCAACCTGGACGAGGACACCAGGGACGACATCATCGGCCTGCTGGAGCGGCTGTGGCGCGAGCAGCACCTCACCCTCGTGCTGGTCACGCACGACAGCACCGTGGCGCGCCGGGCGCAGCGCCTCGGTGTCATGACAAACGGGAAGCTGTCTATCAGGCAGGACACCCGCACGCGACCAGCCAACATGGCCTGACCTGGCCGACACGAGCCGGGGCCCGGTCAGGCCAGCGCGGCCCGCAGCCAACGGCCTGGCTGCGGGCCACGGCCTTGTCCGACGATGCTGGTCAGGAATACGGGCGCGGCAGCTCGCACCAGACGACCTTGCCGGCCGTCGCGCGCCTGGCCCCCCAGCGCTGCGCTAGCTGGCTGACGACCTGAAGGCCGCGGCCGCGCTCGTCGGAGTCGTCGGGGTGCCGCAGCCGCGGCAGCGCCGCCGAGTCGTCCATGACCTCGATGACCAGGCCGCCCTCCAGGATCAGCCGGAGCCCGATCTTGCCCTGGGCGTACCGCACGGCGTTGGTCACCAGTTCGGAGACGAGCAGCTCGGCGGTGGGCAGCAGCTCGATCAGGCCCCAGCGGCGAAGTGGCCGCCGGATCAGCGACCTGGCACGGCTCGCCGAGGTCAGCTCGGACGGCAGCGTCCAGGTCACGACCTTGTCCGGCGGGATGCGGCGCAGCCTGGCAATGAGCACCGCGATGTCGTCCCGGTGCTCATCGGCGTACACCCCGGCTAGAGTGGCCCGGCACAAGTCCTCGAGGGGCAGGTCGACCGTGTCGGGACCGAAGATGTCCCGCAGCCGGCCGAGGCCCTCGTCGATGTCCCTGCTGCGCTCCTCTACTAGTCCGTCGGTGTAGAGCACTAGCAGGCTGCCGTCCTCGATAGTCAGGGTCCGGCTCTGGATCAGGCCCGTCCCGACGCCGAGCGGTGGCGCGGGCAGGACATCCAGAAACTCGTTCGTGCCGTCCGGCCGCACGAGCAGGGGCGGCAGGTGACCGGCGGAGGCGACCTCGCAGGTGCCGGTCACTGCATCGTAGATCGCGTAGATGCACGTCGCGAAGTGCGGCTCGCGCACGCCCAGCTCGTTCATCAGCTCGTTCAGCTGCTGGAGCGACTCGGCCGGCGGCAGCTCGAGCATGGCCAGCGTGTCTATGGCGGTGCGCAGCCGCCCCATCGTCACCGCGGCGCGAACGCCGTGCCCGGCGACGTCACCCACGACAAGCGCGACCCGGCCACCGGGGAGCGAGATCGACTCGTACCAGTCGCCACCCACCTCGATCAGCTTGCTGCCGGGCAGATAGCGGTGCTTGACGTCGACCGACGACGGGAACGCCAGCGCGGTCGGCAGCATGCTGCGCTGGAGCGTCAGCGCCGTCGTCCGCTCCCGGCTGTACCGCTGGGCGTGGTCCATGAAGATCGCGGCGCGGGAGGCGAACTCCATCCCGATCTCGATGTCGTACGCGTCGAACCGCCGGTATCCCACCTGGCGCACGCAGACGAAGAAGCCGAGCATGACATCGCGCGCGATGAGCGGCAGCAGCAGCATCGACACGCCAGAGAGCAGCTCGGCGACCGGTCGCCGGATCCACTCCGCGGCCATCGAGTCGGCGCTCTCGCGGCTCACGACCTCGCAGACGGGGCGGCCGGAGTCCATGCACCGGGTGTAGGGAGTACCGGCCGGATAGCGGAGGATCTCGCCGGTGGGGAAGGCCGCGTCCCAGGCCGCGTCGCCGTCGTCATGGGCCACCGCGAGGCGGCGGACCAGCTGGGTCCCGTCCAGCGACTCCGACGGGAACTCGTCCTCGGCCACCAGGCTCTCAAGCACGACCAGCCCGGCGGAGTTGCAGAAATGCGGGACGATGATGTTGATCAGCTCGGGCGCCATCTGGTCGATGTCGAGCGCCCCGCCGATCCGGCGCACGGCGCCGTCCACCATGACCTGCCGCATGACGGACGGGTCCAGGAAGCGCTCTTGCACCGGCGGCGCTATCCGCATGATGACTTGCGCGGCAAGATCGGGGTCGGCCGACCGGATCGGCTGGATGGTGACAACCGCGTCCGCGATCGCGTCCTTGGCGGTGCGGAACGACAGCACGGTGGTGCCCTCGCGATCGGAGCAGGCGCCGTCGACGAGCGACTGGAGAACCTTGGCCGATGGCCCGTCGGGCACCGCGAGCAGGGTAGCCAGGTCTGTCCCGATCAGCTCGCCGGGCTCGGCAGCCAGCACGTCACCGGCGCCACGGTCGTGCTGGCGGATCTGGCCGGTCTTGTCGATCCCGAGAATCAGCGTCCGGGTCGAGGTGTTGGCGAGCACCGCTGAGACCTCTGCCGCCACTGCGGATGCCACCGAAGCGCTCCTTTCCGGCAGAGCGGGCCCACGGCTGGTCCCCTCATTATGAAGCAGCTTGGTGCCTATTGAGAAAGAACAGTCGTTTGGCTGCCCGTTAATTGCAGCTGCGGTCACCACAACCGGCGTGAGAGCGCCAGCCGGCGCCGAGAGTCAGCTGTCCCTGGCGGGCTCGCCGTGGCCGCCGTTCGCCCGGCCGCGGCCCCAGTAGGCCTTCGGTGACACCTGATCGGGCGGCAGGCCCCGCGCCGCCAGCCGCTCGCGCAGCGCCAGCACGACTGACGCCTCGCCGAGCAGATAGGCGTGCCCGTTACCAGGCGGCAGCTCGACCTCGGCGGCCTCGGCCACAAGCACCGATGCCGCGGCATCGCCGGCCGGGCGGTCGAGCCGGTGCAGGAAGCTGACTCGCGTCCGGGCCGCGGCCACCACGTCCTGCTCGTCGTCGGCCGACGGTATCTCCAGTACGAGCGTCGCGTCCGCGTCACCAGGCAGCGACTCGGTCATGGCGAGAATGGCGGGCAGCGCGGCCTCATCACCCAGGAAGAGATGCCAGTCCGCTGACACCGATGGAAATACCTTGCCGCGCGGGCCGATGCCCTCGATCCGGTCGCCGGCCTGGGCCGAGCGAATCCATCGCTCGCCCGGGCCGTCACCGTGCAGGACCACGTCGATGGTGAGCACCTGACGTGACCGGTCGAGCTGGCGGATGGTGTAGCGGC
Organism: uncultured Actinomycetota bacterium; assembly: GCA_963837255.1. Lineage (GTDB taxonomy): Bacteria > Actinomycetota > Actinomycetes > Streptosporangiales > Streptosporangiaceae > JAJYUU01. The sequence goes on from CAWIMN010000001.1 coordinate 129,574, forward strand.
GCCGGACAGGCCGGCGGCCGTCAGCAGCGACCAGCAGCATGATGTCCTGCCCGGGCCGGTAGCTGAAGCCGTCGAGCTCAGCGGCCGTGAGCTCGATGCGTTGCATGTGCGGCGTGAGCCGGGTGCTGCTGACTACCTCGAAATGGAGCTTCCTGGTGTCCGCAAGCGGGCCGGACAGCTGGGCGAACGGGTCGTCCAGCCCGGCCACGACGGTCTGCGGTACAGCGTCAGTCATCGGGTTAAGCCTTCCTCGGCGCGCGCCGCGGGCACTAGGCGGGCCGCCGGCGGGTCTGACCAGCGGCCGAGCACTCAGCGTATGCGAGCACGCGGACGGAACTAGAGGCTGGTGCCGCCAGCGGAATCCAGCCACAATGGGGGCGATCGACGGCGATCAACGGGGATCGCGTGGCTGGGGGCGCGATGAGCGAAGCTGCGGGACCGGCGACCGCCTCGGCGCAGGTAATGGACGACCTCGGCCTGCCTGTCGCTGTGCCGCTGGTCATCAGGCGGGTGGTGTCGCTTGTCCCCTCGCTGACCGAGACGGTGGCCTCCTGCGCGCCGGGGCTGCTCGTCGGGGCCACGAACTGGTGCACGCATCCGTCAGACCTCGCGGTCATGCGCATCGGCGGGACCAAGAACCCCGACATCGGCCAGACTGTAGCGCTGCGCCCGGATGTGGTGCTCGCCAACGAGGAGGAGAACCGCCCGGCAGACCTGGACGCGCTGCGCTCGGCCGGCCTGGCCGTCTGGGTCACCAGGATTCGCGACCTGCCGGAAGCGCTGACCTCACTGCGGCGGATGATTACGCTGGCCTGCCGGCAGCCGGGCCCGGCCTGGCTGGGCGCTGCCGCCTCAGCCTGGCAGCAGCCGCACGCCAGCGGCAGCATGGCCGCGGTGGTGCCGATCTGGCGTCGGCCGTGGATGGTACTCGGCAGCGACACCTTCGCCGGCGACCTGCTGGCCAGGCTCGGCGTGACCAACGTGTACGGGGGCCACCCGGACCGGTATCCGCGCGTGGGCATCGACGAATTGCGGGCGACCTGCGCCGATGTGGTCGTGCTGCCGGATGAGCCGTACCGCTTCACGGCCTCGGACGGACCAGAGGCGTTCCCCGGCAGCCGGACCGCGCTGATCAGCGGCCGCCATCTGACCTGGTACGGCCCGTCACTGACCGAGGCGCCTGCGGTACTGCGCCGGCAGCTCGCGGCCGCCAGGATCCGCTGACAGCCAGGCCGGCCTTGGCAAGCAACCACCGCCGGCCCGGACATGACGACGCCCCCGGGAGCGTCTGCTCACGAGGGCGTGCCGGGCGTCGATGCGAGGTCGCCTCTCGGCGAGTGGCGCAACGCGGCTCCTGCCGAACGGTATTCCGCGAAGGCGGTTATTGCGGCCCGGGGGACACAGCGCACCGACGGAAGCTTGAACGAGACTGTGGGGCGGTCTATTCCCGCCGCGATAATGAGCATCCGGGACGACGTCGTGAGGACGAGTAGCACACATGGCGCATGACGAGGCTCTCATCGGCTGCATCGGAAAGCTCATCGTCGCCAGCCGCGGCGCGGCTGGACCCGGCGAGGTCCTGGTGAGCGTCCGAGGCGGTACTGAGACGTTTATTGCCTGGTCAGCGGACCCGCTGCCGAGGGGCGCCACCGTCTTGGTGATCGAGTCTCGCGGGCACCGTGCCGTCGACGTCAGCCCCTGGACCGACCCACTCGCGGAATTCGCCGAAGACCAGGCGCGGTAGTGCCACATCAGGAACATACTGGGATAAGCCGGCACCGCAGCCGGGCACGGGGTCGAAAGTGGAGATGACACATGTTTGGTTACCGGGTGCCCGCGCCAGACGAGGCAATGCTGATCTCCGGTGGCCGCTCTGGAAAAGGCGGCGCGCCGTTCAAGGTAGTCGTGGGGCACGGCACGTTCGTGACGCCCTTCTTCCGCAAGGCCCGGTACCTGACGTTGTCGATGTGCGAGTCCGAGGTCTCCGAGACCTGCGTGACCAAGCAGGGCATCTCGCTCAACGTGCGGGCCGTCATCGCGTTCAAGGTCGGCAACGACGACGAGAGCATCATCAATGCCGGCCAGCGCTTCCTGTCTGACCAGGACCAGATGTCCACCCTGACGGGCCGGATCTTCGCCGGCCACCTCCGGTCGATCATCGGCTCGATGACAGTCGAGGAGATCGTCACCGAGCGCCAGAAGCTGGCGACGGAGGTACTCGACGGCTCCAAGGCCGAGATGGCCAAGATCGGCCTCACCGTGGACTCGCTGCAGATCCAGTCGATCGACGACATGAACAGCGGCTACATCGACGCCATGGCCGCCCCGCACAACGCGGCCATTCAGCGCCAGGCCCAGATCGCGCAGGCGCAGGCCAACCAGGCGGCTGCCGAGGCGCAGCAGGAGTCACAGCGCAAGCAGGCGGAGTACCAGCGGCAGACGATGGTCGTTCAGGCGCAGTACAAGGCCGAGGTGGACAAGGCGCAAGCCGAGGCAGCGCAGGCCGGCCCGCTGGCCCAGGCGCAGGCCCAGATGAGCGTGCTGTCGGCGCAGACCGACCTGGCGCACCGGCAGGCCGAGCTGCGGCAGCGCCAGCTCGTCGCGGAGGTCGTGAAGCCGGCCGAGGCCGAGGCCGAGAAGGTCCGGGTGCTGGCGGAGGCCGACGCGCAGCGCACGAGGCTGCAGGCCGCCGCCGCCGCGTCCAACAACCGCGTCGCACTCGACCGGATGCTTATCGAGCAGCTGCCGATGATCGTGAAGGAGGCGGCAGGCGGGCTGGCTGGCGCGAACGTCAGCGTGCTCAACGGCGCGGACGGGCTCAGCGAGATCGCGGCTGGCCTGGTCGCCCAGGGCCTGACCATCCTGGAATCGGTGAAGAAGAGCCTGTCTGGTTCGTCTTCCCAGGCGCTCACGCTGTTCGACTCGCCGAATGGCTCGCAGGCCGGCGAGACGAGTGCGCTGCCTGACGGCGGTCAGCAGGCGACCCCGTAGGACGTCGGTCAAGAGGCCCGCGGCGGTGGCGCTACACAAGCCGCGCGGGCACGGGAGTGACCCGCGGTCCCAGATCGGGACCGCAGGCCGCCCGTGGCGCGCGGACTTACCTGGCTATCTGACGACGAGCAGCGAGCTACCGGCTGTCCCGTTGGTGTTAGACAACGCGCCCACCACAACGTTCGGGCGCGGGATACGGAGCGAATGGCGATTATCGACATCGGCACTCTGGCCGGGCTCGCTGTCAGGCAATGAGCGGTCTGGCAGGATTACGGCTAACCCGAATCGCGATTCAGCCGCCATTGTTCGCCGGGTCGCGGCTGCCGCTGCCGAGTCGTCGGCGACCAGCAAGTGGCCGCGCCGATTGAGAGCAGAGAGACGACGGCCTCGATCTCGCCCGCGCCGCCGCAATATGCTCTCGCCTAATCATCCGCCGCCGGAGGGACGAACAGCAGGGATGGCCGCCAGAGTGCTCCGCCCGGAGGGCAAGGGCTTCATCTTCCTCGACGCGCATCCGGCTGGCTGCGCCGCGTGCGTGGACGAGATGATCGGCGAGACGGTACGCGGACGGCCCGGCTCGGCGGGATTCGAGCGGACCTCGCGCGCTGGTCCTGGGCTGTAGCGCTGGCTATGGGCTGGCCGCGGCCGTAGCCGGCCTATTCGGGTGCGGCGCCGCCGTGATCGGCCTGTGTTACGAGCGGCCGGCGACGGCGCGCCGATCCGCGTCGGCTGGCTGGTACCGCACTACGACCCTGGCGGACCGGGCGGCCGCGGCCGGCCTGCGGTTCGAGCCGGTCAACGGCGACTGCTTCGACCCCGCAGTCCGGGCGCAGGTGCTCGATCGAGCCGCCGCGGCCTTCGGGCAGGTTGACGTCCTGATCTACAGCGTCGCGGCGCCGCGCCGGACCGATCCGCAGTCCGGCACCGTCTATCACTCGGCCGTCAAGCCGATCGGCGCCCCGTACCGGACCAGGAACGTGGCCTTTGCCGACGGCGTAGTGCTGCGCGAGTCGATCCATGAGCCCGCCACGGACGCGGAGATCGAAGCCACCGTCAAGGTCATGGGCGGCGAGGACTGGGCCGCGTGGGTCGCGGACCTGGCCGCGCGCGACATGCTGGCGCCGGGCTTCCGGACCGCTGCGCTGACTTACGTCGGGTCCGAGCTGACCGCGCCCATCTATCGGCGAGGCACCATCGGCCGGGCTAAGGACCACCTGGAGGCGACCGCCGGCGAACTGACTGACGGCGTCCTGAGGCAGTCAGGCGGCACTGCCCTGACGTCAGTGCACTGCGCAGCCGTCACGCTGTCGTCGCTGGCGATTCCCGGCATCTCGCTGTACCTGAGCCTGCTCCACAACGTGGCAGCCGACGCGGCACAGTCAGCAGCGCGCCAGTCGATGCAGCTGTGGGCTTACCTCGATGGCCTCGACCGCGGATTGACCGACAGCGACGGCAGGCTGCGGCTCGACGCCACCGAACTGGCCGCTGACGTGCAGGACGAGCTGCTGCAGCGGTGGCAGGCCGGGACCGAGGAATTGCTGGCCGGGCTTGCTGACCTGGACTGGTTCCGGCGGCAGATCTGGCAGCTCTACGGCTTCGATGTGCCCGGCGTCGACTACAGCGAGCCCGTTGAAGTCGATGTGCCATGGCCAGCCCGGCCGGAGCGCTGAGCTTGCTGACGCATCAGATCAACGTCGACCCCGAGCGCGGGGTAGTGGTCAAGCGCTATGTCGGGCATGCGCGCGGCGAGCCGGCCCGCGAGTGGCGAGCGCTGCGGCTGCTCGCCGAGCACGCCCCTGGCCTCGCGCCCGAGCCCCTGCGGGCTGAGCTCGACGCGGATCAGCCGGTCGTGGAGATGTCACTACTGCCGGGCGTGCCGCTCGGGGACGCGCCGCTGACGCAGGAGCAGGAGTCAGCGCTGGTCCGCGCCCTCGGCCAGCTGTGGCAGTCGGTGCCGGCCGAGCGGGTGATCGCGGTCGCCGGCGAGTACGGCAACGAGGCTCAGCTCGTGCACCTCGTCAGCGACCTGGCAGGTGCCGGCCCCGACCTGGGCGCCGATCCGCTCGTCCAGGCCGCCTACGCGGCCGGCGTGGACTGGCTGACCTGGGCGGTCACCGTCACCGGTGACCCGGCCGGGCGCCAGCCCGTGCTCGGACAGGGCGACGGCAACCTGGCAAACTTCCTGTGGGACGGCGACCGGGTCCGCATCGTCGACTTCGAGGATTCCGGGCTCAGCGACCGCGCCTTTGAGCTCGCGGTGCTCGTCGAGCACATCTCGGCCTGGCTGGGTGCCGGGCTGCGCGGCGACCTGTTCACCGCGGCGTTTGACCTCACGCCAGCCGAGCGCGCCCGGCTGGCGTACTGCCGACGGCTGGCCGCCCTGGCCTGGCTGCTGTTCCTGCGTCCCGGCAGCGCCGCGAGCAACCTGAATCCGCCGGACACGCTGCGCCTGCAGGCCGAGCGGCTGCTGGCCCTCTTCTAGGCAAGGACGGTCCTAGGCAAGCACGGTTCAGCCGCCGTTGCCTGGCCGGACCGCGGTCACGCTGAGCAGCGCCTTCGGTCCCTTGCAGGCAGTCGAGCTGTAGTGGATGTACAGGGGGACCGTCTGGTTCGGCGGGATGACCGCGAGCCAGTCAGCCTTCACCGGCTTGCACACCGAGGCCGAGAAGTTGCCCGCGTTGACGATCTGCAGCGTCGCGTTGGCGTAACCGCCCGGCTGGAGCGTGATCAGCTCGCGGGCGGTGGAGTGGTTCTCCGTGGACGGCAGCCCGATGTCGGCCACCGGCGTGCCAGCTGCCTGGGCGACGCCGGGGAAGCCGTACAGCGTGCACGGCACGTTGTCGAGGTTCTTGAAGACGATCGCGATCTCGACCGCCCCCGCGGTGCCCTGGGTGAGGCCGATCGAGCCGTTCAGGTACCGGGACAGGCAGCCGGCCGGGGCGGCTGCCCCGCTCGACGACGCCGCCGCGGACGAGGTGCCGGAGGCGGGCTGGGTCGTCGCGCCGGTCGCCGGGGTCGAGGCGGGCGCGGTGACGATGACCGTGTGGGTCTGCTGCGCTGCCGGGCTCGAGCCGCCCGAGCAGGCGCAGGTGGCCAGGCCGACGGCGGCCAGGGTCGCGACGAGGAATGGCTTCATCACGGGTGGGTCCTTTCGGGTTTGCGGAGCGCTAGTAGGAGTCGCCAGCAACCCTGGGACCAACAGATATCTTGCGGGATACCACGCTCAGTCAGGGAGATTATTCGGGGTTTCGCCTGGCTCGGGCCCTGGGCGGTGGCCGGGCAGGACTGGCACGGGCGGCCCCGTTCCCGGCCTTAACGGGTTGCGGGCGCCCGGTACACTGATCGTCATGAGGTTCAGTTGCCCACGCATCGTCGTCGCGGCCGCGCGAGCTACGTGCTCGCCGGTTGCCGCTGCCTGACCTCACTACCTGCTGGCGACCGGGAACGGCTCGCCGGCGCTCGCTCCGCGCTCTCGCTGTGACGGCCGCGCCCGCGGCGTGGTTTCCGGCGCCCCGACACCGAGAGGCGCTTCCGACCATGAATACGCACGAGACAGTCTCGACGTTCGTCGAGTTCTTCCGCAGCCGCGGTCATCGGCAGATCGAGGGGAGCTCGCTGCTGCCACGCGCGGGTGACCCCGTGCTGTACACGACCTCGGGCATGCATCCGCTGACCCCGTATCTGGAGGGCGAGCCGCATCCGCTCGGCTGCCGGCTGACCGGGGTCCAGCGCTGCCTGCGCACGACCGACCTGGACGAGGTCGGCGACAGCTCGCACCTGACCGTGTTCCAGATGCTGGGCTCGTGGTCGCTCGGCGACTACGGCGGCCCGCAGAGCCTGCGGTGGGGGCTCGAACTGCTCTGTGACCACTTCGGGCTGAAGCCGGAGATGCTGCACGCCACCGCGTTCGGCGGCGACGATCAGGTCGGGCCTGATTTGGCGGCGCTGTCGACCTGGTCGGAGCTCGGGCTGCCGGTCGAGCCGCTGAGCGCGGCGGACAACTGGTGGTCCAACGGGCCGACCGGGCCGTGCGGGCCCGATTCGGAGATCTTCATCTGGACCGGAACGGGGCCGCCGCAGGGCACCCCCGGCACTGACTCGCGGTGGCTTGAGCTCTGGAACCACGTCACCATGCGTTATTGCCGCCATCCCGACGGGAGCCTGTCGCCGCTGGCGCAGCCGAGCGTCGACACGGGCATGGGCCTGGAACGCCTGCTGATGGTGACGCAGGGGGCGATGTCGGTGTTCGAGACGGACATGTTCGCGCCGTGGCGGCGCGAGCTGACCGGGTCGTGGCACCCGGACGAGCGCTCATCGCGGATCCTCACCGACCACCTGCGGTCCTCGATAGTGATCATCGGCGACGGCGTGCTGCCGTCGAACACTGGACGCGGTTATGTGCTGCGACGGCTGGTGCGCAGGGCACTAACCGCCCTGTGGCAGGCCGACGGCTCCCGCACGCTCGCGGACCTGCCGCCGGAGCTGGTGCGCGACACGGGCGCGCAGTTCGGCCAGTCGATCACCCCACCGCTCGTGCTCGGCGTGCTGACGTCGGAAGAGCGCAAGTTCTCCGAACTGCTGACTCGCGGTCGGTTGCTGCTGCGGCGGCTCTACCCGGCCGGCGTGCTCAGCGAGGACGACTATGCCTACTTGCACGACACGCACGGGCTCCCGCGGGAGCTGGTGACGACGCTGGTCGCCGAGCTGGGCTAGAGCTCCTGGCCCGTCGTGCTGTGGACGTGGCCGGGGATCTCCCCCTCGTGCCAGTCGCCGGTAGTGAGCGTCTGCGACGGCTCGAACATCAGGATCGAGCCGCCGGGAGACGACGGCTTGTGCTCGGTACCCCTCGGCACCACGAAGACGTCGCCCTGGCGGAGGCTGACCATCGATTCAGTTCCGTCGGCATCGCGCAGGGCGATGTCGAACTGACCGTCGATGACCAGGAAGAATTCGTCGGTGTCGGCATGCACGTGCCAGACGTGCTCGCCCTTGGCGTGGGCGATCCGGACGTCGTAGTCGTTCATCCGGGTGAGGATGCGCGGGCTGTAGACCTCGTCGAAGGACCGCAGCGCTGCCTGCAGGTTGACTGGCGCGGCATCCATGACACCCCTAGTGCGTCTTCGCGATCACGTCGTCGGCGTACTTGCGCAGTTTATCGAGCTTGGGCTGCAGATCCTCGGCGTCGGGGCCGACGTGGTAAGGCCAGCGGAAGCCGACGATGACCTCGGTGACGCCCGCATCCGCCAGCCGCCGAATGCCGTCGGCCGAGTACGCGTCCATTGAGATCACGTGGATCTCGAACGGGCGGTCGGCGGTCCCGTACTCGGCGCGCAAGTCCGCCAGCCGGGCTAGCAGACCGGGCAGATCGGCGGGGTTGCCGCCGCCGTGCAGCCACCCATCGCCGGACGCGGCGGCGCGGCGCAGGGCCGCCTCGCCGTGGCCGCCGACCAGGACGGGCACCGGCTGCGTGGGCACCGGAGCGATCTTGATCGGCGGTACATCGAACACCTCGCCGTGGAACTCGAAGTACCCGCCGGCGGACAGGCCGCGGACGATGGCGAGCGCCTCGTCCATCCGCTGGCCGCGGTGCTGCCAGGGCACCCCGAGCACGTCGTAGTCCTCCCGCCACGGGCTGGTCCCGACGCCTAGGACCAGCCTGTTGCCGGTCAGGACCGCGGTCGAGGTGGCCTGCTTGGCGACGAGGACGGGGTGGCGGACGGGCAGCTTGAGCACGAAGGTGATGAATCGCAGTCGCTGGGTTACCGCGCCGAGGTACGGGATCAGGGAGAACGGCTCGAGGAACGGCTTGTCCTCCAGGAACTCCCGGCTGCCGTCGGGGTTGAACGGGTAGACGCTGTCGGACTCCGCCGGGTAGCAGATGCTGTCCGGGATCACCATCGAGTCGTAGCCGGCCTCCTCCGCCGCGCAAGCTAGCGGCGCATAGAAGGTCGGATCGGTCATCGACTCGGCGTAGCAGAAGCGCACGTTACCTCCGGCTGGGCCGGCCCGAGCATGTCGCGGGCACGGGTTGACCACTTGGAGTAGAACATGTTCTTGTTGGAAGTCAATCAGATCTGAAAGCTGGACGATATGGACCTTGTGGCGCTGGAAGAGATCCGCCAGGTGAAGTACCGGTACCTGCGCTGCGTCGACCTGAAGCTGTGGGACGAGATCGCGGACGTTTTTACTGCGGACGCCAGCGCCGATTACGGCACCCACGCCGCCGGGCGCCCCCTGAACCTGCGCGGCCGCGACGAGATCGTCTCCTACCTGCGCGACAATCTGGGGCCGGAGATCATCACCGTGCACCGCTGCGGGCAGCCGGAGATCTCCGTCAACGGCGATAAGGCATCGGGAACGTGGTCGTTTGAGGACACCGTCATTGCGATGGAATACCGGGTCGTGATCAAGGGTGCGGCGTTCTACGAGGACAGCTACGAGCGCGGCGATGACGGCCAGTGGCGGATCTCGCACATCGGCTACCAGCGGATCTACGAGACCGTGAACTCGCTGGACGACAGCCCGTCACTACGTTTCATCGACAACATGTGGGCGCCCGAGAAGGCCAGCTAGCTGCGCCTCCGCGAGGCCGGTCATTGACGTGCTTTTAGAACGTGTTCTACCTTTGGTCGGGCCGGTTCTGATGCCGGGTCGCCGCTGCCGTCGACCCGGCGCCGCGCCACGTCGCACCCGGAAAGGTAGCCGTGATCACCCAGTCGTTCGCGGACGCGGTGCTCGAGGCCGAGCAGATCATCGCGGCGGCGCCGCACGTGCGCACCGACCAGGACCTAGCGGAAGGGTATGACTACCTGGCCGGCAGCATCCAGGCGTCACTGCACATGGCCTGGGCCTACCAGCGCGACTTCCCGTACTTTGTGCAGTCGACCGGCCCGTACACGAAGCTGGGCCTCGATAACCCCGACACTCTCTATCTGCACGCCTACCTTCGTGACGACGCCGAGTACGTCGTCACGGGCCAGCGCGGGACGACGGCGGACCTCAGCTTCCAGGTGCTGAACGGTGACTACTCGCCCGTCGACGTGCCGGACAGCCTGACCGCCTTTGACGACCGTCGCCTTGACATCGCAGCTGATGGCTCGTTCGAGCTGCGGTTCGGGCCGCCACGGGCTGACGCGCCCGCCAACTACGTCCCGCTCGGATCCGGTTCGGCGATGCTCGTCGTGCGTGAGGTGTACAGCGACTGGGCGCACGAGCGGCGCGGCACGATCCGGATCCAGCGCGCGGAAATGATCGGCGCCGCGCCGCCGCCGCCGGATGCGGCACTGCTGGCTAAGCGATATGGCGTGGCGGGCAAGATCCTGCTGTCGCGGCTGCGGACGTTCCTGGCATTCCCCGAGTGGTTTTACCTGAAAGAGCCGGTCAACACCATGACGCCGCCACGACCCACGCCCGGCGGACTGGCCACGCAGTTCTCGTCGGCCGGGCACTTCGACCTGGACCCGGACCAGGCCATGATCGTGACTGTTCCGGCCGCCAGCAAGGACGTGGCGCCGTACCAGGGCATTCAGCTGGGCAGCATGTGGTACGTCTCGCTCGACTACATCAACCATCAGACCAGCCTCACTGTCGACCAGGCCCGCGCTGACCCCGATGGCAAGCTGCGATTCGTGATGAGCGAGCACGACCCCGGCGTCGCGAACTGGCTGGAGCTCACCGGGCGGACTCGCGGCTACGTGCAGATTCGCTGGCAGGGGCTGACCAGGGATCTCACCGCCGCCGACGGCCCGCTGGCCTGGGTGGTACCGGTCGCGGAGCTGGCGGACAGGCTGCCGCACTACGACTACGCCAGGATCACACCGGCCGAGTACCGGCTGCGGATCGCGGCGCGGCAGGCGGCGGTCGCGAACCGGATGGTGGGCTAGTGCAGCGCGGGCTAGTGCAAGGGGAGCTGGGCTGATGTATCTCCAGGATAAGGTGCTCGTCGTCTCCGGTGTGGGACCGGACCTCGGCCGTCAGATCGCGGTCCGCGGCGCGGCCGCCGGCGCCGACGTCGTGCTCGCCGCGCGCACCGCATCCCGGCTCGAGGACGTCGCGGCCGAGATCAAGGACCTCGGCCGCCGGGCGCTGGTGGTGCCGACCGACATGACGGTGGAGGCCGACGCCGCGCGGCTGGCCACGGCCGCGGTGGAGGAGTTCGGCAAGGTCGACGCGCTGGTTCATAACGCGCTCGTCATGCCGCCGATCGCCGACCTCGCCAAGGTCGACCTGGACGCTGTGCAGGCCGGCTTCAACAACAACGTCATCTCCGCGCTGCGGATGACGCGGCTGTTCATCCCCGCGCTCGCGGCGACGTCCGGCTCGGTCGTCATGGTCAATTCGATGGTCGTGCGCTTCTCGCAGCGGACCATGGGCCCGTACAAGATGGCCAAGGCCGCGCTGCTCGCGATGGCGCAGAGCCTCGCCACCGAGCTCGGACCGCAAGGCATCCGGGTCAATTCGGTCGCGCCCGGCCACATCTGGGGCGAGTCGCTGAAGTGGTACTTCAGCTACCTCGGCAAGAAGCGCGGCGTTGACCCGGACGCGATCTACGCCGAGACGGCGGCGAGCATCGACCTCGGCAGGCTGCCGGAGCCGGACGAGATCGCGGACGCTGTGCTGTTCCTCGCGTCCCCGCTGGCGCGCGCCATAACCGGCCAGTGCCTCGATGTGAACTGCGGCGAGTACCACCACTGAGTGCGTCCAGGGCGGTGGCAGAGCAATGACCACGCAGGAGCGGGACAACGTAGGTACCGTCGATGACCTGCGCGCGTCGGCCCGCCGGCTGACCGGCCTGTCCGACTTTGGCGCGGATGACTACAGCGACGGCCTCGCGGTGATCCTGGAGTCGTATGCGCGCGACGCCGAGCTGACCCAGCTCGGCCAGCGGGTCGCCCGGGTCGGCTTGCGGGGCGCGCTGGCCGCCAGGCTGCTGACCGAGGCGGGCTGGGCGGCGTATCCCGAGCATGCGGACGTCCCGATCGAGCGGCCCATCTTCGTCACGGGACTGCCGCGGAGCGGGACGACAGCGCTGCACCGGCTGCTCACCGCCGATCCCGAGCATCAGGGGCTGGAGTTGTGGCTCGCCGAGATGCCGCAGCCGCGGCCGCCGCGCGACACCTGGACTGACAATCCGGTGTTCCAGCACATCCAGGCCGGCTACCAGCGGCATCACATCGAGCACCCCGAGTTCATGGGCGTCCACTACATCGCCGCGGACACCGTCGAAGAGTGCTGGCAGTTGCTCCGGCAGACGCTGCGATCGGTGTCCTATGAGTGCCTGGCGCACCTGCCGACGTACTCGGCCTGGCTACGCGAGCAAGACTGGGCCGGCCCCTACCAACGGCACCGGCGCAATCTCCAGCTGATCGGGCTGACCGAGCCGGGCCACCGGTGGGTGCTGAAGAATCCCAGTCACCTGTTCGCGCTGGACGCCATCCTCGCTGCGTACCCCGACGCGCTGATCATCCAGACCCACCGCGAGCCGCGAGCGGTCGTCGGGTCTATGTGCAGCCTTGCCGCGCACGCCACCGACGGCTGGTCGGAGAAGTTCCGCGGCGCCGTGATCGGCAGCCACCAGCTTGAGCTATGGGCCCGCGGGCTGGAAGAGTTCGCCGCGGCCAGGGCGCGGTATGACGAGGAGCAGTTCCTGGACGTCGACTATGCGGACTTCACCGCTGACCCCGTCGGCACCGTCGAGTCGGTCTACGCGCACTTCGGCTTGCCTTATAGCGGCGCCGCGGCGGACGCCGTGCGAGTGCTGCACGCTGAGGCCTCGCACGGCGAGGCCAGACCGTCGCATCGATACGCGCTCGCCGACTTCGGGCTGACGGCCGGGCAGGTCGACGAGCGGTTCGGCGGCGACACGCGGGGCTAGCCGGCAGCCAGGCCCGGACCGCGCCGACGGTCGGCTCGTGATAGCGCGGCGGCTATCCCCGGTACCCGACTGCGCCGAGGAAAGCATCAAAGCCATGGCGCCCTGGCGACTCCGGCCGCCAGTCCGTGACGTGCACGAGTCCGGGCTCGACCAGCGAGAACCCGTCCAGCAGCCGGCCGACCTGGCTTGGATCGCGCATGATCAGCGGAGCCGACGACTGCTGATAGACGTCCTGCGCGTCGCCGGTCCTGGAGGCCTCGTGCGGCGGCGCTCCGTCCATGGTGGCGTGCGACACGATCAGGTAACTACCCGGCGCCATGGCGTCCCGGAAAGTGGCGATGATGTCCGCCGGCTCATCGGCGTCCGGGACGAAATGCAGGATCGCGACGAGCAGCACGCAGACGGGGGCATCGAAATCGAGAAGGGCCAGCACCTGCGGATTGCCGAGGATCGCGGTGGGCTCGCGCACGTCGCCGGCGACGACCTCGGCACGCGCGTCGTAGCTGAGAAGCGCGCGGGCATGGCTGAGCACGACGGGATCATTGTCGACATACACCGTCCTGGCGTCCGGTGCGATCGCCGTGGCAACCTCGTGCACGTTCTCCTGGGTCGGCAGGCCCGCGCCCACGTCGAGGAACTGCGTGACTCCCTGGCTGACGACAAAGCGCACGGCACGACCAAGGAAGGCGCGGTTCTGGCGCGCGTTGAGCGGCGCTCCGGGAGCCATCGCGGCCAGCTTGCTTACCGCCATCCGGTCGCTGGCGTAGTTCTCCTTGCCGCCGAGCATGAAGTCGTACATGCGAGCGACGTTGGGCGTGGCCGGGTTGTGCGCCGGCGATTCAGCGGGAGCGTCTGGCATCGCTTCAGGCTCCGGGTCATTTCGGAGTTAATCGGCACTTGCACCGGCTATCTTAGGCCGCTGCCGCCAGCCGACCACTCAATGGCTGGCGGCCGGCTTGCCGTGCAGGTCGGGAGGCCTCTCGCGTCGGTCAGGCCCAGCCGGCCGACGAGCACGCCAGTCCTGACGGCGTCCGCGAGCACCGCAGGCGCGACTCCGTCAAGCCACAGCTTGGCCCGGCGGAAGAGCGAGAAGACGCCGGCGGCGTCGACAGTGCCCCAGCTCAGGTATATGAAGCGGCCGCCGCGCGGCCCCTGGATGTAGCGACCCCTCACGTCCAGGCCCGCCTCGGTGTCGGCGACCTCGCAGTCGATCGTCCACTGCGCGGCCGGTGCGTCGCCCGGCGTCAGGCCGAGCAGCTCGCCGGGCGTGGCGCGGCGCTGGAGGCCGACATGGATGTTGTCGTAGCCGGGGAAGTCGCGGCTAGCGCCGCACGACCGGCCAGGCAGGTCAGTTCCCTCGATCCGGATCTGCATTAGGCGTCTCCGCCGGGCTCGAGCAGGACCTTGACGGCGCCGGTGCGGCGGGAGTTCTTCACGGCAAGGACCGCCTCGTCCCAGCGGTCGAGGGGGAAGCGGTGAGTGATGACCGGAGTCAGGTCGAGGCCGCCCGCGATGAAGTCGAAGTAGTGCTGCATGGCATGCTTGGCTACGCCATCGACCGCCTCGATGCCGAAGCCGTTCGAGCCGATGACGCGGATCTCCTTGAAGTACAGGGGCGTCCATTCGAACCGCTTGGGTGGCTCGACACCGGAGACCACGAGTGTGCCGCCTGTCGCGAGCAGCCGCAGGGAGGTCTCCACGGTCTCAGTCGAGCCGATCGTGTCGTAAACCACGGCCGGGCCGTCCTGGAGCCAGTCGCGCTTGCTCCATGGCTCCAGCGGTGTGGTACCCACGCGGCGCGCGACCTGCGCGACGAGCTGATCAGGCGAGGAGGACAGGACCGCGTGAGCACCAAGGAGGGTCGCGAGCTCGGCGCGGGCACCGGGCCGGGTCGCCGCCCAGACCTGAGCAGCCGGGTAGAGGTGGCGGAGGAGCGCGATGGCCGCGAACGCAAGCGTCCCCGAGCCGTAGACGAGGACGGGCGCGTCGTCGGCGGGCGGCGCGAGCAGAATCGACCGCAGTGACACGCTGACCGGGTCGGCCAGGACGGCTGCCTCGTCGGAGACAGCATCGGGGATGGCAAACAGCTGCGAGGCGTGGGCAGCGAAGCGCTCGGCGTGCGCGCCGGCGGCGGCCGCGCAGTTGCCGAGGTGGATCGAGACCGGCAGGTCACCCGAGCGGAAGCCGCGGCACCAGGGATAACGGCCGGTCTTGCAGGCTTCGCACGGCGGGTCGATGCCGCGGGGCCCGCACGACAGCCACGGGTTCAGCACGACGCGCTGGCCGGTATCCGCCCGGCGTCCGACTACCTCGTGGCCGAGTACGTGCGGGAATGACACCAGCGCCGTCAGCGGATTGTCGCGGGCGCCGTTCAGGAGGATCTGTTTGACATCCGAGCCGCACAGGCCAGAGAAGGTCGTCTGGACCCGGATCCAGTCCGGCGACGGGAGTGGCTGCTCGGCAACGTCCTCAAGCCGGACCGGCGCGAAGCGGGAAACGAAGGCTCGCTGGCCGACACGCCCGCCGATCGTGGCCGCGGCCTCCCGGGCCAGGCTGTGCCGGAACACCAGCGCCTTCAACTCGACCCTCCTTCGCCGGGGAGCTCAACCTACCAAGGAGACGCGCAATACGGGGCAACTAGCTCGCTGGCCAGCGCATCTGGCGAGATTCGCCGCGCAAGATCGGTTATAACCGCCGCCCGCCAGCGCCGGGAACGCTTTACTGGTACGGGCGTGCATTGGACCTATATGCGCGCCCTAACTTGCATGCCATCAAGGCTCCTGCCTGCCGGGCCCCCGGCCGGCCGCAGCCATCCATACGAGCAGCGGAGACCGTTGAATGCGCGCGCCGACTAGCGCGAGTGATGCCACGTGACCCAGCTGGGATCAGCCAGCGAGACGGACAGCCGTCATTCGCACGCCGCGGGCATCGCCCGCGGCGCTGGTGTCATAGCGGGCCTTACCATGCTGGCGCGCATCCTCGGTCTCGCGCGGACGCTGGTCTTCTCGCAGACCGTCGGCGCTACGTGCCTGGGCACGGCGTACTTCACCGCGAACCAGGTGCCGAACCTCGTCTACGAACTGGTCCTCGGCGGATCGATGGCGAGCGTGATGGTCCCCGTGCTGGCCCGCTCGGCTGAGCGGTCCGCTGCTGACCCGGAGGCTAAGGCAGACGTCAGCCAGATCGCCTCGGCTCTGCTGACGTGGACCCTCGTCATCCTTGTCCCGCTGACTCTCATCGTCGTGGTAAGCGCCGGTCCGATCGCCGAGCTTCTCAACCCGGTCAACCCGAGCGCGCAGTGCGTACACGCCGACGTCGTCGCCACGACCGCCACCATGCTGCGGGTGTTCGCACCCCAGGCGGTCCTGTACGGACTCTCGGTCGTGCTGTTCGGCCTGCTGCAGGCATACCGCCGGTTCGCTGGGTATGCGCTGGCGCCGCTGGTCTCCAGCCTTGTGCTCATTTCCTCCTATCTCGCCTTCGCCCCGCTCAGCAAGGGACTCCCGCTCGGCCGGCTGCCGGCTTCGGCCGAGCTCGTGCTGTCGGGGGGCGCCACGCTGGGCATCGCGGCCATGGTGGTGGTTGGCGCGGTGCCGACCTGGCGGCTGCACTTGCGGCTCCGGCCCACGTTGCGGTTCCCGCCCGGCATCGCGCGCCGGACCGGCGGCCTGGTGATGGTAGGCCTGGCCGAGATGGTCGTGCAAGAGATCTCGGGCATTGCCGTGATCGCCCTGGCCAACGGGCGCGGAGCGACTGGCGCGCTCGTCATCATCGGCTACGCGACACAGGTGTTTTACTCCCTGAACGCCGTGCTGGCGCTGTCGATCGTGCTCAGCGCGTTCCCGGTGTTGTCGGCCCGCGACGGATCGGTATTCGACCGGACCTGTGCTGGCTCGACGCGGGCGGTTGTGCTGATGTCCTGCCTCGGCATAGCGGTGACCGGCGCGATCACTGTCCCGGCCGCGCACGTGCTCGCTAAGTCGCCTGGCCAGGTACCGCAGCTGATGCTGGGGTTCGCCTTGCTAGCCCCTGGCCTGGTGGGAGTCGGCGTCATCGCGAACCTGACCAGGGCCCTGCTCGCGCTCGGGCGGCTGAAGGTCGCCGGCATCGCGCTGGCGGGCAGCGGCTTGCTTCAGCTAGTCGCGCAGGTGGTACTCGCCGAGCTCGTGCCGGCTCGGTTCGTGGTCGGGGCGCTAGCGCTCGGTAGCACCATTGGCGCAACCGCGGCAGCCATCCCGCTGGTGATAGCCACCCGGCGGATCCGGGGCAAGGCGGCCGTGCACGGGACAGGCCGCGCGACGCTGGCCGGGATGGCCGCCGCGGCGGTCGGTGCAGCCGTCGGCGTGGTCGTCAGCGTCGCGGTTCCGGTCCATCACAGGCTGGTGTATGGCCTGCTCGGCGCGGTCGCCGCCGTCTGCGCACTCGCGGCGTTCGGTGCTGTCGCCTATTTCCTCGACGACGGCGACCTCAGGGTCGTCGCGGCCCGCCTGCGCCGGGCCGTCAGCCTGCGCTCATCAGTTCCGGTGACAGGTCCGGGCGAGCCAGCGTTGCTGGAGGCGACCGACGTCCAGGATCAGGGTGACACCCGGCAGTGGGGAGTCGGGTCGCTGAAGTTCACGCCCGGTGATCGCGGCGAGCTGATCAGGTCATCCATTCAGCGTGCCTATGACCAGACCCGGCGAAGGCGAACGACCAGAGAAGCGTGGGATATGAACCGAGAAGCTGAGCAAGACAGACTTGGGGCCAACGGCGCTGGTTCGCCGCCGCACCTGCTGACCCGGCGCGAGCAGCAATGGGCGATCGGCATCGGCGTACTGACCGGCTGTGCCGGAGGGTACGCCGTCTTCGCCACGTCGAACCAGGCCGGAACGTTCATGCTCCTCCTGATCTCGCTGGTCTTCTTGCTGCTGGGACTGGCCGGCACGCCGCTCATGCGGTTGAGTCGCAGGACCGCGAGGTCCGACCAGGCCAGGCACGGACGCCGGGCCGTGGAAGAGCCGAATCCAGGGCAATCTGCGCGGCTGATGGAAGGCATCGGCGTAGCCGATCCGATCCCGGTCCCGCGGAACGAGCCCGATGGGGTGATGTACCAGACCGACTGGCCCGGCGACGACGACGGCCGGGTGTGATCGCTGCCGCCAGCGTTCGAGGGCGGCGAACGTGGGCGGCCCCGTTCCTAGAATCGTGGCCGGACGGTACCTGGCTTCGAGCGATCCGTACTCGCCAGCGCCCGGCCTCGAATGGGATGCGGCCGACCTTGTCGATCATCGGGCGCGGGTGCTGCCCGAGCCGCCAGGGCTCGGGCCGAAGCAGCGCGGGCGAACGCGAAGCGATCTGATGCTCGGCCTAGCGTTGATTGCCGAGCGCCTACACGGCCGCCCGCGGGTCCAGCGTGGCTAGCTGCTCGGCCGCTTCCAGGCGCAGTCCGTCGTCGACGGCGCTGTCGCAGGCGATGGCGTGCAGGGCTTCGGCGGCGGCGCGCGTGTCGAGGGCGGGCAGCTGGCTTGCTGCTTCCAGGCGGAGGCCGTCGTCGACGGCTCCGTCACAGGCGACGGCGTGCAGGGCTTCGGCGGCGGCGCGCGTGTCGAGGGCGGGCAGCTGGCTTGCTGCTTCCAGGCGGAGGCCGTCGTCGACGGCTCCGTCGCACGCGACGGCGTGCAGGGCTTCGGCGGCGGCGCGCGTGTCGAGGGCGGCGAGCTGGCTTGCTGCTTCCAGGCGCAGGCCGTCGTCGACGGCTCCGTCGCAGGCGAAGGTCAGTAGGGCCTCGGCGGCGGCGCGCGGGTCGAGCCTGGCTAGCTGCTCGGCCGCGACAAGGGGGTCTTCCGCTTCATACATGGCGTTGTCGGTCTCTCTCTACGAGGTCTCTTTCGGTGTCCGAGACGGACCGCTTGGCGGCTTCTTAGCGCGGCGTGGCAGTGAGTACCCGGCGCGAAGCCTGCTTGATCGCGCTGCCGCCCTGCTGCATGAAGCCAGTGTGGAGGCATGCGTCAGCCTGCGGCCATCGGGGAAGCCCCCGATATAACCCTGACCATTAACCCCAAGCCGAGCCTGCGACCCGCCGTGCTCGGAAGTCCGGCAACCAGGTTTCCAATGAATGCTGGCCACGCAAGACCGGTGCGGGCGCTGACGCGCCCACTTTCACACGCAGTCAGCGGAAACTCAGGTGACCGCAGTGCGCCATCTGAGTAGGGTTCGGGGGTGCCCGAATTGGAGCGCCTGCGCGCCGACCACGCCCCGGCGATCCTGGCCTTCGAACTGGCGAACCGTGCCTACTTTGCCACCTTTATCTCCGATCGTGGCGATGAGTTCTTCGACCACTTCATCGAGCAGCACAACGCCCTGCTGGCCGAGCAGGAGGCTGGGACCTGCGTCTTCCATGTACTCGTCGGCGAGGATGGGACGGTGCTCGGCCGGTTCAACCTTGTCGATCTTGAGGACGGCACCGCCGAGCTCGGATACCGGGTCGCACAGCAAGTCGCGGGTCGCGGCGTGGCGACCGGGGCCGTGCGAGAACTGTGTCAGCTCGCGGTCGCGCATTACGGGCTGCGCACGCTCAGAGCAGCGACCACCTATGACAACGTCGCGTCCCAGAAGGTGCTGATCAAAGCCGGGTTCGTCGCGGCTGGACCGGCCGAGCCCGGCGGCCGACCAGGCACCTGGTATCAGCGTGACCTGACTGCAGACTGTGCCACAGCCGAGAAGCGCTGAGCCCACCGCTCAACCATTTGACCGTGGCCACCTGCCCGGTGATGATCGTCGGCAGGCCTTCTGCCGCCGTGGCGATCGTGGGTGCGGCGCGATGGCATCGAGCCCGGTGGTGAGTCACCACTCCTGGCTCAGTGCGCCGGCTGGAAGGTGCGCCTGCAAGTCAAGGTCCGCATAGCTCGACCAGCCTGCTGACTGTGGCCCAGTTGCGCGCCGTTCCGGCGACTTTGGCCGAGGTCGGTCCGCCCGCCCTGGCGAGCACGCGGCGCAGTTCGCTGCGCGGGTATCCGTCCGGGGTGTGCAGGTAGACCGTGCGTCCGAGCACCCGCGCCTCGTCCCGGCTGCCTTTCACCCGCACTTGCCGCTCGGCGCCGGCCACCCATGCTGCCAGGCCGGGTCCGGGCACCTCGGGCAGGAACACCGCATGCAGCAGCTTGGGATCCGTCTGGCCCGGATACGGGTTGTCGCGTACGCAGCGCGCAAGTTCCTCGCGGGAGAGCACCACAGCGCGAGCCTGCACCCCGATGCCGTCGGCGATGGCTCGCTCCAACTCGGCGGCTAGCGCCGCAGTGTCCGAGCGGGCGTGTCCTGCTGTCTGTCAGCCGCGGAGTGAACAGCACGTTTCCGCTCTGGATGTACGTCATGACATCGGCATGCCCGAGCGAGGTCACAACCCCTTGGAGTGCCGCCATCGTGACCTTCTTGCCGCCAAGGTTGTTGACCCCGCGCAGCAACACAACGTGAGTGGGCACGCCAGCATCATGTCAAAGCGGAAGGCGCATCCTTGAACAGTTGCGTCCGGCAGAGTGGCGTACCCGACCGGCCGGTGAGCCTTCACCAGTTCCGGCAGCAACCGGCCATCGCCTGCACCGCTCGTCGCTCTTGACGATCCACCTATCAAAGTGATATCACTTTTGTGACTGGATCAGGTGGCCGAAACTACGGTCAACAGGAGGCATCCCGG
>CAWIMN010000002.1:0-34862 GCA_963837255.1 uncultured Actinomycetota bacterium
GGCGCCGCTCGTCACGGTTGGCCGCCGGAGGCTGCGGGTGTGGTCGATCGCATCTGTATGGCCTCTTCGGCGAACAATTGTGCAATCTAGTGTCGAGCAGGCCGCGATGCGAGGATCACGCTGACGGCCGTGCGCAACCTTGCAATCGGCGAAAACCGTTACATCGAAGGAGTTCGATGCTCGACCTGACCATGACTGTCGCGGGCAAGCCCGAAGTGTGCAAGGAAACGTTTCCGGTTCTCAACCCGGCGAATGGTCAGGTGATCGGACACGCTCCGGAGTGCACTGCGGATCTCCTGGACGCGGCGGTAGCCAGTGCTCACGCGGCACGCGAACCCTGGGCCGCGGATCCGGCGGCGCGATCATCGGTACTGCTCGACATCGCTGCGAGGCTCGACAGCAACCTCGACGAGATCGCCGCGCTGATCACTGAGGAGCAGGGCAAGCCACTGCACGAAGCCAAGGACGAACTCGGCGGTGCCGTCGGAGAGCTTCGCTACTACGCCGGATTGAGCCTGCCGGTCGACACTGTCAGCGACACCGACGACCTCATCGTTCAGGTGCTCCGCCGGCCGATGGGGTCAGTCGCAGCCATCACGCCGTGGAACTTCCCTCTCGGCACTGCAATTTCCAAACTGGCGCCTGCGCTAGCGGCAGGATGCACAGTCGTGCTCAAGCCCTCGCCATATACGCCACTGTCGAGCTTGCGCTTCGGGGAACTGGTCCGGGACGCGCTGCCACCAGGGGTGCTCAACGTCGTCAGTGGCAACGACGCCCTCGGTGCGCTGATGACAAGCCATCCGCTCGTGCGCATGATCAGCTTCACCGGCTCGGTCGCCACGGGCAAGAAGATCACGGCAGCCGCGGCTGCCGACCTCAAGCGAGTGCTCCTCGAACTTGGCGGCAATGATCCGGCGATAGTGCTCGATGATGCCGACGTGGACGCGGTTGCCGACGGCGTGTTTGCCAACGCATTCGCGAATTGCGGACAGATTTGCGTCGCCATTAAGCGCGTATATGCGCCCCCGGCGCTTTACGGTCAGCTCGTCGACGCCCTGGCCGACCGGGCCCGGGCGGCCCGGCTGGGGGATGGGCAGGCGCCGGGGACTGACATCGGACCGTTGTGCAATCCGGCACAGCGCGATCGCGTTCAGGAACTTGTCACCGACGCGCTCGGATCCGGGGTCAAGGTCGCGGCCGGTGGATCGCGCACAGACGGCCCGGGGTATTTCTACGAACCGACTGTTCTCGCGGGGCTCAAGGGCGACGAGCGCATCGTGGTAGAAGAGCAGTTCGGGCCGGCGCTGCCTGTCATCCAGTATTCGGACGTTCAGCAGGCGATCGCGCAGGCGAACGACAGTCACTACGGGCTCGGGGCTTCCGTATGGACCGCGGACCCGGAGCGAGGGCGAACTCTCGCCCCCCGAGTGGAGTCAGGCACGGTCTGGGTGAATACCCATCAGTCCGGAATCCCGGGACAGCCATTCGGAGGCCTCAAGTGGAGCGGAATCGGCGTCGAAGGCGGGCCCTGGGGCATGCTGGCCTATACCGAACTGCAGGCCATTCACACGAACAGGATGGACCTTTAGGTCGCGCCGGGTTCGCGGGTGCGACCGGGGCTCGTCACGGTGGCGGCTCGGGGCCTGGCATCCTCGGGTTGTGGACAAGGCGCCGGTGCTCAGGCGTGACCTGACGGACTCTGGTCAGAACGAGGCGGTGCTCGACCTGGCCTCCGCCCTGGCCGCGAGCCGCGCGGTAGCGGGGAGTGCCGTGGCCGGTCACGGTCCGGCGGTCGCGGCCGAAGCGACTGCCGCGGCTCGCTCGCGACGGCGGCTGGGCGAGCTGACCGGGCCGGTCCACCTGACCGTGGTGTGGGCAATGTACGGCGAGACGGGCCGCATGGTCCGCCGCGCTGTGCACCCGCACGGGGAGGACTTCGTGCGGGCCAAGGTCCGCCAGCTGGACTGGCTGACCGGCGGTCTGCCCGGCGTCACGTGGAGCATCATCGCCTGCGACGACGGCTGCCCGGACCGGCCGTCCAGTGCCGATCTCATGACGGATATCGCGGCGGCTGAGGGCTACCCGCGGGAAGGGCACCGCAGTGTGACGGTGCTCAGGCTGGCCGACGTGATCGAGAGTAACGTCTCGATAAGCCCCGCATTCGGCCGGCTGACCTCGACCGACCAGTCCCGCAAGGGCGGATCCATACTGGCCGCGCTGGCCGCCGCGGCCGGGACCGGCCCGGCGCGGGCCAATGCCGCCGCCCGGCATGTGGTCTGCTACACCGACGCGGATCTGTCCGCGAACCTGGCCCAGCTGGGCTCGCTGGCGGCGCCGGTAGTGGCCGGGGACAAGATAGTCGGCGCGCTCGGCCAGCGTTATGGCATCGAGGGGGCGGTGCTGGTCCGGGCTGACGGGCCGGTCACGGAGCCGCACAGCACCGGCGACAAGCCCGACAAGATCATCGTCCTGTTCCGGCATTTCGTCCGGGCCGTGCTCATCCCGCCCCTGGCCCGGGTGCTCGACACCCAGGCCGGCTTCAAGGTCTTCGACGCGGCCGCGCTCGGCCCGGTCCTGCGGCAGATGGCGTCCTTCAACGAGACCTTCGACGTCGAGCTGCTCATCCATCTCGCCCAGCGCTACGGACCGCAGGCCCTGGCCGTCGAGCCGATTGTCTTCACCGAGGACTTCGCCGCGACGAACTTTCCTTCCGTCGATCCCGGGCCGCGCCACCTGGCGATGGTTCACCAGGTCGTGGCACTCTATGACCGGCTCGTCGCGCCGGTCGCCCCTGTCACCGGCGAGGCAGCCGACCTGCTCGCGTTGATCAGGACGCTTGACCTCGACGACTACGTGACCTTGATCGAGCACCTTCGCGCCGAGGACCGAGACAACCCGACGCTGTTCGACCGCCGATGGCCCGTAGGGCACCTGCGCGACATCCTCAGCCGCCGGCACCCCGGCTAGCTGTGACGGGAGATCCGGGGTCGCCGATACCCGGCCGCTAGTCGCTTGTGTTCTCCGCTGCCTTGACGAGTTCCGCGACGCTGCCCTCGATGGCGGCGGCCAGCACATCAATGTCCGGGGTCGTGGTGTAGTCGCCGGTGATGCCGAACGTGACCTGGCCGCAGTAGGTGAAGATGCAGATCCCAGTGCGCAGCGTCGTAGCGATAGGGACGTACGGGATGATCTCTATCAGTCGGCGGCCAAGCCCGTAGAGTGGCTGCTGCGGGCCGGGGACGTTCGTGGTGACCGTGACGATCTCCCGCTGCGGAAGGCCGACAGCGAGCCGGACGAACATCGACGCCAGGGGGAAGGGCGTGTACCGCCGCAGGCTGGCGATCGCGTCGCCGGCCTTGGGTTCGCTGCTCTCCTTCAGCGCCGCCATCTGCGTTGTGACTGCGGCCAGGCGCGCCACCGGATCGGCGATATCGACGGGAAGGTTGGCCACAAGGGCTGATAGCCGGTTCTCGTAAATGCTCTCCTCGCCCTCGCTGCGAAGCGACACGGGCACGAGCGACGGAATCATGGACGGTGTCGGCTCTTCGCCGCGGGCCAGCAGCAGTGCACGGAAGCCGCCGCTGATCGCGGCCAGGAAGACGTCGTTCACGGTGCCGCCAAAATTGTTCTTGATCATTTTGACGTCGGCGAGCGATGCTCTGGCCCATGTGTACCGGCGCTGCCGGCCGATGGGACCACTCAGCGATGACCTGGCGGCCGACGGCAGGGCCTCGGCCATCCGCACGACGCCCCGCACTGCTTCGGTTGCCTGCCGGACGGCAGCCTCCGGGTTCGCCAGCACACGCTGGATCACGCCGCCATCTCGCCGCGGCCGCAGCGCTGCATTCAGGACTGCACTCGCGGCCAGCTCAAACCCCGATGGCTCGGGCGGCGCGGGCCGTTCCTCGACGTCGACCTCGGGCAGCGGCGGCGGCTCCGGTGATGCATCGAAGATCACCCGATAGAGGTCAGCGGCCGACACGCCATCGACCATGCAATGGTGCACCTTGGAAATCAGCGCCCACCGGCCCTGGTCGAGCCCTTCGACAAGCCAGTACTCCCACAGCGGGTAGTCGCGGTCCAGGCGCTGCGTCATAACCCGCGCCATTAAGCGGCGGAGCTGCTGGTCACCGCCGGGCGCCGGCAGGGCGGTCTGCCGGACGTGGTATCGGAGGTCGAAGTTCGGGTCGTCAACCCAGACTGGCGAGCCAAGATTGAACGGGACCTTGCGGAGCTTCCTGCGGTAGATCGGCACCAGCGGCAAGCGCCGGCGAATCGAGGCAAGAAACTCCTCGTACGAGGGTGCAGGTCCGTCGAGAACTGCGATCGAGGCAATCGCGAACGAAGCGTTCCGGTCCTGGTCCTCCGCGTCAATGAACGAGGCATCCAGCGAGTTCAGCAGCTTCATGACCCAGCTCCATAACATGACATCGGCATTTCATTCGACTGCCGTACATGCACCGACTGACGATATTTCCGGATTATCGTAGGCCCGGCCCAGCTGCGCCCGGTATGGCCGATGGTCCCATCGCGCCTGTGAACGTTGGGGACCTTCGGCCCTGCTGCCATGCCGCCCGCCTGCGCACCATCGAGTATTCGCGTGCTCGCGGATAGGGGTGAGGACGATGGGTCGGTCCGCTGTTTCGCAGCACTATGACGTGCTCGTGATTGGCTCGGGCTTCGGCGGCTCGGTGGCTGCGCTACGGCTTGCAGAGAAGGGCTACCGAGTGGGCGTGCTAGAGGCGGGGCGCCGGTTTGAGGACGCTGACCTCCCCCGCACCTCCTGGGATGTCCGCCGGTTCTTGTGGGCGCCAAAGCTCGGCTGCCTGGGTATCCAGCGGATCCATGTGTTGCGGAATGTGATCATCCTGGCTGGCGCGGGGGTCGGCGGGGGGTCGCTGGTCTACGCGAACACGCTCTATCAGCCGATGTCGGACTCCTTCTACGGCGATCGTCAGTGGGCGCACATCACGGACTGGCGGGCTGAGCTGGCGCCGTACTACGACCAGGCGGAGCGCATGCTGGGCGTGGTCCAGAACCCGACGATGACGCCGGCAGATGAGGTGATGCAGGCGGTAGCCGCTGAGATGGGGGTAGGCGACACATTCAGCATGGCGCCGGTCGGGGTGTTCTTCGGCCGGGAAGGCCGAAAGGAGCCTGGTGTCGAGGCCGCCGACCCGTTCTTCGGGGGGGCGGGCCCGCGCCGCCGAGGGTGCCTGGAGGTCGGGGAGTGCATGACCGGCTGCCGGCACAACGCAAAGAACACGCTGGTGAAGAACTACTTGTACCTGGCCGAGAAGGCCGGTGCGACCGTGCACCCCGAGACCACGGTGGTAGCGGTGCGCCCGCTGGACGATGTCGGATACGAGGTATGTACCGAGCGCACTGGCACGTGGCGGGCCGCGCGGACAGCGCGCTCATTCACCGCCGGACAGGTGGTGTTCGCGGCCGGCACGCGGGGCACGCAGCAGCTGCTGCACAGGATGAAGGCCACGGGCTCGCTGCCGGAGACCTCCGCGATGCTGGGCGTCTTGACGCGTACGAATTCCGAGGCGCTCGGCGGCGCGCTGACGAAATTGCGCAACCGGAAGGAACATGACTTCACCCACGGCGTGGCCATCACGTCGTCGATCCGCCCGGACGAGTACACCCATATTGAGCCTGTCCGCTACGGCAAGGGCTCGAACGCGATGGGGCTGCTCAGCACGATCATGACGGACGGGGGCGGCCAGCTGCCCCGCTGGCTGAGGTGGCTTGCGCAGGTAACGCGTCACCCGGGGCAGCTTGGGTCGCTGTACGCCGGCCTGGGCCACTGGTCCGAGCGGGCCGTGATCGGGCTGACCATGCAGACGCTCGACAACTCGATCACGGTTTACCCGAAACGCACTTGGCTCGGCGGGGTCAAGCTTGCGTCGAGGCAAGGGCACGGCGTTCCGAGCCCGACGTGGATTCCCGCCGCCAACGAGGCGATGCGCCGGGTCGCCGCCCGAATCGGCGGCTTCCCCCTCAACAGCATCGGCGAGATGGTCAATGTCCCGATGACGGCGCACCTGCTCGGCGGCTGCGTCATCGGCGACTCACCGGAAAGCGGCGTCGTCGACCCCTATCACCGCGTCTACGGGCATGCAGGGCTACACGTCGCAGATGGTTCCGCCATTTCGGCGAACCTGGGCGTCAATCCGGCCCTGACGATCACAGCCCAGGCAGAGCGGGCGATGGCGCTGTGGCCGAACAAGGGCCAAGCGGACCCGCGGCCACCGCTCGGTACCGCGTACCAGCGTGTGGCTCCCACGCCACCACAGAGCCCAGCTGTGCCGCCATCTGCACCTGCAGCGCTCAGGCTGCCGATAGTCGAAGTCCGTTAGACCATGCAGGCCGGGCAGTCTCGATACGCGGGGGAGGCCAGCAAGGACGATGTCGGCGAGGAGACGGGTCTGACGGTTGCGGTGACTGGCCCGACCGGAACGTTCGGGTTCGGCCTGATGCCCTTCCTCCAGGCCGACGAGCGGGTGGCGCGGGTAGTGGGCATCGCCCGGCGCCCGTTCGATCCGGCCGCCTACGGCTGGACGAAGATGGAATACCACCGCGGTGATGTCCGCGACCCCGAGGCCCTCAGTGACGCATTCAGGCAAGCCGATGTGGTGGTGCATCTGGCCTTCCTGGTGTCCGGCGCCGCCTCCGGCGAGGTGATCCGGTCGATCAATGTCGACGGCACACTGAACACGTTCCGCGCTGCGGCCGCCTGCGGTGCCCGCCGCTTTGTCTACTCCTCCTCGGTGGCGGCCTACGGCTTCCATCCTGACAACCCAGTCGGCATGACCGAAGACTGGCCCGTGCGCTCCGCCGCCCGGCTGTTCTATGCCCAGGAGAAGGCCGAGATCGAGCACCTGCTGCGAGATGAGGCCGCTGCCCGGCCGGACGGGCCTGCGCTCTACCTGCTGCGACCGTCGATCGTGGTCGGCCCGCATGTGGTGGGCGCGAAGGGCCGGCTGCCTGGTCCGCTGGCGTCCCTGGCCGGCCGTCTCGTCAGCCGGGCCCGGCTTCCCGTGCCAGTGCCGGTGCTGGTGCCGGCGCTGCCGCTGCAGCTGGTGCACGAGCAGGATGTGGGGCAGGCGCTGTTCCAGTGCGTGGTTGGCGATGGGCCGCCTGGCGCCTACAATATCGCCGCCGACGGGATCATCACCGCCGCTGATGTTGCCCGCGAGCTGGGCCTGTTCCCGCTGGCGTTTGCACCGGGTCCTGCGCAACTCGCGGCGCTGGCCATCGCCAGCGTGCCTTTCCTGCCGCCCGTCGCGCAGTGGGTCGAGGCGGCGAGCCATCCAGCGATCATGGACACGACTCGGGCGAAACAGGAACTGGGCTGGGCGCCTTGCTTCACCGCACTACAGGCGCTGCGGGACACCCTTCGGCCAGCTGCACCGCCGGACATCACCGCCGAATAATCTGGGCTCCAGCCACAGTGCTGCCGTGATCGTGCTGGACACCGGCCAGGGCTGACGCCATTGCGAGTCGGACGGAGGCCAGGACCAGCACCACTCAGGATGGCGACTGGCGGTAGAGCGCGACGGCGACAGTGATGCCGGCGCCGGCTGCGAGCATCAGCGTATTCCGGGCCTCGCCGAGTCGGCCCGATTTGATGGCAGCCTGCAGAGCGGCGATGGGCGCGGCCGTGTAGGCATCTTCTAGGTCCTCTGGTACATAAGCCACCCGGTCGCCCGGAACGCCAAGTCGCACCCTGAGCGGGTCAAGGAAGTCCGCCGACGAGGGAGCCGGAACAACCAGGTCGATCTCGCTCAGGCCCAACCCCACGCGGCCCAGGAAGCGGCGCGTCACCTCTTCGGCACAGTCGACCAGGCGGGCCCGGTAGCCGGGGTTCTCGTCGATGGCCATCCGGCTCTGGCCAGTTGTTCGCAGCGGAACGCGGAGGCCGCGTCGCTCCTGCCACACCAGGCCGGCTACGAACAGATCCTCGTATTCGGGAAACGTCTCTGTATAGAAGTCGGTGAACCCGGCGACGTTGTCATCCCAGCTCAGAAGCATCGCGCCGCCGCATGGCCGGAATGGGGCGGCAGATCGTCCGTCGGCGAGCATCGGCTCCACGTCACTCGTCACGATCGCGCCAAGCTGGATGACGCCGGAGCGAAGCAAGCCCGCCTCAAGCTGGATGGCGCTGATCACGCCGCAAGTGCCGTTGATGAGGTCGAACGAGAAGGTACCGTGTCCGCCGGTGGGCGGCTGGCCCAAATTGGCCCCGATGTCCTCCTGCACGAGGGCAGCCAGCGCGGGTTCGCCCATGTTGTCTTCCCGGTAGACACCGGCATTGATCAGCATGTCGACATCGCCCGGTTTGCGGCCCGCCAGTGCAAGGCAGCTTCGGGCGGCGGCATCGGCAAGACGCCGTGCGGTCGGTTTGCGCTTTCCGCGGCTTACCAGCGCACTGGCAGCTTCAATGTGTGCGCCCATAGCGGTCCACCTGGCTGTCGATGGTGAATACGGCGATCACGATCTCGATGCCGGAAGCGAGCGCCAGCAGCATCACCCGGTCTCCCTTATGTATCCGCTGCTCCTCGAGGTACTTGTGCAAAGCCACGAACAACGTTGTTGACGACGTGTTGCCGTACTCCTCCAGGTTCACGACCACGTGCTTCGGCTTAGCGCCGAGGCGCCGGGCGAATTCCTCGGTGCCCTGGCGGATTGCCCTGGCCGAGGTCTGATGCGGGATCAGGTAGTCGATATCGGCCAGGCTGATTCCGGCTTGGCCGATCACCTCGGCTACGAGCGGCGCCATATCCTCGATTGCTACCCGCTGGAGTTCCCTGGATTTGGTGTACATCTGCGCGCCCTGGCCCACGGTGCTGGGGAAGGCGAGGCACAGCCGGCTGTGCTCGGCGAGGGTGGTAAAGCCGATGACGTCGATGCCCGGAGCACCATGGGGCGCCCGTTCCACGATCACGGCGGCACCGGCGTCACCGAGCGTGAGCGATGCGAGCTGCTTGCTGAACACGGAGCGGATCTGCTTTGCTGCGTTCCAGCTCAGGTGGGAGATGTACTCGCCAGAAACCACCATGCCGCAGCTGATCTCACCTCGAGTGATGAGGTCCTGAAGGAGGAACACCCCGGTCAGCATGCCGGCGCACGCGTTTGAGAGGTCAAAGTTGACGGCCTGCGTGGCGCCGATCGCCTGCTTGATATGCAGGCTGAGCGGGGGCTCGAAAGACTGCCAGGAACGACCCTTAGATCGGGTGATGCTGGTGCTGATCAGCATCTCGATGTCTGCCGCTTGATGCTGCGAATGAGCCAGGCAGTCGCGGGCTGCCCCGGTGGCCAGCGTAAAGGAGTTCTCGCCCGGCCCTACGACATGACGTTCATGGATACCTGTCAGTCGTTCCAGCTCGATGCGGGTGTGGTGCTTTGTCCGGCTCATCAGGTCCTTGGTCATCAGCTTCTCGGCGGGCAGCTTCACGCCAACGCTCTCGATTCGGCAGCTCCAAGAGGCCGGCGGAGCCGGGCGACTCAAGCGCCAGCCAGCGACCTGCCTGTTTGCTGGTTTCGGACATAGATCCCCCGTCGCGCACGTAGCGCTTCCCGGCCGACGTTATGCTCGTGTATGAAGGATTTCCGGATCTCGGTGCCCGGCGGTAGGGACGAACGTCACCGCCGGAGGGCTGCGCGCCGGGCAGCGGTGCAGGATCCGGAATCAGACCGTGATGGCACCATGCACATGCTCACCTACGGCCAGTACCAGCTGGGCTACGAGGTCTACGGCTCGGGCGACAGGGTGCTTGTGTGGCTGCACGGTTTGCTGCTCGACGCCAACCTCAGCCGCAGCCTGGCCAGGACGCTGGCCGCCCAGGGCAACCAGGTCGTGCTGCTCGACCTGCTGGGCCACGGCCGCAGCGACAAGCCTCGTCATGCTGGCGCTCATCGGATGGACCTGTACGCCCAGCAGGTGGTGCGCCTGCTCGATGAACTTGGCGTCGATCAAGCCGTGCTCGGAGGCGTCTCACTGGGCACCAACGTCAGCCTGCTCACCGCGGTACAGGCGCCGGACCGGGTCCGCGGCCTGATCCTGGAGATGCCGGTGCTCGAGTGGGCCGTTCCCGCGGCAGCACTCGTATTCCTGCCGCTCCTGCTCCAGGTGCACTACGCTCGCGCCGCATTCCGGCTGGTCTCCTGGGCGGCTTCCCGCCTTCCTGACTCCGGGCTGGGTCCGCTCGACTCGTTCATCAGCACCGCCCGATCGGATCCGGACGAAATCGCGGCGGTGCTGCACGGTGTCCTCCTTGGCCCTATCGCTCCGACCATCGATCAGCGCCGGTCCATCACCGTCCCGGCGCTGGTGCTGGGACACGGGATCGACCTGATTCACTCGTTCAGTGACGCGAAGAACCTGGCGCGGCAACTCCCGGACGCCAGGCTGATCCGGACTCGTACCTTTGCCGAGTTGTGGGTCCGGCCCGCCCGTCTGACCGCCGAGATCAGCAAGTTCCTTGACCGCGTCTGGGCAGAACCCGGGGAGCGGTGTCCCCAAGCGGATGCGAGTGAATCTGCATAGCCGCCGGTGCGTGCTTTTAGCCTTGCCGATTCCCGGTACCAGGTGAAGTGCCGCTCGCGTGCGCCTTGGTATCTGCGGCACCACCCGCCCCGACGGGGGCGGTCACGGCGCCTGTCGCCAGCCACCGGGACTCGATCTGTGGCATAGCACGGGTGGCGAACCTGGCGACGATCAGCGGTACGACCCCCCTGATGAGCTGCATCGGCGGAAGCCACCGCTGCCCGTACACGCGCGGTGCGCGCCTGGCGATGCCGCGGACGAGGGCCTCGACGGCGGGCATGAGGGAGCTGGTGCGGCCGAACGGGAACGGGAGGCCCGCACGCATCTCCCGCAACGCCGGGTTCTCATCCGCTCCGCGCACCATGTCAGTATCGGTCCAACCCAGGTAGGCCACGCCGATCCGTACTCCATGGTGCGCCACCTCGGCACGGACGGCATCGGCGAATGCCTCGACGCCCGATTTGCTCGCGCAGTAAGCCGCCATCATCGGGGCAGGAGCTAGCGCGGCCAGCGACGCCACCTGCAGCAGATACCCCTTGCTTTCAACTAGGGCCGGCAGGAATGCCCGGGCGGTGGCCACGCTGCCAAGCAGGTTGACCTCGATGACCCGCGCGAACGTTCGGGCGTCGGAGTGGAGGAACGGGCCACCGACTGCGATTCCGGCGTTGGCGACGACGACGTCGATCCGGTCATAGGCGTCGCGGACCGCGGCAGCGACCTCCGCGAGTGCGCATTCGTCGGTTACGTCGACCTCCCACCAGCGGGAATCTGGCCCGCAGTCCGCCGATACTCTCGCGAGGTCCGCCGGTTCGAGGCCGAGCAGAACCACCCGAGCGTGACGCGCGGATAGGCGCCTCGCCAGGAGCGCCCCGATGCCGCGGGCCGCTCCGGTGACGACCACAACCTGTCCGGTCAAGTCCTTGGCTCGCCCCATCGCGGCGCTCGCTCTCATTCGGATCGACGATGCAGCCAGTAGTGATGGCCTCATTCGCATGCTAGTGAGCAAGTGACGCGGGCACGTCGGGCCCTGGCTCGGCCGTGAGCGGAATGAGATCGATGACGGCGGCGTTGCCGGGACCTGCAGCGATGAGGTTCAGGAACGGGGTGATCCACCCGCATCCGGTGAAGGGCGGCCGGTGATATCTGCCAACCAGGCGCCCGCCTTGATCCAGGTTGAAGCCAGGCTTGGAGCACATCGGCAGCGTGGCGTGCGCGGCGGTGCGGCATGAGCCACCGCTGATCAGCGTCCGCCCGGCGGCGTGGAGCGCAGCTATGACCGCGTCCACCGTGACCTCCGCGAATATCCGGTTCTCGCGGTCGACTGTGCCGGTGACGGGGGACTCGGCTTCAACCTGGATGGCGACGCTGAAGAGGGTGGCGCCAAGAACCCTCCGGCTGACTGTGGACTGGCCGAGGACGAGGTCGCCGCTGAAGACACCGGAGTCCGGATCCGCGTGGATCTCCAGCGATCCGCTCAAGGGTATGCGCAGGCGACTCTTGCGTACTGTCAGGAATCCTCGCACCGCGTACGCGATCTCGCGCATGAGCGTCCTCTCCACTGGCCTCATTCAGGTGGGCCGCCGTGTCGCGCGTTACCTGGCTTCAAGCGGGAATTATCACGTAGTGGCAGTATCCGCTGCGCGGCTGGCGGGAGGGAACGAGGCCGATGGATGAGGATGAGCGCAGCACATCGGGCGTGGTTGGCGACTTGGTCCAGGGGTTCATCGCTCAGCTCCGCGGGATCACCGATGAGCTGGAGGGCCTGGCCAGATTCGCCGGGCATCGCCCGCCGGTGCTCAGCGAGATTCCCCTGCCTGGCGCCCTTTCGGCGGCGCAGCTGACAGCGATCGCCAATAGCATCGCCGCGCAGCGGCGCAGCATCGATGCGCTGCGAGCGCAGCTGTCCTCGTTCGACGAGCAGCTTGCGGTGCTGGAGAAGCTTCTCGTGCCGCTCGCCCAGTGGAGCAGCAAGTGGGCAGAGCTGGAGGCAGGGCTGCTGAATCTGGGCCGCGGGCGGAAGGCCGAAGACCGGGAGGGCCCGAGCTAGTCGCGGCCAAGCAGCCGGGCCGCGTTGCCGCCGATCAGCGCGTCCAGTACGTGGTCGCGAAGGCCGCCGGCCCGCCACTGCGCCAGTGCCTTGTCCATCGGGAACACCGGCCAGTCCGTGCCGTGCAGCACCTGGTGGCTGAGCAGGCTGTTCATGAATCGCTTCATGACCTCCCAGCCGGTGTTGGGCTCGCAGACATACCGCGGCGCCAGGCCGCCGAACTCGGCGTACACGTTCGGGTGCTTGCGCAGCACTGCCACCATGTCGGCGACCCATGGCCAGCCTGCGTGACAGGCGATCAGCACCAGGCTCGGGAAGTCGCAGGCCACCTGGTCCAGCTGAATGGGCTGGTCGTTGCGGATCGGGAAGCTGACGGTGTAGTTGATGCCGGTGTGCAGGGCGACCTGCAGGCCCAGCTCGTCGGCCTTGGCGTAGACCGGGTAGAGCACCCGGTCGTCGATCGCGATGCCGAAGAACGACGGCTGGATGGCCACGCCGGTCAGGCCCAGCTCGGCGACCCGGCGGACCTGGGCGAGCGCGCGCGGTATCTTCACCGGGTTCATCGAGATCGTGCCGTAGCCGGAGAACCTGTCCGGGTGCTCGGCGACCAGTTTGCCGACGGCCTCGGTCAGCGCGTCGGCGTCGTCGCCGTACTCGTACTCGGCGTGTACGACGGCGTGCTCGGTACCGCTCGCGTCCATGTCCGCGATCAGGTCGGCGAGGGTGCGGTGCCGGTTCGCGGACAGGTCCAGCACCTTGTCGTACTGCTCCAGGTAGTCAGCGGGCAGTTCCTCGTCCGGCCGCAGCTCAAGCGGCAGCCGGACCCTGAAATCGATCACCTGCGACACCAGACCTCCTCGAGACGCGTTCACCAGCTCAGCTCTGCGGACCTGTCCCAGACCCGCTCGGGATCGGCGGAGCGGTCCAGGTTTTCCTTCTTGACCCGCATTGAGGGGGTCCGGTCGAAGTCCTCGGCTCGGTACTCGACAAATCTCGGCACCTTGTACCGGGCCAGTCTGTTAGCGCTGAAGGAGATCAGCTCGGCGGGCGGCACCGACACGGGACTATGCCCGTTCCCTAGAAGAATGTGGACTTTGACTTCCTCCCCGAGCAGATCGTCCGGTACCGGGACAGCCGCCACCTCCAGCACCCCAGGATGGGAACGCAGTACCGTTTCGACCTCCGCCGCGGCGATATTCTCGCCCGCTCGCCGGATCACGTCCTTGATGCGGCCGACGAAGTACAGGTACCCGGCCGCATCGCGGCGCCCGAGATCGCCCGTGTGCAGCCAGCCGCCACGGAAGGTCTCCGCCGTTGCCTCCGGCCTGTTCAGGTAGCCGCGCATCAGGCCGGGCGCCCGCACGACGATCTCGCCGGGCTCATCGTCGGCGCACTCGGTGCCGTCCGGCCGGAACACCAGCACGTCGGCGCCGGGGCAGGGCAGCCCGATGGAGCCAGAGCCGATCATCTGCCCGGCCCGCTCGACCGGCATCGACACGATCACGCCCGTCTCGGTCAGGCCGTACGCCTCCACCCACGGCACGCCCCACCGGTCCACCAGGTCCTGGTGCAGTGGCGCCGGGATCCCGACCTGGATCGAGAGCCGTACCTTGTGCTGCTTGTCCTTCGCACTGACCGGTGCCTTCAGCAGCAGGCTGGCGGTCGAGGCGATGCCGAACAGCACCGTCACGCCGTGCTCGCGCACCGTCGGCCAGTACCGCGACACGCTGAACCGGCGCATCGCCACCATGGACGTCCCGGCCATGAGCGCCAGCAACAGCATCCACGGCGGGTCGTTGTAGAAGAACTGCAGGCAGCAGATCATCCGGTCGGCGGCAGTGAAGCTGAACTGCTCGGCCATCAGCTCGGCGAACCGGACCCAGTAGTCGTGCCCGACCTCGCAGCCCTTCGGCGGCCCGGTCGTGCCCGAGGTGTAGAAGATGTTGGTCAGGTCGCCGCGGGCCGCATCGGGCCGTTCCGGCAGGGCCAGGCCCGGAGAAGGCGCTGAGTCCGCCAGGCTCGGAGTCCGCGGCCACGATGATCTCGGTCAGCTCCGGGCAGTCCG
This sequence comes from uncultured Actinomycetota bacterium, assembly GCA_963837255.1. GTDB lineage: Bacteria > Actinomycetota > Actinomycetes > Streptosporangiales > Streptosporangiaceae > JAJYUU01. Next base: position 14,668 of record CAWIMN010000002.1, read on the forward strand.
GCTGGAGCTCGGTGAACAGCGCGGCGTGGGTGGCGTCGACGACCGCGATCCTGGCGGCCGAGTCACGCAGTACATGACCGGCGTCGTAGCTGCGGGCCGTGGGGTTGAGCGCGACCAGGATGCCCCGGCAGGCGGCCACCGCGAGCCAGGCAATCATGAACTCGGCGCGATTCGGCATCATGATCGCGACCCGGTCGCCGGGCCGGATCCGGGAGCTGAGGTAGCCGGCGAATGATTCGGTCTCGGCCCACAGCCGGCCGCGGCTGACGCTGACGCCGTCCTCGAAGATCAGCACCGGGATGTCGGGATCGGCGCGGCACGCATCGCGCACCAGCTCGATGATGTCCCGATCGGGCGCGGCGCTGCCCGGCATATCGGCCGGGCGGCCGTCAGGAATCGGCGATGTCACTCGTACCATTCCTGCGGCCCGAGCTTTACGTTGTCCTGCCAGTGCAGGTCATGGGTCACGATGAGCCTGGCGTTGTAGCGCCGCTGCATCTCCTCGATCTTCTCCCAGCTCTCGATGATGGCGTCCGGGCTCCACAGCAGGCCGGGCAGGCAGCGCGCCTGCATCTTGTCCCGGTCGTAGACCGCGTCGCCCGCCAGGATGTAGGCCTCGCTGTCGAGCCGGACCAGCATGGACTGGTGCCCTGGCGTATGGCCGGGCGTGGGAAAGATGACGAGGCGGCCGTCGTTGAAGATGTCGTACTCGCCGCGCAGCTGCTTCCAGTTGCGGACCGGGTCGAAGTCCTGCCGGACGTAGACGTCACGCTGGTAGACCGGGGGCCAGTACGCGAAGGAGAGTTCCTCGCGCTGCACGTAGACGGTGGCGTCCTTGACGAACTCCAGCCCGCCGGCGTGGTCGTAGTGCAGGTGCGACTGAACGACGTGCCCGATGCCCTCGGCCTCGACGCCGAGGGAGTCCAGCCGGGACCGGACGTCGTCGCCGGGACTCATGACGATCTCGTACAGGTCGGCGGCGTCGCCGAGCCGGCTGCGCGGATCGTCCAGCAGCGCCGGGTGCGCGCCGCTGTCGAAGAGCACCGCCCCGTCGGGATGCTGGATCAGGTAGAAGAAGTACGGCACATGGATCGTTGATCCGCAGTCCGGATCGAACGGGTCGAATACCGAGCGGAGCGTCTTCTCGCCGCCGCAGTGGAAGGCGAACATCTTCATGACTGTGTCCTCCGGTCCGTGCTCGGGCTCGATCAAGCGCAGGCGTCAGGTGTCATCGGTCTGCTGGTCGTCGCGGTAGCGCGGGTTGCGTTTCTCGGCGAAGGCCTGGAGTCCCTCGGCCTGGTCGGCGGTGGCATCGACCCGGCTGTAGTACTCGTGCATCAGCCGGAAGTGCTCGGCGGGCGACGCCGACAGGCCGCTGCGGACCAGTTCCTTGGTCATCCGCACCGCCATCGGCCCGTTGCCGGCGATGAGACGGGCCAGCCGGTCGGCCTCCGCCTGCAGCTGGTCCGCCGGGACGACGCGGCTGATCAGGCCGATCCGCTCGGCGGTGGCGGCGTCGATGAACTCTCCGGTGAGCAGCAGTTCCATGGCATGCGACAGCGAGATGATCCGAGGCAGCTGATAGGCGCCGAAGCCGTGCAGGAGATTCCACTTCACCTCGGGCGTGCCGAAGACCGCGTTCGGGGATGCGATCCGGATGTCGCAGACCAGGGCGAGCTCAAGGCCGCCGGCCAGGGCGTATCCGTTGATCGCCGCGATCAGCGGCTTGGAGGTCGTCGCCCCGAAGTCCCAGCGGTCGGCTCGCCACGGTGTCCACTCGCCCAGGTCGGCGCCGCCGGTGTGCATGAGCTTCAGGTCGGCGCCGGCGGTGAAAGCCTTCGCGCCGGCGCCGGTCACGATGCCGACTCCGATGTCCGGGTCGCGCTCGATCCGGTCGAACGCCTCGGTCAGCTCGGCGTAGGTGGCCGGGTCCAGCGCGTTCAGCACCTCTGGCCGGTTGATCGTGATCCTGGCGATGCCGTCGCGTATGTCGAAGAGGATCGCCATCTAGGTGCCAGCCTCGCCCGAGTCGGCGAGAGCCTCCTCGCGTTCGATTTCGATGTCGGCCAGAAGATGGCCAGCCCGTTCCATCGATTCCGGCCTGGTCTTCGCCAGCCACTGCGCGATCAGGGCGCTGATCAGCAGGACGCCGACGGTGGCGTAGATGAACCAGCGCAGGGGAGCGGGCGGATAGGGATGGATGTTGCCCCACAGCACCCAGACCATCGCCGCGATCGAGATGACGGGTAGTGCTGCGTGCTTGGCCCAGCTGAATTCCGGCCGGTAGTCCCGCCACATGAAGCGCATCAGCCCGACGCTGATCAGCAGGTAGGCCGCGATGAAGAAGAGCGTGGCGAAGTAGGACAGCCAGGATGCGAAGTTCAGCGCGCCGTAGATGGCGCCGAACATGATCGAGGCCACGAGCGCCAATGTGCCGGAGAACAGGCAGGCGATATGCGGCGACTGCCGGGTGTTGATCCGGCTGAACGCGGACGGCAGCAGGCCGTCGCGGCCCATCTTCCAGAAAATCCTGCTCACCGCGATGACGGTGACGATGTTGAGCGCGGTGAAGCTGGAGATGACCGCCAGGTTGACGAACACGCTCAGCGCGCCGTTGCCGAACTTGTCTGCCAGGGTGTTGAACGGCGTGGCCGACGTGGCGAGGGCCTCGACGTTCTTGGTGGAGAGCCCGTATCCGATGGTCACGGCGTAGGAGACCACCACGTAGAAGATGCCCACGACCAGTGTGGTGAGCATGACCGCGCGGGGAATCGTGCGCCGTGGCTCGCGCGCCTCGTCGCCGAGCGTGGTCGCGGACTCGAACCCGACGAACGCGAAGATCGTGTAGACCACGGCGGTGAGCAGGCCGCCGGAGCCCTTGAGGCTGTCGCCGGGATTGAACGCGCGGATGGTGTTACCGCTCGCGCCGCCCTTGACGATGATCACCAGCGCGAAGATCGTCAGGATCAGCATCTCGAAGCCGAGGCCGATCAGGCCGGTGCGCAGGGACGGCTTGACGCCGACCACGCCGAGCGCGGTCGACACCACGATCAGCGCAGCGGAGAACACCCACCAGGCGATGTGGACGCCGGACGTGGCCAGCAGTGACGAGACGAAGTTGCCGAAGAAGTCGAGCTGGAACGGGAACAGCAGCAGGTAGGCGCCGAACAGCGCCACTCCGGTGACGAACCCGGTCTTGGGCCCAAACGTCCTGGTCAGGTACGTGTAGAACGAGCCGGCGCTCGGCAGTCGGCGGGCGTACTCGCCGATCACCAGCGCGATGCAGACGCAGACGAGCAGGCCGATCAGGAACGCGAGCGGCGTTGCGGCGCCAGAGTAGCCGACGATGAATGCCAGCCCCGCCACCGAGCCTGCTGCCGGGGCGATCAGCGCCGCTGACTGAGCAGTGACAGCAGGCAGGCCGATCGCATGCCGTTCCAGGCTGTGCTGACTCGGATTGGGCTGACTCGGATTGGGCTGACCCTGACTGGGCTGACTCGGATTGGGCTCACTCGGACTCGGCCCATCCTGACGAACTGACATCGGCGGCCTCCCTCGGGGCGGAGCCGGCGGCAATTGCCTCGATGCTACCGATCGATCGATCGGACATCAATGGGTCAGCTGTGGCGAGATTGGGGTGACAACGGGGAAACTGGCCGGCGAAGCGGTCGAGAATCAGCGTGTGCTGGGTTCCGCCACACGGCCACCTGGCGAGGAGGCGCGCGCTCCGCGCAGCTCGGCATCAACCAGTGCCAGGATCTCCCTAGTCGGCCGGCACCGCATGTCAGCCAGCCGCAGGGGACGGCCGTCCAGCCGCGCGCCGACCAGCGCGAGGGCTAGGTCGGCGAAGCAGTCAGCAATCTGGGCCGGATGCTTGGGTCCGCGGTCTGAGTACCATCGTGCGACGCCGTTGCACATTTCCAGCAGCGCAAGCCGGGTAATGCGCGCGTCGGCGAAGGTGAATTCGCCGCTGCGCGCGCCGTGCTCCAGAGTCTCGGCCCACAGCCGTTCATATCCGTCGCGCAACTGCATGACCTTCGTAAATGCGACGTCGGAGACGGCGCGAAGCTCGTCGTCGGCGACCAGCGATCGCTGGGCGTCCAGGGTATGGAAGCCAACGTGAGAACGAACCAGTGCGGCCAGCTGAGCAGCCGGGCCCGCGGCGCCTTCGAGAGCCGCGCGCGCCGCCCTGATCAGCTCGGTCATGCTCTCCACCATGAAGGCAACCAGCAACTCGTCCTTGCTGCCCATGTAGTGGTAGAGAGCGGCTGTGGAAAGGCCTGCCCGGTCGGCGATGTCGCGGATGCCGGTTGCCTCGAACCCCTTCGCTGCGAACAACTGCAGCGCGGCCTGCTCAATGCGCTGCTTGGTCGAGAGCTCGGCCGGATCAGCTGGGACTGTTACTCCTGCAACTGGCTGCCGCCTAGGCATGATGCTCCATAAGAATCCGGTTATCGATCGATCGAATGAGTCTACCCGTGACCAGGATCGGTGCCGCGTGCCTGGGCGGCTCAGGTGCGTCAGCTCAGACGCCGTCGGCCGCGCAGTCTAGAGTGCCAGACCTGCGGACAAGGCTCGTTGCCAGCGAACTCCGGATGCTTATGCGCTACGCCGAAGGTTCCGGGCTTGTCCGTCAGGCGGTCGAGAAGGTCGACCCTCCATAGCGCCTGTGCATCTACGGGATGATGGATCGAGGTGAACACGCGGGCGCCTAGTCAATGGCTGCTCGTCCTGCAGGCCGGCGAACCGGATTTCAATGCCGCGCGCGGCAGGCAGGGCATAGCGATTGGGCGGTGGCTACTGTGCGAGGACTCTCATCATTGACGGGCTCGTGCCGACGGTCGTACGTTTGCCGAAGCGTCACGATCGCGTTTTGTGCGACCGTTGCCGCAGCCGGATCGCGTCCCGAGCGAAGGAATGGCCAAATGGCAGTGTGATGCTTGAGCGCCTGGCAGCTGGAGGTGCGGGGCTTCCAGCGCTAGCGCTCGGCGAAGGTGAGCTAGGTCAGAACGATGCCAGATCCCCAGCTGCCTCTACCAGGTCTGCGCCTTCCTGATCTCAGCGCCTGGGCAGGGCTGATAAATTTCGCGCCCCCTCAGCGGGTAACCGAAAGACTGCAGGCGCTGGCTCCGCCGGGCGGGAGCGACCCCCGGCTCGGTCTGATGCAGCCAGGACAGGCAGCTCGGATTGTCGGGCTGGACCAGGCGTTTCCTGCCGCGCCGATTAACCTTGATTTCTTCCCCGTAATTATCCGTCAGCTGCCGACAGTAAACGGTCATCAAATGTCGCCAGCCGAGCTCTTGCGGGTTATACGCCTGAACATCAATGATCTTGTGGACCCGGGGTTGGCTTCTTTCAGCCCTGTACCAGGAGATGAGGATCTCTGGCTGGCCCGCGACCCCGTGGGCTCGGTAGTGACTATCGCCATAGGTACTCTGGGCGACTCGCGTCCTTTCTGGATACCCAAGTGGACCAGTACCGACAACGCATCCGTGGTCACCGCTGAAAGTAACGATGATCACTGGATATTCTCAACGCTGGAGACCGCACGGGACTGGGGACATCCGGTCTCCGGAAACCGAATGTTTGGATACTATCCAGCATCCGACGGGACTACCGTATTCTACACTCGCGGAGCTGATCGGACGACCTCTCGGATTGACACCGTGGCCAGAAACGCTGCCTTTGCAGGTGGATTTAATCTATGGACGAGCTTCCAGAAGCGACTGACGGAATATGTCAATCGCAATAACGGTCACGCAGAAGTCGCCCATGTGACAGCAAGTCAGTATGACTGGAATGCGGTACGTGCCATCTACTTTCACCCGCCGCAGCCGAGGGTAACGGCTTCAAATGTAGCGACCTCACCCGCCCGGAACCGGCTAGCGCTACGCGGCTATTCCCCCCGCAGGTCGATGCGAAGGCTCGCGGCCGCGCAGTCGACCGCAATAACTTCCCCTGGCCAGGCAATCGAGGGAATCGGCGGGCGAGCCTCGCTACGGGCGACATTTGACGCGGGCTCAGCTCAGCAGGCTGTCCGGCGTGCAGACCGCTACCAGGATGAGGCTCAACAGGCAAACGTCGCCTTTACGGCAGAACGCCAGCGAATGCTGCGGCTACGTGGCCAGCGCACGCGCCGCGCTGGCCGTCCGTCAATGCGGGCAGCCGCCTGGGTTCAGCAGCAAGCAGCTCAGCAAGGTCAGCTACAGGCGCAACTCCTGGCAGCACAACAGGCTCAGCAGCAAGCTCAGCTGCAAGCAGCCCACCAGGCTCAGGTCCAAGCCCAACTCCAGGCCCGGCTGAATGCAGTCCGGCAGGCCCAGTTCCAGACCTCCCAGTCGCTGCTCTCGCGGCTGCGGTCGCCGATCGCGCCGAGACCTCAGCCTGGTTCCTGGACGCTCTCGCCTCCGCCCTTCCAGCCCGTCGGGCAGCCTGGGCCGAATCCGCTGCCGCCCCTGCCGGGACCCTCGATACCGATGCCGCAGCCACCGCCAGGTTTCACGTGGGGGCCGCCCGCGCCCGGGAGCGGGAGCAGCCCCTTCGGCACCTGGCAGCCGGCGCTCCCGCCCGCTGTTCCACCACCGCCTCTGCCGGGACCCTCGATACCGATGCCGCAGCCACCGCCAGGTTTCACGTGGGGGCCGCCCGCGCCCGGGAGCGGGAGCAGCCCCTTCGGCATCTGGCAGCCGGCGCTCCCGCCCGCTGTTCCACCACCGCCCGCGCAGTCTCCTCCCGTCGCGCCGCCGCCGCCACCGGCACCGCCACCAATGTTCTGACGTTCCCACGTCTGGCTGATAGGGCCCGGCGCTATCTCGCCGGGACACCGCGTCTCCCGGACCGCGCTATCCGGTGATCCGCTTATGGTGACGTGCGATCTGCTCATGGGTCTCCTGGGTTCCGAACACCTCGGCAAACTCGGTGATGCTGGCGTTCACTGCGGCATCAAGCGGGTTGTTGAGCCAGATGTCGAACAGCCGGCGCTGGGCAGCGGTCACGGTCCGCGGGTGTGTCGCGATGCGGTCGAGCAAGCCCGCCGCGGCCGCGGCGAGGTCCCCGGACTCGGCTACCACGTTGGCAATGCTGCCCGGCGGCAGCCGATCAAGGGCGTAGATATCGCCGGTGAGGACCATTTCACGTGCCTTGCTGAGCCCGACAAACGCTGGCAGCAGGGCCGCGTCGATGACCGACGGCACGCCGACCTTGATCTCGGGCAGGCCGAAGGACGCAGTCGGGGCTACAACTCGAAGATCGCACGCCAGGGCCAGTTCGAACGCTGCCCCGAGGCAGTACCCGTTAACCGCGGCGACAGTGACGACTGGCGAGTGCCGGATAGCGCGCATCACCTGCGCGAGATCGCTGATCAGGGCACGCGCTCGGGCAGGCGTCAGGCCGACGAAAGCCTCGATGTTCATTCCGGCGCTGAACGCCGCCTGGCCAGCGCCGGTGAAGACAATCGCCTGCACGTCAGAAGCTAGCCTGGCGATGACGTCGCGAAGCTCGCTCAGGTCCTCCGCATGCAAGATGTTGAGCTTCTCCGGCCGGTCGAAGGTGATCCAGAGGGCACGGCCGCGGCGTTGTGCCTTGATGTACCGCATGTGCTACAGCTCCCATCTCCCGGCACGACAGCTCGTCAACCACAGAATGCCTTCATGCTGGACATCAGGCTCCGCGGGGTGCGTCGGACATCTCGCGGGCTACGGCCACCGCGCTTTGATCGCTAGAGGAGGTTGCCGGGCATGCACCTGGTTCGTTATGTGAGTACTGGCGGGACGTCACCCTGCGTCGGCGTGCAGTCCGGCGAGGTCATTCAGCCGCTGCCGATTCCCAGCATGGGCGCCCTCCTGGCACTTCGCCAAGGCGAGATCAGGGACCTGGCTGGCGCCGCTACCAGGGGGATCCCAGCAGGCGCGGATACGGTGCTGTTGCCGCCGGTAGATGGCCGGATGGAGGTGTGGGCCGCCGGGGTTACCTATCGCAGGTCCCGGGAAGCGCGGATGGCGGAGAGCGCATCGGCACATGTCTATGACCTTGTCTATGAAGCGGACCGGCCGGAGTTGTTCTTTAAGAGCGTGGCCTGGCGGGCCGTCACCAACGGCGAGCCGATTGGCCTGCGGCGGGACTCAGCACTGAATGTCCCGGAGGCCGAGCTTGCCGTGGTGGTCAACGCTGCGGCGGAGATCGTCGGCTACGCCGTCTGTAATGACGTGTCCTCTCGCAGCATCGAAGGTGAGAACCCGCTCTACCTGCCGCAGGCGAAGATTTATGCGGGCGCCTGCGCATTGAGCGCAGGGATCAGACCGGCCTGGGAAGTCGAGTCGGCTGACGGGCTGACCATCACACTGACCATCGAACGCGATTCCCGGGTCGTCTGGCGCGGCGAGACGAGCACCTCGCAGATGCGCCGCACACCTCGCGAGCTGGTGGACTATCTGTTCCGGGAGATGGACTTTCCGGAGGGGGTCATCGTGACCACTGGCACCGGCATCGTGCCGGAGATGAGCTTCACCTTGCATGACGGCGACCTTGTCACCGTGACGATCGACGAGGTCGGAGTCCTGACGAATCGAGTCTTGATCGGGCGGGATCGCTTCGCCTGGCTGGCCGCGAGGGACAGCCGTCAGTGACCAGGATCCTGGGGTTTGAAACGCATGATGTCCGGTTCCCGACGTCGCGGAACCTGGACGGATCCGATGCCATGAACGCGGCTCCGGATTACTCCGCTGCTTACCTGACAGTCCGAACGGACTCCCCGGACGGGCTGGCTGGCCATGCCCATGTCTTCACGATCGGCCGGGGAAACGACGTCCAGCTCAGCGCCGTGCGAGCGCTGGAGCCGTTCCTCGCCGGGCTGGATATGGAAGAAGCGCTCGGCGACCTGGGCGGGTTGTCGGCCCGGCTCGTGGGCGACAGCGCGCTGCGCTGGCTCGGGCCGGAATGCGGGGTGATGCACATGGCCATCGGTGCGGTGGTGAATGCATGCTGGGATCTGGCCGCGCGGCGGGCCGGCATGCCGCTCTGGCGGCTGCTGGCCAGCATGTCACCGGACCAGATCGCGGACCTGGTTGACTTCCGTTACCTCGCTGACGCGCTGACCCGCGAGGAGGCAATCGAGATCCTCGAGCGCGGCGCGGCGGGCAGGCAGGAGCGCATCGAGATCCTCGAACGGGACGGGTATCCGGCATATGCGACGTCGCCGGGCTGGCTTGGTTACTCCGATGCCCGGCTGGCCGCGTTGTGCGCGGAGTCGGTCCGGCAGGGGTTCCCGCTGGTCAAGCTCAAAGTCGGCGGCAACGTTGAGGACGATCTGCGGCGCTGCCGGATCGCGCGTGAGACTGTGGGTGAGGCCGTTGCCATCGCCGTGGACGCGAACCAGGTGTGGGACGTGCCGACGGCCATTTCCTGGATACGCAGCCTCGCGCCCATCCGGCCGGCCTGGGTTGAGGAGCCGACCAACCCGCATGACATCCTCGGCACTGCCGCTATCCGCCGGGCGGTCAGCCCGATCCCGGTGGCCGCCGGGGAGCACGTGCCGAGCCGGGTGATGTTCAAGCAGCTGCTGCAAGCCGGAGCGATCGACATCATGCAGATCGACGCCTGCCGAGTAGCCGGAGTCAGCGAGAACATCGCCAACCTCCTGCTCGCGGCGAAATTCGGCATACCGGTGTGTCCGCACGCTGGCGGTGTCGGGCTATGCGAGATGGTGCAGCACCTGTCGATGTTCGACTATGTGGCGGTATCCGGGAGCATGGACAGGCGCATGATCGAGTGGATCGATCACCTGCATGAGCATTTCGTCAGCCCAGCCCGGGTGCGCGATGGCCGGTACATCGCGCCGGCCACGGCTGGCGCTTCCACGGAAATCAGACCCGCTTCGATCGCTGAGTTCTCCTACCCATCCGGGAGTGCCTGGGCATGACTCGCGACCTCACTGGCGCACGGCCAGGTACCGCGTGAGGTGATCGATCACCTCACGCGCGTCGTCCTCGATGCCGTAGATGAAGGTGGACTTGCGCCGCCGCAGCACTGGCAGCCCCAGGGCGTACAGACCCGGGCTGTCGACCACCCCGCCCTCGTGCCGTAGCTGGCCCTTCGCATCGATTACGGGCACATCGAGCCACCCGTACTCGGGCCGGAATCCCGTCGCCCAGACGATCGCCGCCATCTCCCCGCTTCGCAGGTCGAGCTGCAACCGCGTCGAGTCGGGCACGCTTGTCGGGGCGAACCGCTCCGGCTCGACCGCTTCGTCACGCCCGGCCGCCCGAGCCCATTGGTCGAACGTGTCAAGCAGCCGCTCCATCTTGAGGTCTGCCAGCGCGAATACGTTGCGCAGGCCGCCGGAGAACAGTGCGCGTCCATCACGCACAGTGGCCCAGCGGCCTACGAGCTCGACGCCCATCGCGGTGAGCACGTTGAGGTCGAGCGTCGTCCTCTCGGTTGAGCCGACGAGCTGCGGTGACGGCAGCCGCCGGGCCCGGGTGAGATCGTCGACCTCGTCGTACCGCTGATCCCACAGTCTGGACGCGTCCATCCACCACAACACGTCGCGGCCGCGATACAGGCGCGGCAGCCGTACGTGCTCGCCGACCGACAGCGTGACCGGACGGCCCGCGGCCGCCAGCTCGGCTGCCAGCTGCACGCCGGTCGCCGACGCTCCCACGACAAGCACGCCGCCGTCGGGGAGCTGGGCGGGACCCCGGTAATCGAACGGCGTCAGCTCCTCGACGGAGGCCGGCACCGCGTCCCGGAACTGCGGCACCGCCGGCCGATTGCAGGCGCCGCTCGCGATGACCACGGCGCGGCAGTGAATGTCGCCGCTGCTGGTCGTCACCAGGTACCCGTCGTCAGTGCGTCGCACGGAGGTGACGCTGACGCCGGTCCGGACCGGAGCGCTGCACACCTTGGCAAAGCGCTCGATGAACTCGGTGACTTCCGCGGCCGTCATGTAGCCGTCGGGATCCGGACCGTCGTAGCGATGACCAGGCAGGCGGCTCTGCCAGTTGGGCGTGAGCAGCCGGAGGGACTCCCAGCGCTCACGCTTCCAGGAATTCGCCACCTCGCCGCGCTCGAGCACGACGTGGTCGATCGACCGGTCGCTGAGGAAGAAGCTTGCGGCGAGGCCTGCGTGGCCCGCGCCGACGACGACCGTGGTTATTCGTTCGATGGCGTGACCCTCAGGCGACTTCGACGGTGACGTCCGTAGGGTTCGTCAGCGCGTCGAACACGGCGGACCGCTTCTGCGACTGGGCCACCAGCGCCTCGATCTCCTGCTTCGATGCGTCAGCGTCGATCGTGAACGTCACCTTGACATCGTTGAAGCCGTTACGGACGTCGCTGTCGACGCCGAGGATGCCGCGGATGTCGTGATTGCCCTGAACCGTCGCTTCGACCGAGCGCAGCTGGATGCCGCGATTCTGCGCGACGGACGCCACGCCGGCCGTCAGGCAGCTTGCCAGGCCGACGAGCAGGTACTCGATCGGGGTGATGCCGTTGTCCTCCGCCGCGAAGACCTCGGGGTGGTCCGCGTCGAAGACCGCCTCGGTCTTGTGGCTCTGCTCCTGCCCGAGACCGAAGAAGTTCTGGATCTTCGTCGTGCTGTGCACGCCGTTCTGCCACGTGGAGGTGGCCCGCCAGGTGAACTGCGCGGCCTCTGGCGCGCCCCTCAGCACTTCGCGTGCCTCGAGTAGCGCCTCTACGTTGACTCCGTTTGCGACTGTGGTCATGTTAGTCCCGCCCTTTTCGGCTGACATCCGACTATTCCCTATGGGGGTGATTGACAATATACCGTCAGGGGCCGGATATCATAGCCGCCATGGCAGAGCCAGCCTCAACGCTCGCGGCCGGCTCGGTCGGGACCGTCGAAACCCAGTACCTCGACCTGCCGGCACCGGTGCAGCTCGACTGCGGGCGGGAGTTGCACCCGATTCGGGTAGCGTACGAGACTTACGGTGCGCTGTCGCCGGACCGCGACAATGTCATTCTCGTCTGCCACGCTCTCAGCGGCGACGCCCACGCCGCAGGCTTCGCCAAGACGCCACCCGACGAGAGCACCCGCGACGGGTTTGCCGCCGAAGACCGCGATGGCGCAGCCAACAAGGGGCTGGGCTGGTGGGACGGGATGATCGGTCCCGGCAAGGCGTTCGACACTGACCGCTTCTTCGTCGTCTCGACGAACCTGCTCGGCGGCTGCCGCGGGACGACAGGGCCATCGTCGATCGACCTGGCGACGGGCAGGCCGTACGGGGCGGACTTCCCCGTCGTCACTGTCGCAGACATGGTGCGGACCGAGCGCGCGTTCCTGGACGCGCTCGGCATCGAGCGGCTCGCGGCGGTAGCCGGCGGCTCGCTCGGCGGCATGCAGGCATTCGAGTGGGCAGTGCTGTTCCCCGATCAGGTCGATGCCGTCGTGGCGATCGCCAGCACGCACGCCCTCCACCCGCAGGGCGTGGCCTGGAACGCCATCGCGCGTGAAGCGATCATGCGCGACCCGGCCTGGCAAGACGGCCAGTACTACGGCAGTGGCCGCACGGCTGACGCGGGCATGGGCGTGGCGCGAATGGTCGGCCACGTCACGTATCTCTCCGGACAGGCGCTGACCGACAAGTTCGGCCGTCGGCTCCAGTTCGCCGACGACGTCCGCTACACGATCACCGAGCCGGAGTTCGAGGTGGAGAGCTACCTGCGGCACCAGGCGGAGTCGTTCGTCCGGCGCTTCGACGCTAACACCTACCTCTATACCTCCCGCGCGCTGACGTATTTTGATCTCGCGCGCCAGCACGGCGGCGGATCGCTCACGCTGGCACTCGAAGCCGTGCAGGCACGGACGCTACTGATCGCGTTCAGTTCTGACTGGCTGTACCCGCCGTCAGCGTCGAGGGAGGTCGCGGAGGCCCTTGGCACTCTGGGCAAGCCTGCCGAGTTCCACGTGATCGACGCGCCATACGGGCACGACTGCTTCCTGCTGGAGGAAGCGCGGCAGACGCCCATCATCCGGGATTTCCTGGCCGGCGAAGGGCCGGCCGGTGATGTCGAGGAAGAGGTCTTCGTGAGCGACAAGCCCGTTCGAGCCGAGGCAGCCAGGGCGTTCGGATTCGAGACACGACAGTTGCACGCCGGGCAACGGCCGGATCCGAATACCGGCGCGCGTGCCGTGCCGATCTTCCAGACGACGAGCTACGTGTTCGAGGATCCGGAGTCCGCGGCTGCGTATTTCAATCTGCAGGAGTACGGGAATACGTACTCGCGCATCATGAACCCGACCGTCGCCGTGTTCGAGGAGCGAGTAGCGAACCTTGAGGGCGGCTGCGGCGCCGTGGCCTTCGCGAGCGGGATCGCCGCCCAGGCAGCCGCGCTGTTCACGCTGCTGCAGCCTGGCGACCACGTCGTCTCGTCGTCCGCGCTCTACGGCGGGACGGTCAACCAGTTCAAGCACCTGATGCGCAAGATGAACGTGGAGCTGACGTGGGTCAACCCCGACGATCCGGATGCGTGGCGGCACGCGGTCCGGGCCAGCACGAAGGCGTTCTTCGCCGAGACCATCGGCAACCCGGCCGGGAACGTGCTGGACATCGAGACCGTCGCAGCCATCGCCCACGAGCACGAACTGCCGCTGATCGTGGACAACACGTTCGCGACGCCGTATCTGTGCCGCCCGATCGAGTGGGGCGCCGACATCGTGATCCACTCAGCGACCAAGTTCATCGGCGGTCACGGCACCAGCATCGGCGGCGTCGTCGTCGAGGCTGGCACGTTCAACTGGTCAAACGGGCGATTTCCCGTGGTAGCGGATCCGTCACCGGCCTACCACGGCCTCCGGTTCCACGAGACGTTCGGGACCTACGGCTATCTGATGAAGCTCCGGGCCGAAACGCTGCGCGACCTCGGCGGGACCCTCGCGCCACTCAACGCGTTCCTGTTCCTGCAGGGTCTTGAGACGCTGTCGCTGCGGATGGAGCGGCACGTGCACAACGCGGAAGTGGTCGCGGCGTTCCTCGAGTCGCACGAGCTCGCCTCGAATGTGACCTATCCCGGCCTGCCGGGCAGCAAGTACAAGCCGCTCGTGGCGAAGTACCTGCCGCGCGGGACTGGCGCAGTCTTCTCGTTCGACTGCGCCGGCGGCCGCGCGGGCGGGCAGGGCCTCATCAGCGGCGTGACGCTGTGGTCTCACCTGGCCAACGTCGGGGACGCCAAGAGCCTGATCATCCACCCCGCCAGCACGACCCACCGTCAGCTGAGCGACAGCGAGCTGGCAGCAGCCGGTGTCGGGCCGGGCACAGTACGGCTATCGGTTGGCACCGAGTCCGTCGAGGATCTGATCTGGGATCTGGAGCAGGGTTTCGCGCGCGTCGCCGCGACCGTCGGAAAGCAGGGTGCGCAGGCATGATCGATCTCGAGCGGTACCAGGATCCGCTGACGATCCAGCGCGTGCTCAACACGGCCCAGACGATCGCGGTCGTCGGCCTGTCCGGCAACGAGCTGCGGGCCAGCTACTTCGTCGGTTACTACCTTAAGCGGCACGGCTATCGCGTAATCCCGGTGAATCCGCGCGAGACCAAGATCCTGGGCGAGACGTCCTACCCAAGCCTGCTGGACGTGCCCGAGCCGGTGGACATCGTCAACGTCTTCCGCGCGCCGGATGCACTGCCGGGGATCGCGCGGGATGCTGTGACGATCCACGCCGGCGCTCTCTGGTGCCAGTTCGGCGTGATCAACGCCGACGGCGCGCGGATCGCCGAAGACGGCGGCGTGACGGTGATCATGGATCGCTGCCTCAAGGTTGAGCACGCGCGCTACCGGGGGCGGATGCACTGGCTCGGCTTCAACACGCAGCGGATCACGTCGGTCCGCGCCGGGCTCCAATAGCTGGCGAGCGGCGGCGAGGCAGGACAGGCGCAAGCCGTTCACGGTGGCTGCGGTCACATCGGTCCTCAGCTAGCCGGATACCTCGAGCACGACCTTCCCGCCGGCATGACCCGATTCGACGATCCGGTGCGCCTCCGCTGCTGCCGTGAGCGGCAGCACCCGGCTGACCACCGGCCGGATTGCGCCATCGCACAGCAACGACGAGAGCTTGTGTGTCCGGTCGTCGTCGTCCTGGATAAGCACGCCGTGGAAGGTGATGTTGTCGTCAAGGATCTGGCCCAGGTCGAGAGCCGGAGTGGCTATCGCGGCGATCTGGCCGCCGGGCCGCAAGGCCGACAACGCTGCCTGAGCCAGCGTGCCGCCGACCAAGTCGGCGATAGCGTCGACTCGACGGCCTGCGAGCGCCACCGCGCGCTGCCCGACATCCTCGCTCGTGTAGTCGATGCACCACCGCGCACCGTGGTCAAGCATCTGCTCGTGCATCGCCGGCCGGCCAACGCCGATGACCGCGAGTCCGGCGGCAGCTGCCAGTTGCAGCAGGAACAACCCGACCCCGCCGCTGCCGCCCAGCACGAGCACAGCGCTGCCCGCCGGCCGGGCAAGCCTGGACATCACCTCCAGCGCAGTGCCCGCCGCCAGCGGCGTGGCGGCCGCATCGACGAATGACACCGCAGGGTCGATCGGCGCAACAAGCGCAGCATCAACAACCGCCAGTTCGGCGTAGCCGCCCGCGCCGTCCGGGAAGTGGGTCATGGCCATCACCCGGTCGCCCGGTCCGAGCCCATCCACGCCAGTGCCGACGCTCTCGATAATGCCGGATATGTCGTAGCCAAGTACGCACGGCACGGTAAGACCGGCCCAGCTGCCATCGGCCCTGTTACCGGTATCGACCGGGTTCACGCCGGCTGCGCGGACCGCGACCCGAACCTGGCCCGGCCCCGGCGCCGGATCGGGAACTTCCGCCAGACGCAGCTGGTCAGGGCCACCGAACTCACCGACAACCACGGCCTTCACCGTCAGGTCTCCGCTCCTCCAGGCTCGCGCACGGGTGGCAAGCACCAGACAACGGTACAAGCCGGGCCGAGCGGGCCACCTGTCGGCGGCCCGCTGTGACTTGTGTTTGCTGACGAGTGTCCGATAAGACATAGTCAAGGCCTATTAAGACCCACTCATGACGATGTACTGAGGGAAAGGCGCGCCAAATCGATGCTGCTCGGCGACTTGCAGGAGTACGTGGCCATCCCGAGGGTGACGGCGCTGCGGCTCGCGCCAGACGGGTCATGGCTGGCAGCGGTCGTACAGAACGTGGGCGGCGAGCCGCCTCAGTACCTGTCCAGCATCTGGCGGATCGACACGGCGGAGGATCGCGAGCCTGTCAGGCTCACCCGCAGCGCTGCGGGCGAGGCGAGCCCGTTGTTCCGGTCCGACGGGTCGCTGCTGTTCGTGTCGAAGCGCCCTGACCCCGAGGCGGGCAGCAAAGACGCCCAGGCGAGCAGCGACAAGCCGGCCGTCTGGCTGCTGCCCGCTGCCGGCGGCGAGGCGATGCGGATCGCGGCGCCTGGTGGCGGGGTGACCGGGCTAGCGGTCGCGAAGAGGGAGCAGGCCTTCGTCTACGCTGCCGCGGTCTTCCCTGGTGCCACGGACACCGAGCAGGACGCCGCCCGCCGGAAAGCGCGGGCCGATGCCGGCGTGAGCGCGATCCTGCACGAGCCGGGCGGCAGGCTGCGGTTCTGGGATCACGACCTTGGTCCGGAGGCCATCCGCCTGCTTACTCCGGCTGGGTCGGAGCTTATCGACCAGCAGAGCGGCGACGACGACGATGCCAGGGCCGCCCGCGAGCCCAGGGACCTCACACCGGATCCCGGCCAGGCGCTGGACGAGCAGGAGTTCGAGCTGGCTCCCGACGGCTCAGCCGTCGTGACTGGATGGCGGGTGACGGAGGAAGGCGGCTGGCTCCGGAACGAGGTCGTCGTCATCGACGCCGTTACTGGACAGCGCCGTACCCTGCTCGGCGAGCCTGGGATCGACTTCAGCAGCCCGCGGATCTCGCCCGATGGTGAGCAGGTGCTGGCGATCCGCGAGGAACACGACAGCTACGACCGGCCGGGGGACTCGACGCTCGTGCTCACCGCGCTCGCCGTCGGCCCGGCCGCCGCCTGCCGGCCGGCCTCCGTGACCTGCTCGCGGGCTTCGACCGGAGACCGGTCGAGGTGGCCTGGGCGCCCGACGCGCGCTCGGTGTACTTCACCGCGGACGACAACGGCCGCCGCCCGATCTTCCGGGTCGGCATGGACGGTGCCGAGCCGACGAGAGTGTCCGCCGACGACGCGGCGTACGACAACCTCTGCCCTGCTCCGGACGGCAGTTGCCTCTACGCTCTTCGTTCCGGTATCGAATCGCCGCCGGCACCCGTGCGGATCCCTCTTGCGCCCGAGCCGGGCCTCCCGGAGGCGCTCCCCAGTCCTGGCGGCGGCGTCTGTTTGCCGGGAACGGTTACCGAGGTGACGGCGACCGTGGCAGACGGGACCCGGATCCGCGGCTGGCTCGTGCTGCCGGAGGGCGCCAGCGCCGC
This sequence comes from uncultured Actinomycetota bacterium, assembly GCA_963837255.1. Classification (GTDB taxonomy): domain Bacteria; phylum Actinomycetota; class Actinomycetes; order Streptosporangiales; family Streptosporangiaceae; genus JAJYUU01. The sequence continues at coordinate 32,099 of CAWIMN010000002.1, forward strand.
CAGGCCAGCCCCGTTGCTGCTGTGGGTGCACGGCGGCCCCATGGCGAGCTGGAACTCCTGGTCCTGGCGATGGAACCCGTGGCTGATGACCGCCCGTGGCTACGCCGTCCTGCTGCCTGACCCGGCGCTGTCAACCGGCTACGGCCATCACATGATCGTCCGCGGCTGGGACCACTGGGGCGGCAATCCCTACACCGACGTCATGGCCATCACCGACGTGGTCCTGGAGCGCCCGGACATCGACGCTGCGCGGACCGCGATGATGGGTGGTTCCTACGGCGGCTACATGGCCAACTGGATAGCCGGGCATACCGACCGCTTCAACGCGATCGTGAGCCACGCCGGGCTGTGGGCGCTCGACCAGATGTTCGGCACCACCGATGGACCGCCCTACTGGCGCAGGCACTTCGGCGACCCGCTCAGCCAGCCGCAGCGCTACCTGGCCAGCTCCCCGCACCTACATGCCGACAAGATCGTCACGCCGATGCTGATCATCCACGGCGACAAGGATTACCGGGTGCCCGTCGGCGAGGCATTGCGGCTGTGGTGGGACCTGGTGTTCCGGTCTGTCCAGTCCCGGTTCCTGTATTTCCCCGACGAGAACCACTGGGTGCTCAAGCCCGGCGACATCCAGGTCTGGTACGACACGGTGCTGGCGTTCCTCGGCGAGCACGTGCTCGGTGAGGAATGGCAGCGGCCCGAACTGCTCTAGATCTGGACGATGACCCCGCCCTGCCGAGACCCGGGGACCGAGACTGAGGAGAGTAAATGGCTCTGGAGGACCGCCTGCGCAGTGATGTCGCCGAGATTGAGCCTGATGTGGTGGAGCTGAGGCACCGGCTGCATCGCCGTCCGGAGATCGGGCTGGAGCTGCCCGAGACGCAGCGGGCAGTGCTGGACGCGCTCGCGGGCCTGCCCCTGGAGATCTCTACGGGTTCGTCGTGCTCGTCGGTGACCGCGGTGCTGCGCGGCACCGGCACAACCGGGCCAGCCGGGGCTGGGGATGGCAGGCCGAGGCCGGCGGTGCTCCTGCGCGGGGATATGGACGCGCTGCCGGTGCAGGAGGCCACGGGGGCAGAGTTCGCCAGCACGATCGAGGGGGCGATGCACGCGTGCGGTCATGACCTGCACACCGCGATGCTGGTCGGCGCGGCCCGGCTGCTGAGCGCGCATCGGGATGCGCTGGCCGGGGATGTGGTGTTCATGTTCCAGCCGGGCGAGGAGGGCTCGGACGGCGCGGGGCACATGCTCGCGGAGGGGGTGCTGGACGCCGCCGGGCCCCGGGTGCAGCGGGCGTACGGAATGCACGTGATCGCGGCCAAGCTGCCGCGGCACCAGTTCACGACACGGCCGGGGACGTTGATGGCGGCCAGTGACGGGCTGATGGTGACGGTGCGGGGGGCAGGCGGGCACGGGTCGGCGCCGCATCGGGCGAAGGACCCGGTGAGCGTGGCGGCCGAGATGATCACGGCGCTGCAGGCGATGGTGACCCGGCAGTTCGACATCTTCGACCCGGTGGTCATCACCGTGGGCACCTTCCGCGCCGGGACCCGGCGGAACATCATCCCCGACGAGGCGGTGTTCGAGGCGACGGTCCGGTCGTTTTCACGGGCCGCGCGGGAGCGGGTCCAGGTGGCGTCGGTGCAGCTGTGCGAGGCGATCGCCGCGGCGCACGGCCTGAAGGCCGACGCCCGGTACGACACCGAGTACCCCGTCACGGTCAACGACGCCGCCCAGACCGCGTTCGCGACCGGCGTGGTCGCGGACGTCTTCGGCGAAGACCGGTTCACCCCGATGCCCGACCCCGAGGCCGGCGCGGAGGACTTCTCCCGGGTGCTGGAGGAGGTGCCAGGCTGCTACCTGTTCCTCGGCGCCTGCCCAGGCGACGACTACGACGCAGCAGAGGACAATCACAGCCCGCACGCCGCCTTCGACGACGCCGTCATGTCCGACGGCTGCCTCTTGCACGCGAACCTGGCCATTCGCGCGCTCCAGGACCTCACCGCGTAGTCGGAGCGGGGCCATCGTCAACTCGCCTGGTGGGACGACCTGCACAAGATGTGACGGCAGCCGTGCACGACAATTGTAGTGGTCGCCCGGACTATGACGCGTGCGTCGGCCCGCCCGGCGACACGGAGCACTGCTGGAGGTACCCGTGCAGCACATTCTTGCCCTGTCGCACACAGCGGTCATCGTCCGCCACTGGTTCGAGATTGACCTGGAAGATGCGTCGATGGAGCACGGTGCACGGATCGAACTGCGAGAGCTGGCGGCGCATCCGCACCGTGGGAGTGAGTCGGCCGCTCAGCTGGTAGCCGTGGACAGGCCGCTGTGGCGCGCGGACTTGTTTGATCGTCTTACGGACGCGCCAGGGAGTTTCGGCGCGGCGCACTATCACCCGGAGTTCGTGGGCGATGAACCGTGCCCGCGGGTCTGGGATCCGGTTCTGACAGCTGATCCGTGGAGCTGGCTGGGGGAGCAGTTCGCTCAGCTGGGTGCAGCGGGCGTGACGGGGCCGTGGTCAGTTGACCCGGCCGATGGCGCGGAACTCGGTGAGCTATCGGACGAGATCGTGTCGCTTGCCCGGCAGCTTGGCCCGGATCGCTGCAGGTCCGCAGCTCAGTGTCATGAGCTGACCCGGGACACGGCTGAATCGGTCCGGCTGATGATCGAGTATTTGCGCCGGCCGGACTTGCTGAATCAACAGTGGCTGGCTCCGTGGCGCGGGATGGGTGCCCGGCGAAACGGGTGGCGCGCTATCTAG
>CAWIMN010000003.1:0-16257 GCA_963837255.1 uncultured Actinomycetota bacterium
GATCTCGGGTCATCTGGCCGGAGCGGGGCTCGACGTCTTCGACGGCGAGCCGAACGTCAGTCCGCGCCTGCTGTCCGCGCCGAGGCTGACGCTCCTGCCCCACATAGGGAGCGCGACATGGGCCACTCGGGAAGCCATGACACAGCTGGCCTGTCAGGGTGTCGTCGATGTGCTAGCCCTGCCGGACACCCGCCAACCTGGTGACGAAGGGATGACAAGGACCTACGCTCCCCGGATCGAGCTGATGTCAAGGCCGAGCAGGTCGACGGTAGTGGAGCCCGCCTTCAGCCGATCGAACATTCCGAGTTCCTTGGCCTCCCGGGCTCGTGCTGCCGCGATCACGTCATCAAGCGTCTCGGGCCTGATGGCCACAATGCCGTCCGAGTCTCCGACGAGCCAGTCACCGGTGTGCACCGTCACGTCGCCGAGGGCAATCGTGCCGCCGATCTCCCCCGGACCGGACTTGGCCGCCCCCGGAAGGGAGTGCCCGCGAGCGAAGACGGGGAACTGCATGGCCGCGAGCCTGTCCAGATCGCGAACGGTGCCATCGATGACGAGCGCGACTATGCCTGCCGCCTGCGCCGCCGTGGCGAGGACCTCGCCCCAATACCCTCGCGAGACGTCACCGGCCACAGTGACCGCGAGGACGCATCGCGCGGTGCCCGCGCAACGGCGGCGTGCACCGCGAGGTTGTCCCCGACGGGGCAGCGGACAGCGAAGGCCGGGCCGGCGAAGCACGCGCCCGGCCACATGGCGTGGATTCGGGTGCTCAGGCCCTGGCCACCGCTCTCGCCGAGGGTCGCGCTGCCGAGCTTCAGGAGCGCACCGGACACGGTCGTGTCTGCCGGAAAGTGCTGTGTCATGGCCAGTACGCTAACACAACCTAACAAGGTCGAAGGGTGATATATCACCAGATTTTCCCCTACCCGCTGGGCTCGCTCCGCCGTGTCCGTCCCAAGGTCTTCGTTACCGTCATGGAGGAACTCCGCATGTCTCATCGTGCGATCTCGGTTACTGATGCGCCGATCGCATCGGGCAACTACTCACAGGCCATAGCCGCCGGAGGCCTGCTGTTCGTCGCCGGCAACGGCCCCTACGATCCCGACACTCGCAAGGTCGTCGGCGAGACGATCGAGGAGCAGACGGATCGAACAATGCGCAACATCGCGGCGATCCTTCGCGGTGCCGGGCTCGACTGGTCGCACGTCGTGAACACCACCGCCTACCTTGAGCATCTGCTGAGGGACTGGGCCGGCTTCGATCGCGTTTATGGCACATTCCTGACACCGCCCTATCCGGCTCGGGCGACGACCGGCGCGGCGCTGAAGAACATCCTGGTCGAGATCAGCGTGGTCGCGGTGATGCCCTCGTGAGCGGGTTCGTGTTCGTCACGGATGTCTCCCCCTACCTGGATGCCGCCGGGACGGCTCGGCTGGCCGGCGTCCACCACAGCCTGCCGTCGGCGGTCACTACAGCGGCGCAGATCGCGCACCTGCACGGGCTGAGCTTCCGCCATGTTGCCCAGGTCACGGATCTGTCCGTCGCGGACCTCGAGCGGGCACAGTTGCTGATGCTCTTCACCATCGGCGAAACCAACTGGTCCGACGAGCAGCGTTCGGTCATCGAGCGCAGGGTCCGGCAGGGGGCACTCGGATTCGTCGGCCTGCACTCCGCCAGTGACTCGGCCTACCGGTGGCCGGCCTACGGGGAGTTCATTGGCGCCAGGTTCGCGGGCCATCCAGTCACCGGGGTCCTGCCCGTGCTCGTCGTCGACGACGCCCATCCCGCAACGCGGCATCTGCCGCCCCGATGGCCCTTCAATGAGGAGTTCTACCTGTTCAGCGATCTGGCTGAGGATCGACACGACCTGCTCGGGCTCGAGTTCGGGCACAGTCACGACGGCACCGCCGGCCAGGTCCTGCCGCTGGCCTGGTGCATCGAACGGGGTCCGATGCGCACCTTCTACACGGCGCTCGGCCACTTCGGTGCCGCCTACGAGAACGTCGAGTTCGTGCGGCACCTCGGGGGCGGCGTGTCGTGGGTGCTGTCCGGCTCGCCGTCATGATGCTCGCGACGCCCCGCATGCCGCTGCAGAGCCGGGAGGCCTGATGCCCGCGTTCCTCACTCCGGTCCAGTACTCGATCCTCGAGGCGGTATGCGCCCGGCTCGTCCCCGCCGACGGCGCACCCGCCGCGCCCGCCAGCGCGCCCGATGGTGCCGCGATGGGAGCTGTCGACTACATCGACACGCTCCTCGGCGCTTTTACCTTCACTCCGCCCCGCATCTGGGCTGGCGGCCCGTTCTCGGGCCGCTTTGGCGGAGCGGCCTCATTCTCGGACTTCGAAGAGCTCAGCCCCGCCGAGGAACTGGCCTGGCGCACCCGCATCGAGGGTTCCCTGGGCATTGCGGAAAGGGAGCGGCTAGGGCCAGTTACCGGCCTTCAGGAAACCTATACACAGGGTCTCGCCGAGCTTGGTGCGGAGTTCATCGGCCAGGATCCGGCGGTGCAGGATGACCGGCTGAGAGCGGCCGGCGACTTCACTCAGCTGGTCTATGAGCACGTCTGCGAAGGTCTTTACGGAGCACCCGAGTACGGGGGCAACCGGCGCCTGGCTGGCTGGCACTACCTGAACTACGAGGGGGACGTACAACCCCGTGGCTTCACTGATGCAGAGGTCAGCGGAGCATGAGCAGGGATTTCGATGCCATCATCATCGGGTCAGGCCCGGCCGGGTCGACAGCCGCGGAGATCCTGACCGAGGCCGGCCTTTCCGTGCTGATCTTTGAGCGTGGCCGCAACCATCTGATCGACCTCGACAATCCAGCGGTCCTCCCGCAGCGCTTCTCCAACGACGAGCTCAAGTACATGACCCGGCACTTCCTCGGGCCGGACCCGTGGGCCGAGCCACGGACGTTTCGGACGTCCGCCGCGGATGGTGACCGCCAGCTGGTCGGGGAGGTCAACAATCTGCCCGCCACTGTGGGTGGTGGCGGTGTGCACGCCGACGGGAAGCTCCCCCGCTTCCGCGAGGATGACTTCCTCGTCGAGTCCGAGCTCGGGCCGGTCGAGGGCGCGAGCATCGCCGACTGGCCGGTCACCTACGACGAGATGGAGCCTTACTACGCCGAAGCGGAGCGGCTCATCGGCGTCGCAGGCCTCGCCGGGGCGAACCCGTTCGCCGCCTGGCGGTCGGGCGAGTACCCGATGCCGCCAGGTGCTGCGATGTACGGGTCGCTCGTGACCTCAGCCGCGGCGCAGAAACTCGGCTACCACCCGTATCCGGCGCCCACAGGCGTGAACTCCATCGAGTACGACGGGCGGCCGGCCTGCAACAACTGCGGCTTCTGCGCCTACTTCGGCTGCCCCATCCACGCGAAGGGCGACCCCGTCGCACCGCTGCGCCGCGCCCTCGTCACCGGCCGGGCGCAGCTGCGCCCGCAAAGTCACGTGTCACGCGTCCTGATCGAACATGGCAAGGCGACCGGTGTCGAGTGGATCGACGCGCGCGGCGAGCGGCACACCGAGCTTGCCGAGCGGATCGTGGTCGCATGCGGGGCGATGGAGACGCCACGGCTGCTCCTGCTCTCCGGCCTGACCAACGAGCAAATCGGCCGGAACGTGATGTTCCACATGCAGACGTTCGTCTTCGGCATCATGCCCTTCCGTGTCCACGGGCACATCGGCCGATCCGTCACGCACGTCCACGATGACCACATCCTCGTGGACGAGGCCGCGCGGGCAGCCGCCGCCGAGGCAGGTCTACCGTGGATCAAGGGCGGGCTGGTCGAGCACTGCAGCCCGTCGCACCTGATCGCGGAGGCGAAGCAGTACCCATGGGGGACGCAGCACAAGATCATGATGCGCGAATCTCCGATGCGAGACCGCCTGCTGGGGTTCTGCATGCAAGGCGACGACCTGCCGCAGTTCACGAACACGGTCGACCTCGACCCCGCAGTCACCGACATCTGGGGCCTTCCCGTCGCCAGGACGACCTACCAGCCGCACACCCACGAACTGGTCGCCTCGCGGCATCATGGAGCCGGACTCGCGCAGATCATGACGGAAGCCGGCGCGGAGCGGATCATGACGGCAACATCTCCGAAGACAACCGGGGATCTCGCAACCTCACACTCGGCAATCAGCCAGGTGCCGATCTCACGCCACGTCGCCGGGACGGCCCGCTTCGGTACGGATCCGGTGTCGAGCGTGTGCGACCCGTGGGGTCGTCTGTGGGAAGCTCCGAACGTGATGATCGCCGATTCCTCCCTGTTCCCGACGGGCTCAGGCTACGGGCCTACCCTCACCCTGGTCGCGCTGGCCCTGCGCAACTCCCGGGCGTTCGCCGCATGACCAAGCCGGTCGGCGGCGGACTGATCCTCGGCGGCGGTGCATGATGGCACGGCGACTGATGCGGCCCCGCGAGATCAGGCCCCTGCTGAGGATTCGCCCGCCAGTCCTCGATCCCGTCGAGCGCCGTCTCGGCAACGCACAGACGATCGCAGACCTGCGCAGCATTGCTCGCCGGCACACCCCCCGTGCTGTCTTCGACTACACCGACGGCGGGGCCGATGGCGAGCTGAGCCTGAGGCGCGCGCGACAGCTGTTTCGCGACATCGAGTTCGTTCCCAGTGTTCTGCGCGACGTCAGCCATCTGGACACCGTCACATATCCGCTGGGCCGGGACAGCGCCCAGCCGTTCGGCTTTGGTCCGACCGGCTTCACGCGACTCATGCACCACGCAGGTGAAGCCGCCGTCGGTGCCGTCGCCGCACGACGGAACATCCCCTACGTCTTGTCCACGATGGGCACCGCGTCGATCGAGGAGCTGGCGGCCGCCGTGCCCGGCGGGCGACTGTGGTTCCAGCTGTATGTCTGGCGCGACCGCGCTCCTGCCGCGGACCTGGTGGCCCGCCTCGCCGCGGCCGGCTACGAGGCCCTCATGCTCACGGTCGACACCCCGGTCGGCGGAAACCGGCTTCGCGATGCCCGCAACGGCTTCACGTTGCCGCCAACACTGTCGCTGCGCACCCTGGGCGATATGGCGTTGCATCCGCGCTGGTGGGGGAATCTCCTCACCACTCCCCCGCTGACGTTCGCCTCCCTCACGGCCTGGGAAGGGACCGTCGCCGAGCTAATCGACACCCTGTTCGACCCATCACTGACGATCGATGACCTTGCCTGGGTCAGGTCCATGTGGCCGGGCCCGCTCATCGTCAAGGGGATCCAGTCCGTCGCCGATGCCCGACTCGTCGTCGACGCGGGCGCCGACGTGGTGCTGCTGTCTAACCATGGCGGACGCCAGCTCGACCGTGCGCCAGTGCCGCTGCGCCTCCTTCCGGAAGTCGTCGCCGAGGTTGGGGAACGAGCAGAGGTCTGGCTCGACACGGGCGTGACGAACGGCGCCGACATCGTCGCCAGCATCGCGCTCGGCGCTGACTTCGTCCTCGTGGGACGCGCCTACCTATTCGGACTCATGGCTGGCGGTGAACGCGGAGTGGACCGGGCCGCCGAGATCCTCTCGCGCGAGGTCGCGCGAACGATGCGCCTGCTCGGTGCGACCCGCATCGCTGATCTGACACCCAGGCAGGTACGGCTTCCGCGCGATCCGCGATCCCCTGCTGAGAGTTAGACCAGGAACGGGGTCCGGACTGCTGACTTAATCCCGGCCGCATCGGTGCGGGATGCTCACCAGATCGCCCGTGATCTCCGCGGCCGTCCGAACGCCAGCCAGCGTCATCACCTGAGCAAGGTCACGCGTCAGCTCGGTGAGCAGGCCGGCGACGCCGTCACCACCGCCCTGGCCGGCCCGCCAGCGGTGAGGGCCCACAAGACCGGGCGGCCGACGAAGACCGCGCGGGCGCCAAGCGCAAGTGCTGCCAGCACATGCTCGGCGCGGCGGATCCCGCCATCGACATAGACCTCAGTGCCGGTGCCAGCCAGCGCGGCCGCGATCTCGGGCAGCGCATCCGCCGTGGCGACGGCCTGGTCCAGCTGCCGTCCGCCATGGTTGGAAACCTGAACGGCGCCAGCGCCTGCAGACGCTGCGATGCGCGCGTCGTCAGCGCGCAGGACGCCTTTGACCACGACCGGCAGACCCGCCACCTCGCCGAGCCATCCGATCACGTCGGGAGTCAGGTCATCGGCCTTGTCCAGTGCAGAGTCGGGCAGACCCTGCTGGTCGATATTGGCCAGCAAGTAATCCGGCGGGACCACTTCCCAGACACTAGGACCCGCGTTGTACTTGCGGCCGACAACCGGCGTGTCGGCAGTCAGCACCACCGCCGAGGCGCCTGCGTCACGAGCCCGCTGCACTATCGCCCGGGTGAGTCCGCGGTCTCGCAGCACGTAGGACTGCAGCCACCATCGAACGCCAGTCGCGGCTATGTCCTCGAATGTCGTGCCGGCGTTCGTCGACACTTCCATGAGCGAGCCGGCCGCCGCAGTACCGTTCGCGGTAGCGATCTCCCCGTCCGCGTGCGCCGCTCGCTGAAGGGCGCTCGGCGCAACGCAGATCGGCGTCGCGAGGTCATGCCCGAGCACGCTCGCCGCGGTCGACACAGCGGACACATCGCGCAAGATCCTGGGCCGGAACCGGATCCTGTCCCACGCCGCCACGGCGGCCTCGGCACTGATGCCGTCCGCAGCGCCTTGATTGACATATTCAGTCACCGGCGCAGGCAGCCGACTGGCTGCGGCCTGTCGCAGCTCTTCCATCCGCACACGGCGATACTTCTGCACGGCTGCCGTGTCACGCAACCCACAAGTCTTCGGATTCAGGCTCGACGAGGTTCGCCTCTCAGCAGGTCTACTACGTGCCGAAGTGTTTCGTCGTCGCCGACGTTGCCGGCGAAGACGACGTACGGCACGCCGACGGCCTCAGCTGCCGCATCGAGGGGGCGGAAGACCGAGATCAAGCCGGGGAACAGCTGGCCGGCCACTTCGGCGCGGCGGATACCCAGGCCGTGCACGGCGACGTCGTGCGAGGTGATGCCGCCCTTGGCGACAATCCAGGCCGGGCGGACGACCATCGCGTTGCGCACCGTGCCGGACAGGGCACCAGATACCGTGCGCGCGATCGCCAGACTGTCCGGCCCGTCGAAGCCGCGGGCGACGGTGCGGCTGGTGTAGAGCAGGACGTCTGACTCGGTCAGCGCGCGGGCGACCTGCCGTGCCGTGTCAGTCACCACGCCGTCGGCGCCGCTCAGGACGGCGGCCACGTTGAGCTCGATGTCGGCTGTGCCGCCGTACCTGCGGAGCGTGGCAAGCTGCCGGCTCGTCTGGGCGACGTGGGATCCGACGACGATCAGGCCATGACCACCTGGCGCAACCGGCGACGCGATCTGCTGGCCGCGGAGTGGCGCTTTCGGCTCCAGGCCGCTGAGGGCGCGCACGAACGACGGCCCGGTGCGGAAGAGCAGCGACTTGCCTGCGCGCTCGGCCAGCAGCGCGCCGTAGGCCACGGTCTCCAAGTCGGAGTACTCGGTGGCGTTGACGACGATCCAGGTGCCGTCCTGAGCGCCGGCTAGCAGGTCGCCGATGCGGGCCGGGCCGCCGGTCCTGATGTCCGCGAGGCTGATGCTGCGGACGTCGTCACGGGCGATGCGGCCGCCGCTCTTTTCTGCCAGGAAGTCCCGCAGGTTGGATGAGGAGTAGCCGAACGCGGAGTCTCGCGCGAACTCGGTCTGGCCGACCGGGAGCAGGCCAGCGCCGACCCGAGCCCAGTGGATGTCGGCAGCGGTGAGCCGCCCGGCCTCGAGGAACGCAGGAATCAGCAGGACAGCGTCGAAACCGCTGCCGAGCGCATCCCGGCGCACCGCCTGGAGCGCTTCCACCTCCGCCAGCACATGGCCGCGCAGCGTCGAATCGCTGCGGCTGATCAGCTGCATCCGGGCACCATGGCGCCTGGCGACGGCCAGCAGGCTGCGAGCGGCCTGCGCGGTCAGCTCAGCGGCCGCCAGTTCGGGCAGACTGCGCGTGTTGGTCAGGACGAAGCACACATGAGCCGGGCTGTCCAGCGCTGCCGCCAGGACGTCCTCGTCCAGGACCGTCGCGACCTGGACGTCATGCACCGCCTGCGACCCGGTCGGGTCGTCGTCGAGCACTCCCAGCAGCAGGCCATCCGCGGCGCGAACCGCGCGAATCGACGCCCGGAGGGCACCATCATCCGGCCTGGCCGGCGGCAGTCCGGCGAACACGTCGGTCGCCGGCGGCGGCTCGTCTCGCAGCAATCTGACCTTAATCCTGAGCCAGCCGACGGCCGGCGACACGTACCATCACCTTATTCGAGCTCGGTGCTTGCCTCCAGACGGGAGACGCCGTGACGAACGTCGTCATCACCGGCGGCGCAGGCTTCCTGGGCTCTCGCATCGCACGAGAGCTACTGGCCGCTGGCTCACTCGACGTGGCGGGACGCGGAGCGCGTCCGCTGCGCCGGCTGACGCTCATCGACTCTGCGCCAGTTCCCCCGGATCTGGCCGCTGACGACCGAGTCACCGCGATCCGCGGCGACCTCGTCGCGCTGCTCCAGCACCCGGACGCCGGGTCAGGGCCGCTGGCCGGAGCGCAGGTGATCTTCCATCTCGCCGCCGCAGTCAGCGCCGCGTGCGAAGCGGACTTCGACCTGGGGATGCGGGCCAACCTGCGCGCCAGCCAGGCGCTGCTCGAGTCGTGCCGCGTCCTCGGCACCAACCCGGTCGTTGTCTTCGCCAGCTCCGTCGCCGTCTTCGGGGCGTCGGCCGACCACCCGCTCCCGGCTATCGTCGACGATCACACGATGCCGAATCCGCAGTCCAGTTACGGCGTGCAGAAGGTCATCGGGGAGCTGCTGCTGGCCGACTACACGCGCAAGGGATTTCTGCGCGGACGGGCCGTGCGCCTGATGACCGTGACGGTGCGACCCGGCCGACCCAACGCAGCGGCGTCGGGCTTCCTGTCCAGCATCGTCAGGGAACCCCTCGCGGGCGAACGTGCGATCTGCCCTGTCGACGCCCGAACCGAAGTAGCGCTTGCCTCGCCGGCCAGGGCCGTCGACGGGCTCCTGTGCGCCGCTAGCTCGCCTGAGTCCGTCTGGGGCGGCCGCACCGCGGTGAATCTGCCCGCCCTCACCGTCGCCGTCGCCGACATTGTCGCGGCCCTGGAGCGGGTAGCAGGCCCACGGGCCAGCGCTCGGATCGACTGGATCCCGGACCCGGCTGTAGCGGCAATCGTGACGAGCTGGCCCGCCAGATTCCAGGCTGACCGGGCCGGGCGCCTCGGCCTTCGCGCCGACCCGGACTTCGACTCCATCATCAAGATGCACATCGCCGAGACCGCCGCTGCCAGGTGAAGATCGACAAAAGCTGCCATTAATGATCTACGTCCGATTCTGCCTAATAACTTGACTTTTAAATGGATCCCGGCTTGATTCGGAGGACAACGTGCAGTTCGGAGTGCGCGCGGTGGACCAGGACAGGCATCGCAGTCCGGTGGCGTTCCCGCAGGCGGTCGCGTAGCTGCCGGCGTCCGGAGTAGCCCGTACGCGGTAGCGCGACTCCGCTGGCACGGGCGTACGCTGCAGTGCAAGCGCACTGCAGGCGATCGCGTCGCCCCGGACCCTGGCGGCACCCGTGATTTACCCAGCACTCCGTAGCTGGCGGGAGCAGGGAGCACTGTCGGATGGACCAGCTGTCAGGCGGGATTGCAGTGCCGGGTCCGTGCGGGACGAGTGTAATTGCCGCACCGCGGCCGGACTCGCCCAGAACGTGTGTCGCCACCACCTCAAGGACATTTAACCGGGAACGCGGATGCATTCCGCGAATCGCGACTGGATCCGTCAGCGCCGGCCGTGTTTCAGCCTGGTCGGAAGCTGGCGAACAGCGCGCTCGCCTGCGGACCGGCGACGGGACGGCGCGACGTGGCTGACGAGATGGCGGCACGGCCAGCGCGACCCGACGTCACGCCGCTGGCAGATCTGCTGCATGGACGCTCGCTGACAGGTCCGGTCCGGCACGCAGCGGCCTGTCTACGTGGATTTGCTGCCGCCTTGTAATGCGGGGTGTCCAGCGGGCGAGAATATCCAGGCGTGGCTGGCGCACGCGGAGACTGGCCGCCATGAGCAGGCGTGGCGGCAGCTGACCGCCGACAATCCGATGCCCGGCGATCCACGGGCGGGTGTGCTATCACCCGTGCGAGAGCGTCTGCAACCGGGCCAGCCTCGACAGCGCCGTCTCGATTCACGCGGTGGAACGGTTCCTCGGCGACCTCGCGCTGGAGCGCGGGTGGTCATTCGACAAGCCCCTGGTCCGCAGCGGCAAGCGGGTACTTGTCATCGGCTGCGGGCCGAGCGGGCTGTCGGCGGCCTATCACCTCGCCAGGCTCGGCCACGAGGTCGAGATCAGGGACTCAGGCGAGCAGGCGGGCGGGATGATGCGCTACGGCATCCCGGCTTACCGGATGCCGCGCGACGTGCTGGATGGCGAACTGGACCGGATCAAGGCGCTGGGTGCGCGGATCACCCTGGGCCACCGGGTGGAGGATCTGGACGCCGAGCGGCGGGAGGGCGGCTTCGACGCAGCCTTCGTGGCGGTGGGCGCGCACCTGTCCAAGCGCGTCGACATCCCGGCCAAGGACGCAGGCCGGATCGTGGACGCCGTGTCGTTCCTGCGCAGCGTGGCCTCGGGAGACCGGCCGGTGATCGGGCGCCGCGTCGCCGTCTACGGCGGCGGCAACACCGCGATGGACGCCGCCAGGGTCGCCCGCCGCCTCGGCGCGAACGACGCGCTTATTGTCTACCGCCGTACTCGTGCTCAGATGCCCGCTCATGAGGAGGAAGCCGAGGAGGCCGAACGCGAGGGCGTGCGCATCAACTGGTTGCGCACGATCACCGCCTTCGACGGCCCGGAACTGACGGTCGAGGCGATGGAACTCGACGAGAACGGATTTCCGCAGCCGACCGGCCGGTTCGAGACGCTGGCCGCCGACACCGTGATTCTCGCGCTCGGCCAGGAAACCGATACAGCGTTCCTCCGCCTGGTTCCCGGCGTCGAGTTCGGTCGAGACGGCACCGTCCAGGTGTCGCCATCGATGATGACCGGCTGCCCGGGAGTGTTCGCCGGCGGGGACATGGTGCCAGCGGAGCGCACTGTGACGGTCGGCGTGGGACACGGCAAGAAAGCGGCCAGGAACATCGACGCCTGGCTGCGCGACGCCCCGCCCGCGGATCGGCCTAAGCACGAGGTAGTCACCTTCGGCGAGCTGAACCTGTGGTACTTCGGCGACGCCGCCCAGCGTCAGCAGCCAGAGGCGCCGCCCGAGCAGCGGACCGCTGACTTCGGCGAGGTACTCGGCGGCCTGTCGGAGAAAGAGGCGACCTACGAGGCACGCCGCTGCCTGTCGTGCGGCAACTGCTGCGAATGCGACGGCTGCCTGGGCGCGTGCCCTGAGGACGCGGTCATCAAGCTCGGGCCGGGCCACCGTTACCAGCTTCGACTACGACAAGTGCACCGGCTGCGGCGCGTGTTACGAGCAGTGCCCGGTGCACTCGATCGAGATGGTCCCGGAGGACCGATGACGCGCGCCACCGTCGACGGCAACGAGGCCACGGCCTCGGTCGCCTACCGGCTGAACGAGGTCTGCTGCATCTACCCGATCACGCCGTCGTCGCCGATGGCCGAGCTCGCGGACGAGTGGTCCAGCCAGGGACGGCCCAACCTGTGGGGCGGCGTCCCGGCCGTGGTGGAGATGCAGAGCGAGGGCGGCGCAGCCGGCGCCCTGCATGGCGCGCTGCAAAGCGGGGCGCTGGCGCACCACCTTCACTGCGTCGCAGGGCCTGCTGCTGATGATCCCGAACATGTACAAGATCGCCGGCGAGCTGACTCCGGCGGTCCTGCACGTCGCCGCCCGGTCCGTTGCGGCGCAGGGACTGTCGATCTTCGGCGACCATTCGGACGTGATGGCGGTGCGCCAGACCGGATTCGCGCTGCTCGCCTCGGCCTCGGTCCAGGAAGCGCACGACCTCGCGCTGGTGGCACAGGCCGCCACGCTGGCGACCCGGGTGCCGTTCGTGCATTTCTTCGACGGGTTCCGCACGTCGCACGAGCTGAACACGATCGAGTTGCTGTCCGACGATGACCTGCGTGCGCTGGTGCCGGAGGAGCTGATCCGCGCCCACCGCAGCCGTGCCCTCTCGCCCGAGCGGCCGTTCATCCGGGGTACCGCGCAGAACCCGGACGTCTACTTCCAGGCGCGGGAGACGGTGAATCCGTTCTACGCCGCCGTGCCTGCCGCGGTGCAGGAGGCGATGGACAGCCTGGCCGCGCGAACCGGGCGCCAGTACCACATCGTGGACTACGCCGGTCACCCGGAAGCCGAGCGCGTCATCGTCGTGATGGGCTCGGCCGCGCAGACGGTCGGCGAGACCGTGGCTCATCTGTGCGCGCGGGGCGAGCGGGTCGGCGCCGTCCAGGTCCGGCTGTACCGGCCATTCCCGGCCGAGGCGCTGCTCGAAGCCCTGCCGGAGGCGGCCGCCCGGGTGGCGGTGCTGGACCGGACCAAGGAGCCAGGGTCCGCGCGGCGAGCCGCTCTTCCTCGACGTGGTCGCCGCGCTGGCGGAGGCACACACCGGCGGCGACCGCGCAGTCCTGCCCCTGGTGACCGGCGGGCGCTATGGCCTGTCGTCGAAGGAGCTCACTCCGGCAATGGTCGCCGGGATATTCGCCGAGCTGGCCCGCGAACGGCCGCGGCGCCGGTTCACGATCGGCATTACCGATGACGTGTCGGGCACCAGCCTGCCGTATGACCCGTCGCTGGACATCGAGCCGGCCGGCACGGTCCGGGCGGTCTTCTTCGGCCTGGGCTCGGACGGAACGGTCGGCGCGAACAAGAACACGATCAAGATTCTCGGCGGCGAGGAAGGCCTGAACGCGCAGGGCTATTTCGTCTACGACTCGAAGAAGTCAGGGTCTCAGACCGTGTCGCATCTGCGCTTCGGGCCGCAGCCCATCCGGGCGCCGTACCTGGTGGAGCAGGCCAGCTTCGTCGGCTGCCACCACTTCGGGCTGCTGGACCGGGTTGACGTGCTCGGCCGGGCGGCACCGGGCGCGACGCTGCTGCTGGACTGCGCGCAGCCCGCTGACGAGGTCTGGGATGCGCTGCCCCGGCCAGTCCAGGAAAAGATCATCGCGAAGCGGGTCGACGTCTACGCCATCGACGCCGGGCGGATCGCCCGCGACGTCGGCCTGGCCGGGCGGACCAATACCATCCTGCAGACCTGCTTCTTCGCCATCTCGGGCGTGCTGCCGCGAGATGTGGCCATCGCCAAGATCAAGTCGGCGATCGCGAAGACCTACGGCCGGCGCGGCTCCAAGGTAGTTGAGCAGAACCTGGCCGCAGTTGATCGCACGGTCGAATCGCTGCACCGTATCGACGTACCCGGCCGGGTCACGGCCACCAGGGAACTTCCCCCGGTCGTGCCAGTCGGTGCGCCGGAGTTCGTCCGCACCGTCACCGCGACGATGATGGCAGGCCGCGGTGATGACCTGCCGGTCAGCGCGCTTCCCGTGGATGGCACCTACCCGAGCGGCACTGCCGCCTACGAGAAGCGCAACATCTCCGAACTGGTGGCGCAGTGGGATCCGGACCTGTGCATCCAGTGCGGCAACTGCAGTTTCGTCTGCCCGCACAGCGTGATCAGGTCGAGTTACTACGACGGGTCACTGCTGGACGGCGTCGCCGCCGCAATTCCGGTCAGCTCCGCTCGACGCCCGCGGGCTGCCCGATACCCGGTTCACGCTCCAGGTGTACGTGGAGGACTGCACCGGCTGCGAGCTGTGCGTCCAGGCCTGCCCGGTCAGCGCGCCGGCCGATCCGGCGCGAAAGGCGATCAACCTGGCGCCCCGTGAGCCGCTGGTAGCGGCTGAGCGGGACAACATCGCGTTCTTCGAGACGCTGCCCGTAGCCGACCGCTCCCGGGTGGATTTCGGCACGGTGCGCGGGACCCAGTTCCTGCAGCCGCTATTCGAGTTCTCCGGCGCCTGTGCGGGCTGCGGCGAAACGCCGTACATCAAGCTGCTCTCGCAGCTGTTCGGCGACCGGCTGATGGTCGCCAACGCAACCGGCTGCTCGTCCATCTACGGCGGGAACCTGCCCACCACGCCATGGACAGTAAACCCGGACGGGCGCGGCCCGGCTTGGTCGAACTCGCTGTTCGAGGACAACGCCGAGTTCGGTCTCGGCTTCCGGCTCGCCGCAGACCGGCACGCCGAGCTGGCCCGGGCCCGCCTCACCGAGCTGCGTGACGTGATCGGCGCGGAGCTGGCCGACGACATCCTGGCCGCGCCGCAGCTCCGCGAGTCCGAGCTGCGTGCCCAGCACGACCGGGTCACCGAGCTGAAACGGCAGCTCGACAAGCCTGGCGCCGGCCGATGGGCCGGCCGCAGATCTGCGCAGCGTGGCCGATCACCTGCTCCGGCGCAGCGTGTGGATCGTCGGCGGCGACGGCTGGGCCTATGACATCGGGTCCGGCGGCCTCGACCACGTCCTGGCGAGCGGGCGCAACGTCAATGTGCTGGTCCTCGACACCGAGGTCTACTCCAACACCGGCGGCCAGTCATCGAAGGCGACACCGCTCGGCGCCGTCGCCAAGTTCGCCGCCGCCGGGAAGACCATGCCGAAAAAGGACATCGCGCTGCAGGCGATCGCCTACGGATACGTATACGTCGCCCGGGTCGCGATGGGCGCCGACCCGCAGCAGACCCTGCGCGCCTTCCGCGAGGCCGAAGCCTACGACGGGCCGTCGCTGATCATCGCCTACAGTCACTGCATCGCGCACGGCATCGAGATGCGTGACGGGCTGGATCAGCAGTACCGCGCCGTGGCGAGCGGGTACTGGCCGCTGATCCGCTACGACCCGATGCTGCGGACAGCCGGCGGCAACCCGTTCCTGCTCGACTCGCCGAGGCCCCGCATCCGGCTGACCGAGTACACGCAGCGGGAGCTGCGGTACCGCTCCCTCGGCAGCACCCACCCCGCCGAGGCCGAACGGCTGGCCGCGCCTGGCCCAGGAAGCAGTCGACCAGCGCTGGGACACCTACGAGGAGATGGCTACCCGCGGCGCCCACCGGTTCCCCGCCGATGCGCGGAAGGACCGCTAGTGGACCTTTCGACCCGCTACCTGGGCCTGGCGCTGCGCAACCCGCTCGTCGCCTCGGCGTCCCCGCTCTCCAACACCCTCGACGGCGTCCGGCGGCTCGCCGACGCGGGGGTCGGCGCGATCGTGCTCTACTCCCTGTTCGAAGAGCAGCTCCGTCAGGAAGCCGAGCAGAACGCGCGGCTCGCTGACGTCGGCACCGAGAGCTTCCCCGAGGCGCTGTCCTACTTCCCGGCCGAGACCGCGGCCGAGTCAGCGAGCATGGACGCTGCTGGCGAACCAAGCCCACGGCGCTACCTGAGCCTGCTCGAGCGCGCCGCTGCGGCCGCGGACGTCCCGGTGATCGGCAGCCTCAACGGCGTGACGCAGGGCGGGTGGACTAGCTACGCACGCGCGATGCAGGACGCGGGCGCCGCGGCGATCGAGCTGAACATCTACTACATACCAGGCGACCCCCGAATTACCGGGCGGGACGTCGAGCAGCGGCACATCGACGTCCTGCACGACGTCAAGGCCGCGGTGACCGTGCCGGTGGCGGTGAAACTGAGCCCGCATTTCAGCTCGACCGGCGAGATGGCCCTGCGGCTGGACGAGGCCGGCGCGGACGGGCTGGTGCTGTTTAACCGGTTCCTGCAGCCCGACATCGACCCGGACAGACTCTGTCGGTGGTGCCCGCCGTGGACCTGTCCAGCCCGCAGAAGGCCCGGCTGCCGCGCACCTGGATCTCGATCCTGCACGGGCAGGTCCGCGCCTCCCTCGCGGCCACCACCGGCGTCGAGGAACCAGCCGACGTGGTCAAATGCCTGCTGGCGGGCGCCGACGTGGTGATGACCGCGTCGGCGCTGATCCGCCATGGCCCTGAGCATGCGACCGTCCTGCTTGACGGCCTGTCCGGATGGATGGTCCGCAAGGGATACACCTCAGTCAGCGAGGTGCGCGGCATTGCTCGCCGTGCCCGCCGGCACCGACCAGGCCGCGTACGAGCGCGCCGGCTATGTCCGCGCCATGCGGGCAGCCAACAACGCCCCTGGC
Organism: uncultured Actinomycetota bacterium; assembly: GCA_963837255.1. Taxonomy (GTDB): domain Bacteria; phylum Actinomycetota; class Actinomycetes; order Streptosporangiales; family Streptosporangiaceae; genus JAJYUU01. The sequence goes on from CAWIMN010000003.1 coordinate 16,158, forward strand.
CCGTGGTGAGCTGACCGGGGCTGCTGGGCCGCCGCCGCCCGGGCATCCGGACGACCGGCGGCTATGCGCTGAGGAATTTCGTGATCACGGGTGCCACCCG
>CAWIMN010000004.1:0-21931 GCA_963837255.1 uncultured Actinomycetota bacterium
GGCGATCGACTCATGGAGACAGGCGGCGACGGGCCGCCAGTGCACGAGGAAGGCGAGAGCCGATGCGATACCTGTTCCTGCTGTATGGCGCGAGCCCGCTGCCAGCGCCGGGCACGCCCGAGCACACCGCGATGTACGCGGAGTACACCGCGGCCGTCCAGGCGATGGCCGAGGCCGGCGTGCTGGTGTCGTGCGCGCCGCTCCAGCCGGCCAGCGCCAGCACAACGGTCCGCGTGCGCGACGGGCAGACGTTGCTCACCGACGGGCCTGCCGCCGAGCTCAAGGAGCAGTTCGGCGGCTACACACTAGTGGAGTGCGCAGACCTGGACGAGGCCCTGAGTTGGGCCGCTCGAATGCCGGCGGCCAGCGACGCGATGGTAGAGGTCCGGCCGGTGATCGCGGTGGGGGCACCGACCTGACCAGCCAGTTCGACGCGATCTTCCGCGACCACTGGTGGGCTGCGGTCGCCGTCGTGACTCGGCTCGTCGGCGACCTGGAACTCGCTGAGGACGCCGTGCAGGAGGCCTGCGCGGCGGCCCTGGTGCAGTGGCCGTCCGCCGGGATCCCGGCCAGCCCGCGCGCGTGGCTGGTCGGGGTCGCCCGGCACAAGGCGCTCGACCACCTCCGCCGGGAGGCAGCACGCCCTTCGAAGGAGGCTGCCGCCGTCCCGGAGTTCGGACCTGGACCAGCCGATGCGGGAGCCGCAGTCGCCGACGAGGCGATCGACGACGACCAGCTCGGCCTGATCTTCATGTGCTGTCATCCGGCACTGAGCCCCGCTGCGCAGGCCGCACTGACATTGCGCTGCGTGTGTGGCCTCGGCACGGCGGAGATCGCGGCCGCGTTCCTGGTGCCGGAGCCGACCATGGCCCAGCGCCTGGTCCGGGCCAAACGCAAGATCAGGCAGGCCGGCATCGTCATGCGTCTGCCGTCGCCCGCCGACCTGCCGGCCAGGCTGGCGACAGTGCTGCGGGTGATCTTCCTGGTCTTCACGGAGGGCCACATGGCCACATCTGGCCAGGACCTGGTCCGGGACGAGCTGTGCGAGCGGGCGCTCCGGCTAGCGCGCGAGCTCACCCGGCTGCTGCCCGGCCAGCCCGAAGTGACCGGGCTCCTTGCGCTGATCCTGCTCACCGACGCCCGCCGGGCGGCCCGCGTCGGGGCAGCAGGCGAGCCCGTTCAGCTGGCCGACCAGGACCGCGGCCGCTGGAACCGGGCAATGATCGAGGAGGGCCGGGCTCTGGTCGAGGCTGCCCTGGCGGCCGGCGCGCCAGGGCCTTACCAGCTGCAGGCCGCGATCGCGGCGTGTCACGCCGACGCCGCGTCGGCAGATGAGACCGACTGGCGCCAGATCGTCGCCCTGTACGACGAGCTGCTCCGGTACGAGCCGACACCCGTGGTCGCCGCGAACCGCGCGGCCGCCGTGGCGATGGCGGACGGCCCGGTCGAGGGCCTGCGGCTGCTGCGCGAGCTGGCGGCCGACGAGGCGCTCGCCGGCTGGCCGCCGCTGCATGTCGCCATCGCCGAGCTGCACCGCCGCAGCGGCGATGCACGCGGGGCGCGGGCGGCGTACCAGGCGGCGCTGGAACTCGGGATGCCCGGGCTGCCCAGCAGACGTTCATCCGCAACCGGATCCGCGGGCTGGAGCGCTGATGGCACCGCGGCCCATGTCGTCGAGGCCAGCACATTCGCTTCGCGCAACCAGTGACCGGCAGTCGGCGGCGTGGCAAGCGGTGAGCGGCGGACTCGGCGGCGAGCCATGCTAAGGGCATGAGCGACGAGATCACCCCGTTCCGGATCGAAATCCCCGAATCCGACCTGGCCGACCTTCGCCAGCGGCTCCGCCAGACGCGGTGGCCTGAGCCGGCGACCGTCGACGACTGGTCGCAGGGCAGCCCGCTCGACTATGTGCGGGCCTTGTGCGACTACTGGCTGACCGATTACGACTGGCGCGCGTGCGAGACGGGCCTCAACGCGTTCCCGCAGTTCCGTACCGAGATCGACGGCCTCGATATCCATTTCCTGCACGTCCGGTCGCCACGCGAGGACGCGCTGCCGCTCGTGCTGACCCACGGCTGGCCCGGGTCGATCGTGGAGTTCCGCAAGGTGATCGGGCCGCTGACCGATCCGGCCAGCTACGGCGGTGACCCCGCGGACGCGTTCCACGTGGTGTGCCCCTCGCTGCCCGGCTTCGGTTTCAGCGGCAAGCCCGCACGGGCGGGCTGGGGCGTCGCGCGCATCGCCGACGCCTGGGATCAGCTCATGACGCGGCTGGGCTATGCGCGGTACGGCGCGCAGGGGGGCGACTGGGGCTCGGGAGTCACGGCCGCGCTCGGCACCCGGCACGCCGGCCATGTCGCGGGCGTTCACCTGAACATGGTCACCGCGCCGCCCGACCCCGCCACGATGGACGACCTCACCGAGGCCGAGCAGGCGGCCCTGGACTCGTTTCAGTACTACCGGCATTGGGATTCCGGCTACTCCAAGGAGCAGTCGACGCGCCCGCAGAGCATTGGGTACGGCCTGGTCGACTCGCCCGCGGGGCTGTGCGCCTGGATCGTGGAGAAGTTCTGGGCCTGGACCGACTGCGATGGCGACCCGGTCAACGCGCTCACGCGCGACGAGATGCTCGACAACATCATGCTGTACTGGCTGCCCGCCACCGGGGCGTCGTCGGCGCGGCTGTACTGGGAGAGCTTCGGCAAGCCGCTGACCGGCTCGGTGCAGGTGCCGGTGGGCTGCTCGATCTTCCCGAAGGAGATCTTCCGGTCGTCGCGGCGCTGGGCCGAGCGGCATTACCCGGATCTGCGGTACTGGAACGAACTGGACAAAGGCGGCCACTTCGCCGCGTTCGAGCAGCCGTCGGCGTTCGTGAACGAGGTGCGGGCTGCTTTTCGCGCCTTCGGCGTGCTCGGCTAGCGCGCGCCGGCCGCCAGCCGGGGCCGCGCCAGTCCCTCAAACAGCGTCGCTGCCGATCTACTGCGGATACAGCGACAGCAGAGTTCCAGCCATGCTGATGGCCCGCGGTCCGCCTGGGAACCAACTAGCACATAACGGGCGATCTCTAGGCGCTCGCTTCGGCGCCACCGGACCCGCCAGGAGCAGACGCATTGCCAGGTGAGCCGCCCGGCCCGGACCCGTTGCCGCCTGCGGGGCCGCCGGGCGCAGCCGGGATGACGTCGATGCCGGCTTCCTTGCGCTGCTGCGGGGTGATCGGCGTCGGGGCGCCGGTCAGGGGGTCGTGCCCGGACGCCGCCTTCGGGAACGCGATGACGTCGCGGATCGAGTCACGCCCGGTCAGCAGCATCAGCAGCCGGTCCCAGCCGAAGGCGATGCCGCCGTGCGGCGGCGGCCCGTACCGCAGCGCGTCGAGCAGGAACCCGAACTGCGAGGTCGCCTCCTCCCGTGACAGCCCGATCACGTCGAACACCTGCTGCTGGACGTCGGGCCGGTGGATCCGGATAGAGCCGCCGCCGATCTCGGTGCCGTTGCAGACGAGGTCATAGGCGTCAGCCAGCGCCCCGCCTGGCTCGGACGCGAACTTCGACGTCCACTCCGGCAGCGGGGCGGTGAACGGGTGATGCACGGCGGTCCACCCGCCTTCGCCGTCTTCCTCGAACATGGGCGCGTCGACAACCCAGGTGAACGCCCAGGCTGACGGGTCGATGAGCCCGCACCGGTAGCCGATCTCCAGCCGGGTAGCGCCGAGCAGGGTCCGCGCCTCGGCCGCCGTCCCGGCCGCGAAGAACACCGCGTCCCCCGCTGCCGCACCGACCGTGGCCGGCAGCCCCGACCGCTCGCTCTCCGACAGGTGCCTGGCGACCGGGCCGGCGTCGGCTACCTGGCCGTCCGGGCCGATCAGCACGTAGGCGAGCCCGCGGGCGCGGCGCGACTTAGCCCACTCCTGCCAGCCATCCAGTTCCCTGCGCGTCTGCGCGGCACCACCGGGCATCACCACGGCGCCGACATGCGGCGCCTGGAACACCCGGAACTCGGACTGGCCGAAGTACTCGGTCAGGTCCACCAGTTCCTGCCCGAACCGCAGGTCCGGCTTGTCCGAGCCGTACCTCGCCATGGCGTCGGCGTACGTCATGTGCGGCAGAGGCCGCTGCACCTGGTATCCGGCGAGATCGGCCCACAGCCGCTCGATCAGGTCCTCGGCGACCTGGACGACGTCTTCCCTGGTCACGAACGACATCTCAAGGTCGACCTGGGTGAACTCCGGCTGCCGGTCGGCCCGGAAGTCCTCGTCCCGGAAGCAGCGGACCAGCTGGAAGTACCGCTCCATGCCGCCGACCATCAGCAGCTGCTTGAACAGCTGCGGTGATTGCGGCAGCGCGTACCAGTTCCCGGGCCGCAGCCGCACCGGGACGAGGAAGTCGCGCGCGCCCTCCGGCGTCGACCGGGTCAGGAACGGCGTCTCGACGGTCACGAACCGGTGTGCGTCCATGACCTCGTTGAGCAGATACACAGCCCGCGACCTGGCTTTCAGCGCGGCCGCCATGTCGGCGCGACGGATGTCGAGGTACCGGTACTTCAGCCGGGCTTCCTCGTTCAGCTCGCCGCCGCCCTGGCCAGCACTGCCCTCGATCGGGAACGGCAGCGGATCGGCCTGCGACAGCACCTCGATCGAGCTCGCCGCGACCTCGATCTCGCCGGTGGCTAGCTCGGGGTTCTCGTTCCCGGCCGGGCGGCGCCGCACCGCGCCGTCGACCAGCACGCAGTACTCGGCCCGCAGGTCGTGCGCCACGTCCTCCTGGCGCACGACCACTTGCACGATGCCGCTGCCGTCGCGCAGGTCGATGAAGACGACGCCGCCGTGATCACGTCGCCGCGCGACCCAGCCCGCCAGCCGTACCTGCTCGCCCGCCGCGTCAGCGCGCAGGCTGCCTGCTTCGTGGCTGCGGATCATCGCTCGCCCAGCCTCTCTCTTGTCATCTCTCAAACTCATCAGGACGGGAACGCGGCCGTGCCACCCCGGTCGCCTCGGCAGGCCGGTCTGGCCCCGGCCGGTCAGCCCTGGCTCACAACCCGGTCGCCGGGCCCGCCGCCGGCGTCAGGCCGGCCAGGAACGGGTTATGGGCCCGCTCAGCGCCGATCGTGGTGCCCGGACCGTGCCCGGCCAGCACGACGGTGTCGTCGGGCAGCGGCAGGCACACCCGGGACAGGCTAGCGAGGATCGTCTCGTAGCTCCCGCCGGGCAGGTCAGTGCGCCCGATCGAGCCCGCGAAGAGCAGGTCACCGGTGAACAGCGTGTCAGGGTCGGTGGCGGCCGGCAGCCGGAAGGTCACCGAGCCAGGTGTGTGACCGGGCGCATGGTCGACGACCAGGGTCACGCCGGCGATGTCGAGTGTCATCCCGTCGGTGAGTTCCAGCACGTCATCCGGCTCGGTGAAAGTCAGCCCGCCGAATAGCTGCTGGCCGGGCCCGAGTGAGAGCCCGCGAGCCGGGTCGGACAGCAAAGCGCGGTCATCGGGGTGAATGTAGGCCGGAATGCCCCTGGCGTCGCAGACGGGTGCCACCGACCAGATGTGGTCGATGTGGCCGTGCGTGGCCAGCACGGCCGCCGGGCGCAGGCGGTAGCGTTCGATAATTTCATCGATGCCCTGCTCAGCGTCTTGCCCAGGGTCGATAATCAGGCACTCCTGGCCAGGTCCGGCGGCCAGGATGTAGCAGTTGGCCGCGAACGAGCCAGCGGGGAACCCGGCTATCAGCATGAATGCCTCCTCGTGGGCTCAGAACGGGCCCGGACAGCGGGCACATCCCGGTCGGGGCGCTCGCGGTGGCGTGCTCTCAGGCTACCGAGAACACCGGGCCAGCCTGGCGCTGGCCAGGGGTTCTGTGCCGCCAGGACACGAGTTGGGCGCGGTTGGGTGTCGAAAGGTAACGGCGGCGTTACCAGTGCCGCCACAACGGTACGATTCGCGAAGTTTCGCAGTGCGCTGCCCTGGGGCCTGCAGGCCTCGTTCCGGTGGAGCGTTGCCAGACCAGGTAGACCGCAGGAGACTGCGGATGAGCAGGAGGATCGCACGGGTGGCCACGAAGAAGGAACGCCAGCGCAAGCTCGCCAGGGAGGCGCGAGAGCGCCGGCTGGAGCGCCAGGCGCATCGAGCCAGGCGGGTGCGGCAGTGGTCGATCACTGCGATCGTCTTCGTGGTCGTCGCCGCTGTTGGCGTCGGCATACCGGCGATCCTCGGCTCCTTCAACTCGGCCGGGACCAAGTCGGCCGACGCCGCTACCACGAGCCCGTCGGCCACGGCCAGCGCCTCGGCGACACCCTCGCCGACCAGCGCCGCCGCCATGGTGGACGGCAAGTGCATCTACACGCCGAGCGGCACCGCCGCCCGCAAGGTCTCGCCGCCCCCGGCCAAGCCGGACACCGCGGCCACTTACACGGCGACCGTCCAGACCAACCGCGGCACCATCGTCATCGACCTGCTGGGCAGCAAGGCCCCCTGCACGGTGAACTCGTTCGTCTCCCTCGCCGACCAGAAGTTTTACAACAGCACTCCCTGTCCCAGGCTCAGTAACTCCCAGGGCCTGTACATCCTGCAGTGCGGCGACCCAACGGGAACGGGTTCAGGCGGCCCCGGATATGAGTTCGGCAGCGAGAATCTGGCTGGCGCGACCTATCCCGCTGGCACCTTGGCGATGGCGAACTCCGGCCAGCCAGACAGCAACGGCAGCCAGTTCTTCTTTGTCTTCCGGAGTACGGCCTTGCCACCCAGCTACACGCCGTTCGGCCAGGTCGTGAGCGGGCTCAACATCCTCCAGAATGTGGGCAACCGCGGTTTCGGTGCGCCGCTAAGCCCCTATGGCGGAGGCGCGCCAAAGGAAAGCGTCAAGATCGAAAGCGTGACAATCAGTAAAACCTGATTGGCTTGACTGCTAATCAGGTACCGAGCAGGAGGTATGCGGTGGGCACCGCAAGCGATCCGTGGGGTCGGGTAGCCGACGACGGGACGGTGTATGTCCGCACCGCCGACGGCGAGCGAGAGATCGGCTCGTGGCAGGCGGGCAGCCCCGATGAGGCTCTGGCGTTCTTCAAGCGCAAGTTCGACGCGCTGGAGACCGAGATCAGCCTGCTCGAGCAGCGCATGTCCAGCACCGACCTGTCGGCGGGCCAGGCAAGGGCCACCATCAACAGGCTGACCGCCGTGGTCAGCGACGCGCACGCCATCGGCGACCTGGACAGTCTCAAGATGCGGCTGGCGGCGCTGGTCGGCACCATCGAGCACCGGCGGGAAGAGCACAAGGCGGCCCGCGAGCAGGCTAGGACCGAGGCCCACGAGGTCAAGGAGCGGATCGTCGCCGAGGCCGAGCGGCTGGCCGCCGAGGCAACCCACTGGAAGGCAAGCGGCGAGCGGATGCGCCAGCTGCTGGAAGAGTGGAAGGCCGCGCCTCGCGGTGACCGCGCCGCCGAGGCGGCACTGTGGAAGCGGCTCTCCGCCGCGAGGAACGCGTTCGCCAAGCGGCGCAAGGCCTACTTCGCCACCCTCGAGGAGGAGCGCGAGGGCATCCGGGCACGCAAGGAGGAGCTGGTCGCCAAGGCCGAGGAGCTGTCGACCTCGAGCGACTGGGGTCCGACCGCCACCGCCTATCGCGAGCTCATGCGCGCCTGGAAGCAGGCCGGCCGGGCCGACAGGACCGCCGAGGACGAGCTGTGGGCCAGGTTCAAGAGCGCGCAGGACGCGTTCTTCAAGGCCCGGTCGGACGTCCTGGACGCCAAGGATCGCGAGCTGCGCGAGCACGTCGTGGTCAAGGAGCAGCTGCTGGCCGAGGCCGAGAAGCTAGTGCCAGCTACTGACGCGCGGGCAGCCAGGGCGCAGCTGCGCGGCATCCTCGAGCGCTGGGAACGGGCCGGTGCCGTCCCGCGAGACGCCCAGGAGCGGCTGGAAGGCGGCCTGCGCAAGATCGAGGAGACGCTGCGCAAGGCCGAGGACTCACACTGGCGCCGCACCAACCCCGAGGCACTGTCGCGCGCCCGCGGCACGGTCGAGCAGATCCGCTCGGCGATCACCCAGCTCGAGCGCCAGCTCACCAAGGCCGAGGCCAGCGGTGACCAGAAGGCACAGCAGCAGGCCAAGGAAGCGATCGAGGCGCGGAAGTCGTGGCTAGCCGAAGCCGAGCGGACACTGGCGGAGCTTTCCGGCTGATTCCTCGCTGTGGCCGCGTGGCCACTCCGCCTAGGACCCCTCAGGGGTAATGGCAGTCCCGGCTTATGCCGGTGCGGCTTTCCTGAGGGCGGTGGGTTTCGTGCACTGCGGTAGCGGGCGTCGCGTGGCCCACGGAACGCTGTGACCAGCGCGCCTCGGGCATGACCACGCCAGTCCGGCAGCAACGTGCGCCAGCCCGCAGAGCAGCGCGCGGAAGCCGCCGCCCGCCCCCGCGCTACGGCAGGGCTAGTTCGTTACCCGGTAGACGTCGTAGACGCCGTCGATAGAGCGGACGGCGCGCAGGACGGCGCCGAGGTGCTTGGGGTCGCCCATCTCGAAGGTGAACCGGCTGAAGGCGACGCGGTCGCGGGTCGTCTGGACCGTGGCAGACAGGATGTTGACGTGCTGGTCGGAAATGGAGCGCGTGACGTCCGACAGGAGACCAGTGCGGTCTAGCGCTTCGACCTGGATGGCGACCAGGAACTGGGAGCCTTCACGCGGTGACCAGCGGACGTTGACCACGCGCTCGGGCTGGGACTGGACCAGGTGCTCGAGGTTCACGCAGTCGGCCCGGTGCACCGAGACGCCATTGCCGCGGGTCACGAACCCGGTGATCTCGTCGCCTGGCACCGGCGTGCAGCACTTGGACAGCCTGGCCCAGACATCGTTGCTGCCCTCGACGACGACGCCGGAATCGCCCGCCGGCGTGGCCGGCCGCGGCGCTCGCGTGACGAGGGTGGCCTCGGCCAGGTCCTCCTGCGCGCCCTCGACTCCGCCGGCGGACTTGACCAGCTTGGCGACCACCGACTGGGCGCTGACATGTCCCTCGCCGACCGCCGCGTAGAGCGCGGACAGATCGGTGTAGTGCAGCTCGGTCGCGATGGCGTTGAGCGCGTCGGCGCTGGCCAGTCGCTGGAGCGGCAGGTTCTGCTTGCGCATCATCCGCGCGATCGCGGTCTTGCCGGTCTCGGCGGCGGCCTCGCGGCGCTCCTTGGAGAACCAGTGCCGGATCTTGTTCCGTGCGCGGGCACTCTGGACGAAGCCGAGCCAGTCGTGGCTTGGGCCAGCGTCGGGTGCCTTGGAGGTGAAGATCTCGACGGTGTCGCCGTTGCTCAGGGCACTCTCCAGCGCAACGAGGCGGCCGTTGACGCGCGCGCCGATCGTCCGGTGTCCGACCTCGGTGTGAATCGCGTACGCGAAGTCCACCGGGGTCGCGCCCTGCGGCAGCGCGATGACCTCGCCGCGCGGCGTGAACACGTAGACCTCGGCGCCGCCCAGGTCGAAGCGCAGCGAGTCGAGGAACTCGGCCGGGTCCTCGGTCTCGCGCTGCCAGTCGACCAGCTGCCGCAGCCACGTCATGTCGGTCGTGCTGCCGCCGCCGACCATCTCTTCCTTGTACTTCCAGTGCGCCGCGACGCCGTACTCGGCCCGCTTGTGCATGCCCCAGGTCCGGATCTGCAGCTCCACCGGCTTGCCCTCGGGGCCGATCACCGTGGTGTGCAGCGACTGGTACATGTTGAACTTCGGCATCGCGATGTAGTCCTTGAACCGGCCCGGCACCGGGTTCCACCGAGCGTGCACGGTGCCGAGGACGGCGTAGCAGTCGCGCAGCGAGTCGACGAGGATGCGGATGCCCACCAGGTCGTAGATGTCGTCGAAGCTCACATTGCGGGCGATCATCTTCTGGTACACCGAGTAGTAGTGCTTCGGCCGACCAGTGACCTGCGCCTTGATCTTGGCGTCCTTGAGGTCTTCCTGGACGTCCTCGATCACTTCCTGGAGGAACATCTCCCGCCGCGGGGCCCGTTCGGACACTAGCCGCGCGATTTCGTCGTACCGCTTGGGGAACAGGGTCGCGAACGCGAGGTCCTCGAGCTCCCACTTCACCGTGTTCATCCCGAGCCGGTGTGCCAGCGGCGCGAAGATCTCCAGGGTCTCGCGCGACTTCTGCTCCTGCTTCGCCCGCGGGATGTATCGCAGCGTGCGCATGTTGTGCAGCCGGTCGGCCAGCTTGATGACCAGGACCCGGATGTCCCGCGACATGGCGACGACCATCTTGCGGACGGTCTCGGCCTGCGCGGCGTCTCCGTACTTGACCTTGTCCAGCTTGGTGACGCCATCTACCAGGGCGGCGATGTCCTCGCCGAAGTCCTCGCGCAGCTGGCCGATCGTGTACTGGGTGTCCTCGAGCGTGTCGTGGAGCAGCGCTGCGCAGATCGTGTCGTGGGGCATGCCCAGCTCGGCCAGGATCGTCGCGACAGCGAGCGGGTGCGTGATGTACGGGTCGCCACTGCGCCGGGACTGTCCTGCATGCAGCCTCGCCGCCGTCTCGTAGGCCCGCTCGATGAGCCGGATGTCAGCCTTCGGATGCGTGGTGCGTACGGTCTTGACCAGCGGCTCCAGCACGGGGTTGATGCCGCCGCTGCGCGTCGCGCCAAGGCGCGCCAGCCTGCGGCGCACGGCGGCCCCCCCGGACGCGCCGTCGCCTGCCGCGTGGCCAGCGCCGGCCGCCTCGGCTGGCGCTGCTGACCGGCGGGCGACGCGACTGGCAGCAGACCTGGCCACTGACTTCTTGCTGCCGGTCCTGGCTGGGCCCTTCCCGGCGCCAGCGGAACTCGCATCGCCGTCGCTGGCGGGCGCCTGGCCGGCGCCTTCCGCCTGCGTCTCGGCTGGAGCCTCGGCGCCGCGGGCGGGCAGCTGATCGGGCATGGGTGCGGACGATGTCACCCCAACATCCGCCCCGGGCAGGTCCTGGGTGACATCGGGTCCGGCCGTCCCGGCCGTCACAATGTCACCGGCCACATGCGCTCCTCACGTCCGCCGTAGCATCAAGTCTATCGATGGACGATTCGGGAAGTGCCGGGCTCCGTACGTTGCGTCACACCACAAGAAGGGAACGTACGTCCAGACCGGGTAGTTTTGTCCGCCCTGCGAGGAATCCGAGCTCCAGCAATACGACGATGCCGGCTACTGTCGCCCCGGTCCGGCGGACCAGCTCTGCTGTTGCGGCCGCCGTGCCCCCGGTCGCGAGAACGTCGTCCACGATCAGCACCCGGTCGCCCGGGCCAAATGCGTCGGTGTGTACCTCGATCGTGGCCTCGCCGTACTCGAGCTCGTACGACTCAGCGTGGGTCTCCGCGGGCAGCTTGCCGTGCTTGCGGACTGGCACGAAGCCGGCCCCGAGCACGTACGCGACCGGGGCGGCCAGGATGAATCCGCGCGCCTCGATCCCCGCCACCTTGGTCACGCCCTCGTTCCCGGCCGCGAGCGCCCTGACCACAGCCGCGAAGGCAGGGCCGTCGGCAAGGAGCGGCGTGATGTCCTTGAAGACGATGCCAGGCTGGGGGTAGTCCTGGACGTCGCGGATCCTCGACGCCAGCAGCGCCGCGACGCCGTCCGGTGTGCCGGGCCCGGCCGCCGGGTGCGCCCGGTCGGACTCGGACGCTACCCCGCGATTGTCTGGCACAGGCCGCTACCTGCGCTTCTTCTTGCCGCTTGGCCGCCGCTTCGCGGCCGGCCTGCGCACCGGCTGCTGCCGGGAGCCGGGCGGCCGGGAGCTCGCCGCGCGTGCCTGCCCGGCGCCGGCCGGCTGGGAGGCCGGCACAGACTCGTCCTCAAGCGCTTGGCCTGGAGCGAGATCGTCGTCGTCCGCCGCGCTGCTGGTCTCGAGGTCGACCGCGGTGGCGCTGCCGTTGCCCGGCTGAGCCATGACGGCTCCGGCGGGCGCGCCCGCGGTGGCCGGCTTGGCCTTGCGCAGTGCGGCCCGCCCGCCCGCGGCGCGCAGGGCAACCTGCTTGGCCAGCTGCTTGTACTGCGGCTCCCGCTCCTTCAGGTCCGCCAGCACCGGGGTGGCGATGAAGATCGAGGAATAGGTGCCCGACAGCATGCCGACGAACAGCACGAGCGACAGGTCCTTCAGCTCGCCGTTACCGAGCAGCAGCGTGCCGACGACCAGGATGGCCGCCACTGGCAGCAGCGCGGTGAGCGAGGTGTTGATGGACCGGACCAGGGTCTGGTTCAGGGCGAGGTTGGCGGCCTCGCTGTAGGTACTCTTGCGAGTGCCGAGGATCGGCGCCGTATTCTCCCGGACCTTGTCGAAGACCACGACGGTGTCGTACAGGGAGTACCCGAGGATGGTCAGCAGGCCGATGACGGTCGCCGGGCTGACCTGGAAGCCGGTCAGTGCGTACACGCCGATCGTGATGACGATGTCGTGCGCCAGCGCCACGAGCGCCGCTGCCGCCATTCGCCACTCGAACGCGATGGACAGGTAGATGACGATCACGACCAGGAACGCGATCAGGGCTTCAAGCGCCTTCTGCGATACCTGCGAGCCCCAGCTCGACCCCACCGTCTGGATCGACAGGTCGCCGACGTTGAGGTTGAACTTGTGGGCGATCGCCTTCTCGATCGCCAGCGACTTCGTCGTGGACAGCTGGGTGGTCTGCACCTGCCAGTACGGGGCGTGGCCGTTGAACGGCTTGACCTCGCTCACGGTCGGGTTGCTCCCGCCGTTCGCGGTGACGACCTGCTCCAGGCCGGTCGTGGTCACCGACGAAGCTGCCGGCACGGTGAACAGCGAACCGCCCTTGAACTCGACGCTGAAGTCGAGTCCGCGGAAGATCAGCGCCAGCAGGCTGATGACGAGGATGCAGCCCGAGATCGTGTACCAGAGCTTCTGCCGGCTGACGAAGTCGAAGGACACCTCGCCGCGGTAGAGCCGTCCGCCGATGTTGCCCAGCCGCGACATCACGCCTCCCTGGTGCTGGTCGAGGTGCGCGATGCGGTGGCTGCTCGGCCGGCGCTGGTCGCCGGCCGCTGGCTGCCGCGCCACGGCGCGCGGGCGCCCAGCCTGGCCGGATCGAGGCCGGACAGCGGGTGACCCTGGCCGTAGAACTTGGTCCGGGCCAGCAGCGTGATCATCGGCTTGGTGAACAGGAACACCACGACGACGTCGATGAGCGTGGTCATGCCGAGGGTGAACGCGAAGCCGCGGACATCACCGATCGACAGGATGTAGAGCAGCAAGGCGGCCAGGAACGACACCGTGTCCGACACCAGGATCGTGCGCCGGGCCCTGGTCCAGCCGCGCTCGACGGCGGCACGCAGGGACCTGCCTTCGCGGACCTCGTCACGTAGTCGCTCGAAGTAGACGATGAACGAGTCGGCCGTGATGCCGATCGCGACGATCAGTCCGGCGATGCCGGCGAGCGACAGCGTGAAGCCCTCGTACTTCGACAGCAGCACGACCGCCAGATACGTCAGCAGCGCAGCGATCGTCAGGCTCAGTACCGAGACAATGCCGAGGCCGCGGTAGTAGATGAACGAGTAGATCACCACGAGCAGCAGTCCGACCAGGGCCGCAAACAGGCCGGCCGAGAGCTGGTCCGAGCCGAGTGACGCCGACACCGAAGACGTGTTCAGGTTGGAGAACGACAGCGGCAGGCTGCCGTACTTCAGCACGTCGGCCAGCTGCGTGGCCTGGCTCTGGCTGAAGCCGCCGCCGCTACCGCCGTTGATCTGGCCGGAGCCAGAGATCGGGGTGGTGACCTGCGGCGGCGAGCCCTGCAGGTCGCCGTCGAGAACGACCGCGAGCAGGTCGAGCACCTGCTTGTTCGGGTCGGCGTTGTTGTAGTCCTGGCTGACCATCTGGGTGGTCAGCGCGCCCAGCTTCGAGGCCGCAGGCTGCTTGACGTTGAAGACGACGACCCAGCCGCCGGCCTGATCCTGCGCCTGGACCCCGCTCATGTCCTTGCCCTCGACCACCGCGGGAGCCAGGGCGTACTTCTCGTAAGAAGCCACGCCATTGGTCACGGTCCTGAGGCAGCTGACAGTCTGCGCGGTCGGGTTGTCCCACGCCCCCGGGTTGATGCCGTAGGTGTGCTTCTGCCACTGCTTGTCCGCGCAGTTGAGCTTGTCGAACAGCCTGACCGTCGCGGGCGTCAGCGCGGCGGCGTTGCCGCTCCCGTCAGCGGTCGTGGCGAGAGCTGGCGTGCCGGACTTGCTCGCGGCCGCCGACGCCGACGGCGAGCTGCTGGCCGACGCTGACGGGGAAGCCGACGTGCCGCTGGCCTTCGCCGACGACGACGGGGTAGGCGTTGGCGTCGGCGTCGGCGTGGTCCCGGTCGCGAAGTTGGGTGCGAGGTACAGGACCTGGCGAAGCCGGAGCAGCGCGGTCTGGCCGACGAGCGTGGCGACCTTCTGAGCACCAGCACCCGGCACCGAGACGATGATCTGGTCCTTGCCCTGCTGCACGACCGAGGCTCCGGTCAGGCCGGTGGCCTCGACCCGGTTGGTGATGATCTGCACGGCCTTGGTCATCGCGGCCTGGGTCGGAGGTGGCTCGTGCTTGCCGGTCTGCGCCAGGAGAGTCACCGAGGTCCCGCTAGACAGGTCGAGCCCGCGGCCGACGACGAAGCTCTTGTGCCACTCGGCCGGGGTAAAGATCCGGCCGCCGAGAACGCCCGCCAGCATGACGATGAGCAGTACCACGAGCGCTGTGAGGTACCGCCCTGGCCGGGAGTTGGGGGTGCTTGAGGGAGCCACGAGTGCCTTGTCTTTCGCTCAGTCAGCAGCGGCGCGGCTAGCGGGGCAGGTCGCTGCGATCTTCGGCATTCGCCGATGACGAATCGCTGGTGTCCCCATCCGGATGTGGCTCCTCAAAGGCCTGCATCGTCGGGTTGAGGCCGTCCGGCTCGTCATCCGGCACGATAGCCCCGACCGCCTGACGCAGCATCTTGATTCGCACACCGGGCGCGATCTCAAGCATGACATTGCGGTCATCGCCGTCAACGACCGTGCCGTAGATGCCGTGTACCGTGCGGACCCGCGTGCCATTCACGATCTGGCTCTGGGTGTTCTGCGCCTGCCGCCTGCGCTTGCTCTGCGAGCGGAACATGAAAACCATCAGCACGGCGAACACGAGCACGATCAGGAGCAGCGAACTCGATGAGGTCGAGGGCTTGGTAGTGGCCGCGGCGGCGGCGAGAATCTGAGTCCCCATGGAGGGGCATCCTTCCAATTAGTTCTGCCCCGGCAGCCAGCAAGCTGGCGGGCACCTGACTAGGTGCAGCCCCGTGGCAGTGCCGAAGTGGCGTGTCTTGGACCAACTGCCGCAGTGTAGCGGCGCGCGCGCGGCGCACCAACAGGCTACGGCGTCTGAGGAGTGATCGTGACCAGGCCGCGACCCGGCGTGACAATTCAGCCCAGGTCGGCAGCCGGCAATCAGTCGAAAAGGGTCACCTCGCCGTCCTGCCCGCCGTGGCCTCCATCACGCCCGTCGACGGCCGCCCAGTCGGCACCGAGGCCCTGGCGAGCCCAGGCGGCCTGCCGGGGCAGCGGCAGCCCGAGGTGCTCCCAGGCTGCGGGGGTGGCTACCCGGCCCCGTGGCGTGCGGGCGATCAGGCCGGCCCGCACCAGGAAAGGCTCGGCGACGACCTCGACGGTCTCGGCCTCCTCCCCCACCGCGACGGCCAGCGTCGACAGGCCGACGGGGCCGCCGCCGAAGCGGCGGACCAGCGCGCCCAGCACCGCCCGGTCCAGCCGGTCGAGCCCGCTCTCGTCCACCTCGTACAGCTCCAGCGCCGTCCTCGCGCAGTCCCTGGTCACGACTCCGTCGCTGCGTACCTCGGCGAAGTCCCGTACCCGGCGCAGCAGCCGGTTAGCGATGCGCGGCGTGCCCCGTGACCGGCCGGCGATCTCGTCGGCACCGTCGTCACGCAGCGCCACTCCGAGCAGGCCAGCCGACCGGCGGACGATGACGCCGAGCTCATCGGGCTCGTAGAAGTCAAGATGCGCCGTGAAGCCGAACCTGTCCCGCAGCGCCGCCGGGAGCAGCCCGGCCCTGGTCGTGGCGCCCACGAGCGTGAACGGCGCGATGTCCAGCGGAATCGCGGTGGCGCCAGGCCCTTTGCCGATCACCACGTCGACCCGGAAGTCCTCCATGGCCAGGTACAGCAGCTCTTCGGCTGGCCTGGCCACCCGGTGTATCTCGTCGATGAAGACGACCTCGCCCTCAGACAACGTGGACAAGATCGCGGCGAGGTCGCCGGCCCGCTCAATCGCCGGCCCGCTCGTGATGCGGAGCGGCGCGCCGAGCTCGGCCGCGATGATCATGGCGAGGGTCGTCTTGCCCAGCCCGGGTGGCCCCGACAGCAGCACGTGGTCGGGGGCACGGCCGCGGCGCAGGGCACCTTCCAGGACGAGCGACAGCTGCTCGCGGACGCGATTCTGGCCGACGAGCTCGCTGAGGCGCTTGGGCCGCAGGGCACCCTCCACGACCCGGTCGTCAGCGTCGGCCAGGGCCGACACGACCCGGTCGTCAGCGTCCGCCAGAGCGGACACGACCCGGTCGGTGTCGTCGTCGCGGCCAGCGACGTCCGGCCCAGCCACATCCGGCCCAGCCACATCCGGCCCAGCCACATCCGGCCCAGCCACATCCGGCCCAGCCACGCCCGGCCCAGCCACGCCCGGCCCAGCCACGCCCGGCCCAGCCACGCCCGGCCCAGCCACGCCCGGCCCAGCCGCGTCCGGCCCGGTCACGGTCGCCCCAGCACGCGCAGCGCGGCTCGCAGCGCGACGGCGACGTCCACGTCGCTCGCCTCCGCCGTGAGGTCCGGCTCGACCGCGGAGATCGCCTGGTCGGCCTCCCTGGCCTGCCAGCCCAGGCTGACAAGACCGGCCCTGACCTGCTCTTGCCACTGCGACGCTCCGGGCGCCGCCCGCCCTGCGGCCGCGGGGACGCCGATGTCGACCGGCGCGCCTAGCGGCCGGCCAGCTCCAGCACGATCCGCTGCGCGCCCTTGCGCCCGATGCCCGGCACGGAGGTCAGCATGGCCAGGTCCTCGGCCGCCACCGCGCGGCGCAGCGCATCGGGCGTCAGCACGGCCAGCATCGCCTGTGCCAGGCGGGGCCCGACGCCGCTGGCTGTCTGCACCAGCTCGAAGGTATTGCGCTCATCGTCGCTGGCGAACCCGTACAGGGTCAGCGCGTCCTCGCGGACCACCAGCGAGGTCGCCAGCCGCGCCTGCTCGCCGAGCCGCAGGCCAGCGAGGGTACCGGGCGTGCACTGCACCAGCAGGCCGACGCCCCCTACCTCGATAACGGCGCCGTCGGGCGCGACGGCGGCGACGCAGCCGGTCAGATGGGCAATCATCGAGCTCCTCCGGCGGCGGACTGGACGGCGGCGGACTGGACAGCGGCGGACTGGACAGCGACATGGGCGGCGGCGCGCTGAGCGGCGGCGGACTGGACAGCGGCGCGCTGAGCAGCGGACTGGACGGCAGCGCGCTGGGCGGCCGCGGACTGGGCAGCGGCGGACTGGGGGGCACCGACCTGAGCGGCAGCGAGCTTGGCCGCGGCCAGCCGCTGCTGCGCGGTGCCGCGCCACAGATGACAGATAGCGAGGGCCAGCGCGTCCGCGCAGTCGGCCGGGCGAGGCGGGTCGGCCAGTCGGAGCAGCCTGGTGACCATCTCGGTCACCTGCCGCTTATCCGCGCGGCCGCTGCCGGTCACGGCGGCCTTGACCTCACTCGGCGTGTGCAGCGCGACGGGCACGCCGCGACGGGCCGCGCAGACAATCGCGACGGCGCCGGCCTGCGCGGTGCCCATGACCGTGCGCACGTTGTGCTGGCTGAAAACGCGCTCCACCGCGACAGCGTCCGGCTCGTGCCGGGCCAGCCACCGGTCAAGCTCGACTTCCAGGGCGAGCAGCCGGGCCCCGATCTCCTCGCCAGCCGGAGTCCTGATCACGTCGGTGTCGATCAGCCGCAGGGCGCGGCCAGGCTCGCCCTCGATGACACCGAGCCCGCACCGGGTAAGCCCCGGATCCACGCCGAGCACGCGCATCCGTCACCGTCCCGCTTGCTGCGAACACCTGTTCGGTCGCCCACACTACCGGTCGCGGGCCTGGCCCGCGCGGCGGCGCGCCGACCGCGGCCGTGACGGGGCGGCGAGGTATGACGGCCCCGTTCCTGGTCCTAGAAGTAATCGATCGAGAACGCCTGGGCGCGGAACGCCGAGCTGAGCGCGTCGTCGGCGGTGGCGTCCCCGCCACTTGCGACCAGGCCTGCCAGCCGCAGCGTGGGCAGCGGCACGCCGGCATACAGGGCCGCGACGCCGCGGGCGCCGAGGCTGAGCACCTTCGGGTCGCGGCCGGGCGCGCCCGGCACGTCGCCCAGCCGGGTGAGGCTGCCCGCGCCGCCAGACACTTCCAGCGCCCAGCGGCCGGAGTTGGCGGGCCGGGCGGCGTCCGCCAGATCAAGCCGGACCGACACGGTGGCTGCTGCGGGGTAGCCACGCGCGGCGATGGCCGCCGGGGCGTCGACGATCCGCAGCATCCAGGCATCAGCCTGGCGCAGGTCCGCGGCCGGATCCCTGGTGAGCCACGTCACCGGGTCATCCGGAGCCAGACAGGCCCGGATCTGGCTGGCCATGGTGCCATGCGAGGCCACGATCTGCCAGAACGCGCGAGCCGTCGCGGCGGAGGCGGCGATCAGCTCCCCGACCTCGATCTCCTCCCGGTCGGCCGACCACCGGTAGCTGAGGAACCCGTCGTCGGCCAGGTAGGCGAAGTGGTCCTCGTCGTCCAGCCAGTCGCGCACCATCCAGGGCTCACGGGTATTCGGCCCGCAGTGCAGCAGCTGCTCATGCGCCAGGCCCTCGACCTCGACGATCAGCGCGGCATCGGCCGGAGTCGCCCGGCGCAGCTTCGGCGGGTCGTCGGCGCGCCGGGCTGATCCTGCCGCGGCGGGCTGGTCCGGGGCCGTGAGAGCGGCCAGCGACGTGGCCGGCAGCACGGTCTCATACCGGCGCCCGGCGAACTCCCAGCCGCCCGCCCGGTACAGCGGCGCGGTCGTCGGGAACAGCACCGACACCGGATAACCGCGCTCGCCGATGTCGTCGAGCAGCGCGGCCATCATGGCGGTGCCGACGCCGCGGCCGCGATCTTCCGGCGCGACCTTGACTCCGGCGACGCCCGCCATCGGCATCGACCGGCCGTGCCACCACTGCCGCATCACGTGATAGCGCGCGCTGCCGACCAGCCGGCCGCCGTCAAACGCACCGAAGAGCGCGCGCTGGCCGATGCTGGCCTGCAGGCCTTTCGTCCAGGACGGCAGCCGCCCCGGGCTGATAGGGCCGAACGCGCGCCTGCCCAGATCGAGCTCCGCCTCGATGTCGTCGCCGGCACCGAGCGGGCGGACTTCCAAGCCGTTCAGAGGCTCACCCGAGCTTTTCCATGATGTCGTCAGAGACCGAGTAGTTGGCGAAGACGTCCTGCACGTCGTCGGAGTCCTCAAGGGCCTCGACCAGGCGGAACACCTTGCGGGCGTGCTCCTCGTCCAGGTCGACCTCCACCGACGGCAGGAACGGCCGCTCCGCGGACTCGTAGTCCAGGCCCGCGTTCTGCAGCGCCGTCCGCACCGCGACCAGGTCGCCCGGATCGCTGATGACCTCGAACGACTCGCCCAGGTCGGTGACCTCCTCGGCGCCCGCGTCCAGCACGGCAGCGAGAACGTCGTCCTCGGACACGCCGCCGGCCTTGGGGACGATGACGACACCGCGGCGGCTGAACAGGTAGGAGACCGAGCCGGGATCGGCCATCGAGCCGCCGTTGCGGGTGAAGGCGACGCGCACGTCGGAGGCAGCCCGGTTCCGGTTGTCGGTCAGGCACTCCACCAGCACGGCCACCCCGCCGGGGGCGTAACCCTCGTAGGTGATCGACTCGTAGGCCGCGCCGCCGGCCTCGAGCCCGCCGCCACGCCGGATCGCGCGGTCGATGTTGTCGTTCGGGACGGAGCTCTTCTTGGCCTTCTGGACAGCGTCGTACAAGGTCGGGTTGCCAGCCGGGTCGGCGCCGCCGCTGCGCGCTGCGACTTCGACGTTCTTGATCAGCTTGGCGAATAGCTTGCCGCGCTTGGCGTCCACCACCGCCTTCTTGTGCTTGGTGGTAGCCCACTTAGAGTGGCCGCTCATGCCCGATCCTTCACCATGTCGACGAACATCTCGTGGATGCGCCAGTCCGGGGTGAGCTCGGGGTGAAACGACGTGGCGAGCGCCCGACCCTGGCGAACCGCGACGATCCTACTCGTGCCGGGGTCGGTGGCGAGAATCTCGACGCCGGGCCCGACCTCCTCCACCCACGGGGCCCGGATGAACACCGCGCGGTACGGCGGCCCTGGGACGCCCGCGATGTCCAGATCTCGCTCAAAGGAGTCCACCTGGCGGCCGAAGGCGTTGCGGCGGACCGTCATGTCGATGCCGCCCAGGGTCTGCTGACCCGACGCCGGGTCGGGCAGCCGATCCGCCAGCATGATCATGCCAGCGCAGGACCCGAAGACGGGCATCCCGTCGGCGATGCGTTTCCGCAGCTGCTCGGCGAGGCCAAAAATGTCGATCAGCTTCCAGATGGTCGTCGACTCACCACCTGGGATGATCAGCCCGTCGACGCGATCCAGCTCTTCCGGCCGGCGGATCGCTGACGGCTCGGCGCCGGACGCACGAAGCGCGCGGACGTGCTCGGCCACGTCGCCCTGCAGCGCCAGGACGCCGATGGACGGCCGGCCAGCCGCGGCGCCAGGGCCGGCTGCAGCAGGCGTCCTGGCGGCAGCAGGCGTGCCGGTTACCGCAGGCGTGCCGGACGCTGCGGCGCCGGTCGCCGTCACCAGCCGCGGCCGGCGTAACGCTGCTCCGGCGGCAGGGTGTCGAGGTTGATGCCGACCATCGGCTCGCCGAGCCCGCGGGACACCTTCGCGATGACGTCCGGGTCGTCGTAGAACGTGGTGGCCTTGACGATGGCCGCTGCCCTGGCCGCCGGGTCACCCGACTTGAAGATGCCCGAGCCGACGAAGACGCCCTCGGCGCCAAGCTGCATCATCATGGCCGCGTCGGCGGGCGTGGCGAGGCCGCCCGCGGTGAACAGGACGACGGGCAGCTTGCCTGCGGCAGCGACCTCGGCGACCAGCTCATACGGCGCCTGGAGGTCCTTGGCTGCGCTGAACAGCTCCTGCGCCGACAGGGTGGAGAGCTTGCGGATCTCGGCCCGGATCGACCGCATGTGCCTGGTCGCCTCGATGACGTTGCCGGTGCCGGCCTCACCCTTGGACCTGATCATCGCGGCGCCCTCGGTGATGCGCCGCAGCGCCTCGCCCAGGTTGGTCGCGCCGCAGACGAACGGGACCGTGAAGTCCCACTTGTCCACGTGGTGAGCCTCATCCGCCGGGGTCAGCACCTCGGACTCGTCGATGTAATCAACGCCGATGGCCTGCAGCACCTGGGCCTCGGCGAAGTGGCCGATCCGGCACTTGGCCATCACCGGGATGGATACGGCCGAGATGATCCCGTCGATCATGTCCGGGTCGCTCATCCTGGCCACGCCGCCCTGGGTGCGGATGTCGGCGGGCACTCGCTCCAGCGCCATGACGGCGACGGCGCCGGCGTCCTCGGCGATCTTGGCTTGCTCAGGCGTGACGACGTCCATGATCACGCCGCCCTTGAGCATGTCGGCCATGCCCCGCTTGACCCGGCTAGTGCCCTTCTGCGCCGCGGCCTCGCGGGTGGTCTGGGGGCGCGACGGGCTCTGGGGTGCATTCTCGACGGACACGACGAACCTCACTTGGTTGCTGCGGACGATGACTCCATGGTAGGCGGCAGGCGGCGGTCTCCCCGCAGCCCGTTCCCGCTGGTAGGGCGTGCATATCGGGGACGTCCAGCCTGATAGCGCGCAGGTAGCGCTACCCGCAGATCTGGAGAAGTGCTTCCGATATCGCCCACAAAAT
>CAWIMN010000005.1:0-15621 GCA_963837255.1 uncultured Actinomycetota bacterium
GCCCTGTATCGGCCGCTGGTCAAGGTGGTACCGGCCGTTGCTACGGTGGTGCCCGTGAGTCCCCAGATCGCGGTCAACACCGCAGTAAGCCGAGATGAGCTGATCGACTTCGTTTCCGCACGGCACCACGCGATCGTGATCACGGCGCGGGCCGACGGGCGGCCGCAGACGTCGCCGGTCACCTGCGGTGTCGACGCCGAGGGCAGGATCGTGGTCGCGACCTACCCGGAACGCGCCAAGGCCCGCAACGCCCGGCGTAACCAGCAGGTCAGCGTGGTGGTGCTGTCAGATGACTTTGGCGGGCCGTGGGTACAGGTCGACGGCACCGCCGAGGTGCTCGACGTGCCCGAGGCGGTGGAGCCGCTGGTGGAATACTTCCGGTCGATCTCCGGCGAGCACCCGGACTGGGAGGAATACCGGCAGGCCATGGTGCGCCAGGGCAAGTCGTTGCTGCGCGTCACGCCGGTGAGCTGGGGCCCGGTGGCGACCGGAGGCTTCCCGCCCCGGCTGGAGTTATGGCGTCGGCAGTACTGGCCGTCCTGGTCACGAGGCGCCTTTCATTGTAGGGCCGCGGGCTAGCAGAACCGTATACGATCCGCTGAGATTTTCAGCCGACGCAATTGCGATGGCAGACTGTCGGCATGACCGGATCGGATCCGAAAACGGACCTTCACCGCTATCTGCAGGACGCGCGCGAAGCCCTGCTGTGGAAGCTCGACGGGCTCTCGGAGTACAATATCCGCCGCCCGATGGTGCCCACCGGCACCAACCTGCTGGGACTGATCAAGCATGTGGCCAGCGTGGAGTTCGGGTACTTCGGCGATTGCTTCGGGCGCCCGTTCAACGAACGGCTGCCGTGGCTGGAGGACGACGCCGAACCCAATGCGGACATGTGGGCCACCGCCGACGAGTCGCGCGAGCAGATCACCAGCCTGTACCGGCGGGCCTGGGCGCACTCCGACGCCACCATCGGCACGCTCGCGCTGGACGCGATCGGTCATGTGCCATGGTGGCCGGATAATCGGAGCGAGGTGACACTCCACAAGATCCTGGTCCACATGATCGCCGAGACCGACCGGCATGCCGGGCAAGCCAACATCGTCCGCGAACTCATCGACGGCGCCGCCGGGCTGCGTAACGGCAACGACAACATGGCGCCGGGTGACCGGGCGTGGTGGGAGAGCTACCGGAGTCGGCTCGAGCGCGCGGCGCTCGACGCCGGCCAGGGCCCGGTGCTTGAGGCCCGGCTAGCCTCACGGCTGGAACTGCGTGTACCCGAAAACAGGCAGCGCGGTGGTGCTGCCGATTTCTTTGCCTGCGGCGTTGAGCCAGGTCAAACGCTTAAGCCGGAGTGACGTGCCGACGACGAACGCCGCATACCTTCTGCCGTCTCAGGGGCAGCGAGCTCGTCAAGAGGATCGGACACTACCGGCTCCACATCACCTAAGAGCACCGTAGACCAGCGGAACGTTGCACGCGCTAGCCGCTGCCCCGCGCCGCTGGCCTGCAGCAGCCAGTTTCCGCATGGCACGATGAACTACAAAGCACTTTGATGATGAGGCGGGCATGAACGACGAGCGTGAGAATCTCAGCTGGCAAGGGTTCGGCGAGGCGTCTCGTGAACTAGCGAAGGTTATCGCGGCCGACGGCTTCGAACCTGACCTGATCCTGTCGATCGCCCGCGGAGGTCTCTTCCTGGCTGGATCCCTCGGCTATGCGCTGGCGGTGAAGAACCTGCACGTGATGAACGTCGAGTTCTACGACGGAGTCGGAACCACCCTCGACATGCCGGTCATGTTGCCGCCCGTGCCGAGCGCGGTGGACTTCTCGGCCAAGAAGGTGCTCATCGCCGATGACGTCGCCGATTCGGGCCGAACGATCGAACTCGTCCACACCTTCATCAAGGACCACGTCGTGGACGTGCGCTCGGCCGTGATCTACGAGAAGCCCCAGTCAGTAATCAAGTGCGATTACGTCTGGAAGCGCACCGATCGCTGGATCAACTTCCCGTGGAGCTGTGAGGGTCCCGTCGTCGAACGCGTCGGCCAAGTCTTCGACGCCTGACCGGTAGTGTCAGCCGGTCTGGGGCGAGCCCATCCGGGACGCCTCCAGGGCCAGCAATGCGACGTGCAGCGACGTCCGGGATTCGGCCGAACCTAGGTCGGTGCCGAGGATTCGCTCGATCCGCCGGAGCCGCTCGTAGAACGTCGGCCTGGCCAGGTGCGAGCTCTTGGCCGCCTCGGCCTTGTTGCCGCCGGCCGCGAGGTAGGCGGCGAGCACGTCGAGCAGCGACGTGTCCGGCTCGGAGGCGAGCAGCGGGCCGGTAAAGACATTACACAGTGTCGGTTCCATCCAGTCACACGAACAGGGGAGACTGAGAACCATGTCTGAGCTTCTCGCCCGCCACCGCGCGGTCATCCCCAACTGGGTCGGTATCTACTACGACGAGCCGATCGAGATCGTCAGCGGCAAGGGCTGCCGGGTCACCGACGCCCAGGGCCGCGGATACCTCGACTTCTTCGCCGGCATCCTCACGAACATGCTCGGCTACGACGTACCCGAGGTGCGTGACGCGGTCGAGCGGCAGATCGCCAGTGGCGTCGTGCACACCTCGACGCTGTACCTGATCCGCAGCCAGGTCGAGCTCGCCGAGAAGATCGCCAAGCTCTCCGGCATCAAAGACGCCAAGGTGTTCTTCACCAACTCGGGCACCGAAGCCAATGAGACCGCGCTGCTCGCCGCGCTCACCGCACGCCAGGCCAATGAGGTTCTCGCCATGCGCGGGAGCTATCACGGCCGCTCGTTCGGCGCCGTCAGCGTGACAGGCAACGTGGCCTGGAAAATGTCGAGCCACAGCCCGTTCGGCACACATTATCTGCATGGTGCGGACCGGCAGCTGACCCCCTACAAGAACCTCTCCGATGCCGACTACATCAAAGCCTGCATGGAGGACCTCCGGGCCCTGCTGGCCGGCGGCATCCACCCCGCCGACGTCGGCTGCCTGCTGGCCGAGCCGGTGCAGGGCGTGGGCGGGTTCACCATGCCGCCCGACGGGCTGCTCGCGGCGTATAAGGAGGTTCTCGACGAGCACGGCATCCTGCTGATCTCCGACGAGGTGCAGACCGGCTGGGGACGGACCGGCGAGCATTTCTGGGGGATCTCCGCGCACGGGATCGTCCCGGACGCGATGACGTTCGCCAAGGGCCTCGGCAACGGCTTCGCTATCGGCGGCGTGGTGGCCCGGGGCGACCTGCTCGACGTGATCCGCGGCAACGGCATCTCCACCTTCGGCGGGAACCCGATCGCGACCACGGCGGGCAACGCCACCCTCAACTACGTGCTCTCCCATGACCTGCAGCGCAACGCCGCGGTCACCGGGCGGATGATCATCGATGGCCTGCGCGAACACGCGAAGAATCTAGCCATCGTCGGTGAGGTACGCGGCAAGGGCCTGATGTTCGGCGTCAACCTGGTCGACCCGGCCACGAACAAGCCGAGCCCGCCGCTGGCCGGAAAGATGCTCGAGGCGACCAGGGAACGCGGGCTGCTGATCGGCAAGGGCGGCCTGGCCGGCAACACGCTGCGGATGGCGCCGCCGCTGACGCTGACCGAGCCCGAGGCGAAGGAAGGGCTCGGCATCTTGACCGACGCCCTCACCGCGGTGAACGAGGAGGCGACCGCCAGGTGACGCAAAAGCACGCGAGCGACGCGCGCTGGCGCGCGGAGAAGCGAGCAATGAAGCACTGTACGCACTGGATCGGCGGCAAGCCCTGGACCGGACTGGCAGCGCGCCAAGGCGAGGTCTTCGACCCCGCCCTCGGCACCGTCACCGGGCACGTCGACTTTGCCTCCGAGGATGACGTCGACACCGCCGTTGCCACGGCCAGCGCCGCCTGGAGCGCCTGGCGCTCGACAACCCTGTCTCGCAGGGCTCGGGTCCTGTTCGACTTCCGGACCGCGCTGCTGCGCCGTCGCGAGGAGATCGCGGCCGCCGTCACCTCCGAGCATGGCAAGGTTCTCAGCGACGCCGATGGCGAGATCGCCCGCGGCCTGGAAGTCGTCGAGTTCGCCTGCGGCATCCCCGCCCTGCTCAAAGGTGAGTTCTCCGAGTCGGTGTCGACACAGATCGACGTCACCTCGATCCGCCAGCCCGTCGGCGTGTGCGCCATGATCACGCCGTTCAACTTCCCCGCGATGGTGCCGCTGTGGTTCGCCCCAATCGCGATCGCCTGCGGTAACAGCGTGGTACTCAAGCCGAGCGAGAAAGACCCGTCCGCATCGGTGCTCCTCGCCGAGTGCTGGGCCGAGGCAGGACTCCCGGCCGGAGTCTTCAACGTGATCCACGGCGACGCCATCGCCGTGAACCGACTGCTGGCACACCCGGACATCCGAGCGATCAGCTTCGTCGGCTCGACACCCGTTGCCCGCCACGTGTACGAGACCGGCACCCGCCACGGCAAGCGGGTACAGGCCCTCGGTGGCGCGAAGAACCACATGGTCGTCACGCCCGACGCAGACCTTGACGCCGCCGCGGACGCAGCAGTGTCAGCCGGCTTCGGATCGGCAGGGGAGCGCTGCATGGCCGTCTCGGTCGTCGTCGCCGTGGACCCGATCGGCGATGACCTGGTCGCCCGGATCACCGAACGCATGGCACAACTGCGCACCGGCGACGGCCGACGCGGCTGCGACATGGGTCCGCTGGTCACCGCCGCCCACCGCGACCGCGTCACCTCCTACATCGACGCCGGCGTCCATGCCGGCGCCAAGCTGGTCGTCGACGGGCGCGGCACCGACATCGACGGCAGCAACGAAGGATTCTGGCTTGGGCCAACGCTCTTCGATAACGTCCCGCCCGAGGCCTCGATCTACACGGAGGAGATCTTCGGCCCGGTCCTCAGCGTGGTCCGGGCGCCGTCGTTCGACCTCGCCCTCGACCTGGTAAACGCCAACCCCTACGGCAACGGAACCGCGCTGTTCACCACCGACGGCGCGCTCGCACGGCGCTTCCAGAACGAGGTCGAGGTCGGGATGGTCGGCATCAACGTGCCCATCCCAGTTCCCGCCGCCGCGTATTCCTTCGGCGGCTGGAAATCCTCCCTGTTCGGTGACACCCACGCCTACGGCCCCGAAGGACTGCACTTCTTCACGCGCTCCAAGGTCGTCACCAGCAAGTGGCCTCGCATAGCGACACCACGCGCCCTGGACCTGAACTTCCCGGGCAACCGGTGAGTGGTGTGGCGGGGCCGATCCCGATCAGGAGTGGCGAACAGGGCGCCGAAGGCGAGGGGCGGGTCAGGTGCTGGTGTCCGATATGCCAGAGATGGACGCGATAGCGGCGGCTCTGGGCTCTCGGACGACGGAACGGGGACCGGAATCCGACACCAGCCGAGGCGGTGCCCCGGCCTGTCCCGGATTTGGTATCCAGGCGGATGCAGCGGTGATGGCCAGCCAGCACAGCTCTTCGCTGCTCATCATGGGTGCGGTATCCGCGACAGCTTGGATGTGGGTCTTGATTCGTTTTCGCTCGCCGCGGAAGCCGCCGGGGAGACGCTGCCACCGGGCCTCGATCTCTGCCATTCGCCCGGCTGCTTCCAGCCGCTGGTTGTACCGCTCGCTTGTCTGGCCCTCACCGGCCATATAAGCCTTGTTCGCCTGGTCCCAGTCGATGATGTCGCTGATGATGTCATGCATTGGCCGGTCTCGCCCTCTCCATCACGGTAGGAACTTGCGGGGGATGTGGTAGCTGCCTGTCAGCGTCATGTATCCGGTGGTGATGCCGAACCAGATCGCCGCCGAGACGGTATGGGTGATGGCGTCGTCCACGTCGGGCAGGAGGTCACCATGCTCGTCGTCCATGGGGATGCCGCGCTGCCGGACCAGTTCCAGCCAGTCCTCGTAGAGCTGGTCGACGTGACTGCGGCCGTAGCTGGTCGCGAATGCCTCGTAGATCGCCTGCTCCGGGGCTGCTTGACAGCTCCATCGGGGAGGCTGACGTTCCAGGCATGCCACCCGGGGAATTGTTCTTCTACGTCTTCGGGCTCGCCTGGCGTATCCATAGCGCCTCCTTTGTTTTTATGTTCGAAGTATAATGTAGCGAACTCAATTGGTCGAACAAATGCACCTGCCGGCGCGTCGGCTGCGCGGCTGGCGCGGGACCTGGCGGGGACGCCTGTCATGCACCGGCCTGCCTCCTTACCGGCGTCAGGCCGAGGTCGCTCGGAGCCATCACCAAGTGCGCGATCGTGTCTGCGGCGGTGTCGATGTTGTCGGCGGGGCAGAGTGGTTCTCCTGAGCACCAGAGCCATGGAGTGCCGTGCGAGGGGATGACGCAGATCCATTCAGCCAGCCGCGCGTGCGCCGGGGTGATGACCAGGACGAGGGCGGTGCCGTCCGCCCCGGCTGCCCCTTGTGGGGGCAGAAGTAGTATCCAGCGCAAAAACAACGGTTAGGATCACGCCAGGTCACGGCGGGGGCGGCTGGATTGCCTGACCGGAAACTAACCCTCTATGGAGGGCAGCAACCAGCGAGCTCGGGCAGCGTGGCTGCGGAGCGGATGTGGGACCTGCGGGGATTACGGTATGTGGCGTGACACCTCGGAGAGTTCCAGGTGATGGGATGGTTGCGCTGGGTTGCCTGGCTCAGGCGGCTTCGGGGTCGGCGTCGGCGTCGGCGAGGATGACTTTCTTGCCGGGGTTGAGCCGCTCGATCTCGCGGATCTTGTCCCGGGTCTGGCGGGCGCGGCTGCGGGGGGTGTGGTAGTCCGGGCCCAGCTCGTGATAGCGGGCGCCAGGGTCGCAGATGAGGATCCAGGCGATCTCGCAGATGGCGCGGGAGACCGCGACGATGGCTTTCTGCTTGCCGCGTTTGCGGGCGATGCGCCGGTACATGGCGCCCAGGCGGGTATCGGTCCTGGCCGCGGTCATCGCAGCCTGGCCGAGGGCGCCGCGCAGGTACCGGTTGCCCTTGCCGGTGCGCCCGGGCCTGGCGGTCTGGCCGGACTGCATGGTGCGGGAGGTCAGCCGCGCCCAGGCGGCGGCATGGCCCGGGGTGGGGAACACCGATGGGTCGGTGCCAAGCTCGGCGATCAGGACCCGGGCGTTGCACTGGCCGATCCCGGTGATCTCATCCAGCCGCCCGGCAAGCCCCAGGAGGGGGACCTGCTCATCGGCGCAGCCGGGGGCGTGGCCGCCGCCGGCCAGCCCGCAGGCGGTGCAGGCCCGCGCGGTCCGGGGGACCAGGGCCAGCTGCTCCTCGATCTTCTCGTCCAGCCGGGCGATCTCCTCGTTGATCGCGTCGATGATCCGCAGGTGCGTCTTGATCTCGAAGGCGTGGATGTCGCGGAACCGGCCGGTGAGGGCGTCTTCCAGCTCCTGCCTGGTGGCCTTCAGCCGCGTGTCGC
This sequence comes from uncultured Actinomycetota bacterium, assembly GCA_963837255.1. Lineage (GTDB taxonomy): Bacteria > Actinomycetota > Actinomycetes > Streptosporangiales > Streptosporangiaceae > JAJYUU01. The sequence continues at coordinate 7,400 of CAWIMN010000005.1, forward strand.
CGAGGGCGGCCAGCGCCGCCGGGCTGCGCTCGCCGGCGACCAGGGCGTCCAGGAAGCGGCGCCCGCTGGCGCCGAACAGGTCCGAGATCACGACCGAGATCTTCAGCAGCGCTTCTCTGAACTATGCGAGCCGAGTTGGCAAGGTTGGCATGTCGCGCCAGGTCACGGTGGCTGCACCAACGCTCTAGGCCTGCTGCGGCTGACGTCGAAGATCGGCAGCGAGGAGAAGCTGGGCAGGTGGTTGAGCACCGTATGTCCGGTTTCTGTGACGATCAGGCTGGCGGCATGGCCGCCATTGCCTGGCGATCGGGATCTTTCGGACACTCCCACGATCGGCCGTGGGAACAGCTGGGCGTCCTGAGCTGCGGCAACGTCCGGCAGTTCAGTTAACAGGGCGTCTTCCAGGATCTTCTCCACCCGGCTCTGGTGCCGCGCCTGGTCCTGGGCCAGCCGGGCCCGGGTGCGGGTCAGTGCCCGCAGGTCCCGGACCGCCTGCGCCGGCACGAACGAGCGGCGCAGCATGCCCCGCTCGTTCAGCTTGCACAACCACACGCAGTCGGCCTTGTCGCTTTTGCCCCGCCCGGGCAGATGCTTGACGTCGCGGGCGTTGACCAGCCACACCTCCAGCCCGGCCGCCTCGGCCAGGTAATGGGCGGGGCGGTGCTGGTGCTGGCCGGCCAGCGCGACCGACGGCCCGGTAGACGGTTGAGCGGGCGACGGTGAACAGTTCGGCGAGGTCGGCACTGGTGTGCTGGCCGGGTCGCCACAGCAGCCAGCTGCGCCTCCTGGCCGGCAGCTTGGGCTGCTTGCCACAGCGCCTTTGGCCCTGGCGACCTCCATGCCCTCGCGGGTCCGCATCCTGAGCAGGTCGGCCTCGAATTCGGCGAACATGGCCAGGATGTTGAAGAACATCTTGCCCATCGGGTCGGCCGGGTCGTGGACCTGGACCCGCCGAGCGAGCTTGACGCGGCCGCGGTGAGTTCTTCGACGATGTGCGGGCGTCGGGCAGGGACCGGGCGAGCCGGTCAAGTTTGGTCACCACGAGGGTGTCGCCGCCCCGGCAGGCGGCCAGCGCCTCGCGTAGCCCGGGGCGGGCTCGGTTCGTGCCTGTCAGCCCGTGGTCGGGGTAGATGCGGTCCGGTTGCACGCCGAGCGCGTGAGCCTGTCGCGCTGCGCGGTGAGGTCTTGGGTGTCGGTGGAGCAGCGGGCGTAGCCGATGAGCATGATGGCCACCGGAGACCGTACGGATAGCTGCCGTCACCGGGATTTTCGCGGGCGGGGTTGCGGGAATCAGCGCCGCCGAAGGTCGCTGCGGCCATAGTCGTTGCGGAGACCCCGGCGGGGTGTCCCGCTGGGGGTTCGGCTATTGCGACTGGGCCGAGGTCCTGGTCGACGTCCAGGCGGCCTCGGAGGACGTGGGATCTGCCACGGGGTCATCGGTCTCGGCGGGCTCGTCGATGAAGCGCAGCAGGTCGGCGACGCTGCGGTCGAAGGCGTCGCGAGCTTGGGAGGGGTCGCCGAGATGTCCGGCTGTGGTCGCTCCGTCGCGGAGCATCACGTAGCGGCTGGCGGCGAGGTCTGGCCGCGGGTGGCCGGCGGAGGCGAACGTGTCGCGGACGAGGTCATGGAACCAGGTGCGGTGGGTGAGGACGGCGCGCATGATCGGGCCGTCCGGGTCTTCGAACTCCGAGGCCGCGTTGATGAACGCACAGCCGCGGAAGCCGGGTTCGAGGAGCTGCGCGGTGATGTTGTGCCCGATCAGCTTGAGCACGTCGCCGGGGTCTTTGGCGGCCGCTTGCGCGGCGGCGGCGCGGGTGTCGAAGTCGTCGTGGACGCGTTGGAGATAGGCGAGGATCAGGTCCTGCTTGCTGGGGAAATGGCGGTAGAAGGTGGCCAGGGTCACGTCCGCCTCCTTGACGATCCGGTCAACGCCGACGGTGTTGATGCCCTCGGCGTAGAAGATCCGCGCGGCGGTTTCCAGCAGGCGTTCGCGGGCCGCTGAGTTCTTGGCTGGCGGGAGGTCGGTGATCTGCATCGTGGTCTGATTATACACGAAGAGAGAGAACGCTCGCTCTTGACAACAGTCGAGACCCGTGCTTGTCTTGGACAAGAACGAGCGTTCTCTCTTTATCGGCCGCCGTCAGACCCCGCTTCACCCACGACCAGGAAGGACCCCTGCCATGTCTGCTTTCCCCGCCGCTGACCCGGTAGCGCCCGACGCCTCGCGATCGTGGGATTCGCCGCGGCGGATCGCGATCGTGCGCGCCGTGCTCGCGCTCGCGTGGGCGGCGGCGCTCGTGATCGCCGTCGGCGACAAGGTGCCGAGCACCAGCTCCGATGTGCCGATCGCGGCCGCCGCCCTGCTGGCGTCCTACCCGGCGATCGAACATCGTCGCCTCGATCGCCGGGGCGCTCGGCACCGGCGCGTCCGCGCGCGCGCTTCGCGTCAACGCGGCGATCGGCGTCCTCGCGGTCGTCGCGATCGGCGCAGCGGCCTTCGGCGCCGGCGCCGGCGCCACGCTGGTCGCGTTCGGCGCGTGGGCGGCCGTGTCCGGCGCGATCCAGCTCGGCGTCGCCGTCCACCTCCGTCGCACGCAGGGCCGCCAGCTTCCGATGATCGTCAGCGGCGCATTGTCGACGATCGCCGGCCTCGGCTTCCTCGCGTCCGCGGGAATGGACGACGCCCACCTCGCCGGCGTCGGCGGCTACATGGCGCTGGGAGCGGTGCTGTACCTGCTCTGGGCGCACCGCAGCCGGACGGCGCCGCAAGCGGCCCGATAACCGGCACACCACCACCACCATAGGAGAACCAGAACCATGTCCACTCGCTCTCTTCGCCATCTGCGAGGCGCGCTCGCCACCGTCGCGCTCGCCACCGTCTCCCTCGCCGCGTTCGGCTTCGCGGCGAGCGCCGACGCCCGCGTCACAACCCCGAGATCAACCGCCAGCGGCCACTGCACAGCCCCCAAGCCGACGGTCGTGCTCGTGCACGGCGCGTTCGCCGACTCGTCGGGCTTCGACGCGGTCATCGACCGGCTGCGCCGCGACGGCTACCCCGTCCTCGCCGCACCGAACCCGCTGGTCGACCTGCAGTTCGACGCCGCGACCGTCCGCGGTTTCCTCGACAGCATCAAGGGCCCCAAGATCCTCGTCGGTCACTCCTACGGCGGCGCTGTGATCACGCAGGCCGCCAGCGGCGACCCCGACGTCAAGGCGCTCGTCTACCTCGCCGCGCTCGCCCCTGATCGCGGCGAGGTCCTCGGTGATCTGCTCAAGAAGCCCGTCGCCCACCCGATCGCGCCGCTGCCGCTCGTCTCGGTCAACGTGACCCAACCCGACGGGACAAAGCGAGCCGACCTCTACCTGGACCCGTCGAAGTTCCGCGCCCGGTTCGCCGCCGACCTGCCCCAGGGCGTCGCCGCTGACCTCGCCGCGACTCAGCGACCCCTCAGCGCCGCGGCCTTCACGAGCACGCTCACCGTCGAGCCGGCCTGGAAGACCATCCCGAGCTGGTACCTGGTGTCCAAGCAGGACAAGGCGATGGCGCCCGACCTCGAGCGGTTCCAGGCAGACCGCATGCACGCGCACACGAGCCAGATCGACAGCTCGCACGCCGTCTACATCAGCCACCCCAAGGCAGTCGCCGATCTCATCGAGCAGGCCGCGCGAGCGACCTGCTGAGCAGCGCCACCGGCTGCTCGCCCCCTTACGCGAGCAGCCGGTGCCGGCGTCCTCAAGTCAACACAGCCCTGAGCGCCCTCCGAGGGAACCATCGCGCTGTGATGCTGCCTGGGCCCATGCACAGACCCCAACGAATGAAAGGTGAAAGCTCATGTCCGCTACCTCATCAACCCCCGACCCGACCACCGGCCAGCCCGTCAAGCCGACAATCGTCCTGGTGCACGGTGCGTGGGCCGACTCGTCGAGCTGGGCGCTCGTGATCAGACGGCTCCGCGCGAGCGGCTATCCGGTTCACGCGATCGCGAATCCGCTACAGGGGCTCGTCAGCGACACCGCGTATCTGTCCAGCTACCTGGCGACGATCGAAGGGCCCGTCGTGCTCGTCGGGCACTCCTACGGCGGCGCGCTGATCACCAACATCGACGCGTCGGCGTTTGACATCAGGTCGCTGGTGTACGTCGCCGGCTTCATCCCGATCAAGGGCGAAACGGTCGGACAGCTGGCTGCGCAATCCAGCCCGCCGCTTCCGCTGGTGTCCGTCGATGTGCCCGGCGGCGCAGAAGTGGCGATCGACCCTGCCGGCTTCCGCGAAGCGTTCGCCGGCGACGTCGACGACGAGACCGCGGCTGAGCTCGCGATCGTGCAGCGTCCTGCCAACGTCAAGGCCGTCTCGGAAGCAGTTGCCAGCGAGGCGTTCCGTTCAGTTCCCTCGTGGGTGCTCATCACCCGGCGAGACCGGGCGATCAGCCATGACCTGCAGCAGTTCATGGCCGGCCGCACCGACGCCCAGGTCACCGAGCTCGACGCCTCGCACGCGGTCATGCTCAGCCACCCCGGCGCCGTCGCAGACGTCATCACGCAAGCCGCGAGCTCAAGGCCGTAGCGATGCCTGATTTCGATGTCATCGTCATCGGCGCCGGCCCGGCCGGCGAGGTTCTCGCCGGCCGCACCGCGGCTGCCGGTCTTACCACGGCGATCGTGGAGGAGCGCCTCGTCGGCGGGGAGTGCGGCTTTTACGCGTGCATGCCGTCCAAGGCGCTGCTGCATCCGGGGGAGATCCTCGATGAGGTCCGTTGCGTACCGGGCGCCCGCGAGGCGGCGCCCGGCCAGCTCGCCGTCCAGGCAGTGCTCGACAACCGCGACTCGATCATCTCCGACCTTGATGACTCAGCCCAGGTGCCGTGGCTGGAGGACAACGGCATCTCGCTCTACCGTGGTCATGGGCGCGTCGCCGGGGACAAGCGCGTCGTGGTCGGCGACGAAGAGCTCCTTGCGAAGGTCGCGGTTGTCATCGCGATCGGTTCCCAGCCGACGCTGCCCGACGTCGAGGGCCTGTCGCAGGCCAGGCCGTGGACCAATCGCGAGGCCACCACCTCAAAGGTCGTCCCTGGGCGCCTGCTGATCGTGGGCGGCGGCGTCGTCGGGGTCGAGATGGCCCAGGCCTATACATCGCTTGGGGCCAAGGTGACACTCCTCGCGCGCGGCACGCAGCTGCTGGCCAAGGAAGAGCCGTGGGCCGCCGGGCAGGTCGCCGCTCGCCTGCGCGAACAGGGCGCCGAGATCGTGGCCGAGGCCGAGATCGCGAAGGTCGAGCGTGCAGGCGGCGCCGGCGAGGTGACCGTGCAGCTGCAAGACGGCCGCTCGTTCGCCGGGGACGAGCTGCTCGTCGCCGTCGGGCGGCACATCGACTCAGAACAGCTCGGTCTCGACACGATCGGGCTGCGGCCAGGCGAACACGGCTACCTGGCCGTCGACGAGCACCTGCAGGTCCCGGGCCACGACTGGCTCTGGGTCGTCGGGGACGCCAACGGTCGCGCCCTGCTTACCCACATGGCCAAGCACCAGGCCCGCGTGGCCGCCGACCGGATCGCGGGCAAGTCCGACGCCGCGCTCTGGGAGGTCGCCGACGGCGCTGGCGCGCCGCGAGTGACGTTTACCGAGCCGCAGGTGGCGGCGGTCGGCCTCACCGAGCAGGCCGCGCGTGACAGGGGCATCGATGTCCAGATCGTCTCCGCCGGCACGTCAGCCAACGCCGGCGGCACGTTCTGGGGCGCGAAGTCTCAGGGCACCTCGCAGCTGGTGATCGATAGACGCCGCCGGATCGTCGTCGGCGCGACGTTCACAGGCTCCGAGGTGCAGGACATGCTCCAAGCCGCGACCTTCGCGGTTGTCGGCGAGCTGACGCTCGAGCAGTTGTGGCACGGTATCGCCCCGTTCCCGACGCGCTCAGAAGTCTGGCTGAACCTCCTGGACGCCACTGGCCTATGGCGCGAGTGCTAGCGATGAACGACCCGCAAACCGCTGTGCGCGGTCAGCCCCGCAGGCCCAGGCGATGCTTCCGGCAGCCGAAGACCCATCCGACGGCTGTTGGCGGCCGCGATCAGCGCGCTGACTCAGGTATCGAGACGACGCCGGGGATGTCACGCTGGTCCTCCTCGCGCTCCCTCTGGTTTCCCGTTCCTGCTGACCGCCGTGTGAGGCGGTCAGTCCAGCTGGCCGCTGGCCTTGTCCTGTACGGGGTGACGGCTGCGATGCTGGTGCTGGCCGGATTCGGGCTCGATCCCTGGGACGTCCTGCATCAGGGTCTGTCACGAACGTTCGGGCTGCCGATCGGCGCTTGGGCGATCATCGTCAGCTTCAGCGTCTTGCTGTGCTGGCTGCCGTTGCGCCAGCGGCCGGGCGCCGGCACTCTGGCCAACGCGACGACTGTGGGCGTGGTGATCGACCTGGTGCTGTCGTCGTTTCACGCTCCTCATGCGATGTGGGCGCGCATCGCGCTGCTTGCCGGGGCGGTGATCGGCAACGGCATCGCCACCGGTCTTTACATCGGGCTGGCCTCGGGCCCGGCCCGCGCGATGGGCTTAGCACCGGGATCGCCGGCCGCGGCCATTCGGTGAGAGTGGTCCGGACCGGCGTGGAGGCGATCGTCCTGATCACCGGGTTCCTGCTTGGCGGCAGCGTCGGCATCGGCACCGTCGTGTACGCGCTGGCGATCGGGCCGATCACCCACCGGACAATCCCCGCACTGGCGATCGAATGAGACGGCCATCCCCTGGCGGCTCGTGTCCCGGAGGTCGCAAGCCGATCTCCGTGAACGTCGGTGACGGCGCCTGCGCCGCGCAGATCGGCAAGGCGTCGGCCTCGCAAATCAGACACACCGCGACCGGCGCGCAGCGCTCGGTCCTGGTGCTGGCAAGCTCGATCGTGGTCGCGTTCCTGGCCGCCGCGAACGCACCCAGCCCGTTGTATGAGCGCTATGAGACGGCGTGGCACGCGAGCCCGCTGATCGGGACGATCGCCTTTGCGGCGTATGCGGTCGCGGTGATTGCCGGGCTTCTCTGGCTCAAAGAGCTGCCCGCGCTGCTCGGACGGCGAGCGGTGCTGCTCGGCGCGATCGCCGGTCAGATCCTCGCATTGGTGCTGTTCGCGGTCGCAGGCTCGTTCGCGCTCATCGTGGCCGGCCGGGTGCTGCAGGGCCTGGCGTCCGGCGCGGCTTTGGGGACGCTGTCGGCGGCGATGGTGGAGTCCGACGCGGAGCGCGGCACCGCCGCCAGCGCCGCCTCGCCGGGTGCCGGCAGCGGGTCAGGAGCCCTGCTCAGCGGGCTGGTCGTGCAGTTTCTGCCCGACCCGCGGCAGACCATCTATCTCATCCTCGCTGCGATCCTGGCAATCCAGGCGCTCTTCGTGCTGCGTGTCATTCCGCGCGGACAGCGCCGCCCGCTGTCGTGGAAGGCGGTGAGCCCACGGGTGGCGGTGCCCGCCGACGCGAAGACGACCTTCATGAGCACTGCTCCCGTCGTCTTTGCAGTGTGGGGCCTATCCGGCTTTTACGCCGCGCTCAGCCCGGCCCTCTACCGCGCCCTCTCGCGAAGCAACTCGGTCTGGCAGAGCGCGCTGCCGCTGTTCGCGCTGCTGGCCGCGGCCACCGCAACGACGATCGTTCTGCGTCGCCTCAACGGCCGTGTGCAGACCATTATCGGCGCCGGGGCAATGCTCGTGGGCCTGGGAATCACCGTTGCCGCGATCGAGTCCGGCTCGACGTGGCTCTACCTCGTGGCCAGCGCGGTCGCCGGCGTGGGATTCGGCGCAGGATTTCAAGGCCCGATGCGCAGCATGGCGCCGCAAGCAGCAGAGGACCAGCGTCCGGCGCTGCTGTCCGCGGTCTTCCTGGTCGCCTACGTCGGGCTGGGTGTATCGGCGGTCATCCCCGGCGCCTTGATCAGCAGCGGTGCCGCGCTCACCGCGGTCGCGAGCGGGCTCGCCGTGGCACTGGCTGTGCTGACCGCACCCGCGCTGTACACCGCGACGCGCGCCAGGACCGCGCACGAAACCTCATGACCGCTTCAACCGCCGCCACTCACGCCGTCGCAGCATGCTCTTCTACCGGCTGCTCGAGCTGGCCGTCGTCGCCGAGCCGATCACCTACCACAGCCTCATCGTCAGGCCCAAGCCGACCGGCCGCCGACCGTCGATCGCGTCCCGTCCCGGCCGTGTCGCCACCGACCAAGCTGCTGAGCGCCCGTGGCGCCAAAACGACCATG
>CAWIMN010000006.1:0-21762 GCA_963837255.1 uncultured Actinomycetota bacterium
GGGTCGGGGACTGGCGCGGTTCCGCAGGTCACGGCCCGTTTCCAGTCCCCGCCCGTCAAACCGTGCATGCGGTTCTCCCGCACACGGCTTACCGACGTTCTTCACCGGCGGGTTCGGCCTTCCCGCGCCAGTCCCGGAAGGGCCTGGGCGGGATGACGGTTCGATGGAGGCTGGCCAGGCCCAGGTGATCCGGTGATAGCAGTACCTGGGTTACGCCCCACCGCCAGCCGTGACGCCGGTTGCCTTTCTTGGACAACCACAGCCCGAGCCGCCAGAGGGCATAGCTCCCGACCTTGCCGAGGACACGGGCCGAGTTTCCGTAACGGAAGTACCCGGCCCAGCCGCGCAGGAACATGTTCAGTTCGGTGACGACGACCTCGGCAGCACCAGCAGCCGTTCCCGGCCGGTGATCTCCCGGATCCGGTCACGGGCATGCTGGGCCGCCTTGCGTGAGGGCCACCGGGCGAGGAAGGTCAGGTGCGCCGATTTCGGGGTCCGCCCGCGCACCAGCCGGTGGTGGAATCCGAGGAAGTCAAACCCCGGGTTCCCTTCGGCGAGGCGCACAATACGGGTCTTGGCCGCCTTGGGCTCCAGCCCGAGCCCGGCCAGCAGGCCGGTAAGCCGCGCGAGCGCGGCCTCCGCCTGTTCCCTGGTGTCGCACATCACCACCGCGTCGTCGACGTAACGGACCAGCACGCCATGCTCGCCCGCCGACCATGCCCGGTCCAGCCGGTGCAGGTAAGCGTTGCAGAGCAACGGTGACATCACGCCCCCAACGCAATGGATAACCCGGGCGATGGTCACCCTCCGTGTCGGGCTGGCTGGCCTGGCGGGCGCCGGGAGAGCTTCGTTCCCGTACCGGGATGCGGTGCCGGATGGTGATCTTCTCGGGGCCGATGAGGACGTCCTTGACGAGCAGCCGCAGTACGCGCTGGCGTTCTGCGACGGTGCGCGGTGGGGCGCTGGCGCGGAGCTGGCCGAGGAAGCCTTCCAGGTCGTCGGCGAGCTTGAGGTAGGCCTCGCGGTCGGCGAGCTGGGCGTCGATGGCGTCGGCCTGGCCGCGCAGGTTCGTTTCGCGGGCTCGCAGGGCGGGCATCCGGGCGCGCAGCTCGTCGATGGTGATCAGCTGTTCCTGGAACGCCTCGATCATCCGGGTGATCGCGGTGGCGGCCTTGGCCAGCGCGAGTTCCAGGCGCTTGCGCTGGCGGGCGGCCGGGTCGGCGGTGCGGGCCTGCGCGAGGCGCTTGCCGATCTCGGCCCGGATCAGCGCGGGGTCGGCGAGCAGGTGCGTGATGTGGTCCCAGACGACGGTGTCGAGGTAGTCGGCGCGGACCGGCTTGTTGCCGCAGACCCGCCCGCCTTCGTAGCGGTAGTCATCCGATCCCAGGCACCGGTAGTAGTAGATCTTGCGTGCTGGTGGTGCGGGCCGAGGTGCGGTAGTAGCCGTATCCGCAGGCAGAGCACGCGGCCAGGCCCTGCAGCAGGGACGGGACCTTGCTGTTGCGGGCGGCGTAGCGCTTGTTGTCTTCCAGCCGCTCCTGGACCCGCCCGAACGTCTCCGCCGTCACGATGGCGGGGACGGGGATCTCGATCCACTCCTCGCGGGGCCGGTCGACGGTCTTGGACGCCCGCGGGGTGGAACGGCCCTCCAGCCGGGCCCGGCGGTTCAGCCCCGGCGATTCCTGCAGGACCATGGTCTTGCCGAAAACCGCGGTGCCCGCGTAGGCGGGATTGCGCAGCATGCCCCAGAGCACCGAGCGGTCCCAGCGGGCCTTGCCGGTCCGGGTCGGGACGCCCTGGCTGGTGAGCCAGCGGGTCAGGTCCGCGATCGAGGTGCCGTCGTCGGCGTAGCGGCGGAACAGCTCGGCGGCGATCGCCGCCTCGTGGTCCACGATCTCGTAGCCGGCCCCGCTGTCCGCGGTCTTGGCGACGTAGCGGTAGCCGAACGGGGCGCCGCCCAGGACGTTGACCGACCCGGCGCGGGCCCGGTGGGCCTTGCCGCGCCGGTAGCGCTCCATGAGCTGGGCTTTCTCGTACTCGGCGAACATGCCCTGGAACTGGACCATCAGCTGGTCCTCGGGGCTGTCGCCGCGCGGGCCCTTGATGAACTCGACCTTCGTCCCGGCCCGGGCGAACTCCTCGATCAGCAGCGCCTGGTAGGCGAACTTGCGGGCCAGCCGGTCCGGCGAGTAGCACAGCACAACGTCGACGCCGACCCCGGCGACGACATCCCGCAGCCGTTCCAGGGCCGGGCGCACCAGCGTCGCGCCCGAGTGCCCCTCGTCCTCGAACACCCACTCCTCGGGCAGCTCAGCCCCGAGCTGCCCGGCGCGGTCCCGCAGCGCCGCGGTCTGCGAGCCGATCGTCTGGTCCTTCTTCTGCCGGGCGCTGGACACCCGGGCGTAGATCGCCGCGCTCGTCACGGGGCGGCCTTCCTTCCTGGCCGCCCGGATACGGGCCCGCCGCTGTGGCACCAAGATGGCGTAAGCCACTGACAAATCCGTGGCCGCGTGACGGCCGAAGACGAACTCGCCCTCGACCGTCCGGCCGCTCACTTGCGCGGATGCTCTCTGCGGCCCCGCGCCAGGAACTCCTCCACTGCCTGGGCCACGACGGCGGAGATCGTCCGCCCCGACGCCCTGGCATGCTCGCGGACAGCAGCCGCGAGCGCCGCCGGCAGCTTGACCGTGAACACCGTCGTGGCCTGCGGCGCGTCGACCCGCCCGGCCCGGGCGGCGCGCTCCGCATAACGGCGGGCCTGCCGCTGCGAGCACCCGAACCGGCTCGCCAGTACCCGGGCCGCCTCCGCCACCGGGACACCAGCCTCCGCCAGGTCAGCAGCCGCGTTGACCCGCTCGGCATACTCCCCGGCACGAGCCCGGTCACCAGCCATGCCATTAACGTACTACCCGACATGTCACGCACCGTCTGTGACACGCCGCGGCAGTTCCAGCCGCCGGTAGCTCAGCGTGACATCGAAGCAGAAGTTGCCCATTGCGTTGGGGGCGTGAACGGGCCACCTTGTGGCGTGCCGGCCGCGCTGCGCCGCAGCGACCCGCCCTCCATCACCCCGGCCCGCAACAACGTGCGGATCAGGGCCAGGACGGCCCGGTCGCAGACGCGTTCCTCGATGGCCTGCATCAACTGGTCATGCGGAATCGCCGAAAAGCAGTTGGCGATGTCAGTTTCCACGACCCAGCGGCGGCCCCGCCAGGACTCATCAATGAGTACCTGCAGGGCATCGTGCGCCGAGCGCCCCGGGCGGAACCCGAAACTGCACGGCAGGAAGTCCGCCTCGAAGACCGGCTCAAGCACGATCTTCACGGCAGCCTGCACAACCCGGTCGCGGACAGCAGGAATCGACAACGGCCTCTGCTCGGTCGTGCCCGGCTTCGGGATGAACACCCGCCGGGCCGGCAACGGCCGGTACCGCCCCTCCTTCAACTCCGCGGCCAGCTCACCGAGCAGCCGGGACACCCCGTACTCCTCGACGTCCGCCAGGCTGACACGGTCAATGCCAGCAGCGCCGCGATTGCGGCGCACATCCTCCCACGCCCTGTCCAGCACATCCCTGCGGAAGATCTTGTCGGACAGCGCATGGAACCGTCGGTCCGGATCGGCCTTGGCCGCCCGGTAAAGCGCATGCTGCAAGGCTCTGACTCTGTCGCCTCCGACAGCCGCCAGGGTGGACCTAGCCGTAACACCGGCACTCACCAGTCAGTAGCTCCCAGCTCACGCGTGAACGAAGCAGCGGCCCTTCCCTCACCGCAGGTTTTGTTGTCCTGCAGCTCGAGCGGTACTACGGCCGCCTCCGACTCCCTCCCGGCCGCCGCCCATTTCCCGGCTCCACACCGGTTATAGAACGACGTCTTCCGCGCCTTTCCGCAGCACGTTCCGGCCGGGGAGGGCCTCTCCAGTTCCCGCCGCCACCATCTGAACGTTCCGCGCCCTCTTACGCCGGAGAGTCCCTCGCGGCTGCATTCCAGGATCTTCGCCGCTTCCATGGCCTTCGCCGTGAGCCGCCCGGCTCGGCACTCTCTTCGGTGTCTAACGACGCGGCAGGCTTCGCTTCCGCTACGGACCGTTCAGTTGCTCCCCCTGAAGGGCTTTCGACGCTGGGCTCCAGCCCGGCCCGTTTCCAGGCCAGACCGCCAGCCTGCTACCGGGCTCCCTGGCGATTACCCGGACCGGACTTTCACCGGCAGGCGACGACGAGCTTCCGATCAGGTCATGATCGTTGGACGATCACCTCCATGATCTCTGGACGCACCGGCTGCCGTACTAGGCCACGCGATTCAGCCCGGTCAATCGCGGCGATGGGCGCATCGCTGTCGTTGCCCAATGAAGGCGATGGGCGCACCGCTGTTGTTGCCCAATGGAGGCGATGGGCGCACCGCTGTTGTTGTTTGCGCAGCAACGGAACATTGCATCCATTGCCCGCGGGCTCGCGGAGCGGACTGGTGGGTTCGCGGGCGGATGGGTTCCGGGCTCGCGGAGCGGACTGGTGGGTTCGCGGGCTGGCGGGCTCTCGGACTGGCGGGCTCTCGGGCTGGCGGGCTCTCGGGCTGGAGGGCTCTCGGGCTGGAGGGCTCTCGGGCTGGCGGGCTCTCGGGCTCACGGGTTTCGGGCCTCGGCTCCGGGCTCGCGGGCTGGTGGGCCGACGGGCTGCGCAGAGCCGAACGTCCTGGCGGGCGGGACCATTGCCCGAGGAAATCCGGCCCATGCGGAGCTTACGATTCTTCAGGAAGTGGGCTTTCCCATGGTCGCCCGCAAGCATTCGGCTGGCGCGGGATCGAGACAGCCCGGGAGCGTCATCATGGACCGGCTGAACCCGCTCGACGCCTCGTTTATCGATGTGGAAGACGCAGACCCGCACACGTCGATGGCGATCGCGCTGATCGCGGTGTTCGAGGGCCCATCGCCGTCTTATGACGAGTTTCTCGCCTTCCTGGCCGGACGGATCCCGTTGGTGCCCCGCTACCGGCAGAAACTCCGCCAGGTGCCATACCGCCTCGGGCCACCGGTCTGGGTCGACGACCCGCATTTTGACTTGCGCTACCACCTCAGGCAGACCGCTCTGCCCGGACCCGGCGGTGACGAGCAGCTCAGCAGGCTGGTCGCGCGGGTCATGGGCCAGCGGCTCGATCGCGACTACCCGCTGTGGGAGTACTGGCTCGTGACGGGGCTGGCGGGCGGCCGCTGGGCGGTCATCACCAAGGTGCATCACTGCATGGCCGACGGGGTATCCGGCACCGACATGTACCGCGTGATCTTCGACACCAGCCCGGAGCCTGCGGCGCCCGCCGTCGATGACCTCGTGGTCTCCGCCGAGCCGTCGGACCTCTCCCTGGCCGCTCGGGCGCTCGCGGACGCGCTCCTGCTTCCGGTACGGGAATCCGCCGCCCTGCGCGGGGCGCTGGCCCGGCCTGGGCGTATCGCCGCACAGGCCACCGATACGGTGCGGGCGCTGCTGAAGCTGATCACTTCCGTGCACCAGGCGACGGAGTCCTCGCTGATCGGCCCGATCGGCCAGCAACGGCGCTACACCATGGCCCGCGCGTCGCTTAGCGAGGTCAAGATGGTCAAGCGAGAATTCGGCGGCACGGTGAACGACGTGGTCCTGGCCGCGATCAGCGGTGGCTTCCGGGCCCTCCTGCTGTCCCGCGGCGAGCCGCCTGAGCCGCTCATGGTCCCGGCTATGGTCCCCGTTTCGGTCCGCGGCCGAGGCGAAGAGGGCAGCTACGGCAACCGGGTGTCGGCACTAACGGCTGATCTTCCGGTCCATATCGCTGACCCGGTCGAGCGGCTCACCGCCATCATGACCCAGCTGTCGGACTTGAAGGCGGCCAAGGCGGCAACGCCAGGCGAGAGGCTCGTTTCGCTGGCCCGCTACACCCCGTTCCCGGTGGCATCGCTGGCCGTCCGGCTCGGCTCCCGGCTGCCGCAGCGAGAAATAGCCACGGTCGCAACGAACATCCCTGGCCCCCGTCAGCCGCTCTATGGCATGGGACGGATGCTCGTTGAGATAATCCCCTACGTTCCGATCTCAGCGACTGTCCGCACCGGAGTGTCGATATTCAGTTATTGCGACGACCTCTTCTTCGGGATCACCGGTGACTACGAAACGGCTCCGGACCTCGAAGTACTGGCCCGGGGCATCGAGAATGGCGTGGCCGACCTGGTCGCCGCCGCCCGGCGCCGGGAACTGGTCCGCCGCAACGGGCACCGCATGGCCTGACCTGGCGTGACCCGATGAGGGCCCTCCGGCTGGAGGGCCCTCATCGGCTGCCGGGTGAGAGCGGCGCCGCTGGCGCGGTCAGCCGCCGGTCAGCTCAGCCGGTCAGCTCACCCTTGAGGATCTTGCCCAGGGTGTTCCTGGGCAGCGCGGCCGTGAACTCGACCACCCGCGGGTACTTGTAGGCGGCGATCCGCTCCTTGCAGTAGGCGATCAGCTCTTCCGCGGTGAGCGAGGCACCGGGCCGCAGCGCGACGACGGCCTTGACCTCCTCGCCGAGCCGGTCATCGGGGATGCCGACCACCGCGGCCTCGAGGATCGCCGGATGGGCGTGCAGCACGTCCTCGATCTCGGCCGGGTAGACGTTGTAGCCGCCGCGGATGATCAGCTCCTTGATCCGGCCGACGATGAACAAGAACCCGTCCTCATCGAAGTAGCCCAGGTCACCGGTGTGGAACCAGTTCCCCGTGAACACCTCGGCGGTCGCCTCCGGATTGTTCAGGTAACCCTTCATGACATGCAGGCCGCGGGTGACCACCTCGCCCACGTGATCCTTGCCGGGCGGCAGGGCGTTGTCCTTGTCGTCCCAGACCTGCGTCTGGGTGCCCCAGATCGGCTTGCCGACGCTGTAGACCCGGCGCTCTTCGACGCTGATGTTGAACGTGGTGGTGGAGGCGGTCTCGGTCAGCCCGTAGCCCTCCAGGATCAGCACGCCGAAGCGCTTCTCGAAGCCATCAAGCACCGGCCCGGGAATCGAGGCGCCGCCCGAGATCGCGATCCGGAGCGAAGACACGTCATAGGAGTCCAGATCGGGGTAGGACAGCAGGCCGATGAACATGGCGGGCACGCCGTCGAAGACGGTGCAGCGGTCGCGCTGGATGGCGGCCAGCACGGCGGCCGGGTCGAAACGCGGGACCAGCGTCATCGTGCCGCCGAACCGCACGCACAGGTTCAGGACGCTGGACAGCCCGTACACGTGGAACAACGGCAACACGGTCAGGACGATGTCATCGTCTTTCACGCCGAACAGGCGGCCGGGGATGTCGGCGTTCATATAAAGCTGCATGTGGGTCAGCTCGGCCCCCTTGGGGCGGCCGGTCGTGCCCGAGGTGTAGATAATCACCGCGGTGTCGGTCGGCATCCGCTGAGCGAGCCGGGGGCCGGTCGCCACCTCGAGCAGCTGCTCGAACGGGTGCGCGCCCGGGGCATCCGCGGCGTGGCCCACCGCGTAGATCTCGCTCAGCCCGGCGGCCTCGGCGCCCTTGGCTGCCTCACCGAGCACGCCTTCCCAGGTGATCAGCACCTTGGCCCGCGAATCACCGAGCTGGAAGGCCACCTCAGGCGCCTTGAGCAGCACGTTCATCGGCACGGCCACCGCGCCCGCCTTGAGGATCCCGAAATAGCCGATCAGGAACTGCGGGATGTTCGGCAGCTGCAGCGCCACCGGATCCCCCGGCTCGATCCCGGCCGCCGCCAGGCTGGCCGCTACCCGGTCGGACAGCTGATCAAGCTCCCGATAGCTCAGCTGGCCGCCATCGTAGATGGCGGCCGGCTTGTCCGGCGACGCCGCCGCTGTCTCGCACAATATGACCGCAAGATTGAAGTTCATCGCTTCGCTCTCCCTTCCTCTCAGGCACGCATTCTCCGAGG
This sequence comes from uncultured Actinomycetota bacterium, assembly GCA_963837255.1. Taxonomy (GTDB): domain Bacteria; phylum Actinomycetota; class Actinomycetes; order Streptosporangiales; family Streptosporangiaceae; genus JAJYUU01. Next base: position 7,886 of record CAWIMN010000006.1, read on the forward strand.
CCGGGATCCCCATCCATGAAACGGTCGCCGCCTACTGGCGCGGAGCAGCCGCCCTGGCCATCCACTGCCGGCTCCACTCCAGACTCTGGTGTGCCTTCGGCCGTTGATAAAGGCTTTCATCCCGACCAGCAGGGACCTTCGCCTCCTGGCCTGACGCGGCCGGGTGCGCTGCGGGCCGGCCGGGACGGAGCTAACGGCACTGGGCTAGCGAGCGAGCAGCGCGGCCACCTGATCGTCCAGGGGCACCGCCGAGGCCAGGCGGTTATCGATGGCCTCGTGCGGGGCCGCGGGCCTGGCATCGAGCCGCATGCTGGCGGTGAACTCGCCGAAATCCGAAAGTTTGGCCGAATCCCGCTCGGACCCGCGAGCGGCCAGACGGTGGCGGAGGGTGGCCGCATCTGAGCGGACCCAGAGCAGCCGCACCGTTCCGCCGCCCAGGTCGGCCACCCAGGACTGCCATCGGCGGCCATCGTGGATCTGCTGGGTGAAGGGAGCCGACAGCAGGACGGGGCAGCCGTACGAGCGGATCTCGCGGGCAGCGGCGGTCATCCCGGCATATTCGTGGACCTTGACGTGCCGGTCATACCACGGGCCCTCGCGCTCCCCCGCGGGGCGCGCGGCGGCCATCAGCGTGGCGGCCACGAACGACCCGTACATCGTGTCTTTATCAAGGAGCGCCGGCGGCGGCACCAGGTTCGCGAGCAAGATACGCGCCACCGTGCTCTTACCGGAGCCGGGCGGGCCGGCCACCACCCAGGCGGCGGCCGGGGCGGTCACGGGCAGCGAATTCCGCCGGGTCACGTTCACGAGCTCACCGGACCGCGTCAGGACCGGCCACGGGCGGTCGTGCGGGCCAGGATGCCCAGCGTAGCCCGGAGCGCGCCCTCGGAGATGACCGGGAAGATCCCGGCCTGCTTCCAGGCCGGGTCGATGGATGACCAGTCGTAGTAGGACGTCACGAGAGTTCCGCCCGCAGCAGGCTCCAGGACATAGCCGTAGACGTGGCCGATCTGCGGGCGGATCTGGCCGAGGATCGTCCAGGCGATCTCACGGTCAGGCACGAACCTGGTGATGGTGACGGTCACGTCGTAGCGCCCCAACGGGTAATCGTTCAGCGCCTCCCGGTCCATGTGCACCACAAAGCTGTCACCGACGGCCGCCACCGGCTCTCCCGTCGCGCCCATCAGCATCCCGGAACTGTCAATCGCGACATGTCCCTGCGGGTCGCACAGCAGCCCGAAGATGGCCGCCGGGTCCGCGGCGATCGTGCGCTGGACCTCGATCCGCTCGCTGGTCATCTCACCATCCTGCCACCGGGCCGCCTGGCTCTTCCTGGCTCTTACTGTTCCGTCCGCTCGGTATACGCCCTGGCGGCAGGATGGTTCTCGCTCAATGTCGAGCACCGAGCGCGACGGGCCCGGCCGCCGACATAGTGTCGATGATGGAGCGATGACCATCTGTGCCGCGCGATCCGGGCGGGGCGCAAAGGCGTTACCGCAGTGGAGGCGCGGGTGAGCATCGGGGAAGCTCTCGCGGAGGCGCGGCACCAGGCCAGGCTCACCGTGCCCGAGGTCAGCCAGCGGACCCGCATCAGGGAAGTAATCATCAGCAGCATCGAGGATGATGATTACTCAGCGTGCGGTGGCGACTTCTACGTGCGGGGACACATCCGGGCTATCGCCCGGGCGGTCGGAACCGATCCGGAGCCGTTGATCCTGGAGTACGACACCGCCCAGCTCGGGCCGGACGCCATCCCGGAGGCGGTGACCGAGCCGGTCCCGATCATCCGGGTGGGCGAGCGGCGCCGCCGGATCTTGCTCGTGGCGCTGGCGCTGGCGCTGGTGGCGGGGATCGGCATCCTCGGGTACCGGCTTGTTACCGAACCGGCCCCGGTGCCGCGCGGGGCGCCGCAGGCGCGGTCTCGCCCGGTACCCCACCGCACCCCCGGTCAGGGCAGCCCATCACCGACGCCGGCGCCGACATCAGCGCCGGCCACCCCGGCCGCCGTCCCGGCGCGGGCGCTCGCCCCGGCCAGCGCGGCGGCGTTCAGTCCCTACGGCTCCGGCCAGGGCGACAGCCCCCAGCTTGCGCACCTCGCGATCGACCGCAGTGCGGCCACGGCGTGGCATACCGACTGGTACACCACGGCCCGCTTCGGGAACCTCTACCCGGGCACCGGCCTGCTGGTGGACATGGGCCATCCGGTGACCATCACCGCCGCCCGGATAACGCTGGGCAGCGCTCGCGGCGCCGATATCCAGCTGCGCGTCGGCACCGCGGCCAGGCTGGCTGACCTGCCACCGGTCGCGCGCGCAGCGAACGCGGCCGGGGTGGTGGACCTGCGGCCCGGCACTGCGACGCGAGGCCGTTACGTACTCATCTGGTTTACCAGCTTGCCCCCGGACCCAGCGGGCACCTTCCAGGCCCGCGTCTATGACGTGCAGCTGACCGGCCGGCCTGAGCTCGCACCAGCGGTGCCGCCGCCGGGCCGCCCTGCCCTCAGCTCTCGCGCTTGAGCTTGCGCCAGCCCCCGGCGCGGTTGTTGGCGATTATCTGCCTGACCATGGCGGTCAGGGCAGCCGCGTTGACGGCTTCGCCCTGGCGGACGGCGACGGTGCGGGCGGTCTTGTTATCGTGGCCCGCGGTGATGATGCCCTCGGGATCCGGAACGATGGCGCCGTCGTAGAGGAACACGTTGACGTGATCCTTCGCCGCCAGCAGCGCGCAGATGTTGCCCTGCAGCACGAAATACGGCAGCTTGGCCCGCTTGATCGTTTCGGCGACCTCCGGATCGGCGGCATGGACCAAGTCGCGCACCTCGCGGCAGATGGCCTGCTGCCAGCCGGGCAGCGCGTCGATGTAAGCGTCGATGCGCGGGTCGGCCGGGAACGTCATGGCGGGATCCCGATCTATGATCGCCAGTGCAGGAGCCGGTGGTGGTCAGAAAGGTATGAACGGCAAGAGCACCCCGGAATGCTCGGCGCGGACCGTCGCGTCCGGCGGCGCCTCCCGCCTGAGCTGCTCGGCGAGTTCCCGGGCATCGTCCTCGTTGCTGGCCCCGACGACCAGGAACCTCCAGCGGCGCACGACCGGCCGGCCCTCGCCGCGCAGCTTGCGCTCCAGCGCGACCGCCTCGCGGTGTGACGGGAAATCGACCCGTGCCGCCCACTGGGAGACCCCGGTGGCGACGGACTCCGCGGTCTCCGCCTCGTCCAGCCGCTGGTGCTCCGCCTGGCGCTCGGCTTCGGTCTGCGGCAGCGCGACGCCGGGATCCTCCCACTCCTCCTCGATGGGATGCCAGCGGTGCAGCGCGAAGTCCGCCTGGATGCCCTGCTGGTCCAGCACCTCGCGGGCGACCTGCTCAGCCTCCCGGGCCGCGACCTCGGTGCCGGCATACAGGAAGATCTGCGAGTCACCGGCGCCGACGGCGATACTGCGGCCGAGCCGACGGCGGACGTCTTCTTCCACCTCATGCTCGGAAAAGGACTGCTTGGCCTGGTCAACGTGGGCCGGGCTGGTCAGCGACACCGTCACCCGCCAGTCATTGCTGTCCGTCACGGCGCGACTCTAGCGCACCGGCGGCCCGGCGAGCGCACCCGCGTCCTCAGCTGACCGGAGTGACGATGCCGTACTCGTGGATCTTGCGGTAGATCGTGGCCCGCGACATCCCGAGCGCCTCGGCGGCCTTGACCTTGTTGCCGTCGTGGTCCAGCAGGCTCTCCACGATCGCGTCGCGCTCCATGGACTCGAGCGGGCTGAGCAGCCTGCGGCTTACCGTCCAGCACTCCGGCGGCAGGTCACCCGGCTGAATGGTGCCCGACCTGCGGCGGTGCACGACCTGCCGGATCACCTGCCATAGCTGCTCGGCGTTACCCGGCCAGCTGGACCGCAGCAGCAGCTGCATCGCCTCCGAAGAGCAGCCAAGCGGACCATAGTTATTGAGCTTGGCCAGGAAGAACTGCACGAGTTCGGGCACGTCCTCGATGTGGTGGCGCAGCGGCGGCAGTTCCACGGTGCGGGGGAAGAACTGCAGCAGCCCGGCCAGCTCCCCGCTGGGCGGGCTCTGGGTGAGCGTAACCGCGACCCAGAGCTCTTGCTGCCTGGCCGTGGCCAGCGCCTGTTCCAGCGCGGTCCACAGGGCGTGCAGCCGCCGGGCACTGAGCCGGTCGACGTGCCGGATAACCAGGCTGCCGGTGCCTTCGGCCAGCTCGGTGCGTACCTTGCGCAGCCAGTCGGTGTCACTGGCGTCAGCGGCATCGAGCACATGAAACGGTCCGGCCGGGTTGTGGCTGCGGTGCATGGCCCGCAACAGGGCCAGCTTGCCTACGCCTGGCTCGCCCTCCAGCGCCAGCCACTCGCGGGCGGCATAGGCCGACTCCACCTGCTGGCAGCCGCGCAGCCACAGCCGGCCGGAGCCGACCAGCCCGGGCAGGAATTTCCGCGGCGGCGGCCCGGTATCGGCGGCCTGCCGGTTGACCAGCTCCATCATCCGCACATGGACGACTCCGCCGCCCCGCCGCTGGCCGCTCCCGCGCAGGGGCCGGCAGTACATCCGTGCCCGGGCGCCGCTGGGCAGCTCGACATCGACCGGGCCGAGATGGTCGGCGGCCAGCGCGTCGCCGGCGCTGCCCAGCAGCGCGACCTGGTCGCCGGGGTCCAGTACATGCCGGGCGTAGTCGTTCATCATGACGGTGTCGCTGTTGAGCGCCAGCACGATCCCCGCCGTCCGGCGGCACGCCCGCAGGTACTCCTCGAGCAGTTCGTATTCCGGTGCGCCGGTGCTGGCCAGCACCGCCTGGGTGATCTGGTCGGCGGCGGTCTTGGCCAGCGCGATCAGCAGCGTGTCGGCGTCCTTGCGCCAGCAGGTCAGGTCGACCGCGCCGATGGTCTTGCCGGAGATCGGATGCCGGATCGGCACCCCCGCGCAGGCCAGCGTCTCCAGGTGCTCAGCGTAGTGCTCGTGCCCGAACACATGGGCGGGCCTGCCGCCCTCCAGCGCGGTGCCGATGCCGTTGGTGCCGACGAATTCCTCGGCGTAGCTGAAGCCCGGGGCCAGCTGTACCCGGTCGAGGTACCGCTCGAGATCGCGGTCGGCCGTCAGCCGGCTGAGCACCACCCCGGCCGGGTCGGTGAGGATGACGCTGATCGGCTGGCCGTCCAGGTTCTCGCGCAGGCTCGTGAGCACCGGCGCGGCGCTCCGGATCAGCGGGGTATCGAGGTCGGGATCGCGCACGTACGACAAGTCGATGCGGTCGGCGGCGACATTCGAGCGCCGGGAGCGCCACCAGGACGCCAGGATCGTGTCCCGCACCTGGGCAGGCTCGACAGGTTCCGCGGTCAGGAACCGCTGCCTGGCCTGCGCCAGCGCGTGGTCGTCGGTCACGTCCGGCCGGACGGGGGCGCCGCGCGACATGCCGCCTCCCTCCCCAGCTGCCATGCACTGACGCCACAGGCGGGGCCGGCCGCCTGGCAGTAGAGATGCGTCGTGCTTTCTACAGTAAATGCGCGCTCGCCGTTATATGTCTCATGTTGAGACCGCCGAATCCACTGTGACGCCATGTGATGCCGTTACGTCGCCGTCCGCCGGAGCCTGCCCCGGCGCAGGTGCTGGCCCTGGCGCTCGGACCTATCAGCCGAGGAGCTGCCCGATGCACGGACCGGATGAGACGCCGGCCGACACCTATAACCCCTGGAGCATCGTCAACCTGGTGTTCAACCATCTGGCCGGCGAGGGCCTGCGTCCCACCCTCGGGGACTCCGGCGACCCGGGCGCCCCCGCCGCGGCGCTGCTGCTCGCCCTGGGCATCCAGCCGGCCGCGGAGGGAAACATGCAGGTCTCGCGGGACGTCAGGGACCACCTCGCCCAGATCCGGGCGGCCATGTTCGGTGAGCCCTGAGGGCCGGCCGTCCGCCGGTTTGTCTCATGTTGAGAACGCACAACCTGCCGCGCCGGGTTGTGATTCGGCACATGGGCGTTGTGCACCCGCCGTCGCGGCGCCGCCGGCAGCGCGCCCGGAAGCGCAGTCGGCCGCGCGCGGCACGGCGCAGTGCCCGGCACACGATCACGGTTGCAGGCAGGGCGCCGCAGCCAGCACGAGCGAAGGGCGAGGGTGAGGGATGAGTCGCCAGAGCGTGGCTAAGGCCCACCAGAAGATCCAGGAACTGGCCTGGGAACCGCTGTATCACGAGCCGGTGTCGCAGTACGGGACCGACTACACGTTCCGCAAGGCGGCCAAGAAGGACCCGCTCAAGCAGGTGCTACGGTCCTACTTCCCGATGCAGGAGGAGAAGGATCACCGGGTCTACGGGGCCTCGGACGGGGCCATCCGCGGCAACATGTTCCGCCAGGTGCAGGAGCGCTGGCTGGAATGGCAGAAGCTGTTCCTGTCCATCATCCCGCTGCCGGAGATCTCCGCGGCGCGGGCGATGCCGCTGCTGTTCCGCACGGTTCCGAACCCGGAGCTGCACAACGGCCAGGCGATCCAGATGATCGACGAGGTCCGGCACTCGACGATCCAGCAGAACCTCAAGCGCCTGTATATGAACAACTACATCGACCCGGCCGGCTTCAACTCGAGCCTGCGCAACTTCCAGAACGACTACTGCGGCACCATCGGCCGGCAGTTCGCCGAGGGCTTCATCACCGGTGACGCCATCACCGCGGCCAGCATCTACCTGACGATCGTGGCCGAGACGGCGTTCACCAACACGCTGTTCGTGGCCATGCCCGCCGAGGCAGCGGCCAACGGCGACTACCTGCTGCCGACGGTGTTCCACTCGGTGCAGTCGGACGAGTCCAGGCACATCAGCAACGGCTACGCCACGCTGCTGATGGCCCTGGCCGACGAGAGCAACCACCAGCTGCTCCAGCGCGACCTGCGGTACGCCTGGTGGAACAACCACCGGGTGGTGGACGCGGCCATCGGCACGTTCATCGAGTACGGCACCAAGGACCGCCGCAGGGACCGGGAATCGTACGCGGAGATGTGGCGGCGGTGGATCTACGACGACTACTACCGCAGCTACCTCGTGCCGCTGGAGAAGTACGGCCTGGTCATCCCGCACGACCTCATCGAGGAGGCGTGGAACCAGATCTGGAACAAGGGCTACGTGCACGAGGTGGCCCAGTTCTTCGCGACCGGCTGGCTGGCGAACTACTGGCGGATCGACCCGATGACCGATAAGGACTTCGAGTGGTTCGAGTACAAGTACCCGGGCTGGTACGACAGGTACGGCAAGTGGTGGGAGAACTACAACCGGCTGTCCCGGCCGAACGGGCATCACCCGATCGTGGCCGAGGACGTCAACTACCAGTACCCGCACCGCTGCTGGACCTGCATGGTGCCGTGCCTGGTCCGCGAGGACATGGTGATGGCCGAGGTCGACGGGCAATGGCGCACCTACTGCCACGAGGAATGCCGCTGGACCGACGTGGAGGCATTCCGGCCGACCTACCAGGGCCGGTCCACGCCGAACATGGGCCAGCTGATCGGGCACCGCGAGTGGGAGACCCTCTACCACGGCTGGAACTGGGCCGACGTCGTGTCCGACATGGGCTATGTGCGTGACGACGGCAAGACGATGGTGGCGCAGCCGCACCTGGACCTGGACGACCCGAAGAAGATGTGGACGCTGGACCACATGCGCCGGATGGGACCGCTGCTGAGCCCGAACGTGGTGCTCAACGAGATGACGGACGCCGAGCGGGAGGCATTCCACGCCAGCTACATCCGCGGCGGGCCGGCCGGGCGCTACGCGCCGACGGACGGGTGAGCGCCAGCCGGTCGGCAAGCGCTCAGTAGCTCAGCCATCCAGGAGGGCTGGAGGCTCGCCCGGCGGCCCTCCTGGTGGCCCCGTCTGCCCAGTGCCGCGTCCGCGAGGGAGCCATGTCCGACAAGCATGTCGTGCGATTCGAGCCGGTCGGGATCGAGATCGAGGTCAGCGAGGACCAGACGATCCTGCGCGCGGCGGCCGAGCAGGGCATCATGCTCATGCACGGCTGCAAGGAGGGGCAGTGCTCGTCCTGCAAGTCGTTCATCCTCGATGGCGAGGACATCGAGCTGGACAAGTACTCGACCTTCGCGCTGCCCGATTACGAGCTGGAGGAAGGCTTCACGCTCCTGTGCCGTGCGCATGCCTACGAGGACGTCACGATCGAGCTGCTCAACTACGACGAGGACATGATCCGCTCGGGGCTGCCGATCCAGCAGGCGGTGGCCGAGGTGGTCTCCAAGGATCCGGTGACGCACGACATGCGGCACCTGGTGCTCAAGCTGGTCGAGCCCGCCGAGGTGCGGTTCTTCCCGGGCCAGTACGTGGACCTGGCCATCCCGGGCACCGACGAGGTGCGGTCGTTCTCGATGGCCAACACCTCCAGCCAGGAAAGCGGCCTGCTGGAATTTGTCATCAAGGTGTACCCCGACGGGCTCTTCTCCGGGTTCCTGGCTGACCGGCTGCAGGTCGGCGACCGGCTGGACCTCACCGGGCCGTTCGGCGTCTTTACCCTCCGCGAGGGCTACGACAGCGAACTGATCTTCCTCGGCGGCGGGGCCGGGATGGCCCCCATCCTGTCGCTGCTGCGGTCGATGGTCGAGAAAGGCATCGGGCGCAAGGCCACGTACTACTACGGCGCGCGCACCCGTAAGGACCTGTGCTTTGAGGCCGAGCTGCGCGAGCTGGAATCGAGGCTGCCCGGCTTCAGGTATGTCCCCGCGCTATCCGAGCCGGCCGCGGATGACGACTGGGATGGCGAGGTCGGCCTGATCACGGACGTGCTGAAACGCCACGTTAACGATCTGAAGGGATCGCACGCCTACGTCTGCGGCCCGCCGCCGATGGTCGAGGCGGCCATGCCGCTGCTGGCCACGCTCGGGGTGGAGGAGAAGAGGATCTACTACGACAAGTTCACGACCACGGGGGACCCGGAGAAGCAGTGACGGACACCTCGAATCTAACCGCCAGCGCCGCTGGCACCCGGTCTACATCAGCCTGATTCTGCGAAGGTGAAGGAAAAGACCATGACAACCGCCACAGAACGCGACCTCCCCAAGCCCGTCTTTACCGACGCTGAAGCCGGCGCGAAAGAATTCCCGGATTCGAATTCCCGCAGATTCAATTACTACACGCCGGCTAAGCGCAAGCAGAGTCACTACGAGGACGTCACCGTCGAGGTCCAGCCGGACCCCAGGCACTACCTCAGCCAGGGCTGGCTCTACGGGTTCTCCGACGGCCGCGGCGGTTACCCGCTGGACTGGACGGTCCTGAAGGCCTGGGGGTCCGACCGGCCGGAACCGGAGCGCTTCCCGGGATCGGGCGGCAAGGGCTACGACTGGCCGGCCCATGGCTGGCACGAGTTCCGCGACCCCAACGAGGAGTGGGAGCTCACCCTTTACCGCTACAACGCCAACGTGGTCCGGCAGCTCAACCAGAACATCGACGCCGCGAGGCAGTCGAAGGCGTTCGAGCAGTGGAACCCGAACTGGGTCCGTTTCGTCGAGCGCAACGTGGGGGCGTGGATGCACGTGGATCACGGCCTCGGCCTCTATCTCTACGCCAATGCCAACCGCCGGGCGCCGACCAACATGCACAACAACGCGATCTCGGTGAACAGCATGCACCGGATCAGGGCGGCGCAGGACCTCGCGCTCTACAACCTGACCCTCAGCGAGGAGATCATCGGCTTCGATGGCACGGCGCACATAGAGACCTGGAACGACGACCCGGCGTGGCAGGGCATCAGGAAGACCGCCGAGCAGCTCACCGCGATCGATGACTGGTGCGAGGCGATCTTCGCGGCCAACGTGGTCTTCGAGCCGCTGGTCGGCGAGCTGTTCCGGAGCAGCCTGGTGCAGCACGCGGCCCCGCGCAACGGCGACTTCGTCACGCCCACGGTGATCGGCGCCGAGGAGTACGACTTCGCCGAGCGGGACCTGCGCTACACCATCGCGATGTTCCACCTGCTGACCCATGACCGGGAGTTCGCCGAGCACAACCGGGCGATCCTGCAGCAGTGGCTATCCGCCTGGGTGCCGCGGGCGATCGTGGCCGCCCGCACGGCGCAGCCGCTGTGGTCGCAGCCCGACGCCAAGCCGCCTCGTTTCGAGGATGGCCTGGACGCGGCCAAGCACCGGTTCAGCGGAATCCTGTCCGACCTGGCTCTGGAATCACCGAAGGAGTTGGCACAGTGACCACCACGTTCACGACCTCGGAAAGCCCGTTCAAGTCCAACAACACGGCATCCAATATGTGCGGGTTCACCCTGATGAACAATCAGGTCGGCGCGGTCGTGGCCCAGGTCATGAGCAAAGAGTCCAATGTGCGGGTGACGCCGCTGCCGTCAATGATCCGGGTCGACGCGATCCGGCGCATGGACGTCGTCTACGACGAGGTCTCCGAGGCGCTGGGCGAGGAACCCGGCTTCTTCGACGCGGCCGAGTTCGAGGAGAACATGTCCACGCACTACGGCCGCATGATCCACGAGGATGACCGGACGATCATGTTCGCGAACCCCGAGGACGCGGCCGAGTACATCGACTTTGATCTGACCGCCAGCTAGCCCTTGCGGTGGCCGGGCCCAGCGGGTCTGCTGGAACCAGCAGACCCGGCTGGGCTCGCCGCCGTCACCACGCAACTGATCAACTTCTTGATCGCATCCGGCCCACAAGGAGGCAGCCGTGTACGAGAAGGATGGCGAGAAGTACTTCGTTGTCGATAGCCATATGCATTACTGGAATGCCGCACCGGACAACTGGGTGCCCGGGGCGGAGCAGTACGCCAAGGGCTGGATCGAGTGCTTTCACGCCTATCAGAGCCTAGGGCCGCCGGAGACGCACTGGAGCATCGAGCATTTCCAGAAGTACTCCGAGGACGACCTGATGAAGGACGTCTTCGAGGACGGGCACGTCGACGTCGCGGTCTTCCAGCCCACTTACCTGAAGGAGTGGTACTCCGAAGGCTTCAACACCACCGAGCGCAACGCCCTGATGGGCGAGAAGCATCCGGGCAAGTTCGTCTACAACACCCGCTGGGACCCGCGCGACGGCGACGAGGGCCTTAACGTGCTCCGCCACAACGTCGAGCGCTACGGGTCCAAGGGCGTCAAGCTCTACACCGCCGAGTGGAACAATGCCTCGCGTGGCTGGAAGCTGACCGACCCGGGCTCCTACCGGTACCTGGAGGCGTGCCAGGAACTCGGGATCAAGAACATCCATGTCCACAAGGGCCCGACGATCTGGCCGCTGGACAAGGACGCGTTCGACGTGGCCGACGTGGACCATGCCGCGACCGACTTCCCGGCGCTGAATTTCATCGTGGAGCACGTCGGGCTGCCCCGCATCGACGACTTCTGCTACATGGCGACCCAGGAGCCCAATGTGTACGCGGGCCTGTCCGTCGTCATCGGAGCGCTCATGCACGCCAGGCCGAAGTTCTTCGCCCGGGTCATGGGCGAGCTGCTGTTCTGGGTCGGCGAGGACAAGATGACCTTCGGCAGCGACTACGGGATCTGGGAGCCCAAGTGGCAGGTTGAAGGCTTCGTGGACTGGGACTTCCCGGCCGACGAGGCGTTCTCCGACTACCCGAGGCTCGGCACCGCGGGGAAGAAGAAGATCCTCGGCCTGAACGCGGCCAGGCTCTACGACATCGAGGTGCCTGCCGAGTACCAGCTCGATGCCGGGCAGGGCACCCCGGCCGCGCAGGACGACGCGCAGCTGGTCGCGGGGGCATGACGGTCCAGGTGACAACGAGTCAGACGGGACGACAGCCCCCCATGCCAGCCGCGACGGCCGCTCGCCGGCCCGAGCGGATGGCAGCGGGGGGGTCCTGGGGGCGGTCCCCCCCGGGCCAGCACAGCGGATGGCAGCGGGGGGGTCCTGGGGGGCGGTCCCCCCCGGGCCAGCACAGCGGATGGCAGCGGGGGGGTCCTGGGGGGCGGTCCCCCCCAGGACAGCACAGTCCTTTCCGCGCTGGACACGGTGCGCGACCCGGAGCTGGACGAGCCGATCACCTCGCTCGGCTTCGTGGCCTCGTGCACCGTCTCCGCGGCGGGGCACGCCCAGGTCCGGCTGCGGCTGCCCACGTACTTCTGCGCGCCCAACTTCGCCTTTCTCATGGTCGCCGACGCTTACGACGCGGTGTCCGCCGTCCCCGGCGTACAGACGACGGAGGTGGTGCTTGCGGATCACTTCGCCTCGGACGCGATCAACGGCGGGGTGGCCGCGCGGGCCGGGTTCGCCCGGTCCTTTGACGGTGAGGCGATCGGTGAGCTGCACGAGCTGCGCGCCGATTTCCTGCGTAAGGCGGTCATGGCGGGCACTGACCAGGTGTGCCGTCCGCTGCTCGCGGCCGGAGCCGAGCCGCGCGAGCTGCTCGCGATGACGCTGGGCGAAGTGCCGCGCTCCGCTGCGCTGGACCGGCTGCGGCAGCGGCGGGCCGAGCTCGGGCTGCCCGCTGATGACCAGGCCCCGCTGCTGATCGAGCCGGACACCGGCGCCCGAGTCCGCGGCGATGCCATGCCGCTGCATCTGGCGCGGGCCCGCGGCACCCGCGTAAGCATAGAGGCGAACGCCGGCATCTGCCGCGGCATGCTGCAGCACCGGTACGCCACCTCAGGACTAGGCGAGGAGGACCAGTGAAGGCCGTCCGGTTGCACGAATTTCACCAGCAGCCCGTGATCGACGAGGTGCCAGAGCCGGCCATCAGCGGACCGCTCGATGTCATCGTGAAAATCGGCGGGGCCGGCGTCTGCCGCACTGACCTGCACATCATCGAGGCACAGTGGGACGCGGCGATGGGCACCCCGCTGCCCTACATCCTGGGCCACGAGAACGCCGGCTGGGTGCAGGAGATCGGCTCGGCCGTCACCAACGTGGCGGTGGGTGACACGGTGATCCTGCATCCCACGCCGACCTGCGGGCTGTGCCGGGCCTGCCGGGCCGGGGATGACATGCACTGCATCAACAGCTCGTTCCCCGGCCTGTCGCAGGACGGCGGGATGGCCGAGTACCTGCTGACCTCGGCCCGGGCGTGCGTCAAGCTCGACCCGCAGACCCAGCCGAAAGACGTCGCCGCGCTCGCCGACGCCGGGATCACCGCGTACCACGCGGTCCGCAAGGCTCTCCCGCTGCTGTACCCGGGCACCACCTGCGTGGTCATCGGCGCGGGCGGCCTCGGCCACATCGGGATCCAGTGCCTGGCGGCGCTGACCGCTACCAAGATCATCGTAGTGGACCGCAATCCCGACGCGCTCAAGCTGGCCGAGCAGCTGGGCGCCCAGCACACGGTGGTCGCCGACGGCGGCCAGGTCGCCGCGGTCAGCGAGCTGACCGACGGGGCCGGGGCCGAGGTCGTGCTGGACTTCGTCGCCGAGCAGGGCGCCGAGCAGGACGGGTTCGCGATGACCGGCCGGGCCGGCTCGTATTACGTCATCGGCTACGGCGGCACGGTCAACATCCCGACCCTCGACATCATCTCCACCGAGCGCAACATCATCGGGAACATCGTCGGCACCTTTAACGAGCTCGCGGAGCTGATGGTGCTGGCCCAGTCGGGCAAGGTCACCTTGCACACCAGGACCTACCCGCTGGACGCCGCGCCTGATGCTTTTGCCGATCTGGACGCCGGACGGGTCCGCGGCCGGGCGATCCTCGTTCCCTAGCACCGGCCGGCCCAGCACACCGCAAGCGAACCGTCACTAACCCAACCGCCGGGGAGGACCGATGGCCAAGGAACTGCGTTTCGGTGAGGATGCTCGCAGCCTGCTGCTGGCGGGCGTCGACAAGCTGGCCGAGGCGGTCAAGTCGACGCTGGGGCCCAAGGGCCGCAACGTCATCCTGGAGAAGATCACCGGATCGCCGGTCATCACCAATGACGGCGTGACG
>CAWIMN010000007.1:0-2343274 GCA_963837255.1 uncultured Actinomycetota bacterium
GGGTCCAGGTGCGCGGATGGGTAGGGGAGCGTCGGGTGGCGAGAGAAGCAGCGGAGTGATCCAGCTGTGGACGCCACTCGAGTGAGAATGCAGGCATGAGTAGCGAAAGAGGGGTGAGAAACCCCTCCGCCGAATGACCAAGGGTTCCTGGGGCAGGCTAATCCGCCCAGGGTAAGTCGGGACCTAAGGCGAGGCCGACAGGCGTAGTCGATGGACAACGGGTTGATATTCCCGTACCGGCTTTGAAGCGCCCATGCTGAATCTGGCGATGCTAAGCCATCAACGCTGACGGATCCTTCGGGAGATGTCGGCTGCGATGGCGACCCAGACTGGTAGTAGGCAAGCCGTAGGGGTGACGCAGGAGGGTAGCTCTACCGGGTGTTGGACGTCCCGGAGTAAGGGTGTAGGGCGACGTGTAGGCAAATCCGCACGTCACATAGCCTGAGACCTGACGCCGAGCCGAGTTAGGCGAAGTGAGTAATCCCATGCTGCCAAGAAAAGCCTCGCGGCGAGCTTCTAAGCCGCCCGTACCCTAAACCGACTCAGGTGGTCAGGTAGAGAATACCAAGGCGATCGGGTGAACCGTGGTTAAGGAACTAGGCAAATTGTCCCCGTAACTTCGGGAGAAGGGGAGCCGCGCCTGGTGATGAGATTTACTCTCTGAGCTGGGTGTGGTCGCAGATACCAGGGGAAAGCGACTGTTTACTAAAAACACAGGTCCGTGCAAAGTCGCAAGACGACGTATACGGACTGACGCCTGCCCGGTGCTGGAACGTTAAGGGGAGGGGTTAGTGGCTTCGGCTGCGAAGCTCTGAACTTAAGCGCCAGTAAACGGCGGTGGTAACTATAACCATCCTAAGGTAGCGAAATTCCTTGTCGGGTAAGTTCCGACCTGCACGAATGGCGTAACGACTTTCCCACTGTCTCAACCACGGACCCGGCGAAATTGCACTACGAGTAAAGATGCTCGTTACGCGCAGCAGGACGGAAAGACCCCGGGACCTTTACTGCAGCTTGACATTGGTGTTTGGGACGTCTTGTGTAGGATAGGTGGGAGACTGTGAAGCAGGGACGCCAGTCCCTGTGGAGTCAACGGTGAAATACCACTCTGGTCGTTCTGAATGTCTAACCTCGGTCCGTGATCCGGATCAGGGACAGTGTCTGGTGGGTAGTTTAACTGGGGCGGTTGCCTCCTAAAAGGTAACGGAGGCGCCCAAAGGTACCCTCAGCCTGGTTGGCAATCAGGTGTCGAGTGTAAGTGCACAAGGGTGCTTGACTGTGAGACAGACATGTCGAACAGGAGCGAAAGCTGGGACTAGTGATCCGGCGGTGGCATGTGGAAGCGCCGTCGCTAAACGGCTAAAAGGTACCCCGGGGATAACAGGCTGATCTTCCCCAAGAGTCCATATCGACGGGATGGTTTGGCACCTCGATGTCGGCTCGTCGCATCCTGGGGCCGGAGCAGGTCCCAAGGGTTGGGCTGTTCGCCCATTAAAGCGGTACGCGAGCTGGGTTTAGAACGTCGTGAGACAGTTCGGTCCCTATCCGCTGCGCGCGTAGGAGTCTTGAGAGGGGCTGTCCCTAGTACGAGAGGACCGGGACGGACAAACCTCTGGTGTGCCAGTTGTTCCGCCAGGAGCACGGCTGGTTGGCTACGTTTGGAAGGGATAACCGCTGAAAGCATCTAAGCGGGAAGCTCGCCTCAAGATTAGGACTCCCTCAGGGTTAACCTGGTAAGGCCCCCAGCTAGACGACTGGGTTGATAGGCCGGAAGTGGAAGCGCGGCGACGCGTGGAGCTGACCGGTACTAATAGGCCGAGTGGCTTGGCTTCTACTTATAGATCTTGTTTCGCGTCCACTGTGCGGTTCCCGAGATGCGGTCGGGCGCCTGGTTCCGGAGTGATCCGGAGCTGAGCGCGGTCCTGACATCTCCATAGTGTTTCGGTGGCCATGGCGAAGGGGAAACACCCGGCTCCATTCCGAACCCGGAAGTTAAGCCCTTCAGCGCCGATGGTACTGCCCGGGGGACTGGGTGGGAGAGTAGGACGCCGCCGGACATCTTCCCGCTGAGGGCCGTTACCGTTCTGGTAGTGGCCCTCAGCGCGTTTTTGTGCTGTCTAAGGAAAGCTTGTACGGCCAGTGCGGTGCCCTGTGGGCCCCGTGGCGTGGCCGATATTGGAGGATGGACTGATGGCGGGCAACTCGCGCGGGTCGGCAGACGGCCGGCCGACCGGCGGGTCGGGACGGAGCTCGGGCCGTGGCGATGGCCGAGCGAGCGCCGACCGGAGCGGCGGTAGCTCTGGACGCAGCGCCGCTGGACGCAGCAGTACTGGTCGCGGGGCTGCGGGCCGTCCCGGTGCCGGGGGTAGTCGTGGCGCAACCGGCGGCCGTGGCGCAACCGGCGGCCGTGGCGCGACCGGCGGCCGTGGCGGTGCCGCCGGTCGTCCGGCGGCGGGCCAGGGCCGTGCCGCCGACGGCGGCGCTGGTCGAGGCGCGGGTGATCGCGGAGGCGTCGGCCGAAGTGGTGCCAGCGGGACTCCGAGCGGCGGGCGCGGCGGCGGAGCTGGCGGCATCAAGAGTGGCACCAGGCGGGGCGGCTATGAGGCCAGCGGCGCCGGCTTTGGCGCGCGCGGCGGCAACCGTCCACGTCGGCCAGACTATGACAGCGAATTCGACGCCGGCCGCGACCGCGGACGTGGCAGTACGCGATATGGCGGCGCACAGAGCAGCGGCCGCGGGAACGACCGTGGTCGTTATCCAGGCGCCGGGCGCGACACTGGCACGACGCGTGGTGACAGTGGCGGTGGCCGGGACGACAGCGGCGGTCAGGGCGGTCGCGCAGGTGCTGACAGGCGGGCCGGGGGAGTCAGGACCGGAAGCGGGGGATTCACGCGCGGTCGTGCGCAGGACAGCCCACGTGGCTCCTATGCGAGCCGTCGATCCGGCACAGGCTGGCGCGCGGACGAGCCTCGCGGGGAGCGCCCGCCCGGGAGTTCGTACGAGCGGCGCGGAGTTCCGCAGCGTGGCGACGGCGATCGGCCTAGTCGGCCGCGTACGGCGGGCAACGGCGGCTGGCAGGGCGGCGACCGTCCCCCGCGGAGCGGCAGGCCAAGTTCTGACCGGCCGCAGCGCAGCAGTTGGCAGGGCGGCGACCGCCCCCAGCGCGCCGGCGACCGGGATCAGCGCAGCGGGGACCGGCCGCAGCGTGGTGGCTGGCAGGACCGGCCGCAGCGAACGGGCGATCGGGACCAGCGCAGCTGGCAGGGCAGCGATCGGGACCAGCGCAGCGGGGACCGGCCGCAGCGTGGTGGCTGGCAGGACCGGCCGCAGCGAACGGGCGATCGGGACCAGCGCAGCTGGCAGGGCAGCGATCGGGACCAGCGAAGCGGCGACCGGCCGCAGCGTGGTGGCTGGCAGGACAAGGAGCGGCCGCAGCGGGCCTCAGGTCGGGACGAGCGTGGTGGCTGGCAGGACAGCGACCGGCCCCAGCGCAGCGTCGACTGGGACCAGCGTGGCGGACGGTCCGGCGGCGACCAGCCGCAGGGCGGTGGTCGGCAAGGCACGGACCGGGAGCGCCGCGGCGATAGGACGGGGCCTGCCCGCACGGGCTATGACCGGCCGCGACGGTCTGACGGCAGTGGGCGGGCTGACGACCGTGGTCGGCCAGGCGGCACCCGGCGACCCCAGGCGACTGACGGCTATCGCGGCGCGCCGCGGTCCGACACGCGTGGGACTGACGCGCGTGGACCCAGTGACGAGTACATCCGCCTGGACCTGCCCGACACCATCACGGCGGATCAGCTTGATCCCGAGGCGCTGGCAGAGCTGCGGACGCTGCCGGGTGATCTCGCCAGCGTGATCGCCAGGCTGCTGGTAGCCACGAGCGTCGCCGAGGATCCAGATCAGGCTTTGCAGTATGCGAAGAAGGCACGCGGCCTCGCCGCCCGGGTGGGCGTGGTGCGCGAGACCTGCGCCATAGCCGCCTATCAGGCCGGCGACTGGACGGCGGCCCTGGCGGAGTTCCGCGCCGCGCGCAGGCTGACTGGCCGGGCCAGTTATCTCCCGCTGATGGCCGACTGCGAGCGCGCTCTTGGCCGCCTCGACCGGGCGCTCGACTTGGTCACCGGCGCAGATGCGCGGGTGGCTGACCAGGCAACACGGATCGAGCTGCGCATCGTGGAGTCCGGTATTCGCCGGGATCAGGGCCTGCTGGATGCCGCAGTCGTCGCCTTGCAAGGTCCGGAACTGACAGGCGAGCGGATAAAGCCCGAGTACGCCCGGCTGTACTACGCCTACGCCGACGCCCTACTCCAGGCTGGCCGTGAGGAGGAGGCTCGGAACTGGTTCGGCAGGGCGGCCAGCGCAGACGTCGACGACGACACAGACGCCGCGGAGCGCTACGAAGAGCTCGACGACTTCAGCTTCGATGATCTGCACGGCTACGACGACGAGCCACAGGCGGGCGACAAGCCGCTGGCGGGCCACGAGCCACCGGCGGGCGACGAGGCGACAGCGGAGGACGAGGCGATAACCGAGGCACCAGACGATATCGGCGCCGCCAGCGCGGATGACGGGCGGCTGAATTCGGAGACCGGAGCGTCGTAGTCATGCTGGCGCAATCCGGCCAGGTTTTGTCAGCTAGTGGTCACCGTGAACTGATACAGGTGACGTCGCCGCCCAGTGTCCCCGAATGTGCGGTAGCGACGACGCGCGTTTGCTGAGTTGCCTGGCCAGCGGCCGTCACTGGCGATCTTTCCGCGGGCCTCTCGTCCCTTCGCCGCCTCCGTCGCCGTAACCGCCGCCGGCGCTGTTCGCAAGCGCGCTGACCAACGCGGCCACGGCCAATGCCAGCACTCCGAGTAGCAGCATTTTGCATTCTTACTACCGCCGTGTGGCCGCCCAGGCTTTGGTTGCGTACGTTGTGCAACATGACCACGGCGACCTGACTTTTATCAGGCTAGTGCGCAAATTCACCGGTCTCCGGCAGCAAACCCGCAGGCCACAGCTCTGCGCTCGAGCGAACTCCAACTCGGCGCTGGACTCGCATGCTGGGGCTAGGCATTAGCCCGGCGGAGGCGTTCGGCGGCTTGTGCCCGGAGCACTTCGCCGCCCACCGAGGTGTAGCCGCGCAGTGCCATCTCTCGGGCGTTGTACGCTGCCATCCACAAGCTGGCCGCCCACGCGATCTCCTGCTCCACAGCCGTGAACATGCGCCCGCGAATGTCTTGGTAAGCCAGCAGGAATGCCTCGGAGCTTTCGATCGGCGCCAGCGTGGGCGCCCCGGCACTGGCGAAAGACCCACTCGCTGCTCCCGCCAGCGCCGCCTCCGGTTGCCACGCCAGGCTGTCCCAGTCGTGTACCGCCCACACCTGCTGACCGTGCCACCGGAGGTTCTGCGCCTCGAAGTCGGCGTAGCCCAGCACGCACGGCAGGCCGGCGGCCAGTATCCGCCGCCGAGCCCGCTCGGCCGTGTCAACGACGTACGCGGGCACGACGCTCTGGTCCCGGGTATCGAGACAGCCGATCGCAGGCCATACCCCGGAATCATCGTGGTCCCAGCGCACCCAAGGCGGATTCGGCAGCGGCGGCGCGACGGTCACGTCGGCCAGTTCGGCCATCAGCCGGGCGAACACCTCGGCGTAGCGCGCGGCCACGTCCGGCGAGTCCCCGTGCAACACCTCGCCGCCGGGCCGGAACTCTTCCGCGTGCACAGCCAGCGAACCGACACTGGCAACCGGCGTGAGCGGCCGGGCACACGGAAACCCGCGCTCGGCCAGCCGGGCCTGCGCCGCGACACACGACACGGTCCGGCCGTCATCGGCGCGCGCCTTGACCACCACGTCCGTACCGCCGGCCAACCGCAGACCGAACACCATCGAGACCTGTTGCAGCTGGAACAGCACGTCGGCGGGCTCGCCGCCCAGATGATCCAGACACCAAGCCGGCAACCAGTCCGGCAGATCCTCCAACGGCACAATCAGGACTCTGCCATATCGCCTTGTCCGCGGCATCGGCCATGCTGACCGGCTCTATGACACCCGCCAGCACCGCCGAGACCCGGTGGGACGATTAGACGATCTGCACGTCCGTCGCGCCGACGCGGGTATTTACGTCCGAACCCACCACACGAGTAACTCCACGGCCTGGCTTGGCGCAGTTTCCGCTCTCGCGAACCGGAACACGCAGGTCACAGACTCAAGCCAGCCCAGAATCCAGAAAATGTGAGCCCAATCGGGTCCCCGAGTTCACTCAGTTCACCGGGACCCTGAGGAGATCCCGGCAGCTGCTGTCAGCTAGTGCTCAGCGAGAAATTGTTAAAGGTGAACGTCGCCGGAGTGCCGTTGGTTGACACAATCTCGGCGCCATAATCTATCTGGCCCAGCGTGGAGCTAGCGGGCATCCACCCTTTTGCCATGATCCAATTGAACATCTCAAGCAAGTTCACCCTCCCCGAGGTGAAGTTGCTGGTGGCGACGAGCGCGATGTAAGAGCCGTTCCTCCAGGCCTTATAGGTGCGTCCGCCGAAGGTCACTGTCGCCAGGACCGAGCCACCAGGCACCTGATGATAATTCTCGGTCCAGACCATGACTTCCGTTGAGCCGGAACTCGCCACGCCATTGATCCAGATATCGTAGGCATCCTCGTAAATGCCCGTATGCGGGCTAGTCTCAGCGAAAGTACTCGAGATCGAATGAAACGAGCTGATCGCGGGTTCGTTGAAGTCCTCGTGAACGTTCGGATATGTCTTGACGGCGCCATCACCCCGACTGTCGTCCATGTCGGCCACCGCATACCAGTTGTTGTATGCGCAGGCGTACAGCGTCTGCGTAACGCTGTATCCGCTGATGTTCCACATGTCGTTGTAGAGGTAATAAGAGCCGTCACTCCAGCCGCCAGTGGGGCTGGAGGTCACGAACTGAGGCCTCTTGCAGCTCGCGGACACGCCCGGCGCAGAGCTAGGGTCAGGCGAGGCGGACGCTGACCGCTTGGCCCGTGCCCTGCGCTTCCGTGGCGACTTTGACGTGAGCGCTGTCGGGCTTGCCGTGGGCGTCGCGCCGTAGGCGGCATCTCGGCTGCCAGCGCTGGTGCCGCCATTGGCCGCCGTCGCATGAGAAGCGCGGTCACTTTTGCCAAAATGGCGAACTGCCGCCAGCCCACCGGCAATCAGCAGGACACAGGCGATCGCGGCGACGATGACGGCGAGACGCCGGGACGGCGCAGGTGGGCGCGCGTGAGAGCCTGATCTATGCATAGCTTCTTGCCGCTTCGTGCCGGGGACGGTCTGGCGCGACTGGGTCTCGGCGCGACGGTGATCATTCGCGATGAGATCGCAGCGGCAGGCTGGCCTGCCGACCCTCCCGAAGTGCCCTTAGCGTACATATTCGGCGGGCCGCACATGCCCGAACGCCATGATCCGCCCGCGTCAGCCCCTAGCCGATGACCTGCCAGAACGGCGTCCGAGGCGCCGATATCGTCCAGTAGCGCGGTCCCCGCGAGGGCCTCGTGGCCCTATCGCCTCAGCTGGCCTCGGTCTTGTCGAGCCAGTGCATGATGCCCGCCACATTGGCATGCGTGCCGCCGACCCGGTCGTACTTGGCCGCGATCTCAGGATCGGCATCCTCGGCGAGCACGCGGTAACGCTGCCGGGTCCGCTCGGCCACCATCGCCGCCGCGTGATCCAGATCCATCCCGGCGTTGCGCGCGCGCCGCGTCTCGGCTACCCACAGGCTGATCTCCGCGGCTGACCGGTCGAGCGTTTCCTCGACGGCCGACACCGGGCCGAAATGGCTGAACAGCAGCCGCACGGGCTGCAGTGCGCGAAATGCGCGCAGCGAGCCGAGCGCCACGTCGAGATCGAAGTCCGGCGGCGGCGTGGCCGGCCGCATATCACCAGTTTCCTGAATGTAGATGCCTGCCGCGTCCCCCACGTAAAGGTCGCCGGTCACCGAGTCGATCAGGCCGACGTGATGCCTGGCGTGGCCAGGGGAGTAGTGGCTCTCGAGCAGCCGCCCGCCACCGAGATCGACGATGCCGGTGCGCTCGACCGCCCGGATCCGGTCGGCTGGAGTGGGCGCCAGGACGCCGAACAGCTCGTCAAGCTCGTCGCCGTAGACCGTGCGCGCGCTGGCCATCAGCCGGGACGGGTCAGCCAGGTGGCGTGCGCCAAGCTCGTGCACGACGACTTCCGCTGCCGGAAACATCGCCGCGATGTCCCCGGTGCCTCCGGCGTGGTCCAGGTGGATGTGCGTCACCACGACCGTGGCCAGGTCGCCTGGCCCGACGCCGAGCGCCGCCAGTGCGTCCCTGACGATCGGGGCGGACGGCGCCGTTCCGGTCTCGACCAGGCATGGCCGGTCGCCGCGGATGAGGTAACCGGCAGTGATGCCGTCGTACCCCGCCATCCGCGTATCGATCTGGAACACCTCATGGCCCAGATCTGTAATCAGGTCAGCGGCGGCAAAGTTCGGGGCAGCGTCGTCCATGCGGCCATAATGTCAGGCTCGTCGGTCGGCATCACAGACGTGCGAGGGCTCAGGGCCGTTAGCCGAGCTGCGCGCGGCGCTGCTCCAGATGGTCCGCAGCGGCCAGCACTCAGTACCCGCGACTTTCCCGGATCCTGCCCGACGACGGGCGGCAGGCGCTCAAGCGCGTCCGTGCGGCATGACGGCACAGGATGCGCCTGACAGGTACTTCACCTAAAGTCGGCCAGGTGATCAGCACGCGTGCAGCGACGGAGGCCGAGATAGCGGCCTGGCGCGATGACTGGCGGTCCCGCCTGCAGGCCTGGTACCAGCAGCCGGGCGTGCCGGCCGACTGGGTCAGCGACCAGGTGGAGCGGCGGATGTCACTGCCGCGCGCAGCGGAGTCCTCGGCCGTCTTCGCGATCGATTCCGGTGGCGATCTTGTCGGCATGCTCGCGGTCGCGCTGACGCAGCAGGACGGTACTCCCGGCGTTGTCATCAGCGACATCTGGATCGCGCCAGCGCACCGGCGGAAGGGGTACGGCACGGCGGCACTGCGGCATGCCGAAGCGTGGGCGGCGGACCAGCAGGCACGCTCGGTCTGGGTGCTGACGGATCCGGCCGATCCGGTGCACGCCGCCTTCTTCGCCGGCTACCCGGTGCGTGCACACCAGATGATCAAGGCGATCTCCGGGCCGGGCGAGCTCGCTGACGGGCTTGACGGCCGCTCGATGACCGAGGCCGAGTTCGCTGACTGGCGAGCCGAGTCCGTGCGGGGATACGCAGCCGACATCGCCGATTCCGGCACGCTGCCCGCAGCAGAGGCCGCGATCGCCGCCGAAGCGCAATTCGATCAGGTGCTGCCGGCCGGGCTTGGCACCGAGAATCAGAGCTTCCTCTGCCTGTGCGCCGGGGGCGAGGTGGTCGCCACGAACTGGATCGGCCACCACTACCGGAGCCCCTACGTGAGCTGGGTCTACGGGGTCGAGACGCACGACGGCCACCGCGGCAAGGGCTACGGTCGCGCCGCCATGGTCCTCGGCGAGCGGGCGACGCTCGCGGCCGGTGACACCCACCTCGGGCTCAACGTGTTCGGGCACAACGCGGTCGCGATCAGCATGTACGAGAGCATGGGCTACCGCGCCTACGACCATGGCCGCTCGATCGACCTGTAAACAGGGAACGGGCTGCTATCGGCCGTTGCAGCTCACTCCGCCCGCGCTCGTATTGGGCGCGAGATTGGATCTGCTGCCATTAGAAGGGCAGCAGATCCAACCTGACGCCCAATGGGTCGCTGGAAGGTGGGCTCTGGGGTGCCATGGGTCGCTGGAAGGCGGGCTCTGGGGTGCCATGGGCCGCTGGAAGGCGGGCTCTGGGGTGCCATGGGCCGCTGGAAGGCGGGCTCTGGGGTGCCATGGGCCGCTGGAAGGCGGGCTCTGGGGTGCCATGGGCCGCTGGAAGGCGGGCTCTGGCGCCCTGGCGCGAGCGAAAACGCGCCGCAGCCCTACCATGGCGGTCGTTAGCGCCCGCGCCGGAGGTGATCGCCAGTGTCAGACAGCACGGGACCGGCGCTGAAGGTCGCGCCCCGGTGGTTCGAGGTCAGCGAGGTCGGCGACGGGGTCATTCGCATCACCGAGCCGTACGTGCACGCTTACGTGCGCGCCAACGCCTGGCTGATCCGCGGCAGTGCCGCGCACCTGCTCGTCGACGCGGGCCTGGGCATCGGCGCGCTGCGCGCCGAACTAGACGAGCACCTCGACCGCCCGGTCATCGCGATCGCAACACACTCCCACTTCGACCACTTCGGCGGGCTGGGCGAGTTCGCCGAACGCGCCGCGCACGCCGACGACGGCGACGTGATCGAGCAGGCCGATGACTACGTGACGCTCACGGCCGCGACTTATCCCGCAGCCCTGGTGGACGAGTTCGTCGCGGCCGACATCCCGGTGCCCGATGTCCTGATCAGCGCGCTGCCGTATGCGCAGTTCGACGTCGGCGGGTTCCGCACGCCGGCGGTGCCGATTACGCGCTGGCTGGCCGACGGCGACGTGCTGGACCTCGGCGATCGCTCATTCGACGTGATCCACGCACCCGGCCACTCGCCCGGCAGCATCTGCCTATGGGAAGCGCGGTCCGGGACGCTGGTATCCGGCGACGTGCTCGTCGACGGCGAACCCCTGCTCGACGAGCTGCCGCGGTCGAGCCCTGCCGATTTCGCGACTAGCCTGCGCCGCCTGGCCGAGCTGCCGCTGCACCGCGTCTACGGGGGTCACGGGCCGGTTTTCGGCCGCGACCGCGCGCACGCCATCATCAGCGACTACCTGGCGAGCCGCGCCCGCTGACCAGGCCACGGCGCTTCCGCACCGGCAGCCAACCTGAATTCAGCTCTCAGCGAACAATCGCATGACCAGTCCCGTGCGCGGCTTCGGGCCGAATGAGGTCGACTTCCGCGGCACCCGCCTTCCCAGCGAGGCGACCTCGTACACCTGGGTCGCCGACATCGCGCCGCAGATAATAGCGGTCCCCGGTGGCTCAGCATCGGCAGCCTTGATCGCCTCGGCCGCGTCGTGGATGGCGCGCACGCTGCGGGCGTCGTCCTCGATCGCCCAGATCCTGGCGAACAGCAAGCCTTCCAGCACGGCAGCGGGCAGCTGCTGCCACAGCTCGGGCGGGTAGTCCGGCACGGCGGCGCTTACCTGCCGCGAGTCGGGGTCAGTCAGCAGGTACACGCGGCCGTTGCCGGCCAGCAGGAAGGCGATGGGATCTCGCTTGGCCGCGTCTTCGAGCGCGGCGAGCGCCGCCGCCACGTCGGCGGTCCCGCCGGGCAGCTCATGCACCGAGAACGCGCTCGAGGCCAGCCGCGCCGCGGCCTCCGGCACCATGCCGGTCACCACCCGGTGGATGGCGCCGAGCTGGGGCGGATACGCGGTCGAGTCGACCAGCAGGGCGAGGCCGCAATCCCACGGCCCGTCGCCCGCGCCGGCCTGCCGCAGCCGGTCCTGGAGCTGCAGGTAGGCCGCATAGCGATGATGGCCGTCGGCGATCAGCGCGGTGCGCGGCGCCAGGTCGGCGGCGATCGCGGACAGCTCGTCCGGATCAGTGATGGCCCACAGGCGATGCCGCAGGCTGTCGGGAGTGCTGGCCTCGGCGAGCGGCTCGCGGCCGGCGGCGATGGCGTCGACAATGCCGGTGGCGGCCCCGTTCCCGCCTTGATACAGAAGGAAAATGGGCTCGAGATTGGCCTGTGTCGCCTCCATCAGCTGTCGCCGGCCCCTGACCGGCCCCGGTGCCACGTCCTCGTGCGGCTGCACGATCCGCGCGGCATAGGGCTCGAGCCGCAGCGCGCCGATCAGGCCGCGCTGGAGGATCCCGAGGCCGGGGGCGGACTGCTCGTAGACGTAGAGCGCGGGCGCCGGGTCGGGCGCCAGGATGCCGTCGGCCAGCCAGCTGCCGAGCTCGGCGGCCGCGTCCTCGTAGGGGCTGCCGGGCTGGCCCGCCTCGTGGCGAGGGAGGATCAGCCTGACGACGTTGTGGGGATCGGCGGCCATCAGCTGGCTCTCGTTATCGGCCGCGATCACGTCGTACGGTGGTGAAGTGACCTCTGCGAGCCCGCTCACCCGGCTTTCGGCATAACGGACACCGCGGAACGGCGCGAGCACGAGGCCAGGCGAGCTTGCCGTGGCTGGAGCCGCACTGGACGGAAGGGTTGGCACATATGTCTGAAGGACCGGCGGGCGGTCGTGATTCCCGCCCAGGGGATCCTGCTTTGTCACATGATGCTCCAGATTCGGTTGCCGCGAACGGCGCTGACACCCATCAGCTCTACAAGCGCGGCCTCGACCTGCTCGGCCGGGGCAGCCCCGCGGCTGCCGCCCAGCTACTCGAGCGGGCCGCCGCCGCCGAGCCGCGGTCCAGGAGCGTACTGGAGGCGCTCGCGCGAGCCCAGTTCGATGCCGGCCAGTACGCGGCCGCGGCGGGCAACTTCCGCCGCATCGTCGAGGCTAGCCCCAGTGACGACTACGCGCAGTTCGGGCTCGGCCTGGCCCTCGCGCGCACGGGCGATCCGGGCGCGGCAGCCGAGCACCTCGCCCTGGCCGCGGCCATGCGCCCCAATCTCCGCCATTACACCGACGCATTGCGCAGCGTACGGGCAACGCTGCGGGCCCGAAACGAGCTGCGAAAAGGCTTTCAAGATTGACCGGGAACGGGGCCGTTCCCGCTGATGACGTCCTGTCCGGCCGCGGTTTCGAACGCACCGGGCGGCCAGCCCGCCGGACGCGCCCGTCCGCCTGCGCGGGTCCGCTGAGCGAGCACTACGACGCAGCCCTGCTCGACCTGGACGGCGTCGTGTACCTAGGCGGCACGCCGATCCCCGGTGCCGCCGACGCGCTCGCCGACGCCGCCAAGCGCGGCATGAAGCGCGCGTACGTCACCAACAACGCCTCGCGCACGCCGCACGCCATCGCCGCGCAACTGTCCGCCATGGGCGTCCCCGCGACCGCTGACGACATCGTGACCTCGGCCCAGGCGGCCGCGCACCTGCTCGCCGACCGTCTGCCCGCCGGCGCGCCGGTGCTCGTCGTCGGCGGCACGGGCCTGCGCCTGGCGATCCGCGATCGCGGCCTGCGCCCGGTGACGACGGCGGCGGAGCGGCCGGCGGCGGTCGTGCAGGGCTATTCGCATGACATCAGCTACGGCTTGCTCGCCGAGGCCGCGCTGGCAATCCAGGCAGGCGCTTTGTATGTGGCGTCCAACATCGACGCGACGCTGCCGACGCCGCGCGGCCCGCAGCCCGGTAACGGCTCACTGGCGCAGGTCCTCATCTACGCAACGGGCCGCACGCCGGTCGTGGCCGGCAAGCCCGAGCCGCCGCTGCACGCCGAATCGGTCCAGCGGGTCGGCGCGGTCCGCCCCCTCGTGGTGGGCGACCGGCTCGACACCGACATCGAGGGTGCGGTCCGCGGCGGGGCGGACAGCTTGCTGGTGCTGACGGGCGTATCGACCCCGGCCGACGTGCTGCTCGCGCCGCCGCAGCGCCGCCCTGCCTATGTCGCGGCCGACCTGAGCGGGCTGAACGTCAGTCACCCGGAAGTCGCGGCGCACGACGGCGCGTTCCGCTGCGGCGGCTGGACGGCCGCGGCCGCCAACGCCGATGCCGGTCAGCCCGGCGGTGGCGGCCGGTGGCTCACCGTCTCCGGATCCGGGGACTGGGTCGACGGCCTGCGGGCGCTCTGCGCCGCCGCCTGGACGGCCGGGCCGCCGCCCGGCGACGCGGACGCGCAGCGCAACGCCGCGGAGACGGCGATCGCCGCGATCAAGCCGGATCAGCACTGACGGCACCCTGATTTCTGCGCAGGCCGTCCCGGACGTGTCCCTGACTTATCCCTGAACTGGCCCGGACGGACGCCGGGGTCACTCTGAAGGCTGACTAGCATCAGACCCGCGGCCGACGCGAGCTATCGCGTCTTGGCCGAGACTGGTCAGGCAGGTCCGGGAGATCGCCTCCCGGACCCTGTCGTCCGGCGGGGACTGATGTCTCCCGCGGGGCTTGCCGTCCGGAAGGGGACACCAGACATGATCGAGGCACGAGGCCTCACCAAGCGATACGGGGACACGCTGGCGGTCGACGACTTGTCGTTCAGCGTGGCGCCCGGCAAGATCACCGGCTTCCTCGGCCCGAACGGGGCCGGCAAGACCACGACGATGCGGATGATCCTGGGCCTGGACCGGCCGACAGCTGGTCAGGTGACGGTGGACGGGCAGCCGTTCCCGCAGCTGACGCACCCGATGCGCGAGGTCGGCGCGCTGCTGGACGCTAAGGCTCTGCACGGGGGCCGGAGCGCTTACAGCCACCTGCTGTGCCTGGCCCAGTCCAACAACCTGCCGCGGAAGCGGGTCGACGAGGTCCTTGGCATGGTCGGCCTGTCCGAGGTGGCGCGGAAGCGGACCAAGGGCTACTCGCTCGGCATGGGCCAGCGGCTCGGCATCGCAGCGGCCCTGCTCGGCGACCCGAAGGTGCTGATGTTCGACGAGCCGGTCAACGGTCTCGACCCCGAGGGCATCATGTGGATCCGCAACCTCATGAAGGCGCTGGCCGCCGAGGGCCGGACGATATTCGTCTCCAGCCACCTGATGTCGGAGATGGAAAACACCGCCGATCACCTGCTCGTGATCGGCCGCGGCAAGCTGATCGCCGACTGCACCGTCGCCGAGTTCATCGCGGCGAACTCGCAGCAGAGCACCCGGGTGCGGACGCCGCAGCCCGACCAGCTGGCGAAGCTAGTGGCAGCGGCCGGGGGCACGATCCGGGACAACGGTGATGGCGTCTTGCTGGTGACCGGCCTGTACGCCGACCAGGTCGGCGACCTGGCGTACGACAACGCGATCCGGGTCCACGAGCTGGCCCCGGTGCACGCCTCGCTGGAGCAGGCGTTCATGGATCTCACGGCCTCCAGTGTCCAGTTCCGTGCCGACGTTCCCGCGCAGCCGGTTGCGGCTGGAGAGGTGGCCTGAGATGGCGACGACTTCGACTCAGCTCCCGGCCGCCATGGCCGGGCACGTGCTGCCGGCGAGCGCCGGTCAGGCCACGTTCATGGGCGCGGTGCGCTCGGAGATCACCAAGATCCGCTCGGTCCGCTCGACCTACTGGACGCTGCTCGCCCTGATCGTGGTGACCGTCGGCTTCGGCGCGCTTGCCAGCTGGGGTGCGGCGACGCACGGGCAACACGGGCCGGATTTCGACGCCACCCGGCAGAGCCTCAGCGGCCTGTACATCAGCCAGCTGATCATGGGCGTCCTCGGCGTCCTCGTCATCACTGCCGAGTACTCGACCGGGATGATCCGCACCACGCTGATGACGATGCCGCGCCGTGGCACCGTGATCGCGGCTAAGGCCGTGGTGTTCACCGCGGTGGCGTTCGTGACCGGGCTGATCACATCCTTCGCGTCGTTCTTCCTCGGTCAGGCGCTGATGTCCTCGCACCACATCAGCGCCACGCTCAGCCAGCCGCACGTGCTGCGCGCGGTCATCGGCGGTGCGCTGTTCCTGACCGTGTGCGGCCTGCTGGCGTTCGGCATCGGGCTGCTGCTTCGGCACACCGCGGGCGCGATCACCACGGTCGTCGGGCTGCTGTTCGTGGTGTCGATCCTGGTCAACGTCCTCCCGCAGTCGTGGCAGAACCACGTGGACAAGTGGATTCCTGCCATCGCCGGCGGCGCAGATCTGGTCGACGGTGACGGGCAAGGGACCGAACCCGCAGGTGTTCATGCCGTGGAGCGGGTTCGCGGTGTTCTGCGGGTACGCGGCGATCGCCCTCATCGCCGGCGTGCTGCTGTTCCGCAGGCGGGACGCGTAACCCGCCGGTAAGCGCAGCGGCCGACGCGTGGGGCAACCGGTCGCTGTCGGGGACGCTAGGGAGCCGGCCTGATGGCCCGGGCTGGCTCCCCAGCGTTGTTATGCCGTATGCGGCCGCGGACCTCGGCGGGCAGCGGCTTAGCCTGGCGCGAGCGGCTGGCAATGCGGGCACCAGACGGCGAGCCGCTCCTCGATCACGGGCCCGAGATTCGCCTTCCTGATGGGCGTGCCGCAGCGTCGGCACGGGCGGCCCGCGCGGCCGTAGACCCACAGCTCCGCGCCGCGGGCGCTGTTACCGGTGCGTGACGGTTTCGGGCCGCGCCTTGTTCGCATCCAGCAGGCGCCTCGCCATCTCGAGCAGCCCGGGCAGGTTGCGCACGTCGCCGACCCGCTGCCACGGGTTGACCCCGCGCAGGAACAGCGACTCAGCCCGGTAGATGGTGCCGATCCCGGCGACATTGCGCTGGTCCAGCATCGCCTCGCCGATCGTGCGGTCCGGGTCCTCGCTCAGCCGGCGCACGGCCTCGGCTGCGTCCCAGTCCGGGCCGAGCAGATCCGGGCCGAGGTGGCCGACCACCTGATCCTCGCGGCTGGTGCGGACGACCTCGACGGTGCCGAGCTGATAGCCGATGGCCTGCCATCGCTCGTTCGCCAGGATCAGCCGGATCCGGTGATCGCGAAGCTGGTAGCCCGTCGCCGGGCTCACCCGCCAGTTGCCCTCCATCTTCAGGTGCGTGTGCACCGTGATGTCGCCCTCGACCCTGGTCAGCAGGTGCTTGCCGCGTGAGACCGTCTCGGTGACAGTGCGCCCGGTGAGATCCGTGGTGGCATACCTCGGCACCCGGAAGTCACTGCGCGTCAGCACGCGTCCGGTGAGGGCGTCGTCTAGCTTGCGCGCCGTTCGCCAGACCACGTCTCCTTCTGGCATGACGCCAGCATGCCATCGTGTCGCCGGGCCAGCCAGCGTGGTGGTGGCGCCCGCGAGCCCGGATCCAACGTCATGGCTGCCTATCTGCTGCGGATACAACGTCAGCAGAGTTCCAGCGACGACGTTGGCGGCGCGCGCCCTGCCTGAATAAATCGGGGTCTAAGCCGCATATCGTCCGGGCCGCGAACTGTCGGGGGCGCCTGGCATGCTCCTGGCATGGGACGTTTATCGCAATTCGACACCGCCGCGCTGGCCCGGCTGCTCGCGCGGCAGGACGGAGTGGTCAGCCGCGGCCAGGTCCTCGGCTGTGCAATGACGGAGCCTGCTATCAGGCACAGGGTTCGTGCTGATGGTCCGTGGCAGACGATGCTGCCGGGCGTCTATCTGGCGAGCCAGGGTGTCCCGACGGCTAAGCAGCGCGTGACAGCCGCTTACTTATATGCCGGGAAGGCCATCGCCATTACCGGCCCGGCCGCGCTCGCCTGGTATTCGCTGCCGTCAGTGCGGAGCGACGAGGTGGACGTGCTGGTCCCGCTTGAGTGCAAGCGGAAAGACGTGCGGTTCGCTCGGTTACACCGGACCAGCGTCGTGCCGGAGTGCGGGCGTGAGGGAGCAGTCCGGTACGCGTCACCGCCGCGCGCAGTAGCCGACACGGTGCGGCAGCTTGCTAACTTCGCCGACGTCCGAGCTGTCGTCGCCGGGGGAGTGCAGCGCGGCAAGATGACGGTCGCCGACCTCGCCCGCGAGCTGGACATAGGGCCGATCCAGGGCTCGGCGCGGCTTCGCGCGGCGCTGGCGGAGGTAGCTGACGGAGTGCGCTCCACGGCGGAGGGCGATCTGCATGCGCTGGTGAAGCGCGAACGCCTGCCCGAGCCGATGTACAACGCCCGGCTGTTTGTCGGTGATCAGCTGCTTGCCATCACCGACGCCTGGTGGCCGCAAGCGGGCCTGGCGGCTGAGGTCGACTCACGCGAGTGGCATCTGTCGCCCGCGCACTGGGAGCGCACGCTCGCGCGAGACGCGCGGATGACCGAGCACGGCATCCTTGTCTTGCGGTTCACGCCGCGCCGGATCCGCACGGCTGGCAGCGAGGTCGCAGCCCAGATCCGGTCAGCGCTTGCTTCGGCCGCCGCACGCCCGCTGCCGCAGATCGTCGCCCAGCCGGCCTGACAGCGCGTCAGCACTCAAGCGGGTCAGCGCGGCCGCAGTAGCGCATCTACATGAGCTTGCGCAGGTGCAGCAGGTCGAAGATGCTGCCTTGCACCTTGAGCTTGCCGGAGAGCCAGGCTCGCATGAAGCTGCCGGGATCGCCGGCGATGGCCACGACGACGTCGCTGTCGGCGACGAACCTCACCTGAGCCTGCGGCGAGCCGTTGGCAGCTACCTTGATCGGCTCGGCGCCGTCGGGCCCTAGGCTGGTCACGAATGTCAGGCCCAGATCGGGGACGCGGCAGCTCAGTGTGCGGTCCACCAGATGAGCGGCGCGATCCTTGGCGTCCATGTCCGCGATGCGGCTGGTCAGGCTCTCCAGGGCCGTGCGGCATTCCTCGGCTGTCGCCATGGATCCCCACCCTTTCATGGTCATTCTCTGCCTGAGCTGTTACCCCGGCAGACCCAGGGCACTCTGCGCGAGTCATGTGCTCCGGGCTGACAGCGGCTGGCGGTAGCGTTCAGGGAGGCGGATGCAGGCGTCGCGTGGTCAGACTGCCGCGCGGGAGAGTGGTGAAGCTAGATGGAGCACCAGACCGGGCCGGACGGGCACCGGGGAAGCCGAGGCGGCTTCCGCGGTTGCCAGCGGCGTGCCGCAGTCGGTCTCTGGCGCCGTCGGCCAGGCTCAGGTGTCTGGTGAGGCTCAGCGGTGATCGCGGTGAGGCTCAGATGTCGGGTGAGGCTCAGGTGTCGGGTGAGGCTCAGGTGTCGGGTGAGGCTCACGTGTCCGGTGAGCCTCAGGTGCCCGGCGATCGGCGCGACGACTCGGCGGTGGCCGGCCCGTTCCGGGCGGATCCGGTACCCGCGACCGGCGAGCCACGGGTCGACGCTGCGCTCCATCTGCTCGACCGCCTGCCTGGCCTGGCCGTGAGCGAGCACGCCGAGCTGTTCGAGCAGGTGCACGCCCAGCTCAGCGACGTGCTGGGCGAGCTGGACTCCGGACCGGCGGGTCCGGCCGGTGGCTGACCGGCCGGGCGCTGATCATCATGAGCAGGAGGCTGCGGCTTGATGCAGAACTTGTCCGGCGTGGCCTGGCCAGATCACGTGACCAGGCGGCCGACCTGATCGCGGCCGGACGGGTGGCGGTGGCAGGCCAGACCGCCGTGAAGGCGGCGTCGCAGGTCGGGGTCGACGCTGCCATCACCATCCAGCAGGTCAGTGACGAGCCCGAGTACGTGTCGCGCGGCGGGCACAAGCTGGCCGGGGCGCTCGCCGCCTTCGACGGGCTCGTGGTGGCGGGCAAGCGCTGCCTGGACGCGGGCGCGTCCACTGGCGGCTTCACCGACGTGCTGCTGCGGGCTGGTGCTGCCCACGTGGTCGCGGCGGACGTCGGCTACGGCCAGCTGGCCTGGTCGCTGCAGACCGACGAGCGGGTGACCGTGCTGGACCGGGTCAACGTCCGCAGCCTGTCGCCCGCGCAGGTGGCGCCGCCGCCGGACGTGGTCGTGGCCGACTTGTCGTTCATCTCGCTGACGCTCGTGCTGCCGGCCCTGGTCAGCTGCGCCGCGCCGGACGCCGACTTCGTCCTGATGGTGAAGCCGCAGTTCGAGGTCGGCAAGGATCAGATCGGCGGCGGCGTCGTCCGCGATCCCGCGCTCCGCGCCGCCGCCGTCGTCAGGGTGGCCGAGGCCGCCGCGGCCGTCGGGCTCGGCGTCGCTGGCATCGCCGCGAGCCCGCTGCCGGGTCCGTCGGGCAACGTGGAGTACTTCCTCTGGCTTCGCCGCGGCGCGGCACCGCTGGATCCCGCGATGCTCCGCGAGGCTGTCGAGGCGGGGCCGCAGTGACGGGACAAGCGCGCCGCCGACGACGCTGAGAGGATCATGCTGCTGGTCGCGCACACCGGCAAGCCGCTGCCATCCGTGTTGCGCGCGTGCTGGTCGACAAGCTGACGGCGGCCGGCATCGCCGTGCGTGTCCTCGAGCCAGAGGCCGCCGAACTCGGCTGCGCCGAGGCCATCGTGGTGCCAGTCTCGCCTGCGGCGGCGGCGGGCACGGAGATGGTCCTGGTCGTGGGCGGTGACGGCACGCTGCTGCGAGCTGCCGAGCTGGCCCGGCCCGCCGGAGTCCCCGCTCCTCGGCGTCAATCTCGGGCACGTCGGGTTCCTGGCCGAGGCCGAACCGGAAGACCTATCGGCCGCAGTCGCCAGCGTGGTCGCGCGCCAGTACGCGGTCGAGCAGCGGATGACTGTCGACGTCGAGGTGCGGATCAACGGCTCGCAGGTCGACGGGGACCTGGGCGCTGAACGAGGCGACCGTCGAGAAGGCCGCCAGGGAGCGGATGCTGGACCTGGTCATCGAGGTCGATGGCCGGCCGCTGTCGCGATGGGGCTGCGACGGCGTGGTGTTCGCGACGCCGACCGGCTCGACGGCGTATGCGTTCTCGGCCGGCGGCCCGGTGGTGTGGCCGGACGTCGAGGCGCTGCTGATGGTGCCGATCTCGGCGCACGCGCTGTTCGCCGGGCCGATGGTCGTGTCGCCGGCCTCGGTGCTGGCCGCTGAGGTCATCGGCGCTGAGGTCATGGGCGTGGACGGGAGTCAATCTGAGACGGCAGGGGCCGTTCTGTGGTGCGATGGGCGTCGTATGGTCGAGCTTCCGCCGGGATCGCGCGTCGAGGTGCGCCGCGGTGCCCTGCCAGTCTTGCTAGCCCGGCTGCCTGCCGTGACGGGAGCCGAGGCAGGCATCGGCGCGAGCTTCACCGACCGGCTGGTCGCCAAGTTCGGGCTGCCGGTCGCAGGCTGGCGCGGCGGCAGGCCGGGCCGGTCGGCGCCGGGCGAGGCGATGGCACACACGGCAGACGAGGAGCCAGGCGGCCATGCTTGAGGAAGTGCGCATCACCGGTCTCGGGGTGATCGACGAAGCAGTGCTGGAGCTGTCGGCCGGATTCAACGTCGTGACCGGTGAGACCGGCGCGGGCAAGACCATGGTCGTCTCCGGGCTCGGCCTGCTGTTCGGCGGTCGTGCCGATCCCGCCCGGGTGCGGCCTGGCACCGACCGGGCCGTCGTGGAGGGACGGCTGCGGATCGACCCGGACAGCAATGTCGCCCGTCAGGTCAACGAGTCCGGCGGCGATCTCGACGACGACGGCAGCACGCTGATCCTGGTGCGCTCGGTGAGCTCGGAAGGACGCTCCCGCGCGACCGCCGGCGGCCGCTCGGTCCCGGTGTCGCTGCTGACCTACCTGGCCGACGACCTCGTGGCCGTGCACGGGCAGGCCGACCAGCAGCAGCTGCTGCGCCCCGGCCGGCAACGCCAGGCGCTGGATCAGTTCGCCGGGCCGGATTTCGCCGAGCTGCTCACCGCTTATCAGCGCGCCTATCACCGGCACGCTGAGGTCCGTGCCGAGCTCGACGAGCTGATCGACGATGGCGCGCGAGCGCGCCCGCGAGGCCGACGACCTGCGTCACGGCGTGACGGAGATCCAGCGCGCCGAGCCCGCCGAGGGCGAGGACATCGAGCTCGTGGCGGAGGAGGAGCGGCTGGCGAACGCCGACGCGCTGCACGCGGCCGCGACGACCGCGCACGAGGCGCTGGCCGGCGATCCGGCCAGCGGCAGCTATGACGCCGTCGACGTGGCCAGCCTGCTGGCCGCGGCCAGGTCGGCGCTGGAATCGGCAGCTCAGCACGACGCCCGGCTCGGGGCGCTGGCGGGCCGGGTCGGCGAGGCGGCGTACCTGCTCGCCGACGTGGCCGCCGAGCTAGCCTCCTACGTCCAGTCGGTCGAGGCAGATCCGGTCCGCCTGGCCGTCGTCCAGGAGCGAAGGGCGGAGCTCACCAGGCTGGTCCGCGCTTACGGCGCGGGCCTTGCAGACGGACCGCCGGGCGGTGACCTGGCCGCGGTGCTGGCCTGGGCGAAGTCGGCCAGCGCGCGGCTGGCCGAGCTGGACAGCGACGAGGACAGGATCGGATCGCTGGCTGCGCAGGAAGCCGACCTCGCGGCGACAGTGGCCGACCTGGCGGCCCAGCTCACCGCGGCGCGGACAGCGACCGCGGCCAGGTTCGCCGCCGAGGTGACCGCCGAGCTGACCGCGCTGGCCATGCCGCACGCGAAGATCACGGTGGCCGTCACGCCAGCCCAGGCCTTCGGCCCGCAGGGCGGCGACGACGTCGAGATCAGGCTGGCCGCCCATCCCGGCGCGCCCTCGCTGCCGCTGCACAAGGGCGCGTCCGGCGGCGAGCTGTCCAGGATCATGCTGGCCATCGAGGTGGTGTTCGCCGGCGCGGATCCGGTGCCGACCTTCGTCTTCGACGAGGTCGACGCCGGCGTCGGCGGCAAGGCGGCCGTCGAGATCGGCCGTCGGCTGGCCCGGCTGGCCAGGCTCGCGCAGGTGATTGTCGTCACGCACCTGCCGCAGGTCGCCGCGTTCGCCGACACGCACCTGGTGGTGGAAAAGACCGGCGACGGCTCGGTCGTGCGCAGCGGCATCAGCAGGCTCGACGAGGCGGGCCGGGTCCGCGAGCTGTCCCGGATGCTGGCAGGACTGGAGGACTCCGAGTACGGCCGGGCGCACGCAGGCGAGCTGCTGGCGGCCGCCGCTGCCGAGCGGGCCGAGCTGGCCAGGCGCGCAGGCTCGCTAGCCTGCCCGACTCGGCCAGACCGCGAGCCGCGGCACGGGCCGGATGCTAGCCGCCGCGGCGCTAGTGGCCTTGCAGGTCTGGCAAAATAGCTACCCAATGAAGGTGCCGAACTCGAGGCTTCACCGCGGCACGCCGGACCAGGTCAAAGGACCTGCCCGGGGTGATGGCGACGGCCCGGCTCGACCGCCGGACCAAGAACCTGACGAAGCGCCTGAAGGCCGGCGACATCGCGATCATCGATCACACCGACCTGGACCGGGTGGCCGCCGATGCGCTGATCCGGAGCCAGGTCACCGCCGTCGTCAACGTCGCGCCGTCAGCATCAGCGGCCGGTACCCGAACCAGGGCCCGCAGGTGCTCGTGGACGCCGGCATTCCGCTGGTCGACGACGTCGGACCGGACGTATTCGACCTGGTGAAGGAAGGCCAGCAGGTCAGGCTCGACGGGCGAGACCTTGTACCTGGCGGAGTCCGTGGTCGCCAAGGGAACTCGGCAGACGGCTGAGTCGGTTGCCAGCGACATGGCGGCGGCGAAAGAGGGCCTCGCCGAGCAGCTGACGGCGTTCGTCACCAACACCTTCGACTACATCAACCGGGAGTCCGAGCTGCTGGCCGAGGGCATCCGGCTGCCGGAGCTGCGGACCAAGCTCGCGGGCCGGCACGCGCTGGTCGTGGCCCGAGGCTACCGGTATCACGAGGATCTGCAGGCGCTGCGCTCGTATATCAGGGAGTTCAAGCCGGTCATCATCGGCGTGGACGGCGGCGCGAACGCGCTGATCGAGGCCGGCTACTGGCCGCACATGATCGTCGGTGACATGGACTCGGTGTCCGACAAGGCGCTCAAGTCAGGCGCTGAGCTCGTCGTTGTCGCCTACCTCAACGGCCATGCCCCTGGCCTGCCCAGGGTGCAGGACCTGGGCCTGGAGTCGGTGACCTGCCCGGCGCCCGGCACTAGCGAGGACGTAGCGGTGCTGCTCGCTGACGAGGCGGGCGCCAGCCTGATTGTCACCGTTGGCATGCGATACGGGCTGGTAGAGTTCCTCGACAAGGGGCGGTCGGGCATGGCCAGCGCCGTGCTGACCCGGATTCGGGTAGGCGACAAGATCGTCGATGCCAAGGGCGTGAGCCGGCTGTATCAGAGCCGGATCTCCGCCAAGTCGCTCGGATTCCTGGCTATCGCTGCACTAGTGCCGATCATCGCGCTGGCGTCGACCCCGGTCGGCAAACTGTACCTGGGATACCTCGGCCTGGCGCTGCGCCAGCTGTGGTACTGGCTAACTGGACTGCTGTAGTGATCGATTTCCGGTATCACCTGGTCTCCATCATCGCTGTCTTCCTCGCGCTGGCCGTCGGGCTCGTTGTGGGCTCAACGGCGCTGAGCGGCAAGGCCGAGTACTTTCTGAGCCGAGCCCAGCACGGGGCGCTGGCCAGCAACAACGCACTGCGGAAGACGAACGGGGCGCTGAGCAACCAGGTCACCGCTGACCAGGCGTTCGCCCAGGCAAACTCGCAGCGCCTCATCGGCGGCCTGCTCCCGCACGACAATGTCGTGCTGGTCGTAGCCCCCGGCGCGAAGAGCGCCGTGACGGCCGGCGTGACGGCGGCCCTGAAGCAGGCCGGGGCGACCGTGACCGGCGAGGTCGACCTGCAGCAGGCGTTCCTGGACACCACGGCCGTCAACGAGACAGGGCTGACCGACCTCGCCCAGAGCCTGGCCACAAGCGGGCCTGACTCCCCCCGCGCGGTCACAGAGCCAGGTCGCCGGCCAGCAGGCGGCGGCGCAGGTGCTCGCGGCGAGCCTGCTGGACTCCTCAGGCGGCCCCAGCAGCCTGTCGGACAAGGCCCGCGCGTGCCATCCTGACTGGGCTGGAGCAGCAAGGCTTCGTGTCGGTCAGCGGCACGCCCGCCATCGCCGCCCAGGCCGTGCTCGTCGCACCTGGCGGGGCGCCGCCGCAGTCCGGGAGCGAGGTCCTCGCCGCCGTAGCCGCGCAGCTGAACGCGGCCAGCAGCGGTACCGTCATGGCCGGCTCGGTCGACTCGGTCGGCCCTGGCAGCGTCATCAGCAGGGAGAGCAGCAGCGCCCACCCGGTGTCTACCGTGGACAACGCCGATACCGAGAGCGGGCAGATCATCGTGGTGCAGGCACTGAAGGACCTGCTCGACGGCAAGGCACCGACCAAGTACGGTATCGATGCTGGCACCGCGCCGAGCCCGCCGCCGACGCCGAGCGCGTCACCGGCGGGCACCTCCAGCGCCGCCGCAGGAAGCCACTGATGAGCACGCATGCCGTCCGGTCGACGCTCGTGGCTGCCGCCGTGGCGCGGCTGTCCTATGCCGCCCTGACGGCCAGGCCGCCGGGCGGCCACAAGCCCTGGGACCGCACGAATCATCGCGGCGAGCCGATCACGCTGCTCGAGGGCCCGGCCGTCGCGATCGGCAGCATCGCCGGCGCGGTGGCGGCGGGCGGCGGCACCCGCGACCGGATCGCGCTGGCTGTCGCCGGGGCGGGCGCCGCCGCGTTCGGCAGCTATGACGACCTGGCCGGGAACGGGGTACGCAAAGGCTTCCGTGGGCATCTGGGCGCGCTGCGGGCAGGCGAGCTGACGACCGGGGCCGTAAAAATCGCGGGCATCGGGGCGTACTGGTCTCGCCGCCGCGCTGATCGCCGCGCCCGACAGCCGATGGCACCGCCGGCGATGGCGGCACGGCGGCGCCCCTTGCGGTGGCCGACACACTGATCAACGCCGGCCTGGTGGCTGGCGGCGCGAACCTGCTGAACCTGTTTGACCTGCGGCCCGGCCGCGCCATCAAGGTCGCGCTGCTGGCGGGCGGGCTGCTGGCTCCGTGGCGCCGCG
Organism: uncultured Actinomycetota bacterium; assembly: GCA_963837255.1. GTDB lineage: Bacteria > Actinomycetota > Actinomycetes > Streptosporangiales > Streptosporangiaceae > JAJYUU01. The sequence goes on from CAWIMN010000007.1 coordinate 25,383, forward strand.
GGCGCGCTGCCGCCGCAGCGCCGCTATCGGCCGCTGCGGCGCTGCTGCCCGAGGACCTCGGCGAGCGCTCGATGCTCGGCGACGCCGGCGCGAACGCTCTCGGCGCGATGCTAGGCGCTGCCGCCGCGAGCGCGCTGCCACGCGCGGCGCGGCTCGGCGTGCTGGCTGCCGTGGCCGGCCTCACCGTGGCCAGCGAAAAGGTCAGCTTCACCAAGGTCATCGAGCGCACCGGACCGCTGCGCCGCCTCGACATGATCGGCCGTCGCCCCGTGGTTGAGTCGCCCGTGGTTGGGTCGCCCGTGGTTGGGTCGCCCGTGGTTGAGTTGCCCGTGGTTGAGTTGCCCGTGGTTGAGTCCGACCGTGGTTGAGCCGACCGTGCGCGCCCCGGCTGCGGCTGAACCGACGGCGCCGCCATCCGCTGCGCCGGACAGCCCGGCCGCGGACGGCGGGATGCCAGCTTCCTCTGACTCGGCCGACAGCGCGCTGGCCCAGCGGGACCGGCGCTCGGCCGAGACGCGGTGACCGGCCCGGCCGTCCCGGTCACGCAGGACGGTCAGGAGCCCGGCGTCCGCGGCCGGGCCGGAGCAGGCATCGGCCGCGCCGCAGCCCTGATCGCGGGACTCACCATCCTGGCTCGCGTGCTTGGCCTGGTCCGGACGATCGTGTTCGCGAAGACCGTCGGCGCCACGTGCCTTGGCACCGCGTACGTCACGGCCAACGCGCTGCCCAACATCGTCTATGACGTCGTCCTTGGCGGCGCCCTGACGAGCATCATGGTGCCCGTCCTGGCCAGGCCCGCGCAGCGACAGGCCGCGGACGCTGACGCCGCCGCCGAGGTACGGCAGACGTCGTCGGCGCTGCTGACCTGGACCATCATCATCCTCGTGCCGGTCAGCCTGGCGATCGCGCTGGCGGCCGGCCCGCTGGCAGGGCTGCTGAATCCCGTCAACAGCCGGGCCCGGTGCGCGCACGGGCCGCTGGTGACCGTGACCGGACACATGCTCGTGGTGTTCGCGCCGCAGATCGTGCTCTACGGGCTGGCCGTGGTGCTGTACGGCATACTCCAGTCGCATCGCAGGTTCGCGGCGCCGGCCCTGGCGCCGGTCATCTCGAGCCTGGTCGTGGTCGCCGCCTACCTCGCCTTCGTGCCGCTCGGCGGGTCGTACGTGAACGTGCTGCGCAGCCTTCCGGTGGCGGCCGAGCTGACGCTGTCGATCGGCACGACCGCCGGGGTCGCCGCGCTCATGCTCACGGCCCTCGTCCCGGCCTGGCGACTGCGGATCCGGTTTCGTCCCGCGCTGCGATTCCCGTCTGGCGTCGGCCGCCAGGTCGGCGGCCTGGCCGTTTTCGGGATCATCGCGCTGGTGGCGCAGGATCTGTCTCAGCTTGTCGTCATCCTGCTCGCGAACGGGCACGGGCCGGGCGCGGCCTTCGTGCTGTATCAGTACGGCTGGCAGGTATTCGAGGCCGCGTACGCCGTGCTCGCGGTCTCGATCGCGATCAGCGCGTTCCCGCTGCTGTCCGCGCGCGAGGGTGATGAGTTCGACCTGACGTCGGCCGCGTCGGCCAGAGCCATCCTGCTCATGTCCTTCCTGGGTGCCGCGCTGGTGCTCGCGGCGGCAGTGCCGGCCGCGCATTTCCTCGCCAGCAGGCCAGCGCAGGTCGGGACCGCTGGCCGCCGGCCTGGCGCTGTTCGCGCCGGGACTGGTCGGCTACGGCCTCGTCGCCTGCCTGTCCCGTGTCCTGCTCGCGGCACGCCGTACCAGGGCTGCTGCGATCCCGGTCGCAGCCGGCTGGCTGATCGTCATCGCGGCCGACGTCGTGCTGGTCGCGCTGGCACCTGGCCGGTGGGTCGTGGCGATGCTGGCGCTCGGCAACACCATCGGGCTGACCGTCGCTGGCCTCGCGCTCGTGGTCGCCGTCCTGCGAGTGCGTGGCCGGGCCGCGCTGGCCGGTGCTGGCCGGGCCGCGGCGTCCGGGCTCGCGGCAGCGCTCGCAGGCGCGATCGCCGGCACCGGGGTGGCCGCGGCGGTCAGGGTCACCGAGCCGGGCCCGGCCGCGCTCGTCGCGATGCTGGCCGTCGTGTGCGGGCTCGCGGCGTTCATGATCGTCGCCTGGGTCCTGGACGGCGGCGACCTCCGCGCGGCCGTGACCAGGGTTCGCCAGGCGATGACGCGGTGACCGGCGGAGCACAGTCGGCCCGGCGGGTTGTCTTCGTGCTCGGCCTCGCGTCCGGCGGCACGGCCAGCCACGTGCGCGCTCTCGCGGACGGCTGCCGCGCGGCGGGGCTCGAGGTGACCGTGGTCGGGCCCGCGCAGACGCTCGCACGCCTGCGCGCGGTGGCCGGCACGGCGGGTACTGGCACGGCGCCCATCGAGACACCGCCCATCGAGACGGCGCCCATCGAGACGGCGCCCATCGAGACAGCGCCCATCGAGACAGCGCCCATCGAGACAGCGCCCATCGAGACAGTGGCCGTGCCCATCGGCGACCGGCCGCATCCCGCTCGCGACGCGGCGGCCATCGCCAGGCTGCGAGGGCTGCTTGCCGCCCGCCGCGCCGACGTCCTGCATGCCCACGGGGTCCGGGCGGGCGCGCTCGCGGCGCTCGCCATCGCGAGCCTGCGCCGCCAGATGCGGCCCGCCCTGGCAATCACGGTCCACAACGCGCCGCCCGTTGGCGGTCTGGCCCGGCCCGTCTACGGTGTGCTGGAGCGCATCTGCGCTCGTCGCGCTGACCTGGTGCTGTGCGCATCAGCAGACTTGCTGGCCCGGATCCGCCGCCTCGGCGCTGCCCGCGCGGAGCAGTTCGACGTGCCGGCGCCACCGGCACCGGCGCCAACGGCGGCGGACATCGCGGCGGCCCGAGCTGACTTCGGCGCGGCCGGCCGGCCAGTGGTGCTGGCTGTGGCCAGGCTCGCGCGGCAGAAGGGCCTGGATGTGCTGATCGACGCGGCCGCCCGGTGGCGGAACCGCGACCCGCAGCCGCGCACGGTGATCGCAGGCGACGGCCCGCTAGCCGCCGAACTCCGCGCGCGTGCGAGCCAGGCCGGCGCAGACGTCGTGCTGCTCGGCGCGCGCGACGACGTGCCTGCCCTGCTAGCAGCCGCCGACATCGTCGTGGTGCCGAGCCACTGGGAAGCGCGCGCGCTGGTGATCCAGGAAGCGATGCGGTCCGGCCGTCCGATCGTGGCCACGCGCGTCGGCGGTACGGCTGACCTCACGGGCGCCGGCGGTGCGCTGCTCGTCCCGCCGGACGACCCGGCAGCGCTGGCTGGCGCAGTGGCGGCCGTGCTCGACGACGAGGCGCTCGCGGCGAGGCTCGGCCAGACGGCCAGGGCCAGAAGCGAGGCCCTCCCGTCTCAGCAGGACGCGGTCCGGATCGCGCTGGCCATCTACGCACGCCTGGCGGCGAGCCAGGCGCCCGGCCGCGACGCCGCCCGCGCAGGCCGATAGGCAAGCTTGGGTAACAATCGACTTGATCTGCCTGATTAGTCCTCGCCAGATGTGCTGAGATATCCCGGATAGGGCCGTGTGGCCTCACCCTGTTCGCGGCCCGGGAGTCTTAGTGTCCAGTGACACCTCGCCGCCATCGAGATACCGGCTGGACAACCCGGGCCGGACCGCTGGCGCGCCCGGCGGTGCGGTGCCCCGGCGGCAGGTCACCGCCGCTCCGTCGTGGATCACGGTCATCGGCACCACGCTGCGCCTCTGGGTGCGCCGCCGCGTCCTGCATGTGCCTGACACCGGCCGGATCGGCAGGGCGCGCCGGGCCGGCGTGACGGCCTTCATCGTCGTTGTCGTGGTGGCCGCCGGGGTGGCCGCCGGGGTCGCGCTGACCGGCGCACTCGGGTCGCCGCGGGCTCGAGACCAGACAGTGACTGCGCCGAAGCTGACGCCAGCGCAGAAGCAGGCGCGTGCGGCCGCAGCCGCGCAAGCGGCCGCGAATGGCACCGCTGCCGCGAGCTGGATTGCGGATCAGGTGAGTCAGCAGGCGGTCATCGGCTGCGACCCAGCCACGTGCGCGGCCATTCTCGCGGCTGGGTACGCCAGCGGCGGCCAGGTCGTGCTGCAGCCCGGCGTCACGCTACCCACGGCGGGGGCCCTGGTCGTCGCGACCCCCGCTGTCCGTGCGCAGTACAGAACGCAGCTCGCTGCTGCCGCCCCGGCGGTGATCGCGGCGTTCGGCACCGGCCCGGAGGCTGTGCAAGTCCGCGTCGTTGTGTCAGGCGGCCAGACGGCGTACAGCCAGGCCGCGAGCAGCGAGGTGGCGGCCCGTCGCACGGCCGGGCTCAGGCTGATGGCGAACGGCCGGGTGCACGTGCGGGCCGCCGCCCGCGAGGACCTGGCCGACGGGCTCGTCGATCCGCGGCTGATCGCGGTGTTGCGGACGGTCGCCGCGCACTACCGGGTCTTCATCAACCACTTCGCTGACGCCGGCCCGCTCGCGGACAGCTCGGTGCCATATCGGCTGGCTCTGATCGTCGGCCTGACGAGCACGCACGCCCCCCGCCAGGAGAGTGAACTGGCCGCCGTCCTGAAGCTGCTGCAGCAGCAGCCGAGCGGCTACCGGGCAGCGCTCACGGTGATACCGGTGTCCGGCGGCGAGAACGATCTGAAGATCCAGTTCCCGGCACCCAGTCCCGGTTAGGCGGGCGGCCGGAACCGGTCCAGCGCGAATCGTTGCCGGAGGCCTGGCGGAATGGTCCCGGCTGCCCCCGCGGCGAGGTCGGCGAGCCACTCGCCGAGCAGCGGGCCGAACTTGAAGCCGTGCCCGGACGTGCCGCTGCCGACGATGACGTTGCCGATCCGGTCCACGACGAAGTCCTCGTCCGGGCTGTTGTCGTAGACGCAGCGCTCGGTGGCCGCCGGCTCGGGGTCATAACCCGGCAGGTAGCGCCTTGCCACTTCGGACAGCTTGCCGGCGAGGTAAGGATCGGCCGACTGCTCCTGAGCGTCGGGGTCGACTGGCGGGCCGCTCGGATGGATCCCGATCTTGTACAGCGGCGACCCCGGCACCGGCAGCCCGTACGGCGCCCGGTCGGCGTGGCAGATAAATATGGGCGCCCCGGCGACCGGCCCGGCCTGCCGGAGGTAGGCGACCTGCTCCAGTGTCGGACGGCTCGGCAGCGGCACACCCAGCGTCGCCAGCAGCGCACCAGACCACGGGCCAGCCGTGATGACGGCGGTGCGCGCCGTCAGCGGACCCGCGCTCGTGCGCACGGTGACCTGGCGGCCGTCGTCGGCCAGGCGCAGGACGCGGACACCCGTCCTGATCTCCGGTACGCCGCGGGCCAGCGCCTCGAGCGCCGTGTCGGCGGCGATCACGCACGAGTCCGGCTCGAGCAGCGCAGGACCGCCGATGCACACCGCAGGGAAGCGCTCAGCGGCTGCCGCGGCTGGCAGGAGCTCGCATGGTGCGCCGGCCGCCCTCATGGCGTCGTGCACGGTGCCGAGCCCGGCCCCGAACGTGAGCTGCGGCGTCGGCAGCAGAATGCGGCGCCCGGACTCGGTCTCCAGCACCCGCCACAGCTCGCCTGCCTGGCGGGCCGCGGTCACGTAGGCGGGCTCGGGATACCCGAGCCGGAAGATCCGGCAGCTGCCCTTGGAACCGGACGCCGGATCACCGATCCCGCCTTGCTCGAGGACGACCACGTCATGTCCGCGGGCCGCGAGGGCACGCCCGGCAGCCAGCCCGAGCAGGCCGGCCCCGATGATCGCGACATCGCGCAGCTGTGCCATCGCAGGGCACACTACTAAACAATGCGCACGGGCCGTCGGCACGGCAGGAAGGCGGGCAAAGCTCATGAGCCAGACGGCGATCGGCGGCTGGTCCGACCCGCGGTTTGCGCCCGTGCGGGCGGAGTTCGTCCGCAACTTCGCCGAACGGGGTGAGATCGGGGGCGCGGTCTGCGTCACTGTCGACGGGACCGTCGTGGCCGACCTGTGGGGCGGGTACACGGACGCGGAGCAGCGTCAGCCCTGGTCGGCCGCCACGCTCGTGAACGTGTTCTCCGTCGGCAAGGGGTTCGTGTCGGTGTGCGCAGCCCGGCTCGCCGGGCTGGGCCTGCTCGACCCGGACGCGACCATGACGCGATACTGGCCGGAGTTTGGCGCGGCGGGCAAGGACGGCGTCACGGTGCGCCAGGTGCTGAGCCATCAGGCCGGCCTGCCGGCCTTGCGCCGTCCGCTGCCGGCGGGCAGCGGACTTGACTGGCAGCTGATGACCGCACTGCTCGCGGCCGAGGAACCGTGGTGGCAGCCAGGGTCCGGCCACGGCTATCATGTCAATACCTTCGGCTACCTGGGCGGCGAGCTCATCAGGCGGATCACCGGGATGACCGTGGGACAGTTCCTGCAGCGCGAGGTCGCTGGCCCGGTTGGCGCTGACGTGCACATCGGACTGACCGCGGCCGAGCAGGGCCGGGTCGCCGAGTTCCGATGGCCGCACCGCGACCCCGAGACGGCGGCGGACCAGCCCGACCCCGTTCCCGCCAATCGGATGTCGCTGAACGCTTACTTCAACCCGCCCGACTTCTCCGGCACTGGCGTGGTCAACACCGCTGCCTGGCGCAGCGCGCAGGTCCCGTCCGCGAACGCGCACGCGACGGCGGCCGGCGTCGCGCGCATTTACACGGCGCTTGCGACCGGGGGCGCCCTGGCCGGGGCGCGTGTCGTGACAGCGCCCGCGCTGACGGCGGCCACCCAGGAACAGGTGTACGGCGAGGACCTGGTGCTCGCGCGGCCGTCCCGGTTCGGGCTGGGCTTCCAGCTCACCCAGCCCGAGCGCCAGCTCGGCAACGGGCCGCACTGCTTCGGGCACTTCGGCGCCGGTGGGTCGGTCGGCTTCTGCGACCCCGATGCGCGGCTGGCTTTCGGCTACGTGACGAACCAGATGGGGCCGCGCTGGCGCAACCCGCGCAATAAGGCGCTGATGGACGCGTGCTACGCCTGCCTCTAGGCAGGTGGCCGGCTGCGGGCGCCCGGCCGTTACCAGCCGCGGGCGCGCCACTCCGGGACATGCGGCCGCTCGGTGCCGATCGTGGTGTCGCCGCCGTGGCCCGGGTACACCCACGTGCCGTCGGGCAGCTCGGCGAAGACGCGCTCCTCGAGGTCGGTCATGAGGCTCGCGAACCGCTGCGGGTCGTTCTGGGTGTTACCGGGGCCGCCGGGAAACAACGAGTCGCCGGTGAACAGGTGCGGCTGGTCGGCCAGCTCGCCGTCGGCGTCGTAGAGCAGGGCGATGCTGCCGGGGGTGTGGCCGCGCAGGTGAATGACCGACAGGCTGGCGTTGCCGACGGCCACCGTGTCCCCGTGATGCACGGGCCTCGTGACCGGGATCGGAATGCCTGGTGCGTCCTCCGGGTGCGCGACTGTAGCGGCGCCAGTGGCCTGCTGTACTTCCCGCAGCGCGGCGTGGTGATCCCAGTGCTGGTGGGTCGTGATCACGGTGGCCAGCGGCACGTCACCGATCAGCCGCAGCAGCGTGTCGGCCTCGTTCGCGGCGTCGATGAGGGCAAGCTCGCCCGTCTGCGTGCAGCGCAGCAGATAGGCGTTGTTGTCCATTGGGCCGACCGCCACCTTGGTGATGGTGAGCCCAGGCAGTTCCCTGGTGTCGGCGGCGCCGCCCACGGCCACGTTCCCGGTATAGCTCATGCTCTCCTCATCTCCGCTGGCTGTCATGGCCGCGCTGGCCGTCTGCCGGGCGTTACCCGTTGCCACGCGGTGCCCGCCAGGTCCGGCCTCGCTACGTCGTCACCTGATACCTACCATGGCGGCAGCGCCGGCAGCTGGCGGCCGGCTCGATGGTCAGACGGCCCCGAAGCCCGCGCGCGTGCTCGCCCCCGTATCTAGGGCAGGACCGGGAATTGGATCGAGCTGTCTTGGTGTTGTACGGAGGTTGTCGGGAGCACGCGCAGGACGGGGACGGCTGCCGGTGCGGGCTTTAGCCCCCTGTTTTGTCGGCCCCCCCGGATACGATGACCTGGCGGCCTTTCCCGTCCGACACCTCCGTATACGCAACGCTGTACATACCGGGAGAACTGAGCGCAAAGTGGCAGATCGTCTTGTCGTCCGTGGTGCGCGCGAGCACAACCTCAAGAATGTCTCGCTCGACCTGCCACGCGACGCCATGATCGTGTTCACCGGGCTCTCTGGCTCGGGCAAGTCGAGCCTGGCGTTCGACACGATCTTTGCCGAGGGCCAGCGCCGGTATGTCGAGTCCCTGTCGGCCTACGCGCGGCAGTTCCTCGGCCAGATGGACAAGCCTGACGTCGACTTCATCGACGGGCTCTCGCCAGCGGTCTCCATCGACCAGAAGGCCGCCGGCCGCAACCCCCGGTCGACCGTCGGCACCATCACCGAGGTCTACGACTACCTGCGGCTCCTGTTCGCCCGGGTTGGCAAGCCGCACTGCCCGGTCTGTGGTCGCCCGATCGCGCGCCAGACACCACAGCAGATCGTGGACCAGATACTCGAACTGCCGGAGGGGAGCCGGTTCCAGGTGCTCGCGCCTATCGTGCGGGGCCGGAAGGGCGAGTACACCGAGCTGCTGCGTGATCTCCAGGTCAAGGGCTTCTCGCGGGCGAAGGTGGATGGCCAGACCATCCGCCTCGATACCGCGGTCTCGGGCGAGCTGCCGGCGCTGAAGAAGTACGAGAAGCACGACATCTCTGTCATCGTCGACCGGCTTGAGGTCAAGGAGTCGGCGCGGCGCCGGCTGACCGACTCGGTGGAGACCGCGCTGGGGCTGGCCAACGGCGTCGTCGTGCTCGAGTTCGTCGACCTGCCCGAGGACGACCCGAACCGCGAGCGGATGTACTCCGAGCACCTGGCGTGCCTGTACGACGACCTGTCGTTCGACGATCTGGAGCCGCGCTCGTTCTCGTTCAACTCGCCGTGGGGCGCGTGCCCGGACTGCACCGGGCTCGGCACCAAGATGGAGGTCGACCCAGAGCTCGTCGTCTCCGAGACCACGCGCACGCTGGCGGACGGCGCCATCGCGGTGTGGACGGGCGGCCACGTGAGCGACTACTTCGTCCGCCTGATCGATGCCCTCGGGGATGCGCTCGGCTTCACGATCGACACGCCCTGGGAGCGGCTGCCCGCCAAGGCTCAGCGAGCACTGCTGTACGGCTACGACCAGCAGGTACACGTCCGGTACAAGAACCGGTACGGGCGCGAGCGGTCGTACTACACCAACTTCGAGGGTGCGATCCCGTACATCGAGCGCCGGCACTCCGATGCCGACAGCGAGTACAGCCGGGAGCGGTTCGCCGAGTTCATGCGCGAGGTGCCGTGCCCGTCCTGCCATGGCGCGCGGCTGAAGCCAGTCGCGCTGGCCGTGACGGTCGACGAGCGGTCGATCGCTGACTACACCAGCCTGCCGATCGGAGAGCTGGCCAAGCTGCTGCTGTCGCTCCAGCTCTCGGACCGCGACATGCAGATCGCCGGGCGGATCCTCAAGGAAGTCAACGCCCGGCTTGGGTTCTTGCTGGACGTCGGACTGGACTACCTGACGCTGGACCGGGCGTCGGCGACGCTGGCCGGCGGTGAGGCGCAGCGCATCAGGCTCGCCACACAGATCGGCTCCGGCCTGGTCGGCGTGCTGTACGTGCTGGACGAGCCGTCCATCGGCCTGCACCAGCGCGACAACCATCGCCTGCTGGAGACCCTGCTGCGGCTGCGCGACCTCGGCAACACGCTCATCGTCGTGGAGCACGACGAGGACACGATCCGGGCCGCCGACTGGGTCGTCGACATCGGGCCGCGGGCCGGCGAGCACGGCGGCCACGTCGTCGTCTCCGGCCCGCTGGAGGAACTGCTCGGCCAGCAAGGAGTCGATCACCGGCGCGTACCTGACCGGCCGGGAGGCCATCGACGGTGCCCGCCAAGCGGCGCAAGCGGACCAGGGGCCGCGAGATCGTCGTCAAGGGCGCGGCCGCGCACAACCTCAAGGGCATCGACGTCGCGTTCCCGCTCGGCCTGTTCATCGCGGTGACGGGCGTCTCGGGCTCCGGTAAGTCGACCCTGGTCAACGACATCCTGTACAGCGCGCTGGCCAGGGAGCTGCACGGCACCAGGATCGTGCCGGGCAAGCACACCAAGATCACCGGCATCCAGCACCTCGACAAGGTCGTGCATGTCGACCAGGGCCCGATCGGCCGGACGCCGCGGTCCAACCCGGCCACCTACACCGGGGTCTTCGACAGCGTGCGGAAGCTGTTCGCGCAGACGACCGAGGCCAAGGTGCGCGGGTACCAGCCCGGCAGATTCTCTTTCAACGTCAAGGGCGGCCGGTGCGAGGCGTGCGCCGGTGACGGCACCATCAAGATCGAGATGCAGTTCCTGCCGGACGTGTACGTGCCGTGCGAGGTCTGCCACGGCGCCCGGTACAACACCGACACGCTCCAGGTCCACTACAAGGGCAAGACCATCGCGGACGTGCTGCAGATGCCGATCGAGGAAGCGGCCGAGTTCTTCGAGCCAGTGCCCGCCATTCACCGGCACCTGAAGACGCTGGTCGACGTCGGCCTCGGGTACGTGCGGCTCGGCCAGCCCGCGCCGACGCTGTCCGGCGGCGAGGCGCAGCGGGTCAAGCTCGCGTCCGAGCTTCAGCGCAGGTCGACCGGGCGGACGATCTACGTTCTCGACGAGCCGACGACGGGCCTGCACTTCGACGACATCCGCAAGCTGCTCGGCGTGCTCGGCCGGCTGGTCGACGGGGGCAACACCGTGATCGTGATCGAGCACAACCTCGACGTGATCAAGACCGCTGACTGGGTCATCGATCTCGGGCCCGGACGGCGGGTCGCGCGGCGGCAACGTCATCGCGCACCGGGACGCCGGAGGGCGTGGCCAGGGTCGAGGAGAGCTACACCGGCCAGTTCCTCAAGAAGATGCTGGACGTCTAGCTCGGCGCTGGTAGCTCCATCCGCGTTTACGCCAGCCGGAGACGACCGAGCGAGCCCTGCACGCTGGCCCCCAGGCCGGCTGGCCGCGCGTCATGGTCAGCTGGGGGAGCGCTGTCGGCGGCAAGAAAGCGGATTCACAGGACCGGGCGGCAATCGTCACGTTCGAGCCCTGCCGGAGCTGAGCGGTGTTAGCCCGCCGCCGCCAGACGGCCGCGGCGCTGAGCGTGACATGAGGTCGGTTCCGGCCGCAGCGGCTCTTGCCGCGCTGGTGGTGCTCACGGTCAGCTGTACGGGGGAATCGGCGGCGGGCCCGCCACCGGCCGAGGGAGCGTCCGCCGCCGCGAGGCGGCCACCGGCGAGGCCGGTCGGCGTGGTGACGCACGCACTGCCGCGCTGTATCACGGCGGTCCAGCGCGCTTCCGAACTGACGACTCCCACCAGCACCGGGCCAGCGACGCCGTGCTCGCGTTCTCGGCCGTTCGGCTGCGCGCGGACGAAGCGCACGCGCTGATAGCGGCCGTGCAGGTCGGCGAGGAACCCGTGGGTCTCGCCCTGGTCCGGAACGGCACGAGGATGGTCGTCAGCGACTCGGACCCGGTTCGGCGTTCACGGTGCGGCGGCGAGCCTCGCCGTGCTGGACGTGCCGGCCGCGCTCGCGGGCCGCCCAGCTCTGCTTGGCTATCTGCCGGCCCGGGAGTCCCCGCGCGAGATGGCGCTGACGACTGGCGGCCGGACGCTGCTCGTAACCGACTTCAGCTCGAATCAGCTGGAGAGCGTCGACGTCGCCGGGCTGCCATAACCGCGGGCAGGGGCGCGCGCAGTGCCCGGCGAGCACACGAGGGCTACCCTGCCAGGATGCAGATCAGCACCGGGGCCGGTCCCGCACGGGCAGAGATCGACCGGCCGGAAGCGGCCACGTTCCTTCTCCTGATGACCCATGGCGCTGGCGGCGGCGTCGATACCAGGGACCTGCTGGCCGTCAGGGACGCAGCGATAACCCTGGGCGGCGTCGTGGTCCGTGTGCTGCAGCCTTACCGGGTTCGGGGCGCCCGCGCGCCGGGCGCGCCGGGTCCGCAGGACGCCGCGTGGCTGGAGATCGTCGCGCGCACTGCGCCAGGAGTATCCGGGACTTCCGCTCGTCCAGGGTGGCCGGAGCAATGGCGCACGGGTCGCCTGCCGTACTGCTGCCGAGGCTGGCGCGCTGGCGGTGATCGCGCTGGCGTTCCCGCTGCATCCGCCTGGCCGCCCTGAGCAGAGCCGGGCCGCCGAGCTGCGCGGAGCCGGCGTCGACGTGCTCGTGGTCAACGGAGAGCGGGACCCGTTCGGCATTCCGGCGCCACGGGATGCTGCGCAGGTCGTCGTGCTGCCGGGTGAAGCCCACGCGCTGACGAAGAATCCGGCCGCGGTCGGCGCGGCAGTCGGGTCGTGGCTGGCGGAGAAGCTCGGCGCTGACGCGAGCTAGCAGGGCAGCAGGGATGCAGCGGCGGGGAGGCCGACCTGACCGGCGCGCCCTGGTCAGTCAGGCAGCCGGGATGCGGGAGCTTGCTGCGGGTACTACGTCGGTGCTCGTCGCGCAGGCGGTGAGGTCCGTGGGTCGGTGCGGGGCAATGGCAGCACCACCGGGAAGCAATTCACCGGTGTCTTCAAAGATGACGATGCCATTACAGAGCAGGCTCCAGCCCTGCTCGGGATGACTGACGACGGTTCGGGCCGCCTCGCGATCCGGGCCACTCGGGTCCGGACACCGTGGCGTATGCGGGCACATTCGCGTGCCTCCTGTTGGGTCCTAGTTGTGTTGTTGATCACACCCTACTGTGCCAGGTCAGTGCCTCGTACGTCATGGCCCGTTGTGACGGTTTTCCGTGTCGCGCTTTGTAGGTTTCATGTAGTCCGCTTTACGCTGGCCAACGCCTAACTGACTGCGCACAGTAACCAAATGCTGACAGTAAGCTGACCAACAGCCGAATGGCCGTGCCCGGTGCGGCGCGGAAAGCCCTGGGCCGACGAGAAGTGCCGGCGGCGCGCCGGGCGCGAGAGATCGGGCGATGCCGCGTGTCAGGGGTGCCCGGCGGCAGGCAGCCGGGCCACCTCGGCGCCGAGTGCCTCGACCTCGGGCCGCGCCGGGAAACCGGTGAGGCGGTGGGTCTCCCGCAGGGTCAGCAGGCGCTCGGCCTCGTCGGTCCAGGCATGCACTGGCGGCGTCGCCTTGGCCTTGCGGAAGTAGATCCGGTCCTCGTACCCGAGCGGGCCGATCTCGGCGCGCTGAGCCGCGTAGGCAGCCCTGGTCGCATCGGTCAGGGCCACATCCAGGTCGCGGGCCAGCGGGTACTGCACGCTGGCTGGCGCTCCGGCCGCCTGGGCCTGCCGGAACTCGCGCTCGGCGGCTTGCGCCCTGGCCAGCAGCTCGTTGAAGTTGGCAGCCAGCGCGACGTCGGCCAGGTAACTGGCTTCGGCAGCGGCACTGACCTTGATGCGACCCTTTTTCACGCCGCACAGCTTAGCGAAACCTCGCACCGGGTGAGGTGCCGGGCAAGCCGGTCAGGCTGCGGCGGCCCCGTCAGCCGGCTCTAGGTGACAGCGAGCGCCAGCTAGAGCGCAGGACAGTTAAGCGGGCGAAGTAATGCCAGCCGAGCCAGAGCCAGCCGAGCAGGATGAGGGCGCGGCCGGCCTGCGGGCGCATGACGTAGCCCAGCCACTCGCCGAGCGCCGGGACACGGGTCGCCGGGCGGCGGCCGAGGATCTCCAGCACGACCAGGGCCGTGATGATCACGACGAAGCCGGCGATCGTGATCGCCCGGGTGCTCATGCGCCGCATCACCGTTTCACCAGTGCCCCACCCGGCCAGGAGCCAGACCACGATCGCGGCGCTCTTGAGCGCGTGCGGCCCGAGCAGCGGATTGATCAGGTCGGTGAGCGAGGGGTGCCAGGGCGGTGAGTTATCCCGGACCGCTGCCGCCTCCCACTCGAAGAGCAGCGCGATGCAGATGATCCAGTACGAGAAGCCGGCCACTTCGACCGACGCCGGCGGCCGGATGCGCTCTGGCGGCCGTCCGTAGGCGATCACGCCCAGGACGGCGCCGGGCAGCAAGACGCCGAGCAGGGCTTTCATGGTGAACGGTGCGGCGCCGCCGAGGATCCACGCGTACGCCGACGAGGCCGGCGGCGATCACCGCGTTCCGGGCTGGGCGAGCGCCGAGCGGCAGTCGTGGCTCCGCTATCAGGCGCGGGCTCGCGGCCGCATCCAGGCGTGCCGCTGCGTGGCCCGCGGGCGCAGCGGAATCTGCGCTCGCGTTCTCAGCAGCCATTCAGCCTCTCCCCGCCACACGTTGACGCCTGCGCGGATCCGGTCGCCGGACCGGACAGGCCAGGGTAACTAGCCGAGCGCCAGTGATCAGGCCAGGCTCTCCTGCCAGCTGGTGTGCAGGGCCGAGTACTCGCCGGCCGTCGTCAGCAGCTCCTCGGGCGAGCCGTCCTCGATGATCCGGCCGTGATCCAGCACCAGCACCCGGTCAGCGATCGCGACCGTGGACAGCCGGTGCGCGATGATCACCGCGGTACGCCCGGCCAGGATCGCAGCAGCGCGTCCTGGACAAGCCGTTCACTCGGGATGTCGAGCAGCGACGTGGCCTCGTCCAGCACGAGCACGGCCGGCGCGGCCAGGAACGCGCGGGCGAAGGAGATCAGCTGACGCTGGCCGGCCGAGAGCCTGCCGCCGCTCTTGCCGACCTGCTCGTCATAACCGTCCGGCAGCGCCGAGATGAAGGCGTGCGCGCCGATCGCGGTGGCCGCCGCCACGATCTCGGCCCGGCTCGCGCCCGGCTTGCCCAGCTCGATGTTGTCGGCTATCGACCCGGTGAACAGGAAGTTCTCCTGGGTGATGAGGACGACCTCGTGCCGCAGGGAGCGGTCGTCAGCTGCCGCACGTCGACCCCGTCGAGCAGCACGCAGCCCTCGAGCGGGTCGTAGATCCGGGCCAGCAGCCGCGCGATGGTCGTCTTGCCGGCCCCGGTCGCGCCGACCACCGCCACTGTCTGCCCGGCCGGGATGGTCAGGTTCAGGTCGGGCAGCACCGTCGACTCGCGGTAGCCGAAGCGGACCGCGTCGAACCTGACGCCGCGGCCGCGGCTCGCCGGGCCGCGCGGAGCCGGGCAGCGACGGCCGGGTGCTCGGGCTCGGCCACCCTGGGCGCCTCGTCGAGGACGCCCGAGATCTTCTCCAGCGCCGCGCCAGCCGACTGGAACGAGCTGTAGAACTGCGACAGGTCGATCAGCGGGTCGAAGAATCGCTGCAGGTACAGCAGGAATGTGACCAGGACGCCGACCTGCATCTGATGGTCGATGACACGCAGGCCGCCGTAGAGCAGCACGGCGCCAATGGCGAGGTTGCCGACCAGCGTCACACCGGGGAAGTAGATGGCGAGCAGCCGGGATGAGCGCAGGTTGGCCTCGGCGTTGGCCTGGTTCAGGCCGGAGAAGATCTCCTCGTTCCGCTGCTCACGCCGGAACGCCTGCACCGCCCGGATCCCGCCGAAGGTCTCCACGAACTGCACGATGACCGAGGCGATCGTCGTCCTGGTCCGCCGGTAGGCGATCGCCGACTCGCGGCGGAACCAGGCAGACAGCCAGATGAGCGGCGGGAACCCGGCCATCACCACCAGCGCCATGCGCCAGTCGAGCAGCAGCATCCCGCCGCCGATGAGCAGCAGCGACAGCACCGCCGAGACCAGCGAGGCCAGGCTCTCGTCGAACAGGTCGGAGATGGAGTCGATGTCGGAGACCTGGCGCGAGATGACGCGGCCGGAGGTGTACTGCTCGTGGAACGAGATCGACAGGCGCTGGAAGTGAGCGAACAGGCGCCGCCGCAGCTCCAGGACCACGCGCCCGCCGAGCCGGCCGATGCCCGCGATGTAGGAGCGGGTCGCGCCCGCCTGCACGACGACCGTGACTGCGAAGGCAATGATGATCAGCGCCAGCGGGCCGGCGTCGTGCGTCTTTTCCAGCCGAGGGATCTGGTCGATCCCGACGCCGACGAGCCACGGGCCCGCCAGCGCCGCGAGCTGGGTTGCGACGATCAGCAGGAAGATCGTCAGCACCAGGCGCCGGTACGGGCCGAGCAGGTCGGCCAGCAGCCGCCGGGACCGGCGGCGCAGCAGCGTGCCGAGCCTGCCGCTGATCTCCTCTTCCTGCTCGGCGGCGATGCCGCGCCAGGCCTCCGCCGGGGCCGTGCTCATCGGCTCGCTCCTGCCGCCAGTCCGGGCGCGGCCCGGCCATCGTCTCCGCTGTCCAGATGGTCAGCGCTCATCAGCTCGCGGTACCGGGGCTCGGTCGCCAGCAGCTCGGAGTGCGTGCCGACGGCGCGCGATGACGCCGTCAGCGAGCAGCGCCACCCGGTCGGCCAGCAGGACCGTGGACGGGCGGTGCGCGACGATCAGGGCGGTGGAGGTGGTCATCACGTCGGCGAGCGCGGCCGTCACCTTCGCCTCGGTGTGCACGTCCAGCGCCGAGAGCGGGTCGTCAAGCAGCAGCACCTGCGGCCGCGCCAGGATCGCGCGAGCCAGCGCCACTCGCTGCCGCTGACCGCCCGACAGCGCCATGCCCTGCTCGCCGATCCGGGTATCCAGGCCCCACGGCAGGTCGGCCACGAACTCGGCCTGCGCCGCTTCCAGGGCCGCCAGAATCGCTGCTTCGGTAGCGTCGGGGACTCCGAAGCCGACGTTCTCGCGGACGCTGGCCGAGAAGAGCGTCGGGTCCTCGAACGCGCAGCCGACGCGGCTGCGCAGGTCTGGCAGCGCCAGCTCGCGGACGTCGGTGCCGTCGAGCGTGATCCGCCCGCCGGTCACGTCGGCCAGCCGCGGCACCAGATGCAGCAAGGTGGTCTTGCCGGACCCGGTGGCGCCGACCAGCGCGACCGTCTCGCCGGGCGTGAGCTCGAGGCTGACGCTGCGCAGCACGGGACTTTGCGCCTGCGGGTAGCTGAACGCCACCTTGTCGAACACCAGCTGGCCCGCACCGCGCGGCCGGGCGGCAGCGGTGGCCCGCTGAGCAGCCGGCCGGTCCGGGCACCGCCTGATGATGGGTCGGCTCGTGCTGTGTCGGCTCGTGCTGTGTCGGCTCGTGCTGTCTCGGCGCGTGCTTGTTCGGCTCGTGCCGCCTTGCGGCCGTTGAGCCATCGTCCGGATGCCAGTCCAGGCCGGTCCAGCCGCGCGTCGTTGTTCGGCTTCGCCGGGTCCGTGATGGTCGGCCGGGTGTCAAAGATCTCGTAGACCCGCTGCGCTGCAGTGGCTGCCTCCTGGCCGCCGGCGATGATGAAGCCCATGGCCTCGATCGGCCAGACCAGCAGGAGCGTGAGGGTCACGAACGCGACAAGGCCGCCCAGGGTCAGCTCGTGGCGGCTCACGGCGAGGGCGCCGAGCAGGAGCAGCAGCCCGATCACGGCATTGGGCGCCATGTCCAGCCCGGCCCAGAACTTGCCCCGCAGCCGCGCCTTGTCCACCTGGGTCCGGTAGACCAGCCTGGCTTGCGCGAAATGCCGCGCCGCTGCCTCGTCGCGGCGGCCCAGCGACTTGAGCACGCGGATGCCGGTGGCGGCTTCTTCCACGTAGGTGGCCAGGTCGCCCTGCTGGTCCTGGGACAGCCTGGATAGCACCCGGTACCGCTTCTCAAAGCGCAGGCAGAGCACCGACACGGGCAGGAACAGGCACCCGGTGAGCAGCCCGAGCCACCAGTTCATGCGGATCAGCAGCGCCAGGATAAGCAGGAAGGTCCAGGTGTTGGTGATGAAGAACACGACGCCGAAGCCCGCGAACCGGCGGATGGTGGCCAGGTCGTTCGTCACCCGTGACAGCAACTGGCCCGACTGCCAGGCGTCGTGGAACGCAGGCTCAAGCCGCTGGAGGTGATGATAGAGGTCGTCGCGGACGACCTTCTCCATCCCCGATACAGCGCCGGACAGCGACCACCGGCGGAAGAAATTCAGCCCGGCCTGGATCGAGCCCAGCGCGATGGCGGCCAGGCTGAGCGGAAGCAGTTCGGACCGGACGCCCCGCACGACGACGGTGTCGATGATCGACTTGGTAATGAGCGGGATCGCGATCTCGGTGGTGACGGCGACGACTGCCGCCAGGATCATCAGGAACAGACCCAGGTAGTACGGGCGCATGTACTCGCGCATCCGCCACAGTGCCTGCGCAGGAGTCTGGGCTTGCGCTGGCGTCCGGGCTTGTGCTGGCGACCGGGCCTGGGCGCGCGGCTGGGCCTCGGCCGTCTTGGCCTGTGCCTGAGCAGGCTCCTCACCATGCTCAGACGGCGGTGTCTGGGCATGCGGCGGCGAACTAGCTGACGTGGGGGGCACAATTCAGCGAGTCTAGATGAGTTTCAGGGCTGTGGCCAGCGAATATACCTCCGACCGCCCGGATTAACCGCGCCACTTATCCGTACCAGTTTCAGTCCCTGGGCGCAACCGGGGCCACCGGAATCGAACTGGTGAGCCACTGTCGATGGTCCATCGCCCGTGCGTCGGACAACTATGCGGAAACACTCCCGGGACAACTGCGTTGACCCTGCTCAGGGCGCCGAAATACGGACAGGTATCTAGACTGACTAAGGTGAGTCATGTTATCCTGATGACACAGATAATACATCGGGGGCGATGAGATTGACTTACGGGGGACCGAATCCGGCCCTGTCCGGGACCGAGAACTACGTCGATCAGCTTGAGCTAGGGGCGATAGGCAGGCACAGCCATGCCCTGTCGGACGTTGCGGTCGGCGCCGGCGCTTACGCAGCGCACAACTGGTCCCAGCGGCAGAAGCAAGCCGAGTACGCCGCGCTTGATCACGGTGACGTGGCTACTGCCGAGGCCATTGAGCGGCAGCGCCGCAGTCGCACTGGCTACGGGAAGATCGGCCTTGCCTTCTTCGTCGGCCTCCGGACGTGGTGGATATGGCCAGTCCTGTACGTGGTGCTGGCGGTCTTTGTTTTCCAGCCTCTTCATCTGTCGCAGGTAAATCAGACCTCCTGGCCAGCGGCCATCATCACGCTCCTGCTGTTCCTGTTCGCGCCGAGATGGATCATCAAGCGGCACCAGGCCAGGGCCGCCCGCCGTGACCAGACTGCGTGGAATGAGCACTACATCAGCGGCCAGAGGCTCGCCCAGCGCGAGGTCATGACTCCCGAGCGGGCCGCGAGCGATCCCTACGCGCCGCCGCCCCTGTCCCCGCTGGACGACGAGGCCGGCACCACCAAGCCCGTGCCAGCGCGGCAGCACCCGGCCGCACCCGGCAGCAGCGACGACTGGCTTGCCGGATCGCTCAGCCGCATGCGCAGGAACCTGGGGCTAGGCGACGGCACGACCGGGGAGACGTCATGACGCTCACTTACGACGCGGTACGGGAACAGCCACAACCCTGGGCCATCCCTGACGTGCTGCCCATTGGCCAGCTGACTCTCCTGGCTGGCACCGCGGGCGTCGGCAAGGGCACCTGGCTGGCTGACATCACCGCGCGGCTCACTCGTGGCGCAATGCTTCCCGGCGGAATCACGATGCCCGCCGGGCGCGTCGTGATCGTCGGCCCGGAAGATGACCCGGCGACGGCGGTCAAGCCTCGGCTGGTGGCCGCAGCAGCCGACTCCAGCAAGGTCGTTGACATCACGTACACCGATGACAGCCACCCGTTCACGCTCGGCGGGCCCGAGTGTGACCTGCCCGCACTCCGGGCGATGGTCAAGCAGCTCGGCGATGTGCGCCTGGTGATCCTCGACCCGGTGAGCGCCATTGCCGGGTGCTCGCTGAACGTCAGCCGCACCGTCCGCCGTCAGATCATGGAGCCACTGTCCAGGCTGGCCAGGGACCTGAACGTGGCCGTCGTGCTCGTCCATCACTTCAACAAGACCGGAAAGCAGCTTGCCGGAAGCCAGGCCATCGTGGACGCGGCCCGGCTGGTGCTCATGATCAACCGTGACGGTGACGACATCCGCGAGGTCAGCGTCTTCAAGTCCAACCTGGCCAAGGACACCGTCCGGCCGATCTTGTACGTCATCGAGGGGATCTCGCCCAGGGCGCACGTTCGCTACGTCGCCGGGCACCCGCCTTGCCGACCCCAGCCGGGCCGGAATGCCGGGCACGATTCTGTGACATCACCAGCCAGGAGACGGTGAGAGCTATTGTGCCGGTCAAAAGGCAGCGCTCAATGACCGCGGTGCTTGTCGACATGCCCGACCTCAGGATCGAGCTTGTGGAGGCATCGGGGGACCAGGCCGTCGTCAGGCTCACGACCGCGGCCAGGCACGTCACCACTACCTATGAGAGCACCGATGAAGAAAACGGCATGCGCTCATACACCGTGCGCCTCGTTTATGGCGGCCGATGACATCAGGCGCCCTATGGCAGAGTGCGCGCCGCTGGTCCTAAGCTTGTCAGGAGCTAGTTGTTCGCCTCGTGCGAGCTGCCGCAGTCCTGGCTATCGCAGCCAGCGCCTTCACTGCCTCGGGGTCGCCGAGGATCTCCCGTATGGCTTCCAGGTCCGGGTTGACCTCGGCTGCCTCCGCGTGCGCCTTCGGTGCCTGCTGCTCCTGGCCGAACGACGGCAGGCTGACCTCCGCGAGCGCCTCGATGGCCTGGTGATTCGTGAGGCTCCTCAGGTATTTCTCCGTGGTCGCTACGCCGCCGTGGCCGAGCAGCCGGGAGATCGCGCTGACGGTCAGCCCGCTGGCCTCCAACTCGGCGGCGAACGTGTGCCGGAAGCCGTGCGGGTGCACGCGCTTCTCGATGCCTGCCTTAGCCGCTAGCCGCTTCATCACGACGCGCACGTAGTCGTCGTCCAGCGGCCCGCCGTCGAGGGTGCAGAACAGCTTCCGGCCGTGGTTGCCGATCTCCAGCGCCTTCCGCGCGTCCAGCCACCGCATGAGCGCGTCATCAGCGGACGGGTGGAAGCCGCGGGTCTGCGTGTCACCGGACTTGGTGTCAAGCAGCCTGACGCTGTGCGCGGCAATGTCGACGTCGGCCGGCCTCAAGGCCAGCACCTCGCTGATGCGCAGCCCCGAGCGGTACAGCAGGGTAATCAGGGCCCGGTTGCGTATCCCGGTCGGCGCCCGCCTCGAGCACTGCTCCAGCAGCCTGCGCACTTCCTCTGAGGTGAGCACCTCGGGCGGGTACTCCTGGCCCTTGCGCGGCGACGGGTGGCCCTTGGCGGGGCTCATGACTGCACACCTTTCGTGAGTCGCTGCATTGCCTGCCGGCGCGGGTAAAACGGCTACGCGAGAGTTGCGGCGGGCAGGCGGGTGACGCACGTCGGTGCGCGTCGCTGCTGAGTGCACACAAGATCTGCTGGGCTCGGCCCGGCGGCCGGGCGACCAGGCCAATCTCGACCAAGGTCACATTCGCAGAGTAGCATCAACACCACCGACCATCGGAACGCTGAATGACGTCACCAGAGCAACTCGCCGGATGGGCGTGCAACGTGCTCGCGCCCTATCTCACTGCTCTAACTGCCTAACCTAACGTGGCCGCCGACTGACCTGCACCAGCAATCGGCCGCCGCTTCCAGAAGATCAGAGGATTATCTGGTACGGGCTCGTCTTGTTGCCATTAGCGTTACCTGCCACTAGCTGCGCCTGAGTTGTGAAACCGACGATAGCAGTCGGCGCCTGACGCTGGTCGTCGTCAAGCGACACCGCGCTCTTACCCGATGCTGTTACTACTGGCGCTGTACGGCCTGTGCCGTCCTTATTATTTGTGACCACATCTGTTTCCTTAGTTGTTAAGCGCTGACTCGATGACAGCGACGCGACGGCTTTCGGCCTGGGTTGGATCGCCCTGGCCTTGAGCACATCTAGTTCGGCCTGTAGGCGACGCGCTGCATCGGCGTCTCATCCTCCACGGGCCATTAGCAGATGTCATTTCATTCGTCTTTGTGTTAGCCGCGGTGCATTTATTGCCTGCCAGTTTGCGTCGCCAACGTTGTTTTGTGCTAGCCGCATGTGATTGTTCAACGCACCAGGAGCACATGAGGAAGCGCCTGAACACGGTGAGCCAGCATTCAAGCTCCGTGCCTGCTGCCAGTTGGGAACGCCCAGGCTCGTCGGAAGGCTGGCGGTAGCGCTTGGGGGCGGCGGACCAGTCTGCGAGTCTGCCTCGAAGTGAGCTAGACAAGCTGCGCCAGGTCTATGACGGCCCGGTCGGCTGCCACAACGGCAACCATGACCGCAGGGCATTTGATTACCTACTGAGGTATGCACCAGCCCTGGACTGCTATCAAGGCCTGTTCACCATCGAGAGCCTGTTAGATTTCGATGGCCTCGACATTGGACGAGGCATCACTCCCGGCCGCCGAGCTATGCGGCCCAGGCCACCCGCTCTTTGATGCACTCGTCCGGAGCCGGCCTTCGCCGCCCTGGACGCCGCGCAGCTGGAACCGCGTTTGTACAGGGTGCACAATCCCGCCAGAACCTTGGCCGGAGCGTGGCGGCCGTCCCTTGACGTACGCTACCGCGTCGATCCAGAACCCGTAATCGATGTTCATGATTTCAGACATCGTGGTCCTTACAAGGCAGCCCTGAATGCCGACATCATCCGCCCCGACTCGATGGCCCCCGAGGAAGACAGGCGGCGCGGCGGAGTCGTCGAGAGCGTCGGCCTGGCCACGGGCCTGGCGACAACCGCATTCTTGAACTCGTTCGGATCCGACCGGGTACTGGGCGCGTCTGCCGTGCAGATGCTTGTCGGGGTGGGCCGTCCCGGACTGTCCCGCGGGATCATCGAGGATGTACGGGACGCTCTCGAAGGTGCCATGTGGTACATGCGCCTGGAAGGCGGCCGGTACCGCTTCACCACCGAGCCCAACCTCAACAAGGTCGTCCTCGAACGCGAAGGTGCCATCACCGACGACCGGATTGAGACCCTGCTGCACGAGGCGATCGGGACCGTCGCCCCAAGCAGCCCCGTGCTGCGGGTCGAACCCAGGGTGGAAGCATCCGCCGACCTGCCCGACAATCAGCAGCTGGTGCTCGGCATCCTGGACTTCAGCCTCCGCATCGGCAGCGACGCATCTGATACGACCCTGCGGGCAGCCAGGGAGATCCTTGATCATCGCGGCGGGAGCTGGCGCGCCAACAAGAACGCCGCGATGCTCATCGCGGCCGATGCACCGGCGATCGCCAAGGCCAGAGCCACGGCTCGCACTCTCGCCGCTTTGCGTGACCTTAATAACGACCGCCACCGCCTGAACCGGTTTAATGCCGAGCAGCGCGAACAGCTCGGCAAGCGGCTCGCGGGAGCACAAGAACGCCTTCCCCAGCAGATCACCATGGCTTACCGACACCTGCTCCTGCTCGGGGAAGGCAACGACGGAGGCCCCAAGCTCGACCACATCGACCTCGGCCCGGCGAGGGTCGACGCCACCATCGGCGGACGGGTAGTTGACTACCTGCGCTCCGCGGACCGGCTGGTCGAGACCAGCCTCGCGCCCGCCGCACTTCTCGCGGCTCGCTTCGGGCTGCTTCCTGATGGCAGCGATTCCGTCGAACTCGACGTGCTGCTCGGCTACTTCTACCGGCTGCCGCGCCTACCCAAGCTCGCCAGCCCGGACGTGCTGCGCCGGGCCCTTGCCGACGGGGTGCACCAGGGTTTGTTCGGCCTGGCCAGCGGAGCGGCGTGGGATGCCGAAGACTCCTTGGTCCGGTTCAACGTCTTCGTCGACCCTTCCGAGATCCAGTTCCAGCCCGGAACCTGGCTAGTCCGCGCCGCAGCCATCAACAAACTGATCGCCATTCGCGAGCCCAGCCAAGCTGGCTCCTCTCCTAAAGCCGCCATCTTCGCAACAGGCTCGGACCTGCCTCCGCGGGCGCAAGATCATGTAGCGCGACAGCAAGAGGACCTAGACGGTGCAAGGCCGCACCCCGCACCGCAAGCGCAGACCCTGAGAGGCCTGACGCTGCGTCTCCGCGGCGTACCTGGAAACCAGGTCCGCGACGTAGTCAAGGTAGCCGTACTCCCACTTAGCGCTGCTAGTCCTGAGGTCACAGTCGATCTCATCATCCGCGCCGAAGGTGGGATCGCCGGCATCCCCCGCGAGACACTCAACCTTGTCGTCCTCGAGGGCCTGCGGCAACTAGGCCTTCAAGACGTCTCTGTCGACATCGATAACCAGAGCAGCGAGTAACGGAGGGGCTAAGCCCAGTGGCCACCATTCAAGAACTCGTCGCCCAGATAGGTGCCAACGAGATTGTGCTTCCAGAGTTCCAGCGCGGATATGTCTGGACGCGCGATCAAGTCCGCAAGTTTGCTTTAGCGCTGTACAAGAGGAACCCTACCGGCCATTTGCTCATCTGGAAAACCGCGAAGCCCAGTGGAGTGCGCGGCGCTGGCTCAAAAGAGGGCACCTACAGTCAGCTTCTTCTAGATGGTCAGCAGCGCCTGACAAGCCTCTATGTGCTATTCGAGGGGAAACCACCACCCTTCTACGGCGACGAGAAGCTTTTCTTCGATCTTTACTTCAATGTTCAAACGGAAGAATTCCGCTACTGGCAAAAGACACTCATGGAAGGCAATCCGGCCTGGATTAGCGTGCACGCATTTCTAAATGAAGGTCTGAACAAGCTCCTCGACCGGATCGACAAAATGAGCGAGATAGAGAAAACGCTCGTGCAGACTAACCTCGCTCGGTACAACCGCCTTGACTCTATCCGTAACTATCCTTACCAGATCGACTACCTTACTAATGAGGAACTCACCGTTAACGATGTCGTCGAGATCTTCAACGAAGTAAACTCTGCAGGCACGCCGCTTACAAAGGCGGACCTTGCGATCGCTCATATGTGCACAGTGTGGCCCGAAGCACGAACGGTACTTCGGGACTTTTCTCAGGGCATGAACTCGAATGGCTTCGGCGTAGACCTCGATTTCCTTGTGCGTTGCATTGCGGCGGTCTCGTCCGGCTCAGTCGTGCTCGAAGGTACTTTCTACCGAGTAGGCGCCGAAGACCTCAAGACTGCCTGGAAGAAGGTAGCCGCATCATTCGAATACCTCGCAAATACTCTACGTCACGAGGCATATGTTGATAGCGTCCAGGATCTACCGACTCGATACGTACTGCTGCCGATAACCGTCTACCTCGCACGGACCGGTACCTCTTTCAGGAGCGCAGCTCAGCAGGCGAAGTTCATCCGGTGGATGTTCCTTGCCGGAATCTGGAGCCGCTACTCAGGTTCAACGGAGTCGACCCTTCAGAAAGACATCAGCCTCTTGGATGACCCGGACCCGACGGTAGCGCTCGAAGACGCCATTCTCCGCGATCGTGGTCGACTGACCGTTGAATATCGAGACATCCTGGGTAAAGGCGCATCAACGGCAATCGGCAAAATGAGTTACATTGTCGCAAGAGCCAACGACGCCAAGGACTGGTTCACGGGTCAGACCCTCTATAAGAAGGCAATAGGCAAGAGCAACGGCTTGGAGGAGCACCACATATTTCCACGGGATGTGCTCTACAAGTCAGGCTACAGTACTACAACTGATCGCCGGATAGTAAACGAAGTGGCTAATCGGGCTTTTCTTACGAAGCGCGCCAGCCAGAAAATCAACGCAAGCGCGCCGAGCGTATACCTGGCCGTGGTGCAGAAGCTCCATCCCGGCGCGCTCCAAGCCCAAGGCGTCCCAATGGACCCTGGACTATGGGAGATCGAGAGCTATCGCCAGTTCCTTTCTGCCCGAAGCAAGTTGCTGGCCGCACGTATCAATGCCTTTCTTAATTCGTTCATACCTGTGGACGACTTGTCCGACGACGAGAGCAGAATTCCTGAACTTATCGCCGAAGGGGAGAGCTATTCCCTGGAGTTCAAGTCAAGTCTGCGATGGGCGGGCCCGAAAGGTGGTGTTGAAAAGGCGCTCGAAAAGGCCGTGATCAAGACGGTCGCCGCTTTCCTAAACGCTGAGGGCGGGACACTTCTGATCGGCGTCGCTGACGATGGCACCATACTTGGCTTGGCGGGCGACTACAGTTTGCTCGACGATCGGGACGGTTTCGAGCTCCATCTGCGGCAGATCGTTAGCCATGCGCTTGGTTTCGCAATTCACGTCTTCGTGACGGTAACCTTTCACGACCTGTCGGGTAAGGATGTATGCCAGGTCGCCGTTCAAGCCTCGGATCATCCGGTGTACGCCGAGCTCGGGAACGAGACTATCTTTTATCTTCGAGTAGGTAATGCGACAAATGCGCTGGCGATCAACGACGCGGTGAAGTATATAGCTACTCGTTGGGGGTAGCGCTCCGGACCTGGCCCCTCGTCGGCTACGCGCCTGAGGTTGCGCGCAAAGATGCGCTGCGTGCGCGCGCTCACCTCAGGGCTGCAATGCAGACCAGCTTGACCGGACTGCGCCGGTTGATCTCGCCCGCCGGAGCCGTGCGTTTTCCTCGCGGCGTCGAGCGCGGACAGTGCGGGTCAACATCAGCTCCGGCACCAGTCGGTATGCATGCAGATAGCTCGAGGTAGGACATCCGGGTGTAGGGAGACATAGCGATATATGTGGTCTAAGGGGAGGTAGCAGGGGGACAGACAAGTCATGCTGCTGAGATAGAGAACATGCATACACCTGCTGAGATAAGCCAAACTGATGTCATGCCACCTAAGCGAAGGACGATTGACATGCTGGCCGAGGCCAGTTTGACCCAGCAGATAAAGGATCTCGTACTAGATGATCTTCGTGCCGGACGGTGGCCGTATGAGACCAAGTTGCCCTCAGAGGCCGAACTGACGACTGAGTACACCAGGCCCGGTGAGCAGGTATCCAGGGTGACCATCCGCCGAGCGTTGATGTCACTGGAAGATGAGGGCGGGTTCGTGGTAGGTCGGGGAGGCAGAGGCTGGTTCTCGATCTATCGGCCAGACGCGGTCACTCGCACCGAACGCCGCTAGGACGCCAAGGGCAAGTAGAAGCCCTCTGGCTGTGTAACTGGTTCTAATCTGGCGGGCTACTGACCGCGCTCGTCTAGTGGAGTGTGGGGCGACCTTTCAAGCTCCTTCGCTCAGTCTTCACACGACTTAGGATCGCGGACTTGCCACTTCGACTAGGTCCAGCCCCTGGCCTGCCTGAAGGCAGGTTGCCTGTTGCCTGGCGGATACCGTCGACTGGTCCGGTCGCTCAATGCCGCGACTTTTGTCGGGTCTGATGTAACGCTGTACAAGTGAGGGATTACGGCGTAGTCGAGGCCGAGGGAACGCAGGGATATCACTCGGCCCGGATCGGCTTGCGTGCACCCAGGGTGGCCGTCAGGGTCGAGTCTGCGCACCATTGGCAGTCGACGTTCGGGCTGGCAATGTGGACAGCGGCTAGCTGGTGGGGCGGCTACGGCTTCATCTATCTTCCGCGCGGCACGGGCGACCTCAATCCGACACTGGCGCGCATCCTTGGCGTTTACGACCCGGACTACCTGGTAGACGTGCTTTTGACGCATGGTGACATCGAAGCCTTGGAGCCGGGCTGGCACGTACGTCACTACAAGGACTGGCCGGCTGACCCCGGCGAGTCTGCCGCAATGCTTGCACAGGAGGCGTTCGCCGAGCAGGTTGTGCGCGCAGACCTCGCCGACGATATCGGCGCGAACCTGTGCAGCCCGTATTTCGAGCCTTACGTCGAGCTGGAGGCGTTTCGGCGAATGCGAGTGCTGTCGCGGCTCACCGAGCGGAACGAGCACAGCCTGGCAACGGTACTTGGCGGCACCCCGAGAGCAGACTTCGAGATTCCTGAAGGGCTGGATCCTCTGCTGGCGCTGGCGCTGGGCCTGCGCGCAGGCTACCCCATCAAGCCGCAGTTGCCTCTTGGCCGCAAGGTTGATGGCATGGCCGAGAGGCTGCCGCAACGCTATGTCAACCACGCATTGTCCAGTCGGCAGGACCGCCCCGGTCTAGAACTTAGAGGTCTGACCACCGCATGGAACCTCACACAGGCGGGGCTGGTGAAGATTGGGAAGGTCGGGATGCCTGCCCGGCCGATCGCTGTTGTCGGCTCCACCGCTGAGGACTTCGCGCTCGCCGTCGCGCTGGATCGGATGTACGGGGCCACGACATGGGTGCCCGTCGAGTGGACACAAGACTCCGACCTCCGGTGGCCTCTGCAGCAGGGCTACCGCGACCTCCTCAATGCTGCCGGCCCGTTGGGACGCCCGCCCATCGTTACGAGCATTTCGCTGTCAGAGGAGGAGCTCAACGCCGCGGTACAGGGCAGCTGGCCCGAGCCGATCCAGGCTTTGGACGGCAACGGGAACACAATGTCGCTCGATGGTGTGGCACCCGACGTTGTAACTGCCGAGCAGCTAGACCTTGAGACGCCGATGCATCTCGCGTGCGCACCTGGGGACTATGACTTGCCGTTCACGTCCCCGACTCGTGCTGATGGCCGCGGCGGGTTTGAATTCTTGCTTCCTATTCCGGTGTACACCCCGAGTAGTGAAGAACTACGTGGCCCGCGGCGTCCGTTCTGGGAGGTCGATGTGGAGGTGCGACCGCCGCGCATGCCCTCCGGTCGCAACCTTCGTGGCCGGACGATTCTTGCCGATGACGACGCCTACCCCTCAACGGTGCTGCGCAGTGGCCAAGATGGCATTTCGTTCAACGCGATGAACATGTTGTTCGTTCCTGGCGGCGCCACCCTCGAACAGTCGATCACCAGGCCCCGCCTGCGTGTACTCGGCCTCCGCGGCTGGATCGAGGCGCTGGCAGCGCAAGACCAACCGGATACGGACGTCAAGCTGTCGCAGGCTGGCCGGCGGGCAATGATCCTCACCCGGCTGTGGGGAAGCAGGTCGGCGGTCGCCCAGGATCTGCTCGCGCTGAACGACTTCTTGCGCGAATTCAAGCCGTCGGGCACGTCCGACATCCAGGCGTACAGCAAGGGCGACGGCGTACGGATTACCCCGACTGAGGGCTATCTGACACTCGCTGCCGCCGTTCGCACGCTCCCCGAGTTGGAGATCGGAGAGATCCGTGCGCGGCTGAATCACCTGCTGCATATCAACGTTGTGCACCGCGGCCTGATTGTGCCCTGCAGCGAGTGCGAGCGTCGGGCCTTCTACCGGGTCGAACTGCTCGGCGAGAGCAATACCTGCCCGCGGTGTGGCGCTTCCGCTTATATGACCGCTGCCCGGCGAACTCAGCAGGGAGAGCCCGAATGGTTCTACGACCTGCACGGGGCGGTGCGAGAACTCCTCGAACAAAACGGTGACGTTCCGTTCCTTGCCGGTCTGACACTCGCGGCCACGGCCCGCAGCTTCGAAGACATCGCCGAACTGGACTTCTGCCGACCAGACCAAGACCCCGATGAGGTCGACATCGCCGCGCTCGTGGACGGCCGACTAACAATCGGCGAGGCGAAGTGCGTCGCTAGCCTCGGGACCCGCAGGGAAGCCAGCCAAGCCATCGGGAAACTATTGCGTGTCAGCGACCTCCTTGGTGCAGACGAGATCTTGGTTGCTACGACGGCGCCAGGGCCATGGAAGAAGAGAGAGACCGACCAGTTGCTGAAGGCAACGGCCGGGCACAGATGGCGGTTCGGGAAAGTGCCGCAGGTCCGAGTTCTGACGGATCTACGAGATGCTCCTCGGAATGAGCTGCTGGGGGTGACATAACCATACTGCCCGGACTCATCACCTTCACGATTACAATAACGCCCTTCCAGCCTGACCGAATGAGTGGACTACTGTCGGCATTGTCGGTGCCGGGATCATCGCGCTCTGGTCAGGCTGGCCGGTCTGGCGTCGCGGGGAAGGCCGAGGATTGCTAGGGCCCACTGGCACGGCACCGGTCCATGTCCGCGCCCGTCCATGTCTTCACCGATTGACGTTGAGCGACCGCAGATCCGGGCGCACGTTCTTTGAGCCGCTTCATGGGATGGTAGAGGTCCCGAAGCAACTACATTTCGAACCTCTGCAACGAGACTCGAAGCAACTTGATTAGCTCCTGCTTCTCATCGGGGGACACGACGACTGACAGGTTGTGAAGAAGGATCGTCACCATGTGGATAGCGCAGCTAACGGAATCAGATGCGTTGATGTCGTCTCGCCATGCCGCCAGCGGGTCATCTGCATTGTTGCTGTACTTCTGCTCGTCGGGCTCGTCATCGTCCTGGTCATCCGGCTCGTCGTTGTCCTCAGGATGAGGATCGACCTTGGGCTTCTTAGCCTGCTGGTAGTACCAGTTGAAACTCTTCTCATTACCTAGGTAATGATCTTCCTCGTAGGCTTGCCGGGCAGAAGCCGTCAACGACACGTGCGACTGGCTCTTGCCGATCTCATGAGCTAGCTGCTGCTGTGTCTTGCCAGTGGCTAGCTCGGCCACGATCAAACTTGCCGCGTCACAGCGAAGTCGGTCAGCTAGTTTGCGGGCGTCCGCGGCCTTACGATCAAGTTCATCAGCCTCAAGCTCAAGCTGAATGATCCTGACAACGCGAGGCGTTTCACCGTCGTCTGCAAGACCCTCCACGATCTCCCTCGTCGAACGAGTCGACAGCGGTTGGTGGGGCTCGCGCTGTCCCATGTCGGACATCTGGTTTGTCACGCTTTATCCTCCAGGCGATTAACTCTCTTCTTGAGCGAGATCACTTCCTGCTCAAGCTGGGCGATGCGCTCCTGGTCAGTCAGTTGCCGACCTAGCGGTCGCTCGAACGCAGGCTTGTTCTCAACGTCGTGAGCTATCCTTTGGCTCATTTTATTGCTTCCCCGAATAGAACTACTGTCCCCTTGTCTAACCAGCGGGGCGGTTAGCTCATTTCCTGATGAGGCGAATCAATCAATAGCCTGATCACTGTGTAAGTAGATACCGTCGGCCACGGAACCAGGCCCGGCTCGCTGCCGATGCCGAAGTAAGGTGCCAGCAATTATCGGCCAGGCAGTAGTAGGGCCGCTGTCGGCTTGTCCGGCCTGGCCATGCGTACATCTGCTTAGCCGCGACCTTGGCTGTTCTCCTGGCCGGGTAGCCGTACTTCTCGCACACCGTCAGACTGCCTTCTCCTCAGACGCACAGTACGTGCATGCGTAGGGCTCGAAAGCCTCATCAAGCTCTTTGGCGAGTGCCAGGTACAGCGGGCCGTTATCCCGGCGGCCAGCCTCTTCTAGAGCGGTGCCGATAATAAGAAGCTCGGCCTCGTTGAAGTTACTAAAGCGAGTCACTTGTTAATTTCCCCTCGTGTTGCCGTCGGGCCAGCATAAACCACGGTTTCAGCAAGACTCGGGCAACAAATAAAGCGAACTAGAGGTGGCGCCGCATGTCCTGGTATCTTGGGTAATGCGGAGTGAGGATATCGGACATTCTTGGGCATCTGACTTTGCCGAATGTTCATATCGGCACAGTTGACAGGCCCTATGGAAAAGCAATTCTTGAAACCACGCTATTTGTTAACTTGTCCCGCCTGCCGGATCGCGGCATCATTGATGCCAAGGTCAAGCCCTTTGGCGTAATGTGCGGGTAGCTGTCGCGTGATCCTTCGCCTGGTCAGGCGCTGACTGCTGGCAGATCACGGACCTGGTTGACTTGCCCCGTCGACATCGGCAGTCAGCCTGCGGGCGGCGGGCCTAGGTGCCACGGCCGCGCCAACCCGCATTGGCGCACCCTTGGGCTCATAACAAGGCAGCTCACTGGCGAGCCGGGCGATTAGCACCGCGACGCTCGGATCGGACTTGTCCCAGGTCAGGTCCCCGCCCAGGCGCGACTGGTGGGCGGTCAGCGGCCGCACGCACACCACTGCCAGGCTCCGCTCCCGCAGCGAGCTGGTTCAGCACTCGCCTTCGGCGTCGACCGGCTCTCCTCGGATTCCCCACCTTGCGAAGGAAATCCCATGCGACCAGGTAACCTCAGATGGCTGCGACAACTAGACCGTCGAGGCGTAACCTGACTTGTGACACGCTCGGCGGCTCGGAGCGTCTGCGGTTCGCTGGCCTGGGGTTTTCCGGGTTGCGGTGATTGGATGTGTGCACTAATCGGGGCTCGTAGGCTGGCCGGGTGCCGTATGTGCGGACGGTGAAGACGGCTTCGGGTGCCACGGCGGTGCAGATCGTTTACTCGTCTCGCCGGGGGTCGCGGGATATCGAGCACATCGGCTCGGCTCATGACGATGCTGAGGTGGAGCTGCTGAAGGCGGTCGCGCGGCAGCGGCTGGCCTTGGGGCAGGGCGTGCTGGATCTGGGGCTTGATGTCGGCTCGGCGGGCGGGCCGCTGCCGATCACGGCGTCGCGGATGGGCTGCCTGCTCGATGCGCTGGAGCAGGCCTGGCGGGTGCTGGGCTTTGATCGTGCTGCCGGCGGTGATGAGGTGTTCCGCGACCTGGTGCTGGCGCGGATCATCGAGCCGGTCAGCAAGCTGGACTCGCTGCGGGTGCTGGAGGAAGCCGGGGTCGCGGCGGTGTCCTACCGGACCGTGCTGCGGCGGCTGCCGGCCTATGCGAAGGAGACGTGGCGGCAGCGGATATCTGCTGCCTGCGCGGCGCATGCGCGGCTGGGCCCGGCGACCCTGGTGCTCTATGACGTCTCCACGCTGTATTTCGAGATCGATGAGGGTGACGGGTTCCGCGAGAGCGGCTTTTCGAAGGAGCGGCGGCTGGAGCCGCAGATCACCATCGGCCTGCTGACCGGGGCTGACGGGTTCCCGCTGATGGTGTCGGCGTTCGAGGGCAACAAGGCCGAGACCACGACGATGCTGCCGGTGATCGAGGCGTTCATGGCCGCCCACGACCTGCCGGACGTGACCGTCGTCGCGGACGCGGGCATGGTGAGCGAGGCGAACCAGAAGCTGATCGAGGCAGCCGGGCTGTCGTTCATCCTCGGCGCCAGGATCCCGCACGTCCCGTACCTGGTCGCGCAGTGGCGGCGCGAGCACCCCGGCCAGGACATCTCCGACGGGCAGATCTTCACCCAGCCGTGGCCGGCCGGGCCAGCCGACGGCCGCCGCGACCAGGTCATCTACTACCAGTACAAGGCCGACCGCGCCCGAAGGACGCTGCGCGGCATCGACGAGCAAGTGAAGAAGGCCGAGCAGGCCGTCGCCGGCAAGGTCCCGGTGAAGCGGAACCGGTTCGTCCAGCTGGCCGGCGGCACCCGCGCCGTCAACCGGGAACTGGAGGAGAAAGCAAGGTCGCTGGCCGGGCTGAAAGGCTACGTCACCAACCTGCGGACCTGCCCGGACGGCACGCCCGTGACCGCGGAGTTCGTCATCGGCGCCTACCACCAGCTGTTCCAGATCGAAAAGTCATTCCGGATGGCCAAAGGCGACCTGCAGGCGCGGCCCGTCTACCACCACCTGCGGGACTCGATCGAAGCCCACCTCACGATCGTGTTCGCGGCACTGGCGGTCAGCCGCTGGATCGAGCACCAGACCGGCTGGTCAATCCGCAGATTCGTCAAGACAGCCCGCCGCTACCGCACCGTCCAGATCCAGGCCGGACCGCACACCATCACCGCCGCCGACCCCATCCCCGACGACCTGCGCCAGGCCATCGATGCGATCAACGACCCGACAGGCGCGCACTAAGTTGTCACAAGTCAGGAACCTCAGATGGCTGCGACAACTAGACCGTCGAGGCGTAACGTAGGTCGGCTTCGTACGCGCCGTTCTTCAGTACCTGGACTACATCACCGTGATCATAAAGTCGCTAGGTGAGCTGCAAGAGGCAGACGATCGTACGCTGCATTTCAATCCTGTCGGCCTCGGCGGCCGGATGCGGCCCGAAGATGCTGCGGAATTCCAGCAGCACGTCGTGGCACGCCATGACCTCGTACAGGAAGCCGCCGATGGCACCAGGCAAAGTTACGAGCAGCTCCGAACGATCTACTCCTACGGAGTGCTGTGCTATGACATCTTCACCATTGTCAGTGATCACGCGCTACTCGTCTTTGAGCAAGCGCTCCGAGACCGGTTCATCGCCTACTACCACGGCAGCGTTACGTTCGTGAACCCGAGCTCTGGCTCCGAGCAGATCGCGGCGGATAGGTACGAGCAGGTATACGAGTACGCCTCTCGGCACCGCAACTGGAAGCTCCGTGTCGGCGACGGCCCGGAGACTATCGCCTTCAACGGCATGCTGTTCGGGCTGCGGCACTGGGCACGAAAGGTTGGCCTTCTGCGTGGTCAGCGTAACCGCGGCATCGAAAGGGCAATCTCCAACCTCAGAGATTTGGTCGCTCACCCGACGTCCTATCACCTCACCACGCCAGTCGACGCCGCTACGACCATCAGCGACCTTGCGGAGATCATCAACTATCTCTGGGGATCCCCGACACCCGGAGGGCGCCTGTACCCGGCGCCGGTCCGCCGCACGACCGTGGCACTGATGTGGAACACACAACGCGGCGAGGTGAGGTCCGCAGTCGTCGAGGAAGCCGCGAGCGGACACGGTGGCGAACCTGGCGACGTCGAGGCCGAGCCAGACGGCTGGACCTACGTGCTGGTGCGCGGTGTTCCGCATGACTGGGACCTGCTGCATTTTGATGCCAAGTTCGAGACCGCACGCTATCCGTCGGAATGGCTCTGGGGACCGGGAAGCGCGACCGATGCCACAGCCTGGCTCGCTGGCAACCAACCACCGGACGATGAGGTAGACATCCTGGACCGGATCTTCCTCGTCCGGTATCACAGCGATTTGCTTGACCTCCCTCGAAGCCCTGACATCGCCGCCGGCGTGACCGACGACGAGAAGCCAGGTACCTGGTATCTCATCCGGGCCGACTCACCCACTGATGCATTCAGCCACCTCCGCCAGGACCTCGCAGGAGGTCACCCACCCGCCAACACAGACGGGAGGTGCTCTGTCTGCCCGGTCGAGGTCGTCGGCTCTGGCACCTGGCAGCACGCTATGGACCTGCTGACGGCCGTTGGCGTAACTGTGAGAGCGCGTGCGGCACCGGACCTCCGGGTTCCCTCCCGGATGGGCTGGCCCCGCGGCAACGAGATCGTCGGCAATGGCGCCTGGACGATTCCGCACGACGAACTCTGACAACAGCCGGACGGGATGCGCTGCCCCGGTCACCTCGGTCAATGCGTTGAGCCCTGATGTTCAGAGTTCCGCCTAGCAAATCTCAGCGTTCGCCGAACACCATCGGCAATCGGTCTAGGGGCAGATCGAGGAGGCGAAGCACATGAGCCGCTCCGATAGCCGACATGGCTTGCATTGCTGGGCGCAGAACCTGCCAGGAGTAGTCCTCTGCACCATGAGAGAGCCGATTGCGAATTTCTGGGATCTCGCCGGGCACCACATCCGCGTCAACGAAGCGTTCCACCTCCGGCCGTACTGCTTCGAGCAACTGCGTTAGCCGGTCCGCCAGACTGAATCGTCCGTGCCGGTCGAGCCACCGTTCGATCCAGCGCAGTTGCGCCTTGTCGAGGCCAGATTTCTGCATGACCTGCAAGACCTCTTTCCGTTTCTTCCTGTGCTCCTCGACAGGTGCGGGTCCCTCACCAACCGTCTCGGAGTGCAGACCCTCAAGGGCCTGGACAAGGAACAAGAAGCGCGCCCTGGGATTCATCTGCTCGGTAAGGCCCCGCATCAACGGCTGGATGAATCCACGATGCACGCTGCGAAGATCCGCCCAGCGCCGCAGCAGCTCAACCGGACTGTAGGGCAATTCCGAGAATGTAAAGAGAGTCCGGCTTTCCTTGTAAGAGTCGGCGGTCGGTGCATAGGGTGTCTGCCCGACGTCTCTTGAGTAGAGCTGAAAGCTTCGCGAACCGATATCCGCGGTCGCGACTTGGTACTCCTCATCTACAGTTGCCCATGCCACGGCTTGAGGCTCGAGGGTGGCCAGAGTGACTAGTTCACGTAGGGGCAACACATGTCGGGTCATCCAATCCCAGGGTGTAAGCGGCGCGGCACTACTGATCTCGAAGACAGGCGCGGTCGAGACGAAAAACTGCCGGTAGTCCGTCAGGCTACTGCTTATCCAGTATCGGCAGCGCAGCTCAGTATCGCCCCTCCGGTAGGTGGCGTTGGCGTCTAGATCTAGCTCCACAGCGAACTCAACCTTGCCGGTCGCTGGCATAGGGTTTGGAAATGTGACCTTGGTAAACGGCGCCCTTCCAAAGAGCCTATGGCCCTCGGTTATCTGCACGCTGATCTCAGGGAAGCCGCGGCCGGGATCTGCGAGCAACCCATGTCCGGCCACAGCTAGCGCTGCCTGTATATTGGCCTGTTCGGGAAGCCAAGCCTGGACAGTCGCGTCGACCAGGAGCACCTCCCAGCCCGCTCGCAAGTCACACTTGAGCGCATGGAACTGCTCAGCAGGTTGCGGCAGCACTCTGAGGCCGTCACGGTCGTTGACCGGCCATCCGAAGACTTGACCCTGTGGGCTGCGGTCTGCTCCTAGGTCAATCTCCGCTGCGAGACGCTGACCATTCGGGTGCTCTATTACGCATGGGTACATGCCGGGGTTGATCACCAGGCTCGGGAACATGGACAACTCCTGTCAGGTCCTGCACTGTTCGGCTCAGATCACGCTTGCGATGATGCAGAGCCTAAGGGTCTGACGTAGCGCGACATAACCACGCGCAATCGCTTGGGCGATTCGCCAGCTATTGTGCCCAGTTTGACAGATGATCACGTCACCTGAATGATTTGAAGCATGGTCAGTATTGTTTCCGTCGTCGTGACTGACGACCTTGACGGTTCCGCCAACGCAGAGACTGTCTCCTTCGGAATCGATGGCGTGTCTTACGAGATTGACCTCAACGCCAAGAACCGCGGCAGACTCGATAAGGCGCTCGCCGCGTATGTGGGAGCTGGCCGACGGGTTCCGCGCGGCAGCCAGCGCCGTGCCAATCCCTCGTCCGCTCCTTCCAGTGACCGAGCCGCGGTGCGCGCTTGGGCCAGGGCCGCCGGGATGAAGGTTTCGGAGCGCGGTCGGATCAGCGGCGAGGTGCTACGACAGTACGAGGCGGCTCAGTAGCTGATTCGCTCTGCTTCGAACTTCAACCGGGTGCGCACCTGATGCCCTGTGAGTGCTTAGCCAGCCCTATGCCAAGTGTTGCTGCCTCTTCCGTTGTGAGTGCTGAACCTCTGGCGGCATCGTCAATATTCGCTTGGCTACTTTCTGGCGGCCGAAGTAGACGTGGTATGCCTCTTCCCGCCTGCCGGGCTACTGTCCGGCCGCGGTCTGGCTCGGGCGTGGTGACACTCCTTATAACGGATTGCTCGGCTGCCCTCTCTGCCAAGCTGTCGTGAGGCACCCGCCCTTCAGTAACCACTGACCTCCCCGAGGGCGGGGATGGAGACAACTTCCCGAGATGACTGTGACCGTGCTCGACCGTGCCCTGGTGGCCGGCGAAGCTGGACAAGTGAGTGGCGAGCGGCAGGACCGCCCGGATCCGGAGGTGCCCGAGAAGGGCCGCCGGCGGACGTTCACCGCGCAGTACAAGCTGGACGTGGTGGCCGAGTACGACGCGGCTCCGGCGGGTGAGAAGGGCGCAGTGCTGCGCCGGGAAGGGCTCTATCCCAGTCACGTGATCGAGTGGCGGCGGGCCCGGGACGCGGGCGCGCTGGCATCCGCCCGGCCGCGGGGCCGGCCGGCGGCGGATCCGCGGGACGCGCAGATCGCCCGGCTGCAGAAGGAGAAGGCCAAGCTGGAGCAGGAGCTGGCTAAGGCCCGCTTCGTGGTGGATGTCCAGGCAAAACTGCAGGCGCTCTTGGAGACGATCTCCGAGGGCGCGGACACCGGGCCCAGGTCGAGTTCGTGACCGACGAGGCCATCGCGCTGCTGGCGCCGAGGATCGGCACCCGCGCGGCATGCGCGGCATCAGGAGTGGCGCAGGCTACCTGGTACCGGCGGCACCGGGCCAGCCCGGCACCGCCGCGCCGGCCGCCGGTGCCGCACCGCGACCGGGTGCAGCCCCGCGCCCTGGCGGCCGCCGAGCGGCGGGCCATCCTGGACATGCTGCACTCGGCGCGGTTCGCCGACACCGCCCCGGCCGAGGCCTGGGCCACGCTGCTGGATGAGGGCATCTACCTGGGATCGGTGTCCACCTTCTACCGGGTCCTGCGCAAGGCCGGCGAGAACCGGGAACGACGGGCGCAGGCCGCTCATCCGGCTGCGGTCAAGCCCGAGCTGGCGGCGACCGGCCCGAACCAGGTGTACTCCTGGGACATCACCAAGCTGCACGGCCCGGCCAAGTGGACGTACTACCACCTGTACGTGATTCTGGACATCTTCAGCCGGTATGCCGTCGGCTGGATGGTCGCGACCCGCGAGTCCGCTGTCCTGGCGGAGAAGCTGATCGCCGCGACCTGCGCGAAGCAGGGCATCGGCCGCGGGCAGCTGAGCATCCACGCCGACCGCGGCTCCTCGATGACGTCCAAGCCGGTCGCGCTGCTGCTCGCCGACCTGGGCGTCACCCAGTCCCACAGCCGCCCCCCATGTGAGCAACGACAACCCGTACTCCGAGGCGCAGTTCAAGACCCTCAAGTACCGGCCCGGCTTTCCCCGCCGCTTCGATTCGATCGAGGCCGCCCGGGCGCACTGCCAGGAATTCTTCCCCTGGTAACAACAACCAGCATCGCCACGGCGGGCTGGGCCTGCATACCGCCGCCGACATTCACTACGGCCGGGCCGCAGCCGTGCAGGCCGGCCGGGCCACGGTGCTGACCGCCGCCTACCACGCCCACCCCGAGCGCTTCGTCAACAGCCCGCCCGCCCCGCCAGGCATCCCGGCCGGATCATGGATCAACCCGCCCCGCGACCCCCAGGAACAGAAAGAGGCCGCCGCTCAGTAAGTCACCCGCGATCGTGCCTCAATGATCTTGACAGATTCCGCTGACGGATTCGCCTCTTGAGAAGGCGGCCGACGTCGAGAGGCATGCCGGGCAGTCGCGGGTTTCGCAGTCAACCTCGCGCGGCAGCGTGGCTACGAATTCACGGTGAGCCTGATTCATGCTGTTGATGATCTCGTCGGCCTCGGCGCGCCCTGGGACAGCCGGGCTCGTCGCAATGACGTGCGCGTCGCCGAAGTAGATCACCACGACGATCTTGTCGTTCGCTCGCGTTGGCCCGGCGTGAGCCCACTCGCCTGCTACCGCGGCCCGTGAGAAATGAGGAAGCAGGATGTCGGCACAGACCGATACAGTCTGGCTGGCGGCGGACCGGCCGCACGCGATCGCGGTGGCGAAGGCAGGCGCATTCAGTGGGCAGCAGGCAGGTACACCACTACGTGCCGCAGATGAACCTTGGCCGCTTCAGCGGAGAGCCAGACCGAGACAACCCGACGTTGTGGACGTTGGAGTTCGGCTCGGGCCGGATTAGACGGTCGAGCGTGCACAGCGAGGCTGCGGTTACCAACTACAACCGGCTTGACGATTCCAAAGGAGACCGGGAGCCAGAACTGGCTGAGCAGGCGTTCTCGGAGATCGAGTCTCTCGCCCGGCCCGTCTTGGACAAGGTCTCGGCCGTCCAGCCACTGACTCCAGGCGAGCGGATTGCGCTCGCGACGTTCCTTCAACTCCAGTACCAGCGAACACCTCGTATGCGTGAGAACATGTGCTTTGTCACCGCCCAAGCTGCGCAGCTCTGGGCTCAGATGAAGCTGTCCGATCGCGAGCATGTCAGGGACTTCTTGGAGGGTGCAGGCCAGAGCGTCACCGACGAGGATGTCGACGCCTGGCGCACCAAGCTGAGGGACATGATCGAGAGCGGGGAACTTGCCCCGAGTCTTGGCTGGAACGCCGAGGTACTTGGTCAGTTTGCGATGGCCGAGGATCTTCCAGCCCGGCTGTGCGCGGAGATGACCTGGAACGTCATTCGCACCGCGGGGGATGACGAGTTCATCATCAGCGATCATCCCGTCCACATCTACGACCCCGAGGCCTACCCTGACCGGAATGGCGGCTGGTTCTCCTCGCCGCAGGTGCAGGTGACGTTTCCTGTCGACCGCAAGACATGCCTGCTTCTTCACCCCGGTCCGGACCGCTGGTATGAGATCGAGGCCGACAGCGCGTCAGTGCGAGACCTCAACCTCAAGTCGTATGCAAGCACCGAATGGAGGTGCTACGGCTCCGCCAGAGGGTGCTTCAAGACGTGTGGTCGGCGTCGAAGCGGAATCCTGGGCTCGTAGATGCGTTTAGGCCCAAGCCGCCACGGCTGATCTTCGTCGAGAAGGCCAGCGAGCATTCTGAAGTGTTCACCGAAGCCGGGTTCGTCAAAGGCCCGGACGCTCCAGAGATCCGCCGTTTCAGGCGCTCCTCGGCCTGACACGCAGTTACGCGCCCGCGAGGCTTAGATGGGCAGTCCAGTGGATCGAGCGAGGCACGGCCGCAGCAGTCGACAGTGGAATGGCCGTGTTCAACCGGAAGCCGGACGACAAGGATCACGGTCCGCGGCACCAGCGGATGGTGCGAGCGGTCCATCTTGGTCGACCTAGCGTCGCTGAGGTCGATACGATCGCGCTGACTTCCGTGACCGCACGTCGTGCCGAGTCGGCGAGCCCGCGGCCGAGTGGCACGATTAAGGTCGTGAAGTTCCTCCGTATAGCTCAGATTGAAATCTCGCGACCACCAGCTGAACCCTGGACCTTCAGGACCGAGGTCGAGGGCGTAACACTAATGATTCAGCCACGAAAGCCTGCCGAACAGCCATTTCGGCGGTTTCTGGCGTTCGCCGAAGTGCCTTTGGCATCCAGACCGGACACCGATGGTGATGGGACGATTGTGATTGCCGACCAGATCGCGCGTCGGAGCGAGAACGCCATCGAGCGTTTCGCGGACCTAGCGGCCGTCGCAACTTTCTCGACGCGCAGAATCACGTCTGCAGTGCCGGCTGCGGGGTTTAGCGGCGTCACTGCAGCTGACAGAGAATGGCTTAACGGCTGCTCCGGGTTGTCGCAGCCAGCGCAGCACCTCCGGCTAGTCCCGGCAGCCTTCGCCATCACCGACCCAGTCCTCCTAGAGCTCAACGATCGCAAGGACGGAGTCGAACTGCTTACCGAGGCCCTTGCCAATACCCACGAGACCGGCCGATTCCGCGAGTTCACCCGCTTCTTTGAACGGGCCTTCCGCGCCCAGCCCGCAGAACTCGTCAGCCCGCTCGCCGACTTTCTCGGTCACTACGACAGGCTCCAGTACACGCACGACGAGGTCGAGAAATGGCACCAGCTTCGCAACCAAGCAACTCACGCCGACCGCAGCGGCAGACGATACGTGCTGGCCAGGGACGTGCGGCCGGTGCTCATGCGCATTGAGTTGGCCGCCTACGACGTCCTATTCAACAAGCTAACCTGGAACCAACCCGACGCAGCCCGCCGTGATACCTGGCAGCCGGCCGGGGGGGGGTACTCGGCGACGAGCGGCACGCCATGGTCCGCGTCGGCGCAGCAATAAAGATGGAGGCCGAGCCGATAATCGATAGCTTCGGTGCCTATACTTATGATCGCACTTGCAAGATCGGGCCCTTTCCGCAGGACTGGTGGCTGGACACCGCTTTCCGTGTGCAAGGCCAGACCAGCATCGAATCCGTCACATCGCTGCGCTCAGGTCGCTCGTGATCGTCGAACGCCACGGTGTAGGAATCGCTGATACCGATGAGGTAACCCTCGCCCGGCGGCATGAGCGGAAACCATCCG
This sequence comes from uncultured Actinomycetota bacterium, assembly GCA_963837255.1. GTDB lineage: Bacteria > Actinomycetota > Actinomycetes > Streptosporangiales > Streptosporangiaceae > JAJYUU01. The sequence continues at coordinate 66,867 of CAWIMN010000007.1, forward strand.
TCAACTCCGAACTAGCCCTCGGCGCCGGGACCATCAGGCAGGTTCCGCGCCTGACGGAGCGGTGCAGAGCGACACCTACCCTGAGTACCGATCCGCTGGCCACGGCCGACGTCGCGGCCGTGCCCTTAGACGGCGTATCGTCAGCATGTGAAGTCCGGAACGGCTGTTGTCCTCTTTGGCGTGGCCGTCACGGCGATGGCGGCGTGCTCTCCCGTCGGCCAATCTGCGTCGCCACTGCCGTCCCGTCCAGCTGCTATCGCCGACGGTATGGCTGCGCCGGTTAGCGCCGCGGGTTGTCTGGCTCGGCGGATCGACGGGCCGCTGCCAGCATGGGCCCGGTCCGGCTTTAATCCACCAGACACGCCGATCGGGCATGTGATGGGGCGGCAGGGCGACATCGTCGCCATTCTCTGGGGCGGGCCACAATCGTCGCTGTACGCCCCGCCGCTTCCTAACGTGAGAAACAAAGTCCTGTGGGTATCGCGGCTCGCTGGAAAGCTCGGAGCGCCGCTGACGATCCACGCTACGCTCAACGGCACGCACCGCATCGCCGCCGTGAAGCTGCCCAATATCGGCCCCTCATACGTCAATCTCCCAGCACCCGGATGCTGGACCCTTGACCTGAGCTGGTCTGGGCATCGAGATCAAGTCGAGTTGTGGTACACGGCTAGCTGACCCGGGCGGTTGGCCAGGGTGCCTCCGCTGGCTGCGCCGGAGTCACCCGAAGCGGCCTGGCACGCTCCCGGACGTGACGCCGGTCTGAGCCCCGGCCGTGGACCTGCCGTTCCCGCGAGGGCGCGGCACCCAGCGGGGCATGACCGGACGTTACCGCAGACATATCCAAGCTCCTCGGCTCAGTCGTCGCCGATGTAGCCCGTATTGGGATCGATCATGGCGAGGAACACGCGGATGCTCTCCTCGTGCTCCTCCACCGACCGATTCGGTGTCCCGCTCGACGCGAATCCGTAGCCCTTGTTGGGCCCGCTCAGCCAGTCGTAGTCGGTGCCGCCGTACCCACCTTGGCGGATGGCGAACCGTTCGCCATCGACGTCGAGGGTGAACAATATCGGCCCGGGCCTTCCCAATGTTCCGCGGTACACATCGGGAATGGCGTGGGGATCGTCGCTGCCACCGCTGCGGCTCCTGTCCACGACAGCAAGTATCCACGCGCCGGTAGAGCCCAGGCCGCACCTACTCCGCGAGTCGATCGCCCTGCGGCAGATCCGGTTGTTAGCTGCTGGTTCGGCTGCCGCCCATCCCTTCGTGCCGGACGACATCGACCGAGATCTCCATCGCCGGAATCGTCCCCCTGTTCTCGAGCCAGTGGACGGTGTTCCGGTCCTCGGGCCAGCCGACACCCGGCCCGTAGTCTGTGGCGATCCCATCTCGATGGTCGGTGATCGTCCCCTGCAGCACGTACACGGTCCCCGGTCTCCCCTTGTGATCGTGAACCGGGCCGAAGACTCCTCCCGGCTCGATGGTCACCATTCGCATGCGAAGCTGGCGCCCTTCCATGCCCTGAATCTCGGGGCCGAGATCAACCGTGGCCAGCAGTTCCACCGCGACGCCCTTCGTCTCCGGCGCCACCCGTTCATTGCTCATCGTGCTGTCCTCTATGTGAGGCCGGCCTACCGCCGCCGACCAGGTCTCCCCGAGCTGGCAAGCGAGATTCCGCAAGCTCTAGCGGGCGTGGCAGGATTGTCCACCCTCAGGGAAGCCCTCGTCTGCGAAGTCCTCTCGCCAGAAGCACCCGCTCATCGGCACGAGCGAGCGTGTCGAACTCCGCATACTGAAGTTCGGGGCCTCCCGTGGGCGGACTCGTCGTGCGCTTTCGACGCGTCCACGGCGCTCTCAGCTCGTACGTGGCCCCGGCCCGCCACATCCGAAGATCGGGCCGGCGAAGTCTGCTGGCAGTCAGGCAATACCTAGGCAACGGTCTGGTAACAGCGGTCGCCCTAACGTCGACCCATGGCCGCGGTCACTAGCGACGAGTACTTCGCCAAGCACCCGGAGAAGTTCGCGCTCCTGATGCGCGCGCTAAACGCTTCGAGTAGGCGCCCCGATGGCGAGCAGCCGCGGCTGCTTATAAGTCAAATGGCGCACAACAAAAGAAGGCTCAGTCCGTAGAGCAGCCTTCTCTTGTGTAAGTGGTACCACTACGGCGCGGTTATAGCTGTGGCTGCGAAAAGCCGGCTCCATCGAGGTCTTCCCGCACGCTCCTGTAGGCAGCTTCATTCGCTGTCGTCATCAGTCAGCCTTACAAGTGCCCTGCGTGCAATCAGCACTGCAAACTCGCTCAGGCTGATCTCTACACCTGGCAGGTTCCCTCGCTTGGCGATGTGATTCATGAGACCCAGGCCAAGACCATCACAGCTTTTAAGCAGGAGGATGCAGGTCGCAATCGTCGCCCTCAGTACTTCCTTGGCGTCACAATCATTGACTATCATCTCTACGGCATCGTCGTCATCTTGCCTGGCAGCTTCAAACAATGCCATAGTATCCCAGTGCGCGCGGTATATCGCAGAACGGATGGTTTCATCATCAGCCGTCGCATCACGATCAGGATCAACAGGCGGCTCGAAACTCTCCGCAAGCTCAGCGAGATACTGAGCGATATCCTCAGGGTCCATATCTTGAAGCCATCTGAACTAATCCTCACCGTAGGTTACTTTAGCGCTCACATGTATACCCGATGGCGTGAGAATGTCAAATAGCAGGTTCTTAGTTGAGATTAACTAGGCTGTAGATGAAGAAAGGCTCACCCCGGTGGAATGGGAGTGAGCCTGACTAAATTGCACGTCATCGGCCTGGTATGTTGCCCATGGTTCCGTACCTGCGCTTCTCCACTTCCTGCCGGCGCAGATAGTCCCAGTCGTCAAGGGTTCCCGGCTGAATCAGGGTGTCGCGCACGACCTTCTTCTTGCCGGTGTCGGGACCAGGCATCCAGCGACCAGGAGGATTGGTGTGAGCGCCGGGATCGTAGCCCGGACTATGTTCCCACCTGTAGATATTGAAGATGCTGTTAGTGCTGTAGACGACCTTGATCCTCTTCGCGCCCTGGGTGAAGGTATCTGCCGGGTGCTTGGTGCCGTGCATGTCCTCAGTGGCATCCCAGCCATAGCCAAGTGCTAGCTCGCGGAGTTCATCTTGAATCTGGCTCATCTGTAAATCCCCCTCGATAGGCTCTCTGCATACTCCAACCTACGCCGAGCGCGGTGATATTCCGGTTACCCCATGCAGGGCACTGTCTACTTGAGGTTATCTAGAGTCAAATCGTGAATAGGGTACATCGGAGTCCCATTAGTGGGCTGGCCACTGTCTATTTACTGCCTCCCAAACATATTCCGGCAACCTGGCCCGTGCCATTCACCGCAATGGCGATTAACGGTCGGGGGTCATTGTTATGGATGGGGGAATTCAGGGACGCCGCATTGGAGCGGCGTCTCGACCGCATATGGACTGCGGAGGCCAGAACTCGAGGGATAATGAATCCTTATCCCTAGGGCCTCTGACCTGGCGGTTCCTTGATCACGGCTCGCCAGGGACCTGGCCAGGTTTCTAGCGGTAGTCAGATTAATTCGGATCTATATTCGACACGTATGGCTCCTCCAGTGCATCTGGGATGCAGTCGGCCGCACATACGGACCAAACTGCGAGGAGATGCCTCTGTTAGTGCGGCGGATGTGTCATTAAAGTGGCCATGACGTGGATTAATATGGCTACTGGGCCAATTAAAATGGCCCCTCGGCCGCTCGTGTTCCCAGGTGCGAGGCGGGACGGATGATGGATATGGCCCTAATCCATAGGCTCAAGGATAGTCATCCATTACTTGTCTCCGTAGGCCCACCTGCCTCCGACATTGTTTCCTATATAGTCTTGGAGCCTCTCTGACACTCTTGGCCGGGCGCGGTGATAAGGCCAGGGCTGTAACTGATACTGGTGGCAGTAGCCTTCAGCCGACGTTTGAAGTAATGTCCTATGCAATCTTGTCAGGCGCCCAGATTGTTTGTATTAGAATAGGCATGAAGCAGCCTCCCGGCGCAGGTTACTAGTTACGAGAGATCCACTGCCGAGAGGCCGCTTGCCTATGGGCTCAGTCCAGGCTGTCTATTTTCGAGCAGCCGGGACAGCTCGAAGCAGCTCTTAGAGAACCTGGGGGACATGCGGCGACCTTGCTTGTTCCACAGCGCGACGATCGCCTCAACGTAGCTCTTAGGCCAGTAGCGCCAGCCCGCCGCGCTGGTGATAGGTGCGTCGGGGATGTGCTCCTGGCGTATCCAGTCACGTACTGACCACGACGTGCGGTCTAGTGCCTTGGCCAGGTCACCTACGGTGTAGAGCCTTTCCAGCTGTACTTCTTCCGCCTGATCCTCTGCGGCATCGATGGCGGCGCGAACAAGGTCATCGATGGAGCGGGAGTGCTCGCTTGCCGTATGCCGATGGCTAGCTCGTCCTGGTCAACCTCGTCGGTCACGCCGTACCGCTCGCAGTACTCCGCGTACCAGTCCTGCCAAGTACCGGGCCGGTGACTGCCCGAGCGCTGAACGCGGGCATGTCTAGCCGCTAACTCATCCTCGGACGGCTGATTGGGATTCCAAAGGCGCGATAAGTCGTCAGGCGATAAATCCTGGGCGCAGTCATAACCGGGCACGTTGTATCGCTGCCACATGCTCATCGGCTGGAGTCCTCATTCTTTGGTCGTATTAGTAACTATTATACCGGACGCGGTCATCATGATTTGTTGCGACACCGGCATAATGCACTACAAGCTCGGACGAACTAGGCGTCGCGGTCAGACAAGCAATACAAGTTCAGCTATCCTTTCCCTCTGGCCGCTGCTGTTCGGCCAACACCGTCGGTCGGGCTCGTTAGGGGTGGAACGCGATCCGGACGAGTCCAGCGCGAAGGCGCATGATGCGTTCCGGCCGCTGCCCTGACTCCTGAAAGGGCTGCGCATGGACGTCACTTACGGGGTCATGGAGATGAATGGGCGCTGGATAGCCGTTATGTTCGACGTCGGCAAGGACTTTCCGTGGGGGATGAAGAACCAGACTGCACGGTGCTCAGCAGAACGGAATACAACTCGCCAGAAGAGGCATTGGACGTCGCACGCCTGGCCTATGAGCAGGCACGTTTATAGTACTCTAACAAGACGTATAGAGCAGGCGAAATACATTTCCTCGTCTGTCGAGGCGGCTGGATCTCTGCCCCAGACCATTGGAGCGCAGCAGTTCATTTATGGCTCGCAGATCGATGCTGTGGCGGTGTCTGGGGAAGTCGTACCACTGGTGCATGACGAGGTGTCCCTGACGGCTACGACCCGCTCAAGCACACGATGGAGAGCAGCGACCGGTGAGCAGTGTCAAGATCTAGGACAGTTTCTCGGTTAGTTGGTAAGGGTTTCAGCGGTTCCGGTAGCCGCAGGCGGGCCGCAGCCGGACTCGGTTGTAGAACACCTCGATGAACTCCGCGACGGCGGCCCAGGCGTGGACCCGTCGGAAAGAGCCGCCGGTAGTAGATCTCGTTCTTCAGCGACGCGAAGAAGCCCTCGGCGGCGGGCACTCCCAAGACACTTCTCAGTCCAGCCGTTGCTGGCGAGGATGCGTACCCGGCGGCAATAGTGGCCGTGGCGGCGGAGATAGTTCCAATGCTGTTCAGGTCCTCAATGACGAAGGGTCACTGAAGTATTTCTCAGCATCGGCCTCGCCTGCCTCGACGAGCGGGCGAGACAGGTCGCTCTTTCAGGTCGTCTCGAATGTGCGCGCCGCGACTTGTGAAGACGTCAACCACGACCGGTTCGGCTGTTTGGTCGAGCCTCGACGAGCAGCGCGCGGCGGGGGGCCCATGCTCATCTTGCGCGAGCTGCTCCTGCGCCTCTAGATTCACGTGGCCAGCGCGCCTAAGGTTACGCGGTTCTACCCCCGGCGCTATGCACCTAGAGATGAAGCGGTCCGCCTAGCTGGACCCTAGCTGATCAAGTCGCGCGCCTGGAGCTTCCGACCGTCGCGAGCCACCTCCGTACGGCATATGCGTGCCATCAGTCAAGGATCAAAGTTTATTTATTCAGCTTTTAATAGGTCTTGACGGAGTCATCATGTCCGGTCACTATTTGGGTGCCAGCCGACGGAAGTGCTGGGCCGGGGCCGGGACTGACCTCCCAGAACGACGAAATCCGGGAGGTAATCGTGTCACGCATCCGTATTACTGCATGCCTCGTGGCGGTAGGCGGCCTGCTAATGGGCCTGGTCTGCGCCGTCCCGGCGTCTGCACAGGCGATAACAGCTCATCGCGGCCCGGTTGTCCATCGGACTCGCCTGGTTCTGCCAACCCATCCGTCGCTGCGGGTGATTCACGTGCGGCACGCGAAGGTGATCCGCGCGCGCGGAACGACACGACGCGTGCGGGTGGTCCCGTGGCCCGGCCGCTTGCAGACGACTGCAGCGGGCAGCGGTTCACGGTCGCCGTCGCAGGAGAAGCGGCATCAGCATGCTGTGCTGCTGGCGGCGATGTCGGGCGGGAGCGGGATCCAGGAGTACCCGGTACCAACCGCGAGCAGCTTCCCGGAGGGGGTGGCGGTCACACCCAACGGCACCGCATGGTTCGTGGAGTCCAGCGGCAACAAAATCGGCGAGGTCACCGCGGGCGGGTCGTTCACCGAGTACCCGGTCCCGTCACAGCCTGCGGGCAGCGGGAGCCTGCAGGGGATCGCGGTCGGCGCGGACGGGAACCTGTGGTTTACCACTGCCAGCTATATCGGCCGGATGACGCTGTCGGGGTCGTTCACGTTCTTCCCGATCGTCGCGGACAGTGATGCCTACGACATCACGCCGGGGCCCGACGGGAACGTGTGGTTCACTACCGTCGAGGATCAGGTGGGCTACGTGACCCCGGCCGGGGCGGTGACGTATTTCAGCCTTGGGTCAGGACTGAGCGGAATCAGCCCGCGCTTCATCACTGCCGGGCCGGGCGGGCTGTGGTTCACCGGAACCGGCTGGCCGAGCGGGAACTACCTGTACCAGGTGAGCACGGGCGGGGCGCTGACCCAGTACGTCCTGCCGTCCGGCTGGAGCCTGAGCGACATCACCACCGGCGCGGACGGGCGGGTGTGGTTCGGCAATAGCGCGAACTCCCTCACCGCGATGACCGCGACCGGCACCTACACCACCTATACCTGGACGCTGGTGTCCCCGAACGGGTACACCCCCGAGTACATCCGGCAGGATGGCACCGGCGCGGTGGTCTTCGCCAACTTCGACGACAGCTCGATCGGCCGGATGACAACGAACGGGCAGGTTTCGTTCACCTCAGTGCCCTCGGGCAATTCGGCCGTAGGCCTGGGCGTGGCCCCGAACGGGGCGATCTGGTTCTCCGAGCCGTCCGGGAACGCGATTGGTTTCCTGCCACCCGGCCCGGCGCAGTTCCCGCCGCCGGTGCCAGCTGCCCAGACATACGGATGCGCCCCCTGCACCCCAGGGGCGGCGCAGCCGGAAGACTTCCAGGGCGACCCGGTGAACACCGCGACCGGCGCCTACAGCGACACGGTGACGGACGCGAAACTGCCCGGCCCAGGGGTGACGTTCGGCTTCACCCGCGCCTACACCTCCCTGGATACCGCCAGCGGTCCGCTGGGGCCGGGGTGGACCGACCCGTACCAGGCCAGCCTCAGCTTCGACGGTTCCGGGAACGCCACCTTCCGGTCGGCGGACGGCCAACAGATGGTCTTCGCCAAGAACGCCAACGGCACCTACACCGGAGCCGCCGGCGTGTACGCGACCCTGGCCGCGGTGTCAGGCGGATACCAGGCCGTGGAACCCGACGGGACGCACCTGAACTTCAATACTGCAGGCCAGCTGACGTCGATGACCGACCGGTCGGGCACCGGCCTGACCCTCACCTATACCGGCAGCCAGCTCACCTCCATCAAGGACGCCGGCGGCCGGGTCGTCACGCTGGCCTATACCTCCGGGCTGCTCACCAAGCTGACCATGCCCGATGCCCGCACCGTCACCTACGCCTACACCAGCGGGCGGCTGACTTCAGTGACCGGCATGCGCGGCGGGGTCACCAAGTACGCCTACAACTCCGCCGGCCAGCTCACGACCATCACCGACCCCAACCTGAAGGTGGTCCTGACCAACTTCTACACCGCCGGCCGGGTTACCTCGCAGACCAACGGCGACGGGAAGACCACCACGTTCGGGTGGAACGCCGCAACGCAGACGGCCACGACGACGCAGCCGAACGGCGGGGTGACCACCGACGTCTACAACGCCAACGTGCTGCTCAGCCAGATCAGCCCACTCGGCGGAGTCACCTACTACGGCTACGACGGCAACCTGGACCTGACCCAGGTCACCGACCCGCTGGGAAACGTCACCACCATGACCTACGACGCCCGCGGGAACATGCTGTCCAAGTCCGACCCGGCGCCGCTGTACTACACCCAGACGTGGACCTACAACAGCATGAACGAGATCCTCACCCACGCCGACGGGCGCGGCAACACCACGACCAGCACCTACACCACCGCGGGGCTGCTGTCCTCGGTCACCGACCCGGCCGGCGACCAGAGCAGCTACACCTATTATCCCGACGGGCAGGTTAAGACCGCCACCAATCCCGACACCAAGACCACCAGCTACACCTACGACACCGCCGACAACCTGGCCACCACGACCGATCCGGCCGGGGACATCACCACCGACGGGTACGACAGCGACGGGCGGCTCACCACCGTCAAGGACCCGGCCGGCAACACCACCACCTACGGCTACGACAAGACCGACGACCTCACCTCGGTCAAGGACCCGCTGGGCCACACCACCAGCTACGGATACGACGCCGACGGCAACCGCACCACCGTCACCAACGCGCTCTAGGGTGCCTCCTTCTTTCCGGACTGCGGATCCTTTAGGATCTTCACCGGAAAGGACTGGATCAGGTGGCAGGAAAGTACAAGACATTCTCTCCTGAGTTCCGCGAGGAAGCAGCGAAGATGGTCGTCGAGACGTCTCGCGCTATCGCCGATGTCGCGCGGGAGCTCGGGATCAGCGAAACGTCGCTGGGGAACTGGGTCCGGGCGTACCGGGAAAAGCACGCGGAAGACGAGCCGCCGCTGCAGCTATCGGAGCGCGCCCGGCTGAGGGAACTGGAGCGCGAGAACCGGGAACTGCGGATGAAGGCTGACTTCCTTTCAAAAGCCGCGGCGTACTTCGCGGCGGAGCATCGGTGACTGACGTGTATGAGTTTATCGATGCGGAGTACGCCACCCGGGAGAATGCTCCGGCTGTCACGCAGATGTGCGCATGGCTGGAAGTATCGAAGTCCGGATTCTATGACTGGAAATCGCGCCCGGAAAGCGCGACCGCGGCACGACGGGCGAAGCTCGCGCTGATCATCAGGAAGATTTTCGACGACTCTGATTCCACCTACGGGTACCGGCGCATCGCCTGGCAGCTGGCCCGGCAGGGCACCGTGGCCAGCCCCGGGCTGGTCCGGAAGGTCATGCGGGAGCTGGGCCTGGTGGCCTGCCAGCCGCGGCCGTGGCGGCCGTCCACCACGAAGCAGGGCCAGGCCGGCCCGATCCCGGACCTGGTGAACCGCGACTTCACTGCCGGGGTTCCCGGGCAGAAGATGGTCGGCGATATCACGTATATCGAGACCTGGGAGGGCTGGGCGTTTCTCGCGACGGTCATTGACTGCGCGACGCGCAAGGTAATCGGCTGGGCAGTCGATGATAATTACCGGACGCCGCTGATCACCAGCGCGATTAAGATGGCCGCCCGCAACGTGGAACTTCCCGCCGATGCGGTCTTTCACAGCGACCGCGGCAGCAATTACACGTCCTCCGAGTTCGCTGCCGTGCTCGGGGAACTGGGTATCCGGCAATCTGTGGGCCGCACAGGGTCGTGTTTCGATAATGCCCTGGCGGAATCATTCAATGCCGCGGTGAAAGTGGAGCGGATTCACCGTACCGTGTATCCGACGATCAGGAGAGCACGTGAAGACATTGCCCGGTACATCGAGCTCCGGTATAATCGGACGCGTCTCCATTCGGCACTCGGCTATAAGACTCCGCAGGAAGTCCACGACGAGTACCTGAACCGGCAGCGTGCAGCATGAAATAGCTCCAAATCCGCTGTCCGGAAAGCTCGGGGCAGCCCACTCGGCAAGATCACCACCTACGCCTACGACCCGGCCGGGCACCTCACCTCGGTGACCGACCCGCTCAGCCACGTCACCAGCTACACCTACGACGGCGACGGCAACGCCGCGACTGTCACCGACCCGGACGGCAACGTCACCACCGACCTCTACGACCTGGCCGACGACCTCACCTCGGTCACCCGGCCCGACACCACCACGCTGGGCTACACCTACGACCTTGACCAGAACCGGACCTCGTACACCAACGCGGCCGGGAACACCACTACGTACATGTACGACCCCCTCGGCCGGGTCACCTCGGTCACCGACCCGCTCGGCCGGCTCACCGCCTCGACCTACGACCCCGACGGCAACCTCGTCACCGTGACCAGCCCCGACGGGCTCGTCACCACCAGCACCTACAACCTGGCCAACCGGCTCACCGCCGTCAGCTACTCCGACGGCACCACCCACGCCGTCAGCTACAGCTACGACCCGGCCGGCAACCGCATCTCGATGACCGACGCCAGCGGCGCCACCGGCTACACCTACGACAACGCCGGCAGGCTCACCAAGGTCACCAACGGCGCCGGGCAGGTCATCAGCTACGGCTACAACGCCGACAGCAGCGTCACCACCATCACCTACCCCAACGGCAAGGTCGTCACCGACGGCTACGACACCGCCCAGCGGCTCACCTCCGTCACCGACTGGAACACCAACAAGACCACCTTCGGCTACAACAACGACAACGTCCTCACCAGCGCCGTCTACCCCAACGGGATCACCGCCACCACCGGCCTGAATGTCGGCGACCAGGTCACCTCCATCACCGACACCACCTCCAGCGGCACCCTGGCCAGCTTCACCTACACCCGCGGCAAAGACGCCGAGCTCGCCTCCACCACCACCGCCGGCACCGCGATCAGCGCGCCCGCCCAGACCTACATCTACAACAAGCTCACACAACTCACCGCCGTCAACACCACCAGCGACGCCTACGACAAGGCCGACGACCCCACCACCCTCGGCGGCACCACCCAGACCTTCGACATGGCCAGCCAGCTGACCGCCTCAACGCCGGCCAGTGGCGCCGCTACGACCTATAGTTACAACCTCCGCGGCGACCGTCTTACTGCCACCACTAGCAGTGCTGTCACGAGCTACGGCTACGACCAGGCCAACCAGCTCACCAGCTACACCCCGGCCACCGGCACCCCAACCAGCTACACCTACAACGGCGACGGCCTGCGCGCTACCAAGACCACCGGCGCCACCACCGCCACCTACGCCTGGGACATCAACGCAAGCAACCCGATGCTGCTCACCGACGGCGCTAGCAGCTACCTCTATGGCCCCGACGGCTTGGCCGCCGAGCAGATCAGCTCCGCGGGCACCCCCACCTACCTCCTGCAGGACCAGCTCGGCTCCACCCGGCTAGTCACCAGCTCCACTGGCGCCGTCACTGCCACTTACACCTACGACGCCTACGGCAACATCATTAGCCACACCGGTACTGCCACCACACCATTGCTGTACGCCGGGCAATACCAGGACACCGAAACCGGCTACTACTATCTCCAGAACCGTTACTACGACCCCGCCACGAGCCAGTACCTGACCGTAGACCCGCTCGTCAGCCAAACCCAGGCGCTTTACTCCTACGTCAACGACAATCCGCTCAACGGAACAGACCCGACCGGACTCATGGCGGCCCCGGATCCAGGTGGTGGCGGAAACCTGACGATAGGCGACATAATCGACGATCCATGGATCCTGGAGGGCCTGAATCCCGACGATGTGTTGACCGAACTAGGCGGAGTTCCTCCTGGGTTTAGGATCACAACGCTCGGCAAGGGCTCGCACGCGGGCCAAGGATGGGCACTTCGCAAAATTGGCGGCAATGGCGAAGATGGCGATGTAGTGATTCGCTGGCACCCCGGGGGCGGCCGACATGGCCCCGGCCGGTACTGGCGAGTGTCTAGTGGCAAGGGCAAATCCCCGCGAATCCCTGCCGGGGAGTGGGATGATCCAAATTCGACAGTCGGCGGATCAGGCGACGACCCATGTTTGGAGTCGTTCAGTACCGTCGCCGGTTGCGGCGACCCGCTCGGCGATTTGTTCGGCGGCGACGGAGATGACCCCATCCCACCTGGTGAGATCTTCGAGGCCTCGGCTAATCTCTTCTTCAGCAATCCGTGTGTAGAAACACACGCCGCCTCCGCCTGATCCGAGACTCAGTGGCCGAGATTAGTGCACGACAGCTGCTCGCTCAGCTCCGGGAATTCGTCGAACTGCTCGCAGCTCCGGCCGCTCAGCAGGAGCGTTGGCTTGCCGAGCAGCGATTTCCCGTGGACGAGCTTGCACTACAACTGGATGACGCGGTGCCGGGGTGGTTTACACGACTATTCGGAGCTGGTCTGCTTACAGAAAACGCACGGCAGGCTCTGCAAGACCTCAACGATGCCCTGGACAGCTTCAGTGGACCGGCGAACGCTGTCCTATGGACCGAAGAAGCGCTATACAGTGACGACCATTGGGAGCATGTCCGTAATCTCGCCCGCCGTGCTCTGATGGAACTCGGCAACGGAAGCACGTAAATTTAGCGGCCGAGCACGCGAATCGGACTTCGGCGACAGACCCATTCGGGGGCTGAAAGGCACTGTTTACATATGGTGCCGCGGTTCTTATTGCCGCTAATGCCCGCGATGGCGGAAGGAACTCAACAGAAAGCGCGCTTTCAGCGTCGAGGACACGAACCTCGTTCTACGATGGCTCGTCATACCGCCGAGGGGGATCCTAGGCGGCCGCAGAGATCGCTTAGAAAGCCAGGCCAGTGCACCTGTGGCGAAGAATGGCTGGCTGTCCTTGCGTGCACGATCACGAACTTATCCGAGAAGGCGACGGTACTCAGCAAGAGGTAGCTCAGTGTGCTGGCCTTGGTGTAGCGCCGCTGTCTGTCCTTTTTGTTGCCCTGAGCTAGCCATATAGCTTGCGGTACTCACCGTGAGCTATGTCAGTTGCCTTTGCGGCGCTGTACCGCTGTAGCATCTTGACATTCGACCAGCCAAAGATGTTCATGACCGACGACTCACTCATCCCATCCTCAAGCATCTGAATGGCTGCCGTGTTCCTGAACTTGTGCGCTCGCGCTGCCTTTACTCCTGCCCTCTCAGCAGTGGAGCGAATGACCTTGTCGATACCGTGCTCCGAGAGGTACGGGTTGCGCTCGCCTAGCCATAGCCAGTCGCTATCGGCAAACTTGTGCTTGTTGCGATGCGTCATGTAGCGACTCAGGGCCTTAAGCAGCCTGGCGCTAATGGGGACCTGGCGATGCTTGCCGCCCTTGCCGATGATGAAGATGATCTTGTGTTGCATGTCGATCATGGAGAGCTTGATACTGGCTGCCTCGTGCAGTCTCATCCCCGTACTGGCGAGCAGGATGATGATGGCCGCGTTGCGCCTGCTGGTGAATCCCGAGACCCCGCAGACTTTGATCATGGCCTGCACGTCCTCTGCCGTGTAGGGCTCGACGGGCTCGACCGTGACCTTGGGACCGCGCAGCCCGGCGATGGGACTAACCTCCACTAGCTTCTCATCGACGAGATAGCTGCCAAATGACTTGAGGGCGGACAGTCTCGTCTGCCTGGTCGCTGGCTTTAGGTGCTTCATTTGGGCTAGCCAGCGACGGGCCGAGGCACGGTCGAAGTTGGCTAGATCCTCGCCCTGGGAGGTGATGTAGGACCCTACGGAGAACCTGTAGACCTTGATCGTTTTGTCCGATAGGCCCCGATGCTGGCAGTCAGTAATCCAGTCGTCAGCGAGCTCAGAGAGGGTGTCGTCGTCGCGCTTAGCAGGGCACATAATTACCTGACCAGTTTCCTTGATCAAATCATGGTCAGAGGCATATATGCAGGTCAGGTGCCCTGATTTACCTCCCGTAAACCTCGGAACTGGCCAGGAAAGGGGGCATTATTGGCAGGTTAACCGGCGAGCCAAGGTGCTGTCACGCGAGTTTTTCTCGTGGCGGACGCACCCTCGGCGTGACCTGGCTGCCGTCCGCGGCGACGAACGTGATTTTTATCGCACGTGCCACATGAACCCCGGCAGATGTACGCGACGTCGGCGTTTAGGTTCTGGACGCCTGCTGGTCGCGGGGTGGCCGCTGCTTTGCCGGGCGCACGTCGCGATTGGCGTCATAGCGCGCAGGGTGGCGAAGAGCGGGTAACTCTGGCACTCTGGCCAGACGACGGCGCGTGTTGGTGCCGGAGTCGGCTTGGAGGGGGCCCGTGGAGCGCACCCATTCGTGGGAACTGTATGCGCCGCTACGAGAGCCCGTTCCGGTCTTAACTGCCTTTGACGCGGGGGTCGCGGCGATCTGTCAGCTCGCCGCGCAATTCGACGAAGCGACGTGGGGCGCGCAGACGCCGCTCCCGGAGTGGCGCGCCTTCGAACTGGCTGGCCACCTGCGCTGCATCGCCGACGACTTGCATGAATACCTGGATGAGGCGCCGGTCAGCCGGTACGCGCGGCTGATGGCAACTGGCGCGCACCCGGACACCCTGGGCCGCAAGCTCGCCCGGCAGAATTCGGCCGAGCTCGCCGCGCTGGCGGACGCGCCGCCAGCCGAGCACATAGCCGTCTTCGCCATCTCCGCGCGCAGCTACGCCGCCAGGCTCGGCGCGGTCTGGGACTTGCCGCATCACCAGTACCGGGACACGGTCGTCACAGTGGGCGGCATGGCCGGCGCCGCGTGCGCCGAGTGGCACCTGCACGCCTGGGACCTGGCCAGGACGCTCGGGGTGGACTACCGGCCCGCGGATCCGGGCGCCGTGCTGGCTGGCTGGCGGGCCGGCATGCCGCATCTGCAGCTGCTGGGCGGGACGCCGGGAGCCAAGGCTGTCCGTCATCTCGACCCCTGGCATGCTGTGCTCGCGGCCTCAGGTCGCCTCCCGCGCACCGGCCAGGACAGCACGGTGGTCCCGGCGTGGCTGCTGCGGGCCGTATGGCCGGCTCGATTGCGGCTCCGGCGGAAGGGATGACAGGCAATGAAGCTCGACGTGGAGGCCATCCGGGCCTGCTATCCGGCGCTGGCTGACGGCTACGCGTACCTGGACGGAGCCGCCGGCACCCAGGTTCCGGCCGCGGTCATCGATGCCATCAGCCAGGCGCAGGCGGGCGGCCTCGGCAACGCGGGCGGGGTGTTCCCCGCGAGCAAGCGAGCCGATGCGATCACGGCCGCCAGCCGGACCGCGGTGGCGGCGCTGACGGGCGGCGAGCCTGATGGCGTCATCTTCGGGCCGAGCATGACGGCGCTCACGTACCGGCTCGTCCGGCGCGCTGGCTAAGGACTGGCGGCCCGGTGACGAGGTCGTCGTCTCACAGCTTGACCACGACGCCAACGTCCGGCCGTGGGTGCAGGCAGCCGAGCGGGCCGGTGCCATGGTGCGCTGGGCCGTGGTCGACCCGGCTACCGGGGAGCTACCCGCGGCCCAGTACGCCAAGCTCATCACCGACCGGACCCGGCTCGTGGCGGTGAGCGCGGCCAGCAACGTCATCGGCACCCGGCCGGACGTGCCGGCCATCACCGCGCTGGCCCGCGCGGCAGGCGCGCTGAGCTACGTCGATGGCGTGCACGCGACCCCGCACGTGCCCGTCGACGTGCGCGCGCTCGGCGCCGACTTCTACGCGACCAGCGCCTACAAGTGGTCAGGCCCGCACATCGGCATCGTGGTCGCCGACCCGGCCCTGCTGGCAGGGCTGCACCCGGACAAGCTTGTCCCGTCGTCCGACGACGTGCCCGAGCGGTTCGAGCTCGGCACCCTCCCGTTCGCCAGCCTGGCTGGCGTGACGGCGGCGGTGCAGCACCTGGCTGCGCTGGCCGGGCCGCCCGACGGCGGCGGCTTGAGGCTGCGGGACCGGGTGCTCGCGTCGATGGCCGCGGTCGCAGGCGCACGAGCAGGAGCTGTTCGAGGTCTTGCTGGCGGGGCTGGACAGCATGCGGCACGTCCGGACCTACGGTCGGGCCGCGAGCAGGACGGCGACTGCCTACTTCACCGTCGACGGGCGCGCGCCGCAGCAGGTCGCCGAGCATATGGCCAGCCGCAAGATCAACGTCTGGCACGGGCACAACTACGCCTGGGAGCTGACCGGCGTGCTCGGGATCCGCGCGGCTGGCAGCGCGGTGCGAGCCGGCCTGGTGCACTACAACGACGGGGCCGAGGTGGACCGGCTGCTCACGGCCGTAGCGGAGCTCGGCTGAGCCTGGCTGTTTCACTGAACTGTCCGCTTCACTGAACTGTCCGCGGCCTGCGCGTCGGGTCAGTCGAAGGCGTACCGGTACACGCGGGTATCGCGCTGCTGGAAGCCTGCCCGCTCGTAGAGCCGCCCGGCCGCTTGCCTCGACGGCCGCGTCGTCAGGTCGACGGTCCGCGCGCCAGCTTCCTGCGCTATCCGGAGGGCCTCCTCGGTGAGTACCCCGCCGACGCCCTGACCGCGGGCGGACTCGTCGACGACCACGTCCTCGATCCATGCGCGCAGCCCGGTCGGAGCCGGGAACATCGCCAGGGTCAGCGAGCCGATGATCCGCCCGTCGCCACGGGCCAGCAGCATAGTGACCGCGGGCGAGGCCACGATCTTGGCCAGTGCGGCGGCATCGAGCGGCTTGGCCGAGCGGGACAGCTGCGGGAGCAGCTGGCCGAACGCCTCGACTACCTCGTCGGTTACCTCGTCAAGTACTTCAACGCCGATTGTCACTCGGCGCACTCTACCCCGCCGGACCGCGAGGGTCCGGGCCATCCGGGCTGCGCCGGCGCGCCGGCTGGCCAGCAGAATGAGCCTGCGTTCAGGAGATCCCGGCGGCCCGCAGCGCTGCTGCGGTGCCGGCCGCCACGACGATCACCAGCAGGAACGGCGCGCGCAGCAGCAGCGCGACTACTGCTGCGCCGAGACCCGCCAGCCGGGCGGGATCCAGCGCGAAGCCGTGTCCGCTGGTGGCGGTCTGCACCGCCGACAGCGCCGCCAGCAGGCCACCGGCACGAGCTCGGCGAACCTGCGCACGCGCGGGCTCGCGAGCACGCGCTGCGGCACGGTCAGCCCGGCCAGCTTCAGCGCATAACAGCCGGCCGACGTCGCCAGCACCGCGATCCACACCCCGGTCATCGGGCCCCCTTGGAGTACTGCGACGATCCCGGCGATCCTGGCGCGTCGCCCGGCCTGCGGCGCCTGCGGCGCCGGGCTGGCCAGCGCTGCGGCAAGCGCGGCCGTGGCGGCGAGGATCACCGGAACGCCGACGGGCAGCAGCGGCGTTGTGCCGAGCGCGATGGCGGCGCCGGCCAGCGCCACTAGGCGTTCCGTGCGCCCGGCCCGCAGCCGCGGCCAGATCAGGGCAAGGAACGCGGCCGGTCCCACCACATCAAGCCCGAACGACTGCGGTGACCCGATCCGCCCCGCGCCCAGCGCTCCGGCCAAAGTGGCGAGATTCCAGGTCAGGTACAGGCAGCAGAACGTGGCAGTGAAGCCCGTCCGGGCCGCGTCCCGGTCCGGCTGGGCCAGCGAGACAGCGGTGGTCTCGTCGATGACGCCGAGCGCGATCAGCAGGCGGCCAGGACCGCGCGGCCGCAGTACGTCGGCCAGCCGCAGGCCGTACAGCGTGTTCCTGCTGCCGAGCAGGATCGCGCCGGCCGTCCCGGCCAGCAGGCTGCCGCCTGCTGCCATGACTCCGGCCAGCGCGAACTGAGACGCCCCGGTGAACGCCAGCAGGCTCAGCGCGCACGCCTGCCAGACGCTGAGCCCCGAGCTGACCGCGGCCGCACCGAACGCGACACCTGAGACGCCGACGGCCAGGCCCAGGCCGACCCCGTCCCGGACCGGCCGGGCCTGACTGGCTGCACTGCTGGTACGCGGGTCGGCGCGGACATACCGGCGACTCTAGGCGGCGGCGCTGCCGCCAGGTCTTGTACGTTCTTGCCGGCCTGCTCCAGCCGGCGTGCTGGAGCCGCTCGCGCTGGTAGGCCGCGGGCGGGACGCCGACGACGCGCTTGAAGTGCCTGGTCAGGTGGGCCTGGTCGGCGAAGCCCGACCTGCGCGGCGACATCGGCGGGCGGCACGCCGCTATCAAGCAGCAGCCGGGCCCGCCGGACCCGAAGCTGGTTCAGGTACGCGTGCGGCGGCAGGCCGGTCGCGGCGCGGAACGCGCGCAGCAAGGCGAACTGGCTGAGGCCGGTCATCGCCGCGAGCTCGGCCAGGGCAGGCGGGTCGGCGAGCCGTTCGTGCAGCAGGTCGCGGACGTCGCGAACGGCGGCGGGTGACCGGCGTGCCCGGACCGGATTCGCGGCCGGGCCACTGGCCGCGTGCGCGCGCAGCAGGCCGGCCAGGGCCGCCCGCAGCAGCGTCGACGACGCGAGCTGATCGCCGTGCTCGGCTCCCTGATGCGCGCTGCGCAGAAGTGCCGCCGTTGCCGGGTCGTGCAGCACCGTCTGCGGGAATCGCGGCGTCCCGGCTGGCCAGCCGAGCTCCGCGGCGACGTCTTTGACGACGCTGACTTCGGGATACAGCACCCGGTAGCTCCAGCCGGCGGCCGTGCGCGGCCTGGCCGGTGTGCACGACATCGGGGTCGAGCAAAGCGACGGCGCCGGCGCTCGCCCGCAGCAGGCTGCCGCCGTACTCGAACTCCTCCACCCCGGCCTCGATGAGCCCGAAGGTGTACGTCTCGTGCGCGTGCCGCCCGTAGCGGTGCGTCAGGTACCGGGCGCGCAGCAGGTCGACGCCTTCGACCGCCGCGTGCCGCCAGTACCGCGCAACCTCCGCTGCCATAAGGCCATGCCTACCTGATTCGCGCCAGACGATCCAGCCGGGGCCGCCGCTGGCGCCGGTGACGTCGCGAATCCGCTGCCGTGGGAAGCGCGGCCGGGTGGCTGTCGCACCTCGTTCCGGTTCTGAATGGGTTGTGAATTTGGTGTACAAAGAGGGCCATGGCGAAACGCGCGCTCGTGCTCGGCGGCGGCGGGGTCACGGGCGTTGCCTGGGAGCTCGGGCTGATCGCGGGACTGGTGGCCGACGGCATCGACCTGCCTGCGGCCGACATGATCATCGGAACCTCGGCCGGGTCTGTGGTCGGTGCCGAGATCGCGTCCGGGCAGGATCCGGAGCGGCTGTACCAGCGGCAGCTTGAGCCGCCCGCAGGGGAGATCCCGGCCCGGCTTGGGCCGACCCTGCTAGCCCGGTGGGCCTGGATCTACCTGACGACACGGGACCCCGCGCGGACGCGGCGGCGCATTGGCAGGCTCGCGCTGGCGGCGCGGACCGTGCCGGAGGCGGAGCGCCGAAAGGTGTTCGAGGGCAGGCTCAGTGATCGTGACTGGCCGGACCGGCCGCTCAAGGTCACTGCCGTGGACGCGGCCACCGGGGAGTTCGTCGTCTTCGAGGCGGCCGGCGGCGCGAGCCTGCTGGACGCCGTGAGCGCCAGCTGCGCAGTGCCGGGCGTGTGGCCGCCCGTGACCATCGACGGCAGGCGCTACATCGACGGCGGCATGCGGTCCGTGACGAATGCCGACCTGGCCGACGGCTGCGATCGGGTCGTGATCATCGCACCGCTGGCCCGGGGGAGCAACCGGCTGCCTGGCCCCCATCAGCAGGCCGAGGCGCTGCGCGCAGGCGGCGCGAAGGTCACGGTGATCAGCCCGGACCAGGCGGCGCTCGCGGCCATCGGGCGTAACGTGCTCGACCCGGGTCGCCGGGCCCCAGCGGCCAGGGCAGGCCGGGCGCAGGCGGCGCTGGTCGCCGAGCAGGTCCGCGGGGTCTGGCTGGCCAGCCACGAGCCTGCCGACTCGCGGCCGGCCGAGCACTGAGCGTTCAGCGGTTGGCTCGGCGGAGTGCTCGGCGGAGGGCTCGGCACTGAGGGCTCGGCACTGAGGGCTCGGCACTGAGGGCTCTGCCCCCGGCGAGCGCCGCAGGGACCGGGATTGTTCAGGGGTCAGCGCTTGCGTCAGGTTCGGGCACCGCTACCGGCTGCGGGAGCCCGGTCCCGGAGCGCGCCCTTGCCGGGCGATCTGACCCGGACCGGTACCGGGCGAGGCCGGGCAGTGCGACGCCGATCACGCCAGCAAGGACGACTGTCGCCAGGCCGCCGGACAGGGCGGCGATCACCGGCGAGGTCAGCGAGCCGAGCGCGCCCGACTCCAGCCTGCCGAGCGAGTCACCACCCGCGCTCATGACGTACTCGGCGGCGGTCAGGCGGCCGCGCAGGGCCTCGGTCGTCTCGGCCTGCACGATGGTCGACCGGAACACGACGGTGAAGGTGTCCGCGGCACCCGCGATGGCGAGCATGCTGAGCGTCAGCCACAGGGTGCGGGCGAGCGCGAACCCGGCGAATGCTGCGCCCCACACGGCGACCGTCGCGAGCATCACCAAACCCTGCCGGACGACCCGGCTGACCGGCCCGGTGAGCGCCGAGCTCACCAGGCCGCCCGCGCCGATTGCAGCCGTGAACAGGCCCAGCGTGGCCGGCCTGCCGCCGAACCGCTCGGCGTTGATGGCCGGGAACAACGCGACCGGCAGCCCGAAGACCACCGCGTTCAGGTCGGCCAGGAACACGCCGGCCAGCACCTGACTGCGCCGGATGAAGCGGACGCTCTCCGCGACTGAGCGCAGGCCAGGCCGGGCGGCACCGGCCTGCGGCGGCATCGCTGGCAGCCTGGCCACGCCGTAGAGCGCGGCCCCGAAGCTCACCGCGTCGATCAGGTAGCACGCCTGCAGGCGGCCGCCGGCGGCCGCCGTGATGAGGCCGGCCAGGGCCGGCCCGACGACCATGGTCAGCTGGAGGCTGAGCCGGCTCAGCGCGAGCCCGGCGGCCAGGCTGTCGGCGGGGAGCAGGCTCGCCGCGATGGTGCGCCGCGCCGGGATGTTGACCGCGCTGATCCCGGACGCCACCGCGACCAGGACATACAGCGGCCAGATCGCCGTGAGCCCGGCGACCGCCTGGGCGGCCAGCGCGGCCGAGACGACGGCGAGCGCGCTGGTGCACGCCAGCACGAGCGTGCGCCGGTCCACGGCGTCGAGCACGGTGCCGCCGAGCAGTCCCACGGCGAGCGTCGGCACGACGGTGACCACGCCGATGGCCCCCACCGCGAACGGCGAGTGCGTGCTGTCGTACACCTGGAGCGGCACGGCGAAGCTGGTCAGCGCGCTGCCGATCCCCGACAGCGCGGTACCGGCGGACAGCCGGCGGAACTGCGGGAGCTCGCGCAGCGGGGCGACGTCGGTGAGCAGCCGGGACCGGCGCCTCATCGGCGCTCGCCAGGCCCGAGCTCGCCCGGCCGGGGGTCGCCCGGCCGGCGGCCGTCCGCCAGCGCAGCGGCGAAGTCCGGATGGGCGCTGGCCCAGGCGGACTCGATCATCCGCTGGCGGAACCGGCGCCGCTCCAGCGCCGCGGCGACCGCGGGCACTAGCTCGGCCAGCGGGAACGGCAGCTCGGCGTCCAGCTCGGCCGTCGCGGACGCGGTGGCGGCCCACTCCGCCTCGATCTTCGGCAGCAGCGCACGCGCGCTCGCGGTCAGGTGCACGACCCGCTGCCGCGCGTCCTCGCCGGGCTCTATGACCACGAAGCCGCGGCTCCGCATCTGCGCAATGGTCTGGCTCGCCGCCGAGTGCGTCACCCCGATTGCCCTGGCCACGTCCCGGATCGGCACCGGCCCGAGCGCGACGAGCGCCCGCACGACCGGGCTGAACCGCGGCCGGTAACCCGTCGTGCCGAGGTCAGCGAGCACGGTCGCGATATCGCCGTCCATCTCGTCCAGCACGTGCCGCAGCAGCGTGCCGAGTCCGACCAGGGATCGCCCGTCAGAGCTCGCCATGGCCGCCCGCCAGCCCCGCGAACCTGTCGGTGGCGGCCACGATGGCCGAGTTCAGGGCGGCACTCCCGCCGTGCCCGGCGTCGTTGATGAGCACGAGCTCGCTGCCGGGCCAGGCGCCGGCCAGCAGCCACGGCGTGCCCAGCAGGTTGCCGAGGTCCAGGCTGCCCTGAACGATAAGGCCGGGAACGAGGCCGAGTCGGCCAGCCTGTGCCAGCAGGACGCCGTCGGCCAGGAAATGATCGTTGCTCCAGTAGTGGGTGACGAGCCGGGCGAAGCAGAGGCGGAACGCCGGGTCGTCGTAGCGCGGGTTGTGCGGCGACGTCGGCACCATGGCCTCCTCCCACTCGCACCAGTCGGTGGCAGCCTTGGCCCGGATCGCGGGGTCCGCGTCCGCCAGGCGACGGCTGTAGGCCGCGGCGAGGCTGCCGTCGCGGTCCGCTGACGGCACGCCGTCGCGGTATCGGGCCCAGGCCGCCGGGAAGAGACCGCCGAGCCCCCTGGTCAGCAGGTCGACCTCGGCCCGGCGGGCGGTCGCGGTGCCGGTGAGGACCAGTTCGGTGACCCGCGCCGGGTGCTGCTCCGCGTATGCGAGCGCGAGCGCGCAACCCCACGAGCCGCCGAACACCAGCCACCGCTCGACGCCCAGATGCGCGCGCAGTAGCTCGATGTCCGCCACCAGGTGCTGGGTCGTGTTGGCCGCCAGGCTGACTGCGGGGTCGCTGGCGTGCGGCCTGCTGCGCCCGCAGTTCCGCTGATCGAAGAGCACGATTCGATACGCGGCCGGATCGAAATAACGCCGCATGCCGGGGGTGCAGCCCGAGCCAGGGCCGCCATGCAGCACCAGCGCTGGCTT
Organism: uncultured Actinomycetota bacterium; assembly: GCA_963837255.1. Taxonomy (GTDB): domain Bacteria; phylum Actinomycetota; class Actinomycetes; order Streptosporangiales; family Streptosporangiaceae; genus JAJYUU01. The sequence continues at coordinate 89,718 of CAWIMN010000007.1, forward strand.
GCCGTGAGGGTTGCCGCACGCCTCCCAGTAGAGGAGGTTGCCGTCGCCGGCATCCAGCATGCCGTGCGCATAGGGGTCGATCACGGGATACCGCTCGGCCAAGGTCCGTGGTCCCTTCATTTCGATGTGACAGGGATATAACAGTGCTAATATACATTGTCATGGCTGGCCGGCGCGCTAATTTGCCTCTTGACGAATTAGACGACCGTTCGTTTAATTCTCTGCATGGGCCGGATAGCTGGCGTCACCGCTGCCGACACTCGTGAGCGGCTGCTTGAGGCCGCTGCCGAGGTCTTCGCGGCGCGCGGGTACGACGGCACCCGGGTGGCCGACATCGCCGCGGCCGCAGGCGTGAGCCGGGGCGCGATGTACGCGCACTACTCGTCGAAGGCGGATCTGCTGGTCGCGGCGCTGCGGACGCATGGACCGCGCCTGCTGGCCGACCTGTTCGCCGCCGAGCCCGACCGGTCGATCACCGACCTGCTGCTCGTCGTCGGCCGGTGGCTGCCGCGCCGCCGCGACGCCCGCGGCTATCTCATCGTCGAGGCGCTCGTTGCGGCCCGGCGCGATGCCGATGTGGCGCTGCCGATGCGGCACTACATCGGCGAGCGCGCCGACTGGCTCGGCGACCTGATGCGCGCAGCACAGGCGGGCGGCGAGATCGATCCCGTGCTGTCACCGGACGCACTCGCGCATTTCTGCCTGCTGCTGGCCATGGGCAGCGCGCTCGTGACGCCGGACCTGCACGCGGTCGACGAGCACGAGTGGGCGGCGCTGCTCGGCCGCGTGGTGACCGCCTTCGCCCAGGCCGGCCTGACCGCACAGGCAGGATCAGCGCAGTGAAAGTGCACATCGACTCCTCGCTATGCCAGGGTCACGGCCGCTGCTACGACCTCGCTCCTGACGTGTTCGGCGACGACGACGAGGGTTTCGGCAAGGTGCTCGGCGATGGCACAGTGCCGCCCGCCAGCGAGCGCGAGGCGCGCCTGGCGGTTGGCAACTGCCCCGAACGCGCTATCGCTCTGACTGATGTTTCACCGACTGGGGAGTCCTGACGTGACTGTCGACGACCGCTTCGCCCGGGACTTCCGCGAGCCGCGCGACGACCAGCCGCTCGGCACCCGCAACGAGATCATCACGGGCCCGGTCGCCGACTGGGCGACTGACTTCTCTCACCTCGAGCCCGAGTGGTCCGCGGATCCGTATCCCATCCAGGACGACCTGCGTGCGCGCTGCCCGATCGCGCATACGGACCGGTTCGGCGGCGGCTGGCTGCCCACGCGCTACGAGGACGTCGCGGCGATCGCCTACGACACCGAGCGCTTCTCCTCGCGAGCGATCATCATGAGCAACTTCCGGCCGCCGCGCGAGCTGGCGCCGATCGGCGGCTCGCCGCCGATTTCGTCGGACCCGCCGTTCCACCACGATGCGCGCAAGCTGCTGCTGCCCGCGTTCACTAAGACGGCGGTGGGCAGGCAGGAGCCGGCGACGCGGGCGTTCTGCCACTCTCTCATCGACGCCTTCGGCGGATCAGGACGTCGTCGACGCCGCCCGCGACTTCGCGCAGCACATCCCGATGCGGGTCATCGCCGACATGCTCGGCTTCCCGCCCGAGGACGGACCGCAGTTCCGCCAGTTCGTCGAGAACACGCTCGAAGGCGTCAACCTGCCGCCCGAGGAGCGCATCGCGCGGATGACTGCGCTGTTCGACTACTTGCTCGCGCAAGTCCACGATCACCTCGATAACCCGCGCGAGGACCTCACCACGTACCTGATCAACGCCGAGCTCTACGGGCACAAGCTCCAGCCGTCGCACGTCGTCGGCACGATGGCCCTGCTGCTGATCGCCGGCATCGACACCACGTGGAGCGCGATCGGCGCCTCGTTGTGGCACCTGGCGAGGAACCCGGACGACCGCACGCGCCTGGTCGCCGATCCGGCGCTCCTGCCGACCGCGATGGAGGAGTTCCTCCGCGCGTACGCGCCCGTCACCATGGCTCGGCTCGTCAAGGACGACATGCACTGGCATGGCGCGGACATGAAGGCCGATGACTGGATCCTGCTGTCGTTCCCGGCCGCCAACCGGGACCCGGCACAGTTCGACCGGGCGGGCGAGGTCGTCATCGACCGGGAGGTCAACCGGCACGCGGCCTTCGGCCTCGGCATCCACCGCTGCGTCGGATCACACCTGGCGCGGATGGAACTGCGGGTCGCGCTCGAGGTCTGGCTCGAGCGGATCCCGGAGTTCAGCCTCGCCGACCCGGCCGCGGTCGAGTGGTCCGCCGGTCAGATCCGCGGTCCCCGCGCGCTCCCGCTCCAAATCGGATGAGTGCCGTACGGGCACACGGACTCGGCCAGATGCCCGTCCAGCAGGTGCGCGTCCAGCGCGTCCGGCGCGCAGGGCGTCGCCGAGCGCCGGCCGATTAGTTAGCGGAGGGACAGAGCGGCGAGGGCGGCGTTGACGATGGAGCCGGAGTCCAGGTCGTGCGCCCGGTAGAGGTCGGCGACCGTGCCGGACTGGCCGAAGCTGTCGACGCCGAGGCTGACGGCCGGGACGCCGAGCGCGGAGCCGAGCCAGCTCATCGTGTGCGAGGCGGCGTCGTGCACGGTGACGACCGGGGCCCGGTCCGGGAACGCGCTGCGGATCGCGCCGGGGATGGACGGCGCGGTCGCGGTCCGGACGCCCTGGCGCAGCGTCCGCTGCCACGCGCGGTACAGCCGGTCCGGCGAGGTCACGTCGACCACGGTGGCGGCGATGCCCTCATCGGCCAGTTCGGCCGCCGCGGTCAGCACCTCGGGCAGCACGGCGCCGCAGCCGACGAGGTAGACCGGCGGAGCGCCGGCGGCCGCTTCGTCCGGCGGCGTCGACCAGCCGGTACCCGCCGGCCAGGACCTGGCGCCGCAGGATCGCGTCGCCCAGCCGGTCGCGAGCGGCCTGGAACGGCTGCTGGTCGATGCCGCGCGTGGTGAGCCGGAAGTAGTACGGACCCGGTCTCGGCCTGCTCGCGTGCCTGGCGGCGGCCTGCGGTGCCGGCGGCCGCGACTGACTGGAGCGCGCCGCAGAGCAGCCAGTCCAGCGCGACCGCGTAGGCGGGCTCGATGAACGTGACGTTAGGCAGCTCCATGCCGACCGAGGCCGTGATCGTGGACTGGTGCGCGCCGCCTTCGGGCGCCAGCGTCACGCCGGACGGCGTGCCCGCCACGACGAACCGCGCGCCGGAGTAGACCGAGTAGATGAACGCGTCGAGGCCGCGCAGCACGAACGGGTCGTACACGGTGCCGACCGGCAGCAGCGGCTGATCGGACAGATCCCAGGCCAGGCCGAGCTGGCCGAGCAGCAGGAACAGGTTCATCTCGCTGATGCCGAGCTCGATGTGCTGTCCGTCGGGGCCCTCGGCCCACTTGAGCACCGGGTCCTCGCTCCACGCTCGCCGCGGCACCGGGCTGAAGACGCCGGTCCGGTTGATGAAGCCGGCCAGGTTGGTCGAGGTCGCGACGTCGGGCGCGGTCGTCACCAGGTATGGCGCCACCGACTCGGCCCTGGACAGGTCGACCAGGATCCGCCCGAACGCCTCCTGGGTGGAGATCGGCCTGGCCGCGCGCAGGCCGGTGGCATCGGGGACGACGACCTCGTTCCCGGCATGAGAACGGGGCGCCCTGGCCAGGTGCTCGCGGCGGGCCGCAGCCCACTGCCCGGCCGGGGTCATCGGGTCCAGCCGGTCCCACTCGGTCGCCTGCGTGAGCCCGAGCTGCTGCCGCATCTGGTCGACCTGGCCGGTCGTGAGCAGCGCCGAGTGATTGCGCGGGTTGCCGGCGATGGGCAGGCCCCAGCCCTTGATCGTGTAGGCGAACAGCACGCTCGGCCGGTCCTTCGCCGCGTCGCACTCGGCGAACGCGGTCAGGAGGGAGCCGAGGTCGTGCCCGGCCAGGTCGGTGACCAGCGGGGCGAGCTCGTCGTCGGGGATGCCGGCGCAGAATTCCTGGACCGCCGGGGGAGCGCCGTCCAGGAAGCGCTCGCGCACGGCGGCCGGGTCCAGGCCGAACAGCGACTGGTAGTGCTCGTTCGGCATCGCGTCGATCCAGTCGCGCAGGCTGTCGCCGCCCGGCTGGCCGAACGCGGCCTGCAGCGCCTGCCCGTACTTGGCCTCGACGACGTGCCAGCCCGCCGCGCTGAACTGCTGCTCCCACTGCGCGATCCGCACGCCGGGCACCACCCGGTCCAGCGACTGCCGGTTCACGTCGACGATCCACAGCACGTCGCCCAGGCCGTCGGTGGCGGGGTCGGCGACCGCCTCCCAGATGTTGCCCTCGTCGAGCTCGGCGTCACCGATCAGCGCGACGAACCGGCTGCGCGGCCGCGCGCCGAAGTGCGCGTCGACGTAGCGCCGGGCCGCGGCCGCGAACAGCGGCGCAGCAGCGCCCGAGGCCGACCGAGCCGGTCGAGAAGTCCACGCCGTCGGGGTCCTTGGTCCGGCTCGGGTAGGACTGCAGGCCGCCGAACGCGCGCAGCGTCGGCAGGTAGGACCGGTCCAGGTTGCCCAGCAGGTACTGGATCGCGTGGTACACCGGCGAGGCGTGCGGCTTCACGCTGACCCGGTCCGGCGCGTCCAGGTGCGCGAAGTACAGCGCGGTCATCACGGTGACGAGGCTGGCGCTCGACGCCTGGTGGCCGCCGACCTTGACGCCGTCGCCGGTGTCCCGGTCGTGGTTGGCGGCGTCGACGATCCGCGTGGCCAGCCACAGCACCCGCTGCTGGATCTCGTCCAGGACCGCGGCGTCGTAGCTGATCGCGGCCGGTGAGGTGGTCAGGTCGTCCATGCTGCGGCTCCCGCCTGAACTCCGGCGGCGGAGAACCCCGTCGTCCTCGGCGCACCGTCCAGCAACGGTAACCGACCCGGCGGGCAGCTCCGTCTCGACTCTGGCCGCACCGGTGCGATCGGTGCAGGCAGCGCGCGGGCTGGCGTGGCCGTGGCGGCATCGGCCGGTTTTTACCCCTTGACGTCGACTTGTGACCGGTCTAGCGTCGCGTCCGAATCAAATAGGAAAGTTTCCTATTTGATTCGGACGTAGCCGCACTAGCCAAGGGATCGCGCATGAGACGACATTCCCCGCTCCTGGCCGGACTGGCCGCCGCCGCCGCGGCGGCCCTGACGATCGGCTTCGCCGCCGCGGCAAGCGCCACCACCAGTCATAACGACGGCGCCCGGCCCCGTAACGGCGGCTCTCGTAGCGCCAGGCCACTCCCGCGCCAGGTCTTCGCGCCGTACTTCGAGACCTACGACACCAGCGGCGACATGGCTGCGCTCGCCACGGCGTCAGGAGCCAGATTCCTGTCACTGGCCTTTTTGCAGACGGCCGCGACCGGCTCGTGCACGGCTTACTGGGACGGTGACACCACCATGCCGATCGGGCCGGCCAGCTTCGGCGCCGACATCGCGGCGATCCAGTCGGCCGGCGGCAACGTGATCCCGTCGTTCGGCGGTTACACGGCCGACACGACCGGCACGGACATCGCCGACAGTTGCACGAGCGTGCACTCGATCGCGCAGGTCTTCGAGAGCCTGATCACGACCTATCACGTGCCGAGGATCGACCTGGACGTCGAGGCGAACTCGCTCGCCAACGTCGCCGGCATCAACCGTCGCAACGAGGCGATCGCAGAGACCGAGCAATGGGCGGCGGCGCATCACCGCCGGATCCAGTTCTCCTACACGTTGCCGACGTTCCCGACTGGGCTGACGGCCGCCGGTCTCGCGGTGCTGCAGAACGCGGTCGCCGACGGCGCCACGATCAGCACCGTCAACCTGCTGACGTTCGACTACTACTTCGGCACGCAGCAGGACATGGTCGCTGACACCGAGACGGCCGGGGCGGGCCTGGTTGGCCAGTTGCAGGGCCTGCATCCCAGTGCCGACTCGCGTCAGCTGTGGCACATGGTCGGCGTCACGGAAATGCCAGGGATCGACGACTTCGGGCCCGACGAGACGTTCTCGACGGCTGACGCCGTGACGCTGCTGCACTGGGCGCAGCGGCAGGGGATCGGGACGCTGTCCTTCTGGGCGCTCCAGCGCGACAACGGCGGCTGCCCGGGAACCAAGGGCGCTGGCTCGTGCTCGGGTGTCGCGCAGCCGGACTGGTACTTCAGCCACGTGTTCGAGCACTTCACGAGATGACGGCTCAGTAGCGGCATGACTTGCAGGGCAGAGGCAGGCGCTGCGAGCGGTCCATACGGAAACGGACCGCTCGCCCTCACCTGCCTCTGCCCAGCGCCGCTGTCTAGTTCACGCCCATGTCTAGTCCGCGCCGCTGCCTAGTCCTCGCCCCGGCGGTCCGTCGCGCGGCTCCACTCCTGGCCGGCTAGCCGCATGAGCTGGTCGGCGCGCTCCCGGAGCTGGTCAGCGCGATCGAGCACGCGGTCGAAGCGTTCGCGGACCTGGTTCACGCGCTCGCGAAGCCGGTCGGCATCCCGCTGAGCGCGGTTGAACGGCTGGTGCGGTCCCGGCCAGTCACCGTCGCCCGCGTCGTCTTCCTCATGTAGGTCGGCCATCGCGTCTTCGCGCTCTTCGGCCGCGAGTTCGGCTGCCTCATCGACCAGCTCCTGCGCCTCATCCGCCAGCTCCTGCGCTTCGTCGGCCCGATCCTGTGCCTGGTCAGCGCGCTCCTCGGTGAGTTCGGCGTGCTCCTGCGCGCGGTCGGCTGCCGCCTGAGCCAGCTCGGCCCGCACCCGCGCCTGGTCGGCTCGCTCTCGGGCCTGGTCTGCCTGAGCCTGGGCCTGGCCGGGGTCGGCCGGACTCGCCGGGTCCTCCGCGCGGTTTGCTCGCTCCTGCGCTCGGTCCGCCTGCTCTTCTGCCCGCTCAGCTGCGACCTCTGCCCGGTCAGCCGCTTCCTGCGCGCGCTCGGCGAGCTCCTGCGCATGCTCGGCGGCCGCCCGGACCCGGTCGGCCTGCTGCTGGACACGCTCCGCGCGTTCCTGCGCCCGGTCCGCGTCCTGTTGTGCCTTCATCTCGGCTGCCGACAGGTCCGCCATGTGCTCGGGAGGCACCGGCGGCACGGGCGGGACGGGCGCCACGGGCGGCACGGGGCGGGTACCGGCGGCACGGGGGACAGCGTCGCGTCCTCGGCTGCTGCTTCCTCGGCCAGCTCGATATCCGGCAGGTCAGGCCGGCCTGGCGACGACCCGGCCATGGGCCCGGCGTCGGGTGCGTCGGCTACGGCGCGCCGGGCGACGCTATAGGGCTCGCCGGTCTCGGCCATGCGCTGACGGATAGCGACCTTGATTGCCTTGTCGCGAGTCATGATCATCTCTTCCTGGCGAGTCTGCCCGCGACTGCCCGCCAAGCTGAATGCCATGACGAAGGAACTGCACCCGAGTCGTGGACCCTTGTCCTCGTCGCCACCGCGGCGCGGGCCGGTCGGTAGCTCGGAAGCGGGCAGGTGGTGCGCTGCCGCTACGGGCAGGGTACCTCGGCCTCGCGCCCGGTGCCAGCCTCACATGCGGTGCCAGGCTCGCGCACTGCGGGGAAATGCTAGGTCGTCAAACAAAATTGGCCCCGCGCCCTGACACAGCCCGCTAGCGTCGGCTACGATGCGTTCATCATGCGGCGCTTCGTACTCATCCTTAGCAGCCGTAGCGGGACCTGATCAGGGCAGGCCGGCGACCCGCTACGGGGGTGAGGCGCTGGCCGCATTGCATTCCGGGTCCACTTCGCTTCGTACCGCCCGCCCAGTAGCCAGCGAGCAATCTGGCTGCGGGCTGGCACGTACCTCGCGAAGGCGCGCGGTACCCGCCGTGCCTTACCTCGCCGGAACCTCGCGGTTCGCCTCAGCTGGCCTGCCTGTAAGGCCACAACGTGCCCGCGAGGAGAAACGCAGATGTCCAGGACCAGCACAGCCCCGACCCAAGCCGAGACCGAGTCCGCGGCCCGCGCCAGGCGGCGCGCGCAGGAAGCGGTGCAGGAAGCGATGGACCGCCGCGACAACGGCGGCGACGGCGCCACCATCACCGACCACTGATTTCGCTCACAACTGATGCCGCTCAACTGAGAACCGGAGGAATGTCAGCCATGAATGCCAGCCCGAGCGGGGAGCTTGACTTCGAGATCCGTGCCAGCAGCGCCCCGGTCCCTGCGGACCAGCGGGCCCAGCTGCTGGCTGCTCCCGGATTCGGCAGCGTATTCACCGACCACATGGCCACGATCCGGTGGTCGGAGGAGGCTGGCTGGCACGACGCGCGCATCGAGCCGTACGGCCCGATCACGCTGGACCCGGCCGCGCAGGTGTTCCACTACGGCCAGGAGATCTTCGAGGGCCTGAAGGCGTACACCCAGGCTGACGGATCCGTGGCCGCGTTCCGGCCGCAGGCCAACGCGGCGCGCCTCAACCGCTCGGCGGCCCGGCTCGCCATGCCCGAGCTGCCCGAGTCGCTATTCGTCCGGGCCATCGAGCTGCTCGTGGCGCAGGACCGAGCCTGGGTCCCGACCGCCGAAGGGCACAGCCTGTACCTGCGCCCGTTCATGATCGCGACGCAGATCGGCCTCGGCGTGAACAAGCCGGCCTCGTCCTACCTGTTCACGCTCATCGCGTCGCCGGTGTCCGGCTACTTCGGCGGCGAGGTCAAGCCGGTGACGGTCTGGCTGTCGCAGGATTACACCCGCGCCGCGCCGGGCGGCACCGGTGAGGCCAAATGCGGCGGTAACTACGCGGCCGCGTTCGCGGGCCAGCAGCAGGCGCTCGATCACGGCTGTGACCAGGTCGTGTGGCTGGACGCGACGGAGCGGCGCTGGGTCGAGGAGATGGGCGGGATGAACATCTGCTTCGTCTACGGATCCGGCGCCGACGCCCGGATCCTGACGCCCGCCACGACGGGGTCGCTGCTGCACGGCATGACCAGGGACTCGCTGCTCAAGCTCGGGCCCGGACCTCGGTGTGCCGACCGTCGAGAGCAGGATCTCCGTGGACGACTGGCGAGACGGCTGCGCCACAGGCGAGATAACGGAGGTATTCGCCTGCGGGACGGCCGCGGTGATCACGCCGATCGGCGCCGCTCGCAGTGCCAGCGGCGACTGGACGATCGGCGACGGCACAGCTGGCCCGGTCACGACCATGCTCCGGGACGAGCTCGTCGGCATCCAGTACGGCCGCAGGCCGGACCGGTACGGCTGGATGCACAAGCTGGCCTGACCGACCGGTGGCCTAGCCCGCCGCAGCTTCGATATGCGGTATATGACCGGTCCTAGCTCGTTGCCGCGCATCGGCGAACGGCATGGCTGCCGCTCTGCGGCGGAAACAGGATCTCTCGGGGAGCATGCGTGACGACATACGGGCTGCTGGTCTTCGACGGCGCGGAGGAACTCGACTTCGCCGGGCCATGGGAAGTGTTCACGACCTCGAGCATGCTGCGCGAGGGCGCCGACACCGCGGTCCTGATCGCCGAGCGCTCCGACGCGGTCCGGTGCGCCAAGGGCATGCGGATCCTGCCGGATCACACGCTGGATAGCCACCCGCCGCTGGACGTGCTCCTGGTTCCTGGCGGGCAGGGCACCAGGCGGGAGGTCGGCAATCCCGCGGTCATCGACTGGATCCGCGCGGCCTCGGCCGCCGCCACGTGGACGACCAGCGTGTGTACCGGCGCGCTGCTCCTGCACGAGGCCGGGCCAGCTCGCGGCCGGCGGGTAGCGACCCACTTCGCGTTCGAGGACACGCTGGCGGCACGCGGGGACATCACGGTCGTGCGCGACGCCCGTTACGTCGTCGACGGGAACCTCGTCACGAGCCAGGGGGTCTCGGCCGGGATCGACATGGCGCTGTGGCTCGTCGGCCGGCTGCATGGCCGCGAGCACGCTCGCGCCGTCCGCCGCTACATCCAGTACGAGCCCGCGCCGCCGTACCTGGCCGACGAGCCAGCAGGCTGACCGCGGCACAGTCGGGCCGGGTCGGTGCAACCGGCGTCAGTGCAGCCGGGATAGTTCGGCGGCGGCGGCGACGACCAGCGGGCTGAGCTTGCGGCCGGGCGCCTGGCCGAGCCGGCTGACGGGCCCGGACACGCACAAGGACGCCAGCAGCACGTCATCGCGCAGGACCGGCGCGCTGACGCTGGCGACGCCCGGCTCCCGCTCGGCCACGCTGGCCGCCCAGCCCCGGCCGCGGACCGCGGCGAGCTCGGCGGCGGCCACGCCGCCGCCGCCAGCTGGCGACCAGGCGAGGAGCACCTTGCCGCCGGACCCTACGTCCAGCGGCAGCAAGGCTCCGACAGGAACGCTGTCGCGCAAGCCGGTGCCCGCGTCCCGCGCGGCAATGCAGAGCCGGTGATCACCGGACCGGACATACAGCTGGACGCTCTCACCGGTCGCCTGGTGCAGGCGATCGAGCACCGGGCCGGCCAGGCTGGCCAGGTCGAGCTCGGGACCAGCAACGGCCGCGAGCTCGGTCAGCCGCGGGCCGAGCCGGAAGGTTCCGGCCGGGTCCCTGGCGACGAGCCGGTGAGTCTCGAGCGCCACCAGCAGCCGGTGCGCCGTCGGCCTGGGCAGGCCGCTGGCATCGGCCAGCCAGCGCAGCGACCTCGGCCCGCCCGCTAGCAGGTCAAGCAACGCGACGCAGCGGTCCAGCACGCCGACTCCGGTGATTCGGCTGGCGCTGATCTGAGTTTCGGGTATGCTGTCCATACTCTGAACATGCTATCTCACTATATGAGACAGCGCTACCGTTGGATTAGGCGGACCGGGTCAGGGCACTCCTACCCGGCGGCACGGTTCTAGTAGCGCTACAGCGCGAGGATCGAGGCGGAGATGACAGCACGCCTGTTTGACAAGGTCTGGGACCATCACGTGGTGGCGAGCCCCGAAGGCGAGCCCGTGCTGCTCTACATCGACCTGCACCTGGTCCACGAGGTCACGTCGCCGCAGGCATTCGAGGGGCTCGACCTGGCGCGTCGCGAGGTACGCCGGCCTGACCTCACCTCGCCACCATGGACCACGACGTACCGACCATCGGCATCGACAAGCCGATCGCTGACCCGATGGCGGCCGAGCAGATCGCCCGGCTGCGCGACAACTGCGCGCGGCACAACATCACGCTGCACGCGCTCGGCAGCGTCGAGCAGGGCATCGTGCACGTCATCGGCCCGCAGCTTGGGCTCACCCAGCCGGGCATGACGGTCGTGTGCGGCGACAGCCACACCTCCACGCACGGGGCCTTCGGGGCGCTGGCGTTCGGTATCGGGACCAGCGAGGTCGAGCACGTGCTCGCGACCCAGACGCTGCGCCAGGTCAAGCCGGCCGCGATGGCGGTCAACGTCGAGGGCGAGCTGCCGCCCGGCTGCACCGCCAAGGACCTGGTGCTCGGCATCATCCGGCAGCTTGGCACCGGCGGCGGGGTCGGCTCGGTGATCGAGTACCGCGGCCCGGCCATCAGGGCGCTGTCGATGGAAGGCCGGATGACCGTCTGCAACATGTCGATCGAGGGCGGCGCCCGGGCTGGGATGATCGCCCCCGACGACACCACCTTCGCCTTCCTGGAGGGCCGCAAGTACAGCCCGGCGGGCGCCGAGTGGGAGCGCGCGCTGGACGACTGGCGCAGCCTGGCCACCGACCCCGGCGCGGAGTTCGACCACGAGATCACCGTTGACGCGTCGGCGCTGCGGCCTGCTGTGACCTGGGGCACCAACCCGGCTCAGTCGGTGTCCATCGACGACGTCGTGCCCGACCCGGCCGGTCTCGGCAGCACGTCGCAGCGCCAGCTGGCCGAGCGGGCGCTGACGTACATGGACCTGACAGCCCGGCACCGCGATCCGCGACATCGGCATCGACACCGTCTTCATCGGGTCCTGCACCAACGGGCGGCTGGAGGACCTGCGCGAGGCCGCCGAGGTCGTGCGCGGCCGCAAGGTTCACCCGGGCGTCCGCGCGCTGGTCGTGCCGGGCTCGGCCCGCGTCAAGGCGGCGGCCGAGGCCGAGGGCCTGGACAAGTACTTCACCGACGCCGGCTTCGAGTGGCGGTCGGCTGGCTGCTCGATGTGCCTCGGCATGAACGGCGACATCCTGGCCCCAGGCGAGCGCTCGGCCTCGACGAGCAACAGGAACTTCGAAGGCAGGCAGGGACCAGGCGGGCGCACGCACCTCGTATCGCCCGCGGTCGCCGCCGCGACAGCAGTAGCCGGACACTTCAGCGCACCAGGAGACCTGTGATGGCAGGCGTTCAGCAGATATCGGGCGGCGCGGTCGCCCTGAACCGCCGCGACGTCGACACCGACCAGATCATCCCAGCCGCCTGGCTCAAGCTCGTCGGGCGGACCGGATTCGCCGACGGCCTGTTCAGCGCGTGGCGAGCCGATCCGAGCTTCGTCCTGAACCAGCCCGGCGCGGACCAGGCCAAGGTCCTCGTCGCCGGCGCCAACTTCGGCTGCGGGTCGTCCCGCGAGCACGCCGTCTGGGCGCTGCAGGACTACGGCTTCCAGGCCGTGGTGGCACCGAGCTTTGCCGACATCTTCCGTAACAACTGCATCAGCTCGGGCCTGGTGCCCGCACGGGTCAGCGAGGAGGCTTCGGCCCGCCTCTTCGCCGCGCTGGCGGAGGACCCGCACGCGGACGTCGTCGTCGACGTCGCTGCCCGGACCGTGGCGATCCCGGCCGCGGGCCTGAGCGAGCCGTTCGAGCTCTCTGACTTTGCCCAGTGGCGCCTGCTGGAAGGCCTGGACGACATCGCGCTGACCCTGCGTCACGACACGTCGATCGAGGCCTTCGAAGCGGAGCGGCCGACGTGGCTCCCCCTGGTCACCGAGCCCGAGCCGCGCAGCTGACGTCGGCGACGAGCGGGTGTCTGCGGGGTTAGCTGGCAGCCGCCGCTATTTTTGCCGGCCCCACCTGCGGTGGCGCTTACCCGCCTGCTTGCTCCAGAACGCGAGGTTCTGGCGGACTGCCTGGGTATCCGGGTGCCCGGAACCGAGAATGCGTTCGCAATCTGGCAGGAGCGCGGCGTACTGACTGCTAGCCTCGGCAGCATCTCCGGCCGCCCCGATCCACGCCGCCAGGTCGGCGCGCACGTTGAGGGTCCTTGGATGCTCTGGGCCAAACACATGCTCATAGATCGGCACCAGCCTGGCGTACTGGTCGCAGGCTCCCTCAGCGTCTCCAGCCTGGCCGGTCCAGTAGGCGAGGTTGCTTCGGGCGGCCAGAGTCCGTGGATGGGCGGGACCGAGGATCCGCTCGCGCACGGGCAGCAGAGCGGCGAACTGGTTACGCGCCGCGGCGGCGTTTCCTGCTTCACCAGTCCAGCGGGCAAGTTCGCTCCAGGCGGTCAGGGTATCCGGGTGCTCACGGCCGAGCACGCGCGCCAGCACGGGCAGCAGAGCAGCGAATTGATCTCGCGCCCCGGTGGGGTCGCCCGCCTCGCCGGTCAGCTTGGCCAGGTCGCTCCGGGTCCCCAGGGTGTCGGGATGCTCACGGCCGAGCACCCGCTGCATCGTGTTCAGCAGAGCGGCCACTTCGTCTCGACCCGCGGCCGGCCCCTCCGCCAACGACAGTCACGCTCCTTTCACCTACGACTGAACAGTCGCACATCCACGCGCGGTTGCAGTCCAGGTGGGTAGATATTTCGCTCACAACGATCGCAGGCACCGGCCGCTAGCGCCGGGTCGGCTGGCGACGCACCGCGAAGATCGCGCTGAGAGCAGGGTGAGACGTAGCACGCGGCGATCCGGTCGGTGGTAGGACGCCGCCAGTCCGCTGCCTACTCAGCGTCGCCTTCAACGAGGGCCAGCGATCGCACGACGCCGACACGCCGGTCCACTTTCACCCGACCGCCGTGGCACATCGCCGCAGCCGGGGATGTCGCGTCCTGCTGATACTGGATCAGGCCGTGATGCATCGCGGCCATGAGCGCCTGTGCCCGGTTCGCCGCGCCCAGTTTCTCGTACAGCCGCGCGACGTAGGTCTTCGCGGTGGACACGCTGATGAACATCTCCAGTGCGATGGCCGGCACGGACAACCCGTCGTGCAGCAGGCGCAGCACTTCCGTCTCGCGCGGGCTGAGCGCCAGCCGGTCCTGCATCGTGCGGCGCCGTGCGACGGCCGTCGCCAGTCCGGATGCGGTGAACGAGGAGGCGGCGACGGCTGCATGGCGGATCGCGCCGAGCACCTCTTCCAGCGGAGCCGTCTTGGCGACGAACGCCGAGACGCCGTTCTCCAGGGCGCGGAACAGGACGTCGTCCTCTTGCTGCGACGTCAGCATGACGATGCCGAGGCCGGCGTAACGGTCCCGGAACTCGCGGGCCAGTCGCAGCCCGTCCCCATCGGGGAGGATGACGTCAACAGTCACCACATCGGGCCGTGCGGTGGCCACCATGGCGGGCGCGTCGGCCGCCGACTGGCACTCAGCCACTATCTCAATATCAGGGTTTTGCGAAACAAGCTCGCGCAAGCCATAACGGGTGAGCGTCTGTCCATCGATGATGCCGAGATGAATTGGCATTGCAACTTCCCCCCCAAGGGACGTTGGCCGCCCATGCTATGAAACGAAAATTCATACCAAAGACGTACTTAGAACCAATCAATTGTTATCTAGATAATCTTCCTCGAGTAACTAGATGATCTTTTCTTGAGTGCCGACCGTGATCCGACGGCCCGCGCCGCCTCAGCATGAACCGAGGCTCTCCCCGGCCAACTGGCCGCGGCCTGCACCTTCGCCTGCGCGGTGACCCCGGACCCGAGGCCGAGTATCACAGTTCACTCCTGCCAGAACGGCGCATGACGCGCATGAACCGATCGTTATCGAAAAGTAACCTTTGCTCCGTAGTCGACCGACTACGCAACGATACCTGGACCCTGCGGTCAGCGCCTGCCGGCGAGCATCGCCAGCAGGGCACCGCCGAGCAGGAACGGGCCGAAGCAGATCGCGCTGTGCAGCGTGACGCGCCGTGCTGCCAGCAACGCCAGGCTGACCAGCGCGGAGAGGACGAAGCCGAGCGCAGCTCCAGCGATCAGGACGGGCCAGCCGAGCCAGCCCAGGGCCAGCCCGGCCACGCCCGCGAGCTTGACGTCACCGCCGCCCAGCTGCCCTGGACGCGCGAGCGCCAGTACCAGGTAGCCGCCCGCCAGGGCCAGGCCTCCCAGCAGTGCCCGCAGCAGCGCGGCGAAATCGTGGCCGGCGATAGCTGCCCCGGTGAGCAACGCGATCAGGACCGGGTACGCGGGCAGCGTGAGCAGGTCAGGGAGCCGCTGGACCGCAATGTCGATGGCGGCCAGCGCGACGCCGAGCACGCCGAAGAAGCCAAACGCCACCACGTCGGGCTGGCCACCGAACCGGCCGAGCACTAGTGCCAGCACTGCAGCGGTACTGAGTTCGAGGGCCAGCGGAGTGCCGAGGCTACGTCCGCACTGCCCGCACCGGAGTGCTAGCCGACGCCGTGTGGGCGCGCTGCAACGCGGGCAGGCCATCCGCTCGGGAGCCCCGCTCGCCACTGACAACTTGAAGACCGTGCCCCTGAGCGCTGCCCCGGCCAGCAGGCCCAAGACGGCGCCGGCGGCTGCCCACATCGGGTTCATGTCGCCCCACCGTAGGTCGGCTGCGTGACGATCGGTACGCATTCGGTCCACAACCAGGCCGGCAGTCGACCAATGTCGGCCGGTCGGTGCTCGAATTCAGCCGATCGCCCGACGTGTCGTCTGCTCAGCCCGATTGTCTGGCCATGCGACCGATGGCGCTCCGGGGGCCACTTCGTCCAAGGTGTCCTCTACTGGGCGGCTGGTGCCGTCCAGCAATTACGAGCGTGCCATCTCGCTAGACGAACCCCGAAGGAGCACTCAATGCTCATGTTCCTTGCGTCCATGCAGAACTCCCTGGCCCGGCGCCTGCAGCGCGACGACCGCGGCGCCACCGCTGTGGAATACGGCCTGATCGTGGCCCTCATCGCCGTTGTCATCGCCGGCGCGGTCAAGCTGCTGGGCGGCGCTATCAACACAGCCTTCACAACGATTACGGGCAACTTCTGACCGACGGCGCGAAAGCGAATCGTCCAGGAAAGCCCCTCGCCTGGGCCGTGCGCGCCAGGACTCAGGAAGGGTCGTTGGATGTACATCGTTTTCATAGTGTTCCAGAACTTGATCACCAGGCTGTTGCGCCGGGACGAGTCGGGCGCGACGGCCGTGGAGTACGCCCTGATCGTCGTCTTCATCGCAGTGATCATTGCCGCGGCTGTCAAGGTGCTGGGCCACACGATCCAGCAAGCATTCGCCGTGGCCGTCAACAAGTTCTGACTCGGTGGGCACGGCGAGACGGTGAGCCATGCGTCCCATTCCCTGGGGGGTGCCAGAAAGGCGAAGAAGGGGCAGTCAGCGATGAAACGGCCACCGCGCGGCGGCCTCAAGGCCCGAGACCGTGGGGCCGCGGCGGTGGAGTTTGCGCTGTGTCTTCCGCTCTTGCTGTTGATCGTGTTCGGAATCATCGACTTCGGTCGCGCTCTCAATGCCCAGATAACGCTGACGCAGGCAGCTCGCGAGGGCGTCAGGCTCGCGGCCCTGGGCTATTCCAACGCCGCTATCCAAGCTCGGGCCGACGCGGCCGCTCCCGGCCTTAGCGGGGTGAGCGTGACGATCGCGGCGAACTGTCCGCCTGGCGCCGGGCCGACCGCTAACGCGGAAGTGAATGTCAGCTATTCGTTCTCGTTCATTACCCCGGTCGGCGCGATTGCCGGGATGTTCGGAGGCTCGGGCTTCGGCTCGCCGATCATGCTGACTGCGCAAGGGGTTATGCCATGCGAGACCTGATGGCCCCCCTCATGCGCCTGATCGGCCTGCGCCTGCGACGTGACGAGCGGGGCGCGATCGGCGTCATTGTCGCGGTCCTGGTCGGCGGCGGCGTGCTGACCGGAATGGGCGCCCTCGTCATCGACGTGGGCCAGGTCTACCAGGAACGCGGTGAGCTGCAGAACGGCGCCGACGCGGCGGCGCTGGGTGTCGCCAAGAGCTGCGCGTTTGGCTTGTGTACCGCCTCTGTCGCGTCGCAACTGGCCGACGCGAACGCCTCCAGCCTGACCGGCGGGCGAGCCGCTGTGGACCTGGTCTGCGGTTCGGGCGGCCTCGGCAGCTGCCCGCCCAGTACCGGGACCTGGACCGACTGCCCGCCGGCACCGGCCGTCGGCACCAACTTCGTGGAGGTACACACTTCCACCCTGACGGGGAGCGGCGGCACGCTGCTTCCCCCGGTGTTCGCCCGCACGCTGCTCGGTAACTCCAGCTATCAGGGGACCGACGTGCAGGCCTGCGCCCAGGCCGAGTGGGGCGCGCCGTCGGCCGCAACGACCGTTGCCGTCACGATCTCGGCGTGCGAGTGGGACCAGGCGACACAGCAGGGGACCTTCTTCCCGTCGGCCCCGCCGTACTCGCAAAATCCGCAGCCCGCGCCCAGCGTCGATCAGGTACTCACGCTGACCCCGGGCAACGGCACTGGCTGCGCGAGCGAGCCGGCCGGCGCTGATGGGGCGGGCAGTTTCGGCTGGGCGCATGACCAGTCGGGGAACTGCACGCTGCCTGTTAGCGGACTTTCCTTTCCTGGCGGCACGGGAGTGAGCATCTCCTGCGAGCTCGCCCTGCAGAACGCGCAGCAGAACCAGATCCCGATCCTGGTACCCGTCTACGTGTCGCAGACTGGAGGCGGCAACGCGTATTCCCTGAAGGGCTTTGCAGACTTCGTCGTCACCGGGTACGACCTCGGTCCCGGCTACGTTGAGCCGGACTGGCTCAACCCGGCGAACTCGTGTACGGCCGCCAACTGCCTTACCGGCTACTTCGTCCAGGGCGTCATCCCGTCCACCGGCAGCATCGCTGGCCCCAGCCTGGGTGCCTCCATCATCGACCTGACCGGCTGAGCCACGCACCGCACCGCAGAGTGGAGTTACCTTGAATCGTCGTTTGCTGACCATCGCACTGGCAGCGCTGCTGGCTGTGTTCGGCGTGGTCGCGGTGCTCGCCTATGTCCGCCAGGCCAATGACCGGGCCGTCACTGGCCTGCAGGCGGAGACGGTGGTGGTGGCCAAGGGAGCGATCCCCGTGGGTACCTCGCTGCAGACTGCACAGCAAGAGAAACTGCTGACCACCGAGAAGGTACCGGTTGCGTCGCTGTCTACCGCCGCGGTGCACTCAGTCACGGCCGCCAATGCCCATCTGGTGATGAGTGCCAATGTGCGCGACGGGCCAGGTGCTGCTGCAGAACATGCTGGTGTCGGCCACGAAGGTGACGGCCACCGGCAGCTTGCCGATACCGACGGGCATGGTCGCCGTCACCGTGCAGCTGTGTGTCCCGGAAGCGGTGGCGGAGTACGTCACCGCGGGCTCGGAGGTCGCGGTGTTCGACACCTACGCCAACGGAAGAGGATCCACGATTTCACGGACCTGTAACCCAGGGCACGAAGTGGTCAACAGCGCCGCGATCGCGAGCCCGGCCCTGGTCGACACCCGCATCGTGCTGACCAAGGCCGAGGTCCTGGCCGTCGGGCAGAATCCCAGCGCTCAGGGCACCTCGCCGGCGGCGCCTCGACAGCTGGCGGATCCTGCCAGCTCGGCATCGGCGCTGGACGGCTCGGTGCTGGTGACACTCGCCGTGAACCAGGCTGATGCCGAGCGGCTCATCATGATCGATGAGGTAGGCCTGCCCTACATGGCCTTGCTAGGGCCGACCTCCAAGACGGCGTTTGACAACCCGGCGACCCCGAATTACTTGTTCCGCCCCTGAATCTAGGAGAGAACCTTGCCAATACTCTGCGAGCCGGCGTCCAGCGCCGGAGAGCTGCTCTCCGGCATCGACGGGGAAGTGCGCAAAGCGGATACTCTCGGCGCCGCGGCCAAGCTGCTGGACAGTGACCCGCACGAGACTCTTGTGATCATCGGCCCGCGGGCCGTGACCGGCGACGCCCTGGCGTTCGCGGCGGCGCTCAGGCTGGCGAGGCCCGCGGTCGGTGTGATCCTCGCCCGCAGGGAGGTCGACGTCGCGCTGCTGTCCCGGGCGCTGCAATCCGGCGTGCGCGATGTCGTACCCGTCGGGGACGACGCTGCCATGGCGGCCGCGTGCCGTCGGTCCTACGAGGTATCGCGACGGATGCTCGCGCCGCCGACTGATGAAGAGTCCACGCCGGGCCAGATCGTCACGGTGTTCGCCTCCAAGGGGGGTTGCGGCAAGACCTCGATAGCGATCAATCTGGGTGTCGCGCTTGCCCGGCTGGGCGTCGGCCGCGTCTGCGTCGTCGATCTCGATCTCTCGTTCGGCGACGTGGCGATCAGCGTCCAGCTCGACCCGCTGCGAACGATCGTGGACGCGCTGCCGATGGCGGGTCACCTGGACGAGTCGGGCACTGCCTCGCTGCTGACGCGCTACCAGCCCGGGCTCGACATGCTGCTGGCGCCGGTGACCCCCGGGGACGCGGAAAAGATCCCGCCCAGGCTGGTCGGCGAGTTGCTCGCCGTGCTGCGCGGCATGTACGACTTCGTCGTGGTGGACACGCCGGCCCAGTTCAGCGAGCACGTGCTGACCGCGATGGACGTCTCGTCACAGCTCGTGCTGCTCACGACTCCGGACGTGCCTGCGCTGAAGAACCTTCGTGTCACGCTGGACATGCTGGACATGCTGTCGTACCCGACGACAGATCCGCTCGGTGGTGGTCAACCGCGCTGACTCGAAGGTCGGGCTCAGTCTCGAGCACGTGCGGAAGGTTGTGCGCTGCGACATCGCCGCGCACATCCCGTCGAGTCGCGCCGTGCCGATCTCGGTGAACAAGGGCGTGCCCATCATGCTGGACAGCCCCGGCCATCCGGTCAGCCAGTCCCTGCATGAAGTTCGCACAGCAGCGCCTGATCGCCGCGCCTGCGGCCGGGCGGCTTGAAGGCCGGTCACGCGGCAAGAGGCGAGTCGCATGACCCTGTCCGACAGGCTTTCCCAGCTGGGGCTGGCGAGCGCGCCCACGGTCGAGCGGCGCGGTGCGCCGAAGCGCGCCAGCCGCCATGAAGACCCGTTTGGCCCGCTGAAGCGCAGTGTCCACGAAGCGCTGCTCGAGGTGCTGGGACCGAAGCTCTACGACGCGCACTTCGACGAGCGTGAACTGGAGCAGCAGGTCACTCAGACGCTGCAGGCGGTGCTGCAGCGCGATGAGACGCCGATGACGGCGGCCGACCGGGCGCGCGTGGCACAGGAGGTGGCCGATGACATCCTCGGCCACGGACCGCTGGAGCCGTACCTGCGCGATCCTGACGTATCCGAGATCATGGTCAACGGCCACGACCAGATCTACGTCGAGCAGAGACGGCCGTCTCCACTCGGTCGGCGCCTCCTTCGCCGACGAGGCGCATCTGCGCCGCACCATCGAGAAGATCGTGGCGCGGGTCGGCCGGCGGGTCGACGAATCCAGCCCCATGGTGGACGCGCGACTGCCCGACGGCAGCCGGATCAACGCGGTCGTGCCGCCGGTCGCGCTCGACGGATCGCTGCTGACGATCAGGAAGTTCGCCGTCGAGCCGCTCACGATGGGCCATCTCATCCATTTCGGCACCCTCACTCCCGCGGTAGCGGACCTCTGCGGCTCTGCGTGCAGGGCCGGCTGAACATCGTGATCGGCGGGGGCACCGGCTCGGGCAAGACCACGACGCTGAACGTGCTGTCGAGCTTCGTGCCAGCGGACGAGCGGATCGTCACGATCGAGGACGCCGCCGAACTGCAACTGCGCCAGGAGCACGTGCTCCGGCTCGAGTCGCGGCCGGCCAACCTGGAAAAGCGCGGCGAGATCACGATCAGGGACCTCGTCCGCAACTCGCTGCGCATGCGGCCCGACCGGATCATCATCGGCGAGGTCCGTGACGCGGCCACCCTCGACATGCTCCAGGCCATGAACACGGGCCACGACGGCTCCATCACCACCATTCACTCCAACTCGCCGCGCGACACGCTGTCGCGGATGGAGACGATGGTGATGATGGCCGACGTCGAGCTGACTCAGCGTGCCATCCGGGAGCAGATGGCCTCGGCGATCGACCTGATCGTGCACCAGTCCCGGCTGAAGGACGGCTCTCGCCGCATCACGCACATCACCGAGGTGCAGGGCATGGAGAGCGGGGTCGTGGTCCTGCAGGATCTGTTCATGTTCGACTTCCAGGCCGGAACCGACGAACGTGGCCGTCACCTTGGCGCGCTGCGGAGCACCGGGCTGCGTCCGATGTTCCTGAACCGGCTGGCGGACCGGGGCATCCACATGCCGCCGGAGATCTTCAGCGGCAGGGGGTACGGAGCGTGAATCCGCATAGCTCGCTCTTGTCGCTGCCCGTAGCTCTCGTGGCCATCTTCGCCGCGCTGTTCATCGGGACGCTGACCGTGCTGGCCGGGCTGCACCGGTCTGGCCGCGAGCGGGATCTGGCCGGCCGGATCGAGCAGCTATGGCCCGCGGCGCGCGCTGACTCCGGCCGCTGGCGACGCTGACGGCAAGCGGAAACTGAGCCGCCTCGCGCTGGACTTCACTAAGCGCCTGATGAGCCCCGCGGCGCAGCAGCGCCTCGCCGAGCCGCCTTGACCTCGGCGCGGTCGGGCGCAAGCCGGCCGAGTGGACATTGCTCGGCGGCTGCCTGGGCATCGTGCTCGCGGCCGCGCTGAGCCTCGTCACCAGCGACGTCGTCATCGGGGTCCTGGCCGGAGCGCTGGTCGCCTGGCTGGCCATGCGGATGTCGCTGAGCTTCATGATCCGCCGCCGGCGCGCCGCATTTGCCGAGCAGCTGCCGGATCTGCTGCAGCTTATCGCCAGCTCGCTCAAGTCGGGCTTCTCGCTGCTGCAGGCCCTGGACGCCGTCGTGCGCGAAGGCTGCGCAGCCCGCCGCCGCGGAGTTCTCCCGCGCCCTGGCCGAAGCCCGGCTCGGGGGCGATCTCGAGGACTGCGTCGAGATGATCGCGAACAGGATGGACTCCGACGATCTGCGGTGGACGGTCATGGCCATCCGCATCCAGCGAGGGATCGGCGGCAATCTTGCCGAGGTACTGACCACAATTGTCGAGCACCATCAGGGAGCGCGGATTCCTTCGCCGGCAGGTGCAAGCGCTGAGCGCCGAGGGCCGGCTGTCCGCCTACATCCTCGTCGCGCTGCCCGTGCTGGTCGGCGGCTGGCTGTTCATCGCGGACCGCCCTTACATGCGCCCGCTCTACACGACGCATGTGGGCCTGCTCATGCTCGGCGTCGCCATCGTCGCTGCTGGTGGTTGGCTCGTTGATGATGCGCAAGATGATTCGACTGGAGGTCTAGCGTGTCGGGTTCTGGCCTTCTCTACATCGGCATCGCGGCACTCGTCGTCGCGGTCGTGGCGCTGGCCGTGCGCGCTGATGCCGAAGCGGCAGGGCAAGCCCGAGCGTGACCCAGGCGCTGGCCACGATCGACAGGCGGTACGCCCGCCACAGCGCCGCTGGCGCGGACGGCGGCGCCGACCCCTGCAAGCTGCCCGGATGGCTGCAGGGCCTGGCGATGCGGCTGTCGCCGGCCAGCGCTCGCAGTACCATGCAGCGCAGGCTGGACGTGGCGGGCAACCCAGAGCGCTGGACGCCGGACCGGATGCTGACGGTCAAGGCACTCGGTCTGATCGTACTCGGCTCGCTCGGCGCCCTGTTCGGGCTGCAGGCACCCGGCGCTGCTCGTGCTTGGCCGGTGGCGCCGGTGCGGCCGCCGGCTTCTTCCTGCCCGACGTGCTGCTCTACAACTCGGGGCTGAAGCGGCAGCAGCGGCTCGCGGTATCCCTGCCGGACGCGCTGGACCTGCTCACTATCTGCGTGGAGGCGGGTCTCGGCTTCGACGCCGCGCTCGCGCAGGTCGCCCGCAACCTCAAGGGACCGCTGGCCGCGGAGTTCGCTCGCGTACTGCAGGAGATGCAGATCGGTAAGTCACGCGCCGAGGCCATGCGGGCGCATGGCCGAGCGCAGCCAGCGTGCCAGAGCTGCGGGCGTTCGTCTCGGCCCTGACCCAGTCCACCGAGCTGGGCATTCCGGTCGGCAACGTGCTGCGCGAGCAAGCCAAGGAAATGCGGGTGCGGCGCCGTCAGCGAGCCGAGGCGCAAGCCCAGAAGATGCCGGTGAAGATCACCTTCCCGCTGATCGGCTGCCTGCTCCCGGCCCTCCTCGTCATCGTCCTGGGGCCTGGCGTCATCGAGATCTCGCATTCGCTTTTCCAGGTCTTCCAGAAGTAGGAGGGACTTGTGACCGTACTGTTCGGCCGTCTCCGGCTCGACGTCGGCAGGCTGATCATGGTGCCGGCGTTCGCCGTGATCATGATCGCCGACTTGTTCAGCGCTCGGCACCACGGCGCCATGCCGGGACCGCGGGAGTGCTGCGGTCACTCGGCACCGTGCTCGTGCTGGCCTTCTACGCGCTGGCCATCTGGTGCTACCTTCGGCGCGGTCCGGCGGTCGCCACCAGCGACTCGGTGACCGCCCACGCCGCGGCGATAGCGGCCACCTGGCTGCCGTTCGCGTTTCCGCTGCTGCCCGGTGCGTCGCCAGGACCGGGCCGCCAGGCTCTGTCCGACGTGCTGCTGATCTGCGGCATGGCGTGGGCGCTGTGGTCGCTGCGATTCCTCGACCGCAACGTGTCCGTGCTCGCCCAGGCCCGCGACGTCGTCGACGCAGGGACCGTACCGCTGGGTGCGTCATCCCGCTCTATGTCGGCGAGATCGTGTCCTCGCTCGGTATCGCGCATCGCCGTCAATAGCTACATGGCAGTAGCGCTCTGGGTGGCGCTGTGCGGTCTGCAGGTATACCGGGCCGTGCGGGAAGAGCAGGTGCTGCTCGCAGGCTTTGCCGGCTTACCGCGGTTACCGAAGCCGCACGGCCGCCCTACTGCCCGGCGTCTTCTGAAATGGGTGCCAAGTGTCACGTATCGCACCGGATGCTCGCGCTGGGCCGTCTTGGCTGTACGACGGCAAAAGGCGTTATCTTTTTTGCTCTAGACCATGCATTAAATAGCTAGCTCGGTGATAATGGCGAAATTCCGCGTGTACGCGGGACTTGGTTAGGGGTTGGGCCGTATGGGAGACGACGGAATCGGTGCGCCGCTGTCGCGGCGTGTGCCAGGAGAGGCTCGTCCAGGTCCCGGTCAGTCGGTCAGGCCGGTCCTGCCGGAATCCGTGCTGAACCGCATGCAGGCCGCGATCGATGCCGAGCATGCGCAAGCAGAAGCGCGGCCGCAGGGCGAGCCGAATACGGAGCCGCTGCCGCGAGTGACCGTGGTCCGGGTCACCGAGCAGGCGCGGCGCCAGGCGGCCACTGAGCCCGTCCGGCATGGGGCCGGACATTGACGCGCTACCGGACCAGGCGGCCGAGCCCGAAGGCCCTGCCAAGCCGCCCCGTGCGGCCAAGCAGCCGCGTGCCGAGGGGCCACTGCGCATAGCCAAGGCCCTGGGTGCCACCGAGGAACTGCGGGCTGCGGAGGAACTGCGGGCTGCGGAGGAACTGCGTGGCTGCGGAGGAACTGCGGGCCGCGGAGCTGCGGCCGCGGAGTGCCGAGTGCGCGGCCGAGCCAGAGCCGCCGCGCGCCGCGGAGCCAGAGCCGCGCGCGCCGCGGAGCCAGAGCCGCGCGCGCCGCGGAGCCAGAGCCGCCCGCGCCGCGGAACCGAGCCGCTGTTCGCCGCGCGGCACCGCCGCCGCGAGCCGCCTATCCGGCACCGCCACCGCGCGCCGCCGAGCCGCCGAGCGCCCAGGAGGCCGACGGTCACCGCCGCGTTTGAGACCGGGCCTACGCCGGGCTCGATCGGCTGGCTGTGGCCAGAGGAAACCGCGACGCCGAGGGGGCGGCGGCCCGCGGTGGCAGCCGCCGCGAGCCGCTGGCGCTATCGCACTGCGACGCTGGTCGCCCTGGCGGCCGTTGTGCTCGCGGGGGCGGGGCTGGTCATCGGCATGTCCCTGCATTCCACCCCGTCGGTCGCAGCGAGCACGGCAAGTCAGGTCCCGAAGGCAACCGCGACGCCGAGCGCTAGGGCAAGGCGGCTGCGACGCCTGCCACCACGCCAGTCACGCTGGCAGCGTCCCGCCAGAGTCTAGCTTCTGGCGATTCGCCGGCTAACCGTCGCGGCGGCGGCCTGGGTCGCCCAGCAGGTGGCCGCAGGTACGGTCGTCGCGTGCGATGCTCAGACGTGCGCCGTGCTGACGGCGAGCGGGTTCCCGCGGCCCAGCAGGTCCAGATCGGGGTGAACTCGCAGTCGCTGTCGAGCGCCGGCATCGTCGTCGTGACCCCGGCAGGTCCGCAGCTTGTTCAGCACGATCCCGAGCCTCGGCTACTGACGTCGCTCCAGCAGTCCTGGCCAGCTTCGGTCCGGCAGCCCAGATCACCGTCCAACGCGGTCGATCCGGCTGGCGGGCCCGCTTACCAGGCCGCGCTCAGCCAGGACGTGCAGGACGCGGATTCAGGTCGGTAAGCAGCTGCTGAACAGCGGGATGTCACAGCCGCGCCGGTAGCCGAGAGCTCAGCTGGCCGCGGGCGACGTCGACTCGCGACTGCTGCTCGCGATCCAGGCCCTGGCTCATCAGCAGCCAGTCGATATCGTGGCTTTCGGCTGACTCCGGTCCCGGCGCCAGCGCGGCCATTCCGTTCCGCACGGTCGACGCTGGCGGAGACGGACCCAGCGGGCGCGATGTCACCGCGCCGCGTACCTGCAGTCGATGATCAGCCTGCTGAACGCGCACGCCACTTTCCCCGCCTTCGCGCACGCCAGGCAGGTGACCCTGGCCGACGGCCAGACTGTCGCTGCAGATCGACTATCTCGCGCCGAGCCCGCTCGGGCTGCTACGCCCTGATGGCGGCTAGCGCAGATCGATGCCTGCGAGCCCGCTGGCAGCTGCCGGGCCGCAGCTGGGCTGCACAGTATCGCCGCGAGTGGGCCCAACTGCCTGCAGGAATCGGAGGATGCGGTATCGTGTACTGAGAGCACTAGGCAGTCTAGGCTGGACGCATGCCTAGGCAGTGCCGACCAGGGCAGGAATCAGCAGTGAGTCCGCGTAAACACCTCGTACTTATTATCACGTAGCGCGAAGCCCGCACGGGCGTCGCGCTACAACCTCTTTGCCACACGGCAGGGAGGTTTTTTGTTGGACTACCAAGCAAATGAGGAGCCTCCCGTGCAAGAGCTCACCGGAGCCCAGGCACTCGTCCGCAGTCTCGAGCATGCAGGGCGTCGAAGTGGTATTCGGGCTGCCCGGTGGCACGATCCTGCCGACCTACGACCCGTTGCTGTCGTCTTCGCTGCGGCACGTCCTCGTCCGGCACGAGCAGGGCGCCGGGCACGCAGCCGAGGGCTATGCCTGGGCGACGGGACGGCCAGGCGTGTGCATGGCTACCAGCGGGCCGGGGGCGACCAACCTGGTCACCGCGCTGTCTGACGCGTACATGGACTCCGTGCCGATGGTCGCCATTACCGGCCAGGTCGGCACGAGCCTGATCGGCACCGACGCGTTCCAGGAAGCCGACATCACCGGCATCACGCTGCCGATCACCAAGCACAACGAGCTGGTCACCGACGTCGAGCGGATCCCGGCGGCGATCGCCGAGGCCTTCCACGTCGCCACGACCGGTCGGCCGGGTCCGGTCCTCGTGGACGTGCCCAAGGACGTGCAGCAGGCGACCGGGCCCTGGCGGATCGGCGACGGGGAGTGGCCGCCGGCCATGGACCTGCCCGGCTATCAGGTGCCAGGCCCGCCGAGCCACGGCGGCTATCCGGGCGGCCATCGCCTTGCTGCTGCAGGCCAGGCGTCCGGTGCTGTACGTCGGCGGCGGCGTGATCAAGTCCGACTCGCACGCCGACCTGCTCCGGCTCGCCGAGCTCAGCCAGGCGCCGGTCACCACCACGCTGATGGCACGCGGCGCGTTCCCGGACACCCATCCGCTCGCGCTCGGCATGCCCGGCATGCACGGCACGTATCCGGCTGTCGCCGCCCTGCAGGAGGCCGACCTGATCGTCGCCCTCGGCGCCCGGTTCGACGACCGGGTCACGGGCAAGCTCGCTGACTTCGCGCCGCGGGCACGGATCGTGCACGCCGACATCGATCCGGCCGAGATCGGCAAGAACCGGCAGCCAGACGTCGCGATCGCCGGCGATCTGCGGCTGACCATGGCCGGTCTCGCCGACGCGCTGAGCGCCGCCGTCAGCGAGGGCGGCACGCGGCCCGACACCGCTGACTGGCTGTCGATCCTGGACTGGCTGGAAGCGGCAGTTCCCGCTGCGCTACGCCCAGCAGCCGGACGGTCCGCTGAAGCCGCAGTACGTGACGGAGCGGCTGTCCGCCCTGACCGGCGGCGACGCCATCGTGGTGGCGGGCGTGGGCCAGCATCAGATGCACGCCTCCCAGCACTACTCCTTCACCAAGCCGCGCAGCTGGATCAACTCCGGCGGGGCGGGAACGATGGGGTTCGCCGTCCCCGCCGCGATGGGCGCGCAGGTCGGGCGTCCTGGTGAGCTGGTCGTCGCGATCGACGGCGACGGCTGCTTCCAGATGACCGCGCAGGAGCTGGCTACCTGCGCGATCGAGAAGATCCCGATCAAGGTGCTGATCTTCAACAACGGCTTCCTCGGCATGGTCAGGCAGTGGCAGGAGCTCTTCTACGACGAGCGCTACTCCTCGGTGGAGCTCGGCACCGCCATCCCCGACTACGTGAAGCTGGCCGAGGCGTACGGCTGCATCGGGCTGCGCTGCGAGCGTCCCGACGAGGTGGACGCGGTGCTGGACAAGGCGCTCGCGCGGGCCGATGTGCCGGTGGTCGTGGACTTCCGCACGCACGACCGCGAGGGCGTGTTCCCGATGGTGCCGGCCGGCCGGCCGAACGACGAGATCGTGCTGGGCCCTGAGTTCAGCGCCGACGAGCAGCGCGCGGCGACGCGCCGGGAAATGGGGATCTGATGGCCACGCACACGCTCTCGGTGCTGGTGGAAAACAAGCCCGGCGTCCTGTCGCATGTGGCTGGCCTGTTCTCGCGCCGCGCGTTCAACATCGCGTCGCTCGCTGTCGGGCCAACGCACGACGAGCGCGTCAGCCGGATCACCATCGTGGTCGACGGCGCGTCCACGCCAGTCGAGCAGGTCAGCAAGCAGCTGGAGAAGCTCGTCCGGGTCCTGAAGGTCGTCGAGCTGCACGACGGCTCGGCGGTCGAGCGCGAGCTCGCGCTGATCAAGGTCCGGGCAGATCCGGCGCTGCGTGGCCAGCTGCTGGAGGTCGCGGGTGTCTTCGGCGCCAGCGTCGTCGACATGAGCCCGAGCACGCTGGTGCTCGAGGCGGTCAGCAGCCCGGCCAAGCTGGACGCGCTGCTGGCGATGCTCGACACGTACGGCACCTGCGAGCTCGTTCGCACCGGCCGCATCGCGCTGGCCCGAGGCGCCAGCGTCATCACCGATGGCAGCCCGGCGCTAGCAGCCGTGCCCGATCAGGCCGAGTCAGCAGCCTGACACCCCGTTCCCAGCCATTAGATCTTTTACGAGAGGACGTTTCCCGACATGGCCACCGTGTACTACGACACCGACGCAGATCTCGGCCTCATCCAGTCCCGCAAGATCGCCGTGCTCGGCTACGGCTCGCAGGGCCACGCGCACGCGCTCAGCCTGCGCGACTCCGGCTGCGATGTGCGAGTCGGCCTGCCCGAGGGCTCGCGGTCCCGCAAGCGCGCCGAGGCGGCCGGGCTGGAGGTGACCACGCCGGCGGAGGCGAGCGCCTGGGCAGACGTCATCATGGTGCTGACGCCGGACACCACCCAGCGCACGCTGTACGCCGAGGCGATCGCGCCGAACCTGCAGCCTGGCGACGCGCTGTTCTTCGCGCACGGCTTCAACATCCACTTCGGCTACATCACGCCGCCGGACACCGTCGACGTGGCGATGGTGGCGCCGAAGGCGCCCGGCCACCTGGTCCGGCGTCAGTACGAGGAGGGCCACGGCACGCCGGTACTGGTGGCCGTCGCGCAGGACGCCACCGGCAAGGCCTGGGACCTGGCCAAGTCGTACGCGGCCGCGATCGGCGGGACCAAGGCCGGCGCGCTGGTCACCACGTTCCAGGAGGAGACCGAGAGCGACCTGTTCGGCGAGCAGGCGGTGCTCTGCGGCGGCGTGACCGCGCTGGTCAACGCGGGCTTCGAGACCCTGGTGAACGCCGGCTACCAGCCGGAGGTCGCCTACTTCGAGTGCCTGCACGAGCTCAAGCTCATCGTCGACCTGATGTACGAGGGCGGCGAGAGCTGGATGCGGTACTCGGTGAGCGACACCGCCGAGTACGGCGACCTGACCCGCGGCCCGCGCGTGATCGGGCAGCGCGACCAGGGACGCCATGGCCAAGCTGCTGGCCGACATCCAGTCCGGCGAGTTCGCCCGCGAGTGGGTGGCCGAGGACGACGCCGGCCGGCCCAACTTCGCCAAGCTGCGCGACGAGGCCAAGACCGCGCAGATCGAGCAGGTCGGCAAGCCGCTGCGGAAGATGATGAGCTGGCTCAACTCGGCCGCCAAGGAGATGGACGAGTAATGGGCGGCGACGTATCGGCGGGAGAAGTAGCCGCGGACGGGAAGCGCACGCACGTCGTCACCCATCTGCCGGGTGACGGCGTGGGGCCGGAGGTCACGGACGTCGCACGCGCGTGCATGGACGCCGTCGGCGCCCGGCGCGGCTTCACGATCGACTGGCGCAACTGCGCTCTCGGCGGCAAGCACTACCTCGCCACCGGCGAGGTGCTGCCCGACGCGGTGCTGGCCGAGCTGCGCAAGTCCGACGCAATCCTGCTCGGCGCGGTCGGCACGCCGGACGTGCCGCCGGGCGTGCTGGAGCGCGGGCTGCTGCTGCGGCTGCGGTTCGAGCTTGACCTCTACATCAACCTGCGGCCGTCCAAGCTGCGTCCCGGCGTGGGCGGTGCGGTCGGCAAGCACCGGCTGGAGGATCTGGACTTCGTCATCGTCCGGGAGAACACCGAGGGCCTGTACGCAGGCGCTGGCGGCACCGTGCACCGGGGCACCGAGTTCGAGACGGCCACCGAGGAGTCGCTGAACACCTGGGCTGGCGTGCGGCGGTGCGTACGGTACGCGGCCAGGCTCGCGGCGCGGCGGTCCGGCCGGCTCACGCTGGTGCACAAGACCAACGTGCTGACGCACGCGGGCGACCTGTGGCACCGCATCGCCACGCGAGGTCGCCGCGGAGGAGGGCGTGCAGCTCAGTTACGCGCACGTCGACGCGGCGTGCCTGTGGATGGTCGACGACCCCGGCAGGTTCGACGTCATCGTCACCGACAACCTGTTCGGCGACATCATCTCCGACCTCGGCGCGGCGCTGACCGGCGGTCTTGGCTACGCGCCGAGCGGCAACCTCAACCCGGACCGTACCGGGCCGTCGGTGTTCGAGCCGGTGCACGGCTCGGCGCCGGACATCGCCGGCAAGGGCCTGGCCAATCCGGCCGGGGCCGTGCTGTCGGCCGGGCTGATGCTCTCGCATCTGGGCGAGGACGCGGGCGGCGGCGGACCTGGACTCGGCCGTGGACGCGGTGCTGGCGGCGGGCGCGCCGGCGAGCACGGGGGAGTGGGAGAAGGCGCTGCTAGGTCAGCTTGGTCAGCTCGGTCAGGTTGGGGGGACGTGATGACGGTGCCGACACCGAAGGTAGAGATCTACGACACGACCCTGCGGGACGGGTCGCAGCAGGTCGGGCTTGACCTGACGGTCGCCGACAAGCTGCGCGTGGCGGCCGCCCTGGACGGGCTCGGCGTCGACGTGATCGAGGGCGGCTGGCCTGGGTCCAACCCGAAGGACGCGGAGTTCTTCGAGCGGGCCAAGAAGATGGACTTCAAGCACGCGACGCTGGCCGCGTTCGGCGCGACGCGGCTGCCGGGTCGCAAGGTCGAGGACGACGCCAGCCTGCGCGCGCTGCTCGACGCCGAGACGCCGATCGTCACGCTGGTCGGCAAGTCCTGGACGCTGCACGTGGACGAGGCGCTGCGCACGACCAGGGCGGAGAACCTCGCCATGGTCGCGGACTCGATCGCCTACATGGCCGCCGCGGGCCGCCGCGTGGTGTTCGACGCCGAGCACTTCTTCGACGGCTACCGGGCTGACCGCGGCTACGCGCTCGACGTGCTGGCGGCGGCCGCGGACGCCGGCGCCGACACGCTCGTGCTGTGCGACACCAACGGCGGCACGCTGCCGGACGACGTGGCCCGCATCGTGGCCGAGGTGGCCGACCGGTCGCGCACCGCCATCGGCGTGCACTTCCACAACGACGCGGCGTGCGCCGTCGCCAACTCGGTGGTCGCGGTCGCGGCCGGCAGCCTGCACGTGCAGGGCGCGGCCAACGGCTACGGCGAGCGGTGCGGCAACGCCGACCTGTTCTCCGTCATCGCGGACCTGGAGCTCAAGCGCGGTCATGAGCTGCTGCCGCCGGGCAGGCTGACGTCGCTGGCCTCGACGGCGCGCACGATCGCCGAGGTCGCGAACCTGCCGTTCGAGGCCAGGCAGCCCTACGTGGGCTCGTCGGCGTTCGCCACCAAGGCGGGACTGCACGCCTCGGCGATCGCCCGGCGGCCGGACGCGTACTCGCACATCGATCCCGGCACCGTGGGCAACAAGGCACAGGTGCTGGTCAGCGAGCTGGCCGGGCGCAGCAACGTCGTCGCCAAGGCGGCCGAGCTCGGCCTCGATCTGTCCGACAACCCGATCCTGGCTGGCCAGGTGCTCGACCAGGTCAAGGAGGCCGAGCACCGCGGCTACGCGTTCGAGGCCGCCGATGCCTCGTTCGAGCTGCTCGTGCGCAAGAGCGCGGGCGTTCTGCCAAGCATGGTTTGAGCTGGAGGGCTACCGTGTCGTGATCGAGCGCGGCGGCCCGCCGGCGAGCACGGCGCTGACCGCACCGCTGATCGCAGCGAGGCGATCGTGCGGCTGCGGCTTGGCGGCCACGAAGTGACCGACAGGGTGGTCGCGGTCGGCGAGGGCGTCGGGCCGGTGCACGCGCTCGACCAGGCGCTGCGACGCGGGCTGGCCGAGGTCTACCCGGAGCTCGCTGGCATCCACCTGGTCGACTACAAGGTCCGCATCCTGGATGGCCGGGCCGCCACCAGCGCGGTCACCCGGGTGATGCTGACCTCGGCCGACGCCGACGGCGAGTGGACGACGGTCGGCGTGTCCGACGACATCGTGACCGCCTCCTGGGAGGCGCTGACCGATGGCGTGGTCTTTGGGTTGCTGCGAGCAGGCGCCGAGCCGCTCGCCGAGGAGATTTCGGAGGCTGTCTAGATGTCGCACCCCGCTCAACCTTCCAGCTTGCCCAGGCCGCGGTCGGGCCCGCTCACGACCGGGCCGTCACGCGCGGCCGCCCGGGCGATGCTGCGCGCCGTCGGGCTGTCGGAGGAGGACCTCGAGCGGCCGCAGGTCGCCATCGCGTCCTCCTGGAACGAGGTCACCCCCTGCAACGTCCACCTGAACGGGCTGGCTGCGGCCGCCAAGGAAGGCGTCCGCCAGGCCGGCGCGGTGCCGCTGGAGTTCGGCACCATCGCGGTCTCCGACGGCATCTCCATGGGCACCGAGGGCATGAAGTCCTCGCTGGTCAGCCGTGAGGTCATCGCCGACTCCGTCGAGCTGATGGTGAACGCCGAGCAGTTCGACGCGCTCGTCGCGATCGCGGGCTGTGACAAGTCGCTGCCCGGCATGCTGATGGCGTGCGCGCGGCTGGACATCCCGGCCGCGTTCCTGTACGGCGGGACCATCCTGCCCGGCTGGGCGCACGGCAAGGCGGTGACGATCCAGGACGTGTTCGAGGCCGTCGGCGAGCACTCGGCCGGCACCATGTCGGACGCCGACCTGCTCGCCGTCGAGCGCGCCGCCTGCCCTGGCGCCGGATCGTGCGCGGGCATGTACACGGCCAACACGATGTCGACCTGCGCCGAGGCGCTCGGCATGACGCTGCCGGGCGAGGCGTCCGCGCCTGCGGTCTCGGCCGAGCGGACCGACCTGGCGCGGCGTACTGGCGAGGCGGTCGTGCGGGCCCTGGCCACCGGGCTGCGGCCGCGGCAGATCATGACCAGGACCGCGTTCCTCAACGCGGCGACGGTCGTGATGGCGACCGCTGGCTCAACCAACGCCGTCCTGCACCTGCTGGCGATCGCCCACGAGGCCGGCGTCGAGCTGTCGATCGACGACTTCGACGAGATCAGCCGGCGCACGCCGGTGATCGCGTCGATGCGGCCGTCTGGCCTGTACATCATGAGCGAGCTGGACCGGGTCGGCGGCGTTCCGGTGATTCTGAAGGAGCTGCTGTCCGCGGGCCTGATCGACGGCAGCGCGATGACCGTCAACGGCCGCACGCTCGGCGACAACGTCGCCGATGCGTTCGAGCCAGACGGCAAGGTGGTGCGCCCGGTCAAGGACCCGTTCAAGCCGGACGGCGGCCTGGCCATCCTGCGCGGCTCGCTCGCCCCGAACGGCGCGGTCGTGAAGACGCCGGGCATCGAGACGCTGCGGTTCGAGGGCACGCGCGCGCGTGTTCGAGCGCGAGGAAGACTGCTTCGAGGCCGTCACCGCTGGCCACGTCGGCAAGGGCGACGTGCTGGTCATCCGGCACGAGGGTCCCAAGGGTGGTCCCGGCATGCGGGAGATGCTCGCGGTCACCGCGGCCATCAAGGGCGCCGGCCTCGGCAAGGACGTCATGCTGCTGACGGACGGCCGGTTCTCCGGCGCGACGTTCGGGGCCTGCGTCGGGCACGTCGCACCAGAGGCCTGGGACGGCGGCCCGATCGCGCTGGTCGCGGACGGCGACACGATCGTGCTCGACGTCGTGAACCGGCGGCTGGACGTCCTGGTCGACGACGCCGAGCTCGAGCGGCGGCGGTCCGGCTGGAAGCGTCCGGCGCCGAACTACACCAGCGGGGCGCTGGCCAAGTACGCGGCCCTCGTCTCCGGCGCCGACCGCGGCGCGGTCTGCACGGTGCCGGCCGGCGAAGCCGGGCGGACGAAGGACCTCTAACCGGCAGGTGCGAAGGCCGCCGAGGCGACGGTAACGATCGCGCCGCAGCCGGGAATCACGCGTGGCATTTCACATGTTGGAAATAAAACTAGGCCACACTAGCCCCGAGTCGTTCCTGCTGCGCCGGTATGGGCGGTACAGGCGGATCGGCAGGATCGTGGAACCCGTCCTTGAGTGATCATTCCGGCAGCCAGCGCAGCTGTCTTCCAGCGCGCGCATGTCTAACTTAGGGGTGTACAGGAAGTGACCGAGACCACAACAGCGGGCGGCGCCGCGGTGATCGAGGCCGATGTTCGCGAAGGCACGTATGGCGACAAGATAGCGACGATCGAGCCCGGCGGGGCCGAGTACATCCCGCTGAGCGAGCGGCACGGCAAGCCGCACCAGCAGTTCTGGACGTGGGTGTCGCCGAACATGGAGTTCGCGACGATCTTCGTCGGCATCATCGGGGTCTGGTTCTTCGGCCAGTCGTTCTGGATGGCGGCGCTCGCGATCGTCCTGGGCACCGCGCTCGGCTCCCTGTCGATGGGCGCGCTCGCGGCGCGCGGCCCGCTGTTCGGCGTGCCGCAGATGGTCTTGTCCCGGATCAGCTTCGGCTGGTTCGGCAACATCCTGCCGGCGGGCGTCAACGCGCTGGTCGCCGGCGTGGGCTGGTTCGCGGTCAACAGCGTGAGCGGCGCGTTCGCGCTGAATGCGCTGCTGCACTGGAACACCAAGCTCTGCCTGGCGATCATCGTGGTCGTGCAGCTCGCGGTCGCGTTCTTCGGGCACAACCTGGTGCATGCCTTCGAGCGCTGGGCGTTCCCGTTCCTGGTGGTCATCTTCCTGATCGCATCCGTAGTCATCTTCAGCAAGTCGCACCCGGGTGCCCATGCCGCGGCGTTCTCCGGCGGGTCAGTCGGCGGCTGGCTGATCACCTTCGGTGCGGCCTTCGGCTACGCAGCAGGCTGGAACCCGTACGCCAGCGACTACACGCGCTACCTGCCGAAGGACACCAACCGGAGGGCCACGGGCCTGTGGGCTGGCCTCGGCGTCTTCATCTCCTGCGTCCTGCTCGAGGTCGTGGGGGCGGCGGCGGCGACCATCACGGACGTCGGCAAGTACTCCAGCAACCCCACGGCGGGCTTCGTCAGCCACATGCCGACGTGGATCGGCGACGTCACGCTGCTGGCGATCGCCCTGGGCGCGATATGCGCCAACGCGCTGAACGTGTACTCCGGCTCGATGTCGTTCCTCGCGCTCGGCATCAAGCTGCCGCTGACGCTGCGCCGCGCCATCGTGGCCATCGTCTTCGGTATCGCCGGGTTCTTCGTCGCGCTGTCCGGTCTCACCGACGCTGGCCAGCGAAGTACAACAACTTCCTGCTGGTCATCGCTTACTGGATCGGGCCGTGGCTCGGCGTGTTCTTCGCCGACCAGCTCCTGCGGCGGGGCAAGCACGTGGCCGGGTTCCTGTTCGACCGCAAGCACAACCCGTGGGCCGGGTTCGCCGCCATGGCGATCGCGATCGGCGTATCCATCTGGCTGTTCGCTAACCAGACCGACTACACCGGAGTGGTGCCCAAGGCTCATCCAGCCTTCGGTGACCTCACCTTCGAAGTCGGCTTCGTGCTCGCCGCGCTGCTGTACTGGGCCTTCTCCCGGATCCAGGGCGAGAGCACGAGGCAAGAGGATCTGGTCGTGCCAGGCGAGGCGGCACCGGTCGAGGCCGGATAGAGATCATCAGATCGGGAACGGGGCCGACGGCGCCTGCCACATCCTGGCGGGCGCCGTCGCCTATGTCCGCAGGAAGGTGACCTCCTCCTCGGCGCCGTCCCAGACGACGGTGCGCTGCGCCGGGGTCGCGCGCGCGACCACCTTGCCGCCGCGCAGCACCAGGGTCCGCGGCGCGATCAGGCGCAGCGCGTCCGCCTCGGACGGCGCGTCGAAGACGACCAGGTCGGCCGGGCCGCCCGGCCGCAGGCCGTAGTCCGGCACGCCCAGCGCGGCCGCCGGGTTCACGGTAATCATGTCGATCAGGCGCCGCAGCTCGCTGTCGCCCGACATCTGGCCGAAGTGGACCAGCACGAACGCCGCCTGAAGCGGGTCGCCGTACCCGAGCGGGTACCAGGGGTCCATGACCGAATCGTGCCCGATGCAGACGTTGACGCCCGCCGCCTGCAGCTCCTTGATCCTGGTGTGGCCGCGGCGGATCGGCCCGGTGTCGAAGCGTCCCTGGAGCACGGCGTTGTCCAGCGGGTTGGTCACCATGTGCAGGCCCGCCCTGGCGATGTTGTTGATCAGGCGGTAGGCGTAGGCGTTGTTGTAGGAGTGCATCGCGGTGGTGTGGCTCGCGGTCACCCGGCCGGACATGCCGCGCCGGATGGTCTCCGCGGCCATCACTTCCACGAACCGTGACTGGTCGTCGTCGGTCTCGTCGCAGTGGATGTCCACGGCCAGGCCGTGCTCGTCGGCCAGCGCCATGGCGAACCTGACCGACTCGACGCCGTCCTCGCGCGTCAGCTCGTAGTGCGGGATGCCGCCGACCACGTCGGCGCCGATCTCGACGGCAGCGCGCATCAGCTCCTTGCCGCCGTCGAAGCCGAGGATGCCCTGCTGCGGGAACGCGACGAGCTGCAGATCGATGACGCCGCGGACCTCCTCGCGCAGGTCCGCAAGCGCTCGCAGCGCTGTCAGCTGCGGATCGCAGACGTCGACGTGGCTGCGCACGTGCTGAACGCCGCAGGCCAGCTGCCAGCGCAGGATCTGGCGTACTCGTGACTGCACGTCGGCATAGGTCAGGTCGGCGACGCGCTCCGCCCACACCGCGATGCCCTCGAACAGCGAGCCCGATACGTTCGGGCGCGGCTGACCGACGGTGAGCACGGCGTCCAGGTGAATGTGCGGCTCGACCAGCGGCGGCGTCACCAGCCGCCGGCCAGGTCGATGGTCTGCGCCGCGGTGGTCTCGGCGTCGACGGCGGTGAGCACCGACCCGTCAACGCCGAGGTCGGTGAGCGCGTCCTGGCCCGCGAGCCGGGCGTTGCGTAGCAGCAGGTCGATCATCGGCCCATCATCCCGTAGCAGCCGGCCCGACACCATCGACCCTGCCGAGCTAGTGCTGACCCTGGTCAGCTAGTGCCGCCGCAGCCGCAGCAGCGGCAGCACCGACCTAGTCCGGCGGACGGAGTATCGGTTGACGATGTATCGGTCACCGAGCTAGTGTGGGGTCATGGCTCAGGAACCCGCTCCTGCCTCGCACGAGGCCGACGTTCCGCTGCAGGCGCCGGCTCTGCGCCGCCCGCAGCTTCTCGCCTGGACGCTGGGCCTCCTGCTCCCCGTCTCGATCCTGACCGCCCTGGTCGTCCTGTACGCGATGTCGTCGGCGTCCGCGGCCGCGACGGGAGGTTGCGGTGGCGGCTGAGCAGATGCTGCCGGCCGTGGTCATCCCGCGGCCGGTCGTTCCGCCGAGCGCTCGCGCCTGGCTCGCGGCGACCGTGGCCCTGTCGGTCTGTGCCGCGGCAGCCGCCATCGCGCTGGCCCCGCCGGGCACTGCGCGTGCCCCGGAGGGACTGGCCTTCCTGCTGTTCGTCGGCTCGTCAGTGCATGTCGCCTCGACCGGCTGGTTCTACACCGTGCCTGACGTTCGCGCCCATATGCGGCAGCACAAGCCGCGGTACCTGTGGTGGCCGCTCGCGCTGATGTCAGGGGCTGGCGCGATGGCCACGCTAGTGCCGCGTGCCGCGCTCGACTGGCTGCTGCTGCCGTACTTTGGCTGGCAGTTCTTCCACTATCAGAAGCAGAACCTCGGCATCACCGCCCTCGCGGCGGCATCACGGCGAGTCGCGCCGCTGCGACGAGCCGAGCGCCGGGCGCTGACCGGGGCAGGCCTGGCCGCCATCGCGGGACTGCTGGCGCGGCCGAGCCTGCTGCAGGTACCGGTTCGGCCGGTCCTCGCGCCGCTTGTTCCCGGTGGCGGCGATCGCGTTCGCCGGGTTCGTCGCGGTCGGCGCCGGCTGCCTGGCCCGGCGCAGCCCGGCCCAGCGGCCGGCCGGATTCTGCGCGGTCTACCTGACATCGCTGGCCTTCAGCCTCCCGGTCTTCGTCTTCGCCTCGCCCTACGCCGCGGTGGCCGGCCTGACGATCGCGCATGGCCTGCAGTACCTGCTGCTGATGGGGTTGCTAGCGGCGGGCGGGCGGCGTCCCGTCCAGCGGATGGCGGGGCTGGCGGCGCTGTGCAACATCGCGCTGCTGGGCGGCGCGGCGCTGTCGGTTGCCTCCGATCAGGCGGCGGGCGGTCCGGCTGGCCGGGCCCTGTTCGGGTTGTTCCTCGGTGCGGTCATGGCGCACTTCGTGGTCGACGCGGGCTTGTGGCGGATGCGCGCGGAGTTCCCGCGGACATTTCTCGGCACACGGCTGCCCTATCTCGTCCCGGCCGCCGGGCCGGCGGCGAAGTACCGCCCGCCGATCGATCGCCTGCCGATATAGGATGGTCAGGTGCCAGATCCCGCTGCCACCCCGCCCAGAGCCGGATCGCTGATCACGTTCGGCCGTTACGCGGGCCCAGCCACGCTGATCTTGTCGAGCCTGGCGGACGGCGCGAAGCACGGCTACGCCCTCACCAAGGACATCGAGCAGTTCGCCGGCGTCAGGCTGGCGCCAGGGACGCTGTATGAGGCACTCAGCCGGCTGGAGGGCCAGGGCCTGATCGAGGCGCTCGCGAGCGACGACCGGCGGCGCCCCTACCAGCTCACGGCGGCCGGGGCGCAGGCACTTCGGGCGCATCTCGCCGATCAGCGACAGGTGGCCGAGGTCGGCCTCGGCCGCCTGAGCAAGAACTGGGGCCCGGCGTGACGCCTCCGGCCGGCTGCGCGGGCCGGCCGATCAGGCCGACCCGGCGGGCCGGGCCGGACGCCGGGCCGCACGCCTGCTCCGCTGGTACCCACGGTCGTGGCGAGCCCGCTATGGCGAGGAGTTCGCCGAGCTCCTGCTGGCCGAGCTCGCCGAGCAGCCCCGCAGCTGGCGGCGGACGGCCGACGTGGTTGTCAGCGGACTGCTCGCCCGGTGCACCAGCGCGGGCCTGACCAGTCACGAGCTAGCGCCCACTGACCAGATCCAGTACGGCGTCGCCACCCTGTGCTGCGCGCTCGCGGCGTTCCTGACATGCGGCGTGGCCATGCTGGCCCAGCTGGCCACCGGCTGGCAGTGGGTTGCGCCGCGGTCAGCCTCGGCGGCGGGCGGCACGATCGCCATGTCCGTCGCCGTCGGCTGCCTGGTACTCATGGGGATCGCCGCAGCGGTACCCGTCACATGGCAGGCAGCCGTGACTGCAATCGGCTGCCGGAACAGCAGGCTGGCGTGGCCTGGCGTGCTGGCGCTCGTCTGCGGCACGGTGCTCATCGGGGGAGCGAGGCACTTTCAGAACTCCTGGCCAGGCACCGGCGGCATGGGCGCGCACCACGGCCTCGTGCCCGCAGGCCTGGCGGCGTTTGGCTGGGCGTCCACCCTGTCGGTGTCGGCATTCTGGGCGCATCCGGCGCTGCTCGGCAGCTTCCCCGCCTCCCAGCTGGCCTGGATGGCCTTGAGTCCGTTCGCTGTGATCGGGCTGGTAGCCGGCCTTGCCACCGTGACGCGAAGGCTGGCGTTGCCGGCCGAGACCTTGCGGTACCTGGCGCGCCTGGCCACGGCGGCCTGCGCGGCGGCAGTCCTGTTCCTGGCTGGCGCAGCTAGCTGGGTATTCGGAACCGGCCCCGGTCAGACGGGCCTCTTCCGGCCCGGCCTGGTCGACGGTGCGGAGCTACTGATCATGGCGCTCGCCCTGGTGGTGGCGCTGCGCGCGGCATTCGGTATCCGGCACGCCCTAGCCCGGTAGCTCGCCGAGGGCGGCGTGGATGCGCGCGGCCGTCGCGTCGAGTTCGGTCCGCTCCGGCGCCAGGAAGCGAGCGCTGAGCCTGAAGCCGTCGTCGGCGAACCGCGGCAGCACATGCAGGTGGACGTGCCACACTTCCTGTCCGGCGACCGCGCCATCGGCGAGGAAGAGGTTGACGCCATCGCACGGCACCCCGGACGCGCGCAGCGCCCCGGCCAGCCGCCGCGCCGCGACGAACATGGCCGCGCCGGTGCCGTCGGCGAGCTCGGCCAGGCTGACGGCGTGCGCGCGGGGCACCACCAGCAGGTGTCCGGTGTTCACGGGCCTGATGTCCATGAAGGCCAGCACCAGGTCGTCTGCGTACAGCTCGCTGGCCGGCATGCGGCCGGCGACGATATGGCAGAACGGGCAGACGGCGGCTGTCGTATCGGGCATGCCGTCAGTATCGCCGGTCCTCGTCCCTGCAAAGGAGGCGTGAAGACTGCCGGCACCGGTGTTAAGAACGCGTGAAGATCGTCAGGGACCGAGGCCGGCTCGGCTGAACTGGCATGGATGACCAAGCTAGAAGAGCCGAGGATACGGCGCCGCCGCGGCCTCGCGGCGCCGCTCGCGCTGCCGGCCGGCTTTGCCGCGCTGCTGCTCGTCGGGGCAGCGGCGGCCGCAACCAACGGCGCGGTATCGGCCCGGTGGGTGCTCGTCCTGGCGGCGCTGATCGTGGGCATCGGTTCTGCGGTGGCCGAGCCGGCCGTGGCACCGGTCCTAGCCGGGATCGGCTGGCTGACAGTGGCCGGATTCTCTCGCGCTCCGTACGCGCAGCTCCAGCCCACCGCGCGGCTGGCCGGCTGGCGGCGATCGTCGTCGGCGGCGCCATGATCACGGGCATCGTGACCGGCTTGGTGGTGCGGTGGGTCGCCGCATCGTTCACACTGTGGATTGTGGAGATACCAGGTCAGCCGAGGCCGCGCGGCCGGGCCAGGGCCGAGGCCGGACTGGCAGCCGGTTCCGAGCTGACACCAGGGCTTGCACCCGAGCCGGCGACTGCGCGGCTGGCGAGAGCGCCGCGCCGCTTCGCTGACCTCACCGGCGGCATCGGCGCGCGCCGAGTGCTGGCGGGCATCCTGCTCGTCGGCGGCCTGCCGCTGCTCACGCTGGCCCTGTCGGCCCGCAGCCTGCACCTGGACCTCGGCGACGACCTGCTCATCTACCTGGTGGCCGTCGTCGCGGTCGCGGTCGTCGGCGGTTTCTGGCCCGCGGTCCTCGCCGCGGTCACGGCGAGCCTGCTGGTGAACTGGTATTTCACCCCGCCGGTGCACACCCTGACGATCGCCGACGGCAAAAGCCTGCTGGCCCTGCTGCTGTTCGTCACCGTCGCCGTCACCGTCAGCAGCGTGGTGCACCTGGCGGCGCTGCGGGCCAGGCAGGCGGCGCGCAGCACAGAGGAAGCGCAAGACCTGCTGGCGCTGGCGCAGACCGTTCTCGGCGGCCAGGACACGCCGGCGGCCGTGCTTGAGCACCTGATCGCCAGCCGTGGCGGGCGGGCGCGGCTGCTCGAGCGATCCGGTGACGCGTGGGTGCGCGTGGCGGGCAGCGACGCGGGCGCCGGCGAGGCGGTCCAGCGGACCGCGGCCCGGCCCGACCTCATGCTCGAGATCGGCGGCCAGGAGCGCCCGCTCTCGCCCCGCCTGCTGGACGGACTGACCGCTCAGGTCGCGGCCGCCCTGGACCGGGACCGGCTGCGGACTCAGGCGGCCCAAGCCGAGGCGCTGGCCGAGGGGAACCGGATGCGGACCGCGCTGCTCGCCGCCGTCAGCCACGACCTGCGCACTCCGCTGGCCTCGATCAAGGCGAGCGTCAGCACGCTGCGGCAGACGGACGTGGACTGGACCGAGGCCGACGAAGCCGCGCTGCTGGCCACCATCGAGGCGTCTGCGGACCGGCTGGATGCGCTGATCGGCAACCTGCTGGACATGAGCCGGCTCACCACCGGCTCACTGCAGCCGTTCCTGCGGCCCACGGCGGTCGACGAGGTAGCGCCCGTCGCCCTGCGCGGCCTGGAGAACGGCAGCCTGCTCGAGCTGGCCGTGCCGGACGAGCTGCCG
Organism: uncultured Actinomycetota bacterium; assembly: GCA_963837255.1. Lineage (GTDB taxonomy): Bacteria > Actinomycetota > Actinomycetes > Streptosporangiales > Streptosporangiaceae > JAJYUU01. The sequence goes on from CAWIMN010000007.1 coordinate 131,627, forward strand.
CTGGTGCTCACCGACCCCGGCCTCCTGGAGCGGGTCCTGGCCAACCTGTTCGCCAACGCGCTGGCGTACTCGCCTGCCGGGCAGCGGCCGGGCCTGCGCGCTAGCCGCAGTGCAAGCGGCGTCCTGCTCGAGGTCATCGATCACGGCCGCGGCGTGCCCGACGAGCTGAAGGCGCGCATCTTCGAGCCATTCCAGCGGCTGGACGGCCGCAGCGGCGACCAGGCCGGCGGCGGCGACCAGGCCGGCGGCCCTGATCCGACCAGAGGCACGGGCGTCGGTCTCGGACTGGCCGTGGTCAAGGGCTTCCTGGACACGATGGGCGGCACCGTGGCCGCGGCCGACACGCCAGGCGGCGGGCTGACCATGCGGGTCACGCTGCCGTGCGCAGTCGCGAGCGCGCCCAGCGTGACCGCCGGTCCATGACGCGCGTCCTGGTCATCGACGACGAAGCGCCGATCCTGCGGGCCCTGAAGATCAACCTGACTGCCCGCAAGTACGAAGTCAGCACGGCGGCCGACGGCGCATCGGGACTGGCCGCCATGGCCCGCGAACGGCCGGACGTGCTCATTCTCGATCTTGGCCTGCCCGACATGGACGGAACGGAGGTCATCAGGGGAGTGCGGGGCTGGACCAGCACGCCGATCATCGTGCTGTCGGCGTGGGGCCAGGAGAGCCAGAAGGTCGCGGCGCTGGACGCCGGGGCCGATGACTACGTGACCAAGCCGTTCGGCATGGACGAGCTGCTGGCCCGGCTGCGCGCGGCGGTGCGGCGGGCTTCGCCCGCGCCTGACGAGCCGGTCGTGACGACGGCCGAGTTCACCGTCGACCTGGCCCGCAAGCGAGTCACCAGGGGCGGCACCGACGTGCGGCTGACGCCGACCGAGTGGCAGGTGCTCGAGGTCCTCGTCCGCAACGCCGACCGGCTGGTGACCCAGCGGCAGCTGCTGTCCGAGGTATGGGGTCCCGGCTATCAGAACGAGGCGAATTACCTGCGGGTCTACGTGGCGAACCTGCGCCGCAAGCTCGAGCCGGATCCGTCGGTGCCGCGCTACCTGCTGACCGAGCCGGGCATGGGCTACCGCTTCCTGCCTGGCTAGCTCCGCTGCTGGCGGCTCCGCTGCTGGCAGGCGCCGCGCCAGCCGCCTAGTGGTCGCCGCCAGCGGTCGGCTGGAGCTCGTACGCGGGGTTGTAGATCGCGCGCTCGCCCTTGACGCTGGTCAGCCGGCCATGCACGACGATCTTGCGGCCGGGCTGGATGCCGGGGATGTCGCGGCGGCCAAGCCAGACCAGCAGCACCCGGCCGGTGCCGTCCCAGAGCTCAGCCTCCATCGTCGGGGTGGCGCCGCGCGGCCGCAGCGTGACCGCCCGCAGCGTGCCTGCCACGTCCACGACCTCCCGGTGCCGGACCTCAGCGATCGGGACCGGCTGCCCCGAGTCGGCTGGCAGCTCGCTGATCTGCTGCCTTACCTCGGCGGCATGCAGCGCTTCCCGGCTGGCCAGCAGCCGCGGGCCGGCCAGCGGATCGGCCGCTGCCGATGTCCTCGTCGCGGACGCGAGCTGGTATGGCACGCTCGCGACGACGACGCCGCGCTCGAGCAGTAGCCGAGCCTTGAGCCGCAGCGCGCTCTGGTTGTGCAGGGCCTGCTCCCACCAGTGACCGAGGACGTACTCGGGAACATAGACCGTCACGATGTCGCGCGGGCTCTCGCGCCGCAGCCGCCGCACGTACTCGATCACCGGACGGGTGATCTCCCGGTACGGCGAGGAGATCACGGTCAGCTGCAGGGGCATGCCGCTGCGGTCCCAGTCTTGCCGCAGCCGCTCGGTCTCGGCCTCGTCCACGTCGACGCTGACGGCCTCGAGCCTGGCCGGCCGGGCCGCCCTGGCGTACGCGAGCGCGCGCAGCGTCGGCAGGTGCAGCTTGCTGACCAGCACGATCGCGATATTGCTGGCCGGCAGCGTGAGCACCGCCTCCTCGGCTGGCGTCAGCTCCTCAGCCACGGCGGCGTAGTGCCGGTGGATGCCGTTCATCGTGAACCAGATGACGACCATCGCCGCGACCGCGATCCAGGCGCCGTCCAGGAACTTGCTGATCACGACGATGACCAGGACCGCGCCGGTGACGCAGGCGCCGATGGTGTTGATCGCCCGCGACCGGATCATCCGCAGCCGCGCCGCAGCCTCGGTGGTGTCGCAGCAGGAGCCGGTTCCAGTGCCGGATCATGCCGGTCTGACTGCACGTGAACGACACGAAGACGCCCACGATGTACAGCTGGATCAGCCGCGTCGGCGAGGCGTGGAAGGCGACGATCAGCACGATCGCGAAGCCGGACAGGAGCAGGATGCCGTTGCTGAACGCCAGCCGGTCACCGCGGGTGTGCAGCTGGCGCGGCAGGTACCCGTCCCTGGCCAGGATCGAGGCGAGTACCGGGAACCCGTTGAAGGCGGTATTGGCCGCCAGCACCAGGATCAGCGCCGTGAACAGCTGCAGGATGTAGAACAGCGGCGAGGAGAAGCCGAAGACCGCGCGACCGACCTGCGCGATGACCGTGGGCTGCACGTAGCCTTGCGGGGTGCCGATCAGCGTCCCGGCGTGCACGTGGCTGACCAGGGCCAGCGCCGTGACGCCGCCGAACATCGTGACCGCGATTCCGCCGAGCAGAGCCAGTGTCGTGGCCGCGTTCCTGCTCTTCGGGTGCTTGAACGCCGGGACTCCGTTGCTGATCGCCTCAACGCCCGTCAGCGCCGTACAGCCGGAGGAAAACGCCCGCAGGATCAGGAACACCAGCGCCAGGCCGGCGAACGTGCCGGTGGATTGGATGGCGTAGCCCGCGGTCTCGGCTTGCAGGTGGTGACCGGTCGCGAGCTTGATCCCGCCCCAGGCGATCATCAGCATGACCACGCCGATGAAGCAGTAGGTCGGGATCGCGAAGCCGGTGCCCGACTCGCGCACGCCGCGCAGGTTCATGATCGCGATCACCGCGACCGTGACGGCGGCGATGAGCGTGACGTGAGAGTTCAGGCTAGGGAACGCCGACGCCAGGTTGGCGACGCCCGAGGACACCGACACCGCGACGGTCAGGGTGTAGTCGACCATCAGCGCGCTGGCTACGGTCATGCCGACCTGCGGGCTGAAGTTAGTGGTCGTGACCTCGTAGTCGCCGCCGCCAGAGGGGTAGGCGTGCACGTTCTGCCGGTAGGAGGCGACCACGACGAGCATCAGCAGGCCGACGGCCAGCGCGATCCACGGCGTGTAGGCGATGAACGCCAGGCCACCCGCGGCCAGCACCAGCAGTATTTCCTGCGTCGCGTAGGCGACCGAGGACAGCGCGTCGCTGGCGAAGACCGGCAGCGCGATCTTCTTGGGCAGCAGGGTGTGACCCAGCCGCTCGCTCTGCATCGGCCGGCCGACGAGCAGTCGCTTGACGGTCTGGAACGCCATCGCCACGTTGCGCATGCTAGGGCGTTTTGACCGGCGTGCCTATCCCTTCGGCGCCTTTGGGGGTCAGCCGACGACGCGCCGGGCGATGCCGAGTTCCGTCAGGCGGCTCTGCACCTTACGGGAGAAGTTATCCAGGGCGATGGCGACGGCGAGCGGCGCAGATGCGACCATCTACGGATGAGGCTGTCACGGCGACGGCCGCCTGAGCATGCCCTCCAGGGGCCGCCGGCGGTTCCTGACGGGCCGGCGGCCCGGCGGGGGGACCGGCCGCCCCGGCCCCGCGGCAGCCAGGCACGTCCGCGCCGCCGGAGGCCGGCCAGGCCGCCAGCCGGACGGCAGCGCTCGTCGTCGAGGATCAGCTCGAGCCCCGGATCCGGATGCCGACCGACCTGCTGCGGTGCCTGACGGCCCTGATCGAGATCGCGCTGCTGCTCGGCCTCGGGTTGCTGGCGAAGGCGACGGCGACAGGCGTCGAACTCGATGTCGTCGGCGCCAGCAGGCATCTGGCCAAGGGCTTCACGCCGCTGTACTCGCTGGCGTTCATCGCGCTGATCGTGCTGCCCGTCGCGCTGGCCATCAGGCTGGTGATGATCGGCCAGCTCCGCAGGCTCGCCGAGGCCACTACCATCGGGCTCATCGGCGGGCGGAGTGACCGTCGTCATCGATGTCATCCTCCGGTGAGCTCGCTGACGCAGGTCTACGACGCGCTCTCCAGGAGCACCCGGCCAGGCTCGATGGTGCTTGACCCCTTGCTGGCGGGCCTGGCCGCGTACCTGACCGTGATCGGGATGTCGGGCAGGCAGCGATGGCGCACGTGGTTCTGGCTGGCGATCGGCTTCTACTGCCTGACCAGCCTGGCCGTGGACAGGGGACCTCCACCGTGCTGTCCCTGCTGATCACCCTGCTGCTCGGCTCGGCCATCGGGTCAGGTCTGCGCTACCTGATCGGCACCAACTCCGAGCGGCCGACCGCTGGCGAGATCGCCGCGGCGCTGAGCATGGCGACGGTGCCGATCGTGGAGATACGCCGGGTCCCGGACAGCCGGACGGATAACCGCCGGTACACCGCGCTCGGCGCGGACGGCGAGCGTCTCGACGTGATGGTGTTCGACCGGGACCAGCAGGCCGCCGACGCCCTCTACCGGATCTACCGTCGGCTGCGGCTGACCAGCCAGGCGTCCCGCAGCGCGCCGGTGACGGTGAGTCGGGCGATCGAGCGAGGCTCGCTGATGGCCTACGCCGTGGAGGACGCCGGCGTGCCGACCCCGCGGCTGCGCGCGGCCCTGCGCGTCGGGCCGGAGGCGGCGGCCATCGCCACCAATCATCCGGAGGGAACCACCCTCGCCGAGCATCCCGCTCCCACCGATCACCAGCTCGGCCGGGTGTTCGACGCGGTACTCAAGCTCCACCGGCACCGGGTGACGCACCGCTCGCTGACCGCCGACCACATCCTGCTGACCGGCGCCAGCCAGGAGACGGTCATGCTGCTCGATCCCGGTGACGGCGACGTCGCCGCGAGCGACCTCCAGCTCAGGCTCGACCTCTCGCAGCTCACCGCTACCGTCGCGCTGCTGGTCGGGCCGGAGCGAGCAGCCAGCCTCGCCCGGCACAAGCTCGGCCAGGCGGCCGTGGCCAGCCCTGGTGCCGCTGCTCCAGCCGGTCGTGCTGCACCGGTCCACCAGGGCGGGCCTGCGGCGGCGCAAGGACGTCCTGCCGGCCCTGCGCAAGGGCCTCGTCGGCAGCGTGCCGCAGAGCCGACGTGCAGCCGGTGCAGCTGGAACGCATCCGGCTGCGCAGCGTCCTCACCGCTCGTCGCGACGATCTTCGCGGCTTACATCGTCCTCGGCCAGCTCGGCAGCAAGAACTTCGGGCATGTGCTCAGGCACTCCGAATGGCGCTGGGTGCTCGTCGCCCTGGCCTTGTCGGCGGTGACCTACGTGGGCGCGACCTTCTCGCTGTCGGGTTTCGTGCTGGAGAAGCTGAGCTTCGTCCGGACCTTCCTGGCCCAGCTAGCCGGGTCGTTCGTCACCCTCGTCACCCCCGCGGCGGTCGGCGGCGTCGCGCTCAACATCCGGTACCTGACGAAGTCCAAGGTCACGCCGGCCGACGCAGGCTCGAGCGTCGGCGTCTCCCAGGTCTTCGCGTTCGCCCTGCACATCCTGCTGCTCGTCGATGTTCATCGCGCTGACCGGCGGCTCGCGCAGCACGTCGTTCCGGCCGCCTGGCTGGGCCTACATCGCGCTGGCCGTGCTCGGCGCCGTGGTCCTGGTCGTGCTGGCGGTGCCGGCCGGCCGCCGGCTGGTCAGGTCCCGGGTCGCGCCGGCGCTCGGCCAGGTCATCCCGCGGCTGCTCGACATCGCCCAGCAGCCAGCCAAGCTCGCCGAGGGCATCGGCGGGGCCTTGCTGCTCACCTTCGGCTACATCCTCTGCCTGGACGTATGCCTGCGCGCCGTCGGCTACACCAACGCCAATTTCTTCGCGATCGCGGTCGTGTATCTCACCGGTAGCGCGCTTGGCTCGATCGTGCCGACGCCCGGTGGCCTCGGCGCCGTGGAGGTCGCGCTGGCTGGCGGCCTCACCACCATCGCCCACGTGTCCGGGCGTACGCCCTGAGCGCCGTCATGCTGTTCCGGCTGATCACGTTCTGGCTGCCCATCCCCATCGGCTGGGTCGCCTTGAACTACCTGCAGCGGCACGACGCGATCTGACTCGCTGGCTGCTCACGCCAGTCAGGTGAGCCTCGCCACGGCGAGCGCGGCCGCCAGCAGCACGATGCTCCAGGACATGGCGCGCAGCGCGCGCTCCAGCGGCTCGAGGAGACGGCTGGCGCTGAGGGCGAGCGTGTCGCCATCAGCCAGCATGATGCTCCCGGTCACGCCGGCCGCGCGCCGGCGCAGCAGCCGGGCCGGCGTGCTGAGGCTGCGCTGCGCCGCGGACAAGGCGAACGCGCCGGCCGCGGCCAGCACCGAGCCCGCCGAGAGCGTCCCGGTCTGCGCCACGTAAGACGTCAGCAGCGGGAAGGCGCCCCAGGCGGCGGCGAACCCAGCGTCGGTATGCACGATGCCGCCGAACAGCTCGGCGTTGTAGGCGATGACGAGCAGCGGCCCGGCCAGCAGGAACGGGATGAGCGCCCAGCCGACGCGAAGCGTGCCGGCCACGCCGAGGCCGACCGCGCCAGCCAGCCCGATGGCGGCCACCGTGAGCAGCGCCGCGTTCGGGATCTGGGTCCGCAGCGGCCGGCCGTGGAACTCGTCGAGTGCGTGCGCCGCCAGGCCGACGGCGAGGAAGAACGCGATCAGGGTGGCGATCAGCGGCACGAGCTTCACGTGCGGCGCTAACGTGGCGCCGATGACGACGTAGGCCAGGTGCCAGGCCGTATAGGGCGGGTGCAGTAACGTCCACCAGTCGCGCCACCGGCCGGGCCCGCCGCGTAGATACGCCGGGCGGCCAGCGGACCCTGGCGCCGAAGTCTCCTGCCCCGGCCCGCCACCGGCCTGCGAATCACTCACTCGCGCGAGTTCCCCACATGACCAGGCCGCCGCCCAGGCTCATCACCCGGTAGCCCACGTCCTGCAGGCCCGCCTGCTCCCAGGCGCGCACCGTCCAGTCGACCGGGTAGCGCCGGTAGTGGCCGGCGATGCTCGGCCCGAGGAACCGGCCGACCTCGTACCACTCCCGGCCGCCAGTGAGCAGGCCGCCGAGCGGCAGCACCAGCCACGTATACAGGCGCCACCAGAACCGCCAGAACGCCGACGGCGGCACCAGGAACTCCAGGCTCGCCACGGTCCCGCCTGGCCGGACGACCCTGGCCAGCTCGGTCAGCGTGGCCTGCGGATCGCTGACGTAGCGGAGCAGGTAGGTGAAGGTCAGCGCGTCGACGGAGGCGTCCGGCAGCGGCAGCTGCTCGGCCCGGCCCGCCACGAGGGAGACGTCGTCGCTGGCGCCCGCCGCCGCGACGTTGCGCGCGCCCTGCCTGAGCATCTGCTCGGTGAGGTCGACGCCGATGACGCGGGCGCCGGTGCGGCTCGGCGATCTGCAGCGAGACGCCGGCCGTTCCCGGCGGCCACGTCCAGCACCACGGCTGGCCGCGGCGGCCGGCCGACGCCGGCATTAACCGGTCGACCATGGCCCGCCGCCACCGGCCGTTCTGGCCGAAGGACAGCCACTCGGCAAGCCGGTCGTAGCGCGCCGGCAGCGGCGTGAACAATTGCTGGGCGAAGCTATTGCGGTGGTCGAGCGCGGGACTCTGCACGGCGTCTCCTCGGTGGCCCTCGATCACGGTAGCCCTCGATCAAGGTAGCCCAGGAGTGCGCCAGGTGCACAAGACCGACACCGGCGCGCTGGCCGAGAACTAGATCTGGGCCGGCCAAGTCCGTGGTCGTGAGACTGCCATGCGTCCTGTGTGGCCCGCACGGCCGGCCTGGGCCTGCCGCCCTTCCTGGTGATCAGATGTGACAGCCGTGTTGCGCGGTCCGCTGGACCACCAGCGCCGTGCATGTCTGGGAGCAACCTCGCCCGCCTTCGTCGGCCCGGGCCACTGCAGGACACCTTCCACCCCAGCGCACTCGTCATCGACGGCAGCATCGCCGGAGCCTGGGGCAGGCGCGCCGGCCGGGTCACCGTCAAGACTTCCGGACCGCTAACGGCAGCTGTCCGACCCGCCATCCGCGACGAGGCCGAACGCATGCCAATCCCTGGCGCGGCTGTCACTATGTCGCTAACCGAGCACTAGATTCAGTCACGCTCGATCGCAAGCCGCCCCAGCCGCCTGAACCTCGCCACTGACCTGCGGCGCCTGCTGATTGGCGCCGCCACCCCGATGACCGACGGGCCCGGCCGGCGACCGCTGCCTGCAGCTGGTGTTCGCCGCGTTCTAGCGGTTCGGTCGGTCGACCGCCTGCCAGAGGCGGAACGTCGCGCCCTGGTCGTCGACGCACTCGGCGAGCAGCCCGTCCGGCTTGCGCTCGGGCTCGTCCGCGTGGCCGCCGGCCGCCCGGACCCGATCGACCGCGGCCGCGATGTCGTCGACGCGGTAGGACAGCTGCACCCCGGGCTCCGCGCCCTCCGACGCCAAGATGCCTAGCGGGGGCCTGGTCTTCTCGGTGCGCCACGCGCCAGGCAGACCGGAGGAGAACGGCACCCGCAGCACGGCCTCGTAGAACTCCCTGGCCCGGTGTGCGTCCCGGGCGAGGATGGTCACGTTCGCGAGGTCGCCCTGGCGCAGCCCGGTGGCCCGCGCGGGCGGCCTGAGCAGTATCCAGCGGTGACCGAACGGGTCGACGATCACCGAGCCGCGGCCGTAGGGCTGGTCGGTCGGCTCCCGTTCAACCGAGGCGCCGCTGCGCCGGGCCCGCTCGGTGCTCGCGTCGACGTCGTCGACTTCCAGGTGGAGGGTGTGGCTGAACGTCGCGGGGGAGTCGGGCGCGCGCACGGGCACGTCGGGCCAGAGGTCGGAAGCTTCGGAGAACATCAGCACCGCGTCGCCGATGCCGACCTCGGCGTGTCCGATTGTGCCGTCCGCGTTGACGTGGAGCTCGCCGCGGCGCTGCGCGCCGAACACTTCGACGTACCAGTCCAGGGCGCGCCGGGCATCGGACACGACGATGTAGGGGGTCAGCGTCGGAGGCCAGGCGGGCTCACGCTCGACTGAGTCCGCGGCTGTCTGCTGGGACATGGCTCCTCCTGGGGTTGCGAAGATCTCCCGCGTCAGCCGCATCCGCAGCCGCCTGCCGAACTCGGGGTCGGGATCGACAGGCGTGACGGGCTCGCGCAGAGCCTCGAACGGATCCGTCATGGCGAGCCCTCCGCTGCCTCGTAGATCCGGCGGAACGCGGCGCGGGCCCGCACCAGCAGCGCCTCCGTGGCGTGCAGGGTGCGGTCCAGGTGCCGGGCTACCTCGGGTACCGGCAGCCCGTCGAGGTAGCGCAGCGTGAGGGCGGCCCTGTGGTGCGCGCCGAGCTGGTCGAGCACCTCGCGGGCGCAAATCCGGTCGACGACCGTCTGCCATGGGTCCTCGAGGCGCGCCGGCTCGCAGTCCAGCAGGCGCAACCCGCGCTGCTCCCGCTCGACCCGCCGCCAGTGGTCGGCGAGCTTGTGCCGGGCGACCCCGATCAGCCACGGGATCGACGGATCTGGCGCGCCCGGCTTGCGGACCGAGTGCACGGCGGCCAGGAATGACTCGGCCGTGAGGTCCTCGGCCAGGCCGGTGTCGCCGCAGCGGGTCAGCAGGTAGCCGTAGACGTGCGGCAGCGCATCGTCGTACAGCTTCAGCAGCCCGAACGCCGGATCGGGCCGCACCTGCGGGTGCGTCACACCCTCATCGTCGTCCGGTCGGCCGACACTCCGACGGGCAGAGCCGGACTTTCGCTGCTACCGGTCTTCGTCGCAGGCCCGGCACAGTGCTCGGCCAAGAACATGAAGGCCGATTGCTTATCCGCCCTGGCCGGGTTGGCCGCGGGGCCTTGTAGTTAGGCTGGCTGGCAGTGTCAGGCTGGTTTGGCCTGAGGGGCTGGCTCCTAGGCTGGCTGCCTTCGTGGCTTGCACGCGTTGTGCCGCCCCTCGGGCCTGGCGGACCAGCTGGCCTGGCTTGATAGGAGCGTGGCATCGCCCCAACTGAGGTATGCCTGCCAGTCCCGGTCACCTCGATAGGAAAGGCGACACGTCCATGGTGGTACTGGGGATTGACGCGCACAAGCGGACGCAAGGGTGGTGGCGGTGATGAGGCCGGACGGAGTTAGGAGTGCGGGTGACACAGGCAACGTGACGGCCGCGCACCTGGACGGTCCGCTGGGCAGCCGTTCGGCGCTGAGCGGCGAGGGCGGTGGAGGACTGCCGGCAACCTGCGCGCCGGCGGCACGGGCGAGCTGCGCCTGGGCAGGCGCGCCGAGCAGTTTCGGGGCCGGGAGCTCGCCGACGATCGAAGGTGCCGGTGCTGCGCGCCTACCTCAAGAGGTGGAAGGCTCAGGACGGGATCTTCTTCGAGCGCACCGGGCCAGACTCCAGCATGACCGGATCCGCGTCATCGCGCCCTGGCATCCGGCATTCGAGGTGCTTGCTGCCGAGTAGGCGCCGGGGCTCGCCGGCGACTGCCAGCCAACCGTGCGGCTGATCACCGCCGCTTCGTGCCAAGCCGTGCTCGGGAGTCCGTTCGTCGCGTGACGGCTAGGAGGTCGGGATTTGACCGCTGACATGGCGGCTGAAAAGAGATCCGCGGTTCGGCACGGTCATTTCGCGCGGGTATGCGCGATCCTGCCCGGGGCCGAGCTGCCGCAGCTAAGCGTCGCCCGACCCGCTCGGGTTCAAGTCCGAGGCCCTTGCTCGTGCGCAAGGCCCGCGAGCCCGGGGTCAGGACCACAAGACCCTCGGTGCCCCAGGTCCGGTCGCGAATCACCATGATCAGGTGACGCCTTCTCACCTGCCTGGCGGCGAGCCTGGTAGTGGCCCGCCTCCCGGCAGGGAAGTTTCAGCAGCGGATTGACAGGGCGAGCCCGCCGGGGAGCGCTGCCCAGCCAACCCCAACCGAAGGGAGATCCTCCGTGAGCACCGAGCAGCGAGAGAACCTCGACGCAATCCTGCGGCAGTCAGCCTTCCCCGCCGGCATCGACGTCAGCGAGCAGCGGCGGCTGCTAGAGAGCTGACATCGGCGCAGCCGCTGCCCGCCGAGGTGACCGTGACCGCAGCCGCACTGGGCGGCGTCCCAACCGCCGAGATCACAGTCGACGGAATCGAACCTCGCCATATTGTCCTGTACTTCCACGGCGGCGTGTACGTGGTGGGGGACGCCTTCCTCGCCGCTGGCCTGGCCTCGCAGGTCGGCCGGCGGACACGCGCCAAGGTCATCTCCGTCGACTACCGGCTCGCCCCCGAGCACCCGTATCCGGCGGCGGTCGACGACGCTCTCGCAGCCTACGAAGCCCTCCTGCACAACGGCACTGCGCCTTCGGACATCGCCTTCGCGGGCGAGTCCGCCGGCGGCGGGCTCGCCATCGCCACCCTGGTCAACGCCCGCGATCACGGGCTTGCCCCTGCCAGCCGCAGCCTTCGTCATGTCACCGTACGCCGACCTCACCCTGGCCGGGACGACCATGGAAACCAAGCGCGAGGCCGACCCGCTGATGAGCCGAGAAGCTCCTCCAAGCCCGAGTCACCGACTATACGGCGGGACAAGACGCCGCTCTTGGCCTCATCAGCCCGATATTCGCCGATCTGTCCGGCCTGCCGCCCCTGATCATCCAGGCCGGAACCCACGAGGTTCTCCTCGACGACGCCGTCCGCCTCGCCCGGCAAGCCGCCACCGCCGACGTCGAGGTCACCCTCGACATCACCCCCGGGGTGCCGCACGTCTTCCAAACCTTCTATCCGATCCTCGACGAAGCGGCCGCTGCGCTGGACAGGGCCGGACAACTCCTGTCGGCGCATCTCGCCGGCGCAGCACGCGTCACCGCATAGCGAAAGGCAGAACGCAACGGATGACGGACCTAAGAACGAATCGCCTGGCGCCGAGCGCGAGCAAAGGGGTGGCGGGTCAGCTTCGTCACCCGAGTGCGAGCCTGGACAAAGCGGAGTCGCCACCGGCCGTGCGGGGGATGCATCTGATGTCATCGATAACGTCTTCTGCCACTGAACAGCGCCGCGCGGCGCCTGGTGACAGACGCTGGCTGGTCCTGGTTATCGTTGCCATCGCCCAGCTGATGGTGGTCCTGGATGCCACGATTGTGAACATTGCGCTTCCGTCAGCCCAGCGCGCGCTGGGATTCCCCAACAGCGACCGGCAGTGGGTGGTGACGGCCTATGCCCTCGCCTTCGGCAGCCTGCTGCTGGTAGGCGGTCGGCTTGGCGACATGTTCAACCGGAAATGGGTCTTCATCACCGGCCTGGTCGGATTCGCCCTTGCCTCGGCCATCGGCGGCGCGGCCGGCTCGTTCGTCATCCTTGTAACGGCGCGGGCGCTGCAGGGTGTGTTCGGCGCCCTCCTCGCGCCGTCAGCCCTGGGCACCCTCGTCAGCACGTTCCAGGATCCGCGAGAGCGAGGGAAGGCGTTCGGCGTCTTTGGCTCGGTCGCTGCCGGTGGCGGCGGGATCGGACTGATCCTGGGCGGGGTGCTTACCCAGTACCTCTCGTGGCGGTACTGCCTGTATGTCAACCTGGTGTTCGCCGCGATCGCGGTGGCTGGCGCCCTGGTCTACATTCGCAGCAGCCGCCCGGCCGTCCGGCCGCGAATGGATTGGCCCGGCACCGTCCTGGCCTGCGCCGGGCTGTTCCTCATCGTCTTCGGTTTCTCCCGTGCCGAGACCGCAGGCTGGACAGACCCGCTGACCCTCGGCTCTCTGGTGCTGGGACCGGTGCTCCTCGCCGGGTTCGTTCTCGTCGAGCAGCGGTCCAGCCACCCGCTGCTGCCCTTGCGGGTGCTCGTGGACCGGACCCGGGGCGGCTCCTATGTCGCCCTCTTCATATCCGGGATCGCGATCTTCGGCACGTTCCTGTTCCTGACCTACTACCTGCAGCTCATCAAGGGAGAAAGCCCGCTGACGACCGGATTGCTATTCCTGCCGATGATCGGCTGCATCCTGATCAGCTCCAACCTGGCCAGCATCGTGCTCCTGCCTCGGGTAGGGCCGCGCGTCCTCATCGCGTCCGGCATGCTGCTGGCTACTGGCGGGATGGTGTACCTGACCCAGGTCAGCGTTAACTCGAGCTATGTCGGCGGCTTGCTGCCTGCGCTGCTGATCCTGGGCTTGGGCTTCGGCATGATCTTCGCCCCGGGCATCAATGCCGCCACGGCGGGAGTGCGCCGCGAGGACTCGGGCGTTGCCTCCGCGCTGGTCAACACGGTGCAGCAGGTCGGCGGCTCGATCGGGACGTCCGCCCTCAGCACTATCGCGCTGACAGCGACGGCCAGCTATCTGGTAGCCCACCACGCGAGCCCGCTGGCACCCGCGATCGCGGCCACCCATGGTTACACCTTGGCCTTCGCCATCTCAGCAGGGCTGCTCGGACTCGGCTTCATCCTCGCGATCGTTCTGCTGCCGTCCAAGCGTCGGCTAGCCGAGCTCAGGGCCGCCGCCACCACCGCGGCCGCCAAGACCGCGCCCCGGCCCCAGGGCCAGCGCGCCCCGCCCCGGTCCCAATCCCCGCCGCAGCCCAAGCGCAAGCCCCGGAACCGGAGTTTGAAGCGATTCCCGTGGCCCTGTGCAGCTGCTCGCCGGTAGTGACCCGGGTTCCTGGATCGGCGGCAGCGCCGGTCCGCTAGCCAGATCACGCGGGAGCCAGCTAAGCCGGCCGGGCTCGCAGGCGGCCGGCCACACTGGAGATCATGAGGATCGTCGCCGCACTCGGGGGTAATGCCTTGCTGGAACGCGGCGAGAAGGCGGATTCGGACATCCAGCTTTCACACGTGCGGGCTGCGGTCGCGGCTCTGGCACCGCTTGCCCGGACCCATGACCTGCTCGTCACGCACGGGAACGGCCCGCAGGTCGGCATGCTAGCGCTGGAAAGCGCGCTGGATCCGGCACTTTCACACCCGTTCCCCTTGGACGTGCTCGGCGCGCAGACACAGGGGATGATCGGGTACTGGCTGGCCCAGGCGCTGCGCGAGGCGGTGCCGGCCAAGGCGGTCGGCTGCCTGATTTGCCAGACCCTAGTCGACCGGGACGATCCGGCGTTCGCCAGACCGACGAAATTCGTCGGTCCTGTCTACACAGAGCAGCAGGCGACTGCGTTGGCTGGTGATCGAGGCTGGGCGGTGGGACGTGATGCCGCGGCGTGGCGGCGCGTGGTGCCCTCGCCCGAGCCGCGCGAGCTGATTGAGCTGCCGCTGATCCAGATGCTGGTGGAATCCGGCGCACTGGTGGTGTGCGCCGGCGGTGGCGGCATCCCGGTGGCCGCTGACGAGTCAGGCAGGCTTCATGGCGTCGAGGCTGTGGTGGACAAGGACCTGACTGCAGCGCTGCTGGCCTGCGCGGTGAGCGCCGACGTCTTGCTGCTGCTGACCGACGTCGAGGCTGTCATCGACGGCTTCGGTACGCCTGGCGCGCGTCCGGTTTCGCAGGCGACGCCTGACCAGTTGCGAGCCCGGTCGTTGCCCGCCGGATCCATGGGCCCGAAGGTCGATGCGGCCTGCCGGTTTGTCGAAGCGACCGGTCGGCTGGCCGCCATCGGCCGTCTTGACGATGCGTCCGCGCTGCTGGCCGGCGAGGCCGGCACGACCGTCGTGTGCCGCAGAGCTGCCACGTTTGAGTCTCAGTCGAGCGCGTGACTCAACTGATCTTGGTCATTCGGCGCGCACAACGTCGGCCGGCCCTGCTCGTTATCCCGGGTCAGCGCGGGCCACTGGGACTCGGGTTCCATGATCAAGAATGGGCCTCAGGACATCTTCGATCGTGGGAGACTCGTCAGCCTCCACGAGGTCGTACCGCACCCGGAGCACCGGTTTGCCGATCGTAATCAGCCGGGCCAGGTCGATCGGCGTCGCGATGACGATGACGTCGGCGTCGGCAGCGTTGATCATTTGCTCGAGCTCGTGCAGCTGCGTGCCGCTGTAGCCCATCGCGGGCAGCACCGGTCCGACGTCGTACTTGGCGTAGACGTCACGCATCGTGCCGGTAGCGAGATCGCGGGGATCGACGATCGTGGCAGCGCCGCCGTTCCGTGCGGCCACCACACCGGCTCCGTACCGCATCCCGCCATGGGTCAGCGTAGGCCCGTCCTCGATCACCAGCGCCCGGCGTCCCGCGAGCAGCGCGGTACCCTCGATACTCACCGTGCTGCGGGCGCGTATCACGGTGGCGGCCGGATTCAGTTCCGCAATGGCCGCGTCAATCGCCGCTAGCTGCTGTGCGGTCGCTGAGTCGATCTTGTTGACGACCAGCACATCGGCGGCGCGGAAGTTGAGCTCGCCTGGGTAGTAGCCGCTCTCATGCCCGGCGCGAAGCGGGTCGGCGACGGTGATCCACAGATTGGGGCGGTAGAAGGGGTAGTCATTGTTCCCGCCATCCCAGATGAGTATGTCCGCTTCGGCCTGCGCCTGCTCAAGGATTGCCTGGTAGTCGACGCCCGCATACACGACTGTGGCTTCGGTCAGGTGCGATTCGTACTCCTCGCGCTCTTCCACCGTGACATCGGCGTCCCGCAGATCCTGATAGGTAGCGAACCGCTGGACCCGCTCGGCGGACAGGTTGCCGTAGGGCATTGGATGGCGGACCACCACGGGCGTCTGGCCGGCAGCCCGGATCGCCTGGGCCACCCGCCGGGCGGTCTGGCTCTTGCCCGACCCGGTGCGCACTGCGCAGACGGCCACGACAGGAACACGCGCGGTCAGCATGGTGTCATTAGGCCCGAGCAGGACGAACGAAGCTCCGGCCGCCATCACCTGGCTGGCCTTGTGCATCACGTACTGGTACGACACGTCGCTGTAGCTGAAGGCCACCTCGTCGACGCCGAGATCCCGGATCAGCCGGTCGAGGTCGGTTTCGGGATGAATCTTGATGCCGTCCGGATACCGAGGACCCGACAGCTCTGCAGGGTATGTCCGGTCCTCGATGAATGGAATCTGCGCAGCCGTGAAGGCGACTACCTTATGGTTTGGGCTGTCGCGGTACGCGATGTTGAAGTTGTGGAAATCGCGACCAGCAGCTCCCATGATGAGTACGCGTCGGGACATCAGGTTCACGCTCCTCACCTACCGTGGCGGCCATACTCATCGGCCGGGCAGTCCAGCGTCCAAAGCTTGACTCCGCCAGTAGCTCAGCCGGTAGGGACTAAGGCCCCACAAGGCCACGGATGCGAGCGCGCATCCCTGCCAATCGGTGCGGATGCGGACGGCCAGCTGATGTGGCTTCCGGGTGCGCTGATCTGGCTGGGCCAGGGCCCGGAGACACATCCTTAGGCGATGCTGACGAGCGGCGTGGTCTGCGCGGCGCGGCGGGCCTGGTAGGCGAGCAAGCCGGTGCGGCCGATCAAGGCCGCGACCGAGCATCCGCATCGCCCTGGATGCCGGCTGGATCCAGTGGGCCAGGACCCGGCGATCTCGCTGGTGGTTGGCTTGCGTGAGGCAAGGCAGGTGACGACGCGGGGTCCGGCTTGCATGCCACGGATTCCCCGCGCGGGTTCCGGCGCATCTACGGTGGAGTTACCAGCTTCGCCGTGTAAGGGAGATCTTCATGTCGGACAACGCCAGCGCCACGGCAAGCCGGCCGGGCTCACCGAACGAGTGAGGCTCGCCCTGGAGTCCGGCGATCTTGACGCCATCAGGGAACTGCTGGACCCGGGCGCCCGCTGGGGCGCACCGGACGGTCCCCATGAGGCCGACTGCCAGAACCGCGACCAGGTCGTCGCATGGTGGGCGGGCGCGCGAGCCGCCGGCGCACGCGCGGTGGTCACGGAGGTGACTGCTGGCGCCGGGGCACTTCTCGTTGGGCTTGAAGTCACCGGCACGCCGGCGGCTCGCGAGGTGGGCGGTGTGGCGGAGCGCTGGCAGGTCCTGACCCTGCGGGACGATCGGATCGTCGACATCCGCGGCTTCGACGACCGGCCGGCAGCCGCGGCTCGTGCTGGGGTGCCCGCCTGAGCGCATAGGTCGACGCTGGCACGGGGCTGGTGGCCTTTCGCCCTCCCGCTGTGAGATCCCGTGGAGGGGTTCTGCCTGCGGACGTGTTTCGCGTGCATGCAGGGCGCCCTGAGTTGCCGGAATCTCATTCCAGGGTGTTCCAGAGATCGCGCGCGGTGTAAAACCGCTCGACCTCGACCAGCTCGACATCGGCGTCCTCCGCGCTGGCGGCGGCGCCGCCGGCGACCCACCAGTCAGCGCCCGGTAGACCGGCGGACAGGTAGGCACGAGTTCCAGGCTGTCGATGCTGCTGCCCGGACCGCGGCTGGGCCAGAACTTCGCCATGCGAGCGCTCCCACAGCCTGATGAGGCCGGCCTCCTCGCCGAGGACAACGGCGTCATACCACCGCCACACCACCGCCTCGGTGCCGTCCGGCGCGGTCGCGATGGCCACCAGGTGACCGGGTGACACCCGTTCGGTCCGCGGCGACGGAAACAACGTCGCGTACCGGACGGAGCGGAGCTGCCCGTCCGCGAGAATCTCGCAGACATCGTCCCGAACGCGCACAACGATGCCGCAGCGCAACCGCGCGGGAACAGGGTCCTGGTTCGCCGGATCAGTCATTGCCCGGCACCCTGTGTTGACCGGGCGGCCGAGGAAGGCGACCAGCCGCTCGATGGCAGGGGCCCGTTCGGCGACGATCTGGGCCGGACCAAAGCGACCGGGGCGGGCTTGCTCGGTCAGCTGGGTACGCGCGAACACCAGCGACTGTTCGGCTAGGTCACCAGGCAGGTCGACGGGCTGCTCCGTGGCCTGCGCGAGGTCCCAGCCATGGGCGAGGAGATCGTAGAGCCGGATCTGCAGTCGCTCGGCACCGGTGGCGGTCCCAAGCGGGCCGTGGTAGGTGCGTTCGAGGACTCCGGGCAGGCCGAACCCGGCCAGCAGCGTGGCTGCGGAGTCGCGGTAGGCGCCGACCGGGTCGCCTTCGATATGGTCCGCGGACGGCCTGGGCGGAGGCGGCTGATCGGCGAGCAGCGCGGCGAAGACCCGGTTCATGCCGATCAGGTGATTGACCAGCCGGCGGACCGTCCAGTCTGTGCATGGAGTCGGCACTGACCACTGATCGGCTCGGATGTTGCTGATCAGGCCAGCGACCGCGTCGAATGCACGGCCGAGCTGTTCGACCAAAGACGCGCGCTCGGCGTCACTGCGCTCGATGCAGAACTCGTTGCCCTCCGGATCGGACAGAACCACCCATCCACCGCCGCCTGGCCGGCGCTGGTCCTGGACCATCCGGGCACCGATACGCAGGAGATGGTCGACCTCCTCGTCGCGCCGGCTCGTGAGCGGCACGAGAT
Source organism: uncultured Actinomycetota bacterium (assembly GCA_963837255.1). Lineage (GTDB taxonomy): Bacteria > Actinomycetota > Actinomycetes > Streptosporangiales > Streptosporangiaceae > JAJYUU01. The sequence goes on from CAWIMN010000007.1 coordinate 149,970, forward strand.
CAAGATGTACCCGGTTCTTGCCGTGCCCGGGCTCCTGCACAGCGATGAACAGCAGCGCCAGCGACCCGTCCGGCGAGAGCAGCAGAGCCTCCGGGTCATGGGGAGCATTGCCGTTGTCGGGGTCTTCGCTGAAACCTGTCAGCTGCAACCAGAATTGCGCCAGGCCGTAGGCATCGGCGCAGTCGAAGGTGATGCTCTTAATGTGTACGGCCATGGGCCACCTTTCGAGGGCGGCGCCACCTGCGGCTGCGTTCAGTCAGTCAGCTCCAGGAGGCGCGGAAACCAGCATCGACACAGGTGTCGCACCTCCTCTCGCTCGACTCGGCCCGTACAGACTGCCACAGACGCGGCAGCCGTGTCGATCCGCGCCGCGCTGGCTGTTGTCGGCGCTGCAGACAAGGCGGCTGAAACCTCGCAGCGGGACTGCGAAAATCGGTCCATGAGTCCAAGAAGCCGAGGTCGTCCGCCCGGCCGTGGCCGGGCACGCAGGCCAGGCCGATCCATGTCAGCTGAGCGCGGTGCACGGCTCCCGTTCAGTCGGCTGACCGAGGACGAGGCCACATCGGTGCTGAGCAAGCCGACTGACTGCTGGTTCGACGAGCCGGATCCTGGCGACAGGCCATCGTGGGCGATGCCCCGAGGGCACGGCACGTACGCAGGACTGGAGCTTGAGCACCTGGATCCCGCCGACGAGGACGATCTGACGTTCCTGCTTGAGGCCATGCACGCTGAGTTCGAGGCCGCTTTCGATACCGACAGCGATGTCGTTGCCGACGGTCAGCCAGTTAACCCCAGGATGCACGTAACGCTGCATCAGGTCGTCGCGAATCAGCTGCTCTCAGACGACCCGGCCGGCACATGGCTTGCGGTACAGCGGCTCGCGGACCTCGGCTACGACTGGCACAACATCATGCACATGATCTCCGCCTTGGTCAGTGACGACATCTACCGGTCTGCGACGGAGCGGCGGCGTTTCGATCCGGACGACTACGCACGGCGGCTGGAAGCACTACCCGGAGACTGGCCCTCACCGGAGGAACTCAAGCTCCGCTGACACCCTGGGCGCCGGGCGGGCGGGACCGGCAGGCTCAGCGCCGGACGAAGAAGCCGCGGATGTTGCCAAGCAGCAAGGCGACGGCCGCGGCGATCAGCACAACTGCCACGGCGATCCGCCAGTTCCCGATAACTGCCAGCGCTGCGAGCAATGCTGCGAACGCCACGACGGCGGCCGCGACCAGGCCGGCGACGAACTGCCACAGATGACGCCGGGCGAAGGCTTCGATGCACAGCATGGCCAGCGCCAGGCCGCCAAAGGCCGGCAGCAGCGCACCGAAATGGCCGAGGATGACAACGGCTACGCCGGCGAGCAGGATCGATGCCGAGAGCCCGGACCACACCCAGAGGATGCGGCTCCGCGTCCTTAGCAGGGTCGACGTTCGGCACGGCCCGGTGGCTCAGGTGCGCATGCGGGTCTTCCGGCGGGAGGCCGCGGACGGAAGCGAGCGTCAGAGCCTCGCGCTCCGCGGCGAGTGCCTGGCGCCGCGCTCGCGTCTCCGCGACGGAGGTCTCGAGCTTGGCAAGGTCCCGGCAGCCCGAGCCTGGCACCGCCTGACTGCCGACATAGGCGCGGCGCAGCTCGTCGCCGCGCGTGTCCAGCTCCGCGTCGACGAGTGCGAGCTGAGCAGTCAGCTCGGTAATCCGGCCCTCGATCGCCTGCTGCTGCGCTGCCGGTGACGGCGTCTCCTTATCCAGGCCGGCCCAGCCCACGGGGTCGGACCACGACAGCCGCACCGACCCGTCTCGCTCGTAACGCGGGCCGGCGGGCGCACGCTCCCCGCCGAACGGATCACCGGTGTCGAGCCCCCACAGGCCTCGGTAGTCACGAATCCAGGGCGTCGAGTCGTCCACGAGCACCGCGCGCCAATGCTTGTGCTCGCCAGGTCCCACGCCGGGTCCATCCCCGCGCCGGTAGTCGATGAAGGGAATGCCGAATCCGGTCCCGGCCTGCGTTCGCGTCCACGGCAGGAGCAGCCGAGTCACGCGACGCGTCGCGGCGGCGATCCGCTTCAGGACCGGTGGCTCAATCGTGATCAGGTAATCCCCGGCCAGGTAGCCACCGGAGTGGGAGCCAGCCCCCACGAATACGACCGGATGGATACCTAGCCACTCGATGTCGGGGTCGTCTGACCGCCGTCGCAGGTCGTCGCCGACCTCGTCATGCGAGGAGAACGCGATCCAGGCCGGCCGTGACGCCTGGTCCGGCGGGTCGGGCAGGAACAACGTCACCTGCTCCCAGTCGGCCTCGTGGTCATTGACGCCGCCAAATGTCGAACGCCAGTCGTTCATGGCGTAGAAGAACCAGTACTGCAACGCGACGAAGCCTCGGTCCCGGACGACCCGGCCGTAATACGGGCAGCTGCCCGGGTCGGCGCTGGCCCGGTAATTCCGCTCGGCCGCCGCCGTCGTGCCCCCCGGCACCCGCCCGCGAAGCAGGAGCGACAACCTCAGCACTGCGTCGATCAGCCGGCTGAGCAGGCCGACGGCGGCGAATCGGCTAGTCCCGGCTGCCAGCCGGGGGCGGTCCGCGTCGCGCCGCCACGCGCGAAGCTCCCTCCGGCCAAGCGACCGCTCAACGAAACGAAGCCAGACACCGACAGGGGACCGTGCGCCAAGCTCCGCCAGACCGGTCGAGGTGAGATCGCCCGGCGCGCGCACTCGCTCCGGCTCCTTGCGACGGCCCGGCCGGCCAGGCGCAGCCGGGCGCCACAGGCTGCACCCCTCGATATAGCGCTCGACCGGCATCGGCAGGAACAGCTCGCCCTGGGTGAAGCGCAGCACCGGCTCGTACTGACGCAGCAACTGGCATGTCCTCGGCCGCGCCTGCCCCCACCGGGACATGGCCGACAGGCTGCCGGGCCAGCTCGCCAGTCGCCATCACGCCGCCCTCAGGAATGCGTCGAGCCAGGGCAGCGCGACCCCACGTGCAGTGTGGTCCTGCACCTAGCTGCCGTCACCCAGGCTGTCGACCGTGACGTCCATGTGCGCAGACCCCCCGGTGTCATGCGACTTCCGCGCGCGACTGGCGCCAGGCATGGCCGCGCGCTGCGGCTCTCTCGGGCCGACTTCCGTGCGATACCCGAGAGCGGGAGCGTGCAATCGCGCCACCAGGCGTCCTGTTACTTCCGGGAACGTGGCCGCCAGCGCTTGCGCCGTCTGCCAGCCGCCGTCATTGCCGTCGCCGCAGGCGATCGTCACGTGCGCGCTGAACGGGAATTACCCGGTGAGAAGCGAATGCAGCCGGATCATGCTCAGCGCCAGATCTCGCTGGCGGCACGGCTGGCGTGCGTTTCTGACGTGCCTCTGAGGCCCGGCGAGCGCTGCGGCATACGATCGGGACAGCCACCCCCGTACTTCTGCGCGAAGGGCAGCCGCCGTGACCGACGTTCGCAGCGAGGTCGACGGCCTCGTCGCCACCGTGACGCTGAACCGCCCCGAACGCAGGAACGCGATATCTGGCAGCCTGCTGACGCAGCTGCGCGCGACCATGGCAGAGCTGGACGCGAGCCCCGGCGTCCGGGTCATCGTGCTGACGGGCGCTGACCCGGCATTCTGCGCTGGCCTGGACCTGACCGAGCTCGGGCAGGCCGGCAGCCCACTAGGCCAGGCCGCGTCCGGGCCGGTCCTCCCGCGCGCTCACCAAGCCGCTCATCGGCGCCGTGAACGGCGCTGCCATCACCGGCGGACTTGAGCTGGCACTGGCGTGCGACTTCCTGATTGCCTCGGAGCTGGCCAGGTTCGCGGACACGCACGCGCGGATGGGGATCCAGCCTGGCTGGGGCCTGACTGTCGAGCTGCCCGCCGCGGTCGGGCTGCGGCGGGCCCGGCAGATGAGCGCCACCGGCAACTTCGTCGACGCGGCGACGGCGCTGACCTGGGGGCTGGTCAATCACGTCGTCCCGCACGCGGAGCTGATGGACTTCACCGGACGGCTCGCCGCGGACGCGGCGTCGAACGACCCGGCCGCCGTACAGGCGATCTTCGCGACGTACCGGGAGGTGTCGCAGGTGACTGGCGCGGATGCGGCGGCCGTCGAGCGGCGCGCGCACGAGCGCTGGCACGCCGGTGGCATCGACCGCGACGAAGTAGCCCGCCGCCGCGACGCCGTCATCCAGCGCGGCCGCACCCAGGCCGGCTAGGCGCGGCAGGCTATCCGGGCCGGCTGCCCGCTCCTGGCAGAATCGACCCATGACCTATGTAGCCGCGCCTGACCGGTATGACGACAAGATGCCCTACCGCCGCTGCGGCCGCAGCGGGATCAAGCTGCCGGAGATATCCCTGGGCCTCTGGCAGAACTTCGGCTCAGACACGCCGCTCGATACCCAGCGGGCGATCATCCTGCGCGCCTTCGACCTGGGCGTTACCCACTTCGACCTCGCGAACAACTACGGCGGCAGCACGCTCAGCACCTCCGATGATCCGTTGGGAAGACTGAAGCTACGGCCCGCCGTACGGCTCGGCGGAGTCCAACTTCGGCGTGATCCTGCGCACGGACCTGCGCCCGTACCGGGACGAGCTGATCATCTCCACCAAGGCCGGCTACGACATGTGGCCAGGTCCCTACGGGGAGTGGGGCTCGCGCAAGTACCTGCTGGCCAGCCTGGATCAGTCGCTGGCCAGGATGGGCCTGGAGTACGTCGACATCTTCTACAGCCACCGGTTCGATCCGGACACGCCGCTGGAAGAGACGATGGGCGCGCTGCACACCGCGGTGACCTCCGGCAAGGCCCTGTACGCCGGCATCTCGTCGTACTCGGCCGAGCGGACGGCCGAGGCGGCGGCGATCCTGCGGTCGATGGGCACGCCGCTGCTGATTCACCAGCCGTCCTACTCGATGCTCAACCGCTGGATCGAGGGCGGCCTGCTGGACGTGCTCGGCGCCGAGGGCATCGGGTGCATCGCGTTCTCGCCGCTCGCGCAGGGCCTGCTCACCAGCCGGTACCTGGACGGCATCCCGGCCGGCTCACGGGCGAGCCGCGGCGGATCACTGTCGGCTGACCAGATCAGCGACGCGAACCTGGCCCACGTCCGGGCGCTCAACGAGATCGCCAGGGCCAGGGGCCAGTCGCTGGCCCAGCTGGCCTTGTCGTGGGTGCTGCGCGATCCGCGGGTCACCTCCGCGCTGATCGGCGCCAGCAGCGTCGCGCCAGCTCGAGGAGAACCTCGCCGCGGCAGGCCGGTCCGCGTTCACCCCCGAGGAGCTCGCCGCGATCGACAAGCAGGCCGTCGACGCGGGCATCAACATCTGGGCGACCTCCAGCGAGGACTGAGCGCGTCAGCCGATGCCCGACGGCGGCCAGCAAGACCAGCAGGATCGTGACCGTCGCGAGGACGCCATGCAGCGCGATGATGATCACTGGCGCCGTGGCCGGGAACGGGGCCGTCGAGCGTCTCCCGCCTGCCCGCCTGACGCGGCGGCTTCGGTGCTGGTGCCGACCCGCTGCTCCGGGCTGGCCGCCAGCAGCGTGGCCATGCCGAGGCCTGCGATCACCCAGGTCAGGCCCACGGCCGTCCACGCGAGGGCGGCGACGCTCGTCACCGTGAACGCGATCCAGATGCACAGGCCCGTGATCGCGAGCCCGGCGTGCGCTGATCGGCACCAAGCGAGGACACGCCGGGCTTGCGAGATGACTCGGCGGCGGCCGCTGCGGGTCAGCCAGGGGGCCAGCAGGTACGCGCCGGCGACGGCCGCTGCCAGCCAGGCCGCCAGGGCGCCGAGACGGACGCCCAGCTGGCCCGGCGGCGTCGACGGGCCAGCCGCCAGCGGACACGGGCGGTGGCGGTGGCACCGGCTTGACCAGGCTCCCGAGGTACCGGCTATCCGCGGCCGCCAGCCGCCGCTCGACCGCCTTGGGAGTGCGCGCCGATGACGGTCCGCAGAGCGCGGCCGACGTCCTGGTTCACCTGCGCCTGGCTCAGGCCTGCACAGGCCGCCGGCCGCCGCCGGACGACGACATGGTGCCGCAGCGCGCTGACGGCGAAGGCGTAGCAGCCTGCTCGGTCGTGCCCGGGCCGCGGAGGCGTGGCCGACCGGGCTGGCGTCGCCGCGCATCCGGCCAGCAGGAGGGTGGCCACCAGCGCCGTGCCCGCGGCCGCGACGGTAGTCCAGCGCACCCGGCCATCCTCGCCTGATCGCCGCTGCGCGACCGCGCGCGGACCGGGCATGATGGGTCTCGTGGACCGGCATGGCAGCGAGCGGCTCGACGTCATAACGGCTGAGCTGCGGGACGCGGTGACGCGCCTTCGACGCGGTGACGCCGCGGGAGATCGCGTCGCGCGCGCGGTTCCTGGCCGAGCTGGACCGGCTGGCAGACCCGTTCAGCCGGGACGCCGACCCGGTCCACGTCACCGGCTCCGCCATCGTGGCCGGGCCGCGCGGCACGGTGCTGCACTGGCATAAGCGGATCGGCGGCTGGATGCAGCCAGGCGGCCACGTCGACGCGGGTGAGACACCGTGGGACGCGGCGCTGCGGGAAACGCTGGAGGAGACCGGACTGCCGGTGCGCCACCCGCACGGCGGACCCCGGCTGCTGCACCTGGACGCGCACCCGGCCGGGCCGCATTTCCACCTCGACATGCGCTACCTGCTGTGCAGCCCAGATGACGACCCGGCGCCGCCGCCGGGGGAGAGCCAGCAGGTGCAGTGGTTCTCGCTGGCCGAGGCGATGGACGTCGCCGACGACGCTCTGATCGATGGCCTGCGGCGGCTTCGCGACTACGTCCAGTCCAGCAAGGACGGTGTGCACCCATGTCAGGATTCGCGCTAGCGCCAGGAGATGGACTGGCTTACCTGTTTCATGGTGCCGCCGTCGTGATCAAGGCGGCCGGTGACCAGACGCTAGGCCAGGTCGCCGTCATGGAGTCGACGTATCCGGTCAGGTCAGCCTGGCGCGGAAGGCCAGGCAATGGCGCGCGGCGCGGCCGGCGATCGTCAGCCGGCCGAGGCTGGCGGCGGCGGCGAGCGCAGACAGCACCGGCATCAGCCGCCCTGGCGATGTTGCGAGCTGACCCGCGAGCATGGCCAGTCCGAGGCCATCGGCGGCGATCGCGCCGAACCCGGCGATCGCGGCGGCGGCCGGTGCTCGGCCCGGCCGCACGCGCAGCCAGCGGGTGAGCCTGCCGGTGACGGCGATGCCGAACGTCGCGCCGCAGGCGGTGACCCCGACCGCGATCGCGAGGAGCACGATGCCAGCACTCGCCGCGATTGACGTGCCGCTCGCCAGCCACGGCACGTGGACGCCGATGCTGAGGTGGCTGGCCAGGGCGGTGGCGATCCACAGCAGGCCGACGAGCGGACCAGTCGCCAGCAGCAGGACTGCCACGCGGCGAGCATGGCTGGCGGCGATATCTGCCAGGAATTCGCGGGCGACATCGGCGGGGTCACCGAACTCGCAGGTCGATGCCCGCGCAGCGCGGGCAGGCGTCAGGCCAGCGAACTGGTAGGCGTCCGCCGCGTCGAGCAGCCCGGAGCGCAGTTCCGCCATGATGCCGGCCTGGGCCCGTGAGACGGCGGGCAGCGAGGCCGCGACCTCGGCAAGATAGCGCTCGATCGCAGGCTCGGCCTGCTCCGGCCCGCGCCGGCTGGTCATGGTGAGATGGCGACTGGCGATGGCTGCAGCAGGTTGGTGATGGCCGCAGAGAATTCCCGCCAGGTACTGCGCTCGGTATCCAGTGCTCGCCGACCTGCCGCGGTCAGCTCGTAGACGCGCCGCCGGCGGCCGCCAGCTGCTGACCAGCTGCCGCGAACCAGGCCCGCGCGTTCGAGGCGATGCAGGGCCGGATAGACAGTGCCGGTCGGCAGGTCGACTAGGCCGAGGCTGTTCATCCGCAGCTCTTCCATGATCGCGTAACCGTGGCGCGGCCCCGGTTCGAGTACGGCAAGCAAGATGCCGTCCAGATGGCCCTTCAGCGTCTCCGCCCTCATAGGTAGCCATGCTACGCTAGGCAGTCATAAGTAGCGTCACTACAGGTAGTAGCGCAAGCCTGCCGGAAGGGAGCTTCGCGTGGTCCGCGTTGCCGGAGTGTCGGTGCAGGTGCGATCGGCCGGTTACTGGCTGGCCACTGCGGCCGTGGCGACTGAGCTTGGACTTGGCGGCAGCTGGGACATCATGCGCCTGCCCTTTGTGCAAGGCCTGGTCGCCCGTCTGGGATACCCCTCGTACTTCCTGGTGCTGCTCGGCACGTGGAAGGTACTGGGCGCGGTCGCCCTGGTCGTGCCGCGTCGCCCGCTGCTCAAGGAGTGGGCTTACGCCGGCGCTTTCTTCACCTACTCTGGCGCCATCGTCTCCCACCTGACCACGGGTTACGACATCGGCGAAGTCGGACTGCTCGCCGTGATGACAGCCCTCACAGCGCTCTCCTGGGCACTGCGACCGGCTGGTCGTCGCACCCACTCGGTCGCTGCTCCCGCGTTGGCACTGCAGGCGGAGCCAGACACGACGCGGATGCGCCGGCCTGCGCCCGGAAAATGACCGGACAGGCGACGACGATGGCGCGGTTCCTCAGCCTGATCACCCGCAATCTGCTGTTCACCATCGTGATCCCCGGACTGGGCGGAGTGGGGTGCCCTGGTGGATCTTGACGCGCCATGGACACACCGCTAGTGCCGCTGACTGGACGGCGATCCCTGTGATCGTGGCCGGCGCGGCCCTGTACCTGTGGTGCGTCTGGAACTTCGCGGCGGTGGGCCGTGGCACGCCTGGCCCGTGGGACGCACCGGCCCGCGTCGTCGTCACTGGTCCCTACGCCTGGGTCCGCAACCCCATTTACATCGCGGCGCTCGTAATCGTCGCTGGTGAGGCGTGGCTGTTCAGGTCGTGGGCGCTGCTGTGTTACGCGGGCGTCATGGCAGTGTTCTTCCACGTGTTCGTGATCGGCTACGAAGAACGCACGCTCAGCCGCAGCTTCGGCCGCAGCTACCTCGACTACCAGCACAGGGTCCGGCGCTGGCTGCCGCGCCCGCCCAGCTAGGCCCTGGTGCGGTCGTCGGAGCGCGGGTCGCTGACCAGGGTTCCGCTGTGCAGGATGCCGTCGATGGCACGCTGCCGCCAGGCCGCCGTCGAGTCGTACAGCTCGCGCTCGGTGTCGACGGTTGAGACGAGAACGCTAGGGATGTTGCGACGCAGGCGACCGGTGGTGACGCCGTCGGCCCGGACGCAGGAGGCTGGCCAGCAGCTTTGCGGGGCGGACGAGTTCGGGCAGCTAATCCAAAGGTGGTTGCTCGCGGCGGCCGCGGTCATGGCGGCCGGCATGGTGATGCCGGGGGCCCGCGATGACGGGCTCAGTTTGCGGGGCCGGACTCGCGGCCCGATTCCCGCGGTCCCCGCACGGTGATCAGCACCAGCCCGGCGGCGATCACCAGGCAGGCGCAGATCGCGCCGCCGCGGTCGTGTGGCGGCCGGGTCGGCCAGACCCATGGCGTGACCGAGCGGTGGGCCAGCGCCCCCTCGGTGATCAACAGGTAGGCCATCGGCCCGGTCCAGGCGAACGCGCCGCCGAGGACGGCTGCGGACAGCAGGCCGACGCCGGCCATGCCGCCGAGGTTACGGAGCAGCGCAAGGGTCCCGCCCGGCATCCCGCCCGCCGCCGCCCCGGCGGCCAGCGCGCCGAACGCGACGGTGGTGAGCGCCACAGCCCCGCCCAGCCGCAGCCAGGGCAGCCACCGGCCGGCGGCCCGTTCTGGCTCTCCGAACGGCCCGTAGGTGGTGACCGTGATCACCGCCGCGGCCCCGGTCTGGATCGTCAGCGGGATGAACTGCCGCGCGGCGGCGCCGCCGGCGATGTTCCAGTGCCAGTGCAGCGCAGCCCACAGCAGCGCGCCGAGCCCGGCCAGCAGCGCCACCGCCATCGGCACCCGGCGGCTGAACAGATACAGGCGCGCCAGCCGCCACCCGCCGGCCGCTCGGTCTCGTCGGTGCCGGGCCGCCGAAGGCGGGACGCTTCCTGGCGCCGAACGATGCAGGCCCGTTGTGGTCATGGCAGTTCCGCAAGAGTGAGCCGGCCCGCCCGCAGCGCGGCCAGATGGGCAGCGAGCCAGGCGTGCCGGGCCATCGCCGGCAGGGCGGCGAAGCGCTGGGCCGCTGCGTAGACCGGCCCGGTCGCCTGTCCCGGCCCGGATCCCTCGAAGTTCTCGGTGGCGGCGATCAGCCCAGGCTGCGCGGCGAACAGTATCCCGGCCCCTCGCAGCAGTACTGCCTGCACGGCCTCCTGCGCCGGGCTGCCGGAGCCGAAGTCGTTGCCAGCGCCCACAAAGGCATGGGCGAACAGGAGCCGCATCTGGTCGGCGAACTGTTTCGCGGTCACGGGCGCGCAGAAGCCGCACGGTCCCGGCATGTTGACCAAGCCGAGCGACAGGCGGAGCACCGGCGGGTGGCCGGCAAGCGTTATCGCCTGGGGCGGCCCGCCGTCGCCGCCGGGGTATGCCGCGGCGACTTGGGTGGCACGCACCGGCGCACCGGGCAGGCCGGCCACCTCGGCGAGCACCGGCGCCAGCGCGGCGGTCATGTCCGGCAGCCATCGGCGGTAGGCGGGGTTCAGGCACACGGGGATACCGGCGGCGCCGCCGCAGGCGGGAGTGTAGGCAATCGGCGCGTCGTTCGCGCTGTCGTGCAGCGCGGGTATGACCACGCCGTGCGCGGAAAGCTGGGCGGTGCGGGCCAGGCCGACGGCTGTCCCCGCCGAGGCCACTCCGGCAATCGTGATGATTGCGGCGGCGCGGCGGAGCCAACGGCCGCCGGCCCGGGCAGGCAGGCCGGTCAGGCCCAGTGCGGCGACGGCGATCCCGGCCAGGAACATGATCCGGGCGATCGGCAGGTCCGGCAGCCAGGGGTAAAAGATCCCGGAGTCGGTCTGGGCGCTGCCGTCGAAGCTGCCGTTGGAGTTGGCCGGCAGGATCAGCGCCCACCCGCTGGTGTGGCTGAATCCGGTCTGGAACGACAGGAACATCGCCAGGAACGCGCCGAACGCGGCGACCGGTGCGGCGAACCGGCTCGGCCAGTAGGCCCCGACGGCGAACCCTGCGGCGCTGAACGCGGCCACCGCCGTGCCGCCGACGGCGACCCACCACCACGGTGGCGTGCCCCCGACGCCCTGGTGGGCGTACACCGCGAACATGACGCCGACGAAGACCAGGTAGGCCGCTACCGCCCAGATCGCGGTCGCGGCCCACGTGGCGAGCTGGGCCGCCCAGCGCGGCCGGGCGGTCGCGGTCACCAGGTCAGCCAGGCCGCGGCGGCCGTCGCGCGATCCCATCCAGGCGGCCACGCCGGCCACGAACGGCCCGAAGTCGATGACCGTGTGCGCCTGGCCCATGTTCCAGAACGTGCGCAGCCCGTACAGCGGCGCGGTGCCGGTGCTGGGCCGGTAGGAGTCGAACCACAACAGCGCGGCGATCAGCGGCAGGATCCATGGCATCGCGTTGCGGCGCAGTTCCACGCGCAGCAGCCGGGCGGCGTTGACCAGGACCGCGCTCGTGGCCCGCGGTATCCGTTGCCGCACCGAGGCGCCGGTCGCGGCGGTCATCACGCCGCCGCCGTGGCGGACCGTGCCGCCGTGAGCACCGCGCTGTAGCCGCGCTCCAGCGGCGCGTCGCCCGCCGCGCCGGTCCCCTCGCCCCGGCCGATCAGCTCGTCCGGCGTGCCCTGGAACACGATCTTCCCCGCGTCCATCAGCGCGACCTCGCTGCAGGCGGCGCCGACGTCCTCGACCAGGTGGGTGGAGACGATCACCGTCGACCGCCCGCCCAGATCGCGCAGCAGGGCGCGGAACGCCACCCGCTGCTCGGGATCCAGCCCCGCGGTCGGCTCGTCCAGCAGCAGCAGCTCCGGCTGGTTGACGATCGCCTGCGCGATCCCGGCCCGGCGCAGCATGCCGCCGGACAGGGTGCGCAGTTTCGCTCTCGCCCTGCTGCCGAGGTCGACTAGCTCGATCGCGCTGGCCACCGCGTGCGGCACCTGGCCCGGCGGCATCTCCTTCAGCAGCGCGAAGTACTCGACAAACTCGGCCACTGTGAATCCCGGGTAGTAGCCCAGGTTCTGCGGCAGGTAACCGAGCCTGCGCCGGATCTCCCGCCGCGGCCCGTATCCGCCCGGGTCGCGGCCGAGCAGCCGCACGCGGCCGGAGCTCGGCGGGATCACCGTGGCCATCATGCGCAGCAGCGTGGTCTTGCCTGCGCCGTTCGGCCCCAGCAGCCCGAACACTCCGGGACCGGTCTCCAGCGTCACCCCGGCCACCGCCCGGGTACGGCCGAACCGCCTGGTCACATCGCTGATCTCAACGTTCATGACGCTCCTTCCGGAATGCGGGTGGCAAACCACGCGATGGCTCCGCAGGCGGCGGCGACGGCCAGGTACGGAAGGACCAGCACGGAGCTGGCGACCGCCGTGGTGACCTGGCCGGAAGCCGACTGCACCGACAGCACCGTGATCACCCAGGCGGCCAGGCCCACTGCGACACCGGCGTTCGCCGAGCGGGTGACCGTCGCCGCCGCCAGCGCCAGCGCGGACAAGGCGGTCATCGGGACCAGCCAGCCGAAGGTGACCGCGGCCGCAGTTCCCGACGCCGCCGACGCGGCCAGCCCGAGGGCCGCGTTCAGCGCGAACACGACGAGCACCCGGACCAGCAGCACCATCCGGTCGCCGACCGCCATGCTCTGCGACAGTTCCCAGGCCGGGTCGGTGCCCGGCCCGTAGGCGTAGGCGATACCCGCGGCGGCGACCGCGGGCGCGAACAAGGCGACGAACGGCGTGCCGGTCCCGAGCGTGGCGAACATCCCGGCGGCCAGCACGACCGCGCTGGCGATGACCCAGCCGAGCAGCAGAGACGGCGTGGTCACAAGCGCCCGTGCCAGGCCCGGCGAGCGCAGCGCCCGCCCGGCCAGCCGCTCCACCAGTCCCGGGCGGCGGCGCCAGACCTCCGCGGCCACCCCCAGCCACACCCGGTCCAGATCGACGTCACCCGGGCACCTGTGCTGGCCCGCCCCCGGCAGGTCATCGCGGTCACCAGTCATCTCATGGCTCAAGGTCATCGTCCGCCTCCGGCCCGCACCGGCTGTGGCAACACAGCGCGCATGAGCTGCCGGACCCGGTGAGCGCGGCTTTTCACCGTGCCCTCGGGAACGCCCATCAGCCTGGCCACCTCGGTGACCGTCCGGTCCTCCATGTACATCAGCCGCCAGACCTCCTGCATCGTGCTGCCCTCCGGGCCGAGCGCCCTGACCGCCTCGGCCAGCTCAGCCCGGGACACAGCGGCCTCCGCCGGATCATCCGCGTGCTGGGCGCCGTGGCCGGCCAGGGCGGCTAGCGGCAATCCGTCCGGGCCGCGGCGACGCAGCCACAGCGCCGCCTGCCGCCTGGTGATCCCCCACAGCCAGCCGCCCGGCGAGCCCTCGGGCCGGTAGCCGCGCGCCCCCCGCCAGACCGCCAGGAAGCTTTCCTGCAGCACGTCCTCCACCTCGGCTGCGGGCAGGATCGGACGCAGCCGGGCAGCCAGCCACGGCGCATGCCGCGAGAACAACTCCCGCAGCGCGGCATCGTCGCCGCCCGCCATCGCGGCGATCAGCTCATCGTCGTCCATCGCTTCTCTATTGCGTTCCGGCGGCAACAGGTTCACCGACGCGGGAAATTACGGCAACGCCAGGAGAGATTCCTTTCTCATCCCTGGAATCGGGCCACGGGCACAAGATGACGCATCGCGCCTTAGGCGCTCGGAACCTCCTGCGCGATCTCCCAGACGTGGCCGCCCGGATCGGCGAAGGTGATCGTGCGCATGCCCCAGGCGCGGTCGCTCGGGCCGCTGAGCAACGTGACGCCGAGAGCTTCCAGGTCCGCGCTGACGGCGTCGACGTCGGCCACGATGATGGCGAACTGGCCAGCGCCCGTGCGCGCCAGTTCGAGTGCGTCACTGGCGGGGGCGTGGCCGGCGCCTGCTGCCTTGCGCAAGAAGACGTACATGTTCGTGAACCGGAACATCACCGTGTCGTCGTCCTCGTACTGCGCTGGGAGCCCGAAGACCTTCTCGTAGAACTGCTTTGCACTGCCCAGGTCCGGCACGAACAGCGTCATCGCGCCCACTTCTTTTGTCCAGTCGCTCATATGCCTTCTCCTTCGGATCGCGCTCCTGTGGTCTCTCATCGAACGACGAACGGCACTGGCCGCGCTGGACATTCTCGGCTCAGCCGGGCGCCGGACGCTTCGCGCCCATCGCCCCCCGGCCGATGTATACACTCAGTGTCTACTCGTAATGTATGCTGCCGCCGTGACAGTTCCTCAGACCCTGCTCGGGCTGCTTGAACGAGAGCCCAGCCACGGGTATGACCTCAAGCGCGACTACGACGCCTGGTTCGGCCGCGACAAGCCGCTTCCGTTCGGACAGGTGTACGCCACGCTCAAGCGGCTGGCCCGCGACGGCATGGTCGCGGGCGGGGATGCCGAGCCGGGCGCAGGGCCGGACCGCAAGCGTTATGCCATCACCGAGCTCGGTGCTACCGAGTTCGATAGCTGGCTGACGCGGCCGATCGAGCCTGAGCCCCATCTGCAGACTGTGCTGTTCTCCAAGGTTGTGCTGGCGATCATGCTCGGGCGTCCGGCCGAGAGCTACCTCGATACCCAGCGCGCCGCTCACCTGCAGCGCATGCGGGAGCTGACCGAGGTGAAGCGAAGTGGCGTCGGCCTGATGGACTCGCTACTCGCCGATCACGGCCTGTTCCATCTCGAAGCTGATCTCCGGTGGATCGATGTGACCTCAGCCAGGCTCAGTGCCCTGGCGGAAATGGTGCGTTCGTCATGACTTCGCTTAACACCTCGCCGGGGCCGCAAGCTCGCGGTTACCTCATCGAAGCCCGGGACGTGTACCGGTCGTTCGGCCGGACCCAGGCGCTGGCCGGCGCGAGCCTGTCGGTGGCCAGTGGCGAGATCCTGGCCGTGATGGGCCCGAGTGGCTCTGGTAAGTCGACCCTTCTGCATTGCCTGGCCGGCATCTTTACACCCGATAGCGGTGAAGTGTGGTTCGACGGCCGGCGGGTCGATGCGCTCAGCGACAACGAGCGGACCGCACTGCGACGCACGGCCTTTGGCTTCGTATTTCAGTTCGGCCAGCTCGTGCCCGAGCTGACCGTGGCCGACAACATCGCGCTGCCGCTGCTGCTCAACCGGGTCAGTCGCAAGGCCGCCTACGCCAGGGCAGCGGCGTGGCTGCCCCGCCTCGGCCTGGATGGCCTGGGCGCACGCCGGACGGGGGAACTGTCCGGCGGTCAGGCACAGCGCGTCGCGCTGGCCCGGGCGGTGGTGGCGCAGCCGAGGCTCCTGTTCGCGGACGAGCCGACCGGCTCGCTGGACACGCTGACCGGCGAAATGGTCATGGACATGCTAGTGAGCATCGCTCGTGAGGAAGGCATGACCGTGGTCCTGGTCACCCACGACGCGCGCGTCGCCGCTTATGCCGACCGCGAGGTCATGGTCCGCGACGGCAAGGTCATCGACCGGTCCGATGTCGCCATCGAGGCCGGCCGCTGATGTACCGTCTCGGACTGCACCTGGCACTGCGCAGCGGACGGGAGCCGTTCGTCCGCCTCCTGGTGACCGCCGCCGCGGTCGCCGTCGGCGTCACCATCATGCTGGCCGTACTCGCCGACTTTCACGCCTTCCAGGTCACCAACAATCGTCCCTCCTGGGAATCAACCCAGGGCCAGGCCGCCGGCAAGGATTACGCATCCGCGCCGCGCACCGAGCTGTGGAACTACGGCAACGACATCTACCAGGGCCAGACCATCGAGAGGCTCGACGTCGCCAGTCTCGGGCCTGGGGCGCCGGTCCCGCCGGGCATCTCGAAGCTCCCGGCCAGCGGTCAGTACTACGCATCCCCGGCCCTGGCAGCACTGATACGCAGCGTGCCGGCCGATGAACTGGGCGACCGGTTCCCCGGCAGGATGGCTGGCACCATCGGGCAGGCGGCGCTGACCGGGCCGACGGAACTCGTGATCTACGTCGGCGACGCGCCGGCGAAGCTGGCTGGCCTGCCGGCCACCGTTGTCGTGGACAAGATCGCGACAGCGCCGGGGCGCCAGATCTGGTCGAGCTACTTCCGCGACGCCTTCGTCGTGGGCGCCATCGCGTTCCTGTTCCCGATCCTCATCCTCATCGGCACCGCCACGCGCCTGGCCGCCGCCCGCCGGGAAGAGCGCTATGCGGCGCTGCGGCTGGTGGGCGCCACTGCCAGCCAGATCAGCGTCATCTCGTCGGTCGATGCGGTGGTCAGCGCCCTGCTCGGCGCCATCCTCGGCATCGTGATCTTCACGCTAATCCGGCCAGCACTGGCCGACACCGCCATCACCAGCGCGCGATATTTCAGCGACGAGGTCACTCCCACTATCGCCGGCTATCTGGTCGTCTTGATCGGCGTGCCAGCCGCGTCCGCCATGTCCTCGCTGCTGTCGCTACAGCGGGTACGGATCTCCCCGCTGGGGGTCAGCCGCCGGGTTACCCCGCCGGGACCCACGGCATGGCGGATCGTGCCGCTTGCTCGTCGGCCTCGCCTTGTTCGTCTTCGGCTTGGCGCGGACCAACGCGCAGTCCATCGGGGCCGCAGCCTTCCCAGGCCTGATCGTCATCCTGATCGGCCTGATGGTTGGCGGGCCGTGGCTCACAGCGCAGGCCGCGCGCCTGTTCGGCAGGTTCATGACCGGCGCGTCGTCGCTGCTGGCGGCGCGGCGGCTAGGTGACAACCCGACGGCTGCCTTCCGGTCAGTCAGAGGACTCGTGCTGGCAGTGTTCCTCGGCACAGTCGTCGCCGGTCTCCTGCCCGCCATCGAGTCCGTCACAGCCAGCCCGAGCGCCGCCGCGCTGAGCAACGTGCTGCTCGACGGATTCACGTCGGCGCCGGTCTGCGGCAACACCGTCAACTGCAGCGGGAATACGGGCATCAACGGCCCTCAGCCAGGAGCGACCGCCCTCCAGCAGCGCATCGCGCAGGCCGGGCTGCCGCCGCACGACGCTGCTGCCCTCCTCAGCGGGCTGCGCGCGATCCACGGCGCCACGCTGATCCCGATCTACTCCCTGCCGCAGCAAAAGAGCAAAGTCACCATCGGGCCAGGTGGAAAGCGCCGGCCCTTCCCGGCGGCAACGGCACTGGCATCATCAGCTGTGCGGGCCTGCGCGAGCTGGCGGTTCTCGGGCAGTGCGCGGCAGGCCGTGTCGCCGTCGTGGTCCCGAGCGCCAACCTGTTCGGCGATAACCCGCATTACACGACCCAGCCGATCGCCTCGGCCTCGAGCCCGGCGGCCGCGGCCAGCGTCAGCCGGCTGTACCTGCAGGCATTGCTGGTCAAGGTCAACAGCGCCGCGACCCTGGAGCGGGTCCGCACCTACCTGGTGACGCACACGACGCAGTCAGCGTCGGGGACCGCGCCGCGCACCTTCGGCGAGCAGGTCCAGGCGCGCCAGGGAGTTGCCGCGACGGTCGAGCGGCTGGTCTATATCGCGGTCGCACTGACTCTGATCGTGGCCGGGTGCAGCCTGGCCGTTGCCGTCGGCGGCGGCCTGGTGGAGCGCAAGCGCCCGTTCACGCTGCTGCGCCTGACTGGCACGCCGACCTCGACGCTCTACCGGGTTGTGTTGCTGGAAGCCGTACTCCCGCTCGCGGCCGCGACAGTCGTCGCTGCGGGTACCGCGTACGGCATCTCGGTGCTCACGGTCAGCAAGCTGGCGCCGGCGGGCACACCCACGCCCGTCCCTGGCCACGCCTACTTCCTCACCATGGGCATTGGCCTGATTGCCTCGCTGGTGGTGATCTTCGCCTCACTCCCGCTCCTCGGCCGCATCACCGGTCCGGGAACAGTGCGGTTCGAGTAAGCGCGGATGAGCGCGCAGCCTTGGGCCACGGTCTGTGCTGGAGGCAATCGACGCCGCCCTCACTGAGGGATCAGCCGCCATCGGCGACGTGGCCGTGGAACTCGGTCGCCTGGATCGATCGAACGCGAGCAAGATGCTCGCGCCCGCTGTTGACGCCGGATTCGTCGTCTGGACGCCGTCTCAGCTCGATGGCCGCCGGACCGAGCTGCCAGCGACCTAGCCCGCGGGGATGCCTTCGATGATGCCGTAGGGGTAAGCGATCGGGCGGATCATGCCAAGCCGCAGCCCGGCTGCTGCCAGCAGCTGGCCGTACTCGCTGTTGGTCCGCTCGCGGCCGCCGGTGAGCACGAGCATGTTGATGTCGCTCAGCAGAGCAGGGACCCCCTCGGCGAGGTCGTCCGGGATAAGTCGCTCGGCGACCAGGACCCGGCCTTGCCGGGTTACTGCCTGACGGCAGCTCGTGAGGATGTCAATCGCCTTGCGGTCGTCCCAGTCATGCAGGACGTTCGCGAGCACGTAGCAGTCCGCGCCCCGCGGCAGGCCGCGGAAGAAATCGCCAGCGACGACCTCGCAGCGATCCGCGACTCCAGCGCCGGCCAGGAGAGCGTGGGCGCTGGCCGCGACCGTCGGCAGCTCGAGCAGCTTGCCTTGCAGATGCCCGTGGCCGCGCAGGAGGGTCGCCAGCAATACCCCGCGCCCGCCGCCGACATCCACGATGGTGCGGATATCAGAGAAGTCGTAGCCCGCCGTCATGGACGCGGCAAACGCTGCGGTCCGCTCCAGCATCGCCGCGTCGAAGGCCGCAGCGTCGGCGGGATGACTCGACAGGAACTCGATCCATGGCGCGCCGTGCGCGGCGTCGAAGCCGGGCTCGCCGGTCCTGAGGCTGTGCATGATGTGCTCGAACGGCTTGGTGAAGGCGGCGGTTCCGAACAGCAGCGCCCACGACCGCATCGAGGCTGGTGCGTCTGAGCGCAGCCGGTCACCGAGGATGGTCAGCGCGAACGACCGTGGCGGCACCTCGCTGACAACGCCGAGTCCGGCTAGCAGCCGAAGGACGCGGTACAGCGATGCTTCGTCCGTCCCGGTGTGCTGAGCAAGCTCGGCACAGCTCACCGGCCCGTGCGACAGGCGATCGGCGATGCCCAGCTCGGCCGCCGCGTACAAGGCGCGGGAGATGTGAGTTCCCCAGATCATCCGCAGGACGGTCGCCGCCGCGCCCAGCTCGACCGCCGTCGGCTCGACACCAGGGCCGGTTTCCGGGCCTTCGGCCGCCGGGCTGGGCTCGCTGGCATGTACCGGACTCATGCTGCTCATCGTCATCGCCTCCAGGTGCGCTGGAGATCATGCTTGCCCGGCCGGATTACCGTGGCCTCACGACAGCCTTACTGGGCACACTGCTGCCTGGTCAGCGCGACGTACACTCACGGAGTGCAGCGGAGGCCGCGCCGGATTGAGTTCCAGATCCTCGGTGACACCCAGGTGCTAGTGGATGGGCGCCCGCTGGCCGTCGGCGGTCCCAGGACCAGGGCCCTCCTGGCCATGCTGGCGGTGAACGCCGGGAGAATTGTCGCGGCGGACGTGCTGCAGGACGAACTGTGGCCCAGCCAGCCAGCCGACCGCGCCGCAGCGAACTTGCAGGTCCGGTTGTCCGAGCTCCGCGGCGCCCTCAGGGCGGCTGGCGAGGACCAGCGGCTGGTCACCCGCTCGCCCGGCTACCTGCTGCGCGCCGAAGCAGACGAGGTGGATGCCACTCTGTTTGAGGCACTGCTGGCCAAGGGCCGGCAGGAGCTTGCGGCGGGCCAGCCGCAGCTGGCGGGCGACGACCTTCGCGCTGCGCTGGCGCTGTGGCGCGGGTCGCCGCTGGCCGGGCTGGCCGACGTGCCGTTTGCCCGGTCCGAGGCGGCGCGGCTGGACGAGGCCCGGTTGCAGGCACTTGAGTTGCGCATCGACGCTGAGCTGGCGCTGGGTGGCGGTCCCGAGCTATCGGCCGAGCTTGAGACGCTCACGACGCAGTACCCGCTGCGCGAGCGCATCTGGGCGCAGCGGATGCTGGCGCTGTACCGGAGCGGCAGGCAGGCAGACGCGCTCCGCTGCTATCAGGACCTGCGGGCGGTCCTGACCACGGGGCTGGGCATCGAGCCAGGCCGGGAGATCCGTGAGCTTGAGACGCTGATCCTTCGCCAGGATCCGGAACTGGACTGGCAGCCGTCAGCCGGCCGGCGAGTCGGACGCGTGGCTAGCAGCCCGGCGCCGGAGGCCGTCCCCGAGACCCGGTACGCGGTGAACGGGGACCTGCACATCGCCTACCAGGTGCTGGGCACCGGGCGGCAGGACATCCTATTCGTGCCCGGTCTCATCAGTCATCTTGACCTGTGGTGGGAGGAGCCGATCACGGCCCGCTTCTTCCGGCGCCTCGCGTCGCTTGGCCGGCTCATCCTGATCGACAAGCGCGACACTGGCCTGTCCGATCGCGGGCCTGCCGACGCCCCGCTCGAGGATCGGATGACAGACCTGCAGGCGGTCATGAACGCATGCAACTCCCGGCGGCCGGTCCTGTTCGGGTACTCCGAGGGCGGGCCGATGTGCATGCTGTTCGCCGCTACTTATCCGGACCGAGTCGCGGGCCTGATCCTGGGCGCTGCCGCTGCGCGCTGGAAAGCTGCCCCGGACTACCCGTGCGGCCGCAGCTCCGCCGCTATGTTCACCGCCTTCAACGAGCTTGCCCGGCACGGCTGGGGGACAGGTGCCTCGATCGACTGGTATGACCAGGCCGCTGCGGGCTCGGCGTACGTCCGGCAGCAGATAGCACGCTGGGAGCGGATGGCCGTCAGCCCCAGTTCACTGCTGCGGATGATCAGGCTGTGTTACGACCTGGATGTCCGCAGCGTCCTGCCGGCCATCCACGCACCCGCGCTCATCATTCAGCGGCTCGATGACCGGATAACGCCGCCGTGTCACGGCCGCTACCTCGCGGCTCATCTCCCGGCGGCGCGGTACTTCGAGCAGCCGGGCAGCCACCTGCTCTGGAACGGGGACACCGGCTCCCTGTTCGAGCAGATCGAGGAACTGCTGACCGGCGGCGTGCAGCAGCCTCGGGCCGACCGTGTGCTGTGCACGCTGCTGGCGGCAGACCCTGGCCAGCCCGGTGGCGGCGAGTTGTCCGGTGACGAGGGGCTTGCCGGGCCGGAGGCGTGGACTCGCGTTGCGCGCACGGCAATCAGCGCGCATGGCGGCCGTCTCGTGAGCGGTGGCGATGCCGCCATACTGGCGTCGTTCGACGGCCCGGCCCTCGCGATCCGCTGCGCGGCCGCGCTTCGCGATCGCCAGACCGGTCTGGGCAGCCAGGTGCGGATGGGAATCCACTGCGGCGAGGCCGACGTGCTAGCCGACGGCGTTGGCGGGATAGCGGTCGATGTCACGACGCGGCTCGCGGCCACGGCCCGCCAGGGCGAGGTCCTCGTGTCGCGGACTGTGAAGGATCTGGTGGCCGGCGCAGGCATCTCCTTCACCGGTCGTGGCGCCCGCCACCTAGCCGGGCTGCCGGACAAGTGGGCAGTCTTTGCCGTCAACTACGAGCACGCGGGGCGGCTTCACTAGTACACCTGAGCCATGCCTCGCTGGCCGGGGCACGAAATGCTGTCCCGTCAGGTGAAAATCGGCAGCTCGATCGTGAACCTCGTCTCGCCGGGCTGGCTGGTCACGCTCGCGGTCCCGCCGTGCGCGGCCGTGACGGCGTGCACGATAGCGAGGCCGAGCCCGCTGCTGCCGGCGGCCCGCGACCGGGACGTGTCGCCGCGTACGAATCGCTCGAAGACGTCCGGCTGCAGCTCAGCGGGAATGCCGGGCCCGTTGTCGGTGACGCTGATGGCCGCCATGCCAGGCCCGGTCGAGCCCGCAGGCGGTGCGGCCTGCTTCGAGTGCCACCATCACGACGGTGCCAGCAGGGGTGTGCTTGGCCGCGTTGCTCAGCAGATTGGCCAGCACCTGATGCAGCCGCTGGTCGTCACCGCGGACGACGACCGGCTCCGCGGGCAGCTCCAGCTGCCATCGGTGGTCAGCCGCAGCGACCCTGGCGTCAGTGGTGACGTCGATAACCAGCCGGGTCATGTCGACGGGCTCGCTCTCCAGCGGTCGGCCAGCGTCGAGCCGGGCGAGCAGCAGCAGCTCGTCCACCAGCTCGCTCATCCTGGCGGATTCCGACTCGACCCGCTGAAGCGCGTGCGCGACGTCGTCGGGCAGCGGGCCCGGGTACCGGCGGGCCAGCTCCGCGTATCCGCGGATGGCGGCGAGCGGGGTGCGGAGCTCGTGGCTGGCGTCGGCGGCGAAGGACCTCAGCCGCGATTCGCTTGCCTCACGGCGGGCGAGCGCGGACTCGACATGCCCCAGCATCCGGTTGAAGGCGGCACCGACCTGGCCCACCTCGGTGCGCGGGTCGACGTCCGGTACCCGCTCGGGCAGGCTGACCTCGCCGCTGGCCAGCGGGAGCTGGGTCACCCTGGTCGCGGTGGCTGCGACCCGCCGCAGCGGCCGCAGCGAGACGCGCACCCACCCTGTGCCGATGATTCCGGTCAGCAGCAGTGCAGCGGAGAAGACCGCGATCTCGGCCAGCGCGACCTCACGAAGCGTGGTGGTCACCGAGGTCAGTGGCATGCCGGTCACGACCGTGCCGGCTTTCGTGCTGCGGGCCACGACCTGGTAGTCGCCGTAGGCGGACAGGTCTACCGGTCGCGGGCCGTAGAACTGACCGCTGCTCAGGCTGGCCGGGGGCAGGCTGGTGAGCAGCGCCCGGTCGGCCGGAGAGAGCCTGCAGACGTCGGAGTTCGCCAGGTTCGCGGCCAGCAGCGTACCGCCCGAGCCGAACACGGCATTGAGAGTGTTGGCGCTCTGCTGCTGCGCACATGGCCCCGGGCCGGGGCTCCGCGGAGGCTGGCCAGGGTGATGGCCGTCCTGATCATCGTCCTGCGACCCCGGCGGAGGCCCTTGCAGGCAGTCCACGTACCGCTGGTTTGCTGACGCGAGCTGCGCGTTGAGGCCGCTGATCAGGACCGTGTGCAAGTGCGCATAGGTGACGGCGCCGACGGTGGCGCAGGCGAGTGCGAGCAGCCCGAGCAGCCCGGCGATCAGCCGGCCGCGCAGCGTGCGTGCTGCCAGCCACTGCCGGGCGCGCGCCGCCCGGCCCGCGGGAACGTGCGGCGTCATGGTCAGGCCGGCGGCTTCAGCACGTATCCGACCCCGCGGACGGTATGGATCAGGGGCTCGCGCCCGGAGTCGATCTTCTTGCGCAGGTAGCTGATGTACAGCTCGACCACGTGGGCCTGGCCGCCGAAGTCGTAGTTCCACACCCGGTCCAGGATCTGCGCCTTGGACAGCACGCGTCGCGGGTTACGCATCATGAACCGCAGCAGCTCGAACTCTGTCGCGGTCAGCTCGATGAGCTCGCCATCGCGGCGCACCTCGCGCGCGTCCTCGTCCATGCTCAGGTCTGCCACGGTCAGCTCGGTGCCCGAGCTCGCGCGCGCCATCCCGGCCCGCCGCAGCAGTCCGCGCAGCCGGGCGATGACCTCCTCCAGGCTGAATGGCTTGGTCACGTAGTCGTCGCCGCCCGCGGTAATCCCGCTGACCCGGTCCTGCACAGAGTCCCGCGCGGTGAGGAACAGGACGCAGACATGCGGCAGGATAGTCCGTACCCGGCGAAGTACCTCAAGTCCGTCAAAGTCCGGCAGCATGATGTCCAGCAGGATCGCGTCCGGCTGGAACTCGCGCGCGGTGCGCACGGCCGAGCTGCCGTCCGCGGCGGTCCTGATCTCCCAGCCCTCGTAGCGCAGCACGCTGGCGAGCAGCTCGGCCAGGCTCGGCTCGTCGTCGACGACGAGCACCCGCACCGGGCTGCCGTCCGGTCGCCGGATACTGCCCTCGGCCTGCCTGGCCGGCTCGGCGGCGATAGGTTCCATGGCTGTCATCATGTCCTCAGCTTGCCTGCGGCGCCTCGGCCGGGGATCTGAGCATCTTCTGAATACCCTCTGCGTGCTCGCTCCGCCACCGCTCAGCCCTCGCCTCCGAGCCGCAGCGCGAGCGCGGGGCAGTCGGTGACTGCTCGCCGGGCGGCGCGCGCCAGCCGCGCTGGCAGCGCAGCGTCCGTGATCACCGGGTAACCCCATTCGTCCAGGGCGACGAGCTCAGGCAGCAACTCCGCGCACGCACCGTGGCCGCTGCAGGCGATGCGATTGACGCGCAACCGCGGGCTCGTGTCAGGCATGGTCATCTCCAGTCAGCTTCGGCCAGCGGGGGCGCGCTGACCGGCAGGAAGGGACCGCGCCGCGTCGCCGTGCACCGGCCGCGCGCGTGCTCGGCTATCTCGGCCCCGAAGACGGTCAGCGCGGTGGCGACAAACCTGACGGTGCCGTCCGGATGGTGGCACGCGCCGCGCCCGGTCACCAGGCCCGCCCAGCGCTCGCAGGTTCGCCAGGGCCGGTCCGGCCGGCCGCGGTTGCGCGAGTTCGGCGAGCGCGGTCGCGATGGCCGGCAGCCCGTTGAAGCACGGGCCGCACTGACCAGCCGATTCAAGGGCAAGGGAACGGGCAACGCTGGGCCGTCTCCGCCAGCCCGCAGTGCGCGGCCGGAAGCGCGACCAGGACGCCCGCGCCTGCGATGGCGCCAGCGGGACGCAGCTCGGCATTGCAGAGGGCCACGCGGCGCGCATCGGTGAGGCTCAGCCAGCCGCCGTGGTAACCGCCTGACAGCACGGCCTGCACGTCGTCGCCGAGCCGCAGCAGCCAGCTCAGCGGCGTGCCAAGGGCGGTCTCGGCGACGCGCACCAGGCCGTCGGACTCGCGGATAGTGCACAGCATCGACCCCGGCTCATCCCGCGTGCCAACGCTGCGGAACCAGCCTGCCCCGTGCCGACGCGATGAGCGCCAGGTGCGCCAGCGTCTCCACGTTCTGCACCAGCGTCGGCCGCCCGCCGATGCCGCGCTGGAAGACGCGGTGCTGCTTGTCAGCCGGGGCGGGCGGCGCCGCCGTTGAGCCGGGACACCAGGCGCGGTCTCCTCTCCGGCCAGGAACCGCGGCGGCGCCTCGATGAGCTGGACGCTCGCCCGGTCGGTGCCGGCGGCCGCCCGCTGCGCGAGCGCCGCCTGAAGGTGCCAGGGCAGGTCCGGTCCGCCGCGGGCATCGGAGCCCGCGTGCAGGTACAGGTAGGCCATGCGCGCGCCGACAGCCTCGGCCGCTAGTTGCAGGCCATCGAGGACAAGGTGGGGGGCGAACCACAGCAGCGCCGCGTCCTTGCTGCTGGCCGGCTCGCCTTCGGCACCGTTGGCGATCACCACCGGGCTGCCGCCCGCGGCCGCGACCGCGGACAGCTTCCTGGCCACCGGGAACGCGGCGCCGCCGCGGCCGGTGAGGCCAGCAGCCCCGACCTCGCTCGATGAGGGCAGCGCCGCGGAACCGGGCCCGGCCGATGCCGGCGCGAGTGCGCGACCAGGTCGAGACCGGGCTCCAGCACGCTGGCCTCGTCCGGCCGGCGGGCCATGGCCGGGAGCAGCCGCGGCAGGCCGGGGTCTCCGGGCACAGGCCGGTGGCCGCCTGCAGTACGGCCCGGCACAGCGATCGGCTGGCCTCATCGGACACCTGCCCCGGTCAGCGGCCGGCTGCCGGTCGCCGGGCCAGCATCGCCAGTCCTGCGGTGGTCAAGCTGGCGCGTGCCGCCCTCGGCGAGCGCGCGGGCTGCCCGCTGCGTCGCGCTTGGTGCGGCTGCCGCGCTGGCGATACGCCAGCCGGCGGCGCCGACGACCGCCGCGGTACAAACGATGGTGAGCACGAGGAGGCCGCCGCTGCGCAGGTCATTGCCCGACCCGATGCTGTGGAAGAGCGCGACAGGCCAGCAGCCGTACGCGAGCCAGTGCACCGCGCGCCAGGTGCGGCGGCCGATCCTCGCCCTGGCCAGGCTGGTGACGATCAGCGCGGCAATGATGTCCAGCGACACCGCACCGAGCCCGATCCACAGCGCCTTGTAGGCGGACGTGAACGGGATAACCGCCGCGGCGAGGCCGATGGTGACATAAGGATCGGCAATCGCGGTGATGACATGTATGGCGGTGAAGGCCACAGCCAGCAGCGAGATGCTCCGGTGCAGGCTCGTCGTCGCGAACCTCGGCAGGCCCGGCAGCCGCCCGCGGCGGTTGACCAGTATGCCGAGCACCACCACGACGGTCAGCAGCACCAGCGCGACCACGCCGGTTGCCCGGCTGGCATACCAGAGCGCGGTGCTGGCGGTGATCCCCACTGTGAGCCTCCTGAAGAGATGGCGGCGACCAGGGCCGCTCTATCCGTACTCATGCAGGATCGGCTGCCGACTAGGGCGGGGGATCTGCGCAGCCTCTGTGCTAGCTCTGAATGGCTGGCCCCTGAATGGCTGGCGCCGGATAAAACCTAGGCGAGTCCGGCGACGAAGTCGCGCAACAACCGGGCCAGGTCGGCCGCGCTGGACCCCCGCACTGTCGTGTCCATCTCGATCGCGTCGGCGCCGACGACAACCCGGGCCGGGGGATCGCTGGCCAGGATGCAGTCCTCGATGGCGCGGGCGACCTGATCCGGGTCCCCGGCCTCGGCCAGGCCGCTCGCGTTCTGCTCGCGCATTGCGGCGAGCATCGGGGCGTAGCCCGAGTCGGCACCGATCGGGAACGACTGCAGCTGCTGCGCCATCGCCGTCCGGAACAGGCCGGGCGCAACGACCGTCACGAAGATCCCGAACCCGTGCACCTCGGCGTCCAGCACGACGCTGGCGCTGGCCAGTGCGGCCTTCGAGGCGGAGTACCAGCCGCCGAAGGGTGCCGGGAACGTGTCGTTCTCCGACGTCACGTTGATGATCCGGCCGCCGCCCTGGGCCCGCATCGCCGGCAGTGCAGCACTGGCCAGCCGCATCGGACCGAACAGGTTGACCTCGAAGATGCGGTGCGCTTCGGCATCGCCAGCTTCCTCGAGCGGCCCGATGCTCACGGTCCCGGCGTTGTTGACCAGCGCGTCCAGCCGGCCGGCCGCAACCACGACAGAGCGGACCGCGGCGGGACCGGCGACCGGGTCGGCGACATCCATCACCAGCGGCGTCACGCCGCCGGGCAGCTGAGCCCTGGCCGGATCACGCGCTCCGCAGAACACCTGATGACCCGCCGCGGCCAGTCGCCGCACCGTTGCCAGGCCGATACCACTGCTTCCGCCCGTCACCAGCACAACCGCCATCCAGCGACGGTATCAACGAGCTCGCGAATGCGCAGAAGGGACACCGAGCCCGCCAATGCACGGCCACGGACGCACCTTGCTGCACCATGCTGCTACTCGAATACTGAAGTGGCGTGGAGCGCGACAGCTCGGATCGAACGGTCCGTATCGGCGTGGCGTGCGCGTGACGCTAGGGCTGCGGGTCATCTGCGAGCGGGCAGTGAGAGCGTTCGTCGAGAACGCGCAGCGCAAGGTGCCGACACCTGGCTGACGGCGCTCGCCGACACACTCGAGGGCCGCACGCCGTGGCCGGGTCAAGAGATGCCAGTTAACGTGCAGGAGCGCTGGCGAGAAGGCTCAGGGGTGGGCCGACCACGAGGAAGTCAGCGGCGCGGCCCTCGTTCGTGCCGCTCCCGGCGATGTCTGGCTGGTCAGATCGCCCGAGTCGCAGCGTGCCAGTGGCGTCACCGAGTAGCAACCGACCTCCACGCCAGGGTGCGCGCGTACAAGGAGATGTTCGAGCAGCCTGGATGACACGTCAGCCGCGGTGCTTGATCTGGCTGAACGGGATGTCCCGGTCGACCCTGACCTCGCCGGGCAGCCCGAGCACCTTCTCGGCCAGGATGTTCTTCTGGATCTCGTCGGTGCCCCCGGCAATCGACTGACCAGGCACCGACATCAGCACCTCGGCGATCACGCCCCCGAGGGCTGAGTCCGGCCCCGTGAGCATTCCCTTCGCTCCTGCGATCATCGCGTGCACCCTGGCGGACTCGCGCGCGATGCTGCTCGCCGCCAGCTTGCCGATCGATCCCTCGGCGCCTGGCCGCGCGCCGAGCGCTCGGGCGGCGCGCGCCCGCTCCGCGGTCCAGGTGCTGACCCGGTGCAGCGTGAGCAGTCGCGCGATGGCCTGGCGGATCACCGGGTCGTCGGCAACGCCCGCGGCGCGCGCGTGCTCGATGACCAGGTCCGGCCGGCCTGCTCGCTGCGGGTACCAGGAGTAGGTGGCGAAATGATCGTCTGCCTCGGCCCGCGCCTCGTCGAGCGCCCGGCCTGTTGCCGGGGAGTAGCCGGGGCGCTGAAGCGCGGAGAACCGGCGCTCGTAAGCAAGCGTGGTCAGTGCCGCCGGCCAGCCCTGGCCGACCGCGCCGATCACGTTCTCCTTCGGAATGCGGGCGTCGGTCAGGAAGACCTCGTTGAACGAAGCGTGGAAGTTCATCTGCCGCAACTGCCGCACCTCGACCCCTGGCTGCTTCATCGGCAGCACGAAGTACGTGATGCCCTGATGCTTGGGCACGTCCCAGTCGGTGCGGGCCAGCAACATGCCCAGGTCGGCGTGATGCGCGCTGGTGTTCCAGACCTTCTGGCCGTTGATCACCCAGCTATCGCCGTCCAGGACAGCGGAGGTCGACAGGCCAGCCAGGTCCGAGCCCGCGCCCGGCTCGCTGAACAGCTGGCACCAGGTCTGCTCGCCAGTCAGGGTGGGCCGCAGCAGCCGGTCGCGGAGGTCGTCACTGCCGTGCGCGAGGATGGTGGGCGCGGCGAGCCAGGTGCCGCTGCCGACCGGGATGCCGACGGCACCCAGCCGCAGCAGCTCGCTGCCGACCAGATCGTCCGCCCAGGCCGGCAGCCCGCGGCCGTGCCAGCGCCGCGGCCAGCTCGGAACAGCCCAGCCCGATGCGAGCAGCAGCTCGCGCCAGTCGCGCAGCGGCATCGCTGGATCCCAGTGCTGTCCTACCCACCCGGCCAGCTCGGCGCGGACCTGATCAGGCGTGATATCGGCGGGAGCGTGCTCGGTCATGCCAGCCTCTCCGCGGTCGAGATCTCGGTCAGGAACCCGCGCAGCTCGGCGTCGAAGAGCTCGGGCTTATCCACGTTCGGCGCGTGTCCGGCGCCGGGCATCACGACCTTGCGCGCCGCCGGGATCTTGGCCGTCATGTAGTCCGCAGCCGCCAGGAACGGGGCATCGTCGGACCCGACGACGACCAGCGTCGGCGCGGCGATGCGCGGCAGCCCATCTAGCACGTGCGAGTCCCGCTGGGTCAGCGTGTGCCGGGCCGCGAGCACCAGGCCGCTGGCGTCCCGGTGCTCGTCGGCGTGCAGTTCGGCGCTCGATCCCACGGCGGCAAGGCCGCGCTCGGCGAGCCGAGCGGCAGTGCCCTCGGCCCGGCGGTTCCAGCCGTCCCTGGCGGCGTCGTTACGGAATCCCGGTCCGGTGTCGATCAGCACAAGGGCGGCGACCCGGTCCGGGAATCGCAGGGTGAAGTCCAGCGAGAGGTATCCGCCGAGCGAGTGCCCGCCGAGCACGACCCGGTCGCGCTGACAGTGCGCCAGCAGCGCGGCCATGTCGTCGAGCGCGGCCGCTGAACTGTAATAGTGCGGGTCGGCCGGGTAGTCGCTGCCGCCGTGGCCGCGCAGGTCCCAGGTGATCACCTGGTGGCTAGCGGCAAGCGCGGGGACGTTCGCGGCGAACATGGCAGACGTGGCGGCGAAGCCGTGCGTGAGGAGCACGGCCGGGCTGCCGCTGCCGCTCACCTGATAACGGATTCCGCCGCCGGGACGGTCCAGCATTGGCATCGCCGCGGTCCTCAGCGGCCCGAGAAACTGGCCGGCCGGCGCTCGCTCACCGCGGCCAGACCTTCCCGCCAGTCCGTGGTCTGCATGAGCCGTTCCTGTTCTGCACGCTCGCGTGCCATCGCAGCGCGGGCCTGGCCGGCGAGCTCGCCGCGCATGGTGGCCCGGATGGAACGAACTGCCAGCGGCGCCGAGCCAGCGATCTGCGCTGCGAGCGCGTGCGCCTGGGCGCGCGCCTGACCGGAGTCGGCGAGCCGATCGGCGAGGCCGAGCGCGTGCGCCTCGGCGCCGCCCACGCGGCGTCCGGTATAGAGCAGGTCCAGCGCCGTCTGCTGGCCGACGGCAGCCGGGAGCGTCACGCTGAGCGCGAAGCCCTGGTGGATGCCGATCAGCGCGAAGTTCGCCGCGAACCGCGCCTCGGGCGCGGCCACCCGGAAGTCAGCCGCCATGGCCAGGCCCAGGCCGCCGCCGATCGCGGCGCCCTGGATCGCGGCGACCATCGGCAGCGGCTGCTCGAACAGCCGGATCGCGAAGTCATACAGGTGCGATCCGTCCGGCGCGCCGACCGCGTGCGCGTCAGTGAAATCGGCGCCGGCGCAGAAGACGCGCCCGGCGCTGCACAGCACGATGGCTCGGCAGCGCGCATCGGCCGCCAGCTCGTCGCAGGCGTCTGCGATCTGGCGGATGAGTCCGGGACTGAAGTGATTGCTCGGCGGCCGGTTGATCTCGAGCGTCGCGACGTGGTCGTCGCCGAGCCCGACGGTCAGCTCGGGGCTCGGGGTCGCCGCACTTCCCAGATCCGTCATGAGGGCTCTCCCGGCCAAGCGTGCGCACTTCCGTCCTTTTTGCCATCGTAGATCCAACGGCGACGGCGGCGGGGGCCACGGGGCTAAGAGCCGCCGGATGTCACCTGACCAGACCCGGAGCTGCTCGACGGCGCGGACGAGCCCTGCAGCCCGCTGCTTGATGAGCTGCTGCCCGTGCCTGAGCTGCCCGTGCCTGAGCTGCCCGTGCCTGAGCTGCCCGTGCCTGAGCTGCCCGTGCCTGAGCTGCCCGTGCCTGAGCTGCCCGTGCCTGACCTGCTCGTCGCCGAGCTGCCCTGGGTCGACGTCGCGTGCGCGGATCCGGGCAGGCTGTAGGCGACGCCGGCCGCGGTGAGAACGCTCGCCAGGCCGGCTGCCGCGGTGATCGTACGGAGCCGGGCCCGGTTACGCTCCCTGGCTGCGATCTGCTGCGTCCGGCCGCCAGTGCCTGGAACGTGGCGCGGCGGGACGTGGTCTGGCGTCATCAGGTGCCTTCCTCTCGAAGCTGACGCACCTAGCCTGGCGTCCCTGCTTCTGAGCGGGCTCTGCGCGCGCTGTCAGTCGGCCGAGAGAACCATCCTCGGTCGGCAGTCCGGCAGGCATGCGGCGTCGGCAATCCCCGGGATCTGTGGATGAAGCTGTGCACGAGGCGGTGGAAAGCAGCCGTGCACAGGGGATAAACAACAGATGTCCTGTGGATGGCCAAAGAATCTTGAAGTTCTTGCGGAAAGGTCTTGTGCGCCGCAGCTGATTGGCAGTAGAAATCTCTCACCACTGAAGACGGGATCCGCCCCAAGGGAAACCTCGGGAACGACGGAAGGGCCGGGCGACCGGCGCGGACGTCGGGAATCTGACACCGGTGGCGCCAAGCAGCACAGGGCATCTGAGCAATCGGCTTGCTGAGTGCGGCGAGGCAGGCGTCACGCAGCGCGCGGCGGCCGAGCAATCGGCTAGCCAGGGCAGCGGGACGTAGGCGAGGCCCCTCGATCTCATACATCGAGGGGCCTCGCCGCCGTTGCGCGCGACTATTTCCAGCGCCATTGCTCACGTTGGCGTTTAACCGGCTTACGTGGGGGGTGCTTCCCGCGGCCGACAGCTGGCAAACATCACCGGCCGGGGTCAAACCCCGTTCCCTGCGTGTAAATCGTAGCAAAATCGGGTCCTGCGCACTCGGGCCACGTGACATGCCGCCGCCATCGCGTGTTCAGCACGTCATCACGCGATCACAGTGCGAAACTGGTCAGTGACGTTCCGTGCATTCCGCAGTGGCTGGCCATCCGGCCGGGCTACGGTCTCGCTGGCTGCTGACCGCGCTGAGCTGCGTCTGCGCGGCCCCGCCGGGCGCGCATCGCAGTGGAGCACGGGAAGGAGTTAGGCGCAGCCAGGACGGGGGAGCGCGTGCGCAGCAGCACGAGCCAGGGGCTGGCCGGCAGCGGACCGGCGGGGCGCGCGGCAATCCAGGGCGGTGCCGCTGCCCGTGTGGCCTCGGCCATCGTCCAGTGCAGCTCATCCCAGCCGACGCGGCGGGCCGTGCTGTACGCGCAGGCGACCGGCGATCCGGCGGTGTCAGCCGACCTGGCGAGCTGGTTCACGGAGCGGGCATTCCATTTCTATGTGGCCGGCCTGCGACTTCCGGCTGCGCCAGCGCTGACCGCGCGCGGCGCCCGGCGCGGCCTGGCGGCCGCGTTCGCCGACCTCGATGACGCGTGCACGCGCCTGCGCCGGGCAGACGGCATGGCGAGCGTGATCGTGACAGCGCAGGGTCGCGGTGCGGTCGCGGCCGCGCTCTGGAGCGACAGCCGCAACGCGGGCGACGACGGTCAGCTCGGCGCGAGCAGCCGAGCGGGCAGTCGCGCTGCGGCCGGGGCGGTCAGTGACCAATGCCGCGCCGACGCGCTGATCTTGTCGGCGCCCGCCTGGCCGAAGGGCAGCCTGCGCCTGCACATCGCCTGTCCCGGTGCTCGTCATCGCGGACCAGGCTGCAGGCCGGTCTGGATCCAGGGCATGGCGCCGCCGGCCGCGCCGTGCCGGCGCGCTTCCGCTGCAGCTCGGCAGCCATGTGACATGGCTGGCGCTGGCCGACGCGGGCGCGGACCGGCAGCGGTTCCTGCACGAGCTCGGCCGGTGGCTTGGCGCGTACATGTACGGGCCGGTGCGCGACCAGCTGCTGTGACGTCCCGGCCGGCTGGCGCTGGCCAGGGTGCGGTCAGCTGACCACGTTGACCGTGACGGAGGGATAGCCGGACGCGCCGTTCGGCTCCGGCGGCTCCTGGAGCGACGTCTGGGTGTAGCCGGTCTTGTCGGTGGCGCGCGCCTCGATGAGGTAGTTCCCGGGCCTGACGCCGACGTTCCAGTCGTACACCCACTGGCGCCAGGTATCGATGCCGGGCACTGCGGCCAGCTTGGCCTGCTGCCAGGGGCCGTTCGCAATGCGAACCTCGACGGCTTCGATGCCCTTGTGCTGAGCCCACGCAACGCCGGCGATCGAGATCGGCTTGCCAGCCTTCACCGGGTTGATGCCGGTCGGCACGTCGATCCGCGACTCGGTCTTGACGGGCGCCTGCTGGTCCCAGCCGCGCGGCACCCAGTACGCCTGGTTGGCCGCGAACGTGGTGACCTCGATGTCCACGATCCACTTGCACGCCGACACGTAGCCGTACAGGCCGGGGATCACCAGCCGGGCCGGGAAGCCGTGCTCGACGGGGAGCGCCGCGTCGTTCATCGCGACCGCGAGCAGGGCGTCACGGCCATCCATGGCGGTCGCGGCCGGCGTGCCCGAGGTGAACCCGTCCGACGAGGTGCAGAACAGCTGATCGGCACCCGCCTTGATGCCGGCCTCCTGCAGGAGGCTGCGCAGGCTGACACCGAGCCATTTGGCGTTGCCGATGTAGGGACCGGCGACCGGGTTGGACACGCAGCACAGCGTGATCCAGTCCTCGATCAGCGGACGCTTGATCAGGTCCGCGAAGGTCAGCACCAGCTCCTTGCGCACCATGCCGTGGATCCGCAGCTGCCACTGGGCGGGCACGATCTCCGGCACCACAATCGCGGTATCGACCCGGTAGAACTTGCTGTTGGGCGTCACGAAGCTGCTCAGGCCGGGGATTTTCAGGTCCGTCCCCGGCGGCAGCGGCGGCGCCGGCTGAGCTGGCGGCGGCAGCTTCAGCGCTTGCTGGATCTTGTTAACGTCCCTGGTGTTCGCCAGCCAGGAACCGCCCGCGTAGGTGAGCAGCGAGACTCCGGCGACGGCCGCGCTCGACAGCAGGAACTTGCGCCGGTCCGGGACAGGCTCCGCCCACGTCCTGGCCGGTGCGGTATCCGCCGGCTGCCACGAGGCGCCCGGGTGGGCTGGGTCTGCCGGGCGGGCCGAGTCTGCCGGGCGGGCCGAGTCTGCCGGGCGGGCTGGGTCTGCGGGCGGGGCCGCGGGCCGCGCCTGCGCGGCTGGCCTGGGCGAGGCGGCCGGTCTCGGCCGGACCAGGCGTCGGGCAACGCCGCTGAAGTACCGGAGCGCGAACGCGGCGACGATGGCACCGATGACAGTGGGCAGGACGTCGCTGGTCTTCGCCGTCGGCTGGCTGAGGGTCGCGTAGATGCCCACGGCCGCGAAGACGGCAAGTCCGATCAGGCCCAGCCACAGCTTGCGGATGGCGAGCACGCCGATCACCACGGCGAAGATGATCAGGACGCTGCGGATGCCCCAGACCAGGATGGTCTTGTCGCTGGAGCCGAACTCGCGGATGGCAAAGTTCTTCACCGCGGCTGGCGTGTGGTTGATCGACATCTCGCCAACGGCCGTCACCGGTTCGCCGATGGGCGAGACCAGGAAGGCGGCGACCAGCTGCGCGACACCAAGCGCCACGAGCGCGGTGACGATGCCGACGACGGCGCCGGCGCCAGCAACCGCCGCGCGGCCGGGCCGGTTGCCGCCGCGCACCTGCCGGGGGTTAGGTGGAGGTTGCTGAGAGGTCACATGTGTATTCGTATCAGGGGCGCCGATCGGATTGCCCCGCCGGCAAGATGTCCCGATATCCGCCGGCCAGGCAGCCGGCGAATCCGCCGGCCAAGCCGCCAGGCAACTCGGCGACGAATAGAGGGGTGTGGACTTGCTAGGCAGTGAGCCAGCCGGCGGCGGGCGCGAGACGGGGCGTCGCGCTCCGGCGGCGCCGGGGCTTCCGGCCGGGCGCAGCCTCGAGCTCGTGCTGGCCGAGGTCGCCAAGGGTGATCATGCGGCGTTCCGCGCCGTCTACGACCAGGCCGCGCCTGCCGTGCTCGGCACCATCCGGCGCGTCGTGCGTGATCCCGCGCAGTCCGAGGAGGTCATGCAGGAAGTCCTGCTCGAGATCTGGCGGACCGCGGCCAGGTTCGACCCGTCCGTCGGCTCGGCCAGCGCCTGGATCATGACGCTGGCCCACCGGCGGGCGGTGGACCGCGTCCGGTCCGAGCAGCGAGCCGCGGCTCGGGAGCTGCGCGCCGCCACAGCCTCGATCGACTACGACGAGGTCAGTGATGCGGCCCTGGCCACGCTGGAGCACGAACGGGTCCGGCGCTGCCTCGGGGGGCTCACCGACCTGCAGCGTGAGTCGGTGACGCTGGCTTACTACGGCGGCTACAGCTACCGGGAGGTAGCCCAGCTGCTCGGCATCGCGGTCGGGACGGTCAAGACGCGCATGCGCGACGGCCTGATCAGGCTGCGGGACTGCCTGGGGGTTGAGTGATGCGGGGTCGGCGCGCAGCGCTGCACACGCTGGTCGGCGCGTATGTCATGGACGCTGTCACCGGCACCGACCGGACCGACTTCGAACGCCACCTGCTGACCTGTGAGCAATGCCGCGACGACGTCCGCGGGCTGCGCGAAGCCGCCGCGCACCTCGCGGCCGCCGCGGCTGTGCCGCCTCGTCCCGAACTGCGTGAGCAGACGGTGCGGGCAGCCGAGCGGATCCGGCAGCTGCCGCCCGTCGTGGCAGGGGAGCCGGCGGCGTCTGGTCCGGGCTGGCGACAGGCGGGCTGGCGACGGGCCGGCTGGCGCCTGGTGGCGGGTCGGCCGCGACCGGCCGGCGGCGCCACCGCGAGGCGCTCGTGGCTGCCCAGGGCCGCGGCTGGCGCCGTGGTCGTGCTGGTGGTGACGGCGATCGTGCTGGGCGTGCACCTGAGCGCGATGCAGGGCCGGCTGAGCGCGATGGAGCAGCGCGACAGCGCGATCGCGGCCGTCCTCGGCTCGCACGATGCGACGACGCTGACAGCGCAGGTCAGGACCGGCGGGACGGCGACCGTCGTCATGTCGCACCGCGCCCGCGCGCTGGTCTTCACCGCCAGCGGCCTGACCAGGCTGCCAGCCTCGAAGGCCTATGAGCTGTGGCTCATGGGACCGGCCGGCGTCACGCCGGCTGGCATGCTGCCGTCCGGTCATCACGGCATGTCCGGGCCGGTCGTGGTGAGACCGCTCGCGCCCGGCGACCGGCTCGGGCTCACGATCGAGCCTTCGGCGGGAACGGGGCGGCCCACGTCCGCCCCCGTCGTCATGGTCGCGCTTGGCCCGTGACCACACCTGACCCCGGCCGTGCTGCCCACCACCGGGGCGACATCCGCGTCCACGGCAGGCTAACGTGGCCACCGTGAAAGCATCCCCCGAAGCACAGCTGCGCCTGCTTGAGCTTGCCGACCTGGACGCCGAGCTCGGGAGGCTGGAGCATCGTCGCCGCAGCCTCCCCGAGCACGCCGAGCTGAGCGGGCTAGAGCAGCGCGACCGCGAGCTGCGGGACGAGATCGCGACCCTCGAAGCGCGGGAAGGGGATCTGAAACGCGAGCAGGCCAAGGCGGACGCGGACGTCGAGCAGGTCCGGACCCGCATCGG
Source organism: uncultured Actinomycetota bacterium (assembly GCA_963837255.1). GTDB lineage: Bacteria > Actinomycetota > Actinomycetes > Streptosporangiales > Streptosporangiaceae > JAJYUU01. Next base: position 186,310 of record CAWIMN010000007.1, read on the forward strand.
CCGAGACCGCACCCGGCTGGACGCGGGCCAAGTCAGCTCACCGCGCGAGCTGGAGAACCTCCAGTCCGAGATCGAGTCGCTGCTGCGGCGGCAGTCCGATCTGGAGGACGTCGAGCTTGACGTGATGGAGCGGCTGGAGGCGGCCCAGGGCAGGCTCAAGGAGGCTGGTGCCGAACGCGCCACTGTCGCGACAGGCATCGAGGCCGTCACGGCCCGCCGGGATGTCGCGCTGACGGAGATCGCGGAGCTATCCGGCACGGCAGCGGAGCGCCGGGCCGCGGTCGTAACCGAGGAACCAGCGGACCTGATGGACTTGTACGAGCGGCTGCGCGCTCAACATGGCGGTGTGGGCGCGGCTGCGCTGCGCCGGGGCCAGTGCCAGGGCTGTCACCTGTCGCTCAACACCGTCGATCTCAACGCGATCCGCGCCGCAGCCGCCGACGACGTGCTGCGCTGTGAGGAGTGCCGGCGGATCCTGGTCCGGACCGATGAATCGGGGCTCTGACCCGCCGGCTGCCGTTGCGCCAGGCAAAGCGCGCGCGCCGGCCACCGGCTGGCGGCGGGGGCACGGCCAGCCGACCACGACGCTGCTGCTCCGGCACGGGCAGACCGCACTGTCGGCTGAGCGACGGTTCGCCGGCCGCGGCGACTTCCCGCTCACTGGCCTCGGCCTGGAGCAGGCTGCTGCCGCAGCAGCCAGGCTCGCGCAGCGCGGCGACATCGACCTCGTCCTGACCTCGCCGCTGCGCCGGGCCCGGCAGACGGCCGCTGCGGTCGCGGACGCCGTCGGCGTGCCGCTGGACGTCGATGATGACCTGGCCGAGACCGACTTCGGCAGCTGGGAAGGCATGACGTTCGCCGAGGTCATGGCGCGCTGGCCGGACGAGATGACGGCGTGGCTGGCGGACGCCGACGCCGCGCCGCCTGGCGGTGAGAGTTTCGCCGCGGTGGCCGTGCGCGTGGACGCTGCGCTGGACCGGCTGCTCGCCGCGCATCAGGGCCAGACCGTCGTCGTCGTCAGTCATGTCACGCCGATCAAGACGATCGTGTGCCGGGCGCTGCTGGCGCCCGCTGCGGCGCTGTTCCGGATCCATCTGGATGTGGCGGCGCTTTCGGAGGCCGCGTGGTTCAGTGACGGACCCGCCTTGCTACGGTCGCTTAACGACACCGCGCATCTGCGGTCGGCCTGATGGTCTGCTGCAGCCGTGACCCAGCATCCGCGCCTGCACTGAGGCGTGAGTACAGGATGATTTCGGTTCGCTTGGGTTCATTGTTCTGAGCGATCGGGGCGTCGTGTGTGTAAATACTCTCCGTGTGTGGAATAGCACTCCTCGTAATTGATCTAGACGGGGGGAGATCAGTGCCTGTTCAGTCCACGACCCGTGCGGCGACCCGCCGTAGTTCGGCGAGTACCGCTCGCAGCAGGTCGGTGAGCCGCAGTGCGTCAAGGGGCACTGCAAGCCGACCATCAAGTTCAAGCTCCAGGACGTCGAGCGCCAAGCCGAGGACCGCTCGCAGCAGTGCTGCGAAGCCGGCCAGCAGTACGGCAGGCAAGGCGGCCACACGGAGCACCGCCTCGCGGTCGACCCGCAGCACAGCGTCGCGATCGACTGCGTCACGCTCCACCGCTTCTCGCTCCGGCGCGACGCGCCGGAGTACCGCGAGCCGTGCTAGCCGCAATTCGGCTACTCCGGCGACCGCGGCGAGGACCGTATCCTCGGCAGCGACCAAGGTGACGTCGGCCGCCACCAAGATGACGGCTGCCGCGACCAAGGCCACGGCGTCGGCACAGACGATGTCCTCGGCCATGAAGTCGATGAACACCGCCACCAAGGCCATGATGACGGCAGCAAAGGCGCTGACCGCCGCGGCCAAGACGATGTCATCGGCCAAGCCGGCCGCTGCCACCCCGGTCCGCCGGGCATCGGCGTCGCGGACCACCAGTGCGCGCAGGCCGGCGGCCAGAAGGACGTCGTCCACGCGGCCATCGTCCAGGACCTCATCGGCCAGGGCCACGTCCAGGACATCGTCGTCCCGGACTGCCTCATCCAGGGCCGCAAGGCCAGCTGGCATGGCCGCCGGCAGCACGCCGAGCACCACTGCTTCCACGGCTCGGACTGCCAAGGCCAAGAGTTCGGCGAAGCCGCGGGCGACGTCCGCCAAGCCAAGGTCGACGACATCGCGGCCACGGTCGGCCGCGCCGAAGTCGCGTCCGGCGTCGCGCAGGTCGACCAGCCGTCCGGCTAGCCGGCCAGCCTCGACTGCGATGCGGCCGGCGTCCTCGCTGACGCTGTCCGCACCCGCGCAGTCGCGGAGCAACGGTGAGTACGGCAGCCTGCTCGGCAGCCTGATTCACTGAGCAAGTAGGTCACAGCACGCAGGATGAGACGGGCGGCGCCGGCAGTAAGCCGGCGCCGCCCGTCTTCACTGGCTTGCCCGTATCCTGGGCAGAGCGGCGGGCGAGTTGGCCGGGCGGCCGCGACGCGCCAGGCTTGCCTGGCACGCCGAGGAAGGTCCGGGCTCCGCAGGGCAAGGTGGTCGGTAACGCCGACCCGGGGTGACCCGCGGGATAGTGCCACAGAAAACAGACCGCCTCCGGACTCGTCCGGGGGTAAGGGTGAAACGGTGGTGTAAGAGACCACCAGCGCTCAGGGCGACCTGAGCGGCTCGGTAAACCCCACCCGGAGCAAGGTCAAGAGGGAGCACGCCGGCAACGGCATGCTCCTGCGCGAGCGCTTGAGGGCGGCCCGCCCGATGCTCGCGGGTAGACCGCACGAGACTGCCGGCAACGGCAGTCCTAGATGGATGGCCGCCGGCCCGCGCAAGCGGGTGCACAGAACCCGGCCTACAGGCCAGCTCGCCCGCCGCCTGGCCGCTGACCTGCAGGTTCTCAGTTATCGGTGGCCTCGGAAGGGGCGTCGACGTCGTGAAGCTGAGCGCCGCGACCCGGATCACGGTCACCGGCCCGTAGCCGTAGCGGTCAGGGGCTCGAGCAGCTCGGCGACGGCCTCCCGGCCGTGCTGCCGGGCGCTGTCCAGCGGCGTCGCGCCCCATTCGCTCCTGATGTTCGGGTCGCCGCCCAGCCCCAGCAGCAGCCGCGCCATCTCGACGTCGCCCGTCTGCGCCGCCTCGTGCAGCGGGGTGAACCATTGCTGCTCGAGCGGGATGTCGAGGCGGCCGCGGGCGTTCACGTCGAAGCCGAGCTCGGCCAGCAGCGCGATCGCGTCGAGCTTGCCGCCCGATGCTGCCCAGGCCATCAGGCCGGGCCGCCGCTCGCGCGCCTCGGGGGCGAAGGCCCGCAGCCGCGTCGCGGTGTCCCGATCTCCGGCCAGGACGGCAGCGATCAGCGAGTTGACCTCGTCGAGCGCCGGCGGGGCGGCGCCGCGGCTGACCAGCCACCCGGCTAGCTCCGGGTACCCGCTCAGCTTCGCCAGCTCGGCCGGGGTGAGCCCGTCGGAGTTCCGCAGCGCTGTCGGCCGTCCGCCCGGTGCCGCGTACGGCGTGCGGAAGTCGACGCCGTGCTCGACCAGCAGCCGGACCCGGTCGCGCATGTCGTGCACGATCGCCCACCACAGCTGCCCGCGCAGCATCTCGCGCGGCGAGTCGGCCTTGTCGCCGAACCGCATCGCCCACGGCCCGCCGTCCTCCCGGCCGAGACCATGCTCGAACAGCAGTACCAGGTGCCGGTCGTCGCGGCCGAACTGGCGGTCGTACAGCAACTGCCCGTCGTTCGCGTCGGCGCCCGCGGTCAGCAGCAGCTCGGCGAGCGCGAACGCGTGCGGGTGCTCGACCTCGTCGTGGCTGCCCAGCGCGCAGGTCGCCGCCGTGTACGGCGGGTACAGGCCGTGCCACAGGTAGCCGGCGTTCGGGTCGCCGCCGTGTTCCAGCAGCGCGCGGGCCGTGCCGAGCGTGGCTTCCTCGCTGATCCCCGGGTCGTGCCGGGCGCTCGCGAGGTACAGCAGCGGCTCCCACCCGTACGGGCCGCCCTCGCGGCTGGCCAGCGCCGGGTCGGCCGCGACCTGCGCCCGGACCGACGCCTCGTCTCCGGCGGCGGCCGCGACATAGATGCTGGAGCGGGTCAGCTCCGGGTGGGCGGCCAGCACCCGGGCCGCTCGTTCCCAGCGGGAGGGCTCGTCGTCGCCGCCGAAGCGCAGGCAGGCGAACGCGAGGAACTCATCCGCCGCTCCGGAGGTCTGGTCGACCTCGTCGGGGGACCGGCGGTACCGCTCGATCATCTCCAGGTGCTGCTTCAGCCGCGCCCAGGACGCGAACCCGTTGTGCCGGGCGACCACGAGCTGTGCGCCGGTCAGCGTGACCGCGTGCGCGCCCTTCGGGTGATACTCGGCGACCAGATCCAGGGCTCCGGGCACGCCCGCGCGGGCCAGGTCCCGCACGTCCTTGGCCTGCTTGCGGAGCTGCTCCAGGCTGGCGTCGTCGGGCAGAGATACGGATGGCATGTTGCCAACCCCCTTTCACCGCCTGCGGTCCGCATAGTCAGGCCGAAAGGAGGCTGATTAGCCAGTACCGTTCGTGACAAACCTGCTCGGGTGGGCTCGGCCCTGTCCGCGGACCCGGCGGCGCCCCGCGCGCCGACCCCGAGACTACGCCCCGGCGGGGTGTCGCTGCGCTGTAGGCTGACCGCCGCAAGCCGAGGGGAGGAACTATGGCAGAAGTGCTGCTGTTCCACCACGTTCAGGAGCGCACGCCTGGCGTCCGTCGCTTCGCCGAGAAGCTGCCCGCCGAACTCGTGTACGCCGGGTTCTCGATGGGCGCGCTCCCGGCGCAGATGCTGGCCCAGACCCGCCCCGGCGCGAAGGGCGCGCTGCTGCTGCACGCCTGCGTGCCGGTCTCGGACGCTGCCCGGCTGCTCACCGAGCGAGTGCTCACCTTCCTCGACGGCGTGAAGCAGCCGGGTTCGCGGTGACATCGGCCATGACCCAGTACACGACGCGTCTGCTCACGTCCGATACCTGGGAGGACTTCGCCGCTCTGGTTGAGGCGAACAACGGTGTCTGGGGTGGCTGCTGGTGCATCGGCTTTCATCCCGAGGGCATCAGCAAGGACAGCACCGCGACGGGCAACCGCGAGGCCAAACTCACTCACGTGAACAACGGCACCGTCCACCAGATGCTCGTCTATCGTGACGGTCGCTGCGTGGGCTGGTGTCAGTACGGGCCACCGGCCGAGGTGGCTAGCATCAAGAACCCCAAGGCCTATGAAAAGGGTCTAGCCGAGCTGCCCGACTGGCGGATCGGCTGCTTGTTCACCGGCTCCGGATCCCGCCGCGAAGGCGTGGCACGCGCCGGAGTTGCGGCGGCGCTGGTCGCCATAAAGCAGGCCGGCGGGGGCCTGGTCGAGGCCTACCCTGAGCAGGTGGCCGGACGTGACCCGCAACGTGGCGCCTACCTGCATACCGGCCCAGAGAGCCTATTCGAAGAGTTTGGATTCGTCCGCGACCGCCGCATTGCCAAGTGGCGCTGGGTCATGCGTCTGCGCATCTCTGCCTAAGCCGGCGGCCCTAACCGATGGCGGGACCCAGCACAAACCGAGCTAGCCCAAGCCCTGACCGCATCCGGGCACGAGGGAATCCGGCGCTAGCAGAACCTGGCCGACAGGCCAGCTCGCCCGCCGCCAGTAGCCCAGGCGCTGCACGTTCGTCATGCGCTACAGCCCAGGGCCCCTGTCGCTGATGATCTCGTCGCACATGCTGACGCACTCATTGCAGATCTGCGCGTCACCGGCCGCTGCCATGGTCTCGACCTGGTGGCGCCCCTTCCCGCAGAAGCTGCACCGCGCGTCACGGCCGTCATCGCTGACATGCCGGATCACGGCGGTGGGCGTGCGGGCCGTCTTGCCGGCGGTGGCCAGCACCGGGTGCACGCGCTCAATGCAACGGTCGCAGATGTAGGCATGCGACCCGGCGATCAGCTTCTTGACCTGCTTCTGATGCTTCCCGCAGAACGAGCACAACAGAAGCTCAGGCGAGACGGGCTTGCCGCCGCGCCAGCTTCGGCTTCCCCCGGTTGCCTCGACGATCTGATGAACGCGCTGGTGACTCAGGCCGAACACCTCGGCGATCTCGCGCAGCGACCCGCCCGCTAGCTGCAGCCGGCGTATCGCGCGGTGGAAGTCGGCGCGCGCGACCTCGGCGTCATGCTCAGCATCGATGACGCGAGCCTCGGCAGCTCTCGCCTGACCCAGCAGGCCGGAGTCGAGCGGCATGTGTCTACTGTACCTAGACAGGCTCCGCTCGTAGCCCTAGTGCGCGGTGCCGAAGATGTAGATGTGCGTAACGCCGATGCGGATTCTCGTGTGGAACCAGCTCACGACATCGTTCCCAATGCGGACGCAACCGTGGGAATCGGGATACCACGGCACCGGTTCGCCGCCGTGAATGGCAAAAACACGGCCAATGAAAAAGACGGGATTCTCCATGGGACCGAGCGGGGCGTAGATGAACCCTTTCGTATAGGAGAGGGCCGTGTACCTGCCGTCCGGAGTTATCCAGCCACATCCTTGCCCGGGCAGGCAGTCAGGGCCGGTCGAGACATGGAGGATGAGGTGCGGCTTGTTGTGCCGGTACAGGACCAGGACCTGGATGGTCTGGTTGACCTCGATGCGCCCCGCGCCGCCCTTCGGGTACTTCGCGACCGGCGGCCTGGGGTTGATCAGCGCCTGCCGGAAGGATCGCGTGATAACCGAGTTGTGGTGAGCGGCGCGAGCGTTCATCGGCAGGCCCTGGACCTCCTTGAAGGCCCACACAGCCTGTTCGAGGTCGGTCCCGTACTGCCCGTTCGCGGGACCCGCGTAGTAGCCCAGCTGGTTCAGGCGCTTCTGCACGCTCCTGACCGCCGGTCCGTGGTCGCCGAGCTTCAGGTTCTCTGGCGGTGGCACGTAGGCGGTCGCCAGCGCTATCTCCGCGTTGGGCGCGCTGTGCGCCGCTCGGCTGACGTGGCCCGCGATGGCCAGGCCGATCGGCAGGCACGCCGACGCCCCCACTACAGCAACAGCCCCCGCGCAGCACAGCGATCGCTGAGCTGAATGCCTCATCGGCACCCCCCTGTCAGCAGGCTGCGCCACAACAACTGCTAAAGGCATGATGGCATTGTCAGAGAAAGGCTTGCTGGATTTTGCTCGTCCCGCGGTCTTTCTTCGCGGCTAGGACCGGAACTCGTCCGGTTAGGACCGGAACGCGGCGTAGATGATCGCGGTCAGGCGGTCGATCATCTCGTCCCTGGGAAGCCTTACCTCGGCGCTCATCAAGTAATTGATCCGCTCGAGCATCATCAGGCAGGCGACGGCGGTCAGTTCGGCATGTTCGGTCGGCGCGTGCTCGTCCGCCGGGATGGCCTGGGCGGCTGTCATGCCCTGTGTCATTACCTCGGACAGCCGGAAGAACAGCTGCAGGCCGTCGCTGAAGACACTCTCCCCGACAATCTCGGCCTGGCTGAGGATCCGGATCACAGTCGCGTGCGCAGCGTAGGTGTCGCAGAAGCTCTGCACCCACCGCCGCAGCGCGGCCCGGCCGGCGTCGTTGCCCGTGACGACGGGGAACTCGTCGGTGATGTTCGCCATGTCGACCAGGGCGTCGCGCAGCAGAGTCCGGAACAGGTCATCCTTGTTGGCGAAATACAGATAGAACGTGCCGTGCGATGTCTTGGCGCGCCGGACGATGTCCTCGACCCTGGCGGCCTGGAAGCCAGCCTCCTCGAACTCGACTAGTCCCGCCTCGAGCAGTCGGCGCACGGTGTCCCGGCCGTGGGCGCCAAGCTCGCGCTGCAATGCGGGTACGCCGCCGTCCCGCGAGGGGCGCAACGGCCGGGCTCCGTCCGCGGGCCGGCCGCCCAGATTCCCGACCGTGGTGGACTCGCCGTCGTCGGCGGCCGCTCCGTTTCTGACATCGGCGCGCCCGGCATCGGCGTTTCTGAGATCGGCCGGGCCTGATTTCACACCCGGCTGAACTGCCCTTGCGCCTGCCTGATTCCCTGTCGGGAGGTGCTGCGCGGGTCCCTGCTGGGCGTCTCGCCGCGCTGCGAGTGGGTTGCCGCCGCGCTGGATGCCCGTTGCTGCCATGGATGGTCTCCCTAGCGGGCCCAGGCTGGGTTCCCGACTCATGCTCGGAGACTAGTCCCTGAACGGCTCCCGGGCCATGCTGGGGTAGCTGCTGTAACCACAGATTCACATGCGGGTCGCAAAGTTCGCACTAGCGAAGTACTGCACATGTCATGAGAAGCGTTACGTTTCAGTGGATACTTCGCTAGCTATACGACGCCACAGGTCAACGGCCGTGCGCCGCCCAGCCAGGAGCCCGAAAACTGACGCCGATATCAGGTGACGGCGGCGTCATTGTTTGCATCAAATTGCCGGGCCATGCGCAAATAGAGATCATGACTCGCGATCGGGCCGGCACTCAGGCGGCGCCCGCGCCGGATGTCGGGCGCGGTGTGCCGCCGTTGCTGTCGGCTCAGCACGCTGCTCAGGCCAGCGCTGAGCAGGCGCTGCAGGCCGCGGCCGATGAGTCGGGGCTGGCCGGCCAGGCCAGGGCCGAGAACTTTCCGGTCGCGCTCCGGATGCTGCCGCGGCGGTACCGCGGGCACCTGATGGCGGTCTACAACTTCGCCAGGACGGTCGACGACATCGGTGACGAGGCACCGCCAGATCAGCGCCCGCGGCTGCTCGATGACCTCGACGAGGATCTCAGCCGCCTCTATGCGGCCCGGCACTATGCAGCCCGGCAGGACAGCCTGCCGCCGGGCGACCAGCCCCGGCATCCGGCGGTGCGCGGGCTGGCTGAGGTGGTGACTGACTGCGCGATCCCGGTGCAGCACTTTCGAGATCTCATCAGTGCAAACCGCCAGGATCAGGTGGTTACGCGCTACGAGACGTTCGATGACCTGCTCGGCTACTGCGACCTATCGGCCAACCCCGTCGGCCGGATCGTGTTGTACGTCTTCAGCTGCAGTTCGCCGGACCGGGCCGAGTTGTCGGACGCGATCTGCAGCGGGCTCCAGATCGTCGAGCATCTCCAGGACGTCGCTGAGGACCTGCTGGCCGGCCGCATCTACCTGCCAGCAGCTGACATGCGCAGCTACGGCTGCAGCGAGCAGGACCTGAGCGGCCGGGTGGCGGCGCCCGCGCTACGCCGCCTGATCGCGTTCGAGGCGGGCCGGGCCGCCGCGCTGATCAGCTCGGGTGCACCGCTGGTCGGCCAGCTCCGCGGCGCCGCCCGGGTCGCGGTTGCGGGGTACATCGCCGGCGGCCGGGCTGCGCTCGCTGCGATCTCCCGAGCTGACTACGACGTGCTGGCGGCCACGCCGAAGCCGGCCAAGAGCCGCACCGTTCGTGAGCTTGTCAGCACCGTGGTGCGGGGACGGTGAGCCAATGACCGACGAGGCCGTCACTGTGAGCGCCGCTGCGGCCGACGTCGCGGCTGCCTACCGGCACTGCGAGACCATCACCCGGCAGCAGGCTAAGAACTTCGCCTATGGCATCGCGCTGCTCCCCGGTGCCAAACGGCGAGCACTGTCCGCGGTCTACGCGTTCGCCCGGCGCATTGACGACATCGGCGACGGAACGCTCCCCGTTCCGGACAAGATTGTCGCCCTGGGTGCTGCCCGCACGTCGGTCGCCGACCTGGCCGCCGCCAGCGCGGCGGACGTCGCGGCGACCGGCGATCTGGTGCTCGTCGCGCTGCGGGACGCAGCCGACAGGTTCGAGATCCCGCTGGCAGCGTTCGGCGAGCTCATCGACGGCTGCGAGGCCGACGTTCGCGGTGTCAGCTACGCCTCGTTCGACGATCTGCGGCATTACTGCCGCTGCGTGGCCGGGTCGATCGGACGGCTGTCACTCGGGGTCTTCGGCAGCTCCCATCCTGAGGCAGCCGAGCCGCTGGCCGACGCCCTCGGCGTCGCGCTCCAGCTGACCAACATCCTGCGCGATATCCGCGAGGACCTCGGGAACGGCCGGGTGTACCTGCCAGCCGACGATCTCACCCGCTTCGGCTGCACGCTCATCCCGGCCGGACCGGATGGCGTGGGGGGCGACGGCAAGATCGATGGCCCGATGGCGGACGTGATCCGGTTCGAGGCGGACCGGGCCCGGCAGTGGTACGCGACCGGCATGCAGCTGATGCCGATGCTGGATCGCCGCAGCGCGGCCTGCACGGGCGCCATGGCCGGGATCTACCGGCGGCTTCTCGAGCACATCGCGGCGAGCCCGCAGACGGCGCTGGCGAGCCGGATGTCCCTGCCGGGGCGCGAGAAGGCGATGATCGCGGCGGCGGCCCTGGCTGGCATCGGCCGCGTCGGCAAGGCTCGCCGGGCGGCCGGAGCGCGGCCATGACCGCCGACCTGACCGGGCGGCACGTCCTCGTGATCGGCGGCGGGCTGGCCGGGATCACCGCGGCCATCGACCTGCGCGACGCGGGCGCCGCCGTGACGCTGCTGGAATCGCGGCCGCGCCTCGGGGGAGCGGCGACGTCCTATCCGCGGGCCGGCATGATGATCGACAACGGCCAGCACGTCTTCCTGCGCTGCTGCGACAACTACCAGAGCCTGCTAGCCCGGCTTGGCGTCACGGATTCGGTCGCCATCCAGGACCGGTTCGACGTCACGGTGCTCTCACCTGCCGGGACCGCCAGACTACGCCGCGACGCGCTGCCGAGCCCGCTGCACCTGGCCAGAGCCCTGCTCAAGTACCCGCTGCTCTCGCTCGCCGAGCGCGCCCGGGTCGGCCGCGCAGCGCTGGCTTTCCGGTTCGCCGACCCGGCGAGTCCGGACCTGGACCGGCAGCGCCTTGGCGGCTGGCTCGCCGCGCGCGGTCAGGACGAGCGCGCCAGGCGGCGGCTGTGGGACCTGTTCATCGTCTCGGCCCTCAACATCGGCGGCGACGAGGCGAGCGTCGGGCTCGCGGCGACCGTGATCAAGACGGCCCTGCTCGGGGCCCGAGACGCCGCTGACATCGGCATGGCGAAGGTGCCGCTTGGCCGGCTGCACGCCGAGGCCACGGCTGCGCTGCTCGGGCGCCTGGGCGCGCAGGTACGGCTTGGCGCCAGGGCGGCGAGCATCGGGCGACTGACCGGCGGCGGATTCCGGGTTGGCCTGAGCCGCGGCGAGGAGATACAGGGCGGTGAGGCTGACGGACAGTCGGTCGTCGCTGACGCCGTCGTGCTGGCAGTGCCTGCCGAGCAGGCGAGCCCGGCTGGCCGGGCCGGCCGGCGTCGGCCAGGCGGCCTCATGGACGGGCCTCGGCTACTCGCCCATCCTCAACGTGCACGTCATCTACGACCGGCGGGTCACCGACTTGCCGTTCGCCGCCGGGGTGGACTCGCCCGTCCAGTGGGTATTCGACAAGACCAGCCAGGCGGGCCTGCCGTCGGGTCAGTATCTGGCGGTGTCGATCTCGGCCGCTGACGACGTCATCGACGTGCCGACGGCGGAGCTCAGGCAGCTATTCGTGCCCGCGCTCGAGCAGCTGTTCCCGGCAGCGGTCGGGGCCGGCATCCGCGACTTCTTCGTGACTAGGGAACGTCGGGCGACGTTCCGGCAGGCGCCAGGGTCTGGCGCACTGCGACCCGGTGCCGCAACCTCGGTGCCGGGACTTGCGCTAGCCGGCGCATGGACGAGCACCGGCTGGCCGGACACCATGGAGGGTGCCGTGCGAAGCGGACATGCAGCCGCGCAGCAGCTCATCCGCGAGCTAGCCACGCTGCCGTCGGCCGACCGAGCTGCCGAGCTCGACAACGCCCGGTCCGGCGCGTCATGACCGTCGTGATGCCGGCTGGCGTCCAGACGGCTCGCGACCTCGTCGGGCCGGCGATCGCTGAGGCCGTCAGCAGGATGAGCCCGGCCGTTCGCACGGTGGCGTCTTACCACCTCGGCCTCGCGGATGCGACAGGCCAGCCGATCGCCGCTGGCGGCACGGGCAAGGCACTGCGCCCGGCGCTCGCGCTGCTGTCGGCTCGCGCCGCCGGCGCCGGGCCGGATCGCGCGGTCGTTCCGGCGGCCGCCGTAGAGCTTGTGCATAACTTCTCGCTCTTGCACGACGACATCATGGACGGCGACACCGAGCGCCGCCACCAGCCGACGGCCTGGACCGTGTTCGGCGTCGGCGCGGCGATCCTGGCCGGGGATGGCCTGCTGGCCTTGTCACAAGACATCCTGCTGGAGACGCCGCCATATGGCGTCTGGGCGGCCCGCTGCCTGTCGGCCGCGGTGCTGCGCCTGATCGCTGGTCAGGGCGCCGACCTGGAATTCGAGCGCCGGGACGACGTGCAGGTCGCCGAGTGCCTCGATATGGCGGGCGACAAGACGGCCGCGCTGATGGCCTGTGCCTGCAGCATCGGCGTCATCTACGTCGGCGGCCCGGCGAGCCTCGCCATGAGCCTGAGCGGTTTCGGCGCGCACGCTGGCCTGTCCTTCCAGCTTGTCGACGACTTGCTTGGCATCTGGGGCGCGCCGGAGGTCACCGGCAAGCCTGTCGGCTCCGACTTGCGCGCCAAAAAGAAGTCAGTCCCGGTCGTGACGGCACTCGCCAGTGACACCGCGGCGGGACGGGAGCTGGCGGCGCTGCTCGGCAAGCCCGATCCGCTGAGCGACGACGAGGTCCTGCACGCCACGAAGCTGGTCGAGGCGGCAGGCGCCAAGGCGCGTATCGAGGCGATGGCCGATGCGGAGCTCGCCTCAGCCCTGGCCTGCCTCAATGCCGCCGACATGCCCGAGGACGTCCGGGCTGAGTTCGCGGCCATCGCAGAGTTCATCACGGCGCGGCAATGGTGACTCACGGCGTCGCCAGGCCTGGCATCAACGGCACAGCTGTGCCGCCGCCGGCACCTGGCCAGCCGGTCGGCTTGTCCGGCTCAGCCGGCGTGTCCGGCTCAGCCGGCTCGGCGGCGGCCTCGGGGGGCTCGGCGGCGGCCTCGGGGCCGGCGGGCGGCCCGGCTGTGCGGCGTGCCCTGGACCGGGCCGTCAGCCACCTGACGGCACTCCAGCACCCCGACGGCTGGTGGCAGGGCGAGCTGGAGACCAACGTCACCATGGACGCCGAGGACCTGCTCCTGCGCGAGTTCCTCGGTATCCGCACGGCGGAAGAGACCGAGGCGGCGGCCCGGTGGATCAGGTCCGTGCAGCGCGCCGACGGGACGTGGGCGAACTTCCGCGGCGGCGACGGCGACCTGTCCACCACCGTGGAGGCCTACGTCGCGCTCCGGCTGGCGGGCGACCAGCCAGCCGAGGCTCACATGGCGCAGGCGTCCGGCTGGATCAGGGATCGCGGCGGCATCGCGGCGACCAGGGTGTTCACGCGCATCTGGCTCGCCCTGTTCGGCGAGTGGCCCTGGGACAAACTGCCCGTCATGCCGCCAGAGCTCATCTACCTGCCCAGATGGTTCCCGCTCAATGTGTACGACTGGGCCTGCTGGGCACGCCAGACCATTGTGCCGCTCACCGTCGTGTGCTCACTCCGGCCGGTACGGTCATTGCAGTTCAGCCTGGACGAACTGGACACTTCGGCCGGGCAGCGTGCCCCCCGGCACCAGGCGGAGCGCGGTGCGGCGGCGGCCGGGCGTGCGTCGGATCCCTGGGGTGCGGCCTTCCGGGGCCTGGACCGGGTCCTGCACCGCTACGAGCGGCATCTCGGTCATCTGAGGCCGGCCACGGCGGTCCGGACGGCGGCCTACCGGCGCTGCGCCGACTGGATCATCGCCCGGCAGGAGCGTGATGGATGCTGGGGCGGCATCCAGCCCCCGTGGGTCTACTCCCTGATGGCGCTGCACCTGCTTGGCTACGGCCTTGACCACCCGGTCATCCGGCGCGGCCTGGACGGCCTGGACAGGTTCACCATCTGGGAAGACGGGCCGGACGGCAAGATGCGCCGGCTGGAGGCGTGCCAGTCGCCAGTGTGGGACACGGTGCTGGCCATGATCGCCCTGGCCGACGCCGGGTTGCCAGCCGATCACCACGCGCTCCAGTCCTCGGCTCGCTGGGTGCTGGCCGAGGAGATCCGCGGGCCGGGCGACTGGCAGGTACAGCGGCCTGGCCTGCCCCCGTCTGGGTGGGCGTTCGAGTTCGACAATGACGGTTATCCGGACGTGGACGACACCGCCGAGGTAGTACTGGCGCTGGGCCGGGTCGAGCAGCCGGATGACGCCACCGCGAGCGAGGCCGGCGCGGCCGTGGCCCGCGCGCTGACATGGCTCACCGGGATGCAGTCGCGCGATGGCGGCTGGGGCGCGTTTGACGCAGACAACACCTCCCGGCTGGTAACCAAGCTGCCCTTCTGCGACTTCGGCGAGGTGGTCGACCCGCCATCGGCCGACGTGACGGCGCATACGGTCGAGGCGCTGGCCGCCGCGGGCCTTGGCGCCGGCCGGGCTGCCCGGCGTGGCGTGGCCTGGCTGCTGCGCGCGCAGGAGCCCGACGGCTCCTGGTTCGGTCGCTGGGGTGCGAACTACGTCTACGGCACCGGGGCCGTCGTTCCGGCGCTCATCGCCGCTGGCGTGCTGCCGGCCAAGCCCTGCATCAGGCGGGCCGTGCGGTGGCTCGTCGAGCATCAGAATCCGGACGGCGGCTGGGGCGAGGATCTGCGGTCCTACACCGATCCTGCCTGGGCCGGCCGCGGTGAGTCGACGGCGTCGCAGACAGCGTGGGCGATGCTGGCCCTGCTGGCGGCGGGCGGTGAGGACGCCATGGCCAGCGCCGAGCGCGGCGCGGCCTGGCTGGCGGCGACGCAGCGTCCCGACGGGACCTGGGACGAGCCGCAGTTCACCGGCACTGGATTCCCCGGCGACTTCTACATCAACTACCACCTGTACCGCCTGGTCTTCCCGGTCAGCGCCCTTGGCCGTTACCTAGGGGGTGCGCAATGAGCAAGCTCACGGTGTGCGCGCCGCTCGGCGTGGAGGCACGTGCGCTCCGGCGCGGCCTGGCCGCGAGTCAGGACCGCGTGCAGGTCATCAGGACGGGTTACGGTCCCGTCCGCGCGGCCGCGGCCGCGGCCCGGATCGCCGCATCGAACCCGGACATGCTGGCCGTCGGCGGTGTCGGCGGCAGCCTGACCAGCGACCAGCGCGTCGGCGACGTGGTCGTCGCGTCCGAGGTAACCGACGGCGTCACAAGTGTCAGGTGCCCCTCGGCGCCGCTGCTGGCCGGCGAGCTCCGCCGGGCCGGATTGCGGGCCAGGACGGGACCGATCGCGACGGTGGACCGCCTGGTGCGCGACGGCGGGCATGCCCGGCTGGCGGCCGGCGGGGCCATCGCGGTGGACATGGAGTCCGCGCCGCTGCTGGCTGGCGCCGCGGGCAGCCCCGCTGTCGTGCTCAGGGCGATCTCCGACACGCCGGACCACCCCGTCGTCAGCCCGCGCATCGTGGCCGGCGGCCTGGCCGCGCTGCGCTCGCTGCGGCAGGCAGCACCGGTCCTCGCCCAGTGGGCAGCCGCCGTCGGTCCGCGGCAGGTCCTGCTCGCGAGTCCACGATCCTTCTGCGCCGGCGTCGAGCGCGCCATCGAGATCGTCGAGCTTGCCCTCGAGCGGCACGGCGCCCCGGTGTACGTGCGCAAGCAGATCGTCCACAACGCGACCGTCGTGGCGGATCTCGAGAGCGCCGGCGCGATCTTCGTAGACGACCTCAGCGAGGTCCCCGACGGGGCGATGGTCGTGTTCTCCGCACACGGCGTGTCGCCCGACGTCCGGCAGGAAGCGGCGCGGCGCGGCCTGGACGCCGTGGACGCCACGTGCCCGCTCGTCGCCAAGGTGCACGCCGAGGCGCGCAGGTTTGCGACCGACGGCTACCTGGTGGCGCTGATCGGGCACGCCGGGCATGAGGAAGTCGACGGCACGCTGGGGGAGGCGCCCGGCGCCATGGCGCTGGTCGAGACCACCGCGGACGTGGCCGGGCTGCGGCCTGCCGATCCGGGGAAGGTCGCTTACCTCATGCAGACCACGCTGGCTGCAGATGAGGCTGGCGGCATCGTGGACTGCCATCACCGAGCGCTTCCCGGCTGCGACCGGGCCGGGCAGTGACGACATCTGCTATGCGACCACGAACCGGCAGCGGGCGGTGCGGGCCATCGCAGCGCGGTCGGACCTGGTCCTGGTAGCTGGATCGGCCAACTCCTCGAACTCCCAGCGCCTGGTCGAGACGGCCCAGCGGGCCGGGACCGCTGCCTACCTGGTCGATGGTCCGGAGGACATCCAGCTGGGCTGGCTGGCGGGGGCATCGACAGTCGGGATCGCGGCTGGGGCCTCAGCGCCGCCAGCAATCGTCGGTCAGATCGTGGCAGCTCTGCGCGGTCTGGGCGAGGTCGAGACCGAAGACGTGGTGGTCGCCACCGAGTCCATCCAGTTCGGGCTACCCAAAGAGCTGCGACAGCAGACGGCTGACCTGGGCTGATAGCCGGGCCAGTGCGCCGATAACAGCAGGACCTGACGAAGAGAGTTCCGGGACGGACGTGCCGGACGAAAACTGACGAGACAGATGAGAAAGACGGTGCCATCGTGAGCATGCCACTGCGCCAGAGCCTGCGCGTCGGGACTTACCTGATGCGCCAGAAGCTCAGCCGCAAGGACAAGTTCCCGCTGCTCGTAGAGCTGGAACCGCTATTCGCCTGTAACCTCAAGTGCGCCGGCTGCGGCAAGATCCAGCAGCCTGCGAGCCTGCTGAAGCAGCGGATGCCGGTGGAGCAGGCGCTGGCTGCCATCGAGGAATGCGGCGCGCCGATGGTCTCGATCGCCGGCGGCGAGCCGCTCATGCACCCGCAGATCGAGGTACTGGTCAACGAGCTGATCAAGCGGAAGAAGTTCGTGTTCCTGTGCACGAATGCGCTGCTCATCCCCAAGAAGCTCGACAAGTTCACGCCGTCGCCTTACTTCGCCTGGGTGGTCCACATCGACGGGCTGAGGAGCGGCACGACGAATCGGTCTGCAAGGAGGGCGTGTTCGACGACGCAGTCGCGGCGATCAAGGAATGCCAGCGGCGCGGCTTCCGGGTCAACACCAACACCACGTTCTTCAACACCGATACCCCGCAGACGATCATCGACGTGCTCAACTTCCTCAACGATGACCTCAAGATCAACGACATGCAGATCTCGCCGGCGTACGCCTACGAGAAGGCTCCGGACCAGGATCACTTCCTCGGCGTGACCGAGACGCGCGAGCTGTTCCGCAAGGCCTTCGGTGACGGCAACCGGAAGCGGTGGCGGCTCAACCACACCCCGCTGTTCCTGGACTTCCTCGAGGGCAAGACAGGACTTCGCGTGCACGGCGTGGGGCATCCCCTCCTACTCGCTGCTTGGCTGGCAGCGCCCGTGCTACCTGATGGCGGACGGCTATGCCAAGACGTACAAGGAACTGATCGAGACCACCGACTGGGACGCCTACGGCCGCGGCAAGGACCCGCGCTGCTCCAACTGCATGGCGCACTGCGGGTACGAGCCGTCCGCCGTGCTGGCCACGACGGCATCACTGCGCGAGTCGATCCGGGCGCTGCGCGGCACCTGAGGCCGGCGAGGCCTGGCGCTGGCGGCACGCTCGCCGGGCTGTACTGTCCGGCCCGCGCTAGGCCGAGCCAGACTGGCGCCGCAGAAAATCGAGCGTGCGCTGGTTGAACTCCTCGGTGATCTCGTAGATGGGCGCATGCGCGCAGTTCGCGAACACGACGAGCTCAGAGCCCGGCGATGCCGTCGGACAGCGGCCCGGCGAACCGCGTTGACGTCACCATGTCGTGCTCGCCGAAGGTGATGAGCGTCGGCGCTTCGATCCGGGCGAGGGCAGCCGTCGCGTCGTGCGCGAGCACGGCCCCGGACTGGCGCAGGAAGGCGTCGACGGGCGGCATCGGCCGGCTGCGGACGAAGTCGGCGAGCGAGTCGATGTACTCAGGCCGTGCCGCGTACAACTCCGGCGTAAAGCACCACGGGAAGATCCCCGCGATCACCATCTCGGTCACGCTGTCCAGGCCGCGGGCCATGATCCGCCAGGTCTCGACGACCGAGCGGAGGAACGGGTCGCTCGCGCTCCAGGCGCTGTGCAGCGACAGCGATCTCACCCTGGCCGGATGCCGGGCGGCCAGCCACATGCCCACAGCAGCGCCCAGCGACAGGCCGGCCACGTGCGCGTTCTGAATCGCGGCTGCCTGCATGAACGCGGCCACGTCATCGGCCAGCAACTCGGTCGTGTAATCGCCGTCCGGCTTACCCGACAGGCCCGCGCCGCGCAGGTCTACGGTGTAGCAGCTGAACTGCTTGGCGTACTCGGCGACCTGGAAGGCGTAGCACGCCTGATCCGCCGCCAGGTAGGGGATCAGGACGAGCGGCTCGCCGTCGCCCTGGACCTCGTAGTACATGTCAATGCCGTTCGCCTGCACGACGGGCATGCCGAACCCCTCTCGCGCGCCTGTGGCCCGCGCGCCGCGGGCCTGACCTGTTCTGATGGTGCCCCGCCGCGGCGGATCGCGCTAGCACTTGCGGCCGGCCGTCTGTACCATCGCCGCGTGGCCGACAGGGTGCTGATCTACGGGGTGACCGGGTCGGGCAAGACCACGCTGGCGCGGCAGCTGGCCGACCGGACTGGGCTGCCCTGGCATGGCGTGGACGATCTGACCTGGGAGCCGGGCTGGGTTGCCGTCGCACCGGACGAGCAGCGGCGCAAGATCGGCGCCATCTGCGCAGGGGAGCAGTGGATACTCGACTCGGCGTACAGCGCGTGGCTGGATATTGTGCTCGGCCGGACTGACCTGATCGTCGCGCTTGACTACCCACGGTGGCGCTCGCTGGGTCGGCTAACGCGCCGGACCCTCATGCGCGCCCTCGATCGCCGGCACATCTGCAACGGCAATACCGAATCTTTCCGGCAGGCGTTCTCCCGCGACTCCATCATCGCGTGGCATTTCCGCTCCTTCGCCCGCAAGCGTGACCGGATGCGTGCCTGGGTTGCTGACCCAACCGGCCCGCAAGTGGTCCTGCTGACCTCGCCCGCCGCGACAAGGCGGTGGCTCGCCCGCATCGACGCGCGTGGTATTCTCTGAGCAGTTGCTCAGACTATTAGGTCAGGACGCTGCGCCAGGCGGTGATTAAGGCGGCACTGGATGGCTAAGGCAGGACCGCGTCCGGGCGGGACCGCGAGCAGGAGAGCGCAGTCAGCCGAGGTCCGGGCTGCTCTGGTTGCCGCCGCGATCGAGGCGCTGCGCGAGGCCGGCTTCGCGGGCGCCAGCGCACGGGAGATCGCCACTCGCGCCGGGTACAGCCAGGCGCTGGTCTTCTACCATTTCGGCTCTGTCAACGACCTCTTGCTGGCGGCACTCGACGAAGTCAGCGCCCGGCGGATGGAGGCGTATCGCGGCCTGCTCGCCCGGGCCACTTCGGTCACCGCGCTAGCCGAGTCGGCGCGCGCGATCTTCGTCGAGGACCTCGATGCCGGCTATGTCCGCGTGCTGATCGAGATGATCACGGGCGCACACGCCGTACCGGGTCTCGGCGATCAGGTCGCCGATCGGCTGCGGCCCTGGCGTGACCTCGCCGAGGATGCGATCCAGGCCGCGCTCGGCCGGTCAGCGGCAGCCCGCCTGCTGCCTCCGGCCGAGTTCGGGCACGCACTAGTAGCCGGCTTCCTCGGCCTAGAAATGCTCGCCAGCCTCGACGGGGACCGCGGCGCCGCGATCGCGGTGTTCGACCGGTTCCGCTCCCTCGCCAAGATGCTCGATGTGCTCGGCGGGCTGCGGCTGCCCGGCACCGGAAAGGACGAGAGATGACACAGTCAGATGCAGGACAGCCGGAGACCGGACGGGCGGAGGCAAGCGAGACCACGCCGAGACCACGCGAGACCGGCGCCCGCCCGCTCGACGTGGTCACCGGCGCGTTCAGCTACTCGGGCGCAGCGATCGCGGGCGAGCTGCTGCGGCGCGGGCGTCACGTGCGGACACTGACCGGGCATCCCGAGCGGGCGCCAGCCGGATCGTCGATCGACGCCCGGCCGCTGGATTTCAACGCCGGGCAAGAGCTCGCCGCGTCGATGGCTGGCGCGCACACGCTGTACAACACGTACTGGGTCCGGTTCGCCCACGGCGCGGTGAGCCATGAGCTTGCGGTGGCTAACAGCAAGGCCCTGTTCGCGGCCGCAGTGACAGCCGGAGTACAGCGGATCGTGCACATCTCGATCACGAACCCAAGCCTGGCGTCGCCGGACTCCTACTTCCGTGGCAAGGCTGAGGTCGAGCAGGCGCTGGCCGGCTGCGGCGTGCCGTACGCGATCGCCCGCCCGGCCGTCCTGTTCGGCGGTGATGGCGTGCTAGTCAACAACATCGCCTGGCTGCTTCGCCGGCTGCCCGTCTTCGCTATCGGTGGTCGCGGCCAGTACCGCATCCGGCCGATCCACATCGACGACCTCGCTACCCTGTGCGCCGACCTCGGCGCAGCCACCGAGCAGGCGGCAACGGTCGACGCGGTGGGCCCGCAGTCGCTGACCTTCCGGCAGATGGTGGACGAGATCCGGGATGCGGTCGGCAGCCGGTCCGTACTAGTCTCGGTCCCCGGCGCGGCCATCCCGGCGCTGGCGGCGACGCTCAACCTGGCGCTGCGTGACACCCTTCTGACCGGCGCAGAATACGCATCGATGGCCGCCGGGCGGGCGGATTCCGCTGGTCCTGCCACTGGCTCGGTGGTCTTCACCGACTGGGTACACGAGCACGGCGATGAGCTCGGCCGGAGGTACGCCAACGAACTGGACCGCCACTTCCGGCAGCGATCAGCGACGTCGTAGGCATTGCGTCGAGGATCTGCCGCTACTGGTGGTAACCAGCCAGGAACGTGGCCAGCCTGCCGATCGCGTCATCGAGCACGGGCACGCTCGCGAGGAAGACAAGCCGGACGTGATCGGTCGTCGGCAGGTTGAACCCGCTGCCGTGCGACAGCAGCACGTGCTGCTGCTCCAGCAGGTCGATCATCATCTGCTCGTCGTCGCGAATCGGGTAGACCTCGGGGTCTAGCCGCGGGAAGAGGTACAGCGCGCCGGCGGGCTTGTAGCAGGAGACGCCGGGGATGGCGGTCATCCGTTCCCACGCATGATCACGCTGATCGCGCAGGCGGCCGCCGGGCTGCAGCAGGTGGGTGATGTCCACCCGGCCGCCGAGGGCTGGCTCGATGGCGTGCTGGGCCGGCACGTTGGGGCAGAGGCGCATGTTCGCGAGCAGTTCCAGGCCGTCGAGGTAGTCGGCGGCGTGCTCGCGAGGTCCGCTGACCACCAGCCAGCCGGACCGGAAGCCGGCCAGGCGATAGGTCTTGGACAATCCGCCGAGCGTCAGCACCAGCAAGTCTGGTGCGAGCGCGGCGGCCGAGCAGTGCACGGCGCTGTCATACAGGATCTGGTCGTAGATCTCGTCCGTCAGCACCAGCAGACCGTGCGTGCGCGCAAGATCCAGTAGGCCGAGCAGCGTCTGCCGCGAGTAGACAGCGCCGGTGGGGTTGTTCGGGTTGATGATGACCAGCGCCCTGGTCCGGGCGGTGATGCGACTTGCTACGTGCTCCAGGTCGGGTTCCCAGCCGGCCTGCTCGTCGCACAGGTAGTGCACGGCACGGCCGCCGCACAAGTTGATGGCCCCGGTCCACAGCGGGTAGTCGGGGCTTGGCACCAGCACCTCGTCGCCGGTGTCGAGCAGCGCCTGCAGCGCCATGACGATCAGCTCGGACACGCCGTTGCCGAGGTACACGTCGTCCGCGGTGATCCCGCTGACACCGCGCCGGTCGAAGAACTGCGCCACGGCCTGCCGGGCGGGCTCGATCCCGCGAGCATCGCTGTAGCCCTGGGCGTCGGCAATGTGCTTGACGACGTCGTTGAGCACGTCCTCAGGGGCGTCGAGCCCGAACGGGGCCGGGTTGCCCAGGTTGAGCTTGATGATCTCGTGTCCGGCAGCCTCGAGCTGGCGAGCTCGCCGCAGGACCGGCCCGCGTATGTCGTACCTGACGTTGCTGAGCCTGCCTGCCTGCGCAACCTGCACTTCGACGATCCCTCCGCTCCGCTGCCCGCCGGACTGCTGTCCGTCGCTTGCACAAAAGACGTCCCTGGTCGCCGGCCTGCAGGTCGGCGCCAGGGGCGCTCGCTGTGGTGGACAGATTACCGTGATAGTGGCCTAGATCACGCGGCGAGCCGGCCAGACGAGCTGGCGCTAGCGGGCCGAGAGCACTTCAGCGATCTTGGCCGCGGCCGCCGGGGGGTCACTGGCGTCGTGCAGGAGTTCCCCCCAGGACCAGCGGTAGTACCAGTGCAGGCGCCCGGCATCGTCGGTGCCCGGCACGCAGTCGATGCTCTCGGTGAGCATCGAGGCTCCCGGCATGAAGACATGCAGGGCCGCGGGATAAGAAGTCTTCACCGTGGCGTGGAAGCCCTCGATATCCAGGGCGGTGGCGAGCTTGTGCAGGTGATAGCTACGCGCGTGATCTCGGGCACCGGGCTGCATGTCACCTGCTTCGGGGGGTCCGCACATTGTGGGCACCGACGGCAGGGTCTTGTCAATCCCGGCAGCTCCGCCGTCTACCGGGATATGCGCTGATCGGCTACCGGCCGCCAGCCCCATAGTTGGGGTAGCCCTGGTAACCGTCCTGGCCATAGGCGAGGTCAGGTGCGCTATAGCCGCGCGGGTCGTACTGCCCGGCGAGCTGGCCCTGCGGTCCG
Organism: uncultured Actinomycetota bacterium; assembly: GCA_963837255.1. Lineage (GTDB taxonomy): Bacteria > Actinomycetota > Actinomycetes > Streptosporangiales > Streptosporangiaceae > JAJYUU01. Next base: position 208,966 of record CAWIMN010000007.1, read on the forward strand.
TAACCGCCCGGTCCAGCCGGTGCCTGGTAAGCAGCACCCTGGTAGCCGGCGTTCTGGTAGTCGACGGCGGGGTAGCCGTTGCCGTTATAGCCGTCGCCGTTGTCGCCGTCGCCCGCGTGATCATCGCGGCCGTAGTCGGCGGGCAGGTAGCCACTGGCCGCGCCGCTGTACCAGCTGCTGTCGGCCTGCTGGCCGTTCGCGTGCTGGCCTCCGTTGGCATACTGCCCGTTGGCCTGCTGACCGTTGGCATAGCCGCCGCCGTAGAACGAGCTGTCCGGGTGCGAGGCGGCGACGTCCTGGTAGACCGGCTGCGGCGCGCTGACATAGCTGCCGTACGGGTTCGCCACGGGAGCTGGCGGCAGCGGCTGCGGCGTCGGGTCCAGCGGGTATTGCGCAGTTGGCTGCGGACCTGAAAGCGGGCCGGTGTGCGGGCCGCTCGGTGCGCCGCCGGGCCGGCGCGTGCGGTACGAGCGGCTGTCTGACGTGTTAATAGCCGGGAACGAGGGGCTCGTCAGCGGATCGTCGTCCAGCGGCACGGGCGTCCTGGAGTACCCGTTCGGCTGTGAGAGCTCGGCGGCCGGAACGCTGGGCGGCGGAGGCTGCGCTGATCGCTGCCCGATACCGGGGCGGCCGCCAGCCGGACGCCGCCCCGGCGCTGGCCGCTGGCCATTGGCCGACCGAGGCGCAGCTGGGGGTTGCGGGCCGGACATGCGGGCCAGCGCGGCGAGGCTCTGCGTGGTCGGCTCACTGGCGTAAGCGCGCGCCGCCCTGGCATCCAGCTGCTCGGTCTGCCCAGTGTCGGAAGATCGGCCGGCGGACGCAGCCGGTGCGGCCGGCGCGGGGCGTGCGGTGCGCCCGGACTGCGACCGCGAGCGAACGGGCAGCGGTCCCGCCGATTGCGGGCTAACGGGCAGCGGGCCGGTTTCGCCGCGCTGCGCAGGGCGGGCGTCGGCCGCCGATCGAGCCGCCGGGTTGGTGTCGTGCCCACGCCTGGCTGTGCCATTTGGCCGCCCGCTTGACGCTGCGGGAGGAGGACTAACCTGCGGCTTGTCAGCGGCGAGCTCGGCCCAGTAGTCAACGTCGGACAGCGAGTCCCAGGCGGCTGTGGCGGCATCAGGGCTGACTGCCTTCGCCGGCTTGGCTGGCTTTGCCGGCTTCGCCGCTCGGGCGCTGGCGGCGATTGGCCGCTGGCCGCCGGTCTGGCCATTCCGGCGGTCCGGGACGGCTGGCCGTGGCCCGGTGTCGCGTTCGCGGTAGCTAGTCGGCCGGTCATCGAGCGCCCGGACAGGGCGGTCATCAACGGCGCGGATGGTCCGCTCATCGGCGGACCGGGCCGGGCGCTCGGCTGCAGCCCACTGGTCCCGGGCCGAGTCTGCGCGGCGCGCCCTGCGGCCCTCGGCCGCGGCGGGTACAAGCTCGCGGGGCGGATCGACCGGCGAGCGCCGCGTGGGACGGGGCTCCTCCGCGATCTCGTCGAATGAGTCCGAGTCGTCAGCGCGCAGGAAGTGCAAGGCGAGGACAGCAATTATCACGATCAGCACGACCACGGCCACAAGGACAATCAAGATCGTAGTGATCATCACACCATCCCACTGATATGGCCTCGGGGCGGCGCTAGCCAGACTCGCGCGGCCATCTACGCAAGCCTCCCCCCGGAGTGCAAGCACCCTTTTCTTTCTTAGGCCGATCTGCCTGAACAGTGATTGTGTCGGACGCTATACGCCTTGTCACGCAATTCGGGAACTTTAACCAACCGTGTCCCCTCCTCGTGTCCATAAGGCTACTGAAAGTAGTCGGGCTTGGAGGGCTAATTGGGCATTAGACCGGGCGTGCCCCAAACGCGTGCGCGTCTGGGCTGAAGATGCGCCCCGGACGCACACACCCCAGGCGCACCTTGGCGCGAGCCAAGGCGCACCAGGCCTGGGCGCGCCCAAGGCGATGCAGCGTGTGGTTCGAGGCTAAGGATTCGGTACTGCAGCAGCTACCTGGGCAGACCGCAGCTGACGGCCCGACCTAGCAGCTGGTGGTCGGTCCCGGACATGCCTTGGCGGTCAGCGTGCCGCGGGCGGTGACATGCGGGGCGATCGCCTCGAGCGCTTGAAGCAGGCGGGGATTATCCGGCAGCGATTTGCCGAAGGACGTGTTCAGTGCGTACACGGTGAACCGGTAATGGTGCGGCCGGCCATGCGGGCACGGCGCGTCGTAGTGGGCATTGCCCGCGCTATTGACTGCCTCTCGGGCGTGCGGCGGCAGCTGTCCGACCTGAAGGTCGCTGGTCGCGGGACTGATATCGAAGACGATCCAGTAGACGCGCGGCGAGATCGGGGTTGCCGCATCGTCGAGGACCAGCGCCAGCGACTTGGTGCCCGGCGGCGGGGCTGACCAGAAGATCGGCGGGCTCACGTGCGCCCCGTAGCAGGTGAACTGGGCCGGCATCACGAGCCCCCCGTTGAAGAGCGGACTCGTGACCGACATTGTCAGCGGGGCGTCGGCGACCAGCGCTTTTGTCTTGCCGAGCAGTCCGCAGCCGCCGAGCAGCAAGCTGCCCGCCACCAGGCCGGCTAGCCACCTCGTTATCTTGCTGCTGCGGCGGCCATATCCACCCCGGCGCACGCTGCCTCACCCTGTCCCATATCTTGCTCCGGCGTCATCGCATCTGGCGGCCTGCATCCTACGCGCCGGAGGAGCGCGACATGGCCCACGCCGGGATGCGGTGCGGCGCTGATATGACGACCGCCAGAGCCAGTCACCGGTGGCGCCTAGTCTGGCTGGCGGGACGTCCCGAACATGATTTCGTCCCAGGACGGCACCGATGCGCGCCGCGACCTGCCGCTTGCCGCCTTCTTGACAGGCGCCGCCCGCGTATCGGGCGCGTCCGCCGGCGCGCCTGCGCTGGCTGCCGGTGCCTCGGCCAGATGCTCACCCGTGCCGTCAGCGTGACTGGCCACCACCGACGCGCCCGGCATGGCCCGCCCGGAGTCGCCGTCGGCGACCGCCGCGTAGTCGGCGTCCCGCGGCCGCGGTGGCGCAGCCACGATCCTGCGCTCGTGCTCACGTGCCTGGTCAGCGTACGGGCTGTGCTGGCGAGATCCGATCGGCGTCACTGTCGCTGTCGCGCGGCTTCGCTCCGCGAACGTCACCGCGGCCCATTCCTCTTGCGGCAGGCACAGCCGGACCGCCTGATCGTCGTCAGGGATGACATGCCGGCGCCGCGGATCGTAGATCCACTCCGCAGAGCTTGCCCGGCCGCCGATGCTGAACTGAAGCCGGACCTGCCAGTTGCCGTCGGGCCGCTTGCGCGAGTCCCACTCAGCACTATCCGCGTGTGCGCCGACGCCGTTGAGCCGCTCGGCCACGATATCGCCGAGCCGCGGCCCTGGCCCGGAGTCGCCCCGGCCGCGGATGGTCGCGCGCTGCGCTTCCTGCGCCCGGTATTGCCGCTCGGCCAGCACGGGACCCTCGAACCGGCGGACCCTGTCGGGCGGTATGCCAGCCGCGTCCGCGATCTCGTCTGCCGTCTCGCCAGCCCGGATGCGGTCCTGGATCTCCTTGGGTCGCAACGGATTCTCCACTTCGATCTCGTACTGCGCGAGCCGGGAGAACTGACCCTTGGCCACCGTCCTCAGCCGGTCGTCTATGGGCAACAGGAACCGACCGCTGCGTCCCGGCACCGCAAGGATGGCGTAACTGCCGTCCTCGCTGACCGCGACGAGGCGCAGCTCCTGCATCGGTGTCCTTCCTGCGGCTGCCCGGCCGCGCGGAGGCGGAGCCCGGACCTGCCCTAGACGAGTCTGGCGGCATTGGGGCTGACAGGCCAGCACCTCGCCCGGCATGTCCGTGACTATCCGGGCTAGCCCCCCAATTGGCGGTCATCGTCCAGGTGGGTGACCAGCACTAACGGCAGGGTATTCACGATACGGCCGGTTGGCGCGGCAACACCTGATAATCAGCGCCAACGGCGGCACCACGACCTGCATTGTCGCGCTCGATATGCTGAGGATCATGTCCCCCCAGCCCGCAGCGGGTGACCGCGCGATGCCCGCTGGCCACGCCGGGGGCGTCGAGCCAGATCAGGCCGGGCTGGCGCTCGCTGACGTCGTTTCCCGACTGCGTCGCGCCATGCGCCGGGCTGGGCGTGCCTACGGGCCAGGCGGAGCGTTGCCGGGCGGCTTGTCGGTAGCTCAGCTGGAGTTCCTGTCCTGCCTGGCGGAAAACCCTGCCGCCCGGCCGGGCCAGGTGGCCAGGCTGCTCCGGCTGGCGCCGAGCTCGGTCGCGACCCTAGTGAACGGGCTGGCCAGGGTGGGTCTCGTGGTGCGCATAGGCGGTGTCGCCGACCGGCGTACTGCCGTACTCGACCTGACGGCGGCCGGGCACGCGGTGGTCGCCGACTGGCAGGAAGTCAACTCGCGCATCCTGGCGGCTGCGCTGACGGCGCTGCCGGCCGCGAGCCGCCGCAGCCTGGTGTCATCGCTGCCTGCCCTGCGCGAGCTGACTGGCGCGGTGGACGCGCTCGCCGATGATGTCCTGCCCGGCACACCGCCGGTGCCGCTCGTTCAACCTCCGGCACGCAGCCCGACACCCGCTGATTACCGGTAGTCCCGTAGGATTCGTGGTCATGCAAGTCGATGCGATCTACGGGGCGATCGGCCGATTTGGTGTTCGTTTTCGCTGGCTGATGCTGCTGCTCTGGATCGCGGGTGCAGTCCTTGCGTCAACCCAGCTGCCGGCACTGTCGAGCGTCACCCAGGGCAACAACCAGAAGTTCCTGCCGCCGAGTGCGCCAAGCTCGCAGGCCGCGACGCTCGCGGCTCCGTTCGGCACGTCGAACAGGCAGCCGATCCCGGTCGTGGCGGCGACTACGAGCGGGCCGCTCACTCCCGCCGACATCGCGGCGCTCGACCGCCTTGCGGGCAAGCTCGCGACCGTGCCAGGGATCGCTAAGGTCATCAACGCCGGCCGGTCCACCGACGGCCAGGCTGAGCAGCTCACCGCGCTGGCCAGCGTGGCAGGCAGCGGCAACCCGCAGTACGCAAAGAACCTGGTAGATGGCCTGCGCGCGCAGATCACCAGCGCTCAGCTGCCGCCCAACTTGCACGCGCACGTGGCGGGCGACCTCGCTGTGCAGGTCGACCAGCAAAAGGCCTCCGGCAACACTGGCAACAAGGTGCAGGGTCTGTCGGCGCTGTTTGTCGTGGTGCTGCTCGTACTGATCTTCCGCTCGTTCACGCTCGCTATCACCACGGTGCTGCCCGCGCTGCTGTCGGTCTCGATCGCCGGCCCGCTGGTGGCTGAGGCAGCCAAGCACGGGCTCCAGGTCTCGCCGATCGCGCAGCTGCTGCTGATCGTGCTGGTGATCGGCGCCGGCACTGACTACGGGCTCTTCCTGGTCTTCCGGGTGCGGGAGGAGCTGCGGGCGTCCGGGCACGAAACCGGGGGAGAGCGCTACCCGGGCATGACGGGAACGGGGTCGAGCATCCTCGCCGACCTTGCCCATCCGCGGCCGGCCGCACGCGATGCGATCGTCCGCGCCGTCACGAGGGTGGGCGAGTCGATCAGCGCCTCGGCCGCTACTGTCATCGCGGCCGTGCTGACCCTGCTGCTGGCGAGCTTCTCCTTCTACTCTGACCTCGCATGGCCGTTCGCCATCGCGGTCGTCGTCATCCTGATGGCGGGGCTGACCTTGCTGCCGGCGCTGCTGTCCATCCGGCTGTCGCTGCTGGCGGTCAAGCGCGCCCTGTTCACGGCCTGGTTCGGCAAGCCGAAGCTGATCCCGTGGAGCATCCAGGGCAGTGGCAAGCCCGGCGTCTGGGGCCGCGTCGCTGGCCGGATCGTCCAGCACCCAGCCCCGACGCTGCTGGCCGGCCTCGTCTTCTTCGGCGGTCTCTCGTTCGCGGTGATCGGTTACACGGCCGCCGGCTTCGGCGGCAATACCACGCCGCCAGCCGGGAGCGACTCAGCGGCTGGTACCGCGCTGCTCGCCAAGCATTTCCCGCAGTCGTCGGCCAACCCCACCGCCATCATCTTCAAGTTCCCGCGACCGGTGTGGAACGACGCAGCGCCGCTGGCGAAGGCCACGAGCGAGCTGCGTTCGAGCGGCGAGTTCACCCAGGTGGCCGGCGCGCTCAACCCGGTCGGCGGGATAACGCTCACGCCCGCGCAGTATCAGGGCCTGTACAGCGCGCTCGGCCCGCCGAAGAAGCTGCCGCCTACCCCGACCAAGGCCGACTTGCTGGGCGGCAGGATCCCGGTCCAGGCCTACCAGCTGTACCGGGTGACCGGGAACTTCGTCAGCCCAGACGGCCGGACCGTCCAGTTCTCCACCGGGCTGCGCGCCAGGAATGGCTCCACCGCGAGTCTCGATCCTGGGAGCACCGAGGCGCTCAACGCCGTGCCAGCCATCCGGGCCACGACCACGCAGATTCAGCACTCGGTCGGCGCGACGGCGTCCGGGGTCGCGGGTGAGGCGCCGGCGCTGCGGGACATCAGCGCTATCTCGGTCAGTGACCTGAAGCGCATCATCCCGATCGCCATCCTGGCTATCGGCATCTTGCTTGCGCTTGTGCTGCGCAGCCTCGTCGCGCCGCTGTACCTGATCGCGTCGGTGGGCGTCTCCTACCTCGCCGCGCTCGGCCTGTCCGTGCTCATCTTCGTCAAGCTCGGCCACAGCGGCGGGCTGGTGTTCTTCATGCCGTTCCTGATGTTCATCTTCCTGCTTGCGCTGGGCGAGGACTACAACATCCTGGTCATGACCAGGATCAGGGAGGAAGCGCACAGGCTGCCGCTGCGACAGGCGGTCGCGAAGGCCATCGGCGCCACCGGGACGACCATCACGTCGGCCGGGCTGGTGCTGGCGGGCTCGTTCATCGTGCTGACGGTGGCGGCGGGCAGCGGCTCAGGCGCGAGTCAGGTCCGCGACATCGGCCTCGGGCTTGCGCTCGGCATCCTGATGGATACCTTCCTCGTCCGCACGCTGCTGGTCCCGTCGACCGTGGTGCTGCTCGGCAAGTGGAACTGGTGGCCGTCGAAGCTGCACGTCGACCAGCCGAGCGAGATCGACGTCGCTCAGCCCGGGCCGCCGGCCCCGGCCACGGCGACCGGCGACGTTCGCTAGCGGTACGCCGGTGCCAGGTGCAGTGCTGCCGGTCAACGGTGCCAGCCTGCGTTACGAGGTTGCCGGAGCCGGCCCGGTCGTGGTCCTCATTCACGGTTTCAGCCTCGACATGCGGATGTGGGATCCGCAGATGCCCGCCCTGGCAGCCGCCTTCAGGGTCGTGCGGTACGACTGCCGCGGGTTCGGCGCGAGCGGGCCGCTCGATCCGGCCGTCCCGTATACCCACGAGGCCGACCTCGTCGCACTGCTCGATCACCTGTCGATCGACCAGGCGGCGCTCGTGGGCCTGTCGTTCGGCGGCCAGGTCGCGCTCCGGACTGCGCTGCTAGCGCCGGGCCGGGTCCGGGCGCTCGTACTTCTCGATTCCCTCCTGGACGGGGTGCCGTGGGATGACGACTCCAAGGCCGGGCTGGCCGAGCTCGGCAGGCAGCTAACAGCGGGCGGCGTGGCGGCCGGGCGCGCGGCGTGGCTGGCCCACCCGCTGTTCGCGGCCGCGCGGCAGCGGCCCGACGTGCAGCCCAGCCTCGCTGCCATGGTGTCGGACTATCCCGGCCAGCACTGGCTCGGCCTCGACCCGCACCTGCCCGACTCGACGCCGCCGATTGAGCTGCTGGCGCAGCTCACGATGCCCGCCCTGGTCGCGGCGGGCGAGCTGGACGTGCCCGGGTTCCTCGCGATGACCGACGTCCTGGCGCAGCGCCTCCCAGCCGCCGAACGGGTCGTGATACCGGGCGCCGGTCACATGGTCAACATGGAGCAGCCCGCCGCCGTGAACGCGCTGCTCACCCGCTTCCTGCTCGCCCACTGCGCGTGACCGCGTAACCGCGTTGCCGCCGGACCGCCCGTCAGAGCGCTGGCCACCTGGCTGTGTTCGCAGTGCCCTCGGCGACGGTGACCGTCATGGCCGCCGTCTGGTCGGCCCGCCAGATCGTGTACTCGCCCGGCGGCAAGCCGGGATAGACAGCCGCGTACCGCGTCCCAGCCGGAACGTGCCGGGGCCGGACCATCGAATGAGTCCGGCGGCCGTGACTGCCCGCGAGGCTGACCTCGATCTCGGTGCCGTTCATCTCAGCCGGGACGTGCAGGACCAGCGCACCCGCGCCGGGGCCCAGCTCCAGCACGACGGTGCCAGAGCCGGACGGTCCGGCGACAGGTTCGGCGTGACCGCTCGTCATGCGGACGGGTGGTCGTAGCCGTCGTAAGGCACGCCGAGGTAGGGAAACTGGGTGAGGTAGGGCCCGCCTGGTGAGGCGTCGGTGAGCCCGTCAGTGATCGCGCCGACCGCGGCGTCAGGCACAAAGCTGGGATCGACCAGGGGCAGCGTGGCGCCCGCGATCGCGCGCAGCTCGACTGTGACGACGTCGTCGAAGACCCGCCGGCCGTTGGGGAAGCCGGCTAGGTCGCCGCCGATGACGCCCAGCGAGCTCAGTGGAGCGGGGCCGAATGGCAGCGCGCCGTCAGCCGGATGCGCGGCCAGTTACGCCGAAACGACGGGCGCCAGCGTCATGGCTGCCCATCTCCTGCGGAAACAACAGCAGGAAGGTTCCAGCCATGACGCTGGCGCCCGCACGTCGAGCTGACGGCGCCGCGGACGACGATCTGTCGTCCGCGGCGCCGCTGCCAGTGTCGCGTCAGTGCGCGGCGGCGAACTGCTCGCTCTCGGTCGAGCCCGCGAGCGCGGTGGTCGACGCATCCGGGCTGATCGCGGATGTGACCTGGTCGAAGTAGCCGGTGCCGACCTCGCGCTGGTGCCGGGTAGCGGTATAGCCGCGGGCCTCGGCGGCGAACTCGGCGTCCTGCAGCTCGACGTAAGCCGACATGCCCCGCTCGGCGTAACCGCTCGCCAGCGTGAACATGGACTCGTTCAGCGCGTGGAAGCCCGCCAGGGTGATGAACTGGAACTTGTATCCCATCGCGCCGAGTTCCCGCTGGAACTTGGCGATGGTGTCGGAGTCCAGGTGCGCGCGCCAGTTGAACGACGGCGAGCAGTTGTAGGCGAGCATCTGGTCCGGATAGATGTCCTTGATCGCCTCGGCGAACTGCCTGGCGATCCCAAGGTCGGGTGTCGAGGTTTCCATCCAGAGCAGCTCGGCGTGCGGCGCATAGGCCAGGCCGCGCGCGATACACGACTCCAGCCCGTTACGGACCTTGTAGAAGCCCTCGGACGTGCGCTCCCCGGTGACGAAGCGCTGGTCTCGCTCATCGATGTCGCTGGTGATCAGCGTCGCCGCCTGCGCGTCGGTGCGGGCCACGATCAGGCTAGGCACGCCGCACACATCAGCGGCGAGACGGGCTGCGTTCAGCGTCTTGATGTGCTGCCCGGTCGGGATCAGGACCTTGCCGCCGAGGTGTCCGCACTTCTTCTCGGACGCGAGCTGGTCTTCCCAGTGCACTGCCGCGGCGCCCGCCGCGATCATCGACTTCATCAGCTCGAACGCGTTGAGCGCGCCGCCAAAGCCGGCCTCGGCATCGGCCATGATCGGCGCGAGCCAGTAGCGGCGCGCCCTCGTTCTGTGACTCCGCCCAGGTGATCTGGTCGGCCCGCAGCAGGGCGTTGTTGATGCGCCGGACAACAGCGGGGACGGAGTTGGCGGGGTACAGGCTCTGGTCCGGGTAGGTCTGGCCGGCCAGGTTGGCATCGGCGGCGACCTGCCAGCCGGACAGGTAGATCGCGCGCAGGCCCGCCTTGACCTGCTGCACTGCCTGGTTGCCCGTCAGCGCGCCAAGAGAGTTGACGTAGCCGTCCTCCTGGAGCAAAGACCAGAGCCGCTCGGCGCCAAGTCGCGCAAGCGTGAACTCCTCTTGCACCGAGCCGCGCAGCTTGACCACATCGGTAGCGCTGTACGTGCGCTCGATGCCAGCCCAGCGGGGATCTGTCGCCCAGTCACGATGCAACGCCGCCGCCTGGCTATCGATCTTGCTGGCCACCGCTGTGGCCGTTGGTATACGTCTGGGCTGGAACGTTCAGGTTGCCCTCGAGGCGACGGTCGCTCACTGTTAAGTCCTCCTGGTCAGTCGTCCCCGGGTAATGCTTCCAGGCTGCCCAGCAAGCTGCGTCTCCGCCAGGGACCAAGGACCTGAATTTCGCTGAGTCTTTGGCTATAGTGAAGAAGTGAAGATTTTCACTGAAGAAGAATCGCGATCCTTGCCAGAAGCTGGCCTTGACCTCGGCATGTTCGGTCAGCGACTCCGGCATATCCGGCGCGCTCGGGGGCTGACGCTGGCCGAGCTCGGCGAGCGGGTCGGCCGGGCGCCATCGGCGCTGTCGCTGCTGGAGAACGGCCGTCGGGAGCCGAAGCTGTCGCTGATCGAGGCGCTGGCCGCGGCGTTGTCGGTGCCGGCCGACGAGCTGATGCGCAGGCAGCCGCCGAGCCGGCGCGCGCAGCTGGAGATGGCGCTCGCCGACGCTCAGCGCGATCCGGTCGCTGGCCGAACTCGGCCTGCCACCGCTGCGCATCGGCGCCAAGGTGCCTAACGACGTGCTCGAGCACTTGCTCGCCGTGCACGCCGAGCTTCGCCGGCAGCGGGTCAAGCCGACCGCGACGCCGGAGGAAGCGCGCGCCGCCAACGCGGACCTGCGCCTGATGATGGCCGAGCGCGGCAACTACTTCGCCGAGATCGAGGCGGCGGCCGCGGACGCGCTCGCGCCCGTCGGGTACTCCGGCGGCGCCCTGTCCCAGGGCATGCTGCTGTCCGTCGTCAGCCACCACGGCTTCGCGGTCCGCTATGTCCAGGACCTGCCGCGCTCGGCCCGGTCCGTGACCGACCTCCGTAACCGGCGCATCTACCTGCGGCAGGAGACGCTCGGCATGCACACGCCGCGCGCCGTGCTGCTCCAGACTCTCGGCCACTTCGTGCTCGGCCACTCCGTGCCCGCTGACTTCGGCGAGTTCCTGCGGCAGCGCGTCGAGGCGAACTACTTCGCGGCGGCCGTCCTCGTGCCCGAGCAGGCGGCGGCCAAGTTCCTGCAAGAAGCGAAGGATGCGCGGGACCTGTCGGTTGAGGACCTGCGGGACGTGTTCTCGGTGTCGTACGAGATGGCGGCGCACCGGTTCACCAACCTCGCGACGCACCACCTGGACATCCCATGCCACTTCGTCAAGAACGACGAGAGCGGCATCATCTACAAGGCGTACGAGAACGACGGCGTGGTGTTCCCGGCCGACCCGGCCGGGGCGATCGAGGGCCAGCGGATGTGCCGGCAGTGGTCGGGGCGGCAGGTGTTCCACGCGCCGGACAGGTTCAGCCCGTACTTTCAGTACTCCGACACGCCGTCGGGCACGTACTGGTGCACGGCGTTCATCGATTCAGGACGGGAACGCGGCTTCGCCATCACTCTCGGTGCCCCGTACGAGGACAGCCGCTGGTTCCGCGGCCGCGACACCACCCTGCGGACGACGTCGCGCTGCCCGGACGGGGAGTGCTGCCAGCGCCCGCCGGCCGCTCTTGCCGCGCGGTGGGAGGGCATGGCGTGGCCGTCGGCCCGCGCCCACTCGCACATCCTGCTCGCGCTGCCGTCGGGCAGCTTCCCAGGCGTCGACGAGGCCGACGTGTTCGAGTTCCTCGACCGGCACGCGGCCGACTAGCCATGGCCCCCGCTGGGGCTAGTCGAACTGGGGCGCGCGCTTCTCCCGCAGCGACGCGAGGCCTTCCTTGATGTCGTCGCCCATGAACGTGAGCATCTCGTAGGCGGCCGACTGGTCGAAGATCGGCCCTGCGTTACGGATCCAGCCGTTGAGCGCGCGCTTGGTCAGCCGGACCGCGAGCTGCGGGCCGGTCGGCGAGCCGGCTGGCGACCTTCATCGCCTCCGCCAGCACCTCATCGCGGGGCAGCGCCTTGGACACCAGGCCGATCCGCTCGGCCTCCTCGCCGGTCACCATCTCGCCGGTCAGCAGGTAGTACTTGGCCCTGGCCAGCCCGCACAGCAGCGGCCAGATGATGGCGGCGTGATCGCCGGCCGCGACGCCGAGCCGGACGTGGCCGTCACCCAGGCGCGCGTCCGCTGGCGCAGATACTGATGTCGGCCAGCAGCGCGACGACAAGCCCGGCGCCGACGGCGACGCCGTTGATCGCCGAGACGATGGGCTTCTCGCAGTTGGCCATGTTGTAGACCAGGTCGCTCATCTCCCTGAGCATGCTGGTGACCATGTCGTAGTTGCCGATCTGGCGCTCGACCATGGCGAGGTCGCCGCCTGCCGAGAACGCCCGCCCGGCGCCGGTGACGACGGCCACCCTGATGTCGGGGTCCTGGCTGATGTCGGCCCACACGCGGGCCAGCTCGGCGTGCATTTCCTCGTGCGCGGCGTTCAGCACCTCGGGCCGGTTCAAGGTGATGAGCAGCACTCCGTGCGGGTGGCGCTCGAACGTCAGGTGCTGGTAGCTGCCAAGGTCCAATGGGATCGGCTTCCTCTCGGGTGCTTCCATCGTGGGGCGCACCGTTGTCGGCGTGCACTGTCGAAGGCACACGCTACAACTGGACGACGGCCCCGCTGCTGCACGCTCCAGCAGCAGGTAGATTGCCATATATGCATGCGCATACATCTAACTCGCAGGGTGAGGCTCTGGTGGCGGAGCTCAAGTGGGTGCACGGGCTCATCCGCCGCGACCTGCAGACGGTCCGCGGTCTTGCCGCTGACCTCATGGCCGGCCTGCCCGGCGGCGACGCTCTGGCTGCCGTCCGGTCCCTTGAGGTTGCCGGCCCGCTATGGCAGCTGAAGGTCAACTGCCTCCAGTACTGCCGGTTCGTGCATGCCCACCATCATGCCGAGTCGGCGCTGCTGTTCCCGCAGCTCCGGCTGAGCAATCCGGCTCTCGGCCCGGTGGTCGACAAGCTGGAGGCCGACCACGCGCAGGTGGCCGATCTGCTCGACGAGGTGTCGGCCGCGGGAGCGGATCTGGCTGGCCAGGATGAGCCGGCCGCCAGGACGCGGCTGATCGACGCGCTCGGCGATCTGAGCGCCGTGCTACTCGCGCACCTGGACTACGAGGAAGAGCACATCGCCGCCACGCTCCGCACCTGGGCAGGCTGGCGATGGTAGCTAGCGGCCCGGCCGCGCGTGCCGCGCGCGTGCACGGCGACGAGTATGGGTGCGCGCGGGCGTGGGTAGCGCTCACCGCCGCGCACGCGCAGGTTTCCGGTCGGCTGGCGCGTGCGCTCGCCGGGCAGAGCGGGCTGGCGATCAACGAATTTGAGATCCTGCTGCGGCTCGACCAGGCCGGAGACGGCGGGCTGCGCCTGACCGAGCTGCTGTACACAGTCCCGCTTACACAGCCCGCTCTGAGCCGAGCCGTCGCCCGGCTGGCAGGCCGTGGCCTGCTGGCGAGGGTCGGCGCGCCGGGCGACGGCCGCGGTGTGCTGATCCTGCTGACGGCGGCCGGCAGCGACGCGCTGCGCACCGCTGTCCCGGTGCACGCGCACGTGATCCGGGCGGCACTGCTGGACAAGCTGTCGGCGGCTGAGGCGGACATCCTTGCCGAGATACTCGGCCGGATTGCAGCGGGCTGACCGCCCGGCCTCCTCTCCCGGCCAGCGCCGTACGTGCTAGCACGTACGGGTTAAGCCCAGACAGACCGCACTTGCGCCGTTACTCTAAGCGCGTGATGGTCCGGCACATGCAGCAGCTGCGCTCACTCGGCGAGGTAGCGGAGGCCTCGGGTGCCGACCCGCAGTGCATGTGGGCGGCGCAGGGCCTGTTAGCCGGCGGCGCCGCCTGGGCGAGTGACGGCGCCGTCGTCGTCGGCTGCCCGGCCCTGTACGGGCGAGATCGGCTGATCGTGCGCGGCCCCGTCGGGCCGGCCGCCGAGCCTGGTGCAGGCTGCAGTCGAATCGCTGGGTCCTGGCTACGCCGTCATCGGTGATCCGCCGGTGATGGCCGGCTTGCTCACCCGCATCGGCTGGCTGGAGCCGCGCGGCTTCTTCGGCTGGATGGACGGCATCAGCCGGCCACGTCGTCGGCCTTTGCACCACGCCCGCTGGCTGTCCCGGCAGGAATGGCGTGCCGCCGACGGAGTGCTGAGCGTCGCCTACCCGGAGTCCGTTCGCCCGTCCTGGCGTGCCCGGCGTCAGCAGATGGGCTGGCATCACCGACCACGCCGGGTCGCTGACCAGCATCGCCGCTGATGCCTGGAGCGCACCCGGCCTGGGCTTCGTGGCCGGCCTCGCGGTCGTGCCAGCGGCCAGGCGGACCGGCCAGGGCCGCGACGTCTGCTGCTTCGTCCTGGATGCGCTGCTGGCCGCCCACGGCCGGGTAGCGATGATGGTGCGCGACTGGAACGAGGCCGCGATCGCCATCTATGCCGAGCTCGGGCTGACCTACCGGCACCAGCAGGTGCTCGGCGGTCAGATCCGGTCTGAGCGCTGGCCGCTAGCCTGTCCTGCCTGGCGGCACCGCGCGGTGGCGCGCCGCCTCGCGCCGGCATAGAGTTGATTACCACTGGGTAACTTAAGCTGCCGCGAGGAGCGAGATGAGCAGTCCCAGCGAGACCGCGAGCGGGTTCTCCCTCGCGCTGTCTGACGATGTCCGGCACACCAGGGACTGGGTGCACGCGTTCGCCCGGGACGTGATCAGGCCCGCAGCCGCCGAGTGGGACGAGCGGGAAGAGACGCCGTGGCCGATCATCGAGGAGGCGGCGAAGATCGGGCTGTACTCGCTCGACTTCTTCAGCACGCAGTGGTTCGACCCGAGCGGCCTCGGCACGGTCGTCGCCTTCGAGGAACTGTTCTGGGGTGACGCCGGGATCGGCCTCTCGCTCGTCGGCTCTGGCCTGGCCGCGATCGCGGTCGCGAGCAACGGCACCAACGAGCAGATCGGCGAGTGGCTGCCGCAGATGTTCGGCAGCCCCGGCGACGTCAAGCTGGGCGCGTTCTGCTCCTCCGAGCCCGACGCGGGCAGCGACGTCGGCGCTATCCGGACCGGGCGAGGTACGACGAGGCCGCCGACGAGTGGGTGATCAACGGGACGAAGACATGGGCGACCAATGGCGGGATCGCCGATGTCCACGTCGTCGTTGCCTCGGTCGCACCCGAGTTCGGAAGTCGCGGTCAGGCCACCTTCATCGTGCCGCCCGGCACGCCGGCCTGTCGCAGGGCCAGAAGTTCCGCAAGCACGGCGTCCGGGCGTCGCACACGGCCGAGGTCATCCTGGACGACGTGCGGGTGCCTGGCCGGTGCCTGGTCGGCGGGAAGGAACGCCTGGACGCGCGGCTGGCCAGGATCGCCAGCGGGCGGCAGCAGCGGCGAGCACGCGGCGATGAAGACCTTCGAGCAGTCTCGGCCGACCGTTGCGGCGATGGCCGTCGGCGTCGCCAGGGCCGCGCTCGAATTCGCGGGCGAGTACGCCACGCAGCGCGTGCAGTTCGGCCGGCCGATCGGCCAGAACCAGGGCGTGGCGTTCATGCTGGCCGACATGCAGGCTTCGGTCGACGCGGCGCGGCTGCTGACCTGGCGTGCCGCCTGGATGGCACGCAACGGCCTGCCGTTCGACCACGCCGAAGGGATCGATCTCCAAGCTGGTCGCGGCCGAGACCGCGGTCAAGGTGACCGAGCAGGCGATCCAGATCCTCGGCGGCAACGGCTACACGCGCGAGTTCCCGGTCGAGCGCTGGCACCGGGACGCCAAGATCTTCACGATCTTCGAGGGCACGTCGGAGATCCAGCGCATGATCATCGGAAGGGCCGTCACCGGGCTTGACGTGCGGTAATAACCGCTGGTCATGGCGCTGGTGCGGATCTTGAAGTGGCCCGTGAACTCCAGTTCCCGGCGGTTGGCCGTTTGCCCGTTATTCCTGGTTGGTTCCTGCCAGTTCCCGATAGCGTGCTGAGTTGGTGCTGACCCCCTAACCGTTAGGGTGGCGTCTCCGATCGGCCGAGAGGCCGGGGAGGGCGGGCGGGGATCCACGGCCTGCAGTACAGGCTCCGATGACGGCAACGACCGCGCTGGGCGCCTTCACGTGATCGCGTGAGCATGCCAAACCGCTCTCCCGAGAACGAGCCCTAACGCTTGGCGTGCCCGACGGCCAATGCCACGCCCGTCATGGTTGGCGAGCGTGTCGCAACCCGACAGGCAAGGCAGTGACCGCGCCGGATGAGCCTGCCATCGACCCCGGATGGACCTTTCATGTACCGGATACAGACCGGCTGTGTACCTGAGCTGGCGAAGGTCTTGGTCGTAGCCGCCGTCGTGGATGGCGGCCGCGCGCTCGTGCGCGGCGCGCAGGAACCGCTCGGGGTTGACGTCAGCTGCGAGCACTGCAGGTCGCCACCTGGCGGCATCAGCCACTGCTCGCAGCAGCTCCTGGTATCCGCTGACGCGGCCTGCTGTCAGCCCCTTCGGCTCGAGCATGCTCAGCCCGTCCGCTGCTGCGTCGAGTTCGCCCGCCGGCGCCGCCGTTGCGCTTATGACGGCGTGCAGGACGTCTGTGAGCCTCCGGCGGGCAGCAGTCCAGCCGCCAAGGACGGTGGAACCGCCGGATTGCCGGACCTCGGCTTCATACTCAGCAGCCATGGTGAGCGCCGTGTCGGCACCGGCCCGGTCACCGGCCGCGATGGCTGACTCGACCCGGCATCGAGCGGAACGATAGGCGGCTTCCAGGTGCCACGCGTGCGTGGCGGGCACGTCGGGAATGGTCGCAAGGACTGCGTCGGCTACGTCCTGGGCCAGCGCCCAGGCCCCGCCCCGGGCCAGGACGTCAGCCACCGCGTAGGAATCCAGCGGCTGGCCCGGCAGGTAGGTTTTGCCGATTTCGGCGAGTTCAGGGCCGAGTGGCGTCTCGTTCAGCATGGCGGCGAGGTCCTCACGCGGGACGCGCAGGAAAGGACGGAGAATCTCGTGCCGTTCGCTGTCCTGAAGGCCGCCGTAGCCCGGCCGGGTATCCAGGCGCAGGGCAGCGACGGCCGCGGCCGCCCAGTCCGGCAAAGGCCGGTAATCCCAGGGGCAGATTCGGGTCAGCGCGCGGTCTGCGTCGTAGGCGTGCATGCCGTGGATGACCGCCATGCTCGCCTGCCAGGCCTGGTCCTCCCACGGCTGGCCGACGCTCAGGCTTATCGCGTTATCGAGCGCGTCTGTAACGGTGTCACCGCGCACCGGGTCGCTGGCGTATGCCTGGGCGAAGATCAGCAGCCAGGTCGCCAGCTCAGGCGCATTACCGCACCCCGGACGCGGTCGCGCTGGCGCTGGCCGCAGTGGCGCTGCTGCGGTGGCCCCGTACGCGGCCAGACCCTCGTGCGGCTGGCGAGCGGTACCGCGCTGCTCGGCTACGACGTCCTGAATTACCCGTCTGGGCTGGTGTTCCTGGCTACATTCTGGGGCGTCTACTCCTACGGCTGCCATCGCCGCGACGACGCCCGATGGCCGCTGGCGGTCTGGATCGCCGAGGTCCTGGCGCACCTGGCCGTGCCCGGCGAGACTAATCCGTCTCAGACAGTACTCATTTACCTGGCTGCGATGGCCTGACCTTTATCCGCGGGGACGCTGTGCGGGCCCTGCTGCGCGCTGCGCGAGAGAGGGAGGCGCGCGCCCTGCAGGCGATCGGTGGCGAACGGGCCCGCATCGCGTGGGAATTGCACGACGTACTGGCGCACGCGCTCGGCGTCATCGTCATGGAGACCGGGGGAGCGGGCGCCGTGGGCTTGTGGCTGGCGGTTGGTCCGGCGCGGGTTAGGGTCTGGTGCCCCCGTTCGCGGCGGGCCGTGCTGTGGGACAGCGGCTATCGATAACGGGCCCGCGTCGCCGCGCGCCGGTCGACTTGTGCGGTTGACAACGTGCTACAATGGATACATGTCTGTGAATGTGTCTGTGCGGCTGGATGACACGCTGGCTGAGCGGCTGCGTCTGCGGGCGCGGGCGGCGGGGGAGAGCCTGTCGGACCGGCTGCGGCGGTATGCCGAGGAAGGATCTCGCCGTGATGAGCATCCGCTCATCACGTTCCGGGATGGACCGGCCGGCCGTAGGGCAGCGGTCGTCGGGGGTCCGGACGTGTGGGAGATCGTCATGTGGCTGGGGGATCTCGTTGGCGAAGACGATCCGGTACGGGTGCTGGCGGCCGAGCAGGATATCTCGCGCCCGCTTGTCGACGCCGCACTGCGCTACCGGGACGTGTATCCAGAGGAGGTCGAGGCGCGTATCGCACTGCACCGTCATGACACGTCGGCGGCGGACCCACGGTGAAGCTCCTCCTCGACGAGATGTATGCGGTGAAGCTCGCGCAGGCGCTTCGGGATCAGGGCATTGATGCCGTTACCGTGGCCGAGTTTGGGCTGGCAGGGAGGTCGGACGGAGACGTTTTCGCGGCCGCGATCGATGAGGGATATGCGCTGCTCACCGAGAACGTCAGCGACTTTGCCCGGCTATGCAGTGAGCACGTCGCTGCGGGTCGGCATCACCTCGGGGTGCTGATCGCGCTTTCGTTGCGATTCTCGCGACGCCCCGCCGGTTACGGCGCGATCGCAGCCGCCGTCGCCGCGGTGGCTGATGATCGGCTCCATGATCGCCTCGTCTACCTAGAGCACCAGGCGTCCGCTTAGTCGGCGCTAGACGGGTCGGGTGCTGAGTTGGTGCTGAGAATCGAATGCCGATGACGCAATCTACCTGCAGAAACTACCCGTTACTCCACGACCTTCACGATTTTCGAGGGCACCTCGGAGATCCAGCGCGTGATCATCGGTAGGGCCGTCACCGGGCTTGACGTGCGGTAACAACCGCTGGTCAGGGCGCCGACGCTGGCGAGCGCCTCGGTCCTGACCCGGTAGTACACCCAGACGCCGCGCTTCTCGCGGTCCAGTAGCCCGGCGTCGTGCAGGACTTTCAGGTGGTGGCTGATGGTGGGCTGGGACAGGTCGAAGGCGTCGTTGAGGTCGCAGACGCATGCCTCACCACCGGCGTGGGAGGCGACCAGGGACATCAGGCGCAGCCGCACCGGGTCGGCGAGTGCCTTGAGCAGCGGCGCGATCTGGTCGGCCTGGGCCTGCGACAGGGGCTGGGCCGTCAGCGGCGGGCAGCACGCCGCCGTGCTGACCGGGTCTAGCGCAACCAGAGACTTCGACATACGTCTATATTGACAGGCTCCTATGTGTTGTGGCAAGCTCAGACAGCCAAGACATAGACGGACATCAATATCATTGGAGGTTCCCATGACCGGCCGCATACAGCTCGCGATCAACGTCGACGACCTGGATGAGTCCGTCGGCTTCTACAGCAAGCTGTTCGGAACCGAGCCCACCAAGGTCCGGCCCGGCTACGCCAACTTCGCGATCGCCGACCCGCCGCTCAAGCTCATCCTGATGGAGAACCCCGGCCAGGGCGGCAGCCTCAACCACCTCGGCGTCGAGGTCGCCGATACCGACGCCGTGGACGCCGAGCAGCAGCGCCTCGCGGAGGCCGGCCTGGCCTCGATCGACGAGCGCGGCAGCACATGCTGCTACGCCCGGCAGGACAAGTTCTGGGTCGAGGGCACGCCCGACGGCGAGCGGTGGGAGATCTACACCGTCCTGGAAGACAGCCAGAGCTTCTGGGGCCAGGACGGCAGCCAGAGCTGGGACGCGGCCGAGGCTGCGCTGAACGCTGGACAACCGGCATCCAGCACCGATGCGTGCTGCGGCGGCGCCGGCCAGGAAGGCGAGACCCCCGACTCGCAGAAGACGACCTGCTGCTAGCAGGCCGTCAACGTCCAGGATCACGCGCAAAGGAGCGCTGTCGTGACTTCGGTAACAGATGTTGTCGTGATCGGTGCTGGCCAGTCCGGCCTGGCCGCCACTCGCGCGCTGCAGGCCCGCGGTATCGGCCCGGTCGTGCTGGAGGCGGGGCCCGAGCCGGCCGGGTCATGGCCGCACTACTACGACAGCCTGACCCTGTTTTCCCCGGTCGCCTACAGCAGCCTGCCCGGGCTGGACTTCCCCGGCCAACCCGATCACTACCCGCACCGCGAGGAGGTCGTCAGCTACCTGCGCCGCTACGCCGCCGGCCTGGACGCCGACATCCGCACCGGCACGCCGGTGACGGCGGTCGAGGCGGACGGCCAGGGCGGGTTTCTCGTGCACACCGCCACGGGGGAGCTGTTCCGCGCCAGGGGCCTGGTTGCCGCGACCGGCTCCTTCGGCAACCCGTACGTGCCGGATCTGCCCGGCCTGGGCGGGTTCACCGGGCGGACGCAGCACGTGGCCGGCTACCGCAACCCGTACGAGCACGCCGGGGAGCGGGTGATCGTGGCCGGCGCGGGCAACTCCGCTGTCCAGGTCGGCTACGAGCTATCCCAGGTCGCGACGGTGTCGCTGGCGACCCGGCACCCGGTCATCTTCGTGCCGCAGTGCCGAGACGGCAAGGACGTGCACTATTGGCTGCAGGCCACCGGCTTTGACCTGCTCCCACCCGAATGGCTGCGCCGCTACTTCGGCGGCCGCACCGTCGACGACACCGGCAAGTACCAGCACGCCCTGGATACCGGCCAGCTAGACCGGCGACCGATGTTCACCGCGCTGGAAGGCGACAGCATCATCTGGCCGGACCGAACACGCGAGCACGTCGACACCGTGCTGTTCGCCACCGGCTACCGCCCGAACCTGGACTACCTGCGGCCGCTGGGCGCGCTCGACGGCGGCATGCCGCTGCAGTCCGGCGGAATCTCGGCCACCCATCCGGGCCTGGTGTACGTCGGGCTGGAGTTCCAGCGGTCGTTCTCCTCTAACACCCTGCGCGGCGTCTACCGGGACGCCGAGCACGTGACCGGCCCTCTCGTTGCCCACGTCCGGAACGCTCCCGCCACGGTCGGCCTCTAGCAACGCCGCCGCCGGTCACCGGCGTACGGGCGATAAGCAATGCTGCCGCTCGCCGCGAGGTGCTGCCTAGCTGACGGCGCGAATGGCCGGGCTAGCGGGTCGGCATCGCTGGACCTGCAGACGGCAGAACACCTTCTGTCCTGATCTGCCTCAGGCTCTTGCGGAGGACGTGTGACTACTGGCGGTCCGGAGCCAGCGGCGGTGTCGTCGCCTCCGGCGTGGCGGCCTGCAGACACCGCGCTCGCTGACCTGCGCTGGGCCGCGACGGTCTTGCCTGCCGGAGTCAGGACAGGAACTGGCTGCGGTTCAGGCAGGCTCGGCAGCTGTTCTGATTTCGTTTACGTTCCGCAGTCGTCGGCACAGCCGAGAGACGGTCCTCGGTGATCTCAGTCGGGCGCAGCCGGTCTTGGTGAGGGTGCGCGGCGCGGGCCAGCGAGATTGAGCTCATCGATGCCGTGGACGCCGATCCCCTCGTGCAGCAGGCGCTCGCCCAGCACAGCCTGGTCCTGCGGCCGGCTGGCGCGCCGATCTGACAGCGGCTCCTGGCCCCCAACCGGTCAGTCCCTAGCTTGCGATGGAGCGCAGTATTCGCCGCTGGCTGTCGTCCGGCCCGCAGCCGGGACTATCCGGACCTATGCCACGGACGTCTCTGATGAGCTGTGCGTGCTGCTGCGGTGCGTGGCTGACGGCCGGAACGGCTCAGAAGTGACGAGACTTTGCCCGCGCATCAGGACTGACAGCACGCCAGGAGGTGACGAACGGCCCGGTCGCCGGGCGTGACGCTAGCCGTAGCGTGTCGATGTGATCAGTTCAGCGGTTGTTGATTCGAGCCCGGTTGAGTTCACCGGCCGTCTCGCGGCGCTGGCTGATCCGGTGCGCCTGCGTATCGTGGGCGTGCTGGCCGAGGGGGAGCGCTGCGTGTGCGATCTGCACGAGCAAGTGCCGGTCGCGTCGAACCTGCTCTCTTACCACCTTCGGGTACTGCGTGCGGCCGGCCTGGTGGCCGCGGCCCGCCGCGGCCGCTGGGTTGACTACCGCCTCGACGGCGACGGGTTCGCCGCCCTGTGGGCGCAGGCGTCGGCGGCCGGCGTGCCGCTGCCCGGCAGTCGGGTCATCACAGAGCCCCACGGATCGCGCTGCGAGGACGACGACCAGGGGGGCCGTGGTGACTGACATGAGGACTCGAGAGGTCACCGCAGCGGCCGGGCAGCGCCAGGTGGTGGCCCGGCTGTCCCGGCTGGACCGGTTCCTGCCGGTGTGGATCGGGGCGGCGATGGCAGCAGGGCTGCTGCTGGGCCGTCTCGTCCCGGGCCTGAACAGTGCGCTGAACAAGGTCGCGGTCCACGGCACCAGCCTGCCAATCGCGCTGGGGCTGCTGCTGATGATGTACCCAGTACTGGCCAAGGTGCGGTACACCGAGATCCGGCGAATCACCGCCGACCGGCGGATGATGACCGCCTCGCTTGTCCTCAACTGGGTGATCGGCCCTGCGGTCATGTTCGCGTTGGCCTGGCTGCTCCTGCCAGACCAGCCCGCCTACCGGACTGGCGTCATCCTGGTCGGCCTGGCCCGCTGCATCGCGATGGTGCTGATCTGGACCGACCTGGCCTCCGGGGACCGGGAGATGGCCACCGTGCTGGTAGCGCTGAACGCGGTCTTCCAGGTCCTGCTGTATGCCGCGCTGGGGTTCTTCTACCTGCAGGTGCTGCCCGGCTGGCTGGGCCTGCAGACCACCAGCCTGCACGTGTCCATCGCCGAGATCGCCGGCACGGTCGCGGTGTTCCTCGGCATCCCGCTGGTGGCCGGCTGACCTGACCCGTACCGTCGGCGAGCGGGCCCGCGGCCGGGACTGGTACGAGACCCGGTTCCTGCCCAGGATCGGCCCGGTCGCCCTGTACGGCCTGCTGTTCACCGTCGTCATCCTGTTCGCCCTGCAGGGCAAGAAGATCACCTCACAGCCGCTGGACGTGGCCCGGATCGCGCTGCCGCTGCTCGCCTACTTCGCGGTCATGTGGTTCGCCGGGTTCGCGGTCAGCCGCCGCCTGCACCTGTCCTACCCGCGCACGGTGGCATTGGCGTTCTCCGCCGCCAGCAACGACTTCGAGCTGGCGATCGCGGTCGCGATCGGCGTGTTCGGCGTGACCAGCGGCCAGGCGCTCGCCGGCGTCGTCGGGCCGCTCATCGAGGTGCCCGTCATGCTCGCGCTGGTGTACGTCGCGCTGTGGGCCCGGCGCCGCTTCTATCCCGACAAGGAGGCCACCCCATGAACTGCTTCGACTGCGCAGCCCACGGCCAGGACACTGCGGCCGTCGCCGTGTGCGATGACTGCGGCGCCGCCGTCTGCCTCGACCACGCGCACGTCACCGCCCGCTGGCTGACTCGCACCATGGTGATCAACCGCGTCGTGGCTGTCGAGCCGCCGGCTCGCACCATCCGCTGCGGCATCTGCCAGGCCGCCCGCGACGCCGCCCCCGCCACGAACCTCGCCGCCGCCGGATGAATCGCGGCTTGCCACCAAGTGCGCCGCCGGGAGCGATCGCCCACTGCTAGTG
Source organism: uncultured Actinomycetota bacterium (assembly GCA_963837255.1). Lineage (GTDB taxonomy): Bacteria > Actinomycetota > Actinomycetes > Streptosporangiales > Streptosporangiaceae > JAJYUU01. Next base: position 232,398 of record CAWIMN010000007.1, read on the forward strand.
ATGGGCTGCCGAATGCGTGCTGAGCTGGTGCTGAGCATCGCATCACGATTAGGCCTTCTACCTGCGGAAACTGTCCGTACCTCCACGAGCTTCACGATTTTCGAGGGCACGTCGGAGATCCAGCGCATGATCATCGGTAGGGCCGTCACCGGGCTTGACGTGCGGTAATAACCGCTGGTCATGGCGCTGGTGCGGATCTTAAAAAGCGCGTGAACTCCGGTTTCTGGCCGTTGGCCGTTTGCCCGTTATTCCTGGTTGGTTCCCGCCGGTTCCCGATGGCGTGCTGAGTTGGTGCTGACCCCCTCGAGCGTGGGCATGCCAAACCACTCTCCCGGGCGCGGGCCTCAGGCTCTGCGTGACCGAAGGCTCGGCCACCACCGTCATGGCGTGCCGCAACCCGGCAGGGCGATGCAGTGACCGCGCCGGATAAGCCTGCCATCGACCTCGGATTCACCTTTCATATACCTGTCATGGACCGGCCGCGGACCTGGACGCGGTACCGACATCCGTGATCACACAGCCTCTCTTCGAGCTGCCGCCGGCTCAGGTAGTTAATTTCCTGGTTAGCGTGCTGAGTTGGTGCTGACCCTCTAACCGCGGCCAGGATCCATGCGCCGTCGGCGTGCCCGCCGCAGGCTGGCGGGCATGGCCGATCGTACCCGGCCGGAGGAGATCGACCGGTTACGGTGCTGGTGGTGTCAGGAACGGCTCGCGGTACCCAGGTGCCGGGCGAAGAACCAGACCGAGCTGTCGATTTCGAAGGACGGGACTTCCCTGTGGGCGCCGGGGTCGGCGTGCAGGGTCTTCTCGACGGAGCCGAGCGCGTCGAACAGCTTCATGACGGAGTCCCGCGGATGGCCTTCATTCGTCCCTCTGCAGCACGAACTCGACCGGGATCGTGATTCGCGCCGCGATCTCGGTGAGCCAGCCACTTCCGATGAGGCCGAGGACAGCGGCCGTGATCCGGGGCTCGGCCGCGACGAGGCGTATCCCCATCTCGCCGCCCTGGGACAGGCCGTAGTACCCGACGGGCCGGCTGTCGCCGACGGAGCCCAGTTTCTGGAGTGCGTCCAGGGTGGTTGGTCTGCCAGTCGGGTATGAGCTGCGCCGCCACAGTCTCGCTGAGGGCAGGCTCGCCTGCGGCCAGCCGTCCCTGGAATTCGGCGACGAGCCCCCTGATCTCCGGGTGCTCTGGCCTGTCGCCGGTTCCCGGCGCGTCGATCGCGGCGACCGCGAAGCCGCAGGAGGCGACGTAGGGAAAGGCCCGGGACAGAACGCCGGGTTCCTTCTTGTGCTGGCCGCCGCCGTGCCCGATCAAGACCAGCGGCCGGGGACCAGAACCCTCGGCGGGCGTCCAGAGCACCCAGGGGATGTCCCCCGATAGTGAAAAGCTGTTCGCGGATGCCGTCAGCGACGGCTTCTGAAGTGATGCGCACGGCGGGATTCCAGCAAGATGCCCGCCGAGGCAGCAAGTCAATTATCTGGGCGCCCAGACGGGAGACGATGATGCCGAGGCGGGCCATCTGCTGAAGTAGCACCTGTCGTAGCCACGCCATCGGGCTGGCGCGCACGGTGGCGTCGAACGCCCGGACGAGCCGGGAACGGGACAGGTGGGCACCTTCAGCCAGCGTGGTGAGTGTCCTCGGCTCGGCCAGGCGATCCCGCAACATCCCGCCACCGTCTCGACATGGCCTCGTACGACGCCGCGAACGACGAGTCGGCCAGCCGCGCAGCGTGTGGCTGCGGATCACTCCCGCGGCGGTCGACGCGATGGCGCCGGTCGGCAGTCACGGCCCGCCCTCGACACGAGTCGCGAGGTCGAAGATGGTGGCGATCTCGCTGGCGTAGTTGTCGATATCGAACTCTGGGTCCAGGGCCAGCCGGGACGGGACGGTGTCGATTGCGGCGCGTATCGCGACCGCGACGACGTAGGGGTCGAAGTCGGGGCGCAACTGGCTGGCCGTCTGGAAGCCGGACAGCAGATGTTCAACGGCGCGGACTGCGTCGATCACGTGGGGGTCGCCCTGGAAGATCCGCCGCCCGTCCGCGCTGCGGGTGATCTCCAGGATGGCGATCATGGCTTTGCGGTGCTCGCGCATGAACGCGAGGTTCGATGCGATGTAGGCCCGCAACATCGCGGGACCGGTGGACTCGGCGATGATCCGCGGGCGCATGTAGGCCACGCCCTGCTCGACCACATCGTGGACGACTTGCTTGATGAGGTCGTCCTTGCCGGCGAAGTGGTAGCTGATGAGGCCGCGGCTGATCCCCACTCGCTCAGCGATGCGGGCGAAGGACGTTTGTGCATAGCCGAGTTCGGCGATCGTGTCGATCGCCGCCGTCACGATCTGCGCCCGTCGAGCGGTCTCGATGAACGTTCGCTCGTCCGATGCCTCTCCTGGCTGCATGGCCAGGAATCTAGCAGGCTGACTAGCCAGCCTGCTACAGTGGGGCCGTGTACGCCACCGGACTTGTGTCGCGCAGGTGCGATGAGACGTGGAGGTCGATGGCCGATGGCCCGCCGGGCACCCAGCCGGCCGGGATATGACGAGGTCCGCCCGTCGCCGACCGCTGGTGCGTTCCGGCAGCCGTGCGAGGTGCCTGTGACCTCGCAGCCGGCAACTCATGCGGTCGGCGGCGCTGAACTGATCAGTGAGGCATCGAGCCTCGGCGGCGCGAAAGGGGAGTCTGCGCTCGTCGTCGAGCACCTCACCAAGCGCTTCGGCGATCGCGTCGCCTTTGATGACGTTTCGTTCGAGGTCGGCTACGGCGAGGTGTTCGGTTTCCTCGGCCCGAACGGAGCCGGGAAGACGACGATGGTGCGCACGCTCGGCATGCTGCTTGCTCCGACATCGGGCTCGGCGACGATCGCAGGGATTCCCTTGAGCGCCGCGTCGGGCCCTGCAATTCGGTCGCGCATCTCGATCATGCCCGAGTCGCCGGGGCTCTATCTGCGCCTGACGGTGACGGAGAACCTGCAGTGTTTCGCCGGGCTCTACGAGCTCACCGATTCCCGCGACCGCATCACTCGTGCGCTAAAGGCGGTCAACCTCGCCGACCGGGCAGATGACGCCTGCGGCTCGTTGTCGAAGGGCCTCCGCCAGCGCGTCGCACTCGCCCGCGCGTTGCTCAACGACCCGGCGGTGCTGTTTCTAGATGAGCCGACCTCGGGCCTTGATCCCGTCGCCACGCGCGAGGTCCACGACCTGATCGCGTCGTTGCGCGAGCAGGGGGTGACAATCTTCCTCACGACGCACCGGCTGGAGGAGGCCGAACGGCTGTGTCACCGGGTGGCGATCCTGAGCACGACGTTGCGGCTGATCGGCCGTCCTGACGAGCTGCGTAAGCAACTGTTCAGGCGCTCCCTTGACGTACGGGTCCGCGTACCGCTCGACGAGCCAGAAGTGGTGTTTGGCGCTGTGGCCGGAGTCGAAGGATGGGAGCAGGCGCCATCGGGCTACACGCTGACCGTCTCCGATCCTGACCTCGCAGCCCCGGCCATCGCGCGAGCGCTCGTCGGAGCCGACGCCGACATTCTGTCGATCGCCGAGTCTCACCACTCGCTGCAGGACGTCTACCTCGAGCTGATCGACGAGGACGTGGAGGCGAAGAGCCGGTGAGCTTCAGCTGGACTCGGGTCGGCGCGATCCTCCGCAAGGAGCTGCGGGACTACCGGCACAACCGGTTCGTCATCGGCACGATGGCAGCAACGCCGGTGCTGTTCATCATCCTGCCGACGATCCAGCTGATCGCCGCCAATGCGACCGGGAAAGCCCTCAGCCTTCGCATCGGACTCTCGCTCCTCTACATGCTGGTGATCCCGGTGACCATGCCGTCTGTGATGTCCGCCTACTCGGTCGTCGGCGAGCGCGAGCAGGGCACGCTCGAGCCGGTCCTTATCACCCCGATCCGGAGCGAGGAGTTCCTCATCGCCAAGGCGCTCGCAGCCTTTATCCCGACGCTCGTGATCGCGTACGCGGTCTTCGGAATCTTTCTCGCCGTCGCGGCCCTGTTTGCCCATCCAGTGATTGTTTCGGCGATCTACGCAGGAACGCACGTGCTGGTCCAGTTGCTGTTCACGCCACTGCTCGCCGGCTGGGCGATCTGGGTCGGGATCGCGGTCTCCACCCAGGCTACGGACGTGCGGGCCGCGCAGCAGCTCAGCGTGCTGGGCAGCTTCCCGCCGCTCATCATCGTTGCCTTGATGTCGCTGAACGTGATCACCGAGTCGACCGCTCTCGCGATCGGGCTCGCCGCCGCACTGCTGGCCTTCGACCTGCTCGCCTGGCGCGTCGTGGCCGCGATGTTCGACCGCGAACGGCTCGTAATTGGCAGGCGTGGATGACCGGCGCGGGCACGGCACACGAACTGCCTTCATTCATCGTGTCCAGAAAGGATGCCAATGTCAGCAATCAGAGTCTTTAGGCCGAAACAACACTGGTCGGTTTCGCCCAGGACTGTGCTCCCTACGGCCTTGCTTGTTCACCTCTTCAGACCCCATTGGAACTACACGGTGGTTCTCGACGACCACCCCGTGGCCAAGATCGGAAACGAGCAGGTGAGGGTCTTCGAGGTGGAGCCAGGGGAACACCGGCTGTATATGCGGTTTGTCGGGCTGCGCAGGTCCGACGAGCTGCGAATGTCGTTCAAGGAGGGCGAGGAGCGGCAGTTCATCTGCGGCACCAGCGGGATGGGCTGGCCCACACTCCGGGAGGCGTCGCCTGAGCATCTCGCTCAGATCCGAAGAACGTCCACCAGCGAGCCGCCAAAGCCAGGGGATCCGGCTCCGCCGGGCTAGCGCAGTGCCGGTTCAGGCGCCGCCATGGACGAACGCACCATATCTGATGAGGCGCTGCTGCTCGAAGGGATCGTGCTCCGGCTCCAGGTCGATCCGCGCTTCTTCGAAGCGTGCGAACGCCGGTGGACCGAGGGGAGGAAGAAGCGGTGACAAACTCCGGCGAAGTCCTCGTACGGGGCCGTCATCTGCGAAAGGACTACGGCTGCGGCGAGGCACTCGTGCGGGCCGTCGATAAGCAAGGATGGCTGTGACGCAGCTAGCGGTGCTGAGCTGGTGCTGACTAACGCTGGCGCTTCAGGCCGCCTACCTGCGGAAACTGTCCGCACCTCCTCGAGCTTCACGATTTTCGAAGGCACATCGGAGATCCAGCGCATGATCATCGGTAGGGCCGTCACCGGGCCTCGACGTGCGGTAATAACCGCAGGTCATGGCGCTGGTGCGGACCCTTAGGTGGCCTGTGGACTCCGGTTTAGGGCCGTTGGCCGTTTCGTTATTCCTGGTTGGTTCCCGCCAGTTCCCGATAGCGTGCTGAGTTGGTGCTGACCCCCTAACGGTTAGGGTCCCGTCCTTGATCGGGTAGGAAAGCCCGACGCTGATGTCACCTGCCGGCAAGGCCCCTGGACCGCCATGGCGGAGTGCATGGTGACGATGACCTCCCTTGGCCGGCGGCCATTGATGCCTGACGCGATACAGAATGTGCTGGAGCAGATGGGGGGCCGAGGCTCGCGGCGCGGCCACGCCCGCCTCACGTGAGGCAGTGACTAAGGTCCGTGCGCGGTGCCAGGTAAAGGAACCATCCCATACCAGGCGAGGTGAAGAAGGCAGCCGGCGCAAGGCACTCCCGTCTCGTCAGCAGGGAGACGCCCATGGCATTACGGTCACGCCGAACGCGCCCTGGCCACCATACGCCAGCTTGAGGCTGAAACCAGGCAGCTGCTGCTCGGACTAGACGAGTTAGATCCGGAGCAAGCACAGTGGCTTGCCGACGCCGCCGCGCGCAGGGAGGCGCCAGGCGCTTGCCGCTAGCGACGGCATGGCGTACGAGTGGGCTGTTGATCGTCGCCAAGCCACAGAAGGCTAGCCATGCTCCCTTCGAGAAGGCCGGTGATGAGATCCGACTGGTATCTGCATGGCCGGGCGCTGAGCCAGGAGAGTGTGCAGCAGCGATGTGGGCGGGCCGTCACCTGACTCGCTTGCACCTGCTCTGCCTGGCACCTCATAGCGTTTTGGCCATGGTGCCTGGCCGTCGCTCTCAAGCGCGCCTAGCTGTGCTGAGTTCGTGCTGAAAGGGACCCGTCGACTCGGCGCTGCACGGGCCGCGTAGACCGCGAATGTCATCCCGCTTACCAGGAGCGAGCCCTGCGCTGATGCTAATCCAGGGCGCGGCATCGGGCACCAGGGCCACCGCGGTGACCGCGCCGAATAAGCTGCGACCTGCCACGAACATCGGTGACTGAAACACAGGGTGGCGTTCCGTACTCGTGACGATGACGCGCAAGACGCCCCGCGTTGGCCGGCCTCCTGTCGGCGGAGTGTCAGGTGCACCCGCGGAGGATCTGGCCGCCGCCAGTCTGCGCGCGAGAGGCGGAGGTTCTCACCGCGGATAACGCTTCTAGTACTGCTGAGCTGCGGATCTGCAGGCTCCTCATCAATCTGTCGCCGGCTTTCTTCTCATGTACATGTCGGGTTCCGCGGCGATGAGGCGCGCAACCGATATCGGGATAGCGCCGCCCAGCCGCTCGCCGAGCTCGGCCGGGTCGAACCGGCCGCCCGGCGACTGCTGCGTGCAGCAGTTCTATGACCGGAGTCGCGGTCCGCGTCGGACGCGCGCCGCGCGGGTGAGGTGGACGGATCTGCCAGCATCCGGCCTCCTTGGCGGCGACGTGGTGGCTGATGACTGACTGGCCTGAGGTAGCACATCGTCAGGCGGTCTTGCGGTGGTAGGCGGCCATGGCGAGGGCGTAGGCGACGATGAGGATGCCGAGGCACCAGGCGAGGGCGGTCCAGATGCTGGTGCTGACTGGCTGCTGGGCGAGCAGGTCGCGGATGGTGTTGACGATGGAGGTCACGGGCTGGTTGTCGGCGAAGGCGCGCAGCGGGCCGGGCATGGTGTGGGTGGGCACGAATGCCGAGCTGATGAAGGGCAGGAAGATGAGCGGGTAAGCGAAGGCGCCCGCACCGTCCACGGTCTTGGCGGACAGGCCGGGGATGACGGCGATCCACGTCAGCGCCAGGGTGAAGATGACGAGGATGGCGGCGACCGCGAGCCACGCCAGCGCTCCCGCTCCTGAGCGGAAGCCCATTGCGAAGGCGATGAGCACGACGACGACGATCGAGATCAGGTTGGCGACCAGCGAGGTCAGCACGTGCGCCCACAAGACGGATGAGCGTGCGATCGGCATGGACTGGAATCGCGCGAAGATTCCGCCCTGCATATCCATGAAGAGCCGGACTGCGGTGTAGGAGATGCCCGAGGCAATCGTGATGAGCAGGATGCCGGGCAGCAGGTAGGTCACGTACGCACCCGACCCGTGTTTGATCGCGCCGCCGAGCACATAGACGAACAGCAGCATGAGGGCGATCGGCATGATCGCGGTCGTGATGATGGTGTCCGGACTGCGCGTGATGTGGCGCAGGGTGCGGCCCAGCAAGACGGCGGTGTCGCCGAAGAAGTGCGTGTTCATCGTTGTTCCTTAGTCGTCCGTGCTCGTCGCTGCCAGCGAGCTGTCGTTGCTGCCATTACCGTCGCTGCCGGTGATAGCGAGGAAGATGTCCTCCAGGCTCGGCTGCTTCTCGACGTACTCGGCCTGGGCGGGCGGGAGGAGCTGCTTCAGCTCCGCGAGGGTGCCGTTCGCGATGATCCGCCCCTGGTGCAGGATCGCGATCCGGTCGGCGAACTGCTCGGCCTCGTCCAGATACTGCGTGGTAAGCAGCACCGTCGTGCCCCGCCCGGCGAGTTCCCTGACGGCCTGCCATACCTGGATGCGCCCCTCGGGGTCGAGCCCGCTGGTCGGCTCATCCAGGAAGATCACCGGCGGATTCCCGATGAGGCTCATGGCGATGTCCAGGCGGCGGCGCATGCCTCCGGAGTACGTCGACACCCTCCGCTGCGCCGCGTCGGTGAGCTGAAAGCGTGCCAGCAGGCCGTCCGCGATCTGGGGCGCGCCCTTCAGGTGCCGCAGCCGGGCCACCAGCACCAGGTTCTCCCGCCCGGTAAGGATCTCGTCGACGGCCGCGAACTGCCCGGTGAGGCTGATGGACTCCCGCACGTCCGCGGGCTGCGCGCCGATGTCGAAGCCGTTGACTGTGGCTGTCCCCGCGTCGGCTCTGAGCAGGGTGGACAGGATATTCACGGTCGTGGTCTTGCCCGCGCCGTTCGAGCCCAGCAGGGCGAAGATGCTGCCCCGCGCCACGTCGAAGTTCACGCCGCGCAGCACGCGCAGCTCCTTGTAGGACCTTTCCAGGCCCCGAACCTGGATGGCCGCGTCGGTGGTCATTCCTGTTCCCCTCGCTCCGCGTCCTCGATCGCCTTGGTCAGCCGGGCGCGTTCCTTGTCGATCCATCTCTTTCCGGTGTAGGCCTGCGCGAAGGCATCGGCGAACTCGACCGGGTCGTCGCCGACGATTGCGCGCACAGGCGCGCCGTCGGCCGCGGCACGCTCCCACAGGTCGGCGAAGTCGCCGAACATCCTGAGGGCGGTCTCGCCGTCCGTGACGCCGCCGTAGTACATGAAGTACCGCTGCAGCGCCTTGGCGACCTTGCCGTACGGCTCAGGCAGAGCCTCGATGCGGGCCCTGTACTGCCTGTACTGCTTCTTCTGCTCGAGCGACCCGGTGACCAGCTCGATCCATTTCGGTGCCATCACTTGCCTCCTTCGCGGAGCTGTTCCAGTCGCTGTGTGAGGAAGCTCCAGGTCCTCCAGAACTCGTCGAGATATTCGCGTCCGCTGGCGTTGAGGGAGTAGACCTTGCGGGGCGGCCCCTTCTCCGACGGGACCTTCTCCACGTCCACCAGTCCGCGCTGCTCGACCCTGATCAGCAGCGCGTAGACGGTCCCCTCGGCGATGTCGGAGAAGCCCTGCTCCCGCAGCCATGCCGTGATCTCGTAGCCGTACGCCGGCCGGCCGGACAGGATCGCCAGCACGATGCCCTCAAGCGTCCCCTTGAGCATCTCCGTCACCAGCCTGGCCATGGAGACACCTCCTCCCACAACTACTCAGTCTTACTGACTACAGGTAGACAGTATCACTAGCTACCGGTACTTAGCAAGGCCGAATAGTGGGGTTGCAGGCCAGCATCGCAAGGGTGTGGCAGTCCAGCGCCACACGGAGGAAGTGGCGACCTGCCGCGCCCAGGTGGTGGCCAGGTCGCATGCGCCTGGGCTAAACGGCGTCGCTGGTGGCGGCTATTTTCCGGGCCGGGGAGCGGCGCGGAAGGCTTCGGCAGCGGCTATTGCGGCGATGATCAGCGCGGTCGCCCGGTCGGCCTGCCACCACCCCAGGAGCCGGACGACGATGAGGGCCGCGAGGGCGAGAAGGCTGGTGGCGGCTCCGATTCCGCTGCGGGTGCCGTCCCCTTTGCAGGGCCGGGCTGTTCATGTGATTGCCTAGGCGGTGCTTGGCAACGGCGAGGGGGTCAGCACTGCCAGGGAGATGCTGGCCGCCGTCAGTGTGACTGCCGACGCGGCGAACGGGCTCCGCTGCGGCGGGGGTGTCCGGGGGGTGGTTGTCCGCGGGTGGCCGCAGGCCGAGGATCCCAGCACCTTATGGCTCGCCGCCGAGCTGGAGCTGCCGCGCTGGCCCCGTCCGGTCTTGCCGGTGCCGCGAGGACGGTCGGCCGGGCTGCGGGCTCGCAGGACCATCCAAGCACTGCTCACGGTGCCAGCGGTGCCTGTCTAGCTCTTTGTTCCCCGGTAGATGCGGTAGGCCCAGACGAAGTTCACCACCGCGCCCGCGAGCGTCAGCAGCGCCCAGCCCCAGTAGCTGTAGGCCAGCAGAATGCCGGTCAGGGCGAGCAGCCATACCGTGACCAGCAAGCGGATGAGTATCACGCCACGCGGATGCCTGCGGTCGAAGCCCGTTGCCATGTTCATGACTATTTCCTCTGTCACAGGCGTGGGCAAGGACTGTCCGTACCCACGCCAGTACACGCCGGGCATCCCGACTCTGATGCCCGGCGAGCGCGCCGGCGAAGCGGACGGACCGGTTGTCAAATACCGAACGCAGCCTCGACGGCACCTTCCGCGTCGAATGCGTCACCGACACCGAACCGACCTGGCCGCGCAGCTGGTGCGCAAGGCGCGCCATAGCGTGCCGGACCGGCGGGGCGGGACATTGCGCTGGCCGCGCGCGGCCGGCCGTTACGTCGTGTCATTGTCGTGATCCGTTCGGGTGGGGGGATGGCGGCACATGGGCGCCTGGCCGGACCGTACTGACGGTCACGAGGTTTGTGTCCGTGGTTGCCACTTGCAGGCTGGAGATGTCTGCTGGCCGCCACGCGGCGCTCGCTGGAATGCTCACCGGCCCGGCGCGCCAGGCATCCCAGGCCCCTGCTACCTCGGTTCCGCCGGCGCGGGAGCGGACGATCAGCCGGCACGGCTGGTTGAGCGGCAGGCCCAGGCCCGCAGCAGGATGCTGGTGCCCCACGAAGTTCCGGTCAGCTCCAGGGTTACGCGCACGTGCGTGACCGGGTTCGCGCCGGACAGCGTGTTGGCCACAGGTGGCGAGCTCGCTGCCGGCTGTGCGAGCCAGAATCCTCCGGCGGCGCCGAGCGCTGCAGCCGCTGCCACGCCCGCAAACCGTCGCCAGCGCCCGGCCGGCCCTCGCGCCTTCCGGGCTCGTGTGTTCCTGGCTTTGGTGATCAGGGTGACCGGTGCACGTTCGCGCAGTGGTACGGGCTGGCCGTCGGCTCGCAGAGGCTTCAGCGGGACGCGCGCGAGCAATCTTGGCAGCGGCTGCAGGCGGGCCAACTCGGCCCGGCACGCCTCGCAGCTGACGATGCCATTCACGCGATCCGGATCCTTCGGGCGGGTTCACCGCGCCGGAAGCCGCGGGCGGGTTCGGCCTGCCCCAGTCGGTCGACGTCACCTTCGACCGGCTCATTGATCCCCTCGATGCGGCATTCACCTGATGAGACGGCCGCACTGGGGCAATGGACCTGCCGGTAGCGCGCTACACCGAGCGGCGAGAGCTCGGGGACGGCATTAGCGGTATTGCTCGCGCTCTGCGAGGCTCACTGCGGGACAAGTGGCCGGTCAGCGCCGCCGTCGACCTCGATGACCTTGCCGGTGATGAAACTTGCATCCGGTGACAGCAGCCACCGAACGGCCGCGGCGACGTCCTGTTCGCTGCCGAGGCGCCGTAGCGGGGTGGCGACCGCGATCTGGTCGCGCACGTTCGGCGGGATGGCGGCGGTCAGCCCCTCGGTGGCGATGATTCCTGGCGCGACCGCGTTGACGCGGATCCGTGGCGCGAGCTCCACGGCGAGCTGGCGCATCATGTGATCAGCCGCTGCTTTGACCGTGCCGTAGGTGATCAGGCCCCGCCCTGCGATGTGGCCCATCATCGACGTGATCGTGACGATCGCGGCTCCCGGCCGCTCGCGCAGATGACCGACCGCGGCCTTGGTGAGCTCGAACGGGGCGGCGACATTGAAGTGGAAGGCGGCGTTAAGCCCCTCGGCGGTTGTCGCCTCAAATGGTGCTGGCGCGGCCCCGCCGGCGTTGTGAACGAGAAAATCGAGCCCGCCTCCACGCGCAACGGCATCGCCGATCAGCGGTCCGAGCGCTGAGAGGTCGTTGAGGTCCGCGGCGATGGCGACGGCGTTACCACCTGCGCGCTCGATCATGGTTGCGACCGCCTGCACGTCACTCGCGGTCCGCGCGACCAAGGTGACGCGCGTGCCCGCAGCTGCCAGCATGCGCGCGATCTCAGCACCAATCCCGCGACCGGCTCCGGTGACCAGTGCATGCCGGCCGGTTAGTTCCTCACTCTCGTTCACGTCGCCCTCTCTGGGGGCATGGTTTGCGATGAGCTTAGATCCGTGGTGAGAGGCATGGCCCACTGCTTCCCGGATCTTGGTGTGGACAATGCCGCCGCCGATCTTGGACGAGACCAGGCAGGTCCTGGCCTCGCTGGACCCGCGTGCCATATAGCGTCGGCGCTGCTCGGCGCCGATCTGGTCCGGCGATTCGGCCCGGCCGCAGTGGGCGCCGTCATCGGGCGTGCCATGGCGGGCTGGCCGTGTGAGGCGATCTTCCGTGACACGCCCGAGCATGAACGCCTTCTCCACGCGCTCCCCGGCATCCAACGGTCCGTGCTGGCCACGGATGGTGCTGAGTTGGTGCTGACCCGTAACGGCTAGCACTACAACCTCAGCCTGAGACGCCCACTCATCGGGCGGGCTTGACGCGCTTGATATCGGTGGTCATCGTGAGATCCGGGGCCGCGCGAGAACTCGCCACTGGAAGGAACACTCCGATGACCACCATCCAGACCCTGTATGCCGCGCTCATGGCGTTGGGCATCTTGGTCAGCATCTCCATCGCACTCACGCTGACGATCGAAGGCGCGGGCGCCCTATACATGCGCGACCAGCTTCGTCTGCTCCTGGAGCGCTCTCGCGTTCCATCTCCGACCAGGACGCCCTCGACCGGGGCAGCACAGCAGCCGACCCCGACCGAGGACGCGCGCGTGCTCGTGCTCCGTTAAAGCAAGCTCAAACCCGCTACGGAGAGGGACGACGCCAGCGCGCCGCCCCTCTCCGCATGCTGTCGATCAGCGCCCGGCCAGCTAGCCCCTGGCGGGGCGATCAGTCCAGCTGCCGCGAATACGACTAGGAAGACCTGCCCACGACTGCAGCGATGCTGCATGGACTGTCGGGGGCATTTTGCCACGCCGGCTGCGCCCGCCACGATCACCGCACCGGTGGCCATTGGGCTGGCTGGGGCGTTCCTTCTTCGAGCCCGAGATGGCACTGTCGACGGTACGGCCGCCGATTTCGAGGTGGCTGGCCCGCATCGTCATCGGACCCGAGCCGACGGCAGCGTGGACCGCGTTCCACCAATGCGCGTTCTGGGACTCCGTCAGCCTGCCGTGACCTGGGTGCGGAGCGCCTTGCGGTCCAGCTTGCCGACGCTCGTGAGCGGGATCGCGTCCAGGATCGTCACCTCGCGCGGGTACTTGTTCGCGGCGAGCCTGCCTTTGGCGAACTCGACCACCTCCTGCGGTGTCGCCTGGCCACCAGGCCGCAGCGACACGAACGCGACGACCTCCTCGCCGAGCCGCTGGTCCGGTCGGCCGACCACGCCAGCCATCGCCACGGACGGGTGCTCAAGCAGGACGTCCTCGACGTCGCGCGGGTATACGTTGAACCCTCCCCTGATGATGAGGTCTTTCTTCCGGTCGACTACGTATAGGTAGCCGTCGGCGTCCAGATGCCCGATGTCGCCGGTGTGCAGCCAGCCTCCTCGAAGCGTGGTCGCCGACTCCTCCGGTGAGTTCCAGTAGCCGGCCATCACCCCGGCCGAGCGGACGCAAATCTCGCCGTCAGTCCCGGCAGGCTGCGCGGCGTCGGAATCGTCGAGTATGGCGACCTCGTAGCCGGGGATAGGTCGTCCCACCGATCCGGGCTTGCTTGCCCCGGACTTGCTCACCGAGATCACTGCGCCGGACTCGGTGCAGCCGTAGCCTTCGAGGATCTCGCTGCCGGGCACTCGCCGCTCCCACTGCTCGCGGGTTTCTGCCGCCAGCGGCGCGGCGCCGCTGTTCACATAGCGAAGCGCGGACAGATCAAAGTGTTCAAGCGGCTGCGCGAGCAGCATCTGGATCATGGCAGGGACCAGGACAGTGCGCTCGATCCGGTGCTGCGTCGCCAGCTTTAAGAAATCGGCGGGATCGAACCAGCGCTGCAGGACCGCCATTGCGCGCTCGGTGGCGTGGTAGCCGGCCAGGGTCACGATCATTCCGTAGGCGTGCGACATGGGTAGCGGCGTGATGTTTTTGGTGATGCCCTCTTCCTGGGAAGCGGCGTGAGAGCTTGCCGAGCATGCGTAGAGGTTGCGGTGACTCAGCATGACGCCCTTGGCCCGGCCGGTGGTGCCACCGGTGTACATGAGCGCCGCCAAGTCGTCGCCGTCGATGGCGGTGAGCTCGCCCGGCGGAGCGGCCTCAACGTCGGCGAAGTTGATTCCACGCACGTGCGCGGGCAGCACGCCAGGCTCGGGGGCACCGCCTGCGACGATCACGAAGCGCAGGGCGAGTGCATCCGCCGCCGCCAGGCTCACGGTGACAAGCGGGCGATGCACCCCGTGCGGACGGTGAAGCGAGCGGCCACGCCGAAGGTGGTGAAGAAGGCTAGGCGGGCGCTGCATCCAGTCGACAACATCGTCTACGGCGCCGAACGACAGGTGATCACCTCACTGCGATCCGGCCGCAAGCGGCGTAAGAGTCGGGCTCCGGTGTACCGGCACGGCAGTTGCCCAGTCGCACCGCAGCCCCGAAGCCGCAGCGAAATGCCGCAACCGCTAGTCCTGGCCACTCCGGACGGTGGCGCTAATCCGAGTCCATGATCGGCGATTGCGTCACCCCGATACTCGGTGAGGGGGCGCTTCGCCACGCCGATCGCTGTTGGCCGCGGCTATGAGGGGAACGGCTTCCAGTGCCCCTCGGAGACCACCTCGACGGTGCCGTCGGTCACCGTGATGGCCGTCTGGTCGTCGATGGCGTACGCCGGACCCGCGATCTCTGCCGCCCATCTCTCCGCCTCGGCCATCGAGTTGCCCGGCATGCCCTCCTCAGCCAGGTGCGGGAAGATCGAGAAGTCGACGACCCCCAGGGTTCTGTCGCCCCCAGTTGGCGGCCTCCAGTTCACGAAGTCGTCACCGATCCGGGGGGTCATTACCATGCTTCCGGCGCTCACCCCCACCCAAACCGTCTCGAGAAGCGAGGGCAGGAGGTCCGCCAGCCCAGACTGCCGCATCCAGTGGCACAGGTACGTCGCATCGCGCCGTCCACCAGCAGGACGTCAGCCTCCCGGACCCAGGGGACCCAGCGCTCCTCGCCGATACTGGACAGCGCGGTGAGCTCCAGCACGCCGATGGACTTCCAGCCCAGGTCGCACACGGGTGACGGCGACTGGCCGGCAATGAAGCGCCAGGCAGAGGCTGGCGTGCACGCGGGGTGGCCCCACTCCGCGGTCGGAATACACAGGGCGCTGGAGTCGGCGATCGGCTTGCCCAGCAAGTCGACCAGCGCATCGCGGATGCTCGTGTTCGTGACGCCCCCGGACGTGAGAAGAAGCCTCACGCATGCCTCCTGTCCGCAGCGGTCATGACGCTCTCCCCGAAAGTCGGTAGTCGGGTGCATGGAACGACAGACTGGCCACCATAGCGAAGCTCATCGCGTTGCGACCTTCAAGCACCCCGCTCGCACATCGGCAGATCCGGTCGACTCGGTGCACACAAGCACCTGACATGCGTGCCCCAAGATGCCGATCGCCACGAAGCCGCCATCGGCGTAGAACCACGGATATCGAACGCGTATCGGACTCTCGCTCCTGTACATGCTGGTGATCCCGGCGTTCCTGCCCTCCACCCTGTCCGCCTACTCGGTGGTCGGAGAGCGCGCGCAGGGCACGCTGGAGCCTGTCCTGATCACCCCGATCCGCCCCGAGGAGTTCCTCATCGCCAACGCGCTGGCCGCTTTCGTTCCGACTCTCGTCATCGCATACACGGTCTTTGGCATCTTCCTCGCCGCCGCGGCGCTGTTTGCTCATCCTGTGATCGTCTCGGCGATCTACGCAGGCGCGCACGTGCTGGTCCAGTTGCTGTTCACCCCGTTGCTCGCCGGCTGGGGGATCTGGGTCGGGATCGCGGTCTCCGCCCGCTCCGCGGATGTGCGCGCCGCCCATCAGTTGAGCGTGCTCGGTAGCCTGCCGCTGCTGGCCATCCTGGCGCTGATGTCGCTGAACGTGATACCCGTGTCGACCGCTCTCGCGATCGGCCTCGCCGCCGCCCTGCTGGCCGTCGACCTGCTCGCCTGGCGGGTAGTAGCGGCGATGTTCGACCGCGAGCGGCTCATCACCGGAGCCCGGACGTGACGGCCGGCTCGCGGCACGAAGTTCTCCGACAAGGCAGACAACAATTGAGATGCAAAGGAGAACAGCAGTGTCCGCGACGTTGCGGCTGACACGCGATGTCGGCTCCGCCGCCTTCGAGCTTCGACGCGGACGGTTTGAGATCTCGGTCGATGGCAAACCTGTCGGCTCGCTCGCGAACCACGACACGGTAGAGACCCAGATCGAACCCGGACGCCACAAGATCGTCTTGCGCAAGGGCCGGTACTCAAGCCGAACCCGCAGCTTCGACGCCGCCGACGGTGAGGTCGTCAACTTCCGGTGTAACGGCGCCAGGATCTGGCCGACCTACATCGCCTCCATCGTCAAGCCCGACCTCGGGATCAGCCTGAGACGGGGATGAGCAACCGCGCGGAAGCCGGCTGGCGAGCACAAGATGAGAGCGCGTCTCGATAGCTACCCGGCATACAGCGCCGGCTGTGCCGCCGTGCGGGCCGTCATCGTCTTCGTCTCGCAGCGCCGGACGGATCTCCGCGCGGTCGGCCGACGCGCGAGCCGCCCAGCGGCTCGGCGTGCTGGCCAGCCTCCCCCCGCTCGGCATCGTCGCGCTGATGTACTTCAACGTGATCGTGCCGACCCTCGGGCTGGCGCTCGGGCTCGTCGGCGCCCTGCTGATCGTCGGTGCTCTCGGATGGCGGGCGGTGGCCGGGATGTTCGACCGGGAACGGCTCGTGACCGGCAGCCGTGGATGACCGTCGTCGCCACATGGCGTCGGTCGCCGAGTACCCAGAGACAACGCCTTTCACAAGGTAGAGGAGGAGATCAACAATGCCGGCAACGCTGAGGCTGGTGCACAAAGCTATCGGAGTGGAGGTCCGTCGCGGCACGTACGACGTCATGGTCGACGGAAAGCGCCGGGTCCGTTGAAATGAACGAGGCCATCGACATACCGGTCGAACCCAGGCGTCACATCCTGCAAGTCCGCAACGGCCGAAACCCCAGCCGAACCAAGACCTTCGATGTCGCCGAGGACGAAATCGTCGCCTTCCGCTGCACCGGAAAGAGCATCTTGCCGATCTTTCTCCTGTCCTTCATCTTTCCCAGCCTGGCACTCTCGCTCCGTCGCGAGTAGCCCACCAGGCGCGAGCCCGCCGCCTCGCTCCGCGCCTTGCGCTCAAGCTCGGTCAGTGGGCACAGCGGAGGAGGCCGAGGCAGAGGGTATTGGATACGTCCGCAGCGGAATACCTAGCTATCGTCGCGGATCAGACCGGTACTCCGGTCTGGGTTGGCGGAAAGCGGCGGCGGCCGCCTTCGCACGGTCGTCGAGACGACGATCGAGGTGGTGGTGTTGCTGAGCGCTAGGAACCGATCGAGGATCGGTTCCAGCTGTTCCAGCGCGGGCGCGTGGGAGCCTGATCAGGAAGCAGTCCTCGCCGTTGATCGGGTAGCACTCGGTTACCCCGGGGTTTCGGCCGCCATAACCGCACCGACCGATAGCGCGCAGAGCACCGATGCCACCGCCCTGCAAGCCGTCCGGCCTGCAGGTCGCGGTGGCCGGTCATGCCGCAGTGAGCGCGGTCACCAACATCAGCACCGGCACGCAGAACACACTGCTCTACACTGCCGTCGGCGTCGCTGCAATCATCCTGCTGATCGTGTACCGCAGCCCGTTTCTGTGGCTGCCGCCGCTGCTTGGTGCGATCATGGCCATCGACATCGGCAAGGGTGCCGCGTACGGGCTGCCCAATGCCGGGCTCACGGTCAGCAGCCTGTCGGTCGACATGCTGACCGTGCTGGTGCTCGGCGCGGCCGCGACTATGCCCTGCTGCTAGTCCATCGTTACCGCGAGGAACTGCGCGGCCTCGCCAAGGAGGACGCTGAGCGAATCCGCGCGTCTCTCCCTGTCTCGGCCAGGTTCGCCGGCACCCGGATATCCGCCATGATCGAACACCGTCGGCCGCAGGCAGCAGGGTCAAACGTCAACCGCGGCCGGACAGACCCTGATTGCCTGCAGCGGGTCGGCGATTCCAGGAGGCTGTCGGCGGCCCCGCGGGCGTTGCCGCGCTCCCGGCGGGAGTAGTAGTCGACGCTGAGCCCGGCCAGCAGCGCTACTCCCGCACCGGGCATCGATTATACCTAGCAATGTCAGAGTGCGTCCTGCGGGTCGCAGGGTTCGCCGAGTTCGCTGAGCACACCGCAGATGCGGTCGGCGATGCGCTGGACCCGGCGTTCTACTGGAACCGGCACCGCGAAGCGGCAAAGTCAGCTCGGCCCGTGCCGCTTGGCATCGAGCAGGAAGCTAGAGCTTCTCTGCATCATGTAGGGCATCGGCGCATGCACCGCCTACTGGGGTCGGCGTCGAAGCTCACGAAGCGGCGGCGGCGCCGCTCACGGCGCAGACCGGGCCCTGACAGGAGCTGTGGGCTGCAGGACCAGGCGATGACGGCTGCGCCAGCATCCGGTCACGCAACGACCCGATGGGTGATCGTTTTCGATCATCCGGCCGATTGCTCGCGCTGACATTTCGCCGGTTTCCTGGCCCGGATGATGGCCGAATGGAGGCCGTCGGCAGCCTGGCTGGTGCTGGTTATGGTGACGTCGGAGAATCCCGCCGCGACCAGCAGGCGCTCGTATTCCGGCTGAGTGAGGGCGCCGGCCAGGCAGCCGACCCGCTGTTCGGCGCGTGCCCGCCGCGCCGGGTCGATGCCGTAATCGGCGGTGACGTCGCTGATGCCCAGGCGTCCGCCGGGTTTGAGGACGCGGAACGCCTCGGCCAGGACTCGTGGCTTGTCGGCGGAAAGGTTGATCACGCAGTTGGAGATGACGACGTCGACATGGTCATCGGGTAGCGGGATGTTCTCGATGTGGCCGTGCAGGAACCGGGCGTTGACGATGCGCGCCCGGGCAGCGTTGGTGCGGGCGAGGGTAAGCATGTCGGTGCTGGCGTCCAGGCCGTAGGCGATTCCGCCGGGCGCGACCCGGCGGGCTGATAGCAGCACGTCGAGGCCACCGCCCGAGCCGAGATCGAGGACGGTGTCTCCGGGCCGGAGCTCGGCCACCGTTAGCGGATTGCCGCAGCCCAGGCTCGCCCGGAAAGCGGATTCGGGCGCCTGGCTGCGGTCGGCATAGGCGGCCGCGCCGAAGCCGCCGTCATCAAAACTGTCGGGATCGCAGTCGCTGATGACTTGTCCGTCGAGCGCGGCGCGAGCGAGGCGCGAGTACCTGCTGATAATCGGGTCGTGGTCTCCGGCTGTCATGCTGCGCTCCCTATGCCGGCGTGACTGGTACAGGCGGAACTGGGACTGGCTTGCCCATAACGATGTCGGCGGCGGTGGGGAAGCAGCCGACGCATGCCTGGTTGATCCGGTAGTACGTGGCCGTGCCCCGGTGGTCGGCGAGCACGAACCGCACGTCGGCCAGAATCTTCAGGTGGGCCGAGACCGTGGACTGGCCGACGTCGACCGCGGCGACGATCTCGCCGACGCTCATCGGGCTGCCGCGGCGGGCCAGCAGGGACACGATCTGGATCCGGCTGGCGTCCGCCAGCGCCCTGAACCAGCTGGCGAACTCGGCGGCTGTCGCCCGGTCGAGGGGACCCTGATGAGCATTCATCGTTAATCGACGATAAACGATGGAAGTGTGTGCTGCAAGGCTCCGTAGAAACCGTGGGAGAGGGTCAGGCAACCACCTCGGCGTCGAGGTCGCTGATGCCGACGCCGTGGACGCCGAGCAGCAGCGCCTCGCGGAGGCCGGCCTGGCCTCGATCGACGAGCGCGGCAGCACGTGCTGCTACGCCCGGCAGGACAAGTTCTGGGTCGAGGGCACGCCCGACGGCGAGCGGTGGGAGGTCTACACCGTCCTGGAGGACAGCCAGAGCTTCTGGGGCCAGGACGGCGGCCAGGGCTGGGCAGCGGTCGAGGCCTCCCTCGACGCGAGCGCAGCGGCGGCCTCGGCCTCAGCGCCGGACGTACATTGCTGCGGGACGCAGGAGGGCACCGGCCAGTCCGCGTCGGCCGGCTCCTGCTGCAGCTGACCGGTGGCACACGGCCTCCAGGAGCGAACCTGACCCTGGAGGCCGATCAGCGGGCAGAGGCGCATCCCCGGCGGCATGATCGCCGCGCGATGGCTAGCCGTGACGCGAAACTGCCCGGGCCGCGTCCTCGGCACGCCGGACTCGGCGGCGCGCGGAACGCACGGCGCGAGCAATGATAGGAGCCCCGATCGCGGCGGGCAGGAACCAGAACGTCAGTGGTGGCAGTCGGTCCCACAGGGGCAGGTGCGGGCCGTTGTCGACATAAAAGGCGGTCAGCATCGCCACGTAGCCGGTGCCCATCCCTGTGGCCGGTGTCGCCAGGCCGGTGGCGTTTCCTATGCAGGTAGCCGATGGTGGCAGCAGCGAACGCGACGGCGCCGATGATGAGCAAGTGGTAGTCCTGGCGCCAGCGCATGACCGCCAGCGCTGTCGCGGTGGCGAAGACGACCGTGATGGCGCGGTAGAACAACCGGCCCGCCCGGATGTGGCGATGGCTGCCCTTGCGGATTAGAGCTGCGGCGGCGCCGGCTACGACAGCCGTGAGTCCGGCGAGGACGTGGACGGCCAGGAATGCCAGGAAAACGGGCGCCGCGGAGCCGACCTGATCGCCGAAGATCCTGGCGGTGGTCACCATGCCACCGGCCCTCCGGTACCTGGCTGGCTCGGTCCAGACCGATACGTAGCAACGCTACTCATAGAGTCCACGCTACCGGGAGAATTGCCTGGCCGGAAGGCCTAATGTAGCTGTGCTACTTATGCAGGCGGAACAGCTGAAGGGCCATCTCGACTCGCTGCTCCTCGCCGCCCTGGAAGATGGTCCGCGGCATGGCTAGGCGGTGATGGAAGCGCTGCGGGAATCGACCGGCGGGCGGCTGGCTCTGCCGACCGGGACTGTCTACCCGGCCCTGCACCGGGTTGAGGCTGCGGGCCTGATAGCGGGCTCGTGGCTCGTCGTGGCTGGCCGCCGGCGCCGGTGCTACACGCTGACAGCTGCAGGTGAACGAGCGCTATCAGGACGCCGCGCCGAATGGCGGGATTTTGCCGCCGTCATAGGAGTGGCGCTGGAAGGCAAACCATGGCCGAGCACAGCCTGATAGCGGACTACCACGCCACGCTCGCCGCCGGGCTCTCGGCCGAGCTGGCCGACGAAGTGATCGACGGCCTGCTCGAGGCTGACGCCAAGTACCGGCGGCAGGGCCTGAGTGCAGAGAATGCAGCCCGGGCCGCGATCACAGGCCTGCTCGAGGCTGACGCCAAGTACCGGCGGCAGGGCCTGAGTGCAGAGAATGCAGCCCGGGCCGCGATCACAGAGTTCGGTCAGCCGTCCCTGGTAATTGAGGAATTCACCCGGGCAGCCCCGGCGAAGAGCGTCGCGCGCCGGCTGATGCTCACCGACCCGGTCGCCGGGGCTGTGCTGGGCGGCAGCGCTGATCGATGCGCGAGCATGGCAGTGGCCACTGCCCGGTCTCATCCGCCTCGCGCTCGGTGCCGTCCTGGCTGCCAGCGTTACCCTCCTCGTCATCGCGGTGCTGGCGCGGCGCTACCGGCGCGTGCACCGCGCAGGCACGGCAGCGTGCATGGGACTGGCCGCTCTGAATGCACTCGCAGTCACCGCTGCACTGGCCGGCGTGCCGAGCTTTGGATGGCTGCTCGGTCTCGCCGCATGCCTCAGCACTGCGCGCCTGGCCTTCGTCGCTCGCTCATCTCGCCGCGTCCTGGCCTGCTGCTGACGACCAGCGCGCCTCGCGCCTGGGTGCTACGTCGCTCGCTCGGCTGCGGCCGATGTCGATCCAGCGCGGGATGAGGCTGGTGTCTGCGCCGGCGTCGATGCACAGCTGGGCGGCGCGGAGGTACCGCTCCTCGTCCACCTCGCCTTCGTGCACTCCCACCGCAAGGCCGGCGTACCGGGGCCAGCAGGTCACTCCGGCCCGCAGCGAGTTCGGCCAGGTCGGCGACCGCCCGCGCCCTTGCCGTCTCGCTGACGGGACGGCTGGCATGCCGCGATGCCACCCCGGAGATTCGCGCGAAAAGGATCCTGTCACTCGCGGGCCAGCCCACCAGCTCATGCTAGAACAGGTGTTCGCGAATCGCGCCGAAGTCGAGGGCCTGCCCAAGGACCCAAGGCAGACGACCTCCTAGCGTTGCTTCAGTGTGGCGCCTGCACCAAGCCGGCCTGGTAGGCGGTGATGACGAGTTGTACCCGGTCCCGGGCGTCCAGCTTGGCCAGCAGCCGGGCCACGTGGGTCTTGGCGGTGCCTGTCGTGATGTACAGGGTGGCGGCGATCTCGCTGTTGGACATACCCAGGCCGACCAGCTTGAGGACCTCGCGTTCGCGGTCGGTGATCCCGGTGAGCTCCCGGAGCTTGGAGTCTGGCCGGGACGGTCTGGCGAACTGCGCGATCAGGCGGCGGGTGACGCCGGGGGCGATGATGGCATCGCCGGCTGCGACGACGCGGATCGCAGTCAGGATGTCCTCCAGCGCCATGTCCTTGACCAGGAAGCCGCTAGCCCCGGCCCGCAGCGCGCCGTAGACGTAGTCATCGTCGTCGAACGTGGTGAGCACGAGCACGCGAGCGCGCGCATCGCCGGCGGTGATCAGCTGGGTTGCCTCGATGCCGTCCATGCCTGGCATGCGGATGTCCATCACGACCACATCGGGGCCGGTGTCCCTGACCAGCCGTACCGCCTCGGCTCCGGTGCCGGCCTCGCCGGCCACGTCGATGCCCGGTGTCTGGTCGATCAGCATGCGCAGGCCCGCGCGGACCAGCGGCTGGTCGTCGGCCAGGATGACCCGGATGGTCATCGGGCAGGCGCGGGCACCGGCAGCCGGGCTGCGACGCGGAAGCCGCCGCCGGGACGCGGGCCGGCCGAGAAGTCCCCGCCGAGCAGGGCGGCGCGCTCGCGCATGCCGGTGATCCCGTAGCCGGTCCCGGCCGCGCTGCCGCCGCACCCGCTGTCGGTGACCTCGATCGACAGATACCCGTCCTGCTGGCCGATCGACACCAGGCACTGGTCCGTGCGGGCGTGGCGGACCACGTTGGTGACCGCCTCCTGGATGATGCGGAACGCCGACAGGTCGATGTCAGCCGGGAGCGGCTCCCGGCTGCCGCGCCAGTCCACGTCAACCTCGACCCGCACGCCCGCGTCCAGGGCCGTGGCGGCTAGCCGGTCGATGTCGGCCAGGCCGGGCGCCGGGCCAAGCGGTGCCAGCCAAGACCCGGGCTCTGGCTCGGCACGCCGCAGCCCGGTCACCATCCGCCGCAGCCCGGACAGCGTCTCCCTGCTAGTGCCCTCGATGGCCGCCAGCGCGTCGCGTACCTCGTCGGGACGAGCGTCGAAGACCCTGCGGCCCGATCCTGCCTGGATAGCGATGATGCCGATGCTGTGCGCCACCATGTCGTGCAGCTCGCGGGCGATCCGCAGCCGCTCCTCCATCGCGGCCTGGGCGGCCGCCTGCACCCGCACCAGCTCGGCCCGCGCCTGCGCCTGCCGAATCGAATGGCCGATGAGCCAGGCAATGACCGTAAAAACGAGTACGTAGATTGTGACAGCGGGGGGTCCCGCCGAACCCACGGTGCCACCCCGGAGCCAGCCCAGAGAAGGCACTGCCAGGACCGGAATCAGCAGGCCCGCGCAGGCCATCGCGGCACCAGTCACCGACACCCTTCGCGTGCGGGTCGCCGCGATGTAGCAGATCTCAAGGCCCACTGCCAAGGCGAGCACGACCAGCGTGACGACCGCCCCGGGCTCCAGCACCATGCTCGCCACCGATCCGCCAAGCGTCACGGCCAGCGCCACGAGCGGCCAGCGCCGCAGCAGCACGGCAGACACCAGCAGGGCGCAGCCAAGCACCGGGAATCCCCACATGATCATGGGCGCCTCCAGCCCGCCGGGTCATCCTCACCGCGATCGTAACCGCCTGGTCGTGCCGCGTCGTCTGCCCGCGGGCGTATGCCTGCGGGCAGACTGCGACGCGGTGCAGATGGGTCTGCGGGCAGACGCGGCGCGGCCCCGGACTGCGGCATCTTGTCGGCATGAACGCGACTATCGAGATTGACGGACTGCGCAAGCGGTTCGGCTCTACACAGGCGCTGGACGGGATGACGTTCACGGTTCATCCCGGCCAGCTGACCGGCTTCGTCGGACCGAACGGCGCCGGCAAATCAACCACGATGCGCGTCGTCCTCGGCCTGGACGCCCCCGACGCGGGCACCGCCACCATCGGCGGCCGTCCCTACCGCTCGCTGCAGAACCCGCTGGGCCACGTCGGGTCGCTGCTGGACGCGGGCGCGCTGCAGCCCAGCCGCAGCGCCCGCAACCACCTGCTGTGGCTCGCCCACTCCCAGGGCCTTAAGGCCGGCCGGGTCGACGAGGTGATCACGCAGGCCGGGCTGCAGTCCGCCGCCCGCCGCAAGGCCGGCGGGTACTCCCTCGGCATGCGGCAGCGGCTCGGCATCGCCGCCGCACTGCTCGGTGACCCGCCGGTGCTCATCTTCGACGAGCCGTTCAACGGCATGGACCCCGAGGGCATCGTCTGGATGAAAGGCTTCCTGCGATCGCTGGCAGCGCAAGGCCGCGCGATCCTGGTGTCCAGCCACCTGATGAGCGAGCTGCAGGACACGGCCGGCCACCTGGTCATCGTCGGCCGCGGCAAGGTGATAGCCGACACCACCCTCACCGACCTCATCGCCGCCGCCTCCGGCAACCACATCATGCTGCGGACCACGGCACCGGCCGACGCGATGACCGTGCTCGTCGGTGCCGGGGCTGAGGTCACCGCCAACGGCTCCGGCGTGCTCAAAGTGTCAGATCTTTCATCAGAACGAGTGGTGGCTGCTCTGACCAGCCAAGCGATCCCCTTCAGCGAGGTCACCGCCCACCGGGCCACCCTCGAACAGGCCTACATGGAACTCACCAGGGAGAGCGGCGACTACCGGGCGGAGGCGACATCATGATGACTGGCGCCGTGGCACCGCACCGCTCCCTGCTGACCCGGGAGCGGGAAAGCTTCTGGCACTTGGTACACGCCGAGTGGACAAAGTTCCGCACCGTGCGCGGCTGGGTGATCGCGGTGCTCGTCACCATCGCGGCGATCACCGCCTTCGTGTTCGTCGCCATAGGCGTCGGCCATTCGTGCATCGGTACCGGCGGGCCGTCCGCCTGTCCGGCACAGCCGACCGGGCCTGGCGGTGAGCCGGTCGTGGACACGTTCTACTTCGCGCACCAGCCGGTGACGGGGACCGGCACGATCAGCGCGCAGGTGACGTCGCTGACCGGCCAGGTCTCCGTCGGCCAGAGCAAGATGGCGCCCGGCGGCCTGGAGCCGTGGTCCAAGGCCGGGATCATCATCAAGGAGAACACGTCGCAAGGCTCGGCCTACGCGGCGATGATGCTCACCGGGTCCCACGGCGTGCGAATGCAATGGGACTACATCAACGACACGCCCGGCCTGACCGGCAGCGTGTCCGCGTCCGCGCCGCGCTGGCTGCGGCTAGCCCGCGACGGCGGCACGATCACCGGGTACGACTCCGCCGACGGCACGCACTGGACGCTGGTCGGCACCGCGGCCCTCCCCGGGCTGACCTCCACCGTGCAAGCCGGGCTCTTCGCCGCCGGCTCTTCATACGACTCCAACTTCGCCAGCCGGGCGACGGGAGTCTTCCGCCACATCGGGCTGTCCTGGCCTGCTACCGGATGGACGGGAACCAACGTAGGCGGCCCGAACTCCGGCGTGCCAGCGCCCGGCACGCTCCGCCAGAGCGCCGGCACGATCACCGTGGCCAGTTTCGGCGACATCAGCCCCGCCGCCGGGAACGCGTACAGCGGACGTGGTCAATCCCTCCAGCGGGCGCTGGCCGGGACGTTCTTCGGGCTGATCCCGCTGATCGTGGTGGCCGCGATGTTCATCACCGCCGAGTACCGGCGCGGGCTGATCCGCATCTCGCTGACCGCCGCACCCCGCCGCGGCCGGCTGCTGGCCGCCAAGGCCGTCGTGATCGGCGCGGTCGGTTTCGTCACCGGGCTGGCCGCCGCCACCCTCGCGCTCGCCGTCGGCACGCCCCTGCTGCTCCGGGCCGGCGGCCTGCAATGGCCGGTTTCGCTGCTCACCGAGGCACGGATGGTCGTCGGCACCGCGGCGCTGCTCGCCGTGGCCGCGGTGCTCGCGCTCGCGATCGGCACCATCATGCGGCGCAGCGCGCCGGCGGTCGCCATGGTGATCGTGGTGATCTTCGTCCCGCATCTGCTCGCCTTCAACCCGGTGCCGGGGCAAGGCGGCGGGGGAGGAGGAGGCTGGGAGCTGCAGATCACCCCGGCCGCCGCCTTGTCGGTACAGCAGGCGGTCCCGCAGTTCCATCAGCTCATCGCCATCTATTCGCCGAATGCCGGGTACTACCCGCTCGCGCCGTGGGCCGGGCTGGCGGTGGAGTGCGCGTGGGCGGCCGCCGCGCTGGCGTTGGCCTATTACCTGCTGCGCCGGAGAGACGCATGAGCCTCACCGGCCGGATCGCTCCGCCGCGTTATCTGCTGGGCCAGGCCGTGCACGCCGAGTGGACCAAGTTCCGCACCGTGGCCGGCCCGGCCTGGCTGCTGGCCGGAGTCGTCACGCTGACACTCGCCGTCGGCGTGCCGGCGGCCAGCGCGGCCTGGTGCCCGTCCGCCACATGTGGGGTCGACCCCGCGAAGGTCAGCCTCACCGGGATCTACCTAGGCCAGGCCGTGGTCGCCGTCGCCGGGGTGCTGGCGATCGGCAACGAGTACAGCACCGGGATGATCAAGCTGTCGCTGACCGCGATGCCCCGGCGGCTCACGTTCCTCTTAGCCAAGGCCGCGGTGCTCACCGGCCCGGTGCTGATCGTCTCAGCTCTGGCGGTCGCCGGATCCGCGCTCGCCGGGCGGCTGATCCTGCCCGGCCACGGCTTCACCCCTGCGCACGGCTTCGCGTCCCTCACCTCGGGCGCCGACATCCGGGCCATCGCCGGCACGGTCTTGTACCTGACGCTCATCGCCCTGCTCAGCCTCGGGGTCGCCGCCGCGGTACGCGACTCCGCGGCCGCGATCGGCCTGGTACTCGGCGTGCTGTACCTGTTCCCGATCGCCGCGGACGTCGTCTCCGACCAGGCCCTCTCCCGACACCTGGACCAGATCGGGCCCCTGCCCGCCGGCCTGGACGCCCAGGCCACGATCGGGGTGAAGGGCCTGCCGCTCACCCCGTGGCAGGGCCTCGGCGTCGTCGCGCTCTGGACAGCCGGCACCCTCCTCCTCGGCGCACTCGCCTTGAAGCTTCGCGATGCATGATGCCTTGTGCGGTAGAAACGTCGGCTACCGGATCATCGGCGCACGGCCTTGCCATCACCCGATAGCGCTGATCGCGTTCAACGCAATCGCGTGTAGCTGGCGACGATTCTGGTGCTGATTTGGTGCTGACAAGTGGCCATCTGCTTCACCCATTCGCGTACCGAGGTCTCGGTCAGGTCGAAGTCGCTGTCCTTGTTGGCCAGGAGCTGGATGTCGTCGCTGATGGCCATCTTGCCGTCTGCGCCCGGCCCGTCTCGTCGCCGAGCAGTTCGCCTTACCTGGAGATCGGCCTCAACGACCCACTGAGTGGTCGGATGACTGCCGTTCGCGAGATCATCGTCGGCCCGCAGCCCAACCAGGACGAGGCGCTCCGTGCCGTCCGACGATTGCGAGCCCGCAACGCGTTGCAGGACGCACCCGGACGTCCATCCAACCCGGGCGGCCCGCCGCGCTGGTCGGCTTCACGTTCGCGCGCGGCGACCCAGTGCTCGCGCTCCTCTAGCCGTCGCTCATGATCCCCCGCCTGGCGCGCGCTGTCTGGGAATGCACCTCGTCGTAGTCGAACGCGAACTTGGTGGCGATCACGACTCGGTCGCGCACCAGCGCCAGCGCCTTGCCGACCAGTTGTTCGTTGGTGAATGGCCCGTATGCCTCGGCGGTGTCGAAGAAGGTGACGCCCCGGTCTACGGCGGCCCGGATGAGCGCGACGCCTACGGCCTCATCGACGGGTTCGCCGTAGTTGGCGCTCAGGCCCACGCAGCCGAGGCCGATCGCCGAAACCTCAGGCCGCTGTTACCTAGTGCACGCAGGTGCATTTCTGACTCTCACTTTCCGGGCTTGTGCTGGCTCTGGTACTCGGCGTCGGTGACGTGCGGGCCCCAGTGCGGTGCGCCTTCGGTGATGGAAAGGTGTGTCATGAAGTGGTCGGGGCTGGCGCCGTGCCAGTGTTCTTCGCCGTCGGGTGCGAAGACGACGTCGCCGGGATTGAGCTCGGTGACCTGCTGTCCGCGGACCTGAACCAAGCCGCGGCCCTCGGTGACGTACAGGGTTTGCCCGCCGTCGTGGGAATGCCAGGCGCTGCGCGCTCCGGGTGCGAAGCGGACCGCTGCGACGTTCAGCTGCGAGGGCGGCAATCCTCGGGTGATCGGGTCAACCCATACATCACCGGTGAAGGTCTCGGCAGGTCCCTTCGCCGTGGCTGCGTTGCGAGAAATCTGCATCTGTGTCTCCTACGGGCTGGCCAGTGAACGATGCTCCCGGCGCGGATGCAAGGGCGATCATCTGGGGGCAAGTTCCGCGAAGAAGTACGAGGCGGTGACGCCGCCATCCATCAGGAAATCACTTCCGGTGATGAACGCTCCGTCGGGGCCCATGAGGAGCGCGCCGACAGTGCCGACCTCGTCAGGCGTACCCGCGCGCCCGGCCGGGGATAGCTCAAGCATCCGCCGGTATACCTCGCCGCGCGGTCCGGTCAGCTCATCCCGGGCGAGCGGGGTGATGATGATGCCGGGGCTGATGGTGTTCACCCGCGCGCCGCGCTTGCCCCAGCGGACTGCCTCCGCCATCACGCGCAATGAGTTCCCGCGCTTGGCGAGTTGGTAGGCCAGCAGCGAATCGGTCACCTGTTCCGGCTGCAGCATAGGCAACGACAGCAGTTCATCGGCCGGCGTCGTGGCGAGAGCGGCATCCTGCTCGGCTGTCAGCGCGCCGAGGCGGTGACCGGACTGCGATGCGATGACGACAGCGGAGCCGCCGGAAGCGATGACGGTCCCGAACTCCTCGAGCACCAGCGCGGTGCCGTACAGGTCGACGGCGAGAATGACCTCAGGTGCCGCCTGGCTGGGTGAAACCCCAGCGGCGAGGATCACGCCCGTAATGTCACCGAGCGCCGCAGCGGCTTCGGCGAGGGCATGCACAGACTCGCGCGAGGACACGTCCACGGCGGCGGTGCTGACGTCAAAGCCAGCGTCAGCCAGCACCTCGGCTGCCGCGGCGGCGCTGGCCCGGTGCAGATCGGCACGCAGAACGTGCTTGCCAGCGCTGACACGGCGGGCAATCGCCTGCCCGATCTGCCCGGCGCCGATGACGACGGTCACGTCGCTCATGGCTAACTCCCTGCCGTTACTGACTTGAGTCGTGCTGGCTGGCTTTCGCCAGGCGGACGGTGACGGCGTGCGCCTCCGGTCCGGTAACCGACCCGACGATCTGAGGTCCGTACCGGTCGTATTTGGCGTGATAGGCGGAGTCGATGTCACCCTGAACAGCCGGGTCGGCGAGAGCGAAAGTGACGTCGCGCTCAACGCCGCCGGCTCGCACCCTGCCTTCCCCGGCAGCCGTGGCTCGCCGGTACCACGGGTTGCCCGGTCTGTACGCGGAGCGGACGTAGAGGTCGTCGCCGGCCCGGACCACCCACATGGTCACGTACCGGCTGAGCCCGCCGTCCCGCCGCCCGGCGGCAAGGTGAAGCTCCTCGGCCCGGCCGATGCGGTCCAGTTCCTCTGGTGTCCATGTCGCCACAACACTCGCCTCCTACACGGACCCGACTCGGATGAGGGACTTGATGGCCCGGCGCTGGTCCATGGCGGCGTAAGCGTCCGCGACGTGGTCCAGGTCGGTCTCGTAGTCGAGCACGAGACCGGGATTGATCGCGCCGCTGAGGACGTCGCCGAGCAGGTCCGGGATGTAGATGCGGGCGGGTGCCGGGCCGCCCTGCCAGCCGACGTTCCGGAAGAATGCCTGCAGTACCGGTACTTCTCCGTGGGGCACGCCCACCATGCCCACTGTCGAGCCGGGGCGGGCGATCGCGAAGGCGGTCGCGATGGCCTGGGCGGTTCCCGCGCATTCGAGCGACGCATCGGCGCCGATCCCGCGCGTCAGGTCCATGACGGCCTCGGTTGCCTCGTCCCCCCGGGCCGCGACTATGTCGGTGGCACCGAACGTCTTGGCGACCGTCTGGCGGTCAGGATGACGGCTCAGGGCGATGACACGCTCGGCGCCCAGCCTGCGGGCCGCCAGAACAGCCGAAAGCCCGACGGCCCCGTCGCCGACAACCGCCACGACATCACCTGGCCGTACGCCCGCGCTGACCGCCGCGTGGTGACCGGTCGCCATCACGTCGGAGAGCGTGAGCAACGACCGGAGCGTCTGGTCTGAGTGGCCACTGCCCGGAACGCGCACCAGGGTACTGCCCGCCAGCGGAACCCGGACGGCCTGGCCCTGTCCGCCGTCGATGGTGCCGTCGCCGAAGTTGCCGCCCAGCTTGCAGGAGATCGTCGAGCCGTGCTGGCAGTGCGGGCAGGTCATGTCGCTGTAGATGAAGGGCGCCACTACCAGGTCCCCTGGTGACACGGTCGCCACGTCAGCGCCGGTATGCTCCACAAGGCCGATGAACTCGTGGCCGATCGATCCGACGGCGTGCGGGCTCTCGCCCCGGTAGTACCACAGGTCGGATCCGCAGACGCAGGCCAGCACGACGCGGACGATCGCGTCGGTCGGTTCCCGGATCACCGGGTCGGGCCGCTCGCCGACCTCGATGTCCCGTGGGCCGCGGAAGATCGCAGCTCGCATGACTTTCTAGCCTCCTTGCCTGGTGCCGTTATCGCGCTGGCCAGCGATCCTGCCCGGTTTGGAGCCTGCCAGAACACTTCCGCCTCCGGTGCTGGAGCGGAGGCCGTTCGGGGCCGGGCTTGTACTCACTGGTCGTTGCCGCCGTCGAGCAACTCCCGTGCCAGGGAGACCGCGGACATGGCGCGCGGCCAGCCCGCATAGAACGCCAGGTGGGTGATCATCTCCTTGAGCTCGGTCTCGGTGAGCCCGTTCTGCCGGGCCCGGCCGAAGTGCCCGCGCAAGTGCTCGGTACTGCCGTTGGTGACCAGGGCAGCGCAGGTGATGAGACTGCGGTCCCGTGGGCTGAGCTGGGGCCTGGCCCACACGTCGCCGAAGAGCACCTCGTCTGTGAGTTCCACGAGCTTGGGGGCGAACTCCCCGGTCATCCGCTGGGCGGGAGTCTGGTGGTCGGTCATGCCGGGTTCCCTTCTCGTATCTGGTGCAGCGGAGCGGGCGTGATCAGACGCTGGCCATGGCCCAGGCCGGCTCGGGCGTGTTGCGGACTCTGCTGCGGTCATGTCGGCTAGTCAACGCGCTGGCCCGTGGCTATGGGAGTGACGGATGTTCCAGGTAACGCCAGTACCTCCCAGGTAGCAGGACGCGGGCCTACCGTAGAGGCCATGGACAACCGAGCCCAGGTCCGCGAGTTCCTCACCTCGCGGCGCGAGCGGATGTCACCCGCCGAAGCCGGGCTGCCCGCCTACGGCGGCGGCAACCGCCGGGTCAAGGGCCTGCGGCGCGAGGAGGTCGCGCTCCTCGCGGGTGTGAGCATCGACTACTACGTGCGGATGGAACGCGGCAACCTCAGCGGTGCGTCCGATTCAGTCCTGGACGGAGTGGCCAACGCGCTCCAGCTAGACGAGGCCGAGCGAGCTCACCTGTTCGATCTCGCCTGCGCCAGCCAGCCAGCCTCACCGCGGCAGCGGCGGACCAGGACCTCTGGCGTCACCGCCGGTATTCAGCAGATCCTCGATGCCATCACTGACGCGCCCGCCTGGGTGCGCAACGCCCGCCACGACATGCTCGCCGCTAACCAGCTCGCCCGAGCCCTCTACGCCCCGGTCCTGGCCGACCCGCGCAGGCCCGCCAATAACGCCCGATTCGTCTACCTCGACCCCGCGGCGCGCGAGTTTTTTCGCCGATTGGGACCGCGCCGCTGACGACATCGCCGCCATGCTCCGGTCCGAGGCAGGCAGCAACCCGCACGACAAGCAGCTCATCGAGCTGATCGGCGAGCTATCCACGCAGAGCAATGACTTCCGGACCCGGTGGGCCGCCCACAACGTCCGCTTCCACCGGACCGGCCACAAGCGCATCCACCATCCGGTCGTCGGCACCCTCGACCTCGACTTCGAGGCCATGGAGTTCTCCGCCCGCCCCGGCCTGACCCTGCTCGCCTACACCGCGGCCGCTGGCACCCCCACGGCCGATAGCCTCAAAATGCTCGCCAGCTGGGCCGCCACCGCCGAGCAAACCGGAAACCTGCCCGCCGGCGTCTAGACGCCGCGTGGGTCCCGATCTTGGCGGTCCGCGCTTCTGGTGCTGACCCCGAACGGTTAGGGCGGGTCGTTCATGCGCCCGGAACCGCGTGTGGGGGAGGAGTCCGCGGACGCTCGTGCTGACCCGAGCGGCCCGACGTCTGTCTTTGGACCCTGGCCAGCGGTGGGTGCTGCAAGAGCTGCCTGCGCTAGCTCGCCTCGAGTGCCCGCTACCACGGCCGAAGGTCCCCTGGCAGGACGGCCGATGACCTAGCCGCGGAGGTCGCGGACGAGAGCAGCGATCTGCTCCTGCGAGCACTTGGATAAGTTGGCTACCTGGGTCATGGCCGGCCGACGCCGGGTACGGAGACAGGCAGGGTCAGGATCTCTCCGGTGCGGGGCCCCCTGGTCAGCCGATCGAGGTTGACTACGTGGTCGTTGGCCATCCGCCATTCTGCGGTGCAGATGAACAGGGTTCGCCGGTCTGGTCCGCCGAGCATCAGCGCGAACGGGGCCCGGCCCTCGGGCAGTTCGACGCGCTGCAGGACCTCGCCGCCCTCGGCGACGCGGGCCACCGAGAACCCCGTGCTGACCCAGACGGCGCCCTCGGCGTCCAGGCAGATGCCGTCCGGAGCGACTCCTCCTGCGAAGACCCGGCGGTTGGATAGCCCTCCGTCAGTGTCTATATCGAACGCGGTGAGCGTCCCCGCGAAAGACTCGGAGATGATCAGCGTCCGGTTGTCTGGCGTGATGACCATGCCATTGGGGAACTGGATGTCGCCGGCGACCTGGCGTAGCTTGCCGTCTGGGGTCACGAGCTTGATGTAGCCGGTCTTGGGCGGGGCCCCGGCGACGAAGTCGAAGTCCGCCCCGTTGAGGTAGATGTTGCCGCGGCCGTCCACCACGATCTCGTTCGCGCGCTGATGGGCGTGGACGACGATCGACCCGTCGGGTTCCTGGCGTCGCAGCTTGTCGCCGGTCACCAGCAGCCTGCCGTCGGGCAGCCAGTCGATGGAATAGCCCATCGGGTGGCTGTCGGGATCTCGTGTGGCCATGACCTCGGCCGTGCCGTCCAGGCCGACGGCCACGACCTGCCGTTCGATCCAGTTGCAGAACCACAGCCGGCCTTCGTGCCACCGTGGTGACTCGGGAATTCCCAGATCAGTCAGCAGGACTTTGGGCTCGGACATTGATGTCTCCTCGCTGCGCGGGGCTGCGCCGGCCGCAGGCGGCTCCTCTGTCTCCTATACGAACGCCGGCCCGGCCGATCGACACGGTCTTCGGCTGATGCTGCCGAACCGCACGGCGTCCGGGGCCAGGCTCGCGTTTGCGCGCTGTCCGCGCGGCGACCGGTCCGGTAGCCTGCGGCCAGTACGGCGCCATCCCCTGGTAGGCGGCTCTCCCCAGCACAAGTTCCCGCGGCTCGTCGAGGACCTGCTGCACAGGCCTGGTGAGCAGCAGGCCCTCGGCCTGCACCGACAGTCCGGCGTTGGTGCCGCGCCCGAAGTTGTGGCGGCAGAGCCCGGGGCAAGCTCTGCCTAGTCGCCAGGCCTGCCTTTGAGGTGAGCTACTGCACCAGCGTGGCACGGATTGCAGGGTGGGCAGAATCTGAGCCTGGGCAGACGTCATGTCGCCACCGCTCGCCGAGGGATCATCTTCCTCGTTACTGGCGTCTTGCAGCGCGATCAGGTCGCTGCTGTGCACTCGGCCGTGCAGATTGGCTACGGCGATGAAGGGTTCGATGGAGCCGTTACCCCGCTGCGCTGCCAGAGCGGCGTGGTCGATCCATCGCCGGGCCCGATCGCTACGTAATGGACGCGAGCTCTTCGGGCACGAAAGACTCGGGATCGGCGCGTTCGACGTCGTCAGGACGCATCGTGACCGCGATGCGGAGCGCCTCGAGGCGACGGTCGATCAGTGCCTTGACCGCAGCGGAGTCGAAGCCGGCTGCGGCTGCCTGGTCTTGCTGTGCCGCGCTGCCGTACCCGCCGGCGAAGCCGTCGGTGAGCTGCTTCCAGCGGCGTTCGGTGAACTCCCAGAGTTCCGGATGCTCGGCCAGAATCTGGCGGCCGAGGTAGGTGCCGTAGGCGATGTGACGTCGCTCGTCGCGCTGGGTGAGCTTGATACCGGCTTCAAGGCCGGGGAGCTTGCCGAGACGGCGGAATGTCTCGTTCCAGCGCTTGTACCCGCCGATCGCCGCCACGCCCTCGACGAGCTGGTTGTAAACCAGCGTCGCGTCCAGGATCGCCTCGGGTGACTGGTCGGTGTCGAGCCGGCGCATCACCGTCGTCAGCACGCCGTCGAACAGTCCGCCGACTGGGTTACCGCCGTTGTCGTTATTGCGCATCGCTGCAGTCCGGGCACGCACGAGGTCGTCCAGAGAGGCCGGGTCGAGGCCCACGGCGTCGAACCAGCGGCGGAACATGTCAGTGTGCTTGGCCTCTTCCATCGCGAACATCGACAGGTACATCGTGTCCTCAAGTCGCCCCAGGTCGGACATGCAGCGCAGCAACGGGACGATGTCCATCGTCACGGCTTCCTCGCCGACCATGAACCCACGAGCCGACATCGCGACAATAGTCTGCGCTGTCTCTGACATCTCCCGCCAGTCGACGGCGTCCTGCGAGAAGTCCAGGTCGGCCGGGTCCCAGAAGAGCTTCTTGGACTTCTCCCACAGCTTCCACGGGACTGAGTCGTAGTTGATGCCGCGCGTGGACCTGTACCGCTCGATCTGCGTCTCTTCGATCTTGCCGCCGCCGGTCTCGGTCATTGCCACTCTCCGAGTTAGGATAAGAGGAACCATAGCGTTCCTAATTTGAGATGCTAGTCAGGCACCGAATCGCTATCAAGACAACGGCGCGGCTCGCCCACGGGGCGGCCGCTAAAGCGGTTATCACGGTTTGCCGCCGTCGTGACATGGGGTAACAGGGATATCGGCAGCATGCAACTGCGTCGCTAAACTCGCGGAGATGGCGCAGCACATCGTTCCGGATTATCCGTCCCCGGCCGAGCTTCCCGAGCCGAACCCGGCGATATCTCGGCGCGCCTGGGGCAAGGTCCCCTACGAGCAGCGGTTCCGTCGCCAGCGGCGTGATCTGCTCGACGCCGCGGCTGTGCTAGCCGCCGAGCATGGCGTGGCCGGAACGAGCGTCGCCAGCATCACGTCGGCCGCCGGACTGGCCAAGCGGGTCTTCTATGAGCACTTCGCCGACAAGGAGGCATGCTTCGTCGAGTTGTTCCGCGAGTTCGGAGCCGAGTATCTCCGGTTCGCTCTGAACACCGCGGAGGCAGCGACCGACCGGAGCGCCATCGAGACCATGCGTTCGGTCATCCGGGCGCTGGTGAGCTATCGGGGAGCCGATCCGCGGCTGGTCGCCGCCATCAGAGCGGAGGCGCGACCAGGCTCGCCGCTTGCCGCGGCCTACGACGAGCAACACCAGCAGGTCGCTGATCTGCTCGTCGTCGTCGCGCTGCGGCTCCAGTCGCCGCTTCCTGAGCCAACGATCCGGCTCGTCGCACTCCTGCTCGTGAACGGCGTCGTGGACCTCGGCCGGGAACTGCGGGAGCGCCGCGATCCGCTCAGCGAGCTCTCTAAGATCGCCTGCCTCGCCTTCGGCCTGTCGGCGGAGTAGCAAATCCCCGCCCTTTGCGAGGTATCCGTTTCCGTCGACTGTCGAAGCGTGCGATCGAGCAAGTGCGGCAAAACAGCCGCCGTCCTGTGCCGCGTGCTCGCAACACCAGCCTCAGGTAGGGGATGGTCAGGCAGTGGCGGGCGTGTAGGCGACCAGCGCGGCGACGCTGGCGAGCGCCTCGGTCCTGATCCGGTAGTACGCCCAGACGCCGCGTTTCTGGCGGTCCAGTAGCCCGGCGTCGTGCAGGACTTTCAGGTGGTGGCTGATGGTGGGCTGGGACAGGTCGAAGGCGTCGTTGAGGTCGCAGACGCATGCCTCACCACCGGCGTGGGAGGCGACCAGGGACATCAGGCGCAGCCGCACCGGGTCGGCGAGTGCCTTGAGCAGCGGCGCGATCTGGTCGGCCTGGGCCTGCGACAGGGGCTGGGCCGTCAGCGGGGGGCAGCACGCGGCAGTGCTGACCGGGTCTAGCGCAACCAGAGACTTCGACATACGTCTATATTGACAGGCTCCTATGTGTTGTGGCAAGCTCAGACAGCCAAGACATAGACGGACATCAATATCGTTGGAGGTTCCCATGACCGGCCGCATACAGCTCGCGATCAACGTCGACGACCTGGATGAGTCCGTCGGCTTCTACAGCAAGCTGTTCGGAACCGAGCCCACCAAGGTCCGGCCCGGCTACGCCAACTTCGCGATCGCCGACCCGCCGCTCAAGCTCATCCTGATGGAGAACCCCGGCCAGGGCGGCAGCCTCAACCACCTCGGCGTCGAGGTCGCTGATACCGACGTCGTCGACGCCGAGCAGCAGCGCCTCGCGGAGGCCGGCCTGGCCTCGATCGACGAGCGCGGCAGCACATGCTGCTACGCCAGGCAGGACAAGTTCTGGGTCGAGGGCACGCCCGACGGCGAGCGATGGGAGGTCTACACCGTCCTGGAGGACAGCCAGAGCTTCTGGGGCCAGGACGGCAGCCAGAGCTGGGCAGCGGTCGAGGCCTCCCTCGACGCGAGCGCAGCGGCGGCCTCGGCCTCAGCGCCGGACGTACATTGCTGCGGGACGCAGGAGGGCACCGGCCAGTCCGCGTCGGCCGGCTCCTGCTGCAGCTGACCGGTGGCACACGGCCTCCAGGAGCGAACCTGACCCTGGAGGCCGATCAGCGGGCAGAGGCGCATCCCCGGCGGCATGGCCGCCGCGCGATGGCTAGCCGTGACGCGAAACTGCCCGGGCCGCGTCCTCGGCACGCCGGACTCGGCGGCGCGCGGAACGCACGGCGCGAGCAATGATAGGAGCACCGGGCAAGCACCGTAGCGTCCATCGGACTGGCCGCTCTGGATGCATTCGCAGTCACCGCCGCACTGGCCGGCGCACCGAGCTTTGGATGGCTGCTCGGTCTCGCCGCGTGCGTCAGCACTGCGCGCCTGGCCTTCGTCGCTCGGTCATTTCGCCGTGTCCTGGCTTGCTGCTGACGGCCAGCGCGCCGATGTGCAGGCACGCTGGCATTCGGGGTCGGCAGGCGGGAAGCTAGCCGGCCGGGACCGACAGCAGCTCCGCCATGCGCTCCAGTGCGGCCGGGACGAGCCGGTAGTAGACCCAGGTGCCGCGACGTTCGCTGTCGATGAGGCCGGCCTCGCGCAGCACCTTCAGGTGGTGGCTGATGGTGGGCTGGGTCAGGGCAAAGGCGCTGGTGAGATCGCACACGCAGACCTCGCCGCCCTGCCGCGCGCCAATCAGTGATACCAGCCGGAGCCGGACCGGGTCGCCGAGCGCCCTGAACACCTGCGCCAGCCCGGCCGCGGCCTCCTCGCCGATCGCATCACCGATAAGAGCAGGCTGCGCGCAGGCATCCTGGTCGGTCGCGCTGATGATCGGGAGATCCCGGGTCGCGTGCTGGATCGACATGCCTCTATGTTGACGGGCATCGATACTGGCTGGCAAGCTGGCATCTGTATCGACAGCTGTCTATGAAGACCGGGAGTGGCTGGGTGAGCGAGGTTGCGCTGTGGCGGCGGCTGACCGCCGAGTTTCTGGGCAGCGCCTTCCTGGCCGCGCTGGTGATCGGCTCCGGGATCGCCGCCCAGCGTCTGTCTCCCGGTGACACGGGCCTGGAGCTGCTGGAGAACGCCGCCGCTACCGCCGCCGGGCTGTTCGCGATCATCCTGATGTTCGGCCCGGTTTCGGGCGGTCACTTCAACCCCGTCGTGTCCTTCGTCGACGCGGCCTTCGGCGGCGTGTCATGGCGTGATGCCGCCGCCTACCTGCCGGCCCAGGTGGCCGGCTGCATCGTGGGCGCGATCGGCGCGAACGTGATGTTCGCGCTGCCGGCGGTGACCATCTCCGCCAAGAGCCGGGCCACTCCAGCCCACTTCCTGTCCGAGGTCATCGCCACGCTTGGGCTCATCCTGGTGATCTTCGCGCTAGCCAGGTCGGGGCGCGCCCGAGCCACCCCGGCGGCGGTCGGGGCGTATATCGGCGCGGCGTACTTCTTCACTTCCTCAGCTAGCTTTGCCAACCCGGCGATCACCATCGGGCGGATGTTCTCCAATACGTTCGCTGGGATCGCACCGGCCTCGGCTCCGTCTTTCATCGGCGCGCAGATTGCCGGCGGCGTGGTCGCTGTCGTCGTTATCAAGACGCTGTATCCAGACATCACGCCGCAGGAAGCCGCAGACGTCGTCGTCCCGCACCCCACAGGCGCGGCGCGAGAAGACGCAGCGGCTTCTGCTGCCAGTTCCGCCAGCCCTTCCGGCGACTAACGGGAGCGATGCATGCACCTGGTCATGATCGGCGGCAGCGATGCGGGGATCAGCGCAGCCTTGCGCGCCCGCGAGCTCGATCCGTCGGCCGAGGTCACCGTGGTCGTCGCTGACGCATACCCGAACTTTTCCATCTGCGGCATCCCGTACTACGTGTCCGGCGAGGTGACGCACTGGCGCAACCTGGCGCACCGGACCGTCGCCGACCTTGAAGCGACCGGGATGGCCTTGCGTCTGGATACCACGGCCCGCCGCATCGACGTTTCGGGCCGCAAGCTGGAGGTCACCGGGCCGGACGGCCGGGACGAGCTGATTCCATACGACAAGCTGATCATCGGCACCGGCGCTGTCCCGGTCCGGCCCCCGATCGCCGGACTGGCCGGACCCGGCGCGCTCGGACCTGGTGACGGCGTGCACGTGCTGCATACCATGGGCGACACCTTCGCTGTCATGCGAACGCTCGAGGAAACATCCGCCGCTGGCGCGGTCATCGTCGGCGCCGGGTATGTCGGCCTGGAGATGGCCGACGCTCTGATCTGCCGCGGCCTGGCCGTCACTCAGATCGAGCAGCTACCCGAAGTACTCGCGACCGTCGACGCGCAACTCGGCGCGCTGGTTCATGCCGAGCTGGCAGCGCAGGGCGTCGACGTACTTAACAGCACAACAGCTCGCCGGATCAGCAGGAACTCATCGACTGGCAAGGGTCGGTTGCGAGTTGACGCACAGACTGCAGCCGGCGAAGCCGTCGAGCGGATAGCCGACATGGTCCTGGTCGTCGCCGGCGTCTGCCCGGACACCGTGCTGGCCGCAGCGGCAGGCGCAACCCTGGGCGTGCGCGGCGCCATTCGGATCGACCGCGCCATGCAGACTGGCCTGCCCGATGTGCTGGCCGCAGGTGACTGTGTCGTCACGCATCACCGGCTGCTGGGGGAGACGTACCTGCCGCTGGGTACCACTGCACACAAGCAGGGCAGGGTCGCGGGCGAGAACGCGCTCGGCGCCAGCCGGCAGTTCGCCGGCAGCCTCGGAACCCAGGTCGTGAAGATCTTCGACCAGGCCGCAGCCCGGACCGGGCTCCGCCACGACGAGGCCGTGGCTGCCGGATTCGACCCGGTCACGGTCCAGTCCGAGGCCGATGACCACAAGGCTTACTACCCCGGCAGCCACCGCATCACCATGCGCGTCACCGGGGATCGGCGCACGGGGCAGCTGCTCGGCATGCAGCTGTTCGGCCACAAGCACGCCGAGATCGCCAAGCGGATCGACATTGCCGCCACCGCGATCTTCCACACCATGACGGTCGGGAACATCAGTGATCTCGACCTGTCCTACACCCCGCCGCTGGGCAGCCCGTGGGAAGCAGTCCAGATGGGCGCCCAGGCCTGGGACCGGGAGGTTCAGAGACCCCGCACATAAGGGGAGAGCGCCGCGCCGCACCTGCGGCCGTGCACTATCCCGTAGTGGGCAGCACCGGCCAGCCGCGTGCGGACGCACGTATCTCGACCGCCGCCCGGCAAGAGGCTCTGCGAGCCTGGCTATTGTCTGGCGTCGGGCCGGCCTTTACGCGTTCAGGTCGCCCACCCGGATCCACCCGTCAGGAACGGGTGCGGGTCAGTGCGCTTGGGCGGTCGGGGTAGCGGCTTCGAGGTGCCTGGCGATGTCGGCCATTACTCCGGCAGCGAGTGGGAGCGGGTCGCCGGTGTCGTCGAGCCGGGTTTCTGGCTCGTCGTCCGGGCTGATGCCGTAGCTGTGGAGAAGGTCGATAACCTCCTCGCTTGGCGGCTTACCGGCAATCCACGCGCCGTCGTGGGATGCGCCGGCAGAGACCAGCTGCCGGACTACCTCGAGCCAGCTGCCGGGTTTACCGGCTTGCTCGCCACTGCCCACGGTGGCGAACGCCAGCGGCGTGGCGTCGAAGCGGGTGTCGCGAGCGTCGACGTCGGCGCCGGCGCCGAGCAGGTGCCGGACGGCCTCGGCGTTACCGGCGTAGGAGGCGATATGGAGCGGCTGCTCGCCGGCAGGCGCCGAGGAAACGGTCGATGTCGGTGCTGTCATCCGGTGCGCCACGGTCGGCGAGCAGCGCCGCCGTCTCGTTCTTCCCGGCCCGCACGGCGAGGCG
Source organism: uncultured Actinomycetota bacterium (assembly GCA_963837255.1). Classification (GTDB taxonomy): domain Bacteria; phylum Actinomycetota; class Actinomycetes; order Streptosporangiales; family Streptosporangiaceae; genus JAJYUU01. The sequence continues at coordinate 273,186 of CAWIMN010000007.1, forward strand.
CAGCGCGGAGACGCCGTGTTCGCCGTCGGCTTGGGGATCCGCGCCTGCGGCGAGGAGAGCGATCACGACGTCGGCGGAGGCGTTCGCCGCCGCGTCCGACCGCCTCCCCGATGGGCTGGCCCACGTCGGAGTTGGCTCCGGCCTCGAGCAGGACCCTGGTCATGTCCGGGTTGTTCGCCTCTACGGACCCTTTCAGAGCGGAGCGGGGATATCTGGCTCCGTCGTTGGTGTTCGGGCTGGCTCCGGCGTCGAGGAGGAGGCGGACCACTTCGGTCAGCCCTCCCGCTCGCCCAGGGTCGATCTGCTGCCAGCGGGAGTAGCACGCATACAGCAGCGGCGGCCAGCCCCGGACCTCATCGATGGTGACCGCAGCCGCCGGGTCGACGGCGAGCGTCTCGGCGACCCGCTGGGCGTCCCCCAGCACAACCGCAGCGGCCAGGCTATGGCTGGTCATGTCCGGTACGGTGTCGAGGATCGTGGCGGCCTCGCGCAGGCGTCGCTCGACCGACGCAGCACGAACGCCTCCGCCAGATGCCCGGGACTGATGGCGCGGGCCTCGACGGCGGCCTTGAGGCGCGGCCAGCTGGGGAATCCCAGCTCGCGGGCGACGACCAGCTGGGCCGCCGCCAGGGTGACGTCATCTCCGGGTGCGTTTCCGTGGTGGCGCGCGAACCGTTCGACGGCACCGGCCTCCTGACGGCGGGCGGCGTCGCGCAGTTCTTTGGCCTGGCGTCGCAGCTGGGCGAGGTCGGGCCGCTCGGGAAGCGAAGTGGACACTGGCGTCTCCCTCCACGCCTGCGGTCCGCTGCTCAGGCCGAGGAAGAGGCCACAGCCAAAATGTGGAGTGACTCGGAGGTGGACTCAGTCCGTCCCGCGGACCCGGTGGCGCCCTCCAGCGTCACCCTCAGCGTAGTGGCTTCCCGCCGGTCAAACCGGCGTCACCAAGCAGCATGAGGTGAATCACCGCAGCAGCTGGCCGAAGATATGCTCGCCGACCTCCAGGGCGCGGGCCTGGCTCAGGATGCCGCCGTCGATTTCGGGATGGGTCCTGGCCCATGCCGCGGCGGCCTGGCGGCTGGCGAAGAAGTTGATATAACTGCAGCAGGTCGCCGCGGAGGGGCCCGCGCACTGGTCCGCCGTGCGGCCGACGAACACTACTACCGTGGCTGGCCGCCACTCCGATTCGCTGCCATCAACCGTGACGGCAATCGGCTGCGCGGTGACGGGGTCCGCGGAGCTGATCAGCACGCTGGTACCCAGCATCGGCGCGATCCCGAGCGCGTCGATGGCGCACATGGCATACGCGCCGCGGCCACCAGCGATCTGGACCTTGTGCGCTGTCGCGGTAGCTGAGAACGGGTAAGCGGCGCTGATCCGCAGGCCTTGATCGAGGCACAGGAAGTCACCGGCGGCCAGCTCTGCGAGCGCGGTCGTGGCGTTGAAGGGCGCTGCCACCGCGTCCAGCGTTTCTGGCTCCGGCGCGTGGCCGGTCGCCGCGAACGAGCGCAGGATCGCCTGGTGAACTGCCCGGAGGCCGCGCCCAGCTGGGGCTATCCGGCCTCTGTCGGCCCGGCCGAGCGCGACCAGCCAGCTCGGGGTGGCTGTGCGGTCTCCGCTGGCGACTGCGGTGGTGAGCGCGCGGCGGAGCTGGCTGACCGAGGGGGCGCCGCCGGCCCGCCCGTCGCGGTCGCGATACAGCCGGCACGACACGCTGGCCGGCTGTCCCGGCTCGGCGAACGGGTCGAGGCCGTCGATCAGGATTGTCGGCGAGCCATGCATCCCGCAGCGGGCTGCCTCTTCTTCGGTGGCGATCAGCTGGCTGCTGACGGTCACTGCTGGCAGGCCGTCGAGCGCCTCCGTCAGCCGGTCATCCAGTACCGGAAGATGCGGGCAGCCAGGCACGGCGAGCACCGTCACGTGCATGGAGCCTCCTCATCTCTCTCGTTCGAGGACACCATCAGCTACCGCAGCGCCATGATCTACGGGCAGCCCGCGCTCTGTCCAGGCGGCTCAGTTTGGCCCTGCCTCTGCGCCGGGGAACAACGATGCTGTGCTGCCCCGGATCCAGGCCGAATTCTGATACCGCATCAGCCCGGTCAGTGCCGCAGCGGCGACGACCACGCCGACGACAAGCGCCGCTACCAGCGAGTGGCCAGAAGCTACGGCCGCGAGCAGCCCGCCTGCCGAGCCGGCCAGCACCGCGGTGATCACGGCGACCATCCCGGCGACGGTCAGGAATTGCTGCCACAGGCCGATCCCCAGTCCCGGGGCGGGCAGCCCTTCCGCGGGGTTGAGCAGGTAGCCGGCCAGCTCGGGAGCGTGATCGAAGTAATAGTCGCGGAGCAGCGCGATACGGCGCGCGTATGCAAGGTCCTCGATCCCTGACTGCAGCACCCGGTGGAACGTCGCCAGCCCCACGAAGGCCAGGGTGGGCAGCAGAATGAGCCCGAACATGTAGAACGGCACGCCGGTCTTGGCCGCGGTGGCGACGAGCCCGAGGGCAATAAGGCCGCCGGATACCGCGCCAAGGAAAACGCTCGCCCGGCCGGTCGACTCCGAGATCGTCGACGAGCGAGCACCCTGCAGCGTGAAGTGCTCCGTGGTCACAAACGTGACCGCCGCCGGGCGCGGTTCGCCATCAGCATGGTCAGACTTGTTGCCTCGGTCGGTGTTATCCACGAACCTCCGCCTCCGAACCCGCACGCAGGCCGCCCGGGCTGTGAGTCGATGATCCCCATCGCCTCGCAGAGCATGCAAGGACCGCAGCTAATGGCCTTGCCGGATCTCGCCGCTCGCCATCGGGCAAAGACGCCAGCCGCACTCCTGTCTCATGCTCATCGCTGACCGGGCGCGCCGCTCCTTCCCGCTGCACCGCGGCGTAGGCAACGCCGTTCCAGGTGCACATCAGCGTGAACTGGAAGGCTGGGAAACCCGCTGGAGCCAGGTAAATCCGGAACGGGCGGCGAGACCGAGCGCAGTACGGCTTGGGTTCCCCGCCAGTCGACCGCGATTGCCCTGCCCAGCCGGGGGCGGACCTCGCCGGGGCAGGCTCGCCAGCGCGCCATCACACAGCACCTGATACGGCAGGGGGTCGCCAGCCATGCCAGGATCGTCGCACGCATGGGCCACATCGTGGCGCTGGGGCGACGGGGGATCAGCCATGGTGGGCGGCAATCATGGTAGCGGTTGACCTTGTTGAGCACATCGCTTCATCCGGAGGAAGATCTGAATGAGCACGTCACCCCTCAACGTGATCGCCGAGATTCACGGCTTTAGCGATCCCGATGCCGAGCCCGTCCCGTGGTCGGTGGGACTTGAGCGCATCGTCACCGCCGATACCTCTTGGCTGTCCACGGTTCGTCCGGATGGTCGGCCGCACGTCACACCGCTGATCACGGTATGGCACGGCGACGCCATCTGGTTTTCGACCGGCACCACAGCGATCCGCAGCTGAGCGACACACCCATCCGCTGCGGCGCTTCCGACCCCGATAGGCCCGACCGGATGAGCTCGAAGTACCGGCGCTTAACCTCGGGCGGCAAGGCGATGATCCGGTCGCTGAACCCCTCCAGCCGGGTCTGGCCCTTGCGCACGATCTTCGGGTCGAAGCTGCCGTCGCGGTCCCGCGGCACCGCCAGCTCGACCGCGCCGACGTCGGTCAGCAGCGTCTTGCCCCTCGAGCCACTGCGGCTGTTCCCCGACCCGCGGCCGGCCGGATCATGCTTCTCATAGCCCAGGTGGCAGGTCATCTCCTCGGCCAGCGCCCGCTCCAGCACGGCCTTAGTCACCTGGGACAGCAGGCCATCCGGGCCCAGCAGCTCCACGCCCTCGGCCTCAGCCTTGCCCAGCAGCCGGTCAGCCAGCTGCTCATCGATCAGCGCCGGCCGCGCGGGCTCACGGCCCTCAGGATTACGGGGCACCATCGCAGTGTCTGTCATCGCGTGTCCTTCCGCGAGCCGCCTTTCCTGCGGCTCATCGTCATGCCACGTCACTTACACAGCTGGTGGGACTCGCCCCGGTCGGCTGCCCGGCGGCGGCCAGCCCGACCGGGTTCGCGATCGGCGCGACTGCGTTAAGGGCTTGACGGGAGCAAGTTGTTGGAGGTAGGAAGCTCTGACAACAGAGACATGGCCGGCGAGTTATATCTACCGCAGATATGTGGGACGATCGTGAGGAATGCCTCCGATAGCCGACCTTGCTTTGTTTGGTACTTGGTAACGAATTGGTAGCGACCTGCGAGAACGCGTGCGCGAGTTGCAGAGGGGAATGGGAAATGCACAAACGATCGGCGGTCGCCACTGCCGTCATCGGTACCTCGGTGCTCGCTCTCGCGGCATGCGGGAGCAGCGGAAGTCCATCCTCGAGCCAGTCGACGGGGGCCGCGCTGACCGGCGCCTGCGCACAGTTCAGCTCCTACGCGGGAGCCAAGGGCACCGTCACGATCTTCGGATCCATCATTAGCCCGGAGTCGAACTCGCTGCAGAAGTCCTGGTCGCAGTTCGAGCGGTGCACCGGCATCACGATCAATTACACCGGCTCGAACACGTTCGAGTCCGACCTTCCGGTGAAGGTCAACGGCGGCAATCCGCCGGACCTGGCGCTCATCCCGCAGCCCGGTCTGCTCACGCAGATGGTGGAGGCCGGCGCCGTCAAGAAGCCGCCGGCCCAGACGGTCGCCAACGAGGCGAACTGGAGCCAGTACTGGAAGAACTACGGTTCGGTCGGCGGCACGTTCTACGCCGCCCCCATGAGCGCGAACATGAAGTCGCTGGTGTGGTACTCGCCGAAGTTCTTCAAGGCGCACGGCTACCAGGTGCCGACCACGTGGGCGGCCCTGATGTCCCTGTCTGCGCAGATCGCCAAGAGCGGCACCACCAAGCCGTGGTGTGGCGGGATCGGCTCCGGTACGGCGAGCGGCTGGCCGGCCACCGACTGGCTCGAGGAGGTCGTGCTCGGCAAGTACGGTGCGCAGGTCTACGCAGACTGGATCTCCCACAAGGTCAAGTTCGACAGCCCGCAGATCCTGAGCGCGATGACGATCGTGCACAACTGGATGCAGAACCCGGCGTGGGTCAACGGGGGCTTCGGCAGCGTCCAGACGATCGCCGGCACGCAGTTCCAGAACGCTGGCTACCCCATCTTGAAGAACCAGTGCGCGATGCTGCAGCAGGCGTCGTTCTACGAGGCGCAGTGGGCCAAGGGCACAACAGTCAGCTCCACCGGCGATATTTTCGCCTTCAAGCTGCCCGCGGTCAACCCGCAGATCCCCACCCCGGTTGAAGGTGGCGGCGAGTTCGTGACCGCGTTCTCCTCCGACCCGGCGACGCAGGCGGTGCAGAACTACCTGTCGAGCCCGCAGTGGGCGGACAGCCGGATCAAGGTCGCCCCAGGTTGGGTCTCGGCGAACGAGAAGGTGGACCAGAGCCTCTACACCGACCCGATCGACCAGCTGTCGGCGAAGTACCTCGCCGACCCGAGCGCGACCTTCGCGTTCGACGCCTCGGACGCGATGCCGGCCGCCGTCGGTGCGGGTCAGGAGTGGAAGTCGATGGTCAACTGGTTCAGCAGCCCGAGCACGCCGGTCGCCAGTATTGCGCAGCAAATCGACGCGGCCTGGCCCAGCAGCTGATCTGAACCGGCGGGTGACCGACGCCAGTTATGGGGGCGGTCCGCGGCAGATGTGTTCGCGGACCGCCCTTAGCGACCCGGTGGTGGGGCTTTTCCGGACCGGCCGGCCGAGAATCGGGGCTCTCAAATGACAGCATCAACCGAAACTGCCAGGATGGCGCTCGCGAGCACCGCCGGCCTGGCTGCCTCGAAGCTGCTCGACGTCGTGGGTATCGTCGGCGGATTTCTCGCCATCCTGCTGGTCATCTTCCTTGTCGCCGAGCGAGCCCGGGGCCGCCTCCAGCGGCCGATAGCGATCGTCGTCTGCGTCGGTCCAGCAGTCGTGCTCGCGATGGCCGGGCTCGTCGTCCCGGCCATCAATACGTTCGTGCTGAGCCTGACCAACACCGCTGCGACCGGGCAGAAGTTCACGCTCGTCGGCGGCAAGCTGGTGCCGGTCACGTCGAAATTCGTCGGCGCATCCAATTACGGGTTCGCTTTCACCGACCCCTACACCCGCGGGACGCTCATCCGGACGGTGCTGTGGATTGTGATCGTGCCGCTGATGACCGTGGGTATCGGGCTTCTGGTCGCCCTGCTCATGGACCGGATGCACTACACGTCGTTCTTCAAGACGATGATCTTCATGCCCACCGCCATCTCGTTCGTCGGTGCCTCCCTGATCTGGGAGCTGATTTACAACTCACCGGTCTACCTGCCCGACGGCAAGCCCGGCAGCCAGACCGGACTGCTCTCCCAGCTCGTGCTGTCGCTGGGCTGGAAGCACCCGCCGAACTGGATTCAGACCCCGCCGGGCAACACATTCCTGCTTATGATGATCTTGATCTGGATTGAAACCGGGTTCGCCATGGTGGTACTCGCGGCGGCACTGAAGGCGATCCCGGACGAGATCATCGAGGCGGCGCAGGTCGACGGTGCGACCGGCTACAAGCTGTTCACCAAGGTCCAGATCCCGATGATCCGCAGCACGCTTATCGTCGTCGTGACGACCGTTACGATCATGTCGCTGAAGATCTTCGACATCGTCCGCACCGTGACCAACGGCGACTTCAACACCGACGTTCTCGCCCGGCAGATGTACGACGACCTGTTCGTGACGTTCCAGTCCGGCCGGGGGGCGGCGCTGGCAGTCATCCTCTTCCTCTGCGTCGTGCCGTTGGTGGCGTACAACATCAGACAGATCCGCAGGCAAAGGGCGATCGGATGACCTCGTCGAACCCACCCATTCTTGACGCCGAGCTACCCGGCGCCGGGCGAGAACTGGGCCTGGGCACGGTGCTGCACGGCAGGCAGGCCCGCAGGGCCATCCGGTCGGCCCTGAGCAACCCGGTCGCCTCGTTCGTCGTCATCATCCTGACAGTCCTGTGGACGATTCCGACGCTGGGGTTCTTGCTCAACTCCTTGCGCAGCAAGCAAGCGGTCTACGGCTCGGGCTGGTGGACCTGGTTCGCGCACCCCAGCTTCGATCTGAGCAACTACCACACCGTGCTGTTTGCCAACGGCGGCGAGGTGCTCCCGCTGGTCAACTCGCTGGCGATCACGATCCCGGCGACCATCATCCCGATCTTCCTCGCCTCGATGGCTGCCTACGCGCTTGCCTGGGTGCGCTTCCGCGGCAGCGACTTCGTCTTCTTCGGGCTGTTCGCGCTGCAGGTCATTCCGTTGCAGATGGCCCTGGTGCCGCTCCAGCGCTTCTACAGCACAGGGGCACACGTCGCCTCGTTCACGATCTTCCCAGGGCTGCACCTGGAGGGCTCGCTGGCCGAGATCTGGATCTCGCACACGATGTTTTCGCTGCCGCTGGCCGTATTCCTGCTGCACAACTTCATCGCCCAGCTGCCGGGTTCCCTGATTGAGGCGGCGCGCGTGGACGGGGCGAGTTACCTGCGAATCTATCGGTCGATCGTGCTCCCGCTCGCCAAGCCGGCGATCGCGTCCTTCGCGATCTTCCAGTTCCTCTGGGTGTGGAACGACCTGCTCGTCGCCACGATCTTCGGTGGCTCGGATGCCTCCGGTCAGCCGGTGACGGCCCGGATCGTCAACCTCGGCGGCAACTTTGGTGCTCACCAGGAGCTGCTGGCACCCGCCGGGTTCCTCGCGATCATCGTCCCGCTGACCGTGTTCCTGGCCTTCCAGCGCTACTTCACCCGCGGCCTGCTCGCGGGCAGCGTCAAGGGCTGAGGGCGTCCTGCCACCCGGGCAGGCTCGTCGCGGGACCGCTTATGAGGGCCTGATCGACCGAGGGCGGCTGCAGGCCGGCGAAACCGTGCTCGTCACCGCCGCCCGGGGGGCCGTGGGCAGCGCCGCCGTGCAGATCGCGGCGGCCGCCGGCGATCTTCATGGTCCTGCAATGTAATCCCGCCCCGCTCGAACGCGGCATCACCGGCCAATCGTTCGGCGCCCGCATCAACCGGCAGCGGCCCGAGCAACTGGCGCCCTGTCGATGCTGGCACGCTGCGCCCTTCCAGTTGGCGGGATGCCGCGGCCAGGCGTCCGCGAGGCGCTCCGGCCGCAGTGCTTTACCGGACCGGCCTCGGGGTGCCAGCCTGGACCGGTGATGCCGAGAATCAGGTACTGCGCGACCTCGGCCGGGCGTGTTGCCTATTCCGTGACAGGTTCCGGGCCGGTGCTGCTGTGTGACTCGGGCTGGATTACCGACCTGCGCGCCCAGCTGGAGTTGTTCTCGTTTGGCCCGTTCGTTGAGGAGCTGGCCGGGCGGTTCACCGTGATCCGCTACGACAAGCCCGGGTGCGGCCTGTCGGACCGGGCCGGGGCTGAGTTGTCCTTCGAGGGGCAGGTGGCGGCGGCGCTGGCGGTGGCCGACGCGGCGGGCGCCAACCGGTTCCGCCTGTTCGGCGCCTCGCAGGGCGGCCAGGTCGCGGCCGCGCTGGCGGCCAGCCACCCGGACCGGGTCGAGGCGCTGGTGCTGTACGGGACGTGCGCCCGCGGAGGCGACCTGGCGCCGACCGAGGCCAGGAAGTCACTGGTGGCCCTGGTGCGGGCGCACTGGGGCCTGGGGATGCGGGCGCTGGCCGGCGCGTTCGTCACCGATCCCAGCCCCGAGGACCTGACCAGCTTCACCCGGTTCCAGCGGTCCAGCGCCTCGGCCGAGGTGGCCGCCCGCCTCCTGGAGGTGTACTACGACACCGACATCCGGGCCCTGCTCCCGTCGGTCCGGGTGCGGACCGCGGTGCTGCACCGCGTAGCCGACCGGGGCACCCGGTTCGAGCTGGGACGCGAGGTCGCCGCGCTCATACCGGGGGCGACGCTGATCCCGCTGCCGGGTTCGAGTCACCTGTACTACCACGGCGACTGGCGAGCCGTGCTGGAGGCGATGACCGGCTTCCTAGACGAGCCCGCCCTCGCCGGGCCGCCACTCACCGGCCGGGAACTCGAGGTGGCCGGGCTAGTCGCCGCCGGGCTGACCAACCAGGCCATCGCCCGGCAGCTGGCGATCGCGCCGCGGACCGCCGAGGCACACGTCGAGAACATCCGGCGGAAGCTGCAGGTGCGCTCCCGGGCGCAGATCGCGGCATGGGTGACCGAACGCCGGCTAGGCCCGTGACCCCTGTCGGTAGTACGCCCTACGCGGCGCCGGAAACGGGCGCCGCGGCCGGGGCAAGACGGCGGATCCGGCCGTAGATCACCCGATGGCTGCCAGGGCGGGCCCGCCCTAGCGTGAAGGACATGGCAGCTGAGGTCCCGCCGGCGGCGCCGGCGCTGAGCATTCCGTCTCGCTTCCGCGGCCCTGCGGCCAGCGGAAACGGCGGCTACGTCTGCGGCTGCGCGGCCGGCTACGTCGGCGGTCCGGCGACGGTGACGCTGCGCCGGCCGCCTCCGCTCGACACTGCCCTGGCGGTGGAACGAGACGGCGACGGCTCGATCCGAGTTCGCGACAACGGCACGCTGGTCGCCGAGGCGCAGCCCGCGCCCGAGGCGCCGGACATTCAGATACCGGGCCAGGTCTCGCCGGCGCAGGCCAGCGCGGCGGCCGGGCGAGCCCGGTACTTCCAGGACCCGGTGTTCCCCGACTGCTTCGTCTGCGGGCCTGCCCGCCACCCCGGCGACGGATTGCGGATCTTCCCCGGCCCGGTGGCCGGCCGGGAGCTGTGGGCTGCGCCGTGGACGCCCGACCCCTCGGTGGCCGGCCCCGAAGGCCGGGTGCGGGCCGAGATCGTCTGGGCCGCGCTCGACTGCCCTAGCGGGATCGCAGCCGCCGAGGCAGCCGGCCTGGGCACCGCCATACTCCTTGGGAGGATGACGGCCTGGCTGGCCGCGCGGCCCGAGGCCGGCCAGCCGTGCACGGTGATCGCCTGGCCGGGCGGGCAGGACGGCCGTAAGCTCACCGCCTTCTCGGCGCTGCTCGGCCCGGGCAGCCAGGTCCTCGCCGCTGCCCGGGCAGTATGGCTGACCGTGCCCCGGCCACCCTCAGGACGGGTGTCGTGACCGCGGGCAGGCGCGCCGTCGGGCTCACCCCGATGGAAACCCGGCGCGACGTCATCGTCGCGGCGGCCGTGCTCGCCGACGAGCTGGGCTACGAGACCTTCGCGATGCCCGAGGGCTGGGGGCTGGACTCGACCCCAGTGCTAGCCGAGATCGCCCTGCGCACCAGCCGGATCCAGGTCGCCTCCGCCGTACTGTCGGTGTGGGGACGCACCCCCGCCACGCTGGCGATGACCGCCGCCACGCTGCATCAGATGAGCGCTGGGCGGTACGTCCTGGGCCTGGGCGCCAGCACGCCGGCCCTGGCCGAGGGCTTCCACGACGTCCCGTTCAAGCACCCGGCCAGCCGGCTGCGCGAAGTTCTGACCTCTGTCCGCGCGCTGCTAGACGGCCAGCCCGCGGAGTTGCACCGCGTCCCGGCGGCACGCCCGCTTCGGCTGGGCCAGCCGCCGGTCGCGGGGCTGCCCATCTGGGTCGCTGCGCTCGGCCCGCAGGCCACCGGGGTGGCCGCCGAGCTCGGCGATGGCTGGATCCCCGCCCTGGTGGCCCGGGACCGACTGCCCGGCTGGGCGGCCCGGCTGCGACAGAGGCGCGCCACCGCTGCACCGGGCGCGGGTGTCTTCACGGTGGCGGCGGGACCCGTCACCGCGGTGGCTGACGACGCGGCCGCGGCCCGAAATACGACGGCTAGCTGCGTTGCCTGGTACCTGAGCGCGATGGGCGGGGTCTACGCCCGGTCTCTGTCCGCACAGGGCTACGACGCCGACGTCGCAGCGGTCATCGCGGCCAACCCGCGACCGAGCCCCCAGCGCGGGACCATCCCGCCCGAAGCCGGGGTTGTGATGGACCAGCTGGCTGCCTGCGGGACCGGCGCACAGGTCCGTGAGCAGGTCGGGCGGTGGGATGACGCCGCCGATGTCGTGACGATCCTGCTGCCCCCGGGAATGCCCTGGTCCGGCGTCGAGGCGACCCTGCGAGCCGCCGCGCCAGCCAAGACGCGAAGTGTTCAGCGCGCCTAGCACGGCAGAGCAGCATCCCTTCGGTGATCACTCCGGCCGGGACGGTTGCAGCCCGTGCGTGCAGCGCCAGGACGTCCCGCCGGACCAGACGGGTGAACGCCCAGTGCCCGGCGACCTGTGCGCCGATGCCGGCCAACGCCAATCCTGCCAAGGCTGGCAGCCGCCTGAGCGTCCCAGCCATGGATCCCTCCTCGTCACCAGGCCCGCCTGCTGTGACGCTTTCCTTGATCTTTTCAAGCTTCCCGCAGCCTTATCGCGACGGTGGCGCGGCGGATGTCGGCTGAGGAGCAGGGCCAATCGGCCGGGCGGTAGTGATGACACTCGCGGGGCATAGCGGCCACTCAATCCGGGCTGACCTCATGCGGCTCGTCCGAAGCAGTTAGCTGGTCCGCGGCTCCCAGCTGAAGTACCGGATCGCTAGCAGCAAGCCGGCCAGGCCCCAGGCAGCCACGATCAGCACGTCGGTCCAGCTGAACGAGGTGCCGATGAAGCCCGCCTGCATGCCTGCGGCAAAATGCTTGACCGGAAAGATCCGGGCTATCCACAAGATCCACGGCGGAGTGTTAGTGCCGAACGGAATGAAGATCCCGGACAAGAAGAGCAGCGGCAGGATCGACGCGTTGACGATGGCGGGCGCGGCGTCGGCGTTCGGAATGGCCGCGGTGACCGCAAGCCCGAGCGCACAGAACGCCGCCGCACCGACGACCAGCATGATCAGGAACCGCAGGAGCGCCATCCCGGTCGGGATGGCGGCGCTGTAGAAAGCCCTGCCGAAACCGGCGGTCAGCGCGACCAGCAGGACCGAGATGAGCAGCGCATGCACGATCCGCCCGCCCATGAACGCAGCACCGGGCAGTGGTGTCCCGTTGGTCCGCTTGAGCACTCCGGCGTCGCGCTGGAACGTTAGCGAGACGGCGATGTTGTTGTAGCAGGCGGTGATCACTGCGAAGGCGGCCATCGAGGCCACGTAGTACGTGGACGTGTTAATTGTCCGAGTACCCAGGTGCACCGTGCTGTGGCCGAGGAGGGCTGTGAAGATGATGAGGAACATGAGCGGGAAGGCGAAGGTGAAGAACGCCGACGCCGGGTTCCGCCAGAACGCCTTGTTGACGTAGCGGACCTGCGACGCCGTTATCGCTACCGAGTTCACGACCCACCTCCGGCCAGATGGCCGGTAGCTGGCGCCGCCGTCACCGGCCCGGTCAGGCTGAGATAGACATCTTCCAGGGACGGCCGGATGACCTCGAGTCCATCCAGCCGGATGCCATGATCAATGGCCCAGCCGGTGAGCGTGTGCAGCGCGAGAGTGACATCCTCAGCAGCGAACTCGGCGATGCCGTCTGAGGTCTGCACGCCGAGATTCGCGGGCGGCATGAGACCGCCGGGGACGGTGAAGCGGACCCGCGCGCTGGCCTTGTCGCGGTTTGCGATGGACTCGGGAGGTCCTTCGGCCACGATGCGGCCGCCCGCGATGACCGCGACCCGGTCGGCCAGATACTGCGCCTCGTCCATGTAATGCGTGGTCAGGAGCACCGTCTTGCCGAGGCTGGCGAGATTCTTGATCACGTCCCAAGCCTCGTGCCGGGCCGACGGATCGAATCCGGTGGTGGGCTCGTCGAGGAACAGCAGGTCGGGATTGCCCGCCAGCGCGATGGCGACCTCGAGCCGCCGCTGCTGACCACCTGACAGCCGCAGGACCCTGTCGTCGCGTTTCTCGGTCAGGCCCACGAGATCGATGACCTCGTCGACGGGCCGCGGATGCGGGTAGTAGCTGGCGTACATCCGCACGCTCTCGGCCACGGTCAGGTACCGCTCCACACTGGTCGCCTGCAACACGATGCCAATCCGGCGCTTCAGCTCCGCCCGTTCATGCGCTGGGTCGTAGCCGAGCACGCGGACCTCGCCGCCGTCTCGCTGGCGGTAGCCCTCGAGGATCTCGACGGTAGTTGTCTTTCCCGCTCCGTTCGGTCCGAGCAGGGCGAAGATCTCGCCCGGTCGGATATCGAAGTCGATGCTCCGCACAGCGCTTACGCCGGAATAGCTCTTGACCAAGCCACGGACCTGCACAGCCGACTGTTCGCCACCGCTCACCGCGTCCTCGCCTCCTGCAGTTGAGGCTGCTTCGTCCCGGAGGTGCTGATCGAAGAATGCCGCTATCCGGGGCGGTGCGTCTACCTCGGTGGGCTACGGGATCGGCCCGGTAGCGAGGACCAGCTCCACCTGGCTTCCGACCGTGACCGGAGTGCCCGCGACCGGCGACTGCGACTTGACCCATGCTCCGGTGCCGGACGCGCCAGTCAGCACGGGGACAAGGCCGCGAAGCTCGACCAGGTGGGCGGCTATGTTTGCCGGCCTGTAGAGCACGTAGGGGACGGTGAGGCCGACGGGAACATCCTCGATCACGCTGACGGAGCAGGCATAAGAGTCACCCTCGAAGGCCGGCCAGCCCTGCAGATAGCCCCCCGCGTAGAACTGCTGTGCCTGCGTGAGCGTCAGGGCGGGCGGGATCAGCGACGCCGGTATCTCGTCGGGCAGGTTCGGCCAGTACTCGGGCGGCAGGTACCGGCCAAAGAACATCGTCGCCAGGTCAAACGCGGCGGCACCCAGCCACTGGCAGGGGCCTGCCCGGTCGCGGCACCCAAGCGGGTACCGGAACAGGTAGTCCCAGTGCTCGCCCGCTGCGAACACCGCACGGTGCTTGGGCGTCGCAATCTCGTCCCAGAAGGGATCAGAAAGCTGCGAGAAGGTATCAGTGAAGCCGGTACCCCACGTGAATAGCTGCGGCACCGCCAGCTGAGTGATTGGCAACGGGCCGGATGACCACTCCGTCCAGCCTCCGCTGAGGTAGGCGACGCGGGCCACCTGGATCTTCTGCGCCAGCATGCCGACATGGAGGCCGCCGTAGGAATGACCGGCAAGCCCGGTGGCCGGTGCTGGCATGAGTGTGTCTGCGTATTCCCAGCCATCCCGCATCCAGGACAGCACATGAAGGAGGGTCGTCTGGGCGATCTCATTGTTGGCGGATAGAGCCCGATAGCGGGCATTTGCGGAACGGCTACGACATAGCCCGCTCGGGCCAGCTGAGCCGGGAGCTCATACCACTTCAGGTAGAGATCTGCATTATCGAGTTCGCAGTCGCCGTGGGCGAACAGGATAAGCGGGTACTGGCCGCACCCCTGGAGTATCGCCGCGTCCTGCGGCGAGCCGTCCAGCGTGGGGTAGAACACGCGCATGTATGCGGGGGGCAGCCGGAACACATCGCCATCGCCGCTCTGGATGACCGCTTCCTCGGCTCCCTCGACGACAGGCCGGCGTAGTCGCGGTATCCGTAGAAGACAGGCGTCAGGGCGCTGGGCTGCCACTCGATCGGGCAGCTCTGGAAGGGCGGCAGCGGGCCAAACGACCGTAAGAACTCGGCCTCGAAAGCGCGGGCATCGCTGTCATCGCGCCAGCGCCCGCCGGCATCGGTCTCGGCAGGCATAACACCGCTCCGCTGCTGCGGCGCGGCCGCGTCGCACCCACCCTGCACTGACCTCGAGCTTAATCGTTGCGCCGCGCCGACCCAAGAATTCTCGTTGCTTCACGTCGACGGGGGCAGGTCGTCGCAGATATCGAGAGCCTGATCCGGCTGCCGTGAGGGAACTAGGTCGGTTGCTCAGCATCAGGCACCGGGGGATTAGGCAGGCTGGGAGGCAGGCGCGGAAGTGCCGACGTTACCTGGGTGCCGGTTCCTGGCGAAGGCACGCAGAGATCATTTCTGGTCGGCCGGGGCGAGTCCGGCGACGTTACTGGCGGTGGCGGAGATCTGGCTGAGCCGAAGGCCGACATCGACTGGCAAGGGATCCAGGCTGGCGCTGCTGCCGGTGCCGAGCTGCCCGTTTTGGTTCCCGCCCCATGCCCAGAGCCTGCCTGAGCCGTCGATCGCGTAGCAGGAGTAGCCGCCGGAGCTCACGGTGACGAAGGTGACGGCGGGCGGTACCTTAACCCGGACCGGGACGTCCGAGCTTGCGGTCGTCCCGTCGCCGAGCTGGCCCCGCTGGTTGTCGCCCCAGCTCCAGACCGAGCCGTTGGCGAGCAGGGCGACGGTCTGGCCGTTGCCGGCTCCGCTGCCACCCTGGAATACCTGGCGCACCGGGGCGGGCAGCCTGACCTGGACGGGCAGGTCGCGGTCGACGGTGCTGCCGTCGCCGAGCTGGCCGGCGGCGTTGTAGCCCCAGTCGTAGTAGGCGCCGGTGCTCAGCAGTGCACCCGAGCCGTTCCAGGAGGAGGTCAGGGCGGTAACGCGGGCCCCGCGCGGCAGACCGTCGACTGGGGCTGGCTTGGCCGTGCTGGCCGTGGAGCCGTCGCCGAGGACGCCGTCTTCGCCGCTGCCGCACGCGTAGACGCGGCCGTCGGAGTAGAACAGCGAGTGCGCCCGCGCGCCGGTAGCCAGCGTGACGCCGGTGATCGGGAGCCGCATCGGCCGCAGGTTCAGCAGGCTCGGCAGGCACAGGTCGCCGTCGGCGTTCAGGCCCCATCCCCAGACATTGCCGCGGGTGTCGACCGCCAGGGCACCATCGAACGGCATCGGGTTGGCCAGCGCGGCGATCCTGATGCCTGCTGGCAAGGCGACCTTGACGGCCCTGGTCGTGTAAGGGCTGACCGCGCCGTCGCCGAGCTCGCCATAGCTGGCCACGCCCCAGGCCCATACGGCGCCATCGGCGGTGAGCGCGTACCCGTCGGAGTTCGAGGTTGCGATCTGCACGACATTGCCGCTGATGGCGGGCACGAGGGCGGGCTTGTCCAGCTCAAGCTGCGCGATCTTGCCTTGGTTGCCGACGACGCCGAACCGGTACACCCCAGGTGTAGTAGTAGTAGTAGCGGCCTGGCCGGCCGGGCTGGGGCTACGAGTACTAACGCTCCCGGTGCTGCCTGAGCAGGCGGCCAGCCCGACAGCAATGGTCAGCAGGGCAGCCGGCCCGCCGAGCTTGCGGCTCATTGCGACGCCGGCCCGCCGCCAGCTCCCGCTGCGAGAATGTGGCACGCCTGCCATTTTAGCCGAAAGTGACAGCTCTGCCAGTTCTGGCAGAATGAGGCACATGAGCCAGGCCGCCGGCCGCCGTGAGGCGAACAAGCAGGCAACCAGGACCGCCTTGCGCCAGGCGGCGGAGCAGCTGTTCGAGAAGCAGGGCTACGAGGCGACCACCGTCGCGCAGATCACCGCGGTCGCGCAGGTTGGGGAGCGGACCTTCTACCGGTATTTCGGCAGCAAGGAGGACCTGCTCGCGGAGCGCGCCTTGGCCTGGATCGACCGACTGCGGGAAGCAATACGCAGCCGCCCCGCGCGGGAAACGTCCTACCAGGCCGTCGCGCGCGCGATGACCGCTTTGGTGGGCGACCAGGCCCGTAACGGGGCAGCGCACCAGACGTGGATCCTCGGCGCTCAGCAGCCGCTGGCCCGGCTCCGCCGCGTCGAGCCGCGACCGGCGCGGCGCCTTGAGCAGGCCATCGCTGACGCCCTCCTAGCCCGGCTCAGTGCCGGGCAGGCCGAAACAGGCTTGCAACGATCGTCCGCGGCGGCCGAGTTCGAGGCGCAGCTGGTCGGCCGGGTCGCGGTAGCGGCCTTGCGCACGGCGGTCATCTGGCAGCGCAACCACACCGGCGCGAACGGCCAGGAGATCGAGCATCTGCTAGGCGACGCCTTCACGCGCCTCAGCCAGCTCACCAGCCATCAGTAACCGGGACGGCGCCGCTGCCCACGGTCCCATGCGGGAGTGACGAGGCTGCTCGGCTCATGCAGACTAGGGCCATGACCGATCGCGGCGGGCAGGCGGCTAGGCGCGAGCTGAGCCCGCGCCGGCCGGTCGCGCAGCCGCTGGTCGCGGAGCCGCTGGTCGCGCTGCTGGCGCACGACGAGGCGGCTCGTCCAGCACTCATCGTGCCCGACACTGGCCGGGCTCTGACCTATGCGCAGCTGGCCACCAGGGTCGAGACACTGGCACAGCGGCTCGCCAGCCTCGGCGTCCGGCGCGGCGACCGCGTCGCCCTCGCGCTGCCCAATGGCCCCGAGATCGTGCTGCTCCTGCTCGCCATCACGGCGCTGGGCGCCGCCGCGGCGCCGCTGAATCCGGCCTACACCGAGACCGAGTTCGGCTTCTTCCTCACCGACATCGCGCCGCGGCTCATGCTGATTCCTGCCACCGGATCAGCCGCGGCCAGCGCGGCGGCCGGTGCCGCCGGGACGACGCTGCTCGCGGTTCAGGCGGCGACGGACGGGCCGCCGGACCTGCTCAGTCCCGACGGCGTGGCGGCGGGCCTGCAGCGTACCTTCGAGCACGGCGGCCCTGACGATGTCGCCTTCGTCCTGCACACCAGCGGCACTACCAGCCGGCCGAAGCAGGTGCCGCTGCGCCAGCGCAACCTGATGGCCTCGGCCCGCACGATCGCCGCTCACTACGAGCTCGGCGGACCCGACGTCTCGTTCTGCGTGATGCCGCTGTTTCACATTCATGGCCTGGTGGCGTCGACGTTCGCCGCACTGGCGGCAAACGGCGCCGTCATCACCCCGCGCCGGTTCACTCCGCACCGCTTCTGGCCGCAGGCTCGCGAGCACGGGGCGACGTGGCTGTCGGCAGGTCCTACGCTGCATCAGATGATCCTCGACCGGGCTGACGATCTCGGCGCACCCGATACGCTGCGGTTCGTTCGCTCGTGCAGCTCAGCGCTGCCTCCCGCGCTGCTGGAACGTGCCGAGCGCGCCTACCGGGTGCCCATGCTGGAGGCGTACGGCATGACCGAGGCGAGCCACCAGATGACGTCCAACCCGCTGCCGCCCGCTGCCAGGCTGCCCGGCTCGGTCGGAGTGCCTACCGGGACCGACGTGGCCATCGCTGATCCGGACGGAACCTTGCTGCCCGTCGGCAGCGCGGGCGAGGTCGTGATCCGCGGTCCCGGCGTGATGTCCGGCTATGTGAACAACCCGGCTGCCACCGCCGAGGCTTTCTTCGGCGACTGGTTCCGCACCGGCGACCGTGGCGTGCTGCGGGACGGTTACCTGTTCCTGGCGGGACGGCTCAAGGAGATGATCATCCGGGGTGGCGAGAACATCGCCCCGGCCGAGATCGAGCAGGTGCTCATGTCGCATCCCGCTGTGCGCGACGCGGTCTGCTTCGGGATCGCCGACGCGAAGTACGGCGAGCTCGTGGCCGCCGCAGTCACGCTCGTGGCTGATGCGCCGGTCCACGACCTGATCGAGCATTGCCGGGGGAGCCTTGCCCCGTTCAAGGTGCCGGCCAGGATCGACGTGCTGGCGGAGATACCGCGCACGCCGACCGGCAAGGTCCAGCGGCGGCGGGTGGCCGAGTTCGTGGCGCGGCAGCGGCCTGCGCCGTGAGGTTCGCGGTGCTCGGCGCCGGGGCAATCGGCGCCTACGTCGGGGCCGCGCTCGCGCGCGGCGGGGCTGACGTGACGCTTGTCGCCAGGGGCGAGCACCTGCGGGCCATGCGGGAGCACGGAGTCCGCGTGCTGTCCGCGCGCGGTGACTTCAGTGCTCATCCGCGGGCGACGGACGACATGGCCGCGATCACTGACGCTGACGTGGTGTTCGTCGCGCTCAAGGCGTACAGCCTGACCGAGATCGCGCCGCGACTCGGCAGCCTGCTGGCCCCCGGTGCCGCGGCTGTCTGGGCGCAGAACGGGATCCCGTGGTGGTACTTCCAGTCGCTGCCGGATGCCTGCGGACTGACGGGCTTGCACAGCGTCGATCCGGGCGGGGTGATCGCGGCCTCGATCGGGCCGCAGCACAACATCGGCTGCGTCGTGTACTGCTCGACCGAGATCGTCGAACCGGGCGTCATCCGCCACGTCGAGGGGACCCGGTTCACGATCGGCGAGCCAGACGGCACCGATTCCGAGCGCTGCAGGCTGATCTCGGCGGCATTCGCAGCCGGGCAGCTGCGCGCCCCGGTGGAATCCCGGCTGCGCGATCAGATCTGGCTGAAGCTCGTCGGCAACGTGGCGTTCAACCCGGTCACGGCGCTGACGGGCGCGACGCTCGGCGAGCTCGGCACGGCGCCGGAGATGCATGACCTGCTCCGCGCGATCTTCGCCGAATGCGCAGCCGTGGCAGCCCGGCTCGGGGTGACGTTCCCGGTCTCGCTCGATCGGCGGCTCGAAGCCGGGATCGCGGTAGGAGATCACCGGACGTCGATGCTTCAGGATCTCGAGGCGGGGAAGCGGCTCGAGATCGGCTGCCTGACCGGAGCTGTCGTGGAGCTCGCTGAGCACCTGGACATCGAGGTCCCGCATACCCGGGCTGTGCACGCTTGCGTCACGCTGCTCGACCAGCTGAGAGCCGAGCGCCGGGTGCACAGCTGACCTGGCGGCGCGGGGCGCGAGCGGCCGCCCGAGCACGCCTACCGCTGGCCTCGCCAGTACGTCACCCCAGCGTCATCTTCTCCAGTCCGAGGTACGTCTGGGCCGCCCACGACACCTGGTCGCGGGCGAAGTCGCGCTGGATGGCCCGGTCGTTGAGCGCGTTGTCCAGCGCCGCCATGATCATTGACTGATCGAGCACCAGGTAGCGGTGGCCAACCGCGCCGGTGCTGGGATTCACGGCGTCGAAGAAGCCACCGACGCCGTACACGCCCGGATACAGCGTCTGGAGGGCGCGGATATTGGCGTAGGCATGCTGCGGCGCCACGTCCAGGGCCAGGAACGAGGCGTGCGGAGTAATCACGTCCTCGGTGGCGCAGCCATAGCACTGGGACAGTCCCTCGTTCGGATTGCTGGCCGTGGCGCCGGTGCCGTAGTACGGGAACGCGAGGCCTTCGACGCCGTATCCGCTGTAGTTGCCGGTGTCGTCCGCCGTGCTGGACGGCGACATGCCCCATACCGGATAGTGCAATTGCTGCGTCGCGTACTTGATCTGCACCTGCACAGTTCGGGCGTCCGCCAGGCCGAAGCTGCGGGTGCCCCAGCTTGTCTCGGGGACGACCTCGTTCGCCATCAGTGCCTCGAACATCCCGCCTGAGTAAGTGGGAATGAAGGTCAGGTCAGTGCCGGGGTAGGTGTAGTGGCCTTCCCAGACGGTGAACCTCGCGCCGGACTGGGGGTCGGTGTAGGTCTGCCACTGACCGCCCATGGGCCATTGCCCCTGCCAGGAGAAGTCGGGATCGGTGCTCTGGCAGTCGGCGAATGGCGCCTGCGGCGGCAGTTCCCGCCAGCTGCGCCACCAGACGTTGCCGGGCATCTGGTGCAAGCCCATGCCGATGTAGGCGGAGATCCGCGGGTCGCTATAGAAAGCGCCGTTGTGGTAGTAGTGCGTCCAGTTGCTGCCCTGGTCGGGCGGCAGGCCCACGTAGGCATGCACCGAGCCGGCAGCACGCAGCGATGTCACGCCGTACCGAGACCAGCGCGGGGCCGCGAGACCAGTGCAGGGCCGAGACCAGTGCAGGGCCAAGGGCTTTCGCTCAGCCCAGGTCGACGCTCGGATAGAGCGGGAAGCCCGCCAGCAGCTCGTGCGCCTGCTGCTGCACGCGGCCGCTGACGCTCGGCTCCAGCTGGTAGGAGGCCTTTGACGGCCCGCCGGAAGCCGTGGTGCCGGGCCGGACCTGGCTGAGCACGGCGTGCATCAGCTCAGCGATCTGGTCCATCTCTCCGGCACCGAGGCCGCGCGTCGTCAGCGCTGGCGTGCCGAGCCGGATCCCGGAGGTGTACCAGGCGCCGTTGGGGTCGTTCGGGATCGCGTTGCGGTTGGTCACGATGCCGCAGTCCAGCAGGGCGCTCTCCGCCTGGCGTCCGGTCAGGCCGTAGCCGCTGACGTCGACGAGGATCAGGTGGTTGTCGGTGCCGCCGCTGACGAGCTGCGTACCGCGGCTGAGCAGGCCGGCCGCAAGCGCCTGCGCGTTATCCACGACTTGCTGCGCGTAGTCGCGGAACGCCGGCTGCCTGGCCTCTGCCAGCGCGACTGCCTTGGCGGCGATCACGTGCGCCAGCGGGCCGCCGAGCACCATCGGGCAGCCCCGGTCCACCGCGTCGGCGTACTCCTGCTGGCACAGCACCATCCCGCCGCGCGGACCGCGCAGCGTCTTGTGGGTGGTCGTGGTGACGACATGGGCGTGCGGAACGGGGTCGAAGTCGCCGGTCAGCACCTTGCCGGCGACCAGGCCAGCGAAATGCGCCATGTCCACCAGCAGCGTCGCCCCGACCTCGTCGGCGATCTCGCGCATCACGGCGAAGTTGATCCGGCGCGGGTAAGCGGAGTACCCGGCCACGAGCACGAGCGGCTTGAACTCCTGGGCGATCTTGCGCACGGCCGCGTAGTCCAGCAGCCCGGTCACCGGATCCGTGCCGTAGGTGCGCTGGTTGAACATCTTGCCGGAGATATTCGGGCGGAACCCGTGGGTGAGGTGGCCGCCGGCTTCCAGCGACATGCCCAGCATCCGCTGGTTGCCGAGCTGCAGGCGCAGCTCTTCCCAGTCCTCGTCGGTCAGGTCGTTGACGTGGCGGGCCCCGGCCCGCTCCAGCGCGGGCGCCTCGACCCGGTGCGCGAGGATCGCCCAGTACGCCACCAGGTTCGCGTCGATCCCCGAATGCGGCTGCACGTAGGCGTGCTGCGCGCCGAACAGCTCGCGCGCGTGCATGGCGGCCAGCTCCTCGACGCGGTCCACCTGGGCGCAGCCCGCGTAGAAGCGGTGCCCGATGGTGCCCTCGGCGTACTTGTCGCTGAGCCAGTTGCCCATGGCCAGCAAGACCGCCATCGAGGCGTAGTTCTCGCTGGCGATCAGCTTGAGCGAGCCCCGCTGAGCTGCCAGCTCAGCGCTGATCGCGGCGGCCACGTCGGGTTCGACAGAGCCAATCACGCTGAGTGCGCTGCGCACTGCGGTCGACTCGGGGTTAGGCATACAACCTCCAGCAAGGTACCCAAGTGCGCCAGTCACGGCCCGCCCGCAGCCTACCTCGTACGCTAGCGGCTGTGACCGCGACGCCTGAGCATGTGCTGCGCAACCGTGCCGTCTGGGATCAGTGGGCGCAGGGATATGCCGCGGCAGGCCTGCGCAGCTGGTCGGCAGCCGAACCGACCTGGGGGATCTGGGCGATACCCGAGGCTCAGTTGCACATCCTGCCGGCTGACTTGTCCGGCCGCGACAGCATCGAGCTTGGCTGCGGCACCGCTTACGTGTCGGCCTGGCTGGCGCGCCGGGGCGCGCGGGCCATCGGACTGGACAACTCCGCCGCCCAGCTGGCGACCGCTGCCAGCCTGCAAGACCGATTCGGGCTGCGGTTCCCGCTCCTGCAGGCCAGTGCCGAGCGGGCGCCGTTCGCCGATGCCTCGTTCGACCTGGCGATCTCGGAGTACGGCGCCTGCATCTGGTGCGACCCCTATGTGTGGATCCCCGAGGCAGCCCGGCTGCTGCGGCCAGGCGGCGAGCTGATCTTCCTGGTCAACTCGCCCTTGCTGATGGTGACTGTTCCCGACCAGGACGGGGTGCCGGCCGGTGACCGGCTGCTGCGGCCGTATCTCGGCATGCACCGGTTCGAGTGGCCTGACGACGACTCGGTCGAGTTCCACCTCAGCCACGGCGACATGATCCGGCTGCTGCACCGGTGCGGCCTGCAGGTCGAGGACCTGCTCGAGCTCCAGCCGTCGCTGGGCGCGACCGCGTCGCACCCGCTGGCCACGCTCGAATGGGCCCGGCAGTGGCCGTGCGAAGAGGTCTGGAAAGCCAGCAAGCTCTAGGGGCGGCGGGCGCGCAGGAACAGCGAGACGCCCCGCATCGACTTCGTTGGCAGGTAGCGCTCGGCCGTGATGATCGCCGTCAGGGCGCTGTTGACAAGCGGCGGAACCACGTCAAGATCGCTGCCGGTCGACTTGCGCCGCCTCAGGCGAACGACGGGCCGGAGCAGCACGTTCCAGCTCCAGACCTCATCGACGGTGAGGCCCGCCTTCTGCACGACGTTGACCAGCTCCTGCCGCGTGTAACGGCGCACGTGGCCGACCTCGTCGTCATGGGCCGACCACAGGCTCATGTCGCACGGCACCGCGATGAGGGCCGTCCCGCCTGGCTTCAGCACCCTGGTGATCTCGGCCGCCGCCAGGTAGTCCTCGTCGATGTGCTCCAGGATGTCGAAGGCGGTGATCAGGTCGCACGACGCCGAATCCAGCGGGAGGTCCCTGGCGTCGGCCCGGATCGCGCTGATCCCTCGCGCCTTGGCCACGTCGGCGACCGAGTCGGAGTACTCCAGCGCCAGGGCGCGCCAGCCATGCTCCTGTAGGACCCTGGTGTTGCCGCCGCCCGCCGCGCCGATATCCAGCGCCTGGCCTGCGGCTGGCAGCTTGCGGAGCTCGCGGGCGAGAATGGCGCGGCGCTCCTTATACCACCAGTGGCGGTCCTCAAGCGAGGTGAGGAGCTGAAGCTCGGCGGGTTTCATGGGGTCTTTTTTACCGCACTGGACGAAGTGATGTAGCAGTGGGCCGTTTCCTGGCCGGCCGCGAAACCGGCCCGACCCCGGTGTCCGGAAGAATGCCGACATGAACTCGACCCTGCCCGGCTTCCGGCCTGAACCGGCCGCCGGCCGCGTCTACGCCACCCGGCGGATCGTCCGCAGCACCGACGTGGCCCCGTCCGGACGGCTCAGGCTCGACGCCCTCGCCCGCTACCTTCAGACTGCCGCCGAGGATGACGTGGCCGATGCTGGCCTGGCCGAGCCCGTGGTCTGGCTCGTCCGCCGGTGCGAGCTGCGGATCGCCGCGCTGCCCGCGATGGGCGAGCGCACGACGGTCCGCACCTTCTGCTCGGGCACCGGCCCGCGGTGGGCTGAGCGCACGACCACGCTGGCGAGCCTGAGCGGCCAGCCGCTCGTGCAGGCCACGGCCCTGTGGGCGGCTGTCAGCCGGGCCGACGGCCGGCCGGTGCCGCTGTCGGCGGACTTCACCGGGATCTACGGGCGGTCGGCAGCCGGCCGGGTGGTCTCCGTCCGGCTCTCGCATCGGCGGCCCGACAGTACCGTCTCTGGCGGGAACGGGGCCGCTGCCGGTGCGCCGCCGCGCGACTGGCCGCTGCGGGCTGCCGACTTCGATACCGCCGGGCATGTGAACAACTCGGTGCACTGGGCGGTCGTGGAGGACGAACTGGCAGCGACCGACTGGCTGCCATCCGTGGCCACGGTCGAGTATCACCGGGCCATCATGCCGGGCTGCCTGCCGCGGCTGGTGACCAGCCGGCAGGCCGGCCAGACGGCGCTGTGGCTCCTGGACGGCACCAGCCTGCTCGCCTCGGCCGTCCTGACGAGCTGACCAGCTCGATCAGGTCCAGGGACGCGCCGCCCGCGCCGACCAGTAAGCGGCAGCCGGCTCGGTCAGCCCGAGGTCAGCAGCGATGTCCGGCCCCACGTCCAGGCGCAGCGCCGCCAGGTTGGCCTGCAGCTGGGCGGCCGACACGGCGCCGGACAGGACGACAGTCGCCCACGGCTGCGCAAGCGCGGCGGCGATGGCGATGGCGTCGGGTGTCGTGCCCGCGTCGGCCGCCGCCCGGCCGAGCGGAGACCCGTTGCCCGCGGTGTCGCCGCCAGGCGCGAGCCTGCCGTTGGCGACAGGCTCCTTGACCAGCACGGCACAGCCGGCCTGCGCGGCCTCGGCTGCCGCCGCGGCGACAGTGGGCTCAAGCAGGTTCCAGGTCACCTGCGCCGTCGCGAACAGCGGCGCACCGCCGATCCGCACGCCGAGGGCGCGGCGCAGCGTGTCCCCCTGCCGCGGGCCGCTCGTCGACAGCCCCACCAGCACGCCCTCGTCCCGCAGGCCGGCCATGGCAGTCAGCAGAGCCTGGTCTTGGAGCAGCGGAGAGTCGTCGGTCAGGGAGTGCACCTGGTACAGGGCGAGGCGGCTGCCGAGCAGCGCGCTGGTCTGCGCAAGCTGGCTGGTGAACATCGCCAGGGTGTGTTCCTTGACCTCGTTGACCTCAGCGTCCAGGCGCCAGCCGGCCGTGTAGCGGTAGCCCCACTTCGATCCGGCGACCGCGTCCTGGTGACCGCGCTCGGCCAGCCAGCCGGCCAGGAACTCCTCGGCCCGGCCGTAGGACCGGGCGGCGTCGAAATAGCGGATCCCGGCTGTGTAGGCAGCGTCGAGGACCGCGAAGCTCCGGGTCCGCATGCCGCCCACGCTGCGGTCAGGCAGGTCGCGGGCCCGGCCCGTCGTGATGTACGCCGGACGGCCGAGTGCCGCCAGCCCGAGCCCGAGCCGCGAAACTAGCGGGCCGGCGGCGCCAAGCCGGGTCACCGGCATGACCGGCCGGGTCGCATCAGCGCTCATCGACGCTACGCTACGCGGCCGCAGCCTGCTCCGGCGTGCGACGACGGCCCGCCAGCCAGCGCCGATAATGGGCGCAGGCGGCAGAGAGATGGTCAGCATGAGCGACGAGCTGGACGAGCTGCGTGCGGTTGCGGCAGGTGCCAGGGTCATCACCGATCCGGACCTGATGGAGTCCTACCGGCGCGACCAGACGCCGGTGGTGGCGGCTGGCCAGCCCAGGTGCGTTGTCCTGGCGAGTACCACTGGGCAGGTCGCGGCCGTGCTGGCGTGGGCGCAGCGCCACCAGGTCCCGGTGGTGCCGCGCGGCGGCGGCACGAGCCTCGCTGGCGGCGCGACCGCCACGGATGACTGCCTGGTGCTGTCGACTGCCCGGATGACTGCGATCACCGAGCTCGACCCGGCCAATGAGATCGCCGTCGCCGAGGCCGGTGTCGTCAACGCGGACCTCGATCGCGCCGCGGCCGGGCACGGCCTGATGTATGCCCCGGATCCGTCCAGCTATGAGACCGCCACCATCGGCGGCAACCTGGCGACCAACGCGGGTGGCCTGCGGTGCGTCAAGTACGGCGTCACCCGCGACTCGGTGCTCGGGCTCGAGGTCGTGCTGGCGGGCGGGCGCGTGCTGCGCACCGGCCGCCGGACCGCGAAAGGCGTCACCGGCTACGACCTGACTGGCCTGTTCGTTGGCTCGGAAGGCACGCTGGGCGTGATCACGTCTGCCACGCTGCGGCTGCGGCCCAGGCCCGCCCGCTACCCGGTCACGGTCGCGGCCGGCTTCACGAGCTTCGCAGGCGGCGCGAGCGCCGTGATGGCGATCCTCGCTGCCAGGCTGCGGCCGAGCATGCTCGAGCTGATGGACTCGGCGACGCTGCACGCGATCGACGACTGGAAGAGCACTGGCTTCGGGGATGCGGTGCAGGCACTGCTGATCGCACAGGACGACGGCGAGTCAGCCGACAGCGGCGGGCGGCTGATGCAGGAGATCTGCCTGCGCGAGGGCGCGGTCATGGCCGAACTGTCGCAGTCCGAGGCCGAGTCGCGGCAGCTGCTCGACCTGCGCCGGCTGTCCTACCCGGCGATCGAGCGGCTGGGCGTGCCGCTCGTCGAGGATGTGTGCGTGCCGCGGACCCGGCTGCCCGACATGGTGGCGCGCATCGAGCAGGCAGGGGAGCGGCACGGGGTCTTCATCGCGACGGTCGCGCACGCCGGTGACGGCAACCTGCACCCGGTATTCGTGTTCGACCGCGGGCTGCCCGAGGTGCCGCCGGCTGATCTGGGCGGCCGCCGACGAAGTGTTCCGGGCGGCACTCGACCTCGGCGGGACCCTCACGGGCGAGCATGGCGTCGGCACGATCAAGCGCCGCTGGCTGGCCGACGAGCTGAGCGCGGAGTCGATGGCCGTGCATCACGCGATCAAGGACGCGCTCGACCCGGCGGGCATCATGAACCCCGGCAAGGTCCTGTGACCTAGCGGCCGGGCAGGTCAGCGGGCAGCGCACGGAGCGCGTCCGCCAGGTTCCGCCGCAGCGATGTCAGGGTGACGCCGGCCAAGGCGGCCGCCTGCTGCTCAGTCAGGTCCAGGTAATAGGTGAGCACGAGCGCCTCCCGCGCGCGGGCTGGCAGTCCGCGCAGCGCTGCCACTACCGGCAGGCTGGCGAAGGCCGTCGCGTCCGGATCGACGCCGTAGGACGGCCGGCCTCGTGCGTGCCGCTGGCGCATGGCCCGGCGCGACTGCGTGACGATCTCGCGCTGTAGCCGCCGCAGCGCCTCGGCGCTGTCGAGCCGCAGGCCCGCGGCCCGCAGCACGGTGCTGCAGGAGGCCGCGGCCACGGTCTCGGCTAGCTGAGCGTCGCCAGTCAGCAGGGCCGCGAGGCGGACCAGCGGCGGGTAGCAGGCCTGCGGCAGCCGCCAGCCAGCGGCCGAGTCGGGCCCGCTACCCGTGCTGCCGGTGTCGCCCACAGAAACTCCAAGATGCCCGTCTCCTGACGACTGTAGGAAGAGACAGGAAGATAAGTCAAGCAAGTAGTACCGAGACGCCATCTGAAGTAGACGTGATGTGCCAAGATAAGGCCATGGCCAGCGAGGACTGGAGTCGGCTCGCCGACTACGTCGTGGCCCGGCGCGTCGAGCGCGGGATGCGGGACAGGCGCGCGCTTGCGGCGGCGACCGGCGTGACTGACAGGACGCTGGGCAAGCTGGAGAACGGCCACCGGGTATCGCCGAGCACGCTCGGCGTGATCGACAATCAGCTGGGCTGGGCGCCCGGCTCCTGCCGGCGGATCCTGGCCGGCGGCGAACCGTCCGTGCTCAGCGCTGCCCATGACCCAGATGAGTACGACGATCCAACGCTGCGCCATCTGGCTAGCACGCCCGGGCTGCCACCGGACGTCGTGCGCGGCCTGATCGCGCTGGCCAGGAACTGGCGGCAGGGTGTCGATGACACAGGCACCCCGAGCGCTGGCGAGGACGTTCGCCGGCGAGCCTGACCGAGTGCGTTGCGACGATCACGCCCGGGCCGGTTGCGCTGCCGCCTGGTCGCTGTCGGCTAGCCCGTCCGCGGCCGCATCGCCGTCGCGGTCGGCGTCAGCGGCGTGGCGCTGACTTCGCGCTGGCGTAGAGGTCGGCGGCGGCGGCGACGCCGTTGATGACGCCGCGGCCGAGAGATCTCGTATCAGCGCCTCTCGGTACGCATCTAGGCAGTTCATGGCTGCGATCGCCGGGGGCTCAGCGCAGCTCCTGAATGCGGATCAGGTTGCCCGCGGGATCGCGGAAGGCGCAGTCGCGGATGCCGTACGGTTGGTCGGTCGGCTCCTGCACGACCTCCGCGTCGCCTGCCTGCAGCCGCTCAAAGGTGCCATTGAGGTCGTTGGTGGCCAGGAGGATCCAGCCGTAGGTGCCCTTGGCCATCATCTCGGTGATGGTGCGGCGCTCGTCGTCGGTGATACCCGGGTCGGTGGCCGGCGGCGCCAGCAGGATGGACGTGCTGGGCTGGCCAGGCGGCCCGACGGTGATCCAGCGCATCTTGCCCCGTCCGACATCGGCGCGGACCTCGAAGCCGAGGGTGTCGCGATAAAAGGCCAGCGATGCGTCCGGGTCGTCGTGCGGGAGGGAGCTCGCGTGAATGGTGATGTCCATGGTGGCCAGGCTAGCTGCGGCCGGGCGGCCGGCGCTTCTCGATTCCTGACCGGTCTGGTCACCTGTTCTGTCATTACTATGCGGATTCCCACGCGAACCCGTCCGGGTCAGTGAAGGGCCCGGCGTCGCTGCCAATCATGAGCCGGTGCGATCCGGTGCCATCGGCAGCGACGCCAGCGTCCTTGGCGAGGGCATGGCGCCCGTAGAGCGCCAGCTTGACCGGACTCGACGGAGTGGCGAACTCGACGTACTTGCGGCCAAAGCTCTTCGCCACCGCCAGACCATGGTCAAGATAGAACCGCTTGCTCGCGGCGACGTCGGCGACTCCCAGCAACAACACGATCTCGTCGATCTGCCGGGTGGCCGGGCCGGTGTCCTTCTTCGCCGAGGTCGCGACCTTCCAGATTGTCCCGTCCGGGGCTCGTACGACGCCCCCGTAACCCCAGAACGACTTCGCGGCCGGCTTCAGCGGGGTGGCGCCGCCGTCGAGGGCGGCGCCGATGAGGCCGTTGACGATGGCTGGCTGGGACACCGTGAGCGACAGCGTGAACCCGCGGAAGCCGGTCGTCGGTGCCGCCGAGGCCCGCAGGCGCACCTGGGAGCTCAAACCGAAGGCGGCGGTGTAGAAGCGGCTGGCGGCCGTGGTGTCGGCCACGTCGAGGGTAACGGATTCGATGGAAGTCATGCCGGTCACGCTAGGCGAGGCCCGGTGGCCGGCGCTTCTCGATTCCTGATCGATGCGCTGCAGTCGCGCTCTACAGGCAGACGCGGATGCCGAGCAGCACGAGGCAGCCGCTGCCGGTCGGCGCGGGTGACGGGCTGGGCGCAGGTGCCGGCGACGTGCCGGTCGGGGACGAAGCCGCCGACGTGGTCGGCGCGGGAGCCGACGATGGCGGCGGCGCGGGCGCAGCGGGCGGGCCAGCCGACGTCCGCCGCTGCCCGGCCGGCTGGATCCCGGCCACCGGGTGCGGGCCAGGAGCGGGCTGCCGCCGTGGCGACGGGACGACCTGACCGGGAGCCGTGACATCCGGCCGGCCGGCCGCGCGGCCCGCGCTGGCCGGCGCATGATGATGCGGCAGCGCGGTAATCAGGACAGCGCCGGCGGCGACAGTCACGCCCGTCGCGGCCGCGGCTGTGGCGGCGAGCGCATGGGAACGCACCGCGCTGCGCAGTGCACGCAGGGCCGCCGCGCACGCCGCCAGCAGCGCCACGAGCGGGCCAGGCAGCAGCCCGGCTCGCCAGCCTGCCTGCCGGGAAGCGCGCAGCGCGACCCGCACCGCTGCTCGCTGCTGCTCGGGCGGCAGCGCGTGGGACACGAAGACATCCAGGTCCCCGTGCACGCCACGGCTGACGACGGCGCTGAGACCGGCTGGCAGGTCCAGCTGCTGCAGGCGGATCACGCCGGGGCCTCGTCGGTCTTGGCGGCATCGCCCGGGCCGGTCAGGCCCCAGATGGCGGTCCACCATTGGCGGGGGTCGCCATCCCCGCTGACAACGGCGATCACCTCAGTGCCGGCGACGCTCAGGCGGACCGGCACGTCCCGCGACCGCGCGTCGGCTGCGGCCGCGACGAGGCTCGGCGGCATCGGCGCTAACGGCACGGGTTGCTGCGCGGCACCAGCCGCCGCGGCGATCAGCTCGAACTGTTCCACGCGCCGCCGCAGGTCGGCCTGGTCAGCCCCGGCCCTGGCGAGCTCTGCTTCAAGTTGGCGGAGGCGTCGCCATCTGCGCCACATGGGCGCCCATTCTTCCAGCCCTGACGTCTCTCAAACATGAGATTGCACCGGCAACTTTCCACCGGGCACCAGCGGCATCGACCGCAGTCGGACGCCGCAGGCCCGGAAGATAGCGTTCGCGATCGCCGGCGCGACCGCCATGATGGGGGCTTCGCCGCCGCCCGCCGATGGCTGATCCGGCCGGTCGATCAGCACGACGCGCAGGTCGGCGGGTACATCCGCGAGCCGCGGCACGCGGTAGTCGCTCATCGACGCGGTCAGGATCAGGCCGCCGGTGAAGTCGATCTGCTCGAACAGGGCCGGCCCGAGACCCATCACGACTGCGCCCTCGACCTGATTCGCCAGGCCGTCCGGCTGCACAATCGCGCCGCAGTCGACGGCCGTGACGAGGCTGCGTATTGTCAGCCTGCCGTCGGCGGCGATATGCACGCGCGCAGCCGTGGCGACCCGGCCGCCCTTCTCGAACCCGAGCGCGATGCCGGTCCCGACCTGGCCTGGCTCGCTCGCCTCCCGCAGGCCGTCCGCGTCGCTGGCCGGCCAGCCGATCTCGGCAGCCGCGGCGTCGAGCACGGCGGCCAGGCGCTCGTCGTCGAGGTGCCGGTGCCGGAACACGACCGGGTCGATCCCGAGCGAGTCGGCCAGCTCGTCCATGTGTGACTCGCGGGCGAAGTTGTTGGCGGTCGCGGCTAGCGCCCGGTATGACCCCTGGGGCAGCGGCGCCGCAGCAGGCTGATAGCGCAGCACCTGGTGCGGCACCCGGTACGGGGTGGCCAGACCCACGGCGCCGGAGTTGATATTCGTGAACGACCAGCCCAGCAGGTCGCCCCCGGCGCTCGCACTGCTGGTCACGTCGATGACGGCGGCCGGGCGCAGGTAGCCGGCCGTGAACTCGTCGGCGCGGCTCCACTGCACCCGCACCGGGCACCCGGCGGCCCTCGCCAGCCACGCGGCCTCGAGCGCGACGGCCGAGCCGTGCTTGCCGCCGAAGCCGCCGCCGTAATCGGGCACGATGACGTGGACGCTCTCCTCGCTGAGGCCGAGCGCCGCGGCTAGTTCCTGGCGAGCGCGGAACGGGGTCGACGTGGCGGCCGAGACCGTCAGCTCGTCGCCGTCCCAGCAGGCCAGTGCCGATCGGGGCTCCAGCGGGACATGCGCGACGTAAGCGGCGTGGTAGGTCGCGGCGAGCCGGACGGCACCGGCGGCCAGCGCGGTGTCAGGATCACCGGTCTCGGACACGAACGCGGCGCCCCGGCCCTCGCCGGGCGCCGGATGCGCGCGGAGATAGGCCGCAAGGTCGGCTGGCCCTGGCCCGGGCTGATCCGGCTCGCTCCAGTCTGCAGCGATCGCGGCCAGGGCCGCGCTCGCGGTCAGCTCGTCGGGCGCGATGACGCCGGTCATCGTGTCGTCGCTGACGATCCGCACCCCGGCCATCTTGGCCGCGCCGGCCGTGTCGGCCCGCCGCAGTGTCAACCCGGCGGCCGGCGGGTGGAGCACGCCACCGTGCAGCATGCCATCGACCCGCAGGTCGGACGGGAACAACTTGGTCCCGGTCACAGCGGCCGCCGCGCCCGCTGCGCGGGTCGGCCTGCCCGCGCGGCGCCAGGCGGTAGCGGGCGTCACCGGCGCGTCGGCGGGCACGTGCTCCACGCGGCGCTGGCCGGCCACCAGCTCGCCGTAGCTCGCACTCGGCGCGCCATCCGGCCCGGCGATCATCCCGTCCCCGGCGGTCAGGTCGCCGGGCGGCAGCCCGAGCCGCTGTGCTGCCGCCTCGGTCAGCAGCCGGAATGCCGCCGCCGCCGCGGTCCGCAGCGGTGGCGCAGCATGCGGCATGGACCTGCTGCCGAACGTGCCGAGATCAAAGGGCGACACGTCGGTGTCGGCCATCGCGAGCCGGACCAGCCCGGCCGGAACGGCCAGCTCCTCGGCGACCAGCAGCGCCAGTGCCGTCCGCGTCCCTTGTCCTGCCTCGACCTTGCCGGTGAACGCCGTGATGGAGCCGTCGGCCCCGATGTGAACCCACGCGTCATCAGGCCCGCCGAAGCCCGGCTGGCCGTCGCTGCCGACGTCGTCCGCGACGACGGTCAGCAGGCCCTCCGGCATCGCCCGGGCGAAGGACTGCGGCCGTGCGCGCGCCAGGTCCCACGGCGAGTCCGGCGCGAGGCTCGCGGCCGCCGGGATGTCGGATGGCACGGGCTCGAGCAGCTCCGGTTGCTCCATCAGCTCGGCGGCCCGGTGGATGGCACGCCGGATGCGCGGATACGTGCAGCACCGGCAGACGTGGCCGTCGAGTTCCGCGTCGATCCTGGCGTCGTCCGGATGTGGCGCCCTGGCGAGTAGTGCCGCGGTACCGATCAGCCAGCCCGGCGTGCAGAACCCGCACTGCAGGGCGCCGGCCTCGAGCCACGCCTGCTGCACCGGGTGCAGGACGCCGTCCTCGGCCAGCCCCTCGGCGGTGGTGATCCGCTGGCCAGCGACGGTCGCGGCCGCGGCCTGGCATGCCTGCACCGGCCGGCTGCCCACCAGCACCGTGCACGCGCCGCAGACGCCTTCGCCGCAGCCCAGCTTCGGCCCGGTCACGCCGGCGTCCTCGCGCAGCCACGTCAGCAGCGTCTGGCCTGGCTGCGCCGTTAGCTGCCGCTCTGCACCGTTGACGATGACGACGGCTGTCACGGAACCGACCTTAACCCGGTACCGCCACCTTCGGTCAGGCCCTGGCAACAGATCGGGCGAAACGGGCTCGTCCGCGCTAGGTTGTGCCTGATCAGTCACCTCCTGGCTGGCCTCCAGTCCAGCCCGGCGGCATTACGGAGGCACACCATGACGGCCGTTCAGGAGCCCATCGAGGCTGCCCACTCGGGCAGCTTTCAGTACGCCAAGCCAGCCACGGACGCTGCGGCGCTGCGCGACATCAGCCACGAACTGCACCACCTGCACGAGCGAGCCGAGGAGATCAAGCGGGCGCCGGGGGAGTTCCACCCGAAGCTCGTGCTGTCCGACCACGTCCGCGGCAGCAGCCTGCTGGACAAGATCGCCGACGGGGTCAACCGGTTCTGCGGGTCGATGTACGTGTTCATCGGCATCACGCTCGGCATCCTCGCCTGGCTCGTCCTCGGGCAGGCCCTGAGCTTCGACCCCATACCGTGGCCGCTGCTGCTGACCATCCTGAACCTGCCGCAGCTGTCGATCATGATCTCGCTCCAGGTCAGCGCCAACAGGGCGCAGGCGGCTAGCGACAAGCGGGCCATCGCGGACCACGAGACGCTGATCGCGCTGCACACGATGGCCAAGCAGCAGATCGACATCCTGCATCAGCAGGACACCGTGCTGGCGATACTCAAGAACTTCGCCAGCAAGGACATGCCAGGCCGGCAGCAGGAGATCCAGGCGACGGTCAACCAGATCCTGGCTGCAGTCGGCGGCCACGCGGCGTCGTGACCTGCGGCCAGGTGACACACGAACTTCTGGTGCTGTCTGCCAGCGACGTGCACGCGGCGCTTGGCTACGCCGAGTGCGCCGGCGCCATGCGCGCCGCTCTGCTCGCGCTGGCCGCGGGACGGGCCCAGATGCCGCTGCGCACGGTGACCAGGCCGGCCGGCGCGCCCGGCCTGGTGGCGCTGATGCCGTCGTACTGGTCCGGCGAGGCGGGCGATCCGGGTGGTGCCACGTACGGGCTGAAGGCGATCTGCATCACGCCGTCCAACCCGGCTGCCGGCCTGGACGCGCATCAGGGCGTGGTGCTGCTGTCGGCCGGCGAAACGGGCGAGCCGCTCGCGCTGCTGAACGCCTCGGCGGTGACCGAGATACGGACCGCGGCCGTCTCGGTAGTCGCCACCGACCTGCTCGCCAGGCCGGATGCTGTCGAGCTGGCGGTCGTCGGCACCGGCGTGCAGGCGAGGGCGCACATACTCGCCATCGACGGCGCCCGGCCGCTCGCCGCGATCCGGGTGGCCGGCCGCGATCCGGCCAGGACGGCCGAGTTCGCCGCCAGCCTGAACGGCCGGACCCGGGCGTCCGTGCGCGCCTGCGCTACCGCGCGCGACGCGGTCGACGGTGCGGGGATCGTGGTAACGGCGACCAGCGCCGCTGAGCCGGTGCTCGAGCGCGACTGGCTCGCGCCTGGCGCGCACATCAACGCTGTCGGTGCCTGCCTGCCGAGCATGCGCGAGCTCGACACCGCCACCGTGGCCGCGGCGGCGCTGTTTGCCGACCGCCGCGACTCGATGCTGACTGAGTCCGGGGACTACCTGCTGGCCGCTGCTGAGGGCGCGGTGGGGCCGGATCAGATCAGGGCCGAGCTGGGCGAGCTGCTCGCCGGGACCGCGACCGGTCGGGCC
Source organism: uncultured Actinomycetota bacterium (assembly GCA_963837255.1). GTDB lineage: Bacteria > Actinomycetota > Actinomycetes > Streptosporangiales > Streptosporangiaceae > JAJYUU01. Next base: position 307,767 of record CAWIMN010000007.1, read on the forward strand.
AGCGCGGACGAGCTCACCGTCTTCGAGTCGCTCGGCCTGGCCATCGAAGACCTCGCCGCGGCGGCCAGCGCCTGCACCGCGGCGGCCACGACGCGGGGAACGGATGGCCAGATCGGCACCTGGCTCGAGTTCTGAGGGAACCGCCGGCGCGTCCGCTGCGTCGCAGGGACAAGCAACCGTCCCCGCGGAGCAGGAGGCCTCGTCATGGCCGTCAGCATCAACCCCGGCTATCGCGCCGCCGCCATCGGCGTCGCATCCGCTGCGCTCCTCGTGGGCGCCTTCAGCATCGGCGCCAGCCGCGGCGGCGGCGCACCCGCTGCCCAGGCTGCCACCCTGACGACCGCGCAGTCCGGCCCGGCCCGCATCACGGTCACGGGCGTCGGCACCGTGACCGGGACGCCGAATCAGCTCATGCTCTCCATGGGCGTCCAGGTCAACAGCGGCTCGGTCAGCTCCGCACTGGGCGAGGCAAACCAGGCGGTTCGAAGCGTGACCGCCGCCTTGCGGCAGCGCGGCGTCGCGGCCGCCGACATCCAGACCTCGGGGCTGTCCATCTATCCCAATTACCAGGGAAACTCGCAGGTGCCGGTGGGCTACGGCGTCAGCGAGTCGCTGACCGCGACGCTGAACAATCTCGAGCGCGGCCGGGCAGCCAGATCCAGGCGGCTGTGCACGCGGGCGGCAACGCCGTCACCGTCAACAACGTCTCGCTCAACCTCACCGACGACGGCGCGCTGCTCGCCAGCGCCCGGGCGAACGCGGTCAAGGACGCGCACGCCAAGGCGGCCCAGTTCGCCCGGGCGCTCGGCGTGCCGCTCGGCCAGGTCATCAGCATTTCGTCCGCCGATCAGTCCACGCCCATCATGTTCGGCGCGGCCGGCCAGCGCCGCCAAGTCGTCACCCGTGCCGATCTCGCCCGGCAGCCAGCAGGTCAGCGTCTCGATCACGGTCGTCTACGCCGCCTGATCCGCGCGCCAGGCCGCCGCGCCGCGACTGGCTGCCCGGTATGCCTACCGAGTGGGCACTGCGGCCCGGCTGGCCCGGCCCGGCCGGCCTGCTATGCTCCCCGCATGCGCGCCGACCTTCCAGCAGCAGGCTGGTGGCGCCGCCCCTAGGCGGTGCCAGGTTCGCGCGTTCAGCAGACCACCACACAGGCGACCGCCCGGTACGGCGGCCGCCTGTATTGTTCGGTCGCCAGGTCGCCGGGCATGAGACCCGCGAGGCCGACATGGATCAGACCAGTTACCTGACCGCCGGGGGCGTGCGCGTGCACCGGGCCGCCGAGGCGTTCGACGAGGGCGAGCTCGCCGAGATCACCCGGCAGGTCCAGCTGCGGCCGGGCGGGGTGCTGAGCTCCGGCATGGAGTACCCGGGCCGCTACAGCCGGTGGCACCTGGCCTACATCGACCCGCCGGTCCGGATCGTCGCCCGCGGCCGGCTGATCAGCGCGACCGCCCTGAACCAGCGCGGCGAGATCCTGCTGCCGACGATCGCGGCCGCCCTCCACCGTGCGGCCGGCCTGGCCGACGGCCGGCGACCGCGGGCCCGCGCTACGTCGAGGTGGTCGATCCCGGAGAGCGACGAGATCTTCACCGAGGAGCAGCGCAGCCGCCGGCCGACCGTGTTCTCCGCGCTGCGCGAGCTGATCGCGGCGTTCGCCGGGCCGGACCCGCACCTCGGCCTGTACGGGGCGTTCGGCTACGACCTGGCGTTCCAGTTCGAGCCGGTGCGGCAGCAGCACCGCCGGGACGGGACCGACCGCGACCTGGTGCTGTACCTGCCCGACCTGATCTACGCCGTCGACCGGAAGCGGGAGACCGCGACCCGGTTCAGCTACGACTTCGAGACCGCGGCGGGCAGCACCGTCGGCCTGCGCGCGCGACGCCGGCGCGGATCGGCGGGCGGCCCCGTTCCCGGCCGGAGCAGCCTGCCGGCCGACCCGCAGCCTGGCAGCTACGCCCGCGTGGTGGAGCTGGCCAGGGAGAAGTTCGCCCGCGGCGACCTGTTCGAGGTAGTGCCGAGCCACCGGTTCTATGCGCCGTGCGCGTCCCCGGCGGCGTTCTTCGAGCGGCTGCGCGAGCGGAATCCCGCGCCGTATGAGTTCTTCCTCAACCTCGGCCAGGACGAGTACCTGGTCGGCGCGTCGCCGGAGATGTACGTGCGGGTCACCGGCGACCGGGTGGAGACCTGCCCGATCGCGGGCACGATCGCCCGGGGCGAAGGCGCGATGGCGGACGCCGAGGCGATCCGGACGCTGCTGACCTCGCCGAAGGAAGAGTCGGAGCTGACCATGTGCACCGACGTCGACCGCAACGACAAGTCGCGCATCTGCGTGCCGGGCAGCATCAAGGTCATCGGGCGGCGGCAGATCGAGCTCTACAGCCGGCTCATCCACACCGTCGACCACGTCGAGGGCATGCTCCGGCCCGGCTTCGACGCGCTGGACGCGTTCCTCACGCACATGTGGGCGGTCACCGTGACGGGCGCGCCGAAGAACTGGGCCATGCAGTTCATCGAGGACCACGAGGACGCGCCGCGCCGCTGGTACGGCGGCGCCGTCGGCATGATCGGCTTCGACGGCGGCATGAACACCGGCCTGACCCTGCGCACCGCGCACATCACGGCGGCGTCGCCGCCGTCCGGGTCGGCGCCACGCTGCTGTACGACTCCGACCCGGCCGAGGAAGAACGGGAGACCGTGCTGAAGGCGCGGGCGCTGCTGGAGACGCTCGCCGAGGCTGACCGGGACGACTCGGCAGGCCGGGAACGGGGTGGCCGCACCATCCCCGCGGTCGCGCCCGCGCGGCCTGGCGAGGGGATGCGGGTGCTGCTCGTCGACCACCAGGACTCGTTCGTGCACACGCTGGCCGGCTACTTCCGCGAGCAGGGCGCGGAGGTGACCACCATGCGGGCCGGATTCGATCCCGGCTTGCTGGACGACTTCGCCCCCGACCTCGTCGTGCTGTCGCCGGGACCTGGCCGCCCGGCCGACTTCGACTGCGACAAGCTGCTGAGCGCGCTGGACGAGCGCGGGCTGCCGGCGTTCGGCGTGTGCCTGGGCCTCCAGGCCATGGTCGAGCACGCCGGCGGGTCGCTCGGGCTGCTGGACACGCCCGTGCACGGCAAGCCGGGCCGGGTGCAGGTGCTCGGCGGGACCTTGCTCGCCGGACTGCCGGCCGAGTTCACGGCGGCCCGGTACCACTCGCTGCACGCGCGGCCCGATCAGGTCACCGGCGGCTTCGAGGTCACCGCCGTGACAGCCGACGGGGTCGTGATGGCGATCGAGGACGCCGCACGCGGCCGGTGGGGCGTGCAGTTCCACCCGGAGTCGATCCTGACGACCGACGGGGGCGCCGGGCATCAGATCATCGCTAACGTCCTGCGGCTGTGCCGGGACCAGGCATGAGTTCGGCCAGCTGCGGGCCGGCCGCGGCCCGGCGTTCACGGCGCTGGACGCCGCTCGCGCATTTCTCGCGGCCCGGCCGGACTGCACCGGCAAGACCGGCGTGATCGGGTTCTGCCTCGGCGGGGGGTTCGCCCTGCTGTGCGCGCCCCGGCCGGGCTTTGACGCGGCCGCGGTCAACTACGGCGACGTCCCGAAGGACGCCGAGAGCGTGCTGGCCGGCGCCTGCCCCGTCGTCGGCAGCTTCGGCGGCCGCGACTTAATGGGCACGCAGCATCCCGAGCGGCTGCAGCGTGCGCTCGCGGTCCTCGAGGTGCCGCACGACGTGCACGTCTACCCGGCCGCGGGCCACCGCTTCATGACGCAGGCATCCGGGGTGAGCGCGGTCTTCGCCAGGATCGGCAGGATGTCCTGCGAGCACGCGGATGCGACTGACGCCTGGCCGCGCATCTTCGCCTTCTTCGGCACTTACCTGGCCGGCCAGCCGGAGTCCTAGGCGAGCGGATCGTGGTGGATCTGGCCCGGCGGAATGCCCGCGGCCAGCAGCGCGGCAGTCAGCCTGACCATCGCCCTCGGCCCGCAGATGTACGCCTCGGTGTTCTCGAACAGACCGCGACCTCCCACGACGTCCGGCAGCGAGCCAGTCAGCCCGTTATAGCCCGGCTCGTCGGAGAGAACGGGCAGGACCCGCAGCGTCGGGCACGCCGACTCGAGCAGCTGGAGGTCCTCGAGGTCATACAGGTCGAAGTGCTGGCGTGCGCCGACGAAGAGCGTGATCTTGCGCAGGCGGCCGCTGGCCGGCGCGGCTAGCGCCTGCTCGATGATCGCCTTGATCGGTGCGAGCCCGGTGCCGCCGGCGACGCACAGCAGGTCGCGGTCGGAGTCGGCCAGCGTCATCGAGCCGGCGGCCGCGCCCAGCAGGACGCAGTCGCCAGTGACGGAGTGGTGCACCAGCGTGTTGCTGACCAGCCCGCCGGGGACGGCGCGCACGTGCAGTTCGATCAGGCCGCCGGGCCGCGGCGCGTTCGCGATCGAGTACGGCCGCCAGGCGCGCGGCCACCTGGTCACCTGGACCGGGCACGTACTGCCCGGCCAGATACGGCAGCGGCTCGCTCGGGCGCAGCCGGATCACCCCGACGCCGGGGGCGCGCAGTTCGTGCGAGACGATCTCGGCGACCCACCACGGCGGCGAGTTCTTCGCCTCGTGCGCTGCCGCCGCCCGCATGGTGGCCGAGATGTAGTCGAGCGCGTCCTGCCAGGCCGAGGCGACCTCAGCCGTCCAGCCCCGGCCGATGAAGTGCTCGGCTGTGTCGTGCAGCGCGGTGAAGAACGCCTTGTAGTGCGATTCGGTGACCCCGAAGCGCCGGTGATCCCGGCCTAGCTGGCCGAGGAACTCGGCGCAACCTGGCTGATTGTCCAGGCTCCAGACCAGCCGGGCGAGCGCGGCGAACATGCGCTCTCGCTGCGCTGTCATGCTCGTCGGGAAAAGCGTCCGGCAATCCGGATTGGCGGTGAAAAGCCGCGCATAGAAATACTCCATCGCGGCCGGGCCTTCGGACATCAGCCGGGCAAAAGATTCCTTCACCAGCCGCGGCTCGAGGTCGGCCGCTGTGACGGCCGTGCGCGGCTCGCCGCGCGCTGGCGGCTCGATTTCGGTCCGCGTATCGGGGCCGGACCGCCGATTGTCGCTGGACATTGAGTTAATTCCGACATAACCCGGCGTTAAACTGGAGGGCACCGGAGAATTACGCGCGGGGTGCTTCGCGAAACGGCGCTGGCCCGTCTGACCAGCGAGTCCGTCCATGCTCGAATCAGGCCTGCCCGAATCGGGAAGACTCCCATCAAGCGCGATTGCCATAACGGAGAGTCTCGCACCGTCACCGGATGCATACAACCCTTTTGAACCAAGCCCTGTCTGCCTGTACGCAGGGTTACAGAATGCCGTTCGGTACATCACCCGATGGCGACTTGTAAGCGCGCAAATATATGCAGCGCCGATACCTTTCTGTGGGTTAGGCGAACGGTAAGGCGGCGTTGCGCAATTGCGCAGTGCCGAATCGGCGGTTACGGAAGGTGATCAGCGGGCACAGGGCGCCGGTGCGGCGCCGCGCCATAGGATGACCTGGTGACTTCACCCGGATACTTGCAATATCCGCATATAAACGGCGAGCTCATGGTCTTCGTAGCGGCCGACGACGTCTGGCTCGCGCCGGTCACCGGCGGCCGGGCCTGGCGGTTCACCGCAGATCAGGCACAGGTCTCGACGCCCAGGCTCGCGGTGGACGGTGCGCACGTGGCGTGGGTCAGCAGCCGGGACGGCGGTGCCGACATCTACCTGGCGAGCGTGGCCGACGGCGCGAGCACCCGGCTGTCCTACTGGGCCGCCTCCTGGGCGGTCGTCTGCGACTGGACTGCGGCGGGCGAGGTGCTGGCTGCCAGCACGACGGCTCAGCCGTTCGGGCACTACACCTGGGCACGAGCGCTGGGTACCGAGATATCCGGCGCTGCCGGGTCGGTCAGCACGGGGTCGGTCAGCACGGGGTCGGCCGGCCTGGGCAGCGAGCGAGTGCTGCCGTTCGGTCCCGTGGCTGACTTGTCGGTCGGCCGCGGCGCGGCGGACGGAACCGTCGCCCTGCTAAACGGGACCTTGGGCGGCATCGGCGGCGATCCGGCGCACTGGAAGCGCTACCGCGGCGGCACCGCCGGCCGGCTCTGGGTCGGGCCCGCGGCAGCCAACGGCACTCCGTCGTTCCGGCGCGTCCTGGCGGACCTGCCGGGCCACTTCGCTAGCCCCATGATCGCCGGCGGCAGGCTCGCCTTCATTTCCGATCACGAAGGCACCGGCAACGTGTACTCATGCGCGCTGGATGGCAGCGACCTGCGGCGGCACACTGACCACGACGGCTGGTATGCGCGGCAGGCGAGCACGGACGGGCAGCGAATCATCTATGCCTGCGGCGGTGAGCTGTGGCTGCTGGACAGCCTCGACGCGGCCGTGCCGCGACGGCTCGACATCGTCCTGGGCTCGCCGGCGAGCGGCCGCGCGCCGCGCCTGATCTCCGCCGACGATCACGTGGGCTCGCTGTCTGTCGACAACTCTGGCACCGCCAGTGCCGTCGAGGTACGGGGCACTGTGCACTGGCTGACCCACCGGGACGGGCCGGCCAGGGCACTGTCCGCCGTGCCTGGCGTCCGCGCCCGGTACCCCCAGGTGCTGGGGCGCGACGGTCAGGTGGTGTGGGCCACCGACGCCGACGGCGCTGACGCGGTCGAGGTCGGCAGCGGTGACCCCGCTGCGCCGCCGCGCAGGCTGGCGGCCGGGCAGGTCGGCCGCATCAGCGGGCTCGCGGCCGCTCCAGACGGCACCGCGGTCGCCGTCGCCGCTCAGGACGGGCGGCTGCGGCTTGTCGACGCCGCCTCGGGTCAGGTACGGGAGCTCACCGCCTCCGCCAACGGCCGGGTGACCGGACTGGCGTGGTCACCAGACTCGGCCTGGCTGGCCTGGTCGGAGCCGACCGAGCACCCAGGCGGGAGCGGCGACCTGCCGCTGCGCAAGCTCCGCCTAGCGAGGATCGCCGATGGCCAGGTCAGCGACATCACCGACGGGCGGTTCATCGATACCGAGCCAGTATTCACTGGCGACCGCAAGTACCTGGCCTTCCTGTCGCGGCGCAGTTTCGACCCCGTCTACGACGCGCATTTCTTCGACCTGTCGTTTCCGTACGGTGCACGGCCTTACCTGTTGCCGCTGTCGGCGTCGACACCCTCGCCCTTTGCTCCGCAGCTGGGTGGCCGGCCTATCAGCACCGGCAAAGACGGCACTACCAAGGACGGCACTACCAAGGACGGCACTACCAAGGACGGCACTGCCGAGGATGGCACTGCCGAGGCCGGCACTGCCGACGGCGATGACGGGTCGGGCCCGGCCGTCGCCGTCGACACTGTGGGCATGGCCGACCGAGTGGTCGCCCTGCCCGTGCCCGAGTCCCGGTACTCGCGCCTGCGTGCGGTGAAGGAGGGGCTGGCGTGGCTGCGCGAGCCGGTGATCGGCAACCTCGGCGTCGGCGGCGCCCGGCCGACCGACGAGGCTCCGCGCCCGGTCCTGGAGCGCTTCGACTTCGCCCGGCGCGAGGCCAGCGAACTGGCTGACAGCGTGGACTGGTTCGAGGCCAGCGGCGACGGGACCAGGCTGGTCGTCAGCGACCAGGGCAAGCTGACCGTCCTGCCGGGGGAGCGCAAGGCAGACCACGACAATCCCGATGACCGAGTCGAGGTGGACGGCAGCCGCGCCAGGTTCATGGCCGACCCTACAGCGATGTGGCAGCAGGCATACGCCGAGGCGTTCCGGATCATGCGGCATGACTTCTGGGTGCCCGACATGGCCGACGTCGACTGGGACGCCATCGCAGCCGAATACCGGCCGCTACTGGACCGGATCACGACCAGGTCCGAGCTCGCCGACGTGCTCTGGGAGGTGTTCGGCGAGCTCGGCACCTCGCACGCTTACGTGGCGATGCCGGGCGGCGGTCCGTCCGCCAGCGCGGTAATGGGCCTCCTCGGCGCCGACCTGGAGCGGACAGGCGACGGCTGGCGGATCAGCCGGATCGTGTCGGGGGAGAGCTCGGACCCGCGGGCGCGCTCCCCGCTCGCCGCGCCGGCCGTCGACGTCGTGCCTGGCGACCGGCTGCTCGCGATCGACGGCCGGACCCTGGGCCCGGCCGGACCGGGCCCGCTGCTGGCAGGCACGGCCGGCAAGCCGGTCGAGCTCACGGTCACCGCGCAGGATGGCAGCAAGCGCCGCAGCGTCGTGGTGGTGCCGCTGGCCAGTGACCGGCGGCTGCGCTATCAGGACTGGGTCAGCCGCAAGCGAGCCCAGGTGCGCGAGCTCGGCGGCGGTCAGGTCGGCTACCTGCACGTGCCCGACATGGTCAGCGAGGGCTGGGCGGACTTCCACCGCGACCTGCGAAGCGAGATGCTGCGCGACGCACTGATCGTCGACGTCCGCGGTAACAGCGGCGGGCACACTTCGGAACTCGTCGTGGAGAAGCTGGCCCGGCGCGTAATCGGCTGGGACGTGCCGCGCGCCCTCTCGCCCTCGACCTACCCCGAGGACGCACCGCGCGGGCCTATCGTTGCGCTTGCCGACGAGTGCGCGGGGTCGGACGGCGACATCGTCACGGCCGCGATCAAGATCCTCGGGCTCGGCCCGGTGGTCGGCGCGCGGACCTGGGGCGGCGTCGTCGGCTACGACGAGCCGCACCAGCTGGTCGACGGCACCTCGATCACCGTGCCGCGGCTTGCCTTCTGGTTCGACGCGTACGGCTGGGGCGTCGAGAACCACGGGGTCGATCCCGATGTCGAGATCATCCCCACGCCGGATGACTGGGCCGCGGGCCGTGATGTTCAGCTGGAGACCGCTGTCCGGCTCGCTCTTGAGGCGCTGCAGGACAGGCCGGCCGTCCGGCCGCCGGATCCGGCCTCCCGCCCGTCGCGGCGGCGGCCGTCGCTGCCACCCCGTTCCCAGCCATGAGCGCCACGCAGCTGCTGTGGGACATGGACGGCACCCTGCTCGAGTCGGGTGTGGCGGTACCGGCCGCCTACGTGACCACGGTGCGCGAGCTTGGCGGGCCGGCCGTTACCGCGGAGCAGGTGGTGGCGAGGTACTGGCTCGGCACGTCCGAGACGATCCTGGCTGACCTGCTGGGCCGGGATATCACGGCGGCGGACGCCGACGTGTACTACGGCCAGCTGGCCGAGGCCGACATCGAGCCGTACCCGGGCGTCGCCGAGGTGCTGTCCGCGCTGCGCGGCCGCGGCCACCCGGTGGCGGTGTTCACGGGCGCCAGCAGCCGGGCCGCGCAGATATTGCTCGCCGCCGCTGGTGTCGCAGCCGACCTGGTCATCGGCGGCGATCAGGTGCGGCAGCCCAAGCCGTCCGGCGACGGTCTCGTGCTGGCCGCCACCCGGCTCGGCGTGTCGGCGAGCAGTCTCGCCTATATCGGTGATGCCCCGAATGACCTGCGCGCAGCCCACGCGGTAGGCGGACTGGCCGCCGCGGCCGCCTGGGGTCACCAGTACGACCCAGCCGAGCCCGCGGACGTCAGGCTCGCGGCGCCCGGCGCGGCGCTTGATCTGCTGGGCTGACCGGCTCAGATGGGCGTGTTGTAGGTGCTCAGCCAGTGCACCTGCAGCCAGCTGATAGCCGCCGCCCAGGCACCGGTGACCTCCAGCACGCCGACGGCGATCAGCATCAGGCCACCGACCCTCATGATCAGCCGGGCGTGCCGCCGGGCGAAGCCGAAGACATTGACGCCGCGCTGGAACGCGAACGCCACGATCAGGAACGGCACGCCGATCCCGAGCGCGTAGACGAACGCGAGCAGGCCGCCACGCAGCGCGGCCCCGCTCGTGGTGTCTAGTAGCAGCACTGCGGTGAGCGTCGGCCCGGAGCACGGGGTCCAGCCGAGCCCGAACAGGACGCCGAGCAGCGGTGCGCCGGCCAGCCCCGCGCGCGGCCGCAGGCCCGGCTTGACGATACGGCCGGCGAAGCTGAACCTGTCGAACAGCCCGAGGAACAGCAGCCCGAGCGCGATGATGATACCGCCGAGGAGCTGCGTCAGGCCCGCCGTGTGCAGGCGGAGCGTGACGCCCACGCTGGCGGCAGCCACGCCTTCGGCCGCGTACAAGGCCGAGAAGCCGAGGACGAACAGCAGCGCGCCGAGCATCACCCGGCTGCGCACCGGGCCGGCCGACACCAAGGGCTGGTCGGCTGGCAGCACTACGTGGCCACCCCCGGCGCCGCCCGCCGCGATCGCCGGACCGCCCGCCGCGATCGCCGGACCTGCTGCCGCGATTGCCGGACCTGCTGCGATCGCCGCACCGGCTGCGATCGCGGGGCTGACCGCTCGGGCGGGCTCGGCGGCGGGCTTGGCGGCCTGGTCGGTCGCCGCCGACCCGGACATGCCAGTGAGGTAGGACAGGTAACCGGGAATGAGCGGCAGGCAACAGGGCGACAGGAACGTGATGGCGCCGGCCGCCGCGGCGACCGGCATGGCCAGCAGGACCGGGCCAGACAGGATCAGGTGCTCGATACCGCTGCCCACGGGCCTCCCTCTCCGCCGCTTGTGATCGCGCCGCGCGCCAGGTCGGGTCTAACCTACTCGGTCACGCCGCGGCCACGCACGCGGCCGCCTCGGCAGCCGCGTCGCTGGCTGGCACCAGCGGCAGCCGGACGGCCGGGCTCGGGATCTGGCCGAGCCGGTGCAGGACCGCCTTGATCACGACCGGGTTAGGCTCGGCGAACAGCGCCCGCGTGACCGCGGCGAGCCGGTGCCCCAGCTGCCTGGCCTCGGCCGTGGCGCCATCGCACCATAGCCGGATCAGCCGCGCGAACTCGCCCGTCCGCACGTGCGCCGCGGCCAGGATGGCGCCGTCGGCGCCGAGCGCGAGCAGCGGCGAGATGTACAGGTCATCGCCGCCGAGGACGCTGAAGGCGGCCGGCCGGTCCGCCATCATCGCGACCGTCTCCTGGTCGATCGACCCGGCCGCGTGCTTGACCCCGGCGATGCCTGGCACCTGCGCGAGCTGCTGCATCGTCCGCCAGCTCACGGCCTGCCCGGTTCGGTACGGGATGTTGTAGACCAGCAGCGGAACGGGGCTGCTACCGGCCAGTGCCCGGAAGTGCTCGAGCACACCGGCCTCGCCAGGACGGCTGTAGTACGGCACCACCGTCAGCGCGGCGCGGACCCGCGGGTAGCGGGCCAGGCCAGCCAGCGCCGCCGCCGATCGCGCCGTGTCGTTGGTCCCGGCCCCGGCGATCAGCGGTACGGCGCGCTCACGGCAGACACCGTCGCAGATGTCCAGGACCTGCGCTCGCTCGGCGTCGCTGAGCGTAGCGGTCTCGGCGGTCGTGCCGAGTGCCACGATTCCGGCCGCGCCATCGTCGAGCACCTGGTGCGCCAGCCGCTCCAGCGCGCCCGCAGCGAGATCGCCGCCTGCAGTGAACGGAGTGATTAGCGGGACATACAGGCCAGCCAGCTGGCTCATGAGCCGATCCGGAGTGGTCATGAGCCGATCCTGTCCCGTCATCATCATGCAGGTCTAGTTCAGATTGCTGCACAGACACATAAGCTGAGCTAATGCTCGACGTCCGGAAGATGGCGCTGCTGCGCGAGCTGGCCAGGCTGGGCACGATCGCCGCCGTCGCGCAGGCGCAGTTCTGCACGCCATCGGCCGTGTCGCAGCAACTCGCCGCCCTGGAACAGGCGGCCGGGGTGCCGCTGCTGCGCCGCAGCGGACGCGGCGTGGCGCTGACGGCCGCCGGCGCCGACCTGGCCGAGCGCGCCGGGGACGTGCTGGCGCTGCTGGAACAAGCGTCGGCAGCGCTGGCATCAGCCAGGACTGAGCTGACGGGCGAGCTGCGGATCGGCGCGTTCCCCACGGCGGTGCGCAGCCTGCTGCCGGCCGCCCTGGTCGCGCTCGGCGCGGCGCACCCGCGGCTGGAGCTGCACGTGACCGAGCTGGACCCGGCGCAGGCGCCAGCCGCGCTGCATGCCGGGCATTTGGACATCGCGCTCGTGCACGAGTACGACTACGTGCCGGCCGACGCTGATCCGGCTGTCGTGACGCAGCCGCTGCTGTCCGAGCCCGTGTATCTGGCCTCGGCTGCCGCCCTGGCCATTCCCGCGGCCGCGAGCACCGACCCGGTCCGGGCCAGCCGGGCGCTGCCCTGGATCGTCGGCAGCCCGGGCACGCTGTGTCACCTGATGGTCGTGCGGCTCTGCCAGGCGGCCGGCTTCACGCCGCGGATCCGGCACTATGCCGACGACTTCGCCGCTGTGCTGACGCTGGTGGCGGCGGGCCAGGGCGTGGCGGTGGTGCCCGCGCTCGCCCTGGCCGACTGTCCGGACGGCGTAACGCTGGCGGCGCTACCCGCCACCAGGCGCACGCTGATCGCGTGCCGCCGGGGCGCGCAGGCGCATCCGGCCATCGCCGCGTGCGCCGACGCTATCCGAACGGCCGCTGCCGATTATCCGGGGCTGGGGTGACCCGGGACTGGCTGATGCCAGCGCCGCAAGACGGCCCGTTCCGCCGCTGTCCAGCCTGTCGTCGTGACCAGGTACACGACGGCGGCGAGCGGCACGAGCGCGGCGATGACGACCGTCGAGTACGGCAGGATCCGGCCGAGCGCGGCCAGCCCCGGCTGACCCGCCACGCCTGCCGTGCCGGCCGCGACGGTGGCAGCCGCTGCGGCGCTGGCTACCACTGTGGACTTGGCCGCTCGCGCGGTCAGGAAGGCGATTACGGCCAGCACCGCGAACAGCCCGAGGAACACCAGGCCGTGGATGCTGGCGGGACCGGCCCCGGTTAGCCAGTGGCTGCCGAGCGGCGTCGTGAGCAGGTTCCTGGCCAGCAGCGCGTTCGGGTGCCCGGCCACGGTTTTCGACAGGAACAGCCGGTACATGACGCTGAACAACGGCAACTGGAGCAGCAGCGGCAGGCAGCCGGCCAGCATGCCGCCGCCATCGGTCCGGTACAGCGCCGCGAGTTCCTGCTGGAGCCGGTCCGGCTGGTGCGCGTGGCGCCGTCGAAGCTCGGCGACCTTCGGCTGGAGTGCGGAGATGCTGGCCTGGCCGCGGTAGGCCAGGAAGCTAAGCGGGGACAGTAGCAGGCGCACGGCCACGGTGAACACGACGATCGCCGCCGCGGTCGCGAGGCTGCCGGAGACTGGCGTGAGGAACTGAGCGAGCGCAAGCACGATGTGGTAAGCGACGCCCATCGGGGCGCCGAGAAGTCCGAGCATGACGATGACCCTCCAGCGGGTTCGGAGTTTCCGGGTTCAGCTGGAGACGGCCGCGTGCTCGCAGCCGCAACGAAGCGGATGGTCAGGCGGCCGCCGGGGCGGCCGAAGGCGCTCGAGGCCGGGCATGCCCGGCGGCGTCGGGATCGCGCTGGCGCTGGAATGCCGCGCCCCAGGACTTGCGGCGCAGCGCGATGGCTCGCCGCAGCAGCGGGCCAGCCGTGAGCCCGGGCAGCCAGCCGGACCGGGTGAGCAGGGCGACGGTCGCGCTGGCGAGCGCGACCGCGGCGAGCGCGACCAGGCCGGACGGCAGGTTCTGGCTGTGTGGTGTCAGCTGCCAGCAGACGGCAAGCTCGGCCGACGCGACGCCCAGCATCCTGAGCAGCACGCCGAGCCAGACCCGGTCGATGCCATTACCCGGCACAGGACGTACTGTACGCGGCCGTCGGCCGGTACGTCTGCTGGCGGCAGGTCAGTCGCGCGCCCGCGGTACAGCTGGACTGCTCAGGCGGCTGGGTCGTGCCAGGGGACGCCCTCCGGCGGCAGCCCGGCTGCCTCCTTCGGCCCCCAGCTGCCCGGAGCGTAGCTATGGACTGGTACGGCGTTACCGAGCACCGGATCGACGACCCGCCAGGCCGCCTCGACGGTATCCTGCCGCGCGAACAGGAAGCGCTGGCCGGCCAGCGCCGCGCCGATCAGCCGGTCGTATGGCCGCATGTCTGACCCGGGATGCTCGGAGAAGATCAGCTCCTGGGGCTGCGGGGTCCAGTCGGCCCCCGGCTGCTTGCCGACCAGGCTCAGGCCAACCTCGCCTTCCGGCCAGAGCCGGAACCGCAGCACGTTGGACGCGACCGATGGCATCAGGCCGAATACGTCGTGCGGGGGCCGCCGGAACCGGATGCTGATCTCAGTCGCGGTGACCGGCATGCATTTGCCTGCGCGGATCAGGATCGGCACGTCGGCCCATCGCCAGGACTGGGCAGCGAGGCGGACCGCCGCGAAGGTCTCGGTCCTCGAGTCCGGCGCGACGCCGTCGACATCCAGGTAGCCGTCGTACTGGCCGCGCACCACGTCATGCGGCGTCAGCGGCTGAAGCGCGGATATCAGGCGCGACTTGGAGTCTCGCCACCGCTCCAGGCCGCTGCCGTCTGGCGGGTCCGCGAGAACGGTGGCCGCGACCTGGAGCATGTGGTTCTGCACGACGTCCCTGATGGCGCCGGTCCGGTCGTAGAACCGGCCCCGGTCGGACACGTCGAACGCCTCGGCCATCGTGATCTGGATGCTCTGCACGTGGACGCGGTTGAGCAAGGGCTCCAGCATCAGGTTCGCGAACCGCACGAACAGCACGTTCTCCACCGGATCCAGGCCCAGCCAGTGATCCACCCGGTAGATCGCGTCCTCGGCGAAGTACTGGTGCATTGTCTGATTGAGCTGCTGGGCGCTGGCCAGGTCGGTGCCGAACGGCTTCTCCACCATCACCTGCGCCCCCGCGGCGCGACCTGCTCCCGCTATCCCCTTGGCGACGCGGCCGAAGAGCGGCGGCGGCACCTCCAGATAGAACAGCGCGCTAGTGACCGGGCCGATCGCATCCGACATGGCCTGGTAGGTCGTGTCGTCATCCAGGTCCCCGTCGACGTACCGGAGGAGGCTGAGCATGTTGGCGGCCGCGGGGCTCGCGGGATCGATGCCGTTGTTCTTGAGCGACGCCTCGGCGTAGGCGCGGAACTGGTCCAGGCCCCAGCCGCTGTTGGCGACGCCGACGATGGGGACATCCAGTAGACCGCGGTCGACGAGGCCGACCAGGGCCGGGAACGTCTCCAGCTTGGCCAGGTCGCCGGTGGCGCCGAAGATCACCAGCGCGCCCGGATGCTCGCTCGTCATATGTGCAATCCCCCGGAGATAGCCTTCGCCCTTCGCTGACCCCACGTCAGCGTGAGCCACGCCGGTGGCCAGCCCTCCCGGCCAGGCGGCCCGCTCTCCGGGGCCGCCCGGCGCATCGGTCTGACTGCGAAGTAAGGCGCTCAGGCGTGGGTGTGCACGCCGTTGTGGTGGTGCTGCTGCCAGGCGCTGGCGCCCGCCGTGGTCGCTGCCTTCGTCTGGCCCCACTTGTGCTTGACGACCTCGCTCGGCGGTACCTCGAGCTCGCGGAACCACTTGCGGGTGGCCGACACCATTGCCGCGCCCCCGACGATCATGCCGGTGAGCCCGATCAGGCTGCCGGCGCCGATCAGCGCAGCGCCGACGATCATAGGCGTGCTGTTGAGCTGGAACCCGGAATAGCTCTGACTCTGACCGTTTTTCATCTCGTCCTTCCTGACGTTGTGGGCGATCCTCACTGTTCCCTTGGCGCCCGGGCGCTGCTCATCCCCCGCGGGTGATTCGCGCCGGGCCATGCGCTCGCTGACGTGCGCGCCGACCCGGATCCCGCTGGCCTCACGGTCAACGCCGGGTTGACCGCGTCGATGCTCGGGCAGGAGCTTGTGCCGCTCACGTACAGGCCTGTCACTACGCTCACCGCACGCTGGCCGCCTGACGTCATCCGGGCCGGGTGATTCTGCGGTCCACCCCCGGCGGGTGAGGTAGCGGCCGCGCAACGGCGGGACCATTCAACTGAGCTCTCAGCTGAGGAAAGGGGCAGGATCGATGCCAACGACGGCGTGGCGGTTCGCAGGTACCGAGGGAGCCGACAATGCGGTCATCCGGCTCAAACACCTGGCTGCCCAGGACCTCATCAACGTGGTGGACGTCGCCGTACTCCGGTGGCCGGAGTACGCGCCCGAGCCCACGACGCTGGAGCACGTGACACAGGAAGGCGGCAAGGTCGCCACGATGGTGCGCAAGCTCCAGCACGCCACGATCGATCCTTCGATGCTCTCCACGGTCAAGGGCGACCTGCGCCCCGGCACGTCAGCGATGGTGCTGCTGAGCTCCGACGCCAATATCGATGCGGTTGTACACGCGTTCGAAGGCCAGCCGCTGGAGCTGCTGCGGACCGACATGTCCGTACCTGAGCAGGATCGGCTCCGGATTGCCGTCGACGAGGCGAGGCGCGGCGGACAGGCCCAGCAGTAGCCGCGCCACCGAATGCTGCATATCCGGGCGGTATGCCCGGCTGCCCAGACGGCAGCGCTCACCGGTCGGCTCGCAGCGCGTCCTGACGTCCTGAACCTGCTGGTCGCGCCTGGTGCCGGCCAGCATCCAGACGGCGACGCCGTGCAGTTCGACGTGCAGGACCGCGCGGCCAACTCGGTACTGGCGGAGTTGCGCGGGCTCGGCCTGGACCGCGACAGCGCGATCATGATCGAGACGGTGGATGCCGTGCTGGTCGACCCGGCCCGGCTGCGCTCCTGGCGCCGATCACACCACGGCGAGCGATCCCCGGTCTGGGAGCTCGTCGAGGCGAGGATCACCGAGAACGCCAGGTACGCGCCGAGCTTCTTCGTGCTGCTGGTGATCGCCGCCGTCATCGGCGCCTGCGGCATCCTGACGAATTCGCAGATCCTGATCGTCGGGGCGATGGTCGTGGGACCGGAGTACAGCGCGATCATCGCGGTGGCGCTCGGCCTGGAGCGGCGCGACGGCCAGTCGGTAAGCCGCGGCCTGCTCGCGCTGCTGGCCGGATTCCTGGCCGCGATCACCGTTACGCTCGTCTTCGCCCTCTGCATTCGGTGGCTGGGCCAGGCGCCCGAGCAGTACCGGCACGGTGTGCGGCCGGTGTCCGATCTGATCAACTCGCCGAACCTCTACTCGGTCATCGTGGCCGTGCTGGCGGCGATCGTGGGCGTGGTGTCGCTGACCCAGTCCAAAGCAGGCCTGCTCATCGGGGTGTTCATCTCGGTGACGACGATCCCGGCCGCCGCCGACGTCGGCGTGTCACTCGCGTTCAGCAGCTGGCCCGAGGCCGCCGGGTCGACCCTTCAGCTGCTGCTGAACGTCGGCCTGCTCGTCGTCGTCGGCGCGCTGGCGCTGCACGGCCAGCGGCTCATCTGGCGGCGCTGGCTCCGGTCACCAGCTGCTGGTAGCGGCCGCCTGCCCGGATGAGCACATCGTGGCTGCCTCGCTCGGTGGCCCGGCCCCGATCGAGCACCACGATCTCGTCCATCTGGTCAAGGCCGTCGAGGTCGTGGGTGATGAGCAGGGTCGCCCGGCCGGCCGTAACGGCCAGCAGGTCGGCGATCAGCGCCCGGCGGACCGGCGCCTCCAGACTGGCGGCGGGCTCGTCCAGGATCAGCACGGCCGGGTCGGCCAGCAGCGCACGCGCCAGCGCGATCCGCTGCCGCTCGCCGCCGGAGATGGCGGCACCGCGCCCGCCGACCCTCGTGTCGAGGCCGTTCGGGAGCGAGCGGATCCACGGCAGCAGGCGAGCCCGCGCCGCCGCCTCGGCCAGGTCGTCGTCGGTCGCGTCCGGCCTGGCCAGGCGCAGGTTAGCGGCGATGGTGCCGGCGAAGATGTGGGGGTCCTGCGGGCAGCCGCCGACCACAGCGCGCACGTCATCGGGGTCGTAGCTGGTCAGGTCGTGGCAGTTGAGGGTGGCAGTCCCGGCGCACAGGTCGCAGAACCGCAGCAGCAGCGCGGCCACCGTGGATTTCCCGGCCCCGTTCGGGCCGACGAGCGCCACGCGCCTGCCTGGCGCCAGGTCGAGGTCGAAGGCGTCGAGGGCCAGCGCCCCGTCCGGCTCGTATCGGACGCTGGCGCCGCGCAGCGACACGGCCACTGGCGCGACCGGGGCCGGGCGGGGGAGCGCGGGCGCGCTGACTGGATCGGGCGCGTCCAGGACCGCGCAGATCCGGCGGGCCGACGTGCGGGCATGTCCGAGGGCGAGTGCCGCGGCAGGCAGCCCGGTGACGGCCTCGAACGCGGCCAGGGCCGTCAGCGTCAGGACGGCGAGCGGGACCCGGCTCAGAGCGCCGGAGCCCACGGCCGCCACGCCGAGGACGAGCACGCCCCACAGCGTCAGGCCAGCGGTCAGCGAGCCAAGCCCGGAGCCGATGCCCGCGGCGCCGGCGGACACGCGGGCCAGGCCGGTCAGCTCGGCGTCGGCAGCGCCGGCCCGGTCTAGCCCCGCCTGCTCGGCGCCGAATGCGTGCAGGTCGGCCGAGCCGGACAGCAGGTTGGCGATGGTAGCGGCCAGCTGCCCGCGGGCCGGGCCGGTGCGCCGCCGCGCCCGGCGATCCGCGGCTGCACTGATGAGTGGCACCGCGAGGCCGCCGAGCAGCAGCCCGGCTGCCAGCAGCCCGGCTGCCGGGGCAAGGACGAGCAGGCAGGCGGCGACCGCGCCAGCCCCGACGAGTGCCGCGGTCAGCGGTGGCTCGAGGCCGCGGATGAACAGGTCCTGGACCGAGTCCACGTCACTGACCAGGCGGGCCAGCAGGTCGCCGGAGCGGAACGCGCGCAGTCCGGCCGGCGCCAGCCGATCGAGTCGACGGTAGATCGCAACCCGGATGTCGCCAAGCACGCGAAACGCGACGTCGTGCGTGCCGAGTCGGTCGCCGTACCGGAAGACGCCGCGGCCGACGCTGAAGGCACGCACGGCGACCACGGCGCCGGTGATCGCGACGATGCTCGGGTGCTGTGACGCCCTGGCGAGCAGGAAGCCGGAGGTTGCGAGCAGGGCGACAGCGCACCCGGTCGCGGCCGCGCCGGCGGCGACAGCCAGCAGCAGCCGGCCACGCAGCGGCCGCGCCAGCCGGACGAGCCGCACCAGCGGCTCCCGTCCGCGTACCAGCCGCGCTCCGGCGGTCATAGGGTCACCGGCGCAGCCGACTCGGCTTCGGCGGCCACGAGCCGGCCACTGTCGAGACTCAGCACCTCAAGGCCCTGGTGGTGTACGCCGTGCGTCACCAGCAGCACCGTTCGCCCGGCCATCAGCGTGCCGATCGTGCCCATGATCTCCCTGGTGGTAGCCGGGTCCAGGTGCGCCGTCGGCTCGTCGAGCAGGACGAGCGGTGCGTCGCGCAGGAACGCGCGCGCTAGTGCGATGCGCTGCCGCTGCCCGGCCGACAAGGCGAGCGCACGCTCGCCGAGGCGGGTGCCGAAGCCGTGGGCCAGCGCCGTGATGAACGTCTCCGCTCCTGCCAGCCGCGCTGCTTGCCGGACGGCGTCCGGGGAAGCGTCCGGCTGGCCGAGCGCGATGTTCTCGGCGATGGTGCCTGCGAACAGGTACGGGCTCTGCGGTACCCACGCGATCTGGCGCCGCCAGTCGCCGGCATTGAACGCGCGGATGCTGATGCCGCCCGCCGTGATCGCCCCAGACGTCGGCTCGGCGAATCGCAGCAGGAGACCGAGCAGCGAGCTCTTCCCGGCGCCGCTAGGCCCGGTAACCGCGAGGTGCTCGCCCGGGCTGATCGTCACCGACAGATCGCTCAGGGCAGGCGTGTCCCGGTCTGGGTAGCACAGGCTGACGCCTGCCAGCTCGATCGGCTGGTCAGACAGGTCAAGGCGGGCGGGTGCAGTCGCCAGGCACGGGCTGGCTGGCGCGGTGCTGGCTTGCTCGGTGGCGGCTGCCTCGGGCGCGTCGAGGATCTCGAAGACCCGGTCGGCCGCGGCCGTGCCCTCCGCGCTGGCGTGGAACTGGGCGCCGATCGCCCGCAGCGGCAGGTAGGCCTCCGGGGTGAGCAGCAGTACGAGCAGCGCGGTCTCGTAGCCGATGTGGCCGGCCAGCAGCCGCAGGCCGACCTCGACCGCGACCAGCGCGGTGGCCAGCGCGGCCGCGAGCTCCAGGACTAGCGCGGACAGGAACGCGACGCGCAGCGCGGCCATCGTCGCGGACCGGTGCTCGTCGGTGACCTTCTTGATGGTCTCCGCCTGGGCCCTGGCCCGGCCAAAGATCTTGAGCGTGGGGAGCCCCTCGACCACGTCATGGAAGTGGCCGCCGAGTGCCGCCAGCAACTGCCACTGCCGCTGCGTGCGTGCCCTGGTGTGGAGACCGACGAGGACGGCGAACAGGGGGATGAGAGGCAGCGTCCCCGCAATCACCAGGCCGGAGACCCAGTCCGCGGCGGCGACCCTGGCCAGCACGGCCAGCGGCACCATGACGCCGAGTACGAGCTGCGGCACGTACCGGCCGAAGTACGGGTCGAGGGCGTCCAGGCCCTTCGTCGCCAGGGTGGCGATCTCGCCCGGCTGCTGCCCGGTCAGCCACGCCGGGCCGAGGCGCAGCGAGCGAGCGACGAGCCGCCGGCGCAGTTGCGACTTGACGATAGCGGCCGCGCGCAGGGCAGCGGCCTCACCCCCGAACGCCGCCAGCGCCCGCGCGAGCAGCACCAGCCCGAGCACCACGATCGTGCCGCGCAGCGCGCTCAGCCCCGCACCGCGGGCAGCACCGGCCAGGGCGTGCGCGAGCAGGCTCGCCTGCGCCAGGACAAGCGCGGTGGTGGCGAGTCCGAGGCAGACAGTCACGATCAGGCAGCCGCGCGCCGCGCTCGCGTGCCGCATCAGCCGCGGGTCAACCGGCCGCCTCAAGGTCAGTGCCGCCAGGGGAGGCGCCGCCGCTTGCGCTCCGCCGTGGCAGTCGCCCCCTCGGTCGGCTGGGACGGCTGGGACGGCTGGGACGCTTGGGTCTGCTGGGCCGCCAGCGTGGCCGTCGCAATGACTGACGGTCGGTGCGTCACGCTGGGCCGGAAGGACTGGTCGCTGACCCGGCGACGGAATACGTAGTAGGTCCACCCCTGGTAGGCCAGCACGATCGGCAGCAGGACGAGGGCGATGACGGTCATCACCTTCAGCGCATACGGCGTTGACGCGGTGTTGCGCGCCGTCAGGCTGTAGGCCGGGTTGGTGCTGGAGACCATGACGCGCGGGTACAGGTTGACGAACAGCGTGATGATCGATACCCCGATCGCCACGGTCGTGGCGGTGAACGCCCACCCCTCGTGGTGACTGCCCACCAGCGCCCAGGCAGCCACGATGGCGAGCGACGCCAGCAGTTCGACCGGGTTGAGGAACGCGCCGCCGCCGGCGGTGACGTGGGTCCAGGCGACGAACGCCAGCACGATCAGGGCGGTGGCGGGGGCCACCCGGCGCGCCAGCCGCCGGCCCGGAACCGCACATCACCGGTCGTCTTGAGCGTGATGAAGGTCGCCCCGTGCAGTACGCACAGCGACACGAGCGTGATGCCCACGAAGACCGAATATGGCTGGAACAGGTTCCCGAAGTTGCCGGTGTACTCCTGGTTGGCACCGATCGGCAGGCCATGCAGCAGATCACCGAGCGCAATGCCGATCACCAGCGGCGCGATCAGGCTCGCCCCGGTGAGCAGCCTGCTCCACCTCGTCCGCCAGCGCCGGGCCTGGTTCTTACCTCGGTATTCGAATGACACCCCGCGCAGGATCAGCGCGCACAGCAGCAACACGATGGCCAGGTACATGCCGGAGAACATGGTGGCGTACCAGCCCGGGAACGCGGCGAACATAGCGGCGCCCGCGACGATCAGCCAGACTTCGTTCCCGTCCCACAGGGGCCCGATGGTGCTGAGGACAGCCTGCCGCCCTGCCTCATCCTTGCCGATGACGCCGTGCAGCATGCCGACGCCCATGTCGAAGCCCTCGAGCACGAAGAACCCCGACCACAGCACGGTGATGAGGATGAACCACAGCGGGATGAATGCCATCGTCAGGTCACCTCAGTAGTGCATAGCCGGAACGGGCTCACCGGTGGTAGCGCCCGGCGGCGCTGGCGCCAGTTCCCGGCGCGAGTACCGCAGCATTAGCAGCAGGTCGACGGTGCCGAGGGCGCCGTACAGCAGCACGAACACCGTCAGGCTGAGCACGAGCGCGGTCGTGCTGACCGACGGGGACACGCCATTCTTCGTGAGCATGATGCCCTGCACGATCCACGGCTGCCGGCCGCTTTCGGTGAGCAGCCAGCCGGCCGTGTTCATCAGGAACGGCAGCACCACCAGCCAGGTCGCTACCCACAGGAACTGCCGCGATGTGGCCAGCTTTTTTCGCCGGTTCAGCCACAGGCCCCACAGTCCGACCACGGTCACGACGAGGGCGAGGTAAGCCATCACGCGCATGCCCCAGTACTGGATGAAGACGTTGGGCACGTAGCTGCCTGGCCCGAACTTCGCCGCGTACTGATTCTGCAGCGTGTTCATGCCGATGACCTTGCCGTTCCAGTGGTTGGTCGCCAGCAGGGACAGCAGGTGCGGGATCTCCAGGATCTGGGTCGGGGTGTGGTCGGCGTTCCCTCCGCCGATCTGGATCAGCGAGAAGGAGCACGGCTGGCAGGTGGTCCACTGAGCCTCGGCCGCGGCGATCTTCATGGGCTGGTACCTGGCCTCGATGACGCCGAGCTCGTCGCCGACCAGCATCGCGAACAGGATGGCAGGGACCAGCACGACAAGTGACAGCCGCGCGGACTGGCCGAATACCTCGCGCGCGCCACCGCGGCGCAGTTGCCAGGCGGACACGGCAAGCATCACGGCCGCGCCGGTAACCAGCGCGGCGAAGATGACCTTCGTGAATCCCCAGACGAACACCGGGTTGGTGAACAGCGCCCAGATGTCGTTCAGCTCTGGCGCGTGCGTCCGCGGATTGGTCACGAAGCCAACCGGGTGCTGCATCCAGGAGTTCGCGGCCATGATGAACGCGGCTGACAGCATCGAGCCGATGGCGACGAGCCAGATCGTCGCCAGGTGCACGCGCCGCGACAGCTTGTCCCAGCCGAATAGCCACAGCCCGAGGAACGTCGATTCCAGGAAGAACGCGGCCAGTCCTTCCATCGCGAGCGGAGCGCCGAAGATGTTGCCGACCAGCCGCGAGTAGGCCGACCAGTTCATGCCGAACTGGAACTCCTGCACGAGCCCGGTGACGACGCCGATGGCGACGTTGATCACCAGCAGCGTGCCGAAGAACCGCGTCAGCCGCAGGTACTCCGGACTCTGCCGGCGGTACCAGACTGTCTGCAGCAATGCGGTCAGGAACGCGAGGCCGATGGTGACCGGGATGAACAGGAAGTGGTTGACCGACGTGAACGCGAACTGCCATCTGGCCAGGTCCTCGCGCATCACTGTCCCTCTCGCGTGTGAGTGATGTGTGTCTCCCCACGCGCAAGCTGGCGGGCGTCACCCGTTGTGGGTGATTCCCTGGCTGCGGGTGACCCGCCGACTGGCTGCTAAACCTGGCTGAGGGCGTCCTCGACGGCGCGGTGGAACGTCGGGTAGGCGTAGATCATCTCGGTGAGGCGTTGCACGGGTATCCCGGCGTGCACGGCGAGTGTCAGCATGCTGAGCACCTCGCCACCTGTCGGCCCCGCCGAGGTAGCGCCGACGAGGACGCCGCGCTCGCCGTCGATCACCAGCTTGATGAAGCCGTCGTTGCCCGCCTTGTGGATCCAGCCGCGCGCCGAGGCCGGGAGCTGGCTGATCCGCAGTGCGAATGTGATCCCCGTGTGCCCTCGCCTGCGCCTCCGTCATTCCGACGCTGCCGATCTCCGGGTCAGTGAAGGTGACCCGCGGCACCGCGTGATACTCGGCCGGATGGCGAGGATGGCCGAGCAGCTCGCCGAGGATGATGCGGGCCTGATACATCGACATGTGCGTGAAGGCGCCCTTGCCGACGACGTCCCCGAGCGCCCATACTCCGGGAGCGGCCTGCATCCGCTCGTCGACGGTGATGAACCGGCCCGTCTCGTCGAGCCCGATGCTGCCGACCCCGAGTGCCGCCAGGTCGCTCTTGCGCCCCGTCGCCACGAGCAGGCGCTCCCCGCAGTACCGTCTGCCGCCGGCGAGCGTCACCGTGAACTCGCGGCCGTCGTGGCGAACCGACTCGGCCCCGGTTCCCGTGCTCACCGTGATGTCCTCGGCCCGGAAGACCTTCTCGATGAGCTCGCCTGACTCCGGCTCCTCCAGCGGCAGCAGCCGCGGCATCGCCTCCACCATGGTCACGGCGCTGCCGAACCTGGCGAACACCTGGCCCAGCTCGGCGCCGATCGCGCCGCCGCCCAGGATCAGCAGCGACCGCGGTACGTCCTCCGTCTCGATGGCCTCGTGGTTGGTCCAGTACGGGGTCTCTGCCAGGCCATCGATGGGCGGGATGGCGGGCGCGGTGCCGGTGCCGATGACGATCCCGCGCGTGGCCCGCAGGACGTCCTCGCCGACCGTGACCTCGCCGGGCGCGGTGATCCTGCCATGTCCGCGAACGAGCGTCCCGCCGAGGCTCGGTGAACCGGTCGGCGGCCACCTTGTCGTCCCAGTTATCGGTGGCCTCGTCCCGGATCCGCTTGGCCACGGGCGCCCAGCTCGGCGAGATGACGGAGGAGCCCGCCATGCCGGGAACGCGGCGGCCCTCAGTCAGCAGGTTGGCCGCCCTGATCATCATCTTCGACGGGAATGCAGCCCCAGTAGGGGCACTCGCCGCCGACCAGGTGCTCCTCGACGGCGGCCACCGGCACGCCTGCCCTGGCTAACTCCTCGGCGACATACTCGGCACCAGGACCCATACCGATGACTACGACATCAAACTCGCGCGCGCTCACACCCCTCATCTTCCTGCCAGACGGCCACATATTCCTCGGTCTCCGTCTGCCGCCCTGTCAGTGCCGCCTTGTCAGTGCCGTCTTATCAGGGCCGCAGGCCGCGCTCGACCTCGGTGACGCTCGCGGCGTCCAGGTGGAGGGCCCCGGTGAGTTCGGCGAGCACCCGCTGGCCGTCGATCGCGCCGCAGCTGAACAGGTCGATCGCGATGAGGTGTTCTTCCGGCCAGGTGTGAATGCTCAGATGCGACTCCGCCAGGATCAGCACCAGGGTGATGGCGCCGTTCGGGAAGACGACGTGGCTGATGTCGAGCACATGACCGCCGCCGGCCCGGACCGCGCCCGCGGCGAGATCGGCCAGGATGTCAACGTCGGTGACCGGCGAGGCAGCCGTGGTGACCGCGTCGATAGCGTAGAGGCGCTTGGGCGAGACCGCCTCCTGCCGTCGCAGGTCGGTGTAGCTGCTCGCCGCTTCCATGCCCGGCATGATGTGGGACGATACCGTAACAGCCAATGAACCTGGACGACGTGGTGACGCAGGTCGCCGCCGCAGTGGGCCTGGCCGAGGGCGAATCCGGCATCCGCGACATCCTGGCGGCCGTGCTGACGGCCGAGCCGGCCGCCGTGCGCGACATAGCCCGGCTGGCTGAGCTGCCCGTTCCGATCGTGGCAGCGGCCGGTAACGAGCTGCGGGCGCGGGGCGTGCTGGCTACGCAGCGGCCTGTCCAGCTGACCGCCGAGGGCAGGGCAGCCGTCGCGGCCACGGTGGCGCTCACCCTCGACCCGGCGGCGCTGGCCGGCCTGACCGAGCCGGGCGGACCGCTGCAGGCGGCCGCTGACGGCGCGCCCGGCGCCAAGACCGAGCTCGACCAGACCCACTGCACCGTCGCGACCAAGCTTGCCAGGGTGCTGCGGCTGCACGAGGCCCGCGCCCTCGCTGGCCAGCGGATCCTGCTGCTCGGCGACGACGATCTGATCTCGGTGGCGCTGGCGCACGTCGTGGCCTCGGCCCGCCGCCCGGCCGCCATCCGGCGGCTCACCGTGGTGGACGCCGACGCCGATGTCCTGAACTGGATCGGCGCGCAGGTAGCCGGTACCGGCGTCGCCGTCGAGCCCGTGCACCACGACCTGCGGGACCCGCTGCCACCGGCGCTGGACGGCTGCGTTCGACGTGGTGCTGACCGACCCGCCGTACACGGTGGCCGGCGCGGAGCTGTTCCTGAGCCGCGCGGTGTCCGGCCTGGCGCCTGAGCCCGGCCGCCATGTCTTCTTCTCATTCGGCGCGCGCCGACCCGACGAGATGCTCGCGGTGCAGCGGGGCATGGCCGAGATGGGGCTCGTCATCAGGTCGCTCCAGCCGGGCTTCAACGAGTACGTGGGCGCAGGCGTGCTGGCCGGCACCAGCAGCCTTTACCACCTGCGCACGGCGGCGGGCGCGAGCCCGCTGGTGGCAGGTCGGTATGACGGCCCGCTGTACAGCGCTGCCAACCGGGCCGCAGTCACCAGGCCGTACCGTTGCGCGCAGTGCAAGGCCGTGCACGATGTGGGTCCTGGCAGCCAGTGGCCGCGGATCGCGGCGCTGCAAGCGGCCGGCTGTCCCGAGTGCGGCGGCGTCGTGTTCAGGCCGATGCCGCTGGTGGCGCGATGAGCGAGAGCCAGTACCTGATCCGGCCGGCCATCGAGGCCGACCTCGATGCGATCGTCGGATACGAGATCGAGATCGCGGTCGTCTCCTTCGGCGCCGAGGCGATCACCGACCCCGCGCTGCACCGCAAGCGCGTCACCGGCGCGCTCGGCAAGCCGGGGGAGATCACTCTCGTCGCGGTGGCGTCGCACGCGCCGACGCAGCCACTCGGCTGGGCCTGGCTGTCCGCGCGGACGAACTCGCTGACCGGCGACCGGTATGGCAATTTCCGCTCGCTGGCGGTGTCCGACGGACCCGACCGCAGCCTCATCGGCGAGCTGCTGCTGGCGGCCGTGCTGGACGCGGCCGACGAGGCAGGCATGACACAGCTGACCGGCAAGGTGCACGCAGCCAACCTCGGCATGCGGGCGCTCTACCGCAAGTTCGGCTTCACGGCCACGCACCTGACCATGGAGCGGCGCCGTGACCAGTGACGTCGTGACCAGTGACGCTGTGACCAGTGACGCTGTGATCAAGTGCGTCGTCTGGGACATCGACAACACGCTGCTGGACGGCGTGTACCTGGAGTCGCCAGACCGGCCCCCGGCCGCCGACCCCGTGCTGGTCGGCGTGCTGGCGGAACTGTCCGGCCGCGGCATCCTGCAGGCCCTGGCGAGCCGGAACCCGCCGGAGGCCGCCGACTACGTGCGCTCGGTGACCAATGCTGACTTCGCCGCGGCAGAGTGCGGCTGGGGAAGCAAGGCCGCGGCCATCGGCCGGATCGCCGCCGAGCTTGACCTGTCGGCTGACGCGATCGCCTTCGTCGACGACGACATGCTCGAACGGGCCGAAGTTGCCGCGGCGCTGCCGGAAGTCCTGGTGCTGACGCCTGAGGATGCGGCAGAGGCCGCGGACTGGCCGCAGTTCAGCCCGGTGGTCGTCACGGCGGACGCGCGCCGCCGCGGCGAGCTGTATGCCGAGCGCCGCCAGCGGCAGGCGGCGGCGACCGCGTTCGGTGGCAGCCGGGACGAGTTCCTCCGGCAGGTCGGCACGCGCATCACCATCGCCAGGGCGGCGCCGGGCGACCTGCCCCGGCTGCACGAACTGTCGATTCGCACGCATCAGCTCAATTCCGGCGGCGAGCCGGTCACCGAGGCCGAGCTCGCCCCCCTGCTCGGGTCGGCCGAGCATCAGGTGGCCACGCTCCGGCTGGCCGACGACTTCGGCGACGACGGGCTGGTTGGCGCGACGATCCTGGCCGGGAACGGGGTTGGCCGGACGGCGCCGTTCGTCATGCGGGCGCCGCTCGTCATGATGTCCTGCCGGGCGCTTGGCCGCGGCGCCCTGGACGCACTCCTGGCCTGGATGTGCCGGGCAGCCGCGCGGGCCGGTGCGACCGAGCTGGCCGTGCCGTGCCTGGTGACCGACCGCAATGTGCCAATGCGTCTCGCGCTCGCTGCGGCTGGCCTGCGCGCCGATCCCGGTGCCGTGGCGGCTGACGGCCGCGCGATCTTCACGCGGTCGCTCGCCGGGGAACTGCCCGCGCTGCCGGACTGGGTCACGGTCGAGGCAAGGCCATGACCGCCAGCGCCGACGAGGTAGCCGCCGAGCTCCGGCTGGTGCTGGCCGAGGTGACGGCGCGGCCCGAGCTGGCCGCCCTGCCGGTGCAGACGCCGCTGTTCGGCGGTGGGGTAGGCCTGGACTCACTCGCCGGCACGCTCCTGCTCCGCCAGGTCCAGCGCCGGTACGGCGTCGACGTCGCCGCCGAGGACCTCAACCTGGATTCCCTGGCGAGCCTCGGCACGCTGGCAGCGTTCATATCCGAACGGCTCGGCGCTGGGTGAACAGCGGTGGATGAACAGTGGATGATCAGTGGATGATCAGTGGATGATCAGGACGGCTACTTCGGTGCGCGAGTAGCGGCGGACTACGACCGGTCAGAGGACGGCATGTTCGACCCGGCCGTGGTCGAGCCGACCGTCGACATGCTCGCGGCGCTAGCCAGCTCGGGGCCAGCCAGCTCGGGGCTGGCCGGGGGCGGCCGGGCGCTCGAGCTGGCCATCGGGACGGGGCGCATCGCGCTCCCGCTTGCCCGCCGGGGCGTCCGGGTGCACGGTATCGACCTGTCCAGAGCTATGGTGGCGCGGCTGCGGGCCAAGCCGGGCGGCGATGCGATAGGGGTGACGATCGGCGATATCGCGACGACCCGCGTAGACGGCACGTTCTCACTCGCCTACCTTGTGTTCAACACGATCATGAACCTGACGACGCAAGAAGCACAGGTAGCCTGCTTCGCCAACGCCGCCGCGCACCTGGCTCCAGGCGGCTGCTTCGTCGTCGAGGTCATGGTCCCGGACTTGCGCAGGCTGCCGCCCGGCCAGTCCGCGGTCCCGTTCGAGATCGGCCCGGCGCGGTGCGGGTTCGACGTGTACGACGTCGCCACGCAGGCGATGAGCTCCCACCATCTCAGGATCGACGGCGACCGAGCGGAGTACAGCTCGATCCCGTTCCGGTACGCATGGCCGGCCGAGCTTGACCTGATGGCGCAGCTCGCCGGCCTGCGGCTACGCGAGCGATGGGCTGGCTGGCAGCGCGAGCCGTTCACCAGCGAGAGCCGCCAGCACGTCTCGATCTGGGCGAAGCCTGCCTGAGTGGCGGTAGCGTCCTGGCTGTGCCGTGGATTGATGTGCATGCCCATCCGGGCCGCTGCTTCCTGGCGGGGCTGGACGACAGCGATCCGCTGTTCGCCCTGCTCGGCGGCCAGGAGGTGGCAAGACTGCTAGCCGACGCGCGGCACGCGGGGCTCGCCGCGGTCACGCTGTCCACCGTGGCCGATCTGCGGGTGCTCGCGCCGCACCAGCAGAAGGGGCTGCACGCGAGCCGTCAGTTCCGGCCGGGCGAAGCGCGAGCCGATCATCGCCGCCAGCTTGCCGGGATCTGCCAGATCGTCGAGGCGGCCGGCGCTGAGATCGCGGTCACGGCCGCCGCCATCGAGGCCGCCCACGCCGCGGGCCGCACGGCGGTGCTGCTCAGCTGCGAAGGCGGCGACTTCCTCGAGGGAACGCTGGAACCGCTCGCGGAGGCGCGCGCCGCCGGAGCTACGTCGCTGACCCTGGTCCACTACCGGGTCAACGAGATCGGGGACGTGCAGACGGAGGAGCAGGTGCACGGGCGGCTGACCGACTTCGGGCGCGATGTCGTCGCCGAATGCAACCGCCTCGGCGTGATCGTGGACTGCGCCCACGCCACGTTCGCGACGACGGTCGGAGTGCTGGAGCACTCGAGTCAGCCCGTCATGGTCTCCCACAGCCATCTCGACCACGATGACCGGCACCATCCGCGGCTGCTCAGCGCCGAGCACGCCCGCGCGGTCGCCGCGGCTGGCGGGCTGATCGGGGCGTGGCCAGCGGGCATCACGAGCGTCAGCCTTGCTGACTACGCCGACGAGGTCGTCCGGCTGGTCGACCTCGTCGGGGCTGAGCACATCGCCATCGGGACCGACCTGGACGCTAACTACCGGCCCGTCCTCCGCAGCTACGCCGAGTTCGCCACCTTGCCGGAGTTGCTGGCCGGGCGCGGCATCAGCGACGCGGAGGCTGGCCTGATCCTCGGCGGGAACGCCCTGGCACTCGTGCGCCGCGTCGTCGGCTGACGATAACTGTGCTAGCGGGCTATTGCTGGCTAGCGGGCTATCGGGCGGCTGAGTTTCCCGACGGCGAGGTCGCGAGTGGCGCGCTGGCGGTCGAGGCGGGCAGCGACGACGGGCTGACGAACGTGCTGCCGCTAGGTCCCGCTTGCACGGCTTCGTGCAAGGCGCTGCCCTGCAGGAACTGCGGCCAGCTGAGGAACCACTCGGTCCAGCCGTTGTCCCACTTGCCGCCCTTGGGGCTATTCACGACGGTGATCGGATCGCCTGGCACGGCGAGCTTATAGTAGGTCTCGGCATTGGCCGGCGAGAGGTTGACGCAGCCGTGGCTGACGTTCTCGAAGCCCTGCTGGCCGACGGACCAGTAGGCGTCGTGGTAGTAGTCCCCGCTGAACGTGAACCGCACTGACCACGGCACCGACAGGCTGTACCCGGGCCCTTTCATCTGCACCGGATTCCCCTTCTCGATCGTCAGGTAGCTGCCGTCGGGGGTGGCGTCGCCCGGCCTGCCGGAGCTGATCGGCCAGTTGTAGCGCAGCTTGCCGTTGTAGTAGATCTGCGTCCGGTGCGTCGCCGTATTCGCAATCGCGACCAGTGACGGGCCGATGCCGAACGTCTGGGTCAGGGTGTGGTCGCCGTACAGGCCGGGCCCGGCTCGCACGCCATTCAGGTGTCCGGTGAAACTGACCGTGGTGCCAGCCGGCCAGTAGTCCCTGGGCCGGAAGTCCAGCGTCTGACTGCCGTCCCAGTACCACGCGCCCACCACCGGATTGGACGTCGTGATCTGGAGTGACTGCTCGACCGCGGCCTTGTTGGTGATCGGCTGACTGAAGGTGAGGATGATCGGCATGCCGACGCCGTAGGTCTGCTTGTAGCCCTCGAAGATCTGGGTCTGAAACGTCTGCGGGGGCGTCAGCGTGCGGAATGTGCTCGTGGCTGCGGGGGTGCCGCTCCCGTTGCCGTTCGTCGTGGCGGTCACCGTGTACCGCTGGGACACGTCAAGCGCCCACTGGCTATGCCAGACCTTGCCGCCGTCGCTCAGCGTGCCGGATACGGGTGCGCCAGCCGTCCGCACACTGACGTTCCTGAGGGTACCGCTGGTGGCCGTGACGGTGATGCCAGCGGACGGATCGGCATTCCTGGTCCCGTTCGCGGGCGTGATCGTCACGTGTGAGGCGGCCGCCGGCTGGACCCGGTTACTGCTGTCCCCGCTCGGGCCGTGCCCGCTAGCGCCGCCGCCCGAGCACGCCGCCGCCAGCAGCGCCAGCGCCGCCGCCGCGACCAGGCCGGCCCGCCGCGCCAGCCGCCGGCCCGGTGAGTTATCGCTGCGCCGCATCGACATCCCTCCTCCTGCCCGCTTGCGAGGTTACCGTTCCCGGCAATTGCGGAGTGAAAGCGGACAGCCACCCCCGGACGCCAGTCAGTTCCGGCGGCGCAGGACACTGGCGGGTAAGCCGACGAAGGGGGCCGTGGCGATGGATCTGAGGGAGCTTGCCAGCGCGGTAGCGGAGCGAACCGGCTTGTCCCGCGAGGAATCGGCGGATATCGTCCGAGCCGTGGTCGACGGGCTGGCAGACCAGCTCAGCGCGGGCGAGGCCGAGCACCTCGCTATCGATCTGCCCGAGCCGCTGGCGGCAGAGATGTCGGCCCGGCGACGCCGGCGCAAGGAGGCACGCACGGTCGAGGTCGGCGACTTCGTCAGGCAGGTGAGCGCCCGCACCGGCCAGCCGGAGCGGGATGCCCGGGCCGGCATCGGGGCCGTCCTCGCGGCGCTGCGACAAGCCATGAGCGACGAAGACTACGGCCACCTCATGGGACAGCTCCCGGCGACCTACACCGGGCTGGTCGCGGCAGTCGGCTAACCGGTGGCTTTGCGGTGCATCCGGTAGTGGAGCACGAGGAACGGCAGGCCGAAGACCGAGAATGCGTGGTCGGCTCGCAGCTCGCCGTCCGCTATGTAGACGTCGAGCTGCTCGGCGAAGCCGCGCATCGCTAGCACCGTGAGATCCCTGCTGGCCGGGTCGACATAGGCGAGGTAATGACCGGGCTGGTCGAGGTTGCTGCGGCTGGTCAGGATCAGGCCGCCGCCCGGACGGGCGCGGGGGAGCAGCGTCGCGGTGAAGCTGGCCTGCGGCAGCGGGAAGCCGACGCTCACGTACCCGCGGTCGCCGTGCCGGTAAGTCGTATAGATTCCGACGTAGATCGGCTCGTCGGTATCAGCGAACGACCGAATCCAGCCTCGGATCGCCACGACACCTGCGTCGCCCGGTGAGATCGTGTCGATCCGGCTGTGGATGCCTCGCTGCGTCTCGCGCTGATTCATCGGGACGTTGGCCTGCCCGAGCGGACGCGCGACGACGGTGCGGTAGAGCAGGTAGCCAGGGCGCACCCACAGCCGCCACTGCGGCACGATGTCGAGCGTGAACCTGGTGGTGTGCTCGTAGAACTCGCGTACCCGCGGGTCGATGCCGGCGGGATCGAAGTCGGGACCGGCGAGCTCGGCGACGGAGGCGACGATCCCGACATCAGCCGCGGCCTCGACGTAGCGACCACCGATCTCGTCGGCCAGCTCGCGGACGTACCCAGTGCCGACGTACCGGGACCGGGATGCCCGCGGGACGACGAAAGGCAGGTCCTCGGCATGGACCCGGTCAGCCAGCAGGCTCACCTGAGCATCCCGGAAGGCAACCGCGGAGGCAACGCGGTAGGCCGCCATCGTGACGCTGGCGACGACTGGCGCCGGCACCGGCCGCTTGCGTGCCGCGAGCGCCCGGCCCACGGCGGCCCCGAACAGCGGCCCGAGCACGACCTTCTGCGGGCGGATCCCGAGCAGGCCGCCGACCGTCCCGGTCGCCGCTCCCACCGCCACCGGTCCGGCTGCGGTCAGGCGCCCTGCTGCCCAGCCGAGCGGAGCAACGAGCGCGGCGCTGGTCGCGATCCGCCCCCACAGGGGCGGGATCTCGCCTGGACGCTGCACCGCGCGGGCCACCGCGTCGGACGTCGACAGCGCCGCCGCACCCGCGGCCGCGCCGATGCCCGCGGCCCGAAAGCCCCGATGACTCGCGAGGGCCGCGCCCGCCGCCGCGCCGATCACCGCGGCGGCAAGGACAGGGCGCGCCCGCTCCGCCACTGCGCCCGGCTTGTCCGCTGTCACCGTCATACCGTACCGGCCAGCGCGCAGCCCATCACCCGAGCCAGTGCAGCCACGCCCCGTGCCCGTCGGCGATGGCAACAGCGCGGCCATCGCGGGCGAGCACGTTCGTGAAGAGGCTGGCGCGCGGAGCATCGTCCCCGTCGGTGCCAGGGACAATGCCGGGTGCCTCACTGGACAGCCACACGGCGCCGAGGCTGCTGACCGTGCTGGCGAACCGCTCACGGTCGGCCGCGGCGACCTGATACAGGACAGCTGAGTGGTAGATGACCAGCGTCGCGTCGGCTGGCGCCGATGCTGCCAGGGCCGGCAGGTCCGCGACCAGGTCACCGCGATGCAGGGCGGGCGGATCGCGCCGGGCCGACGCGACCGCCGCCGCGAGCCGTTCCTGGCGGTCGCCTTCATCCGGCTGGAACGGCCGGGTGGGGTCGGTTTCCACTCCTTGCGCTCATAGGACCCAGCCATCCGGGTCGAGAACTGCTGGGTGGGCCCGGCCTCTCTCCGGCGTGCAGGGGGCCAGCTCAACCGATGGCGGCCACTGCACGCTGATCACCGAGACGTCTTCGAGCGGCCCGGTGAACGCGCGGTACGGGCCGGAGAGATCGGGACAACATCACTGAGATGTCCTACGAAGTAGCGCGGGCGCTCTTGACCGTTAGTGTAGGCAGGGTTACGTTACGTCGTGAAATGAGTCGTTGTATCCGGCCTGAGTAGGTGTTATTCGGTGCGCGGCTTTCGCTGGCAGGGGTTGGTCATGGGTTCAGGTGCGGTGCACGTGCGTCGGCCGCTCGCTTGCCGGCGGATCTCGATCCTCGCAACGGTTGTCGCGTTAGCCGCCCTGGCGTTAGTCGCCGGTCCGGCCGGCCGGGCGAGCGGTGCGTCGACTTTGCTGTCGCAAGGCATGCCGGCCACTGCGTCGTCGGTGGAGAACGCCTCGTTCCCGCCGTCGAACGCCGTTGACGGCAACACCGGTACCCGCTGGTCGAGCGCGTTCTCGGATCCGCAGTGGCTGGAGGTCGACCTCGGGACCAACGCCTCGATCACACAGGTTGTGTTGCAGTGGGAGGCCGCCTACGCTACGGCGTTCCAGATCCAGACGTCATCCGACGGGACGAACTGGACCACGATCTACTCCACTACCACGGGCACTGGCGGCACGCAGACACTCAACGTTACCGGCACCGGCCGCTACGTCCGCATGTACGGAACGGCCCGCGCCACCGCGTACGGTTACTCGCTGTGGGAGTTTCAGGTCTACGGCACGATCGGCAGCGGCAGTGGGTGCGGTACTGCCAACGCCGCTCTCAATCACGCCGCCACCGCGTCATCTACCGAGAACGCTGGCACGCCTGCCTCGGCTGCCTTCGACGGAAACACCGGCACCCGGTGGTCCAGCGCGTTCTCTGACCCGCAGTGGCTGCAGGTCGACCTCGGGTCGAGCCAGACGATCTGCCAGGTCACCCTGGACTGGGAAACGGCGTACGGCAAAGCGTTCCAGATTCAGACGTCACCTGACGGCACGACCTGGACCTCGATCTTTTCCACGACTACCGGCACGGGCGGTATTCAGACCCTTAATGTCTCGGGGACAGGCCGGTACGTGCGCATGTACGGCACGGTGCGGGGTACCCAGTATGGCTACAGCCTCTGGGAGTTCGGCGTCTACACCACCACGAGCGGCGGTGGCGGCGGCAACACCGTTACCGTCACCAATCCGGGGGCTCAGAGCTCCACTGTCGGCACAGCGGTCAGCCTGCAGGTCCATGCCACCGACTCAGCGTCGGGCCAGACACTGAGCTACAGCGCCACCGGCCTGCCCGCAGGCCTGTCCATCAGTGCCTCCGGCCTGATTACGGGTACGCCCACGACCGCCGGATCGTCCAGCGTGACCGTCACCGCCAAGGACACCACCGGTGCCTCCGGAAGCGCTTCACTCAGCTGGACCGTGAGCACCACGGCCGGCTGCCCGGCGCAGTCGAACAACCCGAACCTCGGCTCGAACGTACACGTCTTCGACCCGGGCATGTCCAGCGCGACCATACAGTCCACGCTGGACTCCGTCTTCAACACCCAGAAGCTCAACCAGTTCGGGACGCAGCGCTACGCCCTGCTGTTCAAGCCAGGCACCTACAGTGTCGAGGCCAACATCGGCTACTACACCTCCATCCAGGGCCTAGGCCAGAACCCGGACGATGTCACCATCAACGGGGACGTCACCGTCGACTCGTTCGACGGAACCGGCAACGCCACGCAGAACTTCTGGCGGTCGGCGGAGAACATGGCGATCAACCCGTCCGCCGGGAGCGACCGCTGGGCCGTGGCACAGGCGGGGCCCTTCCGCCGGATGGACGTGCATGGCGGCCTCGAGCTGTACCCGGCGAGCTACGGCTACGCCAGCGGCGGCTACATCGCTGACTCCAAGGTCTCTGGACAGGTTTCGTCGGTCTCGCAGCAGCAGTGGTACTCGCGGGACAGTAACTTCGGCAGTTGGTCCGGCTCGGTGTGGAACATGGTGTTCTCCGGAGTATCAGGCGCCCCGGCGCAGAGCTTCCCGAGCCCGCCGATGACGACGCTCGCCACCACACCGGTCTCCCGCGACGTGCCGTACCTCTACATCGACTCGAGCGGCAACTACCACGTGTTCGAACCATCGCTCCGGACAAACGCCGCCGGCGCCAGCTGGGCCAGCGGTCCGACGCCGGGCACTTCCGTCCCGATGAGCCAGTTCTTCGTCGCCGACCCGTCGATGAGCGCGGCTACTATCAACACCGCGCTGTCCGAGGGCTGCAACCTGCTTTTCACCCCCGGCGTCTACAACCTGAACCAGACGCTCAACGTCACACACGCCAACACCACGATTCTGGGCATCGGATTCCCGACGCTCATCCCGCAAAATGGAGTGAACACCATGCAGGTTGCGGACGTCGACGGTGTCCGGCTGCAGGGCCTGCTGTTCGACGGCGGCACAGTCAACTCCGCTTCGCTCCTGACGGTCGGCACGGTCGGCTCGACCGCGAGCCACGCGAGCAACCCGATCTCCGTCCAGGATGTGTTCTTCCGGATTGGCGGCGATATTGCCGGGAAGGCCACCGCCAGCCTGGTCGTGAACGCTAATGACACCATCGTCGACGACATTTGGGCGTGGCGCGCTGACCACGGCAACTCGGGCACGGTCGGCTGGACAACCAACACCGCCGACAACGGCATGACCGTGAACGGCAACAACGTCGAGGCCACCGGCCTGTTCGTGGAGCACTACCAGAAGACCGAGGTCGCCTGGAATGGCCAGAACGGAAAGATAATCTTCTTCCAGAACGAGATGCCCTACGACCCGCCGAACCAGGCGGCCTGGATGAACGGCAGTTCTAATGGCTACCCCGCGATCGCGGTGGCGAGCAATGTCACGTCGTTCGGCGCGTGGGGCCTAGGTAGCTACTGCTACTTCAACGTCAATCCGGCCGTCAGCTCGGCGAACGCGTTCCAATCGCCCTCTGCTGCCGGCGTGGCCTGGCACGACCTGCTCACCGTTTCGCTCGGTAATGTAGGGACGATCACCCACGTCATCAATGCGACCGGAGCGGCAACCCCGACCAACACCACGCCGAGCAATGTGGTGAGTTTCCCGTAGCCGAACCCTTCCACCCGCAAGCTGCGGCGACCTCGATCAGCCCTGCCTGCTCGAGCTGGCCGAGGTGACGAGCCGCTGGACGGCAGGGCACACACCACCGGACGGGCCTAGGTCGGCGAGCAGCCCGAATCCGCCGCTACCGTCGCCTAACCTGACGATGAAACCAGAACCACACGCCAGATCCGCACCCATCCCACCCTGGAAAGGCTCCGCGGCCATGGCGACCTCGTGCTGATCATGGCGCCGGCGACGTTGGCTGGTACTGGCATCTGACCGAGGCGGAGCTGGGAGCCTGGGGGCACCATACGATCGCGCCTGACCTGCCGTGCGACCACGACTCGGCGAGCCTGGAAGATTACGTGGGCACCGTGGCCGATGCGGCCGGCGGCAGGCAGGATCTGGTGGTCGTGGGACAGTCCTTCGGCGCGTTCACCGCCACCTTGGCGGCCAGCCGGCTCCCGGTGCGGCTGCTCGTGCTGCTCGCCGGAATGGTCCCGGTCCCCGGAGAGAGCCCAGACCAGTGGTGGAGCGACACCGGCTACCGGCAGGCCATCGAACAGCAGGCCAGGCTTGACGGCGCAAGACCGGCCACGACGACCCGCTCATCAGTTTCTTACAACGGAGTACGGCGCCCGCTGGCCGAGGAGGCTCTGCGCAGGGGCGGGCGCGGAATAGTCGACGACGCCGGCGTTGCGTTCGGAGCAGCGGCGGAGTTTGCCCTAGCCGTTCATCCATGCGTCGGTGCGCTCGATGACCCAGCGGGTATCGTGGCGGGGACGCCTTCGCGGGCGATCTGGCCGTCAAAGCCCAGTTCGTCCAGTAGCTGGCGGGCGGGCTGGCTGTCGCATCGCGCGCTCCAGATGGCAGGTGCGGTCGTCGGGCAGGAGGCCGTCCAGCTGCCGGCTGGCGGCGGTCAGGGTGGGTGCCAGCAGGTGCGAATCGTGCCGGTTGCCAGGCGCAGAGGCGATGCCCAGCGGGGATGCCGTACCCGTCGCTGGCCACCGAGCGCCTTAGCCCGCCCTTGCGCCGGCCCA
Source organism: uncultured Actinomycetota bacterium (assembly GCA_963837255.1). Classification (GTDB taxonomy): domain Bacteria; phylum Actinomycetota; class Actinomycetes; order Streptosporangiales; family Streptosporangiaceae; genus JAJYUU01. Next base: position 345,526 of record CAWIMN010000007.1, read on the forward strand.
CCGCCGGGACAGAAGGTGGCGTTACCGTAATCTCCATTTCCTGGCAAGCGTCCTGCAGCATGATCCGCACCGGCTTGATCATCAATGTGTAAGGCCCGGGCATGCTGGGCAGCATTTTGAGCGGATCAGCAGGCCGAGTGGCGGCCGGTGTGCCTGATCAGTGCATGAGTCGGCTCGAGGTGCAGGCAGAAGCGTTGCCGAGGCAATCGACATGCTGGTCCGGGTCTTGAGGGCGACCCGGCGGCCGAGTCCACGAACAAGCAACGATGAGACAGCGACGGCAGGGGAGTGCCCCTCCCGGACCCAGGGGGTATGGAATGACAACAGCACGAGACATCATGCACACCGGTGCGACGTGCATCGGCGAGCACGAGACACTGCAGCACGCCGCCCAGCAGATGCGCGACCTAGGCGTCGGGTCGCTCCCGATCCGCGGGGACGATGACCGCCTGCATGGCATCATCACCGACCGTGACATCGTCACCAAGTGCATCGCCCGCGGCGCTGACCCGGCGAGCGTCACCGCGGGCGAACTGGCTCAGGGCATGCCGGTCACCATCGAGTCACTGGCGGACGTGACAGACGTCCTGCGCGCCATGGAGCAACACCAAATCCATCGGCTACCGGTCATCGAGAACCAACAGCCGGTAGGCATGATCAGCCAAGCCGACCTGGCGCGTCACCTGCCTGAAAGCGCTGTCGGGCAGTTCATCGAAGCCGTCTGCGCATCCAAATGACTCTCCCAGTTCGATGATGTCAACTCGGCGGCCGGCACCGAGCGGATCCCGGTCCTGACCGCCGGCGATGGCGGCGGCCAGAGCACGGCGCTGACTGTCGCTCCGAACTAGCATCCCGTACGTCTTCCCGGACATTGGCGCCTGGTCGCGACCGGCGTCTTCCGAGGCAGGAGAGGCTGTCTCGGTCGCATGATGGATGGTTCGGCCGGGCTGGTTGCTGCACTTCGCTGCTGTGCGCCACTCGGCGAACAGGTCGATGTGCCGCGTGACGAGCTTCTCGACGGACTCCGCAGGCCGGCCGGTGATCTCCTCGAGCGTGCCGGTCATGCGGTCATACCGATTCTCGCGATGCAGCCGGGCCATGGTTTCGAGATGCTCACCGCGACGGCGGCGTCGCAGGATGCGCTGTGGGCGCGTTACGCGGGCGCGATCCGGGCGGCATGCGCGACAAGCTCGCGCCGGCCGGTTTGGCCCGTCTTGGCTATCAGGCTGGCGACATGGGTCTCGACGGTCTTCGGCGAGATGAACAGCCGTGCCGCGATGTCCGAGTTCGAGTGGCCCTTGGCCACCAGCAGGAGGACATCCATCTCGCGGCTGGTGATGCTGAGCATGCGCATCTGCGGCGGGACGTTGGCGTTGCCCCGGCCGGTGCGCGGCACGCGTTCGCCTGCCCGGCGGAGCATGCCGCGGCAGGCCGAGGCCAGCCGGACGTGGCCGGTTGACTGGAACTCCCCCGCCGCATCCTGCAGCCAGGCCACGGGCTTGCCCCAGCCGTCCTCGAGCGCCGCCGGAGCGACAAGCCTGTGGGCAAGATGTCTCCACCGCGGCGCGTAGGGGACAAGGAGTGCGGCCCCTCTTTCCGCCAGCGCGGTCGCACGCTCGGGGCGACCGTCCTGCCCCTCGAGCACAGCTTCCGCGTACGCCAGGTATCCCTCGTTCCAGCTCGCTGGCGGGCCCGTGGCACGGGCTCGGCTAAGCGCATCGCGGCCGTCCTCGTCGGAAATTGCACGCAAAAGCGCATAATAGGCCCAGGAACGCCGTGGCAGCCTCTTAGCCAGCTCACCCCCATGGGCCACCGCCGTGGCGGTCTCCCGCAGGGCGCGTGGCATATCGCCGGCGAACAGCGAGGCGGTGACTCTGGCCCAGCCCCAGGTGCTGAGCAATAGCTCGGGATCGCCTGGCAGGATGCTCTCGGCGCGTTCTGCGGCTAGCTCGGCGGCGCGGCGGTCGGTGCGGATGCCCGAGATGGCCGCTTGTGCGCTCAGCGCCATGGCCTCGACTCGTCGCGCGCCGAGTCGTCTGGCGCCATGCTCGGACTGCAAGGCGCAGGCCATGGCCCCTTCCAGGTCGGTCCCGAGGCTCAATATCGCCGCGAGTTGCAGATCGATGAGGGTGGCAGTTGAGATCGCCCCGGCCTGCTGCGCGAGCTCCCTCGCCTCGCGGAGCGTGCTGGCGCTGCCGTGCCGCAGCATGTCGATCGTGCCGAGTTCATGCAGCGCGTTGCTGCGCGCGGCGGCAGAGTCATTGTCGGTCGCGATCCGATAGGCCCGCTCGAAGGCCGCCTGCGCGGCGCCGACATCCCTTATGCGCTCTCTACGGCCGATGACATGGAGCGACTCGACTGCGACCTCAGCCGCCCAGCCGGCCGATCCGGCTGCGTCCGCGATCGCCAGCGAGCGGCGAGCTAGTTCTTCGGCTTGGTCGAGATCACCGGCGTCGAGAGCGCAGAGTGCGGCGGCCGCGTCAACCCGGCCGGACAGCTCGCAATCGTGCAGATACTCGGCGACCTCGCGGGCGGCTGCGAGGTGCGCGACGGAGATGGCGCAATGATCCTCGCATCTGGTGCGCGCGGCGGTGATCCTGACCAGCGCCTGCCGTCGTGGATCGGCTCCAGTGGCGCCGAGCCTGGCGAGGAGGGCCTCGGCGACCGGGGCAAGCTGCTGGTAATCCCCGGTCGCAGCAAGCGCCTGGACCAGTGCCTCGTCGACATCGAGGGCGAGCATCGGCTCGGCCGACGGCGACTGGGCCAGCAACGCTCCCGCGTCGCGCAGCAACGCCGTGGCGCTGCCGAGTGCGCCGCGGCGGAGGGCCCGGCGACCGGCCGTGAGCAGCAGGCGGGCGGCGCGCCCGGGCTGCGCGGCTCTGGCGTGCAGTTCGGCGGTGAGCTCGCACCAGCTCCCCGGCAGGCCGGGATGGGCCTCCTCGATCGCCGCCGCCGCGTTGGCCGACCGCCTGGCCAGATCGGGCGGCAGCAGGTCGGACAAGACCGCGTGCCTGGTCAGGCTGTGCCTGAACCTGAACGTCACCGCGTCGGAGCACGTCGGCTCGATCAGCTGCACACCGCGCGCATGCCGCAGGGTGGCGAGCACGTCCGACTCCGTCGCGCCGGTCAAGCCGGGCAGCAAGGTCCAGTCGAACTGCCTGCCGAGCACCGCCGCGGCGACGATGACCTCGGACATGGGCGGGTCGAGCATGGCCAGCCGATCCCGTACCGAACCGGCGATCGATGCCGGCACGCCGGTGGTGACCTGGGCATCGACGTGCCAGCCCTGCTGTCCGTGTACGAGTTCCCCGGACGTGAATGCTGCGGCAAGTATCTCTTCTACGGCGAAGGGGAGCCCGTCGCAGTCGGCGAGCAGTCTGGCCACCGGGCGCGGCAAAGCCGCGGTGCCCAGGCACGCCGCAGCCATGTGCTCGACTGCGAGCCCGGTCAGCCGCGGCACGCTCACCCTGGAGGCCGTCCGGCGGGCCTCGGCCGACCGCATGGCTTCCAGGCCAGGGGAGGGAGCGCCGTCCCGCAGCGTCGCTAGGCAGAGCACCCGGGTGCCGTGCAGGTTGTCGGCCAGGTATTCCACGATCGCGAGCGTCTCGGGGTCGGCCCAGTGCAGATCCTCGACTACGAGCACGGCGCCCTTCGGGGCGAGGCTGAGCAGGCGGAGCACCGCCTCGCCGAGGATGACGGGGGAGTTCTCCGCGTGGTCGTCCCCCGGACGGCTCCACTCCGGGACCAGCGAGCCGAGCGCTGGACGATAGTCCGCTATTTCCGGTCCTTCGGGTGCTACTCCGTCACGCGCGAGCTTGATGAGCGCTTCGGTGACCGGCCGAAATGGGACGGGAACCGTCGAGTCCACGGCGCGCCCCGTGATCACGCGCATGTCGCGCGCTGCGGCCGCCGCGCAGGTTTCCCTGGCTAGCCGCGACTTTCCCACGCCTGCGTCTCCGGTCACGAACACCATGGAACCCAGCCCGTCCCTGGCTTTGTCCAGGGCGGCTGTCAGGGCGGCCAGCTCGACGTCACGTCCGATGATTCTCGGGCACAGTATCGACCCCATCAGTCACATGCTACTTACAGTAATCAAGCCGTCACTATATGTGGAGAGAAAGGAGAGATATCTTGAAGGGCCCGGACCTGTGGCACGCTTGCCGTCGGCGCGCGACCGGATCGGGGCCGAACTGCAGACTCGCCCGGACACAACCCGCGAGCCCGCACGGACTTCGAGTTGTCGGACAAGCAGTGGCTGCTGCGGAGCTCCGGCAACTGATCGTGCACGAGGACGTTCTGATCTTCCAGAACCCCCGCCGCCGTTACTGGCGAGCTCTTACCCGTGCTGCCCGGCTCGCGATAGCGCCGGGTCGTTCGTTGTGAGAATGCGCATGAACGGGCGTTCTGCGCGCCGCTTCCTGCGGCAGCGGCCAGCCCTACCCGGACAGCGACGGGATGACCACGTCGAACGCCGGTCTGTCGATCCCGTGCCCACCTGGGTCGGTCAGCAGCGGGGCGGCGGCTGTGGAGCTCACTGCCATCTCCGGTGGCTGAGCATCAGCCGGTAGCCGTCGGAGTCAGCGATGGTGACGCCTGACCGGTCCCGGTAACGGTTTCGCGCGGGGACGAGCAGCCAGCCCGCGCCAGCCAGGCGTGCGATGAGCTGGTCGCCGACGGGCTGGCCGAGTATGACTAGCTCATGCTCACCCTCTGCCTGGGGCTGGCTTCGTTCCCAGCACTAGGCAGGCCCAGGCCGCTGACCCAGAACCGCTCGGTCCGGGGCCAGGTCGCGGCTGGGCCGGGCGATCCGCAGGTGGCTGGCTGCCAGCGGGGGCGGATCGCCGGCGGCATGCATGCCTCCTACAAGGGACGGCCAGGCGGCGCCGCGCTGCGGCGCCTGCCCGGATTTCCGCAATAACCGGGTGCTAGTCGTCGATCCCGTGGGGTGGCCCGAGCACCGTGTTCCCAGCCTGCTCGGCGGCGTGGCGGACTGCATCTTGAGTTGGCCGCCAGCCCTCGGGCACCGGCTTGGTCAGGTCCCAGCCAGCCGCCCGGAAGATGGCCTCCTGGTGTCCCGCGGGGGTGCACAGCACCAGCGCCCGGGAGGCGATGTCGCAGCGGACCGCGTGCGGGATGTTGCGGGGCAGGAAGGCGATCCCGCCGGGCCGCAACTGGTGGCGATCCTCGCCGACCCAGACGGTCATCTGCCCGTCCAGCAGAAGGAACGCCTCGTCGTCGTGGTGGTGGACGTGCACCGGGGAGGCGTCGCCGCGGCGGGAATGGCTGTCGATGACGGTGAGCTGGCCGCCGGTGATCGCAGCGTCGAGGATGACCGCGAGCTCGGCGCCGCCGGTGTAGGCGAGCCGCTGGTGCTCGGTGGCCTGGCGGATGTAGGGCTGCAGCGAAACGCTGGGCATCGACATGTGAACCTCCGCACGGGATGTAATTGTTCTAGCAATGTAATACGGGGCCTGGTGTGAGTCATGACTACCTTCCTGTCGGTTTGCCGGTTGGGTGCGGCGCAAGGCCGCGTGACGGGTCAGCACGGCTGGCGGGGGCCGGGGCATGGCTGTCGCTGGGCCGGCGGGGGGTGATGATGATCGCGGCGGCGCAGATCCCGGCTGCGCCGCACGCAGCCCACAGCAGGGCGGGGTTCAGGTGATAGAGGGGAGTGCCGGCCAGCGGGGCCAGCAGCAGCGCCAGACCGTAGCAGAAGCTGCGGGCGCCGGCGTAGCGGGCGGTCATCCCGGGCGGGGCGAGGCTGATGGTGTAGGCGGCGGCCACCGGCCACTGGGCCAGCTCCTCCACCGACCAGACCGTCACCGCGGCGGCAAGCAGGAGCGCGGTGTGGGCGAGCGCCAGTAGCGTGAACCCGACCCCGATGATCACGCTGGCGGCGGCGATCACCGGCTCTGGTCGCCACCGGCCGGTCAGCCGGGTGGCGGGCAGCTGCAGTGCCATGACCAGGGCGGAGTTCAGGGCGAGCAGCAGCCCGTAAACGCTGGTTGGCAGGCCCTGGCGGTGTACCCATAGCGGCAGGGTGGTCTGGGCCTGGAACAACACCAGATTGACTAGCACGGTCACCGCCAGCAGGCAAGCCAGCCGCCGGTCGCCGAGCGGGCGTCGGCGCGGCGCGGGGGGCCGCGCAGGCACAGCGACGGTCCCCGGCGGGATTCCCGGCAGGGCCCGCCAGGCCAAGACCGCCCAGCACAGCGAGGTGGCGGCATCAGCGGCGAACAGGGCCAGGAAGCTGTGCTCGGCCACCAGCCCGCCGATCGCGGGCCGGCTGTGGCGCCGGCGCTGACGCCGAGCTGGTAGACACCGAACGCCCGTACCCGCAGCGGGGCCGGGACGGCCGCTGCCAGGGGGCAGGAAGCTGAGCCCAGCGTAACCCGGATAAATGCGTGCACTATGGTTCCTGGCCCGCCAGGTTAGGAGTTGAGTATCGACGGACGTTATGCGACCGGCGTGAACCGGGTCTCCTGAAGCTTGCGGAGAACACCATCCAATCGCCCGTCGGTTATACGGTCGACGCCCCCTGGCAAGGGCAACGTGGCGGGCGAATTTGAGCGCTCGCTCATGCAGATCCGCGCGTTGACAGGGCGTAATGGGTGATGCAGGCGTTGCATAGTTTGGTGCCCCAACGCGTGCAGTCCGAACAGTTGCCGGCGTTCCTGGGCCGCCCTAGGTTTGGCTGGCAGCGTTCAGGCTAACCGCTCCTTAACCCAGGTGTCGGGAACTCCATGCTTGGCGGTTCTAGCCCTCTGCCGTGACCCAAGCTGTCGTCACCGTAAGTGACAACTCGCCTTGGGCCGTCCTCAGGAGATTGCGCCTAACGCCGAATCCGGCGTCGGTTGAGGCGCAGACCCCTGATGTTGGTCCCGAGCGCGGATCGGCAGTTATGGGCGGCGGTCGGCGCTGACGATCAGCTTTGGGTGGTGCGGGTATACCGCCGGACGGGGATCTCAGTCGATCGGCTCGCGATGCACCCACTCGACGAGGTTGCCGGACGCGAGCGCCCGCACGCGCGCGGCGTACCGGGCGAGGTCGGCGTCGCCGAGGAGGTCGCGCCACTGGCCGCTCGCGCCGCGGCTGAAGAACGCGGCGGGATCGATCCAGTGCTCCGGACCGCCGCCGGGGACGGTCGTGCCGGCCCTGCTGCGCATCGACTCGAACGTCGCCGCCTGGACCAGGCGGGGCCATCGGTGCTCGTCGACGTCGATGCCGAGGCGCGCGGCCATCTGCCGCATCTGCCCCTGCAGGTCGGCCTTTAGGTCGTCGTAGTGCAAATACACGACGTCGAGATCGTCGGCGGCGTCCCGGAACGTCTGCAGGTGCTCTACAGTGCGCCGCAGCGACGACCCGACCTGCGTCGACGGCGTCTCGTCGTCGACCCACTGCCAGAAGCGGTCCCGCTCGCCGTCGGGGCGCGGCCGCGGTGGCCGCAATGGTCCGAGCTCGATACCGTCGGTCGCGGCCGCCCGTTCGCGTTGGCTGAGGAACGCGCCGATGTCGGTGTTGTCGATATGGTGGTCCATCGACAGCCCCACGTCGCGCGGGTCCCGCCCGACGCAGATGTAGGTGACCGTCGGATCGTTGGGTATCCCGTCGAGCGGCGTGTGGGTCTTGATGAACCGGCGGTGCGTCTGGGCTTCCAGGTCCGCGAACACGTCTGTGCGGGCGCGAGTCACCATGTCGATCCACGGCGAGAGCGTGTCCAACGGGAGCGGGAGCTCCGGTTCCTGCAGTATGAGCAGGGCGCAGATCATCTGCGTCCACGTCGTCCCGCACTTTGGCGGGGTGCTGATGATGATGTCGCCGGGGCGCAGCTCGAAGCCGTCCCAGCGGCTGCTGTCGTACATACTCGCCTCGTAGCGGCGCACGGCCGTCATCCTTGCAGCGGATCCGATCCCGTGAGGCCCAGATGATTCACCGCACGACATCCTGCCGAGGGCTCAAGACTGAGGTTCCGAAGGGCGTCGCGCAACAGTACGTAGCGCAGCACCCGCCCATAATGTCCGATCTCGAACACTCCGCGAGGGAATCATGAAGGCCAGAGGATGAGCGCCGAACGGCGGCGATGTGCTCGCTGTGGACAATAAGCCATGCAGGCGTGAGCCCGCGCGCGGGCTACGGTGGGGTCATGCGCGTCGGGAGTCTGGATAGCTTGATCTTCTTCGTCTCGGACTTGGCGCGAGCGCGTGTCTTTTATGTCGAGGCGCTCGGTCTGCCGGTGCTGTTCGAGGACGAGATCATCGTGGTCGTCGGCGACAGCTCGGGCCGGGTCGTCTTGCACCGTAACGACCGTGGTCACGATGCGCGAGGCATCTTCCCGGCCGGGTTTGGGGTCGGCGGCGCCGCGGTGCGCTTCGCTGTCGCCGATCCAGACGAGTGTGAACGCGCGGCGGAGGCGCTCGGTCTGCCGGTTGTCTGGCCCGCGCAAGACGCGACTTGGGGACGCTTCGTGGTCCTGGCCGACCCCGACGGCCGGTCTGTCGTGCTGGCGCGCATGCGGTCCGCCACTGCCGCCTGAAGCCAGGCATCTGCCTGCTTCTCACTGGGCCGACGCGCAGAACTGCATCCGCACACCGCGGCTTTCGGACTGACGATGTGGGTCTTTGCCCAAAAACGACCGATACGATCAAGAATAGTTCTGGCACGTTTCGACAGCCATCGACCACCGGCAGTAGCCCTTCGGCTGACCGGCGACCGCGTCCGCAGAACGATCCCTGCGAGGCATGACAGCGCATTCCTGTGCTCCGCAATCATGAATGAAAACGCAGGGCATGGTCCGGCTCGGCGGTTTGCCGGGATCCTGCCGAATCATTACTGGTCATGTAGTGACTGCAGCTGCGGTGGCCAGGCCTGATGTCTCCTGGATAAACCGCACGGCCTGCTCGACCGTGAACGCCTCCGGAATGATCATCTCGGCCGGAACGCCCAGCGCGGACGCTGCTCAGTACCACTCACGGAGCGACAACTGCGCGACCTGGCCAGCGATGGGCTTTGGTCTGGTGACGCCTGAGGTCTCCTCCAGGCTGACGTCGAAGTAGTACAGGAATCTCCGGCCCGGATTCCGGCCGGCCAGATCAGCGATCAACTCGCGGTAATGCCGCGCGTTCAGGATGCCCTCCAGCACCACATGGAAGCCCGAGTCCAGAGCGGCCAGCGCACAAGCATGCAACATCCGCCTGCACGCCACCCGATCGTCGTCCTTCGGCTGCAAGACAACCCGCCGGAAGTAGTCCTCCTCCAGGACCGCTGCCTTGCCCTCGCAGACGCGGGCCAGCGCACTGGCGGCAGTGGTCTTCCCTGAGGCCGATGGGCCCCTCAGCACGACCAGGCGGCAGCCATCTCTCGTGCCCGGGCGGCTCTCACCTCTGCCAGTTGCCGGACCCATCAGTAATGCCACGGATCACAGCCTGACACCGCGACCACGTACGGCGGCGAACCTCCACAGCAAAGCTCTCGGCGGCAACAGCGGATGGGCTGGCGCGCTGTGTCCGGGACGGTTGAGAACGCTCGACCGAAGTGCATCCCGCGGACCTGCTGCCGCTTGAAGAGCGCCGGCTATCAGGACCGGCTGTCGCGCGGCCGGCGCGCTTTCCGGCTGGTGACAACCCTGCGTTTGCGCAAAGACTCGAGCCATTCCTGCCCGCTGAGCAGTCGCGTGGTCTTGCCCGACCTGACCTCGCCCGCCGCGGCAACTGCCATCGCGACGCTGGCGGCGGTCATATCATCCGGTGCGTCATACACGACGACCACGTCATACTCGCCAAACGGAAAGGCAGCCACCACGATCGTGGCTCCCAGCTCCTCCAGGGCCGGCCGGATCACTTCCACCGGGTCTTGCGGCGTCTTAAGCTGATCCGCCATCGACTTGGCGGTATAGGAGGCTTGGTACATGTAGAGAGGCATCGAGTTTCCCCTTGGGCGGGACAGGCGAACAGATCACCAGCCAGTCCCCGCGACTCGCGGCGGCTTCTACCGACGAGTGCACGGCAATGGACTGAAGACCACTGCGGTCCAAAGATCGTAGACCCGGCCCAGTCGGGCACACCAGCCGCCGCCTCGCCGACCAGCCCGTATCCTCAAACATGCCAGGGCCCCAGAACCCGGCTAGCTGGCAGACTTCGGCAGCGACCTGATGCGGGTTTGGGTCGGCTACATGGAGCCGCCCGGCAAGCACGGCGGCCCAGTCCTGGCCCTGGGGGAGCATCGACGCAATCACCTGACCTATGGCGTGGATCTCCTAAATGCAGCTGGTCTCGATCCGGCATGGGCTTCGGACGGCTACACCGCCACGGTGCGGCTCGGCCATCTAGTAAGCGCGATGCTCCGGGTAGGGCGCGGCGAGCTTCTGCCGTACCTACTCGGCGTTCGGAGCGGCCATAGCGCTCCGGGTTGGGGATCAATCGACCAGATGCGCGCACATCCCATCGGCGTAGCCTTGAACGAGGCCCCCAAGTACGTTGCCTCGACAACGCTCACCGCGCCGCGTTGGGAGGACACGACCGTTCTCCGCGGTGACCTCACGGCGGCCATCCGAGAACTGAAGGCCAAGCCTGGGGGGGTGAACTGCAGGTGCACGGCAGTGGCGCCCTGACCCGGTGGCTGCTGGAGAACGATCTGGTCGACGAGATGACTCTGATCACGGTCCCGGTGATCCTCGGCCAGGGCGCGCGGTTGTTCCCGGAGACCGGTCCGGATCTTGCGCTCGACCTGGTCGAGTCGCGGGTCGACTCGAAGGGCGTGTCGACCCAGGTCTACCGGCCGGCCGGTATGCAACGGCTTGAAGTCCCTGGCCACCGAACCACACTGTCTTGACACCACAGGAGATGATCTTCAGATGCGGTACCTGGTTTCTGTGATCGATGACAAGAGCAATCCCGGCAGCACGGACAGGCAGCCTGCCATCAGCGCGTTCAACGAACGACTTATCGCCGAGGGCTACTGGGTTTTCGCGGGCGGACTCGCGGCCCCCGGCTCGGCCACGGTCATCGACAACCGGGGCGAGGAGGCGGTGTTCAGCGACGGGCCTTTCGTGGAGTCGAAGGAGTACCTCGCTGGCGTCTGGGTGTGGGAGGCCCCCGATCTGGATGTGGCGCTCAAGCTCGCCGCCGAGGCGTCGAAGGTCTGCGATCGGAAGATCGAGGTGCGGCCGTTCCAGTGAGCGACGTCGAGGAGGCGATCACCCGGGCCCACCATGAGGGGTGGGCGCGGGTGGTCGCCTCCCTGACCAGGCGCTTCGGTGACCTCGACATCGCCGAGGAGGCGGCCGCCGAGGCGTTCGCGACCGCTGTACAGCGGTGGCCGGCCGACGGCGTGCCGCCCAGCCCCGGCGCCTGGCTGACCACCACCGCCAACCGCAAGGCCATCGACCGGATCCGGCGCGAGAACAAGCGCGACGACAAGCACAAGGAGGCTCAGCTGGTGTACGACGACGACCCGCCCGAGCATGTCGGCGCTATTGACGACGACCGGCTCCGGCTGATCTTCACCTGCTGTCACCCGGCGCTGGCGATGGAGACCCGCGTGGCGCTGACGCTGCGCATGGTCGGCGGTCTGACCGTGCCCGAGATCGCCCGCGCCTTCCTGGTGCGAAAGACCGCCTTGGAGCGCCGGATCACCCGCGCGAAGGCCAAGATCAAGGCCGCTGGCATCCCTTACCGGGTGCCGTCCGCCGACGATCTCCCGGCGCGAGTCTCCGCCGTGCTGGCCGTCCTGTACCTGGTGTTCAACGAGGGCTACCTGGCGACCGGCCCCGGCACCGATCCCGTCCGGCATGACCTGACCGCCGAGGCGATCCGGCTCACTCGCCTGATCCGTGCCCTCCTGCCGGACGACGGTGAGGTGGCCGGGCTGCTGGCGCTGATGTTGCTCACCGAGGCCCGCCGCACCGCCCGGGTCTCGGCGGGCGGCGAACTGGTCACCCTCGTCGAGCAGGACCGGGGGACCTGGGACGCGGCGCTGATCGCCGAAGGCCACCGGCTGGTGCGCGAGCGCCTCGCCGCTGCCGCCGCCGGGGTGGCCCCGGGCCGCTACCAGATCCTCGCCGCGATCAGCGCCGTGCACACCTCCGCCCGCGACATGCGCGACACCGACTGGTCGCAGGTCCTCGCCCTCTACGACCAGCTCGTCCGCCTCGACCCGTCGCCGATCATCGCCCTCAACCGGGCCATCGCGGTCGCCGAACTCGACGGCCCGCAGGTGGCACTGGCAGCCGTCGACCGTCTCCAGGACAGGCTGGCCGGCTATCACGCCTACCACGCCACCCGCGCCGACCTGCTGCGCCGGCTGGGCCAAACCCAGCAGGCGCGCGCGGCGTACGACAAAGCCATCGAGCTGGCGGGCAACACCGCCGAGACCGCCTACCTGACCCGCCGCCGCGACCAACTGCGGTAGCGCCCACAGCTCCCGATCGACACCCCGCCCGCAGCGGCGGCCGACTCCGGGGCGCCCTGCCGATGCATCCCGCAACCTGTCGCGCCGGCGACGGGTCTCGCTTCGTCCGAGCTTCGAAGGCCAGGTCGCGACGCCTCCCTCGCCACCGGTATGCCGTCCGGCGCGCACATGCCCGGCCGGAGGCCGCCGACGATACAAGGCCAAGGACGCCTCCTACTGATCAAGCGGTACGACGACGGCGTCAACGACTCCATCGAATTCGGCAAGAAGATCTGGGAGGCGGTATCGGATCGGGGCGGCGGTGTTCGTAGCAGGGGTGTGAGGCCGCCCACGAGGGCCGGCCCTGAGGAGCAGGGAACCACGACATGAAACGGACGACCATAACGCAGGTGCCGTGATGACGACCATGACGACGACCATGACGACGACGACCCGTCCGACGTCCTCCCGGCTGATGTGGACCATCGTGGCGCCCGACGCGGCGAGGACGTCAACGTGGCGGAGGTGGGACAAGCCCGTGCGCTGCAGCGCCCTGCAGGCCGCGGGAGTCGCCAGACCTGGCAGCGATGGCGCCGGCTGGCGAACCGGTGCGGAGATCCTGCAACGGGTAGCCCGTAAGCCTCGGCGGGATTGACGGCGGCGATGCCCACGGCACCGGCTTGTCGCTCCATGGCCCACGCAGCCGTACAAACGCTTGCTTGGTTGAACCCGTCCGGCCGGCTCCCCGCCCGATGCGCATGTGCGGGACCGTCCGCACCGGACGGTCCCGCACTGTTCGCGGCGCGCTCACCCGACCAGGTCAGGCTCCGCGACCCGCTCTTCCGCCTCCTCGAGCGCCCCCTTGACGACCGCCTCCGAGGACCGGCCGAGCGCGGCCGGGATCAGCATGGAGGCCACGGCGGCCACGGCGACTCCCGCCGCGCCGGCCCACACCGCCGGCGTCAGCCCGGCGACGAACGATGCGGGGGACGCGTAGCCGCCACGGGCCGAGAACACCGCGCCGAGCACCGCGATGCCGAACACGCCGCCCAGTTCCCGTATCGCGTTGTTCGCGCCGGAGGCGATGCCCTCCTCGGTGCGCCGCACCGAGCTGAGCACCACGTTCGCCACCGGGGCGAAGAACAGCGACATGCCCACCCCGGATACCACGAACGCCGGGACCAGGTGCAGATATGGCACCGTCGGGGATGCGACAAGCGCCAGCCAGCCCAGCCCGATGGCCTGCAGGAGCAGCCCGGAGGCCAGCAGCGGCCTGCCGCCGATCCGGTCCGACAGCGCCCCGGCGATCGGCGCCACCAGCATCGGCATGCCGGTCCACGGCAGCGTCCGCAACCCCGCCTCCAGCGGGCTATAGTGCTGCACGACCTGGAGGAACTGGGCCAGCAGGAAGATCGACCCGAACATCCCGAAGTACATCAGCAGCGAAGCTGTATTGGTCATCGTGAAGCCGCGGGAGCGGAACAGCCGCATCGGCAGCATCGGATTGCGGGCGCCGCGCAGCTCCCAGGCCACGAAGGCGGCCACCAGCACCGCCCCGATCACCATCGGCGGCAGCACGGTGATGCTGGTCCAGCCGTGCGCGTTGCCTCGGACCACGCCGAGCACGATGCCGAACAGGCCCAGGCTCGCAAGTACCAGTCCGGGCCAGTCCAGCCGCGTCGCGGTGCCCTTGCTCTCGGTGAGCGTGGTCCAGGCGAACGGCAGCATCGCGACGCCGAACGGCACGTTCACCCAGAAGATCCATTGCCAGGACGCGCCGTCTACGATCGCCCCGCCGACCAGCGGCCCGACCGCGACGGCCAGCCCGCCTACCGCGCCCCAGGCGCCGAGCACTGAGGAGCGGCGCCTACTGCGGAAGGCCGTCCCTGGCGACCGCCCTGGGAAAAGCCGTCGAGCAGCAGGCTGTGCCCGCGCGACAACGCCTCCGGCGGCCACTACGCGACTATTAGCTGAGGCTCAGCCAGTTGCTCGGATGAAGTCCGCGGTCCAGTTAGTCTCCCAGGTCGCGCCGTCGTCGGTGGAGAGGGCCTGCTCCCATCGGGCGCCGGTGGTCGTAATGTCCGACCAGCGGTAGCGGACCAGGACTGGCGTGCCCTGATGGGAGTCGGGGCAGAAGAAGTCGCCGACTCCGTCGACGAACCGGCCTACTACCGGCGGCTCGACACCTCCGGCACCACCGGTGACCCAGTAGATAGACCAGGTCTTATCCGTCTCGTCGTACAGCCGCAGCGCCAGGCCCTTGTAGCCCATGACCGGCGAGGTGAGCTCGTCGAAGTTCCCTGCGCCGTCGAGCACCGGCGTGCAGTGCAGGTCCGCAGCGAACTCGTCCCACTCATGGCAGCCGGTCAGCCGCTCTCGCAGCCGCCGCTGGCGAGAATGCCATGCGCCATGCAGGAAGTCGAAGTCGTGCCGCCCGTCGTGGTCGTGAGTCAGGTCATCGGTTGTCATGCCAGGACCCTAGTCCGGCCTACTGACATCCCGTTGTCAGTGACGAACCAGGATGTGGCTCGATGATCGTGACCGCATCTATCAGGCAGATCTAACCGCATCGGCGCGTATACAGCCAACCAGCCGTGACGGCCACACCGCCACCCAGGACTGGCTGCAACTGCCCGCACCGAGGGGGTCGTAGCACATGCGCCCGCGTATAGGTCACGATTGTGAGCCCGCGCGCTAGCGGGACGGTGGCCCGTGAACGCGACGCAGGCCGCCCGTCGTCTGTCCGAGATGAGGACGGTCATGCGCGCGCCGTCGCTGTCCTCGCCATGATTGCCCTGCGCGCCCGCATTTGCCCCCACGGAAGTGTCAGGGTCTCCGGAGTCAGTCACACGGCCGTCGGCCAGCGCCGCCAGTTCCGCGGTCACTCGGCTGAGCGCCGTGCGGCCTTGTGGACGAACCGAGGCGTCCGCGCACGCTGTGGACAACCCCGGCGAACTGTCAGCCTCCGGCGTCCGGGTCGAGAGTCATCCCTGTGCTGCGCCTGCCTTGCGGCAGTGACGCCGAATCAGGGCCTGCGGCCGAAGCTCAAGCGTGTCCCACTGGCCGCGCGAGGTCGCCGGACGGAGTCGGGATTAACACGGCAGGCGCCAGCCAGGGCCGGGACCACCGGGTCCCACCAGGCCGTCGAACCCGCGGAGCCGTGGATCAGCAGCACGGCGGGCGCACCAGGCATGCCGTCCTCCACCGCGTGCATGTCACCATCCACAAGCCGCACCAACCGGCCGTCAGCGCCCGCATCGCCGGGCGTGTCCGCTGCCATCGCACTGCCTCCTCCATCCAGTCAACTGTTTGACAGTTGCCGCGCCGGTCAGCCTGGCAGCCGTGCCAGTCGGCGCGCTGCGTCTGCTCGTGGCCGATGTTGCGTTCCGGAGCCCCTGGTTCCCGTCACCTGCGACGATCACTCTTGGTGCGCCGACGCTGCAGGCCAGCGCGATGCGCAGCAGGTCATGGAGCCATGCGGACATGACTGCCAGCATCGCTGCCGCACTGCCGGATGTCTTGGAGAAATGTTCCGCTTGTAGTCAGCGCCACGAGCACTGGCGTCAGCCGTGCGGGTAGGGCAGGCCGATGGCGTTCCGGGCCGACGCGGCTGCCGGTCCTTGAGGTGCAGCGCTGCGTTGGCCGGCACGTTGATCACGACGGAGATGTTGTGCGCCACCACGTCATGCAGGTCCCGCACGATCCCGCAGCCGCTCCTCACTAGCCTGCCGACGCATTTCGCCTTCGCGCTAGCGGACCAGTGCTCCGCGGTACCGCCAGGATCGTCGCGGCAGGCTAACCAGCGGCGACGCCAGATCAGCTGTCAAGACCCCTGGCCGCCAGCCATGACAGCAGGAACAGGCTGGCGCCGTAGCACAGCAGCCCCACGGCGGCCAGCAGCGCCATCGCCATCGACGGGCCGTCCTTGCCACTGCCGGCGAAGGCGCTGCCGGAGGCCGCCGCGCCGATCATGGCGAGAAGCCCCAGCACGGCGGCGGCGATCAGCGTCGGCCGCCGGGCCAGGATGGCCTGCACCAGGAATCCGAGCGCTGCCAGGATCAGCAGCAGCCCCAGCACGATGTGCAGCGTGAGCCCGGCGGGGCCGTGGGCGATCGCCTGCCCGAATCCGTGCCCGTGGTCGGCACTAGGCACGGTGACGTACAGGTTGACGTAGATGCCGAGAGCGAACTGGACAACGAGCATCACGAAGGCGGCGAAGCTGCCGCGGCGCAGGCCGCTGATCCGGCTCGCCGTCAGCCGGCCAGCCCTTCTGGTGACCGTCGTGCCCGTAGGTACGCTCATGACTCTCCTCTTATAGCTGCTTGTTGTACCCGTGCCTGATGACCGCCGCGCCGGTCAGCCTGGCAGCCGTGCCAGTCGCCGAGCGCTGCGTCTGCTCTTGGCCCGATGTCGCGTCCGGAGACCCGGGTTCCCGTAACCTGCGACGATCACCTCTAGCGCGCCGACGATGAAGGACCGCGGCGCACAGCAGGTCAAGAGAGCCATGCCGGACATGACTGCCAGCATCGCTGGCGCACCGCCGGGTGTCTTGGAGAAATGTTCCGCTCTCGCGCCGCGTGGTCGCAACGGACGAGCTGGGCGGCGCGCTTGGGGGTGAGGCAGATCTGGGACCGAAACCGGGACCACAGGCGCTTGCGGCTCCATCCGACCTCGGCTGCCAGCCGCTCGACCCGAAGGCGTCCCCGGCTGGCAACCATCTGCCCCCAGGCGAAGGCGACTTCGGGATCGGCCGCCCGGCCTGCTTGGTGCCGCCGGGCAAGCGCGGCCGCTGTGATCGCGAACCGGTTGTCCCATGACCTGGCCGCGCGTCGCTGCTCCTGGGACCGCACGGCGTCGCGCCCCCACAGGTCATCGAGGGCGACCGCCGTCCCGCCGAGCTCGGAGGAGGCGCCCAGCACCGCGTGCGCGACCACTGGCGACAGCCGCACCTGCAGGCACTCGATGTGCCGGCCGCGCCCTCGCCTCGACTGGAGTGTCGGCGTATCGGAAGACGAGTGCGACGTCGATCTCGCCGTGTCGCAGCATCTGTAGCGCTGCGACCGGGTTACGGTCGATCAGGCTCAGCTCGATTCCCGGGTACGCCTGCGCCAACGGGGCGGCCGCCTTAGGCACGACTGTGCTCAGCGCCGACGCGTTGGCGGCCAGCCGGACCTGCCCTGCGTGCAAGGCGGCCTGTGCTGCGAGCTCCTTGGGCGCCGCGTCGACCCGTCGCACGATCTCGGCAGCCTGGTTGACCAGCAGCCGCCGTTCCGGCGTCAATCGGATCCGAAACTCGAGTAGGTGGAGTCGCTGGCAGCGACCTCGGTTACGCACGTGACCTACCGCGTGCTGTCCTGAGCAGGAGGGCGGTGTTGCACGACTACCGCGGGTTGCAACACCGCGCTGATGCTAGCCGTCACCGCGCTCGCCGGCCGGCTGGCCGATGCTCTTCGCGGCCTTGCCGCGCCGATTCAGCATCGCGGCGATGGCCGGGAACACCAGTACCGAGACGACGCCGGCACCGACGAGAGCGGCCGCGTTGGAGGGCAGCATGACGCCGTCGCGCAGGCCGATCTCGGCCAGCGCGATCAGCAGCGGCATCGTGGTCGCGGTAATGAAGGTCATCTCCACCCGCTGGCGCAGCGGCAGCGCGCGGGCGTAGACGAGCGAGGAGGGCAAGCCGCGCACGACGAGCAGCAGGCCGACGAACACGACCAGGCGGAGCGGATTGGCCAGGATCGACTGGATGTCGAGCGTCATCCCGGAGGCGACGAAGAACAGCGGGATGAAGATGCCGTACCCGACCGCCTCGAGCTTGGATTCCAGCGGCTCGACGTCCACCTCCATCCGGTGCGTCCAGCTGCGCAGCACCATGCCCGCCAGCATCGCGCCGAGTACCACGTCGAGGCCGAACCGCTCAGCCGCCACCAGCAGCACCATTAGCAGCACTATCGACCAGCGCAGCGTGGTCTGCGCCGTGGCCCGCTGGCCTTGCTTGATGAGCGCGCGCAGGCGTCGCTCGCCCATGACGCGCGGCGCGCTCGTCAGCAGGAGCGCCGCCAGCCCGACGGCCAGCAGCGAGCCGATGGCGATGAACTGATCCCGCTTGGTGAGGAACAGCGAGATGGCCACGATGGGGAACAGCTCACCGACGGCCCCGGCGGCCAGCACGTACCGGCCGAACCTGCCGCCGAGCATGTCGTTGTCCTGGAGTATCGGCAGCAGGGTGCCGAGCGCCGTCGTGGTCAGCGCCAGGCCGATCGGCACGAAGTCACTTACGAAGCCGAACGACGCAAGGACCGCGACGGCGCCGACGGCCAGCAGCGCGCTAATAGCCCAGCCGATTATGGCCATGCGGCCGGATCGCTCACGGAATAGGCGCGGGTCCAGCTCATAGCCGGCCAGCAGGAACAGGAACCCGAGGCCGATGTTCGACAGCAGCTGAATGCTGCCGGTATCGCCCATGCCGAGAACGTGCGGACCGATCAGGATGCCGCCGAAGATCAAGATCACGACCTGCGGAATCCTCGGGCCAGGCAGCACTGCGACGATGACCGGTGCCAAGGCGGCGACCACCACCACCGCGAGCAGGGTCTCCAGGCCCCTGGCATCCACGTGCTTACGATCCCCCGTGCTGGCCGCCGATAGCCCCGTTCCCGGCCGTCTGGTCAGGATGCCCCGATCCGGCTGCGCCCATGCCACGAAATGCCAGGAGCCGGCGGCCGGTGAACACTTGGTGGGTCGCGCCCGCCGCAGCCGTTACCCACCTGCATGATTGGCCTGTGGCGGTCACTCCGACATTTCCGAGCCGGGAAACCCTGAGCAGGCTCAGGTTCCGCCCGCTGGACGTCGCTGTCGGCGTATTCGTGATCCTGCTGGTCTACGCCGTCGTTCGCGTTGGCGCCGGTGCCAATGCGTCCGTCCACGCCGCTCAGACCATCAGCATCTCGCCATCGAATCTGCCGTACTACGCAGCCCGCAGCCTGCTGCGGATGTTCATCGCGCTCTTTTTCGCTTACGCATTCAGCCTCAGTTACGCCTATGTGGCGGCGCGCAGCCGGAGATGGCGGCGAGTGCTGGTCCCGGCACTGGACATTCTCCAGTCGGTCCCCGTCCTGGGCTTCCTCGCCGTCACCGTCACGTTCTTCGTGGCGGTCTTCCCCCATTCCCAGCTGGGCCTCGAGTGCGCGGCGATATTCGCCGTATTCACCGCGCAAGCGTGGAACATAACGTTCTCCTTCTACTACTCGCTGATCAGCCAGCCTGGCGACTTCGACGAGGCCAGCAAGCTGATGGGGCTCTCGCGATGGAAGCGGTTCTGGACCCTCGACGTGCCCGGCGGCGCGATCGGGCTGGTCTGGAACGGGATGATGAGCTTTGGCGGCAGCTGGTTCTTCCTGACCGCGTCCGAGCTGATCACCGTGCACGGCCACAGGTACACGCTGCCCGGCGTCGGCTCCTATGTCGGAGTCGCGGAGAGCGAGGGCAGGCTCGGCGATGTCGTCTGGGGCATCGCCACCATGATCATCATCATCCTGGTGGTCAACTTCTTCTTCTGGCGGCCGCTGGTCGCCTACGTGGACAAGTTCCGGGTCGAGCAGTCGGAGTCCGAGCTCAAGGCGAAGTCGCTCGTGCTCGACGCGCTGCGCAGGTCGAGCTGGCCGACCGCACTCGGCCGGGGCAGGCGAGCGCTGAGCCAGCCGATCAACGCCGTGATGGCACGGGCCACGGGCATCGATGACCAGAGCCTGGCCAGCCACGAGGCCCGACGGCGGGCCGCCGACGTAGCGTTCGCGGTCGTGCTGACAGTGGCGCTCGGCTGGGGCCTGTACAGCATGCTGGCTTTCGTCGCCACCGGTACGCAGGGGCTCGGCGTGTTCGGCACCGCATTCGGCCTCGGCTTCCTGACCTTCCTGCGGGTGGTCGTCGTCGTGACCGTCTCCTCACTCGTCTGGGTGCCGGTCGGGGTGTGGATCGGCTTCAACCCGCGGGTAGCCCAGTTCATGCAGCCGATCGTGCAGGTGCTGGCCAGCTTCCCGGCGAACTTCATCTTCCCGTTCGCCATCGTGATCTTCATCGACCTCGGCATCAGCCTGAATTACGGCAGCATCCTGCTGATGATGCTGGGCACCCAGTGGTATGTCCTGTTCAACGTCATCGCGGGCGCGAGCGCGGTGCCCTCCGACCTGAAGGAAGCGATGGACAACCTGGGCGTGCGCGGCATCGAGCGGTGGCGGCGGCTCGTCCTGCCCGGCATCTTCCCCGCCTACGTGACTGGCGCGATCACCGCGGCCGGCGGCGCCTGGAACGCGACGATCGTGGCCGAGATCGTCACCTACAACCATCGCACGCTGGCGGCGGACGGGCTCGGCGCGTTCATCGCGCAGCACACGACCGACCTGCCTGAGCTGTTCGCCGGCCTGCTCGTCATGGCCCTGTACGTCACGGCGCTCAACGCGCTGCTCTGGCGGCGCCTGTACGCCTGGCCCAGACGAAGTACGCGCTGGCATGAGCGGGCAGCTCGACGCGAGCCGCGCCACGCCGCTGATCAGCGTGCGATCGCTGAGCAAGTCCTTCTCCGGACCTGGCGGGCGGCCGCTGCCTGTCCTCGACGACATCAACCTGGACGTCGCGGAGGGGGAGTTCGTCGCCCTGCTCGGCCGCAGCGGCAGCGGCAAGTCGACCTTGCTGCGGTGCATCGCCGGCCTGATGGCCCCGACCGAAGGCGAGGTGCAGTTCCGCGGCCGCCGCCTGACCGGGACCAACCGGGAGACCTCGATGGTCTTCCAGACCTTCGCCCTGATGCCGTGGCTGACCGTCCAGCAGAACGTGGAGCTCGGGCTGGAGGCCCGCGGCGTGCCGACCGACGAGCGCACCGACCGGGCATTGCGCGCCATCGACATCGTCGGCCTGGACGGCTACGAGTCCGCCTACCCGAAGGAGCTGTCCGGTGGCATGCGGCAGCGTGTCGGCTTCGCCCGGGCCCTGGTCGTCGAGCCCGCGGCGCTGCTGATGGACGAGCCGTTCAGCGCGCTGGACGTGCTGACGTCGGAGAACCTGCGCGGTGAGCTGCTGGAGCTGTGGGAGGGCCACCGGTTCCCGACCAAGACCATCGTCATGGTCACGCACAACATCGAGGAGGCGGTGCTGCTCGCGGACCGGATCCTGGTGCTCGGCACGAACCCAGGGCGGATCCGGTCGGACATGGTGAACCCGCTGCCGCGCCCGCGCCGCCGCCGGACCCCCGAGTTCGACGAGCTTGTCGACCAGATCTACCGGATGATGACCAGGCGGTCCGCGCCGGATGAGGAGCCGGCCGCGGTCCGCGGCGGCCTGGCGGGCACGGTCAGCGACACCCCGCTGCCGCAGGCGACCGTCGACGGCCTGTCGGGGCTGGCCGAGATCCTGCTCGCCAGGCACGGCGGCGCTGCCGACCTGGCCGACCTGGCCGACAGCCTTGGTCTGGAGGTGGACGACCTGCTGCCGCTGGTCGACGCGCTGGTGCTGCTCGGCTTCGCCGACCTGAGGGGCGACCGGCTCGAGCTGTCCGCCAACGGCAAGGTCTTCGCCGGTGCCAGCATCCAGGATTCCAAGGAGATTTTCGCCCGGGCGTGCCTCGAGCACGCGCCGCTGGTCCGCACCATCTACCGCAGCCTGCGCGGCTCCATGGATGACACGCTGCCGGCCGGCTTCTTCACCGACATCCTGCGGACCAGCTTCGGCGAGGAGGAGGCCGCCCGGCAGCTCGAGGTCGCGGTGAACTGGGGCCGGTACGCCGAGCTGTACGACTACGACGCCGCCCGCGGTCAGATCATCAGGGAAGAGCAGGGCATCGGCGCCACTATCGCGGACGCGCCGGAGCCTGCCAGCCGCGGCTCGCTCACTGTCTACCTCGGCGCGGCACCCGGCGCTGGCACGACGTACACGATGCTGAAGGAAGGCCGCGCGCTCCGGGCGCAGGGCGAGGACGTGGTCATCGGCTTCGCCGACACCCATGGCCGCCCGCACACGATCGAGGCGCTCGGCGGCCTGGAGACCGTGCCGCCGGACGACGACCACATGGACCTGACGGCCGTGCTGGCCCGCAAGCCTGAGGTCACCCTCGCCGACAACCTCGGCCGGCACGCGGCGCCGATCGAGGCGCTGCGCAGCGCCGGCATCCACGTGATCAGCACCGCGAACGTGGCCGACGTCCGGCAGGTCGCCAAGGAGGTCGAGGCCGTGACCGGCGGAGCCGGCGCCGGGCACGATCACCGACGCGATCCTGGCGACCGCGGACGCGCTCCAGTTCGTCGACTCCTCGCCCGAGGCCCTGCGCAAGCGCCTCGGCCACGGCAACATCTACCCGCCGGGCCACATCGACGCCGCGATGCAGACCGAGTTCCAGCCGGCCAGGCTCGCCGCGCTGCGCGAGATCGGGCTTCGGCTGGTGGCTAGCCACCTGGCCGGGCCGGACGCCGAGTCACTGGCGGCGGCCCGGCAGCGCGGGCCCCAGGATGTGGTCGTCGCAGTCTGGCGGCCAGACCAGGTGGAGCTGCTGGTGCAGCATGGCGTGCGGCTCGCCCGCCGCCGCGGCGTGCGCTGCTTCGTGATCGCACTCAGCCCGGCGAGGACCGGCCCGCAGCCGGTCACCGAGACGCTCGCCGAACTCGTCGAGGTCGCCGCTACGGCGGCCGGCGCATCGGTCGTGATCAGGGAAAGCCGCGACGCCGGCGCCGCTATCATAACCGCGGCCCAGGAGCTGAACGCCCGGCACCTCGTGCTGGCGGTGCCGTCGGCCGGCCTGTTCGAGCGCTGGCGCGGGACGCTGCTCGAGCGCGCTGGCCGCCCAGCTGCCTGACGTGCACCTGCACGTCCAGACCGCGGCCGGTGCGCATTCCGACACTCAGACTGGGAACGGGGCCGATCAGGGCGCCGGCCGCCCGCAGCAGCGCCGCCGCGGTGCGATCCGCGTCTATCTCGGCTACGCGCCGGGCTGCGGGACCACCACGGCGATGCTCGAGGAGGCGAACCGGCGGGCTGCACGCGGCAGCGATGTCGTAGTCGGCGCCGTCGACGCGCGCGATCGCGAGGACGTCGCGGCTGAGCTGGAGCACCTGGAGCTGACCGGCGACGGCACCACGCTGGACATTGCCGCGGTGCTGGCCCGGCGTCCGGAGGTCGTCTGCATCGACGACCTGACCGCGGGCACCACGTCCGCCGAGCGCAGGTTCGCGGCGGCCCGGCGGCTCGCCGAGGCCGGAATCACCGTGGTCGGCACGGTCCACCTCGGCAAGCTCGGTGGCACGCCCGAGGACGGCGCGGAGGCCTACCTGGACAAGACCGGCTTGCTGGCGCTCGCCGACGAGATCGAGCTCGTGGACCTGCCGCCGTCCATCCTGATCGACCGCGTGCGCCGCGGCCAGATCGTGCCGCCGGAGCAGGTCCCGGCCGCGCTGGCCACGACCTTCGCGCCGGAGACACTGCGGGCCGAGCGTGAGCGGGCGTTCCGGCTGGTGGCCGAGCACGGCGAGCGGCGGCTGCCCGGTTACACCAGCGATGACTTCGCCGTGTCAGAGCGGCAGCCCTGCATCGTGGCCTGCGTGGCGCCGTCGCCCGGCATGGAACCCCTGATCCGGCGGTCAGCTGCGCTGGCTGCGCAGCTGGACGGGCAGTTCCAGGCCGCGAGCGTGCGGATGGCGCAGCCTGGCACGCGCGAAGACCAGCTGCTGGCCGGCTACGCGGTCCTGACCGAGCAGCTCGGCGGCGAGTTCGTCACGCTGACGGCGCCAGCGCCGGCTCCGGCGCTGGCAGCGTATGCCAGCCAGCGAGAGGCGACGGAGCTGGTGCTGACCAGGGCGCGCCCGAATCCCGGCGGCCGGTTCCCGGTCCTGCGCGAGCTGGCCAAGCTCGCCCGCGACGTCGAGCTGCACGTGCTGCCTGCCGAGTAACTCGTCAGGCGCCCGACACGGCGGTCACGCCGGTCAGCGTCCCGATCAGCACCAGGCCGCCGGACAGGCTGGGCGAGACGAAATGCGGCAGCGATCCGCCCAGGCTGATCTGCTGTCGGATCGCGCCGGTACCGGGCGCGAGCTCGTACAGGCGGCCCGAGTCCGGGCCGGCAACCCACACCGCGCCGCCGCCGACCACCGGTGAGCCCCAGACGTTAGCCGGGCCGCGCCACCGCACAGTGACCCGATCGCCCGCAGTCGTCCACGGCGGCCAGGCCACCCAGACAGGGCTCGTACACCACAGTCCCGACCGCAGCCGGGCCGCCGAAGGCGCGGCATACCGGTCCCGCGGTGAGCTGGCCACCGACCCCGCCGAGGTGGGCAGCCTCGAGCAGGTAGCCGGTGCCGTCCTTGCCGACCTGCAGAATGCGACCGTCGCTGAGCAGCGCAGGCGAGCTCGAGCCGAGGTCCTGGTCGCCAGCGCTGAGCTGCCGCCAGTCCGCTGGTGCGAAGATGCCGACTCGGGCGAGCTCCGGCGTCAGCGCAGTGACCGAGTCGCTGCCGTCGTACGAGGCGCTGGCAGTCGCGCCGTTTCCAATGGCGACGTAGATGGTCCCGTCCGGACCGACGACGGGCCCGCCCGAGCTCCAGATGCCGCCTTGCTTAGCCGTCGGGACGAGGTACGAGCGGATGGTGCCGTGGCCAGCGGCGGGCACCGAGACGACCGACCCGACATAGGGACCGCAGTCGCCGAAGTGGCCGCCGAACACGACGTAGATCTGGCCATCGGCCAGGGCGAGCGCGCCGCGCTCCTGGTCGTAGGCTGGCTCGTGGTCCGGCGACGGCACGTCGCGCCGGAAGCGGACGCTTCCGTCGGCCGGGTCTACGCCGATCAGCACGTGCCGGGACGGGCCGGACTGGGCGACGAAATAGGCGAGCTGCGTCTGCGGGTCGTATACGCCGGTCCCGGTGATGCCGAGGGGGTCGAGGTCGCCGCACGGCTGCTGGCTCAGCGGCACCGGCCGGCCGACCCTGACGTGCCAGCGGACTGTGCCAGTGGCCCGGTCCAGCCCGAAGACCTCGTCCGTTTCTGTCGCCGCGATCACGGTGTCGCCGACCACCAGCGGCTGCCCGAATACCGCGCCACCGAGTCTGGCCGACCAGGCGATGGCCAGCGCACCAGCCGCCGGCAGGCCAGCGACAGCTCCTGTTCTGGCCCCGTTCCCGTGATATTGAAGCCAGTCGGTCGCCGGCGGAGTGCTCCTGATAACCGGGCTCGACACGGGCGCGGCCGGTGCGCCGCCGGCACTGGCACAGGCGCTGAGCAGCACGGCCAGCGCCAGGGTCGCTAGCGGTCGGATACGCACCCCACCTAGTGTGAGGCCCATGGGCGACACGGGCGAACGGATCTGGACGATCCCGAACGCGATCAGCGTGGCCAGGCTGATCGGCGTGCCGGTGTTCCTGTGGCTCGTGCTGGGCGTGGATTCCAGGGCTGGGGACTGGTGGGCCGTCGGCCTGCTGATCGCAGCCGGGTTCTCGGACTGGCTGGACGGCAAGATCGCCAGGGCGCTGAACCAGCAGAGCCGGCTCGGCCAGCTGCTGGACCCGGCCGCCGACCGCCTTTATATCGTGGCGACCATCGTGGCGCTGGCCGTGCGGGCCATCATCCCGTGGTGGCTTGTTGCGCTGCTGGCCGCCAGGGAGCTGCTCATGGCCGTCGTGCTCACCGTGCTGCGCCATCGCGGCTGGGGCACGCTGCAGGTGAGCTTCGTCGGCAAGACAGCCACGCTTTGCCTGCTGTACGCCTTTCCGCTGCTCTTCCTAGGGGCCCACGTCGCCGGCTACGCCGAGACTGCCAAAGTGGCCGGTTGGACCTTTGTTATCTGGGGAAGTGCCCTGTACTGGTGCTCAGCCCTGTTGTACATCGTCCAGGCCAGACGGCTGCTGGCTGGGCCTGCCCCAGAGTCCGCCGTAGCGGTGTCGTCAGCGGCGCGGTAAAGGAGGCATAGCAGCGGTGAAAGCCGTGGTGATGGCGGGTGGCGAGGGGACCAGGCTGCGCCCGATGACAGCCAATCAGCCCAAGCCGATGCTGCCCGTGGTCAACCGCCCGATCATGGAGCATGTGCTGCGCCTGCTGCGTCGCCACGGACTGACCGAGACCGTGGTAACCGTGCAGTTCCTGGCCTCGATAGTGCGGAACTACTTCGGCGACGGCGAGGACTTCGGCATGAGCCTCCAGTACGCAACCGAGGAGACGCCGCTCGGCACCGCGGGCAGCGTCAAGAACGCCGAGGACGCGCTGCGGGATGAGTCGTTCCTGGTGATCTCCGGGGACGCGCTGACCGATATAGACCTATCTGATCTGATTAAGTTTCACAAAGAAAACAATGCTCTCGTGACGGTCGCCCTCGCGCGGGTGCCCGATCCCCTCGAGTTCGGCATCGTGATCGTGGATGACGACGGCAGGATCCAGCGATTCCTGGAGAAGCCGACCTGGGGCCAGGTCTTCTCCGACACCGTCAACACGGGCATCTACGTGATGGAGCCAGAGGTCCTCAAGCACGTCCCGGCCGGCCAGGTCGTGGACTGGTCGGGCGACGTGTTCCCCAAACTGCTGGAGAACGGCGCGCCGCTGTACGGCTGGATAGCGGACGGGTACTGGGAGGACGTCGGCTCGCTGGAGAGCTATGTGAAGGCCCAGGCCGACGTGCTGACGGGCAAGGTGGGCGTCCAGATCGACGGGTTCGAGGTGTCGCCCGGCGTCTGGATCGCCGACGGCGCGGAGGTCGACCCGGAGGCGATCCTGTCCGGGCCGCTGTGCATCGGTGATTACGCCAAGATCGAGGCCGGCGCCCAGCTGCGCGAGTTCTCAGTCGTCGGCAGCAACGTGATCGTGAAGGAGGGCGCGTTCCTGCACCGGGCCATCGTGCACAACAACGTGTATATCGGCCGCGGCGTCACGCTGCGCGGCTGCGTCGTCGGCAAGAACACCGACGTGATGAGCCAGGCCCGGATTGAGGAGGGCGCGGTCGTCGGGGACGAGTGCGTGATCGAGCCGGACAGCTACATTTCTGCCGGGGTGAAGGTCTACCCGTTCAAGACGATCAAGGCCGGCGCGGTGGTCAACACCAGCGTGATCTGGGAGTCGCGCGGGCAGCGCACCCTGTTCGGGCCCCGCGGAGTCTCGGGCCTGGTCAACGTCGAGATTACGCCGGAGCTGTGCGTCCGGCTGGCGAGCGCGTACGCGACCACGCTCAAGAAGGGCTCCGTCGTCACCACGTCGCGGGACGCGTCGCGGGCCGCGCGCGCGCTCAAGCGCGCCGTGCACGGGGCACTAAACGCCAGCGCGATCAACGTGGTCGACCTGGAGGCGCAGCCGATGCCGCTGGCCAGGTTCCAGACGGCGCGCAGCGACTGCAGCGGCGGGATCGCCCTGCGGACGACGCCAGGCGACCCCCAGTCGCTCGACATCATCTTCATGGACTCCGACGGCGCAGACCTGTCGCAGTCAGCGCAGCGCAAGCTCGAGCGGGTGTTCTCGCGGCAGGAGTACCGGCGCGCGTTCCCCGGCGAGATCGCCGAGCTGTCGTATCCGCCCAGGGTGATCGAGGCCTATACGCACGAGCTGCTCGGGTCGGTGGACATGACCGGCGTCTTCGGCGCCGGCCTGCGGGTGGTCGCCGACTGCGCCGGCGGGACAACGTCGCTGGTGCTGCCCGGCCTGCTCGGCAAGATCGGCGTCGACGTGCTGACGGTCAACAACCGGCTGGACGAGGCCTCGCCGACGCAGTCAGTAGCCGCGGCCCGCGCGGACATGCACCGGCTGGCCGAGCTGGTGTCATCGTTCGGCGCTGCCTTCGGCGTGCGGTTCGACCCGGTAGGGGAACGGATCGCGCTCGTCGACGACAAGGGTGCGCTGGTGAGCGACGACCGCGCGCTGCTCGTGGTGCTCGACCTGATCGCGGCCGAGAAGCGGAGCGGGCGGGTGGCGCTGCCGGTGACCACCACTCGGGTGGCCGAGGACGTCTGCCGCTTCCATGGCGTCGAGGTCATCTGGACCCCCACCTCGCTGCACGGTCTGTATGAGGCCGCCGCCGGCCCGGACGTGATCTTCGCGGCCGACGGCAAGGGCGGCTTCGTGGTACCGGGCTTCTCCCGCTCCATCGACGGGATCGCCGCGTTCGCCCAGCTACTCGGCCTCGTCGCCAGGACCAGGCTGACGCTCAGCCAGATCCAGGCCCGGATCCCGGAGGCCAACCTGCTCAAGCGGTCCATGCCGACGCCGTGGGCCGCCAAGGGCATGGTGATGCGAACCGTGGTCGAGGCGGCCGGGGACCGGGAGATCGACACCACCGACGGCGTCCGGGTGACCGAGCCGGACCGGGGCTGGATCCTGGTCTTGCCCGACCCGTCCGACGCCGTGACGCACCTGTGGGCCGAGGGCACGGACCCAGATACGGCCCAGTCGCTGCTTGACGACTGGGCTGCCGTCGTGGAGCGGGCCGGGCGCTGACGGCCCGGAGCCGCCATACTGGCCGCGAGCGGGCCGCTGGCCGTGAGACAATCGCCGCTCAGGTGCGATGGCGAACGGCGAGGCTGCCGGTGTTACAGCCGGCAGGCGGAGGTGCGGCCAACATGTGGCTAAGGCGCTGGCGTGCGCGGCGCGCATGGCGCATGGACCGGCGCGCCGAGGCGCAGGTAGCGTGGACCGTGCCGCCAGAGATAAGGCCGCCGGAAACGGTGCCGCCGGAATACGCGCGGGTGCCCGCCTCGGCGGGTGCCGTTACGGCGTCCGTCGCTCATCAGACTAGTGGGAGGCTCGGCGATCCGATGCCCAGCGTGTTCTGCACCAGCTGCGGTGAAGCGAATCCGGACGGAGCGCGGTACTGCTTGCGCTGCGGCACGCCGCTCGTCCGGCGGGCAGGCGATCGGGTCGCGGACACGACGTCGACCATCTCGATCGGCGGCGACTTCGAGACTGACCAGGGCGACGAAGCCGACGCCGACGCCGCCGCTGTCGCGGCCCTGCCGCCGGGCACGGCGCTGCTTGCTGTCCGGCGCGGCCCGAACGCGGGCAGCAGGTTCCTGCTCGACAGCGACCTGACGCTTGTCGGCCGTCACCCCGACAGCGATATCTTCCTGGACGACGTGACGGTGTCCCGGCGGCATGCCGAGTTCTACCGGCAAGGCGGCCGGTTCACTGTGCGGGACGTGGGCAGCCTGAACGGCACCTATGTCAACCGGGAGCGGATCGAGGAAGCGAGCCTCAATCAGGGCGATGAGGTACAGGTCGGCAAGTTCCGGCTTGTGTTCCTGCTCGGGCCCGGGTCTGCGGCCGAGTACGGCGGAGGCGTGCAGGTCGGGGGATGAACGCGCAGCCCGCCCGCGGGTATCTCGGCATCAGTGAGGTCCTGTCCCAGCTCCGCGGTGACTTTCCGGACATCAGCGTGTCCAAGATCCGGTTCCTGGAGACCGAGGGACTGATCACCCCCGCCCGCTCGCCGAGTGGCTACCGCCGGTTCTGCGCGGCCGACGTGGACCGGCTCAGGTTCATCCTGGCGGCTCAGCGCGATCAGTACCTGCCGCTGCGGGTAATCAAGGAGAGGCTCGCTGACCCGGAGCCGCGCGAGGGCGACCGGCTGCTCAGCCGCCGCGAGCTCCTGGCCGAGGCTGGCCTGAGCGAGGCGCTGCTCACCGAGCTGGAGACCTTCGGCCTGCTGCGGCGGGTCGGCCGGAATTACGGCCCGGACGCACTCCAGGTCGCCAGGACCGCGGTTGCGCTCACAGCGTACGGAGTGGAGGCACGGCACCTGCGCGCGGTCCGGGCAGCCGCCGAGCGGGAGACGACGATGATCGAGAGCGTGGTGGCGCCCATCGTGCGCCAGCGGGGAAGCGGGGCCAGGGAGCTAGCTGCCCGGACCGCCAGTGAGCTCGCCGACCTGGTGCTGCGCCTGCACGGCGCGCTGATGGCCGGCACGCTCGCCGAAGCCGGCCTTACCCAGCCTGTCGCACGCCCTGTCGCGCCGCCCGGCCCGCCGGAGACCGCAGGCTGGCAGGACGCTATTGGGGGTGTACTTTGACAAAGGGAGTGCCTGCAGGCCGAAGGGGAATGCCAGTAGGCAGATCCGCTAGGAACCGCAGCGCGCAGGCGCGGATAGGGACGGAGCCGCCGTGAGGCAGATGGAGGTCGTCGGCGTCCGGGTGGAGATGGCCACGAACAACCCCATCGTCCTGCTGAAGGAGACGGAGGGGGAGCGCTACCTGCCGATCTGGATCGGACCTAACGAGGCCACGGCCATCGCCTTCGCCCAGCAGGGCATGGTGCCGCAGCGGCCGCTCACCCACGACCTGATGCGGGACATGCTGGAAGCGCTGGACATCCGGCTGACGACGGTCAACATCACCGCGCTGCGTGACGGGATCTTTTTCGCAGACCTGATCTTCTCCAACGGCCGGGAAGTCAGTGCCAGGCCGTCGGATTCCATCGCGCTGGCGCTCCGGACGGGGGCCGCCATCTACGTGCGGGACGAGATACTCGACGAGGCGGGCGTCGCCATCCCGGACGAGCAGGAAGACGAAGTCGAGAAGTTCCGCGAGTTTCTGGACTCCATCACGCCTGAGGACTTTGGCCGGTCTACCTGAGCCTGTCTACCTGGCCGGCCGGCGCGCCGCCCGGGTCGTTGACGTGGCCACTCTCAGCGGCCTACCGTGCGAAAGGTGTACCCGGGTGCCAGTAACGGCGGTGACAGTGTGGCAGCAACGAGAGCCTCGCGGCCGTCCGGCATGAGCAACTCTGGTGGCAGGAACTCTGGCGACGAGCAGCAGATGCTGTTCGGCGGGGATGCGCCGGCATACGCCGAGGATCTCGGGTACCGCGGGCCGACGGCCTGCGCCGCGGCCGGCATCAGTTACCGTCAGCTCGACTACTGGGCGCGCACCGGGCTCGTGGAGCCCAGCGTGCGGGCCGCCAGTGGCTCGGGTACGCAGCGCCTCTACGGGTTCCGCGACATTCTGGTCCTGAAGGTAGTCAAGAGCCTGCTCGACACGGGGATCTCCCTGCAGCAGATCCGGACGGCGGTCGCCCACCTGCGTGAGCGCGGCTCGGCGGACCTGGCTCAGGTGACGCTGATGAGCGACGGCGCCAGCGTCTACGAGTGCACCTCGCCCGATGAGGTCATCGACCTGCTCCAGGGCGGCCAGGGCGTGTTCGGCATCGCGCTCGGCCGGGTCTGGCATGAGGTCGAGGGGACGCTGGCCGAGCTGCCAGCCGAGCGAGCCGAGGACGAGCCGGGCAACGATGAGCTCGCCAGCCGCCGTGCCAGGAAGACAGGATGACCCCCGGCTCGATGTCGTCGAGCGGCTCGCCGTCAGCTATGGCCAGATCGCCGACGTCGCCGATGGGCTGACTGACGCCACCGCGATGCTGTCCACCCGATGCGCGGGCTGGGCTGTCGTCGACGTGCTCTACCACCTGCTGCTGGACGCCCGCCGCGCTCTGGTCACGTTCGCCACGCCCTCGGTCGCCGAGCCCGACGTCGACGCGGTCTCCTACTGGCGCGCCTACGGATCGTCAGCTGGGCAGCCCGCAGGCACCAGGCGGCGAGGGGGCTGCACGGCACGCGCGCTACGTCCGGATCGCGGCCGCCGCCTACGAGGTGCCGTGGCTGGCCGCCGAGTGGCGTGAGACTTCGGCCGCGGCCGTACGGGCAGCGCGGGCCTGCCCCCACGCGGCCGTCGCCACGCAGGGGCACACGCTGGCGACCAGCGACTTCATCCACACGCTGGTCGTCGAGTCCGCGGTGCACTACCTGGACACGACCGTGTCCCTGCCGACGGCCGCGCCAGTCGACCCGTCGTCAGTGGCCTTGGTCCGGGAGGTACTGGCAGGCTTGGCCGGTGCCCCGATGCCGGCCGCCTGGGACGATGTCACCTGCGCCCTCAAGGGGACCGGCAGGCTGGAGGTCAGCGCGCAGGAACGCGCGACGCTCGGGTCACTCGCCGGGAAGCTCCCGATATTCGGTTAGATCATCAAGTTATGTCGTGTTATGGTGGCCCGCGTGCCCGCGACGATCTCAGTACAGAACCTGCGCAAGTCGTACGGATCTATGGTCGCCGTCTGCGGCATCAGCTTCGAGGTCGAGCAGGGTGAGTTCTTCGGCATCCTCGGGCCCAACGGGGCAGGCAAGACCACGACGCTCGAGATGCTCGAGGGCCTGCGCGAGCCTGACGACGGTCACCTGACGGTCCTGGGCCTGCCGCCATGGCCGCGCAACCCAGCGCTGCTGCCGCGCATCGGGGTCCAGCTTCAGTCGTCGTCGTTCTTCGAGCGGCTGACGGCCCGCGAGCAGATCCGCACGTTCGCCTCGCTGTACGGCATCCTGGCGCGCCGCGCCGACGAGATGCTCGGCGTGGTCGGCCTCGACGAGCAGGCACAGACCAAGGCTGAGCAGCTGTCCGGCGGCCAGGCGCAGCGGCTGTCGATCGCCTGCGCGCTGGTGCACGATCCCGAGCTGGTGTTCATGGACGAGCCGACGGGAGCGCTGGACCCCCAGGCCCGGCGGAACCTGTGGGACCTGCTGCGGCAGATCAACGCCGACGGCAGGACGGTAGTGCTGACCACCCACCACATGGACGAGGCCGAGACCCTGTGCGACCGGGTCGCGATCATGGACCACGGCGAGATCCTGCAGCTCGGGGCTCCGGCGGCGCTCGTCCGGGGGCTTGACACGCCGGTCCGGATCAGCATCGAGTCCGGCCTGCTGGCTGCCGCCGACGCCGGCGCCCTCACGCCAGCCGCGGAGGTGACCGACGACGGGGTATCGCTGACCATCGCGACGCGCGACCCGGCGGCTGTGCTGGCCGGGCTGGCCGACCGGCACGCGCTGGCCGGCCTGCGGGTGCAGGGCGCGACCCTCGAGGACGTGTTCCTCACCCTGACCGGGCGGGAGTACCGCGCATGAGGTCCACAGCACGGCATTTCCTGGGCCCGCTGCGCAGCTTGTCGCGCGCGATGTACCTCGGCTTCGTCCGGGACCGGGCCGCGCTGGTGTTCTCCATCTTGATCCCGATCCTGTTCCTGCTGCTGTTCGGCTCGATCTACAAGAGCTCGAGCGCGCCCAGGGTGAGCGTCATCGAGGTCGGCCGGGTCAGCCTGCTGGACCAGGCCGAGGCCGCGGCGCCAGGCCAGCTCAGCAAGGTCCTCACGGTGACGCACTCGGCCCGACCTGGCGGCCGCGCTCGAGAACGTCCGCAAGGGCAACAACGAGGCCGTGGTGCAGCAGCAGGGCCACACCTTGCTCGTGCGCTACTCGATCGCCGACCAGACGACGGCCGGCATCGTGCAAGCGGTCTTCACCTCGATCGTGCAGCAGGCCGACGCCGCGGCGGCGGGCAGCAAGGCTGCCTATCAGCTCACGACGCAACAGGTCGAGGACAAGTCACTGAAGCCCATCCAGTACCTCGCGCCGGGCCTGCTCGGCTGGGCGATCGCCTCCGGCGGCGCATTCGGCGCGGCGATCACGCTCGTGAGCTGGCGCCAGAACAAGCTGCTCCGCCGGCTGCGGCTCGCCCCGATCAACGTCGGGTCGGTGGTGCTCGCGCGCGTCGGTGTCAGCCTCGGAGTGGCGATCGTCCAGCTTGCGGCGTTCCTGGCGATCGCGACGCTGCCGTACTTCGGGCTGAAGCTGTCGGCATCCTGGTGGATGGCCATCCCGGTGGTGATCTGCGGCACGCTGGCGTTCATGGCCATCGGCCTGCTCGTCGGCTCGTTCGCCAAGACGCAGCAGGCGGCGACCGCCGTCGCGAACGTGATCATCCTGCCGATGGCGTTCCTCGGCGGGGCCTTCATCCCGCTCGACTTCGCGCCCGCCTGGATCAGGGACGTCTCGTACGCGATGCCGCTGCGCTACCTGGTCACCGGCATGCAGAACGTCATGGCCAGGGGCGAGGGGCCGGCCTCGGCGCTGCCTGCCATCGGCATCCTGCTGGGGCTCGCGGCCGTACTGACGATCATCTCGGTGCGGGTGTTCCGCTGGGACGCGGTCTAGGCCGCAGGCGGGTGCCGCAGCCGGTGTTGAAGCCCTCGGTCCACTGGAGCAGGGAGCTCTTCAGCGGCTGAATGTCGCGATAGGCCATCTCGGCGCAGTACAACACCAGGTGGTGCTCGTGGCTGCCCGGCCTGAAGTAGTGTCGGCGTGCCTCCCGCCCGGCCTGGAAGCCGCGCTGCCAGGCCGCGCTGTGCGGGCCGGCGCTCGCCGCGCCCAGCCCGTAACCGCAGGCCGAGAGCAAGATCGCGAGCGAGGCAAGCAGAACAGGAGCCCCCCGTGCCGCCGCCATCCCCGAACCTCCGTGATCCCTTGGCCCCCGGTAACCCGCGGTGGTTCCGTACCCAGCCGGCACCGCGATTGCACGGGATTCGGGCTGGCGGATCTAGGTGGACTCGTTGGCGCAGCCCATGTCGAAGCCGTTCTGCCAGTACTGCGCCGTGGAGTTAGCCATGTCCTGAATGTCATGATAGGCGGCCTTGGCGCAGAGCCATGGCAGGTTGCTGTCCGGTCCCTGCTGGTCGATGAAGTGGTGCCGGGCGACCAGTCCGGCGGAGTAACCCTGCTTGTAGGCGGCAGGGTCGTGAGACCGGCCGCAGCCTGCGATCCCGCCTGCCAGCAGCAGCGCCGCCACCAGGGCGAACGCAGGTCGGGCTACCCGTGCTGCTGGCATGTCCAGTCCTCCGTGGTGGGGGCGACCGTGGTGGGCGACCGGTGGGGGCGACCGTGGTGGGGCACCGTGGCGGGCGACCGTTATCGTCGGCGACGGCATCATATGGCCTATCAGGGCATGGGCGCCCCTGCTCGGGTAAGCTCGGTGCCGCTGGAACACCCACCGGGAGAGTCTTCGCGCAGCCAGCGCGAGGCGCCGAAGGGGCAACCTCCCCGGAACCTCTCAGGCACCAGGACCGGGCGGTGTGCGCACTCTGGAGCCCGCCGTCGCGGTCGACAGAGGGGGAGTCCGTCACCACATGCACGCGGGCGAGCAGCCCGCCCTGGGGAGGCTCCCGTGGAATTCGCACCGCGTCACATCGGTCCCGCTGAGGCGGGCCAGGCCCGGATGCTCGAGGTCGTCGGCTACTCATCGCTGGACGAGCTGACCGCGGCCGCGCTGCCTGCCGGGATCGCCGTCGATGGCGAGGCTCAGCCTGCCGGCGCCGCTGACCGAGGACGAGGCGCTCGCCGAGCTGCGGCGGCTGGCCGCCATGAACACCGTCGCGACGTCGATGATCGGGCTTGGCTACTACGGCACTCACACCCCGGCGGTGATCCGCCGCAACGTGCTGGAGAACCCGGCCTGGTACACCGCCTACACGCCGTACCAGCCGGAGATCTCCCAGGGCAGGCTCGAGGCGCTGCTCAACTTCCAGACCATGATCGAGGACCTCACCGCGCTGCCGGTCGCGGGGGCGTCGATGCTGGACGAGGCCACCGCCGCGGCCGAGGCGATGACGCTGGCGCGGCGAGCCCGCGGCAAGGGCAGCGTGTTCCTGGCCGACGCCGACTGCCTGCCGCAGACGCTGGCCGTGCTGGCCACGAGAGCCGAGCCGCTCGGCATCTCGCTCGTCACCGGCCGGGTGACGCCGGAGCTGATCGCGGCGCAGCCGGACGGCGAGCTGTTCGGCGTGCTGATGCAGTATCCGGGGGCCAGCGGCGAAGTCCGCGACCTGGCGCCCTCGGTCGCGGCCGCGCACAACGCCGGCGCCCTCGCCGTCGTCGCCGCCGACCTGCTCGCGCTCACCCTGCTCACGCCGCCAGGCGAGCTCGGCGCCGACATCGCGGTCGGTACGACGCAGCGGTTCGGCGTGCCGATGGGCTACGGCGGCCCGCAGGCCGGCTACATCTGCGTGACCGACGCGCTCAAGCGCCAGCTGCCCGGCCGCCTCGTCGGCGTCTCCGTCGACGCCGACGGCCACCCGGCTTACCGGCTCGCGCTCCAGGCTCGCGAGCAGCACATCCGCCGGGAGAAGGCCACCAGCAACATCTGCACGGCCCAGGTCCTGCTCGCCGTCATCGCCGCCATGTACGCGGCGTACCACGGCCCGGACGGCCTCGCCTCGATCGCGCGGCGGGTGCATCGCAAGGCCGCCGCCTTCGCGCTCGCCATGACAAACCTCGGATACGGAACCGGATCAGCTGAGTTCTTCGACACTGTCAGCCTGCGGCTGCCCGGGCAGGCGGCACAGGCGGCGGCGCGCGCGGCCGCGGCCGGTTACAACGTGCACGTGGCCAGCGCCGATGTGGTCCAGGTCGCGTTCGACGAGACCACGACCGACGAGCAGCTCGTCGCTGTCGCGAGCGCGCTCGCAGGCCAGCCGGTCGCCGTGCCAGCTGAAGCCGCCGAGGCGCTGCCGGCCGGACTGGTGCGAACGACCACGTTCCTTGCCCATCCGGTCTTCCACAGCTACCGGAGCGAGACGGCAATGCTCCGGTACCTGCGCCGGCTGGCCGACCGTGACATCGCGCTCGACCGCTCGATGATCCCGCTGGGCTCGTGCACGATGAAGCTCAACGCAGCCGCCGAGATGGAGGCGATCAGCTGGCCGGAGTTCGCCGGGCTGCACCCGTTCGCCCCGGCGGAGCAGGCAGCCGGGTACCGCGCAGCTGATCGGCGAGCTGGCGGACGCGCTGACCGAGATCACCGGGTACGACGCGATCAGCCTCCAGCCGAACGCAGGCTCCCAGGGCGAGCTGGCCGGCCTGCTGGCGATCCGCGGCTACCTCCGCTCGCTCGGGCAGCCGGAGCGGACCGTCTGCCTGATCCCCGAGTCCGCGCACGGCACGAACGCGGCCAGCGCCGTGCTCGCTGGCCTGCGGGTGGTCGTGGTGAAGTGCGGGTCTGACGGCGCGATCGACCTCGGTGACCTGCGCGCCCAGCTCGCGGCGCACGCGGGCACGGTCGCCGCGATCATGGCGACGTACCCGTCCACGAACGGGGTGTTCGAGGAAACGATCGGCGAGGTGTGCGCCCTGGTGCACGACGCCGGCGGCCAGGTGTACGTGGACGGCGCGAACCTGAACGCGCTGGTGGGCCTCGCGCGGCCGGGCAAGTTCGGCGCGGATGTCTCGCACCTGAACCTGCACAAGACGTTCTGCATCCCGCACGGCGGCGGCGGTCCCGGCGTCGGCCCGGTGGCGGCCAGGGCGCACCTGGCGCCATTCCTGCCCGGCTCTGGGGCGGACGGCGCGGCGCACGGCGGGCCGGTCGCGGCGGCGCCGTACGGGTCGGCCGGCATCCTGCCGATCTCGTGGGCCTACATCAAGATGATGGGGGCCGACGGCCTGCGGCGGGCCACGCAGGTGGCGATCCTGTCCGCGAACTACGTGGCGCGGCGGCTGACCGAGCACTTCCCCGTGCTGTACACCGGCCGCGGCGGCCTGGTCGCGCACGAGTGCATCCTGGACCTGCGGCCGATCACAGCGCAGACCGGGATCACCGCCGAGGACGTGGCGAAGCGGCTGATCGACTACGGGTTCCACGCGCCGACCATGTCGTTCCCGGTCGCGGGCACGCTCATGGTCGAGCCGACCGAGAGCGAGGACCTGGCAGAACTGGACCGGTTCTGCGAGGCGATGATCGCGATCCGGCACGAGATCGCGCTGGTGGCCGCCGGCGAGTTCGACGCCGCCGACAACCCGCTGAAGAACGCGCCGCACACCGCGAGCATGCTGATCAGCGACGACTGGAAGCACTCCTACGGGCGTGAGACCGCTGCCTACCCGGCAGGCGGCGACCGGCGGGCCAAGTACTGGCCGCCCGTGCGGCGGATCGACCAGGCCTACGGCGACCGCAACCTGATGTGCGCCTGCCCCCCGCCGGAGGCGTTCGCGGACTAGCGCGCCGGCGCTGGCTTGATGGCGCGGATGCCGAGATTGACAGGGACTGGCCGGTCGCCCATTTCCTCGACGTGCTCGATGACCAGCCCGGCGCCGATAAACGCGTTGAGAAACTCAGCGAGCGGGTGATGACGCATCCCGAATCGGCGGCGGATGTTATAGCCCCACCAGGGCGATTCGTGATGCCAGCCGGCCTCTCGATACGTCGGGTGAGCGAGCACGCTGCCGTCGTCCATCCACTGCACGTGCGGCCCATTGAAACAGGGATGGACGCCGTAGAAGGCCAGCAGGCCGCCGGGCGTCAGCACCCGGGCGGCCTCGCGGAGGACCACCGCGAAGTCGTCGACGTCAGTGGAGATCCACAGCGCCGCCACCGTCTGGAACGTCTCGTCGGCGAACGGCAGCGCGGCGGCATCGCCTTGCAGGATCTGCCGGGAACGGCGCTGGGCGATGCGCAGCTGGTCTGCCGACCGATCCAGCCCAACCACGGTCCGGCCTGACTCGGTCACGACGTGGGCATACAGCCCGGTGCCGCAACCAAGGTCAAGGCACAGCCCGGCGC
Organism: uncultured Actinomycetota bacterium; assembly: GCA_963837255.1. Lineage (GTDB taxonomy): Bacteria > Actinomycetota > Actinomycetes > Streptosporangiales > Streptosporangiaceae > JAJYUU01. Next base: position 384,285 of record CAWIMN010000007.1, read on the forward strand.
CGCGGCCCAGCAGCTCCAGCACCTCGGCCGCGTTACGCTCGGCGTGCGGCGCGTTCCACCCTTCATACCAGTCGGCCCATCCGTCGTAGCGCGGGCTGGGGGACGCGGGCTTGCGCATGTCGCACCTCGTTCGTCGACACTGTCAGCCTGCAGCTGCCGGGCAGGCGGCGCAAGCGGCGGCCCGGCGGCTTGCAGACGCGCGACGCACACGAGGCTTCGGCCAGGGAGCGCCTACAATCGCGCTGTGCAGCGGTATGTGATTCGGGGCGGCGAAGGGGGTTACGAACGTCTCGCGCTGCTGGCTCGCACCCGCTGGCCTGATACCGCGGCGCTGCTCGCGCGGGCGGGCCTGTCGCCGGGGATGCGTTGCCTCGATCTGGGCTGCGGTGGCGGTCAGGTCACGCTGGAGATCGCACAGCTGGTAGCTCCCGAGGGATCGGCTGTCGGCGTCGACATGGACGAGATCAAGCTCGACCTAGCTCGTCAGGCTGCCGCGGCGGCCCGGCTTGCCAACGTGGAATTCCGGCAAGTGAACGTGCGGGACTGGGATGAGCCTGGCAGCTACGATGCCGTCTACTGCCGTTTTCTGCTTCAGCACCTGAGTGAGCCAGTCGACCTGCTGGGCCGCATGTGGGGTGCCATTCGCCCGCGGGGCGTCCTGATCGTCGAGGAGGCTGACTTCGACGGATGGTGCTGCCACCCGCCCAACGAAGGGTTCGACTTCTTCGTGCGCACCTACAGCAAGGCCCTCAGGCGACGAGGCGGCGATCACGCGCTCGGGCGCAAGCTCTACGGTGCCTTCCTCGCCGCCGGCATCCCCGGTCCCGAGGTGGACCTTGTCCAGCCGGTGTGGACCGAAGGGGAGGGCAAGACACTGGCGTGGTCAACGCTCGAGGCAACGGCGGAAGCGATCGTTGCGGAGCGCATTGCCTCGCACGATGCGGTGACCGCTGCGCTCACGAGCTTGTGGCAGTTCACTGCAGATCCGCAGACGCTTGTCAGCGGCCCGCGCGTTTTCCAGCTCTGGTCGCGCCGCTAACGCCAGGGAGGCAACGTGCAGCGCACAGTTCGTACACCAGATGGCCGGACGCTAGCTGTCGAAGAGGGCGGTGATCCGGCCGGCCGGCCAGTGCTGGCGCACATGGGCACGCCGAACTCCCGGCATCTCTACGGCCCGCACGAACGGGACGCAGCCGACCGCGGTCTCCGGCTCATCAGCTACGATCGGCCCGGCTACGGCGGGTCCTCGCCTCGGCCAGGGCGCAGCGTCGCCGACTGCGCCGACGATGTCCGCGCGATCTGCACCGAGCTCGGCATTGACCGCCTGGCTATGTGGGGCGTCTCGGGGGGCGGCCCGCATGTGCTCGCGTGCGCTGCCCTGCTCCCGGACCTGGTGACCGCTGCAGCCTCGCTTGCGTCGCTCGCGCCGTTCGACGCAGACGGCCTCGACTATTTCGCCGGCATGGGTCAGGACAACGTCGATGACACCCGCCTCTACTTCACCAACGAGGCTGCAGCCAGGGCCCAGACGGACGAGGCACGGGAAGGCTTCCTCGGCGCCTCGCCGGAGGATCTGGCCAGCGGGATGGCGTCGCTCCTCTCGCCGGTCGATGCCGCTCTGGCGGGCGGTGAGCTGTCCGAATTCATGGCGTCCGCCATGAAGGATGGCCTGGCGCCCGGCAGCCAGGGATGGTGGGACGACAACTGCATGGTGCGGCCGTGGGGGTTCGGGCTAGCCGCCATCGCCGTCCCGGTCCTGCTGCTGCACGGCAAGCACGACCAGTTCGTGCCATTTGGCCACGGCGAATGGCTGGCCGCGCACATTCCCGGCGTCGAGGCCCGGCTTCTCGCGGACGACGGCCACCTGACACTGCTGGAGAATCGCATTCCCGAAGTGCACGCCTGGCTGGCGGACCACCTGTAGCGTCCTGTCACGCCAGGCAGGCTGGGGAGGGGACCGACATGCAGGCGGATCTGGCAGATCAGGTAGCCGATGCGGCGCTCGCCATGTTCGGCCTGGCAGACGGGTGCCGGTGGCGCCGCGGCCTGCTGAGCGCGCTGCGCCTGCTCCTCGGCCACGGCGTCGATTCACGCGGGCGGAATGACGCGGCCTTTCCACTCGCCGCCGCGGCCGCGATGGTGGCGGCGCGCTGAGTCGGCGGTCATGGCCGCATACATAGCGGCGATCAGCGGGAGCAGCAGGCCGCGCAGCGGAGACAGCCGGTACAGCCGCAGCATCGGCACGTAGCTGGCGGCCATGAGGAGCCAGCCTGCCAGGCCAGCGGCGGCGAGCCAGACCGCACTCCAGGACGCGGTCGCGCCTGTCGCGAGCAGGACGAGCCCCGCGATCGCCGCGGCGGGCGGCAGCACAGTACAGCCAGGCGAGCCCGAGGACGATCGCGATAGTGAGGGCAAGCGAGTAGCGCAGCTGGGTGTACGCGCTGCGCGCGACCATGTCCCAGATATCGGCGAGCCGGTCATAGGGCCGCATGCTGAGGACGTCGGTGGTCAGCCCGAGCCAGCAGCGGCCGCCGGCCCGCTTCAGCAGCCTGCCGAGCGCGACGTCGTCGATCCGCGCATCCCGGATCGGGGCCAGGCCGCCCGCTGCGGCGAGCGCGCTGGCGCGGACCAGCATGCAGCCCCCGGCTGCGGCGGCGGTCCGCGATCGCGGCTGGCTGACGCGCGGGAACGGGTACAGCTGCGCGAAGAAGTACACGAAGGCCGGGACGAGGAGCTTCTCCGGCCCGTTACCGGTGCGCAGCAGCGCCATCTGCGACACCAGCGCGTAGTCGCCGCGAGCGGCCGCACTGGCCAGCCTGGCCAGCGTGCCCGGCGCATAGGCGATGTCGGCGTCGGTGAACAGGATGTACTCGGTATCCGCGCTGACGGCCTGCGTGCGCCCTCGGCCATCGCCCAGACCTTGCCGGCCCAGCCCGGCGGAGTCGGCCGTGCGCCGATGACCGCCGCGCCGAGTTCGGCGGCGACCTTCGCGGTGCCGTCTGTGCTGTCGTCGTCGACCACGATGACGGACAGCCCGCCCTGGTAGTCCTGACTCAGCAGCGTGGGAGGACAGGCGGGGAGGATGTCGGCCTCGTTCCTGGCCGGGACGACTGCCGTCACCGACGGGAAGCCGATGGCCGGACCCTCGGCCACCTGAGGGCAGCCGGTGCCCGGTGCGCCAGTAGCCGCCGCGCAGCGTCAGCAGGTACAGCCACGCCAGCGCCGCCGCCGACGTCAGCGCGCAGATGGTGTAAACGACAGTCTCCTCGTCCGTCAGCGGCAGCTCTCGTCAGTGCGAGTCGCGCGCGACCTGGTCTCCGCTGGAGCCGACGAGGAAGTCTAGGTCAGCGCCAGCTTCGGCGCCGAGGACGTGGTCGACGTAGAGCTTCTCCCAGCCTCGGGTCGGGCGGGCGACGGACGCGGCTAGGGCCGGTGCTGGCTGCTCTGGCGTCAAGCTCGTGCTCGGGCAGGTCGACCGAGAGGCTCCGCCGCGGGACGTCGAGGGTGATCCAGTCACCGGTGCGGACCTTCGCGAGCGGGCCGCCGGCGGCCGCCTCCGGCGCGACATGCAGTACGACCGTGCCGTAAGCGGTACCGCTCATCCGCCCGTCGCACACTCGCACCATGTCGCGGACCCCGAGTCGGAGCAGCTTGGTCGGCAACGGCAGGTTGGCCACCTCCGGCATACCGGGGTAGCCGCGCGGTCCGCAGCCGCGCAGCACGAGGACGCTGTCTGCGTCAACGTCGAGGTCCGGCGAGTCGAGGCGCGCGTGCAGGTCCTCGACCGAGTCGAAGACGACGGCGCGGCCTCGATGCTGCAGCAGGTGCGGTGACGCCGCGGCCGGCTTGATGATCGCGCCGGCCGGGGCGAGGTTGCCGAACAGGACGGCGATCCCGGCGTTCGGCTGGAACGGGGTGTCCCGGCTGCGGATCACGTCCCGGTCCCAGATCTCGGCGTCAGCAAGGGACCGACCAGTGGCCTGCCCGTGACGCTGATGGCCTCGCTGGTCGAGCAGGTCGGCTACCTCGCGCAGGACGGCCGCGAGCCCGCCGGCCCGGTGCAGGTCCTCCATCAGGTACTTGCCGGACGGCTGCAGGTCCACCAGCAGCGGCACGTCGGCGGCGAACCGGTCGAAGTCGGCCAGGGTGAGCGGCACGCCGAGCCGCCCGGCGATGGCGAGCAGGTGGACGACGGCGTTCGTGGACCCGCCGATCGCGGCGAGCGCGACGATCGCGTTGCGGAACGATCCCGGCGTCAGGACCTGGCTCGGCCTGCGGCCCGCGGCGACCATCTCGACGATCAGCCTGCCGGTCTCGTGGGAGCGGGCCAGCAGGCGGCTGTCCGGCGCCGGGATCCCGGCGGTTCCCGGCAGGACCATGCCCAGCGCCTCGGCGAGCAGGCCCATCGTCGAAGCTGTGCCCATGGTGTTGCAGTGCCCGCGGCTGCGGATCACCGCCGACTCGGACTTCAGGAACGCCTCCTGGGTCAGCGTTCCGGCCCGCACTTCCTCGCTGAGCCGCCAGACGCTGGTGCCGCAGCCGAGCGGGTTGCCGCGGAAGGTGCCGGTCAGCATCGGGCCGCCGGGCACGACGACGGCGGGCAGGTCGACAGACGCGGCCGCCATGAGCAGCGAGGGAATGGTCTTGTCGCAGCCGCCGAGCAATACGACGCCGTCGATCGGGTTGGCGCGCAGCATTTCCTCGGTCGCCATCGCGGCCATGTTGCGCCACAGCATCGCGGTCGGCCGGACTTGCGTCTCGCCGAGCGACACCACGGGCAGGTTCAGCGGGACGCCGCCGGCCTCCCAGATGCCCTGCTTGACGTGCTCAGCCACCTCGTTCAGGTGGCTGTTGCACGGGGTCAGGTCGGATGCGGTGTTGGCGATCGCGATCTGCGGGCGGCCCTCGAATGCGGAGTCTGGCAATCCTCGGCGCATCCAGGCGCGGTGGATGTAGGCGTTGCGGTTCGCGCCTTCGTACCACTGGGCGCTGCGGAGTTCAGGCATATGTCGGTACGGTACTCCGGTGCAGCAGGAGGACCGCTACGTCGTCGCGCAGGCCGATGCCCTGCCGCGGTGGACAGCGGCGGTCGCCTCCGCCGACGTCTTCGGCCTCGGCGAAGGCCCGCTGTGGGATCCGGGGCGTCGCCGCGTGCTGTGGGTCGACGTGGACGCAGGCACGGTCCACGAGGGCGGACTTGACGGCGATCACGTCATCCACCGGCGGTCCTGGCACCTCGACCGGACGGTCGGAGCCGTGGTCTGCTCGGCCGTTGGCGACCTCCTGGTCGCGGGCGCGCAGGGCCTGATCACCGTGACCGAGGCCGGCTCGGTTACTGGCCCGACTATCGTGGCGCAGCCGACGCGGCGGCTGAATGACGGCGGCTGCGACCCGGCGGGCAACTTCCTTGTGGGGACGCTCGCGCTCGATGGCGCCCGCGGCGGAGAGACCCTCGTCAGGATCGAGCGCGATCAGACGGTGACCGTTCTCGATGCGGACCTGACATTGTCCAATGGCCTCGCCTGGACCGCTGACGGCACGCTGCTGTACAGCGTGGACACCGTTCCCGGCGTCGTCTGGATCCGCTCCTACGACACGGTCAGCGGCACGGTGGGCGCCCGCCGGCAGTGGCTACGGGTTGCCGACGGCGGTCCCGACGGGATCTGCCTGGACGCCGAGGGTCACCTGTGGATCGCCATCTGGGGTGCTGGCCAGGTACGTCGCTATACGCCCGAGGGGCTGCTCGCGGGGATCGTCGACGTGGCTGCCCCGCACACGAGCAGCGTCGCATTCGTCGGCGATGGTCTCGACCGGTTGCTCATCACCACGGCGACCGCCGATCTGGCCGAGGAGCAGCTGGCCGCGTTCCCTGATTCAGGGCGGCTGTTCCTCGCTGACGTCGGCGTCGCGGGCCTGCCGGTGACCGCCTGGTCGGGCTGGGCGGCCACGTAATGCGGGCGCTCGTCATCACGGGACCGGGCGAGGCTGAGGTCCGGGACGTCGCGCCACCCGAGCCACGGCCCGGTGAGGTTGTCGTCGACGTGGAACGGGCGGGCGTATGCGGTACCGACATGGAGCTCTTTAGCGGCGAGATGAGCTACCTGCACACCGGTCAGGCGCAGTACCCCATGCGGATCGGGCATGAATGGATGGGCACGGTTGCTGCCCTCGGCACGGGGGTCGACCCAGGCTTGCTCGGGCGCAGAGTCACTGGCGACACGATGATCGGCTGCGGCCACTGCACTCGATGCCGGACCGGCCGGCACCATGTCTGCACCGACCGGTATGAAATAGGCGTCCGCAACGGCTGGCCCGGCGCGCTCGCCGAGCAGCTGAGTGTGCCCGAGGGCGGCCTGCAGGAGCTGCCCGACACCGTCGATGCGACTCTTGGCGCCCTCGTCGAGCCAGGAGCCAATGCCCTTCGCGCCGTCGAGGGGGCCGGCCTGACTCCGGGTGAACGGCTGCTAGTGCTGGGGCCCGGCACCATCGGTCTGCTCGCCGCGAAGATCGGCATGGCGCAAGGCGCCGAAGTGCACCTGCTCGGCCTGACCATCTCATCGATGGAGTTCGCTATCTCGATCGGCTTCGCCAACGTCTGGACCCGCGAGACCCTGCCGGACCTGCCGTACGACGCGGTGATCGACGCCTCCAACGCGGCCCTGCTCCCCGCGCTCGCTGCGGATCTCGTCGAACCCGGACGCCGGGTGGTCTACATCGGCCTGGCCGGCGAACCCAGCCTCGTCGACACCCGCGCTCTCGCGCTGAAGGACGTCACCGCGGTCGGTGTTCTCGGCGGCTCGGGCGCGATCGCCGGGACGATTGAGCTCTACGCCTCCGGCGTCGTCGACCCGCGCGCGCTCGTCGCTGCCACCGTTGGCCTGGACGACATCACCGCCGTCCTGGCTGGCGAACGCCGACCCGAATGGGGCGCGGCCCCGAAAGTCCACGTCGATCCGCGTCGCTGACGGGCGTCCGCTCGTCAAGCGGCTGGCTGACTGTGTCAGCCAGCCGCTCACCTGGATCAGTGGTCCGTCGGCCACCAGTGACATCGAGTGCTTCTCGTTACCCCGTCACGAGCGTGAACTTCCCGCCGCCAACCTTCACGCCGTTGCCGGAGCCGATGGCCTTGAACCCGGCCGGGGTCTTGATGATGACCTCGAAGGCGAAGAAGTACAGCGGACGTCCTGCGTAGGCGACCTGGGTCCCGCTCGGCACCTTGAGCGTCTCGACGTTGACCGCCATCGGGGCGTTCGTGACGCCGGGGAATCCGCTCGTCAGCATCGGGGGCCAGGCGCGAGCACAGGCCCCGGTGCAGTTGCTGACCCCGCTGCCCGTCACATCCTTGGAGTACTGGTACAGCGGGAACAGCTCCCAGCCGACCCCCGTCATCATCGGCGCGGCGAGGACCTCGTGCCCGCCGAGCCGGACCGTCGTGATCGCGCCCGGCCACGGCGCGGCCTTGCCGGACGGTGACATCAGATACCAGACGCCGTGCCACGGCGGCAGCGACGGCTCGTTCCAGCCCTCACCGGTGACCTGGAAGGGTCCGGAGTCGAACAGGTAGAGCGGGTGTCCGTAGTAGGTGATCTGGACGCCCACGTGGGCGCGCCTGACCGTGCCGAGATGCGACTGCGCCACGCCGCCGGCGGCCCGCGGCTTGCCGATGGTCGTGATGGCCGGCCACTCGGCCTGCCGGTCGCCCGACGGCCCGGTGCACAGCAGCTTGCCGATAGGCGTCTTCACCGGCCGTGCGGTGCAGCCGAACTGGCGTCCGTTGTCGCTGGTGATGAAGTACAGGCTGAAGCCCTTGTACTTGCCTGAGCCGACGACTAAAGCCGTGCCGAACGCGGTGCTGCGTGTGGTGATCACGGTTCCGTGTGCCGCGGCCGGCCGGGCGGCAGCACTGGCTGTGGCCGCTGCGAGCGCCGGCAGCCCGGCGGCGACCACCGCCAGCGATGCTAGTGCGAGTGATCCGGACGAAAGCTTCATGGCGCGTATCCCCCTAGTGCGCGAACTGGAGCGGCTCACCGGTCCAGGTTGGTCCCCGCGACTACGGCCTCACATCAGCCCGATCGTGTCAAAGGGACACGCCGGCAGGCGTCCGGGTAGCCTGCGAAGATGAGGCAGCCGGGCGGCGATACTAGGACTGTCCGCCCGTTTGCCCGCGCCGACCTGACGGCGACCGTGGCGACGCTCGTCCGAGCGTTCGACGACGACCCGGTGATGACGTGGATCTTCCCGGACGAGCGGATGCGCCGGCGGCGGCTACCCGCGTTCTTCGCCAGCACGCTGCGCGGCACGAGCTTGCGCCACCAAGGCACGGAGGTCTGCGTCCGCGGTGGCCCCGGGGCAGGCGGTGCCGTGCTCGGCGGCGCCATCTGGCTGCCGCCCGGCACGTGGCGGGCGCCGCTGTGGCGCCAGCTCGTGGCCCTGCCCGGAGTAGTGCTCAGGCTCGGGTCCCGGCTGTCTGCGGCGAGCGCCACCTACGGCGCCATGCTGCGCCTGCACCCGGATAGGCCGCACTGGTACCTGTCCGGGATCGGCACCGATCCGCCGGTGCAGGGGACAGGCGTCGGTGGCGAGCTGATGCGCTCGCGCCTGGCCCGCTGCGACGCTGCCCGCATGCCGGCGTACCTAGAGTCAAGCAAGGAGTGGAACGTGCCGTTCTACGAGCGGCACGGCTTCCGGGTCACCGGTGAGCTCACCATTCCCGGCGGCGGGCCTACGCTCTGGCTCATGTGGCGCAATCCGGCGGAGGAGGCGGGCTGATGCAGGTCATCGGCGGAGCAGGTGATTTCACGGGTCCGCCAGCGGGGGAGACAGTGACCTGGCTCGAGCACTTGCGTGTAACCGACCTCAGCGTGGGGACGTACAGCATCCCGGCCGGCGGCACCGACGAGCAGTCACCGCATACTGAAGACGAGATCTATGTCGTCATGACCGGCCGGGCCACGCTCGAGTCGGCCGGTGATAGGGCAGAGGTGCGGCCGGGCACGGTGGTTTACGTGCCTGCCGGTGAGGTACACCGCTTCACCGACATAGCCGAGGACCTGGCGGCCGTGGTCTTCTTCGCGCCGGCCGAATACTCGCGGGCCGCCGAGGGTTAGCTGGAGCGTTTTTTCGGTATTACGGCTATTAAGAAGTTCGTGAGAGGCGGTCCGGATGAGCGGTAGGACAGTCCCGGATGCCGAGCGCCTGCTGACGCCCGCGGAGGTGGCCGCCATGTTCCGTGTCGACCCCAAGACGGTGACCCGGTGGGCACGGGATGGCAGGCTGACGTCCGTCCGGACACTGGGCGGGCACCGGCGGTACCGGGAGTCAGAGGTGCTCGAGCTACTGCGCGCTGCGCACTCGGAGGCCGGCGACTAGCCATAGAGTTGGGGCGTGGCAGATCCGGCAAGTTACCGGCCGGCACCCGGCTCTATTCCTGAGTCGCCTGGGGTCTACCGGTTCCGTGACGAGCGCGGACGGGTCATCTACGTCGGTAAGGCCAAGAGCCTGCGGTCCCGTCTGAACTCCTACTTTGCCGACTTCGCTGGCCTGCATCCGCGCACTCAGTCGATGCTGCGCGCCGCGGCGCAGGTCGACTGGACCGTGGTCGGCACCGAGGTCGAGGCTCTCCAGCTGGAGTACTCCTGGATCAAGGAGTTCGACCCGAGGTTCAACGTCCGCTACCGCGACGACAAGAGCTATCCGTACCTGGCCGTGCTGATGAACGAGGAGTTCCCGCGGGTCCAGGTCATGCGCGGCGCCAAGCGCCGTGGCGTCCGCTACTTCGGCCCGTACTCGCACGCCTGGGCGATCCGGGACACCGTCGACACGCTGCTGCGGGTCTTCCCGGTGCGCACGTGTTCGGCCGGGGTCTTCAAGCGGGCCGGCCAGATCGGCCGCCCATGCCTGCTCGGGTACATCGGCAAGTGCTCGGCTCCGTGCGTCGGCCGTATCGACGCGGCCGAGCACCGGCTGCTGGCCGAGGAGTTCTGCGATTTCATGGCCGGCCAGACGGGTCGGTTCATCAGGCGGCTCGAGCGCGAGATGCGCGACGCCGCAGCGGCAGAGGAGTACGAGCGGGCCGCGCGCCTGCGGGACGACATCCAGGCGCTCCAGCGCGCACTGGAGAAGCAAGCCGTGGTGCTGCCCGACGGCACCGACGCCGACGTAATCGCGCTGGCCGAGGACCAGCTTGAGGCCGCGGTACAGGTCTTCTACGTGCGCGGCGGCCGGGTACGCGGCCAGCGCGGCTGGGTCGTGGACAAGGTCGAGGACATCACGACCGAGGAGCTAGTCGAGCACTTCCTCGGCCAAGTCTACGACGAGGACCCGGTCGGCGACGACGGGTCGCGGTCCGGCCGCTCGGCCCGGATCCCGCGCGAGGTCCTGGTGCCCGCGCTGCCGCCCGACTCGGCCACCATGGAGGAGTGGCTGGGCGGGCGGCGCGGCGGCCGGGTCAGTCTTCGGGTCCCGCAGCGCGGCGACAAGAGGGCGCTGCTGGACACGGTGGCCCGCAACGCCGGCGAGTCGCTGGCGCTGCACAAGACGCGCCGGGCTAGCGACCTGACCACCCGCAGCGTGGCGCTGAACGAGATCCAGGAATCGCTGGGGCTGGACGAGGCGCCGCTGCGGATCGAGAGCTACGACGTCTCGAACCTTCAGGGCACCCACGTCGTCGCGTCGATGGTCGTGTTCGAGGACGGCCTGGCCCGCAAGTCGGAGTACCGCAGGTTCGCGATCAAGGGCCTGGACGGTACCGACGACGTCGCGGCCATTCACGAGGTGATCACCCGTCGATTCCGCCGGTTCCTGGACGAGCAGGCGGCGACCGCCACGGCCGATCCGGATGAGCTGCCGCCTGGTGACCCCGAGCCCCGGCGTAAGTTCGCCTACCCGCCCAACCTCCTGGTCATCGACGGCGGGCCGGCCCAGGTCGGCGCGGCTGTCCGGGCTCTGGAGGAGGTCGGGGTCGTCGACGTCGCGGTCTGCGGCCTGGCGAAGCGGCTCGAGGAGGTCTGGCTGCCGGGCGAGGACGGCCCGGTGATCCTGCCGCGCACCAGCGAGGGCCTGTACCTGCTCCAGCGCATCAGGGACGAGGCGCACCGGTTCGCCATCACGTATCACCGGGCCAAGCGCTCGGCCGCGCTGACGGCGAGCGAGCTGGACGGCGTGCCCGGGCTCGGGCCGGCGCGGCGGGCCACGCTGCTACGGCAGTTCGGCTCGGTGCGCAAGCTCCGCGCGGCGACCGTGGCGGAGATCGCCGCCCTGCCCGGATTCGGGCTGCGGACCGCGGAAGCCGTACACCAGGCCCTGCACCAGCCAGCCCAGCATCAGTCAGCACCGCACCAGCCAGCACTGGACGGGCCAGGGGGAGCCAGCGATGAGCGCTGAGGATGCGGCACAGGAGATCGTCATCATCACGGGGCTGTCCGGCGCGGGCCGTAGCACCGCGGCGAAGTCGCTGGAGGACCTCGACTGGTTCGTCGCCGACAATCTGCCCGCTGACCTGCTGCCCACCATGGCGGATCTGGCCAGGCGGTCCAGGGGGGCGGTGCCGAGGCTGGCGGCCGTCGTCGATATTCGCAGCCGCGCGTTCTCCACCGACCTGAAGTCCGCGATCGGGGACCTGAACGCCCGTGGCGTCCGGCCGTACGTCGTGTTCCTCGAGGCCTCTGACGAAACGCTAGTCCGCAGGTTCGACAGCGTCTCGCGCCCGCACCCGCTTCAGGAGGGGGCCCGGGTGGCGGACGGGATCGCGGCCGAGCGCGAGCTGCTTCAGGGCATGCGCGCCGAGGCGGACCTGGTGCTGGATACCACCGACCTGAACGTGCACGAGCTGCGGTCCCGGATGCGGGACGCGTTCGCCACCGAGGCCGACGCGGCACTGCGGGTCAGCGTCGTCTCCTTCGGCTTCAAGTACGGCCTGCCGGTCGACGCCGACATGGTGGCGGACTGCCGTTTCCTGCCGAACCCGCACTGGGTGCCCGACCTGGCCCCGCAGACCGGCCTGGACGCGCCCGTGATCGACTACGTACTGGGCCAGCCGGGCGCGCGTGACTTCGTGGACGCGTTCGTCCGCGCCCTGCAGATCGCGCTGGCCGGCTATGACCGGACCGGGCGCCACTTCGTGCTGCTGGCAGTCGGCTGCACTGGCGGCAAGCACCGCAGCGTCGTCATCGCCGACGAGATGGCCGCCCGCCTGTCGACGACGTGGCCCGGCATCCAGGTGACCCATCGCGACCTGGGCCGCGAGTAGGCGCGAGTGCAGATCCCCGACGAGCACCCGCAGGGGCGGCCGCAGAGCCGCCGGGTGGTGGCGCTCGGTGGCGGGCACGGCCTGTACGCCTCGCTGTCCGGCCTGCGCCGGGTAACCAGGGACCTGACCGCGATCGTGACGGTGGCGGACGACGGCGGCTCTAGCGGCCGGCTGCGCCGCGAGTTCGGCGTGCTGCCGCCGGGCGACCTGCGGATGGCCCTGGCCGCGCTGTGCGGCGACGACGCCTGGGGGACGACCTGGAGCCGGGTGATCCAGCACCGGTTTGGCACTGCCGCAGCTGGCACTGCCTCAGTCGGCACTGCGCAGTCGGCACTGCCGCAGTCGGCACTGCCGCGACTGGCACTGCCGCGATGGCGGGCGAGCACGGGCTGGCCGGGCACGCGGTCGGCAACGTGCTCATCGTGGCCCTCTGGGAACTGCTCGGCGACACCGTGCAGGGCCTGGACTGGGTCGCCCGGCTGCTGGGCGCGCACGGCCGCGTACTGCCCATGTCGGCGGTTCCGCTGGACCTCGTGGCGGAGGTTGAGGGGGCAGATCCGGACAGGCCGGACGAGGTGAGCATCGCTGTCGGCCAGGTGGCCTGCGCGACGACCACAGGACGGGTACGGTCGGTATCACTGATACCCGCTGACCCGCCCGCCTGCCCGGAAGCCGTGCAAGCGATCGGGGCGGCGGACTGGGTGGTGCTCGGGCCAGGCTCGTGGTTCACCAGCGTGCTGCCGCACCTGCTGGTACCAGACCTGGCCGCGGCGCTGGTTGGGACTCGAGCGCGGAGGCTGGTAGCGCTGAATCTGGCGCCACAACCCGGTGAGACCGAGGGGTTTTCGCCGCACGCCCACCTGGAGGTCCTGGCGGACCACGCACCTGATCTGGCGATCGATGTCGTGCTTGCCGACCGGGACGCGGTCCGCGGCGCGACGGCGCAGCTGGAGAAGGCGGCCGGCCTGCTCGGCGCGCGGCTCGTGCTAGCCGACCTGGCCGTCGGCGACGGGTCGCCGCGGCACGACCCGCGGCGGCTGGCAGGCGCATTCGCGCAGATATTTGAGGGGGAGTGAGATCGATGGCGCTGACCGGCCTGGTCAAGGATGAGCTCAGCAGGGTAAGCGTGCTGAAGCCATGCTGCCGCAAGGCCGAGGTGTCGACCATCCTGCGATTCGCCGGTGGCCTGCACCTGGCGGCCGGTCGCATCGTGGTGGAGGCCGAGCTCGACACCGGTGCCGCGGCGCGCCGCCTGCGCAAGGACATCGCCGAGGTGTTCGGGCACGCCTCCGACCTGGTGGTGCTCGCCCCTGGCGGGCTGCGCAAGGGCAACCGCTACGTCGTGCGCGTGCACGCCGACGGCGAGAGCCTTGCCCGGCAGTCCGGCCTGGTAGACAACCACGGCCGCCCGGTCCGCGGGCTGCCGCGGCAGGTGGTCTCCGGGACCACGTGCGACTGCGAGGCTGCCTGGCGCGGAGCGTTCCTGGCGCATGGCTGCCTGACCGAGCCGGGCCGGTCCATGTCGCTCGAGGTGACGTGCCCCGGCCCGGAGGCCGCGCTGGCCATGGTCGGTGCCGCCAGGCGGCTGAAGATCCACGCGAAGGCGCGCGACGTCCGCGGCGTGGACCGAGTCGTCGTGCGTGACGGCGACTCGATCAGCGCCCTGCTGACCAGGCTCGGCGCCCACGACAGCGTGCTGGCCTGGGAAGAGCGCAGGATCCGCCGCGAGGTGCGAGCAACCGCGAACCGGCTGGCCAACTTCGACGACGCCAATCTCCGCCGCAGTGCGCGGGCCGCCGTCGCGGCCGGAGCGCGGGTCGAGCGCGCCCTGGAGATCCTCGGGCCCGAGGCGCCCGATCACCTGATCGTCGCGGGCGAGCTGCGGATCAAGCACCGCCAGGCGAGCCTGGAAGAGCTTGGCCAGCTGGCCGAGCCGGCCCTGACCAAGGACGCGATCGCTGGCCGGATCCGGCGGCTGCTCGCGCTCGCCGACCGCCGCGCCATCGAACTCGGCGTGCCCGGCACCGAGGCGACCCTGACCGCGGACATGCTGGTGCCGTAGGCGATCTCAGGGAAACGGCTATTCCGGTAAGGTTCGGACGGCAGGTCGGCAATGCAGGTGCTGGCAGAGGGAGCGCATTTCAGTGAGTGTCCGGGTAGGGATCAACGGGTTCGGCCGGATCGGCCGGAACTTCTGGCGAGCGGTGCATGCGGGCGGCGGCGGCGACATTGAGATCGTCGCGGCGAACGACCTCGGTGACCTGGCCACCTGCGCGCACCTGCTGAAATACGACACGCTTCTCGGCACGCTCGACGACGAGGTGACAGCAGACGGCGACGCGATCCGGGTGGGCCGCCACTCGATCAAGATGCTCGCCGAGCGGGATCCGGCCGAGCTGCCCTGGGGCGAGCTGGGCGTGGACGTGGTGATCGAGTCAACCGGCCGGTTCACGAGCGCGGCGGACGCCAGCAAGCACCTGGCGGGCGGTGCGCGGAAGGTGATCATCTCGGCCCCGGCCAAGGGCGAGGACATCACGATCGTGATGGGCGTCAACGACGACTCCTACGATGCGGCGCAGCACCACATCATCTCCAACGCGTCCTGCACGACTAACTGCGTCGCGCCCATGGCGAAGGTGCTGAACGACAGCTTCGGGATCCGCAAGGGCCTGATGACAACGATCCACGCCTACACCAATGACCAGGTCATCCTGGACTTCCCCCATAAGGACCTGCGCCGGGCCAGGGCCGCGGCGCAGAACATCATCCCGACCACCACCGGCGCGGCCAAGGCCACCGCGCTCGTGCTGCCCGAGCTCAAGGGCAAGCTGGACGGGCTGGCCATGCGCGTGCCCGTCATGGACGGCTCGGTGACCGACCTGGTCGTGCAGCTGGACCGCGAGGTCAGCGTCGAGGAGGTCAACGCCGCCTACCGGGCAGCCGCGGACGGCCCGCTGAAGGGCTACCTGCACTACACGGCCGATCCGATCGTGTCGTCCGACATCGTCGGCACGCCGTACTCGTGCACGTTCGACTCCCAGCTCACCATGACGTTCGGCGACCAGGTCAAGGTCATCGGGTGGTACGACAACGAGTGGGGCTACTCCAACCGCCTCGCCGACCTGACTGTGTTGGCAGGCACGGGGCTGGCTGGCACCGGACTGGCCGGCCGATGAAGGGCCTGGACTCGCTGGAGGTCGCCGGCAAGATCGTGCTGCTGCGGGCTGACCTGAACGTGCCGCTCGACGGCACGACGATTACCGACGATGGCCGGATCCGCGCCAGCCTCCCGACAATCAACAGACTGCGGGAACGGGGTGGCCGGGTGCTGATCACCGCGCACCTCGGGCGGCCGAAGGGCGATACTTACGCCGACCGGGCCGCGGGTGGCCCGTCGCTCGCGCCCGTGGCTGCCCGGCTGTCGGAGCTGCTCGGCGTCCCGGTCCCGCTCGCCAGCGACGTGGCCGGCGACTCCGCCAGGGCGATCGCCGCCGGCCTCGCCGACGGCAACGTGGCGATGCTGGAGAACATCAGGTTCGAGCCGGCCGAGACGAGCAAGGACGACGCCGTCCGGGCTGAGCTGGCGGGCCGGCTGGCCGCGCTGGCCGACGTCTACGTGGGCGACGGGTTCGGCGCCCTGCACCGCAAGCACGCCAGCGTGTATGACCTGCCAGGCCTGCTGCCGCACGCGGCGGGGGACCTGGTCCTGGCTGAGGTAGCGGTGCTCGAGCAGCTGACCCGTGATCCGGCGCGGCCCTACGTGGTGGTGCTCGGCGGCGCCAAGCCGTCCGACAAGCTCGCTGTCATCGCGAACCTGCTGGACAAGGCCGACCGGATCCTGATCGGCGGCGGCATGTCCTACACGTTCCTGGCGGCCGAGGGCTACGAGGTCGGCAAGTCGCTGCTGGAGGCCGACCGTCTCGACGACGTCAGGAAGGTCATGGCGGACGCGGCCGAGCGCGGCGTCGAGCTCGTGCTGCCCGTCGACCTGGTCGGGGCCGTCGACTACGCGCCGGATGCCGAGCACGAGGTGTACCCGGTGACGGCGTTCCCGGCCGACCGGGAGAGCCTGGACATGGGCCCCGCCACCAGGGAACTGTTCGCCGCCAAGCTGGCGGACGCGGCCACGGTCTTCTGGAACGGCCCGGTCGGCGTGTTCGAGTTCCCGGCCTTCGCCGGCGGCACCAGGGCGGTCGCGGAGGCGATCGCCCGGCTGCCGGGCCTGACGGTCGTGGGGGGCGGCGACTCCGCGGCTGCGGTGCGCCGCCTGGGACTACCTGAGGACGCGTTCCGCCACATCTCGACCGGCGGCGGGGCCAGCCTCGAGTACCTGGAGGGCGCGACCCTGCCGGGCCTCGCAGCGCTCGCCGACGGCCAGGAGTAGTCAGCGTGACAGCAAAGGACGCCAGGAAGCCGCTGATCATCGGCAACTGGAAGATGCACAACAACCACTTCGAGGCCATCGCGCTGACCCAGAAGCTCGGCTGGGGCCTGACCGACAAGGACTTCGTCGCCGCCGATATCGCGATCCTGCCGCCGTTCACCGCCCTGCGCAGCGTCCAGACCCTGATCGACGGGGACAAGCTGCGGCTGGGTCACGGCGCCCAGGACGTCTCGCCGCACGAGGACGGCCCGTACACCGGTGACATCTCGGCCCGGATGCTGGCCAAGCTGGGCTGCCAGTTCGTCCTGGCCGGGCACTCGGAGCGACGGCAGTATCATCACGAGGACGACGCCCTGATCAACGCCAAGGTCCGGGCCATTCTGCCGCGCGAGATGACGCCCGTACTGTGCGTCGGCGAGCCGCTGGCCGTGCGCCAGGCCGGGGAGCACCTGGCCCATACCCTCGGCCAGCTTGACGGCGGGCTGGCCGGCTTGCCGGCCGAGCAGGTGTCCAAGCTGGTCATCGCGTATGAGCCGGTCTGGGCGATCGGTACTGGCGAGGTCGCCACCCCCGCGGACGCGCAGGAGGTGTGCGCCGCCATCCGGAACCGGATTTCGGCCGTTCAGGGGCACGCGGTGGCGGCTACTACGCGTATCCTGTATGGCGGGTCAGTGAAGCCCGACAATATGCCTGCGATCATGGCCGAGCCGGACGTCGACGGGGCGCTAGTCGGCGGCGCGAGCCTTGATGCCGGTGAATTCGTCAGAATCTGCCGGTATCGTGATCAGAGCGCGGCCCTCAGATGAGAGACGAGTAATCCAGTGACTGTCGCATTCTCCGTGATCTTGATCATCACAAGCCTGCTGATGGTGCTGCTCGTCCTGCTGCACAAGGGCAAGGGCGGCGGCTTGTCCGACCTGTTCGGCGGCGGCATCTCGTCCTCGCTTGGCTCGTCGTCAGTCGTTGAGCGGAACCTCGACCGGATCACGGTCTTCACTGGCATCATCTGGTTCGTCTGCATCGTCGTGCTTGGGATCCTGGACAAGCACTGATCCTCGGCACGGCAGTGAGTAGTCGGCGGCATGATGACCGCGTCTTGAGCAAGGGGTGAGCAGTGAGTAGTGGCAACGCCATTCGCGGCAGCCGGGTCGGAGCTGGGCCGATGGGTGAGGCCGAGCGCGGCGAGGCGGCTCCGCGGGTCCGCGTTTCGTTCTGGTGCTGCAACCGGCACGAGACGATTCCCAGCTTCGCCTGCGATGCGGCCATTCCGGAGTTCTGGGACTGCCCCCGCTGCGGCCTGCCCGCTGGCCAGGACGAGGCGAATCCGCCCGCGCCGCCGCACGCCGAGCCGTACAAGACGCACCTGGCCTACGTGAAGGAGCGGCGCAACGACACCGATGGCGCCGCGATCCTGGCCGAGGCACTCGACCGCCTCCGCAAGGGCGCCTGAGGGACTAGTGGGCAAACGCGCTGCGCTGGCGGCCGGGCAGCAATGGCACCGGCGGATGCGGCGCGGCGGCGAGCGCTTCTACCTGGGTCCGCAGGTCGCTGAGCAGCAGGTCAGCTAGGTCACGCGAGAATCCGTTCCGGACCACGATGCGCAGGACTGCGGTGTCCTGCATGTTCTCCGGGAACGTGTAGGCGGGCACCAGCCAGCCGCGCTGACGGAGGCGCTCGGACAGGTCAAACACGCTGTATCCGGCCGCGGCCGGGTCGCTCAGCCGGAACGCCAGCACCGGCAGGTCGCTGCCGTCCGACAGCAACTCGAACGGGCCGATCGCGGCGATCTGCGCCGCCAGGTGCTTCGCGACATCCTGGCAGGCCTGCTGGACCTGCCGGTAGCCGTCGAAGCCGAGGCGCAGGAAGTTGTAGTACTGCGCGGCCACCTGGCCGCCGGGCCGGGAGAAGTTCAGCGCGAACGTCGGCATCTCGCCACCGAGGTAATTGACCTTGAAGATCAGGTCCTCGGGCAACGCGGCGGCGTCGCGCCAGATGATCCAGCCGACACCCGGGTAGACCAGGCCGTACTTGTGCCCGGAGGTATTGATCGAGGCCACCCGTGGCAGCCTGAAGTCCCACTGCAGGTCAGGCGCCAGGAACGGGGCGACGAACCCGCCAGACGCGGCGTCGACGTGCAGGTCGACGTCCAGCCCGGTCTGCCGCTCGAGCTCGTCGAGGGCGGCGGCTATCTCGGCGACCGGCTCGTAGCTGCCGTCCATGGTGGAACCCAGGATCGCCACGACGCCGATGGTGTTCTCGTCGCAGTGCGCGGCCGCCTGCGTCCCGGTCAGGTGCAAGCGATCCGGCTCCATCGGCACCAGCCGGGGCTCGACCTGCCAGTAGCGGCAGAACTTCTCCCAGCAGACCTGGACGCCTGCGCTCATGACCAGATTGGGCGTGGCGTGCGGAGCGCCCTGGCGGGCCCGCCAGCGCCAGAGCAGGGCGAGTCCGCCGAGCATGCAGGCTTCGCTTGACCCTGTTGTCGAGCAGCCGGTCGACGGGCCGGGCGCGTGCCACAGGTCGGCGAGGATGTTGACGCAGCGCCGCTCCAGCTCAGCGGTCTGGGGGTACTCGTCCTTGTCGATCATGTTCTTGCTGAAGCAGTCCGCCATCAGCCGCCCGGCCTGCGGCTCCATCCACGTGGTCACGAATGTCGCCAGGTTCAGCCTGGCATTGCCGTCGAGCATCAGCTCGTCCCTGATGACCTGGAGCGCGGTGTCCGGATCCATGCACTGAGCGGGAAGCCGGTGGCGGGGGACCGGGCTCTGCAGATCACAGCCGTAGACGGGATTGACCTGAAGCTCGGCCTCGCGGCGCGACTCGTCGACTCTGGTATGCAGGGCCATGGTGCCATCCTCAGTCTGTCGTGGTGCTGGCGGCTTCGTGCTCGCGCAGGTAACGGCTAAACAGGAACCCGTCGTCGGTCAGCACCTGGGCAAGTGACAACCGGGCGGCAAGCGCCGACGACGAGGAGACGATCCGGCCGGCTGAGCCGCCGGCCAGCACGGGACTCGTGGTCAGGCACAGCTCGTCCAGCAGGTCGGCCTCGGCCAGGTGGCCGAGCAGCGTCGGGCCGCCTTCGGCCAGGATGCTCTCATATCCGAGGTCGTGCAGCGCGCGCACCGCCCTGGCCAGGTCGAGCCGATCCTGGCCCGCCTCGATGACACGGGCCTGACGGGCGATGGCCGCGCGCCGATCGGGCGCCGCGGCCGCCGTCGTGATCACGATGGTCTGCGCACCCGGCGCGGCCGCGGTGAGCAGCTGGCTGTCAGGGTCGAGCGCCAGGCGGCCGCTGACCACGGCGATCGCCGGCACCGGCGCACCGGCGGGGCGCAGGCCAGTCCAGATCTCGTCGGCCTGCACCGGCCGGTAGTGCTCCGCCCGGACCGTACCGGCGCCGACCACGATCAGGTCGGCCAGGCTCCGCAGCACCGTGAACACCATCCGGTCGGCGGGGCCCGACAGCCCGCCAGAGCGGCCGCCAACTGACACGGCGCCGTCGGCGCTCGCTACCATGTTCGCGCGCAGCAGGGCACCCGGACGAACGGCCCCGTTCCCGTAGTAGGAAGCGAGCTGTGTCACGCCTGCGGGCGTCGGACCTTGCCTGACGCGCTGGACTACCTGCAGATCAGGTCCCTGGACGGGATGGATCTTGCGCACGGCCAGCAGTCAATCAGATCGGCCGGACTGGCCGGCGGTGGGGCGCGAAACTGGTCATCGCGCCGACGCTGGCGACGCGCCGTCCCTAGCTGGCCTGGAGGACCACCACGGACCGGCCGGGGAGCTCCCTGCTGCTGGCCGGGGCGAGCAGGCTGGCCGTGGCTGGATCACCGGCTCCGGATGTGTCGACCACGACCGCCCAGCCAGCCGCGGCGTCGGCGGCCGGGCAGCGTGAAGGCAACCGGCTGGTCGCTGGCGTTGAACAGAAGCAGGAAGCTGTGGTCGGTGATGGTCTCGCCACGTGGCCCGGGCTCGGTGATGGCTTCGCCATTGAGCAGCACCGCGAGCGACCGCGTGTCGCTGGCCCGCCAGTCGTGATTCGGTCATCTCGGTGCCCGCGGGCGTCAGCCAGCTGATGTCGCGCTGGCCGCCAAGCTCGCCGCTGAAGAACCTGCGCCGCCTGAACACCGGGTGCTCGCGACGCAGCGCGATCAGGCTGCTGGTGAACTCCAGCAGGCCGGCGTGCTTGCCCGCGGCCTCCCAGTCGACCCAGGACAGCTCGTTGTCCTGGCAGTAGGCGTTGTTGTTGCCCTGCTGGCTGCGGCCGAGCTCATCGCCGGCCAGCAGCATCGGCACGCCCTGCGACAGCAGCAGCGTCGCCAGGAAGTTGCGCGCCTGGCGGGCTCGCAGCTCGCTGATGGCCGGGTCATCGGTCGGGCCCTCGGTGCCGCAGTTCCAGGACCGGTTGTCGTTGCTGCCGTCGGCGTTGTGGTCGCCGTTGGCCTCGTTGTGCTTGCCGTTGTAGCTGACCAGGTCGGCGAGGGTGAAGCCGTCGTGGCAGGTGACGAAGTTCACCGAGGCGACCGGGCGGCGGGCGCTGGTCTCGTACAGGTCGCTCGAGCCGCTGAGCCGGGAGGCGAACTCCGGCACGGAGGCCGGCTCGCCGCGCCAGAAGTCCCGGACCGTGTCGCGGTACTTGCCGTTCCACTCGGTCCACAGCGGCGGGAACTTGCCGACCTGGTAGCCGCCGTCGCCAACGTCCCACGGCTCGGCGATGAGCTTCACCTGGGAGACGACCGGGTCCTGCTGGACGAGCTCGAAGAACGCGGACAGCCGGTCGACCTCGTGCAGTTCCCTGGCCAGAGCCGAGGCCAGGTCGAAGCGGAAGCCGTCGACGTGCATGTCGAGTACCCAGTAGCGCAGCGAGTCCATGATCAGCTGAAGCGCGTGCGGGTGCCGGACGTTGAGGCTGTTGCCGCAGCCGGTGTAGTCGAGGTAGACGGACGGATCGGCGTCGTCGAGGCGGTAGTAGGCGGCGTTGTCGATGCCGCGGAAGGACAGCGTCGGACCGAGCGCGCCGCTCTCGGCCGTGTGGTTGTAGACCACGTCGAGGATGACCTCGATGCCAGCCGCGTGCAGCGCCTTGACCATGGACTTGAACTCGGCGACCTGGCCGTGCGGCTCAGCCGAGCTTGAGTAGGCGTTATGCGGGGCGAAGAAGCCGATCGTGTTGTAGCCCCAGTAGTTGGTCAGTCCGCGCTCGGCCAGCTGGTGCTCAGGCACCGACTGATGGACCGGCATGAGCTCGATCGCGGTGACGCCGAGCTTGGTGAGATGGTCGATGATCGCGGGGCGAGGCCAGGCCCGAGTAGGTACCGCGCAGCTCGGCCGGGACCTGCGGATGGCGCATGGTCAGGCCGCGGACGTGCGCCTCGTAGATCACGGTCTGGTGGTAGGGCGTGCGCGGCTGCCGGTCGCCGGTCCAGTCGAAGTAGGGGTTGATCACCACGCTGCGCGGCATGAACGGCGCGCTGTCGGTGTCGTTGGGCTCGGCCGGGTAGCCTGGCTGGTAGTCGAAAAGCGGCCTGGTCCCAGCGCAGGCTGCCGTCCACGGCCTTGCCATAGGGGTCCAGCAGCAGCTTGGCCGGATTGCAGCGGTGGCCCTGCTTCGGATCGTAGGGGCCGGTCACGCGGTAGGCGTAGCGCTGGCCGGGACCGACGGACGGCAGATAGCCGTGCCAGACGAAACCGTCGACCTCAGTGAGATCCAGGCGCGTCTCGGTCCCGCCGGCGTCGAACAAGCACAGCTGAACCCGGTCAGCTACCTCGGAGAACAGGGCGAAGTTGGTGCCAGAACCATCCCAGGTAGCCCCAAGCGGATATGCGGCGCCCGGCCAGATCTGCATCCGCTGACCTTACCTGCTGGTAACAGCGGACCGGACCAGGATGCCCGATAGGTCGGCTTCGTCCGGCAGGCTGCCGAACGGCGCGCCCGGCCCGGCGGTATTCGGCCCGAGCCTGCTTGCGCCGAGCCTGCTAGCGCAGAACGCGTCGGCGACCGCGGCCGGCGCGTGCCGGGCCAGCAGGGCCGCCTGCAGCGTCACGGTGAGCTGGCCGGCGAGCCGCCGGGCGTGTCGCTGGCCCGCCTGGCCGTCCGATGCCACGTCCTTGAGGCTCTGACGCAGGCTGGCGGCGGCTGTCGCGACCCGCGGGTCGCCGGCCGCCAGGTCGATCTCGGCGAGCAGCGCGTCGGCCGAGTCGGGAGTGCGGGCCAGGGCGCGGAGCACGTCCAGCGCCGTGACGTTGCCGGAGCCCTCCCAGATGGAGTTCAGCGGCGAGTCCCGCAGCAGCCGCGGCATCGCCGAGTAGTCCTCGACGTAGCCATTGCCGCCAAGGCATTCCAGCGCCTCGCCGGTGATCATGGGCGTGCGCTTGCAGATCCAGTACTTGGCCGCTGGCAGGGCCACGCGCAGGAGGGCCGCCTCGGCGCCGTCGCCGCGCGCCGCCCGGTCGGCGGCGCCGGCCAGCCGGAGCGCGAGAGTGGTCGCGGCTTCGGACTCGAGCGTCAGGTCGGCGATGACGCCGGTCATGGCCGGGTGGTCGATCAGCCGCGCGCCGAAGGAGGCGCGCTGGCTGGCGTAGCTGCGCCGCGAGAACGCAGGCCTGCCGGATCGCCGCCGAGCTGCCCAGCACGCAGTCGAGCCGGGTCGCGCTCACCATGTCGATGATCGTCCGCGACCCCGCGGCCTGGCTCGCCGACCGGCCAGGCGACGGCCCCGTCGTACTCGACCTCGCTGGATGCGTTCGACGTGTTGCCGAGCTTGTCCTTGAGCCGCTGGATGAACATGGCGTTCCGGCTGCCGTCGGGCAGCACGCGCGGCAGCAGGAAGCAGGACAGGCCCGCCGGCTGCCTGGGCCAGCACGAGGAACATGTCGCACATGGGCGCCGAGCAGAACCACTTGTGCCCGGTCAGCAGGTAGCTGCCGTCGCCAGCCGGCACCGCTCGAGTGGTGTTCGCCCGCACGTCCGAGCCGCCCTGCTTCTCGGTCATGGCCATCCCGGCCAGCAGCCCCGCCTTGGCCGTCGGCAGGCGCAGGCCCGGATCGTAGACCGGCGCGGTGAGCAGCGGCTCGTAGGTCGCTGCCAGCGCGGGCGCGTGCCGGAGCGCGGGCACGCAGGCGTAGGTCATCGAGATCGGGCAGCCGTGCCCGGCCTCGGCCTGCGTCCAGACCATGAACTTGGCCGCCCTGGCGACGTGCGCGCCCGGCCGGGCGTCGGCCCACGGCGCCGCGTGCAGCCCATGGCCGACCGCGGTGGCCATCAGCTGGTGCCAGGCGGGGTGGAAGTCGACCTCGTCGACGCGGTAGCCGCGAGCGTCATGGGTCCGCAGGACCGGCTTGTAGACATTGGCGAGCCGGGCGAGCTCCTGGGTCTGCGCGGCGCCGGCCAGCAGCCCGAGCTCGTGCAGCTCCGGCTCGGCCCAGCCGCCGCCCTCCCGGTGGAGCGCCGCCAGCAGCGCAGCGTCGTCGGCTACGTCGAATCCGGTCAGGGGCGGAACCTGGTTGAGCACCTCATGCGTCACGCGCGCCATCAGGAGGTATGGATGCCGCACTCGCTCTTGGCGGTGCCAGCCCACCGGCCGCTGCGCGGGTCAGCGCCGTCGGCCACCCTGGCGGTGCAGGTACGGCAGCCGATGGACGGGTACCCGTCATAGACGAGCGGGTTGACCAGGATGTTGTTGGCCGCGATGTAGTCGTCTACCTGCTGCTGGGTCCACTCGACGATCGGGTTGACCTTGATCATCTCGCGCCTGGCGTCCCACTGGACGACCTGGGTGTCGCTGCGGGCCTCTGTCTCTTCCCGGCGGACTCCGGTGAACCAGGCGTCATACGGGCCGAGAGCCTCCTCGAGCGGCACTACCTTGCGCAGGTAGCAGCACAGGTCAGGGTTGCGGCTGTACAGTCGCGGGCCAAGCTCGGCGTCCTGCTCGGCCACCGTGGTCGGCGGCGTCACGTTGATGACGTTCACGGGGTAGACGGCGGACACGGCGTCCCTGGTGCCCACGGTCTCCGGGAAGTGGTAGCCGGTGTCCAGGAACAGCACGTCAACACCCGGCAGGTGCTTAGAGACAAGGTTGACGAGCACGGCATCGGTCATCGACGAGGTAATGCAGATCCGGCGGCCGAACGTACTCACAGCCCACGCGATGACCTCGTCGGCTGGCGCCCCCGCCAGTGCATCAGCCGCTTCCGCGGCTAGCCTCTCCATGTCGCTGGGCTCCTCCTCGCGGCGGTCCATTCGTCTGGCAGCTTAGCTGGCCCTGATGTTAGCTAGACCTGATGTTAGCTAGCACTGGTGCGGCACGCTCGTAGCTGTAGAGATCCAGCTATTCCCGTCCACACTAGGGCCAAACGCTGGCTAGCGCACGCTCTGTTGTGCAAGTCCCGATGTCGCGTAGGTCACCCTGTCGCGTGCCCTGCCGTGCCAACCGCAACCCTGCCAGGGTGGCCAACGATCGGTCCGGCGCGGGTATTCCGGCGGAAGCTGACAGCTAGCCTTGCCGGATCCAGCCCAGGCGCGTCTCGGACTTCGCTGGTGGCGGCTGATGCTGGCAGTCACACCAGGTGCCACCGCGACACTCCTCGTGGCGCTGACGCTCGGCATCCTGCGCAGACCATGGCGCTGTGCGTCAGGCGGCGTTGGCCCGGCGCATCCGGCGACGACGCTCAGACGAGCGCTCGTCCTCGTTAAGGCCGCCCCAGGTACCGTACTTCTCTGGCCTGCTCACGGCGTAGGTCAGGCACTCGGCTCGCACGGGGCAGCTCCCGCAGACGGCCTTGGCCTTGCGCTCCCGAATCTCGCGCTCCGGCTGCCGCTCCCCGTCGGGCCCGAAGAAGAGCACGACATCACGGCCCCGGCACGCAGCCTCATCCTGCCAGCCCCAGTTCGGCCGTTGCATCAGGGCGGCTTGACGGCGTACCTCAGACATGAATAGCTCTCCTCAGCCAGCTGACCGTGGTCTTCGGTGGCCACAGTGTCAGTACTCGGCGTAGTCGTTGCGTATAAATCAGTCAAAACGTTCGGACAGTACGTGCGGTAGGGGCTCAAGCCCCGTCGTGCCAGCGTGCTCCCGTCCAGCGGACCCCGCAGAGCGAGGTAAGGTGCTCTAGACGAAGAAGTTCTCGCGGTTGCGGCAATTGCCCCGTCGCATGATGCAACGCGCCGCACTGGCGTGATGTTCCCGGCGACGGCTGCCGCATGGCCGCGCTGCTGGTATGCCTGGCAATCCGAGCGCGCGGGCCGCCGGACAATCATGCCATTGACCCGCCGGCGCCGCGCAGCCGAGATCGACGAATATGTCGACTGTTCTGGCCGCGCGGCGGATCCTTGGTCTGCCTGAGCGTACGGGCTCCGGCTTAAGGTCGCCTGCTGTCGGGGCGGAGTGGCCGCGCCGGCGCGCGTTATACCTGGTAGGCGGTACGAGGGGACACCGGAGAAGTCGCCGCTAAGTGATCATTAACTGGACAGATCCCCTAGTTCAGGCCACCATAGCTTCATGTCCGCGTCCGACGCAGCGCCGCTGCCTCGCCTCGGCGAGGTCTTCTTCGACGTCAGGGGCAGTTCGCGCAGCATGCGGCTGAGCTGGTACGCCGACACCGGCGTGGCCGTCTTCAGCATCTGGCAGGGCGGCATGTGCACGGGCACGTTCCGGCTGCCGATCGGTGATCTGAGCCGGATGGTCGACATCTTGCAGCGCGGTCCGCACGGGAGCTACGAGGACGATGACGCCGCCGAGCGCGGCGGCGCTGGCTACGCCGACTCGGCTATGACGGCGGCTACGGCGCCGAGTACGCACGCGATCATGACGGGGATCCGGCCTACGGTCCTGGCGAGCATGGCTCCGGTGAGTATGGTCCTGGCGAGTACGGCCGCCGTGAGCACGGGGAGTCCGACTACGGCACCCACGATCGCGGTGGTCGCCATTACGGTGCTGACCCGTACGGCGCCGACGCGTACGGTGCCGACGCGTACGGTGCCGACGCGTACGGTGCCGACGCGTACGGTGCCGACCCGCACGGGGCTGACCCGCACGGGGCCGGTGCGTCGTACCGGCCCGCCGAATACGACGAGGGCTACCGTGAGGCGGGCCGCACGTCTGGCGGCTACGGGCCGGGCGGCCATGGCCCGCCCGAGTATGAGCGGGCAGCGCACGCCCCGCGCCCTGGGCAGTGGCACGACGATGACGGCCGCTACCTGCCTGACGTGACCGGCCAGCGCTCGGTCGCCGCAGACGAGACCGGATACGGCCAGCAGCGCTTTGTGCCCCCTTATGTCCGTGCCCAGGCTGACTCATCTCAGGCCGGCTATTCGGACGACTCCGAGTATCGGTTACTGGCCGATCCCGGCAGCCAGCACGCGACATTCGGCGGGCCGGCACAGCAGTGGTCAGGAGCAGTAACCGCAGCTGACCTCCGCCGCCAGAAGATCGGCCGCCGCAAGCGGGATTGCGGGTTTGACGGCTGCCAAAATAACGCAGCTCAGAAGGTCGTATCGGTGCCGTTAGAGCGGTAACGCGACGGGGCATAGTTTTCGCGGGGGGAAGGGGGATACCAAAGTGGCTCAGAAGATCTCCGTCACGTTCGCGTGCGACTACGATTCACGAGAGATTCCCGAGGGCGAGCACATGACTCGGGCGTTCAGCCTTGATGGCCGGGATTACGAGATCGACCTGTGCGAGAAGCACAGTCAGAAGTTCGACGAGGTGCTCAGCAGGTTCGCTGAGAAGGCCCGGAAGGTTACGGGCCGGGTTGGGAAGCCAAAGCGGCGGACTACGGCGCATCGTCAGCGCAGTGCCGAGATTCGCGCCTGGGCGAAGCAGAGCGGGATGGACGTCAGCGACCGCGGGCGGATCCCGGCGAACGTGATCGCCAAGTTCGAGGCCAACCACTAGCTGGCCGGACCGGTGACCGGCGCCCGTCAGGGTGCCGGCTGATTGGCATGCGGCGTGTCAGGCACGAGCACCACGGCGGCGTTCAGGGCCTGGGAGTTGGGCAGCAGCACCCGGCCGTCGACGGTCTCCAGGCGCAC
This sequence comes from uncultured Actinomycetota bacterium, assembly GCA_963837255.1. Classification (GTDB taxonomy): domain Bacteria; phylum Actinomycetota; class Actinomycetes; order Streptosporangiales; family Streptosporangiaceae; genus JAJYUU01. The sequence continues at coordinate 411,945 of CAWIMN010000007.1, forward strand.
GTAGGTCAGGCTCAGATCGGTGACAACGCCCTCGATCTCGCCGGACAGCGCACCAGCCCGGAACCGTACCCGGTCGCCCACTCGGAACGGGCTGGCAAACAGCAGGACCAGTCCGGCGAAGACATTGGACAGCGACTGCTGTGCCGCGATGCCAAGCAGCACGCCGGCGACGGCCCCGCCTACCAGCAGCTGGCGCGGATGGATGCCGAAGAGTTCGAGCGAGATCGTGAGGATGGCGAAAACCCCGGCCACCAGCAGGACGTACCTGACGACCCCGGCGTGCGCCTGGCCGATCAGCGGCTGGAGTGCACGTCGCGCCGCACCGGACAAGCCGATAACCGCGGTCATCCCGAAGATCAGGAAGGCGAGCGTGCCGGAGATGAAGATGATCTTCGCGGTCTGGTCGCCGCCCGGAGCAGTGAACGGCTGGTAGCCCTTGACGCCCGCGGCGATAGCGCCGGCGATGGCGATCGCGAGCGCGAAAATGGATCGCCATGGCCTGGCCCTGGACCGGACCCGCTGCATGCGCTCACCGACGTCTAGCTGGCGACGTTCCTGGAGATCCATTTCTCCACGCTATCGGGCTATGGCGCGGCGCTGACCAGGGCCGGGTGTGACGAAGATACTGCGCGCGGGCCCGGAAACAGAGGTTCCCGGGCCCGCGCGACGAGCGGCCGACGGCCGGACTACAAGTCGAACAGCGGCTTGCCGACTGGGAACACGGCCTTGCCCTTATGGCCGTTCATCACGCCCGCAGCCGAGGCGTACCAGGCGACGAGCGCGGTGATGACGCCGATAATGCCGCCGATGACGATCCAGACCGAGCTGGTGGGGTCGGGCGGCAATGCCGGCACCTTGGTGGTGAAGTTGCCGATGACCAGGGCGATCTCAGTCAGTTCCAGGGTCGCGAAGACCAGGAAGACGGCGGCGTTCACCTGGGTGCTGATGATCAGCATGTAGGTGTTGAAGATGGCGAAGGCGAGGAGTATCCAGCCCAGGTCCCGGTTCAGCTCGAGCGGGTGGGCTGCGGTGGGGGCGATGAAGTGCAGCCACAGGCCGACGCCGATCCAGAAGCCGCCGTAGGTGGAGAAGGCCGTCGCTCCGAACACGTTCTTGTTCCTGAACTCCCACATGCCGGCCAGCAGCTGGCAGAGGCCGCCGTAGGCAATGGCGTAGCCCCACCAGTCAAAGCCGGTGCTGGACTTCGCCCATCCTGCGTTCACCGCGGACAGCAGGAACGTGGTCAGCGCGAACGCTGCGAGCCCCAGCGGCGCGGGATCGGCAATGCCGGTGCCCAGAGCAGCAACTGCGGGAGCATCTTCTGTGGTGCTCAACTGTTTCCTCCTGGGGGCTTTGCCTGCCGGACCACGAGCACGCTGCGGGGTCAAGGCAGGCGCGATGGATGGTGGCTGGGTCGCGAATCAGTAGCCATGCGTGGCTGACCGCCGGGCGAGCTAACCCGGCGGGGCAGGACCCGTAGTCCGTTGGTACCGCTACGAGCATGGCCATTCGCTGACCTTCCTGAGTCTTCACACGAGGCTCACCAGAACCAGGTGGAAGATCTGCCCTGAGCGTAACTCCGGTGGCGCATTTTAGGGAGACCCATTTTCATGCGTTGAGAGTTAATTGCCGGAAGTGCTGGCCGACTCAGTAGCAGTTGACGCTGGGCCGTCGGGCCGCAGCAGGCCGGACAAGCCGGCTCGCGTCGCCAGCACCACGACGCGATCGCCCGTGCCGGATGACGTAGTCGGGGGCCGGCGACCAGTCCACGCCGGCGCTGCCCGGCCGGCGTAGCGCGATGACCCGCAGCAGTCCCGGCTGATGCACGGCGGCGACCTGCTGGCCGGCCAGCCCGCTGCCGTCATCGGCGGCGAGCGTCGGCCAGCAGCAGCACATGCCGGCCCACGGCGATCGTGCGCAGGACCTGATGATCGAGCACAGCCGCCGCGAACGCCGGCGCGGCCAGGTACGACGTGGAGCGCGAGACGGTGTTGCCGATGGTGGCCTGGACTCGCGCCGCGAGGTCGTCGTCGTACAGGCGCACCACGATGCGCGGGTCGGCGGCCAGCGCCCTCGCATTCAGCGCGGTCTCCAGGTTCGCGATGTCGCTGTCGGTGACCGAGACGAGCGCCTGGCAGGTGGCGATGCCCGCGGCCCGCAGCGTTTCCTCCCGGTGCGTCTCGCCGATGACCACGCGGATGCCGAGGCGCTGCGCCAGCGGCATCCCGGTCGCCTCGGCGCTCTTGTCGACGCCGACCACCTCGATGCCGAGATCGTGCAGCTGGCCGATGATCCGTGCGCCGACCGCGCCGAGGCCTGCCACGATCACGTGGTTGCTGAGCGGCGGCCTGGCGGCCGCAGCCACGCCGGGAATGCGCGACCCGACGATGGCCGCGGTCACCAGCGGCAGGAAGGCCATGCCGTCGAAGGTCAGCAGGAACTGAGCGAACTTCTCCGCCGACGGCAGGCTGGGGTCGGTGACGGCCGCGCCCGCGGCGTCGAGCAGGGTGAGGTACAGCGCCGTCATCGGGGCGAAGCCCGCCGGCGCCGGCCAGCAGCGCGAAGCCGGCGCCCAGCACGGCGACGAGCCCGACGAAGACCAGGCCCAGCTTGGTTCCGACACGTCCGGCGCAGTAGCCGCAGCGGTGCGGTCAGCCGACGGCGCCGCTGCCGGGACAGCGGGTTGCGCGGCGTGCCGTCAGCGACGGCGAGTACCAGCCCGGCTGCCGGGTCGGCGGGCGGCAGCAGGTTAGGCGCGTCGGCCTCGCTGCTCACCGCCAGCCCGCAGATGATCTGATCCGCGCCGACGTCCTCGCGCCGCGCCACGTACATGGTGCGGCTGGCCATCCGCACGTGGCTCGGGGCTGGCTCGCCGAGCGCGGCGGCGATCAGCGACGGCGCCGCCATCTGCGCCTCGGACAGCACCGCGCAGTCGGCGAAGAAGCTCCGGATGCGCTCGCCGAGGCCGGCGTTGAAGATCGCGATGACCAGCCGCAGCCGCGGGCTGAGCTCCTGCGCGCGCAGCGCGGCGTGGAAGTTGCCGAGGTCATCTTGATGCAGGATCGCGAGACCGCGGGCAGCGGGCAGGCCAGCGTCGAGGAAGGCGTCAGCCGTCAGCTCTGGCCGCTGCCAGGACGCGTACGCCGGGCATGGCCGCCAGCCGCGCGCCGTGGCCGCTCGCCGCCGATGGCACGATCGCCGTGACCGCTAACCCGTAGCGGGCGGTGAGCTCCTCTGCCATCCGCGACGCGAGCGCGTTGGCGCCGCAGAGAATGACGTGATCCTCGAGCTCGCCTGACTCCGGGGGCACGAAAGGATCTTAGTGGGGTCTATCCGGTCGTTGCGGGAATCCCTGCCACGAAGGCGAGCGCCTCGCCATAGATCTCGTCCGGGTCCAGGCGGCGCAGTTCCTCGGCGAGCAGGTCGGCGAGCTCCCGGCGCTGGAGCGCCACGTGCCGGTCCGGCTGGCCGGGCCGGGCCAGCGTCGCCACCCGGCCGTCCGGCCGGCTGATGACGACGTCACCCGCCGTCGTCTGCATGCGCACCTCGGTGATGCCAGGGCCGCCGGAGATCTCCCGGCTGAACCGCACCCGGAGCTTGCTGCTGAGCCACGCGGTCAGCAGATCGGCCGTCGGGTTGTGCTCCTCGGCGCTGACGATTCCGCCGATGATCTCGTGGTCTTCCTGGTCGACGGTCGCTGCCAGCAGCGAGCGCCACGGCGTCGCCCTGGTCCAGCTCAGGTCGGTGTCACCTGGCTTGTAGCCGGCGCTGAGCGCGGCCAGCGCCTCGGTCGGCGCCTTCGCGCGGGCCGCATCGGTGACACGCCGCTGGGCGAGCAAGCCGAGCGGCTGCGCCGACGGAACCGCGGGCAGCAGCCCGTGCCACCAGGTGACGACCGGCGTGTCCGGGACCAGCAGCGGCATGATGACCGAGTCGGCGTGCTCGCTCATCGGCCCGTACAGCCGCAGCAGGACGGTCTGGCCCGGCGTGCCCTCACCGGACCTGATCTCGGCGTCGAGGCGGGACGCGGCCCTGGCCTCGCGCGCGATCACGGCCAGGACCCGGCACGGATGCTCGCGGCCCGCCTGGCTGGCGGCCCGCACCGCGTCGTGCTGGCCGGACTCGTCGGTCATGATGATCAGGTTCAGCACCACGCCGGTGGCAGGGCCGCCCATCTGGTCTCTGGTCTTGGCCAGGGCCGCGCGGATATCGGCGGTGGTGGTATCGGTGAGGTCGGTCAGCATGTCGTGGTCATCCTCCGCATGCGGTCACGTCTCGCGGCACCGCAGCTACAGCCGTCGCCAGGCGCGGCCGTCGCGGGCGAGCATCCCGTCCGCGCTCGACGGTCCGGCCGTGCCGGCCGGGTACTGCTCGGGCTTGTCATGCTTGGCCCAGAAGTCCTCGATCGGGTCGAGGATCTCCCACGACAGCTCGACCTCCTCCTGCCGGGGGAAGAGTGGCGGATCGCCGATCAGCACGTCGAGCAGCAGCCGCTCGTAGGCCTCCGGGCGAGGACTCGGTGAACGACTCGCCGTACGCGAAGTCCATGTTGACGTCCCGGACTTCCATCGCCGACCCCGGCACCTTCGAGCCGAAGCGCAGCGTCACGCCCTCGTCCGGCTGCACGCGGATGACCAGGGCGTTCTGGCCGAGCTCCTTGGTATCGGTGGCATCGAACGGCAGGTGCGGAGCGCGCTGGAAGATGACCGCGATCTCCGTCATCCTGGTCGGCAGCCGCTTGCCGGTGCGCAGGTAGAACGGCACGCCAGCCCAGCGCCTGTTGTCGATCGTGAGCCGGATCGCCGCATAGGTCTCGGTGGCTGACTCGGGCGGGATGCCGTCCTCCTCCAGGAACCCCCGCACCGGGATGCCGCCCTGCCAGCCCGCGGAGTACTGCCCGCGCGCCGTGTAGGCCGCCAGGTCCGCCGGGATCTGGACGGCAGCCAGCGCCTTTTCCTTCTCTGCCCGCAGCGACTCGGCCGCGAACGACAGCGGCTCCTCCATCGCCGTCAGCGCGAGCAGCTGGAGCAGGTGGTTCTGGATCACGTCCCTGGCCGCGCCGATGCCGTCGTAGTAACCGGCCCGGCCGCCGATGCCGATGTCCTCGGCCATGGTGATCTGGACGTGGTCCACGTACCCGCGGTTCCAGATGGGCTCGAACAGCGTGTTGGAGAACCGCATGGCCAGCAGGTTCTGGACGGTCTCCTTGCCGAGGTAGTGGTCGATCCGGAAGACCGCCTCCGGCGGGAAGACCGCGTCCAGCATCGCGTTGAGCTCGCGCGCGCTCTGCAGGTCGTGACCGAACGGCTTCTCGATGACGACGCGCCGCCACGGCCGGCGGCCGGTCTCCGTGTCCGCCGGGCTGGACAGCCCGGATCGCTTGAGCTGCTGCACCACGACAGGGAACGCGTCGGGCGGCACCGACAGGTAGAAGGCGTAGTTCCCGCCTGTCCCGCGCTCGGCGTCCAGCTCGGCGACGGTCCGCGCCAGGTTGTCGAACGCCTCGTCGTCGGCGAACTCGCCGGGCACGAACCGGATGCCTTCGGCCAGCTGCTGCCACACTTCCTCGCGGAACGGGGTGCGCGCGTGCGCCTTGACCGCGTCGTGCGTGATGCCGGGCGAAGTCCTCGTCCTCCCAGTTCCGGCGAGCGAAGCCGACCAGGGAGAAGCCAGGCGGCAGCAGCCCGCGGTTGGCCAGGTCGTAGATCGCCGGGAGCAGCTTCTTGCTCGCCAGGTCGCCGGTCACGCCGAAGAGCACGAGCACGCACGGGCCGGCCAGCCGGGGAATGCGCCGGTCCCGCCGATCGCGCAGCGGGTTCGGGATCATGTGGTGCTGCCGCCCGCTGCCATCTCGCGGTTGATGCTCTCGAGCAGCTCGGTCCACGAGGCGGCGAACTTCTCGACGCCCTGTTGCTCCAGCACCGCGACGACGTCGTCGTAGTGCACGCCGAGCGCCTCAAGCTGCTCGAACACTCGCCGCGACTCGCTCGTACGTGCCGCGGATCGCATCGCCATGCAGCTGGGCGTGATCAGCGGTCGCGTGGATGGTCGACTCAGGCATCGTGTTGACAGTCCCTGGCGCGGCCAGCTCCGTCACGTACATCGTGTCGGCGAACGACGGGTCCTTGACGCTCGTCGAAGCCCAGAGCGGGCGCTGCGGCCGGGCGCCGCGGGCTGCCAGCGCCTCCCAGCGCGGTGTCGCCGTCCGCTGCTCGAACAGCTCGTATGCGAGCCGGGCGTTGGCGAGCGCGGCCTTGCCGCGCAGCGCCTGCGCCTCGGGTGTGCCGATCTTGTCGAGCCTGTCGTCCACTTCGGTGTCGACCCGGCTGACGAAGAACGACGCGACCGACGCGATGCTCGCCACGTCGCGGCCCGATGCGGCCTCAAGGCCGGCCATGAACGCGTCGATGACCTGGCCGTAGCGCTCCAGCGAGAAGATCAGCGTCACGTTGACGCTGATCCCCTCCGACAGGCACTGGGTGATGGCTGGCAGGCCCTCGAGCGTCGCCGGGATCTTGATGAACAGATTCGGCCGGTCCACCATCCACCACAGGGCTCGCGCCTCCGCGATGCGTCTTGTCGGTGTCGTTTGCGAGCCGCGGGTCGACCTCGATCGATACGCGGCCGTCCACGCCATCGGTGGCGTCGTATACGGGCCGCAGTACGTCGCAGGCCCACCGGATGTCGTAGGTGGTGATCGCGCGTGACGCCTCCGCCACGGTGACGCCACGGATGGCGAGGTCGTGGACTTGCTCGGCGTAAGCCGAGCCGCTCGACAGCGCCTTGGCGAAGATCGTCGGGTTGGAGGTCACTCCGCGCACATACATGTCGCGCACGAGCCCGGCCAGGTTGCCGCTGGACAGCCGGTCCCTGTTGATGTCGTCGAGCCAGATGGAGACACCCATCTCGGTGAGCTGGGCCAGCGGGTTCTGCTGTGCCGTCATGTCAATGCGCTCCTCGCCTCGCATGCCCACTACCTGCTGTTACCGGGCAGCGTTACCGATTCATTTCGCCGGGCCGTACATCGGCAAGACTGTCCCTGGCTGCCTCGCGCCACGCTGTCGGCCGTGATGCCGAACTCTGCGTACAGCTTCTTATAGTCCGCCGACGCGCCGAAGTGTTCCAGGCTGACGCTGCGGCCAGCGTCGCCGATGAACTGCCGCCAGCCGAGGGCGATCCCCGCCTCCACGCTGACCCTTGCCTGGATGTGCGGCGGCAGCACCTGGTCGCGGTAGGACGCGTCCTGCTCGAGGTACCACTCGACGCAGGGCATGGACACGACCCTGGCCTTGATGCCGTCGCCGGCGAGCAGCTTCCTGGCGCGAGCGCAAGCTGCACCTCGCTGCCGGTACCGATGAGGATGACGTCGGGCTGCGCGCCATCCGCGTCGGCGAGCACGTAGCCGCCCTTGGCCGTGCCCTCGGCGCTGGCCAGCCGCCGGCCGCCTGCGCGGAAGCGATCGAACACTGGCAGGTTCTGCCTGCTGAGGCACAGGCCAGCCGGATGATCGGTTCGTTCCAGGATCGTCCGCCAGGCGACCGTGACCTCGTTAGCGTCGGCGGGCCTGACGACGTCGAGGCCGGGGATAGCGCGCAGCGCCCACAGGTGCTCGACGGGCTGGTGCGTCGGCCCGTCCTCGCCAAGGCCGATGGAGTCGTGCGTCCACACGTAGGTGACCGGCAGGCCCATCAGCGCGGCCAGCCGCACCGATGGGCGCATGTAGTCGCTGAAGACCAGGAACGTGCCGCCGTACGGGCGGGTCAGGCCGTGCAGCGCGATGCCGTTGAGTATCGAGCCCATCGCGTGCTCGCGGATGCCGAAGTGCAGCGTCCGGCCGAACCGGTTGCCGGGGAACATCTTGGTCTGGTGGATCTCGGGCACGAACGACGGCTCGCCCTTCATCGTCGTGTCGTTGCTGCCCGCCAGGTCGGCGGACCCGCCCCACAGCTCCGGCAGCACCGGCGCCAGCGCGTTCAGTACTTCGCCCGAGGCCTTCCTGGTGGCTACGCCCTTCTCGTCGGCGGGGAAGTCCGGCAGCACATCGGTCCAGCCTGCTGGCAGCCGGTGCGCGCTCAGCCGGTCGAACAGCTCGCGCTGCTGCGGGTGCGCGCTGCGACCACGCGGCGAACTGCTCGTCCCAGGCGGCGTGCGCCTGCTTGCCGCGGTCGGCGACTTTGCGCGCGTGCGCGACAAGCTCGTCCTCGCGCGGGAACGAGACGGCGGGGTCGAAGCCGAGGACCTCTTGGTCGCTGCGACCTCCTGCGCGCCGAGCGCCGCGCCGTGCGCGGCGCCGGTGTTCTGCGCGTGCGGGGCCGGCCAGGCGATGATCGTGCGGAGCGAGATGAAGGACGGTGCCGTCGTAGTCGCCCTGGCCGTCTCGAGGGCATCGTAGAGCGCCTGCACGTCCTCGTGGTAGCCGTCAGCCTGCAGCCAGCTCAGCCGCTGCACGTGCCAGCCGTAGGCCTCGTACCGCGCGGCTACGTCCTCGGACTTGGCGATGTTGGTGTCGTCCTCGATGGAGATGTTGTTGTCGTCGTACAGCACGATGAGGTTGCCGAGCTGCTGGTGCCCGGCGAGGGAGGCTGCCTCGTGGCTGATGCCTTCCTCCATGTCGCCGTCGGACACAAAGCAGTAGATGTAGTGGTCGAACGGGCTGCTGCCGGGCTCGGCCTCGCGATCGAGCAGGCCGCGCTCGCGGCGCGCTGCCATGGCCATGCCGACCGCGTTCCCGATCCCCTGGCCGAGCGGGCCGGTCGTGGTCTCCACGCCGGCTGTCAGGTGGTGCTCGGGATGGCCGGGCGTCTTGCTGCCCCAGACGCGGTAGTGCTCCAGGTCGTCGAGCGTCAGCCCGTACCCGGACAGATAGAGCTGGATGTACAGCGTCAGGCTGGAATGACCGCAGGACAGAACAAACCGGTCGCGCCCCGGCCACAGCGGGTCGGCCGGATCGTGCCGCAACACCTTCTGGTACAGCAGGTAGGCGGCTGGCGCCAGGCTCATCGCCGTGCCTGGATGGCCGGAGCCCGCGCGCTCCACCGCGTCCATCGCCAGGACGCGGATCAGGTCCACAGTCCGTGCGTCAGTGTCCGACCAGTCAAGCGCTGCGCTGCGCGTCACTGCTCACCGCTGCCTCAGACCCCTCTCACCGCAGACGCCGCTACGGGATCGACCCTATCCCTGGCGCCTTCGGCTACCCTCCCCGACGCGGGTTAACAATCGGGGCAGGCCGGCCTGTCTACGGCAGCGAGCGGAGGAACTCCAGCATTGCCACGTTGACCTGATCGGGGTTGCTCAGGTTGGCCGCGTGCGAGCCGCCCTCGACTTGCACGAGCGTGGCCGGACCGGACAGACCTGATTGCACGGCCTCGGCGCGCTCCATGGCGATCGCGGCGTCGGCGGTGCCGTGCAGGATCAGGGCCGGGCAGGTGATCTCTGCCGAGCCGGCCGGTGATGTCGTCGCGGTCCATCAGGCAGCGGAAGGCCAGCCTGAGCTCGTCTCGGTCGGCCGCCGCCCACTTGGCGAACCACGGCGCGTAGTCAACGGGCCATCCGGCGGCCCGAGAATGATCGCGGCCACGACATCCTGGACGGGCTCCGGGCCCTGCTCCATCCAGATCTGCTCCATCTGCTCGTACGCGGGCGCCGCGGCCGGTCTTCCTCGACGCCAGCCTGGCTGTCGATGAGCACGAGCGCCCGGACGCGCTCGGGGGCGAGCAGGGCCGCGCGCAGGCTGAGGAACCCGCCTTGCGACATGCCGCCGAGCACCGCCTGGTCGATGCCGAGATGGTCGAGCAGGCCGATGACATCGCTGGCGGAGTCCCAGTAGCTGAACGGCCCGGTCGCCCTGGTGCCGCCGAAGCCGCGCTCGTCCCAGGTGATCACCCGGTACTCGGGCGCGAGGGCCGCGACCTGCGGCTCGAACATCGACGAGTCCATCAGGTAGCCGTGGCTGAGTACCACCGCGGGGCCGTCGCCGCCGCTGTCGGAGTAGGCGATGCTGATTCCGTTGACCGATGCGGTGCTAACCGATGCTGGGGGCATGGCCGACAAGGTATCGCGGCGCGGACCTATCCGGAAGGCGCTGTTATCCGATCACATGCGATGGCAGTTCAGCTCGCGGCGCGAGTGGTCGGCGACCTGACCGCGGTCGCGCAGCGAGTACGGCAGCAGCAGCGCCGTGATCCAGATGGCGACCGAGCCGGTCACGTGCACCCAGACCAGGCCGGCGGGCAGCCCGGTGAAGTACTGCGCGTAGCCGATGACGCCTTGCAGGCCGATCAGCGCGAGCAGCAGCCAGCCGAGCCGGACCGCCCTGCGGCGGCGCCGCGCTCAGGCGGAGCCCGAGCAACAGCGCGACCATCAGGCCGGCCAGCAGCCAGCCGATGTCGGCGTGCAGCTGGGTGACGCCCTCCAGCGGCAGGTGGTACCTGGCCACATCCGCCGCGCCAGCCAGCGGGCCGGTGCCCGTCACGACCGTGCCAGCCGTCATCATCAGCGCGACGGTGCCGACGACGCCGACCGCGGCGAGCCGCACCGGCCGCGCCACGAGCGGGCGGGCCGGCCCGTGCCCTCCTGGCAGCGGATGTAGAGCGCCACAGTCGCCGCCACGAGCGCCACCGAGGCCAGGAAGTGGACCGAGACGAGCGCCGGATTCAGCTTGGTGATGACGACGATGCCGCCGAGCACTGCCTGCGCCACGATGGCGCCGGGCTGGGCGGCGGCGAGCCAGACCAGCTCACGCCTGCGCCGGCCGTCGGCGCCGCGGTACTGCCAGGCCGCCACGAACACGCCGACCGCGATCACGAAGATGGCGACGGTCACGAGCCTGTTGCCGAACTCCACCCAGCGATGGATCAGCGGGTCCCCGGTCGCGCCGGTCGCGGCGAGGCTCGACTTCGTGCAGTCCGGCCAGTCCGGGCAGCCGAGGCCCGACTGGCTGAGCCGGACCGCGGCGCCGGTGAGGATGATCAGGGCGGAGGTGATGACGCCGCCCAGCGCCCACCGGCGCAGCGCGGCCGGGGTCGGCGCCAGCAGCGCGTCGGCCAGCTAGGCGCGGCCACGGCCCGGTTGCGGGCGTCTTCGGGGCAGTGAGCGGGGCTGACACGGACACCATGTTAGGCCGGCGGCGGCGGCAGGTTGTCCTGGTCTGGCTGACCGGCCGCCGCGCCGCCGCGTCACCCTGGCCGCATCCCCCGGCCGCATCACCCCTGGACGTCAGCCGCCGCCCCGGCGCAGGCCACGATCACCAGGACGATCGCCAGCCATTGCCGGGCCAGCAGGCTCTCGCCGAGGAGCACGAGGCCGACCAGCGCCGCCACGGCTGGCTCGAGGCTCATCCAGATCCCGAACACCCCGGCCCGGACCCGGCGCAGCGCCTCGAGCTCGAGCCGGTACGGGATCACCGAGGACAGCAGGCCGATGGCCAGGCCCTCGGCGATCGACCGCTGGGTGCAGCAGCGCCGGGCCAGCCTGCGCGATGGCCGGGCCGGTGACCAGGAGCGCGGCCACCACCATGGCGATGACGAGGCCGGATGATCCGCTGAACCGCCGGCCGGTAGCGCGGCTGAGCAGGATGTAGGCGGCCCAGCCGGCGGCGGCGACCAGGCCGAACGCGATGCCGGCGGCCTGCGTGCTCAGGCCGAGGACGGGCCGGCGCTGGCGACCGCGCTGCCCGTCGTGCCGGTGCCGCTGGCCAGGCGGGCGCCGCCCTGGGTCAGCAGCAGCACGCCGGCGGCCGCCATGATCACCCAGAGCACGTCGAGCCAGCGCCGGGAGGAGGCGACGGCGACCGCCAGCGGGCCGAGGAACTCGATCGTGACGGCGACGCCCAGCGGGATCCGGGCAAACGACTGGTAGATCGAGAAGTTCATGATGCCGAGCACGACGCCGAACGCGACCGCGATGGCGAGGTCGCGCCAGGCTCGGTCGGCCACGACCGTCCGTAGCGTGCGGCCCAGCGCCCGGCCGCCGATCACGGCGACGATCAGCCCCGACCACCACAGCCGCAGCCCCGTCACCCCGGCAGGCCCCAGCTGAGCGAACATGCGCCCGGCCAGGCCCGCGCCGAGCTGCACCGAGATGATGCCGGTGAATACCAGCAGCGAGGCCGGCGCAGCGCCGGACGCGTGCCGCTCGGCCGGTCCCGAACCGCTACTCCCACCGGAAGGTGCGCGCGGCCACCGCGATCCCGGCGACCGCCCAGGCGCAGAGTACGAGCAGGTCCCGGACCGGCAGCCCGGTGCCGCCGGCCAGCAGGCCGCGCAGGCCGTCCGCCAGTGCGTCGGCCGGGCAGCAGCCGCAGCACCGGCCGGCCGCGGGCGGGAACTTGGTCAGCGGGAACAGCACGGCGCCGAGGCCCGAGCATGATCAGGTACAGCAGGTTCGCGGCGGCCAGCGTCGCCTCGGCGCGCAGCGTGCCGGCCATCAGCAGCGCCAGCCCGCTGAACGCCGCGGTGCCGGCCAGCAGCAGCAGCGGGACCCAGACCACGGCAGCCGGGCTGGCGACCGGCTGCCAGCCGAGGAGGGCGCCGACGGCCAGCACCAGTGCCACCTGGATGGCCTCGACGGCCAGCACGGTGACGGTCTTGGCCGCGATGAGGCCGGAGCGCGACAGCGGCGCGGCGCCGAGCCGCTTGAGCACTCCGTACCGGCGCTCGAACCCCGTGCCGATCGCCTGGCTGGTGAACGCCGTCGACAGGACGGCCAGCGCGAGGATGCCCGGCACGATGAAGTCGATCCGGCTGCCAGGGCCCACGCTGATGAGGCTCTCGTGACCGAACGCGAGCAGCAGCAGCAGCGGGATGATCAAGGTAAGCAGCAGCTGCTCGCCGTTCCGCGCCAGCGTGCGCAGCTCCAGGCCGGCCTGGGCGCGGACCATCCGGGGCAGTGGCGCGGCGCCGGGTGCGGGCGCGGGCCAGGCCTCGCTGAGCAAGTCCGTCATGGCCGCAGGCCCCGCCCGGTCAGCTCCAGGAACAGGTCTTCCAGCGTCCGGCTCTCGATCTGGAGGTCCCTGGCCAGGACGCCGTGCTCGGCGCACCAGGCCGTCACGGACGCGATGAGCTGCGGGTCGACCCGGTCGGACACCTCGACGAGGTAGTGCCCGGCTGGCGACTCCTTGGCCACGGCCCCGGCCGGCAGGGCCGCGAGCAGGGCACCGAGATCCAGGCCTGGCTCGGCCCGGAACCGCAGCTGCCCGGCCGAGCCGGTGAGCGTGGCGGGCGGCCCGCTGGCCACGACCTGGCCGTGGTCGACGATCACGACGTCGTCGGCGAGGCGCTCGGCTTCCTCCATGTAATGCGTGGCCAGGATCACAGCGGCCCCGGCCGATCGCAGGCCCTCGATGAGCTCCCAGGTGGCGTGCCTGGCCTGCGGGTCGAGGCCCGGCGGTCGGCTCGTCCAGGAAGACGAGCTCCGGCCTGCCGATCACGGCGGCGGCGAGGCCCAGCCGCTGCTGCTGCCCGCCGGAGAGGTGCTTGTAGGGCGTGCGCGCCGACTCGGTCAGGCCGAGCGCGGCCAGCAGCGCGGCCGGGTCCAGCGGGTGGGCGTAGAAGCTGGCCATCACCTTCAGGTACTCGCCGGCCCGCGCGGTCGTCGGCACGCCGCCGGACTGCAGCATGACGCCGACCCTGGCCCGCAGCTCGCGCGCGTCGGCGGCCGGGTCGAGGCCGAGGACGCGGACAGTGCCGGCGTCCGGCTTGCGGTATCCCTCGCAGGTCTCGATCGTGGTCGTCTTGCCGGCCCCGTTCGGGCCGAGGATGGCCGTCACCTGCCCTCGCTGCGCGCACAGCGACAAGCCGGCGACGGCCGTCTTGTCCCGGTAGCGCTTGACCAGATCGTGGATCTCGAGGGCTGGAGCGAGGCTCACGCAGGCGAGTCTATGGCGCGTAGTCGCTCCTCAGCGCAAGGCCCGGCCGTGCCGGCGATCAGCCGCGGACGAACGCCGCCAGCTCGGCCGCCTGGGCCAGCCGGCTCGGCTCGTGCAGGTACATCATGTGGCCGGCCTCGTAGTAGCTGAAGGAGATGTTGGCGGCCAGCTCGGCCGGGATGGCCAGGTGCGCGAACGAGTGCTCGGCGGCGAAGTACGGCGTGGCCAGGTCGTGATAACCGCAGTCGACATGGACCCGCATGTGCTGGTTCGCGCGCATCGCCGCGGCCAGTGCCTCCATCACGTGCACGTGCTGGTTCTCGAACTCCGAGTACGACCACGGCTGCACCCGGTCGGTCAGGATCTCGTACGGCAGGTCGCTGGCGTAGCCGAGCTCGGCCCGGACGTAGTGGTTCAGCGCCGCCGTGTACGGGCCGACGATCGCGTCGATGGACGGGTCGGAGGTCCACATCTCCCGGCCGTAGTCGGTGTCCCAGCCCGTGAACCGGCCGTCGATCCGGCCCACGACCAGCCGCCGGTCGCGCAGCAGCTCGGTCAGGAACCTGACGTGCTCGGGCCGCAGGTTCACCCGGTCCACGTAATCGGCGGACAGCCCGGTGAGCTCGGCCACCCGGGCGGCCGCCGCGGCGCGCTCGGCCGCCGTCAGCCGGGAGCCGCGGCCGAGCGCCCACAGGTAGTCGCGCTCGGCGTAGGCCTGCGGCGTCGGCGAGCACGTCGCGCAGCGGCCGGTCGCCGTGCTTGCCGTGATAGTGCGCGACGGCGGCGTAGGTCGGCAGGTAGAGCGCGTACGGGTCGTCGTTGCCGCCGCCGAACTCGGCCGTGCCGAAGTCCAGCACCGCGGAGATCAGCATCAGGCCGTTCAGGTACAGCCCGTATCGCTGCTGCAGGTGGCGGGCGAGGCCGCCGGCCCTGGTCGTGCCGTAGGACTCGCCGCAGAGGTACTTCGGCGACATCCACCGCCCGTTGCGCGTGGTCCACAGCCGGATCACCTCGCCGACCGACTCGATGTCGCCGCCGTAGCCGTGGAACTCCCTGGACTTCTCGCCCTTGACCGCGCGCGAGTAGCCGGTCGAGACCGGGTCGATGAACACCAGGTCGCTGTGGCGCAGCAGGGTCTCGGCTGTTGTCGGCGAGGGCGTAGGGCGGCGGCAGCAGGTTGCCGACGTCGCCCATCACGACCCGGCGCGGGCCGAGCAGGCCGAGGTGCAGCCAGACGCTGGATGAGCCGGGCCCGCCGTTGAAGGCGAACGTCACCGGCCGGGCGCGCGGATCCTCGCTGTCCGCCGTGTAGGCGGTGACGAAGACCTCGGCCTTGGGCTGCGGGCCGTCGAACTTGTCGTCGGTGTGGCCCTCCTGGCGCAGCACGATCCGCCCGGTCGTGACGGAGTAGCTCAGCTCGCCGCCATCGTCGAGGGTGATCGAGTGCCGGCTCGTGACCAGGTCGTCGATCGGCTCGCTGCTCTTGTCCGCCGGGTCCTTGCTCCCGCCGTCGGCCTGCTGGCCCGGTGCGCTGGTCGTCATGGCCTGAAGACTAACCGGATTTGAGGCGATCTTTCGCGCCTGAAACACTCCGGCTGTGGAGCGTTCGCTGCGGTTTACCGACCGCTATCCGGCAGCCGTGCGCGCACCGAAGGCGGCGTCGCTGGCCGCCGCGACCAGGGCGGTGAACAGGCTGAGGTCGTCGCCGGCCTCCGGATGCCACTGCACGGCGATCATGAATGGGGCCGCATGGTCACCGGCGACCTGGTCGAACTCGACGGCCTCGATCACGCCGTCGTCGGTCCAGGCGGTCGCGACCAGGCCAGCCCCGAGGCGGTCGATGGCCTGGTGGTGGTGCGTCGGCACCGCGGCCTCGGACCGGCCGAGTATGACCGCCAGCTGAGTCCCGGCCGCCACGCTCACCTTGTGCGGCGCCGTAGCCGGCCAGCTCGGGCGAGTGGCTGTCGTTGCCGACCAGGTCGGGCAGGTGCTGGTGCAGCGTGCCGCCGAGCGCGACGTTGATCACCTGCAGGCCACGGCAGATGCCGAGCACCGGCAGCCCGCTCGCCAGCGCGTGCCAGGCACAGCTCGAGCTCGGCGCTGTCGCGCTCGGCGTAGAACGGCCCGGCCGCGGGGTGCGCGGCGGCGCCGTACCGCGACGGCTCGACGTCGCTGCCGCCCGAGAGCACCAGGCCGTCCAGCCGGGGCAGCAGGGCGGCGCCGCCGTCGGTCGGCGGCAGCAGCACCGGCAGCCCGCCAGCCTGCGCCACCTTGTCGACGTAGCGACGCGGCAGCAGGACGGCCTGGTCGTCCCAGTGCCCCCAGCGTGGCCTGCTGCTGATAGCTGCTGATCCCGATGACCGGATGATCTGACATGATCAATATGGTGTCACGTACGCGCCAGTGATGCCGCCGTCGACGAGGAACTGCGACGCGGTGATGAACGAGGAATCGTCGCTGGCCAGGAACGCGACGGCGGCCGCGATCTCGTCCGGCTCGCCGAACCTGCCCATCGGCACGTGCACCAGCCGCCGGGCCGCGCGCTCTGGGTCAGCGGCGAAGAGCTCCTGCAGCAGCGGCGTGTTGATCGGGCCGGGGCACAGCGCGTTCACCCGGATCCCCTCGCGGGCGAACTGGACGCCGAGCTCGCGGGTCATCGCCAGCACGCCGCCCTTGGACGCGGTGTAGGAGATCTGCGAGGTCGCCGCGCCCAGCACCGCGACGAACGACGCGGTGTTGATGATCGAGCCCTTGCCCTGCCGCTGCATGTGCGGCAGCACGTACTTGCAGCACAGGTACACCGAGGTGAGGTTGATCTCCTGCACCCGCCGCCAGGCGTCGATGCCGGTGGTCAGGATCGAGTCGTCGTCGGGCGGCGAGATCGCCGGCGTTGTTGAACGCCACGTCGATCCGGCCGTAACGCTCCGCGACGCCGTCGAACAGGTCCCTGACCTGCGTCCTCGTCGGCCACGTCGGCGGCCACGAACTCGCCGCCAGTCTCCTTGGCCGCGGCCTCGCCGCTGCCCGAGTCGATATCGACCGCGACGATCCGGGCGCCCTCGGCAGCCATCCGGCGCGCGCTGGCGAGCCCGAGCCCGCTGCCCGCGCCGGTCACTACGACGACTCGATCCTTGCAGGCGCTGCATGATGACAACGACCCCGTTCCGTTAATCGGTAGAGCTCTAATCAGTTGAAATGAAGACATTCTTCACGTCGGTGAACGCGTCGACGGCATCGGGCCCGAGCTCGCGGCCGAGGCCGGACTGCTTGAAGCCGCCGAACGGCGTCCAGTACCGGACCGACGAGTGCGAGTTCACCGACAGGTTGCCGGTCTCGACGCCGCGGGCGACCCGGATCGCCCGGCCGACATTGCTGGTCCAGATCGAGCCGGACAGGCCGTACGGCGTGTCGTTGGCCAGCGCGATCGCCTCGGCCTCGTCGGCGAACGGGGTCACGGTGACCACCGGGCCGAAGATCTCCTCGGTGTACGCGGGGTTGCCGCGTGCTGACCGGGCGCCAGCACCGTCGGCGGGTACCAGAAGCCGGGACCGTCCGGCGCGGTGCCGCGGAACGCGACCGGCGCGCCCTCGGCGGCACGAAGCTGGCCACGTGCGCCCGGTGCGCCGCGGAGATGAGCGGGCCCATCTCGGTGCCCGCAGCCGCGGGGTCGCCGACCTTGACGCCCTGCACGGCGGGCTCGAGCAGCGCCATGAACTTGTCCAGGACGCTGGCCTGCGACCAGGATGCGGGATCGGGCGCAGCAGTCCTGGCCGGCGTTGTCGAACACCGCGTACGGCGCGGTCGCCGCCGCCCGCTCGATGTCGGCGTCGGCGAAGACGATGTTGGCGCTCTTGCCGCCGAGTTCGAGCGTCAGCCGCTTGATGTGGCGGGCGCAGCCGGTCATGATCTGCTGGCCGACCTCGGTCGACCCGGTGAACACGATCTTCCGCACGAGCGGGTGGTCGACCAGGCGCTGGCCGACCACGCTGCCCTTGCCGGGCAGCACCTGGAACACCCCTCGGGCAGGCCCGCCGCCAGCGCCAGCTCGCCGATCCTGATCGCGGTCAGCGGTGTCATCTCGGCCGGCTTGGCGACGACGGCGCAGCCGGCCGCCAGCGCAGGAGCCATCCCCCAGGACAGGATCGGCATCGGGAAGTTCCACGGCACGATCAGGCCGACCACGCCGAGCGGCTCCTTGAACGTCACGTTCATACCACCGGGAACGGGGATCTGCCGGCCGGTCATGCGCTCCGGGGCCGCGGCGTAGTACGTGAGCACGTCGCGGACCTGGCCGGCCTCCCAGGTCGCGGCGCCGACCGGGTGGCCGGAGCCGGTGGTCTCCAGCGCGGCGAGCTCGCCGATGTGGGCATCGACCTGCTCGGCGAACCGGCGCAGCAGCCTGCCGCGGTCGCCCGGCGCGACGTTCCGCCAGGACGCCTGCGCCCGCGCGGCGCGCTCGATCGGCGGCGTCGGTCTCCTCGGCGGTGGTGTGCTCGACATGCGTGACCGGCTGCTCGGTAGCCGGGTTGATCACGGTGTAGCTGGTCATGGCGATCACAACCGCTCGAAGCAGCGGCGCAGCTCCCAGTCGGTGACCGCTGCGTCGTAGGCGGCGATCTCGACCTGCGCGTAGTTCGCGTAGTGGTCGATGACCTCGGGGCCGAACGCGTCCCTGGCGATCTGGCTGCCCTGCCACAGGTCCAGCGCGTCCCGCAGCGTGTGCGGCACCCGCGGGTTGTCGCCCTCGTAGGCGTTGCCGGTGAACGCGGGCTCCAGCGGCAGCTCGTTGTCGATCCCGTGCAGGCCGGCCGCGATCATGGCGGCCACCGCCAGGTAGGGGTTGACGTCGCCGCCGGGCGTCCGGTTCTCCCCGCGCAGCGAGTACCCGTGCCCGACCAGGCGCAGCGCGCAGGTCCGGTTGTCGACGCCCCAGCGGACCGAGGTGGGCGCGAAGCTGCCAGGCACGTAGCGCTTGTAGGAGTTGATGTTGGGCGCGTAGCACAGGGTCAGCTCGCGCAGCGCGGCGAGCTGACCGGCCAGGAAGTGCTCGCCCAGGCGGGACAGGCCGTGCGGGCCGTCGCCGGCGAGGACGGGCGTGCCGTCGGTGCCGCGCAGCGACAGGTGGATGTGGCAGGAGTTGCCCTCGCGCATGTTCGGCTTGGCCATGAACGTGATGCTCATCCCGTCCTGGGCCGCGATCTCCTTCGCGCCGGTCTTGTAGATCGAGTGGTTGTCGCAGGTCGTGACCGCGTCGGCGTAGCGGAACGCGATCTCGTGCTGACCCAGATTGCACTCGCCCTTGGCGGACTCGACGTACAGGCCGGCGCCGGCCATGCCGAGGCGGATCCGCCGCAGCAGCGGCTCGATCCGGGACGTGCCGAGGATCGAGTAGTCCACGTTGTAGCCGTTGGCGGGCACGAGGTCGGTGTAGTTCTTGGCCGCCGCCTGCTCGTAGCTGTCGGCGAAGACGACGAACTCAAGCTCGGTCCCGGCGAGCGCGATCAGGTCCCGCTCGGCCAGCCTGGCGACCTGGCGCTGCAGGATCTGCCGGGGCGACTCCAGCACCGGCGTGCCGTCCAGCCAGAGCAGGTCGGCCAGGACCAGCGCCGTTGCCGGGTGCCAGGGGACCCGCCGCATCGTGGCGAGGTCCGGCCGCATGACGAAGTCGCCGTAGCCGCGTTCCCAGGACGAGATCTGGTAGCCGTCGACGGTGTTCATGTCGACGTCGACCGCGAGCAGGTAGTTGCAGCCCTCGGAGAACTCGTGCGCCACCTCGGCCAGGAAGAACTCCGCGGACAGCCGCTTGCCCTGGAGCCGGCCCTGCATGTCGGTCAGCGCGAGGATGACGGTGTCGATCTCGCCGGTCGCGATGAGCTGGCGCAGCTCGTCCAGGGACAGCATCCCCGGACGAGCCACGCCAGCGTGCTGGTCGGTCATGCTCAGGCCGACAGCTCGCGCTCGATGGCCGCGAGTTCCTCGGGTGTGCCCTGGACCCGCGGGCCGCTGAACCACTTGCGCGCCGACACCAGCCAGTAGATGCCGGCATACCCGATGACGACGGCCACCGCGATCGGCGCGTAGTTGAACGTCTTCCAGCCGATCGGGCCGAACTGCGGGAGCATGAACAAGATCGCGATGATGACAACCCAGGTCGACGGCCGTCCAGCCGATCACGTAGCTGCGACGTCCCAGGTGCCACGGCCCGCGCTGGAAGCTCTCGCCTTGCCGCAGCCGCAGGAACGTCGGCGTCACGTAGGCGATGTACAGGCCGATGGTCGCGATCGAGGTCACCGCGCCGTACGCGGCGCCGTTCCACAGGTAGGGCAGGCCGAGGACGAGGGCGCCGGCAGCCGCCAGCCAGATCGCGTTGGTGGGCGTCCTGGTTCGCTTGTTGACCTTGTGCCAGATGCTTGGAGCCGGGCAGCGCGCCGTCGCGGGAGAACGCGTAGATCATCCGCGAGTTCGCGGTGACCGAGGACATGCCGCAGAACAGCTGGGCGCCGATGACCACAAGGAGCAGCAGTTCGGCGCCGGTCCGGCCGATCGAGTCAAGGAAGATCTGCGCGGGCGCAGCCACACCTTGCGCGGCTTCTCCGGCGTAGTTCGCCTTCTGGATCGCGAACGTGAGGCCGATCAGCAGCACCCAGCCGGCGATCAGGGAGATCAGGATCGACATCACGATGCCGCGCGGGCCGCTGCGTGCTGCGCTGTGGGTCTCTTCGGTCATGTGCGCGGAGGCGTCGTACCCGGTGAAGGTGTACTGGGCCATCAGCAGCCCGATCGGCAGGATGAACAAGAAGCCGAGCTTGAAGCCGGAGAGGTTCTCCATGTCGGTGAATACGTACTTGGCTGACTCGTGATGCGCGCCCGCCTTCAGCCCGAACGTCACTGTGGCGACGATGAGCAGCACGCCGAAGATGTGCCACCAGACGCTGACGTCGTTCAGCAGGGCGACCAGGCGGATGCCGAACTGGTTCAGCATGCCGTGCACGAACAGCACGATCGCGTAGATGAGGATCGTGTGCCACGGATGCGTGACGTCGAAGCCGAACCAGAGGTCCAGCAGGAAGTTGATGAAGAACGCGGCGCCGAAGTCGATGCCAGCGGTGATCGCCACCTGGCCGAGGAAGTTGAACCAGCCGGTGAACCAGGACCAGGCGGGTCCGTTCGCTTCTGGCCAGCTTGGCCGACCAGTAATACAGGCCGCCGGCGGTCGGGAAGCTCGAGCAGACCTCGGCCATGGACAGGCCGACGAGCAGGGTCATGATGCCGACGATGGGCCAGCCCCAGACGATGATGGCCGGACCGCCTTCGTCCATGCCGAAGTAGTACAGGGTGAGGCAGCCGGACAGGATCGAGATGATCGTGAACGAGACCGCGAAGTTCGAGAAGCCCGACATCCGCCGGCGCAGCTCTTGCGCGTAGCCGAGGCGATGAAGCTCTTCTTCATCGCTGGTCAGCGCAGTTTCATTGACTGACACGTGATGCTCCTTGGGGGGTGCGGTGACCTGCGGCGGAGTGCGGGGATGTTGGAGCTGGCTTTACAACCTGGCGAGCGCGACTTTAAATGGTCTGATATCAGACCAATCATGAGCAGGACTGGGCTGTTGTCAAGACCCTGAGCCAGATTTCGTCACTCGTGTCCCATGAGTTTTCGGCCGCGGCACGGGGACCTGCGAGCCGGCGACGTTACCGGCCTAGAGTTTCGGGGCCGTAAACGTCCAGCCGACGGAGGGCCGATGACGACGTCGGGCGTGGACCTGACCGGGATATTGCGCCCCGTGCGCCAGGGCAATGCCTTCGAGGAGACGGTCGAGCGGCTGCTCACCGCCATCAAGCTCGGCATGGTCGGGCCGGGCGAGCGCTTCCCGGCCGAGCGGGAGCTGGCCGCGCAGCTCGGCATCAGCAGGCTGACGCTGCGTGAGGCGATCCGCGAGCTCCACGAGGCCGGATACGTCTGCTCGCGGCGCGGCCGGTTCGGCGGCACCTTCGTGACCTACACCGCCCCGGCGCCGGACACCGGCGAGCTGCGCCGGCTCGCGCATCCAGGACGCGGACAAGCTGACCGACGCGCTCACCTTCCGGCTGGCGGTCGAGACTGGCGCGGCCGAGGCCCTGGCCAGCTCAGCTGCGGCGCGGCCGAGGACGGCTCGAGGGCGAGCCTGCTCGCCCGGCTGGCCGACGTCAACGCGGCCAGCCCGCAGGACTACCGGCGGCTGGATACGCTGTTCCACCTGTCCATCGCCGAGCTCACCGGGTCCAGCCTGCTGGCCGCCGCCTGCGCGGACGCGCGGATGCGGCTGAACGACTTCCTCAACGCGATCCCGGTGCTCCAGCGCAACATCGACCACACAGCCGGCCAGCACGCAGGCGATCGTCGAGGCCATCCTCGCGGGCGACGCGCCCGCCGCCAGGATCGCGGTGGCCGAGCACCTGGAGGGAACTGCGGCGCTGCTGCGCGGCTTCCTCGGCTAGCCGCCGCGCTCAGGCGGCGCTGATGCGATCGAACTCGACGACGAGCCGGTCCGGGCCGCGCAGGTTCAGGTTGGGCTTGTAGTCGAGGCTGCGCGAGGTTCAGTGCGCGGCGCCTGGATCCGGCGGGCGAAGGACTCCAGCGCGATCGTGGCCTCGAGCCGGGCCAGCGGCGCGCCCAGGCAGAAATGCGGGCCGGCGGCGAACGCCAGATGACCTGGTCGCGCCGCGGCGGATGTCGAACCGGTCCGGGTCGGCGAAGACCGCCGGGTCGCGCCCGGCGGCCGCCAGCAGGAGCAGGACCAGCGCGCCGTCGCGCGCGGTCACGGGCCCGATCTGCATGCCGCCGCGGGCGACGCGCGCCGTCATCTGCACGGGCGCGTCGTAGCGGAGGGTCTCCTCGACCGCGCTGGCGGCCAGGTCGGGGTTGCCGCGCAGCAGCGCCAGCTGATCGGGATGGCGCAGCAGCGCGAGTATCCCGTTCGAGATGAGGCCGACGGTGGTCTCGTGCCCGGCGACGAGCAGCAGCACGCAGGTGGCGATCAGCTCGTCCTCGGTCAGCTTCTCGCCGTCATCCTCGGCGGCGATCATCTCCGAGAGCAGGTCCTCTGCCGGGTGCGCCCGCCGGACCGCGATCAGCTCGCGGAAGTAGACGGCGAACTCGTCGCTGGCCACCTGCGCCGCCTCGGCCCTGGCCTGCGCCTCGGCGGAATCCAGGCCGAATCCCGGCTGCAGCGAGTGCGCCAGCCGGGCCGACCAGCCGGCGAAGCGCGGGTGGTCGTCGACCGGGACGCCGAGCAGCTCGGAGATGATCCGGACGGGCAGCGGATAGGCGAGCTGGCTGACGACCTCCATCTGGCCGGCCGCGGCGGCCGCGGTCAGCAGGTCGCCGGTGATGGCGCGGATGCGCGGCTCCAGCCGGGCGACGGTGCGCGGCGTGAAGGCCTTGGCCACCAGGCGACGCAGCCGGGTGTGGTCCGGCGGGTCGAGCGACAGGAACGACGGCCTGTCCCTGGTGCGCTGCGGGGCGGCCGGCGCCAGCAGTGACTTGTGGCGCTCGCTGCTGGCCTTCGGGTCCCTGAGCACCGCAGAGCAGTCGGCGTGCCGCCCGACGACGACGAAGGCGCCGTCGAACTCGGCGAACGGGGAAGCTTCCCGCAGGCCAGCCAGCACCGGGTAGGGATCGGGCAGGATGGCCGGGTCAGCGAGCTCGGTCAGTGCCGGCCGCTCAAGCGTGCTCATGGCGGGCTCCGTAGGGATCGCGGGGGGCTGGGCGGCTCAGCGCCCGACGGGTACCGGCACGCCGACCGGGTTCGGCACCGGCAGCACGGCCGCGCAGGCCCTGGCGATGGGCAGCAGCAGGTCGGCGAGCTCATCCCGCTCGCTCTCCGCCAGGCTGGCCCACGGCCGCGCGGCCGCGACGTCGGTGGCGCGCTCGATGTTCCGGTGCAGCTCCGTGCCCGCCTGCGTGGCGGTTCCATCAGGGTGAAGCAGCCCGCGTCCGCCCAGCCGGGCGATGGCAGCGTCCCATTCCTCGTCCGTCCAGCCGCGGGCCGGCTGCATCTGAGCGCGGCCCCAGCCTGCTGACACGTGGCTGTGAGCGCCGTTCGCGGCCAGGTCGACGCCCGCCCGCAGGGCCAGCGCCTCGGGCGCATCGAGATTGGCGGCGACCAGGGCCGCGATGTGGCCGTCACCGCGGTGCTCGCGCAGCACCGTGGCGGCATGCCAGAGCCGGGCGAGCGGTTCGGCGGGAACGGGGAGCGCTGCGTTCGCCGCCCCCAGCGTGCGCCCTGCCCAGCTGAGATCTGTCGTCAGGCCGGCAAGGCGGTCAGCGGCGGCCGCGATCGGCGCGGGCGCGGCGGTGCCGTCGGGCACGTCCAGGAGCCGGCGCAGCGCGGCGACCGCGCCGGCCTGGCGGACGGCCATCGCATCCGCCGGGCTGATCAGGTCCCAGACGCCGGGCACCGCCCTGGCGACCATCCCGGGCGCGAACGAGAAGAAGGCGGCGACCACCGGGGCCGCCCCGGTCAGGCCGATGGGCGCGGCCCGGCCGGCGAAGTAGCCGCGCCAGAACCCCCGCAGGCCGGCCTGCTCGAACGCCTGCCGGGGCTCGTCGGCGAAGTAGCTGATGACGTGCACCGGCTCGAACAATGCCCACATGCGCCTGGCGGTCGCCCCGATCTCGGTCATGGCGCCATCATCGCAGGGTTCGGGACAAATCGATACATGCCGACTGGAGCCAGATGTGATTGCGCGCACGTGATACACCCCATGCGCCGACCCGATTGCGGCCGCGGAACTAATTACGGCACAATGATGTTGTGAAATACGTGGGACTGGCAGATGAGGCGCTGAGCACCGGTGGTGCCGGGCTGACGGCTGCCCAGTCCCAGGACGGTCCCCGCGGCTCGGAGTCGGGCACCCGCGGCCGGATCGCCCGTCTCATTCTAGAGAACGGCCCGGTGACGGCCGCCGGCCTGTCGGCCCGGCTGGGCCTGACGTCGGCCGCCGTCCGCCGGCACCTGGACAACCTGCTGGCTGACGGCATGGTCGAGATCAGGACCGCCAGGACGTACGGCAGCCGGGGCCGCGGCAGGCCAGCCAGGCTGTTCGCCATCACCGACGCTGGCCGCAGCGCCTTCGAGCACGCCTACGACGACCTGGCGACCAGCGCCCTGCGCTTCCTGGCCGAGCGGGCCGGGCCTGGCGCCGTCGCCGAGTTCGCCCGGCAGCAGATCGCCGAGCTCGAGCGCAGGTACCGGCCGGCCGTCGAGGCGGCCGCCCCGGACCAGCGGGTCCAGGCGCTCGCGGCGGCGCTGTCCGCCGACGGCTACGCCGCCTCGGCTGGCGGTGGGCCAGTTGCTGGTGGTACTGGCGCTGGCGGGGGAGAACAGCTCTGTCAGCACCACTGCCCGGTGGCCCACGTGGCCGCCGAGTATCCCCAGCTTTGCGAGGCGGAGACCGAGGCATTCGGCCGCCTGCTCGGCACCCCCGTGCAGCGCCTCGCCACGATCGCTCACGGTGACGGGATCTGCACCACGCACGTCACGCCGCCTTCTCTTGTGCATAACCGCGCAACAACCGAGGCCGGAGGAATCTCCGCATGACCACTATCGCCCGCCCAGAGCTCGATGGCCTGGACCGCTACAAGTTCGGCTGGTCCGACTCGGACGCGGCCGGCGCTTCCGCGCGCCGTGGCCTGAACGAGGACGTCGTCCGCGACATCTCGGCGAAGAAGAACGAGCCGGAGTGGATGCTGGACCTGCGGCTGAAGGGCCTGAAGCTCTTCCACCGCAAGCCGATGCCGACCTGGGGCTCTGACCTGTCCGGCATCGACTTCGACCACATCAAGTACTTCGTGCGGTCCACCGAGAAGCAGGCGGCGAGCTGGGACGACCTGCCAGCCGACATCAAGAACACCTACGACAGGCTCGGCATCCCGGAGGCGGAGAAGCAGCGCCTCATCGCCGGCGTCGCGGCGCAGTACGAGTCGGAGGTCGTCTACCACAAGATCCGCGAGGACCTGGAGGAGAAGGGCGTCATCTTCCTGGACACCGACACGGCGCTGCGGGAGCACCCGGAGCTGTTCCAGGAGTACTTCGCGACGATCATCCCGGTCGGCGACAACAAGTTCGCCTCGCTGAACACCGCGGTCTGGTCCGGCGGCAGCTTCATCTACGTGCCGAAGGGCGTCAAGGTAGATATCCCGCTGCAGGCCTACTTCCGGATCAACACCGAGAACATGGGCCAGTTCGAGCGGACCCTGATCATCGTCGACGAGGGCGCGAGCGTGCACTACGTCGAGGGCTGCACCGCGCCGATCTACTCGTCGGACTCGCTGCACTCGGCCGTCGTCGAGATCATCGTGAAGAAGGACGCGCACTGCCGGTACACCACGATCCAGAACTGGTCGAACAACGTGTACAACCTGGTCACCAAGCGCGCCGTCGCCTACGAGGGCGCGAGCATGGAGTGGGTCGACGGCAACATCGGCTCCAAGGTCACGATGAAGTACCCGGCCGTCTACCTGATGGGCGAGCACGCCAGGGGCGAGACGCTGTCGGTGGCGTTCGCCGGCGCGGGCCAGCACCAGGACGCCGGGGCCAAGATGGTGCACTGCGCGCCGAACACCT
This sequence comes from uncultured Actinomycetota bacterium, assembly GCA_963837255.1. GTDB lineage: Bacteria > Actinomycetota > Actinomycetes > Streptosporangiales > Streptosporangiaceae > JAJYUU01. The sequence continues at coordinate 438,414 of CAWIMN010000007.1, forward strand.
CCTCGCCAGATCATCTCCAAGTCGGTGGCCAGGGCTGGCGGCCGGACGTCCTACCGCGGCCTGGTCCAGGTCCAGGAGGGCGCGGAGCACTCCCAGTCGACGGTCAAGTGCGACGCCCTGCTGATCGACGCGGTCAGCCGGTCTGACACCTACCCGTACGTGGACGTCCGCGAGGACGACGTGGAGATGGGCCACGAGGCCTCGGTCTCCAAGGTGTCGGAGGACCAGCTGTTCTACCTCATGAGCCGCGGCATGACCGAGGACGAGGCGATGGCCACCATCGTCCGCGGCTTCGTCGAGCCCATCGCGCGAGAGCTGCCGATGGAGTACGCGCTCGAGCTCAACCGGCTGATCGAGCTGCAGATGGAAGGAGCGGTCGGCTGATGTCAGGCCTGCAGGGAGCCGTCGAGACGGCTCCCGTCTCCAGGCTGCACGAGCGGCAGTCGTATGACCCGGCTGACTTCGCCGTGCCGACGGGTCGCGAGGAGGAGTGGCGGTTCACTCCGCTGCGCCGTCTGCGCGGTCTTGCACTCTGCCGATCGGTCCCGGTGACGGGAAGGTTGCGGTCGTAGCCGATGCCGCGCCTGGAGTCACCATTGGAAACCTTGAACATGGTGACTCCAGGCTCGGCACCGCCTACGTGCCCGGGGACCGGGTCAGTGCCAGGGCGTTTGCTTCGTTCGCGGAAGCCACCGTGGTCACCGTGCCTGCAGGACACTGAGAGCGACGACGCCCACGCACATCACGTTTCGCGGCGAGAGCGCGGATGGGGCGGCCTTCGGGCACACGTTGATCGAGGTTGGCACGAACGCCAGCGCGGTTGTCGTGCTTGAGTACACCGGCAGTGCGACGTATGCGGACAATGTCGAGCTTGTGGTCGGGGACGGGGCGTCGCTCGTCGTCGTGTCAGCCTGCAGTGCGTGGGCGGATGATGCGGTGCATCTGTCGCATCATCATGCGCAGCTCGGGCGGGACGCGAAGCTGACGCATACCGCGGTGACGCTCGGCGGGTCGGTCGTGCGGCTGGCGCCGTCGGTGCGGTACGCGGGGCCGGGCGGCGACGCGGAGCTGCGCGGCCTGTACTTCGCCGATGCGGGGCAGCACCTGGAGCACCGGCTGTTCGTCGACCACGCCGAGCGCAACTGCCGGAGCCGGGTGAGCTACAAGGGCGCGCTGCAGGGCGACGACGCGCACGCCGTGTGGATCGGCGACGTCATCATCCGGGCCGAGGCCACCGGCACCGACACCTACGAGTACAACCGGAACCTCGTGCTGACCGACGGCACCAGGGTCGACTCGGTGCCGAACCTGGAGATCCTGACCGGCGAGGTGGCCGGCGCCGGGCACGCCAGCGCGAGCGGCCGGCTGGAAGACCAGCACCTGTTCTACCTGATGGCCAGGGGCATCCCGGCCGATGAGGCCAAGCGGCTCGTGATCCGCGGCTTCTTCGGCGAGCTGATCGGCAAGATCGAGGTGCCCGAGCTCCAGGAGCGGATCATGGCCGCGGTCGAGGCGGAGCTGGCGTGAGCGAGTTCCGCCGGGCGTGCGCGCTGTCGCAGCTGCCGGACCAGGGCGCGATCGGCGTCGAGGTGGCCGGGGTTCCGGTCGCGATCGTCCGGGCCGAGGGCGAGGTCTTCGCGCTGCACGACGTCTGCTCGCACGAGGAGGTCCCGCTGTCCGAGGGCGAGGTCTACGACCACACCGTGGAGTGCTGGCTGCACGGATCCTGCTTCGACCTGCGCACGGGCAAGCCGACCGGGCCGCCCGCGACCAAGCCGGTCCCCATCTACCCGTGAAGATCGAGGGCGACGACGTCCTCGTCGAGCTCTAGACCAAGCAACCAGGAGATAACCGATATGTCCACCCTAGAGATCCGTGACCTGCACGTCAGCGTGACGGACGCTGCGGGGGAGAGCCTTGAGGTCCTGCGCGGCGTCGACCTGACCATCTCGGCCGGGGAGACGCACGCGATCATGGGGCCGAACGGGTCGGGCAAGACGACGCTGGCCTACGCCATCGCCGGGCACCCGAAGTACACCGTCACCCAGGGCTCGATCACGCTCGACGGCGAGGACGTGCTGGCGATGAGCGTCGACGCCAGGGCGCGGGCCGGGCTGTTCCTGGCCATGCAGTACCCGGTCGAGGTGCCGGGCGTCTCGGTGTCGAACTTCCTGCGCACCGCGATTACCGCCGTCCGCGGCGAGGCGCCGAAGATCCGCACGTTCGGCAAGGAACTGCGCGAGGCCATGGACCAGCTGTCGATGGACCCGTCCTTCGCGCAGCGGAACCTCAACGAGGGCTTCTCCGGCGGCGAAAAGAAGCGGCACGAGATCCTCCAGCTCGAGCTGCTCAACCCCAAGATCGCGATCCTGGACGAGACCGACTCCGGGCTCGACATCGACGCGCTGCGGATAGTCTCGGCGGGCATCAACCGGTTCCGCGAGGACCCTGCCCATGGCGTGCTGCTGATCACCCACTACACCCGGCATCCTGCGCTACGTGCAGCCCGACTTCGTGCACGTCTTCGTCGCCGGCCGGATCGCCGAGGAGGGCGGCTCGGAGCTGGCCGAGGAGCTGGAGACCAGCGGCTACGAGCGCTTCCTCAGTGTCGATGCGACCAGTGTCGATGCAACCAGAGCAGGCGCGACGGCGTGAGCACGGCCGGCGAGATGATCGCGGTAACGGGCGGCGCGGGACGCTGCCCCGCTCGATATCGAGGCGATCCGGTCGGACTTCCCGATCCTGGGCCGGGCGGTTCGCGGCGGCCGCCACCTGATCTACCTGGACTCCGGCGCCACGTCGCACAAGCCGCGCCAGGTGCTCGACGCCGAGCGCGACTTCTACACCACGCACAACGCGGCCGCGCACCGCGGCGCGCACCTGCTAGGCGAGGAGGCGACCGACGCCTACGAGGGCGCCCGGGCCACAATCGCCGCGTTCCTGCACGCCGATCCCGGCGAGATCGTCTTCACCAAGAGCGCCACCGAGGCGGTGAACCTGGTCGCCTACGCGATGAGCAACGCCGCCACCTCCGGACCGGAGGCCAGCAGGTTCGCGGTCGGCCCGGCTGACGAGGTGCTGGTCACCGAGTCCGAGCACCACGCCAACCTCGTGCCCTGGCAGCAGCTGTGCGAGCGCACCGGCGCGACGCTGCGCTGGTTCGGCGTGACACCCGACGGGCGCCTGGACCTGACGAACATCGGCGAGCTCATCAACGACCGGACCAAGATCGTCGCGGTGACGCACCAGTCCAACGTGACGGGGGTCGTGCCGCCAGTGGCCCAGATCGCGGCGGCGGCGCACGCGCAGGGTGCGCTGGTCCTGGCCGACGGTGCCCAGTCGGTGCCGCACCAGCCGGTCGACGTGTCCGCCCTCGGTGCCGACTTCGTGGTGTTCTCCGGGCACAAGATGCTCGGGCCATCCGGCGTCGGCGTGCTCTGGGGGCGGCGCGAGCTGCTCGAGACGATGCCGCCGTTCATCACCGGCGGCTCGATGATCGAGGTGGTGCGGATGGAAGGCTCGACCTTCCTGCCGCCGCCAGACCGGTTCGAGGCCGGCGTGCCCGCGGCTGCGCAAGCGGTCGGCCTGGCCGCTGCGTGCGACTACCTCGATGCGCTCGGGATGGCGAACGTCGCGGCGCACGAGGAGGCGCTCACCGCGCATGCGCTGGAGGCGCTGGCCGCCATCCAGGGCCTGCGGATCCTGGGCCCGCTGGACACAGCCGACCGCGGCGGCGCGGTGTCATTCGTCCTGGACGGCATCCATCCGCACGACGCCGGGCAGGTGCTCGACGAGCTCGGCATAGCCGTCCGGACCGGACATCACTGCGCCTGGCCGCTGCACCGCGCGCTCGGCGCGCAGTCCAGCACCAGGGCCACGTTCTACGTGTACAACACCCATGACGAGGTAGACGCGCTGGCAGACGGAATAAGGCAGGCGCAGAAGTTCTTCGGGACAGCGTGATGGAGCTCGAGTCGATGTACCAGGAGATCATCCTGGAGCACTACCGCCGCCCGCTGCACGCGGGCCTGCGGGAGCCGTTCGACGCGCAGGTGCAGCACGTCAATCCGACCTGCGGCGACGAGGTGACGCTGCGGGTCAGCCTCAAGGACGCCGGCGGCGATCCGGTCCTGGCCGACGTCTCGTATGAGGCACTCGGCTGCTCGATCAGCCAGGCCAGCGCCTCCGTCATGGCTGACATGATCATCGGCAAGACTGTCGGCGAGGCCATGCAGATCAGCGACGAGTTCCTGAAGCTGATGCAGTCGCGTGGCGAGGCCGTGCCAGACGAGGACGTGCTGGGTGACGCGGTCGCGTTCGAGGGCGTCTCGAAGTACCCGGCGCGGATCAAGTGCGCGCTGCTGGGCTGGATGGCGTGGAAGGATGCGACGGCCAGGGCCCTGGGCGAGCGCGGGACAGGGGAGCAGGCATGACTGACAACAGCACCGGCACGGTCAACAGCACCGGCACGGTCAACAGCACCGACACGGTCAACGGCACCGAGAGCACCGGGACCGCAGGCGCAGCCGCTGACGGCGCCCCGTACGCGGCGACTGATCCGGAGACCGAGGATGTGCTCGAGGCGATGCGCGACGTGGTCGACCCCGAGCTCGGGGTCAACGTCGTCGATCTCGGCCTGGTCTACGGCGTGACCGTGGAGAGCGACCGCACGGCCACCATCGACATGACGCTGACCAGCGCTGCCTGCCCGCTGACCGACGTGATCGAGGACCAGACTCGGGTCGCGCTCGACGGCCTGGTGCAGGACTTCCGCATCAACTGGGTCTGGCTGCCGCCGTGGGGTCCGGAGAAGATCACCGAGGACGGCCGCGAGCAGCTGCGCGCCCTCGGGTTCAACGTCTGAGCCTTGTCTCTTCGGACGCGCGCCCGCAAAGTCGGGCATGCTTCGCGTACTGCTGGGTAGCTCCCCAGGCGTGCCCCCAGATGAGTGGTTCTTGAGCGCAGCCGAGCGGGGCAACCCGGCTACCCGCCTCGACTCCAGGCATCCAGGCGGCTCGGCCTGGTCGGCCGGGAACGATGTCAGGCCGCTGATCCATGGCAGCGCGTACTTCGCCGAGCTGGCCGCCCGCGTCGGGCAGATGTCGGCCGGGGACCTGCTGCTGTTCACCGACTGGCGCGGCGATCCCGACGAGCGGCTGAGCGCGGCTGGGCCGGAGGTATCCAGCGCATTCTGCGCAGCAGCGAGCCGGGGCGTCCGGGTTGCCGGGCTGATCTGGCGCTCGCACCTGGACCGGCTGCGCTTCAGCGCGGAGCAGAACCGGCATCTGGGTGAGGACATCGAGGCGGCCGGCGGCCAGTGCCTGCTGGACATGCGCGTGCGGCCCGGTGGCTCCCATCACATGAAGATGGTCGTGCTGCGGCACCGGTCCGACCCGGCGCGCGATGCGGCCTTCGTCGGCGGCATCGACCTGTGCCACAGCAGGCGCGATGACCGCTCGCACGCGGGCGATCCGCAGGCGCAGCAGATGGCGCCCGTGTACGGCGCGCGTCCGCCGTGGCATGACGTGCAGGCCCTGATCCAGGGGCCAGCAGTCGGCGATGTGGAGACCGTGTTCCGCGAGCGGTGGGAAGACCCGGCGCCCCTGACCCGTAATCCGGTGCACCGGCTGCGGGATCTGCTGGACGGGGACCAGCGCAAGGCGCGGCCGCTCCCGCCGCAGCAGCCCGACCCGCCGGCCCGCGGCCAGCATGCCGTCCAGATCCTGCGGACGTATCCGTACCGACGGCACGGCTACGACTTCGCCCCAGCGGGGGAGCGCAGCATCGCGCGCGCCTACCAGAAGGTCCTGCCACAGGCCCGCTCCCTCGTCTACATCGAGGACCAGTACCTCTGGTCGGCCGAGATCGTCGCGGCCCTCGCTACCGGCCTGCGCGCCAACCCGGGCCTGCGCGTGATCGCCGTGATCCCGCGGTTCCCCGACCAGGACGGGCGGGTCGCGATGCCGCTCAATCTCGTCGGCCGCGCGCAGGCGCTGAGACTGCTGCGGCAGGCCGGCGGTGACAGGGTCGCGGTATACGGCCTTGAGAACGCCGAGAGCACGCCCGTCTACGTCCACGCCAAGGTCTGCCTCGTCGACGACGCCTGGGCGGCCGTCGGGTCCGCGAACGTCAATCGCCGGTCCTGGACCCACGACTCCGAGCTGTCCTGCGCGGTCGTCACCGACGACGGCAGCGGCGCTCCTGCGTTCGCCCGGCAGGTGCGCGAGATGCTCGCGGCCGAGCACCTCGGCCTCTCGCCCGGCACCGGCGTCCCGGCCGGGCCAGCGATGTTCGCGGCGTTCCGGTCGGCTGCGGCCCTACTGGATTCGTGGCATGACGGCGGACGTGTCGGACCGCGGCCGCCAGGGCAGCTGCGCAGCTATCCGGACCTGAGCATCTCCGGCTGGACGCGCGCCTGGACGGCGGTTCCGTACCGCCTCGTCTACGACCCGGACGGGCGGCCACGCCGCATGCGCGCCGCCGGTCGCTTCTGAGCGAACGCGGCTAGATTCCTGGCCTGACAGGCGGGCGCGGCGGCCCGGCTGCCAGCCGCTCGCGCATCTGGTCGCGCGCCTCCCACCGGGTCTCCAGCCACCAGGAGCAGCCGGCGTGCGCCCAGGACGCCGCGGTGGCCGCGGCCGCATCCGGGTCTGCGGCCGGGGTCTCGCCATCCGCGATGACGTCAAAGCTGTCCGCAGCGCCATGCTCGCTGAGCCAGGCCCGGACGGCTCGGGCGTCAGCTGGGTCTGGCTCGTGGCCGAGCGGGCCGTACTGCGGGATCACGCCGTCGCAGCGCAGCGTCCGGCGCATGGACTTGGGGGCTGGCCACACCCCGACCACCCAGATGGGGATCCGCCGCTGGACCGGCCTGGCTGCGGTGCCGAGGTCCGGGAGCCCGGTTTCATAGGCGTAGTGCCTGCCGTGGTAGCTCGTGCCGCCGTCCCAGAGCGCCCGGATCAGGTCGATGCCCTCGTCGAGCATCTCGGCCCGGTCCCGCAGGCCGGTGACCTCGCCGGTATCGGCCATCTCGGTCGCGCCGATGCCGACGGCGAGGATCGCGCGGCCGTCGGACAGCTGATCCAGCGTCGCGACCTGGCTGGCCACCTTCCATGGGCGCCGCCAGGGCAGGGGCGTCAGCAGCGTGCCGAGCCGGACGCGCACGGTCCGGACGGCCATCGCTGACAGCATGCTCCAGGCGTCCGGCCCGTAGGCTGCCTCCCAGACGAATACTCCGTCCCAGCCTGCTTCCTCGGCGAGCAGGGCGAGCTCAAGCTGCTCCGTCGCTGTCCCGCCAGGTAGAACGGCGCCATATCGCATCTGATCCGTGGCCATGACACCGTCCTAGCAGACCGGGCCGACAATCCGGGGTTCGTTACTGTCCGTGGCACTGGTCGGCTAGACTTTCATGACCATGACTCGCGGCCTGCTCCTTCCCGGCCGCGGCGAGGCCCGGTAACCAGCCGGTCGGCCCCTCGCCGCGGATGGGTTCTGCTGCGCCGACCGATGTTCGCCCTGGAGCCCTCCGTCAGGAGCCCTCCCTAGCAGGAGCAGAGCCAGTCATGAAGAGAGCACAGTCATGAGCAATCCATCGTTGCAGCGTCCGTCCGGAATGCCGTGTCATCGGTATCGCCCGTTCCCGGCCGTCGACCTGGCCGACCGGCAGTGGCCCTCGCGCACCATCACCGCGGCACCCCGCTGGCTGTCCACCGATCTGCGGGACGGCAACCAGGCCCTGATCGATCCGATGAACGCCCCGCGCAAGCAGGCCATGTTCGACCTGCTCGTCAGGATGGGATACAAGGAGATCGAGGTCGGCTTCCCGGCGGCCAGCCAGACCGACTTCGACTTCATCCGCAGCCTGATCGACAGCGGGGTCATCCCCGATGACGTCCGCATCTCGGTACTGACCCAGGCCAGGGAAGAGCTGATCGACCGGACCGTGCAGTCCCTGGTCGGGGCCAAGCTGGCGACGGTCCACCTCTACAACGCGGCAGCCCCGCTCTTCCGCAGCGTGGTCTTCGGCTGGGCAGGCGACGGCCGGGCGGAGTGCAAGGCGGTCGCCGTGGACGGCACCCGCGCGGTCATCAAGTACGCCGACGAGTACCTGGCCGGCACGGACTTCGGCTACGAGTACTCGCCGGAGATCTTCATGGACACCGAGCTTGACTTCTCGCTCGAGATCTGCGAGGCGGTGATGGACGTCTGGCAGCCCGGGCCTGGCCGCGAGATCGTGCTGAACCTGCCGTGCACCGTCGAGCGGTCCACCCCGAATGTCTACGCCGACCAGATCGAGTGGGTCAGCCGCAGCCTGTCCCGGCGCGAGCACGTCGCCCTGTCGGTGCACACTCACAACGACCGGGGCACCGCGACCGCCGATGCGGAGCTGGCCATGCTGGCGGGGGCTGAGCGGGTCGAGGGCTGCCTGTTCGGGAACGGGGAGCGGTCGGGCAACGTCGACCTGATCACTCTCGGGCTCAACCTGTACAGCCAGGGCATCGACCCGATGATCGATTTCAGCGACATCGACGAGATCCGCCGGACAGCCGAGTACTGCAACGGGATCGGCGTGCACGAGCGCCACCCCTATGCCGGCGACCTGGTCTACACGTCGTTCTCCGGCTCGCACCAGGACGCGATCAAGAAGGGCTTCGACGACCTGGACCGGCAGGCTGCTGCGGCTGGCCGGCCGGTCAGCGAGCTGCCCTGGCAGATGCCGTACCTGCCGATCGACCCGAAGGACGTCGGCCGCACCTACGAGGCCGTCATCCGGGTTAACTCGCAGTCCGGCAAGGGTGGCGTCGCTTACATCATGAAGGCCGATCATCACCTCGATCTGCCGCGACGGCTCCAGATCGAGTTCAGCCAGGTGATCCAGCGGCACACCGACAGCGAGGGCGGCGAGGTCGCCGCCGGGCAGATGTGGCAGATCTTTGCCGCCGAGTACCTGGAGCCGGGCCCGTTCGAGCTGGTCAGCTATGCCTCGTCGAGTGAGGGCGGCACGGAGCGGGTCGACTGCACGGTCCGGGCCTACGGGACCGAGTACGAGCTGTTCGGCATCGGCAACGGGCCCATCGCTGCGTTCTGCGCGGCCATCTCCGAGGTCGACCTCGGGCTCGGCGGCCTGAGCGTGCGCGTGCTCGACTACGCCGAGCACGCGCTGACGGCGGGCCGGGATGCCGAGGCGGCCGCCTACCTGGAGATCGAGATCGGCGACCGGGTGCTGTGGGGCGTCGGGATCAGCTCCTCGATCGTGCGGGCTTCGGTCTCCGGCGTGATCAGCGCCCTGAACAGGGCGGCGCGCCTGCAGGAAGGCCGGTAGCCCGCCCTGGCGCGCGGCCCAACGGCCTCAGCTGTCGTCGCGCCGGTAGAACGGGCTCGCGAAGGCCGAGACGCGCTCGTCGAGGTGGCCGCGCTCGCCGTCGCCGGGGAAGGTGACGTCGATCGGGAAGCCTGCGTCCTGCGGCGCGGCCTCCCAGGCGGCCCGCTCGACGGCGCCGACGACGAGGTCCTGGACATGCGCGTCGGCCGGGTCGTCCAGCGTCACCGAGATGAGCAGGCCCTCGCCCGCGAACTGGACCGATAGCCACGCGGCCGAGGCGTCCCGCACCGCCGCGATCGCGATGAGCCCGGCGGCGACGCCGGCCAGCAGGCCGTCAGGGCGGACCGGCAGCGGCCCGACGCTGATCTTGGCCGGGTCGCTCGTGGTGTTGTCGGCCGCCAGATACGACACGCCCTGCGGGTAGACCGGCACGCTCTCACTGGCGCCGGCGTTCAGCGCGATCCCGATCGACGCTGGCAGCAGCCGTGCTAAGTCGGCCGCCCGCACCACGACGTGCGGCACGGTGTCAGCCTGCACCGTGTCAGCCTGCACCGTGTCAGCCTGACCGTGTCAGCCTGCACTGTGTCCGTGACCTCGGCCAGCTGGCCGAACTGCTGGAGCAGCTCAGCCGATGAGTAGGCCGGCACGAAGTCGCTGCCGAGGTAAGAGACGATCGGCAGGGTGACGGCGGTGCCGCTGATTGCCTTCGCGCCGTCCGCGGGTAGCGGGAGCCACAGGCGCGCGGTTCGCAGCACGTCCAGGAGGTCGCCGATGCGGCCGGCGTCGGTAATGGCCGCTGCCAGCGCGTCCTCGACCGCGCTGGCCGGCGCGGCGGGCGTGCCCGCGGTGGCGTCGACCGTGTTGCTTTCCGTAGCGTTGCTTTGTGAAGCGATGCTGATAGTCATCTGACGGATAGTAAGCGCTTCAGGGCGGTGAGTAATGGTAAATGGCCGACGTGCCACTCAGCGCTGGGTCGAGGTCGGTCCCGAGCGCATCGAGGGCTGGCTCCAGTCGTTCGCCGTGCGACACGGCGCGACCTGCGCGACCGTCGACGACCGGCGGGAGATCGTGACTGTCCGCGCGGCCGATGGCAGCATCGCCGAATGTCATACCCCGTTCCCGCCCCTGACGGCAGCCGGCTGCAGCGGAGCGGATCTCGCTGCCCATGCCGGCGCCGACCGCACGGTGGGGGTGCTGCTCGTCCGGCTGGGCGGATACGCCGCCGGCGTGTTCAGCGGCACCCCGCCGCGGCTGGTGTCGTCCAAGGTCGGCAATCGGCTCGTGCACGGCCGCAGCGCAGCGGGCGGCACGTCCCAGCACCGGTTCGCGCGGCGCCGGGAAAAGCAGGCGCGCGAGGCACTCGAGGCGGCCGCCGACTGCGCGGTTGGCGTGTTCGGGCCGGTCAGTGGCGAGCTGGACGCGCTGGTGCTCGGCGGGGATAAGCGCGCAATGGCGGCGTTGCGCGAAGACGTGCGGCTGCGACCGTACTTTGACATCGCCGTCGACAGGTTCCTGACGGTGCCCGACCCTCGGCTCGCGGTGCTGCAGGGCACGCCGCGGCTATTCCGGGCGATCAGGATCAGGCTGACCGAAAGCTCCCGGCCGGGCGGCGACGCTGTCCAGGAGGGGCGCGGGAATACTCAGTCGCCTGGTGGTCCTGCGCTCGGGTAAAATCGCGGTCATGCAACCGCTCCTGTCGTGACGCCGCGCCCCCGCATGAGGGGACGAGTCTGCCCGGCGTCCGATCCGAGTCTGGTTATGGAGCGAGTTTTCCGTGATTACCGCACGCGATGTTGAACTGCGCGCTGGCGCGCGCCTGCTGCTCGAGAGTGCCACTTTCCAGGTCGGCGCTGGCGACAAGATCGGCCTCGTCGGCCGTAACGGCGCGGGCAAGACCACCCTGGCCCGGGTGCTGGCGGCCGAGGGCCAGCCGGCGGCAGGCCAGGTCATCATCGGTGGCTCTGTCGGCTATCTGCCGCAGGACACCATGGTGGGTGATCTGGACGCGCTGGCGGTGGACCGGATCTTGTCCGCGCGGGGCCTCGACTCGCTGCTCGCCGGGCTGCGCGAGGCCGAGCTGGCGATGGCGGACCCGAATCCGGCCAGGCGGGACGCCGGCGTTCGCCGGTACGGCCACCTGGAGGAGCGCCTGACGGTGCTGGGTGGCTACGCGGCCGAGTCGGAGGCGGCGTCCCTGGCGGCGAGCCTCGGGCTGCCGCAGAAGGTGCTGAAGCAGTCGCTGCGCACGCTGTCGGGCGGGCAGCGGCGGCGGATCGAGCTGGCCCGGATTCTCTTCGGCGGCTCGGACACGCTGCTGCTGGACGAGCCGACCAACCACCTGGACGCGGACTCGGTCAGCTGGCTGCGCGACCACCTGCGAACCTTCCGCGGCGGCCTGGTGGTGATCAGCCACGACACCGGGCTGCTCGACGCCGTGGTCAACAAGGTCTTCCACCTCGACGCCGATCGCAGCGTGCTGGACATCTACAACCTCGGCTGGCACGCGTACCTGGCGCAGCGGGAGACCGACGCCCGGCGCCGCCGCCGCGAGCGCATGAATGCTGAGCGGCAGGCAGTCGCGCTCCAGTCCCAGGCCGACAAGATGCGCGCCAAGGCGACAAAGGCCAAGGCGGCGCAGAACATGCAGAAGCGCGCTGAGCGCCTGCTGGCCGGCGTCAGCGCGGACCGGTCCCCCGAGCGTGTCGCCAAGCTGCGATTCCCGGTCCCGGCGCACTGCGGCAAGACGCCGCTCAGCGCTACCGGGCTGTCGAAGTCGTACGGCTCGCTGGAGGTGTTCACGGATGTGGACGTCGCGGTCGACAAGGGTGCGCGCGTCGTCGTGCTCGGGCCTGAACGGCGCCGGCAAGACGACGCTGCTGCGCCTGCTCGCCGGCGTCGAGGAGCCCGACACCGGCGAGGTGCTGCCGGGGCACGGGCTGCGGCTTGGCTACTACGCGCAGGAGCACGAGACGCTCGACACCACCCGGACGATCCTGGAGAACATGCGGACCGCGGCACCGGACCTGGCCGAGAGCGAGCACCGCCGCATCCTCGGGTCGTTCCTGTTCACCGGAGACGACGTCGCCAAGCCAGTCGGGGTGCTGTCCGGCGGCGAGAAGACCCGGCTCGCGCTCGCGCTGCTGGTGGTGTCGGGGGCGAACGTGCTGCTGCTGGACGAGCCGACTAACAACCTGGATCCGGCTAGCCGGGCCGAGATCCTGTCCGCGCTGCGCAAGTACGAGGGCGCCATCGTGCTGGTGACCCACGACGAGGGCGCCGTCGACGCGCTGCAGCCTGAGCGGGTCGTGCTGCTGCCCGACGGCGTGGAAGACGCCTGGAGCGCGGAGCTGGCAGACCTCGTCGCGCTGGCGTGAAAATTAGTTGATCTTTTTTGCCGCCGTCTGGGTAGCCGATCACGAGCTAATGGGTGATCATGGCGAGATACGGTAACGCAGCGGTCACTTCAGCTCACGGGAGGTTCGCGTGACCGAGACTCTCAAGAAAGGCACCAGAGTGACCGGTGCCGACCGGACGAAGCTGGCGGCTGACCTGAAGAAGCGCTACAGCGCTGGCGAGAGCATCCGGTCCCTGGCGGCATCGACTGGCCGGTCGTATGGGTTCATCCACCGGATCCTGAGCGAGAGCGGCGTTTCGCTGCGCGGCCGCGGCGGCGCGACGAGAGGCAAGGCCAAGTCCAAGGCATGAGGCACAATGGTGAGCTGTGTCTGCTGACCTAGCCAATCTCACCGACGCCGGCCTCGACTTCAGCGTGTCCGGCAGCGTCGCGACAGTCACGCTGGCGCGGCCCGAGCGCCGCAACGCGATGACCCCCAGCATGTGGCGCGGCCTGGCCCGGATCGGTGCCGCCATCCCCGACGACGTGCGCGTCGTGGTCGTCCGCGGCGCCGGGCCGTCCTTCTGCGCGGGCATCGATCTGCGCATGTTCAGCGCCGAGGGCGTGCCCGGCGAGGAACGCAACCCGAGCGCGTCCGAGCCCGGATTCCCCGAGTCCATCGCCGGCTTCCAGGCCGGCTACACCTGGCTGCGCAATCCCGCGTTCGTGTCGATCGCGGCGGTGCAGGGGCACGCGATCGGCGGCGGCTTCCAGCTGGCCCTGTCGTGTGACCTGCGCGTGCTGGCCGACGACGCCAGGATGTGCATGAAGGAGCCCGCGCTCGGCCTGGTCCCTGACCTGACCGGGACCAAGCCGCTGGTCGACATCGTGGGCCTGCCGCGGGCGATCGAGCTGTGCCTGACGGCCAGGACTATCGGCGCGCGCGGAGGCCGCTCAGCTCAGGCTCGCCGAGCTTGTGGTCCCGCCAGCGGAGCTGGACGGGGCGGTGAGCGACCTGGTCGCGGCGCTGCTGTCCACGGACGCGGCCGCGGCTCGCGCCACCAAGGCGCTGCTGCAGGCGGCGCCGGGCAACACCCTGGAGCAGCAGGCAGCGGCCGAGCGCGCAGCTCAGGCCAGGCTCCTGCGGGCCGCGACCTGGTAGTTTCGCGCAGAGCGCGGGTTCGCCGTTAGCTGAGCGGGGATGATCTCGGCCCGGCTGCTACGGTTCACCGGTCATGAGCATGCAGAACCAGTGGCACGCGATGCGGAGCTTCACTCGCGACCCGTCGGTGACCAAGCAGCGGCTCAAGCCAGGCACTGTCAGGCGGATCACCGGGTACGCCCGGCCATACCGGCTTGACCTGGCCATCTTCCTGGTCGCCGCGGCGCTGGACGCGGTGGTCACGGTGCTGTACCCGGTCCTGATCGGCGTCGTCATCGACAAGGGCATCCTGCCCAAGGACAGTGCCGTGGTGCTGACGGTCGCGGGCATCGTGGCCGGCCTGGCGATCTTCGATGCCTTCCTCGGGGTCGTCCAGCGGTACTTCACCTCGCGTGTCGGCGAGGGCCTGATCTACGACCTGCGCACGCAGGTATTCGAGCATGTCCAGCGGCAGCCGATCGCGTTCTTCACCAGGGCGCAGACCGGCTCCCTGGTCAGCCGGCTCAACAGCGACGTCATCGGCGCGCAGCAGGCGCTCACGTCCACGCTGTCCTCGGTGGTGTCCAGCGTGCTGCAGCTGGTCCTCGTCCTCGCCGTCATGTTCGTGTACTCGTGGCAGGTGACGGTGGTCGCGCTGGTGCTGATCCCGGTATTCCTGTATCCGGCGCGCCGCGTCGGCCGCCGGCTGCAGCGGCTGACCAGGGAGTCCATGCAGCTCGATGCCCAGATGGGCTCGACCATGACCGAGCGGTTCAACGTGGCCGGGGCGATGCTGGCCAAGCTGTACGGACGGCCGGCCGATGAGCTCGACCTGTTCTCCGGCCGGGCGGGCCGGGTGCGCGACATCGGCGTGCTGACGGCCCTGTGGGGCAGCGCCCTGGTCACCGGGCTCGCGCTCCTCGCCACGCTGTCCACGTCGGTGGTCTACGGGCTCGGCGGCGAGCTGGTGATCCACAAGACGCTCCAGCTCGGCAGCATGGTGGCGCTGGCCACCTTGCTGACGCGGCTGTACGGGCCGATCACCTCGCTGTCCAACGTCCAGGTGAACGTCATGACCGCGCTGGTCAGCTTCGACCGGGTGTTCGAGGTGCTCGACCTGAAGCCGCTGATCGCCGAGCGGCCCGGCGCGACCGTGCTGGCGGCCGCGCGCCGGGACGGGGCGGCAGTGACGAGCGCGGGCGTCGCCGTGGCGGCTGCGCCGGACATCGAGTTCGACCACGTCAGCTTCCGGTACCCGGCCGCGTCCGAGGTCTCGCTGGCCTCGCTGGAGTCGATCGCGCTGCCGGTGGCCGAGCGGGCCGGGCCTGGTCAGCAGGCGCTGACCGACGTCAGCTTCCGTGCCCCGGCCGGGAAGCTGACGGCACTGGTCGGGCCGTCTGGCGCGGGCAAGACCACGATCACGCACCTGGTGTCGCGGATGTATGACCCGACGAGCGGCGTGGTCAGGATCGGCGGCGCCGACATCAGAGACGTCACGCTGGCGTCACTGCACGACGTGGTCGGCGTCGTCACCCAGGACGCGCACCTGTACCACGACACCATCCGGGCCAACCTGCTATACGCCCGCCCGGCGGCCTCCGAGCACGAGCTCGTGCTGGCGTGCCAGGCGGCGCAGATCTGGGACCTGGTCTCGGAACTGCCCGACGGACTCGACACCGTCGTCGGCGACCGCGGCTACCGGCTGTCGGGCGGGGAGAAGCAGCGGATCGCGCTGGCCAGGCTGCTGCTCAAGGCGCCGTCAGTGGTCGTGCTGGACGAGGCGACCGCGCACCTGGACTCCGAGTCAGAGGCCGCCGTGCAGCGCGCGCTCAAGACGGCGCTGGCCGGCCGGACCTCCCTGGTGATCGCGCACCGGCTGTCGACGATCCGGGAAGCCGACCAGATCCTCGTGGTCGACGACGGCCGGGTCATCGAGCGCGGGCAGCACGCCGACCTGCTCGACGCCGGACGGCCTGTACGCGGACCTGTACCGCACCCAGTTCGCCCGCCAGGAGACGGCGATGCCAGCCGCGCCCGTGCGCCGGCGCCGCGTCAGTCTAAGTAGCCGACCCGGCGCAGGTCCGGCCCGGCCACGGACTCGACCTCGCTGATCTGGGCCGCGGTGAGCAGGCGGCGCCAAGCGCCAGGTTCGCCGCGCGGCCGGCGTCGCGGCGGGCGGCTCGTACCGGCACCGGGCCGACGGCGTCGCCGACGAACTCCGACAACCCGGCCGCTGTCGCGGCCGGGTGCCGGAGCACGGTCTCGTATCGCAGCGTGGTCAGCTGGTCGGCGGACATGGCGGCGCGCAGCCTGGCCATGGCGCGGACCGAGCCGCGCCAGCGCATGGCGCACTTGCCGGCCGTGGACAGCTCCGGCCAGATCGCCAGGTCGTGCTCGGTCTCGATGCCGAAGAACGGGTTGGGAAACTCGGTCTCGACATTCGCCATGCCCGGCTTGAACCAGCCGAGGGTCAGCGGATCGGCGAGCATGGCCGCGACCACGTCCCGGCCGTCCCTGATGATCTGCACCAGCCTGGCGTCGGCGAAGGCGTCGACCAGCGCGTCGGCGCAGTACATCAGGTCAGGGCTGGCGTCGCCGTACCGGACGATGTCCCGCTCGGCGACGCAGCAGGCCGGGCCCATGACCTGGCCGGCGTCCCGGCAGGTCGGCGAGCAGGTCAGGCAGCAGTGCGCGGTCACCTGCCAGGCTTGCGCGAATGCGTCCCGCAGCACGGTGGCGGCCGCCTCGCTGCGGCCGCGCTGAATGGAGGGGCTCCGGGCGAAGGCGTACACCACGCTCTGGACGGCCTCCTGGCCGATGGTGAGATGGAAGCCGGCGGACTGCTTGATGGCGCGCCCGAGCAGGTCCGCGCCCGAATGCGGCGCGCCGATCACGAAGACCGGCTGGCGGACCTTACGGCCGTTTACGACCAGAATGTGCGGGCGGGGTGGCATGGCTACCCAACAGTGTGACACTGCCAGTGGTATGCCCGGTCCCAGCCCGCTGACAGGTCGCTGACCAGGCCATATACGGCCTACCCCAGGTTCGCGGCCGGGTCGGTTGCAGCCTTGTGGCCTGCCCGGCCGGTGGTCCGGCGGCAGTGGTCGCCGGCGTGGCCCTCCAGGTTGAGGGCCGCCTGGATGAGCGGCACGTGACTGAAGGCCTGCGGGGTGTTGCCGACCTGGCGGCCGTAGCGCGGGTCGTACTCCTCGCTGAGCAGGCCGAGGTCGCTGCGCAGCGCCAGCAGCCGCTCGAAGATCGCGACGGCCTCGTCGTACTCGCCGATCAGGTGCAGCGCGTTGACCAGCCAGAAGCTGCACGCGAGGAACGCGCCCTCGGCGCCTGGCAGGCCGTCCACGTCGGCTCGGCTGGCGCCGCTGACCGCCTTGGCTGGCTGGGTGTAGCGCAGCACCAGCCCGTCGCGCATGAGCTCGCGCTTGATCACCCGGACCGTCGAGACGACCCGCGCGTCATCAGGGGGCAGGAACCCGACCTCGGGGATCATCAGCACCGACGCGTCCAGCTCGGCGCTGCCGTAGTACTGGGTGAAGACGCCCGCGGCTGGCGTCGTAGCCCTGCTCGAGCACCTGCGCGTGGATCTCGTCCCGGATTGCGCGCCAGCGCTGGAGCGGGCCAGGCGTTGCCCTGCTCGGCCAGGTGGATGGCCCGGTCGAACGCCACCCAGGCCATCACCTTGGAGTGCACGAAGTGCCGTCGGGGCCCGCGCACCTCCCAGATCCCCTCGTCCGGCTCATGCCAGTGCTTCTCCAGGAAGTCCAGCAGCTGCCGCTGGAGGCTCCAGCTGTGCTTGTCGAAGCCGAGCCCGGCCTGCCTGCCTAGCGTCAGCGCGTCGATGACCTCGCCGTAGACGTCGAGCTGGCGCTGGTCGACGGCGGCGTTCCCGATCCGGACCGGGGCCGACCGCTCGTAGCCGGGCAGCCAGCTGACCTCCCACTCGGCCAGCCTGCGCTCGCCCGCCACGCCGTACATGATCTGGACGTCCTTGGCGTCCCCGGCGATGGCCCGGGCAAGCCACCGCCGCCAGCTGTCGGCCTCGGCGGTATAGCCGGTGCGCAGCAGCGCCTCCAGCGTGATCGTCGCGTCCCGCAGCCAGCAGTACCGGTAATCCCAGTTCCGCACGCCGCCGATGTCCTCCGGGCAGCGACGTCGTGGGCGCCGCCACGATGCCGCCGGTCGGCGCGTAGGTCAGGGCCTTGAGCGTGATCAGCGACCGCATCACGGCGTCCCGGTACGGGCCCTTGTACGTGCACGCGGCGGCCCAGCCGGACCAGAAGTCCTGGGTCGCCGCCAGCGCCGCGTCGGCGTCGATGCAGGGGTCGGCGGGCAGGTGGGATTGCTTCCAGGCCAGCACGAACGGCACCCGGTCGCCGGCCTTCACGTCAAATGTGGCCTGGTGCGCCATGTTCTGGCCGACGGTGCGGACCGGGCTGTGGAAGCAGACCGAATCCGGGCCCGGCGACGGCGCGGATGAAGTCCGCGGTCCGCATGTACCCAGGGCACGACCCTGCCGTAGCCGAAGCGCAGGCGCAGGATCGACTCCATCTCGACGGTGCCCTCGACGCCCTCCACGATCCGGACGAGGACGGGCGTGGCGTGATCGCGCGGCGGCATGAAGTCCAGGACGCGGACGGTGCCGCTCATCGTGTGCCAGGTCGTCTCCAGGATCAGCGAGTCGCCCTGGTAGCGCCGGCTGACTTCGCCGCGCCGGTCGACTGGCCCTTCGCTGACGGTCGGGCATACGCGCCAGCTGCCGTTGTGCTCGTCGCCGAGCAGGGCGGCGAAGCACGCGTCGGAGTCGAACCTCGGCAGGCACAGCCAGTCCACGGAGCCGTCGCGGCCCACGAGCGCGGCGGTCTGCATGTCCCCGATGAGCGCGTAGTCCTCGATCAGACTGGCCATCGCAGCCTCCATTCCCCGTCGTCCGCGCCGTCGTCGACGCCGTCGTCGACGCCCCGACGTCCTCGGCCGTCAACGTCACCGTACGGCGGCAGCGGCCCGGTCAGCCAGTTAACGGACGCGAGGCCATAGAGTGTCGGCGTGCGAGGACGACGGCGGCCTGCCAGGGCGCGGATCGCAGCGCCGGCCGCGGCGGCCGCGCTGCTGGCGGGCGCGCTCGCCGGCTGCGGGCAAATGGGCGCCGCCCTCGACAAGCAGTGGATGACTGTCCAGTTCAGCCCGAACACCCCGAGGACCACGGCGCTGCAGGTGCGAGCGGCCTGCTCCCACATCCAGAACGCGCCGCCCATGGCCATGCCGGCCACGCAGTCACCCATCAACACCATGTACGGCGTCCGCTTCGACACCACGAACGCCTCCCCGGCGAACCTGGCGCAGCTCCAGACGTGCCTCCAGCGGTTCAAGTCGGTGCTCGGCGTCAACCCGCAGAGCGCGGGGGACGAGGGCAGCTAGCCCGCTCCTGGCCGCCTGGCCGATTATTTCGGCCGTGAGTTCACATAATTCCCATAGCTATTGTAGACTTCCGTCCAGCTTGATTCCCGAGTTAAATGATCGGAAAAGGTGGACGATGAAACGAGTACTGGCCGGACTCACGGCGGCCGGGGTCGCCCTGCTCGCTGCGGGCTGCGCGTCGTCGAGCGCCAGCAGCGGCGGCGGCGGCAGCCAGCCAGCCGCCAAGGTCACGCTGCGGCTCGGCTTCCTGGAGAACATCACCCATGCGTCGGCGCTGATCGGGGTGAAGGAGGGCTTCTTCACCAAGAACCTCGGCCCGAACGTGACCCTCAAGCTGTACCCCTTCAGCACCGGCACTGAGGAGGCCACCGCCCTGCTGGCTGGCCAGCTGGACGCCGCGTACGTTGGGCCGAACCCGGCCATCAAGGCGTGGCAGCAGTCGAGCGGCAGCCTCATCAAGGTGATCTCCGGCGCCGCCTCCGGCGGTGCCGAGCTGGTGGTCAAGAAGGGCATCACCACGGCCGCCCAGCTCAAGGGCCAGAAGCTGGCGACGCCGTCGCTCGGCAACACCCAGGACGTGGCGCTGCGCTACTGGCTGAAGGGCAAGGGCCTGACCACGACCTCGACCGGCGGCGGTGACGTGCCGATCACGCCGATCACGCCCAACTCCGACGCGGTGCTCGCCTTCGAGTCTGGCCAGATCGCGGGCGGCTGGGAGCCGGCCCCCTACGACGCCGAGATGATCGCGGACGGCGGGCACGCGCTGGTCAACGAGGCGAGCCTGTGGCCGGGCGGCCAGTTCGTCACCACCGAGCTGGTGGCGACGCAGAGCTTCATCGCCAAGAACCCCACGGTCATCAGCGACCTGCTCAAGGGGCAGATCGAGGCCAACTCCTACATCGCCAGCAACAAGTCGGCCGCCGAGGCCGCGGCCAACGCCGAGCTGGACTCGCTGAGCGGCAAGAGCCTCAAGCCGGCCATTCTGGCGGCCGCGTTCGCGCAGGTCACCTTCACCAACGACCCGATCGCCTCGTCGCTGATCACCGACGCGGATCACGCCGTAGCCGTCGGGCCTGCTCAGCCCCGTGAAGAACCTGTCGGCCATCTACGATCTCGGCCCGCTGAACACGCTGCTGGCTGCTGACGGGCAGTCGCAGGTCAGCTCGTGAGGGTGAGCAACGAGCAGGTGACGCCCCCGGCCAGTCGCAGCCAACACTGGCGCCGGGGGCGTCAGCCCTGTCTCGGGCCGAGCCAGCCGACGCCAGCCCCGCCGGTCTCGGCCGGACGGAAGCGGTCCGGCTGACCGACGTGAGCAAGGCGTACCGGACCGGGCGGACCGAGCTGCTCGCGCTTGACCAGATATCGCTCACCGTCCACGACGGCGAGTTCGTCTGCATCATCGGCGCCTCCGGCTGCGGCAAGAGCACGCTGCTGAACCTGGTGGCCGGCCTGGACCAGCCGACCTCCGGTCAGGTTGACACCACCGGCCGGAAGGTCGGGCTGATGTTCCAGGAGCCCGCGCTGTTCCCGTGGCTGACGGCCGGACGCAACGTGGAGCTGGCGCTGCAGGCACGGGGAGTGCCGCGGGCCGCGCGGCGGGCGCAGACCGCGGAGCTGCTGGACGCGGTCCGGCTCGGCGGCTTCGGCGACAAGCGGCCGCACGAGCTGTCCGGCGGCATGCGGCAGCGCGTTGCGCTGGCCCGTGCGCTGGCCCAGAACGCTGACGTGCTGCTGATGGACGAGCCGTTCGGCGCCCTGGACGCCATGACCCGGGATCTGCTGCACGACGAGCTGGAGCGGATCTGCGCCGAGCGGACGCTGACGGTGCTGTTCGTGACCCACAACGTCCGGGAGGCGGCCCGGCTTGGTGACCGGGTCATCCTGCTGAGCAGCCGGCCCGGCCGGGTCATCGACGAGTACACGCTGCCCAGGGCCGGTCACCGCCGGATCGACTCCCCTGAGGTATCGCAGGTGGCGGCGAGCCTGACCGACCGGCTGCGCGAGGAGATGGGACGCCATGGCGACTGACCAGGCCCTGCGCGGGCTCGACAACCTGGAGCTACGGCCTGCCGCAGGGGCGTCCAGAGCCCGGCCGGCTGGCCCGTAAGGCCTGGGCGGCGGTCTGGCCGAAGCGCTGGCAATCGTGCTGGTCCTGGTCGTCTGGGAGCTGATCACGCTCACCGGGTGGAAGAAGTACGTTCTCAGGGGCCCTGGCCCGGTCCTGTCCGACCTGTGGCAGCAGATGCAGCACGGCATGCTCTGGGCCACCATCGGCTGGACGCTGCGCAGCGCCGTCACCGGCTACTTCGTCGCCCTGATCATCGGCTCGGTCGTCGGCCTGCTGGTGGCGCGCATCCCGCCGCTACGGGCCGCGATCGGGTCGATCATCACCGGCGTTGCAGACGATGCCGTCGGTCGCCTGGGCCCCGTTCGCGATCGTCCTGTTCGGCGAGAACAACTCGGCGATCCTGTTCGTGGTCATCCTCGGCGCCGCCCCGTCAATCGCCAACGGGCTGATCAACGGGGTGGACTACACGCCGCCGCTGCTGCTGCGCGCGGGCAAGACCATGGGCCTGCACGGGTTCGCGCTGTACCGCTACCTGATCCTGCCCGCTTCGCTGCCGGCGTACGTGGCGGGGCTGAAGCAGGGCTGGGCGTTTGCGTGGCGCAGCCTGATGGCCGCCGAGCTGTTCATCGCCATCATCGGGCAGGTCTCCCTTGGCCAGCAGCTCGACGCGGATCAGCAGAACCTCGATTTCGCCGGGGTGACCTCGATCATCATCGTGATCCTGATCATCGGCATCGTCGTCGACACGATCTTCACCAAGGCCGATCTCGCCCTGCGCCGGCGCCGTGGCCTGCTCGACCCGGCCCAGCTGGCGTGAGCTGAGCCAGCGGGGTTTCAGTGCGGGGCGTGGTGGTACACGCCGAACACGTTGCCGGCCGGGTCGCGCAGCGCCCCGGTCTGCATGTGGTCGTCCACCGGGTTCGGGCCGTACTCCCGCGTCCCGCCGAGCTCGACTGCCCTGGCCAGCACCGCCTCGACGGACGGCACGCTGGCGTACACCGTCGCCCAGCTGCCATGGTCGGCCACGGTCCCGAGGCCGCCCTTGATGCCGCGGGCCGTGCCGGTGTCGACCATCGCGTAGCCCGGCCCGGCGGCACTGGCCTGCCAGCCGAAGATCTCGGCGTAGAAGCGCTGGCTCTGGCCGGAGTCAGCGCCGAGCACCTCGAACCAGTCCACCGGCGCGCCGTCGCCGGCCGACGGCCCCATGACCTGGCCCGGATCGGCTGGCGCGAGGACCAGGCCGATGACCAGGCCGTCGGTGTCGGAGAACTTGGCGAAGGTCACCATGCCCGCCAGCTCGGTAATCGGCGTCTCCGTCTTGCCGCCGAGCAGGTTGATCTTGTCCAGCGCCGCCTGCATGTCGTCGGTCTCGATGTAGAACGTGACATCTCCGGCGCCGTCCTCGCTCGCTGCGATGCCGCCGTTGATGCCACTGCCGGCGCTGGTGTCGATCAGCGTGTAGCCAGCGCCGGGCACCGGGTGCATGCGCCAGCCGAACAGCCTGGCGTAGAAGTCCGCTAGCTGGCCCGTGTCGGGGCCGCTGATCTCGAAGTGCACCACTGCGTGAGCCACGCCTGACCTCCCCGTCCTGCTATCCGTGCCGCCGATACGTGGTCAGTCTGGCACACAGCGTAAGACGCTGATCCGCTCTACGCCGGCGTAGACGTTCATCGACCCGCCGCGCAGGAAGCCGACGAGCGTCAGGCCGGCGTCGGCGGCAAGCTGCACGGCCAGCGACGACGGCGCCGAGACGGCCGCCAGCACCGGGATGCCCGCCAGTACCGCCTTCTGCACCAGCTCGAAGGATGCGCGCCCACTGACCAGCAGGACGCGGCCGGCGAGCGGCAGCAGGCCGGCCTGCAGGGCCCAGCCGACGACCTTGTCGACCGCGTTATGCCGCCCGACGTCCTCGCGCACCACCAGCAGGTCGCCCTCGGCGCTGAACAGGCCAGCCGCGTGCAGCCCGCCCGTCCGGTCGAACACGCGCTGCGCGTGCCGCAGCGTGCCCGGCAGTCCCGCCAGCACCTGCGCCGTCACCAGGACCGGATCATTGGAAAGATCAAACCGGCCGGGAACGTGGAGGTCTTCGATGCTCGCCTTCCCGCAAACGCCGCAGGCGCTGCTGGTCAGGAAGCTGCGCCGGAGCTCGGGCTGCACCGTCAGGCCGGGCCGCAGGGTGACGTCGGCGACGTTGCCCACCTCGTCGTCGGCCTCGTGGCATGTGATCACAGCGCTGGCCATCGCAGATCGTGATCGAGGCGATATCGGCCGCGGTCACGACCATGCCCTCGCTGACGAGGAACCCGGCCACCAGGTCGATGTCATCGCCTGGCGTGCGCATCGTCAGGCTGACGGCCTGTCTGCCGATCCTGATGCCGAGCGGCTCCTCGCTGGCCAGCAGGTCAGCGCGCTCGGTGACGTCGCCCGCGTCGACGCTGACCCGCGTCACGCGCCTGCGCGCCGTCCGTCCGGCCACCGGTCACCTCCCCAGCTACAGGTACCCCGCTTGCCCTCGCAGGCTACGTCGGTTTGGATAGCCGTGTGGCTCCTGACGGTCCGCGCACTGTGCGCAGCATGATCGAGAACTGGCCGGTGTACCGGCAGCTGACCGGTCCGGACCGGCTGGGCCGCGGCGCCGCGATCCGATCGCCGCATACCGAGCACGCTGCTCCGCGCACGCAGGCAGCCGATCGGGTGACATCCTCGGTCTGCCCGTACTGCGCGGTCGGCTGCGGCCAGCGCGTGTACGTGGCGAAGGTCAACGGCAAGGACACAGTCACGCAGATCGAGGGTGACCCGGACTCGCCGGTATCGCGAGGCCGACTCTGCCCGAAGGGCTCGGCCAGCAAGCAGCTGGTCACCCATCCGGGCCGGCTGACCAAGGTGCTCTACCGGCGGCCGTACGGGACGACCTGGGAGCCGCTCGGCCTGGACGAGGCGATGGACATGATCGCCGACCGGGTCATCGCGACCAGGAACGCGACCTGGCAGGAGAGCGCCGGCGGCAAGCGCGTCCAGCGGACGCTAGGGTTTGCCAGCCTCGGCGGCGCGACGCTCGACAACGAGGAGAACTATCTCATCAAGAAGCTCTGGACCGCGCTCGGCGCGATTCAGATCGAGAACCAGGCCCGGATATGACACTCCGCCACCGTTCCCGGTCTGGGGACTAGCTTCGGCCGCGGCGGGGCCACCACCTTCCCGCGCGATCTCGTTAACTCGGACTGCATCGTCATCTGCGGCTCCAACATGGCCGAGTGCCACCCGGTCGCGTTCCAGTGGGTGATCGAGGCCAAGGCGCGCGGAGCCACGGTCATCCACGTGGACCCGCGGTTCACCCGCACCAGCGCGCATCGCGGACATGCACGTGCCGACCAGGGCTGGCGGCGACATCGTGTTCCTCGGTGCGCTGATCAACCACGTGCTGTCCGGCGGGCACGAGTTCCGTGAGTACGTGACTGCGTTCACCAACGCGGCTGACATCCTGCCTGCCGACTACGTCGACGCCGAGGACGGCGACGGGCTGTTCTCCGGCTTCGACCCGAAGACGCGGACCTACGACAACGCCACCTGGCAGCCGACTGGCGAACGGGACGAGACACTGACGCATCCGCGGTGCGTGTTCCAGGTGCTCAAGCGGCACTTCGCGCGGTACACGCCGGAGCTCGTCGAGGAGGTCTGCGGGATCAGCGCCGGGGACTTCGGCCGGATTGCCGTGACGCTGGTCGCCGCCAGCGGCCGGGAGCGGACGACCGCGTGGGTGTACGCGGTCGGCTGGACGCAGCACAGCACGGGCGTCCAGCACATCAGGACCGCCTCGATCCTGCAGATGCTGCTCGGCAACATGGGCCGTCCCGGCGGCGGCATCCTGGCGCTGCGCGGGCATGCCAATATCCAGGGCGCGACCGACGTGCCGACCCTGTTTCACCTGCTGGGCGGCTACATGCCGATGCCAGGACCGGGCGAGGACATGGCGGCCTACCTCAGCCGGATGCCGGACACCGGCTTGTGGGGCAACAAGCGCAAGTTCCTCGTCAGCATGCTCAAGGCCTGGTTCGGCGACGCCGCCACGGCGGAGAACGAGTACTGCTTCGGTTACCTGCCGCGGATTACCGGCGACCACGGCACCTATCGCACGGTCCTGGACATGATCGACGGCCTGGTCAAGGGATACTTCCTGCTGGGCGAGAACCCGGCCGTCGGCTCTGCGGGCGGCCGGCTGCAGCGGCTGGCCCTGGCCAACCTGGACTGGCTGGTGGTCAAGGACCTGACGATGATCGAGAGCGCGTCGTTCTGGCGGGACGCACCGGAGATCGCGACCGGCGAGCTCGTCACCGAGCGGATCGGCACCGAGGTGTTCTTCCTGCCCGCGGCCGCGCACGTGGAGAAGGACGGCAGCTTCACCAACACTCAGCGGCTGCTTCAGTGGCACGCCAAGGCACTAGATCCGCCCGGCGACGCGCGCAGCGACCTGGGGTTCATCTACGACCTGGGCAAGCGCATCCGGGCCAAGCTGGCGAGCTCGACCAACGAGCGGGACCGGCCGGTGCTGGACCTGACCTGGGATTACCCAGAGGAGGGCGCGCACCGCGAGCCGTCCGCAGCCGCGATCCTGGCGGAACTGAACGGGTATGCCGCGGATGGCAGCCCGCTGGCGTCCTTCACCCAGCTCGCTGACGACGGCTCGACCCGGTGCGGGAGCTGGATCCACGCCGGCTGCTTCGCGGACGGGGTAAACCAGACCGCGCGCCGGCGGCCCTGGCAGGAGCAGTCGTGGGTCGCGCCCGAGTGGGGCTGGGCGTGGCCGGCCAACCGGCGCATCCTGTACAACCGCGCATCGGCCGATGCCGACGGCAGGCCATGGAGCCAGGCCAAGGCCTACGTCTGGTGGGACGAGCAGGCCGGCCAGTGGACCGGCCACGACGTGCCGGACTTCGAGCTGACCAAGCCTCCCGGCTACGTGCCCGAGCCAGGAGCGACCGGGCTGGCCGCGCTCGGCGGCGCCGACCCGTTCATCCTGCAGAAGGACGGCAAGGCGGCGCTGTTCGTGCCGTCCGGGCTCCAGGACGGCCCGCTCCCGGCCCACTTCGAGGCGGCCGAGTCGCCGCTGCGCAACCGCGTCTACGCCCAGGACGCCAGCCCGATCGCGATCCAGTACTCGCGACCGGCGGCAGACTCGCGGGCAGGTGGCAGGCCACGCGGCCACGTTCCCGTATGTCGTGACCACCTACCGGCTGACCGAGCATCACACGGCAGGCGCTATGAGCCGGACGCTGTCCCGGCTCGCCGAGCTCCAGCCGGAGCTGTTCTGCGAGGTGTCGCCTGGACTCGCGGCCGAACGCGGGCTGGAGAACGGCGGCTGGGCCACGATAGTCACGGCGCGCGCGGCGATCGAGGCGCGGGTCCTGGTGACGCGGCGCCTGCGGCCGCTGCGGATCCCCGGCGAAGGCGTGATCCACCAGGTCGGGCTGCCCTACCACTGGGGCAGCGAGGGCCTGGTCACCGGGGACTCGGTGAACGACCTGCTGCCGTTCGTGCTAGACCCGAACGTGTTCATCCAGGAGAGCAAGGTGGCGACCTGCGACATCCAGCCGGGGCGCCGGCCCACCGGTGCTGCGCGGCTTGACCTGGTGATGTCGTACCGGCGCCGGGCCGGGCTGGAGGTGACCCTGTGACGACCACTTGGCGCAATTCGCTGTACGGCCCGCTCGAGGACGTGTCGGGCGACGCGGGCTACGCCGAGCACCCGCGGCGAGTCGGCTTCTTCACCGACACCAGCGTCTGCATCGGCTGCAAGGCCTGCGAGGTGGCCTGCAAGGAGTGGAACGGGCTGCCCGACACCGATGCCGCTCGCGCTCACCGGCATGTCGTACGACAACACTGCCGCGCTCGGCGCGAACAGCTGGCGGCATGTGGCGTTCATCGAGCAAAGCGGGCCGCCTCAGGACGTGATCAGCGAGATCGCTGACGGCGACGGCCGGGCGACCCGCTGGCTGATGTCCTCTGATGTCTGCAAGCACTGCACGCACGCGGCGTGCCTCGACGTGTGCCCGACCGGCGCGCTCGTCCGGACGGAGTTCGGCACGGTGGTCGTGCAGCCCGATGTCTGCAACGGCTGCGCCTACTGCGTGTCCGCGTGCCCGTTCGGCGTGATCGACCGGCGCGAGGACGACGGCCGGGCGTGGAAGTGCACGATGTGCTACGACCGGCTGCGCGGCGGACTCGAGCCCGCCTGCGCGACAGCGTGCCCGACCGACTCCATTCAGTTCGGGCCCCTGGACGAACTGCGGGAGATCGCGCAGACCCGGCTGGCGGAGCTGCACGCTGCCGGCCTGGCCGAGGCGCGGCTGTACGGCGCCGATCCGGACGACGGCATCGGCGGGGCCGGCGCGTTCTTCCTGCTGCTCGACGAGCCAGAGGTCTACGGCCTGCCGCCCGACCCGGTGGTCACCACGAAGGATCTGCCGTCGATGTGGCGGTGGGCCGGCGGGGCTGCGGCCATGCTCGCCGCTGGCGTAGCGGTGGCGTTCGCCGGGCGGCGACCGTGACTGAGCATAGCCATGAGGGCCGAGCGTACGCAGGCCGAGCAGCTGCAGGTGCCGCCGGCTGAGTTCCAGTCCTACTACGGCCGGCCGATCCTCAAGGTCACGCGGTGGAAAGAGCCGCATCTGCCCGCCTACCTCTTCCTCGGCGAGCTGTCTGGCGCGCTGGCGATGGTCGGTGCTGTCGCGCATGCGACGCGGCGCCGGTCGCTGGCGCGGACCGCGCGGCTGGCCGCGGCGGCCAGCGCGTACGCCGGCGGCGCGGCGCTGACCATCGAGCTCGGCCGGCCCGAACGGTTCGCTGCATATGCTGCGGGTCGCCAAGCCGACGTCGCCGATGAGCGTGGGCTCGTGGCTCTTGTCGGCTCACTCGGGCCTGGTCTCGGCGGCCGCGGTGACCGAAGTGACGGGGCGGCTGCGGTGGCTCGGCGGCGCCGCCGGCGTCGCGTCCGCGGTGACCGGCCCGCTGCTGGCCGCCTACCCTGCCGTGCTGCTGGCCGATACGGCGGTGCCCGCCTGGCACGCCGCGCACCGCGAGCTGCCGGTCCTGTTCGTCGGCGGCGCCATGACGGCGGCCGGCGCGGCGGGCCTGGCTGCCAGCGCGGTGAGCCGTGACCGGTCGGACTTCGACGCGGCCTACCGGCTGGCGATGATCGGATCAGCGATCGAGAGCCTGGGCGGCTACGGGCTCGAGACCATGCCGGGCCTCACCGGCGAGCCCTACCGCACCGGTCCGGGTGGCCGCGCGCTGACCGTGGCCCGGTACCTGACGATGAGCGGGGGAGTAGCCGCCCTCGCGGCCCGCCGCAGCCGGACGGCCGCCGCGGTGTCGGCGGCGCTCCTGACCGGCGGCGGATTGTGCGCCAAGTTCGCCGTCTTGCGCGCGGGCAAGGCGTCGGCCGCCGACCCGAAGTACGTGGTCGCCAGCCAGCGCCCCGACGCTACCCGCGGCTAGCTGCCCAGGATCTTGGCCTTGGCGGCGGCGAACTCGTCGTCGGTCAGCGCGCCCTGCTGGTGCAGAGTGCTGAGCTGGCCCAGCTGATCCATCACGGACGGGCTGGGGCCGGCCTGGGCTGGCGCGGCTGTGCCTGTGTCTGCTGTGCCTGGGTCTGCTGCGCTTGCTGGGCCTCGACGGCGCTGAGCCGCTGATCCTGGTCGGCTTCAGCGTTGTCACGCTGCTCGGCCCGGCGGCCCATCTGCCGGCCCGCGTATACCGAGCCGCCCACCACCGCGGCTCGCATGAGCGGCCGCCGCCGCACGACCATTCCTCGCCTGCCGATCATGGTGCTACCTCCTGTCGACGTGCCACGTCAGAGCTCGGAGCCGGCTGGCAGTTCGAGGCCGAGCGCGATCATGATCTCCGGTGCGGCGGACACGACCCTGGTCATGCCGGTCTGCGGCGCCACGGCCGTCAGCACGCCGAGAATCTCGCGCGGCATCGCCCCGGCGTCCAGGGCCCCCTGAACCTGGAACAGGTAGGACGCGGGCGGGGCATCCAGCGCTACGAGCGCCGCGATCTTCACCAGCGCGAACGTCTTGGCGTCCAGGCTGCTATCTGCCCGCAGCTGCTCGCGCATCTCCATGGCCTCACCGAGAATGCCTGACTCGCCCATGGCGAGCGAAAGCAGCGCGTCGCTGGTCGCCTTGTCGACGGTCGTGGGACTGCTCACGTAAGCCTCCAGAATCGTTGTTGTCTCCGTCTGACGATGCGGCTCCGCTGCCGTCGCGTCATCACCCGCGCGGAGTGAATCGCCGCGACGCGGCTCGTGCGATCGTGGTATGTTCAGTGGGCCGCCGCGCCCGCGGCGAATCGGGGGATACGCATGCTCAACGGGATTCTCAACATCATCTGGCTCGTGCTCGAGGGCCTGTGGATGGCGATCGCCTATGTGATCGCCGGTATTGTCTGCTTCATTCTTATTCTGACGATCCCCTTCGGGATCGCGGCGTTCCGCATCGCGGGCTACGTGCTGTGGCCGTTCGGCCGCACCGCCGAGCGCCGGCCTGACGCCGGAGCGGGCTCGGCGATCGGCAACGTGATCTGGGTCATCCTCTTCGGCTGGTGGCTGGCGCTCGGTCACCTGATCGCGGGCGTCGCGCTCTGCCTGACGATCATCGGCATCCCGCTCGGCATCGCCAGCTTCAAGATCATTCCGATCACGCTGCTGCCGCTCGGCACCCAGATCGTGCCGACCAGCCAGGCTTACTCCAGGCAGGCCTACTAGCGGACGATGACGGCGGGGCCCGCGCGCTCGGTCAGGTGACCGATGACCGTGCCGCCGGCGATCTCGCCGGCTACCAGCAGGCCGCCGGAGGTCTGCGCGTCCGCGAGCAGCATCAGCACGTCCTCGCTGACCGCGCCGAAGTCGGCGTGCGGCGCTACCCAGTCCAGGTTGCGCCGGCTGCCGCCCGGCACGTAGCCGGCGCCGCAGCGCGTCTAGCGCGCCGTCGATCAGCGGGACGGCGGCGCTGTCGATCACCGCGGTGACGCCGCTGGCCCTGGCCAGCTTGAACAGGTGCCCGAGCAGGCCGAAGCCGGTCACATCGGTGGCGCACGTGATGCCCGCGGCCAGCGCCTGCTTGCTGGCGCTGGCGTTCAGCGTGGTCATGACCTCGATGGCGGCCGGGAACACCTCGCCGGTGGCCTTGTGCCGCGAGTTCAGCACGCCGCTGCCGATCGGCTTGGTCAGCGACAGCGCCACGCCCGGCCGCCCAGCGTCGATGCGCAGCAGGGCTGCCGGGTCCGCGAGCCCGGTGACGGCCATGCCGTACTTGGGCTCCGGGTCGTCGATGCTGTGGCCGCCCGCGACGTGGCACCCGGCTGAGGCGGCCATGTCGAGGCCGCCACGCAGCACCTCGGCGGCGAGGTCAGCGCTGAGCACGTCACGTGGCCAGCCGAGCAGGTTGAGCGCGACGAGCGGGTCGCCGCCGACGGCGTAGACGTCGGAGAGCGCGTTGGCCGCCGCGATCTGGCCGAAGGTGTAGGCGTCATCGACGACCGGCGTGAAGAAGTCCGCTGTGGCGACGACGGCGCGATCCGGCGCCGATCTGGACGACGGCCGCGTCGTCGCCGTGCTCGACGCCGATGAGCAGATCGGCCGGCGGCTGCGCCGGGATCAGCCGGGCGACCGCGGCCTCAAGCTCGCCGGGCGGGATCTTGCAGGCGCAGCCGCCGCCGTGCGCGTACTGGGTGAGCCGCACCTGCGCCTGAGTCGCCATAACTGAACTGTAGTGATCGCCGGTCTTGCGCCCGCAGCCCCGGCATGGTGCCATGCGTACTGGTGAGGATGACGACTGGTGACAGTGTCTCGTCAACTGGGCGGTCCACAAATGACTGGGCGGACAGCTGGAGGAGGCGCCGTGACGAGCGAGATCGCGGAGCAGCGGGCGGCGTTGCAGGCGGCCTGGGCAGGTCAGACGATATGCGATGCGCTCGCCGACACGGCCGAGCGATTCGGCGGCCTGCCTGCCTACTCCGATCGTGACGGCGAGTGACCCGTGGCAGACGGTCACCTGGGCGCAGACCAGGGCGCAGGCACTCGCGCTGGCGCGCTGGCTTTGCCGGGCTTGGCCTGCAGCCCGGCGACAAGGTCGCGCTCATGCTGCCCAACCGGCTCGAGCACGTGCTCGCCGACCTCGGCGTGCTGCACGCTGGCGGCGTGCCGGTCACCTTCTACGCGACCCTCGCCCCGGACCAGATCGCCTTCATGGCGGCTAACTGTGACGCGAAGATCGCCGTGATCGACGGCGCCAGCGAGCTCGGCCGCTGGCAGCAGGTGCTGTCCCAGCTGCCGTCGCTGCGCCGGGTCATCGTCCGGGACGCGGCCGCGTGCCCGGCCGAGGAGCCGTTCATGAGCTGGCACGACTTCGCCGCGCTCGGTGCCAGGGCGTACGCGGAGGACCCCGTTCCGGTCCAGGATCGGATCGCGGCGATCAGCCCGGATGACCCCGTCACGTTGCTGTACACGTCCGGCACTACCGGCAACCCCAAGGGCGTGATCATCACCCACGCCAACGCCCTGTACGAGGTCGAGACGGCCCGCGCGGGCGGGAACGCCCCGCTGCACGTGCGCTGGGTGTCCTACCTCCCGCTCGCGCACATCGCGGAGCGGATGTTCACCCTGTACCTGGGGATCTGCAACGCCTGCCACACCTACTTCTGCCATGACGCCGCGACGCAGCTGATCGGCACCATGAGCGAGGTCAAGCCGACCGCGTTCTTCGGCGTGCCCAGGATCTTCGAGAAGGTCATGGCCGGGATCCAGGCGCTGCTGGCCGGCGAGCAGGACGAGGCCAGGAAGGCGGCGGTCGCTGCCGCCATGGCCACCGGACTGGAGTACGTGCGGAGCTGCGAGTACGGCCAGACGACGTCCGCCGAGCTGGCCGAGCGGTTCGCCGGGGCCGAAGAGCAGGTGCTGCGGCCGATCAGGTCGCTGCTCGGCCTCGGCGAAGCGGAGATCGTGGTCAGCGGCGCGGCGCCGCTGCCGCCGGAGGTCGGCGAGTTCTTCGGCGGGCTCGGCGTGCGGATCCTGGACGTCTACGGCATGAGCGAGACCACGGGCGCGTTCACCACGAACACGACGGCGGCATTCCGCCTGGGCACCGTCGGCCGCCCCGTTCCCGGCATGGAGGTCCAGATCGCCGCGGACGGCGAGATCCTGACGCGCGGCCCGCTGGCCACGCCCGGCTACCTCAACCTGCCCGAGCAGACGGCCGACCTCATCGACGCTGACGGCTGGGTGCACACCGGCGACATCGGCGCCATCGACACGGACGGCTTCGTGTCGGTCGTGGACCGGAAGAAGGAGCTCATCATCACGGCGGGCGGCGAGAACGTGTCCCCGGCAGCGGTCGAGAACCTGCTGATCGCGCACCCGCTGATCGGCCAGGCGCTCGCCTACGGAGACCGGCGGCCGTACCTGGTGGCAATCCTGACGCTGGACAGCGGCGTCGCGCCGGCGTGGGCGAAGGCGCGCGGCATCGAGGCGTCCTCGCTGGCCGAGCTCGCCACGAACGACGTCGTGCGGGCCGAGGTCGCGCGGGCGGTCGCAGCACGCGAACGCCAGGCTCGCCCGGGTGCAGCAGGTGAAGTACTGGGAGCTGCTGCCGGTGGAGTGGACCGCGGAGAGCGAGGAGCTCACGCCCACCTTCAAGCTCAAGCGGCGGGTCGTGCACGCTAAGTACGCCGACGTCATCGACGGCCTGTACGCCAGCGCGAGCTAGCCGGGGTCGCCCGCGCTCTCGCCGGCGCTCGCTATCCAGCCCTGCTTGACGGCGCGGGTGGCGAAGTAGCCGGGCATGAACTGCGCCGTGGCGCTCGGCGTGGTGCGGGCTGCTCGCGGAAGCCGGTGATGACGAAGCCGGCCGCGAGCTGGCCGCCGATCTGCTCGGTCAGCGAGTGGCTGTACTCGACCGGCGAGTCCAGCCCCCAGAGCCGGTCGCGCTCGTCCGCGCTCAGGTGCGTCACGTCGGAGTACGGCAGCGCGTGCCGGACGATGAGCTCGCCCCGGTTCTCGTTCGCGTCGGCGTCGAAGATGAACACATCGGGGTTCAGGAACCCAGCCAGCAGCTCGCCGCCGGGTCGCAGCACCCGGTAGCACTCCTGCCAGACTGGCGCCAGGTCCGGGCAGAACAGGTTCGACACCGGGTTGAAGACCAGGTCGAAGCTCGCGTCGCGGAACGCGGACAGATCCCGCATGTCGCCCAGCACCGTCGTCAGCTCGCAGGCCGTCGCGGTCGGCTACCAGCCGGTCCTGCGCGAGCTGCCGCGGCGAGTTGTCCAGGACCGTCACAGTTGCGCCGGCCGCGGCCAGGACCGGCGCCTGCTGGCCGCCGCCGCTGGCCAGGCACAGTACGTCGGTGCCGGCGAGCGGGTCAGGGAACCAGTCGCGCGGCACCGGGTCGTAGCCGATCAGGACGACCGACCAGGTGCCTTCCCTGGCCGCCGCGATCACGTCGGGGCCGACCGGGACGGTCCACTCGTTGCCGGTGTCGACCTCGCGATCCCACGCTGCCCTGTTGTGCGCTGCCGCATCGAATTCGCTGGTCACCTCCGGGACGGTAGCGGCTTTGGCCGCTGCCCGCACCTCGTTAACTAGCCGCACCGCGGTCAGCCCGCGGGCGGCCGGAAGACCATGCAGCTGCTGGTGGCGTGTGCGTAGAGCCTGCCGTCGGCATCCGTCAGCCGGGCCTGTGCCAGGGCCGAGCGGCTGCCGAGGTGGGTCACGGTAGCCTCGCACGTCATCGGCCCGGTCGAGGCCGTCACTGGGCGGAGGAACTTCACGCTCAGGTCCAGGCTGGTGTAGCCGGTGCCAGCGGGCAGCATGCTCTGCACCGCGCAGCCGCAGGCGGAGTCGCACACGGTGGCGATCATGCCGCCGTGCACCGTGCCGATCGGGTTGTAGTGAAACTCGGCGGGCGTGAACTCGAACACAACTGCCCCCGGCTCTACCGAGGCAGGCCGGAAGTCCAGCGTATGGGCGATCGGTGCACCCGGCAGGGCGCCCGTCAGCAGCGCCCGGAGGAATGAGGCGCCGTCCTGATCCCGTGCGACGGCCGCCGTGATGGCCGGATCGTCCCAGCGGTAGCTGCGCTCACGCGCCGCCGTGACGTCCGGCTCGCTAGGCCGCAGATCGGTCTGGTGCACGGGTACCTCCGGTTTGAGTCGCGGAAAGGCTGTCGGCGCTGGCGCGCCGCAGGCCGATGACGGCTGGCAGTTCGACAGGGCCGGCGGTATCGGCAGGTCCGATTGGCGGCCGGAGAACGATGGCATCGCGGGTGCGCTCCGCGGGCGCGTCCGGCCAGCGGCGGGCGATGATGCCGCGCATCCTGTCGTTCGCCGGCAGGACGTCGAGCACTAGCGCGCGGACGCCGCGCCCGGCCGCACGGCTCACAAGCATGTCCAGCAGCGCGGTGCCGAGCCCGCGCTGCTGCCAGTCATCAGCGATCGCCACGCCGATGTTGGTCTCCAGGCGGCCGTCTGCGGCCCGCGCGTCCGCGGCCATGGCATGCCCGATGATGGCGCCGCGGCTGTCGGTCAGGACCAGGATGTCCGCGGATCCGGTCACGCCGGTCAGCGCGCGCAGCAGGGCAGTGCTCGGCGGTGCCACGCTCGCGAAGAACCGGAAGTACTGCGACCGGGGCGATAGGCCGCACACGAAGGCGCGGATGCTGTCGGCATCACCAGGGCCGGCGGTCCTGATCAGGCCGCGGTCGGCCCCGGCGAGCACCGGGAGCAGCGGAAGCACCGGCAGCACCGGAAGTACCGCAAGACCCATCAGAGTTCGCTTCGTAGACCCAGCTGTCATGAGGCCAGCCTGTCCTACTCTTGCTAAGTCTGTCAAGTAGACCTAGCATGCGGTCATGAAAAGATCCTGGGCGCTCGACTACGACACGTCGAACTGCAACATCGCGGCGGCGCTGTCGATCGTCGGGGAGAAGTGGACATTCCTGGTGCTGCGCGAGGCATTCAATGGCGTCCGCCGGTTCGACGACATGCAGCGCCGCACCAGCGCGCCGCGCCAGGTCCTGAGCAACCGGCTCGCCACGCTTGTCAGCGAGGGCATTCTGCGCAAGGTTCCCTATCAGGAGGCAGGCCAGCGGCCGCGCAGCGAGTACCGGCTCACCGAGAAGGGCATCGACCTGTTCCCGGTGATCGCGGCCCTGCTGGCGTGGGGCGACAAGTACGCGGCCTGGCCGGGCGGACCCGCCGTCGAGCTGACGCACCGGGGCTGCGGCGCGCCAGTGCACCTCGAGCTCGCCTGCTCGGCAGGCCACGTGCTCGGCTCCGCCAGGGACGTCACGCCCGTGCCGGGCCCGGGTGCCCGGCGGATCGCCTGACGCGCCGATAGGGTCGGGTACCGGAGGCGTCAGGGCACCTGGTGGTCCCCCCGGTCTTCAAAACCGGTGGACGGCGCTCCGCGTCGTCGGCGGGTTCGATTCCCGTCCGCCTCCGCCACCTGCGCAAACGCCCGCGCCAGGCGAGCCTTACGGTGCTGCCGATTGCTGGCACGGCGTGGGATGTAGGCGGCGATCGCGACCGCTGCGTCCTCGGCAGTTCTTCGAGCACGGTCACGTAGATATCAGCGATGCAGCCGAATCGGCGGGCCGGCCCGGCTGATCAGCACTTCCAGGTGCTCGCTGATGTGCCCTGGCCGCAGTGGAGCGCTATCCTCCCTGGTGAAGACGCGGCCGGAATCGGTCCAGCCCGTGTCCCACTCGAGCCGCTCGAACAGCTGGGTCTCCCCTGTCAGCCCCGCAGCAACGCCCGCGGTGCCCACGTCGATGGTGAGGATCCGCTCGCTGTCCTCGGTCTTGACGTCACCGCGGACGTGGAGCTTTCCGGCTGGCCAGGTCCACGTCGGCCCACTCAAGGCGGTGCAGCTCACCGAGGCGCAGGCCCCAGTGGGCGGCCAGGTGGTACAGCGGGTACAGCGGGTACAGCCGGTCCTCCGCCGGGGGAACCCCGGCCAGCGGCTCGTCACTGTACTGCAGGCCCGCATCGATGCGCTGCGGTGGATATCGTGCGCCGGCGAGCAGCCCAGGCCGGATATTCGCAATTACATTCGGCTGACGACGCTGCGCCAGGAATCACGGCGCTGGCTGACGCCGGAAGGCGTCCTATGAGTCGCGCAACTCCGTTGTAGTCAGCCTGCGTGCTTCCTGGTTCCGATGCCGGTCAGCCGATGCGTGCGGCCATCATCGCTCGGCGGTCATTCGGGCGGTGGTATCCCGCGGCATGGACTTCGGGTAAGCAGCTGTACTCACATCGGGCACGACGATGGCTGCGCGTCCGCTCCTGTAGGCACACTCTGACGGAGCCGATCTGCTGCCCCAGCTCATCAGCCCGCCGTCGGCCGACGGCGGGCTGATCTTGAATGCCTGCTCGCCGCCGACCAGCGTCGCAGATGCAGAAGACGCCCCCTAGCGTTGCCAGCCAGAGTTCTCAAACATCGGTGCCATTGGCGCTTGACAGGGCTTTATGACTCGGTTCGCAACCTCGTCCGGTTGCCCGCCGTCCTGACAGCCTGCGGCAGCCGTACAGGTAGGCCTTGACCGGATCAGCAGGTCAGCCGCACGTCTCTCCACTTCAGATGATGAACGTAAAAAACATAATGTCGGGGTATTGACAGGCTTGTATGACGAACTTCATCGTGGACCCAGCCAGCACCGGCTGGCAGAGCGGGAGCCGATCGAGGCACCCCCGGCCGGAGAGCGTCGAGGGGTTCCGTTGCGAAACATCCGTGTCTTCAGCCTGCTCGCAGTACTCAGCCTCCTGCTGGGTTTGGTCTCGGCCCAGGCCGGTGCAAGCGCCTCGGCGGCAACTAGGCCGCGTCACGCAAGCGCGTCAGCTTCAGCTGCACCGCACGGGCGGGTAACGGTCCACCGGACCCGCCTGGTGCCGCCGCTGCACCCGTCGCTGAGGGTGGTGCACGTGCGGCACGCCAAGATCGTGCGGGCGCACGGCACGACACGGGACGCGCGGGTTGTGCCGTGGCCGGGCCGCAGCCGACTGGCCTCGGTAGGTAGCGGTTCGCGACCAGTAGCGCGAGGGAAAGGGTCGCGTGCCGTGCTGCTGGCGGCGATGTCGGGCGGCAGCGGGATCCAGGAGTACCCCGTGCCTACCGCGGGCAGCTGCCCGGAGGGGGTGGCCGCCGCTCGCTCGGCACGTGGTTCGTGGAGAGTTGCGGCGACAAGATCGGCGAGGTCACCGCGGGCGGGTCGATCACCGAGTACCCGATCCCGTCGCAGGAATATATCAGCGGGAGCCCGCAGGGGATCACGGTCGGCGCGGATGGGAACCTGTGGTTCACGACCTACAGCTACATCGGCCGAATGACGCTGTCGGGCGCGTTCACGTTCTTCCCGATCACCCGGTACAACTACGCCTACGACATCACCCCCGGCCCGGACGGGAACATCTGGTTCACCGAGGTCGGCGGGATCGTCGGCTACGTGACCCCGGCCGGAGCCGTAACCGAGTTCAGCATCGGATCTGGGATCGAGCCCGAATACATCACCGCCGGCCCAGGTGGGCTGTGGTTCACCGCGGTCACGACGACAACCGAGTCGAACTACCTTTACCAGATCACCACTAGCGGACACCTCACCCAGTACGTACTGCCGTCGGGCACGTCGGGCTGGATCCTGGGCGATGTCACTACCGGCCCGGACGGGCGGGTGTGGTTCGACAGCAGCACAACGGCGCTGACCGCGATGGCACCGACCGGCACCTATACCACGTATACCTGGCCGCTGGCGTACCCGAACGGGTACAGCCCTGAGTACATCCGCCAGGATGGCACCGGGGCGGTGGTGTTCGCCAACTTTGACGACGGGTCGATCGGCCGGATGACGCCGGACGGCTCCGTCTCGTTCACGTCCGTGCCGTCGGGCAACGGCGCGATGGGGCTGGGCGTTGCCCCCGACGGCACGATCTGGTTCTCGGAGAATGACGGCAACGCGGTCGGGATGCTGCCGCCCGGCCCGTCCCAGTTCCCGCCCGGGGTGCCGACCGCCCAGACCTTCGGCTGCACCTGCGGTACGACAGTGGCAGCACGGCCGGAGAACTACGGCGGCGATCCAGTGAACACCGCAACGGGCGCGTACAGCGATACGACGACCGACGCGGAACTGCCCGGGCCGGGGGTCACGTTCGGGTTCACCCGTGCCTACACGTCGCTGAACACTGCCAGCGGGCCGCTGGGGCCGGGGTGGACCGACCCGTACCAGGCCGGCCTCAGCTTCGACGGCTCGGGTAATGCCACGTTCACCTCCGGGGACGGGCAGCAGATGGTGTTCACCAAGAACGGTGACGGCACGTTCACCGGAGCCGCCGGCGTGTACGCGACCCTGGCCGCGGTGTCGGGCGGGTACCAGGTGGTGTCGCCGGACGGGACGCACCTACGTTCAACACCACCGGTCAGTTCACGTCGATGACCGACCGGTCGGGCACCGGCCTGACCTTTACCTACACCGGGAGCCAGCTCACCTCGATCAAGGACGCGGGCGGCCGGGTCGTCACGCTGGCCTACACGTCCGGGCTGCTCACCAAGCTGACCATGCCCGACTCCCGGACCGTCGCCTACGCCTACACCAGCGGGCGGCTGACCAAGGTCACCGGCATGCGCGGCGGGGTCACCAAGTACGGCTACAACTCCGCCGGGCAGCTGACCACGGTCACCGACCCTGACGGGAACCTGGTCCTGACCAACGTCTACAACGCGGCCGGCCGGGTCACCTCGCAGACCAACGGCGACGGGAAGACCACCACCTTCTCCTGGAACGCCACCAGCCAGACCGCGACCACCACCGAGCCGAACGGCGGGGTGATCGCCGACGTCTACAACAACAACGTGCTGCTACGCCAGACCAGCCCACTGGGCGGGGTCACCTACTACGGCTACGACGGCAACCTGGACCTCACCCAGGTCACCGACCCGCTGGGAAACGTCACCACCATGACCTACGACGCGCGCGGGAACATGCTGTCCAAGACCGACCCGGCGCCGCTGTACTACACCCAGACCTGGACCTACAACAGCATGAACGAGGTCCTCACCCATACCGACGGGCGCGGCAACACCACCACCAGCGCCTACACCACCGCCGGGCTGCTGTCCTCGGTCACCGACCCGGCCGGCGACCAGACCAGCTACACCTACTACACCGACGGGCAGGTTAAGACCGCCACCAACCCCGACAGAAGACCACCAGCTACGCCTACGACAGTGCCGACAACCTGGCCACCACCACCGACCCGGCCGCGAACGTGACCACCTACGGGTACGACAGCGACGGGCGGCTCACCACGGTCAAGGACCCGCTCGGCAAGACCACGACCTACGGCTACGACAAGTCCGACGACCTCACCTCGGTCAAGGACCCGCTAAGCCACACCACCAGCTACGGGTACGACGCCGACGGCAACCGCACCACCGTCACCAACCCGCTCAGCAAGGTCACCACCTACGCCTACGACCCGGCCGGGCACCTCACATCCGTGACCGACCCACTCACCCACGTCACCAGCTACACCTACGACGGCGACGGGAACACCGCGACCGTCACCGACCCGGACGGCAACATCACCACCAGCCACTACGACCTGGCCGACGACCTCACCTCCGTCACCCGGCCCGACACCACCACCCTGTCCTACACCTACAACCTGGACCAGCAGCAGACCTCGTACACCAACGCGGCCGGGGACGCCACCAGCTACATCTATGACCCGCTCGGCCGGGTCACCGCGGTGACCGACCCGCTGGGCCGGCTCACCGGCTCCACCTACGACCCCGACGGCAACCTGGTCACCGTGACCAGCCCGGATGGGCTGGTCACCACCAATACCTACGACCTGGCCAGCCGGCTCACCGCGGTCAGCTACTCCGACGGCGTTACCCACGCCATCAGCTACGGCTACGACCCGGCCGGGAACCGGACCTCGATGACCGACGCCAGCGGCGCACCAGCTATATCTACGACAATGACGGGCGGCTCACCAAGGTCACCAACGGCGCCGGGCTGGCCATCAGCTACGGCTACAACGCCGACAGCAGCATCACCACGTCACCTACCCCAACGGCAAGAATGTCACCGCGGCTACGACAACGCCCAGCGGCTCACCTCCGTCACCGACTGGAACAGCAAGAAAACCACGTTCGGCTACAACAACGACAACGTCCTCACCAGCGAGGTCTACCCCAACGGGGTCACCGCCACCACCGGCGTCAACACCGCCGACCAGGTCACCTCCATCACCGACACCACCACCGCCGGGACCCTGGCCAGCTTCACCTACACCCGCGGCAAGGACGCCGAGCTCGCCTCCACCACCACCGCCGGCACCGCCATCAGCGCGCCCGCCCAGACCTACACCTACAACCCGCTCATGCAGCTAACTGCCGTCAACACCACCAGCGACGGCTACGACAACGCCGGCGACCCCACCACCCTCGCCGCCACAACCCAGACCTACGACACCGCCAGCCAGCTCACCACCTCCACCATCAGCGGGATCACCACCACTTACGGCTACAACCCCCGCAGCGACCGCGTCACCGCCACCACCAGCAGCGCCACCACCAGCTACGGCTACAACCAGGCCAGCCAGCTCACCAGCTACACCCCGCCCACCGGCACCCCGACCAGCTACACCTACAACGGCGACGGCCTCCGCACCGCCAAGACCACCGGCAGCAGCACCGCCACCTACGCCTGGGACATCAACGGCCAGATCCCGTTGTTGCTGACCGACGGCTCAAACAACTACCTCTACGGGCCCGGCGGCCTGCCCATCGAGCAGATCAGCTCCGCCGGCACCCCCACCTATTTGCTGCAGGACCAGCTCGGCTCCACCCGCCTGCTCGCCAGCTCCACCGGAGCCGTCACCGCCACCTACAGCTATGACGCCTAGGCAACATCACCAGCCACACCGGCACTTCCACAACACCACTCCTGTACGCCGGGCAGTACCAGGACCCCGAAACCGGCTTCTACTACCTCCGCAACCGGTACTACGACCCCGCCACCAGCCAGTTCCTCACTATCGACCCTCTCGTCAGCCAGACCCAGGCACCCTACTTCTACGCCAGCGACAGCCCGCTCGATAACACCGATCCAACGGGGCTGGGGATAGCTCCAGGGGCGCCGCTGCCGTCGTTGCAAGACGTCGAGCAATCGGTAGCCTGCACAGGCTCTTCCAATGTCGGCGCCCTTCTCATCCTGGCGCTTGCCGACTACCTCCAAGATGGCTTCGACCCCTACACCGACAAGCTCACGATCGACGAGATCGAGGAGGACCTCGGCTCCTCCGTCCCGGCGCAACTGTTGAGGGGACAGGAGTTCGAGAGCGACTCACTGCGAGAGCTCGGCCTAACCAAGAACGGCGCCGGGGGTGGACAACTATCCTTCAACGGCAGCATCCCTGACTCGGTAGACGAAAATGGGAATATATGGGA
The DNA here is from genome assembly GCA_963837255.1 of uncultured Actinomycetota bacterium. GTDB lineage: Bacteria > Actinomycetota > Actinomycetes > Streptosporangiales > Streptosporangiaceae > JAJYUU01. The sequence goes on from CAWIMN010000007.1 coordinate 480,206, forward strand.
GATAAAGGATACAGGTGTACAATACTACACAAATCAACTGCGAAACTTCGTCAAATCGGGTCGGGTCGTTAATCTCGTCGTGGGTCCTGCTACCAGAGTTTCAGGACCACTGGAAAAGGCGATCGTGAAGACTGGAGGCGAGATTCTCGTGCGGGAAGCCCCAGGCGTATTCGAGCCCTACGGATGAGCACGGACTCGTGGGAGTTGCTGGCTGCCATCGACGAGGTGCTGACGGAGCCGTCGCGTCTGTGCAGCGTGCTCGACGCGATGGCTACGGCCGGCTTCCCGATGGAGCGCATAGACGACCACGAACCGGTCCGGCGTCCGTGCTCCCGCGAGGTCGTTCACAGCCTGCTCACCGAGCCGCCGATCACGCTGGAGATGCCTTGTGCCGGGCTGGTCGCGCGAGGGAACAAGACAATGGCTTATCTTCATGCGTGCCGTCCGACGAAACCCGGCGGCGGGAGCGTCAACGTCGTGGACCTCACGACCAGGCACTCCGGGGCCTCCCGAGTGAACGCCCTGGTCGACCTGGCCGAGGCCCTGCTGGCGGAACGGTTCCTCGGCCACGCCTGCGTGGACCTCGAGACGGAGCTCCGCCGCCAGCACGTGAAGGGCACCATCAACGACCGGCTGCCGGGCGTCTTCTGGGCCAACGTGTTCTCGAGCCGGTACCTGGACGCCATCGGCACGTCGACGTTCGAGCGCGCACCCTGGTCACGCGTGCGGACGGTGCCGAACGGCGCAATCGCCTACCTGTACGATGACCCGCTCGACCCGCCGGCCGACCTCCGCGACCGGATCGAGGCGGCCAGGGCTGCGCTCGGCACCGAGAAGTTCGCAAAAGGCGCCTGGCCGCAACTGCCTATCCTTGGCCGGGGCACGGTCCCAGCCACAAGCGAGGGAACCTCGCGGACGACACGAGCCGTTCCGCGGACGTGCACCCGGCTGACACTGCCCCGGCCGCGTTCGTGGCACAAATGAGTAGCGACGCCGAGATTTGCATGCGGCTCGCGGTCAAGAGCGGCTTCCAGCTGGATGATACCGAGGCTTCCCTTCCGATCCTTGAAGAGCTGATCGACAGCCTGACTCCCTGGCCCATGGCAGGCCCGGAGACGAGGGAGGGGATGGTACGGGTCATCGGGGCCTACTTTGGCCAGGTGCTCGTTGATGCCGGCCACGGGCACTGGGTTTATGACGAGCAGTACAAGACACCTGGCGTTGAATTCGCCGGCGGAATGCGCTTCTTCCCGCACGCGCGGGTGGCCAGGAGATGGGAGGAGGGCCCCGCCCGGAGCCTTGTGACGCTGTTCGAGTTCGCAACCTCGCGACAGGATCACAGTTGATCTGGCTACAGATTAAAACGACAGTTGTCACAGAGCAGGTCAGAGGCACTCTTGGGGGCACCGGTCGATGATGTCTACCAAGGTCTACACGGGTCGCCTCGATCCAGACGGGCATGGGATGGCCTCAAAGCGCCGGACGGCCACCATGGACAGGATCAGCGCGAAGCAGCGTCCCCGGGATCCGGTGACTGATGCGCTGGCGTAGAGCTCCGTGCCACATGCAATGCGCCTGTTCGGCTATCGCCCGAACACCGCGCCAGGGCCGAGCTGCGGTTGGATCGTGGCCTGAGTCGCCAACTAGTAGTCGGCCAGACTGTCGGCGATCACGAAATTGAGCAGTGAGGGGCGTGCTGCGGTCATGTAATTGACCACCCCGATCACGTTATTGACCATCGTCAGGACGTGCGTGTCGGAGTGGAGCTGGTCATCGGGAAGTGAGGATGATTCCCCTCGTCGCTGAGGCGGGGGTCCGATGACGAGGAGGACGTTCGACCGGATTAATATCAGCGTGAGCCGCCCCCGGTGATTCTGGAGTCTTGGTTCTGTGTCAGTCGGCCTCGGCGAGGCTGGCTCGGTAACGGTAGTGCAGTTGCTCGGCGGCGACCGGGGTGAGGTCGCTGATGGATTGGTGGGGACGCTCGGTGTTGAACCATGTGACCCAGTCCAGGACGGCGGGCTTGAGGTGCTCCCGGTCGCGCCAGGGCCGTGAGGGCGGAACAGCTCGGTTTTGAACAGGCCGATCTGCGATTCGGCCAGGGCAGTCATAAGCATCGCCGACCGACCCGACCGACGGGTCGATGCCCGCCTCCGCCAGCCGGCTGGTGAACGCGATGGAGGTGTACTGGGCGGATTCAACCGGTCGTCGCAACACCTTGATTCCGGAGGTGTTGATGGGCAGGCCAGCTGGGTGGATGACGGCGTTGACCGGGCGGTCGCCGATGAAGTCGCCGGGTGCGCCGGCGCATCGCCGGGAAGTCGAGCGCGAGTTCTGGCGTGAGCTCGCCAAGGGGCTGCTAGCCGAGGAGGCTGCGCTTGCTGTTGGCGTGTCGCAGGCGGTCGGCTCCCGGTGGTTCCGGCACCGTGGCGGCATGCCAATTGATCTTGGCCCGCTGTCGGGCCGGTATCTGACGTTCCGGGAACGCGAGGAGATCGCGATCTTGCGGGCGCGGGGCGCGGGCGTTCGCGAGATCGCCCGGCAGCTCGGCCGTTCGCCGTCGACGATCTCGCGGGAGCTGCGCCGCAACGCGGCGACGCGCGGGGGCAAGCTGGAGTACCGCGCTTCCGTGGCGCAGTGGAAGGCCGAACTGGTCGCGCAGAGGCCCAGGACCGCGAAGCTGGCCGGGAACGACCGGCTGCGCGAGTATGTGCAGGAGCGGTTATCAGGGCAGGTCCGCCGTCTGGACGGGACGCCGGTCGCGGGCCCGCCGACAGCGCCGTGGAAGGGCCGCAACAAGCCGCATCGCGGGGACCGGCGGTGGGTGACGGCATGGAGCCCGGAGCAGATCGCCAGCCGGCTGAAGGCCGACTTCCCTGATGATGACTCCATGCGGATCAGCCACGAGGCGATCTACCAGGCCCTCTACGTCGAAAGCCGCGGCGCCCTCCAGCGTGACCTGGTCGCCTGCCTGCGCACCGGCCGGGCGCTTCGGGTTCCCCGCGCCCGGTCGAAACGGAAGGCCTGGGCGCATGTCACGCCCGAGGTGATGATCAGCCAGCGGCCAGCCGAGGCCGCTGACCGCGCGGTTCCCGGTCACTGGGAAGGAGACCTGATTATCGGGCTGGAACGCTCCGCGATCGGCACGCTGGTCGAGCGGACAACCCGGTTCACGATGCTGGTCCACCTGCCACGCCAGCATGGCTACGGCGCGATCCCGCGGACAAAGAACGGGCCGCCGCTGGCCGGCTACGGCGCGATCACGATGAAGAACGCGCTCGCCGCCACCATCACCACCGTGCCCGGGCAGCTGATCCGGTCGCTGACCTGGGACCGCGGCAAGGAACTGTCCGCACACGCTGAGTTCAAGGCCGAGACGGGCATCGCGGTCTACTTCGCCGACCCGCACAGCCCGTGGCAGCGGCCCACGAACGAGAACACAAATGGCCTGCTTAGGCAGTACTTCCCCAAAGGCACCAACCTCGCGAGATGGAGCGCCGAAGAGATCGAAGCGGTCGCCATCACGCTCAACAACCGGCCCCGCAAGACACTCGGCTGGAAGACCCCAGCCGAAGCACTCAACGAGCAGCTAGTCTCCCTGCAAGCCGGTGTTGCGTCCACCGGTTGAATCCGCCCTGACTGCCGGCGTCGGTATGATGCACCAGCCCGGACTGGTCGCGGGTTCCCTCCTTAGCGCGGGTCCAGATGGCCTGCTCCAGGCAGTCCAGGACCAGCGGGGCATCGCGGTGGCGGCGCTCCAGCCCAGGATCCGGCGGGAGAACACGTCGAAGACGAACGCGAGATAGACCATCCCGGCCCAGGTCGGGCAGTAGGTGAAGTCGGCGACCTACAGCCGGTTCGGGCGGGCAGCGGCGAACCGCCGGTCCACCAGGTCAGCGGGCCGGGCCGCGACCGGGTCCGCTGTGGTGGTCCGCGGCGGCCGCTCGCCGCGGGTCAGGCCGGTGACGCCCATCTGCGCCATCAGCCGCTCGACCGTGCAGCGGCCACGTCATGGCCCTGCGACCGCAGCCGCAGCCACATCTTGCGGGCACCCAGCCCGGTGGCGAACCGGCTGCCTGCGCGCTCGGCAGCGATCAGCGCGACCCAGGTGCTCATCGCGCTGCTGCCGCCCTGACGGGCCGCGGGCAACCGCAGCGTAGTAAGTGGACAGGGCGATCGGGCAGCCGTGCTCGGTCAGCACCCTGCAGATCGGCTCGACCCCGAACTGGCCGCGATGCCCGGCGCCGGCCGCCCACCTGGGCGCGCGCGCAGGCGACGGCCGGACCATCCGCGCCAGCACCTCGATGGCGGCCATCAGCGCGACGGGGGCCCAGCCGGAGATGATGATGCCGATCCACCTGGACCCCAGCCCGTGGACGATGTTGGCCCACATCGTCATCGCGACGCCCAGGCCGACTGTGATGTGCGCCGACTAGCCGTGCCCGGCCACCAGCTCGAACTGGTGCCGGTACGAAGAGACAGCGGCGGTCCAGGCCGACGACGGCAACCGCGATGATGGTGGCCCACGGATGATGCGGTCGGCGGTCGTCGCGACCACCGCCCCTGCTGACACGATGATGACTCGAAACGGGTTGCGCCGGGTTCCGCCGCCCTCTGCTGCCTTACGGCGCACACCCGCGCTGACCTGCGCGGATGGCATCGGATTGCGGCGGCCTTCGCCGCCTTTACCTCGGCGGAACGGTCTTCAAAACCGGTGGACGGCGCGCAGCGTCGTCGGCGGGTTCGATTCCCGTCCGCCTCCGCTGACCCTCTCAAACGCAGTCCCGCTCGGCTGATGTGGCCGCCCCTGACATGCTCAGTCAGGGGCGCCAGCACAGCCCTGGGGAACAATGGGGGAACATACGGCATGACTATGACTTCGTTGGCGGCTTGGCTCGCGCATCAGCTTCGGTAGCCCGCTGAACCGCGCGTGCCGCGGTTCTGGCCTTCCCCGCGCGGCGTAAGCCATCCAGATCGTGCGCCGGCGGCGGCCGCTGAACGGGAAAAACACCAAGAAGTGGTCCACCGGTCTACGCCATCACCTCGCTGACCGTGACCTGGGCAAGCCCCGCCAAGCTCGCCGCCATCCTGCGCGGCCACTGGTTAATCGAAGACCGCCTGCACTGGATCCGCGACGTCATCTACGACGAAGACCGATCCCAGGTCCGCACCAGCAACGGCCCCCGCGTCATGGCCAGCCTGCGCAACCTCGCCATCACCATCTTGCGGCTCACCGGGCAAACCAGCATCGCCGCCGCCCTGCGCTACCGAGCGCGCCGGCCCAGTCGGCCACTGCAAACGATCATGCAGTGCCACACACCTTGAAAGGCCGGGATCTGCCGCGCCGGGCCACATGCCCGTCCCGGCAGCCCCTCCTGCCGCACTGACTGCCTGATCTCGTCTGCCGCTTGGCGCCAAATGGCCCACTCGATGGGCGCGGAATTGGACCTTCCGGGCAGCCCATCCGGACCCTACTGTCTGGAATACGACCGATCGAGGAGGCACCACGATGACGAACATGAACGAACCACAAGATCCACGCCAGCCCGGAAGGGGCGACAGCCCAGGCGATCTCCCGGCCGGTCGGCCTGCGGCGCTTTCCCGCCTGGAGGCGCTGCTCGGGGAGTGGGAGATGGAGGTTTCCTTCATAGCTGGTTACTTCGGCCCTGGCAGTCCCCCCGTCGGCGGTCGCGGCGGCCGCACCACGTTCGAGTGGCTGGACGGGGAGTTCTTCCTGATCCAGCGCTTCACGGTCGACAATCCCGCCGCCCCGAGCGGCATCGCGATCATCGGTCCGGGCGAAGCGGCGGAGACCTTCTCGCAGCACTACTACGACTCGCGCGGGGTCGCCCGCATTTACCAGATGAGCCTGAACGATGGCGTCTGGCAGCTGTGGCGTGATGCCCCCGGCTTCTGGCAGCGCTACACGGGAGTGTTCTCCGACGGCGGCAAGAGGATCAAGGGCGCCTGGGAGGGATCGGCAGACGGGTCACAGTGGAAGCACGACTTTGACTTGAACTACATCAAGGTGGAATAAGCGCCACACACCCGGCATAGCTCATCCGCCGGCCGGAATCACGCCGCACATGATCAGACAAGACCCAGTGCTGAGCGCGGCATAGAAAGACGTTCTGCGTGTCGGTTCGTGACGTAGGAACGTCCCCCTGATGCGCTTCGGGCTTGGTGTCCCACGCAGCAGGAGGACGTTCATGGGTAACGGTAGTGGTGTGTCCCGGGGTGACCGTAACCGCAACGCTCGGCTGGCGCGGCTGCGTGCCCTGGTGCCGGTGACAACGCGATCGTCGGGATCGACTGGCGGAGCAGAAGCAGATGGTCGTCGTCACTGACCATGACTCGAAGGTGCTGGCCCGCAAGACATTCCGGTGCCGGGCGTGGGATCTGGGCGCGGCGCTGGACTGGGCCGCGGTGCAGGCGCGCGGCGCGCGGGTTCGCCGGGCGTGACGGTGGCGTGCGAGCCGACCGGCCACCGGTGGCGGGTGCTGGGGCAGCTGGCCGGCGGACGCGGGATGCCGTTCGTGTGCGTGCAGCCGATGCTGACCTCGTGGGCGCGGCGCAGCGAGGATCTGACCTTCGATAAGACCGATGAGAAGGACGCCGTCCTGATCGCCCGGCTGACCGCGCAGCTGCGCTGCTACGTCCCCGAGCCCGTCGATGAGACCTGGGGCCGGCTGCGGCACCTGGGCGCGCGCCGGGAGCAGCTGCTCGCCGAGGCCGGCAGCCAGGTCCAGCAGATGCGCGCCCTGCTCGAGTGCGTCTGGCCGGCGGCCCTGGACACCGCCCGGCAGCCGTTCCGGTCGGGCACGTGGACCGCGGCGATGGCGGTGATCCTGGACCGCGACGGCGGGACCTGGCCCGGACCCGGCGGCTCGGGCTGGCACGGTTCGAGGCGGCAGTGCGCCGGCGAGATCATCCGCCGCGGCGGGCAGAAACCGTGCCTGCGGATCGTGCGGGCAGCTGTTCGCGGCGCTGGCCGATCCGGCCGGGGTGATCGCCCACCGCCCCGGCGCGCTGGAACGGGTCGGCTGCTTGATGGACGACTGGCGCCAGACCCACCGCCGCCTGGCCGACACCGAGACGCGGATGACCGCAGGTCCTCGACGAGCTGCAGCTCACCGAGCTGGTCACCTCGATCACCGGGCTGTCGCGCGGTCGGTGCGGCCGCGATCCTGGCCGAGACCGGCGACCCGCGGCGCTTCGCCACCGGCCGTGCGCTGGTCAAGCACGCCGGCCTGGCGCCGCGGGAGAAACTGTCCGGCGACGTTCACCGGCCGCACCAGGCTCACCGGCCAGGGACGGCCCGGCCTGCGGCTGGCGGCCTGGCGGGCCGTCTGGGGAGCGCAGCGCGCCAACCCCGTCTACGCTGCCCGGTTCACCCACCTGACCAGCCGCGAGCACAACAGGCTCACCGCCACCCAGGCCCAGGCCGTGATCGCCGCGGCGATCTTGCGCCAGCTGCACGCCGTCATCACCACCGGCCAGCGCTGGGACCCCGTCATCGCCACCCGCGGCACCAGACCGACCAGCGCGGCGCCCATCGCCGCCTGACACCAGCAGGCGGCCCATCGAGCAGGGTCGGGGCGAGCCCCACGCGGCATTGAGGACACCCGGTGACCTCGACGCTCATCATGGGCAGCCCCGCCCGTCGTCCCACCAACCCGATTACGCGCTGCCGGGACCAACCCCATTACGGCTATGCAGGGACAGACGACGGACGAGGCACCGACCCAACAGCCTTGACGCAAACCGCCTTACGCTGATGACCGGTCGCGTCATGGGCCACCTTCTTTCGCCGTCCTGCACGGTGCTGGGAAGATGGGACCGTGGCAGGCGCGGCTGGTGCGGCACTGACCCCATCGACGGCTTCCGCCGCCTGGCCATAGATCTGGCTGGCCCGCTATCAGGGGCCACCGCAGGCTGCACAGGGCTGACGATCAGCAGAGACCTCACTGGCTACGACCGGCCAGGCCGATCGCGGCAAGACATGGGAGATGCGGACGAGGGCCTGGCGCCCACGACCGACTACCCAGGAAGCGTGCTTTGACTCCCCGGGCTGTTAGTCCTCCTCCCCGCCGCGCGGCTCCTTGTGGCGCCGGCTGCGATGCGCCCAGGGCTGCAGCCAGGCGTCGTGGAACCAGCGCCCGAACAACTGGCTGGCGTAGACGACCCAGCCGACGCCTATCAGCCACGACTGCACGATCAGGACGGTGCCCAGCGCGCCGTAGCTGACCGCGTTCCTGGCGATGAGCGGCTCGAAGACCAGACCGGAGAAGGACCGCAGGCCAGCCAGGCCCACTACCGTCGCCACTGCGCCCGGCATCGCCGCCAGATAGCTCACCCGGCCGCCGATCAGGAAGCGCAGTCCCCACCAGAAGAAGGCGATGCCGAGCACCACCGCCACCGCGACTCGGCCCGCCGTCTCGAGCGGCCCGCCGTGCGTTACTGAGCCGACCGTGGCCGCCGCGTAGATGTAGGCGATGAGGGCGGCCAGCCACACCGCCTGACGCCAGATCTTGTGCCATGGCCCGACGGGAAGGCCCCAGATCCTCTCGAACCCGGCCTGCGTGCTGCCTGCGAGCGCCACCCCGGAGACGCTCAGCACCAGAGCACTGAACACGCTCGTCGCGCCTAGGACCCGGGCCGGCGCCGAGAAGATCCGTGTCACCGCGCCGGCGGAGGAGCCGGTCAGGCCCATGCCGTAGACCACCCACCCGGCGAGGCCGCGGTGCGGGGCAGGGTTGGCGGCGGCGACGAGGATGAGCAGCGGGATCACGGTCAAGATGGCCAGGGCAGCGAAGCCCAAGGCCCGCTGCATGAGTTCGAAGTCCTTGCCGCTCCGGTAGAGGTTCTTGAACCGTAGGTCGTGCCAGGCCCGCTTGGCGCTCCGGAGCACCGCGCGTTGCACCGCCCGGCACGGGCTCCGTCCCATCATCGGCCGACACGCTCATCGCAGCGCTGCTGCATCGCGCTACCGCGTGTTGTACAGCGCCTTGCACTGCGACGGCCGGCCCTCCAGCAACATGATCGTCGCGTCATAACGAGCTCATTCTCCTGTTGGTCAGGGATCGCCCCCGCGAGCCTGCTAATGGGGGCAGGGTAACGACCCTGGGAACTCCCGCGTCGGGTGGAGGACCGGGCCGCACGCTGGCGATTATCTGGCAGGGAAGAACACGCTGCTGCTTGTTGATGATGCGGTGGGGCACGATCAGGTTCGGCCGCTGCTCCCGGGAGCTGAGGGTAGCCTGGTGCTCATCACCAGGCGGATCGCTGGGCGCCGCGTTGATGCCCGGGAGACCGGTTTCGTGCGCCGTGGCTCACTCAAACCAGGATGTGTCGCCTGCTCCGCGCCGCAGGATTTCGGGCTCGTCCTGGGAGAAGTCGATGACCGTGGTCGGCTCGGTGCCGCAGTCGCCGGAGTCGATCACCGCGTCGACGGCGTGGCCGAGCTTGTCGTCGATCTCCCACCCTCGGGTCATGGGCTCGTCCTGGCCAGGCAGCAGCAGGGTGCTCGACACCAGCGGCTCACCGAGTTCGGCGAGCAGGGCCTGGGTCACCACGTGCCGGGGGATCCGCACCCCCACGGTCTTCTTTCCCGGATGCTGCAGCCTGCGCGGTACCTCCTTGGTCGCGGGCAGGATGAACGTGTAACTGCCCGGAGTCACCGCCTTGATAGCCCGGAACACCCGGTTGGCGACGTATGCAAACTGGCCCAGCTGGGCGAAGTCACGGCACATCAGCGTGAGGTGGTGCCGGTCATCAAGGTGGCGGATCGACCGGATCCTGGTGATGCCGTCCATGTTGCCCAGTTGGCAGCCGAGCGCGTAGCACGAGTCCGTCGGGTAGGCGATCACACCGCCCGCGCGGACGAGATCGGCGATCTCGGCGATCGCGCGCTGTTGCGGATTGGCCGGATGGATGTCGAAGTACCGGGCCATTGGACCAGCTTAGGGTCATCGTCCCGGCCGGCCGGTCCGCCGCGCCCGGCCAGAGTCAGAGCGCGCATCGCCGCCGTTGGCTCCCTACTTCCTGCCTTTCGCATCGACGACGGTGGTGACTATGCCGGTGTTGACGTCGTAGACATGCCCGGAGACGCGGACACTCAGCGGGATCTCCTCCGCCCACAGCACCCGCTCGACGTCGGTTTGCACGGTGCGGACCGGGTCAAGGACGGGCGTGTCGGCCAGGGTCCGCTCGTCGGTGCCGATGCGCTGGGCGAATCCGTGGCGCAGTTCGTCGTCGGCGAGCAGGGTCGAGCCGCAGTCGGTGTGGTGGATGATTGCGACCTCGAAGTACGGGCCTTCCGGGGCCTTGGCGTCGACCAGGTAGCCGGCGTAGGCGATGTCGGCGATGATGGCCGCGGTGATACGGCCGCCGATGTTGCGCTGCACGAGGGCCTCGCCGAGCTTGACGCCGAGGATCTGCGCCGGGTCGACCCGGCAGTCGATGCAGGTGACGATGTACAGGTTCAGGTTCGGGATGAACGGGAGCCGGGGCATGTTCTGCCGCGCGCCGGGATCCCTGGCGAAGGCCTTGTTGCGGTCCAGCAGCGGAGCGATGTTCGACATGGCCAGGCCTTTCGTGGTTGAGGTGCCCTAGTGCCCGGGTCGCCCAGCGGCCTGCGGACGGGTCATGATCGAAGTGCGGTCGCTCATCCGTTTGCTGTGCGTCCACGGCTGCGCCAGGCAGGACCGGTCCGGGCGCCGCGCGAGTTAGCGTGGCGCCTCGACGCGCTGCTTGAGAGCCTCGTTGAGGTTCCCGAAGTCGGTCTCGGTCTGGGTGATGGTCTTGCCGGTGAACGGGATCAGGATGCCGCGGAACGTCTCCGACTGGGTAACTCGCGTGCGCCCGCCAAGGTCCTCGAGCGCGAACTGGTGCGTGCCGTCGAAGATGCCGGGCATGATCAGCCGGCCGATCCACCGCAGCATGACGCCGGGCTCGGCGACTAGGACCCGGGGCCTGAAGGTCATCGCCCTGCCCTGGGACGGAGCCATCCGCAGGGTGAGCGTCGCGCCTTCGGTGAGCTGCCCGGAAGCGGACCTGATGAACGGATTCCACTTCCCGTAGGAGTCCAGGTCGGCGAGGACCGCCCAGACCTCCTCCGGTGATGCCGCGATGTCCACGTCGGCCGAGATCGTACGCATTCGCTGTCCTCCTAATGGAATCGAACTGCATTAACGCCGACCGACTCCGCCGGCACTATCATCACGATCCATAGCCTGCTCCGGCAGTAATGGATCACCTGCCGGTGGATAGCCTGCCCGCGCAACGGCCACGATCACCCCGCGGCCGACGTGTCACGGAGAGTGATCACGGACTTTGAGCCTGGCGCGCCGGAGCCGCCGAAAGGTACGGCCAGGCCCGCGTTCAAGTGATCGCTCTCCGACTACCAGTCCACCGACACCCCAGGGAGATGCTGGGATGACGAGTCTCCTGGATGTTCCGGGCGGGCGCATCGCCTGCGACGTGACGGCAGCGGCACTTCTTAGGAGACCGGAGCCATGAGAGCAGCGCTGGCACAGCAACTGAGCGGGATCGACGGCGTCGAACTCGGTGAACTGCCCGACCCGGTACCCGCGGCGGGCCAGGCGTTGATCAGAGTCCACGGCGCGGGCGTCGGCCCGTGGGACGTCGGTTTCCTCGGCGGCGGTTTTCCGGGGCTGGCCCTGCCGTTTGTCCCTGGTCAGGAAGTCGCCGGCGTGGTCGAAGCGGTCGGCGACGGGGCCGGTATCCAGCCTGGCGAGCGGGTGTACGCGACGCTGTTCCCGGCCGGAGGCGGGTTCGCCGAACTGGCGCCCGCCTCGGCGGACCGGCTTGCCCCGATGCCCGGCAAGGCGAACTTCGTGGAGGCGGCCGGGCTGGTCATCGGCGCCGGTACCGCGTACGAGGGCCTCGTCGACCGGGAGGGGCTACAGGCCGGGGAAACTGTGCTCATTACCGCCGCCGCGGGCGGCGTGGGCAGCGCCGCTGTGCAGATCGCGGCGGCCGTCGGCGCCCGCGTGGTGGCCGTTGCCAGCCCGTCGAACCATGATTACCTGCTGAGTCTGGGTGCCAGCGAGGTCTTCGACTACCACGCCGCCGACTGGGCTCAGCAGGTGCGTGCCGTGGTTCCCGGTGGCGTCGACCTGCTGTTCGACGGCGCTGGCGGCCAGACCGTGATCAGGCCCTCGATGCTGTCCGCGACGGCGGCCGGGCGATTTCCATCGTCCTGCAAGGCACTCCCCTTCAGCTGGAGCGGGGCATCACCGGCGAATCATTCGCTGCCCATGGCGGTCGGCCCCGGCTTGAGCAACTGGCCGCCCTGGTCGATGCCGGCAAACTCCGCCCGCAGGCCGAAACGGTACTGCCGCTCGACCAGGCCCGCGAGGCGCTGGCGCGGGTCGCTGCCCGGCACACTCGGGGCAAGATCGCGCTCCAAGTCAGCTGACTGTGCTCAATCGGGTCGGCTCGAAGCCTGGGTGCCAAGATGGAGTCTTCCTGGCGGGCGAGCGCATCAAGGGTCGGCCTCGCCGCGGCCGCAGCTAGGCGAACTGGTCGGCGGCATCGCGCAGCGTGGACGGCGCTCCGCGTCGTCGGCGGGTTCGATTCCCGTCCGCCTCCGCCACCACCACGAACGCGCCACTGAGCAGAAGTCGTCAGAAGACGAACTGCTGGCCGCCGTCGATGTCGTAGGTCGCGCCGGTGAGCGCCGTGTTGGTCATCATGTGGACGGCGAGCGCGGCGACGTCGGCGGGGCCGACGACGCGGCCGATCGGCAGTGTCGTCCGCAGCTCATTGCGGCGTTCCTCGAGTCGATCGCCGAGCAGTGAAGCCGACAAGGGAGTGTCGACGAAGCCGGCGGCGATGAGGTTGACGCGGACCGGCGCGAGCTCAAGGGCGAGGGCCGCCGTGAACGGAGGCAGCGCAGCGGTGGCGGCAGAGGCGATCCCGAGGCCGCGGCTGACGCGCCGGCCGCTGGTGCCACCCATCAGCACCAGCGTGCCGCCGGGCCGCATCTTGCCGGCCGCGTTGCGCGCGACCTCGAGGGCCTGGACGATGTGGTCGCTGACAGCCAGGCTCACCTCGGCTGCGTCCATCTCGAGCAGGGCACCGTAGGTCGGGCCGCCGGCCGTCACCATGACATGGTCGATCGGCGCTGGCAGGTCCTGGAAGAACTGCGCCAGCGAGGGCGCGTCGGTGGCGTCGAAGGCCGCGGTCCGGTGCGCGCCGACGTCGAGTGCCGCTTGCTTGAGCCGGTCAGGATTGCGGCCCGTGATGACGATATCGGCACCCTCAGCCCGCGCGCGCCGAGCTGTCTCGAGCCCGATGCCTGCGCTGCCCCCGATCAAGACGACCGTCTGTCCGGCCAGTTCCGGTTCGCGCTGCGTGGAAACAGGAGCGGTTGCGGTCATGATTCCTTCCGGTGGTCGGAGCCGGCGACCGCCGGGCAGCCGCGGCGCTCAAGACGCTGGCCGGCTCAGTTTCGTCAGCCGGACAGGTTCGCCATTTGCGCGTCCATGGGCCTGATCGGCCGCGGCATGTCGGCGATCGCCATGCGGAGCGACTTCAGTGCGGCGTCGTAGATCCCTGAGAAGCTCGGGAACGGCTGGATCGTGTCACTCAGCACGTCGAGCGGAACGTGAGCGCGGATGGCGAGCGTCGCCTGCTGCAGCCACTCGCCGGCCTCTGGTCCGAGCGCGTAGGCACCAGTCAGCCGCTCGCCGTCGCTGAGCAGCGTCAGGAACCCGCTGGATTCGGCGTAGGCGTGCGTGTAGGTGGCGGTCTTCGGCACCTCTGACACCGGCGCGGTGGCGCTGTACTCCGCCTCGACTGCGCCCACCGCTGCGGCCTGGGGATCTGTGTAGATCACTCGCGGGACAGCTTCGTAGTTCGCCAGGTGCGCATCGCCGAGTATGTTCGCCGCGACGACGTCGCCTTCGTACTCACCGACGTGGGTGAGCGGCCAGATGCCGGTGACGTCGCCGATCGCCCAGAGGCGCTCGCCGGCGCGCATGAACCCGTCAACCTGGATCCCGCGGGGGTCGGGCTCGACACCAACCGTCTCCAGGCCGATTCCCTCGACGCGCGGACGCCGGCCGGTTGCGACGAGCAGCTGATCGCCCCGTAGGTCGGGGCTGCCATCGAGCTGCACGACGAACTCGTCTCCCTCCCGCCGGGCGGCGGTGGCGTGCATGCCGAGCATGAGCTCGATTCCGTCCCGCCGCAGGGCCCTGCCGAGCGCCTCGCCCAGGGGCGCAGGCTCGCGCGGGAGCAGGCGGTCGGCGCCCTCGATCAGCACCGCCTCGCCGCCGAAGCGGCGCACGACCTGCGCGATCTCGACGCCCGCAGGCCCGCCACCGAGCACGAGCAGCCGGCGCGGGACAGCCTTCATGCTCGTCGCCTCGCGGGTACCCCAGACGCCCTCGAGCTCGCGGAGCCCCGTGACAGGAGGTACCACCGGATCTGAGCCTGTCGCTACGACGACGTCATCTGCGGTGTGGCGGACGCCATCGACTTCGACCACGCCGGTGCCGGCCAGGCGGCCAGTGCCTCGCAGCAGGTCGATGCCCCGATCCGCGAGCCACCGCTGTTGGCCGGCGTCGGAATAGCCGGACACCATGAAGTCCCGCCACGCGAGCGCAGCCTGAACGTCGACTTGCGCCGTCGCCGCGGCCTCGCGCGCGCCCTGCACCGCCTCGCCCGGACGCAGCAGCGACTTCGACGGAATGCAAGCCCAGTAGGAGCACTCGCCCCCGACGAGTTCTCGCTCAACGAGAGCGACGCGCAGGCCTCGCGTGGCCAGCGCCGCAGCGCAGTGCTCGCCCGGCGCCCCGCCGCCGAGAACGATCACGTCATAGTCACTGGTCGAGCTCATCGTTACCTCCGTCGGTGTCGCCGGAGACTCCGTCGGTTTCGCCGGCGTGCCGGGTGCCGGGTTCCGTCCAGGGTGCCGGTGCCGGTGCTTCGGTCGGGCGGAGCGCCGAGGTCAGACTACGACTTGCTTGACCTCTGCCATGTAGCGCCCGGCGGCCGCGGACGCCTTGTCTGGCGCGATCCCGCGCTCCCGAGCGTCCATGTAGGCCGCGTACCAGTCCCACCAGTCATGCGGCGGAGCCACCTTCTCATACGAGCCGTGATGCTCGGCCGTCTCATGCAGGAGCCCGGCCAGCGCACCTACGTCCGTCGGCCACTCTCGGCCCGGCAGCCGCTCCTTGATCTCCTGCAATAGCCAGCTGTTCCCGTCCGGATCCGCGAAGCTCGCAAAGCTGCGGTACGAACCGCCATCGGGGTCGGGACCGGGCAGATGCCGCTTGACGTTCAGCCCGCCGCCGTGCCAGACCTCGCTGACGTCGACGCCATGGCTGATCAGCTCGTCCCGGGCCGCCGCGAGGTCGGCCACGACCAGATAGAGGTTCTTCACTGAGCCAGGTGTCATCGTCGTCACGCCCGTGCCGAACTGGATCGACGCGGGCGAGTCCGGCGGAGTGAACTGCACCACCCGGTAGTCATCGGCCACGGCTATATCGGCGTCCAGACGCCACCCCAGGCCCTGGTAGAAGGCTTTCGCGCGATCGGCGTCGGCTACCGGCAGCACTGCGACCTCGAGCTTCATATCCACGATGTCGGCTCCCCTTTCTGATGCCCGCGACTTGGTGTGACCTGAGGCCCTTACGTCCCTCATCGCCGAGGGCGCATATACAGCTAAATCACTCTGCGAAGCCTGGCAGGCAAGGCCAGCAGTCCTGCCGGTGGTCGGCGCAGCGAGCACGTACACCGGTTGTGGGCGCAGGCCGCGCCCCGCCCGCGAACATGATTCCCGGTACCAGCGAGCAGATAACCAGGGATCGCGGAGACACGCTGGTACCGGCTGGCGCCGCGCCAGGCCAGGGTCCTGTGCGCGGGACGGGATCCGTACCGCGGCCGCTAGGCGCGCTCGGTGCGCTGCTGTGCCTGGGTGATGGCCCAGGCGGCGTTAATCAGGCCGATGTGGCTAAACGCCTGCGGGAAGTTGCCGATCATCTCGGTGCCGTGCGGGTCGACCTCCTCGGCTAGCAGGCCGACATCGTTGATGGCAAACAGGGCACGCTCGAAGGTCACGGTAGCTGCGTCGAGGTCACCCGCCAGCGCAAACGCATGCGCCAGCCAGAACGTGCAAAGCAGGAACGTGCCCTCCGCACCCACCAGGCCGTCGCGGTACCGGTACCGGTACACCAGCCCGCGCTCGTCCGTCAGCCGCTGAGCCGTGGCGTCGATGGTCGCCCTCATCCGCGGGTCATCGCCGGGCAGGAATCCGGTGATGGTCAGCATGAGGGCCGACGCATCGAGGTCCTCGCTGCCGAACGCCTGGGTGAAGGCTCCGGCCCGCTCGTTCCAGCCCCGCTCCAGAATGGCCGCCCGGATGTCGTCGCGGGCGGCACCCCAGTCAGACACCCGGTCATCCGCGCCGAGGTGACCGGCCAAGGCGATCGCGCGGTCCAGCGCTACCCAGCACATCAGCTTCGAGTACAGGAAGTCCTGCGGTTCGCCTCGGATCTCCCAGATCCCCTGATCCTTCTCCCGCCAGCGGGCAGCGGCGCTGTCCGCGGCTGCGGCCAGGAACTGCCGGATCATCGGGTCTAGCTCGCCGAGCTGGTCGACGAGGCGCTGGGCGGCGTCGAGCAGTTCGCCGTAGACGTCGAGCTGCCGCTGGCGCCAGGCATCGTTGCCGACCCGGACCGGGCGGCTGCCCCGCCAGCCAGCGAGATGCGGCAGCTCCCGCTCGGTCAGGTCGCGTTCGCCGCCCACCCCGAACATGATCTGCAGGTCCGCGCCCTGCTGGGGCTGGGAGGCGGCGGCATTGGCGAGGAAGCCAAAGAACTTGCTCGCCTCGTCCGGGCAGGCAGCCACCCACAGGGCCGCCATGGTCAGGCTGGCGTCGCGCACCCAGGTGTAGCGGTAGTCCCAGTTCCGCTCGCCGCCGACGGTCTCCGGCAGCGAGGTCGTCGGCGCCGCCACGATCGCGCCGGTCGGCGCGAACGTCAGGGCCTGCAGCACCCGCCCGGAATGGCGCACCAGGTCCCGCCACGGCCCCTCGTAGTTCTGGTGAATGGCCGACCAGGACCGCCAGCCCTCCACCGTGTCGTCCAGCCGGTCGGTGATCTCGGCCTGGGTCCACGGGGGCCGCGGCGCCGGCCAGCTGCCCATGGCCGAGCGCGAACGCCGCGGCCTGGCCGACGGCTAGCCGGACGCGGGCGGTGGCGGTGCCGCCGTCGATGCCCAAGCCAGCCGAGGTGGACAAGAGCAGCCGGCCGGGACCGCCACGGGCGGTGATCCCGCCTGGGACCGGAACAAGGATGGGCTGGACAAGGCCGTACTCCGGCCGGGGCGAGTAGGTGATTTCCGCCTCGATCTCGCCGCGGGTGCAGGCGAGCCGGCGCAGCAGCATACTCGGCGAGCGTGCACCCAGGTCGTGGCCGCGCTCGTTGCGGCCGACCGCGAGGGCGTCGGTGAGCACCGCGGTGCCGCTCGCGGTGGTGAACGTGGTCTCCAGCACCATCGTCTGGTCGACATACTGGCGACTGGCCTGGCACTCACCCGCGGGCCGGATCACGAAATGCCCGCCTGCGGGGTCAAGCAGGCGGCAGAACACTGACGGTCCGTCGAAACGGGGAAAGCACAGCCAGTCCACCGATCCGTCCCGGCTGACCAGCGCCGCGGAGCGGCAGTCCGACAGCAGCGCATAGTCACCGATCGGCAGGCTGTCCATCGCATTCCTTTCCGGGACCCGCAGAAGCCGCCGGGATGGAGCAGGCGCGACCGGGCCTCGCTCACTGTCAGGGCAGGACCGCGCCGCCCCAGCGGCTTTGATACCCAGCCAGGAGGGGGCGCCAAGCGCGCGGGTGGAGCCAGCCGGCGCGTGACTGCTAGCTGGGCGACTCCGGCGGCGGGAAGTGCGAAGTGGTCGTGTCCGGGAACGGCGATGGCGTGGTGTCCGGGAATGGCGCAGGCGGGAACGGATCGTTAGCGCGGACCTGGCTGACGGTGGTAGTGGGGTACTGGCTCAGGTCAGGCTGACTTGCCGTCTGAGCTGCCTGCACAGCGGGCGCGGACGGGAAGTCGGCGTAGTAACTGTCGGCGGCGTCGGCCGCGACCACGTCACTGGCCGCCACCATCGAGAACCTGCCGATGGCGATGCCGCTGGCGATGAGGATCAGGACGCCGAGCCCGCTGTACAAAGACAGCGTCTCCAGGTAGGGCCGCAGTGCCAGGGGCTGTGCGCCCGATGTGGCCGTCACGATCGGGGCGCCAGCGCTGATCGACTTCTTCAGCACGTAGGTGACAATGCCGCCGCCCGTCACGAACCAGGCCCCGCCGAGCACCGCGATCAGCCCGCCCGCGATGCCGACGGCGCGGTTGCGGGTAGTCGCCACTAGCGCGCCGCCCAGCAGTGCGGCCGCACCCGGAATGATCGAGTAATACAGGCGACTGGAGTCGTAGTGCCAGGTCGTGTCCGGCATGAAGCCGAAATGGAAGTACGGGCCGACGAGCGGTCCGAGGCCGCCCCACAGTCCGAGCAAGATCAGCAGTACTCCGCAGATTCCGCCGCGAGTGCGCGGAATCTGGCCCTGACGGTTCATGTCTGCTCACTCTCTGCGTAATCGGATGCTTAAAGACTTGCACATGCGCTGCGCTCGGTGGCGGGTTCCTTCGGCAAAGGGCTGGTAAATCGGCCGGGAAGACCTGGACAGCCCCTGCCGCCAAATGCGCCGAGACAGGTATGGTCGCGCTCGTGGACGTCCGCAGGCTCACCCCCCGCACGGACGCCGTCCTGGCCGACCCGCGGCTAGTTGCCGCCGAGCAGCGACTGGGCCGCGCGATCGTGCTCTCGGCCGTGCGGCGTGCGCAGGACCTGGCCAGAGCCGGCGAGATCGACCCGGCGGCCGTAGCAGACACGGCCGCGGAGACGCTGCCCTCGCTCGCCGCGACGCTGACACCGGTGCTCAACGCAACTGGGGTCCTGCTGCACACCAACCTCGGCCGGGCACCGCTGTCGGCGGCGGCGCGGGCGGCGCTTCAGGCCGCAGCGGGCAGCACCGATGTGGAATTCGACCTCGCCTCCGGCTTGCGCGGCAGGCGCGGCCGGGGCATGCTGGCGGCGCTCGCCGCGGCCGTGCCGGCTGCCGAGGCCGTCCACGTCGTCAACAACAACGCCGCCGCGCTGGTGCTCGCGGCGACGGCGCTGGCCGCGGGGCGGGAGATCATCGTCAGCCGCGGCGAACTGATCGAGATCGGCGATGCGTTCCGCCTTCCTGCCTTGCTCGAGTCGACCGGCGCGCGCATCCGCGAGGTAGGCACGACCAACCGGACCACGGCGGCGGATTACGCGGCCGCCATCGGTCCGCAGACTGCGTTCGTGCTAAAGGTGCACCCGTCGAACTACCGGATCGAGGGTTTCACGGCCAGCGCCTCAGTAGCGGAGTTGTCGGGCCTGAGCGTGCCGGTCGTCGGAGACATCGGCTCGGGCTTGCTCGTGCCGCATCCACTGCTGCCGGCCGAGCCCGATGCCAGTACGTGGCTCACTGCTGGCGCCGCGCTCGTGACTGCGAGCGGTGACAAGCTGCTCGGCGGTCCGCAGGCCGGGCTGCTGCTCGGCCGGGCCGACCTGGTCGCGACGCTGGTGCGGCATCCGCTGGCCAGGGCGCTGCGGGTGGACAAGCTGACGGTCGCGGCACTGGAGGCGACGCTGACTGGCCCGCCGCCGCCGGTGGCCGAGCAGCTGACGGCCGATCCGGCCCTGCTGAGGGAGCGGGCCGGCCGGATCAGCGCGGCCCTGGCCAGCCTGCAGATCGAGGCCAGCGTCGAGCAGACCGAGGCAGCGGTGGGCGGCGGCGGCGCGCCCGGCGTGACGCTCGCAAGCGCGGCGGTCAGCCTGCCGACAACACTCGCCGAAGCGCTGCGGGCCGGGCCGGCCGTGCGCCGCGGCGCCATGCCGGCGGTGGTCGGCCGGATCGAGGACGGTCGGCTGCTGCTCGACCTTCGCGCTGTGGCGCCAGCCGACGACGAGCTGCTGGTAGCGGCCGTCGTAGCCGCCGCGAGCTAAGCATGGATGAATCAGGGTGAATGCCATGCACGTCGTAGTCACTGCAGGTCACGTGGACCACGGGAAGTCCGCCCTGATCCGTGCGCTCACCGGCATGGAGCCTGACCGGTGGGCCGAAGAGCGGCGCCGGGGCATGACGATCGACCTTGGCTTCGCCTGGCTCAGGCTGCCATCCGGTGATCAGCTGGCGTTCGTCGACGTGCCTGGTCATGAGCGGTTCGTGACGAACATGCTGGCCGGCGCTGGCCCGGTGCCCGCCGTGCTGTTCGTGGTCGCCGCGGACGAAGGCTGGATGCCGCAATCGGCCGAGCACCTCGCCGTCGTCAGCGCGCTCGGCATCGAGCGCGGGCTACTGGCTGTGACCAAGAGCGACCTCGCCGATCCGGCTTCGGCCATGGCGGAGGCGCGGGCGCGGATCGCGGCGACCGGCCTCGGCCAGATCCCGGCGGTCGCCGTCAGTTCTGTCACCGGCGCGGGCCTGCCGGACCTGATCAGCGGGCTCGACGAGCTTGGCCGGAGCCTGCCCGAAGCCGATCCGGGCGCGCCCGTGCGGATCTGGATCGATCGCGCCTTCAGCATGACCGGCAGCGGCACGGTCGTCACCGGCACCCTGCCGGCCGGCACCGTGCACCGTGATGACGAACTGGTCATCACGCCGTCGATGCGCCCGGTCCGGGTCCGGGATCTGCAGTCGCTCGGCGAGCCCGCGCCGACCGTATCGGGCACCGCGCGCGTGGCGCTGAACCTGCGCGGCATCGGCAAGGACGTCCTGCACCGCGGAATGGCCTTGGTGCAGGCGGGCCGGTGGACGCTGACGGACCTCATCGACGTCCGGCTTGCCGCGGCCAGCCAGCCGGCCGGGCCTGCCGAGCCCGCGAGTGCGGGTGCTGCTAGCGCCGATGCTGGCGCCGCTGCCGCGGCCGATCGCGCCAGGGGACCTGCGTCCGCCTGGCTGGCCGCTGACCAGTTCGCCGACGGCAGCGGACTTGGCGGGCTGGCGCGCGCCGTAACGCTGCACGTCGGCTCGGCGCGCGTGATCGCCCGGGTGCGCCCGCTCGGTCCCGGCATCGCCCGGCTGAGCCTCGCCGACCCGCTGCCGCTCCATGTCGGCGACCGGGTTCTGCTGCGCGATCCCGGCAGCCGCCGGAGCAGCACCTGGCCCTCGCTGGCTGGGGCGGTGGTGCTCGACGTCGCGCCCCCGCCGCTACTGCGGCGGGGCGCCGCCGCTGCAAC
This sequence comes from uncultured Actinomycetota bacterium, assembly GCA_963837255.1. GTDB lineage: Bacteria > Actinomycetota > Actinomycetes > Streptosporangiales > Streptosporangiaceae > JAJYUU01. The sequence continues at coordinate 501,513 of CAWIMN010000007.1, forward strand.
GGCACGGCAGCTCGGCGCCTGGCCCGACAGGCCGGCCGCCGCCAATCTGCTGGCCCGGCACGGGCTCATGCGCGCCAGCGTGCTTCTCGCTATGGGCATCGCAGACCACCCGCAGCCGGTGGCCGGTGAGTGGCTCGCCGACCCTGACTACTGGCGCTCCCTCAGCCATCAGCTCGGGGAGGTGCTCGCCGGTCACGCGGCAGCCGAGCCGCTGTCCGCCGGGATGCCGATCGAGGCTGCGCGCGCCGCGCTCAGCCTCCCCGACAGGCGGCTGGTCACGGCGCTGGCCAGGCCCCCATTCCGGGTATCGTGCGGCGCTCTGCAGATCATGACGCCGGCCGGGCAGGCCGCCGGGCCGGAGCTGCCGGAGCCCGTGCTGGCCGCCGTCCGGGTCCTGCGCGCTGATCTGGAGGCGGCGCCGTTTGCGTCGCCTGATGCCGAGCGGCTGCGCAAGCTGGGGCTGGACGCGCGCGGCATAGCCGCCGCCGTCCGGGCCGGCGCGCTGATGCGGATCAGCGAGCACGTCGTGCTCGCGCCGGGCGCCGACGTGGCGGCCGCGGCCGTGCTGGCCAGGCTTGAGCAGCCGTTCACGGCCGCAGAAGCGCGCCAGGCCCTCGATACGACCAGGCGGACCGCGATTCCGCTGCTGGAATACCTGGACGCGGCCGGGGTTACCGAGCGGCTGGCCGACGACCGCCGGGTCCTGCGCAGCGCGCCCGTGCCCGCGGACTCGCCCGTACCCGCGGACTCGCTAGCGCCCGCGGACTCGCTAGCGCCCGAGGACTCGCTAGCGCCCGCGGAGTCGCTAGTGCCCGCGGAGTCGCTAGTGCGCGCGGACTCGCTAGTGCGCGGCGAAGCGGGTAGCTGACCAGGTACGCGCCTCGACTGGCGGCAGTCCGGCAGCGATCCAGCGGGACAGCACCGCCGCGGTCACGGGCGCGTTGAGTATGCCGGTACGGAAGTGGCCGGACGTCAGCCAGGCGTTGGCCAGGCCGGGCACCATGTCGATCACGGGGCGGCGGTCTGGGTGCCGCGGCCGGAAGCAGCACCACTGATAAGCCACCCCGATGCCGCGCAGGCTGGGCAGCACCGCCGCCAGCCCCTCGACGATCCCGTCGATCACGTCGGGCTGCACTGCGGGGCTCTCGTCGCCGAGGTCGAAGGTGCCACCGGCCAGCAGCTGGCCGTCCTCGATCTGAGTAGCCAGCGGCGCCACGATGCCCGGCAACTTGATGTCGGTCTGGCGGGTCACCAGCAGATGCCCCTTGACCCGGTCCGACGGGATGTGCAGCGGCAGCCCGTCGAGCACAGGCGGACGGCCGGTGGCGAACACGACGGCGCCCGGGCTGATGTCCCCTGCCGACGTGCCGACGCTGACGATGCGGTCACCGCGGATCTCCACCGACGTCGCGGCGACGCCCGTGGCCACGGCCGGCAGGCCCGCCGCGAGCCGGGCCACCGCGCGCAGCGGGTTCACCCGCGCCTGACGGTGGATGAGGGCGCCCTCCATCGGCCGGGCGAGGCCGGGGATGAGCTCGGCCACCTGGCCAGGGTTCAGCCACTCGACGGCGCGGGGCTGATGGGCCGCATAGCCGCTGTCGTGTGGCGCAAGGCCCAGCCAGTCCAGTTCGATGAGTCCGACCCCGCCCGGCACTGACTGCTCCAGGTCCCGCCACCGCTCGAGGCCGGCCCGCTCCAGGTCGACGAACGGCTCTGGGTCGCTCCACTGATGCGGCTCGGGGATCAGCAGGCCTGTCGCGCCGCCGGTGGCGCCAGCACCCAGCCTGCCGGTCTCGATCAGCAGCACGTCGCCCAGACCGGCCTCCGCGCAGGCCGAGGCGATGGTCACACCGAGAATGCCGCCGCCGATGACGAGCACATCCGGGCGTGCGCGCAGGACGCCATCGTCTGCTCGGCCGAGCACGGATCGCTCCGCTGCGGTGAGCTGATCACGCCAGATGGCGCCGTTCGCGGTCATGAGACCATCCTGGGTGATCCGGCAACAAGGGCTGGGCTGCTTCGCTGTCTGCTGGCAGCCCAACGGTAGCGCGGAACGATGGCCGAGCCGAAACGTGCGGGCAACGTGGCGTTTGCGAGCCGGAAACGGGTCTGCGGCAGCCTGAAAGCCATGGGCATCCATACTGAGCAGCAGATACGGCGCAGGATCGCGCTGATCGCGCACGACAACAAGAAGAGTGACATCGCCGCGTGGGCCCGCTTCAACCGGGCGCTGCTCGCCAGGCATGACCTGTGGGCTACGGGCACCACCGGTCAGCTGCTCAGCACCGAGCTTGGCCTGCCGGTGACATGCCTGCGCAGCGGGCCGCTAGGCGGGGATCAGCAGATCGGCGCCAAGATCGCCGAGGGCGACGTCGACATGCTGATCTTCTTCTGGGACCCGCTGGAGCCGCATCCGCACGATCCTGACGTCAAGGCCTTGCTGCGGCTGGCCGTGGCGTGGAACATCCCGGTCGCGTGTAACCGAGCGAGCGCGGATTTCATGATCTCCTCGCCGTTGTTCGGGCGGCGTTATGACCGGCTCCAGCCGGACTTCACGGACTACGTGACCAGGGGCTGGGCGGCGATGGCCGGCTCCGCGGATCAGGTCGCCTGAATCCGGCTGGCTCCAATCGGGAAGTATCCGCTGGCGATCGTTGCTGCACCCAGGTAGGCGCCGCTGTGCGCCCGCAGGTTTGCGGCCATAGGGTAGGGAAACGTTGCCGCGGACCGCGAGCAACGTGCCCTGTCGCCCAGCCGGAGGAGGTGGTCTCGTGCTCACTGACTCCTATGGCCGGACCGCTACTGACCTCCGGGTGTCCCTGACCGACCGGTGCAATCTGCGGTGCTCCTATTGCATGCCGGCCGAGGGACTGGACTGGCTGCCCAAGCCAGAGCTGCTATCCGACGACGAACTCGTCCGGCTCCTCAGCCTCGCTGTCACCCAGCTCGGCATTTCGGAGGTGCGGTTCACTGGCGGCGAGCCACTGCTGCGACGCGGCCTGTCCGACATCGTGGAGCGTGTCGCGGCCATGCGACCCCGACCAGAGATCTCACTGACCACCAACGGGATCGGACTGGATCGACTCGCCGGACCGCTCCGAGCGGCCGGCCTCGACCGGATCAACGTCTCGCTGGATACGGTGTCCCCGGCGATCTTCGTCAACCTGGCCAGGCGCGACCGGCTTGCTGACGTGCTGGCCGGCCTGGCCACCGCGGCCGCCGCTGGCCTGGCCCCGGTCAAGGTCAACGCCGTGCTCATGCGCGGGGTCAACGACCACGAGGCCGCCGCGCTACTGCGGTTCTGCCTTGACCACGGCTACCAGCTCCGGTTCATCGAGCAGATGCCGCTGGACGCGCAGCACGGCTGGCGGCGCGCCGACATGGTCACCGCCGACGAGATCCTGGCAACTCTCGGCACCGAGTTCAAGCTAGCCCCGGACGACCACGAGCCTCGGGGCTCGGCGCCGGCCGAGAGGTTCCTGGTCGATGGCGGTCCGGAGACCGTCGGCATCATCGCGTCGGTGACGCGGCCATTCTGCGGTGCCTGCGACCGGATCCGGCTAACCGCAGACGGCCAGCTGCGCAACTGCCTGTTCGCCCGTGCTGAGAATGACCTCCGCACACCGCTGCGGGCCGGCGCGTCCGACGCCGAGCTAGTCGCGCAGTGGCAGCGCTGCATCCAGGCCAAGCTGCCTGGCCACGGCATCAACGATCCTGGCTTCCTCCAGCCCGCCCGGCCGATGTCGGCCATCGGCGGCTGACGCCGGGCAGTCGCCGGTGACCTGCGCTGGCCCGGCTCCCCCCTTCGACGCCATCGTCCTGGCGGGCGGCAGTGCTGTCCGGATGGGCGGGGCGGACAAGCCGGGCATGGTCGTCGGGGACACGCCGCTGCTGATGTCGGCCGCGCGGGCAGCCGCGGGCGCCGGGACCAGCCGGCTGATCATCGTGGGCCCGCCGAGGCCGGGCCCGGTGCAGGCGGCGCTGGCGGCGCTGGCAGCCGGGCGGCCGGGCTGGCTGGCCTGCGTGTCCGAGGAGCCGCCTGGCCATGGCCCGGTCGCGGGCCTGCGGCGCGGACTGGCTGAGGTCAGCGCGCCCTGGCTGGCGCTGCTCGCTGCCGACCTGCCGTTCCTCACCGGCCCGCACCTGACCGCCTTGCTGACGGCCGATAATCCGGAGAGCGCCGGGGTGGTCCTGACAGACGCGGATGGCAGGCCGCAGTGGCTGGCTAGCTGCTGGCGCACGAGCCCGCTCCGGCTGGCGCTCGCCGCCTACGACGGCGTCTCGCTGCACGGACTGCTAGCGCCGCTCAGCCCGGCGCTGGTACGGCTGGATGCGGCGGGGGGCACGATGCCGCCCTGGCTGGACTGTGATACCCCGGATGACCTGGCCGCGGCGCGGCGCGCCTGGCTGGCGAACGCCCCAGACTCCGGAGGCGCACCATGACCACTCTCGACGACTGGACCGCCACGGCCTGCGCCGAGCTCGGCCTCGATCCTGCCGCGGTCGATCTGCGACAGATACTCGACCTCGCTCGCGACGCGGCGCACCAGGTGGAGCGCCCGGCGGCACCGGTCACCGCGTATCTGCTCGGCCTCGCGGTCGGCGGCGGGACGCCGGCGGACCAGGCGGCAGCGCGCCTGCGAGCGCTGGCCGATGCGTGGCCGCCGCCGGCTGACCACTCCTGACCTAGCTCGCCGGTACCTGGCCGGAGCGGCGGCCAGGGACCGGCGGCCGGACGCGGCGCCAACTCCCGGGGTCCAGGCCCCGGCCCCGGAGACCCTGACATTTCCAGTCAAGCCGCAGGTCGGTCTGCGGCATTTGCCCCCACGAAACCGCCAGGGTCTCGGCCCCTCTCGCCCGCCGGGGACGTAGCGCTGCAATTAATCACCCCGCGGACTTGCCATCGCGAAGTTAACGATATATCGTTGACCTATCGACAAGCTACGGTGACAGGACGAAGAAGTCGTGCTGAAGATTATCCGGAGCTCATACGCAAGGAGCAAGACCAATGCGATACGACGAAGAGCGCGGCAAGCGCCGCGCACCAGGCAGATGGGAGCCCGCCGAAGACGGCGAGCGACGCCGCTGGCACGGCGACAGCGAGGAGAGGCATGGCGGCCGGGGCCGTGGCCGCGGCCGCGGGCATTTCGCCGGACCGTTCCCCGGTCCGGGATTCCCTGGCGGTCCCGGTTTTCCCGGCGGACCTGAGCTGCACGGATTCGGCCCGTGGGGCCGCGAGCGCGGAATGCGCGGGCCACGCGCCCGGCGCGGTGATGTCCGGGCCGCAGCCCTCGCGCTGCTGGCCGAGCAGCCCATGAACGGCTACCAGATCATCCAGGAGATCGGCGAGCGCAGCGGGGGAGTCTGGCGGCCAAGCCCCGGCTCCATCTACCCCGCGCTCCAGCAACTGGAGGACGAGGGCCTGATCAGGGCCGAGGCAGGCGAGGGCGGCCGGCGCGCCTACCAGCTCACCGAGGAGGGCCGGACGTATGCGGCCGCCCACCCCGACGAGCTGAACGCCCCCTGGGACGTGGTGGCCGGCAGCGCAGGCGGCGCCGCGATCGAGATGCGCAGCCTGATCGGGCAGGTCGCGATGGCGGCCTTCCAGGTCATCAGCGCTGGCACCGACGCGCAGGCGGCGCAGGCACGCAAGGTGCTGACCGACACCCGCAAGGCGCTGTACCGGATCCTCGCCGCTGACGAGGACGAGCCCACGCGCGATGGAGAGTAACGCCGCACCTGCGGCCGCCAGCTACGCGATTACGCTCGTAACTGGCCCACCCACCGACACGGCCAGAGCCAGGGAGGCAGCGGGGATGGCAGCGCAGGCCGGCACCGAGCCGGACGCGAGGCACTTGGATGACGGCACCGGGCCGGAGACCGTGATCACGGTCTCCGGCCTGGTCAAGCGGTACGGCGACGTGGCAGCGGTGCGCGGCATCGACTTTACGGTCGCCAGGGGAGAGACCTTCGGCTTCCTCGGCCCGAACGGGGCGGGTAAGTCCACCACCATCAAGATCCTGTGCACGCTGGCGAACGCGACGGCCGGTACGGCTATGGTCGCGGGCCACGACGCGGCCACCGACCGCGATGCCGTCCGGCGCAATATCGGCCTTGTCTTCCAGGACACGACCCTGGACACCTACCTGACCGCGGAGCAGAACCTGCGCTTCCACGCCGAGCTCTATGGCGTGCCGAAGGCCGCAGTCATGCCGCGAATGCGCCAGGTCATGGAGATGGTAGGCCTGTGGGACCGCAAGGACAGCCTGGTAAGCACGTACTCGGGCGGGATGCAGCGGCGACTGGAGATCGCGCGCGGCCTCCTGCACGCGCCGCACGTGCTGTTCCTGGACGAGCCGACCGTCGGTCTCGACCCGCAGACGAGGTCATCGATCTGGGCCTATATCAACGACCTCAAAAAGCGTGAGGACATCACCATCTTCCTGACCACGCACTACATGGACGAGGCCGAGCACTGCGACCGGATCGCGATCATCGACCACGGGAAGATCGTGGCGATCGACACTCCCGAGGCGCTCAAGGCCAGCATCGGCGAGGACCGCGTGCAGATCCACACGGCCGACGACCAGCGCGCCATCGCCGAGCTCGCGGCGACGTTCGGCCTCGAGGCCGCGGTGCATGACGGGGCCGTGACGTTCGCGGTGGCATCCGGCGAGCAGTTCGTGCCCCGGCTGTTCACCGAGTTCAGCATCCCCATTCAGTCCGTCAGCGTGTCGAGGCCGTCGCTGGACGACGTGTTCATGTCCTACACCGGGACCACCATCCGGGACGCCGAAGGCGGCACTGGCAACGAGTTCATGCGCAACATGGCTAAGATGCGATCCGGCGGGAGGCGGTAACCATGGCTACCCGGACAACCGATCCCGTCGCCGTCGCTGGCGATGCTGCCGTCGTTGACCGGATCAGGGTCTCGGTGCCCGACAGCGGCCTGCACCACGACCTGCGCGCCGTCGGCATCGTCTGGCGGCGCGAGCTGATCAGGTTCCGCACCGACCGGCTGCGGGCCATCACGTCCCTGGTCCAGCCGTTCCTATTCCTGTTCATCCTCGGCACCGGACTGTCGAACCTGGCCGGCGGGAGCCTGCCGCACACCGCCAGCTTCGACTTCAAGACGTTCATCTATCCCGGCGTCCTGGCGATGTCGGTGCTGTTCACGGCTATCTTCTCGGCCGGCTCGATCGTCTGGGACCGGGAGTTCGGCTTCCTCCGGGAGATCCTGGTGGCACCCGTCAGCCGCGCCGCGATCGTCGTCGGCAAGTGCCTGGGTGGCGCCACCATCGCGACCTTCCAGGGCGTGATCTTCCTGTGCCTGGCGTGGTTCGCGCATGTTCCGTACAACCCGGTCCTGATCCTGAGCCTGATCGGGATGCTGTTGCTGCTGTCGTTCACCCTGACGGCCTTCGGCGTCATGATGGCGGCCAGGATCAAGCAGTTCCAGGCGTTCATGGCGCTGACGCAGATGCTCGTGCTGCCGTTGTTCTTCCTGTCCGGCGCGCTGTACCCGCTCACCGGGCTGCCAGCCTGGCTGACGGTGCTGACGAGGCTGGACCCGCTCACCTACATAGTCGGCCCGATGCGGCACGTGGTCTTCAGCCACCTGAACGTGCCCCCGCAGGTCGCCACCCTCATCAACACTCACCTGGCACCGAGCATCACCTGGGGTGGGTGGGTCGTGCCACTGTGGCTGTCCCTTGGCATCGTGGCCGTGATGGGCCTGGGAATGACCGCCGTCGCCATTGCTGAGTTCAGTAAGAGCGAATAATTATCGGAACGGGGCCGTCTCGATAAACAGCCGCGTTTCAGGCCTCGCCAGCTCGCATATGCCCAAGACCGAGTTCTCGCGAGCCACCGCGAACGCAAGCGGCCGCTGGTGGGGGCTCCGGGGGGTCTCCCCCCGGGCAGAACTGCGAGCCGAAGGCGAGTGGCTCACAAGAGCCCGGGCATAGAGCGACGCCGGGTGGCTACGGGGGCAAACCACCCGGCGTCGCATTCATCGGCGCTCCGACGGGGGCCCGGAACGCCGGCAATTGGTGCCCCAGCGGGGGACCAGAGCACCGGTAAGAATGTTACACCGAACATCCCCCTAGTGCGTCAAGACCGGATTACGAGGTAATCTCGCCATCCCTGCCTACTAGTCCACCCGTTTTACGGCATTTGCCGCAGAGTTGACTAACTGATCAGGCGAAATGCCGCGGCGCGCCGCTGACGCCGGGTCTGCGAAGATCGCCGGCTAGTTTCCCGACGGCGGGGCCGAGGGCGGCACATGGGGTCCGCCGGGGCCCGTCGGCGGCCGGTAGATAGCCGGCGAGTTCGGCTCGTACTGCCGGAACGCCCGATTTGATGTCGGCTCGCGCCCGCCGTTGGCGAAGATCACCGCGAAGTACGGGATGACGAGCGCGCCCACGACGGGAATCGCGGTGAGCCAGCCCAGGTGGTTCACGAACATGAGCACGGCAGTGACGAAGCAGACCGTCCTGATGCCCATCATGATCAGGTACCGGCGCTCGCGGTACGCGATGTCCTGCGACAGGCCCGGACGTGCCTCGGTCACCAGGTGAGCCTGGTCGTGGCGGGATTTCCGGGCGTCTTTCACATCTCCACGTTATGCCGATGTCAACCCCGCCGCCAGCATGGGGTACTACACGGCGTCGGCGACGGGATTCGCGCGGTCATCGCACCGTCCAGGCGCGCCTGCCGTGTGGTTTCGCCACATCCAGTTACTGTGCGCCTCAGGAGGATCTGGGTAGTTACTAGAACCTACCTACGGGCTGGCATCAATCCCGGCGCGGCGGCGCTAGCCAGGACCAAATCAGCAGCCACAGGCCGCCGCGGACCCTGGGCATCGGAGGACAGCATGACTGACCGCACCTATCGGGTCACCGAGATCGTCGGCACCTCGCCGGAGGGCATCGAGCCGGCCATCAGGAGCGCCGTGCAGCGAGCCGCGCAGACGCTCCGTCACCTCGACTGGTTCGAGGTAACGGAGGTTCGCGGCCAGATCGTGGACGGCCAGGTGGCCCACTACCAGGTCGGACTCAAGGTCGGGTTCCGGCTCGAGGACGCCTGAGTTAGTCCGGCGCCCTAGCTGGCCTGGCTCACCGAGGACATGTTGAATCCCTCGACCCGGACCGGCGGCATGGCAGCCCTCGTGAAGTAGTCAGCCCATTCGCGCGGCAGCGTCGGGACGGTGCCGCCGACCTCGGTGATGCGGTTGAGCATGCCGACGGGGCTCTCGTTGAACCGGAAGTTGTTCACCGCGCCGGTAACCTCGCCGTTCTCGACGAGGTAGACGCCGTCTCTGGTCAGCCCGGTCAGCAGGAGGGTCTGCGGGTCAACCTCCCGGATGTACCACAGGCACGTCAGCAGCAGGCCGCGGCTGGTCCGGCCGACTAGCTCGGCGATGGACCCGTCGGCGCCGGGCGCATCGAGGATCAGGTTGTCGATCGCTGGGGTCACCGGCTGGCCAGACAGCTGGGCGGTATGCCGGGTCTGGGTGAGCGCGGCCAGCGTACCGCCGGCGATCCAGTCCGTCCTGGCCTTCGGCAGGCCGTTGTCGAATACCGAGGACTCCCGGCTGGACGCGTGCGCAATGACGAACGGCGCGCACTCCAGGCTGGGCGCGGCCGGGTCGCTGCGCAGGGACAGCGGCAGGCCAGCCAGCTTCTCGCCGATCCGGGTGCCCCCGCCCGGCTTGCTGAACACCGTCCGGCCATCCAGTGCGTCCTTGGCGCCAGCGGACCAGTACATGTAGATCATCAGGTCAGCTAGCGCCGTGGGCGGCAGCAGCGTCTCGTACCGCCCGGCTGGCAGCTCGACGGACCGTTCCGCCCAGCCAAGACGCTGGCCGAGGTCGGCCTCAAGCGCCCGGACGTCAACGTTAGTGAAGTCCCTGGTACCGGTCCCGGCCCAGGCCGACCGCGCCATGTCCGCGGACTTGGCGTTGAGCTCAAGTCGCCCGGTCGGCTGGTCGTGGCGCAGCCGGAGGCCCGCCGAGGTGCCGAGGTAGGTCGACGTCAGCAGGTGCTCGGCGAAGCCGTACAGCTTCCGGCCGCCGCTCGCCGCCGTCGCGAACGCATGGCCGAGCTCCTCGGCGAAGGTGGCGAACACCCCGATCTGCGTCGCGCCAGGCTGCTCGTCCCATCGGCTTGCCGCCGCCTCCGAGGGCGTGACCAGCGGCTGGGCGTCCTCAGCGGGCGAGGCCTCGGTCGCTGCAGTGCTCCGCCTCGGCCACGATGTCAGCGACCTGGTCCGCGCGGACCCCGGCCCTGGACACGACGCCCACCCGCGCCTCGTCTCCGCTCCGGCTGATGGCGATGACGGTCAGCTGCCGTGACCTGGACACGCCATTGGTGGTCAGCGAGTTGCCGGCCCAGCGGAGGTTAGCGGTCGAGCTGTCGTCGGCGATGACGACGCAGTCGTCGCTGTGTGCGGCTGCCAGCGCCCGCTCGACGAGCTCCTGCGGGGCCGGTCCGGCCTCGGTTGTCCATGCCGCCTCTGATGCCCGCGCGCTCATGCCCCGGCCTCTTCCACTGTGTTAAGGATCCTGATGGCCCGCATGACCACCGACGGGCAGCCGTGGCTGACCGGCGCCACCTGGCCAGGCTGGCCCTTGCCGCAGTTGAAGGCGCCCCCGAGCACGTAGGTCTGCGGGCCGCCGACTGCCTCCATGGAATTCCAGAAGTCGGTGGTCGTGGCCTGGTAGGCCACATCGCGCAGCTGGCCGGCGAGCTGGCCGTTCTTGATCCGGAAGAATCGCTGCCCAGTGAACTGGAAGTTGTAGCGCTGCATGTCGATGGACCAGCTCTTGTCGCCGACGATGTAGATGCCGTCGGTCACCCCGGCGATGAGCTGCTCCGTCGACGGGCCGTCCGCGGCGGGCTGCAAGGACACGTTGGCCATTCGCTGGATCGGCATGTGGCCCGGCGAGTCGGCAAACGCGCAGCCGTTAGACCGGCCAAGGCCCGTCAGCCGGGCGATCCTGCGGTCGAGCTGATAGCCGGTCAGCACGCCGCCGGTAATGAGGTCCCAGGACTGACCAGCCACGCCCTCGTCGTCGTAGCCGATGGTGGCCAGGCCGTGCTCGGCCGTCCGGTCGCCAGTGACGTGCATGACCGGCGAGCCGTACTGCAGCTTGCCGAGCTTGTCGAAGGTCGCGAACGACGTGCCCGCGTAGGCGGCCTCGTAGCCGAGCGCCCGGTCCAGCTCCGTCGCGTGCCCGATCGATTCGTGGATCGTCAGGAACAGGTTGGACGGATCGATGACCAGGTCGTACCGGCCGGCCTGCACGGAGGGCGCGACCACCTTGGCCGCGAGCAGCTCGGGTAGCTGGGCTAGCTCGGTGTCGAAGTCCCAGCCGGTCCCGGTCAGGTACTCGTAACCCCGTCCGGCCGGCGGGGCGAGCGTCCGCATGGTCTCGAACCTGCCGTCGGCACCGACCGAGACCGCCGTGAGCTCCGGATGCACGCGGACGCGCTGCTGGAGCGCCGTGGTCGAGCCGTCGGTGAAGAACTTGCACTCCTTGACCTGGTAGAAGGAGGCGTCCACGTGGTCGACCCCGGCGGCCGCGAGTAGCTGCCTGCTCCAGCCGCCCAGCAGCGCGATCTTGTCGGCGACGCTGACCGCGAACGGGTCGACCTCGTACGCCGACACCCAGGTCACCTCGCCATGGGCCGGCTCGTCGGCGAGCTCGATCGGCTCGGTGTTCATGGCGGCCGCGACCCTGGCCACGTCCACAGCCTCAGCTGCGGCCCGAGCGGCCGCGGCGGCTGTCAGGTCGACGGCGGACGCGAAGCCCCAGGTGCCGTCCACCACGACGCGGACGGCAAGGCCCAGATCGTCGCTGTCGAACTGGGTCTCCAGGTTGCCGTCGGAGAGGCCGATCTGCTGGCCCCGGATCCGCTCGGCGCGGAAGTCGGCGTGCGCGGCGCCTAGCTGTGCGGCCCGCCGAAGCGCGGCGTCGGCCAGTTCTCGCAGCGGGTGGGCGGTAAATTCCGGATCGATCTGACCGGAGCTCTGGTTCTCCACAAGTGGCCAACCTATCCCGGGCTGCGGCGCCGGGGGCTGACCGGTACGCTCGCACGCGACCGCGTTCAAGCTTGTACGCGATCGCGTCGAACGGAAGCGCGTCGAATCGGAGGCAGGGAGCGCAGATGGGCCGATCCGTACTGGTGACCGGCGGCAATCGCGGCATCGGCCTGGCGATCGCCCGCCGGCTCGCGGCTGGCGGCGACAGCGTGACCGTTACCTCGAGGTCCGGCGAGCCGGTCGCCGGACTGACCGTCGCCGCTTGCGACATCAGGGATACCGCCCAGGTCGACGCCGCGTTCAAGGTGGCCGAGGAGGCGCACGGCCCGGTCGAGGTGCTGGTCGCCAACGCCGGGATCACTAGGGACCAGCTGCTGGCGCTGATGAGCGAGGACGACTTCGCCGATGTCGTCAACACCAACCTGACCGGGGCCTATCGGGTAGCCAAGCGCGCCGTCCGCGGCATGATCAGGCTGCGCCGCGGCCGGATCATCCTCATTTCCTCGGTCGTGGGCCTGCTCGGCTCGGGCGGCCAGGCCAACTACGCCGCCTCCAAGGCTGGCCTGGTGGGCTTCGGCAGGTCCCTGGCCCGCGAGCTGGCCAGCCGCAGCATCACCGTCAACGTGGTCGCGCCCGGCTTCGTCGACACCGACATGACCGCGGTGCTGACCGATGATCAGCGCAAGGCCATCCTCGCCAGCGTGCCGCTCGGCCGGTATGCCTCGCCGGACGAGGTCGCGGCCGCCGTGGCATTCCTGGCCAGCCCCGACGCTGGCTACATCACCGGCGCCGTGCTGCCCGTCGATGGCGGACTCGGCATGGGCCACTGACGGCGCTGCTAATGAGCACTGTTCCTGAGCCAGCACTGTTCCCAACCAAGCGGAGGTAGTCGCGATGGGCATCCTGTCCGGCAAGCGGATCCTGGTGACCGGCGTGCTCACGGACGCGTCGATCGCCTTTCACGTCGCCCGCATCGCCCAGCAGGAGGGCGCGACGGTGGTGCTGACCGGATTTGGCCGGCTCAGCCTGGTGGAGCGCATCGCCAAGCGGCTGCCCGACCCGCCGCCGGTGCTCGAGCTCGACGTCACGGACGACGCGCAGCTGGCGTCGCTGGCCGACCGGGTGTCCGAGCATGTGACCGGGCTGGACGGCGTCGTGCACGGCATCGGCAACGCGCCTGCCAGCGCGCTCGGCGGCAATTTCCTGCAAACGAGCTGGCCGGATGTGGCGATGGCCATGCACGTGTCGGCCTACTCCCTGAAGTCGCTGGCCATGGCGGCGCTGCCGCTGATGGGGCCTGGCGGCGCGATCGTCGGGATGGACTTCGACGCCACCGTGGCGTGGCCCGCCTACGACTGGATGGGCGTGGCCAAGGCTGCCCTGGAGTCGACCGCGCGGTACCTCGCGCGCGACCTCGGGCCGCGCGGCATCCGGGTCAACCTGATGTCCGCCGGGCCGGTCAAGACGATGGCCGCACGCAGCATCCCGGGCTTCGACCAGTTCGAGGGCGTCTGGTCGCAGCGAGCGCCGCTGGGCTGGGACCTGAGCAACGCCGAGCCCGCCGCGCGCGGCTGCGTGGCGCTGCTGTCGGACTGGTTCCCGGCGACGACCGGGGAGATCGTGCACGTCGACGGCGGCGCGCACGCGATGGGCGCATGACGAACTAGCGTCGCGCCGGCGTCTTGTGGCTGGCGTCATTCCCGCCCGATAATCCTGATGTGGCCGGACCGCAGAATGCACGCGCCAGTAGCGCGCCGCATCTGCGCGTGTCCGACGCTGACCGGGAGGTGGCGCTCGCCCGGCTCCGGGACGGCTTCGCCGACGGCCGGCTGACGCACGAGACCTTCTCGCACCGCGTCGACGAGGCGCTCCGGGCGCGTGCCGACCACGAGCTGCGTCGGCTTGTAGCCGACCTGCCCAGCCCGCGCCGGCTGCGGGCCATGGTGCTGGCCACCTGCCGGCGCGCCATCCGGGCGACAGACAGATGGCTACGCGGCTGGCCGCCGGTGCTGACGCTGCCGCCCGGCTCGCAGCCGCGCTTCACCATCGGACGCGAGTCCGACTGCGACATGACGCTTTCCGACGAGACGGTGTCACGCTGGCACGCCAGCCTGGAGCGGTCAGGCAGCGGCTGGCTGCTAGCCGATCTCGGCTCGACGAACGGGACGCGGCTTAACGGCTGGCGCGTCACCGGCCCGATGCCGGTACGGCCTGGCGACATGGTGTCGTTCGGCGCGGCTACCTACGTAGCTGTCCGAGCGGCCGGGCTGACGCGGCGTCGGCCGGCCCGGCTGACGCAAGCCGATGCCACGGCCGCCGCTAGAGTCAAGAAATGACCGTGGTTTCCCTATGACCCTCGTGCTCGTCGTCCGGCACGGCCTGACGTCGTCAACGGGCAAGGCGCTGACCGGCTGGCTGCCCGGCGTCTCGCTCGACGACCGGGGCGAGGCCCAGGCCACGGCCATCGGCGCACAGGCTGGCGCAGCGTGCCGCTGGCGGCGATCGTCAGCAGCCCGCTGGAGCGATGCGTGCAGACGGCGACGGCCATCGCGATCAGCCAGGGCGGCTCCGATCACGCCGGGCCGCCGACGGTCGACATCGAGCAGCGGCTCGGTGAGTGCCGGTACGGCGACTGGACCGGCCAGCCGCTGCGCAAGCTCGCCCGCGACCCGCTGTGGCGCGTGGTGCAGGCGCACCCGAGCGCCGTCACGTTCCCTGGCCCGGATGGTGAGTCGATGCCAGCGATGCAGCAGCGCGCCGTCGCCGCGGTCCGCGACTGGAACGCGAGGCTCGGGGCCGACGCTACGTACCTGGTCTGCTCGCATGGCGACGTCATCAAGGCCATCCTGGCCGATGCGCTCGGCATGCACCTGGACATGTCGCAGCGGATCCAGGTGGATCCCTGCTCGCTGAGCGTCATCAGGTACACCACGCTGCGCCCGTTCGTGCTGCGGATGAACGATACGGGGGCGGACGCTGCCGCC
The DNA here is from genome assembly GCA_963837255.1 of uncultured Actinomycetota bacterium. Lineage (GTDB taxonomy): Bacteria > Actinomycetota > Actinomycetes > Streptosporangiales > Streptosporangiaceae > JAJYUU01. The sequence continues at coordinate 516,542 of CAWIMN010000007.1, forward strand.
CTCGCCGGCCTGGCGCGCAGGCCCGCCAAGGCGAAGGCACGAGGCTGACGCGCAGATCGGCGGGGGAGCGGGCAGCGGCAGCTAGCTGGACCGGACGCCGGTAGCCTGACTGATGGGACCGGGCTGGCAGCCGGCCGTTTGCGCGAGAGGATAGGGGTCATGCCGGTCTACTCGTACGACCCGCCGGAGCGATTCGTCGCAGGCACTGTCGGCCAGCCAGGGGAGCGGACGTTCTACCTCCAGGCGACCGCGGGCAGCAGGGTGACCAGCGTTGCCCTGGAGAAGGGACAGGTGAGCCAGCTCGCCGAGCGGCTGGACGAGCTGCTGGATGAGGTGGCGCGCCGGACCGGAGCCGTATCGGCCGCCGGCAGCGACGTCGACGACGGCCCGCTCGACCTCCCGCTCACCGAAGACTTCAGGGTCGGCGCCATCGCGCTTGCCTGGGACCACGACGGCGAGCGGGTCATCATCGAGGCACAGGAGGAAAGCGAGGAGCCGCTCGAGCCGCTGGCCGACGATGTCCCCGACGACGGCCCGGCCATCTTGCGCGTGCGCATCACAGCCGAGGCCGCGCGTGCGTTCTCCCGGCGCGCGATCCAGGTCGTGCGGCAGGGACGCCCGCCGTGCCCGCTGTGCGGGCTGCCGCTCGACCCAGCTGGCCACGTGTGCCCGCGCCAGAACGGCCACCGGGTCGGGCATGGCTGATGCGTCGGCCAGCAGGAGAGCGTGGCGAGAGGGGCGGGCCAGGGACGGCGGGCCTGCGCCGACGCCGTCGGTCAGCGGCGAGCCTGACGCCGCACCGCACCTAGGCGACGCCGCGCGCCATCCGACCAGCCCGGCCGACGAGGCGGCCATCCTCGACCTGCTCGCCACCGGCCCGCTCGACGTCAAGGGCCGCCTGGTCGACGCATCGAACGCGACCATGTACTGCACGATCACCAGCGGACGGGTCCGAGACTGCGTGCGTCTACAAGCCCGTTGCCGGCGAACGACCGCTGTGGGACTTCCCCGACGGCACGCTGGCGGGCCGCGAGCTGGCCGCGTACGTCGTGTCGCGAGCCGGGGGCTTCGGCGTCGTGCCGCCCACCGTATATCGCGACGGCCCGTTCGGCCCTGGCATGTGCCAGCTGTGGATCGACGCGGACGAGACCGTCGACCTGGTCGAGCTAGCGCGCAGCACCGACCCGCGGCTGCGTCAGATGGCGGTGTTCGACGCGGTGGTGAACAACGCAGATCGCAAGATCGGCCACCTGCTGCCGGTCGTGGGCGGCCCGCTGTACGGCTGCGATCACGGGGTCTGCTTCGGCTCGGAGTACAAGCTCCGCACGGTGCTGTGGCAGTGGCGGGGCAAGCGGCTGACCAGCGAGGCGCTGGAGACGCTGACGGGGCTGCGCGACCTGCTGACCGGCGGAGGCCTGGCCGACGAGCTTGGTAGCTGGCTGACCCCGGTGGAGGTTGCCGCGACGATGCGGCGTGTGGAGATGCTGCTCGCGCGCAAGGTGCATCCGCTGCCGCCGGCCGACTGGCCGGCGGTGCCCTGGCCGCCCATCTAGCCGCGGGCCCGTGCTCAGCGGGCCCGTGCTTAGCGACCGCCGTGCTCAGCGGCCGCCGTGCTCAGCGGCCGCCGTGCTCGCCCCGGTCGCCGCGACGGCGCAGGTACCGCTCGAACTCCCTGGCGATCGCGTCGCCGCTGGCCTCCGGCAGGTCCGTCGCGTCCTTGGCTTCCTCGAGGCTGCGCACGTACTCGGCCACGTCGCTGTCCTGCTCGGCTAGCTCATCGACACCCCGTTCCCAGGCGCGAGCCTCGGCAGGCAGGTCGGCCAGCGGGAGCGAGATATCGAGGATGTCCTCGACGCTGCGCAGCAGCGCGAGCGTTGCCTTCGGGCTCGGCGGCTGCGCCACGTAGTGCGGGACGGCCGCCCAGAGGGAGACCGACGGCAGGCCGGCCGTCGCGCACGCCTGCTGGAGAACGCCGACGATGCCCGTCGGTCCTTTATAGTCGACGGGCTCCACGTGCAGCTGCGCCGCCAGCTCGGCGCCCGAGGTGGCGGCGGTGACCTGCAGCGGCCTGGTGTGCGGCGAATCGGCCAGCAGCGCGCCGAGCAGGATGACCAGCTCGACGCCAAGATCGGTGAACGCGCTGACCAGCTCGGCGGTGAAGCCGCGCCAGCGCATGTTGGGCTCGATGCCGTGCAGCAGGATCAGGTCGCGGCCGGCGGCGGGCGGCCGCGCGATCGCCAGCCGGGTCGTCGGCCAGACGAGCTCCTCGGCGCGGCCGTCTGACACTTCCATCACCGGCCTGGTGACCTGGAAGTCGTAGTAGTCCTCGGGGTCGATCTCGCCGACGCCCTTGGCGTCCCAGGCCGTGCTCAGCTGCGTGATCGCGCTGCTGGCGGCTTCGCCAGCGTCGTTCCAGCCCTCGAAGGCAGCGATAAGTGCAGGCGAGGTGAGTTTGCCTACAGCGTCGAGCTCGATCGCCAGCCACCTCCCTTAGTCCGCGCACGCCTCGTGCCGGTGAGGTCCAGCCTATGTTCCCTGAACAAGCGAACAAGAAAAGACTGCCTTCTCCGAGTCAATCAGAGGAGGTCCCTAGGATGAGATCATCATGTCGCGATCTGCACACCCAGCTCCCGCCCCCGCCCCCGCCCCGCCGCTCCAGGCCGTCACGTTCGATATGGATGGCCTGCTTGTCGACTCCGAGCCGCTGTGGTTCCGGGCCGAGAGCGCGGTGATGGAGCGGCTGCAGGGCACGTGGGCGCGCGGCGACCAGGACGTGCTGGTGGGCGGATCCATGGTGACGACCGTCGATTACCTGCTGAGTAAGGGAACGAGGCCGGCCGAGCCCGCCACCGTTGCAGCGCTGGCTGCTCGACGCGATGGTCGGCCTGCTGACCACGGGTCCGGTGCCCGTGCTGCCCGGCGCGCTCGAGCTGGTCGAGGAGGTGCTGGCGGCCGGCCTGCCGTACGCGCTGGTGACCTCGTCGGAGCCGGAGATCGTGGACGCCGTGCTGGCGCGGCTCGACGTGCAGTTCCCGGTGGTCGTCTGCGCCGCCGACGTGTCGCGCGCCAAGCCGGACCCGGAGGGCTACCTGCTGGCCGCGGCCAAGCTCGGGGCCGAGCCAGGCCAGTGCATCGCGCTGGAGGACTCGGTGAACGGCGTCATGGCTGCGGAGTCAGCCGGCTACCGGACCGTGGCCGTGCCGAGCGTGGCCCCGGTACCGGAGCGGCCTGGCCGGGTGGTACTGACCTCGCTGGCAGGGATGACGCTGACAGAACTCGCGGCGAGGGCCGGATTTGCGATATGACGTGAGCGCATTTGGTGTGCAACAATGGACTTGTTCGCGCCTAGGGCCGCACAGATCTGGTGGCGGCCGCGAGGGGAGGCGGCAGTGAATAGCTGGCTCAGCTTTGCCACGAGTTCATGGGCCGGGCCCGTGTTCCTGCTCGTTACGCTCGTCGGGCTTGTCCTGAGCGGCATCGCCTGGCGCAAGAGGGGCGCCCGCAGCGGCATCCGCGGCGTCGCCTGGTCGCTGCTGCCGATCGCGGCGTGGCTGACCCACGCGCTCCGCCTGATCGGCCACATCGTCTCCTCGGTCGTGCAGTTCGCCGGCGGCTTCGTGTTCTCGCCCAGCGCGTGGCTGGGCGTCATCCTGGTCGGCGTCTGCGGCGCTGCTATTCCTGGTCTCGGGCGGCATCCCGTTCGTTGGGTGGCGCAAGCATCACAAGGCCGCAAAGGATAAGGCCGCCAGCAACCGGTCCCCGGCGGGCGGTCAGCCGACTGGGTCAGTCGAGCGCGCGCACGGCAAGTCGACAGTCAAGGCCGAGGTTGAGGACGATCTGGCCGACGTGCGCGACATCCTGAAGAAGCACGGGATCAGCTAGCCGCCTGGTGTGCCGAGGATCTCCGGCGGGATCGAGGGGACCGGCGCGGTCTGCATTGCCCTGAGCGCACGCTCGGGTGCTGACTCTGCTGCGGCGGCCACGCCGGCTGGTATCGCGAGATCTGCCTGGCTTTCGAGGTTGAGCGGATGGTGGCACGCGGCTAGGTGGCCGAGGCTGCCGTGCCGCGTCAGCGGCGGGCTCCTCGGTCTTGCAGATGTCGGTGGCGTAGCGGCAGCGCGGGTGGAACCGGCAGCCCGTCGGCGGCGAGATCGGGCTCGGCACGTCTCCTTCCAGGACTATCTGCTGCCGCCGCGCGGACAGGTCCGGGTCGGGGATCGGCACCGCCGACAGCAGCGCCTCGGTGTAGGGGTGGACGGGCCGCACGTACAGTTCCTCGGCTGGCGAGATCTCCACGATCTTGCCCAGGTACATGACCGCGATCCGGTCGGACACGTGCCGGACCACGCCGAGGTCGTGGGCGATGAAGATGTAGGTCAGGCCGAGCTCGTCCTGGAGGTCGTCGAGCAGGTTGATGACCTGGGCCCGGATCGACACGTCCAGGGCCGACACCGGCTCGTCGGCGATGACCAGCTTGGGCTTGAGCGCCAGCGCGCGGGCGACGCCGATGCGCTGCCGCTGCCCGCCGGAGAACTCGTGCGGGTACCGGTTGATGTGCTCGGACGACAGGCCGACGAGCTCGAGCAGTTCCAGCACGCGCTTGCGGATCTGCGTCCCGGCTGCCCACTCGGTGGATGCGCAGCGGGTCGGAGATGATCGCGCCGACGCGCTTGCGCGGGTTCAGCGAGGCGTACGGGATCCTGGAACACCATCTGCAGGTCGCGCCGGACCGGCCGGAGCTGGCGCCGCGAGTAAGCCGGAGATGTCGTTGCCCTCGAAGACCAGCGACCCGCTGGTGATGTCGTACAGCCGGGCGATGCACCGGGCCAGGGTGGACTTGCCGCAGCCGGACTCGCCGACCAGGCCCAGCGTCTCGCCTGCCCGCAGCTCGAAGCTGACGTCGTCGACCGCGTGCACGCGCGCGATCTCGCGCTGGACCAGGACGCCGCTGCTTGATCGGGAAGTACTTCTTGACGTGCTCGGCCCGCAGCAGGATCTCGCCGGCGGCGATGTCCGGGCCTGCGTCCAGCACCGGCAGGTCGGCGCTCTGCGTCGTTCGGTCACGGCCGCTCCTCGACCAGCTCGGGGTGGATCGTCGCGTCCCTGACGTCCTGCTTCTCCTGCCGGGTCAGGTGAGCAGGCATCCAGGTGACCGTCGCCGATGCGGTCGAGCAGCTGCGGCTGCTCCGAGCACCGCTCGAACCGGTGCGCGCACCGGTCGGCGAACGCGCAGCCGGGCGGCAGCCGCAGCAGCGACGGTGGCAGGCCAGGGATCGCCGCGAGCCGCCGCGGCCGCGGCCGGTCGAGCCGGGCGATGGAGCCGAGCAGGCCCCAGGTGTAGGGATGCTGCGGGTCGTAGAAGAGCTCGCGCTGCGTGCCCTGCTCGACGATCTGGCCCGCGTACATGACCGCGATGCGGTCGGCCATGTCGGCCACCACGCCCATGTCGTGCGTGATCAGCACGACGGCCGTGCCGAAGTCCTCCCGCAGCTTCTTGATCAGGTCCAGGATCTGCGCCTGGATCGTCACGTCCAGCGCCGTCGTCGGCTCGTCGGCGATCAGCACGTCCGGGTTGCAGGACACGGCCATGGCGATCATGACGCGCTGGCGCATGCCGCCGGAGAACTGGTGCGGGTAGGCATCGACGCGCTCGCGCGCGTTCGGGATGCCGACCGAGGCGAGCAGCTCGATCGCGCGGTCGCGGGCGGCCTGCCTGCTGATCTTCTCGTGCTCGCGGATCTGCTCCTCGATCTGCCAGCCGACCTTGTACACCGGGTTCAGCGACGTCATCGGGTCCTGGAAGATCATGCCGATGCCGGCGCCCGCGGATCGAGCGGATCTGGTCCTGCGACATGGCCATCAGGTTGGTGCCCTTGTACAGGACCTCACCCTCGAACTGGGCGTTCGGGTCGGTGATCAGCCGCATCACCGACATCATCGTGACGCTCTTGCCGGAGCCGGATTCGCCGACGATGCCGAGCGTCTCGCCCTCGTTCAGGATCGCCGACACGCCGTCGACGGCCCTGACCACGCCGTCGTCGGTGCGGAAGGAGACCTTCAGGTCGCGAATTTCCAGCAGCGGGGTTGTCATCAGGTTGGGCCGCACTCTCGGGTCGAGCCACGCATAGCGCGATGTCCACGAGCGCATTGGCCAGCACGATGAAGAAGCCGCCGTAGATGACGGTGGCCATGATGGTCGGCAGATCGAGGTTCTGCAGTGCCTGGTAGGTCAGGTAGCCGACGCCGTGGATGCCGAAGACCACCTCGGTCAGGATCGCGCCGCCGCCCACCAGGGCGCCGAAGTCCAGGCCGAACAGGCTGACGAAGGTGATCATCGATGTGCGCAGCGTGTGCCGCACTAGCACGCGCCGTTCGGACAGGCCCTTGGCCCGCGCCGTCCGCACGTAGTCCTCGGACTGGATCTCCAGCAGGTTGGCGCGCAGCACCCGGGCGTAGAAGCCGATGTAGAGGATCGACAGCGTGATCCACGGGAAGAGCAGGCCCTCGAACCACAGCGCCGGGCTGGTGGTGAACGAGGTGTAGCCGAGCGGCGGCACCCAGCTGAACACGCTGTTGTGCAGCTTGTTCTGGGTGATCAGGTTGACGACCTGGCCGAGCCAGAACACCGGCGTGGAGACGCCGATGAGCGCCAGGATCATCAGGATCGGGTCGTAGATCCGGCCGCGCAGCCGCGCCGCGGCGACGCCCATCACGATGGCCATGATGATCCAGATCGCGGCCGCCCCGAAGACCAGTGACAGGGTGGCCGGTGCGGCGGCGAAGATCTCCGGCACGACCAGCACGCCCTGGTCGGAATAGGACACCAGGTTCCGGGTGATGAAGATGCGCTTCATCATCAGGCCGTACTGGACGACCAGCGGCCGGTCCAGCCCGAACTGAGCGCGCACCTCGGCCAGCGTCTGCGGGCTCGGGTTGCGGCCGGCGATGGCCCGGGCCGGGTCGACGCCTGGCGTCTTGAAGAAGATGATGAAGACCAGCGCCGTGATCACGAACATCACGAGCAGCGGTCCACAGCGTGCGCCGCACGATGAACGTCAGCATCGGGCTACCGCACCCTCAGCTTGGCGCGCGGGTCCAGCGCGTCGCGCACGCCGTCGCCGAGCACGTTGAGCGCCAGCACGGTGAGCACGATCATGATGCCGGGAGCGAGCGAGACCCACGGCCGCGTGTACAGCAGGTCCTGGCCGTTCGCGATGATCGTGCCCCAGCTCACGTTGGGCGGCTGCACGCCGACGGACAGGAAGGACAGCGCCGACTCGGTCAGGATCGTCGTGGCGATCATCAGCGGCATGAGCACGATGACCGTGGACACGACGTTCGGCAGGATGTCGGAGAAGATGAGCCGGAAGTTCGAGGCGCCCTGCGCGATCGCCGCCTCGACGAACTCCTTGTTCACGGACCGACAGCACCTGGCCGCGGACCGGCCGGTACACGTACGGCACGTAGATGAGGGCGATGATGACCGTGGGCGTCCACAGGCTGGTCGCGGTGATGCGCAGCGGACCGATCTTGACGCCGTTGGAGTGGGTCAGCAACTCGGTGGCGATCGAGATCGCCAGCAGGAGGACCGGGAAGGCCCAGATCACGTCCATCAGCCGGGACAGGATCGCGTCGGCGAGGCCGCCAAAGAAACCGGCGACCAGCGCCACCACCGTCGCTACGAGGCTGCACAGGACTGCCGAGCAGATGCCGATCTGGAGCGAGGCGCGCCCGCCGTACAGCAGCAGCGACGCAACGTCCCGGCCGAGCAGGTCGGCGCCGAGGAAGTAGTGGTGCACATCCCACGTCGGGCCGACCGGGGTCTCGCCCAGCTTCAGGACGCCGCCGCCCTGCTGCATGACCGGCACGACATGGCCGTTGACGACGGTCGTGCCGTTCAGGTTGGGGACGAGCGGGTTGCCCACGTGGGCGACGTCGATGCGCGTACAGCGGCGCCGCCAGGCTCAGCACGACGATCAGGAGGAAGAGGACCAGGGCCGCCAGCGCGATGCGGTTAGCCCGGAGCCTGCGCCAGGCCAGCGCCCACGGGTTGCGGCCGGCGATCGCCGGCCGCAACGCCGTGGACGTGGCTTGCTCAGCTACAGCAGCCATGCTGCGCTTTTAGTGGAGGGATGGGTCAGCGTCAAGATCCGGCCCTTACTTCGACAGCCACAGCTGGTCGATCAGGATGTACCACTGCGGATTCCACTGGTAGCCGTGCACGCTCTTGGACAGGAAGTCGATCTGCTTGGGGTTGTACATGTCGACCCAGGCTCCCTGATCGGTGTCCATGTGGTCCACCTGCGTCCACAAGGCTGCTGCCTGCGTCGGGTCGGTGGACTGCTACGGACTCAGCCTGGTTGATCTTGGCCTGGATGGCCGGATCGCAGAACGCGGCGATGTTGGGGCTGGCGTCGCTGTTCTTGTGGATGCTGTTGCAGCCGAGCAGGACGTTGAGGAAGTCCGACGGGGCCGGGTAGTCCTGGTACCAGGCCGACCACGCGACGTTCCACTTGCTCGAGTTCGCGGAGTTCTGCACGAACGGGTACTGGGCCGCGGCCGTGAGCAGCTGGGTGCTCGCCTTGTAGCCGATGGAGTTCAGGTCGGCGACCATCTGCTCTGCCAGCGCTGTGTTGACCTGGTCGTTGGCGTCGTTGACGACGACCTTCATGCCGAAGGTGCCCGACTGCTTCACCAGCGCCTTGGCCTTCGCCAGGTCCGGTCCGGACCAGGTGGTCTTCGAGCCTGTCGTGTACGGGCAGTACGGGGTGTAGGACGGGAAGTTCGGCGGCAGGATCTGGCAGGCCGGGACGGCCAGCTGCGGACCGCCGGCGATCTTCACGTAGGCCGACCGGTTGGCCGCGTAGTTAATGGCCTGGCGGGCCAGCACGTTGTTGAACGGCGGGCGTCTGGTGTTCAGCGCCATGTACCAGTCTGCGGTCAGCGTGTTGACGTGCACCTGGCCGGCGTACTGCGCGCCGTTGAGCGTGGTCAGCTGGTCGGACGGGATCGAGTCGCCGTCGAAGACCTCGTTGGCCTGGCCGTTCTCGACCTGCGTCACCTCGTCCGAGACCTGCAGGCCGTACTTCTCGATGATCTCGTTCGGGTAGCCGGCCGGCTGCGCCGCCGCGCTCCACTGCTTGAAGTAGGGGTTGCGGACCAGGACGGCCTCGGTGTTCGGGTTGTACGACTTCCACATGTACGGGCCGGTGCCGGGCGGCACGTTGTTGCCGGTCAGCTTCAGCGACGTGCTCGCCGGGACGGCGTAGGCGAACGGCAGCGACAGCTGGTCCATCAGCTCCGCGTCTGGCGCGGTCAGGTTGATGGTCAGCGTGTAGGCCGAGTCGTTGGCGACGACGCCGCCGGCCTTGCTCAGGTCGCAGCCCTTCGTGCTGCAGCTGCTGGCGCCGACGATGGTCGCTGTAGAACCCCGTCGGACCGGGCACCGTGAACTGCCGCTCGAACGTCGTGACGAAGTCGCTCGGCTTCAGCACCTGGCCGTTGGAGAACTTGATGCCACTGGCGGATGTTGAACACGTAGGTCTTGCCGCCGTTGGTCGGCGTCGGGATGGAGGTCGCCAGATCAGGCACGATCTTGGTGCCAGGGAGGCCGCCGACGTGCGCGAAGCCCACGAGGCCGTCGTGGGTGTTGATCAGTAGCTGCCACTCTTCGAGGGTGTAGTTCTGCGCCGGGTCGGCCACGCCGAATGCCGAGTTCGCCAGGATTGTGAACACGCCGCCGGCATGGCCGGCCGGGGCGCTGCTGCTGGAACTGGCAGACGGGCTCGGGCTATTGCCGCATCCGGCCGCGACTAGCGCGAGCGCAGCGACAGCGGCAAGCGTTCCCAGCCCGGTGCCGCCGACCGAGCCTGGCTACTTTTGACCAATTCTGTCTCATCTGATGCCTCCTTATCGGGAAGTTATACTGTGTTCAGGCAGGCATCCGGAAGCTAGCTGCGATAACGCTTTGGGAGCAGGATCTGCGGCTTCCACCCTGATGACAGCAATATCCGGTGTCCACCGACGTGATGGCGCTCGTCCTTATGGATCAGCGACGACGACAGCAGCCGATGAAGAGCCGCGATTCGTCCTATTCCGGCGGTCGTCCTCGCCGCCGGCCTGAGCCGCGTGCGTCGGCGGCGGCTCAGGCGTTCTCGCGGACGAACGCGCGCGAGGCGACCCACAGGCAGACGGCGGCGAGGCCCACGGCGACGCCGACGCCTTCGAGCATGATCGTGCCGCCGTAACTGCCCTGGAAGGCCGCGCGCATCGCGTCGATGATGTAGCGGAACGGCGTCGACCCTGGCGATCCCCTGGAGCCAGCCAGGGCCGAGCGTCATCGGCAGCATGATCCCCGACAGCAGCATCAGCGGCACCATGACCATGTTGATCAGCGGCGCGAGCGCGTCCTCGCTCTTGAGCAGCAGCCCGACCGTGTAGGAGATGGCCGACAGGCTGACCGCGACGACGGCGATGAAGCCGAGGCCGACCAGTACCCGCCCACCGGCGCGCGCATGCCGAACGCGAGCCCGGCCAGCACCAGGATGATGGCCTGCACCAGCAGCGTCAGCACGTCGCGCAGCACCCGGCCGGACAGCAGCGCGAGCCGGCTGACCGGGGTGACCCGGAAGCGCTCGATCACGCCGGCCCGCCAGTCCGCGATGATGGCGAAGCCGACGAAGGCCGCGCCAAACAGGCCAAGCTGGATCAGCAGGCCCGGCACGAAGAAGCTGTAGGAGTTGCCGGCCGGGAAACCCGGCAGGCCGCCCGATGCCACCTTGGTCAGCAGCGGGCCGAAGAAGACCAGGTACAGGATCGGCTGGATCAGGCCGATGATGAGCCAGGCGGGCTGGCGCAGCATGAGCTGAAGCTGGCGCCGGAAGATCAGGATCGTGTCGGTGGCGAAGGACGTCACTGCTGCTCCGTGAGTCGAGTCGGGGCGGGTCAGCTGGCCTTCGTGCGGGCTGGCTCGACCGCGGCAGGCTGGTCGGCGTACCTGCGCGCCGGGCGGCCCGCCCGCGACGGCGCGAGTCGTCCCGCAGCGACCTGCCCGTCAGCGTCAGGAAGACGTCGTCGAGCGTGGGCCGGGCGAGCTGGATGGAGGTCAGGCCGAGGCCGGCTCGGTCGAGCGCGCGCAGCAGGCCCGGCAGCGCTTCCTCGCCGTGCTCGACCGACAGCCGCAGCGCGCGGCCGTCGACGGCGATCTCGCGGACTGCCTGCTCGGCGGCGAGGACGTGCTGCGCGCGACGGCGGGGTCACCGCTGACGCTGAGCGTGACGACGTCGCCGGAGATCTGCCGCTTCAGCTCCTCGGGTGAGCCCGCGGCGATGATCTTGCCGTTGTCGATCACGAGCACCCGGTCGCACAGCGCGTCGGCTTCCTCCAGGTAGTGCGTGGTGAGGAAGACGGTCGTGCCCAGGTCGGATCGCAGCGCCCGGATGTGGTCCCACAGGTTGCTCCGGCTCTGCGGGTCCAGGCCGGTCGTCGGCTCGTCCAGGAAGACCAGGCGCGGGGAGTGGATGAGCCCGAGTGCGATGTCCAGCCGGCGGCGCTGGCCGCCGGACAGCGTCTTGCACAGGCGGTGTCTCCAGCCCGGTGAGCTCGAGCTGCTCGGTCATCCGCCGCATCCGCGCCGGGATCTGCTCAGCGGGCACCCGGTACACCTGCGCCTGGATCTTCAGCTCCTCGCGGACCAGGCAGTTCGGGTCCGAGCCGCCGGCGGTGACGCCGATGGCCTGCGGCACGTACCCGATCCGCCGCCGCACGCCGAGCGGATCGCGGCGCAGGTCGGCCCCGCAGACGGTCGCCGTGCCGGCCGTCGGGGTGAGCAGGGTCGTCAGCATCCGCAGCGTCGTGGTCTTGCCTGCGCCGTTCGGCCCGAGGAAGCCGACGATCTCGCCGTCGTCGACCTGCAAGTCAACGCCGCGGACCGCCTCGACCGTGCGGCGGCGGCTGACGAAGGTGCGCGCGAGCCCGTGCGCCTCGATGATGGCCATGGCTGAGGTGTCCTTCGGGGGTGCCGGTAGCAGGGGTCGGGGCAATGGGGCGGGCGTCGCGGCGACGGGGGTGCCCCGCGCGGGCGGGCCGTCCTTGCGGCCCGTCCGGCCCGCCCGGCACTGCCGACGATAAGGAACACCGACAGGCAGTGTCAAGTTATATCTCGTTTGCCCCCTGGCGGAATCTGGGCGGCGACGGCGGTGCTGGCCGGGTCGGTGGCGGCCGGGTGGGTGGCGGCTGGGTCGGTGGCGGCGAGCGCCGGGCCCGCCGCGTCTATGCCAGCTGGGTCTGTGCCAGCTGGGTCTGTGCCAGTCGGCTTTGTGCGCGCCGGGTGTGTGCCCGCCGGGTCTGTGTCGGCCTGCACGATGTCGGCCGGCTGGTGTCGGCCGGCGGGGCGCCGCGGCTCGGGCAGTGGCGGCGGCGTACCGCCGTAGACCGGGCACAGCGCCTGGTGGGAGCACCAGTCGCAGAGCTTGCTCTGGCGCGGCCGCCAGTCGCCGGACGTCCTGGCCCGGTCGATGGCCTGCCACAGCGCGTTGATCTTGCGCTCGGTGGCGAGCAGGTCCGCCTCGTCGGGGCGTAGCGCATGATCTCGCCGTTGCCGAGATAGATGAGCTGCAGCAGGCGCGGGATCGTGCCGCGGGTGCGCCACAGCACCACGGCGTAGAACTTCATCTGGAACAGGGCCCTGGCCTCGTACTCCTCGCGCGGGGCCGCGCCGGTCTTGTAGTCGACGATGCGAAGCTCGCCGGTGGGCGCGATATCGAGCCTGTCGATGTAGCCGCGCAGAGTAAGGCCGGAGTCGAGCAGCGCCGTCACGGACATCTCGCGGAAGCTCGGCTCGATCCTGGTCGGATCCTCGAGGGTGAAGTAGCGATCGAGCATCAGCGCGGCCTCGTCGATCCAGGCCTGCCGCTCCGCCTCGTCGTCGAACAGGTCAGCCAGCTCGGGCGCGGCCTCGACCAGGCGCTCCCACTGCGGCGCCAGCAGGGTGCGGGCGGCGGCCGGGGTGCGGGCCGCGGCGGGCTCGTCGAACAGCCGCTCCAGCACGGCGTGCACCAGCGTGCCGCGGGCGGCGGCCGGGCTCGGCGGCTCCGGCAGCCGGTCGATGACGCGGAACCGGTACAGCAGCGGGCAGGTCATGAAGTCTGCCGCCCGCGAGGGCGACAGGCTCGGGCCCAGCTGGGCGGTCTCACCGCGGCTGGTCACCGCCGGCTGGGTCACCGCCGGGTCCGCGGCTGTCACGCGCGGGTCACCGCCGGCTGGGTCACCGCCGGCTGGCGCCTGCTCGGCGAGTGTGTCGGTCATGCTCGCAGACTAGGGGAGACCTCTGACAGCGGGCGGCCGGTTGGGGCGACGGCGCGCCGGAAACGGCCCCGTTCCCGCCGTGAGCTCATCCGTGGGTTTGCCGCGTAGCATCAGTGCCGTGGCAGGAGGAATGCAGCAAGACGGGCCGCAGCAGGTGGGCCGAGCAGCAGGGCCGGCCGGGCCAGGCCAGGCGCGCGCAGCCGGACGCTCGGCTCGGCATCATCATCGCGCGGCCGTTTGGCATCCCGGTCTACATCTCGCCGTGGTGGTTCGTGGTCGCCGCGGTGCTCGTGGTGCTGTACTCCAACTCCGGCACGCTGCCAGGCACGGTCCAGGGCTCGGTGCCGCGGTACCTGGTCGCCGTCGCCTTCGTCGTCCTGCTGTACTTGTCGGTCCTCGTGCACGAGCTCAGTCATAGCGTCGTGGCCAGGGGCTTTGGGCTGCCAGTGCGCCGGATCCTGCTCTACCCGCTCGGCGGCTTCTCCGAGATCGAGCAGGAGCCGCCGACGCCGGGCAAGGAGTTCCTGGTCTCGGCGGCCGGTCCGGCGATGTCGCTCGCGCTGGCGGGCATCGGCATCGGCGTGAACGTGCTCTTCGACTTCCACGGCATCGCGCGGGTGCTGATCGACCGCGTCATCCTGGCCAACGCCGTGGTCGGCGTCTTCAACCTGCTGCCCGGGCTGCCGCTGGACGGCGGCCGGGTGCTGCGGGCCGGACTGTGGAAGCTGACCGGCAGGAGCGCTTACGCCACCGTGCTCGCGGCCTGGGCCGGCCGGGTCATCGCCGTCGCGCATGGTGGCTGTCGTGCTGGCCAGGCCGGCCGGGGAGTTCGGGCTCGCGAGCGGGTACGGCATCTGGCTCGTGGCCATCGCGGCGTTCATGTGGATGAGCGCCGGGCAGGCGCTGCGGTCGGCGCAGGTCCGCGAGCGGCTGCCCGCGATCCAGGCGCGCACGCTCGCCCGCCGCGCGATCCCGATCCCGCCCGACATCCCGCTCGCCGAGGCCATCAGGCGCGCCGACCTGGCCCAGGCCAGGGCCCTGGTCGTCGTCGATCACGATGCCAAGCCCATCGCGATCGTCAACGAGGGCGCCGTCATCGCCACGCCGGAGCAGCGGCGGCCGTGGATCGACGCTGGCTCGCTGGCCCGGACGCTGGACCCCGATATGATCTTGTCTGCCGACCTGTCCGGCATGGACCTGATCGAGGCGGTCCGGCGCGCGCCGGCCTCGGAGTACCTGCTGGTCGAGCCGTCGGGCCAGGTCTACGGCGTGCTGGCGACCGCGGACCTCGACCACGCGTTCGCGGGCACCAGGGCCTGACCTGCCGCCCGCGCTAGCCTGGCCCAGTGATCACGCATCCCCGCGGCCCGTTCGCGGCTGGCGATCAGGTGCAGCTGACCGATCCCAAGGGCCGCCAGCACCGGCTCGTGCTGAGCCCGGGCAAGTCGTTCCACACCCACCGCGGCGCGCTCTTGCACGACGATCTCATCGGCGAGCCGGAGGGCAGCCTGGTGACCTCGGCGGGCGGCACGCCTTACGTGGCGTTCCGCCCGCTGCTGGCCGACTACGCCCTCGCCATGGAGCGCGGCGCCGCGGTGGTGTACCCGAAGGACGCGGCGCAGATCGTCGGTCTCGCCGACGTCTTCCCCGGCGCCCGCGTGGTCGAGGCCGGGGCCGGCTCGGGCGCGCTGTCGTGCTGGCTGCTGCGGGCCGTCGGCGAGACTGGCAGCCTGACCTCGTTCGAGCGCCGGCCCGACTTCGCGTCGATCGCGGCCGCCAACGTCGAGCGGTACTTCGGCGGACCGCATCCGGCCTGGCAGCTGGTGGTCGGCGACCTGGACCCCGCCGGACTGACTGACCGCGACCGGGTCGTGCTCGACATGCTCGCGCCGTGGGAGCACGTGGCGGCGGCCGCGGCGATGCTGATTCCCGGCGGCCTGCTGTGCTGCTATGTCGCGACGACGACGCAGCTGGCGCGGACTGTCGGCGAGATGCGCGCACAGGGGAATTTCGCCGAGCCCGCGGCCTGGGAGACGCTCCAGCGCGGCTGGCATGTCGACGGGCTTGCCGTGCGGCCCGAGCACCGTATGGTGGGGCACACAGGCTTCCTCATCACGGCCCGGCGGCTGGCCGACGGCGTAATCGCGCCGCCACGCCGCCGGCGGCCGTCCAAGGGCGCCGAAGCGGCTGCGGCAGCGGCAGCTGAGGCGAGGGCGGCTGAGGCCAGGGCGGCAGCGGCAGCCACGACGGCAGAGCGGGACGACTGACCCAGGCTGGCGGTGCTGGCGAGGTGCATGATGCACGCGAGACAGGGCAGACGCGCGAGCGAACCGAGCTCAGCGGGCCGCGAGTTTTCCGGATCGTAACGCAGAATGCCGACTCGAGGCCCGCCGCCTGGTTACGGATTGACCTTGGATAGGTAGGGTCTAGGTAACTCAGCTCTCAGGAGGGGGTGAGGGGCATGGCCTCTCGTGACGACAGCGTTCACTCCGGGCGGCACGACGACGAGGTCAAAGTCCTGACCACGCAGGTCTCCTTCCTTGAAGAGGAGGTCGCCGCACTGCGCAGCCGGCTCGCCGACTCGCCGCGGCAGACGCACCTGCTCGAGCAGCGACTGCGCGAGGCCGAGTCGAACCTGGCGGCCATCACCGGCCAGAACGAGCGCCTGGCTGGCACGCTGCGCGAGGCGCGCGACCAGATCATCGCGCTGAAGGAAGAGGTCGACCGGCTGGCGCAGCCGCCGAGCGGCTTCGGCATCTTCCTGCAGGCCACCGAGGATGGCACGGCTGACGTGTTCACCGGCGGCCGCAAGATGCGGGTGAGCGTCAGCCCGAGCATCGAGCTCGACGAGCTGCGGCCCGGCCAGGAAGTCGTGCTCAACGAGGCGCTGAACGTCGTCATCGCCCAGGGCTACGAGACGGTCGGCGAGGTCGTCATGCTCAAGGAGGTCCTCGAGGACGGCGAGCGCGCGCTCGTCATCTCGCACGCGGACGAGGAGCGCATCGCCAGGCTCGCCGAGCCGCTGCGCGGCAGCACGCTGCGGGCTGGTGACTCCCTGCTGCTGGAGCCGCGGTCTGGCTACGTCTACGAGCGGATCCCCAAGGCCGAGGTCGAAGAGCTGATACTGGAGGAAGTCCCGGACATCTCCTACTCCGAGATCGGCGGTCTCGGTCCGCAGATCGAGCAGATCCGGGACGCGATCGAGCTGCCGTACCTGCACGCCGACCTGTTCCGCGAGCACCAGCTGCGGCCGCCGAAGGGCGTGCTGCTGTACGGGCCGCCCGGCTGCGGCAAGACGCTGATCGCCAAGGCGGTGGCGAACTCGCTGGCCAAGCAGGTGGCGGCGCGGACAGCGCGGGACGCGGCCGAGTCCGGGCAGCCGGAGCCGGCCGACTCGGGCGCGCCGGGCAAGGAGCGGCGCAGCTTCTTCCTCAACATCAAGGGCCCGGAGCTGCTGAACAAGTACGTCGGCGAGACCGAGCGCCACATCCGGCTGGTGTTCCAGCGGGCCAGGGAGAAGGCCAGCGAGGGCATGCCGGTGATCGTGTTCTTCGACGAGATGGACTCGATCTTCCGCACCCGCGGGTCGGGCGTGTCCAGCGACGTGGAAAACACCATCGTCCCTCAGCTGCTCAGCGAGATCGACGGCGTCGAGGGCCTGGAGAACGTCATCGTGATCGGCGCGTCCAACCGCGAGGACATGATCGACCCTGCCATCCTGCGGCCGGGCCGGCTGGACGTGAAGATCAAGATCGAGCGCCCCGACGCCGAGGCGGCCCGCGACATCTTCTCCAAGTACGTGCTCACCGACCTGCCGCTGCACCCCGACGACGTGGCCGAGCACGGCGGCGTCGCGGACGCGACCGTGGCCGAGATGATCCAGCGCGTGGTCGAGCGGATGTACTCCGAGACCGAGGAAAACAGGTTCCTCGAGGTCACCTACGCCAACGGCGACAAGGAAGTCCTGTACTTCCGCGACTTCAACTCCGGCGCGATGATCCAGAACATCGTCGACCGGGCCAAGAAGATGGCGATCAAGGAGTTCCTGGAGACCGGCCAGAAGGGCCTGCGCGTGCAGCACCTGCTGACCGCGTGCATCGACGAGTTCAAGGAGAACGAGGACCTGCCGAACACGACCAACCCCGACGACTGGGCCCGCATCTCCGGCAAGAAGGGCGAGCGGATCGTCTACATCCGCACGCTGATCTCCGGCAAGAGCGGGACCGAGGCGGGCCGGTCGATCGACACCGTGTCCAACACTGGCCAGTACCTGTAGCCGCTTGGCCGTCCTGCTTCGGCGGGCGCGGCGTGCGGTTGCTGGCGTGTGCGGCATTAGGCTCTAAGACATGAGCGCGCGCCGGGTCATGGGCATCGAGACCGAGTACGGCATATCCGTGCCCGGCCAGCCGGGCGTGAACGCCATGGTTAGCTCCTCGCAGGTCGTCAACGCCTACCAGGCGGCGACGGCCGCGCGCGCGCGCCGGGCGCGGTGGGACTTCGAGGAGGAGAACCCGCTGCGCGACGCCAGGGGCTTCGACCTGGCTGCCGAGACGGCCGACTCCTCCCAGCTGACCGATGAGGATCTCGGCCTCGCCAACGTGATCCTGACCAACGGCGCCCGGCTCTACGTCGATCACGCGCACCCGGAGTACTCCGCACCCGAGTGCACCAACCCGCTCGACGCGGTGATCTGGGACAAGGCCGGCGAGCGGGTCATGGCCGAGGCGGCCGCCCGGGCCGCTGGCGACGCCGGGCGGGCCCACCATCCAGCTGTACAAGAACAACACCGACAATAAGGGCGCCTCCTACGGCTGCCACGAGAACTACCTGATGGCGAGGTCGACGCCGTTCGCCGACATCGTCAGGCACCTCACGCCGTTCTTCGTGTCGCGCCAGGTGGTGTGCGGGGCAGGCCGGGTCGGCCGCGGTGCCGACGGCCGTGAGGATGGCTTCCAGATCAGCCAGCGCGCCGACTTCTTCGAGGTCGAGGTCGGACTGGAGACGACGCTCAAGCGCCCGATCATCAACACCCGCGACGAGCCGCACGCAGACCCGGACAAATACCGGCGGCTGCACGTCATCATCGGCGACGCGAACATGAGCGAGATTTCCACCTACCTCAAGCTCGGCAGCACCGCGCTGGTGCTGGCCATGATCGAGGACAGGTTCCTCGCTGCCGACCTGGCCATCGAGTCGCCGGTGGCCGAGCTGCGCGCGATCTCGCACGATCCCTCGCTGCGGCACCTGGTCACGCTGCGCGATGGCCGGAAGATGACCGGCGTCCAGCTTCAGATGGAGTACCTCGAGCTGGCCCGCAAGTACAGCGAGGACAAGTACGGGACCGACGTGGACGACATCACCAGCGACGTGCTGGCCCGCTGGGAGAGCGTGCTGACGCGGCTGGCCGACGATCCGATGCAGACGGCACGGGAGCTGGACTGGGTGGCCAAGCTGGAGATCCTGGAGGGCTACCGGGCCAGGGACGGCCTCGCCTGGGGCCATCCCCGGCTGGAGCTCGTCGATCTCCAGTACGCGGACGTGCGGCCCGACCGCGGGCTCTACAACCGCCTCTCCAGCCGCGGCCGCATCACCCGGCTGGTTGCCGAGGACGACGTCGTCGCGGCGATGGACGAGCCGCCTGAGGACACCAGGGCGTACTTCCGCGGGCGCTGCCTGCGGCAGTACCCGGACGCCGTCGCGGCCGCATCCTGGGATTCGGTCATCTTCGACATCCCTGGCCGGGAGTCGCTGCAGCGGGTGCCCACGCTGGAGCCGCTGCGCGGCACGCGAGCGCACGTGGGCGCCCTGCTCGACAGCTGCGCGACTGCCGGCGAGCTGGTGGCTGCGCTGACCGGGCAATAGCGCGGTATCTAGTCGCGTAAGAGTTCAAACCGGTCGGCCGATGGCCGTGCGCGGTGTGTCTAAGCTGGCCACGAGTTGTCTCGTCGTGATACCGATGCAATGCGTCAGGGTTGGATCGCGGTTTGGCAGGCGAGGATAGCGTTGGGACCGCGGGCGGCACCGCGGAGCACGGAGGTTGTGGCATGGCGACGAAAGACACCGGCGGTCAGCGGCAAGCCCCGCGGCGGGCCGAGGACGAGCAGGACACCGATGTCAGGGAAGCCGATGAGGTCAGGGAGCGGCAGGACAAGCTGACCGACGACGTCGACGCGATCCTGGACGAGATCGACGAGGTGCTCGAGGAGAACGCCGAGGAGTTCGTGCGCTCGTACGTGCAGAAGGGCGGCGAGTAGCCGCCAGCCAGCATGCCGAAGTGTGCCGCGGCCGCGGGCAGGCTTAGGGTCGGATAGCGGCAGCAGATTATTTCCGGGAACGAGGACGTCTGGGCACGCCGGTGCTCGAATCCTCCCGGTAGTGGTGGCGGATGACCGGAGGGACTTGCGCGGTGGGCGGCTTTGAACCCCAGGCACGGTGGCAGGCGTCGGCGTTCCTCGCCGCCGGATCCTCGTCGTTCGCCGACTTCCTGACCATGGCGGCGCCGGAGCTGCTGCCGCAAGGCCATGCACGGCGCCACGGCGGCCGGCCCGGCGAGCCGGTCCTGGCACTGACATCCGCACGGCACCACCATCGTGGCGGCAATCTGCGACGGTGGCGTGGTGATGGCGGGCGACCGCCGGGCCACCGCGGGCAACATGATCTCGCAGCGCGATTTCGAGAAGGTGTTCCGCGGCGACGAGTTCTCCTGCGTCGGCATCGCCGGCGTGGCGGGCATCGGCATCGACCTGGTCCGGCTGTTCAGCGTGGAGCTCGAGCATTACGAGAAGCTCGAGGGCCGGATCGCTGTCGCTGGAGGGCAAGGCGAACCGGCTGGCCGGGCTGGTGAAGTCCAACCTCGGCGCGGCGATGCAGGGCCTGGTGGCGGTGCCGCTGCTGGCCGGCTTCGACCTGGAGACCAACCAAGGCCGCATCTACAGCTTCGATGTGACCGGCGGCAAGTACGAGGAGCAGCGGTTCTTCTCGATCGGCTCTGGCTCTGTCTTCGCCCGCGGCTCGCTGAAGAAGCTGTACCGCGACGGCATGAGCAGCCGAAGACGTCGTGCTGGTCCTGATGCAGGCGCTGTACGACGCCGCCGACGACGACTCGGCAACCGGCGGTCCTGACATGTCGCGCCGGATCTACCCGGTCATCGCGACCGTCACCGCCGACGGCTACGACCAGCTGAGCGACGAGCAAGCGGGCCGCTACGCCGAGGCCGTGGTGTCCGAGCGGATGCAGCAGCCCGACGGGCCGGGCGCGCCGCTGCGGTCGACTGCGGCGTCCTGAGGACTGCGTCCTGATACCCACCCCACTCGAGTAAGGAAACGCCCCCGGTGTCGATGCCGTTCTACGTGTCACCTGAGCAGGTGATGAAGGACAAGGCGGACTACGCGCGCAAGCGCATCTCCCAGATCCGCAGCGGCGTCGTGATGACGTGCGAAGCCGGCATCCTGCTCGTCGCGCCGAACCCGTCGCGCGCCCTGCGCAAGTTCAGCGAGATGTACGACCGGATCGCGTTCGCCGCGGTCGGCCGCTACAACGAGTTCGAGAGCCTGCGCAAGGCCGGGGTCCGGTACGCGGACATGACCGGCTTCCAGTACGACCGGCGCGATGTGACCGCGCGTGGCCTGGCCGACTGGTACGGGCAGCTGCTCGGCGCGCTGTTCACCGACAGCCCGAAGCCGTACGAGGTGGAGATCGTCGTCGCCGAGGTCGGCCAGACCGCGGCTGAGGACGAGATCTACCGGATCACGTTCGAGGGTTCGGTCGCCGACGAGCATGACTTCGTCGTCGTGGGCGGCCAGGCCGACAAGGTCGCCGCTGTGCTGAAGGAGCAGTACTCGCAGTCCATGTCGCTGACCGAGGCGATGGGGCTGGCGATCACCGCGCTGGCTGGCCAGGGTGACGGCAATGCCGAGCCAGTCACCGCCAACCAGCTCGAAGTCGCCTTGCTGGAGCGCAATCGGCCACACCGGGCGTTCCGCCGCCTCACCGGCGCGCGGCTCGATGCGCTGCTTGCCGAGGCCAGGCCAGGGACGGCGAGCAGCGCCGCGCCCGCGGCGGCGAACGGTGCCGCACCCGCTGACGAGACCGGTACCGGTGCGAACGGCGAATCGGCCAGCGGCGGTTCGGCGGCTGGCAGTGGTTCGGCGGATGGCGGGGGTTCGGCGGATGGCGGGGGTTCGGCGGATGGCAGTGGATCGGCGGATGGCGGGGGCGATGCAACCGGCGCGTAGGCTCAAATCAGGGACCGCGCGGCGGCGGCCTCTGGACCGTGGCAGGAGGACATCGTGACAGCCGAGCTGGCGGACATCACCGGTATCGACACGCCCACCGGCCTGCTCATCGGCGGCCAGTGGTCATCCGGCCGCGCCGGGACGCTGCCCGTGATCAACCCGGCCACCGAGAACGCGATCACGGAGGTGGCGGACGCCAGCCCCGAGGACGCGCTGGAGGCCGTCGGCGCCGCTGCCGAGGCGCTGCCGGCCTGGGCCGCCAGGCCGCCGCGAGAGCGCGGCGAGTGCCTGCGCCGGGCCTTCGAGCTGATGACTCAGCGGTCGGAGCAGCTCGCCCGGCTGATGGTGCTGGAGAACGGCAAGGCGCTCCGGGATGCGCGCGGCGAGATCCTGTATGCGGCCGAGTTCTTCCGCTGGTACTCCGAGGAGGCGGTCAGGCTCGACGGCCACCTGTCGGTCGCGCCATCCGGCGCCAACCGGATCATGGTGCAGCGGCAGCCTGTCGGCGTCAGCTTCATGATCACGCCGTGGAACTTCCCAGCCGCGATGGCCACCAGGAAGATCGGTCCGGCGCTGGCGGCCGGCTGTACCGTCGTGCTCAAGCCGGCCAAGGAGACGCCGCTGACGGCGCTAGCAGTCGCCGCCATCCTCGGCGAGGCTGGCGTGCCGGCCGGCGTGGTCAACGTGCTCCCGACCAGGAAGCCCGGCCCGCTGACCGATGCGGTGCTGGCCGACCCGCGCGTGCGCAAGCTCTCGTTCACCGGATCGACCGAGGTCGGCCGGATGCTGCTCAAGCAGGCGGCCGACTACGTGATCAACTGTTCGATGGAGCTCGGGGGCAACGCCCCGTTCCTGGTCTTTGATGACGCCGATGTCGACGCGGCCGTGGATGGTGCCTTCCTCGCCAAGATGCGCAACGGCGGGGAGGCCTGCACCGCGGCCAACCGGTTCTACGTGCACGAGGCCGTGGCGACCGAGTTCTCGGCCAAGCTGGCGGCCCGGCTGGCGGCCCTCAACGTCGGGCCCGGCCTTGAGGACGGCGTCGACCTGGGACCGCTGGTGAACGCCGACACCCGGACCAAGGTCGCCGAGCTGGTGGAGTCCGCGACCGGCGACGGCGCCACGGTCGTCACCGGCGGGCACGCCCCGGACCGGATCGGGTACTACTATCAGCCGACCGTGCTGGACAGCGTGCCGGCCGGCGCTGGCATCCTGACCGAAGAGATCTTCGGCCCGGTCGCGCCCATCGTCAGGTTCACCGACCCGGACGAGGCGATCGCGCTGGCGAACGACACCGAGTACGGGCTGGTGTCCTACCTGTACAGCGGCGACCTGCGCCGCGCCTTGCGCGTCGCCGAGGAGCTCGAGGCGGGCATGGTGGGCATCAATCGCGGGGTCGTCTCCGACCCCGCCGCGCCGTTCGGCGGAGTGAAGCAGTCGGGCCTCGGTCGCGAGGGCGCCCACGAGGGTTTGCTGGAGTACACCGAGACCAAGTACATCGCCGTGGACTGGTAGGCCGAAGCGGTGGACCGGCGAATCTTCGGGCTGGAGAACGAGTACGGCGTCACCTGTACCTTCCGCGGGCAGCGGCGCCTGTCTCCGGACGAAGTGGCCAGGTACCTGTTCCGGCGGGTGGTCTCGTGGGGCCGCAGCAGCAACGTATTCCTGCGCAACGGCGCCCGGCTGTACCTGGACGTGGGCAGCCACCCCGAGTACGCGACGCCGGAGTGCGACAGCCTGATCGACCTGGTCACCCATGACAAGGCCGGCGAGCGCATCCTGGAAGGCCTGCTCGTGGACGCCGACACGCGGCTGCGCGAGGAAGGCATCGCGGGTGACATCTACCTGTTCAAGAACAACACCGACTCAGCCGGCAACTCCTATGGCTGTCATGAGAACTACCTGGTCGGGCGCCACGGCGAGTTCGGCAGGCTGGCCGATGTCCTGATCCCGTTCCTGGTGACCCGGCAGATCATCTGCGGGGCTGGCAAGGTGCTGCAGACGCCGCGCGGCGCCGTGTACTGCGTCAGCCAGCGCGCCGAGCACATCTGGGAGGGCGTGTCGTCGGCGACCACCAGGTCGCGGCCGATCATCAACACTCGCGACGAGCCGCACGCCGATGCCGAGCGGTTCCGGCGGCTGCACGTAATCGTGGGCGACTCGAACATGAGCGAGACCACCATGCTGCTCAAGGTCGGCGCTACCGACCTCGTGCTGCGGATGGTGGAGGCCGGGATCGTGATGCGCGACCTGACGCTGGAGAACCCGATCCGGGCGATCAGGGACGTCAGCCACGACATGACCGGGCGCCGCCGGGTACGGCTGGCCAACGGACGCGAGGTCAGCGCGCTGGACATTCAGCAGGAGTACCTGGCCAAGGCGATGGACTTCACCGCGCGCAAGGGCGCGGACGCGGTCACGGCGCGGGTGCTCGAACTGTGGGAGCGCACCTTGCGCGCGGTCGAGACCGGCGACCTCAGCCTCGTCGCGCGGGAGATCGACTGGGTCACCAAGTTCCAGCTGATCGAGCGGTACCAGGCCAAGCACGACCTGCCGCTCGCGTCGCCCAGGGTCGCCCAGCTCGACCTGGCCTATCACGACGTCCACCGCGGCCGCGGGCTGTATTACCTGCTGCAAAAGCGCGGCGCGGTGGAGCGGGCCTGCCGGGACCTCGACATCTTCACGGCCAAGTCGGTGCCGCCGCAGACCACCAGGGCCCGGCTGCGCGGGGAGTTCATCCGGCGGGCACAGGAGCGGCGGCGCGACTTCACCGTCGACTGGGTGCACCTGAAGCTCAACGACCAGGCACAGCGGACCGTGCTGTGCAAGGACCCGTTCCGCTCGGTGGACGAGCGGGTGGAGAAGCTCATCGCTGGCATGTAGTCCGGTACGCGGGACCTAGCCCCCACGAGTGCCGGTATGCTGCACAGGTTCGGCCAGCCAGCCCGAGGTACGCTTCCTGGCGGATTAAGTGGCGCTGGATTATCGGTGCTGGTACGGCAGCAATCTGCCCGGCAAGCTGGCCCGGGGCCACAACGGTCGCGGTGAGGCCCTGAATTTGCTAACCCAGTGCAGTCGACCGGTAGCGGTAAGCTGACTCGTCGTGACATCAACGCCCCTGACAAATCAACGCTGAGGAAATAAATGCGCCGCTTCGCCGCCGCTCTGCTGGCCCCGCTCGCCGCCTGCGCCGTCCTGGCCGGCTGCGGGTCGTCCGGCTCGTCTGCCGCTGACGCGAATGCCGCGGTCAAGGTGTCGGGCACCTTCGACAAGACGCCGAGCGTGACAATCCCGACGCAGAAGGCCGGCACGAACCTGGTCATCAGCACCCCCATCAAGGGCAGCGGGGACACGCTGAAGAGCGGGAACGCGGCGCTGGCCAACGTCGCCATCTACAAGTGGAGCGGCACGTCGCACGCCCTCGTGGACTCGACGTTCGGCAGCGGGCCGCAGATGATCCCGGCCCAGATGGGCCTGA
The DNA here is from genome assembly GCA_963837255.1 of uncultured Actinomycetota bacterium. Classification (GTDB taxonomy): domain Bacteria; phylum Actinomycetota; class Actinomycetes; order Streptosporangiales; family Streptosporangiaceae; genus JAJYUU01. The sequence goes on from CAWIMN010000007.1 coordinate 541,560, forward strand.
CGGGCCTCACCTCGGCGCTTAAGGACGCCCGGATTGGCAGCCGGATCGTGGCCGTCCTGCCGCCCAAGTACGGGTACGGCACCGGCGGCCAGTCCCAGCTCAAGATCAAGGGCACTGACACGCTGGTCTGGGTGATCGACCTGCTCCAGCAGTTCTCCGCCACGCAGGCTGCCGCGGGCTCGCAGGTCTCCAATGGCGGCGGCCAGCTGCCGACCGTGATCGCGAAGGCTGGCCAGGCGCCGGTCATTACGGTCCCGAAGAACTCACCGCCGGCCAAGCTGTCGGTCACCACGCTGATCAAGGGCAGCGGGCCGAAGCTGGCGGCCGGCGACACCGTCGTCGCGCAGTACGTCGGCTCGATCTGGCGGACCGGCAAGGTCTTCAGCAGCACCTGGCCGTCGGCGCAGGAGCCGACCGGCCTGCCGTTCAGCTTCCAGCTCGGCGGCGGGGTGATCGCCGGCTGGAACCAGGGCCTCACGGGAGTGACGGTCGGCAGCCGGGTGATGCTGGTGATCCCGCCCGCCCTCGGCTACCAGAAGGTCGGCGGTCAGCCTTCCGCGGGCATCGAGAAGAACGACAGCCTGGTGTTCGTCATCGACGTCCTCGGCGTGCAGCCCGCGGGCAGCTAGCTCCCCGGCGGCCCCGCGGGGGCAGGTCGAACGCCCGGCCGCAGCATGGGCTAGTTCCAGCGCTCGAACGGCTCGGTGATATCCGCGCCCGTGAGGAACGCAGGCAGCAGCTCAGGCAGCCGGCCAGGGTAGAAGCGCTCGGTGCTGGCGAGCACCTCGGCGACGTCCCACCAGCGCGCGTCGACGTACTCCTCGAGCTCCGCTGCCGTCCGGCCGCCATCGGTGACAGCAGGCGCGTCCGCGTCGAGCTGGACGGCGACGACCACCTCGTGCTGAAGCCGCCGGATCCCGCGGGCGGCCCAGGTCGCCGTGCGCCGCCAGCGCGGGGCGCTTACCTGGGCCGCGCTGATCTCCAGGCCGGTCTCCTCGCGGATCTCGCGCACGGCGGCCTGCTGGTAGCTCTCGCCCGGCTCGATCCCGCCGCCGGGCAGCTCCCACCAGTGCCCTGGCGTCCGGCTGGACAGCACCGCGCGGAACAGCAAGATCCGGCCCGCCCGGTCGCGCAGCACCACCCGCACGCAGGAACGCTCCAGGTCGTACCCGGGCGCCGAACCGCCGGCTAGCGCCGCCGCGTGCCGGCCTGCGGCGGCGGCCGCCAGGAAGTAGGCCGGGTCCTCGTCCAGGCCGCGGCCCATGGTGGAGAGCTGCACCGGGCAGCCGCCCAAGGCATCAGCGAGGCCGGCCACGCTGACCCGCACCAGGTTGTGCCGGACTGCCAGCGGCAGCGCCGCGGCCGCTACCTGCGCGCCGAAGTCGCCGGCAAGTTCGGGTACAACGATGTCCGCCCTGGCCAGTGCCACCCGGCCGTAGCTGGTCAGGCTGTGGTGTGAGATGCCACGGTGGCGGGCCCGCGGGTCTGCCGCGCTGATCCGCAGCGACCCGACAGGGCGGCCGCCGAGCACCGCGGCCGCGTTCACCGCCTCCCCGGCGGCGACTCCGGAGAAGCCCCAGCGCGTGCCGGTCCCGAGGTTGCCCGGTCCCTGGGCCACGACTGCCAGCTCGGCGCCCAGCACGTGCCGCGCCGCGAGCAGCCCGCTGTGCAGGCTCACGGCCTCCAGGTCGCCGCCGAACGCCTGGCCGACCGTCACGATGCCAGCCAGCCAGCCGGCCTGCCGCAGGGCAGCAGCCGACCGGGAGAACCAGGCCGGCAGCGCGCCGCCGTCCAGCATGACGTACGCGATCCGCGGCTGCGTGCCTTCGCCCGCACCGCCGGCGCGGTCCGCCAGATAGCCAGCCAGCACGGCCGGGAGCGCGGAGTGCAGGTCGGCCACGACCACGGGCAGCCCGGCCAGGTCGTCGGCATCACGAAGCACCTGGTGAAACGGTGAGCCCTGCTCGTCGGCGCCAGCCACGCGCGCCTGGAGCGGGGTGTAGCGGGCCTTGATCAGGTGGCCGGGGCCGCCGGAGTCGGCCGGCAGGCGGTCCGGGATGGCCACGACCAGTGCGTATCCGCCGGTGCCCAGGCCCAGGTCGAGCGCGGTGGTGTTCAGCAGCACCCGGTCGCCGGGCTCCGGCTCACCGGTCAGGCTCGGGTAGGCCAGCGCCCGCACCGTGTCCTCGCCGACCCGTACCTGGAGTTCTAGTGCGCCCGGCCACGATCGGCCGAGCGCGGAAACCTCGCCACTACGCCACCTGATCACTCCGGCAGGGTAGCGTCGGTGGCGAGAAGGGATGGCGATGTCCAGGCGGAAGACTGAGCGACTGCTGAGCCTTGTTGTCTGCCTGCTGTCGGCCCGCAGGTACCTGACAGCGACGCAGATCAGGGCGGCGGTGCCCGGCTACCCGGACTCCTTCGAGGCGTTCAAGCGCATGTTCGAGCGTGACAAGGACGAGCTGCGTGAGCTTGGCATCCCGCTGGAGACAGGCACGAACGCGGCGGGCGACGAGGAAGCGGGCTACCGGATCTCCCGGCAGGCCTACGAGCTGCCGGACATCAGGCTCGAGCCGGACGAGATCGCCGTGCTGGGCCTGGCCGCCCGGGTCTGGCGCCAGGCTGAGCTGGCCGGCGCGGCCGAAGGCGCCCTGCTGAAGCTGCGGGCGGCCGGCATCGACGCGGAGGACCTGACCCAGCCGGGTATCGAGCCGCGGGTGCAGACCCCGGAGGCCGCGTTCGGCCCGCTCTGGGAAGCCGTGCGCGACCGGCGCCCGGTCGCGTTCGGGTACCGGGCCGCCGGCCGCAGCGCCGCGCAGCGCCGCAACCTCGAGCCGTGGGGAGTGGTCAACCGGCGTGGTCGCTGGTACGTCGTCGGCCAGGACACCGACAGGCAGGCCGAGCGCGTCTTCCGGCTCAGCCGGATCGACGGTGCGGTGAGCTTCACCGGCCCGCCGGGAGCGGTCACCGTGCCGCCCGGCACCGACGTGCGGGGAGCGGTGCGCGACTGGGACAGCGAGACATCGGCACCGCGCACCTGCTTGCTGCGGGTCCAGTCGGGCGCCGGTTACGGCCTGCGCCGGCACGCGCTGACCGTCGAGCCAGACGAGATGCCAGGCTGGGACCGCGTCGAACTGACCTACTCCGACACGGGGTGGTGGAGTGAGCACATCGCGTCCTTCGGCGCGGACGTGGTGGTGCTGGAGCCGACCGACCTGCGCGACGCGGTGATCGGGCGGTTGAAGGGGGTGCTGGCGTGACCGCTAAGCCCGCCGGTACCGCCACCGCGACCGAGCGGCTTCAGCGGCTGCTGGCCCTGGTGCCCTACGTCGTGAGCCGGAACGTGGTCGGCATGGAGGACACCGCCGCGGCCTTCGGGATCACCGAGCGCGAGCTGGTGGACGACCTGAACCTGCTGTGGTGCGTCGAGCTTCGCTCGCCCGATCCGTACTGCCCGATCGACCTGTCGTACGAGGGCGGCGAGATCGTCGTCAGCGAGGCCGAGGCCATCGACCGGCCGCTGCGCCTCGGCGTTGATGAGGCGTGCGCCCTGCTGATCGCGTTGCGGATGCTGGCCGAGCTGCCGAGCATCGGGGCCGGATCGGCGCTGAGCCGGACCATCGCCAAGCTGGAGCAGGCGGCCGGCGCGGCCGCCGGGCCGAGCGCCCAGGTCGCCGTTCAGGTCGACGACATCGCGGCCCAGGCGGCCGCGGCCCAGGTCGCCGATGCGCTGAGCCGCGGCCGGCGGCTGCACATCGCGTACTACGTGCCCGGCCGGGACGAGGCCACCGAGCGGGACGTCGACCCGATGCGGCTCCTGGTCGTCGAGGGCCGCAGCTACCTGGAGGGCTGGTGCCGCCGCGCGCAGGACGTCCGGCTGTTCCGGCTGGATCGCATCCTTGCCATCGAGGTACTCGACGTCGCCAGCGAGGTACCGGTCGGTGCTGAGCACGTCGACGTGGATCGCGGGCTGTTCCGGCCCTCGCCGCTGGACGTGCAGGTCGTGTTCGAGCTGGCCGCCGCCGGCCGCTGGGTGGCCGAGTACTACCCGGCCGAGGAGGTCGAGGAACTGGCTGACGGCCGGCTCCGGGTGCAGCTGCGGACGCCGGATACCCAGTGGGTGCGCAGGCTGGCGCTGCGCCTCGGCGAGGACGGCCGCCTGGTATCCCCGCCGGAGCTCGCCGAGCAGGTGCTCGCTGACGCTACGGCAGCGCTCAGTCACTACGCGTAGGCGAGACCAGGCGATGCGTGGGGGAGACCCGGCGATTGACGCGACCGAAATGTCGCGTTAACTACCCCGTCAGGAGCTTGCTGTTGTCCCGACACGTTCAGTCGCTTGGCTGGAAGGCGCGTGTAGACTCGGCTCACGAGGAGCGCGGGCTCCGCATGAATGGGGACTGAGATGGGCGATGTTTTCGCACCCTGGCACATCATCATTCTGCTGGTCGTGCTCGTGGTGCTCTTCGGTGCCAAGCGGCTGCCGCTCGCGGCTCAGTCGCTCGGCCGGTCGATGCACATCTTCAAGCAGTCGGTCCAGGGCCTCCACTCGGACGACGACAACAGCGCCGCGAACCCGCCGCCGTCGGCTAACTACTTCCCTGCGCCTGGCAGCCAGTCCGCCCAGCCCGTGCCGCCCGCCGTGGCCGCGCCGGACGCCACCGCGCAGCAGCTGGCCGACCTGCAGCGCCAGGTACAGGAGCTGCAGCGGCAGACAGCCGGGAGCAACGGCCAGCCATCCGAGGCACAGACCAGCCAGCCGCTCTAACTGCCAGCTGAGGCGGCCGTGATAGACGACGGGCTGAGTCCGGACGTACACCCGGATCTCGGGCTGACGAGGCGCAGCAACCCGGACGCGCGGATGCCGCTGATGGAGCACCTGCGGGAGCTTCGCAACCGCGTCGTCAAGATCGCGATCGCGGTCACTGCGGGCTCGGTCATCGGCTGGTTCGTGTATAACCCGGTGTGGGCCTTCATCCGCGCCCCGTACTGCAAGATCCCGCAGCCCAGGGGCTACGGCGCGCTCGTGCTGCACCAGAGCTGCCAGCTTTACGTGACCGGACTGTGGGACCCGCTGTTCCTGAGGCTCCAGATCTCCATCGCCACCGGTATCCTCCTGTCCTCGCCCGTGTGGCTGTACCAGTTGTGGGCCTTCATCGCGCCGGGCCTGTACAAGCGCGAGCGGCGGTGGGCCTACTACTTCGTCGGCGCGGCGATTCCGCTCTTCGCCATCGGCGCGACTATCGCCTACTTCGCGATGACGAAGGGCCTGCGCTTCCTGCTGCACCTCATCCCGGCCGACACGACCGCGCTGATCACCATCAACACCTACCTGAGCTATGCCGGCGCGATGCTGCTGATCTTCGGCCTCGCATTCGAGCTACCGCTGGTGTTCGTGCTGCTGAACATGGCGGGCGTGCTGACGCACGAGCGGTTCCGCAAGTGGCGGCGGGTGATTATCTTCCTCGTGTTCGCGTTCGCGGCCATCTTCACGCCGAGCCCGGACCCGATCAGCATGCTGCTGCTCGCGGTGCCCTGCGTGCTGCTCGTGGAGGCGTCGGAGGTCTTCGCCTGGGCGAACGACAGGCGCCGGGCAAAGCACGGCAGCCTGCGGTTCCCCGGCCTGACGGATGCGCAGGTGACGGAGTATGGCCTGGACCAGCCGCTCGAAGAGCCATCCGAGGCGGGCACCGGAGCGGGCGCCAAGCAGGGATGAGCTCAGACGCCTGTTACCTCGGCGAGTACTACCGGCAGCGCGCCGCGGAATATGACGAGGTCTACCGCAAGCCGGAGCGGCAGGCTGACCTCGCCCGCCTTCGCCAGCTGCTGCCGCCGCTCGTGGCCGGCAAGCGCGTGCTGGAGATCGCCGCCGGGACTGGCTACTGGACTGAGGTGCTGGCGCCGTCGGCAGCCTGCGTCATGGCGACTGACCTGAACGCCGAGACGCTCGCCATCGCCGCGCAGCGGGACTACCGCACCGCGGAGGTCCGGCTGCTGACCGCTGATGCCTACCAGCTCGACGCGGTGCCGGGTGAGTTCGACCTGGTGTTCTGCGGGTTCTGGTGGTCGCACATCACGCGGGCCGACATCCCGCGGTTCCTCGCGGGCCTGCGCGCCCGGGTCGCACCAGGGACCAGCCTGGTGCTGCTCGACAACCGCTACGTGCCCGGCAGCAATCACCCGGTGACCAGGACCGAACGTGACGGCGACACCTATCAGCGGCGGCAGCTCGCCGACGGCCGCAGCTACGACGTGCTGAAGAACTTCCCGACGCGCGAGCAGCTGACGGCCGACCTGGCCGGCAGCGCCACCACGCCAGCCTGGACTGAGCTTGAGTACTACTGGCTAGCCGCCTGCACCCTGTGCTAGCTGGCCGCGCGGGCGCCGGTGTTAGCTGGCGCGGTGTTAGCTGGCGCTGTGCTGACTGTGCCGGTCTGACCGCGCCCGCTTAGTCTTGGCCTTATGAGATCGCAGGCACGGCCAGCGGATCACGATGACCGGCCGGGCCTTGCCTCGTTCCGGTCCTTGTATGAATTTGACTTTGACGACTTCCAGGTAGCCGCCTGCGACGCGCTCGAGAGCGGCCACGGCGTGCTGGTCGCTGCGCCGACGGGATCGGGCAAGACGGTTGTCGGCGAGTTCGCCGTGCACCTGGCCCTGGCCGAGGGCCGCAAGTGCTTCTACACCACTCCGATCAAGGCGCTGTCCAACCAGAAGTACACCGACCTGGTCAGCCGCTACGGCGCGGGCAGTGTCGGGCTCCTCACCGGCGACAACAGCATCAACGGCGAGGCACCGATCGTCGTCATGACCACCGAGGTGCTGCGCAACATGCTGTACGCCGGTTCGCTCACGCTCGGCGGCCTCGGCTACGTCGTGCTGGACGAGGTGCACTACCTGGCGGACCGGCTACGCGGCGCGGTCTGGGAGGAGGTCATCATCCAGCTGCCGGAGTCGGTGCAGGTCGTGGCCCTGTCGGCGACGGTGAGCAACGCCGAGGAGTTCGGCGACTGGCTCGAGCAGGTGCGCGGCGGCACCACGGTGATCGTGGACGAGACCAGGCCGGTCCCGCTCTGGCAGCACATGCTCGCTGGGCGACGGATGTATGACCTTTTTGCCCGGAACGGGGCCGTCAACCCCGAGCTCCGTCGCCTTGCCCAGCGCGATGTGGTCGCCGACCGGCCAGGTAGCCGGCGACCCGGCCGCGGCGCGGCCCGTGCTAGTGGCGGTCGCGGCGGGCCTGGCCACGGGCACCGGCAGGTCCGCTTCCGGCCGCCGGGCCGGCCCGAGGTGATCGAGCGGCTTGACGCCGAGGGCCTGCTGCCGGCGATCACGTTCATCTTCAGCCGGGCCGGCTGCGACGCCGCCGTCCAGCAGTGCCTGGCTGCGGGGCTGCGGCTGACCACGCCGGAGGAGTCGGTCGAGATCGCCAGGATCGTCGCCGAGCGCACCGCCGGGCTGGCCGACGCCGACCTGGCCGTGCTCGGCTACGCCGACTGGCTGACCGGGCTGCGCCGCGGGATCGCCGCGCACCACGCTGGCCTGCTGCCGACCTTCAAGGAAGTGGTGGAGGAGCTGTTCGCCGCGGGCCTCATCCGCGCGGTGTTCGCCACCGAGACGCTCGCGCTCGGCATCAACATGCCGGCCAGGACCGTGGTCATCGAGAAGCTGGATAAGTGGAACGGCGAGCATCACGCCGACCTGACCGCGGGGGAGTACACCCAGCTCACCGGCCGGGCCGGCCGGCGCGGCATCGACGTCGAAGGGCACGCGGTCGTGCTCTGGCAGCCGAACGTCGATCCGCTCGCCGTCGCCGGCCTCGCGGGCACCCGTACCTATCCGCTGACCTCGAGCTTCCGCCCGACCTACAACATGGCGGTCAACCTGGTCGGCCAGGTCGGGCGGGTGCGCGCGGCCAGGCTGCTGGAGTCGTCGTTCGCCCAGTTCCAGGCTGACCGCGGGGTCGTCGGGCTGGCGCGGCAGGCGGCCAGGCTGCGCGAGCAGATCGCCGGGCTGGCGGTGACCTGCGAGCTCGGCGACATCGAGAGCTACGACCAGATCCGGCGTGAGCTCGGCGAGCTCGAGCGGGACGAGTCGCGGCAGCGTTCCGCGGCACAGCAGGCCGAGGCGATCGCGTCGGTGGAGAAGCTGCGGCCTGGCGACATCATCGAGGTGCCTGGCGGCCGGCAGGCAGGCGTCGCGGTCGTGCTGCAGCCCGGGGGCGGCGGCTCCGGTGACGGCCGGCCGCTGCCGCTGGTGCTGACCGCGAACAGGCAGGTGAAGCGGCTGTCGATCGCCGATTTCCCGGTTCCGGTCAGCCCGATCGAGCGGATCAGGATCCCGCCGTCGTTCAGCCCGCGGTCGCCAGCCGCACGGCGTGACCTCGTCTCGACAGTGCGGAACAGGCTCGCCGGGCGGGAGCTGCCCGGTCGCGACGCGGCCGGCCGGGCGGAACGAGGCGTCGGGCGCGGCGATCGACGCGCTGCGCAGGCGGCTGCGGCGGCACTCCTGTCACGGCTGCCCGGACATGCAGCTGCATCTGCGCGACCTGGCCAGACGGGCGCGCCTGTCGCGGGAGGCTGAGGCGCTCGAGCAGCGCGTGTCGGGCCGGTCGCACGTGCTGGCCCGCACGTTCGGCCGGGTCTGCGCGGTGCTGGCGGAGCTCGGCTATATCGCGGGCGACGAGGTCACCGCGGACGGCCGCCGGCTCGCCGCGCTGTACACCGAGCTTGACCTGCTGGCTGCCGAGTGCGTGCGCCGCGGCACCTGGGCGGCTTTGGCGCCTGCCGACCTGGCCGCGTGCGCGTCGGCGCTGACTTTCGAGGCGCGCCGGCCCGATGACGCCGGCCCGGTGCGGCTGCCGCACGGCCGGTCTCGCGAGGTGCTGGACAGAGATGGTCGGCCTGTGGGGCGAGCTGTCGGCTGTCGAAGGTGCGCAGCACCTGTCGTTCCTGCGCGAGCCTGATCTCGGGTTCGCCTGGACCGTGCACGCGTGGGCGCGCGGCACGTCGCTGGAGAAGCTGGTCGGCGCCGAGCTCACCGCTGGTGACTTCGTGCGCGCGGTCAAGCAGCTGATCGACCTGCTCAGCCAGATCGCCGTGGTGGCTCGCGGCGACGAACTGGCTGCGGCTGCGCGAGCGGCGATCGACCTGCTGCGCCGGGGCGTGGTCGCGTACTCGTCGGTGGGTTAGCGGGAGCGACGTTGTAGCCGTTCGCCGGGCGAATTGCGACGTTGTAGGCGTTGGTCGGGGACAGCCCGGGATCAATAATGCGCCAAACCGGCGTAGTGCCGACAACCTGGCGGCGCCGACTGACGAGCCGGAGCAGCAAGGTAGGCCTGGGCGCTGGTCACGAGCGCGCACGGAGAATCGAGTTGCGGCGCCGACGCTCGTTTGCCCGACGCTCGGTGACTATGAGCGAGGAGCGACAGGAGGTACCCGAGGTCGTAGTGCGGCGGCTGGCCGCGGACGACTGGCAGCAGCTGCGGGTGGCCCGGCTGGCTGCGCTCGCCGAGGCGCCGTATGCGTTCGCCTCAACGCTGGCGCGGGAGCAGGCCTTCGATGCGGAGGTCTGGCGCAGCCGGGCAGGATCCGGCCGCACGTTCGGCGCCTTCGACGCGGGGACTATCGTCGGGCTGGCGACCGGGTTCGCCGTCGGCACCGAGCCTGCCGGCACCGAGCCTGCCGGCACCGAGCCTGCCGGCACCGAGCCTGCCGGCACCGAGCCTGCCGGCACCGAGCCTGCCGGCACCGAGCCTGCCGGCACCGAGCCTGCCGGCACCGAGCCTGCCGTGGGCCGGGGCGCGGCGCTAGGAGACTGGACGCCAGCCTGGCACCTCGTCGGGATGTGGGTCTCGCCCGGCTTGCGGGGTCAGGGCGTCGCCGACGGGCTCGTCGAGGCGGTCTGCGAGCAGGCCCGGCAGGCCGGCGCCGGGACTATCACGCTGTGGGTGACCGAGGTGAACGGCAGGGCCACCGGGTTCTACCGCCGGTTCGGCTTCGTGCCGACCGGTGCCCGACAGCTAGTCCGGCCCGAGGAGCCTGACCACTGGGAAGAGGAACTCGCGCTCCGGCTGACCTAGCCCGGTCGATGCGCCGCGACGCCAGTCAGCCGGCGGCTGGCACCAGCACCGGCAGGTCGTAGGTGCGCCGGACGCTGCTGCCGAGCCTGGTTATGTCCGCGCCGTAGACGTGCACGGAGATGGCGACGTCGGCGCCGATGTTGCGCACCCGGTGAATGTCGCCGGGCGGTGCGAAGCCACTGACGACGCCGGCCGCGTTCGCGCTGCGGCCCACCTCCTCGAGGCAGCTGCCGTCTGCCGCGAGGGCGTACAGCTCCTCGTACTCGAGGCCCTGCACGACGCCGAACACGCACCAGGTCACGTGATCGTGGATGGGCGTCACCTGACCCGGGCGCCAGACCATGGCGGTGACGGAGAACGAGCCGTCGGGCTCGACGTGCAGCAGATGGCAGCGGTAGCCGGCCGGATCGCCGGCCCGCTCGGCCGCGGTCAGGATGTCCGCCGCGGGCAGGTGACGGCGTAGCTCGCCGGCGACGAGCTGTGCGGTCCGCTCCCAGTCGGCGTGGCGCTGCGTGGCGCCGCGGATGGCACGAATGAGGTCGGCCGGACATCGGGTACGAACCGCGCTGAGCACCGTCATACTGCCACCTCCATACCTACTAGATCGATCGACAATAGCCTACGCGTGCCTGGCACCCCGGCACTAATGCCGACTATCCATGGGTCTATAGAGCGCGCATATGAATCGGCGGTCATGGCTACGCGACGGACCGTGCGGCTGGCAGGATGCCGGCATGGGTACCACCATGCTGCTGGACGCGGCCTCCATGTACTTCCGGGCGTTCTACGGCGTCAAGGAGCCGATGACGGCGCCAGACGGCACGCCAGTCAACGCTGTCCGCGGCCTGCTCGACATGATCAGCAGGTTGCTGCGGGCCCGGCATCCGACGCAGCTGATCGCGTGCATGGACGCGAGCTGGCGGCCGGCGTTCCGGGTCGCGGCGCTGCCGTCTTACAAGGCACACCGGGCCAACCCGGACGGCTCAGAGCAGGTGCCCGACGCGCTCAACGTGCAGCTGCCGATCATCGTCGACGTGCTGTCCGCTACCGGGATCGCGATGGCCTGGGCCGACGGCTACGAGGCGGACGACATCATCGGCACGCTCGCCGCGCAGGCCAGCGAGCCCGTCGAGGTGGTGACCGGGGACCGGGACCTGTTCCAGCTCGTCGACGACGCTCCGCGGCATCCGGGTCGCCTACATCGGCAAGGGGGTGGCCAATCTCGAGCTCATGGACGAGGCGTCGGTCGAGGCCAAGTACCAGATCCCCGGCCGCTCCTACGCTGCCTTCGCGGCGCTGCGCGGCGACCCGAGCGACGGCCTGCCCGGCGTGCCCGGCGTGGGCGAGAAGACCGCGGCCGCACTGGTCCGCGTCTTCGGCTCAGTTGAGGCGATGCTGGCGGCGATCGACGCCGGGCATGGCGGCTTCCCGGCAGGCAGCCGTGCCAAGCTCGTCGCGGCGCGCCCGTACCTGGATGCATGCATGCCCGTCGTGCGGGTCGCCACCGACGCACCGGTCAAGCTCGCGGGCGGCGAGCTGCCGTCCACACCAGCCGATCCGGCGCGGGTCGCCGATCTGGATCAGCGCTGGGACCTGGGTTCGTCGCTCGGCCGCGTGCTATCGGCGCTGGCAGCGTCGCCCTAACCCGCACTGCCGGTCAGACATGTCTAGATGCGGACACAATTCCCGTGGGTGAGATGATGCTGGTGCGCCGGCAGGCGAGGCGAGCAGCAAAGGCTGGAGGATGCAGTGGGGCACGATCAGGAGGGAACGGGCCTGTTCCCGGCAACCCGCCTTAGCGAGGTCGCGGCGGCGACAGCGACAGCCGGGCTGGACGCGCTGCTGCTGACGCCAGGGCCGGACCTGCGGTACGTGACCGGCTATGACGCGCATCAGCTCGAGCGGCTTACCTGTCTTGCGGTGCCCGCCGACCGTGAGCCGTTCCTGGTCGTGCCGCGGCTTGAGCTGCCGGCCGCGCAGGCGAGCCCGGCCGGCCGGCTTGACCTGGAGATCGTCGGCTGGGACGAGACCGACGATCCGTACGCCCTGGTGGCCCGGCGGCTGGGTGCCGTTGGCGCCGTCGGGCTCTCGGACCGGATGTGGGCCCTCATGGTGCTGCGGCTACGGGCGGCCCTGCCCGCCGCGCGACAGGAGCTGGCCAGCGTCGCACTCCGCGACCTGCGTGCCCGCAAGAGCCCGGCCGAGGTGGCGGCGCTGCTGGCGGCCGGCGAGGCCATCGACCGAGTGCACGCCCAGGTACCCGGCTGGCTGCGGCCGGGCCGGACCGAGCGCGAGGTGGCGGCCGACATCAGCGAGGCGATCCTGGCCGAGGGCCACGCCAGCGTCGACTTCGCCATCGTGGCCTCCGGGCCGAACGGAGCCAGCCCGCACCACACGGCCGCTGACCGGGTGCTCCAGGCGGGCGACGCGGTCGTGGTCGATATCGGCGGCACGATGCCGAGCGGGTACTGCTCGGACTGCACGCGGACCTACGCGATCGGTACGCCGCCGGCCGACTTCACTGCCTACTACCAGGTACTCAAGGACGCGCAGGACGCGGCGTGCGCCGCCGTCCGGCCAGGCGTCACGGCGGAGGCAGTGGACGCGGCCGCCCGCGAGCCGATCACGGCGGCTGGCTTCGGCCAGTACTTCGTGCACCGGACCGGCCATGGCATCGGCCTGGAGACGCACGAGGATCCCTACATCGTGTCTGGCAACGCCGAGTTGCTCCAGCCGGGGCATGCGTTCTCCATCGAGCCCGGCATCTATCCCGGCGCGCACGGAGCCCGGATCGAGGACATCGTGGTCTGCACCGCCGATGGCTACCAGCGGCTGAACAACGTGAGCCGGGACCTGATCGTGGTGGCAGGCTAGTGGCGGGCGTCGACCGGGAAGCGCGCGACGACACGACAGCCGCGCTGTTCGGCCTGGCCCGTGACATCGCTGCCGCCGAACTGCGGCCGCGGGTGGCCGAGGCCGAGCGCGATGGCGCATTCCCGCGGGCGGAGTTCAAGACGCTCGGCCGGGCTGGCCTGCTCGGCCTGCCGTACCCGGAGGAGTACGGTGGCGGCGGCCAGCCTTACGAGACCTATCTGCAGGTCGTAGAGGAACTGGCGACTGCCTGGCTGGCGATCGGGCTCGGCGTCAGCGTGCACACCCTGACCTGCTATCCGATCGCGACGGCGGGCACTCCGCAGCAGCGCGAGCACTGGCTGCCCGACATGCTGGGCGGCGACCAGCTGGGCGCCTACTGCCTGTCCGAGCCGGGCAGCGGATCGGACGCCGCCGGCCTGTCCACCCGCGCCGTCGCCGACGGCGACGGAATTCGTGATCGACGGCGTGAAGGCGTGGATCACCCACGGCGGGCACGCCGACTTCTACACGCTGTTCGCGCGGACGTCAGGCGACAGCGCGGGGCCAGCGCGGGCCCGTGGCATCACCTGCTTCCACGTCCCGGCCGCGACGCCCGGCGTATCGGCAGCGCCGCCGGAGCACAAGATGGGCATGCGCAGCTCGGTGACGGCGCAGATGCGGTTCGAGTCAGCCCGGGTGCCTGCCGGTCACCTGATCGGCGAGGATGGAGCCGGCTTCCGGATCGCGCTCGGCGCGCTGGACGCCGGCCGGCTCGGCATCGCGGCATGCGCGACCGGCGTGGCTCAGGCCGCACTGGACTGCGCGGTCGGCTATGCCAGGAATCGCGTCCAGTTCGGCCGGCCTGTCATCGACTTCCAGGGCCTTCAGTTCATGCTCGCGGATATGGCGACCGCCGTCGCGGCGGCGCGCGCGCTGTACCTGGCCGCGGCCCGGCGCAAGGACGCAGGCTCGCCGTACGGGCAGCAGGCCGCGATGGCCAAGCTGCTGGCCACCGACACCGCCATGCGCGTCACCACGGACGCGGTCCAGGTGCTCGGCGGGTACGGATACGTGGATGACTTTCCGGCCGAGCGCCTGATGCGCGAGGCCAAGGTGCTCCAGATCGTCGAGGGCACGAATCAGATCCAGCGGCTAGTGATCGGCCGCGAGCTGGCCCGCACCGGCTAGCCGTGGCGGTCACCCGGCCAGTCAGTCGGAGCTGCGACGCGCCACGATGCCCTCCCACGGCCCGAGGCTTGCGTCGGCCGGGCCGGTCCGCAGCAGGATCTCGCTGGCCTGCGCGGGGATGGCGGCTGGCGTCGCGCTCAGGTTCGCGGCGACGACCAGCGGGCCAGTCTCGTACGCCCAGATGCCCGGCGGCGTTGCCAGCCGCCGGTAGCTGGCCAGGCCGCCGAGCTCGCCGTGGCGCAGGTCGACGAGCCGTCGGCACAGTGCCAGCACCGAGTCCGGATCGCCTCGCTGATCGGCGACATTGATCGCGGCCGGGCCGATCGGTAGCCACGGCGTAACCGCCGGGCTGGTGAAGCCGCCGTCCGGCGAAGCGTCCCAGCGCATCGGCGTGCGCGCGCGGTCGCGCTGAGCCTGCGGGCTGGCGCCCTTCGTCATCGGGTCGCGCTCGAGCTCGGCCGGGATGGCCACGTCGGTCATGCCGATCTCGTCGCCGTAGTAGAGGACTGTCGCGCCTGGCAGCGTGAGCAGGATCAGCAGCGCGAGCCGGATGCCGGCGGCCTCGCCGTGGCACCAGCGGCTAGGGAAGCGGCCGACGTCGTGGTTCGAGCCCGTCCACACCGGGCACGCGCCGGGCGGCAGCGCCGCCAGCGTCCGGTCGACCAGGTCCGGCAGCTCGGCCGGGAACTCAGCGAAGACGACCGGGAAGTTGAAGCCGAGCTGCAGCTCGTCGTCGTTGCCGTAGTACGACGCGAGGTTACGCCAGGTCGCCCGTCCACGTCTCGCCCAGCAGCAGCCGGGCTGGCGAGTAGCTCTCGGCGATCTTCCGCCAGTCGCGGTAGACGCGTGCGTCTCCGGCCGGTTCGCGCTGTACACCGGCCGCTGGCCGAAGTGGCCGCTCAGCGGGTCGCCTGTTCGTGTCTGCGGTGGCAGCGGCGGGTTGTCGCGCAGCTCGGCGTCCTTGTAGAGGCCGTGCGCGACATCGATGCGGAAGCCCGCGACGCCGCGATCGAACCAGAACTCCAGGATCTGCGCGGAACTCGCGTGCACGGCCGGTGCCACCAGTTCAGATCGGGCTGACCAGGCAGGAAGTTATGCAGGTAGAACTGGGCCGTCGCGGCGTGCCACTGCCAGGCCGGCTGCCGGTCGCGTCGAGCCAGTTGGTGGGCGGGCCGCCGCCCGGCGCCGGATCGGCCCACACGTAGTAGTCGCGGTGGGCTGCGTCTCGGCCGGACGCGGCGTCGACGAACCACGGATGCGCCGAGCTCGTGTGATTGGGCACGAGGTCGAGCAGCACCCGGATGCCCCGCCGGCCGGCCTCGGCGATGAGCGCGTCCAGATCGCCGAGGGTGCCGAGCTCGGGGTGCACGCCGGTGTAGTCACTGACGTCATAGCCCCAGTCCGCGTCGGGCGACGGCATCGTCGGCGACAGCCACAGGCCATCGATCCCGAGCCAGGACAGATGGTCGAGCTGCTCGATGATGCCGGGTATGTCGCCGTAGCCGTCGCCGTTGCTGTCGCGCCAGGACCTGACGTAGAGCTGATACAAGACAGCGCCGTGCCACCACGGGCTCGCCTCCATGCTCGTTCCCTTCGTCGCGGCTAGGCCAGATCGCGGCCCCCGAGTCGGGGTCGAAGAACTGGATGCCCGGCGGCGTCGACGGCGAACGTGATCCGGTCGCCGGCCTTGACCGGCGTCTTGGGGTCAACGCCGCGCTGACGGACTGACGCTGCGCGAGCGCCTCGTGCACGGCACTGGAGATGGTACTAGTCAATGAACTATCCGGCCACGATGGATCGGGCCGCCAGAATGGTGGCCTAAGCCGTGCGGAACAGGCGGAGCGGACGCTCCTGCCGTATGCGAACATGAAGGTCAGCGGCGGGAAGGGAGCGCGCCTATGCGAATGCCGTTGCTTGCGCTCCTGGCAAAGGAACCGGCGCACGGCTACGAGCTGAAGAGTCAGCTCGAGCAGCTGTTCGGCGAGGCGTATCCGACGTCTAACATCGGCCAGATCTACGTGACGCTCCAGCGTCTTGAGCGCGACGGTCTTGTCCAGAGCCAGGACGTTGTGCAGGCCACCAGGCCCAACAAGCGTGTCTACGAGCTGACCGACGCTGGCCGGGAGGCCTTAATCGACTGGATCGACAAGGCCAGCGAGGGCCCGCGCGTCCGCGACGATTTCTTTATGAAGCTGGCGCTGAGCCAGTTCGCGGGCACTTCCGACCGGCTAGGCCTGATCAACCGGCAGCGCCGTCACTACCTTGCCCAGATGCGGAGCCTGTCGGAGCTATCGGTCGCCGCTGACCGTCGCATACCGAGGCTGCTGATCGAGGGCGCGATGCTGCACCTGCAGGCTGACCTGGACTGGCTCCAGCGTTGCCAGGAAGACCTTATGTAACCGGCGACGGCCAGCGGGAAAACCTGCGGCTCGAGCACGGCGAGTTCGCCGGGATCACCGGTTCGGCCGCACGGATGCCGCCAGCCATGGTGTTCGGCGCGCGCCGCCTGCGCGCGGAAGTCGGCGGCCCTGGCCACCGGCGGCCTGGCGATGCCGATGCTGATGATCACGCTCGGGCTTGGTTTCTGGGCGACGCTGGATGAGGTGCAGCGCAATCCGGCTGACCCCTGGCCTGCCGGGTCCCTAATTGGCCGGATGACCGATGGACAGTCCGGTCGCGGGGTCGAAGAACTGAAGGTTCGACGTGTCGACAGCGAGCGTCGCTGCCGAGCCTGGCTTGATCGCGCTGCGCGCGGCAACCCGCGCCGTCCACAGCGTCTTGTTGTCCGTCAGCGGTATCGCCTCGTCGTCGCCTTCGTCCGCGCGAGCCTCGGTGATGCTGGCGTGCTGCACCGGCGCGGCGTCGATGGTGAAGATGACGTGGATCTCGCTGCCGAGCTCCTCGGTCACGCTCGGCTGCACGGGCATCCGGGCCCAGCCTGGCTCGGCGAGCTGCGCGTCCTCGAAGTCGGACGGCCGGACGCCGAGGATGACTTCCTTGCCGAAGTAGCCGTCCAGGCCCGGGCCGGGACTGCAGCAGCGCGTCGGTGATCGCGAGCTTGTGCCCGGCGAAGGTGACCGCGGGCCCGCCGTCGCGGACGAGCTCGGCCGCGACGAAGTTCATCGCGGGCGAGCCGATGAAGCCGGCGACGAACAGGTTGACGGGCGAGTTGTACAGCGCCTGCGGCGTGTCCACCTGCTGCAGCTTCCCGTCGCGCAGCACGCAGACGCGCTGGCCGAGCGTCATGGCCTCGATCTGGTCGTGGGTCACGTACACGGTCGTGACGCCGAGCCGGTCGTGCAGCTGGGACAGCGAGGCTCGCATGGACACGCGCAGCTTGGCGTCCAGGTTGGACAGCGGCTCGTCCATGAGGAAGGCCTGCGGCTCCCGCACGATCGCGCGGCCCATCGCCACCCGCTGGCGCTGGCCGCCCGACAGCGCCGCCGGCTTGCGCTTGAGGTAGTCCTCCAGGCCCAGCATCTTGGCGACGTCGGTCACGCGCCGCTTGATCTCGTCCTTGGGCGTCTTGCGCTGCTGGAGGCCGAAGGCGAGGTTCTGCTCGACGGTCATGTGCGGGTACAGCGCGTAGTTCTGGAACACCATCGCGATGTCGCGGTCCTTGGGCGGCAGGTCGTTGACGACGCGGCTCGCCGATGCTGATCGTGCCGGACGGTGATGTCCTCCAGGCCGGCGATGGACCGCAGCGCCGTCGACTTGCCGCAGCCCGAGGGCCCGACAAGCACCATGAACTCGCCGTCGGCGATCGTCAGGTTCAGGCCGTCGATGCCCTTGACCCCGCCCGGGTAGACCTTGTCGACCTGATCCAGCACGATCTGCGCCATCACGACCTCGCTCGCGTTAGTTCCAGCCTGCTCAGGCTCGGCGTCAGGCCGTCCTTGCGCGGAGCGTACCCGTGCGGCCGAGATCGCGGCTATGCGCTGGATCAGTATGTTACGGGAGCGTAAAGCCCGTTATGTTTTCGTTATTAACTGAGTGGGCGCGGCCGGCCAGACGGGCACGTTAACGTTGCCGGGTGGAGGAGATCAACGCGGCGATCATCTCGCTGCTCGCCAGTGATGGCCGGATGAGCTTCACCGAGCTCGCGCGGCGGACCGGCCTGTCGGTGTCGGCGGCCCAGCAGCGCGTGCGCAGGCTCGAGGAGCGCGGCGTGATCAAGGGCTACGCGGCCGTCATCAACGCCGAGGAGATCGGCCTGCCGCTGACGGCGTTCGTGTCGATCAAGGCGTTCGATCCGGCCGCGCCGGACGACGCGCCGGACCGGCTGGCGCACCTGACGGCGATCGAGGCCTGTCACAGCGTGGCCGGCGACGCGAGCTACATACTCAAGGTCAGGGTCGGCCTCGCCGCGCGAGCTTGAGGACCTGCTGCAGGAGATCAGGGCCGCCGCGAACGTGTCGACGCACACCACGATCGTGCTCAGCACTCCGTTCGAGAACCGGCCGCCGCAGCCGCGGCTGGGCCGGCAGCACTACGCGGGCTAGGAAGCGACCGCGAACAGCCGCAGCGGCTCTGCGGCGTGCACTTCCACGCCGAGCGGCACGATCGCCGCCGTGCCGCGGTGCTCGTCGGCGGCCGCCGACAGCTCATCGGTGCCTGGCCGCGACGATCGTCGCGCCGTGCAGCAGCGCGTGGTCGATGAACGCGCTGTACGACCGGCCATCGCCGGCCGGCGGCGCGGCGAGCACGACGTCGCGCTCGCTGATCGTCGGCCGAGGCGCTGAGCGCGGCCAGCTCGGCGGCCATGTCGAGGTGCGTCAGGCCCGCCGGGTGCAGCGCGCCGTCGGCGCGCCGGATGTAGGGGAGCAGCGCCAGGTCGTGCGGCCGGGCCGCTGGCGGCTGCAGGGAGCCCATGCCGAGCAGCGAGCCGAAGGGCGTCGCGGCTGGCGCGTCGCCGAACGAGATGACCTGCCGCACCCACGACCGGTCAGCGGCGGCGAGGCCCGCGGACGCCAGCGGCTGCGCGGTCAGCAGCATCCGCGCCCCGCAGTCGGCCAGCTGCCCGGCCGTCTCCGCGATCGACAGCTGGGCGCTTACCGGGCAGGGGATGCCGCCCGCGGCGCTGATCGCGTGACAGGCCAGCACGTAGGAGGCGGCGTCGGGCACGTAGACGCCGACGACATCGCGCGGCCGCAGGCCGCGCCAGGCGAGGCCAGCCGCGGCCCGCTGGATCGTGGTGGCGAGGTCGGCAAAGGAGTACGGCTGCTCGTGCGGCCCCCCACCAGCGCCGGCCTGCAGCCGAAGGCAGCCGCCGCCTCGACGAGCCGCTGCGTTACCGTCATGTCCCCGTTCAGGCTCGAGCTGGCCACGTGACCGCGTCCGCCTCCCTGCCGCCAGTCGGCTGAGCTTACTGACTGACCGTATGCAGCCTGGCCGCTGCGCGCATCGTCAGGAATGTGTAGCCGGTTATGTATTTGGCGGCCCTATGTGTAGTGAGCTGTGCTGTGAGCATTTGGGCTGCTGCGTGTTCCATGGAGCGCGACGGTGATCCGTGTGGATGCCGGCTGCCGTGCCGTACGCCCGGGTCCGTGCGCCTGGGTTCAGCGCGCCGGGCAGCGAGCGCTGAGCAGCGCCCGCCGCCCGGCTCCCTGAGCAGGCGAGGTCAGCGGTCAGCCGGCCATCCCCCTCCGATGGCCGGCCACGCCGGTGACCCGGGGTCCCGGCGATAAAGCTATGTAAACAGCGACCAGGCGGCATCGGCTGAATTGCCCATTCCACTATGCATCTCGGGCGCTGATTGACTGTGTAGACAGCCGGCGTAGGCTGCCCGCACATCGCCTCCATCGCACGGCACACGGGCGCTGGCGTACTGGATTCGCTTCGCTCAGCGTGTAGCTCGCTGCTCGGCCGTCCAGGCGGCGACCTGAGCACGGGAGTTGAGCCCCAGCTTGGCCAGGATGTTCGCGACATGCCGGGCCGCGGTGGCCGGGCTGATGACCAGTTCCTCGGCGATGGCGCGGTTCGACAGACCGCGCGCGATCAGCTGCGCGATCTGCTGCTCCCTGCTGGTCAGCACTGACGTGCGTCGCTGATCCGGAAGCGGCGCGGCTGGCGCCGTTGGCGGCCGGCCTCGGCGTCCGCTGGGCTGCGCCGTCTGACCGCAGGCGACGCCGAGGCGAGGGCGTACCTGACGGCCTCGTGCGTGCTGAGCCGCCTGCCTTCGGCGGCCACGCTCGGCGCGCCTCGGGCCGAGCCGGTGGTGCGCGGCGGCGAGCAGGGAGTCCAGACGTGCCTGCGCCTGCGGCGGAGCGGACCTGCCCGACGACCTCGCGCAGCGCGGTGGCAGCGCCCTCGAGCCGGACCGCGGTCACGTCGTCGCCGCGTACCACGGCCAGCGCAGCGAACGCCTCGAGCCCGCGCGCGATGCCCAGCCGCTGACCGGTGGCCATGCTGAGGTCCAGGCTCTCGGCGAGGCTAGCCGCGGCGGTGGGCAGGTCGAGGCTGGCCAGCGCGACCCAGCCGATGCCGGCCAGGCACCTGGCCATCTCGGTCCTGGCGCCGATCTGCCGGAAGATCTCCAGCGCGCTGCGGAAATGGCGCAGCGCCCCGGCGTTGTCGCGGCGGGCCCTGGCCAGGCTGCCGAAGCCGTACAGCGCGTGCGCGACGCCCCAGCCGTTGTTGCCGGTGAGCAGCTCGAGCGCGACCTCGAACGCCGACTGCGCGCTGGCCAGCTGACCGCTGCGAGCCAGGATCGCGGCCCTGGCAGACTGCGCGAGGCCTTCCTCCCACTCGTCGCCGTGCTGCGCGCGCGGCGGCGATCGCTGCGTCCGCCCGCGCCAGCGCCTCCTCGGCAAGGCCAGCGCGCAGGCTGATGAGCGCGAGGATCCGCAGGCCGCCCGCCGGGCAGGCGGCCGGGTAGGCGGTGCACATGGCCACGGCGGCCTGCGCCGTCCGGGCCGCGGCCGAGATAGTCCTGATGTTCGAAGGCCAGCTCGGCGCCGAGCATCAGCGCCCTGGCGCGCACGCCGGCCGGCACCCATTCGTCCAGGGCCAGGAATCGGCCGAACCAGCGGACGCCCTCGGCGACGTCGCCTTGCACGACCCAGGGCGAGCGCAGCGCCGAGCACAGCCGCAGGCCCTTCTCGGCGTCGCGGTCGTCGAGGCAGAACGTCAGCGCGGACCGGAAGTTCGCCTGCTCGGCGGCGATCCGGTAGTACATCTGGACCTGCTCGGCCCACGGCTGCGCGTTGCGCACGAACGCCTGCTCGACGACGTCCTCGGCGAGGCCCAGCATGTACCGGACGTGCCGCTGCCGGAACTCGTCCTGCTCGCCCGACTGCTCCAGCCGGGCCGACGCATACTCGCGGATGGTGTCGAGCAGCCGGTAGCGCGCGTCGCCTGCGAGCTCGTCCTCGAGCGCTACCAGCGACTTGTCGATCAGCGCGGCCAGCAAGTCCAGCACACGCGGCTCCGGGATGCGCTCGTCGGCGCAGACCTGCTCGGCCATCTCCAGGCTCCAGCCGGCGAACACCGACAGGCGCCGCAGCAGGATCTGCTCGTCGGCGGTCAGCAGATCGAAGCTCCAGTCCACGGCGGCCTGGAGGGTCTGCTGCCGGAGCGGAGCCGTGCGATCGCCGGACGCGAGCAGCCGGAACCTGTCGTCGATCCGGTCGGCGATCTGCTCGACCGACAGCGCGCGGATGCGCGCCGCGGCCAGCTCGATCGCCAGCGGCACCCCATCCAGCATCCGGCAGAGCTGCACCACGTGCTCGCGGTTCTCGCTGGTCAGGGTGAACCCAGGGCGGACGGCGGCGGCCCTGTCGACGAACAGCCTGATCGCCTCGTGCTCGGCCGACGTCGGTCGAGCCGCGGTCAGCCGGCGGCGGCGGCGGTCCGTGGCGGCGCAGGGCCGGGCGGTGGCAGGGAGAGCGGCTGCACGCGCCAGACGGTCTCGCCGCGAACGCGCAGCGGCTCCCGGCTCGTGGCGACCAGCCGCAGCAGCGGGCAGGCGGCGATGAGGTCGCGGACGAGGTCCGCGATGGCCTCCACCACGTGCTCGCAGGTATCCAGGATGAGCAGGAGCTGCCGGCTGCGCAGCGCATCCGCGAGCGTAGCCGCGGCCGGCCGGTCGGGCTCGTCGCCGACGCCGAGGACGGTGGCGACCTGGCGGGCGGCCAGCGCCGGGTCGGCGCTGTCGGCGAACTCCACGAGCCACACGCCATCGGGGAAGTCGTCGGCGAGCTGCCAGCCCAGCCGCGTCGCGAGCCTGGTCTTGCCGATGCCGCCAGGACCGCACAGGGTCAGCGCGCGAACGTTGCTCAGCAGCAGCCGCAGGTCGCCGAGGTCACGCTCACGGCCCACGAAGCTGTTGGGCTCCGCGGGTAGATTGCCCAGGCGCGGTACTGTCTCTGCCGTCATTGCCGCTTCGGTAACTCTTGCCGATGGTGACGTCTAGTGTCTCACCGGACCTGCCTTTTCCGCTGATCTACACGATCGTCACCTCGACGGGCTCGGAGTACTGGAGCCGGCCGAAGTACATCACCTTCACGATCGCCCACCACTGCTCGCCTGGCCGGGCGCGTGCCCGGGATCCGCACCTCGAACCGCAGCGTGCTCGCGGCGCCCGCCGCCAGCGCGAAGCCCGTCGTCCACGGCGTCGGTCTCGCCGCCAGCTGCCGAACGGCGAGATCAGCTGGGCCTCGCCGCGGATGGTGGCGGCTGTCTGGTTGCGGACGGCCACCTCGATGGCGCCCGGTCCCGCCCGGCCTGATCGCCAGGCTGGGGCTCGACCAGGCTGACGTCGGCCTCGCCAGCCTGCGCGGTCTCGACGGCCTGCTGCATCGCCACCACCTCCGGCAGCGGCAGGTCGAGCCGCGGCGGCGGCGGCTGCCCGATGCACAGCAGCGCGCTGTCCTCGATCACCTGACCCGAGGGCTCCTCGATCGAGGCGGTGGCGAACCGGCGGCCCGGCCCGGTGCCTGGCCGCGCGCGTCACCGTCAGGTCGAACGCCTGATAGCCCAGCGGCTGCAAGGTCATAGTGCAGCGGCCCGGCCGGCGTCACGGTGATGTCCGGCGGGCACGTCGAGCCGGATCGCGCCGGCCGCTGGCGCCGGCCCGCAGGCCACGGTGAGGCGCAGCGCGCCCGGCTGGCCGTCATCCAGGCTGACCGTCGCCGGCGACAGGTGCACGGCGACGGGCAGGTTGCCCGCCGGCGCCGGGCCCTTGCCGTGCAGCCAGTACCGGGCATACACCGGCTGGGCCGGCTCGATGCTGTCCGCCAGCACGGCTCTGCGGCTGGCGGGCGCGCGGCGGCAGCGCTGCGGCGGCTGGCACGCGGCCAGCGGGGCCGGCGGCAGGCGTCGACCAGCAGCGTCGTCAGGCCGGACCGCGGCACGGTGACCTGCGGCGGCGGACTCGACGACGGGCACGCCGCGCCGGCGCCGTCCTCGCACAGGCCGGTCGCGCTGGCCGACGACAGCCCGGTGAACAGGCCCACCCGCGCCGCGACCGGCCCGGCGCCGCCGGCGTCCCGCAGCCGCACCGTGACGCCGTCGCCGGGATCAGGCTGGGCGCCCGGCGCCAGCGGGTTGCCGTGCGGCTTGAGCGCCGAGAGCAGCGCGCCGGGCGGCTCGACGCTGGCCAGCCGGGTGCTGGCGGGCAGCGGCCCGGCGTGCAGGCCGGTGGCGACCGTGAGCAGGTCGTGGTTGTAGTCCTGGCCCGCGGCCGCGAAGCCGGCGGTGCGCCAGGTCCCCGGGCCAGCCGCGAGCGCGTACTCGAACGTGTGGCTCCAGTGCTGCCAGGCAAAGCTCGTGCCGTCCGGGCGTTGTCCGCTTCTTGCCGTCGATCCAGACTCCGCACGGCCACGTGCTGCACGCGCGCATCAGCGCCATGGTGAGCTGGCCATCGGGGGTCACCAGGCCGCTCGGCGTGCCGCGGTTGAGCAGCGCGACGGTGTGCGGCGCGAGCGCGGTGCCGGGACCGCCAGCGCCCGTCCGGCCGGCGGCAGTCGCGGCTGGCCAGGCTGCGGCACCTCGATGACGGCGTCGGCCAGGTCGGCGGCGAGCCGCTGCGTCTGCGCGCCGAGGTCGGCCGCGGCGACGATGAGGACCGGCAGGTCGAGGGCGCCGCGCACGTCGGCGCCCGGCCCGAACGCGTCAGCGCGGCTGCGGCTGGCCGGCAGCCAGAGCCTCGCGGCGCCGCCGGCGGCGAGCTGGGCGTCGATGGCCGCGGCCGCCTCCGGGCCCGCCGCCGCCAGCACCCGCGCCGTCAGCTCGTTGTCGTCCGGGCCGCCCAGGCAGATGCGGAAGTCGGGCAGGTTCGAGTCGAGCTCCTGGTAGCCGTAGCGCGGGCCGCCTGGCAGCGAGCAGGTCGCGGTCACGCCCTGGCCGGCTAGCGCCGCCATCAGCTCGCGGGCCGGCTCGCGCAGCGCCGGCGGCGCGACGACCTCGGCGACGCCGATGGCCTGGAGCTGGCGGCTGCCGTCCGGCCCGGTGACGGCCACGGCGGCCGTCGAGCCGACGGCCAGCCACTCGTTCGCCGGGCTGTCGAGGGTGTAGGAGTGCTCGGCCACGTCGGTGTCGATCGGGCCCGGCGGCCTGCCGACGACCGCGACCGCGGTCTGGTACACCGGCAGGCCGCCCGGCACGTCAGCCGGGAAGACGACCCGCAGCAGGCGGTCCTGGCCGATCGAGCCGTCCACGTGAGTGCGGAACTCGACTCGGTCTGCGCCGTCCCACAGCAGCGTCTCCTGCGTCACCACCAGGCCGCCCAGCTCCAGCTCCGCGACGATGCCGGCCGCCGACCGGGCAGCGCTCGACCCGGACGGCGGCTGTCCGGGTGCCGCTGCCGGTGCCTGGTCCGGCCGGGCACAGCAGCCACGGACCCTCAGCCCAGCGCGGGTGCGCCGGGTGCTCGGGCTGGAGCACCAGCTCGTTGCCGCCGCCGCCGGGCCGGAGCAGGTCGGTCCCTGATCGCTTGTCCAGCACGCGGGACAGGGTCCCGCCGCGGGCCGGGTCGGCCTCGACCACGAAGCGCGTCGTTCTCCAGCCGCGGCTGGCCCGCGTGCGTCCGCGCGCTGCCAGCCCGCGCCGTCCGCGGCGCGCCGCGGCGACGGGCCTGACCAGCGTAGCTGCGGTATCCGACGCCGGGCACGTCGGCGGCACGGAAGGTGACCGTCACCGCCGTGAGCGCGCCGCCGGCGTCGCGGGTGGCGCCGTCGGCCAGGAACGGCACCGACCGCGCCGGTGTCGTCGTGCAGGCTCAGCCAGGTCGGCCAGCCAGACGGCAGCGTCAGCGCGATCGTCGCCATGCTGGTGCGCGGCATCGACAGCGAGTTGACCACGACGACGGCCAATGCGCTGGCCGTCCTCGGCCAGGCGCGCGCAGGCTGGCGGTGTCGGCGAGCTCGGCCAGGAAGCGGGACGCGCCGGCGCGCGCCTGGTCGCCGCGTTCCCATGCCTCGCGCCAGCTCCCGAGCAGGTCCAGGTAGACCTGATCGCCCTCGCTGCCGGTGATGGCGTCGTGGTGCGCGCCGAACACGAGCTGCCGCCAGGCCTTATCCAGGCTGGCGACCGGGTAGTCGGCGCCAGCCAGCCAGGCCAGCGTGGCGAGGCGCTCGCCGTCCAGGACCGCGGCCTCGGCCGCGCGCTGCGCCTGCTTGGTGTCGATGTAGGTGACGTCCTTGCCCGTGTAGACCGGGTTCATGTCCCTGGTCTGCGGCGTGATCCAGGTGCCGCGCTCGGCCGCCTCGGCCCGGACGGCGGCGAAGAACTCGCTCGGCACCGCGGTCACGAACCGCGGCCAGGTGTAGCGCGCGTTCCAGTCCCGGTGGATGGCGGTCGCCCAGCGGGCGGGCACGACGTGGTCGCCGCCGACCGGCAGCAGCACGTTGCGCGTGGCGGCCACCGGCGCGAGCTGGCTGAACTGCTCGTAGGCGTCGGCCTCGGCAGCTGGCGAGGTCCTTGGCGTGATAGGCGGCCAGCCAGCCGGCCGAGTAGTGGTTCGCCATGTAGCTGGTGAGCAAGCCCGGTGCCGTCGGGGGAGAGCCACTCGAACTCCGATGCGAACTGCATCAGCCTGTTGTCGCCGGCCGACCGGTTCGGTCCCCACTGATGGAACGGCCCGCGCGCCCACGAGGACTCGGTCAGGCCGGCGGCGGCCATGATGCCGGGATAGCCGGGGTCGAAGCCGAACGCGTCCAGCATCCACGACGTGCGCGGATTGCCGCCGAGCACGTCGCGCTGATAGGCAATGCCGTAGACCGCGTTGCGGATGGTCGACTCGGCGCAGGTCAGGTTCGTGTTCGGCTCGTTGTAGCTGCCGCCGACTAGCTCGATGCGGCCCGCCGCGATCAGGTCGAGCAGATCCGCGCGATCCTCGGGATGGGCGTCGAAGTGCGGCTTCAGGTAGTCGAGCTCGGCCAGCACGAACTTGTAGTCCGGGTCCCGGCGGGCGGCGTCCAGGTGCAGCCGGACGAGCTCGAACGCCGTCCGGACCTCCGGCAGCTCGCCATGCTCGTCGGGCAGCAGCAGCCGTGACTCGCGTGAACTGGCCCTGCGTGCTCCACCACACCGGGTCGTAGTGGAAGTGGCTGACCATCCACATGACCCAGCCGGGCTCGGCCACGGTGATGTCGGCCGGCCGGCTGGTGCTGCCAGCGGGTCCGAGCGCGGTGGCGAGCACGGGCAGCACGGTGCCCGGCGCGACCGGCGGCGTGAGCTCGATGGCCACCTCGGCGATCAGCCTCGGCGCCCGGCGTCAGGCCGGTCAGCGAGACCGGCTCCGGCGTGGCGACGCCGCGGTCCGCCGATGCCGACGGTGACGGCGGCGCGCGCATCAGTCACCATCGCCGGCCCGGCGTTGACGAGCCGGACCCGGATGATCTGCCGCGGCCGGGCCGGCGTCCCGCCGAACAGGTCAGTGGAGTCAACGCCGCCGATCTGCATGGGATCATGTTCGCACGGGCGGACCAGCCCGGCTGTCAGGTGCCCGCCGAGTCTCCGCTCGCGCTCCCTGGCCTGACGGAGTCGGCGGCTGGCCGCCAGCGCGCGCAGCGGGGCACCGGTCAGCCGGTGCACGGTCCAGTCCGTCATGCCGGTCGCGCCGAGCGACGCGTAGAAGCCGAGCGCTGGCTCGTTCCAGTCGAGCACCCACCACTCCAGCCGGCCGTAGCCGCGCTCGACGCACAGGGCCGCGAGCTCGGCCAGCAGTGCCCGGCCGAGCCCGAGGCCGCGCAGTTCCGGCCTGACGTACAGGTCCTCCAGGTAGATGCCGTGCTGGCACAGCCAGGTGGAGTAGTTGAGGAACCACAGCGCGAACCCGGCGACCTGGCCGTCGTGCTCGGCCACGTGCGCGAACACGGCCGGCTCCGGGCCGAACAGCGAGCGGTGCAGGTCCGCCTGCGTGCCGGTGACCTCGGGCAGCGAGCGCTCGTATTCGGCCAGGTCGCGGATCAGCTGGTAGATGGCCGGCACGTCGGCCGGGCGGGCGCGGCGGATCACGCCGGCGCGCCGGGCACGCCGAACCGGTAGCGCAGCCGGTACTTGTCCGCGGGAACGACGATGTCGGCGGTCTCGACGGGCTGCCCGCCGGATGAGTGCGTGCGCTCGATCGCGATAACGGCGCGAGCCGGCCGGGATGGCCAGGGCGGCGGCCTCGGCCAGCAGGCAAGTGCGCACCGACAGTTCCTCCAGCACCTGGTCTACCTCGATCCCGATCGAATGCATGCGCTCGATCACGCCGCGGCCAGCGTACGGGCCCTGCTCGGGCAGCGCCACGGCCGTGCCCTCGGTCAGCCCGGTCGGCTCGTAGCTGGTGGCGACCTGGACGGGCTGGCCATCGGCGCTCATCAGGTACCTGGTGGCGGTCACCAGCGCCGCCGCGGGGGTGGCGCGCAGCCGCCTGGCCACAGTTGCCGGCGGGGCGATGTGCTCGGTGTGATGCTCCCAGGTCACGTACCGGGCCGCTGGCCGGTCGACTGACCAGCATGCCGTCAGCCGGGCTGTCGGTCTCCTCGATTCCGAACGGCGAACCGGGGAAGTGCAGCCGGTCGTGCTCGAGGTGCCGGGCGGGCGGCATCTTGCGGACGTAGGTCCCCGAGCCTGGCCTGGCCTCGATCAGTCCCTCGGTGGCGAGCACCTGGAGCGCGTGCTTGGCGGCCGTCTCGCCGACGCCGTACCTCGCGATGATCGCGTTGCGTGACGGCACCCTGGCCCCTGGCTCCAGCACGCCCTCGCGGATCCGCATCCGCAGATCCTCCAGCACCCTCAGGTAGACCGGGTCGCTGCCCATGGGCGCCATTGTCACCGATAACGGTCGGCGAGCCGTCGTTTCGGCGCAGCCAGTCGGCGGTCTGCTTACTCGCTGCCCTCCTCGAGAAGCAGGTGGTAGCCATTCGGGGTCCTGGCGTGCAGGACGCGGTACTGCCAGTCCGGGCTCGGCGCCATGAGCTCCTCCCGGTAGCGGACGCCGGCCTCCGCCAGCCGCTTCTTGGCCAGCTCGAGGTCGCTCACGCCGAACTGCCAGGTGAGCACCTTGTCGGGCCCGGCGGGCGAGAAGTCCTGCCGCCACTCGATGCCGAATTCGACCTTGCCGTGGCCGAGCGCCAGGAAGTACGGGTACTCCGGGCCCTCGTAAGTGACGTGAAATCCGAGGCTGACGTAGAAGTCGCGCTCGGCCTGCAGGTCGCCGACGAACAAGATCGGAATTATCCGGCTGAACAATGCCGCCATAGCGGGACATCGTACCGACCTGCGGGCTTCTTAGGGTGACACTCTGCATCTGCTGCTGGCGCGTGCGCGACGATAGTGCGCCCGGACCCGGCGCCCCGAATCCGCCGCCGTTGAAACGGGCAGTAGTGGGTAGATTACACTTGGTAGGCGAGTCTAGGCTGCTGCGGCGGCCTATGCCCGTACCGGTGATAGCGACTCGGGGGGAGATGTCACCATGACGACTCAGGCCGAAGAACTCCTTGGCGCACGAGTAACCGGCGCCGACGGCAAGGTTGTAGGAACCGTCGAGCAGGTTTTCAGGGACGACGTGGACGGGACGCCCGCCTGGGCGCGCGTTCGCTCCGGCAAGACCGGCCGCTTCGTCCCGCTCGGTAGCAGCCAGGTCACCACGGACGGTCTCAGCGTCCCGTTCGACACGCAGAAGATCATGGGCGGGCCGAACATCGACGCGGGCCAGCACATGTCCGCCGCGCAGGCCGAGGAACTCAGCCGTTACTACGGCCTGACCGTCCCGGTGCAGCAGCCCCGAGGCCGGATGGACGACGACCGGATGAGCGACGAGGACTGGCTAGTCCGCCAGGAGGAGCGCCTCCAGGTCGCAAGGAAATGCTCGAGACCGGCCGGATCAAGCTCCACAAGTACGTGGACGTCGAGCCGATCGAGCAGGCCGTCCACGTCTACCACGAGGAATACGACGTCGAGCGCATCCCGATCACGGCCGACGAGCGCATCAGCGGCAACATCTCCGAGGGCGAGCAGGAGATCATCCTGCACGAGGAGCGCGCCGTGCTGCGCAAGGAGATCGTGCCCGTCGAGCGGGTCCGGCTCCGGGCCAGGAGGATCGAGGAGGACACCACGGTCCGCGACGAGCTCCGCCGGGAGCGGATCGAGATCGAGCCCGACGCGGCGTTCGCCAAGTCCAACCCCGGCGACACGGGCATCGGTCGCAGCTAGCTCGAGGCAGCTAGCGGCAGCGCAGCAACCAGCAGCGCAGCAAGAGGGAGGCCCCCAGGAATCCCGGGGGCCTTCGTCGCGTGCGGGAGAGCTTACTTCTTGCGGGCCATGGTCAGGCCGTCGCCGATCGGCAGCAGCACCAGCACGACCCGGTCGTCCGCGGCGGCGTGATCGTTGAAGGCACGGATTCCGGCGACGTTCTGCGTCGGTGGTGTCCGGGATCGACCACCCGGCCGTGGGACAGCGTGTTGTCGACCAGGATCACCCCGCCCGGCCGGATCCGCGGCACGACCTCGTCCCAGTAGCTGACGTAGCCGGTCTTGTCGGCGTCGATGAAGGCAATGTCGAAGGTCTCGCCGGCCGGCATCGACCGCAGCGTCTCCACGGCTGGCCGCAGCTGGAGGTCGATCCGGTCAGCGAGGCCGGCGAGGTCCCAGTACTTGCGGGCCACCGACGTCCACTCGTCGCTGACGTCGCAGCAGGTCAGCTTCCCGCCGTCGGCGAGCCCGCGGGCGATGCAGATCGAGGAGTAGCCGGTGAACGTGCCGATCTCCAGCGCCCGCCTCGCGCCGGTGAGCTGGGTCAGCAAGGTCATGAAGGTGCCCTGCTCCGGCCCGATCTGCATGCCGGCGTCGTCCGGGAAGGCAGGCTGCCGTCTCGGCTGCCAGCTGGCTGAGCACGGCGTCGGGGGCCGCGCTGTGCGCGACCAGGTAGTCATGCAGCTCCTCGCTGAGCTGCTCGCTGCGACGGGTCATAGGCGCATGTTAGCGGAGTGGCCAGGCGGCCTCGGCCGGCCCGATAGTCTCGATTCATGCCGATCGACTCCCATGGCCAGCCGCTGGGGTTCATCCCGAGCCCGTCGGTGAACGGATTCCACCTCGGGCCCCTGTTCATCCACGTCTACGGGCTCATGTACGTGGTCGGCATCGCGCTCGCGATCTACATCACGCGGCGCCGGTGGCGTGCCATGGGCGGCAATCCGGACCTGGTCGGCGAGGTCGCCCTGTGGGCGGTGCCAGCCGGGATCATCGGCGGCCGGATCTACTTCGACATCACCACCCCGGCCGACATCCCGCACCACTGGTGGGGGATCTTCGCCGTCTGGTCGGGCGGCCTTGGCATCTGGGGCGGCATCGCCGGGGGCGCGGCCGCCGGGATCTGGCGGGTCAAGCGCGCTCGGCGCCAACGCGGGCCTGTTCGCGAACGCGATAGCCCCGGCGCTGCTGGTGGCGCAGGCCGTCGGCCGGATCGGCAACTACTTCAACCAGGAGCTGTTCGGCAAGCCCAGCACGCTGCCGTGGGCGCTGGAGATCTCGCAGCAGCACCGGCCCGCTGGATACCTGCAGTACAGCACCTTCCAGCCGTCGTTCCTGTACGAGATGATCTTCGACCTGGCGTTGGCGGCCTTCCTGGTCTGGCTCGGCCATCACCGCCGCATCCGGCCGTGGGGGCTGTTCGCTCTGTATGTCGCCGGGTACTCCGCGTACCGGATCTTCGAGGAGACCATCCGGATCGACTCCTCCGAGCACTTCCTCGGCCTGCGGCTGAACTTCTATGTCGCGACGATCCTGATGCTCATCGGCATCGCCTGGTTCATCCGCGCGCAGCGCGCGCCCGCCGTGACAGCCGATGGCCCCCGCCCAGACAAGGGCGATGCGGGCAGCACGGATGCTGGCAGCACGGATGCTGGCAGCACGGATGCTGGCAGCACGGGCGGGGCCAGCACGGGCAGGCCTAGCACGGGCGGGGCCACCCGCGGGGCGGCGTCATCCGGGCATGACCGCTCATAACACGGTCGCGGTCTTCATCGAGGCCGGCGCTAGGCGCGTGTTCGCGTCGGCGCTGGACTGGCCAGGCTGGGCGCGCAGCGGTAAGAGCGACGAGCTGGCGGTAGCCGCGCTGGCCGAGTACCTGCCCCGGTACGAGCCGATCGTGGCGCTTGCCGGGCTCGCCGCCCCGGCCGGCTCGCTGGCGATCACGGAGCGGTTCGAAGGTCGCGCCAAGAATGCGGACTTCGGCGCGCTGGGCGAGATCGGGCCGAGCGATGCCCGGCCGCTGGCTGCCGCAGACGGCGACCGCCTCGCCAGGCTGCTGACGGCCGCCTGGACCGCCTTCGACGAAGTAGCCGCGGCCGCGCCGGCGCGACTCCGGAAGGGCCCGCGCGGCGGCGGCCGCGACACCGGCCAGATCGTCGAGCACGTCCTCGGCGCCGAGGCGATGTATCTGCGGAGGCTGGGTCTGCCGCGCGAGAAGGCGGGGCCGGACTCGGCGGCTGCGCTCCGGCAGGCCGTCGTCGCGGCGCTGCGCGATCCGTCGAGCGTGGTGACGCCGCCGAAGGGCTGGCCGCTGCGGACCGCCGTCCGCAGGATGGCCTGGCACGTTCTGGACCACCTGTGGGAGATCGAGGACAAGAGCGAGCCGGCCTGATCTTGGTCCGCGTCGTCAGCCCCGTTCCCGGCAACGAACGAGTTCCTCGGCCGGATCCTGCCCGTACACCAGACGCCGTGGCTGGCCACCATCGCCTCGCCGTCGTGTCGCTCGGCCTGTTCATCGGCTCCAGCTACATCGGCTCACTCAGCACGATCCTGACCGACGCCATCTCAGCGATCGGGCTCCAGATCTGCGTGTACTACGGCCTGGCCATCGGCTTCATCCCGATGGCGATCTACTGGCCCATGGGCAGCGCGTACTTCAAGCAGCGGCCGGCGCTCGGCGCGGTCGTGCCAGCGGACGCAGGCGTCTAGTTCTTGGTAGTCTGGCGATCATGCAGCGCGCAGGACAGACGA
This sequence comes from uncultured Actinomycetota bacterium, assembly GCA_963837255.1. GTDB lineage: Bacteria > Actinomycetota > Actinomycetes > Streptosporangiales > Streptosporangiaceae > JAJYUU01. The sequence continues at coordinate 574,107 of CAWIMN010000007.1, forward strand.
CGACGCCGGAGTACGTCCCGGCGCGCTGACACCTGATCTTGTGACGAAGCCCCGGGGCGAGTGCCCCGGGGCTTCGTCGTCTGAGACGCTGTCGTTCCTGCGGTCACTCGCCCCGCCCTAGGGAGGAGAACCGCCAGCTGTCTGACCACGCCAAGCTCCACGACCACCGCAAGCTCGGCCGGCGAGCTGGAGATCTTCGGCACCGATCCGCTGATCGGCGCCGGGCTGCCGTACTGGCTGCCGGCCGGCGCCGCGATCCGGCACGCGCTGGAGGAGTACGTCAGGGAACTGGAACGCCGGGCCGGCTACCTGCACGTGTACTCGCCAGTGCTCGGCAAGCGGGAGCTGTACGAGGTCTCAGGTCACTGGCAGCACTACCGCGATGGCATGTACCCGCCGATGGAACTTGGCGGCGAGCAGCTCGTGCTGCGGCCGAGCATGTGCCCGCACCACGCGGTGATGTTCCGCTCGCGGGCGCGTAGCTACCGCGAGCTGCCGCTGCGCATGGCCGAGCTCGGCGGCCAGTACCGGTCCGAGCTGTCTGGCGTGCTCGGCGGCCTGACCAGGGTCCGGGGCATGCAGCTCAACGACGCGCACATCTTCTGCACCCTGGACCAGGTCGCGGCCGAGGCCGCGAGCGCGCTGGCGATGATCCGGCAGGCCCACCAGGCGCTCGGCATCGAGCCAGCCCGGTACCGGCTCTCGCTGGCGGGCGAGTCAGCCAAGTACGTCGGCAGCGCCACAGATGTGGGCCGACGCCACCTCGATGCTGCGCGACGTCCTGGCCGACAGCGGCATCGGCTACGACACCAAGGAGGGCGAGGCGGCGTTCTACGGCCCCAAGATCGACGTCCAGGTGGCCGACAGCGCCGAGCGCGAGGCCAGCATCGCGACCGTGCAGATCGACTTCTACCAGCCGGAGCGCTTCGGCCTGGAGTACATCGGCCCGGACGGCGGCCGGCATCGCCCGGTCATGGTGCACCGCAGCGTCATCGGCAGCGCCGAGCGCGCCGTCGCGCATCTGCTCGACGTCCACGGCGGCGCGTTCCCGCCCTGGCTAGCCCCCGTCCAGCTCGTCGCCCTGCCCATTTCCGACGCGCAGCTCGCCCCCGCCCGTGGCGCTTGTCAAGCAGGCGATCGACCGGGGGCTGCGAGCCGAGGTGGTGAGCGACGGCAGCCTCGGCGCCCGCATCCGGGCGCACAAGCTAGTCCCGTACCTGGCCGTGATCGGCGCAGCCGAGGCAGCAGTGGGCGAAGCTTCAATCAGGCTCCGAGGCGGCCAGAGGCTGTCCCCCATGAACGTTGCTGAGGCGCTGGCGAAGATCGACAGTCAGGTCAGAGCCCACACCATCGAGCTGTGGGACGCACCGTGAGCCGTCGGCTGGACCGGCTCCGATCGACCGTTCCGGATGGGCCGGGCGGGTCGGTCTAGACGACGGCTAGCGGCAGCGGGGTCTTGACCCGTGCCCGCCAGTACTCCTGGCCCGCCTCGGGCAGCAGGTAGATCGGGTCGTAGTACTCGTACTCGCGCTGCAGCGCCAGCGGGTCGTCGGCCTCGACGCCGGTCCGGTAGTTCTTGGTCCAGTACGAGATGCCGAGCTGCTGGTCGTACCGAGCGACCTGGTGGACCCAGCGCTTGCCCACGTACGGCACGTCGCAGATGAACCGCGGCGTGGCGAAGCCGGGCAGGTAGCCCATGATGTCGTGCTGCAGCTGCTGCGCCTCGGCGAGCGACAACCGCCAGTGCTCGCTGTTGGGGATCATGTCGCACATGTAGAAGTAGTACGGCATGATCTTCGCGTCATCCAGCAGGGCGAAGCACAGGTCGAGCAGCTGCTCGGTCTTGTCGTTGGTGCCGCGCAGCAGCACGCCCTGGTTGCGGACGTCGCGGATGCCGGTCTCCAGCATCGCCTTCGCCGCGGCGGCGACAAGCGGGGTAACCGACTGGGCCGAGTTCACGTGTGTGTGGATCGCGATGCTGACATCGCGCGCCCGCGCAGTCGTCGCGAGCCGCTCCATGCCAGCCCTGACCTCGTCGGTCAGCCAGTACTGCGGCAGGCCCATGAGGGCCTTGGTGGCGAGCCGGATGTCGCGGATGGTCTCGATCTCCAGCAGGCCGGCGACGAATGACTCCAGCCGCGGCCAGGGCAGGTTGGCCACGTCGCCGCCGGAGACGACCACGTCCCGGACGCCGGGGCTGCGGCGCAGGTACTCCATCATCGCGCCGAGCCGGTCGTCGCGGCCGAGCTCGAACTTGTGCTTGCTCGATCACCGGGGTCGGGTTGCCGACCAGGTCCATCCGGGTGCAGTGGCCGCAGTACTGCGGGCAGGTGGGCAGCAGCTCGGCCAGCACCTTGGTGGGGTAGCGGTGGGTCAGCCCCTCGACCGCCCACATCTCGGCCTCGTGCAGGGAGTCGCGCGAGGCTTCCGGGTGCGATGGCCAGTCCGCGCGCCGGTCGCTGAAGACCGGGATCATGTACCGGCGGACCGGGTCGGCGTAGAACGCGTCGGTGAAGCCAGGGTCGGCGGGGGACAGGCCCGGCACCATGGTGTTGATCATCTGCGGCGGCACCAGCATCGACATGGTGGCCCGCTCGGCCTGGTCCCGCTCCAGGTCGGCATAGAAGCGCTCGTCCAGCCCGCCGCCGATAACCTGGCGCAGCTGGCGGATGTTCTTGATGCAGTGGGAGCGCTGCCACTGAGCCGACGCCCAGTCCTGCGGCGTCACCTCAGCCCAGCCGGGCAGGCGCCGCCAGTCCGGCTCTACCAGCTCTTTGTGCCGGTAGACGTACGGCTGGTCGATCATCGTGCACCTGCCCCTCGTGGATGGCCCGCTGAGCCAGGATGATAACCCGTGGTTTCGGAAGGCTACGCAATAACCTGCTGTCTGTATAGTTACAGACAGAAAATTCTATCGAATACTCATACTACACTTACGCTGTGCCATAACCGGCGGATCGCCCGCGAGTCCGGCGTAGCCTGTACTGCCCCATGCTGGCCAAAAGGGACACTGGCCGGAAGGCTAGCCCGCTGGCCGGGAAAGGACTGACCCGTGACCCCATCGCCGCTCGGCCCGCATGACCGCGACGCACTGCGGGTGGCCGCGGCCGGCCCGCAGGCCGGTGCGGCCCTGAACGGCCAGGCGAGCGCGCCAGCGTCGCCACTCGGGCTGCACCGGGTGCTGGAGCCTGCCGGCGTGCTGCCGCAGGCGGCCTGGCGGCTCAACGCGCGCCCGGCTATCTGGCCGGACGAGGTGCGGATCTCCGTCGAGCGGCTGAACCTGGACGCCGCCTCGTTCCGCCAGCTGCACGAGGCCAACCACGGCGACCCGGACAAGATCAGGGCGGCCGTCCTGGAGATCGTCAGGACGCGGGGCAAGATGCAGAACCCGGTAACAGGCTCCGGCGGCATGCTCACCGGCGTGGTGGCCGAGGTCGGGCCCGAGTCGCCGCTGGGCCTCAAGGACGGCGACCGGATCGCCACGCTGGTGTCGCTCAGCCTGACCCCGCTCGTTATCACCGACAGTCTGAGCCGCTGGGACGGCAAGTCCGAGCAGGTGCCGTGCGATGGTCACGCGATCTTGTTTGGCCGCTCGATCGCCGCGAGGCTGCCGGGCGACATGACCGCCGAACTGGCGCTCTCGGTCATGGACGTATGCGGCGCCCCGGCGCTGACCCATCGCGTGGTCAGCGCAAGCCCGGTGGAGCACCCCTCCGTCGCGATCATCGGCGCGGCGGGCAAGAGCGGCTCGCTGTCGGCGGCCGCGGCCCGCAGAGCCGGCGCGGCGAAGATCGTCGGCGTGGTGCCGCACGAGGCAGAGGCGAGCATCCTGCGCGCGGCCAGGGCGGGCGACGGCGAGCACGGGCTGGTCGACGACGTCGTGATCGCCGACGCACGCAACCCCGTCGGGGTGTCCGCCGCGATCCAGCTGGCAGCAGGCGGACCGGCTGACGTCACCGTGGTCTGCGTCGACGTGCCACGGCTGCGAAGGCGGCGCGATCCTGGCCACCGCCCAGGGCGGCACAGTCATCTTCTTCTCGATGGCGACCTCGTTCACGGCCGCCGCGCTCGGCGCCGAGGGCGTGGCCGCCGATGTCACCATGCTGGTAGGCAACGGGTACGTCCCAGGGCACGCCGAGCTGGCCCTTGACCTGATCCGCACTGAGCCAGGAGTTCGCGGCATCTTCCAGCGTCGTATCGACGAGCACGGCGTTAGCAAGCGCAGTGCGGACAACCACGGGGAGTAAAGACAATGCAGACCCGACTCAACCTCGACCCCGCGGTCGTCCGCGAGGCGCGCGAGCTGGCGGCCAGCGCCGGCCAGCCGATCGTGGAGATGGCGCGGACCCACACCACTGTGTCGGTGGAGCGTGCCGTGCTGCGGCTGGCTGGGCTGCAGGGCGCCGACCCCGACGGCATGCCCTGGGTCAACCGCCTGGTGGACGCTGTGCGCGAGACCACCGGGCTCGAGCACGGCGTCGCGCTCCCAGCCTGGGACGCGCTGCTAACGGGCGGTCATGACGACCTGGCCAGCCTGGCCGAGGCGGCCGCGCAGGGCAAGGTCGCCTTCCGCATCCCCGAAGGCGCCGCCGCCGACGCAGCCCGCTCGGCCGCGCGCGCCGCACTTGCCGCTGGCATCGGCAGGATCGACGCCAACCGGGCAGCGCGGCAGCGGATGATCGAGGCGACCTCCGAGCCGCGCAAGCCGTGGATCTACCTGATCGTCGCGACCGGCGACATCTACGAGGACATCCCGCAGGCGCAGGCGGCGGCCCGGGAGGGCGCCGACGTCATCGCGGTGATCCGGTCGACCGGCCAGTCGCTGCTGGATTACGTGCCCGAGGGAGCGACCAGAGAAGGCTTCGCCGGCACCTATGCCACCCAGGAGAACTTCCGGCTGATGCGGGCGGCGCTGGACGAGACGAGCCGCGAGCTCGGCCGCTACGTCCGCCTCACCAACTACGCCTCGGGCCTGTGCATGCCGGAGATCGCCTCGCTGGCCGGCCTGGAGCGCCTGGACATGATGCTGAACGACTGCATGTACGGCATCATCTTCCGCGACATCAACCCCCGGCGCACGTTCATCGACCAGCGCTTCTCCCGGCAGATCCACGCGCGGGCCGGCATCATCATCAACACCGGCGAGGACAACTACCTGACGACGGCGGACGCGGTCGACGCCGCGCACACGGTCGTGGTGAGCCAGCTGATGAACGAGTTCTTCGGCAAGGAAGCGGGCCTCGCCGACAGCCAGCTGGGCCTCGGCCACGCGTTCGAGATCAACCCGGCCGTGCCGGACTCTTTCCTGCTCGAGCTCGCGCACGCTCAGCTGGTCAGGGAGCTCTTCCCGGCCGCGCCGCTGAAGTACATGCCGCCGACCAAGCACATGACCGGTAACGTGTTCGCCGGCTACCTGCTGGACGCGTTCTTCAACTTGTGCGGGGTCATGACCGACCAGTCGATTCTGCTCATCGGCATGATGACCGAGGGTATCCACACCCCGTTCCTGTCTGATCGTGATCTTGCCCTGGAGAACGTGCGCTACGTCCGCGACGCCGCGGGCCGGCTCGGCGAGAGCTTCGTGCCGGCTCCCGGCGGCTTCATCGAGCAGCGCGCCCGGCAGGTCCTCGGCGAGTCGGTCGGCCTGCTGCGCCGGATCAACGACGAGGGACTGCTGACCGCGATCGCCGATGGAACGTTCGGGATCACCCGCCGTCCCGCCGATGGCGGCCGTGGCCTGGACGGGGTGATCACCCGCGCCGAGGGCTACTTCAACCCGGCGTCAGAGATTCTCGAGAACGGGAACGGGGCCGTTGCCGCCGGGCCGGCTCCGGCGCTGAGCGAGATGGGAGCGAGCAAGTGACCGGCGACGTTATCCGCCCCTATGGCGACACCACCGGCGACGGGCGGATCCAGGTCTCGTTCACGCTGCCGGTCCCGTTCGGAACGCCGACGGAGAAGGCGCGGGCCGAGGGCGCCGCCGCGCAACTGGCCGCCAAGATGGGGCTGGAGCCCGCGATGGTGGTGCATGCCAAGGGCATGGGCCCGGACTACACGTTCTTCATCGTGTACGGCCGGGTGTCGCACCTGGTCGACCTGTCGCAGGTGACGGTCACCGAGCGGGAGTTCCCGCTGCTGTCGTCGGCCGAGGTGAACCTGCGTATCCGGACCGGGCTCGGCCGCAAGCTGGTCGTCGTCGGCGCGTGCATCGGCACCGACGCGCACACGGTCGGGATCGACGCCATCCTGAACGTCAAGGGCCACTCGGGGGAGAAGGGCCTGGAGTACTACCGAGAGATCCGCGTCGTGAACCTCGGGTCCCAGGTCGCGGTGCCGGACCTGGTCGCCAGGGCGAAGGCTGAGCACGCTGACGCGGTCCTGGTCAGCCAGGTCGTGACGCAGCGCGATGCGCACATCTCCAACGCGAGGGAGATGTCCGCGGCCTTCGACGCGGCGGGTGATCGTCCGCTCCTCGTCGTCGGCGGCCCGCGGTTCGATCCGTCGATGACGGCCGAGCTGGGCGTGGACAAGATCTTCGGCAAGGGCACCACGCCGGGCGAGGTGGCGAGCTTCCTGGCCTACGCGCTCGCACCGGAACCGCCCGTTGCTGGGACGGCGGCATGAGCGAGGACCCGCGGCTCGGGCTGACCGTCACGCATCGCCGCTACGTGCCGTACGGCCACGCGCACTATGGCGGCAATCTGGTGGACGGCGCGTACATGCTGGGCCTGTTCGGCGACGTGGCGACCGAGGCGTGCATCCGCACCGACGGCGACGAGGGACTATTCGCGTCCTACTCCGACGTGCAGTTCCGGGCGCCGGTGGTGGCCGGCGACGTGCTCGAGGTCACGGCCGTGATCACTCGGGTCGGCACGCGCAGCCGCCAGATCGCGTTCGAAGCCAGGGTGGTCTGCCGCGCCGAGCCGTCACGGGGCCCATCGGCCGCCGCCGTCCTCGCCGAGCCGATCGTCGCGGTGACGGCGACCGGCACCGTTGTCGTCCCGGCCTAGTGCTCGGCGAAGTGCCCCTCGCCGTCTGAGTACGTGTAGATCTCCGCGCCGTCCATGAGCGCGCGGGTGACCCGGCTCAGCACATCGAGCGGGTCGCCCGACCAGATCACCAGGTCCGCGTCCTTTCCCGGCTCGATGGACCCGAGCCGGTCATCGATCCCCACGATGCGCGCCGGGTTGATGGTGAGCGCGCGCAGCGCCGCGTCCCGGTCCAGGCCGTGCTTGACCGACAGCGCGGCCTGGTGGGCGAGGAAGTTGATCGGCACCACCGGGTGGTCAGTCGTGATCGCGATGGTCACGCCCGCGGCCGCGAGCTTGCCGGGATTGGCGAGCGACCTGTTGCGCAGCTCGACCTTGGACCGGCTCGTGAAGAGCGGCCCGATGATCACCGGGATGTCCTTCGCCGCGAGGATGTCCGCGAGCAGATGCGCCTCGGTGCCGTGGTCGATCACGAGGTTGTAGCCGAACTCCGCGGCGAGGCGCAGCGCGGTCGCGATATCGTCCGCCCGGTGGCAGTGCTGGCGCCACGGAATCTCGCGTCGCAGCACCTTGCCTAGCGCTTCCAGCTTGAGGTCGCGATCGATCGGCTTGCGGTCGGCGTCGGACTTGCGCTGCTCGGCGTCCAGTTTCGCCAGGTAGTTTGCCGCCTCGACGAGTGCGCCGCGGATCACCGCTGCCGTGCCGAGGCGCGTGCTGGGCGACTGCTTGCGCTCACCGTACACGCGCTTGGGGTTTTCGCCGAGCGCCGACTTCATCCCGGCCGGCGCGCGGAGCAGCATCTCGTCGACGGTCCGGCCCCAGCACTTCAGCGCCGCGGTCTGGCCGCCGATCGGGTTGCCTGAGCCGGGATTGACGTTGACCGCGAGCACGCCGCCGGAAACGGCGTCGCGGAAGCCGAGGTCAGCCGGGTTGATCGCATCCAGCGCGCGCACGTGCGCGGTCACCGGCTCGGTCAGCTCGTTGGAGTCCGAGCCGGCCCAGCCCTCACCCTCCTCGTGGACACCCACGTGGCCGTGTGCCTCGATGAATCCGGGCAGCACCCAGCTGCCGGCCGCGTCGATGACGCGCGCGTCGGCTGGAATGTCCAGGGCGATTCCGACAGCGGTGATCTTCCCGTCCCGGATGAGGATCGTCGCCCCGTCGATGGGCTCGGCGGTGATCGGCACGACGTAGCCGCCGACGATCGCAGCCGCGTTACCCGTCATGTGCTCTCCCGGTCTTCAGTGGCGTGCGAACTCTTGTCAACAGTGACACAGGTGACACGCGGGATGGCGCCGCCGGATGCCCCACTCGGCCAGTCGGCCACTCGGCCAGTCGGCCAGTCGGCCACTCGAGCAGGAGAGTCTCCGAGCAGGAGAGTCTCACGGCACCTGGAAGGTTGTCACGGAGTCCTCGTCGTAGAGTCCGACGCGGCCGCGGTAGTACGGGCGCTGATGGTCGGTGTAGGTAACCAGGCGCTTGCCGTCTACGTAGGCCGTGATGGTGGCACCGGACTGCACGAGATGCACTGTGTACCGATGGCCAAGGGGAAACTTCGACCCAGACTTGGTGACCAGGTACCGCTGTGCGCCAGGGTAAGCAGGATCTTCCTTGCCAAGCTCGAAGCCATTCGGCTTCAGCAGCAGGTAATAGAAGTGACTGTCGTCGGTGTAATCCCACAGCACCCAGCCAACTTCCCACGGGTTGGCTCGGCCGTTCTCCCGAAGCTGCTTGTTCGTGGTGAGCTTCACTGTGTAGTTGATGTTGTGGTACGTCCTGGTGGACAGCACCAGGGCGGCATGAGTCTGCGATGGTCTCGTGGATCTCTCGGGCTGCAGGACAAACTCGGTATGCTGCTTGCTCGCCGTTACCGTGCCATAGCCGTCATAGCCGAGATACCAGTTCGGGCCGTAGGTGATCGCTGCCTGCACCAGTGTCATGCCTCCAGCCGAACCCAAGAATTCGGCGCCAGTGAATTGATTTCGAAAATTTCACTCTCGACCATTGCCATCACCTTCTGCACGATCTAGTGTCGCGTGTTGGAAGTCATTTTACGGTGTGATTCGCGGGACAATGGAGCATGTCGTTAGCTCCTGCGCTGGGCCTGCGCGAGGGTGACCGCAAGAGGCTTGGTGATCTGGCGCGGCTGCCGAGCGTGCCGGCGGGCCTGGCGAAGCGGGCCCGGATCGTGCTGCTGGCCGCCGACGGGATGCCGAACGCGCGGATCGCCCGGACGGTCGGGGTGTCGCGGCCGACGGTGATCGGCTGGCGGGACCGGTACGCGGCAGGCGGGATCAGGGCGCTGGAAGACGAGCCTCGCTCCGGCCGGCCGGCGGTGATCGACGAGATCGACGTGGTGGTGGCGACGCTGGCTAATGATGGCCGGCCGCCGGACCGGCTGGGGATCACGAACTGGTCGGCCCGGTTCCTGGGCGCCGAGCTGGGCATCTCGTTCGCGTCGGTGGCCCGGATCTGGCGCAAGTGGGGCATCCAGCCCCACCGGGTGGAGACGTTCAAGTTCTCCACCGACCCGCTACTGGAGGCCAAGGTCCGCGATGTCGTGGGCCTGTACCTGGACCCGCCGACCAACGCGGTCGTCATCAGCATGGACGAGAAGTCGCAGATTCAGGCCCTGGACCGGACCGCGCCGATGCTGCCGCTGCGGCCCGGCCTGCCCGCCCGCCAGACCTACGACTACAAGCGCCACGGCACCACCACGCTGTTCGCGGCGCTGGAGGTCGCGACCGGCAAGATCACGGCGGATGCGTGTTATCCCCGGCACCGGCACCAGGAATTCCTGAGATTCCTGAAGAAGGTCGCCGCCGCCCACCCGGCTGTCGAACTGCATATTGTGGCTGACAACTACGCTACCCACAAGCATCCTGAGGTCCGCGCATGGCTGGCCCGGCCAGGGAACCAGCGGATCACGCTGCACTTCACGCCGACTGGCTGCTCCTGGCTCAACATGGTCGAGATCTTCTTCGGGATCATCACCCGTCAGGCCATCCGCCGCGGCACCTTCCGCTCGGTCAAAGAACTCGTCGCCGCGATCGGCGCTTTCATCGACGCCTACAACAGCCGCTGCCAGCCGTTTGCCTGGACCAAGACCTCCGAGGACATCCTCACCAGAGCGGCCAGCCAGCGCCGCCACGCAACATGACCAGCGACGGGCGTGCCGCCGCGCCGCAGACCCACCCGCCAGCGGGAGCAGCAATGACAACGCCGCCATCGTCACACCACATCGAGCTGCACTGGCAGCCCGGACAGAGCCTGGTCACCTGGACCTACGGCCAGGCCCAGGCCAGCAAGCCATATCCGGAACCCCCGCTTACGGTTACCGCCTGGCCCGACCCGCCCAGCGTCATCGTGGTCGAGGCCCAGCAACAGCCCAGCCCCCGCATCGACAACGCCGTCGTGTTCAACCCCGACGGCACCGAACGCCTGCGGCTGAAGCCGCCAGCCGTCTCCCCAGAACCTTCGTGGGACATCGGCTTCTACCAGGTCTACGCCGACCCGACCGGCCTCGTCGCCGTCTTCACTACCCGCACCGGCGACTTCTGGGGCAGGCCAGACCTCACCACCGGCGAACTGAAGAACATCGCACAATGGCGATGACACAGCCACTCTCGCACCGTCAAATTACTTCAGACACGCGACACTAGCTGCCTCCACTGGGTACGTTGTGTCGGTACATGTTAGGACATGTTAGGCCAGACACCGCCTGGTCGCTCCATGACAGCCGACGTCAGGCTGCTTCTACCTGGGGATTTGCGTAGGCGTGCTGACGCCTCTGCGATAGCCACCTGCCGGGCCGCTCGCGGCCGAGCCCCAGCTTGCTCAGGCGCTGGCAACGGCGGCGAAATGCCAGGAGCTGTCGGTGATCAGCAACAAGTCGATTGCGAATACCGCGCGAGCACGGCCGAATAGTGTGTGAACTATGCGCTTCGCATTTAAGACTGCACCGCAGAACACGACCTGGGCCGGGCTGCTCGACGTCTGGCGCGCCGCCGACGACATCGAGCTGTTTGAGTCCGGCTGGACCTTCGACCACTTCTATCCGATCGTCGGTGACTCAGCGGGACCGTGCCTGGAGGGCTGGATCACGCTGACCGCGCTGGCGCAGGCGACCCGGCGCCTCCGGCTCGGCACGCTGGTCACCGGCATTCACTACCGGCATCCGGCGGTCCTGGCCAACATGGCGGCGACTCTGGACATCGTCTCGGGCGGGCGCCTCGAGCTCGGCATCGGCGCTGGCTGGAACCAGCAGGAGTCCGGGGCCTACGGCATCGAGCTCGGCTCGCCGCGCGAACGAAGCGACAGACTCGAAGAAGCGTGCGAGGTACTCATCGGCCTGCTGTCGCAGGACATCACGACGTTCGCCGGCGGCTACTACCAGCTGACCGAGGCCCGGTGCGAGCCGAAGCCCGTGCAGCGGCCGCACCCGCCGATCTGCATCGGCGGCAGCGGGGAGAAGCGCACCTTGCGCACCGCGGCGCGCTTCGCGCAGCACTGGAACTTCGTCGGCGGCACTGTTGAGCAGTTCACTCGCGCGAAGGACGTGCTGCACGAGCACTGCGCTGACATCGGCCGCGACCCGGCCGAGATCCTGCTGTCCAGCCACGTGGCCTACACCGGCGACGCAGCGGAGACAGCAGCCAGCGCGGCGGCATTCGGCGACGCCGGCGTGGAGCTAGCCATCGTGCACATGCGCCCGCCGCATACGGCCGCGACGCTGGAACCGCTCGCGAAGGCCCTCGCTGCCCTGGCCTGACCAGGCGCGGTGGTCAGCGGCCTGGCGGTCAGCGACCTGGCGGTCAGCCGCGGCCTGGCTGTCAGCGACCTGGCGGTCAGCGGCTTGGCTGTCGGCAGGTCAGCCCTGCCTGAGCTGGGCGACCAGCATGTCCGCCTGCTCAGTGGTTAGCGCGCCCAGGTTGGGGATCGGCAGCACGCGATTGCCGCCCGCCAGGAAGATCACCTTGTCGGTCATGCAAGCGCGAATGTCGGGATGCTGCTCGGCGATCGCGATCTGCGCGCGCAGCGTGGCTTGCTGGCGGTCTGCGAGCGCGGGCATGACGCGCTCGCTGACCGTGCGCTGCACGCGCTTGGCCACCGCGCGGCCGATGAACCGCGCCGCCGCCCCGAGCGCGACGTCGGCGATCGCCTGGTCGATGGAGTCGACGGGGCTGTCGTCATAGTCCCTGGTGCGGCCTGCCCAGCCGCCGATGCCCTGCGGCGGCCCGGCTTGCGGCTCGCCGGCCCAGCCGGGCACCGGTCCGGAGCGCGGCTCGGCGTTCCATCCCTGCTGCGGCGCGCCTGCCTGCGGCACCCCGCCCGGCTGGGTCTGGTTGAGCTGCATCTGCGCCAGCGCAGCTAGCTCGCTGATCGAGTGTACGGCCGCGGTGCTGCCGCATTGCGGACACGGATCTGTCGCCTGCCCGCCGGTGAACTGCCCGCCCATGAACTGCCCATCTGTCACGGATCCATTGTGCCCGCGCGTGCTGTCTGTGGGAAAGGCGCTGCGGAAACAACTAGAAGGCGCGGCGAAATCGGCCAGATGGCAACGGGAGCCTCCCGTCACTTTGAGGGCTCGGCGGCCGTCGGAAGCACACTTCATGGTTTCCGCGCCCGCAAAACCGGCAAACTAGGGCTCAAGATCGCGCGAAACCATGAAGTCCGGGCGCGGGAACCATGAAAGGTTGCGCAACGGGGGCTAAGGGCGGGGCCGGGCTCGCTGCGGTGAGCCGGCGGGGCGACGGAGCCGGAGCATTCGCGCCGTTTTGCAGTGGTTTGATCGCGATCTGTTTACTGTCCGGTAGTGACCTGGGTCTCACTTGTTACTCACTAGTAGTGACCTGCGTCTCATTGCGAAACCGCCCGGCGTTACCGCCCGTCGAACCTTCCGTCACTCACCGTGACACCCGCCGGCGCCCCCGTGCCTGGCCGGGACCGAGATTGACGGAAGGACCCGCCATGACCCGCACCACCCGACTGACCAGCGCTCTGGCCGGCCGCGGGAAGGCCGTTGCCGCAGCGGCTGCTGGCGCTGCCGTGCTGGCTGGCGCGGGCACCGCGAGCGCCGCCACGCTGAGCAGCGCTGCCCCCGCCGCGCATACCACCGCCCACCACTCGGCAGCGCCAGCCAAGGCTGCCGCGGCGGTGAAGCCCGCCACCGACGTGAAGGCCAACGCGCCTGCGCAGCACACTGCTGCCGCGAAGGGTGCAGTGGCTAAGAGCGCGGTTGCTAAGAGCGCGGTTGCTAAGAGCGCGGTCGCTAAGAACGCGGTCGCTAAGAACACCGCGAAGCCTGCGAAGGCGAAGGCAGCGGCGCGGCCGGCGGCGCCGGCCCGGCCGTTCGAGGTCTACGACTCGGTCACCCCGTCGCAGATCCCGGCCGGCGCCCGGCTGGCCACCTACGCCGACGGCGGCTACGCCGTCGCCCCGTCCCAGGTCGCCGACCGCGGCCACGTGCTGTGGATCGACACCTCCGGCTCCGACCCCCGCGCCGCCGCCCTCGACGTCGAGCCCGGCGACGCCACCCCCGGCCAGGCCGCCACCTGGGCCTGGCACAAGCTGCACAACGCCGCCGGATCCGTCGCGATCATCTACACCATGCGATCGGAATGGGCCGCCACCCAGGCCGCCGTCGACACCCTGCCCGCCAGCATGCAGCACCACGTCCGCTGGTGGATCGCCGACCCCACCGGCGTCCCGCACATCGTCCCCGGCGCCGACGCCACCCAGTGGTACTGGGGCCACAACTACGACATCACCACCGCCCGCCCCGGCTCGGGCATGTAACACCCCCCACCCCCCGCAGTGCCCCGCCCCCGCCAGGGCGGGGCACTGCCATGCGCAGCCGCACCCGCCCACCGAAATAGGGCGGTGCCGTTCATGTCGGCGGGCCGCAGACGTCGGCGGGGGCCGTTGATGTCGGCGGAGCCGTCGATGTCGGCATTGTTGATGCCGCGGGGGCAATTGATGTCCGCGGGACAGTTAGTTTCCGCGGACCATATCGGTGCTGGCGTCCCGATGCTTGAATTCTTGTCAGGTTCTGCACGATCCGCAGAATTCGTCGAGGAGGGGACACGATGGCATTCATGTACGGCCGCCGGCCACCAAAGAACGCGCCCGCCCTGAGGTTCAGCAGTTTCTTACGAGCCGCTGGCGTGCCTGCGCACCCTGTGCAGGAGGACTACCTGGCGACCCTGCCCGGCTGGCAGATGCTCGGCAACGATGCTGTCGGTGACTGCAACGCCGTGACCTGGGCGAATATGCGGCGTCTGGTGACCGCCTCGCTCGCGACCGAGTACTACCCGACCCAGGCGCAGGTCTGGCAGTTCTACCAGACCCAGAACCCTGGCTTCGATCCAGCCGGAACCAAGGACACCAACGGGCCGGGCAGCAGCCAGGACCAGGGCATGGACATCCAGACCGGCCTGGAGTACCTGCACAGTACTGGCGGGCCAGATGGCGTCAAGGCCATCGCCTTCGCCAAGGTCGACCACAGCAACCTCGATGAAGTGAAGGCCGCACTCGCCATCTTCGGCGGCTTGTGGCTCGGCATCCAGGTGCTCGCCGCTAACCAGGAGCAGTTCAAGGAAGGCAAGCCCTGGACAGACGTGCCGGGCTCGCCTATCGATGGCGGCCACGCCATCCTCGGCGGCGGCTACGGGACTGACATCAAGTTCATCACCTGGGCGCAGGAGACCATGTTCGCCAGCTCGTTCTGGCACGGCGTCGTCCAGGGCAACCCGCTCGTCGAGGAATCGTGGGCGGTTGTCTGGCCGGAGCACCTCGGCACCAAGGGCTTTGAAGACGGGATCAATCAGACACAGCTAGCGGCCGACTATCAGGCCATCACCGGGAGTCCGCTGGTCTTGAGCTGACCGTGCCGGGCTGGAGCTAACCAGCTCACCAACCAGGCAGCCGACCGTGGCCGGCATTGTCACGGGCGCTCGGACCAGGCACGATGTGCGAGTAATGGGCGAGTTTCCCGTGGAGGACATGCGTGCCTGCTGAGCCGGCTGCCGTCACGGGCCCGCTGACGCTCCGCGTCGCCGACCCGGACCGCGCGCTGGCCGGCGTTCGCCTCCAGCTCGACCTGCGCATGCCAGCTGAGCTGCTGGAATTCCGGCGTGCGGGGGAGTGGTGGGAGCTCGCCTTCGAGCCGCCGCCAGTCTGGCGCCTTGAGTACCTGCTCGAGCTTCGGTATGCCGACGGCGGCTCGAAGGTCGTCACTGACCCGGCGAATCCGCGCCAGGCCGCCGGCGCGTTCGGGCCTAAGAGTGTGCTGGAGCTGCCTGGCTACGAGCCGCCTGCGTGGCTGTCCGGCCCTGCCGATTCCGGCGCCGCCCGCGCCTTCGACACGATGACCGAGGTCGCGGCGCGGGTCTGGGCGCCAGCCGGCGCCCGTGCCGACGAGCCGCTGCCGCTGCTGGTAGTGCACGACGGTCCGGAGTATGACGCGCTGGCGAGCCTGACCCGCTACCTCGGCGCTGGGATCGCCGGCGGCTGGTTGCCGCCGCTGCGCGCCGCGCTGCTCAGCCCTGGGCCGCGCAACAGCTGGTACTCCGCCAGCCCCCGGTATAGCCGTACCCTCACGGGCCACGTGCTGCCGGCGCTCCGGCGCGGCCTAGCGTGCAGCGCGGTCGTCGGGATGGGCACCAGCCTGGGCGGGCTGGCGATGCTGCACGCCTACTGCGGGAGCCCGGACGCGCTGGACGCGCTGTTCCTTCAGTCGGGGAGCTTTTTCGTGCCACGGCTGGATAGCCAGGAACGGCGGTTTCCGTACTTCCGGCGCATCATCGACTTCACCGCGGCCGTGCGAGCCGGGGCGCTGCCTGCCGACTCCGTTCCTGTCGTGATGACCTGCGGCGCGATTGAGGAGAACGTCGAGAACAACCGCCTGATGCTGGCTACGCTCCGGGCGCATGGCTACCCGGCGAGCCTGCACGAGGTGCCGGACCTGCACAACTACACGGCGTGGCGGGACGCGTTCGACCCGTACCTGACGGCGCTGTTGAGTCAGGTCGGCGGATGATCCGCGAGATGGCTGAGCTGTGGTCGGACGCCATCGGCGCGGCCGGGACGGTCGTCCGCTACGGGCACTTCGGGCGTGCCGTGCTGGTCTTCCCGAGCGAGCAGGGCAGGGCGTGGGACTTCGAGCACAACGGCATGGTGGCAGCCGTGGCCGGCCTGCTCGAAGCCGGGCGAGTGAAGCTGTACTGCGTCGACAGCTACGACGCCGCGTCCTGGTCGGACCAGGCGATCCCGCTGGAGGAACGGGCTCCCGGCACGGCCGCTACGAGTCGTGGATCCTCGGCCAGGTGCTGCCGTGGATCTACGCCGACTGCGGCGGCGCCCTTGAGGTTGCGACCCTCGGCTGCAGTCTCGGCGGCTTCCACGCTGCCAACTTCGCGCTCCGTCGCGCGGACTTGTTCCCGCTGGCGCTGTGCTTCTCCGGGAAGTACGATCCCGGCTCCTGGCACGCGTGGGGCGAGCGGGGCAGTGCCGCCTACTTCAACAACCCGATGGACTACGTCGGGCACCTGCACGGTGACCATCTCGACTGGCTCCGCGGCCGCGTCAGCCTGCTGCTGGTCTGCGGCACAGGGCCAGTGGGAGGACACCACCGGCTCGCTGCTCGAGCACGACGCAGTTCGCCGCGCTGCTAGCCGACAAGGGCATCAAGCACGAGCTGGACCTGTGGGAGACACCGCACGACTGGCCGGCCTGGCGCGCCCAGCTGGCCCACCACCTGCCGAGGTTCTGCTGATGGCGGCGGTAGGCCACGTCGCCGGTCCTGCTGCGAAGGGAGACCCGAATGCAACGGCACCTGATCGGGCTGCTGCTCGGCACGGAGGAGGACTGGCCGCGGGCTTTCGAGGAGATCATGCGCCGCGTTGGCATGTGACCGGACCGGACGGCACCCGCCACGGCATTCGACACCGAGCGGATCACGATCGAGCCGTTCGCGCTGCGGGACCGGCCGCGCTACCAGCCTGGTCATCGACCGGCTCGCCTACTGGTACTACGTCCCGCGCGAGTGGCTGAAGAAGGTCGCGCTGATGGACAAGCGTGTACCTGCTGAACAGCCCGTTCACGTTCCAGTCGATGGAGAAGCACGCGGCCTACTGCGCGATGCTGCGCCTCGGGCTCAAGGTGCCCGAGACCGTCCTGGTGCCGTACAAGAACCCGGTCGACAACGCCCGGTACGCCTACACTGCCGCCAAGTACAACCAGCCGTTCGACCTGGACGCGATCGCCGAGCAGATCGGCTATCCGCTGTTCATGAAGCCCTTCGACGGCGGCGCATGGCGCGGGGTGTCGCGGATCAGCAACCCCGCCGAGCTGCACGCCGCCTATGACGCCAGCGGCGAGATGCTCATGCACCTGCAGCGAGCGGTCGACTACGACGTGTTCGCCCGGTCGCTGTCGATCGGCGCGGAGACCATGGTGATGAAGTTCCAGCCCGACCAGCCCATGCACCTGCGCTACGCGGTCGACCACGCGTTCCTGTCGCCGCGGGCGGGCGCCGAGGTCGTCACCATCAGCAGGCTCGTGAACGCCTTCTTCCGGTGGGAGTTCAACTCGTGCGAGACGCTCGTCAAGGACGGCCAGGTCTACCCGATCGACTACGCCAACGCCTGCCCGGACGTCGCGCTGACGAGCCTGCACTACTACTTCCCGTGGGCGATCAAGGCGCTGGTCAAGTGGTGCGTGTTCGCGCTGGTGACCGGCAGGCGGCCGCGGCTCGACCTGGCGACGGAGCAGTACTTCGAGATCGCGGACGCGGCCGGGGCGTCGTATGAGGACAAGCTCGCGGCCTACCGTGCGCTCGCGGACAGCTACTTCGATACCGAGCGCTACGAGGAGTTCTGCGCCAGCAGCCTCGGCCATCTCGATGGCATCGTGCTGGACTGGGTCGCCGGCCCGGACTTCGACCAGCTGCTCGTCGACACGGTGCGCTCGGTGTACCCGGCGCACGAGCATGAGCAGTTCATCGCGCACCTGCGCGGCCTGCTGGGCCTGTGGGTCCGGGACGAGAGCAGTCGCGTGGCGGCGGCGTGAGCCACAGCGGCATGAATCACAGCGGCGCGAACCACGGGGGCTGAGGAGGGGACATGGGGCGAGACATCCAGGCCATCAAGATCACTGGCGAGGACCGGCGCACCTACCGGGTCAAGCTGGCCCGCTCGCTGGATGTCTTCGCGCGGATGCTGAAAGAGCGCCTGTTCGAGACCGATCCGATCCTCGTCGGCCAGGAGATCGAGCTGAACCTCGTCGACGACCAGGGCGCGCCGTCGATGCACAATGCCGACGTGCTGGCAGTGATCGCCGATCCGGCGTGGGCGACCGAGGTCGGCCAGTTCAACCTGGAGATCAACGTGCCGCCGCGCCAGCTCGAGCGGCGACGCGATCGCCGGCCTGGAGGAGGAGATCCGCGGCAGCCTCAACGCCGGCGACGAAAAGGCCCAGAGCATCGGCAGCCGCCTGGTCATGATCGGCATCCTGCCGACGCTGGCGAAGGCGGACGTGGGCGAGAGCACCATGTCGTCGAACGATCGCTACCGCGTGCTCAACGAGCAGATCTTCGCGGCCCGCGGCGAGGACATGCAGATCGAGATCGACGGCGCCGAGCAGATCCTCACCCACGCCGACAGCATCACCCCGGAGGCCGCGTGCACCAGCGTGCAGCTGCACGTCCAGGTCAGCCCCGACAGCTTCGCGAGCTACTGGAACGCCGCGCAGTCCATCGCAGGCGTGCAGGTGGCGCTGGCCGCCAACTCGCCGTTCCTGTTCGGCAGGCAGCTCTGGCACGAGACCCGGATCACGCTGTTCGAGCAGGCTACCGATACCCGGCCGGACGAGCTGAAACGGCAGGGCGTGCGACCCAGGGTCTGGTTCGGGGAGCGGTGGATCACCTCGGTCTTCGACCTGTTCGAGGAGAACATCCAGTACTTCCCGGCGCTGCTGCCGATCTGCGAGGACGAGGATCCGCAGGCGGCGCTCGACCAGGGCGAGTGCCCTCAGCTGGCGGAGATGAGCCTGCACAACGGGACGATCTACCGGTGGAACCGGCCTGTCTACGCTGTCGTCGACGGCAAGCCGCACCTGCGGGTTGAGAACAGGGTGCTGCCCGCTGGCCCGTCGGTGGTGGACGTCATGGCGAACGCCGCGTTCTACTACGGGCTCGTGCGCGTGCTCGCCGAGTCCGAGCGCCCGGTCTGGACGCAGATGTCGTTCACGACCGCGGCCGAGAACCTGCACGAGGCCGCCCGGCACGGCATGGGTGCCCAGCTGTACTGGCCGGGCCTCGGCGACGCGAGCGTGGCCGAGCTCGTCCTGCGCCGGCTGCTGCCCATGGCCCGCGACGGCCTGAGCCGCTGGGGCGTCGGCTCAGTTCACGCCGACCGTTTGCTCGGCATCATCGAGCAGCGCTGCATCACCGGACAGACCGGTGCGGCCTGGCAGATCGCCACCGTGGCCGGACGCGAGCGGCACGGCGCGCAGCGGCCGGAAGCGCTGCGGCAGATGACTCAGCGCTACATCGAGCACATGCACACCAACGAGCCCGTGCACGCCTGGCCGCAAACCTGGTAGCGGGCCGGGCGCGGACGTCACAACGAAGCAGCGGCCGCCAGCCTCGAGGCTGGCGGCCGCTGCTCGTGCTGGTGTGATTACTCGTTGCCGAACGACTGGATCTCGGCGAGCTCTATCTCCGACAGCTCGCGCGGGGTATCGCCCTTGGCGACCTTCGCCTGCTGGACGTGGTGACGGATACCGTCGACCACCTCGGGGTTGGCGAGCGTCGTGACGTCGCCGACGTCGGCGAAGTTCGATACCGACGCGATCACCCGGCGCATGATCTTGCCAGACCTGGTCTTGGGCATGTCGGGCACGATCCACACGTTCTTCGGCCGGGCGATCTTGCCGATCTCGGTCTCGATCGCGGTGACGACCTTCGCCTCCATCCCGTCCGCGTCGACGCCTGGCTTGAGCGAGACGTACATCTCCACCATGCGGCCGCGGATGTCATCGATGACGGGCACCGCCGCTGCCTCCGCGATCTCCGGTACCGTCAGCGCCGCCGACTCCAGCTCCTTGGTGCCGAGGCGGTGACCGGCGACGTTGATGACGTCGTCGATGCGGCCGAGGATGCGGAAATAGCCATCCGCAGCCTGGACCGCTCCGTCGCCCGCGAAGTACGGCCAGTCGTGCCAGTCCTTGCTATCGGGGTCGACGTTGTACTTGCGGTAGTACACGTCCAGGAACCGGTCGGGCTGCCCCCAGATGGTCTGCATGATGCCAGGCCACGGGTTGCGGATGCAGATGTTGCCGGCCTTGCCGCTGCCGGCCGGGATCTCGTTGCGGTCCTCGTCGTAGATGACGGGGAAGATACCGAGCGCGCCAGGTCCGCAGCTGCCGGGCTTCATCGGCTGGAGGCCCGGCAGCGTGCTGCCAAGGAAGCCGCCTGTCTCGGTCTGCCACCACGTGTCGACGATGGCAGCCTCGCTCTTGCCGACGAAGTTGTAGTACCAGCGCCAGACCTCGGGCTCGATCGGCTCGCCGACCGTCGTCATGTGCTTGAAGTGGTAGTTGTACTTGAACGGCTCTTCCGGCCCGACTTTGCGCAGCATCCGGATCGACGTGGGCGAGGTGTGGAAGATGTTGACACCCAGCTTCTCCGCGATGCGCCACGGCCGGCCGCCATCGGGGTAGTTGGGCACCCCCTCGTAGATCACGGTCGTGGTCCCGAGCGCCAGCGGGCCGTACACGATGTAGGAGTGGCCGGTGATCCAGCCGATATCGGCCAGGCACCAGTACACGTCGTCCGGGTGGATGTCCTGGTAGTACTTCGACGTGCCGGCGACGTAGGCCATGTAGCCGCCGGTGCTGTGCTGCGCGCCCTTCGGCCTGCCGGTGGTGCCGCTGGTGTACATCAGGAACAGCGGTGCCTCTGCCGGCAGCGAGACCGGCGCGATCTCCTGCCCGGCGTACTTGCCGATGACTTCGTCGACGAAGAAGTCGCGGCCGTCCGCCATCGGCTTGGCTGAGGCGTACTCGCCGGCGTGCCGCCGCCAGACCAGGACCTTGTCGACGTCCTGGCCCTGCCGTGCCGCTTCGGCGACGGCCTCATCCGCCTTAACCTTGTGGTCGGCGAGAGAGCCCGCACGGTAATAGCCGTCCATGGTGATGAGGACGCGGCTGCCGGAGTCGGCGATGCGCGTGCCGCAGGCGTTGCCCGAGAATCCGCCGAATACCTGAGAGTGAATGACGCCGAGCCGGGCACACGCCAGCATCGTGACGACAGCCTCCGGCACCATCGGCATGTGCAGCGTGACGCGGTCACCGGTCTTGAGGCCGGCAAAGTCGCTGAGCAGGGCCGCGAACTCGTTCACCCGGCGCAGCAGCTCGCCGTAACTGATGTGCACGGTCTCGTCGCCCTCGAGTTCGGGCACCCAGATCACCGCGGTCTTGTCGGGATTAGCGGCCGCGTGCCGGTCCACGCAGTTATAAGACGCATTGAGCTTGCCGCCGCCAAACCACTTCCAGAATGGTGCGTTGCTCGTGTCGAGCACCGTGTCCCACGGCTCGTCCCAGGTCAGTAGCTCGGCGTACTCCGTGAAGCAGTCCGGGAACTTGTCCTCGCTGAACCGCTCGAGTATCGCCGGATCGTTGGCGTTGGCCTGCGCGACGAACTTCTCCGGCGGCGGGTAATACTCTTCCTCCCGCCAGTGCACGGCGATCTGGGACTCAGAGACTGCCTGCGTCTCCGAATTTTCTGTCATTCCTGTCCTCCAGGCCGAAGGGGAGTCCACGCGCGGCGATGCGCGGGTGGTCCGACATGAGTGGGCTCACCGTCAAACGGGTTCTCGCGCGAGCCGCGCAAAAGCGGTGCGCGTAGAAAGGAACGAACCCACGGGCCGGCAGCCTGCCGCAGACCACCTTGTCATGGGCGCCCTCACACGTTACGGGAACCTCAATCGTAACGCCGCCGGACAACAGGGAACAGGCCCGTCACATACCGGCGCCGCAAGGTCGCTAACCGGTATCAGTCCTGGCGGGACAGGTTGACATCGTCGCGATCAACGGTATGTTGCTGCGCAGTCCAGCACCGGGCCAGCGGGTCAGGGAGATCAGCCGGGCAGTTGGCCGCACCGTGACGCGGCCACCAACGTCGGCTCCGTGTAGCCGAGCGACAAGCCCGAGCCCTGGCCGGGCGGGGGGTTGGATCCGGGAGGGGCCTGGGCGCCCAGTAGACAACGGAAGGCGAGCCCGTTGCCGACGGGACGCGTTCCGGTCCGAAGGGAGTCCCAGGCCCTCTTCCCCGGTGCCGCACGCACGGTGCGGGATCCGGGGCCGCGGCAAAAGACGTGCCGCAAAAAAGACGTGCCGCAAAAGAGCGGTGCTGCAAACCGGTGCCGCAATAATCCGGTGCGGCATATGCGGTGTGGCAAGAAGACGTGCCGCAGCAATCAGCGGTCAGCAGGGTGCCCGCGGCTGATGCCGCGCGGCAGAAGATCAGGCGCTCTTGCGATGCCGGGTGCGGGGCTCGGGCGCTTCCTGCGGCTCCCGCTGCCCGCGGATGACGGCTAGCCGCTCGGCCAGGACCTCCTCGAGGTCGGCCATGCTGCGCCGCTCCATGAGCATGTCCCAGTGGCTACGCGGGGGCTTGACCTTCTTAGGCTGCGGCATGTCACCGGTAGCGGTCACGGCGAGTGCGCCGCATATCCGACATTCCCAGTTAATCGGCAGGTCGGCCTCGGCCGAGAACGGCACCGTAAACCGGTGCCCCTTCGGGCAGTCGAAAGCCACCTCCTGGCGGGGCGCCAGGTCGGTGTTACGGTCGTTCTCGTAGCTCGTGGCTCCGAGTCGCGTGCCGCGAAGTGCTCGCTCGGCCATGTGTTACTGCCTCCCAGGCGCTCAGCCGTCCTACTTCACCAACGGTGAGGTCGCGTTCAAGATTCCCGGTTGGCGCCTGTTCCAACCGTGCCCGCGGTCCCTGATCTCACGAAAATGCCTGTCTGCCCGCGATTCTGACCAACTGGCGAGCTGCTAGCCCGCCATCCGGGGCCGCCACTGCCCCCGGCTGATCAGGACATCGCGCAGCGTCTCGACCTGATCGGTCATGATTCCGTCGACCCCCAGGTCGAGCAGCCTGGTCATCAGGACCGGATCGTTGACCGTCCAGGCGTGCACCTGGAGGCCGGCCGCATGGGCGTGAGCGATGAACCGGCTCCTGGCCATCGAGTACGGGATCTGCGCGCACTGCACCGACCTCGCGGCGAACCGCGCAGCCAGCGCCTTGACCGGCAGCCCGGCTCGGATGGCGCCGATGCCGGCCGGCGTCGTGGCCGAGCAGACCGGCCGTGGCAGCAGCCGCCGGGTAGCGTCGAGCCTGCTGCCCGAGAACGAGGTCAGGCACACCCGGTCCCAGCAGTTGGTCGCGCGCAGCACGTCGACCAGCGGCCCAATGACGGGCTCATCCTTCACGTCGATGTTGAAGTGAACGTCAGGCCACGCCATGATCAGGTCGGCGAGCAGCGGGATGGGCTCGGTACCGCCGATCCGCGCCGCGGCGACCTGGGCCGCGGTGAGGTCGGCGATTCGCCCGGTTCCGTCGGTGACCCGGTCGAGCGTCCGGTCGTGGAAGGCGACCACCGTGCCGTCGGCCGTCGCGTGGGCGTCGGTCTCCAGGTAGGCATAACCGAGGTTGACCGCGTGCTCGAACGCCTTCCAGGAGTTCTCCGGGAAGTGGCTGGCGCCGCCGCGGTGCGCGAACGCCAGCGGCCGCGGATGATCAAGGTAGCCGGACGGCACGGCCTCAGTAAATCAAAATCGAAAAACCCATCAAGCAGGGAACGGGGCCCATCTAGCCGGCCCCGCGCTCCATTCGCGGCGGCGCACCTCGGCCATGGCGATGGCGGCAGCAGCCGCCACGTTAAGCGACCCGACCTTGCCCGGCAGCGGGATGTAGGCGACCAGGTCGGCGGCGGCCAGGAGCGCGGTCGAGCAGCCATGATCCTCGTTCCCGACAGCAAGGCAGATGTCCCCGTCGAGCGGTGCCTCGTGCAGCGGCACCGCATCGCCCGCCAGTTCGATGGCGATCACGCGGTACCCGTCCGCGCGTGCCGCCTGCGCGGCGGCGGCGACCGCCGGGGCGTGCTCGAACGTGAGCAGGCGATCGGTGCCGAGCGCCGTCTTGCGCGCCGACGGGTGGCCGGGCTGGGCGGTGTCGCCGCACAGCCAGACGTGATCAACGTCGAACGCCGCGGCGGTGCGGATTATGGAGCCCACGTTGAACGGCTGCCCGACGCTATCGAGCAGCAGCCCGAGGCGTGCCTGAGTGCGCCGCCGCCACCCGCGGTTGAGGCGCTTCACCTCGGTCATGCCGAGCTGTCTGCCCGTCACTGTTGTCTGCCCGTCACTGTTGTCTGCCCGTCATCTGCGCACCTCCAGCACTCGGTAGCCCGCTCGCGCGGCGAACCGGTGCGCCTGCCAGCCGGCGTCGGCCAGCCAGCGCTGCAGCGAGTCCGAGCCAAGGTTGCGCTGAACGACCAGGTACGCGGCCGCGCCGGGAGCAAGGCGCCCGAGCCAGGAGGTCAGGAGCTGGTGCAGGGCCTGCTTGCCGATGCGGATCGGCGGGTTGGACCAGATCAGCTGATAAGTCGCCGGCAGCCCCTGGTCATCTGCAGGCCGGCAGCGGACGTTAGTGAGGCCAGCCTCGGCGGCGTTGCGTTCGCACAGCTCGAGGGCGCGGCGGTTGACGTCGACCGCCCAGACCCGCGCGGCCGGGGCCCGGCCCGCCATGACGAGTGCCAGCGGGCCGTAGCCGCAGCCGAGATCGAGCAGGTCGCCGTCGCCCGACGGCGGGGGAGCGGCCTCCAGCAGCAGCCTGGTGCCGGGGTCCAGCCGCTCGGCGGAGAACACGCCGGAGTCAGTGGCGAGGACCAGGTGCGTATCGGGCAGCACGACGTGCACCGTACCGGGCCGGTGCCCGGTGGCCGGCTGCTCAGCGAAGTACTGGCTGCTCACTGGTGCTGACACCGCCGCCGGCCAGGGCCGGCGCGATGTAGGTCCGGCTCACCCAGCGCTCGACGACGAAGGTGAGCACCGGGATGGTCCCGGCTAGCAGCACGATGATCGTGCCGAAGCTGGCGACCTTCATCCGGACCAGCCGCGTCATCACGAACGCGACGACGATGTAGATCATGTAAAGCACGCCGTGGAGTGCACCCACGACCTCGGCCGGACCCGCGTCATGCCCGAAGTACCGTAGCGGCACGCAGACGAAGCAGAGAATGACCAGCATGGTGCCGGTCACGTACGCCATCGTGCGGTAGGCACGTACGGCCAGCCGGAGTACGTCAGGACGCACTGCCAGCCTCCTCCCGTGTCGTCGTCTGCTGCGATGTGGCCTGCCTGTGCACTGAGGTCTCGGGCGCTGCGGGCTTGTGCGCTGAGGTCTTGCTGTTCAGGCGGGCCAGGTAGGCATTGTAGGCGGCAAGTTCGGGATCGTCGGCCGCCTCGTCGCCGGTGCGCGGGAGGCCGGTGCTGGGCCCTGGATGGACGGTGCCGGGGAGGGCCAGGTCGTCGTCATCCGCCGACGGGTCGGCAGCGCTGTCGTGTCCGTCCGCCTTCTTGGCGGCGCGTCCGCCAGGGTGCCGCCCCTCGTCGAGGATCGTCTTACCCCAGAAGACCACGACGAAGATCGCGAAGACGGGCCATTCGAACGTGTAGCCCCAGCTCAGTGCGTTGCCAGTCTCGGCCCGGTGGAGCTGCCAGTCGCCGAGCAACAGCATGCCCGGCGGCGCAGATCACCGTGAACGCGTGCCAGGTCAGCCACCTCGGGCTGAGCAGGAACAGCCACCGCGAGCGCGGCCTGGCTTCGGACATGGTACGAGAGTAGCGGTACTACAGCCCGTAGCGGCCCGCTGGGGTTATCCGCCACACCATGGTCGTGCCGGAGTCGCCCGGCGCCAGGTCAAATCTCTGCGCGCGCGTGTCGACGAGGGTGTAGCCGAGCTTCGCTGGTACGCGGCCGCTGGCCAGGTTGAGCTGATCGTGGTGGATCTCCACGTGGTCGACGCCCGGCAGCGCGAACGCGGCGTCGGTGAGGGCAGCCGAGGCGGCCGTTGCCACGCCGCGCCCAGTGCAGGCCGGATGCACCCAGTAGCCGATCTCCAGGCCGCCCGGAGCGATTCTGGCCATCAGCCCGGCGCTGCCGGCCGGGATGCCGTCGGCAATGATCAGGTACTGGAACGCGGTGCCGTCGGCCCAGCTGGCTTCGCACCGGTCAAGGTAGTCTGCCGCATCGGCGGGCGCGTAGCCGGTCGTCGCCCACGGCATCCACGGGCTCAGGTGCTCGATCGACTCGCTGACCAGCCGGAAGCAGAGGTCAGCGTCGCTTGCGCGCCACCGCCGCAACTCGACTGTGCCGGACTCGACACTGCCGGACTCGACACTGCCGGACTCGACCGTGCCGGACTCGACCGTGCCGGACTCGACACGGTCGTGCGTAAGGTGCTCGGGCGGGGACTCCATCGAGAGATCATGTCCGTCCGCGGCGGCGGGCGCAAACTGTTTCGCTCCGGCTCGGACCGCGCTGCCGGCGGGGGCCAGTTTCGAGAGCACGGCGTTGCTATTGACAACTAGCGGGCTGTGCCACGGTGTGCCTCCGGATCCGGGTCTGATGCGACTTGGTCCCGTTCCGGGTCTTCTGGCTCGCCGTTCCGGCGGCTTGAATCCTGACCGGCCGTCGAGGTCGTGATAGGCGAGCAGATCGACGTTGTCGTGCCACATGGTCAGGCCTCCGCCTGTCCGCTGGCCGCAGGGGGCTAGCTCGTGCTGTCGGGCACCTTGAATGAGGGCGCCTGGGCCACCAGCGCCGCGATCTCGGGGTGCTCCTGGTAGTTGCGGGCCTGCAGCGCGGCGATCTTCTCGCCGAGTTCCGGATCATCGGAATCCGAGACGTCGACGGCCTCGAACTTGTCGATGTTGGGGGTGCCCTCCAGCTCCTCGCGCACGTGCGCCGGATGGGTCAGGTACGCCCAGTAGCCGTCGAGGTCCTCGACCACGTACACGGCGCAGTACTCGAACTCCCCGCCGAGCTCGGGGCCCACGACGTACGACTTCACCGCGGGGTTGGCCGCCCCGGACTGGCGAAGCATCTCGACGCCCGCCCGGCGCTGCTCCTCGCTGACGTTGTCCTTCAGGGTAATCCGGTTGATGTGGAAGATCACCGCTTTCACCTCTCCATCTCGAATCGGGACCGAACCGCTCCGGTCCATCTGCCCGAGCCGAAGGCGCCGGGCGTCACAGTGCGTTCATCCCTGGCGTCCCGGGCTGCTGATGAGGGTGTCGTCGAGTATGCCCAGGTGCCGTTGCGCAGGAACCCGCAGGAACGTGCTTCCTGGGGAGGGTCGATCTCCGGTCGGTGCAGCGCGGCGTCGATGACGGTGCCGACGACGGTCTCCCAGTCGAGCCGGAAGGTGAGGTGCTGGAGCGCGAGCCGCCACGAAGGTATGCGGAGACGCACGCGGGTTCGGGCGCCTACCCAATCGTGTACGACGAGGTAGAGCACGTTCGGCATCCTGCGGTTCCTGAACGTGGCTGCGGGATCCGAAGTGCTCGCGCGTCACCGAGCGTGGCAGCGCAACCGCCGGTCATAATCGGACGCATGTCTTTTGCTGATTGGCTCGCCGGCCGTAAGTCGCACGCTGTCCGCCTGCCCGAGCGGATCGAAGAGCTGCGCGGTCCCGCCCAGGGCACCATCGTCCTGCCGCGGCACCTGTCCTTTCCTGGCATGCGTGAGTGCGACGTCACCGACGACACAACCCGGCGCAGCATGTACGGCGTCATCCTGACGCAGGGCCAGCGCAACGACGTGGCCAGGTACCTCAACCCCGACCTGCTGCGGGCTGACTGGCCGATGATCAAGGACGCGCTCGACCCGAAGCTGCGGGGGACCTGCGAGCGGCGGTTCGCACTCGGTCAGCTCGGCGGCGCGGGTGGCGCGGCGGAGCAGGCCGCTGAAGTGTAAATGCCGCATGTGGCCCTGACGCCGCTTGCACTTGCGAGCGGGTTACGTGCGGACGGGGTGCTCGCGGGCGGGGCACTGGCAGGCTGAGTATTCGCGGGCTGGCCGCGGTCATGCGGCGATGGGTGCGTGACTGTGAAGGGTGCGGCTGCCGAGGGTGGCGGTGGTGGTGCCGTCGGGGTTGAGGCGGAGCTCCCAGCCCCAGCGGTGGACGGCTACCTGATGGTGGAAGACGCAGAGGAGGCAGCAATCCTCCAGGCTGGTGGGTCCGCCGCGGGATCGGGGGATCAGGTGATGCACCTGGCAGGCCGCGGGTGGCTGGTGGCAGCCGGGGAAGGCGCAGTGCTTGTCGCGGGTGACGATGGCCCGGCGGAGGTAGGCGGGGACGGTCTCGGTGGGCTTGCCAAGGTCGAGCGGGAGGCTGATGCTGGCGGCCGGCTGGGGGAGGAGGCTGGTACGCAGGTGGGCCGCTAGCCCGCCCGGCCCGGACAGCAGCCGGATCGCGCGGGTGAGAACGAGTTCCTGCGCGGCGGTGCGGGCCATGGCGGCGGTCCGGGTGTGCAGCCGGCAACCGCGATCCGCGGGCCCGTGGCCGGGGTCGCCGCAGACCGGACAGCCGCCAGGCCCAGTCGTGCCATCGGCCGACCTGCGCGAGTCCGCTCCGGCGCCCGACGCGGAGCTGCCACTGTGGCTGGCGTCTGCCGGGCCGGCGCCGGTGAGGAGGTCGCGGGCCTGCTGGTCGAGCTCCGCAGGATCGACGTGCGCGGTCACGATCGGGGAGATCGACGCATCGCATTCCGAGCCGGCGGCGGCGGTGGCGCCGTGGCCGGCCCAGTCGGCGGCCGCCGGGCCCGAGCCGGGCAGGCCGAGCAGCTGGTCGAGCGTCATGTGCAGCTGGATCTGGGTGGGCTGGCCGGCCTGGTCTGGCAGGCCGCCGGCAATGAGGCGGCGGCAGGCTTCGGCGAGGGCGTCGTGCTGTCGCTGGCTTGGGGTGCGGACATCTTCGGGCCCGGCCTTCGCGCTGAGGGAGTCCAGCACAGCCCGCAACGCGGCGGCGCAGTCTGGAGTCAGCTCGCCGTCGAGCGTCCCGGCACCGCGGAAATGGGTGAGCAGCCGCACTCGGCGATCTTCGAACCCGTCGTCGTGGCCGTCGGTGTCAGGGCGTGCGGTCAGCCGGTACAGCTGCTCGGCCAGCCCGCCCAGATCGGACAGGCGGGCGCCACCCGCCGCGGCGTCGAGGAGGATCTGATCCGTGCCGGGCCGGGAATCCTCGGGGAGGCGGTCGCTCCAGCCGCACACTTGCCGCGCCCACGACACTGACACCTCGCCGGCCGTCAGCGCCGCGGCGACGGTGGGGTGGACGGCCAGGTCTCGCATCCAGCCCACAGCGGCGGATGCAGCGGCACCGGTGACGCGGGTCTGCCACCGCAGCCACGACACGGGGCTGGCGGCGGCGTCGTCCTCGAACGCCCGCGCGGCAGTGAACGCGGCCAGCACCGCCGACCGGGCCGCGACCAGCTGCGCCTGAACGCGCTCCAGCGCACGCAGCGCGTCGGCCTGCTCGCCCGCGGTCAGCGCGGTCGCGTCCGCGCCGGCGAGCCATCGGAGCGCAGCAGATGCCGACCCGAGCGCGTCAGCGGCGCTGGCCGGCAGACTGGCCTGGCACATGATGCACCTCCGGGGCGGCTCTCGACAGTGCGGGCGATCCGACTTAACTATCGGATCAGCATTCGAACGTACGATCTATTCTAGTCTCGCCGACCGACATTTCCCGGTCCGACACGCCCTGGTGCACGCGCCGAAGCCGCTACCCGGCACGATGGAGGGAGAGATCACGGGCGATCGGCTAGCGGGTCTGCGCCCTGCTCACCACAACCCGGAGGCTTGTGTGTCTGATGTGAACGCCGTGTCAGCAGCGCGGCAGCAGCACGCCACCGCAGCTCCCGGCCAGCGCGGCAACAAGTGGTGGACGCTGGTAGCGGTGTGCCTCGGCACGTTCATGCTGCTGCTTGACATCACGATCGTGAACGTCGCGCTGCCAGATATCCAGCGTGCGCTGCACTCGAGCTTCTCCGACTTGCAGTGGATCGTCGACGCCTACGCGCTGACGCTGGCCGCGTTCCTGCTGACCGCGGGCAGCCTGGCCGACATGTTCGGCCGCCGCCTGCTGTACCTGGTCGGCCTGGCCATCTTCACCTCCGCGTCGGTGCTGTGCGGTTTCGCCGTCAACACGCTGATGCTCCAGTTGTCGCGTGGCCTGCAGGGAGTCGGTGGCGCGATCATGTTCGCCGTGTCGCTCGCCTTGCTGGCCGACGCGTTCCGAGGCAAGGACCGCGGTACCGCCTTCGGGGTCTGGGGCGCGGTCACGGGCCTCGCGGTGGCCATCGGCCCGCTGCTCGGCGGGCTGCTGACGACGGGTCTGTCCTGGCGGTGGATCTTCTTCGTCAACGCGCCGATCGGCGTCTTCGCCGTCGTTATCACGGTGATGCGCGTGGCTGAGTCGCGTGCCCAGCAGGCCAACCGGCCGGACTGGGCGGGCTTCGGCCTGTTCACCGTCGCGCTCGCCAGCCTGGTCTACGGCCTGATCGAGTCCAACGAGAAATCGTTCACCAATAGCCTCGTGCTCGGCTGCTTCGCCGTCGCCGCCGTGCTGCTGGTCGCCTTCGTCCTCGTCGAGCTGCGCATGGCGAGGCCCATGTTCGACCTGAACTTGTTCCGGCTGCCGACCTTTACCGGCGGACTGGTGGCGGCGTTCGGCCTGAGCGCCTCGATCTTCTCCATGCTCTTGTACCTCGTGCTGTACCTGCAGGACATCCTCGGCTACTCGGCCCTCGGCACCGGCGTTCGGCTGATGGTGATCTCGGGCGGGATCCTGGTGACGGCGACGCTCTCCGGCCGGCTGACCTCCAAGGTGCCGGTGAAGCTGCTGATCGGCCCTGGCCTGCTCCTGGTCGGCGTGGGCCTGCTGCTCATGCGCGGGCTGAACGCTGGCTCCAGCTGGACCCACCTCATCCCCGGCATGATCGTCAGCGGTCTCGCGGTCGGCCTGGTGAACCCGCCGCTAGCCTCCACCGCGGTCGGCGTGGTGCAGCCGCAGCGGGCCGGGATGGCGTCGGGCATCAACTCGACGTTCCGTCAGGTCGGCATCGCCACCGGCATCGCCCTGCTGGGCAGCCTGTTCTCCAACAAGGTGCGCGATGAGGTGATCGCCATGGTGAGCGCGCTGCCGGGCGTGTCCGGACACGCCACGCAGATCGCCACCGCGGTTCAGTCCGGGCAGATCGGCAACGTCCTCAGCCGGCTGCCGGGGCCGCTTCGGCAGCAGGTTGGCGGGATCACCAAGGCGGCGTTCACCTCGGGCCTTGACCACATCCTGCTGGTCGCCGCCATCATCGCGCTGGCCTCGGGCGTGATCTGCCTGGTGGCCATCCGTACTAAGGACTTCGCCCAGCAGCAGGGCGCTGCGCCGTCGGCTGGCTAGCCCCAGGGTCTCGGCGCGCGCGGCCGCTGGCGCTGCCTACAGTTACGGCATGCGCAAATACGTCATCATGGGCGTCCAGGGCAGCGGCAAGGGCACGCAGAGCGCCATGCTCGCGAGCGATCTCGATCTTGTGCACATCGCCGTCGGGGACATCTTCCGGTGGAACGTGCAGAACCACACCAAGCTCGGGGCTCAGGTCCGGCGCACGATGGCGGCTGGCGAGCTCGTCAGCGACGATCTGGCCGAGGGCGTCGTCAAGGACAGGCTTACGCAGCACGACTGGAACTACGGTTTCATCATCGACGGCTTCCCCCGGAACGAGCGGCAGGCGGAGTTCTTCCTGGAGAGCTACGACATCGACGGAGTGATCTACCTGGACCTGCCGGACTCCGAGGTACGCCGCCGCGTCCTGGCGCGTCGGCTCTGCAGTGGCTGCGGGATGGACTACAACCTCATCGACTCCAGCCCGCGCGAGGAAGGCAGGTGCGACGTCTGCGGCAGCAAGCTCGTCCAGCGCGAGGATGACACCGAGGAAGCGCTCGCCGTCCGGCTCCGCGAGTACCACGGCAAGACCAACCCGGTCCTCGACATCTTCCGCCGCAAGGAGTACGTCGTCACGATCGACGCGCGCGCGGACAAGGAAGACGTGCAGCGCGCCATCCGGGAAGCGCTGCACCTGCCCTCGTACAAGGGCTAGCCCGGATGCGGGTTGTCGCCGCGCCTGACTCGTTCAAGGGCAGCATCGAAGCGGCAGCAGCGGCAGCCGCGCTCGCGGCCGGCTGGCGTCAGGTCCGGCCGGGCGACGAGGTCGTCGAGCTTCCGCTCGCCGACGGTGGCGAAGGCACGCTGACCGTACTGGCCGCGGCGATCACGGCGTGCCGCTGGCACACCGCCACCGTCAGCGGGCCGGGCGGGGCACCCGTGGCTGCCAACTGGCTGGAATTGACGGGGAACGGGGCCGTTGTCGAGCTCGCCGCCGCCGCCGGACTGCCGCTGCTGACGGAGCCCATCCCGCTGACAGCGCACAGCTACGGCGTAGGCGAGCTGATCGGCCTTGCCCTGGACGCCGGAGCACGGCACATCGACGTCGCGCTCGGCGGCTCGGCCTGCACCGACGGCGGCACTGGCGCCCTGGCCGCGCTCGGCGCCAGGTTCCTCGACGCGGACGGGCGTGACCTGCCCCGCGGCGGCGGTGCCCTCACCCGGCTCGCGGCCGTCGATCTGTCGCGGCTGCGGCCGCCGCCAGCGGACGGGATCAGCTGCCTGACCGACGTCCGTGCCCCCCTACTTGGAGCCAGCGGCGCCGCCGCGGTATTCGGGCCGCAGAAGGGCGCGAGCCCCGGTGACATCGAGGTACTGGAGGCTGGCCTCGCCCGGCTGGCCGGCCTGCTCGGCGGTGACCAGGACGCGCCGGGCGCCGGCGCCGCCGGCGGCTGCGGGTACGGCCTCGCCGCTGCCTGGGGAGCACGCCTGCAGCCCGGCGCGGCGCAGATCGCGGCCATCGCCGGCCTGCCCGAAGCCCTGGCCGGCGCCGACCTGGTGATCACCGGCGAGGGCCAGTACGACGTGACATCGCTGGGCGGGAAGGTGGTCGGTGCCGTGCTGGCGGCCGCGGCGGCCGCCAGCGTGCCGGCGGCCGTCGTGGCCGGCCGGGTGGCTGCGCCGCCGCCGGCCGGGGTGAGCGCAGTCGAGCTCACGGCGCTCGCGGGCAGCACCACGGCGGCGATAGCGAGCCAGCCCGCTGGCTAACGGTCGCGGCGCGATTGCTCGCCGACCGCGCCGGCCGGGCAGTCCCGGGCTGACCGGGCTGCCCTCCGTGCCGCAACATTGTCCCGTCCTGGCGGCTGACCTCATAGCCTGGGGTCGTGCGGGAGATTGTCGTCTTCAGTGGCAGTGCCCATCCGGCGCTATCGGCCGAAATATGCGCTGATCTGGGCGTGCCGCTCTACCCCGTGCGGATGAGCAGATTCGCCAACGACTGCCTGGAAGTGCAGCTCCAGGCGAACTGCCGGGAGCGGGACGTGTTCGTGATCCAGCCGCTCGGGCCGCCGGTGCAGGAGAACCTCGTCGAGCTGCTCCTCATGCTCGACGCAGCGCGCGGCGCCTCCGCCGCCCGCGTGACGGCGGTGATCCCGTACTACTCCTACGCGCGCTCGGACAAGAAGTCGATGCCGCGGGTGTCGATCGGCGGTCGCCTGGTCGCGGACCTGCTCGTGACTGCCGGCGCGAGCCGCGTGCTGGCGATGACCCTGCACTCACCGCAGGTGCACGGGTTCTTCTCCATTCCGGTCGACCATCTGCACGCGCTGCGCGAGTTCGCCGGTCACTTCGCCGGTCTTGACCTGTCCAACGCCGTCGTCGTGTCGCCAGACCTCGGCAACGCCAAGAACGCGGCCGCGCTCGCGCGGCTCCTCCAGCTGCCCGTGGCCGCGGGTGCGAAGGAACGGCACAATGACGAGCGGGTGACGATCAGCTCGATCATCGGCGACGTCGAGGGCCGGGACGTGATCGTCCTCGACGACGAGATCGCGCGCGGCACCACGATCATCGAGCTGCTGGACCGGCTACGCGAGCGGGACGCCAGGTCCGTGCGCATCGCCTGCACGCACGGGCTGTTCAGCGACGGTGCCCTGAAGCGGATCGCGGCGCAGCCACTCGTCCGGGAGATCGTCGCCACGAACACCCTGCCGACTGCCGAGGCAGGGCCCGAGCTGCGGGTGATCTCGATCGCGTCGGCGCTAGCCGAGGCCATCCGGCGCATTCACGAAGGCGAGTCAGTCAGCGCGCTCTTCGACGCTAGCTGATCCGGTGCTCGCTGATCCGGTGCTCGCTGATTCGGGCCAGCTGGTGCGGGGGCTAGGTAATCCGGCTATGGCGCGTCGGGCTCGCCAGCCACCTGGCCGCCGTTCGCCCACACGGCGACCTGGCTGCGCGAGCTGAAGCCGAGCTTGGCCAGGATGTTGGCGACATGGCGGGCGGCTGTCGCCGGGCTGATGAACAGCTTCCTGGCGATGTCGCGGTTGCTCAGGCCCGCCCCGAGCAGCGCGACAACCTCCTGCTCGCGCGGGGTCAGGCCGCCAGCCGGGGTGTCCTGAGCGCTTCGCGGCAGCGGCGCGCTGGTGGCCGGACCGTCGTCGACGGCCTCGCCCAGTGCCAGCCGCACTGCGGCGGCCGTGCTCATGGCCGCGCCGTCTTGCCACAGCCGGGTGACCGCGTGATCGCCCAGCGCCGCAGCCGCGTCCAGGAAACGCTGCGTCCTGGCGCCGGGCATCGGCGGCAGGTGCGCCTCGGCGCGCAGCGTCGAGATTGCGCCCGCTAGCTGGACGCCTAGCTGCGGGTTGCGCTCCAGGACCGCGAGCCGGGCGATCGCTTCGAGGCCGCGCGCGATGCCGATCCTGCTGCCCGACGCGTAGCTCAGCCGCAGGCTCTCGGTCAGGTGCTGTCGGGCCGCCGGCCCGTCGGACTGGTCCAGCGCGATCCGGCCGAGGCCGGCCAGGCAGCGCGCGATCTCCGGCCGGGCGCTGACTTCGCGCAGGATGGCCAGCGCTTCCAGGTAGTAGTCCCTGGCGCTGTCGTCCTCTGCACGCAGCCTGGCGAGGTCACCGAGGCCCAGCAGCATCCGCGCCGAGCCCCACTGCTGCTCGATGCCGCGCATGACGCCCAGCGCCTCGGATCCGAGCCGCTCGGCCTCGCGCAAGTTGCCGCGCGCCGCCGCCGCCGACGCCATGGTCCCGAGCGCGTAGCCCTCGTTCCAGTGGTCACCTGACGACCGCGCCACCTGGAGCGCTTCGGCCGCCCTGGCTGCCGCGTCATCGGGCTTGCCGGAGTGCAGCGCTATCTCGGTCAGGAGGTTGAGGGCCGCGGCTACCCAGAAGTTCTCGCCGGCCGCCCAGCACAGCTCGATGCCGGCCGCAGCAAGCTCCGCCGCCTGTTCGGAGCCCATGGCAAGGGCCAGCTGCGCGCGGCCCACCAGAGCTGGCCCGCGCACCGACGCGTGCACCGACGCGGCGTCAGGCAGCTCGAGGAAGGCGTCCAGCCAGGTAGCGCCTTCGGCGAAGGAGCCGCGCACGAGCCAGACCGGCCGGATCGACGTGCATATGCGCAGCCCGGTCTCGGCGTCCCCGTCGGCGAGGCAGCCGCCGAGCACCTCACGCAGGTTGGCAGCCTCCAGGTCGACCCGGTGGAAGACCTCGACGCGCGCCGACCATGGCGCTGGGACGACGGCCATGCCGATCGCCGCATATCGCTCGCACTCGCGCCGCGTGTAGTCGCGCCTCCGGCGCTGCAGCACCGCCGTCTCGCCGGCCTCCTCGAGCAAGCCACTGGCGTACTCGCGCACCGTCTCCAGCATCCGGTACCTGGCCTGGCCGAGCGTCTCATGCTCGACTTCCACCAGCGACTTGTCCGCCAGCGCGGTCAGCAGGTCCATGATGTCCCCGGCGGGGACGCTGTCATCGGCGCACACCGTCTCCGCCATGTCGAGCGACCAGCCGGCCAGGGCCGACAGCCGCCGCAGCAGTGTCCGCTCTGACTCGGACAGCAGGTCATAGCTCCAGTCGAACGTCGCGCGCAGCGTCTGCTGGCGGGCAGGCACGGTGCGGTCCGTGCTGGTGAGCAGCGCGAGGCGGCGGTCGAGACGGGCGGCTATCTGCTCGACCGACAGCACCCGGACCCAGGCGGCGGCCAGCTCGATGGCCAGCGGCAGGCCGTCGAGCGCCCGGCAGATGGCCGCGACACTGGCGATGTTGGCAGGACCGAGCACGAAGCTCGGGGTCGCGGCCGACGCGCGCTCGGCGAACAACCGGATGGCGTCGTAGCCGCCGAGCTGCTCGAGGCTCTGCGGCTGAGCGGGCGGCAGCGCAAGCGGCGGCACCGGCCAGACGGTCTCGGCGGCGACGTGTAGCGGCTCGCGGCTGGTCGCGACTACCTGGAGTCCGGGCGAGCTGGCCAGCAGCCGCTGGCACAGGCTGGCGCACGCCTCGATTAGGTGCTCGCAGTTATCCAGTACCAGCAGCACACGGCGGTGGCGCAATGACTCAGCCAGCGTGTCGAGCAGCGGCCGGCCGGGTTCCTCGTCGATACCGACAACGGCAGCCACCGAGGGCACGACGTGCTCAGGCTGCCGGAGGTCGCTGAGCTCGACGAACCAGGCACCGTCGGGGAACTCGGCTGCGACGGCGTCGAGCAGCCTGAGCGCGAGCCGGGACTTGCCGATGCCGCCGGCGCCGCACAGCGTCACGGCCCGCATCACGCGCAACAGCTCACGCAGCTCGCCGACCTCACGCGTGCGGCCAACGAAGCTGCTGAACTCTTCCGGCCGGTGAACGGCGTCTTGCATGGGCATCTGTATTCCGGGTTACCGGGCTAGGCGCATTGGTCGCACGCAAGCGCCAGCTACCAAGGTAACCCTGGGCCCGGAGTAGCGAAGACCGAGAGCGACCAATCGCCCAAAGTCGACCGGATCCGTGTCGCAGCTCAGCTAACTGCGCCTGATCCCGCGCGCTGACGTCGTGATCGGCTGCGAGATCCTGGCGCGGCTGCTGCGTCAGTGACCGCCAGGCAGTGTCTCGAGCTGGAGCAGGTAGCGCTTGCGATCGAGGCCGCCGCCATAGCCGGTCAGGCTGCCGTCCGCGCCGATGACCCGGTGACACGGGATAATCAGCGCAATCGGGTTCTTGCCGTTGGCGAGGCCCACAGCTCTGCTCGCCGAGCCGACTTGCCGGGCCAGCTCGGTGTAGGAGCAGGTCTGGCCGTAAGGAATCGTCTGCAGGGCGGACCAGACCCGGAGCTGGAAAGCTGTCCCGGTCGGCGCTAGCGGCAGGTCAAAGGCCTTCAGCTCACCGGCGAAATAGGACGCGAGCTGCCGGGCTGCCGACGCGAATGGCTCGTCGGCCAGGTCGCCGGCCGCGCCGAACGCCTTGCTGGCCGGGCGATGCGTCTGGGCGTCCATGTACAAGCCGGTCAGCCGGCCGTCCTCGGCAACCAGGGTGAGCGGCCCGATCGGGCTCGGCAGTGTCACGCAGGAAGCCGGCGTAGCGTGATCGCGCGTCGTGTGCACGGGGTGCTCCTTCAGTCGGATGTGCTGATCATTAGCTCGGCAGGCGGTTGATGTCGTGGTCACCCGTTGCCCACAGGTACTGCACCGCGTAGGAACGCCACGGCCGCCACGCTGCCGCCCGGCTCGTCAGCGCGGCGGGGCTAGCAGGCAGCCCGGC
The DNA here is from genome assembly GCA_963837255.1 of uncultured Actinomycetota bacterium. Classification (GTDB taxonomy): domain Bacteria; phylum Actinomycetota; class Actinomycetes; order Streptosporangiales; family Streptosporangiaceae; genus JAJYUU01. The sequence goes on from CAWIMN010000007.1 coordinate 611,835, forward strand.
CGCGCGCGCCGCCGCGCGCACGCCGAGGTCGGTAGCCGGGAACGCGTCCGGGTCGCCAAGACCGCGCATCGCGATCGTCTCGATGGTCCACGGCCCGAGACCAGGCACGGCCGCCAGGCGCGCCCGTGCCTCCTGCCAGTCACTGCCGACCGTCAGGTCGATCTGGCCGTCGGCCAGTGCCCTCGCGAGTGCGGCGAACGATGCGCGACGTGATCGCGGCAGGGCGAGATCGTCGGCGTCGGCCAGGACAGCCGCATCCGGGAAGAGGCGGGTGAGGCCGCCATCGGGATCGACGACGGGCTCCCCGTACGCGGCCGCGAGGCGGCTCGCGTGCGTGCGCGCGGCTGCCGTCGAGACTTGCTGGCCGAGCACCGCTCGCAGCGCGAACTCGGTTGCATCGACCGTGCGCGGGACGCGGCGGCCGGGCGCCTTGCCGACCAGCGGAGCGAGCGCCTCGTCTGCGGACAGCAAGTCGGCGATCGCCACCGGATCGGCGTCGAGGTCAAGCAGCCGTCGGCACCGGCTGATCGCGCTGGCCAGGTCCCGCAGGTCGGTGAGGCGGAGCTGGCAGCTCACGTGGTCGGGCTGTGGCCGCAGCGACACGATGCCGTGCCCGTGCGGCAGCCGCAGGGTGCGCCGGTAAGCGCCGTCGCGCCACTCCTCGACGCCCGGCACGCCAGTCGCGGCCAGGTGGCCGAACAGGCTGTCTGGCTGCAGCGGCGCGCGGAACGGCAGCCGCAGCGACAGGGCGCCCGCGGCGGCGGCCGGATGACCGCGGCTAGCCCGGTCGCGAAGCTGACTGGGGGAGAGGGCGAACACCGATCGGACGGTGTCGTTGAACGTCCGGATGCTCGCGAACCCAGCAGCGAACGCGACGTCGCCCATCGGCAGCGTGGTCGTCTCGATCAGCAGCCTGGCCGTCTGCGCTCGCTGGGCCCTGGCGAGAGCTAGCGGCCCGGCGCCGAGTTCGGCCAGCAGCTGACGCTCAACCTGGCGGACGCTGTAGCCAAGGCGGTCCGCTAGGGCCGGCACGCCGCCGGCATCCATGACACCGTCGGCGATGAGCCGCATGGCCCTGGCCACGACATCGGCGCGAACGTCCCACTCCGGTGAACCGGGGCTCGCGTCGGGTCGGCAGCGTTTGCAGGCGCGAAAGCCTGCCTGCTGGGCTGCGGCTGCGCTAGGGAAGAAGCGCATGTGCTCGGGCTTGGGCGGGACTACCGGGCAGCTCGGGCGGCAGTAGATGCCGGTCGTCAGCACCGCGGTGAAGAACCACCCATCGAACCGGGCATCCTTAGACTGGACGGCGCGAACGCAGCGCTCGGCATCTAGATGAATTCGCTCATCGTGCATGCGTCCAGTCTCCGGGCGGACTCCCACTAGGGTCTAGCGAAAACGCGACACCGAGACTGAGGGATCGCAGTTGGCGGGTATGTTGTCGCAAATCCGCTAGCCATGAACCTTGCTACAGCGCTGACTCGCCATTGACGGCCCGAGACGCCGCGTCAAATAATTGGTCTATAGATCAGTCCTTTAGTCCTCCAGTCTGGGCAGCGGTCGACGCGGCGATCGCGGCCGAATCCGCCGCGGCCATCGACTTCCTGGCCCGGCTCGTCCGGGCTCGCAGCACGGTCGGCCAGGAAGCGGCTGCTCAGGAGATCGTGGCCGCGGAGCTGATCCGGCACGGTTTCGACGTCGAGCACCTGGCGGTACCCGAGGCGACAGCCGCAGCGGCCCCGGCTGGTGTCGCGCAGGCGAGCTACTCAGGGCGTCATAACGTCGCGGGCTGGCTCAACCGCGGCGAGAGCCCGTCGCTGCTGCTGAACGGCCACGTCGACGTGGTGCCGGCGGACGCGCGGCTGTGGTCTGCCGATCCCTATGAGCCGGTGATCGCCGACGGCTGGCTGACCGGCCGGGGAGCTGGTGACATGAAGGGCGGCCTCGCCATGGGCCTGCTCGCCGTGGCCGGGCTTCGCCGCGCGCTGCCGGAGGCGATGACCGGCGAGCTAGCCTTCGTGTCCGTCATCGAGGAGGAATGCACTGGCAACGGCACGCTCGCGGCCGCGAGGGCCGGCGTACTCGGCGACGCGGTCGTGCTGCTCGAACCGACGGACTTGTGCATCCTGCGCGGAGGCATCGGCATCTTGTGGATCGACGTCATCCTGTCCGGCGTCGGCGCCCACGCCGAGTCCGCTGACCGTGCGGTGAACCCGGTTAACAGCATTCCGGTCATCCTGGCGGCGCTAGCCGGGTTCGAGAGCCAGATGCGGACGTCGTGCCCGGATCCGGAGTTCGGTGGCAGCCCGTACAACGTCAATGTCGGCACTGTCCGCGCTGGCGACTGGGCGTCCAGCGTGCCGGGCCGCGCAGTACTCGGCGTCCGCATCGGGTTTCCCCGAGCCTGGACTCCGGCGCAGGCACTCGAGCGAGTCAGCGCCGCCGTCAGGGCGGCCGCGGCCGCCGATCCGGTGCTGTCGCAGTACCCGCCGGTCATCCGCGAGACAGGCTTCCGCGCCGAGGGGTTCATCCTGGCGGCCGATCACCCGCTCGCGACCGCGCTTGCCACCGCGCATGCGGACGCGAACGGGCAGGCACCACGGCAGGTCCTGCTCGGCGCGACCATGGACGCGCGGTACTACCTCAACCAGTTCGGCCTGCCGCCGTTGCCTACGGGCCGGTAGCCCGCAACATTCACGGCGCTGACGAGGGTGTCGAGCTCGCCAGCATGACCGCGGGGGCGCGCACCCTGGCGCGGTTCATCGCCGCGTACTACGCGGGCGGCGGCCTGCCGGACCAGGCCCCGGCAGCAGGGGAGCTGGCGCATGGCTGAGCCTGTCGCGAGCGATGCGTTTGGCACCCTGCTGACCCCGATCACGCTGCGAACCGCCGGAGAGCGGATCGCCGAGCGCATCGTCACCGCCATCGCTCTCGGCGAATTTGTGCCCGAGCAGCGGCTACCCACAGAGCGGGAGCTGGCCACCATGCTCGAAGTCAGTCGCAGCACCGTCCGCGAGGCATTGCAGCGCCTGCAGGCGTCCGGATACGTGACGACGCGTCGGGGACGGGGCGGGGGCACGTTCGTCCGGACCGACCGCGGCCCGGACGCCGACGGCATGATCGCGCGCACCCTGGTGCCCGCCTGGGCAGACCTGACCGACCTGCTGGACTTCCGGCGCCTAGTCGAGCAGCTCATCGCCCGGACCGCGGCCGAGCGGCGCGACGACCGGGACATCGCGCTCATCCGTGCCGCTGTCCGCGACTACGCGCACGCCGCCGACCGCGACGCGTCCAGCCTGGCGGACCACGCGCTGCACCAGGCGATCGCCAAGGCCACCCACAACGGCCGTCTCGTCGAGCTCAGCGCGAAGGCCCGGCGCGACATCAGCCTCGGGTTCGACGCCGAGCCCTACACGCCGCAGGTCCGGCACCGTGCGCTGCGCCAGCACCCGTCGCTGGCGGAGGCCGTCATCGCGGGGGAGCCAGACGCTGCGGCCCGCATCGCAGCCGAGCATTTCTCGCTGACCGAGGAGATGCTCCGTGAGCTGCACGCCCGAATCGAGCTCCGATCTGAAGGAGACCTGGATGCCCCCAGCGACAGTTAACGGAGTAGCGACAGTTAACGGAATCGAGCTGAACTACCGGCTGGAAGGCGATGGCGCGGAGACCATCGTCTTGATCAACGGCCTCGCTGATGACCTGGAAACCTGGGCGCTCCAGGTGGACGACTTCCTGGCGGCGGGCTACCGGGTGCTGCGGTTCGACAACCGCGGCGTCGGCGCGAGCTCCGCACCCGCCGGGCCTTACTCCAGCGCCATGCTGGCGGCCGACGCCAAGGCGCTCGTGGACTCGCTCGGCGTTAGCGACTTCCACCTCATGGGCATCTCGATGGGCGGCATGATCTCGCAGGAGTACGCGCTCTGCTATCCCGGCGATCTCCGCTCGGCTACGTTCGCGTGCACGTACGCGGCGCCGGGCCCGTTCTGTTCCCGGATGTTCGGCATGTGGGCGGACCTGGCACCTGTCCTCGGCGTCCCGTTCGTCATGCGTGACGTGACGCTCTGGGCCTTCACTGTCCCGTTCTTCGAGCAGCGCGGCGAGGAGCTAGCCGAGTTCGAGACCGCCATGCGGTACATGGCCCAGCCCGTGCACGCCTATCTGGCTCAGCTCGCCGTGATCCAGGACCACGACACGACCAGCCGGCTCGGCGACATCTCCGTGCCGACGCTGGTACTCGCCGGACAGGAGGACATCCTCATCCCGGTCTCGCTATCCCGCCGCATCCACGACGCAATCCCCGGCTCGGAGTGGGCGACCACCAAGGGCGGCCACGCCTGCTGCTGGGAGCACCCGGCCGAGTTCAACCAGACCTTCCTTGATTTTGTGCGACGGCACGGAAAGGGCTAGCGATGGCCATTGCAGCCGACACCAGCCAGCAGCTCGAAGGCGGCCAGCTCGGCCTCTTCGGCGTGATCATGCCCGGCGTCGCCCAGGTGGCGCCTGCCTTCAACTTGTTCTTCACCACGGGCGTCATGGTGGCGCTGGCCGGGGCGTCCGCGCCGCTCATCTTCCTCATCAGCATGGTCGGCATGGTGGCGACAGCCAGCAGCCTGGCCCAGTTCGCCGGCGTGTACCCGAGCGCCGGGTCGTTCATCACCTACATCACCCGGTCGATCGGCACCAAGGTCGCGGTGGCCATCGGCGTGATCACGATCCTCGGCTACATCATTGCGTTCGGCGGCATCTACATCTTCGTCGGCAGCTACATCGTGCAGAACGTGTTCGGTGATCCGCACATCTGGGGGATCACTCAGCTCACCACGATTGTCTACGGCGCCCTGGTCGTGGCGCCGGTGGTCGTCGGGCTCAAATTCGGCGTCCGGATCACCGTCGTGCTCTACGTGTTCGAGGTGCTGCTCCTGCTGGCCATGAGCGTCACGATCCTGGTCCGCGGGGGCGCGAGCGGCCTGTCCGGCACGCCGTTCAGCTGGCCGAGCGGGCACTCCAGCGATGTCCTGCTGGCCTTCAGCCTGGCCGTCCTGGCGTTCGGCGGTTTCGAGGCGGCCGCGCCGCTGGCTGAGGAGACGCGCAATCCGCGCCGGGCCGTGCCGATCGCGGTGATCGGCGCGGTTGTCATCAGCGGTGTCATCTACGTGCTCGGCTCGTATGCGCTGGTGACCGCGTTCGGAGTCGGGCACGCGAGCTCGCTCGCCGCTGACGCGAACCCGTTCCACACGGCAGCCAAGGCGTTCATCCCGTTCGTCGCGCCGCTGATCACCTGGATCTTCCTGTCGAGCGTCACGAGTTCCTATGTGGCGGCGAACACCCAGACTTCGCGGGTGATCTTCGCGGGGGCGCGCGGCGGCCTGTGGGCCGGCGCGCTCGCGGCGATCAACCCGCGGTTCCGCACGCCAGCCGCCGCGGCAGTGGCGTTCGTCGCGCCGAGCATCCTGATCGGCGTGGTGGCGACCGCGTTCACCAGCCCAGGCTCAGCGTCCGGCTTCCTCGGCACGTACGGCATCCTGGGCCTGATCATCATGTACCTGATGGCCAACGTGGCGCTGATCGTGGAGTGGGCGAAGTTCCGCGCCCGCGGCATCCGCAAGAATCCCTGGCTCTGGGTGGTCGTGCCGGTCATCGGCGTCGCGGTGCTGGCAGTCCCGGTCTGGGGCGACCTGCGGCCCGGCCAGCCGAGCCCGTACAACATCCTGCCCTGGCTGACCCTGGGCCTGATCGCCGTGGGCGCCATCTACGCAGTGGGGCTCGGCGCGTTCCGGCCCGGCGTGCTGGAGCGGGCGCCCGCGCTACTGGAGGGCGACGAGAGCCTGGCGACCGACCCGCTGGTCGCAACCGACGCCGGCGGGCTAGCGGGTCACCCGGCATCCAGGTACAGGCAGAACGGGTGGCCGGCCGGGTCGAGCAGCACGCGCACGTCGTCTTGCGGCTGGAAGTCGGCCACCGTGGCGCCGAGGTCGACCGCGTCCGCGACGGCCGCGGCCAGGTCGTCCACGGCTATGTCGATATGCAGCATCATCTGCTGCTGCCCCGCTGCGGCTGGCCACTGCGGCGGGACGTAGCCCTCGGAGGTGTTGAACGCGAGGTACGACGAGGTGCCCGGCACCTGGATGGCCGCGCCGTTAGGGTCATCTATCTTGGCGATCGGCCAGCCGAGCAACTGCGAGTAAAAGCCCGCCAGGGCCGGCCCGTCGGGCGCCTCGAGCACCACGCCCCACCAGTCAGTCTTGGTTCGTCCACGCATGGGGTCAATGATGACAGAACGGGCACGCCGACTGGGCGAGTCCGGGCGCAGACCTCTAGCCAGTCATCGTGGAGGCGAACTGGAAGTTAGCCCGCCGGCCGCCGCCATCGAGCGCAGCGGTCGCTAACTGAACTGGTAGCGGAGCCCGTCGCTGACAGCCTGGTATCCGAGCCGCTGGTAGACCGAGTTGGCGACCGCGTTGCTCACGTTGGCGTTAAGCACGCAACGCAAGCCCTGCGCAAGCACACTGGCGGACAGCGCCGCGACGCCCGCACTCGCATAGCCGCGCGCTCGCAGTTCCGGCGGGGTGTTGACGGCCTGGATCCGCGACACCCCGGCCACCGCCTCGGTCCGCGCGGCCATGGACACCGGACCGTCGTCATCCCAGATCCAGACGTCCCCGGCTGCCAGCTGGCGCGTAACGAACACCGCCGCCGGATTGGAACCGGCCCAGCCTGTGCCGGCCTCGAACCCCGGCAGCCACGAGAGCAGCAGTTCCCGGTCGGCCTCCGCCGCACGGCGCAGCGTACCGTGCACGCCAGCCGGGAACCGCAGGTCCCGGACCTCGTAGAGCCGCTCCGCCGACGTCAGTATCGCGGCGACCTTGCGCCGAGCGGCCCACACCTCGGCGAAGCGGGAAGCGGTCCCGGCCGGGCCGAACACGCCGGGCAGCGCGACTCCGTCAGTATTGACCGAATCGGCGATGGCCGCGCCAAGTTCCCAGGGCATCGGCGCCACGGCCAGCGGCGTATCCGCTGGCTGCTGCACGGCAACTCCGGCCGGGACCCCGTCACGCAGCGCGATCCAGTACCGGCCGGGCTCGCCATAGCGGATCGCGTCTGCCAGCTTGGTGCCGACCACGTTATGTCCCACCGGGTCACCGGCCAGCAAGTCACCGGCCTCGCCGATCACCAGCCCGGGTTCAGCACTGGCAACGACCGCAATGGTCATCGGATCCCGGACCTCCGCCCCCTAGCCGAACCTGCACGGCAGCACACCGGCGACCCGGCCGCCGGTAGACCGCATGCGGCACCGGGCTGCCCAGACCGGTCTAGGAGGATAGCGCACGCCCTCAGCCCAGCCATCCCGTCCAGCACCGCGCCGCGACCAGCGAATGTGGCGCGGCCGTCCGGACCGAGCTGGTCATCCGGCGGGCGCGATCCGGCGCCGAGATGAGCACGTGGCCAGGCGGAGGCCGCATTTCAATGGTAACTCACTAATTTCGCCTTCGGCAAAGTTGCGTGATACGAAAGTTCGGCTAAGCTGGTCACGTGATCCCTGTCAGCACCGCCGAGCCAGCCCACGAGCCGTCGGGTCTGCGCGAGCGTAAGAAGGTCGCGACCCGCCATGCGCTCGGCGTCGCGGCCATGCGCCTGGCGATCGAGCGGGGGCTGGACAACGTCCTGGTCGAGGACATCGCCGAGGCGGCCGGGGTGTCGGCCCGCACCTTCAACAACTACTTCGCCAGCAAGTACGAGGCCATCTGCGCGCTCGCCTTCGACCGGGCCATGCGGATCGGCACGGCCCTCGGTGACCGGCCCGCCGCCGAGCCGATCTGGCAGGCCATCACCAGCGCGGTGATGTCGGAGTATGGCACTGCCGACCGTGCACTGGACGAGGAGTGGATGGCCGGGGTGCGCCTGGTGACCAGCACCCCGGCGCTCACGGGCGAGTACCTGAAGGTACAGGCGATGACGCAGTACTCGCTGGCCGAGGCTATCGCCGTGCGCCTCGGGGCCAACCCGGCGGCCAGCATGTTTCCACGGATCCTGGCCGCGGCCGTGACCGCCGCCATCCAGGCTGCGCTTGACCGCTGGCTGCACGCCGACCCGCCAGTGCCGCTGGCCCCGCTTGTCCGCCAGGGCCTGCGCCAGCTTGCCGACGGCATGCATCAGGTGCTGCCGCCAGCACCCGCGGTGGCTGACTCCGGTTAAGCCGCGGCGACCTGCGACCAACCCCGTTCCCTGCCAAAAACCCCCGGAGATACATCCTTGCTGATCCGACTGATGCGCAGCTACCTGCGGCCGTACCGCAAGCCGCTGGCGCTCGTCCTGCTGCTCCAGCTGGCGCAGACGCTGGCCACGCTGTACCTGCCGACGCTCAACGCCGACATCATCGACAAGGGCGTTATCTTCCGCAACACGCACTACATCCTGACGACCGGCGGGTTCATGCTGGCCATCACGCTGGCGCAGATCCTGTGCGCGGTCGGCGCGGTGTATTTCGGGGCGCAGGTCGCGATGGCGCTGGGCCGCGACCTGCGGCACGGGATCTTCGCCCAGGTGCAGCAGTTCTCTGACCGCGAGGTGAGCCACTTCGGCACAGCGTCGCTGATCACCCGGACGACGAACGACGTCCAGCAGGTCCAGATGCTGGCGATCATGACGTTCACGCTCCTGCTGTCGGCGCCCATCATGTGCGTCGGCGGCATCGTGCTGGCGCTCAACCAGGACGTGCGGCTGTCCACGCTCCTGCTGGTCGCCGTGCCGCTGCTCGGCGTGATCGTGCTGCTGATCATCTCCCGGATGCGGCCGCTGTTCCGGCAGATGCAAGAGCGCCTGGACGGCATCAACCAGGTGCTGCGCGAGCAGATCGCCGGCGTCCGGGTGATCCGGGCGTTCGTCCGCGACCCGCAGGAACGGGACAGGTTCGCCGGGGCCAGCACGCGACTGTTCGACGTCCAGCTCGGCGCGGGCAAGCTGATGGCGCTGATGTTCCCGTCGGTGATGCTGGTGCTGAACCTGTCCACCACCGCCGTCGTGTGGTTCGGCAGTCACCTCATCGCTGACGGCAGCATGCAGATCGGCTCGCTGACCGCATTCATCACCTACCTCGCGCAGATCCTGATGTCGGTGATGATGGCAACCTTCATGTTCATGCTGGTGCCGCGTGCCGAGGTCAGCGCCGAGCGGATCATGGAAGTGATCGACACTTCGCCGGCCCTCGCGGCGCCGGTGCGGCCGCGGCCGGCCGGCACCGCGCCAGGCCGCCTCGAGCTGCGCAACGTGGAGTTCCGGTATCCCGGGGCCGAGCAGCCGGTGCTGCACGACATCAGCCTGACTGCGCTGCCCGGCCGGACTACCGCGATCATCGGCGGCACCGGCAGCGGCAAGACCACGCTGGTCAACCTCATCCCGCGGCTCATCGACGTGACGGCGGGATCGCTGGAGATCGGCGGCGTCGACGTGCGCGAGCTCGACCCGGCGGCGCTGTCGGCGGCGATCGGGCTGGTGCCACAGAAGCCGTACCTGTTCTCCGGCACGGTGGCCAGTAACCTGCGCTACGGCAATCAGGCCGCCACGGACGAGGACCTGTGGAAGGCGCTGGAGATCGCCCAGGCGCGCGACTTCGTCGAGCGGATGCCGGACGGGCTGGACTCGCGGATCGCCCAGGGCGGCACCAACGTGTCCGGGGGCCAGCGCCAGCGCCTGGCGATCGCACGGGCGCTGGTCCACAAGCCCCAGATCTACGTCTTCGACGACTCATTCTCCGCGCTCGACTACGCGACCGACGCGCGGCTGCGCTCGGCGCTGGCCGCCGAGGTGACCGGGGCGACGATGATCATCGTCGCTCAGCGCGTCGGCACGATCCGGCACGCGGACCAGATCCTGGTGCTCGATGGCGGACGGCTGGTCGCGTCCGGCACGCACGCCGAGCTCATGGACACCTCGCAGACGTACCGGGAGATCGTCCTGTCCCAGCTGACTGAGCAGGAGGCCGCCGCGTGACCGCGGAATCGAACGCAGACCGGGCGCCAGGCGTCAGCTTCAGCCCGCCGTCGGATGGCACGCCGTCGGATGGCACGCCGTCGGATGGCGCCGTCCCGGCTGGCCCGGGGGAGCGGGCGACGCCGAAGCGGGGTCCCGGTCCCGGCCCGGTGATGGGCGGCCCGGCCCGGTTCATGGGCGGCATGTCGACCGAGAAGGCACTGGACTTCAAGAACTCGGGCCGCCGCCTGCTGGCCACGCTGCGCCCGTACCGGATACTCGTGCTGCTCGCGCTCGCGCTGGCGGTCGGCAGCGTCACGCTGGCGGTGCTAGGGCCGCGCATGCTGGGCGAGGCAATCAACGTCGTCTTTGACGGCATCCGCTCGCAGCACGGCGTCGACTTCCATCACGTTGCGCAGATCCTCGCGGTCGTGCTGGCGCTGAACGTGGGCAGCTCGATCTGCGCGCTCTTCCAGGGCCGGCTGACCGCGACCCTGGTGCAGCGGGCAGTGTTCGGGCTGCGGGAGGACGTGCAGGCCAAGCTGTCCCGGCTGCCACTCAGCTACTTCGACCGGCAGCCGCGTGGCGAGATACTCAGCCGCGTCACCAACGACATCGACAACCTCCAGCAGTCGATGCAGCAGACGCTGAGCCAGCTGGTGACGTCGCTGCTGACGATCGTCGGCGTACTGACGCTGATGTTCGTCATCTCCTGGGAGCTAGCCCTGATCGCGCTGGTGACCGTGCCTGCCTCGGCGGTGGCAATGCGCAAGATCGCCAAGCGGGCGCAGCCGCAGTTCATCAACCAGTGGAAGTACACCGGCAGGCTGAACGGTCACATCGAGGAGATGTACACCGGGCACGCGCTGGTGACGGCGTTCGGCCAGCGGGAGGAGGCGATGGCGACCTTCACCGAGCAGAACGAGGCCCTCTTCAACGCCAGCTACCGGGCGCAGTTCATCTCCGGCACCATTCAGCCGGTGATGATGTTCGCCTCCAATCTCAACTACGTTCTGGTGGCCGTCGTCGGCGGCCTGCTGATCGCCAGCGGCTCGCTCACGCTCGGCGCGGTGACGGCGTTCATCCAGTACTCGCGGCAGTTCAGCCAGCCGCTGACCCAGGTCGCCAGCATGGCGAACCTGCTGCAGTCCAGCGTGGCTTCGGCAGAGCGGGTGTTCGCGCTGCTGGATGCGGCTGAGCAGGCTCCTGACGCGGCCGAGCCCGCCCGGCCGTCCGCGGTCCGGGGCCGGGTGGAGTTCGACGACGTGTCGTTCCGGTACGTGCCGGACCGGCCACTGATCGAGCATGTGTCGCTCGCGGTCGAGCCGGGTCAGACGGTCGCGATCGTCGGCCCGACCGGCGCTGGCAAGACGACGCTAGTGAACCTGCTGATGCGGTTCTACGAGATCGACGCGGGCAGGATCCTGCTCGACGGCGTGGACATAAGGGCCATGCGCCGCGAGGAACTGCGCGCGCTGACCGGCATGGTGCTGCAGGATGCCTGGCTGTTCGGCGGCACGATCGAGGACAACATCGCCTACGGCGCGGCCGGCGCCACCCGCGAGCAGGTCGTCGAGGCGGCGAAGGCGACCTATGTCGACCGGTTCGTGCGGACGCTTCCTGACGGGTACGACACCGTGCTGGACGATGACGGCACGAACGTGAGCATGGGGGAGCGGCAGCTGATCACCATCGCCCGCGCGTTCCTGGCCCGGCCGGCGGTGCTGATCCTGGACGAGGCGACCAGCTCGGTGGACACGCGGACCGAGGTGCTGATTCAGCGCGCGATGGCGTCGCTGCGGGAAGGCCGGACGAGCTTCGTGATCGCGCACCGGCTGTCCACCATCCGCGACGCCGACGTCATCCTGGTCATGGAAGACGGGCACATCGTCGAGCACGGAACGCACACTGAATTGCTGGCGGCCGACGGCGCGTACGCGCGCCTGTACCAGGCCCAGTTCGCCCAGGCGATGGCGGAGGTGGCCTAAGTCCCGGAGACGCAGGGTCACGGGCTGTCGGCGGCTGCCACCAGCCGCTGCCCGATGACGCGTGCGGCCTTCTGGAGCGCGGGCGCGTCGATGCACATCGCCGCGGTGAACGCGTTCGACACCGACCGCATCGCGGCGACGTTCGCCACCGACGCGTACGTGAACGACAACCGCCGCGAGATCGCGAGCATTGACGCGATCCGCGACGGGAAGATCGTCAGCCTGACTGTGATCTTCAACCAGCCTTCGCCGTACTGACGGCCAGTCCGCCCGAGTGCGGTCAGCGGGTGCGCGGCCGGATCAGCGACAGCAGCGAAAGCCTGCTTAGCTCTCGCGAACCCGATGGACGGCGCCGGGGTCTGGTCGCGGGGCGGCCGGACGCCGGCGGGCCAGTCTTGAGCCCGTCGACGATCAGGTCGAGCAGCCGCGCCGCCCGGGCGCCGGCACCGGCTCCGGGATCGATCCGCCACAGGAATCCGAGCAGCAGGAGGACATCGTCGGGATCGATGCCGGGCCGGATGCCGCCGTCGTCGGCGCAGGCAGTGATAAGCAAGGTGATGGCCCCGATCACGGGCCTATAGGTCTCGCCGGCGAGACCGTCGCTCGTGGCGGCGTGCAGGGCGTTGGCCAGGCCTTGCCTGATCATCCCGTAGTAGGCGAGGCGGTCGAACCAGAGCCGGAGCGCCCGCAGCGGCTCGTTCTCGGCAAGCAGCTCGGCAGCGGAGTCCGCCAGCTTCTGGACGTCATACCGGTAGACGGCGAGCACGAGCGCTTCCCGGTTGGGGAAATGCCGGTACAGCGTGCCGGGGCCGATGCCGGCCTTCATCGCTATGGAGTTCAGGGACGCATCACCGGACGCAGCGAGTGCCTCCCGAGCGGCCTCGAGAATGCGGTCACGGTTCTGCTGCGCGTCGGCTCGCAGGGAATCGGCTCGCAGGGAATCAGCGCGTGGGGAACCACCTTGCCGGTCTGAGCCATCGTCCACGGTCATGCCAGCACCGCTGAGACCACCGCCCGGCTCCGTTCCGTTCCTCGCCATGCCGCCATCCTTAGTCGCGGTCCGCGCCCATCCCTGTTGTACCGTTCGCCGTACCAGCGCACCGCGCACGACTCGCCTATCGAGCTCGCCACGACCTCCTCCCGGGCGTTAGACGTACTCGTCATGGCGGCGGATCCAGGTCTGGAACGCGTCGCCTTCGTCGCGGCCTTTCGGCGCCCGGTCGAGGATCGGGTAGTAGCCCATCAGGAACTCGACCCCGCGCCCCGCGGTCGCGTAGGTCTGGTAGACGGCGCCGTCCCGGAGCGTGAAGGCCGTCATCGCCGGTGATTCCGACAGGTATCCACGGATGTCGGTGCCGGTCGCCGTCGCATTGTGACGCACGATCGGCGGCAGGCTGCCCTCGTCGAGGTCCCATGAACGTAGCTGCTCGTCGGTGTAGGAGGCGCCGAAGTCGAAGTTGAAGTCGGTGTTCGCCGACGACACCCAGGGAAGGCGCCAGCCCATCCTGTGCTTGTATGCCTGGAGTTTCGCCAGCGGAGCCCGCGAAACCAGCAGCAGGTTCACGTCGCGGGCATGCAGGTGCGGCAGCAGGCCGTCAAGGCCATCGGCCATCGACGAGTTGACTGGGCATCCCGACCGGTAGCTCGGCCCGAACATGAAGTGGTAAATCAGGAGCTGTGAGCGGCCGTCGAAAAGCTCGGCCAGGGTACGCGTCCCGTCGTCGGCATCGAGCCGGTACTCCTTCTCAATCGCGACCCAGGGCAGCTCGCGGCGCTGGCGCGCCAGCTCGTCCGCCATCCTGGTGTGCTCCTTCTCTCGCAAAAGCAACTCGTCACGAGCGCCCTGCCACTCCTCACGGCTGACAACCTTGTGATCAGTCATGGCGTCCGTCTCCTTTCTTTGTGCATTCCTGGGCCGGTACTGCTCGCCCGCCTATGCCGTGACGGGTTCCGCCACGACGAACGCCGCGTTCTCGCGCTCGAGCGCCTTGACAGCGCCGTTCCGCCAGCTGTCGGCCAGGGACCGTGACGCGGGGTCGGGGAAGATGTCCTCTTCCCCGTTGTCCACTCCGTCGAAGATGGCCCGCGCCACCGACTCCGGGGAGGCCTTAGCTATCTCGAAGCCCCGCGTCATGTCAGTGTCGGTAGGGCCGGTCAGGACCGCGTGAACACGGATTCCCCGCCCGGCCAGGAGAGCGCGCAGCGATTGCGTCAGGTTGAACGCGGCCGCCTTAGAGATCGCGTAGGCCGGAGTGAGCGGCAATGGGGCGACGGCCATCGTCGAGACATTGTTGACGATCGCTCCCCGGGAACGCGTCAGCAACGGCAGGAAGACTCGGATGACCTGGTAGGGGCCGAAGAGGTTGACGGCCAAATGCTGATCGAGCACGGCACGATCGCCCAGGTCATCGAACAGCGCGATTCCGGCGTTGTTGATAAGGACATCGAGGGATTCGACCTGATCGGCGGCTGCCTGAATCTGCGCGGCGTCCGTCACGTCCAGGGTCAGGGGGGTCACGCGCCCGTCCGGGTAGACCAGGGGCTGGCGCGTGCCGGCGTAGACCCGCTTCGCGCCTCTGGCGAGGGCTTCGGCGACCAGCGCCGCGCCTATGCCGCGATTGGCCCCGGTCACCAGCACTGTCTTGTCGGCGATTGTCATGTCTGTTACTCCAGTTCTCAGCGTTCTTGGCGGTTCCATGCCGCCTGTCTGGCGGCCTACTGATATAGACCAGCGGGATCGCCGTGAATCGCCGCGGAGCCGCAGCGCGTATCCGGATTAGCCCCTGGCGGGCTCGGTCGCGCCAGGTGGCGAGGTTGGCGACCGAGGAAGGCGACGAGCTGGTCGCCGGGGGAGGCTGGGCCGGGCAGCTGGACCGGGTCGGCGAACAGCCCGGGCCTGGTGCCGGATGTGATGAGCAGCGGGGCGATCGGCTGCAAGACGGCGGCAAGGCCCGGCGGGACCGGTCGGCGGACGCCGCACGCGACCGAGATGTCCCAGCCGTGAACGGTGATCTCGATGGCTCCGATCACCGCGACCATGCTCGCGGTCAGCTCATGGTCCCAGATGGCGACCCGCCGCTCGGCCGGCCCAGCGGCGGCCCAAGCGCGAAGCATCATCGCTGCCTGGCCGCGCAGCCGCGCGGCCGGTCCGTGCGTCGGCCCCAGGTAAGGCACCACGCCAGCGCCGCCGCCGGCTATCGCCGCGTGCAGCACGCCGATCGAGTCGCTGACATGGTCCAGCAACATTGCCAGGTCCCAGCCCGGGCAGGGGGTGGGACCATGCAGGAGCTGCGGAGTGCCCAGCGCCGTAGCGGTGAGCGCGTAACTGACAGCTGATTCGAGTAGCTCTAGTCCTCTGTTCAGTGCGGCCACGCCGGAGCTGCCTGATTCTGTGCCGGCCCCGGCCCGGCCGCACCGTACTCCTGTGGCAGGCCGAACGACCCGAACAGGCTCGCGTCCTGGAAGCTGACGATCCGCGCGACGCCCGCCGCGGTGAGGGTGAGCACCAGCACAGCGTGCGCGTGATAGGTCCCGCCCGGTACGCGCTCGTAGATCGCGAAGGCCGGCTGCTCATTTGCCGTGACCGCGACCGGCCGGAGCGCTCCGGGCTCAGTGAAAAGGTGCGACGCGACGAAACGCGCCACGGCCTGGCGGCCGCTGAACCAGGTCAGAACCGGAGGCATCTCCAGCGCGACATCTTCCCGAAGCATCTCGGCTAGCGCGCTCGCATCGGCGTTCTCAATCGCCGCCGCGAACCGGTCCAGCAGCGCCTGCAGGTCGGGTTCGGCGGGCTCGGCAACCTCATCCTCGGCCGGAAGCGCCTGAGCGAGCTGGGCGCGGGCCCGCCGCAGCCCGCTGTTAACGGCAGTGGTAGTCGTGCCCAGCAAATCCGCCACCTCAGCGGCCGGCCACTCCAGGACGTCCCGCAAGATCAGCACGGCGCGCTGCCGTGCGGACAGGTGCTGGAGCGCCGCGACAAAGGCCAGCCGGATACCCGCCCGCGATACCGCCACCGAGGCCGGATTCTCGCTTTCCGCAGCGAGCGGCGCGCCGGGAAATGGCTGTAGCCACGGCACCTCTAGTCCCGTGAGCAGCGGCGCCTCAGGGTCGTCCGCCGGCCCGCCCAGGCCAGACGGCAGCGGTCGGCGACCGCGGCGTTCCATCGCAGTCAGGCACACGTTGGTCGCAATCCGGTACAGCCAGGTTCGCACTGACGAACGGCCCTCAAACCCGTCAAATGACCGCCACGCCCGCAGGTATGTCTCCTGGACTAGGTCCTCGGCCTCGTCGGCCGAGCCCAGCATCCGGTAACAGTGAGCCAGCAATTCACCCCGGAACCGGTCGGTGCGACTCGTGAAATCCTCGCTGACCGTCATCGATTACCTCTCCCGCGCGGACGCCAGCCACGCACTGGCCCTCTATATACAGACCCGATACCCGGCGCGAAATCGCCGCCCACCGCGCCCCCGCGTACGAAGTGCGTCGGCCTGGCGGGCTGCCGGTAACCGGAGACTTCTCCGCCAGGATCGGCAGGTACCGGAGAACTCTCCACTTAGTTCGGAGAAGTCTCCGGTTAACTGCGACCTAACAGGAGCATTCGTCTACGCGTGGCGCCCTCATTGACGCCATTATCTCGCGCTAGGAGTGCTCAACCGTTATCGATGGCCGCATATTAGTCACACCAGGCTAATCCGGACTAAACCGACAACGGTCAGCTAATCCTCCCGGCACAGAAGTGAGCTGACTCGGCTTCTTAGCAGGTAACGCGAGCGGCTCTTGCAGCAGCTGGCCACCCCTCCCATCAAGATCAACATCGTAGGGGAGAGGGGGACAGGGCTGCGGTGCTTGCCGTCGGCAGCTGTTCCTCGCGATGGCGCATCACCCCGATGCCGCTCGGGTCTTGGTGCAGTTCGTGCCGGCGGATGAGGTTGACGAAAGCCTCCGAGAGTTCATGACGAAGCCGGGTTTATGCGACAGCAGCGGGACCGCCGGGCAAGGAAGCCGCGGTCCCGGTCACCAGACACCGGACCACGGCCATTATGGCGCGCCGATAATGCATATTATGTAAAGTTAGCAAGTAGTCGCTGCAGACTGATCCAGCCTCGCCCGAGGTGCTGTCTCACTGAATCTGGCCAGTTCGAGGCTTGTCTCACTGAATCTTGTCCGCGGTTGCGGTTTGTCTCACTGCTGGCTGGCTAGCGCCATACGCTGCCGCAACGATTGGATCGCCGCTCGGTTGACGGTGCGCGGCAGTGGCCCGGGCGGTTAGCTGCCGACGGTCTCCTGTAGCCAGCCCGCACTGGGCTTCGGGCGCACTGACAGCAAGAACCTGTGAGCGGCGCGTGACGGCGCGCATCAGTGCTGGCTGCCCGCAGCTCATCGTGGCGCAGAGCACCGCACAGCCGGACCACAAGGCCGCCGGACCGAGGGATCCGATCACCTCTGTCGCGAGAACCGGCGCCACCACCGTCGCGATCCCCCAGCTGAGCCCGTAGACGGCGAGATAGCGTGCAGTGGCTCCCGGCGGCGCGAGTGCAGTCACAACTGCGAACGCGCGGCCAGATAGCAGAAGGTTGCCGGCGCTCCAGATCGCCGTCGGTGCGAGTAGCCCGGCGAGCGAATGCGCGGTCGCGTATCCGGCCAGGCCTGCTGCCATGAGGGCGAATCCGGTGCCGCACGCGACCGGACCGGACAGCCGGGCCAGCATCGGGATCCGCAGGGCGGGGCGGATCACGACGAGAGTAAGGGTGGCTGTTGCCATGACAAGCCCGGAACTTGCGGGATTCAGGCCGCGGGCTGAGAAAGACAACGGCAGAGCGATGAGGATCAGCATGTACACGAGCGCGAACACCGTGCCTGCTGCCGTCATCGCTAGCAGCGCCGGGTCCCGCCAGGGCGACCCGCCTGCACTAACCGCCGGGCGGTCACCGGAACCAGGCAAACGCAACGCTCTGGTCGGCCGTCGGCCGCCAGCGGGCAGCGCTAGGCGGACGATCAAGGCGCAGGCTAGACAGGACGCCGCGTCGACGACGAAGAGCCAGCGCAGGCCCGAGTGCCCGACAGCGTCGGCGATCAGGCCGGCGCCCATACTGCCGGCGGCCAGCGCGGTGGTCAGCAGGGCGTACGCGTGCGTGCGCTGGTCGGGCTCGGTGGCGTCGGCGATCACCGCCTGGCTTGGCGGTTCGTAGAGCTCGAAGGCGAGGCCGAGCAGGACTGCGCAGACTGCCGCGACGGCGACGTCGGGTGCGGCCGCGATGCCGAGCTGCGCTGCCGCGCATCCGGTCAGGCCGGCCAGGATAGTGCGGCGCCGGCCTAGCCGGTCGGCGAGTCGGCCGCCGAGCAGCCTGCTCGCGATGGTCGCCACGCCGAACAAGGCCGATACGGCACCGGCGGTTGCCAGGCTGGCGCCAAGGACCCGGCACAGCATGACGGTGAGGAACACCAGTGAGAAGGCGCCGAGCTGATTGACCGCCCGCGCGGCGGCCAGGACCCGGACCTGCCGCGGAACTCCCCTGTGCCGGCGGCCTGGCGTGATCGTCATGATTCCCATCTCGTGACCAGCAAAACTGATATTGTCAGTCACGTACTTTAGAGCCTGAAGGAGTGACCAGTCAAGTGCGTTTCGATAGTCACATCGAGGTGCTGCTGGAAGCGTCGGCGTCCCTGGTCAACCAGCTCACCGACGGTGAGTGGCGTGGAAAGTCCTATACCGCGCCGACCGGTGCCGCGCTGGACAGGGCCGCGGCTGCGGCACTGCCGTCCGGCGGCCGGGTGACCGTACCCGCGGAGCTGCCGGCCGTCAGCGCCGAGTACCTGGCGGGGACGGCCAGGGCGATGCGCACGGTATTCGAGGCCATGGAGGACGATCGAGCCGACGACGCAGCTGCAATGGTCAACCAGCTGCTCGGCGAGACCGGGGCTCGGCCGCAACTCGACAGAGATCCCGGCGAGGCCTGGCAAGTGCACTTCCATGGCGCGAGCGACACCTACGGGGTCGGCTGGGCCGCAGGCTGCGCGACGGCGCTAGCCCTGGCCATCGGCAGCGAGCTAGCAGGCCGACTCGGTGTGTGCGTTGCGCCGCGCTGTGATCGCGTCTACGTCGACGCTTCGCGCAACGCCGTCCGGCGGTTCTGTTCGGCGCAGTGCCAGAGCCGGGTCAAGGCCGCGGCCTTCCGAGCACGGCAGGAGTCCGGTGACGCCGTGCTGGCGGGATGAGGGGCTGCCTGGGTCAGGAATCGGGACACGCTGCCCGGCTGCTGGAGAGCATGGAGGAGATCTTCATGACCGACGCCATGTTGGTGTGGATCAACGGGCCGTTCGGCGGCGGAAAGACAATCACCGCGTGCGAGCTGCATCGCCGGCTCCCAGGCAGCGTGATCTGCGACCCCGAACATGTGGCCTTCGGAATGCGCCGGATGGCACGGCTGGAGCCGGACCTGCACGCTCTTGTCGGCGAGCAGTTTGCGGTGCACGTCAAGACAGACCACCTGACGGTGGCCCAGGTCGCGGAGACGATCGCCGCCGCTGCAGGCCTGCCGATCAGCGCGGCCACCGACGGGCCGTTGCGGGCAGCCGTGCGCCAGTACGCGACCACAATCCGGCACATCAGATTCGACTGACGACGCCGCCTGCTTTTGGCGACTTACGTTACAGCCGGCGGATGCCGCTGACCGTATGCATGTCGACGAAGCTGCGGCAGGCTCCGTGGTTTCGACACCCAGCCGGCAGGCGGCCGCTGACGCCACCGACCGGCCATCACCAGCATGCTCACCACGCCCGTGCTCATCCGCGAACGTCGCGGACCAACTTCGCTCAGACAGGACATCTTCTATCGCGCGCGGCGCCGGGAAGGATCTCCGTGCTCACGAGCGTCGTCATGAGCTCAGCGAGGTGAGCAGCGCTTGCTTGCGTGCGCGGGTGCTGTGCCTGCCTGACAGCCCGAGCCACACCAAGGTCACCACGGCAACGATCGCGCCCGGCCAGAAGCCGTACGCGAGCAGCCGATGGCGCCCGCGGCCGCCACCACCTGGCCGGCGTCCTCGATCATCAGGCGCCGCCGCTCGCGCTGTGTCAGCAAGGCCGGCCGACGGCGGATGCGCAGCCGCATCACGAGCAGCAGCAGGGCGAAGCCGACGGTCAGGAACGCGGCCGGAATCGCGTTGCCGGGCGGATTGCCTTCCGCCCAGTGCCACGTGTCACCGAGCTCCGCGCCGACGATGGAGCCACGCCACACCTTGATGGTGAGCGGAGTGCGCTCGTTCTCGTCGGCGGTGGCTGCGCGCGCGAGGGCCGTGCCGTCCCCGTCGAACCGGGCCCAGGTATTGATGACGCCGTCGCCGGTCACGTAGGAGACGTCAGCGTAATTGCTGCCGCCCTGTGAGTCTGTGCGTACTCCGTTGACGGTGGCGGTGAAGTCGCCGGTGCACGTAGCCAGATTTGTCTCGCCCGCGCATGCAGGAGCGTGGCGGTAGGCCCGCGCGTGCAGGGTCTGCGAGGCGGTCTGCACGTCCAGCGCGTAGTCCGCGCTCCTCCCGCCGTACTCGGTGACGCCGGTGATGGCGCCGGTGACGGTCTGCCGGCAGTCCGCGTCAGGCGGGGCACCTGCCAGGCAGGCCTTGGCGTGGTGGTACGCGGAGATCTCCCCGGCCTGACCAATTGCGAGAACGCCCAGGACGACGCTGGCAGCCGCGAAAGCCACGCCGAGAATAAGGCAGAAGCCCCACGTGTACCGCACGGCCACGCCCCCTTGATGCAGACCGAACGCCTGGACCGTACAGTGCCTACGGCGCGCACGGAACCTTGTCCGCCCCCGACCGATGGGACACTCGCGCTCCCCCGGGGCGAACTGCGACACGTCATCAATCAGCGCTAATCTCGCGTGCGTTTCGCTGTCCCTTGTGAAATGATATATCAGTATTTCATCAGCCAGACAGGTGACTGACTGGGCGTTGCAAGGGAACCACGGAGGACGCGAACATGGCGGGGATCAAGACGGCGCTGGTGATCGGCGGCGGCATCGCCGGACCAGTCACGGCGCTCGCCCTGCGCAAGGCAGGGATCAAAGCCACCGTCTTCGAGGCGTATGACGAGGCGGCCGCCGGTGCAGGCGCCATGCTGACGGTGGCACCCAATGGCCTTGCGGCCCTGGAGATCGTCGGTCTCGACGCCGCTGTCCAGGCGGCTGGCCACCCGCTGCACGAGATGGTGATGGAGAAGGGCAGCGGCAAGAAGCTGATGTCCGTCCCTACCCTGCCAGGCCTGCCGCCGAGCTGCACCATGCTGCGCTCGGAACTGCTGCGCGTGATCTATGAAGGCGCCGTCCGGCAGGGCGTCACATTCGAGCACGGCAAGCGACTGATCGGCGTCAAGGAGGAATCGGACTCAGTCACGGCGACCTTCGAGGACGGCACGACCGCCACCGCCGACATCTTGATCGGCGCCGAAGGCATCCACTCACTCGTCCGCACCCTGATTGACCCGGCAGCGCCGGAGCCGCAGTACACCGGGCTGATGAGCTTCGGCTTCGGCGACTTCTCGGCCGACGGCACGCTGAACGACGCTTCGGCAGGCGCGATTGACACGATGCACTTCGCCTTTGGCAAGAAATCGTTCTACGGCTACTGGCAGCAGCCAGATGGCACCTTCGCCTTCTTCAGCAACTACCCGCAGGACAAGCCCATGACGCTCGCTGAAGCGCGCGCCGTCCCGAAGGACGAGTGGCTCGCGAAGCTCCGCGCTTCCCACATCGGTGACAAGCCGGGTGAGCGCCTGTTCGCGTCGGCCACTGTCGACAAGATGCTCGTCGCCGGCCGGATGGAGCGGATGACAAGCGTGCCGCGCTGGCACCGTGACCGGCTAGTGCTGGTAGGCGACTCGGTGCACGCGCCGTCGTCCAGCTCCGGTCAGGGCGCGTCGCTGGCCATCGAGAGCGCGATCGAGCTCGCGCGTTGCCTGCGGGACATCGATGACGCCGGGGCGGCGTTCGCCGAGTACGAGAAGCGCCGTCGCCCGCGGGTGGAGTCGATCTCGGAGCAGGCCGCGAAGACAAATACCGGCAAGACCAACGGCGCAGTGGCGACGTTCGCGTTCGGGCTGCTGATGCCGATCCTGCGGCGGACGATCCTGGTGCCGGAGAAGATGTTCGGGCCGGTGCACCGGTTCCGCATCGACTGGGATGAGCGGGTATCGGCCGGCTGAGCCGGGCCGGCTGACCGCGACGGCGGCCCTAGCCGATGACGCGTGCCGCGATGAGATAGCCGCCGAGGGTGATGAGCGCGAGGCCCGCGATCTGCTCGGCATGCTGGCGGAACCGCTCGCTGATCACCCTGCCGAGCGTCAGTCCGAGCTGGCTCGCGACGACCGCCTGAATCGCGATCGCCACGATGACGGGCGCTACAGGAAGGCGGGCCAGGCCGAGGCTGAAGCCGATCGCCAGCTCGTCGAGGCTGATACTGAGCCCGAGCGCGATCGCGGCCAGGCCGCTTGCCCCCGCGAGCCGCGCTGCCGTCTCGTCATCGTCGTCGTGGCGGGCGCTGATCAGCATCCAGGCGCCGAGGCCGATCACCGCAGCGGCCGCGACGTAGTCAGCAGCGGCGCCGATGACCCGCGCCAGCCCGCCGCCTACCGTCAGTCCGACCAGCGGCATGCCGGCCTCGAAGATCACGAAAATGATGGAGATACGCACCCGGGCGCGCCAGCCGAGCGCACCTGCGGCTCCGATCGCGGCGGCTACAGCAAAGGAGTCCAGGCCCAGCGGCAGTACGAACGCCAGCAGCTTCGCCACGGTCCTACGATGTCACGCCCTTCTCGCGGAGGAGCCTGTCGACCAGGGCGTGATGCCGCTCCTCCCACGCGGCGAGCGACTCGCGCTCTTCCTGGCCCTGCCGCGCCCTGGCGTCGCGGCGAACCTGCTCGCTACGGGCAGCCGGAACGACGACGACGCCTTCCTCGTCTGCGACCACGATGTCGCCGGCATCGACGCTGACGCCGCCGCACCGGACGCGGCCGTTCAGTGGCGATGCAGTGAGCTTCGCCCCGGGGACGGGGATCACTCCCCTGGCGAAGACCGGGAAACCAAGCCCGCGCACCTCGGCGAGGTCCCGGATCGCGCCGTCCGTCACGAGCGCTGCGATCCCCCGGCGCTGGGCCAGCGCGCAGACGTTCCCTCCAGCTAGCGCGTAGTTCACATCGCCCGACTCGACCACAAGAACCGAGCCAGGCTCGGCCCGGTAGATCGCCGCGTGCAGCATCAGGTTGTCGCCCGGAGCGCAGCGTACGGTAAATGCTGGCCCGGCTATTCGGCGGATGGCGGCCCAGAGCGGGCGGATGCTGATATTCATAACCTGCTCGCCACCGAGGATGTCGGCGAGGGTCGTCGGGGATATCTCCTCGAATCCTGCGGCGGCGGTCATCGGAGCTTCCCCTCGAGGTAGGCGACGGCCCGTGCGATCAGGCCGGGCACATCACCATGTCCGGTGAAGCAATGGCCGGCACCGGGCACGATGTGGCAGGCGGACTCGACACCGGCGGCCGTGAGCGCCTGATGAAAGCGCTCGCTGTGGAGGGCGGGCAGTGCCTCGTCGCGGTCGCCGTGCACCAGCAGGCACGGCGGTGCGGCGGCGCTGACATGCGTGATCGGACTGGCGTCCGCGATCAGGCCCGGCAGCTCCGCCGCTCGCTGTCCGAGCAACCGCGTCTGCTCCGCACCGTCGAAGGCGCTCGGCGGAAGCAACGCCAGGTCGGTCAGCGGGTACCAGGCGACGACCGCGGCGATACCGGGATCAGCCAGCCCGGCCATCAGGGCGAGATGCCCGCCTGCCGACTCTCCCCACACGCCGAGCCGGGCAGCGTCGAGCCCGAACTCACCCGCTCGCGCGCGCAAGAAGCTGATCGCCGCGGCGATGTCGTCGCGTTGGGCCGGCCAGCCCGCTTCCGCAGCGAGGCGGTAGTCGACGGTGGCGCAGGCCAGGCCGGCCCCGGTGAGAGCCGCGAAGACCGACCCCGGCTCGAGCGTCGGCGGCAGGTGCCGGCGGTCTCCCGACGTAAAGCCGCCGCCGTGAATCCAGACCACCACCGGCACCCCGGCTGCGTCGTCGGGCACGTGCAGGTCCAGCAGCAGCGGCCGGAAGCCGGAGATCTCCGCGTAGGTCAGGCCGGAATGGATCACGAATCGCATGGTATCGGTGTCGGCTGCGCGTCCCCAGCCGCAGCACGACAGCCCCGGACGCTGGTAGCTGAGGACTTCGCCGTGAGCAATGGTTTGCTTCCCCTACCTGCGTCAGCCGGGACCGAACTCCAGCCCGGCGAACTCGCCCGACTGACGCCACTGCTCGATGTAGCGGAAGTAGGCAGGCGCGCCCGCCGAGTATCCGACCAGCAACGAGTGCGGGCTCGGGCCCTGGCCCTCGTTGTTGTAGTAGCCAGGAGTGCAGTTGGCCAGGAACGACGTCATGACCGGGTTCGGGGCCAGCTGCTCCATCCAGGCGTCCTCGGCGTCGCGGGTCACCTCGACCTGGCGGAAGCCGTGTTTGATCATGTGCGTGACAATCGCGGCGACGCTCTTGGCTGCGTCGTTCAGGTTGTGCGGGACGTTGGCCACGAAGTTGCCGCCCTGGCCGAGCTGCACAAGGAAGGCGTTCGGGAAGCCGTTGACGTGGACACCGTGCATGCTCCGCATCCCGGCCGACCAGTAGTCCGACAGCCGGACGCCGTCGCGACCGGTGACGTCGAACCCGTACCGCCGGATCGGCTCGGTGCCAACCTCGAAGCCCGACGCGTAGATGATGCAGTCGACGGGGTACTCGACGCCGGCCACGACCACGCCGGCGGGCGTGATCTGCTCCACTCCCCTGCCGTCGGTGTCGATGAGATGGACTGACGGCAGGTTGAAGGCGCTGAGGAACTCGTCGTGGAAGCAAGGCCGCTTGCAGAGCTGGCGGTACCAGGCTTTCAGCGCGTGCGCGGTGGCGGGATCCTCGACGATCGCGTCGACTCTGGCCCGGATCTCGCTCATTTTCTCGTGGTCAGCATTCTCGAAGTCGGCCAGGAAGTCCTCGAAGCTGGCCGGCTCCGGGCGCGCAGCCGACAGCCTGCCCCGGATCCGCTTGGCCAGGTCCGTCCACCCGTCGTTCACGAGGTCCTCGGCGGGCAGCTCCGCTGCGGACATGTTGGCGACGAAGTTGTCCAGCCAGCGCTCCTGCCAGCCGGGCGCCGCGATGTCCGCGAACCATTGCGGGTCCATCGGGCGGTTCCCCCGCACGTCGACCGAGGAGGGCGTGCGCTGGAACACGAACAGCTCACCGCACGCCTGCGCGAGGTGCGGGACGCACTGCACTGCCGTCGCGCCGGTGCCGATGATGGCGACGCGCTTGTCGGCCAGCTGATCCATCGGCGCGCCAGACGGGTCGCCGCCGGTGTAGGCGTAGTCCCACCGGCTCGTATGGAACGAATGGCCACCGAAGGACCCAATGCCAGGGATGCCGGGGAGCTTGGGCACGTGTAGCGGCCCCGTTCCCATCCCAACGAACTGTGCGGTGAACTCATCGCCACGGTTGGTCCGCACGATCCACCGGCGGGCCGTCGCGTCCCACTCCAGGCCCGTGACCTCAGTATGGAAGAGGGCGTTGTCGTGCAGCCCGTACTGCTTGCTGATCCGGTCGCAGTGCTCAAGGATCTCGGACGCGTGCGCGTAGCGCTCAGTGGGCATGTGCCCGGTCTCTTCCAGCAGCGGCATGTAGATCATCGCGGCTGTGTCGCACTGAGCGCCCGGGTACCGGTTCCAGTACCAGGTGCCGCCGAAGCCGCCGCCCTTCTCGACAATGCGGACGTCGTCGACGCCGGCTTCCTTGAGCCGTGCCGCGGTGACCAGGCCGGCGAAGCCCCCGCCGACGAACGCCATCGTCACGTGATCGCGCTTGGCCTCCCGCTCGACCCGCTCGGTGTAGGGATCGTCGAGGTAATGCCCGAACTGGCCGGTCACCTGCAGGTACTGATCGTTGCCGTCTGGTCGAAGCCGCTTGTCGCGCTCCTGCGCGTACCGCGCGCGCAGGACTTGCGCGTCGACGTAAGTCACCGGAATACCCCCAGTTGCCGCACCTCTTCCAGGCCTGCGACAAGTCAGTCACAGCATCGAGCAGCTCGTCAAGATCCGCTCCCGCCGCGGGCTGGCTCTGGTGCGGGTTGACACTGTCACCCTGGAGACGGCAGCGACGCTGCTCTCAGCCAGCTGCTAGCCTCTGGCGGCCGCGATGGCCGAGTAGATGCCCAGCGCCAGCAGGATGGTGCCGGTGATGCGGCTCACCCATGCCATCGGGATCAGGTTGAGGCTCTTGGCGCCGATGCTGACGGCGGTCGCGGCGACGGCCCACAGGCCGAGGGTCGCGCCGACGAACACCAGCAACGGGTTGTACCTGGCCGCGAGGTTGGCTGCGGTGATCTGGGTGATGTCGCCCCACTCGGCCAGGAACACCACACCGAAACTGGCCCCCGCGATACGCCAGAAGGATGGCGGCCTGCCGCCCTGGCGGGCCGCGTCGACGCCGGCGCGCTCATGCTGGCGTGTGCTGCTCACCCACAGGTAAATCGCGCCAGCCACGAACAACGCGGCGACGACCGCATCGACGACCCGGTGCGGCAGCAGCGCCAGCAGCTGGCCAGCGGTGACGGCGATCGCGATGTGCAGGGTGAACGCAGCCGCTGCGCCGGCCCAGACCCAGGTCGCGCGGTGCCGGGTGCTGAGCACGAGCGCAGCGAACATCGACTTGTCCGGCAGCTCAGCCAGGAAGGTCACCGCAAACGCGATGCCGATAACGGCGAGCTCGGGCACGCGGGGCCTCCAAGGGCATTCGGTGGACCCGGCTCCAGATACGGGGAGCATCTTCGGCCGGAACGACTCAACAGCCGAAGGTCTCGTCCACCACTATCCAGTGGCCCGGTGGCCGGGCGCCTGCGCGCCGGTATGTCGGCCAGCCAGCGAGGGACTACTCCCCTTCGCGGCCATTGTACCGGCCTTGGCGGACGGCCCGGCGCGGCAGTTGCCTACCGCCCGGGTCAGGGCGGATCTATAACTTTCGGCACGCAATGACCGAAGCGCCGGTCGAGGGCTTGCCAGCCGGCCGAAGGTGGCCCCCGCCGCGGTCGTGGCGGCGGCCGCGACCGATAGTCTGCCAGCCGTGCGCGACCAGACGATCGAGGCCTTCTTGACCGACCTGGCGGCCCGCACCGCTGCTCCTGGCGGCGGCGCGACGGCCGCGCTGCAGGCCGCGCAGGCGGCAGCACTGCTGGCCATGGTCGCCCGGTACTCCGACGGGCCGAAGTACGCCGCGGACGCCAGCGCGATCTCGCTGGTCACGGCCGACGCTGACCAGCTGCGCGAGACCAGCACCGATCTCATCGCCGCGGACTCCGCCGCGTTCGGCGCGGTCGCCGCCGCGTACCGGCTGCCCAGGGACACCGCTGAGCTGGCGAGCGAACGGTCGGCGGCAATTGCTGCTGCCCTCGCCGGGGCGGCCGAGCCGCCCGCCGCGGTGATCGCAGCCTGCGCTCGGCTGCTGAAGCTGGCCGACGTCCTGCTTCCGATCGGGAACCGGAACGTCATCGCCGACGTGGCCGCGGCCGCCGAAGCCATCCGCGCTGCGGTGGCCACCGCTCGGGTCAACGTCGAGGTGAACCTGGCCGGCATCACCGACACAGACGCTCGCGCTCGGTTCACTGAGGCTGTCTCGCAAGCGAGCGCGCTTGAGGCGAGGGCCGCGGAGGTCAGCGCCGTGGTCCGTGCGGAGCTGGACCGGTGACGGCCCGGTCCCTGAGCGGCAAGGAGCTAGCCGCGCGACTGCGGGCCAGGTCGTCTCGGGCGCTAGCCGAGTGTGCGGCCGCTGGCATCGCGGTGCGGCTTGCCGTCGTGCTTGCGACCAGGGACGAGTCCGCTGCCTGGTACGTCCGCTCGCTCAGGAACGCCGCAGGCCGGCTCGGGATCGGGTGCGATGTGAGCGAGCTGCCGGCGGACGCGCGGGCAGCCGACATCACGGCAGTGCTCGCCGCGCTGTCGAGCGACGCTTCCGTGCACGGGATCTTGGCCCAGACGCCGCTGCCGGCCGGGCTGGCCCTGGCCGAGCTCGGGGCTGCCATCGACCCGGCCAAGGACGTCGACGGCGCGAGTCCTGTGTCGCGGCGGCCGGGACTAATCACGGCGGGGCACGTCAGGCCGGGTGCCGTCGTGATCGAAGTGGGCACGAGCACGGCGGCCGATGGCAGCCTCGTCGGCGATGTCGACGCCCCGTCGGTCAGCGCAGTAGCGGGTGCCCCGTCCCCAGTCCCCGGCGGGGTGGGCGCGGTGACGACAGTGCAGCTGCTGCTCAACACCGTGCTGGCGGCGGCCTGCGGCCAGCCGGGGTTCGGGGTCGGCTAAGTCACGCCGAGGCCGGCGAGGCCGGCGAGGCCACGTCGAGACCGGCCAGGAACTCGATGAGCCCGCTGAAGTAGGCGCGCTGGTCGTCATACATGGCCATGTGACTGCCGTCGGGGCAATGCAGGTAGCGTCCGGCCGGCAGCCGCTCGGCCATCATCTTCATATGCGCCGGGTCCATGGTGTCGTGCTGGGCCCCGATGACCAGGGTGGGAACCGTGATCGTGGTCAGCTCCTCGGTCCGGTCCCAGCCGGCCAGGCTCGCGTCGCTGCTGATGCCCAGCTCGCTCGGACCCTGCATGGACACGTAGATCGCGGGATTGATGTGGGCGAAGCCGCGGTTGGCCGGGTCCGGCCAGTCCTCGTGCGGCATGCGCAGCACGTGGTGGATGTAATGCTGCTCCACCAGCAGTTCCATGTAACGGGGATCTTCGATCTGGCCGGCCGCCTCGAGCGCCTTGATCTCGGCCAGCGCCGACTGGTCCATCGCGGGCATCAGGACCTGCTCGGCGTAGGCGTTGTAGGCTGGCACGCTCGACATCATGTTGGAGATCACCAGGCCGCGCAGCTGGTGCTGGTACTTCAGCGCGTACTCGATCGCCAGGATGCCGCCCCACGAGTGGCCGTACAGAACGAAGCTGTCCGGCCCCAGGTCAAGTGCCTGGCGGACCTGCTCGACCTCCTCGACGAACCGGTCCACGTCCCACAGCGACGGCTCCGCTGGCTGGTCACTGAAGCCGGATCCGAGCTGGTCGTAGTAGTAGTACTCGACGCCGGCGGCTGGCAGGAAGCTGTCACACGCCTCCAGGTACTCGTGCGTCGCTCCTGGGCCGCCGTGCAGGAGCAGGACCTTAAGCCTCGGGTTGTTCCCGGTCCGCTTGACCCAGACGCGGAACGTCCCCGCCGGAGTGTCGACCGGGATCAGCCGCGATCCCCCGCTCAGCTCGTCGTCGCGGCCGGAGTAGTCCAGGTACTCACTGGTGGCTGGCATGTGTGCTCCTTACTGCTGCTGGAGGGATCTTAAGTGCGCCACCGGCGGCGCACGGCCCTGGCCGTGAACACCGAGGCAACCCAGATGACGAACGCCCACTGGCTGTTGGTCGCGTAAGCCACCGGAATGGACAGCGCGAACATGCCGGCGACGGCGAGCAGGGCCGCCTCGTCGACGCGCGAAGCCGGCTCGGGCGCGCCGGGCCGGAGCAGGTGGCCGCTCATGATGTGCCGGGTCATCGCCAGGAACGCCAGGATGATCGCGACCTGGATCACCGCGTAGACCGTGAAGCGCGCCCCGACTGCTTCGTTCCCCGATATCACCTTGGTGGCGAACGGCGTGATGACGATGAGCAGCAGCCAGAACATGTTGATGGTGATGATGCGGCCGTCGAGTCGGCCTACATTCCGGTACAGCCCGTGGTGGGAGCGCCAGTGGTTGGCGATGACGACGAAGCTGATGAGGAACGCCAGGTACGCGTCCCGGTCGTGCCACATGGCCTTGAAAACGGCTGGCGACGACTGGCCGTGGGGCACTGGCAGGGCGAGGGCGAGCAGCGTGATGGCGATCGCCACGACGGCGTCGGAGAAGAAGATCAGGCGCTCGGCAGAGATCAACTCGACTTCGGCGGATGTGCCGTCAGCGCTGCCCGCCCTGTGGTTCGTCTGATCGGTCATCAGCCCTGCGTCCCTCCGGTTCGGCTTGGATCGGGATCGCCACGCTACCTGTCAAGGCAGCAGGGTAAGGAACTCCTCGGCGTCGCGCACCTGGACGACGGACTGCCTGGTCGCTCGCGGTACGAAGCCGGCCTCGGTGAGCGCGTCCAGCAGGCGAGTCAGCGGGGTCCAGAAGCCGCCGACGTCGACGAGAGCTACCGGCTTGGCATGCAGTCCGATCTGCTGCCAGGTCAGGATCTCGAACAGCTCATCGAGGGTGCCAAGGCCCCCCGGCAGCGCGGCAAACCCGTCGGCTAGCTCGGCCATCAGTGCCTTGCGCTCGTGCATCGTGGCGACGACCTCCATCCGGGTCAGGCCAGGGTGCGGTATCTCGGCCGCGAACAGGCCGCCCGGGATGACGCCGATCACCTCGCCGCCCTCGGCTAGCGCGGCGTCGGCCAGCACGCCCATCATCCCGACGCTGGCGCCGCCGTAGACGATGCCAACCCCGGCCCTGGCCAACTGGCGGCCGAAGTCGGCCGCAGCAGCCGCGTATTCGGGCGGGCGGCCGATCGAGCTGCCGAGGAAGACCGCGATGCGCATTACCAGAGATCCGGTGCCGATGCCCTGGCGGCGAAGTCTCGCAGCGCCCGGAGGAAGTCGATCTCCCCGAACGCGGGCCAGTAGGCATCGCAGAAGTGCAGGTAAGCGCCGGTGCTCTGCCAGAGCAGGAAGTTGGACATGCGCTGCTCGCCGCTGGTCCTGATGATCAGGTCTGGCTCAGGCTGGCCGTCCCCCGCCAGGTGCCGGGCGATGTCGTCCTCGGTTACCGTGCTCGCCAAGTCGGCGATGGCAGTGCCGGCGGCGGCCCGCTCGAGCAGCAATGAGCGGACGGCCTCGGCGATCTCCTGGCGGCCGCCGTACCCGACGCAGAGGGTCACATGGGATCCGGTCGCGCAGCTCCGGCTCGCTTCGGCCGCGCCCTTGAGCGAGCGCGCCGTGCTGGCCGGCAGCATGTCCACCAGGCCTGCGATGTGGACCTGCCACGCCGGGTCCGCGGTGGCGATCCTGGTCACGACGACCTGCTCGATGATGTCCATCAGCGTCGAGACCTCAGCGTCGTCCCGCCTGGCCAGGTTCTCCGCCGAGCAGATGAACACGGTGACGTGCCGGATCCCGGCCGCCTGGCACCAGGAGAGGGCGTCCCAGATGTGCTCGGCGCCGTGCCGGTGGCCGTCACTCGGGCTCGCCAGTCCCGCCTGCCTGGCCCAGCGGCGGTTGCCGTCGATGATCAGCCCGATGTGCCGGGGCAGCGGGCCGCGGGCCAGCTGCCGGCGCAGCTGCCACCGGTACAGTCGGACGGCGAATCTGCGGAGCGGCACGCCGCCGAATCTAGCTGGTGCCCGCGACCAATATCTACTTCAGGTCCTCGGCCGCCGCCCAGTCGGAGGTGCGGCGGAGCAGGTAGTTGCAGACCGCGGTTGCGTGGCGGTCGAACAGCTGCCCGAAGGCCGCATGCTCGCCCGCAGCCGCGGCCTGCCAGAGCGCGGCGTCTGAAGGACCGGTGCTCGTCACCATCGCCACGTCTCGTTTGTGTCCGGACCGGCGGCCTGGTTCCCCGTTCCGGTCGGGAAATTCCCGGGACCCGCCGGCAGGGCGGCGGCAGGCGGCTAGCCGAGGGTGTGACTGCGGCCGCGGAACTCGGCGACGATGTCGTCGCCGCGGCGGACGGTGACGTCGTAGATGCCGCTGCGGCCGAAGCGCGTCCGCTCGATGGCCGTGGCTACCAGGATGTCGCCTTCGCGCACGGGGGTGACGAAGCTGATCTCGGCGCCTGCGGCCACGGTGGCCGGGCCCTCGCTGTTGCACGCGCAGGCGAACGCCGTATCGGCCAGCATGAAGACGTAGCCGCCATGGCCGATGGAGTGCCCGTTCAGCATCTGGAGCGCGACCCGCATCTGCACGACTGCCGTGCCGCGGCCGACGTGCAGCAGCTCCATGCCGAGGCCGCGCGACGCCTGATCGGCGGCGAAGAGCGTGGCGGCAGGCCCGCGCGGAATGTCACGGCCCTGCTCGTCTGACGACGGCAGTCCCAGCATGCGGTGCTCCAGGTGGGGTGAGAGATCGGGACGTGCCTCCGGGTCATGGTATGACTCGGGCGGCGCGCCCGGGCATTAGTGTGCTGATCATGGCCAGTTACCGGCAGCCCGGCACCGTGCTCACCGACCGCACCTTCGCGGTCCCGCTGGATCACTCGCAGCCGGACGGTGACCAGATCACCGTCTTCGCGCGCGAGGTCGTCGCCGCCGGGAGCGAGTCAGCCGACCTGCCGTGGCTGGTCTTCCTGCAGGGCGGTCCCGGCTTCGGGTCGCCCCGGCCGGTGGGCCGTGACAGCTGGCTGGATCGCGCGCTGCGCGACTTCCGGGTGCTGCTGCTCGATCAGCGCGGCACCGGTCGGTCCACGCCCGCGACCCGGCAGACGCTAGCCGGGTTTTCCGACGCGGCGGCGCAGGCTAGCTACCTTGGTCAGTTCCGGGCCGACTCGATCATCGCCGACGCCGAGCTGATCAGGCCGCAGGTGACCGGCGGCGCGCCGTGGAGCCTGCTCGGGCAGAGCTTTGGCGGCTTCTGCGCGGTGGCCTATCTGTCCACTGCACCAGGCGGCGTGCGCGAGGCGTTCATCACTGGCGGGCTGCCGGGCCTGACCACGACGGCCGACGACGTCTACCGGCTGACCTACCAGGTCGTCGCGGCCAAGAACCGGGCGCACTACCAGCGCTATCCGCAGGACGTCGACGTCGCGCGCGAGGTGGCGCGCACGCTGGCCGCGAAGCCGGCGACCTTGCCCGGCGGCGGGACGCTGACCGTGGAGCGGTTCCAGACCCTCGGGCAGATGCTCGGCTCGAGTACTGGCTCGCACTCGCTGCACTACCTGCTCGAGGATCCGTTCGCCGGGACCGAGCTGAGCGATGACTTCCTGGCGAGGGTGCAGGCCGAGCTGTCGTACGCGTCCGCGCCGCTGTACGCGCTGGTCCACGAGGCCTGCTATGCGCAGGGCACGGCGACCAGGTGGTCAGCGCAGCGGGTGCGGGCCGAGTTCGGCGAGTTCGCGCCCGAAGCCGCTATCGACGGTGGCGCGCCGCTGCTGTTCACCGGCGAGATGGTGTACCCATTCGTGTTCGAGCAGGACCCGGCGTTGCGGCCGCTAGCTGAGGCCGCCGAGTTGCTGGCGGAGCGAGCCGACTGGCCGGCGCTCTACGACCCGGCCCAGCTGGCGCGCAACGACGTCCCCGCGGCGGCCGCGATCTACTTCGACGACATGTACGTGCCCAGGGAATTCTCCCTGGAGACGGCGGCCGGCATCCGCGGTTTGCGTTACTGGATCACCAACGAGTTTGAGCACGACGGGCTGCGGACCAGCGACGGCCGCGTGCTCGACCGGCTGATCAGCCTCGCCAGGGACACGGCCTGACGAATGATCGGTCCGGTAGCGGGCTGCCGTTAGGCTGGCCCGATGATGCAGACCTGCCTGTGCCTGATCAGGCGTCATGCCGCCGACGGCCCCGAGGTCCTGCTCGGGCTGAAGAAGTCCGGATTCGGCGCTGGCAAGTGGGTCGGGCTTGGCGGTCACGTCGAGGCGGGCGAGAAGCCGGTCGCCGCGGCCGTGCGCGAGGTGGCCGAGGAGTCGAGCCTGGTCGTCCCGGCTGATTCGCTTCAGCACATGGCGAGTATCGAGTTCAGGTTCCCGGCGCGGCCATCGTGGGACCAGACCGCCGACGTCTTCGTCACGTCGGTGTATCAGGGCGAGCCGGCCGAATCCGATGAGGTCGCGCCCCGGTGGTTCGCCGAGGACGCATTGCCGCTGCCCCTGATGTGGGATGACGCCAAGTACTGGCTGCCGCGAGTGCTGGCCGGCGAGCACGTCGACGTGCTGATCACGTTCGCCGCCGACTGCGCCACGGTGGCCAGCATGGAGCCTGACCTCGGCGGGCCGATCGGCCCCGCGGCAGCGGGCTAGCGCTGGCACCTGCAAACCAGTACCGCCGCAAACCAGTGCTGCCGCAAGCCACGGCTGCTGCAAACCAGAGCGGCTACAAGGCGTCTGGCTCGAGTACCTGGGTGGTGGCCTTCGCCGCGGCCGCTGGCAGCATCCCGTTGCTCATCGGCTGACCTGTCCTCGGGTCGAGCGGGTGGCCGAAGCGCTGGAACGCCGCCTGGCGGCTCACCCCGAGCACGTCACCGAGTTCCTGCCAGGTGCGTCCGGCTGCCCTGGCCAGGTCCACGCTCAGGCGCAGCGCGACCGCGGACGCTGCCGATAGCTCGCTGGCAATCTGCACCGCCGCCAGCCCGGCCGGAGCGGCCGGGGCTGGAGAGCTCGCTCCCGTAGAGCTCTCCGCGCCCTGACCTGCGCGCGGGCTGCTGGCCGCCGCGGTCCGCGCTGCCGGAGGGCCGCTGGCGCCGAGGCGCTGCGCCAGGGCGCCGATCTGGCTGGCCAGTGCCGTCAGGTCCGCACCGCTGAGGCTCACGACCCTAATCGTGGTTGACCTG
Organism: uncultured Actinomycetota bacterium; assembly: GCA_963837255.1. GTDB lineage: Bacteria > Actinomycetota > Actinomycetes > Streptosporangiales > Streptosporangiaceae > JAJYUU01. The sequence goes on from CAWIMN010000007.1 coordinate 646,383, forward strand.
CAAGCATGATGTCAACCTTGAGTTTACATGATGCGCACGACTTAGCATGTTTTCGTATGAATGATCATCACTCTGGATCATGGCCCGTCTCCTCGGCCTGCGGCTCCCGGTAGTGGGCGTTGCGGGCCGCCAGCAGCCCGCAGGCGAGCAGGCTCGCAATCAGGGACGCCAGCACCACAGCGGTCTTGGCAGTAGCGGCATTGCCGGAGTCGGCTCCGAAGGCCAGGTCGCTGATGAGCAGCGAGACCGTGAAGCCAACGCCGGACAGGACGCTCACCGCGAAGATGTCTGCCCAGGCAAGCTCTGGGCTGAGCCGCGCCCTGGTGAAGCGTGCCGTCACGTACGCGCCGCCGAAGACCCCGATCGACTTGCCGACGATCAGGCCCGCCAGCACGCCGATGCCGATCCGTCCGGTAACGACCCGCGAGAGCGAGCTGGCCGAGACGGCCACGCCCGCGGACAGCAGCGCGAAGGCGGGGACGCAGAGCCCGGCTGAGACCGGCCGGACCAGGTGCTCGAGGCGCTCGGCTGGGGACTCGTCCTGGCCCGCTGCGGTCACCGGCACCAGCAGCCCGAGCGCGACCCCGGCCACGGTCGCGTGCACGCCGGAGGCATGCACCAGGCTCCAGATCACCACGGCGAGCGGGATCGTGATCCAGCCGCTGGTCAGGCGGATGCGCTGGAGCAGCCAGAACACGGCCAGCAGTACCACCGCTGCCGCCAGCGGCAGTGGCCTGATGCTGCTGGTGTATGCCACCGCGATCACGACGATGGCGCCGATGTCGTCGACGACCGCGAGCGTGAGCAGGAAGGCGCGCAGCGCCGCAGGGAGATGGCGGCCGGTGACCGCCAGCACCGTGAGCGCGAAGGCGAGATCGGTGGCGGACGGGATGGCCCAGCCGCGGGCGGTGGGATGGCCGAGGTTGACGGCGAGGTAGATCAGCGCGGGCAGGATCATGCCGCCGACCGCGGCAGCCACCGGCACGAGAGCCGCGGAGATGCGGCGCATCTCGCCGGCCACGAGCTCGCGTTTCAGCTCCATGCCCGCGATGAAGAAGAAGATGGCCAGCAGCCCGTCGGCGGCCCATTCCTCCAGGGTCAGGTGCAGCAGCAGGGCAGACGGCCCGATGGCGATGTGGCGGAGGTGCTCGTACCAGTTCCTCGCGCCGGCGTTGGCCAGGATCAGGGCGACGGCGGTCGCCGCGAGCAGCAGGCCGCCGCCTACTGTCTCCGCTCGCAGCGCGTCGGCGAGTACGCGCAGCTCCCGCGAGCCCGGCCGCCGGAACAGCTCGACGTCGGCCGGCCGCCGCAACGCGCACGCGCTCCTCCCCCGCCGGTGGCGGCGCAGCCGCGGACAGTTCCCGGCAGCGGTCATGCCCGCCGCGGGCCGGTTTAGTGCAGACGCGAGTTACTGATACGAGATCAGCACGGGTGCCGGCCGATGCCGGATGGTCTGCCTCGGGCCCTGCATCGGGGTGTCCTTGACGTAGAAGTCCTTCCACCCGAAGTACACGCCCCCGGGCGCGCTGGCGACCACTGCCTGCCAGGTCTGCTGCTTGACACCGGGCGCGCCCTGGCCGTCCATGTTGATGACGATGGCCAGGTCATCGTGACTGGTGTCGACCCGCTGGAGGTCCTGGATCATGGTCAGCCGGAACTCGTGCAGTTCCAGGAGCTTTTGCGGGAGACGGTACTTCGCGGTGAGCGCCGCCAGCCAGCTGGCGACCCTGTTGACCTCGGTCACGCTGACGCTGCCGATCTGCCGGAGCGGCAGCTGACCGGGCTGGAGCTTCCACTCCGGGTCCAGGGCGAGCCCGACGTTGGGCAGCCGCAGCAGGGGCCGGTATCTCTTGGCCTGGGCCAGCAGGCTGGCGCGGCCAGGCTGGAGGTCCAGCGTCACGTACAGGCCGGCCTTGCTGGCGGCCGTGATCCACGGCCGCAGCGAGGCGACGCTCGACTCGTACGAATACGTGCCTGATCGCCCGGCTGACGCCTGGGCGACGGTCGCGATGATCTCGAAGGCCGGAATCACCGGCACCTTGCTCAGTGCCGCGTACTGCGCCGCAGTCGCCTTGGCGCGGGCGATGCTCGCGGTCAGGCCCTGCTCGCCGAGGGCGCCAAGCGCCGGGGTGCCCGGGTTTCCGTAGAGCGCAACGATCCGGCGCGCTGGGAACAGGACCTGACCGCCGCCGGGTAGCTGCAGGCCGGTCTCGGCGACGCTGACCCTGGCGGCCAGGAGCCGCGCTGACCCGAAGCCCGCGCCCACGGCCAAGACGCGCTGCGGCCTGGTTCCCGTCAGGGCCTTGATCGCCGCCAGGTCGGCGCGCGGATCGTAGCCGGGCAGGTCGATCACGCGCGCGCCGGCCACCTGCGCGGTCGCGGTCGCGGCGATGGCCAGGGCCGCGGCGGCCGCGGTGCGGCCGACGTGCACCAGCACAGCAACGCTGCGCATCGGCGTGGCCGCCGCCGTCGCCGGCAGGGCGCTGGCCGTGCTGACGAGGCGGACACCGGGCAGGTCGGCCGCGAGGGCAGACCGGGCGACGCCCACGGCGAGCACGGCAGCAGGATGCAGCGCCCTGATCGCGTCCCGCAGCGCTGCTACCTGGCCGGCGACCTGCGCAGCCACCTGAGCGGCCGGCTGCGCCGCCGCAGTGCTCGCGCTTGCGGCCGGCATGAGCAGCAATGGCGCATGCGCTCGACGGGCGATGCCCGCCGCCGCGAGGACGTCGGCGCGGCTGCTGGCGCTCGCGACGACGGCGGACGGCGTCGTCGTCAGGAGGGCGCGCGCTTCGTCAGCGCTGGCGATGGCGGGCGACCCGGTCAGCACCGTGACGGCGGTCACCGGCTCGCGGGAACGGACTGCGGCACTCGCCGCCGGCCGCCCGGACCTGGCCACCGCGACCAGGCCGGCGGTGGCGACGGTCGCCGCGACCACAACGAGCGCGAGCACCATCCACCCGGCTGCCGACGGCGTTCGGATGCGGCCCGGTGCCTTGTCGAGTACCTGGATACCTTGCTGCACAACACGGTCCTTCATCGCGAGGACACCCCGCGCCTGCACGACGCCGCCGGGTACGCCGCGTGGCGGCGCATCGCGATAATGGCAGACCGATAAGGCCCTCGAACGTCTCCCGTCGTAATCTGGCTAGTAATAACCATCGCGCGTGTCGTGGTATTCATCGGTGCTGACCGGAAAGCATCGCTCCAGGTCAACTGCCCAGGACTGCGAATATTTGAGTGGTCTGGCCGATTTTTATAACACAACTTCCGTGGCGCATTTCTGCAGCGCTGGACCGGCTCATTTCATGGCAATTGCCGGTACGCCAGCCGGGACGGCCGCCGAGCCGCCCGCGGTGACCGCCCATTAGGTAGTTGCCAGCAAGCAACCTTTTCGCGGTAGGCTCGTGAAGTGTGGGCGTGACATCGCGGCGGGAGCCGACACAGCTGCCGGCCGCTGCCGGGCAACCCGACAAGTACAAGTGGATAGCGCTGTCCAACACCACCCTGAGCATGACGATGGCCACCATCGACGGCTCTATCGTGATCATCGCGATGCCCGCCATCTTCCGCGGGATCCACCTCAGTCCGCTCGCCCCCGGCAACATCACGTACGTGCTCTGGATGATCATGGGCTACCTGCTGGTGCAGGCCGTGCTCGTGGTCACGCTGGGCAGGCTCGGGGACATGTTCGGCCGGGTCAAGATCTACAACCTCGGCTTCGTGGTCTTCACGCTCGCCTCGATCGCGCTCTCCCTCGATCCCCTGACCGGCGGTCATGGCGCGGTGTGGCTGATTGCCTGGCGGATGGTGCAGGCCTTCGGCGGCGCCATGCTCATGGCCAACTCGGCCGCCATCCTGACCGACGCGTTCCCGGCCAACAAGCGCGGGATGGCGCTGGGCATCAACCAGATCGCCGGGATCTCGGGTCAGTTCGTCGGGCTGCTGCTCGGCGGGCTACTGGCCGCCTGGGACTGGCGCGCGGTGTTCTGGGTCAACGTGCCGATCGGCGTCTGGGGCACCGTGTGGGCGTACCGCAGCCTGCGGGAGATCGCCACGACGAGGCGAGCGAAGATCGACTGGGCGGGCAATGTGCTGTTCGCGATCGGCGCGACTAGCCTGCTCGCGGCCATCACGTACGGCATCCAGCCGTATGGCGGGCACGCCACTGGCTGGACCAGGCCGCTGGTGGTCGGCGGGCTGGCGGGCGGGGTTGCCTTCCTCATCGCCTTCTGCATCGCCGAGACCAAGATCGCAGAGCCGATGTTCCGGATGGGACTGTTCAAGATAAGGGCATTTGCAGCAGGGAACGCGGCCAGTCTCATGAGTTCCATGGCTCGCGGCGGACTGCAGTTCATGCTGGTCATCTGGCTAGCCGGGATCTGGCTGCCGCTGCACGGCTATGACTACACCGTCACGCCGCTGTGGGCCGGCATCTACATGCTGCCGCTGACGGCCGGCTTCCTCATTGCCGGGCCGATCTCGGGCTACCTGTCAGACCGGTACGGCTCGCGCCTGTTCGCGACCGCGGGCCTGCTGGTGGCCGCCTGCGGATTCACCGGGCTGATGCTGCTGCCCATTGACTTCCCGTACCCGATCTTCGCCGCGATCATCTTCTGCAACGGGCTGGGCTCGGGCCTGTTCGCCTCGCCGAACACGTCTTCCATCATGAGCAGCGTCCCGGCCGAGCACCGCGGCGCAGCGTCCGGCATGCGGTCGGTGTTCATGAACTCGGGCATGTCCCTGTCGATCGGGTTCTTCTTCTCGCTGATGATCGCCGGCCTCGCCGCCACGCTCCCGCGCACTCTCAGCAGCGGGCTGCGGGCTCAGGGCGTGCCGGCGGCCGTGGCGACGCACATCGCGAGCCTGCCGCCGGTGAGCACGCTCTTCTCCGCGCTGCTTGGCTACAACCCGGTCAAGAGCCTGCTGGCGCCCTCCGGGGTGCTCGCGAAGCTGCCGCCCCGTAACGCCGCGGTACTGACCGGCAAGCAGTTCTTCCCGCACCTGATCTCGGGGCCGTTCCACCATGGCCTGGTCATCGTGTTCAGCGCCGCCATCGCGATGTCCGTCATCGGTGCGCTGGTCTCACTGCTGCGCGGCCGGCAGTTCTACTACGGCGAGCCCGAGCCAGGGCAGGCGGCCCAGCCCGGTGCGGCAGAGGCCGGTGCGGCCCAATCCGGTACTGCGGCACCGCGCCACGCGACCGCAGATCCCGCCGCCGGGTAGACTCCTGCCGTGCCGCGATATGAGTACCGTTGCCGCGCGTGCGGTGACACGTTCGAGCAGAGCCGCCCGATGAGCGAGTCGGGGGCCCCGGCCGCGTGCCCGCAGGGCCACGACGACACGGTCAAGCTGTTGTCCACCGTGGCGGTCGGAGGCCGGGCTAGCGGCTCCCCTGCGCCCCGGTCATCCGGCGGCGGGGGCGGCTGCTGCGGCGGCGCTTGCGGCTGCGGCTAGCCCCAGCCCGATCACGCCGAGAAGCGCTCCACCTGGCGCATCTTGTTGGTCGCATCGAGCGCGGCGACCTTGTAGGACTCGGCCAGCGTCGGGTAGTTGAACACCGCGTCGACCAAGTAGTCGACAGTGCCGCCACAACCCATGACGGCCTGGCCGATGTGCACGAGCTCGGTCGCGCCGGTGCCGAAGACGTGCACGCCGAGCAGCGTGCGGTCGACGGGTGACACCAGCAGCTTGAGCACCCCATAGGAGTCCCCGATGATCTGGCCGCGGGCAAGCTCGCGGTACCGGGAGACGCCGACTTCGAACGGCACGCAGCCACGGGTGAGCTCATCCTCGGTCTGTCCGATGAAGCTGATCTCGGGCAGGCTGTAGATGCCGATCGGCTGCAGCGGGCTGACCTCGTGGAGCGGCTCCCCGCAGGCATGATGCGCGGCGAGCCTGCCTTGCTCCATCGACGTGGCCGCGAGCGCCGGGAAGCCGATAACGTCACCGACGGCGTAGATCGACGGGACAGCGGTCTGGAAGAACTCGTTGACCTTGATCCGCCCGCGGCCGTCGGCGGATAGGCCTGCTGCCTCAAGGCCAAGGTCATCGGTCATGCCCTGGCGGCCGGCCGAGTACATCACCGTGTCGGCGGGTATGCGCTTCCCGCTGGCCAGAGCCGCGATGGCGCCCTCGGGCCGCCGTTCGACAGCGGACACCGTCTCGCCGAAGCGGAAGGTCACCGCGAGGTCCCGCAGGTGATACTTCAGCGCCTCGACGACCTCAAGGTCGCAGAACTCCAGCATCCGATCACGCTGCTCGACCACCGTCACCTTGGTCCCGAGGGCCGCGAACATCGAGGCGTACTCGATTCCGATCACACCGGCGCCGGCCACGATCATCGACCTCGGCACCCGGTCCAGGTGGAGTATGCCGTCGGAATCGATGATCGTCCGGTCATCAAACTCCACGGTGCCGGGCCGGGCTGGCCGAGTGCCCGTCGCGACGATGATCCTCTCGGCGCTGACCTCGCGACTGCGGCTGGAGCCGTTGGCGACCTCGACGACCGTCGGTGCCGTGAACCGCGCAGTGCCGGTCAGGACCGTAACCCGGTTGCGGGTCAGCTGGTTGCGGACGACATCGTTCTCACGACTGACGACGTGCCGCGTGCGCGCCGTGAGGTCCCCGATCGTGATCTCTTCCTTGACCCGGTAGCTCTGCCCGTACATCTCGCGCTGGTCGAGCCCGGTCAGGTACAGCACGGCCTCGCGCAGCGTCTTGGAGGGAATGGTGCCGGTGTTGAGGCACACCCCGCCGAGCATGTCCGGCCGTTCGACGATCGCCACCCGCCGGTCGAGCTTGGCCGCCGCGATAGCCGCTTTCTGGCCGCCAGGCCCCGAGCCGATCACGAGAACGTCGAAGTCGTGCACAGCGTCCAGTCTGACGATGCCCGGCCGGAAGCGATAGCCCTTCACTTCCCGCCGTCGATCACGGATCGCCAGCCAGATCAACGCCGCTCTGCCCACACGAAACGGGCCGGGCAGGGCCGGTCTATCCGGCGGCACTCGCCCGCTTATGCTGTGCACGCTGACCCGGACAAAGGGAGGACCCGATGCAGCAGCCAGGCCGTGACGAGTTCTTCGCTGAGATCCTGGCCAGCGCGGCGCAGCTCGCGGACATCGTCAGCACCTTCGATCCGGAACTGCCGGTGCCGACCTGCCCTGACTGGAGCCTCCGGCAGCTCGCCGCCCATGTCGGACGCGTACACCGGTGGGCCGCGGAGATCGTCAGTACCAGGGCGGCCGAGCGCGTCCCCTTCGATTCCGTGCCGGACGGCAAGTATCCGGCGGAGCCGGCCGAGCGGGCGGCGTGGCTCAAGGCCGGCGCTGCCCGGGTCGTCAACGCCATCACTGCGGCCGGCGACGAGCCGGTCTGGGCCTTCGGCCGCCAGGCGCCCGCGAGCTTCTGGGCACGGCGCCAGTCGCACGAGACGATGGTGCACCGGGCCGACGCGGAGCTAGCCGTCGGCCGCGCCGTCGTGCTTGATGCCGGGCTTGCGGCCGACGGCATCGACGAGTGGCTCGCCATGGCGACAGGTCCCCGCAGGCGCGGCGACGGATCCGCGGCGCTGCCGGCCGGCGCCGCACTGCACCTGCAGGCGACGGGAGCCGGCCAGCCCGCCGGCGACACTGACGACTGGGTGATCAGCAGCACGCCAGACGGCCTGAGCGTCCAGCGCGGCTGTGCTGATCGTCGCGGCTCTGACGGTCGTGGCGGCTCTGATCGTCGTGGCGGCTCGGTTGATCGCGGCGCCGCCGAGCCCGGCGTGACCGTGTCAGGTCCCGCCGACCGGCTGCTCCTCGTGCTGGTGCGCAGGCTGCCGGCCGACGATCCGGCCATCACGGTGAGCGGCGATGCCGCGCTGCTCACCGCCTGGCTGGCGGGCACTCCGTTCTGATCATGGCGGATCTGCCTGCGGCTGGCGATGCCGCGGTCGGCCCGGTCGCGACCGCTGCCGCGACCTGCGACCGGATCCAGGCGGTCGACTCCGGCCTGCACGCGTTCGTCGCCGAGCCGGGCCGGCGTGCCCGGCTCACTGCGCAGGCACGGCAGCTTGCGACCCGCTGGCCGGCCGGGTCGGGACGACCGGCGCTCTATGCCATCCCGGTCGGCATCAAGGACGTCTTCCGTGTCGACGGGCTGCCGACGACGGCCGGCTCCGGGCTGCCACCTGACCTGCTGGCTGGCGACGAAGCCGAGGCCGTGCGAAGGCTGCGGGCATCCGGCATCCTGATTGCCGGCAAGACCGTCACGGCCGAGTTCGCCATGTTCGTGCCAGGCCCGACTGGCAATCCGCGCGCCCCCGGGCACACGCCAGGCGGATCGAGCAGCGGCTCTGCAGCGGCCGTAGCAGCCGGCCTCGTGCCGCTCGCGCTCGGCACGCAGACGATCGCCTCGGTAATCCGGCCGGCCGCGTACTGCGGCGTGGCTGGCTTCCGGCCGACGCGCGGGCGCATCCCGGCGGATGGCGTCATTCCGTTCGCGCCGAGCCTGGATGTCGTCGGCTGTTTCGCGGCCGGGGCGGCCGGGCTGGGTCGCGCCGCCGCCGTGCTCTGCGACGAGTGGCAGCCAGGTGCCCGGCATTCACAGCCTGTCCTCGGCATCCCGGCCGGGCCCTACCTGGAGCGGGCCAGCAGGGTGGCCCTGGCCGCTTTCGCCCGGCACGTTGCGGCGCTGTCGGCGGCCGGATACGTCGTGCGCGAAGTGCCTGCGCTGGCTGACATGGATGACGTGGAGAGGCTGCTCGTCGTCATATCGCGCTATGAGGCAGCGCAGGTACACGCCCGGTGGTTCGGGCGCTATGGCGATCTGTACCGGCCAGGCACGGCGGCGCTGATCCGTCAGGGCCAGGCCATCGAGGTCAGCGACTACACACAAGCGCTGGCCGGCGCCGAGGCGCTGTCCCGCCGCCTCGCCGCGGTCGCAGCAGACGCCCGCGTCGCCGCGTGGCTGACGCCAGCTGCGACTGGTCCGGCGCCGTCCGGCCTGGACAGCACGGGCGATCCAGTCATGTCCGTGCCCTGGAGCCTGGCTGGCCTGCCCGCCGTGGCGCTGCCCGCCGGACTGGCCGACGGGCTGCCCGTGGGCGTCCAGGTCGTGGCCGCCGACGCCGGCGCCGACGAACTCCTCCTGCACTGGGCCGCTGGCCTGGAGTCGGCCCTGGCCGCAGCGAACTGACTGGCCGGTGGGACCGGCCGGTGGTGACTGGCCGGCCCTGGCGGCCCTGGCCAGCTTGACCCGCCCGCGCTATCACGCTGATGCTGGAGAGCGATGGAAGCGGGCGAAATATGTTCGAGCGGTTTACCGACAAGGCCAGACGCACTGTCGTCCTCGCGCAGGAAGAGGCAAGGCGGCTCAGGCATGATCACATTGGCACCGAGCATCTGCTGCTGGGGCTGCTCCGGGAGACCGACGGTGCCGCGGCGACGGCGCTGACCTCACTCGGGATCAGCCTGGAGGCCGCCCGCGAGCGCGTCGCGGCTGCCGGGCGGCCAGGGCCGGCCAGGTCTGGGGAGAATGCGTCGGGGCACATCCCCTTCACCCCGCAGGCCAAGCGGACCCTCGAGCTGGCGCTGCGGGAGGCGCTGCAGCTAGGGCACGACTACATCGGCACGGGGCACATCCTGCTCGGGCTCATCCGCGACCCTGGCTGCCGCGGCGCCTCGATCCTGTTCGAGCTCGGCGCCGACCCGGCCGCCATCCGGGACCGGGTCATCCAGCTGCGACCCGCGAGTCAGCCCCGCCAGGCGTCGGCGCGGCCGCGGCTCCCGACGGAGAGCGCTCGCTGGATCGAGTCCCTGACGGCGCGCCTCGCGGCGCTCGAGTGGTTCGCGGGCCTGACGCCGGATACGGCGGATCTGGACGACCAGCTCGCCCGGCTGCGACGGGAGAAGGAAACGGCTATCGACGCGAAGGATTTCCAGCTGGCTGAGGCGCTCAGCGACGCCGAGACTGACCTGCTGGTTGACCGGGACCGGCGGGCATCGCAGTGGTCGCAGCGGCCGTCGCTCGCCGTTCAAGTCAGGCAGCTGCAGGCCGAGGTCGAGCGGCTGCGCACGGTACTGCGCGAGCACGGGATCGACGCGGCGGATGAGGCGGGCTAGCCGAGCCCGGCTAGCCGAGCCGGGCAGGACGAGCCGGGCTGGACGACGGAGGTCCGGTGCGTAACCGGCCCCGGACAGCTCGAGTCGGCGCCATGGTCGGCCCTGCAGTCACCGCAGCGGGAGTACCGATCGAGATTGGAAGGTTGGCCCGCCCAGGTCCGGAATCGTGGTGTCGCGGCCGCCGAGCTCATGTCCGCCAGCCGCCCCAAGTCAGGGCGTCGTCAGAGCCAGCTGACCCTGACACTGGTGAGGGCGTCGCCGTCTGGGGCGGTGCCCAGCTGGCCTGCCTTCACCTGATCGAGCATGATCGTCATCGCGCGCTGCACTTCGGGCACGGCACTGCGCAGGCTGCGGGCATCAGCAGCGAGCGTGTCGTCGACCTCGATGCCGGCCCGCTCGAGCAGGCCGTCCAGGTCGGACAGCATCGCGCCGACGAAGCGGACCGGATCACTGGACAGGTCTCGGTCGAATACGCGCTTGCCTGGCTCCCAGTCGCGCATGTGCGGGTGGTGATGCGCCCTGTCCATGCTGCCCGGTACGCCGTCGGTGCTCTCCAGCAGGTCCGCGCGCCAGATTGGCTCGGCGACGCTGATCGGGCGGGCCGAGTAGATAGAGCCGGTGAGCTCGCCGGCCTCGAGCATCCGGACCTCGACCCGGACGCCATGCTCGGGGCCCTCCTGGCCCTTGCCGGGCGCGGGGTCGATGAAGTAGATGTCGCCCAGCACGACGCCGACCCGGTCGAATCCGAATACCTGAAGCATGTCCCCATCATGACCGGAAGTGCCGCGGCCGGCCAGGGGTAACAGCCGTCCGAAGCACGGGCCACCCAGGCACGGGGCCAGAGGTCCCGGCACCGGCAGTCGTAGGCCCCTGACCCGATGCCGTGTGCGTGCGCCAGAATGAGAGCCTGGGTAAGGAGGCCGCCATGGCCGGGCAGGCTGCAATTATCGGTGCACAGTCCTTCTTGCGTCAGCTGTCGGCAAGCCAGATCGAGCAGCTGTCAGCCTGTGCACAGCATGTCTCCATTCCCGCTGGCACCAGGCTGTTTGACGAGGGCGCGCCCGCGCATTCCTTCTGGCTGATCGACGCGGGCCAGGTTGCTCTGGACACACTCGTGCCGGGCGACGGCAGAGTCACCATCGAGAAGCTTGGGCGCGGAGACGTGCTCGGCCTCTCGTGGCTGGCGCCTCCCTATCAGTTCAAGTACAGCGCGGTCACGACGCAGCCCATGCAGGCCTTCGAGTTCGATGCGCTGGCCGTGCGGGCCGCGTGCAACGCCGATCCCGCCCTCGGATACGCGCTGCTCGACCGGTTCGCAGCGGCGGCGGCGCACCGGCTGCAGGCGACCAGGGCGCGCCTCATCGACGCGTACCGGCGGGAGCATGCGGGCTGAGCCTGCTTAAGGCGACGGTCAGCGCGGATCCGGCCGGTCGACGTTCCAGTGTCGGACGGCTGAGGCGAGCCACGGCCGCTCCGCGGAACTGCGCTGGAGCATCATCCGGCTCATCACCCGCTGGCCGCCCTCGTGGTCGCCGTACAGCAGGTCGATATTGAGTACCTCGTTCTTTTCGACCGCCGCCATAGCCTCGTCGTACTGCGGGTCGTTACGGTCCCGGAAGGCGCCCTGCCAGAAGCCGATGTCGTCAGGCGCGATCAGGATGTCGCGATTCTGGTGCCGGAAAGTGTCCGGATCTGGCCGCGGCGGATTGAGCTCGCGGCCGGCGAGGAACCGCCAGCCGTGCAGCACCGCGATGCCCCGGCCGGCGTTGCGGACCGAGATCGCGAGGTAGACGACGTCCTTTCCGATCTCGGCCACGGCCTGCCCGCCGTTGAGCATCACGGGCTTGCCCTCCTGGAAGAAGATTTTCTGCCCTGGATCGTCTAGCCGCGAGTTCATCAGCAGCGGCCGCAGGCCCACCGACAGCGCCTCTTCCGCGATCCGCGCTGCGCGGTTGGCCGAACGGACGGACGCGAACGTGGCGATGGCGAGCACCAGGGTGCCAGCGCCGGTCGCGAGCGAAGACACTGTGGTCCAGTCCGTCACCTCCGAGCTCCCTCCCGGCGTCCTGCCCGCAGCCGGCTGCAGGTCTCCAATTCACGATCCTCGTCAACGCTATCGGAGCCGATGTGGGCGGCACGGCGAGCGGCTGAGCTGGTGCTTCCACCGAGGTCACACTGGTAATCTAGGTAAACGCTTCATTAACGCTGAATGTCTGTTTATTCTTAATACCCGTAAATTGCTGCATCACGGTTGAATGAGGTTATGTAGTGCCAACTGGCTCGCGCGAGTTCGTGCTCCACGACAGCGCGGGCATCGGACCGGACGTCCTGGACGCGGTGACGGGCGCGGTCAGTGACAGCGTCGCCTGGGCCAACGGCGGACCGGTCAGCTCATGCCGCCGCACGTGGCTCGACACCTTCGACTGGCGGCTCTACCGGGCTGGCCTGACGCTCGAGCAAGTGAGCGGTCAGGGCCGGGTCGAGCTAACTCTCACCGGGCGCGACGGCGAGGTGCTGGCCTCCGATCTCCTGCCCGGACCGGTCAGCTGGCCCAGCCTGCTAACGGCGCTGCCGCCGGGTCCGCTCCGTGAGCTGCTTGAGCCGGTCGCCGGCGTGCGTGCGCTGGCGCCGGTAGCCCGCGCCGCCAGCAGGGTGGCCGAGGTGCGGGCGCTCAATGCGGACGCCAAGACCATTGCCAGGCTGGCAGTCGACCGGATGTCGGTGACCTTCCCGGCGCGCGGCATCGCTCCGGTCCGGCTCACGCTCTCGCCGGTACGCGGGTACCAGGGCCATGCCGATAAGGCTGCCCGGCTGCTGGCCGGCGTGCCCGGCGTTAGCGCGAGCCGCGGCTCGGCGCTGGAGACCGCGCTGGCCGCGGCGGGCTGCCGCCCCGGCGAGCTCGCAGGCAAGGCGGCCGCCATCTCACTCAGCCCGGCGATGTCGGCGGCGACCGCGATGGCGGCGACCCTGGCAGCCCTGCTCACCTCGCTTGAGGCGAACGTCCCTGGCACGGTGCGGGACATCGACACCGAGTTCCTGCACGACCTGCGCATTGCCGTGCGCTGGACCAGGTCGGCGCTGAAGCTGTGCGGCAGCGCGCTGCCTGGCGGGCTGGCGGACAGCTTCCGGCCTGAGTTCCGCTGGCTCGGAGACCTGACGACGCCGACCCGAGACCTGGACGTCTACCTGCTCGGGTTCTCGGGCATGGCGGCGGGGCTCGTAGGAGCGGCGGAGATCGAGCTGGCCCCGTTCCGTGATCATCTCCTGAAGTCGCGCGCCGCCGCCCATCGCCACCTTGCCAGGGGCCTGCGGTCCGCGCGGTTCGCGCGGCTGACCGCCGACTGGCGGACTGCGCTCGCGGGCGTGCGGACAGTCCGCAAGCGTCCTACCGTCGCACAGCTCGCCGACGCCAGGATCGGTGCCGCGCACCGCCGGGCGCTGCGCGCTGGCGAGCTCATCACTCCCTCGTCGCCCGCCGAGAGCCTGCACGACTTGCGCAAGCGCTGCAAGGAACTGCGCTACCTTGTGGAGATGTTCGGGTCCCTGCACGACCCGGCGCAGCGATGGCAGGCTGTTCGGGAGCTCAAGGCGCTGCAAGACTGCCTTGGCGAGTTCCAGGACGCCGAGGTGCAGCGGGCCGAGATCCGTGCCTTCGCCGCCCAGATGCTGGCTGACCGCAGCGCTCCGGCCGAGACTCTGCTGGCGATGGGCGAGATCGCGGCCGGCCTGGCCGTCCGGCAGCGGGAGGCGCGCGCCAGGTTCGACGGCAGGTTCGCCGACTTCGCGAGCCCGGCGAGCCGGGCTCGGCTGTCGGCGCTTGCCCGGACGCCGGCCGCATGAAGATCTTCGCCTCGTACAACATCAAGGGCGGCGTCGGCAAGACGGCCACGGCAGTGAACCTGAGTTACCTCGCCGCCAAAGACGGCTACCGGGTGCTGCTCTGGGACCTGGATCCGCAGGGGGCGGCGAGCTACCTGTTCCGGATCAAGCCGCGGGTCAAGGGCGGCGGCAAGGCGCTGATCAAGGGCCGGCGCTCGATCGACGACGCGATCAAGGGGACCGACTTTGATGGCCTCGACCTGCTCCCGGCCGACTTCACCTACCGGAACCTGGATCTGATGCTGGACTCGGCGAAGCAGCCGGCCAAGCGCCTGGCCGGGCTGCTGGCGCCGCTGAAGAAGGAGTACGACGTTGTCTTCCTCGACTGCCCGCCGAGCATCTCGCTGCTGTCGGAGAGCGTGCTGCACGCGGCCGACGTGCTGCTCGTGCCGCTGATCCCGACGACGCTCTCGGTCCGCACGCTGGATCAGCTCACGGAGTTCGTCAGCGGATTCAACGGCCACAAGCCCGACATCCTGGCGTTCTTTTCGATGATCGACCGGCGCAAGCGGCTGCACAACCAGATTGCCGCCGAGCTGCCGGCCGAACGGACCGATTTCGCCGGGGCTGTCATCCCGGCCGTATCGCTGATCGAGCAGATGTCGGTGCACCGGGCGCCGGTAACCGTCTTCGCGCCGCGCAGCCAGGCCGCGCGCCAGTACCGCGACCTGTGGCACGAGGCGCGCGACCGGGCTGGGCTCGCCGCGGGCTGAGTGGCCGCAGGCCGAGTCGGTGGCTACGGCGGGGTGGCTACGGGATGAGGACGATCTTGCCGCGGATATGGCCCTGCGCCAGCAGCCGGTAGGCCGCCCGCACATCGGCAAGCGGGAAGGTCGCCGCGACCGGCACCTCGAGCTGGCCGGCGGCGATCAGCCCGCCGAGTTCGGCCAGCACGGCGGCGCTCGCGCCGGCGGCGTTCCCCTCCGCTTTCACCCCGTAGTCGCCGACCGCGCCGAAGTTCACGATCGTGTCGATGCGGTCAGGCCTGACGCCGAGCTCCAGCGCAAGCTGCACGTAACCGGCGCCGAAGGTGTCGATGAACGCGTCGACCGTCGGCGCGGCGCGGCTGATCCGGTCGGCGACTCCGTCGCCATAGGCGACCGGGATGACGCCATGCCGCGCCAGCCAGTCGTGGTTGGCCTGGCCTGCCAGGCCGATGACGGTAGCGCCCGCCCGCCTGGCCAGCTGGACCGCGATCGAGCCGACGCCGCCTGCGGCGCCGGCTACCACTACCGTGTCTCCCTCGGCAGGCGCGACCGCCCGCACGGCCGCGTACGCCGTGGCGCCGGCCACGAACAAGGAGCCCGCCACGTCCCACGGCACCGCCTCCGGCTTGGGCGTCAGGTGCTCCGCATCGACCAGCGCGTACTCAGCCTGACTCGCCCGCTCGTCGGTATAGCCGATCACGCTGTCGCCGATCGCGACGCCGGTCACGTCGGCCCCGGTCTGCGCGACGACTCCGGCCAGGTCACTGCCCTGGCCGGACGGGAACACCGCCGGCCAGCGCTCATGCATCATCCCGTCGCGGATCTTTGCCTCACCCGGGTTGATGCCGGCGGCCCTGACCTGCACCAGGACCTGGCCGGGACCCGGTACCGGCGTCGGTACGTCCACGACGTTCAGGACGTCGACCCCGCCGTACTCTGCGAACCGCACTGCCTTCATCGCGGCACCTCTGTCTCCTGGCTCCGAACTCCCAGCGGGCTCAACCGGCCGGCCCTGCGCGTTATGCCGCCCTGGGCGCCTCCGCCGCGCAGCGCGGTGCGGACGTGGAACTCTGGAAGCAGGCAATGGTGGACTATGGCGGTGCCGGGCCGGATTACGACTGGGCTGGATTACGACCGGGCTGGAATACGACCGGGCTGGAATACGACCGTGGCGGCCGGGCGCCGCGCCTGAGGGAGACCAGATGCACGTTGTCGGCATGGTGCTGCATCCACGGCGCGACTCGGCCGAGGCGGTCGCGGCCGTGCTGGACTGGGCCACGCGCCGTGGTATCCAGGTCATCGGCATCGATACCGAGATCCAGCGGCTCAACTGCGCGGCGCTCGGGGTCACCGAAATCGAGCTCGGCCGCCGCGCTGACCTAGTGGTCAGCCTCGGCGGCGACGGCACGATGCTGCGGGCTATGCGGCTGGCTGATCGGCAGCGCGCTCCGGTGCTCGGGGTGAACCTCGGCAAGCTCGGTTTCCTGGCTGAGGTGGATGTCCCGGACCTGCCCGGCGCGCTGTCCGCAGTGGATGCACGCGAATTCACCGTCGAGCCCCGGCTGGCGATCGATGCGATCGTCGCCGACCGGGTCGTGACTGCATTCAACGACGTGGCGCTGGTCCGCTTCCCTGGCCAGCCGACGGCGCGGGTGGCCGTACGGGCCAGTGGCCACCCGTTTGTCAGCTACGCCGCTGACGCGATCGTGGTCGCCACGCCCGCTGGCTCCACCGCCTACAGCTTCTCCGCTGGCGGCCCGATCGTCAGCCCGGCAGTCGACGCCCTGCTCGTGACGCCGGCGGCGCCGCACTCTGCCTATAACCGCGGCCTGGTGCTGTCACTGCGCGACAGCCTGGCCCTGGAGATCCTGCCGGACAGCGGCACGCTTGCCGTGGAAGTCGATGGCCAGCTAGCCATGGAAGTGGGCCCAGGCGACCGGATCGAGGTCCAGCCGCGGCCCGGCGCCGCCCACGTGGTCCGGCTCGGCCGCACCACGTTCTACGAGCGGGCCAGGCGCAAACTCAGGCTGGCGGACTCGGCCGAGATCCCCATTGACTGACTGCTCACGTGGCTGACAGGGCACGCCGCCCGCCGGAGCCGGGCCGGCCCCGCCGTGCGCCGGCTCGGCGAGCGGGACGCGGTCGAGCTGCTCGCCGACCCCGACCGGCCCAGGGCCTGGACGCTGCTGGTAGGCAGCACGCCGCAGTCGTACGTGGACCTCGACGATCCGCGCTACCTCGACTTCGAGTACATGCAGCGGCTCGGGCACGTGCTCGACCTGGCCGCGCTCGGCGGTGCGCCGCTGCGCGTCCTGCACCTGGGCGGCGGCGCGCTGACCCTGGCCCGCTACGTCGCTGCGACGCGGCCCGGTTCCAGCCAGCTGGCCGTCGACTCCGACGCGGCGGTAGTCGAGCTGGTGCGCGAGCGGCTGCCGCTGCGCCAGCCGCCGCGCCGGGCGGCCAGCAGGGCGCGTTCAGGCAGCAGGGCGGGTGCAGACAGCAGCGCGGGTGCAGACAGCAGGGCGGGTGCAGGCAGCAGGGCAGGTGCTGGCAGGGCGGGCCGGGTGACGGTACGGGTCGGCGATGCGCGCGCCATCTTGTCTGAGCTGCGGCCTGGCTCGTACGACGTCGTGGTCGCGGACGTGTTTGCCGGTGCTCGCACGCCCGCGCACCTGACATCGGTCGAGTTCGCCGCCGCGGCCCGCGCGGTGCTGACCCCGACCGGGATCTTCGCCGCCAACATCGGCGACGGCCCGCCCCTGGCGCACGCGCGGGCCAGGGCAGCATCGGCTCGTGCGGTGTTCGCCGATACGTGCCTGATGGCGGACGCCCCGGTGCTCCGCGGCCGCCGGTTCGGGAACCTGGTGCTGGCCGCATCCGACGGCGCGCTGCCGATCGACGGCCTGACCAGGCGGGTTGCCGCCGACCCGTTCCCGGCGCGGCTGCTGCATGGCAGCGATCTCGACAAGTTCGTCGCTGGGGCCAGGCCGATCACCGACGCCACCGCGGAGCTGTCGCCGCAGCCCCCGCCGGGGGCCTTCGCACCCGGCTAGCCGAGCCCGCGCTAGCCGAGCCCGCGCAGGAAGCTGATCATCGCGTCGTTGACCTCGGCCGGCCGCTCCTGCTGCGTCCAGTGCCCGCAGCCGGGCAGGATGACCGAGCCGGCCAGTTTCGGCAGCACGTCCCCGAGCCCGTCGGCCTTGACGAAGCCGAGCACCGGATCGCGATCGCCGGCCACGAACAGCGCCGGGACCAGGATCGGCGCGTGCTGCCAGGCGCCCGTCAGCTCCCAGTTGCGGTCCATGTTCCGGTACCAGTTCAGCGGGCCGGTGAAGCCGGACACCGCGTACTGATGCACGTAGACGTCGATGTCCTGCTGCGTAAGCCAGGGCGGCAGCTCGGCGGGCTCCTGCGCCGCGTCCAGGAAACCCCCGCCGGCCGGGATGAGCGACATCGGCGGCCCTTCGCCGGCCAGGCTGGTCAGGACCTTGCGGAACGTCCGCTGCGGGTCTTGGCTCAGCTCGGCCTCGGCAACGCCTGGCTGCTGGAAGTAGACCATGTAGAAGCTCTCGCCCAGCGCCTCGCGCAGGGCAGCGATCGGTGCCGCGCTCCCCCGCGGCCGGTACGGCACGCTCAGCCCGATGACGCCGCGGATCCGGTCCGGGCGGAACAGGGCGGTGTGCCAGGCGACGGGCGCGCCCCAGTCGTGGCCAGCGACCACCGCGTGCTCCGCGCCGAGGGCATCCATGAGCGCGATGACGTCCCCGGTCAGGTGCATGATCGTGAACTCGCTGACGTCGGCGGCGTGGCCGGGGCCGTCCGGCGGGCCGGTCTCGCAGTAGCCGCGCTGATCGGGCGCGACCGCGTGATAGCCCGCCTCCGCGATCGCGGTGAGCTGGTGCCGCCACGAGTACCAGCTCTCCGGGAAGCCGTGCAGGAGGATCACCAGCGGGCCCTGGCCAGCCTCGGCGATATGCATCGTCAGGCCGCCGGCCTGGATGTGGCGTTGGGTCACTCCGGGGACACTGGCGGCCGGCATGCTCATGGCCGGAGGATAGCCGGGAACGGCCCGGCCCTGCGATACATCGCCGCCATACCAGTCTTTCTGGCCGATTGGGTACGCAAGTAGCCTGTGTTCGGAGCATCCTGTAGGTCAGGAAAGCTGTCCGCAGCAGATTCTGCCGGTCAGCGCGAGGATGCCCAGAGGGGGGCCAGTGAGCCGCAGGCTGCTTCGGCTGGAGATTCCGGTCTTCCCGGAGCGGCTGATGTTCCGGATCCACGATCCGGCGGCGGAGATCGACGCGCCGGGTGCTCCGGTCGCCCCGGCCGACTCGCTGATCAGCACCAGCCGTGACCAGCTCGTCGTCTCCTGCGCGCAGGAGCACCTCGCCGTGCAGCTGACCGTCGAGGAATGGGATGACGCGCCGCCGCCGTTCAGCGATGGCTACGAGGACGAGGCCAAGTGCGTGCTGTACCTGCGCGGCCAGGTCAGCGTCGACATGGGACCCGCGGGCAGGGCTGTGCAAGCGCTGCTGCTGTCAGGCGGTGTCGGTGACTACGGGGTGCGCATCTACACCAGGAACCGGGTGGCAGCTATGCACAGCTACAACGACCTGTACCAGCAGTTCTCCGACCCGCTGAGCGACGAGTTCCAGCAGGCGCGCAAGCAGCTCGAAGGGATGGAGCAGTACCTGCTTCAGCTCTGGCGCGAATCCTGAGGCCAGCGGCCTTGCTGGCTGAGCGGGCGTGCGGCTGAGCGGGCCGTGCTAGCCGCCCGTGCTCGACTTCGCGCTCGCCGACTTCGCGGCGACGGACGGCGTTGTATGCGGTGCCGGGCTGTGATGACCGCTGTAGGGACTGAGCACGAACATCATGACGGTGACCGCGGCGATGAGCGCGAGCGCGAGCAGTCCGCTGATGGTCTTGGCCCGCTGCGAGGAGAAGATGCCGGGCAGGCGCTGCTGGCCGAACGCGTTCAGCCGCGAAGCGAGCCGCGGATCGTCCGCGGCCAGCGCCCGCTCCATCTCGTCGAGCATGCGCTGCTCTTCCATCGACAACGCCACAGCGCCACCTCCGGCAGGACACGAGTGCTGCACGGGCGACCACTGCTGGCCGGCCCCTTCCCACGATTCTTTACCAGGCCTTTGCGCCCGGCAAGAGGAAGTCGGGAAGGCGCTGTCCCGGCGTGGGCGCAAACGGGCCAGAACCGACACCTGCGCCCCGGCTTGTGCGGCTTGCACGCACAGCTCGAGCATACAATCGAAACTGTATTTGAACGAGTCGAATATCTATTCTATAATCAGTCGCCATGCGCTGGGACTCATTGCGGCTTACAGGCGACCAGACCGCGGGCGACCAGGGCGCGGGCGACCGGACTGCGGGCGGCACTGGTCAGCAGGAGCTGTTCGGCCGGACCGCGGTCGTCACCCGCACCTTCGACACGCCTGGCTTCCGCGGCATCACCTGCCACGAGATTCAGGCGCGCACCATCATCAGCAAGGTGCCGGAGGCCTCACGGGTGCCGTTCCGCTGGACGATCAATCCCTATCGCGGCTGCAGCCACGCGTGCGTGTACTGCTTCGCTCGCAATACTCACACCTACCTGGACCTGGACTCCGGGCATGACTTCGACTCGCAGATCGTGGTCAAGGTCAACGCGCCTGAGCTGCTGCGCCGCGAGCTGACGGCGGCACGCTGGACCGGCGACCACATCGCGATGGGCACCAACGTCGACTGCTACCAGCGCGCGGAAGGCAAGTACCGGCTCATGCCGGGCATCATCACCGCGCTGACCGAGGCGGCGAACCCGTTCTCCATCCTCACCAAGGGCACGCTGGTGCTGCGGGACGTCGACCTGCTGGCGAGGGCCGCCGAGGTCACCGACGTTGGCATGAACGTCTCGGTCGGAATTATCGATAAATCTCTATCTCGATCTATCGAGCCTGGTGCGCCCGGCCCCGAGCGGCGCCTTGCCGTCTGCACCGCGCTCAGCGAACGGGGCCTGGGCTGCGGCGTGCTGATGGGCCCGGTAGTCCCGTTCCTGTCCGACTCTCCCGAGCAGCTCGACGCGGCTGTCCGCAAGATCGCCAGCGCGGGCGCCGTGCACGTGAGCCCGATTGTGCTGCACCTGCGCCCAGGCGCCAGGGAGTGGTTCTTGCGCTGGCTGTCTCGCGAGCACCCGGAGCTGATCGACGCCTACCGAGACCTCTACGGCAAGCGCGCTTACGCCCCTGCCAGCTACCAGCGCGAGATCACCGAGCAGGTGGCCGCGCTGGCCCGGCAGCACGGCGTGGGCAGGGCGACACCGGCCGGGGCACGCCGCGTTCCTGCCCGGAAACAGCAGGCCGACGCCGCGGCTCCTGTCTCAGCCGACGTGCAGTTGTCGCTGATCTGATCGGGGCGGCGCTGCGGCCACCGGCAGGCCCGCCGCCTGCCAGCCGCGGAAGCCGCCCTCGAGGTCGGTAGCCCGCCAGAGCCCGAGGTCCTGGAGCGAGGCAGCGGCCAGGCTAGAGGTGTAGCCCTCGGAGCACACGACGATCACGTGCAGGTCATAACTGGCGGCAGCTAGCCGCGCCGCCGAGGCCGGATCGAACCGCCATTCCAGTACGTTGCGCTCAACGATCATCGCGCCGGGGATCTCGCCCTCGGCCAGGCGCTGCGCCTGCGGCCTGATGTCGACCAGGACCGCGCCGTGAGCGACCGCCTGATGCGCCTGGAGTGGGCTCAGGCGCGCCAGTCTCTGGCGGGCAGCGGTCAGGATCTCATCGATGGTGAGCGCTCCGGATGGCCGGCTCACCAGTCCAGCTCCGCCCGCTCGGTTCGCAGCAGCGAAAGCCCCGAACTGCTCATCTCATACCGGCGCATCACCGACAGCGGCGGTGAGTACGCGTGCACGCTCACCGATGGATAGGCCCCGATATTGCCGACGTCGTGCAGATGCCGCGCCCCAAAGCTGGTCACCGAGCCCGCCGCGGCCGTGCGATGCCGGACCCGCCTGCTTCCGGCGGCCGCCAGCGTCTCACGCAGCTGACCCTGCGCCACCGCGAAGGCGCCCGATGCGTCGCCATGGTCATGGAAGCCAGTGTGCTGGCCTGGCAGCCAGCTCAGCAGCCAGATCTCGTAGTCGGCGGTGAGAGCCAGCCGGCGAAACCAGCGCCGGTCGGGAGTGAACCGGACGATCGGCACCCAGGTGGCACAGGCCCCGGCCGTCGCGCGCACGAGGCGGCCGAGCTCCGCGGGGCTGAGGGTCCGGCCCGCGTTATCGGCGCGGCCGGGTCTCCCGCCGCCATCAGGGGCCAGGAACGAGGTCGGGATCAGCGCGGCCTGCTGACATCGTGGCGCGTTCATCCTATGAATCCAATCGGGTTAATCGAGTTTCGCTGTACGGTAGCACGCCAGGCGTCACGATGCCGGACACCGGCATCTAGGCTGGAGCGCAGCCAGCGGGGACAGCAGCGAGGAGGGTGAGTGCCGGGCGGGGACACGCGACTTGGCAGCAGGTCAGCGACCCGGCAGCACCAGCGCTCGGGGCCGGGCGCGGCCGACCTGGCGGCCGTCGCGGTCGGCGGCGGGATCGGCAGCGTCGCCAGGTACCTGCTCTCCGCGGTATTCCCCGCCGGTCACGGGTTCCCGTGGGCGGTCTTTGCCGTGAACGTGTCCGGCTGCTTCTGTCTTGGCCTGCTGACGGTCTATCTGCTCGAGGTGTGGCCGCCCCGCCGTTTCCTGCGGCCCTTCCTGGCGATCGGGCTGATCGGGGGGTACACCACGTTCTCGACCTTCGCCGGCGGCGTGCTGACGCTGCTGACCGGGCGCGCCCTCGCCCTCGCGGCCGCCTACGCGCTGAGCAGCATCGTGGCCGCGCTGGTCGCCGTATGGTGTGGGATGCGGGCGGCCAGGGCCGTGGCGATGCTGCCCGCGCGCATCCGGGCCCGGCATGACGGAGGTATCGAGTGAGACTCCAGGGCGCGGCGAGACGGATCACCATCTTCATCGGCGAGTCCGACCGGTACCACCACAAGCCGCTGTATGCGGAGATCGTGCACCGGGCGCACCAGCGCGGGCTGGCGGGCGCGAGCGTGTTCCGCGGCATCGAGGGATTCGGCGCCGCGTCCCGGATCCACACCAGCAGGCTGCTGTCGCTCAGCGAGGATCTGCCACTGGCGATCATCATCGTCGACACCGCCGAGCGGACGGACGCGTTCCTGGCGGAGGTCGCCGATCTGGTGAGCGGTGGCCTCATCATCGTCGACGACGTCTATGTGCACACCTATACCGGCGGCACTACGTCCGGCGGCAGCTCGCGGTGATCGTGCTCGCTGTGCTGGCTGGCGGCATGCTCGGCGCGCCCGCCCGGTACCTGGCCGACCGCATGGTCCAGGCCCGGCACGACAGTGTCTTCCCGTGGGGCACGCTCGCCGTCAACGTGTCCGGATCTGCCGTACTCGGCTTCCTGCTCGGGGCGCGTTCGCATCTCGGGCTGCCGTCGGCGGCGTTCGCGTTGCTCGGCACCGGGTTCTGCGGCGGGCTGACGACCTTCTCGACGTTCGGCTACGAGACGATCCGGCTGCTGGAGGATGGCGCACTCGGCGAGGCCGGCCTCAACGTGCTCGGTAGTCTGGCGGCCGGGGTCCTGGCAGCCTGGCTCGGCTTCCGGCTCGCGCTCGCGCTCTGAGCCCTCGGCACCGGCTGCACCGGTCCCTCGGTCGGTGCGGCAGGCCCTCGCACGTAGAGTTGACTGCCGTGGGAGTACCGCATACCGGCTCGGAACGGCGCCTGCAGGACGGCCTGACTGTCAGGACAGTCAGTGTGGCCGATTCACGGGACCTGCTGTCCGGGCTCTCCAGTCCGGCTGTATCCGCCTGGATCCATCAGGGCGACGGTCTGGTCGGCTGTGGCGAGGCAGCCAGGCTGACCATTCCGGCCGGCGAGGACCGGTTCGCCACCGGCGAGAAGTGGCTAGCTGAGCTCTTCGACGCCGCGCGGGTCACCGACGAAGTGGGGGTGCCCGGCACCGGCCCGGTGGCGTTCGGCAGCTTCACCTTCGATCCGGCGTCCGACGGCTCCGTCCTCATCGTGCCCGCGGTGATCATGGGCCGCAGGTCCGGCGTGGCCTGGCAGACGACCATCACTGCCGACGTCGCAGTGCGCGAGGCCGCGCCGACCGTGCCAGCCAGTCCGGCTGAGATGCGCTGGAGCGACGGCAGCCTGACGGCACCGCAGTGGGAGCGGGTCGTCGCCGCCGCGGTAGCCCGGATCAAGGCCGGCGAGCTGCGCAAGGTCGTGCTCGCCCGTGACCTGCAGGCCTACGCTTCCGCCGACATTGACGTGCGCGTGCTGCTCGCGAGGCTCGCGGCCCGCTCCCCCGGCTGCTACACCTTCGCTTGCGCTGGGCTGGTCGGCGCGACGCCCGAGTTGCTGATCCAGCGCGAGGGCCGTGACGTCAGATCCCTTGTGCTCGCGGGCACAATGGCGCGTGGTGGCAGCAAGGCCGATGATGAGGCCCTCAGCGCGGCACTGCTGGGATCAGCCAAGAACGCCGAGGAGCACCGGTACTCGGTCGAGTCGGTGCGTGACCTGCTGGCTCCGCTGTGCACGGAGCTGGCCGTCGATCCGGAGCCGTACCTGCTCCAGATGGCTGACTACCAGCACCTGGCGACCTCGGTATCCGGAGTGCTTGCCAGGGACGCGTCGGCGCTCGCGCTCGCGGCGTCACTGCATCCCACGGCTGCCATCTGCGGGACACCCACCGAGGCCGCGCTGGAGCTCATCAGGGAGCTGGAGCGCATGGACCGCGGCCGCTACTCCGGCCCGGTCGGCTGGGTCGATTACCGCGGCAACGGCGAGTGGGGCATCGCGCTGCGCTGCGGCGAGATCGACGGCGGCCGGGCCAGGCTGTTCGCCGGCTGCGGGATCGTAGCCGGATCGCAGCCCGAGGCTGAGCTCGCCGAGACGGAGACCAAGTTCCGCCCGATGCGCCGGGCTCTCGAAGGCTGACCGACGTCACCAGGGCAGGACGCCGCTGGCGTCCACGTCGCCGTCAGCTACCGAAGCAGCCCTGCTGCTCGATATCGGCTTGGCTGATCTCGCGCCACATGTCGCACGCCGAGCCGGGCGGCTCACGGATGACGAGGAAGCCAGCTTCCGGCTGCACCCGTTTCGAAGCCTTGAGATCGTCCGCGAGGTCGGCTTGATGGCTGAGGGACTGGCTGGGATCGCTCATCACCATGAGCGTTTCGATGGCTGCGGGTACCCGATGGGCCTCGCCCGCCATGAGATCCCCGAGTTCGCCAGGATTCTGGCCATTGCTGATGCCTTCGACCGCATGACCAGGCCGGGTCTCTCGGGCGTGGCTATCTCTCCTGATGATGCAGTTGCCGAGTTGCGTGCGGTGGCTGGCAGCAACTTCGATCCCGTGCTGGTCGACGCCTTCGATCACGCGGTCAGACGTCAGTGACGAACGAGCTGACCGCTAATGCGCCGCCTCGTACTGGCGGATGACGTCGGCACCGGTCCGGCCGCGCTCGGACACTTGCAGACCGGCGGACTTGGCCCAGGCCCTGATGGCTGCGTTGTCGACCCACGACTGCATGCCCGTGCGCGGCGCGGCTCGGCGCGGGCATGCTCGGCTTCTCCGTCGGCCCCTACCTCCAGGCCGACCCCTCCGCCGCCCGGCCCGCGGCCGAGCAGGTCCCGACATATGACACGTTTGGCCGACCGGAGCGGCGTCGACATGCTGACCTGCGGTTTCGTAGTTCATATGGAGTGAACCTGCGCACTAATCCGGCGCCGTAAAGTGGCTTGGTGCCGTATGTACGGGCGGTGAAGACAGCGTCAGGCGCGACCACGTAACCGGCTGGAAAGGACCTGCGGAATGCCCAGCGATTACATCGCGATCGAGGTCAACGGTCACGAAGCCGACGAGGCGGCCGTGTCCCTGCTGGAACACGAGGGGTGGGGCCATTTCACCGCGATGCAGGTGCGCCGGGGCCGGACGCGCGGTCTGGACTTGCACCTATCGCGACTGGAGGCGGCGCATCGTGACGTGTACGGGCGGGCACTCGGCGGCGACGAGGTGCGGGCCGGCATCCGGCATGCTCTTGGCGGCCAGCTAGATGCCAGCGTTCGCGTCTACGGCTACTGGGCCGGTCTGATCGTCACTGTTCGCGAGCCGCATGACATGCCCCGCCGTCCGCACTCGATGACTGCCCTGCATTTCCAGCGGCCCCTCGCCCGGCTCAAGCACGTCGGCAGCTGGGCACAGGGCCGGTTCCGAGAGATCGCGCTGGCTGCGGGCTTTGACGAGGGCCTGCTGGTGAACGAGGCGGGCATAATCTCGGAGGGCACCATCACCAACGTGGGGTTCTGGCGGGACGGCACGGTGATCTGGCCCGACGCGCCGAAACTGCAGGGCATCACGATGCTTCTCCTGCGGCGCCTGCTCACAGCTGCCGGCATTCCGCAAACCGAAGGGCCCGTCCGCATACAAGACCTAGCCAGCTACAACGGGATGATCTTGTGCAACGCGCGTGGCTGGGCGCCGGTCACCCGCGTCGACGACCTGACGATTCCCCAGGACGAGGCGTTCATCGGCGTCATTGCGGCAGCAATCGACAGATGCCCATGGGATGAGATCTAGCCGCCCGGCAGGAACGACAGCGAGCTCTGTAGAGATCCCTGCACGACGATCTGGCCAGACTCTGGACCGGATCCACGGGCGTCTAGATCGGCCGGTTCCCTGACAAAGGCGCGAGCGCCGGCGTTGCCGGCTGCAGGCTACGGGACGGCCGGCGGACCGCCGCCGGCCTGGCAGTCGGACTGGACCCGGACGATGTCGGTCTGCATCTGGTGTCCGGCAACGCCCCGGATGGCCAGTGATTCCGGCTTGCTCGAGACAACGTCAAAGCGGTGAACGGCTGCCAGGAGTGCCTGCATGTCGTCTGCGAGCTTCGGATCGGATCCGTTCCAGGCAGTGACCACGGCGACATCGAGGGCAGAAATGCTGCCCGCTTCCGGGCCCCCCCAGCGGAAGTAGGCCTGGCATGCCCGCGCCGTCAGGCTCGCCGGGGCGGGGATCGTCCAGATCCCTGGCGTCCCCGCCAGGGCGATGACTGCCAGCGCGATGATCGCGCAGGTGACCGCCCTGACGACCGCGTGCGCCGGCGGCCCCGACGGCGTCCTGGCGGGCCGGCCGGCCGGTCGGCCGATCGCCCCGGCCGGGATGTCGGCGGTAAGCGCGGCCAGGTCGGCCCAGGTCCGGGAGACAAGCGCCTGGCCCACCCGCACGTCAAGCTCGTCCCTGGTCAGCCGGCCCTGCACGAACGCGGCCTTGAGCAACTCGACCACGCGGTCGCGGTCGCTATCAGCGGCTCTCAGCCCGCCACGGCCTCCCGTGGCCGCAGTAAACTCCTCTTCCGCTCTCACCGCCGCCCCCTCCGGTGCACAGCAAGCGAACGAACCCGCGGTTGCCGTCCGCCGGCCAAGGATTCCAGGTTAAGACCGTCACCCGCGGCGTGCCTCTCGCGGGCCAGCCGTAGCCAGTTATTCCGGGATTGCGCTGACGCCGCCGCTCTCGGGCGTCCGGGAGCCGCGTCGCACGCCGGGCCGTCACCAGCCTGAATCGCGGTCGGAACGGCCGGTCTAGAGCCACTCGCAGAGCCCGGAATTTCGCGGGCCAGCCGGGACGTCGGGCAGATAGCCACCGCTGCCCACTGCTTGCGCGCGCGGCAGGGTCGTTCGCTGCCCGGCGTGACTCCCTAGACTGATTTGATGGCTAAAGCGATTCTTGCCCGCATATGCAGCTTCTGCAAGCCCCAGCTGAGGTCATGGCTGAGCTGGCTGATTCGGCGCAAGCCGAGCGACCGCTGGGCGCGGACGACCGGGACGGGCATCCTTATCGCGTCGCTAGGCCTGATCTGCTGGATCTTCTACCTTGGGTCGACGCTGCCCAATGCCGGCCCCGCGCAGGACTGGAGCACTGCCTCCCTGACGGGGCTCGGCACATGGCAGCTGACCTGGGTCGGACTGGATGTCCTCGAGGTAGCCGGACTGGCATCCACTGGCTACCTGCTACGACGCAGCCACCGCCAGACACGAACGGCGGCACTGCTCGCCGCGCCGCTGTTCCTCGTCGACGGGTGGTTTGACGTACTGACCGTCTCCAGCAGATCCGACATGGCCGTGTCCGTGGCGATGCTAGGTCTCACCGAGCTACCCGTCGCGATCTTCCTCATCCTGATCGCGCGCCGGGCCCGCGAATATGAGAATGACCCCCACTGGCTATCCCGCCAGCCCCTGGACGCGAGTCCGGGCCTCCAGGCCGACCGCGCGGCGGCTGAAGATCCTTCTTCATCCATCTGGTCATAGGCATACACGGATCGCCATGGCGACTCTCGCTCGTCGGCACCCACGGGCGAGCGCCCGGCGCCGCCGCGCCGCCGACCCGGACTGCGGCCGACAGCCCGGTCGCAGCCGCGAACTGGCGCTGGCTGGCCGGCGGGTGCTGCGTCCCGACGTTGCCTACAGCAGCCACTGACGAATCTGGCGGAGGCCGCAGGACTAGCCCTGCCACCGCCCTGCGTGCGGTCTCGCGCCGCCCGTGAGCCCGCCCTCCTTGGACAAACTGCCGGTCGTCGCGACACCATGCTGAGCTGGACACTCCACCTAGGTCAGAGGGAGTAGGTCATGGCGGCCTCATCGGTGCGCGTGCGGCGCGACGGGCGGATAGCAGTAGTGACGATCGACACCGGTGACACGCGCAACCTCATGTCGCGCCAGCTGATGGCGGACCTGATTGCCGTGGCACGCGGCTTCGAAGATGATGCGACGACGTCCGCGATCGTGCTCACCGGGACCTCACGGGTCTTCACGCTGGGGTTCGACCTCTCCGGCGCTGCCGCCGAGCTGCCGCTGTCTGAGCGCCGGGTGCTCCAGGCGCTCGGTCCGCGCATGTGCCGGGCATGGGCGGAGCTGGAGCCGTTCACTGTGTGCGCGGTCGAGGGCTGGTGCGTTGGCGGCGGCGTCGCGCTGTCGGCCGCCCTCGACCTGCGGATCGCGGCTCAGGATGCGCGGTTCTACGTGCCCGAGATCGAGCGTGAAATGAACATGAGCTGGCAGTCGGTGCCGCGCCTGGTCGCGCTGATCGGCCCGGCGCGCACAAAGCGGCTGATCATCCTGGCTCAGCGCCTCGATGCGCCGACCGCGCACGACTGGGGGCTCGTTGACGAGCTAGCCGGACCGGGCGGCGCATTCGGCGCAGCCATGCAGATCGCTGAGACGGTCGCGGCCATGCCGCCCGTCCAGGTGCGGATGGCCAAAGAGGGCATCAACGCCGCGTCCGCCGCGCTGCACCACGCTGTCAGCGCGCTAGACCGGGACCAGTTCCTGCTGGCTGCCCAGTCACTGGACTTCCGCGAAGGGGTGACGTCCTTCCTTGAGCGCAGGCCTCCCCACTACACGGGTAGCTGAGTGTCGAATGAGCTGTCGGCACGCCGTCAGTACAACATCGCCGACACAACCCGCTGAACGCATCGCCGCCTCGACCCGGACGGCTACGAGCTCACGCTGGAGCAACCTCACGCCATCAACATGCCTACCTAGGCAGCCCTCGCTGGCCGCGTACGCGCCGGAGCCCGCCGACCGGCGCCGGCTGCGCGGCGCTGATCGACATGACGCTCCCGAGAGTGGGGCCCAGCCGGAGCTCGGCGACGGCATCGGCGTAGAGCTGATCACCAGCTAGCACGCGCCGGTCGAGGTCGTGCGCGATGAGCAGGGCAGCGCGGGAGTTCATCATCGTCACCTTGGATGCCGGGCTGGGTCAGTCCCGCACGGCCCGAGCCCGATCAGCTAGGCTGACAATCCGGACGCACTTCGTCCGCAAATCGCACTACCCTGCAGCCATGACAGAAGCCGAGCCCAATGTAAGCGAGTACACGGTCAAGGCACTCGGTCCTGACACCTGGGACGCCTTCGCGCAGCTCGCCGAGCTGCACAATGGTGTCTGGAACGGCTGCTGGTGCACCTGGTTCCACGCGTCCCCTGGCGAGAGGGGCGGTCAGGGGCGGACCGCCGAGAGCAACCGCGCACTGAAGGAGCGGCTTGTGTGCCAGGGCCGGGCACACGCTGCGCTGGTGTTCCACGGCGACGCGGCGGTGGCCTGGTGCGAGTACGGAAGCCCCCAGGAACTGCCGAACATCTACCACCGGAAGGAGTACGAGGCCGGCCTGGACCTGCTGCCTGACTACCGGATCACCTGCTTCTTCGTGGGCAGGGGATACCGGCGCAAGGGCCTCGCAGCCGTGGCCCTTCGCGGGGCTCTGGGTATGATCGCGCAGGCGGGCGGTGGTGTGGTGGAGGCGTATCCACACGACACGCAGGGCAAGAGGACATCGGGCTCTTTCCTCTACAACGGCACGCGCGGTCTCTTCGAGAAGGCTGGCTTCACCTATGACCGTGCCAAGGGAAAGAGCAACTGCGTGATGTGCAGGACGGTCTCTCCCAGCTAGGCACAGCGCCGCCGAGCCGAGTTGCACGCACACTTGCATTATGCCGGTGATCCTTGTCAAGTGGATCATGGTGGCTCCGGTGGCGGGGTCATGATGCGTCGTGGTCGATTCGGGTGAGCAGCGACGCGAATGGCTGGCTGCGGTGAGCATCAGGACTCGCGGGCGAGGTCTACCGGCGGCATGTCCTAACGCGCCAGCGAAGGTTACGGAGAAATGCTGCCGGTGATCGTCGGGTTTGGCATCACATGCCAAAAGGGAGCAGCCGCTCCAGCGTTGTTCGTCGCTTACAGCATCGGCAATTCGCGACAGTCTCGCCGCTCGGCCTGCACGGACTTGTCTTCATTGCTTACGACAGCGGCCCCGCCGAGGCGTGAGTGCACCCGGCGGAGCCTAGATCCCATCCCCCCGCCAAACCGGAAGAACGAGACCATGTAAGAGACCGTAGTCCAGGCGCACGGTGCAGTGTCCCTCACCCTGCCGACATCATCGCCGTCCAGAGTCCGGCCACCGCCGTGGACGAACTGCACGACGCTTTCGCACCGCCTTGAGATGGCTGCCGTCGTCGCCACACACTGCAAGGTTCACCCCGGCAGGGCAGGCACCTGGCGCGAGCATCGTCTGCTGTAGCCAGCGAGCTGCTGTAGCCCCAAGCGGCGTGGCGCACTTTCCAGGTGCCCGCACCAGGACGACCACCGCGCCTACAGTCGCTGGGCCACGCTGATACGCCGCGAGATTGGTGCCGGGCCATACCCAGCGCGGCATGGCAGGACGTCTTGCGTGTTGCGGGCTATGACGTAGGTGGACCGGGTTGGTGCCTGGCGGGCTCCCGGCGTGCGTGTTGTCCCTGGCTGGGCTGTGCTGTGCAGTCGCCGTCGGCCAGCAGGACCTGGCCGCGGCGGATGACGAACCGGGGCCAGCCCTGCACGGTCGCGCCGTCGTACACCGAGTACCCGGCGCGTGACCGCATCCGCGCTCCGTCGACGACCCTGCGTGCTTGTGGATCCCACAGTGCGAGGTCGGCGTCGGAGCCGACCGCGATCGCGCCCTTGCGCGGGTACAGGCCGAATAGGCGGGCGGCGTTAGCCGAGGTCAGCTCGACGAACCTGTCCAGCGAGATCCGCCCGGCCGTGACGCCTTCGGAGAACAGCATCGGCATGAGCGTCTCCAGGTCGGCGACGCCCTGCCGGGCGGTCACCACGTCCAGGGCCGGATCGAGCTTGTCCGCCAGAGTCCACGGCGCGTGATCGCTGCAGACAGTGTCAACGTCGCCCGCTGCCAGCCCGCGCCAGAGCGCCTCCCGGTCGGCCGGCTCGCGCAGCGGCGGGGCGCCGACGTACTTCGCCCCGTCCGGCTCACTGAAGCGCTCCCTGGTCAGGTGCAGGTACAGCGGCCTGGTCTCGACGTAGACGGGCAAACCGCCAGCGCGTGCCTCCCGGCAGCGGTCCAGGGCCGCGGCCGATGACAGGTGCACGATGTAGATGGCCGCGCCGGTCTGGCGGGCGATCTCAATGGCGTCGTCCACGGCCGCGACTTCGGCGCTGACCGGCCGCGCCTCAGGGAAGTGGCGGACGGCACCGCGCCCGGACTCGATCAGATCCCGCCCCGTGCGCTGGAGTATCCCAGCGTCTTCGCAGTGCACGAGCGTCAGCGACCCGGCGCGGCCGGCAGCCGCGATGGCATCAGCCACGCCGGGCTTGCAGGCGGCGAACTCCGGGTCGGATAGGAAGACCTTCACGCTGGTGTGCCCGGCAGCCGCCAGCCCGGCGATCTCGTCGGCGGTGTGGTCCCCGACTGTGGTGAGCACCGGATGCAGGAACCAGTCCACGGCAGCCTCGGTGGCGGCGCCCGCCATGTCCCGCGCGACCGCCGCGGTCATGGACTCGCCGGGCAGCGCGAACGTCATGTTCCCGACGGTCGTGATGCCCCCCGCGAGGGCAGCCAGCGAGCCCGTCCAGAAATCATCCACCCAGACCTTCTGCTCCCCGAGCCCGGCAAGCTCCGCAGCCAATGCGGCGCAGACCAGGTGCACATGGGCGTCGATGCCACCAGGGATGACCAGCAGGCCACGGGCGTCGAACTCGCCCGCCCCGGTCATTACGCCGCCGAGCTGAGCAATCCGGCCATCCCGCACCCCGACATCGGCGATCTCACGGCGGCCAGGACTGACAATGGTCCCGCCACGGACGACAAGGTCGAACCCCGCTGTACCCATCGCAGCATCCTGGCACGCTCGGACCCGGCACTTCCACGAGTGACTCCGTCGCAACTGAGCGGCGGCGGATCAGCCGCCTCGCCGCTCCACAAGCACTGGCCGCGAGCCACAAGCGGCCCTGCAGATCGGCGACTGCGTCTGGGGACTGTCAGAAAGATCGTGTGTGTGAGGCGGCGAGCTCGCACACCACGCCGTGCAGTCGGCAGGCGACCTGGGTCCGGGCACTGGCCAGGTCGCGCTGACGCGCTGATGAGCGGGTCTCTGGCGGCGTGCCAGGAGAGGTCAGCCGCGCCAGTCAACCAGTTCGGCGCGGTGGAGACCTCGTGGTCCTACCGGCGAATGGCAACACGGTGGGTCAGTGCGCCGGAAGCACCCCACCGTTTCCCAGCTCCATACGACACCGGCCCACGGACCCATCCGCACGTCCACGGCGCCAGCCTCGGATTTAGTGCTGAGTTATACCTGCGGCCGGAGGCTCCAGCGCGCTGCAGACCGCTGAAGATGCTGAGCCGCCCGCCGGTGTCCGGAGAAGGGGGCAGGCTCAGAGGAACTTCCTTGGTGGCTGGACCGGGACGGCGCTTGGGGGGACACAATGTGCTTGTTGGTCCAGCTCCAGACACTGGCTGGTGTCGTGTAGTGTGCGTGACACCCGCCGGATTGAGGTACGCGGCACTATGCGGAGGCCATCAGTGCACCCAGACGCCCGCTGCACCGCGGCAGTCAGTCCCCTGGTCGTACCCGAGATCGTCGCCCTGCCCGCCGAAATTGATCTCAGCAACGCTGCGCAGGTCGGCGACGACCTGGACGCTGCCCTCGGTGCTGGCGCGGCCGTAGTGATAGCTGACATGAGCTTGACCCAGTTCTGCGACTCTTCTGGCATCCGGCACCTGCTGATCGCCAATGACCGTGCCGTAGCCAGCACCGCCGAGCTGCGCCTGGTGATCACGTCGGCTGCCGTGCTCCGCGTGCTGCGGGTGATAGGAGTCGACCGGCTGCTGCGCATTTACCCCAGCCTGCAGGCAGCGCTGACCAACGACGTGCCAGCGCGCACCCCAGGGATTCCAGGTCTGCCCGGCTAGTCGCCCAGAGCCTGCTGCCCCGGTCCAGCCACCCTCTCCTAGACACCGCCCGCTCGCTTGACCTTGCTATCTAGTGCCGGTCGGCAGTTATTTGAGGATCGCGACGGCGAGAGAAGCCGGACAGCCGAGTCGGACCAGCCTGGCGACATCGTGCCAGTCAATGTTGTCGGCTACCGTGTCGGCGACACACGCAGAGAGTCCGAGCCGGGTTAGCTGGGACACTCGCCAAGCGTGCACCGCTGCGTCTTCGTCCGTTACCCGGCTCGCCGCGGCCTGAGCGGTTTGTCCTACATCTTCTCCTCCCTGGCCGGCGACATTCGGCCAACCGGTAGGTAAAGCGGGTTCGCAGTTTGCTCGGCTCAGCTACCCGTTGACTAGGCAGGTAACCGCCGCAGGTGGCCAGTCCATGCCAGCCGCCGGCCGGGCACGGCGATCACAGCGCCGTTCGTGCGGTGCAACGCCCAGATGCGGAACGGCGCCGCTGACCTAAGACGCGTCGTCGCACGCCGACGGGTCGAGTGCTCCTAGGCCGGATCTGCAGATCGAGCTCGCCAACGCCCTGTTTGAGTACCTCGAGATCTTCCACAACCGGCAACGACGCCACTCGGCCCTGGGAATGCTCACGCCAATCGAATATGAACTCCGGGGCCACCCGGTCGAGCCCGTAGCATGACCACCAGCCAGCATCCCGACTCCGGGAAACTCGGGGTACATCAGAGTCTCCGGACACTCCGGCTCGATTCAGTCCGCTTCGACCGGCGGCTTGCGTGCGAGCTTGACGGCGGCAGCCAGGCTGTCGAGAAGATGCGGATCAAGGTCCATCCATCGTCGATCAAATCTGTGCCCGTGAAGGCGGGGGTTGGCTATCTGACGGCCAGGCCTGAGCGGCTTGCGCCGTATTGCGGGCTCTGTGGCCCATTCGGAGGGACCCGGCTGACGCCGCTCCGGGTGGCACAGGCACGTCAGCCGGCTCCCGCACATGGCCGCGCTGCGCCGGCGAGCGTCCTGTCGGCCCGTTGCGGCTAGATATTCGGCGGCCTGGCTTCTGGCACCATAAGGACGTGGATTACCTGCTGGCGCAAGTCAACATCGCACGGCAGCGCGCACCCCTAGACAGCCCGGCCCTGGCCGACTTCGTGGCGGCGCTCGATCCGGTCAACGCGGCCGCTGACACCGCGCCCGGCTTCGTGTGGCGGCTGCAGACCGAAGACGGCAATGCCACCGCGGTGCGTGCCTTCGAGTGGGACGCGGACGGCAACGCCGGCGTGATCGTGAACATGTCAGTGTGGGAGTCGGTCGAGGCGCTGGCCGCATTCGTTTACTCCGGGGCCCATCGGCCGGTCCTGCGCCGTCGCCGGACGTGGTTCGAGCCGATGACCCAGGCCTACACCGCGATGTGGTGGATCCGCCGCGGCACGATCCCGGCGATCGCCGAGGCCGAAGACAAGGTGAGATTCCTGCGGGCACATGGGCCGACGCCGCACGCGTTCACTCTGCGCGTGCACTTTCCGCCGCCCGGTGACACTGGCCGCGCCGGCCGCGAGGAATGGAAGTGCCCCGCCTGACGCAGGGTAGCGCCATCTCCTGTCCGCCCTGATAGAGCCGTTCGCTGCCCGTCGCGATGAGCGGTCAAAGATGCCATGTGAGGATGGCAGCGAGCCTGGGCCGCGGGCCTGCTCCGCCTGCCAGGCGAAAGAGCTTCACTGAGCACGCGGCGCTCAGAAGTAGCCGGTGCTGCCGTCGACGCGCTCGCGGAGCAGGTCGGCGTGGCCGTTGTGGCGCGCGTACTCCTCGATCATGTGGGTGACGATCCAGCGCAGCGACCAGGGCTGGCCCGTGCGCTCGGACGCCTGCTTGCTGAGAACATCCAGGCTCGGGGCTTGCGCGAGCGCCTGCCGCGACGCGGCGCACTCCTGTTCGAAGGTAGTGAACGCCTCCGCCGGGTCGGCCTGGTCGACGTCGTTGAAGTCCGCGTCCCCATCGGCGGACCTGTCGTACAGATCGGGCACGTCCTCGCCGAGGAACACTGCCTGGAACCAGCCGCGCTCGACCTCGGCCATGTGCCGGACCAACCCCAGCAGGGACAGGGTGGAGGGCGGGACGGCGCGCCGCCGGAGTTGCTCGGCGGTCAGGCCCTCGCACTTCCAGATCAGGATCCCCCGGTGATGCTGCAGCCAGCCGGTCAGCATCTCCCGCTCGCCCGCGTTCTGCGCCGGTCGCGCCCGGTCCGTCGCCATGCGGCGACCCTCTCACGGCCGGCCCGGCCCCGCCACCCGGTTTTCAGGCGCCGGCCGCGCCGTCGATGCGCCCGCCGAGCACGTCGGTGTGCCCGTAGGAATGTCGGCCCCCGGAGGGATGGAACGTCGCGTTGAGCAAGGCCCCAGCGCGTGGAGCGGGCTGAACTCCGACATCGAGGCGCGTAGCGCCTTCTTGGAGTAGCTCAGATGGCAGGGCATCCGGCTGCTAACTGGGACGGCGCGGATTTCGAGTCCTGCCTGCAGGTCTGGCTCGATCGACGTGAGCTGCCGGGGGCCTGAAGAACCGCAGGCTGCTGCATCGCCGTTGTATGTGGCGGACGCCGGTGCCTGGTGCCCTGGGCTGGGTGACGCTGGAGGTCGTCCACAGCGGCTTCGCGTCGTGGCTGTTCCGCGTGTTCCTCCGCGTTATCCGGGCTTACGGGCGATGCTGATCCGCGGATCCGGACTGGCGGCCGCGCGAGTGAGCGGCAGCCGACGACTCGCGACCGCCAGCGCGACCGCGCCGGCTCCGGCGATCGCGAACGCGATGCCGACGCCGGCCGCGAGCGGCCAGCCGTGAGCCGCCGCAGCGGCCACGGCGGCCCCGCCGGTCCCAATGCCCAGGGCAGTGCCGAGTACGTCGGCCAGGCTGAGCGACGCCGACGCCCAGCCTTCTCTGCCCGACGGTGCCGCGCGCAGCATGAGCAGCGACGTAGGCGCGTAGGCCAGGCCGATCCCGAATCCGGCGACGGTCCAGGCGACCAGGCCCACGTCGACGGGAGTGGCGGGCAGCAGGACCAGCGCCATGGCGGCCAATCCGATCACGATGATGCCCAGGCCGCAGCCCACCAGGCGGCGTGCCTCCCACCGCCCGCTGAGCTGGGACTGGAGCCACGCGCCGGCGGTCCAGGCCAGCGTCGCACCGGTCACCGCAACACCGGCCAGCGCCGGAGTGTGGTGACGGATCGTTGTGATAGTCAGCGTGACGTACGCGTCGGCGCCGAAGAACGTGAAGGTCAGCAGGCCGCGGCAGAGAATGACGGCCGAAAGGCCCGGCCGGGCCGTGAAGGTGCCCGCAGGCAGGAGGCGGCGCAGGGACGGAACGATCAGGGCGATGCCCACTCCAAGGACGCCGACGCCGCCGAGGACCTGACCAGATCCTGCTGCCAGCGTCAGGCCCGCCAGGATCAGCCCGGCCCCGGCAGCCGCTGCCAGGCCGTCAGTGAGCCGATGCTCGGCCTCCGCCCCGCTGGCAGCACTGCCGCCGACCAGCGGTTGTTTGCCCAGCCGGAAAAGCGCCGGCAGCGCCAGCGAACCGGTGACCGCGACCAGGGGAAGCAGGCCGAGGAACACCCACCGCCAGCCAAAGAACCCCGCCACCGCCGCGCTCACTGCCGGACCAGCCAGGCCCGGCACCACCCAGGCAGTGGACAGGACAGCCATCATCCGGGCCCGCAGGTCCTCGGGTAGGCTCCGGCCGATTGCCACGTAAGCGACCGCGGGGACAGCCCCTGCTCCGACGCCTTGCAGGAATCGGCCGCCGATCAGCACCAGCATGGTCGGGGCTAGGCCTGCGGTCGCGAGCCCGGCACTGAACAGCGCGAGACCACCGAGGAAGGGCCGCCCAGGGCCATGCCGGTCCGCCTGCCGCCCGGCCGCGACAATTCCGACCACGCTGCCAAGCATGAACGCGCTGAACACCCACCCGTACAGGCTTAGACCGCCGAGATCGTGGGCTACAACTGGCATGATCGTCACCACGGCCAGCGCCTCGGAGGCGATGAACGTGATGGTCAGCACCAGCCCAGAGGTGAGTGCCCGGCGCTGCGCGGACCACAGCCCGCCGGACGCGATGGCCTGGTCGGGAGCGGCAGGACTCCGCTGCGCAGCTGCTTCTCCAGCCCTCTCGGCTCCGGCGTCGGCGGTCACGCCTTCGAGCGTAGGAGCTAAAGCGTGGTCGAAGTCAACCCGGCCGTCGCCTCCATGAGCCATCGCACGGGTTCCGTCGCTGAGGACCCGCCCACATACCGGTGTCCGACGCATCGGTGGCTTGGAGCGCGATCTATGAGTTGTGCGCGCCACGGCGGGAGTGTGCGACGGCGGATTGAGCGCCGTCCGGCATCTCGGCGGGATGACACGCGGGTTAAGCGGCTCTTCGAAGTTGAGGGGGCTGGTCACCCTCGCACCGGCCGACTGATGATCGTCCGCTTGCAGTGCAACCGTACCCGGCGGCGCTGGTTATCCAGGTTGCGGAACCCGAAGGCGATCCGGGCGGCGTCCTTGACCATCCTGTTCGTCGCTTCGGTTCGGGCGTTGGTGATGCCGGTGTCGAGGAATGCCAGGATCTGCGGCCACCACGCCTCGATCGTGCGGGCGAGTGTGGTGACCTCGGGGACGTCAGCCCTGGCGCACCAGTCGTAGAAGGCGAACAGCCGGCTGCTGATCTCCGAGCGGGGCGCCTGCTGGCGGGCAAGCGACAGCAGGTAGCGCAGCTCCTCCTTGGCGATCCAGGCGGCGAGCAGCTCGCCGGTGGCCTCCTGCTCCTGAATGTCGTCCCACATCTTCGTGAACTGCTCGCTGGTGAGCCGTTCGCGCGCCCGCAGCAGCCGCCGGCGGTTCGCCCACGCCGGGTCCCGTGCGGTGCCGCGCCGACCCGTGACCTGCCGGGTGACCCGCTGGCGCACCCTGGTGACCGCCTGGTTGGCCAGGCGGACCAGGTGGAAGTGATCCACGACGATGACCGCGTCCGGCAGTGCTCGCTGGACCGCGGACCGGTAGACGGCGCAGGGGTCGATGGCTACGAACTTCACCTGGTCCTTCCAATCCTGGCCGCGCGCATCCAGCCAGCCGGCGACCGTCTTGCCGGTCCGGCCGGCGACCTGCCCCAGCAGCCTGCCCTGGCCGGCGAGGTCGGTGAAGTTCGCCTCGAACCGCTCCGTCCGCACCCACCGGCTGGTCTCCTCGTCCCGGATCCACTTCGGCGCGCCGCGGCGGGTCTCATCGATCCCCAGCACCGCCGGCGGCTCGGGCTCAGTCAGCAGCGCATCCGCGTGCGTGACGTAGTGCCGGTGCGTCACCGGCCAGCTCACCTGGTACTCGGCCGCGACCGCCGACACGCTGCGCCCGGAACCGACCTGGACGCCCATCTGCCGGCACAGCCGCCCGGTCAGCCGCGCCCGTGCCGGAATCTCGGCGATCGACTCGCTGAACGCCTTCCGCGGGCAGGACTCCTCCAGGCACCGGTACTGCCGCTTGCGCCAGCGCACCGACAGCGGCTCTTCCCCGTATGGCAGGTCCCGCGGCCTGGTCGTGCGGTACTGCTTCACCGACGTCGACACCACGCCGCACTTCGGGCAGCCCGCCGCGCTGCTCGCCACCGTCTTCACGTGCACTAACCGCACCGCATCGCCATGCACATCAGCAGCGCGCTCGACACGATCGACCGTCACGCCCGGCAGCCCGAACAGAATCGAAGTAGCGTTCTCCATAAGCCTGTGGCTCCTCCGCCAGCTGTCCTTGATCAACAGCCAGTGTTCAGGAGTCACAGGCCTCTGCACGTCAGGCTGAGCCCGTGTCGTGCCCCCTCAACTTCGAAGAACCGGTTAAGCGTGCCGTCCCGGCAAAGACATGCGCACGATCAACTCACTCATCGCGGCTACTTGTGAGCACCGGTTGCTCGGTCCGCGAACGGCGGCGTCCACTGCGCGACAAGCGGCGCTGACCTCTCCCCCGCGCTCGCCAATTCGAGAAGATTCAGCTGCGCCAGATGGTTAGCAAGGGACTTGTGTTGCTACGGCGGTACCCGATCCCCCGGCAAGCTCCCGTCACCACGGCACGCTTGCCATGAACTGAAGGTCCACGTGCCGCCTTTCGCTATCGAGGCTCGGGTCCCCATCCGGTCAGCGGAAGGCGGCCGCGACTTCCCGCAGGAACAGGTCGCATGTGTCCTGCTTACGTGTCATGGAGCCGAGAGTGTAGTCGGGGACAATGAGCTCGTCGGCGCCAGCCTCGCGGTACCGGCCGACGATGTCGGCTACCTCGCCTGGCGTGCCGATGATCGCCGGTTGCCCCGCCGCCGCCCGCCGCTTGTCATCGAGCCACGTCTTGTCGTTCGACAGGTACAGCAGCGCCTGCGTGGACACATGGATCTCGGCTGGATCGCGGCCGACCTGCTCACAGTGCTGCCGCAGCACCGAGACCTTGTGTGCCAGCAGGTCCGGCGTGGTCCAGGCATTCCAGTGATCGGCGTACCGGGCTGCGATGCGCAGGGTGCGCCGCTCGCCGCCACCACCGACTAGCAGCGGCAGCTGGTCCTGGACCGGCGCGGGCTGGCACGGCGCATCCTGCAGCTGGAAGTACTGCCCGGTGAATGTGGTGCGGGGCTGGCTCAGCAGCGAGCGCAGGATCTGGACCGCTTCCTCGAAGCGGTCCATGCGCTCCTGCACTGTCCCAAGCGCGATGCCGTACGCCGCGTGCTCGTTCTCCTGCCAGCCCGCCCCGACGCCAAGGGTCAGGCGCCCGTCACTGACCTGGTCCACTGCTGCCGCGATGTTAGCCAGGACCGCCGGGTGCCGGTAGGTCACGCTGGTGACGAGCGGGATGAGCCGAACTCGCGGTACCACCGCAGCCAGCGCGGCGATGACCGACCAGCACTCCAGCATGTTGCCGTCCCGCGGCGCCGGGCCGGGGCCGTTCGGCATGAAGTGATCGGCGAAGCAGACGCCGTCCCAGCCGGTCCGCTCGCAATGGGCAGCGGTCTGGCGGATGTCATCCCACGACTGAGCCGGCGACGGCCAGATAGTGAATTGCATGCGGGCATCCTAAGCGCCAGCGCCGGGCCAGGCTGCGGAGCACCGGCTGGCGCGGCCAACTAGCCTGC
The DNA here is from genome assembly GCA_963837255.1 of uncultured Actinomycetota bacterium. Taxonomy (GTDB): domain Bacteria; phylum Actinomycetota; class Actinomycetes; order Streptosporangiales; family Streptosporangiaceae; genus JAJYUU01. Next base: position 686,979 of record CAWIMN010000007.1, read on the forward strand.
ACTGGGCGCGATCAGTCACGCAGCGCAGCGGGCTAGCGCCGCGGCCAGTTCGGCATTGGGCCGGGTGAAATCCGTCCAGTCAGCGGGCGTGGCGGCCAGCAGGGGCGCGGCGCGGGAGTGGCCGCAGGCACGCTGGGTCCACCGGCAGAGCCGCCCGTCGCGGATGCCGAAGCGAAGCAGGACTCCGGCCGACCATCCGTACACATCGAAGTTGCTACCGTCCATGGCGGTGACTCGCTGGGGGCAGGTGACCCAGGCCAGCCCTGCGATCTCTGCCTGGATCCGGGCCGCGAGTTCGAACGCGAGCGCCTCGGCAGCGCGGTCGCGCAGCCGCTCCAGTTCGGTGCGGGCCTAGGCAACCGCGTCGGGCTGGCGCTGCAAGACGGCGGTCAGGGTGCCGATGAGCTGCTCACGATCAGCACTGGCGACGCCGCGGGCGCGTGCCATGTCGAGCCGCGCACCGCTCAGCCGGGCGCTCGCGTAGGACAGCGGCAGGATCCGGTGCAGCGCCGCCGCTGCCAGCCGCACCCGCTGACCGCCAAGGTAGGGGCCGAAGTATCGTGCGGCGATTCGCAGGCCAGGGCGTCGATGCGAGCCACGCGGGCCACCATCGGAGCCAGGTGCCGGCGGTCACGCAGATCAGACCAGTACGACGCCACGCGGTTTCGCAGGACGGTAGCCCGGCCGATGTACAGAACCCTGCCGCTGGTGTCCCGGAATCGGTAGACGCCAGGCACCACCGGCAATCCTGCGACCGCGCGTGGCGCTCCGGTGGCCATGCCGGGACTGCTAGACCGGGCCCGCGGCCGGTCTGCCAGCTGGGCGGCAGCCGCAGCTCTCCCTGACAACGAGCGCCGTGGGCAGTCGGTCGACCTGACGCGGCAGGGCCGGATCGCCGATCCGCTGCAGCAGACGGGCGCAGGCACGCTCGCCAAGCAAGCGCATGGGCTGGCGGACCGTCGTCAGCGGCGGCGTCAGGAGCGCGCCGAGGCGGATGTCGTCGAAGCCAGCCACAGCCACGTCCGCTGGGACGCGGATGCCGTTCGCCTGCAGCTCGCGCATCGCTCCGATCGCCATCTGATCGTTGGCGCAAACGATAGCGTCGGGCAGCGCCCGGCGCGGCCAGGTCAGAATCTCTTGCACCGCGAGCTGGCCGCTGACGCCGGCGAACTTGCCCTCGAAGATCCGTGCCAGGGTCACGCCCGGGTATCCGGCCAGTGCCTCGCGGAACGCGCTGCACCGTTCCCTGGCATCCAGGGCCTCCGCTGGGCCGGCGACGTAGCAGAACATGGCCCGGCCGTGCTGCTCGACCAGGTGACGGACAAGCGCCCTAGTGCCGCCCTGGTTGTCAACGTGGCTGTCGGGCGCACGGCGTTCCACCGCGACAAGCCCGGTTACTTCCTTGCGGGCCTGCGCCAGGCTCTGCGCGGCGCCGTCAGGGACGTACCCGAGCGCCTCGATGACGTCGAGCACCCGCCGCCGGGTAGCTGGACGGACCCGATCTTGACCGTGCACTACCCGCGAGACGGTGGCCGTGGAAACACCAGCCTCGCGCGCCACGTCATAGAGCGTGCAGGCCGGCGAAATGCGAACCCGGTCGGCTCGTCGCTGCCCATTGGCCGTCACCCGGAACCCTGATGTAAGCACCTTTCGGATTCTCCCACGACCTGCATGAGTCGCGGCTCTTAAGCTCCTGTGGGTGAAGCGAGTTCTCCTCACCGGCATGTCCGGAACTGGGAAGTCAGCTGTTGTCCGGGCGCTGGCTGCCCGCGGGTACAAGGCCATCGACACCGACGAGGGCTGGTGCCGGGTGCTGCCGGACGGCCGTCAGATGTGGCGGGAGGACGCGATCGGCGCGCTGCTCGCCGCCGACGACGCGGCCGTCCTGTTTATCGCGGGCTGTGAGGAGAACCAGGTCCAGTTCCATCCGCAGTTCGATCACATCATTCTGCTGAGCGCTCCGACTGAGACCCTCATCGAGCGGCTGGCGACCAGAACCAGCAATTCGTTCGGCAAGGCACCGGAGGAGCTCAGCCGCATCATTGCTGACGTCGAGGCCGTCGAGCCGCTGCTGCGGAGGGCGGCCGATCACGAGGTCCGCACGACGATGCCGCTGCACGAGGTGGTGACGACCATCCTGCGTCTCGTCGGCGCATGACCGACCGCGGGAAGCTGGGCAAGCTCAGGCTCTCGCCGGGCTGATCGCCAGGTAGCGATGCTCGTTCGTCACGAACCCGCGGTCGTCTACGTGGCCGGCCAGGATCTGGTTCAGCGTGGCCTCGCTTGTCAGCGCGGCAGACCCGTCAATGCCGGTGAAGTAGCCGCCTGCCTTGAGGTGCTCGGCGACCGCGTGCAGCTGGAGTGGCGCGTGCCTGCTGAGTATCACGTCAAAGACGGAGGTCACTCCCTCGAGTCGGTGGCTGCCGACCCTGAACTCGACATTAGGGGCAGCCGACGCACGCTCGGCGTATCCCAGCCGCGCCGTGGATTTGCCCGCGGCCAGCAATTCGTCAAGCTCCGCCTGTGAATACCAGTCCCGCACGGCCGGTCACGCTGGCAATCGGTTGCCTGCCGGGCTGGCCGAGGCAGCTGATCGTGGCCGGCATGCGCCGGCTACTTCCAGATCGACCAGGGCAAGCTGCGCCTCGGAGCGCGGTGGGCGGCGTGCTTTGGCACCCGCCGCGGATGTGCCCGCTGGCGCCGGGCCAGCGCGAACGAGCAGCCAGCCAGTGCACCGAGTGCTGCCAGGGCGACGCCCACGGCGGCAAGCGAGGGACCCGTCGTCGCGCCGGCGCGCAGCGTGCCGGCCACGTTGCGCATGGGCGGATCGGCCAGCTGAGACGTGCTGGCAGCTGGTGTCGTAACTGACGGGACAGCGGCGGGGTGGCTGCTCGGGCTCGCTAGCGCGGCCAGGGTCGGCACGGGCACCTCAGCCTGAAACGTCGGTGCCGATGCCAGCGCGGAGGCGGTCACTGGGCCAGGTGATGCCGATCTCTTGCGTGGCGGCCCGGTGTGCTTGGTTGGCGACGGGCTAGCACTCTTGCTTGTCGACGGGGAGGGCGACGGCGAGGCGGTCGGCGTGCTCGAAGGAGACGCTGACGGCGTGGCGCTCGCCGTGGATGACGGCCCCGGTGGTGGCGTGGTGCTCGGCGTGCCCGTCGGGGTGGGCGACGGCGAAGGAGCCGCCGAGGAGTCCGAGGGCGAAAGGCTCGGAGCCGGTGACGCGCTGGCTGGCACGACGAGCGCGACCGTGGCGGCCGTGATTGCCCCGCCCGGCTGGGCGCTCGCATTGGCGCCGGCCGTGCTCGCAGACAACGTCGCTGGACCAGCCACTGCGGCGCCCGACGAACAGGCGATCGCTGCCACGGCCCCGGCCGTGACGGCGCCCAGGACTGTCAGGACTGTCCGGTTTGCGCTGCGCCTGGCAGCCGCTGACCGGGCCGGCAGTCCGTCTCTGCCTGAGTCAGACGACATCCGTCCTCCATGCGTCGATTATCCGGACATACAATGTGAGCAAGATCTAAACTGATGTATAGTACGCGAACCAGGCAAGACTGGTCACATGGCGATGCCGGTGATAGTTGATCTTGTCGGGGTTCCGTCCCTGCTGACCGGCCACGCCGGTCCGGAACCAGACTGGCGGACCGGGCGTCTCATCGAAGAGTCCCGCGATTCAACAGGAACCTTGGTGGTGGCGATGACATCAGGCGGAGGTCAGTCGGCCCGGCCGGCCGGATTAGCGCCGAACGGACGGCGTGTCATGGTGCTGCTGCTCACTGCGGCGGCGATGAGCGTAGGCGCGGCAGCGTGCAGCCGTTCCGGCGCGACGGCGAGCGATCATGGCGTGGTGATCGGGCACCTGTCTATTCCGTTCGTCCCGAAGACCGCCACGGGCAACGCTGAGGTCATCAGCGCCACAGTCCGAGCAGGTCAGCGGTTCTCGGTCGAGGTCGACACCTCCGACGGGCCCGAATGGTGGACCCAGACCGGCATCGGTCCGGACTCGCGGCTGGTCAAAGTCGTCGGCGACTTCAACGTGGGCAGCTGCCCCGCGGGCGTGACCGGCTGCCGGGTGCCCTACTACCACACGCTGCTCGCGCGCAGCCCCGGCACGACGACGATGACCTGGAAGTACAACGCCGCGCCCTGTCGTGCTCCGGCCACATCTCCGGTCCGCAAGCAGTGCCCGTCGGTCACCGAAGTTCAGTTCGACATCGACGTCCGCTAACTGGCGCACTTCGGGGGGCGTGCCATCGGCGGGGTCAGCTCGGACCTCGGCTAAGCGTTGTGCGCTTGACCAGCGTCGTAGTAGTGCGCGTACTGCCACCGGCCACCGCTGATCAGAGCCTCGTCGGTCACTGAGCCGAACCTGGACGGCGCGAGCGCGCTGAGATCGAGCCGCTCAGGCCGGCCGCCGATCCAGGCGGCCAGAGCCTCGCCAATGGCGAGCGAGGAAGAGAAGCCAGAGCCGTTGCAGCCGCTCGCGACCCACAAGCCGGGCACCTCCGCCACGGGCCCGGCCACGAACCTGCCGTCGGGGGTCATCGTGAACAGCCCGCCACGATGCACCGCCACCTGGCCCTGGGCCAGCGGCACATTCGCGGCCACCTGGCCAGCCAGCTCGTGCAGTACGGCCAGGTCAAGCGGCACGTCGTCCGTCGTAAACGAAGCCGCCTCCTGCTGCGGGTCCATCGGCAGCGCAGCAGCCTCGAAGCCGCCGACCATGAGGCCGCCGCGAGCGGGGCGCAGGTAAACGGCCGCGTCGACGATACGGGCGATCGGCGCGCCTGGATCGATGTCCGCTGACGGATCGGTGATGAGCAACTGGTGGCGCACCGGCGCGACCGCGACCTGAGCTCCGGCGAGCTCGGCTACCTGGCGCGTCCACGCTCCGGCGGCGTCCACAACGGCGGCCGCGGTGATGGTGCGGCCGGTGGTCTCGACGCCAGCGGCCCGGCCGGCGAACCGGAGGATTCCGGTGACGGCCTCGGCTTCCAGCAGCGTGACGCCATGCTGACGCCCGGCGGCCGCCAGGGCCGTCATCAGGCTCAGTGGCTCGTCGATGTACACATCCTCCGGGCACCACAGTGCCAGCTCCCGGCCGTCGCCGTGAAAATATGACAGCTGCTCGGCTAGCTCGGCCGGGCCCGCTGTCCGCAGGTCGACGCCCCACCCGCGGGACTTGCGAGCCTCAGTCCGCGAGGTAGGCCTTATGCTCGTCGGTCCTGCCGATGAGGTAGCTGCCAGACCTGCTGACCGCGAGTTCCGTCCCGGCCCAGTCGAGCGAAGCTCAGCGCCAGCTCGATGCTGCGCCGCGCGATCCTGGTGCGCAGTTCGTCAGCCTGGACGGACTTGAATAGCCCGGCAGCCCGGCCCGATGCCTGCGAGCCGGCCGTCGCTCGCTCGACGACGACAACCGACCTGCCGAGCAGCGCCGCGTGCAGCGCCGTGCTGAGACCGAGAGCGCCCGCCCCGATGATCACCAGATCCGTATCCACCGGGCCAGTCTGCCGGAATACTGATCTGCCAGAAGACTCATGGGTCAAGGGCTGTGGCCCGCGATGCCAGCGACCGCAGCAGCACCGCCGGGCCGGGAGGTTAGCGTGGAGTGGATGAACGAGCCGACGCGGTGGTCGGCTGCCGATGGCGTGCTGACAGTGATCGCGGATACGGGCACTGATTACTGGCGCACGACGCACTACGGGTTCGTGCGCGGCAACGGACATATCTACGGCGAGGAGGTCATCGGCGACTTCGACTTGTCGGTCCGGGTCCGCGGGGCCTACGCCGATCAGTACGACCAGGCCGGTGCGATGGTGCGCGTAGACGAGGGGCACTGGCTCAAGACCGGCGTCGAGTACGTCGACGGCAGGATGTGCTTCAGCACCGTGGTCACCCTGGTGTACTCGAACTGGTCGGTGGCTCAGCTGCCGACCGGCACTAGCGAGCTCAGCCTGCAGCTGGCCAGGCGCGGCGACGCCGTCGAGGTCCGCTACGGGGTCGATGGCAGCGCTGCCGGTCTGGCTGCCGTGGTGTACCTGCCGCCTGGCAAGCCTGCATTCGCTGGGGCCATGTGCGCGGCACCGGACGGCGGCGGCTTCGAGGCGTCCTTTCATGACCTCGCGATAACGCCGATCAGCTAGGCGCGGCTACCCAGCCGGATGCTGACTAGTTCGAGAAGTCCTGCGTCATCCAGACTGTTCCGTTGCCGGCGTGATAGATGGCGATCCCGATGTGCGTGAACGCCGAGCTGAGCAGGTTCAGCCGGTGACCATCGTCGGGTGGCTTCTCGTTCAGCATGTCCTGGGTCAGCGCGACCGCCATCTGCGTGATCCCTGCGGTCGTGGCGGCGACCGGGCCGCCTTCGCCGATGTTCTCCCCGGCGGCCGTCCACTGGACGCCGGCCGCCGTCTCACGGCTGCCAAGCGCCGGCTCGCCGGGACACTGGTGCGACAGACCGCAGCCGCTGGCCATCAGCTGGTTGTGCCTGCCCGAACTCGTCTGCAGGCCAGACGAGACGGAGTAGGCGGGCAGCCCCGCCTGCGCGCGCGCCTGATTGATCAGCGCGAGCACGCTGGCGGCGGCGGTGGTATCGGCAGCCGAACCGGTGCCGGTTGGCGCCGGCGCGCTGCCCGCGGCCGACGACGGCGTCGACCGCGGTGACGGATGGGGCGCGACGGTCGGAGTAGGCGTCACTCGGCGCCGCGGCCGGGCCGGCGTCGGCGTGCCAAGCGACGAGGGCGAGGAGGTCGCGGCGCATGTCCGGCTCTGGCCGGGCGCGCACACAGCCGGACCGGCCGGGATATGCGCGGCAGTCGGCCTGGTCGGCGGCCCGTCAGGCGAGCCGAGCAAGCGGACGCCGCCGAGCACGGCAGCGGCCACTGCCAGGATCGCCGTCAGCGCGAGGTAAGTGCGGCGCCGTCCGAAGTATCCTCCTGGCGCCCGATGTCGCGGCACCTGCCTCACCTTAGTGAGCACATGCCGCGCCTGCGGAGAAATGCCTTACGCGCCGCTGGCCAGCCGGCCGAAGAGCAAGAACAAGCCGACTCCGACCGGGATGATTGCCCAGGCCAGGATGGCCGCGGCAGGCCGCCACGACGGCCGGGCCAGGCCGATGCCGAGCAGGATGATGCTGCACGCGATGAGCGCGAGGTGACCGATCGCGGCGACCGTGATCCAGCCCTCACCGGGCTCGGGGGTATCCCAGCTGGCCAGGATTCCGGCACCGGCATCTCCCACGAGCAGCAGGATGGACGCGATGAGCGCAGTCGTGCCGGCCACGCAGACAGTCCAAGGCCGCCAGCGGCCGCTCGGCGTCTCAGTGTCCTGCACTCCATCAGTCTGGGCCACCAGGCTGCCGCACGCGAGCGGTCGGCTGGCGTCGGCGCCACCCGCTGCGGGGTAGTCCGCGCGGCTATCCGATGTCCGACAGGCCGGCGTGGACGGCGCGGACGGCGCGAACGGCGCAGGCTGCTCAACCTGCCTCACGTTACGTTGTCGAACTGTTACTCTCGGTGCTCATCGCTTGCGAGCGGAACCAGCTCGCACCGCTGGGGGAGCGTGCTTGTGTCGAATTGGGTGATCAGCCGGGAGACGGGGACCGAGGGTCTGTCGCCTGGCGCTGCGCGGCGTCTGTCCGACGTCGCGGCTTATCGTGAGGCCGTGGGCGACGTGCTCACCGAGCTTGCCAGCCTAGGCGAGTCCCCCGGCGTGGTGATGGCCGAGCGGATCCTGGCGCGCCGGCTGCCCGAACCCGAGTTCGCGATCGTGCTCTCGGCGATGCCGTCGGGACCGGACGCCGCCATCCAGCGCGTGCTGCGCGAGATCAGGATCTACCGGCAGTGTGCGCGCAGTTCGGCCGGGAATCTCGCCGCGATGGTCAGGATCGCCCTGTTAGCGCAGATCGACGTGCTGTGGTGGGGGCACGTGCCCGCCTACCAGTCCGACTCCGACGTGCTTGGCGCCGCCAATCTGCTGGACCTTGATGCGCTCCGGCGTGACGGCATGCTGCTCTTCCGGTACCGCCGGCAGGCATCGTCGCTACTCGGACGCGCCGCTCGCTCGGCCGAGCGCCTCGCCGTGCCTGACCGGGTGCCGCGCACGGCCGGGCTGCGGTTCACCTGCGCTCGCCCCGAGCTGATCGTCCTGCTCAACCAGATCGCTGCCGACTTCGCGCGGTTTGCGCCGATAGGCACCCCGCCGATGTGGGTCACCAGCCTCACTCGCAGCGTGGCGCACCAGCGGCACCTGCGCACGCTCGGGTATGCGGCCATGCTGCCGAGTGCGCACTGCATCGGCTACGCGGCCGACATCGAGATGACCTGGTTCCGCCAGTTCCAGGCTGACGGAGTGCTGCAGAGTCTGCTGCTCGAGCGGCAGCGTGCTGGTGAAGTCAACGTCATCGACGAAGGTCAGGCCTGGCATCTGTGCGTGTGTCCGGGCGCGGGCCGGGCCCTGCGCCTGGTCCCCGATCAGCCGCTGGTCGGCTGACCGCCATGTGCGGCATCGCCCTGATCGTGGGCCGCGACGCGGACAGCGCCCTGTTCGGCCGGATGCTGGCCAGCCTCGCGCCGCGCGGCGAGGTCGAGGAGACGCACCGCGACGGCGCGGTGCTGGCGGGCACGCAGCGGCTGCGCATCGTCGACCGGGAACGGGCTGTGCAGCCGTGGATCTCCCCGGATGGCCGCTGGCTCTTGTGCTACAACGGCGAGATCTTCAACTACCGGAACTTGCGCGCCGAGCTCATCGGCCTCGGCCGCGAGTTCCGGAGCGAGAGCGACACCGAGCTCGCGCTCGAGGCGTTCCTGCAGTGGGGCGAGGACGCTGTCGGACGCTTCCGGGGTGAGTTCGCGTTCGCGATCGTCGATCGTGACGCCGGCTGGACCTACCTGGCCCGCGATCCCGTCGGGGTGAAGCCGCTCTACTGGTCCGGCCGCGACGGCCGCCTCTACGTGGCGTCCGAAGTCAAGGCGCTCGTGCCCGTCGGCGCGCCGGTGTCGGAGGTGCTGCCGGGCCACCACGGCTGGGGCGGGCCGGCCGATGCGCCAGCGCTCGCGCCGTACATCGACCTCACGACCGTGCGCTACGACCGCCCGCAGGTCACCGATCCGGCGGAGGCGGCCAAGGCCTTGCGACTGGCCGTCGAGGACAGCATCCGGGTCCGGGTCGACACCGACCTGACCGTCGGCGTGGTGCTGTCGGGCGGCCTGGACAGCTCGATCGTCCTCGCACATGTTCGCGAGATGCACCCGGACTGCGTGGCGCTCACCATCGGCGCCCCTGGCAGCGACGACCTCGTCTTCGCCCGACGGCTGTGCGCTGACCTGAGCGTTCGGCACGAGGTCGTCACCGTGCGACCCGGCGACATCCGCACGGCCGACATCCGCGAGGCCATCCGGCTGTCTGAGCTCACCGAGTACGGCGACATCATCAACGCGGTTGTGTCCGTGCCGCTGTTCGCGCGGGCTCGTGCCCTCGGCCTCAAGGTGGTGCTCACTGGCGATGGCTCGGACGAGCTGTTCGGCGGGTACTCGATGTACGACCGGATCGGCGCGGCGGCGTCGCGGCGGCTCTTCCAGCACATGATCGCCAACCTGCATCGCACGGAGCTTCAGCGCGTCGACCGCGTCAGCATGGGCCAGGGCGTGGAGGCGCGCGTTCCCTACCTCGATCCTGCGCTGGTGGAGCTTGCGATGCGGCTGCCCGTCGCGCTTAAGGTCCGCGACGGCCAGGAGAAGTGGATCATGCGACAGGCGTTCGCGGACATGCTCCCTGCCTACATCACCGCGCGTCCGAAGAACCCGATGTCCCATTCCTCAGGCCTGCACGAGCGGGCGCGGATGTACCGGCCGCTGTTTGCCGGCCTGCAGCGGTCGTTCGGCTATGACCTGCTGGCCCCGGTGCGGCGGGACTTCTCGGTCGTGCTCAGCCAGTGCGGGCACGATCTAGACCGGGCACTCGCCCAGGCCAGCGCCAGGGCGGACTACACCGCGCTGGAGCACGCGCGTGATCTGGTCGGCGCACTGCGCTGGAACGCGGCGACTGCGCTGCGGCCGCTGGCCCGCCGCTGAGTCGGCCCGCCGGAGTCTGGTTCCGCTGAGCCGGGTTCCGCTGAGCCGGGTTCCGCTGAGCCTGGCCGGCCGAGTTTGCCCGGTGGCGGCGGACAGCCACGGCCCCGTTCCTATCCAGGGTGTCTGTCCTTGACGTCGGGTCATGATCAGTTACAGTCGAATGCAGCGCATGGTGAGATGTCCGTACACGTACCTGCAGCACGACAACGCCCGTTGGAGAGCCCAGGACCAGGTCATGCACCTCCGGTTATGGCTGCCGGTCGCCGTCGGCCTGCTCACTCTGGCGGCCGCGCCGGTCGCGGCCGATGCAAGCGTCGGCGTCGGCGTGCAGGCGGGGCCGGTCCGGCTTGCGGACGCCGCGCATCCGGGCGGGACATACGCGCTGCCGCCCGTCTACATCGTCAACACCGGCACGCAGGCTGAGTCGGTCGCGATCCGCATCGAGCGCATCTCGCACGGCACCGGGCGCACTATCCCGCCGTCCTGGATCCGGGTATCGGCGCTGCCATCCCGGCTCGGGCACGGGCAGTCCGCGCGAGTGCCGCTGGACCTCGTCGTGCCAGCGGGCGCCAAGCCCGGCCAGTACTTCAGCGACGTCGTCGTGACAGGCTCGGCGGCGCTGACGGTCGGTGGCGCCAATCTCGGCGTCGCTGCCGCGACCGACCTGGAGTTCCGGGTGGCGCCCGGCGCCGTGGCGCAGCCGTGGTTCAGCGTGCCGGGCTGGGTGCTGGGCGCGATGGCTGGCATCGTCGCGCTCGCGGCGGCTCTCGTGCTGGTCAGCAGGTCCGGCATCCGGATCCGGATCGAGCGGGAGCCGGCCAGCGCTGGCGCGGCGGGCGGAGGTGGCCATGAGACGTAGCGTCATGTGGGTGGTGCTGGCGGTCGCCTGCACCGGCCTTGCGGCCTGCGGGAGCCGAAACGAGGCACTGGAGCATGCCGGGAAGGCCGCCAGCATCAGCCTGTCGCTCACGACGGTGCCGACCATCCGCTCGGTCACGGTGTCTCCGGCCAAGGCCAGCTTCGCCGAGTGCAGCGGCGGACTGGCCACTCAGAACACCCTGTCGACGGCCGGCAAGCTCGGGTTCCCGAATGGCCGGTGCATCGTCGGCCTGGTCAGTCCCGGCATCTACCCCATCACGATCACCAACACCGGCATCGCGTCCGACATCTACGTGAACGGCTCGAGCGCGAATCCGGCCGACGGCGGCACGCAGTGGGTCTTGTGCAACCGCGGCGACCATCCCGGCGTGTCCTGTGCAGGGCATGAAGACAAGCCGGGAGCGGATCAGTACTTGATCGAGAACTTCAGCTCGACGGGCGAGCAGACTAATGGCATCACCGGTACGCCGACGTGCGACCGGGAGTTTGACTCATCGGGCAGCTGCTGGGCTGTCCAGGGCTCCTGGCAGAGCGAGGGCATCGAGCTGATCGGGCCGTCATCCAGCAGCGACGACTCCACGAAGTGGACCATGACGATCACGTGGACGCCAGTTCCGAGCGAGGGCTAGCGCGGCGCTGGCGGCGGTCTCCGGCCGGGTGGTCTGGGCCAGCGCGGCACCGGCGGCGGTCTCCGGGAGGGTGGTCTGGGCCAGCGCGGCGCCGGCGGCGGTCTCCGGGAGGGTGGCGCACCCGATTCGCGGTGGTTTGGGAACGGCCTCCTCGTCATTTCACGGCTGACGTGCGCGCAAAAAGGGCAAGTCGGACGGAAAAGTGCACGTCAGCCGTGAAATCTTAGGGACGCGGCGGCCGTGTGGTCACGCTGAGTGCTGCACCGATAACCACACTGCTCACTCTGGCTGACTCTGTGCTCGGTAAACGTGATGTGACACAGGTCATATCGGCGATTCGGAACTTCTGGGATGCTCGCCTCGGTCGCACGGCGTTAACCGTCAGTAACCGATTGCACCCAGGCGCGTGATGGTTGCCCCCGAAGCAACGTGTCGCCATGACCCGCGTCACATCCGCGTACCCCCCAGCCGCAGCCCGGTGTATTGCCGTCGGTCGGCCGACCCTGGGTGTCCGCCGAGCGTGCCCCCCACGCCCGGACGAAAGGCTCATCTTGCCCTCCCAGCACATCAAGTTCCCCCAATTCCGATCTGTTCAGTCCTACATTCACGACACCTACCGGTCCGCCAGCCGGACCACCCGGCTCACGACGGTGACAGCCGCCGCGGCCATCGCGGCCGTGGCTGCGGGCGCGTCTGCTGCCCCAGCCGTTGCTGCGACCGGCAACCTGGCCAGCACTGGCACTGCCGGCGTCCTGGCGGCAGGCCACGCTGGCGCTGTCGGCACTGGCGCTGTCGGCCTCGATTCCGCGGCGATCGCCGCACCGTTCGGTCAGGCCGCGTCGGCCAGGCAGCCGGCCACGCCGCTGGCCCAGGTGGCCAAGGCAGGGCCGTCGGCGCCGCTTGGCCAGTCGGGCACGTCGTTGCGGCTCGGCCAGCCAGCGACGATGGCGCCGCTCGGCCAGCCGGTCGCGCCAGCTCCGCATCAGCTGCCGGCGCACACGGCGCATCCGGTGGTCCGCGCCAGCCTGGCGACCGCGTCGGACAAGCACGGCACCACGTCCGCGCCGGAGGGCAAGCCTGCCGGGCACGCGACGGTCCAGCACTCCGGATCGTCTGCGGGGCACTCGGTGCAGCACCGGGCCGCGCCGCCGAAGCCGTACCTGATCTACGACTCGGTGACCCCGTCGGCGATCCCGCCGCACCAGGTGGTGGCCACGTACGCGACGGGCGGCTACGCAGTGCCCGCGTCGCAGGTTGCCGGGCGAGGCCACGTGGTCTGGATCGACACCCGCGGCTCGGACCCGGCGGCTTCAGCGCTGGACGTCGAGCCGGGAGACGCGACCCCGTCGATCGCGGCGTCCTGGGCCATGCACAAGCTCAGCCAGAGCCCAGGCGCGGTCGCCCGCATCTACACGATGATCTCGGAGTGGCCGGCCGTGAAGGCGGCCATCGCGTCGCTCCCGCAGCGGATGCAGTCACACGTCCGCTACTGGATCGCCGATCCGACCGGCGTGCCGCACGTCGTGCCCGGCGCCAGTGCCACCCAGTGGTACTGGGGCAAGAACTTCGACATCTCGACCGCCAGGCCCGGCTTCTGAGTCGAGCTGACCGGAAGCGATCCCGGCGTCAGCCCGCGGCCCGGCGGAGTAGCTCTGGCTACCCGCCGGGCCGCTGGCTTATCGCACGACGATGGTGATGCGCGGATGGTCGCCTGGTCGCAGCCAGCGCATGATGTCCAGCAGTCTGGCCACGGGCAGCGACACGCACCCGGCGGTTGCGGCGCCCGTGTCAGCATGCAGGAATATCGCGCTACCGAGGCCCGGTGTGCGGGCCGCGTTGTAGGTGATGACGGCCGAGTAGTCGTACGCGGGGACCTGATGCATCGGCTCGGGCCGGGCGCCTGGACTGTGCTTGCGGGCGTCGACCCACTCGTTGTACAACGCGCTGGCCGGATCGTCGTCCCAGTAGTCATAGCGGTACGCGTGCCGGAACGGGAACGTGAAGCCAGCGTCCGGGAGCACGCCGAAGAAGAAGCTGAAGCCGTAAGTGCCCGACGGCGTCCGGCCGTCTCCTTCGCGTTTCCTGCCAGGAGCGGCGACGCCGTTATAGCCGACCCGCGCGGTCCACGGGCCGAAGACGCGGACCCGGTGGCCACCCGAGATCCGGTACGCGGTCAGCGTCGCGTACGTCGTCGAGTGCGTGGCCGCCACCACCGTGATGAGCTGCCGGACAGCGATGGCCCGCCCGGTGACGCTGCGCGCCGATACCGCGGCGCTCGCCGGTGCCGCCGCGAGAGAGGCCGCCAGGCAGAGCGTCACGCCGGTTGCGATAGCACTAACTCGTCTGCGCACCCGACATAGCATGCCGGACGACCCGGGCGTGGCGTGGCCGACTTCATCGTCACGTGTCGGGGCCGGTCCTCCGCCCCTGTGCCGGCCGCCATTGCCGGCCGGCCACTGGTCGGCCGGCCACTGGCCGTCCGGCTCTCGGCCGCGCTGCTGCTGGCTGGGCCGCCGCCGAGCAGCACCTGCGTCAGCGCACTCCGCGTGTCAAGGAGCTGGTCAAGCGCGGCGTTCAGATGCGCATCCGTGACCCGGATCGGCGTGTCGGCAGCCGCGTCGGCCGGATCCTCTTCTAGCGGCGACGAGCGCGGCGCGGCGCAGCAGCTCCTTGATAAAGGAGGCCGTGACTCCCTCAGTCCGCGCGATGACGGTGTCGGGATCTGCCAGGTCGAGATCCAGCCGCCCCTGGTACAGGCGGAGCAGTCTGGCCCGCGCGGCCGCGTCGGGCACGGGCAGCTCGGCCGCGTGGTCGACGCGGCCCGGCCGGGCCGCCAGTGCTTCTTCGAGCAGGTCAGGCGCGGTTAGTGGTGAGCAAGAATGTCACGTCGATGTCGCTGCCGAGGCCATCCATCTCGTTGAGCAACTCGAATAGCAGCGGATTCTCGCCCAGGTGGCGCCCGCGCTCCTCGGCGATGAGGTCGACGTCTTCCACCACCACGACAGCCGGCTGCAGAGTCCGGGCGACCGAGCACGCCTGCGAGATCATCCCGAGTGCGCGGCCGGACAGGATGACAACGGTCACTCCCGGCAGCCTGCCGATCAGGTAGCGCACGGTATGTGTCTTGCCAGTGCCCGGCACGCCGTAGAGCAGCACGCCGCGCCGCAGGTGCTGACCGCTGGCCAGCAGCCGGGGCGCGTGCCGCGCGACGTCCAGTACCTGCCGTTCGATGCCGTCGATGACGTGCGGCGGCAAGACCACCTGGTCGCGGGCAACCTCCGGGCGGTCGACAAAGCTCAGCAGCGCGTTTCCGTGGCGGCCGAACACCTCGTCGCCGAATGCGATCACGTGCCCGCGGAAGACGTTGTGCTCGATGCTGAGCTGCCGGACCTCCGCGACAATGCGCGACGCCCGATCGGGGCTGCTAGCGGCGACTTCGACGGTCACGCCCTCGTTCATGCCATGCTCTTCGGGACCGCGCAGCAGCAGGGCCGCCTGCCCATCGTCGTCGCTCGTCAGGTAGATCGCGCACTGCACGCACGGCCGGGTCAGGCCGCCGGGCCCGGCCGGAAGCGATTGCGTCTCGACGCTCCCGACGCCTGGGCCCCACCGGTCGGTGCTGTGCAGCAGGTCAGACAGTCCGAAGTCGCGGTGCCGGTACTCGGTCAGCCCGACGACGTGATGGTCGCGGCCGGGCGCCGACAGCCAGGCGTCCAGGCCAGTCTGGACATTCACCCGGTCATAGGCGGGCCACGACCCTTTCGCCACGGGCAGCTCGGCTCCCTGGGCGCCTAGGTGCTCGCTCAGCAGCCGGCTGACTGACTGCTCTTCTGCACGGGCTGCTGCGACCGTCCGTGTCACCAGTCGCCTGGCGAGGCGCCCGACATCGGCTAGCTCCGGGCGTGGCGGCTGGCCGCCATCCGTGCCGTGCGTACGCTGCCCCCGCGCCATCCGGGCACTGCCAATGCCACCGACCGCATAGATCGCCTCTGACCGACCGGACTCCACCATCGCAGCATAAGCCGGGGGCGGCGGGACGAGGGTCAGAGCGCGGTGATGATGGCGGTCGCGCAGGCTTGCGCGACCGCGGCGCGGAGCTTGGCGCCGTCAGCGCGGTCGGTCCGCACCTCGAGGAGGCGGAGGCCAGATCCGGCCAGCGCGTCCGTCAGGTCGGCCGCGCGCTCTAGCCTCGCGTACGGCAGGCCGGCCGCGGCGGCGAGCGACGCGAGGCCGGTGCCGTGCGGCGTGCCGAAGACACGCTCGAACGAGTCGGGGAACGCGGCCTGCTCGAGCGTGGAGAAGATCCCGCCGCCGTCGTTGTTGACGACGACCAGGCACAGGTCAGGACGCGGCTCCACCGGGCCGAGCAGCAGGCCAGGCGCGTCGTGCACGAGTGCCAGGTCGCCAACCAGCGCGACAGCCGGTCCGCCGCCGGCCGCCTGGTGTGCCAGGGCCGCGCCGACCGCAGCTGATACCAGGCCGTCGATGCCGCTCGCTCCCCTGCTCGCGAGCACGCGGACGCCTGGGCGCGGCACCATATGCCGGTCCAGATCCCTGACCGGCATGCTGGAGGCTGCCCACAGCAGCGCACCTGTCGGCAGCGCCGCGGCGATGTCGCGGGCCAGCATCGGCTCGCTGAGCGCGGCGCCGAGACCGTCCGCGTTCTCGGCCAGGACCGCGTCAGCGGCGGCACGCGCCGCAGCGTCGGCCGCGATCCAGGAACGGAGCCAGGAACGGGGTTGTTCGGTGCGATCCGGCGCGTCAGGCACGCGGCACACCCGTACGCGGCCCGCAACGTCGGTAGCCGTTCGCGCTGGGTCTGACCAGCGACCAGGACCCTGGGCGAGCACGACGTGGCGGGCGGCGCCGCGGCGGAGCAGGGCGAGCTGGCCGCGGGTCAGGCCGGGGCGTCCGGCCGAGACGATGATGTCGGGCTGGTGCGCGTCCGTGAACGCAGCGCAGTCCAGCAGGAACTCATATGACCCCAGCGCGATAGGTCCCTGCCGTGCGCCCGACGAGGGTTCTGCCAGCAGCGGCCAGCCGGCGTCGGTCGCGAGTCGCATCACGCCAGCCGGGTCCAGCGCACCATCCCCGACCACCACGACGCCGCGCTCGGTCCAGTCGAGCTCAAGTTCCGGCAGCGCGGCGGCCGCGTCGGCTGCGCAAGCCGAGCGGGTCCAGGGCTGGCCGTCCGGCCGGCCATCCAGCGATTCGGGCCAGTCCCGAAGTTCGCCGCCGTCCGCCTGGGCTGCCGCGTGCCCGCCGTCGGCCGGTCCGGCGAGGTCGGGCACCAGCGGCTCACGAAGCGGCACGTTGAGATGAACCGGACCGGGATACGCGGCCCCGTTCCCGGCCGCAAGAGACCAAGCCCGGCACGCCAGCGAACGCCAGTACCCGACCTGCGCTGGCCGGTCCTCCGGCACGCCGACTTCGCAGAACCAGCGAACGGCGTCACCGTAGAGCTTGACCTGGTCGACGGTCTGGTTGGCGCCGGTGCCGCGCAGCTCGGGCGGCCGGTCGGCGGTCAGCAGGATCAGCGGCACGCCCGCCTCGTCCGCCTCGATCACGGCCGCGTGGAAGTGCGCGGCCGCTGTGCCCGACGTGCAGACGACGGCGACGGGCCGGCCGCTCGCCTTGGCCAGGCCGAGGGCGAGGAACGAGGCCGACCGCTCGTCGATCCGCACGTGCAAGCCGTAGCCCGGCGGCTCCCGGCGGCGGCGACGACGCCGCGTGCAGCGCCATCGCCAGCGGCGCGCTGCGGGATCCGGGCGCGATCACGGCCTCCCGCAGTCCGCACCGGATCAGCTCGTCGACGAGGACGGTAGCGAACGCCGTCGAGCTGTTCACAGCCGCTCGGGCCGGAACTCGGCCGGCAGGAACTCGGCCGCCGCCAGCAGCCGTGCCCGCCAGTCCGCGGCGTCGACTTCCCACCGGGCTAGCTCGGCCTCGTCGACCACCGCAGCCCGGACCGGCAGCTCTCCCCCGGCCTCGGCCAGCGGCTCGGCGGTCACGTCGCCGGCCAGCAGGCTCATGGTCGCCAGGCCGCACGCGTGCGGCAGCTCTGGCAGCGCGGCCGCGAGCGCGACCCCGGCCGCCAGCCCGATCGAGGTGTCGACCGCGCTGGAGACGACGACTGGCAGTCCGCAGGCCGCGGCGATCTCGAGTGCGGCCCGGACGCCGCCGAGCGGCTGCGCCTTGAGCACGACGATGTCCGCGGCGCCGGCCGCGCGCACCTTCATCGGGTCCTCGGCCCGGCGGATCGACTCGTCAGCGGCGAGCGGCACGTCGACCCGGCGGCGCAGCGCGGCCATCTCCTCGAGGCTGGCGCACGGCTGCTCGGCGTACTCGAGGTCGAACGGCGCGAGCGCCGTCAGCATCCGCGCGGCCTGGTCGACATCCCAGCCGCCGTTGGCGTCGACGCGGACCTTGCCGCCAGGCCCGATCGCATCGCGAACCGCCTCGACTCGGGCGACGTCGTCGGATGCTGGCTGGCCCGGCTCGGCGACCTTGATCTTCGCCGTCCGGCAGGCCGACCTGGCCACGATCGCGTGGGCCTGCTCGGGGCCGACGGCCGGCACAGTGACGTTTACTGGGACGGCGTCGCGCACGGGCGCCGGCCAGCCATAGACGGCTGACTCCAGCGCGCACGCGAGCCAGCGCGCACACTCGCGCGGCCCGTACTCGGGAAACGGCGAGAACTCTCCCCACCCTGCCGGGCCGCGCAGCAGCGCGCCCTGCCGCAGCGTGGTGCCGCGGAACTTCACCGGCATCGGGATCGCGAACGCCCGCAGCGTGGGCAGCAATTCGGCGGCTAGCTCGGCCGTCGCCGTACCGGCGGCGCCGGGACCGGCCGCGCCCGTAGCGGTCAGTTCGTCACCAGTCACGGCCGACGCGGGAACTTGGCGAATTCGGGGGCGCGCCTGCCCACGTACGCGTCCCGGCCTTCCTGCGCTTCCTCGCTCATGTAGTAGAGCATCGTCGCGTCGCCAGCGAACTGCTGCATTCCCGCCGCGCCGTCGGTCACCGCATTCAGCGCGCCCTTGAGCATGCGCAGCGCGAGCGGCGACTTCGCCAGCATCTCGCGCGCCCAGCTGACCGTCTCCTCCTCCAGCCGCTCGAGCGGGACCACGGTGTTGACCAGGCCCATCTGGAGGGCCTCGGCCGCGGAGTACTGGCGGCACAGGTACCAGATCTCACGCGCCTTCTTCAGGCCCACGGTGGCGGCCAGCAGCGACGAGCCGTAGCCGGCGTCGAACGAGCCGACCTTCGGCCCGGTCTGGCCGAAGATCGCGTTGTCGGCCGCGATGGTCAGGTCGCAGCAGACGTGCAGCACATGGCCCCCACCGATCGCGTAACCCGCCACCATGGCGATCACCGGCTTGGGTGTGCGCCGGATCTGGACCTGCAGGTCGAGCACGTTCAGCCGGCCGACGCCGCGGAGGTCCTTGTAACCGTCGTCGCCGCGAATGCGCTGATCGCCGCCGGAGCAGAACGCCTTGTCGCCCTCGCCAGTGAGGATGATGACGCCGATCTCGGCGTCGTCGCGAGCCACGTTGAAGGCGTGCGACAGCTCGAATAGCGTCGTCGGCCGGAACGCGTTCCGCACCTCGGGCCGGTTGATCGTGATCTTGGCAATGCCCTCCGCGGTCTCGTAGCGGATGTCGGTGTACTCCTGCCCCTCCGCCGGCCCGGATGCCTTCCAGTCGACCACGCTTCGCCCTCCTGCTGTTGCCCTGTTCTGCCCGATTAACCTTACGACCGTGACATCCCGGCCATTGCATGCGGTCCAGTTCCCGTCCGCGGCAGGCGAGCGCATGCTGTCCGCGCTGGCAGCCGCGCTCGACGGCAGCGGCCCCGCCATCCTGCCGCTGGACCCGGACCTGCCTGAGCCAGCCCTGGCCCGCATCCTCGGGTCCTTTTCTCCGGCCGCCCTGCACACCATGACGGGAACGAGGTCGCTCGATCTCCCCGCCGTCTCCCCGGCCGCCGCCGCTGGCGTACGCCACGACGGTATTCGCGACGACACGGCCGTCGTCATCGCCACCTCAGGCTCTACTGGCGAGCCCAAGGCAGTCGAGCTCAGCGCAGCCGCCATGACCGCCTCGGCGGCCGCGTCCCTGCGGCGCATCGGGGCCGGGCCCGGCGAGCGGTGGCTGTGCTGCCTGCCGACGTTCCACATCGCGGGCATCGGCGTGCTCGTCCGGTCGCTGATCGCGGGCCTGGAGCCCGTCATCGTGCCGGCCGCCAGCCCGGAGGCCCTGGCGGCGAGCGGCTGCACGCATGTCTCGCTGGTGCCGACCCAGTTGCGCCGCCTGCTGGACGCTGGCGCCAGCCCGGGGCCGGTCAAGACTGTCCTGCTCGGCGGTGCCGCGTCGGGCGATGCCCTGCTGGCCGAGGCCCGGAACGCCGGCTGGCGGGTCGTCACCACGTACGGCATGAGCGAGACCTGCGGCGGGTGCGTCTACGACGGAGTGCCGCTGGACGACGTGTCGGTCCGGCTCGGCACGGAGCCGGTACGGCCCGGCGCTGGCTGGGTGCGGCCCGGCGCTGAGGCGGTGCGGCCCGGCGCTAACGCGGGGCAGATCCAGATCGCCGGGCCGGTGCTGTTCTCCGGCTACCTGGGCGACCCCGGGCTGACCGCGTCAGCGCTGCGGAACGGCTGGTTTCACACCGCTGACCTCGGCTGGCGGCGGGCCGACGGCACTATCGGCGTCCGCGGCCGCGCCGACGACGTGATCAATACCGGCGGCGAGAAGGTCGTGCCGGGCGAGGTCGAGACGGCGCTGGGAACGTGTGAAGGCGTCGCTGACGTTGTAGTAATCGGGGTCCCAGATGCCGAGTGGGGCGAGGCGGTGACTGCCTTCGTGGTCGCTGCTGATCCGGCTGACCCGCCCCAGCTGGAGGACCTGCGGACCCGCGTCCGGCAGGCGGTTTCTGAGTATGCGGCGCCTAAGAGGGTAGTGGTTGTGCCAGAATTTCCGCTATTGCCGTCCGGGAAGCCGGACAGGATGGCGTTGCGGCGAATCGGAGTCGAAGGAGCCTGAAGTCGACGGTCACGCATTCGTGACGCTGAGCAGGCGTAGTCGAACCAGACGGGAACATTTAGCCGCCTCGTGCGTTACAAGATAGTGCCACCGGCGTGCACTGCCAAGTCCCGCCGAGGGTCCCTGCCCGAACTGTAAGCGCGCCTGCCCGGGCGCGGTGTCTAGCGCATGCCCATTATGCGCCCACGAAGGGAGGTGTCTCATGCCGAGGACAGCGACTGTACTTGCTGCCCGCGAAGATGAGGAGACCACGACCCACGTGGACGAGCTGATCCAGCGCGGCCGCGGCCAGGGCTATTTGTCCTTGCCCGAACTTCGCGATGCCTTTGACCAGGCGCGAGTTTCCCCGTCTGAGGCCCGTTCCATCATCCGTGAGCTCACCGAGGCCGGCGTTCAGCTCGGCAACGAGCCAGCTGACGCATTCACGCCAGCCGGTGCGGTTGCGCCAGCTGCGGCTGATCAGGCCGCTGGTGGCGGTGCCGTCGGCGCTGAGCTCGCCGATGTTGACGCTGAGCTGGCCGAGACGCCGACGGGGTCGGCCGTGGCGGCCACGGCCAGCGCGCCGGAGACCGACCTGGATGATCAGACCTCGGTCATGGGTGACTCGGTCCACACGTACCTCAAGTCGATCGGCCGCCGTCAGCTGCTGACTGCCGAGGAAGAGGTTGACCTCGCCAAGCGCATCGAGGCCGGCCTGTTCGCCGAGCACAAGCTGGAGACTGAGAAGCGGCTGTCCAGGCAGTACCGCGCCGACCTGGAGGCGGTCGCCGAGGACGGCAGGCGCGCCAAGGCGCACATGCTGGAGGCCAACCTGCGGCTGGTCGTGTCGGTGGCGAAGAAGTATTCCGATCGCGGCCTGTCCCTGCTCGACGTGGTCCAGGAGGGCAACCTGGGCCTGATCAGGGCCGTGGAGAAGTTCGACTACACCAAGGGCTACAAGTTCTCGACCTACGCCATGTGGTGGATCCGGCAGGCGATCCAGCGCGGCTTCGCGGACTCGGCGCGCACTATCCGGCTGCCGGTCCACGTGCTGGAGATGCTGAGCAAGCTGAGCCGGGTCGAGCGCGACATGCACCAGCGACTCGGCCGGGAGCCAACCCCGGAGGAGCTGGCCGTCGAGCTGGACCGGACGCCGGACCAGATCGAGGAGCTGCTGCGCACCAGCCGGCAGCCGATCAGCCTCGACTCCACCATCGGCGAGGACGGCGAGACCAGCATCGGCGACCTGATCGAGGACGTGGACGCGCCCGAGGCGGGCGAGCTCGTCGACCGCCAGCTGATGGCCGACCAGCTGCGCAACGCGCTCAGCGCGCTGACGCCGCGGGAAGCAACGATCATGTCAATGCGGTTTGGTCTTTATGACGGCAACCCGCACACGCTGGACGAGATCGGCAAGGCGCTGGGCCTGACCAGGGAGCGTATCCGCCAGCTGGAGAAGCAGTCCCTCTCCAAGCTGCGGCACCCGAGCCGGGCCCAGCCGCTGCTGGACTACGCCAGCTAGGCGCGTCACCGCAAGATCTGCTGCGCCGCGGAACCCGAATTCAGGGTGCTCCGGCCGGCAATTCCGGCCAGTGCGGCCGGGCCCGACCCCCCGCCGGGCCCGGCCGCACTGTTTCATTCGCCTCAAGGTCATTCGCCTCAAGGTTGATTCGCCCTCAGGCGCTGCTCTGGCGAGCCCTGTACCTGGGCCTTTCCTGAATATGCACCCTAATGAGCCGATGTTGTGTCAATTACAGAAACTGCATGATCCAGGCGCGTCTGCCGTGCACTCGCCCGGCAATGGTGCAAGATTCTGTGCTCGTGAACCCAATGATCCGGCTGGCGGTGCCGGCCGACTATGACGCGGTCGCGCCATCCGCACGCCGCCGGGGCTATGCCCGCCTGCTGCTACGCGGAGTTGCTCGATCTCGCCCGCCTCGCCGGGCGCACCCGCGTCTTAGCCATCACGGCCACGGTGAACGTCCGGTCCGCCGACTTTCACAAGGCCATGCGCTTCGCGATTACCGGACCTGTCGCCGGGTACAACGGCCCAGGCCACGACATGCTCGTCTTCGAGCGCGCCCGGTAGGGAGCGTCCATGCTGCACGAGCATCACGGGCAGTCGTAACGGCAGCCTCCCCGCGCGATAAGTGCAGAGGGAGGCGATGTCGCCATGGAGGCCGGACTGCCGCACCGGTTCAACCTCACGAGGTACCGGCCTGGCTACTCGATCGCGGAAGTCGAAGCGCTGATCGAGAAGATCGAGGCGACCCTCGGCCTCCAGCCGCGGTACGGGCCGCCGATCACGGCCGCGGAAGTGGCTGCCGCTCAGTTCCGGCTGGTGCGGCTCAAGCCCGGGTACGAGATGCGCGAGGTCGACGAGGCGCTCGACCGCTACCAGGAGCAGCTGCAGAGAGCAGGGCTGGGACTAGCGGGCGTCATCACGAGCCTTCCTCGGCCGACTGCCTGACCATAGCCAGCAGGTCGGCGGACGTTATCGGCGCGTTGCGCCGCACTGAGCCGGTGAGCAGGCCGCCGTCGACCGCGATGGCCTGGCCGGTGACGTAGCTAGACGCGTCGCTGGCGAGCCACAGGACCATTTCAGCGATATCGATAGGCTGCGCTGCCCGCGGGATCGGCGCGGCGTCGCTGAGCGCGGCCGTCATGAACGTCACGGTCCGCTGTGCCTGCTCGCTGTCCAGTCCGGCCGCTCGGCCGAAGATGGACGTGGCGGTTGCACCAGGGCAGACGGCATTCACGCGCACGCCGTGCTCGCCCAGCTCGTTGGCTGTCGTCATCGTGAGGTGCTTGATGGCGGCTTTGGCCGCGCTGTAGTCGTGACCCGCGTAGTTAGCCCGGAACGCGGCGACGCTGGACGTGTTGATGATGCTGCCGTGTCCCTGCGGCCGCATGATGCGCGCCGCGGCGCGGATGCCGAGGAACACGCCGCGCAGGTGCACGCCCAGGGTGTGGTCCCAGGCCGCGACGTCGATGTCCTCGATGCTGCCGGTCGATCCCGGCACGCCAGCGTTGTTGAACATGACGTCGAGGCCGCCGAAATGCTCCATTGATGCGGCGACCGCGCTGTCGACGTCGGCTTGGCTGGCCACGTCGGTAGGGACGAAGCGAGTCCGCTCCCCCAGCTCCTCGGCTAGCCGCTTGCCGCGCAGGTCGTCCACGTCGGCGAGGATGATCGTCGCGCCCTCCGCGGCGAAGAGGCGGGCTGTTGCCTCGCCGATGCCGCTCGCCGCTCCCGTGATGACCGCGCGCTTGCCGTCTAGCCTGCCCATCGTGCCGCCGCCCGTCGCCTCGCCCCACGGTTGCCCGCACAGCAAACTGTCATTTCCGTGCGTTCTGGTCAACCCCGCTCGGCGTCCACGCGAACGGCGTCAGCGGCTCGTCCACTCCGGCGCCGGTCAGCCGGTTGGCGAACGTCGAGATCGTGTAGGCCCCGATGCCGAGCACGACCTCCAGCGCGTTCTGCCGCGTATAGCCAGCGGCTAGGAATTCCTGCAGGTCAGTCCGGCTGACCGCGCCGCGGGCGGCGAGCACAGCCAGGGTGAAGGACTGCAGGGCCGCAAGGCGCTCGTCGGCGACAATGTCGCCCGCCCGGAGCGCATCGATCAGGTCCTGGGTCGCCGCTAGGTGTACGAGCTTCGCGGTGTGCATCGCGACGCACAAGTGGCACTCGTTGCGCCTAGCGATCGTCATGATCAGCACTTCGCGCGCCAGCGGGTCCAGGCTCGTCCGCTCGAACAGCCCGCTCGCGGTGAGGAAGCCGTTCACTAGCTCGGGCGATGCCGCCATCCGGCTCATCGCGGCTGGCAGGTAACCGAGTCGCTCGACTGTCTGCGCCATCAGGCGCCGTGATCCTGCAGGCGCCGAGTCCACGGTGTAGTCGATGAACTCAGTGTCGCCAGCGAAGTCGCTGCTGACAGCTGTCGTCGTCATCGTGCACGCCCTTCCCGTCTGGCCGCGAAGGTTGCTACGCTCCGGCCATGAGTCATGTAGACAACCAAGTTGTCTTTATAGTAAACCGAGTTGTCGAGTTTCGCAATGGTTAATGCTGGCGCCGATCCGCCGGGGTTCGAGCTGCCGCTGCTGCTGTTTGCCGCGTTCCGCGGGATCGTCGACCAGTTGCACGCGCAACTCGCCCAGCAGGGACATCCGGACGTCCGCCCGGCCTACGGCTTCGCGATGCAGGCGATCGGCCTAGACGGAGCCACGGCCACCGACCTGGGCCGTCGCCTGGGCATTAGCAAGCAGGCCGCTGGCAAGACAGTCGACCGGCTGGTCGAGCTCGGCTACGCGGTGCGATCAGAGGATCCGGCCGACGGCCGCCGCAAGCTGGTTCAGCTCACTCCACGCGGTATCGACTCGCTGGCCAGATCGGCCGCCATCTTCGACAGGCTCCGCGCCGACTGGGCGCGCGAGCTCGGGCCCGAGCGGCTCCGCGAGTTCGAGTCAGACCTGCGGGCCATGGTCCCGCCGGACGGTTTCCGCCTCGACGTGGCCGGCTGGTTCGGCGGCTAGGCCCGGCGTTATGGAGCTGACTCCTGGACTCTGAGGTGCGCCCGCCGCTAGTAATTCAGTGCGGGGTACCAGTTGCCTCGGCCAGGTGGCGTGAGATCAAGGACGTGCCAGACCGGGCTGAGCAGGTCGATGCCGCGCTCGCGCCGGTCGTCGGCCAGCTGCGCGCCCTTGGAGTAGACGTGACGCACGGTGCCGTCGCCCGCGCGGGTGAAGACCGAGATCCACTCGGTCTGAGTGCCGTCGTCCTCTTCGCTGCCGAGGTCGTACTTGAACGTCGTGCCGCCGGCACTGAGCAGGCGCAGGTTGCTCCAGCCGCGCGACGCCGCATGCGCGCTGAAGGCAGCAGGGTCGGCAGCGGCGATCACGGCGAAGTCGAGGTTCTGCGCGAGGTGGGGCGCCGCGGCGTTGTACCCGTCGATCCACATCGTGCACAACGGGCACGGCTCGGTCTGGGCCTTGCCGTACATGAAGTGATAGAGGACCAGGGGGCGGTCCGGGGCACTGAACAGCTCGGAGAGCCGGACCGGGTCACCGCTGGCGACGTCGACCAGTTCGTAGTCGTCGACAACAGTGTCGGCCGGCAGGTCTCGCCGCAGCGCGGCGACCCGCTCGATATGGTCGATCAGGTCTAGCTCGGCGGCCCGCAGTTCCTCGCGTTGACGCCGGTACTGGTCGGATTCCGGCAGCCGGGTGACGTGCATGTCCGTGCTCCTGTTCAGTAGCGCCCGAGCCGCGCTGCTCGGGGGCGCGACTGGTCAGCAACGCGTGCGGATGCCCCCTGCATCCAGCCGTTGAAAAATGTACTCAGCGGCCGGCCGCCATGATGGAGGCGGGCTAGCTCGCCGTGTCAGGCTGTGATCCGTGGCGTTAGTGAGCGACGTTAGACCAGCGGGTAGCCAGCGCGGCCCGAAGTCACGGGACGACCGCTGCTGCCATGTCGTACTCGACGGCATCCTGAATTCACGGCATTACTCCGGGATGATCGCTGATCTTGCCGATCGGCATCCGGGCCGGACCTTCCTGTCTTACTTCGACGTCAGTCTCGAGGAGACGCTCAGGCGTGGCCGGCAGTCTGGGTAGCTGCCAGGCCGCCGCGGGAATCGCTACCGTGGGCGCATGACTAAATTCGGCGTGCAGCTGCCCAACTTCTCGGGATTCGATCCGGTCGACTTGTTCGATCACGTCGCCGGCCTGGCGACTGCGGCGGAGGAAGCCGGATTCGACTCGGTGTGGGTGATGGACCACTTCTACCAGCTGCCGCCGCTGGGCGGTCCCGACCAGCCGATGCTGGAGGCCTATACCCTGCTCGGCGCGCTGGCCGCCCGTACGCAGCGAGTGCAACTCGGCACGCTCGTCACTGGCGTGACCTACCGCAACCCCGGCATCCTCGCCAAGATCGTTACCACGCTGGACATCATCTCGCGAGGCCGGGCCATCCTCGGCATTGGCGGTGCCTGGTACGACGTCGAGCACCGGGGCCTGGGCGTCGATTACCCCAGCGACCGGGTGCGCCTGGACATGCTGGACGAAGCGGTTCAGGTGTGCCGGGCCATGTTCACCGGCGATGACGTGAGCTTCTCCGGCGTCCACTACCGGCTCGACCATGCCCGTAACGTGCCGAGGCCAGTGCAGGCCGGCGGCCCGAAGATCATGATCGGCGGCGGGGGCGAGAAGCGGACGCTGCGGCTGGTGGCCCGCTACGCCGACAAGTGCAACGTCACCGGCGATGTCACCACGCTAGCTCGCAAGATCGGCGTGCTCCACCGGCACTGCGCCGACGTCGGACGTGACCCGGCTGAGATCGACGTGACCTGGATGACCCCGCTGATCCTGACGACATCCGACGAGAACACGGCCGAGGTACGCCAGATGCTGGCCGCGGCTGCCTCGGCCGAGGAGATCGCCGGCTTCACCGTCGGCCAGCCCCACGAAATACCCGACCTGGTCGCAGGTCATATCGCGGCCGGCGCTGACGAAGTGATCTTCAGCTTCGCCTTCGCCGACACAGCGGGAATCGCCTCGGTCGCGGAGGCACTGGGGCTAGCCCGGCAGTGACCTAGCATCATCGGTCACAGCGCGGTCAGGATCCGCGGGCCCGCCCGCTGTGATCGCGACCGTGTGCTCGACGTGCGCGGCCCGGCTGCCGTCGCCACTGCGCAGCGTCCAGCCGTCGGGATCGACCCGGTAGGAGTCCTTGCCCCCGGCCATGAACCAGGGCTCAATCGCGATCACCACGCCGGCCTCGAGCTTCAGGCCACGCCCGGCCTTGCCGTCGTTCGGCACCGAGGGTGACTCGTGCATGGTGTGACCGACGCCGTGACCGCCGAAGTCCGTGTGCAAGCCGTAGCCGGCCGCCCTCGCGACCGCGCCGATGGCCGCGGAGATATCGCCGAGCCGCCCGCCAGGCACTGCCTTGGCGATGCCGGCCGCGAGCGCTCGCTCGGCCGTGTCGATCAGCCGCAGGTCGGCAGGCCGCGGGGTGCCGACCGTGAACGAGATGGCCGAGTCGCCGGTCCAGCCGTCCAGGGTGGCGCCGAAGTCGATGCTGACCAGGTCGCCGTCGCCAGCTTGTACGGGCCGGGGATCCCGTGCAGTGCTGCGTCGTTGATCGAGGCGCAGATCACGGCCGGGAACGGGGTATGCGCGAAGCTCGGCTGGTAGTGCAGGAACGGTGACGTCGCGCCGTGCTCGGCCAGCACCGACCTGGCCACTTCGTCGAGTTCGGTCAGGCTAACGCCGACCGCTGCCTGCTTGCGCATCTCCGCTAGCGCGGTCGCGACGACACGGCCTGCGGGCCGCATCGCTTCGATCTCGGCCGGCGACTTCAGCTCTACCACGGGACCATGGTGTCAGCAGGCGCGCGCAACGAGCAGGCCGGCTCGTCACTCACGAGCACCGCGGCCGGGCGTGAACACGTACGGCGTCGTGCTCGCCACCGGCTGGAAGCCCAGCCGCTGGAGAATCGGCCGGCTCGTCGGCATGGCGTCAACCTGGAGATACCGGTAGCCGCGTGCGGCCGCCAGGCCGGCCCGGTAGGCGACGAGCGCGCGGAAGATGCCCTTACCTGCGCCAGGCCGGCACGGTTCCGCCGCCCCACAGGCCGGCGAAATCCGTGCCCGCCACGAACTCGATCCTGGCCGCGCTGACCGGCTCGTCTCCGGCCATCGCCACTACCATCTCGAGTGACTCTGGTGCCTCCCGCAGCTGGTCAGCCAGCCGCTCGCCGAGCTCAGGCGACGGCTCGCCGAACGCGAGGTCGTGCACGGCCGTCATGGCCAGCGAGGCCCGCCTCGTCGGTGACCGGCACCAGCCGGACGCCGTCGGGCAGCACGACCTCGTGGCTGATCGCCGCTGTCTCGGCGACCAGCATCAGCTCCTCGTCCTCCGCCTCGAAGCCGGCCGCCGACCAGCCGCGCCGGCAGGTCGGCGGGCTGGTCGTAGTCGTAGTACTTCCACTCGACCGGTGTGCCGCGGGCGGCGAAGTAGTCCCGCTGCGCGGCGATCGCGGCGTCGGCCGCCTCCGCCGACAGCTGCGACCAGATGATGCAGGAGGTCTGCGTGCCTGGCGCGACCCAGCGCAGCACGCCAGCGTCGGCCTCGATCACGGCCCCGGGCTCGTCGGCCTCGGTCTTGCGCCGGATCTGAGCGTCGAACGCGGCCCGCACAGCATCAATATCCACAGGCTGCACCCCACCACGGCAGCCCGCGGCCGCGCAAATCGAATATGGCGAGTCTAATATGGCCAGCTCACGCCCCAGGGCGCCGGGCACCGCCCAGACCGGCCGGTGGCGGCGCGGATCGGTCACGACCTACCCTGGAGGGCGTAAACACCGTTAGTGCCGATGTGCCGTCGCCAGGAGAACTGATGACCGCTGCCAGCCCGTCCAGTCCCCCGGCTGAGGAGGTCGGCTTCCTCATCATCGGCGCCGGCTTCTCCGGTCTCGGCGCTGCAATCAAGCTGACGCAGGCCGGCTACGCCGACCTGGTCATCCTGGAGCGGGCCGACGACGTCGGCGGGACGTGGCGCGACAACACCTACCCCGGCTGCCGGTGCGACGTGCAGTCGAACCTGTACTCCTACTCCTTCGACCCGAAGCCGGACTGGAGCGAGACCTACCCGTCCCAGCCGGAGCTGTGGGCGTACCTCCAGCAGGTCAGCAGCGAAGAACGGCCTGCGACCGGTACCTTCGCTTCGGCCATGAGGTGACCGACGCGCGCTGGGACGCCAGCGCGCGGCGCTGGCAGGTCACCACGACGCGGGGCGCGTTCGCGGCACGTTACCTGATCGCCGGCGTCGGCTCCCTGGTCGAGCCGTCGCTGCCCGACATCCCCGGCATCGAGTCGTTTCAGGGCACGATCATGCATTCGGCCCGGTGGGATCACAGCTGGCGGGCAGCCGGCCGCCGGGTCGCGGTCGTCGGCACGGGCGCGTCCGCGATCCAGATCGTGCCGTCCATCCAGCCGGAGGTCGAGCACCTGACGGTGTTCCAGCGCACCGCACCGTTCGTCATGCCGCACACCAACCATCCGGTGAAGCCGGCCATCAAGGCGCTGTACCGGCTCGCGCCGGCCACCCAGCGCGCATCCCGGCACGCTCGTCTACTGGATGCGCGAGATCCTGGCGCTCGGCTTCATCAAGAACCCGAAGATCCTCAAGCGGGCCGAGCGCGTCTGGCGCAGGCACATGGAGAGCGCCGTTACCGATCCGGTGATGCGCGCCCAGCTGACGCCGACCTACGACCTCGGCTGCAAGCGGGTCCTGCCGTCGAACGACTTCTATCCGGCGATCGCCAAGCCGAACGTCAGCCTCGTCACCGAGAAGATCATCGAGATCCGGCCGGATGCGCGTCGTGACGGCCGACGGGACCGAGCACGCGGTGGACACGCTGATCCTGGCGACTGGCTTCCACGTCACCGACAACCCGATGTTCGGCAAGATCCGCGGCAAGGACGGCCGGACTCTCGCCGACGCGTTCGG
This sequence comes from uncultured Actinomycetota bacterium, assembly GCA_963837255.1. Lineage (GTDB taxonomy): Bacteria > Actinomycetota > Actinomycetes > Streptosporangiales > Streptosporangiaceae > JAJYUU01. Next base: position 717,091 of record CAWIMN010000007.1, read on the forward strand.
GACGACCTACCTCGGCACCGTCGTGCCCGGCTTCCCTAACTACTTCCAGCTCACAGGCGCGAATACTGGCCTCGGCCACTCCTCGATGCTGTTCATGATCGAGAGCCAGCTGAACTACATCCTCGACGGCATCGCCAAGGCCAGCGCCGCGGGCGGCCAGTTCGAGGTGCGCCCCGAGGTCGCCGCGGCGTACAACGCCGAGCTCCAGCGCAAGCTACCGAAGACGGTCTGGGGCTCCGGCTGCTCCAGCTGGTACCTGGACAGCGAGGGCCGCAACCTGACGCTCTGGCCTGGCTTCACCTTCGACTTCCGCCGCCGCACCCGCGAGTTCCGCGCCGTCGACTTCCTGCTCGGCTAGCCGGCCCGGCCAAATGCTGGGGTGCGGCAGGCAGCCGGTCGGTAACGTGGCTGTCATGCAGCGGCTAGCGGACAGGTCGCGGTCGTGACGGGGGCTACTCGGGGGCTGGCCTCGGGATCGCGCGGGTGCTCGGCGAGGAGGGCGCGACCGTCTATGTGACCGGGCGGAGCGTACGGGGTGCGCCGACTGTGCCGGAGTATCCGGGCAGCGTTGAGGATGCGGCCGATGACGTCGACTGCGCGGGGCGGGCACGGGATACCGGTCCGGTGCGATCACACCGACGAAGCGTCGGTCGAAGCTCTCTTCAGCCGCGTCGCTGCGGAGCAGGGGCGGCTGGATTTGCTGGTGTGCAATGCGTGGGCGGGGTACATGCCGTATCCAGAGCACAACGACTGGTTCGGGCAGCCGTTCTGGGAGCAGTCGATGGAGCGCTGGGACGGCATGTTCACCGGCGGCCTGCGCGCCCACCTGCTCACGGCCCGGTACGGCCTGCCGCTCATGCTGCCGGCGCGGCGCGGCCTGGTGATCTTCACGACGTTCACGATGGGGCGCAAGTACCTGGGCAACGTGTTCTACGACGTGGCCAAGAACGGGGCCTGCCGGGCCGCGGAGGTCCTGGCCGGCGAGCTCGAAGACCACGAGGTGGCGGTGGTGGCGCTGACGCCCGGCTGGGTGCTCGTCGAGCGGATGACCGAGCTGACGCGCCGGCCAGCGCGCCCAGACCGAGTCGCCCGAGTACATCGGCAGGGCCGTCGCGGCGCTCGCGAGCGATCCGGGTGTCATGCGCCGGAGCGGGCAGGCGCTCGCAGTCGGGAATCTGGCCCGCGAGTACGGGTTCACCGACATCGACGGCCGTCAGCCGACCGCCTACCCGATCGTCGGCTAGCGCCAGGCCCTGCCGCGGGCCTAGATCTCGAGTTGCTGGAGGTCGGGCCGCTTGGGCGCCATTCCGTCTCCGCTCGAGACGCCGCGCATTCGCCGCCGGAGCCAGGGCGCCGCGTGGGTGCGCGCCCACTGCACGTCCTGCCGTCGCGCGCTGATCCAGCGCGGCGGGTCCGAGATCGGCCGGCAGCGGCTCGCGCCAGTCCTCTGCTACCGGCAGGCCGGCGACCTCGCATGCGCGCAGCGCGACGCGGCGGTGGCCGTCCGCCGCAAGGTGCAGCCTGTCCTCGCACCACTCGCGCGGATCGGCGAGGACCCGCATGGACCACAGATCGACATGGAGGCAGTCGTGCTTGCTGGCGACCTGACGCAACTGTGCGTTGAACGCCGCGGCCTTGCCGCGGATGAGCCGGATCAGCGGGAAGCCGCCCGGATCGAAGCCGGTGAACAGCATCACCTGGCTTCCGGCCGCGCGCAGCTCAGCGACCGCCTGCTCAAAGGTGGCGGCGAGCGCGTCGGGGTCGGACTTGGGCCGGAGCAGGTCGTTGCCGCCGGCGGCGATGCTGACCAGGTCCGGCGCGAGCGCCACGGCCACGGGCACCTGCTCGCCCACGACCTGACCGAGCACCTTGCCGCGGATGGCGAGGTTCGCATAGCGTAGGCCGGGCGCCGAGGCCGCGAGGTGGCTGGCGAACCTGTCTGCCCAGCCGCGGTAGGTCCCGTCCGGACACAGGTCACCGACTCCCTCGGTGAAGCTGTCGCCCAGGGCGACGAATGATCCGACTGGCAGCACCGTCGGCCGCGCCTCCTGACCGCGCCCGAGCTTCGGGTCGCGTCGCTCACGTCTGGGCCAGCAGCCCGCTGACCCGCAGGTCAGGCTAGCAGGGAGGCAGGTCATGCCGGACGTGCGAGTGCGGCCAGCGGTGACCTCGGATCTGGCCGCCATCGCCGAGGTGGCCGGCGCCACCGGCCAGTACGACCTGTGGGGCGGGCGGAACCCGGTCTACATCCAGCACCTCATGGACATCGGCCGGGTCGTGGTGGCGGAGCTCGAGGGCAAGGTGGCCGGGTTCGGCGCGGTCCAGCAGATCGGCACCGGGCCGAGCGCCGTCAGCATGCTGTGCGACCTGTTCGTCGATCCCGGCGCGCACGGCCGCGGCTGCGGCCGGGCCATGCTCGCCGACCTGTGGTCGGCGGCGCCCCGCCGGATGACGTTCAGCAGCCTGCACAGCTCACGCCATCCCGCTCTACACCAGCTTCGGCGTGGACGCCTGGTGGCCGCTGCTGTACCTGCACGGCGATCCGGGCGTGCTGCCGGTTAGCGACGACTGGGCGGTCGAGCATGCGAGCGCTGACCAGGTAGCCAGCTGCGAGCTGGCCTGGACTGAGGCGGACCGGGCAGCCGATCACCGGGCCTGGGCGGCCAGGCCAGCCGCCGAGGCTGTTGTGGTCAGCCGTAACGGCGAGGTCATGGCCGCCGGGGAGGTCATCAGCCGCGGTGCTGACCGCGGCATCGTCCATCTGGCCGTGTCCCCCGCGGTTGACGATGGTGTCGCCGCCGGCGTGGTCCTGCAAGTGCTCGCGCAGCTGGAAGGGCCTGCCGTCGCCGCGCAGGTGTGCCTGCCGGCGCCGCATCCTGCTGTCCGCGCGCTGCTGGCGGCTGGCTGGCGGTTCGACGAGTTCGACCTGTTCATGGCCTCCGAACCGGACCTGCTGGATCCGCGCCGGGCGGTGCCCTCCCCTGGCCAGGCCTGACCGGGGCAGTCAGGCTGGCGCTGACAGCAGGCTCAGCAGCTGCTGGCGATCGGGACCGGGCGGCGGCGGTACCGGCTCGCGCGACCAGCGGTCGAGCTTGTCCTGCAGATCTCGCCGCTCGAGCACCTCTTGCGCGGGCGCGAGGCAGGTCACGGTCTCGATCATGGCCCGGAACAGGTCTGCATCGTGCGGGGCGCCGTTGACCAGCCCGGTCATCGGCGCTACCGGCGGCGACCAGGCCTGGTTCTCGCGGAGCGCGGTCATCTCCGCAATCCGGATCCGATCGGCGGCGACCTGACTCCAGTAGAACGGTGCCACCTCGCGCTCAGTGCCGTCGTCAAAGGCTCGCGCAAGCATGCCCAGGTCACCGAGGTGATCCCGGACAGTATGGCGCAGTAGCTGAGCGTGCACGAGGCCCACGCTGAGCCCGCGCCCGGCCGACGGGTTGGTGCAGGCCCACGCGTCGCCGACGGCGGCGAACCCGGTCGCGACAGGTACACCGTCGGCCGCGAACCTGCGGTAGCGGTCCATGATGCCCGCCATCGCGAGGACGCTGGTGATCGGCTCGCCGTCAAGCCAGTGCGCCTGCAGCGGGCACGCTCGCACGACGCGGGTGAAGCAATCCGCATCGCGCAGCTGCTTCAACGGCGCGTCACCGCTGGCACCGAAGACGGTGACCGACCAGGTGTCATTGTCCCCCGGCAGGGTCAGCACCGAGATCGTGCCGATCGGCATCAGCGGCGGAGCGATGAGGGCAGGCAGGGCGGGCCCGGCAAAATAGCGGGTGTAGTACGCGAACCCGCTGTCTTCAGCTTGCTCATGCGGTGACGCAGCGCCGAGTCTGGTCAGCAGTTCCGATGCTCGCGACCGGCGGCCCATCGCGTCGACGACAAGGTCGGCGCGCAGGTCCTCGCCATCCGACGTGCGCACCCCGGCCACATGCGGCAGGCCAGGAACTGCCGCCGGGCCAGTGATCAGCTCGGTCACCTGCACGCCGCGGCGCACCGCCACGCGAGGCTGCTCCTGTGCCGCGCCCGGCGAACACGGACTCGGCCACCGGGCGGCGTCCGGTGACGAACCGAAAGACCTCGTCTCCGGCGCGCGGATCACGGTCGGTGATGCCGGGCGGCAGCGTCGCTAGCGGGTCTGTCCAGGCCAGCCCCGCGGCCGCCAGCCGATTCGTCATGCCCGGAAGCTCATCGTCGCATACCTGCCGAAACCGGGCGAACAGGTTGTGCGGCTGCCGGAATTGGGCCACGCCCTTGCGATCCCAGGCGTCCCATGCCCGGACCGGCGTAGCCGGAGGCAGTTGCGGGTCAGCCTCGAGCACGGAGACATCATGGCCGTCCTGCGCCAGCATCATCGCCGCTGACAGGCCGATAACACCGCCACCGCACACGATGATCGATGCCATGGACCCCGTTCCTGTCTCGTTGTGATCCAGGTCACCTGGGCGCCTACGATACGCCGTGCCCGGTTGCTGGCGCCTGGCGGCCGGGCCTGGCCCGGCGGATGGCAGGCTAGGGATCCTTGAACGGCTGCGACCTGGAGGTAGGCGGGCATGTCGCACGATGCTGACGCGATCGTCGTCGGGCGCTGGCCTGGCCGGGCTGGTCGCGACCGCCGAGCTAGCCGCGGCCGGGCGCCGGGTGATCGTGGTCGAGCAGGAGCCGGCCGTCAGCCTCGGGGGCCAGGCGTTCTGGTCGTTCGGCGGCCTGTTCCTCGTCAACTCGCCCGAGCAGCGGCGGATGGGCGTGCGCGACAGCCACGACCTCGCGCTCCAGGACTGGCTCGGCAGCGCCGGGTTCGACCGGCCGGAAGACGCGTGGCCGCGCCGGTGGGCGGAGGCGTACGTCGCCTTCGCGGCCGGCGAGAAGCGGCCCTGGCTGCACGCCAAGGGCATGCGGTTCTTTCCGGTGGTGGGCTGGGCCGAGCGTGGCGGCTACGGCGCAACCGGGCACGGCAACTCGGTCCCCCGCTTCCACATCACCTGGGGAACGGGGCCTGGCGTGCTAGCGCCGTTCGAGCGCGAGGTGCGCGCGGCGGCCGAGGCCGGCCGGGTCCGGCTGCTGTTCCGGCACCGGGTCGATGAGCTCACCGTCACCGGCGGCGCCGTCGACGGCGTACGCGGCAGCATCCTGGCGCCATCGGCGATCGACCGCGGCCAGCCAAGCTCGCGCGAGGTCACCGGCGAATTCGAACTGCGTGCGCAGGCGGTGATCGTGACCTCCGGCGGGATCGGCGGCAACCACGACCTGGTCCGCGCGCACTGGCCGGCCCGGCTGGGCACCGCGCCGGAGCACCTGCTGTCCGGCGTGCCCGCGCACGTGGACGGCCGGATGCTGGCCATCAGCCAGGCGGCCGGCGCCGCCGTCATCAACCCGGACCGGATGTGGCACTACACCGAGGGCATCACCAACTGGAACCCGATCTGGCCGCGGCACGGGATCCGGATCCTGCCCGGGCCGTCGTCGCTGTGGCTGGACGCACGCGGCTGACCTGCTGCCCGGGCCGCTGTATCCGGGCTTCGACACGCTCGGCACGCTCGAGCACATCATGACGACCGGGCATGAGTACACCTGGTTCGTGCTGACCCAGAAGATCATCGAGCGGGAGTTCGCGCTGTCCGGGTCGGAGCAGAACCCCGACCTCACCGGCAAGAGCATCCGCAAGCTGCTGGACCGCGTGAAGCCGGGCCCCCCTGGACCCGTCGCTGCGTTCATGCGCCGCGGCGCCGACTTCGTCGTCGCGGACAGCCTGCCCGCGCTGGTCGCGGGCATGAACAAGCTGACCGGCGCCGACCTGATCGACCTGGCTGGCCTGACCGCGCTGGTCAAGGCCCGCGACCGCGAGGTCGCCAACCCGTTCACCAAGGACATGCAGCTCACCGCCGTCCGCGGCGCGCGGCGCTACCGCGGCGACAAGCTGATCCGGGTGGCCAAGCCGCACCGGTTCCTCGACCCGGCGGCAGGCCCGCTCATCGCGGTCCGGCTGCACATCCTGACCCGCAAGAGCCTCGGCGGCCTGCAGACGAACCTCGACGCGCAGGTGCTGGACGCGGCCGGCCAGCCGATCGCCGGGCTTTATGCGGCCGGCGAGGTGGCTGGCTTTGGCGGCGGCGGGATGCACGGCTACCGCGCGCTCGAGGGCACGTTCCTGGGCGGCTGCCTGTTCTCGGGCCGGACCGCGGGCCGCAGCGCTGCGGCCGCGATCTGACCGTCGGAAACCCTCAAAAGTACCATGTTGGCCACGATGGCGGGTGAGTTTAATCAAAGTGTGCCCGGAGTCCGCGGCCCTCGCTGCACAATGGACGCGTTTCCGCTGCTCGGACACCTGCGGTTCGACGGCGGCGACGCATTAGCTGGAGAGGAAGCTTGGGGAGCGCGGGCGAGCCAGGAATTGCCAGGGCGATTCCTTGGGAGGCGTTGAAGTGCATTTCAAGCAAGCTGTTGCGATTTCCGTCGCGATCGTGGCCAGCGGCGGGGCTGCCGCGTACGCGCTGACAGCCGGAGCCGGTCAGACACCTGGCATTGAGACCTCTGCCCGGATACAGCACTGTGTCCCGCAGAAGCAGGGCGTGTACCCGCGGAAGTGCCGGAAGGGCCAGACCCCGGTCCAGTGGGCCGGGCCTGGCGGGCAGTCGGCATCCGCCTCGCCATCGCCGTCGCCGTCGCGCAAGCGGCGGTCGCCGTCGCCCTCGCCCTCGCCCGGGTCATCGTCTGCGTCGGCGCCGCCTGCGCCGCGGACATCGTCGCCGCCGCCCTCGCCTTCTTCCGCGCCGCCGCCTCCGGCATCCGGTGGCAGCTATGAATGCGACTACCAGACCGACACATGGAGCGGCGACGCGTCGTCGGTCGGCTACTCGGTACAGGAGGTCAGCGCCAGCGACGGCAAGGCGGCTAGCTTCTCGGTACGGCTGAACGCGAACCGCGGCACGACCGAGGTCGTCGGCTACCCCTCCGACCAGTGCCTCATCTACTCGGCGCTGCCGGGCTCGCTCACGTCCAGCTACAACGTCACGCCGCCCGCGAATTCCTCGGGCCTGGACTACGAGTTCGCCTACGACATCTGGCTGACCAGCGCGTCAGCCGCGACCGGCAACAACTGGAACAACGACCTTGAGCTCATGATCTGGACCTACGTGAACGGCCAGACTCCCGCAGGCTCGAAGGTCGCCACGCTGAGCAACGGCTCTGCGGTGTGGTTCGACGGCACCAAGGGCAGTAACAACAGCACCGTCTCGGTGGTGCTGCCCTCGAACGCGACCAGCGGGACGGCTAACATCGCCGCCATCGTCGCGCAGTTGAAGGCGCTCGGCTACATTCCGTCGTCCGATGATGGCATTCTCGACGTCGAGTACGGCATCGAGGCTCCGTACGGCGGCGGCAACACCTTCGCCGTCAACACGCTCAGCGTCACTGGCTGACGCCGTCAGTCCGTGGCGACTGTCGACGACGTCCGCCGGATCGCCTTGAGCCTGCCGGAGACCGCCGAGCGCGAGTCACGCGGGAATCTCGAATGGCGGGTTGCGGACAAGGGCTTTGTCTGGGAACGGCCGTTGCGCAAGGGCGACATCGAGGCCCTCGGCGACCGCGTTCCTGACGGCCCCGTGTACGGGGCCCGGACCGCCGACGAGGGCGTGAAGCACGCGCTCATCGCTGACGACCCTGCCGTCTACTTCACCACGCCGCATTTCAACGGATTCGCGGCGATTCTGTTCGAGCTTGACCGCATCGGCGTCCAGGACCTGACCGAGCTGATCACCGATGCCTGGCTGGCCCGCGCGCCGAAGAAGCTTGCCGCTGCCTTCCTTCAGCGATGACCGGATCACTGCGGTGCGTGGCGCTACTGCACCGGCCGGCCACCCGATCTGCGCGATCCCGGGCCGCCGTGCTGGTTAATGCCGGGCCGGTCGATATCGGGTATTGACGCCCTAAATCGGCCGGCTCATACTCATCAGTAACCCTCGAGGTCACGGTCGCCAGCACGCCCGCTGAGGTGCTGCCGGCCAGCGCTTTCACCTGCCGCAATGGCGCGGCACCGGCCCATCCTGCCCTGGCCGCGCGCAGCGTCTGACGCGCGGCCGTCTCCAGCATGTGCGAGGGAAAATGAAACTTCAGCGAGCCCACGGGCTCCTGCGCAGGTCCGCGCTGATCGCGGGCACGGTGGTAGGCAGCACGGTGTTAGCGCTGGTGGCAAGCTCGGTGCCAGCGCAGGCCGCGTCCTTGCCACTTCAGGGCGAGGCATCGGCGTTCCTGAACTCGACGTTCGTCTGGAACTACGGAGCTGCCCCGGCCGGCGCGAACGCGCGCTGCACCCCGTCATCGGCCCACCCTTACCCGGTCATCCTCACCGAGGGCACCTTCGGGAGCATGTACAACAGCTTCGGCGCGATCTCGCCGGACCTGGTGAACAATGGCTACTGCGTCTACGCGTTCAACTACGGCCAGACGATCCCGTTCAGCGGCTTCTACGCCATGGGTGACATCGCGGCCTCCGCTGCGCAGTTGTCAGCCGAGGTGAGCAAGGTGCTCGCGCAGACCGGCGCCAGCAAGGTCGACATCGTCGGCTGGTCGCAGGGCGGCATGATGCCGCGCTACTACATCAACAACCTCGGCGGCGCCTCGAAGGTCAACATGCTCGTCGGCTTCGCCCCGTCGAACTACGGCACGAACCTGGACGGCGTCGTCAACCTGATCGCGGACTTCGGCGCGCTCGGCGTCGCGACCGCGCTGCTGTCGGTGACCTGCACGGCGTGCGCCGAGCAGTTCCAGGGCTCGTCGTTCCTGACCAGCCTCGATCAGGTGCCCACCGTCGCCAGCGTCAGGTACGTGGTGATCGAGACGGCCTACGACGACGTGGTCACCCCGTACGGCAACGCCTTCTTGCCCGCCGCGGCCAACGTGCAGAACATCACGCTACAGAGCCAGTGCCCGCAGGACCGCAGCGATCACATCTCCATCCCCTACGACTCCAACGCGCTCCAGGACATGATCAACGCGCTCGGGCCAGACAGCCCCGGCTTCCAGCCCTCGTGCGCAACCGTCGGGCCGATCATCGGCAACGTCTGAAACAAGACGGGAACGGAGTGCGTCCGGCTGGTCACCTGCCCGGACGCACGCCGTGCCGGCGGCGGGCCGGTGCCTAGCCCGCTACCCAGAGGCAGAACGGGTGGCCCGCCGGGTCGAGGTAGACCCTGACGTTGGCCTGCGGCTGGAAGTCGGCGAGCCTCGCTCCGCAACCGGTCGCGTGCGCACCCGCCGCGTCCAGGTCCTCGACCTCGATGTCGAGGTGCATCATCATCTGCTGGTCCCCAGGGCCGGCCAGGCAGGCGGGACATGGCCGGTCTCCTCCTGGAACGACAGGCCCGCGCCGCCGCCGGGCGCAGTCAGCGTGACCCAGCCGGGCTCATCCGTCCGCACGTCCCAGCCAAGCAGGTCCCGGTAGAAGGCGGCGAGCTTGTTGGCATCGGCAGCACCGAGGACGACGGCAGTCAGTGTCATGGCCGGGCGATTCATTGCTCCTCCCACGCATGTCGGGGTCGTAAGACGACCGTAGCCCTCCGCTCAGACGGTCGGCCGGTATCGTCGGCAGGCACGTCGAGAGAGGACCGATGAGCGCGCGAGATGAGGAGCCAAGGCCGCGGACCCGGCGCGCCCGGCTGTTCGCGACGTGCGTCCCTGGCCTGGGCCGGATCCTGCGCCGTCAGCTCGGCGCGATCGACGGTGTCGACGTCACCGGAACGGGGTTCGACGGACAGGCCGACATCGTGTTCTTCGAGGCCGGCCGGGCCGGTCGCGCCGAGGCGCGCCGGTCTCGCCTGGCTGAGGGTGTCTTCGCCGAGATCGGCCGCGCGAACCGGGCCGGCGGCTCCGGCGCGGCAGCAGTGGCGAGCATGGCCTGGCGGGGCGACGCGGTCCAGCGCGCGCTGTCGGTCTGGGCAGCCGAGGTCCAGCCGCTCGCCGGCGCGATGACGTTCCGGGTGACGACCCGCGTCCTCAGCGAGGCGAGGTTCCGGCGGGCGGATCTGCGGAAGGCCCTGGCCGGCCTCGTCGCGCGGGACAAGCCGCGCTGGAGTTTCGCCGACCCGGCGCAGCTGGAGATCTGGATCAGCGAATTCCACGACGGGCAGTACGTCTCCGGTCTGCGACTTGGTGGCGGCGGCGCGGGCCGGCACGTGACCGCGAGGCCGGGCGACAGGGGGCGCTGCCGCCGACGCTGGCGGCCGCGATGGTGCAGCTGGCCGGGTCGCCGGGCGCGGCCGGCCGGACGCTGCTCGACCCGTGCTGTGGCCCTGGCACCATCCTGGCCGCAGCGCTGGCGGCGGGCTGGGCGGCCGAAGGCACCGATATCGACGAGGCCGCCGTCCAGGCCGCCGCCCGGCTCGCGCCAGGCGCGAGCGTGCAGCTCGGTGATGCGCGCGAGCTGCTGCTGCCTGACGACTACGCTGGCGCCTGCGTTACCCGCCTTCCGGCTCCGCACCAGCGCGAGATGCCGGGCGGCAGACTGGGCGGCGGCGGCTCTCGCGGAGATGAGTCGCGTGACGCGCAGCGGCGGCTCAGTGGTGCTGCTCGCGCCAGAGCTGCCGCGAGCGGCGGTGCCCGGCAGCCTCCGGCTCCGCCGGCAGGTGCCAGTCCGGCCGCCAGGGACGGAAGCGACGCATCTGGGTATTCCGCCGCCCCTAGTCCGCCGCCCCTGGTCCGCCGTGCCGTCAGGCCGCCCGCTTGCGGCCGATGGTGAAGTACGAGAGCGGGCCGAGCAGATTGACCACCATGGCGGCGCGCCACAGCGCCTTCGGGCCGCGGATCTGGCTGGCTGGCCGGCGCTGGATGTCGATCAGCGCCGCGATCTTCAGCGACGCCTCGGCTGCTGCGGCCGCGATCACCAGTCTGCGCTGGCTGTCGCTCAGGTCGGCCCACCGGATGTCTGCCCGTGCCGCCATGTCGCGCCTCCCAGCCATCCCCGCCGCGTTGAACACTCGCTGCGATTCTGCCCCACCGGCGTCGCGTCCGCACGGAGGCTGTCCGGGATCGGCAGGTAGAGCGCGCGCCGCAGCAGCGGCACTAGCTGAGGGATTTCTGGGTCGGGTGCGGGCTCCCCGGGGGTGTCTGACTGTTTAGCGACATAGCCAGATATAGCGATCCGGCCCAGGTACCCCCGGCTGCAAGCGCCGCATGCACGTGCGTGGCGGTACCCCGGACCTGCGCGTATGACCGATAGTAATGACCTAATCGCTCTTGTAGTATCTGGCCGATGGAGTCGATGCTGTGCCCCGTACTCATCGGCCGGAGCGCTGAAATGCGCGCTCTGACCGGAGAACTGGGCGCGGCAGGACAGGGCCACGGTGGTGCCGTGCTGGTCACGGGCGACGCCGGCGTCGGGAAATCGCGGCTCACGCGGGAAGCCATCGCACTGGCCGCATCGCGTGGCTACTTCGTACTCACGGGGCGGGCAACCGAATCGGCGGTGCCCGTCCCCTTCCGTCCGATCACCGAGGCGCTGATGGGGGCGGCGCGCTCGGGCATCGTGCCAGACGCGCCGGGAATCTCTGACTACCGGGCCGCGCTCGGCACCCTGGTCCCCGAGTGGAGCCGGCCTGGCGACGGCGACGCCGAGGTATCTCCCGTCATCATCGGCGAGGCCCTGCTGCGGATGCTGGCTCTGCCTGGCTGGCCGGCTGGCTTGCTGGTGCTCGAGGACCTGCACTGGGCGGACCCGGAAACGCTCGCCATCGTCGAGTACATGGCCGACAACATTTCCACCGCGAGCGTGCTTTGCCTGGTTACGCTCCGCGACACCGAGCCCTCGGCTGGCCTTGACCTGCTGCACTCCGTCAGCGCGCGCCGTGCTGCGACGCAGGTGCACGTGCCGCGGCTGACCCAGCGCGCGGTCGCCCAGATGGCGGCTGCCTGCCTGGATGTCAGCGACGTGCCGCGCTCGGTCACGAGGCTGCTCGCCGACTGCGACGGGCTTCCGTTCGCCGTCGAGGAGATCCTGGCCGCGGCGGTCTCCTCGGGCGAGCTCGTGCACGGCACCACGGGCTGGCATGTCAACGACGATGTGGTCACGGGAGTGCCGTCGTCGATCGTCGGGTCGGTACGAAACCGCATCGCCGTTCTCGGCCGGCAGGCGCGCAACGTGATCGTGTCCGCGGCGGTGCTCGGCCGGCAGTTCGACTGGTCGCTGCTGCCGAGCGTGGCTGACGTCGGCGAGTCCGAGGCGCTGGACGCCCTGCACGATGCCCACGAGGTGCAGCTGATCGAGCCAGTCAGCGCGGAGGGCGGGACGTTCCGGTTCCGGCACAGCCTTACCCGCGACGCCATCGTCTCCGACTTGCTGCCGCCTGAACTGGCAAGCCGGTCGGCGCGCGCCGCGGCCGCGATCGAGGAGGCGCATCCGGGCCTGCCTGGCGTGTGGTGTGAGCTGGTCGCCGAGTTGCGGGCCGCGGCAGGTCAGCCCGTCGGCGCTGCCCGGCTGCTGCTCACCGCCGGCCGTCGCGCGCTGCTCCAGGGAGCGCTCACCAGCGCCATCACGGTCCTGCGCGACGCGCGCAAGCTGCTGGCCGAGTCCGACGACGCCGACTCCATGCTGGACATCGAAGTCGACGAGGCACTCGCCGAGGCGCTCGCCCTGTCGGGCGACTACCAGCAGCTTGGCTTGCTGGCCGAGGACCTGATCGCGAGGCTGGAGGCCGTCGGCTCCGATCCGCGGCGGCAGGCGCTCGTCCGGATCAGGGCGGCCAGCACCAGGCCGGAAGACAACCCGGACGTAGCCGCCGCGCACCTGTCGGCGGCCAGCGCGATCGCGAGGCGGCTCGATGACCCCGAGCTGGGGAGCCGGATCGACGCCGTGGCCGCCCGGTGCGCCCTCGTGGCGGGCGAGCTGGACGAGGCCGAGTACCTGGCGCACCGGTCGCTCGGGTCGGCCGAGGCTGCCGGGCTCCGCGGCTGGGCGGCCGAGGTTGCGGTCGAGTCGCTGGACGTCGTCGGCCGCCGGGAGCGCATGCGGGACCTCGGTGCCGCTCGGGCAGCGTTCGAGCGGGCGCATAAGATCGCGGACAAGCGCGCGCTTGGCGTCTGGCGGATCCGGACGCTGCACGAACTGGCCACCGTCGACATGCTGGCCGACGGGGCCACGAGTGCGCTGCTCGAGGTCCGCAGGCTCGCGAACGAGGCGGGCGTCCTGTCGATCGCGACGGTCATCGACCTTCAGCTGGCCAACCTGTGGAGCCTCGGCACCGATCTCGACCGCGCGCTCGCCACGGCCCGGCAGTGCGAGCGCGGCGCTACGCAGCTCAGCGCGCACCGCATCGAGGTCATGACGATCTGCCTGCAAGCCCTGGTCGCCGCGATCCAGGGCGATGTGCAAACTGCGGACCGGGAGGCCGAGCGGGCCGAGGCGATCTTGCCAGGTGACCCGGAGGTGCTGGCGACGACCCTCGGGCAGGTGCGCGTTGTCGCCGCGCTGTTCCGGGATGACATCGACCGCGCCGTCCGGGACAGCACCACGGCCCAGGCATATGTGGAGAAAGTGCTGCGCGCGCCGCGCCGGGCGCGCGGGTTCTACTCGCCGTCGCAAGCCCCGCTGATCGCGCGGGGCCGGTCGCTGGGCCTGTACGCGCTCTTGCAGGCCGCCAGCGGTGGCGATATCCGCCGCGCGATCACGGTAGCCGAGACGGCTGGCGCGGCCGTGAGCTGGAATCGCGGCTGCCTCGCCTACGCCGAGGCCGTCCTGGAAGGCCGGGCAGGTCACCGTGAGCGCGCGACCGCGCTGGCCGATCAGGGCAGCGCCTGGTTCGCGCCGTTCGCGCCCTGGTGGAATCAGCTCGCGCGCCGCCTGGTAGCCCCGGCGGCTCACGCCGACGGCTGGGGTGAGCCGGTCTCCTGGATGCGCGACGCAGCGGTCGGGTTCGAGTCCACCGGCCACGACAGGCTCGCGTCGGCCTGCCGCGGCATCCTCCGCAAGGCGGGCGAGCGCGTGCCGCGCTCAGGCCGCGGCCAGGCGCAGGTGCCGGCGCAGATGCGCAGGCTCGGCGTGACCAGCCGGGAGATGGACGTCTACCTGCTAGTGGCGCAGGGCTGCTCGAATGCCGAGATCGCTGCCCGGCTGTTCATCTCGCCGAAGACGGTGGAGACGCACGTGGCCAACCTGGTCGCCAAGACGGGCCAGGGCGGCCGCCGCGAGCTTGTCGCGCACGCTGCCCGGTTCGCCCAGTCTTGATTGCAGTTGCGCACACAGTGCGCCGCGTGGCCTCCGTGGCCGATAAGGCCAGGGTTGCTTAACTCAGGCGTGTGGCTCACGTTAGCTCAGGTTGCGCCCGATGCGCCGATCGCCCGAATGCGCGAGTCTTGCTGATTAGTTGTTCACCCCCGGCAACAACGCATTGGCTCCCCCGCCAGTCCTGCCGCCCCCGAGCCTTGACCCCTGCCTGGCTGCGGGCTGACACCACGAGGAGCCGGGCAAGGAGGACTCGTGACTGCCGACGCCGCCGTGGACGCGGCCATCTGCGATGGCACCACCCCGGCTGCCGAGCTGGAGGCTCGGTTCGAAACAGATGCAATCCCCTATATGCGCCAGATGTTCCCTGCGGCCTACCGGCTCACGCAGGACCGGCACGACGCCGAGGATCTCGTCCAGGAAACCTTCGCCAGTGCCTACGTCAAGTTCCATCAATTCGAGCCAGGCACGAACCTGCGGGCGTGGCTGTACTGCATCATGTTCCGCACCTTCTACAGCACCTGCCGCAAGCGCAGCCGCAAGCCTGCCGAGGTGCTCGCGGCCGACCTGCACCTGGCAGCCGGCGGTCAGGGCGCCGACAGCCAGGCCGGGCTGGTCCCGCCGTCCCGGTCTGCCGAGGCCGAGGCGCTCGACGTTCTCGGCGACTCGCCAGTCATGCGCGCCCTGGCCGGACTGCCGCCGCAGTTCAAGACCGTGCTCTACCTGTCAGACATTCAGGGACTCCAGCAAAGCGACATAGCCGACATCATGGGCACTCCGGTCGGCACCGTGATGTCCCGCCTTCATCGCGGGCGCGCGATGCTGCGCGCCGATGCTGCGCCCGGGCGCGAAGACCGCGCCCGCCAGAGCCGGCCGCGGCCACCGGCTGCGGTGCCGCTGGACGGGCCGCCGCCTGCGCTCGCGTCACCGCCTGACGATCTGCTGATAGCTGCCTGATCACGGCAGGCGGCCTGATCACGGCAGCAGGCACGCTGCTCCCCCGGCGCGGTGCCGCCGGACGGCCCGCGCGGGCGCCGAAGCTCTCTGAAACCTGCCCGCGCGGGCACCGCCTGGCCGGCCATGGTCTGCAGAGGTGCAGGCGTCGCGTAAGAATGACACATGAGTAAAACTCCGCTTGCGCCGCCACCTGGCGACAAGCCTGTTCGGACCGCGCCGCCGC
The DNA here is from genome assembly GCA_963837255.1 of uncultured Actinomycetota bacterium. GTDB lineage: Bacteria > Actinomycetota > Actinomycetes > Streptosporangiales > Streptosporangiaceae > JAJYUU01. Next base: position 732,483 of record CAWIMN010000007.1, read on the forward strand.
CGCCGCCAGCCTGGCGGCACTGGCTATGGCTGCTGGCCCTGGTCATCGCGCTGCTCTACATCTTGCCGAGCTTCGTGCACACGACCCCGCAGCTCAACCTCACCTACACGCAGTTCCAGAGCGACGTGTCCGCGCACAAGGTCAAGAGCGTCGACATCCCGAGCCCGAGCGCGGCCGACGCCAACGTGACCGTGACCGGCACGCTGACGCAAACGGCAAGGCCTTCACGGCCGTGACTCCGCCGATCTCGCCCGGGTCGCCGCTCGCGAACAGCCTGAGCGCCGCGCACGTCAACGTCACCTATCAGTCGCCGGGGAGTTCCATCGGCGGCCTGCTGCTGAACATCGTGATCTTCGTGGTGCTGCCGTTCGCGGTCATCTTCTACGTCTTCCGGCGGATGGCGCGCACTACCGGCAGTTCGCTGCAAGGTGTCATGGGCGTCGGCCGGTCACGCGCGAAGGTGTTCGACGCGGAGCGGCCGACTACGCGGTTCACCGACGTCGCCGGCTACGACGGCGTCAAGGCGGAGATCAGCGAGGTCGTCGACTTCCTGCGCAGCCCCGAGCGCTACCAGCGGGCTGGCGCGATGGCGCCGCGCGGCGTCCTGATGGTCGGCCCGCCGGGCACCGGCAAGACGCTGATCGCGCGCGCCGTCGCCGGCGAGGCCTCGGTGCCGTTCTTCTCGGTCACCGGCTCCAGCTTCGTCGAGATGTTCGTCGGCGTCGGCGCCGCCCGCGTGCGAGACCTCTTCGCCGAGGCGCGCAAGCAGGCGCCGGCCATCATCTTCATCGACGAGATCGACGCGATCGGGCAGCGCCGGGCCGGGTCCGGTGCCGTCGTCGCCAACGACGAGCGCGAGCAGACGCTCAACCAGCTGCTGGCGGAGATGGACGGTTTCGACGTCGCGTCCGGGATCGTGGTGCTCGGCGCGACCAACCGGCCCGAGGTGCTCGATCCCGCGCTGCTGCGGCCGGGCCGGTTCGACCGGCAGGTGGTCATCCCGCTGCCGACGCTCGCCGAGCGCAAGGCGATCCTGGCGGTGCACTGCCGCGGCAAGAAGCTCGGTCCTGACGTCGACCTCGAGGTGGTGGCCCGCGGCACGCCCGGATTCTCCGGCGCTGACCTGGCTAACCTTGCGAACGAGGCGGCCATCTTCGCGGTACGCGACGGCCGCGACGTCCTCACGGCCGCCGACTTCGACAACGCCAGGGACCGCATCCTGCTCGGGCGCCGGGAAGGCTCGAACGTCCTGCTGCCGGAGGAGAAGCACGCCGTCGCGATCCACGAGGCGGGCCATGCGATCGTCGCCGCGCTGTCCGATCACGCCGACCCGGTCGCGAAGGTCACGATCCTGCCGGCCGGGCAGGCGCTCGGCGTGACCCAGCAGCTGCCGCTGATCGAGCGCCACCTGTACGGCGAGGACTATCTCACCGAGTCGCTGGCGGTGCGCCTTGGCGGCCGCGCAGCGGAGCTGGTCGAGCTCGGCCAGGGATCGACGGGCGCCGCGAACGACCTGGCTTCGGCGACGGACCTGGCGACCAAGATGGTGCGCGAGTTCGGGCTATCGCCCGCGCTCGGACCCGTCGGCTATCCAGAGGGCGGCTCGGTGTTCCTCGGCGGCGGCGGCTCGGGACTGTCCAGCCGGCCGTTCGCCGAGGACACCCAGGCGAAGATCGACGGCGAGGTGTCCCGGCTGCTGCGCGAGGCCGAGATGTCGGCCGTCACTACGATCCGCGCCCACCACTACGAGCTCAACGAGCTCGTATCGCTGCTGCTGGAGACCGAGACTGTCGACGGCTCTGAGGTCTACCGGATCGTCGGCAGGCCGGTGCCGGAGCGGCGGCCCGAGGAGCTCACCATCGTGCCGCATGCGGCGACCGCGGCGACCGGCCCGGCAGGCAGCACGCGGACCGCACCGCACGCTGCTGCCGCCGTGGAGACCGACGCCGACGGCTAGCGCCACCACGGCCGGCGGCGGATGCTGGCGAGCCGCTCGGCCGGCTCGGTGAGGTCGGCCGCGTGCGCCTCCAGGTGGTCGAGATGGTGACCGACCCACAGGGCGTCCGAGCCGGAATGCGGCTGGCGTGCCCGCACGGCGCTAGTGCCGCCGGGCGGATGCGGCTGCGCGGCAGCTGGACTGGCGCTGGCATCGGTGCTGCCCGGCCGGGCCTGGCGACCTCGACCGCCAGGCTGTCGTAGAAGCTGGCCAGCTCGGCTACCTGCCGTCCGAGCGCCGCGTGCAGCCCGCTATCGTCGTCGTGCGCGTCGGCCCGGCTCGGCAGGCTCGTCATCGAGTGCGCAGTGAGCCGCAGCCGCAAGGCGGCCATGACGAGCGCCCACAGGTCGGCCTTGCTGAGCTCGCTTGGAACCCTGCTCGGTGAGGTAGCCGCGGAGCGCGTCGTCGAGCCTGCGGCCGGCCGCGAAGGCCGCCGCGGCGTGCTCGGGCCGCTGCTCCCGGTCACCAAGCGCCCAGCTCACGGCATCGCCCAGGTAACTGGCGCCGCTGCGGAACGCGTCAGCGAGGTTGTCGCCGACGACCGAGGAAACACCGCGCGGCCAGAACAGGAACCCGACGATCAGGCTCACTGCGCAGCCGATCGCGACGTCCTCGACGCGCAGCAGCCCGACTCGCCAGCCAGCCGGTACCAGCAGGTTGAAGAGGACGACGATCGTCACGGTGAACGCGGCCTGACCGACTACGAACGGCGCAGTCCCCGGCGTGTAGGCGGCGACGAGGATCGCCAGCGGGAACGCGATCCACAGCGCGGTGGGGCTGGTGCCGATGCCGACGAGCAGGGCGGCTCCGACGGCGAAGCCCGCGATCGTGCCGGCCAGGCCGCGCAGCGCCGTCTGGCCGGTGGCGGTCGCGCTGGTGCGCAGCACCGACAAGGTGCCAAGCACGACCCAGAACGCATGCTGGACGCCACTGACCTTGGCCACCGCCACCGCAGCTGCCAGGGCGATGGCGCCCCTGGCGCTATTGCGGAACCAGACCGACCGCAGGCTCGCGTCGGCGGCGATCACCCCGGCCGCGCTGAGCAGACCCAGCTGCCTGTTTTCTGGCCCGTCATCTGACGGTCCCCCTATCCAGTCCTGCCGCTGGCCCGCGACTTGCGCCGGAGTGGCGCGGCGAGCGGCGATCATCGCCTCGCCCAACGTCGCTGCGGTGGCGATCCCGATTGTCTGGGCGTGGAAGGCGTAGTCAGCACGCCGGACGGCAAGGGCCGGATCGGTGGCAAGCCCATCCAGGTGCCGGACGCTGGCAAGCCGCGCCTGATGGACCGGCTCCAGGTCCAGGCTCGTCTGCTCACCCGACAGGACAGCGGCGACCCGACGTAGTGCCTGCACGGAGCCGGTCAGCAGGTCCCGGTCGGCCCCTGCCGCCGCCGGCAGATCAAGGTGCCCGTCGGCCGCGTCGCCGATCAGTGACGTGCACCATTCCAGCATGTGGATCACGCTCGCCAGGCCCTGGTCGGCCGCGGCTAGCCCGATCGGCCGGTACGGTGTGGCGATCCAGGCGTTCATCAGCTCGTGCTCGGCCGCCCCGGCCGCGTCGCCGCCGGCTGCGGACGACGGGCCGCTGATCGCGCCTTCCAGCCAGTGAGCGAGGACGGCCGCGAGCTTGGCCGCCTGTGCCCGGAGCCGGTCGCCAGCCGGGCGCGGGGACAGCAGCAGCACCGCGAGCGTGCTCGCGGCCGAGGCGAGCAGCCAGCCTTCGATGCGCGACGGAAGGACGGCCACTGTGTCGGCGGACGCGATCGGGAGGACATAGGCAAACAGGCACGGCGTCACGGCCGCGGCCGCGGCGGGCCCGGCCGAGCCCGCGAAGTAGATCGCGAACGCGACGGGGATCGTCACGAGCGCGGCGAGCCAGGCCGACCCGCTGGCCACGGTGCCGATGGTGACGGCCAGGGTGCCTGCCGCGGCGAGCCCGAGGTGGGCCACGGCCTTATCGCGCCGGGTGCCCCCGAACGTGACGGTGACGAGCTGGGCGAAGCTCCCGAAGATGGCGAACAGGGTCATCTGCGCATCGCCGATGACCTTGAAGGTCAGCGCGAACAGGCACGGGATGACTATCGTCGCCCGAACGGCACGCAACGCCGCTGGCTGGGACCACGACACCCGCCACCACGGGCTGGCGGCCTGGCCGGGCGCGCCACCGGAGCCACCTGGGCTCCGGACCGCGGCGTGCTGGGCCACAGCGCTCTGACTCATGTGATCCCACTCTGTCACCGTCGCGGGAAGCCGTACATGCGAGCCTGGCAAACCGGGGGGCCCTCGACGGGACCTGGATCCGGGCTCAGGAGGAACTGGAAACCAGCTCGTAACTAGCCCTCGCTACGCTGGCGCGGTGGCGAGCAGCACCAGCAGGGACGCTGACTCGCGCAGCGTGCCTGCACCGATGCGCCGTGACGTGCGGCTGCTCGGCGGGATACTCGGCCAGATCATCAGTGAGTCCGGCGGCAAGGATCTGCTTGACGATGTCGAGGACCTGCGCCATCGGGTGATCGCCGCCCGCCGGCTCGACGCAGGCGGACACGGCACGGCTGTCGACGAGCACATCACGGCGCTCGTAGCCAGCTGGCCGCTGGCGCGCGCCGAGGCTGTGGCACGTGCCTTCACTGTGTACTTCCACCTGGCCAACCTGGCGGAGGAGCATCAGCGGATCCGCACCCTGCGCGAGCGCGACACCGGTGCGCAGCCCGTGCGCGACTCGCTCGCGGCGGCGATGACCAGTCTCGGCGAGTCGCTCGGCCCTGGCGCGTGCAGCAAGCTGCTCGGCCGCCTTGAGGTCCATCCGGTGCTCACGGCCCATCCGACTGAGGCCAGACGGCGTGCCGTCACCGAGGCGCTGCGCCGCATCAGCACGCAGCTCGACGTCTTCGACACGGCCCACCAGGGTGCCGCGGCGCACACGGAGGCACGGCGCCGGCTGCGCGAGGAGATCGACCTGTTGTGGCGCACCTCCGCGCTGCGCAGCCAGGCCATGCAGCCGCTGGACGAGGTGCGGTCTGGCACCGCGGTATTCGACGAGACGCTGTTCCGGCTCGCGCCGAGCGTGTACCGCGCACTCGACCTGGCGCTGCAAGGTGAGTCCTCTGGGTCGGTCGCGCCGCAGGCGCCGGCGTTCCTGCGGTTCGGCAGCTGGATCGGCGCAGACCGGGACGGGAACCCGTTCGTCACCGCGGCCGTCACCGAGCAGACCGCGCGCATCCAGGCCGATCATGCTCTGCGCGCCCTGGAGAACGCGACTACCCGGATCGGCCGCTCCCTGACTATCGACGCCACTCTCCTCACTGACTCGCAGCCGGGTGGGCTCGAGGCCATTCCGGCCGCCGCTGAGCTGCTCGCGGCGCTCGCCGCCGCGGCGCAGGCTCACCCGGCGTTCGTCAGCGAGCTGAGCTCGCGCTCGCCCGGCGAGCCGTTCCGCGCCTACCTGCTGTTCGCCGCGCAGCGGCTGCAGGCGACCCGGCTCACGGAGGGCAGCGACCCTGCCGCTACCAGCGCCGCAGTCGCCGCCGACCCGAGCCTGGCCTACGCGTCGGCCGCCGAGTTCATCGCTGACCTGCGACTGGCCCAGCGGGCGCTGGCGGCGGCCGGCGCAGCCCGGCAGGCGTACGGCGAGCTCCAGCACCTCATCTGGCAGGCCGAGACGTTCGGCTTCCACCTGGCCGAGCTGGAAGTGCGCCAGCACAGCGCCGTGCATGCGGCGGCACTGCGGGAGCTGCGCGAGTGGCGAGAGCGGCGCGATGAGACCGTGCTCTCGGCCCAGACCCGCGAGGTGCTCGACACCTTCGCGTCCATGGCGGCGATCCAGCGGCGACACGGCGTCGACGCCTGCCGCCGGTACGTGGTCAGCTTCACCACCTCGGCCGCTGACATCGCAGCGGTACACGAGCTGGCCGGATACGCCTGTCCGGATCAGCCCCCAGTCCTCGACGTCGTGCCGCTGTTCGAGAGCGGGGATGATCTCGCGCACGCCGTCGTGATCCTCGACGACATGATCGCGCTGGACCCGGTGGCACGACGCCTGGCGGAGACGGGCCGGCGCCTTGAGGTCATGCTCGGCTACTCCGACTCCGCCAAGGAGCTGGGTATGGTCAGCGCCACACTGCGGCTTTTCGACGTGCAGCTGCGGCTGGCTCGCTGGGCGGCCGGCCGTGACATCAGGCTCGTGCTGTTCCACGGCCGCGGCGGTGCTCTCGGCCGCGGCGGCGGCCCGGCCGGCCGGGCCGTGCTCGCCCAGGCCCCCGGCTCGGTTGACGGCAGGTTCAAGGTCACCGAGCAAGGTGAGGTGATCTTCGCCCGATACGGTCACCCGGTGATCGGCCAGCGGCATGTCGAGCAGGTAACGTCGTCAGTCCTGCTGGCGTCCGCTGGCGCCCGGCCCGGCGACAGTGATCCAGCCGCCGCGTTCGCGACGGTCGCACAGGCCCTGGAGGCGGGAGCGCTGGCTGCGTACCGCTCGCTGGTGACCGCCGGTGGCTTCGCCGACTGGTTCGCCCGGCTGAGCCCGCTAGCCGAGATCGGCGGCATGCGGCTCGGCTCGCGTCCGGCCAGGCGCGGACTGGCAGGGCCGGCCGGACTCGCCGACCTGCGCGCGATCCCCTGGGTCTTTGCCTGGGCGCAGACCAGGGTCAACCTGCCGGGCTGGTATGGCCTGGGCAGCGGGCTGGCCGTCGCCATCGACGGGCCGGGCGGGCTGGACGCCGTGCAAGCCGCCTACCGCGACTGGCCGCTGCTGGCAGTCTTGCTCGACAACGCCCAGATGAGCCTGGCCAAGACGAACCGCCGGATCGCCGCCCGGTACCTGGCCTTCGGCGACAGCGGCGAGCTGACCGATCGTGTGCTGGCCGAGTACGACCTGACCACGCGACTGGTCCTGACGGTCACCGGGCATGACCGCCTGCTGGCTGGCCGGCCAGTCCTGTCCCGTGCCGTCGCGCTGCGCGATCCGTACGTGGACGCGCTGTCGCACCTGCAGTTGCGCGCGATGGCGGAGCTGCGGGCCAGCGAGGACGCCGGTGAGCGGGCGGCGCTGGAGCGGTTCCTGCTGCTCACCGTCAACGGCGTGGCCGCTGGACTGCAGAACACCGGCTGAGAGCGCCGGGCTGTGTCTCCGGGCCTGCTCCCGCCGCCTAGCTGCCGCCGCCGGCTGGAGATCATGGCATCGCTCAGACGGCGCGTGTCCGGGTCGCGCGCCAGCCCGATGCCACTGCTGCCGTCGCGACCGCGAGCAGGACGGCGAGCAGGGTGAGCTGTAGTGGCCAGTACTGGCTGGCTGGGTGGTAGGACACCGGGACGCCGGTACCTGAGCCCAGGATCCAGCTGCCCGGTGGCGCCGTGAAGTGCGGTCCGGTCGTCTTGCTGGCCGGTGTCACGGCCTGCACTACCCACCGGGCGCCGAGGAGCAGGACGGTGAATCCGGCCACGGTCGCGCCGATGGCCGGAAGCGTGCGCCGTAGCAAGGCGCCGAACGCCACCCCGAGGGCGAAGGCGAGCGCGGCCTCGCCGGCCAGGGCCAGGTTGATGGAGACAAACCATGACCAGCGCGAGCTTGTGGTGTCACCGGCGGTGAGCTGGTGCTGCAGCCAGGCGTTGGCCGTCCCGGCGGCCAGGCCGGCACGGCCAGGCCGGCGCCGAGTGTGGCGATCTTGGCGAGGTACCAGCGGCGTCGTGACACTGACTGGGTCCAGGCGGCCAGGTGGGTGCGCTGCTCGATTTCCCTGGCGACCAGCGGCGCGCCGATCATGGCGCCGATGATCGCGAACGCGGCGGGCAGGCCGTCCTGGGAGAGAAGGATCGCGAAGCTGTAGCGGGACGCGAAGGCGGCTTGCAGGCTGCCCGGATAGCGGTCTTTGAGGGCGAGGCAGGTTGCGGCGGACCGCACGTGGAATACGCCGCTGTGAGCAGTGGGCGGCGGGCATCCGGCGGCGGCCAGCTGGCGGAGCCAGGCGTGGTAACCCGCCAGCCAGTGCTCGGCGCTGAGCCCGAAGCTGACGATGAGAGCGCACAAGGCCGTGACGGTGATCACGGTCCACAGGGCCTGGCCGCGGTGCTGCCGCCAGATGAGGCAGGTCATGCCAGGGCCTCCTCAGGGAGCGCGGCGGCGTCGCCGTCGAGGTAGCCGAGCACGAGCTCATCGAAAGTGGGTGCCGCGTCCTGCAGGCCCGGGCCGCGAGCGGGCGGCGTTGTCGCAGCGCACCAGCGCGGTGGTGCGGCCGGCCGTGCTGCGCTGGCTGATCACCTGCCAGCCGCCGCCGGCGGGCCAGCCGTCTGGCCCGGAGATGATCCTGTGCTGCTGGCGCAGCTCGTCAATATCGCCGGCGAGCCGCACCTGCCCGTTGCGGAGCACGATCAGGTAGTCGCAGATGCGCTCCAGCTCCGCTACGGCATGGGAGGAGTACAGCACGGTAGCGCCTGTCTCGGTGCAGGCCTCGAACATGGAACCCAGGAAGTCCCGCCGGGCCAGCGGATCAAGGTTGGCCATCGGCTCATCGAGCAAGAACAGCTCCGGCTTCTTGGCCAGCACCAGGGTGAGAGCCACCTGGGCGCGCTCGCCGCCGGACAGGGCGCTGATCCGCGCGCGGGGCCGGATGCCCAGCCGCCGGATCCGTTCCGACGCCAGGACCGTGTCGAAGCCGCGGTTCATGCAGCGGCCAATCTCCAGGACATCGGCGACGCGCAGCCGCGGCCACAGCGGCGCGTCCTGTGCGACGAACCCGATGCGGTCCAGCCGCTGCGCCGGGGCGCCGCCAGCGGTCTCGACAGTTCCCGTGCTGGCCGGAAGCAGGCCCGCCGCCATGCTCATCAGGGTGGTCTTGCCAGAACCGTTCGGGCCGACCAGCGCCACCACGCTCCCGGCTGGCACGTCCAGATCGCAGTCGCGCAGGCCCCAGATGCCGCGGCCGTAGCGGTGCCCGAGGCCTGCGCACCGCAGTGCCGTGCTCATGCGACACCGCCCGCAGCCCGGCGGTCATCCCGGCTGGCGGCCGGCTCATCGAGGGCGACTTCCAGGAGCATCCGGATCTGCTCGGGAGACAGCCCGTCCTGCCTGGCCCGGTCCACCCAGCGGGCCAGCGAGGCCAGCAGCCTCGGAGCGACCGGCAGCTGATGTCATGGACGGTGAAGCCGCCACGAACGTCCCGACGCCCTGCCGGCGTACCACCAGTCCCTGATGCTCCAGCTCGCTGAACGCCTTCACCACCGTGTTCGGATTGACCGACAGCGAGTCGACAACCTCCTTCACGCTGGGCAGCTGATCACCTGGCCGCAGCCGGCCCAGCATCACATCCCGGCGCACCTGCTGGACCAGCTGCCGGTAGATCGGCACACCGGACCCTGTATCGACACGGAACACGCTCGCCTCCCAGGCTATCGGTCTATTACTAGACTAGTAGAGCGATAGTCTGCGTGCAACCGCACGCTCCGTCCGCGGCGCTTCGACGGGGGCCCCGGCCAGCGACGGATCCCCGGTCAACGATCTAGCTCCCTGCTAGCGCGGCAGCCGTGATGGTGCGGGCGGTACGGACAGCACTCGCGATCGCGTCGTCTGGTGACAGCCCGGACAGATCCGTGAGCGTGAACAGCGCCTCGGCGCTCATCACGACGGCGAGGTCCTGCTTGAGCTGCCGTAGAACCTCCGGGCGCTGCTGCCCCAGGTCGACTCGAGCGGCGTTAGCGCGTAGTCGATGAGGCCGAAGCGGAGCCCGGGCCGCATCGCGGCCGAGCCAGGCCTGATGATCGACGCGGAGATCATGGCCCGGACTGCGCCCTGGTAGCGCTGCACGTGGCGGAGCAGGTGCTCGGTAGCGAAAGCGATCCGCTCGACCGGATCATCGCACTGCGCGACCGGCGCTAGTGCCTCGGCCGGGCTCAGCCAGGTGCCGTCCACGGCCTCGCGCAGGAGGGACACCAGATCGGGGAAGTACCGGTACGCGGTGGCCTCCGACACCAGGGCCGCGCTGGCCACCGCGGGCATGGTGACCTCAGTGCCGCTGCCGATGAGCCCGCGCGCCGCGTCGACGATGGCCGTCCTGGTGCGCTGCTTCTGGTTCACGCGGCCGGCCTGGGTGCCGATGGTCATCTCCTATTCTGAAGCGTCCGATCTCGTTAGTCAAGTTGACTCTCGTCATGCGAGTATACTTGCACAATCGGTCATTGTGCTCTAATATCGTGTTCGTGAGAGTGAACTCTTACAAACACGAGCTTCCGCAAGGAGACCTTCATGACCACCACGACCCACACACTGACCGTCGCCGGCATCGGCTCCGTGCCGGTTACCGTTACCGAGCACCCGCGCGGCGCCGGCAGCAGCGCTGCCCGGCCGGTGCTGATCCTGCACGGCGGAGCCGGGCCGATCTCGGTGGCCGGATTCGCCGAGCTGCTGTCGGCCACCGAGCCCGCCCGCGTCATCGCCCCGGTACATCCTGGCTTCGACGGCACCCCGCGTCCCGAGCAGGTGGCGAGCGTCGCGTCGCTGGCTGCGGTCTACGCGCAGCTGCTGCGCGACCTCGACCTGCGCGATGTATGCGTGATCGGCAACTCCATCGGCGGCTGGATCGCGGCGGAGCTCGCCCTGGCGGAGAGCGCAGCGCCGGACTGCCGGGTCAGCTCGGCCGTGCTCATCGACGCCGCCGGGCTGCAGATCGACGACGCACCGATACCCGACTTCTTCTCGCTCACCTTGGATCAGGTGTTCGATCTCAGCTACTTCAACCCGGACGCAGTTCCGGATCGACCCGGCGACGCTGCCGGATGAGCGCAGGGCGGCGCAGGCGGCGAACAGGGCGGCGCTGCTGGCGTACGCCGGTCACGCGATGGGAGACCCCACCCTGGTCGGCCGGCTGCCGGCCATCAGCATCCCGACACTCGTGCTGTGGGGCGCCGCGGACCGGATGATCCCATCCGAGCACGGCCATGCCTACGCCGATGCCATCCCGGGCGCGCAGTTCCGGCTGATCACCCAGGCCGGCCACCTGCCCCAGCTGGAGAGTCCCGCGGAGCTGCTGGCGGTCGTGTGGGACTTCGTCAGCAGCCGCCCCGCTCCCGCGCGCGTCGAGGCCGGAAGCGCGACGGCATGAGCGAGATCTCGATCGTCGGTCCCGGCGACGGCGATCTCGCCCTCGCCGGCCCCGTACAGCTGCGCATCCTCGAGGACGGGAGCACGACATCGCATCGCCTCGGCATCGCCGAGATCACGATCGCCCCGCACACCGCCGGGCCGCCGCAGCATCGGCACGCCCGCCACGACGAGGGCTTCTACGTCGTGTCCGGCACCGCCCAGTTCACCGTCGGCGAGCAGACGTACGCGGCCGCGCCCCGGACGCTGGTGATGATCCCGCCGGGCGCACCGCACACGTTCGCCAACGCAGGCGACGAGCCGGTGGTCCTGCTGAACACCTTCACGCCCGATGAGTACGTGCAGTACTTCCGCGACCTGCGCGACATGGTCGCGGCAGGCCAGCCGATGACCGCCGGCGCCATCGAGGCGGTCATGGCGCGCTACGGAACCGAGGCGGCGACCACGTACGCCGTCTAGACGCGGAGCGGGCGACCGCGATTAGCTTGATCCTGACGAACGCCGCAGACCGGGACCCGCAGGAGGACACGATGGCGCGACAGGTGCCCTACGTCGGCTATCTCAGCCTCGGCGACGACCCGCACCTGGTCGCGAACCAGTGCAGTTCCTGCGGGGCGCTGTTCTTCGACCGGCGCAACGCGTGCGCGAGCTGCGGCGCCCGTGACTTCGGCACCAGGCGGGTGGCCAACGAAGGCGTCCTGCGCGCGTTCACGATCGTGCACCGTGCCACTCCCGACGTGACGGTGCCGTACGTGTCCGGCATCGTCGACCTCGATGGCGGGGGCGTGGTGAAGGCCAACATCGTCGGCATTGACCCCGAGCCAGGCAACCTGTCACTCGGCATGAAGGTAACTCTCACCACGTTCCCGATCGGAACCGACTCCGCGGGGACGGAGGCCGTCAGCTTCGGGTACCAGCCGGCCTGACGATCGCCCGGGCCGGCCGGAGGCGCGCAGCGCGCTAGATGCTCGGCTGCCCTAGGTGGAATGGCACGTCCGCGAGCCGGGCGGCCTGGGTCGCGAGTTCCTCGACCGTCCACTTGCCGTCCTTGGTGATGCCGTCGATGATCGCGAACGGCTGGAACAGGTGGATGCCGCCCCCGGCCACGAAGAACACCCGGCCCTGGATCGGGCAGTCCGCGGTGGCGAGGTAAGCGACGAACGGCGAGACGTTCGCCGGGTCCATCGGGTCGAAGCCCTCCTCGGGTGTGGTCAGGATCGAGTCTGTGATGCCCGGCGTGGCCAGCGTCAGCCTGGTCCTCGCGGCCGGGGCGATGGCGTTGACTTTCACGCCGTACCGCTGCAGCTCGCGCTGGGCGATGACGGTCAGTGTCGCGATGCCGGTCTTGGCGCTGCCGTAGTTAGCCTGGCCAGGGTTGTTGTAGAGGCCCGACGTGGATGTTGTGTTGATGACCGACGGCCGAAGAGCCTGGCCGGCCTTGGCCTGCTCCCGCCAGTACCGGGCCGCGGCGCGCAGTGGCAGGAAGTGACCGCGCAGATGAACGCGGATGACGTCATCCCACTCGGCATCCGTCATGTTGATGATCGTGCGGTCCCGCAGGATGCCGGCGTTGTTCACCAGCACATGCAGCCCGCCGAACTCCCCGATCGCCTGCTGGACGAGCTGGTCTGCGCCCTCGGCGGTGGTGATGTCGTCGCCGTTGGCGACTGCCTCGCCACCCGCCGCTCGGATTTCCTCGACGACCTGCTGGGCGGGGGTGGTGTCACTCCCCGAGCCGTCGGGTCCGCCGCCCAGGTCGTTGACGACGACCTTGGCGCCCTCGGCGGCGAACAGCAGCGCGTGCTCGCGGCCAAGGCCGCGGCCTGCCCCGGTGATCACGGTAACCCGGTCGTCGAGCGCGCCCATCGACGGTCCTTTCGTCGTTTCTGTGAGCGCAGCCTACCGACAAATCAGGCACCTGCCCTTGTGATATCAATGGCCCATGGCGAGCCTGGCTGACCCTGTGATCGGCTCTGCGGAGACCGGCCTGCCCGAGTTGCTGTCGCTCGAGCGGATCGAGGACAACCTGTTCCGCACGGTAGTGGTGTCCGCCGAGCCGGCCGGGCTCTTCGGCGGCCAGGTGGCGGCCCAGGCGCTGCGGGCGGCCGCGGAAACGGTGCCAGCCGGCCGCCATCCGCACTCGCTGCACGGCTATTTCCTGAGCCGGGGTGACGCGTCACAGCGGGTGCTGCTGACGGTGAGCCGCGACCGTGACGGCGGCTCGTACTCCAACCGCCGGGTCATCGCCGTGCAGAACGGCAAGGTCATCTTCAACATGGCCGCGTCGTTCCACGTCACCGAGGACGGTTCGGACTACCAGGCGCACCAGATGCCGGAGGTCGAGGCGCCGGACGAGCTGCCTGACGACATGCGTTTGTTTCGGATGCACGGCGTGGAGATCCGCCTCCCCCGTCAGCCCCAGCCGGGCCAGCAGTGGCCGTCCCGCATGTGGATCAGATCCCGGCACAAGCTCGACAGCGAGATGGCGCACGTCTGCGCGCTGGCGTACGTCTCGGACATGTTCACCGGGCTATCGGCGGCGCCCGGCATCACCATCTCCGGTCCGCTCACCAGCATCGATCACTCTGTCTGGTTCTACCGCAAGGTCGCGCTCGATGACTGGGTCCTGATGGACCTGCAGCCGGAGTCCACCTCGGGCGGCCGGGGCACCTACACCGGGCGGATCTTCGGCCGGGACGGCACGCTCGCAGCCGGCATCGCGCAGGAGACGCTGTTCCGGCCGGGCGTCGCGCGCACCGGGCCGCTGGCCCAATCCCAGCCACCACGGTGACGTCGCCGCGGGGCGCTGGGGCGGCTGACGATCCCCGGCTGGTCGCCACGGCCCAGGGCCAGGTCCGCGGGATTGAGCTCGACGGCTTACTGGCCTGGCGCGGCATCCCGTACGCGCTGCCGCCAGTTGGCCCGCGGCGGTTCCGGCCGCCGCAGCCGCCCGACTCGTGGGACGGCGTCCGGGTCGCTGCGGATTCCGCGCCGGCGGCCTGGCAGAGCGAGACCGTGAACCCCTTCACGGGCGTCCCTGCCCAGCTGAACCGCAACGAGGACTGCCTCTACCTCAACGTGACGGCCCCGGCCGACCCGCCGGCCGATCCGGCGGGCTATCCGGTGCTGGCTTGGGTGCACGGAGGCGGCTATGTGCAGGGAACGGGGTCTCGCGAGCCGGTCGGCGCTGGCCAGGCGCTGGCGCGGCGGGGACTGGTCGTGGTCACGTTCACCTACCGGCTCGGCGCGCTGGGCTTCCTGCAGCTGGCGGATCTGGCTGCCGGGTACGCCGGCGCGGGCTTGTCCGGTTTTCTCGACCAGGTCGCCGCGTTGCGCTGGGTACGCGCCAACATCGCCGCCTTCGGCGGTGACCCGAGCCGGGTGACGATCTACGGCGTGTCCGCTGGTGCCAAGAGCGTCGCGAACCTGCTCGCCTCGCCACTGACCACGGGGCTGATCGGCCGCGCTATCTCGAGCAGCGGCGGGGCCGAGCACGTGGCCAGTCCCGATCAGGCCGTCCGGGTGCGCAGGCGGCTGCTCCGCGAGCTCGGGCTGGCTGACGACGACGCCGGCCTGCGGCGGCTGCTCGACGCGCCGCCGGCCGACCTGGTGGCAGCCCAGGAATCGATCGCCGCGGGCGCGGCCGGTACCTGGGTCTGGCGACCGGTGCTGGGCGGCAGCGGCCTGCCGGTACTGCCGATCGACGCGATCACGGCCGGGGCCGGTGCTGCGGTCCCGCTGCTCATCGGCAGCAACGGTAACGAGGGCGCGAGCTACCAGCTGATGGATCCGACGGCAGCCGCGCAGGCGCCGCGGGTGCTCGCGGAGCTGTTCGGGCCAGCGGCTGCGGACTCGATGCTGGCGGCGTACGCGGCGGCTCGGCCAGAACTCGACGACAAAGCCATCCAGCTGGCCGTCCTCGGTGACGAGCGCTACGGCGTCGCGACGCAGCGAGTCGCACTGGCGCAGTGCGCGCACGCGCCCGTCTGGCGCTACCGGTATGACGGCCTGCCGCCCGGCCTGCCAGCCGAACTCGCCGGCGGCCACGGCCTCGACATGCTGGCGGTGTGGGCCGCTGACAGCTTCGCGCGGGCCGCCGCGGCCGGTGACAGGCAGGCGCGGCTCTGCCTCGCGATGGCGGAGGCCTGGGCCGCGTTCGCCCGCGGCGAGCCGCCGTCGGCGGTTGGCCTGCCGACATGGGAGCGGTTCGACGGCGACGACGAGCGCACCATGATCCTCGCTGCTGAGCCCTACATCGAAGCCCATCCGCGCCGCGCCGAGTTCGACGTCTGGCAAGGCCGCAGGTGGCAGTCGGGCACCTGGTGGCAGTTCGAGGGCCTGTAGGGCGCTACCCCCGAACACTACCGTGGCGGGATTGCCGGGCAGGCGGATGGGCGCCCCCAGCTTGCCGGCTTGCCCGGTTGTAAGGATGCCTGGATCGCTACCTTTGTGCCAGCACGAGGCGGACGGCACGACGACAGCCGACGCTGGCGGCCGCAGTGAAGAAGGGGACGTCCGATGAGCGAGCGCGCTGATGATCTTGTCCGATGGTCCGAGCCGCGGCCCGGCGTCGTGCAGCTGACGCTATCCCGGCCGGACAAGCTGAACGCGCTGACCGAACCGCTGGTCGCCCAGTTCCACGAGCACCTGCGCGCTCTCGCCGCCGACCTGACCTGCCGGGTCGTCGTCCTGACCGGCGCCGGCCGGGGCTTCTGCGCGGGGCTCGACCTCGGCGGCTTCGGCACGATGCCCGGTACCGAGGACTTCGGCCGCAGCCAGCAGACGTGGGCGACGCAGCGCGCCATCGCGGCCCTCGTGCAGGGGATCCGCCGCCTCCCCCAGCCGGTGGTCGCCGCGGTGAACGGGCCTGCCGCTGGCGGCGGGCTCGCCCTCGTGTGCGCCAGTGACATCAGGATTGCGTCCGCAGCCGCGGTCTTCGCGACCTCGTTCATCCGGATCGGCGTGACCGGCTGCGACATCGGCACGTCCTGGCTGCTGCCACGGCTCGTCGGCGCGGCCCGAGCCCACGAGCTGATGCTGACCAGCAGGCGGTTCGACGCTGCCGAGGCTCTGCGCATCGGGCTGGTGACGGACGTGACCGAGCCGGCGGAGCTAGCCGCCAAGGTGGACGACACGATCGACGCGCTGCTCCAGGCACCGCCGCTCTCGCTGTCGCTCACCAAGCAGGGCATGTGGCTCGCGCTGGAGATCCCGTCGTTCGACGCCATGGTCGAAGTGGAGAACCGCCAGCAGGTGCTGACATCGGTGACCGAGGACGCGCGCGAGGCGATGGCGTCGTACGTCGCGCGCCGCCCGGCCAGCTATCACAACCGATGAGACCGGCGGCATCCGGTGCAGCCACTGGCGCCCCGAGCAGCGCGACGGTAGAAAACTAGTAGCTTGGTTCACCTAGGCAGGAGGCCCGGCATGTCCGACTCGCTCTGGATCATCGGCGTGGCGATGACGAAGTTCATGCGCTACAAGGACAAGGACCTCATCGACCTCGGCAGCGAGGCGGCGACGGCGGCGCTGGCGGATGCCGGGCTGACGATCTTCGACGCCGACATCCTGGCGGCGGGCTGCCTGTATGACACCAACGGCATCGGCCAGCGGCTGCAGAAGCAGATCGGCCAGACCGGGATCCCGGTCTACAACGTGACGAACGCGTGCGCGACCGGCGCGACGGCGTTCCGGGTGGCGGCGATGGCGATCAAGGCGGGCGAGGCGAGCATCGGCCTGGCGGTCGGGCTGGAGCAGATGGGCAAGCTGGGCCTGCTCGGTGCCTCGGCAGGCGAAGAAGGATAAGCCGTATCGAGCCGGCTGGCCGGTACGGCGCGGTCGGCCCGGTGGAGGGGATCCTGGGCACGAGCCTGATGCCGGGCACGTTCGCCCAGTCCGGGATGGAGTACGCCTACCAGCACGACGGGCGTGGGGTTCGAGCAGTTCGCCAAGGTCGCGGAGAAGAACCACGCGCACTCGACGCTGAATCCGCTGGCGCAGTACCAGAAGGCGTTCTCGCTTGAGGAGGTGATGAACGCGGAGATGATCGCCTACCCGAACACGCTGCTGATGTGCTGCCCGACCGGGGACGGCGCGGCCGCGGCGGTGCTGTGCAGCGGGGAGCGGCTGGCGTCGATGCCCGGCTGAGGTGCGCCGCCGCGCGGTGAAGGTGTCGGCGTCGGTGCTGACGTCTGACCCGTACGTGGACGGCGGGTCGGTGCAGTTCGACGTGAACACGCTGACCCGGCAGGCCGCCGACAAGGCGTACGAGCAGGCCGGGGTGAGCCCGCAGGACCTGGACCTGGTCGAGCTGCATGACTGCTTCGCCACCGCGGAGCTTCGGCACTACGACAACCTGCGGCTGTGCCCCGACGGCGGGGCCGGCGAGTGGATCGACAAGCGCGGCCCGTGGCGGGACGGCCAGATCCCGGTGAACGTGTCCGGCGGGCTGCTGTCCAAGGGCCATCCGCTCGGCGCGACCGGCATCGCCAACATCTACGAGGTCTCCACGCACCTGCGCGGCGAGGCCGGCGACCGGCAGATCGAGGGCGCCAAGGTCGGCCTCACCCACGTCATCGGGCTCGGCAGCGCCTGCGCCGTCCACATCCTGGAGAAGTCCGCCGCATGAGCTCCGGTCCAGCCAGTGCCGGTCCAGCTGCGCGCGCCCGGCTCCTGCACGGCTGAGCCCGATTCCTGGCCCGATTCCGGACCCGGCCGGTGCCTACGACCTGGCCGCGCTCGGGTACACCGAGCAGGAGTTCCTGCTCGACGGGCGCGGCGCAGAGCTACCGCCTGACGAGCGAGCGCACGCCCGATGGCCGCTGGACGCGTCGCGCCCGCTGACAGCGCTCCGTTCACGACCAGGGTGATCCTGCGGCGTCCGGCCGCTGACGCGGACTTCAGCGGCACTGTCGTGGTCGAGTGGCTGAACGTCTCCGGCGGCCTCGACGCCGCGCCTGACTGGATGCTGGCGCACACGTATCTGCTGCGCCGCGGTCACGCCTGGGCTGGCGTGTCGGCGCAGCGAGCCGGGATCGAGGGCGGCGGCCTGGTCGAGGGCATGCACCTGAAGGAGGCCCATCCGGAGCGGTACGCGGCGCTGTCGCATCCGGGCGATGCCTGGTCGTTCGACATCTTCAGCCAGGCCGGCCGCGCGCTACGGGCCGGAGCCGAGCATCGGCTGGGCGGCCGCGCGCCTGCTGGCCTCTGGCCATTCCCAGTCGGGCGCGTTCCTGGTTACCTACGTCAATGCGATCGATCCGCTCGCCAGCGTCTTCGATGGATTCCTCGTGCACGGCCGTACCGGCGCCGGCGCGGCGCTCGACACCGGCTTCAGACCCGGCGCCAGCACCCAGGCCGTCGGCGAGCGGATCCGTGCCGACCTGCGCGTGCCGGTGATCGTGCTGCAGACCGAGACCGACGTGACGCTGCTCGGCAGCGGGCTAGCGGAGCAGCCCGACAGCGACCTGCTGCGCAACTGGGAGATCGCGGGCGCGGCCCACGCCGACACCTATCTGCTGTTCGCGAGCGGTCAGGACGACGGCGCGCTGCCGCCAGCGCGGCTCGCCGAGCTGATCCAGCCGACGACCAACATACTGATGGGCACCACGGCGGTCCCGGTCAACAGCGGGCTGCAGCACCACTACGTGGAGTGCGCGGCCTTCGAGCAGCTCGACGCCTGGGTGGCCGGCCGCGCCAAGCCGCCGTCCGCGCCGCGACTGGACGTGCGCGGGCCGTGACCTGTGTCGCGACAGTCTGGGGATCGCCACCGGGGGTATCCGCACGCCCTGGACCGATGTGCCGGTGGCGGTCTTGTCGGGAACGGGGCAGCGCGGCGAGATGTTCGCGTTCCTGTTCGGGACGACGACCGGACTCAGTGACGCCGACCTGGCCCGCCTGTATCCGGGCGGGCAGGCCGACTACCTGGCGAAGTTCGAGTCCTCGCTCAACGCGGCTACTGACGCTGGTTTCCTGCTAGCCGACGACAGGACCGAGATCCTGGCGGTCGCGGCCGCCTCCTGGTCTCTTCGCTAAGGCGTGGGTGATGCGCTGGGCGTTGCCCCCCGCGAGCCGGGCGACTGGCTGGCAGTCGGCTGTCCGCTCGTCGGCCCTGGGCAGCCCGGCGAGCTGCGTGGCCAGCTGACCGGCCGGAGGTTACGCGGCGCGCCGGGCGGCAGCTGATACTTCGAGTTGACGTATCCGGAAGCCAGGACCGCAGCCTCCCAGGCGGGCGGGCACTGAACCTTCGAGCCGACAAGAGTTGCCGTCCCGAGGACAGCGCTGGTCGACGGGTCGAAGAACAGCACCTCCCCGCCATTGCCGGTGAATCCCGGCGGCACGTATACCTCGGCGGCAGCGCGCCCAAGCAGATCGTGGGCACCGGGCACCAATGTGACCCCGGGCAGCCGGGAGGCCGTGAGGTACAGGGCGGAGCGCAGCGCTGGCGTGGTAGGCGACTCGTACAGCAGCCCGACTATCGTCCCGAACTCGGCTTGCACCAGCGGCTGCCCGTCGTTCCTGGACACCCTGGCGATGTCGGCCAGCAGGGCACCGGGCGCCGTGGGCAGGCTGAGCAGCTGCGGCCAGGTGATGACGCGCTGGCCGAAAGAGATGCCGGGAGGTATGGGGGCCGCGCTGGCCCCCCAGCCGTGATCGACAAGCCGGCCGGTGACGCCGTTGCCGATCCAGATAACGCGCTTGGCGGGCGCCTCGTGGCCGTTGCCCGGGTCTACGTACTCCGACTCCGAGACAAAGAAGCGCCCGTGCCCGCCCGCCTGGCTCGCGGCTGCCGATGCCGCCTTGCGCAGGACGAAGGCGGCGGTCAGGACGGCGGGCGTATGGCCTGGTCGCGTCGCTCGCGGGCCTGGTGCCATGACGGCGGCAGCGACGCCGACGGCGGCTGCGCAGGTCAGCGCGCCCAGCGGGAGGAGGCGAACCGCGCGCTTGCGGGCGGTGGCCCGGTGCGCCGACCCGCTCGCCCTGGATGCGCTTGACGGCACATCCGCCATGGCGGCCAGCAGCGCGTCCCTGGCGGCGGTGGTCTCGGCGGTTGTCGGTCCTGGTGTGGTTGACCGGAACCCGGCAACCAAGGTCAGCTCGTCCATGCTTGGGTCTCCATGAAGTTCAGCGATCCGTCGTTTGCTAGGCCGCGCAGCTGGCGCCGGGCCCGGCTGAGCCGTGATCGGACGGTGCCGACCGGGATGTTCATGGCCTGGCCGATCTCGGCATAGGACATGTCGGCCCAGGCGTAGAGCAGCAGCACGTTGCGGTCCCGGCTGGGCATCGCGGCCAGGACCTGAGCGAGCCTGGCGCTCACCGCTGCCGAGTCAGCGCGCGTATCGGCTGTGGAGAAGGCGACGGCGGCGTCCGGGTCAGCCAGCGGGTCAACTCCGTGCCGGGCATAGGCAGCGAGCTGCCTGCGCTCGGCTCGCAGCTGATTGCGCAGCAGGTTGTGCGCGATGCCATACAGCCACGGCCGGGCGTCATCGGTTTCCGCACGGTAGGCGCTGCGGCGGGCGAAGGCCGTGACAAATGTCTCTGCCGCCAGGTCAGCCGCCAGTCCGGCGCCCACCCGTCGGCGCAGATAGCGGTACAGCTCGGCATGGTGGCGATCGAAGATCCCGCCGAACGCCGCCGGATCAGATCGCGAGCGCATGATCAGCTCGCTGTCGGCGGGGGCTGACGTCACGACACCTCCTCGTTGCGGTGTGCTTCAGCCTGTCCATGTCCGAAGCCACGCGGCGAGTTCACGCCGGGACTGATCCGGTGTCACTGCGCTGCCATGCGCACTCAGCCGAACACGAAATCCTGGATCAGTCCTGTGAGGGCGATCGGCTGGTCGCTCTGCACGGCGTGCCCGGAGCCCGCGACCACCACCGTGCGCAGGTCCGGCTGCCGGTGCGTGAACTCGGCCGCATCCTCGTCACGGACGAACTTCGAGTCGCCGCCGCGCACGAGCATGACCGGCGCGGTGATGGCCGACACGTCGTTCCAGAGCGCCGAGAAGTCGGCGAGCCCGGCCGGGCGGTCGAACAGGTCGTATCGCCACGTCCAGCGCCCGTCGGGCAGCTGAACCGAGTTGTGGCGGACGCCGCGCTCGACGGCCGCGCGCGGTCGGCGCGGGCTCGCCGCGACAGCGGCGGTCGCCATCGCGTCGAACGACTCATAGACCGGCGGCCCGCTGACCAGCGCGACGGCGCCGCGATCGGCCTGGCTGAGGTGCCGGACCGGATCCTGGACCTGCGGCGTCACGTCGACGACCACGAGCTTGCGCACCAGGTCCGGCCTGGTGGCGGCGAGCCGGATGGCGGTCGCGCCGCCGAGCGACATGCCGACCACCGCCGACGCCTGCGCCGCGGCTGCGTCCATGACGGCCGCGACCGCCTCGGCGTTCCGCCACGGTCCGTAGTCCCGGTCCGGCCGACGGCCGGAGTGGCCGTGGCCGGGCAGGTCGATCGCGATGAGCGGCCGCCCGAGCGCGAGCGCGACGGTGTCCCAGGTGTGCGCGTTCTGTCCGCCGCCATGCAGCAGCACGAGCTCGGGGTCGGCCTCGCCCCAGATGATGGCGCTGATCTGCTGCTGCGGCCCGACCTCGAAGTCCTGGCGCCGCACCGGCGGCGGACCAGAGAATGGCAGGTCCACCTCGGCAGCGTTGTCGCCGAGGAGGCCGAACTCGTCGTAGTCCGCCACGTCGCTCATGTACTCCCGCCTCCGGCGTCGCGCGGCGTCAGCTCAGCCAGCTCGCCACGGTCTCGATGTCCTTGACGCCGTTCGGGCCGACGGCCTGCACGTTGAGGATGGTGACGCCCGAGTCGCGGTAGGCGGCGATCCGGTCGCGCACGAAGCCCTCGTCGCCGATCAGCGAGATCTGCTCGACCAGCTCGGCGGGCACCATCGCCGCGGCGCCCTCCTTATCCCCGGTCAGGTAGGCGTCCTGGATCTGCTCGGCCTCCCGCTCGAAGCCGTAGCGCTTGAGCACGTCGTTGTAGAAGTTCTGGCCCCGAGCGCCCATCCCGCCGAAGTAGAGCGCCAGGTGCGGCCGCGACGCCTCGCGCAGGTGCTCGACGTCCTTGCCGATGGCCAGCGCGCCGCCCGCGACGATCTCCAGTGGTGGCAGCCCTTCGGCGCGCCTTGCCCGGCCGGCCCGGAGCGGCTCCGCCCATACCCGGTCGGCGCCATCTGGCCAGTAGTGCAGCGGCAGCCAGCCGTCGGCGATCGCGGCCGTCATCTCGACGTTCTTCGGGCCGAGCGACGCGATGTAGACGGGGATCCGCTCCCGGAGGGGATGGGTGATCAGCTTGAGCGGCTTGCCGAGGCCAGTGCCTTGGCCCTCGGGCAGCGGGATCTGGTACTTCGGGCCGGAGTGTGCCAGCCGGTCACGGCGCCAGATGGAGCGGCAGATCTCGATGATCTCCTCCGTGCGCGCCAGTGGCGCGTCATACGGCACGCCGTGGAAGCCCTCGATGACCTGTGGCCCGGAGGCACCGAGGCCGAGGTTGAATCGGCCGCCGGACAGCAGGTCCAGGCCGACCGCCGTCATCGCCAGCACTGACGGCGTCCGCGTGTAGATGGGCAGGATCGACGAGCCGATCTGCGCCCTGCTGGTGACCGCGGCGACGAAGCCCATGGTCGAGACGGCGTCAGCGGTGTATGCCTCGCCGCACCACAGGTAGTCAATGCCCGCGTCTTCGAGCGCCTTGAGATGCGCGGCAAAGGCGCTCGGGTTGTCCCGCATACCGACTGTCGACCCGAGCTTCATCGCCACGTCCTCACTTGTGATCCCGGCCTAGGAGAGCGTAACTACTTCTCGCGCTCCCCCGCGAGGCTCGAGCCCGGCACGTCGACTCGTCCATCGTGTCGGTCCGCCGGTTGGTGTGACCTATTGCGTCATGTCCCGTCGTGGCAGGAACTCCGTCAGCAGCCTCTGGACCAGCGCATCGCACGGCAACAGGCGCCGACACGGCTGATCGGCCGGGGCCAACCGGCGTCGGCGACGATCACAATGGCAACATGACCCGGCTGGGCAGACAAGACGGCGAACCGCTCGTCGTCGACCTGCGCGGCCGCCTGATCGAATCACCCGGCCAGCTCTGGGACGCTCTCGCCGGACCGTGCGGCCTTCCGGCCTGGTTCGGCCGCAACCTCGATGCCTGGAGGGACACGCTTTACGGTGGCATTTCTGCCGCGCTTGATGACCATCGGCTGCTGGTTATCAAGCTCAGCCCACAGGGCTTGTTCGCGGCCGGTAACGAGCAAGGCCGGGCCTTCATCGAGGAGACGGAAGCCACCGGGTATGCGCAAGTTCAGCTGACCCGCGACCCAGCCGATCCAGTTAGCTGAACATGGTGATCTTAAGAACCCCATGGACCTCATCGATCAGGCAGACCCGATCGGAGTAGCGTCGCGGGCCAGCCCATTACGCGCCTCAGGGCCGTTACCGCGAAACGCGGCGCCAACACCCGGACCGATATTGACACGAGGACCGCCGGCGCAGGCCACCCACGAGGCTCGAGCGGCGGCCGGTGTCATCCTGCGGCGACCGGGCCGATCTCGACCCCGGCTAGCTCGGCGTAGATGAGGAAGCGGAACGGGTCCTGGAGCTGATGCCGCTCCATCAGGCGGTAGAGCGCCTGCTGACGCAGTTGGACGAGGTCGCTGTCCGCTGGGTGACTGGCCAGGCCCGCGGTGACGATCTCCAGGGCTAGGGCCGCGTCGCGCTGGGCTAGCAGAGCCCGTGCGGCCGAGGCGAACAGCTCTGACCGGCCGCCGGCCAGCAGGTCGAGTGCTGCCGCCCGGTCGGCCGCATCGATGGGCTCGAGGCCCTGTCCGTCCGGCTGCCAGTAGCCCGAGTGCTGGTGGTACAGGCGCTGCACGAAGTGGTCGCGGATGACTAGGTACGGGCCTACGGCTGGCGGGTGCTCGCGCAGCACCTCCGGCAGCACGCTGGCCGCCAGGAGCCGGGTCAGCGTCAGTCCCTGGCCGATGCCAGCCAGCGACTGGTCCCGCAGTTCGGTGAGCGCAGCCAGCAGGCCGGGGACGGCGGCGGCCGTGAATAGCTCGGTCAGCGTTGTGTGGCCGTGTACCAGCACGCGCGGGCGGAGCTCGGCAATGAGCCGGAGTGTCTCCAGCAGCCCGTCCGGTGATCCCTCGGCGAAGAAGGGCGCCCCGAGATACGGCATCATCACGTCGCCGGCAAACAGCACCCCGCTGGTCGGCAGGTACACCATCAGCGCGTCGCTGGTCTCGCCGCCGGTCGTCGGATACAGGACGACGTCCGTCCCGCCGATCGACACTGGCGTTGGCTCGGCGATCAGCATGTCCACTGCTATGTCCGCAGGCCCGGCTGCCGCGCCGGCAGCGCCAGACCCGGCGCCGGTGCCGGTGAAGTAGCGGAACGGGATCACGTTCCGTTGCTGCTGTCGCAGCTCGGACGGGAACCCGGCCTGTGCGATCACTTGCGTGCCGTGCCCGGCGAGCGCGCCGATGCCGCCAGCGTGGTCGAAGTGCGCGTGCGTCAGGATCACATGGCTGACGTCATCCGCCTGCAGGCCGGCGTCGGCCATGGCGCGGCGGACCCGATGCTCGGCCGTCCCGGCGTCAATCGCGAGGATGCCGCTATCGGTACTGACGAAGGCGAGGTCGGCAAAGTCGTAGCCCTGGGCCAACCGGACGCCCGGCGCTAGCTCGACGATCCTCGGATAGCCGAAGTGGTAACCGTCGGCGGCATTCGTCCAGCCGCCGCCGAACTGCAGCCTCGCCTCGGCCGGAGCGGACGACAGGCCCGAGTCGGCGATGGCTTTCGCGGCGAGGTCGTCGTGGCCCATGGCGGCATGTGCAGCCGCCAGCCCGTGGTACACCGCGCGGATCATGTTGCTCGGGAACTGGTCGCGCACGGCGAGCACGAATTCCAGGTCTGCGACGGCCTGGTCGGCATGCCCGGCCTCGGCGGGGAGCGCCGCGAGCGCGAGGCCGCGATAATACTGCGCCGGTCCGAGATCCCTGCTGGCAGCGTCGTCCAGCCTGGCCACCCCGGCCGGGACATCCTCGCCAGCGCGGACCTGGAAGTATCCGGCCAGCGCCAGCGGCAGCACCTGGTCCGGCTGGCTGGCGGCCAGTACCTCGAAGTAGCGCTGTCCCTCCCGGTCGGCGCCGGTCGCGGCGAGCACGGTCGCGAGCGTGACGAGCGTTGCCCGGTCCGCGCCAGGCCAGCTGGCCGCCACCTTCAGCGCCTCGATGTTGTGGTCCTTGATGATCTGCCGTGACATCGCGTACCTCCTCCTGCGTCCCTCACAGTGGAGATACTTCACCGTCTAGTTGAAAAAGTCAAGTTGATGGACGCAAATGTAAACCACGGGGGGTGTCAACCACGCGAATGTAAGCGACCGGGCGAGCAGGGCCCTCAGCAAACTGTCACGGGCTGGCCTACTGACAACCCAAAACTCCGCCTTATTCTGGTATCGACGGACTATAAAGCCCAGGTTAGAGGCCGGGCCACGGACTAGGCGCAGAGGGAGGCCGGATGGGCCCTGGCTCGGTCAGGCCGCCGCCCATCCGGCGGGCGCTGGGCAGGTTCCGGCCCGCCCTCCTGGCCCTGGCGGCTATCGCCGCGGTCGTCGCGACAAGCCTGTCGCTTGCTGCGGCCCCGAGCATGCCAATCAGCACCGCCGCCTATGGCCAGAAATCGACGGTCGGGGCCCTGTTCAGCCGTACGGCGTCGGGGCAGCTCTCGCGCCACTTCTGCACGGCGAGCGTCGTCGATAGCCCGGCTGGCGACCTGGTGATCACGGCTGCTCATTGCGTCAGCGGGCTCGCGCCGAGCCAGGTGGCCTTCGTGCCAGACTACTCTCACGGCCAGCGGCCCTACGGGGTCTGGACGGTTAGCCAGATCATCGTGGACCAGCGGTGGCTGTCGTCGGCGGACCCTGATGACGACTTCGCGTTCCTGATCGTGGGGCAGCCGGGGTCGAATCTGACACTCCAGGTGCTGACCGGCGGCGAGGTCCTCGGCATCGGCGAGTCCGCCGGGCAGACGGTCAGGGTGGCCGGCTACCCCGACGGTCAGGACGGGCTCATTGCCTGTGAGAACGCGGCCCTGGGCTTCAGCCCGACCCAGCTGCGGTTCGACTGCGGTGGCTTCACCGATGGCACGAGCGGCAGCCCGATGCTCGCGGGCTCGCACTCGGCTGGCCACGCCGACACCGTGATCGGGGTCATCGGCGGATATCAGAAGGGCGGCGACACTCCGTCGGTGTCGTATGCCGCCAGGTTCGGGACCCAGATGGCCACGCTCTACCAGACAGCCCTAGCCGCAGCCAGCCGCTAGGCGCGTGGACTGCCGATTGCGCCGGCTGAGCCAGACCAGCAGGCCGAGCACGGGGATGGTGACGAGCGGCTCGAGCGACCGTCTCGCTGCAGGCAGCAGGACGGAGGC
The DNA here is from genome assembly GCA_963837255.1 of uncultured Actinomycetota bacterium. Classification (GTDB taxonomy): domain Bacteria; phylum Actinomycetota; class Actinomycetes; order Streptosporangiales; family Streptosporangiaceae; genus JAJYUU01. The sequence goes on from CAWIMN010000007.1 coordinate 758,996, forward strand.
GACGATCGTTGGCAGCAAGACGCCGGTAATGACCGCCAGCGTCTGTGCCCGGCCCCAGTCGTGTCGGCTCGCCCAGTCGCGGCCGACATCGACGACGCTCCAGAAGAACCCGGCCATGAGGACCACCAGCAGTAGCTGCCAGGGCCCGCGCCCGCCGGGCGGGATGCGGGCCGCGACGAGGCCGGGCACCACGCCGAACAGGACGTAGAAGGTCACCATTGCCGCGGCTCCCGCCAGTCGCAGCCGCGCGATGGCCGCCGCCGGCCGCAGTGACGTCAGCGGAGCGGAGTTCCCGCGTCCAGCCAGTGACAGCGCCGCGGTCACCGCGGCCACGACCCCGGCCAGTACGACGACCTTCCGATCGCGATCGGCGGCCGACCCGAATCCGCTGGCTGTGGTGGCGGCCAGCAGCAACAGGCAGCCGCACACGCCAGGGCGCCGCAGCCAGGGCGCAGCGGCGACGTCCGGGAAGATGATCTCGACGAGCAAGATGGTCAGCACGGTGCTGACGAGCGCGTGGAAGACGGTCAGGCCCACCGCGACGGCCGGGTCGAAGCCGCCCACCAGCGCGTAGCCGGGATACTGGACCTTGTACCAGGTACCGGCGATGATCCCCTCGTTGACGGCGCCCGCGGCAATGCCCAGTAACAAGACGCCGGTCCAGCCCGGCGCCCGCCTGCGCATGTATTCGCGGACGAGCAGCGCCACCGAGCCATAGAACGCGCAGATGAACAACAACGCCGCCGGCCGCGCCAGCAGCAGCCGCGGTGGCGAGTTGAATGTAGCGACCGTCTCGGGTATCAGGCCAGCAAGGACGAACAGCGTGGCCGCGGCAGGCCAGGTACGGGCGCGCGGCGGCACGGCGTCAGGAGGCACAGCGTCAGTCTGTGCGGCGTGCCAGCCCGGCGCATCAGCCACCCGGCTGATCTGCCATCAGCCTCACGTCGGGGTGATGACGGCCGGTGCCGGGGAAGGACTGTGCAGGGGGACTGGCTGTAGCGGGGAAACCGCTGTGCCGGGGAAACCGCTGTGCCGGAGAAACCGCTGTGCCGGGGAAACCGCTGTGCCGGGGAGGATTGTGCCGGGGGAACAGGCGACCAGCGTCGATGACGTCCGCGCTCAGGCACTCGAGGTGGCGGCCGGCTGGTCGCCACCTGATCAGCCGGAATCGTGGCGGCTTACCGCGGCGCTTTTCACGATGATCGCCGGCCATGACGAGCTCCTCGCCGCGCTGTCCGCGCTACCGTCCGACCGGCTGCCCGCGCTGCTGGCTAGCGCCGCGATCGCCACCCTGGTCCGGCGCGACCGGCCCGACCCGCTGGCGGACTACTTCCCCGCGCCGGGTTCCCCGCAGCCGCCTTTCGATGAGGGCTTCGGCGCCGCGGCTGCCGCCTTCGTGTCGGCGCGGCTGCCCGACATCATCGGCATCTGCGCGAACCACCGCTACCAGATGAACGAGGTAGCGCGCTGCACCCAGATCGCGCTCGGCATCGCCGCCGTCCGGACGCGCGCCCCGATCGCGCTGATCGACGCCGGAACCGGCGCGGGCCTGGGCCTCCAGCTCGACCGCTACCGATACGAGATCGACCGGACCGGAACGGGGCCGCCCGCAGCCGGTCTCGTCCTGACCTGCGAGCTGCGGGGCGAGCGCCAGCCAGCACCGCCGGAGCTGCCGTCAATTGCCAGCCGGACCGGCATCGAGCTCAATCCCGTCGACCTGAACGACTCGGCGGCGCGGGCGTGGCTGCGGGCCTGCTCGCCACCGGAAGCGTCGGCGCTGACCAGGCTGGACTTGGCCATCGAGATGACGCGGCAGCATCCGGCGAGGATCGTTGCCGGCGACGCAGTCGAGGCGCTGCCTGGCGTGCTGGACAGCCTGCCGCCAGGCCTGCCCGCCATCGTGACCGACGCATACCTGGCGGTGTTCCTGGCGCCGGCGCAGCGCGCCAGACTCGTCGCGATCCTGTCCAGCGCCAGCCGGGCCAGGCCAGTGACCTGGCTGTTACTGGATCCGCTTGTCCCGCTCGGACCGTCAGGCCGCGACAGCGTCCAGGGCCTGGTGGTGCCAGCTGCACTGATCGCCGACTATCAGCAGCACGGAGTGTTCGCCCTGCTCGGCGCCCGGACCTTTGACCACGCAGCCGAGGGCGGGCGCCTGCTGGCTCGTGCCCACCCATCCGGTCAGTGGGTCGAGTGGCTCGACGAGGCCTCGGCGGTGCGTCGGGCCCGCTAGCGACGATCACGTGACGCTCGAGCCCCGCCGGTGCGATCCTGGCACCGTGTCCTCGGAGTCGCGTGCGCCCGTAATCTCAGTCATGCTCGCCGTCCCTGACGCCGTGGCCGCTGCCCGCTGGTACAGCCGGGCGCTCGGGGCCACCGAGCTGTGGAATCTCGGCAGCGTGGTGGGGCTCACCGTGGCTGGCGCGCCGTTCTTCCTGGGCGAGCCGGAGGGCAATGGCTGGGACACGCCCGGATCTCTCGGATCTCGGACGGTGCGAGTCGAGGTCTTCGTCGACGATCCCGACAGCTTCATCGAGCGCGCCGTCGCGGCAGGAGCCGATGCCAGCGTCGATGAGATCCGCGACCATCAGGCGCCGTGGGGCACTCACCGCCAGGGCGGGTTCATCGACCCGTTTGGCCACCTGTGGCTCGTCGGCGACCGGTCGCCGCTGAGCAGGCACGAACCCGGCTAACTGGGACCTACTCGGCGAATGGCGGCTCGGGTCGCCAGGGAAACCAGTCCGGCAGGTCGGAGCTGGGCGCTAGCGTCCAGTTCGCCGGGCGCTTGTCCAGGAACGCCGCGACGCCCTCGGCTGCGTCCGCCATCCGGCCGGTGTCGTAGATGGCCCGCGAGTCGATCCGGTGCGTCACCATCGGGTGGTCCGCGCCGAGCATCTGCCACAGCAGGTGCCGGGTGATGACCGCCGACACCGGCGCCGCGTGGGCGGCGATCTCCCCCGCGAGCTGCCGGGCCAGCGGCATGACGTCTGCGGCCGGGCAGACCGTACGGACGAGGCCGCCGGCCAGCGCCTCAGCGGCGCCGAACACGCGGCCGGACAGGCACCACTCCAGCGCCTGGCTGATGCCGACGATCCGGGGCAGGAACCAGGACGACGCGCCGTCCGGCACGATGCCACGGGCGGCGAAGACGAACCCGGCCCGGGCGGTGTCGGCCATGATCCGGATGTCCATCGGCAGCGTCATCGAGATGCCCACGCCCACCGCCGGGCCGTTGATCGCCGCGATAACCGGCTTGAGCGAGCGGTAGATGCGCAGCACCAGCATCCCGCCGCGGTCCCGGTGCGCCTCCGCGTCACTGGCGGCCCCGCCATAGTCGAACGTCTTGGCCCCGCTGCTCAGGTCAGCGCCCGCGCAGAAGGCCCGGCCCGCGCCAGTCACGATCACAGCCCGGACGCTGTCGTCGCTGTCGGTCCGGTCCAGCGCCGCCATGATCCCCGCGTACATCTCGCCGTTCATCGCGTTCAGCTTGTCCGGCCGGTTCAGCGTGATCGTCGCCACGCCGTCCGCCACGGAGTACTCCACTGCCTCGGTCACATGCACTCCTCGTTCGGCCGGGCGGTTCATCAGGTCGGGCGGGGGCGCTGCCAGCCGCCATCGGGCAGCGCAGGCGATACGAGCCAGAGCACCTGGGTCCGGCCGGACGTCTGCGCCGAACGGAATGTGTGTGGCGCGTCGGCCGGGAATGTGTAGGCGTCACCCTGGTCGAGTATCACCTCTTCACCGGCGACGGTAATGTGCAGGCGTCCGGCCAGGACAAGCGCGAACTCCACGTCGGCCGGCAGCGAGTAGGGCTCGTCGCCGCTGCCGCCACCCGGCCGGATGTCGCTGAGGATGGCCTGCACCCGCTTCTCCCCTGACGGCGTGAGCAGGTACTCCCGCATGCCGGTGCCCCCGAAGTCGATCGGCGGATACTCCCCCTGGCGGACGATCTCGCCCTTTGACGCCTGGAACATCGAGCCGATCGACACCCCGAGTGCCTCGCAGAGCCGGATCAGCGAAGCAACCGAGACGTTCGCCAGATCGCGTTCGAGCTTGGAGACGAACCCCTTGGTCAGGCCCGCCTCGTCGGCGATGTCGGCGATGGTCTTGCGCGCCGCCAGTCGTGCTGCCCGTAGCTGAGCGCCGATGCGGACACCGTCGGGGCCGCTGGCGGGGTTGTCTGCGGCAGGCGCGCTCGCGCGGTCGGTGTCATCGTGGCCGCTGCTGGCTGGCACCGTTCCCCTTCCCTGGCCGTGCGGCCCGGTAGCGCGGCGGCCGGCGAAACTCGCTGCGAGATTTCTATGAAACAAGGGTTGACTAATAGGAAACTCGTCGTGATTCTAACTGGTGACACACGTCACAGCTAGCGAGGAGGACGTCGTGGCTGCTGAGTCCCCCACCCAGACCGCGGTCGAGGAATTCGAGCGCGGCCTGCTCGGCCAGATCGAGGTCCATTCCATCGACTGGATCCCAGATCCTGAGCGGCATGGCAAGACGTGGCAGCAGACCATGCTGTGGTTCCTCGGCAACTTCCAGTACTTCACGATCCCCATCGGCTTCGTCGGCCCGTCGCTCGGCTTGTCGCTGGGCTGGTCGATCCTCGCGGGCACGCTCGGCATCTGCTTCGGCACGCTCTTCATGGCGTTCCACGCTACCCAGGGACCGATCTTCGGCCTGCCGCAGATGATCCAGACCCGCGCCCAGCTCGGCTACCGCGGCGTCATCGTCGCGCTGTTCGCTGTCCTGTTCACGTACATGGCCTTCAACGTGGCCGACCAGGTGCTGATGGCCAGCGGGCTGCACGGCGCGTTCGGCTGGAGCGCTGGCGGCGTCGCGGTCGCTCACCGCTGTTCTCGCGGCCGCCTTGGCGATCTTCGGCTATGACTGGGTGCACCGCGTCTTCCGGTTCCTGCTGGTGATCTCGCTCCCTTGCTACGCGATTATCTCGGTCGCTGTCTTGATCGGGCACGCGGGCGGGGCCACCCCGCATCGCCCCGGCAGCTTCGTCTTCGCGGCGTTCATGGCGCAGTTCTCCGTCGCCGCGGCGTACAACATCACTTACGCTCCCTACGTGTCGGACTACTCCCGCTACATGCCCCGGAACACGTCGGCGCGCGGGATTATCGGCGCCGTATTCTTCGGCGCGTCCGGCTCGGCGGTCTGGCTGATCGCGCTGGGCGCGTGGCTCGCCACCAGGCTCGGCGTATCGGACGGCCTGGTCGGCCTTCAGGAAGTCGGCGACAAGGTCGCGGCGCCACTGGGCTCGATCACCGCGTTCCTGTCGGCGGTCGCGCTGCTCGCGACGATGGGCATGAACGCCTACGGCGGCATGCTGACAGTGCTGACCGGCATCGACTCGTTCAAGAAGATCCACACCAGCAGGCTCTGGCGGGCCGTTACCGTCGTCGTCCTCGCCCTCATCTGGTACGCGATCGGCGCTGGCATCTCGACGAGCTCCTCGAACACAGCGGTCAGTGCCGTGCTGAACTCGCTCACGCTGATGCTGTACCTGCTGGTGCCGTGGACCGCACTCAACCTGGTCGACTTCTTCTTCGTCCGGCGTGGTCACTACGCGATCACCGACATCTTCCGGTCCGATGGCGTCTACGGCGCCTGGGGCTGGCGCGGCCTGACCGCGTATGCGGCTGGCTTCATCTTCGAGATCCCGTTCATGGTGCTGCCGCCGATCGCTGGCTTCTCCTACACCGGGTACTTCCCTGGCCACCTCACCAACGGCGTCGACTACTCGTGGCTCGTCGGCCTGGTCGTATCGGGCGCTGGTCTACCTGCTGTGCGCGCGGTCCCTTGACCTGAGCTCCGAGCGGGCCGCGATCGACGCGAGCGAGGCGCAGCTCGCCGTGATCGACGCTGAAGCGGAGGCGACCGGCTGAGATGACCGAGCCTTACCCGCGCGTGACGTCTGGCGACGCCGTCGGACCGGTGGACGCCACGGTGGTGCCGCGGTACGCGGGTCCGGCGACGTTCGCCCGCCTCCCCCGCCTCGACGAGGTCGACAGTGCCGACGTAGCCGTGCTCGGCGTGCCGTTCGATAGCGGCGTCAGCTACCGGCCGGGCGCCCGCTTCGGGCCCGGCCACATCCGGGAGTCCTCTCGGCTGCTGCGGCCGTACAACCCGGCGCTCGACACCGAGCCGTTCGCCCGTCAGCAGGTCGCCGATGCCGGCGATCTGGCCGTCAACCCGTTCAGCCTCGAGGAGGCGATCACCACCATCGAGGGCGGTGCACGCAGCCTGCTCGAGCGAACCGGCCGCGTCCTGACGCTGGGCGGTGACCACACGATCGCGCTGCCGCTCTTGCGCGCCGTGGCGGCGCGGCACGGTCCTGTCGCCGTCGTGCACTTCGATGCGCACCTGGACACGTGGGATACCTACTTCGGTGCGGCGTACACGCACGGCACCCCGTTCCGCCGGGCTGCCGAGGAAGGCCTGCTAGACTCCTCCGGCTGCCTGCATGTCGGCACTCGCGGCTCGCTGTACTCCGGCGACGACCTCAGCCAGGACGCCGGGCTCGGCTTCGAGGTGATCGCCGCGCCCGACGTCGAGTACCTCGGGGTGCGCGGCATGGTGGAGCGCATCGCCGCCCGGGTGACGGACCGGCCTGTGTATGTGTCCGTCGACATCGACGTGCTGGACCCGGCGCATGCGCCGGGCACGGGGACGCCCGAGGCCGGCGGCCTCACCAGCCGGGAACTGCTCGGCGTGCTGCGGTCGTTCGCTACGCTGAACCTCGTCGGGCGCGGACATCGTCGAGGTCGCGCCCGCCTACGATCACGCGCAGATCACCGGGATCGCCGCCGCGCATGTTGGCTACGAGCTTCTGTCGGCGCTCGCCGTGCAGGCACCGCAGGATGCAGGATCATGAGCCCGACCGATGAGGTCCTCGCCGCCGCCAGGCATCTGGTCGAGACGTTCGCCCGGCACGACCCTGCCGCCTACTTCGACTGCTTCGCGCCAGAGGCGACGTTCATCTTCTACACCACGCCGGCCAGGCTCGAGTCGAGGGCAGAGTACGAGCGGCTGTGGGCAGACTGGGAGCGCGAGGACGAGTTCCGGGTGCTGTCGTGCGCCTCAGCCGGGCAGGTCGTCCAGATCCTCGGTGACGCGGCGATCTTCAGCCACGACGTGACCACGGTCGTGCGCACCAGGGCGGGCGAGGAGACGGTGCGGGAGCGCGAGTCCATCGTGTTCCGGCGGCGGCGTGATGGCAGCTGGGTTGCCGTGCACGAGCACCTATCACCGCAGCCTGCGATATGAGCACGGTCGTCGCGTGCTGTCAGCTCGCGCCGCAGCTGGGGGAGCTCGCGGCGAACCGTGAGCTCGCGGCCGCCGCGATCACGGACGCGGCCGACCAGGGTGCGCGCCTCGTCGTCCTGCCCGAGCTGATGTCCAGCGGCTACGTGTTCGAGAGCCAGGCCGAGGCGCGGGCGCTGGCGGAGCTGCCGGACGGCCCGACGGTCACGGCCTGGGCGCGGCTGGCGGCCGAGCACGACCTCGTCATCGTCGGCGGCTTCTGCGAGCTGTCTGACCAGGACGTGTTCAACAGCGCCGCGCTCGTCGACGCCAGCGGGCTGCGCTGCGTCTACCGCAAGGCGCACCTGTGGGACGCCGAGCCGCGGTGGTTCGCCCGCGGCGCCGCGCCGCCGGCCGTCGTCACGACCCGGCACGGCCGGATCGCGGTGATGATCTGCTACGACCTGGAGTTCCCGGAATGGGTCAGGCTGCCGGCGCTCGACGGCGCCCAGCTGCTGTGCGCGCCAGTCAACTGGCCCGCGTACCCGCGCCCGGATGGCGAGCGGCCCGCTGAGGTCGTCCGGGTCCAGGCCGGCGCGGCCGTCAACCGGATGTTCATCGCTGCCTGCGACCGCATCGGGCCGGAGCGCGGCGTCGACTGGGTCGGCGGCTCGGTGATCGTCGACGCGGACGGCTGGCCGCTCGCCGGCGGCTCGGCATCCGGGCAGCCAGCCACGCTGCTGGCTGACTGCGACCTCGGCGCGGCGCTGGACAAGGGCGTCAGCCCGAACAACGACGTGCTCGGCGACCGGCGACCCGAGCTGTACGGTCGCGGTCGCTCACACTCCTTCCTGAGCCGCCACGTCCTCATCGACGACCAGCAGCAGCTTGCCGCGCGTGTGGCCCTGATCGACCTCGCGATGCGCGATAGAGGCGTCTGCCAGGTAGTGCCGGCGCGCGATGTGGACCGACAATGACCCGTCGTCGAACCACGGTGCCATCCGGATGAGGCGGCTGCCGCTCGGCTGTCCGTCGTACTGGTGCCAGCGCACCCGGTCGCCATCGGGATAGTGATCGGCGTGGACTGGCGTCGCGATGATCGCGCCGTCCTCGGCGGCCTTGGCCGCTCCGGCCAGGGTCGGTGCGGCGCAGGCGAGCACCCGGCTGACGCCGCCGTCCGTCTGCGCCCGGACCTGATCGGGCCAGTCGGGCTGCGTGTGGTCGACGACGACCGCGGCACCAAGCTTGTGCACGAACTCGTGATGCTGCGGGCTCGCGGTCCCGATTACCTGCGCGCCAAGCGCCCGCGCGATCTGGACGGCGAAGTGGCCGAGGCCGCCTGCTGCGCCGGTGATCAGCACGAGGTCGCCGGTCCCGAGCCGGAGAACGTCGGTCAGGCCCTGCTCCGCCGTGAGGCAGTCGACCGGCACCGCGCCCGCCTCGACGACGTCCAGTCCCGCCGGGACCGGGGCGAGCTGCTCGATCGGGCAGGTCACATACTCGGCGTAACACCCGGTCATGGCGGGGTAGCCATAAACCGGCTCACCATCATCAAAGGACGCTTCGGCGCCGGTATCGCCCACTATCAGGCCGGCGAACTCCGCGCCCGGAATGAACGGCAGCGTCGGGGCAGGAAGCCGGCCGCTGCGCAGGGCGACGTCCCAGGGGCCCGACGCCCGCGGACAGGACCCGGATCAGGGCCTCGCCTGGCCCCGGCGCCGGGATCTCAGCCTCGCCCATCCGCAGCACCTCGGGTCCGCCTGGCTGGCTGACCATGATCGCCTTCATCGTCGCTCCTGCAGAGTTGGCGGCTGGCCTCCTTGCACAGCTTGCCCAGGGCGGCTGCCGATGAACGCGCCCGGCCGGTCTACCGTGTCGTCCATGACGAGCAGGGCCGAGTACGCGCAGCCGCCCGTTCCCGCGTTCCTGTTTGATCTCGACGGGACGCTGATCGACAGCGTCTACCAGAACGTGATCGCCTGGCGGCACGCGCTGGCCAGGCTGGACATCGACCTGTCCGTCTGGCGCATCCACCGCCGGATCGGGATGAGCGGCGGGCTGTTCGTTTCGGCCTTGCTGCGCGAGACCGGCCGGTCGCTGTCCGAGGACGACATCGAGGCACTTCAGCAGGATCACGCGGTCCAGTACCTCGCCCAGGTGGACTCGGTGCGCGCGCTTCCCGGCGCGAGCGACCTGCTCGCCGAGCTCACCGCGCACGGCGTGCCGATGGGCGATCGCTACCAGCGGCCGCCGGGTCATGGCCGAGACGGCGCTGCCGATGCTCGGCCTGCCGGATGACGCGCCGATGGTGACGCGCGACATGGTTCGGCACGCCAAGCCCGACCCGGACTTGTTCCTCGCCGCCGCCGCCCTGATCGGCGTGAATCCGCGCGATGCCTGGGTCGTCGGCGACAGCGTGTGGGACCTGCTGGCCGCGCGCCGGGCGTGCGCGCTCGGCATCGGGCTGCTGTCGGGCGGCTACGGGCGCGAGGAACTCGAGCGCGCTGGCGCCTACCGCGTGTATGCCGATCCTGGCGAGCTGCTGGCCAGGGCTGACGAAGTCGGCGTCCGCGACCTGCTATCCGGCCCGCGCGATCGCTAGCTGCCTGCGCTACTCCCAGAACGGCCGCAGCTCGAACGTGCCCAGCCGGGCTGTCGGGTGGCGCGACGCTATCTCGATCGCTGCGGCCAGGCTGTCGCACTCCAGCACGTCGAAGCCCGCGATCTGCTCCTTCGTCTCCGCGAACGGGCCGTCGGTGAGCAGCTGCTCTCCCGCCCGGATCCGCAGTGTCACCGCTTCGCGCGCCGGGCGCAGCCGGGCGCCGTACAGCTTGACGCCGGTGGCCTCCATCTCGTCAACCCAGGCCGCCAGCTCGCGCTCCTCGGGGTCGGCTTCGTCTGGTTCGGCGGTGCTCGATTCAGCGGAGAAGTCGAGCTCGCTCTCGTCGAAGTAATGAACCAGCAGAAACTTCATCGAACCCTCGCAGTCATGGTCATCCTGTCGTCGCCGCACGCCGGCGGCGCCTGCAGTCGGCGACCTGGTCTGGCACCGGCCGTCGGTAGTTGCCCGGCTCGCAGCAGAGTGCCGCACCAGGCCTGCCGCCGCGGCGGCCATGCGCCCGGCACGCTCGTCCGCGATCCGGACCTCCGCGGCGGTCTTCGGCCGCTAGCGGCCATGGTGCCGGCATCGCTCTCGGTGACCCGGATGCACGGCTATGGGCCTCGCTGCTCGATGTTCCACCAGGTTCCGGAGTCCAAGATCGTCAAGAACCGGGTGCACCTGGATATCAGCACGACACGCCGCCGCTGACACACAGCGGCTGCAGGGCCTCGGTGCCAGCGTGCTGAACGTATTCGAGGCGGATGGCAAGCACCGGTGGACCACATTCGCCGATCCGGAGGGCAACGAGTTCGACCTGGTCAGCGTCTAGGCCCGCGACACAGCTTCTCCACCTGGCCTACACACGCGGCACATGCGAGATCCGGGACGGCGTGCTGTCCTGACCGTACTGATCAAGACTTCGGGGGGGATTCGTTATGGCACGAAAGATGGTGGACTGCCGCAAAGTTCCCAGCGACATCAACTGCACGCTCACGATTGCGGGGACCGAAGACGAGGTTCTCGATGCAGCTGTCGCGCACGCCGTATCCAAGCATGGTCACGAGGACACGCCGGAACTTCGTCAGATGATCACGTCGAGCATGGAGACTGTCGAGCCAGCTCTGGCCTAGCCCGCCTGCGTCGCCGCGAGCGTGATTGGTCAAGAGATGCGGGTGCCCAGGTCGCCTGGGTCCCCCGGTCGCCTGGGTTCCCCGTCCCCCGATCCCTGGTTGTCGGTCCGGGCACTGGCAGACTTTGTCTGGTGACGCCCTGGCGCATCCGCGATTTCCACGAGGACGATCTGGATGCGGCCGTCCGGCTCTGGGATGACCCTGCCGCGGGTACGGCCGCGCCGGTATTCGGGGTCTCCGACCTGATCTCGGCCGTCCGCGCGGGATCGCCTGCGGTCGTGGCGGTGGCCGGGCAAGACGTGATCGGCACCGTCGTCGCGACCCTCAGCGGCGACCGGGCCCTGGTGATGCGCATCAGCCTGGCGCCCGGCTGGCGACGGCAGGGCATCGGCAGCGCCTTGCTGACCGAGCTGGAACGGCGGCTGGTCACGGCCGGGATGCACCGGGTCAGCTGCCTGCTGGGTGACGAGAAGGAGATGGGCGCCGCCGCGCTGGAGCACTGCGGGTACGCCGAGCGCGGCGGGATGCTCCTGTACGAGAAACTCGAGCCGGTCGGGCCTGCCGATGTCGGCATTCTGGGGCAGCTGGGCGGCCGGATGCTGCGGGCCGATACCTGGAGCCAGCTGGGCGGGATGGCCAGGGAGAAGGAGCTCATCGAACGGCGGGTCATCCTGCCGCTGGCCAACTCCCACTTGTCGGGGCGGCTGGGCCTGGTGCCGCCACAGGCCGTCATCCTGTTCGGGCCGCCGGGAACCGGCAAGACTACGTTCGCTAAGGGCGCTGCCTCCCGGCTGGGCTGGCCGTTCGTGGAGCTGTTTCCGTCCCGGCTCGCGGCGGACTCGCCGGCTGGCCTGGCGGCCGCGCTGCGGGAAGCATTCGCGATGATCGCCGAACTGGACAAGGTCGTCGTGTTCATCGACGAAGTCGAGGAGATCGCCGGGCTACGGCAGCCGGGGACGGTGTCGATCGCGCAGGGTGTCACCAACGAGATGCTGAAGCTGATCCCGCCGTTCCGGGAGCGGGACGAGCGGCTGCTCATCTGCGCGACCAACTCAGTCCGTGACCTGGACACCGCGTTCTTGCGCCATGGCCGGTTCGACTACCTCATCCCGGTCGGGCCACCTGACGAGCAGGCCAGGCAGGCGATCTGGGACCGGTACCTGGCCGGGATGCCGCACGCGGAGGTGGACCTGGCCGCGATAGTCGATCGGTCCCGGTTGTTCACCCCGGCCGACATCGAGTTCGCCACCCGGCGGACGGCCCAGCTCGTGTTCGAGCGGGTCATGTTCGAGCAGGGCGAGGAGCTGACGACTACGGCCGACATCCTGCGCGGGATCGAGCAGACCCGGCGCACGCTGACCGAGGAGATGGTCGTTGCAGTTCGAGCAGGACATCGAGGACTACGCCCGGCTGTAGTCGGCCGCGGGGCTGCGGCGGATCTATCCCGACCTCCCTGGAATGGGCCGGACTATCGCTCCCGAAACGCTGCGCAGCGCCGACGACGTCCTCGACACGCTGCTCGACTTCGCCGACGAGGTCACTGGCGGGACTGCGCACCTCGTCGGCCACTACCCGCACGCCTCGCTCGCCGTAGTGGACGATGCGGGACACGCCCGACCCCACGAGCAACCGGAACTCCTGCGCGCCCTAGTCGCTGAGTGGCTCGCGCGCGTCGAGCGCTCGAAACTGCAGTCTTACCGGGAGCTTGCAGAGTGCGTCGCACGTAATGACGGCCGGACCTGCTCGCTTTAGGAGGGCTGGCGGCGTCTCAGGCGTCTGCTTCGCGGCCAGTTACCCCGGCTGCCTACGGGCCGGACCCCCTGTCGGCAGTTTGCCACACAATGCGGCCAGTCGGGCACAGCGACGAACCGTCCCAGGCGACTGGCAGCCGGGCGCGGTACCGCGGGCGACGCAGCTGCCGTATTGACATGGCTTTGCCATGGTCTGGGCTCCTTTGGGTTACCGGCCGGTAGTGACCTGGGTCTCACTTGTTACTCGCTAGTAGTGACCTGCGTCTCATTGCGGAACCGCCCGGCGCTACCGTCCGTCGAACCTTCCGTCACTCACCGTGACACCCGCCGGCGCCCCCGTGCCGGCCGGACCCAGGACTTATGGAAGGACGCCTGCCATGCCCCGCACCAACCGACTGACCAGCGCCCTGGCCGGCCGCGGGAAGGCCGCTGCCGCGGTCGCCGCCGCCGCGGCCGTGCTGGCCGGCGCGGGCACCGCCAGCGCAGCCACTATTGCCGCTCCCGCCAAGACCGCCGCGGACGCCGAGCTCCGCCGGCGTGCTGGCCGCCGCGCCGCACGGCGCCGGCGCCGTGCTCGCCACCCCTGCCGCCACGACCCTCAACCCCGCTGCCGCTCACGCTGCACCTGCGAAGCACGCCGCGCACGCTGCACCTGTGAAGCACGCTGCGGACGCGGTCGCCAAGACCTCGCCAGCTGCGAAGGCTGCGAAGGCGAAGGCAGCGGCCGCAGGCGGCGCCGGCGGCGCCCGGCCCGGCCGTTCGAGGTCTACGACTCGGTCACCCCGTCGCAGATCCCGGCCGGCGCCCGGCTGGCCACCTACGCCGACGGCGGCTACGCCGTCGCCCCGTCCCAGGTCGCCGACCGCGGCCACGTGCTGTGGATCGACACCTCCGGCTCCGACCCCCGCGCCGCCGCCCTCGACGTCGAGCCCGGCGACGCCACCCCCGGCCAGGCCGCCACCTGGGCCTGGCACAAGCTGCACAACGCCGCCGGATCCGTCGCGATCATCTACACCATGCGATCGGAATGGGCCGCCACCCAGGCCGCCGTCGCCACCCTGCCCGCCAGCATGCAGCACCACGTCCGCTGGTGGATCGCCGACCCCACCGGCGTCCCGCACATCGTCCCCGGCGCCGACGCCACCCAGTGGTACTGGGGCCACAACTACGACATCACCACCGCCCGCCCCGGCTCGGGCATGTAACACCCCCCACCCCCCGCAGTGCCCCGCCCCCGCCAGGGCGGGGCACTGCCATGCGCAGCCGCACCCGCCCACCGAAATAGGGCGTTGCTGGCGGTCGTATGCCATCGCGAACAGCGCGGTCCGGAGAGTCACGGCTGTCGCGCCACCAGCGGCACTGCACGGGTACCCACGCCAGTAGGTTACGGGCAGGCACCGACCGCGACCGCACCGCTTGCACGGTCGCCCCGCGGTGCCGCGCCCGCAACCAGCAGGCACTGACCACTACATCGGGATGGCCTCGTACACCTCGACGGTCCCGCCGCCGGTCAGAACCGGGCAGCCCTTGGCCAGCGCAGCGGCTTCGTCGAGCGAGTCGGCCGTCACGATCGAGTAGCCGCCTGCCCCCGTCGCCGCGCCGCGTCGGCGACGCCGGTCGGACTGACTGTTACTGAACCGCCGAACGGGTTCCCGGCGTCGGTAACGGCCTCGCCGATCGTGCCGAACCAGGCTCCCCAGGCCTGCATCGCCTCCTCCTGCGCTGCTGGCGTCTCGGCCATCTGGCCGCCGGTGTAGACGTAGACGAACTTCGCCATCGAATTCTCCTCGCGATGCGCCGGCCGGAGTCTGCGGCCGGGATTGGGACCTGACACTCAGTACTACGGATGAGCCGGTCGCAAATTGACAAGCCGGCGCCGAATCTGCGCGCGGTCTTATCCCGGCACCCGGAGGCGCCAGCGCTAGCCGCGCTACACGTTGGACTTGATGGAGCCGCCGTCGACCTGATACACCGCGCCGGTGATGTAGGACGCCTGCTGGGACGCGAGGAACGCAACCAGGCTGCCGAGCTCCATCGGGTCACCGAGGCGGCCGACCGGAATGGTCGCCGCCAGCGGCGCCAGCTGGGCCTGGAGCTCCTTGTCGTGTTCCGGGCTGCGCCCGGCCTCCGGGCTGATGCGGGAGGTGAGGAACGACCCGGGCAGCACGAGGTTGATCGTGATGCCGTCCTTTGCCAGGTCAGGCATGATCGCTTTCATCAGGCCCGGCGATGCCCGGCCGCAGTCCGTTCGACAGGTCGATGCCCTCGACGGGCTGCTTGACCGAGCTCGACTGGATCCCGACGATCCGGCCCCAGCGATTGGGCCGCATATGCGGGACGACCTCGCGGACGAACCGGACGAAGTTCAGCGTGACGGCCTCGAACGCCTGCCGCCAGTCGTCGTCGGTGAAGTCGGCGAACCTGCCCAGCGCCGGTCCTGCCGGAGTTGGCGACCAGGACGTCCACGCCGCCAAAGCGCTCTACCGTCGCCGCCACGACGCTGCTGGACGCCAGCCGCTGTCGCCGAGGTCCGCTGGCGACAGCGAGCACATCAGCGCCCGTCCCGCGCCGGATGTCGTCGGCAGCCGCGTCCAGGTCTGCCTGCCTCCGAGCGCAGATCGTGACCCGTGCGCCCTCCTGGGCCAGCGCGAGCGCGGACGCCTTGCCGAGTCCCTTGCTCGATGCGCCAACGAGCGCGACTTTGCCAGTCAGCCCGAGATCCACTGGCTAGCGCTCCTGCTCGGTCGGCCGGATCAGGATCTCGTTCACCGCCACGTGCCGCGGCCTGGTGACGATGAAGGTAATCGCGCTAGCGATGTCTCCGGCCGCCATCCGCTGCCCGAACTGGCCGCGGATGCTCTCCAGGATCTCCGGCCGGTTGTGTGAGGCAAGCTCCGTGGCGGTCGCTCCGGGCTCGACCAGCGAGACGCGCAGGTACCGCCTGGCGAACTCCTGGCGCAGGGACTCGCTGAACGCGCCGACGCCGAACTTGGTCAGGCTGTACACGCCGTTGCCGTTGCGGGCAGCGCGTCCGGCGACGGAGCTGATGTTCACCATGTCGGCAACCCGGCGCGGGTCGCTTTCGGCGGCGCGGAGCAGATGCGGCGTCGCGGCGTGCGCGCAGTACAGCAGGCCGAGCACGTTGAGCTCGACCATCCGCTGTCACTCCGAGAGCGGCGCGCCGGCAGCCGGGCCGAGCAGCATGACCCCGGTGTTGTTGATCAGCGTGTCGAGGCGGCCAAGCTCGGCCACGGTCCGCTCGATGCTCCGGTCACGAGCGCGACAGTGCCATCAAGTGGTCGCGTCATCGCGGCCCCGCCTTCCCGTCCTCTGCTCCCGGTAGTCCGGTCATTGAATGACTCAGACTAGGCGGTCCGCTTATTACGGCTCGGTGCCGTCTTGAAACACTGTCGTCTACAGACACTGCCGTCTTGACATGCTGACGGCACCAACCGCCTCAGCCCGCAGGAGAACACGCATGCCTCTCGACGCCGACGTCGTCCGTCTTGCCAAGGTCCGCACTCTCGCGACTGTCGTGACGCTGATGCCAGACGGCCAGGAAGCCAGGGACCACATCGACGATCTGTCCCGCCGCTATGTCAGCCGGAACTGTGCCAACCCTGTTGGCCCGGACGGCCGCGTCATCTACACGATCCGGCCCGACAAGATCAATACGCCGAAATCCCTGGGCAGGCGCTAGCTGCCGCGCGCCCGGGCGTGCAGATGAACGCAGCCTTCGAGCGCACGATCCCTGTCCGGTGGCGCGACACCGACGCACTGGGCCATGTCAATCACGCCGTCTTCCTCACATACCTGGAAGAGGCACGCGATGCCTTCTACGCCCAGATCCTGGGCAGTGATCCGATCTACGTCGTAGTCCGCCTCGAAGTCGACCTGCGCGCGGAAGTCCGTTACGAGCACCGGCAGGTGACGGTGCGAGTCGCCGTCGAGCGACTTGGCACGACAAGCCTCACCACTCGGGAGACGATCCAGGCCTCGCCCGGTGAGATCGCCGCCGAGGCGCGCGTCGTCACCGTCCGCTGGGATCCTGTCAGCCGGCAGCCCGTTCCGTTCAGCGAGCCGGAGCGCGTGCGGCTAGCAGCGGCGCAGCCGCCGGACGACGGCTAAGTTAGTCCGCCACCGCGCTCGGCGAGCTGGCGTCACAGGAGTTCGAGGATGGTGGCGTTGGCCTGGCCGCCGCCCTCGCACATGGTCTGCAGGCCGTACCGGGTGCCGGTCGCCTGCATGTGGTGGACCAGGGTGGTCATGATCCGGGCGCCGCTGCCGCCGAGCGGGTGACCGAGCGCGATAGCGCCGCCGTTCGGGTTCAGCCGCGCGGGGTCGGCGCCGGTCTCCTCGAGCCACGCCAGCGGCACCGGCGCGAACGCCTCGTTGACCTCGAACGCGCCGATGTCGCCGATCGACAGGCCGGACCGCTTCAGCGCCAGCGCGGTGGCCGGGATCGGGCCGGTCAGCATGATGACCGGGTCGTCGCCGGTCACCACCGCGGTGTGGACCCTGACGATCGGCGTGAGGCCGAGCTCGGCCGCCTTCTCGCTGGTGGTGATGAGCAGCGCGGCGGCGCCGTCGGAGATCTGCGAGCTGTTCGCCGCGGTGATCGTGCCGCCTTCCGGCCGGAACGCCGGCTTCAGCGCGCCGAGAGCCTCGAGCGTGCCGCCACGGCGGACGCCCTCATCGGCCTCCACCTTGACCCCGGCCGGGTTCATCACCGGGGCGATCTGGCCGGTGAAGCGGCCCTGGTCCTGCGCCGCGGCCGCCTTGGCGTGCGAGCCCAGGCTGAACTCATCCAGCTGCGTCCGCGACAACCCCCACCGGTCCACGATCATCTCCGCGCCCAGGCCCTGGTTCGGCGCGATGCCGTGGTACCGGGCCCGGAACCCCTCCCCGAACGGCCACTGCCCCGCCACCGACATCCCCATCGGCACCCGGCTCATCGACTCCACGCCGCCCGCGACCACCACGTCATAGTGCCCGGCGATCACGCTCGCGGCGGCGAAGCTCACCGCCTGCTGCGACGACCCGCACTGCCGGTCCACCGTCACCCCCGGCACCGACTCCGGCCAGCCCGCCCCCAGCACCGCATTCCTGGCGATGTCGATCGACTGCTCCCCCACCTGCCCGACACAGCCCCAGATCACGTCCTCCACCAGCGCCGGGTCGATCCCCGACCGCTCCGCCACCGCCGTCAGCACGTGCGCGGACAGGTCAGCCGGCTGAACCTCCGACAGGCCGCCCTTCCGCTTGCCGACCGGCGTCCGGACCGCCTCCACGATGACCGCGTCGCGCATGTGACCCTCCCGGGGTACCGCCCGCTGGCTCCCCAGGCAGGCCTAAAAGCGAACGTAGTTAACTACGGTATCTGGCTTATCGTCCCCTGGCGAGGCTAGGGGTAGCGCAGCTCCCCCATGCCGATCCGCTGGTGTATCTCCCGCGCGGTCTCCTCGGCCGAGGTGGCCGGGTCGGTGAGCAGGTGGCGGCCAGCGATGTGGGCCGCCGCGAACTGCGCGTGCATCTGACGGGTCGCTGCCTCGTCGCTGAAGCCATGGCCGGTCCGGCTGGCGACCCGCGCCACGCACTCCTGCACCGGCGGAAGCAGCACGGCGTAATGCAGGCACCCGGTGCCCGTGGCGGCCAGGAAGGTGTCGAGGAACCATGGCCCGACGACGCCGTCGTAGACCGTGTCGTAGCCGCCGGCTGAGTAACAGCCAGCAGCGGCGGCAGCCGCTCGCGTGACCACCTCGTTCTGGTCGTGAGCCCCGGGGAGCCATGGCTCCACAGCCCCACGGGTGACGAAGGAAAAGAATGCGTCGCCCGACACCAGCACGCTCCGCTCGAACTCGTGCGCCAGCGCCTGGGCAACGGTCGACTTCCCGGCTCCAGGCGGGCCCGACACGACGATCAGCGATGCCATGAACGCGATTGTCGCTCCCGTGCAGGCCGGATGCGCGCCAGCCGCTTCAGACCGGCAGGGCGGCGCCGTTCACGAGCCCGGCGTCCGGGCTGGCGAGGTAGATGTAGGTCCTGGCGATATCGGGCACCTTCGGCCAGGCATCGTGATCGGCCGACGGCAGCGCCGCGCGGTTGGCCGGCGTGTCGATGATGCTCGGCACGACGCAGTTGACGGTGACGCGCGTACCGCGGACCTCGGCGGCGGCCATCGACACCAGGTGCAGCACGCCGAGCTTGCTCACCGAGTAGGCGAACCCGGACCCGGCGTGCACCAGCCGCGGCCCGGCGGCGGTGTGCACGATCCGGCCCCGGCCAGCAGACTGCATGACCCGAAGCGCGTGCTTGGTGATCAGGGCCGCGGACACCAGGTTCAACTCAAGCTGGCCGCGGAGCTCAGCAGGGTCCAGCTCGGCCAGCGGCCGCTTCGGCGCGAAACCGCCAACCGTGTTGATGACCGCCCACGGCACCGGGAGCGCATCGAACAGCGCCGCCATGGCGTCGTCGTCCAGCACGTCCACGGCCCGGTACGTGACGCCGGCCAGCTGCCGGTCGGCCGGCGGCTCGGTCCGGTCCACGCCGATGACGGCCGCACCCGCGTTGGCGAAGGCCGTAGCGACGCCTGCGCCCAGCGCGCCTGCCGCCCCGAACACCAGCACGTCACGGCCGGTGTATCCCTTGTCTGGCATGGTTTCTCCTCGTTGTCCTGCTCGTCCCGCCGAACCTCAGAGCCTCGGCCCGCAGCGATGCCACCAGGTACGCCACGCCGAACGGATCGTCGCAGTAGCGGATCTCGGCGGCAGGCCAGCCCTCGTTCATGGCGCCGGCCAGCACCTGCCAGGCCGGTCCGCCCGGTCGCCATCAGGTCCCGGGCCAGCACCGGATCCAGCGCTAGCAGCGCGCTCAGGTCCCCGGCCCGGATGGCCCGCTCGACCTCGGCGTCGAACGGCATGCTGCGATCGTCCAGGTAACCCGGCGCCTTGAGCCCGCGCCGTGCGCTCCCGTCGGCCATCACGAGCAGTGCTACCCGCGCGCTGGCGCTGGCAAGCCGCGCCGCCGAGGGCCGCGCACGCCGCGGGCGGCTCCTGGTCGCTGACCGCTTGCAGCTTCCGGCGGCCTGGGTAGCCAGCCTGGTCAAGCAGCCTGGCGCCGAGGCCGAGCGGCAACGGCAGCGCCGGCCGCTGGCAGGCGTCGGCCCGCTCCGGCTGGGTCATCGCCCGCGCGGGTCCCGAGCGCGGGCGCGTACGCCGACAGGTCGAGCCGCCCGGCTGGCGGCCAGGCGCGGGTCTCGGCGGCTGCGCCGACGACGGCGACCAGGTCGGGCTCGGCAGCCAGGAGGGCGACGGTTGCGTCGAGGCAGGCCCGGCGCAGCTCGGGCACGACCGGGTCGGCACCGGTCAGCTCGCGGGCGAGCAGCGGCGGTGCCGGGCACAGGGCGGCTGACGTGATCACTGGCTAGGCCAGGCCCCGGACGGCTCTGGCAGGCGGCCGGTCACCGCGGATGGCCGAGACCATGTCGACGACCTGGCGAGACTCGGTGACCTGATGCACCCGGAAGATTCGGGCGCCGAGCCACGCGCAGACCGACGTCGCCGCCAGCGTGCCGGGCAGGCGCTGCTCGGGCGGCAGGTTCAGGGTCTCGCCGACGAAGTCCTTATTGGACAGCGACACCAGCACCGGCCAGCCTGTCGCGGTCATCTCTGCCAGCCGCCTGGTGACCTCCAGCGAGTGCCAGGTGTTCTTGCCGAAGTCGTGCGCCGCATCGATGACGATCCGCTCTGGCTGCACGCCGGCGGCCACGGCGCGGCGGGCCAGACTCAGCAGTGCGCTCGAGCACGTCGGCCATGACGTCGGCGTAGGCGACCCGGAACGGCCTGGTCCGCGGCTGCTGCCGGCCGACATGCGCGCATACCAGGCCCGCACCGAACTCGGCCGCGACGTCGGCCAGTCGCTCGTCGTAGCCGCCCCAGCTGTCGTTCAGCAGGTCCGCGCCAGCCTCGCAGGCGGCCCGGCCGGTCTCGTGCCGCCAGGTATCCACGCTGATGACGACGTCGGGGTAGCGGGCGCGGATCGCGCCGATGAACCCCGCGGTCCGCCGGATCTCCTCCGCCACATCTACCTCGCGCCGGGCGCGGCCGGTATCCCGCCCACGTCGACGATGTCGGCGCCCTCGGCGATGACCTGGTCGACCCGCGCCATCGCCGCGGACTCGTCCCAGGTCAGCCCAGGACGGAAGAAGGAGTCCGGGGTCCTGTTGACGATGCCCATGATCAAGGGCTGCGAGGGAGGGAACGCGGAACGCCCGAGGCGCAGTAGTCCCTGGGCGCGCGGCTCGCTCACGCGACCGGCATTGGCGGTGTCACTCATCGCCGGCCTCTGTCACCGCGGGCGGCAACTGCGGGCGGCCGCTCGGCGACCGGGATCGGCCGTGTCACCCGACGAGCCAGGCCGGTCTCGTCCCGCTCGAACTGCGCGAGCTCGGAGCGCTGCTCAGCGACTGAGCCGCCGGGCCGCCGGCGGTCGGCGACGACCATCAGCTCGGCCGCCATGAGCGCCAGGTCATGGTTGGCCTGGTGCCGGTGGGCGCGCGAGCCGAGGTCGACTTGCGCGACCGCATCAAGTCCATGGCGGGCCACGGTGTCCATCAGCGTCGCGAGCTCGACGCCATAGCCGACCGGGATGGGCAGGGATTCCATGAGGCCGCGCCGGGCCGCCCACTCTCCGGCCAGCGGCTGCACAACACCGGCTAGCTCGGGCCACCACAGGCTGATCAGCGGCCGCGCGACCAGCTCGGTGACCCGGCCGCCCTCGGTCGAGGTCGAGCCGTCAGTCTCGGTCCGCACCCGCGTGTAGAACCCCTTGACCAGCTGCACCTGCGCCGCCGCCAGCAGCGGCCCGACCAGCCCGGAGACGAAGTGCGGACCCCAGCTGGTCAGGTCGGCGTCGACGAACACGAGCAGGTCGCCCGTGGTGACGTGCAGCGACTTCCACAGTGCCTCGCCCTTGCCGCGGAAGCTCCCGGCCGAAGGCAGCACGTCCGCGGTGCGGTACACCACGGCCCCTGCCCTGGCAGCGACCTCGCGCCGTCGCGTCGGTCGAGTCGGAGTCCATCACGACCAGCTCGTCGACGAGCGGCACCGCCTCGACCAGCGACCGCGCGATCGCGCCGACGACGGCGGCGACTGTGCGCTGCTCGTTCCTGGCCGGGATGACGACGCTGACGTGACGCCCTGGCGCTGCTTGGCCGCCAGCAGCCGGTCATGCGGCCAGTCCTGCCAGCGCGACGTGCGGCGGCCGAACCAGGCCTGAGTGCGGTCGTCCATGACCTGGCCAGCCTAATCGAGGCCCGGAGAGCGAGGATCAGCTGCAGCCGTCCGGCGAGCTATCGGACTGACCGGACGCCCATCACCGCGACGGCTCCGACGATGCCGCAGCAGCCGCCGACGATGAAAAGGGTCCGGTAACCGCCCAGATGGCTGATGATGAGCGCGGCGAACAGCGGCGCGATGACCTGCGGTCCGGCGTTGGCGATGTTGAGCACGCCGAGGTCCCTGGCGGCGTCCGCACTGCGCGGCAGGACGAGCGTGACGAGCGCGGCGTCGACAGACAGGTAGCAGCCGAACGCGAGGCCGGCGAAAGCGGCGAAGACCTCGATCGTCGTGAACGTGGGCGACAGCACAGGCAAGATGCAAGCGGCCCCGGCGATCGCGGAGGAGAGGAAGACGAACGGCTTGCGCCGGTCGAGCCGGTCCGACACCGGCCCGGCGATCGCCGCCGCGAGGATCGCGCCGACCGCGCTGATCGCCGCCAGCACCGTCACGCCCTGCGCGGGCTTCATCGCGCCGGGCAGCTTGATGTAGTCAGTCAGGATGTACAGCTCGTAGCTGATGACAAGGAAGTAGCCGAGGATGGCCGCCGCCCGGCTGGCGAACACGAGCGCGAAATCCCGATGTCGCAGCGCGGACACGAAGTCCCCGAGCCGGGCTCGCACCGGGCGGGTGTCCCGCGGCGGCCGGGGCAGGTCGGCCGTGGGCGAATCGGTGGTCGTGAGCACGAAGAACCACGCCGTGAGCACCAGCACGATGCCGAGCGCCACGTAGCCGCCGGCCAAGTGCCGGGAGAACAGGCTGGCCAGCCCGACGCCGGCGACGCCGCCGAGTACCGAGGCCACGCCCGCGACCGACGACGCCATACCGCGGCGCGCTGGTGCGATCCGGTCAGGCACTACGGCCGTCAGCGGCGCCTGGTAAAGGTTCGCCACCGCCTGCGCCAGGCACCAGCCGACCAGGACAAGTGCCACGGTGCCGGCCTGGCCGACCAGCGCAAGCATGACGAACAAGGCAGCGGAGGCGGCGACCAGCCAGGGGGCCCGGCGCCCGAACCTGGACCGGGTCCGGTCTGACAGCGCGCCGCCGACCGGGTTGAAGACCAGCGCGAATACGGCGCTCACGCCAGCGACCACGCCGAGCACCGCGACCTTGTGCGGGCGATCGATGCGCTCAATCTGGAGCGGCAGCAACACGGTGCCGACGCCGGCGTACATGGCAGACAGCGCGCCGCCAGCGACGCCCAGACTGATCAGCAGCCGCCGGAACGCCTGACCGATCACGGCGCCCGTCTGCGCCACGTCAGTCTCGGTCATCGGCACGTCCCCGGCGGCTGTGCTCGGCGCTGGTCAGCCAACGGTGACGGTGGCGGCGAGGCGGACATCGTCCAGCGCGTGCGCTGCCTCGACGACGTACTCGCCGGCGATGACGGACCAGCCGTCGGCCCAGACCTGCCAGGTCCTCGCGGGCAGGCTGATGGTGGCGGTCGGCGCTCTCGCCGGGGCCAGCAGTCACGCTCGCGAATCCGGCCAGCCAGCGCGCGGCCGGCTGGCGTCAGCTGCCGTCGGGCCGACGTAGATCTGGATTACCTCGCGGCCGGCGCGATGGCCGGTGTTCCGGACGGTGACGGTGACCCGGTCAGCGTCGGCGGAGATCGCCTCGTAGCTCCAGGTCGTGTAGCCGAGCCCGTGGCCGAACGGGTAGCGGGGCGCGACGCCTGCTCGCTGCCACGCGCGGTAGCCAATGAAGACTCCCTCGTCGTAGGCAAGCGCGCCGTCCTCCGGGGTCGTGCTCAGGACCGGGCAGTCGGCCGCGACGACGGGCCAGGTCGTTGGCAGCCGGCCACCGGGCTCGGTGCTGCCGAGCAGGACGTCGGCGAGCGCGTGCCCGGCCTCCTGGCCGGGAAACCAGGCGAGCAGCACGGCGGCGACGTCGGTCGGCCCACGGCAGTTCGACCGGCGAGCCGGCGTTGACGACCACGACGGTGCGCGGGTTGGCCGCGGCGACGCGCCGGACGAGCTCGTCCTGGCGGCCGGGGAGCGCCAGCGTCGTGCGGTCGAAGCCCTCCGACTCGACTTCCTCGGTAGTGCCCACGACGACGATGGCGACATCACTGGCGTGCGCCGCCGCCTCGGCCTGGGCGAGCAGTTCCTCGGCAGTGCCGACAGGAGCGCCGTATCCCAGCGATAGGGACACCACCGCGAAGCCCGGGTTCAGCCTGAGGCGCTGGGTCAGTGACACCACGGCCTGCGCGCCGGCGGCCAGCTCCAGCGGGATGCGCTGCTCCGGCGGCGCGAGGAACGTGGTCGCGAAGTCGTCGGAGTCGGGAGCGACCTGCCCGTCAAAAAGCGTCTCGCCGGCCACGGTCAGGTGGAACTGGCCGATGCCGCGGATTCCGAGCTGATGCGTGCCGCTGACCTCGGCGGTCAGCGTGCCGGAGATCTCGGCCGAGGCGACGGCGGCGGGGTCGACGCCCGGCAGGCATCTCCATCCAGCGGCCGGCCCCGGTGGCCAGCGGGGTCTGGTAGATGGTGGCGCCCGCCTCGTCGCGGAAGGTCGCCCGCAGACCGTGCCATAGCGGCGCGGCGGCTGGCGCGAGCTTGCCGGTGCGCGGATCGGCGCCAAGTGCGAATGACAGCTTCACCGAGTCGGGCAAGGCGGCCGTCAGGCCCTCAAGCGGGGAGACGATATGGGCCGGGAACACGGTCGCGCTGCCGCCGCCGAGCACGCGGGCATCCCTGGCCAGCGCGCCGATCAGGGCGACGCTCGACAGCCCCGCCGGATCCAGCGGCAGTATGCCGCCTGCGTTCGCGACCAGCACGAATGAGCGTGCTGCGAGCTGGCGGGCCAGACTACCGCCGTCGATCACGGCGGGACGGCGCGCTGGCGGCACGGACTCCGGGGTTCCCGCGAGCGCACCGACGCGCGCCGCGAGCCGCAGTACCCGGCGCACCTGCTCGTCGATGACCTCGACGCGGGACCTGGCCATCGCGTACGGCCGCGACCAGCTTGTCGCCCCACGGGCTGCCCATCGCCGGCATGGCGATGTCAAGGCCGCCGGTCGCGGCTCCGGCAGTGTCACGCGCGGCCAGCCAGTCCGACACGATCGCGCCATCGAAGTCCCACTCATCCTTCAGCACGCTGCGCTGGAGCGCGGCGTTGTTCGTCATGGAGACGCCGTTCACGCTGTTGTACGCCGACATGACGCCCCAGGCCCCCGCCTCGCGGACGATCGTCTCGAACGGGGCCAGGTACAGCTCACGCAGCGCCTGCTCGCTGACCTGCACGCTGACAGTGAAGCGCTCGGTCTCGAAGTCGTTGGCGACGAAGTGCTTGACGGTCGTTGCGACGCCCTGGTCCTGGACGCCGGCCACGTAGCCGGTGCCGATCTGACCGGTGAGCAGCGGGTCCTCCGAGTAGCACTCGAAGTGCCGGCCGCCGAGCGGGCTGCGGTGCAGGTTGACGGTCGGCGCGAGCAGCACGTGGACGCCCTTGCGCCTGGCCTCCTGACCGAGCAGCTGCCCGGCCCGGCGGGCGAGCGCCGGATCCCACGTCGCAGCGAGCGCGGTCGGGCTCGGCAGGGCGATCGAGGGGTCCGCCGCGCTCCAGGTCGTGCCGCGGACGCCGACCGGGCCGTCCGACATGACGATCGAGGCGAGCCCGATCTCCGGCAGTGCAGGCAGCGTCCAGACATCCTGACCCGAGAGCAGGCGCACCTTCGACTCAAGGCTGAGGCTGGCGAGTGCGGCCTCGACCGCTGCTTCCTGGGCGCTGCTAACGTCGGACATGGACCATCTCCCCTAGAGCTGCTGGCTGTGTCTGCTGGCTGGCGACGTACTGCGTCATTGTCCCAGTACGGTAGCCATTGTCCAGCGGCGCTCAGGTGATCGGTGCCGGCCTGCGGGATGCGCTGCGTGAACTCGGCGCGGCGCGCGCCGGGCCGACGGGCCTGGCCGAACGGGACCATGTGCTCTGACGCGCGGCTCGCCTGGGGCGCGAGAGTGAGTTAGCAGAACTCTGGCCAGGAGGCGTGATGTTAAGCCGCATGCGAATTCAGTTCCTGCTCAGTTCCGCGAGCGCGGTCGTGGTCGCGGTCATGGTCGCGGGATGCGGCTCAAGCGGCGGCGGCGGTCCCGCATCGAGCTCGTCGGCTCCGTCGGCGCCGTCGGCATCCGCGCCATCCGCGACGTCGTCGGTGCCAAGCCCGTCAGCGGTCGCTGGCTGTGACGTCGCGCCGTGGCGCACCGCACCGATAACCGTGACGCACCAGGTGTCCGTGCCGCCGGAGCCCGTGATCACGGCGGTGCGGGTCGCGCAGCATCCCGCATGCGGATACGACCGCGTAGTCCTCGACGTGACCGGGCCGACACCCGGCTACTCGGTCCGGTACGTGAGCCAGGTGATCGCTGACGCCTCCGGTCAGGTCATCACGATGCCAGGATCGCGGTACCTGCTGATCACCCTCCGGCCAGCGCAGGCGCATAACGCCTCGGGCGTGCCCACCGTGACGGTCGGTGTCCGTAAGCCCGGATACCCGGCGCTGGCGAGCTGGGCACTGGCCGGTGATTTCGAGGGTGTCGTCAGGATCGCAATGGGCCTGGCGGGGCCGACCAGCATCCGGACCGGCGAGCTGGCGGGCCGGATCTACATCGACATCAAGGAATAGCCGCCGGCGGTCCTGAGGCGATCGCCAGCATAACAAGAGGGGCCGTCATGACTGACTTCTTCGGAATCGTGGCAGCGGGCCCGGCGTTCTTCGTCAGCTCGTGGATCCTGATGCTCTTCGCCGGCATTACCGGGCCGGATGTCGGCATCCGCCCGTTCGGGTACCTCACCTCGATGGTGGTAACGATCGGCTTGTGGCTGACCGTGGCGCCCGCCGCTGGTGCGATCGCGCGCGTGACCAGGAAGGCCAAGAAGAAGACCTGACCAAGTTCGGCGATGACGAGCACGACAGGAGCAATCGCCATGGCAGACATTGCGGAACCCCGCACGACAGTCATATCCGCCGGCGCTGCCTTCGGCGGCCGGTATATCAGCCTCACAACCTATAGGCGCGACGGAACTCCGGTGGCGACGCCAGTCTGGTTCGTCCAGCAAGGTACCCGACTTCTCGTCGTGACCGACGGCACCTCCGGCAAGGTGAAGCGCCTGCGGCATAACCCGACGGTGCGGGTCGCCATGTGCACGGCGAGCGGACGGCTGCGGTCCCGGCTTGTCGCGGGCACAGCGGAAGTGCTGCCCGAATCCGACACTAATGACGCCGAGCGGCTCATTGCCCGCAAGTACCGCGTCGACCTGATCGTGATCCGGCCGCTGCGCGCCGTGCAGGCGGCGCTGCACCCTGGGCGTCCCCGGCCCCGGTCGGTCGCGCTGGCGGTCACGCCGACATGGTAGGTCGTCACTTCCAGAGGAAGACCGGCGCCTCGAAGTGCGCTACCCGCTGCTGCTTGCCGTGCAGCGCCACCTGGCAGAACTGGTAGATGATCGCAGCCGTCGGCGCGTGCACGAACCGGTCGAAGCAGCGGCAGCCTGATCACGGGCGCGTCGGTCTCCGGGATGCTGATCAGCTCAGGCTCGACGTCCAGATCGGCGAGCGGGAATCTCGTAAACCTGGGTCACCTCGCTGGCGGCGCCCGCCAGGTTGCCCGGCGTGGCACCGCCCCAGACCACTACCGGCGTCATCACGTAGCCCGAGCGGGTGACATAGTCATCGAGGATTCCGAGTACCGCGCCCGCGCCCAGGAGCAGGCCCGTTTCCTCGTGCAGCTCGCGCAGCGCCGCTTCCTCGATCGACTCGCCGGGATCACGCCGGCCGCCCGGCAATGCCCACTGCCCGGCGTGGCTGCGCAGGCCGCGCGCCCGCCTGGTGATCAGCAGACCGTCGCCTGCTGGTGACGACATGATGCAGACGGCAACCGACGCCGCCTTGAGCTCGGGCCTGAGCAAGGCGACGCGGTCGAATCCCGCCAGGTTTGCTGCGATGTCCTCCCGCATGACCACGAGGCTACCGGTGGACTGCGTCTGCCTGGTTTCCGCCGTGTGACCAGGTAAGTGCCCCGCCGGTGATCTTCTCTGCTGTCCGCAGATTGTCTTGGCTGGCCGCCTCCCGGCCGCCCATCGTGGAGGGAAGACGAGAATCCAGAGAGCAGGGAGATCATGTACAGCGCAGGCAGGTACACAGGAGTTGCAGAGCCGGCCGCGATGACGGGAGCGCTCGATGATCAGCTGATCGCCAGGCTGCTCTATCAGCGCATCATCGTGCTCGGTACCGAAGTCGACGACGGCGTCGCCAACCGGCTATGCGCGCAGTTGCTGCTGCTGTCAGCCGAGGACCCGCGCAGTGACATCAGCCTGTACATCAACTCACCCGGCGGCTCGGTCAGCGCCGGCCTCGCGATCTACGACACGATGCGCCTTATCCCGAACGATGTGAGCACTCTGGCGATGGGCCTGGCTGGCAGCATGGCTCAGTTCCTGTTGTGCGCCGGGACGCCCGGCAAGAGATTCAGCCTCCCGCACGCGCAGGTGCTGATGCATCAGGGTTCGGCGGGGTTCGGCGGCACCGCGGCGGACGTCGAGATCTACTCGGCACAGCTCGAGCGCACGGGCGCCCTCATGATCAGGCTGACCGCCGAGCACACCGGGCAGCCGCCGGATCGGGTCGAGCAGGACAGCAGGCGCGACCGCTGGTTCAGCGCTGCGGAGGCGCTGGAATACGGGATGATCGACCACATCCTGGAGCGCGTCGAGGACATCCGTCCCGCGGTCGTCGGCCGGATGGCAAGGCTGTGACGATGGGCCAGTACACCATTCCCACCGTGATCGAGCGGACCGCGCTCGGCGAGCGGGCCTTCGACATCTATTCCCGGCTGCTGTCCGAGCGGATCATCTTCCTCGGCACCGAGATCGACGACGGCGTGGCCAATGTCGTGATGGCGCAGCTGCTGCACCTCGAGGCGGCGAGTCCCGACCTGGAGATCAGCCTGTACATCAACTCCCCGGGCGGCTCCTTCAGCGCGCTCACCGCGATCTACGACACGATGCAGTACATCCGGCCGGACGTCGCGACGATCTGCATGGGACAGGCCGCGTCGGCTGCGGCGGTGCTGCTGGCGGCCGGCGCGCCGGGCAAGCGGCGCGTGCTGAGCCACGCCAAGGTGCTGCTGCATCAGCCGTCGAGCCAGTCCCAGGGCACCCTGCCCGACCTGGCCATCCAGGCCAAGGAGCTGATCAAGGTCCGGGATGAGGTGGATGCGATCCTCAGCCAGCACACCGGCCATCCGGTCGCGAAGATCCGGGCTGACACCGACAGGAACAAGACGTTCGGCGCATCTGAGGCCGTCAGCTACGGCCTCGCGGACGAGGTGCTGACCAGCCGCAAGGGAGCCCCGGCCCGGCTGGCCGGGTAGCGCCGGTCAGGCGGCCAGCAGGCTCACGACATCACCCGACCGCAACGGGAACGGGGCCGAGCGGGCCAGCCGCTCCGGACCGGTGCCCAGCCGCAGCACTGTGGCCTGCTGCTGGGCGCCGGCTGCGGCCAGGTCACGACCGACCTCGGCGAGCACGTCGGGCAGGTCGACGTCGAGAGCATCGCAGATAGCGGCCAGGATCTCCGACGACGCCTCCTTGCGCCCGCGCTCGATCTCGGACAGGTACTGCATGGACATCCTGGCGGCCGCGGATACGCCGGCCAGGGTCCGGCCTTGCTCTAGGCGGATCCGCCGCAGCACGTCACCGAGCGTGGTCCGCAGCAGCGGCCAGGAGCGCTGGTCAGGCATGGCGCCAGGGTAGCCACGCCGGCCCGGACCCGGGAAGCGGTTTCGCATCCGGCGAAACGCGCCCGGTCAGGCGTCCCGCAGCCGCAGCACGAGCCAGCCGGCCGCGAGCGCCGCAGCGGTCCACAGCGCGAGCACCCCGAGGCCTGGCCAGGGCCCGATGGGCAGCTTGGCGATGTTCCTGGTCGCCTGGATGGCCATGCCCGCGTTCGTCGGAGCCCACCGGTCGAGCCGGTGCTGCCAGACCGGGCTGATGACGACGTCGCCGATGATCGGGATCACGTACAGGACGCCGAGCACGACGGCGGTGGTGAGGCCAGCGTCGCGCAGGGCCGTCGAGATCCCGAGGGCGAACAGGCCGATCAGGACCAGGTACAGCACCGAGCCCGCGGCCGCCCGCAGGGTCGGGCCGTGCAGGATCGAGAGTGCTTCGAAGCCATTGGCAGCGGTGAAACCGTTGCCAGGAAGCTGGATCCGGCCAGCCAGCACCGAGCCGAGCACGGAGATGCTGCCTGCCACCAGTACCACCGCGGTGACCACGACGGCCTTGGCCGCCAGCAGCACCGACCGGCGCGGCACAGCGGCCAGGCTGACCCGGATCATGCCGGTGCCGTACTCGGCCGTGACGACCACCACGGCGATGGCAGCGACTGCCGCCT
Source organism: uncultured Actinomycetota bacterium (assembly GCA_963837255.1). Taxonomy (GTDB): domain Bacteria; phylum Actinomycetota; class Actinomycetes; order Streptosporangiales; family Streptosporangiaceae; genus JAJYUU01. Next base: position 789,457 of record CAWIMN010000007.1, read on the forward strand.
GACCGAGCATGATCCCGGTCAGGCTCAGCTTCGTGGTGTCGGCGTCGCAGGTGGCCGGGCACTTCACGATCGCGGTGGCCATCGCGCTGGCCCCCACAGTCAGCGCGATGACGGCGATCAGCAGCCAGCCCGAGCTCGGCACCGTCCGCAGCTTGGTCCACTCCGCGTGCACCGCGTCTCTCATACGTCCCTCCTGCGCAGCAGGTAGATCGCCCCTGCCAGGGCTGCCGCGGCCCAGATGCACAGCACCGCGAAGCCGGCCACGGCGACAGCGGGAAGCACGAGTGATAGGGCGAGCAGATGTTGCTGACCTGGGAATACCGCGGCACGCCAGCTTGCAGGCTGAACGCGGCAGCGGGACTGATCCGCAGCAGCCAGGTGGCAGGCGCGAGCGGCAGGACGACGCCCAGGATCACCGGCACAACCAGGACGCCCGTTGTCGCCATGATGGCCCCGGTACTGCGCCGGAAGATAGCGCCGGCCGCCAGGCCGAGGATGGCCGCCACGGCCGCGATTGCCGCCGTGCCGAGCACCACCCGAAGGCCGATCCCGCCGGTCAGCGACAGCTCCGGCCAGACCGGCGGCCGCCAGCCATTGGCATAGAGCTTGTGGGCGACGATCGGCAGCGCGATGGCGGCGCCGATGAGGCCGGCCGCGAAGGCGACCGTGCCGATCACGATGGCCTTGGCTACCAGGATCCGGCCGCGCCGCGGGCTTGCGGTGACGGTCGTGCGGATCATGCCGCGCCGGTACTCGGCGGTCACGAACAAGGCGCCGAGCGTGATGAGGGCAATCAGGCCAAAGAGAGTGCCGAAGAACGTGACGTGCAGCGGGTCCACGATGGGCTCGAACGGCGCGATGTCACCCGAGCCAGCCACCGTAAAGGTTCCGCCGGCCGCATGCACCGACCCGGCCGGCGGCCCTGCCGGCCCGCACTTGACGCCGTTGCAGTTCGCCGTGATCTTGCCACGACCAGAACCCTGCGGCTGCGCGCCAACGGTCGAGGCCACCCAATTGCTGCCCGCTTCCGTGAATCCGACGTGGTCAAATGTCGCGGTCGCCTGGGTACCGATCGCGTAGCTGCTGTCCCCGGTGCCGAAGGCCTCCTGGAACGGCGGCGAGGTCGCAAACAGCCCGGCCTGCGCGGTAGCAGGCAGGCCCGAGAGCACGGCCGTGCCGATCGCGGTCCAGTGCCGGCCATCGGCCGACTCGTAGCCGGTGACGGAGTCACCCGACCTGGTCAGCCGCAGCCAGGACGCGGACACAGCGCTGCCCGCGATGTCGTGGGTGAAGTCGTACTGCATACGGACGCCGTGGTCCCCGGTCAGCATGACGGCCGCGTAGGCAGCTCCCGGCTTCGTGCTGGCCTTGATCATGAGGCCGGCCTTGGCCCACGGCACAGTCGATGGCGGCGGGGCGAAGCCTGGCGGGAAGTTCTGCCGCGGGGCGGAACCGCGCAGCGCGCTAACCCGCGCGGTGAGGCTGCCGTCGCCGGCAAGTGCCTGGTGCACGAAGTAGAAGCTGTCGGTCACTGCATCGCCTGCCGGGCCGGTCGCGACGACCTGACCTTCGGCCTGACAGATCCCGTGTGCGCACGTGACGGGGTCATTCGAGGTCGCCGTCCCGGCTAGCGCGATCGGGAGCACGGCCGTCAGGACCGCGGCCAGGAAAAGCGCGATCACCCAGCCCCGCACTGTCCGCAGCTTGGTCCACTCAGCGCGCAGGAGCTGGCCGAATCCGTCCCGCCCGGCAGGCTGAGCGGACCGGTATGAGGTCGTCTGCGTCGTGGTCATCGCGCCAGCTCCGGTCCCGTTGTGCCGACAGCTGGCTGGCCGCGGAACTCGACGGAGTCCCTGGTCAGCTCCATGTAGGCTTCCTCGAGCGAGGCCTGGTACGGAGCCAGCCCGGAGAACGGCACGCCGCCGTCCCCGAGCAGCCGGGCGATCTGGCCCGGCTCCAGCCCGGACACGGCCAGCAGGTCATGGTCGGAGACCGCTACGGTGCCCCCGGCTTGCGCGAGCACCGTAGTCGCCTCGCTGCGAGCCGACGTGCGGACCATGACGCGATCCTTCGACGCGGCCGCCAGCAGATCCGCGACACTGGTATCGGCAACCATCCGGCCGCGGCCGATGACCAGCAGGTGATCGGCGTTGCCCTGAAGCTCACTCATGAGGTGGCTCGACACCAGGATGGCTCGGCCCTCGGCGGCCAGCGACCGCAGGAATGCCCGCATCCAGGCCATCCCTTCCGGATCCAGGCCGTTGAACGGCTCGTCGAACATCAGCACGGGCGGATCGCCCAGCATCGCGGCAGCGATCCCGAGCCGCTGCCGCATGCCGAGCGAGTACCCGCCCGCCTTGCGCCGGGCCGCTGGCCCGAGCCCCGTCAGCTCGATCACCTCGTTGACGCGCCGCGCGCCGAGGCCCTGCGAGTGCGCCAGCCAGAGCAGATGGTCGCGGGCCTTGCGGCTCGGCTGGAGCGCGCCCGCGTCCAGGAGCGCGCCGACATGACTGAGCGGGTGCCGCAGGCTGGCATAGGGCTGCCCGCCGATCAGCGCGCTGCCCTCGTCGGCGCTGTCGAGGCCGAGGATGACCCGCATGGTGGTGGACTTGCCGGCCCCGTTCGGGCCGACGAACCCGGTGATCTGGCCGGGCTCTACCCGGAACGTCAGGCCGTCAATGGCCACAGTCGGGCCGAACTGCTTGTGCAGGCCAGCTACTTCGATAGTCGCGTCCATGATGGACACGCTACGGAGTCATGCGGTCGCGGTCGTCACGCCACAGAGCCCTCTTTGGCGTGAGCACTACGAGGGACAGCAGGCCGGGCGTCCCCCGTGCGGGGGACGGCAGACTCCCAGGCCAGGGGACGCCAACAGGGCCGCTGGCGACGACAATGGGACCATGACCGGTGGCGATCTCCGCAGCGCCGCGACCCGGGCCGTCCTGGATCGGCGCGCGCCGACAGTAGCGGGCCTGGCGCTCGCGTTCGCCGCTGTGCTCCAGGTGGCCGCGCAGCGGCTGCCAGATCATGCCGCCCTGGGCCCGGCAACAGCGCCAGCGCCAGCGAAGATCTTCCTGGTCCTCATCGCGCTCGCGACCACGCTCCCGCTCGGCGTGCTGTGGGCGCAGCCCAGGACGGCGGCCGTTATTATCGCGGTCGCTGACCTGCTTTCGCTCGGGCTGGTGCACGCCTCGACCGTGGCGGGCCTGGTGGCCCTGGTCGCGGTCGTGTACCGGCTCGGCTACCTGGGCGCGCAGGCGCTGGCTGCCTGCATCGCACTGGCATGTCTGGTGCTGGCACTGGCGCAACCGGCCACGAGCCCGACGCGGCTAGTGCTGATCTTGCTCACCGCGGCGGCACCGCTCGCTGCTTGGGCCGGCTTCGCCTGGCGGGTCGGGGCCGAGTCGGCCACGAGGACCGCTCAGCACAAAGTCCTGGCCGGGTCGCTAGTGGAGCACACGGTGCGCGGCGAGCGGGCTCGCATCTCGCGCGAGCTGCACGACGTCGTGGCGCACCACATCTCGATGATCGCGGTGCAGGCTGAGACTGCGCGGCTGACCACCCGCGACATGCCTGCTGCTGGCGCCCAGCGCCTGCTGGCCATCGGTGACACCGCCAGGTCGGCTCTGACGGAGATGCGGCGCCTGCTCGGCGTGCTCCGTGAGGACGCCGCCGCCGAGCTTGCGCAGCGCTACCCGCAGCCCGGCCTGCACCAGCTGAACGACCTGCTGGACGAGGCCAGGGAAGCGTCCGGCGCCGGGACCCGGCTGATCGTGAGCGGCTGGCTGACGCCTCTCGACCCTGGTGTCGAGCTCGCCGCGTACCGCATCGTGCAGGAGGCACTGACCAACGCACGCCGGCACGCGCCGGGCGCCGCTGTCGACGTCGAGCTGCGTTACACCGGCGACGGCCTGCGCCTGCGAATCCGCGACAACGGCCCCGGGCCAGTAAGCCTGGCGGACGGCGCCGGGCCAGCTAACGGAGTGGCAGCCAGCCATGGGCTGCTCGGGATGCGCGAGCGGGCCGCGGCTGTTGGCGGCACACTGCGCACCGGCGCCGCGCCCGGCGGCGGTTTCCTGGTCCAGGCCACGCTCCCCGCGAAGGCTGAACAGGACGTGGCGTGGTGACTGACATAATCCGAATCATCGTGGCCGATGATCACCAGGTGGTGCGCGCCGGATTCGCCGCCCTGCTCGACACGCAGCCGGACTTCACCGTGGTCGGCACGGCCTGCGACGGGGCCGAGGCGGTCACGCTCGGCCGCGATCTGCGCCCTGATGTGATGCTCATGGACGTGCGGATGCCGGGCACCGACGGAATCGAGGCGACCAGGCAGCTCTGCGCTAGCCAGCTCGCGGCCGGCCGGTCCGGCGGGCCGCGGGTGCTGATCCTGACTACGTTCGACCTCGACGACTACGTGTTCGAGGCCCTGCGCGCGGGAGCGAGCGGGTTCCTGCTGAAGGACGTGACCGCCGAGCGGCTGTTCGACGCCGTCCGCGTGGTGGCCGCCGGCGAGGCGCTGCTGGCGCCTGCCGTGACCCGCAGGCTCATCAGCGAGTTCACCCGGCTCCGGCCGCCGGCGTCTGCGGCTGCTGCTCGCCCGGCGCTCGCGATGCTCACGCCACGCGAGACCGAGGTCTTGAGCCTGGTGGCCGAAGGCTTGTCGAACCAGCAGATAGCCGTCCGCCTGGTCGTCACTGATGAGACCGTCAAGACTCACGTCAGCCGTGTCCTGCACAAGCTTGGCTTGCGCGACCGCACGCAGGCGGTCATCGCCGCTTACGAGTCCGGCCTCGTCGTCCCTGGTACCGGCCAGCAGCAGGTGCTCTAATTCACAATTTCAGGAACGGGGCCGTTCCGTATCTCCTGGATATTACGGGTCGCAGTCGTTTCGTAATAGGGTGTGATCTTCCGGTGCCAGGTTCTGCCCGGATTCGAGTTCTGCACGGTGGAACCCAGATAAGTGGGACCATTAGCTGGGATCACGGACTTTCTTCGACTACCGTCGTGTACCACCGATGCGGCTGCATGGATGTTTAGCGCGGCTGGTGACCGGTATCGTCAGGCACCGGTATCGCTACGCAGGCCCGGCGTCGCTAGGGAGGGGCAGTGTCAGCGGAGGCCGCGCGCCCGGTCGCGCGAGATGGTGACCCGCAGCCGGCGGCGCCGGGTGACGGGGGCCGCTTTGCTGCCATGTTCGAGGCGCACGCAGCCCACCTCTTCGACTACTGCCTTTCGCTGCTCGCTGACAAGCAGGACGCCGCGGACGCGACTCAGGCGACGTTCGTCGCAGCCTATTCCCTGATCGATCGCCTAGAGGATGCCAGCCGGCTTCGTGCCTGGCTATTCGCGCTGGCCCGGCGGGAGTGCATCAGCAAGAATCCGGTGCGCGCGGCGCTGCCTAAGCCAGCCTGGGATTCGGCCCCTGATCGCGCTGATCTGGCAGCCGCAGACGTGGCCTCGGCAGACAGTAAGGAGCCCGACACCGAGGAGATACGGCTCGCTCAGATCGAGGCGCTGAGGGGCAATCCTGAGCGGGCCACGGCGGAAGCATTTGCTTCGCTGCCGGCGGCCGAGCGAGAAGTACTGGATCTGGTTCACCGGCACTACGTGAGCCCGGCTGAGCTGCCAGCTGTCCTCGGCATGCCGGCCGATGGCGCCGAGGCGCTGCTGGCGGCCGCGGCCACCGGATTCGAGAGCGCGGACCTGGGTACCGGGCCGATTCCTGCGGACCCGGTCCGGGCGATATCGCAGATCCCGCTCGTGATGCTGCCGCCATCGGTGCGGCGCCGGACCGCGAGCGTCCTCCTCGATCCCAAGCTTGCTTCCTATCGTGAGTCGCTGGGCGCGAGCATCGGCGAGTTCGGCCCCGACGGCTTCCCCCTGCCTGAGCAGCCGGCGTCGCCGCCGCGCAGGAAACTCGTGCTGGCTTCGGCGGTGCTCGCCGCGCTGCTGCTCGCTCCTGCTGCAGCCGGAGCCATCGTGTTCAGTATCTTCGGTGCTCCGCACGCGATCTCGCACGCGATCGGCGAGGTCCTCGGCCAGAGCCCGGCGGATCCAAGCACCTCGCCGGCCAGCTCGGCGGGCCCTACGCCCCATCTGCCGAACACGGCCCTGTTCCCGAAGAAGCGGGCAGCCGGCCTTCCCATCCTGCCGCTGCCGAGCCCGCGTCCGTCGTCGCACAAGCCGCACCCGTCGCCGACGGCGACATCCAAGAACCCGACGACGTCGCCGTCGCCGTGGCCGTCGCCAAGCTCCACGTCGCCGACGACCACGCCGAGCCCGACGCCGACCCCAACACCCACGCCGACCCCGACGCCCACTCCGACGCCGACGTCGACCTAACGCCTATCTGGCCGCCTCGAACACGGCGGCGACGCCCTGGCCGCCGCCCACGCACATGGTCTCCAGCAGGTACCGGCCGTCACGCCGCCGCAGCTCGCGCAGCCCGGTCGCGAGCATGCGCGCGCCGGTAGCGCCGATCGGGTGGCCGAGCGAGATGGCCGAGCCGTTGACGTTCAGCTTGTCCGGGTCGTTCCAGTTCCAGCCTGACAGCACGGCGAGGACCTGGACCGCGAACGCTTCGTTGAGCTCGACTAGGTCGATGGTGCCGAAGTCCAGGCCGGTGCGGTCGAACAGCCGGGCGACCGCCGGCACCGGCCCGATGCCCATCGTCGCTGGCTCGCAGCCGGCTGCCGACCAGCCGACCAGGTAGCCGAGCGGCTCAAGGCCGAGGGAATCGAGCTTGTCCTCGGCCACGACGAGGCATGCCGCCGCGGCGTCGTTCTGCTGGCTGGCGTTGCCGGCGGTCACGGTGCCGCCTGGCATGATCGTGCGGAGCTTGCTCAGCGACGCCGGCGTGGAGTCCGGCCGCACGCCCTCGTCCTTGCCGACCGTGACTGGCTCGCCGCGCCGCTGCGGCACCTCGACCGGCACGACCTCGTCCTCGAACAGGCCGGCGTCCCAGGCGGCTGCGGCGCGCTGGTGGCTGCGAGCGGCGTACGCGTCGGCCTCATCCCTGGTGATGCCGAACTGCTCGGCCAGGTTCTCGGCAGTCTCGATCATCCCCGAGATCTTGCCGAACCGCCATTCGGGCTGTGACCGCTCGCGGCCACGGTCGAGCCGGTCGTAGAGAAACTGGTTCCCTGACCTGGCACCCCACCGCATCGACGTGGTGTAGTGCTCGACGTTGCTCATGCTCTCGACGCCGCCGGCCAGCACGACATCGGCCGCGCCGGTCTGCACCATCATGGCCGCGGTGATGACAGCCTGGAGGCCGCCGCCGCAGCGCCTGTCGATCTGGAAGCCGGGCACGCTGACCGGCAGTCCGGCCTGCAGGGCGGCCCAGCGGCCGATGCACGGGGTCTCGCCGCTGGCGTAGGACTGAGCGAACGACACGTCGTCGATGAGCGCCGGGTCAATCGAGGTGCGCGCCAGGACCGCCTTGATGACGGTCGCGGCGAGTACCTCGACCGGCACGTCGCGAAGGCTGCCGCCGAACGTGCCGACGGGCGTGCGCAGCGGTGCCACGATGGCGGCTCGGCGCGTGGTCATGATGAGGCTCCTTCCGGTCCGTCGCTGGCTGTGGCCGTCTGGGCCGCCGCGAGCGCGTGCCTGTGATCAGGATGGGCGATCGCGAGCATCCGCTCCCGCCGCTGCGCCAGCGTCAGCCCGCGCAGGTCTGCAATTCCATACTCCGTCACGATGACCCCGGTGTCAGCGCGGGCCAGGGTCGCGGGCCCGCTGAGGCTGGCCACGATGCGGCTGACGCTGCCGGCCGTGGAGGGCAGCGCGATGATCGGGACGCCGCCGCGCGAGCGAGCCGCGCCGCGCGCAAAGTCCACGGCGCCCCCGACAGCGCCGACGTACCGGCCCGCCGCCGTCTCGGCGTTGGCCTGACCGGTCAGGTCGACCTCGGTCGCCGAGTTGATCGCGATGAGCTGAGTCTGGGCAGCCAGGACTGCCGGATCGTGGGTGTAGCGCGTGTCACGCAGCGTGATGGCATCGTCGTCGGCGGCCAGCCGGATGAGCTTCTTCGTGCCCATCAGGAAGCCCGTCACGACCAGGCCCCGATCCACTGCCCTTGCATCGCCGGTGACGACGCCGGCTTCGATCAGCTCGGCCACGGCATCGGTGATCATCCCGGAGTGGACGCCGAGGTCGCGGTGGCCACGTAGCCGCCGGGCCACGGCCGAAGGCATACTGCCGATGCCCAGCTGGATGGTCGCGCCATCCGGGATGAGGCCGGCGACATGGCCGGCGATCGTGTCCTCGATGTCTCGCGGCGCGGCCGCTGGGTACTCGGCCGGGGGCCGCGAGACGCGCACCGCAACGTCGACTTCGTCCGGGCTGAGCCGGCGATCGCAGCTGAGATCTGGCACCTGGTCGTTGACCTCGGCGATCACGACCCTGGCCTGGCCGACCAGGGTGGCGACGTAGTCGGCCCCGAGGCCCAGCCCGAAGGTGCCATCTGGCCGCGGCGGCGGCAGCGACAGGAACACGACGTCGACGCGCTGCGGGCCGGCGCCGTCAGCACCGAGGATGGCGGGCAGCTCGGAGTAGTGAGCGGCCAGGATGTCCAGCGCGCCTGCCTCGGCCAGCGCCTGGTTAGCGCCTGCCGCGGTGTAGGAGGTGAAGGACAGGTAGTCGCAGTGCGCCGGCCTCAGCGCCGACGAGCTGGATATGCCGGTGAAGCACCGGACGCCGCCAAGCTGCTGGCGCTGCTCGCCCAGGGCCTCCGCGAGAGTGAGCGGCTCGGCGCAGGCCTGGCCCCACGCCACGGCGTCGCCGGGCCTGATGTAGCTGGCGAGGTCAAGCTCGGAGACGTCACTGAGGTACGCGGTCACGCAGCGCCGGTCAGGTCTCGCACAGTCACAAGCCGCAGCATAACGGCCGTCAGAGCAGCGTGCGAGGCCGCGCTCGCCATCGACAGCGTTTCCCGGCATGCTGTTAGCTGATGAGAGTTCCGTCCTCAGGAGGGCATTCGTGACCGAGCAGCCTGCCGTTCCGGGATTGCGCCGTCAGCCGGGCTCGCTGCCGTACCCGGACCGCCCTGCCGGCACAGATACGATCCCCAAGATCGAGCACATCGTCGTCCTGATGATGGAGAACCACTCCTACGACAACAAGCTCGGCATGCTGGGACGCGCGGGCGCCGACGGGCTGTCGTTAGGCGCCGACGGGAAGCCGACGGCCACCAACCCTTACGCCAATGGCGACGTCCAGCACGCCTTCGCCATGCCGACCACCTGCCAGCTGCTGGGCAAGCCGAGCCAGACCTGGCAGGACAGCCACGCTCAGTTCGCCGACGGCCGCAATTCCGGCTTCGTCGAGTCGGGCAGCGGGCCCGTGGCAATGGGCTACTGGCAGGAGGCCAGTCAGCCGTTCTACTACTCGGTAGCGCGCCAGTTCCCGATCGCGGACCGGTATTTCTGCTCGCTGCTCGGTCCGACGTTTCCCAACCGGCGCTACCTGATTTCCGCCACGTCGCTCGGCATGATCAACGACACCGTTCCCGGTTTTACTGCCTATCCTCCGAACGGCACCATCTTCGACCGGCTGGATCACGCTGGGATCACGTGGCGGGACTACTGCTCCACGCTCGGCGTCGTCATCTCGACCACCGAGCTGTACCCGGAGCTCTATGCCAGGAACGTGGGCACGAATGTCGTCGGGATCGAGCACTTCTTTGCTGACGCCGCTGCCGGACGGCTGCCCGGATTCTCGCTCGTGGAGCCGAACTACCTGCTCGGGTCCGAGGAAGACCCGCAGAACATCGCGACCGGGGAACATTTCGCAGCCAGGGTCATCGACGCGGTGATGGCTGGCCCTGGCTGGGAGCGCACGCTGCTGATCTGGACCTATGACGAGCACGGCGGCTACTACGATCACGTGCCACCGCCCGCGGCCATCGCCCCGGACGATATCCCGCCGGACGCTCCCGCTGGGGTGCCTGCATACAACGGCTTCGCCCAGTATGGGTTCCGGGTGCCGTGCGCCGTCGTCTCGCCGTGGGCCCGGCCCGGCTACGTCTCGCATGAGATCTTCGACCACACCAGCATCTGCGCACTGGTCGAGGCGAAGTGGAACCTGCCGGCCATGACCCGCCGGGATGCCAACGCCAACGCGATGCTGGACATGCTCGACCTGGCGCAGCCAGCCTTCCTGACGCCACCCGCGCTGGCGCAGCCGCTGCTGACGAGCGACCCACTCGGTGCGCTGTCCTGCGAAGTGATGGGGCCGGGCACCATCCCGCCGGCTGGTTCGGTCTCATCGCCGCCGCGCTGAACCATGGACCTGTGGCGGCTCGGCGCGCTTGAGGCGGAGCTGGCGGGCGTCGACGTGACCCGCGAGCTGCGGCGGTACAGCTACTTGCAGTTCTGGTCGTCGTCCCGCTGGCTAACGTGGTCCTTGCGCTGCACCGGCAGGCAGACTGAGGGGCGTGCGGATCACCATCCGAGTGCGCCCAGGCTCTGCTAACCCCGGCGTGGGTGGCGAGCACGACGGGGCTCTGGTAGTCCGCGTCAGCGCACGCGCGGTGAGCGGCAACGCGACGGCGGCCGCGCTGGCTGCTGTCGCGGCCGCGTTTGGCGTTCGCCCTCGCGAGGTCACGCTGGTCGCCGGCGCAACGAGCCGGACGAAAATCATCGAGGTCGAGGGCGCCGAGCCGGTCCAGCTTCAGCGGCTGCTGACACGCTGACAAGGAGCCATCAGGCTCGTGCCTGCACCCCGCTCGTCAGGGCTGCAGCGGCGACGGGTGGCGAGGCTCGTAGATGGGAAGCTCTGAGCCGTCCGGAAGCCGGATGGCGGCGAGCAGCCCCCAGCCCTGGTCGGCGACCTCCCGCGCCACCTCGACCCCCCTGGCGCGCAATTCAGCGAGCGTCGTGTGAATGTCGTCGCACATCAGGTACAGCTCGTGGCGGCTTTCGCCATCGACCGGATGTACAGCCAGCTCAGCGGGCGGCATGGCGAAGATAAGCCACCCGCCGCCTGCATCGACCGACGGCAGGGCCAGCACGTCCTTGAAAAACGCACGTACCTTGTCGGCTTCGGTCGAAAACACGATCGCATGCAGGCCGGTGATCATCTCGTCATCGTAACTGCCTGATGGAATCTCGTATCCGGACGTTTGCGGCTGAGGATGGCAAAGCATCAATAGAGCCGCCGTTATTTCGGCGCAAAGTTACTTTCGGAGCTGGTTTCGCAATCGAAACCGCGGCCGATCTACCTGCACGGGGCGGGCATGCCTGAGCGGCCCGCGTCACGTCAGGCGCCTGTGTCGCGTCCGGGCGCACCTGCGGCAGAAAGTCCGATTTGAACGAAGGCATCCCTCGCTGCGAACGCGCCGGTCTCCCGGCCCGGGTGCGCAGCATCACGCGAGCCGCGCTCGCAGTGGTCATCGTGCTCCTGGCATCAGCGGCACTGGCCACACCAGGAACAGCACACGCCGCGACCAGCAAGCCGCTGGTCACCAGCAGCAGGACGGTGGCATCGAGCCTCACGTCGCTAGCCGCCAGCAGACCGAGCAGAGTCGCCGAAGCCACCAGGCGGATGCGGCTGCACGCCTGGTACTTCGCACTATCTCAGCGTCGCAAGCCTTACATATGGGGTGGCACCGGCCCGTTCGGATACGACTGCTCCGGCCTGGTCTACGCGGCCTACCTGGCCGCCGGCATCAGACTGCCGCGCACGACGTACGAGATGCTGGACAGCTGGCGCCTCGTCCGGATCCCCAAATCGCAGGCCCGACGCGGCGACCTGGCGTTCTTCGGCACCGGTCACGTCGAGCTCTACGTCCGGGGGCCATGGACATTCGGTGCGCAGCAATCAGGCACACTCATCGGGTTCCACCGGATGAACGCGTTCTGGCATCCCACCATGTACTTCCGGGTGCGCCTGTAGCAGCGCCTTTCGCGCCGCCGCATCGTCACACGGGAGACCGTGCCGGCGGAGCATCCACTCGTCGAGGGTGAACCGGACGGCCGGCAACTCGGTCTCGAGTCGCCGGCCGGTCTGCAGGTCGGCCTTGTCCTGCATGCTGGAGTACGTGGCTGGCCGCGCGGCGCTGCGCTCTCACGGGATGGCGGCGGCTGGCGGCAGGCGGAGGTGACCATGAGCGCGGATGACCGAATCGAACTCGCGGGACTGCTCTACGAACGCTTCGTCTTCACCGGCGACGCTGACGCTCTGGCGGCGGGCGACGCGGAATTGGACGCAGTCGAGGCGGATCTGGCCCTGGTACGCGGCCAGATCATCCATGGCCGGTTCCTTCAGCAGCGGGGTGAGGACCCCGAGCGGATAGTCGAGGATCCACGCGAGCTAGCGCTGTTCGAGCGGGCCCTGCAGTTCTATCAGGCGGCCGGTGACGTGCGCGGCACGGCCGAGTCGCTGTTTTGGATCGGCTGCTGTCAGCAGCTTGTCCGGCGAGACAACGACGCTGCGGTCCCTGTCCTCGAACAGTCCTATGAGCTGGCCGCCCGGGCCAGCGACAAGCGGACCATGTCCGATGCGCTGCGACATCTCGGCATCGCCGATCATGCCGCAGGCCGGCTCGACGCTGCGCGGCGCAGGCTGGAGGAGTCGGTCCGACTCCGTCGCGACATCGGGCTCATGCCAGGCGTTGCCGCGAACCTGGTAGGGCTCATCTATATTGCCGCCGCGCAAGACCGCCGCGACGATGCCCTGGCCCTGGCGACGGAGGCGAGCGCGATCGCCGAGGCCAGCGGCGCCGTGGCCATCCTGCGCCAGGTCGACGAGGCGCGTACGCATGTATCGTCGCAGGACATGCAGAGCGTGTATCAGGTCGCAGGCGGTGCCGAGGGCATGCTCCGCCTGGCCGACGCGTGGCACGCCAGGGTGATGGCCGATGAGATCGTCAGCCACGCGTTCAGTCACGGGTTCCATCCGCAGCACAGCGAGCGGCTCGCCGCCTACTGGGCCGAGGCCCTCGGCGGCCCGACCGCTTACTCCGATAACTTCGGCGACGAGACCTCGGTCGTGCGGATCCACAGCGGCAACGGCGAGCACACGGAGATGGACAGCCGGGCGATCGCTTGCTTCGACCAGGCAATGCAGGACGTCGGGCTCGACACGACTGGTCCGCTCCGGCAGGTGCTGCACGACTACTTCGCCTGGGCCACCACGACGACCATGTCGCGCTACCACGACTCTGCGGACGACGTCCCCGATGGCCTGCGCATTCCGCACTGGTCATGGGACGGACTGCAGCGCTGAGCCAGGCGGCCGGACAGGTCGGCCAGCGAGGACAGGCGCTGGCTGTCGGGGACGTCGTGCTGGTGGGCCGGGTCGATCAGGAATGATGTCATGCCCGCGGCCGCGGGACCGGCGTAGTCCGCACCATAGGAATCGCCGACGAAGACGGCGCTGGCAGCGGTGATGCCCAGGCGGCGGAGGGCCACGGCGTATATAGACGGATGTGGCTTGCGCCAGCCCACGTCGACGGAGGTAATGACAGCATCCATGTGATGGGCGATGCCCATGGCCGCCAGATGATCGGGCACCAGATCGCGCTGATGGGTGTTGGAGACGACCGCCAGCCGGAACCGAGCCGCGAGAGTGCCGACCAGTTCTGTCATACCTGGCGGGTATACCACCGCGGTGTTCCATTCGTGGACGTAGGCGCGGGCCAGCGCTGCGGCCTGGGTCGGCTCGGGCTCGCGGCGCAGCACCCGGGCGAGCACGGCGGTGGCGACCTCCTGCATCGAAAACTCACTGTCGTCGCGGGCGCTGCGCGCGTCCAGGCGCGCCGATTCTTCCGCCCACGCTTCCAGGAAGCCGGCGTAGCTGAGCTGGGCGCCCTGCGCGGCCACAAACGCGTGGGAGGCGTAGTAGCCCTGCTCGGTACGGCTGGGTGAATAGTCGACGAGCGTACCGAAGAAGTCCAGGAGGACGTGGCTGACGACCGGCATGGTCATCAGCCCATCATGCTCGAACGCGAACACAGGTGTGGCGTGCCCTTAGGACACTTAACCTACTGGCGCCGCCGCTGCCAGGAGCCTCAGTATTGGCGGCATGCGGCTCGCGGACATGCCTGTCATCACGTGCCCGCCTGTCGTGCTGCGACCGTTCGGTGAGCGGGACGCCGGCCTCGTGCAATCGGCTGCCGTTGATGAGCTGATCCCCCTGATCACGACCGTCCCCGCGACTGCCGATCTAGGCGATGCTCGCGCCTCCGCCAGCTCGCGCTGGGGGTTGTCGCTGCCGGGCCTTCATCGCATCGAGCTCTGCGTAGAGCCCTGGAACGAGGGAGCCTGGCGGGCGGCCGAGCGCGCGGGATACCACCGGGAGGGGCTGCTGCGCAGCTGGCAGCGGCCGGCCTTGGCAGCCCCAGCGGCTCAGTAGCCTTGCTGCCATGGACAAGTCGACGGACACCAACGCAATCTGGCACTCCGGGGAGGTCGTGCAGACCTTCGTGGCCGAAGCGGAAGCACATGAGCGCAAGCGTGCGCCCCAGCGGCGGTTCATGGCCGCCCTCCTGCCCTTCGGCGAGCAGGACGCGTTCACCTTCCTGGACCTCGGGGCCGGGACAGGCGCCGCCTCTCGGGTGATCCTCGACATGTATCCGCGCAGCACGGCGATACTCGCTGACTTCTCAGCCGAGATGATGCGCGCTGGCGAGCAGGAGATGCAGTCGTTCGCCGAGCGCTACCGCTATGTCGAGTTCGACATGACGACCGGGCAGTGGCCCGCCGCGATTCCCACGGCGCTCGACGCGATCGTGACCTCGATGTGCGTGCACCACCTGACCGACGAACGCAAGCAGGGCCTGTTCGGCGAGATCTTCGGCCACCTTGCCCCCGGCGGCTGGTACTTCAACTACGACCCGGTCAGCGCCCCGGATCCCGCCGCCGAGGCCACCTGGGAGCGAGTCAACGACCAGGATGACCCGGAGACGGCCGCCAAGCGATTGCATCGCACCCCGGCGCAGCAGGTGCGCTGGGAGAATCACATCCGCTACATCATCCCGCTCGACCAGCAGCTGGCCTACCTGCGCTCGGCTGGCTTCCGGGGCATCGACGTCTACTGGAAGCGGCTGGAGAGCGTCATCTACGGCGGCTATCGGCCGGCCGATCCTGGCATCGCCCCGCAGCTGCCTCGGTGAGCCGCCTCCGCCAGGCCATGGACGCCACGACCGCCGAGATGCTGCGTGCCCGCGGCAGCTTCAAGTGGACGGCTCCTGGTCCGGACGGGTTCGGCGCGGCCGTGGCGGAGATGGATTTCGGCGCAGCGCCGCCGATCCTGGACGCGCTCGCGCGGCTAGCTGCCGACGCGAACTTCGGCTACCTGCCGCCGCGGCTGGCCGATGAGCTCGCCGCGGCGTGCGCGGACTTCGAGCAGCGCCGGTACGGCTGGACGCTGGATCCGGCTCTGATCCACCCCGTGCCGGACGTGATCAAGGCGCTGGAGATCGCGATCGCGCACTTCTCGCGTCCGGGCTCGCCGGTCATCCTGCCGACGCCCGCCTACATGCCGTTCCTCTCCGTGCCAGGCTTCCTCGGCCGGGAGATCATCCAGGTGCAGATGCGTGCCGACGCTGGCTTCTTCACCCTCGACCTCGAGGCGATCGAGGACGCGTTCCGCGCGGGCGGTCACCTGGTCATCTTCTGCAACCCGTACAACCCGCTCGGCCGGGTGTTCAGCGAGCAGGAAATGACGCAGCTGACGGAGGTCGTCGACAGGCACGCCGGCCGGGTCTTCGCCGACGAAATCCACGCCCCGCTCGTCTATCCGGGCTCACGCCACGTCCCCTACGCGTCAACTTCCGAGGCCGCGGCGTCGCACACCCTGACCGCCACGTCCGCCTCCAAGGCGTGGAACCTGCCCGGGCTGAAGTGCGCTCAGGTCATCCTCACCAACGAGCCCGACCGGGAGCGCTGGGACGAGCTGGGCGTTCTCGCCTCCCGTGGGGCCAGTAATCCGGGTGTCGTCGCGAACATCGCTGCGTATCGGCACGGTGAGCCATGGCTCGACGAGGTCGTCGCCTACCTCGACGACAGCCGCCGCCATCTCGCCGACCTGGTCAGCCGCCACCTGCCGCAGGTGCGCTACCGGCCACCCGACGGAACCTACCTGGCCTGGCTTGACTGCAGGTCGCTTGAGCTGCCGGGTTCACCCGGCGAGCTGGTCACCGAGCAGGCGCACATTACGGTCGTGGACGGACCCGCCTTCGGCAACGGGGGGGCCGGCGCCTTCCGGTTCAATTTCGCCACTCCGCAGCCGATCATGACGACGATGATCGAGCGGATCGAGGCCGTCCTGCGGCCCGGCTAGTCACGCCAGGACTGCGACATACCGCCAGTCCAGCACATCGCGCGCATCCGGCGCATCAGCCCGGACTAGCGAGCGCAGGTGCACGAGACCGCCGCCGCCCGGCAGGAAGTCGACCTGCTCGATGGTGATCACGCTGCGCAGCGTGTCGCCCTCGCGGACCGGCGCGAGGTGCTCGCAGCCATGCCAGCCGGCCACCGTCACGAGCGACGGCAGGGCGCGGGCAGCCTGCGATAGCGCGAGGCCGATGGCGTGCCCGCCGTAGACGAGCCGCTCCCCGCCTGCGGCGGACGTAGTCGTGATGTACCGCGGCGATGTTGGCCGTCAGCCTGGCCAGCTCGGGCGCACTGGAGACGACGTCGCCGCCAGCCACCTCGACGGACAGCCCCGCGTGCAGCTCGGCGGGCCGGGGCCCGGCTGCCCGCCGCGCGAATCTGTCCAGTCGCCAGCTGCCGACCAGCCCCGCGAAGTTCGGCGGCGGGCCTGTCCTGGCCGACTCGTTCGAGGTCGTCCGCGTGCCCGGTCTGCGCTGCCTGATCGTCCAGCGGCAGCATGGCGCAGCGCCAGAAGTCCAGGACCGGCCGGCTCTCCTGGTCGGTCGTGATGATCCGCAGCGCCGCGAGCCCGGTGGCGGCGCGGCCGGTCACGCGGCTTGTTCTGCCGCAGCGCGACGACCTGAGTCACCGTCGACAGCGTGTCCCCGATCAGCGGCGCGCGGCGGAACGCCAGCCCGCGATAGAACAGGTTGGCCTTGACGTGCTGCGTGACCACGGTGGACTGGCCGATCGCTATGTCCCAGACCAGCCCTGGCGGGGCCAGCGGACCGCCGCCGGTGACCTGGTGGCACAGCTCGTGATCGAGCATGAGCGCCAGCCGGTCGCCGGTGATGGCCTGATGCGCCGCGGCCAGTCCAGCTGTGACCGTCATCGCGGGAGCGGTGAATTCCTGGCCGACGGTCAGTTCGTCGAAGAACGGCCCCTGGCCGGCCATAGCTGGCATCGGTCATGCTCCTTCGGCCGCCACCTGCTCGGCGACGCCCTTTAACTACGATTAGATCGGAACGTGGTGCGTCAGTCCCCGAAGGGAGCTTGACAGTGAGCGGTCTTTCGGCGGAGGAGCGGGCGGTCGTCCGCACGGTCGCGGAGTTCGTGGACCGCGAGGTCCGGCCGGTGGCACGCGAACTCGAGCACGCTAACGAGTATCCCGAGAAGCTCATCAGCCAGATGAAGGGCCTCGGCATTTTCGGGCTGGCGATCCCCGAGCCTTACGGGGAGGCGCCTGTGTCGACGCCGTGCTACGCCGAAGTGACCGCCGAGCTGGCCAGGGGCTGGATGAGCCTGGCCGGCGCGATGGGCGGCCATACGGTGGTCGCCAAGCTGCTGCTCCAGTTCGGCACGGACACCCAGAAGCAGCACTATCTGCCGCGGATGGCGACCGGCGAGGTGCGCGCGACGATGGCCCTGACCGAGCCAGGGGGCGGGTCTGACCTGCAGGCCATGACGACCATCGCCCGGCCGAGTGAGCGATGGATATCTGATCAACGGGGCCAAGACCTGGATCACCAACGCCCGCCGCTCGCAGCTGATCGCGCTGCTATGCAAGACCGATCCCGCCGCAGCGCCGCGGCACAAGGGCATCAGCATCCTGCTTGTCGAGCACGGGCCGGGGCTCGTGGTTTCGCGCGATCTGCCCAAGCTCGGCTATAAGGGCGTGGAGAGCTGCGAGCTGTCGTTTGCCGACTATTACGCGCCCGCCGACGCGGTGCTGGGTGTCGAGCCAGGACGCGGATTCGCCCAGATGATGAAGGGGCTCGAGATCGGGCGCATCCAGGTGGCCTCGCGGGCGGTGGGAGTCGGGCAGGCGGCGTTCGACGACGCGCTGCGGTATGCCCGGCGAGCGGGAGAGCTTCGGCCAGCCGATCTGGAAGCACCAGCAGATCGGCGCGTACCTCGCGGACATGGCGACCAAGCTGACGGCCGCGCGCCAGCTCGTCCGGTTCGCCGCCGAGCGGTACGACGCAGGCGAGCGCTGCGACATGGAGGCAGGAATGGCCAAGCTGTTCGCCTCTGAGGCGGCGATGGAGATCGCGCTGACCGCCGTGCGCATACACGGCGGTTACGGCTATTCGACCGAATTTGACGTGGAGCGCTACTTCCGCGACGCGCCGCTGATGATCGTCGGCGAGGGCACCAACGAGATCCAGCGCAACGTCATCGCCCAGCAGCTGGTCTCGCGCGGCGGCCTGGGAGAAAGCTAGGCAGCGGACGAAGGAGCGGATCCTGGCAGCTGCGACACGCCTTGTCGCCGGCGCCAATCCGGCCGGCAATGGCCTGACCGTGAGCAGTGCGCACAAGCTCAAGAAACGGTGGAGCTTCGGCGTGGCGTCCTTTGACGAGTCGTCGCCGGCCGTCCAGGGCGGCGTCGTCTACGTCGGCTCGCCCAATGGCCAGGGCGACCTGTTCGCGCTCAACGCCCGCACGGGCAAGCAGATCTGGGCTCATTTCGTCTCGGCGAAAGCCCGCCTACCTCCAGGGTGTCGTCTACATCGACGGCCAGGGCGGGAGCCTGTACGCGCTGAACGGCAAGACCGGCAAGCAGAAGTGGAGGTTCACGCCCGGCGGCGACCTGGTCTCCTCTCCGGCCGTGGCAGGCGGCATGGTCTATCTCGGGGGCGGCAAGCACCGCATCTACGCGGTCTCCGCGGCTACGGGCAAGCAGAAGTGGAGACGGCGTCCTGTACGTCGTGTCCGATGTGGGCAAGGTGTACGCGTTCGGTCTCGGCGGGTAGCACCTCAGCGGGTGGCAGGAGCCCTCGCCGGCTCGGCAGGCTCCGCGCGCGGCCCGCGGGTAGCCGGATCCCACTCAGGAAGGCTCAGCAAGCTGGCGGCGTTGAGCAGCGCTGGCCGCGGACTCCCGTCAAGCTCGAGGCCGCCGCTCGGCCGCGGGGTCTTCGGGCGCGGCGGCTTCGTGCCGCCGCCGCCTCCGCCACCGGGCCGCAGGCCCCTGTTGCCCGCCGCAAGGAGCCCGCCCCAGGCGCCGATGCCAGCGCCGAGGAACGGGAAGATGATCAGGATCAGCAGGTAGCCGGCCACGGCGTGGCTGGCTGCGACCTCGAACCGGTACAACGAGCTGGACGGCAGGTCACCGCCGGGAATCGTCCACTGGATGCTGCTGGCGGCGTGTGGCGCGAGCGCGATCGTAGCGATGCCGAGCACCGAGACCAGCAGGGCGCAGGTGATGCCGACGCACAGGCCGGCCGCGACCCCTTGCCGGGCCCGGATCTGCGTCAGCGGCACGTTGCCGTCCTGGTCGCGCCGGGACGACCGCCGCGCGGCCAGGACCACGGCTGCGATGGCCGCAGCGAATACCGCGGGCACTGCCATGACCTTGGCGATCTCGAACAGTGCACTGAGCCAGCCGGTGGTGATATGCACCGGGTTGTCCAGCGGTCGCAGCGACATAGACAGCCACGCCCAGGAGCACGCCGGTGCCGGTTCCGATCACGATCGAGGCCCGACTGGCCGGCGGCCGTCGCGAGGTGATGGCCAGGAGCCCGGTCAGGTACGCGGCGATCACGAGCAAGGAGGCGATCTCGCCAGCCCAGATCCCGGTAAGCGCAGGACGCCCGCCGAGCTGAGCAAACTCGTGCCGCTCGACCGCTGCCTTGACGAGGATCAGCGCCGTTACGAGCGCGAACCCGGCAATACGCATAATCCGCGCCGTCCAGCTCGCACCGAGCGGGCCGAACCTGCGTCGCACTGGCCAGTGCAGGAACGCGATCAGGCCTGCGATGACGAGGGCGCTGACCCGGCTGATGAGCGTGGCCGGATTGCCCGGCGCGCCCGGCCAGGCCGCGCGCACCACGCAGGCAGCCGCGACGCTGATCGCGAGCCAGTAGCCGATCTTGCGTGGCATCAGGGCCTCCCCCTACCGTCAGCCACAATCCAGTAACAAGGCTAACTGGCGGTGTCGGCCCGATACCGCGGGAGGTACCGCGAGGCGGGATCAGAGCAAGCTGCTGACCTCATGCACATCGCCGCACGGCACGTTGAGCGCGGCGTGGTGGTTGCGGATCGCCTCTTCATCCGGGCCTTCGAGCAGGCAGTAAACCTTCCCGTCAGGGTTGTGGTACAGCTCGATCTGGCGGACGCCGAACTCGTCGGTGGCACCCTCCCGGGTCCCCTGCGCTATCTGCTCGATAGCCTCGGCCGGGAGCTTCAGGTCGTCGTGATAGTCCATGAACCGTGGCATGACGGTGCCCTCCCTAACTAGAGACGTTCCCAGGCCACTGTCCAGCGCAAGAGTGAACCGGCGTGTCCAGGCGAATGCCGTTTCGTCCTCCCGCGAATTGGGTATCGAATGGATGTTCGATTGGTGGGTGAGCAGCATGAAGGGTGATCGCGTCGAGATCGTCGTCGATGTCGGCGACGGTACGCGGACATATGAAGTCGGCGCCACGCGCGCGGGGCGCCGCGTCGAGGTCGCCACGCGACGCGGGCTCGTCGAGGTCACCGAGGTGACTCGCACCGGCACGCCCGTCAGGACCGCCCGGTTCATGGCAAGCCGGATCGTCTCACTCGTCGAGTATCCCGCCTCCGATGGCACGCGGCCCTAGGCTCGGGCGTGCCCAGCGCCGAGGGCGCCCTGATCACGGGGGTATACGAGGCAGGCAAGAGCTCGGTAGCCGCGGAGATCGCCTGCGTATGCCAGCCGGCCGCGGTGAGCTTAGCCTCAGGTGCTGGTCGGCTTCTGCCGTCGTTGCTCAATCGCTTTGTGATGGTCATAGAGCTGAGCCGGAGGGTCCTCGTGACGCAGTTCGCCCACAAGCAGCGCGATGGCGCGCATGATGTCCGCCGTCGCAGCGTGGAGCGTGCTCGCGGTCAGCGGCTGGCCGGCATACGCGGCTGAGGTCTACCGGCGGGCCGGCGATGATCTGAACCTTCTTGCGGGGGAACAGGTGGAGGCCCGGCTTGAGCGATCCGGCGAGTCCGCCTTTCTCGCCCTTGGCATAAGGCAGCAGCTGGTGCGCTCCCCATGACGCCAGCGGAACCACCGGCGTTCCCGTAGCCAGCGCGAGCCGAGCCGCTCCTGTCTGCCCGGTCATCGGCCACAGGTCCGGATCACGAGTGCAGGTGCCCTCGGGATAGACGACTAGGCACTGTCCGGCGGTCAGGGCATCCTGCGCAGCCGCCAGCACCGCGCCGCCGCCGCCACTGTCGCGGTCGACCGGGATCTGGCCCGTGCCGCGCACTACTCGCCCGACGAAGCCATGCCCGAACAAGGACGACTTGGCGATGAACACCGGATAGCGACCGCTGGCATGGAGGTAATGGCAGACCGCTAGCGGGTCGGCCTCGGAAATGTGATTGGCCGCGACGATCAGGCCGCCTTCCCGCGGCACGTGCTGCCTGCCCTGCCATTCCCGCCTGAGCAACGCACTCAGCAGCGGCGGCAGGACCACGATCGTCAGGCCGCGCCAGCCCGGAGAATACTCATAGCCCATGGTCGGGATCCTCAGAATCGTACGGGCATGTGCTTGATGCCATTGATGAAGTTCGAGCGGAGCCTGCTCGGCTCGCCCTCGAGCCGGATCTGTGGCATGCGCTCGGTCAGCAGCCTGCAGGAGGACGCGAAGCTCCAGCGAAGCGAGGTGCCGGCCGAGGCAGAAATGCGGGCCGCCGCCGCCGAAGCCCACGTGCGGGTTGGGGTCGCGGCCCACGTCGAATAGCTGCGGCTCGCCGAATACCGACTCGTCGCGGTTGGCGGCGGCGTAGAACACGACGACCTTGTCCCCAGCCGCGATCGGCTGGCCGCTCAGCTCGGTATCGCGCAGCGCCGTCCGGCGGAACAGGTTCACCGGGCTGACCCAGCGAACGATCTCCTCCGCCGCGGTGGGGATCAGCGACGGGTCAGCCAGCAGCCGCTGCCACTGATCCGGGTGCTCGAACAGGGCCAGCATGCCGCCCGCGGCCGCGTTCCGGGTGGTCTCGTTCCCGGCGACGGTCAGGAGCAGGAAGAACAGGTCGAACTCGTCGCTCGTCAGCGCCTCGCCGGTGTCATCAGGCTGCAGCAGCCGCGTGATGATGTCGTCGGCCGGCTGCTCCCGGCGGCGCTCGGCGAGGGCGGCACCGTAAGCGTAGATCTCGGCTGCAGCGTGCTGCTGCGCCTGCGGCTCGAGCTGGAACTCCGGGTCGGCCGCGCCGATCAGCACGTTGGAGAGCTCGAAGATCCGGCCGCGGTCCTCGACCGGGGCGCCGACGAGCTCGCAGATCACCCACAGCGGCAGCGGCGCGGCGATCTCGGTGACGAAGTCGGCCATGCCGGCCTGCTGGACGTCGTCGAGCAGCGCATGGCAGATCTGCGCGATGTGCTCTTCGAGGCGGCTGATCATGCGTGGCGTGAAGCCGCGGTTCACGAACGCGCGCTGTCGCGTGTGCTGCGGCGGATCCATGTTGAGCATCATCAGCCGCTGCAGCTCGATCTGCGCCTCGGGGATCTCCCCGAACAACGACAGGCGCTTGGCCGAGGAGAAGATCTCCGGGTGCCGGGACAGGTGGCCGATGTCGTGATGCCGGGTGACGGCCCAGAATCCCGGCCAGCCCGGCTCGCCGCCGTGGCCGTGCCAGAAGACGGGATCGTGCTCGCGCAGCCAGGCGAACTGGTCGTGCGGCGGCCCACCGCGCTGGTAGGTGTCCGGGTCGATGAGATTGATCTCCGGCGCCGTCATCTCACCCACGATAGGGTCATTCCGCCCGGCCAGGAAGCGCTCCTATCGCGGCTGACTTGTGCAGTGAGATCGTCGCGCTAGCGGGCATTGCTTAGCGGGCATTGCTTAGCGGGCACTGATTAGCGGGCACTGATGAGCACGCCGACCATGACGGCGCTCTCGCCGGAGCGATTCTGCCAGTCATGCGGGACGCCGGGCTGCTGCACGACCGAGTCGCCGGGCCTGAGCAGCACCTCGGTGTCGCCCACCACGAGCGTCACCTCGCCGCGCAGGATGGTCACGTAGTCGAGAGTGTCGGTCGCATGAGCGCCCTGAAAGTCGCCGTGCCCTCCGTCATCAGGCGCGGCGTCGTCGGGCACCGCGTCTGCTGCCGGCGCGATCTCGACGATCCGGAAGCACGCGCCGCCGGGCGGCGGCTCCAGCGCCCACTCTCTGGTGGATGTGTCGGCGTCGGTCGCCGCTAGCGGCGCCCGGCCCGACACCCACAGCTCGGTCGTCGTGTAGCGCCCTGCGTGGATGACGGTCGGCGGCTGGCCCTGCCGCAGGATGTCGGCGCGCCACTCGCGTCGTATCCGGTCACGACCCTTATTGCCGGTGTAGTGCTCACAAACGCAGTGTAGAACCGCCCGGAGATACATATCCGGCTACATCATTCAGAGGACGTCCGCCTGGGTACTGAGCCAGTAACGTGCTGTCATCACCGGAGCTTGACCAGTGGGGGGCAAGCCCGGTGTGCGAAGGGCCAGCGACCCATGTCTTCTCACCTTTCCCGCGCATTTGAGCGCAGGCACTCCACGGCGCGGCTTCTTGCGCCGCGGCCGAGCTGCAACCGGCTGGACCTGTCCTGACTGCGGCTTAACCACCTCTGATCCGCGTCGCCATCCGGCTTGGCTTCTGCTCAGGATGCAGCGAGTTCACCGGGATGTGCGGAGCGGGCCGGAGGATCATCTGCCCGGACATGATGAGCGTGACCGCATGGCATACGCCGTGCACGAGCCTTGGCACGACCCCCTGGCAGATCACCCAGGGCGTTGAGCCAGCAGGTCGCGCTGCTGTGCCCGGCGCACGACGCGCAGCTCAGGAAGGGGCGGGCCCCGTGGATCAGCCAGGCGGTGCCGCTCGATCCATGGCTGATGCTAGGTAGATGACACCAGACCCTTTCGATCTCGAGCGCTTCACCACGGCTCAGGGCGGGACGTACGAGGACGCCACTGCCGAGCTGCGCCGCGGCCGCAAGACGAGCCACTGGATGTGGTACGTATTCCCGCAGATCGCTGGCCTCGGCTCTAGTCGCAACGTCGAGGCGATACGCGATCAGCTCGGTCGCGGAGGCCAGGGCGTATCTGGCGCACCCTGTGCTCGGCCGCAGGCTCGTCGAGTGCGCGTCGATCCTCGTCGGGCTGTCTGGCCGGACGGCCGAGCAGATCTTCGGCGGCATCGACGCGCAGAAGCTGCGGTCCTCCATGACCCTGTTCCGGCACGCCGACCCGGACCAGCAGGTCTTTGCGCAGGTGCTGGAGCACTACTTCGGCGGCGGCACCGATCCCGCCACCGACGAACGCCTCCCCGGCTAGCGGCTGGACACGGCGGACGGTTTCCACGGCCGCCTGGCAGAAGCTACCGTTACATGCGCGGTCAGTTTGCCCGGTTCGTGGCCGCCCGGAACGGAGACTGCCGAATGAACCCACTTGCGCGCCTGGCTGGCTTGGCCGTGGACCGGGCGATGGGCCTGTCCGGGCCTGGTGTTCCCGTCGTCGTCCGGCGCGACGTCGGCGTGCCGATGCCCGACGGCGTCGTCCTGCTCGGTGATCACTACTGGCCAGCACGCGAAGTCGGTGCGCTCCCGGTCGTGCTGATCCGCTCGCCCTACGGCCGCGCTGGCCTGGCTGGCTCGGTGTTCGCCGCGCCGCTAGCCCGCCGCGGCTTCCAGGTCTTCATCCAGAGCGTGCGCGGCACGTTCGGCTCGGGCGGCCAGTTCCGCCCGTTCCTGCACGAGCGCGACGACGGCCTGGCTACTGTCGCGTGGCTGCGCGAGCAGCCGTGGTGCGACGGCCGTGTCGCGATGACCGGCGGTAGCTATCTCGGTCATACGCAGTGGGCGATCGCGCCGTATGCGGACCCGCCGCTGGAGTCGGTGTCACTGAACATCACGGCTGCGCGCATCACGTCCGCGTTCTACGAGCACGGCGCGCCAGGCCTGAAGAACGCGCTGAACTGGACCGGCCAGATCGGCCGGCAGGAGCGCTGCCGTGCTGCCGCCCATCGTGCCGAACCCCGTGCGGCTGGCGGCCATGCGGCGAGCGCTGCGCAAGACGCCGCTGCAAGCGGCGGACGTGGCCGTGGCAGGCGCGCCGGTGCCGTTCTGGCGCGACTTCGTCGATCACGCAAACACCTGGCGACGATTTCTGGGCGGTCGCCGATCATGACGGTGCCGACCTGACCCGGCTGCCGCCAGTCAGCATGGTGACGGGCTGGTGGGACCTGTTCGTGGCCGAGCAGCTGCGCGACTACGCAGCGATCCGCGCCGCCGGGTCGAGGCGAGGCTCGTCGTCGGCCCGTGGCTGCACGCCGAGCCGGGCGAGCTCAGGGCCATCAGCCAGGCCGATGTCGCGTGGCTCCAGCATCACCTGTCCGGCGGCCCGGCGCCGGCCGGGCCGCGAGTCCGCGTGTACCTCCAGCAGGCTGATTCCTGGCTGGACTTCGAGGAATGGCCGCCGCCTGCCACCGCGGCGCCGTACTACCTGCGCCAGGATGGCGCACTGGCACTCGACGCCGAGCCCGGCGATGCCCAGCCCGCGTCGTTTGTCTACGACCCGGCCGATCCGACGCCCACGGCAGGCGGGCCCGTGCTCCAGCCGCCGGGCAAGCAGGTCGACAACGCCGCCATCGAGGCGCGGTCTGACGTGCTGACCTACACCAGCGAGCCGCTCGCCGCTGACCAGGATGTCGTCGGCCCCGTCAGCGCTCGCATCTACGTTCGCCCGTCCCTGGACTACGCTGACGTATTCGTCCGGCTGTGCGACGTTGACGAGAAGGGCGTCTCCCGCAATGTCGTCGACGGCATCAGGCGGCTGAGCCCGCAGACTCGACGTCGAGGCCGGCGCGGATGGCGTCCTGGCGGTTGACGTGGAGCTGTACCCGACCGCGTACCGGCTGCATGCCGGGCACCGGGTACGACTGCAGGTGAGCGGCGGGGCGTTCCCTAGGTATGCGCGCAATCACGGAACCGGTCGAGCCGTTCGGCGCGGCGATCGCCACGCGCCGCTGCCGCTTCGAGATCTTCGCCGACGCACAGCACCAGGCACGTGTCGTCCTGCCACTGCTCAGTTCAGACTGACCTCAACAACATCTCGGCCCAGCAGGTGCCGGTCGGCAGCCAGTTCGACAGCCAGCGGTATGCGATCTTCCTCGAGCCTGGCACGTATGGCTCGAGCGACAGCCCGCTGGTATTCCAGGTCGGCTACTACACACAGGTCGCTGGCCTTGGCTACATGCCGCAGGACACCGTCATCGACGGGGCCATCGAGGTGTTCAACAACCTCTGCACGGCAGGCACACAAGACTGCACCTCCGACGACAACTTCTGGCGGTCCCTGTCGAATCTCACCCTCAACGTGGACCTGCCAGCCTCACCGCCGGACTACGTGCCGCCGGTGGTCGATCCCTTCACCAAGTTCTGCCGCTGCCGTTCACGATCGTCCGCCTGATCGGGGCGGCCTGCGACGCCGACCACATTTTGGCGGTGTTGGTGGCTCCTCGATTCGCTTGTCGAAGTTCTTCGTGGCGAATCCGAGCACGCCCGTGCTGGCCATCGATGCGGCGCTGGCGCTCGGCAAGGACCTCATCCTGACGCCCGGTGTCTACGACCTGAGCGCGCCCATCCTGGTCAGCCGGCCTGACACGGTGGTGCTGGGCCTGGGGTTCGCCACCCTGGTACCGCAGCGTGGCAACGCCGCCATGACCCGCCGAGCCAGTCGGCCTGGATGGCGTCGCCTACGCAGGACGGCTACCCGGCGTTCCTGGTCACCCGGAACGTGAGGACGTTCCACGGCTACGGGATGGCTACGTGGTGTTCATCAACACCCCGGCGACGCTGTTCGACGCCGAGGCCTTCCAGGCCCCGGATACGCCAGGAGTGCAGTTCCGGAACGTCTTCGGCGTCTGGATCGCCGGGTCCGGCAGCCTGAACTCCGTGATCAAAGGCGTCGGTGGCCCGGTCACCTCGGCAAGTGACAGCACTAACGCGCCGATAGACGTGGCGAGCTATCCGTGAGGCGGTGAGCCTGGCCACGGGGCTGACAGCGCAAGGCTGACGGCGGGATCCGCGACGGCGGGCCTGTCCCGTCGTCGCGGGGACCCGCTAGGTTGGGCCCGAGGTAGCTCGCCGAAAGGAACAACTGGATGCCCCCGACTAGCTTCACCTTTCGTTCTGCCGACGGCATGCAGATCGCCGCTTACCGGTGGGATCCGGCCGGGCAACCGACCGCTGCCGTGCAGATCACGCACGGCATGGGCGAGCACGCCCGGCGCTATGAGCATGTCGCACAGGCGCTGACCGATGCCGGTTACGTCGTGTATGCGCAGGACCACCGGGGGCATGGCGCTAGCGCCAGCGCTGATGACCTGGGCAACCTGGGCGACGGTGGCTGGACTGGGCTCGTTGACGACATCGGCCTGCTGAGCGCCCTCGTCCGGGCAGCGCACCCGGGCCTGCCGCTGATCTTGCTGGGGCACAGCATGGGCTCGTTCGCGGTGCAGCAGTACCTGCTCGACCACAGCGCGGACGTTGACGCGGTGGTACTCACCGGCACCGCGGTCATCGACCTGCTGGAACCAGCCCTGGACCTCGACCAGCCGCTCGACCTGACGATGTTCAACGCGCCGTTCCAGCCGGCCCGGACCGACTACGACTGGCTGTCTCGCGATGAGGCAGCCGTCGACGCCTACGTCGCGGACCCGCTGTGCGGTTTCGGGATCGACACGCCGTCGGCCAAGACCATGTTCATCGGCGCGCGCCGGCTGGCCGACCCGGACCAGGTCGCAGCCCTGCGCGACGAGTTGCCTGTCTACATCGCCGTGGGCGAGAGTGATCCGGTCAACGGCGGCCTCACGCTGCTCCACCCGCTGGCGGAGCGGCTCAAGGCCGCGGGGCTGATCGACGTCACCGTCGTCATCTATCCGGGCGCCCGGCACGAGATCCTGAACGAGACCAACTCCGCCGAGGTCATCGGCTCGCTGGTCGAGTGGGTGAACCGGGTCGTCGCCGCTCGCCGGTAGCGCGTCAGGCGGCTTGTGCCGGCGGCGGCTGGCTGCAGAGCGTCTTGCTGCCGGGCTGACCACTGTTGTTGTTGTGCCAACTGTTGGTTATTTAGTCCCACAAGTCGTGGCCATCAGCCACAGCTTGACAGCACGCGCAACGAAGACGTTCCAGTACTCCGGAAGAATGTAGGCATGACGTTCGAGATCTTCAAGGCGTTCCCGCCCGATCGGGAGACTGCCGTAGCGGAACTTAACGTTCGCCATGATGGCGTAGTGGACATCCCAGCCGAGGTCTACCGCTCGGACGGTCAGCTCCGGATCGCCATTCTTGGACGACACGGCGGGGTGGCATGGGAGTACCCACTCAGCGATTGGATGGGAGCACTAGAGCGAGCCGTCGAAGCTCTCGGCTGACGGGCCACTACATGAGCCGGTACCGTCCGACTGATGACTCTGCAACGGTGAACATCATCAAGTGTCCGGATGACAGCACTCCATTAAGGGGCCCCGCCCGTCCTCCGCACCTCCCGCTGGACCGCATCGTCTTTACGTGCCCCGCTTGTCAGCGACGGTTCCGATTCGTTCAAGGCTAGGCGGTCGAGGTTCGCGAACCCTGAGTTAGCGCATCACAGCAGTGCGCGGTGCGAGCTTGATGGAGCGCAGGCTCCGACGCCGAAGTGTCACGCGGCCTGGACCGGTGGCGGGTGGGAGTGCAGGGTCTTGGTGCCGTCGGGGCTGACGGCGGTGGTTGTGACGACTGAGTGTTATTTTCGGCGACCTGAGGCGCGCAGCACGCATGGATAGATGGCAAGGAGACTCACAACCTTCTTGTGCCCTGGCCGTCTGCCAAGCGACGTGAGAAGCTCTCCCAGTCCGCTCAACAGGCGTCGCCGGGGCGCCCGAGGTTTCCAACCGAACCGGTGGGAGTAAGAGGCGGCACAGCGGGCGGCCGCACGCGTGACGTGCGATTCGGCGTCCTGAATAGACCCCGCCGGACCCGGCTTTGTCGCGCCGTCTGACTGCTGCATCGGCATCGTGCCGGGAAGCTGATGCGCCATGCGCTGGGCGCGCGGCCGCCCCATGCGTTGCCTGGTACTCGTGCGACGAGCATAAACACCGTTAGATCCACGATCGCGCCCGTGACGCAAATGCCGCAGGATCATGCGGCCTGAACAGGTGGTGGGTGGCTGTGCAGGGTCTTGGTGCCGTCGGGGCTAACCGCGTTTGTTGTGCCGTGGGGTACAGGGTGAACTCCCGGCCCCAGCTGGCCAGCATTCCGGCTCACTCGCTCACGTGTTCGATAAGAGCAGCGGCGACTGATAGTTTGCCGATACCTTCAGCGTGCGGGGAGCGTCGGCATGCCGCCGATGGCGGCCTCCGCGCAAAGCCGATGCCGGCGCATGCGCCGACGGCTGAGGTGATGGGTTATGTCCGGAGCTTTAGCCGCCTGCATGTGTGATCACAAGCCGGCCTGGCAGCCTAGAGTATGTCGGGTGACTGGCGATGTGTCCCCCGCTGGACGATCAGACGAAGCCCGGCCCGAGCTGCGCGCCTCGCACGCGGACAGAGACCGTGTTGTCGAGGAGCTTCGGGTCGCCGCTGGCGATGGGCGGCTGACGGCGGAAGAACTGGATGAGCGGCTGGAAGTCGCGCTCACCGCGAGAACTTACCGCGAGCTGGCCGTACTGACCGCCGACTTGCCAGCGGCGGCCGGTCAGGCCGTGCGTATTGCCGGGGCGAAACCGAAGGACCTGATGCGGATCCAGCGCCGGGGCGGCGGTGTCCGCCAGGTGGGCAGCTGGGTGGTGCCCAAAAGGATGGAGCTCCAGGTCGTGGGCGGCAGTGTCCGGCTCGACTTCACCGAGGCCGTGATCACCGATCCCACGGTGCAGATCGACGCGCACGTCCGTGGCGGCAGACTGCTCATCATCACGAGGCCTGGCATCCTCGTAGATGCCACTGAAGTCGCGATGGTCGGCGGACACGTGGCCGTCAGTCCGGTGCGAGGAGTCGATGCACCGGTCGTCCTGACGGTGGAAGTATCCGGTGAGATTCGGGGTGGCAATGTCCGGGTCCGGCCGCCGCGCCGGACCTTCATGCAGTGGCTGCGGCGGCAGCCGCTGACGCCGCGCTGACGGACCAAGCCAGGACCCGGCGGCACTCGCGTGTGCGTGGCCGCCTGACACGGCCCCGACACCGACGCGTACAGTCCTGCTGAGCAAGATCCCCCGGACCCTTATCGAGGCGCCATGACCACTACCTATCGCGTGCTCGCGCCCTTGCGCCCGGCCGCCCGCTTCCTGACCGGCTCCACCTATGCCCTGCTCGGCTTCGACGCTTTCCAGGCGCCGGGGGGTCGTGTCGATCTGGCCGCCCCAGTCCTGGCCGCGATCCGCACGACGGTCCCGCTTCCGGCTGACGACGAGTTGCTGGTGCGCGCGAACGCCGCCGTGCAGGTGGCGGGCGGCACACTGCTGGCGCTCGGCCTAGCGCCGCGGCTGTCTGCCCTGGCCCTCGCCGGCTCGCTGATTCCGACCACGCTGGCCGGGCACGCGTACTGGACAATCGAGGACCCGGCCACCCGCAAATTGCAGCGCATCCAGTTCCACAAGAATCTGGCCATGATCGGCGGGCTGCTGTTCGCCGCGCTCGACCAGCCGCCATCGCGTCAATAGCACGGCGCTGTACCCCTGGCCGACGAGCAAGGCGGCTCTCGGGGCGTCGGGCATTGCCCCGACTCCTAGCGGCGCCGGCGGAGCGAGCAAGGGTGCCGGCTTGCCTCTGGACGATCGGTGACTCTAAGTCCCGACTGGCGGGCACAGCCGGTCGGCGCCGGATACGTGCGCGGCCAGCAGTGAGGACAGCCTCCGGACAACCGGATGATCGAGGATGCCCTGCCGCGCGGCGCTCAGATACTCGGTGAACATGATGCGGTCGATCAGCGCTGCCACAAAGATGTCGCCCTGCTCCTCGTCCGCCATGTGACGGTAGATGACGACCGGAGCGTGATCCTCATCGGGGATCGCGACCAGGTACCTCTTGACGCCTGCTGCAGCCGTGTCCGCAACGACAAGTGGCACGCCGGGCTGATCGGCGAGCTGATCGATGCGACGGGCGACAGCGGCAGCATGAGCCTGCGCGAGGCGCTGGTCCAAATCGTCAAGCACCGTCTGCGCTACCCGCACATCGGTCCGAGCTGCCATCCGGCTCCGGGCCGGACTCGCTTGTGTCACGGTCTGAGAATACGTCGGCGGACACGGAATGTGAGGAGGGACCTTGCAACAGCGCCTCTGCTGCCAGGGACTTTGACACCGCGGCCCACGCGCGCCGGGGTGCCTGCTCTCCTTCCGCGATCTTGCAAGCGATCGCCGAGTCGACCCCGATGGCGATGCTCACGTTCTGTCGCGTGTTCGCCACTAGCGTGCTGTTCTGGTACACCAACTGCTGAACCTGCTGAATGAGCAGCGTGATCTGGGCCTGCTGATCGGCGACCTCCGTGCGCAGCCGCTCGATCCGCAGGACGCCGACAGAGACAGCGTGAGCGTCCGGATACAACAGCAGCGCGATGAACAGAAGCAGGAACATGTACGAGCCCGCGGTTTGGTGCACGCCGGTGCGGAGCCAGTCGATCGCTACCACCACAGTCGAGGTGAGCCACCGGGCCCTGGACGCCACCGAGTACTTCCGGCATACCCGCTCCACGGCCAGCAGCAGCCACCGGGCACGCCGCCAGAGGGCATCCAGCCGACTCGGAATCCGGGCGCCGACTTCCTCGGTGCTCCGGTTGTCGCTGGTGGCCATACCTTCACCGTTGCTTCCAGTAGCGGCCGTTTCGGCCTGCCTGGCCTAAGGCCAGCTGGTTGAGCGGGCTCGCGACAGCGCTGGCGCGAAACCCGAAACGGACCGACGTCGCGCGCGGGCGTCCCCGGCGACGTGGTCCCCTGCTGTCATCGATCTCCTAAGACTTCGGGCCCAGCAGCTCGTCGGCGAGTGCCTCCGCTAGCTGCCTGCTGACGATCAGCACGTTAACGAGATACAGCGCTTCAAGAATGATCTTGGCTTTCGCGGGCTCGACGGCCAGGACGACGACTCCCGGATGGTGCCGCTGCATGTCGGCATTCAGTGAGCAGCGGCGAAAGTGATCCTCTTGCGCACCGAGCCAGCGGAGGTTGACCTCCTGGACTTTGCGCTTGTCATCGGGAGACAGGTCGTCCTTCGGCACCCAGACGCCTCCGATGTTGCCCACCGTAAGATCCAGGACATCCTTGCCCTCGGCATCTTCGGTCTCCAGGTACCACGGATCAGACCCGACGCCGTCCACTGATTGCTTACTGGTTGCTGCATCGCCGATGCCCGTCAGGATCATCGGAACCTCGGATATGAGCGGCCGGTCAGGAGACTTAGGCTGACCGAAGATCTCCTTGTAGCTCTCGCAGTATCCAATCAGGTCGCGCACGATCTCCTTCTCGTCCTGCTCGAAGACCGACTTGGGGATCCTGGCCTGAACCCCGCGCAGAGACAACGATTCTGACTTCGGCCAGGCCAGCGAGAGCGTACGGGCGGCGTCACTCGGTGACACGCCATTCGGCTCGTGGTTGGTAGGCTCGCCGGCAATCGGGATGAACTTCTTCCCCTTGTAATCCCCGCTCTTGGTCCGAACGTGCCGCACCGTCGTCGCGAGCGTCCGACCCCAGGCAACGCAGCAGGTCTTAGCCTCGTCAATGTAACCAGCGACGATCTCAGCGGCGCTGATGCCGAACGCCTGCAGCGCCCGCTCGCGGGCGGTCTCATCCATCTCGTTCTCGAGACCAGGGGCGGCGACGACGTGCAGGCGCTTGAAAGGCGAGCCGCCCTCGGCCCGGACGCTTCGCAGATCCCTTGCTCGATCGGCGAGTGCGTCCTCAAGCTCACCATGCCGTTCAAAGAAGGAGTTAGCGACCTGCAAGCGCACCTCATCCGAAAGGCCGGTGGGAAACTGGAACACCTCACGGAGCACCCTGTGCTCACGCGCCTCCGCGAGCAGCCGGGATACCTGCGCCTGATTATTCAGGCCGACCTTGTCGGCAATCTGCTGCTGGGTAAGCGTGGAATCATTCGCCTTGTAGTACGCGACTTTGAGGGCATTGAGGCTGATTTCCGAAGCCAATGTGTGCACGACCCTTCGCAGAATCAGACAGCTCGACCGGCACCGCTCGATAGTCTCTTAGGCTACCCTCGCCGATGTATAGAAGCAAGCAGAATCCGCCGTTCTGCATATTCGCAATGGACCGTTCTGCATAATGGCTCTACCTCGGCAATGCATGAACGGCTGGCTGGCGCTGGCATACTCATCCCCCCGCGCCATGAATATGCACGGATGGGTAGCGCCGAAGGATTCAGTGCAGGCAGGGCCGCAGTACTCATGGCACGGCACCCCACCCCAGCTAGCTACCTGGTCGCTCCAGCCACCGCTCCGTCCGCGCGAGGTCGCCGAACCCGAGCCGGCGATAGATGGTCCGGCCCGGCTCGGCCATGAGAACCTGCCGGATGCTGGCGACGTCGGGGTGCCCGACGGCCTGCGCAACCAGGAAGCTGCCGAGGCCGCGGCCGCGGTGCGCGGCGCCGACAAACACGTCACACAGCCAGGCGAACGTCGACCGGTCAGTGACGACGCGTGCATAGCCGGCTGGCGTGCCGTCCGGTGCGTACAGGCCCACCGACAGCGAGTGCTCGATCGCCCGCGCCATCACGGCATACGACCGGCCCTGCGCCCAGTAGCTCTCCTCGCTCATCCAGGCGTGAATCCGCGCGACATCCAGCAGCGCGGGATCGTCACTGACCCAGTAGCCGTCCGGTCCGTCGACCCGCATCAAGCTCTCCTCCAGAGGACGCAGCCGCCAAGATCCAGGCGATCTTAGCGAGACCGGACGAGATCAGGCGCCCTATGATCGGCGGCTTCCACCTGAACGGGCCGACGTCCGAGCCGCTGATCCACCGCGTGCTCGACGACCTGGCCGCCCTCGGCCCGGACTGGCTGGTCCCGGCGCACTGCACCGGCTGGCGGGCCCAGCACGCGATGTCGGCCAGGTTCAGCGAGGCCTTCGTACCGAACACGATCGGCACTAGCTTCCGCTTCTAGCGGCGGAATTCCAGCAGCGGGTCTGTCACGGCCTCCCGCCAGCGACCTCGGTGCCCGGCCGCCTGGATCCGGTAGTACACGACCTGGCGCATCGGCGCACCAGCCGGGGCTTCGTGGCCCCCGATGTTGTGCGCGAGCAGGTAATGCGCGAACAGCACGCTGCCTGCCGGGCCAGTCACCTGCTGCGGCTCTCCGAGCTCAATCGGCGGATACGGGTCCGGATGAAGCCGGGCCAGGCCATCGGCGCCGTGCTGCGCGAGGTAGGCGCCGAACCGCAGGTGCGTCCCCGGCCACACCCAGAGGTTCCCCTGGTCCGGCTCGCTGTGGTCGGTCAGCCACGCGCCGGCCAGCAACGAGAACGTGCCTGGCGTGCCATCGGCCGACGGCGGGCTGATGCCATCGACGTGCGGACCGCCCGGCCGGTGCGGCCACGGCGGGATAGTGGCTGCGAGCTGGGCGAACTCGGGCTCCCGCGGCGGCAGGTCAGGCCGCAGGAGGCCCGCCGCCAGGTCGCCAATGGCGCTCGCCCGGTAGAACCGCAGCAGGCCGTGGTCGTGCCCGCCCTCCCCCGGTCCGCCGAACCCCGGCGTATCGAACCTCGGCCCGTCGAACCTCGGCCACAGGAAATAGGGTCCCGTATGCCCGGCTGGCGGCGGCTGCGCTGTCAGCATCGCCGTGACGGTACGCCGTCCGCGGGCCAGCTGCCGGTCGTCGAGGACACCGGGAATCACCATGAAGCCCTGCTCGCAGAACGTGGCCCGCTCGGCGTCGCCAATTGCGCTGGTGATCCCGGTCATACGGCCCACTCCAGCAGCGCTCGCCTTGGGCCGCAAACGGTTTTAGGCCAGGTCAGGCCCGGTCACACGGCGCCCTTGGCCGGCTCGCCGGCCGGCACCTGCTGCAGCACGATGACCTCGGGCGCGCCCGCGACCTTGCCGGCCAGCTTCGGGTTCAGCGCCGTCAGCGCGGCGCCCTTGCTATGGGCGCGCAGTGCATCCGGGCTCGCCCACTTCTCGATCATGATGAGCCGGTCCGGCGCCTCGTTCAGCGCATACAGTTCGCACCCGTCCTCGCCGTGCACCTGCTCGATCGTCTCCTTGAACGCAGCGATGACCTCGTCTCGGTGCTCGGCCAGCGGCACGATGGTGGCGACCACGACGACAGACATGAGCTCTCCTTCTCCTCAGCCAGCGAAGATCGCGCTCAGAGCGGGCGCGAAGTCATGGTAAGTCCGGACCACGCTCAGCCGCCGGTGACCCAGCCTCGGCAGCTCACCGGCCGGCGTTGTGCACGCAATCGGGCAGCAGTAGCACCCGCGTTACAGGCATGAATGTGACCTTGCCCTCGAGCTTTCCTGCCATCGGCCCGAGTCCTACCTCCGGTTGGCTGGCCTCTCTCGGTCAGCGTGCGCCAGCAGGTTCGGCCGCGAGCGGCAGGTCAGACTGTGCCGGCGCGGCCGGGTTGATGATCAGCACGTCGGTGTTCGTGAGCCGCAGTAGCTCGCGGCTGGAGCTGCCATCGACGAGCGCGGGCAGCCCGCCATGGGTTGGCGCGCCGATGACGACCGTGCTTGCTCCCACGCCGTTGGCATACTCGGCGATCATCCGCCCGGCTGCCCCGTGGTCGGTCGCGTGCAGCAGGATCTGGCCTTCGCCCGGTACCCGGTGCGCCGTGAGCCGATCGAGGTGGCGGCGGACCACGGCCCTGGCATCGTCCAGGTCCTCGCCGTCCACGCCCACATCGCCACCGACCGCCGCCTCCCTGGCGTGCACGACGTGCACGGACCGACCGCTCTCGGCGGCCATCCTGGCGGCCGCCTCGGCGACCATGCCCGCGATCGGCGAGTCGTCGACCGCGGCCACGATGATGCCCGACGTCGCGGCGACCGCGATGCCGCCCGGAACGGCTACGACCCGCTCGGCGACGGGCCCGTGCGCTGTCACCTCCTCGGCCTGGACGCGCTCGGCGTCAGCCAGCATGCGGTGGGCAGTCGTCAGGATCGCGATGCCGACCACGACAGCCCCGGCGGCGATGAAGAAGGGGACGTGGATGTTCAGGGCCAGGACCAGGCGGCCGGCCGCGTACGGTGCGAGGCCGCCGCCGATGAAGCGGACGAAGCTGTAAGCCGCCGACGCGACCGGACGCTCGACCGGGGAGATCGTCATGACCGCCTGCGTCGTGACGGTGTTATTGACGCCGATGAAGACGCCCGAGGCGATGACGGCCGGGATCAGGACGGCGCGGTCCGTGGTCCAGATGGCGATGACCAGGATGACGGCGGCGAACGCAGCCAGGTTGGCATACATGGTCCGGGCGATGCCGAACTGCGCCTGCAGCCGCGGCGCGCCGAAAACGGCGAAGATCGCAACTAGCACGCCCCAGCCAGTAAAGACCAGGCCGAGTTTGATGGGGCTCAGGTTCATCGGGAACGGCGCGTAGCCGAGGACGGTGAAGAAGCCCCAGTTGTAGCACAGCGCGGTGATCGACAATGTCAGCAGCCCGCGGTGGCGGAGCGCCCGCAGCGGCGCGGATAGCGGGGTCTTTTTCGCTGGCAGCGGCGTCGGCCGGACCAGGGTGATCGTGGCGATCAGGGCAATGGCCATCAGCGCGGAGACGCCGTAGAACGGGCCGCGCCAGCTGATCTCGCCTAGCACGCCGCCAAGGAGCGGGCCGACTGCGATGCCGAGGCCGAGCGCCGTCTCGTACAGCACGATGGCGCCGATGAAGCCGCCGCTAGCCGACGCGACGATGACCGCGAGCGACGTCGCGATGAACAGCGCGTTCCCGATGCCCCAGCCGGCCCGGAAGCCGATGATGCCGCTGATTGACGGCGACGCCCCGGCTAGCGCGCTGAACGCGACGATGAGCACGAGGCCGGCGATCAGGGTCCGCTTGGCGCCGAGGCGGCTTGAGACCCAGTTGGTGATGAGCATCGCCACCGCGGTGACGACCATGTAGCTGGTGAAGAGCAGCGTGACCTCGCTCGTCTCGGTGCTCGGCCAGCCAGCTGGCGAGAGATCGACGGCAGGATCGGGTCCACCAGCCCGATCCCCATGAATGACACAACGCAGGCGAAGGCGACCGCGAAGACCGCTTTCGGCTGGCGGAAGTCTCCACTGTCAACAAGCGGGCCGCCGCAGCGTTCACAGCGCTTACGACGGCCCTCGGCACCGACCTAGACGGAGGTCAGAACCGTGGCACCAACTCTGTATGACACTGGCGGCCAGCGCCAGCAAGACGTCCGCATCACCTACGCACGCGAGTACCTGAACGGCGCCCGCAAGCGCAGCGTGAGCGAGCTGCCCCCGAGCGTCTTAATCCGTGAAGTCGCTGAGCTTCGGCGCCAGTTGGGCATCGTGCTCGACCTTCTGGAGACTCGACCTGCGCTCGACGCCGGCACGCTGGCCAGCCTCCATCAGGTGTTCGCTGACGCGATCGACTGGCGCGAGTCGATGCTCGACTCCGGGTGCATCCCGTGCGATCTGCACCCGGCCGGGCTCTGCGAGGTTCATTCCGCGCACCTGGACCTGGCAGACCGCCACACCGCCCTGGCTCGTGACGTGTTCGGGATCGAGGTTGACCGATGAGTCCCGTCCTCCGCGGTCCGAGGCGCGCCGCACTCATCGCCATCACGGTCCTGGTGGCCGCCGCGTCCCTCGTGTCGTTCGGGGAGTCGTACCGCGGCCTGTATTTGTGGGCTCATCATCACGGCCTGGCCGGACGCTGGGCAGTTGTATGGCCGCTCCAGGTAGACGTGTTCATCGCCGTGGGCGAGCTGGCGCTGTTCGTCGCCCTTGCCGACCGCTGGAGCCTGCGCAGCCGGATCGGCGCGTGGCTGGTCACGCTCGCCGGGCTGGCTGTGTCTGTGGCGGGCAACGTCGGCCACGTCGCCGGTCACGATCTCGCGTCCAGGGTCACCGCGGCTGTGCCGCCGCTCGCCGCATCGGCAGCTCTGGCTGTCGGACTGGGCGTGCTCAAGCGCGTGGTAGGCACACAGCCCGAAAGTGTGCCTGAGCGTGCTCCCGCGTCTGTGCCTAAGCCAGCTCTCCAGCGCGCTCCTGGGTCTCACCCTCCAGTCGCGCAGACACACTCCAGGGCTCGTGCTCCAGGGAACGGCCGCAGGCCGTACCCGATAGCCGGAGGCCCTCTGGGCCGACCGGCAGTCACGCCCGAGCACGCGGAGCTGGCCTTCGGGGCACGGCTTGCCGAGGGCGACGTACCTAGCCTGCGTGAAGTTAAGAGCACGCTCCGGCTCGGCACCGACCGGGCACGGCAGATCCGCACGCACCTTGAGTCCGTGGCGGTGTCCCGATGACCGCCGCCGAGAGCGTGCCCGAGGGCACAGGACGCGAGGACATCAAGCGGCTGCCGATCGTGCCCCCGTCGCTGCGCCGGCGAGAACCTGCGCGGCACGGTCACTCAGTCCGCCGGGCTGGGCTGGCACCGCACGCGCTATCACGGCTCTGCGTGCTCCGCTGTACCTGGTGGCCTACATCTGGCACGCCGTCCGCGGCGGCGCCGTGCTCACCGCCCGGCTGGTCATCTGGTGGCACTGGACTGAGGGACACATCCTTATGTCCCAGGCTGTCGCCGGCGGGCCGTCCCGGTCACCAGCACGCGATGTCCGCGCACACCGAAGGACGCAGGGTCCGCAAGAGCCGCGGGCAGATCATCGCCGTCTGCGGCGGCCTGGCCCTGATCGCCGGGCTGCTCATGGCGCGGTTCTCCCCGTGGTGGGGATGGGCGCTGCTCGGCAGTTGTCCTGGTCGCCGTGCTGGAGCGGCACGGACGCAAGCCCGGCAGGTCGCTGATCCAGCCGGCCGTAGTCGCGCCGAAGTACGAGCCGCCGACGCCGGCAGATCATCACCCGGGCGCTCGGCTCGCTGGGCATCGCCGGCATCAACGAGGTCATGCGCGACGGCCGCGGCATCACGTTCGTCACCGACGTGCACCGCGACGGCGAAGGCTGGTCGGCGCGACCTGGACCTGCCGCACGGCGTCACCGCCGAGGATGATCCTGGCCAGCGCGCGAGCAACTCGCCTCCGGGCTGCGCCGCCCGCTGTCGGCGACGTGGCCGGAGCCGGTGCCGCACGAGCACGAGGGCCGGCTGCGGCTGTGGATCGGGTTCCACGACCTCACCAAGGTGAAGCCGCCCGCGTGGCCGCTGCTGAAGTCCGGGCAGGCCGACATCTTCGAGCCGTTCCCGTTCGGGACCGACCCGCGCGGCCGCCGCGTCGACGTGCTCGCTGTTCGAGAACAACGTGCTGGTCGGCGCCGCACCCGGGCAGGGCAAGACCGTCGCGGTCCGGGTGCTGGCCTGCTGCGCGGCGCTGGACCCGCTCTGCCGACCTGTGGGTGCACGAGCTGGCCGGCAAGGGCGACCTGGAGCCGCTCGCGCAGGTCGTCCACCGCTACTGCTCCGGCCTGGACGATGAGGCGGTCGGCTACGCCGCCGGCGTCGCTGCGGATGCTGCGCGGCCGAGCTGGAGCGCCGCTCGCAGGCGATGAAGAAGCTGCCCAAGGAAGCTCGGCCGGACGGGAAGATCACCCGCGCGCATGGCCGCTCGCCGGTCGCATGCGGCTGTTCCCGCTGGTCTGCATCGTCGACGAGTGCCAGAACCTGTTCACGCACCCGCAGCACGGCGACCAGGCGAAGGACGACGCCGCCTACGTGATCCGGCTCGGCCGCGCCTACGGGATCATCCTGGTGCTGGCCACGCAGCGGCCCGACTCGCAGATGCTGCCCACCGCGATCAGCGGGAACGTCGACACTCCGGTTCTGCCTGAAGGTCCCCGACCAGATCGACAACGACCTGATCCTCGGGCACCAGCTCCTACCGCAACGGGTTCAACGCGACGGTGTTCCGGCCGAAGGTCGACGCCGGTCTCGGCTGGCTCAAGGCCGAGGGCGACCCGCAGGTCGTGCCGCACCTACTACCTGGACCTGCCCGGCAGCCGAGCGGATCCCGAGCGGGCCCGGGTGCTCGCGGCCAGGCCGGCGACGCTGACCGGCTACGCCCTCGGCCGAGGACGACAGCCAGCCCGCCGCGGTCGTTCGCCGCCGACGTGCTGCCGGTGTTCGGCGACCGACGGCCAAGCTGTGGTCGGCCGACCATCGCCGCCCGGCTGCGCTGAGCAGATGCCCGCGGTCTACGCCGGCCATCACCCCGGCCGCCGTCGCCAGCCAGCTCCGCGCGCCTCGGCGTCACCGTCAAGAACGTCCGCGAGCCTGGCCAGGCGCCGGCGCCAGGGCTGCGAGCGGGCCGCGATCGAGGCGGTCACGCCATGAGAACCGTTACCGACGTCCTACACGCGCTGACCAGGGCCGACGTGCCAGCCGTCCTACACCGTAACGCGCTCACCAGCCGTTATGGCCGGGCCGTCACGGGCGCCTGCCGAGGGCTGTCTAGGACGGCTAACCCGGCCACCCCTGCCGCTGATAACACGGAGCGCCGATGCCAGACGATCACCCGCACTACAGCCGAGTGCCCGGACCAGTTCTGCGAGCGGTACGGCTGCATGGCCTACCGGGAGGGCTACGCAGACGGCAACACCGCGGGCTGGGCCGGCGGATACGCAGCCGGGCTCGCTGACGGCTACACCGAGGGCTACGCCGACGCCACGGCCGACGCAGCCAGTCGCAGCAGGGCGGTGACTCATGCTGACCCACATCCTGCTCGGCATCGCCGCCGTCACTGGCTGGGCGCTGTTCACGCTCGTGTCGCCGGTCGGCCGATGCCGCCGCTGCCACGGCAGGCGCATCATCCGCACCCGGCTGCTGCACAAGATCCGGAAGTGCCCTCGCTGCCGCGGGACTGGCCGCGCTTACCGGCTCGGCGCTGTCCTGGCTCACCGGGCCGTCTGGTCACTGCTTGGCGACCACATTCGCCGCTGGATAGGCGATCGGCACAACAGGACGGAGGCACCGCGATGAGAGGCACCTGGCAAACCACCGGAGGCGCGCAGCGGTGCTGGCGTCGGCCCGGCCGTGATAGTCGGGCTCGTGCTGTTCATCGCGGGCTCGGCGGGCGGCATCGCGCACGCCGTCAGTTCGGCTGCTGACGACGTGCTGCACATCGTGCTCATCACCGCCGCGGTGCTCGCAGGGATCAGCGTGGCCGGCATCGGCATCGCTCTCGTTTGGCGGTCCCGGCGGCAAGTCGATCCAGAGCGTGGCCATGCGCGAACGGTAGGCCGCCAGGTGTTGCCGGGAGCTTACGCAGGTGTAACACGGCAGCCGCTGGAAGGCCGGGACGCCGCGGCGGCGATAACTCGGCCAGGCGCCGGCTGTCCATCAGCACGTCCATTTTCACGGCCTCTCGGCCGAGGATGTGGCCGCGATCCTCGCGCAGCATCGGGCCGGATAAGACTTTGAGTGAAGTTCCGAGCCCGCTGGGCCACAGCGCAACGTCGGGCCTTACGCGTGAGTGCCAGGCAACTAACCGCATGGATGATACGCCACGTCACACCCAAGAAGCGCTCGAATGTTCGATCATACGGCGGGAGAATCAATCTGCATCCTCACGAGACACAGGACAAGGAGACAGCTATGCAGACCAAGCAGCAGCTGGTGATGACCAGCCCCGTGCGCCGCCCGCCTAGATGGCCGCACGCATGCAAGAAGTAGCCGACGAGGCGTGCAGCACGAGATCCCAGATCATCCGGCACGCGATCAAGCGCTACCTGGACGGCAAGTGATGGGCCGCGCCATCACGTACCAGTGCACCGAGGGCGAGCGCGTTATCGAGGGCGAGACGATCACGAGCTTCGGTAGCAACTCGATCCTGGTGAGCCGCGCTGACGGCGAGGTCCATTGGTCGTGGGATGACGACGCCAGTCCTAGGCATCGCCGCCGCGATCACCGCCGGGCACGACGCTTCCTCCGGAGGCTGCCGCCAGTCACATGGGGCGCAGCCGATGACGATGGCGGCCTGGTTCAACGGTCGGACGCTTCGAGCCGTCGCTGGAGGCGACTAACCCAACACAAAAGCAGA
The DNA here is from genome assembly GCA_963837255.1 of uncultured Actinomycetota bacterium. Lineage (GTDB taxonomy): Bacteria > Actinomycetota > Actinomycetes > Streptosporangiales > Streptosporangiaceae > JAJYUU01. The sequence continues at coordinate 831,843 of CAWIMN010000007.1, forward strand.
GCGCCGGTCCTGGCAGACCGGCACTGGAAGCCCCGAGAGGATCAATCTCAAGTGCAATCTACTCTACACGAGCCTGTACCAGCAGCAACGCAGCCACGGACCTGGACGTTGCCCGCCGACTGGCGGTGCTCGGCGTGCCGGTGTTCGTCGGCTACCCGGACCAGGACAAGGCATGCAGCTACCGGCTGCCCGGAGCGTGGCAGACGACGAGCGCCAAACCGGCATAGTCGGTGCGTGGAAGCCGGGCATGGCGCTGTGCGCTGTGATGGGCCATGTCTTTGACGTGCTCGACACCGATCCGCGGAACGGTGCCGACGAGTCGATGCCGCTGATGCTGGCCGAGCTGGAGGGCGAAGTACCGGCGGTCCACGGGCGGGTGAGGACTCCGAGCGGCGGGTGGCATCTGTGGATCGCTTCGCTCGGCGTCGGCAAGCACACCGGCTTCCTGCCCGGCCTGGACCTGCAAGGTGAACGCTCGTTCGCGTTCCTGCCGCCCACCGTCCGCAAGTCAAAGGCTGCTGACGGCGAGCTGCGCCCCTACGCCTGGACCGAGGCGCCCACCTCAGCCCCGGCTGGCGACACGTCAGGCAAGCGGCTGGCCGAGCTGATCACGGCGCTAGCTGCTGCGAAGAAGGCGCCAGCGCCGCGTGTGGGGTCGGGTACGGCGCTGGCGCAGGGCTCGGCATACGGACGGATGCGCGGCATCCTGGGCAAGCTGCTGGAGGCGCAGAACGGCGAGCGTAACAACCTGCTGTATTGGGCATCGCGCACAACGGCGGAGATCGTGCCGCGAACGAGATCGACCCGGACACTGCGATCAGCCTGCTGGCCGACGCTGCTGCCGAGATCGGCCTCACGGCGAGGACGGAGAGCAGTCGGTCATGGCCACCATCGCGTCAGGCATGCGGTCGGTGGCGGCGTGAACGCCGACGAGATGCTGAACGGCCACGAGCTGAGCGGACGGCTCCAGCTCGGATCTACCGGCCGGAACCCGGTGGACATCGCCAGGCAAGTGGCCGAGCACCTGGTGAGGAAGAACGACCCGGCGACGTTGTTCCGCATGGGAGACCAGGGCGACATCGCCAGAGCCGAGGCTGATGGCTCGCTCTGCCCGTTCGACTCCGACGAGTGGCTGTACCACGTCGCAGACATGGTGGACTTCCACACCACGACTAAGGAGGGTGCCACCAAGGCGGTCGGCCCGCCGCAGCAGGTGATGCGGATGGTTCCGGCGGCAGCGAAGAAGAAGCTGCCGGTGCTCGACGGCATGGCCAGCACGCCGTACCTGGACGCAGAGGGCCGCGTGATCGCATCGGACGGGTACAACGCGGTGTCCCGCCTGCTGCTGCGTACGGGCGGGCTGAGCCTCCCTCCGGTGCCCGATGAGCCGACGCCAGCCGAAGTGCGCTCCGCGGTGCGATTGCTGACCGACGACTGGCTAGGTGACTTCCAGTTCGAGACGACCGCCGACAGGGCTACCGCTGTCGCGCTGGTGCTGACTCTGACCGGCCGCGTGTTTACCGGGCTGTCACCGCTATTCGTGATCGACGCGAGCACGCCGGGATCGGGCAAGGGGCTGCTGGTTAACACGACCAACATCATCGCAACGGGCGAATCACCGCATCTGCTGGAGCTGCCACAGGAAGGCGAGGAGCAGCGGAAGAAGATCACGACTGCGCTGCTGGCCGGAAACGACCTGATCGTGTGGGACGAGACGCACACCATCGCGGGCCGCACGCTGGCCATGATCCTGACCGCCGACGTCTATTCCGATCGCGTGCTCGGCGGCAACAAGATGGTGGCCATCCGCAACCGCTTCACGCAGGTGGCGCTCGGCAACAACGTGCAGGTGTTCGGAGACCTCAAGCGACGGGTGGCGCCGGTCCGCCTCGTCCCCGCTGTCGAGCACCCCGAGAGCGAGACCGACTTCCGGCACGCGAACCTCGTGCAATGGGTCCGCTCACATCGAGGCGACCTGCTGGCCGCGACCTCACACTGTGGCGCGCGTGGATCGCGGCAGGCAAGCCGCGGTCGGCCGTGACGATGGGCTCGTTCGAGAAGTGGGCCGCCGTCATCGGCGGCGTGCTGGAGGTCGCCGGCATCGAAGGATTCATGACCGGCACGAGCGCGTGGCTCGATGAGTCCGACCCGGACACGGACGGCTGGGCCGTCCACCTGGCGGCGCTCCGTACGCTTTCCGGCGGCAACGAGTTCACCGTGGCCGATGTCGTCAGGTGGCTAGGACTAATGGACAAGGCCGGCCGGAAGGTGCTGGAGTTGCCTTACTACCGCAAGGACGCGGACCCGAACCAGGGTCGGGAGATCGGCAACATGTACCGGCGGCAGCGTGATCGCTGGCACGGCGGTTACTGTCTGCAATCGTCCAAGACACGCAAGACCTCTACCGGAGGCAAGGGATGGCTCGTGCTGACGCCCGGCGATTCCCGAACTGAGGTGGCAGTTCTTGACTCAGTGAGACTCAGTGACTCAGTAGATCCCGACGAATCGGGTGCTCAACTGAGTCAACTGAGTGAGCCTGAGTCACTAACCCGAGGTTCACAGCAGGATCTCGCGGCGGGACATGCTGCGGCTGACGACCCGGCAGCCGAGCACGCCGCTACACAGCGTGATGGATTCGCAGGCGCTCGCTCTCCCTCCGCGTGCGCGTTCCAGGGCTGCGGGAAGGTGGCGACGGCCAGGGTCGAGGGCAAGCCGTACTGCACTCGCCACGAGGCGACGATGACGCCGGCAGGCAAGCGATGAGCGCCACGGCAGTGACGGCCAAGCCGAAGCTGTGCGAGATGCCCGGCTGCAACGAGCCGGTGCCGGTGCGATCAGGTCCGGGTGCGCCTCCCGGTACTGCGCCGAGGAGCACCGGAAGCAAGCCGCGGCTGGCAGGCGCAGGCAGACCCGCGCGGATGAGCGTGATGCCAGGCGGCCCGAGCGGCACGACCAAGAGAGCGAGGAGGTATTCGCCCGGCTGCTGTCGATCACGGCTGACATCAGCGGCCTGGGCCTGCACTGGTGGCGTCGGCACGGACCGGCCGCAGACGACCGGCCTTCAACACCGAGGCGCACCGATGGTTGGAGGAGCAAGCCGTGGCGCACGTCGCTGTCCGACGCCAGCGGGACGCCTGGACATGCCTTACGCGGAGCCCGACATCTGGGCAACTGAGGCGCGGCTACTCGACGCGGCCATCCGTATCGATGCGCTTGAGTGGCCGCAAAGAAGCAACCTCGCATGCCAGCTCATCGAGTCGGCCGATCCGGAGGGATCGGCCAACGTGTGGACAACCCAGGCGGCGCCAGGACTGATGAGCTCTACCCGCATGGGGGTGCAGACGCCTGGCCGCACGTCCGGATACCTGAGCCAGGCGAGTGCCTGGAGTGCCGTAAACCCGCGATAGCCAGAGACTTGTGCAGGCTGCGCTACGACCGTCACCGCAGGTCAGGGATTTCCGCGTCGCGGTTTGGAGTGCCCCGACTTTCTCATAGATAGAGAGGATGACAGCTATGCGGCGTGACGACGACTCGGTGCTACTGGCGACGTTCGGCAAGCTGACCGAGGAGACGCTCCTGGCCATCGCGCAGGCATCGGCGGCCGAGGAAACAAGCACGCTGAGGACAACGTGCCGAGGCGGAAGCGTTCGCCGCGATCTACGAGTTCATCAGCGCTGTCGCCCAGGTCGCTCTGCTGCGACAGCGAACCGGCGTCAACGTCTAGCCCCTCCGTGTTCCCGATCGGCGTGCGCCTTCTGTGGGGCGTCTGACACGCACGCTGATCAAGCTGCCGCGCTTGTGAGCCTCGCTTTCGGGCTCGCGGCGGCTGCGGGCGTAGCCGTCCCGAGCTGTTCCTCGATCGCGCTGTGCGGGCGGGCTGCGCTGTCTGGCTTGACTGTCGGTGCTCACGATGTACTCAGAGGAGATTGGCGAGCGTCTGGTCTGATCCAGCCTGGAGGCAGCTATGATCGGCTGTTCATCGCTCTGTTCATCGGCATGTTCAGGCTGATGATGTTCATGGTCAAACTGATGATCTGGATGGTTTTGCGCTGATGGCGCTCATCGCGGGACTGATTGCGCTGGCTACAGCAACAAGATCGCCGCTCGGCATCACTGGCACAGGTGCTGCATTGGCCTGACATCTTCTGATCGCTGCGGCTCAGGGCGTAGGCGCTGCGGGAGATAGAACTTTGGTCTTGCTCACGGAGGGCTTCCGCTCATATCTGAAGCGGGTTCTGCGCGTCAATATCAAGCTGACGGCATCATGCGTGTCTGAGCGCTGCCGGTGTCGGCCTGATGGAGTTGTCCGGGAGGCGGAGCATGGCTGACCTGATTGGTGGGCTTTCGGTTTATAGCGCTCGTGCTGGCTGCTGGCTGCGCGTACACAGTTAGCTCTGCGGCACGCGCCGGTATCGCGCCTTCCGCCACGCCTTCCGCTACGTCATCTGACGCCTACCAGCACGCCGCTTACCTCACTGCATCAGTGACAGGTACGCGCCCCCTTGTCGGCACCAAAGTAGGTGTCATGATAGTCACGTGCGGGGCGCGCCATAGCAGTGGTCGCGCACTTCCAGGCCGGTGACCGCAGCAGTAGGCGCACGCTAACGCAGCAGGCGTACATACCTTTTGGTTCCAGCTCGACAGCGCCACGCGCGGATACCGGGTCAGGGTGAGCGTCAGCGTGTCTGCCAACGGCCAGACACTAGCCAGCCGGGCATGGTTCATTCCGCGCCAGCGATCGCAGCCGTTTCACCGCCATCAGCCGCGCCGCCGTCTGACTGCTAACGCAAGACTGACAGCGGCGACTGCTTCGAGCCTGGCGAGTTGTGCCGCGCGACCGACCACGGCGTTCACGGCGTCGCCAGGAATGGCGAGCCCATCGTCTGCTTGGACAACGACGGCTGGCGCTGGGAACCGGCCTGACCCGCCAATACTCCGGACTTCGGCCACGCTCGTGCGCAAGAGATGACCGCCGCGAGAGCCAGCCAGTCTGTGCCGCCGTTCACGACGTGTACGACAATCGGCGTCACCGTCTGCATAGCGAGTGATGGTACAGTGCGTGCGGTGCGCCAGGTGAGAAATCACTCTCGGACGGGCAGACGATCTGGCGGTTAGGTGGCGGCGCGACACGGACTGCCGGGTGTCACGATAAAGGCCGCGTTAGAGGGCCTGGGGCCGCTACCCTGTGCAGGTGGGACAGGGCAAAGGCCACACCCGGCGAGTCCGCGGCCTTGCAAACCTGACCATCGCACCCCCCGAGAAGGACGCGCGATGGTATCCGCCCGACCCCGAACACACCGAGACATACCTGGTCAATGTGCCGATTGGAGGCGACGGTCGGGTTATCGGCCGCACCGAGTTCGACGGGTAAAACCGGATGACCGAGTTCTCGCTAACCGCTCAGAGCTTGTTCGTGGCTACTGGTGCGACGTGGCACGTGTGGATACAGCGCACGCGAAGGTGCACGTGCACTACTTCTACCGGACTCGCCGGGAGGAGGATACAGAGGTGATCCGCATCGTCCGTTGCCAAAATGACGTTGATAAGGGTTATCAGGCTGGCGAGAAGCTGCTTATAGTCAACTGGGAAGACAACCTCCGGAGGTGGCACGGGTGAACTCGGCGGAGAGTGAGCGGCTGGAGACAGCGCACAGGCTGCTGCGTGACCTGCGCTCTCGGGAGTTCCGTGAGGCTACGGCGGAGGCCACGGCCTCAGGTGTGCACGTCATAGTCACTGCGCTGCCCGACGATACGATGGCGGACTTGTTCGGCCACCTGCATGCAGCGCGCGGACCTATACATGTGGCAGTGCGAAGTGCAGCAGGCTACTTCCTGCTCTCTATGGAGCCGCACGAGGCGCCCCGGCACGCACGGGTGAAGCGCAGCGCCGACGACGAATGCGGGATCACGTTTGGCACTCACGTCGGCATGGTCATTGACTACCTGCGCATGCGCAACCGGCCGGTTTATCTCTATGAGGCTGAGCCGAGTGTTGCGCTCAAGCTCGTTGAGGACAACCTGGCCGACACGCTGGCCTGACGGTGCCCGGCGTGGCTCAGCCAACGATGATGCCTCGCTGCGGCGGCATCTTTGCAGTAATGAGCACCGAGTCCCACTGCTCGCCCGCCTGGCCGTGGCAGGTCGATTCGATCCGCAGAACGTCTGGGTAGCCCGGCTGCACTTCGATAGCCCACGTCTCCGAATCGTGAGGCTGCATCGGTCCCGGCTCGCCGTTCATGTGGTTGTAGACGAACGCCGACAATGCGACCTCGCCCGGCCTTATCGGCACCACACCGTAGACGAAGCGGAACGTCACGCACTGGCAGGCCACGATCACGACCTCCACTGCTGCAAGCGGCTCGTCAGTCTCCAGCGTGATCTTGAGCGCTGCGGTACTCACGGCGCGCTCGCCGCCGTAGCTGTAGTGGACGATCTCACCGCTGAACCGCGGTCGTCGCCGGTCCAGCTCTGGCTTGCTCTCGATCTTGTGAACGCCAGACGCTGAGAACGCCTGCCAGCCGCTGAATCCAGCGGCGAGAACTGCGATGACGAGCGCCAGCGAGGCGACGGTGAGGGCCACGGAGTGATTCTGTCGTCAAAACTCTGCTGTTGCGCGCATTCTGGAGGCGGGTCCGGGCCAGCGGAAAAGACCCTCACCAGGGATTAGCCGGGAGCCACGCCTGAAAGTCAGCGAGGTTGACTTGTTCGTATAGCGAACAGGTGGACGGTGCGCGAGCACAAATAGAGAGCCGGCTTGTGGCCGGGGCTACGTAGGTGCTTGTGGGGATTAGGCGGGGACTCGGTTAGCTGTCGAGCATCCCGAGCGCCCGGTACACGGTCTGCCGGCTGACTGGCTTGCCGTTGCCGAGCATCTCGCCAATCTCGCGGATCGAGTGCCCGTCGTCGCGTAGCTTGCGCGCCAGCCTGACCTTGGCATCGTCCAAACGGTGCGGACGTCCGCCATTGCGCCCGCGCGCTGTGGTGGCGGCCAGGCCGTCCCGAGTGCGCTCCCTGATCAGCTCTCTCTCGAACTCGGCCACGGCTCCGAGGATGGTGAACAGCATCCGGCCCATCGGCGTGCTCGTGTCGATGCCCTGCTCGGTGAGCACGAGGTCTACGCCGCGCCGCTCCAACTCGGCCGACACGTCTAGCAGATTCCGAACTGAACGGCCGATGCGATCGAGACGAACAGCCACGAGCGTGTCACCGCCGCGGAGCTGGGCAACGCACTTGTCCCACTCGGGCCGTGACGCCTTGGCTCCGCTAACGCCGTGGTCGGTAAAGATCAGCCGCGGGTCGCAGCCCGCGGCAATCAGCATCTCCCGCTGTACCTCGGGATGCTGGTCTGTGCGGCTGACCCTGACGTACCCGATGCGTGCCATTGTCTTGATCCCTCTCGCCTGGTGTCCTTAGCTGGCATGGCAACGGCAAGCCGGAGCTGGCCGCCACCAAACCGGCTCAGGCCGCGTAGCGCTTGACGTCGGCAGCCCGACGATTTGCGTCACGTCGGGACGACTTTGCATCGGTCCAGTCCGGCACGAGCTGGCAGGCACCGTCCAGGTACAGCGTGACCAGACGGTTGGGCATGCGGGCGGCGCGGCGATCTTCGATCACGACGACCGTGTTTGCCTCGGCGCCGTTGGCCCAGAACTGTGCGACGTGGTGAGTGTCCGGCAGTCTCTCCTGGCCAACGCCAGGCTGCCAGTCCGAGTAGTGGCGCTGAGTCCAGGTCACACGCTTGAACGCCGGCACTCGCGGAGTCTGTCGCTGCGCTGCGGGGACCTTGCTCCGGAGCTTGATCAGCGGCTCAGTGGTGAGAGTGCGCTTTCCGTGCCCGCGCATGTGAGAGACGTACTCGGCTCGGTCGCTACCCGCCGCGATGCAGGTAACCGGCGCGCGGCCGTCAAAGCTCGGCTCGATGTGATCGCAGTGCCAGGCGAACAGCTCTAGCTGAGCGGTCTGGTGCATCGCCGCGGTGCGTGCTGGCCGGTCCGCGCACTTGCCGGGATGATGGGCGAATACGCCGCTCAGCAGCGACACGGCGCGGCCTGCATACGGCTGGATGTCTCCCTGGCATCGCACGCACGGGACCGTCTTGCTGCCCTGCGAGCTGGTGCTGATCTTGGCGTTAGTCTTGGTGCTCATGATCGGACCTCCCATTAGGTTCCGGTCTAGGGATCGGTCAGCGTTGCTGCGCTGGCCGGTCCCGTTTGCTGTTGTCGAGCGACACTGTACCACAATCGCTAGTCCAGAACTACCTTAGTTAGCGGACTAGTTTCTGGACTACCTCTCGCTCACGTCTCCCCTGCTCACGCCTGGACTGCTCCGCGTACCGTCAGCCGATCGTGTTTGTGGAACAGCCAGCCGAGCCCTGCGAGCTGCCTGGCGGCATGCGGCGCCGCAGTAGACAGCATCAGCTCTGGCAGTTTCCAGCCAGTCTCCGCAGTGCCGGCACTCCCGAGCGTTCACGACACGAGCGCTACCGGGACGGCTAACAGGCAACCTGACTGCCTCGCGCTGATCGGCACGCCATGCCGCCAGTCGGCAGCGATCGCTACAGAACTCGCGCCTGGCTGTTAGCGAGCAAACCTGGCCGCACCATACGCATGGCCTGCTGCCGCGCTTTGTCATTGTCACCACGGCAGATTGTCACGGCTGATGTAACGCAGTCAACCCTGTTCCGGCCATTCAAGGAATGGACTGGCTGACATCGTGATCATGCCGCTGCTCAGGGCAGACGCCGCTCGGCAGTTACGATCGAGCCTCGGTGCCTCGCGTCAGAGATCGGCGGTGGACTAGCGCATAATTTCAAGTTCTCAGCCATCATTACGGCGATCATGGAAACACGATCCGCCATTATTTTGTGCCGGAAATCGGCCCCCTATGCCTTCAGCGCTAACCGGCGCTGAAACACAAGAGAGGTAACAGAGAATGACGAACGAGATCGACCCGTTCAGCCAGGAGTTGGAGAGACTGTCGCGGGTGCCAGCGGCGTTGCACGCGATGACGCACGCTCACGCCGTGAAGCAGCGCGAGCTGGCCAGCCCGGACGACGCCGAGCGCCTGGCACAGGAAGATACGGCGGAGACACCGGAGCCAGAGCAGCCCGAGACGCAGCAGTGACGGCGGCAGCACTCGCCATGGCCGAGCCTGACGACCAGGCCGAGGGCGACAAGCCCCGGCTGATCATCCCGGCGCACCCGAAGATCCGTCGTGGGCGGCGCTGGCGCATGCCAGGGCTGCGAAGCAACTAACCATCCGCATCCCGGCCCAGAGGCCGACTCGCACACGAGTGCGCTATCGAGAGTGCTAGTGCGACAGGCGGCGCCGGAACGACACGCAGCACCCGAGCCAGAGGTTCGGCCAGAGGTCGTCATCAAGGGCGACGGTTCGAGCGGGGCTCAGACCACGATCGCTACAAGGTCTGAGGAGACCGCGATGCAAGCACTTCATCAGTCAGTCGATCAGGTTCGACGTGCCAGGGATGACCTGCGCGCCGCTGGCCTGGACGCGAACGAGCAGAACGTCCATTGGTGGCTTCGGCTGCCAGTACGAGACCGCCGACTCTGGCGGGGAGAGGAGATCGAGATTGGCCAGGACGAGTGACGTCGAGCTACGGCTGCGGCGTCACGCAGATGTTGTACCGGACGACATCCGGCCGATGCTGACGGCGGCAGAGCTTCGAGCCCGCTGCTCCGAGATGGAGCGGCTCCACAAGGCCGCAGAGGTTAGCGGACTGGAGGCTGATGTCAGCCGCCACCTGACCGGCCGGGCACAGAAGATCGCTACCTCGATGCCGATAGCCAGCTACCTGGAACGGCGCCGCGAGCTGGCGAATCTGGCGGCCGGTGCCGGACACGAGGTAGCCGCTGCCTACCGGGCAGCCAGCCTCAAGCTAAGAGACGAGAACATCTACCCCGCCGGGCTTGAATCCGCGGTAGATGACGCGCTACTCGGACGGCCGGGCACCGACGACGCGACCGAGATCGTCAGGTTCCACCGTGGAGGCTGACGAGCGGTTGCTCGGCATGGAGGTACTGGCCGGCGTGATGATCCGCGCCGGAGCTGCTGCCGAACTGCTCAGCATGGGGATCGATCCGAGCCCGGCCGACGTCGAAGCGTGGATCGGCGCGGACAACCGCACACGCAGGCGACTGGGCCTGGCGTGGGCCATCATGTCGGGCTCGGCCGAGCCCGAGTTCAAGAAGACGAGAGGAAGTTAGGAATGGGCACCATGTACCTGCCGGACGGCAGGACGTACACGACCGGCAGGAAGCCGGTCCAGAAGGCGGCCGAGGACGCCGCGAGCGCGAAGATGCGGGCATCGCTGGTCGAGCTGGGCGGCGAGGTCATGAAGGCGGCGCTCGCCCGCGAGAAGCTGGCGGACGAACTCGACGCTGCCGCTGACCGCTGGTTCGCTAAGGCCGCGCAGCAGGCGGCACCGACGGGTGAGATCAAGAAGTTCTATGTAGCCAAGGCGAGGTCAGCGAGAGACAAGGCGGCAGCGGTTCGCCGGGGAGAGGACGTCAAGCAATGAGCGAGATCATGACCGAGACCGACCTGGACGGGCACGAGGACCAGGCGGACGGAGCCGAGGTTAAGGCGCGGCGTGCCCATCGGCGGGTCAACCCGCTGCCAGCCGAGCCCGTCTCAGCCGAGCTGCCGCCCCCGCCAACCACGCTCTCGATAGCCGAAGGCCGCAGGCGGGCGCATGTGCTGCGCCTCCAGCATGACCTGGAGCAGGCTCAGGTGTTCACCTGGCCGATGAATCCAAGCTGTTCTGGTGAACAGGTGGCCAGGCTGCGCGAACAGCAAGAGCAGGGAGCGGCCAGCATCGCCGCACGGCTCGCAGCAACGGAGGCTCTGTCCGGCTGGCAGCTAGTCAAGGAGTACAAAGCCGACGAGGCAGGCGTCTGGCGCGGCTGATCTACCCAGGCCAGTGACTAGAACTCGTGAGCGTGTTCTACTGGCGGGATGGACGATGTGAGGCTCCCCGAGTGGTGGAAGTGGCCGACGAGATGTAGCCACGGCTGCCCTTGGGGACCTGGCAGGGTCTCGGTGTCGTGGGTGCCTTGCCAGTGTGCTGAGCCAGGGCCGGGCGCAGGACATCGGCGGCTCTCCTGCCGGACTCCGGGCTGTCCTTCGGTGTGGTACTCGCCGCCACATGAACCCGGCGCCGATCTGCGGCGTTAGGGCTTGGGCGTCGTGTCCACAACTACGTTGACCTGGCCGCCTGTCCGCTGCTCCAGCAGGGCGGCGTAGGCCCTGATTGCCTCCGTCTGCCTGCGCTCGTCGGGCGTCCATTCCGATTCCGGCCGGACTGGAGCATGCGCATCGGCCCACTGGGGCAGATCGGACCACTCGTAAGCTGCCTGCGTGGCGTCGTGGTCGGGCAGCTCGACGGGCTCGCCTGCTGCGGCGGCCTGTGCGCGAGCGGCTAGCTCGGAGTCGATCCGGTAGGCGAAGGTCAGTTGAGCCGGGGGCGACAGCCTGGCCCGGATCTCGAATCCTGCACCCATCATCAGCCGACGCCGCTCCTGAGCGTCCGACCTCTCCCACAACTGCGGGTACTTCTCGTCGGTCGGCTGCTTCGTCCAGTGCGACCTCACTACTGGTCGCGCAGCCAGTGCGGTCAGGCGCTCAGACAGGCGGGCGACTCGCTCCTCGTACTCCTGCTGCCCGCCTGGGTAGCCGTACTGGCCGAGGTCGTGCTCTCGACGTGTCGCCGTTAGAGCGGCCCTGACTTGCTCGATCTCGCCGGTTGGATCGTCTCCCGGCATGTAGACCCGCTCCATCACCTCGGCGCCATCGACCAGGTTCAGGAACAGGTTGCACACGATCGTGTCGAGCTGATCGGCGCGAATCGACTGCGCGTTGCATCCGGGGTCGAACTCGCCGGGCCGCATGGCCGCCCGGCATCTGTAGGTGCGGTGTCGTGCGCCTGTCTTACCAGCGCTGACCTGCTCTCTCATGTACAGCGGCCGGCCACAAGTGCAGTACGCGATGTCGAGCAGGAGCGCCGTTGCGTTGTGGCGGGTGCGGTTAGCTGCCCTGCCTTTGAGGATCTCCTGCACCTGAGCGAACATGTCGGAAGTAACCAGCGCGGGGCCGCGCTGCACGGCCAGGCCGTCAGCGCCGTAGACGGTTTGACGTCCATGCACCGCGTGGCCCATGAGCGCCGGGTTCCGCAGAATCCGCCGCAGCGAATCCGGCCGCCACGGCTGGCCGTCCTGGTTCCCCCGTGCTGCATTCCGCGGGCTGGCCAGCCCGCGGATGTTGAAGTCCGCTGAGATCGAGTTAACCGCCTCGCCGGACAAGACTCGCTGCACAATCTCGGCGACGATGACGGAGGTCGCAGGGTCAGGAGCGAGCTTCCACCCGTCGCCACCGAGGACGGCACGGTACCCGTAAGGCGGTTTCCCGCCCGCGAATCTGCCGTGCTCTCGCAGGTACTTGTGTGATCCTGCTACGCGCTCGCTGTCGTTGGCTGATTCCAGTTCCGCGACGGTAGCCAGGGCCACAGCGACGAGGCGGCCGAGCGGTCCAGACAAGTCGAGCTGCTCTGTCGCGGAGACGAGTCCAATCCCATGTTCGGCCGACCAGCTCACCATGTCGTAGAAGTCGGGGAACACTCGGCGCACAAACCTGTCGAGGCGCCAGAAGATGACGCAGTCAAAGTCGGACGGGTGCTCTAGCCATGCCCCGAGCTGCGGGCGCTTCATCGGGTGCGTCTTAGACGCCGACACGTCCAGATCCTCGGCCCAGCCGACCAGCTCATCGCCGCGAGACGCGGCCTTAGCCTGGATGATCTCCCGCTGACGTTCGGGTGACGTGGTTTCCTCGGTAAGCTCCGACAGCCTGATAGCTCCGATGGCGCGCACAGTTGCAAGCGTAGCGTGACGCGGCGTACTGTGACGACTAGTGGTGGCGGAAGGGGCTGAGAGCAGTCCCGCTCATCTGTGCTCTCCAGCGTTCCTAATACTGGCCGGAATTGAACAGCGAGCCGTCGCGCTGGGCACTGGCCAGCGCGTTGATGGCCGGCAGTGCGGCGGCGAGCGCATCCTGATCGGCTTGGCTGAGCCGGGTCAGCAGCGCTGACAGCCGGTCGGCCCTGGCAGCGCGCCGGCGCGCCACTAGCTCGCGGCCGGCGTCCGTGATCTGCACGTGCACGGCCCGGCCGTCGGCAGGGTCAGCGCACCTGATCGCCAGGCCCGCCTCCTCGAGCCGTCCCACGAGCTGGGTCATGGCTGGCTGCGTCACACCCTCGTTCGAGGCCAGCGCTGTCAGCCGGGCCGGTCCTGACCGGTCGAGCGTCGCCAGCGTCGCGGCGGTGGTCAGCGACAGGCCGGGCGGGCTCAGCCAGCGGATGAGAGCCAGCAGGCGCTCGAGACCCGCGGCCACGTCTGCGGCCCGCGGGTGGGGCGTGCCGGACTGGCCCGCGCTGACCTGGGGTGTGTTCATAATGCGCTTATATTACTTGTTTATGTTAATAGCCGTCAACCCGCCAGGCCGTGGTGGAGCAGGCCGTCCTAGCCGATACTCAGGGCACCGCCATCGAGCACGAGCGGCTGGGCGTTGACGTAGCTCGATTCGGCGGACAGCAGCCAGACGGTCGCGTATGCCACTTCCCACGCGGTCGCCTGGCGACCGAAGGGCAGCCGCCGCGCCGTGCGGGCCGGGTTGCGGCTGGACGCCTCCCGGCCAAGCGGCGTGTCGACCAGACTGGGCACGACGAGATTCGCCCGGACGAAGCCGGCCATCCCCTCTCGGGCGGTCTGGCGGCAGATGCCAAGCAGCGCCGCCTTGGACGCGTCATAAGCCGGGATGCCGGTGGCCGCGCGCAGGCTCGCAGCCGAGCTGATGAAAACAATGGCCGAGCCCGGGTCGAGTACCGGCAGCGCGGCGGCGGCGATCAGGAAGTGGGCGCGCGTGTTCACGGCGAAGGTCTCGTCCCACTGCCCAGCGGTCGTGCCCGCCATGCCGCGGCCGAGTCCGATGCCGACGTTGAGCACCAGGCCGTCCAGTCCCCCGAGTGCCGCGGCGGCGTCCGCGACCAGCTGCGGGCAGGTGAGCGGATCGCCGACATCGGCGATCAGCACCTCCGCGGTGGCTCCCTCGGCTCGGACGAGCCGGGCCGTCTCGTCGGCCGCTCCAGGGTCACGGTCGGCGCAGGCGACGGCGGCGCCCTCCCTGGCGGCGAGTACCGAGATCGCCCGGCCGTTGCCCATCGGCGCGTCCGGATCCGGTGACGGCCGGGTCCCGGCACCGACGACGAGCACGCGGCGCCCGGTCAGCCGACCGCGACCAGGGGCCGAGCCCGTCGCCTCGGCAGGCAGGTAGGCGCCGGTGGCGTCGTCAGCCGCGGACGTCATCTCGCCACATCGGCTCGGCGCCTGGCGGGATGGGCACGGCGAAGGCATTGAGCAGGAAGGAGATCAACGTGTAGTACCCGCAGAGCGACACGAGCTCGACCATGCCCGCCTCGCCGAGCAGGTCTCGGGCGGCGTCGTAACTGGCCTGGCTGACCTGGCCGTCATTGGCGAGCTCGCGCGCTACGGTGTACACCGTGCGCTCGTCGTCAGCGCCGAACGGCGGCTCCTCCCCCCGGCCGATCGCTGCCACCACTGCTGCGGGCACGCCGTGCTCGCGGGCCATCCGCGCGTGCGCCCACCACTCGAACTCTGCCTGCCAGCGGGCGCCCACCGTGATGATCGCGACCTCGGTGAGCCGTCGCTCGATCCGCGTGCCGAAGCGCAGCGCGGCTCCGAGCGAGGACAGCCGACGGCCGACGTCTGGCGCGTGCACGAAGGCGTTGAACGGCCCGACCAGGGCGCCATTGTCACCAATCAGCTGCTCGCTCCTGGTGCCGACTATCTTGTCCCAGACATCCCGGCCAGCGGGGTCGAGATCATCACGGCGCAGATCACTAAGTCGGCTCACAGCAGGACAATAGTGTCGCAGGTCCTGCTCGGCTAGGAGCGACTCGGGCGTAGCCGGATACTCGTGCGCGACCGCGGGCTCGCGCCCGACCGCAGACTCGCCCCAGCCCGCTGGCTCGTTGTGGCTGCCAGTGAGCAGATCCTGGACGCGGATTTTCGCGCGGATCACGGGCTGGCGCAGGTGCCGCTCACGACGAGTGGCCCTGATGAGCTTCCCCGGCCGCTGCTGATAACGCCAGCGGGCCCACGGGGAGCCCGGCCTGCCGAGGCGGATGGCGCCGACAACGAACACCGGCGGCACGAACAGGCCGAGCAGCGCGGTCCAGATCTTGCCCTTGAGCAGCGTGATCCCAGCGAGTACGAACAGCACGATCACGGTCACGATGACCGTGGCGGTCGCGGCCAAGCTGCCGGGCACGACGTAGTCGTCCGCGACGCTCTTGACGCCGACCGGGCTGACCCCGATCAGCAGCAGGGCGGTCACGCCCATGGCGACGAACACGGCGTCGACAGATATCCGGCCCTCGTTCGTCCAGTACACATCGCGCAGGTGCAGGATGAGCGCGAACTCGTCGAGCACCAGGGCCGTGCCTAGCCCGAACACCGCTGCTGGTACCGATCGCCACGCGAGCGAGTGCAGCGGCGCCGCAAGCTCGGCGACACCGCCGACGCCCATGAACACCACGCCGAAGACCATGTGGTGGATGTGCACCGACCCGGCCCGGAAGTTGCCTGGCCACCAGCCGACCTGCGCGCGCACCAGGCGCACCGACAGGCGTATGCAACCGAAGCCGGCTACGAATGCCACGAAGAAGCTGAACAACGGGAGCCGCCCGGTATGCACGACTTGCGCCTGGAACCAGCCGGACACGGCACCCCCTTACCTGGCAGCGCGCCCCGTCGTCGGTCGGGCGCCATCACCGTCCCTGGTCACTGTGTCTTCCCCAGATCGAGGACCACCTTGCCGAAGGCGTCTCCTGATTCAAGCCGGGCGAACGCGGCGGCCACCTGCTCGAACGGGTAGACCGAATCGATCACTGGCTTGATGTCCCGCGCGACCATCAGGGCCACAAGGTCGGCGAGCTCGTCACGGGTGCCCATCGTCGCCCCGAGCAGCTCGAGCTGGAGGAAGAACACCCGTCGCAGATCGATCTCGGCCAGGTAACCGCCGGTGCTGCCGCAGATGACGATGCGGCCGCCGGGCACGGTGCTCTTCAGCGAGTGGTCGATGGTGGGGGTGCCGACTGTCTCGATGACGACATCGACGCGCTCGGGCAGCCGCGCGCCAGGCTCGACGGCCGTGGCGCCGAGCGCGGCAATCTGGTCCCGCTTGGTGGCGCTGCGGCTGGTCGCGTACACGCGGGCGCCCAGCGCCTGTGCTAGCACCACGGCGGCGGTGGCAACACCGCCGCCTGCGCCCTGTACCAGCACCGCGTTCCCGGCCTGGAGCCGGCCTTTGCGCACCAGCATCTTGTAGGCAGTCAGCCAGGCAGTCGGCAGGCAGGCCGCCTCGACGAAGGTCATCCCCTCGGGTTTGGGCACGAGGTTGCGCGCGGGCGCCCAGATCACGTCGGCGAGCGTGCCCGGGTGGAGCTCCGACAGCAACGTTCGCTTCGGGTCGAGCGTCTCGTCGCCGCCGGAAGGATCGCCGATGACGGCGTGCACGATGACCTCGGCGCCATCGGGCCCGACGCCTGCTGCATCGCAGCCGAGCACCATGGGCAGCTGGCTCTCCGCGAGACCGACGCCGCGCAGCGACCAGAGGTCGTGGTGATTCAGTGCGCTGGCGCGGACCTCCACGCGTACCCAGTCCTCGCCTGGCTGGGCAGGCTCCTCGATGGTGCCTACCGCTAGCGCGTTCAGCGGGTGCTCCGCGTCTGTCGCGGCGGCAAAGGCGGCCCGGATGGTCCTCACATGTCCTCCTTGTTAGCCACGAGAGTGGCAGCACGCAGGTTCGGCAGATCGTAGCGCCGGACGGATGGCGAGCGTCCGTCCGGGCCGGGCGGACGTGTCAGCCACTGGCGGCCGAGAACTGGCCCGGCGCGCGCCCGGCACCGGGCGGCCCCGCGAATGCCTGGGCGATCGTCAGCCAGTGGTCAGCGACAGGTCCCTGCGCGGTCACTGCCGTGTCGGCCCGGTGCCGCCGCTGGGTCACCAGCAGGCAGAAGTCGAGCGCGGGACCGGTGACCCGGTCGGCGGCCTCGGCCGGTCCCCAGGTCCACAGATCCCCGGACGGCGCGACGAGCTCAACGCGGACCGGTTCGGCGGGCACGGACAGCCCGTGCGCGACGTAGCTGAACGCGCGGGCGCCGACGCCGATATGCGCCACGTGCCGCAGCCGGTGCGTCGGCTCGCGCCGCGCGCCGACCGTGTCCGCGATGTCCTGGCCGTGCGCCCAGGTCTCCATCAGCCGGGCAGTCAGCGCGGAGGCAACGCTCATGGGCGGCCCGAACCACGGCACCCTGGCGGCGGGGTTCAGGCCAGCGAAGACCGACAGCAGGTCGCTGCGGGCACGGCCGAACCAGTCGCGCAGCTCCGCCGGCGTCAGCTCCCGATGCTGAGCAGCGATCGCATCCGGATTCATGCCGAGGTCAGCGCTGATCCGAGCCAGCTCGGCGGCGAACGCCTCAGGGTCGGTCGCCGACGTGACGGCCACCTCGTCAAAGTAGGCGAGATGGCTCACCTGGTCGGCGATGGTCCAGCCGGGCGCAGGGGTCGCGAGCCGCCAGCTGGGGTCGGGCAGCGGATCGAGGATCGCCCGCAGGGCTGCGGTCTCACCGGCGACGTCCTCGACCAAAGCAGCTAGATCAGCCGGCATCGTCCTGCTCCTTCGCAACAGTGCCCATCACGCCATCACTTCTCCGAGCCAGACGCTATCCGACCTGGCTCGCGACCACTCGAAGCAACCGAAGCGGACTGACATCTCTGGTACGGCAGCCGCGCACTGGCGCTCCTTATGTACCTTGAAAGTTACGTAACTGGCTTGGTACATTAACGCCGTGGAGGCTGTGCTGCGGGCACTGGCGGACGAGAGCCGGCGGACGATGCTGCAGACCTTGACCGGCGGCCCGGCCTCCGTGAGTGAGCTGGCGGCGGTGCTGCCGATTGCCCGCCCGGGGGTGTCGCGGCACCTGCGGGTGCTGCGGGAAGCAGGGCTGGTCCAGGTCCGCCAGGAAGCGCAGCGGCGGGTCTACAGTCTTCGCCCCGAGCCGCTCGCCGAGGTCGATGACTGGCTAGGCCCGTACCGGGCCTTGTGGGAGCAGCGGCTGGATGCCCTGCACACCGAGGTAGCCCGGGGCAAACGCGAACGAAGGAGCACCAGATGACGAGCAACGCACGTGGGAGCGGCCGCATCCTGGGCAGCCTGCGATCAGCAGACAGCAAGGGCGTCGTGCGCATGGAGGACCGCTACGACACCGATATTGACGACCTGTGGTCGGCACTCACCGATCCCGGCCGCCTGGCCCGCTGGTACGGCCAAGTTGACGGCGACCTCCGCCTTGGCGGACAGTTCCGCCTGTACGTCGAAGACGCCGGCTCGGACGCCATCGGGCGCGTGGAAGCCTGCGAGCCCCCGCGCCGACTGCGGGTGACGACCAGGGAGACGGACGAGTCCTACCTGCGCGGGAACGGGGTGCCGCCGTACGACGAGGTCATCGAGGCCTCGCTGACTGCCGACGGCGACCAGACCATCCTGGTCATCGAGGTCCAGGGGATGCCAGTGGATGCGGCCGCCTTCTACGGTGCCGGGTGGCAGATCCACGCCGAAAATCTCGCCGCCTACCTCGCCGGGCGTGAGCGCGGCGACACCGAGGCGCGGTGGGACGAGCTCGTCCCGCCCTATCAGGAACTGGCGGCCCGAATCGGCTAGCACGCGGTCGCCGATGACCGCTAGTTGTGGTCGCGGCTGTGCCCAGGCTCGACAAACCACTCCCGCCCGAACAGCAGCCCGAAGACGGGTGCGGGCAGGGCGACCATCACTCGAGCTAGCCGCGCGGTCCGGCCCCCAGCCCGTGGGAGCGAGCGATGCGCGGCCAGCGCAGTCTGCTTCTGCCGCGCGTACCGGCTGACGGTCACCCGGTGTGTGATCGCGGCCCGCGGAGTGTAGGCGACGCGGATTCCAGCCTGCTGGTGGCTGACTACGAGGCGCAGCAGGCGCAGCGGCTCAAACAGCACGCCGACCAGCTCGCGCGGCAGCGTCGCCTCAAGCACTCGGGTGCCGGTGAGCTGCGCAGCGAGTGCGCCGACCTGGTGCACCTTGAGGTGGTCGCGATGGCCGTAGCCGCCGCGCGGGTCGTAGCTCAGCAGCAGGTCGGCGCCCTCGTCGCGAATTACGTCGGCCAGCCTGCTGGCCGCCTCGCCGATGTCCGCACGGGCGAACCTCGTGCGATCAGGCGGGTCGGGATACAGCAGCGGCCCATGGCCGCTGTCGGCATAACCCAGATGAACGACCCTGGCGGCGCCCAGCGCTGACCCGCTCGCCTGCAGCTCATCCAGGCGCACGTGCCCGGCCGGGCCGTCCGCTGCGCCCATGACACCGTCAGTAGCGACCACGATGATCACCCGGTGGCCCTCCGCGGCCAGCCGCGCCAGTGTCCCGCCGGTGAGCAGCACCTCATCGTCTGGATGGGCATGAAACGCAATGACTGTCGCCACGCTGCAAGCCTCCCACCTACGCTGTCGCCTGATCACCGGAGTCCTTCCCCGACGGGCGGAATCATTGACTGACCTGATCTTCGTGACCGATGGGCGGATCAGCATCCGCTCGGCGGACGACGCCGGGACCGCACCAGCCGCTGCGATAGTTGCCTGTGGTGAGGTAACAGGCTGGGTCACCTATGACGTCGGGTGGGTACACCTTCGGCCTGGGGAGGTGCTCGTGCGCTACCACGTCGACGCACAGCCCGGATCGCGCGATCAGGCCTATCGAGCCGTGCAGCTAGTCGTCCACCACCTCGCAACTCGCACCGCAGCTCGGACGGCGATTCTGCAGGTCCGGCCGGGCGACGCGGACGCGGTCGGCGTAGCGGCCGCGGCCCGCTTCACGCGCAGCGAAGATGTTGCTGGCGAGTACGTGTTCAGGCGGCCGGTTCCGCCGGTGAGCTACACCGACGGCGTGGTGACCCTACGGCGGCAGCGACCTGACGACATCGACCGGCATCTGGAGGCCATCGACGACGAGCAGATTGACTGGCTCTGGGACCCAGGCGACCGGCAGAAGTGGGAAGCGCTGACGCCGGACCAGCAGCGGGCGCACAACCTCGCGCATCTGCAAACCGTCCATGATTCGTTTGGCGCCGGGCCGAAGTGGACGTTCTCGGTTGACCGCGCTGACGCGCCCTACGTCGCCTACATCGACTGCGACCTGGCCAACGGTCAGGTCCCAGCGGGCGAGGCGAACATTGCCTTTGCCGGACATCCAGGCCGCCGCGGGCAGGGCAACGTCAGCAGGGCAGTTCGGCTGATGACCCAGTTCCTTCGCGAGCACACGGGCGCCGAGACGGCGCACATCATCGTCGATGCTCGGAACGCAGCTTCGCTTCGCGTGGCTCGCGCGGTCGATGCGACGGAGACCGATCGGTGGCGGGACGAACACGGTCGCACCATCATCCGGCACGTGCTGGCGGTGCGCTGACCGCCCAGCAGCGACGCGCCCGACCTGGACCGGGCTCCTACAGCGTCCGGTCGGCGGGCTCCTGAGATGCGGTGCCGGGCATCGGCCGCAACGGCGGGATCGGCTCGGTCTTCCGTCGGCGCGGACATATAGCACCCTATAACAGCCAAGTTGGCAAAGATCTTGGACGACGGTCGGCGCCGTCGCGCGGCCGCTCGGTGGCCGCTAGTACGACCGCGGCAGGCCGAGGACGTGCTCGGCGAGATAGTTCAGCACCATCTCCTGCGGGATCGGCGCGATGCGCATCAGCCGCGCCTCTCGCCAGTACCTCTCGACGTGGTATTCAGTGGCGTAGCCAAAGCCGCCGTGCGTCTGGACGGCTGCATCGGCAGTGGCGAAGCCGGCGTCGGCGGCGAGGTACTTCGCCAGGTTCGCCTGCTCGCCGCACGGCAGGTTGTTGTCGATCCGCCACGCGGCCTGACGGATGACCAGCTCGGCGGCCGACAGCCGGGCGTGGGCCTCGGCTAGCGGGAACGAGATCCCCTGATTAGCGCCGATCGGCCGGCCGAACACGACCCGGCTCCTGGCGTATTCAACAGCGCGGCGCAGGGCGGCCTTGCCGATGCCCAGCGCTTCGGAAGCGATGAGAACCCGCTCGGCATTAAGACCGTCGAGCAGGTAGCGGAAGCCGCGCCCTTCGTCGCCGACACGGTCCGCGGCGTCGACGTAGAGTCCGTCGTACGTGACCTCGCAGGAGGCTACGGCATTGCGGCCGACCTTGGGGATTGGCCTGATGCTGACCGCGGGATCCTTGAGGTTGGCGACGAACAGCGTGAGGCCGTCGGTGCGCCGCGTGCATTCCTCGGCGGGGGTGGTCCGGGTCAGCAGCAGCACCCGGTCCGACTCCAGCGCCTTGGACGTCCACACCTTGCGCCCGGTAACCCGGTACCCGTCACCATCGGGGACCGCGCGGGTGCGGATTGCCGTGGTGTCCAGGCCCGCGTCCGGCTCGGTCACGCCGAACGCGACGTGCAGGTGGCCCCTGGCGACTGCTGGCAGGTAGCGCTGCTTGAGTTGCTCGCTGCCATGCCTGACGACCGGGTGCATGCCAAATATCGACATGTGGATAGAGCTGGCTCCGTTCATGCAGGCGCCGGATGCGGCCACCTCCTCCAGGATGATCGATGCCTCGGTGATGCCGGCCCCGCCGCCGCCGTACTCCGCCGGGATTGCGATCCCGATCCAGCCGCCCTCGGCCATCGCCTCGTAGAACGCCCACGGAAACGTGTGCGTCGCGTCCGCCTCGGCCCAGTACTCATCCGGGAACCGCGTGCAGATCTCCCTGATCGCCTCTCGCACCGGCCTGTGCTCGGTGTCCTCGCTGAAGTCCACAGACAATTCCTCATCCGCACTAGCCCGCTAGCTTGCCAGAAACCTACTATCGGCCAGTCCGCTGGACTGGCTAGGGGCGTCTGAGCTGGCGCAGGCGGGCGGTGTCGATCGCCGCCCTAGCGCGCTCGACGTGGCTCGCGACTGGATCGATCCCAGCACCCGTGCTCACCCGGCCAGGTGCCAGTCAGCTAGGCGGCCTGCCGCCGTTCCCGTTCTCGCCCACCCCGTTCCCTGTTGTCCTGGAGGGTTTATGGCTGCCAGGAGGAATCGCCCGCGCCGATGCAGCCTGACCTCGGCCCGATCGCCGCGGCCAAGGTACAGCTTGGCAGCGGCGAGCGCTGGTGACTGCGGCGCCGGCTGGGCGCGGCCGACTTGGCCCTACCAGTACTGCGTCGTCGCCCCCGAGCTGTTGATGATCCCGCCGACGGTCTCCGGCCGCTCGAACACGGACTGGACAGCGACCCGGCCGGGCCCTTGTAGCACCAGCCAGATCGACTTGGCCTGCCAGCGGGCCGAGCTGAACCAGTAGTTGCCGCGCGGGTACTCGAAGTGCAGGAACATCCGCACCGAGCGGTCCTTCCAGATCAGCCCGCCGGGCTGGACCAGGATCCGCTCGCCCTGCTGAAGGTCGCGGATGAAGGTGTTGCCGGGCGCGTGCAGCAGGAGCAGGCCAGGTCCGCCCTGTGCAGTGAACCTGTCCATGGTGGCCCCGAGCGGGTAGTGGTACTCCTGCTCGTCGCCGTTCCGGGTGACGAACCAGACGCCAGCCCGCTCCCACTGGTAGCCGACATTGCTCGTCGCGACCAGGAAGCGATGCTCGACCACGTCGACAGCGTGGTTCGCCGGCAGCGGCACCGCGAGGGTCTCGCCCGGGTGATCAGAGCTGATGGCGATGTGACCGGGACCGCGCGCCGTCATCATGAGCAGCGGCATCCCGGCCAGCATGCGGTTCCAGCCGCCCGACATCTTCATCATGTCGAGCTGGACGGTCGGCTCGGTGTGCAGCAGGACATGGTGAGAGAAGTAGACCGAGTCCTCCTGATCCAGCTTCATCTCCGCGACCGGCACGTACTTGCCGCTGATCTGGCAGGTGGACCGGTTGAAGCGGATCCTGGCCATGTCCCGGATCGGCGGCTGCTCAGCCCAGCCGGACTTGGTCACCCGCGCCCGGACATCGGTCGGAGCTCCGCAGTGCGGGCAGGTGGTGCCAGTCGCTTCGCTCGGGATGCGGCAGTACGGGCACATGTAGGTCGCAGTTGGAGTCGACATGTCGCTCGCCTACTCGCTGCCGTGGTGCACGTACATGGACTGGACGCCGACCCGGCCGGGGCCAGTCATCTCGGCCAGGTACATGCTGTGGCTGCCGAGCATGCCGGTCTTGAACTTCTGCTGGACCGTGTTCATCGTGACGGACGAGTCCTTGTACAGGAATCCGCCAGGCTCGACGAGGATCTTCTCACCGGGCTGAAGCGTCTTCTGGAAGACGTTGCCGTACCCGTGCAGGAGTAGGAGTCCTGGCTCGCCGCCGGTCACGAACCTGTCCATGTACATCCCGCTGCCGCCATGCAGGACGTTAGCCAGGCCCTTGATCCGCACGAACGAGTAGTTGAGCGAGTGCGTGCCGGCCAGGAACGCGTGCTCGCGGACATCGATCTCGTGCGACGGGTGGATCGGCAGGACCACGACCTCGCCGGTGGCGTCCTTGGACAGCGCGATCCGGCCGGGGCCGTGCGCCACGCTCATGATGTGCGGCATGCCGCCGATCATCCGCCGGGTACCACCCGGCGTGTTGAGCGCCGACAGCGGCACGCCGGGCTCCTTCCACAGCATCACGTGGTGCTCGAAGAACACCGAGTCGCCGGGCGCGAGCGTGAGCTCGGCGACAGGGACGATCTCGCCTTCGATCTGGCAGGTGGAGTTGGAGAACCGGAACTCCGTCATGTCCCGCAGCCGCGGGGCCTCGGCCCAGCCCGAGTCAGAGACGAGGTTCTTCTTGTCGAGCGGGGCGCCGCAGGTCGTGCAGCTTGTCCGCTCCGGCTCGTTCTGAGCCTTGCACCACTGACATTCGATCCTGTCCATCCGGGCAGGCCTTTCTGCTCGAGGGGTCTATCAGTTGATACGGCGGGGTCGGTCGATCCTGCGGGGACTTGTCGATCCTGCGGGGGTTAATCGGTGCTGCGGGGGTTAATCGGTGCTGCGGGGGCAGCGGGCACAGGGCTGGCGAGCACGGTTGCGCCCGTCGCTGGCCGCCCGGCCGGGCAGACGGATGCCGGTCAGGTGCGGACACAGCGGCTAATAATGGCTGTGATCGTAGCGGAGTGCTGGCGTGCTGCTCCTGGTTATGCCGAGGGCGGGCTGGTGGCCGTGCCGCACTCGGCGCAGAACTTCGCCGTCGCGCTCAGGCTCGCGTTGCAGTTGGTGCAGTGCTTCGACGTCGCGGTCCCGCACTCGGGGCAGAACTTCGCGCCGACCTGGACCGGGCTCTGGCAGTTGGTGCACGCCATCATGGCGGGAGCGGCCGGTGCCTCGGCGGGCGCTGGCGCAGGCGGAGCAGGCGGCGGTGCGGCAGGCTGGGCAGCTGCCGCCGCCTGCTGCGCGTAACCCTGGCCGCCGCCGGCGAAGCCGGGTCCTGGCGGTGGCGGGTTGTACGGCGCCTGCATGGGCGCCTGCATTGTCTGGCCGGCCATGCCCATGCCCATGCCCATGAACATCGGCGTCACCGCGGCGCCGCCCTGCGCCATGCCCTGGCCCGCGCCCTGCAGGGCCTCGGCCTGGGCGGCCTGCAGGAATCCGCCGGCCAGGCGGCTGTAGGCGGTGTCGCCCGCCAGCTTCTTGAGCCGCGCGTTGTCGTCGTCGTCGAGATTGACGTCGACGTTGCCGAGCCGGGTCAGGCTGATGCCGTAGTCGGCAAGCTCGCGGTTGGCCGCTTCGAGCGACTGCGACTCGATCTCGGGGCTGTGCATGGACAGGCCGAGGATCGGCCACGTACCCGACATCAGCTGCGTGGTCACGGTGGTGCGGGTGACCTTGAGCAGCTGCTGGGTGACCCAGCCCGTCACCGCCTGGTTGTTGGTCACGTCGACGGTACCGACGAGGTTGAGGATCAGCTTGGTCGGGTCGTTGACGCGCAGCGCGTACTCGCCGAATGTGCGCAGCGTGACGATCAGGCCAGTCTGCGGATCCTGCACTTCATCGAGGCGGCCGCCGAATCGGTTGTTCGGGAATTCGCGCGTGCCGACGAAGTAGATCTCGGCCTTGAATGCGTTGCCGCCCGATGCCCAGTCCACGAACATGCCGAGGAACGGCAGTTCCTTGGCGTCCAGCGTGTGCTGGCCGGGCACGAGCACGCCCATGACCTGGCCCTGGCTCATGAAGACTGCCACCGCGTCCGGCTCGACAATGGCGCGGGTGAATTTGCGGATGTTCTGGTCTGGCCACTTATAGACGATCTGGCCCTTGGCAGTGTCAGGCGCTGCGATGAACTCGCGGCGAGCCTCGTTCAGAAGTCCCATTGAAAGCTCTCCCCTATGCCTGGAATGTGACGCTCGCGGCCGCCGTGGTCACTCCTAACCGGATCATACTTCTGCGAGTGGCCAATACGCCTAGATCTGACCTAGCCAGACTCTGGTCCTAGTCGCGCCCGAGTCTCACCTTGTCCCGGTCTGCGGCGGGCGGGGCCGGTCGTGCCTCCTCGAGATTCGAATGCGTGATCGAGCTAGCAGGGGCCACTACCGGCCGAGCTACCAGCGCCGAGCTACCAGAGGCCGAGCAACGAGCCGAGGACGCGGGCTGCCTGCCCGCCTGCCTCCTCGGCGATGGCCAGCGCGACGGGCACGTTGAGATCGTTCGCCAGCGCGCGCGCGCACCGCCGCGACCGCCGCTGCCGAATTCTCCGGCTGGCCGGCCGCGATCTGGAGCAGTTCCAGGCGCCTGGCTGCGGCGTCGAGGCTGGCTGGCACGTAGTCCCAGTCAGCGCTCCAGGGACGGTCCAGGATCAGCAGCCGCACCGCGGCCGCTGAGTGGTGCGCCAGCAGCTCGCTGACGAGGACGAGGTTGCCGGTCGACTTGGCCATCTTGGCGCCGCCGATCGTGACGACTCCGGCGTTGAGCCGGGCGCGGGCGAACGGCGCGACGCCGGTGAAGCGCTCGGCGAGCGCGGCCTGGTAGGCGTGGTGGGGGAAGCGCAGGTCCCCGCCGCCCGCGTGCACGTCGATGGCCGGCCCGAACGCGTGCAGCGCCATCGCGGCGCACTCGGCGTGCCAGCCCGGCCGCCCCGGCCCCCAGGGGCTTGGCCACGCGACGGTCTCGGCACCGCCTTCGCCGTCGTCTGCTGCGTGCCAGAGCACGACGTCGAAGGGATCCTCCTTGGCCGGGTCGTCGGGCCGGTCGCCGTACTCCGCCGACAGCCGGAGCGCTGTCTCACGATCGAGGCCCGACTGGCGGGCTGTGGCAGCGCCGGCGAAGTACACGGTCCCGTTGCGCTCGTAGGCAGCGCCGAGCGCCAGCAGACCGGCAGCCAGCGCGATCACCTGGCCGATGAACGCGTGCGCGCGCGGCTGCAGGGCCGGCTCGGTGACGCCGAGGGCGGCCATGTCACGGTCGAAGTAGAACTGCTGGATAGCGGCGTAGCGGTCGTAGGGCGAGCCGGCCCGGTTTGCCGCCGCGAGCAGCACGTCATCAACGTCAGTGACGTTCCGGCACAAGATGACCTCGGTGCCTGCCGAGCGCAGCACCCTGGCGAGCGTGTCGACCCACACGAACGTCGCGGCATGACCGAGGTGCGTCACGTCGTACGGGGTGATGCCGCAGGCATAGATGCGGGCCCGGCCAGGCAGCGGCAGCGTCTTCCCGCCGAGCATCAGCACGGGTTCGGCCGCGGGCTCGCCGACCACTGCGGCCATTGAGTCGATCACCCCGCCGACGATACCGAGGCCGGTAACGCCAGGTCAGACAGGGGCAGGTGGGCCGGTCCGCGCGCCTGTCGTCATCGCAGTCCCGGCGCGCACCGTCCGGATGCATTTTGCCTGCGCCCTGAGCGCACCCCGAGCGCACCCTGAGCGCACCCCAGGCGCACCGGGCGCGGCCCAGCGGGTCGGCGATCAGCCTCCCGCGCGCCGCTTAGGTAGCGGCATACTGGCCATAACCAGGACTTCACACTTCGCGCGGAGGTGACACGTGGACATCGGCGGGGCGCTGGCAGAGGCGCGCAGTGAAGCCGGCATGACCATCACTCAAGTGAGCAAGCGCACCCGCATCAGGGAAACAATTATCCGAGATATCGAACGCGACGATTACTCAGCGTGCGGCGGAGACTTCTACGCGCGCGGCCACATCCGCGCGATCGCCAGGGTGGTCGGCACCGATCCGGTTCCGCTGATCGAGGAGTACGACGCGGCGTGCATACCGCCGTGCGATCCAGCCCAGTCCAGCCCATCGGGGCCTAGTCCCGGCGCGCATGGTCGGCTTGAAGCCGGCCGAGTCGACCCGGCCGCGGACACCAGCCCTAACGTGCTCGATGACGATTCCATGGAGTTCGGGCTGCCCGGCGCGCTGTTGCCCGCGCTGCGCCTGTCGGCTGGGCGCTGGGCGGCGAGGGTCAGGTCGAGGTTCGCCCACGCCCCGGAGCCGCACGCCACGAACAGCAGGGGCGCCACGGCCGGCCGGAACGCCGCGACTGGCGCCCTGGCGCAGCCCCCTGGACCACGCGGCATCACGGCAGCCGAGGCGTTCCGGCCTGGCCTGCCGATGGATTTCGAGCGTCGCCGCCCCCGGCGGGCAGGCCTGCTCGCGCTGGTCGTGCTGGCGGTCATCGGGGTCCTGATCTACCTGCTCGTCTCGGGCGGCTTGTCGCACGGCCGCAGGGCGACACCCAAGGTGCGCCACAGCGCCGCTGCAGCGGCTCATCACGCGGGCGGAACTGCGGCCGCCGGTACGACCCGGTCGGCTCCAGCCGCCCCGTTCGCGGTGGCGAGCGCGGCAGCATTCGGCCCGGGCGGCATAAGCCAGGGCGACGACCCCCAGGGGGCGGCGCTCGCCGTTGACGGCAGCGCGGGCACGGCTTGGCACACCGACTGGTACACGACGGCGCAGCTCGGCGGCCTTCAGTCGGGCACCGGGCTGCTGCTGAGCCTGGACAAGACCGACACGATCGCGGGCGCCACGATCGTCCTCGGCACGGTGCCCGGCGGCACGGTCGAGCTGCGGGCCGGTGACACGCCGACGCTGGCGGATTTGCCAGTCGTGGCACGGAGGGCGAGTACCGGCGGAGCCCTGACCATGCGGCTCGGCGTCCCGGTCCGGGCCCGCTACGTGCTGATCTGGTTCACCAGCCTGCCTCCCGACAATTCCGGCACGTACGAGGCCAGCGTCTACGACATCCGCCTGTCGGGTACCGGATAGCGCGCAGCGGGCCCCCTGTGCCGCTGCCGGTCACCTGCCACTGTCGATGGCTGCGACCACGGCGGCAACCTGAGTTTCCAGCGGCTGGTCGGCGCTCAGCCGGTTGTCGATCGTGACGTGCGGCGCCGCCGGCGCCGAGCCGAGCCGCATACTGGCGGCAAACTCGGCGAACTGATCTCGCTTTGCCGCGTCCCGCGCCAGGGCGCGATCGGCCAGCCGCTGCCGAAGCGTGGCTGCGTCCGAGCGCACCCAGACCAGGTGGACGGGTGGTCCGCCGAGGTCCGTTACCCAGGACGACCACTGGCGAACGTCATGGATCTGGCTGGTGAACGGCCCGGACAGCAGGACCGCGCAGCCAGCTGACCGGATCTCCCGCCCGGTCGCGGTCATGCCGCGATACTCGTGCACCTTGATGTGCTCGTCGTACCAGGATCCCTCGCGCTCGCCGGGCGGACGGCCGGCGGCGGCCAGGACGGCCGCGACGAACGAGCCGTACATCGTGTCCTTGTCGAGCAGCGCGGGCGGCGGGACCAGCGCTGCGAGCAGCAGCCGGGCGACTGTGGTCTTGCCGGCGCCGGGCGGCCCGGCCACGACCCAGACCGGAGCGGGCGTGGTCACGGCGCGAGAGTACCTGGCCGGGAACGGGGCCGTGTCCCCGCCACCACCTCAGGACGTGACGCCGAGATGCCGGGTGAAGAACCGCTCGGAGCGGCCAGCATGGTGCTGCTAGGAGGCAGCGGATGAGCTCGCCTGCGCAGGATCCGGAGCTGCTGGAGGTGGCTGACCGGTTTTCGCCTATATCCAGCCCGACGGATCTAGGTGAACGATTTTAACAAGAGACGACGACCCGACTGCCCAGCCTGGCCCTACAGCTGACCGCCGACGACCTCACCTAGCCAGATCCGGCCTGGCCAGATCTGGGGGCGCCGGCCGGGCTCAGGCGGGGGCGGTCGCGGCGGCGTCGATGGTGAGGTACCAGTAGCCGCCGGCGAGATTCAACGCCGCGATGGAGAAGAAGAAGGCCGCCCAGTCGTCGGCGTCGTACGCCAGGCACACGAGGCCTGCGGCGGCCTGGACACTGCCGCCGGCGACATGGCCGATCCCGAAGCCGCGGAGGTGACGGTAGGCCAGTGGCCTGATCAGGCGCCGCATGCCAGAGCGCGGGGGGAGCCTGCTCGGCGCGACGCGGTCGGTTCGCCTGTTCATGGTTATCACGATAGAAGACAGTCACGAGCCCGGCTCGCGCATGCGGCGGTGCGTCCCAACGCGTGTGCTGGCCAAAGGTAAGGAGGACCAGTGAGCTCGTCCGTGCACGACCATCCGGATCTCGGCCCGCCACAGCTCATCGAGCTGGCTGACCGCGTGTTTGCTTACGTGCAGCCCGATGGCTCGTGGTGGATCAACAACACCGGCTTCGTGGTCGGCGACCGGTCGGTCGTCAGCGTCGACGCTTGCTCCACCCAGCTTCGGACCCGTACGTACCTGGACCGGATCGCGTCCGTCACTGCCGCGCCCGTGACCACGCTCATCAACACCCATCACCATGGCGATCACACCTACGGCAACGCTGAGTTCGGCGACGTGACGATCATCGGTCACGAGCGCTGCCGCGACCGAGGTGATCAGCGCTGGCCTGCTCGGCAACACCGGGCATCTGGGAGCCGGTCGAGTGGGGCGAGCTTCGGGTCGCGCCGCCGACGGTTACCTTCACCGACCGGCTGCGCGTCTGGTCCGACGAGATGCCGCT
Organism: uncultured Actinomycetota bacterium; assembly: GCA_963837255.1. Lineage (GTDB taxonomy): Bacteria > Actinomycetota > Actinomycetes > Streptosporangiales > Streptosporangiaceae > JAJYUU01. The sequence goes on from CAWIMN010000007.1 coordinate 861,933, forward strand.
CGAGGTCAGCTACGTCGGGCAGCCGGCGCACACCACCAACGACTGCCTCGATCTGGCTGCCGGACCATCAGGTCCTGTTCTGCGGCGACCTGCTCTTCAACGGCGGCACGCCGTTCCTGCTGATGGGCTCGGTTACGGGCGCGATCGAGGTGCTCACCTCGGTGCTCGCGCCGATCCCCGCGGCCATCATCGTGCCGGGGCACGGCGAGCCGTGCGGCCGCGACCTCATCGACACGACGCTCGGGTACTTGCGCTGCGATACTCGGCCTGGCGCGGCAGGGCATCAGCGCGGGCCTGTCGCCGCTGGAGACGGCCCGGGAGGCAGACCTCGGCGACTTACGCGGCCTGGCTGGACCGCGGAGCGGATCGTCGGCAACCTGCACCGGGCCTACCGCGACCTGGAGCCGCAGCGACCGGACGTCGACCTGTACGCGGCCCTGACCGACATGGTCGCCTACAACGGCGGCCGTCCGCTGGCGTGCCATGCCTGAGCCAGCGCCCGGCTGAGCGCATCCTGCACCGGGCTACCATTCCGCGTATGCGCTTCGCGATCTCGATTCCGCAGTTCTACGCCGATGGTGAATTCGATCCGGCGGAGTTTCGTAATTACTTCGCTGGTGTCGAGCAGCTCGGGTTCGAGAGCGCCTGGGCGCAGGAGAACGTGCTCAGCTCCTCGCCGCAGCTCGGCCCCCTGGAGGCGATGACCTACGCAGCCGCCTGCACGGAGCGGATGCGGCTCGGTTGCGTTGTCTTCGTCTCGACGCTGCACCTGCCGGTGCACCTGGCGAAGAGCATCGCGAGCCTCGATCAGCTCAGCGGCGGCCGGATCGACGTCGGCGTCGGCACCGGCGGCAAGCACCGGCCGTTCGCGGCGTTCGGCATGAGCCGGGAACGCTATGTCACCCGGTTCACCGAGGGCGTGCAGCTGATGAAGGCGCTGTGGACGCAGCCACGGGTCACGTTCGACGGCGAGTTCTTCCAGCTGCACGACGCCGCGATGGAGCCGAAGCCCGTGCAGAAGCCGCACCCGCCGCTCTGGTTCGGCGCGAACGGCGAGCCTGCGCTGCGGCGGGCGGTCCGCCTGGGCGACGGGTTCTTCGGCGCCGGCTCGTCGCCGACGCACAAGTTCGCCGAGCAGGTCCAGATCGTCCGGACGGCGCTGGCCGAGCTTCGCCGCGATGCCGCCGATTTCCCCATTGCCAAGCGCGTCTATATCGCGGTCGACGACAACTCCAGCCGCGCGCGGGACCGGATCAATGCGGCGATGGAGCGCCTCTACGGACGGCGGGTCCCTGACATCGAGGCGGCAGCGATCGCTGGCAGTCCGGCGGACTGCGCCGCCAAGGTCGCCAAGGTGGCGGCGGCCGGGGCTGAGCTGATCTTGTTCACGACCATGTTCGACCAGGCGGAGCAGGCGGCGCGACTGGCCGCCGAGGTGATGCCCCGGCTGGGCTAGGCTGCTGCCAGCGACTCAGGGGGCCGCGATGGCGGCCAGCGTGGCGAGCATGAACGTCACGATGGCGAGCACGCCGTGGCCGGCCGGGATCAGCGGGCGCAGGCTCCAGCCAGTCCTGGCCGGGCGCTGGCCGAGATTGCGGTCCAGCAGCTCGTCGACGAGCTTCTGGCCGAGGGCATCGTCGTCCAGCGCGCGCTTCACGAGCTCATCGGGCACGACGACAGGCTCCTCGTCTGGCTTCGGCACGGCCGCCAGGATACGGCGTCCAGATGGTGACCGTGGAGATGCCAAGCCCGATCGCCGGGGCCATGAAGCCGAGCGCCACCCACGCCAGGATCTTGACGCCCGACAGCAGGAAGAGGATCCAGAACAGCAAGCCCACAAGATTCAGGCCCGGCGTGCCCGGCCAGAATCGGCAGGGACATGCCCTCCGGCTGGCCGGGCCGGCGCCGGACGCCGATCGAGCCTCCGCGCGCGAACCAGCCGCGGAGCATGATGCCGCCCAGGGCCTCGGTGACCAGCCAGCTCAGTAGCACGGCCAAGTCGAGCCACCGGCCGGTCGGCATGTCTTAAGCCCCGGCCATTGGCGGCGTGGCCTCGGGCGCGTCGTCCGACGTCAGCGGGCCCGCCGACACGGCGCGCGAGATCGCCCGCCCGATCGCGACGACGGCCGGCCGCAGCGTGGCCGGCTCGATGTGCTCAGAACTGGCGACGACCGAGACCGCGGCGACCGTTCTCCCGCGAGGGCAGGTGATCGGCACGGCTACCGACGTCACCGCCTCCGGCCATTGCCTGGACGCGACAGCGACACCCTGCCGCCGAATGTCGGCGAGCTGACGGCGCAGCTCGTGAGCCGATCGCCGGGCATTTTCCGGCTGCAGGGTCAGGTCGCCGGCCAGTACCTCGTCCTGCACCGGCGGCGGCGCCCAGGCCAGCAGCACCAGGCCCACGCCAGTCGAGTGCAGTGGCATCCGGCCGCCGACGCGGTACAGCACGCGGCCCGCCTGGCGCGCCGACAGCCGCTCGACCAGGATCGCCTCGTGCCCGTCCCGCACTGCCAGCAGCACGTGCTGGCCGGTTGAATGGTGCAGGTCCTCCAGGTAGGGCAGCGCCGTGGCGCGGAGCCCGTGCCCGCGCGGAGCCAGCGACGCGACCTCGAGCAGCCGCAGGCCGACCACGTACTCGCCGTTCTCCGCCCGCTCCAGCGCGCCCCACTCGACCAGCTTCCTGGTGATGCGCAGCGCGCTGGCCTTCGGCAGGCCGGCCCGGAGACTGAGCGCAGTCAGGGTGAGAGATCGGTGGTCCGGGCCGAATGCGCTCAATATCCGGAACGCCCTATCCAGGAGCGGTTCGCCCTGAGCAGGTCGGCCGCCCCTGGCGGCCAGCGACTCGAGCGCCGGATCGGACATTCGTCACCCACTTTCCGCTGGTTTCAGTCAATGAAATTACCCTGGCCATGCCGCCCCGAAGCACTCAGGATGCAGTGGTGACCGTCAGCCCCGTAGTGATCGTCGGCGGCGGCCCGGCAGGGCTGGCCGCAGCCGCCGAACTGCGCCTGCACGGGGTGGACTGCATCCTGGTCGAGCCGCGCGCTGAGGTCTCGCACCGGCGCCCGCGGGCCAAGACCACGAGCGTGCGGACCATGGAGCACCTGCGCCGGTGGGGCGTCGCGGACGCACTTCGCGCGGCCGCCCCGTTGCCCGTGTCGTGGTCGCAGCGCGTCACGTTCTGCGAGTCCTTGTCCGGCCGCCGCCTGACCGACTTCGACGGTGCCTTTGGCCTGACGCCACGGCGTGACGACAGGTTCGCCGAAAGCGGCCAGCAGGTACCGCAGCCCGTGGTGGAGGAGTTGCTGCGCGCGCATCTAGCCGGCCAGGCAGGTGCGGACCTGCGCTTCGGGCACGCCGCGACCGCGCTGTCTCAGGACGACGACGGCGTCACTGTCACCGTCCGCCGTGACGGCGGCACCGAGTACCCGATCCGGGCGCGGTACGTGCTCGGCTGCGACGGCGCGAGCGGCGTGATCCGGGATCAGATCGGCGCGCGGTATGTCGGCAGATCCGATCCCCGGCCCAACTTCAACGTGGTCTTCCGCGCGCCCGGGCTCGACACCCACCTCGGGCCCGCCGTACAGTACTGGGTCGTCGGCGGAGCCACGACGGGCCTGCTCGGCCGGCTGAACCTGACCGGCATCTGGTGGGCCGGATTCCCCGGCGTCGAGGCGGCCTATGGCGCCGCGCATGCCCCCGAACTCATCAGCGGCCTGGTCGGGGCGCCCGCCGAGCACGAGGTGCTGGCGACCGACCCGTGGACGGCACGGATGCTCGTTGCCGACAAGTTCGCGGACCGGCGCGTGTTCCTGGTCGGTGAGAGCGCACACGTCAACCCGCCGTGGGGCGGGCACGGCTTCAACACCAGCGTCGGCGATGCCGTCAACATCGCGTGGAAGATCGCGGCGGTCGAGCACGGCTGGGCGGCGCCGGAACTGCTGGCCAGCTACGAGTCCGAACGGCGGCTCGTCGTTGAGCAGACCGTCGCGAATGCGGCCGCCAACATGCGCAGCCTGGCCGGAGATCTGCCCGCCGACCCGGCCGCCATCCAGCAGGCCAAGCGCTCCGAGTTCTACAGCCTCGGGCTTGTGCTCGGCTACACCTATGCGGGCTCGCCCGCCATCCAGCCTGGCGCCGGCTTCCCCGCGCCCGCGGACACGAGCAACTACGTGCCGTCAAGCGCACCCGGCGGGCGGCTGCCACACGCCTGGCTGCCCGACGGCAGGTCGCTGTTCGACCGCCTCGGTCGCGGGTTGACGTTGGTCGGGCCGGCCGGCGCTGGAGCCGACAGGGTCGCCGCTCGTGCACGTGCGGCCGGTATCCCGCTGACGATGCGCGCGGCGCCAGATGGCTACCCCTGGCGCGATGAGTACCTGCTGGTCCGCCCGGACCAGCACATCGCGTGGCGGACGGAAGATCCGGCCGCCATCGACCTGGACGTAGTGACCGGCAGAAAGGGAGCGGGGCCGCGCCATGACTAGCCAGCCCGGCAAGTTCGCGGTGACCGACGTGCGCGTGTTCGACGGCACGCCGACGCCCACATCACGCACGCCCCGCTCGACCAGGTCCTCGCCCCCGGTCTGGCGGCCGACCTCGCCGCGGTCGGGCGGCCGGCGCGGGTCGATGCGGCTAGTCGTGGTCCCGACGGTTGACCAGCCTGATCCAGCGCCGGACCTCCGTGCGCGGCTCGGCCAGCGCTATGGCCGCCGCCGGGAGGGTAGGCCGCGGGCGGCGTGGCTCGCGGACGCCTGCCTCGGGCGGCAGCTGCCGCGGGCGCCTGAGGCGGTCCTGCGCCCAGCGGACCGGAGCAGTCAGCGCGATCCAGATGGGCCTGATCGCGCTAGCTTGGCGAGTCCCCATAGCTGCCATTGTCCGCCCGGCTCATGCGAGTAGTACACGCTCGGCGGTTGTTTCTCGCTGAGCGGACACCAGCGCGCCCGTCTGTTCTCATCGGATGGCGTCGAGGAAGTCGAGCACCCGGCGCGTGAGCAAGCTGGCTGCGGCCTGGTCGTACGACGGCAGTGAGGAGTCGGCGAACAGGTGCTCCTTTCCGGCATACAGGAACAGTTCGGCGTGCTCGGCCGAGTCGACGAGGGCGCGGGCTGCGTCGAGGTCTCCTTCCTCGACGAAGAACGGGTCGGCGTCCATCCCGTGTACTTGGACAGGAACAGTCTGCGGCCAAGCGTCTCCGAACTCCGAGACGGGGGCACACGCGTGGAAGAAGAGCGCGCCCGTTGCGCCGTGGCGCGTCTGGGCAAGCTGCTGCGCTGGCATCACGCCGAGCGAGAAGCCCGCGTAGACCAGTGCGTCGCCGAGTCCCTCAACCGCGGCGACGCCACGGTTCATGATCGTGCTGAAGCCGGTCCGCTTCATGTACGCCAGACCTTCCTCCAGCGTGCCGAAGGTGTGCCCGTCGTAGAGGTCTGGCACGTGGACAGTGTGACCGGCTTGGCGCAGCTCGGAAGCGAAGGCCTCCACTCCCGCGGTGAGCCCCTGAGCGTGGTGGTACAGGACAACCTCGGCCATGGGTCTGTTCCCTTCGAAGCTCAATGATCCAGATACTTCGGACGTTCGGCGATGCTAGTCTATTCCAACCATGTCGAGCAATACCCGGGTCCCTGACTACGATCTCGAAGACACCATTGAGCTGACCACCGCCGAGCAGGTGCGGGCCATCAGCGAGCCTCTGCGCACGACCATCCTCGGTCTGCTGCACGAGCGCGCGGCGACCGTGACGGAGCTGGCTAGCGCAGTCAAGCGCCCGAAGAGCACCGTCGCCCACCACGTCAGCGTGCTGACCCGGGCCGGGCTGCTGCGCGTCATCCGGACGCGGCGTGTCCGGGCGATCGAGGAGCGTTACTACGGCCGCACCGCCCGGATGTTCTACATCAGCCTCGGCCGGCAAGCCGATGGCGTCGCGCTGCCCCTCGACTTCAACGACTTCGAGGTCGCGGCCAAGGAGTCGGCCGCGGCGTACAAGGCCGGCCAGCTGCGCGCCTTCATCCGACATGCCCGGATACCTCAGGAACAGGCGGCCGACTTCTGGCACCGCGTCGACCAGGTGATCCACGAGTTCGACCGGCTCCCTCGATCCGATGAGACGGCCTACGGGTTCGCAGTCGGCCTGTATCCCATGCTCGACTACCCGATCCTGCCGCCCCGGTCCGACGAACAGAACTGACGCAGCTGGCACGATGAGGCGGGCCTATCTGATTACGGGTAACCCAGGCTCGGGCAGGTCGGCGCTGGCCGCAGAACTGTCACGGCGCGGCTTGATCGCCCTCGACGCGGATGACCTGGCTTTCGGGCAGGGCAGCGGCGGCGTCCAAGTCGACAAGCCGGCTGACGCAGACGACGACTGGCGGCTCGCTCACCGTTGGGTCTGGAGTCGCGCCCGGATCAGCCAGGCCATCGCTGCGGCCGGTGATGCCGCCAGCAGCATGTTCATCTGCGGACTCGCCCGGAACCAAGCCGAGATGCTGGACCTTTTCGACAAGGACTTCCGGCTGATGGTTGACGAGGACACCCAGATTGCTCGCGTCGGCTAGCTCGACGCCGTAGACGCGACTGAGGTGCCCCGCGACGAGGAGCACTGTGACCGGGGCCACGCCGAACGCGGATTCGCACCAGGCTGCGATCTCGGCCGGCAGAACACTCCCTTGCGGCCCGGCGTCAGATGACATCGCCTCAGTGTGGACCCCGAGGTTGCACATCGACCGCGCGGCATGCATTAAACGTCATTACCTGGGCAGCTTTGCGCCGTCGGCGAAGGTCGGCGGACGCAACCTCGAGAGGGACCTCCATGATCGTGCTCGGCATTATCTTGCTGCTCATTGGCTTCCTGGCCCACATCGCGTTTGTCTGGACACTCGGCATCATCGTGCTCGTGGTCGGCCTCATCTTGCTGCTGCTGGGCTCGACCGGCCGGGCCGTCGGCGGGCGACGCCACTACTGGTAGCCGAGGCGGGCCCGGCCACGTGCCGGGCCCGCCTGCCGTCGGTCCCGAAACGATTGCCCGCGGGTCGAGCTCCGCTTGCACCCGGCCAGACTTCATGGCTTTCTCGACCAGGCTTCATGGTTTTGCTGGTAGTTGGCCAGCTACCAGGGAGAACGCAAACCGTGTCAGGAACAGTGTCAGGCGCTGACCACGTGCCTCGGCGTGCCGGCCGAGGCGAACGCGTGCACCAAGCTAGCTCTCAGTGCTTTTCAGCCTCTGGTATCCCTGTGGTGACGCCCGTTCTGGGCGGAAAATCGGGTGTGGCTGCTGTCCGCTGACGCCGACTACTCCTTGGCCTTCGAGGTCGTTTTTCAGCCGGGTGCTGGGAGCCAGTTCCGGGCCCTTCAGTGTTGCCGTGAGCACGTGGATCAGATTCCTCCAACCGTCCCGATGGCTCCCGCGGGCGGCAGCCGCCCGGGTTCAGGTCGATGGTCTGGGAGGTCACGTGTTAGCAGAGACGCAGGACAGCGAGGAGATCATTGCGCGGGTCGCGGCGCTGGATATCGGCAAGGCGGAGCTGGTCTGCTGCGTCCGGGTCCCTGATGAGGACCGCCCAGGGCGGCGGCTGCAGGAGGTGGTGACGTACTCCACGATGACGCGGTCGCTGCTGGGCATGGCGGACCGGCTGCGCTGCCTCGGGGTCACCCGGGTGGTGATGGAGGCAACCAGCGATTACTGGAAGTGCGCGTTCTACCTTCTGGAGGCCCACGGGTTCGAGGCATGGCTAGTCAACGCCAAGGACGTCAAGCACCTGCCGGGCCGTCCGAAGACCGACAAACTCGATGCTGTCTGGTTATGCAAGGTCGCTGAGCGGCAGATGATACGGCCCAGCTTCGTCCCGCCCCCCGAGTTCCGCCGGCTGCGGGATGTCACCCGCTACCGCGCCGACCTGGTCGCGGTGCGCACCGCCGAGAAGCAGCGGGCGGAGAAACTGCTGGAAGACGCGCAGATCAAGCTGAGCGTGGTCGCCTCCGACATCTTCGGCGTGTCGGGCCGGCAAATGCTGGCGGCAATGATCGCCGGGGAACGCGACCCAAAGGTGCTGGCGCAGATGGCACGGGCAGCGATGCGCGGCAAGATCACCGCCCTGCAGGAGGCGTTCACCGGATTCTTCACCGACCACCACGCCTTCCTGCTGGCGCGGATGCTGGCCCGGGTCGACGCGATCGACGCCGACATCGCCGCCCTGGACGCCAGGATCGAGGAGATGGCCGTCCCGTTCACCGCCGCGGTCGAGCGACTGGATGAGATCCCCGGCATCAACGTCACCATCGCATCGGTGATCCTGGCCGAGATCGGGATCGATATGGCCCGGTTCCCCACCGCCGGTCACCTGGTGTCCTGGGCCAAGTTCGCCCCCGGCGTCAAGGAGTCCGCCGGGAAGAAGAAAGGCAAGAACATGACCGGCCACGGCAATTCCTACCTGGCGCGGGTCCTAGGCAACGCCGCCGTGGCCGCAGGCCGCAGCGACACCTTCCTCGGCGAGCGGTACCGCCGCATCGCCCGCCGCCGTGGCCGCAAGAAAGCCGTGGTCGCCATAGGACGATCCCTGCTGGTCATCATCTGGCACCTGCTCGCCGACCCCGACGCCCGCTACACCGACCTCGGCAGTGACTTCTACACCACCCGCATCAGCCCCGAACGCCGCAAGCGCGGCCACATCCGCCAGCTCGAAGCCCTCGGCTACAAGGTCACCCTCGAACCAACCGCATAAACCACCGTCCCGCCCAGCCGGCTCCGCTGACGCTCCGCCGGCCGCTACCGCGCGCCGCTAACTCTCCGATTTTCGGATCAGGAGGAGGTGGGCGCCCCAGATCTGCAGCGCTGCCAAGGCCATCACCAGCGTTCCCCACCAGTAGCCCGCGCTGCACAGAATGGCGCCGAGGAGTATCAGGCAAAGGGCACTGCCGAAGAGCACACCGCCCCAGGCCAAGGGGTGACGATATTCGAACGGCCTCACCAGAAGTCTCACGGTCCAGGGCCTGGCGTCCCCAGTTGGTGCGTGCATCGTGCTGCCCCTCCTGCTGCGACGGCCGCCGCCTCCTAAGATGCACATTCGGTGTTGCGGCGCGCCTATCCAAGGGCCGGACGCCTCTTTCGACTAGTCCTAGGTCCCCCTGGCCCGAGCAGGCGGGGTTCTCTCATGGTTTCCGAGTCCGCAAACCGGGCGAACCAGGACTCAAGATCGCGCGCGAAACCATGAAGGGCCGGCTGCCGCCGCCGGCCTGGGGCGGCGCTACTGGATGCCGCGCCGGCAAACCGTCAGTCGGCGGCGGCCGCGGACAGGGCCTCGCGGGCGGCGCGGATCGTGGCGCGCCTGCCGGAGTCGAGGTACTCCTCGATGCGGGTGATGTGCCCGTCCCGGACCTGCAGGTACATCGCCGCGTGCAGTTCGACGTCCGCGCCGTTCGGCAGGGTCCCGCGCAGTACGTGCTGCTGGAGCACGCCGTCGGCGACCACCGCGCGCCTGATGACGTCGTAGCGCAGCCCGGACACGGCCCGGTGCAGGCCAGCGAGGACCTTGAGGTTGTCCTCGACCGACTGCTCGATCAGGTCGTCGTTGTGCCAGATCAGCGCGTCGGGCGCGTAGATCGCGCGCACGGCGTCGATATCACCCGCCTCCAGCGCACTGAAGAAGCGGACGACCAGTTCCTCGCTCATCGGAGTCTCCTTATCAGCTCAGCGCACGGCTTGCGCACTCAGCGCGGTGATGACGCGCTCGTAGTGCCAGTCGCCGGCCACCGGCATCGGGGCCACGACCGGCAGGTCGACGCCCGCCGCCCGGTATTCGGCGATCCGGCCGGCGCACGCGTCCGCGTCGCCGTGCGCCACGAATGCGTCAGCCACCTGCTGGGGGACCTGCAGCGCCGCACCGGTCCGGTCACCAGCGAGCGCGCGCTGCCGCGCGCTGTCCAGCCCGCCAGTCTCGTCGTGTGCGCCGAACAGCCGCCGGCCGACGGGTGCAGGATGTACCGCGGCACGACCTCGCGCGCCGCGGCCGCGGCGGCAGCCGGGTCGTCGGCGTAGCAGGTGTGCACCACGCAGGCGATCTCGACAGCGGTGGCGTCTCGTCCGGCGGCCACGGCGGCCGCGCGCACGAGGCTGGCGGCCTGCCCGGCCTGGGCCGGCGACATGAGGTTCAGGATGACGCCGTCAGCGATCCGGCCAGCCAGCTCGAGCATCCGCGGCCCGAGCGCGGCCAGGTAGACCGGCAGGTCCTGGCGCACGGGCGGGCTATCCAGCGGCACCATCCCGGTGCGAAACACCTGGCCGGCGAAGCCGGCCGGCGTCACCCGCCAGTACCGCCCGCACGACGGCCACGTATTCGGCCACCATCGTCAGGGCTGGGAACGGGGTGAGCCCGAAGCGACCGTTCATCAGGTCGTTCGCCACGCCGAGGCCGAGCAGGAACCGGCCGTCGGCCGCCTGGTCGAGCTGCGCCGCGGTCTTGGCCGCGAGCACGGGCGGCCGCAGCGCGGCGTTCGCGATCGCGGTGCCGACCCGGACCCGGCTGGTCGCGGCGATGACCGGGTGACACAGGGCGAGCGCGTCGCCGTGTCCCTCGGCGACGAACACCGAGCTGAACGCGGCCGCCTCGGCCGCCGCGGCGATCTGGCCTACGGCCGCGGCCGGCAGGCCGCTGTGCGACGCGATCGACAGCCCCAGCGCGCCGACCGACCGGCCCGGCGATGCCGTCACGACGGCACCCGCTCGCTGGCCGCGAGCTGCGACCGCAGCTCGCGCTTGAGTACCTTGCCCGTCGTCGTGCGCGGCAACGCCCAGGTGAACTCGATCGTCTTCGGGCACTTGAAGTGCGCCAGGCGGGCTCGGCACCAGTCGGAGATCTCGGCGGCCGAGGGAGTGTCGCCGTCGGCCGCGATGATGACCGCGTGCACGGCCTCGCCCCAGGTCGGATCGGGCCGACCGACGACCGCGACGTCGGCGACCGCCGGATGCTCGGCGAGCACGGCCTCGACCTCGGCCGGATAGACGTTCTCCCCGCCGCTGATGATCATGTCCGTGGCTCGGTCCAGGATGTAGAGATAGCCATCGGTGGTCAGGCTCGCGATGTCGCCGGTCCGGTACCAGCCGCCGTCGGTGAACGCCGCCGCCGTGGCCTCCGGGTCACGCCAGTAGCCGGCGAACAGGCACTCGCCGCGGATCAGCAGCTCGCCGGGCGTACCTGCGGGCAGGTCGCGGCCGTCCGGGTCGACGATGCGAGTTTCCCAGCCAAACGACACGCGGCCCGCGCTGGCGAGCCGAGGGTGCCCGGGCGAGTGATCCTCCGGGGCGAGCAGGCTGATCATGCTCTGGCTCTCGGTATTGCCGTAGATCTGCCGGAACCGGCAGCCGAACGCCTCGATCGCGGCCGTGAGCGAGGCAGGCGTGATCGGCGCCGTGCCGTAGGCGATCTCGCGCAGGCTACTCAGATCAGGGTCCTCGCGCTGCCGGATCTCGGCGACCAGCATGTCGATCAGCGAGGGCCCGGCGGTGAAGAACTCGATCCCGTGCCGCTCGATCGCGTCGATGACCGCCGCCGGGCTGAATGCGGTGTGGATGTGCACGGTCCCGGCTGTCAGCAGCGCTTGCAGGCACTGACCGAAGCCGCCAAGGTGGAACAGCGGCAGGATCTGCAGGTGGTGCGCCCCGGCGACCTGGTCGCCGATCTCGATCGCGAAGTCGGCGACGCTCATCATGAGCGCCGCGTGCCGGAGCGGGATCGCCTTCGCCTTCCCGGTCGTGCCGCTGGTGTGGACGAGGGCGAGGATGTCGTCGCCGGACAGGGCCGGCCGCGGCGATACCGGGCCGGTCAGCGCCTCGCCGTCGAGCCAGCCTTGTGGCACCGGCCCGCCGCCGCCGATCGCGGCGCGCAGCACGGGCACCGGCATCGCGGCGTCGACAAGCCCGGTGAACTCGGCGTCCGCGGCCACCGCCGCGGGCTCCACCAGCGCCAGGACGTCGGCCAGCTCACGCGGCGACAGCCGCCAGTTCACGAAGGCAGGAGTGGCACCGGCACGCAGCAGCGCGAACGCCTGCACGAGGAAGTCCGCGCTGTTCTTCGCCACGATGGCGACGACGTCACCGGGACCGATCCCGAGCGCCGCCCAGCCCCCGGCCCGCCGCTCGAACTCGGTGCGCAGCTCGGCGTAGGTGTACTGCGCCCCCCTGTCGTCGGCCAGGGCCGTCACGTCCGGATGCACGGTGGCGCGCCACTCGAGCACGTGGATCCAGCTCTGCATCGCGTCCTTCCTCCGCTGGTGGTAATAGTCGCAGATAATGCTCTCTGTCCGACAGGACGCTAGTGGCCGTCGACCCAGTCCGCGATCAGGTCGGCTGCCTGCGTTCGGGCGCCGTCGGGCTCGCGCAGGTAGTGGTCAGCGTCGATGAACTCGAGGCGCTTGTCCGGGGCCGCGAGCGCGTCGTAGAGGGCGCGCGCGTCGCTGTCGTAGACACAGGCGTCAGCAGTCGCGTGGATCACCAGGGACGGCAGCCTGATACGCGCGAGGTGCGGCGCAGCGATGCACTGCGAGGTCCGCAGGCTCCACATGGACAGCCAGCTGCGCAGCGTGCTGACAGTGCCGACGCCGAAGACGCCGTAATTAGCCTTCAGCGGATCACCCAGGTAGCACCAGTTCGGTCGGCGGTCCGACGGCTCGATCGCCGGGTCGATCATCCGCAGGTCCGCCCAGCTGCGCGGGACGATGAACAGGCGGTCTCTGGCCCGCGTAGTCGCCAGGGCGTCGAGCTGACCGAGGACCCAGTCGGTGATGCGCTCGTTGCGGTCCCGCTGCGCCATCCGGTATCGCGCCTGAAACTCGGCGCTGAAAGGCGGCCCGTTGTCGGGGTTGAACGGATCGAGCGCCGGGTCGGCCGACAGCGGGTCGGTCTCGTCGGTGACGGACGGATCGAGCCAGTTCGTGAGCACCTCGGGCCGGCCTGAGTGAGCGGCGAGCGCCACGAGCAGATCGCAGGGCGGCAAGCTCTCGATCGCCGGCACTGGCCGCATGCCCGGCACGGGCCTGACGTTTGGCTCGACGGCTTGAGACTGGTAGGCCGACATAAGCGAGCCGCCGCCGGAGTTCCCGAGCAGAACGATCTTGTCGACTCCCGCCTCCTCGCGCAGCCAGCGCACGCCGACGCCGATCTCGGCGAGCGCATGATCGAGCAGGAAGTGCGCCTCGCTGCCGCGGAAGCGGGTGTTCCAGCCGAGGAAGCCGAAGCCGCGCTCGGCTAGGTAACTCGCCAGGTAGTGCTCGGAGAAGTCCACGTTGTAGTGCGTGGCGATGAAGGCCGTCGCTGGCCGGATGCCCGCCGGCCGGTGGTAGATGCCCTGGCACGGGTGCCCACCCGCGCCCGCCCGGCCCACGATGGGCGACGGCAGGCCGACGAATTCCCTGACGATCTCGGTCACCGGCCGCCCCGACTGTCTGGCGCTACTGGCATGGAAGTGAAACTGAGTTTAGATTTACTTCTGGGCGCAGCACCAGGCCCGGACGTCATTGCGGACGGGCGGAACGGAGAGGTCTTCATGGAGTGGCGGAACGAGGAGTTCGACTTCGGTGGTGTCAATCACCTCGCGCTGGTCTGCTCGGACATGAAGCGGACCGTGGAGTTCTACACCCGCGTGCTCGGCATGCGGCTGATCAAGACGATCGACCTGCCCGCCGGGTCGGGCCAGCACTTCTTCTTCGACATGGGCGGTGGCAACGCCCTGGCCTTCTTCTGGTTCCCGGACTGCGCCGGACCCGGTGCCGGGGGTATCCGCGCCGGTCACCGTTCCTGGTCTCGGCGAGTGGACCAGCGCCGTCGGCTCAATGAATCACGTCGCCTTCAACGTGCCCGAGGAGCGTTTCCTGGAGTACCGGGCCAAGCTCAAGGCCAAGGGCGTCCGCGTGAGCCCGATCCTCGACCACGACGACAGCGAGTTCGGCGTGGCCCGCGAGCTGCACCCGGGCGTGTTCGTACGGTCGTTCTACTTCCAGGACCCGGACGGGATCTTGCTGGAGTTCGCCTGCTGGCGCCGCGTCATGGGCCAGCCGGGTGACGTCCGGCACGAGCCCAAAACCGCCGCGGACCGCACCGGCGTGCGAGTCTGACGGTTGCTCTCGCTCATCCATGTGCTGGAGTGGCGGGCGGCCGTCACGCCGGACGCGGTTGCGCTGACCGACCACCGGGGCGCCGAGCTGACCTACGCCGCGCTCAGCGCGGCGACCGAAGGGCGCGCTGCCCTGTTCGCCGCGGCGGGCGTCCGGCCCGGCGACATCGTGCCGATCATCGCCCGCAACCAGGTCGGCTGGGTGACGGCCATGACCGGGCTGCTCCGGGCGGGCGCGCTGCCAGCCGCCGTCAACTGGCGGCTCGCGATACCGGAGCTGACCGCGCTGCTCGCTCTGCTGCGCCCGGCCGCGATCGTCGCCGATGCGGACTGCGCGACCGCGGCCAGGCAGGCAGCCGGGGGGCTGGCCGACCCCGTTCCCGTGCTGACGATCGTCGACGACCTGGCGGCACCGCCAGGGGCCTGGCAGGCGCCCGACCGGCCGGCGGACCGGCTGCGCGGGCCCGAGCCTGCCATCCTGCTCCACACCAGCGGGACGACCGGGCAGCCCAAGCTAGTCCCGCTGACGCATCAGCAGCTGATCATGGCGGCCACGTTCATGAAGCTCGAGGTCCCCGAGGCCCTGCCGGGCGCCCGGCACCTGAGCGCGCTGCCGCTGTGTCACGTCGCCGGGCTGGCCAATCTCGGCTACGTCCTGGTCACTGGCGGCCACCTGCACGTGCTCGGCGCGTTCGACCCCGCGGTGTTCGTCGACGAGCTGGCCTCCCGGCGGATCCAGTTCACCCAGCTCGTCCCGACGCTCATCCGCGCGGTGGCCGCGGAGGTCAGCGCACGGGCCGAGCCGCCAGACCTCAGCAGCCTGGTCGAAATCGTGTACGGGGCGTCGCCGATCCGGGCTGACCTGCTCGGGCGGGCGGTGCGCGTGCTGGGCTGCCGGTTCCGGCAGAACTACGCGAGCAGTGAGACGGGACCGCTGCCCGTCAGCTCGCTGTCGCCAGCCGACCATGAACCGGCGCGCGGCCTGCTGGGCACCGCGGGGCGCCCGTCGCTGGGCTGGGAGGTGCGGCTCGGTGACCGCAGCGAGATCGAGGTTCGCGGCGCCGCCCCGCTGCCTGGCTACTGGGACAACCCGCAGGCGACACTGGACTCGCTGACGCCGGACGGGTTCTACCGGACCGGCGACGTCGGCACCATCGACGCGGCCGGCTACCTGACCATCGTCGACCGGCTGCGCGATGTCATCATCACCGGCGGCGAGAACGTGTTCCCGGCCGACGTCGAGGCGGTGCTGGCGCGCCACCCGGACGTCGCTGACGTGGCGGTGATCGGAGTCCCGGACGAGCGGTGGGGCGAGACCGTGCACGCCGTGGTCGTCGCCCGCAGCGCTGGACTGTCCGCCGTCGAGCTGATCGGCTTCGCCCGTGAGCAGCTCGCCGGGTTCAAGTGCCCGACCGGCGTCACCATGGTCGAGGCGCTGCCGCGCAACGCGACCGGCAAGGTGCTGCGGGCGGCGCTGCGCGAGCCGTTCTGGGCAGGCCGGGAGCGGCGGGTGTCGTGACCGCGCAGGCGCCGTCCAGCCGGGCGGAGAAGGCGACCCGGAAGGGCCGCGAGACCGATGAGGCGTTCCGGGCCGCGGCGCGCACCGTGTTCGCCAGGGATGGCTACCTCAACGCCAGGATCAGCGACATCGCGGCGGCCGCGGGCCGGTCGGTGGCGTCGTTCTACAACTACTACGACACCAAGGCCGACCTGCTGATCGCGCTGGCGGAGGAGTTCCACGCCGAGGCCACCGCGATGGCGGTGCTGCCGTACCGGGCGGGCCTGTCGCACGAGGACGCGCTGCGCGAGGCCGTGGCTGGGTTCTGGCGTACCTATGCCAAGCGGCGAGGCGAGCTCATCGGCATCTTCCAGGCGGCCATGGTGGAGGGCCAGTTCCGGGACCGGTGGCTGGAGATGCGCGGTGAGGCGGTCAGCCGCATCGCCGCCCAGGTGCGGCGGGCGCAGGCGGAGGGGTTCTGCCCTGGCGTCGATCCGGTGCTGACCGCGTCGGCGCTGTCGGCGATGCTGGAGCACTTCTGCTACATCTGGCTGGGCCAGGGCGGCGAGAAGGACGTGCCGTTCGACGACGAGCGTGCGCTGGACGCGCTGGCCACCATCTGGGTCAAGTCCGTTTACTGGCGGCCGCTGAGCCGGCCGGCGGCGCCCACAGGGCGGTCAGCTGGGCAGGGCTGATGTTGCCGCCGCTGCACACGATTGCGACGTTGCGCCCGGCGAACCTGGCCGGGTCGGCGAGCACCGCCGCGAGCGCGGCCGCGCCAGCCGGCTCGACCAGGTTGCGCGTCTTTTCGATCATCACCCTGGTGGCCTGCGCTAGCTCGGCGTCGGAGACGAGCACGAAGTCGTCGAGCAGGTCCCGCAGGATCTGCTGCGGCAGGTCGAAGGCGGTCCTGGTGGCCAGGCCCTCGGCGAACGTGCTCGTGCTGTCCTCGACCAGGGTCCCGGCCTGCCACGACCGGTAGGCGGCAGGTGCGGCCGCGGACTGAACGCCGATGACCTCGATCGACGGCCGCACGGCCATCGCCACGATGCACGCCCCGGCCGCGCCGCTGCCGCCGCCGACGGGCACGACGACGACCTCGGTGTCGGGCCGCTCGGCCAGGATCTCCAGGGTGTACGTGCCGACGCCGGCGATGAGATCGGGCTCGTTCCCGGAATGGATGTAGCGGTAGCCGTGCTCGCCGCGGCCTGCTTCTCGCACTGCTCGCGCGCCTCGTCGAAGTCGCGGCCGTGGAACACGATCTGGGCGCCGAGCGCGCGCATCGACTCGACCTTGACCGGGTTCGCATCCTCGGGCACGAAGATCGTGGCGCGCACGCCGAACAGGTCCGCGGCGTAGGCGATCGACTGGCCGTGGTTCCCCGTCGAGGCCGAGGCCACGCCGCGGTCACGCTCGGCCGCGCCGAGCTGGCTGATCAGGTTCATGCCGCCGCGCACCTTGAACGCCCCGACCGGCAGGTGGTTCTCGTGCTTGACCCGCAGTCGCGCGCCGGTCAGCGTGTCCAGCGCGGGATAGCGGTACAGCGGCGTCGGGCGCAGGTACGGGGCGATGCGGGTGCGCGCCGCCAGCACGTCGGCCAGGTCCGGGATGTCCGTTGCAGTCATGGTCTGGTTCTACCACGACATGGCGGACAGCCCCTGCGGCCGCGGCCCGCCGTCGGCCTATGCGCCGGCTCTCGAGCAGCGCTTCGGTCTCCTGGACGAACGCGACCGCGTCGGCCGCTGCGGCCTGGTCTGCCTGGTGCTGTGCCGGGCGGGCCCTGCGCTGCTGCGCGAGCGCGCGCCTGATGACACCGGCCGGGCCAGTGCCGCGCTGCAAGGCTGCCTCGCCGCCGGCGACCTTCGAGACGATGGCGCCCTCCGAGAGGTAGAGCCAGGCCCGGCACGCGTTGAGCACGGCGTAGCACTCCGGGGCGTTCGCCAGGCCCCAGCTCAGCTCGTCGGCGAGGTAGGACAGGATGTCGGCGCGCGCGATCGGCCCGATGAGGTCGCCGGGCGGCGGCCCCGCCGCCGCGCACCCGGCCGCCCGGCATACGGCGTAGTGCATGAGCAGGTCACGGTCTCCTGCCACGGCCCGCAGGCCGCCGCCGGGTCGGACCACGCGCGCTGGCTCTGCCGGACCAGTCACGACGTGCCGCAGGAATGGCCACGGCGGGCGGGGTTCGCGCGCGGCCGCCGACGTGACGATGCTGGTCTCGAGCGCTGGTGCGCGGTGCTGCTCCGACGGATGCTCGGGCTGTGCCGCGGCGATGACGCGCGCCATCGCATCAGCGGTCGCATCGTCGGCCTGGTCTGCCGCCACGACAGCACGTCCACGTCGCTCCGGCCCGGCACCCAGCCGCCCAGCACGGCCGAGCCATGCAGGTAGACAGCGACCAGGTTGCCGCCGGTCACGCGGGCGAGGTCGGCCGCCAGCCGCCGGGCGACCGCGGCCGGATAGGGGTGCACGTGATCCACGCTCTCAGCATCTCGCGCAGCGTGCACCCGCCGAAAGCAAGTTGAAATGCGCGGTCCGGAAATGCGACGATCCGCCAGTGACTGTTGCGACCCGGCTCTATTCCGGCAGTGAGTTCCCGCAAAGTCTGACCTGGCAGGCGCTCTCATTTCTGCGGTGCGAATGGCCGTTCCTTTTCACCGGCGACGGCCGGCTGCGATCACGGCCGTTCAGCTCCGACGACGGGTGGTGCGTGGCGCGCGCGGACGGCGATGTGCTGCTCAGCTACGCCGAGGTCCTGCGGGTGACGGCGACGCGCACCGACGCGGCGGTGCGCGTGCTCGGCCTGAGCAACGTCTTTACGTTCCCGCCCTATCGCGATGAGGGCCACGCATCAGCGATTATGCATGCGGTCGGTGAGCTCATTAATGGCAGCGACGCCGACGTGGCGGTTTTGTATTGCGAGCTTGACCTGGTGTCCTTTTACTCTGCTCGCGGCTGGCAGCCGTCGCCGGACGGCTCGATCGAGGCGCCAGGCACCGCGCCCGCCACGATGGTGCGGCCGGGACGAGCCCAGCAAGGCGGCCTGGATCGCTGGCTGGCGGCCGCGCCGGTGCTTCTGGCCGCCCGGTGGTGACGGTCGGCCATGTCCGATCCCGGCGACTGGGCGATATCTTGGAGACCCCTGGGCGCCAGACTGGGACTGGCTCAGGCTAGGTGCACGTACTCGTAGTCGAACGGCTTGCCATTGATGCCGTTGCGCGGCGGCGCGATCCAGGCGGCGATCTTGCCGCGCTCGTGCACGGGCTGCATCAGCGACCGGACGTGGGTCTTGTCGACGTCGGTCGGCAGCCACTGCGCCACTGCGGCGCTGCCACTCAGGCGGCGGCGAGGATCTCGCCGTCTGGGCTGGCCTCGATGCCAGCGAACGCGCCGACCTTGCGGTTGAAGGCGATGTGCGGGAGCTTCAGCCGCTGCGGCAGGCCGGCCTCGGCGAGGATCTTGTTCCACCGGTTGACGCCGCTCTGGCAGTCGGCGATGTACTCCCGGCGCAGGTCGGTGTTGAGTCCGATCAGCGCGGACACCTCGGTCTGCGCGATGGTGTGCTGGCCCGTCCCGTCGTCGACGAGCGCGTCGACCATGATCGCGTCATCGGTGAGCTTGTGGTCGTCCTTACGCCGGTCTTCCGACCAGCGGCCCTTGAGGCCGGCGGTGTAGTAGTTGGCCACGTTGGTCGAGGTCTCGCCGCCGAACAGGTCCAGCGACACCGAGTAGTGGAAGTTCAGGTACTTCTGGATCACATCCAGCGGGATGGCGCCGCGCGCGGCGACCTCGTCGCTGTCGTGCTCGACCATGAGCTGCGCGGTCCGCTCCACCACCCGGTCGACGCCGGTGGTGCCCACCATCATGTGGTGCGCTTCCTCCTTGAGCATGAACTCGCACGTCCGCGACAGCGGATCGAACGCCGACTCCTTCAGCGTGCCGAGCTGGTACTTGCCGTCGCGGTCGGTGAAGTAGGTGAACATGAAGAACGACAGCCAGTCCGGCGTCTCCTCGTTGAACGCGCCGAGGATCCGCGGCGAGTCGGCGCTGCCGGAGTTGCGGTGCAGCAGTTCCTCGGCTTCCTCGCGGCCGTCCCGGCCGAAGTAGGCGTGCAGCAGGTACACCATCGCCCACAGGTGCCTGCCTTCCTCGACGTTCACCTGGAACAGGTTGCGCAGGTCATACAGGCTCGGCGCGGTCGCGCCGAGATTGCGCTGCTGCTCGACCGAGGCAGGCTCGGTGTCGCCCTGGATCACGATCAGCCGCCGCAGCTCCGACCGGTACTCCCCCGGCACCTGCTGCCAGGCGGGCTCGCCCAGGTGCTGGCCGAAGCCGATCTGGCGGCCGGGGTCGCGCTCGGCCAGGAAGATGCCCCACCGGTAGTCGCGCATCGGCACGTGCCCGAAGTGCGCCCAGCCCTCGCGGCCGACGTTCACCGCCGTGCGCAGGTACACATCCCGGGTCGGCAGCGTCGGCCCCATCTCCTGCCACCAGTTCAGGAAGTTCGGCTGCCAGGACTCCAGCGCCCGCTGCAGCCGCCGGTCCTCGTGCAGGTCGACGTTGTTCGGGATCTTCTCGGTGTAATCGGCACGTCGGTCGTCATGGCTCAGACTCGCTTCCTGTCGAAGTCCGCCCGCTGGCCGGTGCCGTACCTGCGCAGCGCCCCGTCCGGGCCCGCGGCGTTCGGGCGGTTGAAGATCCAGTTCTGCCACGCGGTCAGCCGGCCGAAGATCTTCGTCTCCATCGTCTCCGGGCCGGCGAACCGGTAGTTGGCCTCCAGCCCCGTCAGCGCGTCCGGGCTGAAGCTGCCCCGCTCCTCCATCGCCACCCGGATCTCGTCCGCCCAGTCGATGTCGTCCGGCGCGAACGTCACGAGCCCGAGCTGCTCGGCATCCTCGGCCGCCAGCGGCGCACCGATCCGCTTCTCGACCGCGGCCAGCCCCGCGGCGTCGCCGTAGAAGCGGGTCGCCAGCCGGCTGAGCCCGTTGCCCATCGGCAGCGCGCCGAGGTTGGCGGCCCGATCACGATCACGGCGGGAACGGGGTCGTGCGGCCCGCTGCCGTTGGCCGCCGCGCCGTCGCTTTCGATCGCGGGATCAGTCTTCGAAGATGCCCGCCAGCATGAACGACCGGTCGGCGGCGAGCGCCAGCTCCAGCAGCGAGCCCGCGAAACAGCTGCCGGGCTCGATCAGCGCGATCAGGCTCCGGCTGGTCACGTCCAGCCGCTTCAGCGTGCGCTTGTAGTAATGCACGATCTCGTTCGCCAGCCAGTCGCCGGAGTTGCCGAGCAGCAGGTCGTCGTAGCCGAGCACGAGGCTCGGGATCGCCCGGCAGTGCGCAGTACCCAGGTGCCGAGCTCCGGCTCGTTCGTGCGCAGGTCCAGGATCAGCGTCGTCGAGCTCACGGGTCATGGCCAGCGGCCAGCTGTCAGCGCCGAGCTCGTGCAGGCCCGCGATGTCGGCAGGCGCGGCAGCGTCGGGTCCGCGCACGGTGATCTCGACCGCGCCCGCGCTGCGATCCAGCCGTGCGGTCACGAACCGGTAGCCTGATCGAGCCGTCGTCCCTGACCTTGGCCAGCGGCGTCAGCGCAACCCCGGCGCCCGGCCTGCATCGGCGTGCCCGACCGCGCGCGCGAGCTCGGCTGCCCGCGCCGCCACCGCGTCCTCCCACGACGGCCGCGGCACTACCTCGTCGACCAGCCGCCACTGCACGGCCTTGCGGCCGCCGACGCCCTCCGCCCGGGTGGCGAAGTAGTCGGCGATGTCGCGGCGGACATGCCGCTTGTCGGTGACCCGCGTCAGACCGCCAGTGCCGGGCAGCACGCCCAGCAGCGGCAGCTCGGGCAGCGAGACGACGGACGAGCGGTCGTCGACCAGCATGATGTGATCGCACGCGAGCGCCAGCTCATAGCCGCCGCCCGAGGCGGTGCCGTTCAGCGCCGCCAGCCAGGTCTGCCCGAGTTGCGGTCGCGTCCTCGATCCCGTTACGCGTCTCGTTGGTGAACTTGCAGAAGTTGACCTTCCACGAGTGCGACGCGCCCGCGAGCATCTTGATGTTCGCACCGGCGCAGAAGATCTTGTCCCGACCGCTGGTCAGCACCACGACGCGGACCTCCGGATGCTCGAACCGCAGCCGCTGCACCGCGTCATACAGCTCGATGTCGACGCCGAGGTCGTAGGAGTTCAGCTTCAGCTCATATCCCGGCACCAGGCCGCCATCCTCGGCCACAGCCAGCGCCAGCGTGGCGACCTGGCCGTCGACCGTGAGCTGCCAGTGCCGGTACCGCGCCGGGTCCACCTGGAAATCGACGCGTGCCTGATCGCTCATCACACTCACGCCGGCCAGTCTAAGCTCTACACTACTGGATGTCTACGTCACGTTGACGTAGAATATTGATCCGAGACACTCGACCGCCGTAGGGAGCAATGTCCGTCCTAGCCCAGCCATGTCCGGGGCCGGGACAGCGGCTGCGCCGGACGTCGATGGCCCTGGCCCGGCGACCTGTCCCGCCGGCACGCGGCTGGCTCGTCGAGCGCCCGCGGCCTGATCTTCACGATCCTTGGCGAGTACGTGCTGCCCGCCGGCGGCTCGGCCTGGACCTCGGCGATGATCGACACGATGGGCCGCCTCGGCGTGGAGGAGAAGGCCACCCGGCAGGCGCTCATGCGCACGGCCGCCGACGGCTGGCTCACGCCAGAGCGGGTCGGGCGCCGGACCCGGTGGCGGCTCACGCCGAGCGCCGACCGGCTGCTGACCGAAGGTACGGAGCGCATCTACGGCTTCGGCGCCCACCGGGATGGCTGGGACGGTACGTGGCTGCTCGTGCTGGCGCGCACGCCGGAGGCGGAGCGTCCGGCCAGGCACGTCCTGCGCAGTCGCCTGACCTGGGCCGGCTTCGGCAGCCCGGCGCCCGGCGTCTGGATCAGCACGCACGCCGAGCGGCTCGGCGAGGTGGAGCGAGCGCTCGCGGAGGCAGGCCTGGCCGGCGAGGCGCAGATCTTCCGCGGCACGCCACGCGGACGGCCAGCTGCCGGTGCTGGTCCGCCAGGCCTGGGATCTCGCCGCGATCTCGCGGTCGTACGACGAGTTCATCGCGACCTTCGCCGAAGGCCAGCCCGGCCGACCCGCTGGCGAGCATGATCGGGCTCGTGCACGCCTGGCGGCGGTTCCCGTGGACCGACCCCGACCTGCCCACGGAGCTGCTGCCGCCACACTGGCGCCGGCCGCAGGCTGCTGCGATCTTCCGGCGCCGCCACGCCCAGTGGTCACCCGCGGCGCTCGCCGCCTGGCAGCAGGTGGCCGCCTAGCCTAGCTGGGCTCGAGCGACGTCAGGCCCATCAGGTCGACGCAGTTCACTTCATCCCGCCGGATGAGCGACCATGAGCACGGCGGTGCAGGTGCGGCAGCGCACCACGGTGCCGGGCGCCCGGAGGTAGACGACAGCCTCGGCCACCAGCCCGGTCGTGCCGCACGTGGCGCACGTCGCGGCGGCGGTCGTCATCTCCGTGCCGAAGATCTCGTGCAGCAGGCCGCCGATCGCGTTGCCGTCGAGCGCGTCCATCAGGTCCCTCCCACTCCGCCGTACCGCTCGGTCTTGACCCGGTCAGCCGGGTAGCCGAGGCCGACAAGTCCCGCGGCGACGGTCTCCACGAACGCCGTCGGCCCGCAGACGTAGCGCGATCGGACGCTGGCTGGCCGGCCAGGCGACCTCATGCAGCAGCGCGTCGGTGACGCGTCCGGAGTGACCGGTCCAGCCCGGCGGCTGCTGCCGCGTCAGCGTGTAGATCACCTCGACGCCGTCGCCCGGCGCGGCGAGTTCGGCGCGGTAGATCACGTCCGGCAGCGACCTGGCCGAGTAGAGCAGCCGGGTCGGCGCGGCGCTGCCGATCCGCGCCCGGTGCCGCAGGATCGACCGGAACGGCACGACGCCCGAGCCGCCCGCCAGCAGGAGCAGCGGGCTATCGGCCTCGTGCCAAGGCCAGACGAAGTAGCCGCCGATCGGGCCGCGAATCTCGATCTCGTCGCCGACCCTGACTTCCTCGGTGAGATAGGGCGAGACCTCGCCGTCAGCCAGCCGCTCGACAGTGATCGAGACTGGCTCACCGGGCGCCGATGCGATCGAGTACGACCGCTCGGCCACGTAGCCGTCGTCGGCGGTCAGCCGGATGTCCAGGTGCTGTCCGGCCTGGTGGCCGGTCCAGTCGGGCAGCTCGAGCTCGATCGTGCGCACCGATGCGGTCTCGTCGGCCACTGCACCGACAGTCGCAACCTGCCAGGTCAGTCGCCCGCGTACCGCTGTTCCCGCCACGGGTCTCCGTAGTTGTTGTAGCCGTAGCGCTCCCAGAAGCCGGGCTCATCCGCCGCGAGCAGCTCCAGGCCGCGAACCCACTTCGCGCTCTTCCAGAAGTACAGGTGCGGCACGAGCAGGCGGGCCGGCCCGCCGTGCTCAGCCTGGAGCGGCTGGCCGTCGTAGCCATACGCGACCCATGCCTGGCCGCCGGTGACGTCGGCGAGCGGCAGGTTCGTCGTGTAGCCGCCATCGCAGAAGGCCAGCACGTATCGCGCCTGGTGGTCCACCTGGGCCAGCAGCGTGTCGATCGACACGGCCTGCCACCGTGTATCCAGTTTCGACCACTTAGTCACGCAATGAATGTCGGCGGTGACGTCTTCGGCAGGCAGCGCTTGCAGTTCCTGCCAGGTCCACGACTTGCTCGTGTCGCCTGCCTGCATGATCGAGAATGACCAGTCCTCCGGCCGCGTGTGCGGCGTGGGCCCGGCCGACAGCACCGGGAAGTCGGTGGTGACGTACTGGCCCGGCGGCACCCTGCTGGTGTCGACGTCGGATTCACGGTGACGGCCGTGGAAGCCGCGCGATACGGGACTCATGGGGCTATCATCTCCCGCTGCCCGTGCCTTACTCCCCGAGTATGGCCATCAGCTTCGTCACGGTCGCCCAGTTGCGAGCGGTTCCGGCCGACTGGCCGCTCGAGCGGGCGAGCTGCGCCGCCAGTTCGCTGCGGCCAAGGCCGTCGGGCGTGCGCAGGAAGAGAGTCCGCCCGGCGACGGCGGCCTCGTCCCGGCTCCCGGCCGCCCTGGCTCGCTTGACTGCCGCGGCCACGGCGGCGATGCCGGTGGCGTCCACTACATCGCGACGAAAGATGGCATGCAGGCATTTGGGATTGGTCTCGTCCGGGAACGGGTTGTCCTTGATCACTTGCGCGAGCTCAGGCCCGGACAGCACGACGACGGCAGGCCGTACCCCGAGCCGGTCGGCGATCTCGGCCTCGAGCGCGTCGGCCAGGCTCGTCGCATCGCCGTCGGCACTGGTGAAAACCATGTTGCCGCTCTGGATGTAAGTGGCGACCTCGGTGTGCCCGAGTGCGCCCGCCACGTCCCGGAGGTCCGCCATGGCGACCTTGTTCCGGCCGCCGACGTTGATGCCGCGCAGCAGCGCGAGGTATCGGGGCATCCGGAGAGTCTTGCACCGCTCCTCGGCGCCAAACTACTGTCTGGACACATGTCCCGAAATGTGCCGTCGGAGCCCAGTCAGCCGGAGCCCAATCAGCTGGTACACAAGCTGACGGAGCCGTGGTGACGGAGCCCGACCAGGCCGAATGGGGCAGCATCGTTGAACGGCGCGCGCTTGCCGAGTCGGTGCGCCGGCTGCTCGACGCCGTGGTGACGACCGGCGCTAGCCCGGCTGAGCTGAGCGCCGCGGCCGTCGCTATCGACCAGGTCACCGCCAGCCTGGCCGAATCCGTCGTACGCCAGGATCCGGCCGTAGAGCCCGATTCTTACCGGGCTCACATGAGTCTGGTGGGCGGGCTGTCGCACCCGGCGGCCCCGCAGCTGACGATGCAGCTCACCCCCGATGGCGCCATCGGCGACGTCGTCGTCGGTCCGGTGTTCCAGGGTGGGCCCGGGCTTGTGCACGGCGGGATCATCGCGCTGCTCATCGACCACGCCATGGGCTACGTGGCCAACAGGTCGGATCGGCCTGCCATGACCGTCCAGCTAACGCTGAGATACCACAGGCCAACCCCGCTCGGGGTACCGCTGACCGTCACCGTCAGCCTCGACCGCGTCGAGGGGCGCAAGCTGCACCTGTCGGCCTCCATCACCGCACGCGGCCAGGTGACCGTGCGAGCGGACGCGATCTTCTTGCGGCTGACGGCTGGCGATCTCCAGCGGGTCTTTGCCCAGGGCTGATGGACTGCGCGCGGTCTGCGACCGACGGCTGTCTTCACACCGTCTCCACATGTTCTCCATCTGACCTGCGAGCGGTGACGGTCAGCTTCCCCCAGGCGGCGCGACCTGACGATGCGGCGCGTCGCCTGGAAGGTAGCCGGGCAGTGCTCGCGATGTTCGGCCTGACCGCCGGCTGCTCTCGGGTCGATAGCAGGCTGCGGCCGGATCCGCCACCAGGGCTTGGACCTGCGGTTCGCGGGTGGCTTCACGGTGTCGGCGGGCACTGCCTGCCTTCCCGGCCGTCTGCATGACCGCTGCCTTCATGTGATTCCGCTCTCCACCCGATCCACATCCCGACCGGTCGCGGCCTTCACCTGGGCCTTGTTATCTAAGGAAACACCAGCGGGCAGCAGGCCGAGAGGATCACGCCAATGCACAGCGCAGATGCCGATCATGATCGCCATGGAGCCACGGCCCAGCCGCCGCAGGCCGCCCCGACCCACGCGGACGTGTCGGCGCTGCTGGCCAGCCTGCCAACGCCGCCGTTGCCGGGGCACCTCGCAGCCAAGGTGACAGCCGCGATCGCCACCGAGTCCAGCCAGCGCAGCATCGCGCGCGAGCCGAGCCCGGCTCCCCGCGCGACTGCTTTTCAGCACTGGCCGACGCTGCCTCGACCGCGAACTGGAAGGCCGCTTTCGAGCAGGGACCTGCTCGTTCCGGTTCCCCGAGACGCCGTGACCCGCGCCTGAGATCTGGCCGCCCACGCGTGCCAGCGGAGGAGTACGACGCATGACACTGACGCGGGAACTTCCGGGACGCGCCGTCGCTCGGACTGGCCGAGGCCAGGCCCTCAGCAGCGCCCAGTGGCGCGATCTGCTCGAGGCGCGCTGGCGGGACCGGCTCCACGAGCTCACGGAGTTGTGCGTGAGGTTTCACGAGGCAAGGCCGCCGCCTGAGTTGACGCAGGAGCAGCCGTCGCTGCGCCGGCTGATGCGGCGTGCCGTTGCCGCCCGGCAGGCGCTCGCCGAGACGGACGCAGCGCTGCGCCGCGTCACGAGCGGAACGTACGGCCGATGCGAGGACTGCTCAGGCGAGATCCCCGGCTTGCACCTGCGGACCATGCCCGAGACCAGGTACTGCCCGCGCTGCGCCGCTTTCTAGCGACTTACGCGCTCGGCAGCCACAAGGTCACCCGCGTCCCGACGTCTGGCTCGCTTTCGGCCGTCAGGCTGCCGCCGTGGGCGCGAGCTAGCTCGGCGGCAATGGCCAGCCCGATCCCGCTTCCGGACGTATTCACCGCCTGCCGCCCGCGCCAGAACCTGTCGAAGATGCGCGGCAGCTCAGCGGCCGGGATGCCGATGCCCGAGTCGGTCACGTGCAGGACTGCCTCAGTGCCGGTCGTCCCGGTGTCGACGATGACATGTCCGCCGGGCCGTGAGAACTTGAGCGCGTTGGTGAGCAGGTTGGTCACCACATGATGCATCCACCGCGGATCGACCAGGACAGGAGCAGGCTCCAGCTGCCGCTCGAGGGAAATTCCAGCCGCACCGTACCGCCCGGCCAGGCTGTCGGCGGCGGTGCCAGCGATCTCGGCGAGGTCACACGGGCGGCGGGCTAGCTGGAGCGCGGCAGCGTCGGCGGCGGCCAGGGTCTGCAGGTCATCCACCATGCGGGCGAGCCGGAGCACCTCGTCGCGAAGCGAGGCAAGCTGCTCTGGCGTCGGCTCGGCGACCCCGTCCAGCAATGCCTCATGGCCAGCCTGGAGCACCGCCACCGGTGTCCGCAGTTCGTGCGCCACGTCAGCGACGAGGTCTCGCCGCACTTGTTCGTGCCGGTCCAGCATGTCGGCCATCTGATCGAGGGCACTGGCCATCTCGCGCAGTTCGCTCGGCGCCTGCACGTCGCCCACTCGGGCCGAGCGCTCTCCCGCGCCCATCGCCCTGGTCACCGAGATGATCTGCCCGACCGGCCTGGTAAGACGGCGTGCTACCGCGACTCCGGACAGCAGGGCGAGCAGTGCGGCCACTCCGGCAGCCGCGGCGACGGCTCGAAGCAGCGCGATGCGCAGCGTGTGATCGGCGGTACCAAGGCCAGACCCGCTGAACCTGACGACCGCGGTGCCTACCCGCTGGTTCTCGCCGATGACGTTGGCCCTGAACTGGGGGCTGCCGGCCTCGGCCGCGAAGCTGCCGGATGAGGTGACACGCGACCCGTGCGCGTCGAGGATCTCGGCGTCAGCGCCGGTGCGGGAGGCGAGGTCGAGCGCGGGCGACAGGTCAGCGCCTTGCCAGCTGTCGTTGTGGTCCCATGCTGCGCCTGCGGCTGCGGCGATCGCATGAGTCAGGTCAGTCCGTTGCTGCCCGACTAGCTGGGATACGTCCGCAGCGGCGAACGCCACCGTCAGGCCGGTGAGAAGGGCGATGGCGGCGAGCGCGACACCGAGGAATCCCAGCGCCAGGTGCATGCTCAGCGAGTCGCTGCGCGCTCCTTGCCGAGGCGGTGCGGTGTGCGGGTATCCGCCGGCCGTGCCGCCCGTGGCACTGTAACCAGGCGCACCATCGCCGGTGGCACGGTAGCCCGGCCCGGGCGGCCCGCTAGTCATCGCGGGTCAGGCCCAGCCGGTACCCCCCACCGAGGACAGTTTTCACGATTTCCGGACTGCCCTGGTCCTGCTCGATCTTGCGTCGCAGGTTCTTGACGTGAGAGTCGATGATGCGCTCGTAGCCTTCGAACTCGTAACCGCGGACCCGGTTGATGAGCTCGAAGCGCGAGTAGACGCGGCCGGGCACGCTGGCCAGCGCCACCAAGATGCCCCATTCGGTGGGCGTCAGGTCGACGGCGGACCCGCGCACGGTCGCGGTGCGCCGCGGCTCGTCGATGACTACGGTGCCGCCGCCGTAGCTCGCTGTGCCCTGCGCGGCGGCGGGCTGGCCGCCCCGCCGCAGGATCGCCTGCACACGCAGGACCAGCTCGCGCGGGCTGAACGGCTTGGTCACATAGTCGTCGGCGCCAAGCTCCAGGCCGCGCACGCGGTCTTCCTCCGCGCTCTTGGCAGTGAGCATCAGGATCGGGGTCGCCCCGCCGGCGCGCACTTCACGCGCTACCGTCTCGCCGGCGACGTCGGGCAGCCCGAGGTCAAGAACGAGGAGGTCGGGCGAGGCCGACGCGGCCAGGCTGAGGGCCTCGGCGCCCGACGCGGTTGACAGCACGGTGAAACCCGCCCGCTCCAGGTACGAGCGGACGAGGTCACGAAGCTTGCGCTCGTCCTCGACGAGCAAGATTGTCGCCGCCACTGCTCAGTCCTTGTCCTCCCCCGGCACCGAGGCAGCTCCAGACTCGCGGGAAGCGCCCGATGCCAATGTCGCGGCAGATTGTCTGCGCCGCTATTCGCTTGCGCTGCCGGTCGTCTGCGCTGCCGGTCGTCTGCGCTGCCATGCTGACACCTTCGGTGCAGGTCGGGAAGGCAAACTGTAGCTCGGCGACCTGCTCAGCGGTCAGGCCGGCGGCCATCTTGACGGCGATGGCCTGGACGGTCTCGGCTAGGTGTTCCGCCGAGCACATGCGCGCCGAGCAGCAGGTGGCTGCCGCGATCCGCGACCAGCCAGGAAACTCGATATCAGCACCGCATTCCGGTCTTGTCACCGGCTACCGGTCCATACCCGTGGCTGCGGCCGGGCAACCGCCGTCTGCGGGCGGACCTGCAGATCCTCCACATCCTGCACATACCGTTGGCAGCTGGCCTGCACAGCAGTGCGTTCTCATGAAGGAACAACGGCGGCAGGCGCACGGAACAGTGCCCGCCGTCTGAGGAGAGGTAGCTGGGCGGTGCCCGCCTCGGCAGGCGTAGCCGCCACCCGTGCGCGGGGGGTCGGGATACGGGTGACGGCTCGGGGGTCGAGGCTGCCTGCCGGCCGGCCGCGGCCTGCGGGCACCGCCAGCGCCGAACGCCCTCGCCACGACCTGGGATGCCCTGCGGCGATCTCCCGATAGCCCGTGGCCTGGCGTCCCCAACCGACCGGGCAAGGCCCGGCGGCTCGCTGCCCGTCCGCGCAGCCCCCGGGCGCAGGGCAGCGCGCCGGGCTCTCGAACGACCCAGCTGATCGGTGTTCCCGGCCCGGTGGGGGGACACCGATTCGCATGACTGCTTCTAGCGAGGGCGCCGGGTGGGCGGAGACCTCCGGCCACGGTGCTAGCACTGCGCGGCTGACTGGCCCTGTGCCGCTTAGTCCTGCGCCGCCGCTAGCGCGCGCTGGACGATCTCGGCCAGGTTCTCCAGCGGCACCTTGCCGTCCACGCGCTGGCCGTTCACGTAGAACTTTGGCGTCGCGTTCACACCGTTCTTGATGCCTTCCTGCACGTCGCTCTCAATCCGCCCGGCGTAGGCGTGGCCGGTCAGGTCGCGCCGGAACCTGGCGATGTCGAGGCCAACGACCTCGGCGTAGGTGGCGAGCGAATCTGTGTCCAGATGCGAGTATGGCTGCAGCAGCAGCTCGTACATCTCCCAGAACCGGCCCTGGGCGCCCGCCGCCTCGGCGGCTTCAGCCGCCTGCGCGGCATGCGGATGAAGCTGCGGAATCGGGAAGTTCCTGAACACGAACCGGATGAGTGTGGGGTGCTGGTCGACGAGCCGGTGCACATCGCGGAACGCGCCACGGCAGTACGGGCACTCATAGTCGCCGTACTCCAGGATCGTCACCGGCGCGTCGGCTGGCCCGCGGCTGTGATCGTCCGCCGTCACCTGCGGTGCAGTGAAATCGTCCACGCCTCTTCATCTCCTTGAGCGGGCAGGTCCGACCGCCCCGCTTACAGTACGGGATCGGTCAGGCCTTGCCAGGAGGCAGCACAGGCCGCCCGCGTTGGTGGCGACGTTGCGCCGATCGTCGACCACTGACCGGGTCCAGCGGGAACCAGCACGCCGATCTCGCGCCACCTGGCCGGGCCGAAGAAGATGGCGGCCGAGTCGCAGACCAGGGCCGCTGAGCCTGACTTGCCGTATTCGCGGCCGACGCTGACGCTGTCGCCGCGTCCGCGCAGGTCTGGTGCGATAAGGCGCTGATGGCCGGGTCGATGGCGCGAAGCCGGTTCCACAGCCTGCGCTGGCTGCGCGGCTACCGGGCTGATCAGCCGCGGCTCGCCGTGATCGCAGTCAGCACGGTCAGCGCGATCCCCAGCGTGACGATCACGCCGTGCAGCGCGACGAGCCGCCGCGGGAATGCCCACGCCCCGGTTGCGCCGTGGTCGGCTGCCCCCCGGTTGACGGCCAGCCAGCTGAGCCCGACTGCCATCGTCACCACGAGGATGGCGAAGGCGATCCACGCGAACGGCTGGTAGTGGACCAGGACGAACATGATCCAGCAGGCGATTCCCGTCATGGCGAGGGCCGGATGGCAGAACTCCAGGAACGGGTGCTCCCCCGGTGGACTCGTGACCCTGACACGCGGGCCAGGCGGCGGCCTGCCGTCTGCGGTCAGCGGGACAGCGCCGATCCGCACCGGCACTTCGATCGCTGCCTCGGCGGGGGCCTCTTGCGCCGCGCGGCGCCGAGCCGTCCCGCCGGCTCGCAGCAACGTCAGGCCGGCCACGGCGGCGGCGACCCAGAAGACCAGGACGACGATTGCCACCCGCGTTCCCTTCCTGATGAGCCTCCGGCCGACTCAGGCTAGCTGACGAATCCAGCTGACGCTGTCACGCACGCTTGGCGGCCGTGCTCATGCGATGTAATGTTGTAATCACGATGGACGGCAACACCACACCGGATGCGCCGCTGGACGCGTATTCGCAGATCGTCACGGGGGTCGCAGCCGAGCTGACGCCCCGCGTGGCGAGCCTGCGGGTGCCGCATCCCAGCGGTGGCCGCTACCGGGGTGAGGGACTCGGCTCGGCGGTCAGCTACACGCCTGACGGCTTCCTGCTGACCAATGCGCATGTCGTCGGCCACGCCCAGCACGGTACGGCGCTGTTTTCTGACGGCACGAGCACGCCGTTTCGCGTCGTCGGCTCAGATCCGCTCTCCGACCTCGCGGTAGTGCGGGCGGATGGCCCGACACTGCATCCGGCCGTGCTCGGCGAGGCCGACGACCTCGTGGTTGGTCAGCTCGTCGTGGCCGTGGGCAGTCCACTCGGGCTGACCGGATCGGTCACTGCTGGCGTCGTGAGCGCGCTTGGCAGGTCGCTGCCGACCAGTCTCGGCGCCAGGGCCAGCCTGGTCGAGGACGTGATCCAGACTGACGCCGCGCTCAACCCCGGCAACTCTGGTGGCGCGCTCGCCGACGCGCGCGCCCGGATCGTGGGCATCAACACCGCGGTGGCTGGCGTGGGCCTCGGCCTGGCCGTGCCCATCAACGCGACTACCCGAAAGATCATCGCCGCGCTCATGCGCGACGGCCAGGTCCGCCGCGCGTACCTGGGCATCGTGAGCGTGCCTGCCCCGCTGCCAGCGAAGCTGCAGGCAAAGTTCGAGCGAACCAGCGGCCTGCGGGTGGCTGAGGTCGTGCCTGGTGGCCCGGCGGCTCGAGCCGGGCTGCGCGCCGGCGACCTGCTGATCACGGCCGGCGGCAGTCCGGTCACCCGGGCCCAGGACCTGCAGAAGCTAATGTTCAGCGAGGCGATCGGGCGGCCGCTTGCCATCACGGTCATGCGCAACGGTGCTCTCGTCGATGTCATCGCCGAGCCCTCCGAGCTGGTCGCCGCCTGAGGCCTCGTCCGGCCAGCCTGCCGCACCGCTGACTCCTCAGCCGGGTGATGCCGTCACCCGCTGCAATCGTTCGCAGCGAAGATTCGGAACCTGAGGACGGCAGTGATGACGGATGGGACCCTGAACCCAAGTTTTCCGATGTCATGCCCCCGGCACCGATCCGGGAGAACAGAGCACGAGGGCAAGGCGGCCGGCTACTGGCGCGAGGCCGACGCCTGGCAGATGCGCCCGTGCACCGTCCGGTCGGCCCGGTGGAATGCGGGTCTGGTGCGCTGGAGGAAGCGTTGCGCGAACGGCCGGTCCCCTCGGGGAGCAGCGACGGTGGCTATGGCCCCGAGCCTGAGGCCTGCCGCGCGTTAGAGTGCGCGACCCGTGACAGCCCGGACGTCATCCTGGAGCTTCAGCATGCGTTACTGCCGATGGCGCTCCCTGTCCTCCCCCAGGTCCGGCTGGCGGCGCGCTACCGGGCGGCTGGGCATGACGACGCAGCCGGCGGTGACTGGTTCGACGCGGTCCTGCTCGCCGACGGCGTGGTTGCCCTGGTCGTCGGTGACGTCGTCGGGCATGGCGTGGCCGCGGCGGCCGCCATGGGCCAGCTGCGGGCCGTACTGAGCGATCGGCTGGCCGCCAACCCGGATCTCGGCGACGCGCTGGCCGAGGCGGACGGGTACGCCGCCAGGACGCCGGGCCTGCGCTCGGCGACGCTGGCGGTGCTCGCGCTCGACGCGGCCAGCGGCAAGTTCTCGTACGCCACCTGTGGTCATCCGCCGCCGCTGGTGGTCGCCGTCGATGGCAGCGCGCATTTCCTCCCGACGACCCGAGGCGGCCCGCTTGGTACCGGGGCACCCCCCATGCTCGTGCCGGGTTTCCTGGGCCCCGACGAGGTCGTGCTGCTCTTCACCAATGGTCTGCTCAACGGGCCGGGCCAGGTGGCGAGCAAGGCGATGGCCGAGCTGGCCGCGGGCGCTAAGGCCGAGCGGGCGCTGCCCGACAGCGCGTACACGCTGGGCGACCGGCTGTGCGAGCTGACGGTCGAGCTGGCGAGCCGCGACGGATGCGGCGATGACGTCTTAGCGCTGGCCGCGCACCGGCTGGCCGAGCCGGTCGACCCGCTGCAGCTCGAGCTGCCGGGAACGCTCGCGGCGCTCAGGATGGCCCGCCGTGCGCTGACGCCCTGGCTTATCCAGGTCGGCGCGGTCGCTGCCGACCGGTCGGCGATCCAGCTCGCGATCGCCGAGCTGATCCTCAATGCTGCCGAGCACGCCTACCCGACCGACTGTGCCGGGCTCATCGGCCTGACCTGCGCGCTCCGCGACGACGGCTACGTCGAGTGCCGGGTCGCCGACCAGGGCACCTGGCGAGCGCCCAGCACGGCCAGCGACCGTGGCCGCGGGCTGATGCTGGTCGAGCACCTGCTGGACGACGTCGTGATCAGCCACCCGCTGCAAGTCGCCGGCAGCCCGCGCGGCACCAGGGGAACTATGGTCACGCTGCGCCACCGCCTGACCCGGCCGGCGATCCTGACACCGGCCGCCGGGAAGCCCGGGCTCAGCTGCGATGAGGTCCCGTTCAGCGTCGACGCCGAGAGCGAGCGGGCCGCTGCGCGCGCTGCCGTGCGGGGCGCTGTCGACGTGTTCAGTGCTGAAGAGGTCACCCGCGAGCTGCTGGCAGCCAGCCGCGGCGGCACGCTGCCACTCACCGTCGACCTCACCGGTGTCAGCCAGCTTGCGAGCGCGGGCGTCCGGGCGCTGTTCGAAGTGCGATCACAGCTGGCGGCGCACCATCAGCCCATGGTGCTCGTCGCCATCCCTGGCAGCAGCGCGGCGTTCGTACTCGATCTGGTCCAGCTGCCCCACCGCACCGGACCGGGGTCGCCGAGCTGAGCCGCGGCCGGCACTTCCGGGCGCCTGGGCTTACCGGACGACGAGCACTGTCTTGCCTGGCGGCCGCGACGCGGCACCGCTGGCGTAGGCACGCTGACCGTCGCTGAGCGGGACGGTCTGGGCGATCACTGGCCGCAGCCGGCCTTCGTCCGCCAGCACGGCAACTTGGCGAGCTCGGCGTATGTGATCGCCGCGGCCGCGGGCATGTGCCCGTAGCGCCATCATCGTGGTCATCGCTGGCCCGCCGCACGACTGCGATCTTGGAATTCTCGCATCCAGGCCGATTAGGATCGCGCCAGGGCACATCGAGAGGGGCCGCTCCCATGTCAGCACACATACCCGCCACGGCGCTGCAACTGCGATCGCTGGTGACGGCCGACCAGACAATCCAGCTGTCCCTGGAGACTGTCGAGGTACCCGAACCCGGCCCGACGGAGGTGCTCGTCCGGGTCGAGGCGACTCCCATCAACCCCTCCGACCTCGGATTGCTGCTGGCGGGTGCCGACGTGGCGGCCGCCGTGGCCAGCGGTCCGCCCGACAGGCCGGTTGTCACGGCGCCGCTTCCGGACGCGGCCATGCGGGCCGTAGCAGGCCGAGTCGGCATCTCGATGCCGGTCGGCAACGAGGGCGCCGGACCGGTAGTGGCCGCAGGCTCGTCGCCGGCCGCGCAGGCCCTGCTTGGCAAGACGGTCGCCGCCGCCGGGGGCGCCATGTACGCGCAGTACCGCTGCGTCGACGTCAGCCTGTGCCTGGAGCTGCCCGACGGCACGCGCGCCGGCCGCCGGCGCCTCGTCGTTCGTGAATCCCATGACCGCGCTCGGCATGATCGAGACGATGCGCCTGGAGAATCACGCCGCCCTCGTGCACACGGCCGCCGCCTCCAACCTGGGCCAGATGCTGAACCGCCTGTGCATCGAGGAGGAGGTGCCGCTCGTCAACATCGTGCGCAGGCCTGAGCAGGTCGACCTGTTGCGGGCCGCAGGCGCTGCCTATGTCGTCAACTCGACGGTGCCGGACTTCATGGCCGAGCTGACGGCTGCCCTGAAGGAGACGTCGGCCACCCTGGCGTTCGACGCGACCGGCGGCGGCCGCCTCGCGAGCCAGATCCTGACGTGCATGGAGGCGGCCGCCAGCGCGGCCGCCGGAAGCTACAGCCGGTACGGGTCGACGGTGCGCAAGCAGGTCTACATCTACGGATCGCTGGACCGCGGACCGACCGAGCTCACCCGGAACTTCGGCATGGTCTGGGGCGTCGGCGGCTGGCTGCTCACGCCATTCCTCCAGCGGATCGGGCTCGACGGCATTGTGCGACTGCGCAGCCGGGTCGCCGCAGGGCTCTCGACCACGTTCGCCTCGACCTACACCGACGAGGTTTCGCTGGCAGGCGCCCTCGGCCTCGACGCAATCGCGGCGTACTCACGCCAGGCCACCGGGCAGAAGTACCTGATCATCCCGAGCCGCTAGCGCGCTGCCGCGGGACGGCGAGGCCCGGGGGGCGAGCCTGGTCAGGTCGAGGGATCGCTGACCAGGCGTCGGGCGGGCGCGCGGCCCGGCGGCTGACTCGGTCGCGGCCGCTGCGGCGTGGCTGGGATTGGTTGCTCCTGCGGATCGCCCGGAGCGAGCCGCAGCCGCGTGCCGTAGTGCGCAATCTCGACCGGCTCGCCGGCGGCCAGCCGGTAGCGAGCTGCGGAGTGAGTGACCTCGACGCGCAGCCGGCCCGACCTGACCACGATGCTGAATGCCAGCCGCCTGATGCCCTCCGGGAGCCTGGGCGAGAAGGAAACTGCGCCATCGTGGTGACGCAGCCCGGCGAAGCCGGCGATCAGGGCCACCCAGGTCCCGGCTAGCGACGCGATGTGCACGCCATCGCGGGTGTTGTGCTCCAGGTCCTCCAGGTCCATCAGCGCGGCTTCGCCGAGGTAGTCGAACGCGAGATCCAGGTGGCCTACCTCGGCCGCCATCACGGCCTGCGTGCAGGCCGAGAGCGAGGAGTCCCGAACCGTGAGCCCCTCGTAGTAGTCGAAGTTCCGCTCCTTCTGCTCCGCGGTGAAGGCCTGACCGACCATATGCATGGCGAGCACCAGATCGGCTTGCTTGACGACCTGCTTGCGATACAGGTCGAAGTACGGGTAGTGCAGCAGCAGCGGGTAATGATCCGGCGGGGTCCCGGCGAAGTCCCACAGCTGATGCCTCGGTGAAGCCCGCCGCCTGCGCGTGTACCCCGAGCGCCTCGTCGTACGGGATGTGCATGGCCGCCCCGGCGTCGCGCCAGGCGGCAGACTCCTCGGCATCGACGCCGAGCTCGCGGGCCCGGTCCGGGTACTTCTCCGCGGCCGCGGCGGCGGCCGCCAGATTCTGGGCCGCCATCAGGTTCGTGTAGATATTGTCGTCGGCGATGGCGCTGTACTCATCCGGCCCGGTCACGCCGTCGATGTGGAAGCCGCCCACGCCGTCATGATGGCCGAGCGACCGCCAGAACCGCGCAGTATGGACCAGTATATCCATTCCGTGACTGCTGCCGAAGTCCTCGTCGCCGGTGGCGTCGACGTAGCGGATGACGGCGTCGGCGATGTCGGCGTTGACGTGGACGGCGGCGGTACCGGCGGGCCAGTACCCCGAGCATTCCTCGCCCGCGATTGTCCGCCAGGGAAATGCTGCGCCTTGAAAGCCAAGCTGAGTCGCGCGCTTCGCGGCTGCGGGCAGGGTGCTGTGCCGCCATCGCAACGCGCTCGCTGCGGCGTCGGGTGCCGTCAGCGTCAGCACCGGCAGCACGAAGGTCTCGGTATCCCAGAACGCGTGCCCGTCGTAGCCGGGGCCAGTCAGTCCCTTCGCCGGGATCGGCCTGTCCTCCCCGCGCGCACCGGCCTGCAGCACATGGAACAAGCCGAACCGCACGGCCTGCTGGATCTCGATGTCGCCCTCGACCTCGACGTCGGCTCGATCCCAGAAGTCGTCCAGGAACGCACGCTGATCGGCGACCAGGCCGTCCCAGCCGGCCAGCCGCGCGCCGCTCAGCGCGGCCCACACCTGATCCCGCACGGCCTGCAGGGACCGTACGCTCGACCAGCCGTGGCCGACGAGCTTGACCAGGCGCAGCCGCTGGCCGGGCCGCAGGACCACGGACGCGGTGACCAGGCCGCCGTCGGCATAGGAGCGTGATTCGGTCTGCATCCCGTCTGGCGCCTCGAACTGGTGGTCCATCGCGGCGCCGACGCGAATGCCGCTGGCCGCTGTCCTGTGCACGACGATGACGGCTGTGCTCGTGCGCGCGTCAAACTCGGGCAGCAGCGGATGGTCGAGCACGGCAGCCGCGCGCGGATCCCCGTCCGACGGCGGCAGCTGCTCATTGACGAGCAGCTCGGACTGCACGGAGATGCGCGCGCTCTGCTCGAGCGGCTCGACCTCGTAGCTAATCGCCGCGATCGCGCGGTGGGTGAACGAGACCAGCCGGGTCGAGGTGACCCGGACCGATCCCCCCGCCGGAGAGACCCACTCAGCGCGCCGGCTCAGCAGGCCGGACCTGAAGTCGAGCTGCCGCTCGTGCGACAGCAGCGTGCCGTAGCGCACGTCGAAGGGCTCGTCGTCGACGAACAGTCGGATGAGCTTGCCGTTCGCGACGTTGATGACAGTCTGGCTGGACTCGGGCCGGCCGTAGGAGGCTTCCGCGAAGGGCAGCGGGCGAATCTCGTAGACCCCGTTGAGGTAACTGCCTGGCATGCCATGCGGCTCGCCCTCGTCCAGACAGCCCCGCCAGCCCACATGGCCGTTGGCGAGCGCGAACACCGACTCGGTCTGGGCTAGCCGGTCCAGGGCCAGCTCCGTCTCTCGCACCGACCACGGCTCCAGGCTGAATTCAGGCTGCTTGATCATGCCTGCAGCCTACGAGTGAGTCAGTCCACGGATCGCATGGCCGTTGCCCGCGGCCAGGCGGCAGGGCAGGCGAGCCGTCGCGCTGGCGTCCCTGGCCAGATTCGCGGCCGGCTGATTCGGGAAGGATCGCAGGTTAGTAAGGAACGGGGACTATCGGGGGGCGCATGCGCACAGAGCAGTCGTGAACGGCATGTTCTTCGCGCTCGCCTTCATTGCGGCCGCGAACCCCAAGCTCCTGGCGCTTGACCTGCTGCTGATCGAGAACCGGCGACCCCGGGCCATGTTCGCGAGCATCCTGGCGGGCGGCGTCGCGACCGGCGTGACCATCGGCCTGATCGATGTCCTGGTGGTAAGCGGGGCTGCCGAAAAGAGCCAGCGCCATGTCAGCGGGGGCGTTGACCTAGCCGTC
Source organism: uncultured Actinomycetota bacterium (assembly GCA_963837255.1). Lineage (GTDB taxonomy): Bacteria > Actinomycetota > Actinomycetes > Streptosporangiales > Streptosporangiaceae > JAJYUU01. Next base: position 900,570 of record CAWIMN010000007.1, read on the forward strand.
GGACTGATCTTGCTGGTGATCGGTGGCCTGCTGATGACCGGCCTGCTGGCTCGGGTCTGGCAGCGCCGGCCGCAATCGGAAAGGCGGGCCGCGAAGAAGCAGCGGAAGCTGGCCAATCCTCAGGACAACTGGGCGCAGCGGGCGCTGCGTGAGCCGCGGCTCGGCATCGCCGTGCTCATCGGCGTCATCTGCGGCCTGCCCGGCGCGTCCTACCTCACCGCGCTCCACGACCTGAGAACTGGCCACTACTCGACCGCAACGCAAGTCGTGGGCATATTCGTCTTTGTCATCATCGAGTTCTTGCTGATCATCATCCCGTGGCTGTGCCTGGAACTCTGGCCAGCCCGGCACGGCGGATCTGCTCCGGCGCGCTCAGGCCTGGCTGGCGGGGCACGTCACCGCGCTCATCGCGTGGATCTGCATTCTTCTGGGCGCGTATCTCACCGTTATAGGCATCTTGCACCTGCTGCCGTGAGCCAGTGGCCCGAGCGCCGTGATCGCTGTTCACCCGAACCGGATGATGCGACCGCGCCGCACCTGTCCCTAGCGTGCTGAGTAAGGCACCAGCAGCAGGCTCGACGAAGGGGGGAGCAACTGTGAGCAATACACGTGGGCAGCCGACCGCCGGCCAGACCACTGGGGGCGGCTACGAATACGGCGCCGGGTCGGCCGCTTACCAGGAGCAAGCCGGGATACCCGGCAGGCCAGCCACAGGCGGGCTATCCGGTCGAGGCGCCGCCCAGCGTGGGGGCCGCGGCCGGCACGGTGCTTGCTGGCGTACTCATGATCGTCGGCGGCATCTGGGGATTCCTGGCCGGGCTCGCGGTCATCATCAAGAAGTCATTCTTCGTGCCCGTCAACACCACGTACGCCTACCACTGGAACGTGACGGACTGGGGCTGGACACACCTGGCCCTCGGCGCCGTGATCTTCGCCGCCGGCGTCTGCGTGCTCCTCGGCATGGTCTGGGCCCGCGTTGTCGGCGTCATACTCGCGACGCTGAGCGCGATCGCGAGCTTCATGTTCCTGCCGTATTACCCGTTCTGGTCGATAATCCTGGTCGCCATCGACGTGTACATCATCTGGGCCCTGGTCGCAGCGCCTCGCCGGCAGCGATCAAGCCGCCACCGGGCCTAGAAGCCACCGGTCTCGAAGCCACCGGGTCTAGAAGCCACCGGGTCTAGAAGCGACGCGACGTCGGCCAGGCTGCCGCAGCCTGGCCGACGTCGTGACGCCTGGTCGGCCGTGGATTCTGGACCTCCGGCCAAGTCTGTGCCATCCTCCACGCAATAACGCACATCAGCGTCAGGAGAGGCCGACCAGGTCGTGAAGATCGTCGATCATGGGACCTGGCAGCTGGCGGCGTCGGATGAGGACCTGCACCCAGTCGGTCCGGAATTGCTGTGGAACGAGTCCTACTACTTCGACTTCGCCGCGCCGGACGGATCAATCGGCGGCTATGTCCGGCTGGGCCTGTATCCCAACTGGGGCCGCGCCTGGTACTGGGCCTGTCTCGTGCGGCCGGGAAGGCCGGCCATTCTCGTGGCCGACAACGCGGCCGCGCTGCCGGCGCCCGGCGGCACCGCGGTTCGGACTGCCTCGATCACCGCGACCCAGGACATCACCGAGCCGCTGCGCATCGCCAGGCTCAGCCTGGATGCCAGGGGGGCCGTCCTGCCTGACCCCGCGGCGGCCTACGCCGATCTCGGCTCGGCCGAGCAGGTGAGCCTCGGTCTGGATCTGGAGTTCCGCACCTTCGGCGGCGTCTATCCCTACAAGGACCTGCCGCGCTACGAGATCCCGTGCCAGGTCGCCGGGACGGTCCAGGTGGCCGGCCACACCCTCGGCATCTCCGGGTGGGGCGAACGGGATCACAGCTGGGGCGAGCGCGACTGGTGGAAGGTCTCCTGGCTCTGGTCTTCGGGCCGCCTGGAGGACGGGACAGCGTTTCACGGCATGCAGGCCAACATCGGCTTCGCGATCGGCTGGCCGTCGTTCGCCGTCACTCCGGCTGGCGAGCTCGGCCACCGGAGCGGCTTCGCGGCGCAGACGGACTTCGGCCCGGACGGCTTCCCGGCGCAGTCCCGGCTGCTGGTGCCGGGTGCGCCGATGCGGGCAGTTCCCCTTGCGTTCGCGCCCGTAACGATGACGTCGCCCGACGGCCAGGAGTCCCGCTTCCCGCGCGCGCTGTGCCGGTTCACCGCCGATGACGGCCGGACTGGATACGGCTGGACCGAGTGGAACCAGCCGCCCGGCTGGGCCGACCACGGCTGGTCTTACCTGGCTGCTCCGGACGGCGGATGACCGGCGCGGTCGGTGGCGGCAGCGACCTGACCGCCGGATTCCTGACTCGGGCGCTGGCCGGCCACCTCGGCGAGGCCGCGGTCACAGCGGTCGAGGCCGTGCGTGTCGGCACGGGCCAGGTGTCTGACACCTACCGCCTGCGCCTGACCTACGATCGGGCCGGCCGCGGGGGGCCGCTGGATGAGGACCCGGTGAACGGCGGCGGGGCGACGCTGCCCGCGACGATCATCGCGAAGGTCCCGGCCGCTGACCCGGCGAGTCGCGGCGCCGCCCGCGCCTTCCGCACATACGAGATCGAGGCCAGCTTCTACGCTCAGCTCGCGCCAGGCCTGCCGGTAGCCGTGCCGCAGTGCTTCTATTCCGCCTACGACGCAGAGCCCGACGAGTACGTCGTCCTGCTGGCCGATCTCGCGCCGGCCCAGCCCGGCGACCAGCTGGCCGGCCTTCGGCCCGACGACGCGGCCGCGGCGATCGCCGAGCTGGCCGCCCTGCACGCGGCCGGGTGGGGCAGCGCTGACCTGGCCGCGCTGTCGTGGCTGAACAGGTCGAGCCCGGAGGCCGCCGCGCTGATGGCTGCCGTCGTCAAGGACCTGTATCCCGGCTTCCGGGACCGCTACGGGAACCGCCTCGAGTCGGGCACGCTCGGCCTGATCGAGGCCTTCCTGCCGCACATCGACCGCTACCTGGCCGACCGGGATGAGCCGCGCACGGTCGTCCACGGCGACTTCCGCGCGGACAACCTGCTGTTCGGTCCGGCCCGTCCGGTCGTGCTCGACTGGCAGACCGCGAGTTTCGGCGCGGGCACCGGCGACCTGTCCTATTTCCTCGGCTCCAGCCTCCCCGTTCCCCTCCGGCAGGAGCACGAGGCAGTACTCGTCCGCCTCTATCACTCCATCCTCGCCGCCAGCGGGGTGCCGCTCACCTGGGCCGACTGCTGGGACGGGTATCGCCGGCACGCGTTCAGCGGCATCATCATGGATGTGATCGCCGCGATGGTCGTGCAGCAGACCCCGCGCGGCGACGAGATGTTCGCGGCGATGGCTAGCCGGCACGCGCGGCACGCGCTCGACCTGGACGCGCTGGCGCTGGTCAGTGCCGGAACGTAAGGAGGCGCTGTGACCGAAGACGCGGCGGCCATGCTCGCCGCGCTCGGCAATGAGTACTTCGAGGTCGTGCACACGATCGACCCGTTCACCGCGACCCAGCCTGGCGTCGCCGGCTTCGACCGCCTCGTTCCTGATCCCAGCCGCGACGGCGCAGCGGAGGGCGCACGCCGGATCGCCTCGGTGCAGAGCCGGCTCGCCGAGCAGGATCTCGGCGCCCGGTTCGACATCAGGAAGTTCCACGGCGACGGCGCGGTGCCGCTCGGCGTGCTCGACCAGGTGGTCAGCCGCCGGATCCGGGATCAGGCCGCCTGACCGGGGACCGCGACGTGCCAAGGCGCCGCAGCGCCGCGTGCCGGCCCGGCGGCCGAAGAACGAGCCTTCGCCCAGCTGCGTGCCGCTGCTGTAGCCCTTGCCGTCCTGGGCGATGTTGGACGCGCACGCGCCGGCCGCGTAGAGCCCGGCCACGACGGCGCCGTCAGGGCGCTGCACCTGCCCGTCGACCGTGCAGCGCAGGCCGCCGAGCGTGAAGCCCGCGTACATCGCCCGGCCCAGCGTCAGGTCGAAAGCCCCCCACGGTCCCTGATCCTGCGGCGCCAGCCAGTCCGGGTGCTTGCGGAACTCCCGGTCCTCCCCCGCGGCCGCATCAGCGTTATAGCGAGCGAGCGTGGCGACCAGGTTGCCCGGCGGGATGCCGAGCCCGGCTGCCATCTCCTCGACGCTCTCCCACCCGTCGATGAACGGCACCAGCGGGAACTCCGGATACGCCAGGTGCTCGCTGTCCACGATGAGGAACGCCGCGCTGCCCGGCTGCTCGAGCACGAACGCCGAGGTCCGGGAGTGATAGCTGTCCTCGGCGACGAAGCGCCTGCCCTCGCGGTTGACGATGATCCCGGTCAGCAGCGTGGCCGGCGGGTAGCAGGGCGCGGTGATGAAGGCCTGGTCCATGTGCAGCGCCTGGCCCCCGGCCGACAGGCCAAGCTGGATCCCGAGGCCGTCATCGTAGGTGGTGCCGAGCACGAACGGCTTCTGCGCCAGCTGCGGGACGTACTTCGCCACCAGCTCGGCGTTCATGACGAAGCCGCCCGCCGCGAGGATGACGCTGCCGGCCAGCGTGACACCGGTCTCGGCGAACGACCGCCACCGCACCCCGGTCACCCGGCCGTGATCGAGCACCAACTCGGTGACGCCGGTCTCGTACCGGACGCTGACGCCAAGCTCTGCTGCGCGGCGCACCAGCAGGTCGACGACGAGCCGGGCGCCTTGCGTATCACCGGGAACGGGGACCTTGTGACCGCGCGGAGCTGGGACGGCCAGCTCGCGAAAGGGCCAGACCTTCTCGTTCCCGGTGTACATCAGGCCCTGGGTCTGCGGCTGGATGACCGCCTTGTCGGGGTAGTAGCTGCGCTCGAACTGGAATCCCAGGCTCTCGAGCCAGTCGCAATGCCCGGCGCTGCCGTCCGCGTATGCCCGGATCTTGGCTGGCTCCGGCTCCGGAGTGACGGCCATGAGGTAGGCGTACATCTCGTCGGGGCTGTCGGCGTGGCCCGTGGCGTGCTGCACGACAGTGCCGCCGCCGAGGTAGAAGTGGCCGCCCGCCATGGCGCTCGTGCCGCCCGCGACCGCCGCCCGCTCCAGGACCAGCACCGATGCGCCCGCGGCCGCCGCCTCGACCGCGGCGCAGCCGCCGGCGATGCCGAAGCCGACCACGAGGACGTCGACCTGATCCGCCACCGCTGCCCCGTTCCCGCTGTGAATGCACACGGTAGTGCGGCGGGGACCCGATATGCCAGCGGCTGGCTCCCGCACCTGCTGCGGCGGGGGAGCCAGCCGCGTGGTCATTGCGCAGTCGCCGGGGGCTAGGCTCCGGCGTTCTGTCTGGCGCGCACCCCGGCCTCGATCCGGTCGCCGAGATGCTTGTCGACATTGCGCCAGTACTCGAAGGCGCGCGCCAGGACCGGCTCGGTCACGCCGTCCAGCAGATGGCCGACCACGTTGTTCACGAGGCGACTGCGGGCCGCGTCGTTGAGTACCTCGCGGACCATCGTGCCGGGCTGGCCCCAGTCGTCGTCCTCGGTGCGCAGCGTGTAGGCCGAGCGCACCATCTCGCCGTCGGCGTACCAGCCCACAGGCCCGTAGTGCTCGGAGTCGGCCGCGGGACCGCCCTTGGAGTTAGGCGCGTAGACCGGGTCGGACACGTTGCGTACGCGCATCACGCCGTCCTTGCTGTAGCTGTGCACCGCCGTGACGGGCGAGTTCACCGGTATCTGCTTGTAGTTCACGCCGAGCCGGGCCCGGTGGGCGTCGGCGTAGGAGAACCCGCGGGCCAGCAGCATCTTGTCCGGGCTGAGCGTGATGCCGGGCACGAGGTTGTTCGGCTCGAACGCGGCCTGCTCGACCTCGGTGTGATAGTCGGTCACGTTCCGGTCCAGCGTGAGCCGGCCGACCTCGATCAGCGGGTAGTCGCTGTGGGGCCAGACCTTGGTCAGGTCGAACGGGTTGAACCGGTAAGTGATGGCCTCCTGGAACGGCATGATCTGCATCTTGAGCGTCCAGCTGGGGAAGTTACCGCGCTTGATCGACTCGTACAGGTCACGCTGGTGGTAGTCGCCATCGGCGGCGGCCAGCTGGTCGGCTTCCTCCTGGGTGAGGAACTCGATGCCCTGATCGGTCTTGAAGTGATACTTGACCCAGAACTTGTGGCCCGCGGCGTTGACCCACATGTAGGTGTGCGAGCCGTACCCGTTCATGTGGCGCCAGGTCCGCGGGATGCCGCGGTCTCCCATCAGCCAGGTCACCTGGTGCGCTGACTCCGGCGACAGCGTCCAGAAGTCCCACTGCATGTCGTGGTCGCGGAGGTTGTTGTCGGCACGGCGCTTCTGCGAGCGGATGAAGTGCTGGAACTTCAGCGGGTCCCGGATGAAGAAGACCGGCGTGTTGTTGCCGACCATGTCGTAGTTGCCATCGGTCGTGTAGAACTTCAGCGCGAATCCGCGCGGGTCACGCCAGGTGTCCGGGCTGCCGCGCTCGCCCGCGACCGTGGAGAACCGGATCAGGGTGTCGGTCCTGGTGCCTGGCTGGAACACCGCCGCCCTGGTATAGGCGCTGACGTCGTTCGTGACCTCGAAGTGGCCGAAGGCGCCCCCGCCCTTGGCGTGCGGCTGGCGCTCCGGGATGCGCTCGCGGTTGAAGTTCGCCATCTGCTCGAGGAGGTAGTGATCCTGGAGCAGGACGGGACCGTCGGGGCCGACTGTCAGCGAATACTCGTCGCTTTCGACCGGGGCACCTGCGTCGGTGGTAGTGATAGGCCCTTTCTCTTGCGTCACTGGTCTGCCTCCTCGTCGCGATAACTCTGTCGTCTGATGCGCTGGCCTTAGCGGTCTCGGCGGTCTCGGCCGTCTCGGCGCATTCGGCGGTTCGGCCGATTCACGGTCCCGGCATTGGTCCCACAACCTGACCTCAGCCTCGTCCACCCGCGACGCCATGACCGCCGGGTACGGTCAGGCAGGCCTGCTCGCCGACGACGCGATCGACCTGTGCCGTTCGGTCGCACCAGCGCAGGCCAGACGATGATGGTTATCCCCCACCCGACGCTCAAACCTCTGCCTGGAACAAGTCAAATCAGGCGCGCTGGCGCTGGCGATCCGCGAACGGTTCGCGCGGACGGTTCGCACCGGCACCGAGCTGTGATCGCGAACCGCGCACACCAGGACATTTCACCGGGCGTCCTGCCGCGACGCAGAAACGCGTGTGCGTCCGGGGCGCAAATTGCGCCCCGGACGCACACGCGTTGGTGGCAGCTGGACCGGCCGCCGTCAGGCGGGTCGGGACTAAGCGGGCGTTTCGGTCAGGCCGCGGGAAGGACGCGGTCGGCGGACCGGACGCGCGGGGCGGACGGCGGCCGGCCGGGCAGGTTGCCGAGAATCTGGAGCGCCCACTGCATCCGCTCGCAGGCAGCCTCGGGGTGGTCGCCGAACTCCTGTGCCATGCGGCTAGCGCAGCCACTGCGGCCCAGCTGCTGGACGGTCCGGCTGATCGCCTCGCTGACGGCCTCCGCGGTCACGTCGTCTGACCGCTGGAGCGCCGAGGCGAATAGTGCCTCGCATCGCTCGTCGTTGGCGTTCAGCGTGATCATTGCGATCCCCCGTTCGGTGAGAATATGCCTCCCTGGTGGCATTTGCGCGTGAAGAGCATGTTGGGTGTAACGGCCCAGCCAGGGCCACAGCATCCCGGAACGCTTGGGAGGTTGAAGTTACTCGTGAGTTCGACGCTCTCCCGCATGCCGGCGTTGCGTGACCCCCGTCACGTTCAGTAGCTGAGCCGGCACATATCGGCCCAGCTGCTCGGCTCAGGCCGCGCCGAGGCCGAGCAGCAGCCCGTCGTCGGCCACGGCAGGCGAGCTGGTCAGGAAGATCACCACGCCGTCGGCGGGCGACACGATGGTCTCCAGCACTTCAGCGCCGTCCAGGGTGCTCACCGTGCCGAGGATCTGGCCCTCAGTGACGGTCCCACCAGCGCGCACTGCCGGCTCCACCAGCCGGCGTTCTGGCACCGGAGCCACAGGAAGCGGCCGAGATGGCTCGGCCCAGCCCCGCTCGCGGCGGCCGGATGCGCGGCGGCCGGGTGCGCGTCGGCCATGCCGAGGACCTGGAGCGCGCCATTCAGCCCGGCGACGTGCATCCGGACGGCGTCCTCCTCGACGAGCCCGCAGCCGCCTGCCTCGGCCGTGATAGCCGGGATGCCGACCTCGGCCGCCGCGGCGCTCGTGGTCCCGGCCACGGCCCGGTCTGGCCCGGCCACCTGCCGGATCACGTACGGCAGGCCGTAGGCAGTCGCCAGCTCGCGGGCCCGGTCCTCGGCCGGGCCGGCCTCGTACAGCGTGAACGGCTGGAGGGCTTCGACCATGTCGCCGCAATGCGCGTCGATCACTGCATCCGAGCCCGAGATGAGCTGCGTGAAGGCGTCGTAGGCGAGCCGGTCGGCGAGGGTGCCGCCAGGGTCGCCGGGGAAGCACCGGTTCAGGTTCTTGCCGTCTTCCGGCACGACGAACGGGGCCCGGGCCGCGAACGCCGTCATGTTCAGCACCGGGACAGCCCGGACGCGGCCGCGCAATTCGCGCACGGCCAGGTCGCGAGTCCATCGCCGAACGCCAGCCATCGACGCGTACTCGCAGCCGTGGACGCCCGACACCACCGTCAGCAGCGGGCCATCAGCCGACCCGGTTAGTTCGACGAGCGGCACGGCTATCCCGGCTAGCTCGATGGTGCGGCGCACGACCGTCGGCGGCATGGGCCTGCTCCTTCCTCGTGACTCAGCGATTCTCCGTAGCGATCAGCAGGCGCTCTGCTGCCGCGGCCACGCCGAGCAGCGCGTGGTCGCGGCCACGCCGGCCGGCCAGCTGGAGTCCGGCCGGCAGGCCGCGGACTGGCACCGGCATCGACAGCGCGGGGTGACCTGTCAGGTTGTAGGGACCGGTGAAGCGTCCCTCGGCGTTGTCGTCGCCCACCCCGAACGGCGGGTCCTGGTCCGGCGCGCAGTAGCCGACCGTCGGGCCGGCCAGCACCTCGACCCCGTCCAGGCTCGCCTCGACGGCTGCCGTCAGCTCGGCCCGGTCCGCCTGCGCGCTGGCGTACTGCGCAGGCGTGACCGAGCGGCCGAAGTCGAGGACAGCCCTGGTGCCAGCCGCGTACCGGCTCAGGTCCCGCGACCGGTGCACCTCCCAGGCCTCGCTCGCCACGATCACGGCCAGTGCCCGCTCCCAGCGCGGCAGGTCGTCGAGCCAGGGCGCCCGGATCTGGCGGACATCCCAGCCGGCCGCTGCCAGCGCGTCGAGGGCAGCCCGGACCGCGGTGCGAACCTCCGGTGTGACCGACGCGTCGGCCAGCTGGCCAGTGAGCACGCCGACCGCAGCGCGTTGCGGCGCAGAACCGGCAGCGCGCGCCGCGGGCTCGTCGCCGATCGCCGACAGCAGCGCGGCGCTTCCGGCGACGGTTGCGGTCAGCGTGCCGGCGTGATCACAGCTTGGCGACAAGGGAAACACCCCATCGAGGGGAACGAGGCCGTAGGTCGGCTTCAGCCCGACGATGCCGCAGTAGGCAGCGGGAATCCGGATCGAGCCGCCGGTATCGCTGCCGATAGCCAGGTCGCAGACGCCGGCGGCGACCAGCGCGGCGGAGCCGCCCGACGATCCGCCCGAGGTCCGCGACGGGTCGCGCGGGTTACGGGTGTCGCCGACCTCGGGGTGCGCGAATCCGGCCGCGAACTCCAGGCACTGCGAGGTCGCGAACACCTCGGCACCGGCGTCCCGCAGCCGTGACACGAGCGCCGCGTCGGCCTCGGCGGGCGCGGTGTCGGTCGCCGGGCTGCCGCAGCGCCTCGGCAGGCCGGCGACGGCGACGATGTCCTTGATGGCGACCGGCTGGCCGGCCAGCGGTCCCGCCGCCGATCGCGCGGGCGCGCCTGCGACGCTGACCACGGCGTTGAGCGGCCGCCCGAGCCGGTCTAGCCGCTCGTACGCGGCGAGCAGGTCCAGGTTGGCGCGCGAGCAGGTCCGCTCGCCTCGCTCGATGGCCTCGATGAGCTCTTCGATCCGGCGCAGCAGGAAGCCGCGCAGCGGACCGAGGATCGCGCGGACCTCGGTCGGGCGGTGCCGTATCGCCAGGTCGCGGTAGATCCCCGAGTGCGTCTTGGCCGACTGCCGGTTGAAGTCAGCCAGCCGGTCCAGGGATCCTTCCAGGTCAGCCGGGTCGAAGCCGTCGAGCGGCAGCGGGATGACGGGCGCCTGGGCGAGGACCTCGGTCGCCACCGAGGTCAGCAGCGGGCGGTAGGCCGGATCCTCGAACACCGCGTAGATGGGCAGGTCGCTGACCGCCGTCGCGAACAGCGTCGCGCCATACGCCTCCTTGGCCCAGGCGTAGCGCAGGACGTCGGTCGTGGCGCGGGCATCGGCGATGTCGGCGGCGAGCGCCGCGACCCGCTCGCTCGGCCGGCCGTCCAGCTCGCCGATCAGGAACGTCGCCCGGTTCCCGCGCAGCACGACGCCAGGCTCCAGCACGTCCGCGCCGAAGTTCACGACGGCCTCGACGACCCGGTCAGGTCCGACCGCGTTGGCCAGGACGCCGGAGGTGAGCCCGTTCTGGAGCGACACGACGAACCCGTCGCCGTGCAGCCGTCCGGTCAGGACCGCGGCCGCTGCCTCGGTGTGATGCGCCTTGACCGCCAGCAGCACCGGGCCATCGATCCGATCCGGCAGGTCGGCCGGCAGCACCGCGCGCGGACGAGCGGTGAACTGCTCGACCGGGCCCTCGATCCGCAGCCCGGCCGCGTTGACGGCGCTGACGACCGCCGGATCGGCGTCGCTGACCAGCACATCGTGGCCGTCACGCGCCAGTCCGGCCGCCACTGTGCCGCCGATCGCGCCGCAGCCGAGAACCACATATCGCACGGCGTGAACGTTACAACACAGTAAAGCTGTGTAAACAGCGCCAGACCGCTATTTACAACCGGCTAACCGTTCCCTCACATTTGGTTAGGCAAAGGTTTGCGTACTGGGACCACCACGGGCACAGCGGCGTGCCTCCCTCGGCCGGAAGCTCCTAAACCCGGTCAATCTAGGACAGCACCAATGCGGCGGCAGTACCGTCGCCCGGACATAACCCCGGGAGCTGCTTGTGAGACACAGAACCACCCTCACCAAAGCCCTGATCGCCGGCAGCGCCCTTGCGGTGCTCGCTGGATGCGGCTCATCAGGCGCGCCATCGTCCAGCGGTTCGGGCGGCTCTAGCGGCCCGGTCCATGGCGGCAATCTCGTGTTCAACAACCCGCAGGACGCCCAGTCGATGGACGAGTCCACCGTCTTCGACAACAACTCGATCTGGATTCTCGAGCAGATCACCCAGCCGCTGTACACGGTGACCGCGAACGGCAAGGGCGTCATGCCATGGCTCGCGACCGGCTACACCGAGTCGTCGGACGGCAAGACGTACACGTTGACGCTGCGGTCGGGCGTGAAGTTCTCCAACGGCCAGCAGATGACCTCGGCGGACGTGAAGTTCTCGCTGGAGCAGACCATGGCGGCGTCGGCCGGCTGGGGCTACATCGACACGGCCATCGCGTCGGTTGACGACCCGACGCCGTCCACGGTCGTCCTGCACCTGAAGTACCCGTGGGCGCCGCTGCTGGCCGACCTGTCGCTGTTCGCCAACGGGATCGTGCCGAACAACTTCGGCGGCAAGACCGCGGCCCAGTTCTACCAGGCCCCGATCGGCACCGGGCCGTTCAAGTGGGACTACTGGCACAAGGGCCAGGCGCTCAAGCTGGTGAAGAATCCCTACTACTGGCAGAAGGGCCTGCCCTACCTCAACAGCGTGACCTGGACCGACGTCCCCAGCGACAACACCAGGGAGCTCCAGATCAAGGGCAGCCAGGCACAGATCGACCAGTTCCCGTCGTGGTCAACGGTCGGCACGCTCAAGAGCACGCCGGGCGTCTCGATGGACCTGTTCAACTCGACCGAGACGAACTACCTGGCCTTCAACGAGAACGTCAAGCCTTTCCAGGACGTCCACGTGCGCCGGGCGATCTCGCTGGCCATCAACCGCGACGCGATCATCAAGGCGGTGCTGTTCGGCAACGGCAAGCCAGCCAACTCGCTCTTCCCGCCGCAGGTGCCGTACTACGACCCGACGTCACCGGGCTACCAGTACGACGTCGCGGCGGCCAAGGCGCAGATGGCCCAGTCCAGCGTCCCGCACGGATTCACGACCACGATGCTGCTGCCGTCTGGCAACTCGGACTACGCGACGATCACCACGATCGTGCAGGCCGAGCTGAAGCCGCTCGGCATCACAGTCAAGGTGCAGACACTCGACCCGAACACGGCGAATGCAGACTTCCAGACCGAGAAGTACGACATGAGCCTCACGCTCTGGACGATGGACATCCCCGACCCGGACGAGCTGGCGACCTTCGGCCTCGATCCGAAGTCGGGCGCCAAGTCGTTCTTCACCAGCTACGACAACCCCACGGTGGTCAAGGATGTGCACGCTGCCGAGCAGATCACCACTCCGTCAGCGCGGCAGTCGCTGTACAACGTCGTCCAGACGGACGCGGCGCAGGACGCCTTCATGGCATTCCTGTACTACTCGCCGTACCCGTACGTCACCACGTCGAACGTGCATGGCTTCTTCGTCACGCCGCTCGGCAACTACCACATGCAAGACGTCTGGCTGAGCAAGTAATCGCAGCGGCGTGATCACCATGACGGACGTACCGGGCGCACAGGAGGGCGCCCGGTACGTCCGCCCGACCCTGACGGAAGCGGGCGTGCCGGGCATCCAGGAGGGCGCCCGGTATGTCCGCCCGACCCCGGCTGAAGCGAGGTTCTCATGGGCCGGATGACCTTCGTGTTCCGGCGGCTGCTGCTGCTCGTGCCGACAGCCCTGGGCGTGACGATCATCGCCTTCTTCATGATCCACCTGATCCCCGGTGACCCGGCCAGGACGATCCTCGGCATCCACTCCACCCCGCGCGCCATCGCGATCCTGCACCAGCAGTGGGGCCTGAACCGGCCGCTCGCGAGCCAGTACTGGCTGTTCATGGACCGGCTGGCGCACGGCAACCTGGGCATCAGCCTGTATTACAACGTGCCGGTCTCCGGCCTGATTACCAGTCACCTCCCGCCCACGCTGTGGCTGATCTGCTACGCGGCCGTGCTGGCCGTCATCATCAGCGTCCCGCTCGCGATGATCGCGGCGAGCCGCAAGGACGCCGTTCGCGACCACATCGTCCGCGCGGTCCCGCTGCTCGGGCTCGGCATGCCGGCCTTCTGGCTGGGGCTCATCCTGCAGACCGTGCTGGCCGTCAAGCTTCGCCTGTTCCCGGTGACCGGCTACGGATCCGGGCCCATCGGCCACCTGCACTCGATGTTCCTGCCGGCCCTCACCGTGGCCATCGCGCTATGCCCGGTCGTCATCCGCAGCCTGCGGGCGAGCATGCTGAACGTGCTCGGCGCCGACTTCGTCACGACCGCGCGGGCCAAGGGCGTGCCGGGCCGCCGGCTGTTCGTCCGGCACGTGCTGCGCAATGCGGTCATCCCTGCGGTCACCGTGCTCGGCATCAACATCGGCTTCCTCATCGGCGGCACGCTCATCATCGAGGAGGTCTTCAGCGTAGACGGGGTCGGTTATCTGATGATCAACTCCATCTTCCAGCGCGACTTCCCGGTCGTGCAGGCGGTCGCGCTGCTCTTCGGGATCATGGTCGTGCTTGTCAACCTGATGACAGACGTGGCGTATGCGTCCCTCGACCCGAGAGTGAGGTTCGACCGGTGAGCGCGATCTCGATCACCGGCACCGCGGGCTCGCCCGAGTCCTCGCCGCAGGCGGGCACCGCCGAGCGGGCGCGGCCACGGCGGGCGCGCTGGTACCGGCAGCCTGCCCTGATCGCCGGCGTGGCCATCGTCGCGATAATCCTGTTCCTGGTCATCGGGGCGCCGCTGTTCACGTCGTACAACCCGGACGCGCAGAACCTCAACGCGACGCTCGCAGGCTTCAGCGGTCAGCACCTGCTCGGCACCGACCAGACAGGCCGCGACACCTTCACCCGGCTGCTGTACGGCGGCCGGATCGACCTCCAGGTCGCCTTCATCGCCGTGCTCTTCCCGTTCGTCCTCGGCACGATCCTCGGCAGCTTGGCCGGCTACTTCGGCGGCTGGGTCGACATCATCATCATGCGACTGGTCGACATCGTCGTCGCGTTCCCGTTCTTCGTGCTGATCATCGCGCTGGTCTTCGTGCTCGGGCCGGGCCAGCGCAGCATCTACATCGCCATCACGCTGGTCGGCTGGGTATCGTACGCCCGGATCATCCGGGGCGAGATCCTCGTCGCCAAGCGCCAGGAGTACGTGCTGGCCGCGCAGTCCGGCGGCCTGTCGAACCTGCGCATCATGGGCAGGCACCTGCTGCCGAACGTCATCACCCAGGCGATCATCTACGCGATGTCCGACATCGTGCAGGACATCCTGGCCATCGTCACGCTGAGCTACCTGGGCCTCGGCATTCAGCCGCCGACACCAGACTGGGGGACCATGATCTCCGACGGCCAGAATTTCCTCACCACGCACTGGCAGCTGACCACGATCCCCGGCCTGGCCGTCGTGATCACCGGTCTCGGACTGTCGCTCATCGGTGACGGTCTCGCTGACCTGCTGCGGCCCGGGCACTAATGGGCGAGCACAGCGTGAGCGAGTATGGCGGCGGGAGCCAGCCGCTGCTTGACGTGACCGACCTGCGCGTGCAGATCACCACCCGCCGCGGCATCGTCCGCGCGGTAGACGGCGTCTCGCTTCAGGTGCCGGCTGGTGAGGCGGTCGGCCTCGTCGGCGAATCCGGGTCGGGCAAGAGCATGACGCTGCGCGCGATCCTCGGCGTGCTGCCGCCCGAGGCGCGCGTCACGGCCGGCCAGATCGTCCTGGACGGCATCGACCTGACGCAGCTGAGCAACGTGCAGCTCAACAAGATCCGCGGCCCCAAGATCGCGATGATCTTCCAGGAGCCGATGAGCGCGCTCAACCCGGTGATGCGCGTCGGGCAGCAGATCGCCGAGGGACCCCAGGTGCACCTGGGCATGAACCGGGCGCAGTCGGCGCAGCGCGCCCTGGAGCTGATGCGGCGGGTCGGCATCCCCGATCCCGAACGCAGGTTCCGCTCGTTCCCGCATGAATTCTCCGGCGGCATGCGGCAGCGGGTGATGATCGCGATCGCGCTGTCGTGCGAGCCGTCGCTGATCTTGTGCGACGAGCCCACGACGGCCCTGGACGTCACGATCCAGGACCAGATCCTGCGGCTGCTGGCCCGGCTGTGCCGGGAGTCAGACACGAGCCTGGTCTTCGTCACCCACGACCTGCCCGTCGTCGCGCAGGTGTGTCACCAGCTCGCCGTCATGTACGCGGGCCAGATCGTCGAGCGCGGCACCGTGCAGGAAGTCCTGACCGAGCCTTGCCACCCTTACACGCTCGGGCTGGTCCGCTCGGCGCCGGACGTGGACCACCCGCGCTCGTCGCTGGTTGCCATCCCCGGCTCGCCCCCGAGCCTGATCAGTCCCCCGTCCGGCTGCCGGTTCCACCCGCGGTGCAAGTTCGCCGAGGAGGACTGCACGGTGACCGACCCCCCGCTCCGCCTCCTCGACGGCGGCCGGGCGACCGCGTGCCTGCACTTCGAGCGCTGCCTGGAGGCCGTGCGAGCCGAGGGAGCCGACCGATGAGCACTCAGCAAGCCGTCACGGCCGAGATGCAGCCGCCGGCCAGCTCAGGCCCGCTGCTCGACGCCACCGGGCTGTCGGTGAGCTTCTCGCTCGGCTCGGCGCTCATGGCCCGGATGCGGCACGAGGCGCACGTCCTGCACGCCGTCGACGGCGTCGACCTGCGGATCGAGCGCGGCGAGGCACTCGCGCTCGTCGGCGAATCCGGGTCCGGCAAGTCCACGCTGGCGCGGGCGCTGGCCGGCCTCCTGCGGCCGGACAGTGGCGAGATCAGGATGGACGGCAAACTTCTGCCGGCCCGCCGGTCCCGCGCCGACCAGCGGAAGATCCAGATGGTCTTCCAGGACCCGTACTCCTCGCTGAACCCCAGGATGACGGTCGGGGGCATGCTGCACGAGCTGCTGCGGGTACACCACATCGTGGCCGGGTCCGAGGTCGAGTCCTACACCAGGGAATTGCTCGGGCTCGTGGGCCTGAGCGAGGAGGCGGTCCACGCTTACCCAAGGCAGTTCTCTGGCGGGCAGCGCCAGCGCGTCGCCATCGCCAGGGCGCTCGCCCTGCGACCCGAGCTGCTGGTGGCCGACGAGCCAGTCTCTGCGCTGGACGTCAGCGTCCAGGCCACCATCTTGAACCTCCTCCAGGACCTGCGCGCCGAGCTCGGCCTCACGCTGCTGCTGATCTCGCACAACCTCGCCGTCGTGCGGCACCTGTGCGACCGCGTCGCCGTCATGTACTTGGGCCGCATCATTGAGGTGGCCCCGACCGAGACGCTGTTCGCCCGGCCCCGCCATCCGTATACGGCTGGTCTCCTGGCCGCGATCCCGCGTATGACGTTCGCCGCCGAGGGCGACACCCCGGCGGTGCAAGGCGACCCGCCCAGCCCGCTGCGCATCCCGTCCGGCTGCCGGTTCCGCACCCGGTGCCCGCTGGCCCAGGCGATCTGCGAGCAGGAAGACCCCGCGCTGACCAGCGCGGCGGGCGACCCCGCGCACAGCGCAGCCTGCCACTTCGCCTTTGCTACCGTGCCCCCGCCGCGCGCGGCGCCTGATCCCATCGGGTTGGGCGCCTCGACCGATGGCGCAGACGGGACGGTGACGCCATGAAGGTCTTCCTCTCCACGGACATGGAAGGGACCGCCGGCGTCGTGGACTGGGAGCAGTGCGTCGGTGACGGTCCGCAGGCCGCAGCCGGGCGCGAGCTGCTGCTGGCCGAGGTCAACGCGGCCATCGAGGGCGCGATCGCCGGCGGCGCGAGCGAGATCGTGGTCAACGACTCGCACGCGACCATGCGGAACCTGCCGCCTGGTGAGCTGGCCGGCCAGGCGTCCTATATCTCCGGCAGCCACAAGCCGCTGTACATGATGCAGGGCCTGGACGACAGCTTTGACGCGGTCATGTTCATCTCCTACCACGGCTCAGTCGGTGCGCCGGCCGGGCTGTCGCACACCTATAACCCCCGCGCCGTCGTCGAGGCCCGGATCGACGGCACCGTCACCGGCGAGGCGGGCATCAACGCGCTTGTCGCCACGCACTACGGCGTGCCAGTGGTGCTGGTAACTGGCGACCGATGCGCGTGCGAGGAGACTGCCACCCTGATCCCGGCCGTGCAGCAGGCCGTGGTCAAGGAGCACGTCAGCCGGCTCGCCGCGCACAGCCTGCACCCGGACGTGGCGTGTGCGCTGATCCGCGAGCGCGCGGAGGCGGCCACGCGTGCGGCCCAGAGCACCGCGCCGCCGCCGCTGGACCCTGGCGTGCTCGAGGTCCTGGTACGCACCGCCGACATCGCAGAGGCGGCCAGCTGGGTGCGGGGTGTCGACCAGACGGGGCCGCGAGAGCTGCGCGTCCACGGCGCAGACCGGCTGGCGACCTACCGCGCTTTCTGCGCGGCCATCCTGCTGACGCGCTCGGTTGCGGAGGCCGTGTGACGCCAACCGGCGGCGCCAGGGTAGCGGTCATCACCGGAGCCGCGGGCGGAATCGGCAGCGCAGTGTGCCGGCGCCTCGCGGCCGACGGCTTCGCCGTCGCCTGCCTGGATGTGGCCGAGGCCGAGGTCAAGCGCGAGGCTGGCGGCCTGCCGCACGCCATCGGGCTGGCTGTCGACGTGCGCGACGCGGCGTCGGTCCGGGCGGCTGGTGATCGGATCCGCGCCGAGCTTGGCGCACCGTGGCTGCTGGTCAACGTCGCCGGCGTCTTCAGCATCCAGCGGATTACCGAGCTGGCAGAGGCGGAGTGGGACAGGATTCTCGACACCAATCTCAAGGGACCGTTCCTGACCTGCCGCGAGTTCCTGCCGGACATGATCGCCGCCCACGACGGGTGCGTCGTGAACGTCGCCTCGACCGCAGGCGTGCGCGGCGGGCGCCGGCGCGCCGCGTACTGCGCGTCGAAGGGCGGCCTCGTCCAGCTCACCCGTAGCCTGGCGATCGACCACGGGCCTGACGGCGTTCGCGTCAACTGTGTCTGCCCCGGCCTGATCGACACGGCCATGGCGGACTGGATCCGCCAGGACGAGGCGGCGCTGACCCAGTGGGCAGCTACGATTCCCGCCCGGCGCATCGGCACCGCCGCGGAGATCGCCGACACCGTCGCATTCCTCGCTTCGTCAGGTGGCAGCTATGTCCACGGCGCCGTGCTCATGGTCGACGGCGGGGTGACGGCCTGATCATGTATCGGGCACGAGGCCGATGAGCCGCGCCGAGGAGCCGGACGGGCAGGTACCGAAGCAGCGGTCGGCGGCCGCGGCAGGGTCGCGTCGGGCCGCGCGGCTGGTCGACATCGCCAGCGCGGCTGGCGTGCACGTCTCAACCGTCTCGCGAGTGCTCAACGGCGACCCTGGCCTGTCGATCCGGCCTGAGACGATCGAGCGCATCCTGACGACCGCGCGCACCCAGGGCTACCGGCCCAATGCGCTCGCCCGCGCGCTGAAGCGCGACCGCACCGGCGCGTTCGCGTTCGTCGTCCCGCTGCTGCGCAACCCGATCTGGGTTCGGCTGCAGCGCGGCGCCCTCCAGCGGGCGGGCGAACGCGGCTACGTCGTCATGATGATGGAAGAGCCGACCGAAGCGCCCCAGCCGCCCGGCGCCTATCGCTACCTGGTCGAGGAGAGCCGCGCCGACGGGTTGCTGCTGGCGACCGCGCTGCGGCTGACCGGTCCCGACGCCGGGGTGCGCGAGATCCCGCACGTCTACGTGAACAGGCGCGGTCCCGATCGGGGCAACGACGTGGTCATGGACGAGGCCGGCGCGATGCGGCTGTTCATCGACCACGTGGCCGGCCTCGGCCACCGCAGCATGGTACTGATCGACGGCCCGCGCGCCGTCGATACCGTGCACCGCCGCGTCAGCGCCGCCCGTCGCCACGGTGCCGCCAAGGGGCTGGCGGTCACCATCCGGCATGCGCCCGCCACCGAGGAAGGCGGCTGGGACACCACCAGGGACATGCTGCGGGCTGGCCCGCTGCCGACGGCGTGTGGTGTCGGCAGCATCAACCAGCTGTTCGGCGTGCTGGCTGCGCTGCGGGACGCTGGCGTGTCGGTGCCGGACGACGTCTCGGTGGTCAGTTTCGACGAGGACGAGTGCCTGGCCTTCCTGGAGGTCCCTGTCACGAGCGTCTGCATGCCGCTGGCCGAGCTTGGCGCCGCCGCCGTGGACGCGCTCATTGCCCGCATCGAGGGCAGCACCGTGGCGGGCATCCCGGCGGCGGACGTGCTCGTCCGCGCGCCGATGTTCCTGGTGCCGCGCGCCTCGGTGGCGCCGCCACCATGATCCAACAGGAGTCCGCATGCCGACAGCACTAGCAGGCAAGACCGCGGTCGTCACCGGCACCGCGCACGGCATCGGCGCGGCCATCGCCCGCGCACTGCGCGATGACGGCGCTACGGTGCACGAGGTCGATCAGGACGCTGTCGCCCAGCACACTGTGGACCTGACCGACTCTGCCGCGGTACGGGAGTTCTTCGCGACCGTCGGCGCCGTGGACATCCTGGTCAACAACGCGGGCGGAGTATGCGGTCAGGTAGGCCATTCGCTGGAGGAAGTACCCGACGCCGACTGGCATGCGGTCGTCGACGCGAACCTGACGACCGCGTTTCACTGCACGCGCGCCGTGGCGCCCGGCATGAAGGAGCGCCACTGGGGCCGGATCATCAACATCTCGTCCGCGGCCGGCCTGACGGTCAGCAAGACAGGCATCCAGGCGTACGCAAGCGCGAAGGCTGGCCTGATCGGGTTCACCCGGCAGATGGCGCACGAACTCGGCCCGGTCGGCATCACCGTGAACTGCATCGCCCCCGGCTTCATCCTGTCCAACCCGACTACCGAGATTCAGTGGCGCAGCTACGGACCCGACGGCCAGCGTGAGCTGATCCAGGGCATCGCGACCAGACGGCTCGGCGAGCCGGCCGACATCGCCAACGGCGTGCAGTTCTTCGCGTCAGTGCGGTCGGGCTGGGTGACCGGCCAGGTCATCGCCATCGACGGCGGCAGTGCTTTCCTGTGACGGGCTTTCCTGTGACGGGCTTTCCTGTGACGGGCTTTCCTGTGACGGGCTTTCCTGTGACGGGCTTCCCCGTGACGGGCTTCCCCGTGATGTGGGCGTTCCAGTGAGCCTGGCCTTCGCCGCCGCCGACGACGGCTACATCCGCGAGCTGAGCGAGTTCGTCGCGGTACCGAGTGTCAGCCGGGACGCCGACGCCGGCACGATGACGGCCGCGGCGCAGTGGCTGGCCAGGCAGCTGTCCTTCGCCGGCGGCCGGGTCGAGGCGACAGCCGGGCATCCGGTAGTCCGCGCGGAGTGGCTCGGCGCCCCCAGCGCGCCGACCGTCCTGGTCTACGGGCATTACGACGTGCAGCCCACCGGCGAGGAAGCGGAGTGGCTCACTCCCCCGTTCCGGCTCGCCGTCGACGGCGACGTCGTACGCGGGCGCGGCGCGACCGACGACAAGGGGCCGGTCTACATCGTGCTCAAGACCGCCCAGGCCTTCCTCGCGCAGGAAGGCGGCCTCCCGCTGAACGTGAAGTTCCTGTTCGAGGGCGAGGAGGAGATCGGCAGCCCGCACCTGCCGGACTACGTCACCGCGCACGCCGGCGAGCTGGCCGCCGACCTTGTCATCTCCGCCGACGGCGCGATGTGGCGGCCCGGCGAACCGTCGCTCTCGCTCGCCTCCAAGGGCCTGGTGTCGATGGACATCGTCGTCGAGGGCGCTAGCTCCGACCTGCACTCCGGCCGGTACGGCGGGACGGTCGCCAACCCGCTGCATGCGCTCAGCCAGATCCTGGCCAGCCTGCACGCCGCCGACGGCCGGGTCGCGGTGCCAGGCTTCTACGACGGCATCCCGGCGCTGACCGACACGCGCCGCCGCGAAATAGCGCGGGTGCCATTCGACGACGCAGGCTACCTCGCCGACCTGGGCCTCGCCGAGGCGCACGGCGAGGCCGGCTACACCACGCTGGAGCGGCTGTGGGAACGCCCGACGCTGGAAATCAACGGCGTCAGCAGCGGCGGTAAATACACGGTCATACCGCGCAGGGCAGTCGGCCATGTGTCCTGCCGCCTCGTTCCGGGCCAGAGCCCGGATGCGATCATCGGTGCCATTGCCGACCACGTTCGCCGGCAGCCTGCGCCGGGGGTCTCGGCGCGCGTGCGCGCCGACGAGGCGCGCGTCCCCGCCTACACCATTCCGGCTGATCACCCGGCCATCCGGGCGGCGGCCACGGCGCTGGCGGCGGTGTACCCGGGCCAGGAGGTGCTGCTGGCGTCCATCGGCGGCACGCTGCCGGCGACGTACCTGTTCGAGCGGGTGCTCGGCGCGAAGACCCTGTTCTTCTCGTTCTCCACCGCGGACGAGAAGCTGCACGCACCGAACGAGTTCCTGCGCATCCGCCGGCTGCGCGAGGGCATGCGGGCCTGGGAGGCGCTGTGGCGGCTGCTCGCCGCCGGCCCGCATCGGCTTGCACCGCACCGGCTCGCCACTCGAGGGGACGACGATGACTGAGACGCCGTACACCGCCTACTCCTACCTGCCGCCCGGCTCGTTCCCCGGCTTCGAGCTGACGCCGGAGTTCAGCCGGGTACCGCCGTACACAGGTGCGCGCCTGACGCCCGAGCTGGCGGCGCGCTCCCGTGCGCTACTGCGCGACAGCCTGGTGATCAGCCTGCACGATCACCCGGTCCGGTTCCCGCTGGATATGGCGGAGACGCCGGAGTACAACCGGACCGGCCGGCAGCACGCCGCGTATGCCGGCCTGCTCGCGTCAGGGCTGAACGTCATCTTCGACAACATGATGGATGGCACGGCCTGCGTGACGGGCAACGCGCCGTGGCGCTGGCACGACATCATCACCGACCTCGGCATGCGGCAGGCCGACCTGGCGCACGCGACCGGCTTCATGGTCGTGCGCACCATGGCCGACATCGACGAGGCGGCGGCGTCCGGGCGCATGGGGCTCGTGTTCGGGCTGGAGGCGGCGACGCCGATCGAGAACGAGATCGACCGGCTCGACGTGCTGTACGGCCTCGGGATCCGGCAGATCGGCATCGCGTACTCCGACGCGAACACCCTCGGCAGCGGACTGAGCGAGCCGAGCGACGGCGGCCTGACCTCGTTCGGCCGCCGGGCGGTGACCCGGATGAACCAGCTGGGCCTCGCGATCGACCTGTCCCACTCCTCCGACCGGACCGCGCTGGACACCTGCGAGGAGAGCTCCAAGCCGGTGCTGATCACGCACGCCGGGGCGCGGACCGTGTGGGACACCGCCCGGATGAAGCCCGACGCCGTGCTCCGCGCGGTGGCAGACACTGGCGGCGTGATCGGCATGTCTGCTGCTCCGCACACGACCCTGTCGCACGCACATCCCCGGCACACCATCGAGTCGGTCATGGATCACTTCCGCTACTGCGCCGACCTCGTCGGCATCGAGCACCTCGCGTTCGGCCCCGATACCCTCTACGGGGACCACGTCGCGCTGCATACGACCTTTGCGCACCTGCTCAGCCTCGCCGCGCTGCGCGGGCCGAGCTTCGATCCAGTGGATTACGTCGACGGCCTGGAGAACCCGACGGAGAACTTCGCCAACATCTGCGACTGGCTGGTGCAGCACGGGTACTCCGACGACGAGATCCGCGCTGTGCTCGGCGGCAACATCTACCGGGTGCTGCAGCAGATCTGGGTCTAGCCAGCCCCCATCGCCCTGTCACCCGGCGGACGGCGCGGGAGTGGGTCACGGGTATCGCCGGCCAACCGGCACCGGAGCCGCGTGCACCACCGCTAGCGCCGGCTGGCGGAACTGGCCAGTCCCTGCTCGAGCCAGGACCGCAGGGCCGGCCGTGGCGGCGCCCCGATCTGAGTGGCCTTGACCTGGCCGCCGTCCAGCAGCAGCAGCGTCGGGATGGACTGCACGCCGAAGCGGCTCTGCAGGCGCGGCGCCTCGTCGACGTTGACCTTCACCAGCTTCATGCGGCCGGCGAACTCGGTCGCGAGGTCGGCGAGCGCCGGGCTGACCATCCGGCATGGTCCGCACCACGGCGCCCACAGGTCGACTACGACGGGCACGGACGCCTGCTCCGCGATCTCGGTGAAGTTGTCGTCGCCCGCGTCGACAATCCACGGCAGCGGCCGGTGGCAGTTGCCGCACCGCGGCGTCCCGGACGCCGCGGCCGGTACCCGGTTCTTGCGGCCGCAGTTCGGGCAGGTGATAACAGCGCTGTCGGCCATGGTGACGCCCGCCTTACGTGGGGTTCTGGTAGCTGACGGTCAGCTCCGAGTCTGCCAGGTCGACCCGGATCACGGCGCCGTCCCGGACGTCGCCGGCGAGCAGCGCCCGCCCGATCCTGGTCTCGACCTCCCGGGCGATGAACCGGCGCAGCGGCCGGGCGCCATACACCGGATCGAAGCCCTGCTCGGCGATGAAGTGCAGGGCCGGCGCCGAGATCTCCAGTGTCATCTGTCGCTCCGCGATCCGGTCACGCAGGCCGTTGAACATCAGCTCCACGATGCGCTCGATCTCCGCCTCGGTCAGCGGCTTGAACAGCACGATGTCGTCCAGGCGGTTGAGGAACTCGGGCCGGAAGTACTCGCGCATCGTGGCCAGCACGCGGTCGCGCACGTCCGGCCTGATCTCGCCGCCGGCGACCGCATCGTCCTCCATCAGGTACTCGGAGCCGATGTTGGACGTCATGACGATCACGGTGCTGCGGAAGTCGACAGTCCGGCCTTGCCCGTCGGTCAGCCGCCCGTCGTCCAGGACCTGGAGCAGCGTGTTGAACACGTCCGGGTGTGCCTTCTCCACCTCGTCGAACAGCACCACGGAGTAGGGCTTGCGCCGGACGGCCTCGGTGAGCTGGCCGCCTTCTTCGTAGCCGACGTATCCGGGCGGCGCGCCGACGAGACGGCTGACGGTATGCCGCTCCTGGTACTCGCTCATGTCGATGCGGATCATGCTGTCCTCGCTGTCAAACAGCGCGGCCGCGAGCGACTTGGCCAGCTCGGTCTTGCCGACGCCGGTCGGGCCGAGGAAGATGAACGACCCGATCGGACGGCCGGGATCCTTGATGCCCGATCGCGCCCTGATGATGGCGTCGGTCACCAGCTGGACCGCCTCGTCCTGCCCGATCACCCGCTCATGCAGGATCTCGTCGAGACGCAGCAGCTTCTCGCGCTCGCCTTCCTGCAGGCGGCTGACCGGGATACCGGTCCAGCGTGCCACGATGGCGGCGATCTCGTCGTCGGTGACGACTTCGCGGAGCAGCCGGCGGCCGTCCCCGCGCCCGCTGAGGCGATCTTCCTCGGCGCGCAGCCGCCGCTCCAGCTCCGGCAGCCTGCCGAGGCGCAGCTCGGCGGCCTTGTTCAGGTCGTAGTCGCGCTCGGCCTGCTCGGCTTCCTGCCGCACCTGCTCGATCTCCTCGCGCAGCGCCTGCACCCGGCGCAGCGCCTGCCGCTCTGCCTCCCACTCGGCGCGCAGCGCGTCGGCTTCCGCGCGCACGTCCGCGAGCTCCTTGCGCAGGCCTTCCAGGCGGGCCTTGCTGGC
The DNA here is from genome assembly GCA_963837255.1 of uncultured Actinomycetota bacterium. GTDB lineage: Bacteria > Actinomycetota > Actinomycetes > Streptosporangiales > Streptosporangiaceae > JAJYUU01. The sequence continues at coordinate 925,257 of CAWIMN010000007.1, forward strand.
CGCGTCGTCCTCCTTGGCCAGCGCGGTCTCCTCGATCTCCAGCCGCATGACCCGGCGGGTGAGCTCGTCCAGCTCGGCCGGCATCGAGTCGATCTCCGTCCTGATCACCGCGCAGGCCTCATCGACAAGGTCGATCGCCTTGTCCGGCAGGAACCGGTCGGAGATGTAGCGATGGCTCAGCGTCGCGGCCGCGACCAGAGCGCTGTCAGCGATCTTCACGCCGTGAAACACCTCGAGGCGCTCGCGGAGGCCGCGCAGGATCGACACGGTGTCCTCGACCGACGGCTCAGCCACCATGACGGGCTGGAACCGTCGCTCGAGGGCCGCGTCCTTCTCGATGTACTTGCGGTACTCCTCGAGCGTGGTGGCACCGATCATGTGCAGCTCGCCGCGCGCCAGCATCGGCTTGAGCATGTTGCCGGCGTCCATCGAGCCTTCCGCCGCCCCGGCTCCCACCACGGTGTGGACCTCGTCGACGAACAGCAAGATGCGCCCGTCGGAGGCCTTGACCTCGGCCAGGACGGCCTTGAGGCGCTCCTCGAACTCGCCGCGGTACTTGGCGCCCGCGACCAGCGCTCCGATGTCCAGGCTGAAGACCACCCTGTCCCGCAAGCCCTCGGGGACGTCGCCGCGGGTGATGCGCTGGGCCAGGCCCTCGACGATGGCGGTCTTGCCCACGCCAGGATCGCCGACTAGCACCGGGTTGTTCTTGGATTTCCTCGACAGGATCTGGATGACCCGGCGTATCTCGGCGTCGCGGCCGATGACCGGGTCGAGCCGGCCTGCAGCGGCATCGGCTACCAGGTCCCGGCCGTACTTCTCGAGTGCCTCGTACGCGGCTTCCGGCATAGCCGAGGTGACCCGCTGGTTGCCCCGGATCCGTGACAGGGCCTCCAGGAACGCCGCCCTGGTGACGCCCTGATCCTGGAGCAGCCGGCCAGCCGCCGTCGAAGGCCCGAGCGCGAGCGAGGCCAGGATCAGGTGCTCGACCGAGACGTAGTCGTCCTTCAGCCGTCCGGCCTCCTGCTCCGCATCGTCGAACAGCCGGGAGAGCTGCTGCGTAATGGCGACCTGGCCGGGAGCGACGCCGGGCCCGCTGACGCGCGGACGCCGCTCGAGTGCGGCCTCGAGTTCCTTGCGCAGCAGATCGGGGTCCGTGCCGACCTGGCTCATCAGGCGCGGCACGATGCCCTCGGGCTGGTCGAGCAGCGCTAGCAGCAGGTGATCGACGTCGACTTCAGGATGCCCGAGGCGCAGCGCCTTGGTCTGCGCGTCGTGCAGGGCTTCCTGCGACTTCTGGGTCAGCCGGTTCGGGTCCATGATCACTCTCCTGCCCGCTGGCGGCGCCGCATGGCTGCCTCGAGCGCCGCTATCCGGTCCAGCAGATCGATGACAAGGCCGGTCGCCGCGTAGTTGAGCGCGAACCCGGCGCGCAGCCGCTGCACCCGGCCGACCCGGGCCAGCTCGCTGCGGGCGAACCACAGGCGGCCCGCGGCGTCGCGGCTGGCGTCGAGGATGCCGAGCGCGACGAGACGCCGGACAAGGTCAGGATGCAGGCCCGCCGCCGCGGCGAACTCGTCGAGGTCAAGCCGCGGGGCCCGGACCACTGCGTAGGTCACCGGCGTCTCCTCGGGTCGAAGTCGGACGTGGCGGCGAGCTGTTCGAACAGTGCGCGCTCGGCATCGGTGAGCCGGTCTGGCACCATGATCCGGGCCTCCGCGTACAGGTCGCCAGGATGGCCGCGCGGGTTCGGCATGCCGCGGCCGCGCAGCCGGAGCCGCTTCCCGCTGGAGGTGCCGGCCGGGACGGTCACCTTGGCTTCGCCATCCGGTGTGGGCACCGCCACCGAGGTGCCGAGGGCCGCTTCCCACGGTGCAAGCCGCAGCTCGACGTAGATATCGCGGCCATCGAGCCGGAAGATCCGGTGCGGCGCAATCCGCACGACCAGATAGAGGTCGCCCGACCTGGCCCCGTCGCTGCCGCGGCCGCCTTGCCCGGCCAGCCGGATCCGCTGGCCGTCAGTGACGCCGGGGGGGATCGTCACCTCCAGCGTGCGCTGGCTGCTCCCGCTGCCGATCGTCACCGTCCGGCGGCCGCCGTGGTACGCCTCGTCAACCGTCAGCTCGATCTCGGCGGACTGATCGGCGCCAGGTATCGGTCCCCAGCCGCCCCGCCCGGCGCGGCCGCCGAAGAGCCCGCCGAACAGGTCATCGAGGTCGACGTCCTCGCCGCCGTACCCGAAGCCGGAGCGGCCAGCCTGCCCGGCACCAGCGCCCGCACGGGCGCCAGCCCCGGCTCGGCTCCGGGCTCCGGCACCCGCCGTGGCGCGCCGCCAGGTCTCCGGGTCCACGTCCTCGGGCACCTGCCGGAAGTCGGGACCGAACGCATCGTACCGGCGTCTGGTCTGCGGATCGGACAGCACGCTGTAAGCCTCGGAAACTTCCTTGAAGCGATCCTCGGCGGCCGGGTCTTTGTTGACGTCGGGATGGTGCTCGCGGGCGAGCCTGCGGTAAGCCTGCTGGATTTCTTCCTGGCTCGCGGTCCTCGGCACGCCGAGGATCTGATAGAAATCCCGGTCGGCCATCAGTCCGCCTTGGCGACGACCACCTGGGCCGGCCGTAGCTGGCGGTCGTCATCGCCGTAGGCCGGCCGGACGACCTCGACCACCGAGCCGTCCGGTACGGCCGGGTCCGGCCGGGCGGCCACGGCCTCGTGGCGTGCCGGATCGAACCTCGCCCCGAGGTCGTCCCGGCGCGGGAAGCCGAGCTGCGCGAGCAGGCTCGTGGCCTGATCCCGAACCGCCCTGACCCCCTCGATGATGGATCCGGGGTCGGCCTGCGCGTGGGCGAGAGCCCGCTCCAGGTTGTCGACCACAGGCAGCCACTGCGCCGCCTCCCTGCGCGACCGCGTCGGCCTCGGCGGTCCTGACCTGCGCCGCGCACCTCTTCCGCAGGTTGTCCAGGTCGGCCAGCGCGCGCAGGCGCAAGTCCTCCAGTTCCGCGATCCGCGCCGTCAGGTCCGCGACGGCCTGGCCGTTGCCGGCGGCCCCGTCGCCCGCCGAGCTGTCATCGGCTGGGGCGCGCCGGCCGCACGGCCTGCTGACCTCGCGCCGTTCGCCGTGGCACCGGCGGCCTGATGCTCCGGCTCGTGGCTGTGGCTCGACTCACTCATGGGTGGTGAACTCGGCATCGATGACGTCGTCGCCGTCGCCCGAGCCCTGCTGACCGGCGTCCGATGTGGCGCCTGGCCCGGCCTGTCCGGCTGGGCTGGCCCTGGCTGGCCGCCAAGACGCTCTGGTACACCTGCTGTAGCTCGGCGGTCATGGTCTTGAGCCGGTCAAGCGGCGTGTCCTCCTTGAGGGCCTGCCGCGCCTCGGCGACCAGGTTGTCAGCCCGCGCCCGCTCGTGCACGGGCACATCGTCGCCGCGTTCTGCCAGCAGGTTCTCTGCCTGGTAGGCGGCGGCGTCGAGCGCGTTGCGCGCGTCCGTGAGCTCGCGCAGCCGACGGTCTTCCTCGCGGTGCCGCTCGGCGTCCTCGACCATCCGCTCCACCTCGGACGGGTCCAGGTTGGACGTCTCGCTGATGGTGATCCGCTGCTCGGCGCCGGTGTCCTTGTCCCGCGCCGACACATTCAGGATGCCGTTGGCGTCGATGTCGTAGGTGACCTCGACCTGCGGCGTACCGCGCGGCGCGGGCCGGATGTTCTCCAGCCGGAATCGGCCGAGGACGCGGTTGTCGGCGGCTCGCTCCCGCTCGCCCTGGAGCACCACGATGTCCACTGCCGATTGGTTGTCTTCAGCTGTACTGAAGACCTCTGTCCGGCGGGCTGGGATGGTCGTGTTGCGCTCGATGATCTTGGTCATCAGGCCGCCGAGGGTCTCGATGCCAAGCGACAGCGGGGTGACGTCGAGCAGCAGGACGTCCTTCACCTCGCCCTTCAGGACGGCTGCTTGCACCGCCGCACCGAGCGCGACCACCTCGTCCGGGTTGACCGTCATGTTCGGGTCCTTGCCCCCGGTCAGCCGCCGGACCTGGCTCTGCACCGCAGGTATCCGCGTGGACCCGCCGACCAGGATGACCTCATCGACGTCGTTCTCGGTCAGCTTGGCGTCCGCCAGCGCCTGCTTGACCGGGCCGATGGTGCGCTCCACCAGGTCGGCCGTGATCTGTTCGAACGTCGAGCGCATCAGCGTCGTATTCAGGTGCTTCGGCCCGGCGGCATCTGCCGTGATGAATGGCAGGCTGACGGTGGTCTGCGTCACTGACGACAGTTCGACCTTGGCCTTCTCCGCCGCCTCGAAGAGCCGCTGCAGCGCTTGCGGGTCCGTGCGCAGGTCGATCCCGTTGTCTCGCTGGAACTCGTCGGCGAGGTAGTCGACGATCCGCCGGTCGAAGTCGTCCCCGCCGAGGTGCGTATCCCCGGCGGTCGCGCGCACCTCGACGACGCCATCACCGATGTCGAGGATGCTGACGTCGAAGGTCCCGCCGCCAAGGTCGAACACCAGGACCGTCTCGCTCTGCTTCTTGTCGAGGCCGTAGGCAAGGGCAGCGGCCGTCGGCTCGTTGATGATGCGCAGTACCTCCAGTCCGGCGATGCGGCCGGCGTCCTTGGTCGCCTGCCGCTGCGCGTCGTTGAAGTACGCCGGCACGGTGATGACGGCCTCGGTGACCTTCTCCCCCAGGAACTTGGCCGCGTCCTCGGCTAGCTTGCGCAGCACGAGCGCCGAGATCTCCTCTGGGGCGTAGAGCCGGCCGCTGATGCTGAAGCGGGCGGCGCCGTCAGGGCCGGCAACCACGTCGTAGGAGACCGCGTTGATCTCGCTCTCCACTTCGCTGTACATGCGGCCGATGAACCGCTTGGCCGAGTAGATCGTGCCCTTGGGGTTCAAGATCGCCTGACGCCTGGCTAGCTGTCCGACGAGGCGCTCGCCCTGTGGTGTGTAGGCCACCACCGACGGAGTCGTCCGCGACCCTTCGGCGTTGGGTATGACCGTCGGCTTGCCGTCCTCCGTCACCGCGATCACCGAGTTCGTCGTGCCGAGATCGATGCCCACTGCCCTTGCCATCGCTAGACCTCCTGCTTAGCTGCCGCTGGCCCACCCGGAACTACTGGCCACTGCCAGCTGACTGGCACGATTCCCCTGGCTGACCTCGATGCGGCAGGTCCCGGTGCCTGGACTTCGGCACGGGTAACCGTCAGGACCCCGTCGACGAGGCCGCCCGCACGTCAGCCTTGATGTCGCTGGGCAGCAACGTCCGGAACTCAGACTGGCCTACCCGCCGAGAGCTCCGGTGACGCCTGCCGCGCGAAGAGTCGTCAGTCGCCAAGATGTCACGTCACCATCCTCCCGCCCGCCAGGCCGCACTCACATCCTCAGATCAGCTAGTACGCGGGCCTGATCAGCAAAGACACGGCTCTCGGCCGGCTCACGTGAAGGGGCCGCCGGAGGCCGGCAGACTAGCCAACCTGGTGAAGTGCGCCCGATTTAGCGCGGACAGGCTGGGATCGTGCCTCGGATGCACGAGGAAGGAGGAAGGAGATGCCGATACCTGTGCGGGTGGTCGGTCTGGGTGGTTCGCTTCGGCAAGAGTCCACGAGCCGGACCGCGTTGCAGACCGCGCTCGACGGAGTGCTGAACGCGGCGGCCGAACCGCGAATGATCTGGATTCGTGACCTGGATCTGCCGATGTACACCCCAGAGGAGGGGGTGCCAGCCGCGGCACGCGAACTGGCCGATGCGGTGTACTCGAGCGACGCGCTGATCTGGAGCACGCCCACGTATCACGGATCCATCAGCGGAGCGTTCAAGAACGCCCTGGACTGGCTGATCCTGCTTGCCGAGCGTGATCCTCCGTACCTGACGAACAAGCCGGTCGGCCTGGTCACGACGGCCGGCGGCGTGCAGGGCCTGCAATCCGTTAACTCGATGGACTTCATCGTCCGGGCCCTCCGCGGGTGGAGCGTGCCGATGGTGCTGCCCGTGGCGCAGTCCTGGCAGACCTTCGACCCCGATGGACGGCTGGTCGACGAGATGGTGGCGGCACAGCTGCGCGAGCTTGGCGCCGAGGTCGTGCGGGCGGCGCGCCAGTTCCAGGCAGAAGGCACCTGTGAATACGCCGAAAGCGCCCAGTTCTCGCCCAACGGCCACCAGCAGCCAGCCAGCGCAGGCGCTGAGCGGTAAGCCGCCTGCTGCCCGCTGCGCAGCCAGCCGGGCCAGCTCGACGCGGGAGGTGACCCCGAGCTTCCAGAAGATATGCCGCAGATGGAACGCGACGGTATGTGTGCTCAGGAAGACCTGGCTGGCCACCTGCCGGTTACTGAGCCCGGATGCCACGAGGTCCGCGATGCGGCGCTCGGCGTCCGTGAGGCTGTCCCAGCCGTAGGCGGGCCGGGCCGCGCGCTTCCAGTGATGCAGCCTGACCCCGGCATCGCGCAGTTCCGACCGGACACGCGCCATGCCCTCGCCGCAGGCCAAGTGCTCGTATAGCGCGTATGCCTGCCGAAGCCGGGCTATCGCGGCATCGTGCTTGCCCTGAGCCGCCCAGGCGAGGCCGGCATCTTCGGTAGCGCCGGCCCGCGCGAGCTGAGCCGGGTGGCGACTGGCGACCTGCTCAAGCCTGGCCGGGTCGCGCTCGACGAGGCCACGGACGTGCAGCGCAGCCGCTGCGACGGCGGTATCCCAGGGTCTGCTCCGGGCCAGCATCGCGGTCGAGTGCGCGAGCTGGGCGGCCTTGGCGCGGTCCCCGCGGGCTAGCGCGCCGCGGACGAGCAGCACGGCTGCCTTGAGTCGGCAGCTGCCTCTGCCCCGAAGCACATCAGGCTCAGGTGCTCCTCCAGGTCCTGAACATACGCAGGCCCAGCAAGGTTCGCGGACATCGTGGTGGCCCCTCGCTCGGCAGTGTGATCTGCCTTCAGCTTCAGCCATCGACAGGCGCGCCACACCGTCCCAGGCGGGCCAACTTGCTGTCCTGGCAGGACCAGGCAGCACTGGACCCCTCGTCAGGACTCGCGAAGCGCCTGCAACGTGCGCCAGGCGCGAGTTGCCAGCTGCAAGTTGAACTGAGTATCCGGGACGCCCAGATCGAAGCCGGACACCTCGCGGATGCGCCGAAGACGGTACTTCAGGGTGCTGCGGTGAACCGAGAGCGCCGTCGCCGATGAATCGTAGCTGCCGCCGCTGTCGAGATACTCGCTCAGCGTGGTGACTAGCTGCGCACCGTGGATGGCGTCGTAGTCAAGAAGCGGGCCGAGCCAGTCACGCACGAAGGTCTCCATTGCTGACATATCGGTCCCGGCAGCCAGCACCTGATAGACGCCGAGTTCGTCGAAGACCGTTACCTGCTCGGCTCCGCCGGCCGCCCGCTGGATTCGCAGGGCCAGCTGGGACTCCCGGTACGACCGCGGGAACTCCGCCACTCCCTCACACCGGCCGCCGACGCCCACTGAGCAGCGGGTCCCGTTCAATTCGGCGACGACGCTTGCCCGGAAGGCCTGCCAGGAGGCGTCCGCTTCGGCCAGCACGATGACATCGCTCGTCCGCGCGGCCGCGAGTGAGCCCACCCGGGCTGTGGTCGCGGCTCTGGTAACCGCGTCGAGGAAGACGTCTATGTCGACTGGACCGCTCGGATGGCACTCGACTGCGACGACACGGTGCGGCAGGCCGAGATCGTAGCTGAGGGCATGGGCTCGGCCGAAGACGCCGGGCCCGTCCTGGCCGGCGACGAGGTCGAGGACCAGGTTGCTGCGCGCCCGCGCCTGCGACTCGCGCAGGCTCTGCGCGCGTGCCGCCTCCATGGCGAGTACGGCCGCGGCGTGGTCGACGGCCATCCGCTCGGCCTCTCCGGCCCGGTGGCCCGGATCGGCCAGCGCGACGACGCCTACTGGCGTCCCCGCGAGAATAGCCACCGAGACCAGCCGGTCCCCGTCCCAGACCGGCCCGCGCGCCGCAGCAGCCCGCCGCAGCAGCTCAGGCCGGCTCTCGAGCTTGCCTGGCACCCGCTGGTCGAGGCAGCCGGGGCCAGCTCGGGCGATCAGGTTGCCGTAGGAGTCCTCGACCTCGGCGGCGTGACCAGTGAGAGCGTAGACGGCCCTGGCGATTCCTTCGTGCCCTTCGCCGCGGAGCGCTACCTGGGTGAGCCGGTCCTTAATCTCCATGCGGTGGCGGAGTGCGAGGTTGGCGGCCCGTAGCTCGGCCGCCTGGGCTTGCTCTCGAGCGTGCAGGCCGGCGCTGCCGAGCGCCGCACCCGCGTGCTGGGCGAGCGTTTGGAGCAGGCGACGATCGCCGTCGGCCAGCTGGGCGGCGGCACCAACGACAAGGCAGCCAGCGTGACTCCCCGGAATCGGAAAGGCCCAGGCCGCAGGGACGCCGGGCACCGCAACTGGCGCACAGCCCACAGAGCCAGCGACCTTAACGTGGTCTGGGCTGAGCCCGAGACCTCGCTGCCCGACATCTTGCCACGCATCATCGAGCACGATGCCGACGGTCTGGCAGGCGACGAGTGACTCGGCCGCCATCGCGACGAGGTCAAGGATATGAGCAGCGTCATCTTGCTCGGTCAGCAGCAGGCTCCGCAGGACCAGTCGCCTGACAGCTGAGGACTGCTCGCCTCGCCAGTCGCTGGTGTGGCTCATCGCTGGTGCCGCGCGGCTGACGGGGTCTGGATCAGCGTTAGGAAGGTCGGCATGAGCTGCTCCTCCAACGGCACCTGAGTCTAGTTCACCGCCTCCCCGGCAGGGCTGTCCGGCTGCTCAGAAGCGCGGGGTCGCGGTCGAGATGTCGTAGCTCGGTCCCCAGTACCACTGCGTCGCGTCCGATCCCGGAACCAGATGCGCGTAGCCTGTCGGGTCCGCGATCCACCAGCGGATCTGGGCGCGCATCGCCGCGGGGAGCGGCGCGACGGCCGCCTGCACCGCAGGCCACTCGGCCCGCGAGGTGTAGATGATTGCCAGGGCCGTCGGGCCTGCGCCGAGCCGCTGTGAGATCCAGCCGGGGGCGGCTGCGGGAGTCGCACAGCCGGGCTCCACATCCAGCACCTGCGCGGCTGGGTCGGTGGCCCGCACGTCGATCCACAGCACGGGCCCGCGCCCCGCAAGGTCTGCTGGGGGGACTGCGTACGGTCCGGTGGCGTACGTCGCGATCACGTGACCACTCGGCAGCACGGCGGGCAGGATGGAGTCGAAGACCAGGTACGGCTGCACGGCGGCGGCCGGCTTCGCGGAGTTCCGCACTGATGCAGCCGCGTGCCGCCCCGCGGTGCCGAGGTGGCTAGCCTGAGCCGATGGCCGGCCGGTCGCCTGGTGGCTGGCCGTGGCCTGGTGGCTGGCCATGGCCAGGCCGCTGTCCCGTCCGGGCGCCTGCCCGCCTGGTGGCGAGCCAGCGTTCGGGCCGGCCGTGGCGGCGTGCGCTTGTGCTGCGATCGGCAGCCCATCGGGAGGGCTGGCTGCGACCGCAACACCGGCCGATACGCCGCCCGCCACCGCGATCGTCGCGGCGGCGACAGCGAGCGTCAGGCGCGCGGGACCATGACGATAGCCGCTGGCACGGCGCTTGCGGTGCTGTGGCTGATGGCGATGAGAAGGCACGGACTGCTCAGGTCGGGCGCCCCGGGCGCGCAGCGGTGACCCAGTACGCGGATGCGACGCGGATCAGGGCGACGCGCTGCCCAGGGGGCGATAGTCACACGCCTAGGTACTGTCGGTAACAGCCAGTGGACGCCTAAAACCCATCAGGCATACCCGAAACATAAGATTACGTTCTATGACATGTGTCACACCAGCAACATGGACAGCGCCCAGTCCTGTCCCGCCGGGCGGCCCGCGACAGCAGGTACGCCGGCGTTAAGCTGGCGTGGTGCCTGACGAGAACCAGCACGAAGCCGCCGACCTCGGCGATTTCGAGGTCGAGGATGCCGCCGACACTCTGGACGGGCAGCCGGGCGACGATCCCCTCGACCGGGGCGTGATCCCGCCGCAGCACTGGTCCGCGGCGATCCGGTATGGCACCACGGGTGCCGAGCAGGAGGACGGGGAGTCGCTCGACCAGTTGCTGGCCGAGGAAGAGCCGGATATAGGCCCCGACGCGGAAGACGACAGACAGCCGGATATCGCGGCGGATCCTGACGCGGCAGACGAAGACGTTGACGGGATGCTGCTCGACGACGGTCCCGATCCGCGGGCTGGCCGGCTCGTGGCCGAGGACGAGAGTTCAGACGCGGACACCGACCCGGACCTCGTCGCCAGGGATGCGGGCATCGATGGCGGCGCCGCCACCGCCGAGGAGGCGGCCATGCACGTCGTCGATTCTGACGACTACGACATCCGCTCGGAGTGACGAGCGGCGGGGCTTGGCGTCGTGCACCGGTGCAGCGACCACAGGGCCGCCTGACCGGCTGATCCGCCGGCCAGCTGACCCGCGATGACTAGCGGGCGCCGCGATCGAGCTGATCCGCGCTCGAACAGTCACGCGTCGCGGTGCGTTCTGTAGTTCAGTGGACGCACATAACCTGGTTCATGCCGGGTGACAGGGGTCATCGAAGGAGAGGCCAGGTGTCAAAGGCCGAGCGGAACAGGCAGGCTGCCAGGGATAAGATCGCCCGGATGCGCGAGCTAGAGGCGCAACGGCGGCGGCGGCGCCTCTGGACCGCCGGGATCGGGGCGGCGGTGCTGGTGGTCGTGGCGATCATCGGCATCGTTCTCGCGGTCACCAGTGGTGGCGGATCCTCGGCAACTGCCGGCGGGACGCCTCAACTGACGCTAGCCCCGCTGAGCACCCTGGGCACTCTTCAGCCAGCGCCGGCCCCCGGTCCGGCCGGACCTGAAGGCGTGCCGATTCCTGCCGCCGCCGCGCTCGCCGGCACATCGGGCGGCGCCACCGGCGCCAACGTCGACGGAATCGGCTGCCAGACTACCGAGCAGACCATCTTCCACATCCACGCCCACCTGACCGTCTTCGTCAACGGATCGCCGCGTCAGGTCCCGGCCGGCATCGGCATCCCGGGCGCCCAGAGTCAGACCACGCCGAGCGGCACCTTCATCACCGGCGGCACCTGCCTGTACTGGCTGCATACGCACGCGGCCGACGGCATCATCCACATCGAGTCGCCCGTCCACCGCACCTACACGCTGGGCGAGGTATTCGACGAGTGGGCCCAGCCGCTCGGACCAGATCAGGTGGGGCCGGCGACCGGTCACGTCACCGCGCTCTACAACGGGCAGGTCTACCGGGGCAACCCGCGGAATATTCCGCTCAACGCGCACGCGCAGATCCAGCTTGACGTCGGCAGGCCGCTTGTCGCCCCCGAGACGATCACCTTCCCCAGCGGCCTGTGACCACCTGGCGATTACTCTAGGCAAGCTCGGCAGTGACAGCCAGCTATGCCACCCTGGACCAATGTCCGCTCAGCCGCTGCCGGGGATTCTGGCGAACCTGGCGCCCGTGCTTGATCACTACGGCTACCTCGCGGTCGGCGGATTCATCACGCTGGAGGACTTCGGCATCCCGGTTCCGGGGGAGACGATCTTGATAGCGGCCGCCGTCTACGCGGGCGCGGGCCGCCTCAACATCTTCGTCGTGGGCCTGGTGGCGGTGCTCGCCGCGGTCATCGGCGACAACATCGGCTATGCGATCGGGTTCTTCGGCGGCCGCGCGCTGGTGCTGCGATTCGGCAAGTACGTGCGGCTGACGGCCGAGCGACTCGATAAGGCCGAGGCCTTCTTTGCCCGGTATGGCGGGGTCGTGGTCACGGGCGCCCGTTTCATCGAGGGGCTGCGTCAGGCGAATGGCATCGTCGCGGGGATCAGCCGGATGGCATGGCCGCGGTTCGTCGCCTTCAACGCGCTGGGCGCCGTCCTGTGGGTGGCCGTCTGGACGTCTGTGGGCTACCTGGCGGGCAGCAACATCACTCCCATCTACAACACGCTCACCCGGTACTCCCTGTACGTGCTGATCGCCCTGGCTGTGGCGGTAGCCGCGCTCATCATCCGAGCCGCAATCCGGCGCCGTCGGCGTGACAGCCACTGAGGGAACGGGCCGGTGAGGAACGTCACGAAGTGGACAGCGAGGGTAGCGGCCGCTTCTCAGCCTGGCTCAGGTCTGCCGGCTCCGGCGCGTTTCCCGGTCTGCCAGCGGGTAGATTCCCACCGCTGATCTGGCGGCTCCCGAGGTCAAGCTCCTGTCACGATTGACCTAATCTGGCATGTAGCCTTCGCGTGTCGCCCTACGCTGGGCGAAGACGTGCAAGTCGGGCCTGCCGAGACGTAGCGAGGGCGGCAGGGGCCCAAGATCGTGCGGCGCGGCGATACCTGCCACGACATGAGGACCGCACGTCCGCTGACGGAGGTATGGCCGAGGTGACACGGGCATCCATCGACTCGGCCGATCCGACGGGAGTGCCCGGAACGGTCAAGCCGGCTGACGGATCCGGGACGCACGGGACCGTCGATCTGCCCACTCCGACCGGTCCGATCGAGCGGGTCATGAGCACCGTGATCCGCAAGCTCGCCTGGAGCCGCCTGGCGAACCCCAGGGTTGCGGTCACGGTGGCCGGGCTTGGCCTGCTGCTGGGCGTCATCGTCGGCGCGACGGCCCCGAACACCGCGACGCTGCAGATCAAGCTGCCGCTGTCGCATCTCCTGCCATCGCTGCACGATTACAACGCCCTCACGCTGGCGATCCTGATCACCGGAGACATCCTGGCCTGCCTGGGGCTGGCCGGCATGCTCTGGGCGCATAGCCAGGGCTGGCGCCCCAACGCGCGTCACCTGCTCGTGATCAGTGCGGCCGTCGTCGCGGTCATGGTCAGCCTGACGCCTGTTGGATCATCCGACACTGCCAGCTACGCGGCATTTGGCCGTATTACCGCGCAAGGCGGCAATCCGTACACGAAAAGCCCGCACGCGTGGCTGTTGCTCGGACATCCGTCCTTCCTGCCCTATTACAAGACCATCGGCTCGGTATGGAAGAACCAGCCGTCCGTATACGGTCCCATCGCGACCTGGGTTCAGAGATTCGCGGCGTCGATCGGCGGGGCGAACGTCGTCACCACTATCTGGGTCCTGATGATCCTCAACGGGCTCGTCTTCATCGGCGTCGGCTGGCTGCTGCTGAGGACCTCCGACGATCCGGTGCGGGCGACGCTGCTCTGGACGGCGAATCCCGTCCTCATCCAGCAGCTGGTCAGCGGCGGCCACCTGGACACGTTCGTGGCGGCGGCGGCGATCTGCGCGATCCAGGTGGCGCGCCGCGTCTCGGGCAGGTGGGGCGACGTCCTCATCGGGGTCCTGATCGGCGTCGCCTGCGGGATCAAGATCAACGCCGTGCTTGTCGCCGTGGGGCTCGCCTGGCCGATGCTTCAGCGGCGCGAGTGGAGGCGCATCACCCGGATCGTGCTGGTCTCGCTGGTGACCCTAGCCGTCCTCTACAGCTCCTACGGCCTCGCGGCCGTGAAGCCAATCGTCGGCGGCTCGAAGTGGGTGATCTTGCCATCGCCGTGGCGCCTCTTCCAGATGCTCGCGCAGGCGCTGGGTGGTAATCCGGGCGCTGCAACCTTCACGACGGTCATTAGCTTCATCTGGCCGATCGCCATGATCGTGGTCGCGTGGCTCATCCACCGGCGGATCTCCTCCGATCAGCCGCGAGAAGTGGTTGCGCCATTCGCGCTGACTTTTGCCTGGGTTCTGGTAGCCCCCTGGGTGTTCCCCTGGTACACCGCCATCGCGTGGGCCGCACTGACCCAGGTTCCGCGCAACCGATTGACCCGGTGGCTGACTATCGTCACGGTCCTGCTCGCCATCTGGCACTCTGGCGGCGGGCAGGGCGGCGGACCCGCAGGAGCCGTGTGAAGTCCGCCGGCCCGCCACAATCGGCAGCGCCGGCGGCTGCGGACGGCCGGGCAGACCAGGCGGCGCCAGCCGAGACCGCCGATCGCCACTCAGGCGGGCTCGGCCTGCTGCGACAGCACTGGCTGGTCGCCCTCCTGCTGACGGCCGGCCTGATCATGCGGCTGCTGGCTCAGTTCGCCTACCGGCCCGCGCTGTTCTACATCGACTCGGTCAAGTACCTGTACAACTCCGGCGGCAACGACCCTGAAGGCTACAAATTGCCGCTGCGGGCGATCTTGCTCGTGGGAAACTTCAACGCGGTTGTCGCTGTCCAGCATCTGCTTGGCCTGGCCATCGCCGTTCTGTTGTACGTGCTGCTGCTGCGGCGCGGCCTGCCGCGCTGGCTCGCCGCGCTCGCGGTCGCGCCGGTCCTGCTCGACGCCTATCAGTTGCAGAACGAGCAGACGATCATGCCGGGCACGTGGTTCGAGGCCCTCATCGTCGCTGGCATCGCGATCCTGCTCTGGAAGCCGGGCATCAGCTGGCGGCGCGTCGTGCTGGGCGGCATCGTGCTCGGCACGTCGGCGACGGTCGCGCAGGTCGGCGAGGCCCTGATCCCGGCCGCGGCGATCTTCGTACTCGCGGCCGGCGGCGGCTGGCGGCGGGCGATCGGCAAGGCGGCAGTGCTGTGCGCGGCCTGCGCTGTGCCGATCCTGGTGTACTGCACGGGCTCCTACCTGGCCACGGGGAGCTTCTTCCTGTCGCATCAGGGCGTCACGTCGCTCTACGGCCGGACAGCGGCAGCCGTCGACTGCGCCACGATCAGGCTGCCGGCCGCGGAGCGCGGCCTGTGCCCGACCAAGGCTCAGCGGGCCCGCGGCAACGACTGGCTCGAGTTCGGCACGTATGCGCCCGTCCAGTACTACTACCGGACCCTGCCGCGTGCCGAGGTTGACAACCTGGTGACAAACTTCAGCCACACGGTGCTCGCCCAGCAGCCGCTGCGCGTGCTCGATGCTTACGGGCGTGACGTGCTGAAGCTGTACGCACTGGACCGTGTCACCGCGCCAGGCGACCCTCCCATCGGCCGCTGGCAGTTCCAGACCACGTTCCCTTATTTCTCGTCGCATGCTACGCCCGCGATTGTCCGGAATGCGGTCGACCGCTTCGGTGGCGGCACGCCTGCCGTCTGGCGGCCGGCGGCCGCGTTCCTGCGGTCCTACCAGCTCGACGGCGGCTACGCGCCAGGACCGATGCTGGCGCTCTTGACGCTGACGGGCGCGGTCGGGTCGGCCTTCGTCCTGCGCAGGCGGAGGGCGGGGCCGACCCGGCAGCTTGCCCTCGCCTGCCTGCTGTTCTTCGCCTGCGCCGTATCGCTGACGCTGATATCCGATCTGTTCGTGTTCTCCTGGCGTTATCAGCTGCCTGCCCTGGTTACCCTCGGGCCGGCGGGCGCGCTCGGGATCAGCGTCATCATGAGCTGGATCAGGGACCGCCGCGGCTCCGGCTTATCCCGGTCGACTAGCAGAACGGCTAGATCACGATGACGGCTGGCGATCACGACGGGCAGGCGGGCCGAGCGTGGGGTACCCCGGCCGCCGCCCTCCTGTTCGCTGTCTCGATCGCGGTGCTCGTGACGGCGTTCCAGGTCTTCTCCCGGCAGCCATGGTCGATGCTGGACCTTCGCGTGTACCTGTGGGGCGGCTCGATCCTGCATCACTCGCCGGATCCGTACTCGCAGACGTATCTCGACTCGGGGCTGCGATTCACCTACACGCCGATGGCGGCAGGCTTCTTCGCGCTGATGGCCGGCATCAGTCCGCACCTCCTGAAGGGTCTGGTCACGGCCGGGAGCATCGTCTCGCTGCTCGCCGTGCTGTGGCTCACGTGGGGGACCCTCGAGCACTGGGACTCGCGGCGCCGTCTCGGGGCCACGCTCGCGGTGGCAGCGGTGGCCCTCTGGCTCGAGCCGGTTCGGCAGACGCTGTCTTTCGGCCAGGTCAACTTGGTCCTGATGCTCGTCATCGTGGCCGACCTGTGCATGCCCGACAGCTGCTGGTGGAAGGGCGCGGGCGTAGGCCTGGCCGCGGGCTTCAAGCTGACACCGCTGATCTTCGTCCCTTACCTGCTCCTCACGCGACGTTTCCGGGCGGCCGCGGTCGCGTCGGCCACCTTTGCGCTGACTGTCGCGGGCTCGGCGGCGATCCTGCCGGCGGCAACCGAGCATTACTGGTCCGACGGCTTGTTCCTCGACCCGAACCGGGTCGGCAATGTCCGCTTCATCGGTAACCAGTCGTTGTACGGCGCGATCGAGCGCCTGCTCGGCAGCCCCGCTGCGGCGCGGCCGTACCAGCTCGCCGCCGCGGCGGCGGTCGGGACGGCAGGGCTCTTGCTCGCGGCGTGGGCGTCCCGTCGCGGCGAGGAGATCGTCGGCATTCTGGTCTGCGCGCTGACCGGCCTGCTCATCTCACCGGTCTCGTGGTCCCATCACTGGGTCTGGGTAGCGCCGATACTGGTCGTGCTCGCTGACCTGGCGACGCGCCAGTCACTGCCCGCAGCCCGCCTGGTGCGGCGGGCCTGCTGGCTCGGCTTCGCTGCGGTCGTGGTCCTGTTCTCCGGCCTGCTGTGGACCGTGCCGACGCGCGCCGCCGAGGGCAAGTACATGAGCGGCTACCAGCAGTTGGTCGGGGATCTCTATGTGCTGGCCGGGCTGGCCGGCCTGGGCGTCATCGCCGGCCTGCTCGCGTGGGTCCAGCACACAGAGCGGCTGGGGTCACCGACGGCTGCGGAGGGCACTGGCGAAGTCCCGCTGGCCCTGCCAAGCTGACGCTGGCACCGGCTTCTCTTCCGGGGAACGTGGTCGTTAGCCCCGGTCCCGCGTAGCCGTGGCTGGTGCCGGGTGAACGGCGCAGCCAGCTGCCTTGACTGGTGTTGTTCAATGGGCGCCATGCGTCCCACGTTCACGAGACCTGCCAAGCTCGCTCGCGGTGACCGGGTCGCGGTCGTCTCGCCCTCGTTCGCCGCGCCGGGCCTGTTCCCGGCGGTGCATGAGCTGGCCATGCGGCGGCTACGGACGGAGTTCGGCCTGGAACCGGTTGAGTACCCGACCACCCGGCAGGTGGGCGCGTCACCGCAGGATCGCGGCGCCGACCTGATGGCCGCGTTCGCCGATCCCGATATCAAGGCCGTGCTGGCCTCGATCGGCGGCGACGACCAGATCACGATCCTCCCCTTCCTCGACCCCGGCGTGGTCGCTGCCAATCCCAAGCTGTTCGCCGGGTACAGCGACAACACGAACCTCCTGAACTGGCTGTGGAACCTGGGGATCGCCAGCTACCACGGCGGCTCGACCATGGTGCACCTCGGCCGCGGCGGCGGCCTGCACCCTGTCTCGGCCGGGTCATTGCGTGCAGCGCTGCTGACTGGCGGCGACGTCGAGCTGCACCCGGTGGAGGTCTTCAGCGAAGACGAACTGAACTGGAGCGACCCGGCCTCCCTCGACGAGGCGGCACCGACGCTTCGCAGCCCGGGCTGGCGATGGCACCAGCCCGACCGGGTAGTGACGGCTCCGACGTGGGGCGGCAACCTCGAGATCCTGCACTGGAACCTCGCGGCGAACAGGTGGATCCGGCCGTCCGATGACTACGCCGGCTGTGTACTCCTGCTGGAGACATCGGAGGAGATGCCGTCAGCTGAGGAGTCCTTCCGCATGCTGCGCAACGCCGGCGAACGCGGCCTGCTGGCCCAGTTCCCCGCCATCGTGGTCGGCACCGCCAAGGCCAGCAGCCTGTACGAGCACAAGACGCCCGCGGAGCGTGACCGCTACCGCGTCGACCAGCAGGCCGCGATTCTCACGGCCCTGGACAGCTACAACCCTGATGCCATGGTCGTTTTCAACGTCGACTTCGGGCACACCGACCCGCAGTGGGTCCTGCCGTACGGCGGCATGATCACCGTCGATGGCCCGGCGCGCCGCATCATCGCCCACTACTAGGCACCGGTGGCGTCGCCACCGGTAGCTGCTGACCCGCGTGCCGCGGGCCACCGAGATCTGAGAGCGGATGGAGGCGCCGATGGACTGGGACGGTGCTCGGGCAGCTGCGGACATGCTGCACCACGACGGCTGGGTCGAGCGCCCGGTCTAGCTCTACCGCGACGAGTGGGGAATCCCGCACGTTCGCGCGCACTCGGCGCACGACGCTTTCGTCGGCCAGGGTTACGTGCACGCCATGGACCGCCTCTGGCAGATGGATGCGAGCCGGAAGCAGATGGAGGGCAGGTGGGCCGAGTGGGTCGGTGCGGCCGGGCCTGCCAGCCGACCGCCTCGCCCGGCGCCTGCGAGCCGCTGCCGCATCCATCCGGGACTACCAGGCGCTCGGCGCGGATGCCAGGGCGATGGTGGACGCGTACACGGCCGGCGTGAACGCGTACCTGCGCGAGTCATCCGGCTCCCGCCGAGTACCAGCTGGTGGCGAGCGCGCCAGAGCCCTGGGAGGGCTGGCACTGCATAGCTGCCATGCGGCAGCGCGGCTACCTGATGGGCTCACTGTGGTTCAAGCTCTGGCGGGCTGCGCGCGGTCGGCGTCGTCAGCGCCGAGGACCTCGTCAAGCTGCGCTACGACGACGGCGGGGCCGACCGGCTGTGCATTCCGCCTGGCGCCGACGCCAGCCGGTGGATCGCGACGCCTGGCTGATCTTCGCGAGCCGATCCGAGCGCTGAGCCTGCTGGCTGCGAGCGCGGATATCGACGGCGGCAGCAACAACTGGGCGCTTGGCCCCAGCCGGACCGCCACCGGCAGGCCGATACTGGCCGGCGACCCGCACCGCGCTTTCGAGCTGCCGGGCATGTACGCGCAGATGCATCTGGGCTGCGATCAGTTCGATGCGATCGGCTTCACTGTTCCCGGCGTGCCGGCCTTCCCGCACTTCGGCCACAACGGCGCACGTGGCCTGGTGCGTGACGCATGCGTTCGCCGACATCCACGACCTGTACGTCGAGCAGTTCGACACGCGGCTGATCCGTCGCGGTACTTGCATCGGGGCGACTGGCTGCGGGCCGAGACGACAACCGAGGACATCAAGGATCCGCGGGCAGGAGCCGGCCCCGGTCGAGATCGTCACGACCATGCACGGCCCGGTCGTCGCCGGCGATCCGGCGCAGGGCGCCGCGGTGACGCTCAAGTCGGTGCAGTTCTTCGACCTCGACCGGTCATTTGACTGCCTCCTGCCCATGCTGCGGGCTGGCTCGGTGGACTCGCTCTTCCAGGCCGTGCGCGGCTGGGGGCTCATCGACCACAACCTGGTCGCCGCCGATACCGGCGGCCACATCGGCCACCTGGTCCGTGCGGTGATGCCGCGCCGGCCTGCCATCAACGGGTGGCTGCCGGTGCCGGGCTGGACTGGTGAGTACGAGTGGGACGGCATGATTCCCGCCGAGCAGATGCCGCGCGTGGACGATCCGGCCCGCGGCTATCTCGTGACCGCGAACAACCGGGTCGTGACGGCCATCCCGGCTACCGGTGACTACTTCTGCACCGACGCCCATCCCGCCCTACCGCGCGCAGGAGAATCGAGCAGCTCATCGCCGGGCTCGGGCTGCGCGTCGCCGGCAGGACATGGCGACGATCCATCGCGATGACGTCAGCGCGCCCGCGCGGCTGTTCCAGGCGGCCCTGGCGGACGTCGCGCCGCCGAGCGCAGCCGCCCGTGCCGTCCGGGACATCGTGCTCGGCTGGGACGGCCGGATGTCGCCCGACTCGGCTGGCGCGGCCTGTTACTCCCGGCTGCGCTGGGCTCTGGCCAGGATCGTCGGCACGCCGGTCTGGCCTCGCCGCGAGCCGGGGCTGCCGGCTGATGCAGCTGCCCGGCGGCGTCTCGGCCGTCAGCCATCTGTGGTGGGTGCTGCCGGCCCTGCTGCGGTCGGATGATCTTGCGCTGCACGGGCGGCAGCAGCTGGAGCGAGCTGCTGGCCGAGGCGCTCGAGGCAGCCGCCGGCGCACCGTCGGATGTCCCCTGGCAGCAGATCCACGCCGCCGTGCTGACCCATCCGCTGACGCCCCTGCTTCCGGCGCGCCGGCCGCGCTCAGCCCGGCGGCGCCGGGGTCGGCGGCGACAACGAGACCGTCTGGGCGACCGGATGCCGGGCCGAGTCCGGCACGGCGGCCGTCTATGGCGCCGTGGCCCGGTACGTGTTCGACGTCGGCAACTGGGACAACTGCACCTGGATCGTCGTCGGCGGCGCATCAGGAGATCCGGCCAGCCCGCACTACGTCGATCAGCACGAAGCCTGGTCCAGATGCGAGCTCATCCCGATGCGGTACGACTGGGACGCGATCGCCGCCGCCAGCCCGCAGCTGACCCTGCAGCCAGACGGGCCGCCACCGGCGAGCGGGGCTTAGCGTGATGAGCTGTGCGAGCTCTTGCTCACCAGGTCCTCAGCGATCGAGGCCTGCTGGCCCTCCTCCGGTATGACGGCCCACGCCACAAAATAGGCCAGGACGCCCGTGCCTCCCGTGATCACAGCAATGGCTGCCACGATTACCCGGACCACGGTTACGTCCATGCCGAAGTAGTCGGCCAGTCCCGCGCAAACCCCCGCTATCACGCGGCCCTCGCGGCTGCGGACCAGCTTCTTCGTTCCGTTCCCGCTCTCCATGTAAGCCCTCCCTACCTCGGCCGGGCACGCGAGCCGCCCTCGGCAGCCAGACCCCGGCCGTAAATTCAAGGGTACGCACGTACTACAAAACTAGCAATTATTTTCAAGCAATAAGGATCTACCTACTCGTCATGGATCTCCTGGCCTAGTGGGCCGCGTTGTCCCGGCGACTATCAGCGCGGATTCGTAGGCGAGCACGACCGCCTGGATGCGATCGCGCAGGCCAAGCTTGGCGAGTATCCGGCCGACGTGGACTTTCACGGTGCCAGCGGACAGGTGGAGCCTGGCCGCGATCTCGCCGTTGGACATGCCTGCGGCGATGAGGGCGAAGACGTCCAGTTCGCGGCCGGTCAGGGCGCGGCGTATCTGCTCGGCGCGCTCCGCGGCTGGCTGCTGCGGCTGCTGTGCAGTGAACTTGCGGATGAGGCGCTTGGTGGCGCCGGGCGCGAGGACGGCATCACCGGATGCGACGGTACGGATTGCGCTGACCAGATCGTCAGGCTGGGTGTCTTTGAGGAGGAAGCCGCTGGCGCCCGCACGCAGCCCGGCGTAGACATAGTCGTCCAGATCGAACGTGGTCAGGATCAGCACTTTCGATAGCAGCCCGGCGGCGGCGATGTCACGGGTCGCCTCGATACCGTCACGGCCGGGCATTCGCACGTCCATCAGAACGACATCCGGGCGCAGCGCGGATGCCATGGATACCGCCATCGTCCCGTCGCTTGCCTCGCCGGCCACCTCGATATCGGGCTCGGCATCCAGTATCAGCCGGAATCCCTTCCTGATCAGCGAGTGGTCGTCGACCAGCAGGACGGTGATCATGGCGCCGCTCGCCGGATCGAGGTCGAGCCGGGCGGTCACCCGCCAGCCGCGCGGGCGACGCGGGCCGAATTCGAGGTCGCCACCGAACACACCGATGCGCTCGCGCATCCCCAGGAGGCCACCGCCGGTGGCGCCGGCCTGTGAGCTGCGTCCGGCACCGTCATCTTCGACGTCAACGCGGACCTCTGCGGCCGCGAGCTGCACGCGGACCGCAGCGCTCGCCCCCGGGCCTGCATGCTTCATCGTGTTCGTCAGGGCTTCCTGGACGAGCCGGAAGACAGCGAGCTGAATGGCTGGCGGAACATCTCCGCTGGTGCCGCTGCGCTCGTATCGCACTGGCAGGCCGGCGGCGCGAACCCGGCCGAGCAGATCATCCAGGTCGGCCAGACCAGGCAGCGGGTGCCGCAGTTGCCCGGCATCGGCTCTCAGCACGCCGAGCAGCCGGCGGGTCTCGGTCAGTGCCTGCCGCGCGGTGCCCGACACGTCGCGGATCGCATCGGCCGCCTCGCCGGGCGAGCGGGTGACCGCGCGGAGAGCCCCGTCAGACAGCGCCACGATCACTGTGAGGTGGTGGGCAACGCTGTCATGCATCTCACGGGCGATGCGGGCCCGTTCCTCGACCGCGGCCAGTGCGCTGCTCTGGTCGCGCTCGCGCTCAAGCTGGCGGGCCCGGTCGCGCAGCGCGGCGAGGTAGGCCCGGCGGGTGCCCACGTACAGGCCCGCGACCAGCACAGCGACCGCAAACCCGGCAGCGTCTGACGCTGCGACTGCCCAGTGCGGCGTGCCGTCCTGGGCGACCACCAAAAGGATCACTCCGGTCACGAGGAAAGCCGCGGTGAGCGCTGTAATCCGTCGCATCGTTGCCGCGACGGTATACAAGCTGATCGCCGAGCGCGACCGGGAACAGCGCGCCGCGGTCCGGCCATTGCGCCACGACGACCGCGGCGAGCGCAGTCCACACGAACACCGGGCCCGGCCACACTCGCCGCAGCGGCAGCGCCCCGGCCGTGACGACCACGACGACCGCGCCGGCGGCCACCGACAGGTGAGCAGAATGCGCCGCCTGGCCGAACGAGAAGCGCGCCAGCGACGCCGCACCAGCGACGACGGCGCAGCCGATGTCAAAGGCCCAGGATCGTCGCGAGCGCGCCCGCAGACTCTCAGCTGGCTCCCAGAAGGACACGTCTCCATCTTCCTCGCAGTTCACTCGTACGCAGGCCGACCTCTCCCGCACGGAGAAGCCGGCCTGCGGACGAGGGGCCCAGTCACCGGCCATAAGCCGCGCCGTCCTGAACCTGGCGTCCCGGCGTCGCTACATCCGCCGGCCCGATGGCGCGGCTGGCCGACTGGGTAGCCGCCCGCCACGTTCTCGCCGCCAGCAGCATCATCGCGACCGCAAACGGCAGCATCAGCAGTACGACGATGACAGGCCCGGCGGAGGATGCCTGCTGGGCGACCTCCAGGCCGACCGCGAAGAGGCCCGCCAGCCAGCGGGGCACGCTTCGACTTCGCCACAATGCAATCCCCATCAGGATCGGCGCGACGAAGATGCCGGCGAAATACACGCCAAGAAACACGTGCTCGAATCCGGAATTGAACGACGTCACCAGGAAGCGCGCGGCCGCGTTCTGGCTCATGTGCGCCGTGGCGGCGGCCGCGAGGTTGACGCCGACGAGGACGTTCACGAGGGCTCCGCAGAATGCGCCAAGTCCGCCGAGGAGTGCCGCGACGGTAGCGATCACCGAGCCGCGGCCTCGCACCAGCGTTGCGATCGCCGCATACGAGACCGCCAGGGCTCCCAGTGCGAGCAGCGAGAGCGAGCCTGCCAGGTAGAGCTGAGACGGGTGAGCTGCCGCAATGGGCAGCGCCTTCATCGCGTCGGCAGTAGTCGAGATGACCCTGTCGGTGCCTTTGGGATCGAGCGCCTCAGCACTCACATAGAGCACTGCGGCGAGGGGCAAGAACAGGGCCAGCACTCGCTGGCGTGTTCGGGCAGCGTTGTCCATTGGCTTCTCCAGCCTGGTAGGAGCCGATCATCTCGGCGAGTTGAAGCCGCGTGCGGGCGCTCAACGAGAGCGGACCCGTAGCGGGCTCTGCCGCGGCACGACAGCAGGTCATCGCCCGTCGCGCGCATGCGCATCGCGCTACTGGTCCGCTGGAGCGGCTTCCGCCAGTAGTTACCGACAACCGGAACGCTACGGGTCCCGGCCGCTTCGGACGTCTGCCTGACGGCCGCACTTTCTGACTGGCCTATGCCCTGGGGCATACGCATCCTGGTGCGCAGGGCCAGCAAGCCACCAGCAGTTCTTGCGCTCCAGCGCGGACAACAACTCGGCCGCGAACGCCCGGGCGGCGAACCGCGACTTCACGCGCCGGAAACGCCGAGCACTGTGTGCCAGGCCGCCTGCAGGTGACGATGGCGGGCGCACGAGGCAGAACGATTGTCCGCGCGTGACGATATGGTCAGCGCATGGCGGACTTCATTCGTGCCGATCTGCGTGCCTCCCGGTTCGAGCGCGCTGATCTCAGGGGCGCGCAGCTGCACGCTTGCGACCTGGCGGGTGCCCTGTTCCGCGGTGTCGACCTGAGCGGGGTCGTCATGCGAGGCGTCGAGCTGGTCAACGTCGACATCGATGGCGAGATCGAGCACGTGACAGTCAATGGCGTCGACATCGCACCCCTCGTCGACGCCGAGCTCAACAGGCGGTACCCGGACCGGGCCAAGATGCGCCCGTCCGATCCAGCCGGGTTCAGCGACGCGTGGAACACACTCGAGCGACTCTGGGCAGAGACCGTCGAGCGCGCTCGACGCCTGCCACCTGACCTGCTGCACGAATCGGTCGACGACGAGTGGTCGTTCATCCAGACGCTGCGTCATCTGGTGTTCGCGACCGACTCCTGGATCAGACGGGTTATCCTCGGCGATCCGGCGCCCTGGGACCCGCTGGACCTGCCGTGGGACGAGATGCAGGATACGCCTGGCGTGCCCCGCGACCGCGACGCGCAGCCGTCGCTGGAGGCGGTGATCGAGCTGCGCCGCGACCGGATGGCCACAGTGCGCGAGGTCATCGAGGGCCTGACCGACGCGTCGCTACAGGCCCACACTGAGCCGGTCGAGGCACCCGGCTGGCCCCAGCCACGGAGCTACCCGGTGCGCGAGTGCCTGCTGATCATCCTCAACGAAGAGTGGGAGCACCGGCTCTACGCTGAGCGAGACCTGGACTCGCTGGCGGCGGGCCTCGGTACCTGAACTGCTCAGGCGCTTACCGCGATGGCGGCGTTGAACGCCTCGAGCGCCGAGCTCTGCCTGCTCGCGTCGGCGGAATCGAACGGCCCCGTCCAGCGCAGCCCGAACTGGTTGCTGGCATTCCTGCTGTTTGCCCAGATGGACCGCGCGTTGCGGAGGATGAAGTCGCGGTCTTGAGGGCGCGGGCTGTGCACGTAGAAGTCGTACAGGTGGCGGACGAAGATGCCCTTGAACTGGCTCCCGTCGGCGCGTCGGCCCGTCATCCCGGCTTCACCCGGCTCGATCAATATCCCCGGTGGCGTGCCGGACGGCGGACTCGTCAGGTCACGCAGCGCAGCGTCGGCGATGGACTCGCCTAGGCGCAGGAAGGAATTCTCCCCGGTGATCTGATGCAAGTCAGCCAGGGCGCCCAAGATCACGCCCTGGTTATAGGTGTAGGTCGGCTTGCCGTTGTTCTGGCAGCCAGGTGTGAGCCCGTCGTTGACGAGCCCGTGCTGGCCGATCATGCCGCTGGTAGTGAACCAGTCGTACTCCCGCAGCGCCCAGTCCAGGTACTTGCTCTGATTGCCAGGCGAGCGCAGGTGCAGCCGGGCCGCGATTGTCAGGAACAGCTCGTTCGTGATCGCGTTCTTGTACTTCCGGTCCTCGTTCCACCACACGCCGCCGTCGCAGGTATCGTCCCAGGCCGTGATCATGTTGTCGAAGATGCGCCTGGCAGCGACTAGATAGCGCTCCTCGTGGGTCAGGTCGTGCGCCCTTATCCAGGCGAGCGCCCACCAGCCGTTGTCATCGAAGAACCGGTTCAGGAAATCTGCATGCCGGCGTCCGGCGGCCCGGAACGTCCGGTCGATCACCTGGAGATGCGTCCGGTCCCCCGACCGATCGGTGTAGTCGATGACCGCGGTGAGCGCGTTGGCCGCATTCCACCAGCCGGTCGTGCGCCACCGTCCGGTCCACCAGCAGTACCACCGTTGCAGGGCAGCGACGCCGGCGGCCGCGTACGCACTGTAGTCCGGCTGGGATGTCTCGGGCATTGTCACTGGCCGGGTTTCGTCACTTGTCAGGCAGCCAGCTGCCGTGGAATCCGAGCGGGATCCGGGCCGGCAGGTGTACCCGGGCCACTGGCTCGCCGGTGAAGTCCTGCGCGGCGAGAATCACGAGGTCGGAGGCGTTCCGGCCGGGGTTGTGCACGTAGGCGAACACATAGCCGTCGTCTTCGGCCGCTCCCGCTGCGGCGGGAGCGAACACCGCTTCGCCCGCGGTGGCGTCGCGACCGAAGTCGTGCGTTTCCGCGGTGCCCTGCGCCAGGTCGTGCTTCAGCAGGCCATTGGTGAAGGCCTGGTCGGCGAAGTCACCGGTCAGCGGTGCTACGGCCTGCCCGACCTCGCCGATCATCGCGCTGTACCCGTACCGATGCGGCCGGGAGATGACCCGGTCATCGACGCGGGGGAACTCCTGCGCGCGGTCGTTGAGCGTGTGTTGCCTGACCGTGCCGGCGGCCGGATCGATGGTCCACCGGTCGAGAGTGGCCGGGCCATGTCCGTCCCACAAGGTAGCGACGTCGAACGGCTGCGGGTACTGGCACAGGTCCACTACTACCCGTGCGCCGTCGTCGTAGGCGTTGAGCGTGTGGAAGATCCAGCAAGGGTCGACCTCAATCCAGCGAACCTCGGCGGCACTGCCGTGCCGTGGTAGCAGTCCAACCCGGGCCTGATGAGCGGGGTTCCACGTGTAGGGCAGTTCACGCCCCGCGGAGACCGCGTCCATGCTGAAAGTGACCGGCAGGTCAAAGAAGACGACGTAGTTCTCGGTGAGCGCGAAGTCATGCATCATCGGACCGCCGTCCACCGCGATGTCGGTAACGCGGCTCACCTTCCCCGCAGCGTCGACGACGACGTGCTGGACGTGGTCCCATGCCCAAAAGTAGGCGATGGCGTGCAGGTCGCCGGTGCGGGGATCGGCCTTGGTGTGCGCGGCGAACCCGCCTGGCAGCGTCCCACCGAAGTCGCACGGCCCGCGGGTCTCCAGCTCCTCTGACAACTCATAGGGCAGCGGGCCGGCCTCCACGGTGGCAAGAGTGCGCCCGGCATGGCTGATGACGTGCGTGTTAGCGGCAAAGTCCAGCCCGGAGTGCACCGGCCCCGCAGACCAGCTTTCCCCCAGCGCTGCCGCGACTATCTTGGACCGGACCCACCGGTTGCGGTACCACTCCGCGCGGCCGTCCCGGAGCCGAACGCCATGCACCATGCCCGCACCCAGGAACCAGTGGTAATTCGGATCGTCGAGGCCGAGCGGGTTGGGGCCGTTGCGTAGGTATCGACCGCTAAGCTCCACGGGCACCTGACCGGTCACCGGCAAGTCGAAGGCGGTGAGCTCCTTGGTCACCGGCGCGAAGGAGCCTTGCAGGAATCGGTTCTCGGCGGGCATCAGGCTGTCCTCTCCTCTGCAGTGGCGGGCGCGGGCCTGGGCGGGCGTGCGGCAGCGGTCACGTGCGTTCATGCCATGCCTCAGAATGTGCCCGCTTCCAGCGAAGGCGATCGCAACAATGCCGATCACCAGCATCCAGATACTGCCGGTTTAGCTGAACGGGCGCTCCGTGCCGCTGTCCTGGACCCGCTCCTGTCCAGGAAATCCACCCAGCAAGCGGTCCAGGAACTCGGCGATCGCGGACTCGCCGGCGGCGAGAGCGCCGGCCGGGTCGTCAGCGCGTGCGATCATCGTGGCCATCTCGAGGCAGCCAGCCCGGAGCGTGGGCTACGAGGACATTGCCAGCCTGCCCGACGAAGTCGCCACCGCCTGGCTGGACCCGCTGTTCGGCACCCGCGCCTCGGCGCGCCAGTTCCAGCGCCTGATCACGTCCCCGCACGCCCGCGATCTGCTCGCGATCGAGCCCGCCCTGGCCCGCCTGCAAGTCCCGACCTCATCGTGTGGGGCACCGGCGACAGATTCTTCAGCCGCAAGTGGGCCTACTGGCTCCGCGACACGATCCCCGGTGCCACCAATGTTGTCGAGATCGACGCCGGACGCCTGTTCTTCCCGGACGAGCGCGCTACCAAATTCACCGCAGCGCTCCGCCAGCACTGGAGCAACCACCCGTGAGATCCGGCTGAGCTCACAGTCGCCGGACAGCCGGCCGTCCGTCTGCGCGATTGCAGCGGGTGCTCGTCCCCACCGCCGAGCGCTCAGTGACCTGCTATCTGACCTCCGTCGATGTGCACGACCTCGCCGGTAATGAACGGCGACGACTCCAAGAACAGGATGCCGTTGACGATGTCGCTGATCTGGCCCACGCGCCCCATCGGGGCAAGCCGCGCGGCTGCGGCGTAACTCTCCTCCGCGTGCATCGACGTCCGGATGACGCCGGGTGCCACAGCATTCACCCGGATCCCGCGCGAGGCATACTCGACAGCCAGCGATCGGGTCGCTGCCGCGACCCCGCCTTTGGTGAGCGACGTCAGCACAGACGGCTCGCTCGAATGCGCGTAGTCGACGATGGTCGTGGTGATGTTGACGACATGACCGTGACCCTGTTTCAGCATCTGCGCGATGGCGCGCTGGGTCAGCCGGAAGAAGCCGGTGAGGTTAACTCCTACGACGAGGGCGTAATCCTCGACGGTGTAGTCCGTGAACGGCTTGGAGATGAAGACGCCGGCATTGTTGACAACCGTGTCGATGCGCCCGTAATGCTCCAGCGCTTCGTCGACGATCCGGTCGTCGGTTGCAATTCGGGAGATGTCGCCCGCAAGAGCGAGCACCTGCGGGTCTGGCGACGCCTCGATCGTGCGCGAATTGGCCACCACCGACCAGCCCTGTTGCCGGTACGCAGCGACCAGGCCGGCGCCGATGCCATGAGAAGCCCCGGTGATAACGGCCACCCTGGGTTCGTCTTGGCCCATGACGGTCCTTTCGATCACGCCGGTGCAGCGGACAGGACGGCTGCCGCAGACCGGCGCGCACTCGATCAGAGCTTCGCCAGTGCCGGGTCGCTCGGGTGCGGACTCAGTGGCGTCGTCTCAGTGGTCATCCAGTCGTAGAGCGGCAGTGACTCCAGGACAGCCTGCATGTCTGCGGCGTCACCGGCGCTCCAGAGGCCGAGCGCTCGCTCCTCGCCAGGTCCGGCGGGGACCAGCCACAGTCGCATGAGGTGACCCTGCGCGGCCAGCTCGCGGGCGCGCTCTGCTTCATGCTGCCGCGTATCCGCCACGGTCGCATCGGGCGTTCCGGCCGGGATCCTGGTTGTCATGGTGATCAGGAACTCCGCTGCCAGTGGTGCCCGCCCGCGGGTGCCTGGATCGTTCGGGTGCACTGTCAGCGGCAGGACCTCGTCGGCGCGCCAGATCCGCAGCGGCATCGACTCCAGCACGTTCGTCAGCTCATCGTCGTCTTCAGCGGCGAACAGCCCGAAGGTGCGCCACTCGCCTGGCTCCAGTGGTGGCCGCCATAGCCGGACCAGATGTCCCTGTGCCGCCAGCTCGGCAGAGTGGTCAGCCTCTCGAGCCTTGACGTCCTCGACGGTCTGCTCTGCGGTCCCGTCAGGCACGTGCGTCGTCATGAGGACGAGGTACTCCATCGCTTCCTCCGGGCTCACCTGGCCCCACTATCCGAACGTGAGTACGTAGACCTGAACGCCAGGATCGGGGAAAATGATCTCGAAAGTGTGCTCGGTGACGGAACCGGGCTGCCGGATGAGCTGGTACAGCCGCTGCTGGGTAACCGTGCCGCTGCCACGGTCATCCGTATCGATTCCGTGGGCCGCGCCCGGCGGCTGCCCGTCGATCAGCACCCGGAATCGAGCAGCGCCTCCTGGCGCGGCAGGCCCCATAACCAGATTCAGATCGCGCGCGTGAAAGCGGCATTCCACGCGCCCACTCGGACTGGTGAGCGTGGTGGCTTGCCGCCCCACCGTCCAGTCGCCTGACAGCGCCCAGTGGTTGAGCCTCAGTTGTACCGGCGCGGCATAACGCTGCCGTGTGTCCGGTATGACGCCGCCGTCGGCAGACGCGAAGTTCTCGGCGCGCTCGTAGCCGAGGTAAGTCTCCGGCGACAGGAGGGTGGCCCAGTCGGCGGGCGCTTCCACGCCCGTGGCTTCCACCGAGACGAGTTCCTGTCCGCGGCCGCCGAATCCGGCCTCCGCCAGCAACTGCTGCACGATCATCTCTGACTGCGCGTAGTCGCCTTCGCCGAAGTGATGATGGCGGATGCGCCCGTCGGCGTCGGCGATGTAGAGCGCGGGCCAGTAGTGGTTGTCGAAGGCACGCCAGATCGCGTAGTCACTGTCGATCGCGATCGGGTACTCGACCCGCATGTCCGCCGCCGCCCGGCGAACGTTGTCCAGATTGTGCTCGAACGTGAACTCGGGCGTGTGCACGCCGACGACGGCCAGGCCTTGATCCGCGTACCGGTCAGCCCACGCGCGCAGATAGGGCAGCGTGCGGATCCAGTTGATGCACGTATATGTCCAGAAGTCGATGAGCACGACTTGTCCGCGCAGGCCGGCCGCTGTCACGGGCTCAGAGTTAAGCCAGCCGACCGCGCCCGCGAAGGATGGCAGTTCGCCCTCAACCGGAAGCTGGACCGCTGCTGGCATGTATCGCTCCTCTTAACTCGGCGACCTGAACTGCGGCCGGTCTGCCCCCGCGAGCTTGCCCATGGGTGTCCGCTACCCTGCCGCGGCGGTGATCAATCGCGGCGTTTGCCGGGTCTGCCGCCGGGTAAGCCCGCTGGGTGACCGCTCGCGCGCTGGTTCACGTTGCGCCGCGCTGCGTCGAGATCCGGGAGCTGCCCTCGCCACGGCCCGCTGCGGACGAGGCCATCGTCAGCACCTTGTTCTCGGGCATCAGCAGTGGCACCGAGACGCTTGTCTACCGCGGCGAGGTCAGCGAGGACGCGGCGCTGGACGATACGATCCCGGCGCTGGGCGGCTCCTTCCGATACCCGTTTGCGTACGGCTACGCATGCGTCGGCAACCTCGAGGAATCCGGCCGCGCCGTTCTTGCCTTCCATCCGCACCAGGATCGATTCGCAGCCCGCACCAGTGACCTGATTCCCCTCCCTCCCGTAGATCCCGCAGCGGGGACCTTGTTCCCGCTGGTCGAGACGGCCTTGCAGGTGACGCTTGACACCGGGACGGGGTATCGAGACCGGGTC
Source organism: uncultured Actinomycetota bacterium (assembly GCA_963837255.1). Taxonomy (GTDB): domain Bacteria; phylum Actinomycetota; class Actinomycetes; order Streptosporangiales; family Streptosporangiaceae; genus JAJYUU01. The sequence goes on from CAWIMN010000007.1 coordinate 955,947, forward strand.
ATCATCCTCGGCGCTGGCGTCCTCGGCCTGCTGACCGCCTTGCTGCTACAGCGCTCAGGACAGCGGCCGCTGATCGCTGAACCGCAGGCCTGGCGCCGCGCCCTGGCCGGCAGCCTGGGCGTCACGGCCGCAACCCCGGAGGAACTGGCAAGGCAGGAAGTCCCGCTGGTCATTGACGCCAGCGGCAATCCGGATGCGCCGGCCCTGGCGCTGAGCATGCTGACTCACGAGGGCACGCTGCTGATCGCCTCCTGGTTCGGCACTAAGCCAGTGGTGCTGCCGCTCGGCGGCGCCTTCCACCGCCGCCGCCTGACCATCCGCAGTACCCAGGTCTCGACGATCCCGGCCAGGCTCTCCGGGACGTGGACCCGAGCCCGGCGCCAGCTGGAGGCCGCTGAACTCATGCCCGAGCTGCCCCTGGCTGAGCTGTGCACGCACGTCTTCCCGTTCAGCAGGGCCGCCGACGCGTTCCGCGCGGTAGAAGAGGGCACACCGGGCCTGATGCACGCCGTCCTGGACTACGAAGGGTTACCCCGCCGTGACGTATGAAGTCGGCCTGAGCCAGCACGTCCGTGCCTATCACGTCATGCCCGGGCTGCCCGGCCCCGAGGGTCAGCTGCACGATCACGACTACCGGATCGAGGTCGTAGTGGACCGCGAGCGCCTCGACGACCGAGGTATGGTCTGCGACCTGGACATGCTCGAGGCGGCGATGAAGGATCTGACCGGCCGGATCGCTGGCCGCAACCTCGAGGAGATACGTCCGGCCAGCGCTGTGGCCGTCACCGTCGAAGTGCTCGCCCGGTGGGTGCACGCCTCGCTGTCACCCGCCGTTGCCGCACAGGGCGCCGACACGCTGGCGGTACGCGTGTGGGAGACACCGGCCGCATTCGGCGGATACCGAGCACCATGCTGACCTGCTGTTTTATCACTCTCGGTGACCCCGCCACTCTGACGGGCGGATACCGGTACCACCGCCGGGTGGCCGAGCCCGCCGCGCACTACGACGCGCGCCTGACGTTCGTGTCGCTGGCGCCGCGGCTGCCTCTCCTCCATGGCGGCCGGGCACTGCGCGCAGCTGACAATGCTGATGTCGTCCTGGTCGGATGGGTGCAGGCAAGGCTGGACCGATCCGTGTATAAGCGCTGCCAGACGGTGGTGGCCGCGAGTGAGCTGCTATCCGAGTGGCTCGATCACGCCGTCGTCGTGCCCCACCTCGCGGGCGATGAGTGGCAGGACACGTCATACGGGCAGCGCGTGAGCCGCCGGCTCGGCGCTCTATCCGACTGCGTGACCGGGCACGGGCCCTGTGACGACGCCGAGGTAGGCCGTCTCCATCGCTCGGCCGACCTCTTCGCCCTGCCCTCACGCTGGGAAACCTACGGAACCGTGTGCGCACCGGGCGATGTTCGCGGGCTCGCGCTGGCGCTGCGGCGGCTCGCAGAGGACGAACCTGGACGCCGCCGGATGGGAGCCGCGGCCGCCCGCCGCGCCTGCGGCTTGCCGACGTGGGAGCAATCCGCGCAGAACTTCTTCGGTATCCTCGCGGCGATGCCATGACGCTCGGCTGGCATGCCCCCACGACGCAATCCACGATCACGGTCCTGTTGCGGCACGGCGATACTCGCCTGTCACCAGACCATCGGCTGAGCGGACTGCTTGACTTGCCGCTGAGCGCCGATGGCACGCGGCAGGCCAAAGCCGCTGCCTGCCGACTGGCCGCGGGCGCCCACATTGACGCCGTGGTCAGTTCGCCGCTACGGCGCGCGGCCGCCACTGCCGCCATCGCGGCAACAGAGCTCGGTCTAACCGCCGCTACCGATGAGGATCTGCGCGAGACCAACTTCGGCGACTGGGAAGGCTTCACCCTGGCCGAGATACAGGAGCGATGGCCCGAAGCTGTCGCCGTCTGGCAGCGTGACCCGCAGCAGGCACCGCCGGGCGGTGAGAGCTTCGCCGATACCGCCCGTCGTGTCGACCATGCCTGCGAGCGGCTGCTGCACGACCACCGCGGTGAGCGGGTCCTGGTAGTGAGTCACGTCACGCCGATCAAGGTCCTGCTGTGCCGGGCCCTCGACGTGCCGCTCACCGCGCTCTACCGGATGTACCTGGGCTCCGCCTGCATCAACGAGATCCAGTGGGACGGGCCTGATTTTGCCGCCGTCCGCCGCGTCAACGACACCAGCCATCTCCCGTGATGGCCTGCAGTTCACAGCGGATCGCCGCACTCAACGGGCCGCCGGAACCCGGGTCTCAGTTCGGCCAGGGCCGGGTCCGGGCCGACGACGGCGGTGGCGGAGTCTGCGGGCGGCGACCGCGACCACGAGCGCCGCTACCACGGCGCTGAAGACGATCAGCCGGGTGTAGCTGTAGCGGACCGGCGCGAGGCTGTACCGGGTGGTGGTGAGCGTGCCGTCCGAGCCCAGGGCCAGGGCAAAGCTGACAGCGCTGGCGTTGGCGGGGACGGTCGGCGGGGTCCAGCTCGCCTGGGTCCAGCTGCGTGATGCGGGCATCGGCGGGCTCGTTGCCCAGAACGTCCAGGCGCCAGCTGCGGTCCGATAGTAGGCGTTGAACACCACTGGCTGGCTCGACTCGTACCAGGCACCCAGCGTGTAGCTGCGTCCGGCCGACACCGTCGGCGCACACGCACCCAGGTCCAAGGCTGGCAGGAGCTGGGCCGTGCCAGATTTCCGCTGCGTCAGGGAGATGAGCTCGGCCCCGGCCCCGCCCGGCCCCGCGTGCGGGCGGTAACGGAAGGTGGCGCGGTTCATGCCGTAGCGGCTGGCCTGGAAGCAGACTGGGAGGCCGGCCCCGGTGACAGCGGACAACCGGGAGTTGGCCACTCCCGGCCGCGGGATCCGCGGCGACCTGGGACCAGCCACCGCCGGCCGCACCGGGCCGCCTATCACCTGCCGAACAGTGCGGACGCTCACCCCGTGCGCGGCCTGCCGCGACAGCCAGCCAAGCACACTGCTCAGCTCAGGCTGAGTTACGCCCAGCGGGCACGCCCGGGCGCATACGTCGTGGACGGTAAAGATGATCCAGCCGCCGCCGTGCCGCCGGGCGTCAGTGACCATCTTCTCGAAGGTGGCCGGTGACCATGCGGTCCCGACCGACGCTACCTCGATGGGGGCCCGCACCAGGTATGGGTTGCGCGGCGGGATTGTCTCCGCCCACGCACAGCGCCGGCAGAGCCCGGCGCCGCGCAACTCCCCGGCGCCCAGCCCGGAGTTGTAGCCGCAGCGCCTCGCGAGGACCTGGAGCGGGTAGGTGGTCAACGCGAACGGGTAAGCGAAGTCCGTCACGCGGAAGCCCCAGCGAGTCAGGTTGACCCGGTCGTTGCAGATCTCCCGCTGGGCTTCCGCGGCGGGAATCCCGATGAGGGGGACGTGCTCAACGGTCAGGCCGCCTATCTCATTGCCGTCCGCGGCGATTTGATGCATCTGGTCCAGGGTCAGGTACGGCGAGTGCGAGCAGTCCTGGTTGGTCGCCGCCTGGCAGACCAGGCCGGAGGGCACGTAGAAGGTAGCGTGCATCTGGTATCGCCGGAACACTGGCAGCGCGCCCACCTGGTTCTTGAAGCCGCCTCCCCAGGTGAAGGTGACGACGGTCTTGGCCGCGCCGTGCGCCCCTCGTGCGCTGGCGGCGGCAGCGGCCGCGCGGGCCAGCGCCGGCGTCTGGCCCTTCGCCGGGCTGGCCAGCGCGACGGTGCCGACACCGACGGGCATGAGGACGGCACCGGCGAGGATCGCCAGCGCCGCCCCGAGCCGCCAGTCAAGGGACGCTGGGAGCCAGTGCCGCTTGGTCCTGATCACCCGAATGAGCATGGCACAGCAGGCCAGCATGGTCCTGGACCGCCCGCGCTACTGGGCGGTGTGGCTCAGCACAACGTCAGCCCAAGCTCGCCGAAATCCGCGCGAGCCTACCCGTCCCGATCACATACCGGATCAGGTGCGAGGTCCGGGTCGGCCTGGGCGGGCCGACCCGGACCCTGTGATCAGGCGAGATCGAACCTGTCCAGGTTCATCACCTTGACCCACGCCGCGACGAAGTCGATGACGAACTTCTCCTTGGCGTCATCGCTCGCGTAGACCTCGGCGAGCGCGCGGAGTTCCGAGTTCGACCCGAAGACGAGGTCCGCGCGGCTGCCGGTCCACCTGACCTCGCCCGTTGCCGCGTCGCGGCCCTCGAACGTGTGCGCGTCCTCCGACGTCGCCTGCCACGTCGTGCCCATGTCGAGCAGGTTGACGAAGAAGTCGTTCGTCAAAGACCCAGGGGTCGCGGTGAAGACGCCGAGGGGCGACTGCTGGTAGTTCGCGCCCAGCACGCGCAGGCCGCCGACGAGGACCGTCATCTCGGGCGCACTCAGCGTCAGCAGGTTGGCCCGGTCGAGCAGCAGGTACTCGGCTGGCAGCCGGTTTCCCTTCCCGAGATAGTTGCGGAACCCGTCCGCCTTCGGCTCGAGCGCGGCGAACGACTCAGCGTCGGTCTGCTCCTGCGATGCGTCCGCGCGGCCGGGCGTGAGGGGGACCTCGACGTCGAAGCCGGCGTCCTTGGCGGCCTGCTCGACGGCAGCACCTCCGGCGAGCACGATCAGGTCGGCGAGTGAGACCTGCTTGCCGCCCGCGTGCGTGGTGTTGAAGGCCTCCTGGATTCCCGCCAGGGTGCGCAGCACGGTGGCCAGCTGGTCGGGGTCGTTCACCTCCCACCCGCTCTGCGGCTCGAGGCGGATGCGGGCGCCGTTGGCGCCGCCGCGCTTGTCGCTGCCACGGAAGGATGAGGCTGCCGCCCACGCGGCGGACACCAGGCCGGACACCGACAGTCCCGAGGCGAGGACCTGGGCCTTGAGCGAGCCAATGTCCCCGGCGTCGATGAGCTCGTGCGTCACCGCGGGAATGGGGTCCTGCCACAGCAGCGTCTCGGCCGGGACCTCCGGGCCGAGGTAGCGGGCGATCGGGCCCATGTCCCGGTGGGTCAGCTTGAACCACGCCCTGGCGAACGCGTCGGCGAACTCGGCCGGGCGCTCGAGGTAGCGTCGCGTGATCTGCTCGTAGACCGGGTCCATGCGGAGCGAGAGGTCAGTCGTCAGCATTGTCGGGGGGTGGCTCTTCGACGCGTCGTGCGCGTCCGGGACGGTACCGGCCCCGGCGCCGTCCTTCGGCTTCCACTGGTACGCGCCGGCGGGGCTCTTGGTCAGCTCCCACTCGTAGCCGTACAGGGTCTCGAGGAAGCTGTTGTCCCAGGCCACGGGCGTCGGAGTCCAGGTAACCTCGAGACCGCTGGTGATCGCGTCGGCGCCCTTGCCGGTGCCGAAGGTGCTCTTCCAGCCGAGGCCCTGCTGCTCGAGCGGGGCGGCCTCGGGGTCCGGGCCGACGTTGTCGGCCGGGCCGGCACCATGGGTCTTGCCGAAGGTGTGACCGCCTGCGATCAGGGCGACGGTCTCCTCGTCGTCCATCGCCATCCGGCGGAACGTCTCGCGGATGTCGCGCGCCGCAGCCAGCGGGTCCGGGTTGCCGTTCGGGCCCTCCGGGTTGACGTAGATGAGGCCCATCTGCACCGCGCCGAGAGGCTCCTCGAGCTCTCGGTCCCCGGTATACCGCTCATCGTCGAGCCAGGTGGTCTCAGGACCCCAGTAGACGTCCTCGTCCGGCTCCCACACATCGGGGCGGCCACCGCCGAAACCGAAGGTCTTGAAGCCCATCGTCTCCAGGGCGACGTTGCCGGTGAGGATCATGAGGTCGGCCCATGAGATCTTCTGGCCGTACTTCTTCTTAACCGGCCACAGCAGCCGGCGGGCCTTGTCGAGGCTCACGTTGTCCGGCCAGCTGTTAAGCGGCGCGAACCGCTGCTGACCTGCGCCGGCGCCACCGCGGCCGTCGCTGATGCGGTAGGTACCCGCGCTGTGCCACGCCATCCGGATCATGAGCGGGCCGTAGTGGCCGAAGTCGGCCGGCCACCAGTCCTGCGAAGTCGTCAGCACCTCCGCGATGTCCCGCTTCACGGCCGCGAGGTCCAGGGTCTTGAACGCCGCCGCGTAGTTGAACTCCTCGCCGAGCGGGTTAGTCACGGCGGGGTTCTTGGCGAGGATCTTCAGGTTGAGCTTGCTCGGCCACCAGTCACGGTTGGCGTCCCCCATGGTCGGGTGGGTGAGGCCGGGCACGACCGGACATCCTCCGCTCTCCGTGGCCGCGTCTTCGACGACTACTGGATCATGGTTCTCAGTCATGGGAATCCTTCCGGGCTAGACGGATCACGGTGCTCAGGGAGTGCGGGCTGTCGAACAGTCGGGGCACAGGCCCCAGTAGATGACCTGGGCCTCGTCGATCGAGAAGCCGTGGTCGTCGGATGCGGTCAGGCAGAGCGCGTCGCCGACTGCGCAGTCGACGTCAGCGACGACACCGCACGACCGGCACACGACGTGGTGGTGGTTGTCCCCGACGCGTCCCTCGAACCGGGCCGGGCTGCCGGCCGGCTCGATGCGGTGCACGAGCCCCGCCGCCGTGAGCGCGTGAAGGGCGTCATACACGGCCTGAAAGGAGACATGGCCAACGCGCGCGCGCACGCCGGCGGCGATCGCCTCGACGCCGAGGTGGTCACCGCTCCGGACGGTCTCAAGCAGCGCGACGCGGGCGGCCGTGACCCGCAGGCCGACACCGCGCAGCTCCTCGGCGGCGGTCGGAGTCCGGGATGCGGTCATGGCGCTTGAACCTGCCTTCATAAACGCGAACAACCCAAGAAAACGAATAATACAAGTCTAGCGTCAGGCCCAGCAACATGGGGGGCAGCGCCGCCCGAGACAGGCAAGGACCGGCTGTACAACCGACACTTGCTCGACGGCCCCGTTCCCGCCCTCTTCCTGGTGGGCCGAGCGCGGGCAGGTAGCTTGGACGAGAAGGCTCGCATGCCGCCCTTAGGGGTGATCTGGAGGGAGATGAGCGATGCCGCAGGACTGGCGCCACGAGTCGGAAGACCTCGAGGACTTCGAGGTTCTCGGCGCGACCGACACCCTCGCTGGCGCCCCTGGAGACGATCCACTGGACCGCGGCGTGGTCGTGCCGGAGCGCTGGTCGACCGCCATGAAGTTCGGCTCCACAGCTGCCGAGCAGGAGGCGGGCCAGTCGCTGGATCAGCTGCTGTCGGCGGAGGAGCCGGACATTAGCCCCGAACTGCGCGGAGACGGGCCGGCGGACGACGGCTGGGACGAGAACGCCACTGACGAGGACGTCGTGAGGCTCGCACGCGACGCGGGCGCAGCTCCGCGGACCGGTCGCCTCACGGTCGCAGACGAGGGCGCGTTCCCCCTCACCAACGCCGACTACGTCGCCCGCGACGCCGGGATCGACGGTGGCGGTGCCACCGCCGAGGAAGCGGCAATGCACGTCGTGATCGACGGCGAGGGCTAGGTCCGGCCCGCGCGCTGCTCGTTTTGGCCAGGCAGGCGCACTAGATCTCCCTCGCCCGCAGTCGCCGAACGGCGAGTGTCAGCGCGGCGCCGCTCACGGCGATGCTGACCAGCAGGCAGGGAACGAAGTGCGATAGCTGCTGCGTGCCGTTGGCCAGGTCGACTGGCCCGTTGACCAGCGCGCTCGGCAGCCAGCCGGAAATAGCGTGCCACACGCTCGCGATCGGCAGCACGACCAGGATCCCCAGCGCGGTTGCGACCGTGCCGACGACGCTGCGGACTAGCGATGCCGCCAGGGCAGTCAGCGCCACAGCGAAGATCAGGTACACGGCACCGCAGAGCATCCCGCCGAAGACCGCGGCAGCCCGAAGGGAACCGATGAGCACTTGCGTCTCATACCAGGCGGCCAGCGTGCCCAGCACGTAAGCGACCGCAGCCGCGCCCGCTGACACGGCGAAGCGCGGGACCACAAGCTGCCACATGCCGTTAACCCGGGTGCGCAGGAAGGTGGCTAGCCCATGGCGGGTGTCGAAGCAGAGGGCGCCAGCCGCGAGCGCGACGACGACGATGAGGCCGACCAGGGTTATTTCCGCGACGTAACTGTTCAGCCCGTCGGCCGGCGTGGGCGGCGGGAGAGAGATCTGGGCAGCGTGGCCAAGGTGGCCAATCAGGTCGTTCTCGTATCTGGTGGCCACCGGCTCGATGAAGCCGATGAACAGGAAGACGGCGCAGACCGCGATGGCCCGCGGGGTTCGAGTCAGCCGCAGCCATTCGAGCCGCCAGAGGTTCATCTGACCTGCGTGGGCGTTGGTGAGGGCCTGCGCCGGGGTCGCGGGAAGCGCTGGCGCTGTCATTTCTCTTCCGGGGAGCCGGAGCTTGAGCCGTAGCTTGAGCCGGAGCCGGTAAGGGCCAGGAACGCAGACTCAAGGTCGGCGTCGGCCGGCTCGAAGGAAATCAGCCTGGCGCCACATGCGGCGATGACGGCCGGAATGCCGCGTTCACCTGCCTCGATGCTGGTTGCCTCGATCCTGACAGTGCCGGGGTCAGTCTGCTCGGCCGTGGTGACCCACGGCTGGGAGGCGGCCGCTGCCAGGACGGGAGCGGTGTCACCTGCGATTCGGAGCAGCCAGGCAGGTGTCAGGTAGGTATCGATGAGGTCCTGCGTGCCGCCCTGGTAGAGCAGGCGGCCGTCACGCAGGATGCCGACCTGGTCCGCGATTCGCTGAACGTCGGCGAGGATGTGGCTGGAGAAGATGACGGTCCTGCGGCCGCGCATCGCGGCTACCTGACCGAGGATCTCCGCGCGGCCCGCCGGGTCGAGGGCCGACGTCGGCTCGTCCAGTATGAGCAGCTCTGGCTCGCCGACGAGGGCGCATGCGAGCCCCAGTCGCTGGACCATGCCGCGGGAGAACCCGCCGACCCGTCGGCCGGCCGAGTCGGCGAGCCCTGCGGTGGCCAGGGCCACGTGAATCGCCCGGCTGTCCTTGTCGGGCGCGACCAGCGACCTGGCCAAGTCCACCGCCTCATACGCCGTCAGCCAGTCGTCAAAGTCAGAGACGTCGGGGCAGACCGCGACCTGATGACGGCCAATGCGCATACTGACCGTGCCGCGGTCTGGCCTGAGCAGCCCGGACAGCAGGGACAGCAGGGTCGTCTTGCCAGCGCCGTTCATGCCGACCAGCCCGCAGACCGAGCCGCGCGGCACCATGAGATCCACATCGAACAGGCCGACGCCGCCATAGTCCCTGGTGAGCCCGTTCGTGGTCACGACCGGCGAGGCGATCTGCTCCTTCGCCATCATCGGGGCACCGTGGAGCCACGGCCCCGATCACGGCCGAGGAACAGGTAAATCAGCCCGCCCCAGGGGGCGCTGATCAGCAGGATGATGATCGCCCAGACAGCCTTGGGCAGGTGGCGGACGGACTTAGCCCGGACGAGGTCGGTGAGGCAGTACACGTCGAACAAGATCGCCAGCAGAACTATCGGCATGAGGGCGAAAAACAACTGATGAGAAACTCGCGGGTGGCTAGCCGCCGCGCTAGTTCCGGCTGTCAGCACGACGTGCATCATCTGACGTCCCCGTTCGGTAGCTACCTGGTTTGGCGACGGCCCGCTCGCCGTCCGGTCGATCCTGCGCGCCCCAGTGGGTGACGTCGTCCGGCGGCACCTGGACGTCTTCTCCGCCGCTGATCGCGAGTACCGGAACGGCGACGCGAGCCAGGACCGGCCTCGGGTCGTGAGGGGGAAAGTCCTGGATCCAGCGCGCGTTGATCCGCTGGCCCTGGATGCGCATGACGTCATCGGAGGAAGACAGGATCCGGTCCATGTTCTTGCGCTGCGCAGGGATGGCGCCGGTGCGCATCAGCCGCAAGATCATCCTGGCGGCCACCGGGTATGTCGCCTCGACATCGGCTCCGGCAAGAGACCAGCCGCCGCTGTCGAAAGATATTTGTCGCGCGTTCATGAGTCGTGCTTGTCCTCGTGATCCTCGTCGTCCTCGTGGCCGGGCGCCTCGTCAGCGGGCAGCAGGACCGACGCGAGGATGCGCCGTTTGCGGCCCTTCTTCGGCGTGTTGGCGCGGCGCGGCTGGAGCACCCGGTAGATCTCGAGCATCATGTCCCGGTACTCGGCGTCATCCAGCCACATGGCATCGATGGCGTAGGACACCCCGTCGCGTATCAAATCGAAACCGGGGCGTCGCAGGTAGCGATCAAAGTCCGCCAGCAGTCCCGCCGTGAACGCCATGAACATCTGGCGGTGATCGTCCGCCGTCATCGACGCGACCTCGTCCAGCCGCACTCGGGCGGCCGCAAGTCGCAGTACATAAGTCCGCTCAACCGCTCCGCGCACCCGGCGCTCGGCCACGACTTGCAGCACGCCCGCGTCGACGAGCCTGGCCACGTGCCGGTACAAGCTTGCGGCCGGCACGTCGGACAGCTCCTCGCTGAGCTGCGCGGTTGTCAGTGCCCGGTCACCCAGGAACGCCTGCACGATGCGGAGCCGAACCGGATGCAGCAGCAGGTCCGCGGAGTCAGCCACGGTAGGAGCCTACGCCATTGATATCAATTCTGCCAACATTCGCGATCAGGAGATCAAAAGCTTCAGCCGCGCGTCATCGGCGGCTCGGCGGACAACGACGTCCGTCGGTCCTCAGCGTCCCTGTAGTTTCCGGTAGACCACATGCCGGCGTAGCGGGATCTCGTCGACATCGAGGTCATCGAAGTCGTCCGCGGGATCGCTGGTCATTCCGATCCGCCCCATGACAGCCCGCGAGCGCAGGTTCACTGCCATGGTGACAGCCACGATCTCTGACAGGCCCATGACGTCGAAGCCATACCGGAGCGCGGCCAGGGCCGCTTCAGTCGCGTAGCCGTGGCCCCACGCCGCCCGCGCCAGCCGCCAGGCCATCTCGACGCCGGTGAACGGCATCTCCTCATCCAGTGTGCGCAGCCCGGTGAATCCGATGAAATCGCCGGATGCGCGGACCTGCACAGCCCAGAAGCCAAAGCCGTAGCGGTCCAGGTCGTCCTGGTAGTTGAGAGCCCAGGCCGACGCCTGCTCGGCGGTCAGCAGCGGGCCGAGGTATCTCCGGACTTCCGGATCGGCGTTCATCGCCGCCCACGCGACCAGATCGGATTCCCGCCAGCCGCGCATGATCAGTCGTTCCGTGCCGATTTCTTCCATTTGGCCAGCCTATCTGGACGGGGTCGCAGACCGATGCCCCGTCAGTGAACGCGACTCGGCTCGAGCCGCCGACCATGCGGCATGCAGCCATGACGACGTGACAGTCGCGGGCTGGCGTGAATGTCAGGGCTCCATCAGTTCGGATGGCGGCCGGCGGGCGGTGACTTGCGTGGTTCGGGCACGTCCGAGCTGGAGGATCAGCTGCGGTGAGCCCGGTAGCGAGAGCCGATCCCGGATCAGCTCGCGGATCGTTGTGGCTTCCAGCGGCTGCGTGTGCAGGGTGGCAAACACCCAGCTGGTCGCCGCGTGCGCCAGCACACGGTGCAGTGCCTGCCCAGCGCAAAGCCAGTCACCGCGGCCATCGCCCGGAGTCAGGAGTACCGCGGTCACGGCCGGAGGCGGTCCTGCCGCGTCGAGCAGTCCCACACCGCGGCCTAGGTCGAAGTCGCGTTGCGGCAGGCGGCCGCGGTGCTGATCACCGGCTGCGCTGAAGGCGCTTGCCGGCACGCCGTCGCGTGCGTGCGAGGCCGGCCGTCTCGTCCAGTCCCTCATGTCCGCGCGCGCCAGGGGGTCGAGATCCTGCCTGCGCGCCTCGGCGGCGGTGATGTCGGCCAGCTGCTCATAGGCGTGGGCGCGGTCCAGAAGCGCTAATGTCGCTCCCTCGACGAGCGCATCGTGCTGGAGACCGGCTAGCAGCCCGGTCGGCAGCGGGCCGGGCGCGAACTGGCCGCGATGCGTGTGCCGGTGCGGCAGTGCTTCCAGCATGCGGCGCTCCGCGAGGTTCATGGGCTCCTGCTCGCTCGCGCTGACGCGGGCCAGCAGGCGAAGTCGCATGGGATCAGGAAAGAGCTCGACGCTGGGCACATAGCCAAGCGACCGCATCCCGAGCCGCAGCCCGAATAGGGCGGCGCCGCAACTGATCAGCAGCTCCCGGCCCAGCGGATCGACGCGAAGTTTACGGCCCGGGTCAGCGTAGAGCTCGATCGAATACTGGCCCACTCGGAAGCGCCATGGCTGGGTGTTATGGATCGACGGCGCGCGAGCTGCGGTCGCGATCAGGTACTGCACTTGATCAGCCGCGATCGGGATCCGGATGAAGGTCGCTTCATCGGTCACGTGCCCACCCGCTCTCACGTTTCCGTCAGCGTCGCTGCTACCGGACTGACCGGGCAGTGACCGAAGTCGCAGTCGGACATGACCAAGGTCCCGCCGACCTGATCGCGCGCTGGAACGATCATGCTGAGCTGCCACCGGCGCGGCATGCCGGCGGATAACGAGTGTCACGCGCCCGGAAGATCCAGCGCCGTCAGTGCCCGGCGGACGCCAGCGATCCGCTCGTCGTCCCACTCGATGGCGGGGTCTGGCTCGAGGAACGCGGTGGCCATGCCAGCCAGGCCGGCTGCCGGGAGCGACCACTCTTCCGTACTGGCCGCCCCGAATGGGCGTGCCTGCGCTCGATGCTCGGCGATGTCCGGCATAGACAGAGCCATGATGACCAGTCCGCGCATGGTGGCGTCGATGAGCGTGGCCACGCTCTCGAACGTCGCACCGAGTTCCGGCCGCAGCCGGTGTCCGAACAGATCTGCTAGCTGCTGCCAGGCCATCGCGATGCGAGCGATGTGCGTCTGCTCGGATGCCGCCAGTGCCAGCCGGATCTCCTCGCGCAGTCCGCCATCGGCCAGGCCCATGAAGGTCGCGTGCAAGGCGATGTAGGTCCGCCACTCAGTCGACTCGTAGAGTGCCTGGAAGTCGAACAGCGCCAGCTGGCGGAACAGCTCAACAATCAGGCCACGGCGGAGCTCGGGTGTGCTCAGCCAGTCGAGGCGGCCCGCAACGATGGATCTGATCAGTGTTAGCTCGTCGCTGACGATCGCCGGGGTGGCATCCTTGGCCAGCTCCTTCACCAGGTCGCTGAAGAACAGGTCCTTATACGGCCAGCGTCGGTAGACCGAGCTCCGCGAGACGTCCGCGTCGCGGATCACGTCCTCGAAGCTAATGTGCTCCAGGCTGACGGTCAGGCCGGTGCGGTGGATCATGGCCACGGCAGCCCGGAGCATTCGTCGCTCAGTCTCCTGGTCTGGCAGCCTGCGGTTCCTGCGTGCCAGGCCCGTTGCTACCTGCGCGTCGTCTCTCATCTCTCGCTCATCCCTCGGGACTTTAGACTCTATATTCCAAATCTCGTATCTGCTGTTCTCAGTGTAATTGCAGAAGAGCCTCAGCATGCGGGAGCAAACGATGAGAATCTGGCCGCGCTTCTCAGACGCCAACCTGCGAGCCATGTATCCGGCGGGCCACGCCGACTCCACCGCGCGGCGTCTCGCTCACCTGTGGGCCCGCGTCTTTGCCCTCGGGCTAGCGCCCAGGCGCTGGGTGACCCTCGAGGTCGCCGGACGCCGGTCCGGCCTGCCGGTGCGCTTCCCGCTCGGAATGGCCGACTGGAACGGCCAGTGGTACCTGGTATCGATGCTCGGCGAGCAGTGCAACTGGGTCCAGAACGTGCGCGCCGCGGACGGGCGCGCAGTACTGCGCCACTGGCGGGCCAGATCATGCCGGCTCGTCGAAGTACCGGCCACCGAGCGCCCCCCGATCATCAGGCGCTACCTCCAGATGGTGCCGGGTGCCCGCCCGCACATTCCGGTCGATCGGCGCGCCCCCGAATCACAGTTCCAGGCCATTGCGCGGCAGTACCCGGTCTTCCGGGTTGCCCGGCCGCGAGCAGATTGGCGCGGGCCTTACCGAGGACTCCGGCGGCCTGGGTCCGCGCATCACACAGATCAGCGGTGATCAGCATTGACTGACCAGACAGGTCTCGGGGCACCTACGCGGAGCAGGCACCGGCCGCTGCGATGGGCGCTGGCATGTGTCGTGGCGCTCGCGGCGCTCATCGTGGTGGCAGTAGCGATCTTCATCAGACAGCCAGCGGCGCCTCCGCTGACGCTGCCGAGGGGCGCCGCCAGCCCGCCAGCAGGGCCGATCGGCGGCACCTGGCAGGTCGCGGCTCCATCGGTGGCGGGCTTCCGCGTCGCCGAGAGCGCCCTCGGCTTCAGCAACGACACTGTCGGCAGGACCACGGCCGTCACCGGAGCTGTCATCGTCTCCGGCGACCGCGTCACCGTTGCGACCTTCCGCATCGCCGTGGCCGACCTCAAGGTCGGCGGCAAGGCGCAGCCACAACTCGCCAGCAGCCTCGACACCAGCAGATTCCCGGTGGCAACGGTCGCCCTGACGCGGCCGGTGACACTAGGAGCCGCGTTCGTCTCGGGCAGGCCCGTCACAATCAGGGCCGCTGGCGAGCTCACCATGAACGGGACCACGCACTTGGTCTACGTCACATTCTCAGCACGCCGCAGCGGACCACTCCTGCAGGCAGCAGGATCGATTCCCGTGCCGTTCCCCGACTGGGGCGTCAAGCGACCTGCTGGATTTGGCTTCCTCGGCGCGCTCGCCGATCACGGTAGGGCCGAATTCCTGCTCATCCTGCATCGGACGTGACGAGACCCGTGCAGTCGGAGTACCCAGGCGTGCGGGACAGCCACGCCGCGTACGACCTAGATTGCCAGAGGCCGGGCTCCAGCCCGGGCAGGGCGCGGGCAAATACGAGGTCTGCGGCGGCCTCGAGTTCGCGGCGCACCAGATCGCCAGCGCCGGTGGCCTCGAAGCCCAGGGTCCACCAGACCTCGCCTGCTGCGTGAATCTCGGTGAGTTCCACTTCACACTGCGGTTGCTCGCCCAGTTGCCTGGCGCCGGTGGCAGCCCAGCCGCTGCTCGATGAGAACCGGCTGATGCGCCGCTGCTTGCGGACTGGCTTCCAGCCCGGCGGGTCAGCGCTTCGGCTCACCGGGCTAACCGGGAATGCCCACTTCCGCCAGGACTCCAGATGTCCGCGGGCCCGACCCGGCACTTCCAGGATGCCGGGACTCCCGCCATAGGCCTTCACCTCCAGCGCTCCGCTGGCGCGGACCTTCACCGACAGCCCGCGCAACTGCGGGTCCAGGAGGTAAGAGTCCTCGCGGGACTCATCAGCGGACGGGAACCGCCCGAACCAGCCGGTGACCGCAGCAGCCAGCGGGCCGGGCAAGAACCAGCGCACCTCAAGGCTGCGTACGCCGTCGGTGATAGGCCGATCAGCCAATTCGGCCGCCAGCATCAGCGTTCCCGTCGCTCGCGCATCAGGTGCCATGGGCCGAACCCGTCTGGGCCGTCGCGACTGATGGGTGGGCCGATGATCACCTCGCAGAAGTCCCCCACCGCTCCGCTCCTTAGCTGCCACGATTGCGCCTCACCTCTGATGGTCAGTCGCCGGAGGCTGGCTGAGCTTCACCCGCAGGGGGTGAAGCTCGGCAGGGCCGCGACTGCTCCGTACCAGCGATGCGGAGTCGCCGGACGGCGCGGGCGCTATGCCTGCCTTGGTGCTGGCTCAGCCCGGGAGCGATCGTGGTAGCTCGAACGATGGGAGCACGCTGCTGTCGAAGTGCATCATGGCGCCGATCCGCTCGCCTGCGAGCGTGAGGACGATGAGGCCCGTCCCGTGGCGGCTGCCGGCACGGACGCGCAGGTAGGAGCCGAACGCCGGCTGGCCATTGGCTCTCGTCGGCACGAGGTCGAATCTCCGCCCCGAGCCGAAGATGCTGGCGCAGAAGCTGGCCACGACGTCGCGCCCCTCGTACTCGAATGGCATTGGCGGCATCGACATGAAGACCTCGTCCGTCAGAAGGGCTACCAGCGCGTCGAGGTCGGCGGACTCGTACGCGTTGACGAACTTCGCCACGATCGCATCCTCGGCCGGCGAGCCGCAGGCGGGAGGCGGTTCGCGGTCGGCGGACGGCGGACTTTGGCGCTGCAGGGTGACGCGCGCCCGTTTGAGGGCACTATTGACCGACTCGACAGTCGAGTCCAGCATGTCGGCCACCTCGTTCGCGTGGAATCCGAGGACGTCGCGCAAGATCAGGACGGCAAGCTGGCGAGGCGGCAGGAGCTGCAGGGCAGTCACGAAGGCCAGGGAGATGGATTCGGTCTGCTCGTAGCGGGCCTCCGGACCGAGCGCTACGCCCATCCCACCCTCGAGGAGGACGTCGGGATATGGCTCGAGCCACACGATCTCGCCGAGCCGGGTCGGCTCGGGCGGTTCTACCTGCGGAATGCTCCAGTCCTTGGCGGGTCGTCGGCTGGCCGAGCGAAGCGCGTTGAGGCATCTGTTAGTGGCGATCCGGTAGAGCCATCTGCGGATCGAGGCACGCCCCTCGAACCCTTCGATGCCTTGCCAGGCGGCCAGCAGAGCGTCCTGCAGAGCGTCCTCGGCGTCCTGGAAGGATCCGAGCATCCGGTAGCAGTGCACCTGCAGCTCCCGGCGGTACGGCTCCGTCAGCTCCCGGAACGCCTCGCCGTCCCCGGCCCGCGCCTTTGAGATCAAGTCGGCTGTCACTACCGCCACGCCCGCCTCACCTTACTTCCCGCGGATTGTCTCACTTCCCATCTTGTCTAGACACCGGCCGGGCGGCGAACTGGGCGGCCTGCGGGCGCCCAGTTTCCCACCGTCGCGGTGCCTTGATGTACGACGGCTCTGACGCTCCGGTCGACGCAGAAGTGGTTACCAACAACGGTGACGGCTCCGAATGGCTCACAGCCGACCATCTCATCGTGACCGTCGCACTTACCGCAGACGACCCAGGCAAGTACTTCGCCATTGGCGACCACTTCACATTGTGGCTTGGCACCGACATCGCTAGCGGAGTCGTCTCGCGACGCCTGTTCATATGACCCGCCGCAATCCTGGCGACCGGCAGGACTGGGGTCGCGAAGGTCGCGTTCGCGAGGCGTCGAACTCCCCTATCGCCACGATCTGCCGGCATGGCTGCGCGACGAGCTTCTCGGTGAGCAGCCGCATGCCGTCGTGCCGGATCGTGGTCACGGCCGAGGAGCACAGGTCGTACTTGAACAGCTCGCCGTTGTGGTCCATGCGGCTGACTATCCATGGTGCAACGGCGGCGCGTAGCCTAGCGGTGGATGTGTCCACAAAGGGATCCTGCGCGTGGCCACAACAGCTGCGCAGGGACCACGTCGCTCCAGACCCCGGCGGCACGGCCAGTTACGGCCGGATAGGACCGGAGGTGCCTGAGCGATGCCGCCACGCTGGAGCATTCCCGCCGACGGAGCGATACCGGACTACCGTGAGGCGGCCGTCGTCCCCCGATCCGATCGGCATTCCGCGGCGCTCTGCAACCTGACGCCCGTGGCTATGCAGCTGGCAGCGGAACGCGACCGTGTAGCCACCGCGATGAGCGACACCGTGGTGCGCCGGCTTTTCACTGCCGGGCTGGCGCTCGAGCACGCGCTGGCGCTACTGGACCACCATCCCGCGGCCGGGAAAGTCCGCGCTGCTATCGCCGAGCTGGACTTGGCCATCAGGGATGTCAGGCAGGTGATTTTCGACAGCTACGGAACTGCGGCGGCGTCAGACTCGGGGCCGGGCTGAAGTATTCCGGGCTGCATGAGCAAAGGCCCAGGCAGCGCTTCGATCGCACTGCCGGAGGGTGTCATGGGCGAAAACAGGGATTTGCCGACTGAAATCTGGGCATGGGTGGCACATGCTATGGGGATCAAGGAGCTGCCCGGTCGGCGCGTAGATGCCCAGTGACAGTAGTGGCCTTGCCCGCTCGTTGGCCGGGCGCCGTACCTGACGGCACCGAGAGCCGATACACCGCCCCGGCCAGGACAATGTCCCTCCGCTCGGCTGTCAGGACCAGGCGAGCGGGTCGAGTGTTCCGTCAACGGCAGCCTGGGCGACGTCGGTGAGCCGGTAATTGCCGTTGCGGGCGTAGGCGCGTAGCCGGGAGAACGCCTGGGCCAAGTCAATGCCTGCCCGCTCTGAGATGACGCCCTTGGCCTGCTCGATCACCACCCGGCTGGTTAGGGCGTCTGACAGCTGCTCATTCAGGCGCTGGGCCTCGGCGCTGGCCCGGTGCTGGGTGATGCTGAGCGCGGCGAGATCGGCGAAAGCCCGCGCGACGATGACGTCGGCCTCCGCCATGGGATCGCGGGTGACACGGAACAGGTTCAGCGCGCCCACAGTCGCCTCCCGCAGCCGCAGCGGCAGGGCCAGCACCGACTGGAACCCGCTCTGCAACGCCACCGCGGAGAACACCGGCCACCGCCCCGCACCCGCGTGCAGGTCCTCCTGCTCGACAGGCTCACCAGTCCGGAAGGCATCCAGGCACGGGCCTTCCTGAGCTTGCAGTTCGAACAGCTCCAGCAGCCGCATCGCCTCGCTGGACGAAGCCACCAGGCCCAGGCTGCCCGCTGGGGAGGCCAGCATCACTCCGGCCGCCGATACCCCAAGGAGACTGACACACCGGTCCGCGACGCCTGTCAGCATGTCGACGACGTCGTAGTCATCGACGAGAGTGTCGGCCATCTCGACCAGTGACTGGACTACGTCGGATTCCCTGGTCATCTTCACACACCTCCTGAGCAGGTACGAGGTCCTCTACTGGCTCGGCCCGCTGCCTGGCTGGCCGCGCCATGGCCGATCCGCTGACTGTAGTTACGGCCCTTGCGCACCTGGTTCTCCCAGCCTGAGGGTGCGGGCGATGACATCCTGGGCGACGTCATTGACGGGGCGATCTTTGCTGAACGCATGCGCCCGCAGCCGGATAAGAGCCTCGGTCACGCTGATGTCCTCCTGCACTGACACGATGCCGGCCGCGTTATGGACCGCGAAGTGGAAATCGGCGCTTACTTCCAGCTCCTTGGCGACCGTGCCAAAAGGTGCGCCTGCCTGCGCCTCCAGGACCCAGCGGGCTACCACATCCGCCATCACCAGCGCGTCGGCATGCTGCTCGGCGGTCAGCGGGCCTGCCTCGGCCCGGTACAGATTCAGCGCCCCCAGCCGCGCCCTCCCCACTGCCAGCGGGAATCCGAAGACAGCTCGCACCCCGGCGTCCAGCACCGGCGGCCTGAACGCGGGCCACCGGCTGGTCAGCGGATCAGCCAAGTCCGGCTCGGCCACGACCCTGTCTTGCTGGTGAGCGTCAACGCACGGACCCTCGCCCAGCGTGTACTGCAAGTCCTCGATCAGATTGCTTACCTCATCGGTGGTGCACAGCGACCCCCTGGGCAGGTCACCCGACATCAGCATGATCCCCGCCCCGTTCACCCCCAGGATTGCAGGACATACGGCGCACAGCCGCCCAGACGACCACCCATCGCCGCCGTCGCCCAGCGAGGCCAGAATGCGGCGCAGCCTGTCACCCGGCACTCAGCATCACACTCCCTGTTCCAGCGCGCCGCTCCCCAGTGTCGCAGCAGCGGCCACCTGCTTCCACCCGCGCCCGGGGCAATATCCAGGTTATTCGGCCAGATCCATTCGCCTGTGCGCTGGATTGCTGGAGCACTTCGCGAAGGAACCAGCCGTAAACAGCCGGCGGATCTATTGTCACATCACAGGGCATCAGGCCATTATGCGCGAGGTTCCAGTCATAACTGCCAGGCGTGTATCCCACCCTTGATCATGGCATAGATGTGAATCTATCGATAAGTCATTTGGTTAGTAAACCCGCAGCACTAATGTTGCTCATGAGCGGCTGCGGCCACACGAAGCAAACGTCAGCTCTGCAGCGGACGTTTGTCACTCCTAGGATGGACTGATCGTCCAGTGCGTCGGCCGGGTCGGTGCAAGACGGACACAGAAATGAGAGGTGCACCCTGGTTACCGAGGCCAGCCCGGCCACCCCACTATCCATTTGGATCGCATACAACGACGCATGCAACGCCGGTGATCACCAGCGTGCTGCGCGGTGGATCGCGACTGACCTCACCGTGCTCGCGAACGGTCGGCCAGCCGCCGCCTCGGTCAAGGAGGACCGCGCCATCCAGGAGGAACTGATCCGCTGCTACCCGGACTACACCCGCGACTACAACGGCGGCTTCGAACACCGTGACTGCGCGGTCGCAGAGTGGACGATGCGCGGCACCGCGGCCGCAGATATCGACGTGCCCCCGCTGGAGGTCTCAGGCTGCTCGGTTATTCGCTGCCGAGACGATCGCATCGTGGAGGCGCGGCTCTACTACCCGACCGGCGCGCTGGATCGCGTCGCAGATCGCGCCCTTCGCCGCGGATGACGAGCCGGTCACCAGGCAATCCTGCACAGACGCGGCGTGTCGCGTCATCCAGCCGGCTGCAGTGACAAACAGTCGCCGGGCACGGCCGGTGCAGCATCAATAGAAGAATGAAGCGTCGCCCTATTTGCCTTCCGCGATGACCCCGATGCCCTCGGTGTTGTCCGTGCGGAGGTGCCTGATGGCCTGGTACTCCGGCGACTCGTACCAGGCCTCGGCTGCAGCCTTAGTGGCAAACCGCAGCACAACGGTCACCTTCCCGGCTGATCCTTCAAGCAGCACGGAGTCACGGTCGACGACGATGGTTTCGGCACCGTGGGCCTCCAGGACGGGTCCGACTGCCGCAAGGTACTCCCTGTACTCGACCTGGTTGGTGATCGAGTAGTTAGCGACGAAGTACCCAGCCATGATGCCTCCGGTCCGGACAGTCTCGGGCGAGCCGATGCCACAGATTGCCAAGCTACTGCGGTGTGCGCGAGGCCAATGAG
The DNA here is from genome assembly GCA_963837255.1 of uncultured Actinomycetota bacterium. Lineage (GTDB taxonomy): Bacteria > Actinomycetota > Actinomycetes > Streptosporangiales > Streptosporangiaceae > JAJYUU01. The sequence continues at coordinate 976,635 of CAWIMN010000007.1, forward strand.
GTATTCCGCACCGCGATCGGAAAGCTGAGGCAGGCACACTAGCGCTCGCCACCCGATCTAATTGAGCCGTACGGCGCCCGCGGCCCGGATCCGGTGCGGACCGCAATAGCCGTTGATGCTCGCCCGTAAGTCAGTTTCCTGCAGAAAGCGGTGGAGAGATGGTGGCGTGGGACCACGTGACGCGTGACGACGTGTTGCGCGCGATAAAGGAGTACGACCGGCTGGGCCCGGAACAGTTCTTCTCTGCGCATGGCTTCGGCCAGAGCAGGAGTTATGAGTTGGTCTGGGACAAACGCCCTTACCCGCACAAGGCAATCTTGGGCACGGCGTTCGAGTTCGCGACGGGCCAGCGCCTTGCCCCTGGTGATTTCGAGGGCGGGAAGGCCGGCGCCGTGAGGGTGCTCGGAAAGCTAGGGTTCACTGTGGAGCCCCTGCGATGATCGGCCAGCTAACGTGCCCTCATTTCTGCCCGGCAGCGATCGTTAACGGTCATGGCCACAAGGCTCGCCGGCGGTTGGCTTAGCATCGTGGCGCGGGCTTGCTGTAGGTGGTCTTACTGGGGGTCGCGACGTAGAAATCAGTGACCCAGCGGCCATTGGTGAGCTTGTCCCAGATCCGCGTAGTCCCGACCATGCTGCCAGCGCGCTGGCAGGTCAGCCACGCTAGGGCACCGGCCGCAAGGGTGCCCTTGACAGGGTAGGAAGCACCAGGCCCGGTCCGCTCGTTGAGGGCGGTCGCAGTGACCTGGTACGGGTAGCTGCAGCGGGACAGCGGGGCGCTGTATCCGGATTTTGACGGCGTACTCGCGTAGTAGTCGGTGACATAGCTGCCGTCGGTCAGCTTGTCCCACACGCTGGTGCTGCCAATCTTCTGGCCGGGTGTCTGGCAGGCGACGGCCAGCGCCGATCCCGGCGCATGAGCCTTCACCACCGGATAGGAAGTCGACGGCCCAGAACGCGCGTTGAGCGCGGTGCTGCTGATGACCTTGTAGGCATAGCCGACCGTGGCGACCGGAGCGTCGACCTGATCGTTGTCGACGCTGAGGGTGACGCCGCCGTAGATCTCGTCGTGGCTGTTGCGGTACTGCTTGGCCCGCTGGTGGGTGGCCCAGTCAGCGTTGGGGACGCCTGCCCATCCGGCGAGGGAGGCGCTCCCGTCATACCGCGCAATCCACAGCACGTCCGGGCGAGCGTAGGAGGTAGATGCGTAGACGCTCGCCAAGTCGCGAGCGCCGGAGGCCAGCTGAGCGTAGACGCCGGCTACGTACCCGAGCCGGTGGATCTCCGTGGTCCAGCCCGACAGGTACCGCAGCACCGCGGTCCGGCAGGTCGCGTTGCCAGTGGCGTAGGTCTCCAGGTCGTTGTAGAGCGCGCTGCCGCCGAGGATGCCGAGGGCTTTCCCCTTGGCCACGGCATCATCGGCTGCGGCCGTGCCTTCGCTGGCAGCATTGGCGGGGATGATCTTCTGATCGGTGGGCTTGCCACCGCACGGTGCCTGCAGTCCCTTGTAGATCGGGAGCAGCCGCCACCCCCGAGTGGATACTGCGGTCACCCAAGTAGCCGTGAGCTGTGGCTGGCTGCAGGTGCGGTTGACGCCGCCGATGTACACCCCGATCGCCCGGTATGGCGACGCACTCCAGGCACTGATCGTGCTCAGCGGCGGCGCCGTGCAGGTGTCGAAGGCCGCCCCTGCATACGCGGTCGCTGTGGCACCGGCTGAATAGCGGACGGTCGTGACCGGACCGTTGGCAGTCGGCGCGGCCCAGGCAGGCGTGGCCAATCCGCAGAGTGCCACCGTGGCGGCGGCGCTGGCGATGACTGCAAGGGCTGCACGGTGGCCAAATGGCCGCCGTGCAGAACAGACGACACTGCGGCGGTCCGGACGAAACCGAATCACGGAGGCTCCCAGGGACTTGCCTTCGGAGTGCATACCGGGCTGACGGTAAGCACGGATGAGCGGTCTTGCAAGGGACGATCGGGCCGAGCCGACGTGGCTAAGGTCCCAGTGGCACGAGCTCGCGACTGCTACTGACATGCCCGGGGAGAAGTCGCCGGAATACTTGCGCCAGTACCGCATGTGCGCGGTCTCCCGCTGGCCGATTGTGGACATCACGCCCGGGCCGGGATACTCCCGGTCTACGAGCACGGCCCGCAGGTCAGGCGGATCGCGCTCCGTCTTCGGGATTCCTCAGGACCTAGGTCTCTACCCGCCGGATTTGACCGCCGATAGACGTGAAGGACGTCCGACAGCCGGATGGAGGTCCGACCGTGGCATGGGAACCGATCCGCAAGCGCCCCACCGCAGGTGCCATCTTCAATCTCGCTGACTACGACCAGGCAGTCCGGGAATTCTCCTGGGAGGCAGCACGCGGCGAGCTGGATGGCCTGCCCGGCGGCCGGGGCCTGAACATCGCGCATGAGGCAGTCGACCGGCACGCGGCTGGCCCTCGTTCGGGCGTCACGGCACTGCGCTGCCTGCGTAAAGACGGCAGCGTGACGGACCTTACCTATGCCGACCTGCCGGCGCCAGACCAACCGGTTCGCCAACATGCTGCGCGACCTCGGGGTGGCAAAGGGCGACCGGGTGTTCTCCTTGCTCGGCCGGGAGCCAGAACTTTACATCGCGGCCCTGGGCACGCTGAAGAATACCAGCGTCTTCTCGCCGCTGTTCCCCGCGTTCGGGCCCGAGCCCATCCGGGAGCGGCTGCGCCTCGGGGACGCCAAGGTGCTGGTGACGAGCGCCCGCGCTGTACCAGCGCAGGATCGCGCCGATCCGGGACACGCTGCCTGGCCTGGAGCACGTCCTCATCGTCGACGACACCGCCGGACGACAAGACGATCGGCCTGGCGTGAGGCGCTGGCCGCAGCCGATGACCAATTCGAAATCCCGCCTACCGACCCGAAGGACATGGCCCTGCTGCACTTCACCAGCGGCACGACTGGCAAGCCGAAGGGCGCCGTGCACGTGCACGAGGCGGTGGTCGCGCATCACGCCACCGCGGCATTCGCGCTCGACCTGCAGCCGGACGACGTGTTCTGGTGCACCGCCGACCCTGGCTGGGTCACCGGCACTTCCTACGGGATCATCGCCCCGCTCACCCTCGGCCTGACCTTGGTGACCGATGCGGCCGACTTCGACGCTCGCCGCTGGTACCGGATCCTGGCCGAGCAGCAGGGTATCGGTGTGGTACACGGCGCCGACGGCGATCCGGATGCTGATGCGCTACGGGCCGGAACTGCCTGCAAGCCAGGACCTGTCCGCGCTGCGGTTCATCGCGAGCGTCGGGGAGCCGCTCAACCCCGAGGCCGTCGTCTGGGGCGAGCGGACGCTCGGCCTGCCCATTCATGACAACTGGTGGCAGACCGAAACCGGCGCGATCATGATCAGCAACTTCGCGTCGATGGAGATCAGGCCCGGCTCGATGGGCCGGCCGCTGCCCGGCGTGACGGCGGGACTGCTGGTAGCAGGGCGATGACGGCCGGGCTAGCGGTGACCGACGGCAAGTCCGTGAGGTGACCGAGCCCGAGCGCCGAGGGCGAGCTCGCGCTGCGGCCTGGCTGGCCGTCGATGTTCCGCGGCTACCTGCACGACGACGAGCGCTATGCGGAGGCGTTCGCCGGCGGCTGGTACCTCACCGGTGACGTGGCCCGCCGGGACGCGGACGGCTACTACTGGTTCGTCGCCCGCGCGGACGACGTGATCAAGTCCGCCGGCCACCTGATCGGGCCCGTTCGAGGTGGAGAGCGTGCTGATGGAGCACCCTGCCGTGGCGGAGGCGGGAGTGATCGGCAAGCCCGACCCGGTGGCAGGCGAGCTCGTCAAGGCGTTCGTGACGCTAAGCCCCGGCAGTGAGCCGAGCGAGGAGCTCCGCACCGAGCTGATCGCGTTCGGCCGGCGCAGGCTGGGCGGCGGTGGCGCCGAAGGAGATCGAGTTCGATCAGCACCTGCCGCATACGCAGAGCGGGAAGGTCATGCGCCGCCTGCTCAAGGCCAGGGAGCTCGGCCTGGAGACCGGCGACGTCTCGACTCTCGGGGATTACCCCATGAGCCGCGGCCGCGGCAACCGCCGCCGACGCTACCCGGTCGGACGCTGCGCACCGGCGCGAACTGCTGCGGCAGATGCTGCTGATCCGGCGCTTCGAGGAGAAGTGCGTCGAGCTCTACAGCGCGGGGGAGATCCGCGGCTTCGTGCACCTGTACATCGGGGAGGAGGCGGTCGCGGTCGGGGTGAATCAGGCGCTCACCGCCGACGACTCCATCGTGTCGACGTACCGCGAGCACGGCCACGCGCTGGTCCGGGGCATACCGCTGGACTCGGTCATGGCCGAGATGTACGGCAAGACCACCGGGTGCAGCCACGGCCGCGGCGGATCGATGCACCTGTTCGACGTCATCGCGCCGGTTCTACGGCGGCAACGCCATCGTCGGCGGGCGGGCTGCCGCTAGCCGTCGGATTCGCTCTCGCCGACCGGATGCGCGGCGATCAGCGCGTGACCGCCTGCTTCTTCGGCGACGGCGCGGTCGCGGAGGGCGAGTTCCACGAATGCATGAACCTGGCCGCGCTCTGGGACCTGCCGGTGCTGTTCTGCTGCGAGAACAACCGCTACGCCATGGGCACGGCGCTGGATCGCGCGCAGGCTCAGACGGACCTGGCGATGCGGGCCGCGGCTACGGGATGCCTGCATGGCCGTGGACGGGATGGACGTACTGGCTGTCGAGCATGCCGCCAGGCAGGCTGCGGAGGCGGTCAGGGCGGGCGGCGGCCCGCATTTCCTCGAGCTTCGCACCTACCGGTTCCGCGCGCATTCGATGTACGACCCGGAGCTCTACCGCGACAAGGCCGAGGTGGAGCAATGGAAGCAGCGCGACCCGATCGAATCGCTCGCCGGCCGCCTGCGCGAGCGCCGGCGAGCTGTCCGACGACGGACCTCGCTTCGATGGAAGACGAGCTGGCAGGCGCAGATCGAAGCGTCCGTCGCTGCGGCCCAGGCCGCACCGCTGGAGCCAGTCGAGGATCTCACCAGGTTCGTCTACAGCCCGGAGACGTCATGAGCACCACTGAGCAGGTGAAGACCAGCTACCGCGAGGCGATGCGCGCCGCCATCCGGGAGGCGATGCAGCGGGACGACCGGGTCTTCCTCATGGGCGAGGACGTCGGGCGGTACGGCGGCTGCTTCGCGGTCAGCCGGGCCTGCTCGAGGAGTTCGGGCCCGAGCGTATCAGGGACACGCCGCTGTCGGAATCGGCTTTCGTCGGCGCCGGCATCGGCGCCGCCATGGCCGGGATGCGGCCGATCGTCGAGATCATGACGGTCAACTTCAGCCTGCTCGCGCTGGACCAGATCATGAACAACGCCGCCACGCTCCTGCACATGTCCGGCGGCCAGTGCAACGTGCCGCTGGTGATCCGGATGACGACCGGAGCTGGCCGTCAGGTCGCTGCGCAGCACTCCCACAGCCTGGAAGGCTGGTACACCCACATCCCCGGCATCAAGGTGCTGGCGCCCGCGACGCTCGAGGACGCGCGCGGCATGCTGTGGACCGCGCTGCAGGATCCCGACCCGGTGCTGATCTTCGAGCACGGCTCGCTCTACAACCTGCAGGGCACGCTCGCCGGCGGACGCGGGAGCCGGTGGACATCCGCTCCGCCGCGGTTCGCCGCGCCGGGGGCGACGTCAGCCTCATCACCTACGGCGGCACGCTCGGCAAGGCGCTGCACGGCGGCCGACGCGCTGAGCCGCGGACGGCATCGAGGCCGAGGTCATCGACCTGCGCTCGCTGCGCCCGCTGGACGACGCGACCATCATCGCCTCGGTGGCCAAGACTCACCGGGCAGTGATCGTGGACGAGGGCTGGCGCTCCGGCAGCCTGGCCGCCGAGGTCAGCGCGCGGATCATGGAGCAGGCGTTCTACGAACTCGACGCGCCGGTGGAGCGGGTATGCAGCGCCGAGGTACCGATGCCCTACCCGCGGCATCTGGAGGAGGCCGCGCTTCCGCAAGCCAGACGGGATCGTCGCCGCCGCGCGCCGGGCGGTGGGCTGACGTGGCCGAGTTCCGGATGCCCGTCGCTCGGCGCGGACATGGACGAGGGCACCGTTCTGGAGTGGCTGGTCAAGCCAGGTGACGAGGTACGCAAAGGTGACGTCATAGCGGTCATCGACACCGCGAAGTCGGCCATCGATGTCGAGTCGTTCTGCACGGGCGACGTCGAGCAGCTCGATCGTCGGCGTGGGTCAGACCGTCCCGTCGGCACTGTGCTGGCCACGATCAGCGAGCCGCAAGGCCGCAAGCGCCGAGGCCGCCGCCGGAAAATCCACGCCGCGCTGCGACCCTCTCCCCCGTGATAAGGCATCGTGCCAGGGAGCTCGGAGTAGACATCGGCAAGGTCCACGGCACTGGCCAGGATGGGGCTATAACCAGGGACGATGTCGAGATGGCTGCTGCCGCGGTAACTACGGGGCCGACGACCACGGAGCCAGCGCCCGTCACGCCAGCACAGGCAGCAAAAGCCCAGCCAGCGAAAGCCCAGCCGCGAAAGCCCAGCCAGCTGCCCAGTCCGCCGCCCGCAAGCGAGCGACGCCGCGGGCCCGGTACGTCGCCGCCGAACTCGGCGTCGACCTCGACGCTGTATCCGCTACCGGACCGCACGGCGCGATCCGTGAGACGGACGTCCGCCGAGCAGCGGCGATCGCTCAGCCGGGCCGACCGGCGGAGATTCCAGCGGCCGCGCCCCCGAAGCCAGCGCGCGCAGAACGGTCGGCCGCCGACCGAAGCCAGTCCATGCGCCAGGCAATAGCGCGCCTCATGGCCAGGTCCAAGCGCGAGATACCGCACTACTACGTCAGCAACACCGCAGACATGACGAACGCGATGAGTTGGATGCAGGAGCGCAACCGCGAGCTGGCAGTAACCGAACGGCTGGTGCCTGCCGTGCTTCTGCTCAAGGCGGCCGCGCTAGCTGCGCAGCAGGTTCCCGAGCTGAACGGCTACTGGATAGACGATCAGCTCCGGCCGGCCGAGGCGGTAAACCTGGGACTAGCTATCTCGCTGCGCGGCGGCGGCCTGCTCACCCCGGCTATTCATGACGCCGCCGAGCCTCTCGGTAGACGAACTGATGGCGCGCATGCGCGATCTTGTCGTCCGGGCTCGCAGCGGACGGCTGCGCGGATCTGAACTGACAGACGGGACGATCACTGTCACCAACCTTGGCGATCAGGGCGTCGAATCGGTCTTCGGCGTTATCTATCCGCCGCAGGTCGCGCTCGTCGGCTTCGGCAAGATCATCGAACGGCCGGTCGCGGTTAATGGTCTCGTCGGCGCTCGGCCAGTGGTCGTGACGACCCTAGCCGCGGACCACCGTGCCACCGATGGATATACCGGTGCCCGTTTCCTGGCGCAGATTTCTGACATGCTCGACCGACCGGAGGAACTGTGACACCAGAACAGGCTCAAGAAGCTATCAAGGAAGCGATCGCGGAGGTAGCGCCCAACGCGGACATGGCCAGTCTGTCGCCGGACGCTGACCTGCGAGATGCCGTCGAGCTGGATTCGCTGGACTTTCTCCGCTTCATCGAGATCCTGAGCCAGAGCATTTCACGGCGAATCGACGAGGACGATTACCCCCAGCTGGCGACCCTCAGCAGCGCCGTCAAGTTCTGCGTGAGCCGCTGAAGCTGAGCGCGGCGCGGTAGGCATGCCGCGCCCGCGTCACTGCTGGGCCGTCCCAGGTAATCGGCGGCGGGGTTGTGCAGGTGGCGTCGGCAGGGTACATCGTTCCCTTGCCCGTAAGCCCTTGCCATCCGGCGACGGTTGGCCTCCAATGGCAAGGAAAGCGGATTCGTGCCTGGTGCCTGGGAGGTGGGTCATGACTCCGGCCGAACTTCGTGCGGTGAGCGTCCTGGGTGGCCGAGCATTTTGCGAAATGGTGTCCCGGATAGAGCAGGTGCATACGGTCATCGCCGGCCGGGCCTTTGCCCCGGTCGGGCGGGTGGGCGCCCCAGCCCGGCTTATTCACAACTCGGTGGCGCGCACCGCGTACCTGACGGTCCGCGGTGCCGGCGCGGCCGCAGGGCGCGTCGGTGGATACGCCAGCTCTCTCCTTGCGGCCGACGGCCAGTCCATCGGCCGTGAACGGGCAGGGAACATGACTCTTGCCGCGCTCAATGCGGTAAGCGGAGATCGGCTCGGGACTGACCTAGCTCCTCTTGCCATCCCGATGGCGGTGCGGACGGATGGATTCGATGTCGAACTGACCGCTGACAAGGTTGCGGACGCGTTCCCGCTTGCAGCGCGCAGGATGGCAGTCTTCGTCCATGGACTGGCCGAGACGGAGAACTCCTGGCGCCGGCGGGCGAGCCAATCCATGCCCTATGGACCCCGCTTGCAGGCGGAACTTGGCTACACCCCGGTCTATATCCGGTACAACACCGGCCGCCACGTCTCCGACAGCGGCCACGACCTGGCCGAACTGCTGGACAGGCTGACATCGGCGTGGCCAGAGCAGGTGGATGAGATCCTGCTGGTAGGTCACTCGATGGGCGGCCTGGTCATCCGCAGCGCCTGCCACTACGGACGGGAAGAGTCCGCTGCCTGGGTGGGACGCATTCGCCATATCTTCTACCTCGGGTCGCCACACCTGGGTGCACCGCTGGCCCGCGCTGCCGGGCTCGCGGGCTGGGCGCTCAGCCAGCTACCCGAAACCAGGCCATTCGTGACCATGGTCACCGGGTCGGCCTCGGTCAAGGACCTGCGGCGCGGATACGTACTGGACGATGACTGGACCGGCTGCGACCAGGATTGCTGTCTGAGCGATCACCGAACTGATGCGCCCCTGCTAGCCGGGGCTGACCACTACGCCATCAGCGCCACCGTTACCGCTGATCCGGGCAGCCCGGTCGGCGCCGTCCTCGGTGACCTGCTCGTCCAGCCCGCCAGCGCGCACGGCCGACGCGGCTCACGCCAGCACATCCCATTCCAGGTCGAGCTGGGCCGCGGGATAGGCGGCTTGCATCACTTTGATCTGCTCAACCACGCCGACGTGTGGGCGGCCATGCGCGGCCTGCTTTCCGCTGGCCCGGACTAGCAACAACGGGCGCCGCCGACGGGATCACCGGGCTCGTCATGGTGGCCGGCAGGACCTTCGCCCCTGGCCGGACGCGGCAGTTGCTGCGCAACGTGGTGAGCGGAGGCGAACGCGATGTCTACCACCGATGCTGGCCCTAGCCGTAGCGCGTTGGATGCCGCGCTGGACATCTTCCGGATCCGGCAGTATTTCAACGTCATAGTCCGTGCCCGCGACGCGGCAACAGCTATCCGCAAGGATGCGACGTTCCTTGACGCGGTTCGACGCGGGATGCTGCCGCTGCCATTCGACCGCCGACCCGCCCCGGGTCAGGTCTTCGGCCCGTTGCTGGGTGCTGCCGCGCCGCCGCTGGCTGGCCGCGTCGGCGTCGTCGCCACCGGTGGCAGCGGTGCCCTCGCGGCGCTCGTCGGCGTGGCCAAGGCGCTCGAGGACAGCGGCACTCAGGTATCGGTCTACTCGGTGTGCTCGGGCTCGGCCCTGTTCGGATTCCCGCTCGGCGCTGGGATGCCGGCCGACGAAGTCGCAGAGCTCACCGCCTCGGTCCGGGCAAGCGACTACATCGACATCGGATGGCGAGAGATCGCCTCGCTCGTCCCTACCCTGGCGCGCGGCTGGAGCGGGATCCTGCGCGGTGACAAGCTCGAAGCGTTCTACCGCAGCCAACTGGGCGATCTGACGCTGGCGCAGCTGCGGATACCGACGTATGCGCCGATCTGGAATGTCGAGCACAATCGCCTAGACTTCGTTGGCCCGCGGACCTATCCGGATATGCCCGTGGCGCACGCGATCCGGATGGCGGTCTCCATGCCGCTGTTCATCCAGCCGGTGGTGCGCGACGGATTGTCCTGGTGCGATGGCGGGATCGTCGATATCTTCCCGGTGCGACCAGTGCTGGACATTGAGCCCGCCGTCGACACCGCCGTGGCAGTCAACTGCTTCTATCCGCACGAGTTCCAGGGCGAGGACGTTACTGGCTGGGACGGCCGGCCGGTCAGCATTATCTCGGCCGCCTCGCAGGTGCGCACCTGCCAGCACGCGGAGCTGGCCCGCGAGCACCTGGCCAGGCTGCGCCGCGAGGCTCGGACGCTGCTCATCGAGCCGGTGCCCTACTGGAAGGTCGCCGGGACCGGCTTCTACCAGCAGTTCCTCGACACGCGCGAATGGCCCGACTTCATGCGCGCCGGCCGCGAGGCGATGCTCGATTGCATGCGCGGGAATGCCGACCGATCAGCGGCTTAAGCGGCCCGTTCGCCGGCCGCACTGACCGCGTTGTGCCCCTCCCCAATACGGAGTTCCTCGACCGGCGGCTGCCCACCAGCCGCGTCGTGATCCTCGATGCCGGGCACTTCGCCTGGGAGGAGGCGCCGACGGAGTACGCCTCAGTCATCCTCGACTCGATCACAGGCAACTAGTCATGACGGTGACGAAGGAGCGGGCAGGTCAGCGACCGGGTGCCGCGACCGGGCCGAAGTGCCCGGCAAACCAGTCGCGGGCGAGTTCGGCGACTGCGGTGAGTGTGCCTGTCTCCTCGAACAAGTGGGTGGCACCCGGCACTACTACCAGATCGTTCTCGCAGCGCAACTCGGCCTGGGCCTGGCGGTTGAGGCCGAGCACCACGTCGTCGTTCCCGCCCACGATAAGAAGGGTGGGCGCGCTGACCGACCCCAGGCGAGGGCTGGCCAGGTCAGGGCGCCCGCCGCGGGAAACGATGGCCGCGATCGGAACGTCAGGTTCAGCGGCCGCCCACAGCGCCGCGGCGGCACCGGTGCTGGCACCGAAGTAGCCCACCGGCAGACCTGCAGCCGCCGGCTGCCCGCGGACCCAGCTGGTGGCGCCCACCAGGCGGGCCGCCAGCAGGCCGATGTCGAAAACGTTCGCCCGGTCCGCTTCCTCACCTGGGGTGAGCAGGTCAAGCAACAGCGTCCCCAGGCCCGCCTCAGCCAGCACGGCGGCGACATAGCGGTTCCGGGGACTGTGCCGGCTGCTGCCGCTCCCGTGCGCGAAGAGGACTATCCCAGTCGCCCGGCCCGGCACGGTCAGGTGGCCGGCCAGGCGCGCCCCGCCGGACCAGACCTCAACGTCGTCGTCGCAGACGGGCGGGTCACTTGCAGGAGGGTTGGCTGCCGGCACGCCTACGGGGTCAGCCGCGGGTGAGGGCAGCGCCGCGTCGGCTAGGCAAGCCGTCACCTCGCTATCGGCGGTCTGGGCGAAATCATCATAGAACTGCCCGATAGCAAAGAAAGCGCGCGGGGCTTCCACGCAGACCAGCTCGTCGGCGACATCGGCCATTCGCGCCTCCCAGCCCGGCGGCGCGACCGGCACGGCCAGTACAACCCGGGCCGCCCCGTGCGCCCGAGCGACCTGGCAGGCAGCGCGCGCCGTCGACCCAGTGGCTATCCCGTCGTCCACTATCACCGCTGTGCGACCCTCTAGCGGTTGGCGGGGCCGCCCGCAGCGGTATAGGAGCGCACGCCGCTCCAGCTCGGCGCGTTCGGTTGCCTCCACCGCGGCCAGTTCTTCAGGAGAGATCCAGCCTTGCCCGATGATCTCGTCGTTGAGCACCCGCACGCCGTCTTCACCGATCGCCCCCATGCCAAGCTCGGGCTGGAACGGTACCCCGAGCTTGCGGACTACGATGACGTCTAGTGGCGCGCCAAGTGCACTGGCGACCTCGAAGGCGACTGGCACGCCGCCCCGTGGCAACCCAAGCACCGCCACGTTCTGCCCGCGCAGATGCGCAAGTCGCGCAGCCAGCTGCCGCCCAGCATCAGCACGGTTAGTAAAGCTCATTGGTTCCCCTCCCCGATTGGGCCCCGTCTCGACTACTCTCCCGGGTCCGAGTGGCCTGGCCTCGGCCAGGCCGCGTGAAACTGGACGCAAACATCATGAAGCTAGCGACCAAGGCATCGCGCGGGGTTTAGTTGTCAAGCTGCTGCGCGCTCCAGCTCTGGCGGGAAAGTGTGGCTTCGTCGTAGAGCTGGCGGGTCTGCAAGCAGTGGTAGAGGATCCCGAAGTATCGGTTGGCGAGATGCCGGCCGGCGGCGGCGTGGCTGTAGCCGCGCTCGCGGCGGCGGTCGTAGTTCGCGCGGGCGGCGGGCGATGCGGTGAGCAGGGAGAAGGCCCACAGGTAGCCGGCCGGGCAGAGCCGCTTGTTCCGGACCACGCGGCGGGTGATGGCGCGCCGCTTGCCGGAGTCGGGGCCGAGCAGCTTGATCGTGTACTCGACCACGCCACCTGCCTTTGCTCCGGCTTCGATCACATCGCACCCTAGGGCCGGTTGCGGCCGATCCACGTCCGGAAGCTCGCCAGACTGAGCGATCCCTCCGATTAGGCGCCCCTGAATCCTCGGCGAGACACGCGGTCGACCATGCGAAGGGCTCGCGCAGCGACACGCAAAGCGCCTTTGACTGCATCGGGGTGTGGGGTACGCGCAACGCCGCTTCGCGCAGGTTGTCCGTCTACAGCGAACGATCAAGAAAAGAAAAAAAGAGGGTACGCACTCCCCTCCACTTTCAATCTATAGCGCACCTGGGGGCTTGCGGCAAGACCCAGGTCATGCCGCATAATCGCTGGCCGAGGCCAGAACCTCGAACGACATCGTATAGGTGGCGATCGCGGTGATCCGCGCAGGGACGCCGCGCACCTCAGATTGGAGCTGATGCCGTGAACGCCCTGGCCACCAGCGCGTTTGACCTTCCCGACCGCCTCGCCCCCAAGGCCGATCCGAGGCTAATTGCTGGCGACGAGCAGCACTTCGCTGCCATCGCGGAAAGCCTTGGGGAGTCGATTGCGGATCTGTCCGATCGCCTTGATGCTGAGCGGCGGGCGCCTGGCGGCCTAGGCCAGCAGGCGCTGGACCGGGACCTGGAGATCCACCGGCTGACCGCTCGCCTGCGCGCCCTGCGCCGCTTCGGGCTCGACCTGTGCCTCGGACGCATGGTCAGCGCGGACACCCCCGAGCCCGTGTATATCGGACGACTTGGCCTCACCGACAGCGCGGGTCGCCGGCTGCTGGTGGACTGGCGCTCCCCCGCGGCTGAGCCGTTCTTCGGAGCGACCCACGCCAACCCGATGGGCCTGGCAAGCCGCCGCAGGTACCGCTGGACCCGCGGCCGGATCAGCGACTACTGGGACGAGGTGTTCACCCCGGATGGGCTTGAGGGGCACGCGGCGCTCGACGACGAGTCCGCCTTCATCGCCAGCCTGGGCAGCAATCGGTCGACCCGGATGCGAGACGTGCTCGGGACCATCCAGGCCGACCAGGACGCCATCATTCGCGCGGGATCCCGGGGCACTCTCGTCGTCGACGGCGGTCCGGGTACGGGGAAGACCGTCGTCGCTCTGCACCGCTCCGCCTACCTCCTCTACTCCGACCCTCGCCTCGGTCATCGCCGGGGCGGCGTGCTGTTCGTCGGTCCGCACCAGCCCTACCTGGCCTACGTCTCCGACGTGCTCCCCAGCCTCGGCGAGGAAGGCGTGCAGATCTGCACCCTGCAGGACCTCGTGGCCGAGGGATCCACGGCAGGGATCGAAGCCGATCCAGACGTGGCGCGCCTGAAGTCTTCCGCGGACCTGGTGAAGGCGATTGAGCCGGCCGTCAGGTTCTACGAGAATCCGCCTGCGGCGGGGATGACGGTCGAGACCCAGTGGTCTGAGATCTGGCTCAGCGCCGATGACTGGGCCGAGGCGTTCGAGGCACCGGAACCCGGCACTCCGCATAACGAGGCGCGCGATCAGATCTTCGACGAGCTAGCCGCGATCCTGATGGACAAGCACGGCAGCGACGTCCCGGCTGACCTGTTTCGCAAGACCCTGCTGCAGAACAGGGAGCTGCTCACGGCCCTCTATCGCGCGTGGCCGCTGATCGAGGCGGCTGACCTCGTCGGAGACCTCTGGTCGGTACCCGCCTACCTGCGGATGTGCGCTCCCTGGCTGAGCCCCGTAGAGGTGAGGCTACTGCAGCGCCGGGACGCTCAGGCGTGGACGGTGTCCGACCTGCCACTGCTGGACGCAGCACGGCAGCGGCTCGGCGACCCGCAGGCATCACGACGTAAGCGCCGGCATGACGCCGCGGCTGCCGCCGAACGCGAGCAGATGGACCGGGTCGTAGACGACCTGATCGAGGCCGCGGACGACGAATACGGCGTAGGTCTGGTGACGATGCTGCGCGGCGAGGACTTCCAGGACGCCCTGGTCAATGAGGGCGCACTGCTCGACCCGGACCCGGACCGGCTCGCCGGCCCGTTCGCGCACATCGTCGTGGACGAGGCTCAGGAACTGACCGACGCGGAGTGGCAGATGCTGCTGCTGCGCTGCCCGTCCCAGAGCTTCACCATCGTCGGGGACCGGGCCCAGGCCAGACACGGGTTTACGGAGTCGTGGCAGGAACGGCTCGAGCGGATCGGACTCGACCAGATCAGCCTGGCTTCCCTGAGCATCAACTACCGAACGCCGGAAGAGGTAATGGCGGAGGCCGAGCCTGTCATCCGGGCCGTGCTCCCGGACGCCAATGTACCGACCTCTGTCCGCAGCAGTGGTGTCCCCGTCGTGCACGGATCTGCAACGGATCTAGGCTCGATCCTCGAAGTCTGGCTCGCCGCGCATGCCGAAGGGATCGCCTGCGTCATCGGCGATCGCTCGTTCCGGGCTGCATCCCGCGTCCAGTCGCTGATCCCGGAGGTGTCGAAGGGACTCGAGTTCGACCTGGTGGTCCTCATCGACCCGGAGTCGTTCGGCACGGGCATCGAAGGAGCGGTCGACCGCTATGTCGCGATGACCCGAGCAACCCAGCAACTCGTCATCCTCACGTGAACTTCACGCCGAGCCGACGGCTCGGCCAGACTGTCAGACCCCGAAGCTAGCCTGTCGTCGGCAGATAATCCGTTCGACTTCGAGCGGGGCGAGCAGCGAGGCTGAGGACGTGGCGATGACCCGGATACCGCGGCCGGCGAGGATTGTGATCGCGGGCGATGCGGTGGCGGCGCTCGGCACCGGCCTGATTTTGCCGCTGACACTGATCTACCTGCACCAGGTGCGTGGCATTCGGCTGCCGGCCGTCGGCATTTTGCTGGCGATGCAGGCTGCGGTCGGACTGGTTGCTGTCCCGTTCTCAGGCGCCCTCATGGACCGGATCGGCGCGCGCAAGGTGCTGGCAGGCACCCTGATTGGCCAGGCGGTTGGGTCAGCCGGTCTCGCCTGGACGCACAGCGTGCTGACGGCGATTCCGGTGATGGTCATCTTCGGCGGGTCAATGGCACCGAGATTCCCGGCGTTCATGACGCTGCTGGCCGGACTGAGTCCCCGACCCGATGAGCAGCAGCGCGCGTTCGCCGTGAACTTCACGGTCCTCAACGCCGGGATCGGGATTGGCGGCGGGATCGGTGCCGCTGTGGCATCCGTGCACCATCCGGCTTCATTCCAGGCGATGTTCCTCGGCAACGCCGTGTGCTGCCTGCTGTTCACGGTGGTACTGACCAACCTGCCAGACATCCGACCGCCGCTGGCGCCACAGGCTGCGAAGGTGGGCTACCGCGATGTGCTGGCCAACCGGCCGCTGCGTGCAGTCGTGATAGCGACCCTCGTCCTCGCATTCACCGGATACGCGGCGCTGGACGCCGGGCTGCCGGCCTTCGCCACTATAGAGGCGCATGCGCCGGTCCGTGTTGTAGCGCTAGCGCTCACGGCGAACACCGCGCTGATAGTCGTGGCCCAGCTGTTCGTACTGCGCTTGGTTCGGGTGCTGCGACGAAGTCGGGCACTAGCGATGATCGGGCTGATTTGGGCAGTGTCCTGGGCGGTATTCGGGCTCGCCGGGCTCAGTCTGCCGCATGCCGTACGGATCGCCTGCATTCTGGGGTTTGCTGCCCTGTTCGGGCTGGGCGAGACATTCATGGCGCCGACGATTTCCCCGCTGGTGAATAGTCTTGCCGACGACCGGACCAGGGGTCGTGCCAACGCTCTGTCGACGGGGGTCTACTCGCTTGCCTTCGTAGTCTCTCCGACGATCTCAACGGGCATGATCGCCGCTGGGTTGGCTGGGCTATGGATCGGGCTGCTGTCCGCGGGCTGCCTGGCGACGGTCGGCATCGGCTTCAGCCTCGGCCGTCGGCTGACCGCAGAACAGGACCGAGTAGACGCGGCACCAGGGCAGCAGGCCGACTCGGCCCGCGACCTCCGACTGACTGCTCCCTGCGAGGTGGCCTAGCGACTGGAACATCAGGCGCGGGCATATTTCATTCACCCATTCAGGCTTGGGCGCCGGTGGCCCTGATGATTGCCGACCGCGAGTCGCTGGGCGCCACTATTCCTCGGCCTTGCTGAAGTCGGCGGACTGCCAGTGCTCGGGCGTCATCCGGATCATCACGTCGTCGGCGTCGGGGTTGGCCGCGATGAAGGCGTCGCCGCCCTCCGTGCCAAGGTAGCGGCGAGCGATGGCAGTCCGCCCGGCAAGGTCGGCTGGCTCTGTGACGGCCGGGCCCTCCACTGTCACGTACCTATACGGTGGCGCCTCATCTTGGGCACACAGGCTGAAACGCCCGGCCGCAGCGATAGCCCTGGCCTTGTTGCTGCTTCCGCCAGTGCTAATGCTGACCAGGCCGCCGGGCTGGTAGCTGTACCAGACAGGGGTAACGAGCGGCCCCCTGCCCCGCCCAGCCGCTACGGCGATCACGCCGACGTGCACTCCCGCGAGGAACACCTCCCGCTCCGCCCGGCTCATACTTACCGACACGGCATCTCCCTTCGGCTTGGCTGGTGCCTTGGCCATGCCCCGACCCTAGTAGGAATCACACCATCAGTCGTGCTCGCCCGGCCGCAACGATGGACCCGCGCCGTGCGTGTCCGCACACCGACCACCAGCACGGCAACGACTGGGAGCGGAGCTCCCAGCGGCAGTTCTTGCACCGCCTGCGTGAGACGCGCTCCCTCCGGACACGCCGGATCGATTCACTCATCGGTAGGGTTCGGCTCATGGCTGAGGTGGTTTTTGACGAGTATGGGCGATCCGAACCGCCCCGTGAAGGTGGTGAGGTCGAGACGCTGCTTGGTTTTCTCGACTATCAGCGGGCGACGCTGGAGTGGAAGTGTCAGGGGCTGAGGGATGACCAGTTGCGGGTGGCGCTGCGGCCGTCGGCGATGACGCTAGGCGGGCTACTCAAGCACTTGGCCTGTGTCGAGGACTCCTGGTTCACTGAGGTGGTAGCCGGTGAACCGCTTCCCGAACCATGGGCCAGTGTGGACTTCCAGGCCGACCCGGAGTGGACCTGGCACAGCGCAGCGTTCGACTCCGGTGAGTCCCTGCGGGCTCTGTGGACGGAGCGGGTCAACCGGTCCCGCGCCGTCGTGCAGGCACAGCTCAGCAGGGATGAAGAGGCGGCGCTAAGCGAGACGCACGCTGGCTCGCCAGACGACCCCTGGGGGGCCAGAAGCGTGTGTCACTACGGTGGGTCCTGGTGCACATGATCGAGGAGTACGCGCGACACAACGGGCACGCCGATCTGGTGCGCGAGTCGATCGACGGGCAAACGGGGTGACCGAACGTCATCCAAGGCCGATCCGGGCAGGTTCAACCGGTCCTGTCAACGTCAGTTGGACCTAGGCGGAGGTCCGGCCGGGCATGGCCGGCTGAGCGACCGCGGGCCGCCCCCTATTTAGAACGGATCGTCAACGCCGGTTTCCGGTGGCGGGCCGGCCCCAGGATCGGCAGGATCGGGGACATGACCTCCGAACCGCGCGGGCGGGCGATCGGCTCACTGCGGGCCGTGGCGCTCGACGCCCCGGACATCGACCTCCTGGCCACGTTCTACGAGCAGCTCGCCGGCTGGCGACGCGTCCCCGACGACGACGACGAGTGGATCACGATCGACTCCGGTGACGGCTGGCGGATCGGCCTGCAACGGGCCACCGACCACGTGCCGCCCCACTGGCCGGACCAGGACCGTCCGCAGCAGGCCCATCTCGACTTCCGAGTACCCGACATCGATGCGGTGGCAGAACGCGCCCAGCAGCTCGGCGCCAGCCTGCTGCGCCGCAACGAACGGTGGCATACGCTGGCCGACCCGGCCGGCCACCCGTTCGACCTGTGCATCAACCCGGACGATCCGCGGACCACCCTAATGGGCGTCATGCTTGACTGCCCCGACGCGAAGGCGCTGAGCCACTTCTACGCGGAGCTGCTCGGCAAGCCAGTGACGTACGAGGCGGACGGAATCGCCATGATCGGCGAGGACGGCGCGCAGCCGGTGATGTTCCAGCAGGTGGAGCAGTACACCGCGCCGCGCTGGCCGGATCCGGCGTACCCGCAGCAGATCCATCTCGACGTGACCGTCCAGGACGTGGACGCGGCGGAACGGGCCGTCCTCGACATCGGTGCCACCACTCTGGACGGCGCCGGCCCGAACTGGCGCGTCTACGCCGATCCGGCCGGCAAGCCATTCTGTCTGGTATGGACGGTCTAATTAGTCACTATGAAGCGGCCGGCTCCTGGTGACCGTCAGAGCCCCGCCGCTGATGTCGTGGATCACCGGATGCTGGAAGGTGCAACCTACTCCAGCCGACCGGAGCCTGGCGGAAGGGAGCCGGCCGTCATGGCTAATGTGACATCAGCGGCGGGCCCGATCCATCTGGGATACGTCGAAGAACACGATCGTGGTGGGCGTGCTGATGCCCGGTGAGGAGGTCCCGGTCATTGACCGGGTCTGGAATGAGGAAGGCTCGGTGCGTCATCTGATCGACCGGCTCGGCGACCCAATTGGGCAAGGAAAATCAACACTAAAGTATACTGATCAGATGGCACGAGCACAGCGGTTGCTGCCGCTGCGGGAGGCAGCTGACCTCCTCGGCGTGCACTACCAGACCGCCTATGGCTGGGTCCGCCAGGGCCTGCTGCCTGCTGCGAAGGCCGGCCGAAGCTACCAGGTCAACGTCGCCGACGTTTACGCGCTCGGCGCTCAGCGCGCCACCGGTACGCCGCCTCGCCCCGAGTTGCGGGTCCGCAACTGGCAGCTGCAGGCTGACCGGTTCTATGACGCGATCGTGGCCGGCGAGGAGCGGCTGGCCCGGACGCGCCTGGAGCGCGTCGCCGCGGGCGTATCGTTCATCGAGCTCTGTGAGCGGGTTGTCGCGCCGGCGCTGCGCCGAATCGGCGACGACTGGGCAACCGGTGACGTTACGATCGCTGTCGAGCACCGGGCCAGTGCAATCTGCGAGCGCCTTATCGCGCCGCTCGCGGCACGGCAGCCCAGGGGCCGCCCGCGTGGAGTCGCGGTGACAGCGACCCCGCCCGGAGAGCGGCATGGACTGCCCGCGCTAATGGCCGCGGGCACTCTCCGCGAGGACCACTGGCTCGTCCAGCACCTGGCTACCGACCTGCCCGCCAATGAGGTCGGCCGGCTAGCCCACGATGTCGCCGCTCGCCTGGTAGTGCTGTCGGCCGTGACAGAAGAAGGGGCAGAGCAGGGTGCCGCGGAGGCAGCTCAGCTCGCCGAGGCTTACCCTGGCCTGCTGGTGCTGGCCGGGCGGCCTGGCGAGAGCCTCTACGACCTGCGCGAGCTCACCCGGATGCTTGCTGCCGGCCCCGGCGGCGCCAGCTGATAACGACGGCCTGGCGCCAGTGCCGGTTGTGGTCAGAGCACCGCAGATCTATTAGTACGAGTTAGTACTATATTCTCCGTGATGCTGACTTGCCTCCGGAAACTCCGGACGGTTCACGGCGGCCGTCACGTTCGGCGAGTTCCCACTGAGTAGCTACTGTCTGTCCGGTCGGCCGGCATTCGGCGTGGGCTGGTTGCGCCGACGTCACGGCCAGCTTGCCACGCTGAGGATCAGGACTTAAAGGGCTGCAGGGGTTGGAGCAAGATCGGATAGCGTCGGCGGGTATGACGATTCAGGTGTTCGCGTCCTCAACCGAGCGGGAAGCCGTGTACGGGTTCCTTGCCCTGCAGCGTGCGGCCTTGATCCGGCAGGCCGACGAGCCTGACACCGTCGAGCAATGGGTGGCCTGCTTCAACGAGCAAGCTTCCGTCTCACGCCAGATCACTGCTGACGCGGACCTGGATGTTCCCTGCGCCTGGCCCCCGCTCGCACACCGCAACTTTCGATGGGTGCCGCTGCCCGCGATCGAGGAGACGGCCAGGCACCCTGGCCATGCGGACATCATCCGCCAGAGCATCTGGACTCGACGAGCAGTCGATCACTGAGACGCCCTCTACTAGCTAGCTGGCAGGCGCAAGCAATAGTTAGCTGGCTGGATCCGGCTCCTCGTTCCCGAGATCGTTTGGCTATGGCAAATACGCACGTAAGTATCGAGGCAAGCCACGGCAGGCAACGTTACGAGTCGGCAGGCGAGGTGATGTCCTGGCCGCGGACACTGTGGATGTACCTCTCGCCCGGCATACTCGTGATGGTCCTCTACATTTTCGGCGGGCGCTGGCTGCAGCATCACCACCAGCCCGCCGATCTGGCGCTGGCGGCCGGATTCGCGCTCTTCGCGCTTCCGGTAGAGCTAGGCCGGGCGCTCCGCGCCTCGCACCGGGCCACGGGACGGTGGACTCTCATGGGTGGCGTCGATTTTCGCGCGGCGACCAGCAGGCCGATCTTCGTGGGCCGGGCGCTGCTGCTGACAGTCGTCGCGTTCGGGCTACTCCTGCTTACCCTGCCGCTGACTAGCGCCCTGGAGGCCGGCCCGTTTCATTTCCTCCCGAACTTCCTGTCTTCGGACTATAACTGGACCAAAGTCCCCCAGGCTCGCGGCTGGCTGCTCGCTGTAGGCGGGATCCTGCTGCTGATCAATGGCCTGGTCATGCCCTGGGTCGAGGAGGTGTACTACCGCGGCTACCTCCTGTCTCGCACCCCTGGCCGCCGCAGCGTGGCGATTCTCGCCGGCGCGGCGCTGTTCGCGGTTGAGCACCTGTGGCAGCCGCAGAACTGGCCGCTCATCGCAGGCCTGGCGATCGTGCTCGGCCTGGCCGTGTATCGCTGGCGCACGATCTGGGTCGGCTACGTGGTCCATGCCATCGCCAACAGCTTCGGCATCATCGTGCTGATCCTCCCGTTGGTGCGCAGATGACCGCACAGCGCGCCACCCGGCAGAACCCATCCGCCAAGAGTGCCGCCTCGCCTAGGAGCGCGCGGGCGGGCACCTCGCTGATCCTGGCCCCCTTCCGGGCGGACACGTGGGAGTGGGCGCGGTTCTGCCTCGCCGGGCTGGTAGTCGGCATCGTCGCGCTGACCGCGGGCTTCTGCGGTCTGCTCGCCGCGAGTTTCCTGGTACTCACACTCGTGGGCATCCCAGTCGTGCTCGTCCTTCTCGGGAGCCTGCGGATGTTCGCGAACCTGGAGCGTCGGCGCCTGGGGTGGACCGGCACGGTCGTCGCGTCGCCCTACCCCGCTGATCCCCCGCACCGCTCGTGGCTCGGCCGTCTGGCCGACCGGGCCCGCGAGCCGGCTACCTTCCGCGACCTGGCCTGGCTGCTTCTATCCGGGCCGGTGGGCATCGCCGCCGCGCTCGCGGCCGCGGTGTCCTGGCTGACCGCGGCGGCGGCGATCACGCTGCCGGTCTGGTATCGCTGGCTGCCAGCGCACCATGCGGTGCTGCTCTCCGGCCCGCACGAGCAGCGTTTTGTCATCGGCTCCGCGGGCGCTGCCCTCCCTTACGCCGCCGCTGGTATCGCGCTGATCTGGGTTAGTGCCTGGCTCACCGTAGTTCTCGGCCGCGCGGAGGCGCTACTCATGCGCGCCCTGCTCGCCGGGAGCCCGCGACTGCGTCTCAGCGGCGCGGTCGCCGCGCGGCAGGCGGCAGTCCGGTCCCAGCAGCAACTAGTCGAACGGCTCGCCCGTGACCTGCACGATGGCGCCCAGGCGCGGCTAGTGACGGCTTCACTGGATCTCAACCTCGCCCTGCACGCGAAGAGCGATGGCGAGCGCGAGCGCCTTATGCGACAAGCCCAGGCCAGCTCGCAGGCCGCCCTGGCGGAGCTACGTGACCTCGTGAATGGCATCGCGCCTCCCCTGCTTCGTGAGCGCGGCCTGCTCGGCGCGCTGGATGGTCTTGCCCGTGAGGCACCGCAGCCCGTCAGCATCAGCGCCGACATCAACGGCGAGCTACCAGGGGCTGTGGCGTTGGCGGCGTACTTCATCATCGCCGAGGCTCTGACCAACGTCGCCAAACATAGCGACGCCCGAGCCGTCCAGATCGTTCTCCACGAGCGCGCAGATGTCCTGCACTTGCTGGTCACCGACGACGGACGCGGCGGGGCCGACCCGGCCGGCATGGGTCTGCGCGGGCTGGCCGACCGAGCCAGCGCCGCCGGTGGCGTCATGATGGTGTCAAGTCCACCCGGTGGCCCTACCCTGATCGAGGCACGCCTGCCGTGCGAGTGATCCTGGTCGAGGACAATGCGCTGCTCGCAGACGGCATCGCCCGGCTGTTCCGGGCCCACGGGCATGACATCGTGGTCACCGCCGACACGGCCCAACATCTCCTGGACCAGGTGGCAGCGCACCGGCCCGATGTGGCAGTGGTCGATATCCGGCTGCCGCCCACCTATACCGACGAGGGAATCCGGGCCGCAATCGCTCTGCGCCGCGCTTACCCCACCCAGGGCATCCTGGTGCTGTCCCAGCACGTCGAGACGATTTACGCAAGCGAGTTGATCGCTGACTCCGCCGATGGCTACGTCGGATACCTGCTGAAGGACCGGGTCGGCGAGGCTTCCAGCGTCATCGACGCCGCGGCCAGCATCGCGGCTGGGGGAACGGTGATTGATCCTGAGGTCGTCGCGGCCTTGCTGCGCCGGCGAGTTAACGTCTCGCGTACCGAAGCGCTTACGGATCGCGAGCGAGATGTCCTCGCTCTACTCGCAACAGGCCGCACCAACACCGCCATCGCCCGCGACCTGCATATACAGGAAACCACCGTCGTCAAACACGTCAGCAACATCATGGCCAAACTCGACCTGCCGCCATCCCAGGACCAGCACCGTCGAGTTCTCGCCGTGCTCATCGCACTCGGGCTCTCTCCCTGACCGGCGAGTGGCGCGGCCAGTCGCCTGCGGTCCTCGCCCTGCTGATTAGGCGGTGCTAACTCCGGCATCGGAGCCAGCTCGGCGATCTTCGACGTGACGTTATGGTGCCTGCCAGCCGGCCAGGACCACGCCCGGCAGGTCGTCACCGCTCAGCTCATCGCCCGGGCGGTCAGCAGCGCTACCTCCATGGGGCCGCTGCTAACCAGCACTGCCGCCCGAGCGCTGAAAGTTCCTGCGATGTGCAGGCCGATGGTGGCTGCGGTCAACTGTGCCGGGACGAGGACCAGCCCGATCGCGGTGAAGCGCCAGGCGCTGAGCCCTGCCCCGGCGTCACGGGCGATCCGGCGGGTGATCAGCGTGGCGACCGAGCCGGCGATGAGGAGTTTCGGCCCAATCGTGGTGGCAAGGATCGGCGCCCGGAGGCCGGGCTGGCCGGCCTGGCAGAATCGGCGCCGCAGCGGGCAGGTTGTCTGCGGTCGCAGCCAGCCCCGTTCCGCCGGCAAGCTGGCCGGCGAAGATGCCGTGGAGCGCCAGGCCGGTGCCAAGGATCGCGGATCCCGGACGCGATGAGGAACATGGGCATCAGGTCGGATACCGCGCCTGCGGACGGGCCGTGGGTGAAGGCGGCGGGCCTGTCGTGAGTACCCGTATGCCTGGGTTGAACGCCGGCAAGCCAGCCAATCCCGCGTACGAGACCGCCGCAGAAGATTCCCGAACATCCCTTCCTACCGCACTTGACATCCCGGGTTTTACGCATAGCCTTACAATGAAAGTTTACGCTGTAAGGGGAGGAGCTGCCGATGGCCACGACCAAGCAGGAGCAGGCGGAGGTGCGCCGCCGCAACCCTCGCGGGCAGGGCGACCGGCTGCGGGAAGAGGTCATCTCCGCAGCCAGCGAGCTGATAGCCGAATCCGGCGATGCCGACCGGCTGTCGCTGCGCGCGGTGGCCAAGAGGATCGGTATCGCCGCTCCCTCGATCTACCGGCACTTCCCCGACGCCGAGCACCTGAAGATGGCGGTGGTCGAACGGAACTTCGCCACCTTCGCTGCCGCCCGCGACAGGGCCAGCGCGAAGATGTCCGATCCAGCCGAGGCGCTGCTGGCCCGCTGCCGCGCCTACTGCCAGTTCGCCGTGGATCACCCAGGCCCGTACCGGTTCATGTTCAGCCACCAGGCACCCCCCGCCGACCCAGGCCGGCCCAGCGCCGGCACCGCGGCCTTGCACGCGCTGGCCGCCTCCATCGCGCGCTGCCAGGACGGCGGAGCAGCCCGCGCCTCCGACGATCCGGCCCACCTGGCCGCCCAGGTGTGGGCCGCCCTGCACGGGCTGGTCCTGCTCCGGATGAACCTGCCCGACTTCCCCTGGCCCGCTCCGCTCGAGGAGATGGCAGACCAGGCCGTCGCCCGCCTGATCATCCTCGGCGACAGCCCGCACGTCCCACGCCGGTGACCATCCCTGCGGCGACCCAGAAGGTCAGTGCCGCATACACCCCTTGCTTGACAGGAGAACTGCCATGACCGCGTCCGCCCTTCACCGCCCCATCGCCCCGGAGCCGGCCGGCACCAGCGCCGTCCGCCACCTGTTCACGCGCGGCTCGCGCACGCACCGCGCCCTGCTGACTTCTGCCCTGATCGGAGGCCTGCTCTTCAACGCCACCATCTGGGTCGCCGGCGCCGTCCGGCCCGGCTACGACGCCTTGCGCCAGCCCATGAGCGCACTAAGCCTCGGGCCCGGCGGCTGGGTCCAGATGACCAACTTCATCGTCTTCGGGGTACTCGGCATATGTTTCGCCCTCGCCTTGCGCGCCACGCTGGCTCCCGGCCGCGGCGCCACCTGGGCCCCTGTCCTGCAGGCCGTCGCCGCCCTGAGTATGATCACGGCCGGCGTCTTCGCCGAAGACCCCTCGGCCGGATACCCGGTCGGCGTGGCGCCTCTGACCACCGCGACCATGCACGGCATGGTGCACCAGGTAGCCTCATTCGTCAGCCTGACCGCCACGGTCGCATTCTTGCTGGTGCTGGCAAGCCGGCTGGCCGCCGAGCCAGGCTGGCGCGGCTGGG
The DNA here is from genome assembly GCA_963837255.1 of uncultured Actinomycetota bacterium. GTDB lineage: Bacteria > Actinomycetota > Actinomycetes > Streptosporangiales > Streptosporangiaceae > JAJYUU01. Next base: position 1,001,800 of record CAWIMN010000007.1, read on the forward strand.
CCGCCTGGCTGCGCGGCACCGCGATCCTCATGATGGCCTTGCTCGCCGCATTCGGATTCGCGGCGGCAACCCACCACGGACCCGCCGGACTCTTCGAGAAAGCAGCCAGCATCGTCGTGACCATCGCCGGCACCGCCCTCATCACGCGGGTGCTAGCACGCGGCGGGCGGCTGACACGCTAACGCGCTCCCGCATCCTCGGGCAGCGGGACGCAGGCACGCCCGCTACCCGAATTGTTTGGCCACGCGCCATCCCGTTCACCCGCGGCGGGCGTCGGCAGATGCGAGCCTGCCGGCACCGGCCCCCAGATCACCGCTCAAGGGCGCATGGTAGGGCAGTGGCCTGCGAGAAGTGCTCCTCCAAGCCAAGCCAGCACGCGACCTGACGCGCGCAGACGGCCCAGATCTGCGGCCTCATGGCAGCGCGCTGCTGTCCGAGAACTCGCTCCGCGCCACCGCGATCACCTAGGCATGTCGACGCGCTGGAAATGGCGAGGCTGTCACACGGTTGCTCTCGCTCGATGAGCCCCTAACGATCCGAGGCGGGCAACCTGCCTGGGTCCGCCAGGCCGGCGCGATTTTCGCCGCTCCGACCTACCTGTTCATCGCAGCGGTCGCCGCTCGGGTGATCGCTGGCCTCGTGCACGCCGCCGGCCCTACGGCTTCCACCCGGTCCCGGCACCGCACGTGACCGTCACGCAGACAGTCGGTTGCTCCTGGTGCTGCGCGTGTTCGCCTCCGGCTCGACCGCGATGACCGGCATCGAGGCCGTGTCCAACGCGGTCCCGGCGTTCCGCCCAGTTGAGTGGCACGACGCCCAAGCCACGCTGACGGCGATGATCGGGCTGCTCATCGCGATCTTCGCCGGTGCTGGTCATCGCTCGGCTTGACGGCGTGGTGCCCGAGGCCAAGGAGATCGGGCTGTCGCAGCTCGTGCATGCCAGCTTCGGGTCCGGCCGGCATAGGTGCTGGTCCGGGCAGCGACCGCGGCCCGTGCTGCTGCTGGCGGCGAACACCTCCTGCAACGACTTCCTGCGGATGATGTTCCTGATTGCCAGGGACTTCCGCGCGCCGTCGTTCCTGCGCAGGCGACCGGCTCACTTTCCACAACGGCATCACCGCCCTGTCCCTGATCACCGGCGCGCCATCTACGCGGCGTTCCCCGGCAACATCGAGTCCTTCACTCTGTCCCAGGCCGTAATAGTCGTGCACTGGTCACGCCACCGCGACCAGGCACACTTCCGGCGCCGCCTCGGCTTCAACCCCGCGGGCGCGTGCTAGTCGAGCAGATCGTCGTGGTCATGGCTGACGCCGGTCGCCTCGCGGCGGGCAGCCGAGCAGGCCAAGGACTCCCGGCCACGCCGACGATCACGGTGCTCCAGGGGTGTCTAAGTCGCGGCCAGCATGCCGTGGCATCGGCTGGCCGGGGGGCCGTTTGGGCGCTCCCGGCCGGACCGCCAGGGGCTGCGCCGCGAGCCGTAGCCGACCCGGGCACTTCTTAGCGGTGCGCGAACCAGCCGGACCGGCGGGAATGGCCGGACCGCCCGCTGACCAGGCGGTAGGCGAGCAGCAGGACGGCAGCACCGGCGATGGCGGTGAGCCAGGTGGACAGGTTGAAGAATCCCTGCAGGCTGTGGATGTGGAACAGCTTGGTGGCGACCCAGCCGCCACCAAGCGCACCGGCGATGCCGATCAGGCAGGTGAGGATGAGGCCCTGTGATCTCTTGCCGGGGATCACCATGTTGGCGAGTAAGCCTGCGGCGAGGCCGAGAACGATCCAGGCGATGATGCCCATGACGTGCTCCTCAGTTAGTTTCCTGGTGGCTGAGCTTCCGGCGTACAGTCGCCGCTGCCAAGGGCCATTCCTCCTGCCGGGCGAGGACCTTCGGCTCACATCCGGGCCAGGTCGGGTGCTGATGGAGATGTTCGAGGCGGGCGCCATCCGGGGCGCGCCGCGGTCATGACGTGGCCGGCGCAAACGGCGAAATGCCAGCTGGTGACGAAACGCGATCTTCAGGCACTGCGACCTCGTCCTGCCAGCAGGGCTAGGCGGCGAACGGTGTCTCGCGCGCTTCTGGACGCGAGAGGACGGTCCGGAAACGTGGGGACGGTCAGGAGGCGCGAGATGGTCCTGTGTCGCGTGCCAGCGGCCCTACGCGCCCGGTTAGGCCATTTCGGACGCCGCGAGCGCTATGGCTCGATCTATGATTCGCGGTAGTCACGAGGAGGAGGCCGGCCGATGGCGGGTCCGCTGCAGGTGATTGCTGTGAGCTTCGGTCCCGGTGCCGACCTTGAGGGCCGGGTCCTGGCTGAAGTCGACCGGCTGCAGGGCCGGGGCGTACTGCGGCTGCTCGACGTGCTATTCGTCGCCAGGGACGAGGACGGCACGATCCGGCAGCTGGCCGCTGGCGAGGACGAGGATTTTGGCGCGCTCCTGGCGCGCGTCGTCCCTGTTGACGACGCTGGCCTGGTGGGACCACCGGCGGGCGACGCCGTGCAGGGCTTCGATCCGGCTGACGCGCGGGCACAGGCAGCGTCCTTGCTGCCCGGCACGGCACTGGCATTCCTGCTCGTCGAGCACAGCTGGGCGCAGCCGCTGTTTGACGCGATAGCCGAGACCGGTGGCACGCTGCTGGGCGATGGCTTCCTCACGGCCGGGACGGGGTTGCTCGTCGGCGCTGAGGTCGCAGCGAGGGAGGAGGCTGTCCGGGGCATTGCGGCGGCGCAGGCGGCTGAGGCCCAGGCAACGCTGCACGCCCTGGCGGCGGGAAGCCAGGCCGTCGAGGCGGTCGAGGCCTCCGAAGCGATCCGCGCCGCTGCTGCTGCCGGCGCAGTCCAGGCGCTCGTCACGGCCGGCCTGGTGGAAGAGGCAGCCGCCCACGAAGCGGTCGAGGCCCTGACCGCTGCCGGACTCATCACCGCGGCGGCCGACGAAGCGGCCGCGGCGGCGGTCGCGAAAGGCGCAGCTACCATCAGAGCAGCGTCGATCAGCATGGCTGAGGCGCGGGTCCTGCGCTACTTGCCCACGCGGCTCACCTTCGCGATGATCGCCGGCAAGCTGGGGATCTCCCGCTCGGCGGCGAAAGAACGAGCCGAGCGCGCCTACAAGAAACTCGGCGTGCACAGCCGGGCTGAGGCGGTCAGCCGGGCAAGAGTCCTCGGTCTCATCGACTGACCCTCACTCCGCTCCCGCTAGGCGATACCCTCACCGGCGAGCAGGACCAGATCCACCTGGTACCCCGGGGCGTTGAGGAAGGACCCGCTGTCCAGGCTTTCGCGGCCGGTTGATGGCGCTTGCACCAGGCCCGTGACATCAAATCGTGACTGGTCGCCCGTGGCGGATAACCATCGCCTGGTGGCCTGGCTGCGAGTCAGCGCCGCTGCCGCTCGCGATCGGGAAGATCATGGCGTGCGGCGCGAGGATTGAAGCCAGCCTCAAGAAGCGCGACAGCGAGATCAGGGGAACTCCGCGCCAAGCGGTGTCGCCGGCGGCCTGGCATTTTCCAGCCGGTGCCCACGCCTGCCAGGTGCAGGGCGAGTCCGACCAGCAGCAGGCTCGAAGGCGCGAACACTGCACTGGTGTCTGGCTGTACCGACTAGTAGCGTGTCTCAGCGCCACCTCCGGGCCGATGCTGGGACGCTCTGGAGCATAGGCGCTCTCTGCCGGGCTCACTCGGCCGGAATGAGGAAGGGCTTCCCCTTCTCGATCACGTACGTGGCGAGTTCTGCTCCGTTGCCGCTGCCGACATTCCGCACTGCGTGGACCACCCCAGCCGGGACGGTCAGAACTTCGCCGACGTTGTACGTCCTCGGCGGCTGGCCTTCGAGCTGGTACTCCAGCGACCCTTCGAGGACATAGATGATCTCTTCGCCAGGATGCGTATGCTTCAACAACGGCGCTTCCGGGGCGATGTCGACGCGCGACTGGACGACCTCGCGTCCGGGCACGCTGAGATCCTCCTGCTGCAGATTGGTACGCCAGAGCCCCGGCCCCTGCTCAACCCTCCCGCTCGCACCGCTGCTGCCCTGCCCGCTCGTGCCCATAGCGTGGCCCGCGACGACGACCCACTACGGCAGATCGCCGCTGCGCGGGAGGCTGCCGTGGCCGCGCTGGCCGAGTGGGCCTAGCGGGTGACCGCCGCCACAGCTGAGGCGCTGGCCAGCTCGATGCGGCTGTCCTGCAGGGACCGGGGATCGGGAACGGGGAGCGTGACGGCCGACATCGGCGCCGCGACGACCACCGCGTTTCGGAACAGGGTGGGGCTGGCCCAGGGCGGCGTCGAGATGCCATCGCAGTCTTGGGCGCTCTGGCAAACTGCCGAGCGCCGGCGTCGATCGTCTATGAACTTCGGCGCCCCCGACGGCATCGACGCTGGCGCGCAATCCGCCAGAGGCAGAGTCGTGCTACGGGTTGCCCTCACGCCCACGCTCCGATCGCACCGACTGGCGCGATGCGGTTCTTGCATACGGGCGGAGGTGTCTTTCGGGTTAGTGGCGAGCCGCAGCTGAGGGCAGACGGTAGATGGCCATCGGGGCGTCGCTGGCTTCGGTGGCCACCGGCCGGACAGCCGTGAGATGAAAGCCGTTCTTCTCCAGGACACGCCGGGAGGCCATGTTGGCGGCGTCTGGGTCGGCTAGTATCCCGGCGGCGGGATGGCGGCGGCGTATCTCGGTCACTAGCGTCGCGATCAGCGTGGTGCCGACTCCCCGGCCGATCTGTGCCGGGTCGCCGATCGCGTAGTCGATCCCGATCTCCCCGTCGCGTGCGCCGATGGCTTCGGCGTCGGCGGGGTAATCCGCCCACAGGTACCACTGGCACCAGCCGGCGGGCGTGCTGTCCAAGGTGACCGTCAGCATGTGAGTGGCCGGATTGCTGTCCTGACGGACACGTTCCCGGTACTTGGTGATCTCCGCCCCCGCAGTGGTGTCCGGCGTCCACCAGCGGGCCACATGCGGCAGCCGGAGCCACGCCTCGACCGCCGGGAGATCTGCTTCAGTCATCGGGCGCACGGAAAGCACCCGGCCAGGGTACGGGCAGGTGCCCAGGTGCACGCCTGCGCCGCCGCCTCCTCGGCGATGTCAAGATCACCGAAACGCTTGGCCAGGGCGGCGACCCCGCGCCCACTCCTCGCGGTGGGCCCGGCTGATCACCTCCCCGACCTCGACCGCGCTCACAGGAACGGCCGCACCTCCACCTTCCGGTTGCAGGCCCTCGACCCCTCGGCGGCCAGCTTCAGCGCCACGTCAAGGTCGGCGGCCCCGATAATGCGCAAGCCGGCGAGATACTCCTTCGACTCCAGGAAAGGCCCGTCGGAGAACAGCGCCTCCCCACCCCGGCTGTCGATCACGGTGGCCGAGCCGGGCGCCGCCAGGCCAGCGAACACCCAGTGACCCCCGCCACGCGCCGGTCGGGCCCGCCAAGCCCAGCGCATCCGTCGGCTCTGGGCGACAGATTCCGAGCTGGAACCTACTCCGATCCAGCGGCGACTATCCCGGCCTGGCGGAGAGCGGCCCATACTTCCTCGAAGTTGGAGAGCGGGCTGAGCGCGAGCGCGACCTCGGCGGTCTCGTCGCGACCGACTAGGTGGATGCACTCGCGGCGACCAAGGGCACTCCCAGCCCAGCCGACCCCGTCCCGCCACATCCTGGCCGTGTCGGCGCGCAGGCAGACGTCCCGGCTGTCCAGCATCATTCCATGGGGCGCTCGAACCTCTATCGCTCCGGCCCGGATAAGAAGGCGGGGCCCGCCGCCGAGGCTCCGACTCCAGTCGACCCAGTTCCCGCCTGGATGCATGCATTGGCGAACCAGGACAGCACAGTCATAGATCACGGTCTGGTTCTGGACCCAGGCATTCAAGTCGCGGTTCCTGCGTTGGCGCACCCAGGTGTAGATCAGGACATACGACAAAAGCGTAATTACGACGAAGCCAAAGATGTCACCTGCGGACATTGCCGGTCACCCGTGCCACTTTCAGTCGCTCATGCTCGGAGGGGTGAGCTCGTCGCCCGCCGGGACGTCAGATGGCTCGAGGTCTGGGATGAGGAGACCGATCAGTGGCGGCAGCTCCCGGGATCTCCTCAAGACGTCAACGAAGCCGCCCCAGCTGACTGCCCGCGTCGAACCCGCGTCGTGGAGGCGGAGAGGGTAACCGGCCCGGACGATTCCTGCCGTGATGATGCCCACGACGGCGGTGCCCCGCCCTGTATTGGCGTGAGCAGCCTCGATGCGAAAGCGGAAGACCTGCTCGCTCACCGTCCCATATTGCACGTTCGTGCGTCGCCCGCGCGGAGGTTCCCCCGGCTGCGGAACCGGGACGAGCGGCGGTTCGGCGCGCCTCGGGCGAGGACCGACGCCGCCGACCGACACGCCTCCCGGCTTGCCGCGAGGGTGCGAGGCTACCGGTAGGAGTCGGTAGAGAAGTTCAGGGTCTTGGCCTGGTTTCTGTCATGGCCATAGATCATCGAGGCGCTCTCGCGGTCGGCCCTGTCACGCAAGGCCAGGGCACTGGTGCGTGCCGTCACCGGGTCGGCCTGACCGTCCCACGCGTCGTGGTCGTAGTTCTCCTGACAGTAGACGGCATCGCCGCAGATGATCATGTTGCCGCTTTCCGGCAGCCGCAGCAGAACCGACTGGTGCGCTGGTGCGTGACCGGGTGTCGGGATGACTTCAACACCGGGGAACAGCGTGGTCTCGCCGTCGAGCAGTTCATAGCTCAGGGCCGGCAAGTTCCAGTACTGGTTGGGGAAGGCGGGATTGTCCTTGGCGTGGTTGTAATGCTCGCGCTGGACAAAGAACGTCGCGTCCTTCAGCAGGTCGTTGTTGCCCGCGTGATCGAAATGCAGATGCGTATTGATCACATACTTGATGTCGGCGGGCGCGATCTCGAGTTCCGCCAGTCGCCACAGCAAGCTGTCCTCGCGCCGCATATCCGGCACCAACGCGTCGGCAAAGGGCGTACCGCGCCAGGTCAGGTCGGGATCAGCGATGTGCAGACGGCTCATCCCCGTGTCGACCAGCGCAAGCGAGTCGTCATCGAGGCGGATCAAGAACGCGGGCACAGGAATGTGGATGCGCTTCCCGTCCGCGATGCCAGGCGCGATGACCTCGTAGTTACAGCAACAGCCGCCAAGCGGCAGTATGTACAGCTGCATCATGCATCTCCTGCCATTAGTGCCGTGGTGTCCTTGATCTTGGCCGCCGCATAGCGGGTTGGGCCGGCGCCCATCATCGTCCAGAACCCGGAGCACGACCAGTGCCAAAGCTCCACGTGACCGCCGCTATCAGGGCGGCAGCCTGCTCTGGCCGGGGAACTCGCGTTTCCTGGAACACGTCGCGAGGGCTATACCCGGCGATTTCTCGTATGTCTTGGTATCTGAGGTCGTGGACGCGGGTAAAGCTGAGCACAAGGAGACATATGCCACCGGAAGGAGAGCAGATGACTGGAGCGCGGTTTGCCTTAGTCGCGGCAGTCTCCGCGGTCGTGCTCGGGTTGGGCACGTCTGCAGGCGCCGCGAGCGCAAGCACTAGCTCGGGCAAGATCCACCGCCAGCCGGGCCGGCGCGCTCCGCGCCCCCTTGAAGTCGTAGAGAAAGTTCTCACCGGCTTGGGGTCGCGTTCGTGCCCGACTCCGACTGATCGTTGACGCAAGAGCTTCACCTGATGCTTGACAACGCCCGCCCGGGCATGCCCGTCGTGACGTAGTTCGCGGCGGAGGGTGGCCGGGCCATGCTCGTGGAGTTGAGCATCGTGGAGCAGCGCTATCACGCGGTCATGGAAGTCATCTCGGGAGCGCCTGTCACCGAGGTCGCCCGGCGCTACGGTGTCTCCCGCCAGGCCGTGCACCTGTGGCTGGGCAAATACCAGAAGGAGGGGTTAGCCGGGCTGGTCGACCATTCTCACCGGCCGCGTTTCCAGCCTCGTCAGCTGGATGCCGGGATCGAAGCGATGATCTGCCAGCTGCGGGGTGCGCATCCGCGGTGGGGGCCGCGAAGGCTGGCCTTTGAGCTCGGCAAGGCAAACGTGAATCCGGTGCCGTCCCGGTCGACGGTCTACCGGGTTCTGGTCCGCCGCGGCCTGGTGCCGGCCCGTAAGCGCAAGCGCCGCCGCCAGGATTACAAGCGGTGGCAGCGGGACGCGCCGATGCAGCTGTGGCAGATGGATATCACCGGGTCGGTGTTCCTGACCGACGGCACCGAGCTGAAGCTCATCTCCGGCCTTGACGACCACTCCCGGTTCTGCGTGATCGCCACCGTCGTGCGCCGTGGCACTGCACGGGCTGTCTGCCGCGCCTTCATCGCCGCGATGCGGACCTACGGGATGCCTGACGAAGTGCTCACCGACAACGGCAAGCAGTTCACCGGCAGGTTCGGCAAGCCCCGCCCGGCCGAGGTGCTGTTCGAGCGGATCTGCCGCCGCAACGGCATCCGCCAGCTGCTCACCAGGCCCTACTCGCCCACCACCACCGGCAAGGTCGAACGCTGGCATCAGACCCTGCAGAACGAATTCCTCGGCGACGCCGGACCCTTCGCCTCGATCGAGGAAGCCCAGGCCGCAGTCGACGAGTGGCGGGAGGAGTACAACCAGCGGCGGCCGCATCAGTCCCTGGACATGGCGTGCCCGGCCGACAGGTTCCGGCCATCAGCTGGCGCTGATGACGACCTGGCGCTGTGGGCTCCGGCTGACCTCGAGCCTGTCACCAACGCGGCGCAAGGACGGGCTGCGGCGGATCCCGTCAGCTGGCCGGATGCCATCGAGATCGAGCGGATCGTGCCGGCCTCGGGGAACATGACGATCGGGCCTCAGCAGTTCTGGCTGGGCACCAGCCGGACCAGCCAGAGCGTCAGCTTCTGGATCGACACCACCACCGTGCACATGAGCATCGCAGGGTGGCGGATCAAGACCGTGCCGTCCCGGCTGTCCGCCGTCGACCTCGCGAGGCTCCGCAGCGCCAGTGCCCGTCCGGCCGGGCCGCCCCCGGCAGGACCTGCACCCGGAGCCCTGGCCGCAACCAGCTGCGTGGAAGTGCAGCGGCTGGTCAACGCCGCCGGGATCATCACCGTCGGCAACCAGGTCATCCAGGTCGGCTCCCCGCTAGCCGGCCAGCGGGCCCGGATCCGGCTCGACGGCCAGGTCATGCACGTCATCACCCAAGACGGCGTCTTGTGGCGAACTCTGCCCTGCCCGATCCCGCCCGGCCAGCGGCACCGCCTCCAGGGGGTCCGCCTCGCCGGGCCGAGAACCACTCCCGCCGCAGGCCCAGACCGTCCAGCGGAAGGTCTCCAGTCGCGGCGGCATCCAGGTCGCCCGCCAGCGCATCCAGGTCGGCATGACCCACGCAGCGAGGATCGTCACCATCGAACTCGGCGACACCACCCTGCGGGTCATCGACCAGCACGGCGAGCTGCTTACCACGGTGCCGCGCGCTAGCACGTGGCGAGATCAGCCGGTTCAAGGCCTACGGCAAGCAGGCAACCATGCCGACTCGCGCAGCAGCAACCACCCCCGCTACCGAGAAGGCGGCGACCTCATGACCGAAGTGACCCTGAACGCCACCGACGCAGCTGAGCTGGCGGAGATGCTGCAGTTCCTCGCCGACTGGCTCAACCGAGACCCCGACCGCCTCCGCGCGTCGCTGGAAGACTTCGTCGGCCATCCCGCCTACAACACCAGCCAGCTGCAGCGAAGACCTGGACCGGTTCACCTTCCTCCTTGGTGGCAGCGACGGGGAATCTCTCTTCGGCTCACCGCAGTAACGGCCGCATGCAAGCGCGGCTCTCCCGGGCCAGCCGAGGATACGCCGGGCCTTCACGGCGTCAACGTCGTTCGTCCTCGCGCTGGCGCGCTGCGGGCGCTCCACGTTGACCCCCGCTCCGGATCCCGGCGCTGACTGGCAGCCATCCGGGGAAGCCAGTCAGGCCGCACATGACGACCACGACCCGCGGCCCGTAGATCGGCAGACATCTCGCCCGGGACAATCACGAGCATGGAGGTGCGCGCATGAGCACGGTTGACGAGCTAGAAGACCAGCTCGACAAGCTGATCATCAGGATCCTCCCGCAGATGCGGGCGACTAAGTACGTCGACACAGAAGCGTTCGCCCAGCTCAACGAGCTGGTCGCTGCGCTGACCCGCATACTTACCGGCGCTGAACTAGTTCCGCGCCGCCTCACCGGCAAGCTCTGGCTGGTGTTCACCCAAGCACTTGCCGAAGCCGATCACACCCGATCACCTGAAGAGATCCTGCACCACGCGTGGGCCTACCAGGATCGGCTCGAGAAGCTCTTCCTGCCACACCGTCAACGCCGACACCTGGCATACCCAGGTACTGAGCAGAGATAATTGACCCTAGAAAGCGTTAAGCATCACCTGGAGCCGATCCGTCAACGATCAGCTGGGCCTAGGCATTGGGGTCGCGTTCGGGTTTGGTCCGGTTGTGCTCCGACGGGAAGCGCCATAGCGGGGTTAACACACAGAACTCACCGCCATCGGGATCGGCCATGACGTGCCCGTTGCGTACCCAATCAAGCGGTCCGCTGCCAGGTTTCAGGATCACTCGTGCGCAACGGGAGGGCCCGCTGGCATGTGGAACCTGAGTTGGCTCATTTAGTGCACACGCATGCCTGCTGGCGGGCCTGTGGCAGGCTGATCGTTGGGCTGTAGTTTTGGGGTCATGACGAATCGGCCGTTCCAGGTTGTCTGCGAGATCGAGCCGCCGACCCGGCCGGATCTCATGCATGTCCGCCATCAGATCGGCACGCTCAGCAAGGTCGCCGATACATTCCTGATCCCGGATAACCACCTGGGCCGGGCCACGGTCTCTAGCGTTGCGGTGGCTCATGAGGTGGAGGCTATGGGCGGCCGGAGCATCGCATGCCTGAACTCGCGGGACCGGAACCTGCTCGGGTTCCGGCGCGACCTGCTGACCGCGGCGTCGTATCACGTCGACCAGTTCCTGTTCGTGTACGGCGACAAGCCCAGCTCCGGCGGCCGGACCGGCGAGCTCACTGTGCGGGCGATGATGGATGAGGTGCGGGCGCTGTCGGCCGATCCCGCCTTTGCCGCGGTGCCGCGGTTCAGGGTCGGCGCCGCGGCCTCGCTGCGCCCGCTGCCGGCCTGGAAGCGCTCGGCCGATTTCCTGTTCGTGCAGGTCAGCTTCTCCCTCGACGAGCTGCTTCGGTGGCGGGACGCCAATCCAGTCGACATCCCCGTCTATCCCGGCGTGATCGTGCTGGCCAGCGAATCGCATGCCCAGCGGCTCGCAGCCGCCGTCCCGGACATCGCGATCCCGGCTGGACTGGCACGCCAGGCGCGCACTGACCGGCTGGCCGGCGTCCAGGCGGCCTGTGACCTGGTGCTGCAGATCCGGGACTCGGGCGCGTTTGCGGGCGTGCATCTCATCCCGGTGGCCCGATACCGAGAGATGGCCGCCATACTCGAACAGCGGCTGGGCTAACAGGCCACTGGCTGGTTCCTCTTCGCCGTTCGCGCGCAACGTGCGAGCAGGCCACTCAACGGCCCCGGATTAGTGCGCAGATTCGTCAGCCGCAAGCGAAGAACCCCCAGGTCAGCGGGCTGAGTCCACCACTAATCCGGGATCGTGAGCCAAGACATCCCAGGATTTTGGATGTCAAGCTGCGACAGGAGATTGGCCGGTCTTTTTCCGGTGGCCCCAGGCGGTGGTCTCGTCGTAGCAGGTATGTGCCTTCAGGCATCCGTGCAGGATGCCGACTAGCCGGCTGGCGAGCCGGCGCAGGGCGTCGTTGTGCTCGATCCCGCGGGCGCTCAGGTCGTCGTAGAACGTGCGGGCGCCGGGCGACACCCTGAGCGCGGCGAAGGCCTGGATCATCAGGGCGTCGATGAGCCGGTCGTTGTGCACGAACCGGGCCGCGACGAGTTTCTTCTTGCCGGAGGCGCGGGTGATCGGGCTGGTGGCGGCGTAGTTCCGGCGGGCCTTGGCGCAGGCATAGCGGTCCGGGTCGTCGCCGAATTCGCCGAGCACCCGGGCGCCGATGTCCAGTTGATGCGCCAGGTCCTCAGCGCTGCGCTCACGCGTGCCACCCGCGAGGAACTCATCAACCGCAACGTAGCGCGCCTGGTGGAACTACCCACATGGGAGCCTGGCGAGGTACGGCCGTGGTCGGTCGACGAAGCGCTGTCCTTCCTCAAGGCCGCCCGGCAGGACCCTCTCTACCCAGCGTTCGTTCTCCTGCTTCTCTACGGCATGCGCCGTGGTGAAGCTCTCGGGCTCCGCTGGCGAGACGTTGACCTGGACATCGGCAACCTCTGTGTTCGCCAGCAACTCCAGCGCATCCGCGGCAGCCTGCGCACGGGCCCGGTCAAGACAAGGGCAGGGAATCGCGAACTTCCCATCCCCAGTCTCGCTCGCGTCGCGCTACTCACTCGGCAGCAACAGCAAGCCAGAGACCGTGAAGCCTTCGGCGAGGCCTGGCAGGACACCGGACTAGTCTTCACGACCCGCAGCGGCCGTCCGGTCGAGCCTCGCAATCTGGACCGCTCGTTCCGCCGGATCTGCGACAACAGCAAGATCCGCGTCATCAAGGTGCACCACCTGAGGCATACCACGGCCTCACTTCTGAAGAAGCTCCGCGTGCCGCCACGGGACGCCCAGATGATCTTGGGGCATGCACACATCTCGACCACGATGCAGATCTACACTTACGTTGACGAGGAAGCCCGCGACGACGCCCTTACCGGCCTGGACAAGCTCCTCGGCGGCGATCAGTGACGCGGCAACTGTGGTCAACTATGGTGGTCAAGGGCCAGTTTCAAGATCGTCCATGGCACGTTTTGCCTGGTGGGCGCAACTGGGATCGAACCAGTGACCCCTCGCTTGTAAGGCGCGTGCACTCAGCTGCCAGACGTCGCCCGGCGTGGCCTGGCGTGGCGCTGACCTGCCGCGAAAATCGCTGACCGTGGCTCGCTGTCGCCTGAAGCAGGCCTGCGTTGGCTCTTGGTTTGGCTCTTTGGATCGGGGCGGATGAGCAGGCGAGCAACGCGGCCGTATCGCTGAGTCGGCGCCACTGACCGACCGCTTGCCCTGGCATGCGTACTGTCGGCGACGCTCGAATGTGGAGCCGACACGTACCCGGCCAGATCTGCCCGCGCGGAGGCCATAAAGGACGGATAGCTCACCGCGATTCCGCCCGTAGCGGCCGACGACGGGCTGCCGCGGAGCGCGCTGCCTCACGAGTGGAGGGTGGTACCGAGTCGCTGATCTATTCGAGTCCGCCCCACCGATCCCGTTCAGCGCCGCAACTCGACGACCGCCGGCGCGGCCAGGCGGCCAGGCCGGGACCCGCTCGATGCTGGGCGCCGCTGACATTGTCGAACTGCAGTGTCATCGGGATGCGCAGACGGCGTCAATGAACTCCCCGACCAAGCCTTCAGGCAGGTGACGCGCCAGGTCCGCCTGGCTGATCATGCCGACCGGCTGCTGGCTCTCGATAACCGGTAGCCGATGGATCTGGTGTTGTTCCATGGCACGCAGGACCTCTGTCACGTCCGCCTGTGACTCGATGGTGACCGGCATGCCATCCGCCAGCTCGCCCGCGGTGACGTTCGCCGGGTCAGCGCCGCGGGCGATGCACCTGGTGACGATGTCACGGTCGGTGATGATGCCACGCAGACGGTCGTCGTCCCCGCAGACCGGGAGCGACCCGACATCAAGGTCGCGCATCTGCTGGGCGGCGTGCTGCAGCGTCTCGTCTTCTCCGATGCACGTCACGCCGGCGTGCATGATGTCTCGCGCCGTCGTCATCACATACCCCCTGGATCCGGGAGGGGTCACCGCCCCTGCCCCCGCTGTCTCATCGTTGCCTTGTTTCTGGCCTAGGGCTGCCGGTCCACCCTAGGGACGCGCGCCCGCACCTCGATGGCCTCGGCAGGGCTTCTGCCTGCCTCTAGCCGGCCGATGCGCCGATCAAACACGCGCGAGCTACCGCCACTCGGCCTACCGATCCGTTCGTGGTTAGAGATGCTGCCCAGCACACCGGGACACATACATCGATGACCAAGCTGGCTGATGGCGGCCGACCGCAGCGGCCGCCGGAGTGGCGCCGTTGGCCTTCCGGGACGTAGATGATGTTGTCCACGGCAGTCGCCACCCACCGCGACTATTCGCGAGATGTAGTCCGATACTCAGTGTGATGTGGTGATCTGACCGCCAGCCTGCCGATGCGGGCCCTGGCTCGGATCGAGGACCGTGTGCTAGCCGCAGCAGATGAGGCCGTAAGCAGCCAGACTAGCTGCGCCACTGGCGGCCGGAAACTCGGAGCAATCCGCAGGGCTCATAGTGCCCGTGACTCATCAATCCGATCCGGACCGATCGGCCAACCCGCTCCGATGCGGCCCGACAGACCGAGGCAACCTGGCAGCACTGCTGCGCGGAGACAGCCAGCTTGATCACACAGAGCGCAGGATAGGTGCAGAGCCGGTACGCACACTGACCCGCCTGATGCGTCGCCCTGGCACCTTCGACGACAGTCAGCCGTGGCGTGCAGATCCGGCATTACATGCGCGTGTGGCAGAGCGCTGCCGTCGCCCGTCCGCCTGTCCGGCATTGTTCAGGGGTCGGCCACGCCGGCCGTCAGTCCCGGGCTGGCCGCAGAGCCGGCGCCAGGTCCGCCTCTGCACTGGCCTCCAGGCTGCAAGCTTCCGCGCTGTGCGCGGTGGTGGCTCACGGGGTCTGCGTGCCGGTACCACGCTGGTCCCGGACGATGGCTACCGCCTCCCGCTGAGTCAGCGCGGAGCCGGCGGAGAACGCCTGCTCGAAATGGCCCGTGCCCAGCCTCTGGCGGACCTGGGCCACCAGCTCGGCCTCCAATTTCCGCAGGTGCGGCCAGGCCGACAGGCCGACCCGCCGGCGCAGGCCCTCGGCCGCGCCTTCCAGCCGCGCAGCCCGCTCCGGGTCGCCGTCTGAGAACGCCAGCCAGGCATACCCGGCCAGGCACAGGGTCACGAACGGGGTGCTGCGGGCCGCCAGGCTCCGGTCCAGCGCCTCCTCCAGCAGTGTCCGGGCCTCATCGGGCCTGCCCCGCACGACGTCCAGGATGCCCAGCTGCACCCGGGGGGCCGCGGCGAGCCAGTCACCGCCGGCCCGCTCCGCCAGGTCACGCGCCTCACGCAGGTGTCGCAGCGCGTCATCGTAGCGGCCCAGCGCCGTGCCCGCTGAGCCGATGGTGTACGCGGCCATCGCCGTGAAGACAGGCTCGTTCTGGCCGCGGAGCTCCTCCAGCGAGGCCGCCGCCTCCCGCAGCGCCCCGTCATAGTCGCCGGTGATCGGCAAGGTCCACGCCATCGCCAGCCGGGCCACCGCGTGCAGGAAGGGATCCTGGATCCCGGGCAGCAGCGGCGCCAGGCGCTGGCGGGCCGCAAGCGCCGCCGCGTCGTCCCCGATGTCGCCGGCGAGCACCGCTGCCGCCCAGGCCAGCTCGGCCCGGGCCTGCGGGTCCAGCGTGCCAAAGCCGGGCAGCAGCTGCTCCACCCAGGACCAGGCCTCGCGCCCGAGGTCCCGCTGCGACCAGAACAGATACAAGATCCGGAACAGGTGCGGCAGCGGCCCGCGGTCATGGGACAGGTACCAGCGCACCGCGGCGGCCAGGTTGCCCGCCTCGGCCTGGAGCCGCTCCACCCATTCGCTCCGGCCGGTACCGCGCAGCGGCCGGTCGGCCTGCTCAGCCAGCGCCCGGTAGTAGCCGGCGTGCCGTCGGCCGACCTCGGCGGCGTCGGGACGGGCCGCCAGCCGCTCGGCGACGAACTCGCGGACGGTCTCCAGCATCCGGGTCCGGGGCCCGAGCTCGGTACTGTCCAGGTAGAACAGGCTGTGCCGGGCCAGCGCCTCGGACAGCTCCAGCACCCGCTCCTCCTCCAGGCCCGCCACCGCGGAAGCGGCCTGGATGGTCCAGCCGTCGGTGAACACCGCGGCCACCTCCAGCAGCGACCGCTCGTCGCCGGTCAGCAGGCCCACGCTCCATTCCACCGTGGCCCGCAGCGTGCGCTGGCGCTCAGGCACGTCTACCGCGCCGGTGCCCAGCGCGTCCAGTGAGGCTGCCAGCCGGTCCAGCAGCGCGGCCGGGTCCAGCAGCCGGGTGCGGGCGGCGGCCAGCTCGATCGCCAGCGGCACGCCCTCCAGCCGCCGGCAGATCTCGGTCACCGCCGCCGCATTGCCCTCGGTCAGCGCAAAGCCGGGGCGCACCGCGCGGGCCCGGTCCACGAACAGCGCCACCGCGGGCGAGGCCGACACCTCCGCGACCGAGGCGGTGCCCGGATCTGCCGGCAACGCCAGCGGCGGCACCGGGTACTCCCGCTCGGCGCGCAACCCCAGCACCGTGCGGCTGGCGGCCAGCATCGCCACCCCCGGGCAGCGGGCCAGCAACTCGCCCAGGTCCGGGGCGGCCTGGATCACCTGCTCCAGGTTGTCCAGGACCAGCAGCCACGCGCCGTCGCCGAACGTCTCGGCCAGCGCCTCCAGCGGCGCGCCGACGCCGGCCAGGTCGGAGCCCGCGGCCCGGCCGATGGCGGCCAGGACCTGCCTCGAGTCGGTGACTGCATCCAGCGGCACGAAGGCGGTGCCCGCGCCGAACCGGTCTCGCAGCCGCTCGCCCACCGCCACCGCCAGCCGGGTCTTGCCGACCCCGCCGGGCCCGGTGAGCGTTACCAGCCGCACCTCAGGACGCTCGAGCAGCCCGGCCACCTCGCCGACCGCCTCATCCCGCCCCAGCAGCGACGTCGTGCTCGCCGGCAGCGGGCGGGGGCCGCGGGCGCTGGCAGGCGACGGCACCGCGGCCGCGGCCTGGCCGGCGGCGGCGGCGAACCGCTCACTCAGCAGCACCGCCAGGTCATCACGCACCAGCCGGCCCAGCTCGGCGGCGGTGCGGAAATGCCGGTAAGACGCCGAGGCGTCATCCTGGATGCGGGCCAGCAGATCGCCCAGGCGAGGGTCGCGGCCGGCCGCCGGCGCCTTGACGTACAGCAGCCGGGGCAGCGCACCGGACAGGTCGAACTCCTCCTCCAGGCCGGAGACCTGCATGCCCGGGGCGGGCTGCCCGTACCGCTGCCAGTACAGCCCGATGAACACGTCGCTTTGCGCCAGGTACTGCTGGTACACCTCCCGCGGCGGATACGGCCGGGCCCCGAGCTCAAACATCACCGGGGTCAGGCGCAGCGCCTCGATCGCGCGCGAGACGGCCCGCCGCTCGTCGGCTAGCTCGCCCAGCGTGGAACTCACGAACACCCGCAGACGCCGGTCAGGAGTCCGGATGACTGGCTCATCCCGCGGCCCCTGGCTCACCGATCGCCCCTGAGCCGACCCACCACACAAGTCTGCAACCAGCATCCCGGCCAGCAAACCCGCGTAAGCACCCAATCCGTCAGCCAGCACCGGCTAGCGCAGGCGGCTAAGTCCCCGGCGCGCAGCTATCAGGGCCGCAGTCCCGACCATCAGCTCGACGGCGGCTCGAACCGGCGTCGACGCGCTAGTCTCTTGACCAGGCCTCTGCCCAGGTCAAAGCTGCGCATAACAGGCAATCTCGCAACCTCGCTGGTACTGAGTCACCAAATGAACACGCGAACCGGGTCTATCTCACTAACGGTGTTTCCGGCGGTTCTTCTAGTAGGTCTCGGCGGACGGGAACCGGTCGCCGAAGGTGATAGCGAAGGCGTTCAGTGCTGGCTTCCACCGCATGGCCCATCGGGTGCGTCCGGTCCCGGTCGGGTCCAGGGACCGGCCGGGTGACCAGGTAGAGGCACTTTAGCGCTGCCTGCTCGGTCGGGAAGTGGCCGCGGGCTTTGATAGCCCGCCGGTACCGGGCGTTCAAAGACTCGATCGCGTTGGTGCTGCACAGCACGGTGCGGATCTCCAGGTCGTAGTCCAGGAACGGGATGAACTGCTCCCAGGCGTTCTCCCACAGCCGGATGATCGCCCCGTACTGCTTCCCCCAGGTCCCGGTGAGCTCATCGAGCGCGGCCCGCGCCGCGGCGGCGTTGATCGCGGTAAAGATCGGCCGGACATCGCGCTTGATCGCGTCCCAGTCCCGCTTGGAGGCCAGCCGGAAGGTGTTGCGGATCAGGTGGATGATGCAGACTCCCGCTGTCAACCTTTGGTGTCTGAGTGCGCGTCCGAGGGGCCTGCATGCGGGCATACTGCATGGGCCCGCGGCGCCCTGGGCCGCGGGCCTGCTGATGGTGACGGTGGTTAGCTAGCCGGGGTGTCCTTGAGGTGGCGGGCGGGGTCGTAGAGCGTGTGGTCAGTCCAGCATCGCCACAGGATCCGGACCCAGCGGGCACCGACACCGCGCAGTGCCCGGTTGTGCTGCTGGCCGCGGGCGCGGGCTTGCTGGTAGGCGGCATGGGCCCAGTCGTTCTCGCGGACGGAAACGAAGGCCTGCCAGTCGATGGCGTGCCGCATCCGCTTGTTCACCGCGTAGCGGAACCGCACCGTGCGGCTGCGTCCGCTGGAACGGGTGACCGGCGCGGTCCCGGTCTCAGCGAGCAGCACGTCGGCGGTGGGGAACCGGGAGCGGTCCTCGCCCATCTCGGCCAGCATGGTCGCGGCGGTGATCTGGCCCATGCCCGGGATGCTCAGGAAGATCCCGGCGTCGGGGTGAGCGGCTAGCAGTTCGGTAATCCGGGCAGTGATTGCCCGGACCTGCCGGTTCAGCAGGTCGAGCTGATCGGCGAACAGTAGCGCAGTGAACGCCTTCCCGGCGGTGGTGCCGTCGGCGGCCTACAGCAGGTATATTCGTTGATCAGGCCGTCGAGGACAGGTTTTCGGCGGATCTGCCGTGTGCCGACGTCGGTTACGGTCGCGTGGTGGGCGTTGGGTTCGTCTGCGGGGACGTGTTGAGCGATGCCCTGGTGCGGCCGGGCCGTGTTGTAGAGCACCTGGTATTCGGCCAGGACGGCACGCAAGTGTGCCTCGCCGACGATCAGCACGGGATCAGCCGGCGGTGCTGTGCTCGATGAATACCAGTACGTACAGCCGTTTCAGCAGCACGGTGTCCGCATGCAGAAACCGTCGACGGCGCAACGGCAAGGCCGAGCTTTATCAGCTCGCCGTGGATCCGGCGGTATATCCACAGCGGATTCTCCTTCGCCAGCCGAAGGACAAGGCGGGCGGTGCTCTGGACAGTCGGCGGCCGTCCGGGCTTGCGCCGTTTCCTCGTGTAGTATTTGATCGCGGCCAGCTTGCGTTGCCAGGCCAGCAGCGTCGCGGGTGTTACCGGGAAACCTGCCCTGCGCCTGCGGGGGACGAGCCAGGCCAACGCGGCGAACCACACCTGATCAGCCGGTTCGTACCGCACCCGGCCGACGTGACGGCGCAGCACCGCATTCTCGTGGCGGAGCACCAGCAACTCAGCATCCTTGGCCCCGTCGCCACGGAACACCAGGGCAGCCACGCCGAGTACCCGGCATGTCAACAGGTAGACGATCTTGAGCAGCACCCGGCCAGCCAACCATCACGGCATCAAGTTTGTTGGCGATAACCCAGGTCAGCCGTGCAATCGAGTATTCGAGCGGCACAGGTGGTCGGTGCGAAGCTACGCGCAGACCCGACGGGCCGACCGACGCCCGCACATGTTTGATATGGAGGTGATCGTGAGGCGCCAGGACCAAGAACACTGCGTCTCGATCACCTGCATGATCAGGCATTATGTGGCCCGAAGGGCGCGGGTGAGCGAAGCTCACCCACATAATGCCGAATTGGGTGCATTGCCTGTTTGCATGCTTACACGTTGACCGACATGTTCAGTCACCACCATAAGAGCAGACTGGAGACGGCGACCGGCAATTCAGCTTCGTTGTTCGTATCCGCGGCAGGCCTGGCGGTTCAGTTCCACATGAGGCTTCAAGCTGGGCTCCGAGATGGGGCCTTATGTCTACTGATGGCGCCGGATCACAGTGTGCTTCTGTCGCGAATGCCCAGGCTCGCTGGCCGTATCCTCGGCCGAGAATGGCCGTCGGTTCTCGGTTAAGCTGAGGCAAAGTCCCGGTCAAACTGCATTTTCCCGGAGGGCTTGAGCCTGTGAGCGCAACGCCGACATGACGGGTTCGAACCGGCGGTCGCGCTGCATCTCGGTCTCCGCTGTGGCCGCGGCGTCGGTGAGAAGCTCCGCACTAACGAGCCAGGCCGCTTTGCGGTGCGGGAGAAGGTAGTCGGGCTGGTAGAACAGCTCGAAGGTCGTTCCTGCAGTGCGTCCTGGATGTTCGGGTCCGACGGGCATGGTGCTGAGGATGTCGGCCAGTGGTCCGATGACGTCGTTCATGATGCCGACGGCCACCGTCGCGAGCGTGCCGATCTGATCTGCCGACTCGTCGATGTGGCTCATGAGCCGGTAGAACACGTGAAGGAGCATCTCGTAGGCGACGTTGCACAGATCGGCAACGCGTGCGGTGGCCGGGTCGGTGATCAGAGTCACCTCCTCGCCGGTCTCGGGGGGCCGCACGAGTACGGGAAGGACCGGACGTGTCACCTCGAGGCCGGGTGCGTTCTCCCTCATCTGGAGATACTCGGTCAGCACCGACAGGAAGCGGCCGAAGTGCGCGTTGCGCCAGTCACCGCGACACCCTTCACCCTGCTCGACGATCGCCTCGATAGCGCCTGCCGCTTCCTCGGTGCTCGAGATCGGCGCAAGCTCCTTCCAGCCGAACAGCTCACCTCGGGTCTGCGATCGGGCTGGGCCGACGAAGAGGTTCTCCTCGCCCATCTTCTCCGCCAGGTGGCGGAAGCCCGCTTCGATCGACCTGTACAGGTGGCCGACGGTGCGGAACTCCTGCAGGTGCGGCGCTATCTCCTCCTTCCCCGTGACCGGGATCGCGTTTTCCATCGCGGCCAGCCCTTCGGCATCGTTCAAATCCATGCCCTCGGGCCGCTCCAGGAATAGGAAGTGGCGAAGTGCCCGCTCACCGAACGGCAGTAGCTCAAGGCGCACGCCACCGGGATAGTGCCGGGCCGGCTGGGGCAGGTTGGGCCGCGACAAATGGGGACTGACGCCGATCGACGTCAGCAGGTTGCAGGCGATAGCCAGATGGAGCATCTCCTGCCTGGCAACCCCCAGGATCGTGGATCGCCACCGCTCGACCGCGGCGAGTTGCTCGGGCGTCAGCCCTTCATCGACGGAACGCTTGAGCGAGAAGGCCGCAAAGAGGTACTCGCACATGAGCGCGTGCTCAAGCTCGGCGGCTTCGCAGAGCATGTAGATGAGCGGGCCGCGATGCTCGATGACGATGGCGCGTTCGCGCACATACTGTTCACTGCGCAGATCGAGGACCCTGCTCAGCCGGCCCTCGATCGCCTCGACGCTCGCCGCCGGGGCCCCGCTTGACTCTGCAGGTCCGGCCGCTTCGGGGACCAGGTCAGACGCTGTTTCCCGCATCCCCGTGTCGATCCACCGGCGGAACAGCTCGACCCGTTCGGACGGCCAGGCGCCATCGCACGGCATGACGCCGGTGCTCACCTTCTCAAAGATCGCGGCCGCATTGGCCGACACGTCCTCATACGACCACAGGTCGAACGCGAAGCGCATCGACTGGTGGTCTTTCCCCCTGAACAGCGGCCTGATGTGCTCGTCATAGCTGACGGGTATACCCGGCTTGGGGATGCCAGCGCTCACCTCATCAGCCTCCTTATCCTCACCGAAACGGTAGGAGACACCATCCACCCGCAGCAGCCCAACCGTAGACTTCCCCGCTCAGTTACTCCCTCCACACGAGCCGCACCCATTTTCTTTGGCCTACGCGGCCGCCGGGCATGATGCCAGCGGCAGGGCTCTGCTGAAAGCGAAGGTCGGCGGTTCGACCCGCCTCTGACCACCAGGTCTGCACAACCTGCAAACCCCTGACCAGGACAAAGGCAGGTCGGTGCTTTGCGCCGCCCATCTCGGCAAGTGGCTGTCAGTGCGCGTTGGTGACCGCAGAGGTCAGCGGCAAAGCCCGGCTTGGTGATCGAGATGCTCGGGGTCGTCGGCCCGCTCACCGACCCGACCGCGCACGGCGGGCGCGCCAAGGACGCGTTCGACCTGGTGCTGCCCTCCCTGCCCGGCTATAGCTTCTCCGGCCCCTGCCCGGCTACAGCTTCTCCGGCCAGCCCACCGCGGCCGGCTGGGACCCCGGCCGCGTGACGCTTCGCGGGGCCCAAAACACTCCCGCCGCAGGTGGCCAATCCGGGGAATGAGATCCTGTGCCTGACGAAACCGAGATGGGAGTTGGCCGATGGCAGTCAGCTTCGCGCAGGACATTAGGCCGCTGTTTACCGACATGGACGTCGCGCACATGAGGCATCTCCTCGTTAAGCTGGACGACTTCGACTACATGCGCAAACCTCGCCACGCTGAGCACGTCCTTAACAACGTCAGCACCGGGGCGATGCCGCCACGTAAAAGCGGTGAGCCTGCATGGTCGCCCGAAACAGTCCAGCTCTTCCGGGATTGGATCGCCGGCGGATACCAGCCCTAGCTGAAGCTCAGGGCTCCGGCGCCTTCCGGAGTTACCCCGTTTTGTGTGGTATGCATGTGACTAATAGGGTGAAATCGCACTGTTGATGGACGCGGGCACGCCACCTGATCATGTAGGTCTCTGACCCGATTCCGCGAATAGCGTGGTGAGCTGACTCCTGCCTCGTAAATGATCTTGGTGTGCCGGGCTTCCTGATTCGGGGCATTCCTGATGGCCCGGGAGCCGCCGCCGGGTTCGTGGTTTGCGGGCCTTTCTATGATCGGGCTGGCGGGCGGTGGGCAGGACAGGGAGCCGGGGCTCAGGTGGCGCAGGTCAGGCGGGGACTGGCAGGTCCCGCGGCCGGCTGAGAACCTTCGGGAGCAGGCTGCCCGGGCGGGAGCCGAAGCGCCAGGTGGCGGGCGTGGCGGATCAGTCGGCCTGGGGACGGCGATCAGCCGCCAGCGCAGGGTGGCGATCATGGCCTTGCCGCCGCGCACGCCGTGCCCGGCCAGGATGTCCTCGCCGGCGGTGATGGCGGTGAGCTGGTGCAGCCAGGCGGCCGTGCTCGCGGCGAGCAGCGCCGCCCACATCCAGGCTAGGTTGACTCGGGGGTAGCCGGAGGGGAGATGCCGCAGGGCGGCACCGTGCTTGCTGTCACGGAAGATGTTCTCCACCGTGGTGCGGTGCCGGTACCAGTGCTCCACGGCGGCGGCCCTGTCCGGGGCGGTCACGTCCAGGTTGGTCAAGATGAAGCTATAGGCGTAGACGGCAGGCTGCTGCGCCAGGTCCGGGAACAGCATGTCCCGCTGGGCTGGGTGCAAGGTGCGGCGCCGCGGGTCGGCGGAGACCTGGGCCGGATCCAAGCGGACCCGGCGGATCAGCAGCCGGGTGTCCGCGGGGCCAGGGGGTGTTGAGTTTTCTGTGGGGGGTGTTGAGTTTTCTCTGTAAGGCGGGGACGTGACGGGCCACCAGTCCGGGCAGTACTCAGCCACCGCCACCTGGGCATTGTCCATGTCGATCGCGTCGTGCCAGTCCTGTTCGGCGATCCCGGCCAGCAGCCGCCACAGCGGCGCGATCCGCTTGGCGCCGATCGCGAAGGCGATCTTCGCGTCGTGCGCGGAGCGGGCCAGCTGCCCGGCGAAGTACCCGGCGTCGGCGCGCATCGCCAGCCACCCAGAAGCCCGCGCCCGCGCTCCCCGGCGCCAACCCCCCGGTCCCACTGCTTGATCGAGCCGGCATCGCGACGGTGGAGCGCCGTCACGGCGCCGCTGATCGCGGACTTGGCTTCCTTCAACGAGGTCTCCGACCCGACCACCGCCAGTGATAAACGGCGGCCGCCATGCCTGTGACCGGCGGCGCGCGACACGCCCGACAACCTACTGTTCAGGTCGCCGGGCGGTCGGGCAGGCGAACGCCGAAGCCCTTCACCGCGAGCTTGAGCAGGACCTGTCCCGGTGCTTGCAGCTCAGTTACCCTGGCGGCGCTGAGTTCCTCGAGTTCGGCGAGCCGGGCCGCGTAGGCGCCGGCGCCGGTGCGCCGGGCCTGACTCAGACTGATCGCGTTGGCCCACACCTTCCGGCGCGCCTCGCGCAGGAAACGCCTGGTGCCGCTCTGATTGAACGGCTTCAGCAGCCGGTCCAGCCGCGAACCCGGCCCGTAGATGCTGACCAGTTCGTCGCCCTCCGCCGACACCCGGGAGGCGAGGATGTCATCGATCGCCTTATGGTCCGCTTCGCGCCTGCCGATCAGCTCCGGATCGTCAAATTCGTCGTCGGTGATCACCGCCAGCAGGGCCTGCGGCAGGTCGTAGTTGATGTGCGCGTTCATGCCGAGCAGCAGACCGTTCAGGACGGGCAGCCCCCGCCGCGCGCCGAAGGCGACAGCCCAGGGCCGCGACGGCTGCTCTCCGGCCAGAAGCTGTTCCAGTGCCTCCAGATACAGGTCGGCGAACGCGACGTCCCAGCGCTCGGTCCACTGCGGGTCGGCAAAACCGCCCGGACGCGTAATCTGCTCGGCGACCGCGATCGTGGTCCGCAGGTAGGTGGCATGGAAGATCCGCTTCGGATCGCTAGCGGCTTCCATCGGCTCGAGGAGCTCCGTCATGCGCTCGATCAACACGTCGATCATGCCGCAATTATGACGGTTCTGTGCCCGGACTCAGCCTCTCGTTTCGCGGGGCCGGGCGTGCACCTCGCCCGACCACGACTTCCCAGCAAAGCCATGTCGCACCCGGTCTACAGCCGGTGGCGAGGACAGCGAACACGCCCGCGTTCTCGAGGGCTGTGTCGATAAACTGCATCACGCTGAGTGATGGAGGAATTCAGCAGAAGCGCACGCCGACTCGCCGTTCTGCGTGCCGATAGCGGACAAGCGGCGACTGGTTTAGGCGAAGCGAATCATCGTTCTGTGTTCTTTTCGCGCGCCTGCCGGATCGGCCGGAACCCCTCCGCGCCGACGAAACGAGCTTGGCTCATGAAGGGGGGTTGGTTCGGCATGGGCTACATCTTCTTGTAGGAGCGCATCGCGGCGGCGGCGAAGAGCGTAGTGACTACCGTGCACCAGGCCAGTGAGGCGATGACGAAGTACGCGGCGGGGTGACCGGTGGCCTGCTGGGCGGATGGTCCCTGGGTGAGGGCGCGGAGCGCGTCGGTGAAGATGGTGACCGGCTGGTTGCTGGCGAACCCCTGCAGCCAGCCCGGGAGGGTGGACACCGGGATGAACGCGCTTGAGACGAACAGGAACAGGAAGAACGGCGGTGTCATCGACTGGACGGTCTGCGGATTCCGGGTGGCCAGGCCCATCGCGGCAAACACCCAGAACAGGCTCGCGCCGATCAGGAGGAGCAGGCCAAGGGCGGCGAGGCACGAGCCGGGGCCGGCGTGGAGGCGGAAGCCGATCGCGATTCCGGCAGCGATGGTGAGCAGGTGGGCGAGGAGCTGGAGTGCGAGATCCGAAAGGCCTCTGCCGGTGATCGCGGCCGAGCGCGGGGTGGGCAGCGACCGGAAACGGTCCAGGATGCCGTCCCTGGCGTCCAGTGCGAGGCCGGTCGCAGAATTCATGCCGCCGAAGACGATGTTCTGGATGAGCATGGCCGGGACGAGGTAGTCGGCGTAGGTCATGCCCGGAATGTGGATGGCGCCGCCGAAGACGAACCGGAAGAGCACGAGAAACAGGATCGGCGAGATCAGCGCCGGGATGGCGGCTTGCGGCGTGCGGAAAGTGCCGAGCAGGCCGCGGCGGGCGATCACGATCGAGTCGGTGAGACGTGAGAAGAGCGGGAGCCTGTCGGGATAGAAGGTGACCGTCGTCATTTCCTGATCACTTCCTTGCCTCGCTGATGCGCGTCGCCGGGCTGGGCCGGGCGGCCTACGACGGACAGGAACACGTCGTCAAGCGAAGGGCGCAGCGCGGTGACGTCTTCGACTGTGATCTGGGCATCGTCGAGGAGCCGTACGGCGGCGGGAAGCGCCTTGGTGCCGGCCTGGGCCTTGAAGGTCATGCGGCCTGCGCTGAGGTCCGACTCGATCGGTTCGACCGCCAGACACAGGACTGTTCTCGGCGGCAGCGTGCAATTCCAGCGGATCGGCCAGGGTGATCTCGATGGTTTCTGTCCCAAGGCGAGCTTTGAGCCCGGCCGGGGATCCTTCGGCGATCACCTTGCCGTGGTCGATGATCGTGACCGTGTCGGCCAGCCGGTCTGCCTCCTCGAGTTGCTGAGTTGTCAGCAGGATGGTGGTCCCGTCGAGGAGGAGGTTCCGGAGGAATGACCAGAGCTCAAGGCGGGCGCCGGGATCCAGACCTGCGCTTGGCTCGTCGAGGAGCAGCACCCGCGGCCGGCCGACCAGGCTCGCGCCGACGTCCAGGCGGCGGCGCATCCCGCCGGAGTAGGTGCGCACCGGGCGCTGCGCCGCATCTGTGAGCGACAGCCGCTCAAGTACCTCGGCGGCGCTCGCGCGAGCCGCCCGCCCCGGCAGCCGGTACAGGCGCCCGATCATGAGCAGGTTCTCGTAGCCGGTGAGCGTCTCATCCACTGCCGCGTGCTGGCCGGCGAGGCCGATCATTCTGCGCACGGCGACCGGGTGCTCGCGTACGTCGACGCCGCCGATCGCGGCGCGCCCGCTGTCGGCCATCAACAGCGTCGCCAGGATGCGGACCGTTGTCGTCTTGCCCGACCCGTTGGGCCCCAGAAGCGCGAGCACTCGCGCCTCGTCGGCTGTGAAAGTGAGTCCGTCGAGCGCGAGGGTCTCGCCGAACGTCTTCCGGAGGTTGTCGATCTCGATCATGGCCGGCATCAGGCCCTCTCCCAAACACTGCCTGCATGCAGATGCTGCTATTGTACACTTACTGCATGGAGGAAGAGAATCACGCGGCTGCGATGATGTCAAATCTCGGGCGGAAGGGGCAGATCCTCGCCGCAGGCTCAGCCGCCTACCGCGAGTACGTCACGGCTGAGATCCTCAGCGGCCACGCAACCGCCGATGCCATCGGGCTCAATGCGACGGACTTCTACACCCTGAACGTGCTCGCCCTCTCGGGGCCGCTGACAGCGGGACAGCTCGCCCAGCGCACCGGGCTGACCACGGGCGCAACCACCCGGATGATCGACCGGCTGGAATCTGAAGGGTTCGTGCGCCGCGTGCCCGACCGAACCGACCGGCGGCGCGTGATCGTCGAGACGCTCCCCGATCGCGACGCCGACATCAGCGCCGCTCTGCAACCGGTACGCCTGGCGATGTTCGAGGTGTTCCAGCAATTCGACGCCGATCAGCTCCAGGTCATCTTCGACTATTTCGCCGCCGCAACCCCGGCTCTCGTCGCCGCAATCGAAAAGCTTCGCCGAAAGGGCACTGACGGCGGCGGTGGACGCCCCCAATAGGTCGTACAGCCCCGACAGCGCAGCACCCGCCGCCATCCGTGCTTCGAACAGTCTGGCCACGTGCCGGCAAGGTAATCGCCGACCAGACGGGCGGCCTCGAAGGGCGTTGCCGCTAACCTCACGTGGCAGCCGTCGGCCATGTGCGCTCCGCCGCGCATTGCGGGCGGGCTGACTTCTGTGGGGCGAGCGACCCGGAATCGAAAAAGCATTGCGCTACCCGGCCGTGGTCCGCTGCCAGGCAAAATCATCAGTCACCGACACCCTGGAGGCGCCACTGGCCGCGCGCGTTCGTGCCACCGGCGCCTTCATGCACGCCATGTGCCTCAATGGGTCGGGAGCCATCGTCCGTCTCCACCGGAGCCATCTTCGCGTTCCTCCTGCTTTCAGGCTCGGCGTAACCCTGAACCCAGCCGGACGACACGCCCGCCATAACCGGATGATCTGGGTTCAACGGCAGGCTCTTAACCGCGCTCATCATGGTGCAAATATTCGGCAAGCCTGTGCGACATACGAAGCCACTCGCCCGACGGGTTCGCTACTCGCCGTCCGCAACGTGAGTGAGCATGCCGCTCA
Organism: uncultured Actinomycetota bacterium; assembly: GCA_963837255.1. Lineage (GTDB taxonomy): Bacteria > Actinomycetota > Actinomycetes > Streptosporangiales > Streptosporangiaceae > JAJYUU01. Next base: position 1,029,698 of record CAWIMN010000007.1, read on the forward strand.
GCGCATAAGCATGAACTCACGTTCAGCGCATAAGCATGAACTCGCCGAACTTCCGCTCGTCGGCACGAGCGGTAAATCTGAACGGGCGCGCGTGGGACTGAGATTGCCGCGCATCAAGGCGCCTGATCCGGCGCTGCCCTGCGGGCCTCGCGGAGTTCGTCGATCTCGCGAGCGTGGCTTGGCTGCGTCCCAGGCCCTGACCGAAGGCGAGGCTGACCACTCGCCTAGAAGCGAGTGCGTTCAGCGGCCTGGTGGCGTCCGATGTGGCCTGATGAGCCTTACAAGCAGCGGCCGCGTGGCTCCGCCGCTCCAGCCAGGAGGACCACATACTCGAACGCCGAAACGAAATACCCTCTCCAACAGCACGAATTGGTGGGCGCAGCAGGTTTCGAACCTGCGGCCTCTCGCTTGTAAGGCGCGTTCACTCAGCAGCCAGACGTCGCCCGGCGTGGCCTGGCGTGGCGCTGACCTGCCGCGATAATCGCTGGACGTGGCTCGCTGTCGCCTGAGGCAGGCCCGCGTTGGCTCTTGGTTTGGCTCTTTCGCTTGCAGCAAACGAGTGCACGTTTCCCCGTCGCGGCGGACACTGATCGGATGGCGTCGAAGTACCAGCACGACCATCAAGTCGTAGCTGAGGTCGCCGGCAGCAGCCAGGATCTGCCCAGCCGACGTCTGCTCCGTCGTGCCATAAGACATCAATATCGCCAGCTGCTCGTCAGTGAGCTTGGGAAGCAGCAGTTGCGCGTACTCGGCCGACACCACGTCGGTCTGGGGGCCATGGGACCTGGGATTGTCGTGGCCGGAGGTGGTCGCGATGAGTGCCGACGGCGAGCGGCGGGCAAGGGTGGCGCTGAGCTTCCTGGCCCAGCCAGGCGATCAGGTCCTCGGGGCGGCGCTGCGTACGATATCGGCACTGAGCAGGCCTGCAACGCGTTCAGCCAGGCAGCGAAACGGTCTCATGCGCCGCTGTGGATGTGAGATGCCCAGGTGGTTGGCCACTGAGGCTGTGAGTCACGCAAGCGCCGGGTGGCTCTGTGCACAGCGGTGGCGGTCCCGGCAGACGCCGTGGTACTACCGAGGTCGCCGTACATGTCATGAGCGAGCCTGACAGCAGCGTGGTCAGCTATGGGCCAGAGAGTGCCGATAACGTGCCGGTAGCCAGCCAGCTGGAACGCGGACGCGAGGTGGATGGCTTCGTCGGTGAGGCGTGTTCCCGGCTGGGCAGTGGAGCAGGCGGACAGGTAAGCGAGATCGGCGTCGTCGAGACGGAGCCTGGCGATGTCGGTGACGGTGATTTGGTGCCTGTGAGCGAGGAGCAAGCGGCTTGATGACGGGCTGTCCAGGTTTGACGACGCGTGGCAAGCGAAGTACACCCACCGTGCTGTAGACAGCGCGCGAATGACAGCGTCGCGAGTGGCCTCCGCACCCGTCAACGTGACCACTTGGGTGCCGAAACGTTCGCGGATCAGGGCGGCTTCGGCCTGTGCGCCAGGGAGGTCCGTGGCACCCGGAGTTGCGGGCATGGCCACTACTAGGACCTGACCACTCTCGCCACTCTCGGTCGGGGGGCTCGCGAGCGTGGGTCGGCGAGCATAGAGAAGCGCTCGGATGGTCGGGGTGTAGGACGAGATAGCGCGGTCCATCACTGTCTGCAATGTGGCATCTGGCCCGTTGTGGTGGCGGCCGGCCGCATGCAGGGGGAGGAATGAGAGCTTACCTGGTAGGCACCACCAGAGCCTCGGCCATGGCTTGCCTTGCGGTGGCGGCCCGGTGAGCCCAAGCCTGTCCAAGACCGGCTTAGCGATCGCTTCCCAGAGCCAATCGAGCGTATATCGGTCAGCCGCGCTTCCCTCTCCGACCGGGCAAGCCCGTTGCCGCGCGCGGCAAGGAGGCTGGCCACGTGCTCATTAATGCCGCTGGGCGTGACCTGATTGAGAGGGAGAGGATCCAAGACACCGTTGGTAGTCAGTACCAGCGCGTGCGAGCCGTATCTAGAGGCGTTGACAATCACGATTGGCCCGTGTTTTGCGGCAGCGAGCAGCTCGCGGAGAGGTAGCGGGCGCAGGAATCTCGAGAATCCGGGACGGTCGCGAATATCCGCGATGACCTGCTCGAATGCTTCCGCATTTTCCCGCTGCCGGTCTGCGTCCAAGCGCGTCTCGGCGAGTATGAAGTTTGTAATACCCGCCACCTGGCCAGGCGACGCGGTCGGCTCGTCTGCATCGGCGGTCTGGTCCAGAGCGTCGCGGAGTGCACAGAACCGGGCTGCGAGATCAGGGTATCGCTCCGTGAGGTCGGTCAAGTCCGTGCGCGAGTCCAACGCCTGACTAAGGAGTACTCCCCGGCCTATTTCGAGCAACTCGACAGCCCGGTCGGTCAGTCCCGCCCGAATGCAGCAAGCCGCAGCGGAACTGGCCAGACCGGCCAAGTCCCCCAACGCGTACTCCTGGTCACTCCGCACGAGGCTACGCGGTGCCATCCGCCCAAACAGATTGATGGCCGCCTCGAACCCAGCTGCTGCATCACGCCACCTCGCGGCCGACGCCGCCAGCAGCCCCCATCGGAGAGCCGACTTTGCTCGCAACGTGGGCGGTGCGGTGGTTACCTCCTCCGCCTGGCCGAAGAAGGCGATCGCTTCCTCGATGTCAGGTGGCGACGCGGACCGCTCGAATCGAAGCCGCAGGCAAATGCCGAGGTTGGACAGGTAGATCGCCCGCCTGGGGTGGTCGTCGGGGGTCGCGACCACGGCCTTTCGGCCGACGGTTATTGCCTCATCCAGGTCCCCCGGCGACCCGGACCGCTCGAAACTCTTCCGGAGGGCAAGGCCCAGGTTGGACAGGTACATCGGCCGGTTGGGGTGGTCGTCGGGCGTGGCGGCCACGGCCTTTCGGCCGACGGTTATTGCCTCATCCAGGTCCCCCGGCGACCCGGACCGCTCGAAACTCTTCCGGAGGGCAAGGCCCAGGTTGGACAGGTACATCGGCCGGTTGGGGTGGTCGTCGGGCGTGGCGGCCACGGCCTTTCGGCCGACGGTTATTGCCTCATCGAGATCAGCAGCCGAGGCTGACCGCTCGAACCGTTTCAGCAGCGCCATGGCAAGGTTGGACAAGTAAATCGCCCGGCTGGGGTGGTCGTCGGCGGCGGCGGCCACGGCCTTCCGGCCGACGGTTATTGCCTCCTCCAAGTCCGCTAGCGACCCGGACCCATCGAACCGATTCCGAAGACTGACGCCCAGGTTGGACAGGTACATCGCCCGCCTCGGGTGTCCGTCGGGAGTGGCGGCCACGGCCTGGCGTCCGAGGCTGATCGCCTCATCGAGATCGGCAGCCGACCCGGACCTACCGAACCATCGCAGCAGCTCAGTCGCAAGGTTAGACAGGTACATCGCACGGCTCGGATGGTAGTCAGGGGTGGCGGTCACCGCCTCTCGACCGACAGTAACTGCTTCCTCCAGGTCCGCCAACGACCCGGACCGCTCAAACCGATTCCCAAGACTGACGCCCAGGTTGGTCAGGTAGTTCGCCCGGCTGGGGTGGTCGTCGGGCGTGGCGGCCACGGCCTGGCGGCCGAAGCTGATCGCCTCATCGAGATCGGCAGCCGACCCGGACCTACCGGACGATCGCACCAGTGCAGCGGCGAGGTTGGAGAGGTAGCTCGCCCGGCTGGGGTGGTCGTCGGCGGTGGCGGCCACGGCCTTCCGGCTGACAGTGATTGCCTCCTCCAGGTCCGCCAGAGAGCCGGACTGCTCGAAACGGGCCCGTAACGAAAGGCCCAGGTCGGATAGGCGTATCGCAGAGTCGCTTAGGCCGTCGAGGATTGCGGCGACGGCCTCTCGCCCGACGGTGATCGCCTCATCCAGGTCCGCTAGCGATCCGGACCGGTCGAACCGATCCCGCAGCGAAGATCCCAGGTTGGACAGGCATCTGGCCCGGTTACGGTCGCCTTCGCGGGCAAGGGCGACGGCCTGACGGCCGACGATGATGGCCTCATCAAGGTCGGCCAGTACCCCGGACCGCCCGAATTTCATCCGAAGAGCGCTGCCGAGGTTGGACGCCCGTCCCGCTCGATCACGATGGGCGTCGGGTGTGGCCGCTAGGGAAAGACGCCCGACAGCAATCGCCTCCTCCAAATCGGCCACCTTGCCAGATCGCCCGTAATGAATCTGCAAGGCCGTGCCGAGGTCGGACAGCCTCCGGGCCCGGTACGGATGGGCGTCCGGGGTAGCGGCCAAGGCTAGGCGCCCGACCGCTATCGCCTCCTTCAGGTCTGCCAGCGAGCCGGACCGCTGATATCGAGTCCGTAGCGCAGCGCCGAGTTTCTCGAGGTAGCTGTCGCGGTTGTGGCTGCGATCTGAGGCCGCGGCCATGGTCTGACGCAGCAGATCAATGGACTCATCGAGGTCAGCACTACTTCCGGTTCGCAACGCGGCCTTCAGCAGGCGAACAGCGCGCCGGGCGGCCACTATCGAGAGCCAGACATGACGATCCAATTGGCTTCAAGGGGGTCGTTGATCTTGTCAACGATCACTACCAAGCAATGCATGCGAATTCCAGAAGCCCATGGTCCACGGTCAACTCCCGCCGAGCTAGAGATCGAGGTAAGACCGGAGTCGCAGCGTAGCCAGCCCCAAAGCGTCGCACTGGAATTGCCTAGGCCCGAAGTCCCGCTCGGTGAGTCCGGACAGTCGATCAATACTCTGGGTTCAAACACCAAGGCCAGATCGGGCGATACGGCGAACTGCTCCAGTCTCGCCCCGAAGCGCATCAGCGTGGACCAGCATCCCCCTGCGCCTCCGGTGCCTGCTAACGGCCACATTGTCCCATCCTCGCCCTGAGCAGATCATCCGCTGTGCTCACGCTTCTCTATCGCTGGCTTAGAGTCGCCGCGCTCGATCCAGACGATTGCCTCTTCGACCACTTCAGGCGGAGGAGGAGAAGCGATAGGCGGAGGCGGAGGCGGAGGCGGAGGGCGAGACTCGGGATCGGACTGGCTGTCGGGCGTGTTGCTGGATGCCATGATGTGTCCTCCCGACACTAGCGTTCGTCGAGGTGAAGGCTGTCCCGGCGCCGAATATCAGCACCGCGAGCAGCAAAAGTAGTAGCGCGAGCTTCAGGTTCCGAGCCTTCAGCTTCAGTACTTTCCCCCCGAGCGTAACCGTCTCGGCGATCGTGTCGTGCAACTTTAGGCCTGCGCTCTCCGAGTCATACGTCAGGAACTGGCGAAGAACCCACGGATCTAAGGCGGCGAACTTGCGCGGCCAGATTGCTGCCAGAGCCAGCACGGCGCTAGTAGGGCAGCAGCACTTAGTGATGTTGGGCGGCGTGCCTGCGTGACGTGAGACGGCCGCACCGTGATCATCGGGCTTGTGACTGCTCTGATGGATCACGCTGCGGCCGTGCCGCCCAGCGTAAAGGAGATTGACCCGGCTGGCTGGCTGGAACGGTTTGACGACATGTTCGCGGAGGTGGTGGCGCCGACGTTTTACCGCCGTGAGCCGCGGCTGCGGGCTCAGTCGTATCTGCTGGGCCTGGTGTCGGGGCTGGAGCGCAAGAACGGGTGGACGCTGGCGGAGTTCGCCGGCGACGGCACGCCGGACGGGATGCAGCGGCTGCTGAACTCGGCCCGGTGGGACCAGGACGCGGTGCGGGATGCGCTGGGCCGGTACGTGGCCGCCCGGCTGGGTGATCCGGGCGGGGTGCTGATCGCGGATGAGACCGGGTTCGAAAAGAGCGGTCCTTGCTCGGCCGGGGTGCAGCGGCAGTACACCGGCACGGCAGGGAAGATCACCAACTGCCAGGTCGGGGTGTTCCTGGCCTACGCGGTGCCCGCGATGGGCACCCGGGTGCTGGTCGACCGGGAGCTTTATGTCCCCCGGTCGTGGACCGGAGACCGGGACCGGTGCGCGGCGGCGGGCATCCCCGCCGACACGGTGTTCGCGACCAAGCCGCAGCTGGCGCAGAAGATGATCGAGCGTGCCATCGCCGGCGGACTGCCGTTCGGCTGGTTCACCGCTGATGAGGCCTACGGCGACAACGGGCCGCTGCGGGACTGGCTGGTGCAGAACAAGGTCGCCCACGTCGCCGCTGTGGCCTGTGACCACCGGGTACCGGCCGGGGCCGGCCAGACGATCCGTGCCGACAGGCTCGCCGCGAAAGTCCCGGCCCGCGGCTGGCACACGATGTCGTGCGGGCCGGGCTCCAAGGGCGAGCGATGGTATGACTGGGCGCTGGCCGGCGCCGGGCCCGCAGGCCACTTCCTGCTGATCCGCCGGTCGCTGACCAGCGGTGAGCTGGCCTATTACCGGTGCTGGTCACCGGCCGGCGCGACGCTGGCCGAGCTCGTCACGGTGGCGGGGGCCAGGTGGGCGGTGGAAGAGTGCTTCCAGGCCGCCAAGAACGAGACCGCGCTGGACCATTACCAGGTCCGCAGGCACTCCGGCTGGTACCGGCACGTGACCCTGGCCATGTGCGCCCATGCGTGGCTGGCGGTCACCGCCGCCGCTAGCCGGCCCCCGCCTGAAGCAGCGTCCGGCGGCGGGCCCGGTGCAGGCGGCCGGGCCAGAGAGGGGGCCACCGGCCTGTGGACAACTTCCCCGGCCGCGGCCGGACAATCAGGACTATCCGGTTAGCCGTGGTGACAGCCGGCCGGTGATCTGCCTGACCGTGAACGAGATCCGCCGCCTGCACGCGACCTTGTGGGCTCTTCGAACTTGATGGGGCACGACACGGGCTCAGCCTGCGGTGAAACGCCTGTGACTCCTCAACACTGGCTGTTGATCAAGGACAGCTGGCGGAGGAGCCACAGGCTATGGAAGACGGTACTTCGATTCTGTTCGGCTTGCCCGGCGTGGCAGTGGATCGTGTCGAGCGCAGCACCGATGATGACGGCGCGGCGGCCCGGTTAGTGCATGTGATCACCACGGCGTCCAGTGCGGCCGGCTGCCCGCAGTGCGGGGTGGTCTCAACGTCGGTGCGGCAGTACCGGACCACCCGGCCGCGGGATCTGCCGTATGGCGAGGAGCCGCTGGAGGTCCGCTGGCGCAAGCGGCAGTACCGGTGCCGGGAGGAGACGTGCCCGCGCTCGGCGTTCACCGAGTCCATCCCGGAGATCCCGGCGCGGGCCCGGCTGACCGGCCGGCTGTGCCGTCAGGCTGCGCGGCAAGTCGCCTCGGGCCGCAGCGTGTCGGCGGTCGCCGCCGAGCTCGGGATGAGCTGGCCGGTGGCGCACCGGCGTTACATCGCGCATGCCGACGCGGTGCTGACCGAGCCGGAGCCGCCGGTGGTGCTGGGCATCGATGAGACCCGCCGCGGTGCGCCCAAGTGGGTCCAGGACGCCGAGACTGGCAGGTGGGTGCGGACCGAGCGGTTCGAGACGAACTTCACTGACCTGTCCGGCACCGGGCGGCTGCTCGGCCAGGTCGCCGGGCGGACCGGGACAGCTGTCACCGGCTGGCTGGACGAGCGCGGCCAGGACTGGAAGAACCAGGTCGCCTTCGTGGCCATCGACCCGTGCGCGGTCTACCGGTCCGCGGTCCAGCGGGCGCTGCCGCACGCGGTCATCGTCGTGGACCACTTCCACCTGGTCCGGCTGGCCAACCAGGCCGTCACCCGGTCCGGCAGCGGGTCACCCGGCAGAGCCTGGGCCGGCGCGGCACCAGCAAGGATCCCGCATGGGCGAACCGGCGCAGGCTGCTTCGCGGCCGCGAGCGCCTCACCGATCAGGCCTACGCCCGGATGTGGACCGAGATCCTGGCTCAGGAGACCACCGGCGAGCTGCTCGCCACGTGGATCGCCAAGGAGGAACTCCGCTACCTGCTTGCCCTGGCCCGTACCCACGCGGCCCGCTCGGAGATCAGCGACCGGCTGTTCGCCTTCTACGACTGGTGCGCCCGCGCCGACGTCCCCGAGGTCACCACGCTGGCCAAGACGATCGAGGCCTGGTGGCCGCAGATCCTGGCGTTCATCGGCACGGGCATCACCAACGCCGGCACCGAGGCCAACAACCGGCTCATCAAAGACGCCGCCCGGATCGCCTTCGGCTTCCGCAACCTCGACAACCAGCGCCGCAGAGTACGGTTGCACTGCAAACGGACAATGATCAGCTAGCCGATGCGAGGGTGACCAGCCCCATCAACTTCGAAGAGCCACCTTGTGCCTGCCGGCCCACCCGGTCAGCCACCACCTGCGCTGGTCGGCCTGGCGCCGCCGGCACCAGGCCCGTGCCCGGCACTGCCACTACCAGCGGCGGCGGCTGCGGCAGTGAGCTCCTGTCCAGCGCCGGCGCGCCGGCTGGGCAGCAGTCCCGCAGCCGCGCGACGATTCGGATATGGCTGCTGCTCCCGAGATCATTCAGCCCGCCCGTCACATCCTGGCCATGCCCGAGGACTGCGAGTGCGGCATGTGCACGCCGTCCTGGGCCCGCCGGCGCGGCAAGTCCAGGCGGTACTCCGAACTGGTCACCCTGGCAGACGCCCTCGGCCGGGAAGACGCCACCGCCCGGCCCGCCATGATCGCCCAGCATGCGGCCTGCCTGCTGGCGCTGACCGCCGCCGCCGTCCGCGCCGTCACCGCCGAGCCCGGCGACGAGCTGGGCGCCCCCGAGGTCGGGCTGCCCGTGCTGATGTTCGCCGGCAAGCTCGCCGCCGCCATCCAGCCCGGCGAGTTCCGCGACCAGCTACCCGCGGCCCTCGTCGCGGCCTGCGAGCAGGCCGTCACCACAGCCACCGTGACCGCCGCCGGATGCCTCGCCGGCCTGGCCGACGCAGTCCAGGCACTGTCCGCGCTCGCCAGCTAACCAGCAGTACCGCCCGGCGAACCCTGCCGGCCGCCCGTCAAGTCACTAAGTGCTGCTGCCCTACTAGCCGAGGTGAAAATGACCCCTGGCAATAGGAACGCGAATCGGATTCCGTGCGATACCACGATCAGAACGCCGTCAAAAGCCAGCAGGACGCCAGCCTTTGTGTCTAGCGCGTCGAATTGGGCGAGCTGCTTGTCTCGTTCCTGCATGGCGACCTGCAGCAGCAAGTCCATCGACGGAAAACGCGGACGGGGAGCGGCCAGCTGTGCGCACGATGACCGTGTGCGCCTCAACCATGGCAGTCGGCGTGTCATGCCCTAGGTCTCCATCCCCTTCATGAAAAGGGCGCAGGCTGACGAATGGCTCACAGTTGGTGGAGCGCTTACCTCCAGGAGATAATGACGGGCACAACCCGCGCCTGGACTCAACAACCACCAGGCCCAAGCCTTCGGTGCGAGGTCGAGTTCAGCCCTAGCCGCCGCCTGATCCCTCGATTTGCGGTGTGCGAACTCAATGATGTCATCGATCAAGGTCCCGTTGAGCGATCCAATGCCAGGCATTTTGTTGACGGCGGCGAGCTTGGCCGGGTTCATGGTGGCGAGGGTGATCTGCGCATTCCAAAGCGCGCTCGCGTCGTCATAGAGCCTCCCAGCTATGTCCTGCTGCTCCGAAACGATTTCCCGCATCTGCGGTGATCCGAGCAGCGTCACCTGGTCGGCGGTCTCGATTAGCTGATTGTCGCCGGACGTCAGAGACGCGAACCAGGGGTTTAGCCAGAGCCACTGCTTGAGAGTGGTGCACCGGCCGTGCACCAGCGCGTCCCTGATGAATGCGTCCATGGCCGTGTTGTAAGCGATGTACGCAGACTCGCGTTCACTTTCGATCTGGGAAGCCGCAGCGGAGTGCTGCTGCAGATTGGTAGCGATCAGTGTTGCGCCGCCGCCTATGACTGCACCGAGAAGACCAGCGACTAAGCCGATGAACGCGCGCCATGTTTGGAAACGTCGATCAGGGTTGTCGATGATGACGTGGACAGGGCCAAGGGTCGGCGGCGGCTGCCGGCTGATGTGCATGCCGTTCGTGGCGGTCGGCAATTCCGAAGCGCTCGCCGGGTCGCCGCCTTCTTCACCCTCGAAGCATAGGTGCGCCCATCTCCCGCGCGTCGAGGATCACTGTATAGACGAGCTACGTTTACCTATCCGGATCCCGATGACGGGCATAGCAGCGATCAGCGCACTCGCTCATCGGCATTATGCCGGTGATCGGGGTTCCCCTGAAACTGTGGAGACTCTGTTAAGGCGGATCTTGTTCTTGGCCCGGTTCTCCGTTGTCCTATGAATACGCCGGAGCGCAGGCGCTGTCCAGGTGGAAGCCCCGCAGGCAGGCCGGCAGGCCGCCGAGGAGGAACGACCTGGACTTCGCCGAGCACCGGCACATCATCGGGGGGCAGGAGAAGCGGGCGCATCTCAGGCCGCCTCCTTAGCGGCCAGCAGCTGCTCGTAAGCGACCGGGGACATCATCTGACAGGCCGAATGCCGCCGGTGGTGGTTGTAATCCTCGATCCACGCCGCGACCCTGACGCGGGCCGCGGTCCTGGTGGCGAAGTGCTCCACTGACCGGAGTTCGAACTCCAGGGTGGAGTGCCAGGACTCGATGACCGCGTTGTCCAGCGCCGAGCCGGGCCGGCCCATGGACTGGGAGATGCCCAGCCGCTGGCAGGCCTGCCGGAACGCTCCGGCGGTGTATTCCGCGAGTTCAGCCGGTCGTTGCAACACCGGGCTGTTGGAGCGAGCGTAGCTGTTCCTCGAAGACTTCGGCGGGGGTCTTCCAGGCGAGGACCTTGCGGGGACGGTTGTTGATCGCGAGAGCGACGGCTTCGAGGTCCTCGGCCGACCACCGGGACAGGTCGGTTCCTTTTGGGAAGTACTGGCGGAGCAGGCCGTTCGTGTTCTCGTTCGTTGGCCGCTGCCACGGCGAGTGCGGGTCGGCGAAGAACACCCTCGTGCCGGTGTCGAGCGTGAACTGGGCATGGCCGGACAGTTCTTTCCCGCGATCCCAGGTGAGGGTCTTGCGCAGCTGCTCGGGCAGTTGCGTCATCGACGCCGTCAGCGAGGCGTTCATCGCGACGGCGCCGTACCCGCCAAGAGAGGGTCCGTTCTTCACCGGTGGCTTCTCGCCCCAGCCCTCGATCCGGGGCAGGTGGACCAGGATCGTTGACCGGCTGCTGCGCTCGACGAGCGTGCCGATCGCGGACCGGCCCGTCCCGATGATCAGATCTCCCTCCCAGTGCCCCGGGACCGCGCGGTCGGCGGCCTCGGCGGGCCGTTCGCTGATCACGACGTCTGCGGTGACATGGCCTTGCGGCTTGCTCCGCGACCGTGCCCGTGGCTCCCGCAGCGCCCGGCCCGTACGCAGGCACGCCACCAGCTCCCGTTGGAGCGCGCCACGCCCCTCGATGAACAGCGCCTGGTAGATCGCCTCATGGCTGATGCGCATGGAGTCATCATCGGGGAACTCGACCTTGAGCCGGTTGCTGATCTGCTCCGGGCTCCACGCCGTCGCCCATCGCCTGTCCTGCCGATGCGGCTTGTTCAGTCCCTTCCACGCGGGCGTCTTTGGTCCGGTCACGATCGCGCCGTCGAGCCGGCGGTCGCTGCCCGACAGCCGCTCCTGCACGTACTCACGCAACCTGTCGTTGTCTGCGAGCTTCGCTGTCTTCGGGCGCTTCGCGGCCTGCTGAGCTTTCCATTGCGCCACCAGGGCGCGGTAGACGCGCTTCCCGCTCCTGGTCGCCGCGTTGCGGCGCAGCTCGCGCGAGATCGTCCCCGGGTCACGGCCGAGCCGGCGGGCGATCTGTCGCACCCCGACGTCCCGGGCGCGCAGCACGGCGATCTCCTCACGCTCAGTGAACGACAAGTAGCGGCCCGTCGGCTCGGCCAGGCTCAGCGGCGGCATCCCGCCAGCGTGGCGGAACCAGCGCGCCCCGACCGGCCACGACACGCCCACCGACTCCGCAGCCTCGACCGTCGTAACCCCGCCAGCGATCAGCCGCCAGAACTCCCGCTGCACCGCACGAGACGGCTCAGGCCGGCCCGGTGACCGCATCGGCGGCCGCAACGCCCGATCCGCCGCCCACTGCCGCCGAGCACTCGCGGGCGCCTGCGGCATCTGCTTCCCCCGTCCCATCGCACACCTCCGTGATCGAGGTGTTGCGACGACCGGTTGAATTCGCCTTCGCTGCCCTGGTCGGTATGGAAGATGACGCCGGGCACTGCCCGCCGCGCACCGCCACTGCCATCGCCAGCGCGCCGTAGGCAAGCTGCGCGTCGTGATGCTCGCCCAGCGCAAAGCCGACGACGCGGCGGGAGGCCACATCCATCACCGACGCCAGGTGCAGCTTGCCCTCGGTGGTTTCGATCTCAGTGCCGTCGCCGAACCACTTACGGTTGATCCGGTCGGCCGGGAAGTCCCGCTTGACCAGGTCGGGGGCGCGCCAGCGGCCCTTCCCCGGCCGGGTCGTCGCACGGCGCTTCTTCTTGCTCCGGGCCGCCAGGTGCTGCTCGCGCATCACCGCGGCGACGGTGTTCTCGCTGACCCGCCACCCGGCATCGCGCAGGTCGGCGGTGATCCTGGGCGCGCCGTACTTGCCCTGCTGCAACGCGAACAGGCGGGCCACCTCCGCGGCCAGCCGCGCCCGCCGCGCTGAGCACGCGGCGGTAACGTGCCGTCTCTCCACTTGTAGAACCAGGACTGGGACACCCCCAGCGCCCGGCACGAAAGCGCCTGCGGGATCCGGTGCTGCGCCCTCTGGGCGGCAATGAACGCGGCCACCGCTACCGCCCCATCGCGTCCTTCACCCAGAGGGCCACGCTGCGCTTGAGGACATCACGCTCCATCGCCAGCTCGGCGTTCTCCTTACGCAGCCGCGCCAGCTCCGAACGCTCATCCTCGCTCAGCGCGCCGTCACCCTCGCCGCGGCGCCGCTTGTCGGCGTTCACCCAGTTGCCCAGGGTGCCCTCGTTGATCCCCAGGTCCCGGGCCACCTGCGCGATCGGCTTGCCGGTCTCCCGGACCAGCCGGACCGCGCCCTCCCGGAAATCATGATCGAACTTCCTGCGTGTCTCTGCCATCGCCACTCCTTAAAGGCGATGTCTCCACGTTACGAGGGGAAGCCCAGATCCTCGTCAAGTTGATCACGGTTTGGTCGGATAGCGGCGTGCGGCTGTGGAGCCGCTGGTGTTGAGGAGCTCGCCGATCTGGGTCCAGGTGAGTTCCTGGTCGCGGGCGTCGTGGACGGCGCGGGGCAGGAGCTGCTGGGCCTGGGCGATGAGGCTGGCCAGCGCGTGCGAGGCAGAGCGTCCAGGTCACGTCCGTCCGGACGCCGGGGAGGCCGAGCTCGGCTACCTGTTCCTGCCGGAGGCGTGGGGATGGGGATATGCCGCCGAGGCGTGCGCAGCGGCACTCGACTGGTTCACCGGCACGCTTCCCAGCGAGCCGGTGGTGCTCTGCACCCAGACCGCCAATGACCGCGCGATGCGCCTCGCGGCGAAGCTGGGGTTCACCGAGGTGGAGCGGTTCGAGGAGTACGGCGCCGAGCATTGGTTCGGCGTGTGGTCCGCCGGCCCGTCACCCGCGGGCACGATCCCAAGCGGGTGAGGCACTCAGACATGCGCCAGGTGACCGTGGCACCGGGCCAGCCGCTCCCCGGGCGCCCGAGCCGGTCGCACACTATGCGAACCCGAGAAAGGTGCAGCCGATGAATTCGCTGCCACGCTCCTGCCCGCTATCGAGCGTCAGCGGCTGCAGGCCCTGGCTCGCGGGGATACAGCCACCGCCGGTCCACTGCATGCCGACGACTACTGGCTTGTCACTCCAAATGGCTCGGAGATGACCAAGGACGACTACCTCGGCGCGATTGCTTCGGGAAGCCTGAGATACCAGGCTTTCGAGCATGTATCCGAGATGGCAGTGCTGGGCGGCGCAGAGGTCGCCGTCCTGCGGTACAGGGCGCGGATCAGCTTCGACGACGGACCGGGCTTCACCTGCTGGCATACCGACTGCTACCGGCGTCGGGATGAGACCTGGCAAGTGGTCTGGTCCCAGGCGACGGCCATCGCCGCAGCCGGGTAGGTCCGGGACATGGACGCTCGCGAGCGCGCAGCGCCGACGCCTTGATCTAAACACGGCTCAATTGGGCAGCGTAGTGCGGCTGCTTGCGCGGAATGCCGCCGAGATGTCGGCGAGGTCGGCGGTCACGGCATCGGCCTGGGTGCAAATGAGCACCCGACACGACCCGTGGGGCCTGGACCAGCTGCTCGGCGCCGCCGCCGATGAGGCAGGCGCCACAGCGCCTACCGATCCCGCCGTCATCCAGGACATTGCCCTCACCTGGGTAGCCAGCCGATGGCTCGACGACCGCGACACGCGCGCTGCTGTCCGCACCCTGGCCCGCCTCGGCGAAACCAACCTCGACCTCAACCTCGGCCACTTCATCTTCATCGGCCTAGACGACGAGTGGTCTGGAGGCTGGGGACGACTCCCGCCCATGCTCAAAGCCGAAGCCCGGCAAGACCCCTGGCCGACATCCTCAACCGGCCCCGATGATCCGTCACAACCCCTGATGGGGCCGAGATCCACCGTTACAAGGCTTGCGCGACCAGGGCGGGCAACTGGGCCGAGTAGTCCAGGGCTGACTGAAGATCCGTCAACAGCGAACTCCGCTTGTGCTTGCATGTGCATCGGGGCGGATGAGCAGGCGAGCAACGCGGCCGTATCGCTGAGTCGGCGCCGCTGACCGACCGCTTGCCTTGGCATGGGTACCCGGCCAGATCTGCCCGTGGTGCGCGCCGGCGTCGATGCCGTATGGCCCCTCGGACGCCATAGGCAATTGACGCCCACGCGCAATACGGTGATGCGCTCCCGCTTGCACGCGCCGCGCCCTGTCATGCCGATGAGCGCGCGAGTGGCCCTTCCGTTGGGATCCGCGCCAGTCCTTCAGCCAGAGTCGGCGGCAGCCGGAGCAATGCGGCGTGCGGCTTTCACGACCTCGAGGTAGTGATCCGCAAGAACCTCATCGATCACGGGCGGGCTGGCTGGTCCGTGTGCCCGGGATAGCCTCGCCTCAGTGTTCAGCGGCGGCCATCGGGCAGCCGCCGCCATCTCATGGACTGAAGGACGATGCGACGAGGCGAGATCTGGTGGGCCGCGTTCGACGAGCGCCGGCCTGTGGTGCTGTTGTCGGAATACGAGCCATCCGGGTTCCGGGCGATGCAGGTCGTCGCTCCGGCTGAAGGTGACATCGCGGGCCTAGGAATCGAGGTAGCAGTCGGCGTCCGGGAAGGACTGCCCTTTGACGGCGTGCTGCGGTTCGGGTTCCGCTGGCCGGGCGTTACCCCGTGCACCTGGCTGACCACCCTGAGCCGGGAGGACCTGATCGAGTGTGCAGGCGCCCTGTCTGCCGCAAAGCTCACCGAGATCGACGACGCCATGCGTGCCAGCGAGCAAAGGGCGGACTGGACGCCAGCTGCGGCGGCCGGACTCAGCGAGATTAAAGCTTCCCTCCGTCAGCGGACTCAGGGAAACAGGGAACGACCGGAGGCCAGCAGCGACGGTCACCCGCACTAGGCGGCTGGGACACGATCAATTACACGATGGTAATAGGGCCGAGGGGTCACGTCCGGCCGCTCGAAAGCTGTCGCCTCAGGATCCATCGTCGTGCAGGCACCCTACCGCTCGCACAGGCACACGACGAATTCAGCCGATAAAGGCCAAGCTCAATTGAGGTACACAAGCATCCTGATCTGCCGCCGACGGTGCTGAGCTTCAGTTGCCGTCGACATGCGTCGTGCGCTTGAGAGGTGTTGTCCTCGTCGCGCTGGGCGTGGTGGCGTACGACGACAGCACTGATCTCAGCCATGTCCGGCAGACTGTGCTGAGCGAAAGCGGACCGCGCGGCGTCACCGAAAGCCTGCCTGGCTGTGGCGATGCGGGCTCGCTCGCCGAGCATGCCGGCGATATCGTTTGGCGCTGCGCGATGAACCGGCACGGTCACCGGCAACTGGCCTGCCACGCGCAGGTGATCGCCGATCAGGTACCGCGTCTGCGGCGCGCCCGGGCGTACCTCGAGTGCCAGCCCGCGGACGTGCTGCGGGGTGTCGTCAGGCAGTGGCGCTAGCAGGCGGAAGCCGTCGTACTTCGGGCCCGACCTGCGGTCGTCGTGCAGTGCGTCAAGGAATGCCTTGGCGCGGCTGGCTGGGCCGCCGAGACGGCCCGGTGCGCTGATGTGCCCGACGACAATGAGCGGCCCGGTCGCAGTTGCCCTGCCGGAGCAGCCAGCGCAGGGACAGCCGTTTCGAAGAACGCGGTGCGGTGATCCTCGCAGGGCGCCGCTGGCACGGCTGCCGTCCATGGATCGTCGATCCAGAACCGCCAAGACACTGCCGCCGTCATCGGCTGCGGTCAGTTGGTCGCTACGGCGTGCGTCAGCGATTGCGACACTTGGCGGCTGCCTCCGGACTGCGGTGCGTGACCGGGCAACTGCCGTGCCGGTATACCGGGGCGCGGCCGTTACGCCGACGCCGACGGCGCCCCGAGCGCAGAGACGTGATTACCTGCCGCTCGGCGCCGTAGACGATGTTGTCGACCGGATGAAGCGCCCGCCGCGCCTGCTTCACCGCCTTCGGCGTAGCCGCGCGCTTAACTGTCCGCACCGGGTGCGTCGCACGCCGGACACCACGCGGCACCAGCAGCCGGGACAGAAATCCCATTATCGCCTCCACGCTTCGGTCTTCCTACCGATGCAGACGCCCATCCCGGCACGAACGTTCACCGGCCCGATCGAAGCAGCGCGAACATCCGCATCTAGAAGCCGCGGGTGGGTTGCCTAACGGCGCTGACTAATACCGCGATTCGCCCGTACCCTGGTCCGCAATGGAAGACCAGTCTCATAACGTCGCAGGCCCTGACTCGGCCGCCACCCGGTCCTTCGCCGTCGAGGCGTTCGTCGGGCACCGAGTCACTGGCTGGCCGTTCGCTCGCTTCGATATCAGTATCAGCGAGCTGCGCGTCCGCTTGTCTTTCCCGTGGTTCACAACGCGATCGCAGCAAGCCACTGCCATCCGGGCCGTGACAGTAACGCGCCGGTTCGGCAACATGTACTGGATCGGTTTCGACGACGCCGCCGGCAGACTCGGCGACGTGCACCTCCATACGATCTACCGTCGTAGGCAGATGATCGACGAGCTGCGCCGATGCGGTTACCACGTTGTCGGCGACACGGGCGCGGGAGCACCAGCATCTCGCTGGCCCTGGCGACGTAGCTAGCTGGCCAGCCTTCAGCGAATGCGGTCTACGACCCTGGCCAACATCCGGTCATCAGCGTAAGGCGGTTTGCGTCAAGGCTGTTGGGTCGGTGCCTCGTCCGTCGTCTGTCCCTGCATAGCCGTAATGGGGTTGGTCCCGGCAGCGCGTAATCGGGTTGATGGGACGACGGGCGGGGCTGCCCATGATGACCGTCGAGGTAACCGGAGTTCCTCAATGCCGCGTGGGGCTCGCCCCGACCCTGCTCGATGGGCCGCCTGGTGTCAGGCCGCGATGGGCGCCGCGCTGGAGGGTCTGGAGCCGCGGGTGGCGATGACGGGGTCCCAGCGCTGGCCGGTGGTGATGACGGCGTGCAGCTGGCGCAATATTGCCGCGGCGATCACGGCCTGGGCCTGGGTGGCGGTGAGCCTGTTGTGCTCGCGGCCGGTCAGGTGAGTGAACCGGGCAGCGTAGACCGGGTTGGCGCGCTGCGCGCCCCAGACGGCCCGCCAGGCGGCCAGCCGCAGGCCGGGCCGGCCCTGGCCGGTGAGCCTGGTGCGGCCGGTGAACGTCCCGGACAGTTTCTCCCGCGGCGCCAGGCCGGCGTGCTTGACCAGCGCACGGCCGGTGGCGAAGCGCCGCGGGTCGCCGGTCTCGGCCAGGATCGCGGCCGCCCCGACCGGCGACAGCCCGGTGATGGAGGTGACCAGCTCGGTGAGCTGCATGTCACCGAGGATCTGGGTCATCCGGGTCTCGGTGTCGGCCAGGCGGCGGTGGGTCTGGCGCCAGTCGTCCATCAAGAACCCGACTCGTTCCAGCGCTCCCGGGCGGTGGGCGATCACTCCGGCCGGATCGGGCTAGTTCGGAGTTGACGGATGGTTTCCGCTCATGCCGCGGACGGCGCGCGGCGTCCGGAGCGGCGATCTTCCCGATGTCAGTGAGCAGAGTCTCAAATCAGGTGCGGCGGAGCCGAGTCCAGTGGTCAGGGCCGGCGCGGTCGGCAGTCACGCTGCGCGTTCAGATTCTGCCTATTGCGATCTTCGTCTTGCGCGAGGCCGTTACCCATGCCCTCGGGCGCGGTCGTCAGCGACGGCGCATTGGAATCGGGGTGTGGTCGCTTCGAACTTTGACGCGGCACCGACGTTGCTGCCGCCAGGTCCTGAGCCAGCCATAGCGGCGGAATCCGCCAGAACGAGCGGCGAAACCTGCCTCGAAATGCGCCGCGTCCGAACAGTCGCGATGTTGCTCGCACCCATGAGCGAACACGCCAGCAGGTCAAGGCAACGTCTCTCCTGATGCCAGATCAGTTATCGACTGAATGTCGCGCGTGAAGAAGAAGTCGATCGAGGCTCCCTCGATCTTGGGGCTGATGTTTGTCGTGACGTGGGCGTACTCATCGCCGACGTCATAGCCCCACGCGATGTTGTGCACTGTGCATTGCGAGCCGGTGTTCAAGGTCACCACGGTAGGGATCCAGTCTCGGCTGGCAAGCAACGTGATGACCTCGATGTCGGCTGGCTCTGTCATGTGCCGATACTCGCATCCCAATGCACGCACATGCCGCGTGGCGGATTCGCGCTGGCGGCTGGACCGGGTCTACTTCCTGGCCTTCTTGAACCCCTCACGGGGACAACCGGATCCAGCCCTTACCGCCAGGTTGACCAGCTCCGCCACGATAGGCGAGCCAGCGATCAAGCTCCACTGTTTTACGCTCATGCCGCGCTGGGTGCCGCGCCCTCGCGGGAACGGCAGGTCCACGGCCGGGGCTCAGACCGGCGTCACGTCCGGGAGCGTGCCAGGCCGCTTCGGGTGACTCCGGCGCAGCCAGCGGAGGCACCCTGGCCAACCGCCCGGGTCAGCTAGCCGTGTACCACAACTCGACTTGATCTCGATGCCCAGACCAGCTCAGGTCAAGGGTCCAGCATCCGGGTGCTGGGAGATTGACGTATGAGGGGCCGATATTGGGCAGCTTCACGGCGGCGATGCGGTGCGTGCCGTTGAGCGTAGCGTGGATCGTCAGCGGCGCTCCGAGCTTTCCAGCGAGCCGCGATACCCACAGGACTTTGTTTCTCACGTTAGGAAGCGGCGGGGCGTACAGCGACGATTGTGGCCCGCCCCAGAGAATGGCGACGATGTCGCCCCGCAGTCCCATCACATGCCCGATCGGCGTGCCCGGCGGATGAAAGCCGGACCGGGCCCACGCTGGCAGCGGCCCGTCGATCCGCCGAGCCAGACAACCCGCGGCGCTAACCGGCGCAGCCATACCGTCGGCGATAGCAGCTGGACGGGACGGCAGTGGCGACGCAGATTGGCCGACGGGAGAGCACGCCGCCATCGCCGTGACGGCCACGCCAAAGAGGACAACAGCCGTTCCGGACTTCACATGCTGACGATACGCCGTCTAAGGGCACGGCCGCGACGTCGGCCGTGGCCAGCGGATCGGTACTCAGGGTAGGTGTCGCTCTGCACCGCTCCGTCAGGCGCGGAACCTGCCTGATGGTCCCGGCGCCGAGGGCTAGTTCGGAGTTGACGGATGGTTTCCGCTCATGCCGCCGACCGAGCGTTCGCGAGCCGGACGGGTAGCGTCGCAGAGCCGTCGTCGTCGTCCGCAGTCCCGCCGTACGGCCCGCCCGCCTGCTTCGGCTGGCGTGCTGAACCGGGCCCGATGACAGGAGTGCGCGCGATTGGTATTTCGTTGCCTACGTGCCGCCTGAAGCCAAAGGCGACGCCCACTCGGCGCTCGTGGTAGCTTCGGGCGCGCCTGGCGTTGGTGCTAATCGCCGCCACTCTGCCCGGTGTCGTCGCCGGATCGATCCTCCGCGTCGAACTGGCCGGTCATTGACCGTACCTCGCGTTCACCGCTCGCGTGCTGGCGCTCGGCGGCGCTGAGAGCGGTCCGCCCACAAGTTCGGCGTCGGGAGCTGCGTCGGCGCGCTGAACTCACCCGTCCCAGGTGAGGTCTGGCCACCCCCGGGGGTAGGAATAACGAGGATCGGGCAGGCCCGGGGTTAGAGCGGCCGGTGTCTGACCCGGCTTGCATTTTCACCGTCGCGACGTTTTAGGGGGCGGCATGGCCGGCAGGCAGCCGAACATCGTGTTCTTCTTCTGGGACAACTTCGGGTGGGGTGAGCTGGGGTGTTATGGCGGCGGTGTGCTGCGCGGCGCGCCGACGCCCCGCATCGACAAGCTCGCAGGCGAGGGCCTGAAACTGCTGAACTTCAACGTCGAGGCCCAGTGCACGCCGAGCCGGTCGGCGGTGCTAACCGGCCGCCACGCGATCCGGTCTGGCACCCAGACTGTGCCGATCGCAGGCGGTCCGGACGGGCTGACCCGGTGGGAGGTGACCAGCGCGAAGGCGCTGGCGGATGCCGGGTATGCGACCGGGATGTGGGGCAAGTGGCATCTGGGCAGCGACCCGGAGACCCGCAGCCCGGTGGACTTCGGGTTCGATGAGGCGGTGTGGTGCCCGCGGACCGCTGATGAGGTGCTGTGAGCCTGACCCGCTTTGACGGACATCCACCATCAGGGGTTCGCCCCCGGAAGGATGTCCGACTATGGAAAGCATGGGGAGTAAGAAGAAGCCCCGGCAGCGCCGCTCGTTCACCCCGGAGTTCAAGGCCGAGATCGTTGATCTGTGCAGCAGCGGCGACCGGTCGGTCGGCCAGATCGCTAATGACTTCGACCTGACCGAGACCTCGGTCCGCGAATGGGTGAAGCAGGCCGGGCGGGACGCCGGGACGGTCAGCGACGGCGGCCTGACCACCGAGGAACGCAAGGAGCTGGCGCAGCTGCGCCGGGAGAACCGGCCGGCTCCGCGAAGACGTGGAGATCCTCAAGCGGGCGACGGCTTTCTTCGCCTCAATGCCAGGATCTTGACTGCCCCGGCGGGGTTCGCTCCTTTTTTCGCTGCCCTGGCTGTCTGGCTGGTGGCTTGTCCTAATGTGCGGCCCCGCCGGGTCTGGCCAAGGGCCGGGGATGTGGCTTGATAGGAGCGCGCTTGGTGCCTGATTGACGCGTGCCCGCCCCGGACTCTGGCCAGATCACCAGCTGACTGGCAGGAGAAGGGATAGGCATGACGGAGGTCGTGATCGGCGTGGATGCGCATAAGCGCAGCCACACTCTGGTAGCCGTCGACGAAGTGGGCCGCAAGGTCGGCGAGCGGACCGTCGCGGCGACGAACGACGGGCACTTGCAGGCGCTGGAGTGGGCGTCACGATGGGCGGGCGCGCGGTTCGCGCTGGAGGACTGCCGGCACGTTACCCGGCGTCTGGAACGCGACCTGCTGACAGCCGGATGCACTGTCGTGCGGGTCCCGGTCCAGCTGATGGCCGCGGCCCGCCGGGCCGGGCGGCAGCCTGGCAAATCCGACCCGATCGACGCACTGGCGGTCGCGCACGCCGCGCTCCGCGAGCCGGACCTGCCGGCTGCCTGCCTGGACGGTCCGGCCCGGGAGATCAAGCTGCTGTCCGACCACCGCCACAACCTGGTGACCGAGCGGACGATCCTGGTCAACCGGCTCCGCTGGCATCTGCACGAGCTTGACCCCGGGCTGCAGGTTCCCTCGCGCGGTCTGCGCCGCTACTGCGTTCTCGATGACCTCGCCGAGCGGCTCGCCGCGTTCGACGGCGTGGTCGCCCGCATCGCCGCCGAGCTGGTCGCCCGCTGCCGGGAACTCACGGTCCAGGTCAACGCGCTCGAGCGCGAGCTCCGCGGCATGGTCCGCGGGCTGGCTCCGGCCCTGCTGGCCGTCCCGGGCTGCGGAGTGCTCGGCGCGGCCGCGATCGTCGGGGAGACCGCCGGCGCGCGCCGGTTCCGGTCACGCGCGGCCTTCGCCCGGTTCACCGGCACGGCCCCGATCCCGGTCTGGTCCGGCAGCACTGCCGGCAAGGTCCGGCTCAACCGCGGCGGCAACCGGCGCATGAACTGCGCCCTGCACATGATCGCCGTCACCCAGGCCCGCGGCATCGGCCCGGGCCGCGACTACGTCGACAAGGCCCTCGCCCGCGGCAAGACCCGCACCGAGGCGCTCCGGCTGCTGCGCCGCCGCCTGTCCGACACCATCTACGTCGCCCTGCTCGCCGACGAGGAACCAGGCCAGGCCGCCACGACCGCGGCCCTGCGGGCGGCGGCTTGACATAGGAGCATTAAGGAGACCCGGTGAACATTTACCCGTTCATCGAGGCGGAGAAGGCGTGCAGCCGCAGCGTCAACCGGGCGTGCGAGCTGCTGAAGGTCTCCCGTGCCGCCTTCTACCAGCAGCTGGCCGGTCCGTCGTCGCGTGAGCGGCAGGACGCTGAGCTGGCCGGGCAGATCCAGTCCGTGCACGCTGAGTCGAAGGGCCGTTATGGCGCGCCGCGGGTGCACGCGGAGCTGGCCCGCCGAGGGAGTCGGCACGGCCGCAAGCGCGTCGCCCGGATCATGCGCGCGGAAGGCCTGCGCGGCCGGGCAGCGAAGCGGTGGAAGCGAACCACGATCGCCGACCCGGCGGCCGCTGCCCGGGCGGATAAGGTTCGCCGCGACTTCACGACGAATGCGGCAGCGGTCAACAGCCGCTGGTGCGGCGACATCACCTACATCAGCACGTGGGAGGGGTGGCTGTACCTGGCCACCGTCATCGACATCGCCTCCCGCCGCGTGGTCGGCTACGCGATGGCCGATCACCTGCGCACCGAACTAGTTTCTGACGCGCTCGCTAATGCCGTCGCCGCCCGTGATCCCGCACCGGGAGTGATCTTCCATGCGGATCGGGGCTGCCAGTACACCTCCGGCGAGTTCGCTGCCCTCGCGGCCGACTGCCAGGTGGAGCTGTCGCACGGGCGCACTGGCCAGTGCTGGGACAACGCACTCGCCGAGTCGTTCTTCGGCTCGATCAAGGGCGAGCTGCTCGACCTGCAGGCCTGGCCCACCAGGGCCAGCGTGCGCCGCGCCGTCGTCGAGTACATCGGCTGGTACAACGGCACCCGGCTGCATAGCACGCTCGGCTACCTGACACCCGCCGAGTACGAAGCCAGCCACCAGAACGAGATCAAGAATGTAGCCTGACCAAGCCATCAGCCCTGTCCGTCAAAGCGGGGCAACCTCAGCTGTGGACGATGCAGTCCTACTTCCCGGACGGGCCGGTAACGGCTACCCCGTATGCGGGGAACACGCAGGTCCCGATGGAGCCGCAGCCGATCTACGCGCGGAAGAAGGGCGGCAAGCATGAGGTCATAGCGACCTATGACGCGGAGTTCCGTGCCGGGTTCGACCGCAAGATCACCGGGTGGGCGATCGACTTCATGACCCGGGCGCACCAGGAGGGACTGACCGGGCTGAGTTCACGCAACATTCTGCTTCCTACCTCCGACGACCTTCCATGCTGATCTTGGACCGGGCGCGATAGTCGGCTGATAAGCGAGTTAGCTGTGGGCCTCGCTGGGAAGGCCGCCGGTGTTTGCGCATCAGCGGTTCGCTGTCACTCACGTCGAACATGCGCACGCTGACTGGACGTCGCTAGCTGATGGCCTCGATGATCGTCTTGCCCTCAGCGGAATGCAGGTCGGGACGCGTCTGCTCGATGTCCAGCCGCAGATCTGAGCTGGCACGAGCGTGCAGTCGGTCCAGCAGGTCGTCGGCGTCTGCGATGATCCCCCGATCGAAGCGGGCCAGGCTCGGCTGAGCGAGCTGAACCGATGAGCTCGAAGCTTCGCCGCAGCAAGCTGACGGCCTGAGCGCGCAGCTCACTGTCGACCGCCATGCGCGCGGCCACTTCTTTGCCGTGTCGCTCGATCAGCGTCGTCAGGCGCCTTCCCGTGGGTGTCGCTGCCAGCTCTTCGTCACGGAATTGGCGAACGAGCTCGAGCTCGCCGCTCTCCAGTTCCTCGAGGATCGCGATGATGCAGAAGCCGAGGTCGGCGGGGACGGTAGTCGTGAACAGTTCCTGGATCCCAGTCCTGGTGTCCGTCCAGACCGGCTGGAATCCGAGCGGGCTGGCGTCGAGCCCCATGTAGTCGCCTATGAAGGTCACGTGCGGGTCACCGTGCGCCCACGGTGCATCAATCGTCGGATCCCAGGGCTCGGTAGTCAGGACGGAGCTTCCGAAGGTCTGGCCCCCGTCGAACGACAGCGCCAAGACGACATCGATGAGCGCCGTCGTCGGCTTCGGCCCGAACTCGTAGTACACACATCCGAACACACCGAGCTTGTCGACGACCATCTGCGGCATGATGTGGTGAAAGTTGGACGGCACAGTTGAGGTGTCAAGCCGCTGGCCCGACGGAGTGCTCCACGCATTGCCACCATCGATGGAGCGGACGTAGTAGATCCGTGCCGCGCGGTCGCGGTAGTCCGCCCACGCCACCAGGACGATATCGCCGTATGCCGCCACGGTTGGGTCGCTGATCACCCGGAACGTGCCGCCAGGCAGTTCCGCCCAGCCGTCTACGGTCGGCAGGGCAGCCTCCAAGGTCGTGATCCCGGTGGCGGGATAGGGGGCCGAGTGGAAACTGTTCCCGCCGTCAGTCGACACCATCATCGCGACAAGCGAAGCCACGTCGGTCGAAACGACGTAAACGGCGCCCGTGTCCGAGACAGTGATCTCCGGATACAACGTGCCGGAGGCGATCGGGGCTCCAGCGGCCGCTCCGGAGGTTCCCGTCCAGGTCGCGCCGTGGTCGGTCGTCCTGGCAAACGCGATGCTCCCGTTGTCCCACACCGCGTAGACGTGGCCGTGGTATGGGCTCGATGGGTGGAAGTCTCCGGCCGCCCACTGCTTGTCATCGGCCGAGCTGTTGTGTATGGCGTTAGGCACGCTCCAGGTCTGACCTCCGTCGCTCGACTTGTAAATGACAATGCCGATGGTGGTCCAGCCGGGCGGGTTGTATCCGGTCAGCCCGACAAGGAACACATTGTTGCTGTCGTCCCAGGCGAGCGTAGGGTCCGTCATCACGGTCGAGCCTTTGGGGAGCGCGAGCGGCGGCGAGGCCTGCCACGTCTGGCCGCCGTCGGCGGAGTACTCGGCGGCGAGCGTGAAATCGTACGTCTGGATGTTGGCGAACTTCTTCGAGGCGACGACGATCTGGTCTGGATTGTTAGGGTTGATGGCGATGCTGCATTCGCTGCGGGCGTTGTCAGGGCTCGTGTCGTAGGTCACTTGGACGTTCTGCATAAGAAGTCGACCTCCTAGGAGAGCGGATCGCGAAGCCCGTCGTCGCCCTTACCGCGAACTCGCGGCGGCAGCTGCAATATGTAGCTTCCAGTGCCGCCGGGAAACCGTGCCCATGGCCGCGGCGACGGCCAGTAGCACGGCAGCTACGAACCACTCCACGCTGCCGTTGTGGCGGTCGGGGTCCCAGCCGGTCAGGAATTCGATCCAATCATGCCAAACCAGAGTGAGGATGCCGAGAACGCCCGCAAACCCGGCTATCGCGGACTCCAGGAGAATCCGGAGCATCGATGGCTTCATGGGCCGCCGTCCTCTCTTATGAAGCGTTCTGCAGCACTTACTCGGTCCCGTGAGGCGGCCATCCGGATTGCAAATCTGGTAATGGACCCCATGGGGGAAGAGCTACCTCCTTTCATACTCCGCTGACCAGCTCTCCGTCCAGGCGCATTTTGAGGGGCTCGAGATGTCAAGCGGCAATGGCTACGCCGATAGCGGTGCCCAGCTCAGCTAGAGCAACTCCTACAGTTCGACCGGGGAGTTCGAAGCCGTGATTGGCGACGCTACGTCGGGCGCTGGGTGAGCAAGCCGGAGCGCGTGCGAGCGAACTGGGCTTCCGTTTGGGGGCAGAAATGGGAGTTACGATTGCGCCAACACATGCCCTTTGGGCAAAGAGACACTTCGTGTGATTAGACGAGGCTTTTTCATGGAGCAGGCAGTTACGACGCGGTGGCGATCTCGGAACTGCGGTCAGGCCGTCGCGGAGAATACGGTGGAGGCGGCGAGTAGCGCACAGCAGAACAGCCACTCCAGGCACTGGCTATTGAGAAATGGATCTATGCCGAAGACGCCTTCAATCCGTCACCTTGTTCACGGCACGGATCAGGTGTAAGGAGTTGTGTAGGATTTCACGCTGAGGAGGCCGGAGATGGCCGAGCATCCGAATCCCGCTAGCCGGGGGCGCAAATCGGGCGGTCCGTCCCAAGGCCGAGACTTCAATCCGCAGGACGGACCGGAACCGAATGGCCCCTACCTAACAGTGCCGCCCGAGGATCGAAAAGACACCGGGGCCACTCCGGGAGTCGCGCGGGC
Source organism: uncultured Actinomycetota bacterium (assembly GCA_963837255.1). Taxonomy (GTDB): domain Bacteria; phylum Actinomycetota; class Actinomycetes; order Streptosporangiales; family Streptosporangiaceae; genus JAJYUU01. Next base: position 1,056,024 of record CAWIMN010000007.1, read on the forward strand.
GGTGCGCGCACTGGTGGTCCGGGACGCGGCCGGTCGCATCGTATCTGTCACCAAGGTCGCGCCCGATGCAAAGTTCGGGGTGGGTGTAAAGCCGCCTCCGGGACATACCGTCACAGAGGTCGACGCGGGGACGTTGGCCGAGGACCCGTTTGATGTCGGCGGGCGAGGAATGCGGTCACGCGAAGGGCCGGGCGAGCCCGGCCGGACGTAGGAGTCGGCCATGTCGGTCGGTATCGGTACGCAGTTCACCGCCAGCCTGGCTGCTGGTCAGACCCAGACCTGGTTTACGTGGGGTTGGGACCCGAACTACCTGGTCATCTGACCGTGGAACCAGTGTTCGGGCAGCTGAAAACCTGCCAGAACCTGACCACGATGTCCTGGCGCGGCTTCACCGCGTCCGAAAGCGAATGGCTGCTCTCCTGCGCAGGGCATAACCTGCGCAAGCTGCACCGGCACCGCACGGCGGGCTGACGCGCCAGCGGCTGCCCCGGCAGCGAGCACCTAAGATCGCCAGGGACCACTACATCTCGCACCCCGGATCCGCGTTTCAAGATCCTCTAACCTGCCCTCACACGACTTTGCGCGACAGGCTGATCTATGCAAGCCGGCGGCCTGCCCGGCGTACTGGCCGGGATCGGCCTGCTACTGCTGTTCGCGCTCGGCCTGTCCTGGGCCTGGACCGCCCTCGGTCTCCTCCTGCGTACCCCGCAGGCGGTCCTGAGCGCCGGCATCGCTGTGCTGTTCCCGCTCACCCTGGCCAGCAACGTCTTCGTCCGTGCCCAGACCATGCCCGGCTGGCTGCAGGCCTTCGTCCGGCTCAGCCCGGTGAGCCACCTCGTGACCGCCGAGCGGGCCTGATGCATGGCCAGGCGGCCACCGGGTAGCTGGCCTGGGTGCTGGCCGCCTCCGCCGCGCTGACCGCCGTGTTCGCCCCGGCCACCGCTTATCTCTACAGCCACCGGCAGTAGCCGGCAACCCGGCCGGGTCAGCCGGCTGACAAGATGAGTCCATGGATGTCGGGCGGCTGCCAGGTGCCGGCCAGGTGAGCCGTATTCTCACTGCTCGCCCGGGTGAGGACGAGGCGCGTATCCGGCAGGCCGCTGGGTGGCCCGGTGTGGGCCGCGGGGTGGCGGCGCCGCTACGCCCCGATGATGTGTCGGCGCCCGCCGCGACGCTCACGGGACGGCCTGATCAGGATCGGCTATGCGGCGATCGAGATCCTGGACCCGGCCGGGCTGGCCCGGCGCGCTCGCTGACGGCGGCCCTGTCAGCGACCCGGCAGTTGCCGACTGGGGCGCCACCGCTGATGGCAGGCTGCGCCTGCGTGTTCGCGAACACCAGATGGGGGTGAAACATGGCCGGGGATTATGACCTGATCGTGATCGGCGGTGGCGCGGCGGGTCTGGCCGCCGCGCAGGCGGGTGCGGCGGCGCGCGCCCGGACGTTGCTGGTCTCCGAGGGCGAGCTCGGCGGTGAATGCACCTTCACCGGCTGTGTGCCGTCCAAGACGCTGATCGAGGCCGCCGCCCGCGGCGCTGCGTTCCCCGACGCCATGAGCGCAGTCCGGCAGGCGGTCGAAGCGGTCGCCGCCACCGAGACGCCGGAGGTGCTGGAACGCCGGGGCGTCGACGTGCTGCGCGGGCACGCGGCCTTCACCTCGTCACGGCAGATCAGCGTGGACGGCCGGGCGCTGCGGGCTGGGTCGTTCGTGCTGGCCACCGGATCGCGGCCCGCCGTGCCGCGGCTGCCGGGGCTCGCGCCGGGAGATGAGCAGGTGCCGTACCTGACCAATGAGAACGTCTTTGCCCTGACCCGGGCGCCGGGAAGCCTTGCCATCCTCGGTGGTGGCCCCGTCGGCTGCGAGCTGGCCCAGCCGTTCCGCCGCCTGGGCGCCGACGTCACGGTGGTCGAGGCCGCGCCCCGGCTGCTGCCCGCCGCCGAGCCGGAGGTGTCGGAGGTCATCGAGCGGGTGTTCCGCACCGAGGGAATCAGGGTCCGTACCGGTACCGGAGCAAAGATCATTAAGCCGAACGGGACCGGGGTGACACTGCACCTGCCCGGCGGGGAGACCCTGGTGGCCGAACGCCTGCTGGTCGCCACCGGCAGGCAGGAGGTCAGCGACGGGCTCGGGCTGGAAGCGGCCGGCGTCCAAGTCGACGAACACGGCCATGTCGTCACTGACAAGCACCTCGCGACGACCGCGGCCGGCATTTACGCGGCCGGGGACGTGACCGGCCGGCTGCTGTTCACCCACGCCGCCTACGCGATGGGACGCCTGGCCACCCGCAACGCCCTGCGCAGCCGGCTGCGCCCGGCCGGGAGTTTCCGCACCGGGGCCATCCCGTGGGCGGTGTTCACCAGCCCCGAAGTCGCCCAGGTGGGCGTCGCCGAGCACGAGGCGGCCACGCGGAAGGACGCGCGGGTGGCCTACCTGCCGATGCGGGAGGTCGACCGGGCCGTGACCGCCGGGCGCACCGACGGCTTCATCAAGATCATTGCCGGGCCCCGCCCGGGCTTCGGCTACGCCGGAGGCGGCCGGGTGCTGGGCGCCACCATCGTCGCCGGACGGGCCGGGGAGATGATCAACGAGGTCACCCTCGCCATCCGCACCGGGATGTTCACCGGCCGGCTGGCCCAGGCCAGCCACGCCTACCCGACCTGGTCGCTGGCCATCCAGCAGGCCGCTGCCCAGTTCTTCGGCAGCTACGGCGGCCGCACCGCTAGGCCGGCACGGAAGCCATAACCGTCGCAGTGGCGCCCTGGGCGCAGAAAACCCCGGCGGGGCGATCGCGATCAGGTCACGCGGGCCTCTCAGCGACGATCCGGCGCAGCGGGACGGGCATCTCGGCGCCAAGCCCGGCGAGCAGCCGCAGATATGTTCCGGCCAGCCGGTAGCGGGCCGCGGGAAGGCCGGGAAGATACAGCGAGGAGAGGAACTCCGCCGCGCTGGAGCGGCCGTCGAGCCGGTAGCCGAAGCGGCGCCGCTCATCCTGGACCAGTCGCAGGCCGGCCTGGACGAGATGGGCAGCTAGCCGGCGCATTTCGCGGCCGGCAGGGTAACCGGGACTTCGGCCAAGCGCGGCCAGCAGTCCGGCCGCGACGACTATGTCGCGGCCACGCAGCGGGCCGCCCGCCGGTACGGCGGCCACCAGCAGCCCGCGGGGCCGCAGGACCCGGGCGATCTCCGTCAGCACTTGCGGGAGCGGGCTGAACACCATCAGGCTCATCGAGCAGGCCACGACGTCCACGCTGGCGCTGCGCAGCGGAACCGCCGCCGCGCTGGCCCGCAGCAGCGGCCCGGCTCCGGCCGCGGCCAGCTCAGCCTCGGATGTGTCGAGACCGACGTAATCACGTCCGGCCAGCTCCACCTGGAGCGGGGAGCTGCCACAGCCCAGATCCACCACCCGGCCGCGGGGCGGCACCGCCTCAGCCAGCCAGGCATACGGATCGGTGACCGCGCCGCGGCGGGCGTGCCGGCTGCGCTGCAGGACCGCCTGGGTGATCCCCGGCCGGCCGGCATGGAAGCTTTCCAGGTACCGATCCCAGGTCACGGGCTCAGCGCGAGCACAACACGTGATGCCGTAACCGGTCGTGCGGTTCACGTCCGGAGCCGGGCGAGCTTGCGCCGCCAGCCGCCAGACCGCCCGCTCACGCCGTCCGGCTCCCGGGCTCCCTCGACGCGGGCGCCGTTCCAGAACGCCACGTGGTCCTTGATCCGGCGGGCCAGGGGGCTGGGATGCGGGTAGTACCAGGCGGCGTCAGGGTTGGCTTGCCCGTCCACCACCACCGCGTAGTAACTGGCCAGGCCCTTCCACGGGCACGCCGATCTGGTCTGGCTGGTGGTGAAGTACTCGCGGTTGAGCGAACCCGGCGGGAAGTAGTGGTTGCCCTCCAGCCGGATGGTGCGCGGCGCTTCCGCCAGCACCGCCCCGTTCCATACCGCACGCAGCATGTCACCACCTCCGTCGTCGTTGCTCGGGGATACGGAACGCCGGCCGGGCCTGACCAGCGCCCGCACGGCGATGATGGCCTGCATCGCGGCGGCGGGACGCAGCATCACGGGCCGGGGGGCGTCGAGCATCCGGCCACCCTGGATGCTGGCGGCGGTGACCGCGGCCACCGGCGCGGCCCAGGCGGCCAGCGCTGTGGTCCGGACCCAACGGCTGGGCTCATAGTGAATGGCGAACCAAGTCCAGAACGCCGCATCGGCCAGCGCGTCCGCTTGCGCCCCGAATGGCGTCTCCCCGCCGGTCCGCCGGGCGAGCCGGCCATCCGCCAGGTCGCTGGCCAGTGCGACCGCCGGGAGGCATCGCTGTGGCCCGCGCCAGATCGCCGGCAAGTTGGCCCGCAGCATGGTCACGGTGCTGGGCAGGCCCAGCGACGGCCGGGCCTCCAGCATCCCCAGGTGGCTGGCCGCCAGCAGCCAGCTCACCGCCGTCCAGCGGCGGCCCGGCCGGCCAGCCAGCACCGCGAAGACGGCATGCAGCGCGGTGAGCTCGGCCAGCGCGCGGGGATGCGCCCGGGCCTGCTGCACGGACCGCCCGGCCGAAAGGGCCACGAACCGGGCCCACGCGGGCGGTCGCCATCGTCCTGCACGCAATCCGGCCAGCAGCTCGTCGGTCGCTGCGCGGCTGGTCACGCCGGTTTCTCGACCACGAGCAAGGCGTAACCGAGCAACCCGCCGGCGGCCGCCTGCCTGGCCAGGGCGGTGTAGTGCAGCACGGCATCCACGTTGACCCCGGCCGCCGTCAGGCGGCCGGCGGCGGTCATCCGCAGCATGGCCAGCCTGGCTTCGACCTGGTCGATCATCCGGGCGAGAGCGTCGTCATGGCGCTCCACCCGCACGGTCCGCAGGCCGGCCGCGGCCAGGATTTCCGCGTACTGCGACACCGGCCGCGCATCGGCGATGCACGCCACCCAGGCCGTCAGCGTAGTCAGCTCGCCGGGCAGGCCGCCGTCGGCCACGGTGACATCGGTGATGCCGGCCCGCCCGCCGGGCCGCAGGACCCGGGCGAACTCCGCGGCGGCGGCTGCCTTGTCCGGGAAGGTGCAGAACGCGCACTCGCAGACCACGGCGTCGGCGAGGCCGCCGGGCAGCGGAAGGCGCTCGGCATCACCGACGCGGAACTGCACGGCCGCCGTCAGTCCCGCCGCCTCGGCCGCAGACCGGGCCCGTTCCACCGCCGGCTGGCCGAGGTCCACGCCATCGACTGTCGCACCGAACTCGGCCGCCAGCAGCCGCGCCGTGGTACCCGGCCCGGACGCGACGTCGATGACATGCCGGCCGGGCCGCAGGCCGAGTGCCTGGGCGAGCCGCCGGGTCAGCGCCAGCCCACCGGGGTGATAGGACTCGCCGAGCAGCAGCGCCACCGCGTCCTGCCCGTAGGCGGCGGCGCAGCATGCCTTGATCTGCGTGCGGTCAGCGCTCACCGCCGCACCGCCCGGCGGCCGACGTTGGTCGCATCCGGCGCGATCCCCGGCCCGTTGCCGCTGCCGTTCCGGGCGACCTTCGACCCGTACGGCGATTCGGTCACCAGTGGCCGCATTTCCGAGGCGTTCGGCACCACGTCCGCGACCGGGACGCCGGACATCTGCTCGCGGACCTGCTCGCGGTAGCCCACGGAGTTGTAGGCACAGAACGGGATCAGCCGCCCGTCCGGCGTGATCTCCTCCACGCAGCACTTCATCAGCTGTTTCACGTTGAGCGTGTACGGGTCCTGGAAGTCCTGCACCACGATCATGAATGCCCGGTCGGTAAGATCCGCGATCGCCCCGGGCAGGTTCACCCCGCACGCGTCGGCGCAATTGAGCGCGTCCGCGGCCCGCCGCAGCTGTTCCTCGGTGGTCCCGGTGCCCATGAACGCCGAAGCGCTCCAGAGCTTCTCCAGCACCTCCCGCACGGCATAGTCGGGTACCACCCGGTTGGACACGTAATCCAGGTAGTCCTCCACCTGGATCAGCCGGGGAATCGGCACGACACCGAAGTCCGGCCGGCCGGGACTTCCCTCGGTCAGCAGGTAGGTGATCGAGCGGCAGGTGGGGAAACAGCACGGCACCGGGAAGAAATCGTCGGTGAGGAACCAGCCCGGCCGCTGGGCGGTGATCAGCCCGAGCACGTCGGAGTTGGTCAGCCGGGTCAGCGGGTCGAATTCCACATGCCGCCCGGAATGCGTCACCGGCTGGAAGGAAACCGACCGCACCGCCGGATGAGCCAGCCCGAACTCGACGATGTCACCCAGTTCGTGCTCGTTCAGGCCCCGCTCGACCGCGGCCACCAGGGTCACGGTCAGGCCAGCCTCGGCGCAGTTATCCAGCGCCCGCTGCTTGCGTTCACGCAGATCCGTGCCGCGGATCTCCCGGTGCGTACGTTCGTCGAATCCGTCGAACTGCAGATAGATGTTGACCGACTTGCCGCCGCGCCCGTTGCGCTCCCCCAGCGCCGCTACGAAGCGCCTGTCGGTGGCCAGCCGGATGCCGTTGGTGTTGAGGTTAATATTGCGGATCGGCTTGCTCTGCGCCAGGTCGATGAACTCCAGGATGTGCCGGTGAATGGTGGGTTCCCCGCCGGAGAACATCACCACCTCCGCCTCCCCTTCCGAGGCGACGAACACGTCCAGCATCTTTTCGCACTGCTCGACGGTGATGGAATAGCCGTCGGGCTGGTGACCGGAGTCGGCGAAGCAGATCGGGCAGTCCAGGTTGCAGCCGGTGTTGACCTCGATGATCCCCAGGCAGGCGTGCTGCTTGTGCTCCGGGCACAAGCCGCAGTCCGACGGGCAGCCGTCGCGGACCTCGGTCTGGAAGGCCAGCGGGATTGTCCCGGGCTTGTTGAACCGGGCCGAGCCCAGGTACGCCTGCGCGTCGCCGTAGACCAGCGCCTCGAACGGCCCGTGCTCCCGGCAGCGCTTACGCAGGTATACCCGGTTCTCGCGGATGTTGACCTGCGCGTCGAGGACTACCTTGCACACCGGGCAGATGCTCTTGGTGTACTCAACGAACACCTCATCCCGGTCCCGCTTGCCCCCGGCCCGGACCACTCCATCGCCCACAGGGACCCCCCCGCCTGTCACCAGCACCTCCGCGCTCACGCCACCCGGCCCGCCAGGCCAGCGCACCATCCCAGCGGACGCCATGCCGCTCAACTTGCAGCAGCCAGACACAATCAGGAGTACCCAGCCGCGGCGGGCCGCACCCGCGACCGCCGTCCAAACCGGCCCAGACGGGCCACCCTCCGCTGCACGGCTGAGCCGACTGGGCGAGCATAACCAGGTCGGCGACACGGGGGTCGGCGACGGTGTAGTAGGCGAACCGGCCGGCGCGGCGAGCTTGGACGTACCGCAGTCGGCCAGGCAGGCCGGCGATTCTCGGCAGTGGCAGCACCCGAGTCAAGCGGATAACCCACGCTGATCGCCCAGAACCGCATTAGCCACAGCAGCGCAGAACGCCCGGCTATGAACCATGGGCACGTACACCGTCCGGCACCCGCCGCGCCGGCCTGCTTGACCGCGTTCTTGTAATCGTCGCGCGCTCCGTCGGGTCCTCGCCCAGGTGGCGAGTGCCCGTAGTCGGTGTAGTCGGGCGCGACGACCTGGTCGAAGTCCCCCGGACGGCCGTTGGTGTAGCAATCGAAGAACTTGCGCACGACCTCTTCGGGATTCAGCTGGGTGTTCACCGTTTGCTCCCCCTGATCGCTGTAGCCGGCCTGCTCAGCAAGCAACCGGCCGACCGCTCGAGATCTACTGGCTTGCCGTGGTGGATGGCGGCGGTCGACCGCATCCGCAGTCCGTCCAATCAGACCACTTCCCTCATGCGCCTCCGGCGGGGCCTGCGGCGCCTGCTGCTTCCCCGTCTGTTTGTATGTCCTGAACCACGTCATCCGCCGTCAGCCGATTGGGGTGATTCCGCGGCGCCGCCCGCCTCCCGCTGCCTGCCGCGAGCATCGAGGCCGCCGGTAGCGTGCGGACGCTGACGAAAAAGGACCGGGCATTGACCGCGCTCCGGCGCAATCGCGACGTTTTTGCACCGGATCTGTCGATGGCTTTTTGAATGTTCGCTCAGAGCACCGTTGCCCATCTGGCGCGGGTAAGCGATGAGCAGCTACGGCGTCCGAGCTGTGATACAGGCGACAACCTGAGGACCCGATCGACCTCACCCGGGTTGGCATGATGCCGACTCACCCAGTCCGGCGCGACGCTGGTTGGGTACAGCGATTCCCGGCGACGTGTCCACGGGCAGCAGCGTCGCTGATGCCAGACAGCCGCGGAGCAGCTCCGAACTGCTCTCTAGCCGTTCTGTCCCAGGCTGCAGGGCAGCACGCGGCCACATATCAGATGCAGAGGCGGGTGATCATGTCCGGCAATGTCGGAAGCTATCCGCCGGCAGAGCCTGCGCTGAACGTGGATTCTCGCGAGGAGCTGGTGTATCTGCTGGGCCAGGCCTGCGAGATCGAGCACGGCGTGATGTGTGAGTACCTGTACGCGCAGTTCTCGCTCAAGCGCGGCGCAGATGAGGGCTGGCTCCCGAACAGCTCACCCGGGTGCTGGCCTGGGAAGCGGCGCTGATCAGCGTGATCAAGCAAGAGATGCTGCACCTGGCGCTCGCCGCCAACATCTTGACAGCTCTCGGCGCGGCACCACATTTCGGGCGGCCCAATAGCTGGACCGTCATCAATGCCGGCGGCGGCCCGACCGACGACAAGCCGACGGTCATCCTGGAGACGCCACGCCATCCCGACCGGGTCAGCAGCTTCCTCAATATCCGGGTAAAGGACATCGAGGCCGTGTACGCCGAATGGAGCGCCCGGGGTGCTCAGTTCCTGACGCCGCCGAAACAGCACCAGTATGAGAAGCGCTGCTACATCCGCGATCCCGACGGTCATCTGATCGAAGTGGGGCAGACCACAGACCCAGAGGGTGACTGGTCACCCGCTCACTGGCCATCGAGTCCGCCCGCCGAGGAGTCCGGGTGAATGCCGAGATCACCCGCGGAGTCCCGCACATCGACGGTGGCCAGTCCCCCGGACAATGAGCCTCGATCCACCGGGTGACGCTGAGGAGGTTCGGTCATGACCACCGCGATCATCGGCACCGGAGGGATCGGATCGGCCATCGCCCGCCAGCTCGCCTCAGGCGGCGAGACCTTGCGGCTCTCAAGCGCCGACAATAAGTCGGCACGAACGCTGGCTGCCGGGATCGATCGCGCGGCGCTGCTCAGCGGGTCGCTCGCGCGGCCTGCTCGATGAGATCGGCGACTGCCTGGGGGTGGCTGATGTAGGCGGCGTGCGAGCCGTCGATCTGGCTCGTGTGCGCGTGCATGCGGTCTGCCTGGAACCGCGCGAGTTCGGGCGGCATCACCTGGTCCTGCTTGGACACGAGGTACCAGCTCGGTATGGTCTTCCAGGCCGGCTCGACGGTGAGCGTGCTCGTGAAGGCCGCAGCGCCGATGGGTCGCTGAGTCGCGGCGAGGTCAGCGGCGACGCCCTCGGGCAGGTCGGCGGCGAACCCGGCGCGGAACTTCGACGGGTCCAGGTAGAGGTCGGCTCGCTTCGTCCCGTCGGGTTGGGTCACGTTGACCGAGACGAGCGGCATCGGCGCGACCGGGTGCTCGACCGGCGTGTCGAGCAGCTTGCCGAGAACCTCGCCGCGATCAGGGGCGAGCGCGGCGAGGTAGACGAGCGCCTTGACGTCGGGGTCGCCGCTGGCGGCCTGCGTGATCACAGCGCCGCCGTAGGAGTGACCGACCACAATCTTGGGGCCCTCGATGCTGTCAAGGAAACCGCGGACGGTCGCGGCGTCGAACTGCAGGTCGACCAGCGAGTTCGGTGCGGCGCGGACGGGGTAGCCGTCGCGGCGCAGCAGGTCGATGACCGCGTCGAAGCCCGACGAGTCGGCGAACGCGCCGTGCACGAGCACGACCGTCGGCTTGGGGGCTGTGGAGTGGCCGCTGGCGGTGTGCGATGAGTTTTCGGTTGTGACAGACATGTGGCTCTCCTTGGTTTGGTTCGGTTTGGTGGTCGAATGCCCGTATTGGGGGTTAGGCCTTGATGAAGGGCGGGCAGGTCGGTGTTGAAGACGTCCTTGCAGGCCGGGTCTGGGCTAAGTCGCGCGGGATCCGGGTGACTTCATTCCGGGCTCCCGGCCCGCCGGGGCCGCGCCACGTCGTCCCGGAGGACACGCCCGAGCAGGGCCAAGGCGTCGATCGGCAAGTACAGCCCGGACTACCTATCTGAGTCGCTCGCCGTCCGCTCGGCGGATCGCGGCGACGGCTTCGATGAAGCGCTCAGGCTGAGGACTAGTCCCCCTCCGTTTGCGCCCGCAGCCGACAGTGTGGGAGTCCGAGGTGCAAATCAGCGCTCTGGTGGCCTGAATGTCGGGCCAGGCCGGGGGATGGGCTTGTCCATGAAGCCGACCTGCCCGATTTCTTTCATCACGATGGCCTTCATGACCTCTTCCCCCCGATGGCCCGATCGGTCGGGCTGGTCGCTCAGGCCGGAACCGGGACGGCGTCCGCAGCCATCTTGATCAACCGCACCACCTCGTCCGGGCGCGAGACCATCGGTACGTGACTGGCGGGAACTTCGACGGCGGTGGCCCCCATCCGGCTGGCAAACTGCCGCTCGGCGTCCGGGGGAATCGCCTCGTCGCGTCCAGCGACCATGTACCAGGTCGGATGCGCCTTCCAGGCTGGCACACCCATGACATCGTTGAACAGGGATCCCGCTGGCGGCTGCTGCACGGCATACATGACCTTGGCCTTGGCGGGCTCGACGTCTGCAGCGAAGTGGCTTACGAAGTCGTCCTCGGGCAGCCACGAGAAGCCCTGACTGTCCGTCTCCAGGTGCGCCAGTGCGGGCGACGGAGGCCTCTGAGCCAGCAGCCCTCCGATGGACTCACCCTCGTCGAGGCCGAAGGCCGCGATATAGACCAGGCCGACGACGTTCGGCGCGTCGGTTCCGAGCGCCGTAATGATCTGGCCGCCGTAGGAATGACCGACCACGATGGTCGGACCGTCTTGCCGGTGGAGCACCTGCCGGAGCCGTGCGACATCGTCTGCCAGCGACGACTCCGGAAATTGCGGCGCGATCACGTTATATCCGTCCGCCTGCAGGCGCTCGATGACGGAGTCCCAGCACGAACCGTCGGCCCAGGCGCCGTGCACCAGGACGATGTTTGCCAAATCAGGCATCGGAAAGGCCCCTTCCCCGGACTCGGGACACTCGCGAACGGTCCTTGTGATACCCGAGCGGGCTCGGCCGTAATCGGTGCGCCTGCTGCGCCGCCCGATTCTGGCCGGTATCGGCCCCCGCTGTTTCGATACCGGCCAGGACGAGCTTCGCTCATCGCGAGATACCTTCACTCTCAGGCACCGCGAGCCGGTGCGCCACACGGCCTGACCCACGGCAGTGCCCACGGTTATCCGGGTGCACTTCGCGTCTCCGATCTCGGCCCAGGCCGTCAGGGCTATGAGCCAGATCCTCGCGATTGCAGACCTTCGGCGGCGGCCGCGATCAGTTGTCGGCCCTGCACAGGCGCGGGCATTGATGGGCGGGCCCTGATCGCTTCGCCGCCCGCACCGGGTTACCCCTTCGGTCGGCGCGTTGACGTTGGCCGCATCCGAACCCGGCCAAGGCTAGGGTCCATTGGGCTTGGCGGAGAGGACCAATAAGCCAATGCGTGCTGACCGGTGAGTTCACGCTCTGCGGGTCGCGGCGCCGCTCGGCAACGCCGCGTGAGTGCCGTCGCTGACACGCTCATCCCAGCATCCAGTTCAACGACCTTCCGGTCCCCAACAGTGACCCCGGCGGCAGCGCCTGCCACACGGCGGCCCGCTTGAATGCGCCGGTCGCCGTGCTCGCGACGGCGGTCGTCGCCTTCTCCGAAGGTGGCCGGCCAGACTGAGCTCTTCCGCGCGTACCCGCTCTTCCGCGCGTACCCGGCCAGCAGCCGTTAGGTCTCGAAGGTCACGGGCCTGCATCCGCTCACTTCGCGATCCGCAGTGTCAGCAAAGGAGGCGTGAGATGACCGACGATCAAGTTGAGCAGCAGGTGACTGTAGGGGAAACTCACGGGGCACTTGAGGTGCAGTTATTCACACCTTCGCCGGACGACTTCATTCCAGCCGAGGCGAGTCACCGTGAGCTTGTGGCTTACGGGTTTCCTCCTCAGCCAGACGAGGAACTCCATCCAGAGCTGTAGGAGCACTGGCAGCAGATAATGTCGCAGCCGATGTCGGTCCTCCGGCCGCAGTTCGCGCCAAGACCAGGTCCCACTGATGGTTCCCGGCAGGCGCGCGAGGCGACTGCCGGGACCGGCTGGGCCGGCAGCTCCGTAAGTCCGACCGAGGGGGACGTGATTACTTTTGTGAGTGGGCAGTGGACGGTCCCTCATGTCGTCGACCCGGGAGCACGCCAGAGCAGGAACGCCTGTGCGACCTGGATCGGGATCGACGGAGGAGATCCTGACATTCTTCAGGCCGGAACCACCCAGAGCATCCATCGCCTCGATGAACCGTATGGTCCTGGGCTTGCCACCTTCGCGTGGCATCAGTGGTGGTGCAGAGAGAAACCGCAGCCGATCCATAACTTCCCGGTTTCGCCAGGCGACATAATATATTGCGTGATCGGCGCTCGGTCTCCGACGCAGGGGGCCGTGTTCATGCTGAACGTGACTACGAGCGTCTATACGTCCTTCATCAAGCACGCCCCTGCCGGTACACGCCTGGTCGGAGACTGCGCTGAGTGGGTCTTGGAGTCCCCCTCCGACGGAAGCCTTGGCGAGCTGCCCAAGTACGGCGAGGTCTATTTCGACTGGTGCATTGCCGGAACGCGTGACCATAGACTGCTCCTCGGCGGCGACGGCTCGGAGTGTGTAGCAGGAGTCGATCGGGACGGCGACGCCTGCCTGGAATGCGACGCTACAGGCAGGCAGCTCTGGCACGCGTGCCCGCGCTGCGGCGACACAGCCTTCGAGTACATCAACGGACACGACGAGGCTGATGGCATGCGCTGCACTCTCGGCTGCGGCTCCGAATGGGCTGCCTACGATCTCGGCTGGACAATCCAGCGTCTGCCGGTTCCGGAAACGCGGAGCGCCGTGCATTGAGTCCTGGGCCATGCTTTGCCAGCGCCTGGACCCCTTGATTATCGAGCAGACTAGCGAACGATGGCCTGTGGTGTGCGTCAGACTTTCTGGCAGGGTTTCGGGCTGATCCGCGACAGGGAGCTGGACCTTGCGCAGGAGCAGCGACCCGGTGCCGGTCGAGACGCGACTGCAGCTGGTGCTCGCGGTGCTGGCCCATGAGATGGCCGTCGCGGAAGCGGCTCGTAGGCACGGAGTCTTGGCAGAGTCGATCAACCAGTGGCGCAACCGGTTCGTCGAAGCCGGCAAGGCGGCGATGGAAGACGGCATGCCGGGCAAGGCCGGCAGCCGCGGCAGCCTGGTGGAGCGACGGCAGAGGAGGTGTCGGTTCTTCTCGGAATAAGCGTCGAACTGACCGAGGACCTCATTTGCAGCGGCGAACTCAGGTTAGCCAAGGCAAGCCGCCGACGCTTCATCAGTTAGGGCCGCATCGACGAGTGCCTGACGCCTGATCGCGCCTCTCGAGGATGAGGCCACCGGCACTCGCCTGCCCGTCGGCCGCGCGTGATACCTGGCCTAAGGCCATCGGCCTCAAAGGTCAGCTGAGACAGCATGGCGAGGCCTCGGGCATCGTCACTCGCGCTCAATCAACCGAACAAGCTGTCCATAACCTCCGCTCCACGTCGCAGCTCTGGCACGATGACTTGCCGGTAGACCGTCTCCGTGGTCGCAGTCCCCTTGTGCCCGACGAGGTCAGCTATGTCTTGGAGATGCGTTCCGCTAAAGGACATAAGTGAGACGAATGTATGCCGCATCTCCCGCGGGACCCAGGCCTTGCCGATGCCCGCAGCCTCTGTGATCTTCCGGAACTCGCGCAGCACGTTGTGACGATCAAGCTGAGCTCCGACCGCCGAAGCGAAGACGAGGCCGTGATCCTGCCACATCTCTCCGGCTGAGAGCCGTGCCGTAGCCTGGCGCCTGCGCTGATCACGAAGCGCATCCACGGCCAGCTGCGGCAGCAGCAGCACACGCCTGCTCTTCGGAGTCTTGGTGTCACCGGAGGCCCGAGCGGCGCGATACACAGCAACGGTCGCGGCGTCGAGGTCAATCTCCGTCCAACGGAGAACCCGGAGTTCTTCGGTCCTCAGGCCGGTTGTCACTGATAGGACGACGTAGGCATACATCGGGAAGGCCTTGGCGGCTTCCAGAACGGCCCGCGCCTGTTCAAGAGTCAGGCTCTTGGACGGGCGTCCCGACCTACCCCTAGGGGCCTTAATGAGTGCGGCGACATTGCGCCCGACCAGATCCCGGATCTCTGCGTGCCAGATGGCCCGCTCCAGGCAGTTCCGGATGATCTGGAGGCTTCGCGTGGACAGGTCGCTCGTCAGCTCATCCAAAGCCGCCTGCACGTCGCCGGCGCTCAGGTCTCTGAGTTTGACGTCACCTAGATGCGCCCGCAGCGGCTTGACGGTATCGCGGTACAGCTCGACCGTGCGCGTCGACCTGCCACTGAGGCCCCCATCCAGCCAGTTATCCAGCGCGTCTCCGACCGTGTAGGTTGCGCTGGACGTGACCCCGGCTGCCACCTCCTGACGCAGTTGACGAAGTTTGGTCTTGACCTCGGTCTTGGTTTTGCCGGTGACCTTCCGACGAACGCGCTTGCCGCCCTTGTGGCCTAAAGAGACCGCACCAATCCACGCGTGGTTGGCGCGATCGTAGTAGATCGAGTCTTCGCCGTGGCCGCGTCGCGGCCCAGAGTCGCCGATAGCACGACGATAACACTTGGCTCTTTGTTTGGCTCTTGGCAATGAGCCCGTCAATGCGTCCGATCCGCAAAAGATGCATCTACCTGCGAAAACATGGTGGGCGCAACAGGGTTCGAACCTGTGACCCCTCGCTTGTAAGGCGAGTGCTCTACCGCTGAGCTATGCGCCCGTTCGCGACCTCGCGCGACCGAGCCTAAGAGTACCGGTCCCTGCGGCTCGCGCGCCCGCCAGCTAGACCGGGTGGGGCGCGGCTGACCGGGCACGGCGCGGGGCGCGCTGGCCAGACGGACCGCCTGCCAAAAGTCGATAAAGAAACAAGGTGATCCAAGCAGCGGCTGTGGGCTGGCACCCTGTTCCCGCGCACGTGGTAATCCGGACCCAGCGGCTGACAGCGTAGGCTCGTTCTTCCGGGCTGGCGGTCGGCTGCAGCCAAGGCAGACCGCATGCAAGCCCTGGGTCGTGCAACGGGGGGCGACGATCGTGGCGCATACATACACGGGCGAGCACGTCCAGGATGGCTGACCGGACTAATCGGCGCATTCTCGGGATCGGCGAACTAGGCCGGCGGCTCATCGCGGTCTTCGTTGGCCTAGCGCTCGCAACCGTCGCGATCGAGGTCGCGATCGCCACCGCCACCGCTGACTCTGCCATCAGCAGCTTCGTCGCCCGGCAGCAGGCGACCCTCACCACCGCCGCCGCGGCGGCCGCAGGGATGGCCTACACCCATGCTGGGGGCTGGCGCCGGGACCAGCTTCTGCCAGTCATCGACCTGGTCGACCGGAGTGCTGCGGCTGTGCAGGTCCGCGACGCCGCCGGCCGACCGGTCCAGTCGTCGCCAGCATTCACGAGGTTTCCCGCTCTACCCGCGCGCAGCGCTCCGGTGATCGCGCGCGGGCGACGGGTCGGGTCGGCGACAGTCAGGTTCGGCCCTGACTTTCTGGGTGCGACCGTCGCGCAGTTCGAGGCACAACGCTGGCGCGCCCGCTTGTACGCGACGGCCGTCGCCGTACTGCTGGCAATTCTCGTATCCGCTGTAGTCGCGAAGCGAATCACCGCTCCCCTCGAGCGGATGCTGGCCGCCATGCGGGCGCGCGGGGCCGGTGACCGGGACGTGCGGATCCAGCACATTCCCGAGGTCGGCGTGCTGCGCGAACTCATGAACGGCTTTAATGCCGCGACTGACGCTCTTGACCGACAGGATCAGGCCCGGCGCAATCTAGTCGCCGACGTAGCTCATGAGCTTCGCACCCCGGTCGCGGTGCTGCGAGCCGGTCACGAGGCCATGCTCGACGGGATCACGGAGCCGACAGCAGAGAATCTCAGCTCGCTCCGCGATGAAGTACTGAGGCTCGGCCGCATGATCGAGGACCTTCAGACGCTGGCCGCCGCGGAAGCCGCAGCCCTTCAGCTGCGCCGCGTGCCTCATGATCTCGCCGACATCGCGGCCGATGCCGCAGCCAGCATGGCTGAGCTCTTTGAGGCCGCCGGAATGAGCCTGACCACGCGCCTGGCGACAGCGACCGTCCTGTGTGACTACGACCGGATGCGCGAGGTGCTGATCAACCTGCTGACGAACGCGCTGAAGTACACGCCGGCCGGCGGCACCGTCCTGCTCGAAACCGGCCCGGCCGATCGTACACACGCAATCATTCGAGTGAGCGACACCGGCATCGGGATCGCGCCCGAGGAACTGCCGCATGTGACCGAGCGATTCTTCCGCGGTCAGCGATCTGCGGCCATGGCGGGCGGCTCCGGCATCGGCCTGACCATTCTGGTCGAGCTCGTCCGGGCCCACCACGGCGACCTGAAGATCACAAGCAAACCTGGCGTCGGCACGCAGGTGACGGTGACCCTGCGAAGAGCGTCCGAGGGCTAGCCGGTTCGCGCCTGCGAGGCTCGCGCGCGACCGCGCTGCCCGGTGAGCCCCGCAGCTTCGCATACGCGGCCAGCACATCAGCGTGGGGGGCCATTCGAGACGGCTACCGGTGACCTATGGCCCTGCTGAACTGGCCGCACAGGTTGGATTCTCTTTTCAGGCCGGTGGATGAGGGGCCAGCTCTGCTAGTGGCCCACTGGTCAAGGAGGTCGAAATGAAGACCATCGATGACAAGGCGACGTATCCCACTGCGCCAGCTAATGACGAGCAGCTAGCGCGCCAGCAGGCGATCAGGCAGATCGAACGACGGCGGCGGTTCCACATTAATGCGGTCGCCTCCGGCATCGGCATCGCGGTACTCGTGGCCATCTGGGCCATGACGGAGTACCACAACGCGGGCGGCTGGCCGACGAATGGGTTCAGCCAGAGTTCGGGCATTCATGACGTCTGGAACTTCTGGATCGTGTATCCCGTTGGCGCCTGGCTGGCAATCCTGGCAACCCATGGCTGGTACGTCTACATGCACAAGCCGATCAGTGAGCGCGATATCAAGCGCGAGATCGAGCGCCAGCACGGCCCGCAGGCAACCGGCTGATGGCTGACTAGGTCAGGTACGTCAGCGCCAGTGCGGCTACGTCATCAGCGACGCTGAGCCGGTTCTCGATCCGGGCGAGCCGGGCGTCCATGGCGGGCCCGCTGACGCCGTCCGTCAGTGCAAGCTCGAAGTGGATCGCGCCGACGACCGCCGTCGCAAACCCGACCGCGGCTGGCAGCAACTCAATCTCGGCCGAACTGAGGCGGCGTACGCCCGCATAGCCCCGAGCGACAGCGGCGATCCGGTCCTCGTCCGGCGAGATCAGCCACGCCTCCGGATCCAGATCGGGCACCTTCGCATCCAGATGGCACTCCAGGAGGCAGTTGCCGAGATCGAGCACCGCTAGCCCCAGTCCGCCCATCTCCCAGTCGATCAGCACAACCGCGCCGTCATCACTGGGCTGCACGGCGTTCCGCGCCCACACGTCGCCATGCACGACGCTTTCCGGCACCGAGCCGGCGGCCGCCCCGACGGCGAGCACATTGCGCCGGAACGCCGCCGCCATCGGCGCCCACTCCCCCGGCATCGCGGCGGCGACGGCGTCGAGCCGGGCCAGGGTCGCGGGCACCGCGACGGCGGGATGCCGTGACGCCAGGCGGCGACCGCCGCCGCCGGTCACGACGTGGTGCAGCCGACCGAGTGCAGCGCCGAGAGCCTGCAACTGAGTCAGCGTCGGCTGGAGGACGGTCCCTGGAATGTAGGTGGTCGCCCAGGCTAGCCAAGGACCGGCAACGGCGATCAGCTCACCTGTCCGCGTCAGCACGGGGCGCGGCGCGCGATAACCGGCCGCGGCAAGTGAGTCCAGGGTCTCAGCCCGCCCAAGCAGCCAGTCCGCCACGGTCTCGGTGAACGGCCCGAGACCGTGCACTGGCACCGCGCCGTCGGCGCGGTAAGCCCGGACCACCTGTCCCGACCCGTCAGGCAACGTGAGCTCATAGCTGATCCGCGCCTCATGCACGGAGCCCGCCGCAACCTGAATCGCCGACGGCGGCACCGCACGCTCGTGGTATTCATCCAGCAGCCGGCCGATCACCTGGGCGTCGCTCATCTTCGCGCCGCCGCCATCCTCAGGGCCCGGCCGCCGAATGCCGCGGAACCGGCAAGCCGGATCACGACATCGCGTATGGCGGGCGTTGCCTGCTCGGGCCCAGCACCTTGGCCAGAGCCCGCTCGACTTCGTCAGCCAGATCAGCCCCGGCAGCCTCGGTCACAACTCCGGGGTCATCCAGACCAGCACCGGCGGGCTGGCCGACGGCACCGCAGTCGCGGCACTCGACCTCGCCGAGCCGCCGGACCAGGTGCACGCTGCCGCACACCTGGCACCGGTCGAGCTCGCTGGTCCAGTCGATCGCTGCCTGGCAGTCCGGGCAGATCAGGACCTGCCGGTCTCCGCGCACACCCCGGCGCCAGGGACTCTCGCCCCGGTCAGGGTCCACCTGCCGTGTACCGCACCGATAGCAGGGCATCCAGCCTGTCCCGATTCTGCCGTCGCAACCAGGAGGCAGTGTCCCGGCCGAAGTGGCCGGAACGCGCACGCGAGCTAGCTCAGCTCGGCGAGGGCCTTCTGGTAGTCGGCGATCTCTCGTGCCTGCGGGATGGGGTTAACGACCTTCCACCGCACGACGCCGTCTTTGTCAATGATGAACGTGCCGCGGGTAGCGACGCCCATCCTGTCATCGAAGACACCGTAGGCCTTCGCAACCTCACCATGCGGCCAGAAGTCAGCGAGCAATGTGAAATCGAAATGATCCCGCTCGGCCCACGTCCGCAGCACGAACGTCGAATCGACCGAAACCGCCAGTAGCTCCACGTCGTCCCGGGTGATCTCCGGGAACTGATCCCGGATTGCGCAGAGCTCACCGCTGCACACGCCGCTGAAGGCCAGCGGGTAGAACACCAGCACGACGTTCTTGCTGCCGCGGAAGCTAGCCAGGCTGACCGGGGTGCCGTGCTGGTCCTTCAGCTCGAAGTCAGGGGCCTGATCGCCGACCTCAACCGCCATGTACTGATCCTCTCAGCGCGGAGTTTGTGGGGATGGCAGCCGCGTGGAGCGGCTCGCGCGGGACCTTGGACGATCGTGTGCCGACCGCGATTCCCGAACGGACTCAGTGTGCCACCACACCGGCGCGTGTCAGGAACCGGCTGGCCACGATGGAGGCGCGGCTCACCAGCGCAGCAACCGGCGATGTACTCGGTCAGGCAGCAGGGCTCAGCGGCGAGCCTTCGGTGCGACCAGGCGGCTGGCCGACCAGTTGCGGCCGGCGCTCACGGTCGAGGTCTGGGACAGTCCCGCGGTGGGGGCGGCCTCGCCTATCTCACTAGGCTCAACGTGCCCATCACGACCCGTTTTAGGGGTCAGTAGCACGATATAGCCGCCGTCGGCGAGCGGGGTGAGCGCATCCACCAGGGCGTCGACGAGGTCACCATCGCCGTCCCGCCACCACAGCATGACGCCGTCCACGACATCGTCGTAGTCCTCATCGACGAGCTCAGCGCCTTCCAGCGCCACGACAGAGTCGCGCAGCGCCTCGTCGCAGTCGTCGTCGTATCCGATCTCCTGCACCACGTGGCCTGGCTTGATGCCAAGCCGCTCAGCCAGGTCACGCTGGTCCTGCGCCTGGCCCGCGGTCGCGCTCACTGAAATCCTCCTGATCCTTTCCGCCCCGGCTGGCCCGGCTGACCGAACAGTTCCCTAAACTCGGCACATGCCCAGGTCTGCTTCCGCCTACACAGCCGCAGCTTGTCGCTGTCCTTGATCGCACAGTCCACACTGGGTCGGCGCGGTGCGCAAGTCACAATTAGCGCGCAGGACGAATTACCTGCCCACCGGACCATCCAGATAGCCTTCAAGAGGCCTCGCGGGGCCGTTATAGGTGATAAGCGCCCTATGTGACCTGCAGCACCGCCGACAAAACGCAGGCGCGAATCCAGGGCGCCACCTAGCGCCACCCCGTAGCCGACGACGCCAGTTACCAACCGGTAGAGATGCGTTAACGGGCATCAGGTACGAGGATTAGAGCAGGACAACCCGACTGGACGTGGCCGACGGCGGCCGCTTCCGACTACGACGTGGCGCGCAGCAGCAGCTAAGAGCAACAGCCAGCACTGCCCGCCCCGCGGAATGCGAGGAATCACCCGTGGCCTCCGGACGCCAGCGCTTCTCCATCATCAGCGACGGACTGCCCACCCAGCTGCCGGATATCGACCCGGACGAGACCAGGGAATGGTTGGAGTCTTTCGATGACGTCGTCCGCGCCCACGGGCGGACTCGTGCCCGGTATGTCATGCTCCGGCTCCTGGAGCGGGCCCGTGAGCAGCAGGTCGGCGTGCCAGGCCTGCGCAGCACCGACTACATCAACACCATCCCGCCCGAGCGCGAGCCCTGGTTCCCCGGCGATGAGTACGTCGAGCGCCGCATCCGCGCCTACATCCGGTGGAACGCCGCGATCATGGTCAGCCGCGCCAACCGCCCTGGCCTCGGCGTCGGCGGCCACATCGCCACCTACGCCTCGGCGGCCAGCCTGTACGAGGTCGGCTTCAATCATTTCTTCCACGGCAAGGATCACGGCGAGTCCGGCGACCAGGTCTTCTTCCAGGGACACGCCGCACCGGGCATCTACGCCCGCGCGTTCCTGGAAGGCAGGCTCAGCGAGCACCAGCTGAACGGCTTCCGGCAGGAACTCTCGCATCCCGGCGGCGGGCTGCCGTCTTACCCCCACCCGCGGCTGATGCCCGACTTCTGGGAGTTCCCGACGGTCTCGATGGGCCTTGGCGCGATCAACGCCGTTCACCAGGCCAGGTTCAACCGGTACCTGCTCGCTCGCGAGCTGAAGGACACCAGCAGGTCGCGCGTCTGGGCCTTCCTCGGCGACGGCGAGACTGACGAACCCGAGGTTCGCGGCGCCATCAGCGTGGCCTCCCGCGAGGAGCTCGACAACCTCACGTTCGTCATCAACTGCAACCTCCAGCGCCTGGACGGCCCGGTCCGCGGCAACGGCAAGATCATCCAGGAGCTCGAGGCGTCCTTCCGTGGCGCCGGCTGGAACGTCATCAAGGTCATCTGGGGCCGGGACTGGGACCCGCTGCTCGCCAAGGACACCGACGGCGCCCTGGTCAACAAGATGAACACCACCCCGGACGGTCAGTTCCAGACCTACGCGGTCGAGTCCGGCGCCTACACCAGGGAGAACTTCTTCGGCGGCGACCCGCGCCTGCGCGCCATGGTCGAGCACCTGACCGACGACGAGATCCGCAACCTCTCCCGTGGCGGGCACGACTACCGCAAGGTCTACGCCGCCTTTAAGGCCGCCACCGAGCACGTGGGCCAGCCGACCGTGATCCTGGCCCACACGATCAAGGGCTGGACTCTCGGCCCCGACTTCGAGGCCCGCAACGCCACGCACCAGATGAAGAAGCTGACCGTGGCCGAGCTCAAGGAGTTCCGCGACCGGCTCTACCTGGAGATCCCCGACGTGGCCCTGGAGGCTGAGCTTCCGCCGTACTATCACCCCGGCGAGAAGTCCGACGAGATCCAGTACATGCGCGAACGGCGCGCTGCCCTCGGCGGCTACCTGCCCAAGCGGGTCGTACGGGCCAGGCCGCTCGCCTTGCCGCCGGACACCGTCTACGACGAGCTGCGCCGCGGCTCGGGCAAGCAGCCGGTCGCCACCACGATGGCCTTCGTCCGCCTGCTCAAGGATCTGATGAAGGACCCGGAGATCGGCAGCCGCTTCGCCCCCGTCATCCCCGACGAGGCCCGCACGTTCGGCATGGACTCGCTGTTCCCGACCGCCAAGATCTACGACCCGCAGGGTCAGACGTACGAGGCCGTGGACCGCAACCTGCTGCTCTCCTACAAGGAGTCCAGCCGCGGGCAGATCCTGCACGAGGGCATCAGCGAGGCCGGCGCGATGGCGTCCACGACAGCAGCGGGCACGTCGTACGCCACGCACGGCACGCACATGATCCCGGTCTACATCTTCTACTCGATGTTCGGCTTCCAGCGGACCGGCGACCAGATGTGGGCGCTCGGCGATCAGCTCGGCCGTGGCTTCCTGCTCGGCGCCACGGCGGGCCGGACGACTCTGACGGGCGAGGGCCTCCAGCACAACGACGGGCACTCGGTCCTGCTCGCCTCGGTCAGCCCGGCTTGCGTCAGCTACGACGCTGCCTGGGCTTACGAGCTGGCCTACATCGTCAAGGACGCGCTGCGCCGGATGTACGGATCGAGCGCCGAGCATCCGGACGGCGAGGACATCTTCTACTACCTGACCGTCTACAACGAGCCCTACGTCCAGCCCGCCGAGCCGGCCGACTACGAGGGCGGCGCCGCGGCGCTGGAGCGCGCGATCCTGCGCGGCCTCTACCGTTACTCAGGCCCGCCCGAGCTGCCGGCTGACGCAGTCCCGCCAGCCGGCGCGGCCTCCACGACCGGCGAGCACCCGCAGGCGCAGATCCTCGCGTCCGGGGTCGGGCTTCGGTGGGCGCTGGATGCACAGCGCCTCCTGGCTGATGACTGGGGCGTCAGGGCGGGAACGTGGTCGGCTACGTCCTGGACTGAGCTCCGGCGCGAGGCACTGCAGTGCGAGGAATGGAACATGCTCCAGCCGGAGGCCGAGCACAAGATCCCCTACGTCACCAAGGCGCTGGACGGGCACCCCGGCCCGGTCGTGGCGGTGAGCGACTGGATCCGCGCGGTCCCTGACCAGATCGCCCGCTGGGTGCAGGGTCCGTTCACCTCGCTCGGCACGGACGGCTGGGGCTTCTCCGATACGCGCCCGGCGGCCCGGCGGTTCTTCCACGTGGACGCCGAGTCGATCACGGTCGCGGTGCTCGCGGAGCTGGCCCGCCTCGGCGAGGTGAAGCCGGAGATTGTCGCCCAGGCCATCGCGAAGTACGGGCTGGACCTCGCGGTGAGTGACACGCTGTAGCAATGGCCTACCGGCTGCGGATGAGCGCAGAGCTCGGCGACTGGCTCGCCGAGCTCTGCACCTCCGAGCCAGCCAGTGCCGCCGAGGTGGCCGCCGCCGTCATGTCGGTCATGACCGCGGCCGACCCGTCCGCCGGGCCTCTCGTCGGCCAGCCGTCGTCGGGCCTGCAGGATCCGAGAGAGGTCGTCGACTACGCCTACCAGGAGATGCTGGAAGCGTTGCAAGCGGTCCGCCGCAACGTCACCGACGTGGCCACCGACAGGAAGCACTGGGCGGATGAAGTCGCGGATGCCGAAGCCGCTGGCCGCCCCGACGACGTCCGGGCGCAGCTGCGCCGCCAGCTTTCAGAGGCCGAGCGGCGCGAGCACCAGGTAGCGCTGCGCAGCCAGCTCATTCAGCGCGAGGTTGACGCGTTCAGGGCCAGCAAGGAAACGGCCAAGGCGATGTATACGGCCGCCGAGGCCAGCCTGAGAATCCAGGAGGCCATCGAAGCTGCAACAGGGATCGCCGAACGCAGCCAAGCGGTCGTGGAAGCAGAGGCTGCTCTGCGGGCAGTGGCGGCGCAGGCAGCCGAGAAACTGCGCTGGGGCCAGCAATGGACACGTGACGAGCCAGTCGCCGGGCTGCTTGAGCTGCGCGCCGATCCGCTCGGGCGGGATGTGCGGCTGCTGCTCGCAATCGAGCCTGCCGACACCGTGACGGTACTCGCGGTGCTGGACGGCGAGGATGCGATCACCGAGCACTGGCCACAGGCGGTCGAGCTCGCTGGCGACTTGCTCGCCGATATCCGGGCCGGTGCCTGGCCGCCCGAGGACGCACGGCGCGCAGCGGACATCGAAGTCGCATTCGCCGACTCGGCCACGTTCCTAGCCCGGTTCTTCCCGGCAGACACCGGTGCCATCGCCGTGCGCGCCGCACACCTGGCGGCGGCACAGTCCCTGGCGGGGCTGCGCGGCGGCATGAGGCTCGCGGACCTGGCGAACCAGACCGGCATCAGCGAGCAGCGCCTGCGCGATATCGAGGCCCGTGGGCTGCGCGCGGCCGAGGTGCACGAGGCTGCGGCCTATGTCCGTGCCCTTGGCGGACGTCTCACGCTGACGGCCGGCCTGGGCGAGTCCGCACCGGTCGTCGTGGTCTGAGCAAGCTCCGGGAGGTTCCCTGCCGGTCGTGAGCCGGCCAACGCCGCGCGCCGACACTGCTGGCATCCCCTAGGGTTAGCGCCGTGATCACCGTTGCTCACGCCGCCGCCCCGTGCTGAACGCGGCGGCAGCCCTCCGGCCACTGCGGTACCGCAACTTCGCCGTGCTGTGGACCGCGAGCCTGATCTCCAACATCGGCTCGTGGATGCAGACTGTGGCGGTCGGCGCGCTCGTCATCTCCCGGACGGGGCAGGCGAGCTGGGCGGTGCTGGTCGCGGCCGGCGCATTCCTGCCGATCGGGCTGTTCTCGCCCCTCGGCGGCGCCCTGGCTGACCGCCTGCCGCGGCGGCCGGTGATCGCGGCCGGCAACCTGGCCGCCGGACTCATCGCCGCCGCAATCGCCATCCTGGTCGCCGGCAACCACGCCGGCCCGTACGTCCTGCTCGCCCTCGTTACCCTCCAGGGCTCGGCCTCGGCCCTCATCGGGCCGTTCAGCCAGGCGATCCTGCCGGACCTGGTGCCACGGTCGCAGTTCCTCGCGGCCAGCTCGCTGAACTCGGCCCAGTGGAATGCCGGCCGCATCGTCGGGCCCGCGCTCGCGGGCGCCACGGTGGCGGCATTCGGCTTCGCGGCCAGCTTCACCGCGAACGCAGTCTCGTTCCTCGCGGTCGTCGTCGCGCTGCTGTTCGTCCGGCTTGGGCCGCCGCCGGGCGGCCATGACGGCCTGCTCAGCTCCATGCGGGAGGGGCTGCGAGCCGCCTGGGCCCAGCCGTCCTGCCGCGCCGCCACGATCGCGATCGGGACCGTGGCTTTCCTGGCGGCCCCGTTCATCGCGCTGGTGCCGGCCGTCGCGCTGAGCGTCACCCGCGGGGGCGCGTCCGCCGGCGGTGCGGCGTCAGTGGCCGCTGCCACTGCTGCACTGACAACGGCGCAGGGCGCGGGCGCCGTCGCCGGCGCGCTCATCCTGCCGGCCCTGGCGACCCGGATCGGCCGCGGGCAGACGCTTGCCTGGAGCCTCGCGCTGCTGCCGGTCGTCCTGATCGGCTATGGCGCCGTGCGGTCGCTGTGGCTGGCCGTCGCCACCCTGTTCCTGGTCGGGCTCGTCTACATGGGCGTCCTGTCGGGCCTGCAGACCGCCGCGCAGCTGCATGCGCCAGCTGCGTACCGGGGCCGGGTGCTCAGCTTCTTCCTGGTAGCGCTCGGCGTCGCCTACCCGATCGGCGCGCTGGCCCAGGGCCCGGTCGCCAACCACATCGGCGTGGGCTGGACGACAGTGAGCGCGGCGCTGGCGCTCGCCGTGATCTGCCTGCTTGTCGCCTGGCGATCGCCAGGGTTTGTGCGCGAGATACTCGCGCGCGAGCCCGCAGGCGACGATTCTCCCGCTCGCGATGAGCCGTCGCGCCAGGCCCGCCGCACGGCAGAGTGCTGACCAGTCGCCCCGGCATGGCACGCTGAGGACATGGGAGGAAAGGCCACCAGCAACGGGCAGCCGGCACCGGGCCCGGCCGCGCGCGGCCGGGTGCGCGATGACACCATCGCCCGGCTGGAGGCCTCGATGGGCGCGCTCGGCACCGCGGCGATGCTGTCGATGGACCGTCGGCTCCCCTGGTTCCGCAGCATGTCAGCGGAGAACAGGTCGTGGCTGGGCCTAGTCGCCCAGGCGGCGATGGCCGCGTTCGTGGACTGGATCAAGCATCCCGAGCGGACCAGGCCGGCGGTCGCCGGCGAGGTCTTCGGGACCGCGCCGCGAGAGCTGGCCAGGGCGGTCACGCTCCAGCAGGCGGTGGAGATGGTCCGCGTGATCGTCGACGTGGTCGAGTCCCAGGTCGACGACCTGGCCGCCCCCGGCGGCGAAGCGGAGTTGCGCGAGGCGGTGCTGCGCTACACCAGGGAGATCGCCTTCGGCACGGCCCAGGTGTACGCGCGGACGGCCGAAGCCCGCGGCGCCTGGGACGCTCGGCTCGAGGCCCTGGTCGTCGAGTCTCTGGTCCGCGGCGAGGTCGACGACGGCCTGCAGTCCTGGGCGTCGGCGCTGAACTGGTCCTTCACCCCGGTCACGGTCATCGTCGGGACCGCCGCCGGCAGCGCAACCGCCGGCAGCGCCGAGGGGCTGATCGATGAGTTCCGGATCCTGGCCCGGCGAGCCCGGCTGGACCTGCTGGCTGGTGTGCACGGCAGCCGCCTCGTGCTCATCGTCGGCGGAACCGCCGACCCGCTCGACGCAGCCAGGCATTTCGCCGGCCGGTTCGGCCCTGGCCCGGTGGTCGTCGGACCGGCGGCGGCCGACCTGCAGTCCGCCATCACGTCCGCCGGCGCCGCGCTGGCCGGCCTGCGCGCCGCTGACGGCTGGCCGGACGCGCCACGGCCAGTGCTAGCGTCCGAACTGCTGCCGGAGCGCGCACTGGACGGCGACGAATCCGCCCGCACGGCGCTCATCGAGGACGTGTACGAGCCGCTGCTACGCGGCGGTGCCGCGCTGCTCGACACCGTGATGACCTACCTGGAACAGGGGAACTCGCTCGAGGCGACCGCCCGGCTGCTGTTCGTCCATCCCAACACCGTCCGGTACCGGCTACGCCGGGTTACCGAGCTGACCGGCATCACTCCTGGTGACGGCCGTGGCGGGTTTGCGCTGTGGACTGCCGTCGTATTGGGCCGCCTGGCGCACAAGCGAACATGACTTGTAGACTTCCGACATAACCTCCCGCGAAAACTTCGTTTACTTCGGCATAGGCATGGCGGACTTCTACAATGCAGGCTAGGGGCATGCTCCTCATCGCAGCTCCCGGTCAGGGTGCCCAGACACCGGGTTTCCTCACTCCCTGGCTGGAGCTGCCGGGCTTCGCAGCCCGCCTGGAGGCCTGGTCGGAGCTCGCCGGCTGCGACCTCATCCGGTGCGGCACCACCGCCGACACCGACGAGATCCGCGACACCGCCGTTGCCCAGCCGCTCCTCGTCGCGGCCGCTATCGCCGCGGCGCTCGACCAGGTCGTCACCGGCGCCCATCCCGTCAGCCGCCAGTCAGTAGGCGTGGCCGGGCACAGCGTGGGCGAGCTCGCCGCTGGCGTGCTCGCCGGCGTGATCACGCCCGACGACGCGATGCGCCTGGTCGGGGTCCGGGCCCAGGGCATGGCCGCAGCAGCGGCCGCCGAGGAGACAGGCATGACGGCCGTGCTCGGCGGCGACGAGGACACGGTGCTGGCCGCGATCGAAGCCTGCGGCCTGACTCCCGCCAACGTGAACGGGGCCGGCCAGATCGTAGCGGCCGGCACCATGGCGCAGCTCGCCGCGTTCGCTGCCAACCCGCCAGCCGGGTCCCGGCTGCGGCCGCTGTCGGTCGCCGGCGCGTTCCACACCCACCACATGGCCCCGGCCGCCGATGCGCTCGCCGCCGCGGCCACAGCCGTGCACGCCGCCGATCCGGTCCGCCCGCTGCTGTCCAACCGCGACGGCAGCGTCGTGAAGTCTGGCCCCGACTGGCTGGACCGCATCATCAACCAGGTGAGCGCGCCGGTCCGGTGGGACATGTGCATGCAGACCATGGCGTCGCTCGGCGTCACCGCGCTCATCGAGCTGCCGCCAGCCGGTACGCTCACCGGGCTGGCCAAGCGGGCACTGCGCGGCATCGAGCTGGTCAGCCTCAAGACCCCGGACGATCTCGCGGCGGCGCATGCGCTCGTTGCCGAGCACGCTGATAGCCACGCCGACAGCCACGAGCCCGAGTGGCGCCTGCTGGTCGCGCCCGCTGGCGGTACGTTCCGGGCCCCTGACGGCCACCCGCTGACGGCGGGACCGGGCACTGCGGTCGGCCTCGGCACCGACCTCGGCCAGGTTGAGATGCGCGGCGGCAGCCACGTGATCTCGGCCTCGTTCCCGGCCACGGTGATCGAGTGGCTGGTCGAGGATGGTGACCCGGTCGGCGCGGGTCAGCCGCTCGTGCGGCTCCAGCCAGCCGACTAACACAGTCCACCAACTGCAATGGCCACAAGAACTGCAACGGCCACACCTGCTAGGGCGAAGGGCACACTATGCGACTCACCGAGGGTCAAGCGGGCGCGCGAGTGCTGGCTTTCGGCGGCTACCAGCCCGCCAGGATCGTCACCAACGACG
Source organism: uncultured Actinomycetota bacterium (assembly GCA_963837255.1). Classification (GTDB taxonomy): domain Bacteria; phylum Actinomycetota; class Actinomycetes; order Streptosporangiales; family Streptosporangiaceae; genus JAJYUU01. The sequence continues at coordinate 1,084,515 of CAWIMN010000007.1, forward strand.
AGCTGACCGCGACCGTCGAGACCAGCGATGAGTGGATCCGCAGCCGGGTCGGTATCGCGAGCCGCCGGATCGCCGGGCCCGACGAGACCGTGGCCGACATGGCGGTACAGGCCGGCGGCAAGGCGCTGGCCGCCAGCGGCCTGTCCCCGGCCGACGTCGACCTGGTGATCGTCGCGACGTGCACGCCCGAGGCGCAGATCCCCAACGTGTCGGCCACGGTAGCCAAGCGGCTCGGCATCATCGCGCCGGGCGCTTACGACCTGAACGCCGCCTGCGCTGGCTTCTGCTACGCGCTGGCCAACGCCTCCGACGCGGTCCGCACCGGCACGGCCAGGAACGTGCTGGTGATCGGGGCCGAGAAGCTCTCGCAGTGGATCGACTGGACCGACAGGTCCACCTGCATCATCTTCGCCGACGGCGCCGGTGCCGCCATCGTCGGCGCTGTCGCCGATCCGGGCGATGCGCCCGGCATCGGCCCGGTGCACTGGGGCAGTGACGGCGACCTCGCCGAGAAGATCTACATCAAGGACCGGAACTCGTTCATCGTCCAGGAGGGCCAGGCCGTCTTCCGGTGGGCTACGAGCGCGCTCGCACCGATCGCGCTCAAGGCATGTGAGAAGGCCGGGGTCGATCCAACGCAGATCGCGGCGTTCGTGCCGCATCAGGCGAACCTGCGCATCGTCGAGGCGATCGCGCGCAAGCTCGGCGCGCCGCAGGCGGTCGTGGCCAACGACATCGTCACGGCCGGCAACACCTCGTCCGCCTCGATCCCGCTGGCGCTGTCCCGCATGATCGAGCGGGGCGAGATCGCCTCCGGCTCGCAAGCGCTGCTGATCGGGTTCGGTGCGGGCATGTGCTACGCCGCGCAGGTGATCACGGTACCCTGACCCCCGCCCCGTCGGGGCGATCCACCACTCGCAGAACGCAAGTACCCGCGTAAGGAGAACGGAAGACCAATGGCCATGACGGAGCAGGAAATCCTGGCAGGTCTCGGCGAGATCATCGACGAGGTGGCTGGCGTGCCGGCCGACCAGGTGACGCCGGACAAGACGTTCGTCGACGATCTCGACATCGACTCGCTGTCGATGGTGGAGATCGCGGTGGCGGCCCAGGACAAGTTCGGCGTCGAGATCCCCGACGACCAGCTCAAGGACCTCAAGACTGTGCAGGACGTCATCGACTACGTCCGCCGCGCTGACGTCTCCGCCTGACGCTGCACCGTCAGAGCGGGATCGTCAGGATTCTCGGAGCCCACGGGGGGCGTCCCCCGTGGGTACGCCGGGTCACCAACTCGAGGAGTGCAAGATCGTGGGAACAGACCGGACACGCGTCGTCGTTACCGGCCTTGGCGTGATTACCCCGGTGGGGGCCGACGTGGCCAGTACCTGGGAGTCGCTGCTGGCCGGGCGCAGCGGCGTGCGCCAGCTGACTGACGACTGGGCTGCAGAGCTGCCGGCCAGGATCGCGGCGTGGGCGGCGGCAGATCCGGCCACCCTGATCGACCGGGTGCAGGCGCGCCGGCTGGACCGCTGCGAGCAGTTCGCGATCGTCGCGGCCAGGGAGGCGTGGGCGCATGCGGGCTCGCCCGAGGTGGACCCGGAGCGGCTCGGCGTCGTGGTCTCCAGCGGCATCGGCGGCGTGGCGTCCACCCTGTCCGCCTACGACACGCTGAAGGAGAAGGGCTGGCAGCGGCTGTCCCCGTTCACCGTGCCGATGCTCATGCCGAACGGCGCGGCCGGCTGGATCGCGATCGAGCTAGGCGCGCGGGCGGGCGTGCACACGACCGTCAGCGCGTGCGCGTCCGGTGCGGAGGCGATCGGCTATGGGATGGACATGATCAGGTCGGGCCGCGCCGATGTGGTCCTGGCTGGCGGCACCGAGGCTGCGATCATCCAGCTGAACATCGCCGCGTTCGCTGCGATGCGCGCGCTGTCGACCCGCAACGACGAGCCCGAGCGGGCGTCGCGGCCGTTCGACAAGGGCCGCGACGGCTTCGTGCTCGGCGAGGGCGCCGGCATGGTCGTCCTGGAGTCGGCCGAGCACGCCGCCGCCCGCGGCGCGACCGTGCACGCGGTCGCTGCTGGCGTCGGGTATTCCTCCGACGCCCACCACATAGCCCAGCCGGAGCCGGAAGGCATCGGGCTCAAGCTCGTGCTGCGCCGGGTGCTCGCTGACGCGGGCATCAAGCCGGAGCAGGTCGTGCATGTTAACGCGCACGCGACGTCGACTCCGGCCGGCGACGTGGTCGAGGCGCAGGCCATCGCCGCGGCGCTGGGCGAGGCGTCGGCTGGCGTCGTCGTGTCGGCCACCAAGTCGATGACCGGTCACCTGCTGGGCGGCGCGGGCGCCGTCGAGTCGGTCGCCGCAATCCTGGCCCTGCGCGACCGGGTCGCGCCGCCGACAATCAACCTCGAGGACCCTGACGACGACGCGGGCCTCACGATCTCAGCGCAGCCGCAGCAACTTGCGCCGCGCGGCGACGGCCCGATGGCCGTCATCAACAACTCGTTCGGTTTCGGCGGCGCCAACGTCGCCCTGGCCTTCACCGGAGCCTGAGCCGTTGTCCCCACTGCCGAGTGTGCCGAGTGTGCCCCCAGAGCAGGACGCCCCCGTCCCCCCCGAGGAGATCGACGTGACCATCGTGGACTCAAGGACTCCGGCGCATGTGCGTGCGCATGCCCACAACGGCGCGCGGGTGGCGGTGGCCACGCCTCCGGAGGCTGCGCCGAAGCCGAAGCCGGCGCCGGCACCCGCCGCAAGCCGACCAGCCGCCCCGGCGGGCCCGCGTCGCGACCCGCAGTCGCGCCTTGAGGCGCTCTTTGACCCGGGCACGCTCGACCTGCTCCTGCCCGCCGACGATAGCGGCGTGCTGACCGGAACGGGGAGCATCGACGGCATCACGACTGTGGCCTTCGCCAGCGATCCGCGCGTCCAGGGCGGCGCTATGGGCATCGACGGCTGCCAGGCGATCGCTGCGGCCTACAATCACGCCGTCGAGGTCGGCGCGCCGATCGTTGGCCTGTGGCACTCTGGCGGCGCCAGGATCCTGGAGGGCGTTGAGAGCCTGCACGCAGTCGGCATGGTGTTCGCGGCCATGACGAGGGCGTCCGGCAAGGTACCGCAGATCTCTGTCGTCCTGGGCGCGGCCGCGGGCGGCGCGGCGTACGGGCCGGCGCTGACCGACCTGGTGATCCTGTCCGACCAGGGGCGCATCTTCGTGACCGGCCCGGACGTGGTGCGCAGCGTCACCGGTGAGGACGTGGACATGGAGCGCCTCGGCGGTCCGGAGCCGCACAGCCGCCGATCCGGCGTCGTGCACATCGTCACTGCGACCGACGCCGACGCGTTCGACAAGGCCCGCCAGCTCATCGTCCTGCTCGGTCACCAGGTGACCACGGCCGATGCCAAGCTGGCCGACACCGACCTCGGCGCCCTGCTGCCCGAGTCCCCCAGGCGCGCCTACGACGTGCACCCGCTGATCGGCGGCCTGCTGGACGGTCCCGGCATCGAGTTGCACCCGCGCTGGGCTCCTAACGTGGTCACGGCGCTCGGCCGTCTCGGCGGCCGGACCGTCGGCGTCATCGCCAACAACCCGCTGCGCCTCGGTGGCTGCCTGGACGCCACGTCCGCAGAAAAGGCCGCCAGGTTCGTGCGCATGTGCGACGCCTTTGGCGTGCCGCTGGTCGTGCTGGTCGACGTGCCCGGCTACCTGCCAGGCGTCGGCCAGGAGTGGGACGGCGTTGTGCGTCGCGGCGCCAAGCTGCTGCACGCGTTCGCCGAGGCCGTCGTGCCACGGGTGACGCTCGTGACCCGGAAGGCCTACGGCGGCGCCTACATCGCGATGAACTCGCGCGCACTCGGCGCGACGAAGGTGTTCGCCTGGCCGGGCGCCGAGATCGCCGTTATGGGCTCGGTCGCCGCCGTGCGGATCCTGCACCGCCGCACGCTCGCGGCAGCCTCAGCCGAGGAACGGCACGAAGTCGAGGCGCGGCTCGCCGCCGAGCACGAGCAGATCGTGGGCGGCCTGCCGCGCGCGGTCTCCGTCGGCGTCATCGACGAGGTCATCGAGCCCGCCAAGACCCGGCAGGCGATCCTCGACGCGATCACGCAGGCACCCTGCGAGCGCGGCCAGCACGGCAACATCCCGCTCTAGTTTGCGGCCCCGTGGTTTGCTGACCCCGTGGTTTGCTGACCCTGAAGTTCGCGACGCCGAAGTTTGCAATGCCGAGTTTGCCATTCCAGCAACTCAGCTTGCGCATTCGGCGAGACGTCGGCAGGGTGGTGGGGCATGACCGAGCACGCGCATAACGAGAGCCAGCACGGCGAGATCCGCTTCACTCGCGAGTTCTGGGACGAGCGGTACCGCTCAGCCGACCAGCTCTGGAGCGGCAGCCCGAACGCTCAGCTGGTCGCCCAGGCCGTCGGCCTGCCGCCAGGCGACGCACTCGACGTCGGCTGCGGCGAGGGCGGGGACGCGATCTGGCTCGCATCGCATCGCTGGCGCGTGACCGCCGTGGATGTGTCCGTGGTGGCGCTGGAACGGGCGGCGCGCCATGCCGCCGCCCAAGGCGATGAGGTGGCTGAGCGGATCACATGGCGGCAGGCGGACATGTACTCCTGGGATCCAGGCCGGGCGCAGTTCGACCTGGTCTCGGCCCAGTTCATGTACCTCCCGGCGGCAGCGCTCGAGCAGATGCACGTCCGGCTCGCAGCAGCGGTGCGACCGGGAGGAACGTTGCTCCTCGTCGGCCACGATGCCGACCACCTGCGTGCTAAGGGCGCCACGGCCGCCGAGATGGCGTGGTCAGCGCAACAGCTGACACCCGCACTTGACGCCACCGACTGGGAGATCCTGATCGCCGGCGAGATCGAGCGCCCGGCCGCTGACGCCAACGGGCCGCACCTTGCCGACACTGTGCTGCGGGCCCGGCGCCGCCGCTGACCTGCCATCACCTCGTACCGGAGGTGCCTCCGGATGCTGCATTGGCCCCGTTCCCCTGCTGGGAATGCGCTACGCCCACTATGCGCTGACGCTAGCCATGGAACCTGTCACCGGATCGCTGCCCCTGGCGGTGCTGGACTTCGTCGGGATCGAGTACGGCGAGAGCGCCTCGTCCGCGCTCGCAGGCGCGGTCAGCATCGCGCAGACGGTCGAGACCGCCGGCTACCGCCGCTACTGGGTGTCTGAGCACCACAACATGACCAGCCTGGCGTGCAGCGCGCCCGAGTTGCTGATCGCGCATGTGGGCGCGTTCACGTCGCGGATCCGGGTCGGCGCCGCGGGGATCATGCTGCCGAACCACTCCTCGCTCAAGGTCGCTGAGACGTTCCGCACGCTGCTGGCGATGTATCCGGGCCGCGTCGACCTGGCGCTCGGCCGGGCGCCAGGCACCGACCCCCTGACCGCGCATGTGTTGCGGCGCGGGATGGTCGCCGATGCCGCGGCGGAGTTCCCGGCTCAGGTTGGTGAGCTGCTGGCGTTCCTGGGCGACGGGTTCCCTGACGGCCATCCGTACAAGCCGCTGGTCGCGGCCCCGCTGATCGAGGAGCGGCCCGAGCTGTTCGTGCTCGGCTCGAGCCCGTACGGGCCGCGGTTCGCCGCCGTGAACGGATTCGCCGCGGTGTTCGCCCACCACATGAGCCCAGACCTCGCGGTGGAGGCCCTGCGGGACTACCGGCGGCAGTTCCAGCCGCGCACGCCGGGCGCCGAGCCCTACTCGGCCATGTCAGTGCTCGCGTTCGGCAGTGAGGACCCCGACTCGGTGATCGACTTCGAGGCCGCCTGGACCCTGACTATCCAGAACATCAGGCGCGGCATCCGCGAACCGCTGCCGCCGGAGAAGGTCAAGGAGCTCGCGAGCTCGCCCGACTTCCGCGCTAACCGCAACGAGGACGGCCGGATGGTCACCGGCGAGCCCAAGGCTGTGGTCGAACGGCTGATGGAGATGAAGCAGCAGGCCCAGGCCGACGAGATCGTCATCGTGACGCCCAGCCTGGATCGCGAGCGGCGCAAGGCGAGCTACGCGGCGCTGGCCGCCGCCTGGCGTCAGGTCAGCTGACCCGGCCGGCACCGCCACGGCCACTTCGCCCCGACGGGCAGCGCACACTTCCTAGTCATGCACCCCCGGTCGCGGCGCGATCTTGAGATTGGCCAACCTCTCTGCTCCGTTAGGCTGAGCAAGTGAGCCGTGTGGTGGAGCAGATCTGGCGCTATCCGATCAAGTCGATAGGCGGCGAACGGCTCGACATGAGCTTTGCTGACGATCGCGGGCTCCTCGGTGACCGCGTCTGGGCAGTCCAAGACGACGCGGGCAAGCTCGGCTCGGGTAAGAACAGCCGCCGGTTCACACGTGTCCTTGGCTTGCTGGACCTGACCTCCCGCTATGACGACGAAGATGACTCGCCCATCGTTCTCGCTCCGGATGGCAGCCAGCATCCTGTTGCCACCGGGGCGGCGGATGCATACCTGCAGGCACTTACCGGCCGACCGGTGCACGTCCGCCGCGATACCGGGATCATGCACTTTGACGAGGTGCCGTTCAGCCTGATCGGCACCGCCACGCTGGACTGGCTTGGCGGCCAGGTGGCGGTGGCGGTCGATGCGCGCCGGCTGCGCCCCAACATCGTGGTGCGCACCGAGGTGCCCTTCGCCGAGGAAGCCTGGGTCGGTCGGGCCGTCCGGATCGGCTCGGTCGAGGCCGTCTTCGACCGGGTGTTCATGCGGTGCGTCATGGTCGGCATGGCCCAGCCCGGCCTGGGCGAATCTGGCGACGTGCTCAAGCGGATCAGCGAGCGTGTGGACAACCCCGTGTGCATGGCGATCGGCGGCTACGTACGGCAGGCTGGCGCGTTCACCGTGGGTGACGCCGTGTCAGCCTGAGCGCGACACGCGGCGGCAATCTGAGCCCGGAATGCCGCTCCAGGGCGGGTCGGCATGGTTCGCTACTCGCGTGTGGTTCTCTCCCGGGTTGGAGGGTCATGCCGATACCAGCTGACGCGCACGAAGCGATGTGCGCATTGCGCCTCGGCTGGAGCCTCGCTGAGCTTCGCGGTCGCAACCGGCCTAACGGGCCGCCGGGCGACTCCGCGCAGATGCCTGATCACATCGATAACGCCCTGCCGCTGCGCATCGAGCGCAGCGAGACCGAGTTGCGCATCGAGGCGCAGGCGGTCGTGGCCGCGCTGGCGCAAGAACTGCACGTCGACCACTCGGCCGAGTGCGCCAGCTACGGCACCGCACTCGATGACAGCGCCAAGCTCCTGGCGCACGTCCGCGCGCCGACCGCGGCCGCGGCCCTGCAGCAGGTGCTGGTCCTCCTCGAGATGGCGTCCGAGCAGGCGAATCCTCGCGGCGACGCGAAGTCCGTCGCGCCAGCCCTGGCGGTGCTCCGGACTGGTATTGCCGCGCAGCGCGATGTCGTGGCAGCGCGCATGCACGCGGTTGCCGATGACCGCGCCGCAGTTGCCGATGCCGACCGGCTGCTCGCGGAGGTTACCGGCCACCCGGCCGAGGAGAAGGAGGCCGCGGCGGCTGCACGGCGGGCAGCGACAGCGCTTCAGGTCGACCTGGACACCGTGACCGGCGAGGCGCGCGCGCTCGAGGCGCTCGATCAGGTGGTCGTCACGCTCGAGCAGAACGGCAGCGCGACTGCCGGCATCGACGCCATCCGGCAGCACCAGCGCACTATCGCGGCCGAGGCCGCCAAGTTGTGGGCCGGCCTCGCCCAGCTGCTCTGGGATTTTGACGCTCATCTCCAGGACAGCCTCACCGCGGCGTCCGAGACCCAGGCGATCGCGTACCAGCTCGGCCGCGGCCTGGCGGAGTCCTACTGGGCTCTCGACCCTGATGCCACCGGCAGTTCGACAAGCTGGACGTTCCTGCTCGGCGAGCAGCGCTGTAACGAGCTGTCCCGGCTCGTCGGCCGGCTGTCTCCTTACCTCAGCGAGTACTCTGCGGCGGCGATCGCCGGCTCGGTCGAAGTCTGGAAGGACGTGGTCAAGTCGCCGGCCTGGCTCGGCGACCGCTACGCCGCTCAGCAGGATCTGTATAAGCAGACCCGCCGCTGGTTCGAGCTGCTGGTCCTGGGCCAGGACCCGACGACGCTCATCCGTCCGAACGCGATCATCAACGGCTACCGGACGCTCGCGCGAGCCGTCCAGATCTTCTGGCCCCAGCTAGTCGCGGCGACCGTCGGCCTCGGATTCCTGGTCATCCTGCTCGTGCTGGTCAATCTTGGCAGCGCGGCAGCCTGGGCCAAGACCGCCTCGGGCGTCCTGGCACTGGCCGGCCTCTCGCTAGCTGGCATCACCGGCTCGCTCAAGAACTCGGCGCAGGCGATGCTCAGGCGCCTGCGCCAGGACAGCTACACCGACCTGGTCGCGATCGCCGTTCAGACCGCGCCGAAGCCGCCGAAGAAGTCGGCCGTCCAGAAGGCCATCCGGCAGCGCTCACTCACGCCGGCGACACCGAACTGAGCCAGCGTCTCAGCGGGCGCGCAGGCCGTTGTCGTGCGCGATCGCGGCGGCCTCGGTGCGGCTCGCCGCTCCGAGCTTGGCCAGGATGTTCGAGACGTGCACGCTAACTGTCTTGCCCGAGATGAACAGCTCGGCTGCGATCTCCTTGTTGCTCCGGCCTGCCGTCAGTGCCTGCAGCACCTCAAGCTCACGCCTCGTGAGCACACTCAGCGGGCTCCCCGCCACCGCCCTCGAGCTCGGTCCGAGCCGTGCCCGCCTGCCCAGGTCCGCCAGTGCGGCCCGCAGCCGCGTGGCGCCAAGGGTATCGGCACCCGTGACGGCGAGCTGCCACTGCCGCTGCGCCTCGTCCCGGTCGCCCGCCTCCGCGAGCGCCTCGGCCAGCCGCCAGCGGGACCTCGCCTCCTCGTACACGAAGCCGGAGCCAAACGTCTCGGCCACGGTACGCCAGTTGTCCGGCGCGTTGTCGTCGGCGGCCCGTCTGAGCTCCGCCTCCACTCGGGCCAGCCAGCCGCGTCCGTCGACGCCGATCCCGGCGGCTGCCCGGCGCTTGCTGTCCAGGCCCTGGCGCGCGATCTTGGCCAGGTCGGCTGCCTCGGCGACGAGCGCGTCCGCGGACTGACTTGCCGCCCTCGCGAGCCTGGCCTGATCGGCTAGGGCCGCGATCCCGACCGCGGCCGGCCGGATCACCTGCGGGCTGTACTCCTCGCCGCCCCAGGCAGTTGCGGCGCCAATCGTGGCCTTGACGGCCGTGAGTGCGCCGCTCAGGTCTCCAGCCCAGTAGGCGTCCTCGGCAAATAGCCCCTCACCGATGTACTCGGCCAGTGAGTCCGTGGCCATGTAAGGCTCGAGCCAGGCACGGCGCTCGGCTACGCGCGCGCTCCCCCTAGCGACGTCGATGAACAGGGCCATGGCCGACAGCCGCGCCTCGGAGACGTTGGTGACCCGGACCGGGAAACCGTCGGAGATCTCCTGCGCGTGATCCCAGTTGCCGTCGTTGTAGTGCGCCAGGTAGTGCAGGTACTGCAGGTCTGTCCCGTAGGGCGCCATGCTCAGGCCGGTCTCGGCCGCGCGCTCGACGCCGAGGTGCGCGGTCCCGCCCGCCGCCGCAAGGTCGCCTGACTCCAGCTGGATCCGCGCCAGCAGCGTCCTGACTCGCAGTTCCACGCCGGGCATCTCGGATGAGCTGGCCAGCCCGAGCGCGCGGGCGCCGGTGGCCTTTGCGTCAGCAACGAGGCCTGCCCGCTCGCTGAGCGTGCTGAGGGTCGCCAGTGCGTCGGCCTCCAGCCACGGCGCGCCGGCCGCCTGCGCGGCTGCTTCCGCCTCGATGGCCCGCGCTCGCGCCGGACCGGTGTCGGTGTAGGTCAGCAGCGTCTTGGCATGCGTCGCCAGGGCCTGGGCCCGCTCCCAGGTTGGCGGCTCGGGCGGCAGCACGTCGACCGCCGCGCTCGCGCTCTCGATGGCCTCGGCGTCCTCGTCGACCTCGAGCAGGAAGTACGCGAGCCGCTCCTGGGCGCGACACAACAAGACGAGGTCCTGCTCAGGCTGCTCGCGAACCAGTCCGACGAGCCGTCGAAGCTGCTTGACCGCGAGCGGCACCTGACCGCTGTCGGCGGCGCTCAGCGCCGACTTGAACGCCAGCTTGCCGCGGCTCATGCGGCTGAGCTTCTCCGGCTCGGGCACCCGATCCCACAGCGACAGCGCCTGGTCAAAGTGCCGGTGCGCCTCCGCAGGCGCCGCCAGCCGCCAGGCCTCCTGTCCCGCCTGCACCGAGGCCGCGAAGGCGCCAGGGATGTCGTGGCTGGCCAGGCAGTGGACGGCGAGCTCAGCGGCCGAGTTGTCCGGGCGGTCGGACAGCAGCTCAGCGAGCCGCGCGTGCAGCCTGGTGCGCTCGCCCGGCAGCAGGTCGTTGTAGATGGCCTCGCGCAGCAGCGCGTGCCGGAACGCCAGGCCTGCCGAGCCATCGGGCACGAGCAGCTGCCGGGCGACGGCCTCCCGGACGGCGATCTCGTAGTCGGTCGTCGGCAGCCCGGCGGCCTGCATCACCAGGTCGTCGTCGATCCTGCGGCCGGTCACGGCGGCCGCCCGCAGGACCTGCTGGGCGGCCGGGGACAGGTCGACGGTGCGCGCCACCAGCAGGTCGGCAAGTCCAGTGGGGAGCGCGCTGCCGGCCGACGAGGTCGCCAGCAGCTCCTCGGCGAAGTACGCGTTGCCCTCGGCCCGCTCGATCACACGGTCGATCGCTTTCGCGTCCTGCAGCCCGGCCGCCAGCTGGGTCAGGTGTAGTGCCATCGCCGCCGGCTCCAGCGGGCCAACGTCGATGGCAGTCACGCTCGGCAGCCTGAGCAGCTCGCCGACGACTGGGCGCAGCGGGTGCGACCGGTGCATGTCGTCGGTCCGGTAGCTCAGCGCTATCGCGATCCGCTCCTGCCGCAGCACCCGGCTCAGGAATGTCACGAGGTCGCGGGTCGAGCGATCAGCCCAGTGCAGGTCCTCCAGGACGAGCAGCACCGGCTGTGCCTCGGCCAGCTCGGTCAGCATCCCGACCACGGCGCCAAACAGCTGCTGCTGCGCGAGGCCGGGCAAGTCCCCTGGCTGCCGGGTGATCTCGCGGTCGGGCAGCAGCCGCGTGAGCACGGGCCGAGTCGCCAGGGCGTCCGCTAGTCGCCCGCTCGCCGCACTGCGCAGGGCGTCGGCAAGCGGCAGGTACGGCACGGTCTCCGCCAGCTCGGCGCATCGGCCAGACAAGATCGTGAAGCCGCGATCGGCGGCGTCGGCCGCCAGCTCGGTCAGCAGCCTGGTCTTGCCGACCCCGGCATCCCCGCTGACCAGCAGGACGATGGCCTGGCCAGCCTCGGCACCGCCCAGCAGCTCCCGCATCCGGCCGAGCTCGGCGGCCCGGCCGACGAGCGCGCTGTATCCGCCGACGCCCTGTCCGCCTACGCTCTGTCCGCCTACGCCGTGTCCGCCAGGGCCATGTCCGGCTATCAAGCACACACTGATTATCCCAGGTAGGTCCGACAGTCCCGCCCCATTAACTGGCCGTACTGTGTCCCGATCAGGTCGTGTCGGCGATCAGGACCGAGCAGGGCGCGTGATGGGCGACCGAGTTCGGCACGCTGCCGAGGACCCGGCGGACGCCCACCATGCCCTTGTTGCCGACCACGATCAGGTCAGCGCCGATCTCGGCGGCGACGTCGCAGATGGCCTCGGCGGCTGCCCCGCTCCGTGCATGCGTCTGCGCCTCGATCCCGACCGCCCTGGCCCTGGACGCGTGATCGGCGAGCACGGATTCAGCCAGGTCGCCGGACTCGAGGCCGTGCTCCTCGCCACCCGACGTGCTGAACTGCTGGGGCCGGTAGGCGGACACGATATGCAACCGGCCGCCGGTCAGCTTGACCAGCTCGATCGCCTGCCGCACCGCCTCAGTTGCCGTATCGGACTGATCGGCACCCACGACTACCGTCTGGAACACGTGGACTCCATCTCGCAGCTGGTTGCTTTGACCTGCGCCGCACTATAGCCGGTTTGTCCGGCCACCACGGTGCCTGGCGGTACCACCTTCATCGCGAATTGATCGCGAATCGTTGTGCGGCGTCCTGGCTGAGGGCTAGTTCCACCGCCGCAGCCCGGCCCAGCGCCGCACCCGACCGGAACGCCTCCTCGAACGGCCCGTCTCCCATCAGCCCGCGCAGCTTGGCGTGCTCCCGGTCCGTCAGCCGCTGCTCCGGCTCGGTCCACTGAATGCTGCCGTCCGCCATCGCGGCCCGCAGGTCGGTGTCCGCAGCACCGAACAGCCTCGCTGCCAGCCGGTGCTGCCCCTGCAACGAGGAGATGCACGCGGCGCCGAAGATCACCTGCGACACGTCAAGCACCAGGCCCGTCCGGCGCGCCACCAGCAGGCACTGCCGCAGCAGCGGCGCGGCCCGCTCGTAGTTGCCGTCGATCAGCAGCATGGTGGTCAGGTCACTGCGGAATCCGAACAGGAATACCTCGTCGCCGAGCTCCTCGACCAGCGAGATCGCCTGCTCGAGCTGCGCGCAGGCCGCCGCGGTCCGCCCGGCGACAAGCTCGATGCCCGAGAGGCTGTGCAGCTCGTTAGCGGCGAAGAGCACATCGCCGGACGCGCGGAAGTTCGCCAGCGCCTCCTCGTGCGCTCGGCGTGCCTCGTCCCCGAACGCGTCGGCGGCAGCGAACGTCAGGAGCTCGCCGATCAGCTGCGTGTCGCCGGTCGACCGGGCGACCTCGACGGACTCGGCGGACAGGCGCTGGGCTTGCTCGCTATCGCCGGCAATGAAGGCGAGCGCGAACAGCGCGCTCAGTGCCCGTGCCTCCACCGCCGCGTTGCCGATCATCCGGGCGAGCTCGAGCGCTCGCTCCGCGTGCCGCTTCGCCCCCGCCAGCTCCGCCGGTTCCTTGCGCAGCAGGAGCGTGGTGAGCTGAGCCACCGCCTGATGCGCGCGGGCCCGCAGCTCGGCCGGCACGGCATCGGCGGGGGCCAGGTCGGCTGACCCCAGGTCAGCTGACCCTGTATCGGCCGACCCCGTATCGGCCGACCCCGCATCAGCGTCGGCCGGGTCAGCGCTGGCTAGCGCCTGGCCCAGGTAACTGAGGACCTCGATGTGCCCCCGGCTCAGCACGAATCGCCCGACAGCAACGCCGAGGCGCAGCACGTCGCCGCTGCGCGCGTCGGCCCGCAGGTGGGCGAACACGGCCCGCAGGTTGCCCCATTCGCCATCGAGCCGGCGCAGGTACCGGCCCTGCTGCGGCCCGGTCAGGCGCAGCGCGATCGCCTCGGCCAGGGTCAGGTAGTACTCGGCGTGCCGGTCCCTGACCCGCATCGCCTCGGCCTCGCCGGCGGCGCGCACGAGCTCCTGCGCGCTGTACTGGCGGATCGTCTCCAGCAGCCGGTAGCGGACGGATTCGCTGCCGCGATCCGCGACGACCAGGCTCTTGTCCACCAGGGAACCGAGCAGGTCCATGACATCCAGCGCGTCAACCTCTGCGCTGCCGCAGATCGCTTCCGCGGCTTCCAGCTCGAACCCGCCGACGAACACCGACATCCGGGTCAGCGTGTCCCGCTCCGCCTGGCTCAGCAGGCCGAAGGACCAGTCCACGGTCGCCAGCAGCGTCTGCTGGCGCGGCATCGCGTTGCGGCTGCCGCCGGTCAGCAGCCGGAACCGCTGGTCGAGCCGGGCCCCGACCTGCGCGAGTGACATCGACGACAGCCGCGCCGCAGCCAGCTCAAGCGCCAGCGGGATACCGTCGAGTCGCCGGCAGATCGTCGCCACCAGCGGCGCTGCCCCGTCGTCGAGCACGAACCGCGGATCGTGCATCCGGGCCCTGGCGACGAACAGCCGGACCGCGTCGCTGCCGCCCAGGTCGTCGGCAGACACCGCGTCGCTGCCGGGCAGCGTCAGGGAGGGAACGCGGTAGACGCGCTCGCCGTCGATTCCGAGCGGCTCCCGCGACGTAGCGAGCAGCCGCACCCTGGGGCAGTGCCGGATCACCCGGTCGCAGAGTTTCGCGGCGGCGTCGATCAGGTGCTCGCAGTTGTCCAGCAGGATGAGCGCGTCCTGGCCTGCCAGCGCCTCGGTCACCGCGTCGCCGTGGTTGCCCTGGTCGGGCAGCCCGAGCACAGCCGAGACCGCCCTAGCCACCTGGTCATCCTCGGTCAGCGGCGCAAGGTCTGCGAACCACACTCCGTCCGTCGCCACGCCGATCTGCTCGGCGGCGGCCTGGAGTGCCAGCCTGGTCTTGCCGCTGCCGCCGGCGCCCGTGAGCGTGAGCAGGCGGGCGGACCCGACAAGATCGCGCACCTCCGCGAGCTCCTGCTCGCGGCCGATGAATGCGCTCAGCACGCTAGGCAGGTTGTTCGGCAGCTCGGGGTTATCCAGGGAGGCGAGTGGCGGGAACGCCGACGGCAGGAAGCTGGCGTCTAGCTGGTACACCTGCTCAGGCCGACCGAGGTCCTTCAGCCGGTGCAGGCCGAGGTCACGCAGGCTGAGGCCATCCGGAAGCGCATCCGACAGCAGCTCGGCAGTGACACCAGAGACCAGGACCTGCCCGCCGTGCGCGACGGCCTCGAGCCGTGCCGTCCGGTTGACGACTGGACCGAAGTAGTCGCCGTCGCGCTGCTCGCAGGCGCCGGTGTGCAGGCTCATCCGAACCCGGATCGGCCTGCTGGTCGCCCACTGCTCGGCGCCGAGTGCACGCTGCGCCGCCACCGCGGCTTCCGCAGCCAGCTGAGCCGTCTCGAACGCCGCGCAGAACGCGTCGCCGACCGTCTTGAACACGTAACCTGCTGCGCCCTCGATCGCGGCGCGCACAATCGCGTCATGCCGCCGCAGCGCGATCGCCATCGGCTCCGGCTCGGCATCCCACATCCGGGTCGAGCCTTCGATGTCGGTGAAAAGCAGCGTGACCGTGCCTGTCGGGATCTGCACCGGCCTGGTCACATCACGAAGGATAGGGAGTCCTGTCGGGCGGCACTAGCGGGGGTGTGCCCCGTTCCCGGTCCTGGACGAGATATGCGCAGGCGGCGTGAGGCCATCCGGCAGCGCCGGGTCCGGCACGGGGCTCCCCCAGCGCGTATCGAGCGGCAGCTCGCCGGCCCACAGACCGAGCGCCGCGTCGGGGCTGTCGGCGTCGTCGGGCGGTCCGGTGCGCACCTTCACCGACGCCTCGGCGAGCGAGAGGGCGAGGAGGCGGGTGGCCGCCAGTTCCTTGCGGCTCGGCTGGCGGACGTACTCCCACTGGCCCGGAGCCAGGTGCTCGGACACCAGCCGGAGGCCGGTCAGCTTCTCATCCGGGTCGTCGACGACGCGCGGCCAGGCGTAGATCGTCGCGCTGCGGTAGTTCACCGCGTGCTCGAAGACTGACCGGGCTAGGACCAGCCCGTCGACGATCGTGATGGTGAGTGTGACCTCCGGCATATCCGCCGCCAGGCTGCGGCTCGCCACCGAGCCGTGCACGTAGGCGTGCTGCTCGTCGAAGCCGTACACGGTCGGGATCACCATGACGCCCTGATCGGTTGGCACGCCCAGGTGTGCGATGAGGCCGGCCCGCAGTACCGCCATCAGGTCAGCCCGGTCGCCGCGGCCTTGCTCGCGCAGCCGCTTGTGCTGCGTGCGAGCGGTCGCCGATAGCCCGGTCTCGGGCATGAATCACGTCCCTTGGCACGAAATGAGTTGCCGGTAGTCTATTCGGCCACTGATTCAGCAGCAAAGTCCGCTCGCGAGCCGCTCAGTCACGGCCCAGCTCGGCTGCGTGCCGGGTGTTGATCACTCGCTCGGGTCCGAGGCCGGCTCGCTCGGCCCGGACGCAGCCGCTGTCGAGCCAGTCCAGCTGGCCCGGGGCGTGCGCGTCGGTGTCGATGGTGAACTGACAGCCGATGTCAGCGGCCAGCCGGAGCAGGCGGTCGGGCGGGTCCTGCCGCTCGGGACGGCAGTTGATCTCGACCGCGACGCCATGCTCCCGGCAGGCGGTGAAGACCGCCTCGGCGTCAAACTCCGACTCCGGCCGGTCGCGGCGGCCGGTCACCATCCGCCCCGTGCAGTGCCCGAGCACGTCCACGTGCGGGTTGGCCACCGCCGCGAGCATGCGCTGCGTCATCGGCTCTCGTGGCATGCGCAGCTTCGAGTGCACGCTCGCCACGACCACGTCCAGCCGGTCGAGCAGGCCCTCACGCTGGTCAAGCGTGCCGTCCTCGAGGATGTCGACCTCGATCCCGGTCAGGATCCGGAACGGAGCGAGCTCACCGTTGAGCCGGGCGACGAGCTGCAGTTGCTGCTCAAGCCGCTCCGGCGACAGGCCGTTCGCGACGGTCAGCCGCGGTGAGTGATCCGTCAGCGCGATCCACTCGTGGCCGAGGTAGCGGGCCGCCGCGGCCATCTCCTCCGGCGGGCTCCCGCCGTCCGACCAGGTCGAATGCGTGTGGCAGTCGCCGCGCAGCGCGATACGCATGGCGGTCGGGGCTGGCGCGGCGCGCTCGCTGATGAGAGCGGTGAGGTAGTCCGGTTCGCGACCGGCGGCGGCCTGCGTCATCGCCTGCGAGGTCGCCGGGCCGACGCCGGGCAGTTCCTGCAGGGTACCGGCGGCCACGCGGCGGTCCAGTTCCGCGCGAGGCAGGTCAGCAGCCACTTGCGCGGCCCGGCGAAACGCCTGGACCCGGTACGTCGGCGCGCTAGCGCGCTCCAGCTCGAATGCGATCTGCCGGAGCGCCTCGATGGGATCCACGAGCAATGGTCTACCGCAGGAGCAACCTGCCGGGTGAGACCGAGGCCAACGCGTGTGCGTCCGGGGCTGAAGATGAGCCCCGGACGCACACGCGTTTCATTAAGTGATCATGGAAACGGACACTAGGAGACAACCGGGCTGGCGGCTATGCCTGTCATGCCGAGCGGCGTGACCGCCACGGATCCGGTAGCTTGGGGGTCAATATTCGACCGGATCCGTAGTGCCTAGCAGCCTACGCGTAGGCAGATAGTCGCTTCCGCAGCATGGCCCGCGCCCTGTGCAGCCGCGACATGACAGTCCCGATCGGTACATCGAGCATGGCCGCAACGTCCCGGTAGGGATAGCCCTCCACGTCGGCCAGGTAAACAGTCGCCCGGAAGCACTCCGGCAGCTCGTTCAGTGCCTGCCGGACGTCAGAGTAGGCGAACTGACCGAGAACGGCGTCCTCGGCCGATGGCGCAGCCCGGGCTGGGCCAGCATCCGCGGCGCCGGGAGTGGCCGACAGGGAGTCGAACTCGGCGCTGAGCACGTGCTGTGGCTCGCGCTGGCGTTTGCGGTAGCCGCTGACGAAGGTGTTCGACAAGATCCGGAACAGCCAGGCTCGGGAGTTGGTGCCCGGCGTGAAATGCCGGATCCCGGCGTACGCCCGGGCCATGCTCTCCTGGACGAGGTCCTCAGCATCGCTGGGGTTCCGCGTCATCCGGAGTGCGGCCGGGTACAGGTCACGCTGGTGACCTGCTAGTTCCTTCTCGTAGATCCGATGATCTTCAGATGCGTGTGCGCTCATTACCATGAGTGCGATCGCCTCCTCATGAGGCGACAGCTATCGCCGACCCAGCACACAGCGAGCCGCGCAGGGTCAATGGCGCGGGACGGGGGGTGCCCCACTGGTGTTAGTACAAGCTAGGCGTCGCGGATACGGGGGGTCAGCGCGCCGCCACCACTTACGTGTGAACTCGAAGTATTTAAACCGCTACACAACGTCATGTCAACAATGGCCACTCCAGCAACACCAGTCACGGCAACGGAATCCGCAGTCCAGCCAGGACGCCGCAGCTCAATGCGTCGTGCCCCGCCTGGTTACGCCGTCAGCGCAGAGCCAGATCCACGGCCTGCTGCCGGGACAGGCCGGCGCCCTGCCGGTAGGCATCGCCATACCTGGCCGGCCCGAGCACGTCGCGGACCTTGCCCTGCTCGGCCTGCCGCAGCCCTTCCTCGATGGGTGACCACCGGATGCTGCCGTCGGCCAGGGCGTAGCCGATCCGGACGTCGGCGGCGCCATGCAGCCGGGCCGCCTTGAGCAGGTCGCCCTGCCAGGCCGCGCAGCAGGCTGCGCCGAAGAGCACCTCGCAGACATCCAGCCGGATCCCGCTGCGGCGCGCCACCTGGAGGCAGCGCCGCACCAGCGGCAGCGCCTCCTCAGGCCGGTCCTCGATCAGCAGCAGGATGGCCAGGTCCTCCCGGAAGTAGTACAGGTACATCTCGTCGCCCAGGCTCTCGGCGGCCGCGATGGCCGCCTCCAGGTGCAGCCTGGCCTCCTGCACGCCGCCGCCGGCGATGTCCAGGGCGTAGAGCATGTGCAGCTCGTTGGCGGCGAGCAGCTCGTCGCCGGACTGGCGGAAGCAGTCCAGCGCTTCGGCCCGCAGGCTCCGGTTGTCCGGCTCGGCCGACGCCAGGCACTTGAGCATCTCCCCTAGCAGCTGGCGGTCGCCGGTGGTGCGCGCGATCGCGACGGCCTCGCTGGCAAGCTCCCGGACGCGGTCGAGATCGCCCTCAGCGAACACCAGCTCGCTGAGCTGGCCGAGCGCCCGAGCCCGCAGGGCCGGAACGCCCAGGATTTCCGCCATCACCAGCGCCCGCTCGGCGTAGCCACGGGCTGCGGCCCTGGCGTTCGGATCGGCTTGCAGCAGGATGCCCAGCAGCCTTGAGGTCGCCAGCAGCGCGCCCGCGGCCAGCTCGGTGACGCCCGAGTCGTCGGCGTCGACAGCAGCGCGCAGGTAGCTCAGGACCTCGGGCTGTGCCCGGCTGACCGCGAACCGCTGCAGCGCCGTTCCGAGCCGCAGCACCTCGTCCGTGCGGCTGCCGGCGGCCAGGTGGCCGAAGGCCGCGCGCAGGTTCTCCCACTCACCATCGAGCCGGCGCAGCCAGTGCCCCTGCCTGCGGCCCGTCAGCGCCGGACCGGCCTCCTGCGCGACGCGCAGGTAGAACTCAGCGTGGCGGTCCCTGATGGCGGTCAGCTCTGTCCTCACTGGCGGATTTGAACAGCTCCTGCGCCGCGTACTGCCGGACGGTCTCGAGCAGCCGGTACCGCACCGACTCCGCGCCCTCCATCGTCGTCCGCTCGGCGAGCACCAGGCTCTTGTCAACCAGCGAGCCGAGCAGGTCCATCACGTCGATCGCGTCGATCACGCCCGGCCGCGCAGATGGCCTCGGCCGCTTCCAGCTCGAACCCGCCCGCGAACACCGACAGGCGCCGCAAGGTCTCCCGCTCGGCCACGCTCAGCAGGTCGAAGGACCAGTCGACGGTGGCCTGCAGCGTCTGCTGCCTGCGGCAGTGCGTTCCGGCTGCCACCGGTCAGCAGCCGGAACCGCTGGTCCAGCCGCTCGCTCAGGTGCCACAACGACATCGACGACAGCCGGGCCGCCGCGAGCTCCAGCGCCAGCGGGATGCCATCGAGCCGGCGGCAGATGGTCGCGACCAGCGGCGCGGCCGCGTCATCGAGCACGAATCTCGGCTCATGCGATCGGGCCCGCTCGACAAACAGCGTCGCCGAATCCGAGCCGGCAAGGTCGGCGGCGGTGATCGCGTCACGTGGCGGCAGCGACATGGGCGGGACCCGGTACACCCGCTCGCCCTCGATGCCCAGCGGCTCCCTGGAGGTGGCGAGGAACCTGACTCGCGGGCAGTACCGGATGACCTGCTAGCAGAACCGGGCGGCGTCGTCGATCACGTGCTCGCAGTTGTCCAGCAAGATCACCGCGTCCTGCCCGGTCAGGACCTCCAGGACCGAGGCGAGCACGGCCGGCCCGGAGTGGTCGGGCAGCTCCAGGGCCGCGGCGACAGCGCCGGGCACCTGCTCGCCGTCGGTGACGACCGCCAGGTCGACGAACCAGACGCCGTCCAGCGCGACGTCCAGCAGCTCGACCGCGGCCTCCAGCGCCAGCCGGGTCTTGCCGCTGCCGCCTGACCCGGTCAGCGTGACCAGGCGCGCGGACGATGCGAGCGCGCGCACCGCGGCCAGCTCGCGCTCCCGGCCGATAAACGCGCTCAGCTGGCCGGGCAGGTTGTTGGGCAGGTCCGGGTTGTCCAGCGAGGCCAGCGGGGGGAACGCCGACGGCAGGAAGTCCGCCTCCAGCTGGAAGACCTGCTCTGGCCGGCCCAGGTCCTTCAGCCGGTGCGGGCCCAGATCGCGCAGCGCCACGCCGTCTGGCAGCGACTGCGATAGCAACTGGGCCGTCGCACCCGACAGCAGGATCTGGCCGCCGTGGGCTGCGGACTCCAGCCGCGCGACCCGGTTGACGGCCGGCCCGAAGTAGTCGTTGTCCCGCTCCTCGCAGGCGCCCGTGTGCAGGCCCATCCGCACCAGGATCGGCTGCGTCGTCGGCCAGTCCTGCCCGACCAGCGCACGCTGCGCGGACAGCACGGCGTCCAGGGCCGCCTCAGCCGTCGAGAAAGCCGCGCAGAACGCGTCGCCGACCGTCTTGAACACGTAGCCGCCCGCCAGCTCGATCGAGCTGCGCAGGATCTCGTCGTGCCGCCGCAGGCCGCGCGTCATGGCCTCCGGTTCGGCGTCCCACAGCCGGGTCGACCCCTCGATGTCGGTGAAGAGCAGGGTCACCGTGCCGGTGGGGATCTGAACCGGATTGTGCACGTGGTTACGATACGCGGCCCGCTGACCTACCCGGTCGCGTTCAGCCAGCGCACGGGGGCGCCGTCGCCGGCTCGCCGGAACGGCTCCAGCTCAGCGTCCCATGGCTCACCGAGCAGGAGCGCGAGCTCAGCCTCCAGGGATCCGCCGAGCGCAGGATGCCGCGGCCCGTGCAGGTCCCGCAGCCCGCCTAGCCGACTGTCGGACTTGGCCGCCGAGGCGGCCAGCGCCATGGCCGCTCGCAGCCGGTTCTCGGGGATCATGACGTCGCCGTTCGCGGCTACCACCGCGCAGAACGCGCCCAGCGACGGCGTGCAGCTATACCGGATCGCGTCGCAGCCAGGGCTGGCATCCTCGCTGACCTCGAACCGGATCAGGTTCCAGCTAGCCAGCGCCGAGGTGATCGCCCCGGCCGCACCAGGCTTGCCGTTCCACAGCAACTCTGCGCGCAGCGAACCGGGCGAGGCAGGCTGATCCACCCACGGCATGCTGACGGGCACGCCAAGTACCCCGGCCACTGCCCACTCGATGTGCGGGCATAGCGCCGGGGGCGCACAGTGCACCTGCAGCACGCCTCGTACGGACACCCAGACCTCCCTGCGACAGACGAGGATGCGTCTTCCCCAACGACCTCGCGTGCCGGCAGGACCAAGTGCCGTCCTGGCGATCTTCCGCGACTCATTGTGCACTACGGCCGGCCACTGCACCAGCACCACCCGGCCGCGCCGCGCCGGACGAGACCGCACCACCGGCGCGCAGGCCGCGCCGTCAGCCGATATGCCCGCTACTGTCCCGGCACCTGCCGTGGTCTGATGGAAGAGTGACGAGCACGGCCGACCGGAGCGCCCTGGCCAGCCGGGACGCCAGCGGACTCACCTTCATCGCCGAGATGTACGGGATCCAGCTCGACCAGCTCGCCGAGTTACTGAGCCTGACCGACCGGCAGGCGCGGGCCCTCGTGCGCCGCTGGTCCGGCCGCGGCCTGGCCGAGTCCGCGATACTCGGTCCCGGACCGGCCTGGGTCTGGCTCACCAGAGCCGGCCTTGCGGCCTGCGGCGTCCGGTATTCGGTGGCTCAGCCCGCACTGGCACGGCTCGCGCATATCCGCGCGGTCACAGCGGTCCGGCTCACGCTCGAGGCGGTTCCTGCCTACCGCGACGCCAGCGCGCACTGGCGGAGCGAACGGCACCTGCGCGGCCGCCTGGCCGCGCGCGCACGCGATCACCTGCCGGACGGCGAGGTGCACTGGCCCGACAGCGCGCCCGTGTCCTGGGCCGGCGAATGCTGGGCCATCGAGGCCGAGCTAACCCCGAAGACCGTCGCCCGCACCACGGCGATCATGCGCGGTGCTGCTGACCAGGACAGGCGACTACGGCTGTCCAGCTGCCGAGGCTCGGGTACCTGGCGCGCCGCCGCGCCACGCCAGGGCGATCTACCTGTGCGCCCCGGCGGCGGTCAGCACGGTCGTGCGCGCGCGCGACGCTCTCGGCGGCCAGGCCGCCCGGATCGAGATCCGCCGCTTACCCGCTGGCGCGCAGGTCACGGCGTGAAGCGGGGCGGGCGCGGGCGCCGCATCTGGCGCGCGGTCGCCGTTCTGCTCGCCGCCGTAACCGCGGTGGGCCTGCTACCCGTCACCCTCGTCACTGCCATCGGCGTCGGCATCGCCTGGCAACGCGGCTGGCAGCCTGGCCGCCTGTACCGGGCCGCGGCCTGGTGCCTGCCCATGCTGGCGGTCTGGGCCGCCGCCACGGGCGCCCGCATCCCGGCCGCTCCGCACGCAGTCTGGCTCGCTGTCCAGCGAGGTGACTATGTGGCTGCCGCCGTGCTCGTGCTCCCGGTCGCGACGGCGGCCGGCCTGCTGGCAGCCGGCTGGGCCTGGTCAGTGCGACTGCGGTCGATGGCCGCGCGCGCAGGCGGCCGGTGGCCAGGCGCCGCGATCAGCTTCGACCAGCGGCAATGGCGCCACCAGGTGCGCAGCGCGCAGGCGAGGATCGCAGCGCCGGGCGCCGTGCCGCTACTGACCAGAAGCGGCGATGTCGTGGCAGGCGCCGTCATCCGCGCGGTCGGCCACCCTGACCAGCCGCTCGCCCGGCTGCCCGCGAGCCGGCTCCGCTCGCATCAGATCGTCATCGGCGGCACTGGCACCGGCAAGACCACGCTCCTGCTGCGGCTCTGGGCGGCGTTCATGGCGGCCGGCCTGCGGCTGCACGCCGCCGGCCAGGCACCCGCGCCGCTGCTGGTGGTTCTCGACTGCAAGGGCGGCGCGGACGCACGGCGCATCGCTGACCGCTGTCGCCGGGTACTGCGAGAGTCAGGAGCCAGGAACGTGGCCGTCTGGCCCGATGAAGCCAGCCTGTCGCTGTGGTCCCTGCCGGTCCAGCAGCTCGTCACGACGCTCGTCGATCTCATCGAGCACGGCACCGGCGGCGCCGCTTACTACGCCGACGTGATGGAGGCCATCGTCACACTGGCGGTAGAAGCGCCCGGCGGGCCGCCGGCCAGCAGCGCGGACTTCCTCGCCCGGCTGGACCCAGGCTGGCTCGCGCAGGCCTGGCTCCGCGACGAGGAGCGGCTGGCGCTGGCCAGGTCGGCCGCCCGCCAGGTGGCAGACATCGGGCTGCGGTTCCGCACCCTGTTTCGCCGGCTCGGCACCGGGCTGGACGGTCCCGGCAGCTTCGCTGACGCCGACGCCTGGTACTGCGTCCTGGAGGGAACTGCCGAGATCTCCGTCGCCGAGGCTCAGGCCCGCGCCCTGGTCGACCTGCTCGCCAGCTATGTCACCGGCGGGAACGAGTACAGCAGCAGCCAGCACAGCACCAGTCAGCACAGCGCTAGTCAGCACAGGCAGGTTCTGCTCGCCGTCGACGAGTTCAGCGCCGTGTCCCGGCGGCTGCCGATCTGGCAGCTGTACGAGCGCGCCCGGTCGCTCGGGCTCGCAGTCCAGGTGTCGGCGCAGTCCTGGCACGGCCTCGCCACGCGCGAGGACGACCGGTACCGGCTCGCCGGGGCAGCGGAAGGCGGCATCTGGCTGCTCCGCACCCCGTACCCCGATCCGGTCGCGGCGCTCGCCGGCCAGCGCTCGCGTGTGGACAGCACCTGGCAGCTCACCGGGCGGCTGCGCTGGAGCCGGACCGGGACCTCTCGCGTGGCGCCAGCGCCGGTCGCCGACCCCGACCTCATCCGCGGCCTGGACGTCGGCCAGGCCGCCTACCTCTATCGCGGCGGCGTCACGTACGTGCAGATCAAGCGGCTCGTCGCCGGGCCCGCGGCGCTCGGACCCGCCGACGCGGCGGCGACGGTGCCAGCAGCGGCTGCTGGTACGACGGTCGCGACGGCCGGTGCCATGACCACGGCCGCGGGCGCGCTGCCTGATGTATCGGCGTTCCTGGACGAGGCGTTCGGAAGTGCCCGATGACTGGCCCGTTCGACGTGCTGGGGCTGCCCGCCAGCGCCGCGCTGACCGACGACGAGGTCCGCGTCGCCTGGCGGCGGGTGGCCGCCGCCACTCATCCAGATCGGGCCGACGGCGGTGATCCGGCCGGGTTCGCGGCCGCGGCGGCGGCCTACACGCTGCTGCGGACACCGGCCGGGCGGGCTGAGGCGCTGGCCGGCGAGCGGTCCCGCGGCCCGAGGTCACGCGGCCACGTTCCCGTCCGCATGCGGGTGCCGAGGCAGGCCGCGATCGTTGCCAGCCGGGTCGCGCGGGGGCGGCCACTGCGGCTCGCGCTGCGCGTGCTCGCGGTCGCCGCGGTCGGCGTCCTGGCCGTGGCGGCCGCGGGCTGGCAGCCGGCCAGCGCCGTCGTCGTCGGGGCGCTGACCTGGCTGCTGCGGACGGTATCTGCTGACCTAGGACAGGTCTGACCTAGGACAGGGCTGACCTAGGAAACGGCTGACCCAGGACTGGGCTGACCTAGGACAGGGCCAAGCGCGGACCTAACCGCCCTGGGTCTTCCTCAGCTTGCCTTTGAGCTGGCCGCCGAGGCCGGCCATGCCCGACCCCGCCGGCCAGCCGGACCGAACGTACGGGTGCGCCTGGCCGGGCCGATCGCCGGCGTGGGCGGGTGGCGGCGAGACCGACTGGACGCTCGCGGCGCTGCAGACCGCGGCGGCGTCGTTCGCTGGCCCCGGCACGTCGCTACTGGTCGGGATCAGGCCGGCGGGCACACCTCGCCGTGGATGGTCGTCGAGCACCAGGCCGAGGTCGAGCGCGTTGGCGTCTCTGGCCGTCAGCGGCTGGAGGCCGAACGTGCGCTCGATCAGCTTGAGCGTCGAGGTGTGCTCGAACGGGCCGTGGTGCATCACCCGCGGGCGCGCGAGGTTGGAGACGACGATGGCCGGCACGCGGAATCCGAGCTGGGTGTAGTCGGGGACCAGCTGGCCGTCGGTTGGCGTGGTGCTGTCACCGGCGTGGCTGACGTTCGCCGGGTTGGTGTCGTCGATGACGCGCGGCGGCGGCACGTGCTCGAAGAAGCCGCCCCACTCGTCGAAGGTGACGACGAACACGGTGTTGTCCAGGTACCCGGCGTCTGCCAGCGCGTGGTAGGCATCGGCGATGAACCGCTCGCCCAGGCGAATGTCGGCCAGCGGGTGATCGTCGGCGGACGTCCCGTTCCCCTCGGTGTCGAACGCCGGGTCGATGAAGCTGACGTTCGGCAGGTTGCCGGCGGCAACCGTGTCGATAAACGACGGTGTCGTGACTGGGATCCCGAGCACGTCCGCGTCACCGGCTGCGAATGGATGCCAGAACGGGAAGTACTTGAGTCCCCACAGCGCCAGGAACGGCAGGTCGCGGAAGAAATAGCCGCCGGTGGGAATCCCGTTGGTATTGGGCACCGGCGACAGCTGGTCCCAGATCGCTGGCAGGGTCGACAGCGTAGCGCTGTTGTGATCCCGGTCGGTCTGGGCTGCGTGCTGGTAGAAGCGGTTCGGGAAGGTCTCGCCCGCGAACGAGCAGAAGTAGCGGTCCAGGACCGTGTAGTGCTCGGCCAGCGCGCCGATGACCGGCAGGTCCGGCTCGGCCTTGCGGCTCCCGTCGTGCCGCCGGTTGGTGTAGTAGCCGATCGGGAACGTGTTGGCCTTCGCCAGCGTCACGCCCGGGTTGTCCGCCGCGGCTGTCGGCCGCTGGAGGAAGCCGTCCATCCGGCCATAGTTGTGCTGGACGAGGAAACCCTCCCAGCTGTGGTCCGGGTCTGAGTACCCGCAGCCCTGGAAATCGGGAGCCAGCGGGTAGTTCGGGTAGTAGTTTCCGTCGGTCGACTGGTAGATCATGTCGTGGCGTCCGTCCGCACCGGGCAGCCAGCTGAGGAAGTGGTCGAACGACCTGTTCTCCATCATGAGCACGACGACGTGCTCGATGCCATCGGAGCCGTTCGGGGACTGGGCCGGGGCGGCGCTAGCGGCGGTCTGGGCGAGGAACTCCGTGCCGGTCAGTGCAAGGCCGGTGGAGGCCGCCATGAGCTGCAGAACGGTGCGTCGAGTCAGCATGAAACCAGTCTGTACAAAGGCTGATATCGGCACCAGACCCTCAGCGCGGCGCTCCGATGACGGCGCGGGAAACGGCAGGCTAACCCGGCTAGCGTCGGTCAGACGCCAGGCCTGCGCGCGTTTCCAGCGTCCGGCCCTGACCAATACTTTCTGTCACAATGAATGGGATGGCGGGCCAGATCGCGTTCGTGCTGGCCATGCTGGCGGTCGTCTTGCTCGCGCGGATGATCTCGGACCGGCTTGGCGTGCCATACACGATCGTGCTGACGATCTGCGGCCTGGTCTACGCGGTGCTGCCGGGTCCCAACCTGCACCTCGAGCCGGACCTGGTGCTGTTCCTGGTCATCCCGCCGCTGCTGTACGCGGCGGCACTGCGGTCAAGCCTGCTGGCGATCAGGGCCAACTGGCGGCCCATCACCAGCCTGTCGGTCGTCCTCGTGCTGCTGACCGCGTTCGCGGTCGGCGCGCTCGTGGCCTGGGTCGTTCCGCAGCTCACCCTCGCGGCCGGCCTGGTCCTCGGCTCGGCTGTCGCGCCGCCTGACCCAGTCGCCTCGTTGTCGATTGGCCGCCGGGCCGGCCTGCCGCCGCGGCTGCTGACCCTGATCGGCGGCGAGGGCCTGCTGAACGACGCAACGGCACTGACGACCTATCAGGTCGCGGTGGCGGCGACGGTCGCCGGCGGCGGCTTCTCGCTCGCGCTTGCGGCGGGCCAGTTCGTGCTGGCGGCCGGCGGCGGGCTGCTGATCGGGGTCGCCATCGGCTACCTGATGCGGCTGGCCCGGCCGCTGCTGCGCGATCCCCTCATCGCCAACGCGGCGTCGCTGGCGACCCCGTTCGCCGCCTACATAGCCGGCGAAGCCGCGCACGTATCCGGGGTGCTCGCGGTCGTCATCGCCGGCCTGATGGCCAGTCACGACTCGCCGCGCGGCGAATCGGGCGCCGCCCGGCTCCAGACCGACGCGGTCTGGCAGTTCGTCGAGTTCTTGCTCGAGGGCCTGGTCTTCCTGCTGATCGGTCAGCAGCTTCAGGCCGTGCTGGCCGGCCTGCGAGACGAGCCGCCCGGCGTGACCGCGGCGGCGATCCTGGTCACGCTCGCTGGCGTGCTGATGATCCGGCCGCTCTGGCTGGTGCTCACGCAGACCGTGCCCGGCTTGTTTGGCTGGCGGCTCGGCGACGGCAACCCAACCCTGAACGGCCGCGAGGTGACGGCGCTGACGTGGGCCGGCACGCGCGGTGTCATCACGCTCGCGGCTGTGTTCGCCATTCCGCTCACGACCAAGAACCACCGCCCGTTCCCTGATCGCGATCTGTTCTTGCTGTGCGCCTACGTCGTCGTGCTCGTCACCCTGGTCGGACAGGGGCTCACCTTCGGGCCGCTGCTGCGACGGCTGGGCCTGCGGGCGAACGACGCCGAGGACGCGCAGATCCGGCACGAGGCGCGGCTGGCCGCTATCGACGCGGCACTGACCGCAGTGGACGACATGCAGGCAAGTCGCGACATCCCGGCATCGGTCGCCGATGCGATGCGCGGCGCACTGCGCCGCCGGGCCGACCGCCACCGGACCCGGTACAGCATGCTGACCGACTCGGGCGGCGAGATCGGCTGGACGCCTGAACTGCAGGCCGCGGTCCGCGCTCAGCACGTTGTCATCGACGCCCAGCGGGACGAACTGCTGCGCTGGCGCGACAGCGGCCGGATGTCCGATAACTGCCTGCGCCAGCTTCAGCAGGAACTCGACCTCGAAGAGAGCGCGCTGCCCAGTGGCTAGCGCTCCTGCGGGCGGCCTCGCCACAGCTCGGTGATCACGACGCCGAGCTCTGCTAGGAGCCGGCGCAGCAGGGGCAGCGACAATCCGATGACGTTGCTCGGATCGCCCTCGATGCTGTCGACGAACGGCGCCGCCAGCCCGTCGATGCTGAACGCCCCCGCCAGCGTGAGCGGCTCGCCGGTCGCGGCGTACGCGGCGATCTCCGCATCGCTCGGCTTGCCGAACCTGATAGTCGTGGCCGCTACGCCGCTTGCCTGCCGCCCGGCGGCGCTGTCGATGAGCCAGTGCCCGGTGTACAGCGTGCCGGCGCGGCCCGCCAGCAGCCGCCACACCTCGACGACGTCGAGGGCCGTCGCGGGCTTGCCGAACGTGTTGCCATCCAGGTCGAGCATGGAGTCACAGCCGAGGATGAGCGCGTCGGGCCGCTGCGCTGCGACGGCGGTCGCCTTGCGCTCGGCCAGGACGGTGACCAGGTCAACGGTAGTGAGGTGATCCTCATTGGTCTCGTCCACGCCGCTGACGACGACGTCGGGATCGATCCCCGCGTCGCGCAGGACGCGCAGGCGGCCCGCCGATCCGGAGGCAAGCACCAGGACGGGACCGGTTCGGCTGGTCATGCCTCAGCGCGCCCGGCGCCGGTCGGGCACGGCCGCCGGCTGGGACCCTGGCTGAGCCCGCTCGGCGTGGCTGACCTGGCGCATGGTCTCGGCCAGATTTTCCAGCGCCGGCAGCGCGTCGGTGAGGGCCGCGACGTCAGCTGCCGGAAGCAGTTCCAGGCACTGCGAGACAGCCGCGGCGCGGCGCGCCTTGATCTGGCGGTCGACCCGGCAGCCAGCCGCTGTGCTGACCACAGAGACGCTGCGCAGGTCCGCCGGATCCGGGATGCGGTCGATCAGCCGCATGTCGACGAGCCTGCCGATGACGCGAGACAGCATGGTGGGGTTCAGCCCCTCGAGCTCGCCCAGGTCGGGCAGGCTCATCGGCCCGCGCGCCACGATGAGCCCGAGCACCGAGGCCTGTGAGGGCGTCAGGCCCTCGCCGGTCGATGACGCGTTGAGCTGGCGGGCAACCTTGATGATGATCCGGCGGAGGCGAATGGCGCCTTCGTCATCCATGAGCGCGATCCTACCGTCCGCTAACTAGTTGCCTGCCGGCAAGCAGTGTAGCGTTAGCGATCAGTGGCTGACCAGGTTGCGCACGCCGATGCCGCCCCCGTGCAGGTCGCTGGAGACTCCGCACCTGGGCGCGTCGTCATTTTCGCTGTCGTCTCCATCGCGCTGCTCATGGCCTCCGTTGACCAGACGATCGTGGCGACCGCGCTGCCGTCGATTCAGCGGGATCTCGGCGCCCAGGTGAACTGGAGCAGCTGGACGATCACGGTCTACGCGCTCGGCCAGGTCATGGTCATGCCGCTCGCGGGCAAGATCGGCGATCAGTTCGGCCGCAAGCAGGTATTCCTCGGCGCGGCCGTGCTGTTCACGGCCGCGTCCTTGTGCTGCGGGCTCGCCGACAACATCTACCTGCTGATCGTGCTCCGGGCGATCCAGGCCATCGGCGGCGGCGCGTTCATGCCGTCGGCCACGGGCATCGTCACGGAGCTGTTCGGCAAGGACAGGGACCGCGCTGTCGGGCTGTTCGCCAGCATCTTCCCGATCGGCGGGATCGTCGGGCCGGTCCTCGGCGGCGTCTTCGTCACGTACTGGTCCTGGCGCGGCATCTTCCTGGTCAACATCCCGATCGGCATCGTCCTTGTGGTGCTGGGCGCGATCTTCATTCCTGACATCGCCAGACGGCCGGACAGCCACCTCGACGTTCGCGGCGTGGTGCTGCTCGGCACCACGCTCCTGTCCGCGATGCTGGGCATCGGCTACCTCGGCGGCGTCCGCAGCGATCCGCTGAGTCCGTACTTCCTGGTGCCCGAGTTCCTCGCGGTCGCTGCCGCGGCCGCCTTCGTGCGCCACTCGGCCAGGGCACAGTCTCCGTTCATCTCGCTGCGGTTCCTGACCGGTCGTGGCTTCGGCGTCATGAACCTGCTCAACTTCCTCTACGGCAGCGCCGTGCTCGGGTTCGCCCCGCTGGTGCCGCTGTATGCCCAGGACCGGTACGGCCTCCCGGCGCTTGCCGCTGGCACGCTGCTCACCGCCAGGGCCCTCGGGATGATCACCACTGCCGGGCTCTCGGTGTACCTGCTGCGCCGCACCGGCTACCGGTGGCCGATCGCCGTCGGCTTTACCTTGTCAGCGGCTGGCCTGCTCGGGACGGCCGTCAGTCCGCACGGGCTGTCGGCGTACGCCTGGCTCGCCATGACCGCCGGCGTCTGCGGAATCGGCATGGGCATCTCCACGCCGTCGTCGAACAACGCGACCCTCCAGCTCGCGCCTGATCATGCCGCCGCGGTGGCCGGCCTGCGCGGCATGTTCCGGCAGTCTGGCGCCATCACGGCCGTGTCGATCACGTCCGCGATCGTGGCTCGCAGCGCCGACCCTGGCCTCGCCCAGGCGCACGTCTTCCTGGTCTTCGCGGCCACGCTGATCGTCGCCCTGCCGCTGGTTCTCCTGGTCCCCGAGCACCGCGGCCGCTGGTAGCGCAGTCGGGTAGCCGGGTAGCGCGGTCAGCCAGCGCGGCCGGGCTGCGGCCCGGTGGCGACCGGCCGGCCGGGGTCGGTGATCCAGTCAGACCACGATCCCACGTACAGCGCGGCCGGTATGCCCGCCCGGTCCAGCGCTAGCACCTCGTGCGCGGCTGTCACGCCAGAGCCGCAGTAGACACCGACCTGCTGCGCTGCCCCGATCCCCAGGTCGGCGAATCTCGCCTGCAAGTCAGCCACAGCTCGGAAGAACCCGCCGGCGTTCACGTTCTCAGCCGTCGGCGCGCTCAGCGCACCGGGAATGTGGCCCGCGACCGGGTCAACTGGCTCGGTCTCGCCGCGGTACCTGGCCGGCGCCCGCGCATCGAGCAAGACACCGGACCTGGCTGCCGCGGCGGCCCCGTCGGCATCCAGTACCGGCAGATAGCCAGGCCTGGCGGCGAAGTCACCGGGCACGGCTGTCACGTCCGCGGTGCTAACGGGCTGCCCAGCGGCCAGCCAGGCACGGAAGCCGCCGTCCAGCACGCGGACCGCCGCCGCCCGGCCAGCGCCGTCGCGGCCGAACCCGAAGTAGCGCAGGAGCCACCACGCGCGCGCTGCGATCGTCCCGTCCGCTTCGTCGTAGACGACCACGTCCCGGCCCGCCCGGACGCTGGCGCTGCGCATGGCGGCCTCGAAGTCCGCGGCCGCCGGCAGCGGGTGCCGTCCGCCAGCACCCGGCGGGCTGGCCAGCTCCGTATCCAGGTCGACGTAGACCGCGCCCGGCAGATGCCCGGCCCGGTAGCTATCAATGCCCGGCGGCCCGCCAAGACGCCAGCGGATATCAAGCAGCGTCGGCGGCTCGTGGCCGGCCATTGCGTCGGCGAGGTCTGCGACGCTTATCAGCGGGCTGTACCCGGCGCCCGTGTTTCCGGCCACTGGCATTCCTGTCAATCCTTTCCTGTGGATAACTTCGCCGTTTCTGTGCACAAGTCGCCGTGGGCCGGTGCGGTTCCCCTGCGGACCTGTGGATAAACACCAGTCGGCGAGGCTCGCGCTATCACGCTACGTGAGTGAGCAACGGCACTCGCTGGTCGGCCGGGGCGAGTGATCCGTGCATGCCGATGAGCCGTGACTCGCGCGGCTCGGCCTCCGTGGCGACCACGGCCGACGCGCCTCGAGCAGCCACCACGACGTCGCCGATCCGGTTCGCGAGGCCAGGCTCGACCGGCCCGAACCAGCCGGCCTCGATGGCCTCCGCCCGGCTGACGGTCCACGCGCGGTCACCGAGGGTAGCCTGCCAGGCCGCGAGCACGTCCACCGCTGCGCCCGGTGCCGCGTACACGTGCCGCGCCCGCGCCTCGCCGCCGAGCAACTCCACTCCCTCGCGCAGCGCCGGGATCAGATCGGCGTCGATGCGCTCCGATGGCGGCACGTCGGTCATGCCGTGGTCCGCGGTGATGTGCAGCGCGGTCCCGGCGGGCAGCGCGCTCGCCAGCTGCTCGGCCAGCCGGTCCACATGCGCGAGCTGGAATCGCCACGCCGGTGACGTGCAGCCCCACGCATGGCCGGTGGAGTCGAGGTCGCCGGTATAGACCATCACGAGCCCGCGCGGCGCCGCCGTGAGTGCAGCCGCGCTGGCGGCCACCAGCGCGCCCAGCGTGTCCGCCGCGCGGTAATCCGCGCCGCGCATAGCCGCCGCTGACAGCCCCGTCTGGCGGAACGCCCCGGCCGCGACGCGGAACGCCCCGATGCCAGCCGCGGCGGCCCGCTCGAAGATCGTCGAGCCGGGCTGCCAGGCGATGGGGTCGACGGCCTTATCCCAGCGCAGCGCGTTCAGGAGGTGGCTGGTGCCCGGCACCCGCACCTGGTAGCCGAGCAGGCCGTGCTGCCCAGGCGGCCGGCCAGTGCCCAGCGAGCCCAGGCTGGTCACCGTCGTGGACGGGAACCCAGCCGCCAGCCAGCATCCGGTCTCGGCCAGCCCGGTCAGAAACGGCGCAGCGGCCCGGTGGGTGCGCAGCAGATCCCAGCCAAGGCCGTCGACAACCAGCAGGCAGGCCCGGCGGACCGGCGGCAGGCCGAGAACGTTGTCCTCGCCGGGAACGCCAAGCGAGGCCAGCACGGAACGGCTGAGGTCCGCTAGCGCGCTGCGCCCGTATCCGGGGAGCAGCGGCTCCTGCTCACCGGTATCCACCTCGGTCGTCACGGACGGCTGGTCGCCTCGGTCAGCGCGCGGGCGAACGAGACCACTTGCTCGACGGCCTCCGGGCCGTCCGCCGCCTCGCTCACGCGGACGGTCAGGTCATCGGCGGTCATCGTGCCGGTGAACCCGTGGTCTGCCTCGCAGCTCTCGTCCCCGCAGTGCGCTGGCTCGATCTCGATGTGGGACAGTACATTCCAGCCGATCGTCAGGACTACCTCGCTCGGCGCGGTCACACCCGGGACGTAGCCGGCCGGATCCGGAATCACCCTGGTCAGCGCTACAGACGAGATCCGCGAGTGGCGGACAGCTTCGGTGCTGGTCTCGGCCTGCGACCTGGACTCAGGATCGGCGTCGTCAGCCGGATACTCGTCGGTGTGGGAGTAGACCAGCCGCGTCGGAGTCAGCGCCATGACCGTCACGTGGCGACGCACCTCCATGCCCGGATCGAAGTGAGCGTCATGAACCACCACGTACGAGACGACGGGTTCTGTCCCCACCGCTGATGACACCGCGTCGTACACGAGGCCGGGATAGTAGCCGCTTCGCTCGATCGCGGACTGCAGGCCGCCCGAAGCCGCCTTCGTATCGCTCATCCCTCCATCCTGCACCGTCTTGGGTCTCTCCTTCACCACGTGGGCAGACTTCAGCCCGCTCGCGGCGATCTCGCCAGGTACCGCAGCACCGCCGTGCGCCCGACCTCGGTGACGCCGGCCAGGTGCAGCCGCAGGCCCGGCCCAGTGCCAGCCAGCCCAGTGCTGGCCACCAGCCGTGGCGCGGCCGGATCGGCCACCAGCAGCGGCGCGATGGCGAGGCGGAACTCATCAGCGAGCCGCGCGGCCAGGAACTGCTGCAGCACCTGCGCGCCGCCCTCCACCATCAGCCGCCCGATGCCGCGGCTGGCCAGGTCGGCGAGTACCCAGGCCAGGTCCACCCGATCAGAGCCGGGAACGGGGACGATCGTGGCCGCCGCCCCCAGCCGCGCGCGGAGGTCGCCGGCCGCAGCGGAGCGGGCATAAACCAGCGGCGGCGGGCCGGCAAAGAACCGGCGACCGGCGTTCAGGTCTCCGCTGCTGGTAATCGTGACCCGCTGCGGGCTGTCCGGCTGTCCCCGCGCCGCTCGCTGCCGCCTTCGCTCAGCGGACGCCACCAGCAGGCCGGGGTTGTCGCTGCGGACGGTCTGTGCTCCGACGAGGATCGCGTCGCTGCCGGCCCGTAGCTCGTCGACCTCGTCCAGGTCGGCCGCATCCGACAGCACGAGCCGGGTGGCGGAGGCGTCGTCGATGTAGCCGTCCGCCGACATCGCCGCCGACAGCACCACGTAGGGTCGCCCGGTCTCCGGACGCACGGGCACCTCCAGCACGGGCACGCCCCTCCCGTCGTCGTCGAGTCGAACCTAGCGAACGCCGTAGGCTCGGGTGCCATGGCCTGGGCTGGACTGCGGCTGGCGATCACGCTGCTCACTGCCGTGCCGCTGCCCGGCGGGTCGGCCGGGGCGCCGGGACGCCGCACCGCCGCCGCCGCGTTGTACTGGGCGCCGGTGGTCGGCCTCGCCCTGGGCGCGGCGGCCGCCGCCGTACTAATCGCGTGCCGGGCCGGACACACCGGCTCGCTGCTCGCCTCGGTGCTGGCGGTCGCGGTGCTGGCCGCGCTGACCCGTGGCCTGCATCTGGACGGACTGGCCGACCTGGCCGACGGCCTCGGCAGCCGCCGGCCTGCCGAGCAGGCCCTGGAGATCATGAAGCGGTCCGACATCGGGCCGTTCGGCGTGGTCACCCTCGTGCTGGCGCTGCTCATCCAGGTCAGCGCGCTGGCCAGGGCAGACCAGGTCGGCCGCGGCCCGCTGGCCGTCGTAGCGGCGGCCGTGGCCGCCCGGCTCGCGGTCATGCTCGCGTGCCGGCGCGGCATCCCGGCGGCCCGGCCAGGCGGGCTCGGCGCCCTGGTGGCGGGGACTGTGCGGCCGGCAGCCGCGGCTGGCCTGGTGCTGGTGACCATCGGCGGCGCCGCCGCACTCGGCTGGATCTACGCGGCCGCCACCGCCGCCGGGCTCGTGGTCTCGATAGCGCTCACCGCGTTGTCGGTGCGCCGGCTCGGCGGTATCACCGGCGATGTCCTCGGCGCGGTCGCCGAGACGACCATGGCGGTGTGCCTGCTCGTCGCTGCCGTCGGCTAGCCCGCTGTCTTGCCGGGCGGCGCGGCGAGCGCCGACCGGATCCGGTCGGCGTACTGCGCTGCCTCGGCGTCGGACTCGTACCGCTGCCGCGGCCAGAAGAATCCCCGCAGGCCGTCGCCCTTAGTCCGCGGTACGACGTGAACGTGCAGGTGCGGCACGCTCTGGCTGACGACGTTGTTGGCCGCTACAAAGGTGCCCTGACTGGCTAGAGCCGCCGGCATGACGGCGCTGATCCGCTGCACGCGCAGGAAAAACGGTGCGACCGCGGCCGCGGGCAGATCCGGCAAGGTCGGCACGTGCCCGCGCGGTGCCACCAGCACATGACCCTTGAACACGGGTCTGGCGTCCAGGAAGGCGATCACGTCGGCGTCCTCGAGCACGAGGTGCGCAGGCACCCGCCCGGCGGCGATGTCGCAGAACATGCAGTCGCTGATAGCTCTACCTCCCTGCTGGCCGAACGTCCTGCTGGCCGAGCCTTCCTGCACGGACGATAACCTGCCCGCATGGCAGGCGACGGACGGCGGCACATACTGGCGATCGGCGGCGTAACCCCGGTGGCCGAGCAAGACCAGCGCCTGCCTGCGATCATCGCGCACGCGCTGACGCTGTCGGGCGCTGCTGCGTCGCGCGTCTGCGTGCTCAACACAGCTAACGGCGACGACTCGGCCGCCTACGTGCGGATGTACGCCCGGCTGGCGCAGCACGGCGCCAGGCCGAGCCATCTCCAGCTGTTCCCGATGCCCAACGTCGCCGACCCCGAGGACCTGCTGCTGTCTCAGGACGTGATCTTCGTAGGGGGCGGCAGCGTGGCCAACATGGTCGCCGTCTGGCGGGTGCACGGCCTCGACGACGTCCTGCGCCGTGCGTGGGCGGCAGGCATCGTGCTCGCGGGCGTGAGTGCGGGCGCCATCTGCTGGTTTGGCGGCGGGACTACCGATTCGTTCGGCCCGGAGCTGCGGCCGTTTACCGCCGGCCTGCGCTTCCTGGCCGGGAGCTACTGCCCGCACTACAGCGCCGAGCCGACCAGGCGGCCCGCCTACCAGGCACTCGTGGCCGACGGCACGCTGCCGCCTGGTATCGCGTGCGACGACGGCGCGGGCGCCCACTTTGCTGACGACGACCTGGCTGAGATCGTCTCGGACCGGCCCGGCGCGACCGGTTACCGGGTCGAGCCCGACGGCCACGGTGGTGTGACCGAGGTCGCACTCCCGGCGACGTTGCTGACCTAGCTGCCGGTACGCCTCGGGTCTGACTGGGTCTAGCCCGAGAGGCTGACGCGGACCCAGCAGCCGGACGCATAGCCTTATTGCGTGTCCGCTGTCTATGCCTGGCTACGCCGGCACCCGCTGCTGGTAGACAGCGCGCTGGCCGCGGCACTGCTGCTGTTCAGCATCGCGCAGCTGGTCCAGGGGCCGCGCGCAGAAATCTCCGCCACGCTCCTGCTGGCCGTCCCAGTGGCGTTCCGGCGCCGCGCGCCGATCTCGGCGTTCGCCATCGCGACCGTCGGGGGGGCAATTCAGGTCTTGACCGCACGGCCGAACGTGGCTGATGTGGCCGTAGTGGTCCTGCTGTACACGGTGGCCGCTTACCGGCCCCGGCGGGCGTCGATCATGGCGCTGCTGGTGTGCCTGGCTGGCTCGACCGTCGCGGTGCTGGAGTGGGGACCAACGCAGGCTTCGGGCGCCGGTCCAGCAGGCCCGCCGTCGGTAGCTGGCATGCAACTGGTCCTGCGGCTTGGTTTCTCGGTGCTCGTGTTCGGTGGCCTTGAGCTCGCGGTCTGGATCCTCGGCGACTCGATGCGTTACCGCCGGGGCTACTACGCCGCCCTCGAGGAGAAGGCCGCCCGTCTCGAGGCCGAGCGGAACGCCCAGGCGAAGATCGCGGCCGCGGCCGAACGAGCCCGGATCGCTCGCGAGCTGCACGATGTGGTCGCTCATCACGTCAGCGTCATGGTCGTGCAGGCCGACGGAGCCGGGTACGCGCTGCGGACAGACCCGGACCGGGCCGAGGCCGCGCTGCGGGCCATCGCGGGGACCGGCAGGCACGCGCTCACCGAGATGCGCCGCCTGCTCGGCGTCCTGCGGTCGTCCGACGAGCAGGCGACGCTGACGCCGGTACCGGGTCTCGGTGAGCTGCGCGAGCTGCTGGACGAGGCGCGGACAGCCGGGCTCCAGGTCTCCTACACCCTGACCGGGACTCCGCGCGAACTGCCCGAGGGCGCCGAGCTCGCCGCCTACCGGGTCGTCCAGGAGTCGCTGACCAATACCCGCAAGCACGCCGGGCTCGCTGCGACGGCCGCAGTCACGCTGCGATATGAGCCCGACGGGCTGACGGTCGAGGTCATCGACGACGGGCTCGGCGGCAGCGGGGAGGATACGGGCGGACACGGCCTCGCCGGCATGCGCGAGCGCATCGCGATGTACCGCGGCACCGTCACCGCCGGACCGCTGCCAGGCGGCGGCTTCGGCGTCACCGCCCGGCTGCCGTGCCCGGGGACAGTGCTGACCGACACGGTGCGGACCGACCCAGAGCTGACCGAGACGGACGCGGAGCTGACCGAGACGGACGCGGAGCTGACCGAGACGGACGCGGAGCTGACCGAGACGGACGCGGAGCTGACCGAGACGGGCACGGCGACACTAACCGAGACGGACGCGGCGACACTGACCGGCGGTACACGATGACGGGACCAGCTGGGGCGACATCGGGCCAGGCTGCGCTGATCCGGATTGTGCTGGTCGACGATCAGGAACTGGTCCGCGCCGGGTTCCGCATGGTGCTCGACGCCCAGCCCGACATGCAGGTCGTCGGCGAGGCCGGCGACGGACTCGGTGCCATCGACCTAGCCCGGCGACTGCACGCCGACGTCATGGTCATGGACGCCCGGATGCCCCGGCTCGACGGTGTCGAAGCCACCCGGCGGATCCGGGAAGCCGGCGATCTGCCGCGAGTGCTGATGCTGACCACGTTCGACCTGGACGAGTATGCGTTCGCAGCGCTGAAGGCGGGCGCTAGCGGATTCCTGCTCAAGGACGTGCCGCCGGAGGAACTGCTGTTCGCGATCCGGGCGGTCCACTCCGGCGACTCGGTCGTCGCGCCGTCGACCACGAGGCGGCTCATCGACCAGTTCGCGGCCCTGCTGCCCGGTGGCGAGCAGACCGAGCCCGCTGAGGTAGCGGAGCTGACGGAGCGCGAACGTGAGGTACTCACGCTGGTGGCGCAGGGACTGTCCAACGCGGAGATCGCGCGGCGCCTGTTCGTGTCCGAGGCCACCGTGAAGACGCACGTCGGCCGGGTACTGGCCAAGCTCGGCTTGCGTGACCGAGTCCAGGCTGTGGTCTATGCGTACGAGCACGGACTAGTCCGGGCCGGACAGCGGCCCTGACCTCCTGGCTCTGCTGGGCTGCTATTGGCGAAGAATTACCAAAGGAACGCCCTCGCCACGTTCCGGCAGGTAATCTCCTCTCCATCCCAATTAGAGCGGGACGGCAGCATGCTGACAGTGCAGAATTTTTCTTACGGGCTCGTGACGCCCGCGCTCGGATACCTCATGTCCTGCCTGGGCGCGTTCCTCGGCTTGAGGTGCACCGCCCGGGCAATGGCGTGCACCGGCCGTGAGCGGCTGCGCTGGCTGCTGCTGGGAGCGCTGTCGATCGGCACCACCGGCATCTGGGTGATGCACTTCATCGCGATGCTCGGCTACACCGTTCCGGACGAGGTCATTCATTACAACGTGCTGGTCACGATCGCCAGCATGCTCATCGCTGTTGTCGTCGTCGGCATCGGGCTGCTCATTGTCGGGTTCGCGACCAGGAACTGGCGCAATCTCCTGCTCGCCGGCGCTTTCACCGGCATCGGCGTGGCCGCCATGCATTACACCGGAATGGCCGCTATGCGGATGCCAGCCCGGATGACGTATAGCCCTGAGCTATTCGCCCTGTCCGTTGTTATCGCGGTCGTCGCGGCCACCGCGGCGCTGTGGGCCGCGCTGAACCTGACTGGCCTGCGCGCCACCCTCGGCGCCGCCATGATCATGGGCGTCGCCGTCAGCGGCATGCACTACACCGGCATGGCGGCGATGCATCTGTTCCGGCCCGGCACCGGTGGCGGCATGCTGATGGCAGGCGGCGGCGCGACTGCGGAGACCTTCCTGCTTCCGCTCCTGATCGGGATCAGCATCCTGGCCTTCATCATGACTGCGACGCTGGCGCTGTCCCCGACCGACGAGGAGTTGCGCGCTGACGCCGCGCTTATGCGGCGGATCGAGGATGCCAGGGGCGGTCGTCATGGCCTGCCGGAGCCGACGGTCGTGCTGCCGCAGCCGCGCCTGCCCGGATCGGCGGTCAGCCGCGCCGCCCAGGCGCGTCGCCAGGCCGAGAGCGGAGAACCGTACTCACGCCAGTGAGGTGCTGGCTGTGCTGGCACGCCACGAGTCGCTAGCACAGCCATAGGCGGCTGGCACAATGGCGAGCGTGTCAGTCAGCGACCGCGCCAGCAGCACTACGGCCCCTAGCGACCTCGCGGGCCAGCTGCCGCCTGGCCGGTGGCTGCTGCTGGTGTACCGGGTGCCATCGGAGCCGAGCAGGCTGCGGGCCACGGTGTGGCGCCGCATCAAGAGCCTCGGCGCCATCTATCTGCAGAGCTCCGCGGCCGCGCTGCCGGCCAGCACCGCCGCCGAGCGAGCACTGCGCAAGCTGCGCAGTGAGATTCTCGACATGGCCGGGACGGCCGTGTTGCTGTCCTGCGAGGTACTCGCCGGCGAAGCCGACATCCGGGCTCAGTTCCAGGACGCGCGCGACGACGAGTACGAGGAGATCGTCGACAAGTGCGCGGATTTCATCGCCGGCATCGAGAAGGAGTACCGGGAAGCCCACTTCAGTTACGCCGAGTTGGAGGAGAACGAGGTCGACCTCGTCAAGTTGCGCACCTGGCTGCAGCGGATACGCGAGCGCGACGTCTTCGGGGCGGCGGGCCTCCAGCAGGCGGTCAGCTCGCTGGCGGAGTGTGAGGAGAAGCTGGAGGCTTACGCTGCCCGCGTATACGCCGAGGAAGGAGAGGGCCGCTAGCCGCCCTCGAGAGGCTGACCGGCAGCAGCACGACTAGCAGCACCGGCAGCAGCCACCAGGCCGTTACGCCCGCCCGGTGGAGGCCGTACGTGCCAGCCAGGCCAGCTACCACGCCCGCGGCGATGAGCCAGTCATCACCGATGACGAAGTCGTACCAGAACGCGCCGAACGCGCGCAGCCTTGACATCATGGCAAGCTCCTTAGTGTGCGGCCTGGCCGGCCGGCTCGCGTAGCTCAGTGGCGCCGCCGCCCGAGCTGCCCGCGGACTGGCGCAGCAGCGCGGTCAGGCCGACTGCGAACAGCGCGATCGCCGGGATGATCACGAGCAGAGCCGCGTCCGAGCCGGGCCAGTGCGCGCCGGCTCCCTCGCCGCCCCAGAACACCCCGAAGCTCGTCAGCATGATCCCGACGACGAACTTC
The DNA here is from genome assembly GCA_963837255.1 of uncultured Actinomycetota bacterium. Classification (GTDB taxonomy): domain Bacteria; phylum Actinomycetota; class Actinomycetes; order Streptosporangiales; family Streptosporangiaceae; genus JAJYUU01. The sequence goes on from CAWIMN010000007.1 coordinate 1,124,772, forward strand.
ATCGTGTTCTCCGGCACCCTGGCCAGCGGCGCCCTGACCGCGAACCCGGCCGCGACGACCAGCACGATCGCGCACCCGGCGCCGATCGTGGCCAGCCCGATGTTCCTGGCGTTGGCCCCGAAGGTCAGCACGATGAACACGACCTCGAGCCCCTCGAGCAGCACGCCCTTGAACGCCAGGGTGAAGCCGTACCAGTCCGGCGCCAGGAACGACCGCCTGGCCTGCTGGCTCTTGGCCTCCGCCAGGTGCTCGGCGTACAGCTTCTCCTCGTCATGCAGGGCCTTGAGGCCGCTTGCTCGCAGGATCGCCTTGCGCAGCCACTGGAGGCCGAAAACGAGCAGCAGAGCGCCGACGAAGACACGCAGCGAGGTCAGCGGTATGTGCGAGACTGCAGGTCCGAGTACAGCGACGACGACCGCCAGCACCGCGAGCGCGGCGGCCGAGCCGATGCCCGCCGATCGCCAGTCCCTGGCCGTGCCGGCCGCGAGCACGATCGTGGTTGCCTCCACTGCCTCCACCGCGCAGGCAAGGAAAACGGCGATGAAGAGCGCACTGCCGGCGGCACTCATGACTGTCCTCCGGGTCAGGATTGGCGGGGATGACCTAGTCATAGTAACAGCGGTCACTTCCACTAGGTGACGGCCGTTACCGGCGGCTGACCGCGGATCGGCCGCAGGCCAGATAGGCACTAGGCTGGGGACCCGTGACTACGAACCCGCTGACTGTCAGGACAGCCGACCCGCGCGGCGCCGCCGCAGACGCCCTCGTTATCGGCGTGACCGAGGGTCCAGGCGGCCCCGTTCCTGCGCACGGCTCGGACGATATAGACGCTGCGCTCGGCGGCACGCTCGCCGCCACCCTCGCCGCTCTCGGCGCTACCGGCAAGCAGGACGAGCTCACCAAGATCGCATCCGCCGGGGCCATCGCCGCCCCGCTGATCGTCGCGGTCGGGCTTGGCCCGGCCGATCAGGGCGGCGAACGGGGTCGGCTTGAGTCGCTGCGCCGCGCCGCGGCCTCGGCGGTCCGCGCGCTGACCGGCGGGAAGACCACCTCTGTCGCCCTGTCGCTGCCCGCCCGTGACGAGGCCGAGACTGAGGCCGTGGCGCTCGGCGCGCTGCTTGGCCGCTACCGCTTCACGCGGTACCGCAGTGTCGCAGATAGCACCGCCGTCAACGGCACTGGCGGACCTGACCTGATCGTGCTGTCCTCGGTCGGCGCGGCGGCCGGGCGCGCCGCGGTGCTCGCGGACGCCATGACGCTGGTGCGCGACCTGGTCAACACCAGCCCGGCAGACCTGTATCCCGAGACGTTCGCGGCCGAGGCGCAGCGCGTCGCGGTGGCGGCCGGGCTAGAGATCGAGGTACTCGACCACATCGCGCTGGCAGGCGGCGGCTACGGCGGGCTTACCGGTGTCGGCCAGGGCTCCGACCACCCGCCGCGGCTGGTCCGGCTCGCCTACCGCCACCCGGAGGCAACCAAGACAGTCGTCTTCGCCGGCAAGGGCATCACCTTCGACTCCGGCGGGCTGTCGCTGAAGCCGCCGAAGTCGATGGAAGCGATGAAGTCCGACATGGGGGGCGCGGCCGCCGTGCTAGGCGCGCTGCAGGCGGTTGCAGCGCTCCAGCCCGCGGTCAACGTCGTCGGCTACCTGGCCATGGCCGAGAACATGCCGGGCGGCCATGCGCAGCGGCCGTCGGACGTCATCACGATCTTTGGCGGCAAGACTGTCGAGGTGCTCAACACCGACGCAGAGGGCCGGCTGGTGCTGGCCGACGTGCTGGCCCGGTCGGCACAGGACTCCCCAGACCTCCTGGTCGACGTGGCCACGCTGACGGGCGCGCAGCTTGTCGCGCTCGGGCCGCGCATCAGCGGCGTGATGGGCACCGACGACGAGGTGGCGGCGGCGATCGCGGAGACCGCACGGCGGGCCGGGGAGCAGGCCTGGCCGATGCCGCTGCCGCCAGAGCTGCGCAAGGGCCTGGATTCCGCGGTCGCCGACATCGCGAACGTGGCCGGCGAGCGACACGGCGGCATGCTGGTGGCGGGCCTGTTCCTGAGGGAATTTGTGCCGGATGGCGTGCGCTGGGCACATGTGGACATTGCCGGCCCCGCCTTCCATGAAGGCGAGCCGTACGGATATACCCCCAAGGGCGGAACTGGCGCCGCGGTGCGGATGCTAGTCCAGGTCGCGACCGACGTCGCGGACGGGCGGCTTTGATTACCCGGCGGCACGTACGCCGGCCGCGGGCGTAAGCAACGGAGCTTAACCGCAGGACAGCTGACAAGGAGTACAGACGTGAGCGACAGTGCCGACGCCAGCAGTGGCGGCTACGACATCGTCATTCTCGGCGGCGGCAGCGGCGGTTATGCGTGCGCGCTGCGCGCGGCCGAGCTGGGCAAGCGAGTGGCGCTCATCGAAGAGGATAAGGTCGGCGGCACCTGCCTGCACCGCGGCTGCATACCCACCAAGGCGCTGCTGCACTCAGCCCAGGTGGCCGACTACGCCCAGGACGGGCCCAGCGTGGGCGTGCGCACGACCCTCGACGGCATCGACATGAACGGCGTCAACGCCTACAAGGACAAGGTCGTCACCCGGCTGTGGAAGGGCCTGACCAACCTCGTGGCGAGCCGGCAGATCGAGGTCATCGAGGGCCACGGCAAGCTGATCTCGCCCACCGCGGTCCAGGTCAGCGAGCAGGTCCTGACGGGCGAGCACGTGGTGCTGGCGACCGGCTCGCAGACCCGGAGCCTGCCCGGCCTGGTCCCCGATGGCAACCGCATCATCACCAGCGATCACGCCCTCCAGCTTGATCACGTACCCGCCTCAGTGGTCATCCTCGGCGGCGGCGTGATCGGTGTCGAGTTCGCCAGCGTCTGGCGTTCATTCGGCGCCGAGGTCACCATCGTGGAGATGCTGCCGCACCTGCTGCCGACCGAGGAGGAATCGAGCTCGAAGCTGCTCGAGCGGGCGTTCCGCCGTCGCGGCATCGGCTTCAAGGTCGGCACGAGGTTCGAGAGCGTCAAGGACACCGGCACTGGCGTGACCGTCACTTTGGAGGGCGGGGCGACCATCGACGCCGAGCTACTGCTCGTGGCCGTCGGCCGCGGGCCGGTCTCGGCGGGGCTGGGGTACGACGAGGTCGGCGTCGCCATGGAGCGCGGCTTCGTGCTCGTGGACGAGCTATGCCGGACGAACATCCCGACGATCTCGGCCGTCGGCGACCTGCGGCCAGGGCTCCAGCTCGCGCACGTCGGATTCGCCGAGGGCATCATGGTCGCCGAGCGGCTGGCTGGCCTGCCGGTCGTGCCGATCGACTACGACGGCGTGCCGCGGATCACCTACTCCTATCCCGAGGTCGCCTCGGTCGGCATCACGTCGGCGACGGCCGCGGCGCGCGGCATCGAGTTCACCGAGTTCACCTACGACCTGGCCGGGAACGGCAAGAGCCAGATCCTCCAGACCAGCGGCGCGGCGAAGGTCATCGTCACCGCGGGAGGCGGTCCGACACTCGGCGTGCACCTCGTGGGCGGGCACGTAGGCGACCTGATCGCCGAGGCACAGCTCATCGTCAACTGGGAGGCTGTGCCGAACGACGTCGCGCAGCTGATCCACCCGCACCCCACTCAGTCCGAGGCCATCGGCGAGGCCTTCCTCGCGCTGGCCGGTAAGCCGCTTCACAACCACGGATGACCTGCACGGCGCCCTTCCGTAGCGAAGTGTGCAGGCTAGAGTCACAGATAAGCGAAGAAGGAGTTACGGGAAGCCATGTCGGTCTCCGTATCGATGCCACAGCTCGGCGAGAGCGTCACCGAGGGCACAGTCACCCGCTGGCTCAAGCGGGAGGGCGAGCACGTTCAGGCCGACGAGCCGCTCCTCGAGGTATCGACTGACAAGGTCGACACCGAGATCCCGTCTCCGGTCTCCGGCATCCTGCGCGGCATCACTGTCGCCGAGGACGAGACCGTTGCCGTGGGTGCCGAGCTTGCCATCATCGAGGAGGACGGCTCGGCTGGCGCGACGCCGCAGCCCCGCCGCGGCCCAGCCGGCACCGCCCCAGCCGGCCCCGCCCGCAGCCGGCCGCCGGCCCAGCCAGCCCCTGCCGCCGAGACCGGACCGCCTGCCTACCAGCAGCCAGCCGCGACGTACGAGCACACCGGCAGCCTACGAGCCGCCGCCGCCGAGCTACGAGCCGCCGGCCCAGGCCGAGGTGATACCCGCTGACCCGCCGCCCGCGCCAGCCGTCGCGCCGCCGCCCGCCGCGGCCGAGCAGGCACCGCCCGCTTACCAGTCGGTGGCCGCGGCTTATCCGGCGACGGGTGATCTACGACGGCGGCAACGGCCAGGCGCCCGCCGCTGCGCAGTTCACTGACGCGACTGATGGCCCGTATGTCACGCCACTGGTGCGCAAGCTCGCGGCCGAGCACGCGATCGACCTCGCCACCGTCGCCGGCACCGGTGTCGGCGGCCGGATCCGCAAGCAGGACATCCTGGATGCGGCCGCGCTCCAGCGCGGACCCCTCCCGCCAGTACCGGCGGCGCCAGTACAAGCGGCGCCAGCACCGGCGGCGCCAGCACAGCCAGGGCCAGCGCAGGTGGCGCCACAGCCCGCAGCACCCCGGCCTGCGGCCGCGGACGCCGAGCCCGACACCGGCAGGCGCCCGGTCATCGTGCCATCGAGCCAGCGCGGCACCACCGAGCGGATGTCTCGAGCGCGGCAGATCATCGCCCAGCGGATGGTCGAGTCGCTGCAAACCTCAGCGCAGCTGACCACCGTGGTCGAGGCCGACGTCACGGCCATCGCAAGGCTACGGCAGCGCGCCAAGTCAGCCTTCGAGGCGCGCGAGGGCGTGAAGCTCTCCTTCCTGCCGTTCTTCGCGCTCGCTACAGTCGAGGCCCTGAAGGTCCACCCGAAGCTGAATGCGCTCATCGATACCGGCTCCGGGCAGGTGACGTACCACGACGCCGAGCACCTGGGCGTCGCCGTCGACACCGAGCGAGGACTGATGGTCCCGGTGATCAGGAACGCGGGCGACCTGAACATCGGCGGCCTCGCCCGCAAGATCGCTGACCTGGCGCAGCGGACGCGGGCCGGGCAGGTGAGCCCGGACGACCTGTCCGGCGGCACCTTCACGCTCACCAACACCGGCAGCCGCGGCGCGCTGTTCGACACCCCGATCATCAACCAGCCGCAGGTTGGCATCCTCGGGACCGGCACCGTGGTGAAGCGCGCGGTCGTTGTCGAGGACCCCACACTGGGCGAGGTGATCACCGTCAGGTCGATGGTCTACCTCGCGCTGACCTACGATCACCGCCTGGTCGACGGCGCCGACGCGACCAGATTCCTGCTCACCATCAAGGAGCGGCTGGAAGAGGGCGCGTTCGAGACCGAGCTCGGCCTGTAAGTCAGCCGCCGCCGCACCGGAGGGGGACGGCTGTGCGGGTTGCGATCACGGGAGCGACCGGGCTCATCGGGGGCGCGCTGGCCGAGCATCTGAGCGGCGACGGCATCGACGTGCTCAGGCTGGTCCGACGACCTGCGGCCAGCGCGGCGGAGCTGCAGTGGGACGCGGCCAGACCCGACGGCGGCCTCGCCGCCGGTGCGCTCGATGGCGTGGACGCCGTCGTGCACCTGTCGGGCGCGCCCATTGCCTCGGGCCGGTGGACGGCAGCCCGCAAGCAGGAATTGCGAGCAAGCCGGATCAACAGCACGACCGCGCTGATCCAGGCGATGCTCGCGACGCCGAAGCCACCTCCGGTCCTGCTCGCGGGCTCAGCCATCGGCTGGTACGGAGACACGGGCGGCAAGGCCGTCGACGAGAGCGCGCCCAACGGAACCGGCTTCCTCGCCACCCTGGTGCATGACTGGGAGGAGGCCACCGCTCCGGCCCGCGCGGCCGGCCTCCGGGTCGTGAACCTGCGCTCTGGCATCGTGCTGTCCAGCCGGGGCGGCATGCTCCGCCCGCTGCTGCTCCCGTTCCGGCTCGGTCTTGGCGCGAAGGTCGGCACCGGCACGCAGTACCTGAGCTGGATCACGCTGACCGACCACGTTCGGGCAGTGCAGTTCCTGCTCGGGCATCAGGACCTAGCCGGTCCGGTCAACCTGACGGCACCAGCGCCCGCGACCAATGCCGACCTGACCAGGGCGCTGGCCAGGGCAGTGCACCGGCCGGCCGTCCTGCAGGTGCCATCCGGACTGGTCCGGCTCGTGCTCGGCGAGCTGTCGACCGAGCTGCTCAGCAGCTCCCGCGTTGTGCCCGCCCGGCTCGAGGCCGCCGGGTTCACGTTCCAGCACCCGACAATCGGGCCCGGCCTGGCCGCGGCGATCGCTGGCTAGCCGCGTATGGGGGCGCCCCCATCGTGCACGCGGAGCTGTGCCGACTGCAGCCGGCCTACGCCGCCGTCTTCAGCGCAGGCTTCGCCCGGAGTCGACGTCGGCGCCCGACGCGTTCGACTCCGGGACGCGCGGCAGCTGCTCCTCCGGTTCAGCCAGCAGGTCGCTCAGCGGCCGACCCGGCTCCACGCCCGCCAGCGGGATCTTGCGCAGCCTCGGCGGCGGCCCGCTCATCCCGCGGTAGCGCAGCATGACGGCGTTCGTCATCCGCAGCAGGCGGCGGGCGCCGAGGATCGCGAGCGCGGCGAGCGGTAGCTCGATCAGCAGGGCCGACAGAAGGCTGGCCTGAAAGCCCTTAGTGTGCGCGTCCAGCACGACGTCGAACCACGCGTCGCAGCACAGCAGCGTCGCGAGGACGACCAGGCAGATGATGAGCATCTGGCGGCGCCGCCACGATGCCCAGCCGGTCGCGGCGAACGCGGCCAGCAGCGCTAGGTCGAAGCCCACCCAGGCGCCTCGCCAGCCGCCTGACCGGTAGTACCGCGGCAGCGTCGCCGCCAGCAGGCCGGTCCACGCGGCCAGGCCGATGCAGCAGACGATGATCACACCCAGCAGGACAGCCCGACGCCGGTCCCGGGCCCGGACAGCCAGATCCTGCTCGTCGATCGCAACCAGCGCGCGCTTCAGCTGCAGACGTTGCTGCGGGGTCATGCGGCGCAGTTCGTCCTCGTCATACAAGGCACGCACCTCCTGCTGACGCTAGCCGTGGCGCAGCGCTGCGCATTCCCGCTTCTTTGTGCCCCGTTTACCTGCGCCCCATGCTCCTGGTAGTGATCACGGTTTGGCGACTGCGGTCCGTAACCGCCGGCCTAGGCGAGGCTGACGGGGAGCGCGTCGTAGCCACGCAGCAGGAAAGTCTCGCGCCGAACCGGATCGCCAGCTGCCGCGAGCTTCGGGAACCGGCGCACCAGCCGCGGGAATGCGATGTTGCCCTCGAGCCTCGCCAGCGCCGCGCCGATGCAGAAGTGCGCGCCGCCGCCAAAGCTCAGCGGGCCGCCATCAGCTCGCAGCGGCCGGAACGAGTCGGGGTCGGCAAAGCGCCGCGGGTCCCTGTTCCCGGCGCCGAGGATCGTCGTGACGCCGTCCCCCTCGGCTATCGCGACTCCGCCGATCTTTGCCGCCTACTCGTACCCAGTGCGGCTGGTGAGCTGCACGGGCGAGTCGTAACGGAGCACCTCGGCCACGAACGCGTCGGCAGGGATCGACCCGTCGCGCAGAGCCGCTCCCGCGGCCGGCTGGCCGAGGATCACCTGCAGCCCGTTGCCTAGCAGGTTGGTCGTCGTCTCGAAGCCCGCAACCAGCAGGAGCGTGAGGTTGTGCAGCAGTTCCGCGTCGGTCAGCCTGCCATCGGCTGCGTCGCTGATCGCTAGCAGGTCGCTGATCAGGTCATCGCGCGGATGAGCGCGGTGCCGGGCAGCGAGCCCAGTGAAGTACGCCAGCAACTCGACGGCGGCGGCGTTGATGGCCGGCAAGCTCGCGACGTCGTCGAACTCAAAGACGCGGGCCAGGTCGCGGGCCACTGGCCGGAAACCCTCACGGTCAGCCTCGGGGATGCCGATCAGCTCGCAGATGACGGTCACCGGCAGCAGGTAGGCAAAGTCATGCATGAACTCGACGGCCGACCCGTCCGCCCCGCGATCGGCCATCGCATCCAGCAGGTCCTCGGCCATCCGGGCGATGGCCGGCTCGAGTCCGGCGACGCGACGCGCGGTGAACGCCCGCGCGATGAGGCTGCGGATCCTGGCGTGCTTAGGCCCGTTCAGGTTGAGTATCCAGTCCATCGCTTGCACGAATACCGGGTTTGCCCGCCAGCCGGGGTAGTCCGCCTCGAACGTCGCCTCATCTGAGACGGTGAATCCGGGATCGCGCAGCACGGCGCTAATCGCGTCGTAGCCGACCACTACGACGGCTCCCGGCGCGAGGGTGACCGCCTCGCCGAGCTGATGGAGCGCCGCGTAGTGGGGGTACGGATTCGCCCGGCCGGCCGGCGTACTGAGGGCGATCAGGATCTCCGTGGCATCCATCGGCGGTTCCCCTCGTCGATGCCGGTCGCTCTGACGATAAGAACCATCGCGTCTCCGTGTCAAGCTATATCGCGTTTGGCTAGTGCGCAGCCGGGCTAAGCTGTCGATGTGCACAGTGAGCTAGTATTCGCCGAGCTGGGAATGGCCGCCGACGCCGTCGGCTACGGCGAGGCCTGGCAGATGCAGCGCCAGGTGCACGAGCAGCGCGTCGCCGGCCAGATTCCGGACACCTGCCTGCTGCTTGAGCACCAGCCCGTCTACACGGCGGGTAAGCGCACCAGCCCGCTCGACCGGCCGGTCGGCGATCCCGGCGCACCGGTCATCGATGTCGACCGCGGCGGCAAGATCACCTGGCACGGCCCCGGTCAGCTCGTCGGCTATCCGATCGTCGCCCTCGACGAGCCGATCGACGTCGTGAGCTATGTCCGCCTGCTCGAGGACGCCATGATCGGCGTGTGCGCAGCGTTCGGCGTGACGGCCGGGAGGGTCGACGGTCGGAGCGGAGCCTGGCTGCGGGGCGACGGGCGCGGCCGACCCGATCGCAAGGTCGCGGCGCTCGGGATCCGCGTCGCGCGCGGTGTGACCATGCATGGTTTCGCGCTGAACTGCGACTGCGACCTGTCGTGGTACGACCGCATCGTGCCGTGCGGCATCTCCGATGCTGCCGTCACGTCGCTGTCGGCCGAGACCGGCCGGCAGATCACGGTGACCGAGGTGCTCCCCATCGCGGAGCGGGAGCTCGCCCGTGTCCTCGGCGCCCCTAGCGTGACACGGATGGCCGGTCTGCCAGCCCTGGCGGCCTCCGCCTGCAGCCGGCTCAGGCTGAGCCGGCTCAGCCTGATTGGACCGGCCACCCGGACGCGAGGCCGGGCCCGGTGCCGACGCAGCCAGCCCCCAGGGCGGCGATCGCCGCCCGTACCCGCGGCACCGCGGCCGGCAGCAACAACTCCTCGAGCGCGCCGGCGGGTACGAACTGGCAGTCGTCCAGCTCGGCGGCCTGAAGCCGCACGTCGGCCAGGCTCGGCAGGGCACCAGCGTCAAAAATGAAGAACACGACGGGCCGAGCTGCCGGTCCGTACATCGCCTGCGACGGCTGCCAGTCCACCGAAAGCAACGCGCCGATCTGCTGCTCGAGGCCGAGCTCTTCGGCGACCTCCCTGGCACAACCAGCGCGCGGCGGCTCGCCAAACTCGCAGATCCCGCCCGGCAGTGTCCAGTGATCCCGGTAGTTGGGCTTGACGATGAGCACTCCCCCGGCGCCGTCCCCGATCAGCGCCCCCGCGCTCACGATCACTCCGGCCAGGCTCGCGTGCCAGGTGACCGGCTCGACGAAACCGTCGCCCGGCAAGGCAGTCAGCGGCAGGCGCGAGCGGCCGCCCGCGCGAGGTACTCAGTCAGCTCGGCGGCCGGAAGCTGGATCTGCTCGCCGGTGTCCATATCCCGCACTGTGACGATGTCGGCTTCATGCTCCTGCTCGCCGTAGATCACCGCCCACCGTGCGCCGCTGTCGCTAGCCCACTTCAGCTGCCTGGCGAGCTTGCCGGACGAGCCTAGATACACGCTGGCCCGCAGGCCCGCCGACCGGGCGGCAGCCGCGAACGTGAACGACCGCACCGCCAGCTCGGGCCGCATCACGGTAACGGCCACGTCGAGGCGGGCCGACGGGCTGGCGCCAGCGCCGGGCAGCAGCGGCAAGATGCGCTCTACTCCGGTCGACGTGCCGGTGGCCGGTACGTCGGGTCCGCCGAGCTGCTCGATCAGGTGGTCGTAACGGCCGCCGGAGCCGATCGATCCGGACACACCTTCGGCCACGACTTCCCAGATAGGCCCGGTGTAGTAGCTCAGCCCGCGCACCATGCGCGGCGTGAACACCACGCGACCGGCAGGTACCTGGCCCGACAGCAGGGAGAGCACCGTGTCGACCTCGTCGAGCCCGGCTATGCCCTCGTCCGTCTTGGTCAGCGCGACCCGGACGCGCTCGATCGCGTCCGGCGCCGTCAGGGTGGCCACGAGCTCGTCCGCCTGCGCCGGCGGCAGGCCGCGGCCAATCAGTTCGGCGACCACATCGGCGGGCGGGAGCTTGTCGAGCTTGTCCAGCGACGTCAGTACGCCGGCGCTGATGTCTGGCGCGATCCCGAAAGCCTCGAGCAGCCCGGCGAGGACGCGCCGTGAGTTCAGCTGGATGGTGAAGCTAGGCAACCCGAGCTCAGCGAGCGCGTCGTGCTGGGCGAGCAGCGTCTCGGCGTCGGCGAGGAGCGAGTGCGACCCGAGCGTGTCGAGATCACACTGGACGAACTCCCGGTAGCGGTCCTTGCCTGGCCGGTCGGCCCGCCAGACTGGGCCCATGGCATAGCGCTTGTACGGTGTCGGCAGCTGGCTGCCGTATGCCGCGGCCACGCGTGCAAGCGGCACCGTCATGTCGTAGCGGAGCGCCAGGTCAGCCTCGCCGGACGCCTCGTGCTCGCCGCGTCGCAAGATCTTGAAGACCAGCTTGTCGCTCTCGTCGCCGTACTTGCCGAGCAGCACGTCCAGCCGCTCGAAGGCGGGCGTCTGGAGGGGCTCGAAGCCGTAGCGCGAGAAGACTGACCGGATCACGGCGAACGCGTGCTCGCGCTGCTCCACGTCGGCAGCGAGGAAGTCACGCGTCCCTGAGGGCGGATCAAACTGGCTCGGCATGACCCCAATGGTCGCCGATGACGGGCCTGTTCGTCACATCGGCCCGCCGGCTCAGTCGGCCCGGCGCGTGCCGACGAGCAAGGAATTCGCCAGGTCGGGTAGCACGACCTCGGTCCACGTCAGGCCGGCCTGCCCGGCGAACAGCCGCCGCTTGATGTCGAACTGGCGCAGCGGCGAGTCAGCGGACAGGGCGAGAACAGGCGTCAGGTCATCCATCACGATGTGGCCACCGGGCCGCAGCAGTTCGCAGAGGGCGGCGAACGCCGCGGCGTCCCGGACGCCGCAGTCAGCGAAGATCAGGTCAACCGGCCCGTGCGGCGCCAGCAGCACGGCGGCGTCGCCGACCAGCACCCGGATACGCGGATCACGGGCGAGCAGGCTGGCTGCCGCTGCGGCCAGGCCCGCGTCGAGCTCTGCCGTGATCAGCGAGCAGTCGGCCGGCATCGCGCTGGCCATCCAGGCGGCGCCGATGCCCGCGCCAGTCCCGAGCTCGGCGATCACGCCATCACGGCAGCCGGCGGCCAGCATCGCCAGGAACCTGCCGACACCGGGCAGGCACGCCGACGGCCGGCTTGCTCCTGCCTCCTGCCGGGTCAGCGGGAAGCCCGTCTGCTGGGCGACGGCGTACGCCTCCGCCACTAGTGCTGGCGTCGCCTCACTCAATGGCACGTGCTGCTCGGTCACTCAGGTCTCCTCACGTCCGGCGCCGGTAGGCGCGCACGGCCAGCGGCGCGAAGACCACCAGGATCCCGAGCGCCCAGAGCATCGACTCGCCCGCGTACACACCGACCGGTCCGCCGGTCATCAGGCCCCGGCACGCAGCTGCCAGCAGAGTCATCGGGTTCGCCTTCGCGAACGCCTGGAGCCAGCCCGGCATGGTCTGGATGGGTACCAGCAGCCCGCTGGCGAACACTATCGGGAACATCGCGGTGAACCCGAAGGTCTGCACCCCCTGCGGGCTCTTCACCAGCATGCCGATGAGAGCCGAGACCCAGCACATCGCCATTGCGAACGCGAGGACCAGCAGGCAGCCCGCCACGGCGGCGATCGGATTCGTGGTGACCCGGAAGCCGAGCACCATGGCGAACCCGAGGGTGACGACCACCGAGATCACGTACCGGGTGACGTCGCCCATGATGGCCCCGGCCAGCGGTGCCCAGCGGGCGATCGGCAGGCTGCGGAACCTGTCGAAGATGCCGGCCGAGATGTCCTGGTTCAGCATGAGCCCGGTGCCCAGTGTCGCGAACAGGACCGTCTGGACCAGGATGCCCGGCAGCACGTACTGCAGGTACTCGTGCGTGCTGCCGTGCGCGATCGCGCCGCCGAATACGTAGGTAAACAGCAGCAGGAACATGATCGGCTGCAGGCTCAGCCCGATCAGGTCCTCGGAGTTGGTCCTGATCTTCAGCACGCTGCGCCAGGTCAGCGTGAACGAGTTCCGCAGGCCAGTTACCGCGCCCAGCCGCCGGGCTGGCGCCGTGGACCCGCCAAGTGCCGCCGCGGTCATCGCGTCACCTTCTCCTCGATATCGGCGGCTGCTGCCTCGGGGTGCACGCCGCGCTCGTGGTCCGCTGCCTCGTCCTGGGCACGGTGTCCCGTCAGCGTGAGGAAAACCTCGTCCAGGCTGCTCTTGCGCATGCTGAACTCGGCTAGCTCGATGCCGCTCTCGTCGAGCCTGCGCACGATGGCGGGCAACAGCGCAGCGCTTGGCACCTGAGCGGTGACCTGCCGCGCACCCGGCTCGATAGTCAGCTCGGCGCCCGTCCAGCTCGCCAGCACCGCAGCGACGTCACCAAGCCGGTCGTGATCGGCGGGCACCACATCGAGCACCTGGCCCCCGACCTTCGCCTTCAGCTCGTCCGGCGTGCCCGTAGCGATCACTCGCCCGTGATCGATGACCACGATGTCGTCGGCAAGCTGGTCCGCCTCGTCCAGGTACTGCGTGGTCAGCAGTACCGTCACGCCGTCGGCGACCAGCACCCTGATCATGTCCCACACGTCGCTGCGCGCCTGCGGATCAAGTCCCGTCGTCGGCTCGTCCAGGAACAGCACCTGGGGGCTGCCGACCAGGCTGGCGGCCAGGTCAAGCCGGCGCCGCATACCGCCGGAGTACGTCTTCACCGGCCGGCCAGCGGCCTCGGACAGGTCGAACCGGCTCAGCAACTCGGTGGATCGTGCCTTGGCGGCGGGCCGGCTCAGCCCGAGCAGCCGGCCGATCATGATCAGGTTGTTCGTGCCGGTCAGGCCGTCATCGACTGAGGCGTACTGGCCAGTGAGGCCGATCAGCTGACGGACCCGGTGCGCCTCCCTCACGACGTCGTAGCCGCCGACCTCGGCGTGGCCGCCGTCGGGCAGCAGCAAGGTCGTGAGGATGCGCACCGCTGTCGTCTTGCCGGCCCCATTAGGACCGAGGACGCCGAGCACGGTACCCGCCTCCGCAGACAGATCCGCGCCAGCGAGCGCTCTGGTCTTGCCGAAGCTCTTGACGAGTCCCTCGGCCCTGATTGCTTCCGTCACCTGCCTGGCTCCCGTTCACCTCGCGGACAGCTAGCCAGGTCAAGATATATCGCCTTGTGCAGCGCAGACAAGATATATCTCTAAATGCCATCGGTCCGGCTGGGGAACGGCCGGCGCTGCGGCAGGGACAAACGCGTGTGCATCCGGGGCGCAGATTGCGCCCCGGATGCACACGCGATGTGGGCGCGGCCTGATCGCGCCGCGCCCACATCAGATTTATCCGGTATGTCAGGCCCGAGCTAGCCGGATAGCGGCCCGCTGGCACTGCCTCAGCCGGTGGGGCCCGCGGTCAGCGTCACGGTTGCGGTGTGGGTCTGGCCGGTAGCGTCTGACCAGGTCACCGCCACCTTGTCGGCAGGGTGATGGCCCTCAATGACGCCCTGCAGGTCGGAGCCCGAGTTCACCGAGTGACCACCGACCGACAGGATGGTGTCCCCGCTGCCGATGCCGACCGCGGCCGCGGCCGTGCCGTCAACGGAGCCAGCGACCGGCACGCCCGGGCCAGTCTGGCCGAAGCCGCCCGCGCCGGCCGGTGCGACCTCAACGCCGAGGAACGCTGTTGCGCCGATGTGCACGGTGGCGGACGCCTCGCCCGCCTCGATCTGGTCAGCGATCGACATGGCCTTGTTGATCGGGATCGAGAATGCGGTCGTCGTCACCGCCGCCGTCGTGCCGAAGCCGCTGGAGTTGCCACTCGACGCGGCCGTGTCCATCCCGATGACCTCGCCCTTCGTGTTCAGCAGCGGGCCACCCGAGTCACCCGGCTGGATGTCCGCGTTGGTGCGGATCATGCCGGTCAGGTGCTCGGCGGTGCCTGAGCCCTGATCCTGCGCGGTGATCGAGGCGCCGAGCCCGGTGATCGACCCGGTCGCCACCGAGGGCGTGCCTCCCTTGCCGTCGGCGTTGCCGAGCGCCACCACCTTGTGGCCGACAGCCGCGGTGTTCGAGTCACCGATCGTGACGGTGCTGAGTCCTGAGGCTCCATTGAGCTGGAGGACGGCCACGTCGTTGCTGCTGCTGTAACCGACGACCTTCGCGGTGTACGTGTGGTCGTTGCCGATGTCCCTGACCTTGACCGACGTCGCACCGTCGACTACGTGATTGTTAGTCAGCACCTCGCCATTGGCCGTCAGCACCATGCCCGTGCCCTCGGCGGTCGCGTGCGAGTAGCCGAGCGTGGAGATGACGTCCACCAGGCCGGGATTGGTCTGGCTCGCGATCTGAGCCGTGGTCAGGGTGCCAGAGCCGGAGGTCGCCCAGGCGGTGCCGCCCGCGGCGATCGCGAGGGCGGACAGGCCCGCGGCCACGGCGAGTCCGCGGCGGGACTTGCGGTTGCCCTCGTGACCGGCCCAGTTCGCGGGGGGTGCGTAGCCGCCAGGCACGTCAGCGCCGGGCCACGTCGCGGGCGGCGGCGGCGGGGGCGGCGGCATGGCGCCATAGCCAGCCTGGCCGGCGTACGCGGGCTGGCCGGCGTACGCGGGCTGTCCGGCATTGGCCCCGTGGCCACCATAGATTGCCTGCCCGCCGTAGGGGCCCTGCCCGCCGTAGGGGCCCTGCCCGCCGTAGGGGCCCTGCCCGCCGTAGGGGCCCTGCCCAGCACGCTCGGCCTGCTGGGCGCCCTCGTTACCGGGAGTCTGGTCGCCGTCCTGGTGGTAGTGCGGGCCATGCTCGGTGGTCATCAGAACCTGTCCCCTCGGAATCCTTCGGCACGTCGTCTCGGTATACGTACTGTTCGATACTCGGGCAGGCCGCTGAGGGACCCCTCGCTACTTCCTGACCATTAGCTCTGGATCTGCTGGGCCTATCCTTACCGTTTCCTCTAGATAGCATCACCACGGCGCTGCGCAAGCGCCTGGCCAGGCGTAATAAGCTTGCAGCGTGGTACTAGCTCCCGATGGCAGGCGGCTGCTCCGCGTTGAGGCCCGCAACAGCCAGGTCCCGATCGAGCGCAAGCCGCCGTGGATCAAGACCAGGCTCCGGACCGGGCCGGAATACACCGAGCTCAAGCAGCTAGTCCGGCGCGAGGGCCTGCACACCGTCTGCGAGGAAGCGGGCTGCCCCAACATCTTTGAGTGCTGGGAGGACCGCGAGGCCACCTTCCTCATCGGCGGTGACCAGTGCACGAGGCGATGCGACTTCTGCCAGATCGCGACCGGCAAGCCGGGACCGCTCGACACTGACGAGCCGCGGCGGGTGGCCGAGTCCGTCGCGACCATGGGCCTGCGCTATGCCACGGTCACCGGCGTCGCCAGGGACGACCTGCCGGATGGGGGTGCCTGGCTGTACGCACAGACCTGCCGCGAGATCCATCAGGAAGTCCCGGGCTGCGGCGTCGAGCTGCTGATTCCCGATTTCAACGCCGACCGCGAGCAGCTGGCCGAGGTGTTCTCGGCCCGGCCCGAAGTCCTCGCGCACAACCTGGAGACCGTACCGAGGATCTTCCGCCGGATCCGGCCCGGATTCCGCTATGAGCGATCACTCGAGGTGCTCGCGCTGGCGAGTGAGGGCGGCCTCGTTCCCAAATCGAATCTGATCCTGGGTATGGGCGAGGAGCGCGCCGAGATCAGCGAGGCAATGGCTGACCTGCGTGCCGCCGGCTGCGAGCTACTCACGATCACCCAGTACCTGCGGCCCTCGGTGCGCCATCACCCGATCGACCGGTGGGTCCGGCCGGAGGAATTCGCGGAACTCGCGGAGGAAGCCACGGAGCTCGGCTTCGCCGGCGTGCAGTCCGGGCCGCTGGTTCGCTCGTCATACCGAGCAGGTCGGCTGTACCGCCAGGCAATGGAAAGGCGCTCCGGCCCGGTATCCTCGCCATCATGGTGAAAAAGTCCGGCGCTGAGCCGACGAACCCGGCCGACCCTGCATCGATGGGGCGAATCAAGCAGATCCGCATGGTCGCGGGCATCGTGCATAAGGGCAATCCCAAGGCGCTGCCCTTGGTCGCGCTGGCCGGTGTCGGCACCGCAGCCATCGTCATCCTGGTCGGCTACTTCGTCGGCCTCATCTATTTCTTCATTCCGCTCGGTATCCTGGGCGGTCTCCTGGCGGCGATGGTGCTCTTCGGCAGGTTTGCGACAGGGGCCCAGTATGCGGCGGTCGAGGGCCAGCCGGGCGCGGCTGCGGCGATCCTGCAGGGCCTGCGCGGCGGCTTCACCACGACGCCGGCCATCGCGGCGAACCGCAACATGGACGTGGTGCACCGCACCGTGGGCAAGCCAGGCGTCATCCTGGTCGGCGAGGGTTCTCCTAGTCGCCTGCCGAGCCTGCTGGCCGCGGAGAAGAAGCGCATCGCCCGGATCGCCAGCCAGGTCCCGATCTACGACTTCCAGGTTGGCGACGCGGAGGGCCAGATCCCGATTCGCCGGCTCAACAAGAAGATCATGAAGCTACCGCGCAACCTGCGCGGCCAGGACGTCGCGGACCTCAACTTCCGGCTCAGCATGCTGCCCCAGCAACTTCAGATGCCCAAGGGCCCGGTGCCGCGCTCGGCCCGGATGCCCAAGGCCCCGCGGCCGCGGACTCGCTAGCGGCGCTCTTCGCCAGGACCTGCGTTGTCCGCTAGGTGCGGACGACGACAGTGCCAGCGGCCTTGTCCTGAAGCCCGCGCAGGTCGCGGTCCATCATCATGGCCGGGACGACGAGCATGAGCAGGAGAGTGCGGGGCAGCGCCCACAGGCCCACCGGGCGGCCATCCAGGCGGACGACTCGCAGCCCGAGCAGGCGCTTGCCGATGGTGACCCCCGTCAGCGCCGTGAGCAGGAAGTCCTCGGCGCCGAAAACCACCGGCGTCCACAGCCTCGGCTGCGTGAGCACGGCGGCGGTGTGGCCGGCCTGCGGGTGGTAGAAGAAGGCGATCGCGATGATGCTGCACGCGAGCCAGTCGATGAGCAGGGCACCTAGTCGCCTGCTCCAGCCGGCCACCGAGCCCGTTCCGAACTCCGGCAGCCCGAGATTCTGACCCGGATAGAAGCCGCCGTTGGCGGCCGCCTGCTGGTTACTCACAGTCCAACGCTATCCGCTTCTCCGGTGCTGGTAGCACAGGCCCGCTAGCACAGGGCGCTCGCCCGGCGCCATCAGCGGTTTGGCATTGTGGGCTTATTGGGAGCGAGTGACCTACGCCCCGTGCGTCCCGCGTAACACCAGCGAAACATCGGGGACACGGCCAGGAAACTGTCTGGCGATAACGTCACAATCGCCCCTGGCTGCGGCGTGAGGCAGTGTGCTGCGCGAGCAAGCTTCCGCGTACACCGCGCGTTCCAGCTTGGGTGGCAGTTAACTGGGTGGCGGCTAGCACTGCGCCCGCGGCGACCACCGCGGCTGCGCCTAAGGAGAGCTGATGTTCACAAGCGGCGATGAGGTACTGCGGTTCATTGAATCCGAGGGGGTGCAGTTCGTCGATGTCCGGTTCTGCGACCTGCCCGGCACCGTACAGCACTTCACCGTGCCTGCCGAGTCCTTCGATGCGGATGTCTTCACCGAGGGAAGGATGTTCGACGGCTCGTCGATCCGCGGCTTCCAGCAGATTCACGAGTCCGACATGCTGCTGCTGCCGGACCCGAGCACCGCGGTCATCGACCCATTCCGGACCCACAAGACGCTGAACCTGACCTTCTTCGTCCACGACCCGCTGACCGGCGAGCCCTACACCAGGGACCCGCGCAACATCGCCCGCAAGGCCGAGGACTACCTGCGCGGCAGCGGGATCGCCGACACCGTGTACTTCGGACCGGAGGCCGAGTTCTACATCTTCGACTCCGCTCGCTATCAGACAAGCTCCAACGAGGGCTTCTACCACATCGACTCGATCGAGGGCGCCTGGAACACCGGCCGGGAAGAGGAAGGCGGCAACCTCGGCGCCAAGCCCGCCTACAAGGGCGGGTACTTCCCGGTGCCGCCGATGGATCACTACACCGATTTGCGCTCGGAGATGGTGCGCAAGCTGATCGAGTGCGGCATCACCGTCGAGATGCAGCACCACGAGGTCGGCACTGCGGGCCAGGCGGAGATCGACATCAAGTTCGACACGCTGCTGACCATGGCCGACAAGCTCATGCTCTACAAGTACGTGGTCAAGAGCGTGGCCAGGGCAGCGGGCAAGACGGTCACCTTCATGCCCAAGCCGCTCTTCGGTGACAACGGCTCCGGCATGCACTGCCACCAGAGCCTGTGGAAGGACGGCGCGCCGCTGTTCTACGACGAGGTCGGCTACGCCGGGCTCTCGGACACCGGCCGGCACTACGTCGGCGGCCTGCTCAAGCACGCGCCATCCCTGCTGGCCTTCACCAACCCGACAATGAACTCCTATCACCGCCTGGTACCCGGCTACGAGGCCCCGGTGAACCTGGTCTATAGCCAGCGCAACCGCTCTGCGTGCATCCGGGTCCCGATTACCGGCCCGAACCCGAAGGCCAAGCGGCTGGAGTTCCGCGTCCCTGATCCGTCGGCCAACCCGTACCTGGCTTTCGCCGCCATGATGATGGCCGGCCTGGACGGGGTGAAGAACAAGATCGAGCCGCCGGAGCCGGTCGACAAGGACCTGTACGAGCTGCCGCCGGACGAGGCCAAGGCGATCCCGCAGGTGCCGGGCTCGCTGGAGGCCGTGCTCAACAACCTGGAGGCCGACCACGACTTCCTGCTCGAGGGCGGCGTGTTCACACCGGACCTGATCGAGACCTGGCTGGACTACAAGCGGTCCAACGAGCTCGACGCCATCCGGCTGCGCCCGCACCCGCACGAGTTCGAGCTCTACTACGACGTGTAGGCATCCTGGGGCGCTGACCCGGCCGGTCCCGTGACCGCTAGGTCAGCGCCCGCACGGGTACAGCCAGCCGGCAGCCCGACGTTAACGCAGGAAAATGCGACTGCTTTACTATCGTCGGCTGCGAAACGTCGCGTTACTGTGAGCTTGTGTACGAGCGGATGGTTAGTGTCCCGGCCCTGCCCTCCCGCGTGGTCGGCGAGTACCTCATGCCGACTGAGAGCGTGGTGCTCAGTGTGCGGATGCATCCAGTGGCGATCATCCGCCCCGTTGCCGTGATCCTGCTCAGCTTGCTAGGTGCGGGCGTCATTAGCGAGACAGCGCCGCCGGAATTCAACGGGATCGTGACATTGATCTGGATCCTGTGGGGCGTGGTGTTCCTGTGGCAGGCCTGGCGGCTCATCACCTGGTGGCGCAGGTACTTTGTCGTCACTGAGAACCGGCTGATGCTGATCACCAACCTGTTAGTCGTCGACGTCGGGATGATGCCGCTCGCGAAGGTGACGGACATGAGGTTTCGTCAGTCCACCTTTGGCCGCGTGTTCTCCTACGGCGAGTTCATTGTCGAGTCCGCCGGCCAGGACCAGGCACTAAGCCACGTCCAGCCGGTGCCCTATCCAACCCAGATGTACCAGCGGATACTCTCCCTGATCTTCCCGCCGAAGCAGGGTCCGCCGCCGCCAGGTCCGGATTCTTCTGGTCGTCCGGGGCCTTCTGGTCGTCCGGGGCCTGCCGATCCTGCTGATCCTTCGGGGCCTGCCGGTCCGTCGAGGCCCTCCTGGCCGGAGGCGCCTGCGGAAGGCTCCTCGGTACGCCCAGGGGACGATCAGGGGTTCTGACGCATTGGCGGCCGGTTAATCGAGCGACGCGGCCCGTCGCTGATAGACGTCGGACATCGAATATGTCATTTTAAATCCTGTGATCACCCGCAAGAATGCTGTCTGGTGGCTCATCGGCTCAGGTCTTTTTGCTTTCGCAGCACCGCCCGTGGCCAGCACCCTCGTCGCTTTCGTCGTGGTTGTGAGTTACCTGCTCTCGATTCAGTTCCACCCGCATCGCAACTGCCGCAACTGCAACGGCACTGGACGGCATGCTGGCGCGGTCTGGGCGTGGGGGAACCGGATGTGCCAGCAATGCGGCGGCCAGGGACGGCACCGACGCTGGGGCGCGCAGTTCTTTCACAGGAATACCAAGGTTCGTGCCGAGGCCCGGGCCGGCGAGGCCGGTCAGCGGCGCGGCAAGCTGCTGTGAGCGCCGATCCCGACGCGATGCAGATTACCGCCGAGCTGCGCGCGGCTGGGTCAGCGGCCCGGGCCGCGAGCGAGCAGAACTATCTCAAGAGCACGCTCGAGTTCAGCGGCACCGCGGTCCCGGCCACCAGGACAATCGTCACCGCCTGGCGGCGCGCTCATCCGGACCTGACCGGCTCCCGGCTCACCGCGCTTGCCGCCGCACTCTGGGACGGGCCGGTGTTCGAGTGCAAGCTTGCCGCGATCATCCTGCTCGCTGACCGGCGCGCCTTGCTCGGACCGCACGACGCACCGCTCATCGAGCGGTTCCTGCGCACGTCGGGTACGTGGGCGCTGGTCGACAGCGTGGCTGCCGACGTGATGGGATCGCTGGTCGAGCGCTACCCCGAGCTGCTGGCCACGCTCGACCGGTGGGCCACTGACGATGACTTCTGGATCCGCAGGTCAGCGCTGCTGGCACTGCTCGGGCCGCTGCGCCGCGGCGACCTGGCGCAGTTCGCGCGCTTCGCCGGATACGCCGACGCGATGCTCGGCGAGCGCGAGTTCTTCATCCTTATCTGGACTAAGAGTTTCGGGTGATTTAGGCCATATCGGCGCAGCTAGCGCTCACTGCATGGCGAAGGGAAGTAGCGCGACACGGATTTCCTGGTCGGGGTCGTTGGTGGAGTGCAGGACGAAGTCGTGACGCTCGCCATCCATGCGGGCGTTGACGTTGTATTTGAAGTTGGGGTGGCCTTCGATCTCGGCTATCGCCTTGGCGATGACTTCGGACGTCTTGCCTGTTCGGATGAACAGGATGAGCGCCGCCTTGGTGTCGCGCCAGGTGAGGTAGCTAAGCAGCTGGTCAATGGCCCCGCCGAACTTAGCGGCCCCTGCCCAGATCTTGCACTCGGCGATGAAGACGTTGCCGTCCTCGACCCTGATCAGGATGTCGGTCTTGCCGCTTGCGTTGAACACCTCGCCGGCGGCAGCACCTTCGAAGGTGGCGTTGAGGAACATCAGGAGCAGATCCCGGATTCGCTCCTCGGTCATGGTGACGGTCAGCGATGGCGAGCGTTCGACCACGTTGCGGGCGTGGCGGAGCACCTGCAGGGCGTCCTCATACTGCGCATCCGGAAGCGCCGGCTGAGGTCTGACCTTGCCGGGGCCAGGCCTTTTCGGCGTCTCTATCCTCCGGCGGATGATGTGCGCCGCAGTGCCGCCGCGCGGCCGGGTCTTGAAGCCAAGGTGAGCCACGAGTTCTTGTTCGGCTTGCAGTCGCTGCTTTCGCTGCGCTATCCGCGCTTCGACCTGACTGCGGAGCCGGGCATTGTAGTCGTCGACATCGGCCTCCGATGACCGCAGGTATCGCTCGATGCTGTCGAGTTGGGAGTCGAAGAACTGGCGGATCCCCGCAGGGTTCAATCCGGCCTGGGGGTCTCCCAGCCAGGTCAGTTGGAGTTCCCAGTGACGTAGGTCAAGGCGCGCGCGAGGCGGATTGAGAGTGAATTGGCTGGGCTGATGCAGGAAAACGGCGTGATCTCCGTCGAACGGGACAGCGACGACGATCTTCGTCATCCGCTGGCTCGCGGGCTCGCCGGTGAACATGTCCCTGCCGGGCACGAGTTCTTCGGACACCTGCTCCTGCTCTGCTTGGTCGCGGTGCAGCACCGGGCAGGCCACTCCGTATTCGGCTAGCAGGTAGGCGACGATCTCATGCTCCGGGGTATTCAGCAGCTCAGACTGGTCCCAGTTGTCGACTGCCTCCTCGGCCCGGATGCCGTGTGCCCGGAGTGACTCAGTCAGCGAGCCTGAAGCGAAGAGCAGCTCGTCGGTGCTCACACCTCGCCGTCCTCGTCCCAGTACTCGCCTGCCAAGGCAAGCGCCTCGATCATCGCCTCGTCGTCGAATTCTACTTCGACGAGATCCGGC
The DNA here is from genome assembly GCA_963837255.1 of uncultured Actinomycetota bacterium. Classification (GTDB taxonomy): domain Bacteria; phylum Actinomycetota; class Actinomycetes; order Streptosporangiales; family Streptosporangiaceae; genus JAJYUU01. The sequence goes on from CAWIMN010000007.1 coordinate 1,147,303, forward strand.
TCCATGTTGTCGGAATCGGGGTCGATGTCCTCGGAGTGGGCGATGACTTGGGTCAGGAACTGCTGGGCCTGCCGCAGCAGTTCGGGCTCGGTCTGCCAGCATCCGAATTCCAGGCTGAGTCGTGAGGCTGTGGTTCCGTTTGCGCTGCCGATCCACAACCGCCGCGGGGAGAAGTCAAGGGTCTCCGTCGGGTAGCCGAGTTCGTCTTCGTCATGCCAGCGTAGGTCGCCCAGCAGGACCATCTTGGCGTGAAGGAGAGGTACGAGCCGGCCGTGGGTCTTGCGGTAGCCGACTGTGCGGAGGCAATGGATCGTCAGATTGGGCAGGCTGGTTGACGGTCCGACGACTAGCGGGCGCCCGGATGCGTCGCGGAGCGCGAGTGTGCCCAGCTCTGGTAGCGCATAGGCGGGGAAGCCGGGGCACCGGTTCAGTGTGTCGCGGAGGCGGGCCAGTTTGGCTTGCCCGAAGGGCCGCTCTTGCTTGGTGAAGGCCACGCAGGCATGCGGGCATTCCGCGATCCGCTTCAATAGCTCCGGGTCGTCGAGCCACATGAATGCGCCGAGCATCGCCGGGCCGAGATAGTGGACCGACTGCCTGCCCGCTGCCGAGGCAGCCATATAGTCATCGATGCCGGTGATGAGGTCGTCGAGAACGTTGAGGCCGAACCGGCCCGTCAGGTTGCCGTCAGTGCCGAAGCTGAACCGCGAGTTAAACCGCGATGAGAACGACTGCGCTTGCTCTGCTGGCATGTGTCTGGACCTCCTGTGTTCTCGTGAGTCGGCGGCGATCATCGCCGCCTCGGGTGCTTGCGTGGCCTCCAACCGCGAGTCCCGGCTTCCGGCATTATGAGCTGGTGTCGAGTAGCTGCTTCAGGGACCCTTGGTCTGAATGAGCGACATCCCGCGGCTGATCTCGGTCGGACGCCGCGTCGTGGTGACCGGCCTGGCCGGGGCGGGCAAGAGTACGTTCTCGCGAGCGCTTTCGGCGAAGACCGGCCTCCCCGTCATTGTTCTCGACTTCCACTTCTGGTTGCCGGGTTGGACCGAGCCGGCCGAGGCCGAGTGGCGCGAGAAGCAGAAGAGACTGCTCGCCGGCGACGACTGGATCGCCGACGGCAACTACCACGAAACGCTCGATCTTCGGCTCGAGCGGGCAGACACGGTCGTGTTCCTCGACATCCGGTGGTGGATCTGCGCATGGCGCGCGCTCGTGCGCGGGGTTCGAACGCGCCCGGTTGACTTCGAGCTGCCAGACGGCTGTGACGAGCCCCGTTTGCGTCGGCTTCGCGATGAATGGTGGCTGGCCTGGCGCATCTGGCGAGTCCGCCGCTCTGACTGCGAGAGGGAGCTGAAGATCATCTCGCAGCACGGGAAGCACGAGGCGATGTACGTGCTCCGGTCCAAGCGTGCCGTGCGCGAGTTTCTCGACGCATGAATGCCGGTACCCCTCTGGCGTCGGCGTGGTTGATCGCCGGGCGAGGGCGCCCGGTATGTAGCGATCCCGGAGAGCGGCGACGAAGTCGGGACGGGGCGAACGGTCCCTGGCGCGGCACTAGCTTCCGGGCCGGCGCAATGCCGTAGCGAGCCTGGCGAGGTTCTGGGCGCTGATCTCAGCCGCCAGCTGAGGTTGGCCGCCGGACTGGGGCAGCGCGGCGATCATGGCCACCGTGCCTTCAATTAGTCGCCTCGCGGCCGGACTGGCGGGCCACTGATCGGCGGCGTCCAGCGCTGCCTCGACGTCGGCGTCGGTCACGTTGCGTCGGCTTAGCAGGTCCAGCCATAGAGGCACGAGCTCGGGGCCGCCGAGGGCCGGGCGCAGGTGCTGGTAGGACGCTGCGGCCTGATCCATGTGGCCCTGATTCGCCTGCGCGGTGATCAGTACCCACGCGAAGTCCCCATCGTCAGGGTTCTCAGCCAGGGCGTCGCGACTCAGATGCTCGGCCCCGGCAAAGTCCCTAGCATCGACGCGGTTTTGGATCAGCACCTGGCGCAGGCGGATCCGCTGCTCGGGAACCAGAGCACTCCGGCTGGCCAGCAGGCTAGTTGCGTAAGCTTCGGCCTCTTTCTGCCGCCCGGCCCGGCCCAGGATGTTCAGCTTGTTGTGAGCAAAGGTGCCATCACCGAACCTTCCAATAGCCAGGTCACTTTCCTCGAGCGCCTCATCTGTGCGTCCAGCGCGATCGAGCACCTCGATCAGCAGTTCGGCAGCCGGCGGGTGTGAGTCGCGGTGCTCGCGCAGCACAGCAACGGCCGGATCAGTCCGCCCGTTGGCTGCGTCGTTGCGCGCGGTGAGCACAGCGGTAGTCTGCGCCGTAATTGATCCCCGGTCTTTCACGCTGGCGATGTCTGCGCCGGTCAGCTGGCCGGCGGCGGCCAGTTGGTATAGGGCGCGGCGAGTCTGCTCATGGGTGGTGGCGGCACCGAGGGCATTGCGCCAGCCGGCGGCGAGGGTGGCAGGCCCGGCGCTGGGGTCAGTGGCCACAGCTGCGATGAAGGCGGCCGCGGCCGGGTCTGTGGTCTGCGCGGCGAAGCTGGCCGCGAGTTCCCGGTTGCCCATCGCCGCGGCCGACTCCGCGGCAAGCACTGTCACCTCGCCGTCGGCCGCTTCGCGTGGCAGCGCCGTCCCACCTGCACCAGGCGGGCTGCCTAGCTGGATGACTTCGGCGAATGCGCCCTGGGCAGAGGCGATCTGCTGCAGGATCGCCACCGCTCGCTCGCTGGGCCCGGCCCAGCGGCGCATGTCTAGCAGGCATTCATGAGCCAGCGTCCGGGCGCGGCTGAGGTCCTGGTGGGCCAGCACTGCCGCGCCAGAGGCGGCGCGGGCTAGCAGGGCACGGGCCAGTTCGAGGCGTCCCGCGGCGTAAAGCGGATCTGCAGCGACCGCGAGCCCGTACTGCCGTATCGCGCCATCAAGGTCACCGCCGCTCGCGGTGAGGCTGCCAAGCACGTTGAGAAGCGTCGGCTCGCCGGCCAGCTCGGCCGGATCCGCATCCAGCACAACCTGGTTCATCTCGCTGGCGTCGCTCGGGCTGGCCTGGCCCGCTCGACCCGCGATCGCCGCCCGAGCCAGGCGGGGAAACAGCCCGTCTGGGTCAGCGATCACTGCGAGGTCCGCTTCCGCTCCCCGCAGATCGCCCTGGCCGACGGCCAGCAACGCAGCGATCGACAGTAGCCGGTCTCGGTCGTCGCGCTCGTACTCGGCGGCGCGCTCGAAGGCCTGTCGGGCGATGTCCCGGTGGCCGTGATCGTTAGCGTAAGCACCGATTGCAACCTCGAAATCACCGCCGCCTTCGCTAAGCCAGCTTGGCTGGCCCGCGAGGAGGGACGCCGCGAGCAGCTCCGGCTGGTGACGTCCTTGTGCCAGCTGCCAGGCCAGCATCATCGTGTTCTCAGGCCGGGCCGCGGTTTCGCCCAGCACCCTGGCGGCGCTTGGGGGCAGGAGAGGCAGCGAGTCAGCGAGCGGATCGGCGCGACGGAAGTCCTGGACGATCTGACGGAGGCTTTCGCGGCCGGCACCTGAGCGGTCGAGGATGTGGCTGCGCGGTATTAGCAGCTTCCCCCCTTCGCGGGTGAGCTGGACCAGGCTGGCCTCGGCATGCTGCCAGGACAGCTCCTCAGTGTCGGTGTTATGCAAGATGATGACGACGGGCAGTACGTTGCCGAGCCAGTAGTGCCAGTGGCGTCGGCTGTCCCTGAACCACCAGCCATCCTCCGTTTCGTCCTTGAAATATGCGGGGCCAGCCTTGATCTGCAGGGCAAGAAGCTGACGTGTGGGCTGCTCGGGATCATCCATCGGCTCGACGTGCGCGTCGATGCCGTAATCTTCGATCGGCTGTTCTCTGAACAGCCAGCCCCACGTCTCAAACACGATGGATGCCGCGCTCACACCCATGCGGCCAGTTCGTGGTGATGGAGACACAACTCCAGCCTGCCGGACTTTCATGACTTAGTGCCGAGCATCGGCATGCCTAGGAGTGTCGGCCCGCCGGCTTGCCTCTTCTGCTCGGCCCTGATGAGGTTGGCCATCTTGGCCTGAGCGGCATCCAGGCTGACTTGCAGGCCCTGGACTTCGCCGCCCCAGCCGTTAGCCTTGGCTTCCGCGATGCGGTCTTTCAGGTTACTGATGATCTCGCCGAGCCTGCCCTTCTGGCGCGGGTCGATTTGGAGCATCGGGCAGCGGACGCAAGCGTGCTCGTGGTTGCAGGGAGTGCCGTAGGGGCGTCCGCAGTTCCCGAGTTCGACTTTTCGCAGCTCGAAGTGCTGCTGGAACTCGCGCCATTCCTCGTCGGTGGGCTCGCGGTATTCGGCTGCGGGCCGCTCGGCCCGGCGGGAGTTGACGAACGTCCGGTAGGCGCGGATGAGGTCGTCCTGGAACACCGCCATGTAGCCCTGGGTGGTGTCGAGTGAGTTGTGCCCGAGGATGCGGGCGGCGATGTGCACGGGCAGACCTCCGGTGACGGCCTCGGTTGTGAAAATGCGGCGGAAGTCGTGTGGCGTGAACCGCAGTGGGTTGCCGGCATGGTCAGTGAGGCCAGTTCGCGCGAGTGTGTTGTCAAGCAGGCGGACGACGGTGCCTCGGGAGATCACCCTCCGGCGCCATCCGTGCTGGCGCTGGAACAGATGCGGGAGCCTTGGGCCGAATATCCGCTCGTGCGGGTCGTATCGGGCCACCATCGGGACAAGTCCGTCGTCGCCGCGGATCCTCGCGATGATGGTGGCCAGTACGCTGGCGAGCTCGGGAACAATCAGCAGCAAGCGTTCTTCGTTTGTCTTCGACGGGACGATTTGCAGCAGGGGCACCACCTCGCCGGTATCGGCGAGACGATGGGTGACCAGGGCCAAGTGAGTGATCTCCAATAGCTCCTCGATGCGGACTCCGGTGTAGCGGAACGTTTCAATGATTGCCCAGGCCCAGAACGCCTCGTCCTCCTCGCGGGTGATGTCGGTAATCTCGGCGGGATCAGCACCCAGATCGCTGAACCGGACAACGTTTTGGCTGGCGCGCTCCTCGCCGAATACCTGCCTTTGCCCCAGCCGCACGTAAGCCCGCCCACCATGGTCGAATGCCTCCCCGACTGATGCCGCCGCGGCTTTCTCCAACAAGGCTGCACGGTCATGCCGGTGAGCCTCGGCTGCCTCGACTAGGGCGGGGAGTTGCGGAAGCCGCTCACGGATCCGCTGGTGCATCTCGGCCTGGGCTTTCTTCTTGGCTTTCGCCATGCCCTCCGTTTCACCTCGCCGGACCGGGCTCGGCACCGCCCACTGGGCCCAGGACGCGTCCTCCAGCGCCCATTCCTGGATGTCCAGATAGAAGGCGCGCACCAGCATCAGCACCTCAAGGCGAGACTTGCGCGGCCGTCGGCTGCCGTCAGGCAACTCGACCTCAGCGACTCGGTCCTTCCAGGCCGATGCCACCTCTGGTGGAAGATGCAGTGAGCTGATGCCGGGATGGTGCATCTCGATGTCGCGCCAAAAGTTTCCGCACAATTGGCTTGCCAGGGTCCGGAGCGTGTTGAAGTCCAGGCTGGGCTTGCGTTCCTCGAGGTAGCGGACCAGTACGTCCCGGACTGCCTTGTCCTGGATCCCGTAGCTGTCGACTATCTGGGCCACCGTCATCTGGCCCATTTGCAGCGCTGCCCGCATCGTGGTGTCCCCGGTGAGCACCCCCATCTCGGTGAGGATCTGCCACGCGGCTTGCACCGCCGTGGGCTGCGTCGTTGATGCGCGGTACTCGAACAGGTCTGCCTCGGTCACGTCTCCGAGGCCCTTGCCGGTATGCATGACGATTTTTGCGAGGACGTTCAGGGCGATGCGCTTTTGCTGGCCCTTGATCCCGAGTTCGTCAGCTGTCTGCTCCGCCTGGGCGAACAGTTCCGGCGTCACGCGGAGCTGAACGGTTTGCATCGCCAAATATGACTTGCAAGCGTTGAGGTAGCCGTAACCCGGCAGCACGACTTGGCAGGCCAGCAGGTAGATCATGCCATTGCGTATTGCGGACCGCGCTGTGTGATCACTGCGCGGATCGCTGGCTGCCAGCTCGTCCATCCAGTCGACGCCGGTGTCGGCGCCAGAGCTCAGCCAGCGTTCCTGCCAGCCGGCTCCCGGAAAGCCAGCAAGCCATTTGAGAATGTCGGCGACGCCGCGCTTCCGCCCACAGGGGTCACATCCCGCTGGACCGAGGAGTTCCGGGTCAAGGTTCAGGATCTCTGTGACCGATAGTTCATCGTGGGGGCCAGTCCGCGCAGTGCTAAGCAGGTGCTCGTGGTGGGCCAAGACGCGCCGGTCGCGCGCCTGTTCGCTAAGTTCCTGAGTCTGCGTCACTGCACGCCTCCGGTACCGAACAGAACGGCTAGGTCCGCTGGGTCGTAGCCGGTGGCCACCGGGGTAAGAGGATTGTGCTCCTTCTTGGCCACCCGGTCCTGATGCTCGCGGATCCGCCTGATGACAGTGTCCTGGTCTTCGACCAGGTAAATGGCGGTAGTACTGAGCGAGGCGTGACCGAGGATTGCCTGCACGTCTGTCAGTCTCAGGTCCTTGTCGTGCGCCATCCTGATCGCTGCGGTGTGCCGCAGGTCATGCATCGACCAGTTGGTCGCCAGCCGCGAGTTCGCCCGTCGCAGGACCGCCCGCCACGCGTCGTAGGTGAGGGGCTCGCGGGCCGGGGGTCCGCCGTTTTTGCTGCGCTTTCGCAGGGTCACCCAGACCGGGTCCTCAGGCCCTGGTTCCCCGACCTCGCTGAAGTAGAGCCGCAGCCAGACGAACGCGTCGGGAGCCGCCGGTAGCCACTGCAGCACGCCGGCGCCCTTGCGGCGGACCTGAATGAGTTGCTCCCCCCAGTCGATGCCGGCACCGCGCATGCCCAGCAGCTCGGCGGCCCGCGCGCCGTTGCTGATGTCCAGTGCGAGGATGGCCCGGTCGCGGTTCGACGGCATCGACGCGAACAAGGCGTCCCACAAGTGGTCCGGGATAGCGCGCGGTTGCTGCTTGGGCAGCCGAGGGTTGTAGCGAAGCCTGCCCTCGGGCCGGAATGGTTCCATGAAGCTGTGGTGCGCGTTGGACCGCCGGCCGTTGCGCCGGTCCAGCGGCACTGGATTCATGATCGGGCCCTCTCCACGGTTGAGCCAGAACTCGTAGAAATCTCGGAGCACCGAGTTGCTCAGGCGGATCGTCCGGGCTCGGTAGTTGTCCTCCTGGTAGGGCTTGCGGGTGATGCGATTCACCGTGCCGGCAGTCTTGGCCGACTCGCGCCGCACACCAGCCGCGGGTTTCGTCGCCTGCCGGAGCCACAGCACAAGATCTCTAGTTTCAGCCGACGTCGCCCGGTCCCACGGCACGTCAATTGCGGCGAGGAAGCGCCACCACCGCCCGAGGGCGTACGCGTACGTGCGGATGGTGTCCGCCGAGCTGGTCCTTGCCGCCAAGTCGCGCAGGTAAGCACGCACCGGCTCGATAGCCTCGCCGAGCTCGTCGACCAGGTGCCATGGAACCTGATCATCTCCACGAACGACGCGAGCAACTGCTACCGAGAGCTCGATCGATGACAGATTCCGTTCCGGTTCGCCCAGAAATCCCATGCAGCCTCCCCAAATCGGCTGCATGTCTTCTATCGGGGCGAGCGCTGCGATGTCTTAGGACACGCCGAGGAAGCCACACGTAGTCCGGTTAACAAACCGCAAGGCCATCGGCTGGGTCCTGCGCGAGACCGCCAGGCGCCAGCCGGACCTCGTCGCCGCGTGGCTCGCCCCGCGGGCGGGCCGGGCCTCAGGCGTCACGATGCGGGAGGCGGTCAAGTGGCTGCCCGCCGGGCAGCGCGATGCCCTGATGACCGCTTACCGGGCCCGGAACGCCGGGTAGAGCGGCAGCTCGGGCGCCTGCCAGCTGACGGTCGCCGCGAGCAGCGACCTCATCAGCTCGGCCACCGCGGGGAGTTCCCCGGTCGGCTCCAGCTCGGTCGCCAGCACCTGCCACCGGTACCGCATGAGCTGCCGGGCGTGCGGTGACTCGGCCTCCGGGTTCATTGGCACGTCCGCGGGCAGTGAGCGGCGCAGCAGCCACGACGTCGCCGACAGGGTCCAGGCGGCCACCGCCAGTCGCAGGCCAGGTGCCCAGACGCCGTCGTCAGCCAGCTCCGGCCGGGCCAGGGAGACGTGCGAGCGGTAGGCGGCCTCGGCGGCGGCGGCGAGATCCGGTGGGAACCGGAACACGCACCAGCACGTGCTGAACGGCATCCGGATGTAGGCAGCCGACAGCAAGGCCGAGTGGAACCCAGCCTCCTCGAAGTCGAGGAACCGGATCCCGTCGCTGGTCAGCAGGTTGTTGTCGGGGCAGACGTCACCAGGCGAGAAGACGGCGTACCGGTCGGTCGTGACGGCAGCGACGATCTGGGCCAGCTCGGCGTCAAGCCCGGCGGCCGGTGCGACCCCGACCTCCGCTGCCTGCGCTGGTGCGGCCAGCACCCGGTCAGGCAGGGCGGCGGCGTGCCGCTCGTCAGGGCGGCCAGCCAGGTACCGAGCTTGCGCCGCCTCGAACGCCGCCCGGCGCGCGTCAGCCGCGACGGACAGCCGGCCGCACGCGACCGCCCACGCCAGCAGGGCCGCCGTCGCCATCTCGGCGGAGTCGCCCAGCAGCGCGTCGGCCAGGTTGCCGCCGGCGCCGAGGTCGGCCATGACCAGCGCCTGCAGGTCCGCGTCGACAGCGAGCAGGTCGGGGGTGAGCCCGCTGCCGCTGGCGATCTCCAGTGCGGCCGCCTCGGCCGCGAAGCTACTCGCGCCCGCGGCGGTCAGCGGGTACGCCTTGACGATCACCGTGCCGCCGGCGAAGTCGCGGCACCGCAGCACCACCGACCAGTCGCCGCCACCGGGCAGCTCGACCGGCTCGGTCACCGGCCTGCCCAGAGCCGCCGACGCCGCCTCGGCGATGTCAGCCGCCGGCGGCATGGCGGCATCCTCGCCTGCGTACTTCGCCACGAATCTCACCCGCTTTCCTGGCGGCCGCGACGAGCCACGCCCCGTTACCCGTAAAAAATGCGTTCCATGACGGCCCGCGCCTGCCGTGCCGACCGGCGCCAGTCCTGGACCAGGTCCTGCGATCCGTCGGGCGGGTAACCGAGCACCCTGGCCACCACGGCGAGATCGACGGGCAAGGCGGGCAGCGTATCGGACGGGCGGCCGCGCACCAGCATTACCGCGTCCCTGATCCGGCTGGCCAGCAGCCACGCTGTGGTCAGCGTCTGCGTGTCGTCTGCCGAGATCAGCCCGGCCGCGCTCGCGGCCGCCAGTGCCGCCGTTGTCCGCGTCGTGCGCAGTGCCGGCACCGCCCGTGCGTGCCGGAGCTGCAGGAGCTGAGCGACCCACTCCACGTCCGCAAGGCCACCGGGCCCGAGCTTCAGGTGCAGCGCGGGCTCGACGCCGCGCGGCATCCGCTCGGCCTCCATCCGCGCCTTGATCCGCCGGATATCGCGGATCGCGGCCTGGTCGATGCCGCCGTCGGGATACCTGATCTCGTCGGCCATCGCCATGAACGCCGCACCGACCTCGCTGTCGCCGGCGACGAACTCGGCCCGCAGCAGCGCCTGCGCTTCCCAGGCGACGGACCATCGCTGGTAGTAGGCGCGGTAGGAGGCGAGCGTTCGGACCAGCGGACCCTGCCGCCCCTCGGGCCGCAGCCCCGCGTCGACCGTCAGCGCAGGATCGGGACCCGGCCTGCTCAGCAGTGCCCGCACCAGCTCGGCGACGGCGTGCGCGGCCCTGGTCGCTGCCTCGTCACCCGCGTCCGGTAGCGGGTCATGGACGAACACGACGTCCGCGTCGCTGGCGTAGCCCATCTCGTGCCCGCCGAAGCGGCCCATCGCGATCACGGCCAGCCGCGTCGGCAGCGGGCCGGTGCTGCGACTGGCCTCTGCTACGGCGGCCCGCAGCGTAGCCGTGATGGTCACTTGCGCGACAGTCGTCAGCGCCTCTCCGGTCGCCTCGATCCCGGACAGGCCGAGCACGTCGGCCGCCGCGGTCCGCAGCAGCTCACGGCGGCGGATCGCGAGCACAGCCCGAGCGGCCTCGGCTGCGTCCTGGTGCCGGTCCGTCGCCGAGCTCGCCTCCGCTAGCAGATCAGCGGCCGGTCGCGCGGTCAGCTGCGCGTCGTCGCCGAGCATCCCGACCGCCTCAGGCGCCCGGAGCAGCAGGCCCGCGGCGTACCTGCTCGAGGCCAGCAGCCGGGCCATCCGCTGGGCTACTACCGCGTTGTCACGAAGCAGGCGCAGGTACCACGGCGAGCCGCCGAGTGCCTCGCTCACCTGACGAAATGCCAGCAGTCCCGCGTCCGGCTCGGGCGCGTCCGCCAGCCAGCCGAGCAGCACCGGCAGCAGTGTCCGCTGCATCGCCGCCTTGCGCGACATGCCCGCGGTCAGCGACTCGATGTGCCGCAGCGCGCCGGCCGGGTCGGCGAATCCGAGCGCCTCCAGCCGGTCCCGCGCGGCCTCCGGGGTGAGCCTGGTCGCCTCGCCAGGCAGCCGCGCGACGGCGTCGAGCAGCGGGCGGTAGAACAGCTTCTCGTGCAGCTGACGTGCCTGGCTCGCGTGGAGTCGCCACTGCGCGGCTAGCGCTGCGGCCGGATCTCCGGAACCGGCCTGGGCGCGGACGCCGCTGGAGCCACCGCGGGTCTCGCCATGGCCGTCACGCCAGGCCTCGCCCGGGTCGGGCTGCATGCGGCTCAGCGCCCGGCCGATCTCGCGCAGGATCGACGGGATCTTCCGGCAGCAGGTGCGTGCGCCGAAGCTGACGTAGCTGGAGCAGGTGCTCGATCCGGCGCAGGAATCGGTACGCCGAGGCCATCGCGGCAGCATCGGCCCGGCCGACGTAACCGCCCGCGGCCAGCGCGGCCAGGGCAGGCAGCGTGCCGGGATCGCGCAGCGACTCATCGGCCCGGCCGTGGACGAGCTGGAGCAGCTGGACGGCGAACTCGATGTCGCGCAGCCCGCCCGGCCCGAGCTTGAGCTCCCGGCCCGCCGCCGCTGCCGGCAGGCTCGCGATCACGCGCCGCCGCATGGCCTGCACCTCGGGAACGAAGCCGTCGCGCTGAGCGGCCTGCCAGACCAGGGGCGTGACAGCGGCGAGGTACCGTGCGCCGAGCCCGGCGTCTCCGACGGCGAATCTCGCCTTCAGCAGCGCCTGGAACTCCCAGGTCTTGGCCCAGCGCTCGTAGTACGCCTGGTGGCTGGCAACAGTGCGCACGAGCGGGCCATCCCGGCCCTCAGGCCGCAGGTTCGCATCGACGGGGAAAAGCGCGCCTTCGGGCGTGCTCTGCGTGCACACCCGGATGACCGCGCTGGCCAGCGCGGTCGCCGTGCGCAGCGCAGCCACGTCGGCGCCAGCGCTGTCGTCCTCTCCTGCGCCGCCCGCCACGAAGATGACGTCGACGTCGCTGGCGTAGTTCAGCTCACGGGCGCCGCACTTGCCCATGGCGATGACCGCGAGCCGGGCCGGCGCCGAGCCAGCTGGCAGCTCGGCGCGGGCGATCGCCAGCGCCGCGTCCAGTGCCGCGGTCGTCAGGTCGGAGAGCCCGGCCATGACGTCCTCGAGCGCATCCGCGCCGGTCAGGTCCCTGGCGGCCAATTGGAGCAGCCGCCGCCGGTAGGCGATGCGCAGCCGCGTGGCCGGATCGCGGCCACCGACCACCGCCAGCTCAGCGACCGGCTCCGGGCCGCCGCCCGCGCCCGCGCCCGCGACGTCCTGGCTATCGCCTGCGCCGACCGCTGCGAGCAGCTCCGCTCGCAGCTCCCCCGACCCGCCCTTATCCGGGAACGGGGTGTTCTGCGCCAGCAGCCGCCAGTCCCCCGGATGCCGGGCCAGGTGATCACCAAGCGCCGCGCTAGCGCCGAGGACGCTGATCAGCCGGTCCCGCAGGCCAGGGTCGGCGCGCAGGGCCTGGCGCAGCTCGGCATCCGGTGCGATCCGGGCTAGGCCTGCGAGCGCTAGGTCCGGATCGGCCGCACCGGCTAGTGCGTGCAGCACGGGCCGGTCGGGATTGCTGTCCGGGCTCCCATCGGCCGCTTCGATGCCAAGCTCGGCCAGCAGCAGCTGAGCGCGCGCGGTATCGGTGAAACCCATCGCCGCCAGCTGACCAGCGAGGGTCCCGCGCGGCATGCTCACCTAAGAACGTTAGCCAATCTCGGCGCTGACGTCGCCAGTCAGCCGGTGGCAGCTTGCTGGCCCGGACCGGCCGACGCCAGCCTTCGATGAGCTCGCCATGACCCGCTATGAGACGTTTGTCGGCTGGTCAGAGCACGCCGATGTAGCGCTCGAGCTCGAACTCGCTGACGTGCCGCCGGTACTCCTGCCATTCCTCGCGCTTGTTGCGCAGGAAGAAGTCGAAAACATGCTCCCCCAGCGTCTCGGCGACCAGCTCGCTGCCCTGCATAACGGTGATCGCCTCGGACAGGTTCTGCGGCAGCGGCGCGATGCCGAGGGCGTGCCGCTCCATCGAAGTCAGCGCCCAGACGTCGTCCTCGGCGCCGGGCGGCAGCTCGTAGTCGTCCTCGATGCCCTGCAGGCCGGCGGCAAGTATGACCGCGAACGCCAGGTACGGATTGCAGGCCGGGTCAATCGAGCGAAACTCGATCCTGGTCGCGTTGCTCTTGTTGGGCTTGTACATCGGCACGCGGATGAGCGCGGACCGGTTGTTGTGGCCCCAGCAGATGTAAGCGGGTGCCTCGCCGCCCGCGCCGGCGATCCGCTCGGTGCCGCCCCACAGGCGCTTGTAGGAGTTCACCCACTGGTTGCAGACCGCGGTGATCTCGGCCGCGTGGCGCAGCAGGCCGGCGATGAACGCGCGGCCCACCTTCGATAGCTGGTACTCGCCGCCCGGCTCGTAGAAAACATTGCGGTCGCCCTCGAACAGCGACATGTGCGTGTGCATGCCCGAGCCCGGATACTCGGTAAAGGGCTTCGGCATGAACGAGGCGTACACCCCCTGCTGGAGAGCCACTTCCTTCATCGCCAGGCGGAAGGTCATGACGTTGTCGGCCGTGGTCAGCGCGTCGGCATAGCGCAGGTCGATCTCCTGCTGGCCTGGCGCACCCTCGTGGTGGCTGAACTCCACCGAGATGCCAAGGCCTCCAGCATCGTGATCGCCTCGCGGCGGAAGTCGTGGGCGATGCCGTGCGGGGTGTGATCGAAGTAGCCGCCGCTATCGATCGGCCGGGGCCGCGCGCCTGGCTCGGGCTTCTCCCGGAGCAGGAAGAACTCGATCTCCGGGTGCGTGTAGAAGGTGAAGCCCAGGTCGTGCCGCCCTGGCCAGGGACCGCTTGAGCACATGCCGGGAATCGGCGTAGGACGGGCGACCCGTCCGGCATCAGGATGTCGCAGAACATCCGGCCCGTCCCGGCCGAGTCGTTGCCGACCGGCATCAGCTGGAACGTCGACGGGTCGGGCTTGGCGAGCATGTCGGCCTCGTAGACGCGGGCGAACCCTTCTACCGCCGAGCCGTCGAAACCCGATGCCTTCAGCGAACGCGCCTTCCAGCTCGGCCGGCGCCACGGCGACCGATTTGAGGAAGCCCAGCACATCGGTGAACCACAACCGGACGAACCGGATATCACGCTCTTCGAGCGTGCGCAGCACGAACTCTTCCTGCCTGTCCACCGACACAGTTTGCCCGGCCTATGTTTCCTGCTTGTTACCGGCCCCGCCCAGCACCGCCGGGTACCGCCCAGCACCGCCGGGTACCGCCCAGCACCGCCGGGTACCGCCCGCGGCTGTCAGCCGCTCCGGAGGTCCTCGCGCAGGTCGCGCTTGAGCACCTTGCCAGCGGGCTGCGGCACGCTGGCTGGGCGGCCCGACAGGCTCGCCCAGCCAGTGGCTCGGCTGGTCCCGTTACTGGCTGTCGTACTCGTCATGGCGGCGCCACCACGGCCCGGTCTCGTTGCGTCCGCGTGGCGCGCGATCCAGCCACTGATACATGCCCCACAGGCCATCCAGGCCCCGCGCGTATGCCGAGTAGGTGTGATAGACGACGCCGTCCTCCAGCACGAACGCGCTGACGCCCGGCGACTCAAGGCGATATGTCCTCCAGTCCGTTCCGGTAGGCCCGGCCATCGCGGCGACCCAGGGATCGTCCGGACTTGGCTCCTGCTCCGGCCGCCAGTCGCTCGCCCGGAAGTTGTACTCGATAGGTCCGGCTTCCTCCTGCTCTCTCGTGTGCGCCGGCCTGGAAGTCGAAGTTGAAATCGCTGCCGAACGACGACGCCCAGGGAAAGCTCCAGCCCATCCGTCGCTTGTACGCCTGCAGCTTGGCCAGCGGAGCACGGGAGACGGCGCAGAGCGTCACGTCATGATTGGCGAGATGAACGACGGAGCCGTCGAACCCATCGGCGATCGCCGAGCAGGAAGGACAGCCACCGGTGTAGTCGGGCCCGAACATGAACTGGTAGATCAGGAGCTGCGAGCGTCCGGCGAAGAGATCGGCGAGGGATGCGGCGCCGTCGTCGGTCTCGAAGCGGTAGTCCTTGTCGATCCGGACCCAGGGCAGCTCCTGCCGCCGCCGGGCCAGCTCATCGCTGCGCCGCGTCAGCGCCTTCTCGGCGTCGAGCAGTTCGAGCCGTGCAGCGAGCCACTCAGCGCGCGTGCCGGTCTTGTGACTAGGCATTGGTTCTCTCCTTCGTTTGGATCGTTTAAGATCCGGGTTCACATCGGTGGGATGAGCCCGGGAATCGCCGACGGCGCGATGATGACCAGGACTCCGAGGCCAGCGATCGCCAGCGCGATGGGCAGGTCGATCGCCGCTCTAGCCGGCAGGAGCTTCTGGGCCAGCACGACGATGGTGATCACTGCCATCCAGGTGATGCTCATCAGGCCCAGCGCCAGCAGGATCAGCATCAGCCCGATGCTCGAGCCGACGCAGCACAGTCCGAACTCGAAGCCCGAGCGGCTCTCGCGGCAGCGCCGCCGGCAGGCCCGCTTGATCGGTGTCAGCTCGTAGCTGCCCGCCGCGATCACGACAGCACCGGCCGCGACAGCTCCGTGCGGCCGGTACGAGGAAGTACACCGCGATGCCGACTAGTGTCCAGACTGCGATGTACGAGACGACGAAGGCTGGCGCGACGCGCAGCCTGCCGACGGCCTGAGCGCGTCGTACGACCGCAGGCGCCGCACCAGGCAGCATCATTGCCGCCATCATGGGCACCCACAGCGCAGCGAAGAAGGCGAGCGAGCCGAGCCGGGTCGCAACACCCATATCCATGCCGCTCATCTGGCCGACGGAGATGATCCAGCATCCGGCGGCCAGCACCAGGATCACCGTCAGCAGTGCTCCCGTCGCGGCAGGTCGAGTCCGCATGACGGCGGCAGAAGTGTTGTCACTCATTTGTCCCTCCACGTTTCGCGGTGTGCTGATCGCGAGCTCACCGGCCGAGGTGGTCCCGCAGCGCGTCGAGCGGTCCGTCCCAGTCCCGAGCCAGCGCGGCGAGGAACTGCTGGGCCAGCTGCATCGGAGCCGACCGCAGCCGGTAGCGGACCCGTCGTCGCTCGCCAGGCTCTGCCGTCACCAGGCCCGCGTCGGCCAGCAGAGCCAGGTGCTTGGCGATTGCCTGCCGCGTGATGGGCAAGCGCGCCGGCCAGGTCGGTGGCCGTCGCGGGACCGCCGGAAGCTAGCGCGGCCAGGATGGCCCGCCGGCTGGGGTCGGCTAGGGCCACGAAGACCTGCTCGGCGACAGACTCGATGTCAGGCGGCATCGAGGTAGTCGACCAGCTCGCCTAGCTCACTCGCCCAGCCGCTGGTGTTTCCGTCGTAGGCCGTGTGGTGGGCATCGTCCGGCAGCTGAGCGAAGCCGGACTCGACGACGGTCAGCCGCGTGCCGTCGCGCGGCCGGCTCGAGCGTGAACTCGACATACGTGCGGCGCAGATCGTCATCGGGCAGGCCGTAGATGTGCCAGGTGAAGCCGAACACCGTCGGCTCCTCGACCCGCTCGACCCGCATGTCGGCGGTGTGTCCGCTGCCAAATGTCATCCGCGCGGAGCCACCTGGCCGTAGGTCGATCGTCGCCTGATCCCCGAACCAGCCGGCCAGGCCCTCGGCCGTCGTCAGCGCGGTCCAGACCTTGGCCGGCGGGTGGGCGATCTCGACGACCCGCTCGATGCGATCCGGGAACGCCATGTGAGCCTCCGATTCAGTAGCAACTGTTTGGTTGCTATATTATAGCAACCGATCGATTGCGTCAAGCAATGCTCCGGACGAGCGCTGGAATCGGCCGGTGCGCGGGTGCGCGTCGTCGACCCGGTCACGCTCGAAGATCGCGCGGCAGGGCAGTACGGCGAGCTGCTGGTCGCGAGTTCGCGCATCATGAACGAGCACTGGCGCAAGCACGCACCCGGCATCACCGCGCGGCCGCGAACGCCGTCCAGACGCGCGGAGCCGTAGCGGTCCGCGCCCACTAGGCTGAGGTCGTGGCGCAGCTTCGAATCGGACTCGCTCAGGTCAACGCGACGGTCGGCGACCTGGCGGGCAACAGCGACAAGGTGATCGAGTGGACAATGCGCGCGGCCGAGCAGGGCGCGCGCATCGTCGTCTTCCCCGAGATGGTGCTGACCGGCTACCCGGTCGAGGACCTGGCCTTGCGCAAGTCGTTCGTGGACGCGTCCATCGCGTCGCTGCACGGGCTCGCGCACAACCTGGCCGCCGAGGGCCTCGATGGCGTCGCGGTGGTGGTCGGCTACCTGGACCGGCGCGCCGACCAGCAGCCGCGGGTAGGCGTGCCGGCAGGCGCTCCGCAGGACGCCGCCGCCGTGCTGCACGGCGGCGCCGTCACGATCACGTCGGCCAAGCATCACCTGCCCAACTACGGCGTCTTCGACGAGTTCCGCTACTTCGTACCCGGCGACACCCTCCCGGTGTTCCGGCTGACCACCGGTGGCGGCGAGCAGGTCGATGTCGCCGTCGCGATCTGCGAGGACCTGTGGCAGGACGGCGGCCCGGTCGCCGTCACCCGGCAGGCGGGCGCGAGCCTGCTCGTCGTGCCGAACGCCTCTCCCTACGAGCGCAACAAGGACGACGTCCGGCTCGAGCTCTGCCAGCGCCGCGCCCGCGAGGCCGGGACCGTGCTCGCGTACGCCAACATGGTCGGCGGCCAGGACGAGCTCGTGTTCGACGGTGACTCGATCATCGTCGCCCCCGACGGCTCCCTGCTCGCCCGCGGTCCGCAGTTCGACGAGGCGCTGGTGCTCGCCGACCTGGACCTGCCGGCCGCCGATCCCGGCCTGCCCGCTGGCCGGCAGCGGGCGAACGCGGCCGACGGCACCACGATGACCATCGAGCGGATCGAGCTCGCGCCGCTGCCGGGGCCTGATCCGGACGCGCCGCTGGCGCGCCGATGGTGTGGCCGCGGCTGCCGGACCTCGCCGAGATCTACGGCGCGCTCGAGCTCGGCGTCCGCGACTACGTCCGCAAGAACGGCTTCAGCTCGGTCATCCAGGGGCTGTCCGGCGGCATCGACTCGGCGCTCGTCGCCACGATCGCGACCGACGCGCTCGGCCCGGACCGAGTGCACGTCGTGCTCAACCCGAGCCCCTACTCGTCCGAGCACTCGGTCGCCGACGCCGAGGATCTGGCCCGGCGCCAGGGCATCCACGCCCGCGTCATCCCGATCAAGCCGATGATGGACGGCTACGCCTCCAGCCTCGATCTGCATGGCCTTGCCTGCCGAGAACCTCCAGGCCCGGATCCGCGGCACGATCTGGATGGCGCTGTCCAACGAAGAAGGCCACCTGGTCCTCGCCTGCGGCAACAAGAGCGAGCTCGCCACCGGGTACATCACGCTGTACGGCGACTCTGTGGGCGGCTTCGCGCCCATCAAGGACGTGCCCAAGACCCTGGTCTGGGAGCTGGCCCGCTGGCGGAACCGGCAGGCAGCCGAGCGCGGCCAGACGCCGCCGATCCCGGAGAACTCGATCACCAAGCCGCCGAGCGCCGAGCTTGCACCTGGCCAGCTCGACACCGACTCGCTGCCGGATTACCCCGTGCTCGACAGGCTGCTCGACGACTACGTCGAGAAGGACATGGGCTCGGCCGAGCTCGTCGCGGCCGGCCACGATCCGGCGCTCGTCGAGCGCGTCATTCAGCTTGTCGACCGCGCCGAGTACAAGCGCCGCCAGTACCCGCCGGGTCCGAAGATCAGCGCGAAGAACTTCGGCCGGGACCGGCGGCTGCCCATCACCAGCCGGTGGCGCGAGCCCCGCATCGGCTAAGCGGGCCGCCTCGCCGCCCTAACCACTGCTCGGCACCCAGACTTCATGGTTTCGCCGACCACGCTTCATGGTTTCGTCGACCCTGGCGTCCTGATTGGACCAGTTTGCGGGCGCGGAAACCATGAAGTGTGCGGGCGGCGGCAGTCGCGACGGGCGGCACGAGCTCTGCGTCGCCGCCACGCGGCCTAGGCGACGATCACCTCGACGCCGAGGTCGGCGAACTCGGCCGCGGCCTCCTTGCCGATGCCCTCGTCGGTCACCAGCACGTCGATGTCGGCGGCCGGGCAGATCCTGGCGAACGCGCGGCGGCCGACCTTGGAGCTGTCGGCCGCCACGACGACCCGGCTGGCGCGCGCGGCCATGAGCCGGTTCGTGCTGGCCTCACCCTCGTGGTGCGCAGTCGCGCCGCCGGCCGGGTCGATCCCGTCCACGCCGAGGATGGCGATGTCGAGCGTCACCTGCTCCAGCACGCCGGTGGCCAGCGGCCCCGTCAGCTCGTACGACTGGGGCCTGGCCACCCCGCCGGTCGTCACGATCTTGAAGTGCTGACGGACCGCCAGCTCGGCGGCGATGTTGAGCGCATTGGTGACCACGGTGATGGCGGGTCCCGCCTGGCCGGGAACGAGGTCGGGCCGGACCGCCAGAGCCCTCGCGACCTCGGTCGTCGTCGTGCCGCCGTTGAGGCCAGCCACCTGTCCCGACAGCACCAGGAGCGCTGCCGCGGCCGCGATCCGCTGCTTCTCCGACGGATGCCGCTCGCTCTTGTACCGCAGCGGCAGGTCGTACGTCACGCCCTGGGCCACGGCGCCGCCGCGGATGCGCCGCAGCATCTGCTGCTGCGCTAGCTCGTCGAAGTCGCGGCGGACGGTGGCCGCGGACACTCCGAGCACCTCGGCTGCGCGCTCGACCTGCAGCTGCCCTTCCGCCGCCAGCAGCTCCAGCAGATCGTTCCACCGGCGGTACCTGCTCACTGTCCTCCCCTTGCCGCAGCCGTCGGCGCCAGCATCGCAGGCGAGCGCCTGGGCCAGAGCACATGCTACTGTCCATCGACGATTGCTTCTGGTATATATCAAGCACAAGTGAGCAAAACCATGCGCGTTGAGGCGCGGCAGGAGGCGGCGACGTGACCCACGCTGGCAGTGTCGGAGCTGGCACGGATGGGGATGGCAGCATCGACGCGGAGCTTGCGTCGCAGCCACGACTCTGGCGGCGCGCCGCCCGGCTCGTGCCCGACGTGCGCGCGCTGCTGCCGGCGCCAGGCGAGCGGGTCGCCGCGGTCGGCTGCGGGACATCGTGGTTCATCGCACAGTCTTACGCCGCCGCCCGGGAGGCGGCCGGCCAGGGCGAGACGGACGCGTTCGCGGCCTCGGAAATGCCAGTCCGCCGCGTCTATGACCGGATCATCGTGCTGTCCAGGTCGGGCACGACGACCGAGATCGTCGACTTGCTGGCGGTACTGGACGGCGGCGCGCCCACCGTCGCGATCACGGCCGTGCCGGACAGCCCGGTCGCGTCGGCGGCGCGTCATGTCATCGCCCTCGACTTCGCCGACGAGCTGTCGGTCGTGCAGACGAGATTCGCCACCACCGAGCTGGCATTGCTGCGTGCGCACCTCGGTCACGACATCGAGCGCGCGGCGGCCGACGCCGAGGAGATCCTGGCGCAGCCCGTTCCGGCTGCGCTCACCGACGCTGCGCAGTTCACGTTCCTCGGTACCGGGTGGACCGTGGGCCTGGCCGCCGAGGCCGCCCTCAAGCTTCGGGAGGCCGCGTCGTTCTGGACCGAGGCCTACCCGGCGATGGAGTACCGGCACGGCCCGATCGCGGTCACCGGCCCTGGCAGCGTGGTCTGGCTGCTCAGCCCGGCTCCGGACGGACTGGCCGCGGAGGTCAGCGCGGCCGGCGGCCTCGCCTGGCAGGGGGAGCGGGACCCGATGGCCGAGCTAGTCCGGGTGCACATGCTCGCGGCCAGCCTGGCCAGGGCGCGCGGGTTCGACCCGGACCAGCCGCGGAACCTGACCCGCTCGGTCATCCTGGCGCACTAGCCGCATGACTGGCCCGATCCTCGTCGTCACGCTGAACCCGGCGCTCGACATCACCCATCACCTCGCCAGCGTCGACTGGGCGGGCGTGAACAGGCCGGCGGACGTCCAGGAGCGGCCCGGCGGCAAGGGCCTGAACGTGGCGTACACGCTGGCGGCGCTGGATGTCAGCGTGCGCCTCGCCGGGCTGGCGGGCGGCAGCACCGCAGCCGCGCTGCGGGACGCCGCGGCCGCGGACGGCGTGCCCGTGGCCTTCACCCCCATCGCCGGCGAGACCCGCCGCACGTTCACCGTGGTGAACGTGCAGCGGGCGCAGACAGCCTCGTTTCACGAGCCAGGGCCGCGGGTCACTGGCGGCGAGTTCGCGGCGTTTGAGGCCGACTACACCGCAGCGCTCGCCGGCGCGGCGGTCGTCGTACTGACCGGCAGCCTGCCGCCAGGCCTGCCTCCCGGCACTTACGCCGACCTCATCCGGCGGGCCGCGCAGGCAGACGTCCCGGCCGTGGTGGACGCGGGCGGCGAGGTGCTGCGCCTCGCCGCCGCGGCCGGCCCGGCGATCGTCAAGCCGAACCTCGCCGAACTCGAGGAAGCCGCCGGCCGCAGCCTGCGCGACGAAGCAGACAGGCCCAACCTGGCGGCCGTCGCCTCAGCGGCGCGTGACCTGCTGGCAGCAGGGGCCCAGGCCGCCGTTGTCTCGCTGGGGCCGGACGGCCTGCTCGCGCTCGTCGGTGCGGCCTGCTGGCACGTCGTCCCGCCGGAAGTGCCTGTGCACAATCCGACGGGCGCCGGCGACGCCGTCATGGCCGGGCTGGCGCTCGGGCTCGCCCGCGGCTGGGGCTGGCCCGACCGGCTGCGGCACGCCGCCGCACTCGGGGCCGCGACCGTGGCGACGCACGCGGCCGGCGAATTCGACCGCGCGCACTATGAGCGGGCGCTGGCCAGTTGCCCAGTTCGCAGCCTGGTGGGCTTGTGATGACCGCGGCAAGGATGGCCGAGATTGCCGGCCCGACAGGCGGCATCGGCGCGTTCAACCTGATCGGCATCGAGCATGCCGAGGCCATCGTGGCCGGAGCGGAGGCCGCCGGCGCACCGGTAGTGCTCCAGATCAGCGAGAACTGCGTCGCCTACCACGGGGCGCTGGCGCCGATCGGCCTCGCGGCCCTGTCGATTGCGAGATCTGCGGCCGTGCCTGTCGTGGTGCACCTCGACCACGCGACCGCCGAGCCGCTCGTGCGCGAGGCGGCTGACCTAGGCATTGGATCGGTCATGTTCGACGCGTCGGTCCTGCCACACGACGCCAACGTCGCCGCGACCGCTGCCGTCGCGGCTTGGTGCCACGACCGCGGCATCTGGGTCGAGGCTGAACTGGGCGAGATCGGCGGCAAGAACGGCGTGCACGCGGCCGGCGCCCGGACGAAGCCAGACGAGGCTGCGGGCTACGCGGCCGCGACGGGCGTAGACGCGCTGGCGGTCGCGGTGGGCAGCTCGCACGCGATGCTGACCCGGGACGCCGTGCTCGACCTGGACCTGATCGCTGCGATCCACCAGGCCGTGCCGGTCCCCCTGGTCCTGCACGGTTCGTCCGGCGTCCCCGACGAGATGCTGGCGGCCGCGGTGCGCGCGGGCATGACGAAGATCAATATCGCGACGCAGCTCAACAAGGTCTACACCGCAGCCGTGCGCGACCGGCTCGCGGCCGACGCCACGCTCGTCGACCCGCGCAAGTACGGCGCGGCCGGCCGCGACGCCATCGCGGCCGAGGTCGCGCGGCTGCTGGCCGTGCTGCGGCCCGGGCCTAGGTCCCGGCCAGGCCGGTCGCCGCCACCGAGCGGATGAAGTACCGCTGAGCGGCGAAGAAGATGATCAATATCGGGATCAGGCTCATCACGTTGCCGGCCATCAGCAGCGTCCACTCGGTGCTGTGCGCGCCCTGGAACGTCGCCAGGCCAAGCGGCAGCGTCATCTGATTCGGTCTGGTTGATCGCGATGAGCGGCCAGAGGAAGTTGTTCCAGGAGTCCAGGAAGGTTAGGGCGGCGAGCGTCGACAAGGCCGGGGTGGACAGGGGCAGCACGATGCGCCACAGCACGGTTAGCCGACTCGCCCCATCGACCCTGGCGGCCTCCTCGTACTCGACGGGCAGGGTACGGAAGAACTGGCGCAGGAAGAACATGCCGAAGGCGGTCGCCGCATTTGGCAGGATCAGCGAGCCGATGTGGTTGATCCCGACTGATGCGAGCAGGTTCACGCCGAGCCACTTGGTGATGATGAACTGCGGGATCATCGTCACCTGGAACGGGACCATCAGCGTGGTCATGATCAAGATGAAGAGCAGGCCGCGGCCGAGGAAGCGGTACCGGGCGAACGCATAGCCCGCCATGGAGCAGAGCACCAGATTAGACAGGACCGTGACGATGGCGACGACAGCACTGTTGATGAAGAACCGCCCGAATGGCTCCGCCTGAAGAGCCTGCGGGTAGTTCCCGAAGTCGAGGTGGTGCGGCGTCAGGATCGGTGGGAAGTGCAGCGCCTCGGCCGGTGTCTCCACCGACGTGATCAGCAGCCAAACGAACGGGAAGATCAGGATGATCGTGGCCGGGACTAGCACCAGGTGCCAGGGGCTGAACGGCAGCCGGCGCCTGCGGCGCGGCCGTTGCAGTGCGATCGCTGGGGCGGTCATGACCGGTAGTGGACGAACCGTCGGCTGGCCCAGAACTGCACGCCAGTGACTGCCAGGATAATGACGAACAGGAAGTAAGCGATCGCCGAGGCGTAGCCGAAGTCACAGCTTCCTTGCTGCCCGAAGGCCACCTCGTAGAGGTAGTAGACCAGCAACCGTGGTCGAGTTCAGCGGCCCGCCTTGAGTGCTCAGGTAGACCTCGTCGAATAGCTGCAGCGCGTTAATCGTCAGCCAGACCAGCAGGAACAGCGACGCCGGGCTGAGCAGCGGCAAGGTGATGCGGCGGAATATCGTCCACCGGCCGGCCCCGTCGATGGCCGCGGCTTCGGTCAGCACCTGCGGTATGCCTTGCAGGGCGGCCAGGTAGATGACGACGGCGAAGCCGGTCCAGCCCCAGATCGTCATGATCACGATCACGTACAGGGCCTCGGATGTGGAGTTCAGGAACGCCTGCTGATGCAGGCCGAGCAGGCTGAAGACGTAGTTCACGATGCCGTAGGACGGGTCGAACAGCCAGATGAAGACGAGCGCTTCGCTGATGGTCGAAATGGCCATGGTGGCGTAGGCGGCAGTCCGGTACAGCGAGATGAAGCGGATCTTCCTGTTCATCGCGACGGCGAGGAACAGGCCGGCGATCATCGTGCCAGGCACGAACAGCGCGGTGTAGACCACCGTGTGCTGCAGCGCCTGGGCGACGACCGGGTCATGCAGCATCTCCCGGTAGTTGGCCAGCCCAGCAAACGGAGTGCTCGGCGCTGAACAGACTGTTCCGCTGGAACGACATGATCGGCTGACCAGATGATCGGCACCACGCCGAACAGCACGATGATCGCAAGCCCGGGCGTCACGAATCCCCAGGCGGCCAGTTGCTCGCTGGCCCGGGGACGCGGCCTGGCGGCCGACGGCAGGCTGCCGCCAGAGGCGTTGCGGCCGGCGCTGCTGCCGGGCGATGGTTGCTCGGGTCAGCACGTCAGGAGCTCGAGCCACCGGCCAGAGCCTGGTTCACCTGCTGCGCGGCGCTGGCCAGGGCTGCCTGCGGCTGGCTCTTGCCGAGCAGCACCGACACGATCATGTTGCCGAGGATGGTGGAGATCTTCGGGTAGGTCGGCAGCTGCGGCCTGGCCTGCTTGACGTTGCCGAGGTTGCGTGATGAAGGTGTCGACGCCGGGCAGGGCCTGGTCCATCTTCTGCAGGAATCCGGGCGAGTTCTCCACCGACTGGCGGATCGGCAGGTCACCGGTCGCCAGCGAGAAGTAGGTCGCCTGCGGCGTGGCCGTCATCCAGATCAGGAATTGCTCCGCGGCGGCGACGCGCTTGGCGCCGTTGTTGAAGATCACCCAGTTGTCCGGACCGGAGATCGTCTGGTGCCCGCCGGCGGTGCCGCCGAACGAGGGCATGATCTGCACGCCGTACTTCACGTTGGGGAAGGCGGACAGATCCCACGGCCCGGTCACCAGCATGCCGATCTTGCCCGAGTTGAACACGTTGGCGTACTCGGAGTCACTCGGGTCCAGGTACATGGACTTGTCGGTGACCGCCAAGGTACGCAGCGCGGTCAGCGACTGGAGCCCGGCCGGGGAGTCAAAGGCCGCCTTGGTGTTCGAAGCGTTCAGGATCTCGCCGCCGGCCTCCCACAGCAGCGCCTCCCAGTGCCAGACCGTGTCCTCGGTGCCGGGCGTCACGTAGGCGGTGCCGAATTGCTTCTTCGCCGGGTTCGTGAGCTTCTGCGCGTCAGTAATGAACTGGCTCCAGGTCCAGTTCGGGCTCGGCGGCTGCAGGCCAGCCTGGGCGAACAGCGTCTTGTTGTAGACGACAGCGAGGTTGTCAACCAGCGCCGGGATGCCGATGACCTTGCCTTTCACCGTGGCGACGTCGCGCTCGCCGACCCAGAAGTCGGACCAGTTCACGTCGGGCTGCTGGACCACCTTGGTGAGGTTGACCACCTGCGGGATCTGTGCGACGTTCGGCGCCCAGGAGCCGTAGACGTAAGCGATGTCCGGCTGGCTGCCGCCCTTGACCGCCGTCAGCAGTTTCGGCAAGCGAGTCGTCGTTGTTGACGTATTGGCTGGCGACCTTCTCGCCTGGGTGGGCGGCGTTCCACTCGCCCAGCAGGTGCGCGAACGCCTTGGCCTCGGCACCGGTGTAGCCCTCCCAGATCTGGAGCCTGCCGCTGCCGGTACCGGCACTACCTGAGCCGCAGGCAGCCAGCCCGAACACAGCAAGCCCAATGGAGAGCACCGATGCCATCGCGACGCCGACCCTGGAACTTCTCATGGCGACCTCACTGCGACGAGTCTTGCGCGATTCCTGCGAGTTTCAGACATCATTGCGCCGCGTTCCGGGCTGGTGTCAACCCCCTAATGCGGCTCTCTTGGGGTATGACCGTACAACAGTTGCGAATTGCCCTGCGCAATGTTGCTCGAAGCGATATCGAATGCAGCAATCTGATGCAACACTGTCGAGCGTGGTCACCGTGGCATTCATCGGCGCCGGGAGCGTCGAGTTCACCCGCAACGTCGTCACCGATCTCTGCAGCTATCCCGAGCTGGCCGGCGACCTGACGCTCGCCCTGCACGACATCAGCGCCGACCGGCTTGCCTTCGCGGCGGCGCTGACCCGTCAGATCGTCGCCCAGACTGGCGCCAGCGCCGACGTGCGGGCATCGCAGGACCGGGGCGAGGTGCTGGCGGGCGCGGACTACGTAATCAACGAGGTCCAGGTCGGCGGCTACGACGCGACCAGGGCCGACTTCGACATCCCGGCCCGGTACGGCGTCCGCCAGACCATCGGCGACACGCTCGGCATCGGCGGGATCTTCCGCGGCCTGCGCACGATCCCGGTGGTGACCGGCATCGCTACCGACATGCTGGCCCACTGCCCGGACGCCTACCTGCTCAACTACTCCAACCCGATGGCGATGCTGCCGTGGGCCGTCTGCGCGGGCACGGCGTTCCAGCGCGTCTACGGCCTGTGCCACTCGGTCCGCGACACGCACGCTTTCCTGGCGGGCCTGGTCGGCGCGGACCCGGCCGCTGTCGACTTCACCACGGCCGGCTTCAATCACCAGGCGTTCGTGCTCCGGTTCGAGCAGGCGGGCGAGTCGCTGTATCCGCGGCTCGCCGAGGTGATCGACGCCTCGCCGGAGCTACAGCGGCGGGTCCGGGTGGAGATCTTCCGGCGGTTCGGCTACTTCCCCACCGAATCCAGCGAGCATTCGGCCGAGTACGTGCCCTGGTTCATGCGCCACGCCGACCAGGTCGAGCGGTACCGCATCTTCGTCGGGGACTACCTGGCCCGGTCGGAGGAGAACCTCGCCGAGCTGGACTCGCTCCAGCATCAGCTCTCCTCGGGCGCCGAGCTGGACCTGACCCCGACCGACGAGCTCGCCTCGCAGTTCATCCACTCGGTCGAGACCGGCGCCGAGCGCGAAATCTACGTCAACGTGCGCAACGACGGCCTCATCGCCAACCTGCCGCCGGACTGCTGCGTGGAGGTGCCGTGCGATGTGTCGCTCGGGGCCGCCAGGCCGCGGCCCGTCGGCGCCCTGCCGGTCCAGCTCGCCGCGCTCAACCGCACCTTCCTCAACGTCGTCGAGCTGACCGTAGCCGCCGCCCTGGGCGGCAGCCGGGAGCACGTCTACCAGGCCGCGCTCCTGGATCCGAACACCGCGGCCACGCTCACCACCGGCCAGACCGTCGCCATGTGCGACGAACTGCTGGCCGCGCATTCCCGCCTGATGCCGCCCGGCCTGCGGTAAGGAGTAACTGCCATGCGCGCGATGCGACCCGTGATCGTGATCGCAACGGCCGCTGTCACCGTCGCATGGACGGGAACGGGGTGGCCATCCCCCGGCCAGGCCCCGGCCCGCGCGGCCGTCGCCGCGCAATCAGGTGTCGCGACGCCGTCGATACCGGCCCCGACCGCGCAGGGCAGTCTCTCGATCACCGGCCACGTACGCGATGGCGGTGTCGTCAAGGCGACCGGGCTGTACTGGCGACCCGGTCCCCTGCCGCGCTCAGAGAAGCTGCTGAGCTTCGAGGTCGCCTATGCGTGGCGGGCCTGCGCCGCTAAGTGCGTCACCGCGGCCGACTCAACGGCAACCCCCTTCGCCGCGAACCGGTACGTGGTCGGGCATGGCGATACCGGCAAGCGGCTCGAGGTGACCGAGACGGCGACCGAGGTGGTCGAGACGGACCCGGCGACGTTTGCCTTCAGCGTGGTGCACGCGTCCGCCAGCTACACCACGCCAGACCCGGTCCGCGGCTACCGGACAGGGCAGCCGCCGGCGACGGAATTCGTAAACGGAACGCCCGAGCGCCAGACAGCCTCTGATGCCGAGTACTTCCAGGTGTATCCGCCGCACTTCGCCGCCGCCAGCGGAACGCCAGTGCAGCACTACCGGGTCGACCACGGTGGGTGGCGCCTGCTGCCGTCCAGCCGGGTCTTCTATACCGGGCTGCTGGCCGCCGGCCGGCACCAGGTCGCCGTGCGCACCTCCGATGCCGCTGGGGCGACCATGATCCGGTTCAGCTGGCGGGTGGTGCCGATGCCCGCGCCGGCGGCCTGCCGACCGCGTCACGATCAGGCCTGCTGGTATCCGCCGCACCTGAACTCCGCCGGGACGCCCATGCGCTGGGACTGGCAGATCGGGCGCGTCACGCCGCTCCAGCGGACCGGCAGGCGAGCCGTCGACATCTACGACGTCGACGGATTCCTGACCACGCGCACGGAGGTCGCGCGCATCCACGCCCGCTGGCGGGCCGCGACGCTGGCGCACCCGAAGCTGATCTGCTACCTGGACCTGGCCTGGGAGGACTACCGGCCGGACGCTAGCCCGGGCCAGGCGTTCCCCGCCGATACCCTCGGCGGCGATCTACTACGGCTACCCGCAGGAGCGCTGGGTCGACTTCCGCCAGCTGGACGCGCTGAAGCCGATGCTGGACGAACGCATCGCCATGTGCGCGCGGAAGGGATTCGACGCCGTCGAGCTCGACGACATCGATAGCTTTGACCCGCCGTCCACCACCGGCTTCCACCTGACTCCCGGTGACGCCCAGAACCTCCTGGCCTACGCGTTCAACCAGATCCACCGCGATGGCATGACCGGACTCTGGAAGAACTCCCCGCTCCTCTCCTGGTGGGGCCGCCAGTACTCGGACGGTGCAGTCGTCGAGGAGTGCTACATCTACCGGCAGTGCCTAGCCGCGCAGCTACGCGGCAGCGCGCAGTACGGCATCACGTGCACCGGCCTGTCTGGCGGCACGCCGTGCGGCTGGGACGACTTCAGCACGGACAAGACGGCGCAGCAGCCGACCGGCAAGTGGGTGGGCGAGGCCGAGTACTCCGACGACCACTATGTCTGCAATCCGGGCCAGGCCTGCACGGGGCGGCGGTCGTTCGCCGTGTTCTGCCGGTCGGTCTTCGCGCCGCCGTACGGCTTCGCTGCGGTCAAGTTTGACGTGAACCTCGACGGCGCGATGTTCTATCCGTGCCCGAAAGGCGCCTGACTTCCCTACGCAGGCGGTTGGTGACCCGTGACCATCCTCAGCAGGTTCTTCGAGCGCGCGATGAAGCTGCCGCCGGCACAGACGCACAACCTGCGGGTCGAGCGCGACATGAAGATCCCGATGCCGGACGGTGTCACTCTGCTGGCCGACAGGTACGTGGCCAGGGACGCGGCCGGCCGCCGCTCGTGCTCGTCCGCTGCCCGTACGGCCGGCGCGGGCCGTTCGGCATGCTGGCGGGCAGGCTGCTTGCCGAGCGTGGTTTCCAGAGCGTCGTGCAGAGCTGCCGCGGCACGTTCGGGTCGGGCGGCGAGCTCGACCCGCTCGGCGTGACCGAGCAGGCCGACGGCCTCGCCACCGTGCAGTGGCTGCGCGGGCAGTCGTGGTACCCAGGCTCGTTCGGCACCTGGGGCCCGAGCTATCTCGGCGTCACCCAGTGGGCGCTCGCCTGCGAGGGGCTGCCCGACCACAAGGCGATGGCGGTCCAGGTCAGCAGCACCCGGCCGCGCGAGCTGATCCAGAGCGGCGGGTCATTCGCCTTGGACACCATGCTGGAATGGACCGACCAGGTCGCCCGGCAGGAGCGGCCGGCCGCGATGTTCCGTCAGGGCTTCCGGGCCCGCGCCATCCGCCCGCTGGCTGACCACCTCCCGCTCGGTGACCTCGACCGGCTCGCGACCGGGGCGTCGAAGCCGTACTGGCAGGCCTGGCTTGGACAGGACGAAGCGTTCTGGCGGCGGCACGCCTTCCCGACGGGCCTGCCAGGGTCACGGGCGCGGTGGCCATGATCGGCGGCTGGCACGACATCTTCCTGCAGGCCCAGCTACGCGATTACGCCGCGCTGCGGGCAGCGGGACACGAGCCGAGGCTGACGATCGGGCCATGGCGTCACGCGGACAACGCCGCGGCGGCCGTGTGGGTGCACGAGAGCCTGCAGTTCCTGACCGCCGCGCTCGCCGACCGGGCCGACTCCCTGTCGGCAGGGCGCAGCCCTGTACGCATCTTCGTGACCGGAGCCGAGGAGTGGCGCGACTTGCCGGCCTGGCCGCCGGACACCACAGCGCACAGCTGGTACCTCCAGCCGGATGGTCGCCTCGCGGCCGCGCTGCCCGACCCGAGCGCGCCGGACGCCTACCGCTACGACCCGGCCGATCCCACCCCGAACCTCGCCGGACCGGTGGGCAACCAGGGAACTGCCAGGGTCGACAACAGGGTGCTCGAAGCCCGGCCGGACGTGCTGACCTATACGAGCGAGCCGCTCGGCGCCGACCTCGAGGTGATCGGCGTGCCAGCCGTCGACCTGCACGTCGCGTCCGAACGCGAGCACACCGACGTCTTCGCCCGGCTGTGCGAGGTGCACCCGGATGGCCGCTCGCTGAACATCTGTGACGGCCTGCTGCGCCTGTCCCCCGGCCAGCCGGAGTCGTCGGCCGACGGCACCCGCCGCGTCCGGTTCGACCTGTGGCCGGTCGCCCACCGGTTCGACCGGCGCAGCCGGCTCCGGCTCCAGGTGTCCAGCGGGGCGCATCCACGGTACGCGCGCAATCTCGGGACAGGTGAGCCGCTGGCGACCGCGACCGCGCTGGTAACGGCGGACCAGCGCGTGTACCACGATCCGGAGCACCTATCGGCGGTCATCCTGCCGGTGGCGCGCTGAGGTCCGCCCGTCTCGGCCGGCCGCGCATCAGCCAGGCGTGCTCTCGACTGTGCCGCGCGTGATCGCGCTGACGAGCTGGGCGTGGTCGCGCTCGTTCTGATCGGCATACCGGCGGGCGAACCGGCTGATCGCGGTGGTGAAATTCGGCCCCGTTCCGATATAGCCATCGATGGCCACCGGGTCCCCGCTGCGGGCGTGCGCCCGGGCGAGCGTCTCGCCGCACGCGGTCGCAAACTCGGCAAGCCGCGCGGCGATCAGCTCGGTGGTCGGGATGATCTTCATGTCGCGGAACTGACGGATGTAGTAGTCGTGCCCGCGCAGCGATCCCCAG
The DNA here is from genome assembly GCA_963837255.1 of uncultured Actinomycetota bacterium. Lineage (GTDB taxonomy): Bacteria > Actinomycetota > Actinomycetes > Streptosporangiales > Streptosporangiaceae > JAJYUU01. The sequence goes on from CAWIMN010000007.1 coordinate 1,177,744, forward strand.
CCGACGAAGATATCCGTGGCGCTCTGAACCAGGCGCTTGCCGAAGATCACCCGTTCGCCGTGGCTGCCGTGCACGCTCGGCCTGGTATGCGCCTCGTATACCGCCGGTCCGGCCTGCTTGACCTGGAGGAACAGCGGGTCGGCGCCGGACCGCCCTTCAAACAGCACCAGATAGACGCGCATGCCGACGCTGCCCACGCCAACGACCTGCCGGACGGTGTCGACCTCGGTAAACCGGTCGAACAGGATCCGCCGGTCCTCCTGCAGCGTCAGCCGGTACTCGGCCAGCAGGTGGCTGACGAGCTCGGCCTGCTCGTCGTCGCCGATCCGGACCCGGAGCGGCGGATCCTCGGTGATCCGGGGCCGCCCGTGCACCATGGTCGTCAGCTTGGCGAACGCACCGCGGCTCGTGCGGCGCTGGCGCTTCTTCTCGATATGGATCGACACACGACCGCGATCGGCGGGCTGGAAATAGCGCATCAGGCTGTCGACGCGCATGCCGTCGTACCAGATATCAAGCTCGGGCGTCATCGCGTACCGGCGCATGCGCCGTCGGTAGGCCTCGACACCGGCCGTCACTGCCGCGGCGGCCTTGGCGGGCTTGATCCGGTTCTCGCGCGCGGCCACCACGACGCTGGTGGCGAAGCGCTTGAGATCCCACTCGAACGGGCCCGGCAGTGTCTCGTCGAAGTCGCGCAGGTCGAACGCCAGGTTCCGCTCCGGTGTGGCCCACAGGCCGAAGTTCAGCACATGCGCGTCGCCGCACAGCTGGACGATGAGCCCGCTGTCGGGCTGGGAGGCGAGGTCGCTCGCCATGACGGCGGCTGCACCACGGTAGTAATTCCACGGCGAGACGGCCATCCGGTGATGCCGGATGGGGACGAGCGCAGGAACCCTGATCTGGTTCTGGGCCAGAATCGTCGCCAGTGCGTCGTGTCCGCGGTCGGGCGGCGGCCAGTCACCGAGGCCGCCCCGCCGCACTCGCCGCCGCGCGGCCCGCCCCGATGCCTGTCTCTCATCGCCCGTCGCAGCCAGGTCTGGCAGGCGGTCGTTGCTACTAGCGGTCATTCCGTGGTCACTCTACGCGATCGCTTTGTGACCGCGAGCTGGCGGTACTAGGGCACAGCCTCGAAGGCGCGTCCGGCCGCTGTGGGAACTGCGCCCGGCCGGAACAGGCCAGCGGTGCCATCGCCGGCCGACGCCGGCAGCGCGAACCATGCATAGCGCTGCACGTAGCTGAGCCCACGCAGCATCCGGGTGGCGGCGGTCAGGAATGCCGCCTGGCCTCTCGGCGACGGGAACGACGCGGTCGTACCGAACCTGATCAGCGCGAACTCGGTCAGCCAGATCGGCTTGTGGTAACGAGCGTGGATTGCCTGAAGGTACTGCTTCAGCTGCGCGACGGCCGCACTTGTCGTGAAGTCGCCGCCATACCAGTGCACGGCAATGAAGTTCACCCGGAAGTGACGGCTCTTCGCGCCCGCCATGAACTGGTCAAGCCAGCCACCAGGCGTCGCGGCGGCCGCGGCGACCGCCGGACTGCCGAGCTGCATGCCAGTGTGCATCAGCTGCGGCCACAGGCTCAGCGCCTGTGACACGGTCATGTGCGCCTGGCCGCCGTTGTCCGGCTCGTTGAAGCCAAGCAGGTACCGGCCCTCGGTCCTCACCTGCCGCAGCGTCGCCTTCGTCACGTTGCCCGCGCCCCAGATCATGGGCACGAAGCTCGTTCCGCGCGGGGTCCTGACGCCCGAGTGGCCCGGCGCCCACGTGTAGTACCAGGCGGCGCCAGACCTGGCTAGCGCTTTGTCCACGCCGCCGAACGTCCAGACCGCGACGCCCTTCTGCGGGTCCTTGGCGACGGCCGGCCCCGCGAACGGCCGGCCCCGGGATGGTCTGCCCCGCAACGGCTGGCGCGGCCGCAAGGCAGCCGGCTGCGACGGCGCACGCGGCCAGCCTGGATGCCCAGACAATCACGGTGTCTCCTCGGTCGCCCGAACGTGGCAGCAATCACACATCATGCCGTGCTTTCGCCGGGCTGGCAGGCGACCGCGGGAAGCGGACAAATCTGCGACCCCGCGATAGGCCGCTGGCGCGGCGCGATACGGTCGGGCCGTGATCCCAGCCAAGCCGACCGGATCTCGGCTGTGAGCCTGACAATGTGCGTCTTGCTGTGGGCGAAGCCAGCTGCCGAGGATGCCCTCGTCGCCTATGAGGACCGGGTCCTGGAGCTGGTGCCCGAGCACGGCGGCAGGGTGCTCCAGCGCGCGAGGGGCAACGGCGGTGACGGCCAGCCGCTGGAGGTCCAGTTGCTGGAGTTCCCGTCAGCCGTCGCACTGAGCGCCCACATGACTGACGAGCGGCGGCTTTCGCTGGCCGGTGAGCGCGACCGGGCCATCGCCAGGACCGAGGTCATCGACGTCGAGCTGATTTAGCCGCCAGCGGCGGACTGGCGGTCTAGGAACCAGCCAACGGCCGCCGTGGCAGTAGTGGCTGCCGCGCCCAGAATATTGGTGGGCACGCCGGCCAGGCGCGGAACCGGGTTGGGTGGATCGTCCACGGCGGTGCCGGGGACCAGCGGTGCCAGGAAGAACGGCACCCAGTAAGCGACAGGGACAGCAGCGGCGAAGAACCGGGCTGTGCTCCGGTCTGTTGCGCCGGACCACACTGACCAGATGTTGACGGCGCCCAGCGAACAGGCCATGGCCAGCGCTGTCACGCCGTGGAAACGTGCGTGTGCGGGCCAGCGCTTATTGAAAATGTGCGAGTCGTTCCAGTCAGCGGCGATAGGCGCCGCGATCGTGATCACGTTGGCGAGGGTGAGCAGACCCCGGCCGAGCAAGTGTCCAGCATCGGGTTCGGCAGCTGGCCGGGCCATCGGCGTCTCCGTTCGGCAGGAGGTGCTGGTTCCACGCTACTCGCGGCGCTCGATGGCCGCCTTCGACCTGCCCGCCGGGCACATCGGCGTCGTTCGCAGGCCGAAGCCTGGGCGTGCGCTTGCTACACCTCGATCGTGGTGCCGGGTACCAGGAAGCTGGCCGGGCCGGCCGCCGTCGGGACCAGGTTCAGCAAGTTCGTCATCAGGTTGGCGCCCTTGGTGTTGAGCAGGGCATCATGAATCCAGTACCCGCGCTCCGGCGCGTACGCCCGGATGTAGTCGGCGATATCGCTGAACTTCAGCCACGGCGCGCTCACCGGCAGCAGCAGCGTCGGGATCTTGTCCTCGGGCACGGTAAACGAGTCGCCCGGGTGGAAGATCTCGCCGTCGATCGCAAACCCAGTGTTCGGCACGATCGGGATGGCCTTGTCGACCACAGCGTGCTCAGAGCCGTAGACGCGCACGCCGAATCCGGCCGCGTCGAAGCTGTCCCCGTGGTGCACCACCTGGACCCGGCCGGAGAACTCGGCGTACTGGCGCGCCACCGTCTCGCTCGCCCACAGGCGCAGGCCCGGGTCGGCGGTCAGCGCGGCGCGGACCGCCTCGTCGTCCACATGATCGGCATGCTCGTGCGTGATGAGCACGGCGCTCGCCTCGGCGAGGACATCCGGACCGGCCCAGACGCCCGGATCGATCACGAGCCGGGCGCCGTCCTTCTCCAGCCGGACGCACGAATGGCCGAACTTCGTGAGCAGCATGAGGCGAGCGTACCGGTCAGCGGGCGGCCAGGCCGCGCAGCAGTTCCTCGACGACTCGCTTGGCGTACTTCGTGTCGGTGTGCCCTTGTCCGTACATGCTCGCGAGGACGGCACCATTGAGAAGGAACGTGGCCGCGTCGATATCAGTGTTTTCGCGCAGCTCGCCGGTCGCCACGCCGCGGCGCAGCACGGCCCTGACGACGTCGCGGCGTGGCTGCACCACCGTCTCCAGGTATTTCGCCATCAGCCGCGGATAACGCACGCCTTCGCCCTGGAGCAGCGCGAACAGCCTGGCCCGGCGCGGGTCGGCGGCCTCCCGGCAGATCGCGTCCAGCAGCGCGATCAGGTCGGCCCGCACGGACCTGCCCTGCGGCGCCGGCAGGTGCGTACCGAGCCCGCCGAGCGCGTCGACGAGCATGTCCTCCTTGCCGGGCCAGCGACGATAGATCGTCGCCTTGCCGACGCCGGCCTTCGCCGCCACCTGCTCGATGCACAGCGCGTCCGGGCCGCACTCGGCGAACAGGTCGAGGGCAGCCGACAAGATCGCCTGGTCAGCCTGCTCGCTGCGGGGCCGGCCAGGGCGCCGCGGCTCGGACGGCGCGCTCGCGGCCGGCTCCGCGGCCTGTACCGGCGCGCTCCTGGTTCGCTGACGGCTAGGCATCGAGTGCTCCCGAGGCAGTAATGGCATCGGCGCCCCCGCGGCCGGAGCGCGCTCGGCAGCCGGTGCATGCTCGGCAGCCGTCCCGGTCCCGGCGGCGGCCGACTCCGCCGTGACCCGGCCCGGCATCCAGATCGCGACCGTGACCGCGCCCACGACCGCGATCAGCACCGAGATCAGCGCCGTCACGTGCATGGCGGCCACGAACGACGAGCTAGCCGCCGTCAGCAGCCGGTCGCCCGCCCGGCCGAGGTGCGCCGCGAAGACCTGCGTCTGCGCGATCGACACGGTCGCATTGTGCCGTGCGCTGGCCGGCAGGACGCTCAGGTAGGGCTGGAGCCGGGTGCGGTAGGCCTGCGCGAGCACCGAGCCGAGCACCGCCACGCCGAGGGCGACCGCCACCTGGCGTGAGGTATTGGTGATCGCCGAGCCCGCGCCCCCGCGCTCGCGGGGCACGACGGACATGACGCCCTCGGTCGCGGCCGGCATGACCAGGCCCATGCCGCAGCCCTGAATCAGGAACGTGAGCAAGAGCACCCAGGCCGGCGTGCTGGTGCCGAGGAAGTGATAGCCGGCCAGCGCGCAGGACATGACTACCAGCCCGGTCGTGCACACGACCTTGGCGCCGAACCTGCGGACCAGGCGGGCGCTGCGGGTGGCGAACAGCAGCTGGCCCACCGCCAGCGGAATCGTCAGCAGCCCGGCGTGCAGCGGGCTGTAGCCGCGCACGTTCTGGGTGTAGAAGCTGATGAAGAAGTAGACGCCGCCCATGGCGAAGAAGACAAGGGAGATGGCCGCCGCGGCAGACGACAGTCGAGGATCGCGGAACAGCCGTACGTCCAGCGACGGGTGATCCGTCCTGGCCTCATGCCAGCCGAACACCGCCAGCGCAGCGACGCCGCCCGCCACCGGCCCAAGGACGTCACCGCGCAGCCAGGAACCAGTGTCGCCGCCCTGGATGATCCCGTACACCACGAGCACTAGGCCGGCGATCGACAGCAGCACGCCCAGGTAGTCGACCCGGCCGGGGCTCGGGCTCCTGGACTCCGGCACCAGCGCGACGATAGCGGCGATGCCGACTGCCGTCAGCGGCACGTTGATCAGGAAGACCGAGCCCCACCAGAAGTGATCGAGCAGCAGGCCGCCAGCGATCGGTCCGACCGCGATCGCAACGCCGACCGCCGAGGCCCAGATTCCGATGGCGCGGGCGCGCTCCTTCGGGTCGAAGACGTTGGTGATGATGGACAGCGTCTGCGGCATGACGGCGGCGCCGCCGAGGCCCATGGCCGCCCTGGCCCAGATGAGCTGATCGGGCGTCTGCGCGTACGAGGACACCAGTGAGGACAGGCCGAACAGGGCCATGCCGATGATCAGCATCCGCCGCCGGCCGATCCGGTCGCCGACGACGCCGAAGGTGAACAGCAGACCGGCGAAGACCAGCGTGTAGGAGTTGATCGCCCACTCCAGCTGGCTCTGGCTGGCGCCGAGCCCGGACCGTGGCTCCGCGATGGTCTTGAGGGCGATGTTGAGGACCGTGTTGTCCAGCACGATCGCGGTGAGGCTGATGATCAGGACGCTGAGAATGATCCAGCGGCGCCGGTGCATTGCCGTGCTGTCCATGCCTGCCTTCGGGAAGCGCGCGCCGGGTCCCAGGTGTTCTGGCTAGTGGCCCGCAAAAAACGATACGAGACATGATCGTATCGCAAATCGGGGCGTCGCTGCCAGCTCTGGCGGGGCGGTGGCCGGGCACGAATCGAGCTCGGAGCACCTCTGTTCACCTGCCGGGCGGCCGTGCGATCATCAGATGGTCCGGGGACGCCACAAGGGCGCAACGAGACGCGGAGGATGCTATGACTGCTGACCAGGGCCACCAGTTCGCGCCCGCCACGCCAGCCGGGACGCCGGAGCCGCTGTACGGCGGCCAGGCCACTCGGCGCCTGACTATCCAGGACATCGCGGCAGCCAAGGCCCGCGGCGAGAAATGGCCCATGCTGACCGCCTACGACGCCCTGACGGCGGCGGTATTCGACTCAGCTGGCATCCCCGTCCTGCTGGTCGGCGACTCAGCGGCAATGGTCGTCTATGGTCACGATTCCACTATTCCGGTCACCGTGGACGAGCTGATCCCGCTGACGTCGGCCGTCGTCCGGGGCACGAGCCGCGCCCTCATTGTCGCGGACCTGCCCTTCGGCTCCTACCAGGCCTCCCCCGCCGCAGCGCTCGAGGCCGGCACCAGGTTCCTGAAAGAGACCGGCGCTCAGGCGGTCAAGCTCGAGGGCGGGTACCGGGTCATCCGCCAGGTCGAGGAACTGATGGCGGCCGGGATCCCGGTCATGGCGCACCTGGGCCTCACCCCGCAGTCAGTGAACGCATTCGGCGGCTACAAGGTGCAGGGCCGCGGCGAGGACGGCGAGCGCCTGCTGCACGACGCCAAGGCGCTCCAGTCGGCGGGTGCATTCGCCGTCGTGCTCGAGTGCGTGCCGGCCGAGCTGGCCGAGCGCGTCACCGCGAGCCTGGACATCCCCACCATCGGCATCGGCGCCGGGCCGCACTGCGACGCCCAGGTGCTGGTCTGGCAGGACATGGCCGGGCTGTCGCCGCGCACCGCCAAGTTCGTCAAGCGCTACGCCGACATCGCCGGGGTCCTCCGTGGCGCGGCCGAGGCATTCGCCGCCGACGTGGTCGGCGGCAGCTTCCCGACGCCGGAGTACTCCTATCGCTGACCCGTGCTCCTGCCGCTAACCCCGTGCTCCTGCCGCTGACCCCGTGCTCCTGCCGCTGACGCTGTGCTCCTGCCGCTGACGCTGTGCGCCTAGCGCTCGCGCGGGGACAGCGGCACGCCGGACAGCAGCACCAGCCGGTCGCCGTCCTCGAGCGCGCTCGCGCCAGGATCGTCGAGCGACAGTACCCGGCCCGCGCGTAGCAACGCGATCACGTCGGCACACGCGTCCCTGGCCGGGTGGCCCAGCTCGGCCGGTGCCACCGGCCGCTCGGTCAGGTCCAGGCCGTGGCCACGGCCGAGCAGCTCGTTCATGACCAGCGAGGCGCGCGGGTCGACCGTGGACAGGCCGAGCAGGCGGCCGGCCGCGTCGGACGACACCACGACGTGGTCGGCCCCGCTCTGGCGCAGCAGCGGCTCGTTCTCCGACTCCCGGACCGCGGCCACGATCGTCAGGCCGGGGCTCAGCTGACGAGCGGTCAGCGCGATGAGCACGGCAGTGTCGTCCCGGTTGACGGCGATGATCATCCGGTCGGCCGTCTCGACTTGCGCGCTCGTCAGCACGTCGCGCCTGGTGGCGTCCCCGGTCACGCCGGCCAGCCCGGCGCGGTTACTCTCGGCGACGACGTCCGGGATGCAGTCCACGACGACCAGGGATGTCGTCCCGACGCCGGCTTCGCGCAGGGTCCTCAGCGCGCTGCGCCCCTTGGTGCCGTATCCGACCACGACCGTATGACCAGCCATTTTCGATCTCCATCGGGCGATGCGCCAGCTTGCCCTGGTCCGCTCGGTCAGCACCTCCAAGGTGGTGCCGATCAAGACGATCAGGAAGATAACCCGGATCGGGGTAATCACCAGGGTGTTCACCAGCCGGGCGGACGACGTGACGGGAACGATGTCGCCGTAGCCGGTCGTCGACAGCGCGACCGCCGAGTAGTAAGCGGCAGCGAGGAAGTTCAGCGGCTGGCCCGGCCGCGCGGCGTCCTTGTAGCCGTCGCGGCCCAGGTACACGATCAGGGTCGCGAGCACGAGCAGGCCCACCGCGATCGCCGCCCGCCGCAGCACTGCCGCCAGCGGGCTACGGCGGCGCGATGGCAAGCTGACCGCGGAGCGCTCCGGGTGGTTCTCGCCGGCCTGAGAACCGCCCATGCGTGCTCGGTCCATCACAATCAGTGACCTTACACACGAGTCCGCTTGCCTGTGGCCGCCGCCCACGCCAGCCGGCGAGGGCGGGTCGGGCGAGGTCAGACGTCGGTGACGCGGAGGCCGGCGTGCGCCTTGTACCGGCGGTTGATGGAGACCAGGTTCGCCGTCAGCGCCTCGACCTGGCCGCAGTTGCGCAGCCGTCCCGCGTACACGCCGCGCATGCCGGGGATCTCCCCGGCGATGCCGATGACCAGGTCGGTGGCCGCCCGGTCGTCGCCCAGCACCAGCACGTCCAGATCCATGCTGTCCACCTGGGGGTCAAGCAGAAGCTGGGCGGACACGTGGTGGAACGCGCCGACCACGGTGCTGCCGGGCAGCACCGAAGCAGCCTGCTCGGCTGCACTGCCCTCGGGCACGCCGATGGAGTACGCGCCGCGGGCGTCGAACCCCAGCGGGTTGACGCAGTCGATGACTATCTTGCCGGCCAGCGGCCCGGCGAGCTCGCTGAGCAGGTCGGCATGCCCGTCCCAGGGAATCGCGGCGATGACGATGTCGGCCTCGGCTGCGGCCTCGTGGTTCAGGCCGCCGTCCAGCAGCGGGCCGCCGCCCAGGTCGGCCGCCGCTGCCGTTGCCCGGCCGGCATTCCGCGAGCCGATGATGACCCGGTGTCCCGCCATGGACAGCCGGCGCGCGAGCCCGCGGCCCTGGTCGCCGGTCCCGCCGAGGATGCCGATGATCAGGTCGGACAAGTCCGCGGGCCGGCCCGGCTGCGCGGGGCCGGCAGGGTCAGCCGTCATGCGCATGATCCTGCCAGATCGGCGCGGGACGTCCGGCGCAGGCGCCGGCAAGTGGCGACGCCAGTTCTGGCGTCGCCAGGCCGCTCGGTCCGGCACGATGTGGCTATGAACGCCGACCAGGTCGCCGCCTTGCGCGCGCTGCTCGCTCCCACCGGGTGGCTGGAACGCACGTCCTCCTTCGCCCGGGCACTGCGGCGCAGCGCCCGGAGCCCGAACGGCCTGCTGATCGTCGGCACTGCGGACGACGAGCCCTGGCACATGACCGCTCACTTAGCTGACGAGAGCAGGTACGCGGGGATCCCCGAGCTCGCGCCGACTCTGGTCAGGTGGGCGCCGGAGCCAGGCGCGGCGCCGCACCTGTCCGTGGGCCTCGACCGGCTCCGCGCCGCCACCCGGGCCGAGACGCTGCTCGTGGTCAGCGAGCAGGTCGCCCCGGCCGAGCTGCTCGAGCGGGTGCACGATGTGCGGCGAGCGGGGGCCACCATATTCGCCCTCGATCAGGACGATCCCGAGCTGGACCAGCTGGCGCACGAGTCGCTGCCGGTCAGCCCGGCTGTCGCGGCTGTCTCCTTCGACGGTGTGCAGCACCTCGTAAGCTCCGCCATCACCGCGGATCCCGGTCGCCGGGCCACGGAGCAGGCCGGGTCCTCAGGAGCCTCAGCCTGGCGGATGCGCTCCCGGCTGGCCAGGCTGCTCGATGCCGTCAGCGGGCCGCCAGGCGATTAGCCCAGCTCCGGCCCGTCCGCACCCGGCTCTTGCTGACCCGGCGTGGTCTCGCGGCCTTCGTCGCGCTGCGCTTCCCCGCTCTGGTCCTCCCCGCCGAGGCTGACGGACACCTGCTGGGGCGGCGGGGCGGGCCGCCGTCCGTCTAGCCGCCTGATCCCGTAGATCGGCGGCGGGGCCATCTGAGCGAACTGCGCGATGGCCGTGCCGACGATGGTCGCCTGAGCCACGTGGTCCTTGCCGAAGGGCACGATCGGGCACCTGCGCTCGGAGATCTGCGTCTCCATCTGCTGTATGACGACGCCCTCTGCGCCCATCCGGACCAGGTCTAGCTCAAGCTCGTTTCTCGCGTCGGTGCGCATCTGCCGGACAAGGTGAGAGTAACCCTCCACCTCCACGTTCCCGGCCGTCCATCGGGTTTGACCTTTGGTCAGCCAGTCATCGTGCCGGTAGCCGACCGCAACGCCCAGCGCCAGGCCGACCGGTACCCACCCGTGTGCAACCAGCTTCGTGAAATCCTGCCCGGACAGGTCGGAGGCGAAGGGTTGTGCCCGGCTCGTCACCCCTGGCGCACGCACCGCGGTGCCGAGCGCGCGGAACTCCAGGATGTCCTCGTCGTCGCCGAAGGGGCCGACGGTCAGCTGAACGCCGATGACACCGAGGCCGCCGAGCGCGGCGCATTCTGCCGTCATCCGGCTGATCGCGGCGCGGCGCGCCTGATAGAGGGTCGAGACCAGGGGCCTGGCCGCGCCGATCGCAGCGGCGCCGACCGGCGCAACCGCGCCTGCGGTGAACCGCGGGCCGCTGCCGGGCGGCCGGTAGGCAGGCGTGCCCTCGCCGCGGTAGACGGCGAGCCCGTATGGGCACGCCTCGTCGCCGGCGTCGCCCAGGTTATAGACGGCCGCGCCCAGCACCTGCCCGACCGGGACGAAGCCGACCCGGGAGATCGCCGCGAACTCGTCGACCGCGAGCGTCGAGCCCCAGGTGCGGGTGGCCGGCATCTCCGCCAGCAGGGCCGCGGCAGCTGGCGGCAGCCCCTGTGCCGGGCTATCGCGGCCGGGCGGGCCCGCTGTCGGCATCGGCGTCAGGAATCGAGGCTGAGGACCATGGTCGGCGTCTGGATGATGTGGTCATCGCGCAGCGGCCGCACGGCGGTGCCGATGGCGAAGAACTCCGTCGTATGCGAGCCCCAGGTGTGGCTGTGCTGGCGCAGCTGGACGCCGACGATGCCCTCGGCCGCGAGCTCCTCCGCCTCGGCCTGCATCCTGGTCATGGCGAGCTCCCTGCGCGTCGTAGAGCGCCTGGGTGAACTGCTCGAGCTCGACGTTCCGGCCGATGTTGCCCATCTTGCTGCCGAACTTCTGGTGGGCGATGTGGTACACGCATGAGCCCATGACCATGCCGAGCGGCGCGTAGCCCGCGCGGATCAGAGTCCAGAAGTCCTGTCCGGACAGGTCCGAGGTGAAGGGCATGCCCTTGTTGTTGCGCCAGTTGGTGACGCCGCCGCCGCCAGCGCCGGGCTCGGCCACGACAGCGGTACCGACGGCGATGAACTCGGCGATGTCCGCGCCAAACTCCTTCATCTCGACGTCCAGCCGCACGCCCACGATGCCGTCGGCACCGAGCGCCTGCGCCTCGGCTTCCATCCGGGTCATCGCGAGCTCGCGGGCGTGGTACATCGCCTGCGACAAGACGTCCAGCTCCTGGCTCTGGCCCCACCGGCCGAACTGCAGCCCCACGTGGTAGATCGAGCTGCCCAGCACCAGGCCGACCGGCCGGAAGCCGACCTCGCGGACCAGCAGGAACTCGTTGACGGACAAGTCAGAGGTGAAGATCGAGCCCGGCTGCCCCGGCCGCAGCTCGGCCAGCCTGCGCATCGCGTCCTGCGGTACTCCCAGCACCTCAAGATCGGTGCCCTGCTGGTCACTCATGGTGCTCCCTCGGGTGTTGAGTCTTATCGTCCGTCCGGCCCCAGCCGGACGCGTGCGGCCTGCCGCCGCTGCGGGTCCAGCGACATGATCGCCAGCGGTGGCGGCGGTTCCGCGCGCCGGCCGAAGCGCGCGATCGCTGTGCCGATGATGGTCGCCTCGAGCACGTGGTCGCGGCGGCCCTCCTGGACCGGGCACTCGTGCTCGCCGACCCGGACGTCCATCTCCTGCAGTACGACGCCGTCGGCACCGTGGCGGGCCACGTCCAGTTCCAGCTGATGGCGCGCGTCGTGGCGGGTGGCGTTGACCAGGTCGGTGTAGCCCTGCACCTCGGTGTTGCCCGCGCCCCACCGGGTCTGGGTCACCGTGACCCAGTCGTCGTGCCTGGCCCCGATCGCGATGCCGAGCACCAGCCCGGCGGGAACCCACCCGGCCAGCAGGAGCTTCGCAAAGTCCTGGCCGGACAGGTCGGACGTGAACGGCTCGCGCAGCGTCACGGCACCAGGTGCCCGCACGGCAGTGCCGATCGCCTTGAACTCCAGGCCCCCGGCCGGGAAGCCGCCGATGGTGAGCCGGACGCCGACAACGCCGTGACCGCCGAGGGCCTGGCACTCTGCCATCATCCGGCCGAGAGCCTGCCGGCGCGCCTGGTACATGGTGCGCACGAGCGGCGCGTAGGACCCGAGGGACCCGCTGCCCGACGTCGCGGTCACGCTGGTGTACGGCGCGCCGCCGTAGACGCCGAGGCGCGCCATGCCGTATCCGGCCCCGTAGGCCGGGCAGCTGTAGCCGCCGGTGTAGCCGATGTTGTAGACGGCGGCGCCCAGAACCTGCCCCACCGGCTCGAATCCGGTGCTCCTGATCGCGGCGAACTCGTCGGTCGTCAGCGCTGAGCCCCAGGTGCCGCTGCCGCGGATCTCGGCCAGCCGCGCCCTGGCGGCAGGCGGCAGGTTATTGTCCGGGTGCTCGACGGTCAATCTGCGCCCCCTTGTCGCGCTTGCGCCGCTGACCTCACCCTACAAGACCTGCGCCGTGACAGCGGGTCAGGCCTCGCCGGGCCACTTTTCCTGGGCTTCCCACTCTTCATTGCGCCGCTGCACTGTCTCCAGCGCATGCTCGGCCGCGTCGCGCGTCGGGTACGGCCCGAGCCGATCCTTGCCCGGGCAGCCTGGTCCCTGCTCCACGACGTGATGCTTGAGGCAGAACCACCAGCTCTTGTCGTCGTCCATGGCTACTAGAATTCCAGATCATGCCTGCTACCCTCCAGCCCGGCCGGGTTTCCCCGCAACGCGACGTCCCCGCCCACATCGCCCGCCCCGAATACGTCGGCCGCCGTACGCCGCGCCTGGGCGAGAGCGACGTCAAGGACAGCGAGACCATCGAGCGGATGCGGGTCGCCGGGCGGATCGCCGCCCAGGCGCTCGCCGAGGTTGGCCAGGCACGTCGCACCGGGGGTCAGCACCGACGAGCTGGACCGGATCGGCCACGAGTTCCTGCTGGATCACGGCGCCTATCCGAGCACGCTCGGCTACCGAGGCTTCCCCAAGTCGCTGTGCACCTCGCTGAACGAGGTGATCTGCCACGGCATCCCCGACGACACCGTGATCGCTGACGGCGACATCGTCAACATCGACATCACCGCGTTCATCGGCGGCGTGCACGGCGACACCAACGCGACCTTCCTGGCCGGCGCGGTCGACGAGGAGTCGCGCCTGCTGGTCGAGCGGACTCAGGAAGCCATGATGCGCGGCATCCGGGCAGTCGCGCCAGGCCGGCCGCTCAACGCGATCGGGCGGGTGATCGAGTCCTACGCACGCCGGTTTGGCTACGGCGTCGTCCGGGACTTCACCGGCCACGGCATCGGCGCGACGTTCCACTCCGGGCTGGTTGTCCCGCACTTCGACGACCCGTCGGTGGGCGTGATCATGGAGCCCGGCATGACGTTCACCATCGAGCCGATGCTGACGCTCGGCACGGTCGAGTACGACATCTGGCCAGACGGGTGGACCGTGGTGACCGCTGATCGCAAGCGCACAGCGCAGTTCGAGCACACGCTGGTCGTGACCGGCGACGGCTACGAGATCCTGACAGCCCTGAGCTAGCGGCTAGGCGGTGGCGGCTGCAGCCACCGGCTGCGCGGCCGGGACCTGAGTTCCCGGCATGTGGGTGTCCGGCGCCGCCACCGGAACCGGGATCGATGAGCCCTCGCAGGCCAGGCTGTGGCCCGGCAGCCACTTCAGCCAGCCAGGCAGGTACCAGGCGCGCTCCCCGAGCAGCGCGAGCGCGGCCGGCAGCACGACGCCGCGGACCAGTGTGGCGTCGATGAAGACCGCGGCCGCGAGCCCGACGCCCAGCATCTTCACGTCGATCATGTCCAGCGTCGCGAAGATCGAGAACACCGCGACCATGATGACCGCGGCGCTGGTCACGACGCCGGCCGACTTGCCGACGCCATCCACGATCGCGTCGCGGGCGGTGGCGCCGCCTGACCACAGCTCCCTGACCCGGCTCAGGATGAAGACGTGGTAGTCCATGCTCAGCCCGAACAGCATCACGAACGTGAACAGCGGCACCCACGGGATCAGCGCGCCGAACGACGTGAAGCCGAGCAGCGACTGCAGATGCCCGTCCTGGAAGATGAGGGTGACCAGTCCGTACGCCCCGCCGACGGACAGGAAGTTGAGCGCGATCGAGACGAGCGGGATGGCCAGGCTGCGGAACGCGAGCATGAGCAGGACGAAGGCCAGGAGCGCCACGGTCCCGAAGACGATCGGGGTGCGCGAGTGCAGCGTGGACCGCAGGTCGTAATTGGATGCCGTATCACCTGTCACCGCGAAGGTGGCGCCGGGTACCTTGCCGATCGTCGCGGGCAGGATCTGGTTCTCCAGGGTCAGCACCGCGTCGGTGGACACCTTGCTCGAGCCGTTACCCGCCAGCGGCACCTGGATCACCAGCGCCTTGCCGTCCGCCACCGCGCTGGCACTGACCGGGCCGTGGATCGCGCCGCCCGACGCGGCCCGCGCCCGCAGCGCGGCAATCTCCCGCTGCATGGCGGGGCTCTCCAGGTTGGACCCGCTCACCACCACGTCGGCAGGCGCCGGCTTGGCGGGGAACTCATGCTGGATGTCGGCCAGCACTTGCACGACGCCGAGGTTGCTCGGCAGGTCAACGGACGGGTTCCCGAGGCGCATGCCGAGCGCCGGCGCGCTGAGCGCTAGCAAGGCGACCGCGGCGGCGCCGCCGTACAGCAGCGGCTTGCGCACGACCCGCCGCGCCAGGCCCGCCCACATCCGGGATGGCTGCGGATGGGTCAGCCGGCGGCCTAGATAGGGAAGCTGGAGCCGGTCAGCCCACGGGCCGAGCCACGACAGCAGGGCCGGCAGGAAAAAGAGCGAGCCAAGGACCGCGACACCGACAACCATGATGGTGCCGAACGCGATGCCGGTGAAGATGTCGATCCCGGTGAGGAACAGGCCGGCCAGCGAAACCATCACCGTCAGCCCGGAGACCAGGATGGCGCGTCCCGAGGTGGCCGCGGCGATGGCGACCACGGCCTGGTCGTCGTGGCCGTTCATCCGTTCCTCGCGCTCCCGGCGCAAGTAGAACAGCGAGTAGTCGACCCCGACGGCCATCCCGATGACCAGGACGAGCTCGGAGGTACCAGAGCCGACGGGAAACCACCGGGCGGCGACGCCGAGCAGCGAGACCGCCGTGACCACGGCCGTGCCGGCGAGCAGGACGGGGATGCCGGCCGCAATGAGCGCGCCGAACACCGCCAGCAACAGCACCAGCGTCAGCGGGACCGACGTCCATTCGGATTTACGGAAGTCACTGCCGAGCAGCGCGTTGGCCACCCGGTCGGTGCTGGCAGAGCCCGCTTCGCGGACGAGCAGATCCGGGTTGCGGGCCTGGATCTTGTGCACGGCGGCCAGGTCGGACAGCACGGTCGTCTCTGCATCGGCGTGGGGACCGGCGACGTTGAAGGTGACGAGCGCGACGGTGCCGTTCCGGGCCAGCAGGCCACGGCTGCCCTGCTGATACGGCGTGTGGATGTTGGCGGCCGCCTGCGGTCGCGCTGCCAGTGCGGCCTCGACTTCCAGCGTGACCTTGCGCACCTCGGCAGCGGCATCGGAGGCCAGGCGCCGTTCGCCGGCCCGCGCCTGGATGAGGACGCTCTCCGTCGGCGGCGTCACGACGCCGAGCTTTGTCAGTACCTGCTCGCCCCGCCCAGCCTGACCCGGATCGTACTGCTGGACCCCGGAGCCGGCAGCGAACTGGCCCCCGATGAACGCGGCGGCCATGAAGCCGAGCCACACGGCTACCGCTATCTTGCGATGCCGGGCGCTCCAGCAGGCGAGACGCTCGACGACCGGACGACGGGCGCGGACCGGCCGGGCGTCGGCAGGGCAGGGAGGGCTAGGGAGCAGGCGCATGGTTGCTCTCTGGCTCGGGTAGCTGTCACCGGATTGAGGCCGCTCCCGCGCCCAGGGCAGGGAGCGCCGGTCAGCCGATTGCCGCAACTGTAACCCGCTGACCGCAGTGGGTGAACCGGTATCGACCCGTCCGACCAGTTCTTTACCAACTGCGTAGCGATCCCATGGCCTGCGCCCAGCGTCCTCTCAGCCAGGAGGCACCCGGCCCAGCCATCGCGGGAGATACCAGCTGCGCTCACCGAGCTGTCAAGCCAAGGATCGGCGCCGCTCCGGTCGCCCGGAGGGTGCGGACCACAAGCACACGGAGGGCCCCGTTCCCCGCCAGGCAAGGCGGCGGCTACGGCAAGCCGCGCGGTGACATGATGCTGAGCATGGGTGAACTGATCTTGATCAGGCACGGCGAGACTGAGTGGAGCCGCCTGGGGCAGCACACTGGCCGGACCGACGTGCCGCTGACCGAGGTAGGCCGGGCGGCAGCGGCTGGCCTGGCCCCGGCCCTGGCGGCTCGGCACATCGTCGCGACCTTCACTAGCCCGGCCAGCCGCGCCGCCGACACGGCCAAGCTCGCCGGACTCGCCGACCCGATCATGGATCCCAACCTGCAGGAGTGGGACTACGGCGGTTACGAGGGCTGCACCAGCGCGGAGATCGGCCGCCGGAAGATGGGCTGGTACCTGTGGCGCGATGGCGTGAGCCCGGGTGACGCCAGCCATCCCGGCGAGACGGCAGCGGAGGTGGGCGCGCGGGCTGACGCAGTGCTCAGCAGGGCCGAACCGCTGCTCACCGGGGGTGACGTCGCACTCGTCGCGCATGGGCACCTGCTGCGCGTGCTGACGGCGAGGTGGCTCGGGCTGAAACCGGAGGCCGGCCGATTCTTCCGGCTCGACACCGGCACGCTCAGCTTGCTCGGCTTTGAGCACGAGGAGAACGTGATCAGCGCCTGGAACATGCTGGTGGGAGGCTGGCCGTATGACCAGGCCGTTCCCTGAGCCGACCACGCCGGTCTCAGCTCGGGCCGAGGTCTTCCTCGGCTACCTCGACTATTTCCGGTCCAGGCTGGTCAGCAAGCTGGAGTCGCTGCCGGACTCCGATCTGCGGGGCAGCATGCTCCCCTCAGGCTGGACGCCGCTCGAGCTGATCAAGCACCTGCGCTATGTGGAGCTGCGCTGGCTGGAGTGGGGCTTCGAGGGCCGCGACGTCGGCGACCCGTGGGCAGACCAGCTGAACGGCCGCTGGCACGTCACCGCAGGCGAGACGCTGCCAGAGCTCATCGCTGCCCTGACGGTCCAGGCCGCCCGTACCAGGGAGATCGTCAGCGCTCACGACCTCGCCGACATCGGCCGGCCGGGTGAGAGGTGGGATGGCGCAGACCCGGCCGCACTGGAACGGGTCCTCTTCCACCTCGTCCAGGAGTACGCCCGGCATATCGGCCAGCTCGACGTCGTCGCTGAGCTAGCCGGCGGCGAGATCGGCGAGTAGCCAGCCTGCAGCCGTGGCCCAGCGCCGATCCGGACCTGGCTAGGCCGCTGCGGAGCGGGATCCGCGTGCTTGCGCGGCGCCCGCCAGCATGAAGACCTGGGGCGGCATCCGGCTGCTTGACTCGAAGGCCGCCCGCAGCGCCAGGGTGACGGCGGTATCGGTGAGGCCGATGGCCGGCGTGCCATACATCCGGCGGGCCCAGCGCGGCAGGCTCGCGTAGGCCAGGACATTCAGTGGCGGGACGAGCAGGCGCAGGGCCAGCAGGCCAGGCGGGAGCTTCGGGGTGAATGACAGCCGCAGCGCGTGCCTGGCCTCCGTGCAGGCGCTCAGCCGGGGCCGCATCTGCTCGTAGTAAGCCTCGAGCTCAGCCATGCTGGCCGGGACGACGGCCGGGTCGAGGCCGACGATAGCCGCGCTGCGCCGCTGCTCGTCGACAAACGCGTCGAGCTCGGCCGGCGTGACGTGCACGCCGCTGCGGCGCGCGATCTCGGCGTAGGAGCCGACCTCGCCGCAGTGCACCCAGAGCAGGAGCTCCGGCTCGTCCAGGCGGAACTCGGCGCCATCGCCGTCCACCCCCCGCAGGGAGGCGTGGACCTTGCGCAGCCGGGCGCCGAGACGCTCCACTTCGGCCGACGTGCCGTAGGTGCGTACACGCACGAATTCGACAGTACGAGTGAACCGGCCCCAGGCCTCGTCCGGCTTAGCGAATGCAGTGTTCTGCCAGGTGCCCTTCATGACCCGAGGATGCAGCGCCTGCATGTACATGGCCCGCAGCCCGGCGATCCACATCACCGGCTCGCTGAGCACCTGCCAGGTCACCGAGCCAGGCCCGAACAGCCCGCTGTCCTGCGGGTCTGCCTGTCCTGGCCGGTCCGTCACCGCGGCCTCGTCTCTTCCGCCAGCCAGTCCAGGTAGGACTGGGATCCGGCCACGATGGGCGTGGCGGTGATCTCCGGGTCGTCGTAGCTGTGCCGTTCAGCCAGGAACTCCGCCAGGTCGTCGAACCGCTCCGCCGGGAGCTTCAGCATGATCAGCCACTCCTCGGCCTTCTCCAGGCCGTCCTCCCACCAGTAGGTGCTGGCGATCGGCCCGGCGACCTGGGCGCACGCTGCCAGCCGTCCCTCGACAGCGGCCTGCGCGAGTTCCACCGCCTCGGCCCGCGAGTCGGTAGTGGTCTGCACCTGGAGGAACTGCGGCTCGGTGCCCGCCGGACGCCGCTGCGCTGGCATGGCCTGATCGTACGCCCGCCAGGCTCGGCGCCGCGCCGGTAACCTGTGCTGCACACAACGGGGCTTTTGTGCCGCCGGAAACGCGACGGAGGCCATATGCACCGCTTCTCACTCATCGTGAACCCGGCCGCTGGCCGCGGCCGCGCCATCCGGGCCGTGCCGCACGCCACGGCCGCGCTGGACGCGGCTGGCGCCAGCTACGAAGTGCGCGTCTCGGCTAGCTTGCAGCATGCGAGCGAGCTCGCGGCGCAGGCCGCGGCGGCGGGCTGCGTCATAGTGGCCGTCGGCGGCGACGGCATGGCAGGCGCCCTTGCCGGGGCATCAGCCCGGTTCGGCGCCACCTACGGGATCATCCCGGCCGGCCGCGGCAACGACCTGGCGCGCGTGCTTGGCATCCCGTTCGACCCGGCCAGGGCGGCCGCCACCCTGGCTGGCGCCGCTACCAGGCAGATCGATCTCATCGGCGTCAGCGCGCCCGATGCGCCCGAGTTGATCGTGGCCGGCAGCGTCTACCTCGGCGTGCCGTCGGTCGCCGGCGAGATCGCGAACGCGGCACGGTGGCTCACGGGGCCGCTGGTGTACCCGGTGTCCGCGCTGCGCGCAGTGGCGGGCTGGCGGCCTGCCCGGTTCGAGATCACCGGCGAGCACGGGCGGCATGACTTCACCGGCTACGCGGTGGTCGTGGCCAACTCGGCCTACTTCGGCGCCGGCATGATGGTCGCGCCGCCTGCCCGCATCGATGACGGGATCCTGGACCTCGTGCTGATGCGGCACGGGCCCAAGCTCGCGTTCGTGCGAGCGCTGTCCAAGATCAAGACCGGCTCGCACACGTCACTCGCCGAGGTCAGCCTGGAGTGCGAAACCGAGGTGACGGTGACCGTGGACCGGCCGATGCCGGTGGCGGCCGACGGCGAGACGCTGTCCTTCGCCGCGCCGCTGCCGGCCGGCACGCCGCTGCGCATCAGGGCGCTCCCCGGCACCCTCACGGTGATCACGCCTGGCTCACGCTGACCAGGCGGCGGTCGGCGTCCTCGCCCATGAGCGCGCGCGACAGCCGGTCGAGCATCTCCGCCAGATCGGCGTGCTGCTCCGGCGACCAGTCCGCCAGCAGCCGCTCGAGGCCTTCCCGACGCGCGGCGAAAACCCGGTCGGCCGCGGTCGACCCGGCCGGTGTCAGCAACAGCATGCCGTCGTCGCGCTCGACCATGCCGCGCTCGACCAGCCGGTCCACGTAGGGGCGGCCTGCCTCGACACTCACCCCTGCCTCCCTGGCCAGTTCCACGCCGGCCACGTCGCCGTGCCGGGCCAGCCGGGCGAGCACCCAGCAGCTGCCGGCCGGCAGGTCGAGACCGGCGAGCGCCGCGATCCGCTCATAGCCCTTCCTGCGCAGATCGCCGTCGGCCAGCCGGAGCAAGGCGCGCTCGATCTCCTCGACGGACGTCCGCTGCGCCGAGCCGGCGCCGAGGCCCTCGCCGAGGTCGACTGCGCCGGCGGTCTTCCGCAGCGGCACCTCCGTCAGGAACCACGACAGCACGAAGGCGGCCGCGGCCACCGGCACCGCGAACAGGAAGATCCGGTCAATCGAGGCTGCGTACGCATGCAGCACGCCGATCCGCACCGTCGCTGGCAGCCGCTTCAGCAGGGCCGGGTTGGCCTGCGCGGCCGCGACATTGAAGCCCGCTGGCAGCCGCGCTCCGGCCAGCGTGTGTGCGAGCTCGGTGGCTAGCCGGTTGGAGAAGACCGATCCGCAGATCGCCACGCCGAACGCGCCGCCGATGGACCGGAAGAACGTTATGCCCGACGTGGCCGCGCCTAGGTCGGCGTAGTCGGCCGAGTTCTGCACGGCGATCACGAGCACCTGAATGATCAGCCCGAGGCTGAGGCCCAGGATGAAGAAGTAGGTATTCATCACCAGCGCCGAGGTGTTCTCCGACAGCCGCGAGAGCAGGATAAGCGCGATGACCAGGAGGGCCGTGCCGCAGATCGGGAAGACCTTGTACCGGCCGTACCTCGAGATGAGCTGGCCGCTGCCGATCGACGTCAGCAGCAGCCCCAGCACCATCGGCAGCAGGTAGACGCCGGAGATCGTAGGCGACACACCGCGCACCACCTGAAGGAAGAGCGGCAGGAACGCCAGCGCCCCGAACATCGCGAAGCCGGCCGCGAACGCGATGCCGCCGCAGACGGAGAACACGGGGTTCTTGAACAGCCGCAGCGGAAGCACCGGCTCGGCCGCCCGCCGTTCGGCCAGCCACCAGCTGAATGCCAGGACCACGGCCAGGACGCCGAGCCCGATGATGACGGGAGAACCCCACTTGTACTGCGTTCCTCCCCAGGATGTCAGGAGGACGACGCAGGTGGCGGCGCCCGCCAGGAGCAGGGCCCCAAGGTAGTCGATCTGATGCCGCTGGCCCTTGGGCGTGGCGGGCAGGGCAACGGCGATGACTGCGAGCGCGATGATGCCGATCGGCAGGTTGATGTAGAAGACCCAGGGCCAGCTCAGGTTGTCGACGACGAACCCGCCGAGCAGCGGTCCGGCGACGCTGGCCACGCCGAAGACCGCGCCGAAGACGCCCTGGTACTTGCCGCGCTCGCGCGGCGAGACGACGTCACCGATGATGGCCTGCGCCAGCACGATGAGCCCGCCACCACCAAGCCCCTGGAGTGCGCGGAACCCGATCAGCTCGATGATGCTGCGCGACTGGCCGCAGAGGACAGAGCCGATCAGGAAGATGACGATCGACGCCTGGAAGAGCGTCTTGCGGCCGAACTGGTCGCCCAGCTTGCCCCACAGCGGCGTCGACGCGGTCGTCGCCAGTATGTAGGCAGTCACGACCCAGGACAAATGGCTGAGCCCGCCAAGGTCGCCGACAATCGTGGGCAGCGCGGTCGCCACGATCGTCTGGTCCAGCGCGGCGAGCAAGATGGCCAGCATCAGGGCCGTGAAGATGATCGCCAGCCCGCCACGGGGGCTAACGGGGGCACCGGCAGCGACCGTGGCTCGGGGTGCCGGTGGTTCCGTCATTCGCGATATCTACCCGAATAGCGAGAAGAGCCTCCCGGCATGGCGCCGGTCGGCTCTTCTCGCTTCAGTGTTACCGGTGAGCTGGCTTACCCGCGCGCTCCCGCGGGCTGGCTTACCGCTCAGGCGGCCGTCCTAGTAGCCGTATCCTCCACCGCTCGAGCTCGACGAGCCAGACGACGGCGCGGCTGCCCCGGCAAGCTTGGCGCCTGACGGCGTCATCGCCCACCACAGCCCGCCGGAGAGGTTCTTGCCGTTGCCGTTGAACTGACCGGGAGCGGTGTCGCCCACATAGGTGTAGAGCGGGTGCCCGTTGTAGGTCGCCTGCACCTTGCCGTCCGACCGGGTGATGGTGCCGAACCCGTGCGGCAGCGTCGTGCCGGACGCTGCGGCTGGCTTGCCAATAACCGGCGGCCAGAACGAGGCGCACGAGCCGTTGCAGTTCGACATCGTGGCCGTGTCGATCGCGAACCAGTAGATCGTCTTACCCTGGGCATTGGTCAGCACCGTGCCTTTGCTGGTGCTATGCGTCATGATCGTCGTCGTCGAGGCGTTGGAGTTGCTCTGCTGCGATGTCGCCGCGCTCGAGCTCGACCCGCCTGTCGCCGGCGTCGACGTGCTCGTCGAAGGGGCAGCCGAACTACCGCACGCCGCCAGCAGGGCTGCTCCGCCTGCCAGGATCGGCGCCGCCCACCATCGGTTGCGCATGGCCTAATCTCCGTTCCTCGTTGCCTGAGAATTGCCTGGGTCCTTCCTTACCCACCACTACGGAGGCCGACCGCGGAACGTTCACTTGAACTTCTGATGTCAGCTGTCAGTCGCGGGCATCCGCTGGCACAGCCAGGCCAGGGACATCGGGTACCGGTAGTCGATGCCCGCGTGCGTGGCATCAAAGAGCTCATACCGGATGAGATCGTCGCCGACCCCGATAGCGCGCAATTCGGCCCGGAAGGCCTCGGCCCCGACATCGAGGAAGTAGTCGTCCCTCGTGCCGGCGTCGATCCAGATCGACCGCATCGACGTCAGCGCGCCGGAGTACGCCGCCGCCATCCGGACCGGATCCCAGTCCAGCCAGCGCTGCCAGGCCTCCGGCCGGACCACGCCGGTGCGGGGCTCGAACGGCAGGTCCACCGTGCCGTCATCGCGCGCCGAGAAGCAGGCCGCGACGCCGAGGATGCCAAGCAGCGTGGTATCGGCCGGGTGCGTAAAGGCGACCCGTGACCTGAAATCGGCCCACCACGCCCAGATGTCGGCGTCATAGTCACGAAGCAGCCGCACGGCTGCGCCGAACTCCCGCAGGTAGCACTGCTCGTACAGGGCATCTCCGGCGTGCGTGGCCAGGCCGCTGAACAGGTCAGGCCGCAGCATCGGGGTGATCATCGAGCCGAACCCGCCGCTGGACTTCCCCATGATCGCGCGGTGCTCCCGGTCCGCTACCGTGCGGTAGCGCGCGTCGACCCAGGGCACGACCTCGTTGCACAGGTACGAGTGGTACTGCCCGGTTCCTGGCGAGTCCACGAACTGGCTGCCGCCGTAACTGGTCCAGGCGTCGACGTAGACCAGGATTGCCGGCGGCGCCTGGCCGGATGCGAACACCTGGTCGGCCAGCTCCGGGAAGGGCTCGCGGAATGGCGACCTGTTGCGCCACATGGTCACGTAACCGGTGTAGCCCTGAATGATGTAGACCGACGGGTAGCGCCGGTCCGGCTCGTCGGCGTAGCCGGGCGGGGTATAGACCCACAGCGGCCGCTCGTACGGGTCGCCGAGCGGGTTGCCGCGCAACAGGTCGCTGGTGATCACATGCTCGTTGAGCGCTCCGGCCAGCGGCGCAGACCATGGCAGCACGGGGCCTCCAGGATGCAGTTGGCGTGATGGTGACGGCCCCATCACACCACCGCCGGCCGCGGCAGCTGCTGCCTGCCCCCGGCAGTTCGGCCCTGGCCCCCGCGACGCGCGGCCCCGGCACGCGTCGCCAGTGCTCGTTACCGCGGTTTCACCTGCGCGCTACTCATCCCGCCGTGCGCTATCGGCGCTGGTGGCATACCGTCAGAAGATGAGCGCCGCGGCCGCAGGACCCGAGCCGCTCCCGCCTGCCGGGCCAGCAGGACCGGCCACCTCGCCGGACCCTGACACGCAGGCGCCAGGGCCGGGCGCGGAGGATGCCGTCGGCGCAGACGCCCGACAGGACCTGGCCGAGCAGCGCCTCGCGCGCGCGATCCGCGAGCTGAGCCCGGCCCAGTCCGTCGTCCGCCCGGCTGCCTACGACGCCATCCGGCCCGGCAGCGGCCTGTCGGTTGCCCGGACGCTGGAGCTCTTCGACGCTCAGCTAGCGAGCCGTCACCTCGACCTCGCTGCCCGGTGGCTGCGCGCACGCGGCGCCGGGTACTACACCATCGGCTCCGCGGGTCACGAGGGCAACGCCGCGGTCGCCGCCGCGCTGCGCCTGACCGATCCCGCGCTGCTGCACTACCGCTCTGGCGCCTTCTACCTGGTCCGCGCCGCGCAGGCGAGCCCGCCGCGAGACGGCGTTACCGACGTGCTCCTCGGCCTTGTCGCCGCGGCGGCCGAGCCGATCGCTGGCGGGCGGCACAAGGTCTTCGGTCATCCCGAACTGCACGTGATCCCGCAGACCTCGACCATCGCCTCGCATCTGCCGCGCGCGGTGGGACTGGCGTTCTCGGTCGCGCGTGCGGCCAAGCTCGGTCTTGCCACCCCGTGGCCGCCCGACTGCCTGGTAATGACCAGCTTCGGGGACGCATCGGCGAACCACTCGACCGCCACCGGCGCGATGAACACCGCATCCTGGTGTGCCTACCAGGGCCTGCCACTGCCTTTGCTGCTGGTGTGCGAGGACAACGGGCTCGGCATCAGCGTCCGGACCCCGGCCGGCTGGATCGAGTCCGCCAGCTCAGGCCGGCCGCGGATCAAGTACTTCGCCGCCGACGGGGCGGACCTGGCGCAGACCTACGACGTCGCCGTCGCGGCCGCGGCCTGGGTCCGCGAGCATCGCGCTCCGGCGTTCCTGCACGTCCGCACCGTGCGTCTGGGCGGACACGCCGGCACCGACGTCGAGTCGGCGTACCGGACGCCGGCCGAGATCGCCGCCGACACCGCGCGCGACCCGCTGCTCGGCACCGCCCGGCTGCTCGTCAGCGCCGGCGCGCTGAGCCCGGCGGACGTCCTGGACCGGTACGAGGCGTGCCGGGCCCGCGTGCTCGCGATGGCCGATGCGGTCGCTGGTGCGCCGCGCCTGGCGACGGCGGAGCAGGTGATGGCCCCGATCGCGCCGCGCCGGCCCGCCATCCTGGCGGCCCACCTGGCGGCCCGCTCTCGGCGCACCCCGCCCAGGCAGGCACAGCCCACGCAGGCACAGCCCACGCAGGCACAGGCGACGCCGGCCCGGGGCGCCCAACTGGCTGAGGCCACCGGCCCGCTCACGCTCGCGCAGGCCATCAACCGCACCCTGGCCGACGAGATGGCAGACCGGCCGGGCATGCTCGTGTTCGGTGAGGACGTCGCCCGCAAGGGCGGCGTGTACGGCGTCACGCGCGGGCTGCTGCGTGCGTTCGGCTCGGGCCGGGTCTTTGACTCACCACTCGACGAGCAGTCCATCCTCGGCATGGCCCTGGGCGCCGGCCTGGCCGGCCTGCTGCCCGTGCCGGAGATCCAGTACCTGGCCTACCTGCACAACGCGGCCGACCAGATCCGCGGCGAGGCCGCCACGCTGTCGTTCTTCTCCCGCGCCCAGTACCGCAATCCACTCGTCGTGCGGGTGCCAGGCCTGGCCTACCAGCAGGGCTTCGGCGGTCACTTCCACAACGACAACGGGCTGGCGGCGCTGCGCGACATTCCCGGCCTGATCGTGGCCTGCCCGGCCCGGCCCGACGACGCGGCCGCGATGCTGCGCACCTGCCTGGCGGCCGCCGAGCTGGACGGCGCCGTCAGCGTGTTCCTCGAGCCCATCGCGCTGTATCACGAGCGCGACCTGTACGAGGCCGGCGACGGCGGCTGGCTCGCCGGCGACGAGCCGCCGGATCGCTGGGCGCGACGCACGTGCCGCTGGGCCGCGGCCGCGTGTACGGCAGCGGTCAGGACCTGACGATCATTTCTTTCGGGAACGGGGTCCGGCTCAGTCTTCGCGCCGCCCGCACGCTCGCCGCCGACGGCGTCGCCTGCCGCGTCCTTGACCTGCGCTGGCTGGCTCCGCTGCCGTACGAGGACCTGCTGCGCGCCGCCGCCGCGACGGGCCGGGTCCTGGTCGCGGACGAGACGCGCCGCACTGGCGGGGTGTCGGAGAGCGTCATCACAACGCTGGTCGACGCGGGCTTCACCGGCCGCATCGCCCGGGTCGCCAGTCACGACAGCTTCCTCCCCCTCGGCGACGCGACGGCCGCTGTCCTGCTATCGGAGGCCGGCATCGAGGACGCGGCCCGGGACATGCTCCGCGGCTGACGCGGGCCGGGAGTCAGGCGAGCACGAAGACGGGCACCGCCTCGTGCTCAGCATCGGCCCGCTGGAACTCGATCCGCAGCCGGCGTCCGGCCGTGAGCGTGTCCGGCCCGGCCGTACCGGCCAGCTGCGTCCACCACCACGGTCCCTCGTCCAGCTCGCCGATCACCAGGACCGTCCGGCGCGGCGGCTCGCCCGCGGACGGCCGGCTCCAGCTCACTGCCCAGCTCACCAGCGTGGCGCCGCCGCTAGCGGGCACCCAGTGCAGGTCGGTTGCCGCGCAGGTGGTGCACTGCGCCGCGGCCGGCTCGCTGACGTGACCGGCATGGCACTGCCGCAGCAGGAACTGCCCGGCCGCCGCGCCGTCGAAGAACTCCGCGGTCGCCTCGTCCCGTACCACCGGCCCGACGCTCACGCTGCGGCCGCCTCGCCGGCCAGGACCAGGGTCGCGTGATGGTCGAGCACGCCGCCGTTGCCGGACACCAGCACGACGTCGTGCGCCGGCGACTGACGCGCCCCGCCATGGCCGCGAGCCTGGATCACCGCCTCCGATAGCGGCGTCATGCCCCACATGTAGTAGCCCGAGAGCTGCCCGCCGCCGGTGTTGAGGCGCAGCTTGCCGGCCGGGCCGAGCACGCCGCTCGCGACGAACGGCCCGCCCTCCCCCTTCGCGCAGAAGCCGTAGTCCTCGAGTGTCAGCAGCACCGTGAAGGTGTAGCAGTCGTACAGCTCGACCACGTCCACGTCGGCCAGGTCGAGCCGGGACATCGCGAGGGCGGCCGGGCCCGCGACTGCCGCACCTGACACGAGCCCGAAGTCGGGATGCCGCCGCAAGTAGTGGCCGGGATGCGACTGCGCCCAGCCAAGGATGTGCACGGGCGGCTGGGCGAGCGTGGCCGCCCGCTCCGCGGTAGTGACGATCACGGCGATGCCGCCATTGGAAACCAGGCAGCAGTCGAGCAGGTGGAAGGGCTCGACGATCCAGCGGGACGCCTGGTGATCGGCCAGTGTAATGGGCTCGCGCAGCTGCGCCGCGGGGCTCAGCGCCGCCCAGGCGCGCTGAGCGACGGCGATGTGGCCGAGCTGCTCGCTCGTCGTCCCGTAGCGCGCCATGTGCCGTCGGGCTGCGAGGGCATACATCGGATTGGCGCCGACGACGCCGCTCGCGCCGAGCAGTCCCCACCAGCCGGCCGGCGCACGACGGGATCCGTACACCGCGCCGGCCCTGCGCTCCGGCTGGAGCGGGCTGTCAGCGAAGACGCAGGCGACCACGCTGGCCATGCCCGACTGCACGGCCATCGATGCGAATTGCACCATCGCGCCCGCGGTCGATCCGTACGCTTGCATATGTGACAGAAGCCGCAGATCGGCCAGTCCGAGGTCACGCTGCAGATCGATGGAGATACCGCCGCTCACGCCGGATGACGTCAGCAGGCCGTCGACATCGGCCAGGCGCAGGCCGGCGTCGGCCACCGCGAGCCGGATCGCATCGGCCGCAAACTGCGCGGACGTCGGCCCGTACACCTTGCCGAGGGGTGTCATGCCGAGGCCGGCGATCACCGGCCGCCGGGCGGCTGGCCACGACCGCGGCCCGGTCTCGCCGGACGGAAGGGATGTTTCAGTCACAAGCGCATCATCGCAGCGCCGCGTGCCTGCGCACCAGCCTGGCCGGGCTCGCATCGGCCCGGCCAGGATAGTGATGTCGAGCGGTCGAGCCGCCGCGACAGCCCTCATGGCCGCCGCAGTTGCCGCCGTCGCGACCCCCCACGGCCGCCGCCATCATCGTGCCCGCGTCGGGCCGGGTGCCATTCGTTGTCCTGATTCGTGCTGGCACCACCACGCCAGCGCGTGCGCAGGGGCGTTATTGTCGCTGGTATGAGCACGCACCCTGCCCCGCTCGGCGGCCCGTCCCTGCCCCAGCACCGCAATCTCGTCACCGAGATACCCGGCCCGATGTCCCGCGAACTATTCGAGCGCCGCCAGCGGAGCGTGGCCCGCGGCCTGAGCCACGTCCTGCCGGTCTTCGTGGCCGCAGCGGGCGGCGGAGTGGTCGTGGACGTCGACGGCAACTCGCTCATCGACTTCGGCTCTGGCATCGCCGTCACCTCGGTCGGCAACAGCGCAGACCAGGTCGTCAGCCGGGTGACGGAGCAGGTCGCCCAGTTCACCCACACCTGCTTCATGGTGGCGCCGTACGAGGGGTACGTCGAGGTGTGCGAGCAGCTCAACCGGCTGACGCCGGGCACGCACGAGAAGCGGTCCGCGCTGTTCAACTCGGGCGCTGAGGCGGTCGAGAACGCCGTCAAGGTGGCCCGGCATGCTACCGGCCGGGACGCGGTGGTGGTCTTCGACCACGCCTATCACGGCCGGACCAACCTGACGATGGCCATGACCGCCAAGAACATGCCGTACAAGGAAGGCTTCGGGCCCTTCGCCGGCGAGGTCTACCGGGTCCCGATGGCTTACCCGTTCCGCTGGCCCGGCGGCCCGGCCAAGTGCGCTGAGGAAGCCCTCGACGTCGTGACCAGCCTGATCCACGCTCAGGTTGGCGAGGAGAACGTCGCCGCCCTGGTGATCGAGCCGGTGCAGGGCGAAGGCGGGTTCATCGTGCCGCCACTCGGCTTCCTGCCTGGTCTCGCCTCGTACTGCCGAGCCCACGGCATCGTTTTCATCGCCGATGAGATCCAGTCCGGCTTCTGCCGCACCGGGGACTGGTTCGCCTGCGACTACGAGCACGTCGTACCGGATCTGGTCACCACCGCCAAGGGCATCGCCGGCGGGCTGCCGCTGGCCGGCGTCACCGGCCGCGCCGAGCTGATGGACGCCGTCCACCCGGGCGGTCTCGGCGGCACCTACGGTGGCAATCCGGTCGCGTGCGCGGCCGCCCTCGGCGCGATCGAGACGATGGAGAAGGAAGACCTGCCAGGAGCCGCGCGGTCGATCGAGACCGTCATGCTGCCGCGGCTGCACAAGCTCGCCGAGGCCAATCCCGTGATCGGCGACGTGCGGGGGCGGGGTGCGATGCTGGCGGTCGAGCTGGTGCGGCCGGGAACGCTGGAGCCCGACAGCGCAGCTGCCGCCAAGGTGGCCAGGACCTGTCACGCCAACGGGATGATCGTGCTGACCTGCGGGACCTACGGCAACGTCCTGCGGTTCCTGCCGCCGCTGGTCATCGGCCAGACCTTGCTGACCGAGGGCCTGGCCATCCTGGAGGATGCCTTCGCCACCATGTGAGGCTGCCCCCGACCGACGATTCGGCCCGGGGGTGATCGGGCTAGGAGTGAACGATCTCAGTGTTATGGCAGAAGTGCACCCGGTCCGGCGCGGCGGACTTAATCAAGGCGACCGACGCCCGCCACGCACCGATGTCGCTTGCCTGCCCGTCCGGCAGGTCTTCGCTGCCCGGCCCGAGGTACTGCCGCGGCGTGTAGGCAGCATCGCCCACCAGCACATCCGACTGCCCGTCGGCCGAGTCGACGAGCACCGACTGGTGCCCGACCGTATGGCCGGGCGTCGCGATCACCCGCAGTCCGGGCAGCACCTCGGTGTCACCATCCAGCAACTCGAACCTGGCGTTCATGAAGTCGAACCAGTCGGTGAGCTTGGGCGATTCGACGCGCGCCCGGTCGAGCTCGGCTCGCTGCACATAGAACGCCGCATGCTTGAAGACCGCGTTCTGCCCGCAGTGGTCGAAGTGCAGGTGGGTGTTGATGACGAGCCCGATGTCGCCCGGCGTCATGTCGAGCTCGTCCAGCGCGTCGGCCACTGACCGGTTCACCACCCGCCAGTCGTCCAGCCACCGCTGCGGGCCGCCGACGCCGGTATCGACCAGTGCCGCGCCGCCGGGGAAAGAGACCACGAAGCCGTGCACCGGCCAGGTCAGGCCGTCAACCCCGCGCAGGTGCGCCAGCGTCAGCCGCTTGATCTCCAGTGCCACCACGACCGGGCCCTTCCTGTTGACCACCCCGGCCGCCAATGCTACTGAAACGCGGACAACTTTTCGCTCCGGAGCCGGCTCGGCCGACGCCGACGCTCGGTGCCCGTCCGCACCAGGTAGCGCTACGCCGCGCCGGCCGACCTGCTCACCAGGCTCGGCATCGGCCGAGTAGGTGAGCGGCTCCAGCACAGCGCTCACTAGCTGCCAGCCGCGCAGCGACTCGAGGACGGCGAGCTGCGTGCAGGCGAGCTCCTCCGTCATGCAGATGATCTCGATCGGCTCACCGCGCCGGGTAAAGGCGATACGCGCCTGAGTCTTGCCGCTGACGAACCCGTCGATCTGGTATCCGTCCGGCGTCTGTGTCACTGCCAGATTGTCAAATGTAGTAGCTGTCACGATTGGTAATCGTACGACTACTGAACGACATTCGCTGGAATTCTCGGATACTCCCCAGCGGCCCGTCACGGCGAGCGCGACAACTCCGAGCGCGCAGGCCAGCAGCACGGCCGGCGTGACTCTGTGGACCAGGAAGACGTCGAGCGTCCTCATCCGCCCCGCTGAGATGCCCTCAGGATTGCCCGGCATGTTGGCCATTGTCGCGGCGCCGAGCCGGGCGAGCACCAGCCAGTCAAGCCGCGACGCTGGATAGAGCGCCAGCACGCAGATGATCATGGCGTCATACCAAGGCAGCTGATACGGCCAGATGACCAGCCAGGCCACGCTGATCGCCAGTGCCGGGCGGATGGCCGGGCGCAGCGGGTCGCCCGGCGGCATCCGGCGCAACAGGAGCACGGCGATGCCGATGAACAGCAGGACCGCGAGCACGATCAGGTAGCGCCAGTTCGCCAGGTGCGCGAACAGGTAGTAGCTGTCCTGGGTGGTCTTGTCGCGCCTGGCGACCAGTGCCTGGAACGCGGGCTTGCCCAGCCACGCGTATGTCGGCCCGAGAATGGCCAGCGCGCCGGCGGCCGCCGCCAGCAGCGCGGGCACAGACCGGCGCAGCGCCCAGGCCAGGCCGATCCCGAAAAGCGCGAAGTCGATCTTGATGTCAGCGGCAAGTCCGATCAGCGCCCCGGCCGCGACGGCGCGCCAGAGCCGGGGCTGCATGCCGTCCGGCTGGCGGCCAACGGCGAGCAGGCCGATGAAGCCGGCCGCCGCAGCGACGACGTCGACATGGCCGGCCGCGATCAGGTCCCACAGCAGCAGCGGATTGAGGGTCCACAGCAGGTGCCCGCGCAGTCGCGCCGCCCGGTTGCGCCGCAAGACCCGGTCCAGCACCACCGCGACAGCCCCGAAGGCCAGTGCGTTCCACATCTTGAGCCAGAACACCACCCGGGCGATCGAATCACCGCCGAGCCTGGCCGCGATGTACTGCTCTATGGTCGCCGCCGGGCCGTACAGGCTCGCCTGCTGCTGCCAGTGCACCGGAATCGACTGTCCGAAGACCGGATCGGTGATCTTCAGGTAGAGCGGCGTCGCAACGTACGGGTTGTGGCCAAGCAGCGCCAGCCGCCCGTACGCGGCGTAGTCGAGCGCGTCGGTCGAGCCGACAGGCGGCGCCAGCATGAGCGCCAGCACGGCGAGCGCCGCTCCGATCAACAGCAGCCGCATAGGCGCGCGGGCACCACGCCGAGCGGCCGCCAGGCCAGCAGCTATGCCGATCAGAGCCAGCAGGGCAGCGCCCCACAGCGCGACGATGACAAGCCGGCTCGGAACATGCAGGTGGAGTTCGAACGGCGGCCCGGTTGCCGGGACCGGAACTGACGGATACATCCAGTCTTGCCGGACAAGTGACGCGCCAACCATGATCAGCGTCGCGCCGCCGATCCCGGCGGCGGACAGCCAGCCGAGCAGGCGCACGGGCTTGGCCCCGCCCGGCGGGTTCGCGGCGGTCGTGGCCGGGAGCTGAAGCCGGACTGAATCGGTCATGGTTCCTTTGAGCCCGTGATCGGTCGAACAGGTGAGCGCAAGTCAGACCTGTACCCAGCCAGCACTCAGCGTGAACACTAGGTCACGGACTGCGGCGGCCACTCAGGGGAAACCCCGACGCCCGGGCGCGCAGGCTACGGCTCTAATCCAGGGATGTGCCCGATGCGCAGGCTGGCACGGCGCAGCCACGATGGAGCCCCACTCGGTGAAGCCCCGCGTCGCCGGCCCCCAGCCACTCACCATGGAGTTCCTGTTGACTGCTCTCCTGCACGGCCACGACCTGTACCGGTCGTTTGGCCAGACACCGGCGCTCCAGGGCGCAACGCTGTCGGTCAGAGCCGGCGAGATCATCGCCGTGATGGGGCCGAGCGGCTCCGGCAAGTCGACGCTCCTGCACTGCCTGGCCGGGATATTCGCGCCGGATAAGGGCGAGGTGTGGTTCGACGGCCAGCGCCTGGACGAGATGGGCGACGCCCGCCGCACCCAGTTGCGCCGCACTGACTTTGGCTTCGTCTTCCAGTTCGGGCAGCTGGTACCTGAGCTGACCGTAGCCGACAACGTGGCCATCCCCTTGCTGCTCGGCCGGACGAGCCGCGGGCAGGCCTATGCGCGGGCGAGGTCCTGGCTGGACCGGGTCGGCCTGGCTGACCTGGGCGGCCGGCGCACCGGGGAGCTGTCGGGCGGGCAGGCGCAGCGGGTGGCGCTGGCCAGGGCCCTCGTCAGCCAGCCGCGGGTTCTGTTCGCCGACGAGCCGACAGGATCGCTGGACTCGGCCACCGGCGACAACGTGATGGACTTGCTGGCCGGTGCGGCGCGGCGGGAGCACACCGCGGTCGTGCTCGTCACGCATGACGCCCGAGTAGCCCGCAGTGCTGATCGCACCGTCACGATGCACGACGGCCGGGTGGACCAGCTTGAAGAAGCACAGCCGAACGGAGCGCGCTGATGCTCCGGCTCGGCGCGCGACTGTCGCTGAGCAGCGGCCGGGAAGGTCGTACCCGGCTCGGTGTGACGGCGGTCGCCGTCGCCATCGGCGTGGCCATCCTGCTCGCGGTGCTGGCCGACTTCCACGCCTTCCAGGTGACCAACGGCCGGCCGTTCTGGGAAGGCACCACGGCGGGCGCCGGGCCAGCATCGGCTGCTCGCACGGAGCTGTGGAACTACAGCGACGACATCTACCAGGGCCGCACCATCGAGCGGCTCGACGTGGCCGCCCTCGGGCCGCACGCACCGGTGCCGCCGGGGATCTCCCGGCTGCCGGATCCCGGTCAGTACTATGCGTCGCCGGCACTGGCCGCGCTGCTGCGCACCGCGCCGCGTGACGAACTCGGCGACAGGTTCCCCGGCAAGCTGACCGGCACGATCGGCGAGCGAGCACTGACCGGGCCCGACGAGCTCGTCATCTTCGTCGGCTATCGCCCGGCCACGCTCGCTGCCCTGCCATCGACCGTCCGGATCGACGCGATCGCCACCACAGCTGGCAAGCAGATCTGGTCCCCCTATTTCCGGGTTGCCTTCATCGGCGGCGCACTCGCCTTCCTGCTCCCGATCCTCATCCTCATCGGGACCGCGACCAGGCTGGCCGCCGCCAGGCGCGAGGAACGCTACGCCGCGCTGCGCCTGGTCGGCGCCACGTCTCGCCAGATCAGCGTCATCGCCGCGGCCGACGCGCTCATCAGCGCGCTGCTCGGCACCGTCGGCGGGATCGCGGTGTTCCTGCTGCTGCGCCCGGCACTAGCCGGCACGGCGATCACGAGCGCGCGCTACTTCGCCGACCAGGTGACCCCGACGCTGTCTGGCTACCTGGCCGTCCTCGTCATCGTGCCGATCGCCGCAGCGTTGACCGGCCTGCTCTCCCTGCGCCGGGTCCGGGTCTCGCCGCTCGGTGTCAGCCGTAAGGTCGCGCCGCCACCGCCGAGTGCGTGGCGTGCGGCGCCGCTGGCCATCGGCGTGATCCTGTTCGTCATCGGCCTGGCGCTGACAGGCAAGAAATCTATCGGCGCGACCGCCGTTCCCGGCCTGCTCGTCGTGATGGTCGGGCTCGTGGTCGCTGGCCCGTGGCTCACCGGGCAGGCCGCCCGGCTGGTGCCGCGATTGCTGTCCGGTGCCGCGCCGGTGCTCGCTGCGCGCCGTCTGGCCGACAACCCCAAGGCCGCGTTCCGCTCGATCAGCGGCCTGGTGCTCGCGGTGTTCCTCGGCACGATGGTGGCCGCACTGCTGCCGGCCATTCAGGCGACGACGGCCACGCCAACAGCCAAGTCCCTGTCCAACGTCCTGCTGGACGGCTTCACGTTGTCTCCGATCTGCGGCAACAGCGTGAACTGCACCGGCAGTACGCAGGCGGGCTACGGCCTTGGGCCGGCTCCGCTGCGCGGCAGCGGATCGCCGCCCAGGGCCTGCCGCCTGGCGCGGGCGCCACCGTCCTCACCGGCCTGCGCCAGATCGCCGGTGCGCAGACCGTGCCGATCTACTCGCTGCCGGGGGTGGGCGGCACCGCCGGACCACCCCCGTACAACAGCGTCGTGCTATGCGCTGGGCTGCGCGTCATCAGCGCGTTCGGCACGTGCGCGCCTCGCTTCACCGCGGTGCAGGCGAACACATTCAGCCTGTACGGCGACAACCCGTCCTACACGACGCAGCCGTTCGTCACCAGCAGCAATCCAGTGGCCGCGGCCGACTACACCGGCTTGTACCTGCAGGCGGTACTGGTCAAGGTCGACAGCCAGGCGACCCTGGAACGGGTCCGGACCTACCTGGTCACGCACACACCGCTGTCGGAGTCCGGCACCGCCCCGCGAACCTTCGGCGAGGCGGTCTCGGCCCGGGCAGGCGTCGCGACCACGGCACAGCGACTGATCGACATCGTCGTCGCCCTGACGCTGATCGTCGCCGGGTGCAGCCTGGCGGTCGCGGCTGGCGGCGGAGTCGTCGAACGCAAGCGCCCGTTCACGCTGCTGCGGCTGAGCGGCACGCCGACCGCGACCCTGTACCGGGTGGTGCTGCTCGAGGCCGTCGCGCCGCTCGTCGCCGCCACCGTGGTCGCGGCCGGCATCGCCTACGCCATGTCCGTCCTGACCGTGCGGAAGCTAGGGCCGGCTGGCACGCCGGTGCCGGTGCTCGACCACGCGTACTACCTGATCATGGGCGCCGGGCTGGCCGGGGCGCTCCTGGTCCTGCTCGCCGCGCTGCCGCTGCTCGGCCGCGTGAGCAGCCCCGCCAATGTTAGGTTCGAGTAAGCCAACATTGGGTCGGAGGCGCGCGCATGCAACGGGTGCTCCTCATCCCGGACCGGTTCAGCGACTACCGGATGTGGGGCGGGATACCGGACCGGCTGGCCCACAGCGCCGAGGTCAGTCACCTGGACCGGCTTATCCAGCTGCCCTGGAGCGGCGGCAGCGGCGCCATTGTTGAGCTGGTGCGCGGCCAGCGGCCCGGCGGGTGGGACGTCGTGGCAGCAGCCGGCCAGGCAAGCCCGTTCGCGGTCGCGCTAGCCGCAGCCGGGCTAGCGCGAGGTCTCGTGCTTGCCGAGCCGGAGATTCCGTTCAACCGCATCCCCGACGACGTCGAGTTCGCCCTGGACCTGCCGGATGAACACGTCCTCGCTCCCTACCAGCCGCTGGTCAGCGCCCTGCATGAGGCGGGCCCTGAGCAGTGGCGAGACCTGACAATCGATGTCCTCCGGCAAACCGCACGGCGCGACCTGCCGCCCGGCGAGCTGGACCTCGCCGTCCAGATCGCCACGGACCACGCCGCCGAAGTAAGGGCCGAGCTGCTCGCCTTCGCCGCGGCCGACGCGGCTGAGCGCGAACTGCCCGACGATGTCCAGCTGGCGCAGCTACACGCGCGCGGCAGGTGGCTCGATCAGCTCGCTACGCTGACCGTCCCGGTCATGACAGTGGTGCCGGCCCCGATGCGGCACTACGCCCAGACCGTTTCCAGGTACGCCGCCGAGGCGGAGATCGTGATCACCGGCAGCACGATCCAGCCCGGAGGTGCCCGGGAGGGCGCGAGAGATCAGGCAGCGGTCGCCATCGAGCGCATGCTCGACCGCGTCAGCGGTCGGCCGGCGTCAGGCCGTAGTAAATAGGTCTAGCCTCACAGGTATGGACACGCTCACGCTCGACCAGATCGCAGCAAAGATCGCCACGGCAGAGAAGGGCCTGGCCACGGCGACAGACGCGTACGACCGCAACGTACTGACTCAAATCCGCGACGAATACCGGCGCTATGCCGCCGAGCGGGGCAAGCAGGAGGCAAAGCAAGCCGCCGCTGCTGCTGACGCCGCGGCACGCTAGCCCAGACCGACGCCCGTCCTGACCGACGCCCGCCCTGACCGACGCTAGCCCTGGTAGAACCGCCCGATCGCGGCCAGTGCCTCGTCCAGGACCACCAGGCCCTCCTTGGCCTCGGACTCTGAGATCGTGCACGGCGGCACGACGTGCAGCCGGTTGTAGTTCGTGAACGGCATCAGGCCACGCGCCTTGCACTCGGCCACCAGGGTGGTCATGGCCTCGGACGCGCCGCCGTAAGGCGCCAGCATCTCCCGCGTCTCCCGGTTCGACACGAGGTCCAGCGCCCAGAAGACCGCGGTCCCGCGCACCTCGCCGATGACCGGGTGGCGTTCGGCCAGCTCATGCAGCCCGGGGCCGAGCACCCGCTCGCCGATCCGGACCCCGTTCCCGATAATGTCTTCCTCGTGCATGACGTCGATGGTCGCGACGATCGACGCGCACGCAAGCGGGTGGCCGGAGTAGGTCAGCCCGCCGGGGAAGACGCGCTCGTCGAACGTGGCCGCGATCGGAGCCGAGATGATCACGCCGCCGGCCGGGACGTAGCCGGAGTTGGATCCCTTCGCGAAGACGATCAGGTCCGGCACGACCCCGTGATCCTCGAAGGCGAACCAGCGCCCGGCCCGGCCGAAGCCGCACATGACCTCGTCGGCGATGTAGACGATCCCGTGCTTGTCGCACAGCGCGCGCACGCCGGCGAGGTAGCCAGGCGGCGGGATCAGCACGCCGGCCGTGCCGACGATCGTCTCCAGCAGCACGGCCGCGATCGTATCCGGGCCCTCCATCTGGATGACCTGCTCCAGGTGGGCGAGCGCGCGCTCGGATTCCTGCTCGGGCGTGCTCGCCCAGAACGCCGACCGGTACAGGTGCGGCCCGAAGAAGCGCACGTGCCCGATGGCGAACTCGTTGGGCCAGCGCCGCGGGTCACCGGTGGAGTTGATGGCCGCGCCGGTGTTGCCGTGGTAGGACCGGTAAAAGCTCAGCACCTTCGTCCGGCCGGTGTGCAACCGCGCCATCCGGATGGCGTTCTCGTTCGCGTCCGCGCCGCCATTGGTGAAGAAGACCTTCTCCATGCCCGCCGGTGCCAGCGCGGCCAGCCGGGTGGCCGCCTCGCCGCGGGCGGAGTTCGCGTGCTGGGGGGCGATGGTCGTGAGCGTGGCTGCCTGAGCCGCGATGGCCGCGGTCACTTTGGGGTGCTGGTGACCGATGTTGGTGTTGACCAGCTGGCTGGAGAAGTCCAGATACCGGTTGCCGTCGTAGTCCCAGAAGTACGAGCCCTCGGCGCCTGCGATCGCCAGCGGCTTCAGCGCGCCCTGCGCGGACCAGGAGTGGAAGACGTGCGCCCGGTCCATGGCAAACACCTGCGCGCCGCGGTCGGGATCTGGCTGGTAGCTGCTCATCGTCGTGCGATTCTCCTACTGGTTGGCCCTGCTTGCTGGCGCCCTTGCTGGCGCTACTGGTTCACCGGGAAGCCGAGGTTCACGCCGCCGTGGCTCGGGTCCAGCCAGCGCGACGTCACCGCCTTGCCGCGGGTATAAAAGTGCACGCCCTCGGTGCCGTGCACATGCGTGTCCCCGAAGAGCGACGACTTCCAGCCGCCGAAGGAGTAGAACGCCATCGGGACCGGGATCGGGACGTTGACGCCGACCATGCCGACCTCGACCTCGTGGGTGAACCGCCGGGCCGCTCCCCCGTCGTTGGTGAAGATCGCAGTGCCGTTGCCGTAGGGATTGGCGTTAATGATCGCGAGAGCCTCGTCGTAGGTCGCCGCGCGGACGACCGACAGCACCGGGCCGAAGATCTCGTCGGTGTACGCGCGCATCTGCGGCGTGACGTGATCGAGCACGGTCGGGCCGAGCCAGAAGCCGTCGGCCGCGTCGCCTGTCACCGGGTGCTCGCGGCCGTCGACCGCGAGCGTTGCGCCGTCCTCGACGCCGGTGTCCAGGTAGCTGGCTACCTTGTCGCGGTGCTGCCTGGTCACCAGCGGGCCCATCTCGGAGTCTGCGCTGTCGCCGGGGCCGACCGTCAGGCCGGCGATCCGGTCCTTGATCCTGGCGATGAGCTCGTCGCCGATCGGGTCGACAGCCACGAGCACCGAGATCGCCATGCAGCGCTCGCCCGCCGAGCCGAAGCCGGCGTTGACGGCCGCATCCGCGGCCAGGTCCAGGTCGGCGTCGGGCAGCACGACCATGTGGTTCTTCGCCCCGCCGAGCGCCTGGACGCGCTTGCCATGATTGGTCGCGGTCTCGGCGACGTACCGGGCGATCGGGGTCGAGCCCACGAAGCTGACCGCGCGGACGCCCGGGTGCGTCAGCAGTGCGTCGACAGCGGGCTTGGCGCCGTGCACGACGTTGAAGGCGCCGTCGGGCAGCCCCGCCTCGGCCAGTAGCTCGGCGAGCAGCAGGGACGCCGACGGGTCCTTCTCTGATGGCTTAAGGATGAACGTGTTGCCGCAGGCTAGCGCGATCGGGAACATCCACATCGGGACCATGGCAGGGAAGTTGAACGGGGTGATCCCGGCGACCACGCCCACCGGCTGGCGGATCGAGTAGGCGTCGACGCCCGTCGAGACGTTCTCGGAGAAGCCGCCCTTGAGCAGGTGCGGGATGCCGCACGCGAAGTCCACGACCTCCAGTCCCCTGGCGACCTCGCCGGCCGCGTCGGACGCCACCTTGCCGTGCTCGGCGGTGATCAGCGCGGCCACCTCGGACTGGCGCTGGCGCATGAGCTCGCGGAAGGCGAACATGACGCCGGCGCGCTTCACCAGGGATGTCTCCCGCCAGCCGGGCAGCGCCGCCGAGGCGGCCGCGACCGCGGCGTCGACCTCGGCCGCGCTGGCGTAGTCCACCGTGCCGCTGACCTTGCCGGTCGCCGGGTTATAGATGTCACCGCGGGTCGCTGCCTCGCCCGTCCACGGCTTGCCGTTGATCCAGTGGGTCCGGTGCGTGCGTACCTCGTCCATGGCGCTGCTCTACTTTCCGGGCTCTGCGTGCGGGGCCAGTCCATCCCATGGTCTCCCCTGCGCTCAGTCTGTCGCCAGGCCGCCGCCGTGCCAAGTTACGCTTTGTCAGGGAACGTGGCTGTAGCCATACAGTGTGTTACCTAGGAGCGCGGTCGTTGGACCACGCCGGGACCGGGTTGCCGTCGAGGAGGCCGCCGCCATGCTGTCCACGTTCGTGCTGCCGACCGTGGCCGAGGTGCTCGCGCTCGATCCCGTGCGCAGCGGAGCGCCCCGTGTCCTGGCCGGCGCCGGCCGGCTGGACGCGCCAGTGCGCTGGGTCCACGTAATTGAGCTCGCCCAGGCCGCGCACCTGCTCCGCGGCGGCGAGCTCGTGCTCTCGACGGGGATCGCGCTGCCAGGTGACGCGGCCGGGCTCGCCCGGTACGTGGCCGAGCTCGCCTCCGTCGGTGTCAGCGCGCTGGCCGTCGAGCTGGGCTCGCGCTACGCCCGCAGCCTGCCCCAAGCCCTCGTCGCGGCCGCCGCCGACCACGAGCTGCCGCTCATCGCCTTCGAGCGGGAGACCCAGTTCATCGAGATCACCGAGGCCGTGCACGCTCGCATCATCGACGCCCAGCTCGCCGAGCTGCGATCGGCCGAGCGGATGCATCAGGTCTTCACCGAGCTCGCGGTGTCCGGCGCTCCGGCCGACGAGATCGTGGCGCAGACCGCTACGCTCGCGGGCTGCCCGGTCATTCTCGCGAACCTGGCCCATCAGGTACTCGCCTGCGCCCCGCTCGGGCAGGACCCTGCTCGCCTGCTGGCGGGGTTCGCCGGCCGGTCCCGGGCTACCCAGGCGGCGGGCCGGACCGGTTTCGACGCGACGTCGGGCTGGCTGGTCACCACCGTCGGGGCGCGCGGCCAGGACTGGGGCAGGCTCATCCTGGCGTGCGGCGCCGAGCCTGCGCCCGGCGACGAGGCCCTGATCGAGCGGGCCGCCACAACGCTGGCGCTCGGCCGCCTGCTTGACCATCAGCGCGAGAGCCTCGAACGGCAGGCACACCGGACGATCCTGGCCGCGTTCCTCGGCACCGGGTACGGCGATCAGGCGGAGGCAGAGGCCAGAGCGCGAGCGCTCGGCGTGCCGGTGGCTGGCCGGCTGCTGGTCGCAGTCGTCGTGCGCGTGGCCGCCGGCCGCCGGGGCCTGGGCTGGCCGACGCTCGGGGCACCGGCCACGACCGCGGCCGCCGCGATGGCCGACGCCCTCGCCGGGGCGTGCCGGCAGCTGCGGGTGCCCGCCCTGGTCAGCTCGCTGGACGATGACAGGGTCGCCGCGCTGCTGGCCCTGCCGCCGCGGGCCGACCCGGACGCGGTGCTGACGCGGCTCGCCGGCGAGCTCGGGTCGGTGCTGCACGACGACGACGTGATCGGGGCGGGCTCGCCGGTTGACTCCGTCAGCGCGGTCCAGCGCTCACTGCTGGAGGCGGACCACGTCGCCGCGGCCGCCCCGCCAGGCGGGCCGCGTCAGGCCTATTACCGCCTGCCGGACCTGCGGCTGCGCGGGCTGCTGCATCTGCTGCGGGACGATCCCCGGCTCCAGGCGTTTGCCGAGCGGGAGCTGGGCCCGCTGCTCGTTCACGACGACGCGAGCGGCGGTCACCTCGTGCCGGCGCTGACCGCCTACCTGGAGGCCGGGGGCAACAAGGCCGAGGCCGCGAAAAACGCCCACCTGGCGCGGCCGACGATATACGAGCGGATCCGGCAGATCGAGGCTGTGCTCGGCGTCGACCTCGAGCCGGCCGAGTCGCGGCTGTCGCTGCACGTGGCCCTGCTCGCCCTCCGGGCCGGGACCCGCTCCTGACGCCGGCGGGCGATTCCCGTCCGCCACCACGCCCACGTTGTAGGCCTTGCGCGGGCTGAATCGGAACATTGTAGGCGTTCGACTGGGATATACCAGCGTATTTCGGGCTGGCTTGCCCGCTGAGCGCCTACAAGGCGGCCGCCGAGACTCAGGCGCTGCTTGGGGGGCGGCGCACCGGCCAGCAGCGGGCTGACCTAATGTGCGGCACGTGGGTTCGCTGCTAGTCGCCGGGACAACCTCAGATGCCGGCAAGTCTGTCGTTACCGCCGGGATCTGCCGCTGGCTGGCGCGCCAGGGCTACTCGGTCGCGCCATTCAAGGCTCAGAACATGTCGCTCAACTCGTTCGTCACGCGCAGCGGCGAGGAGATCGGCCGGGCCCAGGCGGCCCAGGCGCGCGCCTGCGGCATCGAGCCCACCGCGGCGATGAACCCGGTCCTCCTCAAGCCCGGCACCGATGTGCGCAGCCAGCTGATCGTCCTCGGCACCGCGGTGACCGAGACCGACGCGGCCAGCTACTGGACCGACGGACATCAGGCGCGGCTCCTCGACATCGTGGTCGGGGCCTACCAGGACCTGGCCGCGCGCTTTGAGATGGTCATCTGCGAAGGCGCGGGCAGCCCGGCCGAGATCAACCTGCGTGACAGCGACATCGTCAACATGGGCTTTGCCCGCGCTGCCCGCGTGCCGGCCGTGCTCGTCGGCGACATCGACCGGGGCGGCGTGTTTGCCTCGTTCGTCGGCACGCTGGCCGTGCTCGACCCCGGCGATCAGGCGCTCATCGCTGGCTTCCTGGTGAACAAGTTCCGCGGCGACCTCAGCCTGCTGAAGCCGGGCCTGGACATGCTCGAGCAGCTCACCGCCCGCCCGACGCTCGGGGTGCTGCCCTTCGCCGACGGCGTCGGCGTGGACGCCGAGGACGCGATCGACTGGGCACTGCTGCGATCGGGCGGTCCGCCGCTCGGCGCAGACGTGCTGCGCGTCACCGTCGTGGCGCTGCCGCGGATGAGCAACCACACTGACGCGGACGCGCTCGCGTGTGAGCCCGGTGTCGTCGTGCGCTTCACCCGGCAGGCGGCCGAGCTCGCGGATGCTGACCTGATCGTGCTGCCGGGCACGCGCGCGACCGTCAGCGACCTTGCCTGGATGCGGGAGCGCGGCATCGACGCGGCCGTCATGCGGCACGCGGCGCGCGGCCTGCCGGTGCTCGGAATCTGCGGTGGCTATCAGCTGCTCGGCACGCTGATCGACGACGACGTCGAGAGCGGGGCCGGCCAGGTGCCGGGCCTCGGCCTGCTGCCCGTCCAGACCACGTTTGGCCGCGAGAAGGTGCTGGCCCGGCCGTCGCGCACGCTCGCGGACGGGGTCGTGGTGCACGGATACGAGATCCACCATGGCGTGCTCAGCCGGGAGGGCGGCGAGCCGTTCTTCGCTGACGAGGGATGCCGGGTCGAGGCGGTCGCCGGGACCGTGTGGCACGGCCTGCTGGAGAACGACGGCTTCCGGCGCGAGTACCTCAGTTACGTGGCGCGGGTAGCGGGACGCCGCTTCACCGGCGCGCCCGATACCTGCTTTGAGGCCATCCGGGATGCCCAGCTCGACCGGCTGGCCGACCTGATCGCCGAGCACGTCGATCGTGACCGGCTGCTGGGGCTGCTGACCGGCGGACACCGCGCCGGTCCCGCGCTGCGACTGGAACTGGGCCCGGTCAGCGGCTGAGCTCGGCTGGCACTCGCAGCTCATCGCGAGCGTAGAGCAGCGCAACGGCGTCCGGATCCGCAGCCTCGCAGACCGCGGCGACGGT
The DNA here is from genome assembly GCA_963837255.1 of uncultured Actinomycetota bacterium. GTDB lineage: Bacteria > Actinomycetota > Actinomycetes > Streptosporangiales > Streptosporangiaceae > JAJYUU01. The sequence goes on from CAWIMN010000007.1 coordinate 1,220,715, forward strand.
GTCGATCAGCTCGTCGTAGTCCGCTCCCGTCTCGCCACGGTACGACGCTGTCATCTGACCCCACTCATCCCAGGGCAGGGTCTCGACCTTGTTGAGCGCGGCCAGGTCGCGGATCGCGTTGCCACGAATCTCAGCGGGCCCGAAGTTCTCGGTCCCGTGCACGCCGAACGCCGCGGCGTCGATGCGGCCCTGACGGTAGGCAGACCACGCCTCGCCGCCGGTCAGGAACGCGCCCGGCGGCACATCGTCAGGGTGCGCGAGGATGGACCGGCCAAGCAGCTCGGTGTCGACGCGCACCCAGCGGCCGCCGTGATCGTCGCGGTACTCGATGATCCAGTGGTCCAGACCGAGGCCCGGCTGGAAGTACGTGGCGAAGCCGCACCGCGCCCGCGTGGCGATGCCGCGATACCGGAGCAGTGCGCAGCTCAGGACGGCGAAATGCCGGCATGTGCCGACGACCCGCGCGCCCGCCGCGCGCGGCAGGTGCAGCGGATCGGGAGCGAGTGCCGTCAGGATCTCGACGAGCATCGCGGCCGGCCGGATGTCCTTCTCCGCGAGCCGGTCCGGCCGGACGCCCAGGGCGGCCGCGTCGTGCGGCTGGACGACCAGGTCGTGCACGTGCGCGCAGATGCTGACGGGATCCCGCGCGATCCGGGCCAGCCCGGCTAGTGCGGCCGGGCTCAAGCCGCCGAGCTCCGTCAGCGGGCCGGCAGCTGCGTAATCGAGATCGGCTGGCATGCGGCCGATGCTAGCGGCGGGCACTGACACTTAGCACCGGCCCGGCGCTGCCGGGTGGCTGACAGGTCGCGGCTCCGTTCCCGGCAGGGTTGCTGGTGAGATCAGCAGCCGTCGTATGGCCCCCAGGGCGAGGTGCCGTATTCGGCGTAGAGGCGCTGGAACGCGACCTTCTGCAGCGCGACGGACGCCTGGCCCGCCGTACCGGAGTAGCCGAGCTGCGCCCACGTCGCTGGCAGGATGCCGAACAGCCCCGCCGAGGACGCCGTCGGGTTGTCGCCACTCTCATGCCAGGCGACGCACTGCTCGAACGATGACATGCCTGCGGTCAGCGGCTGGCTCGCCGTGGCCGACTGGGCCGGCGCGACAGCCTGCCCGGCCTGCGCCGGGGTCGCTGAGCTGGCGCCGGTCGCGCTGCCGGCGGCCTGATGCACCACAACGTGGGCGTGACGGGCCGCACGGCCCAGGTGCCGCGGCTTGGCCGCCGTGGCTGCCTTCGCGAGCTTGGCTGGCTTGGGGGCGGCGTGGTGGACCACGTGCGTAGCGGCAGCAGCAGGGGCAGCCTGGGCGAACGGCATTGCGGTCAGCACGACACCTGCCAGGGTGGCGGGCACGAGCGTAGCGGCGGCGAGCTGGGAGATCTTCATGGGAGGGGCTGGCCTCCTCCGTCCGCCCTCAGCGCTTCGCGGCATGCGCGACTAGGCATGCGCGACTAGCAGTGTCGGGCGTGACTTGATGCGGACTAGGTCGGGGGCACTACCGCAGGTACAACTGACGGCGCGGGTCGCGCGCATCCATCTGGACCCCTGTTATGGCACTTGTCACTGTTATCCAGCTCGGGAATAACGGCTCTGGCCTGCGGATATGCGCGCCACGGCATGGCGGCGCGGCGGCCGGGGTAGGAAGCGCAGGGGGGAAATGACGGGGTGGGCGTTCAGTTCGGGGGGCTGCTCGCGCTTGCCGTGGCGGCGTTCGCGGCCCCGCTGGCAGCCAGGGCAATCCCGCGCCGCCTCGTGCCGCCTGTCGTCGTGGAGGTGCTGGCCGGCATAGCGATCGGCCCGCAGGGTCTCGACCTGGTGCAGCCGACCGGCGGCGTCTATGTGCTGTACCTGCTCGGGTTCGGCTTCCTGCTCTTCCTGGCTGGACAGGAAATCGAAGTCAAGCGGTTCCGCGGCCCGGACTTCCGGCTCACGATGGCCAGCTTCGTCCTCGGCCTGGCAGTCGCCGTACCCGTCGCCCTCGTCCTGCGGCTGATCGCGCCCGGCGCCGACGTCCGGCTCATGGCGCTGGCCATGACCGCGAGCTCGCTCGGCGTGATCGTGCCAGTGCTGCGCGACGCCAGCGAGGCCACGACCGACTTCGGCCAGCTCGTGATCATGGCCGGCTCTGTCGGCGAGTTCGGCGCCCTGCTGCTGCTGACGGTGCTGTTCTCGGCCCAGCCCGAGCCCACCTGGGTGCAGGTCGCCTACGTCGCCGCGCTCGGCGCAGCCGCCGTGATCGGCGCCGTCGCGCTGCGGCGGATGTGGCGGTCGCCCTGGCTGCGCCGGAGCCTGCTGGCGACCGACCAGTCCACGTCGCAGCTGCGGGTCCGCGGCGGCTTCGTCGTGCTGCTGACCTTCGCTGCCATCGCGCACGAGTTCGGGGTCGATGCGCTGCTCGGCGCCTTCGTCGGCGGGGTCGTGCTCAACATCGCCGACAACGACGACCGGCCGACTCAGGAGCGCTACCAGGGCAAGCTGCGCGCCATCGGCTACGGCTTCCTCGTCCCTGTCTTCTTCCTCGTGACCGGCGTCCAGTTCGACGTCCGGTCGCTGCTCGCGAGCAGTGCGTCGCTAGCGCTCCTGCCGGCCGTCGTCGTGGGCATCCTCATCGTGCGCGCCGGGCCGGCGCTGCTGTACCGGCGCAAGCTCGGGGCGAGGCCCGCGGTCGCCGCCGGCCTGCTTCAGGCGACGACGCTGACCTTCCCGGTCGTCGTCGCCGAGGTCGGTCGCGGTCTCGGCCTGCTGACGTCGGCCACCTCGGCCGCGCTCGTGGGTGCCGCGCTGCTGTCGGTGCTCATCTTCCCGGCCGTGGCGCTAGCGACCAGGCCATGGTCGCCGCCCGCGGCTGCAGCGTCCACGGCGACGGCAGCCTAGCTGTCCGGCTGGCGGATCACCAGCCGGCCGGGCCAGGCCGCCGCTGAGCCGCTGTGACACTCCAGGAGGCTACCGACGTCAGGAATCGAAACCGAGACCCACCCGGTCCAGTGCGCGCAGCCACACGTTGCGGCGCCCCTCATGCCGGTCCGCCCTGGCCAGCGACCACCTGGTGAGCTGCACGCCGGCCGAGCGCAGCGGTTCGGGCGGGAACGGGATCGGCCTGGTCCGCACCATCTCCAGCTTCGTGAGCTCCGTAGGCTCGCCGCCAAGCAGGTCCAGCACCACCCTGGCGCCGAATCGGCTGGCGCCGACGCCGAGCCCGGTGTAGCCCGCCGCGTACGCCAGCCGCCCCCGGTGCGCGGTGCCGAAGAAGGCGCAGAACCGGGAGCACGTATCGATCACGCCGCCCCACCTGTGGCTGAACCGCACGCCCGCCAGCTGCGGGAAGGTCTGGAAGAAGTGCTCGGCCAGCTTGCCGAAGGTGGCCGGCCGCTGATCCTGCCCGGCCGCTACCTTGCTGCCGTAGTAGTAGATCGCGTCGTAGCCGCCCCACAGGATCCGGTTGTCGCTGGTCAGCCGGTAGTAGTGGAACTGGTTGGCGCTGTCGCCGATCCCCGGCCGGCCCGTCCAGCCGATGCTCGCAAGCTGGGCCGACGATAGCGGCTCGGTCATCAGCACGTAGTCGTAGACCGGGATGAGGTAGTAACGCAGCCGGCGCAGCAACGGCGAGAGAGCCCCGGTGGCGAGCGCGGCCCGGTGGGCTGTGACCTGGCCGCCTGGCGTTCGCAGCGCCATGCCGCCGCCAGCCGCCGGCTCCTCGGCGAGCGACCGGACCGGGCTGTCCTCGTAGATCCGGACGCCGGCGTCCAGGCACGCCCGCCGCAGGCCCCAGGCCAGCCGGGCTGGGTCGAGCGTGGCGCAGCCGTCCGGGTCCCACAGCCCGCCCAGGTAGGTCGGCGAATGCACCTCCGCCCGCACCGCATCGCGATCCAGCAGCCGGACGTCCTTGCCTAGCCGTCCGGCGATCCGCGCGGTGTCACGCAGCCCCTCGACCTGCCAGGGCTGTGTCGCCACCGAGAGCTCGCCCGTCCTGGCGAAGTCGCAGTCGATGCCGTAGCGGGCGATGGTCTTCTCGATCTCGTCCAGGTTCTCGTGACCGAGGCGCTCGAGCGTGGCCAGCTCGCCGGGGAACCTGTCCTGGCCGTTGCTCAGGCCATGCGTCAGGCTCGCGGCACAGAACCCGCCATTGCGGCCGGTACCGGCCCAGGCGACCTGGCGAGCCTCCAGCAGGACGACGTCCCGGCCGGGATCGGCCTCCTTGGCCTGCAGCGCCGTCCACAGCCCGGTGAACCCGCCGCCGACGACAGCGAGGTCGGCCGAGTCGCGGCCGGCCAGCGGCGGCTGCGGCGCTGGCACGTCCGGCTGATCAAGCCAGTACGAGACCGGCCTGGCCGCGGCCAGCGCTTTGGCCGCCCGCGCGCTGGCGACGTGCGTGTCCCTCATGGGGCCCTTATCGCTCGGTCAGGGTCTCTTCTTACCTTGCCACGGCAACGGTGGCCCCGAATGTCTTGCGCAGGCGCTCGCACTGGATCGCGTCCATGGCCAGCGACGCCTGCGACGCCTGCCGCCGGCCTCGGCCGGCTAGCCGGTCACGATGGGCTGGAACACGCTGTTCCAGACGGCCAGCTCGGCCGACGTCGCGAACTGGTAGTAGTTCCTCGACCTGGCCTGATACTGCGGCGTCGGGAACACTAGCGGCGAGTTGGCTGTGTAGGACGGCAGCTTGCCGATCTCAGGGTGCATCGCGGCGAGCGTTGCCGCCGCCCAGCCGGTCGGGCTCAGCAGCTCCTGCCGGGCGCCAGGGACCGGGCAGACGTAGTCGTTGTAGTACTCCACGACGGCCTCGACCTGCGGCTGATAGAAGTAGTCCATCAGCGTCATGGCGTCCTTCGGGTTCTGCGCGTACAGCGGGATGCACATGTTGTCGGTCCAGAACATCCCGCCCTCGATCGGCATCAGCAGCTGCAGGTCCCGGTATTGCTGGGTCAGGTTGGCCTGAAAGATGTCGCCAGAATAGGCCTGCGACACCACGATCTCGCCGGCCTTGAGCTTGTCGATGTAGCTCTGGTCGTAATAGCCGCGGACGATCCCGTCGCTCTTCTGCTTCTGCAGGAACGCGGCCGCCTTTCGCCAGTCGGCTTCGGTGGAGGTCGCCGGCTCGACGCCAATGGCCAGCAGCCCGACGCTCCCCAGTTCCTGTACGTCGCTCATCATCCCGACCTTGCCCGCGTACTTGCTGTCGAACAGGAGCCCGACGCTTGTACCGGGGTTTGTCACTGCCTTGGAGTTGTAGCCGATTGCGGTCCAGCCAGACTGCCAGGCCATCGTGTAGGTGTTGCCGGGGTCCCAGGGCGGGTTCTCGGCCAGGCGGCCCGCGTACTTGCGGAAGTTGGACATCATGCTCTGGTCGAGCGGGATCAGCCAGCCGTTGTTGATCAGCTCGCCGAGGGCAGGGCTGTTCGTCGTCGTGACGATGACGTCGTAGCCGGTGTTCTGCTTGCGCTGCAGCGATGGCTTGATCGAGTTGTAGAACGTCACGTTGTCGCTGACCGGCTCGGAGTAATCGACGCTGATGCCGGTGACGGCGGTGAAGTGCTGCAGCGTCGGATGCTTGCCGTTCAGCACGTCGATGTAGTCAGGCCAGTTGGCGAAGTTCACCGTGTGATGCAGCCGCTGCTTGCGCCACCAGTCCGTGCTGCCCACAGCCACGGTCACCGCATCCGCCGGAGCCGTGGTCCCGCACCCGGCCAGCACGCCTGCCAGTCCGCCGCCGCCAACCGCGGCCGCCACTCCAGCGGCCAGGCCACCGGCCCGCAGCAGCCCACGGCGCGAGACGCGTCGGCCGGTCAGCCCGCGCCAGACGGCCGGGTCGATGGCGGAGTCACGCTGCTCTTCGTGCGCCATGGCGGCCTCCTCGTCAGCACCGATCTCATTTCCGCAGGTCGGATACCTGATGGTTGCAGAAATCAGGACGGGTGCACCGGGACTTTACGACGAAATCCGGCTGAAGGATGCTGAATGCGCCCGGCTCGCGGGAATTCGCGCGTGCCCTCCGCCACCAGCCTCATGCCTGCCGGCGGCTCAGCACGATGCTGGCCAGCGCGCAGCAGATGCCGACCGCAAAGATCGCCGTTCCGAAGACAAAGACCTGGGGCGGGATGCCGATCCTGGTGACACCGTAGACCCAGACCGGGAACGGCACCGCCGACCCGCTGACGAAATTAGACGTCACGAAGTCATCGATAGACAGCGCGAACGCCATCAGCGCACCTGCCAGGACGCCTGGCATTATCAGCGGCAAGGTGATCGCGCGGAAGGTCACCCACGAACTGGCGCCGAGGTCCGCGGCCGCTTCCTCTAGCGACCGGTCGTAGCCTGTCATCCGCGCCCGTACCGTGACCGTCACAAACGCGATGCTGAATGCGACATGCGCCAGCAGCAGCGTGATAAAGCCGCGGCCGACGTTCAACGTGACGAACAAGCCCAGCATGGAGGCGCCGAGGACGATCTCGGGCACAGCGATGATCAGGAACATCACTTGCTCGATCACCGTCTTGCCCCGGAAGCGCGGCGGCTGGTAACGCACGAGGGCAAGCGCCAGGAGCGTGCCCACCACGGTGGACACGATGGTCGCGGCGATCGCTACCCGGATCGACAACCAGAACGCCGCGGTCAGCTGGGGAACGCCGTTCCAGTTCTGGTACCAGGTGGTGGTCGCGCCGTTCCAGCCGAAGCTCACCTGCGGCAGCCCAGTCGTGACTTTGTTGAAGCTGTAGGCGATCATCACCGCTATGGGGAACACCAGGTAGGCGATGACCAGCCATGAGTAGGTTGGGAGCAGGAAACGGGTCCACCGCCGACGGTGGCTCCGGCCCGGTCCGGCCGCCCGGGCCCTGGCCGACGGCGCCGCGGTAGCGACTGTGCTCACAGGTACTCCTCGATCGTCCGGGACCCCAGCAGCCGGGAGTAAGCGAAGATACCTAGTAGCGAGACCGCTAGCAGCATCGCGGACAGGGCAGAGCCGCCCGCATAGTCCAGGTTGGTGAGGAACGAGTTCTGGATAACGGTCCCGATCATCGTGTCGCCCGTGCCACCGAGCACCGTCTGGTTGACATAGTCGCCAAGCGCCGGGATGAAGGTGAGCAGGAACGCCGCGAACAGGCCGGGCACCGTCAGGGGGAGGATCACCTTGGTGAACGTTTCCCGCCTGGTGGCATACAGGTCGTTGGCGGCCTCGAGCATCCGCCTGTCGATCCGCTCGAGCGCCACATACACAGGTAGCGCAGTGAACGGCAGATAGTTATAGGCAAGGCCGGCCACGACGGCAAACCCCGTGGCCAGCACGTGGAAGTTCGACGGCAGCAGGTGGGCGTGCTTCAGCGGGCCGAGGATCACGCCCTGATCGGACAGGATGAACTCCCAGACCACGGTCCTGATCACAAAGGAGACAAAGAACGGGACCAGCAGCATGAGCAGGAAGAAGTTCTTCTTCCTGCCGCCATGGAAGGCGATCCAGTAGGCGATCGGGAAGGAGATGACAAGGTCGATCAGCGTCGCCGCGCCTGCGAACACGAAGCTTCGCTGCAGCTGGACGTGGTACTGGCTCAGCTGCTGCCAGAACTCGGCCCAGTGCCAGGTCATCACGCAGGCGCCGGTGCCGAAATTGCAGCTCTGCAGCGACAGCGACAGCATCACCACGAGCGGAACCACGAAGAGCACTAGCAGCCACAGACCTGCTGGCAGGCTCAGTAGATACGGTGCGAGCGCCTTGCCTAGCCGTACCCGGCCGCCGCGGGCACGCGTCACGCGCCCTGGGTGATCGGCACGAACAGGTTGTTCCACGCCGTCAGCTCTTCCTGGCTCTTGTACTGGTAGTAGCTCCGTGAGTTCTTGATGTACTGCGCCGTCGGGAAGACCAGCGCCGCGTCGGCGGTGGTTGACGTGGGCAGTCCGATCTCTGGCTTCATCTGAGCTAGCGCCGTCGCCGCCCAGCCGCTCGGGTTCAGCAGGACCTGCTTGGCATTCGGCACCGGGCAGACGTAGTCGTCGTAGTACTCCACGACCGCCTCGATCTCGGGCTGGTAGAAGTAGTCCATCAGCGTCATCGCATCCTTTGGGTTCTGCGCCCCCATCGGGATGCACATGTTGTCGGTCCAGAACATGCCGCCCTCTGACGGGATCAGCAGCCGCAAGTCGCGGTACTTGCTGTTGAGATCCGCCTGGAAGATGTCGCCGGACCAGGCTTGCGCGATGAGGATGTCACCGTTCTTCAGCGCGTCGATGTAGCTCTGGTCGTAGTAGTTGCGGACCAGGCCGTCGCTCTTCTGCTTCTGCAGGAACGTGGCCGCCTTCTGCCAGTCCGACTCGGTCGACGTGGCCGGCTCGACACCGACGGCCAGCAGGCCGACGCTGCCGAGTTCCTGCGGATCGCTCATCATGCCGACCTTGCCGGCGTACTTCTTGTCGAAGAGCAGGCCGACGCTGGTACCGGGATTCGGAATGGCCGAGGAGTTATATCCGATCGCAGTCCAGCCGGACTGCCACGCCATCGTGTACTTGTTGCCGGGGTCCCAGGACGGGTTCTTGATCAGCGGCCCGGCGTTGGCGTTGAAGTTGGGCATCATCGACCGGTCCAGCGGGGTCAGCCAGCCGAAGTCGATCAGGTAGCCGAGCGGCGGGCTGTTGTTGGTCATCACGATGATGTCGTAGCCGGTGGACTGCTTTGCCTGGAGCGACGGCCGGATCTTGGCGTAGAACGGCAGGTTGTCGCTGATCGGCTCGGTGTAGTTGACGCTGATGCCGGTCGTCTGGGTGAAGTGCTCGAGCGTCGGGTGCTTACCCTTCAGCACGTCGATGTAGTAAGGCCAGTTGGCGAAGTTCACCTTGTGGTTGAGCTGCTGCTTAGCCCACCAGGCGGCGCTGCCAACGCCGTTTGGCGACGTGGCCGCCTTGACTGTCGAGGTGCCCTTTACGCCGCAGGCCGCCAGCAGCCCGGACAGTCCGAGCGCGCCCGCCCCTACGCCGGCGGCCGACAACAGCTGCCGCCGGGACATGCGCGGACTGGTAATTCCACGCACGATCGACGGATCGACGTCGTGGCCGCCCGCCTCCGGCTTGTGCTCGGACTGCTGCATGTCTGCTCCTCTACTTGATCAGGTACGAGTTCTCGGGCTCCCAGCACAGCCAGACGGCCGCGCCCCGGACGGGCATCGGGCCAGCCGACGCGGAGTTCTGCTGGAAAACGACCATGTCGGCACCCGTGCTGGTGACGACCGTGCAGCTCGTCGACGTGCCGAGGTAGACGACCTCGGCGACAGTGCCGCGCAGCGCGCAGCCGGTCGGTTCTGGCTCGTCAGCCAGGGTTATCTTCTCCGGCCGGACCGTCAGCTCAGCCTCGTCGCCGGGTCGAAGCGGCAGGCCGCGCAGCGGCACGATGATGTGCTCGCCGGCCCCCGCCTCGATGACGCCGGCCCCGTCGGCCACAGCGGTCAGCTTGCCGGACAGCAGATTCGAGGTCCCGATGAAGCCAGCCACGAAGCGCGTCCTGGGGTGCTCGTAGATCTCCTTCGGCGAGCCGAGCTGCTCGACCACGCCGTCGTTCATGACCGCGATCCGATCTGACATCGTCAGTGCCTCGCCCTGATCGTGGGTCACGTACACGAACGTGATGCCGACCTCACGCTGGATGCGCTTGAGCTCGACCTGCATGGCCTGGCGCAGCTTCAGGTCTAGTGCGCCAAGCGGTTCGTCGAGCAGGAGCGCGGCGGGATGGTTGACCAGAGCCCTGGCCAGCGCCACCCGCTGCTGCTGACCGCCCGACAACTCGCGCGGCCGCCGCTTCTCGCGGCCGGTGAGGTCAACGATCTCGAGCATCTCGCTGACGCGCCGGCCGATCTCGGCCGACGGCACCTTCTTGCGCTTCAGGCCGAAGGCCACGTTCTCGCGGACGTCCATGTGCGGGAACAAGGCGTAGGACTGAAAGACCATGTTGACATCGCGCTTGTTCGGCGGCACGTTGGTGACGTCCCGGCCCGCCAGCCTCACCGTGCCGTGGGTGGGTTCCTCGAACCCGGCGATGACGCGCATCGTCGTCGTCTTACCGCAACCAGAAGGACCCAGCAGCGAGAAGAACTCGCCCTGGCTGATGGCCAGATCGATGCCGCGCACGGCGGCGACGGTCTCACCGCCGGAGTGGAACTCCTTCGCCACGCCGTCCAGTTCGATCGCCGGGCCGACCCCTTGCCCGTCGGTCATGATCAGCAGTCACCCTCCCGCGTCATCCGCGGGTCCAGCCGGTTGCCCAGCCCGCGGTGATGAGGTGACCGATCTTCGCAGAGCAAAGGGTCACTATCAACCGAATCAGTCGTTAATTCGAGGTAACGCAACTGAAGTGAGATAAAAGTACTCAGGCCTCGATGTTGCTCATCACGTGCTTGATGCGGGTGTACTCGTCGAACCCGTAGCCGGACAGGTCCTTGCCGTAGCCAGAGTGCTTGAACCCGCCATGCGGCATCTCCGAGACGAACGGGATGTGGGTGTTGATCCAGACGGCGCCGAAGTCGAGCTGGCGCGCCGCCCGCATCGCCCGGCCGTGATCGCGTGTCCAGACGCTGGCCGCCAGCCCGTACTTGACCCCGTTCGCCCAGCGCAGCGCCTCATCTTCGTCGGCAACCCGCTGCACCGTGATGACCGGGCCGAACACCTCGTCCTGGATCATCTCGTCGTCCTGGCGCAGGCCCGTTACCACGGTCGGGGCGAAGCAGAAGCCGCGCTCGCCCACCCGGTGGCCGCCGGTCGCGATCGTCGCGTGCTCGGGGGCGCGCTCCAGGAACCCCTGGACCCTGGCGAGCTGGGCCGGGTTGTTGAGCGGCCCGAAATACGCCTCGGCGTCGTCGCGTCCGCCCGTCCTGACCGTGGCGGCGCGCTCCACGAGCGCGTCGGTGAGATCGGCGCCCACGCCGGGCCCGGCCAGCACCCGGGTGGCGGCGGTGCAGTCCTGGCCCGCGTTGTAGTAGCCGGCATCGGTGATGCCCTGCACCGCCAGGTCGATGTCGGCGTCGTCGAACACGATCACGGGCGCCTTGCCGCCCAGCTCGAGGTGCACGCGCTTGAGCCCCGCGGCCGCCGCCTGCGCGACCTCGATGCCAGCCCGGACCGAGCCGGTGATCGACACCATCTGCGGGATGTCGTGCGACACCAGAGCACGGCCGGTATCCCGGTCGCCGCAGATCACGTTCAGCACGCCAGGCGGGAAGAACTCGGCCGCGATCTCGGCCAGCAGCAGCGTAGAGACAGGTGTGGTGTCCGACGGCTTCAGTACGACCGTGTTGCCGGCCGCGAGCGCGGGCGCGAACTTCCAGACCGCCATCATCATCGGGTAGTTCCACGGCGCCACCTGCGCACAGACGCCCACTGGCTCGCGCCGGATCATCGAGGTGTGACCCCGCAGGTACTCCCCGGCCGACTTACCGTCGAGGAGCCGGGCAGCTCCGGCGAAGAACCTGAGCTCGTCGGCGAGCGGGGGCACCTCGTCGGCCCTGGTCAGCGCTACGGGCTTGCCGGTGTTCCGCGACTCGGCCTCGACGAGGTCCTCGGCCCTGGCCTCGATGGCATCAGCGAACCTCAGCAGCGCCAGGCTGCGCTCCGCCGGCGTGGCATCGCGCCAGGTCTCGAACGCTCCGGCGGCCGTGCGCAGCGCCGCGTCCACGTCGGCGGGACCCGACACCGGCGCCTGCAGGTAGGGCTCACCCGTGCTCGGGTCGATCACCTCACTCGTCCGGCCGTCCTGACTGGGCACGTACTGCCCGCCGACGAAGTTGGCAACCGCCTCCACCACGTTCCTCCCGTCGAGCCGATCCCGAGTCAGATACGACCCTGACAGAGAAAACGGCACTGCACAAGTGAATCAGTAACAAACTAGTCAATGATCAACGGAATTAGTTGACAGACGACGATAACCTGGCACCATGGGGCTTGCGAAGGAGGCTGATGCATGGCGCACACGCCGGTAACTCCGCTCACCTCGGCCACTCGGAGCCGAGGGCCGGCGGGCGGCCGCGATTCCGAGAACAGGATCGTCCTTGACGACTTGTCGAAGCAGATAATCGAGCAGCTGCAGCAGGATGGCAGGCGCTCTTATGCGGCGATTGGCAAGGCCGTCGGGTTGTCCGAGGCAGCGGTACGACAGCGCGTGCAGCGGCTGATCGACGTGGGTGCCATGCAGATCGTCGCGGTCACGGACCCGATGACGCTGGGCTTCCCGCGCCAGACGATGGTCGGCATCCGCTGCGGCGGCGACCTGGAACGGGTCGCCGGTCACCTGGCGGGTATGGAGGAAATCGACTACGTCGTCATTACCGCCGGATCGTTCGACATCCTGATCGAGATCGTGTGTGAGAACGACGACCAGCTCCTGGAGATCCTGGGGCGCATCCGCTCGATCCCGAGCGTCACCACGACCGAGACATTTGTGTATCTAAGACTCTGCAAGCAGACCTACAGCTGGGGGACCAGATGAGTACGGCATACGGCAAAGACGAGATCGCTTCCCTCCAGGACAAGGCCAGGCGCCATCTGTGGCTGCATTTCACCAGGATGTCGTCCTACGCGGGGAGCGAAGTCCCGGTCATCGTGCGCGGCGAGGGCCAGTACGTCTACGACCAGAACGGCAAGCGGTACCTGGACGGGCTGGCCGGCCTGTTCGTGAGCCAGATCGGCCATGGCCGGACCGAGGTCGCCAAGGCCGGCGCGCGGCAGGCGAGCCAGCTCGCCTACTTTCCGCTCTGGTCCTACGCGCACCCGCAGGCCATCGAGCTGGCCGACCGGCTGGCAGCCCTGGCCCCCGGCGACCTGAACCGGGTCTTCTTCACGACCAGCGGGTCCGAGGCCGTCGAGTCGGCCTGGAAGCTGGCCAAGCAGTACTTCAAGGCCATCGGCCAGCACTCCCGGTACAAGGTCCTCAGCCGGGCCATCGCGTATCACGGCACGTCCATGGGCGCGCTGGCGATCACCGGGCTGCCTAGCCTCAAGGAGCCGTTCGAGCCGCTGCCGCCGGGTGGTGTCCGGGTGCCCAACACCAACTTCTACCGCGCGCCGTCATTCGTAGCCGACGACCTGACCGCGTTCGGAGTGTGGGCAGCGGACGAAATCGAGCGTGCCATCCAGCGCGAGGGCGAGGAGACGGTCGCCGCCGTCGTCCTCGAGCCGCTGCAGAACTCGGGCGGCTGCTTCCCGCCGCCGCCCGGGTACTTCCAGCGCGTACGCGAGATCTGCGACAAGTACGGTGTCCTGCTGGTGTCGGATGAGGTGATCTGCGCGTTCGGCCGGCTGGGTCACTACTTCGGCTCCGATCGGTACGGCTACAAGCCCGACATCATCACGTTCGCCAAGGGCGTCACATCGGGCTACGCACCACTCGGCGGGATGCTGGTCAGCGACCGGCTGATGGAGCCGTTCGCCTCCGGCCAGACCACCTTCCTGCACGGCGTCACCTTCGCCGGGCACCCCGTGTCATGCGCGGTCGCCATGGCCAATCTCGACGTCTTCGAAAAGGAAGACCTGCTCGGCAATGTGCGAGCCCACGAAGGCGCGTTCCGGGCCACCCTGGAGAAGCTCAGCGACCTGCCGATCGTCGGTGACGTTCGCGGCGACGGCTACTTCTATGGCATCGAGCTGGTGAAGGAGAAGGCCACCAGGGAGACCTTCAACGACGACGAGTCCGAGCGGCTGCTGCGGGGCTTCCTGTCTCATGCGCTCTTCGACGCAGGCCTGATCTGCCGTGCTGACGATCGGGGTGACCCGGTCATTCAGCTCTCGCCGCCGCTGACCTGCACCCAGGAGCATTTCGACGAGATGGAGCAGATCCTGCGCAGCGTCCTCACCGAGGCCTGGACCAAGATCTAGTAACTCCGGCAACCGGCGTCTCACCCGTTCCGCCTGCCCCAGCGGCGCGCCGGTGCCGACGCGAAGTTATGCACTTGTAACCGGCTTGTGGCTAACCAAATGCCCTCTTGGTCGTGTCTAAGAGATGAGGGACCAGGCGGTGTCGCAGGGGCTATCGCCAGGTGCGGGCGGACCGGGAGGACGCATGTCGAGCAGCGACGCTAGGTGGGCTGAGCTGTCCAGCCAGAATGAGCGGGTCATCCAGGCTGGCGGATCGGGATGTAGCTCGACAGATCATGCCAGCGAGACCGACCGGACGCAGTGGGCCGAGCTGGCCAGCCAGAGCGAGCGGCTCGCGGGCGATACCGATCCGCTATTCCGGCTGGCCAGCTCACGCCACAACGTGACGGGCATGCGGCTGGTCGCAGGCGCCGCCTAGCAGCGCGCCACGGCCGCCCGCGAGCGGCTACCCGTCGGCTCCTAGCGACCCGGCGGCGGCAGCAGATCCTGCACGTGCTTGGCCACCTGGTCGACCGGCACGCGCTCCCGCTCGCCGCTCTCGCGGCTGACGACCTCCACCATGCCCTCGGCGAGGTCGCGGCTGCCCACGCTGATCCGGAACGGGAAGCCGATGAGCTCAGCGTCCCTGAACTTCACGCCCGGCCGCTCGTCCCGGTCATCGATGATCACGTCATATCCGGCTGCCTGCAGCGCGGCGTAGATCGCCTCCGCTGCCGCGCGCACTGACTCGTCCTTGGCCGACACCATGACCACGTCGACCTCGGCCGGCGCGACCTGGACCGGCCACATAAGGCCAGCGTCGTCGTGGTGCACCTCGGCGATCGCGGCCATCGCGCGCTCGACGCCGATGCCGTAGCTGCCCATGATCGGGATGATGGACGAGCCGTCGGGCCCGAGGACAGACGCGCCGAGTGCCGTGGTGAACTTCCGGCCCAGCTTGAAGATGTGACCGACCTCGATCGCCTGGACGAGTTCGAGCGCCGTGCCGCACCGGGGGCAGGGCTCCCCGGCCGACACCTCGCGCAGGTCCGCCCAGACCGCCACCTCGATGTCGCGGTCGACATCGACGCCGGTGAGGTGGACGTCATCGGTATTCGCGCCGGTCGTCATGTCCCGGCGGCCGCGCAGGGCCAGGTCAGCGATCACCGGCAAGGTGGTGACGCCCACCGCCCCGAGGCTGCCAGGCGATGCGCCGAGCGCACCGCGGATCTCGTCGGGCTGCGCGGGCCGGATGTCAGCCGCTCCCGTCGCGTCCACCAGCTTCTGGTCGGCGAGCGGGTGGTCACCGCGCAGCAGCACCAGCGCCAGCTCGCCTTTGATGACCTGCACGAGCGTCTTGATCTGGCGGTCGGCCGGGATGCCGTACTTGACGGCAAGGTCCTCGATCGTGCGCACGCCTGGCGTGTCCAGCCGCCGCGGCGCGGCTGGTCCCGGCTGGTCCTCGATCGTCGCGAGCTGCGAGGTGGCCTTCTCGAGGTTCGCCGCGTAGCGGCAGTCAGGGCACGTCGCCACCACGTCCTCCCCGGCCTCGGACGCGCACATGAACTCGATCGAGTCGCTGCCGCCCATCGTGCCGTTCGACGCCTCGACCGCGATCGCCGGGATGCCGAGCCGCGCGAAGATCTGCTCGTAGGCGCTGCGGTGCGCGTCGAAGGACCTGTCCAGGCCAGCCTCGTCGACGTCGAAGCTGTACGAGTCCTTCATGGTGAACTCGCGGACCCGGATCAGCCCGCTCTTTGGCCGTGGCTCGTCCCGGAACTTGGTCTGGAACTGGTACCAGAACTGCGGCAGCTGGCGGTAGGAGGACAGCTCCTGCGCGAGCGTGGTGAAGATTTCCTCGTGCGTCATGCCGAGGACCACGTCCGCGCCCTTGCGATCCTTGAGGCGGAACATCTCCTCGCCCATGATCGACAGGCGGCCGCTGCGTTCCCAGATCTGCGCCGGGTGCATGACCGGCAGCAGGAACTCCTGCGCCCCGATCGCGTTCATCTCCTCGCGGATCACGGCCATCACCTTCGCCCGGACCCGCATGCCAAGCGGCAGCAGGGAGTAATGACCTGCCATCAGCTGGCGGATGAACCCGGCCCGTACCAGCAGCCGGTGGCTTGCCGCATCGGCGTCCGCCGGGTCCTCTCGCAAGGTCGGGATGTGCAGCTGTGACCAGCGCATGGGTGAAAGCCTCTTCGTCGCGTGCAGGTTTGGCGTTGCTGGCGCGTGCCGCAGCGGGCACGTCAGCGGAAGACGTCAGTCTAGAGCCCCCGGCTAGCGGTGGCGATCTCGTTGCGCGCCCGACAGCACCACCGGGCGCCCAGCCTGCTGCTGGCCGGATCAGCTGGCCTGGCGCTGGTTTTAGGTAACCCGACGTTATAGACCCACGACGGAGTGTTAGCTAATCTCCTACTGCCGGAGGGCTCCTGTAGGAGAGACACGTCATGGGCAAGCCAGACAAGGCGTCGCTGCGCCTGGTCCCAGCGATTAGCTGGCTCGGCGTGGCTGCGGTGGCGCTGGTCCTGACGTCGTGCAGCGGCTCGGGCACACGCGGCGCGGCGACCCTGCGAGCGCCGTCGGCGAGACCGCTATTAGGCGCCACCTTTCGCGGCACCATCTACGTAAGCACGGCGAAATCGCACTTCACCAGGGCCTTTACCGAGCGCGTCGCCGACGTGGCCAACTGCGCGGCCGCCGCCAGGACCGGGGACGGTCACGGTACCTTCCGGGTGCCATCGCCGGCCGCTCCCGACCCGCAAGCCGATATTGAGATCGCCAGCTTCCACGGCCCCGGCACGTACACCCCCACGATGCTTCGGCGCGACCGGGCGGACTCGATCCTGCTGACCGGCAAGGCCGGCACCCGCCACTACGTCATCACGTCGGCGACCGCCCGTAACGCCCGCGGCAAGGAAATGCTCTTCCTCCAGAAGGACGGCTCCGGCCAGCTCGACTACTCCGGCGCGCACCTGAATGGCCGGGCGCATGACCCGACCGTAGCGGGCCTGATCCAGTGGAACTGCACGTCGTAGGGCCGGACACTGGCCAAGACTGACCGCTAAGCGAGCTATAGGTGGTTCATTCGATTAGGTCGGTATGTGACGGTCTCGTGTTTGACTGGTAATACAACGGGCACGAAATCCACATGCCGACGGACAGGTCAGCTCGCCGGGTTCTGTCTATCGCCATGGGCATCGCGGCGATCTTCGACCTGACGGGCATGACCGTCTACCAGACAATGCGTCCAGTCCTTCCGCCCAGTCCGCCGCGCCAGGACGATCAGGATGATCCGTTCCTGTCGGCGATGAGCACGATCACGGCCGCGCATCGCGAGGCGGTCGGTCGTGCGCGTGATGAGAGCGGTGAGACATTAGTCGCATGACCAGCACCGATCGTGCGCCCACGCCGTGGGCGGCTGGCCCGCAGGACCAGAGCGGACAGCCCACGCAGGCGCCAACCCCCAGACAGCCGGAAGCCGGTGCCGCGGAGATCGCCGAGGCAGTCGTCGACCGGATCGGTGACAAGGTGACCGACAGCCGGGGCCAGCAGGCCGATATCCCGTCGGTCTCGCAGGCGATCGCGCTCCGCGAGCAGGCCCCGGAGATGTACGACCTCTGGCTGAAGATCGCCAAGGACAAGGCGGCCACAGCCAACTACGTCCAGCGTGCGCCGTACGAGGTGCCGGAGCGGCTGGCGCAGTCCGGCCGGCCGCGCGCCCTTGGCGCACTCGTCATCGTGCTCTCGTTCTGCGGGTACCTGGCGTGGCTCGGCGGTCCGGGTCCCTACATCGGTGGCCTGATCGCGATCCTCGACCTGGGGGTGATGTTCGGCATGTTCTTCGGGCTGCGGCCCGAGCGCCTGCCGGACCCGAAGCAGACCGAACTGGGGCAATCTGACCGGCGCCGCCGCCGATGAGCGCCGACACAGCCCGACACTTCATGGTTTCAAGCGATCTTGAGTCCTAGTCTGGCCTAGTTTGCGGGCGCGGAAACCATGAAGTATGCCGCCAGCGGCGGGCGCGGGCTGGTCGCAGCTGCCCGGCGAACCGTGCCATCCTGGCCGGGGTGATCTCCTGACGGTCCGGCCATCCCGGCCGGGCCGCAGGCCCGGCCTCGCGGAGGTGGGCAGGTGCTCGAGGGTCGGCTGCTGGTAGATGCCCATGTGCACGTGGCGAAGCTGCCAACGCTGTCCCCTGACTGGCAGGACTGGGTCATCACCTTCGGCGGCGGCATCCCGATAGCCGAGCTCTACGACGGTGACGGCGTGCCCATCCCGGCGGCGCTCGACGCTCATTTCGCGGCCGAGGGCGCCGACCACGTGCTCCTGTTCACCGAGCACAGCCCCAAGTCGACGGGTGTCCAGCCCATCGAGGACGTGCTGCCCCTCGTCGAGCACAACCCGGCCCGATTCCACTCTGTCGCCAACATCAACCCGCACCTGCACTACCCGGTAAAGACCGAGCTGGCCCGCCAGGCGGGCCTCGGCGCCATCGCGTGCAAGATCCATCCGGTGCACGGCGGCTTCGAGCCAGCGGATCGCATGCTCTATCCGGCCTACTCGTGGTGTGAGGAACGGGGTATGCCCGTCATCGTGCACTGCGGCACCTCGACGTTCTCCGGGTCGGTCAACGCCTACGGTGCGCCTGTGCTGCTCGACCCGGTGTTTCGCGACTTCCCCGACCTCACCGTGGTGCTGGCCCACGGCGGCCGCGGCTGGTGGTACGACCAGGCCGCGTTCCTCACGCTCATGCGGCCTAACGTCTGGCTTGAGGTGTCCGGTCTGCCGCCGTCCCGGCTGCGCGACTACTACGGCACGGCGCTGTCACGGCTGGCGCCGAAGCTCGTGTTCGGCACCGACTGGCCGGGCGTGCCCGGCGTGCAGCGCAACGCGCGAGTGCTCGAGAAGGTGCTGCTGGACGCCGGCGCCACGCAAGACCAGGTCGCACTGGCCCTGGGCGGCAACGCGGCCCGGATCTTCCGCCTGCCCGGATGACCCCGCCCCGGCCAGCGGCATCGGATCGCCACGTTCTGGTCCCAAGCAAGCGATTGCTTGCTCTAGCCGTCTGCCGGCCAGCAGCCCTAGTGTTACGACAAAGGTGGTTCGGCGACTCTTCGGGAGAGCGGATGAAGACCAGGGCAGCAATCTTGCGCGGAACGGGCCAGGACTGGGAGGTCACCGAGCTCGAGCTCGATCCCCCGAAGGTCGGTGAAGTGCTGGTCCGGTTCGTGGCCTCCGGCCTGTGCCACTCCGACGAGCACATCCGCACCGGTGACCTTACGCCGCGGTTCCCGATCGTGGGCGGCCACGAGGGCGCTGGCGTCGTGGAGGAAGTCGGGCCAGGCGTCACCCGCCTGAAGGCCGGCGACCACATCGTCTGCTCGTTCCTGCCGGTGTGCGGGCACTGCCGCTGGTGCTCGACGGGCCACTCCAACCTGTGCGACCTCGGCGCCACCATCCTGGATGGCTGCCTGACGGACGGCACGTACCGGTTCCATGCCGCCGACGGCGAGGACGTCGGCGGCATGTGCATGCTCGGCACGTTCGCGGAGTACGCGACCGTATCCGAGCTGTCCTGCGTGAAAGTCGACGACGACCTCCCCCTCGACAAGCTAGCGCTGATCGGCTGCGGCGTCCCGACCGGCTGGGGCTCGGCCGTGCACGCGGCCGCCGTGGAGCCGGGCGACACCATCGCGATCTACGGCATCGGCGGCATCGGGATCAACTCGGTGCAGGGCGCGGCCCTGGCCGGCGCCCGTAACGTGGTCGCGATCGATCCGGTCGCCATGAAGCGCGAGACGGCAGAACAGCTCGGCGCCACGCATAGCTGCGCGACCGCGGGCGAGGCCGCGCTGCTGATCCACGAGCTGACCCGCGGCGTGATGGCCGACAAGGCAATCGTGACGGTGGGAGTGGTGACGACGGAAGTCGTCACCGACGCGTTCAACACGATCCGCAAGGGCGGGACCGTAGTCGTGACCGGACTGGGTGACCTGGTCTCGAACAACATCCAGATCAACAGCTCGATGCTGACGCTGATGGAGAAGCGGCTCCAGGGCAGCCTGTTCGGCTCGGGTGACCCGTTCCATGACATCCCGATGATGGTGCAGCTCTACCGGTCCGGCGACCTGAAGCTCGACGAGCTGATCACGACCACCTACAGCCTCGACCAGATCAACCAGGGCTACCAGGACATGCTGGACGGCAAGAACATCAGGGGCCTCATCCTGCATGGCAGCTGAGTCACCCGTGGCGTCTTCCCGGCCGGAGCCGGTGAGCGGCACTACGCCGGTCATCGGACTCCGCCGGGAGCGTGAGGTGCTGACGGTGGCGCTCCAGGCCGCCAGGCACGTGGTGCTGGAAGGACCGCCGGGTACCGGCAAGTCGACGCTGCTGCGGGCGATCGCACGCGAGCTCGGGCAGGCCGTGGTGTTCGTGGAAGGCAACGCGGAGCTCACTCCGGCCCGGCTCATCGGCCAGTACGACCCCGCGCAGGTCCTCGCCGAGGGCTACCTGGCCGCGACCTTCGCCGACGGGCCGCTGCTCCAGGCCATGCGCACCGGCGCCCTGCTGTACCTGGAGGAGTTCAACCGGGTACCGGAGGAAACGCTCAACGTTCTCATCACCGTGCTGACTGAGGGCGAGATCGCGGTGCCACGGCTCGGGCTGGTCCAGGCAGATCCGGAGTTCCGGCTGATCGCGGCCATGAACCCGTTCGACGCGATCGGCACCGCCCGGGTGAGCCAGGCTATCGCTGACCGCATCTGCCGCGTCGTGCTCGGCTACCAGGACGCCGCGGCGGAGCGAGACATCACCACGGCGGTGACGGGCCGGGACGGGCAGGTCGTCGACTTCGCCGTGTCGTTCGCGCGGGCGACCCGATCGCACCGCGATGTGCGAATGGGCTCGTCGGTGCGCGGCGCCGTCGACCTGGTGCTGCTCTTGGACGGACTGACCCGGCTGCGCGACGAGCAGGCGATGACGCGGGAGACCGCGCGGGACGCGGCGCACGCCGCCTTGTCGGGGCGGATCCGGATCGCCGACGGCTGCGACCGCAGCCCGGAGTCGGTCCTGGACGAGCTGCTCGACGCGTTGTGGCCAGCGGACGCTCCGGCCCCGCCCAGGCCCGAGCCCGACTCCCCCGATCCGGCGTCACAGGACGGCCAGGGAAAAGCTGACGGCCCGCCCGGCCAGGCGGGCCGCTCCGGCGCGGGGTCACGCTCAAGCCTGCGCCGCGAACGGCACCAGGGACCGGCCCGCCGCACCGTCAGCCGGGCCGAGCTGGCGAGCAGGCACGGCGGCTTCGCCGACGTCTCCCCCGAGGTGGGCGAGCTAGACCCGGATGCGCTCGCCAGCCTGCTAGCGGCCGATCCGGATGCTGCGGCCGCCCTGCTGGCGGACTTGAGCCAGGCCACGGACGCGTCGCTGCGAGCCGTAGCGCGCCGCCTGGCGACCCGGATCTTCATCCAGCTCGGTGCCGCCGGGCGCCAGTCGGCGCTCGGCCCGAAGCGGATCCGCTCGGTCGTGCGGGGCGACGGCGACGTTGACCTGGACCGGACCATCGACCGGCTGGCCGGCCCGTGGCCACCACCGGCCGAAGACGTCATGACCAGGTCATGGCAGGCGCACCGCAGGTCGGTCTGCCTGCTCGTGGACTCCAGCGGCTCCATGTCCGGCCTGGCACTGGCGATGGCGGCGGTGGCCACGGCCAGCGTGCTGCTGGCGGCCGATGCGCGCCTCGACACCGGCGCGCTGGCCTTCTCCGGCTCTGTGACGGTGCTCCAGCCGCCCGGCCGCCGCCAGCAGCCCGAGCAGACCGTCGGCAAGCTGCTTGGCCTGCGCGGACACGGCATGACCGACCTGGCCGCCGGGCTGCGCGCCGCGGCCGGCCAGCTCGCCGGCCTGGCGTCAGCCGAGCGGTGCGTCGTGCTGCTGTCGGACTGCCTGAGTACGGCGGGCGGCGATCCGGCGGCCGCGCTGGCCGGGATCGACCGGCTCGACGTGCTGTGCCCGCTGCCGCTTGGCTCGCAGCCCGATCCCGAGTCGCTCCTGGCCGCCGAGCGGCTAGCCCGGCTCGGCGGCGGCATCAGCCAGCCGGTGCGCAGCCTGGCCGAGATACCCGCGGCGCTGACCAGGCTGCTGTCTGGCCGCTAGCCGCTGATCGAACCGCGACGGGCCGCCTGCCGTTACCCGAGTGTGGGGGCTGCGCAGAGCCGTGTGCGCATGCGGACGGGGCATCGGAGCTTGGTGCGGCGGGCGATCGTCGGCGCTGCCGCCAGTTGCGGGCTGCTGGCGGCCGCGTGCGGCAGCGTCCACGGCGGAGGGCCAGCGCCCATGGGGCCAGCCCACATGCAGACAGCTGCCGGACATGCCGCGCCATCCGCCCCGCCGGGACCAGACCGCGCCACGCTCGCGCGGCGATACCTGGCGATCGCGCAGGCAGGCAACCACCATCTGGAGACTGACTTTGACGGCCTCCAGGCCGGCCACCGGGATCTCGCGGCGGCCCGCGCCTTTCTGCGCGACGCGGCAGCCACGGAGCGACTATTTGACCGGCGGCTCCTGATGCTGCCGCTGCCGTCGACCGTCGAGACGATCGCCCGTGTCCTGGTCAGCGCGAACCAGGCCAGGGCGGCGCTCACCGACCGGGCTGCCACCTCGTCGTCTTTCGCCCAGCTGCGTGCGTATGAGCGGCGGCTGACCGCGGCCAACACCCCAGTCGAAGACGCCGTGCGAGTGATCCGCGACATGCTGGGCCTGCCGCCGCCAGCCACGAGCTAGCGCGTCAGCCCCACGCCCTGGTGCACAAGACAAGGCGGTAGCCATCCGGATCCGCGACCGTCACGCCCCACTCGTCCCAGTACGGGTTGCGGGCCGCGACGCGCGTACCTCCGGCCTCGATCAGGTGCCTGACAACGTCGTCCTCGACGGGCCCGTCCAGGTACAGCACCAGCAGGTCCTCCTCGGTCGGCGCCGGCGGCGTCTCGCCGCCTGAGTCGGCGACAAGCTCCAGGTGCCAGGCAGCGCCGGGCCAGCCCACCATCAGCAGCGCGTGGCCACCCTCGGCGGAGTCGTCAAGTCGGAAGAGCACGCTGAGGCCTAGCCCCTCGACCCAGAAGCGCTCGGCGGCGCCGAGGTCGCGGCTGGGGCGGGCGAGGCGCAGATGATTTGCCGGGCCTGGCTGGCCGGTCACGCCGGCACCACGCCGTCGAGGTGGGCGGTGTCGTTAAAGCCGCGGACGTACCAGCGGTCGCCGGCGAGGACGAGGCGGGAGATCGAGGTGTTCTCCGCGCCCAGGAAGGCGAACGGCCGGGACCCGCTCGCCAGGGCCATGGCCTCGCCGATCACGCCGCCGTGCGTGAAGGCGGCGACGCGCTGTCCCGGGTGCGCCGCCGATATGCGCTCGATGGCAGCCCGTACCCGGCCCGCCAGCACGGCGCTGGGCTCGGCACCAGGGATGACGTCCCACCGTTCCTCGGCCAGCATCCGCAGGCTGATCGGGTGACCGGCAGCGACGTTCTTGCGGAAGACACCGCCCTCCCACTCGCCCAGGTTCACCTCACGCAGGTCAGCCTCGACCCGGGGATTCAGGCCGAGCCGCGCGGCCAGCGGCGCTGCCGTCTGCGCGGTGCGGCGGAGCGTGGTCACGTAGATCGCATCGATGCCGGCGGCTGCGAGGCGCGCGCATACCTGGCGCGCCTGCGCCTCGCCCTCGGGCGACAGCGGCGGATCACCGTGGCCGTCGACGAGGGGGAACGGGGTTCCATCGACATAAGCCTGCGACGCGCCGTGCCGCACGAGCAGCAGGTCGGTGGCGCCAGGCGGCACCTCGTACCGCCGCTGCGCAAACGCGGTCGGCTCAGCCTCAACTGGTGCATCCGTCACAGGCAGAAAGGTACAGGGGCTCAGTTAGCGCGAGATTGCGGGAGCTTGAAAGAGCCCTTGCGGCCGCCTGCGGCGGACGGTGGCGGCACGACCGGGCCGATGTCGCCGTCGGGTGCCTCGTCCAGGTCGACGATCACCGGCGCGTGGTCGCTCGGGCCGGTGCCCTTGCGGGCGTGGCGGTCGACCCACGCGGCCTTGACCCGGCCGGCCACGCTGGCGGAGGCCAGCACCAGGTCGATACGCATGCCGAGATCCTGATGGAACATCCCGGCCCGGTAGTCCCAGTACGTGAACACGCGCTGACCAGGCCAGTGATCGCGGACCACATCAGCCAGCCCGGCAGACTCGAGGCTGGCCAGTGCCGCTCGCTCCGGGGGCGTGACATGGGTCTGGCCGATGTACGCCGCGGGATCGAAAACGTCGCTGTCGGTCGGCGCGATGTTCATGTCCCCGCAGACCATCGCGGCCTCGGGCCCGGACCTGACCACCTGCTCCAGTGCCGCCAGCCAGGCAAGCTTGTACTGGTAGTGGTCGGAGTGAGGCTCGCGGCCGTTTGGCACGTAGACGGAGTGCACGCGGATCTGGCCGCAGGTGGCGGCGATCGCGCGGGCCTCAGGCTCGGGGAATCCTGGTCCGTCGGCCAGCCCCGGCACCACGTCGTCAAGTCCGACCCTGGACAGGATCGCCACGCCGTTCCAGCGGGGCTCGCCGTGCACGGCGACCTCATAGCCGCGGCTGGCCAGGTCGGTGCCGAGCAAGTCCTGGAAGGCATCGTCGGCCAGCTTGGTCTCCTGCAGACACAGGACATCGGGCTGGCGCTCGTCCAGCCAGGGCAGTAGCCGCGGCACCCGCTGCTTCACTGAATTCACGTTCCAGGTAGCGATCCGCACCGCGCCTACACTAGCCGCCATCCCGGCTTGCGGCGGATCTCGGTCTGGCTGTCCATGCCAGCCGCGCCCGTGCGTCGTGATGACGACGACCGGATTTCATGACGATGAAAGGAACGCGCGATGAAGTACCTGCTGCTGGTCTGCCTCGAGGAGCCGCCAGAGACGCCGCTGGAGACCGCGGAAGAGATCGCCAGCTGGGACGTCGAGGCCGAGGACATCAAGCCGTGGCTGGCCGAGACCGGTGCGCGGGGCGCACGGCTATTCGGCAGCCAGGTCAGCAAGCCAGCCAACGCGGCCACGGTGCGCGTCCGCGCGGACGAGGTCATGGTCAGCGACGGCCCGTACGCCGAGACCAAGGAGTGGATGGCCGGATTCGACGTCATCGAGTGCGCCGACATGAACGAGGCGATCGAGATCGCCGCCCAGCATCCGGTCGCGCAGTTCGGGATGATCGAGGTCCGGCCGTTCCGCCCCGGCACTGGCCGGACGACGCACGAGTCGGGATGATCGAGATGCGGCCGTTCCGCCCCGGCACTGGCCGGACGACGCACGAGTCGGGATGATCGAGATGCGGCCGTTCCGCCCCCGCTGCGGGGCGGAACGGCCGCAGCGCGACCTGACCTGTCACGCCGTCCGGCTGGTGGTCCGCTCGGCGATGATGCGCAGCCCGTCAGCCAGCTCGCCGGCCGACGGTGGATGCTCGGGGTCCAGGAAGTACTTCGCGATCAGTCCCATGAACATGGCGTGCATGATGAGGCCCGCCGTCCGCGCCGCTTCCGGCTCTGTGGCGGGATCGATGCCAAGGAACAGCTCGGCCAGACCGCTCCCGGCGAATTCCTGGATACCCGCGAGGAAGGCGCGCAGGTCCTCATTGCGCTGAGCCAGGGTCACGAGCTCAAGCTGCGCATGCCAGAGGCCGCTGCCGGGGCCAGCAAACGACTCGAGCGTCTGGCGCATGACCGCCTCGAAGCGCTCCAGCGGCTGCTGCGACCCCACCGGCCCGTCAGCCGCCAGGGCGTCTTGCAGTTCCTTCGCCCAGTCCCCGACGGAGTCGAAGACGGCCTGGTTCATCAGCGCGTCTTTGGAGCCGAAGTGATAGCCGATCGCCGCGAGGCTGACGCCTGACGCCGCCGCGATGTCACGCGCGGTCGTGGCGGCATAGCCCTTCTCGATCAGGCACCGTTTAGCGCCAGCCACCAGGTCCTCTCGGTTTCCCATGATCGCAGCGTACTCCCCTGTCTGACACGAGCGTCTTGCACAAGTGTATTGCACGGCTGTATTAGACGCTTGTACAGTCCTGTTGGAGGAGACCACCGGCCCAGAAGCACGCGAGAGGACTAGCCATGACCGGTACCACGACAGGCAGGCAAGTTGAGCCGAGGGCGGGTGGCAGGGAGTGGATGGGGCTCGCGGTCTTGCTGCTCCCGCTCCTGCTGGTCTCGATGGACGTGTCGGTGCTCTATTTCGCCGTACCGTTCATCAGCCGGGACCTTGAGCCCACTAGCGCCCAGCAGCTCTGGATCTTCGACGTCTACGGCTTCGTCCTGGCGGGCCTGCTCATCACCATGGGATCGCTCGGCGACCGCATCGGGCGGCGCCGGCTGCTGCTCGTGGGCGCTGTCGCCTTCAGCCTCGCCTCCCTCGGCGCGGCCTACTCGCATTCGGCGGCCGAGCTAATCGCGGCCCGCGCGGTACAGGGCATCGCTGGCGCGACGCTGATGCCGTCGACGCTGGCGCTGATCCGCAACATGTTCCACGACGAGAGACAGCGGCGGACGGCGATCGCCGTCTGGACCGCGGCCACCATGAGCGGGATCGCGCTCGGGCCAGTCCTCAGCGGGTTCCTGCTTGACCACTTCTGGTGGGGCTCGGTCTTCCTCATTAACGTGCCGTTCATGATCATGCTGCTCAGCCTGGCCCCCGCGCTGGTGCCCGAGTTCCGCGCACCGCAGCCCGGCCGGTTTGACCTGATCAGCTCCCTGCTATCGCTCGGCGCCGTGCTACCGGTGATCTACGGCATGCAGGAGATCGCCGCGAGCGGCGCGGACGCGAGCCGGATCGCCGCCATCGCGGCCGGCGCGGCCGTCGGAGCGGCCTTCGTCCTCCGCCAGGGCCGGCGTGCCCACCCGATGATCGACCTGACGCTGTTCCGTAGTCGCGGCTTCAGCGGGGCCGTGGCCCTCAGCCTCGTGGCGATGTTTGCTGTCGTCGGGTTCGCCATCTTCGCCACGCAGTACCTGCAGTCAGTGCTCGGGATGAGCCCGTTCACGGCAGCCCTGTGGTCCATGGTGCCGATGGCCGGAACGGGCGTCGCGGTACCGCTAAGCCAGGTGCTGGTGCAGAAGGTCGACCGGGCTTATGTCGCGGCGGGCGGGCTGCTCGTCGCCGCGGCAGGCTACGGGATCCTGACCCAGGTGCGCGTGCACTCGCCGCTGTGGTTCGTTCTGATCGGCGCCAGTGTCTACGCCGGCGGCGTGATCGGCGCCATGACGGTCGGCAACGAGCTGATCATGGGTGCGGTGCCGCCGGAGCGCGCGGGCGCCGCGGCCGCGGTGGTCGAGACCGCATCCGAGTTCGGCGGCGCGCTCGGGATGGCCGTGCTGGGCAGCATCGGCATCGCGGTCTACCGGTCCGACCTGGCGGCCAGCGCGCCCGCGCATGTGCCGGCCGCGGCCGTCGGCGCGGCGCGCAGCACGCTCGGCGGCGCCCTCAGCGTCGCGGGCGGCCTGCCCGGGCGGCTCGGTGGCGACCTGCTGACCGCGGCCAGGACGGCCTTCACGCACGGCCTCAACGCGGCCGCGCTCGGCGCCGCCATCACGATGCTCGTGGCCGCGGCGCTGAGCGCCCGGTATTTCCGCGGCGTGCAGGTCGTCCCAGCCGCCGAACCAGGCCAGCGGCCGCAGCCGCCAGCGCGGTCCGAGCTGATCAGCTAGGGCCGGTCCAAGGGCTCGCTGAAATACCAGCGATGGCCCTCGGGATCGTCCACGGTGTAGCTGCGCGCGCTGTGCGCCCTGATCTCGATCTCCGAGACATGGGCGCCGGCGGCCTGTGCTCGATCCCGGTGGGCCGGCAGGTCCGCGATCGTGATGCACTGCAGCTGCGTGACCGCACCGAGCTGTGCCGGTCCTCGGAAATCCGCCCCCGGCGAACCGAGCATGATGACGCCGCCGTTGTCCAGCAGCAGCTCGCCGTGCCTGACGGTGCCATCGCTCTGCTTATCACGCACCCGCTCGGTGACAGCGAAGGCCTTGATCAGCCAGTCCATCGCGGCGCCGGCATCGGCGTACAAGAGGTAAGGAACAACCTGTGGATCTGGATTGCGCGCTGGCATAGCAGCAACGCTACTGCCGCGCATGAGCGTCGACTGAGCTACCGCCGCCGGCCGGCCGCGAAGGCGAACGCCAGCAGCGAGTTCGCCACGTAGTCGTTGGCCGGCTCGACCGACGGCCACGCCACGACGTTGTCCTCGTACTTCGCTGTCTTGGTGTCGAACGGGCCGAAATGACCGGCGCTGCACGTCCGCATCCCGCTGACCGTGCCGAGGCCAGCGAAATTCGGCGGGCTGCTCGGGCCATCGGTGACCGCGCCCAGCTGGATGGTGCCGGTGCCGGTGAGCGACCCGGCGAGGTTGGCGATCTCGCTCTGCATGCAGTGCGGAAATGTCGTGCCCGCGCCGACCACGAAGGAGCTGCCCCAGCCGTTGGCGCCGAGCGCGAAGTTCAGCTGCTCCTGGGCGAACGCGGTGAACTGGCGGCCGCCGCCGAACCGCCGGTAGATCGCGTTGGTGATGTACAGGCCGAACGCGTGCGGCGTCGCGTCATTCTGGCCCAGCTGGGTGCCCAGCGCGAACGGGTCGCCCTTGGCGGCGCTTTCGCCGAGTCGCAGCTGGGTTGCGAGGTCGGTCAGCAGCGGGCGAACGCCGACGACCCCGTTCCCGTCCGAATGGGCACCGTGGCGGCGGGTGTCCGCGTGCCTGAGCGCCCGCAGCAGCTCACCCTCGCCGATCGCGCCGTTGTCATACAGGTTCAGGGTGTCGCCGCCGGCCGGGTGCCCCTGGGCGATGTAGGCACGCGCCCACCTGCTCGCCACCAGCAGGTCCGCGTGCACCTGGCTGGCCGTCGCGCCAAGCGCCTCGTCGGCGAGCGCGATCTCAGCGGCACCCCAGAGCATGTCGCTCTTCCACTCGGTGCCGCCGTAGTAGTCGTAGGGGAACGTCGTGACGATGGAGCTGACGTGCGTCGTCTGCGCCATGCCGTAGACGCCCCGGGCCAGCGACAGCAGGTGCAGTGCGGCCGGCCTGGTGCGCGCATCCAGCTGCGCCGCGAGCCCGAAGTCGGCGGCGAACCGGCCAGCGAGCTCGGGGCTGACCAGCTTGCCGGGAGCTGCCGCCTCGAAGACCGGCCGGTACTTGACGTAGTAACCGCTCGGGCCGGGGTTGCCGCCCTTGCGGACATTCAGCTTGTCCTCGGCCTGCGGCAGGAACCAGAAGTTGTAGTCGCCCTGGATCGTGTTGCTCGCGTTGCCGTTGCCGATCCCGACCTGGATGTACAGGACCTTGCGCAGCGGCTTCCACAGCTTCTCCAGCCAGCGCAGGCCGAAGTTCGCCTCCGGGCCGAGGGTCGGGTACTGGCCGGGGAAATCGCGCTGCGCGATCTCCATCAGTCCGTCGGCGTAGGTAGCGGTGTAGGCGAACTTCTCGTATCCGCCGCCCGCGTCGAACCAGCCGCCGGCCACGTTCACCGGCCCGCCGATCTTGCGGAACTTGCCGATCAGGTTGTCGTTGCTGTCGTACTTCGGCGCCGCGTACACGACCGCGCGCTCGTCGGTCAGGTTGGCGGGCTCGCGGCTCAGTACCGAGTGCACGACATCCGGGCCGTCGCGCTCGGAGGTGAAGTAGCGCACCGCGTTCGTTACGAGCGGCCCGTACGCAGCGCTCGCCGACCCGACCGCGAACGCCGGGGACTGCGCCGTCTGGCCCCCCGCGGAGATCTGGATCCGGTAGTCGGCGCCGGGCCTGTCCAGCCCGGCGAAGGTCAGCGCGTAGACGGCGTGATAGCGCGAGTTCCAGCCACCGACATCAGTCGCCGACCGGCCGCGGAACACCGCCGTCGCACCGTCCCACACGGTGAACGCCACGCTGGAGACCGGGGCCGGGAGCATGGCGTAGGCGACCTTGGGCCCGGCGGCGGGGTAGGCGACCTGGTTCACCCGGACCTCGGCGGGTGCCCTGGCGGCTGGCGTCGCTGGCGCCGCTGGTCCGGTCGCGGCCGCCTGCGCGATGCCGCCAGTGACCAGCATCTGCGCCCCGGCCAGCGCCGTGGCGGTGAGCAGGCATCGTCGCATGCGCACGGGACAAGGCCTCCATGCTCGTTACTGACGAGTTTGTTAGGAAACCTACTGAACAAACCTTTACTGCACAAGGGCGGGAACGGGGTGGTCTGATCCGGCCGCCGTTCCGGGCGCGCGGCAGGCGGGCAGGCCGCAAACGCCCGAGGCAAACAGCATGGCTGGAACTTTGCTGCTGCTGTACCCGTACAGCTGCTGTACCCGCAGCAGGGTTCCAGCCATGCTGTTGCCGGCTCGACCCGACCCGACCCTGGCCTGATCCGGCCCGCTAGTCGACCAGTTCCTCCACGGGTCTCACGCCCGCTGTGCCCCGCCGCAGCCGCCAGACCAACGCGGCCACGTACCAGAGCAGGGCGAGGCCGGCGCCGTACGCCACAACCTTGTCCGCTGCGTGGAACGGGCCCGGTACCGACAGCACTACGATGATCAGCGCGCTGTAGACCAGCACGAAGATAATCACCGGCCAGGCCCAGCGGCCAAGCGAGAACGCGCCGTGGATGGAGTCCAGCGTCCGCCGCTTATAGGCGTAGCCGGCCGTGATCAGGAGGTAGATGATGTACGGGATGATGGCGGTCGCGCCGACCAGGGTGGCGAACGCGCTGGCCTGCAGGTAGCCGTACCAGGTCACGCCGATGTCCACGACGGCGAAAACCAGCAGCGCCACGATCGGCGTCTGGGTGCGGAGATTGACCTTCCGCAGGTGATTGCTGAACGGCAGCATGTTGTCGCGGGCCATCGAATAGGCGAGCCGGGCCTGTGCGCCGGCGCCGACCACGAGGATCGCGAACATCGAGAAGATGACGAATGCGATGAACACCTTGACCACCCAGGACGGCAGCCAGTAGCCGGCGATCACCAGCAGCGGCAGGCCCGGCGCCTCGACGGCCTTCAGGCTCGGGATGGCGACCGTGAAGCCGATCAGGGCGATCATGCCGAGCACGGCCGAGCCAGCCACAGCCCAGATGACGCCGCGCGGGACGCTCTGCCGGGGGTTCACGGCGTCCTCCGACATGTCCGCGGCCAGCTCGAAGCCGACGAGCGTGAACGCGCCCATCAGGCCAGCCAGCGCGAACGCATAGATCGTGGGGTTGTGCAGGGTTGACGTGGTGTTGGTCAGAATGCTGGCGCCGTACGGCGTGGGCTTGGTCTTGAGGGCCCAGAGCACGAACAGCAGCACGCCGAAAACGACGGTCCCGATGATCTCGGTGAACACGGCGATGTTGTTGACCCTTGCGGCCACCTGCATGCTGATGATGTTGATGATCACCGGCAGCACCATGAGGATCAGCGCCACCGCGAACACAAGCCTGGCACTGGGGGCGGTGACGTTGAACTCGCTCAGCAGCAGCGGCGACGCGACGCCCAGCATGATGGCGCCACCGCCAACGCTCATGTACAGCAGCCCGGCGAAGCCCACGAACCAGCCATAGGTCGAGTTCACCAGCCGGGCGCTCCACTGGTAGGCGTAGCCCGCCAGCGGAATGCGGGTGCCGAGCTCGGCGACGACCAGGGCGATCATCAGGTTGCCGACGCCGACGATCGGCCAGGTCCAGATGGACGCGGGCCCCCAGTAGGTCAGCCCGAAGCCGTAGTTGAGGAAGATGCCCGTCGTGATCGAGATGATCGAGAACGCGATGGCGAACATCGAGAAGAAGCGCAGCGACCTGCGGAGCTCGGGCTTGTAGCCCGCCCTGGCCAGGATGGCCTCCTCGCCGTCGCCCACCGCCACGGCTACACCGGCTGGCCTGGCCGAGTCATCAGTGCTCATGTGATCCCTCCTTCGTTTTATCGTTCCTGGACGGCGGCAAAGGCATCATCAGTCGCGGCGAGTGCCTTAGCCAGATCTGCGTCGGTCATCGCCGCAGAGATAAACCAGTTGTGTCGCGGATGCACGTAGAGACCCGCCCGGATCGCGGCCGCGGCGAACGCGCTGCCGAGCTCGTGATCGCGTTCGCCGGCAAACGTCAGGTACGGCATCGCCGCCGGGCCGGTGTAGTTGACCTCGATCCCGCGCGCACTCGCCTGCTCGAGGATCCCGGCGCGCAGCGCGGTCCCGACCCGGTCCATGGTCTCGATGGCGCCCTCGTCACGCAGCGCGCCGATGGTGGCGATCGCCGCCGCCATAGCCCCGGCCGAGAACCAGAACGACCCGGTGACGAAGATGCTCGCGGCTGCGTCCCGGAAGCTGCCCGAGCCGAGCACCGCGGCCAGCGGATGCCCGTTGGCGATGGCCTTGCTCCAGGCCGACAAGTCCGGGAGCACTCCGATCGGCTCCCAGCTGGAGCCCAGGTGCAGCCGGAAGCCGCACCGGACGTCGTCCAGGATCAGCGCCGCGCCGGTGCGCGTGCACAGATCGCGCAGCCCGCGTGCGAACGCCGGATCGACAAGCTCCTGGTCGTAGCCCGCGTCATGCTTGAACGGGCTCACCACGATGCCCGCCAGATCGTCGCCGGCCTCACCCGCGGCCGCTATCACCGAGTCCAGGTCGTTGAAGGTGTAGTGGCCGAGGTTCGCGCGATCAGCGCTGGTGACGCCAGCCAGCCGCGGCGTGCACCAGGGCGCCGCACCGTGGTAGGCGCCGGTCGCTACCAGGATGCGTGACCTGCCGGTCTGGGCCCTGGCGATCGTGCAGCAGATCGTGGTCGCATCGGTGCCGTTCTTAGCGAACATCGCCCAGTCGGCGTGCCGCACCGTAGCGACCAGCAGCTCGGCCAGCTCGACCATGACCTCGCCCGGCCCGTTCTGGCAATCGCCCTGCTCGGCCTGTGCCCTGGCCGCCGCCTCCACGGCCGGATGCTGGTGGCCGAGCACGACCGGGCCGTAGCTGCACAT
Source organism: uncultured Actinomycetota bacterium (assembly GCA_963837255.1). Lineage (GTDB taxonomy): Bacteria > Actinomycetota > Actinomycetes > Streptosporangiales > Streptosporangiaceae > JAJYUU01. Next base: position 1,253,488 of record CAWIMN010000007.1, read on the forward strand.
CAGGTCGACGTACTCGTTCCCGTCGACGTCCCAGATCCGCGCGCCCCGGCCACCGCGCATGAACTGGGGGTACTCCGGCGGCAGCGGGCCAGCGTTCTGGTGCCCGTACATGCCGCCAGGGATGACCGCCCGGGCCCGGCGGCGCAGCTGCCGGTCTGCGCTGCGCGGCCGCTCATCGCTGCTGGTCGCCGGTATCAACTGCGCTGTCATACCACGTGCTCCCCTGCTCCCGCTGTCGCTGCTCGCGCTGTCGCTGCTTCTGCTGTCGCTGCTTCTGCTGCCTGTGTTGCCGCCGCCTCGATCCGGCCCGCCGCCGGTGCGTTGGCGGTGCGCAGGACGTCCACGGCGTGTGCGAGGCTCGTCAGGCCGGCGTCGGAACCGAGTCCAGTCGCCACGAGGGAGCCGCATGCCGAGCCGAGCCAGGCGGCGTCCACCGGATCGCACCCGAGCAGCAGGCCCGTGAGCATCCCGGCGTTGAACCCGTCGCCACAGCCGGTGGTGTCCACCACCGCTACCTCGATGGCCGGGATGTGGGTCAGGCCGCCGCCGGTCCGGGTGACCAGGCAACCGTCGGCGCCGAGAGTCACGGCGACGCCGCCGGTACCGAGTGCCAGCACGTCGGCGATCGCCAGGTCGAGGTCGGCGCGTCCGGTCAGCGCGCGCAGCTGGTCACTGTTCGGCCAGAACCAGTCGGCACCCGCTAGTGCGCCGCTGATCCGCGCGAAGTCGTTCCCGCTGCCAGGGTGCAGCACGTCCACGGCGACCATGACGCCCGCTCGTCTCGCCGCAGCGACGACAGCCGCCAGGTCGCCGGCGGTCAGCCCGGCCAGCGCGTCCGGACCGCCGAGCAGCATGGCGTCGCACTCGGTCAGCCGGATCAGGTCCAGATCGGCAAGCTCCAGGAGCCGGGTGGCTCCGGGCACATGCCAAGCGGGCCGCTCCCCGTTCGGGCGGATGGGCAGGATGGTCGCCGACGTCTGCGCGCTGGCCTTCCTGACCAGCCCGGTGGTGTCGATCTGGTGGCCTGCGAGCGCCGCCAGCAGGATGTCGCCCAGCAGGTCGGCGCCAATCGCGCCGAACGCCCGGACGCTCGCGCCCAGCTTCGCCAGGTCGACCGCAGCCCCGGCCGCCGTGCCCGCCGCGGTGGCCTTGATCTCGGTGAGCCGCGCGCTGCCCTGACCGGCCGGGATCACCTCGACCGGGCGGCCGAGCACGTCGACAATGTGCGGCCCGACGACGGCAACCCGCGGCCCGGTCACCCGCGGCACTGTCGGCGGCGGCACTATCACTGCTGGCGCCGTTCGCCGTAACGGCGCCGCCGGGCCTCGGCCGATACCTCGTCGAGCTCGGCCTGCGTCAGGATCCTTGGCTGACCGTAACTGCACGCCAGCCGGAACACCCTGGCCAGCCACTCCAGCAGCAGCGCCCGGTCGTAAGCCTCGGTCAGCGTCCGGCCGTAGCAGATGGCGCCGTGGTTCTCCAGGATGGCGGCCGAGCGGTCCGTCAGCGCCTTGACCGCCGCCTCCGCCAGGCCAGCCGACCCGAACCGGGTGTACGCGGCGACCCGGACCGGGCCGCCGAGGCCAGTGATCGCGTAGTGCACAGCCGGCAGCTCGTCGTTTGTCGCCGACAGCGCGATCACCTCGGCCGAGTGCGTGTGCACGACAGCCGCCGCGCGGGTCGCCGCGTAGACCGCCAGGTGCATCGGTAGCTCGGTGGACGGCGTCTCGCGCGACTCGACTTCCTCGCCCGCTAGCGTGACGACGCAGATGTCGGACGGGATCAGCTCGCCGTACGGAATGCCCGACGGGGTGATCGCGACCAGGTCACCCACTCGCACGCTCATGTTGCCCGCCGCGCCGACGGCTAGCCCGTCCGCGATCAGGCGCCCGCAGTAGCTGACCAGCTGCTCGCGAGCCGCTTGCAGCCCACCATTCGCATGCATTACAACGGATGTTAGACGGACGTCCGACAAAAAAATAGACACCAAGTCACTGGCAACTCGAAGCGGAGCACGATGCCCAAGATCGTCGACTGGGACGAGCGGCGGGACGAGATCCTGTCGGCCACGTGGCGGGTGATCGCGCGCGACGGCATCACCGGCGCGACCATCCGGGCGATCGCCAAAGAGGCGAACTGCTCGCGCGGCATACTCGGCCACTACTTCGACGACAAGGCCGACATACTCGGGTCGGCGCTGGTGCTCTCCCACCACCGCGTCGGCGCCCGGATGGCGCAGGCGTCAGCTGGACTGGCCGGCCTGGACGCGCTGCGCGTCGTCATGCTGGAGGCGCTGCCGCTCGACGAGCGCCGCGACCTCGAGGCGCAGATCGAGATCAGCTTCTGGGGCCGGGCGCTCGGCAACGCGCAGCTGCGTGACCTGCAGCATTCTGAGTTCGACCGGCTCTGCGATCGGCTGCGCGGGCATCTGCGCGAGGCCGCGCAGCGCGGCGAACTGGCCGTCGGCTGCGACCTCGACGTGGCGACGCACCAGCTTGTCGTGCTCATCGACGGCCTGTCCGCGCAGCGCGTGCTGTATCCGGACCGGGTCACACCGCGGCGCCAGGTCGAGATGCTCGATCACGTGCTGGGTGGCTTCCGGTCGTCCGTGCCGGCGGTCCCGGCCCGCACGGGGCCGGCTCGCACTGAACTAGCGACGGGGCCTGGTGCAAGTGTCGGCGCGGCCTCTGACGCGGGCTAGCGCGGGCATCGTGGTGACCCCCGCAGAGCGCCCGATGTCCTTCGGCGCGATCGCCAGTGACTACGACCGCGTGCGTCCCGGCCCGCCCCGCGAGGCTGTGGACTGGCTCCTGCCGGCCCGGTGCGACGTAGCGGTCGACCTCGCGGCCGGCACCGGCCTGCTGGCCCGCGCGCTCGCCGGCCGCGCCGGGCATGTGATCGCGGTCGAGCCGGACGACCGGATGCGCGCGGTCCTGGCCGCCCGCTCCCCCGGCGTCGAGGTGCTGACAGGCCGCGGCGAGACCATCCCGCTTCCCGACGCCGCTGCGGACGCCGTGCTCATCTCCTCGGCCTGGCACTGGATGGACCCCGACCGCGCCGTCCCCGAGATAGCCAGGGTGCTGCGCGACCGAGGCCGGCTGGGTATCATCTGGACCGGCCGGGACCCGGCCGCCCAATGGCTGCGCGTTGATGAGTGGTTCCTCGGCGTCAAGCAAGGGAACGTGGCCGAGGGCGCCGGTCTCCAGTGGAACGGCCGCCACGTGCGGCTCCCCGATCCGCCCAGGTTTGACAGTATCGAGACGGCCACGTTCCGGTTCAGCCGCCGCATCACGGTGCCCGACCTCATCGACTGGATGAGCACCTACAGCCGGGTGATCACGGCCAGCGAGGACGCCAAGGCAGCCGGCCGGGACCGGGCGGCCGCCGCCCTGGCTCAGCTGTTCCCCGGCGCTGCCGAGATCGACGTGCCGATGCTCTCGCTGTGCTGGCGCGCCGATCGCGTGCTGCGCTGACGAGCGCTCGCAACCGCCGCAGCCAGGCCCTCCGGGCCGGTTAATGCGTGGGCAGCCCGCGTGCGACTCGTTATCGTGGCAGCCATGGTCCCCGCCCACCGGCTGCTGGAGTTCGCGCTGCTGTCGTACGCGCTGATCCTCGCCCCGGGGCCCAACATCTTGTTCGTAGTGAGCCGCTCGCTCCAGCTTGGCAGGCTTCCTGGCATCGCCGCCGTGGTCGGCGGCCAGTCGGGCGTCTACGTCCAGGTGATCGCCGTCGCGTTCGGGATCGGCGCGCTCGTCGAGCGATCCGTCGCGGTGTTCACCGTCGTCCGGCTGGCGGGCGCGGCCTACCTGATCTTCCTCGGCGTGCAGGCCATCCGGCACCGCAGGTCGCTGGCGGCGGTTCTGGCCGGCACAACTCCGGCCGCGAGCACCGGCCGGATGCTGCGGGACGGGTTCGTCGTCGGGCTGACCAACCCGAAGGCCATCGTCTTCTTCGCCGCGGTCCTGCCGCAGTTCGCCGACCGCGCGGACGGCCACGTCCCGCTGCAACTGCTCCTGCTGGGCGCGATTTTCGTCGCCATTGCGGTCGTCTCCGACAGCATGTGGGCGCTGATCGCGGGCACGGCGCGGTCCTGGTTTACCCGCTCGCCGCGGCGGCTGGAGCTCATCGGCGGGACGAGCGGCCTGGTGATGATCGGCATCGGCGCGAGCCTGGCCCTGACCGGCGGCAAGGACTAGGCCGGCAGTCACGCTGAGCCGGGTCAGGTCTGCAGCGGCATCATCTCGTCGACGAACTCGTCGACGAACCGGTCCAGGCCACCGCTGTCAGTTAGGGACGCGGGCCGGACGACGAACTTGCTGAGTCCTGCGTCGATGTAGGCACTGATCATCCGCCGAGCGTCCGCCCAGGTGGCCGGCGTGAGCGCGTGGGGATCGACGCCCGGCCGGCGCCGCTCGATGGCGCGCGCCACGTCCGGCGTCAGCGGGCCGACAGCGAGGCTGATGCCGAAGTGCTCGGGGTCCACTTCCCGGCCCGCCTCCATGGCCGCGGCCTGGATCTGCGCACGGGCCGCAGCGGCCTCGGTCGGCGCCAGGAAGCTGCCGAGCCAGCCGTCGCCGAACCTGCCAACTCGTCGAAGTCCCTCAGGCGCGCTGCCACCGAGCCAGATGTCCAGTGGCTTGGCCGGCAGCGGGCCGACGCTCGCGCCCTCGATGGTGAAGAACTGACCGGAGAATGACACCTCTGGCTGCGCCAGCAGGAGCCGCAGCAGTTCCAGGGACTCATCGAAGACTGCAGCCCGGCTGCCGCTTACCGGAAACGCCGCCGCCTCGGGCCGCCGCGCCGGCCGCAGCCCGAAGACCGGCAGGACTCGGCCAGGAGCCAGGCCCGCGAGCGAGGTCAGCTGCTTTGCCACCAGGACCGGATGACGCCCGGGCAGGACGGCGACGCCGGTACCGACTTTGAGGTGACTGCTTCTGGCCAGCGCGTACGTCATCCCGGTGAACGGCTCGACCAGGTCGCCGTAGACGACTTCGCTCAGCCACAGCGAGTCAATGTGCGCCTTCTCCAGCAAGTCGACGCTGTCGGCCAGGCCCTGCGGCGTCGCGGCCGGGCCGAGGCTGACTCCAATCCGAACCTTCATGGCTCCATCCGATCACATTCACCGCGCGGACCCGAAGCGCCAGTCATCCGCCGGTTGGCGCGGTCAAAGCCATAGCGAAGACAGGCGCCGTTAATATATCTTGATATCAAGGTATGTTGACGAGGAGCTCAAGAGTGATCCACCACGTGCAGCTCGCCTGCCCGGCCGGCGCGGAGGCCATCTCAAGGGCGTTCTATTCGAGCGTGCTCGGACTCGCCGAAATCGCCAAGCCGCCGACGCTAGCCGGGCGGGGCGGCTGCTGGTTCCGCGGGGACGGCATCGAGCTGCACCTTGGCGTCGAGGCCGACTTCCGGCCAGCGCGCAAAGCCCATCCCGCGCTCCTGGTGACCCGGATCGACGACTGGGCCGCGCGGCTGGCAGCTGCCGGTTACCCGGTCAGCTTCGACGACGAGTTCCCCGGCATGCGCCGCTTCTATTCCAGCGACCCGCACGGCAACCGGCTGGAGTTCCTCGAACCGCTCGACGCGGACCGGCGAGACGTGGACGCTCGAAGCCAGTCTTGCGGTCCTTGAACCGCTGGCTAGGACAGCGGGCTGAGTCCGTCCGCGGTGAGCAGGTAACTGGCCTGGTCCAGGCCCGGATCAATGACGAGCTGCGCGATCGACGCGCCCGCCTGCTCCGGCGTGAGCGCCGGTCCGCGGCTCTGCGCGAACTCCGCGACCGACATGCCCTCCCTGGCCGCGTAGGCGGCGACTGCGGCCGCGCCGAGGTCGGTAGCGGGCGTGAGCTGCGGGAGCACCGAGACGAACCTGATGCCGAGTCCGCCGCGCTGCGACTCGGCGGCGGCGTATGACGCGATGAACCGGATCGTGGCCTTGGCACCCGCGTAACCACCGCTCAGTGGCGAGCCGAAGAGCGCGGCACCGCTGGACATCGCCACGACGACGCTGCCCGGCCGCAGCGGACGGAGCAGGGTCTCGCGAGTCCAGCCGAATACCTGCCTGACGTCGACGTCCCAGACACGGCTGAACGACTCCCATGTGTGCTGGTGCACGGGGCGCGAGAGCGGCGCAGTTCCGGCGTTCAGTACGAGGATGTCGGGGTCGTACTGGTCCAGAAGCTGCCCAGCGCGGACCGGATCGGCGGCGTCGGCGACCACGGGCGTGAACGAGTCACCCAATTTCTGGTGAAGCTCGGCCAGGCGGTCTCCGTCGCGGGCGACGCCGATAACGGCGGCTCCCGCCTCTGTCAGGGTGGTGGCGACGGCGCGGCCGAAACCCCGGCTGGCCCCGGTCACGACGGCTGTTCGGCCTGCTAGCTGCTGCGTTGTCATCTGGAGCTCCCTTGAGTGGTCGACTTGGGGGTGAGCGCATCGTGCGCTTCGCCAGTACTGATCCCTGCGGGCCGCCAGACTCATCGGCAGGGCCAGCGATGAGTCTGGGCGGCGGCGCGGGTCTACCGAGTGAGGGGCGTCCGGAATCAGGAGGACCGATGGCAGCCAACGGCAGTACTTCGCCGGGCAGCGACGAGTTCGCGCTGCTCGCGGACCCGTACCGCGGCGAGCTGCTAGCGCACTGCTACCGCATGCTCGGCTCGGTCCAGGACGCCGAGGACCAGGTACAGGAGACGCTGCTGCGGGCCTGGCGGTCGTACAGCGATTTCGAGGGCCGCTCGTCGATGCGCACCTGGCTGCACCGGATCGCCACGAACACCTGCCTGCGCGCGCTCGAAACCAGGTCCAGGCGGCCGCTGCCATCCGGGCTCGGCGAGGCGGCCGAGGATCCTGACGGCCCCGTTCCGGTCCCGATTCTGGACGTGCCGTGGCTGCAGCCCTTCCCGGATGCGGTCGCCGGAAGCGGCGGCGACGATCCGGCCGCGGTCGTCACGGCCCGGGCCAGCACGCGGCTCGCGCTCATCGCCGCCCTTCAGTACCTGCCCCCGCGGCAGCGCGCCGTGCTGATCCTGCGGGACGTGCTCGGCTGGCACGCCGCGGAGGTCGCCGACCTGCTGGAGACGTCGACGGCGGCCGCCAACAGCACGCTGCAGCGCGCGCGGGCGCAGATCGCGAGCCTCGCGCCAGCCGAGGATGACATCATCGAGCCCGACGATCCGAAGGTCCGTGACCTGCTCGCGCGCTACGCCGCCGCGTTCGAGACAGCCGATGTGGCCGGGCTGACCGAGCTGCTGCGCGCGGATGCGGTGCTGGAGATGCCGCCGATGGCGATCTGGTTCGCCGGGCGTGACCGGGTCACCCGGTTCCTGGCGCGCCGCGTGCTCGTCCGGCCCGGCGACTTCGCGATGAAGGCGTCAGCGGCCAATGGTCAGCCGTCGTTCGCGGCCTATGAGCGCGGTGAGGACGGCCACTATCACGCGCACGCGATCCAGGTCCTGGACCTCCGCGGCGGGCGCATCAGCCGGATCGTCTCGTTCAACGACGGCAGCTTGTTCCCCGCGTTCGGCTTGCCAGCGCGCTACGCCGGTCCGCTGTCCGCCGCTCCCCGCGGCGGCTGACGATCATGTCCGCGGCTGCGGTGGCGAGCGCCAGCGGCCTGCTCACCGACGCGGTCAGGTACGCGCTCGGCAACGTCGAGGTCGTGACGCCCGACCTGCTCGAGCGGCCGACGCCGTGCCGTGGCTGGGATTTGCGCATGCTGCTGCGCCACGGCTGCGAGTCCCTGGCGGCGCTCGAGGAGGGCTTTGCCAGCGGATGCGTGAGCCTGGCGGTGGCCGACGAATGCGCGCACGCCGCCGGGCCCGCTGGGCTATTCGCCGCGCGCGCCCGCTCCCTGCTCGGCAGCTGGGGCGCCGGCGAGGGCCGGCCGTCCGTCGCCGTCGGCGGGTGGCCGCTAGCCACCGACGTCGTCGCCGCCGCGGGGGCACTCGAGATCGCGGTGCACGGCTGGGATGTCGCCCAGGCATCGGGATCCCGGCTGCCGATACCGCCGTCGCTGGCCACAGGACTGCTGGCGATCGCGCCACTCATTGTCACTAGCGCGGACCGTGCGGAGTTGTTCGCACGCGCCGCTGCCCGCGAGCGGCGGCGCCAGTGCAAGCGCCAGCGAGCAGCTGACCGCTTTCCTCGGCCGGCCGGGGCTTGGCTAGCCTGCCCCGCCGGGATTCAGTGCTCGGTCACCGGCTGGCAGGGGATGCGGACGCTATCCGTCCCGGTACCGGCGGCTTGCTTTGCGCCCGGCCGCCGCGTTATGGCCGCGGCCACAAGTACAGCCGCCAGTACCGGCACGGCGCCGCAGACAGCCATGCCAGCCCGGGCGCCGAAGTGGTTCGTGAGGGCGCCGATGACCGGGGCGCCGATCGGCGTGCCGCCAATGAAAGCCAGCATGTACAGGCCCATGACGCGGCCGCGCAGCTCCGGCTCAACGGCGAGTTGCACGGCGGCGTTCGCCATGGACTGGAACGCGAGGTTGAGCAAATCCCATGGCGACCAGCAGCGTCAGGAACACGGCCATGTCCGGTGCGATTGCCGCGGCCGCCTGGAGGAGTCCGAACCCTGCCGCCGAGAGCACGAGAACTCGGCGTCTCGGGATGTGCGGCTGCGCCGGCCAGTAGCGCGCCCGCCGCAGACCCGATCGCAAGAACGATGTTGAACAGGCCGTACGTGCTCGCGCTGCCGTGGAAAGTTGACTTCGCCATCGCGGTCAAGCACGATCGGGAAGTTGAGGCCGAAGGTTCCGAGCATCCCGACCAGGAAGATCGTCCACAGGATGTCGGGGCGTCCGCGCAGGTACCGCGCGGCCGTCCGCAAGCGCTCCGGGCTCGCGACGGGCGGCCGGAGCGGGCGTGAGATCGGACGGCCGCAGCCGCAGCAGGCCGATTGTCGGACCGATGTAGCAGGCGGCGTTGACTGCGAACACCCAGCCCGTACCCACGCTCGCGATGAGCAGGCTCGCGATCGCCGGGCCCAATCAGCCGGGTCGACTGGAACACCGCGGCATTAAGCGCGATCGCTGCGCGCAGTTGTCCGCCCGGTGCCACCTCGGTCGCGAAAGCCTGCCGGGCCGGTCCGTCGAACGCGAAGATCAGGCCACTCACGAGCGCGAACGCGTACACGGCAGCGGGGCGGACGGCGCCGGCGATGGTGATGACGGCGAGCGCGCCGGTAGCGGCGGCGTTCAGCGTTTGCGTCGTCAGCAGGATGCGCCGCCTCGACAGCCGGTCGGCCACTACGCCGGTATGCGCGCCGAGTGCCAGCATCGGCAGGAACTGCAGCGCCATCGTCACGCCGACGGCGGTCGCGCTGCGGGTCAGGTCGAGCACGAGCCAGTCCTGGGCGATGCTCTGCATCCACGTGCCGATGTTGGCCAGGCTCTGGCCAGCCGAGGTAGATCCGGTAGCCGCGGGACGAGAGGGCGGCGAAGGCGCCTCTCGGTGGCCGAATTGCCTCGGCGGTGGTCACTGAGGGGCCTTCCCGATCGCCGGATGTCCCTCGCCATTCTCGGCCGGATGCTGCTTATAATGAACGGCAATTTCTTCTCTAACAGTTATTGAGATTTCTTATGACCACCTACGATCCGCAGCTGCTGGCTACGTTCCTCGCCGTCGAGCAGACCGGCAGCTTCACCCGCGCCGCGGCCCGGCTCGGCATCCAGCAGCCGACCGTCAGCCAGCACATCCGGCGCCTGGAGCAGCAGACCGGCCGGACGCTCGTGCTCCGGGACACCCACTCCGTGTCGCTGACAGCCGACGGCGAGGCGATGATCGGGTTCGCGCGCAACATCATGGCCGCGTGCGAGCAGGCGGCCGCCTACTTCAGCGGATCGCGGCCTCGCGGTCGCCTGCGCATCGGCATCTCCGATGACCTTGCCCTCACCCGGCTGCCTCAGATCCTGCGCGACTTCCGCCGTGACAATCCGCTCGTTGACTTCGACCTCACGGTCGACCAGAGCGGCCTGCTGCACCAGCGGCTAGAAGGCGACAAACTCGACGTCTTCATCGGCAAGCGCCCCAGCGGCGAGGAGCGGGGCCAGCTCGTCAAGCGGGACCGCCTGGTGTGGGTCGGTACTCCGTCGACGAAGCTCGACCTGGCCAGGCCGCTGCCCCTGGTCGTTTACCCGGCGCCGAGCATCTCGCGTACCGAGATGCGCCGGGCACTGAACCGAGCGCACGTGCCGTACCGCAGCGCATGCGTCTGCCGCGGCGTCAACGGCCTCATCGCCGCCGTCGCGGCCGGCATCGGCGTCTCGGCGCTGGCCGCTAGCCTCGTACCGTCTCAGCTCACCACGCTGGGGCCGGGACACCGGCTGCCGGAGCTCGGCACGATCGACCTGGTCCTGCTCACCAACCCGCGGACCGCCCAGCGACCGGCCGTGCGGGCACTGACCGCCACGGTGCTGGCTAGCGGCTCCAGGTCGCTGACCGCTTTCCGCGACGAGAATCGCGGAAGCTAGGCCCGGCAGCCACCAGGACCTCCTGGGCGCTCCCTAGTAGTGATGGCAACAGTCTGCCCGCAGCCTTAGGCGCACGCCGGGTTACCCTGCCGGATGTGGGCAGCCTCGGCAGCGACGCGCATCGTGCCCCGAGGGCCTGGATGGCCCGTCAACGTGGACAGCGCTGGGCTGCGGTCGCGGCCGTGGAACGGATGCGGCGAATCCCTCGATTTCGGACCGGGCCGAACCCGGCTGCGCGAACAGATCGGGCTGGCGACCACCAGGACAGACCCCGAAGGAGACTCCCCGCCTGGGCCATGAACCGCAGAAGATCCCGACTGCCCCTCTTGCTCGGCGGATATTCTGAATGACATGGACAGCCGGGCGAGTGACAGAATCCCCGGCGCCAGAGTGCGTATCAAACGACGCGTACCAGCCACGTCCTCATCAGATGGCAGACCGCGCGAGTGGCTGGCGCTAGCTAATGGAGCTGTCCAGGAAGCCAGGACCGAGGGGGCTGCTCTTGCCCTGGTGGGGCAGCCGCTGCCGCACCAGCCGGGTCGCGCCGAGCGGCCTAGCGGCGTGCCTGCCGAGGTCATCACCTCCGACCACGTACCTAATTCCTGCACGTGCTCATGGGCATATTCCCAGGGAAAGCTGACCTTGAAGTACTACAACGCCGCATGCCCGGCGCACTTGGCGATCCTTAGTCGTTAATGCAGGAAATGCCCCACGCGTGCCATTCCTGTTGTGTGCGCCTGGAACAGGATCACAGAGCCCATCTCAGCGGGTCTTTCGAGCTCCGATATGCGGCCGGCGGGTGAAGGGCCGTCAGCGACGACGTCTCTGCCAGGCTCTATCCGGGCCAGTCGATCTGGGTTTCAGGTACTCCCATGGAGCGTGCGTAGTCCTCGACCGCCGACCGAGCCGCGCGGTCACCGCGCCGGTATCGGAAGACGCGGTCGCAGAAGACCACGAATACCTCGTCGTTCGACCGGAAATCGCAGTACCAGCCGCCATAGCGCTCAAGCACACGACTCACCACCTGGGCGAGGTCGGCTGCGCGAGCGGCGGGTACCTCGAAGTAGATAAGGGTCCACAGCTCTGGCTCATCCTCGACGCGAATGCGAGCGACCTTCGTGACCGTGAGCGGGATGCCTTGCAGTTCGGTGCCTACCCGCAGGCTCTCAGCTATGAGCGTCCCGGAATAGACGGCTTCGGCGTCCGGCATGCCGGAAAGTCTGCCCTGGCGATCCCGTCTGGCACAAGCAGCGGCGGCAGCGGGCCCGAAGCCGCCAGGGCCAGGTGCCCTGGCGACGGCAACGGTCAGGAGATCGCAGCCTTCACCAGCTCGACGATCTTCTTCTCGACTGCGGGGCTCCACTTGTGAAGTGCGTACGACACCGGCCACAGGTCCCCGTCGTCGAGGTTGGCCGCGTCCTGGAAGCCCAGCGTCGAATACCGGTACTTGAACTTGCCCGAGTCCTGGTAGAAGACGACGATCTTGCCGTCCGCGTTCGCGTAGGCGGGCATCCCATACCAGGTCTTTGGGTACAGCTCGGGGGCGGTCTCGGTCACCGTTGAATGCACGCGCTCGGCGAGCGCGCGATCCTGCGGCGCCATCTGCGCGATGCTGTCGAGGACCGCCTGCAGCTCGTCGGCCTTCTTGGCGTCCTTCTTGCTCTCAGCGCGCAGTTCGGCGGCGCGCTTCTTCATAGCGGCACGCTCCTCGGCGCTGAAGCCGGACTCTGTCTTGGAATTCTTCGCTGGCATTGTTGCCACTGCCTTTCGACGCTCAAGGCTCGGCGTGATGCCGGCCATCTGAAGGAAGGCTAGGCGCCGACAACAGCTTGACGCTTCTCGATTCCTGACGGCTTGCAGGACGGATAAATCATTCTTGTCGATCTCCACCGAGCCGAGGTCAGGAGTCGAATGTAGATCGAGTGCACAGCCGAGTCATCGCGCGCCCGCTGGCCGATCCTGATGGCAGGCCACTGGTGTGGGCGGTCGACACCCGGCACGCGCCGATGTTCTGGTTCCCGCGGGACTGCCCGCGCGGCTGCATCTGGGCGGTGTCGACCACCAGGGCGAGGACCGGCAGCGGTTCTTCGGCCAGGGCGATGCCAACAGGGTCCATGTCATGCAGGCCAGCGGCTCTAGGCTCCGCAACCTGCCGCCCGCCCGGACGAGCTGAACTAGCCAGCCCACGCTGCCCGCGCGCAGATGTTCACCCACCGCTGCCGTAGGGCCGGGTAATGATCTCCAGGAGGTGACCGTCAGGGTCTTCGAAGTACACGCCGCGGCCGCCGTCGCGATGGTTGATCACCTGCGGCTGAGTCTGGCCAGGATCTGCCCAGTACGGCAGGTCCTGGTCCTGGATGCGGACGAAGGCCGCGTCGAATTCTTCCTCGCCGACGAGGAAGGCGTAGTGCTGAGGTGTGATCGTCCCGGTGGTCTCGGCGAAGTCCAGTGAGACGCCATTGTCAGCTTCGACGACGAGGAAATGCGCAAACCGGGTAGCCGCCGGCAGGCCAAGGATGCCAGTCAGGAATGACGCCGACCGTTGCTGGTCACGGCACGAGACGATGGTGTGGTTCAGGTTCACGCTCACCCCAGTGACTATGCCCAGCGGCATGACCGGCGAACGGTCTCGCGACCAAGTTATTGCGATCCCTGACCTGCCGGACGCCCTCGCAGCAGCGGGATGGCGTAGCAATGGCTGCGCTCACCGACACGCTGCGGCAGTCCGAGAGCGCACGCCAGTCCGGCCGAGAGCGTCAGCCGCCGGTACGGCCCGCGGCGATCCAAGGACGACTATGCCGTCCAGTGAAACCCCATCGCACCGCATGGGGCGTGCCGTCAAAGTCTGCTGGCCGTTCGCTGCTAGCTTCAGTTCATGACGTCCCTGCCTGATAGCGCCAGGGCGGTGCTGGAGTCCCCAGCCTTGGCACACCTGGTGACCTTCGACCCGGACGGCAGCCCCCAGGTGAGCATTGTCTGGGTCGGTCTCGACGCGGATGAGATCGTGGCGGGCCACCTGTCCGAGCACCGCAAGGTGCGCAACATCCGCAACGACAGCCGGGTGGCGCTATCTATCGAAACTAACAAGCGCAACGCCATGGGCCTGAACGAATACCTCGTCATCTACGGCACTGCCCGTATCACCTCGGGAGGAGCTGCTGAGCTTCTCCAGCAGCTTGCTTATACATATCTTGGGCCCGACGTTCGCTTCCCGCCCATGGACGACCCGCCGCCGGGCTACATCACCCACATCCGGGTGGACCGGATCTCCGGAGTGGGCCCCTGGGCAGCGCAGCACTAAGAACGACGCATACGGCCGCCAACGCAGACCGCTCCGTTCTGCCTGCTCGCCGCGCCATCACCGCCTGGATCCACCGCTACAACACCCGCCGTCTTCACCCTGCCATCGGTCGCATCCCGCCGATCGAGTGGGAGATCAGTTACCGTCGTCAGGAACAGCAAGCTGCATAACCAAGTGTCCGCCTGGGCGGGGGGAACCTCACGGCATCATCACCCGTCAGGCCATCCGCCGCGGCACATTCAGGTCGGTCAAGGAACTCACCGCAGCAATCGGCGCCTCCAACGACCGATGCCAGCCGTTCGCCTGGACCAAGGACGCCGACGAGTTACTCACGAAAGTCAGACCGTCCAAGAACTGACGCCACGCGGTTCTAGCGCCTCCACTCCTGCCTGAGCAGCCCGTACAGCACGATGTCCGAGAAGCCGTCGCCGTCGTAGGCCTGCTCGCGCTGGATGCCTTCGAGCACGAAGCCGCAGCTTTCGGCTAGTTTCCGCATCGCGGCGTTGGTCGCGAGCGTCTCCAGCTCGATCCGGTGCAGGTTGCGGAAGCGGAAGCCGTAGTGGCAGAGCAGCTCCATCATTTCCCGGCCGTACCACTGCGTGCGTGCGGCCGGGAGCAGTGAGATACCGATGTGGCCGAACTGGTTGAAAGCGTCGAGGCCCCACAGACTGCACGTCCCGATCACGGTGCCATCGGCGATCGTCTCGGCTGTGAACTTGGCGGTATGGGCGTCCGGTTCGGCCAGTGACCTCTCCAGTCTGGCCCGGCGTGCCGCGAGCGATTCAATCAGCATCGGGCTGTCGTCGGTGATCATGTGGTGTTCGGGGTCGGACCACATTTCGTACAGCACGGTGGCGTCGTCCGGGACCATGGGTCGCAGGCGCACGCGCTCGGAGGCAAACATCCCGCGAATCTAGCTCACGCGCCGCGCACGCGCCTTCCAATAAACACGCGGCGAACCTCATGCCAGAGATCGCGGCAGCACCCGGACGTGAAGGCGTGTCCGGACCATTCGCTGAGCTTAGTTCACTGAGCCTGTTGGCGGGGAGTGTCCAGCGTCTGCAACCGAGGCCACAAACAATATGGTCAGGGCAGAGCCTGCATATCGTTCGAGCCACAACCTCGACGTCGAGCGCCACCTCGAGCGCCGCCTGTCCGGTTGCACTGCAAGAAGACGAGATCAGTTAGCCGGTGTGAGGGTGACAAGCCCGTCAAGTTGGAAAAGCCCATTTAGTGCGCGCCCGGATCACGATGTTTGTGGTTGAGGGCTTGGTGGAGGTGGTGGGGCAGGGGTCGGCCGCCCCGTCGGCCTGGCATTCACCATGTCGGCGCAGGGTCGCAGCTTCTTTTGGAGCACTCGGCATTCCGGACGCAGAACGTCCTCAATGGTGCCTACGGTGGCGACATGAGTAACACCGACTACCCGTGGGAACCGCTCATGGCTGGCACCGAGGCCGCGCACCTAACCGGGGCTCTGGACCGGCTGCGCACGACGTTCCGGTTCAAGGCCGATGATCTCGACGCGGCCGGATTGCAGGTCAGGATCGGCGCTTCCGCATTGACCCTTGGCGGGCTGCTCAAGCATCTCGCCGCGTGCGAGGACAACATGTTCACCGTCAGGCTCAGCGGACCACCGATCGGCGCGCCGTGGGAGGGCACCGACTGGGACGGCGACAATGACTGGGAGTTCACCTCCGCCGCCGCCGACACCCCGGAGCAGCTATACGACCTGTGGGACGGCGCCGTCGAACGGTCGCGCGCGAGGCTCAACGCGGCCCTGGCGAACGGCGGACTTGACCAGTCCGTGCACTTCACCAGCCCCGACGGCCGCCACGCCAGCCTGCGCAGGCTGGTCTGCGATCTGATCGAGGAGTATGGGAGGCACACAGGCCACGCCGACCTGATACGCGAGGCGGTCGACGGGCGAGTTGGTGAGGACCCGCCCGCCGGATGGCGCCCGAGGGCGGGCCACTATCCCGTCGATGTCTGACGCTCGGGCCTCAGCGGCCCGACCGCGAGCCCTGGCAGATCTGAGCGAGCGTGCTTGCGGAACAGGTAGTCGGGGTGGGGCCAGAACGCCGTTGTGCACGAATCCGCTCGGCCTGCTCTAGCGGCGCGACGCGCAGCACATCGCCTATCTGGTACGCCGCTGGGAAGATTCGCCAGCGCAAGATCAGCTGCTGCCAGCCGGCCATGACGCAGCATGCCGTCAGGCCGTCAGGCCGATCGGATTGCCCTCAGGATCACGCACACGGACCAGTCTGTATCCCTCGTCCGCGCCCTCCTCCTCGGCATCAAACTGCACGCCCTGATCACGAAGACGGCCCACCATGTCGTCGAGGTCGTCAACGGCGAGATTCGGCGTCCATCCCGTGCCCGGACGATCGCTGATCCGGTCAGGATGATCAGTTGCCAGCGACAGGACCGTGCCGCCGCCCCCCGGCATTGTCAGCGTGCAGAACTCGCCCGCTTCCAGCCATCCGATTCCGAGGCCAAGGACATCCCGGTACCAGGCGACCATGCCGTCGAAGTCCCGGACCTGGACCGTCACCATGGCGATGTCGCGAACTCCCATCCAGCACCCCTCTCAGGCCGCATGCGAGCGCCAAATGTGCTCTGTGTGCCGGCGCTTCTGCGCCTGCGGTCCGCCGGCCGTCGCCGTCAACCACGACGCTGCGCGGAACCCCAGGCATGCAAGGGGACCTACCACTCGCGGGACGCGCAAGGAAATCGCCTGTGACCGTGACGCCGATTGTACGTCCGGAACTGGAGCCGGACTCGTGGCCGCGTCCGTCCTCGTGCCGCGACTTGTCGGCCAAGCCTGGGGTGACCTCGCCGCGCGCGGCGGGATACCTTAGGAGCAGGTGATGGAATGAGGAAGCACGAGAAGGCAGCGGCGCTTGCCGACGTGGTGCATGTCCTGGGCCTGCACGGGGCAGTCGCCGAGGATGTACTCGGTAAATTCTGGGACGAGTCTTTCGAGCAGGGCCGCCTGGCTGCCCTTGACGAGCTGCAAGACCGGTTCTGCGTCTGCATGAAGTAGGCTGCCCACAGACGGCTCTGGGCGGGGCCCGAGAGCAAACGTTCGACCATCTGCAACCCGCAGCCAACGCCTTCGTCCGCCGCTCCTCGGGCTACGGTCCGCATGCATCCTGCGCCGGTCACGGATCTGGATCAGGCGACCACTCCTGACTTGCGGCCACGGATCACGAGGTCTGCCGGTCTTGGCACGCCTACGCTCGGACCATGACGTTCGAGTTGGTGCGATCGGGGACGGCGCTGACGCGCGGCCTGCTGTTGTCTGGCGTGGCGGCCGGGCCGTTCTTCGTCACCGTCTTTCTCGCTGAGGGTGCCCGTCGAGCGGACTACCAGCCATCGCGGCACCCGGTGAGCTCGCTGTCGCTCGGTCCTCACGGCTGGGTCCAGGCAGCGAACTTCAGCGCAGCCGGAACGCTCTGCCTAGCCGGCGCCGCAGGCCTGTCCCGGACTCGCGACGCCGTCACGGGTACCCGGCTCATCCCAGCCCTGATCGGCGCAGCGGGCCTTGGCCTGCTGGGCTCCGCCGTGTTCCCCACGGACCCAGTCGGCGGCTACCCACCGGGGACGCCCGACGTCCTCCCTGCGCCGAGCGCCTCCATGACCAGGCACGGCATCGCCGCGATCCCGATCTTCTTCGGCCTGCCGGCGGCTGCGCTTGCCTGCGCCTGGCGATTCCACCGGGCAGGCCACCCACGGTGGGCGATCTACTCCGCTGCCACGGCGGCCTCGACGGTAATGAACCTCGGTCTCGCGGGCGCCGGCTTCAGCCAGGCACCCAGGCTCGCTAACCGCGCGGGACTCTTTCAGCGCGCCAGCATCATCACCGCATTCGCCTGGATCACCGCCGTGTCCGCCCGCGCCATCGGCACCAGCACGCCAGCCTGACCGATCTTCGCTTCTGGTCCTTGGACGCCATGCGGCTAGCCTCAGGCCTTCGGCTGGGATGAGTGGCGGCGCGTGAGCTACAAGAACAGAGTTCTTTGACCTGGAAGGATGTGGCTTGCCGGGGTCTTGTGCGTCCCGGCTGAAGAGCACTCTTCATGTGAAGATCAGCGTGCGCCTTGGCGGGCTGGCCCGTGTCGTCCGCTGACGGCCTGAGGTCCTGTCGGCGAACGAATCCATTTCCGGAGGGAATCTCTGCGGCTCCTTAGGAACGGCGGATGCCTGCTGGTTGACTTTGCCACTGGGGCAGAGCTGATAGTCGGAGCCATGAACATGGTCTCTGGAATGCGCCCGGGCCTTGATCGGGTGGTTCGGTGGGAAGGCTTCTACAACGCCCGGGATCTTGGCGGGCTGCCTATGGTTGCAGGGGCCTCGACCCGGTACGGGCGGCTGATCAGGTCAGCTGATACGCGGTTCATCACTGCCGCCGGGTGGGAAGCGGCCCGCAGCGCCGGCATCTGTGTCGTCATCGATCTGCGCAACGCCGATGAGGTTGTGCCCGGTTCCCTGCCCGCGGCCACCCTGGGCGCCGGGACCTTCGCAGTGCCCGCGGCCCGGGCGACGGCGGCCCGGCCGGCGGACATCCAGACCATGCTGATACCCCTCGATGACATCGACGACCGGGGCCTGTGGCGCCGCCTCAACTGGGAAGGGCTGAACGGCACGCCGCTGTATTACCGGCCCTTCCTCGACGCCAAGCCCGAGCGCATCGCCGCAGTGCTCACCGCGATCGCCCGGATTCCGGGCGGCGGCGTCATTTTCCACTGCGGGGCTGGTCGCGACCGCACCGGACTGATAAGCCTCCTGCTGCTCTGTCTTGCCGGCGTGACGCCGGAGGCGATCGCCGCGGACTACGAGGTCACCCTCGGGCAGCTGGCGCCCCTGTACGCCGCTCTCGGCCTCGAGCTGGACGAACGGGATGTCCGCGAGTACCTGCAATCACGAGGAACGACCGTCAGCGAAACGATCACCAGCCTCGTCCGCGACCTCGACGCGGCTGAGTACCTGGCTGCTGCCGGGGTCCCCGGTCCCGACATCGACGCCCTGCGCAGGCGGCTGCTCTGACCGCTCCGGGACGACTCCACGGCCGGGACTGCGAAAGCCCGTACCACGGGCAAGTCGCGTCGCAGCCGACTAGCCTCCGCATCTGGCGCGGGTAATAGACGCGGGCGGGTCGCTGACGTAAGAAGTGCCTTTGACCTGGGAGGATAGGAGTTGCTGAGGTTCCTGTCCGGTACCAGTCGAAGGCATTTTTCGCATGCAGAATACAGCCCGGCGACCGAAGATCACGGTGTCTGACGATGGCAAGGGGATCGTGTCCCATGGCGGCGCGCTGCTGCTGACCGAGACAGCGAGGGTAACGGGGCTGCAGGCTGGCTTGTCGCAGGCGCTGGAGCGGTGGCGGTCGACCACATCGAGGCGGTCAAGCTCGCGCTGGCCCAGCTTCCGCAGGACGCGCGGCGGCGAGTGCTGGTCCGCGCCGACTCCGCCGGCGGCACCCACGACTTCCTCACCTGGCTCACCAGGCCCGGCCGCAGGCTGCAGTATTCCGTCGGGTTCACCATCACCGACCAGATCGCCGGCGCCATCGCCAAGATCCCCGCTCGCGCCTGGACCCCGGCCTACGACAGCGACGGGCAGCTCCGCGACGGCGCCTGCGTCGCCGAGCTCACCGGCCTGCTCGACCTGAGCAGCTGGCCGAAAGGCATGCGGGTCATCGCCCGCAAGGAACGCCCGCACCCCGGCGCCCAGCTACGCGTCACCGATATCGACGGCCACCGCGTCACTTGCTTCGCCACCAGCACCCGCACCGGCCAGCTCGCCGACCTCGAACTACGGCACCACCACCGCGCCCGGTGCGAGGACCGCATCCGCAACGCCAGAGACACCGGGCTGCGCAACCTGCCGCTGCACGGCTATGCGCAGAACCAGATCTGGTGCCAGATCGTCGCCCTGGCCTGCGAGTGATCGCCTGGACCCAGCTGTTCGCCCTCACCGGCCCCGCCCGCCGCTGGGAACCAAAACGGCTGCGGCTGCGGCTATTCTCCGCCGCCGGGCGCATCGTCCGCGGCAGCCGGCGCCTGCGGCTCCGCCTGTCCGCCCGGTGGCCCTGGACAGACCAGATCACCGCCGCCATCCACCTGCTCCAGGCACTGGCGCCCGGCTGAGCCCAGCACCCGCATCCCTCGTCAAGGAAGGAGGAAACCCAGGGCCCGTGGAACCCGCCCACCCGGCGCGACAGCCGGGCCGACAGCCACGGCGCAACAAACAAACTCAGCAACCGCTGCTGGCTCAAGTCGGCGAACGAAGATCACGAAAGATCGAGGCTAGGCAAGCCGGCGCATGACAACCGTCTGCTACGCGCTCCATGCTCTGCCAATCAGTAGCAGCCCGGTGCGCCGCGTCGGTACGTGCAGGGTTTGCCGCGAACGGTCCGGCCCTGGCGTCCGCCCCGTGTCCTCGTCGCGCTGTGATGGCTACATGGCGGGGTGCAGCCGGTCTGCCTCGTCGAGTTCGTCGCTACGTCGGCCGACCATCTGCCGATGCGCCCGCCAATGCGCTCGACCGCAACCGATCGGACATGCTCGGCCTGCGCGTTGGGTCGTCCTCGCCTCTGATCCCCAGGCCGCGCTTCTCGCGCTCAGCACGGGCGGCCTTGGGACACGCCGGTACTCCGCGATAAGGCAGCCCGCATGCCGGGATTCACCTGGCGCGACGGGTGGTCAGTGCCGATCAGGTGAAGCCGACGTTCAGGACGAAATGCCCGAGCCTCAGGTTCAGTACTCCGCCACCGGCCCAGTGGACGATGAATGCCAGCAAGATGATGGCCAGAACGACGACCACCACCCAAAAGAAGAAGACGATGATGCCGGGGATGGCATACCCCGCTACAGTTCTCGCTCTAGCCACGGCCGCGAGCTACCCAGCTCGGTGCGACTTATTCGGCTCCGAGACCAACGACAGGCGACAATCTTCAGAACCATTGAGCCGAGCTTGCGGCGGTCCGGTGGGCGCAGATGCCGAATTGACAGCGTTGGCCGTCTTCGAAGGAAGCGGCGGGCGCAGGATCGAGCGCTGCGGCTGTTCCTAGCCCGGTTCGGAGACCGCTAGTCCACACGCCTGCCGCTGCCAGCTTTCGCGGCGCGACTGAGGCGCGCATCGCCGCCGTTCCGGGCGCAGGCCGACGCTTGACCCCGTGACCCGCACGGCGCCCAGATCTGGATGATGAGCACGAGTATCAACGCTCGGGAGCCGGAAGGCGACCGACGCCTGTTCTATGCCCAAGGTATTCTTACGCTGTTGCAGTATTCATCCCAGGCGGCGCCGAAAGTCTTTGACAGTGCCGCTTCCTCCACAGGCGCAAATATCCTGGACCCGATGTAGAGGATAATGCCGATCGCTGCCCCTAGCCATGTGTCGAATATGAAGCCGATCCACGGCAGTACCAGCACGGCAACACCTGTATAGAGCGACTGGCCGCCGTCGCGATGGTCGCCTCCTCGCTGCCGAGCCAGCCTGAACCCGGACTTAGACATGAGTCCGGCGTCCACGCTGCCGCTCGAGAGTGTGCCGGCACAGGGCCGCCGGGCCCGTCCGGAAAAGACCTCTGGCTCTCAACCCGTGCAAGCATCTGGTGGCAGTCACCCGCGCTTGGTTATCACAATGTCGGGCTGGACTCGGCACAGAAGATGACGGACTTACGGCAGCCGGTCAGGTCGCTATCTTGGCGGTCAGGTCGCGATCTTGGCGAGGAAGCCGGCTAGGGCATCCCACCATGCGTCGGAGTTCTCGAACTGGGGACAGTGTCCCGCGTTCGGAATGATCTCCAGTGCGCCGTGGCCGACCGCGGCCGCCATTCGCTGCGATGGGCCGAGGAACGGCTGATCCTGCTCACCGACGATGACCAGCACTGGCAGTGACCTGGGCAGGTCGCGAAGGCTGCCGAGCCGGTCCGCCGTCGTGACGAACTCCGGTGCCATCGCCGCGTACAGCGCGGGTGATGTGGCGCGGAACTTCCGGTCCTCGAACTCGGCGTATCCCGGCCGCTCCGCGACAAGCTGCCGGTGCGCAGGGGGTCTCGAGCGGTCCGTCGCCCTCGGCCATGACCTTGGCAAGCCCGTCCATGCCCTGGGAGCGGACAACAGAGACTGCTGCGTCGACCAACTCCGGATCCAGGTTGTCCAGCGGCCCGTGCGAGGTGTCCATGAGAATCAGGCCGTCAAGTCTTGCTGCTGCCTCCCGCGCAATGACCTGGGCGACCATGCCACCCATGGAGTGCCCGAGCAGGACGAACCGCTCCCAGCCAAGCAAATCGGCAAGGCGTAGCGCATCGTCAGCCAGGATTTCGAACGAGTAAGCAGCGTCTGCGGTCGGCTTGGAACTGGCACCGTGGCCGCGCAGATCGGGCGCTACCGCATGCCAGCCGACTTCTGCCAGACGATCAAGCCACGGAGTGAAGTCTTCCTTCGCCCCGGTGAAACCATGCACCAGCAACAACGGTCGTCGGCCGACACCGGCTTCCGCGATCGACAACTGAATGTCACCCAGATCGACATGCCGCGCTACGGCCTGCATGAATACTCCAATGTCTCGCCGCGACATGCCGAGGCTATCGCTTTGCCCGCCCTCAGCCGCATCTCAGCCAGCAGGCGGCCCCGCTGAACACACGCGAGCCGTCGTCGCTGCGCGCAATCCCGCCGCTTCGAGAATCTCACTGTTACGTGCGCACGCACCGCGACTGGGACCATCAGCGGGAACCCCCTCCCGACTCGCTTCGTCCAAGGAAGCATGAGGTTGACGCGGCGGTGCCGCAGCGACACGAGGCCTGACGGGCCTCCTCCGGCAAGAGCGCCTCGGTGGCTAGCAAGACGTCACGTCACGGCTGCTGGGCTCTTCTTGGCCTTGGCACTCTCCGGCTTGACGACGAGCTGTGGCGGCATTCAGCGGAACACCGGCGATTTCTCCATCGAACAGACGGGACGTGTCGCAACTGCGGCTGGCACGTGCGTCTTCGTCGGTGTCGCCACCGAGCCCTATGTACATCACGGCCTGCTTTGCGCTGAGCACAGGCTGGGTCCCGAGGGCGCCTGCGTGTCCTTCGTCGCCTCCAACGCCAACGCCGCGACGTCTTCTCTTCCTGCGATCAGCGATCTTCGGCGCGTAAACGCGTCCAAGTGTGCACAGCGGCGCATCCAGCCGGGCTGATTGACTGTAGCCATGCCTGAACAGCCGCCCGCCCTACGTGCCTGGCACGCCGTTGCGCAGACTCGCGATCCAGCCCTGCTGGCCGACCTGCTGGCCGACGACGTCGAGTTCCGCTCGCCGGCTGTCTTCCGGCCGCAGCAGGGCAAGGCGCTGACCACCCTGTACCTGACCGGCGCGATCGCCGTCCTGGGACCATCGCTGCGGTACGTACATGAATGGCACGACGACAGCAGCGCCGTGCTGGAGTTCGAGGCCGAGCTGGACGGGGTCTATGTCCAGGGCATCGACATGCTCCGCTGGAATGCAGGCGACAAGCTGGTGAGCTTCACGGTGATGGTGCGGCCGATGCGCGGGCTGGAAAAGCTCATCGAGCTCATGAGCAGCCAGCTGGCCGCGATCCAGGGCTGAGCAAGCCGACCGCAACGGTCAGGCCTGCACCGTCAGCGGGGCAGGACCGTCAGCAGGGCTGAACCGTCAGCTGGCCTCGACGCCGATCGGGGCGTCGGTGGCAAGGCCAGCAGCCCGCATCGCCTTGCGGTACGCGACCGCCACGGCGTCGAACTTCAGGTGCAGCTCCGCCGCCAGGTCGAACGGCACCCGGTCGGGCCGCTGGGATTCCACGACAACCTGGTCCTGGCCGAAGATGGTGTCCTCGAAGTCCTGGATGACCTTGTCGCTCTGGTCAAGGTTGTAGTTGCGCCCGATGACCACGTACCCGGCGCAGCGATCCGGCCCGAGTGGCTGGGAGGCGAAGAAGTAGACCATGCCGCGCTCGCCACCCCAGCCGAGGCGCAGCGCGATGGTGTACGGCAGGTGCAGCTCATACCTGCTGCGCCGTTCCGGCGGACCCGACTGCTCGTTGCCGAAGACCGGGAAGTCGTCGGAGTTCGGCGCCTCGGGACGCACGATCGTGTAGTGCAGCACGTGGTCGTCGGTGCGCACTTCGTGCCGGGGCACGACAGGCCGTTCCGGGTCGCCGAGCAGGCCGGGATGCACCCACGGGAAGTGGCCGAAGTCGGTGAAGTTCTCCACCTGGCGCGCGGCGTCGCACTGCCAGCGATAGGGACCTGCGGTGACCACGGCCCAGGAGCCGTCTTCCAGTTCGGGCACCGCTGGCAGCGGCCAGCGCGGCTCAGCCAGCGCCACCCAGATCAGGCCGTATCGCTCCTGCGCGCGGAACGCCGCGACGCGGGCCTTGGCCGGCACCCGCGTCGGGTCCGGCAGCTGCGGAATCGCGGTGCAGCGACCGTCTGGGCCGTACCGCCAGGCGTGATAAGGACACACGATCTCGTCGCCGCTAACGCGGCCAAGAGACAGCGCTGTCCCGCGGTGAATGCATACATCCGACATCGCGCGCGGGCTACCGTCACGCCCGCGCCACAGCACGAGCGGCTCCCGCAGCAGGTCGGCGTGAGTGGGCTGGTCTCGCAGTTCGGCTGCGAACGCGACCGGATGCCAGCAGGCGCGCAGCGCCTGCAGGTCAGCGAACACACCCGGCGCCGGCATCAGCCACCGTTACCGCAGTCAAGGCACATGGGGCCATACTGCCAAGGGAACGGGGCCGCAGCCAGCGCGCCGCCACCGGGAATACGCGCTCACCGGCGGCTGTTCCGAGCCGTTGTGACAGCTCAGCCGGGTACAGCAGGACATGGTGACGCCGCCGAAGCCGTGCAGTTCTGGTTCGATCCGGTCTGCCCGTGGGCCTGGATCACCTCGCGGTGGATGCTCGAGGTGGAGAAGGTCAGGCCGGTCCGAGCAGACTGGCGCCTCATGTCCCTGGCTTACCTCAATCTCACCCAGCACGAGGGCAAGGGCCTGAGCGAGGACTACCTGGTGCGGATGGCCAAGGCGTGGGGGCCGATCCGGGTCTGTGCCGCGGCCGCCCAGCACAGCGGGCCGGACGTGCTGCTCCCGCTCTACACCGCCATCGGCACCCGGCTTCACGTGCAGGGACGGCGGGAGGATCCGCAGTTGCTGCCCGAGGCCCTGGCCGAGGTCGGCCTGCCTGAGTCGCTCGCCAGCGCGGCGGATAGCAGTGAATTCGACGAGGTCATCAAGACCTCGCATCACGAGGCCTTCGATGACATCGGCATCGACGTGGGCACGCCCGTCATCCGTATCCGGGGCAAGGCTATTTTCGGCCCGGTTGTTACGCCGGCTCCGAAGGGCGAGGCTGCTGGCCGGCTCTTCGACGGGCTGGCGCTCGTGACGGAGACAGACGGGTTCTTCGAGCTCAAGCGCACTCGCGACCGCAAGCCCACCTTCGACTGAGAGAACGCTCAATTTCACACCCGTACGGAGGTTCGCTAGCGGGTCGGCCAAACTCGGTCTCGATGGCGTCGATGTCGGTGACCACCAGGTGGACCAGGGTGTACTGGCGTGCATCGCCCTGGTGCTCCGACAGGTACAGCCGCGCCGGGCCACGCGCGATCGACACGAAGGCGGGCATGCCAGGCTCGAAGCGGTGCTCCCACTGCTTGGTGAATCCCAGCCGTCATACCAGGCAACCGCGTTGGCGGCGTCGGCGACGCGCAGAACCGGGATGACTTCCTCGCCCTCCATGGATTGCCGGTCGATCCCAGGGACCTGGATCTCCTGGTTGATCACGTAGCCGCGACCGAGCTGGTCGACGGGCTGCGTGGCGTGGCGGTGAGCGACGAGGCCCGCTGGGATCGTGGCGACGTGCGCGCCGTCCGCAGGGCCCTCGCCGTGGTCCACGGCGTCGAGGTCGAGATCTTGGAGGGCGAAGAGGCTGTAGGCCCAACGGGCGACGTGGTAGTTGCCACTCCGGACCTGGACCATGTGGGCCGAATCATCGTCAGTGGTCAACGGATCCCCGTGCTCCCATTGTCGGCCATCCAGGTTCAGCTCGATTGCGACTGGCAACCGGGAGCGAGCAGCGATGGTCGCCACGATGTTGGGTGCGGCAAGATACTGCTGAAGGCTTCCGCTTCGGCCCGCAAGCGAAGAGTCTCGGACCAGCGTTCCCTCGGCCGAGAGGCGGCTGGCGCACACTTCGGGTCTGACCACGCGCTGGCGGTGCAAAGCTCGTAGATGATTCCGTCCGTTCCCGGTCCCAGGAGCGGATCCCGAACACTTTGCGTCCTTCCATCAGCAGCCGAGCGAACAGGAACGCCGCCGGGCGCCGCGCGCGCAGCGTGGCTATGAACCAGAATCTCCACAGCCCGATGATGAATCCGTCCTTGGCCAGCAGGAACCGCGGGTCATGCGCGGCCACCGACAGCACAATTGTCGGCAGGACGGTGCCGAGCACTAGCATCGCGACAGCGTCGACGCGGCGCTTGATCGCCAGCGTGTACACGGCCGTCACGGCCGGCCGGATGGCCGTGATCGACAAGGCCGCGAGGTTCGAAACGCCGACGGCATGCAGGACGTAGTAGAGCGCGGTTGGGGCGGCGATCACCCGCTTGCGGGTACTCGGCGGCCAGGTTTGCTGCCGCCTGCCCGGCCCCGGTCGCTGATGCAGAGCAGTCCGGGACCGGCGGCGCGCCAGTCCGGCCCGGGTCTGGCCGGGCTGACACCGGACCGGATCAGCCCGGCACCTTGTCCAGGAAGCCGAGGACGCTAACGATCTTGCTGTCGTCGTCCGTGACGGCCACGTCGAAGCCCACCACGAGCGGCTCGGCGCCCTCGGGGCCGAGGCCCCAGGTGAACCGTGCCTGCCGGTGGTGTGCGTCGACGGGACTGGCCAGCGTGAAGACCAGACCGGGGAACTGCTCCTGCACTGCCGCGATGGTTGCGTCGATCGCGTCCCGGCCGTACGCCTCGCCAAGCGGGTCGATGTACGACGCGTCGGCTGCCCAGGCATCCTCGATCAGCTTGCGCCGGGTAGCGGGGTCGGTCTCATTCCAGCAGCCGAGGTAGCGGGTGATGACGTCGTTCATGAGAATCCCCTCTCGTGTCAGGGCTCCGCCGGTGGCGGGCCGGGCCCCATCGTGTCCAGGGACCCGGAGCTGTGTCGATTACGCCGGAGGTCATGCGAGTCCGATGACCTGGCAGGTAATCGCCGCGGCTCCGGCCGCGCGCTAGCGTCACAGTCCATGACGACCATGACCTCCTGGGCGCCAGGCACCCGGCCCGTCGGCGAGCTGCTGCGCGAGTGGCGCGAACGGCGCAGGCTCAGCCAGCTCGACCTGTCCATCAGGGCAGACATCTCGACCCGCCACCTGAGCTTCGTCGAGACCGGGCGTTCCCGACCGACGCCCACGATGATCCTGCGCCTCACCGAGCACCTCGAGGTGCCGCTGCGCGAGCGCAACGCCCTGCTGCTGGCCGGCGGCTACGCGCCCGCCTACCCGCAGCACGGCCTGGACGAGCCGGAACTGGACGAGGTCCGGGCTACCCTGCGGCAGGTCCTGACCGGTCACGAACCGTACCCGGCTGTCATCGTCAACCGGTGGTGGGAACTGCTCGACAGCAACGCCGCCATTGGCCTGCTCACCAGCGGCTGTGCGCGGTGGCTGCTTGAGCCGCCCGTCAACGTGCTCCGGCTCAGCCTGCACCCGGACGGGATGGCACCCCGCATCGCCAACCTGGCCCAGTGGCGCGCGCACCTGCTCACCCAGCTCAGCCATCGCGCGCAAGCCCTGGGCGACGACCGGCTGCGCGAGTTGCATGACGAGCTGCTCGGCTACCCGGGTGGCACCGCCGACTCTTTCGCGCCGCCTGGCGCCGTCGTGCTGCCGTTGCGCTACCGGCACGGGGAGCAGGAGCTCTCGTTCTTCAGCATCAGCGCCGTCGTCGGCACGGCGACTGACATCACCATCGACGAGCTGGCCATCGAGGCTTTCTACCCCGCAGACGCGGCGACTGCCGCGGCGCTCCGATCGCGGCACTAGGTCACGCAGGCGGCCGGCTGCGGCCTCAGGGACCGCCGGGCTAGCGCTGCCACCGAATGGCAGCGAGCCGGTCGGCCGAGACGTAGCCGTTGTCGGTGAACCAGCGCGCCGAATCCTCGATCGCCAGCCGCGCCGGCCGCGACTTGTGGCCGATCTCCGCGCGGGCCCGATCGTCGTTGAAGATCATCCTGGTAGTGGCCATGCGAGCGCCTTCCAGGGGCACGCGCGGCTCGCGCCGGAGCAGCCTGCCCTCGACGAGGCTGGACGCCATGCCCGCCGAGACGACGAGCGGTCGCGGCACCTCGAACCGCGGCATGGGTAGCCCGCAGCAGTCAGCGAGCGTCTGCAGGATCTCGCGCATCGACATGTTCTCGCCGCCCAGGATGTAGCTGCGGCCCGTTCGGCCGTGCTCCAGGGCGCCGACGTGGCCGCGCGCCAGGTCGTCGACGTGGCAGACGTTCATCGCCGTGTCAACGAAGGCAGGCATCTTGCCATTGAGGAAGTCCAGGACGAACTTGCCGGTCGGGGTGGGCGCGATATCGCCAGGACCTAGCGGGAAGGTCGGCATGGCGATGCTGACATCGAGCCCTTCTGCCGCCGCCCGCAGCACCTCATGCTCGGCGGCGAACTTCGTCCGCTTGTAGTAGCCGAACAGGTGCGCGATGTCCGCATAGCAGGTCTCGTCGGCTGGCTCCCCGTGCCTGGTCTTGCTCAGGCCGAGCACGCCGACAGTGCTGGTGTAGACAATCCGCTCGCATCTGGCCGCTTGCGCCGCCGCCATGACGTTGAGCGTCCCGCCCACGTTCACCTCATGGAAGACACGCGGGTCACGAGCCCACAGGCGGTACACGGCCGCCAGGTGGAAGGCGTACCGCGCGCCCTCGAAGGCAGACCGGACTGCCCTGGCGTCGCGGATGTCGACGGTGACGCGCTCGACATCGGGCAGGCCATCGAGGTTGCCGGCTCGCGCGCCCGGCTCGATGAGGGCGACGATCTGCGCGCCCTTGGCGTGCACCGCGCGGGCTACCGCGGAGCCGATGAAGCCGGCGGCGCCGGTGATGACGACCCGGTCGCCCGGCTCGATCGACGCGACCGCCGGAATGTAGCCCGCATCTGTCCCCGACGCTGGCCCGCGGCCCGGCTCCCGCACCTCGACGCGCTCCCGGCCAGCGCCGGCCGACGGACCCGCCGCCGGCACACTGGCTGCCAGTTCGCCGCCAGCAGCCGCCGGGGCCGGGCTGCCGAACAACGCGGGCCCGCTGACCGGGCTAGAGGTCGCCACGCTGCGCTGCGACTTGCGCCGGAGTGCGCCACGCGCCATCGTCCGGCCGAACTCATACGTGAGCCCGGACCCGCGATGCGCATCCGCCATCACGTCGTCGAGCGCCTGCACGAAGTAGTCGACCTCGGCGGGGCCGGAGATGAGCGGCGGCAGCAGCTTGATGATGTTCACGTTGTCGGCGGCCACCTGGGTGATGATCCGGTGCCGGTGGAACAGCGGCACGACGACCAGCTGCGAGAACATGCCGGTCCTGACCCGCTCGAGCGTGCGGAACCGGCGGCGGGCTGAGCGCGACTGCGGCTCGCCGAACTCGATGCCGACCATGAGGCCGAGCCCGCGGATGTCGTGGATCAGCTCATAACGCTCGGCCAGGCCGCGCAGCTTGTCCTGCAGGTCGGCCCCAGTCCGCTCCGCGCGACCGATGATGTCCTCGTCATCGAACGCCGCGAGCGTCGCGAGGCCCGCCACCATGGCCAACTGGTTCCGGCCGAACGTGGTCGAGTGCTTGAGCGCGTCCTCCATGGAGTCGTAGACGCTCGCCCAGACCTTCTCGGTCGTGAGCATGGCGCCGATCGGCACGAAGCCGCCCGACAGGGCCTTGGAGATGGTGATGATGTCGGGCTCGAGGCCCCAGTGCTCGTGGCAGAAGAACTTGCCCGTCCGGCCGAGCCCGGTCTGCACCTCGTCCGTGACCAGGAGCGTTCCATAACGGCGGCACAGCTCCTGCGCGGCCCGCCAGTACTCCGGTGTCGCGCAGTACACGCCCTTGCCCTGGATGGGCTCGACGATGAAGGCGGCCACGTCCTGCTGGCGAAGCAACCGCTCGAGGCCGTCGATGTCCCCGAACGGGACGGCGGCCGACTCCAGCAGCTCGCCGAAGCCCTTGCGGAACTCCTTGCCGCCATTCAGGGCCAGGGCACCTGTGGTCAGCCCGTGGAATGCGTGCTCGGCGTAGAGGATCTTCGACCGCTGGGTCGACTGGCGGGCGAACTTGATCGCGGCCTCGATCGATTCGGCGCCGGAGTTGCAGAAGAAGGCCCGGCTGATACCCGGGTGCGTGCGCGCGACGAGCTGCTCGGCGAGCAGGCCGGGCAGCAGCGCGCAGTCCATCTGGACCATGTTCGGCAGGTCCAGGTCAATCGCCTGGTGCAGCGAGGCCTTGATCGCCGGATGGCTGCGGCCGAGGGCGTAGACGCCGAAGCCAGACAGGAAGTCGAGATAGCGGGCACCAGTGTCGTCGTAGAGATAGCAGCCCTCGCCGCGTACATAATTACGGTCGAAGCCGAGGGTCCTGAGCGTCCTGGCGAGCTGCTGGTTCATGTAGCGCTCGTGCAGGGCGA
Organism: uncultured Actinomycetota bacterium; assembly: GCA_963837255.1. Classification (GTDB taxonomy): domain Bacteria; phylum Actinomycetota; class Actinomycetes; order Streptosporangiales; family Streptosporangiaceae; genus JAJYUU01. The sequence goes on from CAWIMN010000007.1 coordinate 1,283,923, forward strand.
AGTTCTCCCCGGATCGTTCCGCGAACGTGCGGGCTACATCGAAGGGCATGCTGCTCCTTGCACTGCGCTTCTGCTCTGCCTTACGTGTCAGTGGCGAGCCGCAGGCCTGTCACCAGCGGCTTACCGTCGCCCCGTGTCGACCATCTTCTCGCACGGACAGTCGAATTGCCCGTCTTCCCAGGGAAGTCGCGGACGGACGCTCGCTGCGCTCACGAGCCAGCCGGGCGGTCCGCGCCACCCCGAGGGGCGGATTCGGGCTGACATGCCATGATCGTACAAATTGGCGCCCGGGAGGGCCGATGCGGGCCACGCCAAGTGACTTCGCTGCTAGCGGAAGTCCCTGCTCCGCGCTGCGGCCACTACTCGCAGCCGCTCCAGCCGGGTGGCCAGCAGGCTGACCGCACCATCCAGCCGCTCGACCCGGCCGTGCACGAGCAGCGCGTTGGCATTGACGCCGATCTTGCGGAAGCGCTGCCACACATTTGGCGGGCAGATGATGTTGGCCATCCCCGTCTCGTCCTCCAGGCTGAGGAATACCACCCCCCGTGCTGTCCCTGGCTGCTGCCGGTGCGTGACCAGGCCGCCGACCAGCACGGTCCGGCCGTTCTCCGCTCCGGTCAGCCTTGCCGCGGGCAGCGCCCCTCGCTCGGTGAGCATCGCCCGGATGTGCTCGATGGGGTGCGTGCCGTAGGTGCCGGTAGCCCACAAGTCGGCGAAGGTCTCCTCGGCTGCGGTCATCGCCGGCAGCGGCGGCGCGGTCATGCCCAGCGTCGTCCCAGGCAGCTGGCCTGGCCTGATGGTCGCCGCGGCGCCAGCTGCCCACAGCGCCTCGCGCCTGCTCACGCCGAAGCAGCCGAACGCCCCGCCCATCGCCAGTGCCTCCAGCGCGGCAGCGGGCACTGTCGTACGCCGGGCGAAGTCCTCCAGGTCGGCGTACGGCTGGCCGGCCACGATCTCCTCGGCCACGCTCGTGCCGAGATTGCGAACCTCCGACAGCCCGAGCCTGATCACTGGCTGGCCCGGAACCGGCGCGCCTCCGGCTGGCGGGTCAGGGTGAGCGACCCCGTTCCCTGGATCTTCGGTCTTTTCCAGCGTCGCCAGCACGCCGCTGACGTTCACGTCCACCCCGCGTACCGTAACGCCGTGCCGGCGCACGTCGCTGATCAGGCTCGCGGGTGCATAGAAGCCCATCGGCTGGGCGCGCAGCAGGGCCGCCGTGAACGCGGCCGGGTAGTAGCACTTGAGCCACGCGCTGGCGTAGACCAGGTAGGCGAAGCTGATCGCGTGCGACTCGGGGAAGCCGTAGCTGGAGAACGCCAGGATCTTGACGTAGATATCCTCCGCGACCTCGGCCGGGATGCCCCGCTCGGCCATTCCGGTAAGCAGCCGCTCGCGCAGTTCCTCGATCCGCTCCGGCGCCCGCTTGGAGCTCATCGCCTGGCGCAGCCGGTCGGCCTCGGTCGGGCTGAACCCGGCGCAGTCGATGGCAATCTGCATCATCTGCTCCTGGAACAGCGGGACACCGAGTGTCTTGCCGAGCGCGTTGCTCATCAGCTCGTGCGGCAGGTCAGGCTCCTCGTCGCCATGCCGGCGACGCATGTACGGGTGCACCGAGCCGCCCTGGATCGGGCCAGGCCGGATCAGCGCTACCTCGACGACGAGGTCGTAGAACTTCTCCGGCCGCAGCCGTGGCAGCGTCGCCATCTGCGCCCGCGACTCGACCTGGAACACCCCGACTGTGTCGGCGGCCTGCAGCATCGCGTAGACACCGGGGTCCTCCTGCGGGATCGAGTGCAGGCTCCAGCGGACTCCGTGCGCTTGCTCCACCAGATCGAAGCAGTCCCGCAGCGCGGTCAGCATGCCGAGGCCGAGCAGGTCGAACTTGACCAGTCCCGCGTAGGCGCAGTCATCCTTGTCCCACTGGAGCACGCTGCGATTCGGCATCCGCGCCCACTCGACCGGGCATACCTCTCCCACCGGCCGGTCGCAGATCACCATCCCGCCGGAGTGGATGCCGAGGTGCCGCGGGAGCCGCTGCATTCGCTCGGCCAGATCGACCACCGCGTCGGGGACACCCGCGTCCGGCGGGACCGGCTGTCCTGGCCCGTACTGCCGGGGGCCGACCTGGCGGGACCACTCGTCCTGCTGCTCTGGCTCGTAGCCGAGTGCGCGGCCGGCATCGCGTATCGCCATCCGCGGCCGGTAGCTGATCACGTTGGCTACCTGGGCTGCATTCTCCCGGCCGTACTCGCGGTAGACGTGCTGGATGACCTCTTCGCGGCGCCGGTGCTCGATATCCAGGTCGATGTCGGGCGGACCATCCCGGCCCTCGGACAGGAAGCGCTCGAACAGCAGGCCGTGCCGCACCGGGTCGACGCTGGTGATCCCGAGCGCGTAGCAGACCGCCGAGTTGGCCGCCGAGCCCCGGCCCTGGCACAGAATGCCCTCGTCCTCGCAGAACCCCACAATCTCGTGCACGATCAGGAAGTAACCGGGGAAGCCCAGCTGCTCGATGACGTACAGCTCGCGCGCGATCTGCGCGTAGGCGCCGGGAACGCGCTCGGACTCCGGGCTGCCGTAACGAGCCGGCGCCTTGCGCGCGACCAGCTCCCGCAGCCAGCTGGCCTCGGTGTGCTCGCCGGGAACCGGGAAGTCAGGCAGCCGCGGCGCGATGACGTGGAAGTCGAACGCGCAATCGGCGGCGAGCCCTACCGTCTGCTCCAGCACGCCGGGGTAGCGGCGCAACCGGGCTGCCATCTCCGCGCCGGAGCGCAGGTAACCACCGCCGGCCGCGGCCAGCCAGCCATCCATCTCATCGAGGCTGAACCGGGCCCTGATGGCGGCCAGCGCCTGCGCGAGCCTGGCGTCTTGCGGCGCCGCGTAGTGCACGTTGCCGGTGGCGACCACGCCGACGCCCGCCGTAGCGGCCAGCGCCGCTAGAACGTCATTGCGGTCGTCGTCGGCCGGGTCATTGCCGATGGTCAGCTCGACCTTCACGTTGTCCGTGCCGAACGCCTCGGTCAGCCTGGCGAGCTCCCGCGCGGCCGCCGCCGGCCCGTGCGCCGCCAGCGCCGCGGGGACCGCCCCCTTACGGCAGCCGGTGAGGATGACCCAGTGCCCATCGTGGGCATCAGCGAGCGCGGGCTCGTCGTAGATCGGCAGGCCCTTCTCCCCGCCGGCGAGCTGCGCGGTGCTGATGACGCGACACAGTCGCCGGTACCCTTCCGGGTCACGGGCGAGGACGAGCAGGTGCCGGCCGACCGGATCCGGGATGCCTGCCCGCGGCGTCCCGGCAGGGCGCTGGGGCACTCCGGCGGGTCCGGCCCTGCCGCCCGGCGCGGCCAGGCCCCGGGCCCGGCCGATGGATGCCACGACACCGGCGGAGACGACCCCGTCCCCATCCATGGGAGCCGTACCGCCGCCCCGCGGCAGCCGGCCGCCCCGTCCCTTCGCCTTGCGCGCCAGGTCGAGGCTCAGCTCGGCACCGAAGACCGTGCCCAGGCTGACGCCGCCGTCCCGCAGCCGCGCCGCCGCCTGCGCGAACTGCGGCACTCCGTACATGCCGTCGTGATCGGTGATGGCCAGCACCGACAGGCCGCGCGCCGCCGCCTCGAGTACCAGGTCGGACGGGCTCGATGCGCCGTCCAGGAAGCTGTAGGACGAGTGGCAGTGCAGCTCCGCCCAGGCCGGCGAACCAGGCCCGACTGGCAGCCGGATCACCGTCCGGGACGCATCCGCCGCGGCGGGCTCCTGGCCTGTCCCCCCGCTCTCCGCAAGTTCGGCGCCAGGACCATCCGGCGCCTGGCTAGCCCCCTTGCCCCAGGACAGGCGGCGCTCGAACTCGCGCCAGGGCACTGGCGGGTTGTCCCAGCCCACGAGTACCGCCTCCTTACCTCTGGGTCTGCTCTACCTCTGGGTCTGCTCTACCTCTGGGACCTGCCCACATCCCTGGGAGCTCTGCCCCGGACCCTTCACCTCACTCGATTAGCGTAACGATCCACTCTGACAGTCTAGCCTCGTATTCGAATAAAGTTTCGGTAACTAGGCCAGCCGTTGTCTCGGCCGGTGCGGTGCTGCCGATGCTGCGCGTTGTGCTCGCTGCCGAGCGACTAGGTCACTGCGACAGCTAGGTCACTGGGACAGCTAGGTCACTGCGACAGCTAGGTCACTGGGACAGTTCGAAGATGGCGTTCGCCTCGTCGCTGGCCAGCCGCAGCGATGCCGCCGCGACGTTATCTGCGACATGCTCAGGCGAGCCCGAGCCCGGGATCGGGAGTATCTGCGGTGACCGGCCAAGCAGCCAGGCCAGCGCGACCTGATGGGTGGTGGCGTTGAGCCGGCGGGCAGTAGTCAGGACCGGCACCAGCTTGTCAGCGTCCTGGATCGGCGCCCACGGCAGGAACACGATGGATTCCTGCTCGCACAGGTCGACCATCGACTCCGACGACCTGTCGCCGAGATTGTACCGGTTCTGCACGGACACCACGGGTGTCAGCTTCTGCATTTCGCGAAGCTGTTGCTCGGAGACATTAGAGACGCCGATATGCCGGATCTTGCCCTCGTCCCTGAGCTCGATCAGCGCGCCCATGGACTCGGCGATCGGCACCTTCGGGTCCGGCCGGTGGAACTGGTACAGCGGGATCTGATCCAGCTTCAGCCGGCGCAGGCTGCCCTCGCACGCCTCCCGCAGGTGCTCGGGACGCCCATCAGCCTCCCAGCGCCCCGGACCCGGCCGGGCCAGACCGCCCTTGGTAGCGATCACCAAGTCGGTCGGGATAAGGATGCAAAGTCTCGGCGATCAGCTCCTCGCTGACATCCGGGCCATAGGAGTCGGCCGTGTCGATGAAGTTCACGCCGAGATCGACCGCCTGCCGCACGGCCGCCTTGGCCAAGTCGCGGTCCGGTGGCGGTCCCCAGATCCCCTGACCGGTGATGCGCATGGCCCCGAAACCCATCCGGTTGACCGTGAGATCGCCGCCGATGCTGATAGTCCCCGCCGCCGCTGCGCTGGGTCTGACGCTCATCGGAGAATCCTCCCTGCCTGTCAGCCGAGGCAAGCCCAACGTGCTCGGCAAATAGCGGACGCTGGCGGCCAGTCAGACACACTGGCCCGGCCTCTCAACAAGGCCTCGTCCCTACCCTAAGACACCGGGCTTAGCCGCTAGCGGGCCAGCACCTAGCTCCGGAGGCGCTCACCCGGGCGGCACCACTCGCACTCGCGGCCACCTGACCCGCACGCGCTGTCGGGCCAGCCTTGCCTGCGAGATCGCTGGCGTCACCCGGACCGGATTGACACGCCACACGCCATCGAGCAGATCCGCCAGACCATGGGGCGCGCAGACCTCAAGGCCGTCTGGCCGCTGCCGGATAGCGACGCAGGTAGCGGTCTCCGGCCATGTCGCGACGGCCTCGTGCACGCTGGCGAACGGCTCGACCGGCGGACCGCCGAAGTACTGGTCGTACCAGACATGCACGGCCGCCTGGTTGGTCGCCTCCCAGGGCAGGTCGGCAAGCCGGGCCAGCGTCTCCTGCGCGCGAAGGTCGCGCTCCATCGTGAGATCGTCCGGATCGAAGTAGGCGACGTCAATGTCCTTGACGGCGGCCGCGTCGAACCCGCCGTGGTACTGACCCCACACGACGTCGCGGATGGCGCCCGCGCCGATCCAGGCGTCTGGCAGTCCGCTGTCGGCCACCGCGTCAAGAGCACGCAGCATCCAGGGCTCGGCCGCGAGCAACTCGGCCAGCCGCGCGTGCGGCGCCGGGCTCGAGTCCGGGGCAGGCGTGCCTGCCTCGCTCGCTCCCAGCGAGCTCATCAGCCTGGCTCATGGCGGCGTCCGGATATTCGGGTGCCTGACACCCCAGTCGGCACTACCGTCGGGACCATGCAGACCATGCTGCCGGTAGGTGCCGACAAAATCTGGGCAGAAGACTCGGGCGGCTCCGGGCCCGTGCTCGTCGTGCTGCACGAGGGCGTCGGCGACTCGCGCATGTGGGATCCCGTGTGGCCCGACCTGACATCCGCCTGCCGGGTGATCCGCTACGACGTGCGCGGGTTCGGCCGGTCGCCAGCAGCGACAGAGGAGTTCACGCTGCTCGGCGACCTCACGGCTGTCCTTGATCACTTCGACGTCGCCAGCGCGCACGTGGCCGGGTGCAGCATGGGCGGCGGGACGGCACTCGAGCTCGCGCTCGCCGACCCCGGCCGGGTGACGATCACTCGTGCTGCTGTGTCCCGGCATCGGCGGCTACCCCTATCCCGAGACGCCCGAACTCGACGCCGCGTGCGATGCGCTCGCCGCGGCCGGCGACGACGAGGGGATCATGCGGCTCCTGCTCGACGTCTGGGGCCGGGCAGGCGAGGACCCGCTCGTGACCGACCTGATGCGCTCGGCCATGCGCGCCTGGGAAGGCGAGGAGCAGTTCGAGCGCGAGGGCGAGCCGACCTTCGACCGGCTCGGCGAACTGCGGGTGCCCACGGTTCTGATGGTCGGCGATCAGGACGACCCCGGCCTGATCGCGAGCAACGAGGAAGCGGCGCACCGGATCCCTGGCTGTGAGCTGATCAGGATGCCCGGCGTCGATCACTACCCCACCGTCCGTGCGCCGAAGCTCGTCGCCGACACGATCCTCCGCTACTGCACTGCCCGCGCCTGAATCCACCGAGCCGCCGCCCACGCGACGCGAGCTGCTCGGCAATGTCGCCGCGTCCCGAGGTGGCGCCCATGGGACCAGCTGCTGGCGACTGTGGCCGCGGTTGCGAGCTGCTGCGGGCCACCGATTCCTAACGACGCGTGACGCGCCCTTTTGTGCGATGCCAGCGGACGACTACTGTCCGTTACACCGCGCCGGTCCGCCGCCGACCTGACATTGCGAAAATGGCCTCTTGATAGCTCTCTGCCGGCTACGTGATCACTCCACGTGAGGCGTGACCGCACTGGTCGAGAATCCAGGACGGTATTGCGGAGCTGTCTGGTCAGTCGCCGGAGACCCAGGCGTTTTCAGTCATGATCACGGCCACTATGCGGCATTTGCCACCACGAAAACGTCAGGGTCTCCCCGGCAGCATCAGTCCGCATCCGAGTACGGCGGGACGGCGTTCGTGCGCACGACCTCCGAGTAGAAACGGGCGCTGGCCTTAGGGATCCGTCGCTGAGTCTCGAAGTCGACGAAGATGATCCCGAAGCGCCGCTGGTAACCCCATCCCCACTCGAAGTTGTCGAGCAGTGACCAGACGTAATAGCCAGCCAGGTTCACGCCGGCCTTGATCGCGCGCGCGGCGGCGTCGAGATGCTGGTGCAGATAGCTGATCCCGCTCGACGTCCTTGACGTCACCGTCCGGGTCTACGTAGTCCTCGGCCGCGCAGCCGTTCTCGGTGATGTACAGCGGCAGGCCTGGTGCCGCATCAGACAGCTGAATCAGCAGGTCATACAGGCCGTCGGCGTCGACGAGCCAGCCCATCGGCGTCCGCTCCAGCTCGGCGGGCTGGTACTCGACCACGCCCGGCAGCTCGCAGCGCGCTGGCTCCTCGTCCCGCCGCAGGTCGTCCGGATCGCCCGCCCGCAAGAAGACCGGCGAGTAGTAGTTGACGCCGAGGAAGTCGATGGGCTGGCGGATCGTCTCGAAGTCGCCGTCGGCGATCAGGTCTGGCGGCGGCAGCAGCGAGGCCCTGACGTGCTCGGGATACCGGCCATGCAGGACCGGCTCGAGGAAGAGCCCGTTGAGCTCGGCGTCGGTGGCCAGCCGCGCTGCCTCGACGAGCTCGGGCTGCGTGTCCGCCGCGAGCCGGACCGGATGCATGTCGAGCGTGATGCCGACCGGCGTCGCCGGGTGCACGCTGCGCAGCGCCTGGGCGCCGAGGCCGTGAGCAAGCAGCAGATGGTGCGTGGCCGCCGCGGCAGCCGCATCGTCGGTCAGGCCCGGCGCATGCACGCCGGTCCGGTAACCGTGGTCCGCTGACACCTGCGGCTCGTTCAGCGTGATCCAGCGCGAGACGCGGTCGCCCAGTTGCTCGGCAAGGATGCAGCGCGTAGTCGGCGAACCGCTCGGCGGTGCTGCGGACCGCCCAGCCGCCGCGCGTCCTGAAGTTCCTGCGGCAGGTCCCAGTGATACAGCGTGACGGCCGCATCAATGCCCTTGCTCGCCAGCTCGTCGAGCAGGGCCCGGTAGTAGTCAAGGCCCTTCTGGTTCACCGGTCCCGATCCGCCTGGCTGGACGCGCGGCCACGAGATCGAGAACCGGTAGGCCTGCAGGCCGAGCGACGCCATCAGCGCGACGTCCTCGGGATAGCGGTGGTAGGAGTCACAGGCCACGTCGCCGGTGTCGCCCCGGCGGATCTTGCCCGGCACCCGGCTGAACGTGTCCCAGATGGACAGTCCTCGTCCGTCGGCGTTGGCCGCACCTTCGATCTGGTACGCGGCTGTCGCCGCTCCCCAGGTGAAGCCCGGCGGAAAGGAAAGGGCACCGTTGGCACTGGTCCCCGCTGCGGTCATCTGACACTCCTTGTGTTACCAGAACGTTGCGTCCGTCTTAAATCTCAGGCCTTGACGCCCCTGAAGGCGAGTCCTAGTGTAAGCGCTTAGATCGGCCAATGTAAGCGCTTAGATCTACAGATCTAGATGCTTTTAGCCCCGGCCAGTAGGGGATCAGCTGCATGGCTCCAGACACCGGCAGTCAGCGCCATCCGGGCCTCGGATGAGCACGCTCTGACGTGCGCGAACCTGACGCGTCCGGCGACGCCGGACGCGGACGGCGATGCCGCCTGCGCGCGACCCGTCGGACGCATCGCTGTCCGGTTCACCGGTGCCCGAGTCCCCGCCTGCGGCCGGAGCCGGGCGGGTGGCCGCCAGCACCGTCACGCTCTACGACGTGGCCCGGCTGGCCGGCGTGTCGACCGCGACGGTGTCGCGGGTCCTGCATGGCCAGGACCGGGTGCGTGACAGCACCAGGGCGCGGGTGCGCGAGGTCATCGATCAGCTTGGCTACGTACCGGATAGCGCGGCGCAGAGCCTGTCGCGCCGGCAAAAGAGCGTCATCGGCCTGGTCTGCGTCGAACGCCTCGCACCGCACCAGTACGACATCGAGAGCATGAGCCTGCTCTTCTACGACGAGATCCTGCGCGGCGTCGAAGCCGCGCATCCGCGATCACAACTGGTCGCTGCTGATTACCTACCTGCGCGAGGAAAACAACGTCGACCTCGCCCGGCTGCAGATCGCTGTCCGGCAAGGTCGACGGCCTGCTGATCGGCGAGGGGATCGTCCCGTCGGCCGAGCTGGCGCGCCTGGCCGAGCGGCTGCCCGGTCGTGGTCGTCGCCGGGGACCCCGCCGAGCAGGCCGCCGACGTCGTCACCGCCGACAACCGGTCAGGCTCGGCGGCGCTCGTCACGCACCTGGTCGAGGAGCACGGCAGGCGGCGGCTCTTCCATGTCGACGGACCGCCCAGCGCTCCGGACGCCAAGGAGCGCAGGATCGCGCTCAACCAGGTCGTCGCAGTCCCATCCGGGCACCACGCTGGTCGGCTCGCATTGCGGACGGTTCAGCGTGCAGAGCGGCGAGGAAGCCGGCGAGAAGATCCTTGCCGACCGCGCCGACCTGCCGGACGCCGTCGTCTGCGCGAACGACCAGATGGCCATCGGCGTACTCCAGGCGCTCGCCCGGGGCGGAGTGCGCGTCCCCGAGCAGCTGTCGGTCACCGGATTCGACGACATCTTCCCCGGCAGCCTGTTCGAGCCCTCGCTGACGACGGTGCACCAGCCGATGCGGCTGCTCGGCGAGCGCGCCTGCGCCCGGCTGCTGGATCGCATCGCCAGGCCCGACCTGCCTACTCAGGTCGAGCTGCTGCCCACCGAACTGGTCCTGCGCAAGAGCTGCGGCTGCCCGCCCGGCACCGCAGCCCGCACGCTCGCCCCGCGTGTCCGGACGCTCGGCGCCGAGCCGGTTCCTGCCAGCCGCGCTGCCACGGCCCCCGGTACCAGGGGCCGCCGCCACGCCCGTCCGACCTCCGAGAGTTAGGAGCAGGGCGATGCCCTTCATCCTCCGCCGGGTGGCCTTCTACGTGGTCGCCGCCTGGGTCGCGCTGACGGTCAACTTCTTCCTGCCGCGGGCAATGCCAGGCAACGCGGTCGAGGCGATCATGTCCAAGTTCCCCAACTTGACGCCCTCGACCTACCACGCGCTGGAGGCCATGCTCGGCGTCGGCCATCCCGGCTCGCTCTGGTCCCAGTACGTGACCTACCTCGACGACGTCGTGCACCTCAACTTCGGCACGTCCGTGTCCAGCTACCCGGCGTCGGTGTCGTCGCTGCTGGTCCAGACGATCCCGTGGACGCTGATGCTCGTCGGCACCGCGACCGTGATCGCCTTCTTCGTCGGCACGTTCCTCGGCATCATCGCCGGCTGGCGCAACGGCGGCTGGCTGGACCGGCTACTGCCGGGCCTGATGTTCGTCCAGGCCATCCCGTACTTCTTCCTGGCGCTGGTGCTCCTGTGGCTGCTGGCCGTGAAGGTGCTGCACGTCTTCCCGATCGGCCAGGGCTACGCCGGCGGGCTGGTCCCTGGCTGGGACTGGGCCTTCATCAGCAGCGCGATCTGGCACTCGGTGCTGCCGGCCTTCACCATCGTCATCACGTCGGTGGCCGGCTGGATGCTGCAGATGCGCAACGTCATGATCACCACCATCGGCGAGGACTACGTGCTCGCCGCGCAGGCGAAGGGACTGTCGAACCGGCGCGTCATCTTCAACTACGCGGCCCGCAACGCGTTCCTGCCGCAGCTGCAGGGGTTCGGCCTCGCGCTCGGCTTCGTCGTCTCCGGCGCCATCGTCATGGAGATCGTCTTCTCCTACCCGGGCATCGGGAACTGCTGCTGCTGAGCGCCGTCCAGTCGAACGACTACCCGCTGACGCAGGCGATCTTCCTGGTGATCACGTTCGCCGTCCTGCTCGCCAACCTGATCGTCGACCTCGTCATCGTGGCCGTTCGATCCGCGGGTCCGAACGAGAGAGGCAGCCTGATGACCACCGCGCTTACGATCGCCACCGACCCGACCGCGCTGGCAGCGCCGGCCCGCCAGCTTGGCCGGTGGCGGCGCCTGCCGCTGAAGGCCAAGGCAGGCGTGGTCCTGCTCGGGCTGTTCGTGCTCACCGCGATCATCGGGCCGCTACGTCGAGCCCTACGACCCTAGCTACCAGAACCCGAATCCGGCATTGTCGCTGGCACGCGCCGTCCGCCGCCCACCTGCTCGGCACCACCCAGGCCGGCGAAGACGTGCTGTCGCAGCTGCTGACCGGCATCCGGCTGACGCTCGAGCTCGGCCTGCTGGTCGGCGTCATCGCCACCTTCCTGTCGGTGCTCGTCGGCGTGATCCGCCGCGTACCTCGGCGGCATCTGGGACGACGTCGCTGTCCCTGATCACCAACGTCTTCCTGGTGATCCCCGCGCTGCCGCTGCTCATCGTCTTGCTCGGCTACCTGCCGCATACCGGGCAGACCGCGACCATCCTCGTGCTCGCCGGTCTCGGCTGGCCCTGGGGCGCGCGCGTGATCCGGGCCCAGACGCTGGCGATCCGCGGCCGTGACTTCGTCGCCGCCTCTCGGGAGACCGGCGAGAGCGGCTGGCGGATCATCGCGTTCGAGATCGTGCCGAACCAGGTCAGCCTCATCGCCGCCAACTTCGTCAACACGGTGCTGTACGCGATCGGCGCGTCGGTGGCGCTGGCGTTCATCGGCGTGACCAACACGTCCGACTGGAGCCTCGGCACCATCTTGTACTGGGCCGAGAGCCAGCAAGCGCTGTCGCAGGGCGCCTGGTGGTGGTTCGTTCCGCCGGGCGTCGCGGTCGCGCTGATGGGCACCGCGCTGGTGCTGCTGAACACCGGGATCGACGAGCTCGGCAATCCGCGGCTGCGAGACGCCAACCAGCGGGCCAAGGTGAACGGACGCCGGCTGCAGCCTGCCGATCCGACCCCGGTGCTGCACGCCGCGCCAGCGGCGCGGCCAAGCGCGGTGACAGCGTTCGTGCGCTCGTTCTCCCGTAGCGCCTACCTCGCCGATCGCGCGCGCGAGCGACCGCCGGCGCGGGCGCCATGCGCCAGGCCAACGCGAGCGGGCAGCGATGGGGACGATGACACTGGGCAACCACGTTCCCGCTCCGGGCGAGCCAGGCGGCCACGGGAGGTTCTCCGGCGAGCCTGTGCTGTCGATTCGCGATCTTTCGGTCGTCTACCGCACCTTTGCCGGCGACGTGCGCGCGGTCGACCGGGTGAGCCTGGACCTGCACGCCGGCGAGGTCATGGGCCTGGTCGGCGAGAGCGGCTCCGGCAAGTCGACGCTGGCCTACGGGGCCACCCGGCTGCTGCGGGCGCCCGGCCGTGATCACCGGCGGCAGCGTCCGGTACCAGGGCCGCCGGATGGAGATGCCGACCGACCTCCTCGAGCTCACCGCGGAGCAGCTGACGAGCCTGCGCTGGCGGGAGATCGCCATCGTCTTCCAGAGCGCGATGAACGCGCTCAACCCGGTGCTGAGCATCCGCGACCAGCTCACCGACGTGATCCGCGCGCACCTGCAGCTGTCCCGCGCAGGAGGCCACGGACAAGGCGGCCGGGCTGCTCGACCTGGTCGGCATCCCGCGGGCGCGGCTGCGCGCGTACCCGCACGAGCTGTCGGGCGGCATGCGCCAGCGGGTCATGATCGCGATGGCGCTGGCCACCGATCCCGAAGTCGTCATCATGGACGAGCCGACGACCGCCCTCGACGTCGTCGTCCAGCGCGAGATCCTGGGCCAGATCCTGGAGCTGAAGGAACGCCTGGGCTTCGCGATCCTGTTCATCACCCACGACCTGTCGCTGCTGCTCGAGCTAGCCGACCGGATCGCCGTGATGTACGCGGGCCAGCTGATGGAGGTCGCCACCGCTGCGGAGATCCACCACGAGGCCGCGCATCCGTACACCAAGCGGCTGCTGCGCTCGTTCCCGTCGCTGCGCGGCCCGCGCCGGGACCTGACCGGCATCCCCGGCACCCCGCCGGACCTGCTGGACCCGCCGCCAGGCTGCCCGTTCCTGCCGCGCTGCACTCGAGGGCACGGATGCCTGCGCGACGATCGAGATCCGCCTCGCCAAGGTCCGCACGTCGGCGGATCCGAGCCACGTGACCGCGTGCCCGTTCGTGCTGCCCGATGATCCGCGCCGACGCGGACGGTCACGCCGGCGTCATCGCGGGGCCGGACCGGTCGGTCGCGGGAGCCGACCGATCGGCAACCGCGGCAGCCGCAAGCCAAGGCGGCCCGACAGAGGTGACGTCATGAGCAGCCAGGCTGCCCGACACGCAGCAGCCCGGTGCCGTCGAATCGGCCGCCGCGGCGCGCGGCACGCTGACGCTGGCAGCCGACGGGCTGGGCAAGGACTTCCGGCTGGGCCACGGCCAGGTCCTGCACGCCGTCCGGGACGTCTCCCTCGGCCTGTACCGCAGCGCGGTCGTCGCGCTCGTCGGCGAGAGCGGCTCCGGCAAGTCGACCGTGGCCCGGCTGCTGGCCGGGCAGGAGCATCCGACCGCGGGCACGATCTGGCTCGACGACCAGCCGGTCGAGCTGTCCGGGCCGCCGCGCGTTCCGGCGCTACAAGAGCGAGGTCCAGTACGTCTTCCAGGACCCGTTCGCGTCGCTCAACCCTGCGCATACCGTGCGCTACCACATCGAGCGGCCGCTGCGGCTGCATCATGGCCGGATGTCCAGGCAGCAGGTCGGCCAGCAGGCGGCCGACCTGATGGAGCAGGTACGCCTCAGCCCGGCCGACAAGTACCTGACGAAGTACCCGCACGAGCTGTCCGGCGGGCAGCGCCAGCGGGTCTCGTTCGCCAGGGCGCTCGCGGCCGAACCCGAGCGTGCTGCTGGCCGACGAGCCGGTCTCGATGCTGGACGTCTCGATCCGGCTCGAGATGCTCGCGCTGCTCGACGACCTGCGCCAGCGCCTCCAGCTGGCCATGCTCTACATCACCCACGACATCGCGTCGGCGCGCTACTTCGCCGACGAGATCCTCGTCATGTACGCGGGGCAGATCGTCGAGCGCGGCCCGGCCGAGGAGGTGACGCAGCAGCCCGCGCACCCGTACACGCAGCTGCTGGTCAGCTCCGCGCCCGATCCCGACAACCTCGGCGGTGCGCTGCGCAACCGGCACAGCCAGAAGGCGGGGAACGGGGTCGTCAGCACCACTGCCGGCCCGGCGCCGGAGGGAGCCTGCGCGTTCAGCCCCCGGTGCCCGTTCGCGGTGGACCGGTGCCGCGCGGAGGCGCCGCCGCTGCTCCAGATCTCCTCGTCGAGGGCCGCCGCCTGCTGGCGCCTCGACGTTGCAGCCCCTTCCGTTTACACCGGGCGAGAAGGGGGTGGGGACCTTACGAGTTAGCTCACGACCCCCGGATATCAGGCGGGACCTTACTACCCGACCGAGAAGTTCGACAAGGAAAGGCAGAAATGAGTAGTAATCACCTGACGCATAGAGGGCTGGTGGCCGTCGCGGCCGTCGGCCTGCTAGCGGTCGGCCTCGGCGCGTGCGGCTCGTCGGGCTCGTCGAGCTCGGGCGGCGGTTCGTCGACCAAGGCGAGCTGCGTCGAACACCCTGGTCATGGAGAGCTCTCCGGAGACCACCATCACTGACGACTTCAACCCGTTCGTATCGACCGCTGCGCCGCAGGGCATGGGCGCAACCGGCCTGATCTACGAGCCGCTGCTCCAGTTCAACCTGGCCGCGCCGCCGAAGTACTACCCCTGGCTGGCCACGGCGTACAGCCTGGTCCAACGGCGGCAAGTCCATCACCTTCACGATCCGGCAGGGCGTGAAGTGGAACAACGGGACGGCGATGACGCCGGCCGACGTCGTCTTCACCTACAACCTGGTCAAGAAGAACGCGGCGATCAACCTGGCCGGGCTTGCCGATCACCAGCGTGACCTCGTCAGGCAACACGGTCACGATCAACTTCAGCTCGCCGCAGTACCTCAACCTGCAGCAGATCGCCGGCGTGCCGATCCTGCCGCAGTCGGTCTGGGGCAGCCAGAGCAACCCGACCACGTTCACGGACACCAAGCCCGTCGGCACCGGCCCGTACGTGCTGAAGACGTTCACCTCGCAGGGGTTCACGCTGACGAAGAACCCGTCGTACTGGCAGGCCTCGATGGTGAAGGTCCCCAACGTCTACTTCCCGGTCTACACGTCCAACACCGGCGCGCTGTCGGCGCTGTACTCGGGAGCGATCGACTGGACGGGTAACTTCATCCCCGGCCTGCAGAAGCAGTTCGTCTCCACCGCACCCGCCTACCACCACTTCTGGGAGGCACCGGGCAGCACCAACGCCCTGATGCCGAACCTGAGCAAGTGGCCGACCAACCAGCTGGCTGTCCGGCAGGCGATCAGCCTGGCGGTCAACCGCAACCTGCTCGCCTCCGAGGGCGAGGCTGGCCTGGAGAACCCGGTCACGAACACCAGCGGCATCACGCTGCCGACGTTCGCTGCCTGGGCCGGTCCGGCCGCGTCGTACACCGTCTCCCCCACCGGCAGCGCAGCGCGGCCGCGGCGGTGCTGACCAAGGCTGGTTACAAGAAGGACTCCAGCGGCTACTACGCCCTGAATGGCAAGGAGGTCACGATCCAGCTCATCAGCCCGGCCGCCTACACCGACTACGCCGCGGTGGGCACCATGGTCGCGCAGGAGCTCAAGGCGGCTGGCATCAACGCCAGCTTCCAGGGCATCAGCGTGGACGCCTGGAACGCCGACATGGCGACCGGTAACTTCCAGCTGGCCGAGCACTGGTCGAACAACGGCCTGACGCCATACAACCTGTACGACAACTGGCTGAACAGTGCGCTGGACAACGGCAAGGCCAACACCGGCGACTACGAGGGCCTGAAGAACGCGGCGATCGATGCCGCGCTTGCCAAGCTGGCCGGCGACTCGACCGTGGCGCAGCAGACCGCTGACCTCGCCCCGATCGATGACCTACGTCGCCAGAACCTGCCGGTCATCCCGATCACGACGGCGTCGGAGTGGTTCGAGTACAACTCTCAGCACTGGGTTGGCTGGCCAACTCAGCAGAACCCGTACGAGACCGGGCAGCCGACAGGCACGAACACCGGCGCCGGCGCCGGCACCGATGAAGTGGTCATCCTCCACCTCAGCCCGCGCAGTAACCTGCGCGGTCAAGCGGGCCCGCCCCCGGTAAACCGGGGGCGGGCCACACTCCACGAGTACCGTAACCCGTCGCTGTCAACACGACGTCAACGGGTAACGCTGCGTCAGCACGGGCAGGCTGGCTAACGGCCCGCCCGTGCCAGCGGGCATGCCGCGCGGCTCCCCGACCGGTCGCGCGGCATGCCCGCTGGCGCTTGTCCTGCTCCGGCCGCTCGTCAGTCGTAGCTGGCCTCGATCAGCCAGCGGCCATCCTGGAGCGCTGCTAGCCAGGCATTCCCGTCGTCGGTGACGAGCTGGAACCTGGCTTGCCGGCGCGCGTGCCGGGGATCCCACCAGCGCTCGGTCACCGGCCACGGTCCGGCCCAGGCCGTGACTGCCCGGGCGGGCTTGCCTGCGGCTGCTAGCCAGGCCGGCGGCGCGGACAGCCCGGCCCGGCCGCTGACCGACACCGTCTCGCCCGATTCATCGGTCACGCTAGCCGCGAGCGGCACCGGGTACACGGTCGCCGGCGCCGGCGCCGGGAGCTGGCCCGGCCAGGGACGGTCAGCGGGCCGCTGCGGTTCGCCGGCGTCGCCGAAGGGCACGAGCAGCGCCTGCTCGGCTGGCCTGCGGCCGCCGGCCAGTACCGGCCGGACCACCTGGTCATGGCCGAGCATCGCCTGCACCCGGATGGCCGCGCGGGCTACCCGGTCGCTGATCACGCTGTCGCCCCACAGCGCCAGCTGCCGTCCGGTGGCACGGACCAGCTGGTCCGGGATCAGCCGCAACAGCGTGATCCCGGCCGTGCCCGGCCAGCCGTCGAGCTGCCAGCGAACGCGCTCAGCCACGGCCAGCGCCGACAGCAGCCCGTCATGCCGCCATAGCCGGCTGAACTCCTGGCCGTCCGAGCAGTGCACCGCCACCTGCACCCGCACGCAGGCGAATCCGCCGGCCGCCAGCCGGTCGTGCATCGCGTCGGCTAGCGCCTTGGCCGCGAAGATGACCGGCTCTGACTGCTCGGCAGGCGGGTCGAACTCCAGCTGGACCGAGAGGTCGGCCGCGGGCGGTCGCGGGATCAGCGGGCGAGGGTCAAGCCCGCGGGCCAGCCGGCTGGCGAGCTTGCCGTCCGCCCCGAACCTGCTGGCCGCCTCGGCGGGCGGCAGACTGGCCAGCTGGCCCAGCGTCTCGATGCCCAGCCGGGGCAGCAGCTCGCACAGCTCAGGCAGGCCAAGCACGCCGACGGGGAAGCCGGCCAGGAACTCCCGCGCCTCCCCCGGCGGCACGAGCAGACCCGTCGGCCCGGTACGGGCCGCCAGCCCGGCGGCGAACAAGCCGTCAGCGATGCCGACCTGGCAGGTGAAGCCGGCCCGGCAGACCGCGTCGGCCAGCTTGGCGGCCAGCTGTGCCTCCCCGCCGAAGTAGCGCGCCGGGCCGCGCGTCGGGATCGCGCACACGCCTGGCCGCAGGACCTCGACTTGCGGGCAGAACTCCTCGACGACGGCGACAACAGGCTCGAACGCCCGCGCCGCCGCGCCGCTGTCCGGGCTCGGCGTGCCGTCAGCGTCGCTCCTGCCAGCTGCTGCGTCCTGCCAGCCACTGTGCCTCCCCTAGCCACTGGGGGCAGCGCAACACGAGCACGCGCCGCGGCCCGGCGGCGTGGCTCGTCATCCGCTGCTCACTAGCTGCGCGGCGTCATCCCGGTAAACGCCGTCCCCGCCGCGCAAGCCCGCATCGGCCAGGCCGCCGACGCCTGCGGCCGTCGTGACCGCGCCGTCCGGGCCTGGCAGCCACAGCCACGCCGAACGCGGCCGCTCCCCCGCGCCGCGCCCGGACGCGACGACCTGCGCCTTGCGCGCCCGCAGCCGCCCGTGCCCGGCACCGATCCCGATCCACTGCGCGTCCGTCACCAGCAGCCGGGACTGCGCGCCCGGCCAGTCCCCGGCGACCACGAGCACGCTGCCGTACCGGCGGGCCGCCGCCTCCAGCTTGCGCCGCAGCTGCGCCGACGGCTGATCCGGCGGCCGCAGCAGCACGATGTCGAAGCCGTCCAGCAGGGACGCCACCACCTGCGGCCAGCTCGGCCCTGGCTCGGCCACCAGCAGCACCCGGTCCGGATCCAGGCCGGCCTCGGCCGCCGCCCGCGCGCCCACGGCCGGCACGCCGACGATCGCGCACCACGCCCCGTCCGCGACGGCTCCGGCCGTCAGCGCCAGCGCCAGCAGCCCCCAGTCCCCCGATGTCACCACTGATCCGCGCTGGAGGCCGCCGCCTGGCAGCAGGTCCCGCAGCGCCGGAAGGACCGGCAGCAGGCCCTCGCCGGTCAGCACATCATCCCGGTGGCGCACCGGAGACAGCGAGATGACCTGCGCTATCTCCGCTCCCATCCCCTCACTATCGAACAGGAATTCGATACCTGTCAAGATTCTCGGTCCTGACGACGACGCGCGATGGTGATGATCTCGGGGCTCGCCGGACCGAGCGGTGCGCCATCCCAGTCGCCGCACTGCACCTCGATCTCCAGGCCAGCGTCCGCCAGCAACCCGGATAGCGTCCCAGCGCCCAGGAACCGCAGCGTGCTGTGGCTGCAGCGCGGCTGCTCCCAGCCAGCGCTCGAATAGGTCGTCGTGAAGGAGACGAGGTCTCCCTGCACCGGCAGCTCGACCTCGTGCGTCATCCGCACGACATTGCCGACCGGATCGGTGACCTGCACAGCGTTCGCCGGGATCCACTCCTCCCACTCCCGCGCCAGCGGATTGCGCGTCTCGAACGCGAACCGGCCGGCCGGAACCAGCGCCGCCCCACTGCCGCCAGCGCTTCGCGCAGCTGCTCGTCTGTGGTGAGGACCTGGAATGCGTGCCCGGTCATGACGACCAGGTCGAACTCCTGGTCCCACCGGGCGCCCGACAGATCGCCGAGCACCCATTCGATGTCGCCTCTGGCGCGAGCCACGTCGAGCATCGCGGCCGCCGGATCGAGCCCGCACAGCCGCCCCGGGTGACCTTCCTCCCTGGCCCGGCGCAGCAGCATCCCCGTGCCGCAGCCGACGTCGAGCACGCTGTCGGCGGCCATCACGAGCGGCAGATAGAAGCCGAAATCACCCCGCGGATCCCACGGGCAGAACAGGTCATACAGCCCGGCCAGCGACGGATCTGCGTACTGGCGATCGACCACGCCGTCAGCGTGACAGCGCTCGCATCACCAGGCAACTCAGTTTCAAGCGCGCCGAGACCGCAGCGCAGGGGCGCATCTCCGCCGGCCAGGCGCACGGGCGCGAACCGCCCGAATAATGCCGAACAGCGTGTTCCGGCCCGGCGGTCGTAGTAGACCTTCGTGTCATGAGTGATGGCCGCACGAACCGCCTGCGTCGCCAGACCTGGACGATCACGCCGCTCGTGCTGATCGCCTGCGTATCGATCTCAGTGGCGGGCTCAGCGCCTGCTGCGGCGACGACAGCCATCAGGCCTGCCGTCACAAGCTCGCCGGCTGCCACGGCGGTCTACTTCCACACGCTGCCGCCGGGCGCCAAGCTGCCCAGCGGTGCGCAGTGCGCGAAGCTCGTCAACGCCACGCCACGGGGCGAGGTCAAGGCGGCCAACAGGCCGTACAACCGGCGCAAGGGCAAGCACGTCGGCGCTAAGTTCTTCCCGACAGCGCCCGGCTCAGACAATCCCCTCGCCGAGAAGACGCTGGCGCCGCGGATCAACGGTGACTTCACCGGTACGACGATCGACATCCTTCGCTGGACCGCCTGCAAGTGGGGCATCGATCAGGACATCGTGTTCGCGCAAGCGGCGGTGGAGAGCTGGTGGCAGCAGGACACTCTCGGCGACTTCGGCACGGACGCGGCCGCGTGCCTGCCAGGGCACAAGATCGGGCAGGACGGCACGCCCGGTGAGTGCCCGCAGAGCTACGGGATTCTCCAGAACCGCTACCCCTATGAGGACGGCGGCTGGCCAGCCATAGCGCGGTCCACGGCGATGAACGCCGATGCCGCTTATGCGATCTGGCGGGCCTGCTACGACGGCTACGAGATCTGGCTCAACTCGGTGCCGGCCGGTGCTCAGTACGCGCAAGGCGATGTGTGGGGATGCGTCGGGCGCTGGTTCGCCGGGCGCTGGCGCACGTCGGCCGCACTCGGATACATCGCCAAGGTCAGACAGTACAAGCGGGCGAAGATCTGGCTTACGCCTGATTTCCGCCAGCTGGGCTGACGCCTGGCCTCGCCGGCTGACTGCCGACCTGGCTGAACTACGCCGACACGGCCCCTGGATATGCGCTGCCCTAGTCTGATCGGCATGCCAGCGCCACGCCATCGGTCCTGTTTTCAGGCGTTATGCCGTGACATGGCTGTACCTCGCCGGATTCTGCGCGGCCGAGATCATCTGCGCCCTCCTGCCGGACCGGGATCAGGCCACCCTGCTGCGCTGGGCGAGTACCAGCGTGCACAACCTGGAGCACCATCCGGTCGGCTGCCTGGTGCTCTCCGCGTTCCTCCCGACCGGCTTCATGGCCACCTGGCCGTTCCTCATCGCGCTGGCCATGTTCGGCGCCAATCACCTGCTTGGCAACTGGCGCACGTTCTTGACCTGCGCCGCAGGCCATGTCATCGGGACGCTGGTGAGCGAGGGCGTCGTTGCCTACCGGGTCGCCGACGGCACGCTGCCTGCAGCAGACCGGTACCTGATCGACGTCGGTCCGTCCTACATCGTCGTCGCCGCCATCGCGGTAGGACTGTTGTGGGGCACCTGGCTGATCCGCGCCGCGGCAGCGCTGGACCTAGCGCTCCTGATTCTTCGTCGGCCAGATCTTCGCCGGTCTCAGCCACCTGAGACTCGCCGCAGTCGGGCACCTGACCGCGCTCATCACGGGCGCCGTAGTGGGCACAGTACTTATCTGGCAACGACGGAGAAAATCGCGCGCATTGAACGGTCATGCCTCGGCAACCTGACCGGAGGTAGCTGTTCAGCCGGGCCTGGTGTACTCCTCGGCGCGTGCGGAGAGGTAGGCGATCTCGGCGGGTGTCTGGGCGAGTTCGCTGGCCCGCCGGTAGGCCTCTGCGGCGGCGATGTCACGTCCGAGTCTCGCGAGTGTGTGGCCGCGGGCGGCGTGCCAATGGTGCTGGCGGGCCAGGCCGGGCTCGTCGGCGAGGGCTTCGAGGTGGCCGAGGCCGGCCTGTGGGCCCTCATGCCAGGAGATCGCGATGGCTCGGTTGAGGGCGACGACGGGGGTCGGGGTCAATGCGAACAGCTCGTCGTAGAGCAGGCGCACCTGGCGCCAGTCGGTCTCCTGAGCAGATGGCGCCTCGTCGTGCAGCGCGGCGATTGCGGCCTGGACGGACCAGCTGTTGGGTGGGTGGTGGCGCAGGGCCTGTGTTGTCAGCCTGGCGCCCTCGTCGATCATCGAGGTATCCCAGAGGCCGCGGTCCTGGTCTTCCAGCGAGACGGCGAAGCCATGGTCGTCGACCCTGGCCTGACGCCTGGCGTCAGTGAGCAGCATGAGCGCGAGCAGGCCAGTGACGCGGGGCTCGCCGGGCATCAGCCGGCGGAGGATACGGGCGAGTCGGATGGCCTCGTCCACCAGATCGCATCGGACCAGATCGTGGTGGCCGGTGGCCGCGTAGCCCTCGGTGAAGATGAGGTAGACGACGTGCAAAACCAGGCCCAGACGGCCTTCGAGCTCGTCCGGGCCGGGCACGCGGAAGGGGATGCGGCTCTGCTGGATCTTGCGCTTGCCGCGGGTGAGGCGCTGGGCCATCGTCGCTGGCGGGACAAGGAAGGCGTGTGCGATCTCAGCGGTGCTGAGGCCCGCGATGTAGCGCAGGGTGAGTCCGGTCTGCGTGTCCAGGTCGAGAGCAGGGTGACAGCACGCGAACATGAGCTGCAACCGGTCGTCGGGGATGTGCTCGTGCTCTGGGACCGGCTCTGTGCGGCGCGCCGGATCGGCATCGGCGTGCAGACTGGCGAGCTTCGTGGCCAACGTGGCGTCCCGCCGGATCCGGTCGAGGGCCTTGCGCCGGGCCGTGGTCGCCAGCCATGCCAGCGGCTCGCGCGGGACCCCGGTGCGTGGCCAGGTCTCTACCGCTGCCAGCAGGGCTTCAGCGGTAACCTCCTCGGCGAGATCGAGGTCGCCGAATCGGGCCGCGAGCAGGGCCAGCAGACGGCCACCTTCCTCTCGGAACACTGCCTCGATCGGTTCGCCTGCCGACCCCATCGCCTTGGTCCTCAGAACTCGGCGAGCGGACGCACCTCGACGCGCCCGTACTTCGCGCCGGGACACCTGGCCGCCCAGTCAAGCGCTGCATCGAGGTCGGGGACGTCGATGATCTGATAGCCGCCCAGGTACTCGCGGGACTCTGCGAACGGCCCGTTGGTCACTAGCCGCTCGCCAGCATCGTTGACCTGCACCTGGGTGGCGTCCTCAAAAGAGTGGAGCACTGCGGAGTCAACGTGCACGCCGGCCTGCCCGAGCTCCTGCTGGTACTGCATGAACTCCTCCACCGAGGGTGCTTCGCTGCTCGGCGGCTGGGGCATCGCCTCGCCTTTGCGGAAACCCATGATCAGCAGCATGTACTTCACGCTAAGCCCTTCCCTTCGTTCGGCGGTTCAGACACCAGCTAGGAGACGGTTAGAGAACCGCGTCATCGACACCAAGAACAAACAAATTTCGAGAATCCCGCCGAGTGATCACTTCCACCTACAACCGGAGATGCCATCGCGGCCGCTGCTAACTTCAGGTCAATAAGCGCTCGCGTCCGGGTCTTGGGACTTTCCGCGCGGGGTAGGGGGCAACTACCCATCCTTGAGTATCAGGGGCTTAGTCGACTCCTCCGGTAAAGGCAGATTGAGCTTCCGCATGAGCTTTGACGTGCATGGGCGTGCGCGGATTCAGCTAGGCTCGGCCACGCTGGCGCCCCCTGCGGCCCGGTCTGCGCCGGGTTTACACCTGGCTCGCCGTCGTCGGCATCGGCGCCGCCCTGGTGGTCATGATCGTCGCATCGCTGGCGCGGGCCTCCTGGATGGGCCCGATCCTGCCCATGCCGAGGAGCTGGACCGCCGATCGAGTTCGGCAGCTGGCACATATCGCTCGACAACATGGCGGTCGCCTTGTGGCTGTCGGCGGTGGCGGGCGGTCTCGGCGTCGCCGCCGGGCTTATCGCCGTGCGCCGGGGCGCCCGGCCGCCCGTGCGGCTGCTGATCGCCGCCGCGGTGCTGGTGATCGCCATCCTGACGGTGCTGCCGCCGGCTGGATCGACAGATTCGCTGGATTACATGGCTTTCGGCAGGATCGTTGCGCTGGGCCACAGCCCGTACGTGATGGTGCCGAGGGATCTCAGGCTGGCGCACGACGCAGTCGCCGCGTCGATCCCCTGGGAGTGGGCCAAGGTCACAACGCCGTATGGCCCGGCGGCCACCGTGGAGCAGTTCGTCGCGGCCAGGCTGGGCGGCGCCTCAGCGGCGCGCATCGTGTTCTGGCTGAAGCTGGCCAACGCGCTGGCATTCGGCGCGGTCGCGTTCACGGCAGACAGGCTGCTGCGGTCCGATCCGGCCGGCCGGCTGCGAGCGCACCTGCTGTGGACCATCAACCCGCTGCTGATCTGGCAGCTCATCGCCGCCGCCCACCTCGACGTGCTGGCCGCCGCTACTGGCCTGCTCGGGCTGGTGATCGCGGGCGGCTGGCCCGCGGCTCGCGGCGGCCGAGCGAGCCCGCAGCTCGGCCGGGTCCTGGCGGGCGGGGCGCTCATCGGCCTGGCTGCCGACATCAAGATCAACTTCGTCTTGTTCGGCCTGGGCCTGGCCTGGGCTCTGCGCCGCTCGGCCGTGGCGTGCCTCTCGAGCGCGCTCGCCATGCTGGTCGTCCTGCTGCCCAGCTACGCGTGGTTCGGGCCGCCAGCACTCCGGTCGCTGGTCAGTCGCGGCAACCGTGTCACGGCCGACAACTTCTACCAGCTGTTCAGTTCCTCGCAGCACGGCTACCTGATGCACCACGTCGCCGCCATCGCTGCCGTGCTGGTGGTCGGCGCCGCGATCGTCACGCTGACGCACCTGCCGGGCCGGACAGCGGCACCGCCAGCCATCTACGCCGCCCTCGCCCTGAGCACGGCCTGGCTGTTCGCCTGGCAGTATCAGCTGCCGTCGTACGAGGCGATGGTCATCTGCTTGCTGATCCTCATGCCCGCGTGCTGGCTCGACTGGCTCGTCATCGCCCGGCTGACTGCAGCCACCATCGCGCTGATGCCCGGCAATCCGACGCCGCTGCAGTCTCGCGGCCTTCCAGGATCGGCGCCGACGACCTGACGCTGGTAGCTCCCATCGTGCTGGTGACCGCGCTGGCCGCGCTGATCGTGCTCTGCCTGACCGAGCGACGCCGGACACGCCGCGCTCACTGCCGCTGGCGTCGCCCGGCAGCCCCGGCGGCTCGCAGCACGGCTGCCTCGCCGCTCACGGCGGCTCGCATCCTGCTAGCGGCTGGCCGCCGGGACCGGCTGCCTGTCGGCCCGGCGCTGACTCGCCAGCTAGCGGCTCGCCACCGGGACCGGGCTGTCGGCCGGTGCCGCCTCGGCGGCCGCCGGACGGCGGACGACCCGGCTGCGAACGGCGAGCGCCACGATCAGCACGAAGATCGCCAGCCCCGTCAGTACGTACAGGTTGCCGGCGATGAGCTGCCAGCCAGACCAGTGATACTCCGCGTACGATGCCTGGTCACCGAGCTTCGCGAACGTCCCCGGGGTGGTGTTCGGCGGTGCCCAGATGAATCCTTCGGAGAACGCGCCAAGGTCAATCGGCTGGCCCCACAAGAACCCTGGCCACGCGCCAAACAGGCCCGTAACCAGGATGGCGCCTGCCAGGAACGCCCACCGCAGTGCGCCGCGGGCCCGCAGTCCGTAGCAGGCCAGGACAGTGACGCCGGGCACGATCCACACCCAGTGGTGATCCCAGCTGACCGGCGAGACCAGCAGGCCAGTCAGCGCGCAAGTCAGCACGCCGACAGCCGGGTGGCCGGCCCGGCTCAGCGCGACTGCCGAGGCTAGCCCGGCCACCAGGGTGACGCCGGCCGCGGCCAGCCAGATCGGCTGGCCAGCGGCGACGCTGCCGGCCAGCCGAGTGATGACCGCCTGCAGCGACTGGTTGCCCTCCCAGCCGACGAAACCAGTCCGGCTGCCCCGGGCGAACAAGCCCCCCAGCCACCACGCCCTGGAGTCGGCTGGCCGGACGATAAAGCCGAGGGCCACGGTGGCGGCGAACGTCCCGGCTGCGATGCCAGCCTGCCGGTACCGCCGGGTCAGGAGCAGGTAAGGAATGAAGATCAGCGGGATGAGCTTGATGCCGGCCGCGATGCCGACGCCAGCGCCCTTCCACCAGCGCCGATCAGGCTGGCACATGTCCCACATGATCAGTGCCATCAGCACGAGCTCGACCTGGCCGAGGAAGATCGTGCGCTGGACCGGCTCGGTCCAGAACAAGACGGCAGCGAGCAGCAGCGCGCCGCCGACCCTGGACCGGGTCGCTCGGTAGCCGAGGGCGCCCAGGGTCACCCAGATCGTGGCCAGGAACGCCAGGATACTCGCAATCACGGACAGCGTCTGCACGAGCCCCGGGCGACGGCAGGGCCAGGAACACGCATGAAGACGATCGCCGCGAACGGCGTATAGGTGAATTTCAGCCCGTAACCGGGCCAGTCATACAGCGGCGCGGCCAGCCCCGCGTGGTAGCCAGGCGCTAGTTGCGCGACTACCTCGCCACCGAGCCGGTAGACCTGCAGGTCAACCGGTGACAGCCAGCGGTCCATCGGATGCGTGACGGCGAAAGCGCAAGAGCACCCGGCTGCGATGGCAACGGCCAGCGCCCCCGCGATCAGCAGGCGCCGGTCGGCTGACCGAACAATCCGCACGCGCCACGGTAACCCAGGACCGTGCCGTGGCATCAGGGCGGCAAGCCGTGCTGACCCGGTCGTGAAGGTCAGATTAGCCGGGCGATACCCGCGCCCGAGCGATACCCGCGGCTGCCCTAGGCTCAGCTGCCAGCCGCGGTCAGCACGACCACCGCGCGCTCGCTGGCGGCCCGGACCCGCGGGACAGGGTCGTCGCACAGTTCCGCGACAGCAGTCAGCGCCGCGCCGAGCTTGTGCCGGGCGATCACCTTGGCCGCCATCTCCCGGACCCGCCAGTGCTCGTCAGACAGGCCCATGATGATCGCGTCCGCAGCCCGCTCGTCAAAGACGTAGAGCAGTCCGCGCGCTCCCCACACCCGGCCCCAGTACTGATTGCGCTGCGCCGGCCCGTCGTGGATCACGTTCTGGCCATTCGGTCCGCCAAGCGCCATGATCAGGTCGTCGTCGACATCGCGGCCGCGCAGCAACGCCACGCATCCGTCGATGACCTGGTCGCGGCCCCGGCGCGCGCACTCGATCTCGATGCTCTGCCAGGGCGTGGGCCCCCATCTCGACGGCGTCGGCACCAGCGTCACCTCCCGATCGATGCGACGCATCCCACCATCCCATAGCTCCCCGGAGCACAGGCCGCCGATCACGACGGGAACGGGGCCGCCTCTGCCACCGTAGACGGCGGCGTCTGCGAGCAGGGCAGCCACGCCGAGCTGATGGCTGCCGGTGGCCTGTACGCCGAACTGTTCGAGCTCCAGGCCCCTACCGATAATCAATTGCGTTCGACGGCTGCCCCCTGTTCTACTTCGACCGGCGACACAGCCCTCAATGCACCGAGAGGAGCGAGCGAGATGCGAGCAGCGCGCATGTTCACCGATGGCAATGACCGCCTATCCAGAGGACATGACGCTTCGTGCAATCGCTCAACCTGGGCATCCTGGCGCATGTAGACGCCGGCAAGACCAGCCTCACCGAGCGGCTCTTGTTCGCCGCCGGAATCATCGACGAGATCGGCCGCGTCGACGACGGCAGCACCCAGACAGACACGCTCGCGCTTGAACGCAAGCGCGGCATCACGATCAAGGCAGCCGTCGTCTCGTTCACAGTCGGTGACCTCGTCGTCAACCTCATCGACACGCCCGGTCACCCGGACTTCATCGCCGAGGTCGAGCGCACGCTCGGCGTGCTCGACGGCGCCGTCCTGGTCGTGTCCGCGGTCGAGGGCGTCCAGGCTCAGACCCGGATCCTGATGCGGACCCTGCGGCGCCTGCGGCTTCCCACGCTGCTGTTCGTCAACAAGATCGACCGCGGCGGAGCGCGACCGGACAGCGTGCTGGCCGAGATAGCGGCGCGACTTACCCCGTCAGTCGCGGCGATGGGCACGGTGTCCGATCCCGGTACGCACGGCGCCAGCTGGCTGCCGTTCGGGCCCGCTGACGTCGCGCACGCGGCCAGGATCGCCGACGTCCTCGCCGACCACGACGACGAGCTGCTAGCGGCGTACGTCGAGGACCCGACAGGCTTGCACTACGCCACGCTGCGCACCAAGCTGGCCGCCCAGGCACGCCAGGGGCTCGTGCACCCCGTCTTCTTCGGCTCGGCCATCACCGGGGCCGGCGTCGACTGCCTGACGGCGGCCCTGGCCGAGTTCCTCCCGAGCGCCGCCGGTGACGCAGACGGGCCGGCGGCGGGGACCGTGTTCAAGGTCGAGCGCGGCGCCGCTGGCGAGAAGGTGGCGTACGTCCGGATGTTCGCCGGCACGCTGCGGGCCAGGGAACCGGTGCCATACGGCGAGGGCAGCGATGGGAAGATCACCGCCCTCAGTGTCCTGTCCGGCGGGCCAGCCGTCCCCGGTGCCGCCGCCACCGCCGGCCAGATCGCGAAGATTTCCGGGCTGGCCGGCGTGCAGATCGGCGACAGGATTGGCCCCGCTGCCGTGGCAGCGCGGCAGAATCTGTTCGCGCTGCCCACCCTCGAGACCGTTGTCGTCCCGGCCACGCCCGCGGACAGGCCGGCCCTGCACGCCGCGCTCAGCCAGCTGGCCGAGCAGGATCCGCTGATCAACCTGCGGCAGGACGACGTGCGGCGCGAGCTCCTGGTGTCTCTGTACGGCGAGGTCCAGAAGGAGGTCATCCAGGCGACGCTCGCGGACGAGTACGGCCTCCTGGTGCGTTTCCGCGAGAGCACGACGATCTGCGTCGAGCAGATCCTCGGGACCGGCGCGGCCGTGGAAAAGATGGACGCCGCCGGCAACCCGTTTCGCGCGACCGTAGGGCTACGTATCGAGCCAGGTTCGGCGGGATCCGGTTCACACCTTCCGGCTGGCGGTCGAGCTTGGCTCGATGCCGCTCGCGTTCATCAAGGCCGTCGAGGAGACCGCTCGCGAGACGCTCAGGCAGGGCCTGCTCGGCTGGCAGGTCATCGACTGCGTGGTCACGCTGACGCACACCGGCTATGTACCGCCACCGCCGTACGGCTGGAGCAAGTTGTCCAGCTCGGCCGGCGATTTCCGGAACCTCACGCCGCTAGTGCTGATGAGCGCGCTGCGACAGGCCAGGACAGTGGTCTGCGAGCCCGTCAGCAGCTTCCGGCTGGAGGTCCCGGCTGACTGCCTGCCCGCAGTCCTGACGGTGCTCGGCCGACTGCGCGCGACGCGGCAGACGCCGGATCTGCGTGGCGACACTTACGTCGTGGCCGGCGAGATCCCGGCCGGCCAGGTCCACGAGCTGCAGCAGCAGATGCCGGCCCTGACTCGCGGTGAGGGCATGCTGGAATCAGAGTTCGCGCGGTACCAGCCGGTCCGCGGTACTCCGCCGGCCCGGCCCACGCAGGGATCATAATCCGCTCGACCGGCGGGAGTACCTGCTGCACGTGCAGCGGGGCCTCGGCGCGCTGTAGACCACCGGACCGACCTCCCCGAGTTCTCGCAGATGAGGTCAGCCAGCACGGTCGCTTCCTGACTCCTGACCGCGGCGAGCGGCCAGGATAGGCAGTGCCGCATAGTAGACGGTGCCCGCGGAAAAGGCGGCGCCGTGGAATAGACCGTGCGAGCCGCTCGCTATGCCCAGGGAAAGCACGCTGACTGCGATCTGTCCCCGGGCGCAGCGCCATCAGTGTGGCCGGTTGGGCGTCCTGCCGGTCCGCCGTGCGGCATCGTGTGAATGCGCAACAGGCTGGAGGGAGATGGAGAAGGCAATCCCGCTGGCGCTCCTGGCGAGCGTCTGCACAGCCACGTCCTCGGTCTGCCAGCGCCTCGGGGCGAGGGACAGCCACGCGACCAGCCTGGACGTCTGGCTCGTTTTCCGGCTGGCGCGGCGTCCCATCTGGCTCGCCGGCATCGCCAGCATGATCCTTGGGTTCGTATTCCAGCTGTCCGCCTTGCACTACGGTGCGCTGGCGCTTGTGCAGCCCATTCTCGCGCTGGAGCTGCTCTTCGTATTCGGGTACATGGCCGCGCTGAGCTCGTGGACCGTGCGGCGGCGCGACTGGCTCGCCGCTGCCGCGATGTCCGCCGGACTCGGCCTGTTCCTCTTCGCCGCGTCCCCGTCGGGCGGACGGCAGCACGCGCCAGCTGCGCTGTGGCTGCTCGCCGGCCTCGTCACGCTCGCGGTCGTGTTCGCCGGGATCGCGGCTGCCTTCGGGCTGCGGCACCGCCGGTCGGCGGCGTCCGCGGCGCAGCGCGCTGCCGTGCTGGGCGCGGTGACCGGGGTCGCGTGGGGCTTCGTGGCGGCAGTGATCAAGGAGTTCAGCTCGCACCTCAGTGGCGGCGCCGCGGCGATCTTCTCCAACTGGTCGGTCTATGTGCTGCTCGGAGCCGGTGCACTGAGCCTGCTGCTTGCCTCGCACGCGCTCGCGGCGGGACCGCTCGCGGCGTCGCAGCCTGGCTTCACGATCCTCGACCCGCTGGCCGCGAGCCTGCTGGGGCTGTTCCTGTTCGGCGAGCATTTCCAGGCCGACCGCGGCGACCTCGCTTTCGAGGCGCTCGCCCTGGCGCTGCTCGTCGCCGGCGTCACCTGCGCTCAGCCACAGCCACCTGATCGACGGCGAGGACGACACCCGGACTGCCGCTGAGGCCGCGGCCGGCGCGCCAGCGCCGCGCGCGATCGGGGGTCCGGCGGCTGATTTTGCCGGGAACGGGGACGTTTCCGCCGATCCCCGCGGAAGCGGTTACCGCAGCGCAGGCTAGCCGCGGCGCCGTGGTCGCAGGACCCCGGCGATGACCGCAACGCCGTCAGCGATCTGCGCCGGGGTGCTGGCGGCGTAGCCGAGCACGAGTCCAGGCGGCCCCGGTTGCTGACGGTGCCAGCAGAGCGGCTGCGTTTTCACCCCGCGCTCGAGCGCCACGGCGGCGAGGTCGGCGTCCGACAGGCCCGATCCGATATCGCTGAAGGTGAGGGTCAGGTGCAGTCCGGCAGCGGCGCCGTGCACTCGCGCCTGCGGCAGATGCGCCCGGACTGCCTCGATCATGGCATCACGGCGGCGCACGTGGCGCTTGCGCAGGAGGCGGTGATGCCGTTCCAGGTCGCCGGACGCCATCAGCTCGGCGAGCACAAGCTGCGGCAGGACGGCGTTGCCGAGGTCAGCGTCCCGCTTGGCGGTCACGACGGCCTCGCGCAGGGACATCGGGACCAGGAGCCAGCCGACCCGAAGGGCGGGCGCGAGGAGCTTGGAGACGCTGCCCGCGTAGCAGACCCGGTCGGGAAGGACCGCGTGCAAGGCCGGAACGGGCGGCCGGTCGTAGCGATGCTCAGCGTCGTAGTCGTCCTCGATGACCAGGCCGCCGCCGATGGCCCACTGCCGCAGGTCGCGGCGCCGGGCGCCGTCGAGGACAACGCCCATCGGGAACTGATGCGCCGGAGTGACCATGACGGCGGCCGCGCCACTCGCCTGCAGATCGCTGAGGCGCAGGCCACTGTCGTCGACGCCAACCGGCGGCGTCGCGAGGCCCCAGCTCTGCAGCTGCTGCCGCGCACCGAGTGAGCCAGGGTCCTCCACGGCCACCTCGGACAGTCCTGTCTGGCGCAGCGACCGCGCGAGCAGTGCCAGGCCTTGTGCGACGCCAGCCGTGATGATCACCTCGTCTGGGGCGGCCCGGATGCCGCGAGTACGCGCCAGCCAGTTGGCCACCGCGATCCGGAAGGCCGGCGCCCCGCGCGGGTCGCCATATCCGAAGCTGGCCGGCGCCAGCTCGCTCAGCACCTTCCGCTCGGCACGCAGCCACGCCGAGCGCGGGAACGCAGCCAGATCCGGCACCCCGGGGGACAAGTCGATTCGGCATTCAGCGGCCCGGAGGGCATCGAAGACCCCGGCACCGGGCAGGGGTCCCAGGCTCGACCGCCCGGCTGCCTCGCCCCCGCGGCCATTGCCCTTGGCCAGGCCATCACCACTCTCATTCGGGCGCTCGAGCGCAGCACCAGGTGCGGCGACCACCCTGGTCCCGGCCCGGCCACGGCCGGCGACATGCCCCTCCTCGGCGAGCCGACGGTAGGACTCGGTGACCACGCCGCGCGACACGCTCAGCTCGGTGGCTAGCACCCGGCTGGCCGGCAGGGTGCTGCCGGCCGGCAGGCGACCGTCGGCTATGGCGCCGCGCAACTGCGAGGTCAGCCAGTCCGACAAGCCACCCGATGGTGCCGAAGCCCGATCGAGCTGAAGAAAGTTCGTTCCCATTATGGACCTGCAATCTACCCGAGCATTGGACCTTTCTATCGGTCCATTATTCCGGCAGAGTCGTGGTGCCATGACCAACGTCATCGAGCGCGGCCCGGCGCAGCCGGGACCGCGCGCCATCGCCCCCGGCGTCCTCGGCATGGTGCTCGTCGGCAGCAGCGTCGCCGTCTCCGCCACGCTCACGACGGCGCCGTTGCTGATCGCGCAGGCCATCCGCTACGCCGTGGCCGCGGTCGTGCTGGCCGCGCTGGCCCGGTTCCTGCGCATCCCGATCGCGGCACCTCGCGGCCGCGAGTGGTGGTGGCTCGCCGGCATCGCTGCCACGGGGCTCGTGCTGTTCAACATCGCCGTGGTGCGGGGCGTGGCGCATGCCCAGCCGGCGATGATCGCCGTTGCGGTCGCGTGCGCGCCGGTGGCGCTCGGCGTGATCGGGCCGCTGCTGCAGGGCCAGGTGCCGCAGCGGAAGATCGTCCTGGCGGCCGTCGTGGTGACCGCCGGCGCAGTACTCGTCGAGGGCACCGGCCACGGCGACGTTGCGGGCATTGCCTGGGCAGTGGTCGCGCTCGCCACCGAGGCGGCTTTCACGCTGCTGGCGGTACCTGTCCTCGGGCGGCACGGCGCCTGGGGTGTCTCGGTCCACTCGGTATGGCTGGGCGCCGTCATGTTCACCGTGCTTGCGTTGGTGGCCGAAGGCCCGGCAGCTGCCGCCCGGCTGTCAGCCGCCGATCTCGGCGCTGTCGCCTACCTGGCCGGCCTGGTGACGGTGGCGGCGTTCCTGCTGTGGTACTCGACGGTCAAGGCGCTCGGGCCGGGACAGGTCGGCCTGCTCACCGGCGTCGCGCCTGTCGCAGCCGCCCTGACCGGGATCGTCACGGGCAGCAGGGCACCCAGCCTGCTCATGTGGGCCGGGATCGGAGTGGTGCTGACAGGGCTCGGGGCCGGACTGTGGTCGCGTCGAGCTCAGCCAGGTCCGGCGGGACCCCGTCAGCCGGCTGGCTGCGTCGCTGCGCCTGCTGATGGGAGGCTTGGCTGATGGAGTTCTCGCATGCCGAGCGGATCTGGGCTGACTTCCCGGAACTCGCCGCCGCCGTCGCCACCGTGACTGGCATCACGCTGCGCGACGGCGCCGCGACCACGGTAGCGGGGCGCGTAGCGCGGTTCTACGCCGCAGCCAATGATCACCTCGCGGCGTCGTCAGAGGCGGAGCTCGCGCAGACGCAGGCATGGCGCCGGGCGTTCGCCCGGATGGGACTCAAGCCTACGCAGTACAGGTGCGCGTCCGAGGCGCTGCTGCGACGCTACAAGAAGGAGCGCTCGCTGCCGTCGATCCATCCGCTGGTCGACCTGTGCAACGCCGTCTCGCTCGCCTATGCCATTCCCGTCGCGGTGATTGACATCGACCAGGTCACGGGCTCCCTTCAGGTTCGCTACGCAGACGGCACGGAGAGTTATCTCGCATTCTCCGGCGAGCTGGAGCAGCCTTATGCCGGTGAGGTGATCTTCGCCGACGAAGCCGGCAATGTGCACGCGCGGCGCTGGACGAACCGGCAGAGCGCGCTGTCGGCGGTATCGCCCGCCACGACGACGGTGCTGATCGTGGCCGAGGCGATGCACGACTCCGCGATGGCCGACGTCGAGGCCCTCATCACGACCGTCGCTGCGGAGCTGACCGCCGTGTGGCCGGTCACGGTCCAGACCGGGCTGCTGCGTCCTGATAAGCCGTACTTCCAGTTTCGCTCGGTGGCCCGCGCTGACGGGGCCGCCACGACGTTCGGTTACTGAGCCGGACGACATGTCACGATAAGCTGCGCCTGGCTGACAGCCGAGACGAGGCCGGACCGGGAGAGCAACAGATGGGCGACAGCTTCAGCGCGAAGTTGTGGGACAGCACTGCCGACATCTACTCCGCCATCCTGGCGCACCCGTTCGTCCGCGGGCTGACCGACGGGAGCCTGCCGCAGGAGGCCTTCACCTTCTACGTCGTGCAGGACGCGCTGTACTTGCGGTGGTACGCCCAGGCTCTCGCCGCGGTGGCGAGCCGCGCGCCCGACGCCGCGCGGACCGAGATGTTCTCCCGGCACGCGGCCGGAATCGTCGATGTCGAGATGAGCTTGCACGAGTCGCTGCTCGCGGACCTCGACATCGACGCTGCCGCTGTCGACGCGGCCGAACAGGCGCCGACGACGCTCGCGTACACCAGCTACCTGCTGGCCGCGGTCCGCGGGGGATCCTTCGCCGAGGGCGTGGGCGCCGTGCTGCCGTGCTACTGGATCTACTGGGAGGTCGGCAAGCATCTGCTGGGTCAGGGCTCACCCAATCCGCGTTACCAGAAATGGATCGACACCTACGGCGCGGAGGAGTTCGGCGCCGAGGCGCTGGAGGTGATCGCCGTCGCCGACCACCTCGGTCCCGTCCTGGCACCGGCAGAGCGCGCCCGCGTGCAAGGGCATTTCCGCACGACAAGCCGCTACGAGTGGATGTTCTGGGACATGGGCTATCGCCAGGAACAGTGGCCCGTGTGAGATGCGCGGACCGCCTCGCGGGTAATGTTCAAGGCAGCTGAGGAGCGCCTCAGCGGACCCCGAGCTACGATCACGACTGCGGCAGCACGTGCAGGCTGATGACACGAGGCAGGGAGGCCCTCGATGGGCATCTGGCAACTCGACCCTTACCACACGCAAGTCGAATTCTCCGCGAAGCACCTGGGCATGATGACGGTCCGAGGCAACTTTGACGAGGTCAGCGCGACCGCTGATATCGACCCGGACCATCCTGCGAATGCCTCGGTCGAGGTGACAATGTCGGCGGCGAGCATCCGCACTAACAACTCACTCCGGGATAACGACCTCCGCTCGGATAACTTCCTCGACGTGGCTCATTACCCGGTGATCATGTTCAAGAGCACCAGCGTCGAACTGACCGGTCCGGACCGCTACGCGCTGACCGGTGACCTGACCATCAAGGGCACCACGCGCCCGGTGACTCTGCAGGTAATGAAGTACGGGGAGTTCAACGATCCCGGCATGATGGGACACCGGATCGCCTACAGCGCCAGCGGGACGATCAACAGGAAGGATTTCGGCCTCAGCTTCAACATGGTCCTAGACGGCAGGCTCGTCGTCAGCGAGGAAATCCAGATCATGGTCGAGGGCGAACTCGTCGAGCAGCAGGAGGCAGCGCAGGCCGCAACCAGCTGACCACGCGGTCATCAGGCCCGGTCCGCGTATGCCTGGTCCGGGCTCATTTTGGGGGGATGCAATGAAGGTCTGGAAGTGGACAGCCGCCACGGGGGCAGTCGCCGTCGGCACGATCTTGCTGGTCAACAAGCGGGACATCCAGCGTTACGTGCGGATGCACAACATGTAGGTCGCAGCATTCACCGGCGGCTTCGCGACCCGCTTGGCGAAGCCGCCGGTAGTGCTCAGCGAGTCACTGTGCGAATTCGCGCGCAGCCCGGGCTGCCGCGCACGGAGCGCACAGCGGCACCTGGATGTCGCCGAGCAGGTCCGAGCTGTGCTGCCCGGTCACAACTGCGTCGAACGTCTCGCAGATGCCGTAGTCCTCTGGGTGCGCGCGCATGCAGAAGCACAGGCACGGCCTGCGCCGCAAGGCTCGCTCGGCGCGGTGGATGACCGCCTGGACCTGAGGGCGATTGACTACCTCGGCAACGGCATCGGCCGCCGGCCGCATGCGCTCAAGCACATCGGTAATAGCCTGCCCGACTCGGCGGCCGACCTCGGCCAGGGCGTCGGCTAGCTCGGTATCCTTGCCATCGCTCACCTTCCCATCCTCTCACCGACTCGGCGTCCAGGCCAGGGCGTGTCTGTGCAGGTCAAGAGGGTGCTGGTGGGAGCGCTGGCCAGTATCTCGTGATTCTTGACGAGCCGGGCCGCTCGTGGACCGCGCACAGTGCCCGGACGCCGTCAGGGGGCGGCGTCGTCCAGTGCGAACCTGAGGTAGCGCTCGGCCGAGCGGCGGACCGCCGCGTGTCCGTCGCCGTAGACGACTCGCTTCCACCAGGCGCCGTACACCCGGTCGAATGCATAGGGCTCGAGCAGCGACAGCGCGCGGCGAATCGTTCGCGGTCGTTCCGGTATCAGATTCGGGTAGCTGTACATGAAGCTGACCCACCGCCGATCCTGCACTACTTGCAGGATGTCGCCGGAGAACAGCGCGCCGTTGCCGTCCCCGCCGTGCGCCCAGTGCAGCACCTGGCCACCGTCGAAGTGGACGCCTGCATTGATCAGAGTGAGCCCATCGCCGATGACCTGAGCATCGCCTTCCCAGAAGACGATCGAACTGTCCGGCCGAGCGACCCACTGCCGGTCGGCGGCATGGATGTAACACAGGAGCCTCGAAGGCGTGCGCCCAGTCGATCATCGTGCCGTAGTAATGCGGATGGCTGATTGCGATCGCGCTGATACCGCCGAGATCCGTCACACGGGCGACGAGGTCGTCATCGATGTAGGTGATCATGTCCCATAGCACGTTCCCGGCCGGAGTGCGGACCAGCAGCGCACGCTGCCCGATGGCGGTGGCGGGCACAGCGCCGACTCCGATGACGCCTGGGCCCTCCTCCTCGATACGGCCCTGGTGGCCCGCCGCGTGCAGGTCAGCGAGCGTCGTCCACTGCTGGCCGTTCCATCCCACATACTGACGCTCGTCCAGGCAGATGGGGCAGTCCTCGCGCGGGTCCGCGTACTGGACGCCGCAGGTGTGACAGATAGGAAGATCAGCGCGCATGCTGCAACCTACACCGGGCCGGGCAGCTAGGCAGTGAGCGGGGCGGCCGGGCTCGAACATGGAACTCCGACAAGAGTTCGGCGCCAGTCAGCGAGCGGTCCGCGACGGGATGCGGCTATGCCATCTCTGCGACGAAAGCGCGCCGGCGACCGTCCCGCTGCCACCCGGCCTGCGCGCGGGCGACCTGGAGCTGGGCTGCCGGCGAAGGCCGCGCGCTGAGCGCGATTCAAGGGACTGACCTGCGTATCTCAGCTCATCGCGCTGGGTCGAACGCCCGCCGGTACCGGTAGGGAGTGGTCTGGTTGATGCGGGTGAAATGCACGCGCAGGCTCTGCGCCGACCCGAAGCCGCACTGTGCCGCGATGCGCTCAACGGTGTCGTTCGTTGTTTCCAGCAGGTCGCGGGCACGTGCGACGCGTTCGTGTACAAGCCATTGCAGCGGTGTGGTCCCGGTCGCGGCTCGGAAATGGCGCAGGAAACTGCGCTTGCTCACCGCCGCCCTGGCGGCCAGGTCGTCGATCGTCAGCGCGCGGTGGAGCTGGGTACGCGCCCAGTCCAGCACCGGGGCCAGGCTGGTGGACTCGCCGCTGGCTAGCGGCTGGTCGATGTACTGGGCCTGACCGCCTTCGCGGTGCGGTGGGATGACCATCCGGCGGGCGAGGGTGTTGGCGATGTGGCTGCCGTGGTCGAGGCGGACGAGGTGCAAGCAGAGGTCCAGACCGGCGCACTCGCCCGCGGAGGTGAAGATCCGCTCGTCCTGGGTGTAGAGCACGTTCGGGTCCAACTGCACCGCCGGCCAGCGTTCGGTCAGTTCCGCGGCATGCATCCAGTGCGTGGTGGCCCGACGTCCGTCGAGCAGGCCGGCGGCGGCCAGGGTGAACGCTCCTGTGCAGATCGAGGCGACTCGGGCTCCTCGCGCGTAGGCCTTGCGTAGCGCTTGAAGCAGCTCCAGCGGAGGATCGCCCTGCAAGTCGGCGCACGCCGGGACAATCACGGTGTCCGCGAGCTCCAGCTCCGACAGGCCTGGCCCGTCGAAGGACAAGCCCTCCGCTGTGCGAACGAGACCGTCACGCCCGGCACATAGCACCACCTCGTACCACGGGACGGGGAAGTCCCGCCTGGCGCGGCCGAATACCTCGAACGCCACAGCGGCCTCGAACACCGGGACGTTCGCGGTGAGCGGGACGACGACGCGGTGGGAGCGCATGGCGTGAATCTATCATAATGTGACGTTCTTGCCACTCGCCCGAGACCCGTGCGGAGCCCAGGATGAAGACACGCCGTCCGGCGCGCGGACCTCTCGATCCTCCCCATGACCAGGAGTTCTCCATGCCATCGAACCCGACGGTCGCCGTCTTCGGCGCCTACGGACACACCGGCCGCTTCGTCGTTTCGGAACTGCGCCGCCGCGGCTGGACACCCGTCGTGTCGGGCCGCGACTCCGAGAAGCTGGCTGAACTCGCCGCCACGAACACCGGCCTCGAATCCCGACTGGCCTCGATCGACGACCCCGCGTCGCTGGACCGGGCGCTCATCGGCGCGGCGGCCGTCATCAATTGCGCCGGGCCCTTCGCCGCCACGGCTACGGCGGTGATCGATGCCGCGCTGCGGGCCCGGATCCCCTATCTGGACGTGGCCGCCGAGGTAGAAGTCGCCTTGTCCACGATCGACAGGTACGCGGAGCTCGCATCCGCGGCAGGAATCGCGATCGTTCCGTCAGCAGCCTTCTACGGCGGCCTCGCCGACCTCCTCGTCACCGCGGCGATGGGAGCCTGGCCAGGCGCAGACGAGGTCTCCATCGCCTATGCCCTCGATAGCTGGTACCCCACGCACGGAACCGTGCTCACCGGCTACGTCTCAGCAGGACGCCGCGAGGGCAGGCGCCTGGTCTTCAGCGGTGGCCGGCTGGAACTGCGCTCCGATGCCGCTCCGACGACGCGATGGGCGTTTCCCGACCCGTTCGGAGCACAGACCGTCCAGGCGGACTTCACCACCGCTGACAGCGTCACCATCCCGCATCATCTGAAGGTCTCCGAGATCAGCAGCTTTATGACGCTCGCGCCTCTGGGCGACCTCGGCCGGCCCCGCCTGACGCCGCCGACCGGGCTCCGCTCAGCCCAGCGGTTCCTGATCGAGGTCATCGTCCAAGCCGGAGACATGCAGCACCGCGCTGTCGCGCACGGACACGACATCTACGCGGTCACCGCACCCATCGTGGTGGAAGCGACTCGGCGCCTTCTCGACAGCCGAGCCAAGACTGCAGGGGTCATCACAGTCGGCAAGCTCTGCGAGGCGGCGGACTTCCTGAGTTCGCTCAGCCCGGAACACTTCACGGTCGAGCTCTCGTCAGCAGTTCCGTGAAAGACTGACAACCGCCCGGACTCTGTCCCTCGAAGTCAGCTGCGGTCAGGTGCCGACGTAGGCCGCCAGGTGCTCGCCGGTCAGGGTGGAGCGGGTGGTGACGATGTCGGCAGGTGTGCCCTCGAACACGATCCGGCCGCCCTCATGGCCGGCGCCAGGGCCGAGGTCGACGATCCAGTCGGCGTGCGCCATGACCGCTTGATGGTGCTCGATGACGATGACCGACTTGCCGGCGTCGACGAGCCGATCGAGCAGGCCGAGCAGATGCTCCACGTCGGCGAGGTGGAGGCCGCTGGTCGGCTCGTCGAGGACGTAAACGCCGCCCCTCTCGGCCATGCGGGTGGCCAGCTTGAGCCGCTGCCGCTCGCCGCCGGACAGCGTAGTGAGCGGCTGGCCGAGGCTGAGGTAGCCGAGTCCCACCTCGGCGAGCCTGTTCAGGACGGCGTGCGCGGCCGGCGTGCGCGCCTCGCCGGCGCCGAAGAACTCGCTGGCCTCGGTCACCGACATCGCGAGCACCTCGCTGATGTCGCGGCCGCCGAGGTGGTAGTCCAGCACCGTTGCCTCGAACCGCTTCCCCTCGCAGTCCTCGCAGATCGATGCGACGCTAGCCATCATCGCCAGGTCGGTGTAGATCACCCCGGCGCCGTTGCAAGTCGGGCAGGCGCCCTCGGAATTGGCGCTGAACAGGGCGGGTTTAACGCCGTTGGCCTGCGCGAACGCCTTGCGGATCGGGTCGAGCAGTCCGGTGTACGTCGCCGGGTTGCTGCGCCGCGAGCCCTTGATCGCTGCCTGGTCGACGGACACTACGCCATCCCGGCCCGACACCGATCCGCGGATCAGTGAACTCTTTCCCGACCCGGCCACGCCGGTCACCACCACCAGCACGCCGAGCGGTATATCAACATCGACGTCCTGCAGGTTGTGGGCGCTCGCGCCGCGCACCTCCAGCACTCCTGACGGCGTCCGCACCGACGGCTTCAATGAAGCGCGGTCGTCCAGGTGCCGCCCGGTGAGCGTGTCGCTGGCCCGCAGCCCCTCGATGGTGCCCTCGAACACGACTTGGCCACCCTCGGTGCCAGCGCCCGGGCCGAGGTCGACGACGTGCTCGGCGATCGCGATCGCCTCCGGCTTGTGCTCGACGACCAGCACGGTGTTGCCCTTGTCGCGCAGCTGCAGCAGCAGGCGGTTCATCCGCTGGATGTCGTGGGGGTGCAGCCCGATCGTCGGCTCGTCGAAGACATAGGTGACGTCGGTGAGCGAGGACCCGAGGTGACGGATCATCTTGGTCCGCTGCGCCTCGCCGCCCGACAGCGTGCCGGAGGGGCGGTCGAGGCTGAGATAGCCGAGGCCGATCTCCGCGAACGAGTCGAGGGCCTGCTGCAGCGACGCGAGCAGCGGCCCGACGGACGGTTCGTCCATGCCCCGGACCCACTCAGCGAGGTCGCTGATCTGCATCGCGCAGGCGTCCGCGATGTTGATCCCGTTGATCTTCGACGACCGAGCCGCCTCGCTGAGGCGCGTTCCGCCGCACTCGGGGCAGGAGGTGAACGTCACGGCCCGCTCCACGAAGGCGCGGACGTGCGGCTGCATCGCGTCGACGTCCTTGGACAGGAACGACTTCTGGATTCGCGGGATCAGACCCTCGTACGTCAGGTTGATGTTGTCGACTTTGATCTTGGTCGGCTCCTTGTGGAGCAAGTCGTGCAGCTCTTGCTTGGTGTAGTTGCGGATCGGCTTGTCCGGGTCGAAGAAGCCGGAGCCGCTGAAGATGCGGCCGAACCAGCCCTCGATGCTGTAGCCGGGGATCGTCAGCGCCCCCTCGTTGATCGACTTGCTGTCGTCGTACAGGTGAGACAGGTCGAAGTCGGTGACCGAGCCCCGCCCTTCGCATCGCGGACACATTCCGCCGGCGCGGGTAAAGGTCTTTCTGACGGTCTTGCTGCCACCGCGCTCGATCGTGATCGCACCGCTCGCCCGGACCGAGGGAACGTTGAAGGAGAACGCGTTGGGCGAGCCGATGCGCGGCTGCCCGAGTCGGCTGAACAGGATGCGCAGCATCGCGTTGGCGTCGGTCGCGGTGCCGACCGTGGAGCGGGCGTCGGCACCCATCCGCTCCTGGTCGACGATGATCGCGGTCGTCAGCCCCTCGAGTACATCGACCTCGGGCCGCGCCAGCGTCGGCATGAAGCCCTGCACGAAGGCGCTGTACGTCTCGTTGATCATCCGCTGCGACTCCGCGGCGATCGTGCCGAACACCAGCGAGCTCTTGCCCGAGCCGGAGACGCCGGTGAACACCGTCAGCCGGCGCTTGGGGATCTCGACGCTGACATCCTTGAGGTTGTTCACGCGCGCGCCATGCACGCGGATCATGTCGTGGCGGTCACCAGCGTGCAGCGCAGGCGACTGCGTGTCGGACCTCGTGGCCATGCTCATCGTGTCTCCATCTGTAAGGCGCGGCCGCCCTCGCGGTCTCCGTCGGCCTCGCCTGGCTTGATCTGACCAGCCTCATCGGTCCTGAAGCAGCCCGAGGACGTTGCCATCGGGGTCGGTGACCGTGGCCACCAGGCGGCCGCCACCGACGTCGTGCGCAGGCTCCTTCACAGTGGCGCCCGCGGCGGTCACCTCGGCCAGCTTCGCCTCGATGTCCGGCACGTGCCAGTAGGCCAGCGGTGACCTCATGCCCTGCGGTCCGCCGCCCGGCACCAGGCCGATGTGCTGGCCCGCGGCCTCGAAGCCGACGTAGTAGGACTCGTCCGTCTGCGGCGGTACGCCGAGCAGGGCGGTGTACACCGCCTTGGCCGTCGCCAGGTCGGACACGGGATGCAGCACGGTCTTGATTCCCTCGGTGGAAGAGCCGGGCATAGTCACTCCTGAAGTTGTGGGTCACATCGACGGTGTGTTCGCCGAGCTTAGAAATGAACGGGAAGCCCGGAAACCGACGTGCCGGGCTGGTGGGCGCAGTCGGCCGCGAGCCAGCGCATCCCGGCATATCGGTCGTCGTTGCGGGCCTTGACAGCGAGCGTGTCGGGATCGCGGGCCAGGGATTCGTCCGGGTCGTCATGCGGGAGGAAGGTCCACTGAACGGCGATGCCCATGGCGATCACGCTAGCTGCGGCTCCGTGACCGGCGCTTCTCGATTCCTGATCGGTCTGGTCACCTGTTTCGCCACACACGGCGGCATCCCCGCCGTCGCGCGCGCTGCCTGGCGCCGATAAGTGCTGGGCGGCATGCCGACCAGTTCGGTGAAGCGAGTGCTGAAGGTGCCGAGCGACGAGCACCCGACCTCGAAACAGACCTCGGTGACGCTGAGGTCGCCGCGGCGCAGCAGCGCCATCGCGCGCTCGATGCGTCGCGTCATCAGGTAGCCGTACGGCGACTCGCCGTAGGCGAGCCGGAACTCGCGGCTAAGGTGCCCGGCCGATATGTGCGCGCCGCGGGCGAGCGCTTCGACGTCCAGCGGCTGCGCGTACTCCCGGTCGATCCGGTCGCGGACCCGTCGCAGCCGCGCGAGATCGCGCAGGTGCTGGGCCGCGTCCGGTCTGCTGGTCACCTGTGCATCTTATCCATCCGGCGCACGCTGATCATTGCCAACGGTGACCAGCCACGGCCTGTGCACCTACTTCGCCGTACGTCGTGCGCGGAAGCTAGCCGTTGACGGCTGTAGCTGGCGGGATCTAAAGTCCTAACCCTATAGTACTTTGAGGACGTGATCATGATCAGTTTCCGCGTCGACGGCCGCTCGGTCGTGCCGCCGTACCTGCAGATCGTCCAGCAAGTCCGGCAGGCGCTCCGGATGGGCGTGCTCGACGTGGGCGACAAGCTCCCGACGGTGCGGGAAGTCGTCGCGGCGACGGCGATCAACCCCAACACGGTGCTCAAGGCCTACCGCGACCTGGAACGGGAGGGCCTGGTCGAGCCCCGGGCCGGTCATGGCACGTTCGTGGTACGCCGGCCGCCCGGCCCGCCTCCCGGCACGCATTCGCGGCTGGCCCGCAGCCTGGCCCACTGGGTGCGCGGCGCCCGCGAGGCCGGGCTGGACGACGAGTCGATCGAATCGCTGCTGCGCGTCACGCTGCAGGCAGCGGCCGATGAGGAGATCGCGTGATGGAGCCCCAGGACGCAGCCTCCCCCGTGATCGAGACCCGCGGGCTGACCAAACGGTACCGCAAGGTCACCGCCCTCACCGACTGCACCATCACCGTTCCCGAGGGCCGGATATCCGCGCTGATCGGCCCGAACGGCGCCGGCAAGACGACGCTGCTGCGAGTGCTCAGCGGTCTGGCCAAGCCGAGCGGCGGCGACGTCAGGGTGCTCGGCGGCACGCCGCGCCAGGACCCGGCCTTCCTGGCCTCGATCGGCTTCGTCGCCCAGGAGATCCCGCTGTACCGGCGCCTGTCCGCTGAGGATCACATCGCCGTCGGCGCGCACCTCAACCCATGCTGGGACGCCGCGTCCGTGCAGCAGCGGCTGAACGGCCTGAACATCCCGCTTGACCAGACGGTGGGCACGCTGTCCGGGGGCCAGCGTGCTCAGGTGGCGCTGTCGCTGGCCCTGGCCAAGCGGCCCCGGCTGCTGCTGCTCGACGAGCCGGTCGCGGCGCTCGACCCCCTGGCCCGGCGGCAGTTCCTGGCAACCCTGGCCGACGCGGTGGCCGTCGGCGGGCTGACCGCCGTGCTGTCCTCGCATATGGTCGCCGACCTGGAACGCGTCTGCGACTACCTCATCCTGCTGGCGGGATCCCGCGTCCAGTTGTGCGGCGACATCGACGCGGTGCTCGCCGAGCATCAGGTCCTGGTCGGCCCGCGCAAGGACACGACCGCGATCGAGAAGGCCCACACGCTCGTGCAGGCTATCCACACCGCCCGGCAGAGCACCCTGCTCATCCGCCTGGGCGGCCCGGTCGTCGATCCGGCCTTCGAGGCCGCCGACGTCGGCCTCGAAGAACTGGTACTCGGCTACATGGGCCAGCACGCCCCGCCAGCGCCGGCGCACGTGACCACGATCGGAGAAGATCGATGACCTGGCTTGTCTGGCGCCAGCACCGCAACCAGGCGTATCGCGCCGCTGCCGCCCTCGCCGCGTTCGCGGTCCTGCTGCTGGTCACCGGCCGGCAGATGGCGTCGCAGTACCAGTCGGCCCTCACCTCGTGCGCCGGCAGCCATACTTGCGGCAACCTCGTGAATACGCTGACTCTGGGTACCCCCGTACTGTTCCTTCTGGTCACGCTGACCTTGGTGGTGCCGTGCCTGCTGGGGGTGTTCTGGGGCGGACCGCTGGTAGCCAGGGAACTCGAGACCGGCACCAGCCAGTTCACCTGGATGCAGAGCGTCACCCGTAGCCGCTGGCTCACCGTCAAGGTCGGCTGGGCCCTGCTTGCCACAGCCGCCTGGGCCGGCGCCGTCTCGGCCTTCGTCACCTGGTGGTCCGGCCCGGTGAACGCCCTCAATCACCAGAATTTCCAGCCCGGCCAGTTCGACATCCAGGGCATCGTCCCCGTGGGCTACGCGCTGTTCGCGGTGGCCCTCGGGATCGCGGCGGGAACGCTGCTCCGCCGCACCCTGCCTGCGCTGGCCATCACCGTCGGCGTCTTCACCTTCCTGCGCCTGGTGATCGGCCAAGACCTCCGCTCGCACTACATGACCGCACTCACCATTACCTACAAACTGCTCCACCACGCGCCCCTGCCAACAGGGTCCTACTGGCTGGTCTCGCGGGGCTTCGTTGGCCCTGGCGGCCAGGTACTGA
This sequence comes from uncultured Actinomycetota bacterium, assembly GCA_963837255.1. Taxonomy (GTDB): domain Bacteria; phylum Actinomycetota; class Actinomycetes; order Streptosporangiales; family Streptosporangiaceae; genus JAJYUU01. The sequence continues at coordinate 1,328,472 of CAWIMN010000007.1, forward strand.
GCAGCCAGGCCCACGCCGGTTCCGGCATTGCCATCAACGGCGTGCCCATCATCAACATGCCATCCGTCTGCCGGGCGCTCGTCTTCCAGAATCCGCTCAAGACCGCTTCCTGCATGTCTGCTCATGGATACCGCGGGTTCATCACCTACCAGCCCGCCAGCCGGTACTGGGCATTCCAGGGCATCGAGACCGGCATCTTCGTGCTCCTCGCCGCTGCCCTCCTCGTCGTGACCGCGATCGCGATCACCCGGCGCGACGCCTAGCATCCAGCTCACCGAGTCGCGGGCGGACCTGCTGCGTGACTGGGGTTCTGGGGTGCGCTGCGCGAGTGTCCCCCGAGACCCGCGAGCAGCGCTGCTGGTTCCACAAGAAGCTCCCGCTGCGCCTCAGCGGGTGGCGAGCGTGTAGTGGACATCGAGGTGGTCGGCGGCGCGGTTCGCGGTGATGGCCACGCTGTCCCCGGCCAGCAGCGCGTGGTCGTCGACGACAGGGCGGTCGGCCGTGGTGAAGCTGACCTGGTGGCTGAGCAGTGCCGGGCTGGCCTCGGGCCGGTCGAGGTCACGAGCGTCGCGGCCGCTCAGGGCCGCGGGGATGATGGTCTCGCTGGTCCGGCCGATCGCGCGGCCCTGCTCGGCCAGGACGGTGTACAGCCCCCGGCGGCAGAGGTCGGCGGGATCCAGGGCCGCGGCCAGCTGCGCCGGGAGATAGGACGTCTGGACGATGACCGGCCGGCCGTCGGCCAGCCGCAGGCGGCGCAGCCGGAGGACCTGGCCGGCGGCGCCGAGGCGAGCGCCGACGTCGTCCGGCGCCGCAACGGTGTCCGCGGCGAGCAGCCGGGTGGTGATCTGCGCGCCCTGGGCGGCGAGGTCAGCGGCGAAGCTGCGCAGGTGACCGAGGCCGTAGGCGTACCGGGAGGCCACGTAGGTGCCGCTGCCGTGGCGGGTGTCGATGAGCCCGTCGTCGGCGAGCAGCTGGAGTGCCTGCCGCAGGGTCATGATGCTGACGCTGAACTCGCCGGCCAGCTCGCGCTGGGAGGGCAGCGGACTGCCAGCGGGCCATCGGCCGCTGGTGATCCGGTCCCGCAGAGCGCCGTGGATGCGCAGGTACTTGGGCTGCCGGTCGTCAGCCGTCCGCCGGGCCGTGCTCACGGGCGGGCCTGGTCGAGCGCGGTGCGCAGGGCGGCCACGTCGCGGCCGATGTCGGCGCTGCTGGCGCCGTCCAGTACGCGGCGCATCAGCGCGGAGGCGACGATGACGCCGTCGGCGTGCCGGGCCGCCGCCGCGGCCCGGCCGGGGGTGTCGATGCCGAAGCCGATCAGCACCGGCCGGGGGCTGTGGCGGCGGGCGCGGGCGGCGGTCGCCCAGCGGGCAGGGTCGGCGCTCTCGTGCGGGTTTCCTGTGGTGGCCATGACGCTCATGACATATAGGAAACCGCGCGTGCGCCCGGCGATGGCCTTAATCTGCTCCTGCCCGGTGGCGGGGGTGACCATCATGGTGGCGTCCAGGCCAGCCTGTCCGGCCGCCTCGAGGTAGTCGTCGGCCTCGACCGCGGGCAGGTCGGGGATGATCACTCCGCTGAATCCCGCGTCCGCGAGCTCGCGGCAGAACGCGGGCAGGCCGCGGGAGTAGGCGTGATTAGCGTAGGTCATCGCGATGAGCGGGACGTCGCCGGCGGCGGCCGCGCTGAGCTGGCCGAGGATGCCGGCCGTGCTCGCTCCGCGGCTGATGGCGGCGGCCGAGGCCTGCTGGATGGTGCGGCCGTCCAGCATGGGATCGGAGAACGGCAGGCCGATCTCGACCGCGTCGGCGCCGGCCTCGATCATGGCGGCCAGCAGGTCCGTCCAGTCCTCGCGGATCCCGCCGGTGACGTAGGTAACGAGGCTGGCCCGGCCGGCGGCGCGGGCCTGGCGCAGTGCGGTCTCAACGGCGGCCACCGACGAGCTCCTTCAGGCAGGCGGCGTCCTTGTCGCCACGGCCGGACATGGTGATCAGCACCGTCGCGCCGCCGGGCACGTCTCCGGCGTGCGCGGCGCGGTGCACCCAGGCCAGGGCGTGAGCTGACTCGAGCGCGGGCAGGATGCCCTCGGTCCTGGCGCACAACTCGGCCGCGGCCACGGCCTCCTCGTCGGTCGCGGTGTGGTACTCGGCGCGCCCGGACTCGGCTAGGCAGGCATGCTCGGGGCCGACGCCGGGGTAGTCGAGCCCGGCGGAAACGGAGCGCGCCTCGGCGATCTGGCCGTCCTCGTCCTGCAGGAAGGACGACAGCGAGCCGTGCAACACGCCGGGGCGGCCGTCCGTCACCGCCGCCCCGCCCGCGGCCTCGACGCCGACCAGCCGGGCCGCGGTGGCGACGAAGCCGGCGAACGTCCCGGCCGCATTCGACCCGCCGCCCACGCACGCCACGACGACGTCCGGCCCGGCCCCCGAGAGCAGTTCGGCGCACTGGGCGCGCGCCTCGTCCCCGATGACCCGCTGGAACTCCCGCACCAGCCAGGGATACGGGTGCGGGCCCAGCACCGATCCGATGCAGTAGTGCGTGGAGTCCACCGTGGTTACCCAGTGCCGCAGCGCCTCGCTGGTCGCGTCCTTGAGCGTGCGCGCCCCCGAGGTGACGGGCACTACGGCCGCCCCGAGCAGTTCCATCCGGAACACGTTCAGTTCCTGCCGCGCGATGTCCTTCGCCCCCATGAACACGGTGCAGCCCAGGCCCAGGTGCGCGGCTACCGTCGCCGTGGCGACCCCGTGCTGGCCCGCGCCCGTCTCCGCGACCAGCGCGGTCTTGCCGATCCGCTGGGCCAGCAGCCCCTGGCCCAGCGCGTTGTTGATCTTGTGGCTCCCGGTGTGGGCGAGATCCTCGCGCTTGAGCAGCACCCGGACGCCCAGCGCCTCGGACAGGCGGGTCGCCTCGGTGACCGGGGTCGGCCGGCCAGCGTAGGAGTGCTGCAAGCCGGCCAGCCCGGCCCGGAAGCCCGCGTCGGCCCAGGCCGCCCGGAAAGCCGCCTCGAGCTGCTCGCACGCCGGCACCAGCGCCTCAGGAACGAAACGCCCGCCGAATGACCCGAACCGGCCGCGTGGCCCCGGATCGCCCATCGCCCACGGCCGGCTCGTCACCGCGGCGTCTGGTGCGCTGGCGGGCGCGACCTCCGGCACCGCGGCGACTACGGCGTGCTGCAGTCGTTCGACCATCACATATCCTCTCTTCTAGTGGTCTAGAAGACTAGCGTCTAACGCGTCACGGTCGCAGGGCCCGCCGAGACACCGCCCATGATCACGCCACGGGAACGCTGACCGAACTTGGCCCCTGCGCACTGTGGCCGCCCACCCCCGCCGAAAGCGTCCAGCTGCACAAGGCCGCCATGAGTGACTACGTCACCGCGATCTGGGGGTGGGACGAGCAGGCCAAGATCTCGTCCTTGACGTGCTCAGACGTGCTCACCGTCAACCGCTGCTCTCGGCGGCCTGGTACCAGCGACTCGGCATAGCCGAACTAGCCCGGCATGGCGACAACAAACATCAAGGTCACCTGGCGGTCCGCCCGCCCGCGCCGGTAAGACCGTCAAACACCTGATCCGCAGGTCTTGACAATTGCTCTGCTGATGAACGCTTGCGCGGAAGTCATCACCGGTCTGTGCCCAGATGAATGGGCCGAGAACAATGGGCTGGACGCCTAGTACTACAGCCGCAGCCCGAGATCTTTGTCCGGCGTGGCGGCGTGACAAGGGTGCGGCCACTGCGTAGGTCATCGAGGTGTGAAGGAACTCTCAGATCAGGCGGTGGCCGCGCCGCCCGGGTTAAACCTTGCGGAGTGGCGGGCGGGATTCGATGAGCTATTCGCGCGGATCGCCGACCGGTTCGCGCAGGCGTGCTCGCGGAAGCGGGCGCGGGCGTATCTGCTGGGTCTGCTGTCCCGCACCGAGCGCAAGAACGGCTGGACGATCGCGGAACTGGCCGGGGATGCCACCCCGGACGGGATGCAGCGGCTGCTGAGCTTTTGCTCCTGGTCAGCGGACGAGGTCCGCGATGACCTGCGTGCGTACGTGGCCGCGGCCATCGGCGACGTCGGCGGGGTGCTGATTCCCGATGAGACCGGGTTCCTCAAGAAGGGCACCAAATCGGCCGGGGTTGCCCGGCAGTACTCCGGCACGGCGGGCCGGATCGGGAACTGCCAGGTCGGGGTGTTCCTGGCGGATGCGGTGCCCGGCGCTGGCCGGGCGCTGATCGACCGCGAGCTGTACCTGCCGCGGGCGTGGACCGATGACCGGGATCGCTGCCGCCAGGCCGGCATCCCCGATGACCGGTGCTTCGCGACCAAGCCGGAGCTGGCCCGGCAGATGATAAACCGCGCCCTCGAGGCGGGGATGCGGTTCGGCTGGGTCGCCGCCGATGAGGTCTACGGGCAGAACGGCCCGCTGCGGGACTGGCTGGAGGAACGCCACGTGAGCTACGTGCTGGCCGTGCCGAAGAGCTTCCCGGTGGCGACCGCCGCCGGCCTGGTCCGCGCGGACCATCTGGCCGCGCTGGTGCCCGCAGCCGGTGGCAGCAGGTCTCCTGCGGCGACGGGTCGAAGGGACCCCGGTACTACGACTGGGCGCTGATCACCACCACCAGCCCGGACCGTCACCTGCTGGTCCGCCGGTCCCTGCCGCCGGATGCCATGGGCAAGCGCGAGCTGGCGTTCTGCACCTGCCACGCCCCGGCCTGCACCGCCCTGGCTGAGCTCGTGCGGGTGGCCGGCACCCGGCGGGCGGCCGGGGAATGCTTCCAGGCCGCCAAGAACCAGACCGGCCTGGACCACTACCAGGTCCGCCGCTACGACGCCTGGTACCGGCACGCCACACTGTCCATGCTCGCGCTTGCCTTCCTTCAGGTCTGCGCAGCTCAAAGGGGGCACCAGCGGCTGCGGACAGCTTTCCCGGACACGCCTGCGGCATGATCACCATGGCCGCGACGACGCAGGCGACCTCATCGCCGTGACCGCCGCCGAGATCCGCCGCCTGCTGACAGCCTGCACGCATCCGCAACATCCGGGCGAGCACTACCAGCACTGGTCACGATGGCGACGCCACCACCAAGCCCGGGCCCGGCAGTCCCGCTACCAGCGCAGGCTCACGAACCAGCCGCTGCCGATGAGGTGCTAACCGGCTGCGCCTCATCAGCCGTCAGCGCCAGGCTGGCAGAGGCAGTCAGTCCGGGTTCAGGCACTGACCGCCCCACGTCTGCGGGTCTGTGTCCGCTAGCGTCTCGGTGAACGTCCACCGATGACCGGCGAAGTCCTCGGCGCCATACTGCCGCTCGCCATACATGTAGTCCGCCGGCTCCGCCAGGATGACCGCGCCATATGCCCGGGCGCGCTCGCAGTGAGACCGCGCGTCCGGGACCCGCACCATCACGTACTGGGCCACCGCCTCGCGACTCGGCGGGCGGTGGTAGCCGCCTGGCTCGGCCACGATCACGGCCCCGTCGCCGACCCTCAGCTGAGACCGGTGGTTCTCGCCGATCCGCAGCCGCTCGACAAACCCGAATGCCGCAGTCAGCCAGGCAACCGCCTCGCGGACGTCCGGATAGATCAGAACCGGGATGACCGTGGCCGCTGGAACCGAGCGGTTGACCTTCATTCCGCCAGGCTAACGACATGCACGCCGGCAGGCCACGGACCGCAGGGAAGCACTCGTCTAGATCGCATCACGTGCCCACACCGGACAAGATCTCGGGCTGCGGCTGTAGTACTAGCTGGCTGGGCTCATGGCAAACTCTCGGGAGTGCTGATTGTTGTTTCCGGCCTGCCGGGATCAGGAAAGAGCACGCTATCTCTTGATCTGGGCCGAGCGCTGGTCTGCGCCGTGCTCGGGGTGGATCAGGCTGAAGCGGCGATGTGGCGTGCGGGCGTGAGCCAGTCGGGGCCGACGCACCACGCCGCCTACCTTGTCGTCGGTGCTCTCGCCGCGGAACAGCTCGCTCTTGGACACCACGTCATTGTCGATGCGGTCAACGGACCTGAGGAAGCTCGTGCGCAATGGCGTTATCTCGCCGCTCAGATGAATGCCGATCTGAAGTTCATCGTTGTCGAGTGCAGCGATGATCGCATCTTCCGAGATCGCCTAGCGCACAGAATCAGGCATATCGAAGGGTTCCCAGAACCTACCTGGGAAGGGGTCCTAGAGCGCCGTGCTGCGTTTCCGCCATGGACTGGCGATCGGCTGATAATCGACTCGGTTGACTCGCGCGAGACTAACATCCAGGTTGCGCTCGATTATCTGTCAGGCGTGTAGCGTCGATCTGACCACTGAAATCCACTGCTGAAAGCCCGCAACAGAGTGGCTGGCGAAGAACCCAAGGATTGTGCTGCGCTTCACGCCGACGTCGGGATCCTGGCTGAACATGGTCGAAGAGCCGCGGCCGAACCCTCGGTGACGCATCCCTTTCCTCACTTAGGCGCCGCGATTAAGGTGATCATTGCGGCTGGTCAACCGCCGATACGCGGCCACATAAAGATGTCGCCGCCTTTGCTGAACCGGGGAGTTAACAGGGATGTCGCCAGGCACGACCGTCGTGTTTGGGCTCATTGCGCTGGTGGCCATCTACGGGGTCGTTGGGCTCAGCCTGTCGATCAAGCGCGTTGCACCCGGCCACGCCCGGAACGTAACGCGGCTCCCGTTGACCTATGCCAGATGGGACACGGAGGGTGAGACCCACCGGACCTTAGGGCCGGGCTGGCATCTGGTCTTCCCAGGGCGTGACCGGGTGAGCGGGCCGATCGACTTGCGCGACCAGGCGGTCTCGCTGGCCGGGCTGCGGGTGCTCACTGCGGACAAAGTAGGCGTGAGCGTGGACGCGGTGCTGTCCTTCCAGGTCGCAGACCCGCTCGTCGCTATCGAGATCGGCAACCAGAACGAAGCTATGGAGGACTGCGCGCCTAGGCTGCTGAGCGACATCATTGGCAGGATGGGCCTGGACCAGACGCTGGCGTCCCGTGACGAGATCAGCACGGAGTTGCGCGAGCGGCTCGAGGACGCGTCAGGCACGCTCGGAATCCGGGTGAGCTCGGTGGACGTCCGCTCTATCGAACCCGCGCCGGAAGCAAGCGCGGCCGACTCGACCGGGCTGCTCCCTGCTGGCCTCGGCACCGGTCCCGATGCCCTGCGCGCAATGTTGCTGCAGCGAGCCTACGAGGCCGCCGCCCGAAGGGTGGAGGAGCCAGGTCGTTTCAGCAAATTCCTGGACTTAATGAGCGCGTTCTGCTTCAAAGTGGCCATCCCAGGTCTCGGCATCATGACCATGTCCTTCGCTATTCCGAGCATCGGGCCTTCATGGTCAGCGCACCTGGCCCACGGCACGCCCGGGATCTTCACCGCTACTACCACCAGCGGATCGCCGGACTGCTCGGGAACCTGCCAGTCATTCATCTGGCACGGCACCTTCACGGCGCGCGACGGCTCTGTCGTCACCGGCGTCCGGCTTGCCGACGGAGGGCACATCGCTGCGCTTGGAGACGAGGAGGCCGTCCGCTACGAAGGGGGACGCGTCGTCTACCCCGCTGGGGGCGGCGGGCCAGACTGGCTGCTTAACACGTTCATGCTGATCGCCGGGATCGCTGCGATCGCATACTGGATCTTCCTCCTGGTCCGCCTGCTCAGCCGCCGACGACGCCGGCTTCGCGGAGCGCTCGGTACCTCCGCCGGCTCGCCGGTCAGCGGGATTGTTCCCTGAGCGTTGCTTGAGCGGCCCGCCTGACGGATTGCGCGTATGACGGGTCTTGCCATTGCCCGGCAGCTCAAGCACCAGGCCCGGCCGGGTGTGCGGCGCCGGCCGGACGTCGTCGCGGCGTACCGGTTACCCACGATCTTTCTCCTGGCGCGCCTAGCGAACTGCACGACCCCTTCACGTCAGCCCTGCAGTTGCCCGGACCTACAGCGCACTGGCTGCCAGCAGCAGGCCGGCCGAGCCCGCGAGCAACACCGGGCAGATCTTGAACCAGATCACCGGGGTGCGTGCTCCAGTCAGCGCGGTGAGCGCGCTCAGGGCAACCAACAGCCCGGCAGCGGTCCGGTAGACCCATACGCGGGCGTCGCTGTCCGCGCCGCCGGCCGCGGTCACGGCGATCACGATGGCGGCGATGCCCCACATCGTGATTGCTTCCGCCAGCCACTCCTGCAAGGCGATGCGCCGGTTGTCAGCAGTAATCGGCTCAAAGCCAGCAAGCACCTGAGCGGTAGGGACTGCGTGCGCCACCCCCCACAGCGCGACGACAGTTCCGGCAACGTAGGCAAGGATCGCAGCCACGAATCCCATGATCACTGCGATCATGGCCCCCGCCAGAGCCGTTGGTCACCTAATCCGACTCCCCCAACAGGATCTCGGACTGAACTCCGCACAGGGCATACGCGATCCCTGAATCTGAGTGCACGCCAGGTCAGGAGCGCCGGACCAGGACTTTGGACCAGTGGGGCTGGAGCAGTTGGGCTGTGGACCTTCGGCTGACTGCTGACGTTTGTCATCCGGGTGATCCTTGACACTCGTCGTTTCCAGGTTAGGTTCTTGCCGCGTTCTTCTTGCGCACCTCCCCGCTGCTGGTCCGCTGGACGGTTTTGAGCAGGTCGGAGCCGACCCAGAACTGCAGCAGGTCACGGCCGACGTGCACGTCGCAGCGCTGGCCGGCGTGGTGCTTGCCGACGCTGACCTGCTGCCAGGACACGCAGACCACGCCGTTAGGGCCGACTTTGCGGGCTACCCAGTCCTCGCCGGAGCGGTCGGGCGCCAGTGCGGACAGGTCGGCTGGCCGGGCTGCCGGGGACAGCGCCTGGCCAGTGAACCGCGAGGCGGGGGTGGCCATGCCCAGCGCCTGGTGCGGCCGCTGGGTGTTGTAGTAGCCGACCCATTCATCGAGGGCCTGCTGGGCGGTCGTGAGTGAGGTGAACACCTGAGCGGTGTCGAACTCGGCCCGCAGGGTCCGGTGGAACCGCTCGATCTTGCCGGTGGTGGTGGGTGACCGCGGGGCGGTGAGCAGGTGATCGACGCCGTTCTCCCGGCAGATCTTGTCGAACAGCACCTCGACCGGAGGATGGGCGAACCGCCCGGTGAAGACCTTGCCGTTGTCGGTGAGGATCTGCTGCGGCACCCCGTGCCGGGCTAATGCGCCAGCCAGCGCCTCGCACACCGGCCGGGTCCGCTCACGGGCCATCAGCGCCGCCGACACGCAGAACCGGGAATGGTCATCGATCCCGGTCAGCGCCTTGGCGTGCGAACCATCGGCGAGCAGGAACCCGCCGACCACATCCATCTGCCACAGCTCGTTCGGCGCGCCCCGCTCCCACCGCCGCCAGTGCTCTGCCCGCCGCCGCCGACCACCGGGCTCGATCAGCCCGGCCCGCACCAGCGCCCGGTACACCCCCGACTCCGACGGCAGGTCCCTCACCCCGAGCCTGCCCAGCTCGAAAGTGATCCGCCGCGCTCCCCACGACCGGTGCACCCGGCGCAGCTCCAGCACCCGCGCCTCGATCTGCGGATCCATCTGGTGCGGGCAGCTGCCCGGCCGGTGCGACCGGTCCGCCAGCCCCCGCAGGCCCCCCGCCTCATACCGGGCCAGCCACGCATGCACCGACTGGCGGGACACACCCCACCGCCCGGCCACCTCACTCACCGTGCTGCCCTCGCCGATAACCGCCAGGACAGCCTGATACCTCTGCTCTGCCACACTCAGCTCCCTCATAAAGGGAGTGTCAAGGATCAGCCGAAGTAACTGTCAACCATCAGCCGCTACACCGTCAGGCATCAGCCGAAGGACAGATGTCAGGTATCAGCCGCACTAATACATTTAAGCAGTGGGGCGGGTGGGGCTCGAACCCACGACCGGCGGATTATGAGTCCGCTGCTCTGACCGGCTGAGCTACCGCCCCTGGACCGCCTCACCATTACAGCAGAAGCGGTGCGCCCCGGCTCGCCAGGCCGGGCCAGCCCCCGGTCACCTGGCGCTGAGCTGCATCTCCATCGCATGCTCGACCAGGGCGATCAGCGTCGCCTTCGTGGAGTTACGGCCGCGGGCGTCGCATTGCATGATCGGGACGCGCGGGCTGATCGACAGCGCCTCCTGCACATCGGTCAGCGCGTGCGGGAAGTCGCCGTGGAAGCCGTTGACCGCGACGATGAACGGCAGCCCGGCCGACTCGAAGTAGTCGACCGCCGGGAACGAGTCGGCCAGCCTGCGGGTGTCCACGAGTACGACGGCGCCGATCGCGCCCTGGATCAGGTCGTCCCACATGAACCAGAACCGGTGCTGCCCTGGCGTGCCGAAGAGGTAAAGGATCAGGCCCGCATCGAGGGTCACGCGGCCGAAGTCCATGGCGACAGTGGTCGTGGTCTTGTCCGGCGTGTGGCTCAGGTCATCGAGGCCATCGCTAGCGGTGGTCATGACGGCCTCGGTGGTGAGCGGCGTGATCTCGGAGACCGAGCCCACAAACGTGGTCTTGCCGACGCCGAAGCCGCCCGCGACGACGATCTTCACCGACGTCATCGCGGCCTCTGCGGCCGTCGCCTGGACGGTCCTAGAGCTTCCGAAGTCCACTGAGTACCCTTTCGAGCAGGTTGATGTCCGGGCGACCCTGTGCGTGGTCGATCTGGTGTACCCGGACTAGTCCTTCCATCGCCATGTCCGCGATCAGGACACGGGCGACGCCCAGCGGCATCCGCAACACCGCTGAGATTTCCGCGACCGACCGCCAGTCACGGCAGAACCCGAGGATGGCCTGGCACTCGGGGCTGAGGACAGACAAGTCGCGAGCCTCGTAGTGCGATGCCGCGACCATGGCCTCGATCTGAAGCTGGTAACGGGGCTTAGTCCGGCCGCCAGTTACTGCATACGGACGGACGAGAGCGCTGGTCTCGTCTCCGGCTGTCCCGCGGTCCCGGAGTCGTTCAGCCAGGGGTCGCGAGGCGGCTGCAGCGTGACCGGGGGCGTAGTCAAAGTCGCGGTCATCGAGGTCATCGCGACTAGCTGGGTACAGGCGCTCGCCCGCATCCCAGTCATCGCGGCCGCGGCCAAACACGGCAGCCTCCTGTCACTGTCGGCCGCCCTCTGCCCAGCCAGGGTGACCGCCGCGCACCTCAGGCGTCAGCGCGCTGCCGACCCGCTCGACGAGCAGCGCCATCTCGTAGGCCACCAGGCCCATGTCGCAGTCAGCCGCAGCGAGCACTGCGAGGCTCGAGCCGTCGCTGATCGCCATGATGATGAGCAGGCCACGCTGCATCTCCACGACGGTCTGCGTCACGGCGCCACCCTCGAAGACACGCGCCGCGCCCTGGGTCAGGCTCGTCAGCCCGGATGTCACTGCAGCAAGCTGGTCAACCCTGTCAGCCGGGAAGCCATGCGAGAACGCCATCGGCAGTCCGTCTGCGGAGACCACGATCGCGTGGGCCACCGAGGGGACCCGCTCGACGAAGTTCGTGATCAGCCAGTTCAGATCTTGAGCCGGACGCACAAGCGGACTCACAGGTGCACCTTCCTCTCGCGGCTTGCACTAGGTCCGATCGGACCAGTGCCGCCGTGGCTTGTCGCGGAGTGACCGGCTGGCGGCGCATCCACGTTCCCAGGCTAAGCATGACGAGTTGACCAAGATCGTGTCACCCTCATCGAGAACCGTCATCTCCATCAGAGTGTGCATCCTCGCCTGCGACCGCCGCGCGGCCTTCCCTGACACCGCGCTGGAAGCTCGCAAAACGGTCCCTGGTAGCCGCAGCCGAACGGGCGGGGACAGGCGCGACAGGCTCGGGAGAAGCCGTGCCGGGAACCAGATTCGCCTGCGGTACTCGCTTGGGCAAGCCCGCGGTCGTGGTGCCGCCGGTCGCGCGGCGAGCTCACTGCTGCAGCCGCTTCCCATCCCCGGTCCGCCGCAGACGCGGCCCAGGTGACCTCCGGCTCTGGCGCGCTGGCCGCGTGCAGGCGCAGCAGGCCAGTTCTCGGAACTGCTGCCGTCGCCGAGGCCAGAACTCAGGCCGCCAGACCCGCCGATCCCGGCTGCCACGCAGCCACGCCACTGCGCCCGCGGCGGAACCAGTCAGACTCGACAGCCTCAAAGATCGGCAGCCGGTTCTCGGTCGCCACATGCTCGGCGGCCGGCACCACCACCCCGCTCGGCGAGCTAGCCGAGGCGGCCGTGCCGAGCGGGTCGCTGCCGAGATCGCCCTGAATGCCGTTCCTGCCCGACGCGCCTTCCCAGCCGAAGCCGCCCCGATCGCTCTCAGCCAGGTCATCGGTGCGGCCGCCACTGCCGGGCTGGCCCACGACACTCGGCTGGCCGAGCTCGACCGCCGGCGCAGGCGCTGGCGCGGAGCTGAACTCGACAGTCGGTCCCGGCCAGATCCGCTATCGGCATCGGCCCGCTGCCATAGCGGTCGACGGTCGCATACGAGCCCGACATCGCGTCGGCGCGGTCTGTCTGCCGCCGCGAGGTCTGCCTCGGCGGCCTCCGACCCGACGGCTGGCAGCGGGCTTGTGGTCGCCGCGCCGCCCCAGGCCGCGTTGCCGGGGTGCGGGCCCGCGCCAGGCACCCGGCGCGGTCCCAGGCCGCTGCCGGACTCGGTGAGCTGCGTCGGCTGCTGCGAGCCGAACCTGGGCATGCGGGCCGCGTTGATCTCCTGCTCGACCGGCGACGCGCACGCCGTCCATGCTGCCGTTGACGACCAGGTTGAGTCCGGCCTGGGCAGCAGCTGGCACCGCCGGCAGCGGCTCCGGCCAGGCCGGCGCCGGCCGCCGACACGTCGAACCTGCGCATGCCCGGACGCGCCGGTGCTCGACTCGTGACTGATCACCTCGTCGGGCAGCCAGACCAGCGCCGTCAGGCCGCCGGCCGGCGCTGGCCGCAGCCGGACCCGGATCCCGTGCCGGGCCGCAAGCCGGGCGACCACGAACAGGCCCATCCGGCGGGACACGGCTACATCCACCACCGGCGGGTTGTCCAGTCGCCAGTTGGCGTGGGCCATCTCCTCGGCGCCCATGCCGACGCCCTGGTCGGTGATGTCGAGCAGGACACCCCCGCTGCTCAGCAGGTGACCGGCCACGGCCACCGGCGTCTCGGCCGACGAGAAGGAGGTGGCGTTCTCTGCCAGCTCGGCGAGAAGGTGCACGACGTCGTTGACGGCGTGACCGCGGACGGCGATGCCCGGCTGGACGTTCAGGTTGACGCGCTCGTACTGCTCGATCTCCGAGACTGCGGCACGAAGGACGTCGACCAGAGCGACCGGCTGGTTCCACCGCCGGGTCGCGTCGTGACCCGCGAGGACCAGCAGGTTTTCTGAGTTGCGGCGCATCCGGGTAGCCAGGTGGTCCATCTGGAACAGGCTGGCCAGCCGGTCCGGGTCCTGCTCGCCCTGCTCAAGGTCGTCGATCAGGCGGATCTGCCGTTCGACCAGCGACTGGCTGCGCCGGGACAGGTTGACGAACATCGCGTTGACGTTGCCGCGCAGCGCCGCCTCGTTGGCAGCCAGCCGGAGCGCCTCGCGGTGCACCTGGTCGAATGCCCGCGCAACTTCGCCGATCTCGTCGGAGGAGTCCACGTCGATCGGCTCGACATCCAGCGGGACGCCAGCGCCGTCGGAATCGCTCATCCGGCGGACAGTCTCCGGCAGCCGCACGCCGGCGACTTCCAGGGCGCCTGACCGCAGGCGGCGCAGCGGCCGGACCATCGACCGGCCGACTACCGTGGTGAGCAGCAGCGCGAGCAGCAAGACGATCAGGACCGCGGCGCCGACGAGGCTGGCCGTCTCGATCGCCTGCCGGCGCAGCGCCGATGCCCTGGAGATCGTCGTGGCCACCAGCTTCTGCTGGACCGTGTCGATGCCGCCGATCGTGCCGGTCGACATGGCACCGAACCACTCGTTCGGCGGTCGTGGCCGACAGGTTGAGCGGCTTGCCTTCCTGCCGTACTGAATGGCCTGAAGCTCATAGCTGCTGGCGAAGTCGACAAGGCTGCCCGCGACTGAGCTGGCTGTACAGCGCCACCTGCTGCGGCGTCGCCACCCGGTCGTACTCGGCGATGTTCGCGTTCTGCTCTTCGAGCGCCGTCGTCACGTCGCTCAGCACCTGGGGGTCGAAGGTGCCGTCCTGGGCGAAGGCGTAGGCCAGCAGGCCCCGCTGCTCCGAGGCCTGCTCGGCGATCAGCGAGACCAGGTTGAGCGCGCGGACGTCGTTGTTGAGTGCCGGGTCACCGCTGTCCAGTGCGATGTTGTCGTCGATGGCCAGCAGCTGGTCGATCATCGAGGCGTACTGGCGTCAGCACCTGGGTGGCAGGCAGCTGCGTGCTGGTCGGCCGCGGTCCGCAGCGGCGCAGCAGCTTGAGCAGGTCACCGATATTGTGCGCGTCGGCCTGGACCTGCGCGGGGTAGCCGGTACCGATGTCTGCGGCGTCCGCCCGCACCTTCTTGACCCAGGGCGTGGTTAGCTCTGCTCCTGCTGGACCAGTGCGAGGTTCTGCGGCGCGCCGTCGGCGTGTTATCGGCTGAGCGTGCCGGCCCGGCCGGCCGAGCCTTCGCCGATGTACTCAAGCGTCTGGTCGCGCTCGGCTTCGAGCCTGGCGGCCAGGCCAGTCACGTCGTAGCTCATATTCGCCAGCTGCTCGACGCGCTGGTAACCGAGCGCGCTCTGCACCGACGTGACGATGCGCGATCCGCCCAGGACGACGGCGGTCAGCGTCGGGATGATGATCAGCAGCAGCAGCCGGGACCGCACCCGCCAGTTCTTGAGCGACCGCCTGGATAGCGGACGGCCGCTCGGCGCCTGCTGTGGGCTGGCAGTCCTCGGCCTCAGCGGCACCGGCCGGGCGGCCGGGCGACTGACTAGCGGCAGCCGGATCGGCAGTGCGGGCCTTGTTGTCTCGGGACGGCACAGTCTCTGAACCCCTCACCTGGCGGCCGCGCTCTGGGCACACGCCATCGCGGCACAGGGCGATACCGACAAGGCAAACCTCCCAGACAACGGCTCTTCATCGGGTGCAGTCAGTCACATAGCCAGCGCAACTCTAGCCGGTAACCGGGTAACGTGCGTCAATACATACACGAATCGGAAAAACCGATGTAACGTGACGTTTGACGGGCCTCCTGGCAGCAATAGGGTACTCTCTGCCGCATCGTCCGTGTTTAGGAAACCGGCCGGTTCTCCCGCCCGGATCGCCGGACGACCTGCGGCATCCCAGACCGAGCAAGGAGAGTCATGAGGCTTGACCCGGCCGGAAACCTGCTGGCGAACGGGAGCCGCCGAGCCATCCGGACCCGGTACCTCCTGGCCGCAGCGTCCGGGCTTGCCGTCCTGTGCGCCGCCGGCTGCGCCGGAACCGCCAGCGCGGGCGGCACCGTCTCCAGCACCATCACGATCGCCGCGGTACCAGGGGTTGATAACGCACCCCTCTACCTTGCCAAGAAGGAAGGGCTGTTCGCCGCCGCGGCCTCACAGAATGTCGTCATCAAGACCTACCCCAGCGAGTCCGCCGAGCTCAGCGCGCTCCAGAGCGCGCCAGGCCGACATCGCGGCGAGCGACTACGGCAGCATCTTCTACCAGCAGGCCCAGTCGCACGACCTGCGGATCCTGGCCGACGGCTACGACGCCGGCCCGGGCGTCCTCGAGGTGCTTACCCTGCCGGGTTCCACGATCCAGTCACCGCTGGATCTCGCCAACCAGAAGATCGGCCTGCCGAGCGAGAGCGTCGCTGACGGGCCTTGAGGGCTCGGGCAGCCCGCTCAGCCTCGACGCCGCGGCTGCAACCCAGGTGCTCACGAACTACCTCGGCAACGAAGCCGAGTCAGTGCAGTGGGACCCGATGACGCAGCCGCAGGAGGTCCGGGCCCTCGAGCAGCACCGACTGAAGGCGATCCTGGTCAGCGAGCCGTACATCTACCAGGCGGAGAGTCAGGCCGGCGCCGTCGAGGTCCTGGACGCGTGCAGCGGCTCGACCTCGAGCCTGCCGCTTGCTGGCTACGTCGCGATGAGCGCCTGGGTCAAGGACAACGGCGCTGCGGTGGCCGACTTCCAGCAGGCGCTCGCCACAGGCGCAGAGCGATGCGGCGCATGACGGGGCAGGTCCAGCGCTGCTGCCGATCGGCGACCGGCATGAGCGCCCAGGACGCCGACCTCATCACCATCGGCAGCTACCCGACCTCCACGAGCGCCCTCGGCCTGGAGCGGGTAGTGCGCCTGATGTCGAACTTCAACATGATCTCGCTCAGGCCAGGCCCCGGCCGTCGCGCCCATGATCGTGCACGGCTGAGCGGCACTGCACCGAGGGGCGGGCCGCCGGGCTAGGCCAGCCCGAGCTGCCGGGCGATGACCATGCGCTGCACTTCTGACGTGCCCTCGCCGATCTCCAGCACCTTGGCGTCGCGGTAGAACCTGGCGACGGGGAACTCGTTCATGAACCCGTAGCCGCCGAAGATCTGGGTCGCGTCCCTGGCGTTGTCCATCGCCGCGTTCGAGCAGGTCAGCTTCGCGATCGCGGCCTCCGACTTGAATGGCTCCCCGGCCACCAGCCGCGCGGCCGCGTCGTACCAGGCCAGCCTCGCGACATGCGCGCGCGCCGCCATGTCCGCGATCTTGAACTGGATCGCCTGATAGTGCCCGAGCTCGTGCCCGAACGCAGTCCGCTCGGCCGCGTACCGCAGGCACTCGTCGACGCAGCCCTGGGCCAGCCCGGCCGCCAGGGCCGCGATCGCCACCCGGCCCTCGTCCAGCGTCTGCAGGAACTGGGCGTAGCCGCGGCCGGGCTCGCCGAGCAGGTTCTCCCGCGGGACCCGGCAGCCGGAGAAGGCCAGCTCCCTGGTGTCAGAGGCGCACCAGCCCACCTTCGAGTACTCGGGCCCGACGGTGAAGCCTGGCGTTCCGGCCGGCACCATGATCGCCGAGATCTCGCGCCGCCTGGTCGCCTGCCGGTCCCCTGACGGCGTCGCCGTCCGCACTGCCGCTGGAGTCGCCGGTGAGTGCCAGCACCGTCACCACCGACGTGATCGACGGTGCCGGAGTTCGTGATGAAGGCCTTGGAGCCGTCGATCACCCACTCGTCACCGTCGGCGCGGGCCCTCGTGCGCATGCCGCCGGGGATATCGGAGCCGCCGCCCGGCTCGGTCAGCCCGAAGGCCGCGAGGCGCTCGCCCTGGCACAGCTCGGGTAGCCAGCGGTCCTTCTGCGCGGCCGACCCGAACCTGAAGATCGGCATCGCGCCGAGCGCGACACCCGCCTCCAGCGTGATCGCGACCGAGGCGTCGATCCTGGCGAGTTCGTGGAGGGCCAGGCAGAAGGCGAAGTAGTCGCCACCCATGCCGCCGTACTCCTCAGGGAACGGCAAGCCGAACAAGCCGAGCTTGCCCATCCTGGCGACGATGTCGTACGGGAACTCGCCCCGCTCGTAGTAGCCGCCGATGACAGGTGCGACTACCTCGCGAGCGAACTCCGCCACGGTAGAGCGAAGCGCCTCCTGCTCCTCGTTGAGCGTGAAGCCGATCATCTCTGGATCGTACAGCCGGCCTGACCGGCCGCCACGAAGCCCAGGTCAGCACGCCGGTCGCGGCCATCCTCACTGGCCCTGGCACCAAGACCGGTGGCCACGCACGTTAGTCTCTCGTGCGGAGGTTGCGGTGGCGATGCTGGCCGGGGCCGCTGGCGAAGGAGTCCAGGAGGACGTGATGGCGACGCTTACCTGTCCCAACTGTGCGGCCGAGGTCAAGCCCGGCGACCTGATCTGCTTCACCTGCGGCGCCAACCTGCCGCGGACCAGCGCCAGGGACGACGATTACCCGGCGCCCACCACCGTGATGCAGGAATACCTGCGGCCCGATGAGCGGCCTGGCGCCATCTCCCCCGCCGTACTGCGGCTGTCCTTCCCGACCGGGAACGTGGAAGTTCCAGCTGGCACGACATTGCTGCTGGGCCGTGATCCGGCGGAATCCCTGGTAGCGGCCGCGTTCGCTAGCTTCGAGAACGTATCCAGGCGGCATGCGACGGTCAGCGTGGACGACAGCGGGCATGCCAGCATCCGGGACGAGAACTCGACCAACGGCACGTTCGTCAACGGCGACCGGGTGCTGCCCGGGGTCGCCGTCCGGCTCGCCGATGGCGACATCGTCCGGCTGGCCGCAGACGTCTCCGCCGAGGTCATGCTGCCGCGCCAGTACCCCGACCCAGCGTCATTCAGCAGCGGCTGAATCCCAGCCGGAGGCGGCTGGACACCTTGCTGCCACCTGGCCGTAATCTTGGCCGGGTGAGCATCCTGCCCATCCAGAACGTGCGCCTGGCGGGGCCCCGCAGGTGATTCACCTCGAACTGAGCTGGCAGCAGGCTGCTGGCGTGGCAGCCGGCCTGGCCATCGCCACCGTCGCATTGCGGGCCGCGCGCAAGCCGCGGCTGGCTTCCGTCGCGGTCTTCACGCAGGAGACCGCGCTGGTGCTCGGCTTGTTTGCGCTGTGGCAGTACGCCGGGTCGTTCTCCGTCATGGGCCCCGGCGGTGCGGTCGGCCGCGGGCGCTGGATCTGGCACGTCGAGCGCGCTCATCCATCTGCCGAGTGAGACCGCGATCCAGCGGCTCTTCCTGCCGCATCCGCTGCTGATCCAGTTCTTCAACCTGTACTACGACTCGCTGCACTTCCCGGTGCTGATCGCGTGCCTGATCTGGCTCTTCGTGTGGCACCGCGGCCAGCTACGGCCGGTGGCGAACGACGCTGGCGGCGTTCACGGGCATCAGCCTGCTCGTGCAGCTCATCCCGGTCGCGCCGCCGCGCATGCTGCCCGGCACCGGCCTTGTCGACACCGCGGTGATCTACCACCAGTCCGTCTACGCGAACGTAGCCGGGTTCAATGCCGACCAGCTCTCTGCGATGCCATCGGTCCACATCGGCTGGGCGATCCTGGTGGCGATCGCCATCATCACCACGGCGCACAGCAAGTGGCGCTGGCTGGCCCTGCTCTACCCGGCGATGACGACGCTCGCCGTGATCGTGACCGCCAATCATTTCTGGCTGGATGGCGTCGCCGCGGCGGTCATCCTGGCGGCTCGTGCTAGCGGCCCAGAGCCTGGTCAGGCGGCTCATGGCCAGCCGGACAGCAGACGCGGCGGCGGCAGCGGCCGATCCGGCGCTGGCAGCCGAGGCGGCTATGGCCGCCCGTCATCGATAACGATGCCGAGCGTGGCCGCCAGGACCGGCGCCACCGTCGCGAGCTGACCGGAGCTGATGATCGCGCCGCGCAGCGAGTCGGCGTCGATGATCAGGCCGAGCTCGGCGTCGCGCAGGTCCGTCCGGTCCATCGTCACCTTGCTGATGTCCACCCGGGTGAGCGCCGAGCCGGCGAACGAGCACTGCGTGAGCGTCGCGCCGGCGAAGTCGACGTCGCGCAGCACGCAGTTGTGAAACGTCGACGCCGGTCAGCCTGGACGCACGGAAGTTCACCGAGTCCAGCTTGCAGCCGCTGAACACGACGCGCCGTAGCTCGGAGCCGAAGACCTGGACGCCGGCCAGGGATGATCCGATCACCGTCACGTCGAGCCAGGTGCCCTCGGCGAACGTCGTCCCGGTCAGCCGGACGTCACGCAGCCAGACGTCGCGCAGGCTGGCCCGCGGCAGCCTGCCGTCAGTGATCGAGACCTGGCGGAATGCGCACTCCAGGAAGTGCGCGTTAGGCATCTGCGGCCGGTCGAACTCGGCGCGCTCGAACAGGACGGTGTCGTACTCGCGCTCGGCGTCGATGTCGCCGTCGTGCTGTATCAGGGCCTGCGCGTAGGCAGGTCGGCCAGGTCAGGCAGCTTCATCGCGGTCCTGTCCTGCCTCCGGCGAGCCGGCCAGGAAGCGCCGGACATCGCGAGCCTCGGCCGCCAGAGCAGCCTCGATGTCATCCGGCAGCGACCCGAACCGCTCCAGCACCACCCGGCCGGCCGAGTACGCCCAGATCCCCGCCGCCTTGCCGCCGACGAGGACGAACGGGCCGGAACAGCCCGTTCACCGTCACGATGCCCTGATGGCCGCCCAGCACCGGCTCGCGTGACTCCCAGCCCAGCAGCATCGCGTCGAATGCGCCAAGCAGCCGCGGCGGCGGCAGGCTCGCCTCCTCCTGCGGCGCCGACGCCAGCTCGGCCAGGCCATCGGGCCGCTCGCGCAGCTCGGCGGCGATCGCGTGCAGGCCGCGGCGCACCTGGCCCGAGCGGCAGGCCCGCCCACTTGGCCAGGTCGCGGTCGCGACCAGGCCCGTGCCCGGCCAGGTAACGCCGGGCTAGCTCGGCGAGCGCGGCGTCACGATCGAACGCGCGCGGCGGCGGACCGAGCCAGTCCCGCGCGGCCACGTACGCGTGCTGCGCGCCGATCATCGGTCCGCGCACGGCGATGCCGCGCAGGCTCGCCAGCATCAGCACGTGCAGCGCGACCCCCGCATCGCGTGGGCAGCCCGGCAGCGGCCAGCCGATCGGCGAGCTCGCCCGGGTCAGCGGGCCGTCCGTCAGCGAGCGCCTGCTCGACGACGGCGACGCCCTTGTCGGCATCCGCGCGCGGACACGCCAAGCCGGGCCAGGATGCGATAGGCAGCCGAGCTGGTACTGCGGCTTCGCCGTCAGCCGGTGCAGCCACCAGTAGTCCTCGCTGCGGACCAGGTGCAGCGTGCCGCGGTTCAGCCAGGTGATGACCAGCGACCGGTCCTCGGTCAGCGCACGGTCGACGTCAGCGGCGGTCAGCCCGGCTGTCCGGGACCGGACCGCGAGCCGCGCCCCGCGCGGGTCCTGGCCCTGGATCGCGAGCAGCCGCTCGGCGACCGCGACCGGGCTCCGGGCCGGCTCACCCGACAGCAGCTGCGCCGCAAACCGCCGCGCCTGGACAAGCCGCTCCGGACAAGCCGGTCATGACCAGCGCGCTCGCGCGAGCACCGCGTCCGCCGGCACACCGCCTCCTTCGCACGCAACCTCGCCAATCAGCTAGGCCCATCATCGCCGACGCCACCGACAGCCCGCGAACTTCCTGGACAGCGCCGCAGACCGCGTACCTGTGACGGCGCCTCGAACCGCTCCTGGCAGCCCGCGACCTCCTGGACGGCCGCGCGAACCCTCCTGGACGGCCGCGCCGACAGCCCGCGCGAACCTCGTGGCTGCCGTTCTACTGCTGCCTAGAGCAGCAGCAGGATTCGGCAGCCGACGCTGTTCCGACGGCGGCCAGACCCACCCAGCCGTCTCGAATAGTGAAGCACCGACTTGACTATCATGGCCAGAATCGGCATACTCAAGCACATGCTTAACCAAGTGGCGGACCTGGACCGGGTGTTCCAGGCACTCGCCGACCCCGGTCGGCGGCTCATGGTGGAGCGGCTGAGCCAGGGACCGGCTTCGGTGAGCGAACTCGGCAAGCCGCTCGCCATGTCCCTGGCCGCGGTCGTCCAGCACGTCCAGGTGCTCGAGGCCAGCGGCCTGGTCCGGTCGCAGAAGATCGGCCGGACCAGGACCTGCGCCATCAACCCGGCCGCGCTGCGGTCAGCCGAGGGCTGGATCGCCGAGCGGCGTTCCCTGTGGGAGCGCCGCCTGGACCGACTCGGCGACTACCTGGGCGACGCCGCCACGAGCGGCCCGCCGCGCCCGCCGAGCCAGACACCGGCCGCGACCCGATCGATCAGCCTGAGGAGAAGAAATGACCGAGCGTTCTGTCAACCACGCCACCTTCGTCATCGAGCGCACCTACCCCGCGCACCCGGCCAAGGTGTTCGGTGCCTGGGCCGACGCAGCCGCCAAGGCCGTCTGGATGGACGACCCCGACTTCAAGTCCGACGGGACCGAGGCCGACATGGACTTCACGCGTCGGCGGCCACGAGCGCTTCGGCGGCCTGACCCCGGAGGGCAGTTCTTACCGCTACGACGCCACCTACTACGACATCGTGCCGGACCGCCGGATCGTGTACTGCTACGAGATGTACTGCCGGCGACGACCGCATGTCGGTGTCGGTGGCCACCGTCGACATCGTGCCCGTCCGGACCGGGACCAAGCTCACCTACACCGAGCAGGGCGTATTCCTGGACGGCATCGACAAGCCCGAGGCACGCGAGGAGGGCACCGTCTGGCTGCTCGACAACCTCGGCAAGTACCTCGAGTCGCGCGCGGACAGCTGAGGGACAGGCAGATGCGCAAGATCTTCGCGTTCATCATGGCCAGCCTCGACGGGTATCACGAGACGAGCAGCGGCGATCTGTCCTGGCACAACGTCGACAGCGAGTTCCTGGACTTCGCCGCTAGCGCAACTGGACGAGGCGGACACGCTGCTCTTCGGCCGGCAAGACCTACGAGCACATGGCCGCCTTCTGGCCGACCGACGCTGGCCTGCGCGGCGACCCGGCGGTCGCGAGCCGGATGAACGCCTTCGACAAGATCGTCGTGTCCCGCACGCTCACCGAGGCAGCCTGGGGACCAGTGACCGTGCTCAGCGACGACGTCGCCGCGCAGCTCGCCAAGATCAAGGGCCAGCCGGGCCAAGCGATATCGCCTTGCTCGGCAGCTCTGACCTCGCCGCGAGCCTGCTCGGCACTGGCGTCATCGACGAGGTCCGCATCATGGTGAACCCGGTCGTTCTGGGCGACGGCCATCCCGTGCTGGCCGGCGCCGACCCGGCGGCGCTCGAGCGCCTGGGCATCCGGCAGTTCGGCTCGGGCAACGTCCTGCTCACCTATCGGCCGAGCCGATGACCATCGGCACCGGCCCGGCGCTGCCGATCGACAGACTTAGACTGAGGGCCGCAGGTGCTCAGCGATCCAGGCAGCGCCGGGGGGGACGATGGCAGCGGGCGAGCGGACGCAGGGGCCATCCGGGCATCAGACGACGACCGCGCACGGGTGCAGGCAGTCCTGAACGACGCGTTCGCTGACGGCCGGCTGACCCGTGAGGAATGGGACGAGCGGGCCACTGCCCTGGCCGGCCCGGTTACCCACGCCGAGCTGGCCAGGCTCACCGCGGACCTGCCCGCGCGATTCGTCGTCCCGTCGCCGCCCGTTCCGGTGACTCCCTACTGGCCAGCCGGCGATACCCCAGCAACACACGAATGGCCTGGCCATCGCCGCGCTCGTGTGCGGAGTCGGTCAGGTCGTCGGCCGGCCCCCTGGCGGGTATCCCGGCCATCATCCTCGGTCACAAGGCCCGACGGCAGATCCGACATGACGGGCGAGCAGGGCGACGGGCATCGCCCTGACCGGGCTGATCCTGGGATACATCGGCACCATCGGGCTCGCGGTGCTCGCTCTGCTCGCGTTCTTGCTCTTGTCGGTCGCCATGACCGGGCCAATGCATGGCTGACCCGAGCGCGCGGGCTCGGCGCGGCTGGATCGGCCCCGTTCCCCGTCTTAACGCTTTTCGCTGTCCAGTGAGGCCATGCCGCCGGGGTCGTACCGGTCGCCCGCCACCGCCGAGCTAGGCACCGCCGCCTCGATCGCCGCCAGTTCGTCCGCGGTCAGGGTCAGCTCGAGGGCGCCGAGCGCCTCGGCCAGCCGGTCCCGGCGCTTGGTCCCGATGAGCGGGACGATGTCGCGGCCGCGCGATAGCACCCACGCGATGGCCAGCTGGGCCGTGGTCACGCCGCGGTCGGCCGCGATCTGCTCGAGCGCGCCGAGCAGGTCGAGGTTGCGGCGCAGGTTGTCGCCCTGGAAGCGGGGGAACCTGGCCCGCGGGTCGCCGGGCCCGATCGCCCGCGCGCTGTCGGCCGACAGCAGCCCGCGCGACATGATGCCGTAGGCGGTCACCCCGATGCCGAGCTCGCGCACGGCTGGCAGGATCGGCGGCCTCGATCCCGCGGCTCATCAGCGAGTACTCGATCTGCAGGCCGGCCACCGGGTGCACCGCGGCCGCCCGCCTGATCGTCTCGGCTCCCATCTCCGACAGGCCCAGGTAGCGGACGTAGCCGGCCTGGATCATCTCGGCGATCGCCCCAACTGTCTCTTCGATAGGAACGCGGTGGTCTAGCCTCGCCGGCTGGTACAGGTCGACGTAGTCGGTGCCGAGCCGGGTCAGCGTGTACGCGAGCGAGTTCTTCACTGCCGCCGGGCTCGCGTCGTGACCGATGAAAGCTCCGCTCGGGTCACGCTGGCCGCCGAACTTGACCTGGATGAACACGCTGGACCGGTCGACGCCGCGCAGCGCGTCGCGCAGCAGCAGCTCGTTGTGACCCATGCCGTAGAAGTCGCCGGTGTCCAGCAGGGTGATCCCGGCATCGAGCGCGGCCCGGATCGTCGCGATGCTCTCGGTCTCATCGGCCGGGCCGTAGATGCCGGACATGCCCATCAGCCCGAGGCCGGCCCGCGATACCAGCGGGCCGCCGCGGCCGAGCTCAGTGAGTTCCATGGTGTGCTCCGTTCGTCGCCAGGAAGACCGGGCTCGCCCTGGACGTAGGTCGCCAGCACGCCGGTGCTGCCGATGTCCGCGGCCGGGTGCGCGAACGGGTCGCGGTCCAGCACCACGAGGTCCGCCAGCTTGCCCCGCTCGATCGAGCCGGTCTCGTCATCGAGGTGGTTCACGTACGCCGAGCCGATCGTGTACGCCGCGAGCGCCTCGGCCAGGTCCAGGCTCTGACTGGGCAGGAACGGCTCGGCGTCGGCCCCCGTCGCTCCCTGCAGCGAGCGGTTCACTGCGACGTGGACGGCACGCAGCGGGTTCGCGCTGCTGACGGCCCAGTCGCTGCCGGCCGCGAGGCGTGCGCCGCTGCGCAGCAGGTCGCCGAAGACGTACTGGCGCTCTGGTCCGCTCCGGGCCGATGAACGGGATCGTCAGCTCGTCCATCTGCGGCTCGTGCGCCGCCCACAGGCCCTGCATGTTCGCGGTGACGTCGAGCGCGGCGAACCGTGGCACGTCGTCGGGATGCACGACCTGAAGGTGGGCGATGTGATGCCGGTTGTCGGGGCGGCCAGTGCCGTCATGTGGCCGGTTGCGTGCGGGCCGCCTCGATCGCGTCGAGCGCCTCGCGCACGGCCCGGTCGCCGATCGCGTGCAGGTGGACCTGGAAGCCGAGCGCGTCCAGCTGGGTGACGTAGCCGCGCAGCGCCTCGGGGTCCACGTAGGACAGGCCGCTGCCGTGGGCATGGCACCCGGTCGGGTCGTGATAGGGCTCGAGCATCCCGGCGGTGAAGTTCTCGGCGACGCCGTCCTGCATGATCTTGACAGTGTTCGCCCGGAACCGGGGCGCGCGGCCGCGCTCGCGGCGGCCGAGGATGTCGGGCAGCTGCTCGCCGCCCCTGGTCCGGTCCCACCACAGCGCGCCCTCGACTCTGGCGGTGAGCTGACCGCTCGCGGCGGCGGCCAGGTACACCGGCAGCGGGTCAGGGCTGCCGAGGTAGTCCCCCACGATCGCGTCCTGCCACGCGGTGATGCCGCGGGCGTGCATGTGGCGCTGGGCCAGGAGCAGGCCGGCGAGCCGTTCCTCGACGGAGAGGTCGGGCAGCAGGGCGCCGACCAGGTTCGCGGCGCCCTCGTGCAGCGTGCCCTGGGGGCCGCCGTCCAGTTCGCGCTCGATCCGCCCGTCGACCGGGTCGGGGGTCCGCGCGTCGACGCCGGCAAGTTCCAGGGCGCGCGAGTTGGCCCACGCGCCGTGGCCGTCGCGGTTGGACAGGTACGCGGGCCGACCGCCGGTCACGGCGTCGAGCGTCTGCCGGTCCGGGGTCCCGCCGGGGAACCACTCCATCCGCCAGCCGGAACCCGCGATCCACTCTCGGTCGGGGTGCTGCCGGGCAAAGTCGCTGATCCTGGCCAGCGCCTCGTCGAGGCTCGCGGCGCCCATCAGGTTGCAGCCGATCATCGTGATGCCGGCGAAGGCGGGATGCACGTGCGCGTCCTGGAACCCGGGCAGCAGCGCCCGGCCGCGCAGGTCGACGACCTCGGTCGCCGGGCCGATCAGGTCCTGGATGTCCCGGTCGGCAGCGTGCCCGATGGCCTCGATCCGGCCGCCGGCGACCGCGACCGCACTCGCCGGGCTGCCGTCGGCCGCGACGGCCGAGACCACCCGCCGCCGGCTGGCATCGGCCGTATAGACCGCGCCGCCGGCGAAGACCAGTTCTGCCTGCTGCCCCATGCACATCCGCCTCTCATGCGCGCTTGCCGTCTGCGCCTGTCATCTGCGCCTGTCACTTGCGCCTGGGACAACCCTTACCACGCCCGCGATATCGGGCTCGCCGGCATCTCCCTGGTTGCCGCGCTCAAGTCGGCCCGGCCGCGTCGCCGGAGCCTGCGCGGGTCTGGGCGCCCGGGCACGCGCTGCATCCTGCGGGTCTGGGCGCGCCCGGGTACGCGCCGGCTTTCATGATCACGTAAATCCTGACAATGCCGGCGATGCCGAATCCTTCACGATCACGGCGACGGACTCGGGTCCTGCCAACTGACCGCTCGGATCGCGGGTGCTGCGAGCACGACAGCGCTGCTGACGGTGGCGTACGCGGCGGCGAAGCCGAGCAGCCGGCCTGGCCCGACAACCGTTGCCACCGAGCCGATGACCGTCCACCCGAGCGAGCCGAGCGCAAACGACCCGGTCGTCGAGAACGCGGTCGTTCGCCCAAGCATCTGGGGCGCGACCTGCTGCTGCATCACCGTCGTCCAGAACGTGCCGAAGACCGCGCTGCCGCATCCCGCCGCGAGCGCGGCGGCCGCGACTGGCAGCAGTGGTGCGTGCACCGCCAGCAGCAAGCACGGCAGCGCGTAGCCGAAGGTGCCCGCGACGGCAGCCACCAGCGGCCGCCGCGGCCTGCGGCCGACGAGAGCGAACCCCGCGAGGACCGAGCCGCCTGCGTACGCAGCCGCGATCACGCCCCAGGCGCCAGCACCGCCGAGGTACTGTCGCGCCAGGATCGGGCCAAGCAGCAGGTACGGCGCCCAGGTCAGCAGGTTGAACAGTGCGAACTGCACAGTGGTGAGCCAGAGCCAGGACTGCGCCCGGAACTGCGCCCAGCCGTCCGCCAGGTCGCGCCAAGGCGACTGGGTGGCCGGGCTCGCGGCCGGGATCTTCAGCAGGGCCAGGCTGAGCACGCTCGCGCCAAAGCTCAGCGCGTCCAGAGCGATGACCACCGCGGGGCTGGTGAATGCGATCACGATGCCAGCGAGCGCGGGCCCAGCGACGGTGGCGGCGGACTGAGCGACGCTGAGCAGGGCATTGCCGTCGGACAGCTTGTCCGGCGGCGCGATCTCCGCGCGCAGGCCTCCGAGCGCCGGGTTGAAGAAGCCCTTCGCCCGTTCCGAGCAAGGCGGCAAGCACAGCGAATTCCAAGATCGACGGGCGCCCGGCGAACAGGTCGACGGCCAGCACGCCCTGCACGACAAGCCGGGCGGAGTCGGTGATCAGCATGACCGGCCGCCTGCCCACGCGGTCGGCTAGCACTCCCCCGCCGAGCATCACGAGCACTTGCGGGAACACGTTCGCAGCGAACACATAGCCAAGGTCGGCCGCGTTGCCGCCGCTATCGAGGACGGCAAAAGTCAGCGCGATTCGAGACATCGCCGTCCCCAGCAGCGACGTCGCATAGCCGGCAGCGAACACGCGGAAGTTCCGCTCCGTCAGTGGCCCAAGCCAGCGCCGCCACGTGCGGGAAGGCGCCGGAGAATTACCGCCGCCTCGGTCCCTATTGACCACGGACGGTGAATGCGTACTCGATTTACTGCGATTATAATTAGCTGGCGCATCAAATTCAGGCACGAAATTCACATTGCCAGAATGCACGCGCGGCTGACAATACAATTACCCAGATGCTCTGCAGAGTGCCAGGCCAGCGGCCCGATGTCGCAGTAAATACAGCACCAATGACGGCGCCCCGGACGCGGTAGAATGATCTGAGCTGGCGGGATCGCTGATTTACTGCGAGCGAATTCGAGAGGAGTGCGGATGAGCATGCTGGCGTCCGCCCGGGTCGTACCTGTCGAATATGCCGTAGCCGTGGACCGGTACCTGGATGAAGCTCAGCTCACCGAGGGCTCTCGCCGGGTGTACCGGATCTCGCTGGCCGGCTGGGCCTGGCCGCTCGTCGGCAAGGCGCGGCCGGAGGGCGTGAGCCGGCGGCGCGCGGTCCCGCCCGTCGTCCCGCTGGCCGTGCTCGATGACAAGGACGCGGGGCGCAGGCTGGCCGGCGCCGTCGCGTCGCGGCTGAGCCAGGCCGAGGTGCGCACGGTGCGCCGGGAGCTATCCGCTTTGCGGGGCGCGATCGGCTGGTGGCGGCGGCGTGAATGGATAGCCGGTGATCCGACGGCCGAGCTGGCCGGCCCCGGCGAGCGTCCTGCGGCAGCGCGGGCGCTGAGCGAGGCCGAGGCGGACGGGCTGTTCCGGCTGCCGGCAAGTCTGCGGGAGCAGGCGCTGTGGCATCTGCTCCGCGATAGCGGCGTCGCGGCCGAGGCCGCGCTGAGACTGGACGCCGACGCCGTGGACCTCCACAGGGCCCGGGCCAGAGTCGCCTGCGGCGGCGCTCCCATCGAGTGGAGCGCCCGCACCAGCGACCTGGTGGGCTGGCTGCTGGCAGGCAGGCGACACGGGCCGGTCTTCCTCACTGACCGGCGCGCTCCGGCCGGCACGCCCGAGGCGGACGTCTGCCCCTTGAACGGCCACGGGCGGATGTCTTACCGGCGGGCGGCTGAGGTCTTCACCGAGCACACTCGCCCGCTGGACGCCGCGGGTCGCGGCTGGATGCTGCATCAGCTGCGGCGCCCCCCGGCCGGGCCGGTGCCCGCAGCTTAGAGTCCCGATCCGGCTGCCAGCTCGAAAACGGTGTAGGGCCGACCTGGGCCGACTTCCTCGGTGCTGATCACGGCGTCGGCCGGGGCTTCGTGCCGGATCCGCGCGGCGAACTCCCCCGCCTGGTCCTCATTGTTGGCGCCCACGACCAGGAACCGCCAGCGGCGCACAACCGAGTAGCCCTCGCCGGCCAGCCGGGCCGCGAGCGCGACGGCCTCGCGATGCGACGGGAGCTGCGCGCGCACCTCGAACAGGGCGACTCCGCCTGTCACCGACTCGGCTAGTCTCCTCGGCGTCCAGCTGCTCGCGTTCGGCCTGGACCTCGGCCGGCGTGGCGGGCAGCGGCTGGTCGGCGGCCTCCCATTCCTCCGCCAGCGGATGCCAGCGCTCGACCTTGTAGTCCGCGTCCAGGCCATGGGCGGACAGCAGATCACGGACCGACTGCTGGGCGGCCGCCGCCGCGTCCTGCGAGTGGGCGTACAGGAACAGCTCGTCCCCGCCGCCAGCGCCGACCACCACCCGGCCGCCAAGGCGCGCATGCACCTCGTTCTCGACCTTGTGGGTGCTCAGGTGCTCCGCTGCCTTGCCCGCCTGACCGCCAGCGTGCAGGCGGACGGTGACCCGCCAGTCGTTGTCATCGGTCGTCGCCGCGCCGCCTGTCGCGGCGTTCTCGTCTGTCACGGGCGTGAGCCTACTCCGCGTGGTGCAGCCGCAGGCGCCGGGCTCCGGGCCATACCAGACGGTCGGATTCTGCCCGGCAGGGCTGGCCACCGCTGCGGGTGTTATGGCACAGTGCCCGCATGACGACGGTTACTACCAGGTACGGCACAGTGAGCGGCGAGTCCACCGGCGGCGTGACCAGGTTCCTGGGCATCCCGTATGCCGCCAGTCCGACGGGCCCGCTGCGGTTCAAGGCTCCGGTGCCGCCGGCGCCGTGGGACGGCGTGCGAGCGTGCACCGAGTTCGGCCCGACGCCACCGAAACCCGACTACGTGGCCCCGTTCGACACTCTGCTGCCCGAGCCGAACGTCCCTGGCGACGACTGGCTGACGCTCAACGTCTGGACGCCGGACCCGGGCGGCAGCGCGCCGGTCATGGTGTGGATCCATGGTGGCGCGTTCAGCAACGGCAATTCCGCGGTCCGGATGTACGACGGGCACGCCTTTGCCCGTGACGGAGTCGTCCTGGTCAGCATCAACTACCGCCTCGGCGTGGACGGGTTCGCGCTGCTGCCGGACGCGCCGCCGAACCGCGGCCTGCTGGATCAGGTTGCGGCGCTGGAGTGGGTCCGGGACAACATCGCTGCGTTCGGCGGCGACCCGGCTAACGTCACGATCTTCGGCGAGTCCGCCGGTGCTATGAGCGTCACCACGCTGCTGGGCATGCCGCGGGCCCGCGGCCTGTTCGGCAAGGTGATCGCGCAGAGCGGTGCGGCGCAGGTCGGCGCCGACCCGCACGATGCTCAGCTGGTGACGGGCGAGCTCAGCCGGGTGCTCGGCTTCGACGCCTCCGCTGCCACCCTGGCTGACCTGGATCTGGACAAGCTGATCGCCGCGCAGGCGGCCGTCCGCGACGCCATGGCGGCCGCGCCGGACCCCGCCCGGTGGGGGGCGAGCATCGTCGCGACGTCCATGGCGTTCATCCCGGTGATCGACGGTGACGTGCTGCCCGTCCATCCCCTGGCCGCCCTGGCGGCTGGCCAGGGGTCTGACGTGACCGCTGGTGGCGGGCACGAACACCGAGGAATTCCGGCTGTTCTTCGTGCCGAACGGGATGGCGGCCATGGTGACCGAGCGAGACGCTGCCGGTCTTCCTGGGTGCGCTCGGCATCAGCCCGGACACCGCCGCCGTCTACCAGGCGAACCGGCCCAGCGCCAGCGCCGGCGATGTGCTGTGCGCGCTGGTGACCGACAGGTTCTTCCGCAACCCGACGTTCGCCGCGGCGCAGGCCCGCCTCGCGGCCGGCGGCGCCGCCCCGACGTACGTGTACGAGTTCGCCTGGCAGAGTCCCGTGCAGGGGCTCGGCGCGGCGCACGCCATCGAGATTCCGTTCGTGTTCGACAACCTGGCCGCTCCCGATGCCCAGACGGCGATCGGCACCGAGGCGCCCGCCGACCTCGCTGCCGCGATGCACGCCGCGTGGATCAGGTTCGCGATGACCGGCGATCCGGGCTGGCAGCCGTTCGACGCAAGCCACCCGGTGATGACCTTTGGCGCTCCCGGCGGCTCGGCCGTCGTGCTCGACCCGCGTGCCGACGAGCGCACCAGCTGGCCGGCCTGATCCGGCCGGCCTGATCTGGCCGGGCCTGACCTCGGTAGTCGGCTTGTTGCGCGACACTAGAGGCATGGCCCTGATCCCGCGCGAGTTCGTGGCTCTGCCGGGCGGCGCGATCAAGCGGGTCTACAGCATCGAGCAGTCCGACGGAAGCCTCGCGCTGAGCGACCACGAAGCGTGGCTGGCCAGCCGCGCGGCCCGCTGCTCCTGCGGCCGGGTCTGCTGCGGCTCAGGCAGGACCTGCGGCCAGCCTGAGTGCATCTCACGCCTGGCGAGCGTCTAAGAACATCGGCTACCTGGGCCGCGTCGCCTGCCAGTGGCGGGACCGCGCGAGACCCTGTCGCTTCGAGTCATGATCGCAGTCACTATGCGGCATTTGCCCCCACGGAAGTGTCAGGGTCTCAGTCAAGGACCGAGCCAGCTCGCGTCCGAGCCCGCTCCACGCCGAACAAGCTCCGCCCTGCACCGGGCAAGCAGCGTCGTGATTAGCACTCACGTGATCTTAAAGCGACATAAACTCGTCAAGCTCGCACTAAGCAGACGAACAGCACCGGGGTAGCCGCATGGATGATCAGCATGCCGTGATCGCGAGCCTGCGAAACGCTGTAGCCGCGCTTCCTGACGATCTTGCGCTCCGCATGCACCTGGCCAGCCTGCTGCTCGGCGCCGGGCACCGCAACGAGGCCGTCGCCCATCTCGGCGCCGTCCTGCACGCTGATCCCGGCAATGTCCAGGCAATGAGCCTCCTGGTCGGGGCTCAGACCGCCGACCCGCCAGCGAACGCATCTCAGACCGCCGACCCCCCAGCGACCGCTCCCCAGCCCGCCGATCCACCGGCGACCATTCCCCAGCCCGCCGATCCACCGGCGACCGCTCCCCAGCCGGCCGCGGCCGAGGCCACTACAGAGCCTGAGGACGCAACTCCGGCAGCCGCCGGGGCACGCGCCAGCGGTGCCGAGGCACCTGCGAGCGGCGCCGAGTCCAGCCGGGCAACCGCCAATGTCAACCCGGAGCCATCCGAGTTCAACTGGGCTGAGGCCGAGGCCGAACTGCGCGACGTGCTGCCGCCGATGTTCATCACGCCCGAGGGCGCGGCCGAGCAGAGGCACGGTGCGCGCCCGCTCGACGCGACCGCTGAGGCGGCAGCCTACGACGCGGAGCGCCCGGCTCTCCAGCTCGCCGACGTAGCCGGAATGGCTGATGTCAAAGCGCGCCTCGAGGCCGCGTTCCTGGCCCCGATGCGCAATCCTGAGCTGCGCAAGCTCTACGGCAAGAGCCTGCGCGGCGGCCTGCTGCTGTACGGGCCGCCGGGCTGCGGCAAGACCTTCATCGCCCGCGCCGTCGCTGGCGAGCTGGGCGCCCGCTTCATGGCCATCTCGTTTGCCGACGTCGTCGATATGTACATCGGCTCCAGCGAGCGCAACATCCAGGAGATCTTCGACGACTGCCCGCCAGAACGCGCCCTGCGTGGTGTTCCTCGACGAGGTCGACGCCTCGGCCAGAAACGCAGCCAGCTGCGCAGCACGCCGATGCGCAGCACCGTCAACCAGCTGCTGCTCGAGCTCGACGACGTTACCGGTGCCAACGAGGGCGTCTTCGTTCTCGCCGCCACCAACCATCCGTGGGACGTCGACAGCGCCCTGCGGCGGCCAGGTCGGCTGGACCGGACGCTCCTGGTACTGCCTCCTGATGAGCAGGCGCGCGAGGCCGTGTTCCGCTATCACCTGCGCGACCGGCCGGTGGCCGGCATCCAGCTGACGAGCCTGGCCGCCAGGACCGACGGCTTCTCCGCCGCCGACATCGCGCACATCTGCGAGAGCGCCGCCGAGCTGGCCCTGCTCGACTCGGCGCGGACCGGCCAGGTCCGCATGATCGGCCAGGATGACCTGCTCACAGCCGTAGGCCAGGTACGGCCGTCGCTGGGCCCCTGGTTCGACTCAGCGCGCAACGTGGCCCTGTTCGCCAACGAGGGCGGCAGCTACGACGATCTGGCCGCCTACCTGAAGCAGCGGAAGCTGCTGTGACGGCCGGCCACATCGTGGTGGCGGTGGTGACTGAGCGCCGCCGTGGCTGACCGACAGGCCGCGGACCTCGGCCGGGCCAGCGTGATGATCGACCTTGGCCGCTATGGCGACGCGGCCAGCCTGCTCGCCGGGGTGCTCGCGACCGCGCCGGCCAGCAGCCGCGGCTGGTGCCTGCTGTCGCGCGCCCACCTCGGCGCCGGGAACGCCGCCGAGGCCGTCGCGGCCGCCGCGAGGGCTAGCGCGCTCGATCCCGGCCGACGACTGGCCATATCGCCTGGTCAGCACCGCGCTGATCGGGATGGGCCAGACAGCTGATGCAGTGCTCGCCGCACAGGAAGCGCGCAAGCTGGCGCCCCACTTCTGGCGGTCGCACGTCTGCGTCGCGCAGGCCGCCACGGCCGACGGGCAGCACGAGCTGGCTGCTCAGGCCGCGGCGATGGCGCTCACGCTGGCGCCGGAGGTGGCAGATGTTCACGTCACGGCGGGGAAAGCGGCGCTGGGCCGGGGTGACCTCGCGGAAGCACGACGCTGGCAGGAGTCGGCCCTGGCGATCGAGCCGACGCATAGCGGCGCCGTCAACGAGCTCGGCCGGATCAGCCTGCGCGCCCGCGACGCGGTCACTGCCGCCGGGCATTTCCTGCGGGCAGCCAGGACATCGCCGGGCACCGGCGTCTTCGGGCGCAATACCGAGCTGGCACTCAGCCGGGTCGCGCTCCGGCTGACGATCTCGGTCGCCCTGATGGCGGCGCAGGCGACGTGCCTGATGCTCGCCGTGCTGATCGGGAACGTGCCGTTTGCGATCTTGGCCGGGCTCCTGCTGCTACCCGTGGCCGTGCGGACTGTCCGCGAGATCCGGCGGCTGCCGCCGGAGGGGCGTCGTCACCTGATGCGGCTGCTGTGGGCACGGCGGGCCCAGGCTGGCCGCGCCATCAGCACGGCCACCATCGGCCGGATGGCCGCGCACACCCGCGGCCTGGAACATTCACGCAACGCTCAAGAAGGGAACGAGGCCGCTCCCGGTTAGTGCCGTGAGCACGCTCGGGGCAGCCGCCAGCAGCGGGGGCCGCGCCCCGCCAGGCGGAGACGGCCCGAGCCGCCTCATTCCCTGCCATTAACTGACGATTCGGCCTCCTCGCCGACATCAGCATCACGCAGCTAGGCCGCGCACTCCCGGCAGACGGGCTGGCCGCTCCGGTTGTCGGCAAGCTGGCTGCGGTGGTGGACGAGGAAGCAGCTCGAGCAGGTGAACTCATCCGCCTGTCGCGGAATCACCCGGAACGAGAGCTCCTCGTTTGAAAGGTCAGCACCAGGTAGCTCAAGCGACTCGGCAATGTCATCAGGATCGATGTCAATCGCCGTCGAGGACTTGTCCATCCGCCGAGCCTGCAGTTCTTGCAGGCTGTCCTCGGTAACGTCGTCGTCTGTCTTCCTCGGGCTGTCGTAGTCGGTAGCCATCTCGGCCCTTACCCCTCCATCTTTACTAACCTCGTCGCGCGCTTGTAACGCTCGGGACGGCTCGGTTGTGCCCGAATCCGGCGGGGAATTCTGCCACGTCCGGAGGGTCGCTACACCTACCATGCCCGCTTAACTGAAGCGTGTCGGCACCGCCAGCCCCCCAATCCGACGCGTAGCGGGGCAATCTATACCTGGCGATGCCGGGGTTGAGAGCTTGCGTCACTATTTACTGTCAAGTAACTTAGTTGATTCGACCCACTGAGATGCACAAAGTGCGTATGGTACGAACCGCATCACAGGTCGCACGCTGCATGCCTTAGCGGAGTCCCCGGTCCATGCCTCACGAAGTGCCACTGCGTTCCGGCGACCCCAGGCGGGTCGCGCGGTATCAGCTGACCGGGCGGCTTGACGGTATCCCTTCTGACGATCCGATCTTCATCGGCGCCGGTCCTGACGGCACGGATGTCGCCATCACCGTGCTCAGCGGCGAGTGGGCGCTGGACGCCGCGGCGAGGGACAGGTTCGCAGCTGAGGCCGCCGTCGCCAAGCGCGTGCCGCCGTTCTGCGCCGCCCGTGTCCTCGATGCCGGGCTCGACGGCTCGCAGGCCTACCTGGTCAGCGAGTACGTCCGTGGCCACTCACTGATGGAGCTTGTGGCAGCAGACGGAGTCCGGCACGGGCACGACCTAGAGGCGGTCGCCGTCGGGATGGCCACTGGCCTGGCCTCTGTCCATCAGGCAGGCCTTGTCCACGGCAACTTCGGGCCCGAGTTCGTGATCATGGCGACCGACGGGTCGCTGCGCGTGGTGGAGTTCGGCATCACGCCGCCCTATGGTGCAGCAACGCCGTCAGCCGACATGCTGGCCTGGGCGCAGACAGTCGTCTTCGCCGCGGCTGGCCACCCCCCGGCTACGCTCGATGATCTTGATATCCTGCCCGACCACTTGCGCGGCCCCGTGGAGCGGTGCCTGGATCCCGAGCCAGCCGGGCGCCCGGCCGCGCGGGCAGTCGTGCAGAGCCTGCTGGGTAGTCAGGACCTGCCGGCCGGCGTGCTTGCCGAGGGATCCAGGCGCGCGATCCGGCCTGCCCGTCGCGGCTACGACGTGGATCGTCGCCGTCAGGCCAGTAGCGGCACGACCGCTGGCCGCTCACCGGCGCGGGCGGCCGCGGTACGGACCCAGTCGCGCGAAGCTGCCGAGTACGCCGGCCGGCGGGCGTCAGCCCGGCGTGCCGGGAACGCCGCAGCCGATCCGTCCGTCCGGCATGCCCGGCGCGGCCAGGCCGGGAGGCGTGCTGGCTGGCTTATCACCGGCGCAATTGTGGCCGTGCTCGTCGTGGGCGTGGTCATCGTGCGCATGCTGCTGGCCAGCGGTAGCCATGCCAGCAACAGCCGCCTGTCAGCCGACACCGGAGTTACTAGCGGCGGCGCATCGCCGACTGCGTCAGCCTCGGCGAGCCACGGCGCGGTGACCCCGGCAGCGTTCGACGGTGCCTGGGCTGGCGTCGTCACGCAGCCGCCGACTGACACCTTCAACGTCACCGTCACCTTCGCTGCCGGGACGACGGCCGGGACGATCAGCTACGCCGGCACTAACTTCAGCTGCTCAGGCGCGCTGGCGCTCACCCAGGCGGCGGCCCGCAAGCTGATCGCGAGTCAGGGCATTATCAAGGGCCAGTCCAAATGCGAGAACGGCCAGGTGACCATCACCCTCACGAGCGCGACCAAGATCTGGTTCAGCTTCCACAGCAACGGCCCGATCGCATCGGGCACGCTGGCGCGCCAGGGGACCTGACCGGGCCACGGCAACAGCCAGCACAGCACGCCATGTCAGCCCAGCGCGGTCAACCCAGCCTGGCCAGCGCAACGCGGTCAGCCCAACCCGGACAGCGCAACCCGGACAGCGCGACCAG
The DNA here is from genome assembly GCA_963837255.1 of uncultured Actinomycetota bacterium. Lineage (GTDB taxonomy): Bacteria > Actinomycetota > Actinomycetes > Streptosporangiales > Streptosporangiaceae > JAJYUU01. The sequence continues at coordinate 1,364,809 of CAWIMN010000007.1, forward strand.
CATGGCGCCTAGGCTGGCCCCCGATCTGCATCCAGGCCAGCCAGCATGTCGTGCAGTGCGCGGAACAGTTCCGGTGCGGCGGCTACCGTCATGGCCTCACCGGCGGTCCGGCCGCCGAGGCCGCCCATGACAGCCCCGGCCTCGCGCGCGATCAGGCCGCCGGCCGCGATGTCCCACTCGTGCACGCCCTGTTCGTAGTACGCATCGACGTATCCGGCCGCGACGGAGCATAGATCGTTCGCGGCCGACCCCGTCCTCCTGATGTCCCGTACCTGCGGCAGCACGGCAGCCGCGACCTGACCCTGCACTGCTCGCTGCGATGCCGCGTAGCCGAAGCCAGTCGCGACCAGGGCGCTAGCCAGCGGGATGCCCGAGTTGCACGCGAGCCGCAGCGGGCCGGCATTCCACTCAGACTCCAGCCACGCCCCGCCGCCGAGCGTCGCCGTGAACATGGCGCGCCGCAGCGGCACGCAGACGGCCGCGGCCACGACCGCGCCATCGACCTCTGCCGCGATGCTGACTGCCCAGTCCGGCAGACCGTAGAGGTAGTTAACCGTGCCATCGAGCGGGTCGACGATCCACCGGACGCTGCCGTGACCGGTCTCGCCGCCCTCCTCACCCAAGATCGCGTCCGCCGGCCTAGCGGCCAGCAGCCGATCCCGGATGAGCTGCTCGGCGGCCCGGTCTAGCTGCGTCACAATGTCAGTCGGGCTCGACTTGACCTGGACGACGGCAGCCTGGTCATGCCGAGCCAGCAGCAAGTCAGCGGCCTCGCGTGCCACGGATCTGGCGAGCTTGGCCAGCTCGTCCCGGCCGGGTGACGGCTGCCCAGCAGGTCCGCGCTCGCTCATCGGGCGGCCGTCCGGCCGGGAGCCGACCCGCAGCAGCCAGCCGGGCACGAGTCGGGGCCGGCGCCGAGTGCGCCCAGTGCCAGCGGAGCTGTGCCATCGAGCCGCTCGCAGACGAGATCGGTGATCATCGACACGAAGCGCCGGTCGGTACCCGGAGTCGCCGCCCTGGCAAAGGCAAGCCCGAGCCGCCGTGCTGTCTCCGCTGCCTCCACGTCTAGGTCGAACTTGACTTCCATGTGGTCGCTCACGAACCCGACGGGAACGACGACGGCCGCCCTGGACCCGGCGGCCGCCCGCTCGGCCAGCAGGTCGTTAATATCTGGCTCGAGCCACGGCTGGGACGGCGGCCCGCTGCGGCTCGAATACGCCAGCAGCCACGGCCGCCGATAGCCGATCTCGGCCGTCACCAGCCTGGCCGCCTCAGCGAGCTGGGCCTGGTACGCCCCGCCAGCTGGCCCGCTGGCATCGGCCATGCTGAGCGGGATGCTGTGCGCGGTGAAGATCAGGTCGAACTCGTCGCCGGTACCGTCCGGCAGCGACCTGACTGCCTCGGCCGCCGCAGCGGCAAAGGAGCCGATGTAGCCGGGGTGGTTGAAGTACTGCCTGATCTTGTCCACCCGCGGCGCACCGTCGCCGGCCTGGTCCCGCGCGGCCTCGATGTTGCCGAGGTACTGGCGGCAGCCTGAGAAGGAGCTGAAGCCCGAGGTGACGAAGGCCAGCGCCCGGCTGACGCCGTCTGCCGCCATGGCAGCCAGGGTGTCAGCCAGGTACGGGTCCCAGTTCCGGTTGCCCCAGTAGACCGGCAGGTGCACGCCCCGCGCCGCGAAGTCTTTGGCCACTGCCGCGACCAGGTCGCGGCACTGCTGATTGATGGGGCTCACTCCGCCGAGCCGGTAGTAGTGCTCGGCGACGCCCGCCAGCCGCTCGGCCGGGATGTTGCGCCCGGCCGTCACGTTCTGCAGGAAGGGAATGACATCGGCCGGCTGCTCCGGGCCACCGAAGGAGACAAGCAGGAACGCGTCGTAGGGGGACATGCCTCTATCCAACCAAGGCGAAGACGCCGTCGTGCCATCCCGCCAGCACTATCGGTAGTCTGCCGCGTACTCCGCCGCGAGCGACAGGACTTCGTTGACGTACCAGTTCGCGTGGTTGTAGGCGAAGATCGCGTTGTAGAGCGACCGGCCGCCAGCCGCGGCGCCGTCTGCGCACAGCAGCCTGGCTGCGGACGGCACCGCGTCGTAGGGGTTCAGGACGTCGGGCGCGCCAGTCTGGCCGAAGCCGTCGATGCCCCACGTCGCCCACGTCGACGGCAGGAACTGCATGGGCCCGAGGGCGCCGGCGGTCGAGGGCCCCATGTTCTGCCCATCCGCGCTCTCAATCTGCCCGATGGCGGCCAGGACCGTCCAGGACAGGCCAGGACAGTAGTCGGCGGCCGAGGCCTTGAAAAGCTGAATGTAGTCCGTTGGCACCGTCCCAGACGGAACTGCCGCGACAGGCAACTGGCTACGCAGCACCTCGATCCGACCGGTCGGCCCCAGCACCTTGGAGACCTTCCTGGTCAGCGTCGCCATGCTGACGCCGGGTGCGCTGATCAGACCGGCCACCTGGCGGACCAGGCCGAGGCGGGCCGAGGTCGCCGGGTTGACCAGCAGGTCCACGCCCGACAATCCGAGGTCGGCCGCCATGCCGAACCTGACTACCTGGGCAGCGGAGCCCGCCAGCCGGTAGTAGGCACCGGATTTCAGCGCCAGGGTCTTCGCGGTCCCGGCCGCGGCCACGAAGTCGCCCCTGCCCAGCGCCGTCCAGAAGGCCTGGTTCGACGCTGTTCGCAGCGGCACCCAGGACCTGAACGTGTCCGGATTGACGCCGATCACGTTCACCGACTGGCCACCGGCGGTGATGCGGGCGCCGTCAAAGGTGATCATGCTCCGCACGCCGGCGATCTTGCGCAGCATCGCTATCTGCGCCGCAGTCAGCCCGTTCGGGGCCACGATGAGCAGGTCAGGCAGGATGATCTGGCCGAACGCGCGGGCGCCCGGCTGGCCCGACCTATGGCGGCTGGACAGGGCGACCTGGCTCGTGTTCCCGGCCGACCCCGTGCCCGTGCCAGACCCCGTGCTCCCGACCGACCCCATGCTCACGCCGGACCCGGTACGTCCTCCCGGCCCGGTGGCTCCGCCCGGCTGGACCGGGGTGACCATCGCCGGATGAGCTGCCGTCGTGCTGTGCCCCGCCGTCTTGCTGCCATTTCCGGCCGCGTCCGCCGGGCCGACCGCGTCCAGCGCGAACCCGATCACGGCGACTGTGGAGACAATGGCGACGCAAAGGGCAAGGCGGCCGCCGGGCTGGCGACGTTGTTTCTGTCCGGACTGCCGCTTGCACGCTGGCTGGCAGCCGCAGCGCTCCCGTAAGTCCGCCCCAGGAACCGTCCCATAACGTAACTACCCTAACTGCCCGATTCGTCGGGCACAGCAGGCCGGGCCGCAAACATGTCGTTAACAACATTCGGCTCCCGCGGCTGAATCGCCTGGTCGGGAATCAGCAGGGCTGGTCTTACCCCGCTGGCCGCGCCGGCCTACATGCGCATGGGGCCGGCTCTATGTCGCCGCCGACATGTCGGCACAGCGCGATACGGTCAATGCGGAGGTACCGGACCCGATGACCCACGTTCCCGCCGGGCTCGACGCTGGTCAGCTTGAGCCGGTCGAGCCAGCAGGCGACGTCAGGCCGCAGCCCGGCCCCGGTTACCTCGCCTTGCTTCGGACGCCCGGCGCGGCCCGGTTCTGCGTGACAGGGATGATCGGCCGCGCCCCGATGGCCATGTTCGGGCTCGGCACGGTCCTGCTGATCGCCGCGAGCACAGGCCGCTACGGACTGGCCGGGCTGGTGTCCGGGGCGGGATCGGTCGGCTACGCGATCGCGGCGCCCCAGGTCGCCAGGCTCGCCGACAAGTTCGGGCAGCAGCGCGTACTCCGACCGCTCGTTGCCGTGTTTGCGGCCACCTGCATCGTATTCGTGACCTGCGCGGAGTTGCGCGCACCGGTCTGGGTGCTGATGATCACAGGCTGCATCGCGGGTTCGTCGATGCCATCGCTCGGGTCGATGGTCCGCGCTCGCTGGAGCGTGCTGCTCGACGGCACGCAGGCGTTGCACTCGGCCTTCGCCCTGGAGTCCGTGGTCGACGAGATGATCTTCGTGGTCGGGCCGGCGCTGGTGACGGTCCTGGCCACGGCGCTCCCGCCAGCCGGGGTACTGCTGTGCATGGTGCTGTCTGTTACCGGGACGCTTCTGTTCGCCGCGCAGCGCCAGACCGAGCCGCCGGTGCGCCTGCCAGCCCGCCCGGCGGCCCGCGTGCCGGGCGAGCACGCCAGGCGCATCACAGGCGGGCGGCTGCCTGCGCCCGGCCTGCTGACGATGGCGCCGCTGTACCTGTGCCTCGGCGCGATGTTCGCGTCCATCGACCTCAGCACCGTCGATTTCGCCCAGCGGCAAGGGCATAAGCCGCTGGCGGGCTTCATCCTCGGCACGTACGCGCTTGGCAGCGCCATCGGCGGCCTGTGGTACGGAGTCACGGACCTGGCGTGTACCGGTCCAGCGCCGGTTCGCGCTCACGCTGATCCTGACCGTGGCCGGCGTCGCTACTTTCTGGGCGCAGCCCGCCCTCATCACGCTCGACGCCGGGATGCTGGTCGCGGGCATCACGATCTCCCCCACGCTGATCGCGGGCTACAGCCTCATCGAGCGGCAGGCTCGTGCGTCGCGCCGGACCGAGGCGATGACGTGGCTGTCGTCGGCGATTTCGGTCGGCGTCGCGCTGGGCTCGGCCGCTGTGCGGACGGATCATCGATGACGCAGGGCCACGATGGGGTTACGGATTCGCTGCTGGCTGCGGGGTGATCACTGTCACCATATGCCTCGTGGGGCTCGGGAGGTTGCGTGCGACGTCTGATGCAGAAGCGGCAGAATAGGCCGATGAATAGTCATAGCGGATCGGGGGGATCGCCGTGGCGTAACTGGGCGGGCAACGTCACGGCTAGTCCTCGCCGCGTCGCCTCGCCCGGCTCGGCGGCCGAGGTAGCCGCTGAGGTCAGGCGGGCCGCCGAGGACGGCCAGACGATCCGGATGACGGGCAGCGGTCATTCCTTCACGCCCACGGCGGTCGCCGACGGCGTCCTGCTCCGTCCGGATCGGCTGACGGCGATCAGGTCCGTGGACACCGCCGCCGGGACCGTGACAGTCGAGGCTGGCTGTCCGCTCCACGTGCTGAACGCCGAGTTGCTGGCACGCGGGCTGTCCCTGGCCAACATGGGCGACATCCAGGTCCAGACAGTGGCCGGCGCCACCCAGACTGGGACCCACGGCACCGGCCGAGATGTCGGCGGCATGGCCGCCCAGATCGCCGGCCTGGAGCTGGTGCTGGCCGACGGGCGTATCGTCGCCTGCTCGGCGGACGCTCCCGACGGCGGGCTCACCGGACCGGATGGCGCGCCCGCGCCGCTGCTCGACGCGGCGCGGGTGGGGCTTGGTGCGCTCGGCATCGTCACTGCGGTGACCTTCCGCGTCGTTCCCGCCTTCTTGCTCGAGGCCCGCGAAGAGCCGATGAGCTGGACACAGGTGATGAGCCACCTCGACGAGCTCACCGCGGACAACGAGCACTTCGAGTTCTACTGGTTCCCGCACAGCGAGGGCTGCCTGACGAAGCGCAACAACCGTTCAGACGGCCCGGCCCGGCCGCTGCCGCGGTGGCGATACCTGCTCGACGACGAGTTCCTGTCCAATTCGGTATTCGGCGTGACCAATCAGCTGGGCCGCCTGGCCCCGGCGACGATCCCGGCGATCAACTCGGTAGCCGCCAAGGCGCTCGGCAGCCGTACCTATGCCGACGCGGCCTACCGGGTCTTCACCAGCCCCCGGCGCGTCCGGTTCAAGGAGGAGGAGTACGCGGTCCCGCGCGCCGCCCTCTCCGACGTGCTGGCCGAGGTGCGATCGCTGTTCCAGCGCCGGGACTGGCGGATCAGCTTCCCGATCGAGGTGCGGGTGACGCCGTCCGATGACGTCTGGCTGTCCACGGCGTACGGCCGCGACAGCGCCTACATCGCCATCCACGTCTTCCACTCCGCTCCGCACGAGCAGTACTTCGCCGACGTCGAGGCCGTGATGACCTCGGTCGGCGGCAGGCCACACTGGGGCAAGATGCACACGCGCGACGCCGACTACCTGACCGGCGCCTATCCGCGGATGTCAGAGTTCGTCGCCTTGCGGGATCACCTCGACGCCGACCGCCGGTTCGGCAACGCCTACTTGCGCCAGGTGCTCGGCTCCTGACCGCCGCGCTGCCGCGGCCGGCGCCGGTGGCGCGGACGTGCCACTGCGGCCAGTGAGGGACAATCGAGTACGTGCGATTCCTCAGCGAGCCAGCTCACGACCTGACTTACAGCGATGTCTTCCTGGTGCCCAGCCGGTCCGGCATCGGCTCCCGGCTCGACGTGGACCTGACGACCAGGGACGGCAGCGGCGCCACGATCCCGATCGTGGTCGCCAACATGACCGCGGTGGCCGGCCGCCGGATGGCCGAGACTGTCGCGAGGCGGGGCGGCATCGCGGTCCTGCCGCAGGACATTCCGGTTGATGTAGTCGCTGAGGTGATTTCCTGGGTCAAGTCGCGCGACCTCGTGCACGACACGCCACTGACGCTAGGTCCGACCGCGACGACCGGCCACGCACTCAGCCTGCTGCCCAAGCGCGCGCACGGCGCGATCGTCGTGGTCGACGATGACGGCAAGCCGATGGGCGTCGTCACCGAGGCGGACTGCACGGGCGTCGACCGGTTCACCCAGCTAGGCCAGGTGATGTCGACCGAACTGCTGTCGCTGCCCGCCGGGACCGATCCCGAGCGTGCCTTCGGGCTGCTGCACGACGGCCGCCACCGCGTCGCGCCGGTGGTCGACACCGAGGGCCGCTGCGTGGGCATCCTGACCCGCACCGGCGCGCTGCGCGCCACGCTCTACCAGCCAGCTGTCGACAGCCGCGGCCGGCTGCGGATCGCGACGGCGCTCGGCATCAACGGAGACGTGGCCGGGAAGGCCAAGCTGCTTCTGGACGCCGGGACGGACCTGCTCGTTGTCGACACCGCGCACGGACATCAGGAAAAGATGATCCAGGCGCTGCGAGCGGTCCGGGAGCTCAGCCCGTCCGTGCCGGTCGCTGCCGGGAACGTGGTAACCGCAGCCGGCGTCGCCGACCTGGTCGAGGCCGGCGCCGACATCATCAAGGTCGGTGTCGGGCCCGGTGCCATGTGCACGACGCGGATGATGACCGCAGTGGGCCGGCCGCAGTTCAGCGCGGTGCTCGAGTGCGCCGCCGAGGCTCGGCGGCTCGGCCGGCATGTGTGGGCGGACGGCGGCGTCCGGTACCCGCGCGATGTCGCCCTGGCGCTGGCGGCCGGCGCGGCAAGCGTCATGATCGGCTCCTGGTTCGCCGGCACCTGCGAGTCGCCCGGCGACGTCTTCCGCGACGCTGACGGTCGCCTGTACAAGGAGAGTTTCGGCATGGCCTCGGCGCGCGCCGTCCGTCTCCGCGCCGCGGCAGACTCGCCGTTCGAGCGGGCCAGGAAGGAGCTGTTCGAGGAGGGCATCTCCTCCTCGCGCATGTACCTGGACCAGCACCGGCCTGGCGTCGAGGATCTGCTGGACACCATCACTGCCGGCCTGCGCAGCGCCTGCACCTACGCAGGCGCGGACAGCCTCGACGGCCTGCATGAGCGCGCTGTGGTCGGAATCCAGGGCGCCGCCGGCTACGCGGAAGGCATGCCGATGCCGACAGGCTGGTAGCTCTGCTCGCCGATGACGCCAAGCTGCGTCCGGCACCGCGACGCGAATTACTCATATCTTCTTTTTCTGGTCATCGCACTGCCCCTCGGGGCGAGGCATTGGGGCGCGAGATTGGCTCTGCTGCCCCTAGAAGGGCAGCAGATCCAACTCGGTGCCCTATGGGCGGCGAGCGGACCGCGGCAGGAGCGGGCCAACGGCCAGAATCTGGCTTCCCTGCGCGCTGCCATAAGACGATTGGCAATGATTTAGAGGCTCATTCCGCATTACGCTGTCGTACGCCCCTCCTAGTCAACAGGAGCGTGATGCGCCGCGCCTGCCGCCTGGCCGCCGCCCTATCAGCCGCCGCATGCGCACTGGCCGCCGTCCAGGGCAGCGGCGTCGCCTCCGCTCAGGCCGCTGTCGTCCACCGCGCCGCGCCGACCGGCATCGTGGCTGTCGCCGGCGAGCTGATCAACACCGCGTCAGGCCAGAAGATGTGGAGCCGCGGGCTGGATACCAGGCACCCCATCGCGAGCCTGACCAAGGTCATGACCGCGATGGTCGTCCTGGCGGACGGTGACCTCAACCGGAAGATCAAGGTCACCGAGGCGGCCGTCCAGTATGCCGCGGCGAATCGGGCCGGCAGCGCCGGCCTGCACGTCGGCGACGTCCTGACTGCCCAGCAGCTGCTGGAGGGCCTGTTGCTGCCGTCTGGCGCCGACGCCGCCTACCTGCTGGCGAACTCCTACGGGCCCGGCTGGCACGCGTTCGTGCGCGCCATGAATGTCAAAGCCCGCAAGCTAGGCATGACGAAGACCCACTTCGCTAACTTCGACGGCCTGCCCTGGCCTACACCGACTGCCACTTACTCGAGCCCGCACGACCTGCTGATCATGGGCGAGGCGGCCATGAAACTGCCGGACGTCGAGACGATCGTCGGTCAGCGCAGCTATGTGATCAGGGCCAGTGGCCAGCACCATCGCTACTACTGGACGAACTCTGACCTGCTCCTGGCCCGATACCGCGGCGCAATCGGCATCAAGACCGGCTTCACCACCGCCGCGGGCTACTGCCTGCTGTTCGAGGCCAGGCGCGGCGGCAGGAACCTGATGGGCGTCGTGCTGGACAGCACGAACACCGACGCCGCGATGCGCTTCACCGCCGCTGAGCGGCTGCTGAACTGGGGCTTCGCGACTGGCTAGGCGACGGCGTTGGGGCTGGCCGCCACCGTCGTCGCTGTCAGCGCCCAGTTGGCGATCCGGTCGATGAGCGCGGCGCTGACAGCCGACTCCGCGTGGCCGAGGCCAGGCACGATCCACAGCTCCTTCGGGCTGGCTGGCCGCATCGAACAGCTGCTCGGCATGGTCAGCGGGGAAATACTCGTCCCGGTCACCGTGGACGATCAGCACCGGAGTCGGCGCGATCAGCGCCACCGCATCTGCGGGCGGCAACGGAACCGGATCCCAGCGCCCCTGGCTGATTCGCGTATTCAAGAACCTCTTCGCGAGGATTCGGCCGAGCCTGTGCTCTACTGCCCAGTGCACCCGGCGCATCGACGGCGTGCCGCGGTAGTACCAGCGGCCGGGCCCGCTGACCGACACGGCCGCATCGACCCCGCCGATCAGGCCAGCATGGCGAAGCACAATCGAGGCGCCCATGGAGAAGCCGACGGTCACGACTTGCTCGTAGCCGAGGTCGCGCATGTGCCGTACAGCCACGTCGACATCGTTGATTTCCTTGTCCCCGAGCGTCGTCGCCCCACCGGAGCGGCCATGACCGCGGAAATCGAAGGCCACCACCCCGCCATGCAGGTTGAGCCGGTTGGCAACGCGCCAGACGTGCGGCCACTGCCAGTTGAGGGTGAAGCCGTGGGCGAGCACGAAGCCCAGGCCACGGTCTCCGGCGAGATGAACGGCCTCGATCGGCACGCCATCGTCGGTCACCAGGATCTCTGCCTTCGCCACGGGCTTCGTCATGCCCCTATTCTGCGGGACGATTCTCCCGGTCTGACTGCGAGGTCTTCCCTGGCCGGTCCTGGCTGCGGCAGGCTGGTGCGTGCCCGGAATGCCCGCCTGCCGCCCTGGAGATGATCATGGGAGTGCTCGACCAGCTCGTCGCAGCCATCCGGTCCGCCGCGGTCGAGGTCATCGACCTGACCGCCAGGCTGGAGTCCACGACGCCCGGTGATCCAGCTGCCGCCGCCCTTCGCCAACACCGTTCCCTTCGCACTGCACGAGGTCAGCCGGTATGACGAGCGAGGGCCGGCGTGGTACTGGAACGACATCAGCACGGGCGAGCACACCGGAACGCATTTCGACGCGCCGGTGCACTGGATCAGCGGACGCGACGGCGAGGACATCTCCGAAGTGCCGGTACGCAGCCTCATCGCGCCCGCCGTCGTGCTGGACTTCAGCAAGGAGGCGGCGGCGGACCCGGACTTCCTGCTCGAGCCCGACCACGTCAGGCAGTGGGAGTCGCAGCACGGCCCGCTGCCAGCAGGCGGCTGGCTGCTGTACCGGACAGGCTGGGACGCCAGGTCCGCCAGCCAGCAGGAATTCCTCAACGCTAACGAGACCGGGCCGCACACGCCGGGCGTCTCGGTCGAGTGCGCCCGGTGGCTCGCCGAGGAGGCGCCCATCATCGGCATCGGGGTCGAGACCGTCGGCACCGACGCGGGCGCCGCGCACTCCTTCGACCCGCCGTTTCCCTGCCACTCGGCGCTGCTCGGCGCCGGGAAGTACGGGCTCACGCAGCTGCAGAATCTCGCGGCGCTGCCGCCCACCGGCGCTGTGGTGCTCGCCGGGCCGCTGCCGATCGTCGGCGGGTCAGGTAGCCCCGCTCGCGTGCTGGCCCTCGTTGAGCGGTCCTGATGCTTGTCACCGACGCCATCGCCAAGACGCTCACGAGCCTCGGCGTGGACACGGTGTTCGGCGTCGTCGGCAGCGGCAACTTCCACGTCACCAACGCGCTGATTGCGCACGGCGCTAAGTTCATCGCGGCGCGGCACGAGTGCGGCGCGGCGAGCATGGCCGACGCGTGGGCGCGGCTCAGCGGCAGGCCCGGCGTGCTGAGCGTGCACCAGGGCCCAGGGCTGACGAACGCGCTGACCGGGATCACCGAGGCAGCCAAGGCCCGGACGCCGCTTGCTGGTGCTCGCCGCGGATGTCAGCTCGCGCGCCGTGACGTCGAATTTCCGGATCGACGTCGCGGCCGTCGACGACGGCGATCGGGGCGACACCGGCCCGGCTGCGGTCGGCCGGATTCGCCATCGACGACACGGTCCGGGCGTTCCGGCTAGCGCGCGACGACAGGCGGACCGTCGTGCTCGCGCTGCCGCTGGATGTGCAGGCGAGCGAGTGCACTTGGCCCGGCGCGCCGGCTCCGGGCGGCCTCGCTCCCCGTCCGCCATCGGAGCGGCATGCAGCCGACCTGGCGGCGGCGCTGGCCGCGGCGGCCAGGCCGGTTTTCATCGCTGGCCGCGGTGCCCGCAGTGCACCGGCTCGCGCCGCCCTGGAAAGGCTGGCGGATAGTTGCGGCGCGCTGCTAGCGACATCAGCAGCGGCCAAGGGCCTGTTCCGCGGCAGCGCGTGGGACCTGGACGTCAGCGGCGGCTTCGCGTCGCCTATCGCCGCCGAGCTGATCGCAGACGCCGACCTGATCGTGGCGTGGGGCTGTTCGCTGACCATGTGGACCACCCGTCACGGCAGCCTGATCGGGCCGGACGCCCGCGTCATTCAGGTTGACTGCGATGAGAAGTCGATAGGCAGGCAGCGCCGGGTGCACCTTGGCGTCGTCGGCGACGTCGTCCTGACGGCGAACGCAGTCGCCGCGCTGCTCGATCTCGAGCCGCGCGAGCCGCTGGCCGCGGGTGCGGACCCGGCAGAGCTGCCAGGCACGGGATATCGCTCGGCAGCACTGCGGGACCGGCTGGCCGCCGAGGTCCGCTGGCGCGACGTCCCGTTCGACGATACGAGCGACGGAGATCGAATCGATCCCCGTTCCCTGACTATTGCGCTCGATGACATGCTGCCGGCCGAGCGGATCGTCGCCGTGGACTCCGGCAACTTCATGGGTTATCCCGAGCATGTTCCTGTCCGTGCCCGACCAGGACGGATTCTGCTTCACCCAGGCTTACCAGTCGATCGGGCTCGGGCTCGCGTCGGCGATCGGCTCGGCGATCGCGAGGCCAGACCGGCTGACGGTCGCGGCACTTGGCGACGGCGGCGCGCTGATGGGCATCAGCGAGCTTGAGACCGCCGTGCGGCTGTCGCTGCCGATGGTAATCGTCGTCTACGACGATGAGGCCTACGGCGCCGAGGTCCATCACTTCGGGCCCGACGGATACCCGCTGGATACCGTGCGATTCCCGGCCGCGGACATCGCCGCCATCGCCCGCGGCTTCGGCTGCACCGCCGTGACCGTGCGCGCGCCCGCGGACCTCGGGCCGGTTCGCGAGTGGCTGGAGTCGGGGCCGACGCGGCCGATCGTCATCGACGCCAAGGTCACCGCGGAGCGCGGCTGCATGGTGGCTCGAGGAGGCTTTCCGCGGCCACTGAGCTGTCGATCCGGAACGCGTCCAGGCGGAGGAGCGCCGGGTAGCCGCGAAGCATTCGTGCTCCGCGGCTACCCGGCTGGGGTCGGCTGGACTACCCCCGCTGCAGCCCTGTCGTCAGTCACTGACCATCTGCTCGTGCGGTAGCTGTCCGTCCGGGGTACCGTCGCCCACCATGGCCGGGGCCAGGTCCGGCTCCTCCATGGGGTAGGCCACCTCGCCGTGGACCATGATGTCGCCGGCCTGCAGCTCAGCATCGGTCATGCGCAGCGGCGTGAAGAACTTGATCACGCGCAGGATGACGTAGGTGACGAGGGCGTCCCAGACGATGACCGTCAGCGCCGCCTCTGCCTGGATCAGCAGCTGCTTCGGGTGGCCGTAGAACAGCCCGGACGTGGTGACGTCCGGGTTCTTGCCAAGGCCCAGGTAGACGATCATCTTGGGATCGGCAAGCAGGCCGACGAGCAGACCGCCGAACAGGCCGGCGAAGCCGTGCGTGTAGACCACGCCGAGCGCGTCATCCACCTTGTTGAACGGCCAGACCTTCCGCGGCAGGTAGCCGAAGAGCCCCCACACGCAGGCTGAGGTGACGAAGCCGATGACGATGGCGCCGACGCCGTTGACGTAGCCGGCCGCCGGGGTGATGCCGACGAGGCCGCAGATCATGCCGTTGACGGCGCCGAGGAAGGTGGGCTTCTTCGACTTGCCGAAGCTCATGTCCATGATGACCCAGGTCATCATGGCCACAGCCGTGGCGAGGTTGGTGTTCACCACAGCTGCGGTCGCGTCCGCGCCCGCGAAGTACGGGTCGCCGCCGTTGAAGCCGTTCCAGCCGAGCCACAGGATGCCAGCGCCGACCGCGATGAAGAGCAGGTTGTTCGGGACGGCCTTCTCGCGGTCGCGGGCGAGCCGCGGCCCGACCATCGCCGCTGCGACGAAGCCGGAAACGCCCGCTGCCAGGTGGATGACGTAACCACCACTGAAGTCCAGCGCGCCCTTGCCAGCCCAGAAGCCGCCGCCCCAGAGCAGGAAGGCGTTCACCGCGTACGCGAACGTGATCCACAAGCGGCACGAAGATCAGCCAGACCTTGAACTTGATCCGGCCGACGACGCTGCCGATGAACAGGATCGGCGTGATGGCGGCGAAGACGAACTGGAAGTAGACCAGCGAGCCTTGCGGGAACCTGAACTTCGGCATCAGCCCGTTGAGCAGCGGGATATTAGCCTGCGCCTGCTCTCCGGACGCGCCGACGACAGTCCCCGGCTTGCCGACGAATGTGTGCTATCCAGGGCGAGCCGAAGCCCATCTTGAAGGCCCACAGTACCCAGACAATCAGGGTGAGGCCGAACGCGGCGAATACCATCATCATGGTGTTCACCGCCCATTTGCGCTGCACGATCCCGCCATACAAGACTGCGAGCGCGGGGATGCTCATCAATCCGACGAGCGTTGCAGCTGTCATCTGCCAGGCGTTATCGCCTGAGCTCAGAAAGCTTGCGTAGGGGTTCACTCTCCGCCTCCAGGGCTGAAGCGAAGGGCTGCCGGGTAGCCAGGCGTCGGCGACCAGCACGGTCCCAGCCGACCGCTTCGGTTCTGTCAGGTACGGTTCATGTCTCCCACGCGCTCGTTTCCGGCAAGTTTCGTGACCGTTACGCCGGCCGCACAAGCGCGTCCTGGGGCCGCGTGCATTGTTAAACCTTTGTTTCGGAGCGCCACAGGGCTATTTCGCTGTCGCAGCCGCCGGGCATTGCCACGCTCCCGTCCTGTCCGCGTGCGGGTTCCGCGCGGCCGGGCGAGCCGTTCTGGCTGACCCGGCACCAGGTGACGCGGCCCTCCGGGCTGGAGATCGTTCCCCACCTCTCGGCAAGCACGTCAACCAGCAGCAGGCCGTAGCCGTGCTCGGCGCCATCGGCCGAGATGGCCGGCTACCCGCGGCTCCGACGGGCCGCCGTCGTCGCGGACCTGAATGAGGATGCCCGCTGGTCCCGAGCACAGCGCGACGGTCACGCTGCCGCCGGGCTCGCCGGACCTGCTGTGCATGACCGAGTTGGTGACGAGCTCGCTGACCAGGAGCACGGCTGTCTCCGTCGCCGGATGCTCGTCGCCCAGGAGCTGGCGCGCGATCAGCCGCGCGGCGCCCACCGACTGCGGCGTCCCCGGCAGCACGCGGAGCACGGGCGCGCGCACCGGCGCAGGGGCGCGCCAGGTCCGGCACGCGGCCGATCTGCCGGCGGGTGGCCGTCATGTGTCATCCCGGCTTGCGATCACCGGCCGTGCTTGCCAGGGCAGGCAGAAGGTCATGTCGATGCTCCGATTGAGCGGTCAGACCCAGGTCCGGGTGAAAGGTCAGAACATGGGGCACTTGCGCTGATGACCATAACGACGCGGCCATTACCGCGTCCGTTGCCTAGGCGTAACCGCCCTAGTTCAGCGGGCTTGACGAATCACTGCTCGCAACCATTAGATATCGGCACGAGAGACTTCTATTGCGCCATTCCCGTCGGAAGCAGGCAGTCAATGGAGTTCCGGATCCTCGGTCCGCTCTACGCCGATGCTGGCACAGGCGCGGGGCCGGCAGTCATCAGCCAGCCCCTGCTCCAGTCGGCCCTCGCCGTGCTGCTGCTCCGGGCGAACAGGCCTTGTCCGCGCGAGCATGCTGATCGAGGCACTGTGGGGCACCGAGCCGCCAGGCTCGCCGGATGCCGCCCTGCGTGTGTGCATCAGCCGGCTCCGGCGCTGCCTGGGCGACTGCGCTACCGCGGCTCGACAGCGTCGGGCCGCCGGGCGGCCGCGCTCCGGGGCACCGCCAGCAGCGCGGTTACATGATGACGGTGCGTCCGGGCGAGCTGGACGTCGACGAGTTCACCGATCTTGTCGCGCAAGGTCAGGCGGAGCTCGATATCGGCAACGCGGCTGCGGCAGCCGCGTCGCTATCGTCCAGGCGCTGGCGCTGTGGGGTGATCCGCCACTGCCTGATCTGCCCGACAGCGAGGTCATCGCCGCTGCGGTCGCGCGGCTCCGGAATCAGCGGCAGGCGGCCGATCGACGCGCTGATCGACGCGCGGCTGGCCGCAGGCGAGCACGAGCAGGTACTCGGGCAGCTCCGGGCCGCGGTCAGCGCGACGCCTGGCCGGGAGCGAACGTCGCGCAGCTCATGCGCGCCTACCACGCGCTCGGCATGCGCACCGAGGCGCTGGACGTCTACCAGCAGGCGCGCCAGGCAACGCTCGAGCAGCAGGGCGCCGAGCCCGGACCCGTGCTCGCGGTGCTGTATCAGCGGATCCTGGCCGAGGAGCTGGCGACGGAGCGGCCAGCGCACCGCTCACCAGGTTCGGCGCTGGCGGCGCTGACCCTTCCTGGCTCCCAGGCTCCAGCGCCGCCCGCTGACTTCACCGGCAGGTCCGACGAGATCGCCAGGGTCGTCGAGTGCCTGAGCGGTCCCGGCGTCCCGGTCGTCGTCCTCACCGGCGGCCCCGGCATGGGCAAGAGCGCCACGCGCATCGGTCGCCGCTCTCCAGCTGCGACGTCGGTTCACGGACGGCCAGCTGTACGCCGAGCTCGGCGGCGTCGAGCAGCCCCGCGATCCGCAGGACGTCCTGGCCGAGATCTTGCAGAGCCTGGGCGTCCCCGCTCACGCCGTCCCAGCCGCCGGTCCCGCCCGAGCAGCCATGTACCGGTCGGTGCTCGCCGGACGCAAGGTGCTCGTCATCGCCGATGACGCCGCCGTATGCCGCCCAGGTCCGCCCGCTCATCCCGGCAGCGGGCGGCGCCGCTGTCCTGGTAACGAGCCGCAGCCGTCTCAGCGGGCTGGCCGGTGCCCGGCACGTCGAGCCTTGGCGGGCTCGCCGACGAGGACGCGCTCGCGCTGCTCGAGCCAGGCCGCAGGCGCCGACCGTGTCGCCGCGGAGCCAGCAGCTGTCAGTGGCGTGGTTGCTGCCTGCGCGGGCATGCCACTCGCCATCCGGCTCGCCGGGGCGGTCCTCGCGGCGCGGCCCGGTCTCAGCGTGACCAGGCTTGCCGCCGACTGCGGCGGCGGCCAGGTGCTCGATGTGCTCGCAGCCGAGGACAGCTCCGTGCGGGCGGCGATCGGCTCCAGCTACCGCGCGCTCCCGGAGGCCGCGCGTAGCGCCTTGTCGTCTGGCGGCTGCCGCCGTGCCGGGCGAGATTCCCGCCTGGGCGCTGACCGAGCTGGCTCAGGGCGATAGCGCCCAAGCGGACCGGATCGCGGGCGCCGGCTTGCTGACGCCGACGCCAGCTGAGGTATCAGGCCAGCGGTACCGCATGCATCCGCTCATCCGAGCCTTCGCCCTCGAGCGTTCTGCACGATCACGCCGGCCGCAGTTCGGATGCGCTGGCGCGGCTGCGAGACGGCTGGTTACAGCGAACTGACCGGGCGGTGGCTTCCATTCCCGCGATGCCCTTTGTGGCACGTCCTGTCGCCCTTGCTGATGCGCCAACGGCTGGACCCGGCGTGTTGGCCGATCGAGCCTGGCTGGACTGTGAGCGACCGAATCTGCTGGCGGCCGTCGACCAGGCAGCCGGAGCTGGTGACGTCCGCGGCGCGCTGGCGCTGGCCGGCAGGCTCATGGGACATCAGTGTGTGACCGGTGCTTATGCCGATGCGATGAGTTCGTTGCGCGCCGTCGCCGTCGCCGCGGCTCTCGTCGGTGATGCGGAGTGCCAGCCTATGGCCGAGTACTACCTGGCGGTCACCGTGGCAGAATCGCGTGAGCAGGTCGGCGAGGCTATCGCGCTGCTGGTCGCCGCGCTACCCGAGCTCGAACGAACCGGGCGCGTTGACTTGGCGGCGATGGGATATGGCCTGCTCGGCCGCTGTCTGAGCGCGGACGGCCGGCATGCGGCCGCGATCCGCGCGGTCCGGCACGCCATCCGGCTCGCTGAGCCTGGCGACGACCTCGCGGGGTGTTGCGCCTCAGCCGTCCTTGGCCTGACCCTCGCTCGGGTTGGCATTGTGCACGCCGGCCTGGAGCACTGCCATGAAGCACTGAACCAGGCGCGGCGACTCCGCGAGCCTGCATACGAGGCCTACGCAACCAGGACGATCGCCCAGGCACTGATTCTTGGCGGACACTATGCCGCGGCCATGAGCGCGTGCAGCGACGGCATCGACGCTAGCGCGTGGGTACGGCAGCGAGGTGACCGCGGCCAGGTTCATGCTTCTGCTCGGGCGCGCTCGTCAGTGCGGCGGAGACTGCAAGCTGGCAGCGGCGGATCTGCACGCGGCAGCCGAGAGCTTCAAGATCGCCGCTCTGCCGATCGAGGAGATCATGGCCCGCAGCATGCTCGCCGCGTGCAGGGCCGCGGAGGGAGACCCCGCCGGTGCGGCCATTCACGTCGGCGAGGTTAGCCAGATCCTGGAGCGCAGAGGCGTCGCTGACGCCGAGGCCAAGGCGACCGCTGCCCGCGATGCCTGCCGGCCAGCGCAATCGGGAACGGTGCAGTTCATTGCAGGTCGAGCAAGCTGATCAGAACTCGTTCGAGTAGCTCAGGATCATCCAGGCGACGCACGGGCTTAGTCCGCGTGCGATCCGGCGCTGACCGCCGGATCGGAAGCTCTCCCTGGGCGCGCCTGCGCAGCGTCGGCGTCACGGTCCACCGCACTGGACGTGGCCGGGTCCGGGAGAGCCTCCATGACCGGACGCTAGCTCGCCGACCATTACCGCAGCGTTGCGCAGGCGTTACCCGCCGCTCTAATCCCAAACCCAGTGAAAGCCGACAACCGTACGGGCCAGCGAACGAAGGAACCGATGCGCGGAATACTGGCTATCGAGGGTGACGGGTTCTTGGCCTAGGATGTCGCCCTCTATCCCGTCCCAGTGCGCCCACCAGACCTGAGCCGGGAGCCTGCCCGGATGGAACTCGATTCGCATGTCGAGGTTGTCGACTGACCGCATGACCGCGCGCCGGTACTCGCGTTCTGCTGGGTCGGACAAATCACCTGGGTACCGGTAAGACAGCCAGTACTCAAGCGTCAGAGTCTCACCTAGGTCCAGCGTCCTGGCCAGGAGTGATCTCCGTGGCGAAAAGGTCACGCCGATATGGCGAAGCGGACCTCTCAGCTCCTTGCAGCCCTGGCCGACTTCAAGCGTGAGCACATTGTTGTCGCACAGGAACGGGATGCGATCGACGCCCTGCGCGTTGGCCTCTATCACCTGCATGGTGCGCGCGCGGTCGATGCGGCCATCATCGGTCACCCAGATGTGATCATGCAGCGAAACGGAGTGATGTCGCCGCTTCCCGACCGCGGCATCTACCTCCTGCTCTGCGGTCACGCGGACGGCATGGGTCCCCGACATCACGCTGATATTTACCGCGCCAGCCCAAAGCCGCCTCAGGCGCCCCGCCTCGTGTTCTGCGAGATCAAACGCATCGATGAAGAGCTCAAGCGTTTGCTGGCTGAGCTGCCGACCTGATAATGCGCCCGCGACTGTCTCGCGTAGCTGGTATGCCATCGCGGGACCGTTGCCTGATCGCGCTGGAGCTGAGCGAAGATGGTCGACTAACAGCTCGGCGACGGCCATCTGATTGATGACGTCGTCTCTCGGCCTCGCGACGTAGCCGTGCCAAGCGTCGCGGTACCGGCCTGGCTTCAACAGCAGCTGCCGCAGGTACTCCGCTGCCGCTCGTTGACCTGCAATCAGCGCCGCTTCACTCACCGGCGTGCTCTCCCCCACGGGTGCCCGTGTCCTCCGCATTGCCATCGTAGATGCCACTGCGAACTTCGGCAGCATCGAGTCTGACAGGGATCTGCGACGTGACCGCCCAACGAACCACCATGATAATTCTCAGGTACAGCCACGGACTGACTCTAATCGGCAGCTACTCTCGTCCCATTGCCAGTAGAACCCTGCGACCGTCTTCTCGAGCGAGCGCAGGTATCGGTGAACAGAGTTCTCGCTATCGAGCGTTAGCGCTTCTCGCTCGATGACGGCACCCTCAGTCCCATCCCAATGCGCCCACCACACCTGCGTCGGCAATCTGCCTGGATGGAACTCCACCCTCATGTCGAGGTTGTCAACTTGCCGCATGACAGCGCGGCGGAACTCACGTTCGCTGGGATCGGTGTCGTCGCCCGGGTAGCGATAGGTGACCCAGTACTCAAGCGTGAGGGTCTCGCCTAGATCAAGCGTCCGGGCTAGCAAGATCTCCGTAAAGAAGATGTCATCGCCGATGCGGCGCACATCGCCCGTTAGCTCTTTGCCGCCTTGGCCGACCTCCAGCGTCAGGACGTTGGTATCGCACAGAAAGGGTATGCGGTCCACGCCCTGTGCAATTGCTTCGATCACGTGGAGCGTACGAACGCGCTCGATGCGGCCGTCCGCGCCCACGTAAACGTGATCGTGCAGCGACAATGTCTGGTGCTGCCGGGGCCCGAGCGCCCTGTTGATGTCTTCCTCCGCATGCACGGGCATCGCGTGACTACCTGACATGACGCTGATCGCGACGGACCCGTTCCACAACCGCCAGAGCCGTGCCGACTCATGCTCGGAGAATCCGAATGCCTCGATGAACATGCGACAGCGCCGGCCGACTCAGCAGCCGGCCGGTAAGCGCGCGAGAGACCGTGTCCTTGAGCTGATGAGGTGTGATGCCTTCGTCGGCGGGACTGCGCGGCGCGGACGACAGGTGACGCGCTATGACTTCCGCAACTGCCAGCTGATTGATCGTGCCCCTGCGCTCGCGCGATACGTACTGCTCCCAGGTCTGCCGATATCGGCCTGGCTTCAGCAGCAGTTGCTGCAGGTAGTCCGATGCAGCCTGACGCCCACTGAGTCGCACCGCATTGCTACGTGGCATCCGCTATTCCCGCACCAGAGTCCTGTCCAGGTCGCTTAGCTTACCGAGCGGTGCGAAACGTAGTCGGAGCCGCAGACAGTAGGACAAGCTCACGGCAGAGTTTCTCCTTGATCAGGGCCGTGAAGTACGGCGCAGTCGAGTCGGCGGAAGGCAAGCACACACTGTCGAGCGGCATTAACCCAATATGCAGCCGCTAGGCTCGATGTGCGTTGCGCTGGGACACGGTGTGAAGGCTTGAGCGCCGGCGGCCACTGCGGTCGTTGTTGGCGCCGGAGAACTGGCGATGATCACAGTCAAGCCGAAGCCGCTGGCTAGGAGCCCGATACTCGCCACAGCGACGCCGACCCGAGCGCGGATGACCCTCATGACACAACCCTTCCGGCACCTCTCCGCGCGTGAGCCGAGAACTCACGCTTCCTCCACGTAGCCGCCGATAATGCGATCTTAAAGGTACAAAATGGACCCGTCAATGGTGGCGAGTGTCATTTCCGCAGGTCAGCCGACTGCTCCTGGCGGCACGCGGCAGCCGGGTGACCAGCCCGGATTAGCCGGCCAGGCGGCGAACATGCGAAGATCAAGGTTCATGACTCAAAGCGGGTACGAGGTCTCCTGCAGAGTCAAGAAACTCAGTCAAGGCGACGTCTGCGGCGCAGTCCTAATCCGCCACGAGTTCGGCTTCGAAGCCATCGGCGTTCTCCAGGTAGGCGGCGTAGTGCTGCGGTCCGCCGGCGAACGGGTGCTGCTCGGCGAACATCAGCTTCCATCCGTGCAGCAGCGCCTCAGCAGTGAGCTCGTCGACCAGTTGCCGGCTGGTGACGTGGAACGCCAGGTGGTTCAGACCAGGGCGGCACCTGTCGTGACGGCTGGCCGTGCGTGCGGGCGACTGCTCGACCACGATGTAGGCGTGCCCGGCCTGCCAGCTTCGGCCACCCGGCCAGTCCTGGAACATCCGATAGCCCAGTGAGGTCAGCAACCAGCCCCAGCTGACGATCGCCCGGTCCAGGTTGGGGACCCAGAGCTCCACATGATGAATGGCGCCTGTGACCGGCCGGTCCGCCGCCTGAACTCCTGAACCCGCGCCGGGTTGCTCCTGGCCGACTGCTGCCTTCATCTCTGCCATAACCCGAGTCCTTGGGAATCTCCCGCTGTCACCTGGCGGCTACGTCTCGGCAAGGCGCAACCTCCGGAAAACGACCACGTTACGGCATGTAATCCAGATTTTCCCTGCTAACTGCGCTAATAAGCCAAAGGCAGGCCTTAACACCCACATCCGGCAGGCATGGTGCGCCGTGCCCGCTACTCGCCTGCCCTGCGCTCCTGGCCGATCTCAGCGAGCCGGTCCCACGCAGGCGACGCTAGCTCCAGCGATGACGTGATCAACTGCGCGATGGCGGGATCCTGCGCCGGCCACTCATCGTGTTGGCGCATGCCGTGCTGGTGCCTGCCGTGCTGGCTGGCGATCCACCGGCCGGTGCGATCGGCGAGCGCGTACAGGCGCGGGTCGTCCGGCGACCAGTCGTACGCGGCGTCGTACTCAAGGTAGAGGGCACGGAACTCGGGATCGCGCATCGCGTCGCACTTGTCGGCGAACCAGATCGCGGCCTCCGCTGGCGAGACCGACTGCATCAGGATCCAGATGTCGCGCTCCATCTGCACCGTGCGCTCGCTAACGCCGAGATCCTGTAGCTGGTCAAGGTAGTCGGCCATCGCGGGCGACACAAACAGCCGGTCGCCAGCGCCCAGCTGCGCAATCCGCTCACGCGTTCGGAGGAGTTCCGTGGCTCGCTCCTGCAGACTGCGGTCTATGTCGGCGATCGCGGCGGCGAACTGATCGGGGCCCGCGACCAGCAGCTCCTTGATGCGGGCGAGCGGCACGCCGGCCTCGGCGAGAGTCTTGATCTTGACTAGGTCGATGGCGTGCTCGGCGCTGTAGCGACGGTAGCCGGACGAGTCGCGCGGCGGCTCCGCCAGCAGACCGCGCTGGTGGTAATGGCGGACTGCCTTGAATGGTCACCCCCGCATAAGCCGCGAGCTGGCCGATGGTGATCATGTGCTGCTGCCTCCCTTCGGCCAGCTCGCCGGCCAGGTGTTTCATCATGTCACCGGGTGCCACGGCGGAACGCGGCCCGCGCCCACAGGCAGCCGGCCAGCGCGATCGCCGTGCACCAGGCCAAGGCCAGGTAGGCGGTGCTGCCGACCGGGCCGCCAGTGAGCAAGGCTCGCAGGCAGTCGACCACCGGTGTGAACGGCTGGTGCTCGGAGAACCAGCGGATACCAGCGGGCATCGAGTCGGCCGGCACGAACGCGCTGGACAGGAACGGCAGCAGGAACTGGACCGGCAAGGTCATGCTGTTCGCGCCCGCCACGCTCTTGGCGACCAGGCCGAAGGCGGCGGACATCCAGGCCAGCGCGATGGAGAAGGCCACCACGATCCCGGCGACCGCGAGCCAGTCCCAGGCCGAGGCGTCCGGCTGGAAGCCGACGAGCAGCGCGACGCCGGTGACGACGGCGGTCGTGACCAGCGTGCGCAGGACGCTGGCGCCCACGGGCCCGGCGAGAACGGCACCACGGCTAATCTCCATCGTGCGAAACCTGTCGATGATGCCTCCGGTCGCGTCGAGGCACACGTTGATCGCGATGGTCGAGGTGCCTGCCGCCACCGTCATCATCAGGATGCCGGGCACGAGGAAATCGACGTACGGAGCCCCGCGTGCCGCGCTCCCGAGCCCGTGGCCGATCGGGCCCCCGAAGATGTAGACGAACAGCAGCAGGAACACGACCGGCACGAGGATCGAGCCGATGAGCAGCACCGGGTAGCGGATAGTGTGCTTGAGCTCGCGCACGAGCATGGTGGTCGAGTCCTGGGCGGCGATAATTAGCGTGGTCATAGGGGCTTCTCCACTGATGGTCCGCCCGTCAGGGCGAAGAACACGTCGTCGAGGTCCGGCGTGTGGATGGACAGGTCTTCGACGGCCACCGCATCGGCGAAGCGCGCGAGCACGTCGCGCAGCGAACGGACGCCGCCCTCGTGAGGCACCCGCAAGAGCAGCTGGTCGTCATCGCGCGCGCCCTCGTTGAGAGCCCTGGCGGCCGCGTCCAGCGAGGCTGCGTCGGCGAAGCGCAGCTCAATGTGCGCGCCCGGGATGCGCCGCTTGAGTTCCTCCGGCGTCCCCTGCGCGACGATGCGGCCACGGTCCAGGACGGCGATGCGATCCGCGAGCTGGTCGGCTTCCTCTAGGTACTGCGTCGTCAGCAGGATCGTCACGCCGTCGGCGACGAGATCGCGGATGAGCTGCCATGTGGTGTGGCGACTGCGCGGATCCAGACCAGTGGTTGGCTCGTCGAGGAAGATCAGCCGAGGCCGGCCCATCAGCGTCATGGCGATGTCGAGACGCCGCTGCATGCCGCCGGAGTAAGTGGCCGGGGTCTGCCGCGCCGCCTCGGTGAGGTCGAAGCGCTCCAGCAGCGCAGCGGCGCGCGCTCGCCGCTCGGCAGCGGGCACATGGAGCAGACGGCCCATGAGGAGCAGGTTCTCTTCGCCCGTGAGCAAGTTGTCGACCGCGGAGAACTGCCCGGTGACCCCGATCCCCGCGCGCACCGCATCGGCCTCGCCGCGCAGGTCGTGGCCGAGGACGCTGGCCGCGCCGGCGTCCGCCGGGATCAGCGTGGACAGGATGTGCACCGTCATTGTCTTGCCTGCGCCGTTAGGCCCGAGCAATGCGAAGACCTCGCCCTCGCCGATGCTGAGGTCGACGCCGTCGAGGACTACTTTGTCGCCATTGGCCTTACGCAGGCCCTTCGCGGCGACCGCAGCGATCGCGGCAACCGGCGCGACAGGCGCGACCGAGGTGACGGCGGCGACCGGCGCGACCGGCGCGACCGGCGCGACCGAGATGACGGCGACCGCGGTTTGCGTTGCGTGCTTCGTTGGCCTGGTCATATAACACATGCTCGAACCTTGACCCAGGGTCAAGGTCAAGCCCGCAGCGCGATAATTCTTCAGTGCCTCAGGGCGACTCGAGGAATTGCTGAATCTTGCTCATGCCCTGTCGCCAGTGGTCCGGGTCGGCGGCGCGGCCGGCGTACATGGCGGCGACTTCGGGATGCGGCAGGATCAGGAAGCGTCCGTCCGCTATCCCGTCGATGACAGCGTCTGCAACCGCCTCGGGCTCGATCGCGGAGTCACCCAGCAGCTTTTCGGCCAGCCCGTCATCGCCTGGCAGCATCGGCGTGCGCACGCCAAGCGGGCAGATGGCCTGCACCGTGATGCCGCGGTGGGCGTAACTGAAGCCCAGCCACTCAGCGAAACTCAGCGCCGCATGCTTCGTCACCGAGTACGGCGCCGTGCCCGGCATCGCGAGCAGGCCAGCGGCCGAGACCGTGGAGATGAAGTGCCCGCTCCCCCGGTCCAGCCACGGCCCGATCAGCAGCCGAACGGCGCGGACATGCGCCATCACGTTGACGCGCCAGGAATCGGCCCAGTCCTCCTCCGAAGCATCCGGGCCGCCGCCGCGGGCGACGCCCGCGTTCGCGCAGTACAGGTCTATCTCGCCGAGCGCGCTACGCGCAGCCTCGATCAGCGCCTCCACGCCGGTCTCGGTGGATGCGTCAGCCGGGACCGTGACGGCACCCGCACCGCACAAGGCGGAAACCGCCGCTGCGGCGTCGGCGTCGATGTCGTTGACCACAACCCGAGCGCCCTCGGCTGCAAACCTCCTGGCCAGCGACGCACCGATGCCGCTGCCCGCACCGGTCACCACCACTCCAGCGCCCGCTACGTTCTGCATCGCGCCAGCCTAACCGCAGGTCAGGTACGCCTACTGAGCAGGCGGGGCCGGCAGGTTGGCTAGCCTGGCCAGCGACGCCCGGTGCGCGTCAGCCGTACCGAAGCCGATCGAATCTGCCTTGGCTCGCTTGAGGAACAGGTGCGCAGGGTGCTCCCAGGTGAACCCGATGCCGCCGTGCAGCTGCATCATCTCCTGCGCTGCCTTGAGCGCCGTGTCGGAGCAAGCGGCCTTGGCGAGCGCGACGGCCAGCTCGGACTCGGTCCCGGTGCTATTCACCAGCCCGTTGGCGGCGGACCGAGCGGCGGCGCGCGCCTGCGTGACTGCGACCCACAGGTCAGCCAGCCGGTGCTTGATCGCCTGGAATCCGCCGACCGGTCGGGCGAACTGGTGCCGCTCCTTCACGTAGGCGACCGTGATCTCCAGCGCCCGCTCCGCCAGGCCGAACTGCTCGGAGGCCAGTACGCCCGCGCCCGCAAGGAGGGCAGCCGCGACGGCTGCCCCGGCCGCCGGCCCGGACGCCACCCGGCTAGCCGGAGCGCCCGCGAACGTGATGTCACACAGCTGGCGTGTCTGGTCCAGGGAGACCACCGGGGCCAAGCCCACTCCGGCATCCCTCACGCGAACCGCATAGAGGCCATAGGGCACCCCGTCGGCGGGAACCAGCAGCACATCAGCCGGCAGCGCGTCGGCCACTCCCAGCACCTGACCGCTGAGCCGGTACAGGCCAGCGCCGTCGCCAGGCTGCGGGCCTTCGAGGCGCACGGTCGGCACCGGCGGCTTCCCTGGCCCGGCCGCGAACGGGATTGCCAGTGCCGCGGTCACCGTGCCGGACGCCAGCTCCGTCAGCAGCTCGGTATCCCCGGCGGACAGCAGGGCCGTGGTCGCGACCACGGCGCAGCCGAGGAACGGCACGGGCGCTATCGACCGGCCAAGCTCCTCGGCGACAACAGCCACCTCCCGGTAGCTCGCCCCGGCACCGCCGAGAGACTCGGGGATCAGCAGACCGGCGAGTCCGACCTCGGCCGCGAGCGTGCGCCACAGCGCGGCGTCATACGTCTCTGCCGTCTCGGTCCTGGCCAGCACGTCACGCCAGGCCGCTTTGTCCGCCAGGAGATCCCGTACGGCCGCGCGCAGCTCGGTCTCGGTCTCCCCGTAGAGCAGGTCCAACGGTCGGGCTCTGGCCGGTGCCCCAGGCACGTTAGCCGCAGTCACGGTTGCCTCACTCACTGTGTGCCTCAGTCACGGCCTCGCCGGCCGCGTTCTGGCCGGCCGCGTTCTGGCTGGCCAGATTCTGGCCGGCCGCGTTCTGGCCGGTCATCGCGGCAGGTCCTTCCACGGGCCGGTGTCGACCCTGGCTTCCTTGGGCAGGCCGAGTACGCGCTCGGCCACGATGTTGCGCAGGATCTCCGAGGTGCCGCCCTCGATCGAGTTGCCCTTAGCCCGCAGGAACCGGAAGCCCGGGTTGCGCCCGAAGAAGTTCGCTCCCTCCGGCCTGCGCATCGTCCAGTCGTCGTACCGCAGCCCGTCGGCGCCGTTCAGCTCTACCTCGAACTCGGAGATCTCCTGATTCAGCCGGGCGAAGACGAGCTTGGCCGCCGAGCCCTCTGGCCCCGGCTGCCCGGCCGCAAGTTGCTGCCGCAGCCTGGTGCCGGCGATCCGCGCCACCTCGGCGTCGGCCCATAGCCGGAGCATCCGGTCGTGCAGGCCCGGCGTGCGCAGCTCGGGCTTGTCCCGCCAGGTGCGCGCGGCCAAGGCGATCATGCCGCCCTCGCGCGGCATCGCGTTGCCGCCGATCGAGACGCGCTCGTTCATCAGGGTTGCCATCGACACGGTCCAGCCCTGCCCGACCGCTCCGATGCGGTCGGAGTCGCGGATCTTCGCGTCGGTGATGAACACCTCGTTGAACTCGGCCTCGCCGCTGATCTGCCGCAGCGGCCTGACCTCGACGCCGGGCTGCGTCATGTCGAGCGAGAAGTAGGTGAGCCCCTCGTGCTTGGGCACGTCCGGGTTGGTCCGGGCGACCAGCAGCGCGCGGCTGGCGATGTGGGCGACCGACGTCCACACCTTCTGCCCGTTCACGGTCCAGACGTCACCGTCGCGAACTGCCCGCGTCGCGAGCCCGGCCAGGTCAGACCCGGCACCCGGCTCGCTGAACAGCTGGCACCAGATCTCCTCGCCCGTCCACAGCGGCCGCAGCCAGCGCTGCTTCTGCTCCGCCGTCCCGTGCGCCAGGATCGTCGGTGCGGCCATGCCGAGCCCGATGCCGCTGCGCTCCGGATGGTTGGTCGGCGCACCGACCGCCTCGAACTCACGATCAACAACCGATTGCAGGGAACGGGGTAGTCCCTGCCCGCCAAGCCCGGCCGGGTAATGCACCCAGGCGAGCCCGGCGTCGAACCGGGCGCGGAGGAACTCGAGCGGGTCGCCGCCCTTGGGGTCGTGCGCCGCGAGAAACTCGGCCACCTGAGTTTTCAGGGCGGCGGCGTCGGTGACGGCCCCGTTCCCGCTCTTGGTCGGTCCGTTCTCCGTCAGCACAGGGGACCGCCCGCCACGTAGATGACCTGCCCCGACACAAAGCCCGCGCCTTCGCTGACCAGGAATGAGATCACGTGCGCGACGTCGTCAGGCGTGCCGACGCGGCGTACCGGGATGCTGGCGGCTGCGGCCTTCTGGAAGTCCTCGAAGCCGATCCCGATCCTGGCGGCCGTGGCCGCGGTCATGTCGGTGGCGATGAAGCCGGGCGCGACCGCGTTGGCTGTGATGCCGAACTGGCCAAGCTCGATGGCGAGCGTCTTGGTGAAGCCCTGCAGGCCGGCCTTGGCGGCGGAGTAGTTTGCCTGGCCGCGGTTGCCGAGCGCCGAGCTGGACGACAGGTTGACGATGCGGCCGAACCGCTGGTCGACCATGTGCTTCTGACAGGCCTTGCTCATCAGGAACGAGCCGCGCAGGTGGATGGCGAGCACCGTGTCCCAGTCGTCGACGGTCATCTTGAAGAGCATGTTGTCCCGGATGACGCCGGCGTTGTTGATGAGCACGGCGGGCGGGCCAAGCTCGGCGGCGACCTGGTCGACCGCGGCCTGTACCTGGTCCGCGTCGCTCACGTCGGCACCCACGGCGAGTGCCTTGCCGCCGGCCGCGGTGATCGCGTCGACGGTCGCGCCGCAGTCGCCCGCCTTCAGGTCGAGCACTGCAACGGCGAGGCCGTCGGCGGCCAGGCGCTTGGCCGTACCCGCGCCGATACCGCGTGCGCCGCCGGTGACAACGGCTACTCGCTGGGTCGCCTCTGACATGTAGTCCTCCTGCTTAGCTCGGCTGATCTTGCTCTAGGTCACGCGTGCGGTCTAGCGGTACTTCTTGAGTTCGCGGTAAGCGAGCGAGCGCTTGTGTACCTCGTCCGGCCCGTCGGCCAGCCGCAGTGTCCTGGCGTGCGCCCACAAGGCGGCGAGCGGGAAGTCCTGGCTGACTCCCCCGGCGCCGTGCGCCTGGATCGCCTTGTCCAGGATCCACTCGGTCATCTGCGGCACCAGGATCTTGATCGACTGGATCTCGGTGTGCGCGCCCTTGTTGCCGACGGTGTCCATCAGCCACGCGGTCTTCAGCACGAGCAGCCTGGCCGCCTCGATCCGGACCCGGGACTCCGCGATCCAGTCCTGGATGACGCCCTGCTCGGCCAGCGGCTTGCCCCACGCGACCCGCTCGGTAACCCGGCGGCACATCAGCTCCACGGCCCGCTCAGCTGCGCCGATCTGGCGCATGCAGTGGTGGATCCGGCCGGGCCCGAGCCTGGCCTGAGCGATCGCGAAGCCCTCGCCCTCACCAGAGATCACGTTCTCGACCGGTACGCGGACGTCGGTGAACACGACCTCAGCGTGGCCGCCGTGGGTCCCGTCGGTATATCCGAAGACGTTCATGCCGCGCTGGATGTCAACACCCGGCGTATCCCTCGGGACCAGGATCTGCGATTGCTGCCGGTGCCGGTCCGCGTCCTGGTTGCTCTTGCCCATCACGATGAGGATCTGGCAGCGGGGATCCATCGCCCCCGATGACCACCACTTCCGCCCGTTGATCACGTAGACGTCGCCGTCGCGGGCGATGCTGGTCGAGATGTTGGTAGCGTCCGACGATGCCACGTCCGGCTCTGTCATGCAGAAGGCTGACCGGATCTCGCCGTCCAGCAGCGGCCGGAGCCAGCGATCTTGCTGCTCCTTCGTGCCAAACTCGGCCAGCACCTCCATGTTGCCCGTATCCGGTGCCGCGCAGTTCAGCGCCTCGGGCGTGAGGAACGAGCGGCCGGTCAGCTCGGCCATCGGGGCGTACTGGAGATTCGTGAGGCCCGCGCCCTCCGGGTGGTGGGCGAGGAACAGGTTCCACAGCCCGCGGTGGCGGGCCTTGGCCTTCAAGTCGTCCATCACTCGGCGGCCGTTCCCAGCCCCGGCCCTCGCTGGCGAGCTTGGCCGCCTGCTCCTCGAAGATCGGCTCGGCGGGCACAATCTGCTCGTCGATGAAGGCTTGGAGCTGTCCGCGGAGTTCTTCGGTGCGCGCGTCGTATGCGAAATCCATCTGCTGCCTCCTGCGGCCCTGACGAGTCCGGACAATGCTACCTACCGGTCGGTACGGACTCCACGCTACGGTGCTCCCATGGCACAGGTCGAGACTGTTCGAGGCCCGGTCGATGTCGATTCGCTGGGCCGTACGCTCATGCACGAGCACGTGTTCGTACTCAACGAGGAAGTCCGGCAGAACTACCCGGCGGGCTGGTCGGAGGATGACCGCGTCGACGACGCCATCAACAAGCTCAACACGCTGGCGGCCCGCGGCTGCCAGACAATCGTCGACCCCACGGTGCTCGGCCTCGGCCGCGATATCAACCGGATCCGGCGGGTCGCGGACGGGACCGAGCTCAACATCATCGTGGCGACGGGCCTGTACACCTACAACGAGGTACCGCTGTACTTCAAGTTCCGCACGCCAGGCGCGGACGGCGTGGACCCGATGACGCAGCTGTTCGTCGGGGACCTCACCGCCGGTATCTCCGGGACGGGCGTCAAGGCGGCGTTCCTGAAGTGCGCGATCGACGACCAGGGCCTGACACCCGGCGTGGAGCGGGTGCTACGGGCCGTCGGCCAGGCCCACGCCGAGACCGGCGCGCCGGTCACCGTGCACACGCATCCGCATTCGGGCACCGGGCGCGATGCTGTTCGGGTGCTCCTGGAGGAAGGCGCGGACCTGACCAAGGTCGTGCTCGGCCACAGCGGCGACACCACCGACCTGGACTACCTCTGCGAACTGGCTGATGCGGGCTGCCTGCTGGGCATGGACCGGTTCGGCCTCGACATCATCACGCCGTTCGAGGACCGGGTCGCCACGGTGGCCGCGATGTGCGAGCGCGGCTACACCGACCGCATGGTGCTGTCGCACGACGCGTCGTGCTACATCGACTGGTTCCCGCCGGAAGTGATCCCGCTGTTCGCCCCGGCCTGGCACTTCGAGCACCTGTTTGATGACGTCCTGCCGGCCCTGCGGTCGCGGGGCGTCACCGAAGGACAGATCGAGACCATGCTGGTCGCCAATCCGCGGCGTTATTTCGGCGGCTAGGCCACTCGGCTGCTGCAGTCCGCCGGCCCGAACGCTCGGCTTTTGCAGTCGGGCGGCCCGAACGCGAGACCCCCGCGCCGTCCGGCGGCCGAGTGCGAGACCCTGGCGCTGTCCGGCGGCCCGAACGCGAGACCCCCGCGCCGTCCGGCGGCCCGAACGCGAGACCCCCGCGCCGTCCGGCGGCCCGAACGCGAGACCCCCGCGCCGTCGGGCGGCCGAGTGCGAGACCCTGGCGCTTTCAGTCATGATCGCGATTGATATGCGGCATTTGCCCCCACGAAACCGTCAGGGTCTTACGTGGCGAGCGTCCGGGAACCTCATGGCTGCCGATCTGCTGCTGCTGTATCAGCAGCAGAGTTCCAGCGACGCCCTTTCGGTTTCCTGTTATGGGTCAGCGGCGGGCGAGTTCGAGGGCCTCGGCGGCTTGGGTGAGCACCGCCAGATGGCCGTCGACTGCGCCAAGCCCGAGGCCCATGGTGTTGATGGACAAGTGCGAGGCGCCGACCGCCCGCCAGCGGCCGACGTGATCGATCAGCCTATCCTCGCCTGCGTCGGTCCAGCTGATCCGACCTTCCATGCCGATCTGGGCGGGGTCGCGCCCGGCCTCGACCGCTGCCTGATCGACGATGGCCTTGGCCTCCGCGAGCCTGGCGTCCGGTGGCACCTGCGGGAACCAGCCGTCGGCTAGCCGACCGACCCGGACGTAGGCGGGCCGGGACTGCGCGCCGAACCAGATCGGGATCGGTCGCTGCACTGGCGGGGGCGCGAGCCCCGCCGCTGTCACAGTCTCGTACTCGCCCGCAAAGGTGACTGACCGCTCCGTCCACAGCCGCCGCAACAGAGTGACCTGCTCGGTCAGCCGACGCCCGCGGTCGCCAAAGTTCTTCCCGAGTGCCTCGTACTCGACCGCGTTCCACCCGAGGCCGATTCCTAGGCGGAAGTTCCCGTTGGTCAGCAGGTCGACCTCGGCAGTCTGCTTGGCCACCAGCGCGGTCTGCCGCTGCGGCAGGATAATGATGCCGGTGACGAGTTCCAGTGAGATCAGCCCGGCGAGGTAGCCGAACATCACCAGCGGCTCGTGGAACGTCGTGTCGATGTCGTAGGGTCCGGTCCACGGCTGGTGCACGGCCGGATCGGCGCCGAGCACGTGGTCGTAGGCCAGGATGTGCGTGAAGCCAAGCTCCTCGACCCG
The DNA here is from genome assembly GCA_963837255.1 of uncultured Actinomycetota bacterium. GTDB lineage: Bacteria > Actinomycetota > Actinomycetes > Streptosporangiales > Streptosporangiaceae > JAJYUU01. Next base: position 1,396,414 of record CAWIMN010000007.1, read on the forward strand.
CTCGCCGTATGCGCGGACAGCGCCGCGATCGGGTCCGATCTCGGTCTGCGGGAAAACGACGCCGATATTCACGACTGCTTGTCTATCACGCCACTCCGGCGCCACTTAGCCGGGCGTGTCAGTGCCGCCGGGCGTGTCAGTGCCGCCGGCCGTGTCAGTGCCGCCGGCCGTGTCAGCGCCGCCGGCCGTGTCAGCGCCGCCGGGCGTGTCAGCGCCGCCGGGCGTGTCAGCGCCGCCGGCCGTGGCAGCGCCGCCGCGCACAGCAGTGCCGCCGGAGTTTTGCGAGCGCGATCCGGGACACGCCGTCTCCGTAGCCCCCGGCTGCGGCATCCGCGGTCGCGAGTGCGAGCCTGGTCTTGCCGGTGCCATCGGCCCGGTGAGCGTCAGCAGCCTTCCCGGGGGCCAGCGTCTGGAGCATGTCGCGCCGCTGGCGCTGCCGCCCGACGAGCGGCGCCAGTCGCACCGGCGGCTGCTCAGCGTTCAGCAGCGGCATGCAGTCCACCCGCGCCAGCGGGCGGAGCAGTGGGGCAGCACGATGACGGCGGCCCTGAGGGACACGCCGCTGACAAGAACGGAGTCATCGCGGTGAGAGATCGCGAGTGAGGAGATGGTGACCTTGCTCCTCGCGAGACTTTTGCCTCTGGCGAACTACTCACCGGCGAGGCCGCTCAAGAGTTGGATGGGGATATGAGAATCGCAGTTATCGGGACCGGTAACATCGGCGCCTCGCTCGGCACCAAATGGCGCGCCGCGGGGCATGACGTGACCTTCGGCGCACGAGCCGCTTCCGCCGACGGGCCCGGCGGCGGAGCGGTGCTGTCCATTCCTGATGCGCTTGCGGATGCTGATGTCGTCCTGCTGGCCGTCCCTGGCCGGGCGGCTGCGGATCTGGTCGGCACTCACGCTGCCGCGCTGAGCGGCAAGATCGTCATCGACGCCACCAACAACATCGGCGCGAACGAGGTGAACTGCCATGCCGCCGTGGCTGCCAGCGCGCCCGACGCGCACTACGCGCGCGCGTTCAACACGCTCGGATTCGAGAATTTGGTGACGCCGCCTGATGGTGCCGCCATGTTCTTCGCCGCAGATCCCGCGGCGCGCTCGGCCGTGGAAGACCTCATCACGGCGACAGGCCTTGAGCCAGCATTCGTCGGTGACGCGAGCGCCGCGCGGACAGTGGACGGCGTGCTGCCGCTGTGGTTCGCGCTCGTCCAGCAGTCGGGCGGCAACCGCAAGCTGGCGTTCCGGGTCGTCCGCTAGCCCACCGCAGCCAACGCACGGACTGCAAACTCGTGGACCTCGATCACTGGCTCGGCCGCGCTACCGGCGCCGTCGCCGAGTGGCAGCAAGCCTTCGGCCCCTATGCGGCCCATCCGTCCGTCCAGGTCAGCGATGAGGAGTTCGGCGCGGCGTTCGGCGAGTTTGCCCGCCGGCTGACCGACAACTATCCCTTCTTCCATCCGGCCTACGCCGGTCAGATGCTGAAGCCGCCACACCCGGCGGCCGTGGTCGGCTACCTCGCCGCGATGCTCATCAATCCGAACAACCACGCACTCGACGGCGGGCCCGCAACGGCGGCTATGGAGAAGGAGGTCGTCGGCCAGCTCGCAGCGATGTTCGGGTTCGGATCGCATCTCGGGCACCTGACCACGAGCGGCACCATCGCGAACCTCGAGGCGCTGTACGTCGCCAGGGAGCTGCACCCGGGCCGAGGCGTCGCCTACAGCACCGACGCTCACTACACCCACGGCCGCATGTGCGGAGTGCTGGGCGTGGCCGGGACGGCTGTGGGTGTCGATGGGGCGGGGCGTATCGATCTTGACGAGCTTGACGGACTGCTGGCCGGCGGCCGGATCGGCACCGTCGTCGCGACGGCGGGCACCACCGGCCTCGGTGCCGTCGACCCGGTGGACAAGGTGGTGGCTGTCGCCCGGCGCCATGGCGTGCGTGTCCACGTCGATGCGGCCTACGGCGGCTTCTTCACCCTGCTCGCGGGCCAGGACGGCCCGGCCGGACTCGACCCGGGACCGTGGCGGGCGATAGCGCAGTGCGACTCGGTCGTCGTCGACCCGCACAAGCACGGCTTGCAGCCGTACGGCTGCGGCGCCGTGCTGTTCGCAGATCCTGGCGTCGGCAGGTTCTACCTGCACGACTCGCCCTACACCTACTTCACCTCGGGCGACCTGCACCTTGGGGAGATCAGCCTCGAATGCTCGCGCGCCGGGGCTGCGGCCGCTGCGCTCTGGCTGACGCTCCGGCTGCTGCCGCTGTCGGCGGATGGTCTCGGCCAGGTCCTCGCCGCCGGCCGCCGCGCCGCGCTCGACTGGGCCAGCTTGCTGGCGGCGTCCGAGAGCCTGGAGCTCTACCAGCCGCCCGAGCTCGACATCGTCTGCTACTTCCCAGCCGCGGACACCATGTCGGCCATCGACGCCGCGTCAGCGCGGGTCCTGCAGGCCGGCATGACCGACCCCAGCAATCCGGTCTACCTCAGCACGCTGCGCGTCACCGCCGACGCCCTGGGCCGCCGCCACCCGGCATCGCCGCGGACGCAGGCGCGGCCCGGATCCTGCGCAGCGTGCTGATGAAACCCGAGCACGAGACCTACGTGCCGGTCTTGCACGAGCGCGTCGAGCAACTGGCGGCCCAGATCTGCGGGTAGCTGGCCGGCGTCAAGCAGGTGGGCGGTTCACAGCCGACTGGGACGCAGCCGGGCAGCACGAAGCCGGGCAGCACAAAGCCGGGCAGCACAAAGCCGGGCGGGACACAGCCGCAGCCAACCGGATTGGGCCGACCGGAACGCAGCTGAGCGGACGCAGCTGGGCGCGCGCGGCTAGCGCAGCAGCAGCCTGCTAATCCGGCTGCCCGCGATCGCGAGGCCGCCTGCGCCCATCACTGTCAGGTACAGCACATGCCACAGCAGTCCAGGCCCGACGTAACCGAGGGTCAGGCTGCGTAGCAGCGCGATCCCCTGGTACAGCGGCGTGCAGTCCACGATCAGCTGGATCGGCCGGGGGTAGACGCTGAGCGGGTAGAACGTCGTCGAGAACAAGAACATGGGCAGCGTGGCCAGCGTGACGTACTCGAAGTCCTGCCAGCTGCGAATGAAGGTGGTCGCGGCCATGCCGGCGCCGGCGAACGCGAAGCCGATTAGCAGGGCGACGGGGATAGCCAGCACGGCCCAGACCGAGTGCACCAGGCCAAGGGCCAGCATGATGACCATGAACGCGCAGGCGTACAGGCCGCCGCGGATCAGCGCCCAGCCGATCTCGCCCAGGGCCACGTCGCCCGCAGCGCATGGGCGTCGCCAGCGCGGCGTCGTAGAGCTTGGCGTACTTGAGCCGGAAGAAGATGTTGAACGTGGAGTCGAAGATCGCGCCGTTCATCGCGGACGTGGCCAGCAGCGCGGGCGCGACGAAGCTGGTGTAGCCCACCGGGTGGCCGGCGAAGGACACCTTGCCGACGAGCTCGCCGATGCCGATCCCGATCGACAGCAAGTAGAACAGCGGCTCGAAGAAACCGGATGCCAGGACCAGCCAGGTATGCCGGTACACCCGAGCGTGCCGCTCGATGAGGTGCGCGCTCCCCCGGCCGCCGAGGGTGCCACGGCGGGCCAGCAGCATCGACGCCGGCAGGATACGCAGCGGAAGCTGCGGCAGTGCGTGCTCAGACGCTCGCTGCTCAGACACTGGCTGCTCAGACACCGACTGCTCAGACATGCAGGCGCCGCCGGTAGGTGCGCTGGCCCGCGACCAGGCCGAGCACGGTGATCGCCACCAGGTAGCCGGCGTGGCCCAGGGCACCGACCAGGTCAGCGGAGCCGAGGCTCAGCGCTCGGCAGAGTGCGACCCCGTGCCAGAGCGGGGTGGCGTAGGCCACCGGCCGGATCCAGGCCGGCAGCTGCGTGATCGGGAAGAACGTCCCGCTGAAGAGGAACAGCGGGATCATCCCGAACCTGAAGATCATATTGAAGGCCTGGTCGTTCTTCGACTGGGTCACGGCGAACGCGTCCAGAGGCGTCGCGAACGCCAGCCCCGTCAGTACGGCCACCGGCAGGCAGAGCACCGCCAAGGGCGACCTGATCGCGCCGAATGCGGCCATGATGCCGAGAAAGATCGTCATGTTCATGACCAGGCGCATGGCCGTGAACAGCACATGGCCGCGGTAGATGTCACCTGGCCGCAGCGGCGTCGCGGCCGCTGCCTGGTAGGTCTGCTGCCACTTCACGGCCACGTAGACCGGGTACAGCGACTCGCCAACCGCGGTCTGCATCGCACTCGCCGCCATCAGGCCAGGGGCCAGGAAGGCGAGGTAGCTAACGCCGACCCAGGCTGGCCGTGCCGTGCTGGTCCACCAGCCTGCCGAGGGCCAGGCCCATCGCGCCCAGGTAGAGGACGGGGTTGAGGACGCTGGAGTAGATCGACCCGCGCCAGGTGCGCCGGTAGTTGACCAGCCAGAACCGGAAGGCCCTGACCGCCATCTCCCAGGAGCCCGTCGCTTGGGTGCCGGGCGGCCGGCTCCGGGCAGGCAGGGCAGACGCGGTCATCCGTCCTCCAGCCGCCTGCCGGTCAGCCGCAGGAAGACATCCTCCAGCGTGCTCCGGCGGACCAGCGAGGTCACCGGCTCCAGGCCCAGGCCGCGCACCGTGGCCATGGCAGCGTCGCCGTTGTCCACATACAGCAGTATCCGGTCGGCCAGGACCTCGATCCGGTCGGCTGGGACGTGAGCGACCTTGTCCGCCGCCTGCTCGTGGTCAGAGACATGGAATCGCAGCTCGAGCACCTCGCGGGTGGAGTACCGGTCGATCAGCTCGCGCGGCGAGCCCTCGGCCGCGATCTTGCCGCCGTCCATGACCACCAGCCGGTCGCACAGCTGCTCGGCCTCGTCCATGTAGTGGGTGGTCAGGATCAGCGTCACGCCCTGCTGCTTGAGGCGGAAGAGCCGGTCCCACACCACGTGCCTGGCCTGCGGATCCAGGCCCGTCGTCGGCTCGTCCAAGATCAGGATCTCGGGCTCGCTGATCAGCGACCTGGCGATCGTCAGGCGGCGCTTCATGCCGCCCGACAGCGGCTCGACCTGGTCGTCGGCCCGCTCGGCCAGCTGGACGAAGTCCAGCAGCATCTCGGTGCGTTCGGCGATCAGGGCCCGCGGCAGCCCGAAGTACCGGCCGTAAATCAGCAGATTCTCCCGGACGGTCAGCTCCACGTCGAGGGTGTCCTCCTGCGGCACGACGCCGAGCCTGGACCGGATCGCCGGGCCGTCGGTCAGCGGGTCCATGCCGAGGATCGACAACTCGCCCCCGCTCGGCGGCGACACGCACCCGATCATCCGCATGGTCGACGACTTGCCTGCCCCGTTCGGGCCGAGGAAGCCGAACGCCTCACCCCGCCTGAGCTCGAAATCAATCCCGTCCACGGCAGTGAAGTCGCCGAACTGCTTCGTCAGGCCGTGAGCGTGAATAAGGATCTCAGGTTCAGGCACGCCCGCGACACTACCTGGAGGGTCTGTCAGTTCCGAACGAATATCTGGGCCGGACAGGGTGATTTGCCTCCCCAGTTGGGCACGCCATAACCGGCGGGGCGGTAGTCTCACATGGTCACACTGAGGCGTATACGAGCAGGAGGCAGGATCCAGAGGTGAGCAGCGTTCGCAGGCTCTACGAGCGGTTCCGCCACCTGATCCACGAGGGCTCCAAGTTCCTGGTCATCGGAGCGATCGGCACCGTCATCACGTTCGTCGTGGCGAACGCGCTGCACGGCGTCGGCAGGTACAAAGCAGTTACGATCGCCACGATCCTGGCAACTGTCTTTACCTTCCTGGGCAACCGGTACTGGACTTTCAAGCACCGCGAGGGCCAGGGCACCACCAGGGACTCGATCGTCTTCTTCGTGCTGAACGGGATCGGCCTGCTCATCTACTACGGCTGCATCGGGCTGACGGACCTAGCGGGCCTGGGCAAGAGCAAGCTCTGGTACAACATCGCCCTGGTTGTGGGCACCGGCCTCGGTACCCTGTTCCGGTTCTGGTCCTACCGCAAGTGGGTGTGGGTGGCAGCGGACGTCCGCGTCCTGGATCCATCAGAACCGCCTGAGGAGCTAGCGGAGGACCTCGCCGCCGTGGTCGGCGCTGCCCCGCTGAGCCACCACCAGGAGCCGTCCGCATCCGCACCGAGACCGGCTCCAGGATCGGCTTCGGCTTCGCATCGTGGCCAGGCCTCGCACCGGACCCCGGCTAGCCACCGGGCCCCCGCATCGCACCGCCGCACCCGGTAGCGCCGCACCCGGCACCGCCGCACCCGGCACCGCCGCACCCGGCAGGGCCGCACTCGATATCGGCCGCAATCCCGCAGCTAGCCGCGGCACGCGCCCGCATGGCTGAGCAGAGTGCTGAGCGGAATCGCCAGATAAGCGTCGGCCGCAGTCTGGCTGATAGCGCCGACTGACACCAGCCGGCCGATGACATGCTGCTCCCGCGCCAGCCCGGCGGCCGGATGGTTAATGGGGTCGTCGCTGGTCGGGCCCTGCACCAGCCCCGCGAGCAGGGCCGCCTGCGGCCAGGACATCTGATCTGGGCGGACCCCGAAGTAGCCGCAGCTTGCGTTCTGCAGGCCATAGAAGCCATGGCCGAAGTAGGCCACGTCCGCGTACAGTCGCAGGATCTCGGCTCCGGTGTAGCTGTACTTCAGCTTGACCGCGAGCGCTACCTGCTCCGCCTCGGCCGCCATGCCTGCTCTGCCTGGCGTGTACAGCATCTTGGCTAGCTGCTGATAGAGCGTCGCGCCGCCCTGGTCGCCGCGCCCGGAAAGGTAGCCGGACAGCACCCGCGCCACGGCGACCGGATCGATCCCCGGCTCCGAGCCGAACCTGTGGTCCTCAGTCGCCTCCAGCGAGGTCGCGAACCGGAACGGCACGACGACACCCGGGTAGTCAGCACCGTGCGCCCGGTCGAAGGCTCTGGCCAGCCCCCTGGCATTGCTGGTCGACGGCGTGACCAGGAGCAGCAGGCCGAATGCCAGGGCGCATGCCAGCAGCAGTGCCAGGAACGCCAGCCCGAGCCTGCGTGCCGCGCGCGCCAGCCGCTGACGGCCCGTCCGGCCGCCCGCGCCAGGGAATGGCGGAGCGGCCTGGTCACTCCGCGCCGCCCGCTGCATAAGAAGCCCGCTCCATCGACTAGGCCAACGGCGCCGTGGCTCCCGAAGTGCCTGGACCTGGCCGGTGATGTGCCCTGATACAGCCGAGAATAATCGCGGCACCACGGCGGCCGGGCCACCCGCCACGCCCGGCGCAGCGCGAGTGAGGCCGCTCGGCCGTCGGCACGCCGAGCCCGCGCTTGCCATCGCTACCGAGCCGCGAGGCCGCCAATCAGCAGCTCGGTGAACAGGTCGCCCGACCTGCGCAGGCGACAGCGACCCGTCTGGCTTGTACCAGGAGCCCAGCTGGTTCACCACGCTGAGGAAGTAGTGCACGACGATGTCGGCGGAGATGTCGCCGCGGAACGTCCCGGCGGCGACGCCCTCCTCGACCAGCGCCTTGAACTTGTCATGGTAGATCCGCCGCTCGGCCCGCACCTGGGTCTGCTTGTCGTCCGGCAGCATGTGCAGGGACCGGAAGAACACGATCATGTCGTCGAGGTTGTCCAGGCTGGTCGTCACGACGTCGGCGGCGGCGGCCCGCAACCGCTCCTCCGCGGTGCCCGGCCCGGCGGCGATCTCCTCCAGGTGCGACGTCTGCATGGTCAGTACCTGGTGGTAGACCTCGTAGAGCAAGTCGTCCTTGGAGCCGTAGTAGTGGTACATCGCGCCCTTGGTGACCCCGGCCGCATCCACGATGTCCTGCACCGAGGTGCCTTCGAAGCCGTGTCGAGCAAAGAGCCTGGTCGCGACGCGCAGCAGCCGTTCTTTTACCGGCGGACGGGGGGCCTTCCCGGCAGCCCGCCCAGACTCCTTTGACCGCACCGCCATGCCGCACACTCCGGGGTCACTCGTCTCCGTCCAGTATCATACCGTCCGGTCGGTCTTAAGTTAGGCACGCGGATACTGCCAGGTCAACTGCGACTCTCGGGAGCCTGCGGCAAGCCCGGTTAGCCGCCATCCCCAGCGGCCTGCTGATCGAGGTGAACGGCGACGTCCTGCACGAGGTAGCCGGGCCGGTGGCGCCTCGGGCCGGCGCCTCCCTGCTGCCATGGGCGCGGCCCATCGAGCGGCCTGTACTCCAGGCCGGCGGCGTCGAGCCTGCGCAGATGCGCCGCGATCCGGTCCGCCAGCGCGGGCCGGCCAGGCTCGCCGCCGGCCATCGGGACCGGGCCGCCCGACCAGGCGACGTCGGCCAGCGCGCAGGCCCGCGGGAAGATCATGTACTCCAGCGACCGGCCATCCCGGATGTACTCGGTCCATACCTGGAACTGGGTGCCGATCAGCTGCTCGCGTGCTTGCTGCGGCCAGTCCGCCGGCACTGGCTCGAACGCGGCCACATCCGCAAGCCGCACCGGCCCGCCGATGGCGACCGGCTCGGTCGCACCCCGTTCCTGGTAATAATCGAAATACGTAGGCAGCACTGGCGCCGCCACGACCTCGTGTCCGGCCAGGGCCGCCTGGCGCGCGATCTGCATGCCGCGCCAGGCCATCACGACGGTGTCCGGCCGCAGCGTCCCGGCGCGACCGCCGGAACTGCTGAAACCCTCGTCCCAGACCACTGCCCGGGCGGCAAAGTCTGCCGCCAGCATGTCCGCGACGTTTCGGAGGAACGAGGCGTGCAGATCCTCCGCCGTCGCCAGGCCGCGGTCGCGCCGGGCCGCCTCGATCCGGCTGATCGTCGCGCCAGCGGCCGAGCAGGCACTCGTCGCCGCCGATGTGGACGAAGCGCGAGCGGGTCGCGGCGAGCAGTTCGCCGAAGACGTCGTGCAGCACGCTCATCGAGTCTGGCAGCGGGGCAAGCAGGTACGGAAAGATGCCCCAGTCGGGGCTGACCTGGTAGCCGCCGGCTGGCACCGGGCCGGCGCCGAGCTCGGGCAGCGCGGCCAGCAGCGCGGTGCAGTGGCCAGGCAGGTCGATCTCAGGCACCAGCGCCATGCCGCGCTGCCCGGCGTACGCGGCGATCTCGGCCAGATCGTCGAGCGTGTAGTAGCCGCCGTGCGGGATGTCCTCGTAGACCTCGGGCTCTTCGTCGTTGAGGCTGATCCTGGTCCGCGTCCGGTGCGAGCCGATCTCGTGCAGCCGCGGGTGCAGGCGGCTCTCGATCCGCCAGCCCTGGTCGTCGGTGAGGTGGAGATGCAGCCTGTTCAGCTTCAGGGCGGCGAGGGAGTCAATCAGCGCCAGCAGCTCGCGCTTGGTCACGAAGTGCCGGGCCACGTCGATGTGCGCGCCGCGCCAGCTCAGGGCAGGCCTGTCGTCGATCTCGGCACACGGGAGCTGCCAGTCGCTAGTGCCGGTCAGCGACGCGGCCCGCCAGGAGTCGTCGGGGAGCAGCTGGCGTATGGTCTGCGCCGCGTAGCCCGCCCCTGCTGGATCTCCCGCTTCGATGGTGATGCGGTCGGGCTCGATGGCGAGGCGGTAGGCCTCGCGACCGAGTTCGGGCGTCAATGCTGACGGCACACTGTTGTGGCGCGGAGCCTGGCTGGCGCCGGGCTGGCCGGCCAGGGCAGGCGGCTCAGCAGGTGATGAACTGCCGCGGCAGCGCTGTCTGTCGCGGCCCGGCCGCCGTGGCCGGCGGGCCGGATGTCGGGCTGTGCGGTCAGCGTCAGCGTGCCCGGCCGCGGCCGGACCGACACCGGCTGCGGGATCAGGCTGCCCAGTCGATCGTCCATCGGCGTGCGCGCTCCCTGTCATCCCGGCCGGCGTCGATTTGTCGGCCGAACACTAACAGCGCGGATGCCAGGACCGGCGGCGGGAGGCCGCCAGTGATCTTGCCGTGCTCGCGGCGTCAGGGCAGGATCGGCGCGCTGGATAGTGGCCGTTCTGCGCTAAGGTAGTGGAGCCCGCCGCTGACCAGGCGGGTCGGCAGTGCCGGGACGTAGCGCAGTTTGGCAGCGCACTTGACTGGGGGTCAAGGGGTCGCGGGTTCAAATCCCGCCGTCCCGACGCAGGTCAGAGGCATGATCAACGATCTTGCGTCAGCCTCGGGGACCACGTTTTCCGCCATCGGGCCATCCCGGCGTTTCTTGACGGCCGGTCAAGTGCGCCAGCGCCGTCCGCGCCCGGCAGAGCGAGAGGAAGTCGGGCTCGTCGCCTCGCGGCTCGAGCTCGTCCTAGCTAGAACCTCCTGCGCATCTTCGCTGGCCTCGCAGTCTGAGATCAACGCGCTGGGGCATCAGCTGCGGAGGATCGGAGGAACCGTCGACGGCAAGGGCAGGGCCTGTTGCGGTGCGCACGAGCTTGCGCGGAAAGAAGTACATCCAAGCGCGGCAGCCGCTGATGGCGATTACCTCGAAGTTGATATTTCCGTAAGTAGCGGATCTCCTGAGGCCAACCCAGTCCGTCGGGGAGATCGAATAGCTCCCAGATGCCGACGACACCGCCGAGCCGACAACAATTTGCGGTACTCGGTCGCCCGGCTTCAGGCTAGCCATCACAGACTGATTCGGCTGAGCGTAGAGGGTTACCTGGGCGCCAGGCACCCCATGTCCATTGAGGAGGACCCGGCCGACGACCACCGGCCTACCGGCCGCGACCGCAGGTCTCTGAGATGACGTGGCCCGAACAGCGAGGAAGGAAGCACCGCCAAGCAGCGCGGCCAGGCCAATCGCTAACAGGATCCTTCCGCGCACGGACACTCCCTTCGCAGCCGCCCGATCCGACGCTGCGACACCCGGTGGTGAGCTCTCGCATGGTCGGGACACCCCTTGAAACCGTGCTACCACCTAGAGAGCGCCCCTCGGCGTGGCCTTGGCGAATTAGCTACGGCTAGTTCGCTGGCAGAGTCGTCGGGCGCGTTGGAAGCCTTACGTAAAGGTGCCAGCTCACAAATACGACTTGGAGGGCTGCACGGCGGGAGCGTTCGGCGCAGGCAGCCCAGATAGCATGAACCCCAATCGCTGGCTAGGGATCGTCTACGGTGCCTGCCTTGGCCGCGCCGATGTCAGCCGGCAGATGGGCCAGCAGGATGGTGATAGCGCTCTCCGCGTCGCCGGCCGCGCCGGTCACATCGCCTTCGTATCGGTCGAGGACAATGTAACCGCCTTGACGAGGACCGACGTGCGGGAGGCCGCGGTCGTACGGGTACCCGGTGCAGGTGCTGAAGGTCAGCCAAAGATGGCTGGTATACGGGAACATCTGGCGCAACAGCGGCACGGCGTGCGCCGCCTCGATGAGGTCTGCGACGCGCCGGTAATCTTCGGCCACGGTCTTCCTCTCCTCGGGCGGAACACCGATGGTCAGCGAAGCCGCGAGGAGGCGCGTGCTCTCGTCGTACCAGGTTGGCGTTTGGCGGAGCAGTCGCCATCGTTCGGCGACGTAGTTGGCGGGGCCGTGCTCGTGCGCGCGCGAGGCTATCGACCCGGACGGACCGCCGGGCCTCCTGCATTTCGTCCAGGGAGGCGCCCCGACGCCACGCAGCCGCGACCCGGACAACCTCCCCAAGATCTGGGGTGGCACCGTCGACGAGCTCGACTCCCCGGGGAAAAGCGCTTCACGCCGCCGACGAGAGCGTCGCGATCTACCAGGCGCTGACCGCGGAACGGCCCGACAAGTACGCCGCCGACTTGTCCCGTGCGATCGATACCCGTTCGCGAGCGCTCGCTGGACTCGGACGGCAGGCCGAAGCTATCGCCGCCATCGACGCGGCAATAAGAACATTCCATAATCTCGCCATCGCGGAGCCGGATAAGTACCTACCCGTGCTGGCCGAGGCGCTGGCCTGCAAGGCCGAGTGGCTAGCCGACATCGACCTGGACAGTCAAGCGCTCCTTACCGCGCATGAGGCCACCACCATCTACTGGCACAAGCTGCCGAGCACACACCTGTGCGTCCATGCGGCACGGGCAGCGCTCCTCGAAGGCCGGCTCTTGTGCAGCCAGGGTCGGTACAGCGACGAAGCCAGGATGCTCGCGCGCGGCTGGGCCCTAGCGGATCGCCAGCAGCAGCAGGAAGCACACACCAGCGCAACACCAGCCATCAGAACCGCTTACCATGCCGACCCGGACGGCTTCGCTACGGCATGGCGCAGGGAGACCAGCTCCGAGCCACCCGGCTGGCTACAGAGCTAGATGTTCATCCCCGTCACCGGGCAGCAAGTCGGCCGTCGGCGGCCGTGCTGACGCTCAGTGACCCTTCAGCTTGGGGACCAGCTGGGGACCACACGTCCTGCGCGCGACCGCATGATGGCCGCGTTCCCGCACGTCTTGCACCGTGCATAGCGTGTTTGACGTGCAGGAGCGCTTAACCCTCTATTACTGGGGGTCAAGGGGTCGCGGGTTCAAATCCCGCCGTCCCGACGCAGGTCAGAGGCATGATCAACGATCACGCCTCTGACTCGGGGACCACGTTTTCCGCCATCGGGCCATCCCGGCGTTTCTTGACGGCCGGTCAAGTGCGGCGGCGCCGATCAACGCCCGACTGAAAAGTCGTCATGACGGCACGGGACGGCACTGACGCCAGCGACGATCCTGGTAAGCAGTCACGCCGGTCTTTACACGTCTCCGTACGATGCCAGGCAAGCACGGGTTTGCTCGCACTGGTGATGACTGGGCGAGTTCTACAGCTCCTTCAGCACCGAGATCATCAGCGCAACGGACTCGTCGAACGACAGCGCCGCTGCCCGAAGGTGATCGAAGATCATGTTGTAGTTGCGGACTTCCGTGACGTCCTCGAGCCACAGCATCCCGGTCGCGTACCCGACGCAGACCACATCGGGGTCTGCTCGATCCGGGAACGCCAGGATGACGAACGGCGCATCCATCGCTACGTGCGCCCCGCTGCTGAACGGGATCACCTGGAGGAACATGTGCGGCGCCGCGCTGAGCTCGATCAGGTGCTCGGTCTGCGCGCGTGTCACCTCCGGTCCGCCGACCTGACGCCGGAGCGCCGCTTCGTCAAGCACGACCCACGCAGTCGGTGGGTTGCCCTCAGCCTGCCGCCGGCGCTCTGCCAGTAACGCGAACTGCTGCCGCTGATCCGGAGGCGGCGTCCTTACCTTGCCGGTAGCCAGGAGTGCCCGCGTGTAGTCCTCAGTCTGCAGCAGGCCCGGAATGCGGTTGACCCTGTAAACCCTCATCTCGGAAGCGGCGCTCTCGAGCCCTAAGTATGTCGCCAGATGTGGCTGCACGCTGTCGCCGTAGGCGTGCCACCAGCCCTTCTGCCGGGACTCCCGGGCCAACTGCATGAGGCCGTCGTGCTGGCCGCCCGTCACGCCGTATATCAGCAGCAGGTCGCGGACATCCCGCGGCGACACCGCGACGCGCCCGGTCTCGATCCGGCTGATCTTGGACGCTGAGCATTCCAGCCGCTCCGCGACGTCCTCGCAGGTTAGCTTCGCGGCCTCGCGCAACCGCCGGAGCTCTGAGGTGAGACGGCGGCGTCGGACCGTCGGACTCTGCATGCTAGGCACTGACTTCTCCAACCTGCGACAGCAGCACGTTCTCGCAGCGAATGCATACATTGTGCCGTGGGCGCTTCGCATACGCGCAAGACCCGGATCTCCAGCCCACCCCGCATAGCGCGAGTCAGCCGCGGCATCGTGGCCTTGCCAACCCGCTGACCCACGACTGGTCCCCTTCGATCCGCTATCGCTTCCCGAAGCCGAGCGGACAGCGCGTTCGGCCATGTTAGCCGCATGACGTCACCCAATGAGCAGGGAAAGATGGTGCTCACAACTAAGGGAGACGACTGACCGTCGGTCGTGGCCAGGCAAGCCGACAACTCCCGAGGCGCGACCGTGCGAACACTCCGCCTACAACCAGCCAAAACGCCTGCACCCCTGTTCTGGGGGTCAAGGGGTCGCGGGTTCAAATCCCGCCGTCCCGACGCAGGTCAGAAGGCTGATTCGAAAGCCGGATCAGTCTTCTGGCGCCCTCTTGGGGGCCGAGATCGCGAATACTGATCTTCCCTGGCGCTTGTTGACCGCCGGTCAAGGGTTCACGGATCATCGGCTTGTCCCCGGCGACCACGAGCCTTGGCACGCGCGAGCGAGCCGGGCCTTAACGGCCAGCTTGCGGGCCCGACCCAGCTTCGAGACCTGACGCCCCGCGGCACCGCAGATCCACGGGCGCATTCGCACCAGAACGGCAATCGCTCTAGACCGCCTGGCTCCTCGTCATGCACCTTGGCATGAGCGCAGCGGCTCGAAGATCAGCGGTCCTTCATGATTGAGCGTGGCCAAACCGACCGCCTGGCGCTCCGACATGCCTAGTTGGCGGTCGCGAGCACGGCGGCATCATCGCCTGCGCGCTCGCGCACCGGGCCAACCGCATCGCCTTCGCCCTGGTCCGCGACCATGTACCCTACGACCCGTCCCGGTGGCCCGCCACGCACGACTAGCCATGCACTTCACAACTCCGGCCGGCGATGCCAGGCTAGACGGACGAAGGGCCGGACCAGACGCCGTGACCGCTATGGCGGGCGCGCCAGCACGATACGCCGTGCCTAGCTTGGCGCCCGGCCCTTCGCCATCCCGGCAGCCCGAATGACGCCAGCTGACCCGGCCCGTGACAGGACCCGAGGTCGCATACATCAGCGTGGGCGCCCAGGCACCGCCTCTCCAGGCCCACCACCGGCCAAGATCACTACCAGCCCCGCACCGCGAGGCCAGCTAGCCATGCCCAGCAGCCCGCTTGACACGACCTACCGCCAGCTAGGCCATGCCCGTCAGAACATCCCGGTCAAGACAAGGCCTCGGACTGCGTGCCAGCGGTCAGCGCGATGCGATGCGGGAAGCGGTGCACCTCCTGCGGCCAGCCGACCGCGACCGCGATCCTGCCGGCCCAATACCCGCGCCCCGGCATCGTCGGGCACATCGACGACCGCCAAACCGCCCAGATGCTCCTTGGTCTCGATGAACGGCCCGTCGGCGAATAGGGGCGAGCCGCTGCTCGGGTCGACACTGCACACGGCGGTCGACCCGTCCAGACCGCCGTCGCTGAAAAGAACACACCGGCGACCCCTCGACCAAATTCACGGCCGGCCAGCTGCGCACTAACTTGTCGCACTAAATACCCGAGAGGGTCGCATCGATACCGTCCGCAACCCCAAGTCCCGCAATCCCAGGGTTTTCACAGTTTCTTAAAGTCTGGTCTTCACTTGCGCACGCGCTTCGTCGTACGTTCGCCCTGGGAACTCCAGCAACGTGAGGTGCCTTCATGTATCGAATCGCTCGTCTCATGGTCGGCGCGGCGCTCTTGGGCGCTGCCGTTCTGACCGCAACAGCGGCGGGGGCGGAGCACGCCAGCGCGGACCCGTTACCGGCAAGTCTCTGTCCGGACGCTGTCACCGCAACGTTCGGCCCGTATGTCTGTGTCTTCACGCCGTCAATGTCGCAGGCCGACATCCAGGCCGACGTCAAAGCCATCTACGCCCAGCAGGTCGACAACGAGATGGGCACCACGCGTTATGCGCTGCTTTTCGAGCCGGGCACCTATGGGTCCCAGAGCAACCCGCTGGACATCCCGGTCGGCTATTACACCGAGGTCGACGGCCTGGGCCAGGACCCGTCGGGCGTCGTCATCAACGGTGGCGTGACCGCCATCGGCAAGACCGGCAGCGGTGCGTTGGACATCTTCTGGCGTTCCGTTTCCAACTTGACCATCCATGTCGTCCCGACCGCGGACGGCTGCCACACCGGCAACGAGATGTGGGCAGTTTCGCAGGCGGCCCCGATGCGCCGGGTCGATGTCAAGGACTTCACCACTTTCATGCCGTACTGCGAGAACCCGAACTTCGCCAGCGGCGGCTTCGTGGCCGATTCGCGGCTGGAGGGCGGTGCGCTCAACGGGTCGCAGCAGCAGTTCTACGTCCGCAACAGTGACCTGGGTGCCGGGTGGTCCAACTACGTGTGGAACCAGGTCTTCTCCGGCGACATCGCCGCGCCCGCGCAGGACTTCGGCGGCGGCGCCGCCTACACGACGCTCGCGCAGACGCCGGTGAGCAAGGAGAAGCCCTACCTGTATATCGACAGCTCGGGCGCCTGGAACGTCTTCATGCCGTCATTCCAAACCAACTCGGTGGGCCCCACGTGGGCCAATGGGCACACGCCCGGCACCTCGATCCCGCTGTCGCAGTTCTTCATCGCCACGCCGTCCGACTCGGTCAGCACGATCAACGCCGCGCTCTCCCGGGGCCTCAATCTGCTACTGACGCCAGGCGTGTACAACGTGGACTCCCCGATCAAGGTCAAGCGGGCTGACACCGTGGTACAGGGCCTGGGCATGGCCACCTTGACAGCGACCAACGGTAACTCGGTCCTCACCACCGCTGACGTGCCCGGTATCGACATCTCCGGCCTCATAGTCGACGCCGGACCGGTCAACTCGCCGGTGCTCGCGCAGATCGGCTCCAAGAACGGCAACAACGGCGTGCCGCACAATCCGGCGTCCAACCCGACGACACTGCAGGACGTGTTCTTCCGAGTCGGCGGACCGCACGTCGGCAAGGCGACCGTCGCCCTCGAGGTCAACAGCGACTACACCATCCTTGACGACCTGTGGATCTGGCGTGCCGACCACGGCGTGCCCGGCTCGGTGGGCTGGACCGTCAACACCGCTGACACCGGCCTCCTGGTGAACGGCGACCATGTCACCGCGACAGGGCTGTTCGTCGAGCACTTCCAGAAGTACAACGTCATCTGGAACGGAAACGACGGCGAAGTCATCTTCTTCCAGAACGAACTGCCCTACGACCCGCCGACCCAGGCCGACTACGAGCACGACGGCGTGCTCGGCTGGGCAGCCTTCAAGGTGGCCGACAACGTGCAATCGTTCCAGGGTTACGGCATGGGCAGTTACATCTTCACCAGCGTGAACCCGGACATCCACGTGTCGCATGCCTTCGAGGTCCCGGACACGCCGGGCGTCCAGATGAACGACCTGCTCACGATCAACCTCAGTGGTCCCGGCACCATCGACCACGTAATCAACGACACCGGCGGTCCGGTGAGCTCCGCCAACCCGGACGTGGCCAGCCAGGTCGTCAGCTACCCGTAGGAGCCTGACCGACAAGGTTTACGTCTGCAGGGGTGGCCCCGAGCGCCTGCCGGGGCCACCCATGCTCCCATGTTCGCCAGTCGGCTGAGGAGGCTCGGTTCCGAATCCTCCGGGGACATTGGCGACTGCAGGCAGATCGCGTGCAGAGCGCGACAAGGCCCTAGGTATCGGCGTCGGCCCACCGTCGTCGCACGCTTCTAGCCGATATGAGTAAGTGGCTTACTGGGCATTCGGTAGATCGCGGGTCAATTCAGCCGGAAGACTCAGCATGGACACTGCTGCGGTGAAACCCAGCCCGGAGCCCGAGGAGATGCACGGATGCTTTGTAATTGAAGCAGGAGAGGGGGACGCTGGCCGTTCCTGAACTTCTGCGACAACCGCGGCGCCGTGTCTCGCAAGCCCGCTTGTTCTTCAGCGTCTCGTGGGTTGTCGATGTCGGTGGCCGTGCACTGCAATCGTCCTTGGCCGAGACCAGCGACTCCGCGCGGATGCTCCCGCTCTTATTGCGCTCAATGGCTGCACTGTGGAGTTGGCACGGCTCTGAGGAGCGGGAGACTTGGCGATCACCTTCGCTGACGACTTGCGCTTGGTGCTGTCAGGTATCGCAGTGCCCGACCGCGGCGCACGACGGCATCTCGAGCCTGCTGACCAGCGGCAGTTGGCTAAGCCGCGGGGTCGCCGGATGGACCGGCGCGGGGCTTCTATGGCCTGGGCTACGGTGTCGAAGACAGCTAGGGCCCTATGCGGCAGCCCCGAGGAGGTGATGGCCTCGGCTGCCGCGGAACTAGCGGCAATCCGGATGTCGGTGCCAGCCGCGTCGGTATAACGCAGGGCCATTAGCAATGCGACGACCGCGTCGGGGCCGCAGATCTTCGTGCCGGTCATGTCAACGATGACCGTCATGTGGTGGGCGCAAGCCAATGCCAGGGTCTCCCAGAAGTCCTGCACGTTCCTGGCGTCGACTTCTGAGGGCGCAGTGACGACCGTCAGCAGGTCCCGCCACCTGCTGGTCATACGGGTCGCCGGGCGTCTTGGCTACACCCAGGCCTTCCCCGTACGTGACAGCGTGGCGCCCAGCTGAGGACCGGCCCGCCACCGCGGGGCGAAGTTCCCCGGGGGATCGCCACGGTGCCGGTGACGGGAGCGGGCTGGCCCGCGTTGTTGGACGACAGGTATTCGATGTCGTAGTTCGCGGCGGCGCTGGGCAGGGCGGCGGCGCCGGTGAGGAGGCGTGCCCACACCAGCTCGCCCGGATGCGCCGCCTTGTGAATTGTGCGGCCTCTCAGAGCCTCCGCGCCAGCCGGAGCAGCCAGGCCGATCAGTATCCCGGCTGCCAGCACCGCTGCCGTGGCCGGCCTTAAGAACAGCCTCACTGGCTCCTCCCATCGCAATCTAAGAGACTTTTCTTAATGTGTCGGTTACGGTAATCTGGGACGGTGATGCCGTCAAGATGCTCGGCGAGGTTCTGGCCGAAGCTCACGCAGGGAAATGCAGGATCGCCGGCCCAGCCGTGAGCGCCTGCTCGACGCGGCGGAGCGGCTCGTGGCACTGCGCGGGCTGGCCGTGTCCAACCGGGAGATAGCGCTCGCCGCCGCGCATCGCAACAACTCGGCGATCGCCTACCACTTCGGGTCGCGCCAGGGCCTGCTCGACGCGGTATGGGAGCGGCGGTCGGCGGCCGTCAACGAACGCCGGGCACGCATGATCGACGAACTTGACGACGACCAGCGGCGCGACGTGCGCCAGCTCGCCCGGATCCACGTGGTCCCCTTGACCGACGAGGTGGCCGCCCGGCTGCCAAGCTACTGGGCCCGCTTCAACCAGCAGTGGCTCTCGGCGATGCCCACCGACTTCCTGAGCACCTTCGCCGACGACCTAGCGGCCCGGCCCGGCGACGTGCCGCTGCGGACGCTCCAGCACGTCTTCGCCATGGTCGCCTCCGCCCTCGTCGACCTGCCGCCCCATGCCCGCGAGCTGCGGGTGTCGCTGATGACCCGCTTTGTCATCACCGCGCTCGCCTCCTGGGAACACGACGTCGAGCTTGCAGTCCGGCCCCAGGCATCCATGCCCGCGTTCGCGGCCGACCTGACGGAGATGGCCGTTGCGATCCTTCTGGCCCCCTGGCAGCACCCGAAGCAACGGTCCGGGGTAGCCGCCGGGGCCCCCGAACGGGACAGTCGACCTGACTAGCTCCTGTGCCCGACTACTGCGGCTTCGACGCGGTGCTGGCCGCGGTTGCCGCCAAGAGCCGGTGCAGGTGCTGGTAGAGAAGACCCGCATCGCCCTGATGGTCCGGCTGAGCGTCGCCGCCTTCGTGCCGCGGCGCGACTGCCTCAACTCTCACCTCGTGCTCGCGCGGCAGACCGACAGCCAGCGATTCGTCAGCATCGATGGGTAGCGCCCCGCAACGTGGTACACGCCTTCCGGTTCAACGCGCCGGCCGACGTAGAGGAGGACCTCGTGGCCGGCCGAGGCCCACCAGGTCGGCGCAGCAGCACCTGCGCCGCCCTCCGGGTTGATCCCGGCTGGCCGTCCTAACCAGGTCCGTCAGTCCTGGCCGCCCTTGGTTGACAGAACCAGGCCGGACACGGCGGCCGACTCAACGCTCGTCGGCCTGACGACGAGGGCGACGACCGGCGCGCACAGGACCGTCCGGACATGCCGCGCCTGGTGCGCTGTCCAGCTGCGAGTACAGATGGATCGATCTGGGCGGCCCTGTGTGCCAAGCTCGCGGCCGACGAGCAGACTGTTGTTGTGCAGATGAGCTACGACCTCGTGCCGATCGGGTGGGTGCGGTCGCGCCTGAGGGTCCTCAGCGATGCGCCGAACCAGCGCGAAGGCGCACCTGGGGCGTGGATCCGCTTCGATGATCAGGTCGCGGAGGGTGCCAAGGACCTGCGACCGGGCGACGAGATCGTGGTACTCACCTGGCTCCACCTATCGCCCCGCGACGAGCTGAGCACGCATCCCGAGGACGACATGAGCCAGCCGCTTACCGGCGTGTTCAGCACCTGTTCGCCCAACCGGCCGAACCCCATCGGCCTGCACCGCGCTCGCATCGTGGCGCGCGCCGGTCTTGAAATTGAAGTCGACGCTCTGGAGGCAGTCGACGGGACGCCGGTGGTGGACGTCAAGCCCGCCATCGACTCGCCCGCCTGAAGGCTGCACGCGGCCCACCACCTGCGCCGCTGGTCAGGTTCCTCGCAGCAGACGGGCGTCGAGCGGCCTGCCTGGCACTGCCGACCACAGACGCGAAACAGGCCGGTGGCATGGCAGGAGCGTTCCCATCGGCGTCACCCAAAGACTCCCTCACCATCTGCCACCAGGCGGTGAGCGGACCCGCGCAGAATCTCAGACGCTCATCCGGCACTTGTTGAATGTTCTGGAGGGCTTTCGCTGTGCGGCAAGGAAGCACAATGCAACGCCTCGTGACCGGCCAGCCCGACGCTCCTGGCAGACCGTGCCCGGGGACCAGATGGGACTATACGTCCGGCGCGCTACCTCACGACGGCAGGGTTTCCGCGCTTCGGTCAGGGTGCATACCGTGCTTGACGTGCAGGAGCGCTTAACTCACTGTCCTGGCGGTCAAGGGGTCGCGGGTTCAAATCCCGCCGTCCCGACGCAGGTCACAGGCTTGATCACGATCTTCGGTCGGCCTTGGGGACCACGTCACAAGTATTGAGGTCTTTCTGGCGCTTCTTGACCGCCGGTCAAGAGCGGCAGGCCGATCCGCGCCTGCTGACCGAGACGGGAGGTGCTAGCTGCTAACAGCGAGATTCGAGGCGATGGCCTTCGTCTCCGCGAGTCTGGCCTGGATCCTGCTGGCGTCGGGGGGGTACAAGTCGCCCCAAGCCGAGGCCAACCCGGTGGCTGCCTTGCTTCCCACAAGCCGATTGCCTCCTGGAAGGAAACGCGAGCGCTCCCGGACTCGCCCGACTTCAACTGTGCAGTTCCCAAAGGCGCCGCTGCGTGACCCTGCTCAGCCGGGTTTGGCGCCAGTCGCCAGTGCGTCCCGAACGGCCGCTCTGTCCACCGATTTCGCCGCTTGTGCCAGCCAGTCGAGTGGCGTCTGGCCACGATCGTCGAGGGCATCCCGGTCGGCGCCGTGTTTGAGCAAGACCCGGATCGTCTGCACGAAGCCAGCCTTGACGACATAGTGCAGGGGGGTCGCTCCGTTGTAACGCTGGTCGACGCCCGCTCCGTATCGGAGGAGCGCCGCGACGTATGTGGGATTGTCCTTTCGGCCTTTGTTGCCCGTGCAGCTGATCCTCACCCAGTCGCCGGAGTCTCTGCCAGAGATTCCCACGCCGGCCGAGGCGCCCGATACGGCCAGCTGCGGCGCGATCTCGGGATCGAGCACCCATCGGCCGGCGCCGACGGCCTGCGCGTTCGCGCCGTGCTCCAGAAGGAGCTCGACCATCGCACGATCGCCGCGTGCCGCTGCGGCCCGAAGAGCCCGTGCTCCGGCCCGGACGGGCTCGGCGGTGTGATCGAGCAGAAGGCGCAAGGTCGAAAGCTGGTGGCCGCCGACCGCGTGGTGGACAGGCGTGATGGTGAGCACATCGGTGGCGGGATCAGAGACCTGCACCCTTGAAGGTCGCTCGGCCAGCAGTCGGCTCACGAGCGGCAGTTCACCCAAGAACGAGGCGGTGAAGATGTCCTCCCGTGCGCCCCGGTCAAGCAAGTATGTGCAGATCTCGGAACTGCGCGTCATGCGAGCCACGCACAACGGCGTAACGTAAAAGACGAGCTCGAAGGCGCCTCCGATCAGGCTGACGTCGAGCGGAGCAGGCATATTGACGTCGACCCCATGGCCGATGAGCCACCCGACGACCTCGGCTCGGCCTTTCAGCGTCGCGCTTTGCAGAAGTTGTGCAGCAAACCTTGGGCGCTCGACTGCCTCGGGTACCTCGTCGACTAACGCTGCCAGCTCCTCGAGTTTGCCTCGCTGCGTCAACTGGACTGCACGCTTCAGCGTGCGGGCGCCGACGCCACAGGAAGCTATGCGCTCCGACCGGTGCTTCGACGTGCCCGTCCTGCGTGGGATGGTCGGCGCCACGTCCTCATGGTTCACGAGCGCAAGGGCCACAGATCGTGCCCGCGCGAGGATGGTGGCAGCGTCGGCTTCATCGCCGACCGTGTCACTCAGGGCACTGCGAAGATGACCGAGCCACTGCTCGGCGACCTCCCTGGTGATAGGCAGATCCTCGTGGTGCTGATAAAGCGCCCCCAGGCTGAGTCGCTGTAACGGGGAGGTCCGCCAAGCCACTCGGCGACGAAGAGCTTCTGCCTCTGACGTTGCGGTGCGAGGTCCCCACCGAAGAAGGAACGGATCACGTGGTCTGCCTCGAAGCGGGCGTAGAGGCAGTCGACCAGCCGGTCGGCCGTTGCCTGGCCGCCGATGCTGTCGAACAGCATGGCGTCCTGGAGCGATCGGAGGCCGGGCGCAGGGTCCAGCAACCGACGGTGGGCCACGCCGGGATCAATACTCAGCCTGAGCGAAGGGGACCGTGATTCGCGCCGCTCCACGCAACAAAGTGTATTTCCCAGCCCCGATGACTCGGAGTTCGCGGCGTCGTTCACTTCAGAACCCTGCGTATACATTCGACTACCGTCGACTTGACGTTCCCACCTGCCGGCTCGCTGACGCCGGTCCCAAATCCAGACCCCGCGGCGCAGAGGACCCTGCCCCAACTGGGGCCTATTCACCGAGTCGGAACTGCCCGACTGACGACCCTGGTTTGCCCGGCTCCTCGGGACCGTCTGGGGACCACACGTCCCCCGCGCTACCGCACGACGGCAGCGCCTCCGCGTCGGGCCTCAGGTGAGAGGACGCTTGCTCAGCCCACGGTCACTGATGGCCGCTCCCCGCCGGTCGTACACCGAAGGCTCCAGGTTTGTGGGAGCCGGCAGCGAGGAATGCGGTTCCGAAGAACAACTCGGTCCAGGAGAGATCGGCCAGTTCTTCCTGCATGGCTGCGCGAATCGCTTCCCACGGACGGCGCATGATCCACTCATCTATGGAGGCGAAAGGGCGCACAATGGCGGTTCCGAGTTGCGCTAGCCACCCAGGTGTGTTGTGGGGAACCTTGAGATCCAGCACAACCCAGCGTCCGCCTCCGGAGAGTGCCGCGGCGCCGTGAGCGATGACCTCTGCGCACTCGGGCACCTGCGACAGGGCGTACGTGGACAGGATCGCGTCGACCTCGGCCGGGAAGTCGAAGTCGATCGCGTCGGCTTGCACGAGGCTGATATTGCTCCAGCCGTGCGTCTCTATCCGATCCTGGGCATGGGCGAGCATCGCGTCGGTCAGATCGACGCCGACGATCCGGCCCTCGGGACCGATGACCTCCTCAATCAGCGGGAAGTTCAGACCGGTGCCGCATGCGATGTCGATCACGCTGTCACCCGCGCTAAGGCCGAGTGCTTGTACGGCCCGGAGGCGTTGCGCCCGCTGGGGGTAGCCGGGCGCGGGGTAGAGCCGGGAGGTGATGTCGTAGTGCTTCGCCTTCTTGCGGTATGTCTCGATAAGGTGCTCTCGCGTATGGTCAATCTGGCTCACGTCTAAGACTCCCCGCCTTCCCGCGTAGCGGATTCGACCGCGGCCTTGATCGCCGCCATCTCGCGATCGCTTACGCGCTGAACACTGCCTTTGAGAGTGCGGGGGATCGCGCGCATGAAGCCCGCGAGGTCGACCTCAATCCACATCATGGCGTCGGTCTGCCTATCGTCCACCGGCTCGAGTTCCATTGCCCAGCGCGCCGCGGAAGAACCCATTGGCCCGGCGAACGACACATAACGGGGCGCCTCGACGGCGGTCACCTCCTGGCTCCGGCCGCGAGTCAGCCAGAGTACCCCCTTCGCGCGCTGGTCCACCCGCGCGCCAGGCTGAAGCGGAACTCCGCCGCGAACCCGGCATTCGAGAACCGTTGGCGCCCATTCCGGCCAGCGACCGACGTCACAGACATATGCCCACACCTCACGGACGCTGCTGGCGATTGTTATGCGGCTCTCGGTTCTGAATGTCATCGTGCGCACTTTGTGTTGATCACTTTCCAGTTGCATAAAGTCTCCCGCGACGCTAGATACTGACTGAGACGCCTGTAAGTGCGCTCCGACGGCGGGCGGATCAGGCAGATCTCGCCGCCAAGCTCTGCAGGTAGGAGTCAACGTGAACCACACCTGCGAGGCCACGCTTAGTGTCACGGGCCGAAGCGGGGGGCGGTTCAAGCCCGACCGCCGGTCTTTCCAGGGTCGTTGTTCACTCCGAGCGGCACAGGCTTACTGCGCCCGTTGGCGGTCAGTGCGTTCGCTATCTCTTGTGTGGTTTGGTCCCAGCCGCGCAGGTTCGACCGCCGTTTTCGTGCAGCGGCCCGTAGCCGGTGTCGGTGACGCTCGTCGCCCAGCCAGTCCCGGATCGCGGCGGCGAGGGCAGCCGGATCGCCGGAAGGGACCAGCTGACCGGGGCGGGTGCCATCGATGTTGGAGCCGAGCGCTTCGGGCAGCCCACCCACCGCGGCGGCTATGACGGGCAGGCCGTGGGCGAGCGCTTCGGTTACAGCCATGCCGTAGGTCTCCGAGCGGGACGGCGCGACGAGCAGGTCGGCGGTGGAATACGCGTGGCTGAGCACCGGGCCGGTCAGGACGCCGGTGAGCCGAACGCGGTGGCCGTAGCCGAGCCGAGTGATACGGGCTTGCAATTGGTCGACGAAGTCCGGGTCGCGGTCGAGTGGTCCGGCCAGCACGCAATGCCAGTCCAGGTCACCCAGCTCGGCGAGCGCCTCGACGAGGAGGTCCTGCCCCTTGTGGCGACCGAGAGTTCCGACGCAGATCAGGTGACCGCGGACTGGCCGGGCGGGGGCAGCGACCCTATCGACGCCCGGCCGGGCGACGTGCACCCGGCAGGCCGGGATCTCGTATCCAGTCAGGACCTGCTGGCGGGCCCATTCGCTGGTAACGACTACGCCCGTGGCCGCACGAAGCACGGCTCGTTCGGAGCGCTGTGCGCTGGCATCATGACGTGTGTCGAGGGCGGTGTCCAGTGGCATGTGCAGCAGCACTGTCATTCGTATCCGGCCAGCGTGTGGCAGCAGCTGCGCTGCGGTCGGCGACGCCATCAATCCGTCGATCAGGGCTATCTCACCGTCGGGGATGGCCGAAACAATGCGTGCCAGGTCGGCGCGGGCGCCCGAGTCGGGTACCGGCCACGCCGCGGCGACAGTCGTGACCAGCACCTCCCAGCCCGCCTCGGCCAGTCCCGCGCAGACCCGCCGGTCGTAGATGTTGCCGCCGGTAGGCTGGCCGGGATTGTCGAACCCCTCGGGGACTATTACATGGACCCGCACGATGCTCCCGCCGTCGAGAGCGCCTGCCGCACTGAGCCTCCAGTCTCCGGCCGATCTGAACTGCACCCGCCGCCGATCCGTCATACATGACACAGGATGGCACGGAGAAGCGGTGGACACGGTTCGACCCAAGCCGATCGGCGTCCGCTGGGCATGGGCGCTGCGCGGCAGGTAGCCCGACTCTGTCCGGCTGGCACCGGCTCGCGGGCCGAAATCTGCAGGATGTGATGTGAGACAGGATCAGCGAGCATCATTCTTGACGGCGATAGAGCGGGCACGGGCAGCCGCCTTCCCCGCAAACGAGTATGTGGGCCAGGAGAGCTTCATACGGGCGGGCGAGGTCCGCACACTGGCGCACCGGGCCGGGGTCGGCCGCGGTGTCTCCGTGCTCGACTTGTGCTGCGGAGTGGCCGGCCCCGGCCGGATGATCACAGCGGAGTCGGGCTGCCGCTACCTGGGCGTCGATCACTCCAGCAGCGCACTGGCCATCGCCCGGGAGCTGGCCTCGAATCTCCCCTGCCGCTTCGAGCAGGCTCACATCCCGCCGCTGCCTGAGGGCCGCTTTGAGGTGGTGCTCCTGCTGGAGACGATGTTGGCGTTTCCCGACAAGGATGCCTTGGCTGACGGCGTGGCGCGCGTGCTGGAGACGGGCGGGCGTTTCGCCTTCACGGTCGAGGAAGGCCGGCCGCTCACCGAGCAGGAGCGAGCCCTGATGCCTGGTGCCGATACGGTCTGGCCCATTCAGCTGGCGAAATTGACAGGTGTGCTGCGCGCGGCGGGGCTGACCGTGACATGGCGGCTTGAGTACAGCTCCTCCCACCAGGCAACAGCGGCGGCGCTGCTTCGGTGTTATCGAGCTGATTCACTCCAGATCGCCGCCCATATCGGGACGCGGGCCACCGCCGACCTGATCACTTCGCATCGGCTGTGGAGTGACTGGCTCGGCAGCGGGCGGGTGCGCAAGTTCGCGATGGTAGCTGAGAAGCAATGACCTGCTTCGATGAAGCGTCGACGACCTCCGGCTATGCCCGCTACCTCGCCGCGAAAACGACCGTGGATGACAGGGCGCTCAACCGGCAGGTGCTGGCCGAGCTGTGCCGCCTGATGCCCGCGGGTTCGCCGCGGATCCTGGAGGTTGGCGCCGGCCTGGGGACGATGGTGACCCGTCTGCTGGACTGGGGAGTCGTCGGCGCCGGCGAGTACGTCCTGCTAGATGCGGATCGGCAACTGCTGGACTGCTCGCGCCGGTGGCTGTGCGATTGGGCGGCCGCGCGGGGGGTGCGCAACGACCTGCTGCCGGATGGCCTGCAGGTGGGTGATCTGCGGGTGCGCCTGGTGCACGCCGAGCTCGGCGGTTACCTAAAGGCCGCTCACCGGGAGCTCGCCGATGTGCTGATCGCCAACGCCGTCCTGGACCTGGTGGACGTGCCGGCCGTCCTGCCCGGATTGTTGCGGCTGCTTGTCCCCGGCGGCGTCTATTGGTTCACGATCAACTACGACGGCGAGAGCATCTTCGCGCCCGGCTACCCGCACGACGACCAGGTCATGCGGGCCTATCACCGCCACATGGACGAGCGCATCCGCTACGGTCGGCCGGCCGGGGAAAGCCGCACGGGCCGCCGCCTGTTTCACTACCTGCGGGATGCGGGGGCGCCTGCGCTGGCGGCGGGGTCGTCGGACTGGGTCGTGTACCCGGCCCCGGACGGGAACTACCCGGCCGACGAGGCTTACTTCCTGCGCAGCATCCTTAATACGATCCGGGACGCATTGCGGAATGGCCAGGACCGGGTGGAACCGGCGGATCTCGCCGACTGGCTGGCCGTGCGCAGTCGGCAGCTGGCTGCAGGCGAGCTAGTCTATATCGCTCACCAGCTTGACTTCGTGGGCCGCTCGCCCGGCTAGCGCTCCGCCAGCGCACGGCCACGGGAGCCAACTCTTCTGGCCGCAGCAGCCGCAGCCGGGCTGACATCGCCTGTCGGAGCGGGATCCACCCGCGGTGCCGCTGGAAGGGGAGCTCGAACACGGCGGCGAACATCCGCGCGAAGCACACGGTAGCGGGCAGCAGGATAGCAACGAGCACGAAGAACATCGGCGTTCCGGAGGTGACGCGGTCGCGCACCAGCCCGTAGGCCACGGCGATAACGATCGGCCCGTGCGTGAGGTACAGGCTATAGGAGCAGGAACCGAGGCTCCGCGGCATGCGGCTGTTAAGGAAACGTACGACGAACCGCGGGCGCGAGGTGGCGACCGCGGTGAGGAAGCAGCCAATCGCCGGAGCCCAGGCCAGGTCGAGCCAGAACAGATTGAGGTTCGACCAGACGGAGCCCCTGACCACCATCAACCCGATTGCCGGCACCGCGGCGGCCAGCGCGTAACCGGCCCAGGGCCGTGATCGGGTGTGCTCGCCGGCGGTGACGATCCCCGAGGCCAGCAAGCCGACGGCGAATAGCACCGCGAGGTCGGGGGTGAACTTGACCAGGGCAGTGTTCATCAGCGCGATATGGGATCCCAGCACGCCGATGGTCACGACGGTGGCGACCACCAGGCCCACCATCGTGCTGGCACTGACCCGCCGGACGAGTAGCAGCAGCAACGGCAGCAGGACGTAGAGCTGGACTTCGATGGCGATCGACCAGAACGCCCGGTTGGGGCTGCCGACGGCGAAGACGTCCTGCGCGAGCAAGCCGTACACGACGACGGACTTCCCATTGGGCACTGGCAGGTGGGGCTGGGCGAGCACGTACCAGGTCATCACTAGGCTGAATCCGAGCGCGGCCCAGTACGGCGGCAGGATGCGCCAGGCGCGTCGGTGCGCGTACGTCGCGATCGACTTGAACTGCCACCCCGACCGCGCCGGGCCGAGGCCCAGCGAGAAGCCCGACAGGGCGATGAACATCGCGACCGCGCCCCGGCCGTAGATCAACCAGGCCGCCCAGAACGGGGCGTGATTGGCGCCGGGGTATTCCGGCCAGGCGCGCTCGAAGATGTGGTTGAGAACGACGAACAGGGCGGCGAGGCCCCGGACCCCGTCCAGGCCCACGACGCGGCCCCGACCGGTGCCGGCCAGCGCGCGCGCCGCGGGGGCGGCTGGCGCGGTGGCGGGCGGCGAATGGTCGCGGATGTCTGTCATCGGGCATCGAACCCTAGGTCTGCGGGACCGGCCTGCGGACCCGCGTGCCGGTGCGGCTCAGCGACGCGTTCAAGTCCCCGCGATATCAGGCTATGCCCGCCGCGCCGGGCCGGCCGATTTGGAGGGCCATATGCTGCTGCGCGTCGGTCAGGCCGGTGAAGCTGACGACCGTGGCAATGGTTGAGTAGCCGTCAGCGAAGCGCAGCGGGATGCGAATACGGCGGCGGATCGCCGCCCTCGGCACCGCCCCCGCTCACGGGACGAGCCGTTCGGCCTCGCACCGGGTTGATGGTGCCGTCAGCGGCGTGCCGAGGCCGGCCGCCGGGTTCGGCCGGTCAGCCACGAACGACGTCCAACGTCTGCGGGCCAGATCCGGTCGCCCCGGCTCGCCCGGTTGTCCCTGATCGCGACGGCGGCGAACGGCGTCTGTCAGCAGCAGGCCAGCGCCCGGGGCAACTGCGACCAGCATGAGTACCGCATAGAGAGTGGCGATGGTGACCCCGGTGGCCGCGCCGAGCCCGGCTGCGCCGAAGGCCCAGGCGGCGGCTCCTTCCCTCAGCCCCCACCCGCCGATACTCAGGGGGATCACCACTGCAGTCTGGACCACCATCAGCAGCGCGAGCAGTTCACCCAGGGGTGCGGTGCTGCCGGCAACCCGGGCCGCGATGACGAACGTGACTGTGTGCCCGGCCATGACCAGCACCGAGGCCAGCGCGAGCTGGGGCCACACGTCTGGGGCCAGCAGGCCGTGACGCAGGTCATCGGCAACGGCCCGGGCGGCGCGGGTCAGCCGCGACCGGCCGCGGCGAGCAGCGCGCCACACGACCAGCGCAGCACACCCGGCTGCACCCGCGACGCCCGCCAGAACATACGGCACTGCGGGCCGGACCGGCGACGGCAGGATCAGCAACACGACGGCGGTCACCACGGCCTGGATGACCTGACCGCACAGGCGTTCCCACGCCACTGCGCGCACTCCCCGCGCCACGTTTCCAGTGCGTCGCCCGTGCGTGATCGCCCGGTGGACGTCGCCGAGCACCCCGCCGATGAGCACGGAGTTGAGGAACAGGGAACGGTAGTAGGCGCAGATCGCGCCCGGCAGGCCAATCCTGATGCCGAGTGCCCGGGCGACGACCCGCCACCGCCAGGCCGAGCACACCGTAGTCAGGGCTGTGAGCGTGACGGCGGCCACGACCGCCGGCCAGGTGACCGCCCGCAGGCCGTCCTCGAACGGCGCCGCGCCCACCAGCCGTACGAGAAACCACAGCACGGTGACGCCGGCGGCCAGGCGCGGCACCAACGGGCCGAACCGGCGGGCGACGAGACCGATCCCGACCGGAACCGGATCTGAGTGCAGGCGCGCCACACCGGTTACACGGATCGGCTGGACAAATCGTTCAACCGTCCTGCGGCGACAGCGAAGCGACCACGCGTCCGGTCGCGGTGAACCAGCGTGATCGCGGACTCGTTAACACGGTCGGGTGCGGCTGCAGACGGCTGCGCAGATGGAGGCGCGGTGCGTGCGATTCGCCCGGTGGATGAAAGCGCGGTGCGGGCGATCCGCCCGGCGGATGAAAGCGCGGATGAAAGCGCGGCGCGGGCGATTCGCCCGGTGGATCAGGGCGCGCCGCCTACGATTCGGCTCGCGACGATTCTGGGGATGCTCGCCACAGCCGCTCTGCTCGGAGTCGTGTCCGCTGCGGCTGGTCTCGGCGTCGCTGGCTGGATCGCCGGGCTGGCTACCGGTTCGGCGGCAACGGCGCTGATTGCCACCGCCCGCATGCGGAGCGATCAGCCGGCGATACTCCCGGCGGACTGGGTCACCCTGACCCGGGCCGTGTTGTGCGCCGGGGTCGCGGGCCTGGTTGCCGACTCGTTCGGCAGGCCGGTGTCGATCACAGCGCTGGTCACCATGTCTACCGGCGCACTGG
The DNA here is from genome assembly GCA_963837255.1 of uncultured Actinomycetota bacterium. Lineage (GTDB taxonomy): Bacteria > Actinomycetota > Actinomycetes > Streptosporangiales > Streptosporangiaceae > JAJYUU01. Next base: position 1,426,941 of record CAWIMN010000007.1, read on the forward strand.
TCCTCGACGCGGTGGACGGGGGGGTGGCGCGGTGGACCGGAACCGCCACCCCGCTTGGCGGCCGTTTCGACGGCGAGGTCGACGCCTTCCTCATCCTGTTGCTCAGCATGGCCGTGTCCCAGACCTACGGCAGCTGGGTGCTGGTCATCGGCGCCGCCCGCTACGCGCTGCTGCTGGCGGGCTGGCTGATCCCGTGGCTGGCTGCGCCGTTGCCACCCCGGTACTGGCGCAAGGTCGTGGCCGCGGTCCAGGGCATCGTGCTCACGGTCGCCGTATCCGGGCTGCTCAGCCACCGCGCCGGGATGATCGCGGTCGCCGCCGCGTTGCTGCTGCTGGCCGAGTCGTTCGGTCGCGACGTGATCTGGCTGTACCGCACCGGCGCCGGCGCACGCACCCGCCTGGCGCTGTGGCTGGCCATCACAGTCCTTGCGGTCGTGCTCGTGTGGGCTGACCTCCTCGTACCAGACCGTCCCTGGCAGTTCAGCCCCGCCGCCTTTATCCGCATCCCCGTTGAGATGCTGGTCTTGGTTGCTGTCACGCTGCTGCTGCCGGTCTGGCCGCGACGGATCGTGGCTGCGGTCGCTGGACTCCTGCTCGGCGTGCTCACTTTCGCCAAGATCCTCAACCTGGCCTTCTACGAATTCGTCGACCGGCCGTTCAACCCGGTGTTCGACTGGGGCAGCATCGGCTCGGCTCTGGGCGTGGTCCGCGACACGATCGGCGCCACGCGCACAGACATTGTGCTCGTCTTGCTCGGGCTCGGCCTCATCCTGCTCGTCGGTGCCATCACCGCATCAACGATCCACATCACCACCGTGGCCGCCCGGCATCGTCGGGCCGCGGTCCGCGGCCTCGCTGGCCTCACAGCAGTCTGGGCAGTGTGCGCGGGCCTGTCACTGGAATTCATCCCGGGATCCCCGGTCGCCTCGACCAGCGCCGTCGGCCTGGCCGTCGCGCAGGTGCGCGCCACCCAGGCAGCGTTCAGCGACCAGCGCCTTTTCCAGCGGGCCATCCACAGCCCCGACCCCGAAGCCAGAATCCCCGTCTCGGACCTGCTCACCGGATTGCGCGGCAAGGACGTCATCATCGCCTTCGTCGAGAGCTACGGACAGGTCTCCGTCCAGGGCACAAGCTTCTCCCCAGGCATCGACGCCGTCCTGCGCCGAGCCAACGCGTCGCTGGCCCGCGCGGGATGGTCCACGCAGAGCGCCTGGGTAACCGCCCCGGGCTACGGCGGGATCAGCCAGGAGGCCCACTCCACCCTGCAGGCGGGGCTGTGGGTCAACAGCCGACAGCGGTATTCTGAGCTCGTCGGCAGCAGCCGGTTCACTCTCAGCGACGCCTTCGACAAGGCAGGGTTTCGCACTGTCAACGACAGCCCCGCTACCGACGACGAAAGCTTCCCGTCCGGCACGCAGTTCTACCACTTCGACCAGCTTTACGACCGGACCAACGTCGGCTACCACGGCCCGAGCTTCGGCTACGCCCCCATGCCTGACCAGTACATCCTTTCCGCGTTCCAGCGGCTCGAGCTCGCCCCCGGCCACAAGCCCGTGATGGCCGAGATCGACCTGGTCTCCTCGCACTCGCCCTGGGCCCCGTTGCCGACCATGGTGCCGTGGAACAAGGTCGGCAACGGCTCGATATTCGACCCGATGCGCGCAAGCGGCGAGGCTCCGCTCTCCGTCTTGGAGAGCGCCAGCAAGGAGCGCAAGGCCTACGGCACGGCGGTCCAGTACTCGCTGCGGGCTCTCACCTCTTGGGTCACCGAGCTCAAGGATCCCAACCTCGTGCTCATCCTGCTCGGCGACGAGCAACCCGACACCCCCATCACCAGCCCGGGGGCCAGTCACAACGTGCCGATCTCGATCGTCGCCCATGACCCTTCCGTATTCAGGCAGATTGCCTCCTGGCACTGGCGGGACGGGCTGCTGCCCGGCCGCTCTGCTCCGCTCGAGCCAATGAGCTCCTTCCGCAACCAGTTCCTCGGTGCCTTCAGCGCAGCCACCTCCCAGACGGCGTCGGCCCATTGACCCGCAGCACCCGAACCGGCACGGTGAGCGCTGAACCGTTGTGCTGACCTGTCCGTCTAGCCGTTGTACGGACCGGTCGACACACATTTCCTCACACTCGCGGGACAGCCATATGACACTGGGCTGGGATAACCCCACAGCAGATCCCACGACCACCGTCCTGCTACGGCACGGCGATACCGAACTGTCACCTGAACACCGCTTCAGCGGGCTGCGCGACCTCTCGCTGAGCGCTAACGGAACCCGGCAGGCGAAGGCGGCCGCTTGCCGCCTGGCCGCCGGTGCTCCGATCGACGCCGTGGTCAGCTCGCCGTTGCAGCGCGCTGTCGCCACCGCCCACATCGCGGCCGCCGAACTGGGCCTCACCGCAGCCATCGATGATGATCTCCGTGAAACCGACTTCGGTGACTGGGATGGCTTCACCCTGGCAGAAATCCAGGAGCGCTGGCCCGGAGCCGCGGCAGCCTGGCGGCGCGATCCCGAACAGGCCCCGCCGGGCGGGGAGAGCTTCGCCGACACCGCACACCGGGTAAACCGGGCCTGTGACCGGCTGCTGCGGGTCCACGGCGGGCAGAACGTCCTGGTGGTAAGTCACATTACCCCGATAAAGATCCTGCTGTGCCGCGCTCTCGGCGTTCCGCTCGGCACCCTTTACCGGCTGTATCTTGGCTCCGCCTGCATTAACGAGATCCAATGGCACGGCCGCGGATTCGCCGCCGTCCATCGCGTTAACGACACCAGCCACCTCCCCTGACTCACCGGGTCGCCCCGTCTCCTCGCGCCGCGAGCGCAACCTCCGCACATTCCCGGCGCCCGGCTGCGGTGCCGAGGCAGAGCGTCAGCACCGCGCGTGATATCCGCCGAACGCGACGGGCGTTTCCCACACCCGGACTGCCAGTGCCTCGCCGCCTGCGGCAGCGACGATGGGCGAGAGGCTGTCATGCACCCAGCGGGCGAACACTTCGACTGTGACCGCCTCGGCCACGGCTGGGTGTATCTCCTCCAGGTTGCGGCCTTCGACCTCGCTGGTGAGCTCGGTCAGCGCCGCTTCCAGCACATCCAGATCACAGACCATGCCCCGGCCGTCGAGTTGCTCGCGTTCCACCACGATCTCAATTCGGTAGTCATGATCATGCAGCTGCCCCTCTGGCCCGGGCAGTCCCGGCATGATATGGAAAGCACGGACGCTTCGGCTCAGCCCGACTTCACATGTCACCGGCAGCACTCCTGTCGTAGTCAAGAACGGCATGCATCAACCCGGGCATCCCCTCGTCCACGGCTCGGAACGCCTCGGCTGCGTGGCCGAATGCGAAGACGTGAGTGCACAGCTGTGCCAACGGTAGTTCGGCCAGCAGTTCAACGGTCTCCCGGCGGCGCCGCGACCGCGTCCAGGTCCCGGACAGCCGGGCCGGCACCGTGGAAACCTGAGTGCTGCGGATGATCAGACGCCGCCGGTGGAACGCGCCGCCGAGCGGCAGCACCACCGGCTTGGTGCCGAACCACGACGCGATCAACAGGGTCCCCTCGTGGGCCAGCATGTTGAGCGCCATCGCTGGCGCATCCGGGTTACCGCTAGCGTCAATGACCAGCGGAACGTTCTCTTCCACCAGTTCCTCCGGTGCTGCGGCGCTGGCGCCGAGGCTGCCGGCCAAGGCGCGGCGCCACGCCTGCGGCTCGGCAAGCAGCGGCCGCCACCCGGAACGCTGCAGCAGCAAGCTGGTCAGCAGCCCGAGCACGCCGGCGCCGAGCACGATGACCCGGTCGCGATATCCAGTCCCTGCATCGAGCGTCACCTGCAACGCCGTCTCGACCAGCGGGAACAAGGTTGCGGACGGGGGATCGATGGCAGGCAGCGGAATCAGGTCATCGGCGCGTGCCGCGAATATGTCCTGGTGCGGATGGAACGCGAAAACCGCCTGGCCGGACCCCGCTACTTCGCCGACGCACGCATACCCATAGGCGAAAGGATAGGAGAAGGTGCCGCCAAGCGCGTCGATCGTGTCGTCCAGGGCCAAGTCGGCAGGGACCTCGCCGCGGTACACCAGCCGTTCGGTGCCGCCGCTGATGCCAGAGCACAGGCTGTGGACAAGGACCTCACCGGCTGCGGGTCGCGGTGTGGGCACTTCCCTGATATCTACGCAGCGCGGCGCGGTATGAAACAGTGCGCGGGCGGGCGAGGTTACGTTCGTAATAGTGGGTTCGGTCATGCGCGGTTTCGCCTCCTGCGGTGGATCGTTAGTAACGTCAGGCAGCACCGAAGCGGCCACACAACATCGCGGCATCGCAGCCTCCGAACGAAAAGCCCATCTGCCACTGCCACGTCGATGCTGCATAACCGGTTCAGCGTCCCGGCGCCTTCCCGGAAGGGGCGCCAGGCATGGCGCTGAGCATCAACTCGCTTGCAGGTATCGCCGTTCAAGTTGAAAGAGCTGTCGTCCGTACGGCTTCGACTGCAATCTCAGCGCGGATAGGCACTCTCGGCAAGATCCGTACGGAACGTTGCGCTGGCTCCAACTGAACGATTGAGCCTAGGTGGCCGTTCTATCGCGACGGCGTCCGCTCGCGGCCGCAGCTCCGGGTACTGGTCAAAGCATGCCTGTAGTGCCTTGACCGACTCGGCGATTACCGCTCGGGCGCGGGAACCCCAGATCACGGCCGGCCGCCGAGTACGCATCGACCGCAAGCGGACACGGCCATACGATGGCCACGGGTGACACCGCCTCGGATCCCTTCTCGCGGTCGGCGCGACACGGGCGTTGCCGACCCGCCAGCGGTTGCAACGACCAGCACCACGTCGACCGCTGCCCCGCGCCGACGGCACGTTGCGTTCGTCGCCGAGCAGCCAGAGAAGCGCAGTTCGGAAACAAGAGGGAATCAACAAATGTCGGCAACGCTGACGTTGACGCATAAGGCAATCGGAGCGGAGGTCCGTCGTGGCACGTACGATGTCGTGGTCGACGGGGAGCGGGTCGGGTCGGTCGAAATGAACCACACGATCGAGATACCAGTCGAGGCTGGACGTCACACCCTGCAAGTTCGCAATGGACGAAACTCGAGCAGCACTCGAACCTTCGACGCCGCCGAGGAAGAGAGCGTCGCCTTCCGATGCACCGGAAAGAGGCTCTTGCCGATCTTTCTCGCATCCTTTGCCGTGCCCAGGCTGGCACTGAAACTCGTTCGCGATTGAGTCGGCGTCGCCGTCGTGGCGCTCACCAGCACGTCGTTATCGCCGCCGGGGTGTCGCTCTCGGCCAGGGATAAGCGCTGGCCGGAAGGGCTCAGGCCCATTCCGGCCTCCCCCGTCCGCAGCAGGCCGGGAAGCGATGTCGTCAAAGAACACGGCCGGGCACCCGCCCAGGACGCTCAGATAGTCAGGCCGTCAACAGCCGCAAGGCGCCAGAGAATATCGAGTTCGTGCGGTTGATCGAGGGAATCCCAGAGCTCGCAAGCCATTGGAGTCAGAGTGCCGACGTCGACCAGCAATTGGCAGTACTTCCCGCGGTCCCAGCAGCTCGCAGACCACCCTACTGAAACAACGACCGGTCCCACTCCGCCACGGCATCGCTGGTCGTGAGCTGGTCTGGCCGACGGGCTTATGTGCGGCTGACCAGAACCAGCACGAGCGCGACCACCACCGCGCCGAGGACCACGCTCATGATGATCACCCCGGCGTTGCTCAGGCCAACAAGGTGCAGCCGCTCTGCTCGCTCCTCGGCGCGCTTTTCCTGTTCGCGCTCGGCCTTACTCCGCCGTCGCGGCGGCCCCGGTGGCGGCGGAACGCGCGGCCCGCGCAGGTATCGGCCGCTGAACGGCCGCCACCACGGCCCCCCAAACCGCCAGTTCCACGACAAGTTACTCGGGCTATACGGATCGTTCGGATCATCCATCGGCACCTCGCGAGTGAACGCCTGCTCAGCTCCGAGTATGAGGCAGTAAGACGCAGGGTCAGCGCGTATGCGACGCTGCTGACCATCTCTTTATTGCTCGCTCGGGCTCACACGACGCGCTCGAACGACTCCCAGGCGGCGGCCGGACACTAGCGCCATTGCAACTACGCACAGTTGCGCTAATGTCCTGGCTCGCGCGACTGCTCTTTGTTGCTGCTCGCTCGGATCAGAGTGCCTCAGCATTGAGCCGGGCTAGGGCCGCACTGGCGACGCAGGGCCGTCAGAGCGGGTTGAGGCGGGCCTTGAGCAGGCAGAACTCATTGCCCTCGGGGTCGGCAAGAACGTGCCAGGGCTCCTCCCCGGTCTGGCCGATGTCGGCCGGGCGCGCCCCGAGCTTCAGGAGGCGTTGGAGCTCGGCGTCCTGATCGCGGTCGGTGGCGTTGACGTCGATGTGCAGCCGGGGCTTCCCCTGCTCCGGCTCGTCCCTGCGGCTGAGGATAATCGTCGGCTGCGGGCCGCCGAACCCTTCGCGCGGCCCGATCTCGAGGCTGCCGTCCTCTTCGCGATCGAGCACGACGAAGTCCAGGACCTCGCACCAGAACCGCGCCAGCACCTCGGGGTCGCGGCAACCAAGCACGAGCTCACTGATACGACAAGCCATTGACGAAACCTACTCTCAGCGTGGGAACTGCCGGGGCGGCCGCGCGCGTGAGCTCTTGGGCTCCCTGCAGTGGCAACACGCTCGAGACCGTACCGGGGCGAGGCGAGCAGGTGCGAAGGGTTATTGGGTGCTGGAACTAATCATCAGTCACGGCAGCACCATGCCGGTTACCGGCGGGAACCGCCTGGTCCCTAGTGACGCGCGTCGGTGTGGCGGCGCCCCGACAGCAAGCAGCCAGCCCACCTGAGGGCAGGGACAGCATGAGCATGACCTATCGGCATTACTCCACCCGAGGGTGACCGTACTCATTGGCCGCGAGTGGCTCAGTGCCTGGCAGCGGTTCCGACCGGCGACTCGGCCGCAGCTCACATCGCAACCGAACGGCTTGAACACGCCCTCGCGCGTCTGCGAACAGCAGCGGCCTGCAGAGCTGCGTGCCAGCGCAGGCACGGACCCGCAACCTCCGCAGCTGAGTAGACTCATGCACCGCCTCGGCCGGCGGCCCCTCGCCGAAACCGAAGCCGACTACGACGCTCCCCATCGGGACGGCCAGGCGGCCGTTTCGCGATGCGGTGCATCCACGAACTCGTCAAGGAGCGACAGACGCAATGAATGACGGGCCGACGTCCCAGGTGACTGATGACGTCGTCGAGTTGCGACCCCACACGCCGGCGAGCCTCGAACCGCTGCTGCGATGGAAGAACGACATCGAGATCCAGCGGCTCAGCGACGACCAGACGTACACGTTCACCCGTGAGGAGGTCGCCGTGAGGCTTGAGCGGTGGATGCACACCAGCGACGACATCGTCCACCTCGCGATCGGGCTTGTCGGCCGCCTCGAGCCCATCGGGTTCCTCCACCTGGCGCTCATCGAACGGGCCCACCGACGGTGCCGGCTGGGCATCGTCATCGGCGAGAAGGACCTGTGGGGGCGCGGCTACGGGCGTCTAGCGGTGGTGCAGGCGGTCGACTACGCCTTCGACGTGCTCGAACTCGATCGGATCACGGCGGAGGTCTTCGCCGACAACACGCGCTCCGCGCGGCTGCTCGAGGGCGTGGGCTTCGTGCGCGAGGGCGTCATGCGCGAGAGCATCCACCGCGACGGGCAGCGCGTCGACGAGCTGATCTTCGGACTGCTGCGGCACGAATGGATCAGGGGGCGCAAGTGACGAGGATCGGGATCAGCCCTGGCCGACCTGGAAGACATCACCTCTGCCTGCGTCCACTGGTACCACACCAGCAGACTCATGCAGCCTCGGCCGGCGGCCCCCGCCGCAGCCGAAGCCGAGTACTACGCTCGCCATCGGGACAGGCCGGCCAGTCGACCCTGGATGGGCCTGCGCGGCTTCTCCCCCGCGACTAGAGCGGCGCGGTCCTGGGCGTCGCTGGCGGTTGTTCAGCCCGGTCCCGAGGGGCTTGCAGTGGAGCCTGGCTGCCAGGAGGTACGACCATGACTGGAGAACCCGCCGCGAAGGGCGTTCCACGCCCGTCTACCGACGAGCACGCCCAAGGACAAGACGTCCTTGGTCTCGGGGAGCGGGAACGTGACGCACTACTCGCCTGGGTGGGCGAGAACCTGACGCTGGTGCAGCGGTCGGCTTCCGGACAGCGGATCTTGCACCGGAGCCTCGGGATCGGCTTCGTGGCGGGTCTGGCCGCTCATGTCGGCGGATTCCTGCTCAAAACCTCGGCGACGACGGAACCTCTGTCGCTGGTGGGCGACCTGCTCTACACGCTCGGCTGGGCATTGTGGACCGGTGCCGTCGTGGTGGTGTTCACCCAGATCTATCCGGAGACGAAAAGACGTCAATACAAACAGGCCCTCGATGCCTACGAGGCGGCGGCGGGCGATCAGGCCCGAGCCGGGAGTGGCCGGGTCCTGCTCGGCGAGCAGGGCGAGGAGAACCAGGCCGTGCAGTGGTACCGCAGGGCCGCCGACGCCGGGGACGCGGCCGCGATGGTCAACCTGGGGGCCCTGCTCAGGAAACAGGGCAAGGAGGACCAGGCCGAGCAGTGGTACCGCAAGGCCGCCGACGCCGGGAACGCGGATGCGATGGTCAACCTGGAGGCTCTGCTCGCCGAGCAGGGCGAGGAGGACCAGGCCGTGCAGTAGGGCCGCAAGGCCGCCCGCTGCAGCAGGCTCGGGCTGGCGCGTGGCCGAGCGTGACAGCCAGGTCACAGCGGCAGCTGAACCAGGTTCAGGAAGAAGTCATTGATGCGCGTGATTGCGTCGCTGAAGCGCTCGTAGTCCATGGGCTTGCTCACGTAGGCGTTGGCGTGCAGGGCATAGCTTTGCAGGATGTCGTCGTCAGCCTGCGACGTGGTCAGCATCACCACGGGAATGGAGCACAGACCGTCGTCGGCCTTCACCTCGGCCAGGACCTCAAGGCCGTTGCGTCGCGGCAGGTTGATGTCGAGCAGGATCAGCCCTGGTCGCGGTGCGCCGGCGAAAGGTCCGGAGCGGCGCAGGAACTGCATTGCCTGCTCGCCGTCGCCCACGACGTGCAGCGCGCCGAGCGCCCGGCAGGACTCGAAGGCTTCTGTGGTGAGGGCCACGTCTCCGGGGTCATCTTCGACCAGCAGGACGTCGACGGCGTCAACGGCGGACCGCTCATTCATCTGGGCATTTCTCCAGAGAGAGCCTGGACGGGCCGGCGGCGCTCAGCCATCGCAGCTGGCCCCGATGCCGCGTGCTGCCCTGGGCGCAGCTCTGGTTGTGCACCGGATCGGCTAGGGCTCCGCAGCCGAGGACGGGCAAGGCCGAAGCTCGCGGGCGGGCGGGTCGGCAAGGGCGTCCTCGAGGTTGGTGAAGTGGAGCTGCGGGCGACGAGACGAGATTCCGCGAGTTCGTTTACTCGCTGGTGCAGCGTTTCTCAAGGCAAGCTGTGAGCGTCTTGATGACCTTCGAGATTCCCGATCTCTTTCACGCCGACCGGCTCTCAGACTCTGCGGTTTCGCATCTGTCCGACAACGTAGTACTCCTCAACTACGTCAAGGATGACCACTCGATCAGCAGGGCCATGTGTGTCATCAAGACTCGCGCAAGCCGTCATGAGCCCGGCATCCGTCCGTTTACGATCGGGCCTCACGGCATCGAGCCCGCTGACAGCTCCCAGCGGTGATCCGGCCAGCACCTAGCCGAGCGCAACATTCTCCCGCGCGTGCCAGAGTCAGCCGTTGGGGCGCGGCTGGATCACGAAGACATCTGCAGGGCGCGATTGAGGCATGCGTGAACGCCTCGATCGCGGGCAGGTGGCGCCGGTGCTACTTCGCAGGCTGGACTGGCGGCGCCTTGCGCCGCTGACGGCGGTTACCGTTGCCGCGGCTGTATTCACGCTCTTGCTGATCTTCGTCCGGCTGCGCTGGGCTCCGCTGGAATCGGCTGACCGCACCTCCGCCGTTGACTTGAACAACATGGTGGCGCGTCACGGGGCGCTGGTCTCGGCGCTGAACGCGGTGACTGTGCTGGGCAGCACGGCAGGGCTGTGCATTGTCGTCGGCTTGGCCGTGATCTTGCTGGCCATACGCCGGCGGTGGCGACTTGCGCTGTACATGATTTTGACAGGCGCCGGCGCGCTGGTACTGAATCCAGCTCTGAAGTCTCTGGTCGGCCGCCTTCGGCCGGTTCTGGCGCACCCGATCGCGCACGGTACCGGCAGCAGTTTCCCGAGCGGGCACGCGCTCGGTTCGATGGTCTGCTACGGAGCTCTACTGCTGGCGTTCCTGCCCGCCGCTCGCGGCCGAGGGCGGACCGTGCTCATTGTTGTTGTGGCCGCGATCATCATGATCGTCGGGATCAGCCGGATTCTGCTGGGCGTCCATTACGTGTCCGACGTTGTCGGTGGCTGGGCAATCGGGGTGATCTGGCTCGGCATCACGGCGTTCGCCTTCGAGCTAACCAGGCCAGCGGCTGGTCAGCGGGTAACGGACCCGGTAACCGAGGGACTGGAACCTGAGAACGAGCGGGACCTGGTGCTCGCTGAGCCGGAAGGCACCGGGTCCAGTCCGGTTCGGGCCCGCCGCCACCATGGCCGCGTCGCCGCCGGAATCGTCATGAGCTGGGTGCTCATCCTCGGCGTCATCGTCGGACTCGGGGAACTGATCACGAAGTACGGAACCGGTAATGAACTCGGCGACCGCACTATCCCGCGCTGGTTTGCCGCGCATCGCACGCCCACGGAGACGCGCTGGAGCCTTATCTTCACCACCCTCGGCGGGACGGCAGGGATCGTCATCGCCGCCTTGCTGGCGAGCGTCGTGTTCCTCGCGATCACGCGGCGGTGGCGCCCCGTCGTCTACATCGGGGCGCTGCTGGCCGGCGAGATCACCGCATTCCTGATAGCCGCCGCGATCGTCAAGCGCCCCAGGCCACCTGTCCCGCATCTCGACCAGCGCCTGCCCACCTCCGCCTACCCGTCTGGCCACACCGCCGCCACCTGCTGCCTGTACGCGGGCATCGCGATCTTGGTCATCGGGCTCTCCCGAGGGTGGTGGCGATGGCTGTTCCTGATCCCCGCGATCGCGATGCCGATCCTGGTCGCTCTATCGCGGATCTACCGAGGCGAGCATCACCCAACCGACGTTCTCGGCGGCATGCTGTTCGCATCGCTCTGGCTGACCGCTGTCACGTTGCTTCTTAGGCCCTCCGCGGCAGTGCGAGATCGACCAGCATCAAGCCGATCCCGGAGATCATCGCTGGCAACTCAGCGCACCGCACGTGCGACCACTAATACTGCCTAGCGTCATCTGGCCCGGCCCCGCGCAGCTCCCAGCGTGCATGGAGCATTCTGGTCAGGGTAGGGCGTCACGATTGAGGGAGCAACGGGGGAGGACGGCTGGCGTGTTCGAAGCTGGCGATATCCGGGAGTGGCGTGGCCATGACGTGGTTGACACCGACGGTCACAAGATCGGCGAGCTAGAGGCCGTATATGTCGACACCAGCACCGACTTGCCCTGGTTTGGCACTGTCAAGGTCGGCATGCCGACCAAGCATCGGCTCGTCTTCGTCCCCCTGGACCAGGCAACCGTCGGCCCGGGTTACGTCAAGGTCCGCTACGACAAGAAACAGGTCAAGGCCGCGCCCTCCATCGACACCGACGGCGAATTGCCGGCCGGCGACGAGGAGGCAGTGTTCCGGCACTACGGCCTGACCTACCAGGCAGGCGCCGCCGGCGAGCGGTGCCTAGCTCGCCGGTGAGCATCCGGACGGAGCGGAGGTTCCGATGATTGCACTCTTCCTGCTGCTGGTGATCGCCGCCATCGCGCTCGGCATCGTGGGCGTGGTCGCGAAAGGTCTGCTCTACCTGCTGATCATCGGCATCGTCATTTTTCTGGGCGCTCTGCTCCTGGGCGCCCTGCGAATGCGGAGGCGGCCAGCGAAACGCACGGCACGCTGACCCTTGCCGGCCTTGCTGACCTGTCATCCTGCTGGATTGGCCGCGCCGGATTGCTCCTCTAGAGCAGCCTGGCGGATCTCACGGTGTGCGTCGCCCGCGGCACGCAGTTCATCGTGCGAAGCGTGTTCCAACATCAACAGTGCATTGTCGGCACCGGGCAGGGCTTGCAGGATCTCGTCGAGCTTGCGCTGGGTGGCTGCCTGCTCGCGTGCCTGAGTGTGCTGGATGACGAAGACCATGGCCAGGGTGAGAGCCGCAACCAGAGTCTGAAATATGCGTTCCCCCAGCCCAGGGAACCCGGTGGCGAGGCTGAGCAGAACCCACGCCATGTCCGCGACGATCACGATCAATGCGGTCACTGGACGCGACGCCCACCGATCGATCTGTGACAGCAGCCGTCTGAGCAGCGAGCGTTCACGATCGGCTGGCGGTTCTAGCGCGGACATGCCAGCTCCTCATAACGGCTCGTGTCACAGGTCAGACGGCAGGCAACTCTATGCGACCGCCGACAGCGCACCGACTGAGCTCGGTACTCGATGCTGCCTTAGCGGACCAGGACCCCGCTCCCCCGAACGCCGACGGGTTTATCCGGCTATGGCTGGGCACTATCGATACTCATTCAGACACACCCAGGTGAGCCGAGGCTGCCGGCCGCGGTCGCGGTCATCGCTGCGATCGCGCTCTATGCGGCGCTGCCCAGCCGACTGCTGATTGGCCCGCGCTTCGTCGTGCCGGGACTGGAGCTGATCCTGTTCATCCCGTTGCTGCTGGCTAACCCGCGGCGGATGAATAGGCAGAACCGGCTCCTGCGGCGGCTGTCGATCGCACTGCTACTGCTGATCGCCGTATCGAATCTGGCCGCGCTCATATTGCTGATCCGCTCCCTGATCATCGGCCAGGCGACGGCCGGCGGGCAGCTGCTCGGGGCCGCTGGGCAGGTGTGGTTCACCAACGTGCTGGTCTTCGCCCTCGCGTTCTGGGAGCTTGACCGCGGCGGCCCGATCACCCGGCTCCGCGTAGAACGCCCGCGACTGCCGACGGCTGACTTCCGGTTCCCGCAAGACGAGGACCACGACGCGGTGAGTGAGGTCGCGAGACGATCCTCGGCGAAGTCGGGGTGGGCGCCCAGGTTTCTCGACTACTTCTACGTCTCGGTCACCAACTCCTCGGCGTTTAGCCCCACCGACACCATGCCCCTGTCGGCACGCGCGAAGCTACTGATGGCAGTTCAATCGGTCTCAGCCCTGACAGTGTCCGTGCTCGTCGTCTCCTTCGGCGTCGGCCTGCTCAAGCGCTGACGTCGGCCCAACGTCGGCGAGCCTTGCGTGGCCAGGCAAGCCTGAACTATCCGCGGCAGTGCAGCGGACGGCAATGGGATGGTCGCGGCTCGCTCCGGCCACGGCAGCTGTCGCTCCGGCAGGGCCTGCCACTGCCCCGTTCCCGCCCTGACCAGGTATGCGAAGTTTTGCCGCTGTGTTCGTCAGCTCGCATCTAGCTGCTCGCGCACCGCCTGGAAGCCGCACGCTGTCGCCGCCAGCATGAGCTCGATATCCCGGTCGGTGTGGGCCGCGGACACGAACCAGTTGTGACGCGGATGCACGATCACGCCATGGTCCACGACGGCGGCGCAGAAGGCCCGAGCCAGCGCCAGATTGCTATCGTCAGCGAACCTGAGGTTGGGCATCTGCACCGGACCGGTCTGGAACACGGTGAGCCCGGCGTCCAGTGCCTGGCGCTCGATCCCGGCTCTCAGCCTGCCTCCGACCCGTTCCATCGCAGGCACGGCACCCTCGTCGCGGATCGCCGTGATGGTGGCAACCGCAGCCGCCATCGGGACAGCCTGGAACCAGAACGACCCGGTGACGAAGATCCGGGTGGCGGCCTCACTGAGACCGTCCCGTCCGAGAACCGCGGCCAGGGGGTAGCCATTGCCGATCGCCTTGCTCCAGGCGCTCAGGTCGGGCTCGACTCCGATGGGCTCCCAGCTACCGCCGTCGTTGAGACGGAAGCCGGCGCGCACCTCGTCCATGACGAGAACGGCACCGATCCGGTCACAGAGCCGGCGCAGCCCCCGAGCGAAGTCGGGGTCGACCATTTCCTGGTCGAAGCCGGCGTCGTGCTTGAACGGGGACACGATGATCGCGGCCACGCCGCCGCCAGCTTCCCCGGCTGCACGTTCGACGCTAGCGAGGTCGTTATAGGTGTAGTAGGCCATGTTGACGCGGTCTTCCGTCGTCACACCGTCCAGCCGGATGGTGCACCACGGCGCCGAGCCGTGATAGGCGCCCGCGGCCGCGAGTACCTTGCTACGGCCAGTTGCTGCCCGCGCCACCATCAGGCAGATCGTCGTGGCGTCGGTGCCGTTCTTGGCAAACATCGCCCAGTCCGCGTGCGAGACCCGGTCGACGAGCAGTTCCGCGGCCTCGACCATGCAGGCGGCCGGGCCGGCCTGAGTGTCGCCCCTGGCCAGCTGGGCTGCAACCGCCTGCTCGACCTTGGGGTGCTTGTGCCCGAGAATGACCGGACCGAAGCTGCACATGAGGTCGACGTACTCGTTGCCGTCGACGTCCCAGACGTGCGCTCCCTCGGAACGCTCGTAGAACTGCGGGTACTCAGCAGGCAGGGCGCTGGCGCTGAGATGGCCATACATGCCGCCGGGGATCACTGCCCTTGCCCGCTGCCGCAGCGCGGTGTCCGCTGTGCGGATACGGCGCTGGCTGATGACCTCTGTCACGTTCAGGCTCCTTAACGTTCGAGTAGTTGCCGCGCGGTCGCTGCTATCCCGGCCGCATCAAGCCGGTAGTGGGCGTACAGCGCGGCGGGCGGCCCGAGCAGTACGTGCTCGTCAGGCACGCCGTGCCGCCGCAGCCTGGTGACGGCTCCGGCGTCCGCTAGGACCTCGGCCACGGCTGAGCCCAGACCGCCGGTGATGTTGTGCTCCTCGACCGTCAGCAAGCCGCCCGTCTCGCTGGCCGCCAGGAGGATCTCGGCCTTATCGAGCGGGCTGATGGTGTGCATGTCGATCACCCGGGCCGCGATTCCCGCAGCGGCCAGGATTTCGGTCGCACCGAGGCAGGCATGCACCTGCGAGCCAGTCGTGATCAGCGCTATGTCGGTGCCATCGGTCAGGCGCACAGCCTTGCCGATCTGAAAATCTGGCGGCGGCTCTGGGTAGACCTGCGGATCGCGGCCACGCCCCAGCCGGATGTACATAGGGCCCGGATGATCCAGCGACGCGCGCAGGATGGCGCGGAGCTGATTCGCGTCCGCCGCGCAGACGACGGTCAGGCCCGCGATCGTGCGCATGATGCCAAGGTCCTCGAGCGAGTGATGGCTCGTGCCGTAGAAGCCGAGGCTCATCCCCGAGTGGTGGCCGAGGACCCGCACGGGCAAGCCCGGATAGGCGCAGTCAGTACGGATCTGCTCGCAGGCCAGCAGCGCGACGTAGGCGGCGAACGTCGCGGCGAACGGCATCAGGCCCGCGGAAGCCATTCCGGCCGCGATCGAGACCATGTTCTGCTCGGCGACACCGACGTTGAAGAAGCGGCCTGGATGCCTGGAGGCGAAATCAATCGTCCTGTTGGCATGGGCCAGGTCAGCGGTGAGCACGACGATGCGGTCATCGGTGTCCGCGAGGTCGGCGAGTTCCTGCCCAGCGACGAAGGCGGGGACGGAGGTTATCGCTATCCCGGCGCCTGACTGCGGATCCTTGAGGTCGTGCTCGCCTGCCGTGCCGCGGAACAGGCCGCTCAGTTCCTGGCCCGCCGGCGCTGCCTCAGCCACGGCTAGCCCCCGCGGGCGCCGGCTTCAGGCCGCCTTTGATCTCGGCGACGACGTCGTCGTAGTCGGCTCCCGCGAGCCTGCCGACATGCCAGCCGACGTTGGCTTCCATGCGCCGCACTCCCCGGCCCTTCACTGTGTCGGCCACGATGACCTGGGGCCTGCCAGGGCCAGGGGGCGCAAGGTTGTCGTAGGCATCCAGGATCGCGTCAAGGTCATGGCCGTCGATGCGCTGAACGCTCCACCGGAAGCTGCTGAACTTGTCGGCGAGCGGCTCAATCCCCATAATGTCCTCGGTCTGCCCGTCGATGGACAGGTAGTTGCGGTCCACGATGCAGACCAGTGATCCGAGCCGGAACTGGCCCGCGGCCATGGCTGCTTCCCAGGCCTGCCCCTCCCCCAGCTCGCCATCACCGACAATGCAGTAGGTCCGGTAGTCGCGGCCCTGAACGCGAGCCGCCAGGGCCATCCCCACGCTGACCGACAGGCCGTGGCCCAGCGATCCGGAGCTGAAATCAATCCCCCGGATCTTCCGCATATCCGGGTGATCGCCGAATGCGCTGCCGAGCCTGGTGTAGTCGTCCAGCAGGCCCGGCTCGAAGAAGCCGACATCAGCCAGCACCGGGTAGAGCCCGATGGCCGCGTGCCCCTTGCTTAGCACGAACCGGTCGCGGTCAGGCCAGCCGGGCTGATCGGGCCGGTAACGAAGCTCGCCGTAGTACAGCGAGGCGAGCAACTCAGCCGCCGAGAAGGTCCCGGTGTAATGGCCTGCACCAGCGATCTGCGCGAGCCGTACGGTCTCAAGCCTGATGAATGTGGCCCGGTCGGCGAGCCTGGCCAGATGGCGCTCGCGCTCGGGCGTTCCGCGCCGCGGATATCTCTCCCGCTCGGCGGTCATGGCACTGCCTCTCTGTCGCCGGCTCTGTGCGGCTCTCTGTCGCCGGCCTCTGTCGCCAGCTCTCTGTCGCCGGGAAATGGCAGCCACGCTGCGGTGGCAATGGTGAGCGGGTGCGCGCAGCCAATGCATCGCGAGCGGCGTTGCTCGGCGGTGCCCGCCGCGCGAGCACTACCGCCGGTGGCGCCGACGGCGGTACCGCCGATGCGGACGGCGCGTCAGTCCTGCCAGCGTCGTCGCCGTCAGCGCCGCTCACGTAGCATCGGGGCCAGGGTTTGCAGTTGAATCTAATACCGGACGTCTGATCTATAACACGGATCACGTTACCAAGACCAGGCCTGCGTCCGAGCGGGAGTGCCAGTGCCCAAGATTGTTGACCACGAGCTTCGCCGACAGGAACTGCTAGCGGCGACCTGGCGTGTCATCGCCCGGACCGGGATCGTCGGCGTCACGACCCGCGAGATCGCCCGGGAGGCGGGGGTCTCGACGGGCGTACTCGCGCATTACTTCGCCGACAAGGAGGAACTGCTGGCCGCTGCGCTCCGGCTGTCACACCATCAGGTGTACGCGCGGCTGCGCGAGCAGACTCAGGGCCTGCTCGGCCTGGCGGCCCTGCGGGTGGTGATGCTGGAAGCGCTGCCACTGGACGACCAGCGACTGCTGGAGGCGCAGATCGAGGCCAATTTCTGGTCCCTGGCGCTCGGCAACGAGGCGCTGCGCGAGCTCCAGCATGAAGAGTTCGAGCGGTTCTGGGATGTACTGCACTACCGGGTCTGCGAGGCCCAGAAGCTCGGCCAGATCTGGCCCGACGCCGATGCCAGCGACATCACCCACCAGCTCATGATCATGGTCGAAGGGCTGTCCCTGGAGGCGGTTCTGTATCCCTCGCGAGCGAATCCGCAGCGCCAGCTCCAGACTCTCGACAGCTTCCTCAGCCGCATCAGCTCGGCTGCCGTGCAGACGCTGTCGGGGTGATGATTTTATGTCGTACGCGTGATATAAAACACGCATGCTAGCTCTCGCCGGCGATCGGGCTTCGGCCCTGGCGACCATTCCGCCAGCCGGCCGCCCCGCTGCGGCCCGGCAGCTACTGCGCAGCACGCTGGCCCGGCTGCCATATTCGCGGTGCGCCGACGCACGGGGGCGGCCGCCGGCCGCATTGTTCCGCTGACCTCTTGACAGGCCATTTCGGCCTGCCTACGATAAGCGCAAATTATACACATCTTTTGCTATTATCGCTCATTAACCTCGGCCCGTATTCGGCCAGGTCGGCAGCAACCTGCCGCTCGTGGGCACGCGGTGCGCGGTGTCCGAAGTCGTCGCGACCGCAGATCGATCCGGTCCAAGTCCGAGTTCGAGTCCCAGGGAGATCGCGACGGTGGGAAAGCTAGCTGGTCAGGTCGCCGTCATTACCGGAGCCGGCAGCGGGCAGGGCGCGGCGGCAGCACGCCTGTTCGCGACCGAAGGCGCAGCCGTCGTCGTCGCGGATGTCAACGCCGAGTCAGGTCACGCCGTCGCGGACGAGCTGACCGGAGCCGGCCGGAGCGCCGCTTTCGCGCACTGTGACGTCTCCGATGCCCAGCAGGTCCAGGCCGCCATCTCGATGGCCACTACTCAGTTCGGACGGCTGGACGTCCTGTACAACAACGCCGGCCTGTGGTTCTCCGCTCAGGGCAACTACCGGCCGGGCATCACCGACGGCCCGTCCCCGCTGCTGGAGGAGAACATCTGGGACCGGACGCTGAGCGTCAACCTGAAGGGGACGTATCTCGGGTGCAAATACGCCATCCCCGAGATGCAGAAGGTCGGCGGCGGCTCCATCATCAACGTCTCCAGCATCGCGGCGCTCCGGGTGGGATCGGGCGCTTCCGACGCCTACACCGCGGCCAAGGGCGGGGTAGTAGCGATGACCAGGACGCTCGCCGTGGAGCACGCTAAGTACCAGATCCGCTGCAACTGCATCTTCCCCGGCGCCATCAAGACGCCGCTGGCTGGCCCGTTCACGCCGGAGTATGAGAAGGCCGTCGAGAGCCACGTCCCGCTCGGCCGCTGGGGGCAGCCTGAGGACGTCGCCAAGATGGCGCTGTTCCTGGCGTGCGACGACTCAAGCTGGATCACCGGAGCCTTCTTCGTCGTGGACGGCGGGTACACAGCGGTATGAGTGGCGGCCGGGCAGCGTGTAGCGACGTCATGCTGGCAGGCATGCTGCGCATCGGCGGCGAGGAAGTCCGGGCCGAAGCGGGGCGTACCTACTCCCTCGCTAATCCGGCCACCGGCAGCGAGATAGGGGTGGCCGCCGAAGCCAGCGAGGCTGACGTCGCGCAGGCCGTCGCGGCCGCGAAAGCCGCCTTCGACGCGGGCACGTGGCGGCGGCTGCCCGCACCGCAACGCGGCGATATCCTCCGGGCGGTGGCCGACATGATCTCGGCGCGGCAGGAGGACCTTGCCCGCCTCGAGTCGCTCTGCTCGGGCAAGCCGATCACCGACTGCCGCGCAGAGGTGCAGGCGGCGGCACGGTACTTCCGCTTCTACGGGGCGGCTGTCAATTACATGACCGGTCAGACCATCCCGGTCAACGCCACCGGCCTGGACCTGACTCTCCGCGAGCCCATCGGCGTGTGTGCCCTGATCGTGCCCTGGAACGGGCCTATCGCGGTAGCAGCCAAGAAGGCGGCCCCCGCCCTGGCCGCGGGCAACTCCATCGTGCTCAAGCCGGCCCCGCCGACCCCGCTGACCGCGCTCGAGCTGGAGGGCATCTGCCGGGCCGCCGGCGTGCCTGCGGGCGTCTTCAACGTTCTGACCGGATCGGGACGCGAGGTGGGTCAGCAGCTAGTGGCTCATCCCGACGTGGCGAAGATCAGCTTCACCGGCAGCACCGACACCGGCGCCGACATCCTCGCCCGCGCCGCCAGCGGCATCAAGCGGGTCAGCCTGGAGCTCGGGGGCAAGTCACCCAACGTGATCTTCGCGGATGCCGACATCAGGGAGGTCGCGACCTCGGCGGTCGCGGCTGTCTTCGCCAACTCCGGTCAGGACTGCTGCGCGCGCAGCCGGATCATCGTGCAGCGGCCGGTTGCCGATCAGTTCGTCGCGCAGTTCACGGAACTGGCGGGCCAGCTTCCGCAGGGCGACCCGCTCGATCCCGAGGTCAGGCTCGGCAGCCTGATCTCAGCTGGCCAGCGAGACCGAGTCCTCGGCTTCATCGGGCGTGCCGTCAGCAACGGCGCCGAGGTGGTCTGCGGCGGCACGGTCGTGCGCAAGCCGGGACTTGAGGCGGGCAATGCGATCGCGCCGACCGTGCTGACAGGCGCGGCTCATGACAGCGAGGTAGCGATAACGGAGGTGTTCGGCCCGGTAGCGACGATCCTGCCGTTCGACGACGAGGACGAGGCGATCGCGCTCGCCAACGGAACCCGGTACGGCCTCAGCGGATCGCTGTGGACCCGCGACGTCGGCCGGGCCATCCGGGTGGCGCGCGAGATCCGGTCGGGCCTGCTCAGCATCAACTCCGACGCCAGCTCGTACATCCAGGCGCCGTTCGGCGGATACCGGCAGAGCGGCCTAGGCAAGGAGCAGGGCCTGGACGGCCTGTTCGACTACACCGAGGTGAAGAACATCTATGTCAGCGACAGGTGACATCGGCAGGAAGCTGGCCGGGCGTGTGTGAGATCCTGGCCGTCCGATGGGCTACGGCCCGGCCTTTTTCCGCCATTGCCGAGAACGCCCGTGCGAT
The DNA here is from genome assembly GCA_963837255.1 of uncultured Actinomycetota bacterium. GTDB lineage: Bacteria > Actinomycetota > Actinomycetes > Streptosporangiales > Streptosporangiaceae > JAJYUU01. The sequence continues at coordinate 1,447,325 of CAWIMN010000007.1, forward strand.
GGAGTACTACGGCTCAGGAAAGTTCGGCTGGGGCGTGGCGTGGCTTGAAGACGGCAAGGTCCGGCGGCACCGGTATGAGGGCCGGATGGAAGAGGATGACGCGGTCTCCGGCTACCTCCGCTCAGTCGAGTCGACCAAGTTCGTCATCCATTTCCGCCGGCCGACGCTGCTGTCGACCATACATCTGACCAATACGCAGCCCTTCCTCACCGAGACCGCGGACCTGGCCTTCTGCCACAACGGTCTGTTCGCCGACTTCGAGTCCTACCGCGGCGCCTACGCCCAGCGCCTGGCCGGGGTCGCCGACAGCGAGATCGGCTTCTGCATGCTGGAGGACCTGACCGGGTCCGGCGTCCCCGTGGGCGATGCGCTGGGAATGGTCTACGAGAAGCTCGGCGGCCACGCGAACCTGGCCGCGCTGGCGGGCGACGGCACCCTCTCGATCTACAGCAACCATGAACGGAACAGGTTCTGGACGTTCCGCGACGGCGATGCCGACGTAGCGGCGACCGAACTGCACTCCCCCGACGGCTCGCTGTTCAACCTGATCTTCCCGGACGCCACCGACCGGGCAGTGGTGGCCGAAAGCGCGGTCCTATGACCCGGCCCGCGCCAGCCAACAGCCTCGCCACGGTGCAGCCGCTCCGCCAGCGGCTCGGCGAGCAGGTCGCTAGCCTGCTGCTGACCGCGATCCGGCTGTACGAATTCCTGCCGGACGAGCGACTGCCGTCCGAGGCGGAACTATGCGCGCAGTTGGGCGTAAACCGGATGGCGGTACGAGAGGGCCTGCGCTGGCTCGAGGACCATCAGTACATCCGCATCAAGCGCGGGCGCCTGGGCGGAGCCTACGTCGTGCAGCCGGCGCTTGACGTCGCAATCGAGCGGCTCCGGGGGACGGCCGTGAACTTCCGGCACCTGTTCGAGTACCGCGCATCGATCGAGCCGCTCGCCGCCGAACTGGCGGCGGAGCGGATCACGCAGACCGAGCTCACCAGGCTGGACCGGCTCCACCAGATCGAGCTGGAGGATCCGCCGATCGGCCGCCACCGCTTCCGCGCGGTCGATGTCTCACTGCACCAGATCATCGCCAGTGCCTGCCGCAATGACTACCTGATCGTTGCGGTGCGCGACATCCGGGTCTGGATGGCACCCGCCCTGGACCTGCTTGACTCCTCGCCCGTGCGGCGACAGGAATCCCTGGACAGCCACGGGCTCCTCATTGACTGCCTGCGCGCGGGTGACCGAGCCGGCGCTGGCGAGGTGATGCGCGCCCACATCGGCGTCACCGAGCACGCCGTCGCGGCCGCGCTGTCGGCCCAGGGAGTGGCAGCGGACAGGTTACCGGGCTGATCCGGCCGGCGAGAGCGTGAAGGGGAGGGTTCCTTGGACTACGGCGAGACGGTGGATGCCGCGGCCGACGATGGCGCGCCCGGCGCCGCCGACGTGCTCAAGCGCATCGATGCGGAGAACATCCGCAACCTCCGGCTGGTGCTGACCGACCTGTATGGCGTTCCACGGGGGAAGGTCGTCACTGCCCACCGCATCGAGCGTGCCGTGACCGACGGCCATCCCTTCGCGATCCCGCTGTTCGCATCCAATCTGTGGCAGCGGCACGCGCCAGGCGAGCACGTCTACAGCCATGACATCGGGTACCGGAACGGGGTTCTGCGCCTCGATCCCCTGACCTATGCGCCGTTGCCGTGGACGCCAGGGACTGCACACCTGCTGACGGATCTTTACGACGCCGACGGTCAGCTCGTCCAGACCCCGAGGGCCGTGCTGCGCAAGGTGCTCGGTGACGCGCGAGCGCTTGGCCTCGAGCCAGTGTTCGGCCATGAACTGGAGTTCTATGTCTTCCGGCCGGAGCCGTCGGAGCAGGATTACGCGCCGATCTACGGCCCGCAGTCCTGGTTCTCCGTGCACGCCCTGGGCATGGCCCAGAGATTCGTCGACGAACTCGACCATGCCGCGACGGTCATGGGCCTGCCGGTCTATGAGATCTTCAGCGAGCACGGGGCCGGCCAGTTCGAGATCAACCTTGAGCCATGCCACGGCGTCCTAGCGGCGGACCGGGTAGTGGCACTGAAGATCGCCATCAAGGAGATCGCGCAGTCACTCGGCATGCGGGCGACGTTCCTGGCCCGCCCGACCAATCTCGACATCACGCCGCCGAGCGGCTACCACCTGCACCAGTCCCTGCTCGACGCGCGCGGGGACAACGTACTCCTGGACCCGGCGGCCGCTGACGGGCTGTCGGACATCGCCCGGCACTACATCGCGGGCCAGCTTGCGCACGCTCCGGGCATGACCGCCATCGCCAGCCCTACCGTCACCGGCTACAAGCGCTACCGGCCCGGCACCTGGGCACCGGTTCAGGTCGCCTGGGGTATCGAGAACCGGACGGCGCTTGTTCGCGCGCTGCCGGACGGCTCAGACACCCGGATCGAGAACCGGCTCGGCAGCTCGGACGCGAACCCTTACCTGCTCACCGCGGTCATGGTGGCAGCTGGCCTGGACGGCGTCCGCCGGAGCCTCGAACCGCCAGATCCCGCGAGCGACAACTTGTTCGAGAACATCCGCTTCCTGCGGCTGCCCGCCAGCCCGCCAGAAGGCATCGACGCGCTCATCGCGGACGACGCGCTTGCGCAGGCTCTCGGCCCGGTGTTCACCAGCACATTCACGGACGTGCTCCGCTTCGACTGGCAGCGCTACCTCAGTCACGTCAGCGACTGGGAGATCAGCGAATACCGGGAAATGCTGTAAGGGGCAGGCGTGCAGGCCGAGTCGACGATCACAGCAGGCGCGCAAGCCGACTGCCTCGGCCGGGCCAGCGCGGTGATGAGCCCGCTACGGCCTGTCCGGGCCGAGGTACTGATGCTGTCGCTGCCGATGGTCCGCGCGTTCCGGTCTGCCTACGGGCGCTCTGGTCTCCGCAAGAGGCTGATCGTCCTCAGGCTCGAGGACAGTGACGGAGTCGTTGGCTGGGGCGAGGCGCCGATTGCCGAGCGGCCGACCTACTGCCCGGACACGGCCGAAAGCACCTGGTCGGCTCTGGTTGACCTGCTCCTTCCCGGCATCCTCGGCCGGCAGTTCAGCGGGCCCGCCAGCGTGGCTAGCACATGGGCCGACACGCTCGGGCAGGCCTACGCCAAGAATGCGGTCGAGTGTGCTGTCTGGGCCATCGCCTCGGCCAAACTCGACACTCCGCTCGCCCGGCTCTGGGGCGCCGCGCGGGCTGCGGTTCCGGTCGGGGAGTCATTCCCCATCTGCGACAGCGCCGGGGAACTACTGCAACAGGTCGAGGCAAGGGTTCGCGAAGGCTTCGGCCGGGTCAAGCTGAAGATTGCCCCCGGATGGGACATCGCGGCAGTGACTGCGGTGCGTGAGCGATTCCCCGGCATGCCGCTGTCCGTCGACGCCAACTGCGGCTACGCCCCGGGCCGCGGGCCATGGCGTGAGCTCGACGATCTCGGCCTCGTGATGATCGAGCAGCCATACGTCGCCGACGCGCTGATCGAGATGTCGCAACTGCAGGCGAGCCTTCGGACCTCGCTGTGCCTCGACGAGAGCGCGCTCAGTCGCAACGCCACTCGGACCGCCTTGCACCTGCGAGCCGGGCGGATCGTCAATATTAAGCCGCCGAGGCTGGGCGGTGCGCTGGCGAGCATGGGCGTCCATGACCTCTGTGTCGGTGCTGGGGTGCCGGCGCTGTGCGGCGGAACGCTGGAGACCGGGATCGGCCGCGGGTTCAACCTGGCCCTGGCTGCGCTGCCCGGTTTCACGTTGCATGCCGACATGTCACCCGCCCGCATCTTCTACGCGCAGGACCTGGTCGAGCCGACCTTCGACGTCGACCAGGACGGCCTGATCGCCGTGCCCAGCCGCGCGGGCAACGGGTTCCCCGTGGCGGAAGAACGGGTGGCGGCCAGCACGATTCGGAGGTGGGCCAGCGACACAGAGCAGTAGGCCGCGCCGAGACGGACCCGCACGGACAGACATGACAACGCCCTGGCGTTGGGAGGACGTTCACACGCCGAAGTAAACGAAGACCGGGAAAGGAAGGCCAATGGCTGACACCGAGCACAGCATTGCTCATGCAGATGAGCAGCTGCTGACGTCGTTTGGATATAAGCAAGAGCTGCGGCGGACGCTGAAGCTCTTCTCGATATTCGCTATATCGTTCTCCGTGATCTCGGTTACCACCGGGATATTCACCAACTTCGCCTTCGCCACCACGGAATTCGGCCCAGCCTCCATCTGGCTCTGGCCGGTTGCTGCCGTCGGCGCGCTGCTGCTTGCCTTCGTACTTGCCGAACTGGCATCTCGCGTACCGCTGGCTGGCTACTCCTACCAGTGGGGCGGCCGCCTGGTCGGGCCTGGCTACGGCTGGTTCGTCGGCTTCAACCTGCTGTGCTGCTTCGCCCTGGCGAGCGGCGGCGAGACGCTCTTGCTGCTGTCACCGATGATCGGTACCGTCTTCGGCTGGAACGTCGACAACAAGACGCTGATGATAATCGTCTCCATCATCGTGCTCTTGCTGGCCGGACTCATCAATATCGTCGGAGTCCGGCTGACGGCCCGGATCAACAATGTCTCGGTGGTCACGGAGATCCTCGGCACCCTGGTGCTGGGCATCCTTATCCTCATCGCATTCCTGGTGCGGAGTCACCCTATTCATCAGGCAAGTTTCATCTTCAGCCATGGCCCGCTGCACGGCCAGGGCGTCTTCTACGCCGCCTCGCTGGCCGCGCTCATGGGCATCTTTACCATCGGCGGCTTTGAAGCCTGTGCCGACCTTGGCGAGGAAGCTGTCGGTGTGCAGCGCTCGGTCGCCCGCGCGATCATCGGCGCGGTAGCCATCTCCGGCGTCGTCGGCATGATCACCCTGATCTGCTTCGCGCTTGGCATCCCGAACCTTTCAGCGATCGCCTCCAGCCCCACTCCCATCGCCGATATCGCGAAGTTCTGGTTCGGGTCGGCGTTCTCGCGCATCTTCCTCGTGACCGTCGTCTACTCGGTGTTCGCGCTGATGGTCGTGCAGATCGCCGCGATCGGGCGGCTTATCTTCGCGCTATCTCGCGACAACATGTTCCCCGCCTCGAAGCTGTTCGCGCGCGTGGACTCCAAGACAAAGACGCCGGTCGCCGCTCTGGTACTCACCACGCTCCTGTACATCGGCGTCATGGTGTTCGCCGCGGTCGAGGGCAACGCCTACGTCTACCTGATCGGTGCCACGCCGATCTTCGCCAGCATCGTCTACCTGATGATCGTTGGAGCGTACTGGGTGCGCAGAAGCCGGATCCCGGTATCGCCGGCCTTCGACCTCGGCCGCTGGGCAAAGCCGCTCATCGGCTTCGCCATCATCTGGGAGGTAGCCATCATCCTGGACTTCACGCTGCCGTCAGGCTTCCACGACGCGGCTTACGTCGCTATCGTCGGGCAGCTGGTCGCGGTCGCCTGGTACTACGGCGGGCTGCGGTCACGGCTGCGGCGCGGCACCGCAGGACAAGCCCTTGCTCTCGGCCGCCTGGCAGGGAGGGAGGATCTGGCCGGTGAGCCAGCCATCCGCTCCATCGGGCACGTGGAGGAACCACCCGCCGGAGCCAGCGAGTGACGGCGACTACCTCGCCTGAGGAGACAATGAGCCGGCTTCGGCGCGAGGAGTTCCCGGTCACCGGCGAGAAGGTGTGGTTCGACACCGCGACCTACGGGCCGCTGCCAGTGTCGAACGTGCGCGCGCAGACCAGGCTGATCGAAGGCATGATGCTGGGCGTCGACGTGCCAGGGCTCGGTCACTGGTGGGACGGAGCGGCCGAAGTCCGCGGCAAGGTCGGCCAGTTCATCGGCTGCGATCCGGCTGACGTCGCCCTGCTCAGGAGCACCGGTGAAGGCATCAGCCTGGTGTCGCTCGGGCTTGACTGGCACGCCGGCGACGAGGTCGTGCTCTATGACCAGGAGTTCCCGAGCGGCGTCTACCCGTTCCTGGCCCTGGCGAAGAAGGGCGTCAGTGTCGTCTTCGTGAAGGACCGCGGCAGGCACCGGTTCGACATCCAGGACGTGGCGGATGCCATGTCGGACCGGACCCGCGTGGTGTGCATCAGCCTGGTGAACTGCTACCACGGCTTCCGCGCGCCCGTGGAGCAGATGGCGGCGCTGTGCCGGGATCGCGGCTGCTGGCTGCTCGTTGACGCCGTCCAGGCGGTCGGCGTGCTGCCCGTCCAGGTCGCGTCGCTCGGAGCCGACCTGGTCTCCGCGCACGGCTACAAGAGCATGTGCGCGGGCTATGGGATCAGCTTCTGCTACGTGTCGCCAGCCCTGCGGTCGAGCTTGGACGTCGCGGCGCCGGGCTGGAAGAACATCGAGGACGCCCCGTTCATCGCCAGGCAACTCGACTACAACCTCCGCTACCCAGACAGCGCGCGCAGATTCGAGCCGACGGTCCAGAACCTGGCCGGCATGTACGGGCTCGGCGCGAGCATCGACCTGTTCACGGCGGCGGGACTGGATCAGATCGCCGAGTGGGTACTCGACCTCAACCGCGCCCTCACCATCGCGCTCACGGAGGAAGGCTACCGAGTCGTGAGCTCGGACCGGCCCGGCGAGATGTCGGGCATCATCTCAGCCGAGGTACCGGGCGGCGACGCGGCAGCCGTCCAGGCCCAGCTGGCCGGTCAGCGGATCAAGTGCGCGGTGCGAGACGGCAGGCTCCGGTTCTCGTGCCACCTGTTCAATAACCGAGAGGACATCGAGCGCCTGATCGCGGCCTTGCCACCGCCCTAGCAGCGGCCTGTGCGGCCTGGGCTCTCCCGCACGCCACGGGAGAGCCCAGGCCGGCCGAGTACGGCTAGCCGACCGCGACGGGATGCTGTCTGGCCCACGCGTGCGCTTCCGGTGCGGCTACCCAGCGGATCGCGTTCGCGACAAGCCTCCGGTAGTTGGCGTTGGCGTACGCACTGGGTCCGTGGCCAGGCTGGAGGTAGACCAGCGGGCTCTGCCCGGCGGTCTTCACCCAGCCAACCAGCGGGCTGGCCGGCGGATGGGTCCATCCCGATCTGTCGTTGTACCGCTTCTTGATAGCAAGCGCGGCGGAGTAGAAATGATCAGACGTCATCGGTGCATCCGTCTGCAGCAGCGGCTGGAGACTGTCCGTCAGTATCGGCACGAGGTACAGCTCGTCGGTGAGCTCGAAGCCATCCACGACGCCTTCGCACACCGGGTGATCAGGATTCAGCACCGCGACATGGTGCGTGACATCGAAGTGGTAGCCAGAGTCCGGCCACCAGGTGCCGTGCAGCTCGGCCGGCGTGTAGTGAAAACGCCCGCCGATGATGTCGGCATAGGCGGGCCAGCTTGGCCACGCCGACATCGCATGATGCAGGAACACAAAGCCCTGTCCGGCCTCGAGCATCTGGACGAAGCGCCGCTGGTAATCCGCTGGCGGATCAACAAAGATCGTCTCCCCGTCGACAAATCTGAGACCCGGCATGTCGTACATGACGATGGCGTCCCACTGGCCCACTTGATCAGCTCCGAAGCACGCCATTGCGGCAGGCTGCTCGACGCCCTCCCATTCGATGCCGTCGTCGGCATCGAAGATGGCGAAGAAAGGGTCCGCCTCAAAGGAGTGGCCGGCCGTAACCACCAGTACCCTGAGCCGCTTATCCGGCACCGTCGGTATTTCTGACATAGATTCCTCCGTCCGCTGGGCCGACACAATCATTCTGCCGCCGGGACAAGAACTTATCAAGATTTACAGGAACTACTACGGTGCCTATTCAGGGACCATTTCTGATGAGGAGAGCCAGGCGTGAACCGCACCGATGAGAACGCCGGAGCAGGGCCAGTGAATCGTTATGAGCTACCCCGGTACGACGATCTGCCGCCCGCCGCGCGGGGCGGGCGGAGCGCCTGGGGCCTGTTCGGGCCGGACGACTCGGCCGGCCTGCTCAACCTCCAGACCGCGGACAGCGTCCGAGCTTGCATCGGCCTGGTCAGGAAAGGTGCCGTGTTCCCACTCGACGCCGCGCTCGACGCGGTTGACCCGCCACTGGATATCGACCGCGGAGCACCGAGGCACCGGCTGCTGCACAGGCCAGGGCCGGGACTGGAGGACCTCGACGATGTCTACGACAACTTCTATCCGCAGGTCTCAAGCCAGTGGGACTCACTAGCACATGTGGCCTACTCACCTGGCGTCTTCTACAACGGCGCGACCGACGAGGACGTGCTGAGCGGCGCTCGCAACACGATCGACCACTGGGCGCGGCGCGGGATCGTTACCCGCGCCGTCCTGCTTGACCTGCAGCGCACCCTCAGCTCCGGCGGCGGGCATTACGCGCCCGACGGCGGCATGGCCTTCGGCGTCGCTGACCTCGAAGCGGCGAGAGTGCAGGCCGGCGTCTCCTACTCCCCCGGCTGCATCGTCCTGCTGCGGACGGGCTTCCTTGGCTGGTACACGAGCCAGCCCTGGAGTGCCCGCGCCGCAGTGGCACGCAACCTGCGGGCACCAGGTGTCGAGCACACCGAGGACATGGCTCGTTATCTATGGGACAGCGGCGCGATGGGCGTGGCATCGGACACATTCGCGGTAGAGGTATGGCCACCCGACCTCAGCCCGACGGCGAATCCCTTTGGCTTCCTGCACCGGATTCTCATCGGGCAGTTCGGCATGGCTCTCGGCGAATTGTGGTGGCTCGATGACCTGGCTGCAGATTGCGCTCGAGATGGCGTCTGCGAATTCCTGCTGACGAGCGCGCCGCTGCACTCAACAGGTGGAATTGGATCTCCGCCTAATGCACTGGCTATCAAATAGGACGCAACATATTGACAATGGATAGTAGTGTCAGCTCTGCACCCGAGCAGCGCAAGGAATCAATAGTTTCTGGTGGCCGGAGAACGGCCCGGGATCGCCTGGTCGCGGGGCACAGATACCAGTCCGGAGGGTCCTGATGGCAGTCGGCCAGCGCCAGTTGATCGTCAGTCTGGGAGTTCACATTGTCGACATCCTCGGCCGGCCGGTCACTCACATCCCGCCAGGTCAGGGCCGTCAGCTGCTAGACGAGATCAAGATCACCGCGGCGGGCACGGCCGCCGGCACCAGTGTCGACCTGGCTAAGCTCGGCGCCGATGTGGTCGCTATGGGCGCAGTAGGCGACGACCAGCTCGCCGACTTCCTGATCTCGGTGCTGGGCAGGCATGGCATCGAGACGCGCTTGCTTGTCCGGAAGTCCGGCGTTCAGACGTCAGCGACCATGCTGCCGATTCGCCCGAACGGAGAACGGCCAGCTCTGCATTCCCCCGGTGCGACCGCACTGCTCACGCTCGCGGACATCGACCTTGAGACCATCGCCAGTGCGAGCGTGTTGCACGTCGGCGGGCCCGACGTGCTCGGCGCCTTCGGCGGCGAGCCGCTGCGCACCGTGCTGGCGACCGCGAAGCGCCATGGCGTCACCACGACGATGGACGTCCTCACTCCCGGCGATGCGATGGCCTGGTCCGGGCTGCGGCCGCTGCTCGCCTTCGTCGACTACTTCCTGCCCAACGAGGAGCAGCTCAGCAAGCTGACGGGGACCGGCGACATAGGCGGGGCCGCCCGCATGGTCCTGGCCTACGGCGCGCAGGCCGTGCTAGTCAGCCGCGGCGAGCACGGCTGCTCGCTCGTCACCTCTGCCGGGCGGGTCGACTATCCCGCATTCCCGGCGCAGGTCGTCGACACCACCGGGTGCGGAGATGCGTGCTCGGCCGGCTTCATCGTGGGCCTGCTGCGCGGCTGGACGCTTGAAGATGTTCCGTGGCTTGCCATGGCGGCTGCCTCACTTGTCGTAGGCGGGCTCGGCTCGGATGCCGGAATCGTCGATCTGAACAGCACCCTGGACGTCATCCGCCAGCATGCGCCGCAGGCGGTCGCCCGCCGGCTCTCCTGATACAGACGCTGAGGCAGGTATTGATACAGACGTCGATCGCTTCCTGACGGCCAGCGGGCAGCGCGTCAGCCGGACGCCGGCAGCACGGCAACACAGTCGATCTCGACCTTGAAGCCCAGCAGGCTGACACCGACCGTCGTGCGGGCAGGTAGCGGCTCGGGAAACGCTGCCGCGTAGGCCTGGTTCATCTCCGCGAAGTCGGTCATGTCGTTGAGGTACACGCCGCATCGCACCACGTCAGCCAGGCTCGCGCCACCAGCGGCAAGGACGGCAGCCATGTTCTCCAGTGCGACCTTGGTCTGCTCAGCCACCGTTTCGCCGATGACCACGCCATCCCGGGTCGGCACCTGGCCCGCCACGTAAATGAACCTGCCCTCTGCGATGATCCCAGGCGAGTATGCGCCACCTGGCCGACTACCACCCACCGCCTGCTTCGTCATGGAATCCCCTCCACCAAACATCCGACAAGGCCAGATCCGCGGAGGCCCACGCTAATCCGCTCGCGTTACATCGGCAACGGCAGCCAGCTAGTTCACCATCGCGATCATGAATCCGAGCCCGCACGATCCGGTGACCATGCCCAGACACAGCTCTCTCCGGGGCTGAGTCAACCGGGGAGCCCCGCTAGGACACGACGATTCCCCGTGCTACCGCCGGGCGCGCCTACGTTGGCACGACGTACTGGACCTTGAACGCACGGTCGTTGAGCGAGAGCGGTGCGGCAATATTGACGATATTGCCGTCGTCGTTTCCGAGCATGATCAGGCCGAAGGCGCTGCCTCCGAGCACAATCTGCGGTCCGTCTGATCCGTTGGTGCCGGCGATGCAGTTGTCGAAATAGACATCACCGAACTTGGTCAGGATGGCGAAATCGCCGTTCTCTTGCTGCGGGCATTCCAGGATCCACTCGACGCTGGCGCCTGCGACCGACAGGCCCTCAGATGACCCGTCTTTGACGAACGACACGAGCTTGCCCGTGGTCATGTTCCCGAGGTAGACAGCCGCCTCCGTCGAGGTGTAGATGCAGATCAGGCCATACATGACGTCGCCAGGACTGACGTCCAGATTGGAGATCGTGCACGCACCCGCGGGGTACCACTCGAACCATGCGAACGTCTCCTGTGAGTCGCCATAGGTGATCTGCTGAGTAGTTCCCGTCTGCAGGATGTCGGGTGAATCCTCGCCGTTGCCGTCGATCCCGATCCAGGTCGCGCACGCACTCAGCCCGTGATCACCTTCCGGTGGCACGACCGCGGGCACGGTCCACTGACCGCTCACGAACGTCACCGGATCGCCCCCAGCGGCCACGATGAGCGAGGTGCCTGCCCAGCCGAGGCCCACGGTGTCGGCATATTTGAGTCGACGGCCGCCGAGCCTCTCCGGCATCACCTCGAACCGCGGCGCAATGACTGTCATGGGCCGGGACAGCATCGCCGTCCAGTGCTGGTGCAGCTCAGGCTGCCGCTGTCGGTCAGGCCTCGCCGGATAGCCGTGCGCGAGCAACTCGCGGTCGCTTGCTCGGACCGGATCGAAGCCAGCGGGCGGCGGCGTGAACAACCGAATTCCCGCCGGTTGGCGGCTTGCGGCGGCATCGGCACTGTCGGGCATGGCCCAGGTCCCTTCCCTCGTGGAGGCTCGGAAGTGCTGCCGCTCGTCGCATTTTCGGCGTACTGAGTCAGCGACACCAGCAAAGTCTCCCGCTCTAGAAGGCGCACCGACACATTGTCTGCCGGGTTCCGGCCCACTTCAACCAGGAACGACGCCGAGCTACAGGGCGCGCATCCTGTTGGTCCTAGCGTTCTGCTCGACTTCGGCAAGCCCCAGTACCTCAAGGACGGGCGGCACATAGTTGCCGAACCGGCCGCGCAATCCCTTCTTCATGCCGTACCAGCCGCCGACTGGGTTATCGGGCGACCTTCCCCAGGCCTCGACGGTTCCGTCCTGGGCTTCCTTCTGCTCATCGACATTGCCTAGCGGTGTCCACCCACCGCGCTCCTTAAGCATCGCGTGCAGATCGTCGATGCAGCGCAGCTGGTAACGCAGCTGCGTCGTGCCGGTCGCTTGTCGAGCTTCTGGGCTTGCTGCAGGCCAGGGGTCGGATGACAGCGGCGCAGCTCGCCGCCGAGCTGGAAGTGTCACAGCGCACTATCCTTCGCGACGTCGAGGCACTGAGCGCCGCGGCCTTCCCCGTCTACGCCGTCCGCGGCAGCCTCGGCGGCTTCGAGTTGCTGGCGGGATCCAGAATCGATCTGCCGGACGGCAGCCCGCAACGCCGGACGGGCTGGCTGGGTAAAAGCGTGGCTGCCTGTCAGCTCGGCCGACTCGGCGGTAACCGACATACTCGCGCTCGGCGCCGAAGCCGAACTCGTCGAGCCAGCCGAACTGCGCGATCTCGTCAGACAGACGGCGCTGCGGATCGCTGAACTGCACCGCAGCACCTAGGAGGCCTTGAGTCTTTCAAGAGCCAAACGGGGAGCCAACGTCGGCAGATGCCGGGCCGCGCCGGGCGACGCCAAGCCTCGTTCGCGCAGCGCACCGGTTCACCGAGCCTCACCCGCAGCGCTGGCCGCCCAGCCGTCTGCCTGGCGGCACGGCTATGACCTGGCCCGCGAGATCGGGCTGAAGTCGGGAACCCTGTATCCGATCCTGGTCCGGCTGGCCGACAGGGAGCTTGTCGAGGCCTGCTGGGAGGAAGCTGCCGCTGGCGCGCGCTTGGTGATGCATGCCCGCTGCGGTGGCGGATGATGGTGGCGGGCTCATCGCGGCTAGAATCGCCGTGACTTTCCGAGATCGGGGGCCCGATTCTGGAACCGGTTCTGTTGCTGGCCGACGACTCGCGGACGCATGACCGCGTCGAGTCGGAGCTGCGCAAGCGGTACGGGACCGACTATCAGGTCATCGCCACCGGGCCCGTCGAGGCGGCGCTCGCCATCCTCAGCGAGCTCCGCGATTCTGGCCGTCAGGTCAGTCTCGTGCTCGCTGACCAGCGGCTGCCCGGAGCGACCGGCACTGAGTTCCTTGCGCAGGTCCGGCAGCTTCACCCAGCGGCCCGGCGGGTGCTGCTCATCACCTGGGACGATCAGGCGAGCTTGGAGCCGATGCTGCAGGCGACTGTCCTGGGTGACATCGACGCCTACGTCGTCAAGCCTGGGCCGCCACCGGACGAGCGCTTCCACCGGTTTGTCACCGAGCAGCTCGACGAGTGGGGCCGGTCGAACCTCCCTGGACTGGAGGTGGTTCGCGTCGTCGGTGCGGAGTGGGCAGCGCGGTCGCATGAGCTTCGCGAACTGCTCGGGCGCAACGGCATTCCCTTCGGCTTCTACCCTGCCAACAGCACGGATGGGCAGCGCTTGCTCAGGGAAGCCGAGGCAGCCGAGATCGCCCTGCCGGCGGTGGTGCTGTCCGACGGCCGTGTCCTGGCGGACCCCTCGAACGCTGAGATCGGCGAGGCAATAGGGGTGCAGACCAAGCCGGGCAGTTGCTGCTACGACGTAACGGTGATCGGGGCTGGGCCAGCCGGTCTTGCTGCCGCGGTTTACGGCGCATCGGAGGGCCTGTCCACCGTCGTGCTTGAGCCAGAGGCGATCGGCGGCCAGGCCGGCACCAGTTCGCTGATCCGCAACTACCTCGGCTTCCCGACCGGGGTGAGCGGCGGAGACCTGGCCGTGCGGGCCTACACGCAGGCATGGAACTTCGGCGCAGAGTACGTATATGGCAACCCGGCCACCGGCCTGCGGCCCGAGGGCTCGCAGCTGGCGGTCAGCCTGGCCGACGGGAGCGAGGTCCGCAGCCGGGCGGTGATCGTCGCCACCGGCATGGCCTACCGGCGCCTGGGCATCCCCGCGCTCGACGCGCTGACTGGCGCTGGCGTGTTCTACGGTGCCGCAGCCTCCGAGGCCAAGGCCATGAAGGGCCATGAGGTCTTCGTCGTCGGTGGCGCCAACTCCGCGGGGCAGGCTGCCGTCCACCTCGCCAGGTACGCCGCGAAAGTGACCGTGCTCGTCCGGGCGCAATCGCTCGCCGACAGCATGTCCGAGTACCTCCTCCGGGAGATCGAGTCGAGCTCCAACATCGCCGTCCGGTACAGGGCCGCGGTGACCGGCGGCGCCGGACAGCACCGCCTGGAAAGCCTGACCCTCACCGACCTGGAGTCCGGCGCGACCGAAACTGTGGACGCGGTCGCCCTGTTCGTGCTGATCGGTGCCGAGCCGCGGACCAAGTGGCTGCCGAAGCTTGTGCGGCGTGACCAGTCGGGGTTCGTATTTACCGGCACCGATCTTCTCGAGGACGGCCGGTCACAGCAGGAATGGCCGTTGCGGCGCATGCCGATGTTCCTGGAGTCCAGCCTGCCCGGAGTTTTCGCGGTCGGCGACGTCCGACACGGGTCGGTGAAACGCGTCGCTTCAGCCGTCGGTGAAGGCTCGATCGCCATCCGCTTTGTCCACGACCACCTGCGCGCCGGCTGACGGAGCCCCTTGGAAGCGCCTGCTGGCAACGACAATGGCACATCACCACCAGCTTCTTAGTGGCGGAATCGACGGGCTGCCTCGGTGAAGGCGCTCATTACCGGGTTCCAGCCAGAGGCGTATTTCTCGCGCGCGGATTCGCAGTCGGGACGGCGTTCCCAGCCCGAATGAATCAGCCTTACCACGGTGCTGCCAGGCCCGCTTGGGGTGAACGTGACCTCGACGCGGGTTGCTTCGGCCTCGGGAGTACCAGCATGCCAGGCGAAGACGACGCGGTATGGCGGCTCCCAGTGGGTGACCGTTCCCCAGACGGAGGTGGTGCCGTCCGCCAAGGTCTCTACGATCGCGGCGCCAGCTCCCTCGCCGAAGGCGACGCTGACTGCCTGCTCGGCGCCGACCGAGTGCGTCGCGAGCGGCCACCACTCGTGCATGTGCGCGGTAAATAGCTCGAAGGCGCGCTGCGGGGCTGCCGGGACAGTGACGGACTTGCGAACCGGCTCGGCCGAGGTCGCGTTGCTAGGCATCGGGGATTGTCTCCTGTTCATGACCGCGCGCCGGGCGGTCGCCGGAACTGTCGTCGCGAACCCGCTCGGCGTAACGGTCCAGGGCGGCCTCCCAGAAGCTGTCCAGCCAGGCTCTGAGCTCGGTGAGTCCGGCTGGGTCGAGCCGGTAGACGTTGCGGGTGCCCAGCTCGTCGTAGCTGACCAGGCCACTGCGCCGCAAGACCGTCAGGTGCTGGGAGACCGCGGGGCGGCTCACGGGCAGCGCGGCCGCGAGTTCGCCGACCGACGCGGGGCCCGCCCGGAGGCGGTGGACGATACGGCGCCGGGTGCGATCGCCGAGCGCATCCAGGACGGCTTCGTAAGTCTCCACGAACCGTAAGTTGCCACGAACGAATGGTGCTGTCAAGCCCGCGTCTGTGGCCTCTCCCCGCCGGGCCCCCTTGCGTCGGTTCTGCGATCATCAACCAATGCCGTCACGACGCATCGAGTGGGCAGTGGCCGGTGCCGTGGCCAGCTGGGCGGCTGCCCGGCTGGCGGGCGCTGATCGTCTCCGGCTCGCCGAAGCGTGGGCCGTGCCCTTGCTGTCGTTCACCCCGCAGGTAACCGCAGGAGCATGGGCCGCCGCGCTGCTGCTGCGCGGCAGGGGCCCAGCTGCCTCGACCGCAGCTGCCGGGGCTGCCCTGACCGCCGTGGTAGGCCCTCGCGCCGTCCCGTCCCGCCGGCCGCCCGCGGCCGGGCCCGTATTGCGGGTCGTGACGGCGAATCTGCTCGTCGGCCGGGCCGCGGCCGATGCAGTCGTCGAGTTGGCACGCCGCAAGCACGCAGATGTGCTGTTCGTGCAGGAGCTCACCAGCGAGGCGGCAGCCAGGCTCGAGCGCGCCGGGCTGGCCGATCTGCTCCCGCACTGGGTGACGCAGCCGATGCCGCGCGGCACGCGAGGCAGCGGCATCTACGCCCGCTACCCGCTGCGCGGCGGGCCGCCAGCTGCCGCGGTGTCGGCAGCCCGGTGCACCGCCCGGCTTGACCTTCCGTCCGGACAGTTCGCTCAACTGGCCTGCATCCACTCGGCGTCGCCGAAGCCTCCCTGGTCGCCGGCCGCCACGGCCCACTGGCGCAGTCAGCTGTCCGCGCTAGCGGCACCCGGTGACAGCCCGCTCATCCTCGCCGGAGACTTCAACGCCACCCTGGATCACGCGCAGTTCCGCCGGCTCCTGCGCCGCGGCTTCCTCGACGCCGCCAGCCAGGCCGGCCATGGGCTGGCCCCGACCTGGGGACCACAAGCCAGCTGGCGCCTGACCCTGCTCGCAATCGACCACGTCCTCATCGACCGGCGCTGCGCTGCGTTGGCGACATCGGTCCACTGGCTGACCGGCAGCGACCATCGCGCGCTCTACGCCGAGCTCCGGCTGCCCGCGCCGCACGGCCACTGCCACGCGCCGGCCATGACAGCGAGCGGCGGACATCCCGGTACCAGCCACTAGCCCCGTAGCGCCACTGCCCGCACGACGGCGATGGCGAAGAGCACCGCTCGGGTCACTCCCCGGCCGCGCGTATTCACGGACAGCTAGCCGACGACGCTGCGCGCGGCTGCGGCGATGTGCCTGGCGCTGATGCCGGCTGCGTCGAGCAGTTCCTCGCTGGTCCCCGAGCCGGGAAGCTCGGCAACTGCCAGGTGGCGCACGGCTAGGTCAACACGTCCGGCGCCGGTCAGCGCGTCGAGGACAGCGGACCCGAGGCCGCCCTCGGGATGATGGTCTTCGGCGACGACCAGCCTGCCGCCGGTGGCTGCGGCGGCCGCGGTCAGCGTCTCTGTGTCGATTGGCTTGATGGAGTACACGTCGATGACGCGGGCGCTCATCCCATCGGCCGTCAGCTCGTCAGCAGCTGCGAGGCAGGCGTGCAGGGTCACACCAGCGCCGATAAGGGTGACCTGGTCCACGTCACTGGCACGCAGCACCTTGGCGGCGCCGACCGGGAACTCTTCCCCGGTCTCGTAGAGGACCGGATAGGCGCCGCGCGTTGTGCGCATGTAGACGACGCCGTCCCGGTCGGCCATGCCTTGCACGAGCGCAGCAGTGCTGGTGGCGTCACCCGGGTACAAGACCGTCGAACCCTGCACGGCGCGCATCATGGCCAGGTCCTCCAGCGCCATCTGCGACGGGCCATCGGCGCCGATCTCGACGCCAGCGTGCGAGCCCACCAGGCGGATACTGGCTTGCGAGATGGCGGCCATCCGGATGAAGTCGTAGGCGCGAGTCAGGAAAGCCGCGAACGTCGAGGCGAACGGCCGGTAGCCACGCACGCTGAAGCCGACCGCGGCGGCCACCAGCTGCTGTTCGGCGATGTACATCTCGAAGTAGCGCTCGGGATACTTCTGCGCGAACTCGTCGGCGAAGGTCGAGTTGCTCACCTCACCGTCCATCGCCACCACATCGCGGCGGACGCCGAGAGCAGCCAGCGCCTGCCCGTACGCCTTGCGCGTAGCGACATTGTCCCCGACGGTGTAGGCCGGCAGCCTCACCTCCGCGCTGGCCTCCTCCGCACGGGCGGCTGCCCCGGCCTGATCGGGCGCCGGACCGCGCACGATGAGATCGCGCTCCCCGCCGAGTTCAATAATCGCTCGCTCAGCCATTTCCGGCGGCAACGGCTTGCCGTGCCAGCCCTCCCGGTCCTCGACTTCAGAGAACCCGCGGCCCTTGATAGTGCGTGCGAGGATGACAGTCGGCTGGTCTCCCGTGATTTCGCCCGCGTGTGCCATGGCCCGGTCAATCTCAGCCACGTCGTGGCCGTCGATAGTGAAGACGCGAGAGCCGAAAGCCGACGCGCGGCGGCTGTAGGTCTCCAGATCCCAGGACAACTCTGTCGGACCGCGCTGCCCGAGCCGGTTGACATCCACGATGGCGATGAGGTTCGACAACTTGTAGTGCGAGGCCTTGTCGAGGGCCTCCCATACCGAGCCCTCGGCCATCTCGCTGTCACCACACAGGACCCAGACCCGGAACGGGGATTCGTCGAGGTACTTGCCGGCAAGTGCGACCCCCACGGCGTCGGGCAGGCCCTGGCCGAGCGAGCCCGTCGCCACATCGACCCAGGGCAGCACTGGGGTCGGATGACCCTCCAGCCGGGACCCGAATCGACGGTAGCCGGTCATCAGCTCATCGTCAGAGACGACCCCGACAGCTTTGTAGACCGAGTAGAGGAGGGGCGACGCATGGCCCTTGGAGAAGATCAGGTGATCGTTGGCTGGGTTCGCCGGATCATCCCAATCGTAACGAAGGTGCCGGCCGACGAGGACGGCCAGCAGGTCCGCGGCCGACATACTCGAGGTCGGGTGACCAGACCCGGCGGAAGTACTCGACCGCACGGAGTCAACACGAAGCTGCTGGGCCAGCTCGCCCGCTAGCTTGAGATCAATGTCCCTCTTCGTGATAGTTGGCGTAGCCACGAGCACCTCCGGGGCTTGCGGTTGCGAATAGCGGACGCGCACCAAGCCAGGCTAGGCCGCCTCCGCTCCTAGCAAGCCGACCGGGTCGTCCGCCTAGCACCCGCCTACGAGCGCGTGACCGAAACGTGGATTAAGAAGGTCGTCGCCTCGGCGATCCTCGGCTCGGCTGACCACCCACTGCCCCGAGCCCGGGTGAGTATGCATTTCGCCGCGTGCTCGCGGTTAAGCTAACGAGCTGCGTGGTCAGCGAAGAAGGCGGCCGAGACATGAACCACGGACCCCGGATCCAGAAGCTTGCGGCCCAGCATTATGCCGGCATCCCGGCGGCCGTCACCATGGACGGGATCTCCGCTGCCGTCGATGAAGCCTTCCCTGAACTGTTCGCATGGCTGGCCGATAATGGCGTCCTCGCGAGTGGCCCACCGTTCATCCGGTACCTGGTTATCGACATGGCAGCTGGACTGGAGATCGAACTGGCAGTGCCAGTCAGCGCGCCGGTGACCGGGAGCGGCCGGGTCCGGCCGGGCGTCCTACCCGAGGGCAGCTACGTGGTGCTGCGGCACACCGGGCCCTACGACGGACTGATCGCTGCCAATGCCGCGTTGCGGCAGTGGGCAGGCGAGCACGGCGTCGAGTTCGACACATGGCAGACCGCCAACGGGTCCGCATGGCGGAGTCGGGTTGAGCATTACCTGACTGACCCGTCTCAGGAGCCTGACCCGGCCAAGTGGGAAGTCGAGGTGGCCTACCTGACCAGTCATGCGTGAAACTCCCGAGGGCGCCTGACGGGACCGGACGAACTCGGCGTTACTGTGATAGCTAAGGCCATGGGGAACGCAGCTAGCCGGGGGGTGGCAGCGATGGCAGGACTGATTCGCAAGAGCCTGGACGCGCCGGACGAGACGCGCCCGTTTGAGGCTGGTATGGGTCAGCTGGATCTGGTGAACTCCGCTGCAGGTCCGGTTGGCCGGGCGGTTTTCCAGCCTGGCTGGCAGTGGTCAAAGCACGTCAAGCCGCTTGCGCAGACCGAAACCTGCCAAGCACCGCACATGGGCTACTACGTCTCTGGTCGGATGAAGGTCGTCATGGAAGATGGCGAGGAGACGGAGTACGGCCCGGGTGATTTCGCGATCATCCCGCCAGGTCACGATGCATGGACTGTCGGTGATGAGCCCTGCGTGGTTATCGACTGGCAGGGCTTCGCCGACTACGCCAAGCGCTGACGCGCTGACGCTGTCGACTGCCGGTGCAGAGGGTACGGCAGGCGGCGCTCGTCAGCTCGCGTCTTCCCCCTCGCGGAGCGGCCGGAAGGCCGCCCGGATCTCGGTCGCGAACAGCTCGGGCTCCTCCCAGGCGGCGAAATGGCCGCCCTTGTCGACCTCGTTGAAGTAGGTGAGGCTGGGGTACGCCTGCTCGACCCAGCTGCGCGGGGCCCGGAAGATCTCGCCGGGGAACGTCGTGAAGCCGACCGGCAGCGAGACTTCCGGCGGAGTCTGGCCGGCAGCGCGGGCCGCGGATCGTCCGCTCTCCCAGTACTCCCGGGCCGCCGAGGCCCCGGGTCCCCGTCAGCCAGTACAGCGTGATGTTGTCGACGATCCTGTCCCGGGTGAGATGGCCCGCGGGCTGGCCGTCGACTTCTCAGCTCCGCCCAGGCGCGCGCCACGCGGCCGGGGTCCCAGCCAACCTCGGCCGGCTCGCCGGAGAAGCCGTAGCCAGGCAGGGACGGCAGCACGAGGTCGAACGCGTCCTGCGGCAGCGCGTTCAGTCTCGCCTCGCACGCGTGCCAGTCGTAATCGGTCGTCCAGTAACGAGCGAGCTCCTCAATCAGCGGGACGCCGCGCCAGACGCAGACGGCCCAACTGCGAACCACAACAAACGCTCGATCACGGCTCCGGCGAACGATCATTCGGCCATTTCCGAATAGCTTGCCTATCCGCTCCTCAATACGCATGGTGGAGTCTCAGACCGCGATAGGCGTGTCTTGCCACGGAGCAGGTTATGAATATTGTTCGCCACGTCATCGCCGCTACCGGCATTGCGCAGATGGCAGCAGGCATGGTCGCAGCTTCTCGGTTGCTCTTCTCCCACCGCGCGGCGGCGCGACGGTGAGAGGAGAGCAACTTTAGGTATGTGGCGCAGCTCATTCTGATTGAGACGTGCTATTCGCGCCGCAACGAAGGAGTTCACATGTTTGAACGCAGACGCAAAATAGGCGTCGCGGGGGTCGCGGCTGCTGCCGCGACCGCACTGCTGGCCGCGGGGTGCGGTTCCAGCGGGAGCACCAGTCCGAATACGGGCGGCGCCTCTGTGAAGGGCGCGGTGGCCACGATTGCCAACCTGAACGGCGCCGGGGCTAACTGCATTTACCCGTTCGTGGGCACCCAGTGCTACAGCGTGACTAACTATCAGGACTTCCAGTACCTGATGGTCCGGCCGCTTTACATGTTCGGCGGTAACAGCAACACCTCGATCTCGGTGAATTACCCGCTGTCGCCGGCCAGCGCGCCGGTGTACAGCAACGGCGGCAAGACCGTGGTGATCAACCTGAAGGGCTGGTCCTGGTCGGACGGCACGAAGGTCGACGCGAACTCGCTGATGCTGGACCTGAACATGCTGGAGGCGGAGAAGACCGGTTATGCCGGGTACACGCCGGGGCTGATGCCGGACAACGTCGTGTCGTATAAGGCGACGGGCCCGGATCAGGTGACGATCCAGCTGAAGCAGGGGTACTCGAGCATCTGGTTCACCTACAACCAGCTGGCGATCCTGACCCCGATGCCGAAGGCGTGGGACGTGTCGTCGGCCGGCGCGGCGGCGGGCAGCGGCGGCTGCCTGACCGACAGCGCGGCGGACGGCTGGGCGAAGTGCAAGGCCGTCTACACGTTCATGAACGCGCAGAACAAGGACACCGCCACGTTCGGGACCAACCCGCTGTGGCAGGTCATCGACGGGCCGTTCAAGCTGACGTCCTACAACGTGTCCGGCAACTACACGTTCGTGCCGAACGCGAAGTACTCCGGCAGCCCGAAGGCGTCGATCGCGGAGCTGAAGTTCGCGACCTACACCAGCGACACCGCCATCTACACGGCGCTGAAGACCGGCGCGCTGAGCACCGGCGGGCCGAACGGCGCGGTGCCGTCGACCGACCTGCCGCCGGCCGGCGCGGGCTTCGTGCCGCCGTCTAACCCGCTGGCCTCGGCCGGCTACGTGCTCCAGCCGGCGTACCAGTTCGCCATCGGCTTCGCCTACATCAACTTCAACAACCCGCAGTACGGCCCGGTGTTCAAGCAGCTGTACTTCCGGCAGGCGCTGATGATGCTGAACAACCAGGCGGGCATGTCCAAGGCCGTCGGCCGCGGCTACGCCTACCCGACCCCGGCGGGCATCCCGCCGTACCCGAAGAGCCAGTGGGTGACCTCGGCCATGACCGAGAACGCCGGCCAGGGCCCGTACCCGTACGACCCGGCTAAGGCCGAGGCGCTGCTGGCAGCGCACGGCTGGAAGGTCGTCGGCGGCGTGCTGACCTGCGAGTCGGCCGGCTCCGGTGCCTCGAACTGCGGCGCCGGCATCCCGAATGGCACCCAGGCCAAGTTCTCCATGGCCTACACCTCGGGCATCTCCACCCAGGCCGACGACGTGGACATCCTCAAGTCGGGCCTGGCGCAGGCCGGCATCCAGCTGAGCCCCAACGCGCAGACGTTCGACACCCTGCTGGGCGACACCGTGCCCTGCAAGCCCACCCAGGCCAGCTGCAAGTGGACGTTCCTGTACCTGGGCGGCTGGCTGTACAACGGGCCCGGCTTCGAGCCCACCGGCGAGGCGCTGTACCAGACCGGCGTGCCCAGCAACTCCGGCAGCTACAGCGACCCGAAGATGGACCAGCTGGTCAAGGCCACCCAGACCAGCAGCAGCCTCAGCACCTTCGACGCCTACGCCAACTACAACGCCCAGCAGGTCCCGGCACTGTGGCTGCCGTGGGGTACGCGGATCCAGGCAGTCAAGACCAGCCTGCACAACGTGACGCAGAACCCGCTGCTCATGTTCTTCCCCGAGTACTGGACGTGCAGCGACAAGACCTGCTGACGCCAGTCCTCTAGATAACGCAGCCCGGCGGTCGCGGTGCCTCATCACCGCGACCGCTGGTTTCATCGCGCTCCGCGCGCTGCCCGTTCTGTCGGCGGCCTCACTGGCCCTCGATCAGGCGGAGCCCGAGTGGGGTCAGGTGGTGACGTACGCTCCGGCCGCATCGCGTGGTCCGAACCAGGCCCGCCTCACGCAATGCCGTGGTGTGCTCCGACGCTGTGGCAGCGCTGATCCTGAGGCGGCCAGCGAGTTCCGCGGTCCCGCACGGATCGCGGATGGCCGCCAGAGCGGCCGCCCTGGTGCGACCCAGCAGCCGCGCGAGGTCCGGGGGTCTGTCACGTACCCCGGCCATGGTGGGCCGATGCAGTGGATAGATGAGCGCATTCCCCGAGGGTTGGCACGGATTAATGGAGAACAGCGGCGGACCCGCCCAGGTGACGGACGGCACGAGTTGAAGGCCCTTCCCCGCCAGCCAGAAGTCGCCGGACCGGTTCGCGCTGACTGTGCGCACTAGCGATCCGTCGCGCCAGACCAGACCGTTGTGCAAGGCGCTTATGCCTGCGGCCAGGCCCTTGACAGCCAGGGTGGAAACCTCTTGCGTGACGCCTGCACGGAATGAGGCCACGATCCGACTCCATCGCGGTGCAACGAACGCGGCGTAAGCGTCGCGCAGTGCCTGGCGCACCGTCTCCAGCGCCTTCGCCTCACCATTGGCAACTGCCCGGAGCCACGCGGAAGGCTGGCCGACCCCCTGCCACGACATGGTCAGTTGTTCGCGCAATATGGTCGGCGGGGTCGCGCGGACAATGTCGAGTCCCTCGTCCAAGTCGGAGACCACGGGATCGAGGAACTCGGGCCAGTACCCGCGAGCGGGGATCAGGTCTAACACGGGGCGCGCTGTGCCACGCAAGGTAATCCGCTCCTGGCCAGGCCGCCGACCATAAGGTGTCAGTGTCCGGCGCTTCATCTCGACCAGGGTGAGCACTGTC
Organism: uncultured Actinomycetota bacterium; assembly: GCA_963837255.1. GTDB lineage: Bacteria > Actinomycetota > Actinomycetes > Streptosporangiales > Streptosporangiaceae > JAJYUU01. The sequence continues at coordinate 1,470,734 of CAWIMN010000007.1, forward strand.
TCGACGAGAGGCGCGGGAGCGCACACGAACCTGGTTCGGGCAAGATCCTCGACGGCGAAGTGGACACGGGTCTCACCCGGATCCGCGTTGGTTGAGCCCGCACCCAGCAGCCTGTCGTCCTGTCCTAGCCTGCTCGTTTCGAGTCGGTGCATACCAGGACTCTAGCCTGCATCCTTCGTAGCCTTGCTTTGCCGTCGGAGGCCGGCGGCACCTGGCCGTCGCGCTCGGACAGAGCTATTCAGTCCGCACGTCGAATGCCTCTGACGGCGTTACAGTGCCGCGCTCGTCATTTGTCTACGCCGGATAGCCGCGCCCTCAGGATCTGCTTCTGAACCTTGCCGCTAGCGGTGCGCGGCAGCGCATCGATGATCTCCATTGTCGTTGGCAACTTGTACCGCGCGAGCCGTGCGGACAGGTACTCGGCCAGGTACTCCGGGTTGAGAGTGAAACCGGCGGCCAGCGTGACGACCGCGTGCGGCACCTCGCCCCAACGCTCGTGCGGCACGCCGATGACGGCCACGCCGGTCACTCCGGGGATCGTCGCGATCGCCTGCTCGACTTCGGCGGAGTAGATGTTCTCCCCGCCCGAGATGATGAGGTCTTTCACACGGTCGGCGATATACAGGAAGCCCTCCTCGTCGGTGTAGCCGATGTCGCCCGTGCGCAGCCAGCCGTCGTCGGTGAAGGCACTTCGGCTAGCGGCCTCGTTCCCCCAGTACTCGCCGAACACGTTGGGCCCGCGTGCCTCGATCTCGCCGCGCTGGCCGGGGCCGGAAAGGTCTCCGCCGCCGCCGCGGATGCGGAACTCGGTGAAGTGATGCGCGAGCCCGGCTGATTCGGCGCGCTCGCGGGAAGACCACGGCGGCAGCATCGTGACCCCGGGAGAGGTCTCCGTCAGTCCGTAGCCGCTGGAGAACGACAGACCCCTATCCTCGTACGCTTCGCGGACCCGCCCGGGAACGGCAGACCCGCCGCAGGTGAGCAGCCGCAGCGACGAGATGTCCGTCGACGCCCAGGCAGGGTCGTCCATCATCATCTGATACGTCGTGGGGACACCGCTGATCATGGTGGCGCGCTGCAGCTCGATTGACCGCAAGGCATCACCTGGCACGAAGCGTTCTTCGAGGAGCAGCGTCGCTCCTTTCAGGAACACCGGAAGGCAGCCCATCCCGAGAGCTGCGACGTGGAAGAGCGGGGAGATCATCAGCGCACGGTCGGAGCCGATGAGGTCGTAGTCGACGAGGACATTGACCGCGTTCCAGGTCAGATTGCCGTGGGTGAGCACGGCGCCTTTCGGGCGGCCCGTGGTACCCGAGGTATAGATGATGAGTGCGCGGTCGTTCAGGCTGACTCGTGCGGGTGCGCGCGGGGCGGCGCTAGCACTCGCGATGACGCCCTCGTAGTCCTCTGCCGTAGCATCCGTAGCTACCTGGTCGGCCACGCCAAGAGCGTCGACTGCGATCCGTGCAACCGGGAGCGCAGCGCTCGCGGCTGCGGCCAGCGGCTCGAGGGCCGAGCTGTGCACGAGCACGGTTGCCCCCGAGTCGGTGAGCATGTAAGCCAGTTCGGGACCGGACAGCCGGGTGTTCAGGGGGACGAAGATCGCGCCGAGGTTCGTCGAGGCGAAGAGCGCCTCGACGAACGAGGGATGGTTATTGCCGAGGTAGGCGACCCGGTCGCCGAAGCGCACTCCGCGCTCCCGAAGGCCGGCCGCGAGCCGGTCGATGCGCGTGGCGAGCTCGTCATAGGTCACCGCACTGTCGCGGAAGACGATCGCCGGGTGCCCAGCCGACTTGACCGCGCGGCGCCTGGGCCAGGCGCCGATTCCCTCGGGCATCACATCGACTCCGTTCTCCGGATCCGTCAGGCCAGGACGCGACGCGGACTCGGCCGTGACTGCGGGCTGAGCGGCGCGCCCGAGCTTGATTGTCGCGGCGACGACAGGCCGCGCGCCACCACCGGCCGTCACGATCTGGCCAAGCGTGGATGTCGCAGCCGAGCACTATGGCCGCCAGGCAACTGGTGGTGCTGCGGCGCCTTGGCGGCACCGCAGCACCCCCAGCGGGGTCAGCCTGCGAAGGTCATGGAGCTTGCGACCGGGCTTTCCATGTAGGGAGCGATGATCTTCACGAAGCCAGGCGTCGCTAGGTCCACGACGCCGATGTCGGTCTGGCGGTCCGCCGGGCCGTTGGCCGTGGTGTAGGTCGCCGCCGGGATGAGACCGCCGAAGCTCACGCTGCCGAGGTTCTCCTTAGCGCTGACCAGGCCGGCCCGGGTGAGGTTCTTGGCCGCGATGGCCTTGGCCAGGAGCTTGGCTTCCATCTCCGCCATGCAGTAGCCGTACATGTAATAGCCGTCCGGGACCTGCGTGGGGTCGTACTGCTTCTGGATCGCGAGGAACTGGGCCATGCCAGGCACGCTGGTGTCGCCCCAGGCGGCCGCGAAACCCAGCACCCACGCGCCTACCATCGCCTTCTCCACCGCCGTAGGCTTGCCGCCAGCGGCTCCCGTCGAGGTCATCAGATACTCCGACCAGGCCGGGCCCTGCAGAATCCACTGCGGGTGGTAGCCGATCGCCGCCGCGGTGCCAATGAGCGTTGCCGCCGCGGTGGGGATGGCCGTGACGACGACGTACTGGGCGCCGGCGTTCTTCATCGCGAGGGCCTGGGACGTAAACGACGTGTCGGTCACCGCGTAGGACGCGTGCCCGACGTCATCAAAGTGGTAGGCGGCCTTGGCCGCCAGGTAGCCCTTCATCCCGTCCGCACCGTACGCATCGTTCTGGTAGACGATTCCGACCTTCGCGCGCGTCTTGTTCAGCGTGTGCGTCAGGTAGTACAGGGCGTTAGCGACGTCAATGGCATACGGCGTGCCGATCACGGCGTTAATCGATTGGTTGACGAAGGCCGACGATTGCGCCGCAGTGCCCAGGATCACGCTGGACTGCTGCGCCTGAGTCTCGATCGCCTGGGTCGTCGGGCTGCCCAGAGACTGCGCGATGAAGGCGACATTGCCAACGATCTGGTTGTAGTCCTGCACGTGCAGCTGCGGGTTGTACTGGTCGTCCTTGATATCAAGGTTGACCTTCCAGCCGTTGATCCCGCCGTGAGAGTTGAGGTAGCTTGAAGTACGCCTGCTGGCCGGCCGTCAGCGGCTTGCCGATGAGTGCGGCCGGGCCGGACAGCGGGGTCAGCACGCCGAGCGTGATGGTCTTGCTCTTCACGTCCACCCCAGGCCCTGCCTTGATCGATCCTGCCGCTGAGGAGGAGTTATTTCCGGAGCGCCGCCGGTGGAGCAGGCCGCGAGCACCAGCCCGGCGAGGCAGGTGAGCGCAGCGCCCTTGATGACGTTCTTCGCCATCGGGTCACCTAACTTTCTGGTGGCTAGCTATCTGAATTGGTTAGTGAACTGACGACACCGGGCGTGCTCAGTCGCACGCGCAGGCGCCTGGCGAGCAGAGTCGACCTGTGCCCGAGTCCCACCACCCCCCTTGGTTCCGCGAGCAAGAAGACGATCAGGAGCAGGCCGTAAAGGATGGCGGCGGCGTCGCCGACCGGGATGCCGGTGGTGTGTGTTCCGCCTTGCAGGAAGGGCAGCGAGTTAGCCAGGTTGTCGAGCTCGGACTGCAGGCCCCAGACAAAGAGCGCACCGAGCACCGGCCCCCACAGCGAGCCCATTCCGCCGACGATGATCATGGCGACGAACTGGACGGACAGGCCGAGGTCGAACTGGCCTGGGGTGGCGAAGTTGAGGTACGACCCGTACATGGCCCCGGCGATGCCGGCAATGGCGGAGGACACGACGAACGCGGTGACCTTCGTCCGCGCGACGTTCACGCCGAGCACTGCGCCGGCAAGCTCGCCATCGCGTACCGCCGTCATGCTGCGGCCTAGGTGCGTCCGGCTGAGATTGCGGACGAACAGCATGCCGAGCGCGAGCAGGATGAACGCGAGGTAGTAATACAGTCCGTTCTCGTCGATGAAGATCGGCCCGACCGTCAGGCCGCTAGCGAATCTGAGCGAGCCGAAGGCCGGCACGGGCATCGATCTGCCGCCGGGACCGCCGGAGATGGTACGAGACGTTCGTGAAGATGTACTGGCCCAGGTAGACCAGCCCGATCGAGACGATCGCGAGGTACATGCCCTTGAGCCGCAGCGCCGTGGGGGCGACCAGGCCGCCCACCAGCCCGGCGGCGAGCCCGCCTGCCGGGATCCAGAGCAGGGCGGGAAGGTGGCATGGTGATGCCGAGCACCGCACCGGTGTAGGCGCCGAGCGACAGGAAGAACGCGTGGCCGAGCGAGATCTGGCCGGTGCGGCCGGTCAGCACGTCGAGCCCGAGCGCTCCGAGCGCGAAGATCAGTACCCAGACCAGCGCGGACAGCCAGTACGCGCCTACCCAGAACGGCAGCAGGATGCCGACGATGACGGCGGCGATGCTGGCGGTGCGGGCCGGTGAGGTTGTCAGGACGGTCAGGACCCGGCTCATAGTCGCTCCGCTGGACGAGATCCGAACAGGCCATAGGGACGGACGAGCAATACGATGATCATCACGACGTACGGAGCGACCAGATAGAAGTTCTGGCCTAGCCAGCTCGCGTATGTCGGCTGGTAGCCGGCGGTCAGTTCCTGGACGATGCCGATGATGAAGCCGCCCGTCACCGCTCCGGTCGTCGAGTCGATGCCACCGAGGATGATGGCCGGAAAGGCGAGCAGCGCGACGGTGCTGATCTGCGGGCTCACTGAGTTCGGGTAACCGCCCAGGAACACCCCGCCGACACAGGCGACGAGCCCGGCCAGGCCCCAGGCGATCGCGTGCACCCGGCGCAGCGAGATGCCAACCGAAAGTGCGGCTTCGGGGTCGGACGCCGCGGCGCGCATCGCAAGCCCGTACTTCGAGTGCCGGTTGAACAGCCAGAACGCCGCGAGCAGGACGACGGCGGTGACGATCGTCCAGATCTGCACCCACGGCAGGCCCAGCTTCCCAACGTGCAGGACGCTTGCTCCCCACGGATCTCCATTGGAGACGGGCACGGCTCCGAACTTTGCGTCCAGGGCGGCGTTGACGACGGTGGCGAGGCCGAGAGTCAGCATCACGATGGTGAAATCCGGCTTGCCGATCGCGAACCTGAGCACGAGGAACTGAAACAGCAGGCCCGCGCCCGCGGTGGCGACCGCGCCGATGGCGAAGGCAAGCCAGAACGGCAGGGCGTGGGCCGAGACCAGCCAGGCGGTCAGAACGGCGCCGAGCGCGAGCAGTTCGCCCTGCGCGAAGTTGATGACCCGGCTCGCCCGGTAGATCACGGTGAAGCCGAGCGCGACAAGTGCGTACACGCCGCCGAGCGCCAGCCCGGCAAACAGCAGCAGCGCAAAGGTAGTCATTGCGGCTCGTCCTCCGGTGCGCCATGCGGCGCTCTGGCCGAGCTCGGCGAGCAGGCCTTCCGGCTTGCCGAGGTAGGCGTTGATCACGTCCGGGTTGGCCTGGATCTCGGCCGGCGCGCCGAGCGCGATGACGCGGCCGAAGTCGAGCACGAGGATCCGCTCGGCCAGCGCCATCACCGTGGTCATGTCGTGCTCGACTAGCACGATGGTCGGGTCATATCGGTCCCGGATAGCCCGGACCAGGGAGACGACCTCGGCGCGCTCGGACTGGCTCATCCCGGCGACCGGCTCATCGAGCAACAGCAGCCGTGGCTCCATGGACATCGCCCTGGCGAGTTCGACCTTCTTGCGAATGCCATACGCAAGCGCGCCGACCGGTGTGTTGGCGATGTCCGGCGAGGCCGGCGAAGTCAAGAACCTCAAGCGCTGCCTTCCGGTGCAGCTGCTCCTCACGCCGCGACCACGGCATCGACAGCCCGGCACTCAGCGCTCCCCAGCGCATCAGGTGGGTCCGGCCGACGAGGACGTTGTCGATGACGGACATCGAGGGGAACAGTCCGAGGTTCTGAAAGGTACGGGCGATCCCCAGATGCGGCAGCTGATGCGGCCGACGCTCGGGACAGGTCAGCCCCGAAACACCGCAGCGTCCCGCTCGATGGCGGGTAGATGCAGGTCAGCACGTTGAACAGCGAGGTCTTCCCGGCGCCGTTAGGGCCGATGACAGCGAACAGCTCGCCAGGCCGGACCGCGAAGGTCACCTCATCGAGCGCGGCGACCGCCCCGAACCGCAGGCTGAGCTCGCTGACCTCAAGCACCGGAGCCTGTGCCGATGGCGGCGCGGATCGGTACCGGAGCCGGTGACCGTCATGTGCGAGCCACCCCCAGGTAGGTGACGCGGACCTCGTCATCGGCGAGCAGGTCGCCGGTCGGACCGGAGATCTTGATCGCTCCGCTCTCGATCAGGTATCCGTAGCTGGCCACCGACAGCGCCAGGGTCATGGATTGCTCGGCGAGCAGGATCCCGACGCCCTGCTCGTTGATGCGCCGCAGGGCCTGTCCGATCGAGCGCGACGATGAGCGGCGCGATCCCAGCGACGGCTCATCAAGCAGGAGCAGTTGCGGATCGCACATCAAGGCCCGGCCGATAGCAAGCATCTGCTGCTCGCCACCGGAGAGCAGCCCGGCAGGCTGACGCAGTCGGCTGGCAATCAGCGGGAAGAGCTCGACAACCTGATCAAACAGCTCGGTGCTGCGGCGCCTGTCCCGCCGGGCCGACGCGCCGGAGCGCAGGTTCTCCTCGACGGTCAGGTCGGTAAACACGCGCCTGCCCTCGAGCACCTGAACGATGCCGCTCCTGACCACGCCAGCCGGGTCAGCGCCGTTGACAAGCTCGCCGTTGTACCGGATCGTTCCGCTCGCCACGCGGCCGCCGTGGAAGGCGAGGAGGCCGGAGACGGCGCGAAGCAGCGTCGTCTTTCCCGCCCCGTTCGGGCCCAGCAGGCAGACCGCCCCGCCTGCTGGCACGCTGCAGGCTGACGCCATCAAGGCCGCGCAGCCCCCGGTAGGTCACCGCGAGGTCATGCACCTCTAGCAGCGGTGGCAGATCGGCCATGAGCGCTCCTGTCGCTGATGTGGCATGGACGCGTCATCGGGCGGTCCAGCCTCCGTCGAGCACCCAGGCCGAGCCGTTGGCGAATGACGCCATGTCCGAGCACAAGAAGGCCACTAGCTCGGCGATCTCCGCTGGCTCAATCAGGCGCTTGATCGCCGGCTCGGTCAGCATGATGTCGGTGACCACACGGTGCGCGGGGATGTCGTGCAGCCGCGCCTGGTCGTCGATCTGCTTCTCCACTAGCGGCGTGCGGACGTATGCAGGACAGACAGTGTTGGACGTGACACCGCGGGGCCCGCCTTCCAGCGCGATCACCTTGGAAAGCCCCTCGAGGCCGTGCTTGGCGGCCACGTACGCGGCCTTGTACGGCGACGCCCGCAGGCCATGCACCGACGAGATATTGACGATCCGGCCGAATCCCTGCCCGTACATGTGCGGCAACGCGGCACGCGACAAGCCGGAACGGGGCCTCCAGCATCACGGTGAGCAGTAGCCGGAACTGGTCCGGAGGGAACTCGTGGACCGGCGCGACATGCTGGAGGCCGGCACAGTTGATCAGGATGTCCGCGTCGCCGGCCACCGCGTCTGGCGTCGAAACCTGGCCCGGCCAGGTCCACCTCGCAGGCCCGGCCCCCGATGCCAGCGGCGACCTTGGCGGCCGACTCGGCGTCGACGTCGGCAACGACAACCTCGGCGCCAGCCGCCGCCAGCCGGGTAGCGCAGGCCTGCCCGATGCCACTGGCGCCGCCGGTTACCACCGCCAGGCGCCCGGTCAGCCCTGCCCCGGCCCGCCAGCCACCCGGCAGGCCGACCGAGGAACGGCCGGACCGCAGCGGCCCTTGTTCCCCTGGTCCAGCCATCGCCGGCCGCTGTCTGGTCAACGGGTATCCCTCTCGTGCCTGCGCACCGCCGAGCCTTGGTGTCGGCGCGGCTGGTGAACTTCGGGCTATCTGGCCGGGAACGCTAGGCCACGAGGGGGCGGCGCGGCATATCGGGAATACACATTTCTCGTTGCTGGCCTGTGGCGAAAACTGCTACTAGCCAGTCGCGGCAGAGAGTCCGCATGCTGACCTGATCTGCCGCACAATGCGCATATGGACGAGCCGACCGCGTAGTGACCGCATTCTGCCGCGAGGTGCTCAGCCTCCTGGAGCAGGAAGCGCCGGCTGCGGATTTCGAGCAGGCCGCAAGCGCGGCCCGCGCGGCCGGTCTTCCGGCCAACGTGCTGGCAGACCTCGACGCGGCCAAGCTCGCGGCCCTGCGAGTCCGTGCCGAGATGGAGCAGCGCCGTAGGCGTGAGGCAGAGCTCGCTGCCCTGTTCGAGACGGCGAGCGACCTCGCCGCGCTGCGCGACCTGGATTCTGTCCTTCGCGCCATAGTCCGGCGGGCGCGGCTGTTGCTGGGCACCGACGTTGCCTACATGACGCTGAACGACCCGGCCGCCAAGGACACCTACATGCGGATCACGTCCGGCTCGGTGTCGGCTTACTTCCAGCAGGCCCGCCTTGGCATGGGCGAGGGTCTTGGCGGCCTCGTCGCTGAGCGCGCAGCCCCGTACGCGACGGCGGGCTACCTCGCCGACGAGCGGTTCCTGCACACTGGCCCGATCGATCGGGCCGTGCGCGAGGAGGGCCTGGTGGCCATCCTCGGCGTGCCGCTGCTGCTCGGCAAGTCCGTGATCGGCGTGCTTTTCGCCGCCGACCGGCGTACCCGCACGTTCGGCGCGGCGGAGGTTTCGCTGCTGTGCTCGATGGCCGCACATGCCGCGATTGCCATCGATGCAGCCAACCTGCTTGACGAGACCAGGGCGGCACTGGCTGAGCTGAATGCCGCTAACGAGATCGTCAAAGACCACAGCGCCGCCGTCGAGAGGGCCTCGCAGGCGCATCACCGGTTCATCGAGCTGGTGCTCGCGGGCGGCAGAGCGGAGAGCGTCGCCCAGGCGGTGTCGTCGGTGCTGGGCAGCGACGTGATGATCCTGGACGAGCACGACGACCTGATCGCCGCCAGCGCGCAGCCTGCGCCGCAGGATGCCGCGCTGCTCCGGGTCCTGGCCGAGGCCAGAGCGGCCGGCGCGCAGTATGCGCTGGCAACCTGTGGGCCGCGCCCGCATCCGCGGGAGCTGAGCATCTCGGCACTGTCGTGCTCCGGGCCGGGCCCGACTTGCCGGAGACCGACCGGCTGATCCTCGAGCGTGCCGCGATGGTAACCGCGCTGCTGCTGTTGCTGCGCCGCTCGGTGGCAGAAGCCGAGCAGCAAGTGCGGGGCGATCTGCTCACGGATCTGCTCACCACGCCGCACCGGGATCCTGAATCGCTGCGGGATCGCGCGCTGCGGCTCGGGACGGACCTCGACAAGCCGCATGTGGTCGTCGCAGTCCGGGCCGAACCACCGCTACAGCCCAGGCTCCGCCCGGCGGCAGCGCACGTGGCAGCGACACGGCACGGCCTCGCGGCCAGCTTCGAGGGCAACACGGTGTTGCTGCTGCCCGGCGACGATCCGCCAGCCGTCCTCAGCGATGTCGCGGCCACGCTGGAAGCCATGGCTGGCAGGCCCGTCACCGTAGCCGCGGACGGGACGCGCACGCACGGGCTGGGTCCCGGCGAGCGTCGCATCGGCATACCTGCAGGCATGCCGGTGCGTGGAGGCACTGCACGCGCTCGGCCGGCGCGGCGGCGCGGCCACGCCCCACGACCTTGGATTCCTCGGCATGCTGCTGTCAGACCGCAAGGACGTACAGGGCTTCATCCAGTCTGCGATCGGCGACCTGGTCGACTACGACACGCGAAAGGGAACCGAGTTGGTACGCACGGTCGAGGCGTATTTCTCAGCTGGCGGCAATGTCACCAAGACTAAGGACACACTGCACGTGCACGTGAACACCGTGACGCAGCGGCTCGAGCGAGTCAGCCAAGTGCTCGGGGAAGACTGGCAATTCGGCCAGCGCGCGCTGGAGATCCGGATCGCGCTGTACTTGCACCGCATTGGCGCAGAGCGCTGGGCCAGCTGACCGCGGCGACGAGCGCTAACGGCCCCGTTCCCGCTCAAACTGGCGTCATCGGCCCGTCCCGCGCTCACCCTGGCCTTGCGCCGCGCGATCTTGCGATGGTGTCCTGGCCTCAGGTCTGCGCTAACGCGGTGTGAAGCCCACCATTCGCAGCGCTAGCTGCACGTATGTGTCGGCAACCTGCTGCCGGGTGGTCGGCAAGCCGGGCGCGAACCAGTGGGCGACCTGCATCCCCAGTCCGCCGATCGCGATGGCCGTCAGCCTGGCGTCGACCAGGTGGAACTCGCCGCTGCGCGCCTCCGTCGGCCAGCACGTCGGCGAGGAAGCCACGACACCGGGCCCGCAGCTCGAGGGCGGATGCCGCGTTCTCGGCAGACAGCACATGCAGTTCGGTGTTCGCAACCACCGCAAGCAGCGGATAGTCCGCGTGAATCAAGGCGTGCTCGCGCACAAGCGCGGCTAGCCGAGCGGCCGGGTCGCAGTCGGCCCTGGCCACGCTGCGCGCAGCCGGTCGTGCAGTTCCTGATGCCCGAGCAGCACTAGCTCCGCCAGGATTTGCTCCTTCGAGGGGTAATGCGCATACAGCGTGGCCGGATTGATGCCGACCTGGCCGGCAATCTGGCGGATCGAAGTGCCGTGGAAACCGTACTCGGAGTAGAGGCCGAGAGCCACGCGCAGGATCCTGCCGCGGGTGCCGGGCGGCGTCACGCCCTCGGGCAGCTCGACAGCCACGGCGGCAAGCCGACGCGGCTGCCACCCAGCGACCATTCCCGGCTCGGCGACTCTTTCATCTTGCGTGCTCATGTCGTCACTTTAAGTACCAATCAAGCGATTGGTTGACATCCTAGCGCACCAGGCCGACATTGGTCTTTAGCGCTGCAATGGCCAAACGATCGATTGTTGGGATCTGCGAAGGCGAGGTCCGTGCCAGCCGCGCGGCGCGTCCCTGCATGCGGAGAGGAGACAGCTATGCGAATCCGTACGGGACGACTGCTCGCTTCGGTTGCCAGTGGCCGCCGCCATGATCGGCGCAACCGTCGCGGTCGGCATCGCGCCCGCCGAAGCGAGTACGGGCCTGTCCAGGCTCGATATCACTGGCGTCTACGTGACGGGCGTCTCTTCCGGTGGTTTCATGGCCACCCAGCTGCAGGTTGCCTATTCCGGTACGTTCGACGGCGCGGGCATTATCGCCGCCGGCCCGTACGACTGCGGCCAGGGCAACGTCATCCAGTTTGCTACCTGCGACATAGGCGCCAGCTTGCCGACGCTGGAGCAGCAGGCGGTCACGTGGTCAGGCCAGGGACTCATCGACCCGGTATCGAACCTGGCGGGCAAGCCAATTTACGTCTACCACGGCACGCTTGACCCCGTGGTGAATGACGTGGTCTCCGGACTCAGGCGTCGATTTCTATGAGCATTTCGGAGCCAGCGTCGAATATCACAACTGGGACCTGGCGGGCCACGGCTGGCCGACACCGGATGGCGTGCTGGCCTGCCCGCTGACGAGTCCGCCGTTCCTGATCAACTGCGGGGACGATCCGGAGGGCGAGATGCTCACGCACTGGCTCGGCAGCGTCAACCCGCCGAACACCCGCGCCCCGAAGGGAACGCTGTCGTCGTTCAGCCAGAACAGCTACGCCCCGGCGGCAATGCTCCGGCACTGAGCATGGACAACAGCGGGCTGCTGTACACGCCGCCAGCATGCGCGGCCGGAGCCGCCTGCAAGCTCGTCGTCGCCTTGCATGGCTGCCTGAGCGGCCAGTACCTGCTGGGCGATGAGTTCCCGCAGCTCGCCAACCTCGACTCCTACGCCGACACCAACAACCTGGTAGTTCTCTATCCGCAGGCAATCGCGAGCGTCATCCCGGTCAACCCGGAGGGATGCTGGGACTGGTGGGGTTACGACGGGCCGAACTTCGCGGTCAAGAGCGCTCCTCAGATGGTCGCGATCATGAACATGGTCAGCGCACTCGGCGGCTGACCAGGGCCACTATCGGTCGCGGCACGAACCGCGGAAGCGCATGTGGAGAACATCCGGCGCAAGCTGGAGGTGCGTTCGCGAGCTCAGATCGCATCGTGGGTGACAAAGCGCAGACTTCGCGGCTGAACGCGTCGGTAGTTCAACCCACGCACGCAGCCAGGCGGGCTGGCCGGGCCGGGAATCGGCCGCTGGCTACCCGTAGTTCACCCGATTGCCGCCTGTGGCCGCGCGACCCTAGCGTCAAAATATGGCAGGCACCACGGATTCGGTCCGCGCTCCCGCGGAGGAGCAGCACCCACCGCTAGCACCCATATCTGCCCTACTCGTGCTGCTGTACGCGGCGGGTGTGTATGCATTGCTTCTGCTCGTGCTCGGATACGCGGCAGGCTTCCTGCTCGGTCTCGGCGTGCCAAAGGGCATCGACCAGGGGACGCACTCCGCGTGGCCGACCGCTGTGGCAATCGATGCGGCATTGCTGCTGCTGTTCGCGGTGCAGCACACCGTGATGGCGCGCCGGGGGTTCAAGCGCCGATGGACCCGCGTGGTGCCGGCACCGGCGGAGCGGACGACATTCGTGCTGTGCGCGAACCTGACGCTTGCGCTGCTGTTCTGGCTATGGCGTCCGGTCCCTGGGACCGTCTGGCACGTGTCAGGGCTGGCCGCCGGTGCGCTCATCGCGCTGTACTCGGCTGGCTGGGTGCTGGCTCTGGGCGCCACCCTAATGATCAGTCATTTCGATCTGTTCGGGTTGCGGCAGGCGTACCTGCATGTACGGCAGGCCGGCTACCGCCCGCCGCCCTTCACCGAGCGCGGTCTTTACCGCGTTGTCCGCCATCCCCTGATGACCGGCTTCCTGGTCATCTTCTGGGCAGTGCCCGTGATGTCGGCCGGGCACCTGCTATTCGCCGCCGCGTCGACCGGCTACATCCTTGTCGGCATCAAGTTTGAGGAACGGGACCTGCACCGGGACATCGGAGACGTCTACGGCTCTTATCGGGCCAGGGTGCCCGCGCTAATCCCTGCTCCCTGGCGCCACTGGCGGCGGGACGCCCCGGCCGACCCGAGGAGATGACATGGAAGGCAGCACAGCGACGCACCCGGCTGAAGTCGTGCTCACCGCAGGCAGCCACAGCGGGAGCCAGCCCAAGGTCGGCACGTTCCCGCCGTATGGGCTGCTCGAGCGCGACCCAGAAGCCGCCAGGGCATTCCTGACGCAGGTCAGTGAGGCCGACATTGACCACGTCTGCTGCGGGGATCATGTGAGCTTCTTCGCTGGCCTGGGATTCGACGGGCTGGTTCAGGCCACCGCACTCGCGATGCTCCATCCCACGTTGCCGATCCACACTGGCGTATACCTGCTACCGCTGCGGCATCCGGTCCTGGTGGCGCGGCAGCTCAGCGACCTCGACCAGCTCGCTTCTGGGCGGCTCGTCTTCGGGGTCGGGATAGGCGGCGAGGACAGGCACGAAGTCTCGGCTTGCGGAGTGGATCCAGCCACCCGCGGCTCGCGAATGAACGAATGCCTCACAATCTTGCGTCAGCTCCAGACCGGCAAGGCGGTCACGTTCCACGGCCAGTTCTTCGACCTTGAGGAAGTAGTCATCAGCCCGCCCTCGGCGATGCCGATCCTGATCGGAGGACGGTCCGACACCGCGATCCGGCGCGCGGGCAGGCTCGGCGATGGCTGGCTCGGGATCTGGAACTCCCCGCAGCGCTTCGCCGCCGCTATCAAGATCTCAGCGGAGGAGGCGGCTCGCACCGGCCGGGCCGAGCCACCATCCCGGCATGCGATGCAGGTGTGGTGCGGGCTCGCGGAATCCAAGGAAGCGGCACTCTCGTGCCTCGCACCAGCGATGCAGGCCTTCTATCAATTGCCGTTCGAGCGCTTCGAGCGGTACTGCCCCTACGGCACGCCTGCTGACGTAGCCGAGTTCCTGCTGCCCTACGTGGCGGCAGGCTGTACAGAATTCAACCTCATCCCCCAGTCACCCAGCCACGAGCACGCTATCGCCGGCGTCGCGGCCGTGAAGCGATTGCTGGCAGCGACGTAACCGCCCTGGCGCTGGCGGGCGCCACGTTCACGCACCGGCTGCCGATGCTCTGCCAGCGGCTCGCCCCGGCGCTAGCCTCTGCCCGAAGGGCGCCTGGACCGTCGAGGCAGGCAGGTGCAGTTCGAATGTCGAGCCCTGCCCGACCTTGCTCTCGACACAAACCGAACCGTCGTGGGCCTCGGCAATCGCCTTGACAAGCGCCAGGCCGAGGCCGAAGCGGACCGTCCGTTCCCGGCCCGAGTCGATCCGGGAGAAGCGGCCGAAGATTCGCCCAAGCTCGGCAGCCGGGATCCCGCAGCCGGAGTCGGTGACCGCGAGGACCACGCTCCCGCCCTCGCGCCGGGCGCTCAGCTCGATGCGATCGCCGACATCGGTATGGCTGACCGCGTTCTCGATGAGCGCGTCCAGGGCGAGCGTCAGCCGGTCTTGGTCCGCTGGCACCGTTCCTTCCGCGAGTGCGCCCACCGTCCACTGGCGTGGCATGTGCCGCCATCGCAGGACGGTCTCCAGCACGAAGTCCGCAACGTCCACGGGACCAGTGCGAAGGAAGTCCGGGCCATCCGACGAGGCCAGCAGCAGCATCCGGCTGGTCAGGCGGCGCATCCGGAGCAGCTCATCCACGGCCACGCGCGCGTCTTTAGCGATGGCCTGATCAGTCGCCGCCTGCTCGATCAGCTCGGCGTGACCAAGGGCAATGGTGATCGGCGTGCCCAGCTCGTGGGAGGCGTCCTGCAGAAAGCGACGCTGCTGATCCAGCAGCAGCATGTTGTGCTCCGAGACGCGCCTCATGGCGTCCAGAGCCGCGACCCGTCTGCGGGAGTGCCAGACCATGACCACGAACATCATGGCGAGCAAGGGAACCTCCGCCAGGTAGTCCGCGTCCTGCTTCCCCCTGATGACCTGCCAGCCGATCAGGCCGCCGGTAGCAATGGTCACGGTCAGGACCGTGACGAGAGTAGATCCGAGGCGCCACAGGCGGAAGCCATAGATCGCCGTCAGGCTTACCCAGATGATGAGGAACGGAACAGTCTGCCAGCCTGGGAGCAAGCGCATCGCCAGCAGATTAAGGCCAATGAACACAACCCAGGCAATGTCCACCCAGGACGTCTTAGCCACCCGGAGCAGCCGGTCACCGCGCATCAGCCCAACACCCCTTCGGCGCACGCGGCTGGGGCCTGACACGGCCACATACTCGGCACAAGCCGTCCTTGTGCCATCCCTCGCTGAAGCGCCACGCGAATCCTACGACAGGAGGGACAATTCGGGTAGACGAAGCTCGGGGCCGCATATCGGCCCAGCCGACTGGAGCAGCCTTATCTGCTCCCCGGCGCCAGCATCTCGGCCAGCACCGCTGCCTCGCTGTGTGCAGGGTCCTTGGTCGCGGTCAGCAGCGTGACTGGGCCGTTGGCGGCGAGCGCCCGCAGCTGGGCAAGAGCCTCCGGAGCTGGCGGCTCGTTAAGTTCCTGCCGGTACCGCGAGGAGAATTCAGCTGAACTTAGCCGGGTCGTGGCTATACCACTTGCGCAGATCGGTCGACGGCGCCACATCCTTGAGCCACATATCCAGGTCGCGGCCTGTTTCGACAGCCCGCGTGGCCAGAGCCGGTCGACCAGGACGCGAACTCCATCGTTCCTCTCCGGCTGCTCGTATACCCGCCGGACCCGGACGTGCACTGCTGCCGACCGAGATCCGCGGTCCTTGCCGCCGCTGGCCATCTCCTACCTCGCTCCCGCCAGTACGACCTAGCCTCGCAGGCCAGCAATGCTGACCAGGCGGCGAAGGTCGGTGATCTCCTGCGCGTCGAGATCCTTATGCCGATGCTCAAAGAAGAGGGTCTGCGAGCCGACCGTGACGGCTGTGCCACGGTCCCTGACCTGTGGGCTAGATGCCACCGCGAACCTACTCGTGCCTGGGCGATGGTCAGTGCATACGTGCCCGAGCAGTCGCGCGGATAGTTCCGTCGCGGGCAGGGCCCGACTGTCCGTCGACGCGAACACGTGACCGCAGCCAGCACACGACACCGGGCCCGCGGCCACGACGCGCTCGGATCCGCCGTGCCGCATTTCCATGTATTTCCTGGCACTGAAAAGTGCGGCCTGGTACTCGGCCTGCGCCACTGGGGACAGCTCGACGCCCAGTTCGACGCGCTCGGCCCAGCGCTCCCAGATGCCCGCGGTGACTCGCCAGAACCCGTAAGCAGGCGACCCCTTCGAATATCGCTGCCGGACAATCGTCGCGGCCTCCCTGAGTTCAGCACCAGGATCCGCTGAGCCAACATCAGCTGGTATCTCCATGACTGCCCCCTCTGCGCCCTGGCGGCCCGTACCTGCAGGCCGACCGGGTGTTTCTCATCAGTCAAGCACTGCGGAGGGAAGCACTCTCAGGCATCACCCGTCTCGGTGACTGCGCGCCGGGCGGCGGCGTGCCTCGCCGCGGGCTAGCCGATCCGGCTTATGTCGTATCGCCCGGAGTGTCAAGCTTGCCAGCCGGCCGCCTATGAATTAGCCTGACACATGTGCCATGTTATGTCTGTCAGAGAGAAGGTGAGCTGGCGTGGGCTTTCTGAAGGCTCTGTTCAGCACGACTGGCATCGCCATCGCGATCTACATTCTGATTGGTGTCTTCGTCAATACCGCGCCTCCTCATCTGCCGGGGTCGCCAGCTACTCTCACCGGGCTGCATAGCTGGGTTCAGTACTTCGTCTCGGTCCTCTTCTGGCCGCTGAGCCTGTGGGGCCCGACCTTCACCGTGGGCAAGTGGACCCACTGACGCGTGCCTAGGCTGGGACCACGTACGGGAATTTATCCGCTCGATTGCTTGCGGTCACGGACGGCGTCAGGCCTGAGGTAATGGCCGTGTTCAGGACCAGCGAGAACATCACTTCGGGGGCGTTGTCGGCCAGGGTCCGGCCGCCCAGACCCGCGAATCCGTACGTCGCCGGCGTCCCGACCGTATACGGCAGGACGTCGGGGAACAGCGCCCTAGCCACGGTCTCGCCGTAACCGTGCGGGTCAGCCGAGGTCCCGTTGGCCGAGACGGCGGCGGCGACAAGATCGGCGATGTTCTTGCCCTCCGCGTTCATGTCGGCAGACGGGTGCCGGTTGTTGGCAGATTCGAGAAGTCAGTGTCGTCGGGCCAGAAGATCGGCCACATCATGGGGTGACCGAACCGGTTGATCTGCCGCCAGCCGCCTGCATCGGTAGCGAGTTTCGTCGCGCACCAGATGCCGGTGCGCTGCCCGGCGTGCATCTGCGGGTGCTGGTGAGAGACCTCCAGCACGATGGACTCGACGGTTGTGCCGGCGAAGCTGTTCCGCGCGTTCTCGGGGCGCCACGCCGACCTGTCCGCTGCGGTGCCGTTCCTGACGGCGGCGTTGATTACCGCTAGTTCGTCGAGGTCGACATAGAACGGGTCGGCGATCCGACCGGCCCAGATCCGGGTGTCATCCTGGCTCGCCGACTCGGCAGTCTGGCCTTCGAGCACGAGCGTGCCCGTGGCGTCGTCCTCGCGGGCGTCGGCTCCGGTAAGGGCGCGCAACTGCAGAGCCTGCCGTCCGCTGGAGTCTCGCTCGCCGAAGGACACTCGGTAGGTCAGCGTTTCGACTTCTGCCCCGTCGAAGTGCACCTTGAACTCATAGCGCGCCTCCGGGTGGAAGCCTGACTGCACGTCAGGCCCGGTGATCGTGGAGTTGACATCCATGATCAGGACCGTGCTGTGGTCGCCCGGGAACACGTACAAGTCGTCGATGTAGAGCTGGCCGTTCTGGCGTGCCAGAGGCGTATCGAGGTGATGAGACATACCGCAAGCTCCTCCCCCAAGGAGACCGATTTGTCCGTGCTCGCTAGGGCCCGCAGCCCCCCGCTTCGGCCCGACATCAGGCTAGCAACGGCCCGGTGCCGTGCAGTCAGCTGGCCCCGGCGACCCAGGCGCCTCCGCCCAGGCTACGAGGACTGCCGTGCGGAGGGAGTGCCTGACAGTACCCGTCTCAGCAGGGTCTCCCTCGTGCGGAGGACGAGTGGGTGCGCAGTCCTGGGTCCGATCGGGGCGTGGGCCACGGCGTCGATCGTCTCTGGGCCGCTGGCAGTGCCATCACAGCCTCCTCGGTTTTAGCGGTGCCGCCGGTACTCCAGCTCGATCTCCCCGTTGCTGCGCGGCATGCTGGAGACCAGGTCGAGCGGCCCGTACTTGCCGACGTTGTCGAACAGCCGCCTGCCCTCGCCCGCCACGTAGGGCGTCAGGCTCAGGTAGAACACGTCGATCAGGTCGAGTCGCATGAGTGACTGCCAGAAGCTGAAGCCGCCGTAGACGACGATGTGGCCGTCGCCGCCTTGCCTGAGCTTGTCGATATCCTCTGCGGTGTCGCCGGCGGCGATCGTGGTGTTGGCCCAGTCGGCGGTCTTCAGTGTGCGGGAGAACACGACCTTGGGCGCGGCGTTGAATATGCCGGTCCACGGGTGGTCGGTCCCGGTGCCGCCAGGAGCGAAGTGCGCGCGCATGCTCTCGTAGGCGACCCGGCCCATGATGAGCGCGTGCGCGCGCTGGAACAGCTCGCCCGTCGGGTCAAGCACCGACTGGTCGGCGACCCAAAGACGGTTGCAGTACTCCATGTACTCGGTGCCTTCTACAGCGTTCGCGACGCCGTCGAGGGCGTAGGTGAACACGCGCGCTATCAGCTGGCGCATCTCAGAACTCCTTGGTCTCGGGGATGCCGGTACTTGTCTTTAGGGGGACGTGGCTTGTCCGGGCCGCGCGGTCATGACTTGGCGACGCAGCGACCGTGCTCGCCGCGAAAGACGGCCTCGACACTCACTACGCGAGAGGCGCCGGTCTGTGGCCGCCCTCACTCCCGCTACGAAGTGGCCACCGCCGAATCGACACGGCGCTTGCCACGATGCCGGAAAACTTTGCGCCAGGGGGTCCTGGGTGGGCGCAGCCGATCGTTCCCACCGCAAGCGGCGTCCTTAACACCAGCCGCCAGGTCGGCGGCGCCCTCGCTATCGCCGTCTTCGGCACGCTGCTCGCCCAGCCCGCCACGGTTGTGCAGGGCGTGCGTACCAGCCTGCTCATCGCGGCCGGGAGTGCTCTCGCCGTGGCCGCGGCGAGCCTGCTCCTGCGGCCCGCCCGCATCACCCGCTACGAGGTTACGACCCCGTAGCGGGTGGCGCGCTTCGCTCGCGCTGGTGATATCCCGCGGTCATGCCGCCGTCGACGAGAAGCGTCGTCCCGGTGATGAACTCCGCCTCGTCGCTGGCGTAAAAGACCGCGGCGGCCGCGACGTCACGGGCCTCGCCAATCCGGCCGATCGGCGGCACCGGCCAGTCACCGCTCTCTGGCCGGTCGTCCTCCCCTGGCGGGGCCATGTGGCGCATGCCAGGCCACGTATCGCCAGGGCAGATCACGTTCGACCGCACGCCGTCTGGACCTCCCTCCAGGGCCAGCATCTTCCCCAGCATCACCACGGCCGCCTTGGAAACCGAGTACAGCCCGATGGACTGCTCGCCCCAGATGCCTGCGTCCGATGCGATGTGGATCATGCCACCGCGACAGCGAGCCAGCTGCGGGTACGCCGCCTGTGCGTACAGGAAACAGCCCCGCACGTTGACGTCCATCACCCGGTCGTAGTCAGCCAGCGGCGTGTCCAGCAGGCTCGCCTCGACCCCGATGCCGGCATTGTTGACCAGGATGTCGAGAGCCCCGAGTCGCTGAACGGCCACCTCCACTGATTGAGCCACGGCGGCGGGGTCGGCAGCGTCAGCGGCCTGGAACCAGGCCCGGCCCGACGCCGTGAGCGCGACCTCGGCACGACGGCCCAGTTCCTGATCGCGGCCGGTCACCACGACCATCGCGCCTTCGCGCAGGAATCTCTCGGCGATGCCGAAGCCGATGCCGGTCGTGCCGCCGGTCACCAATGCGCGCTTGCCCGCAAGCCGTTCCATATCGCTCGGACCTTTCGACTCTGATCGTCAGTGGACCGTTATCGGACCGCGGCGACTATCCGGAACCGGCGCGACGCTGTCACCCGGCCTGTCCAGCGGCTTCGGCTGTGGCGGCGATGTCGGCCATGAGCTCGACGGCGGCCGCCTGGGTGGTGCCGACCAGGATTCCGGTGATGCCGCAGTCAGCCCAGGCGCGGTACCGCTCGCGGATGCGGTTCGGCGAGCCGACGAGCGCCTGCTCGTCGACGAACTCGTCCGGCACGGCGTCGGCGGCCTCGGCCTTCCGGCCCATGCGGAACAACTCCTCGATCTTCGCCGCCGCGTCGGCATACCCCTGCTGTTCCATGGCGCGCTTGTGGAAGTTGATCGTCGGGTGGCCCATGCCGCCGACATACAGCGCGATGCTCGGCTTCATGGCCCGCAGTGCCTCCCGCACGTCGTCGGTGACCGTGACCCCAACGAGCGGATCAAAGTTAAACCCGTCCCACGACTTGCCGTTGCCCGCTCGCGCGAAGCCCTCCTCGATGGCCCGCCTGAACCGCGGCATCTCCCGCGGCACGAACCGCAGCGGCAGTACCCCGTCGCACAGCTCGCCGCACAACCGCAGCATCGGCTCGGAGCCGCTGCCCAGGTAGATCGGAATGTTGCCGGACGGATGCAGGATCGACTGCAGCGCCTTGCCCAGGCCGGTAGCTCCCGCCCCGGTGTAGGGCAGCGAGATCTCCCGGCCCGCGTGCGACACCGGGCCATCGCGGCGGAAGATCTTCTGCATGATCTCGACGTAGTCGCGCACGCGCCAGTACGGTGTGCCCCACGGCTGCCCGTACCAGCCCTCGACGATCTGCGGACCGGAGACCCCGAGCCCGACGATCATGCGCCCGCCGCCGGCGAGGCCGTCGATTGTCATCGCCTGCATGGCGCACATCGCCGGCGGCCGCCCGGCTACCTGTGCGATCGCTGTCCCGAGGCGGATCCGCGACGTCTGCGCGGCGATCCACGCGAGCGGTGTCATCGCATCCGACCCGTACGCTTCGGCCGTCCACACCGAGTCGTATCCCAGCTTCTCGGCCAGCCTGACCAGGTCGATCGGCAGGTTGACCCGCGCACCTGAGTAGCCCACCATCAGCCCGAGCTTCATCCTTGGTGTCCCCTTCCGCATGCGGCGTTACCGCTGTTTGTACCGTCCCGCCTCTTCATCGTGCCATCGACTCACCGTCCTGGGCGCGAACCGTTTCGACCTCAATTAACGGCATGGGCGGTCTGCCGCATCAAGCCCTCATGACCGCGATCGAGCTGTACGGCACTGACGTCATCCCGCGCGTCCGCGACGTCCTGGCCCGATCAGCCCCCAAGCTGGTGAGCGGCAGCCCTGATCATGTGATCGGCTGGGGTGTGTGGGGCGGACGCTGTCAGCCCGCTGGCCAGAGGACTCCGGGGTTGAGCAAGCCAAGCGGATCGAAGGCGGCTTTGATGGAGCGCATCACGTCGATCTCGGCCTGACTCCGGGACAGCCCCAGCCAGCGCGCCTTGGCTCGGCCGATGCCGTGCTCGGAGCTGACCGAGCCGCCGAGGCTCGCGACCAGCGACAGCACGGCGAAGCTGACATCCTCGCCATCGCCGGCGCCGGAGCCAGGGCCGAGCACGTTGACGTGCAGGTTGGCTTCCGCCAGATGGCCGAAGATCACCAGCTGGGCGGCCGGCTCGACGGCGGCAACCGCGCCCGGCAGGCGTTGTACTAGTTCGGCGAGCCGGCCGATGGGCACCGACACGTCCAGCTTCACGGGTACGCCGACCGAGCTGATCGCCTCAGTGTGCCGTTCGCGCAGCGCCCACAACTGCGCCCGGTCGGCCGCCGACGAGGCGACCGTCGCGTCGAGCACCTGCGGGCACCTCTCCAGCGCCGCGAGCAGGTCGTCGAGCGGATCGGACTCGGCCGCGACCTCGACCAGGACGTACGCCTCGCCAGCCGCTTCCAGTGGTACCCGCACCCCGAGATGGCGGGCAACAAGCGCGAGACCCTGGGCGAAGCAGAGCTCGGCCGCACTGAGATCCGGCAGCCACGACCGCAGCGCCGCGAGCAGGTCGACAGCGTCGGCGGTATCGCCAACCGCGATCAGCGCGACCGCGCGCTCGCGCTCGGCCGGGACCAGGTGAAGCCGCAGCCGGGTCACGACGGCGAGAGTGCCCTCGGAACCTGCCAGCAGGTGCCCGATGTCGTATCCAGTGCTGTCCTTGGCGAGGCCGTCGAGCCGGGACACGATCCGCCCGTCGGCGAGCACGGCTTCCACCCCGGCGACTTGGTCGCGCATGCTGCCGTGCCGCAGCACCCGGATGCCGCCCGCGTTGGTGGCGACCATGCCGCCGACGGTGGCGGAGTCGCGGGCGGCGAGATCGACACCGAAGTCCAGGCCGGCGGCCCGCGCGTGCGCGGTGAGGGCGGCCAGCGTCACTCCGGCACCAGCGGTGACCTGCCGTGACACCAGGGAAATCTCGCCGAGCTCGGTGAGCCGGGTCGTGACCAGCACCACCGGCGGATTCGCTGTCTGGCCGGGAGCCGGAACGCTGCCGCCCACCAAGCCCGTCTTGCCGCCCTGCACCACGACCGGGACTGCCGCCGCGGCGCACGCAGTCAGGACGTGCGCGACTTCCGCGGTCGTGCCGGGGCGCACCACGACGCGTGACGTGCCGGTGAACCGGCCGGTCCAGTCGGTCTCGTACGACGCTCGGAGGTCACGGTCGAGGAGGACGTGCCCGGGCCCGACCACCGCCCCGAGCGCTGCCTCCAGCGTCAAGACAGGACCCGCAGCCGGACGGTCGGCGTCATTTCCCGTAGCCGCTCCACGACCTCGTCCGGGTAGTCGATCCCGATGTCGGTCAGCGCATATCCGAGCTCGCCGCGAGTGCCCAGCAACTGGGCCTCGACGTTCACACCGTGCGCGGCCAGCACCGAGTTGATCTCCGCCATGACGCCGGGCACGTTCCGGTGGATGTGCGCCAGCCGGTGCGTCCCGGTGGCTGGCGGCAGCGCAACCTGCGGCAGGTTCACCGAGAGCGACGTCGCTCCCTCCGCGATGAAGTCCGCAAGCTTGCCGCCCACAAAAGCGCCGATGTCGGCCTGGGCCTCCTCGGTTGACCCGCCGATGTGCGGGGTGAGGATCACGTTCGGGAGGCCGCGCAGGACGGACGCGAATTCCTCTCCGGCCGCACGCGGCTCCTCGGGAAAGACGTCGACGGCGGCACCGGCCAGGTGCCCGGACATCAGGTGACTGCGCAGGGCCTCGTGATCGACTACGAAGCCGCGGCACAGGTTCAGGAACAGGGCCCCCCGGCGCATCCGGCTGAATTCCTTCTCGCCGAACAGGGAGCTGTTGGACGGGCGGCCGTCCACGTGCAAGCTGACCACGTCAGACACCTCGAGGAGGTCGTCCAGGCTGACGCAGCGCCGCGCGTTCCCGAGGGCCAGCTTGTCCGCGGTGTCGTAGAAGACGACGCGCATTCCGAGCGCCTCGCTGACGACCGACAGCTGGGCGCCTATGTTCCCGTAGCCGACAATTCCCAGCGTGCGGCCTCGGACCTCATGCGCCCCGGTAGCCGACTTGTCCCAGACGCCCCCGTGCATCGAGCGGTCCTTCTCGGTGAGGCGGCGGGTCAGCGCGACGATCTCGGCGAGGGTGAGCTCGACCACGCTGCGCGTATTGGAGTACGGCGCGTTGAATACGGCCACGCCGAGCGCCGAGGCCGCCGTCAGGTCGATCTGGTCGGTACCGATACAGAACGCCCCGACGACAAGCAGGTCAGGCGCGCCGGCCAGCACCGCCGAACTGAGCCGGGTCTTCGACCGGATGCCGAGCAACGCGACACCCGGCAGCGCGGCGGCTAGCTCGGCCTCGCCGAGAGCGGACGGCCGCTGGCTGACCTCCAGCCCGGCCTCTTCGAGCAGCCGGACGGCGTCGTGGTGGACATTCTCCAGGAGCAGCGCCTTCACCGAGCCAGGCTAACGGACGCCGGCGTCCGCCCCGGCCGGGTGGTGGGTCGCCGGGCCGACGCGTCGGTGGCTCCGGGCGGGTCTCACAACTGGGATCGAGCCTTCAGGGAGTGCCTGGCCGCCCGGACCCATGATCAGATTTTCCCGACAGATCAGACTCATACGTAGAGCGCGTGTTACGCTACCGTGCGTCACTTAGCGGCTAGTGCGGGAGCTGGTGTGGGAATCCTCTGGGTCGCCGATAGCGCGTTAGCTGATGTCAGCCCGGCCCGGCGGCATCGTTACCGGCCGCGGCATGCCGCGCCCTCGCTGCCGGTGCGCATCGCGCGGGCGAGCCAGCGCCGGATCCAAGCCCTCATCCACGGCGGCCTTGACACGGCGGGCGGCCGTCGCTCACCCCGTTCCCTGCTCAGTGGACCAGTCAGCCTCGGCTGGGAGCAAGAGCTCGCGCGTGACAATGGCGGCCGTCTCTGACGGGAGCAGATCGTGGACGAGGCAGTGCGTGACTACATCGCGGCCATCCCGGCCGCACATCGTCCCCTGTTCGACCGGCTTCACCGGCTGATCCTCGCTGCTCACCCCGACGTGGCGGTGGTGCTGTCGTACAAGATGCCCACCTACAAGCTCGGCAGCCGCCGCATGTACGTCGGCGCGTGGAAGCATGGAGTGTCGATCTACGGGTGGGACCACGGGCGCGACGCCGGCTTCGTCGCGCGCCACCCCGAGCTCAAGACGAGCACCGGCACCATCAGGCTGCGGCCCGAGGACGGGGCCGGCCTGCCCGACGAAGAGCTCCGCGACCTCGTCCGCGCGGCCCTCGACCCCCCATCGGAAGCCGAGCCGACTTCCTGACAGCAGCATCAGTCCCAGATCGCCGCGCCGGTGCTGGCATCGAAGAAGTGCAGTTTGCCGGTCTCGACATGAACGCGAGCATTCTGGCCCTCGGCCAGGGCCGTCTGCGGATCCATCCTGGCGACCATGGTGGCCAGCGACGTAACGTCCTGAGCCGCGGCTTCCGAATGATGCGCCACGGCGCCGATGCCGCAGTGGATCTGCACGTCGGAGCCAAGCTCCTCGCGCAGCCGCACGGGCAGTTCGATCACAGAGGTGGTATCGACGTCCTGCATCAGCGCGGCATCCGCCAGGTGCTCAGGCCGCACGCCCAGCACGATGTCCCGGCCGAGATACCGCTCAAGCCCGGCACGATCCGCCATGACCTGGGCTGGGATGCCCAGCCGGTGACCGCCGAAGACAACCTGCGGACCGCCCGAGCCATCGCCGCCCCGCTCGAGCTTGGCGTCGATCAGGTTCATCGGCGGCGACCCGATGAAGCCGGCCACGAACAAGTTGGCCGGGCGCCGGTACAGCTCCTGCGGCGGCGCGATCTGCTGGAGCACGCCATGCTGGAGCACCGCGACCCGGCTGCCCAGCGTCATTGCCTCGGTCTGGTCGTGCGTCACGTAGATGGTCGTGATGGCGAGGGACCGCTGCAGCTGCGCGATCTCGGCCCGCATCTGCACCCGGAGCTTGGCGTCGAGGTTGGACAGCGGCTCGTCCATCAGGAAGGCCCGCGGCTGGCGCACGATGGCCCGGCCCATCGCCACCCGCTGCCGCTGCCCGCCCGACAGCTGCCGCGGCTTGCGCTCCAGGTAGGGTTCCAGCTCGAGGATCCGGGCGGCCTCGTCCACCCGCTTCTTCACCTCGGCCTTCGACACGGCCTTGCGGTACTTCAGGCTGAACGCCATGTTGTCGTACACCGACAGGTGCGGGTAGAGCGCGTAGCCCTGAAAGACCATGGCGATGTCGCGATGGCGCGGCTCCAGGTCATTGACCGCGCGGCCGTCGATGTAGATGGTCCCGGAGCTCACCTCTTCCAGCCCGGCGACCATCCGCAGCGCCGTCGTCTTGCCGCAGCCTGACGGGCCGACGAGCACGAGCAGCTCGCCGTCCGAGACCTCCAGGTCCAGCGAGTTGACCGCGGTGGTCCCGCCAGGGAACTGCTTGGAGACCCCGTCGAGCACGATCCGGGACATGTCCTTGCTCCTATCCGGCGTAACAAACTGGTGCTTGCCCGCGCACGCCCGGCCGGGCACGCAGCAGATGTCCGGCCAGCGGCTCGCTTTCGCGCCGCTCGTCGCTCAGGCCCTCCCGGGCAGTCGTGAGATACAGCTCGTCCAGAGCCGGGCCGCCGAACCCCGGACAGGTGGGCCGGCTCACCGGTACCGGATACAGCCCGAGCGGCTCGCCGTCGGGTGCGTACCGTCGCACGCAGCCGCCGTCCCACATGGCGATCCACAAGCATCCCTCGGCATCAACCACCAGGCCGTCCGCGGTCCCGTCCGCCGCTGCGAACTGGATCAGGTCACGCTCGTCGCCCGAGCTCGCCGCTGCGCAGGTCGAAGGTGAAGGCTGCGCACCCTGGACTGCGCTTCACCGGAGTCGGTGTAATAGAAGGTCGTCGCGTCCGGGCTCCAGCCCAGGCCGTTCGACTCGGTCACGCCGCCGAAGACCTCGGTCATCGAGCCGTCCCGATCAAGCCGGTACAGCGCAGCGGTCCCGGCCTGGCCGTCGGTGGCCGCGGTGCCCGCCCAGAAGCGGCCGGCCGGATCGCACGCGCCGTCGTTGAACCGCACGTTCGCGGGCATGCCGGGCGGGACCAGCGGCGGGCCGGCTGCCGCGCCGTCCGCTGCGACGAGCCGGAACCCGTCTGCCGCCGCGAGGACGTGGCCGCCGCCAGCGCGGGGAGCGGCCGCGCCGACTGCGACCCCGGCGGTGGCGATCACGGCGTCGCCAGCCGCCGCCCCGAACTGGTCGGCACAGAGCTGATGAAGCTGCCCGGCGTTGATATCGACCCAGATCAAGCAGCTCATGCTCGTGTCCCAGACCGGCCGCTCACCGAGCTCGACGCCCGGTGCCGCCGTGACCTCCCACGTCAGTTGCGCCCCGGTCGCAGCCCTGGTCACTTGCCCATGCCCAGGGTCAGGCCCCTGATCAGGTACCGCTGGAAGATCAGGTAGACGATGATCGCCGGAATGGCGCTGACGAGCGATCCGGCCATCAGCGGCGGGATGCCGGTGGTGCGGCCGGACGACAGCACGGCAAGGCCAACCGTGATCGTCCGGTCATTGGTCGGCAGGAACAGATACCCGACCAGCAGGTCGTCCCAGATCTGGATGAACTGCAGCACGGTGACGGTCGCGATCGCCGGCAGCGAGAGTGGCAGCGCGATCCGCAGGAACGTCCGCTCGTAACTGAGGCCGTCCATCACGGCCGCCTCGATCAGCTCGTCGGAGAGGCCGCGGTAATACGTCGCCATCAGGAAGGTGGCGAACGGCGCCCCGAGCGCGGCGTACACCAGCACCGCACCGGCGTAGTTGCTCGTCAGGCTGAACTTCGCCAGGTTCACGTATTCGGGGATGATGATCGACTGCAGGGGCACCATCATCGCGGCGACGATCAGCAGGAAGAGCAGCCCGCTCCCCCGGTACCGGAGCTTGGCGAACGCGAAGCCGGCGGTCGTGGCGACGATCAGGATGATCGCGATCGCGGCCGCGCAGACGATGGTGGAGCTGACCAGCTCGTGCACGACCGGCAGGTCGCGGAACAGCTGCGTCCAGCCCGTCAGCGAGTGACCGCTCTGCCGGTCGAACTGGGCCTGGCTGCGGAACGAGTTATCGCCCATGTACCAGAACGGGTAGAACATGACGATCGCGATCACGATCATCACCGCGAAGATGGCGGTGCCGGCCACCCGGCGGCGGAACCGGGCCGATTGCCAGCGGCTGATCGGCACGGCGGTCGCACTCGGCGGGCTCGGCGCCTCAGCTGGGGGCGCGGATGCCGTGGTCATGACTACCAGCCCTCCCCGTCCTGTGACCTGATCAGCCGGAGCTGGCCGACCCCGACGATGATCATGATGACGAACAGGATGATGCCGTACAGGGCGCCCGTCCCGAACTGGCCCTGCGCGAAGCCCGCCTGGTAAACGAAGAACTCGAGCGTGGTCGTGCCGAGCCCCGGGCCTCCCCCGGTCATCACGAAGATCAGGCTGAACAGCGCGGAGAACGCGCTGATGACCGTGATCACGAAGGCGAACTGGACGAACCTGGTCAGCAGCGGC
Organism: uncultured Actinomycetota bacterium; assembly: GCA_963837255.1. Taxonomy (GTDB): domain Bacteria; phylum Actinomycetota; class Actinomycetes; order Streptosporangiales; family Streptosporangiaceae; genus JAJYUU01. The sequence goes on from CAWIMN010000007.1 coordinate 1,498,805, forward strand.
AGCGTCACGCGGAAGAAGATCTGCCGTCGGCTGAGGCCGTCGACCCGCGCCGCCTCGATCAGCGTCGGGTCGAGCGTCGCCATGCCGGTCAGGAAGATGATCGTGTTCGTGCCGATCATGGACCAGATGAACGTGATGGCCAGGGCCGCCAGCGCGCTGTACTCGGACGCCAGCATGTCGGTGTGGACGGAGCCGAGGCCGATGTCGGCCAGGAACTGGTTCAGCATCCCGTTCGCGGCGAAGAACTGCAGCGCCACCATGCCGATGACGACCCAGGAGATCGCCGTCGGCAGGAAGTAGATGGACCGGAAGAATCGCCAGCCCCGGACGTGCTCATGCAGCAGCGCCGCGATGATCAGCGGGATCCCGATGGCGAACGGCACGGCCAGCAGCAGCAGCGCGTTGTTCTCCAGCACCCGGTGCACGATCGGGTCGCTGAGCGCGGACACGTAGGCACTCGGCCCGATCCAGACCGGCGCTGAGTATCCGTCCCAGGTCGTCATGGAATAGCGGATCGCCTGCACGATCGGAGCCCAGAGCAGGGCCCCGACGAGCAGGACCGCGGGCAGGGACAGCAGCAGGCCAGCGAGCCGGCGCCGACGGGCTAGCCGGCCGCGGCCCGGGCGCCGGACCGGCCGGTCGGCGGTAAGACTCACGAGGCGGACTCCGGATGGTGAGTGGGGCGGTGAGCGGGCGGGACGCGCCGGCTGGGCGCAGGCGCGTCCCGCTCCTGAGGTGGCTAGCTCATCGGGTTACGGGAAGGTGTTGCCTCGCTGGTTCGCCGGCAGCTGCTGCAGCGTGGTCTGCATGGCCTGCAGAGCCTTGCTGATCGACTCGCTGCCGTTAAGCACCGACGGCAGGAACTTCGATCCGATGTTGACGACGTTGCCCTGGACCACGTTGTCCAGCATCGGATAGGCCGTCATGCCGCCCTGACCGACGAAGTTCAGCATCTCCTGGTTGACCGGGTTGCTGGTCGACGTTCCCTCGATCGCCGGGATGAGCCCGGCCGCGTTGATGATCGCCGCGGCCTGCTTGGTGGTCATGAAGGTCAGGAACTCGGCCGCCTGCGTCTTGTGCGGCGAGTAGCTCATCATCGACAGGCCGTCGCCGGCGAAGTCGACGACGCCCTTGATCGGCGCGGCGGAGAACGGCGGGGCGAACGCCGCGACGTTGCTGCCGAGCGCGCTGGTGAACTTCTGCGGTGTCCCAGGTGCCGTCCACCATCATGGCGGCCTTGCCGGACTCGAACTGACCCAGGTTGTTGGTGTTGGTGACGACGTCCGGGTTGGTGCAGCCAGAGCTGTGCAGCTTGGTCCAGTTCGTCAGCTGAGCGCTGATGGCGGCGGAGGTCCACGGGGTCGAGCCGCTGTAGAGGCCCTGCCACTGCGACACCGAGTACGCGCCGATCATCATGTAGCTCATGTCGTACCAGGGGTAGAAGGTCGCGCCAAGCGGCTGGCCGCCGTTGCCGTAGACCATCGGGGTGTAGCCGGCCTTCTTCAGCTTGGTGCACGCGGCGTAGAGCTGCGACCAGTCGGTCGGCACGGACGCGACGCCGGCCTTGGCGAAGTCAGCCTTGTTGTAGAAGCCGATGTAGAACTGGTTCTCCAGCGGGATCACGTACGGGCCGTTGGCCGCGTTGAAGCTGTCCGAGGTCCACTTCAGCGCGTCGGGGTCGACCTGCGCGAGGGCCGATGCCGGGACCAGGCCCTTGAGGTTCTGCAGGAAGCCCTTGTACTGGAGGGTGAACAGGCCGGTCCACATCACCGCGAGGTCCGGGCCGTTATGCGAGATGGCCTTGGCCTGGAGCAGCGCAAAGTAGTTGCTGGCCGGCTGGCTGACCACGTTGACCGTGATGTTCGGGTGCAGCTTGTGAAATGCCTTAGCGAGGTTGACCAGGGCAGTCGCATTCTGCTCGGTTCCGTAGTTGTGCCAGATCGTCAGCGTCACCGGCGCATTGCTGCTGCCGCCTGAGCTGCCGCTCCCGGAGCTGCTGCCGCACCCTGCGGCGAGCAGCGCGGCGGCAGCTGCCGCTGCCGCAATCTTCCATCGCCTCACGGCTCTCTCCCTTCTCATGCGGACTGCTCTCATGAACGGCCCACTGTTGGTTCCACGAATGTCCGGTGCGCCGGAGTCGGCGCCCGGAGGAAATCCAGGTCGCATCCGTCGGGGGCCTGCAGGACGTGCCTGGCGTACAGGGCAGGCCAGCCGCGCAGGTGCTTGCCCGGTGGCGGGGCCCAGTCGGCCCGGCGGCCGCTCGAGCTCAGCCGGGCTGACTTCGAGGTCGATCGTCCCGGCCGGCACGTCCAGGGCGATGACGTCACCGTCGCGAACCAGCGCGAGCGGGCCGCCGACGGCGCTCTCCGGAGCGGCGTGCAGCACGACCGTGCCGAAGCTGGTGCCGCTCATCCGTGAGTCCGTGACCCGGACCATGTCGGTGACCCCGGCCTGGACCAGCCGCGCCGGGATCGGGATCATGCCCCACTCCGGCATGCCAGGGACGCCGACCGGGCCGCAGCCGACCAGGACCAGGACGGTCTGCGGCGTGATCGGCAGCGCCGGGTCGTCGATCCGGGCCAGCATGTCGTCGTAGCCGCGGAAGACGATCGCGGGGCCGCGGTGGCGCAGCAGGCCAGGCGTCGCCGCCGACGTCTTGATGACGGCCCCGTCGGGCGCCAGCGAGCCCCGGACGACACCGAACGCGCCGCCGTGCCGCAGCGGGTCGCTGGCCGGCCGGATGGCGCCAGCCGCCGGAGCGCGCGCCGTCGATCACGTCGCCGATGCAGCCGCCGGTGATCGTCCGCGCACCGGTCTTCAGGTGACCGGCGAGCTCACGCAGCAAGGTCGGAACGCCGCCTGCCTTGTCGAAGTCCGGCATCAGTCCCGACCCGGACGGCTCGACATCGGCCAGCACCGGGACCGTGGCGCCGAGCCGGCGGATCTCCTCCAGCGGGAACGGCAACCCCGCACGGCCCGCCATCGCCGCCAGGTGGATGATCGCGTTGGTGGAGCCGCCGATCGCGTGGAGCGCGACGATCGCGTTGGCGAAGGAGTCCTCGGTGAGGATCGACTGCGGCCGCAGGTCGGCCTGCACCGCGTCGACCGCCAGCCGTCCGGCCAGCCGCGCGGCCACCCGGCCACGTTCCTGCCCTGACGGGATCGAGGAAGCGCCGGGCACCATCAGCCCGAGCACTTCAGACAGCACCGCCATCGTGGACGCGGTGCCCATCGTGTTGCACGCGCCGCAGGCCGCAGCTCAGGCACCGCTCGAACTCGGCCCAGCCGGCGTCGTCGAGCCGCCCGGCCCGGCGCTCGTCCCACATCCGCCACAGGGCCGTGCCGGTGCCGACGGGCCGCCCGCGGAACTGCGCCACCGGCCGGGACCCGCCGGTGACCAGGACCGTCGGGACGTTCGCGCTGATCGCGCCCATCAGCGCGCCGGGCACGCTCTTATCGCAGTTCGCCAGCACCACCAGCCCGTCGAGCGGATTGGCGCGCACCATCTCCTCGATCTCGATGGCGAGCAGATTGCGGTAGAGCATCGCGCTCGGCTTCATCAGGTCCTCGCCGAGCGAGATGGTCCCGAACTCCGCGCCGATGCCGCCGGCCTCCTCGACGCCCGCCTTCACCTGGGCGGCCAGGTCGCGCAGCGGCAGGTTGCAGGGATTCAGGTCGCTGGCCGAGTTCGCGATCCCGATGACCGGGCGATCCGCGGCCCGGCTGACGGTCAGCCCGGCGCTCGCGAGCGCGACCCGGTGCTCGAGGGCGACCTCGTCGTCGCCGGCTAGCCAGGCCTGGCTGCGCAGGCGTGCGCCGGTCACCGGGCCGGCTCCGGGACGCCGAGTCCGGGCGCGCCAGGCCCGGACTGCGACAGCTTGAGCCCGCTGCGGGCCACCCACTCCATCGCGATCTGGGCCCGGCGCACTTTCTCGCGCGCGATGGCGGCGGCGTCGGCGGCGATGTGCAGGCCGCTCGGGTACAGCGGCCGGGAGTTGCGCAGCCCGAACTTTACGTACATCGGAGCCGCCACCGCGATCAGGTCTGCCGCCTCGTGGCCGCGGACTACCCCGCCCATGGCGTCGGGCGTCTCGACGTAGAGGTCGATCGGCAGCGTGCTGACCGACCGCATCTCGGCGATCTGGCCGAGAGTCAGGTCAGACGGCACATTGACGGTCGAGGCGCCGAGGCGCTCGAGCAGCCCGAACGCGAGCGGATTCGACGGCGCCAGGACGGCCGAGACCTTCCAGACGATCGAGGCGGGCAGCTGCCCGGCGGCCTGCATCTCGCTCACGAGCTGCAGCAGTCCGGGGTCGGCGATGAGGAAGCCACGGATGCCCTGCTCGGCCGCGCGCAGGATGTCCTCGACCGCGTACCGGAGCTGCCGGGTGCCGCGCAGGCGGCCGGCGAACACCCCGCCCTCCGCCGACGCGGCCGCGCGGCCGATGTCCCACTCCTCTCGCGGGCCGACGAACAGCGAGACCTCGATGCCGTTGTCCGCCGCGATCCGGGCAAGCTCGGCCAGCTCAGCTTCGGACTGCAGCATCGCGCCGCTGCCCTGCGAGACGCGGTTGACCGTGACACCTCGCGCAGCCGCCTCGTCGACGATGGCGCGGAGCACGTCCGGCCCTTCGCAGCTGGGGATCTCGACCCGGAAGTGAGCTCCGTCGGGGAACCGCGCCTCGCTCGCGGGCGCGGCCGGCTCGGCGGTCAGGCCGCGGTCGGCCAGCACACCGGCGCCCGTCAGGTCAGGGGCTGCGATCCATCGGTCACGTACCGACCTCCAGTACAGCGGGGCGCGGCAACTGCCGGCCGTCGTCGGGTTCCGCCGGCCAGCCCGGCGCATGCGTCATTCGCGCCAGCTGGCCGGCCGCCGGTCACGAGGTAGGTGTCCTCCGCCTTGGCGCCGCCCGGCAGGCTCGGGTTCCAGGCGATCGCGTGGCCTGCCGCGATCGGCTCGCGGTACCAGCGCGAGCCGGTCTGGCCCGGGGCGAGCTCGAACTCGCGCTGCGCGAAGCCGATCGGGCCGCCCTGGTAGTGACCCGCCCATTCACCGGGCGCGCCGGCCTGGGCATAGCCAGCATCGAGCGCGGCCAGTGCGGCACCGTACGTCGCGCCAGGGCTGCTGGCCGACAGCACGGCGTCCTCGATGGCCAGTACTCGCCGGCGCAGGTCAAGGTAGCTGGCGTCGAGCGGCGTCGCGGTCGCGAACCGGGTCAGCCGCTACGTGCAGGCCGCCGCTCGGGCCACGACCACCGCCATGACGAGGCGGCGACCGGCGCTCCGACGGCCATCGGGTGGCGGTAGCGCTCCAGCCGGTCATCGCCGCCCACGATCAGCACCGGGGCATCGGCGCCCGGCCGCCTCCAGGTGAGCCGCGCAGCGCGCCTGAATGTCCAGGTCGCGCTCGCCCGGCCGCCACGAGATCAGGGCGGACTGCAGCGCGTCCGCCGCTGCCTGCCCGAGGTCGGCGAGGTCCTCCTGCTCCGGCGCCGACAGCACGAGCCGCAGCGCGATGAGGTCGTCGCTGGCATCCAGCCCGAATGCCGGGTGGCCATCGGCGGCGAGCCGGGCAGCCGGAGCGCCGGCCAGCCGCTCGGCGGCCGCTCACGAACGCGGCGGAGTCCTGCCACGGCACGGCCACAGGTCAGCGAAGCCGTGCGCGGCCGGACCGTACTCATCCCTGATCCGGTCGGCCTCGACGTTCGTGGTGATCAGCGCCGCGCCGGCCGGCGTGAAGACAGCCCAGACGAGGTCGACGGCCGCCGTGCGGTCGACAGGCGGGGCGACGCCGCCGCAGGCCCACGCGACGGCGGCCGGCCCGGTCAGCACCAGGCCAGCCGGGCGGCCTCGCGGCCGTGCTCGGGGCTTTGCAGGCGACCGTCCGGCAACCGTCCGGGCGCTCCCCGTCGCCAGCCAGCCAGGCATCGATGCGCTGCGCGGCCGCCTGGGCGCGCGCCACGCTTCGCATCTGGCGTTCGGCTGTACCGAACGCTGTTGTGTGATATAGAATCACCTAGGCAACGAAACCGGACATTGGGGAGCCTGTCAAGGTTCGTTACCAGTTCCTAACATTGGGTTCGGTTGTACCGAACAGAATGCGGAAGGTCGGGCGCGTGACGTCACTGCAGCAAACGCTGGCAGCAAGCGCCACTGCAGCAAAGCCGGAGCAAGCGCCACGCAGCAAGCGCGACCGCAGCAAGCGCGACCGCAGCAAGCCCCAGCGCAGCAAGCCGCGGACAAGGACGTAGCGGGCCGGTACACAGTCCGCAGCGTCGCCAGGGCGATGCGGCTGGTCGAGATCGTCGCCGACGGCCCGGCCGAGGGCCTGACGCTCAGCGACCTGGCCCGGGAGCTCGGCACATCGAAGAGCACGACGCTCGCGCTGGCGCGGACGCTGACGGCCTTCGGGATGCTCCGCGACGGCAGGCCGGGTCCCCGGTACACGCTCGGCACCGCCGTGATCAGGCTGGGCGACATCGCCCGCAGCCAGCTCCCGCTCGGTGACCTCAGCCGTCCGCTGCTCGTCGAGCTGGCCGACCTGACGAAGATGACCTCCCGGCTCGCGATCTGCGAGGACGGGTTCCCGGTCTTCATCGAGCGGGTCGACGGGCCGGGCAGCGTCCGGTTTCATACGCCGCTCGGACAGCGCGAGATGCCGCACGCCTCGGCGGCCGGCAAGGCGATCCTGGCGACGATGACCGAGCAGCAGGTTCGCGACATGTGCGCGCAGACCGGCCTGCGCCGCCGCACCGGTCACACCATTACTGACGTCGACTCGCTGCTGGCCAACCTGGAGCTGGTGCGCAGCAACGGGTTCGCCATCGACGACGAGGAAGACGCCGAGGGCATCTTCTGCCTCGGCGCGGCGATCTTCGGCCACGACGGCGCCGTCGCCGGCGCGGTCAGCGTCACCGGCATCAAGGGCGACCTGCCAGCCTGGCGGGTCAACGAGCTCGGCCAGGCCGTGCGCCGCGCCGCCGACCGCGTCAGCGAGATACTCGGCGGCCCGCGACACCGATACACCGACAGGGAACGGGGATCCGGAGACCGCATGACCGACACCGATCTGCGCGCTGGTGGTCAGCGAGTCCGGGCACCGTCGTCCTCACCGATCCGCCCGGCGCCGGCGGCGGCGCCCGGCGAGGTGCTGGTCGGCCCGACCTGGTCGGGCTGTGCGGCACCGACCTGGAGATCATCGGCGGGCAGGTCGATCCCGCGTTCATCCGCTACCCGATCGGGCTCGGGCCACGAGTGGACGGGCATCGTCACCGGCGACTCACCGCTGGCCGGCACCCGCGTCGTCGTCGAGGGCGTCGTCGGCGTGCGGCCACTGCGCGCGGTGCGCGCGCGGCGAGACGAACCTGTGCGAGACCTATGACGAGTTCGGCTTCACCCGCGACGGCGCCGCGGCTGCGCTCGTCGCGGTTCCGGCCGCGCTCGTCCATCCGATCGCGGCCGGCGTGGCCGCCGAGGACGCGGTGCTGACCGAGCCTGCCTCCGTCGTCTACCGGGGCCTGACCAGGGCGGGCGTCGGCCCCGGCAGCCGGGTCCTGGTGATCGGCGACGGCACGATCGCGCTGCTCGCCGTCTACCTGCTGCAGCTGTGGTCGCCGGCCGAGGTCGTGCTGCTCGGCCGGCGCGAGGCGCAGGCCGAGCTCGCCGCTCGCGCCGGCGCGGCCCGCTTCGAGGTGTCGCCGGACGCGGCCGGCGACGGCTATGACCTCGTCATCGAGGCGGCCGGCGCGGTCGAGGCCGCAGCCGTCGCGTTCACAGCCGCCCGGCGCGGCGGCACCGTCCTGCTGCTCGGCCTGCCGCCGCACGGGCAGACCGCCGCGCTCGGCGTCGACGACGTCGTGAACAACGACCTGGCGATCCTCGGCAGCTTCAGCTACACCTCGGCAGCCTGGCGCGATGTGGTCCGGCTGCTGAACGCGGGCCTGATCAGCCCGGGATTCCTCGTCACCCACCGGTTCGCGCTCGCGGACTTGGAGCAGGCGATCGCCTGCCTGCGCGGTACCGGCCGACCGGGGGCGACGGGCCGCGCGGCAAGGTACTGCTGGAGATCGGCACGGCCTGACCACGACGAGGCTACGCACGCCAGCCAACCAGCGAGGGCACCCGATGTCAGCAACCAGCCAGGGCAGCCGACGTCAGTAACCACAGACGGGAGAGGCACGACCGATGACCTTCACCAGCGTGAACCCGCACGACCCGGCTGACGTGCTGGGCGAGTGGCAGCCAGCCGGACCGGCCGGACGCAGCAGGCCGCAGTCAGCCGGGCCGTCAAGCGCGGCCGCCGGGTGGCGGGAGACGCCCGGCGCGGCGCCGCGCCGCGGCGCTGTCCGACGCGGCGGCCGCCCTGGAGCAGCGGTCGGCGGAGATCACGAGCCTCGTCGTCCGCGAGGTCGGCAAGCCCGTGTCGGAGGCCCGCGGCGAGGTCGCCGGGGCGTCGCGATCCTGCGGTACTACGCGCAGGCCGCGCTGCTCCCTGACGGCGAGACGATCCCGGCGGCCGCGGCCGACCAGCTGCTGATGGCGCGCCACGTTCCTGTCGGCGTCACCGCGCTGCTCACGCCGTGGAACTTTCCGATCGCGATTCCGCTCTGGAAGGCTGCACCCAGCCTCGCCTTCGGCAACGCGACGATCCTGAAGCCGCTAGCGCGGCCGCCGCCACGGGGCTGGCCCTGGCGGACATCCTCGGCGCCGTCCTCCCGCCCGACGTGTTCCAGGTCGTGCTCGGCGGCGCGGCGGCGGCCGGCGCGCTGATCGACCATCCCGATGTCGCGGCCGTGTCCTTCACCGGGTCTTCCGAGGTCGGCCGTCAGGTCAGCCGCCGGGCGGCCGAGCGCGGCTGCCGGGTGCAGGCAGAGATGGGCGGCCAGAACCCGTCCGTCGTCCTGGCCGACGCCGACCTGGACCGCGCGGCCACCGCGATCGCCTACGCGTCGATGGGGTATGCCGGCCAGAAGTGCACCGCCACCAGCCGGGTGATCGTGGCGAGCGCGATCTATCCGCAGTTCCGCGACCGGCTGGCGGCCGCCATCGAGGCGCTCCAGGTGCTCGACCCGGCCGACGACAAGACGCTGGTCGGCCCGGTGATCGACGACGGCTCGCGGGCGTCAGCGCTGGCTGCCGTCGGCCGCTTCGGGCGGCCGGGTGATTACCGGCGGCGCCGCGCTCGACGCACCGGGCTACTACCTGGCGCCGACGCTGGTGGAGCTCGACCAGCCGACGGGCCCGCTCGCGACCGAGGAGGTCTTCGCGCCGGTCGCCGCCCTGATCAAGGCCGAGTCGCCGGACGAGGCAGTCTCCATCGCCAACGCCGTCCGGTACGGCCTCGTCGCCGCCGTGTTCACCAGCGATCTCGGTGCCGCGCATGCGGCTGACCCGGCGGCTCGAGGCCGGCATGATCCGGGTCAACGCGCCGACCTCCGGCGTCGACTTCCAGGCGCCGTTCGGCGGGGCGAAGGAGTCGAGCTACGGGCCCCGTGAGCAAGGGATGGCAGCGCGAGCCTTCTATACCGAGTCCCGCACCATACTCCTCGTTCCCTGAATTTGTCTGGTGCCGGCGAACCCCTGCTCATTGCCGGCTACCGCAGGCTTGCAGCTCCCCGCGCAGAGCTGGCGAAGGGATCAGCGTCGTGCTGATCCCTTCGCCGCGGGCTGACGATCTGCTATCTGATCGTGCCAGCGGGGCTCGGATGCCGCTGGCCGGGAGTGATGTCGACCGGACGGCCCCTGCTGCGGCCCGCGCATCCACAGGATGATCGCGGCCACGACCAGGAGGAAGCCAACCGATGCCGCGGCAATCGGCACCGCCACACCCCACGTCGTGATCGTGCCGCTGCCGTTGTTGACGTCGGACACTGCCGCTGAAACGCTGGCCGGGCTGGCGTGGTAGGTGTCGGCCAGGACCGGGATAATCGGGACGATCGTGCCGTTCGGCAGCTTGATGCCGCCCATCTCGGTCTCGTTCGTGCTGACATTCACGACCTGTCCGGTGCTCGGCGCCACCCAGTAGGTGTTCGCGGCCTGGTAGGTGTACCCGAGCGGGACGGACGTCGCGTGCGGGAAGGCCCGGCCGAGAGCGGCCAGATCAGCCGGCGTGATCAGACCGGCGGCGCTGATGCGAGTCAGGAGCGCGACCGGCAGCGACTTGGGCAGGGGCGCCAGGACCTGCGGATTCTTGATCGGCGTCGGCCGGATCATGGCGCGGTATTCGTAGGTGTTGGTCCCGCCTTGCTGCTGCTGCTTGACGAATATCAGCGGCGTGGTCGTGTCGGTCAGATAGGACCAGCCGGTGTAGTTCTGCTTCTTCGCGCCGAGTGGCCAGTTGACCGTGATGCCCTTGGCCGGGGTCACGTGCCAGTTCGACGGATGGCTCGTCGTCGCCACCAGGGTCTGGCGGTTGACGGCGTACTGCGTGCTGGTGGTCGCGATCGGCCGGCCCGACGTGGTGATCACCCGCTTGTCCAGGATGAGCGCGGTGTTCCCCGACGTCTGCAGCGTCCGGACTGTGTCCGACAGGGTGGCGGGCAGGCCGGTCTTGATCGCACTCGCCAGATTGCCCCTGGCCAGCGCCGCCGGATCAACCAGCTGACCGGATCGTTCCGGTATAGGTGCGCGTCTTGTTGTAGTTGCTGGGCACGCGCGCGATGTATGTCGGAGTTATCCACCAGGCCAGCAGCCCGGCGGCAACCAGCAGGACGATCCCGATGACGCCGCAGGTGATCGCAGCCTTGCGCATAACCGCTCCAGATTGCGGGCGCCGCCCAGGACTCCACGTCGAGCGGCCTGACTCAAGCGGCGCCCCTCACACTTTCACCTTTGCCCAGCTGACCGAGCTATTCGCCTCGCCCGTTTCAGGTGAACCGGCCGTTAGTTCTGGACTCCTACAGCTTGCTGGCGGCCGCGATCTGGCAGAGTTCCGGCATTCTGCGCTGGCCTATGGCGGCAGCCCAGCGGGCGCCTGCCCACGCCAGCAGCACGCCGTAGCCTGCGGCGCAGACCGCGAGCACCGGCAACCGGACCGCGCTCGGAACCGAGCCGGTCAGGGATACGGCGAGGATGGCCGGGACGCTGACGGCCGCCACGCCGATCAGGCTGCCGAGACTGCTGGCGAACGCGTGCCCCCCGTAGCCGTCGCCAGCGTTGGGTATCGGACTGCCGACGCGCTTCTGCGTCGGATAAGCCAGGGCCACGCTGTAGAGGCTGCTGAGCGACAGCCCTGCGCCGATGCCGGCCAGATCGATCGGCAGGGCCCAGAATCCGTCCACCGGATGGCCGGCCGCAGCCGCGAGGCCAAACGAGACGGCCACGATCAGCGGGACGGCGATGGCGGCCAGCGCGAGGTTGTGACCGGTGAGGTAGGCGCGCACCGCACGTACGCCGGTGAGGGCCGATGCTTCCAGGGTGAAGGCAGGACCGGTGATGCCGATCAGGTTGGCGTTGAAGAGGCACAGCATTCCTGCCCCGATGACCGGGCCGAGGATCAGTGCCACGTGATAGCTCGGAGTCCGGATCGTACTCACGGACGCGGCGGCCATGACGACGCCGACAATGCACCAGCGGACGATCGAGCCGGGATCGCGACGCTGGTAGATCAGGTAACGGCCGGCCACCGTGCCGCGGATGCCCGACCGGGGGAACGGGAGCGGCGCCCCGCGAACCGCCGATGTCTGCGTGCTGGTGTCGACTGACACGAGGGCGCGGCTGAGGGATCGGATCCACAGCGAGCCGATCACGACGATGATCGCGGCCAGCAGCCCGAGCCGGGCCAGGGCAGCACCAAGTTGGCCAGCCGAGGCGTCCTGGATCGCGTGCGCCGCCAGCCCTGGCGGCAGCCAGCGCAGCCACCGGTCGATGCCGGCGAAGGTGGCGGCGGTGATCTTCCCCTCGGCCGCCAGCCGGGGCACCACCTGGGAGAACGCCTCGTATAGGGCAAAGATCGGAATGATCAGGAACGCGGCGAAATCCTTGCCGCGGCGTGACCGCAGGAGGCCGGCCAGGCCAGTGGTCACAAACCGCGCCAGCACGATGCAGAACAAGACCTCGAGCAGCACCGCGACGAGACCGGCGACCAGGCCGAGACCACCGCGAGCCAGCCCGATCAGGACGCCGAGCAGGCCGAGGACGTTGGCCAGCGGCCAGGCGCCGGTAGCCGAGGCGGCCAGCAGGCCCGTCGCGAGCGGACGGGTGCGCAGCGGGTACAAGGCCAGCGTGGCGGGATCGAGCGTGCCGTCGAGACCGAACGCGATGAGTGGCACGATGAGCCAGCCGAAGGCGAAGACGGTGAAGACGGCAGCGGTCTGATCGACGGGCGCGCTCTGGCCGCGCAGGAGCGCCAGAACCACGAATGTGCCGATAGCGACAAGCACGGCAAAGAACGTGCTGGTGATGAACGAGACCTTCGCTCGCGTGGAGGAGCGCAGCGCGTTCGTCAGCAACCGGACCTTCAGCTGGACAAGGAGCCAAGCCATGACAGGTCCTCCTCGTCGCTCGCCTTGGAGCCGACCCGGTCGATGAAAGCCTGCTGGAGGGTCTTCCCGCCCCGCACCTGGTCGGTGGTGCCAGTGGCGATGATCCGCCCCTTGTCGATGATGGACACGTGGTCGCAGATCTGCTCGACCAGCTCCATCACGTGGCTGGAAAACAGCACCGTCGAACCGGACCCGACGAATCGCGTCAGCAGGCGGCGAATGACGTCGGCGGAGACCGGATCGACGCCCTCGAGCGGCTCATCGAGGAACAGGACCGGCGGGTTGTGGATCAGAGCGCAACCGAGGGCAGCCTTCTTGCGCATGCCGGTCGAGTAGTCAGCGACCAGCCGCCTGGCGTCACCAGTCAGGTCCAGCACGTCCAGCAGCTGCGCGGACCGGGATCGCGCCTCGCTCGCTGGCATGCCGCGCAGCCGTCCGGCGTACTCCAGTAGCTCCGCACCGCTGAGCCGGTCGAAAAGCCGGGCTTCGGCGGGCACCACTCCGATGATTGCCTTGGCGGCAGGCGGATCAGCCCACACATCCAGCCCGTTGATCAGGACCTGGCCGGCGTCCGGCCGAAGCAGGCCTGTCATCATCGACAGGGATGTGGTCTTGCCCGCACCGTTCGGCCCGACGAGCCCGGCGAGGGAGCCCGCGGCGATCTCCAGGTCGACACCGGCCACCGCCACCTTTGCGCCGAAGCTCTTGCGCAGCCCCCGCACCGCGATTGCCGCGTCGCCCATGCCTGCCTCCTCAACACCGACTCGCGGTCAGGGCCCCGGTGGTCGGCCGATCGCCACCGCGTCACTCAGCACTCTATCATTCTGATATCAGTTTATTCAATGGCCCGAGCGGCGGAGCAACGGCAGCACCCGAGTTCCGAGGAGCTCGACGCCAGCCGGTGTCAGACAGCCCGTGCGGTGTGCCGAAGTCAACTCGCCCGGCGCCCGCGTCCAGCACGGCTTCGGCCAGCGCCGCCACCTGCTCCGGACTGCCGGAGAACGCGAATCGGTCGAGCACCTCGTCGGGGATCAGCTCGCCCGCTGCGATGTCGTCGCCCACGGCGACCAGGTCCCGGACGTGATCAGCAAGGCCAGCCGGAAGCGCGCCGGCCGGGTCAAGCTCGGCGACGACGGCCAGGTACCTGGCGACTTCGGTGCGCGCTCGGCGCCGCGCCGCAGCCCCGTCTTCGGCGACGACGGTGACGGCACCCGCTACTACCCTGACGGCGTCGGCGGCTCGATGCGCGGCCAGGCAGCCTGCGGTGACGCGTTCGCAGACGATCCGCACGACCGCCGGGCTCGCGGTGCCGCCGACCTTAAGCTCGTCGGCGATCTCGCTGGCCAGCGCGGCGCCGCGCTGACCCCAGGCGCCGATCAGCAGGGGCGGCGGCCGGTCCGGCAGCCGGTAACGCAGCGTGATCCCCGGCTCAAGCCGATACGCCTCGCCGGCGTAGCCGCTGTCGTCGCCGGACAGCAGCGAGCGGACGATGGCCGCGGTGTCCCGCAGATGAGCTAGCGGCCGACGCTGGTCGATCCCGATCGACTCCAGCCAGGTGCCGCGGGCCAGGCCGAGATAGGCACGGCCGGGAGCGGCCGCGTCGAGCGCTGCGACCGACCCGGCGATCTCGTAGGGATGCTGGGTGTAGGGGTTGAGGCACGCCGCGCCGAGCCGGACCCGCGACGTTGTCCGCGCCATCGCCAGCAGGGCTGGCAGCGGCGGCTGGTACAGCAGGTCGGCGAAGACGCTGACCACGTCGAAGCCGTGGGCTTCGGCAGCCGCGGCGAGCTCGCCATACGCCGCGGCTGGCTTGTCGGTCTGGAACGCGATGCCGATCTCGGCCACGGTCAGGTGAGCTCAGACGAGCGCATCGACCGTCGCGTACCGCGGGTGATGCGCATGACGAGACGCTCGTCCGGGTCCGGGCAGGCGACGAGTGAATCGCGCTCCAGCCAGTCAGCGGCGGGCAGCTGCCGCTGCTTGGCGGGCAGCAGCGGCAGCACGGCGGCCAGCGCGTACAGGCAGAAGTGCCCGCCCGCGGGCATGCGACAGGCGCGAGCTCCCGGTCACCTCGATGTAATCGCCCACCGCCAGGCCGCAGACTGAGCGGCCCTCGATCGACTCGACGGTGACACGCAAGTCGTAGAGTTCCATGTCCGGCTCGCCGGCCGCCGCAGGCGACCGATCTTGCTCCGTCATGCCGTCCCCTCCGCGACCTCGGCCAGGGCCGGTATCACCTGCTCCCCGAGGAGGCGGATCGCTGCCACCGGGTCAGGTCCCAGCGGCGGCCCGAACGACAGATGCCGCGCGCCGAGCCGCTGGAGCTCCTGGCACCGGGAGATTACGTCACCAGCATCTCCGGCTACGCCGAGCGACAGCATGCGGTCGTCGATCAGCTGAGCCGCCGCGCGCCCGTCGTGGGCCAGGCGGGCGGCCGCAGCGAAGTCCTGTGGCTGCAACCCCACGCTCGCCAGCATCGGCGCGGAGATAGAGGGCCCGTAGTAGGCGAGCTTCTCGGCCAGCGCCGTCCTGGCCGCGACCGGATCGTCAGAAACCGAGACCCAGAAGCACGCCGGCAGGTCGAAGTCCCGGCTTGCATGCGCCGTCCCGGCGAGCACGTGGGCGCGCGCGCTCGCGTAGCGCTCGGGCGGGTAGAGCAGCGGCAGCGCGCCGTCGGCATGCCGGCCGGCCATCTCCAGCATCTTCGGTCCCATCGCCCCGATGTAGACGGGAACGGGGCGCGACACCGGGAACCGTAGCATCGCCTGCGGGCCGAACCAGCTGGGCAGCGCAGCGGTGTCCACGTCGTCGTGACCAAGCAGCGCCCGCAAGCCGACCAGGGCCGACCTGGTCACGGCCAGCGGCTGCGCCCGCGCGATGCCGGCCCAGCCGAGGAACTGCTCCGAGCCGGCGCCGAGCCCGAGGAGGAACCGGCCGCCGCTGATCTCCTGCAGGGTGGCCGCGGCCATGGCCAGCTCGCTGACGTGCACCGAGTACGGGTTCATGACCGCGATGCCGAGACCGATCCTGGTCGTGTGCGCGGCCAGCGCACCGACGAGCGCCGGCGCCGAGCGCAGGAACAGGTCATTGGATACCCACAGCTGATCGAAGCCCGCGCTCTCCGCGCCGGCGGCGACCGCGCGCAGCTCGTCGAAGCTCAGGTCGTTGTTGACCCGCACCGAGAACTTCACGACGCCACGACCGCCTGGGCTTCGATCTCCACTAGGAAGCCATCCCCGATGAGTTCAGCGACATACAGCATCGTGCTGGCTGGCCGGATCGCGCCGAACACGTCGCCGATGCGCGTCGCGCGGCCTGCTCCCAGCTCGCGCCAGGGGCGAGGTAGACGCCGGTGCGGACCACGTCCTGGAGGGAGCCGCCGAGCGCAGTGAGCGCTGACTCGATCCGGCTCAGGCACAGCCGGGCCTGGGCACCGGTGTCGCCGCGGTGCAGGGCGCGCGCCGTCATGGCCATGGGCAGTGGTCCCGCTCACCACGATGATGTTGCCGCGACGAACGGCACGGCTGTATCCCGCCTCCTGCTGCCAGCCGGCGCCATCGCTGAACCGGCGCGTCTGTGCCATGTCCTCGGTCATGCGACCTCCTCGCGGACGACTCGGCCGCCTTGCACGACGAGCGAGATCGTCCGCAGCGCCGCGACGTCCTCGAGCGGATCGGCGGCCACCGCGACGAAATCGGCCGAATAGCCAGGCCGGATCTGCCCGACGTGATCGTCGATACGGAGCAGCCGGGCAGCATTCACCGACACGCTCTGCAGGCTGAGCAGCGGCGACAAGCCGGCGGCAGCCATCAGCTGCACCTCGTGCACCGCTGCCGGCACTCCGTCAACCAGGTCGCCTGGCGGATAGTCGGTGCCGTTGACGAGGGTGACGCCGGCCCGGATGGCGCGCTGGATGCTGGCCAGATGCTCGTCCGCGGCGTCCAGGGCGTTGCGGATCGAGTGCTCTTCGAATCCCCTGGCGCGCATCCACGACTCCGAGCGCGTCACGCACAAGGTCGGCGTCAGGAAGATCCCCGGCCGGGCCAGCAACTCTGCTGTCTCGGCGTCGAGGCGGTAGGCGTGCTCGAAGCTGCGCACGCCCTCGGCCAGTGCCTGGCGGATCGCGGCCGGCTCGCCGGAGTGCGCCACGACGTAGGTGCCGTGCTCGGCGGCGGCGCGTACCGCGCCGCGGATCTCCCCGTCCGTCATCTCCGGCTGCGCGTAGTGCTCGCTCGCGCCGGCCAGGCCGCCGTTGATGAAGATCTTCACGTGGTCGGCACCAGCAGCAAGCTCGGCCAGGGCCGCCTCGTAGAACTCCTGCTCACCGGTGGCGTAGGCACAGCCGGAGCCCTGACCGTGACCGCTCGGCGTGGAGATCGCCCGGCCCGCGCCGAGGATCCGCGGCGCGGTGAACCAGCCGCGCTTGACCGCGGTGCGCAGCAGCAAGTCAGCGCGGTTCTGCTCATGCACGCACCGGATCGTGGTGATCCCGGCCCGGAGCGCCTCCTGCGCTCGGGTCGCCGACCGGTAGGCGGTGATCGCCGGGTTCTCTGCCTCGTCGGTGTCGCTGAACGGGAACACCACCGACAGGTGCGTGTGGCAGGAGATCAGCCCGGGCAGCAGCCACCTGCCAGCGACGTCGACGATCTCGGTGTCCGGCAGCCCCGGCGGCGGCGCTGCGGCGACCTGCACAACGGCGCCCTCGGCGCTGGTCTCGACGGCCTGCCCGGGTAGCACCTCGCCGGCCAGCACGTCGACCACGCGGGCGTTGACGAACCACATCGAGCTGGTCTCCTGTCTCGGCCTGGCCGGTCAGCTGTCGCCCGGCCGGGCGGTGCGCGCGAGCGACGCGACACGGACGTTGCAGGCGATCTCCCGGCCGGCCACCGACTCCAGGTGCTGGTCAAGCTCGGCACAGCTGTCCTGCGGCCAGCGGGCATCTCGGGTGGAACCGGCAGCCGGCCGGCGGATCGGCCGGGTCAGGCACGTCGCCAGGCAGGTCGGCGGGCAGCACGCCGGCGCCATCGGCGCGCGGGATGGCCGCCACCAGCGCCTGCGTATAAGGGTGCTGGGGGTCGGCCCACACCGCCTCGGTGTCGCCGATCTCCACGATCCTGCCCAGGTACATGACGGCGACGCGGTCGGCGACCTGCCGGACCACGGACAGGTCGTGGGAGACCAGCACCAGGCCGAGGTCATCGTCGTCGACCAGCGTGCTGAGCAGGTTCGCGACCTGGGCCTGAGCGGACGCATCCAGGGCGCTGATCGGCTCGTCGGCGATCAGGCACGATGGCGCGGTAGCCAGCGTGCGCGCGATGGCGATGCGCTGTCGCTGGCCGCCGCTGAACTCGTGCGGGTAGCTGTCGACCGCGGCCGGCGGCATCCCGACGTGTTCCAGCAGCTCGGCGGCACGGCGAAGCCCGTCCTGACGGCTGCCGCCCCCCAGCCTGACGCCGTCGGCAATGAGCTCGCCAACCTTGCGGCGCGGGTTCAGCGATTCATAGGGGTCCTGGAACACCAGCTGCAGCCCGCGCAGGTACTCGGGCCGGCGCCGGCGTGCGAGCACGGACACGGCCTTGCCTTCGAAGGTGACCGTCCCGGCAGCGAGCGGTTCGAGGCCCACGGCTGCGCGCGCGAGCGTCGACTTGCCGCAGCCGGACTCCCCTACCAGCCCGACGATCTCGCCGCGTCCGACGCTGAGGTCGACTCCGTCGACCGCGCGGACCCGCCGGCCGCGGCGGCGGTACTCGACCGCCACCCCGGATAGCTGCAGGACGGGAGCGTTCATGACGCCGCTCGCAGCGGATCTGGCGGGCAGGCGAGCCAGTGCTCATCGTCGACCAGTGCTGGATCTGGCCGGCTCGTCGCACACGACGGCATGGCGTACTTGCATCGCGGGTGGAACGGGCAGCCGGCGGGCACGCGCCCAAGCGACGGCGGGCTGCCGCCAATCGGCACCAGTGGCGCGCCGCCGGCTTCGGGATGCGGCAGGGCGTCAAGCAATCCCCTGGTGTAGGGGTGCCGCGGGCTGGCGAGCAGATCAGCTGTCGGCCCTGCTTCAGCGAGCCTGCCCGCGTACATCACGCACAGCCGGCGAGCCGTCGCCGACATGACGCCAAGATCGTGGGTGATGACGATCACGGCCAGGCCCCGCTCGCGGCACAGCCGGTCGAGTAGCCGGAGAATGCCTGCCTGCACGGTGACATCCAGTGCGGTCGTCGGCTCGTCTGCGACCAGCAGCCGCGGCTCGGCGGCCAGGGCGATCGCGATCGCGATGCGCTGCCGCATCCCCCCGGAGAACTGGCCGGCGTAGGAGCGCAGTGCCTGCTCTGGATCGGGGATGCGCACGGTTTCCAGCAGCTCGACGGCGCGGGCCAGCGCCGCCTCCTTGCTGACGCCCAGGTGATGCCGCATGTGCTCGGTCAGCTGGGTACCGATCGGCAGGATCGGATGCAGTGCGGTGGAGGGATCCTGGGACACCATCGCGATCTGCCGGCCGCGGATCGACCGGAGCTGCTTGCTGCCGAGGCCCAGCAGCTCGGCACCGTCCAGCCGGATCGAGCCGCTCACCTTCGCACCGTGTGGCAGCAGCCCGAACAGTGACAGGGCCGTGATGGTCTTGCCGCTACCGCTCTCGCCGGCAATTCCCATCACCTCTCCGGCGTCCACAGCGAACGACAGGTCATCCACCGCCTTGTGATAGCCAGAGCGGGTGGGCAGGGCCACGCTGAGCCGATCGACCTGCAGAAGGGCGTCCATCAGGGACGCACCGCCCGCGCAGTGCGCGGGTCGAGCATGTCGCGCAGGGCGTCACCGATGAAGTTGAAGGCCAGGACCACGGTCAGGATCGCGAGGCCGGGGAACATACCGACCCACCAGTTGCTGAAGTTCTGCGCGCCCTCGGCCACCATCGCCCCCCACTCGGCGGTGGGCGGCTGCGCGCCGAGCCCCAGGAACGACAGCCCTGACAGGAGCAGCACGGCGTTCCCGATGTCCAGTGCGGCCAGTACCAGCACGGGGCCTGCCGCGTTCGGCCGCACGTCGACAAACAGCACGCGCAGCCCGGAGGATCCGAGCAGCCGCGAGGAGATGACGTACTGCGCCGAGCGCGCCGACAAGACCAGGCTGCGGACAAGCCGGGCATAGGACGGCCAGGAGACCACGATCACCGCGATCACGGCGTTACGCAGCTGCGGGCCGAGGGCGGCTGCGATGGCCAGCGCCAGGATGATGCCGGGAAACGCGAAGACCAGGTCGGCCAGCCGCATGATCAGGTTGTCGACCCAGCCGCCGAAGAACCCCGCGATACCGCCCAGGACGGCGCCGATGATCATGGCGGCGATCACCAGGATCACCGCCAGCGGCAGCGTGATCCTGGCACCGAACAGGACACGGGAGAAGACGTCGCGGCCGAGTTCGTCGGTTCCGAACCAGTGGGCCCCTGCGGGCGCGGCCAGGATGGAGAACTTTTGCAGCAGCGGGTTCTGCGGCGCGATCAGCGGCGCGAACAGCGCGATCACGGCCCAGGCCCCGATGATGGCGAGGCCGACAAGGGCGAGTGGCCTGCGCCACGGCACCGGCGTTCCGGGCCGGAACCGGCGCCGCCCGACAGCCTCCACGCCGGCGGCAGCGGACGGCGGGTCGAGCGGTGCGCGTGCCGAGATTGTCATGACAGCCTGATCCGCGGGTCGATGACGCCATACAGCAGATCGACCACGAGGTTGACGACGATGTAGACGAGGGCGACGAAGAGGCTCACGCCCATGATCGCGGGCAGGTCCAGGTTGATGGCGCTCCGATAGGCGTATTGCCCGACGCCTGGCCAGGAGAAGATGTTCTCTACGAGTACCGTGCCGGACAGCAGGCTGCCGAAGGCGATTCCGGCCACTGTGATGATCGACACCAGCGCGGGGCGCAGCACATGCCGCAAGATCACCACGCGCTCGGGCAGTCCTTTCAGCCGGGCAGCCCGCACGTAGTCGTTGCCCATGATCTCCAGCATCGACGCGCGGGTGAAGCGCGTCAGCATCCCGACGGTGTAGATCGCGAGCACCAGACCCGGCAGGATCAGGTGTCGCAGCGCCGACCAGAACAGTGTCCACTGCCCGTGCACCGCGGCGTCGACGGTGTACATCCCGGTCAGATGCGTCGGGGCGTTCTGCGTGGGGTCGAGGCGCCCGCCGCCCGGCAGCCAGCCGAGCTTGAAGAACAGCAGGTAGAACGCCACCAGGGCGATCCAGAAGACCGGCATCGACACCCCGGCGAGGCTAACGACCCTGATGACCTGATCTGGCCAGCGGTCGCGGCAGACCGCGGCGACGACGCCCAGGCCCACCCCGATCACCAT
Source organism: uncultured Actinomycetota bacterium (assembly GCA_963837255.1). Taxonomy (GTDB): domain Bacteria; phylum Actinomycetota; class Actinomycetes; order Streptosporangiales; family Streptosporangiaceae; genus JAJYUU01. Next base: position 1,519,634 of record CAWIMN010000007.1, read on the forward strand.
CGACGCCGCGATGGCGAAGAGCGCCAGCTCGATCGAGGCGGGGATGTACTCGGCCAGGTCCGTGCGCACCGGCCGGTGGCTCTGCTCGGAGATGCCGAGATTGCCGTGCAGCAGGTTCTTCAGGTACAGCAGGTACTGCACCGGCAGCGGCCGGTCCAGCCCGTACTGGTGCCGGAACGCCTGGACCGCGGCGGGATCGCCAATCGCTCGCTGACCGAGGTTGGCAGCGGCAGGATCACCAGGCACTAGGTGAGTCACCACGAACGCGACGAGCGTGATGCCGACGCACAGGACAAGGCCAGTCCCGAGCCTGCGCAGGAGGAACCAGCGCAGGTCGTGGTGCCCCGCCCCGCGACGGGGGCGGGACACCGCTGGCGCCGCGGCGCTAGCCGAGCTCACTGAGATCGACGAGCCACAGCGCGTTCGACTGCAGGTTCTTGAGTGACTTCGCACCCACCACGATCTGGGCTGGCTGGATCAGCGGCATGAAGGGACTGGCGTTGTTCATCGAGGTCTGGATCTGCTGGTACAGCGTGGCTCGGGACGAATTCGTGGTGCCGGCCGCCGTCGTGCCGAGTGTCTCCAGTGACGGATCCGCGCCCTTGACCCAGCCCGCCCGCAGCCCGACCAGGGCACCGGGCATGAAGTTGAGGTAGTCGCTCGGGTCAGGGAAGTCCGGTCCCCAGTACCACAGCCCCATCGGCTCCTGACCGCCGCGATAGCTGTTGAGCGCCACCTGGACCGACTGGCCCTGCAACTGCACGTTGATCCCGACCTGCTGCAGGTCCTGCTGCACGCGGGCGGCCAGGTCGCCGAAGCTGATCCCGTTCACCTGGATGTCGCTTGGGAAGACCATCGTCACGGTCGGGTGACCGAGGCCCGATGCGGCCAGCTCAGCCTTGGCCTTGGCCAGGTTGTACACCGGAGCCGAGGTCGCCGGCAGGCTGCCGAGGAACATGCTCGGAATGATGCCAGCGGCCTGCACCGCGCCCTGGCCGGCCAGCTGGACCAGGCTCTGGTAGTTGATGCCATCGCGCACGGCCTGCTGGAAATGCGGGTTCGAGGTGATCTTGGATACCTTCGTGTTGTCGTTCGTCAGGACGAAGAACAAGTTCGGCGAGGCGCCGTTGACGATCTGGACGCCCGTCATGCCCTGGGCCTGAGCAGGTGACAAGTCGACCGCTATCTGCGACTCGCCCTTGAGCACGTCCAGCTTCTGGACGTTCGCCTGGACGTTGCGGATGACGATCTTTGAGTACTTCGGCTTGGGACCCCAGTAGTGCGGGTTGGCGGTGAGCACCACCTGGGTGGTGGTGCTGTAGCTCGTGAGGGTGTAAGGCCCGCTGCCTTCGGACGTCGCGTTGAGCGACGCCTCTGCCTTGTCCGCCGTCGCGGCGTTAGCCGCATCGGTGCCACCGGCGGCCTCGACCTTCTTGGCGTCGAGGATGCCGAGCGACGGATTAGTGAGGATGGCGGGGATCGCAGTATTCGGTGTCGAACTCGTCAGCACGACAGTGTCCGGGTTCGGCGCTGTCGCGGTGATGCCCGCCATCAGGAACGACGGGTTGCCATTGATGTTCTTGGTCCGCATCAGCGAGAACACGACGTCCGCAGCGGTCACCGGGTCGCCGTTCGCGAACTTGACGCCGTTGCGCAAGGTGAAGGTGTAGGTCTTGGCATCCGCCGAGGCGGTGAAGGACGTCGCGAGATCGGGCACGGGGGTCGAGACGTTGTCGCCCTTGTACGTGAGCAGCGTGTCGTAGATCGCATGGTCGATCAGCAGCCCGGTGGGCTCGAACATGCGACCAGGATCGAGCGTCTTCAGCACGAAGGACGTCTCGACTACCAGCGATGACGACGCTGATGCAGCTGAGCCGCCGCTGCCGCTGCTTCCGCAGGCAGCCAGGCCAGCGACGACAGCAAGTACACATCCTGATGCAAGCGGCCGGCGTAGTTGCATAGGGCTTCCCCTTATCGTGGCAGAGTAGGCAAACGTTCCCACCGTTACGCACATCGGGTCAAGCATCCTAGGTTTCAGGTGAGATACAAACGTGTTTCGGATGCTGTCAGTCATCGGAACCACGAGGCGGCACGATGTGCAAACGTTCCCTCACCTGGCCCCCCGGTAGCCACCGCCGCGACCGGTCCCGGCTTCGGCAGGGCTCGGGGAGGCTGCGGGGCCGACGCTCAGATCGGAGTATGGTGCGCGAGCTCGATGAACTCGCAGAACGGTTCTGGACCTGGCGCGCTCGCCAGCAGCCACGCACTCGTGACGACATACCGCGCCTCGGCCGGCCAGCGGGCTGGCTGCCCGCGGTTGATCCGCAGCTAGCAGGCCGCCAGCGCGAGCAGCTCGGCGGCTTCCAGGCCGAGTTGAACCGTGTCCGGGCCGCCACCGTCGCCGACCGGGTAGACCATCGGCTACTCCGGTCAGCGATGGCGCGGGTCGTGTGGGAGAACGAGATGCTGCAGGTCCAGCGCATCCCCCGGTACTGGATCGACCAGGCGCTCGGACCCGTCTTTGACGTCTTGCTGCGGCCCGGCGTGGACCCCGCCCGGATCGCCGAGGTAGTGCGGCTGCTGCGCGCTGTCCCGCTGACCCTGTCCCACGCAGCGGCCGTGCTGACCCGGCCAGCGCGCGAGTTCGCCGCGCTCGCCGTATCTGAGCTCGGCGGCGTCGGCGAGCGCATCGAGGAGTGCGCAGCCGCCCTGGCTCGGATCGACCCGCGTGCCGGGCCCGACCTTCGCTCTGCTGCGGCCGATGCGGGCGCAGCGCTGCGACAGCTCGGCGGCAGCCTCGAGGCTATGATGCCGACCTTGCCGTCGGCCCGGCCGATCGGCCAGGCACAGTACGAATGGTTCCTGCGTGAGGTCGCCTGCGTCCCGCTGACGGTCGATTCGATCGCCGACATCGGGCGTCGCGAGTATGACCGCGCTGTGTGGCTTGAGCTGCTGCACGCCAACCGCAACCGTCATCTGCCCGAGCCCACGCTGCCGGCCGATGCTGCCGAGCAGGCGCGCCAGCAGGCGCGCGCTGAAGAAAACGTCCGGCGGTTCTATGCCGGCCACGGCCTCCTGACTCAGCCAGCCTGGCTGCGCCGGTACCGGACCGCGCCGATCCCGGCCTATCTCGAGCCCCTGCACTTCCTCGGCATGGCGGACGACCTGACTGGACCGGACCGGCTGACCGACGACGGCGTGGCCTACTTCCCGCCACCTGCGCCAGGGCTGCCGTACTTCTACGCGGCAAACGCACGCGACCCCCGGGCCGGAATCGTGCACGAAGGTGCCCACTACCAGCAGCTAGCGCTGTCGTGGCGCAATCCCCGGCCGGTGCGGCGGCACTATTACGACTCCGCTGCCAACGAGGGCATCGCGTTCTACAACGAGGAGATGCTGCTCGTCAGCGGCCTGGTAGACGATGCGCCGCACACGCGCGCGACGCTGTGCAACTTCATGCGGCTGCGCGCGCTGCGGGCGTCTGTCGATGTTGGCCTCGCCACCGGCAGCCTGTCGATCGCAGCCGCGGCCAGCGAGCTGGAGTCCAGTGTCCCCATGGATAGCGGCACCGCCAGCAAGGAGGCTGCTTTCTTTGCCGAGACACCGGGCCAGGCCCTGACGTATCAGGTCGGCAAGACTCAGCTCATCGGGCTGATCTCCGATGCAGTGCGCGTGCACGGACCGGGCCTCGACCTGCAGCGCCTGCATGATGACCTGTGGCTGAACGGCAATGTGCCGATCGCGCTGCTGCGCTGGGAACTGCTGGGCCTGACCGACGAGCTGGCCGACCTTGACATTGATGGGGGCTGACAGCGCCGCTGCAGCGGCCTGGTCAGGGAGCGGAGCTGCAGGATGCTCTCTCGACGAGGCGGATCCCGACCCGGAACTCACTGAACTCGGCCGTGTCGCCGTCGGCGGAATCGAGGCGCTGAAGCAGCAGGCGGGCCGCGAGCTCGCCCATCTGGCGGGCGTTGTTGTCGACCACCGTAATCGCCGGATGCCACCAGCGTGCGAGCTGGGAGTCCTCGTAGCAGATCACGGACAACTCGCCCGGTATGGCCACCGATCGTTCCCGCAGCGCTGGCAGGGCGCCATAAGACGCCTCGTGGTTGGCGACGATGAGCGCGGTGGGTCGCTGGCCAGCAGGCAGCGTCAGCAGGGCCTCGACCGCCGCCGCACCGCTGGCCGGACTGAGCGGCGCGGCTACCGTCAGCGCCTCGCTGATCGGCAGGCCAGCCGCTTGCATAGCCAGCCAGTAGCCCTGCATCCGCTCAGCGCCTGACTGAACGTCCCGCGGGCCCGCGATGATCGCGATCCGGCGATGTCCAAGTGCCAGCAGGTGGTCGGTGGCAGTCCGGCCGCCGGCGATCTCGTCACCCAGCACGCAGTCGCCTGCGGGGCAGCGGGGCCTGCGCGCGAGGTGCACCACCGGCGTGCCGAGCTCGCGCAGCTCGTCGGTCGCCTCGCTGTCCGAGCCGACCACGATGACGCCAGCCGCACTGTGATCAGCCAGTGTGTGCAGGGCTGAGCGCTCTTGCACCGGGTCGCCGCCGGTCACCGACAGCATGAGCTGATAGCCGCGGCGGGCGAATTCCCGCTGCACGACTTCGGCGATCGTGTGGAAGCTGGCGTTGACCAGGTTGGTCACCACCAGGCCGATGAACTGCGAGCGAGCGGTGCGCAGGGCGCGCGCGCTGGCGTTGGGCCGGTAGCCAAGCGCGAGCGCGGCCGCCCGGACCTTCGCCACGGTGTCGTCGCTCACTCTGCTCGAGCCGGTCAGGGCCCGCGATGCCGTGCTGACTGACACCCCGCTGCGCAGTGCCACCTGCCGTAGATCGGCCGCCAAGGCGTGCCCCATTCCCCGGATTCGCTGACTCGTCGAGCTGCGTGCGGAAAGGTTTCCGCACCAGCTGTTAGTCCACCACCATGACGATGCCAGCCACGATCGTCAACTGCCTGATCAGCACATTTCCTGCCGATTTGCCGTCCGGACAGGATGGAACGAGCCACCACCTGGGTATGTGCTCGCGGACGTGGTTCAACGGGGCCCGCCATGACGCTTCGGGGGTAGGACGGACAGTTGTCCCCACTGCTAGCCATAGTGCTCGCCATCGCCGCATCGCTGGTCTTCGGCATCGCGTCCGTGGCGGATCAGCGCAGTACCAAGCGGGTCAGGCGGCGGGGGCCGCTATCGCCGCGGATCTTCCTCGACCTGATGCGGCAGCCGCTGTGGCTGGCCTCGATCTGCGGGACCCTGATGGGTTTCGCGCTCCAGGTCCTGGCGCTCCGATACGGACCGCTGGCCCTCGTGGAGCCGTTGCTGGTCTGCGGCCTGATCTTCGCGGTCCTCATCAACGCCTACCTGCGCAAGCGCTGGGACTCGGTCCTGATCGGCGGGGTGATCGGCGCCGCGGCCGGCGTGGCTGCCTTCCTGGTCATCGCGAGTCCGACCGAGGGCCAGGGCAGTGTTGGCTTCCACGTGGTGCTGCCGCTGGCAGCGGGCCTCGCCGCCACGGTCGTGGGCTGCCTGGCGGTCGCCCGGCGAAGCACTGCCCTGCGGCCGCTCGCCCTCGCCCTCGCCTGCGGCATCAACTACGGCGTCGCCGCGTTCCTGGTCAAGCTCGTCGTCTCCGATGTCCACGGCGGTCTTCCGGGCCTGCTCACCGACTGGCCGATCTACGCGCTCGCCGTAGTCGGACCGCTCGGCTTCCTGCTCAACGAGAACGCCTTCCAGGCGGGCACGCTGATCGCGCCCGTGCTCGCGATCATCACCGTGTGCGACCCGATTATCTCGATCGCCCTCGGCGCCCTCTGGCTGAACGAGAAGCTCAACGGTTCGCCCGCGAGCATCGTCGGCGAGGTGATCTCCCTGAGCGTTATGGTCACCGGTGTGGTCGTGACCGCGCACCGGGCTCCGCACGTCGCTCCGCCGCAGCAGGCCAAGGCCTTAGCCTGGCAGCGAAACCGGGAGGAAGCAGCCACATGGAAATGAAGACTGGCCTGACTCGGCAGCACCGTGACCAGCTCAGCCGGATCTGGCAGCGCGAGGAGGCCGCCTTCCGGGCCCGGATTCCGGCCTCGCTGGCGCTGCGGTCCGAAGCGCGCGCAGCCATGCCGAGCGGCGTGCCGATGGCGTGGATGGCGGGCTTCTACCGCACGCCACCACCCTGGGTTTCGCATGGTCAGGGCCCGATCTTCACCGACGTCGACGGCAACACCTATCTCGATTTCAACGTGGGTGACATGTCAACAGTGCTCGGCTACGCCAATCCCCGCCTCACTGAGGTGATAGCCGAGCAGGCCGCGCGCGGCGTCCAGATGTTCCTGCCGGACCCATCGGCGCTGGCGGTATGCGAGCAGCTGCGGCTGAGGTTCAGGCTGCCGAAGTGGCAATTCACCATCTCAGCATCCACCGCCAACAATGAGGCACTCCGCATCGCCCGCGTGGCCACCGGCCGCCAGGGGGTGCTGATGTTCGGCGGCAAGTATCACGGGATGCTGGACGAGACGCTGTGGTCAGACAACGGCGCCGGACCGGTGCCCGAGGCCCTGGGCGTGGGCCACGCGGCTCCGGCCGACCTGGCCGTGGTCGACTTCAACGACGTCGGCGCCGTTGAGCGCGTCCTCAGCCAGGGCCGCACGGCAGCGGTGCTGACCGAGGGCGTGCTGACCAACCACGGCACCGTGCTCCCCGACCCGGACTTCCTGCCCGAACTCCGGGATGCCTGCACCCGGCACGGCACCCTGCTAGTGCTCGACGAAACGCATACCCAGTTCGATGTCTACGGCGGCACCGTCACCCACTACGACGTGACGCCCGACATCGTCACGGGCGGCAAGGGGATCGCCGGCGGCATTCCGATCGGTGCTTACGGCATGACCAGCGACCTGGCCGCTCTCGTGGAGCAGAATCTCGGCGATGAGGCGGGCCACGAAACCGGCATCGCGCTCGGCGGCACGCTGTTCGCCAACGCCCTGTCACTGGCATGCGCCGAGGTCGTGCTCACCGAGCTCATGACCCCGGCGGAGCACGAGCGGATCGCCAGCCTGGGCGCGAGACTGGCCGACGGCATCGAGGCCGCAGCGCGCGGACGCGGACTCGACTGGCGCGCCCATCGCTTCGGGGCACGGAGCGGCTACTGTCTCGGGCCCGAGCTGCCGCGCACCGCGCGGGACGCGGATGCGAGCCTCGACCTGATGTTCGCCGACACACGGCGGGTCTACTTCGCCAACCGGGGCGTATGGGAAGCCATCTCCACTTCCGGGCCGCACGCCGGCTTCGCGCACCAGACCGCCGATATCGACGTCTACCTGGGGATCCTCGACGACTTCCTCGCCGAGATGTGCGGCCGCTAGCCCCGGCCGCTGACCAGGATCGAGACTGTAAACGCGAGATAGGCAACGATGACCAGGCTGCCCGCACGCCGGGTCAGGCCACGATACCGGTAGGCGGCGACCAGCACCACGAAGGTGAGCCCGAGGTACCACGCGGTCACCAGGACGGCCTGCCCGGACGGCTGGCCGAGGCCCAGAATCGCGGCGGGCAGCAGCAAGCCGGCAACGACGTTGATCGCGTTGCTGTTGAGCGCCGTGCTCAGCGTCGCGGCGCCACGGCCGCGCCCGGCCAGGTACACCGCCGCGACCGCGTTCGGCAGGCTCGTCACGGCCGCCAGGACCAGGCCGCCGACGATGATCTGCGGTATCCCGTACCGCTGGCCGAGATCGGATGCGGCCCGCTCCATCAGCACGCTCGCAGCGACGACGACGACCAGGGCGCCGGCGGCCATCGCGGCGTCCGGCCACCGGCCAGGCTGCGGCCGGATCGCGTCCTCGAGCTCGATCTCCTCTTCGGTGACCGCTGACCGGAGCCACGTCCACCAGCGCTCTGGCAAGCGCACCCGCTGCATGCCCTGGCCCTCGGTGCCGAGCAGGACGCTGTAGAGACCCAGGACGAGCACGGCCAGGACGAGGCCGACGACGACCGGCAGCAGACCGGTCACCACCCCGAGGCAGATGATGGCGACCCACAAGGCGACCGCGCCGCTCAGCGCCACGACCTTGCGGTGCAGCGCGATCCGGCCGGCCACGACAGCGCCCAGACCCAGCAGCGCGGCCAGGTTGAACACGTTCGAGCCGAGGACGACCCCGGCGCCCACGCTCTGCTGGTGCCTGGTCAGCGCGGTGACCGCGGCCGAGATCTCCGGGGCATCAGCGGCTAGCGCCGCGACGATCCCGAGAAGCGCCTCGGACATGCCAAGCCGCTCGCCGATGCGCTCCAGCCGCGACACCAGCAGCCAGCTCGTCGCCAGGCTGACGACCGCGCCGGCGGCGAACGCGGCCGCCCCTAGCACGCCGGACCATGCATGCTCGCGCTCGACGCCATCGCCAGACTCCCAGTCGACGCGCCCGCAGGCGCCACCTCGCTACGTTTGCCGACCAGACTTCCCGGCGCACCAGCTCACCAGGATACGGCCGCCACCCCGCCACCCCGCCGCCGCCGGCCCACCCGGTACTCGCCGCTGCTCTTGACTGGGTTCGGCTGGTCGCCGTAGCGTCCGGCCGTGTGCGGATCTTGATTACCGGCGGCAGCGGCTATCTTGGCGGAGTGCTCGCCCGGCTCGCCGCTGCCCGCGGTCACGATGTCCTCGCGACCTACCTCAGCCGGGCCGACGAGGCTCCTGGGGTCCGGTGGCGGCAGCTGGACGTACGGCAGCGTGCAGACGTGCACGCTGTCGCGTCGGACTTCCGCCCGGACGTGATGGTCAACGCTGCCTACCGGCACGGCGAGTGGCAGTCTACAGCCGACGGTGCAGCCCACGTCGCCCTGGCCGCGGCCTCAATCGGGGCGCGCCTGCTCCATATGTCCAGTGACGCCGTGTTCTCCGGCTCGAAGCCGTCCTACCGCGAGAGCGCCGTCCCCGATCCGGTGAATAGCTACGGAGCCGCCAAGGCCGCCGCCGAGACAGCCGTCCGCGCGGTCCACCCCGGCAGCGCCATCGTGCGGACATCACTGATCGTCGGGGGCGGCGGCTCCCCGCCGGAGACCGCCGTGCACGAGCTGGCGGCCGGCCGGCGCGACGAGATGCTGTTCCGCGACGAGATCCGGTGCCCGGTCCACGTCGGCGACCTCGCCTCGGCGCTGCTCGAGCTGGCCGCGACGGCCTCGGCCGGTATCCACAACGTCGCGGGCACTGACGCCCTGAGCCGCTACGAGCTGGGCTGCCTGATCGCCCGCCGTGACGGTCTTGACGAGGCGCTCCTGCCACCCGGCCGGCAGGCGAGCCTCGGGCTGGCGCGGCCACTCGACGTCCGCCTCGACTGCCGCGCCACGCAGGCGATGCTGCGCACCAGGCTGCGCGGGGCCCGCGAGTTCCTGGACGCCCGGTGATGCCCGGCGTCGTGCTCGTGACGGGCGGCAGCCGCGGCATCGGCGCGGCCGCTGCGCTGCAGGCGGCCGCCGCGGGCTGGGCGGTCTGCATCACCTACCGGGACAACGCTGCGGCGGCCATCGCGGTCGTGTCGGAGATCGAGGACCTCGGCGGGACCGCCGCGGCTGTGCGGGCCGACATCTCGGCCGAGGACGACGTACTGTCTGCTTTTGCGGCGGCCGACCGGCTCGGCCCGCTGGCCGGCCTCGTGGCCAACGCGGGCATCGTCGCCCCGAAGGCCAGGGTCGACGAGATGACGGCAGCCCGAGTCGGGCGAATGCTAGCGGTCAACGTCCTCGGCACGATCTTGTGCTGCCGCGAGGCGGTCCTGCGCCTGTCCACCCGGCACGGCGGCGCGGGCGGCTCGATCGTGCTGGTCTCGTCGGCGGCGAGCAGGCTGGGCTCGGCCGGCGAGTACGTCGACTACGCCGCGTCCAAGGGCGCGGTCGACAGCCTCGGCCTCGGGCTGGCCCGCGAGGTCGCCGGCGAGGGGGTCCGCGTGAACGTCGTGCGACCAGGGATCGTCGACACCGAGATTCACGCCAGCAGCAATCAGCCCGACCGCGCGGCGCTCCTCGGTCCCACGATCCCGATGGGCCGTGCTGGCAAGGCCGACGAGATCGCCGCCGCCATCGTCTGGCTACTCGGCGATGACGCCGCTTACTGCACTGGCAGCATCCTGGACATCACCGGCGGACGGTAGCCAGCGTGGCCGCGGCGCTGACAGGTGCGCAGGGGCAACTGTCGCACACCAGCTGCGCAGCGACGGGGACGGCCTGGTTGTCAGTACCGTAGGCCATCATCGGCAGCAGAAGCTCGCGAAAGGAACGCTGCACATGTCCGCCGCGCCCGCCCAGCGATCAGGGAGAGTCTCACCGCGAGAGGCTGCGCGGCAGCTCGCCGGGCGTGACCCGGTCCTGGCGCGACTCGTGGCCGACGCCGGGCTGCCGTCCTTGCCGGTACCAGCGGAGACGCATTTCGCCACGCTAGTCCGCGCCATCACCTATCAGCAGCTGGCCGGTAACGCTGCGCGGGCCATCCATGGCCGCCTGATCACAGCGCTCGGCGACGAGGTACTCCCCGAGCGGCTGCTCGCGCTCTCGGACGAGACCCTGCGCGGCGCGGGCCTATCGGGCAACAAGACCGCCTCGCTGCGCGACCTGTCCGCCAAGGTGCTCGACGGGACGGTGATCCTCGAGCCGCGGCGGCTGGCGCGCGAGAGCGACGCCGAGATCGTCGCACGCCTGACGAGCGTGCGGGGCATCGGCCGGTGGACTGCCGAGATCTTCCTCATCTTCCAGCTGCGGCGCCTGGACGTATGGCCGACGGGCGACCTGGGCGTCCGCCGTGGCTACGCCCTGGCCTGGGACGTGCCGACGCCCACCGCCAAGGAGCTCGACGTCCTCGGCGAGCCCTACCACCCCTATCGCAGTATCGTCGCCTGGTACTGCTGGCGCGCCGTCGATCTGTACGCCCCCCGCAGCACCGGTACCGGGGACGGGCCCGGCGCCGTCCCCCTCTGACGGGCGCCACGCCTAGCAGCCAGCGGGCGGGCCCGGTACGCCCGGTCCAGCCGCCGGCTGATCGATCATTCCGCCCGCCGACGTCCGCAGCTCGCCGCCCAGGTGCACGACGTACCAGCGGCCGCGCCAGGAGATGAGCGTCGCGATGCCGAACGACATCACTCGGCCTCCGGCCCGGTACACCACGCGCGCGCCCGCCACGTGCCAGTAGCCGACCCCGTTGGCGCAGACGCCAGGACTGATCCAGTCCGCCTGCTGCTCGGGCACGATGACACGCAGCAGCGTCGCTTGCCGGGCCCGGCGGCCGATCAGGTCGTGGGCGGCGATCACGTCGGCCCTGAACTCGGCCACCAGACGGTTCTGCCAGTCGGCAGCGGGATCTGCGATGGCCTTGACCTGCTCGTAGGCCACCAGCGGGAAGAAGGCCGGCATGGCGAATTGCCGGCCGGCCAGACACTACGCCCGCCCACAGGTCGGTCATCTCGGCCTGGAATACCGTGCTGCGCGCTGGCGGCCGCGCGCCAGTCTGATGCTGGCCAGCACGGGCAGCGGGCACCGGGACGACTACCGGCCACGGCGACGGCGCGGGTGACGCGGCTGGGCTTATCGTCGGCAAGACGCTACCTGATGTCGCCTTGCCTGCCTGGGTCCGCGCAGCCGCTGACGCACCGCCGCCAGCCGCAGCGGACCCCGTGCAGCCGCTCGCGGCGGCAGCTACCGCTGCCACCGCAGCCGCCGTGATCAGCAGGCTCGGCCGCGCCGTCCGCCTCATGGCCAGCATGGTAAGCCGCCGCAAGGGTGCCACAGCGGCCGGCTCGCCTATCTGCGGCAGGTTACGAGGGCTCGCCCGAGGGCAGCTGACCTCTGCGACACGACCGTCCACTTCGAGAAGGTGCTGGAGTTCGTGCCGAACGCCGGCGGCTCGTGCAGACTTTGCGAGCTATGACCTGCATAACCAGTTAATCCCGAATACGCCGACAGCGAATTGCCGGAGCTACGCGCGTGGTCACAGGCCGGTCGGCGCTGCCAGCGCGAGGTGACTCGCCGGGGGGAACTTACGATGGGCGAATGGAAGACGCACCGGCAGCACCGGCAGAGTCTCGCGACAGTCCCGCAGCAACGCCAGCGTCGGCATCATCGTCTGGCCAGGAATCGCGGCCACGGCCGGCAATCGTGACCGTGGACGACGATCCTGATGTGTCCCGCGCTGTCGCCAGGGATCTGCGCCGCCGCTACGGCGAGCAGCACAGGATCGTGCGCGCGGAGTCCGGCGAGGCGGCTCTCGACGCGCTGCGTCAGATGAAGCTGCGCGGCGATCTCGTTGCGATGATCCTGGCCGACTACCGGATGCCGCAGCTCAACGGCATCGAGTTCCTCGAGCGCGCGATGGACATCTACCCTGGCGCGCGGCGCGCGCTGCTGACTGCATACGCTGACACGGGCGCCGCGATCGATGCCATCAACGTGGTCGATCTCGACTATTACCTGCTCAAGCCGTGGGACCCGCCGGAGGAGAAGCTGTACCCGGTGGTCGACTCACTGCTGGAGACCTGGCTGTCGTCGGATCACAGGCCGGTGCCCGAGACCAAGGTCATCGGCCATCGCTGGTCGGCGCGCTCGTCCGAGGTACGCGAGTTCCTCGCCCGCAATCAGGTGCCGTACCGCTGGTACTCCACCGACGAGCCCGAGGGCCGCCAGTTCCTGGAGGCAGCGAACCAGGACGGGCAGGCGCTGCCGGTCGTCATCGTCCCCGATGGTACCGTGCTGGTGGAGCCGTCCGAGCCGGACCTTGCTGCCAAGGTGGGCCTGGCGACCAACCCGTCCACCGACTTCTACGACCTCATCGTCATCGGCGGCGGCCCGGCCGGCCTCGGCGCGGCTGTCTATGGCGCGTCAGAGGGACTGCGGACCGTGCTGGTCGAGCGCACCGCCACCGGCGGCCAGGCTGGCCAGAGCTCGCGGATCGAGAACTACCTGGGCTTCCCCGATGGCGTTTCCGGCGCGCAGCTCACCGACCGGGCGCGACGGCAAGCCGCCAAGTTCGGCGCCGAGATCCTGACCACCCGCGAGGTCGTCAGCCTCGAAGTCAACGGGTCGGCCCGGACAATCCGCTTCGCGGACGGCACCACCATTAGCGCGCACACAGTCATCCTGGCGACCGGGGTGGCCTACCGGCAGCTCACCGCGCCAGGCGTGGCCGAGCTCACCGGGCGCGGCGTCTACTACGGCTCCGCGCTGACAGAGGCGACAAGCTGCATCAACCAGGACATCTACATCGTCGGCGGCGCCAACTCTGCCGGTCAGGCCGCCGTCTATCTCGGCAAGCGCGCCCGCTCGGTATCGATTCTCGTGCGCGCACCGTCGCTGACCAAGTCGATGTCGCACTACCTGATCGAGCAGGTCGACAATGTCCCCGCGATCAAGGTCAAGACGTGCACTGAGGTCGTCGAGGCGCACGGGAAAGATCACCTGGAGCAGCTCACGCTGCGCGACAGTAACACTGGCGAGACGCGGACAGTCGATGCTCAGTACTTGTTCGTCTTCATCGGCGCGGCGCCGCTGACCGACTGGCTCGCCGACGTCGTCGTGCGCGACGATCACGGGTTCGTCGTGGCCGGGCCCGACCTTGTCGTCGGCGGTCAGATGCCGCCCGGCTGGCCACTGGACCGAGCGCCGTATCACCTGGAGAGCAGCGTGCCGGGCGTCTTCGTGGCCGGTGACGTGCGCGCCGAGTCGGCCAAGCGGGTCGCTTCGGCGGTCGGTGAAGGAGCCATGGCGGTCATGCTGGTGCATCGCTACCTGGAGAAGCTGTGAGCGCGGACGCGGCGGCCGGCGGCCAAGCGCCAAGCGCCGTCGAGCCGAGCACGGGCGAGCCGAGCACGGGCGAGCCGAGCACGGGCGAGCCGAGCACGGGCGAGCCGAGCACCGTCGAGCCGAGCACCGTCGAGCCGAGCACCGTCGAGCCGAGCACCGTCGAGCCGAGCACCGTCGAGCCGAGCACCGTCGAGCCGAGCACGGGCGCCCGGTGCAGCGCCGAGGAGCTGCGCGGGCTGTTCCTGTTCGAGAAGCTAGCCGACGACCAGCTCGCCTGGCTCTGCCGCGAGGGCCGGGTGGTCGTCGCCGAGCCCGGCCGCGTTTACGCCGAGGGCGAGCCGGCCACGGCGCTGTACGTGCTGCTGTCGGGCACTGTCGTGCTCTCCCGCCAGATCGGCGCCGACGACGTCGAGACAACCAGGGCATCGAATCCCGGCGTGTACTCCGGCGCGTTCTTCGCCTACCTCGGCGACCGGGTGCCGCAGGTGTACAACAACTCCATGCGGGTGACCGAGCGCTCGCGCTTCTACGTGCTCGACGCTGCGAAGTTCGCCCAGCTGATGAGCGACTGGTTCCCGATGGCGGTGCACCTGCTGGAGGGCCTGTTCTTCGGCATCAGGAACACCCAGGAAGCCATCGGGCAGCGCGAGCGGCTGCTGGCGCTCGGTGCGCTGTCGGCCGGGCTGACGCACGAGCTCAACAACCCGGCGGCGGCGGCCGTGCGGGCGACCGCGGGCCTGCGCGAGAAGATCGTCACGCTGCGGCGCAAGCTTCCGGCGGTCGCTCGCGGCGCATCATGACGGCGCGGTCCTGGCACTGCTGGTCAAGGTCCTCGACGATGCGGCCGGGCGCGTCGCCAGCGCACCAGCACTCGGGCCGCTGGAGGCCTCGGACCTGGAGGACGCGGTCACCGATTGGCTCGACGAGCACGACATCAGCGCGGGCTGGGAGCTGGCGCCCGCGTTCGTGCAGGCGGCCATCGGCCCGGACAAGCTGGACCGCATCGCTGCGGCCGTGGCGGACGCGGCCGACGGCAGCGCCGACACCGAGCGACGAGCTGGCCGGCGCCCTGCGCTGGCTCGCCGACACCATCGAGACCGAGCTGCTGCTGACCGAGATCACCGACTCGGTAGCGCGCATCTCGAACCTGGTGGGCGCGGCCAAGCAGTACTCGCAGCTCGACCGGGCGCCCTACCAGGTCGTCGACATTCACGAGCTGCTCGACAGCACACTGACCATGCTCGCCGCCAAGATCGGCGACGGCATCACGATCGTCCGCGACTACGGTCCCGGCCTGCCTCGCATCCCGGCGTTCCCCGGCGAGCTGAACCAGGTCTGGACCAACCTCATCGACAACGCGGTGTCGGCGATGAACGGATCGGGCACGCTGACCATCCGCACGTCGCTCGACCGTGATCAGCTGCTCGTCGAGTTCGGCGACACCGGCCCGGGCGTGCCGCCGGAGATCCGCGACCGGATCTTCGAGCCGTTCTTCACCACCAAGCCGGTCGGCCAGGGCACCGGGCTCGGGCTCGACATCTCCTACCGCATCGTCGTCAGCCGCCATCACGGGGATCTGCGGGTGGAATCGGTCCCTGGCGACACCCGCTTCCGGGTCTGGCTGCCGCTCTCCGCACCCGAAACTGGATCATAACGGGCAAGCTGCAGCGTCTGATGTGGCGCACTCACGCGGCCGAGCGGGCTCTGGCATCAACGCGTGCTCGGCTGGTCCGAAGTTTCCGTACCGGACGCGGACGCGGTCACGCACGCTAGCGCGCGAGCACGGCTGCGGCGGCGTTTTCGCCAGGTTCAGGCGGTCACGATGATGGTGATGACCAGCCCGATCAGGATGCACAAGAAGATCGCCGGGACCAGCCAGGCGGGCGCGTGCCAGTCGCGCGAGCGAGGCGTCCGCGCGTGCCGCCGCTGACGGCATGCGCCTGCCGCCGGCCCCGGTGAACGCCTCGGGCGGCAGCGGCGACCCGGACAGCGAACCTGGAATGCCGCCGCCTCGCTGCCACGGCTGCGGCTCCGGGCGACGGCGCGTCATGGCGGATCCGGATCGCGGCGGCCGATGAACATGACCTTGGCGGATGCGGCCCCGTTCCCGTCCCGAAGCCGTGTCTCGGCAGCGAACCCGGCCAGCCCGCAGCAGGCGCAGCCACGTATCCCGGCGGAACGACCCGAGCCGGTGCGCTTCCGGGTACGACCCGGACCGTGCCGTCCGGCGTCCCGCAGGGTGAACTCGTATTCCGCCAGGATCCAGTCGTCACCAGGAACGGGGTCGGAC
The DNA here is from genome assembly GCA_963837255.1 of uncultured Actinomycetota bacterium. GTDB lineage: Bacteria > Actinomycetota > Actinomycetes > Streptosporangiales > Streptosporangiaceae > JAJYUU01. Next base: position 1,535,689 of record CAWIMN010000007.1, read on the forward strand.
GTCCGCTCGCGGAAGCTCGCCTGGCGGCCGGTGCCGTCATGGCCGCCGCCGCCGCCGCGACCGGCGCGGAAGGTCTCGGCCGTGTGGTCGGGGGCGAAGACGGCCAGCCCGCCCGGGCGGCAGTGCGCGAACGCCGTGCCGATGACACTGCTCAGGTCGCCCTGGTTGGTGACGTAGTCCACCGCGTCGTGCACGAGCACCGCGTCGAACTGGCGGCCGCAGCCGGATGGTCCGCATGTCACCCTGGACGTGCTCGCAGTCCGGGTTCAGCTGCCGGGATACCGCGAGCATCTCCGCCGACAGGTCGACGAGCGTCATCGACCTGCCGTCCTTGAGGTGCAGGGCCACGTGCCCGCCGCCGCAGCCCAGGTCGAGGACGCTGCGCACAGGCTGGCCGCCGACGAGCGAAGATGGCGTCGATGACCGCGGCGTCGTCGGCGTACTCGGCCGCTGGCGAGATGACCGGCCACCACTGGGCCAGTTCCTCGTACAGGCTGTAGCCGCCCGGCTCAGCCATTCCGCGCTCCCGTCACCCTTCCATCATCACCCCGTGACCACCGCCGGCGCCCGTGGCAGCGAGTTCACCGCATAACCTGTCCAGCGGGGCCGCACTATGACAGCAATCCCCAGGAGGATGCCGCGTGGCTAAGACACCGGAAACCGGCCAGGTTCCCCCCGATTTCACCCTGCCCGGCATCGAGCTGCGCCGGTGGCGAGGCCGTCCATGGCGACTACACACTCTCGGAGCAGCGCGGCAGGCCGATCGTGCTCGCCTTCTATCCCGGCGACAACACCGCCGTCTGCACCCGGCAGCTGTGCTCCTACACCTCGGGCCTGGAGAGCTTCACTGGCTTCGGCGCCGCTGTCTGGGCGATCAGCCCGCAGGGCCTGGCCAGTCACGAGCAGTTCGCGCGCAAGTACGACCTGGCGTTCCCGCTGCTCGCCGACGAGGGACTGACGGTCGCCCGGCAGTACGGCATCACGCTCGGCGGCGCGGGCCTGCGCCGCTCCGTGTTCGTGATCGATGCCGACGGCGTCCTGCGCTGGAAGCACGTCACGCTGGTGGGTCTCACGTTCCCGACTGCGGAGACGATCTCGGCCCAGCTCGCTGCCCTCAAGGCCGCCTGATGCGCATCCTCATGATCGGCGGCACCGCGTTCGTCGGGCGGCATATGGCGGCGGCGGCGCTCGAGGCCGGTCACGATGTCACGCTGTTCCATCGCGGCAAGACGGGGACCGACCTGTTCCCGCAGGCCACCCACCTGAGCGGCGACCGCGACGAGGACCTGTCCGCGCTGGCCGCCGGCAGCTGGGACGCGACCATCGACGTGTGCGCGTATTTCCCGCGGCAGGTGCGCTCGCTGGCGACGGCGCTCGGCGGGCGCGGCGGCACGTACGTCTTCATCTCCAGCGTCTCCGCCTACAGTCCGTCGGTCCCGCCGAACTACGACGAGAGCGCGCCACTGGCCGCCGTCGACGGATCCCGACGCGACGGAGGTCACCAACGAGAACTACGGCGGCCTGAAGGTGGCGTGCGAGCAGGTCGAGCACCGAGCTGTTCGGACCGGACACGACGATCATCCGGCCGACGTACGTCATCGGGCCGTACGACCGCAGCTACCGGTTCACCTGGTGGGTCGACCGGCTGGCCAGGGGCGGCACCGTGCTGGCGCCGGGCGATCCCGGACGACCCGATCCAGCTGATCGACGCACGCGATCAGGCCGCGTTCACCGTCTCGCTGCTGGAGCGGTCGATCACCGGGACATTCCACACGGTCAGCCCGGCGCCGCCGTTCGGCTTCGGCCAGATGCTCGAGGCGATCGCGGCCGAGGTGGCGCCGCCGGGCACGCAGCTCACGTGGGCCAGCAGCGAGTTCCTGCTCGAGCACGGCGTCGACGGCGAGATGCTGCCGCTGTGGGCGGAGGGCGAAGACGACGGCGCGAACATGAGCAGGGCCAACCCGGCCGCGGCGTTCGCTGCCGGGCTCACGCCGCGGCCGCTGCGCGAGACGGTCGCCGACATCCGCGCGGAGGACCGGGCGCCCGGCACTGGCGCGCCCTGGCGTCGGCATCTCGGCCGAGCGCGAGGCGGAGCTGCTCGGCCGGCTGGGCAGCCGCGTCCGTGACTAGCGTGACCACCGCCCTGGCCGGCCGCACGGCAAGCAGCGGGCCGGCCACCGCACGCCAGTGTGTGGCGCGCGACGGCTGGCCCGGCTGCCGACGTGAGACTGGATCAGGCCCTCGACGGCCTCGATCTCGAGGTGCAGCGTGATCTTGTCCGCCACTACGACGCCGCCGTTCTGCATCGGCGCGGTGAAGTTGACGTTGAAGTCGCGCCGGTTGAGTCTCGCCGGTGGCGGTGAAGCCAGCGCGGACGCCGCCGAACGGGTCCGGCCCGAAGCCGTTGAGCTCGAGGTGCAGCGGCACGCTCTTGGTGACGCCCTTGAGGGTCAGGTCGCCGTCGACGATGTACTCGCCGTCCTCGACCCGGATGCCCGTGGACTTGTAGGTCATCGTCGGGTACGTCTCGACCTCGAAGAAGTCAGCTGACTTGATGTGCTCGTCGCGCTGCTCCTGGCCCGGTGTTGATCGAGGCGAGGTCGATCTCCGCGGTCACCGAGGACTGCGTCGGGTCGTCGGCCGTGACGATCTGGCCGCTAAAGGTGGTGAACCTGCCGCGAACCTTGCTGACCATCATGTGCCGAACGGAGAAGCCCACCTCGGAGTGGATGGGGTCGATGTTCCAGGTGGCGGCCTCGTAGCCGGGGATAGCCGTCTCAGTCGCTGCTGAGGTCACAGTTGATCACTCCCGATAGCATGTAGTTGAAAGCGAACTTGTTGAGTACTCAAGGAATATCATGGCGTGGCATAGTTGTCAAACGCTCAACTACCTGGGGTATGATGGTGGCATGGCCGATTCCCAGCCTCGGTGGCTGTCCGCCGAGGAGCAGAGCGCGTGGCGGGTCTTCCTTTCCGCCACCCAGACGCTGTTCTCAGCTGTCGAGACACAGCTGCAGCGGGAATCCGGCATTCCGCACGGATACTACGAAATCCTCGTCCGGCTGTCCGAAGCTGAGGGCGGGCGCTGCGGATGAGCCAGCTCGCCGAGGCCTCGACATCCAGCAAGAGCAGGCTCTCGCACGCCGTTGCCCGGCTGGAGGAGCGCGGCTGGGTTGAGCGCGCTGGACTGCGAGACCGACCGCCGCGGCCAGGTCGCACGGCTGACCGAGGCTGGCTTCGTGGCGCTCGCGGCGGCCGCGCCAGCCCACGTGGAGCAGGTCAGGCGATCGCTGTTCGACCGCCTCAGCCCCGAGCAGGTGACCCAGCTGGCCGTCGATCAGCGCGGCCATCGCCGCGGGCGAGCAGGGCGACGCCGAGTGCTGCCCGAGCAGCTGCGTCGGGGACGAGGCCGAGGACAGCGAGCCAGCGGAGATCGGCCTGCCGACGGCCTAGACGGCGTCCTCGCCAGCCAGCTGCGCGGCCATGGCGGCGGCGATCGCGGCCGGACCAGGGCCCGGCTCGCCGCCGAGCCCGGCGACGACGCCCGTCCGGTCAGAGCCACTGCGATTCTGGCTGAGCTTCTGCTTGGCCTCGATGGCCGTGATCGTGAGCTCGACGCCGACGATCGCCCGCAACTGGCCGTCGATGTACTCCGGCGGGGCGTCCGAGACGGCCCAGGGATGCGCGCGGCCGCTCTCGTGCCGCCTGGTCAGCCTGGTCACGAAGCCGCGCAGCCACTCGGGGTCCTGATGGAACGCGATCGACCCGGTCAGGTGCACGGCCTCGTAGTTCCAGGTCGGAACCACCCGGCCGTGCCTGGCCTTGCTCTCGTACCAGCTCGGCGAGATGTAGGCCTGGGGCCCGTGCACGATCGCCAGCGCCTGCGCACCGGGCAGCGCCGTCTTCCACTGGTCGTTCGCGATGGCGATATGGCCGAGCAGGCGGCCGTAGCTGGCCGGCTCGGCCGGCTCGGCCTGCCTGGCTAGTCGACCGCGTCAGCCAGGTCGGCGGGGTCAGCACTATCGGCACTCGCGCCAGCCCCTGTCGTGCCGGGGAGTCCGGCCGGTCCCAGATCACCGGCAGCAGCGTCGACACGGGCTTGGTGCCGTCGAAGGTGACGAGGTCGGCGGACTGCGCCGCGTCGACAAACGCAGTGATCTGCAGCCAGGTCGGTGACCGTGAAGTGGCGCGGGAGGTACATGCCCACAGCGTAGGCGGCCGGACAAACCGGTTGCCAGCACTCGCGCCGGGGCCCTTATGCTGGAGCCAACGCGCTGACGGAGACGAGTAGCGCCGGATCACGTGAGCACCTGCCAGGCCAGCCACCACTCGGGACCTGAGCAGCAGAGAGCCGCCGGAAGCTGAGATGGCGGCCTCGCGCCCGGCCGCGAAGACACTCCCGAGCGCGGGGAGGAACGGCGACCGCCGCCAGCGGCCGAGCCCGATGCCCCGCCGGCCAGCCCCCGTCACCGGGCCCAACGAGGCCGTCCCTGGCCTGGCCGCTACGGCGGCTGCCGCGACGGCGAAAGTGCGGTGGCACCGCGAGTTCCCTTATCGCCCGCACTCCCAAGGGGTCGCCACAATCCCTGCGGGAGCTGTGATGATCTCACGAGTACTGTCCGCCGAGCTGCCCAAGCACATCGGCGAGCGAGTCACGATCGCTGGCTGGCTGCACCGCCGCCGCGAGCTCAAGTCCGTCACCTTCCTCGTCATCCGGGACCGGGCGGGCCTGGCCCAGGTGGTCGTGCCTGCCGGCGAGGACGGCCCGGTCGGCGAGGAGGCCCGGTCGGCGAAGACGACGCCGTCGGTGAGGAGACGGTCCTGCAGGTCGAAGGCCTCGTCGTCGCCAACGCGCAGGCGCCCGGCGGCGCCGAGCTCACCGAGCCGACAGTGACGCGGCTGTCCGGCCCGGCCGAGCCGCCGCCGTTCGACCTGTACCGGCCGGCCCTGACCGCCACACTGCCGACGATCCTGGACCACGCGCCGACGACATTGCGGCATCCCGCTGCTGCGGTCCGGCTTCGAGATCGCCGCCGCGAGCGCCGCGGGCTTCCGCGCCGCGCTGGACGCCGCCGGCTTCACCGAGATCTTCACCCCGAAGATCGTCGAGTCGGCTACTGAGGGCGGCGCGAACGTCTTCCGGATCGACTACTTCGGCCGGCCCGCCTACCTGGCTCAGTCGCCGCAGTTCTACAAGCAGGCAATGGTCGGCGTGTTCGAGCGGGTCTACGAGGTCGGCCCGGTCTTCCGGGCCGAGCCCCACGACACCGGCCGCCACCTGGCGCAGTACACGAGCCTGGACGCCGAGCTTGGCTTCATCACCGACCACTTCGACGTGATGCCGGCCTGCCGGGACGCCATCGCTGGCATGGTCGAATCAGTACGGGAACGGGGTAGCTCGCGCATGCAGTTGCTCGGCGCGACGCTGCCGACAGTGCCAGCCGAGATCCCGCACGTTCATTTCACCGAGGCGATGGCGATGATCTTCGCGGCGACTGGCGAGGACGTGACCGGCGAGGACGACCTCGCGCCGGCGCACGAGCGCTGGCTGTGCGAGTGGGCCGAGCGCGAGCACGGCAGCGAACTGCTGTTCGTGACCGGCTACCCGCTGACGAGCAAGCCGTTCTATACCCATCCGGACCCGGCGCGACCGGGCTACTCCAACGGCTTTGACCTGCTCTTCCGCGGCACCGAGATCGTGACAGGCGGCCAGCGGCTGCACCGGCACGAGGACTACCTCGCGGCGCTGGCCACGCGCGGCCTGGACCCGGCGCCGTTCGCCGGCTACCTCCAGGTGTTCCGGCACGGCATGCCGCCGCATGGCGGGTTCGCGATCGGGCTGGAGCGGTGGACGGCGCGGCTCACCGGCGCGGCTAACGTCCGGCAGGTGACGCTGTTCCCGCGCGACCTGCACCGGCTCAGCCCGTGACGAGGTAGCTGGCGGGGCCGCCGCCGGTCAGGGGATCTCGACGACGACCTTGCCGGCGACGCCAGCCTCGACGGCTTCGTGGGCCTCGACGATCTGCTCCAGCGGGAACCTCGTCACCGGCAGCTCAGTCAGCGCACGGGCCGCCAGCGCGGCGCTGATGTCGGCTACGGCCTGGTCCACCGCCTCCGCAGGCACCCCGTAGAGCAGGACGAAGCGCAGTGTCACGTTGGCGGTCATGCACCTGCGCACCGGCAGCACCGGATCGTCGGGCTCGGCCGCGTAGTCGACGATGTGCGTCGACGGCCCGGACACCGCGAGGTCGAGCTCGAGGTTGGCCCCGAGGGCCAGCTCGACGATCCGGTCCATGGTCGGCGCGAAGGCCCGCAACTGGTCGGCCGCGGCGGGGTCCCGGTAGTTCACGACGAGGTCGGCGCCGGCCTGGCGGGCCAGCTCGGCCTTCTGCGGGCCGCTCACCGTCGTCGCGACCCGCGCGCCGAAGAACTTGGCCAGCTCGATGGCGAAGTGGCCGACCGCGCCGGCGCCGCCTGCGACGAGGACGTTCTTGCCGTCGACCGGGCCGTCGGCGGACAGGCACCGGTGCGCGGTGATAGCAGGTACGCCGAGGCAGGCGCCGAGCTCGTCAGATGCGCCGTCCGGGAGCGGCACGGCCTGCCGGGACGGCAGCACCGTCCACTGCGCGGCGGTCCCCCAGCGACGGCCGCCGGCAGCCAGCCAGGTCCACACCGGCTGTCCGACGCGGCCGGCGTCGACACCTTCGCCGACTGCGTCGATGATCCCGCTGCCGTCGTGATGCGGAATCTGGAATCCGTCTATGGGGCGCGGAGTCGCACCGCTGCGCGACTTCCAGTCGGTCGGGTTGACCCCGGACAGCGTCATCCTGACCCGGACCTCGCCCGGTCCCGGCTCGGGTGTCTCGATGTCGGTGACCTGCAGCACTTCGGCCGCCGGCCCGTATCGCTCGTACAGGGCTGCTCTCATCGGGCTGCTTTCACTGGGGTGTTTTCGCTAGGCGGCTTGCACTGGGCTGCTTGCACTGGGCTGCTTTCACTGGGCTGCATTCACTGGGGGCACACTTTCCGCAACGGTCCTGGCGCCCCGCCTGCCTCAGCCGAAGACGGGCACGATCTTGTCGATCTCTGCCAGCTCCGACGGACTCGGCTCCCTCCGGCCCGCCGCGGCGTTGGCATGAACCTGCTCGAGCGGACGTCGCGCCGGCGATGACTGACGCGCAGCCGGGCAGTGCCGCGAGGCCGCCGATCGCGACCTCCAGCAGCGTCCTGCCGTGCTGGTCAGCCCATTCCGCCAGCGTCTCGATCTTGTCCAGCTTGTCCTCGGTGATGTAGTCGTCGCGGCCAGCCAGCCTGGTGCCTTCGGCTGGCCCGATCCCGCGCCGGATCTTGCCGGTCAGCAGGCCGTTGGCGAGCGGGAAGAACGGCAGCACGCCGAGCCCGAACTGGATGGCCGCAGGCACCAGGTCTAGCTCGGCGTGCCGTTCCAGTAGCGACCAGTGATTCTGGGCCGAGATGAACGGGATGGCGTTGACTTCGCGGGCCGCAGCCGCCGCGGCGGCGAGCTGCACCCCGGAGAAGTTCGAGTGCCCGATGTAGCGCACGATGCCGGCCCGGACGAGGTCGGAAAGGGCCGAGAGAGTCTCCTCGATCGGCGTCAGCGGATCGGGCGTGTGAATCTGGTACAGGTCGATGTAGTCGGTGCGCAGCCGGCGCAGTGACTGCTCGACTGCCCGCCTGATGTAGGCGCGGCCGCCCTTGGCGCCCGCCGCCGGACCGTAGCCCATGTCGCCGCTCTGCGACCCGAACTTGGTCGCCAGCACCACCTGGTCACGGCGACCCGCCAGGACCTCGCCGAGCATCTCCTCCGAGCGCCCGGCACCGCCGTACGTCTCGGCTGTGTCCAGCAGCGTGATGCCGGCGTCGATCGCTGCATCGACGACTGAGCGAGTCTGCTCGACGTTCAGTCGGCGGCCGAAGTTGTTGCAGCCGAGCCCGACGACCGAGACCAGCAGCCCGGAGTTGCCGAGGGTTCTATAGCGCATGCGTCCTGCCTTCATGCGAGCCGATGTGGCGTACCTTCGCGATGTTATCGAGGTTCGCCGCACCTGCCAGGGTCAGGCCCGCTGGCGCCGACGGAACCGCCGTGCGGGCCCGCCCACCAGCCAGGATGGCGTGGTGGCGGCACGGCGCGAGTACTAGTCTGAAATCGCATCTGCGATATCATCCGCGAAGTAACGATCGGCCGCGTCCATTCGACGAGCGGCCGCCGAATACACGCGAATAAGGGCGAGCGGGTTCAAATCTTTATGGCCGCGCGTACGGCCGTGACACGATAGTAAGATCCACGCGGCGCATCGGGAGGGAGCGCGGCTGATGTCTGATGGCACGAGGCTCGATGGCGCTATGCCGGGCGAGGCCAGCCCCGCCCCGGCTAGCCCTCCCCCGGCCAGCGCCCGCAGGGCCACCGTCGACGCCATGGGCGCACCCACGGTGCTCCGGATCCTGCTGGGCACGCAGTTAAGGCGGCTGCGCGAGGCCCGTGGCATTTCGGCTCAGGACGCGGCCAAGGCGATCCGCGGCTCGGAATCGAAGATCAGCAGGATCGAGCTAGGCCGCAACGCCGTGCGCGAGGTCGACATCGCCGATTTGCTGAACCTCTACGGCATCACCGACATAGCCGAGCGCGAGCAGCTGCTGACCCTGGCGAGCCAGGCCAACCAGCAGGGCTGGTGGCATCGGTATCAGGACGTCCTCCCGGCATGGTTCCAGTCGTACATCGGGCTGGAGGAGTCGGCCGAATCCATCCGCAGCTTCGACGCCCAGTTCGTACCCGGACTGCTGCAGACGGAGGATTACGCTGCCGCAGTCATCCAGCTCGGTGCCTACTCGCGTGCAGAGGCACACCGGCTCGTGTACTTGCGCAAGGAGCGGCAGCGGCGGTTCGCCTCCGGCGGGCTGCGGCTGTGGGCGGTGATCGACGAGGTGGCCCTGCGCCGGCCGGTCGGCACGCCGGCGCTCCGGCGTGCTCAGCTCGAGCACCTGCTCGACATCTCTAACCGGCCCGGTCTCACCATCCAGGTGTGCCCGTTCCGCACCGGTGCGTCCTACGCCGCGCCGGGCAGCTTCAGCATTCTCCAGTTCGCGACCGACGACCTGCCGGACGTCGTCTACGTGGAGCAGCTCACCAGCGCCCTGTACCTGGACAAGCGCGTCGACGTGGACCGGTACACCGAGGCAATGGATCAGATCACTGCGACCAGTACGACGCCAGACCAGACCACTGACCTCATCCGTTCAATGCTCGGGGAGTTGGAGGGATCCGAGTGACCAGCAGCGCCGGAACCAGTGCCCGCGATATGAGTGCCACCACGAGCGGGGCGACCTGGATCAAGAGCAGCCGCAGCGGCCCGACCGGCGGGAACTGCGTAGAGATCGCGTTCCTGGCCGACGGCGACGTGGCCATCCGCAACTCCCGGCACCCGGACGGCCCGGCCCTGGTCTTTACCAGGGGCGAATGGGATGCGTTCCTCGGCGGGGCTCGGGACGGCGAGTTCGGCATGCCGGGCTGACGTTTGCTCTTGCCGGCGCCCATGCTGGAAGATAGAACGCGTGCACGGCATCATGAGCCTCGTCGAAGACTACTGGTGGCTTGTCTTCATTATCCCGCCGATCATCGGCGGCAGCCTGCAGAAGCACCATCGCCGGCGGCTCGCGATCCTTGCTGCTAAGGGCAAGCTGGCGGAGACCAAGAGCCAGTCGCTGAGTGCGCCGCCGGAACCGCAGCCGATCTGCGGGTGCAGTCATCACCTGAGCTTCCACAATCCGCACACGTCGGCTTGCGCGGTCGACGACTGCCGCTGCCAGCAGTACGTCGGTCCCGAGCCGCTGGGCCACGTGTTCGCGTTGCCGCTCATCGATCCCGGTTCGTCGACAGGGCACGAGGCTTCGATCACCCAGTCGTCGCGCATGACCTCGGCCGACTAGCAGCCTGAAGCAACCGAGCGCCTGAAACACCTGACGGCCCCCGGATGCTGGCATCTGGCCAGCTATCCGGGGGCCAGTCAGTCTCTGCCCCGCCCGGGTCAGCTCACCGGCATGTCGAACTCGCCGGCCTTCACGCCAGTCAGGAAGGCGGCCCACTCTGCGCCGTCAAAGATGTGCGCTGGCTTGGTGGTGTCCTTGGAGTCGCGGAGCGCGACCATGCCGCCGGGCAGGTGGGCGACCTGGACGCAGGCCGAGTTGTTGCAGGCGCGGCTGGTGATCCACGCTGCGTTGGAAGTGTCGTATTCGGACATGCTGTGTTCCTTTCAGGTGGATACTTCGGATCCTTCAGCGAGAGATCGGATGAGAAGCGCCGAGTCGGCCGGAGGAAGAGCAGTCGCACGAAGGAGGTCGAAGGCTTCCGAGCGAGCGCGAACCTCGCGGTCGCGCTCCTCCATATAGGCCTGCCCAGTCACCCCCTCCGTATAAACGACGTCCGGGTCGAACCGTTCGGGGAACTCGATAATCGCGAACGGGCCACCCATGCCGGGGTGCAGCCCGCTGCCGAATGCCAGCACCTGAAGGGTAATGTTCGGCCACTGACTTGCTTCATAGAGGTGCTCAAGCTGCTGCGCGCATCACGTGCGAGGGCCCGACCATCCGGCGCAGCACAGCTTCGTCGAGGATGATCCACAGCTCCAGCGGGTCGGCGCGCAGCAGTACGTCCTGGCGCTGCATGCGGAGCTTGACGAGCCTGTCGATCTCATCTGGGGTCTGCCGCCTGCGGACCGTCGACATGACCGCGCGGGCATAGTCCTCGGTCTGGAGCAGGCCATGCACCACCTGGGCCTCGTAGACCCGCAGCGAGGCGGCCTCGGCTTCAAGGCCGACGTAGATGCCGAATCCGGTTGGCAGCACCCCGTCCCAGATCGCCCACCAGCCCTTGCGGTGTCCTTCCCTGGCCATCTCCAGCAGTACCTGGCGCTGCCCCGGATCGTCGACTCCATACAACTCCAGCATGGAGTTCAGATAGGCAGTCCGCGTCGGCGCCTTGCCGGTCTCGATCCGGGACAGGGTCGACGGGGCTAGACCGAGCCGCTCGGCGACCTCTTCAAGCTTGATCGACTGCGACTCGCGCAGCCTTCTTAACTCGCTGCCGAGCCGACGGCGGCGAACTGTGGGCCCGACCGACACTGGCACTCGCCCCCTCTTCGGGAAGCTCGCGGCCAATCTTTGCGACCCAATCGGTCAAGGCACTGGATTGGCTGCCTGTCACTCACTTGTCGATCACGATACACGAGCTGGTGGGCGTCGTGAGATCCCACGTGCAATCTCGTGACCGCGATTTGTGCCACGCACTTGCGTGGCGTGCATTGTCACTTCATCATTGAGCTTAGAAGGCGTCTTACCTGCGCCGTCTTATTCTGGCTCGGGTTCTGCCGCCAATGTTGGCATTTTCGGATGACTCGCCGTTCTCGAGCTGCAGGAGTTCTTGAACTGTACGGTCTCGGGCACCGCGCGGGAGGGAGCGACCGAGATGGCAGCCTTCACCGCTCGGACTAGCGACACCAGCGAGGACTTCGCCACGATGGCGGGAGCCGCGGTTCTCGGCAGCCTGACCATTCCCGGCCGGCCCGAGCACGTGCGCGAGGCGCGTGGCTTTGTCGCCAAGGCCCTCGGCGATTTACACCCGGGCCTTGACAATGCAGTCCTGCTGACATCCGAGCTCGTCACCAACGCCGTCATGCACAGCAGCTCGCGCTGCGACGGCGGCACCATCACCGTACTGATCGTCGAAGCCGACGGCGGCGTGCGGATCGAGGTCGCCGACGAGGGGTCCGATCTCAGCACACCGGTCGTCCGCGGCGACGTATTCGCGTCCGACGGGCACGGCCTGTTCCTCGTGCAGACGCTGGCCGACCAGTGGGGGTACGTCCGCGACAACGACGGCACCACCGTCTGGTTCTGGCTCGGCGCCAGCGGCGGGCCAGTCGCCGAGCTAGCTGCGGCCCGGTCCGCGCGCTGCCCGGCCGGACGGGCCGGACCGCTTCTCCCGCAGCCGCATCGAGACGTGCACCGGAGTGCCGGCGAAGCCGAACTCCTCCCGGAGCTTGCGCTCGATAAAGCGCCGGTAGCCGGCCTGGAGGAAGCCGCTGGTGAACAGCACGAAATGCGGTGGCTTGATGCCCGCCTGCGTTGCGAACATGATCTTGGGCTGCTTGCCGCCACGCACGGGCGGCGGTGTCTGCGCTATCAGAGCCGTCAGCCAGGCATTGAGCCTGCCGGTCTGTACCCTGGTCTCCCAGCTGTCCAGCGCGCGATCGAGCGCCGGCACGAGCCGGTCCACGTGCCAGCCCGTCTTGGCCGAGAGGTTGACCCGCGGCGCCCACCGCGCGTTATGCAGCTGGCGGTCGATCTCCTTGTCCAGGAACTCGCGGCGGTCGGCATCGACCAGATCCCACTTGTTGTACGCGATGACGAGGGCCCGGCCCGCGTCGATCACCATCGAGATGATGCGCAGGTCCTGCTCGGCCAGCGGCTCGCTAGCGTCGATCAGGACCACCGCGACCTCGGCCCGTTCCAGTGCCCGCTCGGTACGCAGCGCCGCGAAGAAGTCAGCGCCCTGCGTCTCCCGCACGCGGCGCCTGATGCCGGCGGTGTCGACGAACCGCCAGGTCTTGCCCCCGAGGTCGATGAGCTCGTCAACCGGGTCTCTGGTCGTGCCCGCCACGGAGTCGACCAGGACGCGCTCGCTGCCGGCCAGCTTGTTGAGCAGGCTCGACTTCCCGACGTTCGGCCGGCCGATCAGCGCGACCCGCCGCGGACCGCCCTCAGCCGGATCGCGCTCGGCCGGAGCCGCCGGCAGCGCGCCCAGCACGGCGTCGAGAAGATCGCCGCTGCCGCGGCCATGCAGGGCGCTGACCGGGACCGGCTCACCGAGCCCGAGCGACCAGAGCGCGTGGACCTCCGGCTCGCCCGGCGCGTCGTCCACCTTGTTCGCCGCGAGCACGACGGGCTTGCGGGACCTGCGCAGCACCGCGGCCACCGCGGCGTCCGCGTCGGTCACGCCGACGACAGCGTCCACCACGAACAACACGGCGTCCGCCGCATCCACCGCGATCCGCGCCTGCGCGGCCACCCGGGCGGCGAGCGCCGGAGTGCCTTCCACGGACGGTTCCCAGCCGCCAGTGTCGACGAGGGTGAACGCGCGGCCCCGCCAGGTGGCGTCGTAGGTGACCCGGTCCCTGGTGACGCCTGGCGTGTCCTCCACAACTGCCTGCCGGCTGCCGAGGATCCGGTTGACGAGCGTGGACTTGCCGACATTCGGGCGGCCGACGACCGCGAGCACCGGCACCGCCGCATCTGGCCCAGCGGTGCCCTCCGCTGGCTCAGCCACGTGATACCGCCCGCTGCGCTCTCGCCATTCCGGCAACCAGGGTCACGACGTCGTCGGGGCTGAGCTTGCTGGTGTCGACCGCGACGGCGTCGTCGGCCATGGCCATCTGCGCGGCGTCACGCTGATCCCGGCGCGCCTGCTCAAGCCTGGTCGCCTCGACCGTGGCTGCCGGATCGGTGGCCAGGTCCGCGCTGCGGCGCTGGGCGCGCACCTCTTCGCTGGCGGTCAGGTAGAACTTGACGTCAGCGTCGGGCGCGACCACGGTGCCGATGTCGCGGCCCTCGGCGACGATCCCCGGGCCCGGTCGCGGCGACGGCGATGATGTCGCGCTGCATCCCGATGAGCAGGGTGCGCACCTGCGGGATCGCGGCCACGATGCTGACGGAGTTGGAGATCTCGCGGGTGCGGATCGGGCCGGCCACGTCCTGGCCGTCCACTGTGATCTGCGGCGCGGCGGGGTCGGTGCCAACCGCGATCCGCGGCTCACTGATCCGGGCTACCACCGCAGCAGTGTCTGTCAGGTCGACCCCTCGCTCGCGCAGCCACCACGTCAGCGCCCGGTACATGGCACCGGTATCCAGATAGCGCAGGCCGAGCTCGGCAGCGACGCGGCGCGCCACCGTCGACTTGCCAGACCCGGCTGGACCGTCCATGGCGATCACCAGGCCGGGGTTACCGGCATAACGCTGCATTTCGTCCACGCCGGTCGATACCATCCTGGCGGCTGATTCGGTCACTAGGTGATGCTACCGGCGGACGGGCCATCCTCCGGCAGCCAGCACACCCGAGAGCCTGGCTGCGGCGTCTGGCCGGACCCACAATTCGGCCACGCCCACCGGCAAACCGGGCGAGTGCTCGATGCTGACGTCCTCGATGTTGACGCCCGCGTCGTCCGCGGCCTGGAACAGCCGGGCCAGTTCGCCGGGCTGGTCCGGGATGACCACTTGCACCGCAGCGAAGTCGCGCGTCGGGCCGCCGTGCTTACCCGGGATGCGGTGTACCCCGTCGATCCCGCGCTCCAGCAAGTTCGCGATCTGCTTGACGGCCTGCTCGTCGCCCGCTGCCAGGCTGTCCAGGGCGTCGGCGGCCTGGGCCAGGTCGGCCGCGACATCCCGCAGCACGGCGCTGGCCGGCCCGGCGTTCGCCGTCAGGATCTGAAGCCACATGCCCGCACCGGACGCCGCGATCCTGGTCACGTCGCGCAGGCCCTGGCCAGCCAGAGCCAGCGCGGTCTCCGGCGCGTGCTCGAGCCGGGCTGCCATCGCCGCCGCCACCAGGTGCGGCGCATGCGACACCAGCGCCACCCACTGGTCGTGCTCGGCCGCCGACACCGCGATCGGCAACGCACCACAGGCCTGAGCCAACCCCGTTCCCAGCCTGATGGTTGTCTCGTCGTTGGCAGGCTGCGGGCACAGCACCCACGGGCGGCCGACGAAGAGGTCTGCCCTGGCGGCGGCCGGGCCGGACCGCTCGCGGCCGGACAGGGGGTGGCCGGGCAGGTAACTGGCCAGGTCACAGCCCAGCTCGCGGGCAGCGGCAAGGGGCAGTTCCTTCACGCTCGCGACATCGGTGTACGCGCGCGCGAGGCCGCGGCGCTGGGCGGTGCTGAGCTCGGCAGCAACTGCGGACGGCGGCACAGCGAGAACCGCGACGTCGGCCGGGCCGCCTGGCACGCCTTCGAGGGGCAGCGACAGGCCGGCGCCAAGGTCGGCAGCCAGCCGCACTGCCTCGTCATCGTGGTCGGCCAGCCATACGGTCACGCCGCGCTCGCGCAGCGCCAGTGCCACCGAGGTCCCGATCAGCCCGGTCCCGATGACGACCACGCTGGCGAGCTCGGTCATTGCGCGATGTCCAGCCGCAGCGCCGCAGCGCCGTGCAGGTAGACGTGCTGGAGCTCGGCGCGGGGCTTGGTCGTCTCGACATGCATCATCAGCCGGACGACATTCGGCATCGCGCCGGGCACGCCGATCTCGGACGCGCACAGCAGCGGTACCTCCTGGAACCCGAGCTTGCGCGCCGCCAGGGCCGGGAACTCCGCGGTCAGGTCGGGCGTCGCCGTGAAGATCACGCTGATCACGTCGTCGGTGCTGAGCTCATTCCGGCTCATCACTTCGGTGACCAGCTCGGCGGTGCTCGCCAGGATCTCGCCCCGGTCGTTCCCGCTGACCTGGACGGCGCCGCGGACTGCACGGACGGCCACGTTCTCTCCTCCTTCGTTCCCTGCTAGCGGCGTGCGTACCGTTACAAGCCGACGGCCGCATAGAGGTCGCCGACTTCCTTCGTGGTCAGGCGCCTGGTCGTACCCGGCCGCTGCGAGCCGAGCGAGACCGGCCCCACCTGTGTCCGCACCAGGCGGCTCACCGGGTGGCCGGCGGCCGCGAGCATTCGCTTGACGATGTGCTTGCGGCCCTCATGCAGCGTAATCTCCACCAGAGCCCGGCCGCCGACCTGCTCGACGACGCGGAACTTGTCCGCGCTGGCCACGCCGTCCTCCAGCTCGATGCCGGTGATGAGCTGGCGGCCCAGGTCCTTGGGCACTGGCCCGCTGACCTCGGCCAGGTAAGTTTTCGGCACGCCGAACCTGGGATGCGCGAGCCGGTGCGCCAGCTCACCGTCGTTAGTCAGCAGCATCAGGCCCTCGGTGTCGTAGTCGAGCCTGCCGACGTGGAACAGCCGCTCATCGACGTCGCCCAGCAGGTCCGCCATCGTCTTGCGGCCGCGGCTGTCAGACATCGAGGTGAGGACGCCGGCGGGCTTGTTCAGGGCGATGTAGACCAGGTCCTCACTCGCCGGGATGCGACGGCCGTCGACCCGGATGACCTGATGCTGCGGATCGACCCGCGCCCCGAAGCGGCGAACGATCTCGCCGTCGACCTCGACGCGGCCTGCGCCGATCAGTTCCTCGCAGTAGCGGCGGCTGCCCACCCCGGCTGCGGCGAGCACCTTCTGCAGACGGACGCCGCCTGGCACATCGGTGAGCGAGTCGCGCTCCCCGAGGCCTGGCTCGTCGCCTTCGTCCCAGTCATCCCGGTCGAAGTCGGGGCCGAGGCTCGCCGCTGCGGCCCTGGCCCTGGCCAGGTCGGCGGCACTCAGGCCGCTACCAGCACCCGCACCCGCGCCAGTGCCGGTGCCGGGGCCGGGGCCCGCGCCGGTGCTCGTGCCACCCTTCGGGCCTCCGGCCGGACGGCGCTGAGCGGGCCGACGGGAACCGCTACCGGGTCGCGTCATGGCCAAGGTCCAGTTCCTCGTCGAGGTGATCGGGCAGGAACGGCGCCAGGTCCGGCAGATCCGACAACCGCGCCAGGCCGAGCCGCTCCAGGAAATACCCAGTCGTCTGGAACAGGATGGCGCCGGTCTCGGGGTCTGACCCTGACTCCTCGACCAGGCCGCGCAGCACGAGGGTGCGCATGACGCCGTCGCAGTTCACCCCGCGGACCGCGGAGACGCGCGCGCGGCTGACAGGCTGACGGTAGGCCACGACGGCGAGCGTCTCCAGCGCCGCCTGCGTCAGCCTGATCTCCTGACCGTCGCTGACGAAGCGCTCGACGACCGCCGCGCACTCGTCCCTGGTATAGAGCCGCCAGCCACCAGCGACCTCGCGCAGGTCGAATCCGCGCTGCTCGGCAGTGTAGGACCCGGCGAGCGCGCGCAGCGCTCCTGCGACATCCGCGGCTGGACGCTGGGTGACCTCAGCCAGGACCTCCTCGGACACCGGCTCGTCGGCCACCAGCAGCACAGCTTCCAGGCTCATCCGCAGGCCCGGCTCCGAGTCCCAGCCGGACGACGCTGGCCCGTTATCCATCGTATTCCTCGTGATCATGCCTAATGCCTAGCTCACCCTGGTCTGTCCAGGAGAGGTAGAGGTCGCCAAGCGGAGCTACCTGATCGAGGCTGATCCGCCCGTCGCGGTAGAGCTCCAGCGCGGCTAGGAACCGCGCCACGACCTCATAAGTTCCGGCACAGTCGGCAATGAGCTGCCGGAACGTGGCCCGGCGCAATGACCGCAGCCGTGCTAGCAGTATCTCAGCCTGTTCGCGTACTGAGGTCTTCGGGACATGCAGATGCGCGGTCGAGACCACGGGCGGCTGGCGCGGCGCCAGCACGCGCGCGGCGATCGCCGCGAACTCAGCCGCCCCGATCCCGATGAGCACCTCGGGCAGCAGCTCGGCGAACCGCGGCTCCATCGGCACCCGTCGCGGGTACCGGCGGCCCTCGGTCGCGATCTTGCCCGCGAAGACGTCGGCGACTTCCTTGTACGCCCGGTACTGGAGCAGCCGGGCGAACAGCAGGTCCCTGGCCTCAAGCAGCGCCAGGTCTTCCTCGTCGTCGACCTCGCCGGCTGGCAGCAGCCGCGCGGCCTTGAGGTCCAGCAGGGTGGCGGCGACCACGAGGAAGTAGCTGGCCTGATCCAGGTCCCAGCCGCCGGCCAGCGCGCGGATGTAGCCGATGAACTCGTCGGTCACGCTCGACAGCGCGATCTCGGTGATGTCGAGCTTGTGCTTGGAGATCAGTGCCAGCAGCAGGTCGAACGGACCCTCGAAGACGTCCAGGTGCACCTGGAACCCGCCCGTCGCCGGGGCAGCCTCGTCTGATTCGCCGGTCGTCATGGTAGTGATCGGCAGATTACCGGACTCGCTCACGCAGTCTCGCTCACGCGCTCTCGCTCACTTGGCCTCACGGGTAGTCTCGCGCAGCCGCCGGGCGACCAGGCTGTCCTCCCCCGCCTGGTCCAGATCGGCGAGCACTACCGCCAGCGCCTCGCGCACGATCCGGCCCCGGTCGACCGAGATGCCGTACGACCGCAGCGCAAGCCGGGCCCGCTCCAGGTCGAAAAGCTCGGGTCCGGACATGTAAACGGTGATTTTCTGAGGGTGGCTCTCCCTCCCGCTGGCCTGCCGCTCGGTGTCGGCCGCCGGACTGCGGGCCTGCGATCGCAGGATCTCTGCGACACCCGGCAGGCTTACCCGGCGCGGACGGGACCCGCGGGAACGCCCTGACGCCACCTATCCAGTACCTCCTTGGCCAGCTCACGGTAGGAGCTGGCGCCGTTGCACGCAGGATCGAACCTGGTTATCGGCTCACCAGCCACCGTAGCGTCAGGGAAGCGCACCGTCCGGCTGATGACGGTGTGGAAGACGCGGTCGCCGAATCCCTCGACAACTCCGGCCAGGACCTCTCTGGTGTGCAGCGTCCGGGAGTCGTACATGGTCGCGAGCAGTCCGTCGATCGCCAGCTTCGGACTGAGCCGGGAGGACACCTTGTCGATGGTCTCCATCAGCAGCGCCACGCCGCGCAGGGCGAAGTACTCGCACTCCAGCGGCACGAGGACGCCGTCAGCGCAGGCGAGCGCGTTGACGGTGAGCAGGCCGAGAGAAGGCTGGCAGTCGATCAAGATGATGTCGTAGTCAGCGATCACCGGCTGGAGCACCCGGCCGAGCACGAACTCACGACCAACCTCGTGCACGAGCTGGACCTCGGCGCCGGACAGGTCGATGTTGCTCGGCAGCAGGTCCATGCCCTCGACGCGGGTCTTAGTGATGACATCGTGTGCCGTCAGGCTGCGCTCCATGAGCAGGTTGTAGACGGTCGCGTCGAGCTCGTGAGGCTGCACGCCGAGCCCGACGGACAGCGCGCCCTGGGGGTCGAAATCGACTAGCAGCACCCGCCGGCCGTGCTCGGCTAGCGCAGCGCCCAGGTTGATGGTCGTCGTGGTCTTGCCGACGCCGCCCTTCTGATTGCAGACGGCGGCGATCCGGGCTGGCCCGTGCACTAGCAGCGGCTCGGGTTCTGGGAACACCGGCAGTGGCCGCCCAGTCGGTCCCACCAGACCGGGCCTGACCTCGAGGGTTTGGGATGCTGACACAGCTACCGCACCTCCCGGCGGCTAGCGCGAAATGCGCTCACTGCCAGGCGACTCTAGGCGCTGGCCTACCCGCCGGCAAGCCGACGCACCGGGAGGCGGCAAATGAACCGCATGCGAATAGTGACCGGAGCGCACCGGGTGCTACCGATGACGGGAACGGGGTGCGCCCGGCCAGTGCCACTCACGGGTACGCGGCTGGCAAGGCGGACCGCTCGGGTACAGCCTGAGGACCACCAGGACCGCTGCCGCCATGGCCAGGGCCCAGTTGCCCGCTACCCCTGCTGCTCTGGGCCGCCATCGCGCCCCATGCGCCCATCGCGATTCCGATGATCGGGAAAGCGAGCCAGATGAGGAAGTAGCCGGCCGCGTTGCCGATGGCGTTATCCCCGACGCCGTTGACGACAGCGCTCGCTGCCACGTGCTGGCCGTACAGCAAGTGCACAAGCCAGTCCGCGCTAGGCAACAAAGCCAGGGTCATCGGTCCCAGCGTGCAGACCACGAGCGAACCGATGACAGCCGCCAGAGTTCCGGCCGCGACACCTTGGCGGATCCGGGTCTCGGTCGGGTCCAGCGGGCTAAGTGATCCGGAGCACAGACGTCCGGCCGCCACGGCCGCGCTCAGGG
Organism: uncultured Actinomycetota bacterium; assembly: GCA_963837255.1. Taxonomy (GTDB): domain Bacteria; phylum Actinomycetota; class Actinomycetes; order Streptosporangiales; family Streptosporangiaceae; genus JAJYUU01. The sequence goes on from CAWIMN010000007.1 coordinate 1,555,515, forward strand.
GACCGCCGAACAACAGGATCCAGGCGAGCACGACGACTGCATCGATCCGCGAGCCAGTGAGCCACGGAGCTGTGGCGTCGTTAGCAACTCCGAGCGGCATGATGACGTACATGACGGCACCGAGCGCGAGGCCGGCGCCGATGCCGATGGCGAGCGTGCGGGTCGTGACCCAGGAACGCTCCGCGGTGGTGACGAGAATGACGGCCACGTAGCTGGCGAGCAGCAGGATGAACACCGACCACGGCAGCAGGAGGCCGATCGAGGGCTGATTGTGCGGCCCCATTTCGACTAGTCGCCTGCTGGTGTTGCTAATCCTGTCGAGCTCAGCCAGGGCCACGGTCAGAATAGTGATCGCCGCGTACGCGCTGAGCCGGAGCGCCCTGCCGAGCCGACTGTCGGTAGCCGGGCCGAGGCGGCGGCGTACGAGCACCGGCAGCGCGGCCAGCACCCCGATCGTAACGATCGAGCGCACCCACATGAAGGCGGTGGCCAGTCCAGATGCGGTGCCAGGCCAGGCCGTTCGAGCGATGAGGGCCGCCGCGACCGCGAACATGAGTGAGTTGCGCACCCTGCGAGCCTGCAACGCCTTCCTCCCTCGCTATCAGCCGGACGCTGCCGGCACGCCGGGCCGGCCGCCGCCCCGGCGGTACCACGTGCGCTCCGGGCCCAGATCGTTGCCCAGGGTGCAGCTAGAAACCACGCGTGGAAGCATAAACGCCCGCTGCCACGCTGGTCGGCTCGTCTTCGACATCGGCAGACAAGCCAGCCGACGGCTCGGGCGCGACCTCAGGACCACCAGGACCGCCGCCGCCAGGTCCGCCGCCTTGCTGGCGGGCGGCCCGACTCCCCCACGCGGCCAGCGCGGTCAGGGAACCGATGCCGAGCCCGATGATGGGGAAGGCCAGCCAGATCAGGAAGTAGCCGGCCGGGAAGTAGCCGTTCACCAGCCTGGCAACAGCCGCCGCGGTCAGGTGCCGACCGGGGTACAGCAAGTGCACCAGCCACCCTGCGCGGGGCATCAGCGCCATCGTCACCGGACCGAGGGCACAGACCAGCAGCGAGCCGACAAACGTCGCCAGTGTTCCGGCCGCAAAGCCCTGGCGGATCTTGGCTTCGGCCGGAACCAGCGGGCCAGCAGGTCCGCGGCACTGCCACCCAGCCAGCAAAGCCGCGGCCAGCGGTCCGCCGAACAGCAGGACCCACGCGACGACCACGAGGGGATCAATGGCTGACCCCCGCAGCCACGGAGCGGTGGCGTCATTACCTACTCCGAGCGGCATGATCGCGTACATGACCACGCCGAGGGCGACGCCCGCGCCGGTGCCGATGGACAGGGTTCGCAGTGTCACCCACGACCGCTGCGCGGTGACAGCCAGGATGGTGACCGCGTAGCCAGCCAGCAGGACCAGGAACACCAGCCACGGCAACAGCAGGCCGATCGAGGGCTGATTGTGCGGCCCCGCCGCCGCTAGCCGGCGCGGCGTGTCAGTGATGTGGTCGATTTCTGCCAGGGCCACGATCAAGGCCAAGAGCCCGGCAAAAGTCGCGACGCGGAGCCAACGGGCGAGCCTGCTTTCGATGACTGGCCCCAGCCATCGGCGCATGAGCCATGGCAGCCCAGCCAGCACCGCGATGGTGGCAATGGTCCGCAGCCACATAAACGCAGTGAGGAGCGCGGACGGCGTGCCAGGCGCCGCTGTCCACGCCAGATACGCCGCCGCCGCTGCGAACAACACCGAGTTCCGCACCCTGCGCTGCATCAACGCCTCCGTTGCCATTAGCCGGATGGCCCCCGCCCGCCAGGCCAGCCGCCGCAGGCCCGGCGGGACCTCGTGCGCTTCGGCCCAGATCGCCTCGGCCCAGTCGCGCCGCTCGGCCGGGATGAGGCACGCGGCGCCCCGGCCAGCCGCGCGGCCCAGCCTGGTCATGACACTGTCGCCGGGTCCGGCGCCACGCTCGCGGTGGCGGTGCGCGCCGTGCCACTGAGCGTCGTGACGGCCCGTCCGGGCTGAGGACGCTGCGGACGCCGGGGCGACCGCGCCGACTCATCCGTGGCCGTCATCGAGATCACGGCACGCGCGCGTGCAGCGGTCGCGGCGGCGAGCCCAGCGGCGGTCAGCCGGTACAGGTGCCGACGCGGCCTGCCGGGCTCCGGCTGGTCCTGCCACTGCGCCGCCACCAGGCCGCGCTCGGCGAGCCGGATCAGGATCGGGTACAGCGTGCCCGACTTCAGGTGCGTTTCCGTTGCCAGCGCGTACCCGTGCTGCCACTGTGATGGCTGCTCGGACAGCGCCGCCAGCACGGACAGGGTCTGCGCGGAGAAGCCGGAACGTGGTGTCACAGCAATGAACTCTACATAGGTAGAGGGTCGGCCGTCTGGATAATGGCGAATCCAGATCAGACCGTTACTACCCGATGGCGCGCGGATGCGCGGCGGCGTAGACCTCGCGTAGTTTGTCGACCGTCACGAGCGTGTAGACCTGCGTCGTGGTGACGGATGCGTGGCCGAGCAGTTCCTGCACGACGCGAACATCAGCGCCGCCGTCGAGCAGGTGGGTAGCGAAGGAGTGCCGTAGCACGTGCGGCGACACCTCGGCGAGGCCGGCTCGGACGGCCGCCGCGCGGAGCGTGCCCCAGGCGCCTTGCCTGGTCAGCCGACCGCCGCGCGCGTTCAGGAAGAGTGCCGGGCTCGGCTGTCCGCGTCCGGACGCGGCCGCCAGGGCAGGCCGGGCGCGCACGAGGTAAGCGTCCACGGCATTCCTGGCGAAGCTGCCGACCGGCACCAGGCGCTGCTTGCCGCCTTTGCCGTTGAGCCTGACCACGGCGGCGACCGACGACGACCGCGAGTCGCCGGACAGCTCCAGGTCGTCCACGTCCAGGCCCACGGCCTCGGAGATCCGGGCGCCCGTGCCGTAGAGCAGTTCGAGCAGCGCGCGGTCCCGCAACGCCGACTGGCCAACCCCGGCCGCGTCGAGCAGGCGCTCCACGTCGGCGATGGAGATCGCCCTGGGCAGCCGCCGCGGCGGCGCGGGCGGGCGGATCACCCTGGCTGGGTCCTGCGTCGTCAGGTTCTCGGCAAGCGCGAACGCGTGCAGCCCGCGCACGGCGACGACGGCCCGGCCGGCCGAGCTCGCTGCGAGCGGGGGATGGGTCTCGTCACCTTCCCGAAGTCCGGCGAGGAAGTCGGCGACGTCCTGCGTGCTGACGGCCTCGATCTCGGTCCGCCCGGCCGCGGTTAATGTCGCGGCGTAGCGCTCCAGGTCACGCCGATACGCCTCCAGCGTGTGCTCGGCCAGGCCACGCTCCACGGCCAGGTGGTCGAGATACCGCCCGATCGCTCGGGCGAAGGTGGTCAGCTGAGCACCTCCGCGAGCGCCGCCGCGGGCAGGCCGTGCGCCTCGGCTACCGGCGTGCAGGTGATCGAGCCCTCGTGGGTGTTGAGGCCGAGCGCGAACGACGGGTCCTTGCGCAGTGCCTCGCGCCAGCCGTGTTTCGCGATCTCCAGCACGAACGGCAGCGTGACGTTGGTCAGCGCGTAAGTGGAGGTGTGCGGCACCGCGCCAGGCATGTTCGCGACGCAGTAGAAGACCGAGTTGTGCACCCGGTAGGTCGGCTCCGCATGCGTCGTGGGGTGGCTGTCCTCAAACGTGCCGCCCTGGTCGATCGAGATGTCGACGAGCACCGAGCCCGGCTTCATCCGCGAGACGAGCTCGTTGGAGATGAGCGTCGGCGCCTTGGCGCCCGGTACCAGCACGGCGCCAATGACCAGGTCAGCGTCGATGCACGCGCGCTCGATCTCGTAGGCGTTGGACGCTACGGTCTGGCAGTGCCCCTGGTAGATGGCGTCAGCCTGGCGCAGCCGGGCGATGTTCTTGTCGACCAGCAGGACCTCGGCCTGCATGCCGAGTGAGATGGCCGCGGCGCTCATGCCGGACACCCCGGCGCCGAGCACGACGACCTTCGCTGCGTACACGCCGGAGACGCCGCCCATCAGCACACCGCGGCCGCCGCCGTCACGCTGCAGGTGGTGGGCGCCCACCTGTGGTGCCATCCGCCCGGCGACCTCGGACATGGGGGCCAGCAGCGGCAGCGAGCCGTCCGGCAGCTGCACCGTCTCGTATGCGATCGACGTGATGCCAGACGCCAGCAGCGCGTCCGTGCACGCGCGGCTCGCCGCCAGGTGCAGGTAAGTGAAGAGCACCTGGTCCTTGCGCATCCGGTGGTACTCCTCCGCGACCGGCTCCTTGACCTTGAGGATCAGGTCACAGGTCTGCCAGACGTCGTCGGCCGTCGGCAGGATGGTGGCTCCGGCCGCGACGAAGTCGGCATCCGGGATCAAGGATCCGTCGCCAGCACCCTGCTCGACGTAGACCTCGTGCCCGCTCCGTGCCAGTTCGTGCGCCCCGGCGGGCGTGATCGCGACGCGGTACTCGTGATTCTTGACTTCCTTAGGAACGCCGACCTTCATTGGCCTTGTTTCCTTCCTCGCCTACAGACTGACCCGCCTTCTACCGGGCAAGTCCCTCGTCATACCGCCGGACGCACTCACAGGGCCTCGGGCTCGCTAACCCGACGAAGGTCCCTGAAACCGTTCCCCCGCGCCGCGTACGCGGACAAGATACCCACGATGGCTACGCCATTGTGCAGGTCCCCTGCCAGAATCGCCCGGACCGCCTCCCCCAGCGGGACCCATGCCGTCGTCAGGTAGGCCTCTTCATGCTCAGGAACATACTCGCGTTCCTCGGGCGGAACCACGGTCAGGTCCCGAGCCAGGAAGATCCGCAACCGCTCGGTCGTAATGCCAGGAGAGGACACGTAGTCAGCCAGGACGTGCCAGGTCGCGGCCTCGCAGCCGGCTTCTTCCAGCAGCTCGCGCCGGGCGGTCTCCGGCAGCGGCTCGCCGGCCACGTCGCGGAGCCCGGCCGGGATCTCCCAGAGCGTCGCACCGACGGGATGCCGGTACTGCCTGATCATCAGGACGCGATCCTCGTCGTCCAGCGCCACCACGGCGACCGCGCCGGGATGCTCGACGACCTCCCTGGTCATGAGCTCGCCGTCGGGCAGCTCGACCGAGTCGTCGCGCACGGTCACGATGTGCCCGCGGACCAGGGTTGACGACAGCCGGACCGGCCAGCTGCCCTTCTCGTCCCTGATGTCGGCCACGCTCAGGCGCTCGCGGCCGACCGTCCGGCCCCGGCCACGATGGCCTCGCTGACCGGCGAGGCCCGGCTGTGCTCCAGCGCCGCGGCGACCAGCCCGCTAAAGAGCGGATGCGGCCGAGTCGGCCGGGAAAGCAGCTCCGGGTGCGCCTGGGTGGCCACGAAGTACGGGTGCAGGCTACGGGGCAATTCGACAAACTCGACGAGTCGGCCGTCCGGCGACAGACCCGAGCAGAGCAGGCCCGCCGCCTCCAGCTTGTCCCGGTAGGCGTTGTTCACCTCATAGCGGTGCCGGTGCCGTTCCTGCACGACGGCCTCGCCGTACAGTTCCCGGACGAGGCTGCCCTCGGCAAGCACGGCTGGGTACAGGCCGAGCCGCATGGTGCCGCCCATGTCCCGCTCTCCCGCGACGACGTCCTCCTGGCCGGCCATCGTGGCGATGACCGGGAACTCGGTCTCGGGGTCGAACTCGGCGCTGTTGGCGCCGTCCAGTCCGGCCAGGTCGCGGCCGACCTCGATCGCCATGCACTGCAGGCCCAGGCACAATCCCAGGATCGGGATCCCATGCTCGCGTGCATGCCGGACCGCCCCGATCTTGCCTTCGATGCCACGGACACCGAAGCCGCCCGGGATCAGCACGCCGTCGACGTCGGCAAGCTGTCGTGCCGCGCCTTCGGGCGTCTGGCAGTCGTCGCTTGTTACCCACCGGATATTGACCCGCACGTCATGCGCGAACCCGCCGGCCCGCAGCGCCTCGGCCGGAGACAGGTAGGCGTCCGGCAAGTCCACGTACTTGCCGACCAGCGCGATGGTGACAGTCCGGGCCGGCCTGTGCACCCGCCGGAGCAGGTCGTCCCAGTCACTCCAGTCGACGTCACGGAACGGCAGGCCGAGCCTGCGCACGACGTAGGCGTCCAGCCCCTCGGAGTGCAGGACCTTCGGGATGTCGTAGATGGACGGGGCATCGGGCGCGGAGACGACGGCCTCCTCGTCGACGTCGCACATCAGGCTGATCTTGCGCTTCAGGCCGTCGCTGATCGGCCGGTCCGACCGGCAGACGATCGCGTCTGGCTGAATACCGATGCTGCGCAGCGCGGCGACCGAGTGCTGTGTCGGCTTGGTCTTCAGCTCGCCCGACGGGCCGATGTAAGGCAGCAGGGATACGTGCAGGAAGAAGCAGCGGTCCCGGCCGATCTCGTGCCGGATCTGGCGAATGGCCTCGAGGAACGGCTGCGACTCGATATCGCCGACAGTGCCGCCGACCTCGGTGATGACGACGTCGGTCTCCGGGCCGGCCATCTCCCGGATCCGTGCCTTGATCTCGTTGGTGATGTGCGGGATCACCTGTACGGTGTCGCCCAGATAGTCGCCGCGCCGCTCCTTGGCGATGACCCGCGAGTAGATCTGCCCGGTCGTGACGTTGGCGGAGCCCGGCAGCCTGATGTCCAGGAACCGCTCATAATGGCCGACGTCCAGGTCGGTCTCGGTGCCGTCGTCGGTGACGAAGACCTCACCGTGCTGGAACGGATTCATGGTGCCGGGATCGACATTCAGGTACGGGTCCAGCTTCTGCATGCTCACCCGCAGGCCGCGGAGCTTCAGCAGCCGGCCGATGCTCGAAGCGGTCAGTCCCTTGCCGAGGCTTGATGCGACGCCCCCGGTGACGAAAAGATGCCTAGTGGTGGCTGGTCGTGACGTATGTCCTGATATCGCCAATGAGGCTCCCGTGGTCAGGTTCGGCGGACATCCCGCTCGCCCACGGGGTCTCAGAATATCAAACCTGGCCCCTAGGACGGTAAAGACACGGCGGCCCGACGAGGGCTGACCGCCGGATTTGCGCGGCTAGCCGCCTTTCTGCCGGAAAGGCGCCATGGGCCGAGGCTCGCCCCGTGCGCCTGCCCGCCGTCATGAACGACCTGGCACCTCGCGCCGCGGTAACGCTGCCCGGCGGCCGGCCGGCTCGCTTAGCTGGTCGGGATCTCGGGCCTCCGGTGCCGCATGACCTCCCTCGCTTGCCTCGCCAAACCGGGCAAGGGCCACGGCACACACGACGGCCAGGATGAAGCCGAGGACCGCCACAGCGGCGAGCCCGTGCCGGGTGGTGTCGCCGAGGAACAGCACTCCCACAACGGCGGGCGGCATGGTCTCGGCCAGCACGACACCGGCTGTCGCGGTCGTGACGCTGCCGCCCTCAAGCGCCGTTGCATACAGCAGAAAGGAGACAATCCCGGCAGCGGCCAGCGTGTACGTCGCAGGGTTCTTGATGAGCTGCAGCGGCCCGAATCCCGGCAGAATCCGCGCTGAGACGGCGAGGACCGCGTAGCCGAGGCCGGCGATCGCGCCGAGGGCCGGCGTCCGTACCGGGTTGGGCAGCCGCGCCACCGCAAATCCGACGACGCCGACGGCGACCACAGCCACGATGAGGCCCAGCTGGAACTCGGAGCCGACCTTCGCAGCGCCCTGGGCGCCAGCCGACAGGCCAAGCAGCGCGACGCCGATGACGACGCCCGCCACTGCCAGCCACTCGCGCAGGTCCAGGCGGATGTTCATGAGCCAGGCCGCGAGGACGGCCGTGACCGCCAGGTTGGACGCCATGATCGCCTGAACGGCGAAAAGCGGCAGGTTGCGCAAGGCGACGAGTTGTGCGACAAAGCCCAGCAGGTCGATCGCGATACTCGCCAGGAACAGGCCCTGCCGGAGCATGCGCACCAGCAGCCCGGGGTCCACACCCTGCCCCGCCTCGCCTGCGACTTCGGCCGTCCGCTTACTGGCAGCGCGCACCGCTATCGCCTGCATGACTGCGGCAATGCCGTAGCAAATCGCCGACAGCAGCGCGGCCAGCAGGCTCACCAGCATGTTTCAGACCCTACGCCAGCGGCCAAGCTGGATATTCCCTTGACGCCTGCTTAGGGCTAGCCCAAGGTCCGCAAAAAGCAGGCACGCGGACAGCGCCAACAACACTCGCACAGTTCGCTCCATGTCCCGCCTCGCCCCCGGTTACATGCCGTCGAGCCGACCGCTCGACCACCCTTGCCCGTGCTGCGTCCGGACTAGGGGCCGCCCGTCCCGCGTCTAGACCCCGGCAGCCTGCATGCCGCGGAGCTCGTGCTTCAGCTCGCGAATCTCATCGCGGATACGCGCGGCCAGCTCGAACTGAAGCTCCGCGGCGGCCACATGCATCTGCTCGGTCAGCTCGGCGATCAGCGTGGCGAGGTCGGCGCGTGCGGGGCACCGCCGCCCTTGTCCCCGGCCGCGGCCGCAGCCGCCCGCGCCCTCGACGAAACACCCGGCACTGGCGCCTTCCCGCGGCTCTGCTGCCGCCCCGAGCCGCCAAGCAGCTGCTCGGTGTCCGCGTCTTCCCTCGCAAGCTGATCCAGGATGTCGGCGATCCGCTTGCGCAGCGGCTGCGGGTCGACGCCGTGCTCGCGGTTGTAGGCGATCTGCCGGTCACGCCGCCTGTTGGTCTCGTCGATCGCCCGCTGCATAGACGGCGTGACCTTGTCGGCATACATGTGCACCTGGCCGGACACGTTCCTGGCCGCGCGCCCGATGGTCTGGATCAGCGACGTTCCGGACCGCAGGAAGCCTTCCTTGTCCGCGTCCAGGATGGCGACCAGTGACACTTCGGGCAGGTCGAGACCCTCGCGCAGCAGGTTGATGCCGACCAGTACGTCGTACTCGCCCAATCGCAGCTCGCGCAGCAGCTCCACCCGCCGCAGCGTGTCGACCTCACTGTGCAGGTACCTGGCCCGGATGCCCAGCTCGAGCAGGTAGTCGGTCAGGTCCTCAGCCATCTTTTTGGTCAGCGTCGTAACGAGGACGCGCTCGGACCGGTCGGCCCGCTCCCTGATCTCGCCGACCAGGTCGTCGATCTGCCCCTTCGTCGGCTTGATGATCACCTGCGGATCCACCAGGCCGGTCGGCCTGATGACCTGCTCGACCACCTCACCGCCAGTCTGCCGAAGCTCGTACGGTCCCGGTGTGGCGGACAAGTACAGCGTCTGGCCGATGCGGTCACCGAACTCATCCCAGGTGAGCGGTCTGTTGTCGATGGCACTCGGCAGCCGGAACCCGTGGTCAACAAGGACGCGCTTGCGCGACACATCGCCTTCATACATCGCGCCGATCTGCGGCACGGTGTTGTGCGACTCGTCGACGACCAGCACGAAGTCCTCGGGGAAGTAGTCGAGCAGCGTATTCGGCGGACTGCCAGGCTCGCGCCCGTCGATATGGCGCGAGTAGTTCTCGATACCGGAGCAGCTGCCGACTTGCCGCATCATCTCGATGTCGTAGGTAGTCCGCATCCGCAGCCGCTGCGCCTCGAGCAGCTTGCCGAGCCTCTCCAGCTCAGCCAGGCGCTCCTCCAGCTCGCTCTCGATGCCAGCGATCGCCCGCTCCATCCGCTCCGGGCCCGCGACGTAGTGCGACGCCGGGAAGATGTACAGCTCGTCGTCCTCGCTGATGACCTCGCCGGTCAGCGGGTGCAGCGTCATCAGCCGCTCGATCTCGTCGCCGAACATCTCGATCCGGACCGCGAGCTCCTCGTACTGCGGGATCACCTCGATGGTGTCGCCGCGCACCCGGAACGTGCCGCGGGTGAACGCAAGGTCGTTGCGCGTGTACTGCATCCCGACGAGCTTGCGCAGCAGGCCGTCCCTGTCCATCCGGTCGCCGACGTTCACCTTCAGCATCCGGTCGACGTACTCCTGCGGCGTGCCTAGGCCATAGATGCACGAGACCGACGCCACCACGATGGTGTCGCGCCTGGTCAGCAGTGAGTTAGTCGCGGAGTGCCGGAGCCGGTCCACCTCGTCGTTGATCGAGGAGTCCTTCTCGATGTAGGTGTCCGTCTGCGGGACATACGCTTCCGGCTGGTAGTAGTCGTAGTAGGAGACGAAGTACTCGACTGCATTGTTGGGCAGCATCTCGCGCAGCTCGTTGGCGAACTGGGCGGCAAGGGTCTTGTTGGGCAGCATGACGAGAATGGGCCGCTGGAGCCGCTCGGCTAGCCAGGCCACGGTCGCGGTCTTGCCGGTCCCGGTCGCGCCCAGCAGCACCGTGTCCTTAGCGCCCTCGCGCATGCGCCGCTCCATCTCGGCGATTGCCCCAGGCTGGTCGCCAGCCGGAACCATCTCCGTAACGACCTCAAATGGGGCAACGCGCCGCTGGAGGTCGGTCACAGGCCGCATGACATCTCCTCTGCTCGCCGCTCGCTTCTCACTGTAGGACGACCTGCCGACAGTCCGGCCACCTCAGCCGATTGCGACACTGACCGGGCCGAACAGGCGCGCTCGGTCGCCCGGCAGCGAACCGCCGTGGACCATCAGGGTCGTCTCGCCACAGGCGCGCAGGCCGTGCGCCTCCGCCCAGCGCGCTAGGCCTGCGTGGCGACCGGCGATATCAACGCGGGACGAGCCGCTCGAGCCGCCAGCGAGGAAGCTGATCAGGGCCGTCGCGGTCGCCACGTCGGCCGCTACCAGTGGCCCGATCATCGTCGTGTCGCCGTTCTGCCACGCTGCGGCATAACCACTGACCGGCTCGCCGCATTCCACGAACCGGTCCGCGAACGTCACCAGCTCCGCGAGCACGCGACCTCGGTCCGCGCCGAATACGGCCAGGTCGAGCGTCCCGAGCGCACCCAGCCCGGCCGTCGTGACGAGCCGCAGCCCGGCCGGCACTGGCAGCCAGCTGGGCGCAGTGTCCGACTGACCTGCACCGAATACGCCGATATAGCTGGTCGAGGTGTCGACAGCGCGGAAGCCGAGTCGCTCATACAGCGGACGCCCGTGCGCCGTCGCGGTCAGGCACACGACCGCTCCCTCCGCTGCGTCGAGTGCGTGCCGCATCAGTCGTCGCCCGAGACCCTGACGCGCGTGCCGCGATGCCACCAGCATCATGCCGACGGTCGCCAGCTCGGTCCCGTACCTGGTCAGGACCACTGTGCCAGCCAGGCCGCCGGCCGGGTCATCGACGCCGTAGGCCTCGCTGACCGCGAACATCAGGCGCCACTTGTTCTTCTCCGGGGACCAGCCTCGGTCGCCGGCCAGGGCGACGCAGGCAGGCAGATCCGCCTGGACTGAGCCGCCGAACTGGCAGATCTGTGATGGCGACACGAGCGGACTGGACCGTCACGGATGCGGTTCCTTTCTGGTGGCCGCAGGCTGCCCGGCAGGTGCCGGAGCAGGGTGCATCTGGCAGCCTGCCGTGCTCGGCACCGCAGGCGTAACTGGTTCTCAGCGATGTCGCCTCTCGGCGGCGAGCGCGGGATGGGTGGCGCAGCCGTCAGACCGTTTCGTGTGATCAGACGAGTGCGCCGACTGTCCCAGGCGCCCATGGCGGGAGGGCTAGCGGGTCAGGACGTCAGGCCCTTGCCTGATCCGCAGAAGCGATCAGCGCCCGGCGGCGCAGTTCACTCCACAGCTCGCCGGCCTGCCGGTCGAGCTCGGCCAGTGAGCCCGAGTTGTCGACGACGATGTCCGCTATTGACAGTCGCTGCTCCCGGCTCACCTGCGCCGCGATCCGTGCCTGGGCCTGCTCGCGGCTCATGCCCCGGAGCCTGATCAGCCGGTCGAGCTGGATCCGCGGCGGCACGTCGACCACGACGACCAGGTCGTAAGCGCTCGCCAGCCCGTTCTCGGCGATGAGCGGTACGTCGTGCACGACTACCGAGCCGGGCCCGGCGGCCTCCTCAAGTTCGCGCATCCGGGCGCCGACCCGCGGATGCACGATCGAGTTGAGCGTCGCCAGCTTCTGCTGGTCGGCAAACACGATGTCCCCGAGCCGGACTCGGTCCAGCGCACCGTCGGCGCCGAGCACGTCGGGCCCGAACGCGTCGATCACGGCAGCGAGCCCGTCGGTGCCGGGCGCAACGACCTCCCGCGCGATCAGGTCGGCGTCGATAATCACAGCGCCCTGCGCGGCCAGGTGCTTCGATACCTCGCTCTTGCCTGCCCCGATGCCGCCTGTCAGCCCTACCCGCAGCACGTCAAGCGCCTATCGGGCATCGCCGACCGGCCAGGAAAAGCCGATGGCGGGCCCCAGGCGCAGTGCACCCGGAGCCCGCCATCGTCACGTACTCGCCAGCAGCGGTCGTCAGCTCTGACCACCGGACAGCTTGTCGCGCAGGGCGGCAAGCGCCTCGTCTGAGGCCAGGGTGCCGGCCCGGTCGGAGCTCGGCACTCGACGAGCTGTGGTGCTCGCGAGCGTCGCCCTCCTCGCCGGCCTCCTCGGCAGCGGCGTCGGCCTTGGTCCGTGCCTCAGCTACCTGCTGCTGGTGCGCCTCATAGCGGGCGCGCGCCTCGGCGTACTGGCGCTCCCACTCCTCGCGCTGGCTGTCGAAGCCCTCGAGCCACTCGCCGGACTCGGGGTCGAAGCCCTCGGGATAGAGGTAGTTGCCCTGCTCGTCGTAGGCGGCCGGCATGCCGTACAGGGTCGGGTCGAAGTCCTCGCCGGAGACGTCCGCGCCGCCGCCCTCGTTGGCCTGCTTCAGCGACAGGCTGATCCGGCGCCGGTCCAGGTCGATGTCGATGATCTTGACGAAGATCTCGTCGCCGACCTGCACGACCTGCTCGGGAATCTCGACGTGGCGGTCAGCCAGCTCGGAGATGTGCACCAGGCCCTCGATGCCCTCCTCGACCCGGACGAACGCGCCGAACGGCACCAGCTTGGTGACCCGGCCGGGCACGACCTGGCCGATCTGGTGCGTCCGGGCGAACTGCTGCCACGGGTCCTCCTGCGTCGACTTGAGCGACAGCGAGACGCGCTCGCGGTCCATGTCGACGTCGAGCACCTCGACAGTGACATCCTGGCCGACCTCGACGACCTCGCCGGGGTGGTCGATGTGCTTCCAGGACAGCTCGGACACGTGCACGAGGCCGTCCACGCCGCCCAGGTCGACGAACGCACCGAAGTTGACGATCGAGGAAACGACGCCCTTGCGGATCTGGCCCTTCTGGAGCGTGTTCAGGAAGTTCTGGCGGACCTCGGACTGCGTCTGCTCCAGCCAGGCCCGGCGGGACAGGACCACGTTGTTGCGGTTCCGGTCCAGCTCGATGATCTTGGCCTCGATCTCCTTGCCAACGTAGGGCTGGAGGTCGCGGACCCGGCGCATCTCGACGAGGGAGGCGGGCAGGAAGCCGCGCAGGCCGATGTCCAGGATCAGGCCGCCCTTGACGACCTCGATGACGGTGCCGGTGACGACGCCGTCCTCTTCCTTGACCTTCTCGATCGTGCCCCAGGCCCGCTCGTACTGAGCGCGCTTCTTGGACAGGATCAGGCGCCCTTCCTTGTCCTCCTTCTGGAGAACGAGGGCCTCGATGTGCTCGCCTGGCTTGACTACCTCATGCGGGTCGACATCGTGCTTGATGGACAGTTCCCTAGACGGGATCACGCCCTCGGTCTTGTAGCCGATGTCGAGCAGGACCTCGTCCCGGTCGACCTTGACGACGGTTCCCTCGACAATGTCGCCGTCGTTGAAGTACTTGATGGTCTCGTCGATCGCGGCGAGGAAGGCCTCCTCGGAACCGATGTCGTTGACCGCTACCTTGGGGGTCGAGGTGGCCTCTGTGCTACTCGTCATGTGTAGGTGGACTCCGGACTACGGACAGGGATGGGTTTGCTGGACAGTACCGTGCGCGGCGTGTCCGACAAAGGAAAGCCATGGTTTGCGTGACATGCCTGGCCAGCATGACCGACCGCGGCCTGCAGTGAGACTGCCCCGCGGGCTGCCTGACCATTGGCGGACTGCACCAGAACACAGTGCAGCGACCAGCATATGAGAGCCTGGCCGACCGGTCAATCTTGGGTCGCGCCCTAGCGGCCATCGCCAGCTGACCAGCCGCTGATACGAGAAATTAACGCAGCCGCCGCGTGCTCTCGGCCAGCGCGGGCGGGCAGGTCAGACGGTGATCCTGGCCAGATCGCGGGCACGCAGCCGAGGGGGCCTCGGCGCCCTAGTGCGCGGCATCTGCCCAGCTACGGCCCCAGCCCATGGAGACCTCCAGGGGCACGGACAGGTCGGCGGCACCGCCCATCGCGACGGTTACCAGCTCCCGCACGGCGTCCAGCTCACCCGGCGCCACCTCGAACAGCAGCTCGTCGTGGACCTGGAGCAGCATCCGGGACCGCAGGCCGGCCGCCTTGAGCTCAAGGTGGACCGTGAGCATGGCGACCTTGATGATGTCGGCGGCTGAGCCCTGGATCGGCGCGTTCAGCGCCATGCGCTCGGCCATCTCCCGCCGCTGCCGGTTGTCGGACGTGAGATCCGGGAGGTAGCGGCGCCTGCCGAGCATGGTCTGGGTGTAGCCGTCCATCCGCGCCCTGGCCACGACATCCCGCAGGTAGTCCCGGACGCCGCCGAACTGCTGGAAGTACTCCTCCATGTAGCCGCGGGCCTCCTCCGGCGAGATCCGCAGCTGCTGCGACAGCCCGTAGGCCGACAGCCCGTAGGCCAGGCCGTAGTTCATCGCCTTGACCTTGCTGCGCAGTTCCTGTGTCACGTCCTCCGGCGCGACGCCGAACACCCGGCCAGCGGTCGCAGCGTGGAAGTCGTGCCCGGAGGAGAACGCCGCCGCCAGGGCCTCGTCGCCCGACAGGTGCGCCATGATCCGCAGCTCGATCTGGCTGTAGTCGGCCGTCAGCAGGTACTCGTAGCCCGGCCCGACGACGAAGCCCTGCCGGATGCGGCGGCCTTCCTCGGAGCGGATCGGGATGTTTTGCATGTTGGGGTCGGTCGAGGACAGCCGGCCGGTGGCCGCGATCATCTGGTTGTAGGTCGTGTGAATCCGGCCGTCGGCGTCCGCCATCGGGATCAGCGAGTCCACGATGCTCTTGAGCCTGGCGACGTCGCGGTGCCGCAGCAGATGCGTCAGCAGCGGGTGCTCGGTCTGCGCCAGCAGGCTGGTCAGCGCCTCGGAATCGGTCGTGTACCCGGTCTTGATCCGCTTGGTCTTGGGCAGCCCCAGCTCGGTGAACAGGACCTCCTGGAGCTGCTTGGGCGACCCCAGGTTGAACTCGTGCCCGGTGACCGCGAACGCCGCCTGCTCGGCCGCCTTCACCTCGCCGCCCAGGCTGGCCGACATGTCGGCGAAATGGTCGGTATCCGCCGCGATCCCGGCCCGCTCCATGTCGGCCAGCACCCGCACGAGCGGCAGCTCCACCTCGGCCAGCAGCTCGGTGGCGCCGCGCTCGGCCAGATCCCGGTCCAGCGCGTCGGCCAGCTCGGCGGTCGCCTGGGCCCGCTGGGCCAGCGCGGTCGCGACCTCGGTGTCGTCGGCTACGTCCAGCGTGAGCTGCCCGGAGGCAGGCTCGGCGTCACGCAGCTCCCGGTTCAGGTACCGCAGCGACAGGTCAGCCAGGTCAAACGAGCGCTGTCCGGGCAGGGCCAGGTAGGCCGCCAGCGCCGTGTCGCTGGTGAGCCCGGCCAGCTCGAACCCGCGCGCGGCCAGCGCGTGCATCGGTCCCTTGGCGTCGTGCAGCGCCTTGGGCCTGGCCGGGTCGGCGAGCCAGGCGCCGAGCGCCTTGTCGTCGGCCTCGGTCAGGCGGGTCGGGTCGATGAACGCAGCCACCCCGCCGGGCGCAGCGATGGCGAGGCCGGTCAGGGTCCCGGTCCCCCGGCCCCAGCTACCGCTGACGGCCAGGCCGGACCGGCCGGGACCAGCCACGTTCCCCTCAATCCAATCGGAGACCTCATCGGGCCCGAGGATCACAGCGGCCACGTCGAAGGCGGCGGCATCGCTCGCGGCGCACGTCGGCCGCGGCCGCGAGGACCCCGATCCCGTTCGGCAGCGTCGAGTACAGCCGGTCCCGCAGGACACGGAACTGGAGCGTGTCGAACAGCTGGTGGATCTGCTCGCGGTCCCACGGCACGGGCCGCAGGTCGGCGGGCCCGACCTCGAGCGGGACGTCGCGGACCAGCTGGGTGAGCTGGCTGTTGCGCAGCACGCCGGCCAGGTGCTCGCGCAGGGCGTCGCCAGCCTTGCCCTTGACCTCGTCGACGCGGTCGACCAGGTTGGCCAGCGAGCCGAACTCGGCGATCCACCGGGTGGCGGTCTTCTCCCCCACGCCGGGGATGCCGGGCAGGTTGTCGCTCGGGTCGCCGCGCAGCGCGGCGAAGTCCGGGTACTGCGCCGGGGTCAGGCCGTACTTGGCCAGCACCGACTCCGGGGTGAACCGGGCCATCTCGCTGATGCCGCGCATCGTGTAGAGCAGCGTGACGTGGTCGGTGACGAGCTGGATCGGGTCCCGGTCGCCGGTCACGATCAGCACGTCCATGTCGGGCTCGGCCTGGGTGGCGAGCGTCGCGATGATGTCGTCCGCCTCGTAGCCGGGCACGGACAGCCGGGTGATGCCGAGCACGTCCAGCACCTCGAAGATCAGGCTCAGCTGGCTGCGGAAATCGGACGGCGTCTCTTTCCTGGTGGCCTTGTACTCGACGTACTGCTCGTGCCGGAAGGTCTTCTCGGCGCGGTCGAAGGCCACGGCCACGTGCGTCGGCTGCTCGTCGCGCAGCACGTTGATGAGCATGGCGGTGAAGCCGTAGACAGCGTTGGTGGGCTGCCCGGTCGTGGTGGAGAAGTTCTCCGGCGGCAGCGCGTGGAAGGCGCGGTAGGCCAGCGAATGCCCGTCCAGGAGCAGCAGCCGCCCCCGGCGGGCTGGCGGCTGGCCGTCGCCCGGCTGTAGTGCGTCCGCTGGCGCCTCGGCGAGCGTCTCCCCGGCTGGCGTCTCCGCGGCCGAGTGCGCGTCCGCGCCCGCTGCCTCGGGCAGGTCTACCCCGGCCAGCTCTGACTCGGCCAGCTCTGACTCGGCTAGCACTGACTCGGCTAGCACTGACTCGGCCGGCTTGACCTCGGCCGGCGCGGTGAACGCCGCTTCGGCCGGTGCTGCATTGGCCGGCGCTCCTTCGGCCGCTGCTGCTTCCGCCAGGTCCGCTGACTCCGTGTCCTTCGTTGCCACGTCCAGAGTTTAGTGCCCGGGTCTGTCATTTACCCGGGCCGTTGCCGCCCGCCTGGGCAGTCGATCATGGCCACCCCTACGCTGGCTGCAGCCGACCGCAAAAGCGCATAAGCAGGGAACGTGGAGGTATCGGTGCCCGAGTTGTCGGAACGCGAGGAGCAGATCAAGGCCACCTTCAACAGCCAGGGCCACGAGACCCTGGCCGGGCGGATGGGCATCAGGATTCTCGAGGCCTCCAGGGAACGCGTCGTCGGCACCATGCCGGTCGAGGGCAACACGCAGCCATACGGGATCTTGCACGGCGGCGCCTCTTGCGTGCTGGCGGAGTCCCTCGGCTCGCTCGGCTCGGCGCTGCAGGCCGGACCGGACAGGTACACGGTCGGCATCGAGATCAACGCGACGCATCACCGGTCAGCTCGAGACCGGTCTCGTCACCGGCGTGGCGACGCTCGCGCACGGGGGCCGGACGATGTCCACGTTCGACATCGTGATCACTGACGAGGACGGCAGGCGCATCTGCACTGCCCGGCTCAGCTGCCTGCACCGGGACGCAGTCCCAGGCGAGCCCAGGCCCGCTTAGTCTCGGATCAACAGCGTCGCCGGTGCCGCGCGTCGCCCGGAAATGCGGTAAGCGCCGCTCCCCGGTGCCCCCACCCATAGGCGCCGTCGCCGTCGCACGCAGACTTCATGGATTCCTCGAGTCCAAAACGGATATAACGGGTCTTTACCTCGAGGAACCCATGAAGTGTGCCCGCGGAAACCATGAAGTGCTGATCGAGAACGGCCGCGATTTGGGCCGGCTCCAAGCCAAGACGTGAGGCGGGGTGCTGTCAGCTTGCCGGCGTGTCATTTCATGCCGATTTGCACGGCAGCGCTGCTCCGGGAAGCTCAGCCAGTCGAGGTGTCCGGTCCAGCGCCGGGCCAGCCGGCCGGGCCCGGCCGGGGCTGAACGGGTTACAAGCCGGGCGTCCAGGACGTCGCGTCTTCGAGTGGGATCGCACGGCACAGTGGCGCTTAGAGGCGCGAATTAGGCCATCGGGACGTGGACTGCAGGGCATGCCGACGGGATGTTTCCCTCATACCGGCAGCGGAATCCCCGTGTCTTTGCGCGCCGCTGCCGCCCGTCGCTAACGTGGGGGGCAGAGCAAGGCGACCGAGTAGAGAACGTGCCGGCCCGGGGAAGGCCGACATGGCACCAAAGGTTCACTAGCTCGATGACCGTCGACCGCTTCCGGCGTCCGGCGGCCGCAGGCGGCGGGCGCCGGTCACAACGGGGGTTGTGTGGCCGGTCCCGCCTGCTTGCCACTCGCGATGGCGCCACCGGGGAAGCCGCGCTAGCGCCACCTCCAGCGCCCTAGCGCCTTCAGGCGCCGTCCGCCCGACGGACCTGCTCGCCAACCCCGGTCGGCGTGCATCGCTGCCGGGCCGAGGCCGCCAACACAACTGACCGGGCAAGGGCCGCCAGTACAACTGAAAGCCCGGCGCGCCATCGGCGCACCGGGCTAGCCGCTAGAACGTGCTGCTCAGTAGCACAGGGGCTGGCTGGGTAGGACGCGCGCCGGGAAGCTCAGCCGGCTGGGTCTGCGGGGCCGGTCCCGGCCTCCGCCTCCGCCTTCGCTTCGGCGGCAGCCTTCTCAGCCTCCGCCAGGACCTCCTCGGCAACCGCTCGCATGGTCTGCCTGCGGTCCATCGAGGTCTTCTGGATCCACCGGAACGCCTGCGCCTCTGTCATGCCGCTGACCATCTTGCAGCGCACCCTTGGCCCGGTCGAGAAGCTTGCGCACCTCAAGGCGGTCGCGCAGGCTAGCAGCCTCGGTGTTCAGCGCCGCGATCTCGGCGAACCTGCTCACCGCCACCTCGATCGCCGGGACCAGATCGGCCTTGGTGAACGGCTTGATCAGGTAGGCCATCGCGCCTGCCTCGCTCGCCCGCTGCACCAGGTCGCGCTGCGAGAACGCCGTCAGGATGATCACTGGGGCGACCTGATTCGCGGTGATCCGCTCGGCCGCTGAGATCCCGTCCAGGCCGGGCATCTTGACGTCCATGATCACCAGATCAGGCTTGAGCTGCTCGGCCAACTGCACGGCGGTCTCGCCGTCAGAAGCCTCGCCGGCTACTACGTAGCCCTCCTCCTCCAGCATTTCGCGCAGATCGAGCCTGATCAGCGCCTCGTCCTCGGCTATCACGACGTTGAAAGGGGTCTTGCTCACGAGGCGAGCGTACCGAAAACCCAGTACATTGGCGTTCGGCACCTCCCCGCTAGGCGCCCCGGTAGACCAATCGGCAGAGTCTGCGGCCTCAAACACCGTACAGTGTGGGTTCGAATCCCACCCGGGGCACTTTTCGAATGACCGGCCGCGGACGGCTCAGCCACATTTCGAGAACTGTCGGCCGCGGATGCAACACTCGGGGCATGTACGACCGTGATGTCCAGCGTCGGGCACTTGTCCTGATCGAGCAGGGTCTGAGCCTCCGCTCCATCAGTATGTCGACGGGTATTCCCGCTCTACGCTGCGCGAGTGGCGCGATAATCCCGAGACGCGGGGTCGGCATGCCGTTTGTCCGCGGTGCGCGGAGCAACCATCGCTTCCCGAGCCGGCCCGCGACTACGCCTATCTACTCGGGCTTTATCTCGGCGACGGCTATATAAATCCGGTGGGCGATCCTCGCAAGCGAGTCTGGATACTCCGAATAACGTGCGCCGATGCGTGGCCCGGCCTGCAGGACGAGTGCAAGAGCGCATTACGGGCTGTACACCCTGGCAGGAAGGTCTCCACACTTCAACGGGAGGGCTGCACCGACGTGCTTGCCTGGTCTAAGCACTGGCCGTGCTTGTTTCCCCAGCATGGGCCCGGAAAGAAACACGAGCGCAAGATCGAGTTAGCTCCCTGGCAGCGCCTCATCACTGATTCGCAGCCCGCAGCCCTCGCCAGGGGCCTCTTCCACTCCGACGGCTGCCGATTCCTCAAGCGCGTGCGGCGACCACTATCAGCTGGCGACCGCTGGTATGAGTATCCGCGGTATATGTTCACCAATGAATCGGCGGACATCCTCCGATTGTGCGGCGATGCGCTAGATCGGCTGGCAGTAGCGTGGCGCTTCTCCCGGCGTAACACGATCTCCGTGGCACGCAGGGAAGCGGTCGAGCGACTCGATGAGTTCGTGGGGCCAAAGTTCTGATCCGGATCTACTCGAAGGCTGCGCCGCCGTCCGGTCTCGAGCAACCAAGCCGGTGCGCTGGCGCCCGTTGCGCGCCGGAGGCGGCCGGCGCTTACCTATAACCGGAGCGGCTAACCGGAGCGGCGCGGCATCTGCGTCGGCAGAGCACCATCTATCCAGGGAGCCATTCGCTACCATCCCCCTTCCGGGGTCGGCACTCGACAGGAGGCGCAGGTGGACGAGAGCTCGTTTGATCAGGTGCTCGACGCGGTGCGGCAGTTCGTTCGCGAGCGGGTCATCCCGCGCGAGGACGAGATCGAGGCTACCGACGCGATCCCCGATGACCTGCGGGCCGCGACTGCCGAGCTCGGCCTCTTCGGCTATGCGCTTCCGGCGGAGTTCGGCGGCGCTGGCGCCACGATGTCACAGGATGTGCGCCTGGCCTTCGAGTTCGGCTACACAACGCCTGCGTTCCGGTCCCTGTTCGGCACCAACAACGGGATCGCCGGCCAGGTGATCGCCAAGTTCGGCTCCCCCGACCAGCAGCAGGCCCTCCTTCCACCGCTGGCAGCCGGTGACATGATCGCCTCGTTCGCGCTGACCGAGTCCGAGGCAGGCTCCAGCCCGGCTGGGCTCAAGACCGTGGCGCGGCGCGACGGCACTGACTGGATCGTGTCCGGAACCAAGCGCTTCATCACCAACGCACCGCTCGCCGACTTGTTCGTGGTGTTCGCCCGGACTGATCCGGAGGCCGAGGCCGGCCGCGGCATCTCCGCGTTCGCCGTCGATGCCCGCAGCCCCGGCCTGACCGTAGGTCCGCGCGACCACAAGATGGGCCAGCGCGGCGCTTGGACCGCCGAGGTCAACTTCAGCGAGGTCCGCGTCCCGGCCGAGCGGCTGATCGGCACGGAGGGCCGCGGCTACCGCAGCGCCATGACGGTGCTGGCTCGTGGCCGCCTGCATATCGCCGCGATGTGCGTCGGCACTGCGCAGCGGATTCTGGACGAATCAGTGGCGCACGCCGCGGTCAGCAAGCAAGGCGGCCGCCCGATCGGTGATTATCAGCTTGTCCAGGCGATGCTCGCGGACTCCTATGCCGAGATCGCCGCCGGGTCGCAGCCTGGTGGTGTCGGTGGCCGCCGCCTACGATGCCGGCACCGAACGTGGCCGCCGGGCCGTCGTCGGCAAAGCTCTACTGCAGCGAGATGGTCTCTAGAGTCGCCGACCGGGGCGTGCAGGTTCATGGCGGGCTGGGCTACATGAGCTCGACCGTGGTCGAGCGCATGTATCGCGACTCGCGCCTGTACCGCCTCTATGAGGGAACGAGCGAGATACAGAAGCTCATCATTGCCAGGGAGCTGTTGTCATCAGCTGCCCGGTAACGAGCGCGACGGCTCCAAGCCCTGACGCAGCCCGCCCAGCAGCTAGATCAGCCTGCCATCCTCAAGCGCGAGCACCTCGTCCGCAAGCTCGTGCAGCGCCGGATCGTGCGTGGCCACGAGCGCGGTAATCCCGTCGGCGACCACCACGGTCCGCAGCAGCCGCATGATCTGGCGGCCGGTCTCGGAGTCGAGCTGCCCGGTCGGCTCGTCGGCGATCAGCAGCTCTGGCTGAACTGCCAGCGCCCTGGCGATCGCGACGCGCTGCTGCTGCCCGCCCGACAGCTCGTTCGGGCGCTGGTGCGCGTGCCCGTCCAGGCCGACGACGCTGAGCAGGAGCCGCACGCGTTCCTCCCGCGCGGCCCTGGGCGTGCCGGTGATGCGCAGCGGAATGCCCACGTTCTCGGCCGCGGTGAGCATCGGAATCAGGCCGAACGACTGGAAAATGAACGAGACCGTGCTCCGGCGCAGCAGCGTGCGCTGGCGCGCTGGCATCGCGGCAACGTTCCTGCCACCGACGAACACCTCGCCGCTGGTCGGCGAGTCCAGCCCGCCGATGATGTTCAGCAGCGTGGTCTTGCCTGAGCCCGAGCGCCCTACCAGCGCGACCAGCTGGCCGCGGCGGATGGTGAAGGAGGCACCGCGCACGGCGTGCACGGCCGTGCTGCCGTGCCCGAACGTTCGGGATACGTCGCGCGCCTCGACCATCGCGGACTGGTCGTCGAGCACGACGCCGGACGGCCGGGCGTGAGCAGCACCCGTGGCCGGCCCGCTGGCCCGGCGGCGACTGGCTCCGTCATCGGCTCTCCTCATCAACCGCGTGCTGACCGGCCGCGTGCTGACCGGCGACATGCCGACCGGCGCCATGCGGACCGGCGCCATGCTGACCGGCCCCCGGCTGGCCCGCCAACGGCTGACCTGCCGCCGCTTGGTGACTGGCCCGGTGCCGGGGCCCGGCGCGCCGTCGCTGCTTCCCGTCGACCTGGCCTGGTTCGAGCGCCTGATCGGCCCAGACCCCGATGTGGTCATCTTCGGATACCAGCAGCACGCGGTCGCGCATCTGGTGCTGCTCGGTCATCTCTCTGGGCAGCTGCACTCGGCCCACCCGGTCGAGCACCGCGTACTCGACGGCGTGCCGCACGGTGTTGCCCAGCTCGTCGGCAGCATCGTGACGCAGCGTCTCGCTGCTGGTCCGGCCGTCCCTGATCGCGACCGTCCGCTGCACCTGGTGGGAGACCGCCGGATCGTGGGTCACGACCAGCACGGTGGCGCCTAGCTCGGTGTTGGCGGTCTGCAGCGCGCGGAATACGTCCTGCGCCGTGCGGCTGTCCAGCTCGCCGGTCGGCTCGTCGGCTAGCAGCACCTTCGGGTCGTTGGCCAGCGCGGTCGCGATGGCCGTCCGCTGCTGCTCCCCGCCGGACATGCGGGACGGCACCCGGTTCGCGCAGTGGGCGACGCCCAGAATGTCGAGCAGCTCCATCGCCCGGCTGGTCGCGCAACCGCCGCGGGTAGCCGTCGAAGCGCATCGGCGTCACGACGTTCTGCTTGGCGGTCAGGTACGGCAGCAAGTTGCGCGAGGTCTGCTGCCAGATGAATCCCACCTGCTGGCGGCGGTAGATCAGGCGCTCCTTCGCGCTGAGCGCTCCGAGGTCCTGCCCCGCGACGCGGACCCGGCCCGCCGTCGGCGTGTCCAGCCCGGCCAGGATGTTCATGAGCGTCGACTTGCCGCTGCCCGATGCGCCGACCATCGCGACCAGCTCGCCCTGGTCGATCAGCAAGTCGAGACCCTGGAGAGCCTGGACCTCGATGCCCTCACCGGTGTAGATGCGCACCACCTGGTCGCAGACGACCAGCGCGCCCTCGCCGTAGGATGTCCGGGCCCGCTGCACT
This sequence comes from uncultured Actinomycetota bacterium, assembly GCA_963837255.1. Lineage (GTDB taxonomy): Bacteria > Actinomycetota > Actinomycetes > Streptosporangiales > Streptosporangiaceae > JAJYUU01. The sequence goes on from CAWIMN010000007.1 coordinate 1,579,054, forward strand.
TCCGCGCCCAGCTCGGCGATCCCGGCGGCTGCCGTCACCCCGTCGTGCGTCGGCACTGTCATGCGAGTCTCCTCACGTGCGCTATCCACCAATCCGAAGGGAACGGGGTGCCTCGCGGCTAGCAAGCACCATCTGGCCGGTCAGCGTCACCATCGCCAGGACCAGCAGGGCTGCCGCGGTGCCGGTCAGCCAGGCGGGCTCGATCCGCACGGAAACGCTAGCCGCGGAACCGGTGAACACTGACAATCCGAGTGTCGGGCCGACGAGCGGCACTAGCGCCAGCGCGCTGACCAGCCCGCCGACGACGACAGACAGGATCTGCGGCAGCGCCTCGATCAGCGCAAGCCGCCGTCCCTGCGCCGCCGACAAGCCCATCGTGCTGGCCCTGGCCAGCGTCATCTGGCGCGACTGTCCCGACAGCATGAGCGTCAGCAGCAGAACGAGCATGCACCCGATGGCAGCCGCGTCGCCACCGAACGAAAGCTCAACATAGGCACCGTGCTGAAGCGGTGCATGCTCGAGCGCCGCCAGCAGCTGCGACCTGAGGATGATGACCGCGCCGGGCACGTGCCATCTGGCCACTGCAGCGGTCAGCGCACCGCCATTCAGGCTCGGGCCGACCACGAGCAACGTGCTCGGCGCTGGCGCGAACGCGTTGGCAGCTGACCGCGGCACCACCACGTAGCCCTGCACGTTGGCCCGGCGATCGCCTGGACCTGTGACATGGCGGGCCCCGCACCGACGACCTGGATCCGAAGTCGCTGGCCGTACTGCAGATTCAAGCTGGTCGCCCGCTGCCTGAGCAGCCTCTCGGCCCCCGGCGATGCCAGCGCCGGGATCGGCCCGCTGCCGCGACCGCCGGCGCCGCCGTGCCACTGGTGAAGCTGGCAGGCACAGTCCCGAACGGCGTGGCCGCCAGCAACGCCGTGTACTGCGCCGGATCGGCGAATACGACGGACAGCCCTGCGCCGGGACCCGATTGCGCGATGCTGATGGCGACCGGCACGCTGCGCTGCACGCCCGGCAGTCCGGCGATCGCGCGCTGCTGCGCAGCTGAGATCGAGTTGGGCAGGCTGATCGCGGCGTCTGCGCCGGCCTCCTGCCACGCCTCCGCGACCTCGCCGCGGACGACGGCACCGCGGACCATGCCGGCGAACGACACCAGCGACAAGGCGAGCACCATCGCGAACGCCGGCAGCACCGCTGTGGCGGACACTCGCGCCGCTCTGGCCAGGCCGAGGAACGCGGTGACGCCTGCGCGGCGCGCCGCGAGCCGCAGCAGCGGGCGCACAAGCAGCGGATAGAGACGCAGCATCACGATCGCGACCGGAATGGCGGCCAGGATCGGGGCCGCGCTCGCGTACAGGTCAGGGCCGTTCGACGGCGATGCCCTGATGCCGCAGCGACGAGCAGGCCGCCAACCGATCCGAGCGCGAGCGCGGCCTCGGCCACGAGCCGGCGAAGCCGATGACATCCGGCCGGCCGGCTGGTCTGGCCTGCTCATCGCGGCGTAGCCACGGTGCATGCGGACCGTGATCAGCACCGGCCCGGCGAGCGCCACGAGGATCGTCAGTGCGGCGAGCCACCAGCCGAGCGGCGCGGCAGCGCCCGGTGTCACCGCTACCGCTACCGCGACGCCGGCCGCCGCACCCGGCAGGGCCGCGACGACGCTGCCGCAGAGCGCGGCGCCAGCAAGCTGGCGCCGCGAGGCGCCGCGCGCCCGGAGCACGGCGAACTCCTCGCGCCGCTTCTCCGCCATGCAGCCAGGCGACCAGCAGCACAACCGCAGCGCCCACGACCGCGAGGCTCACCGACATCAGATCCAGCACATTGCTGACCGCACCGTCTTGCGCGGTGAACTGGCCCACCAGGGTCTCGGCTCCTGAGGTCAGCGTGACGCTCGCCACGCTGCCGTCCGGAAAAGCAAGCTGACCAGCTGTCGCGAGCGCGGCGGGCAGACCCTGGGACAGGCTGACTGGCCTGCGTGCCCGACAGCTTGTCGAGGGCGAGCGGGAACATCCACGTCAGCTGAATGCTGGCCGGCAGTGAACGGTTCGCTGCAAAGCGCCTGCCTCGGCTGCCGAGACGAACGCCCCGCCTTGCCAGTACGGCTCGCCCTGTTGCGGCTGCACGAGCACGGGCGCGGCGGCGACCGGATCGACGCTCCAGAATGGCGCGACGGGCATCGTCGGCGCGACGATGCCCGTCACGCTGCAGCACGAGCCCGGTGCCGCCGAGCGTCACACGCGAGCCGACGCCCACGTTGTACCGCCGAGCGGTCGCAGCCGTCACCGCGACCTGGACGGAGGTCCGGCCCCGGTGCGGGGACTGACAGGACTGCCGGTCCCGCCCGGGTTGCCGGGACCGCCGGGACCCCCGGCTGGCAGCGACCCGGCCACGACCCGGACATTGCTTGCTGAGGTCATCCCGGTAGACCAGCTCGAAGTAGGTCGTAGTCGGTACCGACCTCGCGAGAATGATCGGCAAAGCCGGTGAAGGGGGTGGTCAGGCCGCCCCAGTCGACACCTCCAGGAGCGAGCGGCAGCGTCTTGCCAGGTTCTGCCTCAGCCGGTCTTTCGACCTGGGCAATCTGGCAGCGTCCGACCTGCTCGTTCAGCGCCGCTGCCGAGGGTGCCGGCGTCGAGCGTGCCCAGACGGTCTTGTCGGCGGCCGGCGTCGCCGCCACTAGCTGCCGGAAAGCATTGGTGCGTAGCTGTGCGCTCGCTCGTGGTCCGGCCACCGCGAGCAGGAGCACGCGAACGCCACCAGGCAGAAGGCAACGGCGGTGGCCGACGCCGAGCCGGTGATCAGCCGCCACCGGCTGGCGAGGCGGCCAGGAAGCCGCGCAGGCGCAGGCACACTACCCGCTGCCTGGGTGCCGTGCAGCGCAGGCGCGTGCCTCTGCTCGTGCTTGCCCGTCACCCTGCTGCCTCCGCTGTCCGCAGCTCGGCGGCCGGATCGGGTTGCCGTAGCGCTGTGATAGCCGCCGCCAGCACCGGAATCGCCGGGACCGCGATCGCGATGAAGGCAATCCAGGCCAGCGGCAGCCGGACCAGAACTGGCGGGATCGGTACACCTGCCGTGGCCGTGAGCGTGATGGCGGGGATCAGCAGGTGCGCTAGTCCGATCCCGAGCGCCAGCCCGACCAGCGCGGCCGGGCCGCTGATCATGATCTCCTCGAGACAGAACAGCCTGGCCTGGGCGCCGCTCGGCACGCCCAAGCGCGGCCAGCAGGGCCCGCTGCACGCGGCGGCCCCGCGCGCTCGCCGCCACGCTGACGCAGAAACCGAGCGCGGCGAGCGCGGCCGCGGCAGCGGCAACCGCCACTGCTGCCTTGATGGGCGCCGCCGATTCTGGGTCGTGCTGAAGTGCGTTGGCTGATGGCGGCTGCGTCGACAACGCTCGAGCCGGGCGGCAGGCCGCGCGGCGGCCGCCCGTCAGCCGTGCTCAGCCACCACGATGTCGCGGGCAGCGGGACGCCGCCAGCGCTGATCAGCGCGTCCTGAAGATCGGTCTGGTCGGCGATGACGGCGCTGCCGGTGGTGATGCTCGGGAACTGCGAGACGGTCACGAGCACGTGGGCAGCGATCGCGGTGCCGCCGACATTGACCGGCACGTCCGAGCCATTGCTCAGGCCGTTGGCGTGCAGGAAGTCCTGGGTTGCCAGCAGCGGCACGCCGAGCGGCGGCGGCGGGATGCTGAGTTGCACCTGGGCCTGCAGCGTGGGGAAGCCGTGCCGGGCCAGGTAGTCGGGCGGAGTCCCGGCAGGCAGGACCGGACCGCTGCCGGGCGCCAGTGTGAGCTCGATAGTCCTGTCCCGCCGCACCCCGATGCTCGATGACCGGTTTCTGCGAGTTGTACGCCTGACTCCCTAGCAGCCTGCTGATCTCCTCCAGCCCGGGTGCGCTGGCTCTCGGCGCGCCAGCCCGCGAGCTCGCGACCGGGCGCGAAGGGCGCTGCGAACGACCCCGCCGGCGACGGCGCTCGATCGCTATTGAGCTGATCTTGATCACGGCAGTGGCAGCTGGGCGCGCCGGCACTGTCCCGAGCGGCATGTTGTAGGTCAGCGACAGGCTGACAGGCGCAGCGGGTAGGCGGCCCCGGCCGACGTGCCGAGCTGCGCGATGAGGTGGTGCGGGCGGCCGTCCGCGGCCATCGTGCCCGCCGGCAATGCATAGGTGAGGCCGTCAGCGTCTTGCACCGTCACCGTTGCCGACACCGGCCCCAGCTGCCCGGCTAGTCCCCCGGCCATGCTGGCCATGATCGCCAGTCGCGCCGGGTGCCCAGGGATGGGTACGCCTTCGCGGGGGCCCTGGCGCTGATCCAGGTAACTCCACAGCTGCGACAGCGGGACCTGCGTGGACAGGTCGGGGCGCATCGTCACGGTGCCCCCGGCCTTCAGGCCGTCGATCACCAGCAGCTGGCCAGCGGTGCCAACAGGCTGCTCACTCACGGGCATGGCATCGGTCACGCCGGGCAGCCGCGTAATCTGCGCCACTCCGGACAACGGCTCAGCGTTGACGAGGCCGACCCGCACGTCCGCACCGGCAGTGAACGCCGCCTGATCGCGTACCGACTGCTGCCAGCTCTGATACTGCGCCAGCGCGAGCGTGCTCGTGCCGACAGCGAGGATCACGAGCAGCGCCGGGCCGCTCTGGCGGACCGGGCGGCGGCTGATCTCCCAGTTGGCCATCGCGGCCCCGAGGCGCCTGCTCCGCGCGGTGACTTTTTCCAGGCCCTTGGCGGCCAGCGGCAGCAGCCGCAGCGGGATAAGAGCGAGCCCGGCCAGCGCGAGCATGGGCGCGGCGACGATGACCAGATCTGTACCGGATCCGTTAGCGGCGGCGGCCTTGTACCTGAGCAGCTCGTGGACCGACAGCAGCGCGAGGGCGATCACGGCGACGTCAGCGCCAGCCGCTGCCACCGAGGCGACGGCCGCCTGGCGTCCGCGCCGGATTCTGACCGCGCCGATACCGGCCGGCCGCAGCGTCGGCCACAGGGTGATGCCGAGACAGAAAATCAGTACCGTGGCCGCTCCGAGCCAGGCCTCCTGACTCAGTGCGGCCTGGCGCAGGCCGGGTGCGACGAGACTCGACAGGAGCAGCGCCGCGAGCCTGACGCCGGCGATCGCACCGATGGCAGCGGCCACGGCGCAGGCAGCAACTCCTTCCGTCAGGCTGGGCCTGATCAGCTGCCAGCGTGCCGCACCGCGCGCGGCCAGCAGCGCGGTCTCCTCGTCCCGGTGGCTGGCCAGCAGCCGCCCGGCCAGGGCCAGCGCGGCGGCCGCGAGCAGCAGCAACTGCAGCCCGCTGATCAGCACCAGGGCCCTGGCCGCTGCCAGCCCTTCGGCTGCATTGATCAGGGTCAGCGGCATGGTCGTGCTGACCAGCGAGACTCCATCGTTCTGCCAGGCGGAGATCGCCGTATCGAGCCGGGCGGCCAGGCCGTCAAGGTTGGCGGCCCCGATCCCGCTGACCTTCGGCACGACCTCGAAGGAGGCAACGTTCGCCTGCAGCACGGCTGGCCGGCCCCCGCTTGCGCTAAACGCCGCCGGGCTAGCCACGGCGGGACCATAGCTGGCGAAGCCGCTGGTCACGGTCACCCCGGACGGGCTGATCAGGTCGAGCCGCCAGTACGGCCCGGCGGGATCCCGGGGCCGGAAGAGGCCGGTCACCCGGAAGCTGACGCGCGACTCGCTGCCCAGGTAGCGCAGCTTGAGTACGGAGCCGACGCCGACGCGCAGATCGGCAGCCGCCTTGACCGGGAGGGCGACAGGAATGGGCTGGTTCGCTAGTGGCGCGCTGGGCCACTGCCCGCTGGTGAGCTCGGCCTGGCCACTGAGACCACCCATCGCGGCCGCCTGCAAGGCCGGGACGTTGCCGCCGGCATGTGCGCCGGGCAGGGCGATGTCGTTGGACCAGGCTGCCTGGTAGAGCTGGTACGGCACTGACCCGAAGGCCGCCCGCAGCTTGGTGCTGACCAGCCGGGTCACTCCCCCGAGCGGCCCGGCGACCTGATCGCTGATGGTGATGGACAGCGCGCCGGATCTGGTGAGTTCCTGGCCCACGGTGGCCGGCAGCGCAGCCGAGTAGAAGCTGAGCAGAGCCGTGACCAGGGCGGTGGTAATCAAGACCGACAGCATCAGGCAGCCGACCAGGACCCAGGCCGAGCCCATCCTCCGCACCAGGAACGACGGTCGAAGCATGCCCGCCAATGCCCTCTCGTCATGCGCCAGCGATCAGCGCCGGCTTGGTCCCCTAATTGGAAGGGTATGTCCGAAGTTGCTGGCGGGGGAGAGAGCGCCGCGAATGGTTACCGGACCGTTGGCGACTTGTTGCAGCGGCGGAACTTGGCAGGTCAGCGCTGCAATAGCTAGCGCCCGCACCAGATCAGCGCCGCACCAGATCAGCGCCGCACCAGATCAGCGCGCCACCGGATCAGCACGGCAGCCGCGCCGGGCGGGAGTCACGGCGCCGACTCGGCCTGGTCCCCGGAGGCGGCCAGGCCGATGTTGCCGGATGCGGCCCGGCTCGAGCGCGGCCGCAGCACTCCCTGCCTGGCGGGCGGCCCCGCCCGCTGGATGCCCACGCGCAGCCGGCGTCGGCGCCGCACGGCGATCAGGTAACCGCATGCCAGGACGAACACGACCACCATGGCCACCACGTTGGTCCGCAGGCCGAACATCCTGGCGGAGTAGTCGATCCGCAGCATCTCCATCGTGGCGCTGCCCGCCGCCCATAGGGCGCCGTAGAACGCGAAGGCGGTGGGTCCCGACAGCAGGTAGCGGCGAATGGCGTAACCGACGATCACGGCAATCAGCAGATCGAACAGCGACTGATACAGAAACAGCGGCTGGAAGGTGGCAACGGACTGGAAGCCGGCCACGCGATGCTGCGGCGCGATATCGACCGCCCACGGCAGGCCCGATGGCCGGCCGTACAGTTCCTGGCTGAACCAGTTGCCCCAGACCGACAGTGCCTGGGCCAGGCCGAGTGCCGGAGCGGCAGCCAGCGCGACTGGGCCGACCTCGATGCCAGTCCGGCGGCAGTACGCCCAGGCCGCGAGCGCACCCGCCGCGACGGCACCCGCTACGCCCATGCCGCCATCCCAGACGCGCAGCACGTCCGCCCAGTCCCGGCCCGGCCCGAAGTACTGGCCAAAATTGGTCAGCACGCTGTAGAGGCGGGCCCCGAGCAGGCCCACGGGGACTGCGATCGTGGCCATGTCCAGGATCACGCCAGGCGGATAGCCCGCCTTCCGGTATCGCCGGTCGGTCAGCCACAGGCCCGCCAGCACGCCAGCCACCATGCACAGCGCGTAAGCCCGAACCGGGATCGCGCCCAGGTGCCAGATCGCGCTGGCCGGGCTCGGGAGGTAAGCCGCCGGCATGATCAGGACGTTACCCGGCATCAGGCCCCGGTTGAGCCAGTTTGCCCGGCTTCACGCGACCCGGCTTGCCCCGCTCGGCTCCCCGGCACGGGCCGCCGGCGGGACGCAAGGCAGCTGCCGTCCGATCCGCGGGGCCGACTGGCGCACGCTGGAGCCAAGCCGCCGGAGCTACCGGAACGGTGCCGCCGCCGGGCCGATCGCCGCCGGGAGGCTCGTGTCGCCGCACAGGTACGTGTCGACGGCCGCGGCGGCAGACCGGCCTTCGGCGATCGCCCACACGATCAGCGACTGGCCCCGCCCGGCGTCTCCGGCCACGAAGACGCCGTCCACCGACGTGGCGAACGCGCCGTCCCTGGCGACGTTGCCACGGCTATCGAAGTCCACGCCAAGGTCCGTCACCAGCGACCCGGCTTCGGCGCCGGTGAACCCCATGGCCAGCAGCACCAGGTCGCAGGGCAGGTCGCGCTCGGTGCCAGGAACCGGCTGGAAGCGGCCGCCCGACGGCTCCACCTCGACCAGCACCAGGCCGCGCACCCGGCCGTTTTCGTCGCCGAGGAACTGTTGCGTCGACACGGCGTAGACCCGCTCGCCGCCCTCCTCGTGCGCGCTGGAGACCCGGAAGATCGCCGGGTGCACGGGCCACGGCTGGCCGTCCGGCCGCTGGCCCGGCGGCCTCGGCAGGATCTCGAGTTGCGTCACCGAGGCGGCGCCCTGGCGATGCGCGGTCCCGAGGCAGTCGGCACCGGTGTCGCCGCCACCGATGATCACGACGTGGCGACCGCGGGCCGAGATCGCGGTCTCAGGCACCCGCACCGCGCCGGCAGGCTGGTGGCCATCGACGGCCCTGTCATCGGCAACCTGGTCACCGACAACGTGGCCAGCCGCGGCCCTGCCATCGACTGCCATCGCGTCAACGGCTCGCCCGTTGCCCGAGCGCCCGTTAGCTGCGCGCCCGTTAGCTGCGCGCCTGTCAGCGGCCCGGCCTCGGGCGCGCCGCCGCTGGCCATCCCCGGCGCGGCCACCGCCGGCGCCATCGGCCGCGGCCACCGCCCGGTTGGCCAGCGGCAGGTACTCCATCGCCTGGTGAATGCCGGCCAGGTCACAGCCGGGCACGGGCAGCCCGCGCGGCACCGTCGCGCCGCAGGCGAGGACGATGGCGGCGTACTCGGCGCGCAGCTCCACCGCGCTGATGTCGAGGCCGGCCTCCACGCCGCACCGGAACTCGGTGCCCTCGGCCAGCATCTGGATCAGGCGGCGATCCAGATGCCGCTTCTCCATCTTGAACTCGGGGATCCCATAGCGCAGCAGGCCGCCCGGCGCATCCGCACGCTCGAACACGGTCACGGCGTGCCCGGCCCTGGTGAGCTGCTGTGCCGCGGCCAGGCCGGCCGGGCCAGAGCCGATCACCGCGACCTTACGGCCAGCCGCCAGCGCCGCCGGGGCCGGCCGCCGTGGCGGCACCCAGCCCTCCGACCAGGCCCGGTCGATGATCTCCACCTCGACCTGCTTGATCGTCACCGGGTCGGCGCTGATGCCGAGCACGCACGCTGACTCGCACGGCGCCGGGCACAGCCGGCCGGTGAACTCGGGGAAGTTGTTGGTTGCGTGCAGCCGCTCGGCAGCCGCCCGCCAGTCGCCGGTGTAGACCAGGTCGTTCCACTCCGGGATCAGGTTGCCGAGCGGGCAGCCGGAGTGACAGAACGGGATACCGCAGTCCATGCACCGCCCGGCCTGGCGCTCGAGCTGGTCGGGCCCGAACTCGGTGTACACCTCCCGCCAGTCAGTGATGCGCACGTCGACCGGCCGGCGCGCGGGAAGCTCCCGCGGCGTGGTCATGAAGCCCCTGGGGTCAGCCATGTCGCGCTCCTCAGCCACTCGCCGCGGCCATCACGGCCTCGCTCACGTCCAGGCCATCCCGCTCGGCTCGGCTAGCAGCCAGCAGCACTCGCTTGTAGTCTCGCGGCATCACCCGGCCGAACCTGGGCAGCGCCGACTCCCAGTCAGCCAGCAGCGCGGCCGCGACCGCCGATCCGGTCTCAGCCTGGTGCCGCCCGATCAGCTCGTGCAGGAAGTCGCCGTCCTCGGCCGTCAGCGGCTCCAGATCGGCCATCTCGGTGTTGACCCGCAGCGGATCGGGATCGATCAGGTAGGCGATGCCGCCCGACATCCCGGCGGCGAAGTTGCGGCCGACCGGGCCGAGCACGGCGACCCGGCCGCCGGTCATGTACTCGCAGCCGTGATCGCCGGTGCCCTCGGCCACCGCCGTAGCGCCGGAGTTGCGGACGCAGAACCGCTCGCCGACCACGCCGCGCAGGAACATCTCGCCGCTGGTCGCGCCGTAGCCGATCACGTTCCCGGCGAGCACGTTCCGCTCGGCCGCGAAGCCAGCGGCCGGGTCCGGCGCGGCGATGATCCGGCCGCCGGACAGGCCCTTGCCCAGATAGTCGTTGGCGTCACCGCGAAGCCGCAGCGTGATGCCGCGCGGCAGGAACGCGCCGAGCGACTGGCCGGCCGAGCCGGTCAGCACCACCTCGATGGTGTTGTCCGGCAGCCCGTCCCCGCCCCACCGCCTGGTCAGCTCGCTGCCGAGCATGGTGCCGACGGTCCGGTTCACGTTCCGCACCGGGAGCTCCAGCCTGACCGGCGTGCGCTTCGGTCAGCGCGCCCTCGGCGAGCAGGATCAGGGTGTTGTCCAGCGCCTTCTCCAGCCCGTGGTCCTGGCTGGACACGCAGTGCCGGGCCGCGCCCGGCGGCAGCTGCGGCACGTGCAGCACCGGATCGAGATCCAGGCCCGCGGCCTTCCAGTGGCCGACGGCCGCGGACGTGTCCAGCAGCTCGGCCCGGCCGATAGCCTCGGCGAGCGTCCGGAAGCCGAGCTGCGCCAGGTACTCGCGCACCTCCTGCGCCAGGAACTCGAAGAAGTTGACGATGAACTCCGGCTTGCCGGTGAACCTGCGCCGCAGCTCGGGGTTCTGAGTGGCGACGCCGACCGGGCAGGTGTCCAGGTGGCAGACCCGCATCAGCACGCAGCCGGCCACGACCAGCGGCACGGTGGCGAAGCCGAACTCCTCGGCCCCGAGCAGCGCGGCGATGATCACGTCCCGGCCCGTCTTGAGCTGGCCGTCGACCTGCACCACGATGCGGTCGCGCAGGCCGTTGCGCAGCAGCGTCTGCTGCGTCTCGGCCAGGCCGAGCTCCCACGGCGCCCCGGCGTGCTTGATGCTCGTCAGCGGCGAGGCGCCAGTGCCGCCGTCGTGGCCGGAGATCAGCACGACGTCGGCGTGCGCCTTGGACACGCCGGCGGCGACCGTGCCGACACCCATCTCAGCCACGAGCTTCACGTGGACCCGCGCGAGCGGATTGGCGTTCTTCAGGTCGTGGATGAGCTGCGCCAGGTCCTCGATGGAGTAGATGTCGTGATGCGGCGGCGGGGAGATCAGCCCGACACCGGGCGTGGAGTGCCGCGTCGCGGCGATCCACGGGTACACCTTGTGCCCCGGCAGCTGGCCGCCCTCGCCCGGCTTGGCCCCCTGCGCCATCTTGATCTGCAGGTCATCGGCGTTGACCAGGTACTCGCTGGTGACGCCGAACCTGCCGCTGGCGACCTGCTTGACCGACGACCGGCGCAGGTCGCCGTTCTCGTCTGGCACGAACCGGCGCGCGTCCTCGCCGCCCTCGCCGGTGTTGGACCGGCCGCCGAGCCGGTTCATCGCGATGGCGATGGTCTCGTGCGCCTCGGCCGAGATCGACCCGTACGACATCGCGCCGGTGGCGAACCGCTTGACGATGCTGGCGACCGGCTCGACCTCGTCGACCGGGATGGGCATGGCAGCCCCGGAGTCGATGCCGCGGATGCGCAGCAGCCCGCGCAGCGTCATCAGCTGCGCCGACTGGTCGTCGACCAGCCTGGTGTACTCGCGGAACACGCTGTCCTGTCCGCTGCGGGTGGCGTGCTGCAGCTTGAACACGGCCTCCGGGCTGAACAGGTGCGGCTCACCGTCGCGGCGCCACTGGTACTCGCCGCCGGTCTCCAGCCGCCGATGCGGCCGGCCGCCGCGGGCCGGATACGCGACGGCATGCCGGCGGCTGACCTCCGCGGCGATCTCGGCGAACCCGGCGCCGCCGAGCGGCGACGACGTGCCGGCAAAGCAGGTCCCGATCACCTCGGGGCCAAGGCCGACGGCCTCGAACAGCTGCGCGCCGGTGTAGGACGCGACCGTCGACACGCCCATCTTCGACATGATCTTGAGCACGCCCTTGCCGAGCGCCTTGATGAGGTTCGCGGCTGCCTGCCGCTCGGTGACGTCGCGCAGCGTGCCGCGGCGCACCATCTCCTCGACCGACTCGATGGCCAGGTACGGGCAGACGGCGGCCGCGCCGTAACCGAGCAGCAGCGCGATGTGATGACACTCGCGCGCGTCGCCCGACTCGACGACCAGGCCCGCCCTGGTCCTGGTCTGCTCGGCGATCAGGTGGTGGTGCACGGCGCCGGTCAGGAGCAGCGACGGGATCGGGGCCAGGCGCGCGTCGTCGGCCGCGATCTCGCGGGCTGCCGGCGGGCTGACCGCCGCCAGCCTCGGCGCCGCGGTCGGACAGCACGATGATCCGGGCACCGCCGGCGATCGCGGCCGAGACCTCGGCCCGGATCTCGGCCAGCCGGGCCGTCAGCGCGTCGCCGCCGCCCGCCGCCTCGTACCGCCCGTCCACGACGTGCGCGGCGAAGCCGGACAGGTTGCCGTCGTCGTTGATGTGCACGATCTTGGCCAGGTCCTCGTCGCTGATCACCGGGAACGGCAGCACGACCTGGCGGCACGAGGCCGGCCCGGCTCGAGCAGGTTGTGCTCGGGTCCGGTCGCGGTGCCGAGCGAGGTGACGAGCTCCTCCCGGATCGCGTCCAGCGGCGGGTTCGTCACCTGGGCGAACAGCTGGCTGAAGTAGTCGTACAGCAGCCGCGGCCGGTCCGACAGCACGGCCAGCGGCGTGTCGGAGCCCATCGAGCCGAGCGGCTCGGCGCCGGTGCGGGCCATCGGCGCGAGCAGGATCCGCAGGTCTTCCTCGGTGTAGCCGAACATCTGCTGCTGGACGAGCAGGACCCGGCTGTCGGGCAGCTCGCGGGCACGGTCGGGCAGGTCGCGCAGGTGGATCATGCCGGCGTGCAGCCAGTCAGCGTACGGATGCTCGGCCGCCAGCGCCGACTTGACCTCCTCGTCCTCGATGATCCGCCCCGCGCCGGTGTCGGCCAGGAAGATGCGGCCGGGCTGCAGCCTGCCCTTGCGCACGACCTGCGCCGGGTCGATGTCCAGCACCCCGACCTCGCTGGCCAGCACGACCAGGCCGTCGCTGGTCACCCAGTACCGGCCCGGCCGCAGGCCGTTGCGGTCCAGCACCGCGCCGATGACGGTGCCATCGGTGAACGCGATCAGCGCCGGGCCGTCCCACGGCTCCATCAGCGAGGCGTGGAAGCGGTAGAACTCCCGCCGGTCGCGGTCCATGTGCGGGTTGTTTTCCCACGGCTCCGGGATCATCATCAGCACCGCGTGCGGCAGCGACCGGCCGCCGAGGTGCAGCAGCTCCAGGCACGCGTCGAAGCTGGCCGAGTCGCTGGCAGCGCCCGTGGTCGATGACTCCGGCATGATCGGCAGCAGCCGCTCGATCCCGCGGCCGCTCGGCGTCGGTGCCGAGCACGTCCGCGGCCAGCTGCGCCTCGCGGGCGCGCATCCAGTTCCGGTTGCCGCGGATCGTGTTGATCTCGCCGTTGTGGGCGATCAGCCGGTACGGATGCGCCAGCGGCCAGGACGGGAACGTGTTGGTGGAGAACCGCGCGTGCACCAGCGCGATCGCCGACCGAGTACAGCGGGTCGGACAGGTCGGGAAAGAACGGCTCCAGCTGGAGCGCCGTCAGCATGCCCTTGTAGACGATCGTCCGGCTGGACAGGCTGGCCAGGTACAGGCCGAGCTCGTGGTCGGCCCGCTTGCGCAGGCAGTACGCCTTGCGGTCGAGCGCCAGGCCGGACTCCCCCGCGCAGGCCGGCCACGACCAGCTGGACAAGCTCGGGGAGCACCGCGCGCGCCTCGTTCCCGCAGAAGCCGGGTCGTGCGGGACATCGCGCCAGCCGAGCACGGCCAGGCCCTCGGAGGCGGCGATCCGCGCCACGCCCGCCTGCGCGACAGCCCGGCCTGGGCCAGACGGCAGGAACGCGAGCCCGGCCGCATAGTTCCCGGCCGGCAGGAAGATCAAATTCACAACGGGAACGGAGTAGCTCGTCCGGCATCTGCGTCAGAATGCCGGCCCCGTCGCCGGAATCCGGATCGGCGCCCTTGGCCCCGCGGTGATCCAGGTTGCGCAGGACGGTCAGGGCACTGGCGACAGTGTCGTGGCGGCGCTCGCCGGTCAGGTCAGCGACGAAGCCGACGCCGCAGGCGTCGTGCTCGTTCTGGCTGTCGTACAGACCGGTACCAGGCTGCCCAGCGCTGGGCTGCCCGGTCTACCCGTCCGGCCCAGTACCAGCGGCAGGGAGGCAGATGCCATCCAGAGCGCTCCTGTCGTCTCGTCCGCCGCCATCGCCAATGGAGCGGTAGTGGGGTCGGGACGACACTGGCCCTGTCACGCGGGACAACACTGGCCCTACTGTGCGGTCGCAGGGGCACCTGCGTGCTCGCGCCCCCTGCGCACTAGCAAGCAGTATAACGAAGGGATCCGCGCCGGGATCAGGCCCGCGCTGGCACCGATCATGCCCAGCCGGGCGCGTAATCATCCGCGCCGCTGCGTCAGCGGCCAGCCCGGACCCCGTCGGCGAGCTCGGCCGCGAGCGCCCGCACGCTGGCCAGGCCGGCCCGCAGGTCATCGGCGGCCAGCAGCCGCTGCACGAACGCCGAGCCGACGATGACGCCGTCGGCGAAGCCGGCCACCTGGGCCGCCTGCCGGCCGTCGCGCACGCCGAGCCCGACGGCCACCGGGAGCTTGGTGGCCTCCCGGACCCGGCTCACCAGGCCTGCCGCCTGGCTGCCGACCGATTCCCTGGCGCCGGTGATGCCCATCAGCGAGGCCGCGTAGACAAACCCGCCGCATACGGAGGTGACCAGCTCGATCCGCTGCCGCGACGAGCTCGGCGCGACCAGGAAGACCGGGTCCAGGTCGTACCGGCGCGGCCGCGGCCAGCCACGGGCCCGCTTCCTCCGGCGTCAGGTCCGGGGTGATCAGGCCGCTGCCGCCGACCGCGGCCAGGTCGCGCGCGAACTCCTCGACGCCGTGCCGGTCGACCGGGTTCCAGTACGTCATGATCAGCGTCGGCACGCCAGCCGCCGCTACCGCCTCAACCGTGCGCAGCACGTCAGCGACCCTGGTCCCGCCCAGCAGCGCCCGGTGCACGGCTTCCTGGATGACCGGCCCGTCTATCAGCGGGTCGGAGTACGGCAGGCCGATCTCGATGACGTCCGCGCCGGCCTCGGCGATGGCGATCGCCGCCTCGATCGCGCCGGGCACAGACGGGAACCCGGCCGGCAGGTAGCCGACAAGCGCGGCCCGGTCCTGCGCGGCGGCCGCCTCGAACGCGTCGCCGACGGCGGTCACCGGGCGGCCCCGTTCCCGTTCTGAGGGTTGTCATTGCCGGGCTGGCCGCCCAGGTGACCGAACCAGCGGCCGGCGATGTCCACGTCCTTGTCGCCGCGGCCGGACAGGCTGACCAGCAGGACGGCGTCAGGCCCGAGTTCCCGGCCCAGCTGGAGCGCGCCGGCCAGCGCGTGCGACGACTCGATCGCCGGGATGATGCCCTCGGTGCGGCACAGCACCGAGAACGCGCTCATCGCCTCGGCGTCGGTGATCGCCCGGTAGCTCGCCCGGCCGGTCTGCTGAAGCCACGCGTGCTCGGGACCGACGCCCGGGTAGTCCAGGCCGGCCGAGATGGAGTGCGTGTCCAGGGTCTGGCCGTCGGCGTCCTGGAGCAGGAAGGTCCGCATCCCGTGCAGCACGCCAGCCGAGCCTGCGGTCAGGGTGGCCGCGTGCCGGCCGGTCTCCAGCCCGTCGCCGCCGGCCTCGCAGCCGATCAGCGCGACGCCGGCGTCGGGGATGAACGCGTGGAACGCGCCGATGGCGTTGGACCCGCCGCCGACGCAGGCGACCACCGCGTCGGGCAGCCGGCCAGTCGCGGCGAGGATCTGCTCGCGCGCCTCGACGCCGATCACCCGCTGGAAGTCGCGCACCATGACCGGGAACGGGTGCGGTCCGCCGACCGAGCCGATGCAGTAGTGCGTGTTGTCGACCGTGGACACCCAGTTGCGGAACGCCTCGTTCATCGCGTCCTTGAGCGTCCGGCTGCCGGTCCGGACCGGGACCACCTCGGCGCCGAGCATCTGCATCCGCGCCACGTTGAGCGCCTGCCGCCTGGTGTCTTCCTCGCCCATGTACACGACGCAGTCGAGGCCGAGCAGGGCCGCCGCGGTCGCGGTGGCCACGCCGTGCTGGCCGGCTCCGGTCTCGGCAATGACGCGCGTCTTGCCGAGGCGCTTGGTCAGCAGCGCCTGCCCGAGCACATTGTTGATCTTGTGCGAGCCCGGTGTGCGCCAGGTCCTCGCGCTTGAGGAAGACACGGCAGCCGCCGGCCTGCGCCGCGAACCTCGGCACTTCGGTCAGCAGCGTCGGCCGGCCCGCGTAGCCGCGCAGCAGCGCCGTCAGCTCGGCCTGGAACGCCGGGTCCGCCTTCGCCTCGAGGTAGGCGGCCGTCAGCTCGTCCAGCGCCGCCATCAGCGCTTCCGGCGCGAGGCGGCCGCCGAACTCGCCGAAGTGACCGAAGGCGTCCGGGACGGCCTCCGCCGCCGCTGCCGCTGATGCCGCTTGCCCGTCGCCGCTGCCCGTCCGCGGCCTGCCTGGACGCCGCCTGCCCCGATGCCGCCTGCGCTGGCGTGCTGTCACTGCTGTCCTCCGGTCGTGCCGTGCCCGCGGCCGGAGCGCAGCGCCGGGTGCGACCCGGCCGTCACCAGGTCGGCGACTGCCGACCGGGGGTCCTTGCCGGTCACCAGGCTCTCGCCGACGAGCACGGCGTCCGCGCCCGCGGCGGCGTAGGCCAGCAGGTCGTGCGGGCCGCGCACGCCCGACTCGGCGATCTTGATGACGCCCTCCGGCACCCGCGGCGCCAGCTCGGCGAACACGCCGCGGTTGACTTCCAGCGTGGCCAGGTTGCGGGCGTTGATGCCGATCACCGTGGCGCCTGCGTCGATCGCGCGCTCCAGTTCTGCCATCGTATGCACCTCGACGAGCGGCACGAGCCCGATCGAGGCGGCGCGCTCGACCAGGGAGACGAGCGCGTTCTGCTCGAGGGCCGCGACGATCAGCAGCACGAGGTCAGCGCCGTACGCCCTGGCCTCCCACAGCTGGTACGAGCTCACGATGAAGTCCTTGCGCAGCACCGGGACCTGCACGGCCTCCCGGACCGCGGCCAGGTCATCGAGGCTGCCGCCGAACCGGCGCTTCTCTGTCAGCACGCTGATGATCCGGGCACCGCCTGCCTCGTAGTCGGCGGCAAGCGCAGCCGGGTCGGCGATGGCGGCGAGCGCGCCCTTGGACGGGCTGGCCCGCTTCACCTCCGCGATGACGGCGACCTCGGTGCCGGCAAACGCGGCCATCACGTCTTTGGGCGAAGGCTTCTTGGCGGCCGTCTCCTTGAGCCGCTCCAGCGGGGTCTCCTGCTGCCGGGCGGCCAGGTCGGCGCGCACTCCGTCGAGGATGTCGTCAAGCACGCTCACGCGGTAATGCCGCCCCCTCGGGTGGGATGCCTTGCCTCAAAAGAGTAGCGAGGGCGTCGTCGGCTGGCTTGGCCGCCCCCTGATCTGGCCTGGCTGGACCGGCTAGCCGACCGCCGGGCCCTGAAGCCCGTCGGCCCCGCCGTCGGCGAGCACGGGATGGTCATGGCCTGGCGGCTCGCCGCAGGCTGAGCGCCGGCGAACACCCGCGGCCACGGCCGGGTGCAGCAGCGTGCCGAGCGTGGCGATGGCCAGCAGCGTGCCGCCCATGTACCGGGCGTAGGCGAACCGGAACAGGCCCGACGGCCACCAGCCCGGACTCGGTGCTGACCGCGCCCAGCCAGGCCGCATGGCTGCCCGACCGGACCAGCCCGGCCAGGCCGCACAGGGCGACGGCGACCACGATCGTGAGCACGAGCCATGCCAGGTGCCGGCGGCTGTAACTGAGGCCGATGGCGGCCGACGCGCCCGCCTGCGCGACCAGCAGCCGGCTGGCGAGGCGGACGAGGGCGTCCGGCTGCGCCCGCCGCGGCCGTACCGCGCGTCGGCAGCACGTGTCGCGCTGCCACGCCATGTCCCGGCCGCCTCTCGCAGATATATAGGTGCTCGTAATAGGCGCCCAGCCTACTTCGCCGCCGTCCCGCTATCTGCTCATCCGCGTGAGTTGTCCCTTCTTGGGCGCCTCGTCTTGGGTATCCGATCTCAGGTACCCGGTCTCGGGCGAGCTGCTGCCGTCGGATCGTCGCCCCGGCTGAGCGCCTCCCAGATGGACGCCGAGTCGGCAGGCCCGCCGCAGTGGTCTGCGGCCTGCTGGTCCTCGCCGACTCCGGGCGCAGGGCCAGCACCGGCAGGACTGCCGTCTGACCCGGTCCGCCGGGCTGGCACCCGCCGGCGAGTCGTACCGGCTTGACATCACGGCCATCCGGCCAGCCCGCCAGGCGACGAGGACGCCGGCGCCGATCATCGCGATGGCGCCGACCACGACCAGCGCCTGCCAGCCGGCCGCGCTGAACGTCACGTGCGGCGTGGCGCCGGCCACGTTGGGCACGGCGGATGCGGCCGAGCCGCTGCCATCCATGACCGAGCCAGCGCCTGCAGTGGCCGGGCCGACATTCGAGTTCGCCGCCGTCATGGCCGCTGCACTGGACACCGTGAAGGCCGACGCGGCCAGGCTCGCGCCGAGCAGGGCCAGCAGGACGCCGGTCAGCCGGCGCGCGAGCCCGCGGCTGGCCAGCACCGCAGCGAGCGTGGCCAGGCCAGCCAGCGCGAGGGCGTCGGCGTAGGGCACGAGCGCGGCGCCGGTCACGGTCACGCGGCTGGCCGGCAGCGGCTTCGGCGGGATCGTGCGCACGTGCGCCCAGCCCTGCCGGCTGGCCAGGAAGACAAGGCCTGCCCCGGCGGCGCCGAGCAGCATGGTCAGGATGAGCTCCTGGCGGGCTGAGCGAGGCCTGCCGTGCGCAGACCGCCGGACCGGCTCTCACGGCCGCTGGTCATGCGCTGCCTCCCAGTTCGCTAGTCCCGCAAGAAGGCTAGCGCCATGGCGCCTGCGCTGGGCCCGGGCACCTGGCCGCGGCTGCTCGACAGCGGCCGGGACTGCCCTGCCTGCCGACGGCCGAGCGCTCGGATCACTTACGATCGCCTCAGTGTCACGCTCGCCATCCCGCAATCCCCCCTGGCCAGCGCGGCGATCAACCGTCGCGATGATCAGCCAGGCCGGCTGACATGAGGAGCAACTCGTGACCCACGCCCAGGATGAGCGCCGCGCGCTCTGCGACCTGCTCGCAGAAGTCGGCCCCGACCAGCCGACCCTGTGCACGGGCTGGCGCACGGCAGACCTGGCCGCGCACCTGGTGCTGCGCGAGCGGCGTCCCGATGCGGGCGCTGGCGTCATGGGCGGCCCGGTGGCCAGGTACACCCGCCGGGTGCAAGCACGCCTGACCGACCGGCACTCATTCGACCGGCTCGATCGAGCTCATCAGGACCGGCCCGCCCCGGCTGTCTGTCTTCGGCCTGCCCGGCGCGGACGAGAAGCTCAACGTGGTCGAGTACTTCGTGCACCACGAGGATGTGCTCAGGGCCCAGCCTGACTGGCAGCCGCGCAAGGTCGACGCCGAGCTCGCCGACCTGCTGTGGGACAGGCTGAGCCTGGCCAGGCTCATGCTCCGCAAGGCACCCGTCGGCGTCGAGCTGGTCCGGGCCGACTCCGGCCAGCGGCGACCACCGCGCCGCCGGATGCCGCACCCGGCCGCGTGCGCATCACCGCCAAGGCCCGCACGCCGGTCGTGACGGTCACCGGGGACCCGGTCGAGCTGACGCTGTGGACAATGGGCCGGACCGGCGTCGCGGACGTGCACCTGGACGGGGCGGACGCCGACGTGGCCGCGCTGCGATCGGATCACTGGCGCCCATAGCCCGGGTGCGCGAACGCCTCGGGCGGTGGCCTAGCGTCCGGCCAGTCGCTCGAGCGGGAACGGCGCCGCCACCCTGAGCTCGACGTTGCGATCGGCATGCGTTCCCGGCCGGATCGAATCCATCCCGGCAAACGGCATGTTGGCGGCGAGCTCCCGGTGCAGCGCGGCGAGGTCGGACACCGGCCGCCAGCGACTCGGGGCCGATGGGGCTGTCATGGTCGATCATCGTGCAGAAGACGGACAGCTGGCCGGCGGCCTCGACGATCTCGACGAAGCGAGCCTGGCAGGGCCAGTCGACGATGCTGCTGGTCGTCACCTCCCAGAAGCCACGCGCGGGATCCCGCGGGTCCCGTCGCGGGCGGACCGCGTTGAGGTGGGTATGCCCGTTCAGCCAGAGGATGACGTTCGGGTACCTGTGCAGCAAAGCCAGGACCTCGGCGCCGCCGAGGAGTGGCTGGCCATCTGGTCCGGCGTGCCGGGTACGGGGATGGACGAGGCTCTCGACGCCATGGTGAGAGAAGATCACCACGAGCCGATCATCATGGCCGGGCGTGCACGTCATTCCCGGCCGCGTCCTGATACCTCGAGTGCACCTCGGCGAGCCGCGCTTCGAGCCAGCGTGCCTGGTCGTGATCCACGCAGCCGGCCGCCCCGCCGGCCAGGCAGTTGGTGTCCAGCGCGATGAGCCGCACGGCAGCGGTGTCGTGAACGTAGTAGGCCGTGCCGTCGAATCGATTCCGCTCGGTGAAGCCGTGTCCGCTCGGTCGTGCGGTCGGCCGGAAGTGGGACGCCACGAACTCGTGGCGTGTCACCGGCCTGCGCCCCGGATCGGCCGGAACATTGCCGCGCCGGTCCGGCCATCAGCATCTCCGGGTGGTGCGTGAAGATTTCCAGCGCCCGATCGTGGTCGAAGTCTTCCGGCAGCGCCCAGGGCTTGACGTCACCGACGAGAGCCGCCGCGAGGTCAGTGGTCATCACTCCGACCCCCTGGTTCAGCGCCTCATGATTGCCGAAGCACGATAGCCACGGCATATGCAGGCCTGGTGCGGTGAATTCTTCATCGCGCGGCGCAGCAGCCCCGGCCAGTGCGGGAACCCGAATGCCGAGCGAAACATATCCGGGCCGCTCGCGGCGACCCCGTCGGGCTTCCAGAAAATGTCGTCCGGCCAGTCCAGAGACTGCACGCCCGCATAGTCAGGGCCACCTGAATTGATGACGACCCGGCCGCCGTCGAACAGCGCCAGGAAAGCTTGCACTTCGTTCCACTGCGCATTATCGATCGAGTCGCCAGTGGTCACCGCGAGCTGTGCGGCGGAGCGCGCGGTAACCGGCCCGACCGCGGCATTGACCGTACGCAGCATCGCGTCGACAGCGTGCGCAGTCAGCGCCTCCTGAGGCCGCTGCACGGGAATGATCTCGGCGTACCTCGGATCGGCGAACTGTCGATTGAGGAATTCGAACCTGGTCGGCGACTGGACGTCGGCGAGCTGCAGGTCAGTGAGGTGGACCAGGGAGAGCAGCGGCCGCATGGCGGCGCGCCGCCCGCCATCATGCCGCGCCCAGGTCAGCGCGGATCAGGTGCGGCTCGCCTTCGATGACCTGGATGGCGCGATAAGGCGCGATCGAGCCGGTGCGCCGAATCGCACCTGGACCGAGCCGACGGCTCGTCGTGAGCAGGGAATGACCTCCGCTCACTCCTCACTCGCGACAGCAACGTCAGCAGATACCAGCACGGGGTCAGGCCGGATCGTCAGTGTCACCCGACTGCCCGCCGGCAGCTTCGTCGCCTCCACGGTCGGCAGCTGCGCCATGATCGTCGTGTCGCCGAGGTCGACAGTGACACGGCTGGTCGCGCCCAGGAACGTCGAGGCGATGACCGTCCCCGTCATCGGGCCAGCTTCGCCTGAGTTGTCCGACGCCATCGTGACAGCCTCGGGCCGCACGATCGCCGTCACCGGCCCGGCCGGAGTCAACGAGTCCACGAGCGGCAGATCGTGACCGCGCACAGTGACGGTTGACCCGGTCACGGTGCCGGCGAGCCGGTTGCTCAGGCCGACGAACTCCGCCACGAACGACGTGGCCGGTCGCGAGTAGACCTCGGTGGGTGGCGCGAGCTGCTCCAGCCGGCCAGCTCGCATCACGCCCGACCCGGTCCGCGATCGCCAGGGCCTCTTCCTGATCGTGGGTCACGAACAGGGTGGTGATGCCCACCTCGAGCTGGATCCGCCGGATCTGGTCGCGCAGCTGCGCGCGGACCTTGGCATCCAGCGCCGAGAGCGGCTCGTCGAGGAGCAGCACCTGCGGCTCGATGGCGAGCGCCCGTGCCAGCGCGACACGCTGCTGCTGCCCGCCGGAGATCTGATGCGGATAGCGGTCGGCCTGCGTGCGCCAGCTCCACCAGCTCCAGCATCTCGAGCGCCCGCTGATCGCGCTTCGCCGCGCTGATCTTGCGCAGCCGCAGCCCGAACGCCACGTTCTGCTGCACCGTCATGTGCGGGAACAGCGAGTAGGCCTGGAACACCATCCCCATGTCCCGCTTGCTGGCCGGGCAGCCGAGTGATGTCCCGGCCGGCGACGTTGATGCGACCGGCGTCCGCGTCCTCCAGGCCCGCCAGCAGCCGGAGGGTGGTGGTCTTGCCGCAGCCCGAGGGGCCGAGCAGCGCGATCAGCTCGCCTGGCTGGACGGTCAGGTCGAGATTGTCGAGCGCGACGACCGGTCCGTAGTGCCGGCTGAGACCCTCCATCCGCACCTCGACCGCGGTCCTGGTCGCGTCGGACTGGGTACTCGTCGTTGGCGAGCTCACGTATTCCACCTCATGGCCGGCCGCGGCGCAGGCGGCGCCCGGCGTAGGACAGGATCAGTAGCAGGATGAATGCGAACAGCAGCGTGGCGGCCGATGCCGAGAAGAGCACGCCGGCATTCTCCGTGCTCCGGCTGATCTCGAAGAGATTCACCTGCAGGTTGACGTACGTCAGCAGGTAAGCAACGGTGAACTCGCCGAGCGACCAGGGCTACGGTCAGGAGCAAGGCGTTCAGTATCGCCTGCCACATGTTGGGGACGATGATCCGGAACATGACGGTGGGCCAGCGCGCCCCGAGGCTTCTCGCCGCTTCGGACAGGGTCGTCGCGTCAACGGCGTTCAGGCCGGCGGCCAGGGCACGGTAGGCGTACGGCAGCGCCAGGATCACGTAGGCAAGGAACAGCATCAGCGTCGATACGTTGTAACGCTCGATCCGGTTGTAGATCGGGGCGAGGCCTACCACCAGCACGATGGCCGGGATGGTCAGCGGCAGCAGGCAGATGAACTCCATGACCCGGCTGAACCAGCTGGCGCGCAGCCGGATCCAGATCATGGTCGGCACCACGAGCACCAGCAGCACCACGCTAGTGATGACGGCCAGCTCCAGCGTGATCTCGATCGACGACAGCAGCGGGGGCGGCCCGGGGTACGAGACGATCTGCGTCCAGGCGGCGACCGACCAGGTACCGGGCGTGGCGCCCTGCAGCGAGAACCTGACCATGGCCAGCAGCGGCACCATGAAGAAGAGGCCGAAGATCGTGAACGTCACGTACCTGAAGACGTTCAGCCGTCTGCGCTGGCTGGCGCGCAGGCCGCCAGGTCGCCGGGCCGCGGCGGGACGTCCCGTCAGGTCCGCGGCTAGGTCGGCCAGCGGCGGGTTTACCGCTGCCATCTTCGCCGCCCGCCCTTGGAGCAGGAAGTACCCGGACATGACGATGATCACCACAACGATCATTCCCAGCGCAAGAGCATCGCCCTCGTGGACGCTTTGGAGGCCGACCTCGCTGATGAGCGAGCCGCCGATGGACTGCGGCACCACGTAGTTGATCTGGTCTTCCCATGCTTCGATGGTCGCGAAGGCGGACAGCGCGTTGGCGAACAGCAGCAGACGTGGCGCCGGTGAACGCCGGCGCTAGCAGCGGGCCGGCGACATAGCGCCAGTACTGCCAGGTCGAGCCGCCAAGGTTCTCGGCCGCTTCCCGCCACTGGATCTTCAGTCCGTCGATCGCGGGCAGGAAGACCAGCACCATGAGCGGGATCTGGAAGTAGCAGTAGATCAGCCCGATGCCCCAGGGGAAGTTGCTGTACCAGCTGGCGTGCAGCACGAGCCCGGCCGGACCGATCGTGGCGAGGAACGCGAATGCGAGCGTGACGCCGCCGAACTGCGCGAGCACGCCGGAGCCCGCCAGGTAGAGCCTGCGGATCACCCCGTCCGGGTTCCCGGAGGCTATGGCGTACGCCAGGATCGCGCCGAGGGCAGCACCGATCACCGAGGAGATGAGGCAGAGCTCCAGGGAGCCTTTGAAGGCGCTGCGCACCGGACCGGTGTTGAGCGCAGTGATGTTGGCGAGCGTCCAGCCCCCGCTATTCCCCTTGAACGCGTTCCAGACGACGATGCCGGTGGGAAGCAGGAGGAAGACTCCGGTGTAAGCCAGGAACGGCACCGTGCCGACCCAGGCAAGCGGCAGGCCGGCGCCCGGCCCGTGCGGGCCGGGCGCCGGTCTCCGTCGCGGTAGCGATGGTCACTACCGGTGCCTAGCTGACGGCCTTGGGCCAGTTCGCCGCCAGGTAGGTGGCGGCGGCGGTGGCCTGAGCCTGGGTCAGGAAGGTGGGTGTCCCGGCCACCGGCGGCAGCGCCGCGGCAGCCGACTTGTCGATGGTGCCGTTGCTCGTCATCGCGATCTGCTCAGCTGGCCGGGCGCCACCGACCAGCCAGAGGTTCTGCCCGCCGATCGCGGTCTGGGAGAACAGGAACTCTTCCCACAGGCGCGCTGCCGCCGGGTGCGGCGCGTTCTTGTTGACGGCCTGGTAATAGAAGCCGCCGAGGGTGGCGTTGGCCGGGATGAAGACCTTCCACGTCGAGGCCGGCTGCCCGACGACGGCCGCAGTGTTGAGGTAGTCCCAGTTGAACACCACTGGCGTGGTACCGGCCTTGATGGTCGCCGGCGTGGCCTGCGTGGTGTTGAAGTTGCCGGCCTGCTTGAGCTGGTGGAAGAAGTTCACGCCAGCAGCGATGCTGCCCGCGCTGCCGCCCTCGGCCAGGCTCGCCATCATCACGCCGTTCAGCGCGGCGTTGGCCTGCGTCGGGTTGCCGTTCAGCGCGACGTCGTTCTTGAACTTGCTGCCGAGCAGCTGGCTCAGCGAGGTGATCGTGCCGAACTTGGCGGAGTTGTAGCCGACCGACATGTAGCCGCCGTAGTCACCGACGTACAGGCCGGTCGAGTCCTTCAGGCCAGCCGGGATCGACGACCAGGTGGCGACCTGGTACGGCGCGAACAGGCTGGTGCTGGCGGTGGCGACGCTGCCACCCACGTCGAGCACATCCGCCGCCAGCGAGGTGCCGTTCTTCTGCTGGATCTGGGTCACTTCCTGTGCGCTGCTGTCGGACGGAGCGATGGAGTTGACCTTGATGCCGTACTTGGCCGTGAAGTCCTTGATGATGTTGCCGTAGTTCGCCCAGTCCGCCGGCAGTGCGATGACGTTGAGCGTGCCTTCCTTCTTCGCGGCGGTCACGAGCGCGGACATCCCGCCGCCCGACCCCGCCGAGGTGGCCTTCGACCAGTTGTACCCGCCTGACGATGACCCTGACCCTGACGATGACCCGCACCCGGCTGCCGCCACGAGCGTCAGCGCTGTCAGTCCGGCGAGTCCAAGTCGGTACGGAGTTCTCACTACTGCCTCCTGTGGCTTCCCCACCTGGTTGACCGGACAAGCGCCGGTCAGAAATCGGCGAACTCCACGCTCGCTGATGGCTGTGCGCCGATCCGCGAACGGAGACGTCCAAATGTCTGAAACGTTTAGCCTTTGGCATGCTGGCGCAGCCGCTGTACACGTGTCAAGCGTCGTTACCGACTTGACGCCCCGCGGCCATCTGCTGGCCATCAGCGCAGGTAGGCGCGATAGTGCGGGGCGCTTTCAGGCGGCTGAAGAGAGTTGCGCTCGATGAGCTCGACGGGTGCGACAAAGTCGCCGAGCGGCGCCTCGGCCAGCAAGCGTGCCATTAGCGCTTGCCCCATTTGTCGCCTGTCCACGCGGATCGTCGCGAGCGGCGGGTCGAGTAGCTCCGACGTAGGCAGATCGTCATGACCGATGACGGAGATCGCCGGCCCGACCGGCAGCGATAGCTCGCGCGCCGCCTTGTAGATCGCGTGCGCTGTGTAGTCGGAGTTGGTGATGATCGACGTCGGCCGGTCAGCGTCGGACAGCACGCCGCGGCGGCGCGCCTCGACATCCTCCATGGTCAGCTGCGAGTACACCACGCGGCCACGCATCCCCAGCCGAGACGCCTGTCGCCGGAAATGCCGTAGCCGGTCGGCATCGGCCATCAGGCCGCGTGGTGCCGTGATGAAAGCGGCTGACGCGTGACCCAGCTCGGCTATGCGCTGCATCGGCAGCGCAACGGCCGCGGCATTGTCGGGTGATACCCGCGAAAGGCCGGTGACGCCAGGAAGCGAGGCGTTGAGCGCGACGACGGGCGTGCCGGGACGCAACTGCTGCCATAGCTGGATCGAGGCGCCCGGCCCGACAGGCGCGATCGCCAGGCCAGCCAGGCGCTGGGCGGCCACATTCCGGACGTGCTCGGCTTCGCGATCAATCGAGTACTGGGAATCCAGGACGAGGAGCGTAGCCCCGGCTTCGCTGGCGACCTGCTCAGCGCCGCTCATCACGTCGAGGAAGAACGGATTGGTCAGGTTCCGCACCACGAACCCGTACATCGTGCTGCGCCCGCTGCGCAAGGCCCGGGCCTGCGGGTTCGCCCGATAGCCGAGGCGCTCGGCGGCGGCGGTGATGCGGCTGCGGGTGATGTCGGCCACGCCGCGCTGGCCGTTGAGTGCCATGCTCGCTGACGCGACAGAGACGCCAGCCAGCTTGGCGACATCCCGGATGCCGACCGGCTTGAGCGTCGGCTCCGCGCTTTCCGTCTCTGGCGTTTCCCGCGCTGTCACGTCCGTCTGCTCCAGCGTTCGAATCGGCTCACCGCGCCGCGACGATGGCCTATGTGTGCACACCCTGCAGGAGAGCTAGCTGCGCCGCAACTTACCCGGTCGCCTTCGACACTGTCGTGCCCGTGCATGCTGACGACGCGCTCTCGCAGGCCGGGTACCGGTGCCGACGCCGAAATCGACCAGGGAAGGCCGGCTCGTACCTGGCCAAGCAGGCGAGGGCGGCTGCGAGCTACCAGGGCAGCGCCGAGCCGGCTGACCTGTCCGCGCACGACCGCGAGCTGGTGTCCAACGACTGGCAGGTGCGGGACCAATCACCGCGACGGCGGAGCTGGCGCTGGCACTGTCACCGATCGCAACGTCCTGCTCGCGATCGACTGGCCGCGGGCTTCGGGTCAGGTCCGCCTGTGGCACTAAGCGGCCGCACTCACTGCCCGCGGGGGTTGATGAGCTGATACAGGAGGCAGTCCTGCCATCGTCCCGCGATCTTGAGGAAGGTGGGTGCCATGCCGATGCGGACGAAGCCGGTCCGGTCCAGGACCCGTTGCGACGCGACATTGTCCAGCAGTGTTTCCGCCTGGACCCGGTGCAGCCCGAGCTCACCGAAGGCGACAGCGACGGTCTCACGCAGGGCGGCCGTGGCCAGACCGCGGCCGCCCGCGGCCGCACTCACCCAGTAGCCGACGCTGCAGGACTGGAACGCGCCGCGGACTATGCCGTTCAGGGTGATGCGGCCGACGACCGCGCCGGCCTGGTCGAGGATCACGGACGGCAGTGCGTTCCCTTGATTGTGCCGTTCCAGGGCACGCTCGATGTCGGCGCGCTGACCAGCTTCCGAGAAGTAATTCTCGTCTCGGAGGGGCTCCCACGGCGCCAGGAACGTCCGGTTTACCCGGACCAGCTCCGCCAGTGCAGGTGCGTCATCTAGCGTGATCAGTCGGCGAGCGGTCATCCGCCTATGGTCCCGGGCCGCCATGCACGCAGCGTCCGGGGATGCCGCCGACTGAGCGGGAACTCGGCCGACCCGTATCCGCAGTCGGCGGGCCTATCCTCGGATCGTGCGAGGTTCGGTAACGGTACATATCGCGGCTTCCGCTGAGCGGATCTGGAGCCTGCTCGCTGACGTGACCCGTATCGGCGAATTCAGCCCCGAGACGTTCGAAGCGGAGTGGCTGGGTGGCGCCACCGGCCCGCAGGTCGGCGCGCGGTTCCGCGGTCACGTGCGGCGCAACGGACGCGGCCCGGTCTACTGGACCACCTGCACGGTCGTTGTGAGCGAGCCGGGCCGCGAGTTCGCCTTCGCGGTCAGCGGCGGGCACGGCAGGATGGTCAACACCTGGCGATACCAGCTCGCACCCGGCCCGGACGGCACCGACGTGACCGAGTCGTTCGAGCTCGCTGACATGGCGCTCCTCCGTCTGTACTGGAAGCTGGCAGGTCGCTGGCGCATGCGCACCAACCTCCGCGGGATGCGCCTGACGCTGGAGCGGATCAAGGCGGCAGCGGAATCGGGCTGACCTGGCCCGCAGACCATCGTCGTCCGGACCGTGGTGTCCGGCTGCGGTCGTCTTGGCTACCGCCTACCGGGTGGCGTTGGCCAGCGCCTCGCGGATGGTCACCTCGCTCGCCGGGGTGCCCGCCTCGTCGCTAAATGAACCGTAGGGCGAACCGTAGGCGGGCGCGCCCGGCTCCTGCCGCCAGCTCTCCGCCAGCGGGCCGCCGGCGACCGTGCCGTAGCCGATCGAATCCAGGAACCCGGCCGCCTCAGCTGTTGCCTTGGCGTCGTCGCCGAAGACCGGCAGGAAGCTGCGGTCGGCTGCGCCAGCCGGGCGGCTCAGCGACTGCAGGTGCTTGAAGAAGATGTTGTTGAAGGCCTTCACGACGTCGGCCTCGGGCAGGTGCTGCTGAAGCAGTTCGCTGCTGGTCACCGACCGGCTGTCGAGCGCGGCGATGTGACCGTCTCGCTGCGGATAGTAGTTGCAGGTGTCGAGCACGACCTTGCCGCTCAGCGGACCGGCCGGCACACTCTGGTACGCCTTGAACGGGATGCTGACCACGACGATGTCCGCCGCCGCCGCCGCCTCCTCGCCGGTCGCCGCCCGCGCTTGCGAGCCGAGCTCAGCCACGAGGTCGGCCAGCGTCTGCGGCCCGCGCGAGTTGCTCATGACGACGTGATGCCCGGCGGCCACGCTGAGCCTTGCCACCGTGCCGCCGATAAGCCCGCTGCCGATGAATCCCACAGTTGTCATGGAACGGGGTAACCGCAGGATGCCGCCAGAGATTCCGCTCTGTCAGCGCGTGCTTGACGCCTTGTGCTGGCGCCTGTCGCGCTGGTGCCTGTCGCGGCGGCGCATGTCGCGGCGGCGCATGTCCCGGCGGCGCCTGTCGCGGCGGCGTCGGTGCTGCTGGCGTCAGTGTTGCTGGCGCCTGTCGCTGCTGGCGTCTGTCCTGCTGGCGTCAGTGCTGCTGGCGTCAGTGCTGCTGGCGTCTGACCTGCTGGCGTCAGTGCTGCTGGCGTCTGACCTGCTAGCTACTGTCCGGCGCCGCCGCCGCCGAGGCCGATGAGCTGGATCAGCTCGCCGATCGAGTCCAGGACGTGCGGCGCTCCCGCCGCGGCCAGCGATTCCCGGCTCCCGGCCCCGGTCGTGACGCCGGCGACCAGGCCGGCACCGGCGCGAAGGCCTGATTCGACGTCGCTGGCGGTGTCTCCGATGACGGCGAGCTCGCTGACCGCACCGCCGCCTAGCCTGAGCAGGGCGGTCAGCGGTAGATCGGGCCAGGGCCTGCCGCGGCCAGCGTCCGCCGGGGACAGCGCGAGGTCAATGAGCGGCCGCCAGCCGAGCGCGTCGAGCAGAGCGTCCCTGGTCACCGGCGCGAACCCGGTGACCAGGCACACCTTGATGCCCGCCGCTCGCAGCGCCGTCATGGTCTCCACTGCGGCCGGCAGCGGGGTTACCAGGCCGGCGTGCACGGACGCGGCGTAGCTGTCCTCGAAGATGCGGTTCGCCTGCTGGGCGCGGTCTTCGCTGCCGAGCAGCCGCCGGAACACCTCGATCTTCGACTGGCCCATGGTGTCCTGGACGAACTGCATGGCGTCGTCGTATCCGGCAGCGCCTGGCACTAGTCCGAGCTGCGCGGCTGCCGCGCCGAAGGCCGCCATCACGCTGCCATCGTCGGCGACCGTCGTTCCAGCCATGTCCATGCACACGACCGTGATGTCCCGCATAACTGGGTCTCCCTCGTTGACTGGGTCTCCCTGGTTAACTTGTGTCCCCCTCGTTAACTGTGTCCCCCTCGTCTGGATGCCAGCGCCACGGGCCAAAGTGGCCGCGAACGTCATGGCTGCCGATCTGCTGCGGATAGAGCAGCAGGAGGTTTCCAGCCATGATGTTCGCGGTCGGCAAGCAGGCCGCCCAAAAGGGCCTGTACAACGCATTTCGCCGATCTGGCGGCCCTCGACGACCGCCCCGCAGATCTGAGCGCGTGCAGTCGCGGAGACATGGGCTCAGGATCGCCGCTGTTGTGAGCGTTATGTTACGAATGTTCCCTTGGCGGGCAGGGTTACCACCAGCCCGCGCTGGCGGAGTTCCTCGACTGCGCGGCGAGCGGTGCCAACGGCGACCTGATAGTCGGCCGCCAGGTCACGCTCGGCGGGAAGCCGCGCCCCGGCTGGCAGCTCACCGGCCTCGATCCTGGCCGCGATGTGGTCTGCCACGCCGATGTAGACATAGACCGGCCCGAGAGCGTTGGCGTCGAACTTAGGCACCTTGACCACGAAGATCACCCTAGAACGCTGGTGAACTGCTGAAATAGGCAGGACGCGGTGTACTGCACTAGAGCGCTCTATAGCGCGCTATGATGAATCTGAAGCCGGCCTTGTCACCCCTACGGCGCGCACAGGACGCCCGGACAGGCCGACAGTGGAGGCGGCATGGACAGGAGCGACGCGTCTGCGCTAGCGGACCTGCAGATGCACTGGGACGAGGCGTACGTCATCGGCCTCGACGGCGACATCTGGTCTGCCAGGTACCGCAGCTCGACCGATGAGCTGCGTGCGCACACCAGCGCCGAGTTGCGCGAGCTGATCCGATCCGATTACGCCTTCCGGCAGAAGGCCGACCTGGTGACCCACGGTCGGAGTTATCACGACGAGGACGAGGACGAGTTCGACGACGCAGACGAGTTCGACGACCTTCGGACGACGCTCGGCCGTGGCAGCTGCGGGTCTGGCCCAGATGGCGACCAGACTGACGACGACGCAGCGGCGCGGCAGCATGCGGAGCACGTCAACTTTGCCGCGATACGTGGTGAGCGGATGTCGACCTGACAGCCGCTGACCCGTGCCGGGGCGCAGAAATCGCGCCCTGCGGCCCCGGCGCCCTGCGGCCACTGCGCCCTGCGCCCTGCGGCCCCGGCGCCCTGCGGCCACCGCGCCCTGCCGATACGGCCCCGCGCGGACACGACTTCTGCAGCCGGGCCGGATGACGGCGCCCTGGCTGGATGGCTGCGGCGCGGCATCCGGGCTGCCACGGCCAGGCGCCACGGCCCGGCGGCGGTGCAGCGGCGCGGCATCCGGGTGGGCACGGCCCGGGCGGTACGGCCAGGCGGCGGTAGCAGCGGCGGTGCAGCCGCACGGCAGCGGGTGGACGCGCTGGGCTGGCGGGCTGAGCTCAGGGCCTTAGTCTGGTCACGTAGGCTCAGCCCGCCCGGCCGCCATCGGGTCAGCCCCTGGCGGGCGCCGTCGGTCCCCCTCCGGAGGAATGTATGGCTCACGTGCTCGGCATCGACATCGGCGGCAGCGGCGTCAAAGGCGCGCCGGTCGACACGGCAACCGGCCGACTGATGGCCGAGCGACAGAAGCTCGCGACACCACAGCCGGCCACGCCAGAGGCAATCGCCAACGTCGTGGGACAGCTTGTGCGCGCGTTCGAGTGGACTGGCCCGGTGGGCATCACTTTCCCTGGCGTCGTCGTCGAAGGCGTCATTCAGACGGCGGCCAACGTCGATCCGTCATGGATCGGCGTCGATGCCATCAAGCTGTTCGGATCCGAAACCAAGCTCGGCGTCACGGTGCTCAACGACGCAGATGCGGCTGGCGTCGCCGAGATGCGCTTCGGCGCCGGCCACGGTGTGACCGGGACCGTGCTACTGCTGACGCTCGGCACCGGGATTGGCAGCGCGCTATTTACCGACGGCGTGCTGGTGCCGAATACCGAGTTCGGCCACATTCAGATCCGCGGCAAGGACGCCGAGAAGCGCGCGTCTGAGCACGCCAAGGAAGAGCACGACCTTAGCTGGGGCGACTGGGCCGGCCGGGTGGACGAGTACCTCGCCCACATGGAAGCGCTGATATCGCCTGGCCTCATCATCATCGGCGGCGGCGTGAGCCGGAAGTCCGACAAGTTCCTGCCGCTGCTGACGGGCCTGCGGGCCAAGATCGTGCCCGCGGCGACTTCAGAATGACGCGGGCATCGTCGGTGCGGCCATGGCCGTCGACGCAGGGCATGGCCGCACCGCGATACACGTCTAGCCGCCATGGGGATGGACGACGCCCGAACGGCGGCGCACCGCTGCGCGGCAGCCTAAGGGCGGCGCGCCGCTGGGCGGCAGCCTAAGGGCGGCGCGCCGCTGGGCCGCAGCCTAAGGGGCGGCGCGCCCCGAGCCTCTGTCGTGCGGATCCGTGCCGCCCGGCCCACCGTGCACATCGGGTCCATGGGCACCCTGCGGCTGACCCCAGCCGACCTGATCCGACCCGACCTCACCGGGGCCGACGCCGCGAAAGCCATCCTGATCGGGGCCGCGCCACGAGGGCCAACCTCACCTGGACCGCCATCGCGAGGGCCGGCCTCACCGGCCCGCCCTGGCCAGCCCTCTGCCGATGGTCATACGGCCGGTCAGGATACTGCGCGCCAGGATGCGGCACCTCCGGATGCGGCCGGGCCGGGACTGGCCGGGAGCCGAACGTCTCCATGCCGGGCATCGGCGGACCGTCATAAGCCGCCTGACGCCGGGCCTTGAGCATGCCGAGCAGTTCGATTCCGCCGGCGACCCCGGCGGCGGCCAGCGGCCAGAAGCCCAGCGCGCCATGCGAGCCGAGCGAGATCGGCGCGTGCAGGAACGTCCCCGGCCTGCTGGTCGCCAGCAGATGGTCGAAGCCCGGTCCGCCGGATAGCTGGTGCCCAATCCAGGCGGTTGATGAAGGCCGCCCCGACCGAGCCGACGACGATGCCGACCATGGGGACCGGGCCGTAGCGCCGCACGCCGAACACGTAGCCCACGCAGGCCAATCAGCGCGCCGCCCGCCAGCGCGACGAAGCAGTACCACCCGTCAGCGGCGATAAAGGCGCTTGTCTCCGGGTTCGTGGCGAAGGCGGTCGGCGGGCTCAGCGATGTACACCTGGTACAGCACGCGCGGCGCGGCGGCCGCCCAGATCGCCCCGCCGGCCAGGCCAACGAGCACGCTGCCCGCGATGATCAGGACAGCAGCCAGCAGCGCGGGGCCCAGCGGGCCTGGCCGCGTCTGTCCGTGGGATGGCGATGCCGGGCTGCCGGTCGGCGTGAGCATGCTGTTATCGGTCATGGCTTCGTAGCAGCGTACGGGACATTCCTGCTGGCCCGGATACCGACCGGCCCAACTTATGATCTTGACAGCTTACCGTCGGCCCCCTGGCGGGCGTATTTTTCCGGGAACGGGGTCGGCTCGCCCTCGTCTAGCTCTGATACCCTCGCGACGCGATAGGACGCAAATGCCAGCTTCGCCGGATGAGAGACACCGATGATCGAAGCCAGAGACCTCACCAAGAAGTTCGGCGACAAGCTCGCGGTCGATCATTTGTCCTTCAGCGTTCAGCCTGGCCGCGTGACCGGGTTCCTCGGGCCCAACGGCGCGGGCAAGTCCACCACGATGCGCATCATCCTCGGCCTCGACCACCCAACCAGCGGATCGGCGACCATCGATGGCAAGCCGTACGCCGACCTGGCCAGCCCGCTGCGGACTGTGGGCGCGCTGCTGGAGGCCAAGTCGGTGCACACCGGCCGCAGTGCCCGCAACCACCTGCTGTTCCTGGCCCAGACTCAGGGCCTGCCGAGCAGCCGGGTTGACGCGATGCTGGACCTCGTCGGTCTGCGTGAGGTAGCGAAGAAGCGGGCCGGCGGCTTCTCGCTCGGCATGAGCCAGCGACTCGGCGTGGCGGCGGCGCTGCTCGGCGATCCGCGAGGTGCTGCTGCTCGACGAGCCGGTCAACGGCCTCGACCCCGAGGGCGTGCTGTGGATCAGGAACCTCATGAAGCACCTGGCCAGCCAGGGCAAGACCGTGCTGGTGTCCAGCCACCTCATGAACGAGATGGCCGTCACCGCCGACCACCTGATCGTCATCGGCCGGGGCAAGCTGCTCGCTGACGCGGCGACCGAGGACGTCATCGCCCGCGGATCAGGCCAGTCGGTGCGAGTACGGACCCCGGCACCGGACCGCCTCACCGAGCTCATCACCGCCGAGGGCGGCCACGCAGTCCTGGCCGCCCCGCACGAGAACGGCAACGGCGCACCGGCGTCTGGCGACCAGGCGCCAGTCCTGACCGTCACCGGCTTGCCCGCGGCCCGGATCGGAGAGCTGGCCGCATCGGCATCAGTTGTCCTGCACGAGCTCACCCCGCAGCTCGCCTCGCTGGAGGATGCCTTCCTCGAGCTCACCTCGGACAGCCTCGAGTTCGGCCACCTCGGCTCTGACCCTGCGCACCTTGATTCCACGCCCGCCCAGTCCGTCGACGGGAGCGCCCGATGAGCGCCACAACAGCCCCCGGCCAGCTCCAGTCCGGAGCGGCGCAGGCAGGCGGCCGGGCCGGCTTCGGTCACCTGATGCTCGCCGAGTGGACCAAGATCCGCTCGGTCCGCTCCACGATCTGGTCTCTGGCCATCTTCGTGGTCCTCACCATCGGCCTTACTGCGCTGCTTACCTGGCTCACTGTGCACGCGATTCAGACCGGACGCGCCCCGCGCCGGTCGGCTAACCTCGTCGGCGACCCGGTGTCCTTCATTCTCCAGACCGGGCTCGGCTTCGGTCAGCTCGCGATCTGCGTGCTGGGCGCCCTGACGATGACGACCGAGTACTCGACTGGCGTCATCCGAGCCTCGCTGCTCGCGGTGCCGAAGAGACTGCCCGTGCTGGCCGCTAAGTGCGCCGTATTCGCCGGGCTCATCTTCGTGGTGGCCGAGATCGTGGTGTTCTGCTCGTTCTTCGTCGGCAAGGCCCTCGTGCACCCTGTGGTCAATGTCACGCTGAGCCAGCCGGGCGTGGCCAGGGCGGTGATCGGCGCTGGCCTGTACCTGACGGTGCTCGGCCTCTTCGCGCTCGCGATCGGATCGCTGATCCGGCACAGTGCTGGCGCCATCGCGGCCGTCATCGGCCTGGTGCTCGTGGTGGGCCCCCTCCTCGGCCTGCTCGACAGCTACGACTGGGGCGTGCACGTTCACGACTGGTTCCCGACCGTGGCCGGCAGCTACATCACCCGCGTCCAGCAGCAGGCAGATCAGGTGCTGTCGCCATGGCAGGGCTTCGCGGTGTTCTGCGTCTGGACAGCCTTGCTGCTGGCCGCCGGGTCCTACCTGCTCAAGCGCCGAGACGCCTGACCTGCCGGTCTGGCGCGGCGAGCTGACTAGCTGACCCCGCCGGACTGACCGGGCGCAGGCGCGGCCAGGGCCGCGTGGCTCGCCGCCACCACCCGCTGGTACGCGCGGCTGATGTCGAACCGGTCGGCGGGCTCGTCCACCGTGGCCGCGCCGAGCCGCTCGATCATGTCCGCCTGGTCCATGAGCACCTGCCGGTCGGCCGCGGTCGTCGTCCGCTCCATGACCTTGGCCAGCGCGTCGAGCTGCCTGATCATGACGGCCGGCATGCCGCGCGAGGCCTGGCGGACCTTGTCGAAGGCGCGCTGCACGAGCCGCTCCCAGGTGGTCTCGGTCGTGATCACCCGGACGGCGCCGCCGGAGTCCCGGTAGACCCTGGTCGGCTGCCACCGGCCGGTCACCTTGCACAGGCTGTCGCCGATCCAGTCGATGCAGGTCAGGGCCGTGAAGGTGTCGTTCACGGCGGCTGACAGCGCGCGGATGCAGATCTCCACGAGCTGGTCCATCCCGAACGAGACATCCTGGGCCAGCGTCCGGTAGGGACCGGTGACATGCGCGCCGGCGAGCTCGCGCGTGACTCTGTCAGCTGCCTCGGTCGGCCACACGGTCGCGTATTCCTGCCCCTGCACGATGAAGTGACCGGGCCGGAAGAGCACGTGGATCACGGCACCCACCTCAGCCGCGATCGAGACGAGCGTCCCGTGCTCGAGGTACTGCAGGTAGCCGCTGCGCGGCGCGGTCACCACGCCGCCCTGCCCGTCCATGTTCGCGATCAGGGCGCTCGCCAGCTCGGCGTCGGCGCCCTCGGACGGATCGCCTGCCTGGAGCTCGATAGCGCTCTGGAGGTCGCCGGCGATCCCGGCGATGACCTGCGGCAGCTGGATCTGGATCGCGATGTGGTGCAGGAAGTAGATGAGCACCGCGAGGTCCGCCAGCATCAGTGCGAGGGTCACGGTGACGCTGATGTGCGGCACGAAGGTCCCGCGCGTGCCCTGGCCGACGGAGCCGAGCGTCAGCACCGCGTAGACGAACGTGGCCACGAACGTACCCAGCGTCAGCTGGGTGCCGCGATCCCGGATGAAGTTGCGCAGCATCCGCGGCCCGAACTGGGTCGACGTCAGCGTGAGCGCGACGATGACGATCGAGAACACCACGCCAATGACGGTGATGACGGCCGCCGCGATGCGCGGTGAGCACCGTCCTGGCCACATCCGGGCCGCCGCTGATGGCCCAGCCCGGCACCGGAACACCCCGTCATAGGCGGCCCGGTCCAGCGAGTAAGTGATGCCGAACAGGATCGCCGCAGCCGAGCACCTCGACGGCGGGCACGAGCCACAGGTTGGTCCGCAGCACCTCGCGGCGCCATTCAGACCCGCGCAGCAGCCTGCGGATCACTGGCCCCCGCCCCCGGTGCTGACCGTCGCTGATGCCATGGTGAGCCTCCGACGGCTGGCCGGACTGCCGACCAGGCTTCCCGGCTCACCTCTGGACAGGATGCTACCCGGACCGGCGAAGGCCCAGTCCAGGCACCGCGGCGATCAGTCTCCTGGCACGGCTAGCCGACACAGCCAGGGCCGAGGAGCTGCTTGAGGTCGGCCAGCAGCGAGGGTGACGGCTTGACCCGGAGCTTGTCGTCCAGGCGGAGCACCTTGATCCTGCTGCCGGTCACCAGGCGCAGGTGTACCTCAGTCGGGCCAGGGTGCGTCCGCAGGACTTCCTTGAGCCGCTCGACCACCGGCGGGACGCAGCGTCCCTCCAGCATCGACACCACGAAAGGGCCAGTCTCGCCCGCCGTGACGTCCGGCGTGCTCACCTCCATGGCGACCAGCTTCGGCACTTCCTCGCGCCGGTCCAGGCGGCCCCGGACGACGACGATGGCGTCGTCGATGATCTGGCTCATGCACTGGGCGTAGGTGGCCGGGAAGAACAGCACCTCGATGGCGCCCTCCAGGTCCTCCAGCGTCGCGGCCGCCCAGGTGCTGCCCTGCCGCGTGACCTTGCGCTGCACCCCGGACAGGATGCCACCGACCGTGACCACCTGGGCGTCCCGGTCACCGCGCGCGCCGCGGTCCGGCTCGTCGTCGGCCGAGCCCACCAGCTGCGCGAGCGTGCAGTCTGTCGCGGCCGCCAGGACGTGCTCGACGCCGAGGAGCGGGTGGTCGGACACATACAGCCCGAGCATCTCCCGCTCGAACGCCAGCAGGGTGGACTTCTCCCACTCGCCGTCCGGGATCGGCACGTCGAAGGTCACGTCGTCGTGAGAGTCGTCACCGAACAGCGAGTCCTGTCCGATGGCCTCGTTGCGCTTCACGTCGATGATCGCGTCGACCGCCTGCTCGTGGATGAGCATCAGGCCACGGCGCGGATGCGCCGAACGAGTCGAACGCGCCGGCCTTGACGAGCGACTCGATGACGCGCTTGTTGCAGACGTTGACCGGCACCTTGCGCAGGAAATCCGAGAAGCTGGTGAACGCGCCCTTCGACGTGCGCGCCGCGACGATCGACTCCACCACCGACGTGCCGACATTGCGCACCGCCGCCATGCCGAACCTGATGTCAGCCCCGACCGGCGTGAAGATGGCGTTGGAAGCGTTGACGTCCGGCGGCAGGACCTTGATGCCCATCCGGCGGCATTCGCTGAGGTACAGCGCTGACTTGTCCTTGTCGCCGGCCACCGAGGTCAGCAGGCCCGCCATGTACTCGGCCGGGTAGTTGGCCTTCAGGTACGCGGTCCAGTAGGAGATCAGCGCATAGCCGGCCGCGTGCGCCTTGTTGAACGCGTAGCCGGCGAACGGGACCATGACGTCCCAGATGGTCTTGATCGCCGCGTCGGAGTAGCCGTTGGCCTTCATGCCGGCCGCGAACGGCTGGTACTCCTTGTCCAGGATCTCCTTCTTCTTCTTGCCCATGGCCCGGCGCAGCAGGTCCGCGCTCCCGGCCGAGTACCCGGCCAGCTTCTGCGCGGCGAACATCACGTCCTCCTGGTAGACCAGCAGGCCGTAGCTCTCGCCGAGGATGTCCGCCAGTGGCTCGGCGAGCTCGGGGTGGATCGGCGTGACCGGCGCCCGGCCGGTCTTGCGATCGGCGTAGACAGGAGCGCTCGCCATCGGGCCCGGCCGGTACAGCGCAATGACCGCCGAGATATCGCCGAACTTGTCCGTCCGCATGGCGCGCAGCAGCGCCCGCATCGGGCCGCCGTCAAGCTGGAAAACGCCGAGGGTGTCACCGCGGGCCAGCAGCTCGTAGGTCGGCTTGTCGTCCAGCGCGAGGTGGTCGAGGTCGATCTCGATGCCGCGATTGGCCTTGATCCCGGCGACGGCGTCCTCCAGCACCGTGAGGTTGCGCAGCCCGAGGAAGTCCATCTTGAGCAAGCCGATGTCTTCACACGAGGGATAGTCGAACTGCGTAATGATCGCCCCGTCGGCCTCGCGCCGCCAGACCGGGATGTGGTCGAGCAGCGGCTCCTTGCTCATGATCACGCCGGCCGCATGCACGCCGGGCTGGCGGATCAGGCCTTCCAGGCCACGTGCGGTGTCGATGACCTGGCGAACCTCGGGCTCGGCCTCGTACAGCGCCCGCAGCTCCCCCGCCTCGCCGTAGCGCTGGTGATCGGTGTCGAAGATCCCCGCGAGCGGGATGTCCTTGCCCATCACCGCGGGCGGGAACGCCTTGGTGATCCGGTCGCCGAGCGCGTACGGGAAGCCCAGCACCCTGGCCGCGTCCTTCACGGCGGCCTTGGCCTTGATGGTGCCGTACGTAATGATCTGCGCGACCCGGTCGTCACCGTACTTCTCGGTGACATACCTGATCACATCGCCCCGCCGACGCTCGTCGAAGTCGATGTCGATGTCCGGCATGGAGATGCGCTCGGGGTTGAGGAACCGCTCGAAGACCAGCCCGTGGAAGATCGGGTCCAGGTCGGTGATCCCGAGCGCGTACGCCACGATCGATCCGCCGCCCGATCCGCGGCACGGCCCGACCCGGATGCCGTTCCGCTTCGCCCACATGATGAAGTCGGCGACCACGAGGAAGTACGAGCAGAAGCCCATCGTCTCGATGACGCCCATCTCGTACTCAGCCTGCTGGCGGCGCTGCTCGTCGAAGCCGTCCGGGAAACGCCAGTCCATGCCGCGCCAGACTTCCTTGCGCATCCAGCTGGCCTCGGTCTCGCCGTCAGGCAGCGGGAACACCGGCATCAGGTTGCTCTTGGTGAAGCTGGCCTCAGCGCGCTCGGCGATCAGCAGCGTGTTGTCGCAGCCGGCCTGCCAGTCCTCGTCGCTGCGCAGCGCTCGCATCTTCTAGCGGGCTCTTCAGGTAGTAGCCGGTGCCCTCGAGCCGGAACCGGCTCGGGTCTGCCATGTTCGTGCCGGTCTGCACGCAGAGCAGGACCTCGTGGGCCGCAGCGTCGGCCTCGCGGGTGTAGTGCGAGTCATTAGTGACCAGGAACGGCAGATTGAGCTCGGCGGCGACCTGGCGCAGCCCGTCGGCGTACCGGCGCTCGACGTCAAGCTCGTGATGCATCAGCTCGGCGTAGAAGTTGCCGGGCCCGAAGATGTCCCGGAACTCAGCGGCCGCGGCGAGCGCCTGGTCGTACTGGCCGAGCCGCAGCCGGGTCGGCACCTCGCCGCCGGCGCAGCCAGTCGTGGCGATGATCCCCTTCGCGTACCGCGACAGCAGGTCGCGGTCCATCCTGGGCTTGCGGAAATACCCTTCCAGCGACGCGAGCGAGGACAGCTTGAAGAGGTTGTGCATGCCCGCGGTGGTCTCGGCGAGCAGCGTCATGTGGGTGTAGGCGCCGGCGCCGGAGACGTCGTCGTCCTTCTGGGCGGGCGTGCCCCAGCGCACCGGCTGCTTGTGGCCCGCGATGCTCGGGCGCGACGTACGCCTCGATCCCGATGATCGGCTTGACGCCCGCGGCCTGCGCCTTAGACCAGAAGTCGTACGCGCCATAGACGTTGCCGTGGTCGGTGATCGCGACCGCGGGCATGCCGGTCCGCTCGCACTCGCTGAACAGCTCATTCAGACGCGCAGCCCCGTCGAGCATCGAGTACTCGGTGTGCACGTGCAGGTGCACGAAGGAGCGCTCAGATCCCCTGCCCGCCTGGCCTGCCGCCATGAAGCACCGCCTCCTTCAGGCATGCTGCCACGAGCCCGTGCGCGGCGGTCGGCGAACCGGCGCCGGCGCCCCAGCGGGCATGTCGCTTGGGTATCTGCCGACCTTATCGCTGACCTATGACAGCCGGACCGCGCGACACGCCCCGCCGACCCCGCCCGGCCGCCCTGGTTCGGCCGGGCATGTACTGGCCGGCGGTGCAGCGATCAGACATCTGCAATTCATCTAAACCCCACGAACTATTAACTAAATGGATTCCGCGCCATCATCGCCTCCTCTTGTCACCGTCCTAGCATCAACGGCGCAGCCTGCCCGCAGGCCTGGACATCCGACCCAGGCGGGCAGGGCCAGACCTGCAACCGAAAGGAAGCGCGGATGCGACGACCAGTCAGGGCACTGACGCTGACCGCCGCTGCCGGACTCTTCGCGGCAATGGCGTTCGGCGTCACAGGCGCCATCGCCAGCGGGGCGGCCGTCAGCGCGCCCCAGGGCGGGAGCCACGGCGACACGGCGACACCCATCAGGCACCTCGTGGTGATCTTCGATGAGAACATCTCCTTCGATCACTACTTCGGTACTTACCCGTACGCCGCGAACCCCGCGGGTGAGCCTGCGTTCCACGCCAAGCCGGACACCCCAACCGTGAACGGCCTGTACAACCAGCTCACATCCGCCGGTCAGCCGACTGGTCCGCTGCTCACGACGAACCCGAACAAGTCCAACCCGGAGCGGCTCGACCGCAACGACCCGATGACTTGTGACCAGGATCACGATTACACCGACGAGCAGACGGACGTCGATCACGGCGCCATGGACTTGTTCGCCGCAGACCACGGGACGCAACAAAACGCTGGCTACCTGCCTGGCGGGCCTGACCTACTAACGGCACGCCGGAGACCCTGCCCGCGGACGCTGCATCGAACTACGCGGTCATGGACTACTACGACGGCAACACCGTCACCGGCCTGTGGAACTACGCGCAGCAGTATGCGATGAGCGACAACGCGTTCGCCACGAACTACGGACCGTCGACGCCAGGCGCGCTCAACGTGACTGCGGCGCAGACCTACGGTGCCATCTGCGGACCTACGTTTGCCACCATCAACGACGCGGCGTGCGCCGCCCCCGCCGGGCTTAACACCACGACCGTCGACGCATCGAACATCACCGCCGGATCGGCCCAGGCGGCGGGCCCTGGCACCACCTATTCGCGACGCCGACCCCACCTACGACATCTGCTCCTACCTGCCGAGCGCCGATGGCGGCGACGGTAACACCCCCGCCAGCACACTGACCATGGGCGGCGCCAATATCGGCGACCGCGCTGGACTCGGCCAACCTGACCTGGGGCTGGTTCGAGGGCGGCTTCGACAACGGCTTCGTGCCCGGCCAAGGCACGCAGCCGACGACGGCGCAGATCTGCGCGCAGAATCACCAGAACGTCGGCGGCGCCACGGTGACCGACTACATCCCGCACCACGAGCCGTTCCAGTACTACGCATCGACCGCCAACCCGATGCACCTGCCGCCCACGTCGGTCGCGATGATCGGTCGCACAGGACCAGGCCAACCACCAGTACGACACCGCCGACTTCTGGGCCGCCGCTGACTCCGGCCACCTGCCGCAGGTGTCTTTCCTCAAGGCCGCGGCCTTCCAGGACGGTCACGGCGGTTACTCCGACCCACTGGACGAGCAGACCTTCCTCGCCACCACGATCAACCACCTGGAGTCGCTGCCGACGTGGAAGTCCACCGCCGTCGTCATCACCTATGACGACTCCGACGGCTGGTACGACCACATCCTCGGCCCGATCACCACGGCGTCGCAGACGTCGCTCGACACCCTGACCGGCGCCGGCACCTGCGGTTCGCAGCGTCAGCCAGGTCCCGGTCAACACGGCCAGCCAGCCCGAGCAGGGCCGCTGCGGCCTCGGCGTCCGGATCCCCTTCCTGGTGGTGTCGCCGTGGTCCAGGTCGAACTTCGTCGACAACACGCTGGTCGACCAGAGCTCGGTGGTGAAGTTCATCGAGCAGAACTGGCAGCTGCCGGCCCTCGGCAACGGCTCCACCGACGCCGCCGCCGGCTCGCTCGATGTCGATGTTCGATTTCGGCAGTCACCACGCGCCGAATACTGCGCTGTTCCTCGACCCGGCCACGGGTGAGCCCATCAGCTTCGGCTACTGGGCTAGCCACTTCAAGAAGTAACCTCAGCGGATAACTAGCAGCGGGCCGGGGCCGGGGAGGCC
Organism: uncultured Actinomycetota bacterium; assembly: GCA_963837255.1. Taxonomy (GTDB): domain Bacteria; phylum Actinomycetota; class Actinomycetes; order Streptosporangiales; family Streptosporangiaceae; genus JAJYUU01. The sequence goes on from CAWIMN010000007.1 coordinate 1,621,537, forward strand.
CCGGCCCGCTGCCAGTGCACATGGGATTAACGCGCTGCGGGAGCCGGGGCTATGCCTCGGCTTCCAGGATGGCCAGGGATGCCGCCAGGTCCGCCGGATACGGGCTGGTGAACTCGACGCGCCGACCGTCCGCCGGGTGGGCGAAGCCGAGCCGCACCGCATGCAGCCACTGCCGGGACAGCCCCAGCCGCTTGGCGAGCACGGGGTCGGCGCCGTACAGCCTGTCGCCGACGCACGGATGCCGCACTGCCTGCATGTGGACCCGGATCTGGTGCGTCCGGCCGGTCTCCAGCCGCACCTCTAGCAGGCTCGCGGCCCGGAACGCCTCCAGCGTGTCGTAGTGCGTCACCGACGGGCGCCCGTCGGACACGACGGCGAACCGGCCATCGCCAGACGGGTGGCGGCCGATCGGCGCGTCGATGGTGCCGCGAAGCGGATCAGGATGCCCCTGCACGAGCGCGTGGTAGCGCTTATCCACCTCGCGGTCCCGGAACGCCTGCTTCAGCACGCTGTAGGCGCGCTCGCTCTTGGCCACGACCATCACGCCGGTCGTGCCCGCGTCGAGCCGGTGCACGATGCCCTGGCGTTCGGCTGCGCCGCTGGTAGCGACCGTATGACCGGCCCCGAGCAGCCCCTGAAGCACCGTGGGCCCGGTCCAGCCCGGCGTCGGGTGCGCGGCGACGCCGACCGGCTTGTCCACCACGACGATGTCGGCATCCTCGTACAAGATGCCGAGCCCTGGCACCGGCTCCGGGTTCGCCATTACCGGGACTGGCGGCGGGGGCAGCGTCACGTCCAGCCAGTCTCCGGCTCGCACCCGGTCCGATTTCGCGGCCGGGCTACCGCTGACGAGGACGGCCCCGTTCCCGACTAGATCTTGAGCCTGGGTCCTCGACAACCCGAACATGCGGGCCAGCGCAGCGTCCAGGCGCTCTCCGTCGAGTCCGTCCGGCACCGGGACGCGTCGGGCGCCTGCCGTCGTCATCTAGATTCGCGCTGCCCGTCCAGCCGGATACCGCGCGCGGACAGCAGCACCGCCAGGATCCCGCCGCAGACGATCGCCGAGTCCGCCAGGTTGAAGACCGGCCAGTGCGGCACCTGGATCCAGTCCACGACCTCAGCCGCGGAAGACGCCGGGGTACCGGAAGATCCGGTCGATCAGGTTGCCGGTCGCGCCGCCGAGCAGCAGCCCGAGCGTGATCGCCCAGGGCAGGCTGCGGATCCGCCGCGACGAGCGCAGGATCACGACGATCACGGTGATCGCGATCAGCGAGAAGACAACGGTCATGCCCCGTGCCGAAGCTGAACGCCGCGCCGGGATTGCGGTCGACGCGCAGCTTCAGGAAGCCGCCGAGCAGGCGGATTGGCTGCTGGCCCGTCAGGGTCGCGACGACCGTCACCTTGCTCGCGATGTCGAGCCCGAGCACAGCGACGGCAATGGCGAGCAGCGCCCCGATCCGGCGGTGTGGCACTCCGACCTCAAGCCCGGTCGGGAACATCGGACTTGCCCTGCTGGGGCTGCTGGTCGGCTGCCACCGGGCCGGTCAGCGACGCTCCTCGCGCTGCTTGCAGGACACGCACAAGGTTGCGCGCGGGAACGCCTGGAGCCTGGCCTTGCCGATCGCCTCGCCGCACGACTCGCAGGTACCGTACGTCCCCGCCTCGATCCTGGCGATGGCGCGCTCGTTCTGCGCCAGCAGTTCGCGCGCGTTGTGCGTCAGCGCCAGCTCATGCTCGCGCTCAAACGTCTTGGCGCCTACGTCTGCCTGGTCGTCTCCGGCGTCGCCCACGGCGTCGCCCAGCCTGCTGGCAATGTCGGACTCGGCGCGCTCGATGTCGGCACGCAGGGCGGCGGCCTCGGTGGCCAGCTCGTCGCGCAGCTCGGCAATCTCGGCTTCGAGTCCAGCGCTTTTCGCCTTGCCGCACCGGAAGGGCGGCAGCGCCAGAATGCGCGGTAGCGGTCATTTTCCGCCTCCCTCGGTGCCTGGGCTTTGGTCATCAATGCGAACAGTCACCGGAGGATAAGTGGTGACTGGCGCAATCCGCAAACATACCCGCCGCCGGGCCGCGGCCAACCGCGCAATCGGGCCCGGCTGCAGGCCCGTGCCAGGCTCGCGCGCGACCGGCCGCAGCCGGTCTGGACAGAGGGTCGTCCGCTATCCTGTTGCGACCATGCCGCGCCCCTACTCCGCGCTGCCAACCAGCGCTGACCTGCCCGCTCTTGAGCACGAGGTCCTGCGCCGGTGGCAGGACGGCAAGATCTTCGAGCGGTCGCTTGACCAGACCGCGGGCGGGCCGCCGTGGATCTTCTACGAAGGTCCGCCTACAGCGAACGGCATGCCTGGCGTCCATCACATCGAGGCCAGGGTGCTCAAGGACGCCTTCCCGCGTTTCAAGACCATGCAGGGCTTTCATGTGCCGAGGCGGGCCGGCTGGGACTGCCACGGGCTGCCAGTCGAGGTCGCGGTCGAGAAAGAACTCGGACTGACCTCCAAGCGCGATATCGAGGCATATGGGATAACCGCCTTTAATGCCCGCTGCCGGGAGTCCGTCCTGCGCCATGTCGATGCTTTCGCGGAATTCACCCGCCGGATGGGCTACTGGATCGATTTGTCGCAGGCATACCGCACGATGGACGCCGAGCTACATCGAGTCCGTCTGGTGGTCGCTGAAGGAGATCTACGGCAAGGGCCTGCTGGTCCGGGATTTCCGGATCAGTCCCTACTGCCCGCGCTGCGGGACACCGCTGTCGGACCACGAGATGGGCCAGCCGGACGTCTACAAGACCGTCGCCGACCCCTCGGTGATCGTGCGGTTCCCGCTCCGGTCGCTGCCGCCATCCGCGCCGCCCCAGCTGGCCGGGGCCGACCTGCTGGTGTGGACCACCACCCCCTGGACGCTGGTTTCTAACACAGCGGTGGCTGTCCATCCGGACGAGACCTATGCGCTGGCACGCAGGTCAGGCGTCGGCGACCGGGTGATCGTCGCCGATGCCCTCTTCGCCCGCGTCCTTGGTGACGGGTGGCACATCACCGACAGGTTCACCGGGGCTGAGCTCGCCGGGGCGACCTATCAGCCGCCGTTCGACCTCATCGAGATCCCGGCCGCGCACCGGGTCGTGACCGGGACCTTCGTGACCACCGAGGACGGCACGGGCCTGGTGCACCTGGCGCCCGCATTCGGCGCCGACGACATGGCGGCCAGCCGGGCGCACGGGCTGCCGGTGGTCAACCCGGTCATGCCAGACGGCCGGTTCGAGGAGCACATACCGCTGGTGGGCGGGGTGTTCTTCAAGGCTGCCGATCCGCGGCTGATCGAGAGCCTGTCCGACCGCGACCTGCTGTTCAGCTCGCATCTGCACGAGCACAGCTACCCGCATTGCTGGCGATGCGGGACGCCGCTGCTGTACTACGCGCTGCCGTCCTGGTACATCCGCACGACGACGGTCCGCGATCAGCTGCTCGCCGCGAACGAGGCCACGAACTGGCAGCCGCCGACCATCAAGCACGGCAGGTACGGCGACTGGCTGCGGAACAACGTGGACTGGGCGCTGTCCCGGACCCGGTACTGGGGCACGCCGCTGCCCGTCTGGGTGTGCGCTCGGATCACGCCACGTGCGTGGGGTCGCTCGCCGAGCTGTCGGAGCTGGCCGGGACCGACGTCACGGGCATCGATCCGCACCGGCCGTTCGTCGATGACGTCGTGATCACGTGCCCGGACTGCGGCGCTGATGCCACGCCGGGTACCCGAGGTCATCGACGTGTGGTTCGACTCCGGGGCGATGCCTTTCGCCCAGTTCGGCGCGCCATGGCGGAACGCCGGGGATTTCGACCAGGTCTTACCCGGCGCAGTTCATCTGCGAGGCCATCGACCAGACCCGCGGCTGGTTCTACTCGCTGATGACCGTCGGCACGCTGGTATTCGGCCAGTCCGCCTATGAGAATGCGGTCTGTCTCGGCCTGCTGGTCGATGAGCGCGGCCGGAAGATGAGCAAGCACCTCGGCAACGTGCTCGAGCCGATGCAGCTGATGGAGGCCCACGGCGCGGACGCCGTGCGCTGGTTCTTCGCTGTGTCTGGCTCGCCGTGGGCGACCCGGAAGATCGGGCCGGGGGTCCTCGAGGAAATCGTCCGGAAGGTGCTTCTTACCTACTGGAATACGGCCTCGTTCCTGGTCCTGTACGCCAATGCGGCGGATACGGCGGCGGCAGGGACCGCGCCGGGCGCCGTGAGTGCGCGGCCCAGCCGCGAGCGTGCCGGCCGTCGTGACCACGCGCCAGCCGCGCGGCCGCCGCTCGACCGGTGGCTGCTCAGCGAGCTGAACCTGGTCGTGCGGGAGGCCACGGCGGCGCTGGAGGCCTTCGACCCGGCGACCGCGGGACGACGGCTCGCCGGTTTCATCGACGACATGTCCAACTGGTACGTGCGCAGGTCGCGGCGGCGCTTCTGGGATGGGCACGCTACGCCCGACGGGGCTGCTGCCTTCGCGACGCTGTCGCAGGCACTCGACACGCATTACCCGGCTCATGGCTCCGATCACGCCGTTCATCACCGACTACATCTGGGCGGTGCTGCGGGAGGACGACGCGCCGGAGTCGGTGCACCTGGCCGGGTGGCCGGTGGCGGACGAGTCGCTCATCGACACCGAACTGGCCGCGCAGATGGCGCTGGTCCGGCGACTGGTCGAACTCGGCAGGTCAGCGCGGGCCAGCGCGGTCGTCAAAGTCCGGCAGCCACTGGCGCGCGCCCTCGTCGCCGCGCCCGGTTTCGCGTCGCTCCCGTCTGAACTGCGGGCGCAGATCGCGGACGAACTGAACGTCCGCGAGCATCGAGCCGCTGGATGCATCCGACGGCTCGCTAGTGCGTCATACGGTGAAGGCGAATTTCCGCGCGCTCGGCAGGCGGTTCGGCAGCGGGACCCAGGCGGTAGCCGCTGCCATCGCGGCCGCCGATCCTGGCGTGCTGGCTGCTCAGCTCCGCGCCGCCGGCGAGGCGCAGGTGCAGGTGAGCGGCGAGGTCATCATCCTCGGCCCGGACGACGTGGTCGTGACGCAGACGCCCATCGCAGGCTGGGCCGTCGCGTGCCGACGGCGGCGAGACCATCGCGCTTGAGGTAACCATCACCGCCTGAGCTGCGCCGCGAGGGCCTGGCCCGCGAGGTCATCCGGCTAGTCCAGGACGCGCGCAAGAGCTGACGGGTTGGAGGTGAGCGACCGCATCTCGGTGCGCTGGTCCGCCGCTGATCCAGAACTGACCGCTGCTCTCGTCGAGCACCGGGCGCTGATCAGCGGAGAGGTGCTGGCTGTCGATTTCGGTCCCGGTGCGGCTGGGGCCGAGGCTGACGGCGACGCCGATGCCCGCGCTGAGACGTTCGCCCAGGTCGATACCGGGCCCGAGGATGGCGAGCGTGCCGAGACCGGCGAGACTAGCGAGCGCGCCGAGCGCGCCGAGCCCGCCGAGTCCGCCGAGTCCGCCGATGCCGGGTCAGCGGAGGCCCGCGCGCATCAGGTATATCGGCACGAGAGCGTCGACCTCGGGCTGACCTTCTGGATCATGGCGCGCTGACCGCGCGGTGAGCGATCCTTCGGGCGTGGACCGTGCTCGGAGTGCGTCCCCCCCTGACGTTTCATGGTTTCGTCGAGGTGGCCGTACCTTATGTCGGCTTTGTCCTCGAGGAAACCATGAAGTGTGCCCCACGAAACCATGAAGTGTGCCCGAGCAGCGTGCAGGGATCGGCAGGTTCAGGCGCGCCAGGCGGGCTTGCGGCTGAAGTGCGAGCGGCCCGCTGGGCGGTAGTGCCGTCCTTCTACGGGCCGGCAGGCCCGACACGGAACGCAGCCGGCGGACTCCGCTGCTTCCTGACTCATAGTCTCCAGGTCTTCCGCGCCAAGGAACCGGATCAGGATGCAGTCGGCCTTGTGATAGCGGGCGATGCCGGGCACGATCGACACCTTGCCGTCCGTCGCTGCGGGCGCCTGGCGGTCGCCCTCGGTCTCCCCCGCCGCTCTGGCTGGCGCTGGCGTTGCTGAGCCCGCCGAGGACCCTGGGCTGGCCGCCACGGGCGTAGGACTAGGCGCTGACGGCACCGGATTAGCCGCCGTCGGCGCCGGACTGGCTGACGCGGGCTTAGGACTCGCCACAGTCGGCGCCGGGTCAGCTGAACCTGGCTTAGGACTGACTGCCGTCGGCGCCGGACCGTCGGACGTCGGCTTAGGACTGACTGCCGTCGGCGCCGGACCCGCTGACGCGGGCTTAGGACTGACTGCCGTCGGCGCCGGACCCGCTGACGCGGGCTTAGGACTGACCGCCGTCGGCTCCGGACCCGCTGACGCGGGCTTAGGACTGACCGCCGTCGGCTCCGGACCCGCTGACGCGGGCTTAGGACTGACCGCTGTCGGCGCGGTGCTGGCGGAAGTTGACGCGGAAGCGGCGGATCCCGACCCGGAACTGCCGCCTCCCGGCCTCGAACCGGCCGCGCTCGATGCAGTGGTGGCATCCGCCGCTGCCGGCCCTGGCTTAGCAGACGCGGGACTCACAGGAGTGCCGCCGACCTGCTCGCTTCTCGCTGATGCCGGGCTGTCTGGCCGAGGATCGCGGGACGCGGTGCTCGCCGGTGCCGGGCTCGCCGGTGCCGGGCTCGCCGACGCGGGGCTGGCTGACTGCGGCTTGGCCTGCGCCGGGCCAGGCGGCGCCTGCACCGATGCGGCCACGGTTGGCGCGGCCGGCGGGCGCTGCGAACCGGCCGGGCTCGGCGACGAAATCGGTGGCGGACCGGTCAGCAGGTCAGGCGAGCGGCTGACGCGGGTCTCGACCCTCGTTGCAGGACTGGTTCTGGCAGGCGCGCTCGCGGCAGGTGCCGCACTGCCTGCGGACGACCCGGCAGCTGCGGATGCCGCGCTGGCTGCGGATGCCGCACCGACAGCAGGCGAGGCCCTGCCTGCAGGCGCGGCACTCGCCGGGGGTGCCGCCCCAGCACCGGCAGCAGCCGCTGCTGCCGGCGGGCTCGCGCTGGTCCTGCCGTTCGCGCTGGTCCTGCCGTTCGCGCTGGTCCTGCCGTTCGCGCTGGTCCTCCCGCTCGCGCCGCTCCTCGCCCTCGCGCCGGTCGCGGCCAGACGCCGACCGGCCAGACGCCGACCGGCCAGAAGCTGAGCCGCCAGACGCCGACGCGCCGGCCACTGACTCGGCCGTGACCTGTTCCCGGCCTACAGACCGGTCGGCGACCGCGCTGCCGCGGCCCACCACCGGGTCCACGCGCGTCTCACCAGCGGAGCCCGGACGGAGGCTTGAGCTGCGGGATGAGGTCCTGGCCGACGCAGCGGCCTGCTTCCCGTTCGCCACGCGGCCGGCCTCAGCCGGGGTGTCAGGTGACCGCTCGCCGCTTGCGAGCCGCCTGGCCTCGGCGGCGGCAGCCGAGGCGCCGACTAGCTCCGGCTCCGCCGCGTGGCCCACTGCCTGCTCCGGAGCCGACGCGGCCTGCACAGCCGGCGAGGCCTGCGCAGCCGCCGTGGCACCGAACACCTCGTCCCGCCAGATCGGCCACGCCCACGATGAGCATGAGCAGCGCCAGCGCAGCCAGGCCGATGGACACGTAGACCAGTGTCAGCTCGCCTGAGACCGCGCCCGCGATGAGCAGGCCGATCGCGACCGCCACGACGGACACGATTGCGCCGAACCGGATCACCTGATGGCTCCGTTAATCGGGTAGCAAGCGCAGTCAGCCGGTCGAGCTACCGACGGTCGTGCTGGCCTGCGTCTGACGGGTGGAAGCCGCCGTTGTGCGCCACTGGCTCGGGCATCCCCTGGTAGCCGCCGCTCTGACTGCCATTGCGCATGTCCAGGCGACCGACGCCGACGCCAACGGGCGACTGCTGCTGACCGGAGCCCACGGCCGGGAAGACGCCGCTGTCGGCGGCACCTGCCTCCAGGTCGCGGAGCTGGCCCTCGAGGTACGCCTTCAGCCGGCTGCGGTACTCGCGCTCGAACGCACGCAGGTCGTCGACCCGGCGCTCCAGTTCCTCGCGGGACTGGACGAGCGAGCCCATCGCCTGGCGGTGGCGCTCCTGCGCGTCGCGCTCCAGGCTCTCGGCCCTGGCCCGCGCGTCGCTCGTGACCTGCTCGGCCTGGCGGCGCGCCTTGGTGAGGATGTCGTCGGCCTCGCGCCGGGCGCGGCCGAGCGTCTCGTCGGCCTCGCGCCGGGCATCGGCGATCGCCTGGTCGGCGGTCTGCTGAGCCAGCGCGAGCACGCGGGCCGCCGTGTCCATGTTGTCCTCGGCCGGCCCGGCGAGCTCATCATCACCGGCTCGGGGCGGCGCTCGGGCTCGTGCCGGACAGGCTCAGGCTGCATGATCTCTGGGACCTCGGCCTGCGGGGTCAGCGAGACCGGCGGCTTGCCGCGCAGCACTTCAGCCAGCTTGGCCCGCAGCTCCTCGTTGTCCTGGATGAGCTCGTCAAGCGCTGCTTCTACTTCGTCGAGGAAGGCATCGACTTCCTCTTCGTCGTAGCCCGGCCTGAGCCTGGTCGTGCTGAACTGCTTGTTCCGCACATCCGCGGGCGTCAGTGGCATCTCTTCTCCCTGGAGCTTTGTCCCATATGGACGCTACCTGATGACCTTACCGTCACCGCGCGACTTGCCAGAGCACGTAGACCACCAGGAACAGCAGCATGAAGCTGAGGTCAAGAGCCACACTACCGAGCCTGACAGAGGGAATGTAGCGCCTTAGGAATCTCAGTGGCGGGTCCGTGGCGGAGTAAACACCCTCAGCTACCACAAGAAGGATGCCAGTGGGGCTCCACGACCTGGCATACATCTGAACCCAGCTCAAGATCATCCGGGCGATGAGCACGACCAGGTAGACGGACAGCACATAGAAAGCCGACATCCCTGAATATGTTCACGCGCGTCTACCTATCGGTCATGCAGGTAATGCGTCCTGCCTGGCCTGCAGCCGGGCGGCTGCTGGGTCAGCTCTGGTTGAAGAAGCCCCGCTCCGCGATCCGGGCCTTGTCCTCAGCCGCTACCTCGACATTGGCCGGGGACAGCAGGAACACCTTGTTCGTCACTCGCTCGATGCTCCCGCGCAATCCGAAGATCAGTCCGGCGGAGAAGTCGACCAGACGCTTGGCGTCACTGTCGACCATCTCGGTCAGGTTCATGATCACCGGAGTGCCCTCACGGAAGTGCTCTCCGATCGTACGTGCCTCATTGTACGTGCGCGGATGCAAGGTCGTGATCCTGGCCAAATCGGTCGTCTGCACCTGGCCGACCGGACGCCGGTCGCCGACCCTGCCGGTGCCGGGACCCTCGGGCAGCGTGCACGTCCTGCCGGTCGTCCTCTTGCACCAGCTCGGCGCCGTACTCGTCGTAGTCGTCGCCGAACTCGTCCTGGTACTGATCATCGAAGCGGTGGTCGTCCTCTACCAGGCCGAGATAGACCGCCATCTTGCGCATAGCGCTGGCCATCTTCTGTCCTCCGTCGTACACGCCAGGCGGCCCAGCTCAGAGCAGGATTCACTGGCCGGGTCCCACGCGTCGGACATTACCTGACGAAGGCTCGCCGGCCGCCGAGCAACGCCGTACCGATTCGCACATGTGTCGCGCCTTCCGCGATGGCCTCGCCCAGGTCACCGCTCATGCCAGCCGAAATCACCTGCGCGGCCGGGATGGGCGGCCCGCACCATTTCGGCGATTTCGCGCAGCCGCGCGTAGGCGGGCCTGGCGGGCTGGCCGAGCGGCGCGACCGCCATGACGCCGGCCAGCACCAGGCCATCGCGCCCGGCGATCGCGTCGGCCAGGCCGCCGGCACGCTCGGCCGGCTCGGCGCCGCCCCGGCCTGCCTGGCCATCCAGGCTGACCTGCACCAGGCAGCGCACCTGGCGGCCTGCGGCTACGGCCCGGCGGCCGAGCGCCTCGACCAGCCGCATCCGGTCCACCGAGTGCACCATGTAGGCGTAGCTGGCCACGCTCGCGGCCTTGTTGACCTGCAACTGCCCGACGAAATGCCAGCGCAGCGTCAAGTCCGGCCGCCGCGCACGCCGCGACCTTGGGCGCCGCTTCCTGGTCCTTGTTCTCCCCGACGTCATCGATGCCGAGCTCATGCAACAGCATGATGTCCGGAACGGGGAACGTCTTCGTCACCGCGATCAGATGGACCTCGGCCGTGCTCCGGCCTGCCGCCGCGCAGGCCGCGGCGATGCTGGCCCGCACGGCCGCGAGGTTCGCCGCCAGCTCCGCCCGCCGGTCCCCGCCGTCCGGCGCGCTCATCGCGGCGTCAGCCAGATCAGCCCGGCGAACCGGCCGGTCACGCCGTCCCGCCGGTAGGAGTACAGCCCGCCGGACTCCCGCGTGCACCGCCCGTCCGCGGCGATCGAGCCGACGCCGGCGACGGCCAGCTGGGCACGCACGCCAGCCGCGATGTCAAGCCCGGCGGTGCCGGCGAACGTCTCGCAGCTCGCGGCCGGCGACCGCGGCGCTGACCCTGGCCCGCAGCTGGGCCGGCACCTCGTAGCAGCCGCCGCAGATGGCGGGCCCGGTCACCGCGCGCATCCGGGCCGGGCTCGCCCCGGCCGCGGTCATCGCCGTGACCAGGGCTGGCACGACGCCCGGCGACAAGTCCCTCGCGGCCGGCATGCGCGGCGCCGACGATGCGCGCCACCGGATCGGCGACGAGCACGGGCACGCAGTCAGCCACCAGCACGCACAGCGCCCGTCCCGGCACGTCCGTGAACATCGCGTCGACCGGCGCCGGCGGCTCGGCGATCCCGGCCCCGCATACCAGACGTCGGCCCCGTGCACCTGCCGCATGAAGGTCAGGCTGGCCGGCGGCAGGCCGCACGCCTGCGCCAGCGCGGCCCGGTTGGCCTGTACCGCGGCGGGTCGTCGGCAACTCCGAGACCGAGGTTCAGCTCCTGGTAGGGCGGCTTGCTGACGCCGCCAGCCCGGCCGGAGAACGCGGTCAGCACGCCGTCGCCCAGGTCAGGCCCGGACGTGATCAGCTGATCACAGGCACCAGCGCTCACGTCAGCTGCCAGGCTCGCCCGGAGGACAGTGCTCGCCCGGATGACAGTGCTCACCCGGATGACAGCGCTCACTTCAGGAAGTCGGGCACGTCGAGCTCGTCGTCTTCCTCGAACACGACGGACTTGCGCCGGGTGCCGGCCGAGTCAGCCGGGCGCGCGGCCGTTGCCGGCGGCCGTGCGCCGTTCGGCGCGGCCGTCCTTGGCCGCGCTGGCCTGCGACCGCATCCGGGCTGCCAGGCCGCGGCGGCGGGATGCCCTCGATCCTGACGCCGTCGCCGCCTCGCCGGCATGCGCGGCGCTGCCGCACGGCCCGTGCTGTCGGCCGCCGCGCTGCCGTCGGCGTGCGGCCCGCCCGCGCTCCCGAGTGCGGTCTGCGCTCGGCTGGCTGGTCCGGCCTGGCTGGCCGCGGCCGGCCGGGGCGGAGCCGGCCGTCGGCGTGGCCGGCTGGCTCGCGTGAGCTGGAACCGCCGCCAGTCAGACGACGGCGCTCAGATGCCGTCGCGGCAGCCGCCAGCCGCCAGCTCGGCCGACGGCAACGCCGCGCTGTAGGCAGTGGTCCGCGGCCGCGCGCGGCCCGTCTGCGGCTCGTCGAAACCCGGCGGCGATCACCGTGACCCGGACCTCATCGCCGAGCGCGTCGTCGATGACCGCCCCGAAGATGATGTTCGCGTCGGGCGCGGCCGAGTTCGCGACAAGCTGCGCGGCCTCGTTGATCTCGAACAGGCCGAGATCCGAGCCGCCCTGGATGGACAGCAGCACGCCGTGCGCGCCATCGATGCTCGCCTCGAGCAGCGGGCTGGAGATGGCCATCTCGGCTGCCGCCACTGCGCGGTCGTCGCCGCGCGCCGTGCCGATGCCCATGAGCGCCGAGCCGGCCCCGGACATGACGGATTTCACATCGGCGAAGTCCAGGTTGATCAGTCCGGGCGTGGTGATCAGGTCGGTGATGCCCTGGACACCGGACAGCAGCACCTGGTCGGCAGCCTTGAACGCGTCCAGCACGCTCACGTGACGATCCGAGATCGACAGCAGCCGGTCGTTCGGGATCACGATCAGGGTGTCGACCTCGCTGCGGAGCTTCTCGATCCCGAGATCAGCCTGCGCCGCCCGCCGCTTGCCCTCGAAGCCGAACGGCCTGGTCACGACGCCGATGGTCAGCGCGCCGAGCGCCCGCGCTACCTCCGCGACGACCGGAGCCCCGCCAGTGCCCGTCCCGCCGCCTTCGCCGGCCGTGACGAAGACCATGTCGGCACCCTTGAGTACCTCCTCGATCTCCTCACGGTGGTCCTGCGCGGCCTTTGAGCCGATGTCGGGATTCGCGCCAGCGCCCAGGCCCCTGGTCAGCTCCCGGCCGACGTCAAGCTTGACGTCGGCGTCGCTCATCAGCAGCGCCTGGGCATCGGTGTTGATCGCGATGAATTCAACGCCTCGGAGTCCTTCTTCGATCATCCGGTTCACGGCGTTGACGCCGCCCCCGCCGATACCGACGACCTTGATGACCGCCAGATAGTTCTGCGGTGCTGCCACGAGGAGCAAACCTTTCCGCTCGTACGATGTGCCGCGGACCTGCGCCGCAGATGCGGCTACGTTCCGGCTGCCGGGAACGGGGTCGCCCCGGTCTCGGTCCTCCTGCCCGCGAACTCCCCCCAGTACCATCGGCCCAGGTCCGTCGGCCCCGTCGCGATCTGCCCGGCCCTGATCACCCGGCCCCCATCAACGCCGCTGGTCCTGCGGAATCTGGCTCGTCAACTCTCACCCTCAACTTGAGATTTAGAGTTATGTCAAGCTGCCGACTGTTAGGGACAGTAGGGTTGCGCGCAGGCCCAGGTCAACCACTGTGCAGTCTTCCAGCCCGGCGTGTCGCGCCGGCGGGCCGCGATCGTTGTCCGGTCCGCTGGTCGCTGGCGCCCGCTCTGGCGTGCCGACAGTGCGCTGTCAGCTGCGTCATCAGCCCTGCGTCACGGCGGTGCTGGGATCGCTGACGTCGTAGAAGCGCGCGTGCGTGCGCAGGAGCAGGTCAAGCTCGGCCGACTTCTGCGCCGCCTGACCTGGCGAGCCCCACAGCACGGTGACCCCGCGGCCCAACTGCAGCGTGACAGCGGTGGCCGACGCAGCCGAGACCGACATGATCTTCGCCCGCAGCGCGCGCGGCAGCTGGCGCAGCACCAGGGCCGCGGCCCGCACCTCGCGGGCTGCCGCGCAGCACGGCAGGCGGTGCCGTCAGCAGCGGCATCTCGGCGGGCTTGCGTGCGGCCCACGGACGGTGACGCCGTACTCGTCGATCAGGTTGTAACCACCCGCTGCGGCGCACGGCCAGCTGCGGCGTGCGCTCGCGGACCGTGATCACGATCGTGTCAGGCCAGGACCGGCCGACGCTGACCGACAGCACGGCCGTGATCTGCTCGACCCGGCGCGCGGCAGCAGCGGTGTTCACCCGCGCAAGCGGCTGGCCGACCGGGATTCTCGCCGCAGTGCGTACCTGGGCCGCCGACACGAGCCGGTTGCCGCGTGACCTCGACGTGCCGGACCACCAGCAGGCTCGAGCCGAGCAGCGCCCAGGCGGCGCCCGCGAGGATCGCCAGGATGAGCACGCCGAAGAGCGCCGTACGCCACGGGTCGGCGTGGCGCCGCGTCGATCCGAGCCGTGCCGTCCCCGCCGCGCTCAGCTGGCCCGGCCAGCGGCTGGCGACGTGCTGTCGTCGTGCCCGGCCAGCGGTCCGGCCAGCGGCGGGTGCCGTCTCACAGCGGGGCCGCCCGCTCGCGCAGGCAGCGACGATCTGCGGCCCGAGCGCCGTGACGTCGCCTGCGCCCATGGTCAGCACCAGGTCGCCAGGCTTGGCCAGGCCGGCGACGACGCCGGGCACCGCGGCCCGGTCCGGCACGAACATCGCGCCGCCGCCGGGTACCGCGTCGCTGATCAGCTTGCCGGTGACGCCAGGCTCCGGATCCTCGCGGGCGGCGTAGACGTCAAGCACGAGCACCTCGTCGGCGTGGCTCAGCGCGGCGCCGAAGTCCGCGGCGAAGATCCTCGTCCGGCTGAACAGGTGCGGCTGGAAGATGGCGATCACCCGGCCGCCCGCCGCCACGTCACGCGCGGCCGCGAGGTCAGCGGCAAGCTCGGTCGGGTGGTGGGCGTAGCTGTCGATCACCTGGACGCCGTCGGCCTCGCCCTTGAGTTCCATCCGGCGGCGCGCGCCGCGATAGGCCGCCAGGCCCGCGACAGCGTCGGCCACGGACACGCCGAGCTGCACCGTCAGCGCGAACGCCGCGGTTGCGTTGAGCGCGTTGTGGCGGCCGGGTACCGCTATCTCCAGCTGGACCGGCCCGGCTCCGGCCAGCATCGTGCCAGGCGCCGCCAGTCACGGTGAACTCGGTGCGCATCCCCCGCGGCCGGATGTCCGTCACGCGGTAGGAGGCATCGGCCGCCGTGCCGTAGGTCAGTGCGGTCACGGTCGGCGGCACCGCCGCGGTCAGCGCCCGCGCGCCGGCATCGTCGGCGCACGCCACCAGCAGGCCGCCGGCGGTGATCCGTCCGGCGAAGGCCGCGAACGCCTGCTCGATGGCCGCGAGCGTGCCGTAGTTATCCAGGTGATCGGCCTCCACCGAGGTCACGACCGCCGCGTCGGGGGCGAGCATGAGGAAGGAGCCATCGCTCTCGTCGGCCTCGACAACCACGGCCGGCCCAGCTCCCTCCGCGGCGCCGAGCCCGGTCTCGGCCAGGATCCCGCCGATGACATAGGACGGATCGGCTCCGCCGTGCAGCAGCACGGTGGTGATCATCGAGGTGGTCGTGGTCTTGCCGTGCGTGCCGGCCACCGCGATGCCCTGGTGGCCGAGCATGACGCTGGCCAGCGCGGCCGCCCGGTGCAGGATCCGCAGCCCGCGCCGCTGCGCCTCGACCAGCTCAGGGTTGTCCGGCCGGATGGCAGTGGAGACCACGACGCGTGTCGGCGTCACCGAGGTTGACTGCCGCATGCCCGACCGCGACCCGCGCGCCAGCTGCGGCAAGCTCGTCCAGCAGCGCCGATGCGGCCGAGTCACTGCCCGAGACAGTGACGCCGCGGGACAGCATGATCCTGGCGATACCGGACATGCCCGCGCCGCCGATCGCGACGAAGTGCACCTTGCCAAGCTCGCCGACCGGCACCGGATCAACCGGGGTGACCAGGCCCACGCTGCTACCTCCCTATCCGCGCGCAGGTCGCCCGCGCCGAGCGTGGCAGCCGTCGACGTCCTGGCCGCCGCCGCCCGACCGACAGCACCAGGGCGGCCAGGTCCGCGTCGGCGTCCCTGTTCCCGCTGGCGGCCGCGGCCTGGGCCATCGCGGCCACCAGCTCGTCATCCAGCAGGATGGGCAGCAGAGTCGAGCTGATCCAGTCCGGCGACAGGTCGGCGTCGTCGATGATCAGGCCGCCGCCGGCCTGCTCAATCGGGTCAGCGTTCAGCCGCTGCTCGCCGTTGCCGTGCGGGAGCGGCACGTACGCGGCCGGCAGGCCGACGGCGGTGAGCTCAGCGCAGGTCATCGCTCCTGCCCGGCACAGGGCGAAGTCCGCGGCCGCATATCCGAGGTCCATCCGGTCCAGGTACGGCACTACGACATACGGCACCGGGCCCGGCGCTACCTCGACCTCGCCGGCCTTCGGGCCGACCACGTGCAGCACCTGGACGCCGGCCGCGCGCACGCGCGCCGGCCGCGCCCAGCATGGCCCGGTTGAGCGACGCGGCGCCCTGCGAGCCGCCCGTGACCAGCAGGACCGGCAGGTCGGGCTGGAGGCCGAAGTGCGCGCGCGCCTTGTCGGCCAGCGCTAGCCGGTCCAGCCCGGCGATCTCACGCCGGATCGGGATGCCGAGGTACCGCGCATGCGGCAGCCTCGTGCCCGGCTGGCCCGTGCAGACGTGCTTGGTGAGCCGTGCGCCGATGCGATTCGCCAGGCCCGGCCTGGCGTTCGCCTCGTGCACGACGATCGGGACCTTGCGGCGCCGGGCCGCGAGGTAGCCAGGCGTCGCCACGTAGCCGCCGAATCCGACCAGCACGTCGGCCCTGGTGCGCTCGAGGATCGCGCCGGCCGCGCCGACCGCGCCCAGCATCCGGCCTGGCACGGACAGCAGCGCGGGCGTCAGTTTCCGCGGCAGCGGCACGGGCGGGATCAGCGCCAGGTCATAGCCGCGCATCGGCACCAGCCTGGTCTCCAGGCCGCGCTCGGTGCCGAGGCACGTGATCGCGGTGTCGGGATCGGCCCGGCGCAGCGCGTCCGCGAGCGCCAGGGCAGGCTCGATGTGCCCGCCAGTGCCGCCGCCCGCGATCACGACGCTGACGCTCATGCCGCCTCACCTTCCTTGACCGGGCCACCTTACTTCGGCGGCACCGGCCATGCTGCCTGGCCGGCCGCCTTGCCGGCGGCAGCTTCCGGCGCTCAGCGCAGCCGGTGGCCGATCCCTAGCCAGCCAAGCAGCCGTCGTCGGCAGGCTCGGCCTGGCGGCCGCCTTCGCCTGCGCCGCGCCCGGCTCGGACCGGGCGAACGACATCAGCATGCCGACTGCCGCCATGGTCACGATCAGCGACGAGACCCCGGCCGAGATCAGCGGCAACGGCACCCCGGTGATAGGCAGCAGGCCGAGCACGGCGCCCATGTTGACCAGCGCCTGTGCGGTGAGCCAGACCGTGATCGCGCCCGCCCCGAGCCGGGCGAAGGTGTCCGGTACCCGGCGCGCGATGCGCAGCCCGGCGAAGGCGAGCCCGCCGTACAGCACGACCACGCACAGCGAGCCGACGAGCCCGAGCTCCTCGCCCAGGATGGCGAAGATGAAGTCCGTCGGGCTGTTGGGCACCCAGCCCCACTTGGCCCGGCTGGCGCCGCTGCCCACGCCGAACAGGCCACCCGAGCCGAGCGCGTCCTTGCCCTGGATTAGCTGATAGCAGCTCAGGCTCCGGCAGCTTGGCGACTGCGTCTGCAGGAAGCCAGTGAGCCTGGCCAGCTCATACGGATGTACGGCGACGAGCATCATCAAAGCGAACGCCATCAGGGCGACCATGCCGACGATCAGCTTGCCCGGCGCTCCGATCACCCACAGCAGCGACAGGAAGATGACCAGCAGCAGGAACGTCGTGCCCAGGTCCTTGCCGATCATGACGAGCATGGCACATCAGCGCGGCGCCAGGCAGCAGCGGGACCAGGATGTGCCGCCAGTCCGTCAGCTGGCCGAGCTTCTCCTTCCTGGCCAGCAGGTCCGCGCCCCATAGCACGAGCGCCAGCTTGGCGAACTCCGACGGCTGCACCTGCGTGCCGGCCACGGTGAGCCAGCGCTTGGCGCCGTCGATCTCGTGTCCGAACAGCAGCACGAGCGCCAGCCCGGCTATCGCCGCCAGCAGCAAGCGGGTAGGCGAACGCGCGGAAGAGCCGCGGCGGCGACTTGGCCGCCGCCGCCATCAGCACCAGCCCGACCGCCGCGCCAAGCAGCTGCTTCTCGAACATCGAGTACGCCGGCAGGCCCTGGTCTAGGTCGTAGGCCGTCGACGTCGACAGGACCATCATCAGGCCGACGCCGAGCAGCAGCAGCGAGCAGCCAAGGACGAGGTAGTAGGACGCAAGAGGCCGGTCGAGCAGCGCCTTGAGACCGAGTGCACCGTCCCGTGCGCCCCTGGCCCGGGCAGCGGCGCCCGCCAGGGTGGCGTCCCGGTCGCCCAGGCGCACGCCACCGGCCAGCTCCGGGCCGTCTGCCTCAGCCGACCCGGTGCTGGCTGCCAGCGGGCTCACCGTGAATCCGCCAGCCTGGTGACTGCTGCCGCGAACGCGTCACCACGCGCCGGATAGTCACGGAACATGTCCCACGACTGAGCGGCTGGCGCCAGCAGCACCGTGTCGCCGCGCCGCGCGGCTGCGGCCGCCTGTGCCACCACCTGATCCATGACTCCAGTGTCGGTGCTGCTCAGCTCCGTAACGGGGACATCGGGTGCGTGTCGCGCGAGTGCGCGGGTGAATCTGGCCCGGTCCGTACCGATCAGCACGGCGGCGCGCAGCCGTGGTGCCGCGGCCCGCACGATGGCGTCCAGGTCGGCATCGGTCCCCCGGAACAGCCCCCCGGCGACCCACACAATGGACGGGAACGAGGCAAGCGATGCGGCCGCCGCGGCCGGATTGCTGGCCTTGGAGTCGTCGATGAAGGTCACGCCGTCCAGCTCGGCCACCAGGCTGATGCGGTGCGGCTCGGGTACGAAGCTGGCCAGGCCCGCTGCGATCGAGTCGGGCTGGTCACCGTAAGCACGCGCCAGAGCCGCCGCCGCTAGCGCGTCGGCCACGTTGTGCGGCGCGGCCGGGCGCACCAGTTCCTGGCGGGCCAGCCGGACGGAGCTGCCGAACGCATCGTCGACCAGCCAGCCATCAGCGACGCCAAGCTCGCCAGGGCCGGGCGCACCGAGCCGGAAGCCGACCACGCGGCTCGCCCCGCGCGCCCGGGCGTCCTCGGCCATCGCGACCGACCGCGCGTCCTCCGCGTTATAGATCGCGATCGTGCCAGCCGCGAAGATCCTGGCCTTCGCGGCAGCGTAAGACTCAATGTCGTCGTGCCAGTCCAGATGGTGGGCGGCCAGGTTGAGCACCACGGCGGCCAGCGGCGCGATCGTGGCGCTCCAGTACAGCTGGAAGCTGGACAGCTCGACCGCGACGACCGGATAAGGCTCAGGGTCAGTGACGACATCCAGGATCGGGGTGCCGACGTTCCCGGCGGCCACGCTGCGGTGCCCGGCTGCGGCGAGCATGGCGGCCAGCATCCGGACCGTCGTCGTCTTCCCGTTCGTGCCGGTTACGGCCAGCCACTGCTGGCGGCTGCCGCTGGCGAGCACCGGCCGCAGCCGCCAGGCCAGCTCGACGTCACCGACCACCTCGATGCCGTCCGCCACGGCGCGGGCCAGCAGCGGCGTGTCCGGCCGCAGGCCCGGCGAAGTGACGACTAGCTCGGTGCCCGCCGGAACTGAGCGCGCCGGGTCCGAGCTCAGCCGGGCCGAGGCGGACCGTGACGCCGTCTTGCGCCAGCCGCCCGGCCACCTCCCGGCGCTCGGCATCGTCGCGCGAGTCGGCAGCGGTGACCTGCGCGCCGTGGCTGACCAGCAGCGAGATGACGGACTGCCCGGTGATGCCGAGGCCGACCACCAGCACCTGCTGGCCGGCCAGGCTGGCCAGCTGGGCGATGTCGTCCGTTGCCGTCATGATGCTAAGTCTGAAGCCACTCGGCGTAGAAGATGCCGAGGCCGAGAGCGACGCACAGGCCGGAGATCAGCCAGAACCTGATCACGATGGTCGTCTCGGCCCAGCCGACCAGCTCGAAATGATTATGCAGCGGGCTCATCTTGAAGACTCGTATCCCTCGCCCGGTTCTGAGCCTGCTCACCTTGAAGACGCTGACCTGGATGATCACCGACAGCGTGATGACCGCGAACAGTCCGCCCAGGATGATCAGCAGCAGGTCGGTCTTGGTGCAGATGGCCAGCCCGGCCAGCACGCCGCCGAGGGCGAGCGACCCGGTGTCACCCATGATGATCCGGGCCGGCGGCGCATTCCACCACAGGAACCCGAAGCAGGCGCCAAGGACGGCGGCGGCCACGACGGCGAGGTCGAGCGGGTCGCGCACCGTATAGCACTGGCGGGACAGGAACAGCGTGCAGTCGTTGCGCTCCTGCCAGATCCCGATCAGCACATAGGCAGCCAGCACGAGGATCGTCGCCCCGGTGGCCAGCCCGTCCAGGCCGTCCGTCAGGTTCACAGCGTTCGACGTGCCCGCGATCATGATGATCGCCCAGATTACGAACGGCAGGGTGCCGATCGCGGGCCCGAAGTCGCGCAGGAACGAGATATGCGCGTCGGCCGGCGTGATGCGATAGCGCGTCGGGGTGCTGGAGTACCTCAAGCGCGAAGACAGCGCCGACCACGATCTGGCCCGCGAGCTTCGCCCCGCTGCGCAGCCCGACGCTGGTCTGGCGGAAGATCTTAATGAAGTCATCGATGAACCCGACCAGGCCGAGGCCGACCATCAGCAGCAGCACCAGCACACCCGATGACGTCATCGGGTCGTGCGTGGTCAGGTGCCCGACAAGGTAACCGATGAGCGCCGCGAGCACGATAGCGGCGCCGCCCATGGTCGGCGTCCCCCGCTTGGTCTCGTTTGACTTCAGGCCCTCCACCCTGATCGGCTGTCCGTATCCCTTCCGGCGCAGCAGCCTGATGATCATCGGCGTGCCGAACAGGGCGAGCAGGAGCGAAACGGCCCCGGTCACCAGGATCGTCTTCAACTGCGCGGCCCCTCATCGGCCGCCGGCTGCTCGCCAGTCAGGGCGAGCGCGACCCGCTGCAGGCCAATCGAATGCGAGGCCTTGACCAGCACGACGTCGCCGTCCCGCAACCGGTCGCGCGCTGCGCGGACGGCCTCGGCGACATCGGGGACATGGACCAGCTCGCCCTGCCAGGCAGGTACGGCCTTCGCCCCGGCCAGGATCGGGGCGGCGTCCTCGCCGACGACGATCAGGCCGGTCAGGCCGGCCGCGGCCGCCGCCGCGCCGATCTCCTCGTGCAGCTGGTCGGCGTCGTCGCCCAGCTCGGTCATGTGCCCGAGCACGGCGAAACCACGCCGACCTCGGGCCATGGTGGCCAGCGCGGCGAGTGCGGCCCGGACCGAATCGGGATTGGCGTTGTAAGCGTCGTTGATAACGGTGACGCCATCCGGCAGCCGGGTGACTTCCATCCGCCACCGGCTGCGGGCGACGGCGGCCGACAGGCCGGCCGCGATATCGGCCACCGGCATGCCGAGCTCTGCGGCAATCGTGGCTGCGGCCAGCGCGTTGTGGACGTGGTGCTCCCCGTACAGCTGGAGCTGGACCGGTGCCTCGCCGCCGTCCGAAACTAGCGTGAAGCCGGGCTCTGCCGAGCTCGTCGGTTTGCACCTGCTCAGCCCGCACGTCAGCGTCGGCCGACAGCCCGAACGTCACCACGCGTGCCGCGGTGCGGGCCGCCATGGCCAGCGACGCGGTGGTCGTCCGCGTTGAGGATCGCCACGCCGTCGGCCGGCAGCGCGGCAGGCAGCTCGCCCTTGGCCGCCGCTATCCGCTCCAGGCTGCCGAATTCGCCAGCGTGCGCGTGCCCGACGCACAGCACGACGCCGAGCCGGGGCGGCGCGATCGCGCATAGCTCGGTGATGTGCCCGAGCCCGCGCGCGGCCAGCTCCGACACCAGGTAGCGCGTCTGCGCGGTGATCTTCAGCACCGTCAGCGGATGGCCGATCTCGTTGTTAAAGGACTCACGGGGCGCCACGGTGGGGCCAAGCGTCTCGATCAGCTGCGCGGCCAGGTCCTTGGTCGTGGTCTTGCCAGGCCGACCCGGTGATGCCGATGACGATGAGATCGGGCGCCCGGTCGAAGACCGCCCTGGCGAGCTTGCCGAGTGCGGCCAGCACGTCGGGCACGATCAGCGCCGGGCCACCGACTGGCTGCGCGGCAAGCACCGCGACTGCGCCTGCCGCCAGCGCAGCGGCTGCGAATGCGTGCCCGTCGGTCCGCGTTCCGGGCAGGGCGGCGAAGACGCTGCCCGGCACGACCTCGCGCGAGTCGATGACGACCGGCCCGGTGACAAGCACGCCCGCGTCTGGCACCTGCGCTAGCCGCGCTCCGGTGGCCGCCGCGATGTCGGCCAGCGAGAGCGGGATCACGCGTCCTCCGGGTCAGGATCGGTCAGGTCGCCGGCGCCACCGCCGGGCGCTGCTGGCAGGACCGGGCCAGGATGGCTCCAGCTGCCCCCGGCCGGGCCGCTGGTAATCGTCGCATCCTCTGCCGCGCGACGGCGCGCCAGGGCCTCGCCGGCGACCTCGCGGTCGTCGAACGGGATCACGGCCCCGCCGACGTACTGGCCCTGCTCGTGGCCCTTGCCCGCGATGAGGACGACGTCTCCCTTGCCGGCTGACGCGATGGCCAGGCCGATGGCGGCGGCGCGGTCGGGTTGCACCACGACCTGCGCGCGTTCGCCCGGCGGCACTTCGATCGCGCCAGCCAGCATCTCGGCCAGGATCGCCAGCGGATCCTCCGAGCGCGGGTTGTCGTTCGTCAGGATCGCGATGTCGGCGAGGCGGGCGGCTGCTGCGCCCATGAGCTTGCGCTTGCCGCGGTCGCGGTCCCCGCCGCAGCCGAGCACGATCACCAGATTGCCCTGCGTGACCTCGCGCATGACGGTCAGCAGCGCCTGGACGGCACCGGGCTTGTGCGCGTAGTCGACCAGGACGGCGAAGTCCTGGCCCCGGTCCACGCGCTCGAGGCGGCCCGGCGGCCCGGCGCACGCCGCGACGCCGGCTACGGCCGCGGCGAGGCTCGTGCCGACCTCGACCAGGGCGACGGTGGCCGCCAGTGCATTGGCGACATTGAAGCCGCCCGGCAGCGCTACCGAAGCGTCAGCCTCGACGCCGCCAGGACCGATCACGCGGAAAGTCGAGCCATCAGCACCCGACCGCACGTCGACGGCCCGCCAGTCAGCGGCACGGCGGCCGTCCGCGGAGAACGTCGTGACCGGGATCGGCGCCTGCGCGGCGAGTTCGCGACCGCGAGCGTCGTCGATGTTGACGACGCCAGCCCTGGCATATTTCGGCGTGAACAGCTCAGCCTTGGCCGCGAAGTAATCGTCCATGCTGGCGTGGAAGTCCAGGTGATCCTGGGACAGGTTGGTGAAGACGACGACGTCGTAACGGGTGCCGGCCACGCGCCCGAGCGACAGGGCGTGACTCGACACCTCCATCGCCGCAGCGCCGACGCCCCGCTCGACCATCGTGGCCAGCAGGGCCTGGAGATCGGTGGCCTCCGGCGTGGTCAGCGTGCTCACCGCGGCGGAATCGCCGATCCGGGTCTCGACGCCGCCGATCAGCCCGGTCTGATACCCGGCGGCCCGCAATCCGGACTCCAGCAGGTAGGTCGTCGTGCTCTTGCCGGCAGTGCCGGTGACGCCGATCAGCAGCACCTTGTCCGACGGCCGTCCGTAGATCCACGCAGCGACCTCGCCGAGCCTGGCGCGCGGGTCGCCGACCACGAAGACGGGCAGGCCGGAGGCGATCGCGCCCTGGCGGCCCGACGGATCCGTGAGCACGGCCACTGCCCCTGCCGCTGCAGCCGCCGCGCAGAACCTGGCCCCGTGCACGGTGCTGCCCGGCAACGCGGCGTAGAGGTCGCCACGGCGCACTGACCTGGAATCGTGCGTGATGCCAGTCAGGCCGCCTGGCTGGCCGGGCGGGACCCGGATCGTCGGTGCGGGTCAGCTGGCCGCAGCCCGAGCAGCGCCGCGAGCCCGGCTAGCGGGCGCGGGCGAACCCGATCTGGGCGGAAGGCCGCTGGCACGGGCAGAGGTTACCTCCCCTCACGGCGCCGTGAGCCTGATATAGGGCGCTCTGGCATAGTCCGGTGCGATCCGCATGGTCTGCAGGGCGAACTTCATCACGTCGAAGAAGGCCGGGCCGGCGACCTCGTCACCGTAGTACTTGCCCCGCGGATCCTGAATGTTGACGGCTACGACCAGTTGCGGGTTGTCAGCCGGGGCGATGCCGATGTAGCTGGAACCATACTGACAAAGGCACTTGCTCTGGCCTGGCTCTGAGACCTGGGCCGTGCCGGTCTTGGCCGCCACGGTGTAGCCGCGGATGAGCCCCCAGGGCTCCCCGGCCTGCGCGTTCAGCTTGGGTACCTGCTGGAGTATCGTCATCAGCTCGCGCGCAGTCTGAGCCTGGATGACGCGCCTGGAGCCTGTCGGCCGCGCCGGGATGAAGGTGCCGGCCGAGTTGGTCGTGCCGGCGACGAGCGTGGGCTGCACCCGGACACCGCCGTTGGCGATGGTCGCGTACACGCTGGCCATCTGGATCGCCGTGACGCCCAGGCCCTGGCCGAAGGCGTACTCGTACCGGTTGTCCGACCAGTAGCCAGCCGATCCTGGGCTGGGCAGCAGGCCGCGGCTCTCCTCAGTCAGGCCGAGGCTGGCCGAGCCGAGGCCGAACGCCCGCAGGTAGTGCGTACTGCTGCTGCGGCGTGATGTGCGGGCGACCTGGACCATGCCGACGTTGCTGGAATGCGCGAGGATCCCGGCGATCGTGTACCGCACGGTCGGGTGCAGTTCGGCGTCGTGGAAGGTATACAGCCCGTCCATCGTGATCTGGTACGGGATCGTGTAGGCGCTCATGGGCGTCTGGCCGCCCTGTTCCAGCGCGGCGGCCACCGTGACCGGCTTAAGCGTGCTGCCAGGCGCGAAGACGTTCGCGGTGCTGATGTTGGTCGTGCTGGCATACGGGACGGGATCGTCGGGGTTATAGGTCGGCCACTGCGCCATCGCCAGGATCGCGCCGGTCTTCGGGTCCATCACGATGATCGAGCAGTTGCGCGCGTGGGTCTGCGCCACGCGCTGCTTGCAGACCTGATCGGCCTCGTACTGGATGTCCGCCTGGATCGTCAGCCGAAGGCTCCTGGCCGGCACTGCCGGCGTGAGCTTGACCTCGGTCAGCGGGATCGGCTGCTGATCGGTCCCCTACCTCGACGTACTCGCTTCCGGCCCGCCCGGCCAGAACGGAGTTGTACTCGTTCTCCAGGCCTTGCGCGCCGTACAGGCTGGCGCCGTTCCCCCGGTTGCTGGTGAACCCGACGACGTCGGACGCGAGATCTGCGTTGGGGTACTCGGTCGTGTAGCTCGGGTTCATGTCGATGCCGGGCAACTGGAGCTGGCTGATCTTGTTGGCCGTCGTCACCGAGACTCCGCTGGCCAGCACCTGATACTCGCGGCTCGACGGGTGGTCGAGCATGGTCATGACCGCGCTGGCGGACAGCCCGAGCGGGCCAGCCAGCTTGGCGGCCACAGCTCGGCCGCGACTGGCACCGGGATCAGCACCGGATCGGCGAATACCGTGTAGGTCTGCACGGTCATCGCCAGCACTGTCCCGTCGCTGGTCGTGATGTCGCCGCGGACCGCGGGTATGGAGATCTTCTTGAGCAGGACGTGTGCGCCGAGTCAGTCTTGTAGGCGGCCGAGTCCAGCCCCTGGAGCTGCACCAGGCGGCCGGCGAAGATCGACAGCGCGAACGCCATGCACAGCAGCGTGATCCGCAGCCGCCTGGCCGGGTTGCCGCGCCGCAGCGCGGGCACCGGCAGGTGCGCTACCCGGCCGCTCGTGCCCGGCCGGCGTAGCGGGCCGGCCGGGGCCAGCCTTCACTGGGCCGGAGCTGAAGCGCCGCCCCTGGCCCTGCCCGTAACGTGACGGCTCGCCGCGGCCAGCGCGGCCCGGACCTGGCCGCGCAGCACGCCGCCCGGGCTCGCCCGGACGGCCGGGAGAGCCTGGTGTGCGCGGCGGCCTGGCAGGCCCGCGCGAGCCTCCCGGCACGGCCGCGCTCGCCGCGGCCGCTGCTCCCAGTCGTCGCCGTCACGCCCGCCGGCGCCGCTCACCGCCGTGATCCGCTCCGGTGCGAGGTCGTGCCGGTCGTGCCAGGCTTGCCGCGTCCAGCACTTGGCCGGCTCCTGCCTTGACCGGGTGGCGTTGCCTTGGCAGTCACTGCGGGCGTCGTGGCTAGCGGCTCCGAGCTGAGGCGATCACGCTAGCCTGACCTGGCAGCTTGTAGAACCGGCCCGTGCGCAGATCCAGGATGTTGCCATTGTCCTGGGCCCGCATGCCGAGCTGGTAGGCACGCTGGGCGATCTGCGCCGGCGATTGCGCTGCGGCGATCTGCTGCTGCAGCGCCTGCTCCTGCGTCGCCAGGGTGGTGCCGGTGCGCTGCAGCTGGCTGATCCGGAAGCTCGTGGCCCCGAGCGTGGTGTTGATGACCAGCAGGCAGATGAGCCCGCCGCCGAGCAGCACGAGCACCAGCAGGACGAACGGCATCCGCGGCAAGCGTGGCGTAGCCAGCGCGGCCGAGCGTCGCGCCGGCGTCGCGGCACCGGCCGACGGCCGCGACGACCGGTCGTGCGGCTGGCCGACCGCCCTGGTGCTGACGGTCCGCTGGCGGCGCTGGGCTGGCCGCCGGGTCGGTGCCTGCCGTGCCGATGCTGCGCGCTCGGGCGCGACCGGCCGCCGGCCGCAGGGCCTCCGGCCGGCCGGCCTGCCTGGCGGCGGTCGGTCCGGCGAGTGCGCGCTAGTCGGCCGCCGGGCCTGCCCGCCCGCGCCACGGCGCGGCGGGATCGCCCCGGAATGGGCCGTTGCCGCGGCGCGGCTGCGCACGGCCGCAGGTGACCGCAGCTGGTCCCGACTGTCGAGTTGTGGTCTCCATCCGGTCTGGCCGTCCCTCCCTCGGCACCGGGCTCCCCACCCGGATGCGCCCTGTGTCCTGCCGTGCTTTCCCCGCCGTCCGGTGGCCCGAAGCACTGTCATGCCGCGGCCCTGACTCGCTCGGCCGCCCGGAGCCGGGCCGACGCCGCCCGCGGGTTCGCCGCCAGCTCGTCGGCAGCATGGCCGCTCCGCGCCCCTGGTCAGCAGCCGGAACTGGGGGCGTGCGTGCTCCAGCGAGACAGGCAGCCCCGGCGGCGTCGTGTCGGCCGTCCGCTCGGCCAGCGCGCGCTTCACCGCGCGGTCCTCGAGCGAGTGGTAGGCAAGCGCAACGATCCGGCCGCCGACCGCCACGCTGTCGAGCGCGGCGGGCAGCGCCCGGTCGCAGCGCGTCCAGCTCTCCGTTGACCTCGATCCGCAGCGCCTGGAACGTGCGCTTGGACGGGTTGCCGCCCGTGCGCCTGGCCGGCGCCGGAATCGACTCCCTGACGATCTCCGCCAGCCGCGACGTACTGGTCAGCGGCGCCCTCGTCCGCTCGCGGACGACGGCGTCCGCGATCCGCCGGGCGAACCGCTCCTCGCCGTAATCCCGCAGCACCCGGGCGAGCTGGTCGGCCGGGTAGGTGTTGAGCACGTCCGCGGCCGTCAGCTCGCCCGTCTGGTTCATCCGCATGTCGAGCGGTGCGTCCACGGCGTAGGCGAACCCGCGGCTCGGATCATCCAGCTGCGGCGACGAAACCCCCAGGTCGAACAGCACGCCCTGGACGACGCGGAGACCGGCGCCGGCCAGGATCTCGCGGCAGCTGGTCGTAGCACCGCCTGGACCAGGGTCACCCGGTCGCCGAAGCCGGCCAGGGCCTGACGTGACTCCTCGATCGCGGTCGCATCGGTGTCGATGCCGATGAGGCTGAGGCCAGGATGCGCGGCCAGGAGAGCGCTGGCGTGACCGGCGCGGCCGAGGGTCGCGTCGACGAGCACGGCGCCGGGCGGCTCGAGCGCGGGCGCGAGCAGCTCGAGCACCCGGTCACGCATGACCGGCAGGTGTGCGGCCGCAGCCGTTCCCATCGCGCCCCCTCGCTACTGCTCACTCGCCGTGCTGTGCTGCCCAGATGCCCGGCCTGCTGCCGCGATGCCCGGCCAGGCCCCCATCCGCGCCACTGCACTGACGGGTCACGGTGGCCTTCTGACGCCGGGGAAGTGACGTCAGCCGGGCCGTCGGCCCTCCAGCACGGGTGGAGACCTCGCCGGGCATCCAGCGCGCCGTTACAGAACTCCTGGCAGTACCTCCTCAGATGCGTCGGAGAACGCGTCCTCCTGCTGCTCCAGATAGCTGGTCCAGGCCATCGCGTCCCAGATCTCCAGCCGGGTGTTCGCGCCGATCACCACGCAGTCGCGCTGAAGACCCGCGTACTCGCGCAGGCTCAGCGGGATCGTGATGCGGCCTTGCTTGTCCGAGTTCCTCGTCGGACGCGCTGGCGAAGAACACCCGGCTGTAGTCCCTGACGGCCTTGGCGGTCACCGGTGCTGTCCGCAGCGCACTCGGTGATCCGGCCGAACTCGGTCACCGGGAATACGTACAGGCATCGCTCCTGGCCCTTGGTGAGCACCAGGCCCGCGGACAGCTCCTCGCGGTACTTGGCGGGCAGGATCAGCCGGCCCTTGTCGTCGAGGCGAGGCGTGTGGGTGCCAAGGAACACCCGCCTCACCTCCCCAGGTCCCCCACATCGTGTCCCGCAGCGGTCCTTCTCGCCCCACGGATCACCACTGTACTCCACTCTCCCCCACCGTCAATCACTACCATCCCCTGAACCGCGCTGCCGCCCGGGGAGTTACCAGGTCATGGAGGTGGAGCAGAATGGAGGCAGCGCGGTGCTGGCGCCGCTTCGGCGATCCAGCACGGCAGCCGCGCTGACGAGCCGGCCGTGCGGCCAGGCCAGATAGTCATCGCAGTGTTACGGGCCCGATATGGGAGTGGAATCGCTCACAGAAGTGAGAAGACGTACTGTCTGAACGCACGGCTCTTGACGCCGCGGCAGTGCCGGTGTGGTGAATCGGCACTGAAGTGCCTGATGAGCAGTGAGTGCAGCTAATTGGGGAATGGCCGCCAGGAGGGCACGTGGTCACGGACACCGACCAGCAGGCTGATAGATCGCTGGATGAGCTCGTAGGAATCGCCAGGCAGGTGAGCTCCGCGGTGCAGACCGTGATCTCCGGCAAGCCAGGCGCGGTCCGCCTGGCGCTGACCGTGCTGCTTGCCGAGGGCCACATCCTCATCGAGGACGTGCCGGGCGTGGGCAAGACTCAGCTAGCAAAGGCGCTGGCTCGGTCCATCGACTGTTCGGTCCGGCGCGTTCAGTTCACGCCGGACCTGCTGCCGAGCGACATCACCGGGGTCAGCGCCTACAACCAGGAACTGCGCGAGTTCGAGTTCAAGCCCGGCCCGATCTTCGCCAATATCGTGCTCGGCGACGAGATCAACAGGGCGTCGCCCAAGACGCAGTCGGCGCTGCTCGAGTCGATGGAAGAGTGCCAGGTCACCGTCGACGGCAGCACCTACCAGCTCGAACGTCCGTTCATGGTGATCGCCACGCAGAACCCGGTCGAGATGGAAGGGACCTACCCGCTGCCCGAAGCGCAGCGCGACCGGTTCATGACCAGGATCTCGATCGGGTACCCGGACCGCGATTCGGAGCTCGCGATGCTCGACACGCACGGCTCCAGTTCGCCGCTGGACGAGCTCAAGCCCGTGGCGCACGCGAGCGACATCCGGGCGCTGGTCGCGGCCGTTCGCGAGGTGCACGTGTCGGTCTCGATCCGGCAGTACATCATCGACCTGGTCAATGCCACGAGGACGTCGGCGGAGCTGCGGCTCGGCGCCTCACCGCGGGCCGCGCTGCACTTGCTGCGGGCCTGCCGGGCCTTCGCGGCGCTGGACGAGCGCGACTTCGTCATACCCGATGACGTCCAGGCACTGGCGGTGCCGGTACTCGCGCACCGCCTGCTGCCCAGCGCCGAGGCCATGGTTGGGCGCGAATTGCCTGATCAGGTGCTGTCCGCCATCGTCCGGCGGCTGCCGCTGCCGGGACGTTAGGCCTACACTCGGCCGCAGGGGCAGCCGGAAGGAATCAGATCATGCGGACCTCGCTGCTCGCCGGGACGACGACCCGCGGCTCCTCGTTCCTTGCTGCCGGGATCGCTGCGGCCTTCACCGGCTACCTGCTCGGCGAGCGCGGGCTGCTCTGCGTCGGCATCGCGCTGATCGCGCTGCCGCTGCTGGCGGCCGCGGCGGCCCGCCGCGGTCAGTACCGGCTCGGCACCAGCCGCATCATCAGGCCGCCACGCGTGCCGGCTGGGCACACGGCCACCGTCACGCTCCGGCTGGAGAACGTGTCCCGAGCCGCGACGGGACTGCTGCTCGCCGAGGACGCCGTGCCCTACGCGCTCGGGGCGCGGCCACGATATGTACTGGACACGATCGAGCGGAACGGAACGAGGGAGCTTACCTATCCCCTCCGCTCGGACGTGCGCGGCAAGTTCGAGATCGGCCCGCTTCAGCTGCGGGTGGCAGATGCATTCGGGCTGGTCGAGGTCAGCCGGTCGCTGTCCGGGCGGACCATGTTCATCGTGACGCCGCGGGTGGTCCCGCTGGCGCGGACCGTCATCAGCCGGTCCTGGGCGGGCGAGGGCGAAGGCCGGGCCAGGCTGGCGTCCATGGCCGGCGAGGACGATGTCATTCCGCGCGCCTACCGGGACGGCGACGAACTGCGGCGGGTGCACTGGCGATCGACGGCCAGGTACGGCGAGCTCATGGTCCGACGGGAGGAGCAGCGCTGGCGGAACAGGGCGACCGTGCTGCTGGACGGCCGGTCGATCTCCCACATGGGTACCGGGGCGGGGTCATCGTTCGAGATGGCGGTCAGCGCCGCCGCGTCCGTCGGCGTGCATGTCTCGCAGGAAGGCCTGACCGGTCAGTTCATCACTGAGAGCGAGGTGATCCGGGGCGGTCCGTTCTTCGAGGACATGCTGCTCGACTCGCTCGCAGTGATCCGGCCGTCTGGCGCCCGCACCCTGGACCGCGCGTTCAAGGAGCTCAAGATCTCGGGCGCCGGGGTGATCATCGCGGTCATGGGCAAGATGTCGGTCGCCGAGGCACGCCAGCTGGCTGCCTGCCGCAGCGAGGGCAGCCAGGGCATCGCGCTGCTGCTCGACGTCGCTACCTGGGCGGAGGCGGCGTCACCGCGCGGCTCCGAAGGGCCCGGCCGCCGTCGGTGAGGCCAGCAACGGGGCGGCAGGCGGATCCAGGGCCGAGTGGGACGCAGCAGCGGCGGATGTGCCGGCAGCAAACGGTGCCAGGCAGGCCGGCCCCGCCAGGGCCGACGACGCTCGGGCCGATACTGGCGCGCTGGGAGCAGCAGGCGCGGCCGCGCCTCGTCGGCCGGCCTCGGCCCGGTCGGCGGCCGAGTCAGCGGCAGCAGCAGCCGTGCTGCGCGGCGCGGGCTGGCACGTCACGACCTTGGACGCCGGCACCCCGCTCGCAACCGCCTGGCAGCGCCTGCCGCGAGCCGCCGAGATGCTGGTCGCCACCGGCACGACCGTCTATCCAGGGACAGTCGATCCAAGTACGGGGAGCGGACAGCCCGCATGAACCTGCGCATCAGCGTCACTGCGGCGGTGGCCGTGCTGCTGGCGTCGCTCTCGCTCAACGCCGTGCTTCAGGGCAATGGATGGCTGGCCGCTGGCTTCGGTGCCGTGCTCGTGATCGCCGGTGCCGGCATCGCGACCAGGCTGTCGAGCCTCCCGGCCACGCTGACCGCAACGGCAGTCGTCCTGGTCGGCGTCGTCCCGCTGCTATCCGCGCCTTCCTGGCCGGTGCGCGGCACCGGGCTGGTGATCGTGGCGCTAGCCGCCGCGAGCGCGACTGGCTGGCGGGTGCTCCGCGGGTTCGCGGTCCTCGCCTGCTACCTGGCGGCACTGCTGATCTACCTGAACCTCGCGTTCGCCAACGCGGTCTCGTTCGCGCGGATCATCCCGACTTATCACTCGGTTGCGGTGCTAGGGCGGATGGTGCCGCTGGCCTTCGACCAGTTCAAGTTCTCGCCGCCGGTGCCCGATACCCGGCAGGTCAGCCTGGTCACGGCAGCCGGCATTGGCCTGATCGCGATCATCGTGGACATCGTGGCCGTGCGGCTGCGGCGGCCCGCCGTCGCCGGAGTCCCGCTGCTGGTGCTCTTCAGCGTGCCGGTCGCGAGCAATCTCAAGACGTTCGGCGTACTTCAGTCGGTGACCTTCGGGGCAGCCCTGGCAGGCTTCCTGGCGTTGCTGTCAGCTGATGGCCGGATGCGGCTGCGGATGTGGGGCAGGCTTGTCACGTTCCGGTACGTGCAGCCCGCAGACGAAGCTGGCGCCGGTCCCGATACCAGGGAACTGGCGGCTTCGGGCAGGCGCATCGGGCTGGCGGCCGTCTGCCTGGCCGTCATCATCCCGATCATCTTGCCGGCCGTGCACGCGCGCGATGTCTTCGGCACTACGAACAATGGCAAGCCGCGGGGTGTCGGTTCCGGCCTCGACGCGTTCCTTGGCGTGCAGCACGACCTGACCGAGCAGCCGCAGCCGGTGCTGTCGTACACCACTAACGCCGACGACGCCGCACAGCAGTACTTCCAGGTCTTCGCGCTGAACTACAACCCCGCGCGCAACGCATGGTTTCCGCAGTTCCCGCTCGGGGTGGTCGGGTCGCGGCCCGTCGTCGACCCTGTGCTGCCCTACAGTGCGCCGGGACAGCTGGCCACCACCCCCGCCCGCACGGTGACGACGACTGTCCATATAGCACCACGTCAGGGCGGCCCGACCGCTTACCTGCCGGTGCCGTACGCCCCAGTCAACCTGACGATCGGCGGCACCGGCTGGCAGGAGCTGGGAGGGTCACTGATGATCCTCAGCCCGGTGCAGGGCCTGTCCGACCTGAACTACACGGTCACCAGTCGCGAGCCCGATCCGACTCCGGCCAGCATCGACAACACCAACGGCCAGTTCGTGCCCGGCAACATCCAGAGTCAGTACGGGAACTACGGTGGCCAGGACGCGGCAAGGCTGCTCACGATCGTGCGTCAGCACACCCAGGGCGCGCTGACGCTGCTCGAGGCTGCCGTCGACCTGCAGAACTGGCTCGACTCCGGTGCGTTCACCTACACCCTGAAGCCGAATCTGCCCACGTCGCACTGGCTGCTGAGTTTCCTTACCAAGGACCGCCGTGGCTACTGCCAGCAGTTCGCCTGGGCCTTCGCGGTGCTAGCCAGGCTGGCCGGGATCCCGTCCCGGATCGCGGTCGGCTACACCGGTGGCACTGCCGGGCCGCACGGCACGTGGCAGGTCACCACAGCGGACGCGCACGCCTGGCCGGAGCTGTACTTCCCCGGCCAGGGCTGGCTGCGCTTCGAGCCGACACCACACGGCGCCGGCGACCAGGGGACAGCCTCCGTGCCCGGCTACGCCAGCGGCCCGTCAACGGGATCCGGCGCGCCACTGCCGGGCGGTCCCTCGCAGCGGCAGGGCAGCCCTGGCGGCTCGGCCGGAGCCGGCAAGAAGTCGTCAGCGCTGAACCGCCTCACGCATGGTCAGCCCGGCATAGCCGGCGGTGCCGCGGCTAAGTCCGACGTCGGCCGCTGGCTTGCCATCGGCATCCCGGTCCTGGTCGTCTTGCTGCTCACGTGGCCAGCGCTGACCCGGCTGCTGACTCGGCGGCGGCGATGGCTGACGGCCTCCGGCGACGCCGGGCTCGCCCAGGCTGCCTGGCGGGAACTGATCGATGATCTGGCCGACGTCGGCCTGCCGGCGGCGCCCGGTGAGACGCCGCGGGCGGTGGCCAGGCGTGTCACCCAGCAGGCCGGCCTGGACCCGTCAGCCGTCCAGGCACTGACCAGGATCGCCACCGCCGAGGAACGGGCTCGCTATGCCCGGCTGGCCGTGCCGGCGGCCGGACTGGCTGCCGACGTACGGAGGGTCCGACGGGCAGTTGCCGCGTCGGTTGGGCGCGGGCAGCGGCTGCGGGCCAGGCTGCTCCCCACCTCAACACTCACCGCCGCCCGGCAGCTGCTCGAGCGGCTCAGCGGCGTGCTCGGCTGGCTGGATACGTCCTGGCCGACCATCCGAAGGCAGCTGCGGCGGGCGGTCGCGCACCGGGCCTAGCGGTTGTTGCCTTCCTGGCGGCGGCGCCAGCGCTCCTCGATGCGGTCCATCAGGCCGCCGTTGGCCGCTGCGGCCTTTGCCGCCCGCCGGTCCCGCCGCTTCCGGCGGTCCAGCGTCATCCCCGCCATCCGCCGGTAGCTGGCCACAGCCCAGACGCCTGCGATGATCATGACCGCGAACCCGGTGGCGGCGAGCCAGTTGTGCTTGAGGTAGAAACCTGCCGCCAGCGCGCCCACGCCGAGAAGGAAACCGACGGCAGCCTGGATCACTCTGCGTCGATAGTGGACTTTGGGATCTTTAGCGCGCATTGCCCGCGCGAGTCGCGGATGCTCGGCATAGAGCGCCTGCTCAATCTGCTCGAGCTGGCGCTGCTCGTGCTCAGAGAGCGGCACTGTGCCTCCCAACGACTCCGGCCGATGCTAACCGCACAACGGCCTTTGCTTTACGCCCAGAATACGAGCGCCAGGGCGCCCTGTGGAAGGGTACATGGCCGCAGGAGCCAATCGGGTACATGATCGCTACCCTTGGTGACTACTTACCCGGCTGGCGCCGGGCCGACCCGGCCTGGCCACGGCTGCCGACCGATCCGGATTGTGCGGTATCCACCAGCGTCGCGGGGCGCACCGCGTCTGGCCCGAACCGGCCGGAGATGCGGTCGAGGGCGGACTCTGCGTCCCGCCAGGACGCGCCGCGCTCGCCGAGGGCGAGCTGGGTGGCCGCCGATCCGGCCGGCACCAGGCCGGTAGCCCGCACGCCGACCAGACGCAGCCTCGCCTGACCGCTGAGTCCGGATGCCTCGTACAGCGCACAGGCAGTCGCGTAGATCCGCTGGGTCTCGCTGGTGGCCTCGGGCAGGGTCCTGGACCGGGTGATGGTGGTGAAGTCGGCCTTCCGCAGCTTCACTACGACAGTCCGGGTCGCGTAGCCGGATGAGCGGAGAGCACGAGTCGTGCGCCGCGACAGGCGGAGCAGCTCCCGCCGGATCACTGCGGGGTCAGTGACGTCGACGTCGAAGGTCTCCTCGGCACCGACGCTCTTCTCATGGACCGCCGACTCCACGCCCCGGCTGTCGCGGCCCCAGGCCAGCGCGTGCAAGTGCGCTGCGGCCGCCTTGCCTAGCTCGGCTTCCAGCGCGCTGACCGGCGTGCGCGCGATATCGCCGACCGTCCGCAGGCCGAGCCGCGCGAGCGCCTGACCGGTCCGCTCGCCGACGCCCCACAGTGCGGAGACGGGCAGCGGATGAAGGAATTGCAGCGCGCCGTCGGCCGGGATGACGAGCAGCCCGTCGGGCTTGCAGTGTACGGAGGCGAGCTTGGCCAGGAACTTGTTGGCGGCGATACCCACCGAGCAGGTGATCTGCTGCTGCTCGGCGACCTGCCGCCGGATGAGCTGCCCGATGGCGACAGGCGAGCCAAGCAGCCGGGCCGCGCCTGACACGTCAAGGAACGCCTCGTCCATCGACAACGGCTCCACCAGCGGAGTCACTGCGGCGAAGATGGCCATGACCTCCTTCGACACGGCACCGTAGAGGCCATGCCGGGGCGGAATCACGCAGGCTTGCGGACACAGCCGACGGGCCCGCGACATCGGCATCGCCGAGCGGACGCCGAACGCCCGTGCCTCGTAGGTGGCGGACAGCACTACGCCGCGACCGGACAGTCCGCCCACGATGACGGGCTTACCCGCGAGCTCGGGCCGGTCCCGGAGCTCAACGCTGGCGTAGAAGGCGTCCATGTCGACGTGCAGGATGTGGCAGCCGCTGTCCTCACCAGGAACACCGGCAGCACGAGGGCCACCGGCGTCACCGGAGGTACCGGTCACCCGTGACGGGGCCTGCCTGCCCATCTGTCACCTGCCAGCATCTGCGGTACACGACACCTGCGCCGACTGTAGCGCCAGCTGCCGACAGTCCGGCGGGCCAGCAGGCGTGACCGTGCCGGGCGGCGGGTCAGCGCGCCTCACAGAGTGAGGGTCGGCTTCAGCTCCAGCAGGCGGGCCAGCAGACCGTTCACGAAGGAGGATGAGTCGTCTGTGGAGAGCTCGCCGGCCAGGACGACCGCTTCGCTGATGGCGACCGCGTCTGGCACGGCGTCGCTCCAGAGCAGCTCGAAGGTGCCGATACGCAAGATGTTCCGGTCGACGGCGGGCATCCGGTCCAAGGTCCAGCCGTGTGCGTTCGCCGCCAGCAGCGCGTCGATCTGGTCGGCGTGCTCGTGCACGCCGCGGACAAGCTCGGCGGCGAAGTCCGAGACCGGCGGGTCGGCAGCCGCTGTCCGCTCGGCCAGCAGCTCCAGCACTGGCTCGCCGCGGACTTCGGCCTCGAACAGGACGTCCAGCGCCCGCTTGCGGGCCTTACTGCGGGCAGCCATGACGGTGACCAGTTCGTCGCGAGGTGACTGCCAGCTCAGGCCCGGCCGAGGTAGTCACCCGAACGGGTGTCGACGCGGATCTTCTCCCCAGTGGTGATGAACAGCGGCACCTGGATCTGCGCGCCTGTCTCCAGGGTGGCTGGCTTCGTCCCGCCGGTGGACCGGTCACCCTGAAGGCCGGGGTCGGTGTGCTGGACCGTCAGCTCGACCGCCGCCGGCAGCTCGACGTACAGCGGGGTGCCGTCGTTGAAGGCGATCGTCGCGGTCTGCTCCTCCAGCAGGTAGCTGGCTGCATCGCCGACCACCGCGGCCGGGATGTGGGGCTGGTCATAGTCGGTGGTGTCCATGAAGACGAAGTCCTCGCCCTCGCGGTACAGGTACTGCATCTCCCGCTTGTCGACGTTGGCGACCTCGACCCGCACGCCGGCATTGAAAGTCCGGTCGACGACCTTGCCGGACAGCACGTTCTTCAGCTTGGTGCGGACGAAGGCACCGCCCTTGCCGGGCTTCACGTGCTGAAAGTCGACAACGCTCCACAGCGCGCCGTCGATGTTGAGCGTCATGCCATTCTTCAGGTCGTTCGTGGTGGCCACGTCTGTGTGTCTCCCGCAGGCGAACGGGACTGCTGTGCCCGCGTCACAGGACGAGCAGTTCCTTGGTGGTCGTGGTGAGTATCTCCGTCGGTCCCGGCTGGCCTGGGTCAGCGCGGCTATCGCCAGCCCGGACTACGAGAGTGTCCTCGATCCTGACTCCGCCCTTGCCGGGCAGGTAGACCCCGGGCTCGACGGTGACGGGAACCCGAGCCGCCAGTCTACCCGTCCGGCCGCGTCCCATCAGCGGCGCTTCGTGGACCTCGAGGCCCACGCCATGGCCGAGGCCGTGCTCGAAGTGGTCCCGGTGCCCGGCTGCATCGATGATGTCTCGGGCGGCGGCGTCGACGTCGCTGACAGCCGCGCCCGGCACCGCCGCCGCGATCCCGGCCAGCTGAGCGGCCGCTACCAGCTCATAGATCTCCCGCTGCCAGGACGCCGGCGCACCCAGGGACACGGTCCTGGTCATGTCGGCGTGATATCCGCCGTACCGGGCGCCGCAGTCCACGGTGACGAGGTCGCCTGGCTCGAATGCCCGGCTGCCGGGCGAATGGTGCGGGATCGCGCCGTTCGGGCCGCTCGCGACGATCGTGCTGAACGCGGGCGCCTCCGCACCGAGGTCGATCATCGCGCGTTCCAGCAGCACCGCGAGGTCCCGCTCGGTCCGGCCGGGTACGATCTCGCCGAGGATCTCGGCGAAAGCCTCGACGGTGATGGCGCAGGCGCGAGCCAGCAGCGCGATCTCTGCCTCGTCCTTGATCATCCGCAGGCTCTCGACCACGTGCCCCAGCGGGACTAGCCGCGGGCCGCCGGCCAGCCCGGTCAGGGCCGCATGGCGCTCGACCGTCATTTCCTGCGCCTCGAATGCCAGCGTGCGGACGCCCAGCCCGGCCGCGCGCTGGGCCATGGCGACTTCGACGTCCCGTTCGGTGGCGATCTCGATGTCGGGACAATCCCGCTCGGCGGCCTCGGCATAGCGGGAGTCGGTGGCCAGCACACCCGGGTCCGTGGCGGGCAGCAGCATGGCTGCGTTGGAGCTGACCAGGCCAGACAAATAGCGGACGTTCGCCGGGGCCGTGATCAGGGCGGCGTCCGCACCCGACGCCCGGATCTTCTGCTGTGCCCTGGCGCGGCGGTCTGCGTGCATCTCGGCCATACCTGGACTCTAGTGACCGGGCAGCCTGAGATGAAGGCGAGACCCGATCGGGACCGGTATGCCAGCGAAACCGGGCTGATCATCCCTAATCTCTGACGATGGCCGTGTCCGCGGCGGATCGCCTCGAGCAATCCGCCACCGCTCGCCCGGGAGTACACCTCACGCGCGGGCATTTCCTATCCCCGTAACTCGTGACCGGGACCGGGGCAGGACGAGCCGCTCGTCAGTCCTGCCCCGGCACGTCGTCGCCCAGGATGACGCCGCCGCCGCGGCTCCAGGTCAGGTACCGCCAGGACAGGTTCACGAGCGTGACCAACCGGTTCCGGTTGCCCAGCAGGTAGATCAGGTGCAGGCCGAGCCAGGCCAGCCACGCCAGCGTCCCGCGCAGGCGCAGGCCGCCGCGCAGCTCGCACGACGGCCGACCGGCGGCCGATCGTGGCCATGATGCCTTTGTCGTGGTACCTGAAGGGCTTTGTCGGCTCGCCGGCGATCAGCCGGGCTACCTGGTCGCCAGCGTGCCTGCCCTCCTGGATGGCCGGCTGGGCTAGCTGGGCGACCGGCGCGGCTTCGTTGAGGGCGATGTCGCCAGCGGCGAAGACGCGGTCATGGCCGGGGACCCGCAGGTCGGCCTCGACCTCGATCCGGCCGCCCTTGCCACGTGGCAGGCCGGCCGTCCAGTCAGCATCAGGTCCCGAAACGCCCGCGGCCCAGACCGTGATGTCGCTGCGGCGCTCGCTGCCGTCGGCGAGCAGCACCGACCCGGCCCTGACCTCCTTGATCGCCGTGCTGAGCAGGACCTCGACGC
The DNA here is from genome assembly GCA_963837255.1 of uncultured Actinomycetota bacterium. Lineage (GTDB taxonomy): Bacteria > Actinomycetota > Actinomycetes > Streptosporangiales > Streptosporangiaceae > JAJYUU01. The sequence goes on from CAWIMN010000007.1 coordinate 1,659,910, forward strand.
CGCGGTCGACTAGCTGCTGCCGGGTGTACCGGCGGAGGCTGTCCCGGTACGGCGCCAGCAGCGCCGGGCCCATCTCGATCAGTCGGACGCGGAACATCGATCGGTCGATCTGCGGGTACACGGCGGGCAGCGCCACGTTGCGCAGCTCAGCGAGAGTGCCGGCGAGCTCGACCCCGGTGGCCCCGCCACCGACGACGGTCACGTCGAGCTCCGGATCGGTCAGGCCCTCGTTGCGGCGCTCGAGCGCTTCCATCAGCGTGTTGCGCAGGGCGATCGCGTCACGCCGGGTATACAGGCTCAGACTGTGCTCGGCCGCGCCCGGCACGCCGAAGAACGCTGCGCTGACGCCAGTGGCGATGATCAGGTAGTCATAGCTGAGCTGCTCACCCGCGGCCAGCGTCACCGTCCGCTCGATCGAGGTCCAGGCCAGCCAGCTCACCCTTGCGGAAGCGGGCACCGCGCCGGCCGCTCGCCGTCCAGAGCGGATAGGCGACATCGGCGGCCGTGAGCCCGGCCGTCGCCACCTGGTACAGCAGCGGCTGGAACGTGCTGTAGACGTTTCGGTCGACGATCGTCACCCGGGCGCCCGATCCGGGCGAGCGGCCTGCAGGGCGGACAGGCCAGCGAACCCGCCGCCGATGATCACGACTTCCGGGCCGTCCGCCGCCCGCTGCGGGTTGCCTCGCATCACGCTCCCCTCAGATTGGCGCTGCCGTCCACCTTGCCCGCAGTTCAGCACCCAAAACGGAGCTCGCGAGGTCGCGCCAGTCCGCATCCTGCGGCAGGCCGTGCACGCTGGTGCCGCCCTGCTCGAGGCAGGCACCCGGCGGAAACGGCTGCCTCGATTGAGTCCGGCAGCCACATGACCTCAGCCCGCCAGGTTCTTGATCTGCTCGATCAGCCGATGCGCTCGGCGTGCGTCGGCGCCATCGGCGCCACGTTCAGGGTGGTGACGCCGGACTCCTTCATGGCCGCGACCCGCTCGGCTACGAACGACTTCGGCCCGATCAGCGACACGTTCTCGAGCAGCTCCTGCGGGATCAGCGCGGCGGCCTCATCCTTGCGTCCGGCCAGGTAGGCGTCCTGGATCGCGGCAGCCTCCTGCTCGTAGCCATACCGGACCGCCAAGTTGTTGTAGAAGTTCTTGCCACGTGCGCCCATCCCGCCGATATACAGCGCCTGAACGGGCCGGATCAGGTCGATCAGGCCCTTGACGTCGTCTCCGATCGCGAGCGCCGTCTGCGCGAACACGTCGAGCGGCGGCAGCGACGGGTCGCGCTTGGCCTTGCCGGCCGCCAGGGACGGCCCCCAGACATCATTGGCCTTCTCCGGGTAGTAGAAGATCGGCTCCCAGCCCTCGGCGAGCTCGGCCGCCAGCTCGACGTTCTTCGGGCCGAGGGCGGCCAGGATGATCGGGATCCGCTCGCGGACGGGGTGGTTGATCAGCTTGAGCGCCTTGCCGAGCCCCGTGCCCTGGCCCGCCGGCAGCGGGATCTGGTAGTGCTTGCCGTTGTACTCCAGCCGCTCGCGGCGCCAGACGGCGCGGCAGATCTCGATGGTCTCCCTGGTGCGAGCCAGCGGCGCGTCGTACGGAACGCCATGCCAGCCCTCGATGACCTGCGGCCCTGAGGCGCCGATCCCGAGCGAGAAACGGCCGTCGGACACGAAGTCGATGCCCGCGGCAGTCATCGCGGTCAGCGTGGGCGTGCGCGAGTACAGCTGCATGATGCCAGACGCGAGCTCGACCCGCTGCGTCACGGCCGCCAGGTAGCCCAGCTGGCTCACGGCGTCGTAGCTATACGCCTCTGGCACGAAGACGATGTCCAGGCCGGCCTTCTCGAAGTCGGCCAGCTCGGCAGCCGTCTCCTTGAAGCCGCCCGCGTAGTTCAGAGCCATCCCGATGCGCATGCGGCATCCTTTCGCGCCCAAATGACCGCGACTGGCGGCCTGCAGCTGGCCAGACGGCCCCGTTCCCCGCTCGGGATGAATCGTAACTGGCGGGTCCAGATACGCCCAGACGCCGGCGGGCAGTGATGCAGACGGAACCGCGCCGCATCGGTCCGCGTCCTAGCTGCGAGCAAGCCACCGCCTGCGGGATATTCCCGGCGCCGACGGTCGGCGGCCGGTCCGAGCCGAACCTGGCGCCCGGTGACGTGCTCCTCACCGAGATCAAGCGGCTGCTCCGCCGCTAGCCCGCGGCGGCGAGCAGCCGCGCGACGGCGCGCAGCGCGAGCTCGTACGACCCGACGCCGAAGCCCGCGATCGTGCCGTCGGCGACCGCTGACACGACCGAGGTGTGCCGGAACGACTCCCGCGCCGCGGGATTGGACAGGTGCACCTCGACCAGCGGCGCAGTCCGCATAGCGAGCGCGTCTCGCAGCGCGTAGGAGTAGTGGGTGAACGCGGCCGGGTTGATCACCACCGGCAGCCGCAGCTCAGCCGCTTCGTGCACCCAGCCAATCAGCTCGGCCTCGTCGTCGGTCTGCCGCAGGGCGATCGTCGAGACCGAGTTCGGCGCCGAGTTCCGTGCACGCGGCGCTGATGTCAGCCAGCGTGGCCGACCCGTAGATCTCCGGTTCGCGCGAGCCGAGCCGGCCGAGGTTCGGCCCGTTGAGTATGAGCACGGTGGTCACGCGATCAGCTCACTTCCGCGTAGGCGAGCTCGAGCAGTTCCTCCGGCGGGTCGGCCATGATGGCGGGCCTCGGCCAGCCCGTCGAGCACGACCAGGCGCAGCCGGGCCGCCCGCGTCTTCTTATCGACGGTCATGGCGGCGCGCACTGCCGGCCACGCGTCGGCCCGGTACCGGACCGGCAGGCCAACCGAGGTCAGCACGGCGCGGTGGCGCTGCGCCGTCGGCGCGTCCAGCCGGCCGGCCAGGCGGCCGACGGCCGCCGCGAAGCACATGCCGATCGCCACAGCCTCGCCGTGCCGCATGGCGTAGTCCTCGACCCGCTCGATGGCGTGCCCGAGCGTGTGGCCGTAGTTGAGGGTCTCCCGCAGGCCTGCCTCACGCAGGTCCGCCGACACCACGGCAGCCTTCATCGCGATCGCCCGCTCGATCAGCTCGCGCTCGTGCGGCCCGCCCGGCTTGGCGGCGCCGGCTGGATCGGCCTCGATGAGGTCGAGGATCACCGGGTCGGCGATGAACCCGGCCTTGATCACCTCGGCCAGCCCGCTGGCGTACTCGGCCGGCGGCAGGCTCGCCAGCACGCTGGTGTCAGCGAGTACCCCCGCTGGCGGGTAGAACGCGCCGACCAGGTTCTTGCCGTCGGCCGTGTTGATGGCCGTCTTGCCGCCGATCGCGGCGTCGGTCATGCCGAGCAGCGTGGTCGGCACCAGCACGACGCGCACGCCCCGCAGCCACGTCGCGGCGACGAAGCCAGCCAGGTCCGTCACCGCTCCCCCGCCGACGCCGACGATCGCGTCGGTGCGCCCGACGCCGGCCGCGGCGAGCTGTGACCACAGCCCGGCGGCCACGCTGATGTCCTTGGCCGCCTCGCCGTCTGGCACCGGCTCCGGCCGCACCGCGAACCCGGCGCCGGCCAGTGCCTGGCAGACCGGGGCCGCGACGCCCGGCAGGGCGGCCGAGTGGACGACGACCACGTTCCGGACCTGATCACCTACCAGGGACGGCAACTCGGTCAGCACGCCGGTGCCGACGACTACCTCATAGGGCCGCTCGCCGCCGACCGCGATGCGGGTCGCGGTCACCGCCCGCCGCCGTTGAGCCGCGGCGCCCCTCGATGGCGGCGGCGATCTCGGCCGCGATCTCGTCCGGGTCGCGGCCGTCGGTGCTCACGGTCAGCCAGGCCAGCCGGTCGTAGACAGGCAAGCCGCTGCTCGAGCAGCGCCTTGAGCTGGGCGCGCGGGTTGGTGCCGATGAGCAGCGGCCTGGCCCGGTCGAGGCCGACCCGCTTGGCCAGCTCGGCGAACCCGGTCTCCAGGTACACCACCCGCCGTCCGGCCAGGCGGGCCTGCGTGTGCTCGTCCATCACCGCGCCGCCGCCGAGACCGACCACGCCGGGTCCGACGCTACCGCCGCCTGCCATGCCATCGTCGGCCGTGCCCGCGCCCACCTCGAGCGCCGCGTCGACCGCGGCGCGCTCCAGCCGCCGGAACTCCGGCTCGCCGTCGGTGACGAAGATCTCGCTGACCGGCTTGCCCGCGACCGCCTCGACGATGGCGTCGGTGTCGGTGAAGCCGACCCCGAGCCGCGCCGCCAGGGCGCCTCCGACCGTCGTCTTGCCGGCACCCGGCGCTCCGATGAGCACGACGGGCGGGAACGGGGCCGCCTGCGCCCCGGCCGTCTCCTGGTCCGCGGTCACCGGATCACCAGCGCCTTGAGGTAGGCCTCGGCATTGCGGGCGGTCTCGGCGACGCTGTCACCGCCGAACTTTTCCAGGACGGCGTCGGCCAGCACGAGCGCGGCCATCGCCTCGGCCACTATCCCGGCCGCCGGCACGGCGGTCACGTCACTGCGCTGGTTGATCGCCTTCGCGGGCTCGCCAGTGCGGACGTCGACAGTGGCCAGCGCGCGCGGCACCGTGGAGATCGGCTTCATGGCCGCGCGCAGCCGGATCGGCTCGCCCGTGCTCATGCCGCCCTCGATCCCGCCTGCCCGGTTGGTCGTGCGGCGGATGCGGCCGGCGGCACCCTCGATTTCGTCATGCGCCTGCGAGCCGCGCCGCAGCGCCGTGGTGAAGCCGTCGCCGACCTCGACGCCCTTGATCGCCTGGATGCTCATCAGCGCGCCGGCCAGCCTGCCGTCCAGGCGCCGGTCCCAGTGCACGTGACTGCCGAGGCCCGGCGGCAGGCCGTAGGCGACGACCTCGACAACGCCGCCGAGGGTGTCCCCCTCCTCGTGCGCGGCGTCAACCTCGGCCTGCATCGCGGCGCTCGCCGCAGCGTCCACGCACCGCACCGGGTCGGCGTCGATGCGATCGGCGTCGTGCGGCTCCGGCACGTAGTCGTCAGGCGCACGAACGGCGCCGAGGCCCACCACATGACTGATGATCTCCGCGCCGAGCACCTGGCGCAGCAGCCGGCGGGCTACCTCGCCGAGCGCGACCCTGGCCGCGGTCTCCCTGGCGCTGGCGCGCTCCAGGATCGCCCTGGCGTCGTCGTGACCATACTTTTGCATCCCGGCTAGGTCGGCATGGCCAGGCCGGGGCCTGGTGAGGGGGGCGTTCCGGGCCTGCGCCGCCAGGACGTCCGCGTCGACCGGGTCAGCCGACATCACGGTCTCCCACTTCGGCCACTCGGTGTTGCCGATCCGGATCGCGACGGGGCCGCCCAGCGTGACGCCGTGCCGGACGCCGCCGGTGAGCTCGACCTCGTCCTGCTCGAACTTCATCCGGGCGCCGCGGCCGTAGCCGGCCCGGCGGCGCGCCAGCGCGTGCGCGATATCGGTCGTGGTGATCTGCACCCCGGCGGGGACGCCCTCGCAGACGGCCACCAAGGCGGGGCCGTGTGACTCCCCTGCGGTCAGCCAGCGCAGCATGGTGCCGATCCTGCCATGCCGGGAACGGTGGCGTTCGTTTGCCCGCCAGGGCACCGGGTATTCAGCCATCGCAATACGGGGGAATCGTCAATCTTGCACCTGCCGCCCGCGGGACGGCCGGTCGTCTGCCGTGGCCGTTGTGAACACCATGGCGTCGGCGGATCAGACCGCCGGCCGGATCCGCCGACGCTCAGCTAAGCGGTCTTCGGGGGAGGAACGTTCATGCGCCTAATCAGGCGATATGCCGCTTCCGGCAGGCTGATCGCGAGCCTGGCCGGTTCGGCCGCTCTGGGCCTTGGTGTCGTAGCAGCCATTGTCATCGGCCCGGCACTTGCGCCCGGCCCGGCGCTCGCGGCGACCTCCAGCCCGCCAGGAAGTGCCGTCGCCTTCGCCACTCCGTCGACCGTGACAGCCGGCACCGCGGTCACGTTCCAGGTGACGTGCGGAAGCCTGCAGGCCACATCGGCGACGCTGTTCGGGACGACGCTAGGCCTGCCAGAGCAGATACCGATGAACAAGGGCTCCGGCGGCGGCGTGTTCAGCGTCACCGTGACGCTGCCGAGCAGCATCCGGCCGGGTACGTTCAGCCCCGCCATCGACTGCAGCGACGGCAGCTCGACTACCGCCAGGGTCCGCGTGACGGCGATGCCCAGCGGCGGCGCGGAGACCGGTGACGGGACGACCTCGACCGCGACGGATACCGGCCTGTCCGCCGGCGGGATCGTGCTCATCGCGGTTGGCGCCGTGGCAGGCGGTATCGCGCTGCGCCGCCGTTCGGGGACTCGCTCCTGACCAAATCGCGCCGCAGCGGCCGTCGGACGGCCCGCGGCGTCGCGATTGGGCGTGAAAGTGGAAGTGACGCCCTACTAGGGGCAGCAGATCCAACCTGGCGCCCAATCCGTAGGCCCCGGCCCGCGCTTAGCTGGCGGCCGCGCGCACGGCTGCGGCCAGTGCCGCGATCTGGCCGCTGTCGGGCACGCGCGCCCTGCCAACTTTCGCAGAGACGCAGGCAAGCCAGCACCTGCCAGGCGGCGAGGCACAGCGGCCTGATCCACAGCACGCTCCGCGCTCCTGCGCTTCCTGGTTCCGCCGCTCCTGCGTTCCCCGCCGGCCTGATCGGGCCGTGATAGCGTCGGAGATGATCATTTGCGCGGGATTCCATTGTCTCGCCACAACCACTCGCAGCAGCCCGATCGTCGTGAGTTATCGGTGACAAGACAGGTAATCAAGCTCGGCTCGAGCTCCATCGCCAGCCGGGACGGGCTCGCGCTCGACGTCATCGCCGGCCTGGTCAGTCAGATCGCCACCGCCCAGCGGGCTGGACACGAGATCGTCCTGGTCACCTCCGGCGCTGCCCGCCTTGGCCGTCGGCTGCTCGCGTTCGAGGGCCCGACGGCCGGTGCGGCGGCCGCCCTGCAGGCGCTCGTCGGATCGGTTCGCTCGGCGCTGCAGGCAGCAGCGGGCTACGAGCCGCTGGCCGAGTCGCTGATGCAGATACTGCAGCGGTACGACACCCCGGCTGATGCGCCGCAGTCCGTCGACACGGCCCTGCCGGCCGCGGTCGGGCAGCCTGCGCTCATGGCGCTGTACCGCCAGCTGGCCGCCGCCGTTGGCGTCGAGGTCTGCCAGATCCTCGTCTCGCGCAGCGACCTGGCATCGGCGCGGGCGATGGGTGACCTCGGCCAGGTGCTGCGCGAGGCCACCGCCCGTGGCCTGCTGCCGATCGTGAACGGCAACGACGCGACCGACCCGCTAGCGGCGCTCGACAACGACCAGGTCGCGGTCGCGGTCGCCGTCGCAGCCGAGGCATCGAGACTGCTGTTCCTGACCGACGTCCGCGCGGCGTACCGCGACTCGTCGCTGAGCGAGCGGATCGGCCGGCTCAGCCCGGCAGAAGCGCGAGCGGTCCGGGTCACGCCCGGCGGCTCTGGCCGCGGCGGCATGGGCTCGAAGCTGAGCGCGGCGGCCAGGGCGGCGTGCTGCGGCGTCGAGTGCACCATCGGCTCGGCTCGCGAGCCGGATGTCGTTGCGCGGAGCCTGAATCCGCGCGCCCGGATGGGCACCGTCGTCCGCGCAGCCGGAAGTCAGCTGGAGCCCGCCAGGCGCTGGATCGGCGGCATCGCCTACTCCGAGGGCTCGGTGCACGTGAACCGCGACGCGGAAGACAGCCTGCGCACCGGGAGCACGCTGTTCCTGTCCGGAGTCAAGCGCGTCGACGGCGAGTTCGCGGCCGGCTCGGTCGTCGAACTGCTCGACGTCCGCCATCCGGAACGGCTGCTTGGCCGCGGCTCTGTCGCGCTGCCGTCCAGCCTGCTGCGACTGCTGCGGGCGCTCTCGCCGCAGGAAGTGGCGTGCGTCATCTCGATCCTGCTGCGGCTCCGCTACGCGAGCACGGCTGAGGACGACTCAGCTGATGCTGGCGGCGCTGGCTCGCTCGTCGATCCGGACGTCTACAAGGACTGCCGGGAACTCGCCAGCGGCACCTCACGTGCCAGCCAGGAAGCCTTTGCCCAGCTCGCAGGCTTCTCGGCGGATCGAGTCGCCGAGCTTGCTGACTCGCTGATGCTGGCACAGCCGCAGCTATGCACCACGTTCCTGCTCAACCAGGGATTCCTGCACGGTCAGGTGCCCACGGATCTGGCGGCACGGCGGGTCGTCCGCGGCATCCACGCGGTGCACCGCGAGTCGCTGGTGGTCTACCCGGTCTAGCGGGCACCCTTCGGCACTACCGCGTACTGGCGCAGGTACAGGTCGCGGAACGTCACCGGGCCGCGCGGGCCGGGCACCACGTCGATGTTGATCCCGGTCTCCGGCACTGACAGCAGCTTGAACCCGTCGAGCAGGCGCGGTGTCGCATTCCAGAACGCGCCTGTCCCCGCGTATGTGTCCAGGAACCGGCTGGCGGCGCCAGCGTCCGCCGCCACGATGGCCCCCGCCAGCCCGGACGTGTCACGGTTGGCGATCTCGGCGGCGTCTTGCGCGTTCTGCGCTGGGGCCAGCGTGATCGTCGCCTCTGCGCCATCGTCCAGCGCCCACTCATGGCCGAGCGCGTGCGAGTGCGGCGGCAGCGAGACCGCGATGCCGAGCTTGTCCGCCAGACCCGTGACCGCGGGTACGACCTCGTCCCAGCTGGACCGCTGGATGAGCAGCAGGTTCAGCCGGTTGCAGACGCCCAGGCGGTCGAGGCTGCGCTCGATGAGCCGCAGCGCCAGGTTGATGTCGGCCGACTGGTCGACGTAGATCACCGCGCCGCCGTCTGCGTGCGCGAGCGTGCGGACACCGTGCAGCGCGGCCTCCCGGGCGAGAGCGCGCGTGCTGTCGCCACTGCCGCGCAAGATGACCAGCGGGATCAGGGCGGGCTGCCGGACCAGGGCCGCGGCGGTGTCGCGGCCGGGGACGCGCAGCAGCTGGATCGCCGCCGGATCCAGCCCGGATGCCGCCATCGCAGGACCGACGACCTGGTCGATCAGCACCGCGGCCGACCCGATCGCGCTCGAGCCGGTGCGCAACACGCCCGCGTTGCGCGACTTGATCAGCTGCGAGGCGATGTCGACGACGACATTGGGGCGAGCCTCGAAGTTCGCGCCGATGACGCCGACCGGCCGCCGCCACTCATGCAGCTCAAGACCGTCGGGCAGGTCGCGGATGTAGGATCTCGCCGGCTCCGCGGGCACGTCCGCCAGCGCCTGTAGCTGGTCAGCCATCGCCGCGACGCGGCCTGCATCGAGCGTCAGCCGGTCTACGAAGGCGTCAGCCAGCCCGGCTGCCTTTGCCGCACGAACGTCGTCGGCGTTCGCGGCGAGCACTGCGTCGGCGCGCTGGAGCAGGTGCGTCGCGATAGCCCGCAGAGAGGCGTCCAGGCCCTCCGCCGGCATATCCCGAAGAGAGCCCGCTCCCGCGCTGGCGGCCTGGCCGGCGGCCACGACCGCGGCAGTCTGCCTCGCCGGCCACGTCCACGCTTTCTCCCCTGCGCCTCTGGCGGCCGGGCTGCCCGGCCGACTCCCGAGCATAGTCAAGGCACCAGGCCCGCCGACTGGGTCGGCCGCTGTCAGGCGGGCCGGCCGCGGGCCATAATGCAGAGGAAGGTGACGCTCGCGAAATGGATGATCATTGGCACGTTTCCGAGTCCGCTGGACGCAGCTCTCGTGGCTGAGCCGCGTCATGCTCGTGCTGTCCGTGCTCACCTCCGCTGCGGTCGCTATCATCCTGGGCCTCGTCGCCTACCTGTTCATCGGTGGCTACTCCGGTGGGAGCGACCCGACAAGCATCACCCCGGTGCTCTTCCCCATCGCCCTTCTGCTCTTCGTCTTTGCCGGACTGCCGTCCATGCTGCTGTGCGGCGTCATGTGGGCCGGTTACTCGCTGTCGATGCGCCGACGTGGCCGTGGGGCCGCGTCCGGGCCGCCACCCGCATCCGACACCTGACCGGGCCGCGTGATCGCGGCCAGGGTCCGGTCAAGCGGGGCCGCCGGCGGTCTGGCATGGTGGCTCGCGTGAGCGATGACTCCGTGACTGCGGGCACTCCGTCCTCCGGCTCTGGCCAGTCCGGCGCTGGCGCGACTGGTGCAGCCATGTCTGGCGCTGGCGCGACTGGTGCAGCCATGTCCGGCGCTGGCGCGTCTGGCGCTGGCGTGCCTGCGCTGCCGGTCCCCCTGCGATTCGGCCTGGTCGGCACCGGATACTGGGCTCGGGTCGCGCATGCACGCGCGCTCGCCGATACGCCCGGCATCGAGTTCGCGGCCGTCTGGGGACGCAACCAGGATGCCGCCGCGACGCTCGCCGCGTCCGTCGGCGCGGCGGCGCACAGCGACTTCGGCGCATTTCTGGCCGACGTCGACGCCGTCGCGTTCTCGGTCCCGCCGCACGTGCAGAGCGAATTGGCGCTGCGTGCTGCGAACGCCGGCAAGCACCTGCTCCTGGAAAAGCCGCTGGCGCTGGACGCCGAGGCGAGCGGTGCGCTCGTCGCCGCGGCCGGGGCGGCGGGCGTCGCTTCCGTCGTGTTCTTCACCTCCCGCTTCCAGCCTGACGCGCGGGCGTGGCTCGACGAGGTCACCAGCACCGGCGGCTGGGCTGGCGGACACGCGCTGTGGCTCGGCTCTGTCTACTCCGAATCCAGCCCTTTCAATACGCCGTGGCGGCGGGACAAAGGCGCCTTGTGGGACCTCGGCCCGCACGCGATCTCGCTGCTGTGGGCCATCCTCGGGCCGGTGGAGTCGGTCACCGCCGACGCCGGTCGCGGTGACCTGACACACCTGGTGCTGCACCACCACGGCGGCGCCACGAGTACGGCGACCCTGACACTCGGCGCACCCGAGCCCGCGGACGGCTTCGATCTGATGATCTGGGGTGAGCGCGGGCGTGCATCGCTACCGCCGCTAGCTGACGATCCGGCCGGTGCCCTGCGTGTCGCCCTGACTGAGCTGGCCGACAACGTCAGGTCGGGGCGAGTCAGCCACCCGTGCGACGTGCGGTTCGGGCACGCGGTGACGCAGGTACTTGAGCGGGCGCAGCACGCGATCGACGCCCGGCACGATTAGGCCTCCTGCCGAGGGTCAGCTAGCCATCGCAAACCCGGCATCACCGGGGTTCGCAGCGGGCATAACGGCAGGCGCGACTAGCCTCGGCTGTATCCGCCTACGTCCATCAGGAGGAGCCAATGGTGTCCCGACTGAACCCGTACCTCAACTTCAACGGCAACGCGCGGCAGGCGATGGAGTTCTACCGCGACGTCTTCGGTGGCGAGCTGGCCATCACATCGTTCGCCGAGTTCGGCATGGCAGGCCCGGACGCCGACCGGGTCATGCACTCGCAGCTCGAGACCGACGCGGGCTACACGCTCATGGGCGCCGACGTGACGAGCGACATGCAGTATCAGCCGATGGCCGGTGCCTCGGTGAGCCTCAGCGGTGACGACGGCGACACGCTCCGACGCTACTGGGAGAAGCTGTCGGCTAGCGGCAGTGTCACCATGCCGCTGGAGAAGCAGGCCTGGGGCGACGAATTCGGCATGTGCGTCGACAAGTTCGGCGTGCCGTGGCTGGTCAACATCGGCCAGGCATAGCTCCGCCGGCCTGATGCCGCGGCGGACCGGTGGTGCGCCCTGCGCCGCCGGACGCACCCAGCTGAACCTGCACCAGCGGCCGCCTCGCACCGGCGGAGGCGTGCGGGCGTGCAGGCTCCGGGAACGCCTCCCGGCCGGCCCGCAGCTGGGCGCGCCTAGCCTGGGTCGCCTGCCTGGCGCTGGGCCTGATCCAGCCGGCGCTGCGCCGCAGCCAGGCGGCGTGCCGCCCCGGCCTGGCTGCGTTCGGCCTGCTTGGCTTCGCGGGCCAGCTCCGCGTCCGTCGCGCGCGCCTCGGCTAGCTCCCGTTCCAGGTGGCTGACCCGGCGGCGCAAGAACTGGCGCTGCTCGGCCACTCCGGTGACCGCCCGCTCAGCCTCGGCCAGGGCGGCAGCCGCCTCGCCAGCTGCCTCCTGCGCTGCGCGCACGGCGTCGGCGGCGCGTTGCTCCCCGCCGCCTTCGCGGTCAGCCCCGCCGACCTCGCGCTCAGCCGCGTCAGCTGTCCGCTGCGGCCCGAGCTGCTGCCGTGCCGGTGTCACCCGCTCCTTTGCCCGCCCGCGGCTCCGCGGGTACGGCCAGCGCCGCGGTCATATCGACTTCGCCGAGCCCGGCGTAAGCGAGCGCCTTGGTCAGCCGGCCCGAGCGCACGGCCGCCCTGGCGTCAGCGTCTGCCAGCGCGGCCTCCAGGGTCGCGCGGACCTCACCGAGCACGGCGGCACTGGCGGGCTGGTCCGCCCGGCCGGCCAGGTCGCTGGCGGCAGGCAGCAGGTCGTTGATGACCTGCCGGCGCTGGACCGACAGTTCCCGCAGCCGGTCCCCCGCGAGCGTTCGCTGCGCCTCCTGGAGCTCCTCGCCAAGCTCATACAGTCGGATCATCCGATCAGGCGCGGCCCGGGCGAGCTGATTGACCAGCCAGGCGCTAGCCGTGGGCCTGGCGAGCTTCTTGATGGCCGCGGCCTCGTCTCGCTGGCCTGCCGCCCGTACCTGGCGTGCGCGTTCGTCGCGGGCCGCAGTGAAGTCTGCGGGCGTGAGCGCGTAGAGCTCGTCGGCTACCTCGGCAACGCTGACTGGCTCCACAATCCATGATCGTAATACCGCCGCCCGCCGCTGGCCCGCTAGCCGGGACGGCGCATCACCGCGATACCGGATCGGATCCGCCCAGGCAGCCGATCATGCACGGCGTCGGCGATGCGGTTCGCGACCTCCTCGGGCACGAGCCCGGCCGAGCCCGCGGGCGGCGCAAGCTCCAGCGTGAAGTCCAAGCCGCCATTCGGCTGGCTCAGCCGCACCCGAATGCCCGGCGCGACCTCGGCTGCCGCCGCTGCGACCTGCTGCCATACGTCGGGGTCCTCGTGCATGCCGGGCACTGAACCGCCTACGGCGAGCGTCGCCAGCCGGCTGCCCTCGACCACGAAGGGAACGGGCCGGCGATGTCGATGACGACGGCGCACGACTCTTGGACAGCCGACTGCCACACCCCAGCGGCTGGCACCGGAACCGGTCGGGCCGCTGGCCGCCACCGCTGCACCGCCTCCAGGCAGGTAAACGCGGGCAGTGCCTGCCTGCCGTCGCGACCCACGATCTTGGGCATGGCCATGTCACTGGCCTTCTCGCCGCCGCCCGGAACCGTCCGACCTGGCCCACCGGGCTGCGCGCTCGCGCTAGCGCTGGCCGATGATCCGTCCGCAGCGGCCAGGTCCGCTGCCAGCACGGCGACTACCGGAACCAGCAGCCGGCTCCCGGCCAGTGCGGTCAGCACGGCATGCTCGCCACCGGTGCCGGCCGCGAATGCCGCCAGCGCGGCCGTCACGGCTTCGTCAGCGGCACCATGATCGTCGCGGTAGCGCGCATCTCCCGGGCTCAGATCGGCCATTGCGTCACTGTAGTGCTGGCCTCGGTCAGCGTGGCGGGCAGATCGCCGGGTGCCCCCGGTGGCGGGGCTCGGACGACCTGGCAGCCCAGGGCCGACGGGTACCCTTGCGCCCGATACCCACTAGCTGGGCCGAAGCAGTTGAGGACGCATTTCGCGATGTGAGAGTCTCGTGGGACTGGCGGTGATTCGCCGCAGCGTAGCTGCGCTAAAAGGCAGCAGTTCCGCACAAAGTATCTACACACCGACGATCGACGCACGGGCATTCCAACTACAGAGGGCAGCGTGAACCAGGTGAGCCAGGGGCCCAGAGCCGTGGAACCTGGCACCCTCATGCACAAGGCGATCCCGCCGCGGATGGTCGAGCCGTACCTGACCGGCCGGCGATCGATCATTTCCGGATTCGTGCATCGGGTCGCGGATACCCGCGCCTCCACCCCGCGGGACCTGCACCAGGCCTTCGGCCTCGGCTACGAGGGCTCGGACTTCAGCCCCGACATGGCCGAGATCTATGTGCTGCGATGGCGCGCAGTCGGCACGGAGCGCTATCACGTCCCCTACTCGACTGAGAACGGCGGCGACTGGGCTATGCAGCCGCCGTTCACCGGGACCGGTTTCACCGCTGGCCAGGAGCAGGCGGTAGCCGAGTACTTCACCGACCCGATCCCGGTGCCCGTCGGCGCCGAGATACACCGTATTGGTACTGATAAGTCCGACTTCATCGCCCGGTACGACGGTCAGGTATGGCTGCGTCCGGCAGAAGGGCCCGAACTGTGCGCTACCGGCTGATGGCGACATATCAAGGATCCCCGTTCGAGGCCGGCATTGGACCGACGGACGGAGATATCGTCCTGTTCGCCGCGTGCCCGCCGCCGGAGGAGCTCGGTTTCGAGCCGGCCACGGGGCACTGGCGCAAGCAGCTCCGGGTGGCCGACGTCCAGGCGGTGTGGGAATCGAGGCCCGTCGGCACGTTCCGTGGCGAGCGCTGCATGGTGCTCGACGATCTCGGCGATCGGCTGCATATCGGGTACCTGGGTCATGACGGCTTCAAGGCAGAGCAGCTTGGTTACTGGCAGGTCGACCGCGGCGTCTTCGAGCTCGTCGCGCCCAGGACCGACGTCACCGACATCCTGGAGGAGCGGACCGAGTATCCGCGCCCAGTGACGGCACCGCGCCCCGTCACCGCCCCGCAGCCAGCCGTCGCGCCGGAGCGGGTCACGTCGCCCCACCCGGCGCAATCCGGCCAGTACGCAGCCCCGACTGGCTACGGCCGGACCGCCTCGCCGGAGAGCGGCCAGTCCCCCGTCGCGGCCGCTTACCGGCCCGCAGACACGCCCGCCGGGAGCGGCCAGCCCGCTGCCTACCCGCCGGTACCGGACACCAGCACCGGCGTCGCGATTCCGGCCGCTGCGGAAGTACCGCTGCCGCTCGAGGCCGAGGCCATGCGGGCCGCATCGGAGGCTCGGCGACCGCGCCAGGCTGCCCCGGGCGGCGCTCTCCCGGCCCCGGTCGCCGCCCCAGCCGTGACCCCAGCATCGCCAGCGAAGACGGCCGCCCCAGGCCTGGCCGGGCCGCCGGTAGCTCCTGGCGCGCCGATGCCGCCGGGCCCCGCGAGCCTGGCCGCGGCGCCCGCGCCCGCCCGCCGGAGCCGAGCGACGCGACAGCGGATGGCCACCGAGCAGCTGTTCGCCGACCTGGCAGCCCTCGCCGGGATCCCGGCCGACTCCTACGCGGTCGGCGAGGCAGTCGACGGAGCCCTCTGCCTGGTCCAGACCGAGCACGGGTTCGAGGTCTTTCACTCCGCCGGCGGGGCGCGGCATGAGCTTCAGGTCTTCGCCAGCGAGGAAGCCGCGTGCTTCTACCTGTTCGGCGTGCTGGCCGCTGAGGCCGTCCGGAACGGCTCGCTGGCCCGCGTCGCGGTTCCGGCCGGCCTGGGCACCGGCACCGCGACCGGGCAGCCACAGACCGCCTGACCGCGGCGCAGAACTGCGGCGCGCCGCCGGACCGAACCGGAGATAGCACCCCCATTGCCGCCGGTGCCCTCGGGCACGGGCGGCCTGCGCCCGCGGCCGCCGCGGGCATAACCGGGCTGACGGCCGGGAATGAGACTGCGACGGTCGCCGCAGAACGGGGGAAGACGATGTCCTCAGCCGAGGCTGCCCGAGCCGACAAGGATGACCACGCCCAGGGAGCGTGATCTCCTCGGTGCGCCGGATCTCCTGGCTCAACCTGGCCGCGATCGCGGTGATCGTCACTGGCGTCGTG
Source organism: uncultured Actinomycetota bacterium (assembly GCA_963837255.1). Taxonomy (GTDB): domain Bacteria; phylum Actinomycetota; class Actinomycetes; order Streptosporangiales; family Streptosporangiaceae; genus JAJYUU01. The sequence continues at coordinate 1,675,604 of CAWIMN010000007.1, forward strand.
ATCGCGTTCATCGGCCACGACACGCTCCGCTGGGCGCCTCCTCCGGTCCCGCCAGCCTGGGCCGCCGCTGACCGCGTGCCCGCCGGCCACGCCGCCGTCCCCGTCCCGCAGCACGCCACCGGCCGCCGGCCGAGCCGGTCGACTCCCGTCAGCCTCGACATCCCAGCCATCAAGGTCCACGCCAAGATCATCTCGCTTGGCCTTAACCGGAACGGCACGCTGACCGTCCCGCCGCTCAGCCATCCCGGCGTGAGCAGCTGGTACGACAAGGGCCCGGCACCTGGACAGCCAGGCGCCGCCGCCATCCTCGGCCACGTCGATGCTGTCGGCGTCGGCCCGGCCGTCTTCTACGATCTCGGGAACCTGCGGCCTGGCGCGAAGATCTACATCCAGCTTCGTGATCGCCAGACGATCGTGTTCGAGACCTACTCGGTCGCGCTGTACAACAAGACCCGGTTCCCCACCTCCAGGGTGTTCGGCTACACCAGCTGGCCAACGCTGCGATTGATCACCTGTGGCGGTGTCTTTGACCAGCGGACGGGGCACTACCTCGGCAACGTGGTAGCTTTCGCCAGCTATGTCGGTAGTTTTCGGTCACCGAGGCGAGCCTAGGTCAGGCCCTGACAGTTGGGGCGCTCGGGCTGAGAACTCCGGGCGGGCTTGCCGAACTTCGCACGGATGGACAGCCGCGACAGCTAGGGTGCAAAGTGCCGGCGGGGCTGAAGGTCCCCCGCTCCCCAAGCAGCCCCGCCGGCATCTGCCACCCCGGGCCGGGCAAGATGGACTCCATGTCAGAGCCGACACCGTCAGGGCCTACGCTCCCGCTCACGGGCGCCCAGTATGACATCGCGGCTGGCGATTACCGGGCCACCGTCACCGAGCTCGGCGCGGGCCTGCGCGCGCTCAGCCTGCGCGGCCAGCCGCTCATCAGGACCTACGCGGCAGATGACCTGCCGCCCGCGGGCGCCGGCCAGCTGCTCGTGCCGTGGCCGAACAGGGTCGATCACGGCCGCTATGCCGTCGGCAGCCAGACTTATCAGCTGGACATTTCCGAGCCGGCCCGTGACAACGCCATTCACGGCCTGACCAGGTGGGCGAGCTGGCGCGTGACGGCGCAGACCGCGGAGCACATCGAGCTCGGCCTTGATCTGCTCGGCCGGACGGGTTACCCGTTCTGCCTCGAGCTGCGTGCGAGTTACCGGCTGACTGCCGACGCCGGGCTCGACGTGACCGTGACCGCGCGCAATTCAGGCAGCCGCACCGCCCCGTTCGGGACTGGCGCGCACCCGTACTTCGTGGCCAGCGCCGGCCTGGTCGACGAGTGCGAGCTTGAGCTGCCCGCGGCCCGGTGGCAGCCGGCCGACGACCGCGGCATCCCGGCCGGCGACCCGCAGGACGTGACCGGCTCGGAGTTCGACTTCCGCTCGGCCAGGAAGATCGGCGGCACGACGCTCGATCACGCGTTCACCTCGCTCGCGGCGGACGCTGACGGTCGCGCCTGGGCGCGGCTGACGGGTGCGGCCGCGCAGATCGCGATGTGGCTCGGCCCCGGCTACCGCTGGCTTCAGGTCTTTACCGGCGATCCGCTCGGGCCAGACGCCCGCCGTCGCGCGCTCGCGATCGAGCCGATGACGTGCCCGCCGAACGCCTTCGTCACCGGAATCGACCTCGCCACCGTCAAGCCCGGCGTCAGCGTGGCGTACCGGTGGGGCGTCCAGGCCAGCACCGGCTAAGACCGGTTATCAGGACCGGAACGGGGCCGCCTCGGCGAGCAGCGCCGCAACGCGCGCCAGGTCCTCCGGTGTGTCGATGTCGTCCGGCCGCCCTGTGTCGGCGCACTCGATCTGCGTGACAAGGCCAGGATGCGCGTGCAGGAACGGGCGCGCGCCCACGTCGCCGACAGCGAGCGCCGCCACTTCGGCCCAGTGCTCCCGGCCGATTAGGACCGGATTACGTGGCCGGCCCTCGTAACAGGCCACCGCGACGGCGGCGCCTGCGGCGTGCGCAGCGATCAGCCTGCGCACGGCCTGCGGCCCGACCAGCGGCTGGTCCGCCAGGGCGAGCACGGCCGCCGTGCAGTCAGCCGGAACCGCCGCCAGCCCGGCCGCCAGCGATGAGCCCATGCCGGTCTGCCAGCGCGGGTTGTGCACGCTGATCACGCCCGCCAGTCCGCGGTCGCTTGTGCCGGTCTCAGGGCCGGCCGCAGGCCGCACCAGATCACGCAGCTCCGCATCAAGCCCGGCCGCGCCCGATACGACGACGACCGGGTGCGCGCCACCCGCTTGCAGCAGGCCGATGCCCCGGCGCACCAGCGACTGACCGCCGATGACGACAAGCGCCTTGGGCTGGCCGATCCTGCTTCCGTCGCCGGCGGCGAGCAGGATACCGGCCACGGGCCCGGTCTGTGACGTCAAGCCGTGCGCTCAGCCAGCACGTCGGCGGACATGCGGTCACCTGGCAGCTGCCCGTGGTGTATCCGGCCGCTGGTCGCGGTCAGCGGCCTGCCGGTGCCGCCCCAGCGAAGCTGGATCAGCTCGGCGGCGATCGCAATCGCGGTCTCCTCCGGCGTGCGTGCGCCGAGGTCGAGCCCGATCGGCGAGCGCAGCCGGGAGATCTCGGCCTCGGCAACGCCTGCCTCGCGCAGCCGGGCGAGCCTGTCCTCATGGGTGCGCCTGCTGCCCATCGCGCCGATATAGGCGGCCGGGCTGGCGGAGGGCCACCTCCAGCAGCGGGACGTCGAACTTCGGATCGTGGGTGAGCACGCAGATCACCGTGCGCTCGTCGGTGCTGATGCCCGACAGGTACCGATGCGGCCAGTCGGTGATGACCTCATCAGCGTCCGGGAACCGGGACGAGGTGGCGAACACCGGCCTGGCGTCGCAGACGGTCACGCGATACCCGAGGAACTTGCCGGCCTTGGCGACCGCGGCGGCAAAGTCGATCGCGCCGAACACCAGCATCCGCGGCGCCGGGGCGAAGGACTGGACGAAGACCGCTAGCTCGTCGCGGCGGCGCTCGCCGTCCGGGCCGTACCGGCGTACTCCGGTGAGCCCTTGCGCGAGCATGCCCCGCGCATCGTCGTCGACAGCCTCGTCCAAGCGGTCGCCGGCACCGAGGGTACCGTCAGAGCGCTCGCCTTCCCAGATGATGCGCCGGGAGCCGATCTCGCCCGGACCCTCGATGATGGTCGCCACGGCCACCGGAGTGCCCACCCGGACCGCGTCCGCGATCTCGCCCAGCGCCGCGAAGCGCTCCCGGCTGGCCGACTCGACAAAAATGTCGATGATGCCGCCGCAGGTGAGCCCGACCGCGAAGGCGTCGTTGTCGCTGATCCCGTAGCGACGCAGCACCGGCTGGCCAGTCGCGGTGACCTCAGTGGCAAGCTCGTAGACGGCGCCTTCGACGCAGCCGCCGGAGACGCTGCCGACGACTTCGCCGGTCGCCGATACTGCCATCGCGGCGCCAGGCTCGCGCGGCGCGCTGCTGAACGTCTGGACGACTGTGGCCAGTCCGAAAGGTCTGGTTCGCATCCCACCACTGGGTAATGGGATCAAGGATGTCACGCACTGCCGGTCACCTCGTGGCTTCTACGGGCCGTCCACAGCGCTAACAATCCCGGCGTCGGCCATGTTTCCTCAGCCTACGTGCGCGACCGCCGGCGCGCGATCCTCGCACCGGGCGCGAGGCTTGTGTGACACCCGGCACATGCCCGGTTTGAGCCGTCAAGTTAGGGTAGCCTAATCTGGCTGCCACTTAGGTAAGCCTAAGCTCCAGCGCCAGCCGAGACGCCGGGAGCCTGAGACGTCTGGAGACGCTGCGCATGACACCTGCCGCCGATCGCGCCCAGATCATCGCGCTCGTCGAGGCAGTCTCATGAGGCGCGTGCGCAGTGCTCTGGCGGCGATCGCGATTCTGGTCACCGGGGCGGCGGTAACCGCCTGCGGCGGCGGTACCGGCAGCGGCGGCTCCAGTAGCGGTCCCACGATCACCTTGTACAGCGGGCAGCATGAGCAGACCACCCAGAGCCTGGTGTCGGCCTTCGAGCAGAAGACGGGCATCAATGTCGTCGTACGCAGCGACGACGAGTCGGTGCTAGCCGACCAGATCGCCGCCGAGGGCACGCACTCACCGGCCGATGTCTTCCTCACCGAGAACTCCCCGCCCCTGGAGAGCCTGCAGGCCAAGGGGCTGCTGGCAGCGCTCACGCCGGCCACGCTGGCGAGCACTCCCGGCCAGTTCAACTCGCCGCACGGCGACTGGGTCGGCGTCTCGGCCCGGGTGAGCGTGCTGGTCTACAACCCGAGCCTCATCTCGGCCAGCCAACTGCCCACCCGGATCAGCCAGCTCGCGAGCGCGCAGTACCAGGGCAAGCTGGCCCTGGCGCCCAGCGAGACCGACTTCCAGCCGATCGTGACCGCCTACCGGCACGCCTCGGCACTGCGGCCACGCTGACCTGGCTGAAGAAGATTGCCGCCAACGCGGCCGGGCACATTTACCCCGATAACGAGACAGTCACCAACGAGGTGAACCGCGGGGCGGCAGCATTCGGGATCATCAACCAGTACTACTGGTACCGGATTCGGGCCGAGATCGGGGCCGGGAACATGCACTCCAAGATCGCCTTCTTCGCGCCACGCGATCCTGGCTACGTGCTGGATGTCTCCGGCGCGGCGGTGCTGAAGTCGAGCAAGCATCAGACGGCCGCGCAGAAGTTCGTCGCGTTCCTCGTCAGCAAGCAGGGCCAGGAGATCATCGCCACGCCCGGCACCGGGACGGGCCAGTCGCTCAGCTTCGAGTACCCGGTCGCCGTGGGCGTCACGACGCGCGCCGGCGAGCCTCCGTTCGGCCAGTTGCAGCCCTACCCGATCACTGTCACCCAGCTCGGCGACGGCAGCGCCGCCGTCGCCCTGATGCGCCAGGCGGGGCTGATCTGATGCCCGGCCCCAGGACCATCGGCCCGGCGACGGCTGGCCCGGCCGCCGATCGCGCCATCGGCGCCGGTACTGCCTGGTGAACACCATCCCGGCGCGGTCCGCCTCGGTCGCCGTGCCCGCGGTGCCAGCCAGGAGAGCGCGGCAGGCCAGTTGGGCTGCTCGTCGTCAGCTCGGCCATCGCAGTGCTCCTGGCCGTGCCGCTGATCTTCTTGCTCATCGAGTCGCACCGGGCTGGTGTCGGAACCGTAGCCAGCCAGATCTTCCGGCCGCTGACCGCCACGCTGCTCTGGAACACAGTCCGGCTGACCGTCGTGGTCACGGCGGCTTGCGCCGTCATCGGCACCGCTGCCGCCTGGCTGGTCGAGCGGACCGACCTGCCAGGCCGCCGGATCTGGGCGGTCCTGCTGGTCGTGCCGCTCGCCATCCCCGACTTCGTGGTCAGCTTCGGCTGGAGCTCGCTGTTCATCTGGATGCAGGGATTCCGCGGTGCCGTGATCGTGATGACGCTCGCCGTGTACCCGCTCGTGTACCTGCCGGTCGCGGCCAGCCTGCGGGCTGCCGACCCCGGCCAGGAGGAAGTGGCGCGCAGTCTCGGCGTCGGCCGGCTGCGCACTTTTCTCCGCATCACGCTGGGGCAGGCCAGGGGCGCCATCCTCGGCGGCTGCCTGCTCGTGACGCTCGTGCTCCTCGCCGAGTACGGCGCGTTCGAGATGCTCGCCTACCGGACCTTCACCACCGAGATCTTCAGCGACCTGCGGCTGCCGACCGAGGTGCCGGTCGCGTGCGCGCTGTCGCTCGTGCTGGTCGCCATCGGCCTCGTGGTCCTGGCGGGCGAGGGGTGGCTGCGCGGCGGCGGCCGGGTGGCGAGGTCGGGGCCGATGGCGCAGCGGGTCATGCCGCCGCTGCGGCTGCGGCCGGGCGCCAAGGCGGCGGCGCTGGCCGGCACCAGCCTGCTCACGCTGGCCGCGCTGGGGCTGCCGGTCGGGGCGAGCATCTACTGGATCGTCCGTGGCGGAGTGCCGTCCGTGTCCGGCTCGGTCAGCGTGTCCATGCTGAGCGCCGCGCTGCATACAGCCGCATACGGTGTCGGCGCCGCCGCCATCGACACGCTGCTGGCGCTGCCGGTGGCGGTGCTCGCCATCCGCCATACCGGGACCGCGCGGCAATTCCTGGAACGCAGCACGTACCTGGTGCTGGCCATGCCGGGTGTCGTGATCGCGCTCGCGCTGACCTACTTCACCGAGCAGTACGCCAACAGCTTCGGCTACCAGACCGCCCCGCTGCTCGTGCTGTGCTACGCGATCATGTTCTTCCCGCTGGCGCTGGTGGGGGTCAAGGCCGCCATCGCGCGCGCTCCAGTCAGCCTCGACGAGGTCGCGCGGTCGCTCGGCCAGGGCAGGCTCGCCGCATTCAGCCGGGTCACGCTGCGGCTCGCGGCGCCGGGCCTGATAGCCGCATTCTGCCTGGTGTTCCTGGAGGTCGTGACCGAGCTTACGGCGACGCTGATCCTCGTGCCGACTGGCGTGCAGACCCTGGCCACCCAGTTCTGGCAGTACCAGAGCAGCCTCTCGTACGCCCAGGCGGCGCCGTTCGCGCTTGTGATGATCGCTGTCGCCGCGGTGCCGAGCATCGCGCTCGGCCGCTTCTTCAACCGCTCCACGCAGGCGCGAGGATAGGAACATGAGGCAGCTGACGATCACCGGCCTGCACAAGGCATTCGGCTCGCATCCGGTTCTGACAGGACTGGACCTGGACGTGCCGGCCGGATCGTTCACCGCGATACTCGGGCCGTCGGGCAGCGGCAAGACCACGCTGCTCCGGCTGCTGGCCGGCTTCGAGCGGGCCGACGCCGGCTCGATCGCGATCGGTGACCGGGTCGTCGACGGGCCGGGCGCGGGTTACGTGCCGCCCGAGCGCAGGCAGATCGGCTACGTGCCGCAGGAAGGGGCGCTCTTCCCGCATCTGAGCGTCGCGGCCAACGTGGGCTTCGGCCTGCCCGCCAGGGAACGGCGCGGCGCGCGCACCGACGAACTGCTGGCGGCCGTCGGCCTGACCGGCATGGGCGGCCGGTACCCCCATCAGCTGTCCGGCGGCCAGCAGCAGCGGGTCGCGCTGGCCAGGGCGCTGGCCATCAGGCCCGAGGTCGTGCTGCTGGACGAGCCGTTCGCCTCGCTGGACGCGCACATGCGCGCTAGCGTCCGCGCCGACGTGCAGCGTATCTGCCGCACGGCGGGCACCACGGCCATCCTGGTCACGCACGACCAGGACGAGGCGCTGTCGATGGCCGACCGGATCGCCGTCCTGCGGGACGGCACGCATCGTGCAGTACGCGGCGCCGCAGGACCTCTACACCCGGCCTGCTGATCCTGCGCTGGCCCGCTTCGTCGGCGATGCGAACCTGCTGGACGGGAAGCTGGCCGACGGGCCCGCCCCGGCGGCGGGGCTGGCCTGCGCCGTCGACACCATCCTCGGCAGGCTGCCGCTCGAGCCTGCCAGCGCGCTTGCCGCCAGCGCAGGTCCGGTCACTGTGCTGGTGCGGCCCGAGCAGCTGGAGATCCTCGCTGGCGGATCGGCGGAGCGCGGGCCGCGGACAGCCGGGCTGCCTGGCCGGGCACGTCGTCGCGTGCGAGTACTACGGACACGACGCTGTCGTCCGGGTGCGGCCCGACGGCGAGCCTGGCGGCCAGGAGGTCATCGTCCGCACGGCCGGCGGCCCGCAGCTGCCCGCTGGCGCGCCCGTCTACGTCCGCGCCCGCGGCGCCGTTATCGCCTGGGGCCGCTAGATCAATCGCCGCGGCCGCGCTAGTTGCTGTACACGCGAGCCGGGGTGACCAGGCACGACGGCGCGGCGTTCGGCCGCCATCACCCGGTCATACTCGTCCCAGTCATCGTGCGTGCCGCCGGCCGCCGTGAAGACCTGCGCGGCGCAGCAGCCGAAGCCGCTCCGCATCGACGCCGGGCACCGGGTCGTCCGGGCCGATGATCCTGGCCCGGCCCTCGACCGCGGCCCACTGCCAGCCCGCCCGGAACGTGACGGTGATCTGCGGCCTGGCGCGCAGGTTGCCGAGCTTGGCCTTGCCGTAGGTCACGAACCCGACGACGTCCTGCCCGGACTCCGGGTCGGCGAGCACGCCGGCGTTCACCAGCGAGGACTGGATGGTTCCGTCGGCGCGGGCGGTGGAGATCACCGCGAGGTACCCATCCCGGCTGCCGATCTCGGCAGCATCTGACAACGTCGCCATGGGCCATACTCGCGCATCGGCCAGCGCGCGCTGTCCCGCACTGCCCCGCGGCCGCACATCGCGGCGCCTGGCACACTGCCCCGGTGACGATCTCCATCACGGACCTGGAGCACGCAGCGGCACCGTGCTGGCGCGCGCCTGAGGAGGACCGGCTGGGCGACTGGCTGCTTGCGCGCGGCCGATGGCTTCACCGGCCGCGCGAACAGCGCGCTCGCCGCCGGCGAGCCTGGCGTGCCGCTGGCCGATGCGATCGAGGCGGTGGCGCGCTGGTACGCCGAGCGCGGCCTGCCGGCGATGATCGCCGTGCCCTATCCGCCGGCCAGCCGGAGCACAGCGAGCTGGACCGGGATTCTGGCCGGGCTCGGCTGGACAATACGGGCGGACGCCGCCACGGTGATGACCGCCGCGACCGCTGAAATCGCGCGCTGCGCGGGCGAACTCGGTGCGCTCGTGGCGATCGACCCAGCGCCCGATGCGGCCTGGCTCGGCCAGTATCACTACCGCGGCCAGCAACTGCCGCCGATCGCGGTCCGGCTGCTCATGTCGGCGCCCTGGCAGGCCTTCGGATCGGTCCGTCAGGACGGCGAGACGATCGCCATCGGCCGGGTAGCGGCCAGCGGCGACTGGGCCGGTCTCACGGCTATCGAGGTGGATGCCCGGCACCGGCGCGGCGGCCTGGGCACGCGCCGTGACCGCGGCCCTCGCGTCGCGTGCTGCCGCGCGCGGTGTGCCCGGCCTCTTCCTCCAGGTCACCGATGAGAACGCCCGCGCCAGGACCCTGTACCGCGAGCTGGGGTTCGCCGACCATCACGGCTACCACTACCGGGTCGCACCGGCCTGACCTGCCGCATGTACAAACAGTGAGGCGTGCAAATATGCCAGACAAGAGCGTGTGGTCTCGCCTGCGTCACGCTTCGGTCAGGGCAGCTCTCGCGCCGCACGTAGATCGGGCGCTAGTTGGCACGTGCCCGATCATCGACCTCGAGATCCTCTACCGGCTCAGCGCGCACCGACCTGAGCACGATCGCTGTCTCCAGCGCCGCCACGACCGCATCCCAGCCCTTGTCCTCGGCGCTGCCCGCCGCGCCGCTGCGGTCGCGCGCCTGTTCGTAGCGTGTCGCAGGTCAGCACGCCGTTGCCGACGGGCGTCCCGGCATCCAGGGAGACCCGGGTCAGGCCATAGGTCACCGCGTCGCAGACGTACTCGAAGTGCGGGGTGCCGCCCCTGACCACGGCGCCGAGGCAGGCGACGGCGTCGTGCCCGCGGGCCAGCGCAGCCGCCACGACCGGCAGTTCCACGGCACCAGGAACGCGGACCACGAGCGGCTCGGGCACTCCGCACGCTCGGGCCGCCGCGATCGCCCGGTCCACCAGCTGGTCGGTGATCTCGGCGTGCCAGCGAGTGGCCGCGATGGCCAGGCTGAGCCCGGCGGCGTCGACTACCCGCCCGTCCGGGCGCCCGGCCCCGCTCACCGCATGCCTGCGGCCGACGCCGACGGACCGGGCCTGATCTCGCCGCCGGCCGGCAGGTTGTCGATCTGGTGACCCAGGCGGTCCCGCTTGGCCGTGAGGTAGCGCAGGTTGTGCGCCGTGGGCAGCGACGGCAGCCCGACCCGGCCGGTGATCTCGAGGCCGTAGCCCGCTAGTCCGTCCACCTTCGCCGGGTTGTTGGTCAGCAGCCGCAGCGAGTGAACGCCGAGGTCGGTCAGCATCTGCGCGCCCGTCGAGTACTCGCGCGCATCCACCGGCAGGCCGAGCTCGGTATTGGCGTCTACCGTGTCGGCGCCACCGTCCTGCAGCTGATAAGCCCGCAGCTTGGACAGCAGCCCGATCCCCCGGCCCTCGTGCCCGCGCAGGTACAGCACCACGCCGCGGCCCTCGGCCGCGATGGCGGCCATCGCGGCCTCCAGCTGGGTACCGCAGTCGCACCGATGCGACCCGAAGACGTCGCCGGTGAGGCACTCCGAGTGCATCCGCACGAGCACGTCCGGCCCCGGCGCGGCCAGGTCGCCGAGCACAAGCGCGAGGTGCTCGGTGCCGTCGACCGAGTTGAGGTAGCCAACCGCACGCCAGTCTCCGAATTCGTTCGGCACCCGCGTCTCGACCACGCGCGTGACCACCCGCTCATGCTGGCGGCGGTAGGAGATCAGCTGCTCGATCGAGATCAGGGCGATCCCGTGCTCGTCCGCGAACTCGCGCAGTCTCGGCAGCCTGGCCATCGTGCCGTCGTCGTTGACGATCTCGGCCAGCACTCCCGCCGGGGTCAGCCCGGCGAGCCTCGCCAGGTCGACAGCGGCTTCGGTGTGGCCGCGGCGGCGCAGTACCCCGCCTGGCGCGTACCGGAGCGGGAACACGTGCCCAGGCCGCACGATCTCGTACGGCTCCGTGGCCGAGTCGACAAGCGTCCGGATGGTCTTGGCGCGATCGGCCGCGGAGATACCGGTCGTCACGCCGTCACGGGCGTCCACGCTGATGGTGTACGCGGTCCGCATGCGCTCGGCATTCTGGCTGGTCATCAGCGGCAGCTGGAGGCGGTCGAGCATCTCGCCCGGCATCGGCACGCAGATGACGCCGCTGGTGTGCCGGATGGTGAAGGCCAGCAGGGCCGGGGTCGCCTTGCTGGCGGCGAAGATGATGTCGCCCTCGTTCTCGCGGTCGGCATCGTCCACGACCACGACGGGCTTGCCCGCCGCGATGTCGGCGACTGCCCTGGCGACGTTGTCGAGGCGCGTGCTGTCCTGGATCGCGTCATCCTGCCGGGTCACTGGTACCTCCCCGCGAGCAGCCGCTCCACGTACTTGGCGATCACGTCGACCTCGATGTTCACGACCTCGCCCGGCAGCTTGCGGCCGAGGGTGGTGCGGGCGAGGGTCTCGGGGATCAGGCTCACCTCGAACCAGGCCACGTCCGCCTCATCGCCCAGGTCCGAGACCGTCAGGCTGATGCCGTCGACGGCTACTGATCCCTTGCGGACCACATAGCGCGCTAGCCCGGCCGGAATCGAGATCCGCACGATCTCCCAGTCTCCGGCCGGCTGCCTGGCCAGGATCGTGCCGGTGCCGTCGACGTGGCCCTGGACGATGTGGCCGCCGAGCCGGCCGTCTGGGCGCATCGGCCGTTCGAGGTTGACGACGGCGCCAGCGCGCAGTGCGCCCAGGCTGGACCGTTCGAGGGTCTCCCCCATGACGTCCGCGCTGAACTCGCCGTCCTGCGTGCCGGTGACGGTGAGGCAGACTCCGTTGATCGCGATCGAGTCGCCGCGGGCGGCATCGCCGGTCACGAGGGCCCCGCGCACCCTGATCCTGGCCGAGTCGCCAGCCAGATCGATACCGACGACCTCGCCGAGTTCTTCTACTATCCCGGTAAACACCGTGTCCTCCTCCGGAGCCGCTGCCTGCACGGGCTCCGGGGGTGCGCTATAGGCGCATACGCGGCTTTGCTGCGGGCACCTGGCCCTCAGGCCAGCGCCAGCCGCCACCACGCACGTGCTGCCTCCCATCCGGACTCTAACCGTCGGTCCCGGAATTCCACCGGGTCAGCCGGCCGATGGCTTCGGCCGGGTCGCGGACTATCACCGCCGGTTCGGAGTTTCACCGACCCCGGAGCACGCGTACTTGCGAGAACCAGTGTGCCATGCCGCCTATTCCGCAGCGAACCGCCGAGCCCCCGACCGGCTAGAGACTGCTGTCCGCCAGGTCGTTGCTGAAGCGCTCGGCATGACGAGCGGGATGGTGGCTTCGGACGGGGTCACGCCTGACGCGGCGCGCCTCGGCGTGAGAGGACATCGACGGTTGCCGCCGCGAGTAGCACTGCGGCGACCACGACGTCAATCAACTGGCTCGACACATTGAGCAGGTAGAGGCCGTTGTAGATGCCACCGATGACGAGGCCGCCGAGTATGCCGTGAATAGTCTTGCCCCGGCCGCCGAAGAGGCTGGTGCCACCGATGACCGCCGCGGCGACGGCGAGCAGCACGTAGTTGTTGGCGGTCTTGATGATGTTGGTGGTCAGCGAGACCTGCCACGAGGCGAACAGCACGCCGGCGATCCCAGCGGTCAGGGAGGCGAGCACGAAGCCCCAGGTTCGGACGACGGGCAGGTTGACCCCGGCTCGCCGCGCCGCCTCGGGCTTGCCGCCGATGGCGTACACGTAGCGGCCAAAGCGGGTTCGCTGCAGCAGGACCGTCCATGCTCCGAGCACGACAAGGACGATCGGAATGATGTAGGGAACCCCCTCGATCGTCCCGAAGTGGGCTCGGTTGACGTTGCAAATGGCGACGACCGCGATCCCGGCCACAGCAATGAGGGCGATCTTCATGGCGATGAGGCTGCGCGGCGGAGTCTCCAGGCCAGCGCGGCGCTTGCGGGCGTCCCGCAGCCAGAGCCCCGTGCCAGCGGCTCCGATCAGCACGGCCAGCAAGCTCCAGCCGACCGGCAGGTCGAACCGCCCATAGAAGATGTCGTAGAGGACGACCTCGTTGGTAAACCTGGAGTTGCCGATGCTCACGAGCGACCCACCGAGGAAAATGATCCCCAGGCCTTCCAGGATCAGCGAGCCGCCAAGGGTGACGATGAACGACGGCATCCTCAGCCATGCCACGAGCGATCCCTGAATGGCACCAACCGCGGCGCAAGCGAGCAACGCCACTATGATCGCCGCCCACCACGGCCAATTCAGGCCGCTCGGCTGCACAAGCTCGGCGACGACGACGCTGCCCAGCGCCATGACCATGCCGACGGAAAGGTCGATCTCTCCGAGGAGCAGGGCGAAGATCTCAGCCATCGCCAGCACCATGTAGACGGTGCTCTGCTCGAAGAGGTTAACCAGATTCTGCGACGACAGGAACTTCGGGTTCGCGATCTGGAAGCTGACGGCGACCACCACGATGGCCAGGACCACGGGCAGGACGCCGCTGTCGCCGCGGCGGACCCGGAGCCACAAGGCTCGCAGGTACTGGCCCAGTGACTGGGCCAGGAGCTCGGGCGGGACCTCGGCCACAGCGGCCGCCGGAGCGGCGGTGGGGTCGACGACGTCAGACACGGGTCACGCTCCCAGTCCCGCGCCGTGAGAGCACGTCGACCAGCACTGCGGCCAGGAGCACGCCGCCCGGCACGATGTATTCCAATGGCGTGGCCAAAGTACCCAGGTTCAGAAGGGACACGCCGTAAGCAATGCCGCCGATGAGGAGGCCGCCCAGAACACCGTGGATTGCCTTGCCCCGGCCGCCGAAGAGGCTGACCCCGCCGATGACGGCAGCGGCAACCGAGTACAGGACAAGCTGACCGGGGTCCGCCGTATTGGTGCTGTACTCACCGAAGAAAAAGGAGCCAAGCAGTATGCCGCCGAGGCCGGCGGTCGCCGAGCACAACGCGAAGGACCACGTACGGATGGCGGTGAGGCTGACGCCGGCGCGGCGGGCAGATTCGGGGTTGCCGCCGATCGCATAAACGTAGCGGCCGAAGCGAGTCCGCTGGAGCAGGAGCGTCCAGGCGCCAAGAAGGACGAGGACGATCGGGATTACCCACGGAATTCCTTCCACCGTCACCAGGGCGGTTCCGCGGTTGAGGTTGCAGATCATCACCACAGCCACTCCGACCAGCGCCACCAGGGCGATTCTGATTGCTGTCAGGCTGGCCGGGGGAGCCACGAGGCCCTGGCGGCGCCTCGCGGCTGCGCGTAGCCAAAGAGCCGTGCCGGCGGCCCCGACCACCACTGCCAGGGCTACCCAGCCGACCACGGGGGCGATCAGCCCTTGGACCATGTCATAGATGACGCGCTCGTTGGGCGCCGAAGAGCTGACGCTCACGTTGCCGTCGGCCCCGCCGAGGATGACGACGAGGATCCCCGAGAAAAGAAGGAAGCCGCCCAGGGTTACGACGAAGGATGGAATCTTGAGCCGGGCAACCAACGTCCCCTGAAGGGCGCCGATCACGCCGCAGCAAGCGAGCGCGGCGAGGATCGCTGCCCACCACGGCCAGGCCGGCCCGGGCTGCTGGACCAGCTTGAAGGAGATCACCCCGCCGATGAGCGCGACCGCGCCGACCGAGAGGTCGATCTCTCCAAGGAGGAGGACCACTGTCTCAGCCATCGCCAGCACCATGTACACGGTGCTCAGCCCGAAGATATAGACGAGGTTGCTCGGCCGCATGAAGGCGTGCTCGGGGGTGACCACCTCGAAGACGACGGCGACCAGCACCATGGCCAGGACCACGGGCAGGATACCGCTGTTGCCGCTGCGGATCCGCTGCCCCCAGGCCCGCAGGTACTGGCGCAGCGACTGGGCGAGGAGCTCGGGTGGCACGTCAGCCGCGGCGTCCTTCGGAGCGGCGGTGAGATCGACTGCCGTCCTGGCGTCCGCCGTCCCGGCCGGGGTCTCGCCGGGGGCCGCGGTCACCGGGATTCCCCGGTCCAGGCCATGAGCTCAGCCCTCGCCATTGGCGGATCCGGCAGGCTCGAACGGCCGCCCGCTGGAGCTACCCGTCGTCATGTACTCCACCACGCTCTGTCGGTCGAAGTCCGCAGCCGGCCCCTCGGCCACCATCCGCCCCAGGTGCAGCACCGCGATCCGGTCCGCGACCTCGAAGACGTCGTTCAGGTTGTGGGAGATCACCATTACCGCCAACCCGCGGTCCCGGAGCCGTTCGACCAGGTCCAGGACGATCCGGGTCTGCACCACCCCGAGGGCCGCGGTGGGCTCGTCCAGCAGCACCAGCTTGGAGTTCCACATCACCGCCTTGGCCACCGCCACCGCCTGTCGCTGACCTCCCGAGAGCGAGGCCACTGGCTGTCGGATCGAGCGCACCGTGGTCACCCGCAGGGTGCTCAGGGTCTCGGCCGCCTGCCGCTCCATCGAGTCCTCGTCGAGCAGGCGGTGGCGCAGCCGCTCCCGGCCGAGGAACATGTTCTGGACGATGTCCAGGTTGTCGGCCAGCGCCAGATCCTGGTAGACGGTCTCGATCCCCAGCGCGGAGGCGTCCCGGGTGCTCCGAATGTGTACCGGTCGCCCCTCGAAGTAGATCTGACCATGGTCCGGCTGGTGCACGCCGGCGATGCAGCGGGTGAGCACCGACTTCCCGGCACCGTTGTCCCCGCACAGGCCGGTCACCTGGCCCGCGGGCAGGTCCAGGTCCACCCCATAGAGCGCCTGCACCGGCCCGAAGTGCTTGTCGATGCCCCGCAGCTTCAGCAGGGGCTCCACCTCGCCACCGGGGCTCGCGCCGTCCGGGGCCTCATTCGTCTCAGTCACCTTGAAGACCTGTCAGTAGCTTTGCCGATGTCGGGCTCCCGCCGCTCCGGTATCCCGGCAGGCGCAGAGCATAGCTGCGCTTCTCCCTTCCGCCCTTCCTGTTGGCCCAGGTTGGCGGACCCGTCCTGCTGGAGGGCCCGCCAACCCGGTTGGAGGAGCGTTCGACGAGAACCCTGTCGAGTTTCCTAGATCAGCTGATCACTGGATCCCAGCTGCGGAGCAGACGGTCGCACCCGCGATTGTGCAGATGGCCGAGGCGGGGTCGAAGCCGTCCTTGACCACTGTCGTCTCCATGTTGGCCTTGGTTCACCCAGACCGGGGTCAGCAGCGACGCCGGCTCGGTGATGCTCGGAGTCGGCCGGGTCGGTGGTCGTCCCGTTCAGCAGACCCGCAGGCGGCTTGTCGCCGGCCAGCAGGATCGTGGCCATGGCCACGGCGTCCTGGGCCTCCTTGTAGACCGCCTTGTAGACAGAGCCGCACTGGTAGCCCTCGAGGATCCAGGCCATGCCCTGCGCCGTCGCGTCCTGCCCGGTGGTCGGGATCTTGTTGGGCTTGACCCCGTCCGCCTTGAGGTCAGTGATCACCGCGTTGGCGAGCCCGTCATTGGCCTCGATCGTGGCGTTGATGTTCTTGTGAGCGGTGAACTCCTGCTGGAAGATGGTGCCGCCCTTGGTGTTGTCCCACCCAGGGGCGAAGTTCTCGCCAACCAGCGACATGCCCTGCGCTGTTGGTCGCGCCAGCGCTGACCGACTTGGCCGCCTGGCCCCAGACCACCTTGTTGTAACCCGAGGCAAAGGAGATGGCGTTCGGGTCGGTGTCCTCGCCGCCATTCAGGACGAAGACCTGAGGCTTGGAGATCACCCCAGGACTGGAACGCAGGACTCGAAGCCCTGGCCGATCAGCTGACCCACCATCTCGTTGTTGAAGCTGACGTAGTACGTCTTGCTGCCCTGGAAGGTGGCGCGGTCATAGCTGATCAGGGTGACGCCCTTGGACTCGGCAAGCTTGGCGATCGCCACGCCAGTCGGGCCGTCGAGCGGGCCATGATCAGGACCTTGGCGCCCAGGTTGATGTCGGCGGTGGCATCGTTCAGCTCCGTCGCGTCGCTGCCCTGCGCGTTGTCGATCCGGTACTGCGCCTGGGTGTACCCGGCGTCGGCAAAGGCATCGTTCAGGTACGGCTGGTCGAAGTCGACCTACCGCGTCGACGACGTGGTGTCCGGCAGGATCACCCCCACCTGCAGGCTGTTGGCTCCCTTGGTCGCGAACTGGGCCAGCGGCTTGAGCGTCGACATCGTCGACGCGAGGTCAACGCTAAACGAGCTGGTGCTCAGCCCCTTCGGAATCGTGTTCGAGCCGGTTGACGTGCTTGTCGACGGTGACGACGATCCGCAGGCCGCAACTGCCAGGCTGACAACCGCCGCCAGACTCACCCAGCCCACTGGGCGGAGCGAACGGGAGCGCCGACCTCCCTTACTTCTATTACTAAGAGCATCCCCCAAAACCCCTTTCACCTTCATGAACACACCCGAATGAGCGGATGCGGGACACCATACAGCACGCGTGTCCCTTCGGTACCTATGCTTGATCGTGTGACATTAGACACCAAGGCAGGGAAAGTCCAGGGACGTAAGTCCTGTCAGCGTGGCGTCCAGCGCTTCGTGCCACTCCGGCCGGTGATGATGTCCAATTGCGCCCGGTTCACGCCGTAGCGGCCGCGCCGCTGCGAGCAGGCAGAACTGGGCAAGCCCGGTTCGCTATCCGGCCGCCGAGCCCTCATCGCGGCGAGCTCGGGCGCGCCGCTTGCCCTCGTGCATGGCCGCCACCCTGGCGATGGGGATGTCGTGGCCCGCTGCGACGAGGTCGTCGGGAAGATGCTGCGGATCAGGCAGCAACTCGGCCCACAGGTTCCCTCCGCCGAGCAAGCCGGCCGCCGTGTGCACCGTGAAATCGGCTGGGCGAATGTTGTCCAGATCGACCCAGGCGAACCGGGAACGACACAGTCGTGCCGGGCCGGACCCGCGGACTGTAGGCCGCCACGACGGTCGCGCCGCCGGCCCTGGTCGCATCGAGGAACACCTTGCCGCCGCGGTCTGCGCGGATGAAGGCTGTCGTCGCCAGCTCGGGATCGAGCTGCTCGGCCCGCGCCGCGATCGCCCTGGTCGCCGCCGCGGCATCGGCGCTGGACTGGCCCGGCGCCAGCGGCACGAAGACGTGCACGCCCTTGGCGCCGCTGGTCTTCACGGCACCCTGCAGGCCAGCCGACTCCAGCGCCGCGCGCACCAGCAACGCCGCCGCGACGGCCTGGCCGAACGCGTCGCCGGCCGGCGGGTCGATGTCGAGCACCAGGAACTCGGGGCTATCCCAGTGGCCGGCGCGCATCAGCGTGGGGTGATACTCGACGGCTCGCTGGTTGGCGAACCACAACAGCGTCTGCCGGTCGTTGCACAGCGCGTATGCCACCTCGCGACGCGAGCTCTCGGCCCAGACCGTCACGGTGCGCACGAAGTCTGGCGCGTACTTGGGCACGTTCTTCTGCATGAACGGCGCCTGGCCGCGCAGCACCCGCACCACCGACAGCGGCCGGTCTGCCAGCACTGGGATGAAGACGTCGCGGACCGCGTCCAGGTAGTCGACCAGATCCCGCTTGGTGGCGTCAGCACCGTCGAAGAGTTCCTGGTCGAGGTTGGTGAGCCGGACGCCAGCCCGTTCCTCGCCCTGATCGTTCTTGGCCGCCACCGGATCAGCCGCGGTCAGCTGGCGCGCTCGCGGCGACGGCCAGATCGCGCAGCGCCTTCGACCGCGGCCGCGGGATCCTCGGCGCCGTAACACAGCGGAACCGGCCACGAACATGTCGGCGCCTGCCTCAGCGCAGCGCCCGATCGTCTCCTCGCTCACTCCGCCGTCGACCTGGAGCCAGACGTCGCCGCCGTAGGCGTTGATCAGCTCGCGCGCCCGGCGGACCTTCGGCAGCACCAGGTCCAGGAACGGCTGGCCGCCGAATCCTGGCTCGACCGTCATCAGCAGCAGCATGTCCACCTCGGCCAGCAGGTCAGCATCCGACAGCACCGGCGTGCCCGGATTGAATGCCAGGCCGGCGCGCGCCCCCGCTGCCCTGATCGCCCGCAGCGTCCGGATCGGCGCGCTCGCCGCCTCCAGCGTGAATGGTCACGTTCTGCGCGCCCGCCTCGGCGTACCCGGGCGCCCACCGATCAGGGTCCTCGATCATCAGGTGGCAGTCCAGCGGCAGCCGCGCATGCCGCAGCAGCGCCTCGACGACGGGCAGGCCGATCGTGAGGTTCGGCACGAAGTGGCCGTCCATGACGTCGACATGCAGCCAGTCGGCCGCGGCGGCGACCGCGTATGCGCTTCGTCGGCGAGCCTGGCGAAGTCGGACGCCAGCATGCTCGGCGCTATCTGCACCTTCATCTCACGGCTGATTGTAGGCCCGCGCATTGTCCCGAGGTTGGCGCGGAGTGTCGTACCGGCCCGCTAAGTTCGGACGCGCACGCAGCCACGCGGTCGAGGGAGGCAGTCGTTGAGCACCGCACCGAGCACGGACGCACCTGCCCGGCTGCTTGACCGCGTCCGCAAGCTGCTGGCCAAGGCCGAGGCCGAGGGCGTGACGGTCGAGGAGGCACAGGCGCTGACCGCCAAGGCGGCGGAGCTCATGGCCAAGTACGGCATCGACCGGGCGCTGCTCGCCGCGACGCGGCCAGAGACCGACAAGCCCGACAACCGGATCGTGGAGATCTACAACCCATGGGCCAGGGTGCAGGCGCACCTGCTGTGCGGGCTGGCGGCCGCGCTGCGCTGCCAGTGCATCCTGCTGCCCGCCAGCGAGGGCCAGCGGGTGCACGTGTTCGGCTACGCGTCCGACATCGAGCGGGCGGACGTGCTGTACACCTCCGTGCTGGTGCAGATGTGGCACGGGCTGGTCGCCGCGCAGGTCCCGGCCAGGGCTGACAACGTGCGCGCCTGGCGGCGCAGCTGGCTTCTCGGCTATACCGCGGCCGTCATCGCCAAGGTCCGGGAGGCCGAGCAGCGCGCCGAGCAGGCGGCGACCGTCGCCGAGCACGCCGGGGCGTCGTCGCGCGCCTCGCTGGTGCTTGCTGACCGGTCGATGGTGATCCGGCAGTCCGTGGCCCGCGCATACCCGGTCACCAGGACAGCTCGGGTGACCTACACCGGCAGCGGCTACGGCGCCGGGTACGCGCAGGGCAAGCGCGCCGACATCGGCGCGGGTCGCGTCGGGCACAAGCGCACGGCGGCACTGCCCGGCGCCGCCAGGTAGCGGGATCGCCCCGCGTGTCCGCGGTCGCCGCTGGCGCGGTGCTCGCCTACGGCTCCGGTGGCCCGGCCTGCCTGAGCAGGGCCAGGAAGATGGCGTCGGTGCCGTGGCGATGCGGCCAGAACTGTGCATAACGGCCGTCAGGCCCGGTCGCTGAGGTCGGGTACCTCGGCCAGCAAGGCGGGCGCGTCGAGTACCTCGACGCCAGGACGCACGGCGAGCACGTCCGCGACCACGTCCTGCGTCTCTGCCAGATGGGGCGAGCAGGTCACGTACGCGACGACGCCGCCCGGCCGGGCGGCATCCAGGGCAGCCGACAGCAGGTCGCGCTGGAGCCCGCCCAGCGCCTGCACGTCCGCCGGCGTGCGCCGCCAGCGCGCCTCAGGCCGACGGCGGAGCGCGCCTAGTCCCGAGCAGGGCACGTCGGCGATCACCCGGTCGAATCCGGCAGCGCGCCAGGCAGGCCTGGTGCCGTCGGCGACTACGACGCTGCCGCAGCCGGCCGGGGTCACGGCCGACTGGACGAGCCTGGCCCGGTGCTCGCGCATCTCGGCGGCCACCAGCCGGGCGCCCGCACCGGCGGCGAGGCCCGCTAGCAGGCGCGCCTTGCCGCCAGGACCAGCGCACACGTCCAGCCAGCTGGCGTCGGCACCGTCCAGCGCGACGCTGGTCAGCGCGGCCGCGGCCAGCTGGCTCGCCTCGTCCTGGACGCCGGCCCGGCCCTCGGCGACCGCGCGATCGCGGCTGGGTCCCCGTCAGCCAGGTAGGCGCCGATACGGCGACCAGCGAGCCGGCGTGCCGCCGGCGGCCACCAGTTCCTGGCGGTCGGCCAGGCCGGGCACCACGCACAAGTGCACAGCCGGCCGCTCGCTGCCCGCGGCCAGCGCCGCCTCGGTCTGCTGCATGTCGCCGCCGGGCGCCTCGCCGAGCGCGGCGGCGAACGCCTCGACGACCCAGCGCCGGGTAGCTGTACCGGACCGCCAGGTGCCCGACCGGGTCGGCGTCGCGCGGCTGGCGCGGCGATAGTCGAGCCAGGCCGCCAGGTCCCTGGTGGCAACGCGCCGCAGTACTGCGTTCACGAAGCCAGCGGGCCGCTGGCCGGCCGCTTCCTTCACCAGGTTCACGGACGTGGCCACCGCCGCATGCGGCTGGATCCTGGTGGCGAGCAGCTGATGGGTGCCGAGCCGCAGCACCTCGCGCACCACCGGGTCAAGCGAGTCGAGATCGCGGTCGCAGCAGATGGCCAGCACGGCGTCGTAGGTGCCGCGACCGCGCAGCGTCCCGTAGGTCAGCTCGGTGGCCAGCGCCGCGTCCCGGCCGCTGAGCTCCCGCTGGCCGAGCAGCTGCGGCAAGCAGCAGGTTCGCGTAAGCGTCCCGGTCGGCAACGGCCAGCAGCACGTCGAGCGCGACTCGCCTGGCCGGATCGCGGGACTTCTGGCTGTGGTGGCGCTCGCCTTGCTGGCCCTGTCGTCGGCCTTGCTGGCCCTGTCGTCGGCCCGGCTGGCCCTGTCGTCGGCCCGGCTGGCCCTGTCGGTTCGGCCAGCTCGCCCCGGCGCCGCGGCGCGGAGTCTCGGCCACTCAGCCGAGCACCGCCGGCCGGCCGTCCAGGTGCAGCCCGCGTACCCAGTCGGCGGCGCGCATCCTGCGCTTGCCGTCAGCCTGGACGTCACCGAGCTCGACAGGCGTCGTTCCGGTGCCGGCGAGGACGCGGTCCCGCCGCACGCGAAGCTCGCCGGGCGCGAGCGACTGGCCGGTGGCCGGCGACCGGCAGCCGCGGCCGCCTCGCGGGCCTCGCCACCTGCCGCGGCCACCGGCCATAGCTTGACCCGCGCGCCGTCCAGCTGGGTCCACGCTCCCGGCTCAGGCGTGCAGGCCCGGATCTGCCGGTCGATGGCGATCGCCGGGTTACGCCAGTCGACCCGCGCGTCGGCTGAAGTGATCTTCGGCGCGAGGCTTATGCCGTCGGCAGGCTGCTCGCGCGCCTCGAGCTCGCCGGCCTCGATGCCGTCCAGGGTCGCGACCAGCAGCTCGGCGCCCGCGATGCTCAGCCGCTCGAGCAGGTCCCCGGCGGTGTCGGCGGGCGGATCGCCTCGGTCAGCACGCCGTAGACCGGGCCTGCGTCGAGCGCGCGAACAATCTGGAACGTCGTGGCGCCAGTGACGTCGTCGCCGTGCAGGATCGCGTGCTGGACCGGGGCGGCCCCGCGCCAGGCCGGCAAGCACGCGAGAAATGCAGGTTGACCCAGCCGCGGGCGGGGATGTCGAGCGCAACCTGCGGGATGAGCGCACCGTAGGCGGTCACCGGGCAGCAGTCGGGTGCGATCTCGCGAAGCCTGGCCGAGGAACTCCTCGTCGGCCAGCCGGGCCGGCTGCAGGATCTCGATCCCGGCCTCGGCGGCCCGCTGGGCGACCGGGCTCTGCCCCACCTTGAGCCCGCGGCCGGCCTTCGCGTCCGGCCTGGTGATCACCGCGGCGACCTCGTGCCTGGACTTCAGCAGCGCGTCCAGTGACGGGACAGCGGTGGCTGGCGTGCCGGCGAAGACCAGGCGCATGGCCTAGAAGGCCTTGCCGTGGGTGGCATGCGGCGACACCTTGACCAGCGGGACTGGCTCGCCCCACCACTCCGACGCGCGGATCTCCTTCATGGCCAGCTTGCGCTGGGCTGGATCGAGCCGGTCGATGAACAGCACGCCATCCAGATGGTCAGTCTCATGCTGAACGCACCGGGCGAGCTGCCCGCTGCCCTCGACAGTGATCGGCTCGCCGTGCATGTCGAAACCCGTAGCGACTGCGCGGAACGACCGGCTGGTCGGGTACGCCAGGCCGGGGAACGACAGGCAGCCCTCGTCGTCGACCTCGATCTCCTCCGACAGCGTCAGGGTCGGGTTGATCACGTGCCCGAGCACATCGTCAATGTTGTAGGTGAACACTCGCAGACCGACGCCGATCTGCGGGGCGGCGAGGCCGACACCAGGCGCGTCCATCATCGTGTCGGTGAGGTCCTTGACCAGCTTGCGCAGCTCAGCGTCGAAGCTGGTCACCGGGTCGGCGGGCGTCCGCAGCACCGGGTCACCGAACAAGCGGATCGGCCTGATACTCACTGCATTCCTCCAGGCAAGAGCACTATCGTCAGCAGCCCGACGGACAAGGCCGCGGCCGGTCAATTCTATGAAGCTCGCGGGCCTGCCCCGGCACCCGGCGACCTGGCCTTGAAGGCTGCCTTGCGGGCCGCGCGCGCCACGCCAGGATCGGGATGATGCTCGCTGAGCGTGGTCAGCAGGTCGATCACGCCAGGGTGCCTGACCTGCCAGAGGCCTGCGACTATCTCGGCTTGCGCGTCGGGTGCTACCTCAGGCAGCAACTCGGCGACGACGTCGCGCGGGTCAGCTTCCTCGAGCAGGCCCGCGCCCAGGTCAACCAGCAGCCAGGTACGGTCGGCCGGCCCGAGCTCGGCGTCTTCGCCGTGCTCGTGGAGCCAGACCGCGGCGTGCGCGCGTAGCAGCGGCTCATCGAGCGCGGCGCGCACCTCGTCAGTGGCCGCCTTCCCGATCCGGTCGAGGACGGCGAACGCCGCGCCGCGCAGGCCGGGCGTGCCGGTCGCCGCCGCATCGATCAGCTCGGCAGCCGCCTGCTCCTCGGACCTGCCGACGAGCCATTCGTTGATCTTCGATTCGCCGTCCTCGGCGTCGCAGCTCGCCAGCGTCATCAGCAGGCCCACGGCACCATCGCGGTCGGCAGCGCCAAGCACCGGAACGTGCCAGCCCTGCCCTAGCAGTCGCCGGTGCACGCCCCACACGCCGAGCGGCGAGAGCACGACGGTCAGGCCACCGGCGTGTTCTTCGGTACCGAGCTCGACCACGCCGAGGTCCGCGAGTGTCTCGAGCGCGTGCGAGAGGGCCGCCGCCTCGTCGGCATCCGGCGCCTGGGCTTGCGCTGGCTGGCGTGCGTCACCACGGCCGAAGGCGTCGGTGACCCCGGTCATACCTGCGTCAGCGACTTCAGCCTCGATCCCGCCTGCGTCGGCCGCGCCGTTGTCGGTCATGCCGTTGTCGGTCATGCCGTTGTCGGTCATGCCGTTGTCGGTCACGCTCCGGCTTGCGCCCGCTAGCCGCCTCGTGCCCGCCGCCGCCGAGTACGCGTCGAATAGCGCGTCGATCCGGACCGGCGCGCCGACCGTATAGAGGGCGGTCGCGAGCCCGTCCAGTTCCTCGCCCGCGAGCAGCGCCGCCAATGCGGCATCCCACTCGCGCAGTACGTCCTCTGCTGACGCGCTGGCGAGCGGCGCAGGCTCTGGCTGACCCGGGCCGGCCGTCTCGCTCGCGGCAGCGACCACCTGCCAGGCCGCATCCAGCTCGTCGAGTGTGAGCTCCAGCGCCTCGGCCGCCGCGCGCGCGCCGCTGCCGTCCAGTACCTGACTGACCGAGACCTCCGGGTGCTGGGCGGCCCACGCGCCCAGGTCGCGAGCCGCCCGCAGCAACGGCGCGACCCTGGCAGCGCCAGCTAGCTCGTCGCGCGGAGCAAGCCGGACAGGCGGCATCCTGCGGGCGCTCGCGCCGGGCGTCGCTCGCTGCATTCCCGGCCGCTGCTGGCCCGGTCTGCTGGCCGCCCGGTGAGTTGGTCACCCAAGTACCCTACGGCCTAGACGGAATGTAGTCAGATCAGCGCCGCAGGGTCGAGCTGGACACGGACCGGGCCCGGTTCCTTGGCCGCCGTCCTGACTGCCTGGGCCGCGCGCAGCGCCAGCGCCAGCTCGGTCCCCTCTGACCTGGGCACACGCACCAGGTAGCGGACGGCATCCGGGCCTGGCCCGGCGCCATCTGCGGCTGGGCCAGCTGCTTCTGCCGACTTGCCAGGACGCCCGCTCGCCGCTGGCAGCGGGCCGAGGACCTCGGCGTCGCCGGGGAACGGGGCCGCCGCGAGCAGGGCATCGACGGCAGCGGCGGGGCCCGCCACCGATGCCATCCGGGCGGCGGGCGGGAAGCGCAGCTCCTCGCGCTCGGCCAGCTCGCGGTCAGCGAATGTTGCCGGATCCCAGCGGATCAGCGCTTGCACAGCCGGCTGGCTGCCATCGGCGACGATGACGACGCTGCCGCCGTCAGCGGCGGACCGGACCAGCGCGGCCGCGTTCAGCCACCGCCGCAGCGCCTCCTCGGCTGCCCGCAGGCTCGCGAGCCACAGCATTGCCCAGCCGTCCAGCAAGATGGCCGCGCGGTAGCCGCCGTCAGCAATGGGCTCCGCACCCGGCGTCGCGACCACGACGGCTGGCTCGCTGCCCACCCGGTCCAGCACGTTGCTGCCGCCCGACGTCAGCACCGGCAGCGGGCTAAACGCCCGGCCGAGCTCTTCGGCTGTCCGCCGGGCGCCGGTCAGCACCGCGCGCAGTCCCTGGTGTCCGCACCGGCGGCAGCTCCGGCCGAGGGCGGAGCCGCACCACCCGCAGCGCAGTGGCGCCTGCGGGCCGGGAAGTTCGGCCGGTCCGCCGCACGAGCAGCGCGCGCGGGCGTGACACCGCTCGCACGCTACGGCCACGAGGTAGCCACGCCTCGGCACCTGGACAAGGACCGGACCTTCGGCGAGCGCAGCGCGCGCCGTCCGCAGCGCGATGCTCGGCAGTCGCGCTGACCGGGCGGCCTCATCTCTAGCGAGCTCGGCCTCGCTGCCGGCTGACTGGACCGCCGGCGCGTGCTTCCGGACCTCGGCCCGCCTGGCTGCCAGCGGCCGGGCCCAGCCGCTCGACACCAGCAGCGCCGCCTCGGCCGTCCTGGCGAAGCCGCCGATGAGCGCGCCGCTGTGGGCGAGATAGGCCCGCAGGGCCAGCACCTCCCTCGCATGCGGGTACGGCGCGCGCGGCTCGCCGTGCAGGTCATCGCCCTCATCCCAGAGCACAACCAAGCCAAGATCGGCCACCGGCGCGAACATCGCTGACCGCGTCCCGGCCACCACAGCGACCTCACCCCTCGCCACCGCCAGCCATCGCCGGTACCGCTCGGCGGGACCAAGGCTCGCTGACAGCATGACGTGCCGGCCCGGGCCGAGCTGGTGGTCCAGCGCGACGTCGACCAGCGCCAGGTCACGCGCGTCCGGCACCACGATGACGGCACCGCGGCCAGACCGCGCCACCGCAGCGACGGCCTGCGCGATCTCCTCGGGCCAGGCCGCTCCTGGCAGCGCGGACCACACCGCGCGCGGACTTCGGCCGGCCGCCAGTGCCGCGATGAACGCCGGACCTGACTCGTACCGCGCCCATGATCTTGCCGCATGACCGTCGGCCCCGGCCGGGCTCGCGGCAGCGCCACCATCCCCCGGCACCGCCGGGCTCGCGGCAGCGCCACCATCCCCCGGCACCGCCGGGCTCGCCGCAGCGCCACCTTGCGCGGGTACGGCCCCGCTCCCGTCAGCGGTCACCGGGCCGGCCGGGACGGCCTGACCTGGGACGACCTGGCGCGGCACGGCCTGGCCCGGCGGGGCCTGGCCCGGCGGGGCCTTGCTCGCCCGCGCATGCCGCGGCGGGATAGCGAGCCGGAGTACGTCGGCCAGCGTGCCCCCGTACCTGTCGGCCACCGCCCTGGCCAGGGTGGCGATCTCCGGTGTGAGCACCGGCTCTGGCGCTGTCACACGCTCAAGGAAGCCGAGCTTCCCCGGATGATCGCTGTCGGCCAGACGCGCCAGCACGAATCCGCTGACGAGCTGCCCGGCGAACCGTATCCGCACCTGGCTGCCTGGCACCGCGGCGGCCGCCAGCGCCTCGGGGACCAGGTAGTCGAACGGCCGGTCCAGGTGCGGCAGGGAAATGTCGACGGCCACCCGCGCCACCGGAAGCTCGGCTGCTGGCTGCCGCGCGGCCCGGCCCGGTGAGCCCCGCCTGCGCGCCGTCTGCGACGCCTGACCCGACACGCTTCTGTCCTACCAGAGGATGCCGTCGGCCAGCGCACGCCGCGGCGCCAGGGAGACGGCCGCGGGCCGCCGCCGCGCCCGGTCCGACCGGCACCGGTGCACTGACCAGCCGTCAGCGGGCAGTGGCAACGAGAGTGTCAGCTCGCGCAGGAGTCCGTCGGCGCGACACCGTCCTGGCCGAGGTGCTGGCGCAGCGTGGCAGGAACGGGGCGCTGTGCCACGATGTCAGCCCTGGCCTCGGCCATGTCGTTGGCCATCGTGAACAGAGCCGTGCGAACGGGGATCTGGCCGGCCGACGCGGCCGACGCGTTGGCCCGGTCAGCGGCCGCCCCGAGATCCGCCGCCTCAGCCGACGCCGGCGCGTGGTCACTGAGGTCGGCCATCGCCTTCTGGTACGCCTGGTGCACGGCGGCCGGGTAACCAGTGCACGCGCCGGCAGAGCCGCGCGGTGCCAGCGACGATGGCGATGATGATCACTGCCCACGCCACCGACGCGCCGATGGCTAGCCACGACGCCCTGCGGAGCGTCGGCCCGGCAGACTGGCGAAAGCTGAGGATACCGAGCACAAGGCCGGGAACGACGAGTGGTATCAGCCCCGCCGTCACGACAGTGCGGGCGGCCCAGCGGCCCTGCGCAGCCGGCGAAGGGGCAGCGCCATGCTGGTAGCGCCCGCTCGTGGCCGCTGCATAACCAGCGCCTCCTGCGGACCTGCCATTCGCGGGCTGGTCGGCGAGAGCGTTGTCGCGGCCATCGCCAGCAGCGAGTCCGCCGGGACCCGGCCACGGCCCGGTCTCCCACGGCGGCGGCGCACTGGCCAGGGCGTCCGCTGTGTCGCCGGCCCACGGCGGGGCGCCCGCCGCCTCGGCCCGAGCCTCGTGGCCCGCGGGCAGGCTCGTGGCGTCGCCGTCCCACGCGACCGTCACCGAGTCTGGGAGAAGGCCTGCTCGCCCTGTCCGCAGGAACCACTCGGCCTGCCTGGCGGCGTGCCTGTCAGCTGTCTGACCATCACCCAGGTGACCGACGCCCGCATAGCCATCGCCCGGGTGACCGTCGCCCGCATCACCATTGGCAGCGTCGTCCGCCGCGTCCACCTTGGGTCCTGGCGCGAACCACGGGTCAGCCAGCTCGGCTTGATCCGCGCTGACCCGCCCGGCGGAACCGGCGTCCGCCGCAGCTAGCCCGTTGGCAGACTCGGCGGTCGTCGCGGCCTCACCGGCCGCGCCGGTGCCATCAGACGACATCCCTCACCAGGCCAGCATCAGATCGGCTTCGATAGTGGTCAAGATGGTACGGCAGCACCGCAACCTCGTCTGGATAACTACAAATTATCCGATATTGCAGCTGTTGAGGCTGGCCCGCACGGAGGGGCAGGCAGGAGGCGTTCGGCGGCAGACCCGGTCAGAAGCCGATCGCCAACCGGAGCGCCTCGGCGCGGTCCGTCCGCTCCCAGGAGAAGTCGGGCTCCTCCCGGCCAAAGTGACCGTAGGCAGCTGTCTGCGCGTAGATCGGCCTTAGCAGGTCCAGGTCCCGGATGATGGCTGCCGGCCGCAGGTCGAACACCTGGAGCACGGCGTCCTGGATGCGCTCGACCGGCGCACGCTCGGTGCCGAAGCACTCGACGAACAGGCCGACCGGCTTGGCCTTGCCGATGGCGTATGCGACCTGCGCCTCACAGCGGTCGGCCAGGCCGGAGGCGACCACGTTCTTTGCGACCCAGCGCATCGCGTACGCAGCGCTGCGGTCGACCTTCGACGGGTCCTTGCCCGAGAAAGCGCCGCCGCCGTGACGGGCCATCCCGCCATAGGTGTCAATGATGATCTTGCGGC
This sequence comes from uncultured Actinomycetota bacterium, assembly GCA_963837255.1. Taxonomy (GTDB): domain Bacteria; phylum Actinomycetota; class Actinomycetes; order Streptosporangiales; family Streptosporangiaceae; genus JAJYUU01. Next base: position 1,704,036 of record CAWIMN010000007.1, read on the forward strand.
CGGTGAGCCCCGCGTCACCCATCGGGCCGCCGATCTCGAACCGGCCGGTGGGGTTGACCAGCAGCCGGTATCCGGCGGTGTCCAGCTCCAGGCCCGCCAGGACAGGCTCCACCACGTGCTCGCGGATGTCGGGGGTCAGCATGCCGGCCAGGTCAATGGCGGGCGCGTGCTGGGTGGACACCACCACGGTGTCGAGGCGGACAGCCTGGTCGCCGGCGTACTCGATGGTGACCTGGGTCTTGCCGTCAGGGCGGATGTACGGCACTTCGCCGCTCCGGCGCACCTCTGCCAGCCGCTGGGCCAGCCGGTGCGCCAGCGTGATCGGCAACGGCATCAGCTCCGGAGTGTCGCGGCACGCGTATCCGAACATCAGGCCCTGGTCGCCTGCGCCCTGGCGGTCGAGCTCGTCCGAGCCCTCGCCCTCGCGGTGCTCGACGGCCTCGCCGACGCCGAGCGCGATGTCGGGTGACTGCGAGCCGATCGAGACCTGCACGCCGCACGTCGACCCGTCGAATCCCTTAGCAGACGAGTCGTAGCCGATCTCCAGGATCTTCTCGCGGATGATGCCCGGGATGTCGACGTAGGTGTCGGTCGTCACCTCCCCGGCCACGTGGACCTGGCCGGTCGTGATGAGCGTCTCGACGGCGACCCTGCTCCGGTGATCACCTTTGAGCATGGAGTCCAAGATCGCATCGCTGATCTGGTCCGCCATCTTGTCGGGATGCCCCTCAGTGACGGACTCGGATGTGAACAGACGACGAGCCACGCGACACCTTTTCTTCTGCTGAGTTGATGTTGGGGGTGACGCCGACTGCGGACTCCCCACGGATCTTCGCCGAATTGTACCGGTGCAGCTCCAGCGCTGGCGCGGACCTCCGGCTAATGCCTGCTAGCCGAGCCTGGCGGCCACCAGATCCCAGATCGCATCGGCGATCTCGTCCTTGTGCGCGCGCGGCAGCTTGACCTCGGTGCCATCGGCGCTGAGCACCGTGGCCTCGTTGTCGGCAGTTCCGAACGCGAGCCCGTTCCCTACCTGATTGACCACCAGCAAGTCGCAGCCCTTCCGCGCCAGCTTGGCGCGGCCGTTCGCCACGGCGTCGGCAGTTTCCGCGGCGAAGGCGACGATCAGCTGGCGTGGCGACTGCCGCGCCGCGACGAGGTCGCGCACGATGTCAGGATTCTCGGCCAGGGCGATCGGGTCGGGCAGCGCTCCAGACTTCTTGATCTTGGTGTCGCTGCGGACCGCCGGGCGGAAGTCAGCGACGGCGGCCGCCATCACGATGGCGTCAGCTGCTGCCGCCGCTGCGAGCATCTCGGTGCGCAGCTCGGCCGCCGACCTGACCGGGATGACCCGGACCCCGGCGGGGTCGGCCAGCTCGGTGTTGGCCGCCACCAGGGTGACCGCCGCGCCCCGGCTCGCGGCCGTTCGGGCGAGCGCATAGCCCTGCTTCCCCGATGACCAGTTGCCCAGGTAGCGGACCGGATCGAGCTCTTCCCTCGTGCCGCCGGCGGAGATCACGACGGTCCGGCCCGCCAGATCCGGCGCGAGGGCGGCAGTGCCCCTGGCCAGCACGCGCTGCACCGTGGCGAACAGCTCGGCGGGCTCCGGCAGCCGGCCGGGGCCCGAATCCGCGCCGGTGAGCCGCCCGGAAGCCGGGTCGAGCACGATGCAGCCGCGCGCCCGCAACGTCGCGACGTTGGCCTGGGTGGCCAGGTGCTCCCACATCTCGGTGTGCATCGCGGGCGCGAAGATCACCGGGCAGCGCGCCGTGAGCAGCACCGCGGTCAGCAGATCATCGGACTGCCAGTAGCAGCGCGCGCCATGAGATCGGCGGTCGCCGGGGCCACGATCACGAGGTCGGCCTCCTGGCCGAGCCGCACGTGCGGGACCTCGTGCACTGATTCCCACGGGCTGACGGCCACGGGCTGGCCAGACAGCGCCGCCCAGGTGGCGGCGCCGACGAAGTCGAGAGCGGCAGGCGTCGGCACGACCCGGACGCGGTGACCCGACTCGGTCAGCAGCCGGAGTAGCTCACACGCCTTGTAGGCGGCGATCCCGGCAGAGACGCCCAGGACGATGCGCATGCCACCCTCCGGGCTTACGGGCTGAGCGGCTGCAGGCTGGATGAGGAAGCCGGCGCTCGCTCAGACCTCGGGGGTCTCCGCGGTCAGCAGCCCCTCGCTGATCTCGCGCAGCGCGATCGACAGCGGCTTCTCCTGCACCCGCGTCTCGACCAGCGGGCCTACGTACTCCAGCAGGCCCTCGCCGAGCTGGGCGTAGTAGGCGTTGATCTGCCTCGCCCGCTTCGACGCCATGATCACGAGGCCGTACTTGCTGTCCACGACCTTGAGCAGATCGTCGATAGGCGGGTTGATGATGCCTTCTGTGGACGGAGTCGCTGCCAACGTGTGCCTTCCGGATCTGGATCGCAGTGGAGTCCTTGCTCAGCAGGTGCCCTGCTCAGCGGGTGCCCTGCTTGGTGGATACCGCGCCTAGCGGATGCCTTGCTCGGCAAGGTCGTGCCCGGCATTGCCATACTGGGCCAGCATCAAGGCTACCAGCTGGTCGCAGACGTCCCTGACAGATGTATTGACAAGCGTGATGTCGAACTCGTCGCTGGCCGCCATCTCGGCGCGCGCGGCCTCAAGCCGGCGGCCGATGGCCTCAGGCGACTCTGTGTTGCGCCCGAGGAGGCGCCGTTCTAGCTCCTCCCAGGAGGGCGGGGCCATGAAGATGAGCAGGGACGCCGGGCACCGCAGCGCGCACCTGCCGCGCCCCGGCTACGTCGATCTCCAGCAGGGCGGGCTTGCCCTGCTCGAGCCGCTCGCTGGACGGGGCCCGCGGGGCGTGCCGTAACGGTTGCCCGCGAATCGCGCGGACTCGAGCAATTCGCCGCGCGCCGCCATTGTCTCGAATTCCTGCTCAGAGACGAAGAAATACTCGCGGCCATTCATCTCGCCGGGCCGCGGCGGCCGGGTCGTGACCGACACCGACTGCCAGATCCAGGGGCACTGGCTGCGCAGCCGCGCGGCCACAGTGCTCTTGCCGACCGCCGACGGGCCGGACAGGACTGTCAGCCGCGCCGGGGCAGGGGCACCGCGGCGCAGCCCGCGCGGCTCGGCTGCGAGCATGCTTCCCGCGGTCCCCTCCCTGGCTCCGTCAGTGTCGCTCAGATGTCTCCACCGAACTCGGTCTCCAGCGCGCTGCGCTGGTTGGCGCCCAGGCCGCGAACGCGCCGCGACTCCGCGATGCCCAGCCGCTCCATGATCTGCTTAGCCCGTACCTTGCCGACGCCCGGCATGGACTCCAGCAGTGCCGACACCTTCATCTTGCCCACAACGTCATCGGTCTGCCCCTCCTTGAGTACCTGGGGCAGGGACGTCGAGCCATGCTTGAGCTTGTTCTTTACTTCCGCACGGTCCTTACGGGCCTGGGCCGCCTTCTCAAGCGCCGCCGCCCGCTGCTCGGGAGTAAGTGGAGGAAGAGCCACGCGAGGTCACCTCGGGTTTCGTATCGAAAAAGTCGCTCCGCGAGGGGAAACTAGCGAGTTACGCCCGGCTCGGCAACGCGAACCCCCGTTTGCATCGGCACAAATTAGCCAATATGACGCCCCGTACAAGTCCGTGCACCCAGCGTAGTTGTATTTTCGCAGGTAGCGCAAGGATTTCCGGCTCGCTGCGACACATCGCAGGCCGCTGACCAGCGGATCAGTACGCACCCATCGGCCCGGTCTTCGGCGCCGATCAGCCTAGTCGTGCCGGTCTGGCAGCATCACTGCCCCCTGCTTGCTGACGCGAGCCAGCCACTGCCGCCGCGCCGCTGCGGTCGCGGTCCTGCCCGCCCGGCGGCGGCCGAGGTACCTCATGGCTGGAATCCTGCTGCTGCTGTATCCGCAGCAGATCGGCAGCCGTGACGCTGGCGACCGGCCAGCGCTAGCCCGGCTAGCCTCGCAGGACCTCCGCGCGGCGCAGCGAGGCCGCGATCGCGGCCGCTGCCGCGCCAGGGTCCGCAGCACCCGTGATCGGCCTGCCGATCACGAGCAGGTCCGCTCCGGACCGCAGCGCTTCCTCCGGGGTCGCCACGCGCGCCTGGTCGTTCACCTCGGCGCCAGCGGGCCGGACGCCCGGCGTAATCAGCAGGATGTCGTCGCCGACCTCGGCCCGCAGCGCCGCGACCTCCTGCGGTGAGCACACCAGCCCGCGAGCGCCCGCCTCGACGGCGAGCGCCGCCAGCCGGCGGGCTGCGTCACTGACCGGCCCGGCCAGCCCGATCCGGCTCGAGATCTGCCTCGCCCAGCGAGGTCAGCACGGTGACCGCCACGACCCTGAGTGCCCGGCGCCGCGTCCGCGGCTGCCCTGATCGCCGCCGGGCCTGCGGCAGCGTGCACGGTCAGCAGCGCCGGGCGCAGCCGTGCCACCGCCCTGGCGGCGCCCGCGACCGTGGCCGGGATGTCGTGCAGCTTGAGGTCGAGGAAGACCTGCACGCCACTGGCGCCGCGGACGGACGCGACGGCGTCGGGGCCGTACCGCAGGTACAGTTCGAGGCCGACCTTCACGGTGCTGACGTGCGGCGTCACCAGCGCGGCCCAGCGCGCTGCGGTCTCCAGGTCAGGCGCATCCAGCGCGACGGCGATGGGTGCCTGGCCGGCCATCAGCTTCTCCTCACTCTGGCGTTCGGGCTCAGCGTGCGCCCGGTCAGGGCGCGAGCCTGGTGGGCGAGCCCGACGACGTCCGCAAGCCGCTCTACCCCGCGGGCGGTCAGTTCCTCCTCAAGCTCGCGCAAGATCCGGGCACAGGCCGATGGATCATGAAAGATCGTCGTGCCCACGCTGACCATCGACGCGCCAGCCAGGATCAGCTCCAGCGCGTCCCGGCCCGTCCGCACGCCGCCCATGCCGATGATCGGCACGCCGGGCAGCGCCTCGCGGACCTGCCAGATGCAGCGCACCGCGACCGGCCTGATCGCCGGACCGGACAGGCCGCCGGTGAGCCCAGCCAGGTGCGGCTGCATCGTGTCGGTGTCGATCACCATGCCGAGCAGCGTGTTGATCATCGACAGGCCGTCGGCGCCCGCCGACACGCACGCCTTGGCGATCGCCACGATGTCGGTGACGTCGGGCGACAGCTTGGCGAAGACCGGGATGTCGTAGCGCGCACGCGCGCGGACAGCCTCGATCACGGCCGCCGACGAGTCCGGGTTGCACGCAAACACCTGGCCGCGGTGCTCCACGTTCGGGCACGAGATGTTGACCTCGATCGCGGTGACGCCGGCCGCGTCGGACAGGCGGCCTGCGAGGTCGGCGTACTCGGCTACCGTCCCGCCCGGCGATCGAGACCACGGCCCGCGCTCCCCTGGACAGCAGCCACGGCAGGTCGCGCTGGAGGAACGCATCGATGCCAGGGCCCTGCAGCCCGATCGAGTTCAGCATGCCGCTCGGCGTCTCGGCCATCCGCGGCGTCGGCCGGCCGGACCGCGGGCTGAGCATGACCGACTTGGTGACGATCGCGCCGATCTTGGACACGTCCATGAACTGGGCCAGCTCGCGGCCGGCGCCGGCGCACCCGGATGCCGTCATGATCGGGTTGGGCAGCTCGACGTGGCCGAGCTTGGTCCGCAGGTCAACTGGCATGTCCCTGCCTCCCGCCGCGGCGCCTTGCCGGCCTGGCCCTTGCCCGGCGCTCGCCGTCACCGCCGCCGGCTGCGCCGGGCGATGCTGCCGAGTTCGTGAGCGGCCCCGTTCCGGCCTGGCCGGGCTGACCGGCTGAAGCTGCGCCGCCCGCCGGGACCGCGGCTCCCAGCCGGGCGCGCCGAACGCGTCGAACGGGATGGTGCCGACGTCGTCCCAGCGCACCGACTCGCCGCGGAAGACCGGGCCGTCGACGCACGAGCGCACCATCCGGGTGATCCCGTCCTGACCCGATCACCGGCAGCACGCACGTCATGCAGACGCCGATGCCGCAGGCCATCGCCTCTTCGACGGCTGCCTGCACCGGGATGTCGTAGCGGCGGGCGAGCGCGCGTGACCTGGCGCAGCATCGGCATCGGCCCGCAGGCGTAGATCACGTCGGTCCGCCCGTCGTGGATGACCTGGTCGAGCATGTCGGTCACGAGCCCGCGGACGCCGAGCGAGCCGTCCTCGGTGGTGATCGTCGCCGACCGGCCGGTACGCCGAGCCGTGAGCGCGCCGAACACCCGGTCCCCGCTGCCGCGCCGAGCAGGAAGTCGACCTCGCAGCGCCGCTCGCGCAGCTTCGAGGCCAGCGCGAACAGCGGCGCGCTGCCGTAGCCGCCGCCGATGAGCAGGCAGTTCACCGGGTCGCGCGGCAGCGGGAACGGCCTGCCCAGCGGGCCGGTCACGTCCAGCACGTCCCTGGCCCGCCGCTCGGCCAGCCACTGCGTGCCGCGGCCGTGCACGGCGAACACGAACTCGACGGTGCCGCCGTGGTCGGGCCGCACGTCATGGATGGAGAACGCCCTGCTCAGCAGCATCGAGCGTGTCCGGGCCGCCGACGGCCAGGGTGACGAACTGGCCGGGCTTGAACCGGGCCGCGATGGCAGGCGCGACCAGCGTCATCGCGTGATACGCGTCGACCCGGCGGACCGTGAGCACGGTCCCGCGCACCTGCACGGGACCGGCCTGCGCGTCGATTTCGCTCGGCGTCATGGTGCCCCGCGCTCTGTCGTCTCTGGCGCTCCGCCCGGTACCGCCTGCTCCTGTGCGCGCGGCGTCGTCGCGGGTACCCGCAATGTCGCTCCGGCCGATGTCGCCCGGGCGCTCCGCGCAGGCGCGCCGCGTGCTCCTGGAGCGACCGCACGCCTACCTCGTCCCTGTCGATGGCCTCGATGCCCTGCACGGCGGCCCACAGGCCCTGGACTGTCGTGATGCACGGGATCGCCCGCCGGACCGCGGCCGTCCGGATCTCGTACCCGTCGCGCCGGAACCCGGACTGGCCCGGCCCGCCGAACGGCGTGTTCACGATCAGGTCGACCTGGCCATCCAGGATCCGGTCGACGATCGTCGGCTCGCCGTCGGGCCCGCGACCCTCGCTGTGCTTACGGACGATCGTGGCATGAACCCCGTTGCGGCGCAGAACCTCCTGGTTCCGCGCGTCGCCCAGATCTCGAAGCCCAGGTCAGCCAGCCGCTTGACCGGGAAGATCATCGAGCGCTTGTCCTTCGCGGCGACGGTGACGAACGCCCTGCCCTTGACCGGCAGCGACCCGTAGGCCGCGGCCTGGCTCTTGGCGTAGGCGGTGCCGAACACCTCGTCGATGCCCATGACCTCGCCGGTCGAGCGCATCTCCGGCCCGAGCACCGTGTCCACGCCCTCGCCGCTGCGCGTCGGCGAACCGGCTGAACGGCAGCACCGCCTCCTTGACCGCGATCGGCGCGTCCAGCGGCAGCGTGCCGCCGTCGCCGGCTGGCCGGCAGCATGCCCTCGGCCCGCAGCTGCGGCGACCGACGCAGCCCAGCATGATCCGCGCCGCCGCCTTGGCCAGCGGCACCGCGGTCGCCTTCGATACGAACGGCACCGTCCGCGACGCCCGCGGGTTGGCCTCCAGGACGTAGAGAACGCCGGCCGCGAGCGCGTACTGCACGTTCAGCAGGCCGCGCACGCCGACGCCGCGGGCGATCGCCTCGGTCGAGGAGCGGATCAGCGCGATGTACTCCTGGCTGAGCGTGATCGGCGGCAGCGCGCAGGCCGAGTCGCCGGAGTGGATGCCGGCCTCCTCGATGTGCTCCATCACGCCGCCGAGGTACAGCTCTGCGCCGTCATACAGCGCGTCGACGTCGATCTCGATCGCGTCGTCGAGGAACCTGTCGATCAGCACCGGGTGCTCGGGGCTGACGCCTCGGTCGCCCGGCGGACGTAGTCGGCGAGCGCGACGTCGTCGTACACGATCTCCATGCCGCGGCCGCCGAGCACGTAGGACGGCCGGACCAGCACCGGGTAGCCGATCTCGTGCGCGACGGCCGCGGCCTCGCCGACCGAGGTCGCGGTCCCGTGCCGGGGCGCCAGCAGCCCGGCGGCCGCCAGCACGCGCGCCGAACTCGCCGCGGTCCTCGGCCAGGTGGATCGCCTCCGGCGAGGTGCCGACCACCGGCACGCCCGCGGCCGCCAGCGCCCGGGCGAGGCCGAGCGGCGTCTGCCCGCCGAGCTGCACGATGACGCCCGCGACTGCCCGCTCGCCTGCTCGGCGTGCACGACCTCGAGCACGTCCTCGAGCGTCAGCGGCTCGAAGTACAGCCGGCCCGAGGTGTCGTAGTCGGTGGACACGGTCTCGGGGTTGCAGTTGACCATCACGGTCTCGTAGCCCGCGTCGGCGAGCGCGAACGAGCGCATGCACGCAGGCGTAGTCGAACTCGATGCCCTGCCCGATCCGGTTCGGCCCGCTGCCCAGGATGATCACCTTCGGCTTGTCGCCGGCGGGACCTCGGTCTCCAGGTCGTAGGTCGAGTAGAGATACGGCGTCCGGGCAGCGAACTCGGCCGCGCACGTGTCGACCGTGTGGTACACCGGCCGCACGCTCGAGCGACCGGCGCAGCGCCCGGATCTCCGCCTCGGTCTTGCCGGTGAGCTGGCCAAGCTGCGCGTCGGAGAAGCCCAGGGACTTGGCTGCGGCGAGCGCTCGCGCAGTCGCCGGGCCGCCGACTCCGATCCCGTCATCCTGGATACGGCGCGCGTGCTCCTCGATCGCCGCGATCTGGTCGACGAACCACGGGTCGATGGAGCTCGCCGCCGACACCTCGGCGACCGTGGCGCCGGCGCGCAGCGCCTGGTGCACTGTGGTGAGACGTCCGTCGTGCGGCACCGCGCACGCTGCCAGCAGCGCGGCCTTGTCGGCCCGGCTGCCGGGCCCAGCTGAACGAGGCGCCGGCCTGCTCCAGCGAGCGCTGCGCCTTCTGCAGCGCCTCGGCGAAGCTGCTGCCGATCGCCATCGCCTCGCCGACCGATTTCATGTGGGTGGTCAGCACCGGGTCAGCACCGGGAAACTTCTCGAACGCGAACCGCGGCACCTTGACCACGACGTAGTCCAGCGACGGCTCGAAGCTGGCCGGCGTCTCGCCGGTGATGTCGTTGCGGATCTCGTCCAGGGTGTAGCCGATCGCTAGCCGGGCCGCGATCTTCGCGATCGGGAATCCGGTCGCCTTCGACGCCAGCGCGCTGGAGCGCGACACGCGCGGGTTCATCTCGATGACGACCATCCGGCCCGTCTGCGGGTTAACCGCGAACTGGATGTTGCAGCCGCCGGTGTCGACGCCGACGGCCCGCGCGGTCGCGATGGCGACGTCGCGCATGTGCTGGTACTCACGATCGGTCAGCGTCATCGCGGGCGCGACTGTCACCGAGTCGCCGGTGTGCACGCCCATCGGGTCGATGTTCTCGATCGAGCAGACGATCACGACGTTGTCGTTCTTGTCGCGCATCAGCTCGAGCTCGAACTCCTTCCAGCCGAGCACGGACTCTTCGAGGAGCACCTCGGTGACCGGGCTGGCGTCCAGGCCGATCCCGGCCATCCGGTCGAGGTCAGCGGAAGTCCGCGCGATGCCCGAGCCGGTGCCGCCGAGCGTGAACGAAGGCCGGACCACCACGGGGTAGCCCAGCTCGGCCGCGGCAGCGCGGCATTCCGCCAGGGTGTGGCAGATCCGGCTGGCGGGCACCTCGGCGCCGACGCCGACCACGATCTCCTTGAACTGGCTGCGGTCCTCCCCCGCCCTGATCGCCTCGATGCCGGCCCCGATGAGCTCGACGTCGTACTTGGCGAGCGTGCCGTTGTCGTGCAGCGCAACGGCCGCGTTCAGCGCCGTCTGGCCGCCGAGGGTCGGCAGGATCGCGTCCGGCCGCTCCTTGGCGATCACCTTCTCCAGCACGTCTGGCGTGATCGGCTCGACGTAGGTGGCGTCGGCGAACTCCGGGTCGGTCATGATCGTCGCCGGGTTGGAGTTGACCAGGCTGACGCGGATGCCCTCGGCCCGCAGCACCCGGCAGGCCTGCGTGCCGGAGTAGTCGAACTCGCATGCCTGCCCGATGATGATCGGCCCGGACCCGATGACCAGCACGGATTTGAGGTCCTCGCGCCTAGGCATGAGTCACGTCCGTCGGCCCCGTTCCCGGCCTGATCATCGGGCCTCTCCATCAGCTCGCAGAACTCCGTGAACAGGCCGGCGGCGTCGTGCGGGCCCGGTGCGGCCTCCGGGTGGTACTGGACGCTGAACGCCGGCGCAGCCAGCAGCCGCAGGCCCTCGACGACGCCGTCATTGAGGTTCAGGTGCGTGATCTGGGCCGGCCCGAAGTCGGTGTCGAAAGCTGCCGCCTGCCAGTTCGCCGCCAGCGCCAGCCTGGCAGCTCCACAGCGAAGCCGTGGTTGTGGCTGGTGATCTGCACCCTGCCGGTGCGGACGTCCTGCACGGGCTGGTTCACGCCGCGGTGGCCGAAGCGCAGCTTGTAGGTGCCAAGGCCGAGCGCGCGGCCGAGCACCTGGCTGCCGAGGCAGATGCCGAACACCGGCGTCCCGGCCGCGAGCACGCCGCGCATGGCGTCCACCGCGTAGCCGATCGCCGCCGGATCGCCAGGGCCGTTGGAGAAGAACACGCCGTCGGGGCTAGCAGCGAGGATCTCGGCCGTCGTGGCGGTGGCGGGCAGCACGTGCACCTCGCACCCGAGCGCCGCCATGGCCCTCGGGGTCGCCGCCTTGATGCCGAGGTCGACCGCGGCTACCCGGTACCGCACCGGTGTGCCGTCCGGCGGCCGCACCACGTACGGCTGCGGCGTCGAGACCTCCCGAGCCAGGTCGGCGCCGGTCATCTGCGGGCTGGCCAGGACGCGCTCGAGCAGTTCTGCCGGGTCGGCCGTGACCGCGCTGATCCCGGCGCGCATCGCGCCCTGGTCGCGCAGGTGCCGGGTCAGCGCCCTGGTGCCGTTCATCGCGATGCCGGTGATGCCCTGCGCCGCGAGCTCGTCCTGAAGGCTGCGCTGCGCGCGCCAGCTCGACGCGATCCGGGCGGGCTCGCGCACGACGTAGCCGCTGACCCAGATCTGGCGCGACTCGGGGTCGTTGTCGTTGACGCCGGTATTGCCGATGTGCGGCGCGGTCATCGCGACGATCTGCCGCGCGTACGAGGGGTCGGTCAGGGTCTCCTGATAGCCGGTCATGCCCGTGTTGAAGACCATCTCGCCGAAGGTCTCGCCGTCGGCGCCGAAGCTGGTCCCGTGGAACGTCAGGCCGTCCTCGAGCACCAGGATCGCGGGCCGCCCGCGTCCTGCCGGTGCCGTGACGGTCATCGGGCCAGCTTCCCGTCGAGGACGGTCGGGGTGCCGCGCAGGAACGTCGCGACCACCTGGCCTGGCAGCTCCATCCCGGCGAACGGGCTGTTGCGGCTGCGCGAGGCGTGACCGGCCGGATCGACCACGCTGGTGGCGGCCGGATCATAGAGGACCAGGTTCGCCGGGGATCCGGGCTCGAGCGGCCGGCCGTGCAGCGGCGCGCCGCCGGCCTCGAGCGAGCCACTGCCCGCCGAGGGACCCGCTGCCGTCCAGCCGGCCGATCGCCGCCGGCCGGGCCGACATCCGGTCAGCCACGCCGGCCCAGTCGAGCAGGCCGGTCTCGACCATGGCCGCGTGCACGACCCGCAGCGCGGTCTCCAGCCCGGTCATCCCGAACGCCGCGGCCTGCCATTCGGTCTCCTTGTCCTCCACCGGGTGCGGCGCGTGATCGGTGGCGACGCAGTCGATGGTCCCGTCGGCGAGCCCGGCCCGCAGCGCCGCCACGTCGGCCTGGGTGCGCAGCGGCGGGTTCACCTTGTACACCGGGTCGTAGCTGACGGCCAGTTCGTCGGTGAGCAGCAGGTGATGCGGCGTGACCTCGGCGGTGACCCGCCAGCCCTTGGACTTGGCCCAGCGGATTATCTCGACCGAGCCCGCCGTCGACACGTGGCAGACGTGCAGCGCGGAGCCGACGTGGGCGGCCAGCAGGCAGTCCCTGGCGATGATGGCTTCCTCGGCCACCGCCGGCCAGCCGGCCAGCCCGAGCAGGCCGGAGATCTCGCCTTCGTTGACCTGTGCGCCGTCGGTCAGCCGCGGCTCCTGCGCGTGCTGCGCGATCACGCCGTCGAAGGCCTTGACGTACTCCAGCGCCCGCCGCATGAGAACAGCGTCGGACACGCACCTGCCGTCGTCGGAGAAGACCCGGACGCGCGCGGCCGAGTCGGCCATAGCGCCGAGCTCGGCGAGCCGGCTGCCGCCAAGGCCCGCGGTGACCGCGCCGACGGGCTGAACGTCGCACCGGCCCGCGTTGCCGGCCGAGCCGCCAGATCTGCTCGACGACGCCCGCGGTGTCGGCGACGGGATCGGTATTCGCCATCGCGTGCACGGCCGTGAAGCCGCCGAGCGCGGCCGCCTCGGTCCCGGACTCCACGGTCTCGGCGTCCTCGCGGCCGGGCTCGCGCAGGTGCGTGTGCAGGTCGACGAGGCCCGGCAGCGCGACCAGGCCGGTCGCGTCGAGCACCTGGGCGCCGGGCGGGCTGGTCAGGCCTGGCCCGGTCTCGGTGATGAGGCCGTCGCTGAGCAGCAGGTCGGTGGCGTCCCCGCCGAGCGGCCGCGCGCCCCTGATCAGCCATGCCTGGCGCTCGCCGGTCACCTGGTCACCTCCGTCGTCGTCGTGGCGGGCTGTCGTCGTCGTGAGCGCAGTCGTCGTGGGCGCAGTCGTGGAGCTCGGTCGTCGTGAGCTCGGCGGCGCCGCCGAGCAGCAGGTACAGCACCGCCATCCGGACGCTGACCCCGTTCGCTACCTGCTCGACAATGGTGGAACGGGGTGAGTCGGCGACCTCGGCCGCGATCTCGACGCCGCGGTTCATCGGACCGGGGTGCATGACGATGGCGTGGTCGGGCAGCAGCGCCATCCGGCTGGCGTCCAGGCCGTACCGGCGGCTGTACTCGCGCACTGTCGGGAAGTACGCGGCGTTCATCCGCTCCGCCTGGACGCGCAGCATCATGACCACGTCGGTCTTGGGCAGCGCCGCGGAGAAGTCGTAGCTGACCTCGCAGGGCCAGCTGGACACGGCGACAGGCAGCAGCGTGGGCGGCGCGACGAGCGTGACGTCCGCGCCGAGCGTGCGGAGCAGCAGCACGTTCGACCTGGCTACCCGGCTGTGCAGGATGTCGCCGACGATGGCGACGCGCAGGCCGTCCAGGCGGCCGAGCCTGCGGCGCATGGTGAAGGCGTCCAGCAGCGCCTGCGTGGGGTGCTCGTGCGTGCCGTCGCCGGCGTTCACGACGCTGCCCCGGACCCAGCGGGCCAGCCGGTGCGGTGCGCCCGAAGCCTGGTGGCGGATCACGACCGCGTCCGCGCCCATCGCCTCCAGCGTCAGCGCCGTGTCCTTGAGGCTCTCGCCCTTGGCGACACTCGAGCCCTTGGCGGAGAAGTTGATGACGTCGGCGGACAGGCGCTTGGCGGCGGCCTCGAACGAGATCCTGGTCCGGGTCGAGTCCTCGTAGAAGAGGTTGACCACGGTGCGGCCGCGCAGGGTCGGCAGCTTCCTGATCGGCCGGTCGGCTACCTGGGACAGCTCGTCGGCCGTATCGAGGATCAGCAGAGCGTCGTCGCGGCTCAGGTCGGCCGCGGAGATGAGATGCCGGTTCATCGCCCGCCCTCCAGGCCGAGGACGACCGAGTCCTCGCCGTCGGTCTCGGTCAGCAGCACCTGGACGACCTCGCGCTGCGATGTCGGCAGGTTCTTGCCCACGTAGTCGGCCCGGATGGGCAGCTCCCGGTGCCCCCGGTCGACCAGCACGGCAAGCTGGACTGCCCGCGGCCTGCCGAGGTCGCCGAGCGCGTCCAGGGCGGCTCGCACGGTCCGGCCCGAGTAGAGCACGTCGTCGACCAGGACCACGATCTTGTTGTCGATGCCGGACGCCGGGACGTCGGTGTGGCCGAGCGTCCTGGCCGGGCGCAGCCGCAGGTCATCGCGGTACATGGTGATGTCGAGCGATCCGGCACGGGGCGTGGCGCCCCTCGACCTGGGTCAGCTTGGCGGCCAGGCGGCGGGCCAGCGGCACTCCCCTGGTCGGAATGCCGAGCAGGACCACGTCCTGTGCGCCGTTAGTGCGCTCGAGGATCTCGTGCGCGACCCTGGTCAGCGCGCGGCCGATCTCGTCGGCACCAAGAACGATCTTGCCATCAGTCGGCGCCACCGAACGCGCCTGGCTCGTTGCGGTCAGGTCCGCTGGAGGCTGGGTCTCTGGAGGCTGAGCTGTGGCGGCGCTGGAAGCTCCCGCCGCGGTAGCTGCGGTGCCCGACTGAGCCGAACCGGTCGGCCCGGCGACTGCGTCAGCGTCGCCTGGATGAAGCGCATGCGTCACAAGGACCCCCTTTCCCGCCTCACAGGACGGGGCTTAAAGGACGTCTGTCCGCACAACCGTATCAGCAGCGCGCAGGCGCACCGCGCAGCCCGCGCGTGCGTGCTCGCACCAGTCGTCCGGCGTCACGGCACCGGATCACGGCACCCGGCGCCGCACAACGTGCCCGGACCGCGCGCGGCACCCACCGTATGCCGCCCGCGGTCGCCGCACGATCGGCGCCGCGCTGCACTCAAGCGGCCGCTGACCGGCCACTACGTTCTGTTAGCTATCTGCAACGCGACGCCATCAGTGATTTGAGTCACACGATAGAGCATTAGTCCAGCTGATTACGGCGTCCGACGACGCTGGCTGCGGCCGCCGCGCGGCACCGGAATCGCCGACGGCCACGGGGTTTCTGGCCCGGTCGCGGTCGGCACGACCCGATAGCAGCGCCGCAGGCCTGGGATGAGACGAGGCGCGTAAGTTCATCCGCTTTTTGCCAATCGGCTTGACCTTGCGCTCTGCGGGGCTTACCGTCACTGTCCGTAACCGTTACTTTCAGCTATGACAGGCCAGGGGGCCGTAACTATGGCATCTGATTACGCCAAGACCCTCGGCGCGCGTTTGCGCGCCATCCGCACCCAGCAGGGGCTATCGCTGCATGGTGTCGAGGAGAAGTCCCGCGGCCGGTGGAAGGCCGTCGTGGTTGGCTCCTACGAGCGAGGCGACAGGTCTGTCACCGTTCAGAAGCTTGCCGAGCTTGCCGAGTTCTACGGCGTGCCGGTATCGGAGCTGCTGCCAGGCGATGTCATGCCGACGCTGATCGCACCGGCGCCGAAGCTGGTCATCGACCTGGAGCGGATGGCGTCACTGCCCAAGGACAAGGCAGGCCCGCTGTCGCGCTACGTTGCCACGATTCAGAGCCAGCGCGGTGACTACAACGGCCGCGTGCTGTCGATCCGCCAGGAAGACCTCCGCTCCCTGGCCGTCATCTACGACAAGACGCCGGCTGACCTCACCGAGGAGCTCATCAGCTGGGGCATCCTGGACTCCGACGCCCGCGGGGCGATCGACGCCTTCTGAGCTGGGTACGGCGCTAGACGTCAAGACCGGGCAGGCCGCCATGGCCTGCCCGGTCTTGCTTGCGTGCGTGCCGCCTGCGAGCTAGCCGGCCGGTCGGCAGGGGCAGCAGCTGCTGACGGCCCTGAATGCCCAGCGCACCCTCCGCCAGCGATACGAAGATCCCGGCATCCCGCAGCAACTCATCGGCCTCGCGCGCGCTGACAGCGCGCGGCAGGCCGGCCTCTGCGGCCGCACGCTTGGCCGCGCCGGCTGCGAAAAAGGCCGCCCACTCCCGCAGCGCCGGCTCCACCTTCGGCAGCAGCTCCCACACGCTCTGCGGCCGCCGGCGCCGACCGCCGGGCGGCTCGGCTCGGGCGGCCACGACCGCCGCGGCCGCTCGCAGCGCAGCCAGATGTGCACTGACGTACCGGGCGCCAGGAGTGACCTCGTCCTCGGCAGCGGCAAGTCCCGTGCCGGGCCGACTCCATCAGCGCCAGCGCCGACGACGCGATCCTCGCCTGCTGCCGCTGCGCTCCCGGCCTCACCTGAACGATCGGGCTCATCGAAGCTCCTTCTTCGCTGTGCCCGGCCGGGCGGGGCGCTTCCCCACGCCTCACCCGGCCGAGGCGAGCAACCGAGGGGGCCCGGCGCTCATTCGCACAACGTAATTCGAACATATATTCGTT
The DNA here is from genome assembly GCA_963837255.1 of uncultured Actinomycetota bacterium. Lineage (GTDB taxonomy): Bacteria > Actinomycetota > Actinomycetes > Streptosporangiales > Streptosporangiaceae > JAJYUU01. The sequence continues at coordinate 1,720,121 of CAWIMN010000007.1, forward strand.
CGCCTGTCTAGCTCTTGCATCTGCGTTCGAAGTTACAGCGAGGGTCTGACAAAATGGCCGGCCAGCGCGTTTCAGCAGCTGGCCCCGCCTTTCTGCTGGCTCCTGCCTGGCAGACCGCGCGGGCCTCAGGGTTGCCTGCCACGGCCTGCCCGACCGGCTCCGCCTGCGGCAGCGTGCCGAGCCGCAGCCGCGTAGTGCTCGGTCGCCGGCGGGCTAGGCTGTGCTGGTGCAGGACGCCACAGGCATCGCCGAGCTGTCGCGATCCGATTTCCTAGCTGGCGTCGAGAACTTCCTCGCGATCTACGCGGCCGCCATGGGCGCGACGCGGGACGAACTGCCATCCCGGCGGGCCATTATGGAGCGGCACGCGGGCAATCCCGGCTTTCGTGCCCTGGCTGTTTACAACGGCGAGCCGCGCGCATCGTGGCGTTTACCTATGGCTTCCACGGCCAGTCCGGCCAGTGGTGGCACGACGTGGTGCGGTCCGGCATCACCGCGCGCTCCGGCGCGAGCGGCCGCTGACGCCTGGCTGGCCGACGTGCTGGAGATCGCTGAGGTGCACGTCCATCCCGACTACCAGGCGCGCGGGATCGGCCGCCGGATGGTGCTGGCACTGACCGCCGGGCGCGGCGAGCGGACGGCGCTTGCTGTCCACCCGAGACGACGAGACCCCAGCGCAGGCACCTGTACCGCAGCCTCGGCTTCACCGATCTGCTGACCGGGTTCCTGTTCCCCGGCGGCGGTCCGCCCTATGCGGTGATGGGGGCCGAGCTCCCGCTGGTCGCGAGCCGCACGCGTCAGTGGCCAGGCGGACGCTACCAGGCAGGCAGGCCGCGGCCGGCTGAGCGAGGCTAGACGCGCGCCCGGCCGAGGCCGAGCACCTGGTAGATCTCGCGGGTCGCCCGGGAGCCGTTCAGCGTGTAGAAATGCAGCCCCGGCACTCCTTCGGCGAGCAGCCGGTCGCACATCGCCGCCGCGAACTCGACGCCGATCTTGCGCACCGCGGACTTGTCGTCGGCGTGCGCGTGCAGGTCCTCGGCCAGCTCCGGCGGGAACTTGCACCCGGACAGCAGCACGGCACGCTCGATCCCCGGCACGCTGATGATCGGCATGATGCCGGGGATGATGGGCACGTCGCATCCGCGCGCCGCCACCGCATCCCGCAGGCGGAGGTAGTCCTCGGGGTAGAAGAACATCTGCGTGATCGCGAAGTCGGCGCCAGCCCGCACCTTGCCGACCAGGAAGTCGACGTCGGACTCCCAGCTCTGCGACCTGATGTGCCCTTCAGGGAACGCGGCCACCCCCACGCAGAAGTCACCCGAGGCCCGGAGCAGGCGGACCAGATCGTCGGCATGCGCGAGCCCGTCCGGATGCGCCACCCAGTCCGCGCGCGGGTCACCGGGCGGGTCGCCTCGCAGCGCCAGGACATTCCGGACGCCGACGTCGGCATAGGAGCCGATGACGTGCCGCAGCTCAGCCACCGAGTGGTTCACCGCGGTCAGGTGGCCAAGCGGCGTCAGCGTCGTCTCCGCGGCGATGCGGCCGGTGACGCGGACGGTGCGGTCCCTGGTCGAGCCGCCGGCGCCGTAGGTCACCGAGACAAACGTCGGCCGCAGCGGCTCCAGCTGACGGATGGACAGCCAGAGCCGCTCCTCCTCCGCCTCGGTCTTCGGCGGCATGAACTCGAAGGAGAACGACTGCCGCCCGGCGGCAAGCAGGTCCCTGATCGCTGGAGCGGCACCGACTGGCATGCCACGTAGGCTACCCGTTTCGACGGGAACGGGGCCGCGTCGGCACCGCCCGAGCTGCCACGACCGCCGCCAGCACTGGCTGCCTGGGTCTACTCTCGACAAGCATGGCAAGCGCACCAGCCACGGATAGTCAGGCCAGCCTCGGGCGGATCCGCACCGAGGTGGCCCGCGCCCTCGAACTGTTCCTGGCGCGCCAGCGCGCGGACCTGCCGGCGATCGGCGACGACCTGCTGCCTTGCCTGGATGCGATGGAGGGCCTGCTGGCGGGCGGCAAGCGGCTGCGCCCGGCGTTCTGCTACTGGGGCTGGCGGGCGGCCGGCGGCCAGGACTGCCCGGAGATCTACACCGCCGCGGCGTCCCTGGAACTGCTGCAGGCCAGCGCCCTCGTGCACGACGACGTCATGGACGCCAGCGACACCAGGCGCGGCAGGCCTGCCGTGCACCGGCAGTTCGCCAGCCTTTTCGCTGCCGGGCAGCTCGGTCCGGCAGGTCAGGCGGGATCGGCCGAGCAGTTCGGCGCTGGTGCGGCGATCCTCGTCGGGGACATGCTGCTGGCCTGGACCGACGAGCTCTACCACGCCAGCGGCTTCGCGCCCGATGTGCTCAGCTACGGCCAGCCTGCCCTGAACGCCATGCGCACCGAGGTCGCCGCCGGCCAGTACCTGGACCTGCTGAGCCAGGTCAGCCACAGCACGTCGGTCCGGGCCGCGCTGCGCGTCGTGACCTACAAGACGGCGAAGTACACGATCGAGCGGCCGCTCCAGCTGGGGTGGCGCTCGCCGGCGGCGCACTGGCAGCCAGCGCGCAGGCGGCAGCATCGGCAGGTCCCGCCCGGCTGCGTCGCCGAGCGTCGCATGCCGACGCCAGCGCGGCGGCCACGCTCGAGGCCATGTGCACCGAGTACGGCATCCCGCTCGGCATCGCTTTCCAGCTCCGCGACGACATCCTCGGCGTCTTCGGTGACCCGGCGCGGACGGGCAAGCCCGTCAGCGGCGACATCTCCGAGGGCAAGCGGACGGTGCTGATGGCCCTGGCCCGGGAACGGGCCAGCGCCAGCCAGGCCCGCGTCCTGGACCGCCACCTCGGCGACCGCGCCCTGACGGAGGCGGCCGCCGCGCAGGTCAAGGCCGTCCTCACCGACACCGGCGCCGTCGCCGAGTGCGAGGCCCTGATCGCCGCCAGCGTCAAGGAGGCCATCTCGGCCCTCGACGGCGCGCCGATCAGCGAGGCGGCCCGCACGGCCCTGGCCGAGCTCGCCGTCATGGCCACCGACCGCGACGACTAGCGCCGTGCCGGCCGTCGCGGCGGACAGCGGAACTCCAGGGCCACGCGCCTGGCGCAATGCACGTGCCGCCCATTCCCGGCCGCCGTGCCGCCGGGCGGCGAGCCGGGCTGCGCAATGCATCGCGCCACGGGCTGTCCTCCAGAGCGGCCCGGACTGGCGTTGCCGGCAGCGCGGCTAGCGGGCCGCGGCAGCCGGCCTGCCGGCTGCGGCCGGGTCCGTCGGCCTCGGTGAGGACGCGAACGACGACGATGCGCGTCGCGCCCGCCGCAAGGACCTCATCCAGGTTGCCCTCGTCGATGCCGCCGATGGCGAACCACGGCCGAGCCGTCCCAGCCCCGCCGCGTAGCGCACCAGGTCCAGCCCCGGCGCAGGCCTGCCAGGCTTGGTCGGCGTCGGCCACACCGGACCGGTGCAGAAGTAGTCCGCGGCCGGCTCCGCGCTCGCCGCCGCCGTCTCGGCCTCGGCATGGGACGACAGCCCGATGATCGGCCCGGGCCCGATGAGCTGCCGCGCGACCGTCACCGGCAGGTCGTCCTGGCCGAGATGCAGCACGTCTGCACCGCAGGCATAGGCGACGTCAGCCCGGTCGTTGACGGCCAGCAGGGCCCCGTGCGCGGCGCACGCCTGGCGGAACACCTCCAGGTACCGAAGCTCCTGGCCGGCTTCCAGGCCCTTTTGCCGCAGCTGGACGATGTCCACGCCGTTGCTGAGCACGTCATCCAGGAAGCGCGGCAGGTCGCCCTGGCGCTCCCTGGCGTCAGTGCACAGGTACAGCCGGGCGGCCGACAGCCGGTCTCGCAGGTGACTGTTGGGGCGGTGTTGGTCTGCTGGCACAGCTCAGAAGGCTAGTGCCTGCGCCCGCCTGTTCACCTCGGTGCGCCGGTGCTCGGTCAGCGCCTGCACTGGCGTGCCGGGCAGCGAGTCGTCAGCGGTGAACAGCCAGCTCAGCGCCTCAGTCTCGGTGAACCCGCAGTCAAATAGCAGGGTGAGCGTGCCGCCAAGGCCGTGGATGACCTGGTCGCCGTCGAGGAACCCGGCAGGGACGGCGAATTCGCCGCTAGGACGCTGCACCGCGAGCAGCTTGCGATCGCGGAGCATCTGCTTGACCCGGCTCACTGGCAGGCCAAGCCTGTCAGCGACGTCGGGCAAGGTCAGCCAGTCACCGACGATGGCGTCGGTCGGGGGGTCGATCTGTGCCACGTGAGGAGCTTCCCACATCGGGCCGCCGCCGAAACCTACCCCATCCCATCCAAGTCCGGCGTGTCAGCCAGCGATCCCGCAGTCCCGGACCGCAACTCCAGGATCGGCCAGCTTGGCCGGATCGACAAGACCGCCGGCCTCGATCAGCCGGCGCGCCTGGATCAGGTCGCGCGGCAGGCCCACCGTCAGCACCGCGACCAGCCGCTGACCCCTGAGCCAGCACACTGCCCACTTCGCCCCGGCCGGCCGTCCGCGCCAGACCATCGCGTCCGCGCCACCGTGCCAGCCCACGTACTGCACCATGCGGCCGAACTGTTCGGACCAGAAATAGGGAACGGGGTCGTAGCTCGGTGCTCCCGCCCAGAATGTTCGCGGCCACGACCTCCGGTGCGTGCAGCGCGACATCCCAGTGCTCGAACCGGAGCTGCCTGCCATACCTGGCCGACCAGAATGACGCGCAGTCGCCGGCCGCGAACACGTTCGGCATAGACGTGCGCAGTTGGCCGTCCACGGCAACGCCGTTCTCCAGCCGGATACCCGAGCCGTCGAGCCAGGACACGGCCGGCCGTGACCCCGACAGCCGTGACGACCATGTCGGCCGCTACGAAGCCGCCCCCGGCGAGCGCAATGCCGCCGGCCTCGATCGACGTGACCGACTCGGTCAGCCGCAGCTCAACGCCAGCCTCGGCGTACCAGGGAATCGTCATGCCGCCGACCTCGGTACCGATCGCCGCGGCCAGTGGCGTGCCGGCCGCTTCCAGCACGGTGACGCCGCATCCCCGCGCGGCCGCGGCGGTGGCCAACTCTGCGCCGATCCAGCCGGCCCCGACGATGGCCAGCGACGCGCCTGGCTTGAGCAGTGACCGCAGCTCGAGCGCTTCGTCCATGGTCCGCAGCACCCGCTGGGGCCCGTCGCCTGGCAGTCGCACCGGGTTCGCCCCGGTCGTCGCCACGAGCGCCGCGAACTCGTACTCGGCCGCGTCGGTGCGGACCACGTGGTCGGTGAGCTGGACCGCGGTCTCGCCGAGCCGGACGTCCACAGACAGCGATGCCAGGTCGGCGCGCAGGCTCGTGTCGTCGAGCTCGCCAGTCATGACCTTCTTTGATAGCGGCGGGCGATCGTACGGCGGACGCTGCTCCGCGCCGATCAGCGTCACGGCACCGGGGTAACCGCGGGCGCGCAGTTCCTCGATGACGCGCAGCCCGGCGAGGCCTGCCCCGACGATGACGACTCCGGCCATGCAGCCTCGCTTTCGTCCAACCGCTCGCAGCTGCGCACAGTCTTTAAGTCATGAAGCGCATCGCTCTTGCTTTGGCGATTGTCCTGGCTGTGTCTGCCTGCGGGGCAGCCGGGGGCCGGACGGGCAGGCAGGCAGCTAAGGGCGGAGGTAGCGCTGCCTCCCTGCCCGTCCGGCCGCCGGCTGCCCGGTCAGTGTGGATTGACTCGCTCCAGATGATCTCGGCTTCTACGGGATGGGCGCTGCTCTCGACCGCGAACCCCATCGAGAACTCGGCGCTCCAGGTGGGGAATACGTCCGATGGTGGCAGGACCTGGAATTTGAGAACTCCGCCCACAGCGCGCGCGGTACTTTCGCGGGGTCAAGCCCTGTTGTACGCGCAGTCGCCTGAGCAGATTTGGGTTGTTCGGGTGGCTGGTCGGTCCTCGGTCGTTTACGGGACCGCGGACGGGGGGCGGTCCTGGTGGCAGTCGCGGGCGATCGCGGCTGCTGAGCCTGTCGCGGTTGCTTTCGCTCGCGGGCAGGGGTGGCTGCTCGAGAGCATGGGCGCGGCCATGGGGCAGAATCCAGTGCGTTTGTACCGGTCGTCCGACAACGGGCGGTCGTGGGCGCTGGTCGCGCGCAGTGCGTTGGCGACCGGTGGTGCTGCACCTAGCCGCAGCGGGCTGCCGGTGGCGTGCGACAAGACCGGCGTCGCCGTCAGCCCCTCGGGGACGGGGTGGATCACCGCGTACTGTGCGGCGACGCCGGTCGGCGCGGCGCTCGTCTCTCGTGATGGCGGGGCACACTGGGCGAGCCCGCAGCTGCCGGTCCCGGCCTCCGCGTGCCAGCAGGGCGGCTGCGAGGTCGCGGAGCCGGAGTTCGCCGGGCACGCCACGTTCCTGGTCATCACCGATTACCCGGATGCGGCGCTGCTCGCGGTGACCACGGATGGTGGCGCGAGCTGGCGGACCTCGATCATGCCGAGCGGCGCCGGGCCGTATCCGAGGGTGCGGTTCTTCGGCCCTGCTGACGGCATCGCGGTATCTGCGGGCCCGCAGGGCTCGATCGGCCGGAACTTCTACCGGACGTCGGATGGCGGCCGGACGTGGACAGCGGTGCGGCAGGGCAGGCTGTTCGGGCTGAGCGGACCGAGCTTCGACTTCGTCGGCCCGGCCGTCGGGTTCGCCTGGATCCCAGGCAGCAAGCCGGTGTATCAAACGTCAGATTCTGGGCGTACCTGGACGGCATTCGTACCTCGCCTGGGCTGACACGGCGCCGCCGGCGGCTAAGCTAGCGGATATCGCGCGGGAGTCCGGTGCTGACCGGACTGAGAGGGCGGCTGGCGAGCCGCCGACCGCAGGAACCTGATCCGGGTCATGCCGGCGAAGGGAGCGGACTTGGGCGCTCACAACGGGACCACAGACGTCGTGATCGTGGGCGCGGGCGTCATCGGCCTCAGCATCGCCTGGCGCGCCGCCCAGCAGGGCCTTCGCGTGGTCCTCGCCGATCCCCAGCCAGCGCTCGGTGCCACTCACGCGGCCGCGGGGATGCTGACCCCCATCGCGGAGGCGGCCTACGCCGAGCGCGAGATCTTCGGCCTCGGCCAGGACTCGCTGCGCCGATACCCGGGTTTCGTCGCCGAACTGCAGGCCGTGACAGGCTTGCCGACCGGCTTCCGCCAGGGCGGCACGCTGCAGGTCGCTTACGACAGTGACGACCTGGCCGTGCTCACCGAGACCAGGGTGCTCCAGGAGTCTTACGGGGTGCACCTGCAGCAGCTGACCGCGCGCGAGTGCCGGGCCGCCGAGCCCATGCTCGACCCGTCAGTGCGCGCCGGGCTGCTCGCTGCGGGCGATGGCTCCGTCGACCCTCGGCTGCTCGCGGCCGCGCTGCTTCAGGCGGCTGAGGGCGCGGGCGCGCAGGTCGTCCGCCAGCGGGTCACCGAGATCCGAAGCGCCGCCGGCCGCGCTGACGGGGTCCGTCTCGCCGACGACTCGGTCGTGCAAGCGCCGTGGATCGTGCTGGCGGCCGGCTGGCAGTCGGCTGACATCGCCGGGCTGCCTGCTGGCGCCGCACCGCCGCTGCGGCCGGTGAAAGGCCAGATCATCCGCCTGCGCACGACGCCAGCCACGGACGCGGCAGGCCTGCCGTCTGGTCTGCTGCAGCGCACGGTCCGCGGCATCGTCCGCGGTTCCAGCGTCTACCTCGTGCCGCGGGACAGCGGCGAGCTGGTCGTGGGCGCCACGCAGGAGGACCTGGGCCCGGACACGACCGTCACCGCAGGCGGCGTGTGGGAGCTGCTGCGCGACGCGCGAACGCTGGTGCCCGGCATCACCGAGCTGGAGATCGCGGACATCGTGGCTGGCCTGCGGCCCGGCACGCCCGATAACGCGCCGGTGATCGGGCCCAGCGAGCTGGCCGGCCTGGTGCTCGCGACCGGGCATTTCCGCGCCGGCGTGCTGCTGGCGCCGGTCACGGCCGACACCGTCGCTGCCTTCCTGCGCACCGGGACGCCGGATCCGAGCTGGCGGCCGTTCGCGGCCGGGCGTTTCCCAGCTCGTGGCCGCCAGGTCCCCGGACCGGGTCGGTCGGCGGGCGCCGAGCCCGCACCGACCGAGCTGGCCGACCGCGGCCAGCGCGAAGCGGCGACGACATGGAGATAGTCATCAACGGCAAGCCGCACCGGGCTGCCGCAACTCTGTCACTGGCGCAGGCGGTCGCGCTGCTGACCGACGCGCGAGACTGGCGTGGCAGCGGCCGTCAACGGCGACGTCGTCCGGCGCACGGCCTGGGCCGCGACGCCGCTGTCCGATGGAGACGAGGTCGAGGTGCTGACCGCAGTGCAGGGAGGCTAAGAGTGGACGACCCGCTGCTGATCGCCGGTGAGGCGTTTAGCTCCCGGCTCATCATGGGCACCGGCGGTGCCCCGAGCCTGGACGTGCTCGACCGGGCGCTGGCTGCCTCGGGCACCGAGCTGACGACGGTCGCCATGCGCCGGGTCGACCCCGCCGCGGCCGGGTCGGTGCTCGAACTGCTGACCGACCGGGGCATCCGAGTGCTGCCCAACACGGCCGGCTGCTTCACCGCCGTGGAGGCAGTCCGGGTCGCCCGGCTGGCCCGCGAGGCGCTGGGCACCGCCTGGGTCAAGCTGGAGGTCATCGCGGACGAGCGCACGCTGCTGCCCGACCCGCTCGAGCTGCTAACAGCAGCGGAGCAGCTCGTCGCGGACGGCTTCACCGTGCTGCCGTACACAAACGACGACCCGGTGCTGGCCAGGCGGCTCGAGCAGGCCGGCTGCGCCGCGGTCATGCCACTCGGGTCGCCGATCGGCTCCGGCCTAGGCATCCGGAATCCGCACAACATCGAGCTGATCGTCGAATCAGCAGGCGTCCCGGTGGTCCTGGACGCCGGGATCGGCACGGCCAGCGACGCTGCCATCGCGATGGAGCTCGGCTGCAGTGCGGTGCTGCTCGCAACGTCCGTGACCAGGGCGCGAAACCCCGAGCAGATGGCCGAGGCCATGCGCCTGGCGGTCGGCGCCGGGAGGCTCGCCTACCTGGCAGGCCGGGTGCCGCGGCGCAAGCTCGCGCTCGCCTCGTCGCCGCCTGTCGGCTGACCGCCGGGCAACCGGAGCGACCGCAGGCGCGGCCAGGCCGGCGGCGCCGGGCGGCGATCCGGCCGGGTCCTAGGGCGCTGAACTGCCATCCAGCCATATCGTTCCCGGGCGCAGAACCTCACCGGGCCCCTAGAATTCTCCCGATGGATACGACGTTGTCGGCCCCGATCGGGCAGTTGCTTGACGGCCGCTACCTCGTCGAGTCGCAGATCGCCCGTGGCGGCATGGCCACGGTCTATCACGCTCGCGACGTGCGGCTGGAGCGTACTGTCGCGCTCAAGATCGCCCATCCTGAGCTGGCCCGTGATCAGGAGTTCGTCGCGCGCTTCATCAGCGAGGCGCGATCGGCTGCCAGGCTGTCCAGCCCGAACGTGGTCGCGGTCTTCGACCAGGGCTCCACTGGCGACCTGCATTACATCGCGATGGAGTACGTGCCAGGTCCGACCCTGCGCGAGCTGCTGGTGGCCCGCGGCTGCCTCAGCCCGCGCGAGGCCCTGGACATCATCGAGCGGGTGCTCGCCGGCCTGGCGGCTGCGCATGACGCCGGGATCATCCACCGGGACGTCAAGCCGGAGAACGTCCTGCTGGGCACCGGAACGTCGGTCAAGGTCGCCGACTTCGGCCTGGCCAGGGCCGCCGCCGGGATCAGGCACACCAGGACGGGACTGCTGATCGGGACCGCCGCCTACCTCGCTCCGGAGCAGGTCGCCAGCAGCTCGTCGGACGAGCGCACCGACGTCTACGCCTGCGGCGTGATGCTGTTCGAGATGGTGACCGGCGTGCAGCCGCACACCGGCGAATCGCCGCTCGCGGTCGCCTACAAGCACGTCAACTCGGTGGTGCCGCCGCCGTCGAGCGTCAACGCAGACCTGCCAGCCGCACTCGACGCGCTCGTCGCCCTCGGCACGAGCCGCGATCCCAGAGCTGCGGCCGCCGGACGCCCGGCACTACCTCAAGGCGATCACCGAGGTACGCCGTGGCATGCCGCTGCCACCCGTGACACGCCCGGAGGCTGCCGCCGGGGACGGCGGCGGTTACCAGGCTGCCGCCAGTCCGGCCGCGCTGGCTCAGGCCCCGGTTAACGGCCGCGCACCCGAAGCGGGGCTGCCGGATACCGGTCCCTTCCCGGATCACTGGCCCGGCGGACCGAACCCGACCGCGGCTTACGCGGCGCCGGGCGGGCCGTACGGGACGCAGGCCGGCGGGCAACCGAGCGCCAACCACACGATGATCGTGCCGACCGGCGTCGATGACGACTACGCCGATGGGGGGCGCTACGCGGCACGCGCGTCACGTCGGCGGTCCCGTGGCTACCGCGACCCGTTCCTCCAGCGCTGGCTGTTCAGCCGCCGGATCCTGATCGTCCTCGGCGTCCTGGTCCTGGCCGGGATCGCCTGGTGGCTGAGCGCGGGCCAGTATCTCGCGGTGCCGAACGTCGCCCGGATGACTGTCAGCGCCGCCCGCGCCGATCTCTCGAACGCCGGCCTGGTCGTCGTGTCCGGTCCGTCCCGCCACAGCGACAGCGTCCCTGCTGGCGAGGTCATCAGGACCGACCCCGCAGCCGGGGCGCGGATCACCCATGGCGGCAAGGTGACGCTTATCTCGTCGCTCGGCCCTGTCATGGTCAAGATGCCTTCGGTCACCGGCGAGCCGATCGACCAGGCTGACCAAGCGCTTAAAGCTGCTGGCCTGATCCCGGCCCAGCCCACCTCTCAGACGTCGAGCAGCATCCCGAAGGGCGTCGTCATCTCCACCAGCCCGGTCGCCTACACGCTCTGGCCGAAGACCAAGCCGGTCCGCCTCGTGGTCAGCGCCGGGCCGCCGCTGCCTGACTTCGTCGGCCAGCAAATCGGCGTTGCCCAGGCGGCAGCGGCGGCGGGCGGCTTCATCGTCAACCAGCAGCCGGTGTCCAGCAGCTCGCAGCCGGCCGGGACCATCGTCCGGCAGGAGCCTGCGCCTAACACGCCCATTACGTCCGGCGAGGTCGTCAACGTGTGGGTTTCGCAAGGCCCACAGCTGGTGAACGTGCCGGATCTCACCGGCATGAACCTGAACCAGGCGGAGGCCGCGCTCACCGGGGCTGGCTTCAACGTGACGGTCAATCAGATCGGCCCTGGCCACCGCGTCGTCACGTGGTCGCCGCAGGGCCAGGCGCCGCAGGGCTCCACCATTACCATCACCGTGGGCTTCGGCCTCGGCTTGTAGGCCCGCTGGCTACAGCGGTGGACCCTCACCTTCCATCTCCTGGTAGGAGTAGCGCTGCTCACGCCAGGGATCGGCAGTGTTGTGATAGCCGCGTTCTTCCCAGAATCCACGCCGGTCCGCAGTGAGGTACTCAAGCGCCCGGATCCACTTCACGCTCTTCCAGGCGTACAGGTGTGGCACGACAAGGCGGAGCGGGTAGCCGTGCTCGGGGCTGAGCGGGTCGCCGTCGCGGTGCAGTGGCCAGCATGGTGTGCTCGGCGGCGAAGTCGGCGATCCTGATGTTGGCGCTGTAGCCGAAGTCAGCCCAGATCATCACGTGCGTCACCGCGGCAGCTGGCGGGTACCGGTGCAGCACCTCGGACGCCAGGATGCCTTGCCACTGGACGCCGGGCACAGTGAACTTGGTCACGCAGTGGAAGTCGGCGACGACCTCGACTGACCGGCATGGCCGCTACGTCGTCCCAGCGCAGCCTGGCTTCGGCGCCTGACTCCGTCGCCCCGAAGATCCGCAGATCCCAGGTGTCCCGGTGAAACGCCGGAATGGGCCCGTAGTGCAGGACCGGCAGAGTCCGGGGAATGTACTGACCCGGTGGTAGCACAGGCTGATCGCCGAGGCTCCTGGCCTCAGCGTCGCCCGCCGAACTGAGGTCACCCGGCTGACCGACGCCACCAGCCTCGCCGACATCGCCCGCCTGATCGACGCTACTCGCCGAACTGAGGTCACCCGGCTGGCCGACGTCACCTGCAGGACCGAGGTCGCCTGCGCCAGTGCCAGCCAGTGAACCAGCGTGGCGACGCTCGCCACCGGCTGACCTCGTCGGCCGGACGGCGAAACCAGCTCCGGCGCCGCTCCCCCCGGTCGTAGCCTGTCGTCAGTCACGGGGCCGCCTAGGCCGCTCGCCGGCAGGCCCAGGCCGCGCTCGCCGCGTCCGCCGCGTCCGCGCGCACCTATGTCGGGCTGCGCCATGTCCCGCTGACCTGCCCCTTCCCGAATAGGCGCCGCACCCAGCCGCGACGTCGACCCTTATCCCCCGCAGGTGCAGCTATCTTGTCACCCCGCCGAAAGTGCCTGCGCCGCACCCACCGCGCAGCGCGCATCACTGGCGGTGCGCTAAGCTACATAACGTGCGTAGCGAGTATTGGTTTGGTTTTGGCTACCGGCCCGGCCCTGGGACGGTCGCTCGCCAGACTCTGCGCTGACGCAAGGCGACACCTACTTCGAGCCCCGGGCCAGATCGGTCCGGGGCTTTCGTCATGATGGGACGAGGAGGACGCGATGGTGGTGGTGATGGCCCCCGAGGCCACCGAAACAGACATTGCCGAGATAGTTGGCCTGGTCGGCACGGCCGGCGGCGAGGCCTTCGTCAGCCGCGGCGTGTCCCGTACGATCATCGGCCTGGTCGGCGATGTCGAGCAGTTCGGCGCGCTCAACCTGCGCAGCTACCCCGGCGTCAGTGATGTCGTCCGCATCTCGGTTCCCGTACAAGCTGGTCAGCCGCGAGAATCATCCGCACCGGTCGACAATCACCGTCGGTGGCGTCCCCATTGGCCCGGACAACGTGACCGTCATCGCGGGGCCGTGCACGGTGGAGACACCCGAGCAGACCCTGACGGCGGCGCAGATGGCCAAGGCCGCCGGCGCCTCGCTGCTGCGCGGGGGCGCCTACAAGCCACGGACGTCCCCGTACGCGTTCCAGGGGCTAGGCGAGGCCGGCCTGCGGATCCTCGCCGAGGTCCGGGCGGAGACAGGCATGCCTGTCGTCACCGAGGTCATCGACCCGGCGTCCGTCGACCTTGTCTGCTCCTACGCCGACATGCTCCAGGTCGGTACCCGCAGCATGCAGAACTTCACGCTGCTCCAGGCCGTCGGCTCAGCCAGCAAGCCGGTCTTGCTCAAGCGCGGCATGAACGCCACCATCGAGGAGTGGCTGATGGCCGCCGAGTACATCGCGCAGCGCGGCAATCTTGACATCGTCTTGTGTGAGCGCGGCATCAGGACATTCGAGACCGCCACCAGGAATACCCTCGACATCAGCGCCGTGCCGGTAGCCCAGCGGCTATCGCACCTGCCGGTGATCGTGGACCCATCGCATTCGGGTGGCCGTCGCGACCTAGTGCTGCCGCTGAGCCGGGCCGCCATCGCGGTCGGCGCGGACGGGATCATCGTCGACGTCCACCCGCACCCCGCAGCCGCCATGTGCGACGGTGACCAGGCGCTGACGGGGGAGGACATCAGGGACCTCGGTGCCATGGTGAGCACGCTGCCACAGCTGCTCGGGCGCTCCCTCACCCCGGCCATTCAGCCCGCCGCCATCGGCTGACGCCCGCAGACGCATACGGCCGGCGGCAACGACGCGCCGGCCGTGTTCTGCGCGGCCGTGCTCGCCCGAGCGCCGCTGCCCGCACCCGCTTAGAGGCCAGCCACCGCCGGGATCACCTCGCTGCCCATGACCTCCAGCGGCTTCAGGCTCCACACGCCAGCGACGCCGCCGATGGCCATGTCGATGCCCAGCTCCGCGAGCCCGGCCAGCTGGTCCACGAGCTCCGGCGCCCGCTCGCCGCGCTCGCCGACGTCGAACCGGAAGATGCATGTCTTCTCGATCTCGTCATAGTCACGGCCCTCGGCCTCGCAGTGCGCCCGCAGGACTTCCAGCTTGCGCCCGAGCTCCGGGCCGGGGAACAGGTTGCACGCCTGCGCGTAGCGCGCTACCAGCCGCAGCGTCTTGCGCTCGCCAGAGCCACCGATCATGATCGGCGGATGCGGCGCTGAGACGGCCGGCGGATGGTTCAGCGGCCGCGCCAGCTGGTAGTGCTTGCCGCGGAAGGGCGACTCGTCGCCCTGCCACATCTGCAGGCAGATGCGCAGCGTCTCCTCGAGCCGCTCGAAGCGCTCGGCCAGCGGCGGGAAGGGCACGCCCAGGCCCCGTGCCTCCTCTTCGTTCCAGGCCGCTCCGATGCCCAGCCACGCCCGGCCGCCCGACAGCACATCGAGCGTGGTGACGATCTTGGCTAGGATGCCGGGGTGCCGGTAGACGGCCCCCGTGACCAGGGTGAGAAGCCTGGCCCGGGAGGTGCAGGCGGCCAGGTAGCCGAGCGTCGTGTACGCCTCGAGCATGTCCTGCTCAGGCGGGCCGATCATGGAGATCTGGAAGAAATGATCCATCACGCCGATGCTGTCGAAGCCAGCGTCATCGGCGGTCCTGGCGACGGTGGCGAGCTTGCGTCCCAGCTGCTGGGCGCCACCGGCCCCATTGAAATCAGGAATCTGCAAGCCAATTCGCACGTGCCTCGCCTCCGCAGCTAGCTTGCCACACCGACGCGGCGCGACAGGTCCGGTAATCCACCCTGCGGCACCCGTTGCTTCCAGGTATCTTGGGAAAGCCTTGACCTGGACGTTGCGCACCCGCGAACAACGCAGCTCTCTTGCACTATCACCGCGCGGAGACATCGATGGTGAAGTTCCGCCCCACCGCCGCGCTGACGGGGCTGATCTCTGTCGTCGCGGTGGCCGTGGGCGCGTTCTCTTACCCTGCCGCCGCCGGACCGACCCCGGCCGCGAGCGGCGCGGGCCGCCCGGCGGTCGCCCGCCCAGCCACGGCCGGCGCGGATCGCCAAGGCCAGCACGGCGGTCTTGCGCGTCGCGGTCACCATGCACTATGGCCCGCTGGCCAACGCATCGGGCTACTCCGTCATCGTCGCGACCAGCGCCCGGCATGCCTGGGCGTTCGGCGGCACCGACCCCGGCGGCCCGAGCAGCAGCCCCGTCGCGGCACAGTGGAACGGCAGCACCCTGACGTCGGCGGTGCTGCCCTGCGGGCTGCCCGGCTTCATCAGCGAGGCGAGTGCACCCGCCGCCAACGACGTCTGGGCTGCCAGTCAGTACGGCCGCTACGTGCTGCACTGGGACGGTCGCCACTGGCTCGTCGCCGGTCACTGGCGGCATGGTCAGCTCACCGGCCTGACGGCCATCAGCGCCAGCAACGTCTGGGCCTTCGGCACCACTGTCACCGGGTCACGTGCCATGGGCACCTGGCACTTCGACGGCACGTCATGGCTCCCCGTGCCTGGCGCGGCGCGCTCGGTCTACCGGGCAAGTGCCGTCTCGGCTCGAGATATCTGGGCGATCGCGGCCAGCCGCCGCGCTGACGTGATCGTGCGATTCGACGGCCGCACGTGGCGGCGGATGCAGACCGGCCGGGTTCTGGCCGACGTAGAGCCGCGCGACATCCTGGCGATCTCCAACCACGACGTCTGGGTCGTCGGGACCCAGGTCGGCCGTAACCACAGCGCGCTCCTCGTGCTCGCGCACTGGAACGGGAGCTCCTGGTCCAGACTCGTCAGCGGCCTACAGGCCTGGGCGGGCCGGCTCGCGCCTGGGCCGCATGGCGAGGTCCTCGTCACGGCGACGCCCGCCAATGCCGCCGCGACCGGGCTGATCCTGCACGCCTCCCCCGGCGGCTGGGGAGCGGCCATCGTCGTCCAGTCCGACCTCGGCAGCGGCGTCACCGATGTCGCTCTCGCACCCGGAACCCGTTCGCTGTGGGCTACCGGGGGCATCCTGACGCGCCTTGGTGGCGACGCCGCGATCTGGACCGGTCCGCTTGCCCGGACCTACCTGGACCCAGACGACGCTGACCTGTAAGGCGAGCGGGCTCAGATCTGCCCTGGGTTGTGCTCCTGCGCCGCCGCGGCGAGTTCCTCGGCAAGATCGTCGGCATCCAGGCGTGCCTCGATCCTGCGCAGGTCCTCGATGCGTGCCCTGGTCTCTACGTGGCGCGGGGTCAGCAGCGAGCAGCAGTCCTGATCCGGAAGTTCTGAGATGGCCAGCGTTGAGATACGGCGCGCCTCGGCCATGATCTCCGACTTGTCCAGGCCGATCAGCGGACGCAAGATCGGCAGCGCAACCGCGTCGTCCAATGCGGTGATGTTGGTCAGCGTCTGGCTGCTGACCTGGCCCAGCGAGTCGCCGGTGACGAGCGCGGCGGCCCGAACACGCCGGGCCAGGGCCGCGCCGGTCTTCAGCATCAGCCGCCGCTGGGCGACGATCTGGAGCTTCCCGGCCCCGGAACTGGCTAGCCGCCGCTGCGCGTTGCCGAAGGCCACCACGAACAGCCTGGAGTCGGTCTGATACCGGTCAAGCTGGCGGGCCAGGCCGTACGCCTTGTAGACCGACTCCGGGCCGGTCAGCGGCATACCCGAGAAATGCAGGAAGTTGCAGCGCAGACCACGGCGCATCATCCGGTACGCGGCGACCGGCGAGTCGATGCCACCGGACATCAGCACCAGCGCCCGGCCGCTCATGCCCACCGGCAGTCCGCCCTGCCCGGCCCACCCTTGCGTGAAAACGAACACCTCGCGCTGATCGACCTCGACGAACACCGTGGTGTCCGGCGCACGCAAGTTGACCGGGTAGCCGTACTCCTGCTGGATCCGCTGGCCGATCTGTACGGCTAGCTCAGCCGACGTCAGCGGAAAGCGCTTGTCACGCCGCCGCGCCCGCACCGCGAACGAGCCGGGACAGCCCGCCGTCAGCTCAACCGCTGCCGCGATCGCAGCCTGCGGCTCCTTGGCCACCCGCACGGCCCGGCACACCCTGGCCAGGCCCATGACGTTTCTCATCCGCTCGGCGACCAGGTCGACCGCTGCCTCGGCGACCACGCCGCCAGCCTCCGCGCCCACGACGCGCAGCACGATCACGCCTTCGCGCTGCCAGACCCGGACCTCGATGCCGAGGTCGCGCACGGCCCTTCTGATGTTCTCGTGCAGCAGGCGCTCGAACTGCTGCCGGTTGCGGCCCTTGAGCACGATCTCGCCGAGCTTCAGCAGGACGCACGGTTCATGCAGGTCGCCCGGCTCGTCGTGGTCGACCTTGCGGGCAACGGGCAGCACGGACATCACAACAGTCTGCCACCTGAGCTGGCCGGCGATAATCCTCATCTCGGTAGCGTCCGAGAGTGTCTGCCCGGATACTGATGGTGAGTACCATTCCGAGCCGGGTCGGCGTAAGGACGCGATCTCATGGCACTCTGCACCAGGTGCGGTCACCAGACAGGACCTGACGCGGAATTCTGCATCGCGTGCGGCGGCTACATGCACGACTCCTCGTCCGTCGGGGCTCACTCCGGCGCGGCGGAGCGCGCGGTCTACTTACCGTCCGGCAGCTACGGCGTGCCCTCGCCGCCGCATTACCCGCCGGCCTGGGCAGACGACCAGGACAGTATCGATCCACCCTGGTATCAGCCGCCGGACCGCAGCCAGTTCGGGTCTCAGCAGCCGACCACGGGCTCGGCGGTCGCTCAGTCGGCGCCAGGGCCGTCGGCCGGCGGCGGGCGCGACCGATCGTCCGCCGGCCGGCGTGACCTGTCCTCAGAGCCGTCCCGCGCGGCGGGCAGCATGCACAGCGGGCGATGGATCGCGATCGCGGCGTCGATCGTGGTCGTGTGCGTCGCGGCCGCGGTAGCCGTCGTGCTCGTCGGCCATCACGGCACGGTGGGCCACGCTGCTCAGGCTGGTGCTGCGAAGACCGGGCACGGGAAACCGACCCCGACGCCGACAGCCTCCGCGGCGGCCAGCGCGCCGCAGGCGGCGGACAACGGCGTGGTGACCGTCGACCCGAGCGCCGCGACGGCGCCACACGAGGCAGCCGTCGTTGCGGTCCTGAACCGCTACTTCAGCGCGATCAACAGCCATGCCTACAGCGCCTACGAGAAGCTCTTCAGCCCGGCGGTGCGGAGCGGTCTTTCGGCCGCGACCTTCATGACTGGCTACGGGACAACGCGGGACTCTCTCGCCACGCTGCACAGCATCGGCGTGATCGGGCCCGGCCAGGTCGGCGCGCTGGTGACGTTCACGAGCCACCAGCAGGCAGCCGACAGCCCGACGCAATCGTCATGCACCGCCTGGCGAATCTCGCTGTACCTGATCAGACAGGGCCACCGGTACCTGCTGGAGGCGCCGCCGCAGGGCTATCAGGCCTCCTACCACAGCTGCTCTTAGCCGGGCAGGACACCGCAGAACAGGCCGCGGCGAGCCGGGGTGCTCGAATTCAGCCCCGCGCACCTGTAGCTCGGCGCACAGGGCAGCCAGGGCTTACGGCGCGATACGGGACGATCACCGCAGGCAGGGTCTAGGCCGCGGCCTTGCGGGCGAGACAGGGCAAGCGAGCCCGTTCCGGTCCTGATGGGTTGGTGCCCTTACCTAGCCGAAGAAGACCTCGGCCTCGGCATAGCGCTCCGGGGGTACGAGCTTGAGCTCGGTGGTCGCCACGGCCAGCGGCACGCGGACGATGTCGGTGCCGCGCAGCGCGACCATCGTGCCGAAGGCTCCGTCGGCTACTGCATGGATCGCGTGCACGCCGAACCGGGTCGCCAGGACCCGGTCGAATGCCGTCGGCGTCCCGCCGCGCTGGATATGCCCGAGGACCGTGCAGCGCGCCTCCTTGCCTGTGCGCTGCTCGATCTCGTAGGCGAGCAGCTGGCCGATCCCGCCGAGCCGGGCGTGCCCGAAGGCGTCCCGCTTGTCGTCGGCGATGGCCTCGTCGACGGTCTTCGGGTGGGCACCCTCGGACACCACCACGATGGGCGCGTACCGGGTCTGGAACCGGTGCTCCACGTACTCGCAGACTTGGTCGATGTCGAACGGCTGCTCGGGGATGAGGATGACGTTCGCGCCGCCGGCGATCCCGGCGTGCAGCGCTATCCAGCCCGCGCTGCGGCCCATGACCTCGACGATGAGCGCGCGGTGATGACTTTCAGCCGTGGTGTGCAGGCGGTCGATCGCCTCCATGGCGATGTTCACAGCCGTGTCGAACCCGAACGTGAAATCCGTGGCGCCAAGGTCGTTGTCGATCGTCTTGGGTATGCCGACGACCTTGCCACCAGCCTCGTTGAGCTTGTTGGCTACCCCGAGCGTGTCCTCGCCGCCAATCGCGACCAGGGCGTCGACGCCGAGGCTGTCGAGGTTCTCCAGGACCCGCTCGATCCCGGTCTTGCCGCCGACGGTGTTGGACTCGGCCATCGGATTGGTCCGGGACGAGCCGAGTATCGTGCCGCCGCGAGGCAGGATGCCGCGCACGGCGTTGACATCCAGCGCCATGGTGTCGCCCTCGAGCGGGCCGCGCCAGCCGTCACGGAAGCCGATGAACTCCATCCCGTGCTCGGCTACGCCGGTCCGCACGACAGCCCGGATGACGGCATTCAGCCCTGGACAGTCTCCGCCTCCGGTGAGGACTCCGACTCGCATGCGTACTTCCTCTCGCCTTCCTTGACGCCAGACTAGTGCTCATGACAGTTCTCGCGATCGACGCCGGGACTACCGGCGTGACCGCTCTCATCGTGACGGACCAGGGCACCCTCGCGGGTCGCGGATACCAGGAATTCCGGCAGTATTTCCCACAGCCCGGGTGGGTTGAGCACCTGCCCGAGGGTATCTGGCAGGCGACGCTGGCCGCATGCAGCCAGGCGATCGCCTCGGCTGGGTCTCCTGCCATCAGCTGCGTTGGCATCACCAACCAGCGGGAGACCGCCGTGATCTGGGATCGCGCCACGCTCGCCGCGCCGCGCCGCGCCATCGTCTGGCAGGACCGGCGGACCACGGCGATCTGCGAGCGGCTTCGGTCCGCCGGGGCCGAGCCGCGGGTGGCGGAGCTGACCGGGCTGCGCATCGATCCGTACTTCACCGGTACGAAGCTGACCTGGCTGGCCGAGAACGATCCCGCCGTGTGGGCGGGCGTGTCGGACGGCTCGGTCGTGGTCGGGACTGTCGACTCGTACCTGATCGCGCGGCTGACGGGCGGGCGGCTGCACGTGACCGATGCCTCGAACGCGTCCAGGACCCTGTTGTTCGACATCGAGGCCGGCCAGTGGTCGACGGAACTCTGCGCGCTGTTCGGCGTTCCGCCGCATGCGCTACCCGAGGTGGTGGCCTCGACCGGCGCCGTCGGCCACACGGACCCGTCCGCATTCCTCGGCTTGTCGGTACCGATCGCCGGCATCGCCGGGGACCAGCAGGCCGCGCTGTTCGGCCAGGCCTGCTTCGATTCCGGCGCCGCTAAGTGCACGTACGGGACCGGTTCGTTCGTGCTGGTCAATACCGGGCGTCAGGTGGTCAGGTCGAAGGCCGGGCTGCTCTCGACGGTGGCGTGGCTGTCGCCGTCGGAAGGACTGACCTACGCGCTCGAGGGGTCGGTGTTCGTGACCGGAGCGGCCATCCAGTGGTTGCGGGATGGGCTCGGGCTGCTGGACCACGCCGCGCAGAGCGAGGCCCTGGCGCGCTCGGTGCCGGACTCTGGTGGGGTCGTGTTCGTCCCGGCGCTCACCGGGCTTGGCGCGCCCGACTGGGATCCCGATGCCAGGGGAGCGATGTTCGGCCTGACGCGAGGTACAACCCGGGCGCACCTGATCCTGGCGGCGCTTGAGGCCATCGCGTTCGAGGTCCGGGACGTCATGGACGTCATGACCGCCGAGTCCGCCGGGCGCGGTGTTGATGGTCCGTCATTGCGTGTGGATGGCGGTGCCAGCGCCAACGACCTCCTCATGCAGCTGCAAGCCGACCAGCTTCAGCGCCCGGTCGAGCGGCCCGTTGTGGCGGAGACGACGGCGCTTGGAGCCGCCTTCCTGGCTGGCCTGGCGACCGGAGTGTGGTCATCCCGTGCGGAGCTCGCAGCGATCTGGCAGCTCGACCGCAGGTTCACGCCCGAGCCGCGTGATGACGCCGCGCATGCCCGTTGGCGCAGCGCCGTCGAGCAGACAAAGGGCTGGCGCGCTGATCCTGGGCGCGCTGTCCGGGCGCGCTGAACCAGGGGCGCGGTGCGGGCCTTGGAAAACGTGTGTGCATCTGGGGCTCAATCTGCGCCCCAGATGCACACACGTTGTGGCGCCCATCATGCGTCGGAGCCCTTCCAAGCGCTCATGCGCCCGAGATAGGCAGTTTGTCGGCACCCGATGCGAGCCTTTCCTCGTGACCGCACCGTGTGAACCGTCGGGCCGATCGAATGCGGCCCGATCACCGTCGTTAAGCGCGCGTCAAGGGGCCGCCAAGCAGCGAGATCCGCTAGCAAGACTGCTCGACCGGCAGCACGGTGTCCTGTCGCGCGATCAAGCCTCGGCGCTCGGCGTCGGCATGGGCGCTATCAAGTACCGGATCCAGCAAGGTGGGGAGTGGCAGCGGCTTTTTCCCGGCGTATACCTGACGGGCCGGGGCTCGCCATCGCTCGATCAGATGGACATGGCCGCGTTGCTCTATGCGGGTGGACGCAGCCTGCTTACGGGGCGCGCCGCGCTCCGGCGGTACGGCATCCTTCCAGAAGCCACGGGCATCGTCGACGTGCTCGCTCCGGCGACCTGTCATCGCGCTGGGGCCGGATATATCAGGATCCACCGCACCCGGAGGCTGCCGACCAGGTTCGCGACTCAGGGCGCGATCCGCTTCACCACGATCCCCAGGGCCGTGACCGACGCTGCACTTGGCACGACGAGCCTTCGCGATATGCGGGCGATCGTCGCCATCGCGTTGACCGCGGCTGGTGCGGGCCGGAGGATCTGGCCGCGGAGCTCGGGCGCAGCCGGTTGCGCAACGGAGCCTTGCTCCGCTCGGTGATCGCAGACGTGGCTCGCGGCATTCGGTCCGCACCCGAAGGGGACCTCATGGATCTCGTCGACCGGTCTGGTCTGCCGCAGCCCGTGTACAACCCGAGTCTGTACATCGGTGACGTCTTCCTGGCCAAGCCTGACGCCTGGTGGGAAGAGGCTGGCGTCGCGGCCGAAGTGGACTCGCGCGAATATCACTTCGGAGCAGCCGAGTGGGAGAGCACGATGCAACGGCATGCCCGGATGACGGCAGCCGGGATCCGGGTGCTGCACTTCACGCCCTGGCGAATCAGGGCTCAGCCAGACCAGGTCATCGCGACTATCAGGGCGACGTTGCGTAGCGGCGCGCCGATCGCGGGCTTGCGCACAGTGCCGTCGGCTTAGTCCTGGACGTCCTCGAACTCGTCGGCGTCGGAACCCACCGCCTGGCCGTTGTCACGGCCGGCCTCAAGAACCCGGTCCCTGTTGCGCGAGTCATGACGCAGTGCCTGGGCTACCCGGCCCTTGGCCCGCTGCGCGTACTCGTCCACGTACTCCTGGCTCGACAGCCTCATGAGCTCGTACATGATTTCATCGGTGACCGCCCGCAGCACTATCCGGTCGTTTTCCATGCCGTAGTAGCGGGAGAAGTCCAAAGGCCTGCCGAAGCGCACGCCGGGCCTGATGGTCAGACGCGGCGTGAGCTTGCCCGGCGGCTGGAACTCGAAGCCGCCGATCATCGCAGTCGGGACGACGGGCGCTCGACCCTCGAGGGCAAGCCTCGCGACGCCTGTCTTGCCCCGGTACAGGCGGCCATCCGGCGTCCGGGTGCCCTCCGGGTAGATCCCCAGGATCTCGCCCGACGCCAGCACGCGCAGGCCAGTTCGCAGCGCGCGCTCGCTGGCGGCTCCCCCGGTCCGGTCGATCGGGATCTGGCCCACGCCGCTGAAGAATGCCTTGCTGAACAGGCCCTTGATGCCGCGGCCGGTGAAGTACTCAGACTTGGCGAGGAAGACAACCTTGCGCGGCAGCGGCAGCGGCGCGAAGAAGTGATCTGAGAACGAGAGGTGGTTGCTGGCCAGGATCACTGGGCCCTCGCGCGGCACGTTGTCCGCGCCCTCCGCCCACGGCCGGAAGATGAGCCGCAGGAACGGGCCTAGTATCGCCTTGACCACCCAGTAGAACACGGTCATATGTTCCCACGTCACGCGCGATCCGGCGATCACCAGACTGTGCCGGGCTGACCACCCGAACCGAGTGCCGCGTCGGAGCGGGGCGTGCGACGATTCGAGTCAGGCAGTGAGCCGGGCCAGCCAGTCCGGTACCCGAAAGGATGCGGCACATGCCCGTTATGCCAGGCGCGGAGGCCTTTGCCCACGACGGCGGCCCGACCGGTGTACTACTCTGCCACGGCTTCACTGGCAGTCCTCAGTCGCTGCGGCCATGGGCCGAGTATCTCGCCGCGGCCGGACTGAGCGTGAGCTTGCCGAGGCTGCCCGGCCACGGCACGACCTGGCAGGAGATGGCCAGGACGCGCTGGGAGGACTGGTTCGCCGAAGTGGATCGAGCCTTCGATGAGTTGCAGGCGCGGTCCGACGAGATCTTCCTGATGGGCCTGTCCATGGGTGGCTGCCTCGCACTGCGGCTGGCTGAGCTTCGCGGACCGGCAGTACGTGGGCTCGTCGTGGTCAACCCCTCGGTGACGGCCGACAACAAGCTGCTGTTCGCCCTCCTGCCTGCAGTCAAGCACCTGGTGCCATCGGTCAAAGGCATCGCCAGCGACATCAAGGACCCGGCTGCGGCCGAGGCCGGGTACGACCGGACCCCGGTCAAGGCCGCGGCCACGCTTCCTGGCTTGTGGAAGACGACGCAGCAGCATCTGGGCGAGCTGACGCAGCCGGTGCTGGCGTTCCACAGCACCGCCGATCACGTGGTCGGGCCGGCCAGTCTGAAGCTGCTCACCCAGGTGCTCCCGCCTGATCAGCTAGAAGTTCGAGAACTGGCCAATAGCTACCACGTGGCTACGCTCGATCACGATGCCGAGGCAATATTTGCGGGAAGCCTGGAGTTCGTGCGTATGCATAGCCAGGTGAGGCGGGAATCAACAGGCGAGCAGACAGCACACCAGCAGGCGGGGATCGACGGCGGATGAGCGGACCTGGGGACATCGACGGCGAAATCAGCGGCGACGAGGCTGCGTGGCGTGACCTGATTGCGCGCTTTGATGTCCCAGCTGACCGAACGAGTACCGGCGTGCCCTGGCCGGCTAGCGAAGACCTGCCCGAATCGGCCGGCGGCGCGGCCGGGTCCGGCACTAGCCTGGCCGAGCACGGCGTTGGCCCGGCCGAGCAAGGTGCCAGCACGGCTGAGCCGGGCGCTAGCCCAGCTCAGCATGTCAGCGGCCAGGATGAGCACCGCAACGGCGCGGCGGAGCAGGTCG
Organism: uncultured Actinomycetota bacterium; assembly: GCA_963837255.1. Taxonomy (GTDB): domain Bacteria; phylum Actinomycetota; class Actinomycetes; order Streptosporangiales; family Streptosporangiaceae; genus JAJYUU01. The sequence goes on from CAWIMN010000007.1 coordinate 1,744,403, forward strand.
CCAGGCCGGTCGAGCACAGCTGGGGCCCGGCAGAGCACCGCAACGGTGCGGCTGAGGTAGCTGGCCCAGCCGAGCACGGCCCGGCGGGCCCAGCAGAGCCGCAGGCGGGCAAGGATCCCGTCGGCCGCTCGGATCAGGCTGCTAGTCCGGTGACCAGGTTCGCCAGTCCGCCCGATCGCACTCGGGTGATTCGGATCGCAGGCGACCCGCGCTCATACTCACCGCCGGAGGAGGAAGACGAGCCGTACATGCCCGAGCCCTTGCCGCCTCCGGCCAAGCTGGACTCGATGACCAAGGCGGCACTGGTCGGCGTCATCGGCGGACCCGGTTACCTGCTGGTTGCCAGCATGTTCCTGCACTGGACTATCTCGGCCGAGGCGGCACTCGTGGCCGTGGCTGCGTTTGTGGCGGGCTTCGTGACGCTCATCGTCAAGCTCGGCGATCGCTCCGGCCGGGACGACGATGACGACGGCGCGGTCCTGTAGCCGCCGGCGCCAACCCCAGCCGGGCATCATCAGCCGATTCTGGCCAGGTCAGCCGCACCGATCAGGCCAGCGTCGGGGCCGAGCTCGGCAAGCCTGACGTCAGCGAACTCCCGATGGGTACGGCCTGTGAGGCCGTTCTCGTAGGCCGCGCGGGCCGGGCCGAGCAGCAGCTCGCCTGCCTCGGATACCCCGCCGCCGATGACAAAGCAGCCGGGATCGAGGATCGCCGCCAGATCGGCCAGGCCGGCGCCGAGCCACTTGCCGACGATGTCGAAGCACTCGACAGCGCCGACATCTCCTTCCTGCGCGGCCTTGGTGACCGCCGGCCCATCGATCCCCTCGGCGGTCCCGCCGCCCAGCTGGAGCAGGCGGGCTGCGGCCTCGGGTGACCTGCGGGCAAAGTCGCGCGCCTCGGCGACAAGAGCGCTGCCGCTGGCGTATTGCTCCCAGCAGCCGCGGTTGCCGCAGCCGCACAGTCGTCCCTCGGGCACGACACGGTAGTGGCCGGGCTCGCCAGCGGAGCCGAAGCGGCCGCGATATAGCCGGCCATCCAGCACGATGCCGGCTCCGATGCCCGTGCCAACGGTGATCAGCAGCACCTGCTCGAGGCCGCGGGCGGCACCCAGCTTCGCCTCTGCCCAGGCAGCCGCATTGGCGTCGTTCTCCACCACCACCGGCCGGCCAATCCGCTCTTCGACCAGCTTCTCCACTGGCTCGTCGCGCCAGGCTAGGTTCGGCGCGAACAGCACGGTGGAACGGGTCTGGTCGACGAAGCCCGCGGCCCCGATCCCGACGGCTTCCACCTCGTACACGGCTAGCAGCTCGTTCACCGCGTCGGCGATCACGCCGATCGTGCCGCCAGGACTGGCCGCCGGGGTGAACCGCTTCAGCTTCGCTATGACGTGGCCATACTCGTCGACAACGCCAGCCGCGACCTTGGTGCCCCCAACATCAACCCCGATCGTCAGGCTCATGCCCCTGCCCGTCCGCCTGCCCCTCCTGCGCGCCCGCCTGCCCCTCCTGCGCGCCCGCCTGTCCTGGATTAGCTGCACTGCCGAACCCCTCGGGCCGGCCCGCGCGCGGCCCGTCCGGCGATCCGTCGTCGGCTTCGGTCGCTCCGGCCCACGGATCCGGGTCGGCAGTCTGCGCGGTCGCCAGCCGGTCACCAGGCTTCCAGCCGCCTGGCCCGTGATCCCCGGCCGCCGATCCGTGCGCGTCACCAGTCCCGGCACCGTCAGCAGCCGCGCCACCGGGTCGCGAGTCGGCACCAGGCCGCGCGTCGGCAGCCGGCCGCGCGTCGCCTGACCCGCTGGCTGATGGCTTGCTGTCGCCCGAGATGACGCCGGCCGGCATGCCGCCGCCCGGCCTGCTGTCGCTCGGATCGCGGCCGGGCGCGGCCGGGCCAGCGCCAGGCCCCGGTCTCGGCGCGGAGCCGCCACGGGTACCGCTGCCCCCACGCGGGTCAGTGCCACCGCGCGGGTCACTATTACCGCCGGCCTTGGTCAAGATCGAGTCGAGCGCGCTGATCGCGTCCGTGACGGCGGATGCGACGGCATCGCCGGCGCCGGACAACTGCCCGCCGAGGCCCGGACCTGAGTCACGCATTCGCCTCGCGGCGCGGCAGATAGGGCACCACTGGCACTCCGGGGACTCCCCCACCTCGGGCGGAATCTCGTTGGTCGCGGTGTCCCAGACGTCGGCCGTGCCAGTCCGCTGACCGGCACCGAACGTCCGGCGCACCTGGCCGCCGATCTCCTTGCGCATGCTCTTCGCGCCTGACCGGATCAGCCAGCGCTGCAGGTCACTGAGCACGTCGGCAGGCGTGGCCTGCCGCGGCCGCTGCGAACCGGGCCGTTCCGGCGAGTCATTGCGCCCGGACTGCTCACTCATTAGTGTCACCGTTTCCCGATCCCCGTTATGTCTTCCCGACTCACGGGATGGACTCTGCCCGCGACTTCAGGCCCTTGAGCGCGGTCTCGATGATCATCTTCTCGGCCCGCCGCCTGAGCATCCCGATCATCGGCACCCTGGTCCCGACGGCGAGCTCGTAGCTCACCTTCGTGCCAGCCGCGTCCTCAGCGAGCACGTAGGCACCGGACATCTCGGTCACCATCGAGCCGGGCTCGGCCAGGTGCCAGCGCACTGCCGCGTCGCCGTCCCACTCGTAGGCCAGTACATAGGTGTCCCTGATCATGCCCGCGTCCAGGCCAAACCGGACACGGAGCGGGCGGCCGTCCGCGGCCGTGGACAGGACCTCGGCGGACCTCACTCCCGTCGCCCAGTCAGGGTACGACCCGAAGTCTGCGATGACGCCCATGACCGCCGAGCGTCCGACCGCTACCGTGATGCTCGAGGAAGTCCTGTCCGCCATGACTCGGAGCGTACCTCTAGGTCCGGCTCGCGCCGGACGTGCCAGGCCGGCGCGCTCAGCCCCACTGGAGGACGTAAGGCGTCCCGGTGGCCCGGAAGTGGCCGACGTTGATGCACTCGGTCCGCCCGATCCGGACCCTGCTCTGCAGCGGCTGGTGCACATGGCCGAAGAGCACGTAGCGCGGCTGGGTCTTCTTGATGGTCGCCAGCAGGGCCTCGCTCCCCCGCTCCATCCGGCGGGCGACCGTGTCGTACAGCAGGTCAGGCACGGCCGGCGGAATGTGCGCGCACAGTACGTCTACCTCGCCGATCGCCTCGACCTTGGCCGCGAAGACGTCGTCGTCGAGCTCATTGGGAGTCCGGTACATCGTCCGCAGCCCACCGCCGACGAAACCGAAGGTCCAGCCGTCCAGCTCAATCCGCTGACCATCCAGGATGTGCTGGCCGGGCCGGGCATGCTCGGCCCAGAGCTTCGGCAGGTCCACGTTCCCGTAGGTCAGGTACGAGGGCACCGGCATTGCCGCGAACAAGGCGGCATACTGCCGCGACACCGCGGCCTCGATGTGCTGGCGCGGATCGCCGTCGAGCTGCGCCCACAACTCGCCCGACATCGCCCGCGCCTCGTCAAACCGGCCGGCCGACCGCAGGTCGACGAGCCGCCGCGCCTGCTCTGCGCCGAAAAGGTCGGCAAAGATCCCCTGGCTATGGTCGGCATAGTCGATGAACAGCAGCAGATCACCGAGGCAGATCAGCGCGTCAGCGCCTGCCCCTGCCTCGGCCAGCGCATCGGCCCGGCCATGCACATCGCTCACCGCATGCACCCGCATCCACCTACAGTAGGCAAGTCCGGCACGCGGGCCTAGCCGGCCCGCGACAGGCAAACGGCCCGCGGACGGGGTAACGTCCAGGAAGATCGGATGGGAACGTGGTAGTCCTTGGAGGCTCCGTGCTCGAATTTGGTATCCCTGCTCTCATCGAGGTACCGGACGATGCCGGACTGGCCGATGTCGTCTTCAGCCGGGCTGCGGCCGATCCAGACGAAGTCATGCTGCGTCGGCGCGCGGCCGGCGGCGGCTGGCAGGACGTCACCGCCGAACAGTTCCGGTCGCAGGTAGCCAGCCTGGCCAAGGGCCTGATCGCGGCCGGGATCGAGCCCGGCGACCGGGTCGCTCTGTTGTCCCGGACTCGGTATGAGTGGACGCTTGCCGACTATGCGATCTGGTCGGCAGGTGCGGTCACGGTGCCGGTCTACGAGACCTCATCCGCCGAGCAGGTGGAGTGGATCGTGAGCGATTCAGGCGCCAGGGCTGTCATCGCCGAGACCGATCAGCACGCGGAGATCATCGCGAGCCTGCGGGATCGGCTGCCTGGTTTGTCGCAGGTCTGGCGGATCTCAGGCCTGGACGAACTCGCCGCCACCGGCGCCGACGTCACCGACGACCAGCCGCGCCAGCGCCGTGGCAGCCGTCGCGCCGGCGACGTGGCCACGATCATCTACACGTCGGGCACGACGGGGCGGCCCAAGGGCTGCGAGCTGACCCACCGCAGCCTGCTCGCTGCCGCCCGGAACGCCGTGCACGGTGCGCTGCCCGAAATCTTCGAGGTCCCTGGCGGCAGCACCCTGCTGTTCATGCCGCTGGCGCATGTGTTCGCCAGGATCATCGAGATCGGCTGCCTGGAGTCCGGCGTCGTACTCGGGCACTGGGAGGACATCGGCACCGTCGCCGAGGGGCTGCGCGAGTACCAGCCGACATTCCTCCTCGCGGTACCCAGGGTGTTCGAGAAGGTCTACAACACCGCCCAGCAGCAGGCGTCGGCGAGCCAGGCCAAGAGCAAGATATTCGCGGCAGCGGCGGCGGCCGCCATCGCCTATAGCCAGGCGGCGGACTCCGCCAGGCCCGGCGCAGGCCTGCAGCTGCGGCACGCGCTGTTCGACCGCCTTGTCTATGCCAAGCTCCGGGCGGCCGTGGGCGGCAAGGTTACCTACGCCGTCTCTGGCGGCGCGCCCCTCGGAGAACGGCTTGGGCACTTCTTCCGCGGCGCCGGCATTACCGTGCTCGAGGGCTACGGGATGACCGAGACCTCAGCCGCGGCGACCGTCAACAAGCCGAGCCGCAACAAGGTGGGCACGGTTGGCCAGCCACTGCCCGGCGTGACCGCGAGGATCGCCGACGATGGCGAGATCCTGCTCCGCGGCCCCATCAACTTCGCCGGCTACTGGCAGAACCCCTCGGCGACGAGCGAGGTGCTTGACGCCGAGGGCTGGCTGCGCACTGGGGATCTCGGCTCGCTCGACGACGAGGGCTTCCTGCGGGTGACCGGCCGTAAGAAGGAGCTCATCGTCACCGCCGGGGGCAAGAACGTCGCCCCCGCCGTCCTGGAGGACCGCCTCCGCGCCCACCCGCTGATCAGCCAGGTCATGGTCGTCGGCGACAACAAGCCCTTCATTGCCTGCCTGATCACGCTGGACCCGGAGGCGCTGGAGCCCTGGAAGCAGCCGCACGGCAAGCCCGCCGGCGCGACGCCTGCGGAGCTGGCCAACGACCCCGACCTGCTCGCCGAGCTTCAGGCCGCGGTCGATGACGCCAACAAGGTGGTCTCCAGGGCCGAGTCCATCCGCAAGTTCGTCGTCCTGCCCGTGGACTTCACCACGGACAACGGCTACATCACGCCGTCGCTCAAAGTGAAGCGAGCTGTCGTAGCGGAAGATTTCGCCGCCGACATCGAGACCCTCTATACCCGCTAGTGCCAGGCCCGTGCCGACCAGACTGGGGCAGCCAGAGCAATGGCTGCCCCAGCCCACTCGGTACCGGCCTTACGCGGTCAGCCCAGTTTGCCAGTGAGGATGTGCTCGAGGCGCTCGGCTACTAGGTCCCAGGTCCATTCGCGGTCGACCCAGGCTTGGCCTTTATCTCCCATAGCGGCGGCGCCGGCCGGGTCGGCGAGCAGCTGGACCAGCTTGTCTGTCAGCGCTTCCTGATCATGGCCGTTGACGACGTAGCCGGTTTCGCCATCGAGAATGGCTTCGGGCGCGCCGCCGGAATCGCCGCCGATGACCGGAAGGCCGGTCGCGGAGGCTTCCAGGTAGACGATGCCGAGGCCCTCGACGTCCAGGCCAGCCCGGCGGGTCCGGCATGGCATCGCGAAGACGTTCCCCGCGTCGTAGTAGGCGGGCAGGTCATCCCAGCTGACCGGCCCGGTGAACAGGACCGAATCCGCCGCACCGGACCGTCCCGCCAGCCGGTCCAGTGCCGACCGGTAAGGACCGTCGCCGACCAGCATGAGGAGCGGGTCGCAGTCGGTTCGGGCCCGGACCGCGGACCACGCTTTGATCAGCAGGTCCTGGCCCTTGCGCCGCACCATGCGGGACACGCACACCACCACCGGCCGGTCCGCCGGGATCCCGAGATCGCGGCGGATCTGCATGCCGCCGGCGCCCGGCCTGAACTCGAGCGGGTCCACGCCTGGTGTCAGCTTGACCATGCGGGCCGCGGCATCGGCTGTCAGCGCTCTGGCCATCCGGATTCGGAAGTACTCAGCGAGGTAGGTCAGCGAGTCGACCTCGTCGCCGATGCGCCGTAGCAGCGACCTGGCGCCTGGCAGTGCGGCCCAGCCTGCCTCGTGCCCGTGGGTGAGCCCGACGATCCGCTCAGCGCCCGCTTTGCGCAGGTGCGGTGCCAGCAGCCCGAGCGGGGCGGCCGCGCCGAACAGCACGCTGTCGCAGCCATGCTCGGCCAGCAGCGCGCAGGCCCGCGAGCGAACCGACGGGACCGGCAGCATCAGCGAGCCCGGATGCCGGATGACCGGGAACCGCTGGCGTGCGTCGAACTCGGCCGCACCCTGCCAGGCTGGCGCGTACACCACGACGCCGTCGGCCGGCAGCCGGGCAGCCAGCGCGTGCACGAATGACTGGATGCCGCCGCTACGCGGCGGAAAGTCGTTCGTCACGACCAGTACCTTGGTCATCTGGCTCCTCCGGCGCCGCCAGGCACCGTCAGGCGACTGCCACAAGTGGGCGAAAGCTCAGATGGTACCCACCCGCAGCGCCGGCTACTGAGGCCTGGCTACCTCGGGCTACGGCCGGACAGCACCGTCGAAGGTCTGTTGATACCAGCCGCTGAAGGCCACGAGCTCGACATCCATGCCTGGCTGCGGAGCGTCGATCAGCTTGTTGTTCCCGACGTAGATGCCCACGTGGCCAGCTCCGTTGAAGACCATGATGTCACCCGGCTGCATGTTGGCCGTGCTGACGTGCGGCAACTGCGCCCACTGCTCCTCGCTGGTGCGCGGAATGGAGACGCCCGCGTAGGCCCAGGCCTGACATGGTCAGGCCTGAGCAGTCGTAGCCGGCCCCGCACGGGCCGGTGCCGCCGAACACGTACGGGCAGCCGATCTTGCCGTAGGCGAACGCGACTGCCTTCTCTGCCTGGGTCGCGGTGGGTCCGGTGTACTTCACCGGTGATGTCGTGGGCGCGGCTATACGGCCCGACGGCTGCCTGCTGCGCCGGCGTGAGCTGGTTGACCAGGGCCTGCTCCTGGTTGACCAGCTTCTGCATCGCCTGCCTGCGCTTGCTGAGCCCGGACTGCAGCTGGAGAATGCCGACCTGGGTGCGCTTGGCGAGAAGCTGGGTGGACGTGAGCTGCTTGGCGGCCGTGAGGAACTGGTTGATCTGCGCGGCGTTCGACGCGGACAGCTCGAGCAGGATCGAGGACTGGTTCAGGATCTGCTGCGGCTTGCCCGATGTCAGCAAGGCGACCGAGGAGTTGAGGTTGCCGTCCTCGTAGGCCGTCACCGCGATGCGCCCGATCTCCGCGCGCAGCGTGGCGAACTTGACCCCGTAGGCAGCGACTTCCTTGTTGATCAGCGCGAGCCGCTGATCGGTAGCCGCAAGCTGTTGCTTGACCTGGTCGTACTGCTGGTCGAGCTTTTGCAGCTGCGACTGGAGCTTGGACAGCTTGGCCTGAACCTGGCTCAGCGTCGGCTTCGGCGCCGCACTCGCGCTGGCCGTGACGCCGATGAGTAGTCCAGCGGCAAAGACCGAGACGGTCACAGCCGCAACACCTTGCCTGACGATCCTGCGAACCGACGGCGGCGTATGCACCTGCGTGACACGCTCCTTCTTCCACTGTCGGCCTACCGGGTCAGCTGACGGGTTCGGGCTGTGGAAGTCCGCCCTACGGCCGGGTCGTAGTCCTGGCCGATTCACCCCTGGGCGACGCCGCACTACGCGCACCGTCCGGTGGGTCCCCGGTTCTCCCGGCAGGCCACCCGAGCCTGCTCTCAGGAGATTCGGCTGCGGCCGCTCGCCGCCGCCGGATGGCGACTGCTTAGCGATGCGGCTCGGTCCATGACCCTAGTGGCGCGCGCAGGGTGGATTCAACCGCTTCGCACACTCTCACGCTGTGTTTCTGTTGTCGCGGCGCGCCTGAGCCGGACTGTCAGCACCGGGTCCTAGCGTGAAATCGTGATCGGAAGCGTGGCGCACCTCAGCTTCGTGGTGGTCGATGTCGAGACCACCGGGTGGCTGCATGAGCAGGCCGAGATCACCGAGATCGGCGCGGTGCGGCTCACCAGCGGTCAGGTCACCGGCGAGTTCTCGTCCCTGGTGCGCCCCCGCGGGCCGATCCCTGCCGACATCACCACCCTGACTGGCATTACCGACGCGATGGTCAGCCGCGCACCGCAGCCCGCTGCGGCCCTCCGGGCCTTCCTGGCCTTCGCCGCCGACTGCGTACTGGTGGCGCACAACGCGCCGTTCGATCTGGCCTTCCTGACCGCCGCCTGCGCAGACTGCCAGATCCCGTGGCCGCCAGCGGCTGTGCTGGACACCGCTGTGCTGGCCAGACTGCTCCTGGGCCCGGACGACGTGCCGGACTGCCGGCTGCAGCACGCTGGCCGGCTACTTCGCCGCGACGACCACGCCGTGTCACCGCGCGCTGGCCGATGCCAAGGCCACCGGGGACGTGCTGGCTGGCCTGCTCAGGCTGGCGGCCGGCACCCGGCCTGCGCGCCCGCCCAGGCTCATCAGCATCGCCAGCTGATCCGGCGGTACGCTACTGGCGCGGCTGGGGCGCGCGATCCCGGCCGCCCGAGGAGGCGAGCTATGGTCACCGCAATCGTCTTGATCAAGGCCGACGTGGCCCGCATCCCCGAGACGGCCGAGGAGATCGCGAAGATCCCCGCGGTCAGCGAGGTTTACTCCGTGACCGGCGAGTTCGACCTCGTCGCCATGGTCCGGGTCCGTGCGCACGATGAGCTGAGCGACGTTATCCCCGGCACCGTCAACAAGGTGCCCGGCGTGACGCACACCGAGACCCACATCGCGTTCCGGACCTACTCCCGGCACGATCTGGAGGCGGCGTTCGCGATCGGCTACGCCGAGGCCTAGCCTGGCCCGGCCAGCGGCGGCGAGCCGCCTGCTGGTCTCGACCCAGCGGTCGAGCAGGCTGGCCGCGGCGCCGGAGTCGACCGCCGTGGCTGCGCGGCGGTACCCCTCGGCGAGCGCGGGAACGAGCGCGTCCGGACCAGCAACCCCGGCCTCGGCGGCCAGCGCCGCCGCCGCGTTGAGCAGCGCGGTATCGCGCACCGGGCCTTGCCTCCCGCTGAGGAACTCCCGGGCGACGCCCGCGTTGTGCGCGGGGTCGCCGCCCAGCAGGTCAGCCGGCTGTGACCGCGGGATCGCCAGCTCGGCCGGGTCGAAGATGGTCTCGCTGACCGTGCCGTCGTGCACGATCCAGACCGCGGACGGCGCCGTGGTGGTCAGCTCGTCCAGGCCATCACCGCCATGGAAGACCAGCGCCGAGCAGCCGCGAGCAGCGAGCACACCAGCCAGGATCGGACCCATGCGCGGGTCGGCCACGCCAAGAGCCTGCGCCGCTGGCCGCGCCGGATTAGCCACCGGCCCGAGGACGTTGAAGACCGTCGGCACGCCGAGCTCGCGCCGCGGCACGATCACGTGCCGCAGCGCCGGGTGATACAGCGGCGCGAACAGGAACGCCACGCCGATCTCGGCCACCAGCTGCTCGGTCGCGGGCGCGGGCAGGTCGATGACGACGCCGAGCGCCTCCAGCACGTCTGCCGTGCCGCACGCCGACGAGGCCGCCCTATTGCCGTGCTTGACCATCCGGGCGCCCGCGGCGGCCGCCGCGATCGTGCCCATGGTCGAGATGTTGACTGTCCTGGCACCATCCCCGCCAGTGCCCACGAGGTCGACAGCCCGGCCGGGGATCGAGATCGGCGCGGCGTGGTCTAGCATGGCCTGCGCCAGCCCGGTGACCTCGCCCGCCGTCTCGCCCTTGATCCGCAGTGCCACGCCAAAGCCCGCGATCTGCGCCGGGGTCGCCGCGCCCTCCATGATCTCGTTCATCGCCCAGGCGGTCTCCTCCGCGGTGAGCGATTCGCCCTTGATCAGCGCGCCGATCAAGGCAGGCCAGCTTGCGCGCGAGTCCATCCAGGGCCACCTCGATCCGGGTCCGGCTGTCGAGCTACTGCGGGAGGGGACTACCCCGTTCCCATTCTGGTGTAAGGCAGGACCGACACGGCCCGTCAGGCCTGAACGACCCCGGTGCCTGCGGCGGCGCGCTGGCGCATGAGCCCAGCGAGCTCGCGGGCCAGGGCCACCGGGTCGATCGGGTGGCTGACCACCGCGTCGGCCCGCGACCAGGTGGCCAGCCAGCCATCGTCGGCACGGCCGATGATCAGGAGCACCGGCGGGCAGTTGTGGATCTCGTCCTTGGCCTGCCGGCAGACGCCCATCCCGCCCGCCGGCTGGGCCTCGCCGTCCAGCACCAGCACATCGGCGCCGCCGGCGTCCAGGATGCGCCACAGCATGGGCTCGGTGGCGACGTCGATGATCTCCGCCTCCGGCACGTCCGGGGCCGGGCGGCGGCCGATGGCGAGCCGCACCCTGCCCCGAGTGTCGGCATCATGGCTATACACGAGAACCTTCATGACAACGGATGCTACCGACCCGGGGGGTCGGGCTACGCACGCCTACGCGGTGTCGTAATAATGACTCCGTGGTCACAGCATCTACTGAGGTAGCTCCCCGGGGAGTTACCAGTCGGCCCAACCTCGTCAGCGTGGGCACGATCATCTGGCTGTCGTCAGAGCTGATGTTCTTCGCGGCCCTGTTCGCGATGTACTTCACTATTCGCTCGGTCGACAAGGGCCTCGGCCAGGCCTGGCCCAAGGCCCACCTGGACCTGCAGCTTGCCTCGATCAACACTACGGTCCTGCTGCTGTCGAGCGTGACCTGCCAGATGGGCGTCTTCGCGGTGGAGCGGCACCAGATCCGGCGGGCCGGCCGCATCTGGAACTTCCCCAAGTGGGGGTTGCGCGAGTGGTACGTGCTCTCGTTCCTGATGGGCTTGTACTTCGTGCTCGGGCAGGGCTATGAGTACCTGGACCTGATCCGCAAACAGCACGTGACGCTCGCGTCGAGCAACTACGGCTCTGTGTTCTTCCTCACCACCGGCTTTCACGGGCTGCACGTCTCCGGCGGCCTGATCGCGTTCTTGTTCCTGCTGGGCAGGACGTTCGCCGCCAAGAGATTCACGCTCGAACAGCAGACCAGCGCCATCGTCGTGTCGTACTACTGGCACTTTGTTGACGTGGTCTGGATCGGGCTATTCACCACCATCTACCTGATCCACTGACCGGGACTTGGGGATAGCTGTGAGCTGGATCACCGCGAGGCGCCGCCACCCGGCCGCGGGGTACGCCGTCGTCGCCTTCGTGCTCGTCCTGATCGGGGTCGGGTACGCCGTCGTCACCAGCGGGAACGCCGCGGCGTCGGCGCCCGTCGCGGCCAACGCGAGCCAGATCGCGCAGGGGCGCAGCCTGTTCGTCGAGGACTGCGCCACCTGCCACGGCCAGTACGCCGAGGGCATCACCGGCCAGGCGCCCAGCCTGATCGGCGTCGGTGCCGCCGCTGTCGACTTCCAGGTCAGCACCGGCCGCATGCCAGCGGCCGAGATCGGTGCCGAGAACGTGCGCAAGCCGCCGCACCTGAACCCGGCTCAGACGCACGCGGTGGCCGCCTACATCGAGTCGCTGGGCGGCGGCCCGGCCATCCCGTCCGCGGCTCAGGTCAGCGCGACCGGCGCAAACGTTGGCCTTGGCCAGCAGCTCTTCGTGGCGAACTGCGCGGCCTGCCACAACTTCGTCGGCGCTGGCGGCGCCCTCACCTATGGCAAGTTCGCCCCGCCGCTGACCGCCTCGACGCCGACGCAGATCTACGAGGCCATGCTGACCGGCCCGGAGGCAATGCCGACGTTCAACGACCTCACGGTCACCCCGCAGGAGAAGCGGGACATCATCGCCTACGTCACCAACGTGCGCGTGCAGCCCAACCCCGGCGGCTTCAGCCTGGGCCGGGTGGGGCCGGTGACCGAGGGCCTGGTGGCGTTCCTCGGTCTGCTGCTGTTCATGGTGCTAGCGGCTCTCTGGATCACTGCAAGGCACGGGAAGGCGCATGAGTAACAACCCTCCAGGACAGCCAGGCACCGGGGATTCCGGCGAGCAGAGCTGGCCCGAGTACCTGACCGGCGGCGAGAGCCACGGGCCGGCGTCGGCCTCGGCCGGCGAGGGCTCGGCCGGCGAAGGCTCGGCTCTGCCCGAAGGTCACGCTGTCCCGCGCCGGGTCATCGGCACGCCGCCGCCGTCGGCCGCCCGCACGTTGCTGAACGACTCCGGCGACGGCGGCCAGCACGAGCCGGTCCGCGAAATGCCCGCCGACACGCCTGATCCGGTCCGGGCCAAGAAGGCCGAGCGGATCGTCGCCGCGTGCTTCCTGATCGCCATGCTGGCCGGCCTGGGTTTCCTGGTCGCCTACGGGACGATCGGCGTCGGCACGCTCACCCGGGTCCTGCATTCCAACCTGGCGCTCGGCGGCACCCTGTCCATCGCCTTCCTGCTGCTTGGCGTCGGTGCTGTGATCTGGGTCCGGCACCTGATGCCCGACGTCGAGCTCACCGAGCAGCGGCACCCGCTGCGGTCTGACCCACAGGATCGCGCCGCCTTCAAGGAAACTTTCGACGAGGGCGCCGACACCAGCCAGTTCGTCAAGCGGCCGCTGATCCGGCGCACCCTCATCGCGGCGACCCTGCCGCTGGCCGTTGCGCCGGTCTTCCTGCTGCGCGACCTCGGCCCGCTGCCCGGAGAGAGCCTCGACCACACCGTCTGGCGCAAGGGCCTGCGGCTGGTCGTGTACGGGACAGGCCGGCCGATCACCCCGGCCGAGTTCAGCTCGCCGGGCGGCATCATCAGCGTGGCGCCGGAAGGCTTCCAGGACAATGATGACGAGATGGCCAAGGCCGCCGTCATCATCATCAAGTTCCGGCCAGGCGAGCTGCAGTTCACGTCGGCGAACCAGGCCGTGCCTAACAAGGTCGTCGAGAACTGGACCGTCAACGACATCGTGGCGTACTCCAAGATCTGCACGCACGTCGGCTGCCCGGCGGCGCTGTATGAGCAGACGACGCACCACATCCTCTGCCCGTGCCATCAGTCGACCTTCAACGCGGCTGAAGGAGCCAGGGTCATCTTCGGCCCGGCCACCAGGCCGCTGCCGCAGCTGCCGATCGGCGTGGACTCGCAGGGCTTCCTGATCGCGACGAGCGATTTCCACGAGCCTGTGGGCCCGAGTTTCTGGGAGCGGTCATGAGCGTGGACAGAGCGCTTGAAGGTACTGGCCGGTGGCTTGACGACAGGCTTCACGGTGCCCGCGGCGTCCGCGTCCTGCTCAGGAAGATCTTCCCCGATCACTGGTCGTTCCTGCTGGGCGAGATCGTCCTGTACTCGTTCATCATCTTGCTGCTCACCGGGACGTTCCTGACCCTGTGGTTCCAGCCCAGCATGACCGACGTCGTCTATCACGGCACCTACGTCCCGCTGCGCGGCGTCAGGATGAGCGAGGCATACGCCTCGACCCTGGACATCAGCTTCGACGTGCGCGGCGGCCTGCTGATCCGGCAGATCCACCACTGGGCCGCCGACCTGTTCATGGCCGGGATCTTCGCGCACATGCTGCGGGTGTTCTTCACCGGCGCCTATCGCAAGCCACGCGAGATCAACTGGCTGATCGGCATCACGCTGCTCACCCTCGGCCTGCTCGAGGGACTGTTCGGCTACTCGCTGCCAGACGACCTGCTGTCCGGAGCTGGCCTGCGGATCCTGGAAGGCGTCACCCAGTCCATCCCGATCGTCGGTACCTACCTGGCGTTCTTCCTGTTCGGCGGCCCGTTCCCCGGTCACGTGATCATCCCGCGGCTGTACATACTGCACGTGCTGCTGATCCCTGCCCTGATCCTGGCGCTGGTCACCGCGCACCTGTTCCTGATGTTCCACCAGAAGCACACGCAGATGCCGGGCAAGGGCCGGACGAACCAGAACGTCGTCGGCGCGCCCATGTACCCGTACTTCATGGCCAAGACGGGCGCGTTCTTCTTCTTTGTCTTCGCCGCCCTGACGCTGGCCGGGACGTTCGCCCAGATCAACCCCATCTGGCTGTACGGGCCGTTTAACCCGGTCGCCATGTCGGCCGGCTCGCAGCCCGACTTCTACATGGGCATGCTCGAGGGCGCACTGCGTGTCATGCCCGCCTGGCAGTGGGTGGTGTTCGGGCACACGTTTGCCTTCAACGTGTTCATTCCCGCCCTGGTGCCGCTCGGCCTGGTGTTCACCCTGGCCGCGCTCTGGCCGTTCCTGGAGCAGTGGGTCACTGGCGACAGACGTGAGCACCACATCAACGACCGGCCGCGGAACGCTCCGGCGAGGACCGCTCTGGGCATCGCGGTGATCACGTTCTACGGCGTCCTGTGGGCCGAGGGTGCCAACGACATCATCGCCGACCCAGTTGAACGTCCCGCTCTACTGGATCACCTGGGCGGCCAGGGTGGGCATGTTCGTCGGCCCGGTGATCGCCTACATCATCACCAAACGGATCTGCCTCGGCCTCCAGCGCAAGGACAACCACCTGATCGAGCACGGCGTCGAGACTGGCATCATCAGGCAGCTGCCCGGCGGCGAGTTCATCGAGGAGACCAGGCCGGTCGACGAGGAGTCCCTGGCGGTGCTGCTGTCGCGGCCGCACTATCCGCCGCTGCCTCCCGGTGAGACGGCGGAGACCGAGGTGCCGGCGGCGGCATGCGCGGCGGCCTCGGCCGGGTGCGCGAGCGCCTCTACAACGTCGTCACCGAGAGCGCCCCGGCGCCCGAGGCGAACGGTCACGCGATTGGTCACGGGAACGGGCACGGCAACGGCCACGCGGTCGAGGGCAACGGCCACGGTCACACGGCCATCTCCGCAGGCGCCAGCTCGACGCAGGACGACGCTCGCGAGGGCGACGAGCACTAAGTCGCTTAATCTCAGGCCCGGCAGGCGCCGGGCCTGAGCTTGTTCCGGCTAGCTGGCAGCGCCGCGGCGCAGCTGGCTAACGTGCTCACATGAGCCCGTGCCCAGTCCTCGCCGTGTGAGCCACCCTGCCAGGCAGGGCCGCCGGCCGCCGTGCCAGGCAGGGCCGTCGCGTCAGCCGCCGGGCTAGGCAGGCAGCGGGCTCGCCGACGTGGCGCCCGGCGCAGTCGAGGTGGGCGACGGTGACGGTGTCGGCGATAGCGACCGCGACGGAGTCGGCGATGGCGACGGCGGGCGCGTGCTGCGGCCGGCGGGGCTCGGCCGCGCAGGTGCCGTCGATCGCGGCGCCGTCGGCACGGAAGCCGGCGGCCGCGGCGCCGTCGAGGGCGCCGTATGGTGCACAGCCGGCACCGCCGTAGCCGCCGCCGGCCGGAGATACACGTACGCAGCGAGCGTGATCAGGAAGAAGACGCACAGCGCGATCGTCGACCTGCGCAGCGGCGGCCGCCGCCGGGCCTTCCGGACAGCACCGGATCCGCCGGTACCGGATCCGCCAGCAACGGGGCCGCCCGCGCCAGGCCCGCCCGCGCCAGGCCCGCCCGCGCCAGGCCCGCCCGCGCCAGCGCCGGTCCTCACAGCGTGCCCGTCGGCTCGGCCGCCTCGACGGCGGCGGGCACGCTGATGCCCTCGCGCAGCAGAGCGCTGGTGATGCGGACGCGCAGCGCCCGGCCGACCTGGAACTGCTTGCCGGGCTGGGTGCGCGCCACCATGCGGATCTTGAACTGGTCGATCGAGATGCTCTCGACGCCCATGACGGCAGGCGGATCGAGCATGAGGCCATGCAGTTCCTCATCCTCATAGGCCTGTCGGCCGACCGACGCCAGCACGTCACTGACCGCCGATACATCGGCGCTTGCCGCAACCGGGACGTCGACCACGGCCCTGGCCCAGTCCCTGGACAGGTTGGTGACCTGGACGATCTGACCGTTGGGCGTGGTGATGACCTCACCGTCGGCCGACCGGACTCTGGTGATCCGCAGCGTCACCTCCTCGACCGTGCCGGTCACCGGCTGCGCCACCGAGGCGACTTGCAGCCGCACGAGGTCACCGAACCCGTACTGCCGCTCGGTGACCATCAGGAAGCCTGCCAGGACGTCCTGTACGATCCGCTGCGCGCCGAAACCCAGGGCGACGCCCACGACTGTGGCTGGCGCCACGAAGCCGCTCAGCGGCAGGCCAAGGCGCTCGAAGACGAGGACGGCGGTGAGGCAGTACACCAGGACCAGCACGGCCCACGTGACGACCTGGGCCACGGCGTGCCGGTGCTTGGCGCCCTCGTCACGCAGGACGGTGTCGGCGCCGCCGGCGTGTGCCTCGATCCTGTCGGTCAGCCGGTCCCGAAGCCACGTGGTCAGGCGCGTCAGCAAGACCGCTCCGGTAATGAACAGGACTATTTCCAGGCCCTTGCCGCGAGCCCAGACGCTGACATCCGTGAGCGGGGTGATAGCGAGAACACTGCGCATATCGTCATGGCCGGCCGGGCTTGTCGCCCGGGCGCACGGCAATCCCTCCGAAGTCGTGGCGTGCGAGTAGCGCTACCCGACCCGGATGAGCGAAACCGTGAGCGAGCTCACATCAGTCCACGTCCGCCGCGAACGTCGGCGGGACACGCGGGTCAGTGCGCGTAGTGGCCCCGGTAGTACTCGAAGACGAACCCGATGACCGCGAACAGCGTCGCGAGCGCCCCGATGAGGAACATCCACCAGCCGATCGCCACGCCCAGCGCTGCGAGCGCGGCGGCCAGGCCGACGAACAGCGGCCACCAGCTGTGCGGGCTGAAGAAGCCCAGCTCGCCGACGCCCTCGTCGATCTCGCCCTCGGGCGTGTCCTCCGGGCGCTCAGGCAGCCGGCGCCCGGTGAACAGCACGTAGAAGCCGGTCAGGAACGCCAGGCAGACGGCCAGCGCCAGCGCCGTCGTCCCGGTCGGGTCGTGCGAGAAGTACCAGTAGACGATGTCAGATCCGCCGAAGAAGGCGGCGCACCCCAGGAAGAGGTAAGCCTCTACTTTCACGACCCAGCTCCGATCGACCGCTGCTCATGCTCGAGATGCCGATCCCGGCCCGACCTGATGTGCGGGTAGTGCAGGTCGAACGCTGGCCGCTCGGACCTGATCCGCGGGATCGAGGTGAAGTTATGCCGCGGCGGCGGGCACGAGGTCGCCCACTCCAGCGAGTTGGCGAAGCCCCACGGATCGTCGGCCGTGACCTGCTCGCCGCGCTTCCAGGTGATGTAGATGTTGTAGAGGAAGATGAACGTGCGACGCGCCCAGGATGAACGACCCGATCGAGGAGATGTCGTTCAGCGTCGTCGCCAGGTGCGGCAGGTCCGGGTAGTTCGCGATCCGGCGCGGCATGCCCATCAGGCCCAGCCAGTGCTGCACCAGGAACGTCATGTTGAAGCCGATGAAGACGCTCCAGAAGTGCCACTGGCCGAGCCGGTGGTCCAGGATCTTGCCGGTCCACTTCGGCCACCAGAAGTAGAACCCGCCGAACATGCAGAACACCACGGTCCCGAACAGCACGTAGTGGAAGTGCGCCACCACGAAGTACGAGTCGCTGACCGCGAAGTCCAGCGGCGGCGAGGCAAGGATGACGCCGGTCAGGCCGCCGAACAGGAACACGACCAGGAAGCCGAGGATGAACAGCATCGCCGGCTCGAACGTGATCTGGCCTCGCCAGATCGTGCCGACCCAGTTGAAGAACTTCACCCCGGTGGGCACCGCGATCAGGAACGTCATGAACGAGAAGAACGGCAGCAGCACCGCGCCGGTGGTGAACATGTGGTGCGCCCACACCGTCAGCGACAGGCCGGCGATGGCGATGGTGGCGGCGACCAGGCCCTTGTAGCCGAACAGCGGCTTGCGCGAGAAGACCGGCAGGATTTCGGTGGCGATGCCGAAGAACGGCAGCGCCACGATATAGACCTCCGGATGGCCGAAGAACCAGAACAAGTGCTGCCACAAGATCGCGCCGCCGCTGTTGGCCGAGAAGACCTGCGCGCCGAGCTTCCTGTCGATCTCGAGCACCAGCAGCGCGGCGGCCAGCACCGGGAAGGCCAGCAGCACGAGCATCGAGGTCAGCAGGATGTTCCAGGTGAAGATCGGCATCCGGAACATCGTCATGCCGGGCGCGCGCATGCACAGGATCGTGGTCACGAAGTTGACGCCGCCGAGGATCGTGCCCAGGCCGGACAGCGTCAGGCCCATGATCCACATGTCGCCGCCGACGCCGGGCGAGTACGTGGCGTTGGTCAGCGGCGAGTACGCGTACCAGCCGAACGACGCCGCCCCGCCGGGGGTCAGGAAGCTGAACAGCAGGATGATGCCGCCGAAGGTGAACATGTAGTAGCTGAGCAGGTTCAGCCGCGGGAACGCCACGTCCGGGGCGCCGATCTGCAGCGGCATGATCTCGTTCGCGAAGCCGACGAACAGCGGCGTCGCGAACAGCAGCAGCATGATCGTGCCGTGCATGGTGAACAGCTCGTTGTACTGCTGGTCGGACACGATGTGGTTGTCCGGGCCCATCAGCTGCGCCCGCATGATCATGGCCATGACGCCGCCGATCAGGAAGAACGCGAACGAGGTGATCAGGTACAGGTGACCGATGATCTTGTGGTCGGTCGACGACAGCCAGTCGGCGAGGATCGAGCCCTTGCGGTACGGGCGCTGCGCCGCAACCGCACCGCCAGCCACCGGCCCGGCCGGGGCCGGCTGGTTGTACGTGGTCACTGAGCACCCCCAGAGGCGTTCTGCAGCTTCTGCTGCGCGGAGATCCAGGCCTTGAACTGGGCCGGAGTCACGATCTTGATCCGGAACAGCATCCGGCTGTGGTACAGCCCGCACAGCTCCGAGCAGCGCCCGATGGTGTCCGGACCGCTGTACAGCGTGGCCGTCGGCGTCACCTCGAAGTGGTTCGGGTGGTCAGGCAGGACGTCGCGCTTGAAGTCGAACGGCAGGATCCAGAACGAGTGGATGACGTCGTTGGACCGGAGGTTGAACCGCACGCTCTCGTGCGCGGGGATCTCCAGCAGCGGCAGCTCGTTCGTGTTGTTGGCCGTGCCGAGCTCGCCGTTCCACATGTAGCCGACCTCGGTCACGCCGTCGGCCGAGTTCTTGACCGGGTACTGCGGGTACTGGAACTCCCAGCTCCACTGGAATCCGGTCACGTCCACGACCACATCGGGGTGCGCCGACAGCGCGTGATCTTGTTCTCGTCCCGCGCCGTGAAGTAGAACAGCACGCCGACCATGATGAACGGGACGACCGTGTACATGATCTCGATCGGCAGGTTGTACCTGACCTGGTGCGGGATCTTGTCGCTGCGCTTGCGGTAGACCACGACGGCCCACAGGATGCCGCCCCAGACCACGGCGCCGACCGCGAGCGCGGCGATCCAGGCGCCCTGCCAGAGGTCCACGATGAGCTTGGCCTGCGTGGTCAGCGGATTGCGCAGCCCGAGCTGCTCGACCGTGGTGGAGTTGCAGCCGGCCGTCAGGGTGACCAGCGCGAACGCCAGGGCGGCGCGCGGCAGCCAGCGCCGAACCAGCCGCGCCCTCGCCCGCGGCGCGGGGCCCCGTCCTTGTCGAGCGCCGGGGCCGCTCGGCCCGGTGGATGGGACTCACTTATGGCCTTCCCAGCAGCTAAGTCCCGGCGTCAGCGGCCGGTTGAGTTAGACGTCCTACAGCCTGTCGTGGAAAACAGTACAACGCCTGCCTGCCGACACGGGGTACCCCCGACTCCGGCACGACTTCGTTATCGGCACCCGACCACCTAGAGTCAGGGAACGTGGCGTATTTCGACGCGGCATCGGCCGAGCCGCTGCATCCGAGCGCCCGCGAGGCGCTGCTGGCGGCGCCTGGACGACGGCTGGGCCGACCCGGCCCGGCTGCACCGCGAAGGCCGGCGAGCCAGGCTGCTGCTCGACCAGGCCAGGGAGGCCGTCGCAGCGGAACTCGGCTGCCGCCCGGACGAGCTGTCCTTCACCACCTCCGGCACCCAGGCCGTGCACCTGGCCGTCCTCGGCGCCGTGCAGGCCCGGCAGTCCGCCGCCCGCGGACCAGGCCACCTGGTCGCCAGCGCCGTCGAGCACTCAGCGGTCCTCAACGCGGCCGACTGGCTGGAACGGGTCACCGGGACCGCGGTCACCATCACCGGCGTGGACAGCCTGGGCCGCGCCGACGTCGGCGAGTTCGCCGCCGCCGTCGCAGCGCGACCGCACGCTGCTGGCCTGCCTGCAGTCGGCCAACCACGAGGTCGGCACCCTCCAGCCGGTCGAGGAGGTCGCCGCGCAGTGCCAGCGTCTCGCGCGTGCCGCTGCTGGTCGACGCCGGCGCCTCGGCCGGCCGGCTGCCGGTGCCCGCCCGGCTGGTCGCTGCTGACGGCCAGCGCCCGCAAGTGGGGCGGCCCGGCCGGCGTCGGCCTGCTGGCCGTCCGCAAGGGCACCCGCTGGCGCGAGCCGTTCCCGGCCGACGACCGCGAGAACCGGCGCGTCCCTGGCTTTCCGAACGTCCCGGCGATCCTGGCCGCTGCCGCGTCCCTGACCGCGATGGGCAGGGAACGGGGTGAGTCCGACGCCGCGCTGCGCGCTCTGGTCGCCCGGATCCGCGCCGCCGTTCCGCAGACAGTGCCGGACTCGGTCGTGCACGGCGACCCGGACGCGCGGCTGCCCCACATCGTGACGTTCTCCTGCCTGTACGTCGACGGCGAGGCGCTGGTGACCGAGCTGGACCGGGCCGGCTTCTCGGTGTCGTCGGGCAGCGCCTGCGTCGCCGATACCCGGCAGCCAAGTCACGTGCTCGCGGCGATGGGCGCGCTTACCCATGGCAATGTGCGGGTATCGCTCCCGCGTGGGGCCAGCGCCCAATCGGTCGACGAGTTCCTGGAGGTCTTGCCGCGCATCGTGGCGGCAGTACGCGACACTGTCAGAGCGGCCACCAACTCCCCGGCCGCGCCATGATCAGGCCGTGGAGGTAACCGAGTGACCCGCCAGCGCCGAGCCGCCAGCACCGCGGCCGCCGGACCTGGCGCGAGCGTCCCCGGCTCCGGGCCGGGCGGCCGCTTCCCGGCTCGCACCCCCGGCGCGCCGCCGCCGCCCGCGCTGACCCTCGACGCGCTCGGCAAGAAGTGCCCGATCCCGATCATCATGCTGGCCGACAAGATCAGGGAGATCCCGGTCGGCCAGATCGATCGAGGTACTCGCCGACGACCCGGCCGCCAAGACCGACCTGCCCGCCTGGTGCGCCCTGAAGTCGCAGGAGTTCGTCAGCGCGGCCGACCTGCCCGTCGGCTGGTCTTTCCTGGTCCGCCGCAGCTACTGACAGCACCCGCGCCGCCAGTCGCGGCTCAGACGGCGCGCAGAGCGAAATGCCCGGTTTGTGAGGCTTTTCGGTTACTCAGGTTCGTCGACCGCGCGGAATCGGTCCGCGAACCGGCGGTCGGTCTCCCACCACGGCCGCTGCGCGCCGGCCTGAGCCGCGCCAGCCCCTGCGTCGCCGCCTGAACCGCCCCGGCCTGAACCGCCCCGGCCTGAGCAACCCCGGCCTGCACGTGCTCGGCCGCGCCGGCGGCGTCGAGTTCGGCGTCGATGACCTTCGCCTCGGCCTCGTCCTCGCGGATCATCTGGATCAGCTGAGCGGCCAGGAACGGCAGGCCGACGATGTCGCCGAGGATCCACAGCACGCCGCCGCCGAGCACCTGCGTCGTCGCCAGGCTCGGGCCCCACGGCCGGGCTAGCGCGTGGTAGTACGGCCCGGCGATCAGGCTGGTGTCCGCGATCACGGCCAGGCCGAGCACCGCGTCGCCGATGACCTCGGCCGCGGTGATCCACAGCGCGACGACGTACGGGTATGCCTTCGGCACCGGGTCGACCCGCAGCAGCGTCCAGAAGAAGACGAAGCCCGGCACGATCAGCGCGACGTGCGTCACCTGCGCGACGAGCACCGACCGGAAGCCAGCCGCGTACCACGGCGTGAAGTACACCAGGAACGGCGTCAGCACCAGGACGAACGTCGTGATGGCCGGGAACGTCAGCAGCCTGGCCGCGCGGCATCGCCGATCGCCGACTCAAGCCGCGGCCCGAACCGCGGCACGGCGGCGATGATGAGCGTCAGCGGCCGCCCGAGCGCGAAGAACAGCGGCACGACGAGCAGCAGCAAGATCGTCTGAACCGACCGCATGTAGAACAGGACCGGCTGGTACACGCCGACTGACGACATCGTCGCGATCACCGCGAACCCCAGGCCGAGGCCGCAGAACACCACGCTCCGGCTGGCCGGCCAGGGCGTGCCGCTGCGGCGCACCCGGCGCACGCCGGCCAGGTAGGCCGCGCCGAGCAGCGACGACCGCGGCCAGCGTCCACGGGTCGACGCGCCACGAGGTGAACGCGCGCGCGAACGTCAGCTCCGGCGGACCGTGATAACCGGCAGCGAGCGCAGCGAGCATGGTCGTCACGCTACCGCGCGCCGTGCGAGCGAGGTGGAACGGGAGCGACCCCGTTCCCGGCATGAGATCAGTTGACGTGCTTGCCGAGCTCGTCGGCGGCATCCTGCCCGTAGGAGGCGGCGCAGCGCGCGAGCAGCTCGCCGGCTCCAGCGTGTACTCCTGCGGGCCGGTGGTCTCCAGCGCGTGGACAGCGAGCAGGTTGCCGAGCTGGGCGGAGCGCTCGAGGCTGAGGCCCCAGGCGACGCCGGCCAGGAAGCCAGCCCGGAACGCGTCGCCGGTGCCGGTCGGGTCGGCCGGAGTGGACGTCCTTGACCGGGCCGACGAGCACCGGCGGCTCGCCGTCCTGGTCGACTCGGGTGCCATCGCGCGCCGAGCGTCGTGACCCGGACGCCGACCTGGCTGACGACGTCGGCGGCGGTCCAGCCGGTCTTGTGCTCGCGTGAGCGACGCCTCGTACTCATTGCTGAACAGGTACGCCGCGCCGGCGACGAGCTCCCGGATCTGGTCACCGTCCAGGACGGCGAGCTGCTGGGAGGTGTCGGCCGCGAACGGGATCTGGTTGTCCCGGCACTGCTTCGTCAGGCTGAGCATGGCGGCCGGGTCGCCGGCACCGATCAGGACCAGGTCGGCGAGGCCGGCGAGGCCGCTGAGGTCGAGGCTGACGTCTTCGCTCATGGCGCCGGGATAGAACGACGCGATCTGGTTCAGGTCCGCGTCGGTCGTGCCGACGAACCGCGCGGTGTGGAACTGGCCGACTCGCGCACCATGCTGGTGTCGACGCCGTGCTCCTCCAGCCACCGCTGGTAGTCGCCGAAGTCGCTGCCCACGCTGCCGACCAGCAGCGGCCGCAGGCCGAGGCAGCCGAGGCCGAAGGCGATGTTGGCGGCCACTCCGCCGCGGCGGATCTCAAGCCCGGTGACCAGGAACGACAGCGAGACCTTGTCCAGCTTGTCGGCGATGAGCTGGTCGGTGAACCGGCCGGGAAAGGTCATCAGGTGGTCGGTCGCGATCGATCCGGTGACAGCAATGCGCATCTGAGAGGCTCCGTTTGTCCGCGCTTGGCTTGTCGGCGCTGGCGGGCCACAGGCTACACGCACCCTGCCAGCGAGGCGCGCGAGCCCGCCGAGCTGACCGGCGGCCGAGGCCGGGGCTAGCTGAGGCCCGGCGCTAGCGAGGCGCGGCGCTAGCTGAGGCCCGGGCCGAGCTAAGGTACGGCGCGTGACTGACTGGCAGGAGATAGCCGACGCCGGGTTCGCCGTGCCAGCCGGCGCTGACACCGGTGCCCTCGCCGCCGAGCTGGCGGAGGCACTGGCTGACCCCGATCCTGAGGTCCGGGACGGCCCCGCCTATGCCGTCCTCGCGACCTGGCTGGAGCGCGGTGTCCTGGAC
This sequence comes from uncultured Actinomycetota bacterium, assembly GCA_963837255.1. Lineage (GTDB taxonomy): Bacteria > Actinomycetota > Actinomycetes > Streptosporangiales > Streptosporangiaceae > JAJYUU01. The sequence goes on from CAWIMN010000007.1 coordinate 1,768,500, forward strand.
GCGCAGCTGGCGGAGCTGGGCGAGACGATGGCGGCGCGATTCGCCGATCCGCGCGTTCAGGCGCGAAGCTTCGCGCCGCTCGTGCTTGCCTGGGTGATCGAGCGGGGCGGCTACGACGAGCGGTGGGTGCGGGCGTTCGAGCGCTGGTATCCGGCCGAGACTGACGTCCGCGGATACGAGCCAGCGGCTCGGCTGGCTGCACGCGGTCGCGCATGGCGCCGACCTGCTGGGCGTGCTCGGACGGCACCCGCAGGTCAGGCCCGGAGCAGATGCTCGCGATCGCCGCCCGGCGGATGCTCGCCGAGACCGACTACGTCTGGCGTGACCAGGAAGATGACCGGCTCGGCTACGCCATTGCCCGCACGCTCGGCCGACCCGGCCTGACGGCGGAGCAGTCGACCGGACTGGCTGGAACTGGTCGATGAGAGATTCGCCACAGGCGAGCCCGGACCTGTCCCGGCGTACGCGAGCAACACCATGCGGACACTGCGGGTGCTGTACCTGCTGGCCGATCGCGGCGTTCGGGCCGAGCCAGGCGGCGCTGCCGAGCCACTGCCCCACCGCGACGAGGTCAGGCAGCGGCTGGCGCGGTCGCTGAGTGCCGTCGGATGGTACGCGGGTTAGGTCGGCCAGGGGTCGCGCCGCGTCGCGCGCCGGTTGGCGCGGGCGCGTCCCTCGTGAGCACGCGACCGCGGGTGAGCACGCGACCGCGGGTGAGCACGACCGCCGGTAAGCGCGCGACCGCCGTTGACGCGCGACTGCCGCCCGGGTCGCGCGTGCTAGCGCGGCCAGGGCGGCAGTGACGACAGCTTGTGCTTAGTGGAACGAGTCGCCGCAGGCGCACGAGCCACTGGCGTTCGGGTTGTCGATCGTGAAGCCCTGCTTCTCGATCGTGTCCACGAAGTCGATGGTCGCGCCGCTCAGGTACGGGACGCTCATCTTGTCGGTCACGACCTGCACGCTGCCGAACTCGCTGACGACGTCGCCGTCCATCTCGCGCTCGTCGAAGTAGAGCTGGTAACGCAGGCCAGAGCAGCCGCCGGGCTGCACGGCGATGCGCAGCCGCAGGTCATCGCGGCCCTCCTGCTGGAGCAGGTTGCCCACCTTGACCGCTGCGGCGTCGGTGAGAACGATGCCCTTGGTGGTCGCTTCGTCCTGAACTGTCATCTGCATTAGCTCCTGCGTCGGGTAGGCCCGGCCTGACCGGGGTGGCCGCTGCCCTTCCCGCGCGGCCGTCCTGCATTCACAACGATAGTCCCCGCCCGCTGATTCCGGACCACCCGACTGGCTGGGTGGCGCCGTCATAGCCCGTCCGCACAGGGCCGGATGTCCGGTCGCCGGGCGGACATCCGGACACTTCGCCCAGGAAGCGGACAAGTCGGCTCGGTCCCGCTGGAGTGTCAGGCTCACCCGCCGAGCCCGCCCCGGGCCCAGTCGGCGCGGGACTTGGCCGACTCGGCTAGATGAATGAGGTATCGTCACTCAGACGATAAGTATCGAGGGATCGGGGTTGCCATGACCACGTCGCCCAGCCAGACCGACCGTGCCGAAGGTACCAGGCCCGGCCGCTCGCTGCCGCTGCTCGTGCTCGGCGCGGGCGCTGACCCGGCGGCCGAGCGGGGCGTCAGCTGTCCCGGCGAGCTGCCGCCGGCCAGCGACCCGGCCCTGGTGGCGCGGGCGCGGGCAGCCCGCCGGGCGCTCGGCGACCGGGCGTTCATCCTCGGTCACCACTACCAGCGCGACGAGGTCATCCAGTTCGCCGACGTAACCGGGGACTCCTTCAAGCTGGCCCGGGACGCGGCGGCCCGGCCGGACGCCGAGTTCGTGGTGTTCTGCGGCGTCCACTTCATGGCCGAGTCGGCCGACATCCTCACCTCGCCCGCAGCAGAAGGTCGTGCTGCCTGACCTCGCGGCCGGCTGCTCGATGGCCGACATGGCGACCTACAACCAGGTCGAGCAGTGCTGGGACGCGCTGGAGGACCTCGGCATCGCCGACGAGGTCATCCCGGTCACGTACATGAACTCCTCGGCCGACATCAAGGCGTTCACGGGCCGGCACGGCGGCACCGTCTGCACCTCGTCCAACGCCAGCCGGGCCCTGAAGTGGGCGCTCGGCCAGGGCAGCAAGGTGCTGTTCCTGCCCGACCAGCATCTGGGCCGCAACACCGCGGTGCTGGAGCATGGGCATGAGCCTGGCCGACTGCGTCGTCTGGGACCCGCACGCGCCAGGCGAGACCGGCGGCCTGACCCCGGAGCAGCTCAGGGACGCCACGATGATCCTGTGGCGCGGGCACTGCTCGGTACACGGCCGGTTCTCCCCCGAGTGCGTCGCCGAGGTCCGGGAGCGCATCCCGGGCGTGAACGTCATCGTCCACCCCGAGTGCCAGCACGAGGTCGTGCTCGCGGCCGACTACGTCGGCTCGACCGAGAAGATCATCTCGACCATCGAGCGGGCGCCGTCCGGCTCAGCGTGGGCGGTCGGCACCGAGCTCAACCTGGTGCAGCGCCTGGCCAATGCCAACCCGGACAAGACCGTCGTGTTCCTGGACAAGACCGTCTGCTACTGCTCGACGATGAACCGGATCGACCTGCCCCACCTGGTGTGGGCGCTGGAGTCGCTGGCCGGCGGCCAGCTGGTCAACCAGATCACCGTCGACGACCAGACCGCGGACCAGGCCAGGGCCGCGCTGGAGCAGATGCTCGCGCTGCCGTTAACGGCGGCCGCGCCGCCGCAGCGGCCGGCCTGACCGCGGGGCTGGCGTCGGCCGGCGCCGGGCCGCCCGCGGGCCCTCGGCTGGGCCGCGGGCCTACAGGCCTGGCGCGCCCCAGATCGGCATCCAGCGGCCGAGGTCCGGCTCGATCTTGAGGTCGGCGCCGAGCGCGCCCCGGATCTGGAGCTCCAGCGCGTTGTCGCGCTGCTGGCCGGACAGCGGGGCGAACGGGTAGAACGTCCCGCGCTTGTACAGGTAGACGAGCCCGAGCGAGCGCCCGCCCGAGTCGCGGAACGCCATGATCGTGCACAGCAGCTGCGGGCCGAAGCCGCCATTCTCCAGCGAGGAATTCACCGCGTGCAGGTCGGTGACCAGGCCCTCGGGGTCGTCCGGGGAGTGCTGGCAGACGAGCCAGGTGAAGTTGTACTGGTCGGTGGACACCTCCACCGGCGTGGTGTCCTTGCCCATGTTGAGCAGGTCCTGGACGTCCTTCTCGATGTCGCCGAACGCCTTGCCCTCCGCGGCGCGGAAGCACACCGAGCCCGAGCCGGTCGGCCTGAAGTCCGTGCCCGGCCTCGAGCGTCAACGCGGCGCCGGGCAGCGCGAACAGCTGGTCCAGGTTGGCCGGCACCGGCTTGGTCCGGCCGAGCAGGGCGTCCAGGAACCCCACTGTCTGACCTCCCCGTCTCGGCTATCGGCCTGGCTACTGGCCCAGCTGCTTGGAGATCTTGTCCAGCTCAGCCAGCCGCCGCTTCAGCGACGGGTGCGTGGAGAAGATCGTGGCCAGGCTCTGGCCGGGCTGCAGCGCCGGGGCGAAGTAGAACGCGTTCAGCGGCTCGGCTGCGCGCAGGTCCTTCACGGGGATCCGGCCCATGTCGCCGGTGACCTTCACCAGGGCGCTGGCCAGCGCCGACGGCCGCCCGGTGAGCAGCGCGCCGGACCGGTCGGCGGATAGCTCGCGGTACCGCGACAGCAGCCTGATCAGCAGGAAGCTGACGGCGTAGACGACGATGCTCAGCAGCATGATCGGGATGACCAGCAGCGCGCTCTGGTTGTTGTTGCTGCGGCCACGGCCGCCGAACAGCTCGGAGTAGAACGCGAACCGGACCATCAGCGCGGCGATGATGCCGAGGAACGAGGCGATCGTCATGACCGCGACGTCCTTGTGGGCGACGTGCGACATCTCGTGCGCCAGCACGCCCTCAAGCTCTTCGTCGGTCAGCCTGCTCCTGTCCAGGATGCCCTCAGTCGCGCAGAGCACGGCAACCTTGCTGTTGCGCCCGGTCGCAAAGGCGTTCGGCATCTGAGTCGGCGCGATCGCGATCCTCGGCTTGGGCATGTCGGCCAGTGCGCACAGCCGGTCCACGATGCCGTGCAGCCTGTGCGGCGTCCGGCCCGTCATTCGGGCTGACCAGCCGGGCACCCGAGGTCCGCAGCGCGATCTTGTCGGACCAGTAGTACGAGCCGACCGCGCTGCCGATGCCGATGACGGCGGCGAAGAAGATCAGGACATCGGCGCTCGCCGGTGCCGCCGCTAGCCGCCGTGACGGTAGCTGCTGTAGTACGCGATGAGATACACCAGGCCGGTCGCGAATCCGGCGAACACCAGCCCGAGCAGGAACATGGTCGCGCCCATCCGCGCGATCAGTCCCGGGTCGGACGCGTAGCGAGTGCGCGCCATCGGCGCCGCCTCCCTTATCTGAGCGGCTGCAGTGCCGCCCTGTTACTTCATTACACCTGATGCCGGGCAGTGGAGAGGGCAGGGTCTCTACCCTGCCCTAGACTGCCATGCCGCCGGCTCCAAGGAGCCTCAGCATCTACTGAGTAAACGGCAAAGCAGCCCTCGCGCGTTCCCGCCCGACGAAATGGCATTTAACGCGCCATACCGGATCCGCTCAACCCGGGCAAATGCCAGGATGACCCATAGACCGGGCGCGACGAGGGACCGGCCGCTAGCCAGGGATCAGGCCCTCGTCGGTCAGCAGCTTGCGCACCTCGGCCATGGTGGCGTCTGGCTGGGGGATGATCAGCTCAGACGGCCGCAGGTCGTCGGCCTCGGTGGGCGAGCCGACCTCCCGCACCCTGGCCAGCAGCGCCGCGAGCGCGGACCGGAAGGCCGCCTCGTCGTTGTGCTCGACCGCCGCTTCCAGCGCTGCGTCGAGCTCGTTCAGCTCGCTGACCGCCGACTCGGCACCTCGAGCTGACCCTCGCCGAGGATGCGGACGATCATTCCGGTTCACCTGCCTGCGCCTGATCGGCGCGCCGAGCGCCGCGCTCGCGCGGTGCCGCAGCCCCGTCGCTCGAGTCGGCCGGCGCGCCCTCGATCTGCCGCGGCGCGCTCTGGGCGATCTCGGCCTTCATCTGCTCAAGCTCGCGGTCGACGCCGTGGCCGGCGCCCATCCGGTCGAGCTCGGCCTGGATGTCGTCGTGCGGGCCGCTCACCATGTCGTCGAGCGCGCCGGAGGCCATCAGCTCGTCGATCGCGCCGGCCCGCGCCTGCATCTGCGCGGTCTTGTCCTCGGCCCGCTGGATGGCCAGGCCGACGTCGCCCATCTCCTCGGAGATCCCGGTGAACGCCTCGTTGATCCGCGTCTGCGCCTCGGCGGCGGTGTAGGTCGCCTTGATGGTCTCCTTCCGGGTCCGGAAGGCGTCGACCTTGGCCTGCAGGCGCTGCGAGGCCTGGGTGAGCTTCTCCTCCTCGCCCTGCAGCGAGGCGTACTGCGTCTGCAGGTCCTCGAGCTGAGTCTGGAGCCCGGCCTTGCGGGTCAGCGCCTCGCGGGCGAGGTCCTCGCGCCCGGCGGCGAGCGAGTCCCGAGCCTGCCTGTCCAGCTTGGCCGCGTTCTGCTGCAGCGTGTTGACCTGCAGCTCGACGCGCTTGCGCGAGGTCGCCACGTCGGCCACCCCGCGGCGCACCTTCTGGAGCAGCTCCAGCTGGGTCTGATAGGAGTAATCCAGGGTCTCGCGAGGATCTTCCATCCGATCGAGCGCCTTGTTGGCCTTGGCGCGGAAGACCATCGTGACCCGCTTCATGACGCCCATGGGCGCGACCATCCCCTCGATCGGAAGTCCCGCTGCCGCAGCGCGTCCGGGGTCACGGACTGCCGCCGTTGAAAGCAACGGACATATTGCTGGCAGATCTCGGCTCAAGCCTACGACGTAGCCGCCAGAACCGTCACCACGGACCAAGATCGGCATGCTGATCTTCGGAGCCGAATCCGCGCCGGGCGCACTCGACGTCCAGCCCGGCCCGGCGCGGCGCATGCGGCCGCGCCCGTGCCGGCAGTCGAGCCCAGCGCGCCAGACAGATCTGCGCCGTTCGTCCCGGTAGGCTGTAGGCGTGTTCCGACGACGTTCCAGCGACGCATCCGGGCTGCTCGATCAGGATCAGGCAGCGGCCGGCGCCACCGATGACGAGCAGGCCCGCCCGGCTCGGCCAGGCCTGACCCCGCCGAAGGGCGCGCCGACGCCCAAGCGCAGCGACGGCCCAGGCCAACCGCCGGCAGCCCTACCAGGCGCCGACCGACCGCAAGGCCGCCGCCCAGCAGTCCAAGCAGCGCGGTCGCGAGGACCGGCTGCGCAGGTCGCAGGCGCTCCAGCGCGGCGAGCAGTGGGCGCTGCCGCGCAAGGATCAGGGCCCGGTGCGCGCCCTGGCCCGCGACGTCGTCGACTCCCGGCGCGGCATCGGCGAGTACTACATGTTCATGGTCTTCGTGCTCATCGTGCTGCTGGTCCTGCCGGGTCAGTCCACGAAGATCATCGCCGACGCCGTCGTGGTCGCGCTGCTCCTGCTCATCATCGCCGAGGGCTGGTTCGTCGGCAGCAAGGTCAAGCGGCTGGCCGCCGAGCGCTTCCCCGGCCAGAGCACCCAGGGCGTCATGATGTACACGATCATGCGCGGCATCAGCATGCGCCGGATGCGGGTGCCCAAGCCCAGGGTCAACCGCGGCGACAAGGTCTGATCCCAGGCGCAGCATACCAGCCCGCGCAACCGCGCCAGGCCCGGCCTTCGCTAGGTTGACGCGATATGGAGCATCGTCACCTCGGCCGCAGCGGCCTGAAAGTCAGCGAGATCGCCTACGGGAACTGGATCACCCACGGATCCCAGGTCGAAGAGGACGCGGCGCTTGCCTGCGTAGCCGCCGCGCTCGACGAGGGCATCACCACGTTCGACACCGCGGACGTGTACGCCCGGACCAGGGCCGAGGACGTGCTCGGCAAGGCGCTGCACGGCGTCCGGCGCGAGTCGCTGGAGGTCTGCACCAAGGTCTTCTGGCCGACGGGCGGCGGCGCGAACGACCGCGGCCTGTCCCGCAAGCACATCATCGAGTCGGCGCACAACTCGCTGCGCCGCCTGCAGACCGACTACATCGACCTGTACCAGGCGCACCGCTACGACCACGAGACGCCGCTCGAGGAGACGCTCCGCGCCTTCGACGACCTGGTCCGCCAGGGCAAGGTGCTGTACATCGGCGTCTCGGAGTGGCGCGCCGAGGAGATCGCGGCGGCGCTGAAGATCGCCGATCAGATGGGCCTGGACCGGATCGTCTCCAACCAGCCGCAGTACAACATGCTGTGGCGGGTCATCGAGTCCGAGGTCGTCGAGCTGAGCCAGCAGGAAGGCATCGGCCAGATCGTCTGGTCGCCGATCGCGCAGGGCGTCCTGACCGGCAAGTACCTGCCCGGCGCCACTCCCCCGGCCGGGTCACGCGCCACCGACGAGCAGGGCTCGGGCTTCATCTCGCGCCTGCTGACCGACGAGATCCTCAGCCAGGGTCCAGCGGCTGAGGCCGGTCGCCGAGCAGGCAGGCCTGACGATGGCCCAGCTCGCCGTGGCGTGGACGCTGCAGAACCCGAACGTCTCGGCGGCGATCGTCGGCGCGACCCGGCCCGAGCAGGTCAGGGAGAACGTCAAGGCTTCGGGCGTGCGGCTCGACCCGGCCGTGCTGAACGCAGATCGACGAGATCCTCGGCGACCAGATCGTCACCGATCCCGCCCTCACTGCGAGCCCGAGCAAGCGCCCCTAGCCGGCGGCGGCGGGAGCCGAACGGAGCTACTCCTGCGCCGGGTGCAGGCTCATCGGGCCGTACTCGACCCGGCCGTCCTCGGTCAGCGTGACCTGGTCCACGCCTGCCTTCAGCAGGCTGGGCCAGTGCTCGCCGAGCCAGCTCTCCGCGTCGCCCTGGCTCGGTCCACGTCTCCTTGGTCAGCTCACGGGCGGCGATCACCGTGCCGTCTTCCTTCTCCAACTGCCAGGTCCAGGTCATCTCTCGCCTCGATAGCTAGGATCAAGGCCGCCATCGTAACCAACCGAGATCATCAGGCAGGCCAGTGGACGCGCTCGTGATCGGAACCGGCGGCGCCCGCGGCTGGCCGGAGGACGGCTGCCGCTGCGCGTCCTGCATGCGGGCCCGGTCGGCCGGGCTGCGCCGGGCACCCGGCCGGGTGCTCGTCGACGGCTGGCTCGAGGTCGTTCCCGGCAGGCCTCTCTTGCCGGGAACGGGGCCGTCCCCGGCCGCCGCCCTGCACATCGAGCGGCTGCCCGGCGGATTCGACATCACCAGCCCAGACTGGCAGCCGTCTGCTGCTCGCGGCCGGCCCAGGCGAGGTGCCGGAGCCGCAGCCCGGCGCCAGCCCGTATGACCTGGCCCTGCTTGACCTGCTGGCCAGCCCCGCACAGCTCGGCCGGCTGCGCGGCGAGCGGGCTCGTGCACCGCCGCACGGCCGTCGCCGCCCTCTACACCGATCACCGGATCACCTCGGCGGCGGAGATGGCCCGCCGCTGCGCGCTGTGGGGCGCTGACCAGGCCGACGATGGCCAGCTGATCACCGGTCCGGCCGCGGCCGGCGTGCCTGCGGCGACCGCCCGGCCGCACCGGACGCTGATCATCGGCGGCGCCCGGTCGGGCAAGTCCACCGAGGCCGAGCTCCGGCTGTCCGCCGAGGCGCAGGTGACGTACGTGGCGGCGGGCCCGTTCCCGCCCGGCCAGGCGCAGGCACGGCACGGCGACCGAGCGGGCCGGACCGAGGGTCCGCACGGCCGACGGCGACCGTCCTGGACCGGACCGGACGGCGAGCCGGACACCGAGTGGGCGCGCCGCGTCGCGCTCCACCGGGCCCGCCGCCCGCGCTGGTGGCGGACGGTCGAGAGCCTGGATCTCGCCGGGATCCTGCGCGGCGAGACGGCGCCCTGCTCATCGACGGCATCGGCACCTGGCTGGCCGCCGTCCTGGACCGAGGCGGGCATGTGGGCCGCCGAGGAGTCGCCGGCCAGCGCGGGCGATCCGGGCGGAAGCCCGGATCCGGCCGAGGTCGTCCAGGCCAGGATCGACGAGCTGGTCGCTGCCTGGCGCCAGACCAGCGCGCTCGTGGTGGCCGTGACCGATCAGGTGGGTTCCGGCCTCGTGCCCGCCTATCCGGCGGGCCGGGTTTTCCGGGATCAGCTGGGCTGGCTGAACCAGCGACTGGCGGCCGAATCTGAGCTGAATCTGCAGGTCGTAGCCGGGCGGGTGACAACGCTCCCAGGCTGATCGCAACCATCACTAACCAGAGCTTGCGACCCCGAACGGCACGAGATGGGTCCGCGAAGCTGTTAAGTTCTATGGGCTAGCTCTGATCAGGACTAACCCTCCCCGCCAGTCCTGACGCAGCCTGTTGATCAAGGTGGTGACGACATTGACGCGCGTTGTCGTCGTTGGTGACCTCATGACGGATACGGTCGCGCACGCGACCGCGCCCCTGGCCAGGGGCAGCGACACGCCGGCCACGGTGACCATGCACGGCGGCGGATCGGGCGCCAACATCGCCGCCTGGCTGGCTGTGGACGGAGCCGAGGTCGCCTTCGTCGGCCGGCGCGGCGCCGACATCGCCGGGCGCAACCGGGACATGGAGCTGATGGGCTACGGGGTCGATGCGCGCCTCGTCATGGACCCGGAGCGGCCGACCGGCACCTGCGTCGTCATGATCACCCATAAGGGCGATCACACGATGCTTTCCGATCCCGGTGCCAACGCCGCCCTGTCCGCGGACGACCTGCCGCAGGACCTGTTCACCCCGGGCAGCCACCTGCACGCATCCGGCTACACGCTGCTGAACAGCGGCTCGCGGCAGGCCGTGCTCACGGCGCTCGGGCACGCACAGCGGTGCGGCATGACGATCTCGGTGGACGGCGCCTCGTCGGCGCCGCTCGCGCGGGTAGGCGCAGAGCCTTTCCTCCAGCTGACCAATGGCGCCACGCTGCTGTTCGTCAACCCCGATCAGGGCAAGGTGCTGACGGGCCGGGACGATCCGGGGCAGGCGGCCAGGGTGCTGAACGCCTGGTACCCGCACGTGGTCATGAAACTCGGCGCTGACGGCGCGATGATGTACGCGGGCGGTCGCTCCGAGCCGGTCCGCGTCAGCGCCCCGCCGCTCGAGCACATCGTGGATGGCACCGGCGCTGGCGATGCGTTCATCGCCGGGTTCCTGCCGGCCTGGCTCGACAAGAAGCCGGCGGGCGAGTGCCTGGCCGGCGGCTGCCGTCTCGCCGCCAAGGCGCTCGGCCTTGTCGGCGCCCGCCCGCTGCTCTAGGCAGCAGGCCCAGCCGCACAAAGAGACCCAAAACGGTCGGCCGAGCGATCATGATTGGCGAGAACCGGTTGCAGCCGCCCCGCTCCTGACAATTCACGCGCGACGTGCGCTTTAGTGCCCGGTTTGTCGGTTTTGCGCGCACGCGAGCCGTGAAATCTTGTCGTGACGGCACGGTTCTTCGGAGCTGGCCAGCCGCACCTGCTTGCCAGCAGCGTTCAGCAGGCGGCGTTCGTCGAACAGATGATGGGCAAGCTCGTGCGCTGTCCGGCGGCCCACCCACTCAACCGTGCGAACCTCCGGCGATGGCCACGGATAGGTGCCCATGCGCAGCCAGCCGTCGTCGTCCGGCTCGCGCAGCGAGTCCGCGAACAGCCTGGCTTCCTGGGTGATCTGCGCAGCCACAGCAGCCGGGTCCTGGTCGTTGTAGCGATCCGCGACGGCGCGCTCGTCGCGGCGCATTGAGACGAACCGCGGAGTGTCCTGGCTCTGAGCAAGATGGACTCGATCGCGCTGGAATCCCCGGCAGCGGATGCGGGGCACCTGGCTCGCCACGATCATCGACGAATACCCTGGTGTCCCCGATATGGGCCAGCTGTCCCGGCGCACCAGGCGCTGAATCGACCCCGTTCCCTGCCAATGAATGTCCGGATGTGACCACCTACCTCGATCAGCTCTTCTCGCTGCGCGAGCGAGTCGCCGTCGTGACCGGCGGCAGCTCGGGCATCGGCCGGGCGATCGCGCTGGCACTCGGTCAGGCGGGCGCGGCCGTCGTGATCATCGCCCGGGACGAGAGAAACCTGCGCGACGCCATGGCCGAGCTGGCTGCCAGCCGGGTGCCAGGCCGCGAGCGTGCGCGCCGACCTGGGCGACCGGCAGGCCCTCGAGCGCGCGGCTGGCGAGGCGCAGGCGGCACTCGGGCCGCCGGACATCCTGGTGAACTGCGCCGGCCTGAATCTCCGGCCGCCGCTCGCTGACCTGACCGCCGGCCAGTGGGACGAGCTGATGGCGGTGAACCTGACGGCGCCGTTCCTGCTGGGTCAGCGGTTCGGCCCGGCGATGGCTGACCGCGGCTGGGGCCGCATCATCAACGTCACCTCGCAGCAGGCGGACCGTGCCTTCGGCAACAGCGGCGGCTACGGCCCGGCCAAGAGCGGCGTCGCCGCGCTGACGCGGTCGCAGTCGGAGGCCTGGGCAGCTCGTGGCGTCTGCTGCAACGCGATCTGTCCCGGCTTCGTCGTGACGCCGCTGACGGCCGAGGTCTCGGCGGACCCGGTCCGGCTGGCGGCCCTGGCCGCGCGGACCATGGTGGGCCGCAACGGGCTGCCGGGCGACTTCGCCGGAGCGGCCGTGTTCCTCGCCAGCGCGGCCAGCGACTTCGTGACCGGGCAGATCATCCGGGTGGACGGCGGCTTCTCCGCGACCTGAGCCCGGCCTGGGCGGCGCGCCGGCCTGCGCATCTGCCCCGCCGGGACGGCACAATGGCGGTCATGGCCAGACGCACCACGACATCTCCCGCCGGCGGCGGCCGCGGCCGCGGCGGCGACAGCACCGACGTCGACGACGCGGAGTTCGAGGAAAACATCGTCGACATCGACGTCACCGACGAGATGCGCGGCAGTTACCTCGAGTACGCCTACTCGGTGATCTACCAGCGCGCCCTGCCGGACGCACGGGACGGGCTCAAGCCGGTCCAGCGCCGGATCCTGTACCAGATGAGCCAGATGGGCCTGCGGCCCGACCGCGCTCACGTCAAGTGCGCGCGCGTGGTCGGCGAGGTGATGGGCCGGCTGCATCCCGCACGGCGACAGCGCCATCTACGACGCGCTGGCCCGGATGGCCCAGCCGTGGGCCATGCGGCTGCCGCTGATCGACGGGCACGGCAACTTCGGCTCGCTCGGCGGCGAGGACCCGCCGGCGGCCATGCGGTACACCGAGGCGCGGATGGCCGCCGCCGCGATGGAGATGACGAACTCGCTGGACGAGGACACCGTCGACTTCATCCCGAACTACGACGGCACCGAGACCCAGCCCGAGGTGCTCCCGGCCGCCTTCCCGAACCTGCTGGTCAACGGCGCGGCGGGCATCGCCGTCGGGATGGCGACCAACATGGCCCCGCACAACCTCGGCGAGGTCGTCGCGGCCGCCCGGCACCTGATCGCCAATCCGGACGCCGACCTCGAGACGCTGATGCGGTTCGTGCCGGGCCCCGACCTGCCGACCGGCGGCAAGATCGTCGGCCTGGACGGGATCCGGGAGGCCTACGAGACCGGTCGCGGCATCTTCCGGACCAGGGCCGCGGCCAGGATCGAGAAGCTCACCCCGCGGCGGATCGGCATCGTCGTCACCGAGCTGCCCTACGGCGTCGGGCCGGAGAAGGTCATCGCCCGGATCAAGGACCTGGTCCAGGCCAGGAAGCTGAACGGGGTCTCCGACCTCAAGGACCTCACCGACATGAAGCACGGCCTGCGCCTGGTGATCGAGGTGCGGTCCGGTTTCGTGCCCGAGGCCGTGCTGGACGAGCTGTACCGGCTGACGCCGATGGAGGAGACGTTCGGCATCAACAACGTCGCGCTCGTCGACGAGCGGCCTAAGGTGCTCGGGCTGCGCGAGCTGCTGCAGATCTACGTCGACTTCCGGATCGAGTCGTCCGGCGCCGCTGCGAGTTCCGGCGCGCGAAGCGCGAGGCCCGGCTGCACCTGGTCGACGGCCTGGTCATCGCGCTGCTGAACATCGACGAGGTCATCCAGGTCATCCGCACCAGCGACGACGCGGCAGCCGCCAAGGAGCGGCTGATGCAGATCTTCGACCTCAGCGAGATCCAGGCGCAGTACATCCTGGACACGCCACTGCGCCGGCTGACCCGCTACGACCGGCTCGAGCTCGAGCGGGAGCGGGAGACGCTCCAGGCCGAGATCGCCGAGCTGACCGCGATCCTGGATTCCGAGCAGCGGCTCCGCGAGCTGGTATCGGCCGAGCTCGCCGCCGTTAGCGAGAAGTTCGCCACGCCGCGCCGCACGGTCCTGCTGGAGGGCACGGGCGCGGCCAGGACGGCCGCAGTGCCGCTGGAGGTGGCCGACGAGCCCTGCACGGTCCTGCTCTCGTCGGCGGGCCTGCTGGCCCGCACGGCCGCGCGGGCGGCCACTGACGGGCAGGGCACCTTGCCGCTGGACGATCAGGACGAGGAACGGGGTAGCCCGCCATCGCGGTCGCCCGCCAGCTCGGGCCGGGCAGCGCGCGGCACACGACGTCATCGTGTCCTCGGTCGGCTCGACGGCACGCGGCACCATCGGCGTGGTGACCTCGGCCGGGCGGCTGATCCGGCTCGGCGTGCTGGAGCTGCCCGCGCTGCCGCCGAGCGCGCACTCCCCCGCGCTGTCGGGCGGCGCCCCGATCAGTGAGTTCGTGACCACCGGCCCTGGCGAGACGGTCGTGGCGATCGTCGCGGCCGACGCCGATGGCGCGGGCCTGGCGCTGGGCACCGCCCAGGGCGTGGTCAAGCGCGTGGCGCCGGACTATCCGCAGAACGCCGCGGACTTCGAGGTGATCTCGCTCAAGGACGGCGACCGGGTGATCGGCGCGGTTCAGCTGACCGACGAGGACCAGGAGCTGACGTTCATCACCACCGATGCCCAGCTGCTGCGGTTCCCGGCGGCGGCGGTGCGGCCGCAGGGCCGGGCCGCGGGCGGGATGGCGGGCATCAGGCTCTCGCCGCGAGCCAGCGTGATCTGGTTCGGCGCGGTCGACCCAGCCGCCGGGGTGCAGGACGCGGCCTCAGACGGCCCGGCCGCGGGGCCGGTGGTGGTCACCGTGGCCGGCGCCGCCGGCGCGCTGCCAGGGACGATGGCCGCGACCGTGAAGGTCACGCCGTTCGCCGAGTTCCCGCCCAAGGGTCGCGCGACAGGCGGCGTCCGGTGTCACCGCTTCCTCAAGGGCGAGGACATTCTGGTGCTGGCCTGGGCGGGGCCCGGCCCGGCCCGCGGCGCCACCGAGGCGGGCACGCCGGTCGAGCTGCCGCCGCCGGTCGGACGGCGGGACGGCTCAGGCGAGCGGGTTCGCCACCCGCTGGCGGCGATCGGCGGCACGGCGACGTAAGGCAGGCTGCCCGCACGTCATCGCTGCCAATCTGCTGCTGCTGTATCCGCAGGAGAGCGTCAGCCATGACCTTGCAGCTGGGTTCATACTGCGCTGAGAGACGGGTTTCGGGTACCGGACAGGCCGGCGACGCAGCCTGATCCCTGACGACGAGCCGCTCGCGTTCTGCGGGCGGCCGTCACGAAGGGAGGAACCCTATGGTTTCCAGCACTGGCGGCCGTACCCGGCGGCTCATCATCACCGGCATCGTCGCCGCCGGGGTCGGGGCGGGCGCCACAGGCGTGGCGCTCGCATCCACCGGCGGCTCCGGGGCAGCGGCCACGACATCGACCACGTCGACGACATCGTCCTCTTCGTCACCGGCGTCGTCACCGTCCTCGTCGGCTTCGACGGGAACCAGGCCCGCAGGCACCATGCCGGGATCGACGAGCAAGCACAAGTGCACGCACATGGGCAGCAGCTCGGGCGGCCCGAGCGGCGCTGGAAGCTCCGCTGGCGCCAGCTCAGGCAGCCCGGCGGGCTCGTGATCCCGCTGGCACGTCGTCGCCCGGGCGGCTTGCCAGCACCAGGCAGTGCCGTGCGGCTTCCCCCCGTGGCCGCGCGGCACTGCCCTATCTAGCGGCCCTGCCCGTGCTGGCGGCAGCCCTTTTCTAGCGGCACTGCCGCGTCACGCGGGGGTCAGACGTCGATGCGCGAGGGATCCAGCTCGGTGGCGCCGCCGACGATGAAGTCGCGGCGCGGTCCGACCTCGCTGCCCATCAGCAGGTCGAACATCTCCCTGGCAGCCTCGGCGTCCTCGATCCTGATCCGGCGCAAGACGCGCCGGCGTGGATCCATGGTCGTCTCAGCAAGCTGGTGCGCGTCCATCTCGCCGAGGCCCTTGTACCGCTGCGGCGGCTCCTTGAACCGCTGCCCCTTGCGCTCGAGCTCGATCAGCGTACGGCGCAGCTCGGCATCGCTGTAGGTGTAGATGTACTTCTGCTGCCCCTTACGCGGGTTGGTCAGCTCGATCCGGTGCAGCGGCGGCACGGCCGCGAATACGCGGCCAGCCTCGACCATCGGGCGCATGTACCGGTGGAAGAGCGTGAGCAGCAGGGTGCGGATGTGCGCGCCGTCGACATCCGCATCGGCCATGAAGATCACGCGCTGATAGCGCGCTGAGTCGAGGTCGAACGCGTTGCCCGAGCCGGCCCCGAGCACCTGGATGATCGCGGCGCACTCGGCGTTCTTCAGCATGTCGGCGAGTGACGCCTTCTGCACGTTGAGGATCTTGCCGCGGATCGGCAGGAGCGCCTGGAACTCTGAATCCCTGGCGTTCTTTGCGGTGCCGAGCGCTGAGTCACCCTCGACGATGAACAGCTCGCTACGGTCGTCGGCAGACCGGCAGTCGACCAGCTTGGCCGGCAGGGCCGAAGTGGCGAGCGCCGACTTGCGCCGCTGATTCTCGCGGTGCTCGCGAGCCGCGATGCGGGTCTTGGCCGCTGAGCTGACCTTGTCGAGCACGGCCCTGGCCTGCTGCTTGCTGCCGCGGACACGGCCTTCCAGGAAGTTGCCGAGCTCGGTGGCGACTACCTGGGTGACGATCTTGGCGGCGGCCGGGGTGCCCAGCACTTCCTTGGTCTGACCTTCGAACTGCGGCTCAGGAAGCCGGACTGAGATGACCGCTGTCAGTCCCTCCAGCACGTCTTCCTTGATCACCGGGTCGTCGCCGGCTTTCAGCAGCCTCGCCGCCTTGAGCTGATCATTCAGCGTCCGGACCAGCGCCCGCTCGAAGCCGGTGATGTGCGTGCCGCCCTTGGCCGTGGGGATGACATTGACGAACGACCGCAGCGTGGTGTCGTAGCCACTGTCCCAGCGCAGCGCGACATCGACCTCCAGCTGGCGCTCGACGTCCGTTGGCGTCAGGTGGCCAGCGTCGTCGAGGACCGGGACCGTCTCGGTGAACAGGCCGCTGCCGGTGATCCGGAGCACGTCGGTGACGGGCTCGCCCGCGGACAGGTGCGCGCAGAACTCGCTGATACCGCCGACGAACCTGTACTCCGCGACGTGGCCGGCCACGCTCTCGTCGGGCCGGTCGTCGTCCGCCCGGCTCTCCTCCGCGTGCTCGCGCGTCAGCCGCTCGTCGACCACCTTGATGGTCAGGCCCGGCACGAGGTAGGCGGTCTGCCTGGCCTGCTGCGCCAGCCAGCCGAACGTCCACTCCGCGCCAGGGACGAAGATCTGCCGGTCCGGCCAGAACCGGATCCGGGTCCCGGTCGCGGCCTTGGCGACCTTGCCGCCCTTGCGGATGCCGGAGCCTGGCGTGAAGGCAGCGTCGGGACCGTCCCCGGCGAACACCCCCGGCACGCCCCGCCGGAAGCTCATCGTCCACTCATAGCCAGCCTTCTCGACCCAGACGTCGAGACGGCCGGAGAGTGCGTTCACGACCGAGGCGCCGACGCCATGCAGGCCGCCCGAAGCCGTGTACGAGCCGCCGCCGAATTTGCCGCCAGCGTGCAGTCTGGTCATGATCAGCTCGACGCCCGACAGCCCTGTCTTGGGCTCGTTGTCCACTGGAATGCCGCGGCCGTTGTCGATCACCTCAGCCGAGCCATCCGCATGCAAGGTCACCTCGATCCGGCTACAGGCCCCGGCGAGCGCCTCGTCGACTGCGTTGTCGAAGATCTCGCCGAGGCACTGAGCAAGCCCGCGGCCATCGGTCGAGCCGATATACATGCCTGGCCGCTTGCGCACGGCGTCCAGGCCTTCCAGCACGGTGAGGTGCCGGGCGGTGTACCCGTCAGCAGCGTGACCAGCGCTCGCACTGCCGTGCGGCCGCTGGCGACCCGCGCTCGGCTGACCTGCGGCCGCCTGACCGGCCACGATCGGCCGACCCGCGACCAGCGGCTCTCGACCTACCGGCACCGGGCTGGCGGGTTCTGTGCTGACGGCGGTCACAGCGGCTCCCTCGGCGACGACACGACATGGCGGGCCTTGGCTTGGCAAGCGGCGCTCGCGCAGCACGCGGCAGCGCTCTCCGCTGGCTGACGAGGCCCTGAGGGCAGACTAGCCGCCGCCGCCTCCAGCCTCGCGCCACCACGCCGGGCGACATATAACGCTCTAGGTCGAGAACTTCTTGTAACTACTCATACCGGCACTGCCGACAGCGGCCGGGCATAGCCGATTGTTCGCCCTCGGCATACTCGTGGCCTGCGGGGGATGACAAACGACCAGCCCGAGTGTTGTGATGCGTAGGAGATCACAGGTTGGACGGACTGTCGGCGACGTGGCCGCCAGGGCCGGGGTACCCCGGCACCGGATACCCCCGGCACCGTCCTCGAGGCGAGGAGGCGACTATGACCGGAGCTATAGCCCCCACGAGGCCGCTGAGCGCCCTTGACTTGTGTGATCGATGTGGGGCGCCCGCGTATGTACGCGTCCTTCTGCCCGGTTCGGGCGAGCTGCTGTTCTGTGCTCACCACAACCGTAAGCACGCCGCCGCCCTGGCCAAGATCGCAGTTGAGATCCAGGACGAGACCGGCAGGCTCGCAAGCAAGCCGTCAGACGCGGCCTCCTGACCTCCAGAACTAACGATCGGCCCCTGACCAGCTGAGCTGGTCAGGGGCCGACTTAGTTTCGTCTCGAGCAGCTGCGTCGAGGTTCCCTGTCGAGCGGGTTCGCTGCCCGTCCTATCGCTAGTCCAGGTAGTCCCGCAGCACCTGCGACCGCGACGGGTGCCGGAGCTTGGACATCGTCTTGGACTCGATCTGGCGGATCCGCTCCCTGGTCACGCCGTAGACCTTGCCGATCTCGTCGAGCGTCTTGGGCTGGCCGTCGGTCAGCCCGAAGCGCATCGAGACCACGCCGGCCTCGCGCTCCGACAGCGTGTCGAGGACCGAGTGCAGCTGCTCCTGCAGCAGCGTGAAGCTGACGGCCTCACCGGGCTGGATCGCCTCGGAGTCCTCGATGAGGTCGCCGAACTCGCTGTCGCCGTCCTCGCCGAGCGGAGTGTGCAGGGAGATCGGCTCGCGGCCGTACTTCTGCACCTCGATGACCTTCTCCGGGGTCATGTCGAGCTCAGCCGCCAGCTCCTCCGGGGTCGGCTCGCGCCCCAGGTCCTGGAGCATCTGCCGCTGCACCCTGGCCAGCTTGTTGATGACCTCGACCATGTGCACCGGGATCCGGATGGTCCTGGCCTGGTCGGCCATGGCCCTGGTGATGGCCTGCCGGATCCACCAGGTCGCATACGTCGAGAACTTGTAGCCCTTGGTGTAGTCGAACTTCTCCACCGCGCGGATCAGGCCGAGATTGCCCTCCTGGATCAGGTCCAGGAAGAGCATGCCGCGGCCGGTGTAGCGCTTGGCCAGCGAGACGACGAGCCTGAGGTTGGCCTCGAGCAGGTGGTTCTTCGCCCGCCTGCCGTCGTCGGCAATCCACTCCAGGTCCAGCCTGGTCTCGGGACGAAGCGCGCCGGCGCTGTCGGCGAGCTTCTCCTCCGCGAACAGGCCCGCCTCGATCCGCTTCGCCAGCTCTACTTCCTGCTCGGCGTTGAGGAGCGGGACCTTGCCGATCTGCTTGAGATAGTCCTTGACCGGGTCGGACGTCGCGCCGGCCACCGCAACCTGGGCGGCGGGCAGGTCCTCGTCATCGTCGCCGTAGACGAATGCCTCGTCCTCGGACTCCTCGGTGGTCGCCGCGGCATCGCCGGCCTGGAGCCACGGCCGCCGTGGCGCTAGCCGCCTCTTCCGGGTCGTCAGCGGCATCGGCTGCCAGCGGGCTGGCCTCGACCAGCTCAGTCTCGCTCGCCAGGTCCTCGGTGTCCGCTTCCTCGGCTTCGCCGTCGTCGGCCTCGAGGATCTCGAGTTCCTCTAGCTCGGCGTCGACGTCGAGGAAGGCCACATCGGCGAGATCCGGGTCCCCGTCGATGTCCGCTACGTCGGTGAGATCGGGATCGGCGTCGAGACCGCCTGTCTCAGCCAGGTCCGGATCGGTGTCCACCCCTGCCTGCGCGGCCAGTTCGGGATCCGCCGTCACGTCCATGCTCCCGTTGTCACGATGCTCTCCCCTGCCCGGCAGCTCACTGGCGGCCTTCTTTCCCTGCCTGCCCTTGGCGCCAGCCGCACCAGACCGGCTACGGCTCTTGCCTACTGAATCCTGATCGTCCGCACTAGTGCCGTTGATACTGCCTGAGGTCGCGGACCTGGCCGTCGGCTTGCGGCCGCGGCTGCCCGCGGGTCGCCTGGCCGCCGGGACTCCATCGCCCGGTACCAGGGCTACTGGCTGGTCCGCCACGTGCTTCTTACCGTCGGCAGAACCGCCACGGGCCTGCTGCGGAACGCGTGCGTCCGGCGCTGACGGCCGAGCCTGCCGTCGCGCCGCCGAGCCTGCAGCGCTAGCCACCGCGGTCACCCCTTCCCTCGCTGGATGGCGGCCGCCATGCCGCGACCAGCACCCGGCTGTTCGAACTCGCAGGCGACACTGCCACCTCTCCGGCATACCTCTCAGTAAGCATCGGACCCTACCGCGAGAATCCCGCTCCCTGGACCGTGCCGGAAGCTCGGGAACCGCGGCAGGAAAGCCTGTCCTGCCCGAGGTTCTCTCCCGCCCACCACATTAGGCGCAGTGCGCGGGTAGGTCGTACCGCTGCGGGATGGCGCCTCTGCCCTCCCGTGCCAGCCGCGCTAGCAAACGCCCGGACCTCAAGCGCCTGTGCTGGAGCGTCTGGGCTGAGAGCACAACCTCGGGAATGTTACCCGCATTCCTCATGCCCTCCCCTTCCTCACTGAACCGGCTCGCCCCCTCACGCCGGCCTTGTCCCCCTGTGCCGGGACGTGCAGCACCAGGACGGTGACGTCGTCATCCTGCTCGTACCCGGTCAGCATCCGGTCTACGAGGTAACCAAGCAGTTGTGCCGGGTCGGCGGCGACCGGTCCTGGCGCCTGCGCCGCCACGGCGACGAGCTCGTCCAGCCCGACGTCCAGGCCGCGCTTGCGGTTCTCCACGAGTCCATCGGAATACAGCACCGCAGTGTTGCCGGGCGGCAGCCGGAACGCGTACTGCTGGCGCGGGCTGGCCCACCCCAGCGGCGTCCCAGCCTCGGTGGGATCCAGCCGCGGCGGCCCGTCGGGCGACAGCAGCAGGGGCGGCAGGTGCCCGGCGTTCCCGGCTACGCCCTCGCCGGTGAGCGGGTCCACCACTAGGTAAGCAACGGTGGTGACCTGCTCGGCTAGCTCGGTGGCAAGGAAGAGCCGGTCAAGCCCCGCCAGTACGGCGGCTGGCCGCGGGTCCGTGAGCGCCAGCGCGCGCAGCGCATTGCGGACCCGGCCCATCCCGGCGGCCGCGGTGAGGCCCTTGCCCATGACGTCGCCGGTAGCCACCGCCAGCCGTCCGTCGGGCAGCCGGAAGGCGTCATACCAGTCCCCGCCGATCTCCATGTTCCTGGTCACCGGCAGGCACCGGGCCTCCAGGATGATGCCGGGGACCGTCGGCAGCGTGTCCAGCAGCAGGCTGCGCTGGAGCGTCTCCGCCGTCGTGTGCTCGCGCTCGTAGAGGGTTGCCCGCTCCAGGGCCAGCGCGCACTGCCCGGCCAGCGCCTCCAGGAAGACCCGCTCCTCCTCGGTGATCTGGCGCGGCCGGGTGAAGGAGAAGCGCAGCGCGCCGAGCGAGGCGCCGGACGACAGCAGCGGCAGGCCCACCCAGGCCTTCTCGTCGCTGTGCTCGAGGAACAGGCTGACATCGACGCCCTCGGCGTCGAAGTGCCGGCGCAGCGCCTCCGGGCTCTCCAGCAGCAACGGCCTGCGCGTGCTGATGGCGTAGGTCATGACGCTGGCGACCGACAGCGGGATATCGCCGCCAGGAGCGCCGGGGCTGCCAGGCAGGCCGTCGGGATTGATCGTCCGCAGGCGCAGCCTGTCGGTATCCAGGATGGCCACCGCGGACCGCTCAGCCCCGATGGCCGAGCGGCCGACCTCGGTGATGACCTGCACGACCTGCTCGACCGTCAGCGCCTCGGCCAGCATCGAGGTGGCCTGCTGAAGGCGGGCGGTGCGCAGCGCCGCGGCGGACAGCTGCTCGGTGCAGCCGGCCGCGCATTTCCTCGGCTTCACGCTGCGCCGTGACATCCGTGCTGGCGCCCATCCACTCGATGATCTTGCCGTCACGCTCGATCGGCACCGCGCGGACGTCGTAGTGCTTGTAGGAGCCGGTCCGGCTGCGCACCCGATACCGGCTGTCGAAGACCTTGCCCGACCGCACGCACTCGCGCCAGGCCGCCTCCACGCGCTCCCTGTCGTCGCTGTGGATCGCCTCGAGCCAGCCCTTGCTGAGGTACTCCTCGGCGGTCTGCCCGGTGATCCAGCGCCACTCAGGCGAGTCTTCGGCGATCTCGCCGTCCGGCGTCGTCACCCAGACGACCTGGGCGCCGGCCTGCACCAGCGAGCGATACCGCTCCTCGCTGCGGCGTACCGCCTCGGCCGCCAGGTGCTGCGGGGTGACATCGATCGCGATGGCCGCGACGCCGCTGACCTCGCCGTCCTTCGACGGGAACCAGGAGAACGACCAGCTGCGCACCTGCTGTCCGCCATCGGCGTCGGCGGTCGCGACCGCGTGCGCCGTCTGCGGGACCGGCCGGTCACCCGCGGCGACGCGCCGCAGGGCGGCCTGCGCGGCTTCGGCCAGATCCGGCGGCCACGCCTGTGCTGGCGTGCGGCCCGCCAGGTCCGCGTCGTCGGCTCCGGTCAGGCCCGCCATGACCGGGTTCATGCGCAGGAAACGGGAGTCCGGGCCGATGAAGGCGAAGCCGATCGGGGCCTCGTGCAGGAGCGAGGCCAGCAGCGCGGAGTCCGAAATGTCGACACCGGGCAGTCGAGGGCGGGGTACGGACATGCCCGTGCTCATCGCAGGCACCTCGAGCCCAGCCGATCGCGCGCCATCGAACGGCTCCTTCCTGCTCACTGCGGACACAAGAAGGCTAGCGGCAACAACGGACACAAGAAGGGGGGCAGCAACAACTGCCCGACCCGGCCGCCATTGCCCTGGCGGTCGGCCGGCCATCGCCTTGCGGCTCCGTGCGAGCCCGCTGGCCAGGCAAAACGCCAACACGGATGCCGGCCGGAATGGCCTGCCGCGCGATGACCGGCCGACGCAGCGAGGCTTAGGCAATACTCGGAATCTGGCGGCCGGACGGGCGGTCCGGCGGGGCCAGGACCGAGCGGGAAATGGCAGGCCACGAGCTGACCAGTGGTCAGCTGCGGCCGCAGCGGCGGCTCCTGCTCGGCGCAGATGTCGGCCGCGAACGGGCACCGGGCGCGGAACCGGCAGCCGCCTGGCGGCTGCGTGGGCGCTGTCGGCCCGATCTCCGTCGCGCCAGTTCGCCCGGCGGCGGGCCCCGTCTGCGTGCCCGCTGATCCTGGTCCCAGCGTGGCGCGCCGAAGCGGTGCACCGGTCACCGCGGGCACGGCGTCGATCAGGCGGGCGGTATAGGGATGCGCCGGGGCCGTGCAGATGTCCTCGGCCGGCCCTACTTCGACCAGCTTGCCGAAATACATCACGCCGATGGTGTCGGCCATGTACCGGATCGACCGACAGATCGTGCGAGATGAACAGGTAGCTCAGGCCGTACTGGCGCTGGAGCTTGCGCATCAGGTTCAGGATCTGCGCCTGAACGGAGACATCAAGAGCCGAGACCGGCTCGTCGGCCACGATGAGCGCCGGGCGCTGGATCAGCGCCCTGGCCAGGGCCAGCCGCTGACGCTGCCCGCCGGAGAACTCCCGCGGATACCGGTCGACCGCGTCGGCGGGCAGCCCCACCTCGTCGAGGATCCTGGCCACCTGACGGCGATGTCCGCGCCGGCGGATCGTCTTCTGGATGGCCAGCGGCTCGCGCAAGATCGACCGCACCCGCATCCGCGGATCGAGCGAGGCGAATGCGTCCTGGAACATCAGCTGGATGCCCGGCGGCTGGCGGCGGCGCTGGCGCGGCGACATGGTGGCGAGCTCGGTGCCGCTGAACACGATCGACCCCGCGGTCGGCTGCTCCAGCCCGACCAGCAGCCTCGCGATGCTGGTCTTGCCGCAGCCGGACTCGCCGACCAGGCCGAAGGTCTGACCTGGCTGGAGCTCGAAGCTCACGCCAGCGACAGCGCTCACGACGCCGCCCGGCCGGCCGAGCAGGCTCCGGCCGAGCCTGGTAGTCCTTGACCAGCCCGGACACGCGCAGCAGCGGCTCGCCAGCCCCAGTCCCTGACTCACCGTCACGGCCAGGCCCGGGGCCTGGCCGGCCGCAGCGCCGGCGCGGCTCGCAGCGCCGGAGCCCGAGTCGCCCGGGCCGTTAGCACCCCGCCCGGATCCAGCTTCGGGGCGCGCCCA
This sequence comes from uncultured Actinomycetota bacterium, assembly GCA_963837255.1. Lineage (GTDB taxonomy): Bacteria > Actinomycetota > Actinomycetes > Streptosporangiales > Streptosporangiaceae > JAJYUU01. Next base: position 1,792,215 of record CAWIMN010000007.1, read on the forward strand.
CGCGCTCACCGGCCGTCGGCCGTCCTGGCCGCCCGTGGCGCCAGTCTCGGCCCGCCCCGACGGGGCGAGCGGGAAGGAGCAGGCATAGGTGTGGCCAGGATGATCGCCGTCCAGGACCGGCTCGTGGCTCCCGCACCAGTCATGCACGTAGCGGCACCGAGGTGCAAAGCTGCAGCCGGGCACGCGGACGCTCAGGTCCGGCGGGCGGCCAGGGATGCTGTACAGCGACCGAGCGGCCGGGCCTGCCATCTCCGGCAGAGCGTCGAACAGCGCCTCGGTGTAGGGATGCCGCGGGCCGGCGAACAGGTCGGCTGTGTCGGCGTGCTCGATGATCCGGCCGCCGTACATCACGGCGACGCGCTCGGTCCGCCCGGCGATCACGCCGAGGTCGTGCGTCACCAGGATGACGGCCATGCCGAGCTGCGTCGCGCAGGTCGTCGATGAGCTCGAGGATCTCGCGCTGGATGGTCACGTCCAGGGCGGTGGTCGGCTCGTCGGCGATCAGCAGCCGCGGCTTGCAGGCCAGGGCGGCGGCGATCATGGCGCGCTGGCGCATGCCGCCGGACAGCTGATGCGAGTACAGGCCAGTCACTCGCTCCGGCTCCGGCATCCGGACCAGCCCGAGCATCTCGACGGCGCGCGCCGCGGCCGCCTGACGGTCCGCCCCCTGGTGCACGACGACGGATTCGGCGATCTGGCGGCCGATCGTCATCGTCGGGTCGAGGCAGGCCGACGGGTCCTGGAACACCATCCCGACGTCGTTGCCCCGGATCGCCTCCATGGACCGCTCCGACAAGTTCGTCAGCTCGGTGCCGGCCAGCACGATGGACCCCGCGGTGATCACGCCGCCGGCGGGCAGCAGGCGCATGACCGAGCGCGCCGTCATGGTCTTGCCGCAGCCCGACTCGCCTACCAGGCCGACGCACTCGCCGGCCGCGACCGACAGGCTGACGCCGTCGACCGCGTGCACGGTCGCGTCCCGCAGGCGGATCTCGGTGTGCAGATCGGTGATCCGCAGGACCGGGTCGGCGGGCGGCGCATGGCCGGCCAGCGGCGGGCCTGCCTGGGCGGCGTCAGCCATCGGCGGAGAACCCGTCGCGCAGGCCGTCGCCCAGCATCGTGAAGGCCACCACCACGACGATGATCGCTGCGCCGGGCGTCAGGATCTGCCACCAGTAGCCGTCGGATATCGTCTGCGTCGCCGCGCCGATCATGTCGCCCCAGTCGACTGAGGGGAATTGCACGCCGAGGCCGAGCCAGCTCAGCGTGGCCAGCAGCAGGATCGCGTTGGCGATCTGGAAGCTGACGTTCACCACGATCGTGCCGGCCGCATTCGGCGCGATGTGCCGGACGATGACCCGCAGGTTGCCGCCGCCCATGACGCGCGCCGCCTGAACGTACTGGCGCACCCGCAGCGTCAGCGCCTCGGCTCGGACCAGCCTCGCCGGGCTGAGCCACGCGGTGCCAGCGATCACCACGATCAGCATGCCCGTCGACGGCCGGTAGATGGAGATCAGCAGCAGGAGCAAGACGATGGCGGGAATCGCGATGGCGGCGTCGACGATGCGCATCAGGATAGCGTCGGCCGCGCCGCCGAGGTATCCGGCGGTCGCCCCCCACAGCGAGCCCAGGACCGCCGCCAGCAGGCCAGCTGCCGCACCGACCTCCAGCGACACCTGGCCGCCCTTCATGAGCCTGCCGAGCTCGTCAGCGCCGTCGCCGTCGGTGCCGAGCGGATGGCCAGCCCGCGGCGACAGATTGGCCGCCGACAGGAACACGTGCGTCTGGTCGGTGTGATAGAGCGTCGGGCCGAGGAAGCAGAAGGCCGCCATCGCGATGATGATGAGGCCGCCGGCCGTGGCGAGCGGGTTCGCCCGGCAGATCGCCAGGAGGCGGCGGGCCTGGCCGGCCAGCTCTGCTCGCTGCGCGCCGCCCTGCAGGCCGGCCGACGCCGGACCTGCGTGCCGTCCGCGGCTCCCGCGCGCCGGGGCGGCCTCGCCGGCCGCCTGATTCGTCGTCATGCCCGCACGGACCTGACCCTGGGATCGAGCACCGCGTACCCGATGTCGGCCAGCAGCGATCCGGCCACGGCGCCGACGCCGATCACCAGCGTGAAGCCCAGCGTCACCGGGAAGTCGTGGTTCAGCACGGCCTGCCAGATCTGCCAGCCCATGCCCTGGATGTTGAACAGGCTCTCGACGACCACGGCGCCGCCGACGATCTGCGGGAAGCTGAGCCCCACCAGCGTCACGACCGGGACGAGCGAGTTGCGTAGCACGTGCGCCACGAGAACGCGGCGCTCACCGGCGCCGCGGGCCCTGGCCGCCTCGACGTACTCCTGGGCCAGGCTGTCCACCGCCGATGACCGCATGTACCGGGCGAAGATCGCGATGGTGACGAGCGTCAGCGTCAGGACCGGGAGCGTCAGGTCGCGTACGTCGGTGACGAAGCCGACGATGCCCGCCGACTGCGGGCCCTCGGCCCCGAAGACATGCCAGTCGACCGCGAAGAAGAGCACCAGCAGCGCGCCGAGCACGAAGGTCGGCATGCCGTAGAACAGGTATGTCGCGGCGCGCAGCCCGTGGTCAGACCCGCGGCCGCGCCGGACGGCCTGCAGCAGCCCGAGCGGTACTGCCACCGCCAGCGCGATCAGGGTCGAGATCCCGGTCAGCGCCAGGGTCCGCGGCAGGCTCGCGGCCAGCAGGGAGGCGACGCTCTCGTTCCGCGCGGGCGAGTAGCCCAGGTTGCCGTGCAGCACCCGGCCGAGCCAGGTCAGGTACTGGAGCAGGAACTGCTGGTGCGCCGAGCCGCTGCCGAGCACGTCCGTGGCAGCGCCGCCGGGGGCGAGCCGTGAGCAGCCCGAAGACGATCAGCGTCACGAGCAGCACGACAGCGATGGCCTGCAGCAACCGGCGGGCCAGGTACGCCGTCACGAGTCTGGCCTCCCTGGCCCCAGCCGGCTCACTGCCGGTAGTACCACTCTTCCGGGGTGATGTTCAGCGCGCTGTTCTGCGGGCCGATGTGCAGGCCCTTGATCGTCTCGAGCAGCGTGGGCGCGTCTGGCTCGTACACCACGGGCAGCTGACTGGCCAGGTAGTTCTGCCAGTTGTACATGGCGAGGTCGAACTGTGCTCGGCGTCCGTGGCGTGCAGCGTGGCGAGGATCAGCTGGTCGTTGTGGGGGTCGTTGTAGGCACCGAGGTTGTTGGGCGCGGCGGTCTCGAAGAGCTGTCGCCGGTCGGCAGGTAGTCGGGCGCGTACGTCCAGGAGCCCCAGTCGGCCAGCTCCCAGCTCTCGCCGTTGGAGCCGAACGCCGTGTTCACGACATCGCCAAACGACTCGGCTTCGAGGTTGACCTGGATTCCGGCCAGCGACGCGTTGGAGGCGAGCTCACGGACCGCCGACTCGATCCAGTCGATGCCGGTGGCGTACATGCAGGGTGAACTTGAGGTGCGCCCCCTGCCGCGATCCCAGCGCCACAGGCGTTAGCCGCGGTACCTGCCCGGAGACAGGTATCGGTCCCGTTCGGGGTCACCGACCAGCCGTGAGCCTTCAGCAGCTGCTCCGCCGCGGGGATGTTCAGCGTCCACTGATCGCCCTTCGCCGCGAAGCTGCGGCGACAGGTAGTTGGTCACGCGGGTAGGTCCCGACCGGGCCGATCGTCGGCTTGCCGTAGCCGTGCAGCGGCCCGTCGATGACGCCTTCCTGGTCGACTAGCTACTGGAACGCCTTGCGGAAGTAGAGCTGCTTGAAGATCGCGCCCTGGCCGGTGTTGTTGTTGAAGTTGTACGGGAAGTAGCTTAGCTCCCAGGCGTAGAGCGCGCTCAGCTGGTAGCTCGATAGCGACGACGGGTTGGCGCCGACGTTCGCCCCGGCCGGCGGTACCGGCGCATCGACGGTCGGCAGGTAGCCGACGTCGATGGTCTGGCTGCCGTTCGGGTCCTGGAGCACGTTGTACTCGGCCTGCTCGGACGTGAAGGGCAGCTCGATGAACGTCGTGACGTGGTGCGCGGCGACCGGGCCCCCGTACTGGGTGTTATAGGTCAGGGTCAGCTTGCCCTGGCTGGTCAGGCTCTGGATCTTCCACGGGCCGTCGACCACGCTCCAGATCGGCGACGACGCAAACGTAGTCGGGCTCTTGATCGCCTGCGAATTCAGGTACTTATACACGGCAGCACAGGCGCGAGATGGTCGTGGCGCAGTTGCTGGGTCCCGATGCCGTCCGGTCCCAGGCCGCCGGCATCGGGGTGATCTGGCTGAGCTCGTTGTTGGTGAACCACGACTCGCGAGAACTGCGGCGTCGTGATGTCCATCGTGACCACGTACTTGCTGGCCGCCCTGACGTTCGTGACGTCGCTCGGCAGCCCCTTCGGGCTCCAGAACGCGCCCGTACTGCCCTCGGCGATCATCATGTTCATCCAGAACACGACGTCCTGCGCGTCCACCGGCTCGCCGTTGGACCACTTGTAGTTCTGCTTGAGCCGGATCACGACCTGGTGACCGCGATAAATGGGCGGGTCGGCGAGGCTGAGGGCGGGGTTCAGGTAGGGCGTGGCGCCGGTGCCGAACCAGTACAGCGGCCGGTACAGCTGGTACTGGAAGTCGTTGACGTTATAGACGCTGTCGTCGCCGTTATAGACCCGGCCATGAACGGGAACGGGTAGGTGGCGTACCCGCCCGGCGACATCGCGTAGGTGACCGTGGTGCCGCCCGCAGAGCCGGGCTGACTGCCGGACGTGGCGCTCGAGGCTGGCCCGCAGGCAGCCAGGACGGTGGCCAGGCCAACCGCGGCGCAGCACGCACCGAGGGCGCGACGACGCAGGCCGCGCCCCCGGGCTCGCCCGATCGCCGCAAGTCCTGCTCGCATGAGGTAACCGCCGTCCTTCTCGCACCGGGAGCAGCCCGCCAGCGGACATGCTCCACGAGTCCCAGATTTACGTCTTACACGCCCAAATACTTACATTATGACTTATGCACCAGACCCGCGCGGCCAGTCCGGCCGGCAAGCAGCCGGACCGGGGGCAGCGCCCCCTGCACAGGCGATACCTGGCACGGCCGAACGCACGGCAGCTCCGGACTGACCGCCCGGCTGCGGGAGCCCGCCAGGCAGGACACTGCGAGCGGTCCGGGGTGCCAGGCATGGCCCGGGCGGGCATGGCTCAGTAGGACGCTACCGGACTAATAGGCCGTTCGCAGGATAGACGGGTGGAACCGGCGCGCTTCCTGCCACCTCTGATTCCGGCGAAATATCCCGGATACCTGAGAATCGGGCGACCACGATGGCGAGGCATGGCGTGCCCGCTCCGGAAATCTGCGAAGCTAGACGGGTGAGCCCCCAAAGCCGACGCCGAGATCCAGCGGGCGACAGGGGTCATCGCGGCGCCTCTGGCGCGCCGCCAAGCCGCAGCGGCGGCGCTGGCCGGACCGCCACCCAACGCCCTGTTCGCCGAGATGCTGCGTGCCGCTCGCGAACTGCTGGCCGTGCGCAGCCCGCTGGACGCTGAACTCATGGTCAGCGAGCTGCTCGGGACCTGGTGGGGGCACCGCGCGGCCGGCAGCGCGCGCGGTGCCCGGCGCCGGGCCGGGATCGAGGAACTCGTCGGCGAGGGCCTGGTCAGGTACGCGGCGGAGCAGGGCAGCCCGGCCGCGCTGGCACTGCTCTCGGGCATCGCCTGCCTCGGCACGTCGCGCCAGGCCATCCAGGCCGAATACGCCGCGCTCGCGCTGATGGACCAGGGCGTCGCCAGGCCGGCCTGGGCCGAGCACGTCGGGGCCGTCGAGGCGGCCGAGTGCTACGTCAACTCCGATGCCTACGGCGACCGCGACGAGGTCGTCTGCGTCTTCAGCTACGCCGGCCAGGAGCAGCACGCCCTGGTCGTGGTCGTCGACTACAACGCCGGCGGGCTGGCCAGGGACGGCTGGGTGACCTCGCAGGTGGCCAAGCTGCTCGACTACTGCCGGGACGGCAGCGGCGCCGGGCCGACCTTCATGCAGATCGATCCGCCGCAGGCACGCCGGATCCTGGCAGCCGCGCTGGCCGCGACCGAGGCGGCGCCGGATCCGACGGTAAGCGCCTCGTTCCCCTCCTACCATGCCTTCATCCGCGCCCGGGTGCGTACGCTGCCGCCGGTGCTGCCAGCCGGCCAGGCGAGCCTGGACTGAGGTCCCGGCCGCGCCGGCTGTCAACGCCGCCAGGCAGGCGGGCGCGTGTGGCGCAAGGACCGGCGGGCCATGCTGGTCGCCGAGTTCCTCGCCTCCGACGAGGCCGAGGACCTGTCCGACCGGCAGGCGGCGAGCCGGTGCGCCGACCACATCGTGGAGTACGGCTGCGACCGCGATTTCGGCCGGCCGCTGCGGGTGAGCCCGGCCAAGGCCGAGACGTTCCTGCTGGACTGGCTGCCGCGCAAGGTGGTGCTGTCGAAGGCCGACCAGGAGGCCATGCCGCACGTGCTGCTCGCCTGGGTCCGCTGGGCGGGCGCGCGGTCGGGGCTGGACGAGACGGCGATCGCGGCCACGCTGGACGCGGTCTTCGACTCGATGCGCACGTTCCCGAGCGTCTATCGCGACCCGGCGTCGTTCGGCCTGGAGCCGGACATGGTGAGCCGGCTGCTGCCGGACGGCGACCTGGAAGCGCTGGCCCGGCGGGTGTTCGCGTTCCCGCTGCTGCGCGGCACCTATCGCGGCACGGACCTGGCGACGCTGGATCCGTCCCGGCACTCCGACCGCCGCACGCTGCTGGCCGCCGACCATGACGACGCCGATGCCAGGCACGGCCGCGGCGAGCGGGACGCGAGCAGCGAGCACATAGACCGGCACATCGTGCTGGCCGACCGGCTGTGGCGCGGCGACCCGCCCGAGCTCTGGGACGCCGCCCAGCGCCTGCTCGACCTCGGCGAGGACCGGCACGAGGTCCTGCACGTCCTGATCGAGACGGTACGGTCCGCCGGTCCGCGTGAGACTGACATCGCCGCCGCGCTCGCCGACCTCCCCCGGAAGAGCCCGGCTGACCTAAGCGGACGATGACGGGGGAGGTCAGATGACAGACCAGCGGCTAACGGGCCAGCAGCGAGTGGTCGACCTGAACGCCGACCTCGGCGAGAGCTTCGGCGATCTGGCGGCTTGGCGACGACAAGGCGCTGCTGGAGATCGTGACCAGCGCCAACATCGCGTGCGGCTTCCACGCCGGCGATCCGCTCACGATCCGGCGCGCCTGCGCGGGCGCGGTCGCCCGCGGGGTCGCCATCGGCGCCCAGGTCTCCTACCGGGACCTGGCCGGGTTCGGCCGCCGCGAGATGGCGGTGCCGGCCGACGAACTGGCCGCCGAGGTGCTGTACCAGATCGCCGCCCTGGACGGCATCGCCAGGGCGGAAGGCGGCCGGGTCAGCTACGTAAAGCCGCACGGAGCCCTGTACAACCGCGCCGTCACCGATCCCGAGCAGGCGGCGGCGGTCGCGTCGGCGGCTGTCTGCTACGACCCGGCGCTGCCGATGCTGACGCTGCCGGGCTCGGCGCTGGCCGCGGCCGCGACCGACGTCCGGCTGCCCGTGATCGCCGAGGCCTTCGCCGACCGCGCCTATCGCGACGACGGCACGCTGGTGCCCCGCGGCGAGGCCGGCGCTGTCCTGACCGACCCGGTCGTCGTCGCGGCGCGCGCGGTCAGCATGGTCGTGGACGGCACGGTCCAGACGATCTCCGGCGCCGCGCTCGAGCTGAGCCCGCGCTCGATCTGCGTGCACGGCGACACGCCAGGCGCAGCAGTGCTGGCCGCCGCGATCCGGGCCGCGCTGGAGCAGGCGGGCGTCACGCTGGCGCCCTTTGCGTGATCCGCATCCGGGCGGCCGGCGACGCGGCCCTCCTGCTGGCGACCGGCGCCGCATCGACTGATCAGGACGGGAACGGGGCCGCCGCCATCGCCGCCGTCATCAGGGCCGCGGACCTGCCCGGCGTCATCGACGTCGTGCCCGGCGCGGCGACGGTGCTGGTCAGTGTCGCGCCAGGCAGCTGGGCCCTGGCCGACCTGGCGGCCCGGCTGACCGCGCTGGCGACCAGCGCCGCGGCCGGCCAGCCGGGCCCGAGTGCCTGGCCTCGCCACCATCGACCTCTGCTACGACGGCCCCGACCTGGCCGAAGTGGCCGCGCTGACCGGACTGACTGTCGCCGAGGTAATCGCCCGGCATCAGGCGGCCGAGTACCGCGTCGGCTGGCTCGGGTTCGCTCCTGGCTTTGCCTACCTCACCGGACTGGACCCGGTGCTCGCGGCGGTGCCGCCGGCTCGACAGTCCGCGGCTGCGCGTCGCGGCCGGCTCGGTCGCCATCGCTGGCGGCCTGGCCGCCGTGTACCCGGCCGCGTCGCCAGGGGGCTGGCGGCTGCTCGGCCGTACGTCCGCCCCGCTCTGGGAGCCTGACCGGGATGCCGCCGGCGCTGCTGACGCCTGGCATGCGGGTCCGGTTCCGCGCGGTGGACAGCCTGCCGCCGCTGCCCGAGCAGCGACCGCCGGACCCAGAAGCCGCCACGACTACCGCGCCGACGCACGCTGGCGCGGCGCACGCCGGCGCGGGCACCGGCCGACGGTGGATCGAGGTGCTGCAGCCAGGCCCGCTCACGACTATCCAGGATCTCGGCCGTGCGGGCCTGGCCCACCTGGGCGTGCCTGCCAGCGGCGCCGCTGACGCCGGCAGCCTGCGGCTCGCGAACTACCTCGTCGGGAACGAGCCCGGGGCTGCCTGCCTGGAGGTCACCCTCGGCAGGCTCGCGCTGCGGTTCGACGCCGATGCCGTCGTCGCGGTCACCGGCGCGCCCGCGCCGGTCCGCGCTGACAAGACCGAGGTCGGGCCGGGCACGGCGGTCGCGGTTCCGGCCGGGTCCGTGCTCCGGCTTGGCGCGCCGGCGACTGGCCTGCGCAGCTACGTCGCGATCGACGGCGGGATCGCGGTCACGCCGGTGCTCGGCAGCAGGTCGGCGGACTCCCTATCAGGCCTTGGGCCAAGGCCGCTGCGGCCAGGCGACTGGCTGCCGGTGGAACGGCCCCGTTCCCGGCCAGTGGAACGCCTGCTGTCGCGGCCGCGCGCCCAGAGGGCCGCCGTCCCCGCGGCGGATCTCGTGGACCTGCACGCGATCGCGGGACCGCGCGACGACTGGTTCGCCGCCACGGCCCTTGACGCGCTTGCGACCGGCAGCTACGTCGTAAGCCCGGCCAGCAACCGGACTGGCCTGCGGCTGACCGGGCCAGAGCTGCGCCGCGGCCGGGCGGGCGAGCTGCTGAGTGAGGGCATGGCCGCGGGCTCGCTCCAGGTCACGCACGAGGGCCAGCCCATCCTGCTGCTAGCTGATCACCCGACCACCGGCGGGTACCCCGTCATCGCCGTCGTCGTCTCCGCCGATATCGGGCTCGCGGCTCAGCTCCGGCCGGGGCAGCAGGTCAGGTTCCGGGTCAGCCGGGGGCTGGCGTGGCCCGCGCCGACGTCAGCTGGCTAGCTCGCGATACGCGGTCAGCAGGTCAGCCGCCAGCACCGTCGTCAGGTCAGCGGCTGTCGCCGCCTCACCGTGGAGCGAGACCCGCACGTCACGGGACGCGCATGCGCGCTCGAACAGCGAGCGCGCGAACCTGCCGTTGCCGAGGACGTCGATCTGGCCTGCCTCCACCGCCTGGGTGAAGATCGAGTGCAGCACTGGCACTGCCTCGCCGTCGAATGTGTCGCCCGCCTGAGCGGCGATGACTTGCGCGATCTGGCTGAGCTCGGCCGCGCTGTAGCTCGGAAACGCGATCCGGGTACTGAACCGCGAGGCCAGGCCGGGGTTGCTGCGCAGCAGCCGGTCCATGTCGTCGGTGTAGCCGGCCAGCACGATGACGAGCCGTTCCCGGTCGTCCTCGGCGCGCTTGAGCAGGGTGGCGACCGCCTCAGAGCCAAACGCGTCGCCACCGGAGTAAGCCTCGTTATGCAGCGCGTACGCCTCGTCGATGAACAGCACGCCGCCCATCGCGGAGTCGATCAGCTTGGACGTCTTGATCGCGGTCGAGCCGAGGTGCTCGCCGACCAGGTCGGCCCGGTGCGCCTCGACGACCTCGGGCCGCACCAGCAGGCCGAGCGCGGCGAAGATCCGGCCGATGATGCGCGCGACCGTGGTCTTGCCGGTGCCTGGCGGCCCGGTGAAGACAAAGTGCCGCGAGGGCGGCTGGCTCGCCAGCCCCTGCCGGTCCCGGAGCCTGGCGACCTGAAGCTGGGCGACAATCTCGTGCACCTGCCGTTTGACCGGCTCGAGGCCCACGAGCGCATCAAGCTCGGCGAGGGCGCCTTCGACTGTCGGCGTGTCGGTGTAGCCGCGGAATCTCGTCGTGAGCTCGGCGTAGGCGAGCTCGAGGTCCTGGCCGCGGAGCGTGACAAGCTCGGTCGAGGTCGGCTCGGCTGGCCCTGCCATCACCCGCACGTCGCGCTGTTGTCCGGCCTTGGCCAGCAGGCTGCGCACGAACCTGCCGTTGCCTAGCTCGTCGGCGAGCCGGCGGCGGCCGATCTCCTCGAACATCCGGCGCAGGACGGGACGGGCGTCGGGGTCGAGCAGTTCGCCGCGACCCTGCACGGCGGTCTCGGCGAGCGCCATGAGCTCGGCCGGGGCGTAGCTCGGGAACTTGACCCGAACGCCGAATCGTGAGTTCAGGCCGGGGTTGGACGCCAGGAACGACTCCATCTGGCGCTCGTACCCGGCGAGGATGATGATCAGGCTCTCCCGGTCGTCCTCGGCGCGCTTGAGCAGTGCCTGGACGGCCTCGTTCCCGAATCTGTCGCCCTGCCCGTCGCCGTCGTTCACCAGGCTGTAGGCCTCGTCGATGAACAGGACTCCGCCGAGCGCGGAGTCGACGAGATCGTTGGTCTTGATGGCGGTCGCCCCCAGGTACTCGCCGACCAGGTCGGCGCGCTGCGCCTCGACCACGGCCGGGGTGTCGAGCAGGCCGAACGCGTAGAAGATCTTGGCGATGACCCGGGCGACGGCCGTCTTCCCGGTACCGGGCGGCCCGAGGAACACGAAGTGCTGCATCGGCTTCTCGGTGCCGTGCCCGGCTATCGCGCGGCGCCTGGCTGCCTCGACCGATGCCGTGATCGAGCGCACCTGATCCTTGACCGCGGCCAGGCCGATCATGGCGTTGAGCTCGGCCATCGCCTCGTCGACGGTGATCACCGGCCAGTCGGCGACCGCCTGGCCCTGGCGGGCTGGCTGGCCGCCGCCACCATCCAGGCTGCGCAGGCCGCGGGCCGCCTGAGCGGCGCGGACCGTGCCCGGGGCAGCCCGCGCGCCGGCGCCGGCGCTGGTGCCGGTGCCGTTGTCAGTTGCTTCGGCCGACCAGCCGGTCGCGCCACCTGCGCTCGGCTGGCCGGGCTGCTCGGCACCTGGGCCAGCCGCGAGGCCGGCGGCCCAGGCGGGCCCTGCCGAGCCGTAGCCTGGCCTGGCGCCACCAGCGGGCCGGGCGCTGCTGGCGGAACCCGCGGGACCCGCGTCGCTAAACCCGGCAGGACCTGGGCCACCGGATCCGGCAGCCGCCATCGCGTAGGGCGCCGCGAGCGCGCCGGCCATGGCTGATCTGCGGCCTTGCTCTCTGCTCTCTTGCAGTGCCTTGGCTAGCCGCCAGCCGAGCACCACGAGGGCGATCAGCCAGGCGACCGCGGGACCGAACAGGCGCTGGCTGTGCCACAGGCGGAACGTAGCGATGCCGATCGGCAGCGACCAGATCAGCGCCCAGGCTGCGGTCCGGCATGGGACCCGCACCCGGCCGAGAACCCCGGCGTGCGCAACGGCCGCGACGGCCGGCGGCAGCAGCAGGAGCAGGTACCTCGGCTCGGCCGGGCCTTTGCGCCTGCGAGCCCGTTAGGGCGACGCCCCAGAGCGCGACCGACAGCGAGGCGAGCCACGATCGGTTGGCCGTCCAGATCGCGTACGGCGCGTAGATCAGGGCAGCCACCAGTAGCGCCGGGGCGAAGACACAGACGAACGCGACTACCAGGATCTTGACCGGCAGCGGTGCAGCGCCAAAGGACTGGCGGGAACGGGTCAGCCACCCCCTGACGGCCTGACGGCCGGGCAGGGAAGATTGCTGCTGCGGTGACCCCATCTCGCTCCCTTGCACTGAGACCTGTATAGCGCATCACACACCGCATCCCGAGGTCCAGAATCAGGATACCGCGGGAATGTCGTCACAAGCCGGTCACCGAATGGCGCCGTAATGGCGAGTCGCTGTCCCGCTCGCCGCTGTCCCGGGCAGCGACCGGCGGTCGGATACAGCGTGGTCAGCTGCGGGATGGTCAGGTTCAGCGTGGCCTGATGCAGCCTGGCCTAATTGCAGCCTGCTATGCCTGGCAATTGCAGCGTGGCCTGATGCAGCGTGGCCTGATGCAGCGTGGCCCTAGTGCAGCGTGGCCCTAGTGCAGCGTGGCTGGAACTCTGCTGCTGCTGTAACCGCAGTAGGGCGGCAGCCACGATGTGGCGGGGGGCCGCAGTGGCCGGCCCAGGCGCCTCAGCACCCGATAACGTTCGCCCGGGCACAATGGCGCTGGGCCCAGGGCATGAATGAGCGCGGAGGGGTGCATGGAGCGGATCGAGGCAGCGCTACTGATACCTGGCGCGGGCGCGCCGGTGCCGGACGCGGTCCTGATAGCTGACGGCGGCCTGATCACCTACGCCGGGCCCGCGGCGCGGCGCGCCGGCCACCCCAGCCGCCAGCGTGACGCGGGCTGCCGTCGTGATGCCGGGCCTGTGGGACTGCCACGGGCACTTCCTGGGCACCCGCTCGCTGGATCTGACCAGGCTGCCGCAGGAGCCGACGCCGCTGCGCGCGGCCAGGTGCGCGCGCGACCTGGTCAATGCGCTGGACGCAGGCGTCACGTCGGTCCGTGAGGTGGGCGGCCTCGGCGTCTACCTCGCCCGCGCTGTGACCGAACGGATACTCGACGGGCCGTCCGTGTACGCGGCGGGCGCGATTCTCAGCACCACGGGCGGTCACGGCGACCTGCACTGCTATCCGCTGTCCTTCGTGACGGACTTCGCCCGCCAGGATGGCACGCTGCGCCTGGCCGACGGCCCAGCCGAGTGTGCGCGCGCGGCGCGCGAGCAGCTGCGCCGCGGTGCCCGGCTCATCAAGGTCTGCGCCTCCGGCGGAGTGCTGTCGGAACTGGACAGCCCGATTCATCAGCAGTTCACCGGCGCGGAACTGCGCGCGATCGTCGAGGTCGCTGGCCTGGCCGACCGGATCGTGGCGGCCCATTGCCACGGCAAGCCGGGAATCATGGCGGCCATCGAGGCGGGTGTCGCCACCATCGAGCACGGCACCTATCTCGACGAGGAAGCGTGCGACGCCATGGTCGAGACGGGCACCATCCTGGTGCCGACGCGCACGATCATCGAGGACATACTCGACAACCTCGGGGACGTCCCGCCGTACGCAGCCACCAAGCTGATCGCGCTAGCCGCGACGCACGCCGACGCCGTCCGGCTGGCCGTCGAGCGCGGCGTCACGGTGGCCATGGGCACCGACATCTCCCTGACCGGCGCGGACCTGCCCAACTCCTGGGGCCGGAACGGATCTGAGCTGACGCACCTGGTCACGCTAGGCATGACGCCGCTGCAGGCGATCGCCGCGGCGACCGCGGTTGCGCCCCGCACGCTCGGGCCGCAGGCGCCGCGCAGCGGCCAGCTGGCCGCCGATTTCGACGCTGACTTCATCACGCTCGACGCCGACCCGCTCACTGATGTCACCGTCCTCGCTGCGCCCGAGCACGTCACTGGCGTCTGGATCGCCGGGCGCAGGGTCAAAGGCTGACCAGGTCCGGATTCCCAGCCGTCGCTGAGTGACCGCGGGTCCTGCTGGCGGCCTGGCAGACGGGCCCGCTGCCAGCCTGCTTCGGTCTGGCACGTGTCCGCCCGACTCGCTGTCGGCCACTCGTGCTACAACGCTGGAATGCAGAATCTCAGCTTCTCCGACGCACTCGCCCTCATCGACGATCGCTCCGCCGCGCTGCGGGCAGCCGCAGCTCAGGCTGGCCTTGCTGCGCGAGTTCCCGGCTGTCCGGACTGGGCCGTCTCCGACCTGGTCGCGCATCTCGGCGAGGTCCAGCTTTTCTGGGCCGCCGTGGTGGCAGCGGGGCCTGCGGACGCGCCGCCCGCCGAGGACGTCATCGGCGACCGGGAGCCGCACGGTGACCTGCTTACCTGGTCGGCCGACGCCACGGCCCGGCTCGTCGCGGCGCTTCAGGAGGCCGGCCCGAACCGGATCTGCTGGACCTGGTGGGAAGAAGCCGCCAGCGCTCCCAATACCTCCGCGGCCATCGCCAGGCACCAAGTGCAGGAAGCGGGCGTGCACGCATTCGACGCACAGCAGGCCGCAGGCCACGCGGAGCCGCTGCCGCGTGCCGTGGCAGCCGACGGCGTGCACGAGTACATCACGGTGGAACTGCCGACCAACGGCCCGTGGCCGTACGAGCCTGCGACGATCATCCTGGAGACCGGCCCCGGCGGCAGCTGGCTGCTCGACCTGGGCCCGCAGGGAGTGCATGTGCTGGCAGGCGACGAGCACGGGGACGTCAAGCCGACCGCTACCGTCACTGCGGATCCCAGCGACATGGTGCTGGCGTTCTACCGCCGCGACACCGCGCACGACCTCCAGATCGACGGTGACGCGGAGCTGGTCCCGCAGCTCATCAACTGGCCGAACCTGGACTAGGCGAGCGGCTTGACTGCGGTGAGCACTCCGTTTCACGCGCAGAGCTCGCGCGCAGACGGAAGCTGGTACATCTCACTCGAAGCTAGTTGAGCAAGCTATTCGAGCAGAGCGGCGGCAGCGCGACGACTGGAGCCTCATGTCAGCGGGTTGCATGAGCTACACCGAACGGCGTGCGACTAGCGCTCAGGAGGGGTGCGGCGTCCGAGCCGCACCTCTCCCGAGCTGCAAACTCTCCCTTGTGTGTTGGGGCCAGCTAGCTGCAGCCGCTCGTCGAACCGCAGCCCTCGCAGACGTAGCAGCTGCCCGCCGGGCGCATCTTGGTGCCGCACGTCAGGCACAGCGGCGCGTCCGCCACGCGGCCCTGCTGCGACTCGATCAGCTCGGTCGAGCTCCGCGGGGCGTTCGTCGGGACGGCCGGGTGCGGTACCGCGGGCTCGGCACCGCCTGGCTGAGTCCGCTGCACCTTCTCGACCGGCACCGACTGGGCCAGCTCCTCTGTGTCCATGTCGTCGGCAACCGCCGCC
Source organism: uncultured Actinomycetota bacterium (assembly GCA_963837255.1). Taxonomy (GTDB): domain Bacteria; phylum Actinomycetota; class Actinomycetes; order Streptosporangiales; family Streptosporangiaceae; genus JAJYUU01. The sequence goes on from CAWIMN010000007.1 coordinate 1,807,443, forward strand.
GGGTCCTCGCCGTTCAGCTGCGCTGTCCGCTCGGCAGTGGTGAGAATGCCGAGCTCGGCACGCTGGTCGTACGGCAGGTGGTCAAGAGCAAGGCGACGGAAGATGTAGTCCATCACCGAGCTGGCCATCCTGATGTCAGGGTCGTCAGTGATGCCCGCAGGCTCGAACCGCATGTTGGTGAACTTCCCGACGTAGGTCTCCAGCGGGATGCCGTACTGGAGCCCCACCGAGATCGCCACCGAGAACGCGTCCATCACGCCGGCCAGTGTGGATCCCTGCTTACCCAGCTTGAGGAAGACCTCGCCAACGCCATCGTCGGGGTAGCTGGACGCGGTCATGTAGCCCTCGGCGCCCGCCACCGAGAACCGCGTCACTGTCGCGGAACGCTGCTTGGGGAGCCTGCGGCGCACCGGTCGCACCTCGTGCGGCGTGGCCGGATCGGTGGCCTCCGCAGCCTTCTTCTTCGCGACCGAGAGCGGCTGGCCAACCTTGCAGTTGTCGCGGTAGATGGCCAGCGCCTTGAGCCCGAGCTTCCAGCCCTCGAAGTAGATCTTTTCGATGTCCTCGACCGTCGCCGACTCCGGCAGGTTGACGGTCTTGGAGATCGCGCCGCTCAGCGCTGGCTGGACGGCGGCCATCATGCGGACGTGGCCCATCGGGCTGATGGCCCGCTCCCCCATCGCGCAGTCGAACACGGCGTAGTGCTCGGACCGCAGGCCGGGAGCGTCGACGACATGACCGTGCTCGGCGATGTACTCCACGATCGCCTCGGACTGCTCAGGCTGGTACCCGAGATTCTTCAGGGCGCGCGGCACGGTCTGGTTGACGATCTGCATCGACCCGCCGCCGACCAGCTTCTTGAACTTGACCAGCGCGAGGTCCGGCTCGACGCCGGTGGTGTCGCAGTCCATCATCAGGCCGATTGTGCCGGTCGGGGCCAGCAGGCTCGCCTGCGCGTTGCGATACCCGTTGGCCTCGCCCAGCACCAGGCACTGCTGCCATGCCTTGTTGGCCGCTGCGAGCGCCGGCGTGTCGATGCTGCCGAGCGGCCTGATCGACGCGCTCGCAGTCGCGTGCTTCGCGATGACCCGCTGGTGCGCTGATGCGTTGCGCGCGTAGCCCTCGTAAGGGCCGACAACGGCAGCGAGCTCGGCTGACCGCCGGTACGCGGTGCCGGTCATCAGCGAGGTGATCGCGGCCGCGATCGCCCGGCCGTCGTCCGAGTCGTACGCGTGGCCGGTGGCCATCAGCATCGCACCCAGGTTGGCGTAACCGATGCCGAGCTGCCGGTACGCGCGGGTGGTCTCGGCGATCTTGTCGGTCGGGAAGTCCGCGAAGCTGATGGAGATGTCCATCGCCGTGATGATCAGCTCGGTGAGCTGCTCGAACTTCTCCACGTCAAAGGTGTCGTCGGCCCGCAGGAACTTCAGCAGGTTGATGCTCGCCAGGTTGCACGAGGAGTTGTCCAGGTGGACGTACTCGCTACACGGGTTGCTGGCCGTGATCCGGCCGGACTCCGGGCATGTGTGCCAGTCGTTGATGGTGCTGTCGTACTGGATGCCAGGGTCTGCGCACTCCCAGGCGGCCTTGGCCATCTTGCCGAACAGGCTCCTGGCGTCGACCTGCTCGAGCGGCTCGCCCGTGGTGCGGGCAGCCAGGTCGAATGCCCCGCCCGACTCCACCGCGCGCATGAACTCGTCGGAGACGCGGACGGAGTTGTTGGCGTTCTGGTACTGGACGCTGGTGATGTCCTTGCCGCCGAGGTCCATGTCGAAGCCGCCGTCGCGCAGGACGCGGATCTTTTCCTCCTCGCGCGCCTTGGTCTCGATAAACTCCTCGATATCGGGGTGGTCGACGTCCAGCACGACCATCTTGGCCGCCCGCCTTGTCGCGCCGCCTGACTTGATCGTCCCCGCCGACGCGTCGGCACCGCGCATGAATGAGACCGGCCCACTCGCTGTGCCGCCAGAGGACAGCAGCTCCTTGCTCGACCTGATCCGGGACAGGTTGACGCCCGCGCCGGACCCGCCCTTGAAGATCAGGCCTTCCTCGCGGTACCACTCCAGGATCGAGTCCATGGTGTCGTCGACCGCGAGGATGAAGCAGTTGTGCACCCGCAGGTTGCCCGACAGGTACTCGCCGCTCTCGGTCTGAATGTCGTAGACCTCCATCGGGCCGAGATTCTCGATCTTGCTGACGTCGAGCAGTATCCGGTCCGACCCGCCGACGTCAGGCTGCACGTAGAGCACGTGGTCGCCGGGCCGCAGGAAGCCGGCCACGGTGAATTCGCCGGTCTCCAGGTCGGTCGCCCGCCACACCCGGTGATCGGCGGTCGCATCGAGCACATGACCCGAGGTCGTGTGCACGCGCAGCACTTCCTTGACGCCGTTGGCCTTCGTGGCGAGGATCCGCGTCGTGCCGTGCGCGTCGTACACCTTCGCGCCGACTGCGTCGGACTCGACCAGCCGTCCGATCGGCACCGGCCCGGTCGGCGTGCTCACCAGCGCGTCATACGGCTGGCATGCCGACACCTGCTGGGGGGATGTGGTCCCGACGTTGAACCAGACCGGCGAGTTGAAGCTGAAGGTCTGGTGAATCAGCGCGTGCTTCAGCTCGTGCTCGAAGATCTCCGCGTCCTGCTGTGTGGCGAAGTAGCCATGCTCGCGCCCGGCTGCGGTGTAGGTACCCACCACACGGTCGACTAGCTGCTTCAGGCTCCACTCCCGCTGCGGCGTGCCGAGGGCACCGCGGAAGTACTTCGTGGTGACGATATTCGCCGCGTTGACGGACCAGAAGTCAGGAAACTCAACGCCGTGCTGCTCGAAGTTGACCGAGCCGTCCCGCCAGTTCGTCATGACGACGTCGCGGCGCTCCCAGATGACTTCGTCATAGGGGTGGATGCCCTCGCGGGTGTAGATACGGCGCAGGGTCAGGCCTTCGCGCTTGCTGCTGCCCTGCGACGCCGCCCCACTTGCCGTCTCGGTCATGTGATCCCCCTCCGCGGATCCGTTGGGACCCGATAGCGGGCCTACTGGCCCTCCCAGTGATTTCGTCTGCCGACCCGCTCTAACTGGTCGGCGCGGGCTGCTGCCCGTGCTGCTTAGCGGCGCGGTTGCCGGCCGATGGCGCCGGTCCGGTCCCGCGCTCCACATCGGGCCGCAGCTCCGCCTCGCGCGCGAGGAATTGTGCGTCCTCGGGGTGCCATCCATCCAGATGCGCAGCGCGCAGCGCGGCAATCTCCTGCTCGAAGTCGCTCAGCGACTCGAATCCGCGGTAGACCGAGGCGAATCGCAGGTACGCCACCTCGTCGAGATCCCGTAGCGGGCCCAGGATTGCCAGGCCCACCTCATGCGAGGGAATCTCGCCACTGCCCCGGCTCCTGATCACGTCCTCGACCTGCTGCGCCAGTAGCGCTAGCTGGTCCTCGCTGACCGGCCTGCCCTGGCACGCCCGCCGTACCCCGCGGACAATCTTGTCGCGGTTGAACGGCTCGGTGACGCCGCTGCGCTTGGCCACGGTCAGGATGACCGTCTCCTGGGTGGTGAACCGGCGGCCGCATGCGGGACACGCCCGACGGCGGCGGATCGCTGCCCCATCGTCACCAGTCCGGCTGTCGATGACCCGGCTGTCGGGGTGCCTGCAGTAGGGGCAGTACATGCGATCACCTCCCCGGCGGCCTAGACGTCGTACTCGGTAAAGCACAAGCTATAGGAAAATTACAAGCGTGCAACTACTACATATTGTGGTCCACGTGGCCGCGCTTGGCAAGTGAGTCACGCCGTGGGCAGAACCCGCAGGTAGACGATGCACTCACCGCCGCGCCGGCGTCTCGGAATCAGCGGGAATCCGCCGGCGTGTCGCGACCAGCGCACGTCGCGAACCGGCATAACCCTTCCCACCAGCGAAAAAGCCCCTCAGTACGGCATCTGTAACGGCGTACCGGACATTCCGGCCACGTCTTGTCAGGGAACCCACAGCAGCTGGCCGGCGCTGACGGCCGGACCGCCGAGCGCGTTTGCCGACATGATCTCCTGGATCACCGTCCGGGGATCCGCGGCTGGCTCAGCTGCCGCGGCGATCGACCAAAGGGTCTGTCCCGGCTGAACGACCACCTGGTGCATCCCCTGGTAGCCAGCTCGGGCCTGGCCATGGTTGGTGGCCTGTGCGCGGCCGGAGGCCAGCAGCGTCATCAGCAGCACGGCCATGGTCACGACCGCTAGCACGAGGGCGGTCACTACGATCCGGCCGCGCCTGGTCAGCCGCAGGGGGGTGCGCGATACGACGGCACCCGCTGCTGACACCGTCCGCAACTTCGGCCTCTGCGTGCCGACGACCGAGCCCGGCACGACCAAGACCGCACGGGCGACGCGCGGGTGCACGCCGGAGGCCGGATGCCGCCGCCGCCGCGACGCGGACGAGTCCGCATCAGATGACGGGCCGGCGGCAGATGACGGGTCCGCGGCAGATGACGGGTCCGCGGCAGATGACGGGCCGGCGGCAGATGACGGGTCCGCGGCAGATGACGGGTCCGCGGCAGATGACGGGCCGGCACCAGATGACGGGTCCGGGGCAGATGCCAATACGGCTGACGCGCCAGGGGCAAGGCGAAGGCCGGTCCGCGGTCCGGGCGGCAGGTTGCTGTCAGCTACCGGAATCGAACTAGAGCGCGGCTTGCTATCGCCGCTGGCATCCTCGCGGGCCCGCGTCGCGGCGGACCAGTCTTGACCGCCGACGGCCCGAAGGCCCTGCTGATCGGACCCGGCCGCCCTGCTGGCCACGCTGCGAGCCTCCGGTGCGGCGGCAACCGATGTCTCGATCGCACTGAGTGCGCTCATCACAGCCTCCATCTAACGAATGACAGTTCGATAGCAACTCTGTTCTATCGTATTCTCGTTCGATCGAACGAAGATACGGCACCGTTCTACCGCAGGGGTACGACATTTTTGAGTGTCGTCGAACAGATGTTTGAGATCCGATGCAAGAACCGTTAGCGTCGGCTTCGACGGCACAGCATTTCCGACACCACCGCACCCGAGCCGGAGGCCCGAAGATGAGCGATGCGACCAGTGATGGCGGGGCGCGCGAGGCCTCGACCATCGATCTCGAACTGACCGACACGGACGCAGCGGCTGCAGCGGCAGAGCGGCCGCGCGGCAAGCCAGGCCGGCGACCCAAGGGCAGCGTCCCGACCGTCGTCGCCGATCTTCCTGACAAGCCAGATCCCGCGCATGTCCTAACCTGGCGGCAGCGCAAGGTGCTGCAGGTCATCCGGGAGTCCGTGCAGCGACGCGGCTACCCGCCGTCCATGCGTGAGATTGGCGAAGCGGTCGGCCTGACGAGCACCTCAAGTGTCTCGTACCAGTTGTCGACCTTGCAGGCCAAGGGCTATCTGCGGCGAGACGCCGGGCGCCCCCGCACCGTCGAGGTCCGGCTGCCAGGCCATCCCGCGATCCGGCCCGAGCCCGATCCCGACGACGACTCGCCGATGGACATCACGTCGCAGGAGGCGGCCTACGTGCCCCTGGTCGGGCGTATCGCAGCCGGCGGACCGATCCTTGCCGAGGAGGCCATCGAAGACATCTTCCCGCTGCCCAGGCAGATTGTCGGCGAGGGCAACCTGTTCCTGCTCAAAGTGGTCGGGGACTCGATGATCAATGCGGCCATCGCCGACGGCGACTGGGTCGTGGTGCGTCAGCAGCCGGTGGCTGAGAACGGTGACATCGTCGCCGCGATGCTGGAGGGCGAGGCGACGGTCAAGACCTTCAAGCGGTCTGCCGATCACATCTGGCTGATGCCGCACAACCCTGCCTATACGCCGATTCCCGGCGACGAGGCCGAGATCCTGGGCAAGGTCGTCGCGGTACTGCGACGGGTCTGATCCTCTGGTCATCAGCTCAGCGGATCACCCGAACCTCGCCGACGATCGTCAGCGGCTTGGGCAATGCGAGGCGGCAAGGCCGGGTGCTGAGACCTATGCCAGCAGGCCCGTGAGGACGCGCGCCAGGACCGCCTCGAATCGGTCCCGGTCGGGCGCTGCCGACGGCATTGCGGCCAGCAGCGCGGCGACTTGGGGGTGTGCCCCGTCGCTGGCGACGTGCACAAGGTAGGCGGCCTGACGCTGCTGTGCCGCCTGGCCCGCGGAGACCTCATGCTGTACGTACGCTGCCGTCACTGCCATGAGCATCGCGAACGCCTCGATCTTGGCCGTCCCGTCGGCTGGGTGATCCGCCAGCACCGTCAGCACGTATTCCAGCAGGTCGGCCCCTCGGGGACCGAGTGCTCCGCGGCCAATGACGAGGGCCGGCAGCCACGGATGACGCAGCATGATCTCGCGTGCCTGGCGCCCGAGCTGCAGGAGATCGGCTAGCCAGTCGCCGCAGCGGCCCGCTAGCGCGAACTCGGCCGCGACCGCGTCGGCCATCAGGTCGAGCAGGTCATCGCGACAAGCGACGTAGCGGTAGAGCGAAGCCGGACCGGTGCCGAGCTCCGCCGCGACGTGCCGCATGGAAACAGCATCAAGGCCGCCGCGGTCGGCGATCCCGACGGCGACGGAGGCCAGCTCAGCACGGCTGCGCTCGGCCGGCCTCCCGATGTGCGCATGCTCCGGGCGCATCCAGATGATGTCCGGGGGGTCGGCCATGCGAGCGAACCCTCCTCCACAATTTGCGAACGGCGATCCTGAAACGCTAGTCTAGATTGCGAACGACGTTCGCATATCAACTTGCGAGGCGAGGGAGTAGGGAAGGCAAGCGTGCGCGAACTGGATCCAGCCGCCCGGACTCGCTACGCGCGGAACGGTGATGTCCTGCTCGCCTTCGAGGACCTCGGCGGCGCTGGCGGAGATCCGCTGCTGCTGGTCATGGGCCTGGGCGCCGCGCGCTTCTGGGCCGGGCGGGTTCATCGCATCGCTACTCGCGCGCGGCTTCCACGTCGTGTCCTTTGACCTGCGCGACGCCGGCGAGTCCACGCACTTCACCACCGCTGGTGGCGGCGCCGTGCTCGACGCCGTCGGCTGGGAGTCCGCGCACGTGTTCGGCCACTCGCTTGGCGGCCAGCTGGCGCAGCGCATCGCTATCCGCCATCCCGCGCGGGTCCGCAGCCTCACGTCATCGTCGGCACTGCCGAGCGACGCCACCGGTGTGCGGGCCGGCCGCTACGTCCGGCCCGGCTTCCTCGCGCGGATGGCACGCCTGCGCTTCCCGGCGGGGAGAGACGGCGACATCGCGCTTGGCCTCGCGCTCTATCGGGCGATCGCCGCGCCCGGCTATCCGCCTGATGAGGCGGTCGCGATCGAGTGCATTGAGCGGGACCTGGCCCATGGTTGCTTCAGCCTGCGCGACACGGCCGCGCAGACACGTCAGAACAGCGCCAGGTGGACAAGCGGTCCGCTGGCCAGCCTGCGGGTACCAGCGCTCGTCCTGCATGGCGCGGACGACCAGGTACTGCGGCCGTCGGCAGCGAGGCGGACGGCGGCCGCCATCTCGGGGGCGCGGCTGCGCGTGCTACCGGGCATGGGCCACTTCATCCCCAGAGAACTGTGGCCTACGTACGCCGCGGAGATACGGGCCATGGCGACCGCGGCGGCGGGCCGGGCCACGCCAGGCAAGCCGGAGGGAGCTGACCGAGCGAGGACTAGGCCGACACGATGTTGACGAGCTTCGGCGCCCTGACGATCACGGTCCTCACGCCACGTCCGGCCAGCGCCCGCTCCGCCCCCGGTGCAGCGAGCGCCAGCTCGCGCAGCTCGTCCCCGCTGACAGACGCTGCTACCTCCAGCCGGTCTCGCACCTTGCCGTCGACCTGGACGACGCAGGTGACCGTGTCCTGCACCAGCAGGGCAGGATCGGCAGCGGGCCACGAGGCCCGGCCCACCGACGGCGGGTGACCCAGCATCTCCCAGCACTCTTCCGCGGTGTACGGGGCGAACAGGGACAGCATCACCGCCAGGCTCTCCGCCGCCTCGCGGACGGACGGATCGCCGGCGCCCGGCCCGCTGTCGATAGCCCGGCGCGCGGCGCTGACCAGCTCCATCAGCCGGGCTACCGCCACGTTCAGCCGGGTCGACTCGACCAGCCTGGTGACATCGTCGATCGTCCGGTGCGTGGTCTTGCGCAGCTCGAGATTGCCACTAGTAACGTCGCCGCCGCCACCGGCCGCAGCCACTTCCGCGGCGACCCGCGCGACCCGGCCCAGGAACTTGACCAGGGCGTCGGGGTTCATGTCGGCCCAGTCGATGTCGTCCTCGGGCGGGCTGGCGAAGATCATCGTCAGCCGGATCGCGTCGACACCGTGCGCCGCCAGTTGCTCCCCCAGGTTGACCCCGTTGCCCAGCGACTTCGACATCGCCTTGCCCCGGTTGATCACCTGACCCTGGTTCACCAGGGCCGTGAACGGCTCGGTGAAGTCCAGCATCTTCATGTCATGCAGCACCTTGACGAAGAATCGCGAGTACAGCAGGTGCAAGATCGCATGCTCGACGCCACCCACGTACAGGTCGACTGGCGACCACCGGCGCACGGACTCAACCTCGAACGGTCCGTGCTCGAAGGACGGCGAGCAGTACCGCAGGAAGTACCAGGACGAGTCAACGAACGTGTCCATCGTGTCGGTGTCCCGCTTGGCCGGGCCGCCGCACTTGGGGCACTCGGCAGTGACCCAGTCAGTCGCGGCGGCCAGCGGCGAGGCGCCCTTGGGCGCTAGTTCCTGCCCGCGCAGGTCAGGCAGCCGCACCGGCAGCTGGTCGTCCGGCACGGCGACCTCGCCGCAGCCGTCGCAGTACACGATCGGGATCGGCGCACCCCAGAACCGCTGGCGGGACAGCAGCCAGTCCCGCAGCCGGTAGTTCACCGCGCTGCGGCCCAGGTCGCGCTCCGCCAGGATCTCGATGATCTTGGCGATGGCCTCTTGCTTCGACAGCCCGTCCAGCGGCCCGGAGTTGATCAGCGTCCCCTCGCCCGGCGTCGCCACCCCCGTCGCGGCCGGGTCGGGCGAGCCGGTGTCCAGCACCTCCTGCACCGGCAGGCCGAACTTGCGGGCGAAGTCCAGGTCGCGCTGGTCGTGCGCGGGGACGGCCATGATCGCGCCGGTGCCGTAGTCGGGCAGCACGTAGTCGGCCGCCCAGATCGGGATCAGCTCGCCGTTGACCGGGTTGATCGCGTGACGGCCGAGGAACACGCCTGTCTTGTCCCGGTCGGCCGACTGGCGCTCGATGTCGGTCAGCTTGCGCACGTCGGCCACGTACCGGTCCAGCTCGGCGCGCCGAGATTCAGCGCACAGTTCCGCCGCCAGCGGCGAGTCAGCCGCCACTACGAAGAACGTCGCCCCGTACAGCGTGTCGGGCCTGGTGGTGAACACGGTGACCGGCTCATCCCGGTCCTCGATCCGGAAGCTGACCTCGGCGCCCTCGCTGCGGCCTATCCAGTTGCGCTGCATCAGCAGCACCCGCTCGGGCCACTTGCCTTCCAGCGGCTCCATGTCCGCCAGCAGCCGGTCGGCGTACTCAGTGATCTTGAAGTACCACTGGGTCAGCACCCGGCGGATCACCTCGGCGCCGCACCGCTCGCACTTACCGTCGATTACCTGCTCGTTTGCCAGCACGGTCTGGTCGACCGGGCACCAGTTGACGTAACCGTCAGCGCGGTAGGCCAGCCCGCGCTCGTAGAACCGCAGGAACAGCCACTGCGTCCAGCGGTAGTAATCCGGGTCGCAAGTCTGCAGCCGCCGGGACCAGTCGAAGGACACCGCGTACTGCCGGAACGAGGCCGCCTGGGTCTCGATGTTCTTGTACGTCCAGTCGGCCGGGTGGGTGTTGTTCCTGATGGCTGCGTTCTCTGCGGGCAGGCCGAAGGCGTCCCAGCCGATCGGGTGCAGGACGTTGTGCCCGCGCAGGTTGTAGTACCGCGCCATGGCATCGCCCAGCGCGTAGGCCTCGGCGTGGCCCATGTGCAGGTCGCCCGAGGGGTACGGGAACATGTCCAGGACATAGGTGCGCGGCCGGGGATCAGCCGGGTCGTCGCTGGCGCGGAACACGTCCAGCTCGGCCCAGCGCTGCTGCCACTTGTCCTGGACTGCGCGCGGATCGTAGCGATCCGCGGTATCGGCGGCTGTCATGATTTCCTCGCGAACATGGTGAGGTCCGGATCGGCCCCTGCCCGGCCCTGCTTCCCTGACGCTGCGCTGCTTGGCTAGCGCTGCGCGTCAGGAAATAGAAGCGCCCCCCGGATCACGAGGGGCAGCCGCGCCAACGACAGGACGGTCGGCGCGGCTAGGTAAGGAGCAGCCCGGCGAAACGCATGGATTCAGGGTAGCGTACGCGGCCCGAGGCACCGGCCGTACTGTGCTGCCGGACCGGCCTGGCCGCCAGTAGCGCCTGTGCCCGGATGAGACGGACAGTTAGCCACCGGTGGGCACATTCACCGATACATGATCGCGCAATCCAGAAATGCCACCAGTCATGAAAAGCAACGCGTCAGTGAATTCTGCCTTGACCGCGCCCCATGGGCGTCGAATAATGTCCTGACACCCAGCGGCAATAGGCAATCAGGCATCGCGGCAAGGGGCTGGCCCGACCAGGCCAGCGGGGGCCGGGACCGCAGCTACGCCTAGCTGGCGCGGCTGGGCTGGCCCATGGGGAGACAGGCCATTATCCGGGGGAAAAATGCACACTTGCTCGCGCGCGGAATTACTATCCCTGATTCGCCGAATTTGCTCAGAGCGGACTCCGGGTAATCGACAGCACGGTATTAACGGGCTAGCACGCATCCCGGCCGTCGCTGCCGTCACCACGGGCACTGCGCTCACCACGGGCACTGGGTTCACTACGGGGCCGCGCCGTGCCTGACGCGAACGCGGCCACCAGGGCCGCCCGGACCACGAGCCCGCCATCTCTTGCCGTCGTCGGGCTTGCCTGCCGGTTCCCCGACGCCGACGACCCAGCCGCGCTGCTCGACGTCGTGCTGACCGGCCGCCGGTCCTTCCGGCGCCTGCCGCCGGGCCGGATCGACCTGGCCGACTACTACCAGCCGGACCTGGCCGTCTCGGACGCCACCTACAGCACCAGGGCCGGCGTGATCGAGGGCTGGCAGTTCGAGTGCGCGGCGTTCGGCATCGAGCCGGCCGCCTACGCCGCTGCCGACCCGGCCCACTGGCTGGCGCTGGAGACGACCGCACGCGCGCTGGCCGCGGCTGGCCTGCCGGCTGGCAGCGGCCTGGACCGCGACCGCACCGGCGTCATCATCGGCAACACGCTGGCTGGCGATACGTCCAGGGCGAACGCGCTGCGCGTCCGGTGGCCCTATGTCCGGCGCGTGCTGACCGAGGCGCTCGGCACGCAGGAGATCACGGCCAGCCAGGCTGGCCGGGTCCTGCGGCAGGCGGAGAGCAGCTATCTTGCCCCGTTCCCTGCCATGGGACCCGACTCGCTAGCCGGCAGCATTCCGGCCACGATCGCCACCGCTATCAGCGGGTACTTCGGCTTCCGCGGCGGCAGCCACGCCGTCGACAGCGCCTGCTCGTCCTCCCTCCAGGCAGTCGCGTCCGCATGCGCCGCTCTCGCGGCCGGGGATCTGGACGCTGCGATCGCCGGCGGCGTGGACCTCAGCCTCGACCCGCTCGAGCTCATCGGGCTGGCCAAGGCGGGCGTGCTGGCGACCGGCGACGTCCGCATCTACGACCGGGAGCCGACCGGCTACCTGCCGGGCGAGGGCTGCGGCGTCGTCGTGCTCATGCGCACCGCGGACGCGCGCGCAGCCGACCTGCCGGTCTTCGCCGAGATCCTCGGCTGGGGCACGTCAGGCGGCGGCGTGCCCGGTGAGATCCAGTCGCACGCGACCACTCAGCTGCTGGCCATGCGGCGGGCATACGAGCGCGCCGCCATCGATCCCGCGGATATTCATTTCATTGAAGGGAACGGGGCCGCCACATCCGCCGACGATGCGGCCGAGCTCCGTGCGCTCAGCACGCTCCGCGCTGGCGCTAAGCAGCGGGCGGCGCTCGGGTCCGTCAAGGCGAACATCGGCCACGCCAAGGCCGCCGCCGGGGCAGCCGGGCTGATCAAGACGGTACTGGCGCTCGGGACCGGCGTCGTCCCGCCCACCACGGGCGTGCACGAGCCGCATGAGCTGATCGCCGGCGGCGACGCCGGGCTGGTCCTGCCGCAAGCACCGGAGGAATGGCCGGGTGGCACCCGGCTGGCGGCCGTGTCCACGATCGGGATCGGCGGCAGCAACGTGCACCTCGTGCTGCGGCACGAGCCCGGCGGCCGGCCCCGGCAAGACCGCTGGCTGCGGTCTGCGCCGTTCCTGGCCAGGCGTGACGCCGAGGCCGAGCCCGGACGGCGTGCAGCCACGGCTGCAGCCCGAGCCCGAGCCGACGCCGTTCCTGCTGCACGCGCCGGACAGGTTCGCCCTCGAGGCGGTCCTGTCCCGGCTGGCCGACATCGGGCCCTCGCTGTCCGACGCGGAGATGCAGGACCTGGCCTGCATGCTCGGCCGCGATCCCGGCCGACAGGGCCGCGACCAGGGTCGCGCTCGTCGCGACGCGGCAGGAGCAGCTCGCCCTGCTGGCCAGGGAGGCCGTGGCGCTGCTGCCGCGGCTGGCCGACGGACTCATCGTCGATCCGGCCCGGCATCTTCGCCTCCGACGACGCCGACGGACGGGTGACGTTGCTCCTGTCGGGCGAGGCGACAGCGCCGCGGCGGCGACGTTGCGGAAGCTCAGCCTGGGCCGGTCGCGCTGACCTCGGCCGTCGCGCACTGCCTCGACACGCTGCGCTGGCTCGAGTCACTGGACGTGAACGCGACCGCCGCCGTCGGCCACGGACTCGGCGCGCTCGCCGGGCTCGCCTGGGCCGGCGTGCTCGGCGAGTCGGAGGTCGTGGAGATCGCCGATCTGCGCGCCCAGTTCCTGCTCCGCTCTGGCAGCCGCAGCCGACGTGGCCGCGATGACGCCCGGGCACAGCTGGCAACAGCGCGGCCTGGGATCCGTCCGGCGCGGTCGCGCTGCGTGCGGCGATCGCGCAGCGCTTCCGTTTCGGGCCGCCGCGCAGGCGCCTGATCTCGACCCTGACCGGCGCCGAGATCGAGTCGGTCGACGATGCCATCGACCTGATCTGCAGCGGCTTCGCCGGAGCCGAGCGAGTCATCGACGCAGTGGCCGACGGCGCGATCGGCGCCACGCTGCTGGTCGAGACGGGTCCGGGTCGCGCCCTGGCGTCGGCCGCCGAGGCATGCCGGGTGCCCGCGATCAGCCTGCAGTCCGGCTTCGCCGATCCGATGCACAGCGCACGCGTCGCGGCCGCGCTGTTCGCGGCCGGGGCGCTCGGCCAGCCGAAGCCGCTGTTCGCCGGACGGCCAGCGCGGCCGGTCGACATCTGGCGCGAGCAGGTGTTCATCACGAACCCGTGCGAGGTCGTCCCGCAGCCGAGGAGCGCAGCCGCGCCTGTGGCAGCGGCAGGCGCGGCCGAGTCCGGCCAGGCTGCCGACCACGACATCGACATCTCCAGCAAGCGGGACGAGTTCGAGCGGCGGCTGCCTACCCGGCCGCTGATCCCGGCGGCAGCAACCACGCCCGCACCCGCGGCCCAGCCCGGCCCGTCCGAGCAGGCCGAGCCCGCAGCCCCCGTCCCGGCCACCGAGCCCGCAGCCCCAGTACCGGCCGCCGACTCCGCCGAACCCGCCGAGCCCGCCGCGGCCGCTGGACAGTCCGCCGCCGCTCCGCCAGTGCCTGCGGGCCGCACCGACAGCGCCCAGCCAGCCGTCAACGGCACGCCGGTCGTCAGCGGCAAGCCAGCGGACAACGGGAAGCCAGCCGGCGATGGCAAGCGGGCCGTCAACGGGAAGCCAGCCGACAACGGCGAGCCGACCGTCAACGGGAAGCCAGCCGACAACGGCGAGCCGACCGTCAACGGGAAGCCAGCGGACAACGGGAAGCCAGCGGACAACGGGAAGCCAGCCGACAACGGCAAGCCAGCCATTGCCGGCAAGCCCGTAGTCCTGGGCCAGCCGGTAGTTCTCGGCGAGCCAAAGGCGAGCGCCGAGGCAGCGGCCGCTGCACAGCCAGCCGCCGTGTCATCGCCGGCCGCACCGGAACCACAGCCGTCACCAGCGCGGCCAGTCCCCGCCGCTGCGGACGAGATCGCAGTGCGATCGAGTGACGCAGCCGGGCCGGTCGATGGGCTTGGACCGTGGGCGCGGTGCTTCACCGAAGGGCTCCGGCCCGCTCCGTCCGCCCCCGGCCATCGCGCACGATCAGTCCTGGCACCTGTACGCAGCGGCGCGCGAGCCGATGCTGGCGGAACTGAGCAGCTTGTTCACGGCCGATCCCGCCGCCGAGCGCACGCTGGCGATCCTGGACAACCCGGCCGATGAGCGGTCAAGGGCGGCCGCGGTCGAGGCAGCCAGGGACGCGATCGCGACCGGCGAGCTCGTGGTGCTGACGGCGAGTGCCGAGTTCACCGGGTTCTTCGCCAGCCTGCACGCCGAGCATCCCTCGATCGGCATCACGATGCTGCGGGTGCCGGCCGAGGGCGTCAGCCCGGACGCGGTCCGCCGAGTACGCGGCCGCCGAGACCGGGCAGTTCAGCGAGCTTGTCATCGACGAGGCAGGACTGGCCAGCGAGCCAGTCCTGGCCGAGGTGCCGCTCACGGGCGGCGGCGAGTTCCCGCTCGGTGCCGAGGATGTCATCCTGATCAGCCGCAGCACCGGTGGCGCCGGGCTCGCGCTCGCCCAGGTGCTGGCGTGCTGCGGGACAGGCATCGCGGTCGTGGGCAGGGCAGGCGAGCACGACGACGCCGACCTGGTCGCGGGCCTGGAGGAGCTGCGGTCGGCCGGCGCGCGAGTCGGCTATGAGGTCATCGACGTCGGCCGACCAGCCGAGCCTGCGCGGCCGCAGTACGGCGAATCGAGGATCGGCTCGGGAAAGTGACCGCGCTCGCGCACGCTGCTCGGGGGGACGACCCCGTTCCCGTCCTGGAACTCACAGCTGCCCAAGTCAGCGCTGCAGCTGGCCGACGAGATGAGCACGCTCGACCTGCTGGCCGGCTCCATCCGGCCGGGCCAGCTCAAGCTGATCATCTCCGTCGGCACCGTGGCGGACCGTTACGGCCTCGCCGGGTCGAGCGTGAACGCGCTGAGTCGCGGCGCGCTCGCCAGCCGCGCGGCGCAGCTTGCGGCTGCCACCATGGGCTGCCGGCACCTGCACCTCGACATGCCGGCCTGGTCGGCACCCGGACTCGGCGACCGGCCGGAACTTGCCGCAGAGCTGGCCGCGGCGGACGCGCCGGCGCTGGATGTCAGCGCCGCGAGCCGGATGCTGCTGAAGCTGATGACGACGCCTGGCCTGCCGGGCAGCATCGCGCTGCATGGCCGGGTCGGTGGCCTGGCGACGAGGCCCGCGCCGGTCATCACGCGTGGCGAGCTCAGCGCGGCTGGGCTAGCGCGGGGCGGCCGGTTCCTGCGTGAGGTCGCCGTCCACTATCGGGGCATCGAGATGGTCTGCTCGGCCAGGATGTCGCTCGCCAGCGACCCCTACCTGGCCGACTACCGGATCGACGGCATGCCGGTGCTGCCGCCCGTCCTGGCGCTGGAAGCGCTCGCGCAGGCGGCATCCGTGCTCGCCGGGCGGCCGCTTCGGCGGGCGGCCGATGTGACGCTGGAGTCGCCGGTGCTGATCCCGTCCGGCGGCGAGGCGGTCGTGCGGGTCTGCGCGCTCCGCGACGGCGACCGCATCATCGCGGTCTTGCGCTGCGCCGACAGTTCGTACCAGGTCGACCATGCGACGGCCGAGTTCAGCTGCGCTCCTGGCCTGCCGGAGATGCCGGAGGCTGCGCTGGCCGCCGCGGCTCGTCCGCACTGCATCAGCTCGTCGCCGCGGCTGTCTGGTCTGGTGGACGGCGCCGAGCTGTACGGACCGATCAGCTTCCAGTCCGGCCGGTTCCGGCGGATCGCGCTGCTGCCCGAGGTGACCGCGCGATCCGGCCGTGCCCTGGCCAGAGGGGCCGACGAGCATCCGTGGTATCCGGCCGGCAGCGAGCTGGCGGGCACCGAGTTCCTGCTCGGCAGTCCTGGCCTGAACGACGCGGCGCTGCAAGTGCTCCAGGCCTGCATGCCGCACCGCCGGGTCCGCCCGGCGGCGTGCGAGTCGGTGCAGTTCTCCGGGCGCGGTGCTGATGGGCCGGTCGAGATCAGGGCCGTCGCCGAGCCAGTCCGGGCCAACTCGCTCGCCGATGGCATCACGGTGGTGGGTCCGGTGACGGACGCTGGCGCTGACGCCAGGCGCGGCGCGGCCGAAGCGGTGCCGGGTGCCGACGCGGTGCCGGGTGCCGACGCCAGGCGGGCCGCAGCCGACACGGTACGGGCGGCCGAAGCGGTGCCGGACGCCGCGCCGCGCGCGGCGGCGGCGCGGCGCCTGCCGGGTGACGGGCTGGTGCCGGGTCAGCCGGGCGCGCCGGCGGCGGAGACGACAGGTCCATCCGCGGCCCGCGATGTGCCGCCAGGGAAGCGCCCCGTTGCCGCGGTCGCCCCCAACGACATGACACCCGAGGAACTAGCCGACATGGAGGTCGCCGATCACCGTCCGCAGTCGCGCAAGTCGCGCCGGAACGGGCGTCGTCACCAAAGCGACCGCCGATCTGGCGGAGCCGGCGGCGGCACGTCGTACGCTGCGCTCCACACGTGGGAAGTTCCGCAGTCGGCCTTGAGCCAGCCCGACAGCGGGGGGCAAGGCCAGACCGCGGCTGAGGCCGCTCTCCGGAGTACGGCTAAGACCACGGCGCCGGCCAAGGAGCCGGTGCGCGCCGCACCACACCCGCGGCGCCGACAGCGAAGGACGCGCCAGCCGCGGATGCGCCAGCGGCGGATGCGCCAGCGAACAGGAGGCTTGCCGACGGGACGCTTGTGTACGGGACAGCCGGGCTCGACGCAGCGGCCTCGCTTCCGCAGGGTGGTCCGTCGGTTCAGTCAGCGTCAGGGCCGCAGCTCTGGAACGTCGAGGCCGTAGACGCAGCTGGGCAGCTGATCGCGAACTGGCGCGGCGTCCAGCTGCACGACTACGGACCGCTGCCGCGCAACGCTGCCTGGCCGCCGACGTTGCTGTCGGTCTTCCTGGAGCGAAGTGCCGCGGACCTAGGTCTCGACGAGGGACTGCGGGTGACGGTCAGCTGCGGCCAGCCAGACGACGTCCTGCCGACTGCAGCTGCGGTGCCTCGGCAGGCTCCGCCCGGCGATGGCCAGCGTCCTGGCGGTGGCAAGCACGCCGGGCCAGAGCAGCGAGCGATGAACACGGCAAGTGCACCCGGCACCGGTGCCCTGGCGGGCTTCGCCCTGACCCTGCGGGCGCCCGTGCCAGTCGCATGCGGCTGGGCCGCGGTCGAGCCTGGCCATCGGCAGCACGAGCCGACACCAGGGACGGCGCCGGCGTACGCACAGCTGCGCGCGGAGCTGGCCGAATCGGCTGCGGTCCTCGCCGCCAGGCTCGACGCCGTCGGCGCCTGCCTGACAATGGCCGACATGACGCCCGACAACCGCGGCGGCGGTCAGCTGACGGTTATCCAGACGACCGGGGACGGGTGGGCGGTGTTTTCCCTGGGCCGGGCACGCATTGTTAGCGGTGTGGTCGAGCTGAGCGGAGTATCGGCTCCAGTCGCAATCGCGATGCTGACCAGGAGGTACGCGCATGCGCGCCGGAGCTCCAGCCGGACCGGGACGCCCGTGAGCTCGTCGTAGCGGCACTCCGGCGGCGTTCCTCGCGGATGCCGCGGCATTCCAGGCAGGTGCCGCGGCATTCCGGGCGGGAGCCGCGGCAGTCCGGGCGGGTGCCGCGGCAGTCCGGGCGGGTGCCGCGGCCGTCGGCAATCCGAGCGGGAGCCGCGGCATCTCGGGGGCCGTTGCGCGAATGCTGGACGCCGGCGCCGGAAATCCACGTGCGCCAAGGGCGGTCGCGATGCCATCGTGGCTGCGCCATGAACCTCGACGGTCGTCCCTATCGTGGACAACCGCTACATCGGCCTCGAGCACCGGCTGGACGCCTCGACAAGCCTGCGGCGCTACCGCCGGACTTCTGCATTCGCCCCCTCGCGGGTGCGGCCGAGGCCGCCGCGTACGCCGGGCTGCACCGGGCGGCATTCGGTACGACCACGACAGCCGGGACGTGGCAATCGCGCACCCTGGAGATGCTGCAGTATCGCGGCGATCTCGACCTGGTCGCGGTCACCCGGGACGGCCGCCTGGCCGGGTTCGTCGTGGGCTGGCTCGACCCTGCGCGCGCCATCGGGCACGTCGAGCCGCTCGGCATACATCCGGACTTCGCTCTCATGGGCATCGGCAAGGCGCTGCTCCGCGAGGTGCTCAGGCGGTTCCGCGACCTAGGCGCGAGCTTCGCTCAGGTCGAGGCTGGGCATCGAGATGCGGCTACCATCGGTGCCTACCAGGCTGCTGGCTTCGAGCCCGCGCACAGTATCCGGGCGTTCGGCAAGCTGATCGACGGCGCAGCGACCGCATCGGCTGTGCAGCAGGACGTGGCGGAGACTTACGCTGGTCTGTCACACTAAAGCTAGAACGGGGTTCTAGTCGAAGGCGGCGTTATGACCACACCGACCAGCTCAGTCGACGGCATCGATCTGTCCTTGATCGAGTTCTGGGGCCAGCCGCTTGACGCCCGTCATGCCGACTTCGCCAAACTCCGAGCCCTCGGCAAGCCAGCACACTTTGCCGTGCCGGAGGGGCCGCTCAGCGTGGCCGGCGACGGTTATTACGCCTTCGTCTCGCACGCCGACGTATCCGCGGCGAGCCGCCAGCCTGAGCTGTTCTCCTCAGCTCGCGGCGCGACCAGCATCGAGGACCTGCCCGCGGAGTTCAACGAGTACTTCGGCTCGATGATCAGCATGGACGACCCCCGCCACGCCCGGCTGCGCCGGATCGTGTCCCGTGCGTTTACCCCAAAGATGATCAAGAAATTCGAGGAGGATGTCCAGCGGACAGCAGCCGGCATCGTAGACGAATTGCTGGTCACAGGGCCGTGCGACTTCGTCCAGCACGTCTCCGCGCGGCTGCCCTTGAAGATCATTTGCGAGATGATGGGCATCGGTGACGAGCACTACGACATGGTGCTGCGCAACACCAATCTCATTCTGTCCGGTGCGGACCCGGAGTTCATCAGCGAGAACATGGACGAGGCCATCACTCAGCTGCTCACCGCTGGCAAAGACCTCGCCGACCTCGTCACGGAGATAGCCGCAGACCGCGCCGAGCATCCGCAGCACGACGTCATCACCTCTCTTGCAAGAGCGAACATCGACGGCGAGCAGCTCACCGCGGCCGAGCTCGGCTCGTTCTTCATCCTGCTCGTCGTCGCCGGGAGCGAGACGACCAGGACCGCGATCTCGCATGCGCTGAACCTGCTGACGGAACACCCGGACCAGCGAGAGCTGCTGCTCGCCGACCTCGAGGGTCGGCTTCCGGCCGCGGTCGAGGAGATCGTCAGGTATGTCTCGCCCGTTATCTGGATGCGCCGCTCCGTCACCAGGGACTGCACCCTCAACGGGCACGACTACCGCGAGGGCGACAAGGCTGTGCTGTTCTACTGGGCTGCCAACCGGGACGAGTCGGTGTTCCCCGACCCTGGCCGCTTCGACATCACACGGTCCCCCAACCCGCACGTCGGCTTCGGCGCCGCCGGCCCGCACTTCTGTCTCGGCGCGCATCTCGCCCGCCGCGAGATCAAGGTCATGCTCGGCGAACTGCTCACGCGAGTGCCGCGCATACACGCGGCCGACGAGCCCGACCGGCTGCTCTCGAGCTTCATCAACGGCATCAAGCACCTGCCCTGCGAGCTCGACTGACCGACACGGTCGCGACGCCGTCACGGTGTCACTTGTCCGCCTGTACTACTTTCCGACCTGCCGTAACGCGGCCCAGCCAGCGACGAACAGCTGGCGTGCGCGAAAGCCACGTAATTCAATCCTGTAACTAGCTGTGATCGTGGCGGCACTGCGTGTATAACTGGAGTCCCACGCGACGCTCAGGGGTTCGGCTAGTCCGAAACGGGGGAACGGCGCCGCTGGAAAATGAGGAAACCGTGAGTCGCGGAGGGGGACCTTCGTCTGGGGGCCGTTCGATCCCCGGCTGGATCGCCCGGCTGCGTGCCGCCTTGGTGCACCAGGGCTGACATGACAGCAAAACGAGGGTCGCGGCAAGCGGCAGGTTCTTCGCCCTGTGGGCGCCGCCACCCGGGGGCGTGGCGGCGCCCACAGGCGAAGGCAGCTGAGTCCGTCGGATCAGTCCAGCTGGCTGATCCGCCGACCGCCAGGCACCAGCTGTTCAGCTCAGCCGACCGATCAGCTCAGCCGACTGATCTGCTCGGCCAGCGCGAAGTCCTTGGCCGTCAGGCCGCCGGCCGAGTGGGTCGACAGCGTCAGCGTCACCTTGTTCCACTGGATCGTGATGTCCGGGTGATGGTTGGCCGCCTCGGCGAGGTATGCGACCGCCCCCACGTACAGCAGCGCGGCCTTGAAGTCGGCCAGCGTCTGCGCATGCACGATGCTGTCGTCGTGCCGCGTCCAGCCGGGCACGCCGCCCAGCCGCTCGGCGATCTGCTCATCAGTCAGCACGTCCACGTGGCACCTCCCAGTGCGTCCGATCCAGTACGTCCGATCCAGTGCGTCCGATCCAGTGCGTCCGTCTCAACGATGTCCGGCCCCGCACAAGCCAGTCTCCGCCTTCCTGGCTCCTGCCCACCAGGCGATGCGTCCCCCGGGCATTCACGAATCGCCTAAACGCCATATCTAGCCGCTGCGCCCGTCATCGGCCAGGCCCGGACAGGGCACGAGATTGGATCTGGTGCCCCACTAAGGGCAGCAGATCCAATCTGGTGCCCTATCGGTGCCCCGACCCTGCTGGCGCCCCCCACCCTGCCGGCGCCCGCCAGTACTATCGGCGCGCCCCGCCCTGCCGACGCCCGCCAGCACTATCGGCGCACCGCCGCCCTGCCAGCGCCCAGCCCGCCCTTATCGGCGCCACCCCAGGTCACCGGACTGGCCGCGGGGTCAGGACCACGAACGCCCGCCAGGGCCCGGTAGGCTCCGTGGTCGTGACAGACACTCAGGCGACGCCGCCCCGCCGAACCCCGCTGACCGGCGTGCACGAGAAGCTCGGCGCTAGCCTGACAGACTTCGCCGGGTGGCTGATGCCGCTCCGCTATGGCAGCGAAACGGCCGAGCACACCGCGGTCCGCACCGCCGCCGGTCTCTTCGACCTGTCCCATATGGGAGAGTTCGCCATCACCGGCGACGGCGCGGCAGCAGCCCTCGACTACGCGCTGACAGGTGAGCCGTCGGCGCTGAAGCCTGGCCGCGCCAGGTACACGATGATCTGCGCCGAGGACGGCGGCATCCTCGACGACCTCATCGTCTACCGTCTCGCCGACAGCGAGTTCCTGATCGTCGCCAACGCGGCCAACGCGGCCGTCGTGGGCGCCGCGCTCACTGACCGCATCCAGGGTCGCGACGCCCAGGTCGCAGACCGCACCGACGACTACACGCTGATCGCGATCCAGGGCCCGCGGGCCGCCGCGATCCTCGCCAAGCTCACCCGCGCTGACCTCACCACGGTGAAGTACTACGCCAGTTACCCGGCGCAGGTAGCGGGCCGGGACGTGCTGCTGGCCCGGACCGGCTACACCGGTGAGGACGGCTTCGAGATCTTCGGCGCGCCGGACGATGCCGAGCACTTGTGGGCCGAGCTCAGCCAGGCTGGCTCGGCCGACGGGCTCGTGCCCGCGGGCCTGTCCGCGCGCGACACGCTCCGGCTCGAGGCCGGCATGCCGCTGTACGGCAACGAGCTTGGCGCTGACCTGACGCCGTTCGACGCCGGCCTCGGCCGGGTCGTCAAGCTCGACAAGCCCGGCGATTTTGTGGGCCGCCGCGCGCTGGCCGAGCGGGCGCAGGCCGCCCCGCAGCGCCAGCTGGTCGGCCTGACCGGCCAGTCGCGCCGCGTGCCGCGGCACGGGTATGCCGTCCTGTGGGACGGCCAGCCGTGTGGCACGGTCACGAGCGGCGCACCGTCACCGACCCTGGGCGTCCCCATTGCGATGGCTTACGTCCGGCCGGACGTGGCCGTTGCCGCCAGCCCCACGGGAACAGGAACGGGGAGGTTGGCAGTCGATGTCCGGGGTAACGCCGAGCCGGCCACACTGGTGGAATTGCCGTTCTACCGCCGCCCGGCCTGAGGCCCGGCCGCGGCAGCTGACCTAGTACCTAACGAACACGTGCAAGAGAGGCGAACATGACCGTTCCCGGCGAGCTCTACTACACCCCGGAACACGAGTGGGTGGCCATCAGCGGTTCCACGGCCTCGGTGGGAATTACCGATCACGCGCAGCGGGCCCTCGGCGATGTCGTGTTCGTGTCGGCGCCGTCTGCCGGGGCCAGGGTGACCGCTGGCGAGCCGTGCGGCGAGGTCGAGTCGACCAAGTCGGTCAGCGACCTCTACTCCCCCGTCGATGGCGAGGTGACCGAGGTCAACCCGGAGATCGATGACGATCCGGGCCTGGTCAACTCCGATCCCTACGGAGCCGGCTGGCTGTTCCGGGTCCACCTCGACGACACCGACAGTGAGGTGCCGCCCGGCCTGCTCTCAGCGGCCGAGTACGCGGCCTTGACCAAGGAAGAAGAGTGAGTCGTAGCGGCAGCCCGCACGACCTGCGCCGGCTCGACTCGGCGACGGCCCACCTCGATGCGCCGTTCGCGATCGTCGACATGGCCGCCTTCCGTGCTAACGCCGCCGCGATGACTAGCCGGGCCGGCGGCAAGCCGATCCGGCTGGCCAGCAAGTCGGTCCGCTGCCGGCACCTGATCGAGCAGGTCCTGGCGATGGAGGGCTACCGCGGCGTCCTCGCCTACACGCTGCCCGAGGCTTTGTGGCTCGCAGCGTGCGACACCAGCGACGACATCGTCGTCGCCTACCCGACGGCCGACCGGGCCGCGCTGGCCCGGCTGGCGGGTGACGCGACCGCCGCCACGTCCATCGCGCTGATGGTCGACTGCACCGACCATCTCGACCTCATCGAGAAGGCGGCCGCCGGCGTCAGCGATGCGCACCAGGTGCGCGTCGCCATCGATATCGACGCCGGCTACCAGACGCTCGGCGGCAAATTCCGGGCTGGCGCGCGCCGGTCGCCGGTGCGGTCCCCCGCGGACGCGGTCGCGCTAGCCCAGGCCATCCTGGGCCGCCCTGGCCTGCGGCTCGTCGGCCTGATGGCGTACGAGTCGCAGATCGCCGGCGTCGGCGATAACCCGCCCGGCCGACCGCTGTATGCCAGGGCCATCAGGATCATGCAGCGCAGGTCGGCGGCCGAGCTAGCCGACAGGCGGGCTGCCATTGTCGCGTCCATCCGCCACCTGACCTCCCTGGAGTTCGTGAATGGCGGCGGCACCGGTTCGCTCGAAGGCACCTCAGCCGAGCCTGCCGTCACCGAGATCGGTGCCGGGTCCGGCCTGTATCACCCAACGCTGTTCGACGCCTACCGCGGATTCACCGGACGGCCCGCGGCCATGTTCGCGCTGCCTGTGGTCAGGCGGCCGGGCCCCGGCGTGATCACTGCCCTCGGCGGCGGGTATCCGGCATCTGGTCCTGGCGTGCCAAGCCGCGTGCCGTCGCCCTACCTGCCGGCCAGCTTCAGGCTGGACAAGGAGGAAGGCGCCGGAGAGGTGCAGACGCCGCTCATCGGTCCGGCCGCGGACGGCCTCAAGATCGGCGACAAGGTCTGGATGCGGCACGCCAAAGCAGGAGAGCTTTGCGAGCGGTTCAGCGAGCTGCACCTCGTCGACGGCGAGGCGGTCGTGGCGACCGTGCCGACGTACCGAGGGGAAGGACAGGCGTTCCTCTAGTCACGGTGTGCCGACATTTCATGCCTGGCATGCAATTTAGCGCCCGGCTTGTCGCCTTTGCACGCACGTCAGCCGTGAAATGATGAGGCCCGCTCCCCCGGCCGGAAGGCCCGGACCGGCTACCGGCTGCTTCGGTGCCGTGCCCAGATCCGCAAGATCGTCAGCCCGACGAGCGCGGCGCCGACGGCAGCCGCGCCGATCCGCACCTCAGGCCTGGCCACCTGCGCGGCGACCTTCTCCTTGAGCAGGCGAACGTTGTTGGCGGGGCTCACCCGCTCGGCCAGGCTGTCGATCGTCCGCGCGAGGTCATCTCGGGTCCGCTCGATCTGCGCGAGCAGCAGGTCTGGATCGCCCTTCGCGACGGCGCCGTCGACCGCCACAGCGCCGCGGACCTCCACGTCCTGGCCTGGTTCCGCCATTACACCCTGCCCCTTCCGTACCACGGCTCGTGTGACGCCGATGGCATGCGGACTAGTCTCCCAGGCATCCGCCGGTTACGCACGGCCGGCTGCCAGTTATCGGGCGTTCAGTGACGGCACGCTAGTGGCCCCGGGCCGTCGCCCGGGGCCACTAGCGGCGGAGCGGCAGGCAGCTAGCTGGTGCTGGCCACCTTGTCTGCGGCGTGAATCAGGGCGTTGCACGCCACGATCTGAACGGGGGTACCAAAGATCGGCTTGTCCCGGAACGCGGCAGCCTCCAGTTCGCCCTTGATCAGGCCGGCCAGGTGGTCCCTGGCGACCTCGAGACCGCGCAGCTGACCATCCACGGTCGTGAACGTGCTGTCGCCGGCGCTCGCGCTCTCGATGGCGTTCGTCGAGGCGACAAGCGTCGCCGCACCGAAATCACCAACGCTGGAGTTGAGCTGCTTGTAGCACTCGCCGAGCTTGGTGACACCTGGACGGCTGAGCGCGGAGTTCGGGTGCGTCAGGATCTGGGTGATCACGCGCCCATCGTGCTCGTAGTCGTCGCTCAGCCCGGTGAGGTACATGATGGTGGGCCGGATGTCGGTCTCGTCTGCCCACGGACCGCGGAAGTGGTAATCCGCCACGACAGTCTGACCGCTGTTCGGTCCCGCCGACGATGGGCCCTGGCTGGCGCCCGGGCCGTCCACGCCGAGCCGCTGCACGCCCGGCCCGACGAAGCCGACATAGTTGGTGTTGATCTCGGCCGCGTAGTCGCCGTGATCCCACGCGAACGCGTTGGTCTGGCAGATGAGCTGGCCCTTGCAGGCACCCGACAGTGGTGCGGCTTGCAGGAAGTAGTCCGGCCTGGCGAACATCGCCAGCGTCGGCGTCCTCGCCGTGTCGGCGTTGACGAAGTGCAGGATCCCTTCCTCTACCGGGTTGGCCAGATAGTTGGTGAGCCTCTCGTTGATCGTGCCCGAGTACGGGTTGAGCGGGTTGGTGAGGCTCGCGACATTGTGCTCGAACTGACGCACCACCGGTGTCGCCGGTCCCGGATTGCCGGTCAGGTAGAACTCGGGTGCCGTGTCGTTCTCCATGCTGAACGGGGTGGTATTGCCAGTCTCGCTCGCCAGCAGACCCGTGGCGTTGACGCTGATCTCGCCGAAGTTCGCCGCCGTGTACGTGCACGGCACGGTCACGCCGTCGCAGCCGGCCGGGGACGGCGTGACCGCGCGGCCCACGTTGGCGCCCACCTCATGGTCGCCCTCATCCGAGCTGAGGACGAACAACGTGTTATGCGGCGTGATTCCGCCGGCGGCCAGCCGCTGGAAGAACACGC
Organism: uncultured Actinomycetota bacterium; assembly: GCA_963837255.1. Lineage (GTDB taxonomy): Bacteria > Actinomycetota > Actinomycetes > Streptosporangiales > Streptosporangiaceae > JAJYUU01. Next base: position 1,833,065 of record CAWIMN010000007.1, read on the forward strand.
CGAACGCGTCGTTGTAGTACTTCGCCTGGTCGATGTAGCACTGGCTACCGCTGCCCAGTGCGGCCGGCTGACTTGCGCAGTCCGTGCCCATGGTGGGCACCTGCGGGCTGTTGGGCAGGAACTGGTTGCCGTGGATATCGGAGATGTACATGTTCACGACCTGGACGCCATGCTCCAGCATGTCCGCCGCATAGGACAGCGACTGAGCGGCGTTGATCTCACCGTAGCCGGGGAATCCGGGCCTGTTCGCGGTGAAGTCACCGACCATCGTGTTGCCGAACTCGTCGGTCAGGTTGCCCGCAGCGTCGGTCACCGGAACGCCATCCTGGCTGACGCTGGCAACGCCCCCGCCGAGCTGTGGCGTGAGATAGCGCGATCCGTACAGCGCCTGGTAGCCGTTGTAGGCGCCAGGCTCGTCCGGCAGCAGGTCTGCCACGGCCGTCGCCGACGGCGTGGTCTGGCTGTACTTGACCGCCTGGGCGTCGGCGCAGAATGCGGCGCCCTGGGCGCAGTGCACGCCCAGCCCGACGTAGTCGGCGGTCTCGTTGTCCTTGAAGGAGTCGGTGTCGGCAGCCGTCTGCTGAGCCTCAGGCGAGTTGGCGCCGAACACCTTCGGGATGTCAAAGGTGGGGTTCTCGAGTTCCTGGTTGGCCGTGGCGACCTCGCCCACGTTGCAGCCAGCCCTGGTGTAGGGCACCCACGGCGCCGGCGCGACAGTGGTCGGCGACACCGGCGAAGACGCGGTTGCTGGCGGCACCGGCGAGTACACCATGTTGGGGTTCGTGTCGTGGCCCGCGTTCGGCGTTCTGGCTGTGTCGTCGATCGGGTCGGTCCAGTAGGTGAACGCCGTCGCCGGGTCGGTCGTCCCGTCGGCGTTGTACGCCTGGTAGCTGTTGCTGATGCCGACGCCCTGCCGGTCGCCGTACAGGCCGGTCGCGGTGGTGAGGAGGTCATCAGCGGTGTGCGCGATCAGCGGGGTGTGGCTGTTCGACAGGAACGTGCCATTGTCGGCGAAGAAGTTCAGCAGGTTCGGCATGAGCTGAAGGTCAGACGGGACGTTGGGGTTGTCCCGGAAGAAGTGCACGTTGTCGAAGCCGATCTGGATGACGTGCTTGATGCCGTTCCCTAGGTGGCACGCGTTGCCCTGGCCGTGGCTGCTGGCCGCCGTAGTGCTGGCCGAGGCCACTACCTGAGACGTCCCGCCGATGACGCAGAGTGCGCCGACAAGCGCCGCGCTGGCGCCGGCGGCTGTGACGCGCAGTCGGCGCGCTACCCCGCCTCGCTGCTGAGGTCGCATTCAGCTCCTCCTCGTGCTCCGCCCAGGCAGGCGGGTTAATGGACAATGCCGCCACAGACGCTAAGCACGCCGGTGAAACACTCGGCGACAAATCACCGACAAGCCAGCCAATCCTCAGGTCCATTCCGTGGCGCGCGAAGTCTGGGCACTCGCACGCTATAGCGGATGAGTTGGCGCGTCGATGACTTTCCCGACACATCCTGCTGTCGCGCGTGCGACGCGGCGCGGCGCAGATCCGGGGTGGCTTGGGCCGCGCTGGCTGCGGAACCCAGCTCGCAACCCGGTCTAAACTGGGGCACTGTGGGGATAGACGCAGTGATCTTCGACTGGGGCGGCACGCTGACGCCATGGCACACCATCGATGCCGCCGAGCTGTGGTCAGCGGTCTGCGCGCCGCACTTCCCGGCCGCGGAGGCCGTCGCCACGGCGGCTGCCCTGCACGCGGCCGAGAGCGCGCTGTGGCAGAGCTCCTTTGCCGAGCACCGCAGCGCGACGATGAGCGCCCTGTTCGAGCTGGCGGGCGTCACAGCTACCGAGGCGTTCCTCGCTAGCTACGTCGATGCCTGGGAGCCGCACACGCTCACCGATCCCGATGCACCCGAGCTGCTCGGATTCCTTCGCGGTAGCGGCCTGAAGGTCGGCGTGCTCTCCAACACGATGTGGCCGCGGAGCTGGCACGAGGACGTATTCCGCCGGGACGGGGTGCTCGACCTGATCGACGGCGCGGTCTACTCCAGCGAGATCGACTGGACTAAGCCGCACCCCGAGGCGTTCACGGCCGCGATGACAGGCCATCGACGTCATCGACCCGGCCCGCTGCGTGTTCGTCGGCGACCGGCCGTTCGACGACGTGCACGGCGCCAAGAGCGTGGGCATGCGCGCCGTGCTCATCCCGCACAGTGACGTGCCGCCGTATGCGGCGGCCGAGCCGGACGCCGTCATCAGCCGGCTAGCCGACTTGCGGCCCGTGCTCGAGTCCTGGTGACGTCGGGCCTGACCCGGCAACGCGGGCCAGCCACGGTGGGTTCCCTGGCAGCCGGGGGCTAGTGCAGGTGCCGCTGCCAGTCCTTCGGCACCCGGCCCCGTGGTCCGGGCACCGGCTGGTCCGAGCGGATGGTGATCGGGCGGCGCTAGGGCCGGACCGCCCTCGTAGATCTCGTTGGTCCGGTAGTCGAAGAACCAGTCCTCGCCCGGCTCGAAGCTGGCGATGATCGGGTGGTCGGTCGTCTTGGCGTGCGCCGTCGCGTGCTGCGAGGGCGAGGTATCGCAGCAGCCGATGTGCCCGCATTGCGCGCACCGGCGCAGGTGAAGCCACCAGCCGCCGGCGGCCTCGCACTCAATGCAACCTGTCCCGCTGGGCGGAACGGACGGGTCGATGCCGTCCATCATGGTCATATGCCCTCCAGATCTGGTTGCTGCATAGTTGCGTCTTATGGCATCTGCGGGCTACGCAGACGGATCGTCTAGTGACTCGCTGGCCGCCCACCGGTATACCCCGCTGGACATCGTGGATGTCGCCCGGTCCGCCCGGATGGTGAAAACCCGGTGCCGGGCTTGCCTGACCTCGCTGTCCCCCGGTGCTGCCAGCCAGGCCAGCTCGGCCAGGTGCCCGGCTAGCCGCAGCTCGTCCTCGCCGCCGGGCAGGCCAGCCACCCGCAGGTCAGCTGCCTCGTCCGTATTCGGAGCTCCGACCCGCCGCCGACTCGGCTAGCTCGAGCGCGCGGGCTGGCAAGCGCGGTTGGCACCGCCAGCCAGGGCCGCGATCTCCGCGGCCAGCGCGCGCTCGGACGCGGGCTTGAGCGTCGCCGGGTTGCCGTCCCACCAGCCGCCATACAGCCGCCAGATGGTTCGCACGATGAACTCAGGCTCGTCGTAGACCGGCTGGAGGTACGGCCGGTCGGCCAGGCGCCGCGGCACTGCCACGCTGTGGATCGCCTCGTCGAGCCGGCCGCCGCCGTTCATCACCGCCAGCGTCTGGCTGACCAGCGACTCCAGCAGCTCGGCCGTGTCGGTCAGCGCCGTGGCGACGCGGTCAGCGCCGCACGACCGGGAAGCCATGACCGGGCAGCAGGTACTCAGGCCGCAGCGTGATCATCCGGCGCAGCGCGGCCGCCCATTCCAGCGGGTATCGCTGCACCTTCTGCGGGTTGCCAGCGTTGGGCGACGCCCAGATGAACAGGTCACCGCAGCACAGCACCTTGCGGTCAGGCATCCAGGTAACGGTGTGGTCGTCGGTCTCGCCCTTCTCGTGCCGGAGCGCGAAGGCCGTGCCGCCAACCTCGATGGTGAGCTCGCTGGCGTAGGTACGGTCCGGATAGCGGTACTCCGTCGGCCAGCGCAGCCCGGGCACGCCGAACTGGCGCCGATTGATGATCTCGTTGTACCCGACGGTCATCTTGTACCTGTCGAAACGGCGCGAGACGCCCTCGTGCGCCGTCACGACCGGGCCGGGCCAGCCGTTCTCGGCGGCCTCGGCCGCCCAGACGCCGACGCCGAAGACGTGGTCGATATGACCATGCGAGTACACAGCCGTATGCAGCCGCTCCCCCGTCCATCGCCGCAGCTCGTCGTGGATGGCCTGGGCGACGAAAGCGCTGCCGGTATCGATGAGCACGAGCCCGTCCTGCGTCCGGACCGCGGTGACGTTAGCGAACGCTGGCAGGAACACCACGTCATCGGCGATCTCGGCAAGCCCGCCGAGGTGGCCGACGGGGTGGTACTCGCTCGTGTGCACCTCGCCGCGCCACAGCCGGTCGGCCAGCGCTAGGACGTCAGTGGTCATGGCCTGCTCTCTACCCTCGAAGTGCCGCGAAAGCCTGCATACCACGACGGGAACTCCAGCAGCGAGCCCAGCACGACCTCCGCACCTGCCGCGGTCAGGTCGGCCGCGTCGAACGAGCCCGTCGGCACCCCGACCCCGGCAGCACCGCCCGCGCGGGCAGCGGCCATGTCGGCTGGCGTGTCGCCGACGTAGACGGCGGCACTGATGCTGGCCAGCACCGCCGCCTTCGCCAGCCCGTGCACATGGGCGAACACCTCGTCTGCTCCCAGCGCGACAGCCTCCAGGCTTGGCCCCACCGAGACCGGATGCTTGGCCGTGATAATCACCGCTCGCTCGCCGGCCAGGCGGACTGCGGCGAGTGCGTCAGCGGCGCCGGGCAGCGGGAAGGTCATGGTTGGCGCGAGGCGGACGTAGTGCCGGCGATAACTGTCGGCTGCCGCCTGCTGCCCGTCGACGGGAAACCAGTATCCGACCTCGTCCTCCAGCTTGATGCCCATGCGCGTATCGACGTCGGCGAGATCGATGGCCACGCCGAGTTCCTCGGCCACTGCCGACCAAGCGGCCATGATCGCCGGCCTGGAATTGATCAGCGTGAGATCCAGGTCGAAGCCGACCGGCCCGGCTGCTGGCATCTGGCTCCTCACCTCCAAGGGGTGCAATGACGACATTCCCTGGTCACGGGTGTCGAGCAAGCGAACGAAGCCGCTGATGCCCGATTTGAGGGTTTTGTGGGGCCGGTGGGATTCGAACCCACACTGGCAGGAACCTAAATCCTGTGCCTCTGCCGTTGGGCTACGGCCCCAGTTCTGGCACACGCCGTGCTGTCGCCCGATGCCGTCAGACGCCGAGCTCCTTGCGTAGCCTGGCGACGTGGCCGGTCGCCTTCACCGCGTACTGTGCCTGCTCGATCTTGCCGTCCGGGCCGACAACGAACGTCGACCTGATGACGCCGACCGACTTCTTCCCGTACAGCATCTTCTCGCCGTAGGCGCCGTACGCCTCGAGCACGGCGCGCTTCTGGTCGCTCAGCAGCGGGAAGTTGAGGCCATCCCGGTCACGGAACTTCGCCAGCTTCGCCGGGCTGTCCGGCGAGATCCCGAGCACGGCGAACCCGGCCGCCGCCAGGCTTGCCAGGCTGTCCCGGAAGTCGCACGCCTGCTTGGTGCAGCCCGGCGTCATCGCCGCCGGGTAGAAGTAGATGATGACCCGCTGACCGCGCAGCGACGACAGGCTCACCTCGTTGCCGTCGGCGTCCGGCAGCGAGAAGTCCGGCGCCGCGTCACCTGGAGCCAGGCGTACTTCGGCCATGCTCGTTCCCTTCCCTCCGATTGTCAGGATCGAGATTAGCCAAGGAACGCGGCGATTACCGGGGCAAGCCCCCGCAACGCCTTGCCGCGGTGGCTGATCCTGTCCTTGTCCGCCGGGTCCATCTCGGCCGTCGTGATGGCCGCCGACTCCGGCACGAAGATCGGGTCATAGCCGAAGCCGTTCTGCCCGCGCGGCTCGCGGATCAGACGGCCGCGCACGACGCCCTCGCTGACGTGCTCGCGGCCGCCCGGCAGTACGAGCGCCGCCGCGCACACGAACTGCGCTCCGCGCCGCTCGTCGGGCACGTCAGCGAGCTGGGCGAGCAGCAGCCGCAGGTTGGCCGCGTCGTCGCCATGCCGGCCGGACCACCGTGCTGACAGCACGCCCGGCATCCCGTTGAGCGCATCGGCGCACAGGCCAGAGTCGTCGGCGACCGCAGGCAGCCCGGTGAACTGCGCGATGGCGCGAGCCTTCAGCAAGGCGTTCTCGGCGAAGGTCGCGCCGGTCTCGGCCACATCCGGCGCGCCAGGGAACTCCGCCAGGCCGGCCAGCGCCACGTCGACCCGGCCGTCCGCCAGGATCCTGGTCAGCTCGGCGAGCTTGTGCTGGTTCGCGGTGGCGAGGACGAGCCGCGGCGGAGCCTGCGGCGGTGCGCTCGTCATGCGCCGAGCGCAGCCTGCTGAATCTTGGTCAGCTCGGCGCAGCCGCCTACCGCCAGGTCCAGCAGCTCGTCCAGCAGCGCGCGGCCGAACGGCTCGCGCTCCGCCGTGCCCTGGATCTCGACGAAGCTGCCGTCGCCGGTGCAGACGACGTTCATGTCGGTGTCGGCCGCGACGTCCTCGTCGTAGCACAGGTCAAGCCGCGGCTGCCCGTCGACGATGCCGACGCTGACCGCGGCCACCGAGGCTGTCAGCGGTTCGCCCCTCGTGCGCTTGCGCTCCTTCAGCCAGCCGATCGCGTCGGCCAGCGCGACGTAGCCGCCGGTGATGGCCGCCGTCCGGGTGCCGCCGTCGGCCTGCAGGACGTCGCAGTCGACGACGATGGTGTTCTCGCCCAGCGCCTTCGGATCGATGCAGGCCCGCAGCGACCTGCCGATCAGGCGCGAGATCTCGTGCGTGCGGCCGCCGATCCGGCCCTTGACCGACTCGCGGTCGCTGCGCGTGTTCGTCGACCGCGGCAGCATCGCGTACTCGGCCGTCACCCAGCCGTGTCCGCTCCCGCGGCGCCAGCGGGGCAGGTCCTCCTGCACGCTGGCGGCGCATAGCACCCGGGTCGCGCCGAACTCAACCAGCACCGATCCCTCGGCGTGATCCAGCCAGCCCCTGGTGATCTTGACTTCGCGTAGCTGATCCGGCTGCCGGCCATCTGGTCGTGACATAGCCGCCAGCCTAGTGCTACCAGCCGGCCCGCTCCGGCGACCCGGCCTCGATCCACCGGTACACCCGGCCGATGCCGTCGGCCAGGGACGTCGCGGGCGCCCAGCCAAGATCGCGCTGCGCCCGCTCGGGCGCGAGCGCGCCGCGCAGCAGCTCGCCTGGCCGGGCCGCGGCGAAGATCGGGTCGAGCTGGCGGCCGGCCACCTGGCTGATCACCTGCGTGAGGTCCAGCACGCTGACCTCGGTGCCGGTACCGATGTTCCAGGTACCGGGCCGGCCGCGGTCAGCGGCCGCCAGGAAGGCGGCCGACGGCGTCGGCTACGTAGACATAGTCGCGTGTCTGCCGCCCGTCGCCGTAGATGACCGGCCGCTCCCCCGCCAGCGCCTGAGCACAGAAGATCGCGACCACGCCAGCCAGCCCGGCCGGATCCTGGCGCGGCCCGTAGACGTTGGCGAACCGGAGCACGGCGTGGCTGGTCCCGTGCAGCCGGTTGTACAGCAGCACGTACTGCTCGGCGCAGTGCTTCGCCACGCCGTACGGCGATTCCGGCAGCGGCAGCACGTCTTCCATCGACGGGATCGGCGCATCGCGGCCGTAGATAACCGCGCCGGTCGAGCAGAACAGCACCCGGGCACCGACGGCCCGCGCCGCCTCCAGCACATTCACGGTGCCGATGACGTTAGCCTGCGCGTCCTCCGCCGGGTGCGCCACCGATGACCGGACGTCGATCTGCGCGGCCAGGTGACAGATCAGATCGGGGGCGAAGTCAGCGGCCAGCCCGGCGAGCGCGGCGGCGTCAGTCACGCTGAGCTTGTGCACCGCCGCCTGCTCGGGCAACCGGCCCGGCCTGCCCGCCGACATGTCGTCGACGACCTCGACCGCATCGCCTCTGTCCACGAGCGCATCGGTGAGGTGCGAGCCGATGAATCCGGCACCGCCGGTGACGAGCACACGCATGGGAGAGCAGTCTATGCGCCGGTCGCCGGACGACACCGCGCAAGCGGCACTGGCAGCCGCCGCCCGAGCCGACCCGGCCCGAGCTAGCCGGTCACCCGAACAGGCGCAGGCCGGAGCTAGCCAGCCGGAGCGGGCCGGCAAACGCCGCGGACGCCTGCTCCAGGCAGACGGCGGGGTCGTTCCAGGCCACCAGGTGGGTCAGTACCAGCTCGCCGACGCCGGCCCGGGCCGCGTGCTCGGCCGCCTGCCGCGCCGTCAGGTGCAGGTCGGCGGCAGGTCAGGGCCGTCGAGGAAGGACGCCTCGCGATAGCAGCACGTCAGCGCCCGCCGCGAGCCGGACGAGCTCGTCGGTCGGGCCCGGTGTCGGCCGAGTACGCCAGGACCTTGCCCGCGTGCTCGATCCGGAACCCGAACGTCTCGACCGGGTGGTTCATGTGTCCCGTCGTGACGCGCAGCGGGCCGATCTCGATCGTGCCCGGGCGCGAGGCTGGTGAAGTCGAACGCGTCGGCCATGCCGAGGTGCTCGCGCGCCGAGCGCACGGGCGAGCCGGTCCTGCGTGCCAGCGGGCCCGTACACGGGGATCCGCGGTCGCGGCCCGTCCGGATGGTAGTTCTGGAAGACGGAGTACCCGAGCATGTCGATGCAATGGTCGGCGTGCAGGTGGCTCAGGCAGATCGCGTCGACGTCGGCGAGCCCGGTGTACTGCTGGAGGGCGCCAACGGCCCCGTTCCCCAGGTCGAGAACCATGCGGAAGTCGCCGGTATCAATCAGGTAACAGGATGCCGGGCTGTGCGGGCCTGGGAAGCTGCCCGACCAGCCCACGATCGTTACCTGCACGGCTGATCACGGTGCTCGCTGACGGATCATGGTGCCCATAGCGGCTCAGGATAGCCTGGCTGCCTTAGGGGGCCTGCCTGGGGAAACGTGTCGACAAAACCGGCACTGCCACTATCATCCCCAAAACGGCATGATCCGGAGTAAGGACCCCTAACCAGCGACAGCGAGCCTGCGGCCCGCGGAGGTGTCATGACCAACCAGTCGACCGACTCCGAGCGGGCGGTCCCGCCGCGCTAGCCGAGCCGTCGGTGCACGTCAAAGCTGGCTGGATCACCGGGCTGAGCCTGGCCAGCCTGGGCATGTGGATGGCCTCGCTCACGCCGATCCAGGTGCTGCTGCCGATTCAGCTGCAGAACATCGACAGGGCACACAAGCTGCAGGCGCTCGCGATCGTGTCCGGCGTCGGCGCGGTCGCCTCGGTGCTGGCGACCCCGCTGGCCGGGGCGCTGTCGGACCGGACCACCTATGCCTACAGCTTCTTCGGCCTCAACGGCCGGCGGCACCGGTGGACCTTGCTGATGGCGCTGCTCGGCGCGATCAGCATGCTCGTGCTGGCGCACCAGTCGACAGTTGCCGGCGTCGCGATCTTCTGGGTGCTGTTCAGCGCCTTCCAGAACGGCGAGTACGCCAGCCTCAGCGCCGCCGTCCCCGACCACGTGCCGGTGCGCCAGCGGGCAACGGTGGCCGGCTGGGTCGGCATGCCGCAGGCCCTTGGCCTGGTCGTGGGCACCGTCCTGGTCGTCCTGGTGCTCGGCAGCAACGTCGTCAGCGGCTACTACATCATGGCCGCGCTGTTCTTCCTGCTGGTCATCCCGTTCGTGTTCTGGACCCCGGACCATCCGCTCGACCCGAAGCACGTCGAAGCCTTCTCCTGGAAGAAGCTGCTGCAGGCGTACTGGATCAGCCCGCGGGAGTACCCCGACTTCGCCTGGGCCTGGATCACCCGGTTCCTGGCCTCGCTGGCCATCGCGATGGGCACCCTGTACCTGCTGTACTTCCTGCGCGACAAGGTGAAGCTGTACGCGCACGAGCACATCCCAGCCGCCACCGGCCTGCTGATCCTGATCGTCATCTACACGGTCTGCGTGGTGCTGACCGCGATCATCGGCGGCGTGATCTCCGACCGCATCGGCAAGCGGAAGATGATCGTCACGGTCTCCGGCGCGCTGATGGGCCTGGCCGCACTGCTGCTGACGTTCGTCGAGAACTGGGATGCCGCGCTCGTCGCCGCCGTATTGTTCGGCATGGGCTTCGGCGCTTACCTGGCTGTCGACCAGGCGCTGATCACCCAGGTACTGCCGGCCGCCGCGGACCGGGCCAAGGACCTCGGCATCATCAACATCGCCATCGTGGGCCCGGCCGCGATCGGCGCCGCGATCGCCGGCCCGCTGGTGATACTCGGCGGCTACCCGACCCTGTTCGCCGGGACGGCCATTGTCGCAGCGCTCGGCTCGATCTTCGTCTGGAAGATCAAGAGCGTGCCGTAAGCCGCGCGGCTAGGCGGTCACGACCGGCCTGGGCCGATCCGTTCGCGGCGGCCCGCAGCCGGCCCGCGGCCGACCCGGGCCAGCTGCCTGCTCTGCGCGACCAGCCGGCCCGAGGCGTCCCAGACTTCGGCCTCCTCGTCGAACCAGCCGCCGCTGACGTGCCGCGCGCGCGCCGCGACCGCGAGCGGTCCGGGACACGGCACCGCGCGCATGTGCCAGGTCAGCTCCACCGTGGGCGCCCAGCCGGTGGCGCCCAGGCCGAAGACCACCGGTGGCAGGCCGTCCACCGCCATGCGCCAGCACGTACGGGTCAGGGTCCTGCTCGTCTCGCAGCTGGAAGTAGCCGCGCATCTCCGGCAGCCCGGACGGCTCGTCCTGGCGCCAGCCGGTCGTGGCCGGGTCCATCAGCACCTTGACCTGCGCGGCGTAGCCGGTGGTGCCGTCCGAGCCCGGTGGTTCCGCGCCACTGGCCGAGGTCGACGCACTCATCGATCGAGGGGAAGCCTGGCGGCGGGCCGGTCCACGTCAGCGCGCCGTGGCACAGCGTCGGCCGGCGCCAGCTGGCCGCCGTCCGCGTCCGGGCACCGTCGCGTGCCGACCGTCATGGTCGTGTCCAGGATGACCTTGCCGTCCTGGACCAGGGCGGCGCGCGCGGTCGCGGCGGTGCGGCCGTGCTTGAGCCAGGTCACTTGCACTTGAGCGGGCGCGATGGCCGCGACCCGCAGGAAGTGCGCGCTCGTCGCGACCGGGTGCGGCAGCGGCGACTCGGCCAGCACTGCCCGCATGACGGTCGCCAGCAGGGCGCCGCCGTTGATGGCGGGCGGTGCCGTGCCGCCCGGCGCGACCATGGCGAACCTGGCGTCCGGCATCGCGTCGTAGAGCCCGTCGCGCGCGGCGGGTCACCGCCGTGGCCTCGTCAAAGATCGTCATCCGGCGTGTCTTCCTCGTCCTCGTCGTCGCGCCGAGCTGGCCTCACGTCACGCCCAGAGCTGGCCTTCCAGCCGGGCCTCGGCCTCGGCCAGCGTGCCGCTGTAGGCGCCGGTCGACAGGTACTTCCAGCCGGCGTCGGCGATCAGCAGCGCGATGTCAGCCCGCTGGCCGGCTGCCTGCGCCTTGGCGGCCAGGCCCAGGCCAGCGTGCAGCACGCAGCCGGACGAGATCCCGGCGAACAGGCCCTCGAACGACAGCAGCTCCCTGGTCCGGCGCAGCGCATCGGCGGACGACACCGAGAACCGCGAGGTCAGCACGGACTCGTCGTATAGCTCGGGCACGAACCCCTCGGACAGGTTCCGCAGCCCGTACACCAGCTCGCCGTACCGTGGGCTCGGCGGCGACGATCTGCACCCCCGGCACGTGCTCGCGCAGGAACCGGCCGGTCCCCATCAGCGTCCCCGACGTGCCGAGACCCGCCACGAAGTGCGTGATCTCCGGCAGGTCTGCCAGCAGCTCGGGACCGGTGGTCTCGTAGTGGGCGCGGGCGTTGGCCTCGTTCCCGTACTGGTAGAGCATCACCCAGTCCGGGTGCTCGGCGGCCAGGCCCTGGGCCACCCGGACCGCCTCGTTGGAGCCGCCGGCCGCGGGCGAGGCGACGATCGAGGCACCATAGGCCTCGAGCAGCATGCGCCGCTCGGCCGAGGTGTTCTCCGGCATGACGCAGATCAGCTTGTAGCCGCGCAGCCGTGGCCACGAGGGCCAGGCTGATGCCGGTATTGCCGGACGTCGGCTCCAGGATCGTCGCGCCCGGGTACAGCAGCCCGTCCTTCTCGGCAGCTGCGACCATGTAGGCGGCGGCCCGGTCCTTGACCGACCCGGTCGGGTTGCGGTCCTCGAGCTTGGCCCACAGCCGTACATCCGGGCTCGGCGACAGCCTCGGCAGGCCCACCAGGGGCGTGCCGCCGAGGGCGTCAAGCAGGGACTCATACCGCATATCGTCGGGCCAATCGCAGCTAGCTCAGCGCGCGCCGCCGGCCACCGCCGGCAGCACGGTGACCGTGTCGCCGTCGCTGACAGGCGCGGACAAGCCGCCAATGAAGCGCACGTCCTCGTCGTTCAGGTAGACGTTGATGAACCGGCGCAGCCCGGAGTCGTCAATAAGCCGCTCCCGCAGGCCGTCATAGCGGCCATCCAGATCGGCGAACAGCTCTTCCAGTGTCGAGCCCGAGCCCTCGATCGACTTCTGGCCGCCGGTGTAGCTGCGCAGGATGGTCGGGATGCGGACCTCGATTGCCATGGCTATCTGCTCCAGTTATTCGTTACGTGCACGCGTGCTCAGGTGCCCGGCCGGGGCCGGGCGCAACAGGACGGCTGCGATCGCCGGCGGCCAGCGTAGCCAGCAGCAGCCGCTAGCGGGTCCAACCGGCCGCCGGACGCGATCATTCCGGCTGGAGGGCTACCTCTTCCTCCGTGACGGTGCCGTCCACGATCCGGAACGACCTGAACTCGGCCTGGTCCGGGTCTCGCGTCGATACCAGTACGTAGTGGGCGTCGGGCTCGCTCGCGTAGGAGATGTCGGTCCGGGACGGATAAGCCTCGGTCGCGGTGTGTGAGTGATAGATCACAACTGGTTCCTCGTCCCGGTCGTCCATCTCCCGCCACACCCGCAGCTGCTCCAGCGAGTCGAACCGGTAGAACGTGGGCGAGCGCTCAGCGTTGAGCATCGGGATGAACCGCTCCGGCCGGTCGCTGCCGGCCGGCCCGGCGATCACCCCGCAGGCCTCATCGGGATGGTCAGCTTCGGCGTGCGCCAGGATCTTCGAGCGCAGCTCGGCGCTGATCGTCAGCATGCCAGGAGACTAGCGGAGCGGCCGGCAGCAGCAGCCGGCTGCCTGGTTGCCTGCGGTCAGCGCCCGTTATACGTAAGCGCCCGTTTTACGACAGCGCCTCGATCAGGCTGTCCTGCAAGTACGCCAGCCACTGATAAACCCAGACATAGGCGGATCGGGGATCGTCGGCGGCGAGGTGCTCGGACAGGTCCTCGTTCTCGTCGGTGATGCCCAGCCGGACGCTCAGGGCCAGCCGGACGTCGTTGAGCGCCCGCAGCCACTGCTGGCATTCCATCTCGCTCAGCCGCACGTCACCGCCGCCGGACGGCAGCGAGGCCAGCACCGTCTGGGCCGAGGCCACCTTCGCTGTCCGCAGGCTCTCCTCGGTGTAACGGCGGAACTCGGCCGAGGCCTCCGGGTCGTCGGCATAGCCATCGGGCAGCAACCGGGCCAGCACCGGGTCGTCGGGCAGCTCGGCGTGCGTGGACAGGCCCAGCTCGGCCTCGAGAGCATCGCCGCCCTCGCCGGTCTCGGCCATCTCGGCCGCGGTGCTGTCGGCGCTGACAAGCTCCGCGATCTGGCTCACCAGGCTCCGGATGACGCCAGCCTGGGCCTGCTCGAAGTAGGCGGCCGCGCCGCCAGGAACAGGGCGAAAGGAGGCCGCCAGGCCCAGGCTCTCGTCGCCGCTGTCGTCTGGCCCCAGGTCGTCCCAGGTCACGAGTCGTGGCTCACTGTGGCCCACAGGCCGTAGCCGTGCAGCGTCTCGGCGTCCCGCTCCATGGCTTCGCGGGTGCCCGACGAGACGACGGCCTTGCCCCGGTGATGCACGTCCAGCATGAGCTTCTCCGCCTTCGGCTTGGGGTAGCCGAACACCTTCTGGAAGACATACGTCACGTAGGTCATCAGGTTGACTGGGTCATTCCAGACGACAGTGACCCACGGTGCATCCAGAGCCGTCTCCTGGCCCGTCATCGGCTGCTCAACCTCAACTGGCGCGACGCCCACCTGCCGTCACCTCCCCAGTAGCCAAGTGTCCCACTCCCCCGACGTTAGTGTTCCACTCCCGCCGGGCGCGAATGCATGGACATATAACGCGAAGGCCGCGCCGGATGTTCATGCTGCCCAACTTCGTCCGCTTTGCGCACGAGAACCCGTGAATCGTGGGCCGGCGAGACGCACGAGCCGACGACGCCATCAACAGCGCGCCCTAGGCTGCCCTGGTGACCACCGACACGGGGCTGCTGACCGACCACTACGAGCTGACCATGGTGCGCGCCGCGCTGCGCAACGGCACCGCGCACCGGCGCGCCGTGTTCGAGGTGTTCGCCCGCCATCTGCCGAACGGCCGCCGCTACGGCGTGGTCGCCGGCACCGGGCGGCTGCTGGACGCGCTCGAGCAGTTCCGGTTCGGTGACGCCGAGCTTGCGTTCCTGGAGCGCGCGCAGATCGCAGACGGTCCGACGCTGGACTTCCTCCGCGACTACAGGTTCCATGGCGACATCTCCGGCTACGCCGAGGGTGACTGCTACTTCCCCGGCTCGCCGATCCTCGTGGTCGAGGGCACGTTCGCCGAAGCGGTCGTCCTGGAGACGCTCGCGCTGTCGATCTTCAACCACGACTGCGCGATCGCGTCGGCGGCATCGCGGATGGTGACGGCCGCGCACGGTCGGCCGCTGGTCGAGATGGGCTCGCGCCGGACGCACGAGCGCGCGGCGGTCGCCAGCGCCAGGGCCGCCTACATCACTGGCTTCACCACGACGTCGAACCTGCGCGCCGGGTACGAGTACGGCGTGCCGACCAGCGGGACCAGCGCACACGCCTTCACGCTGCTGCACGACGACGAAGCGCGCGCGTTCGCAGCCCAGGTCGACTCACTCGGCCCCGGCACGACGCTGCTCGTCGACACCTACGACGTGCCGGCCGCGGTCGCGCGCCGCGATCGAGATCGCGGGTCCCGGGCCTCGGCGCGATCCGGATCGACAGCGGCGACCTGGCCACGGTGGCGCGCGAGGCGCGCGCGCAGCTCGACGCGCTCGGCGCGACCAAGACCCGGATCATCCTCACCGGCGACCTGGATGAGTTCTCGATCGCCGCGCTCGCCGCCGAGCCGGTCGACGGCTACGGGGTCGGCACGTCGCTCGTTACCGGGTCAGGCGCGCCGACCGCCGCGCTCGTCTACAAGCTCGTCGCGCGGGCCGACAGCGAAGCGCCAGGACCGCTGCGCCCGGTCGCGAAGCGATCGGTCGGCAAGCCGTCACGCGGCGGCCGCAAGTGGGCGGTGCGCCAGCTCGACGAGTCCGGGCACGCGACCGCCGAGGTCGTGACCGACTACGAGCCCGCGGACCCGGCGACCGGCCGTCCCCTGCTGACTCCGCTCGTGCGCGGCGGCGAAGCTGGTCGGCCGGGAGCCGATCACAGCGGCGCGGACCAGGCACCAGCGGGCCGTCACCGAGCTGCCCGCCTACGCTCGGCAGCTGTCGCGCGGCTACCCGGCGATCCCGACGGTGTTCGAGCCGGACCGGGACTGACGGCCCGGCCCGGATCCGCCGGCCGTGACAGACTAACCACCATGCACAGGAACGCGGAGCACGTCGCCAGTGTGCTGCGTGCGCTCGGGGTGCCCGGGCAGGTCAGGGAGCTGGGCGAGCCTGCGCCGACCGCGGCGACCGCGGCCGCGCAGCTTGGCTGCGACGTCGGCGCCATCGCTAACAGCCTGGTGTTCAGCGCCGACGGCGCGCCGCTGCTGGTGCTGACCAGCGGCGCGCACCGGGTCGACACGGCCAAGGTCGCCGCCGAGCTCGGGGTGGTGAAGGTCGGTCGCGCCGACCCGGAGTTCGTCTACGCCGCCACGGGCCAGCGCATCGGCGGCGTCGCGCCGGTCGGCCATCCGCGAGCCGATCCGGACCCTGGTGGACAACGCGCTGGCGGCCTACGACGTCGTCTGGGCCGCAGCCGGTCACGTGCACACGGTGTTCCCGACCTCGTTCGACGAGCTCGTCCGCATCACCGGCGGTATGCCCGCCGATGTCGGCTAGCGCTACGCTCGGCTCGTGCGCGCTCTCGTCATCGTCGATGTGCAGAACGACTTCTGCGAAGGTGGCTCTCTCGCCGTGACGGGCGGCACCGCCGTCGCCCAGGCGATCACCGAATACCTGGCCGGACCGGATGGCATCCGATACGACCACGTGGTGGCGTCGCAGGACTTCCATGTGGACCCGGGCGCGCATTTCTCCCCGCAGCCCGATTACACGGCGAGCTGGCCTGCCCACTGCGTCGCCGGATCGGCGGGCGCGCAGTTCCGTCCGGAGCTAGACACCAGCCGGATCGAGGAGATCTTCCGGAAGGGTGAGTACAGCGCGGCCTACAGCGGGTTCGAGGGCACCAGCGCGACCGGTGACACGCTGCTAGCCTGGCTCACCGACCGGCACGTGACCGAGGTCGACGTCGCTGGTATCGCGACTGACTACTGCGTCCGGGCGACAGCACTGGACGCGGTCGCCAATGGTTTCGCCACGACCGTGCTGCTCGGCCTGACAGCGGGCGCGAGCAAGCCCACGACCGACGATGCGATCGATTCCATGCGGGCGGCGGGCGTCACCGTCGCCGGTACGCCGATCCGGTCCTAGCCCTCGCCCTCGGGCAGCGACTCGTAGATCCGCTGGCAGTCCGGGCAGATCGGGAACTTCTTCGGATCCCGGCTCGGCACCCAGACCTTGCCGCACAGCGCGACGACAGGCGTGCCCGTCACCGCGCTGTCGACAATCTTGTCCTTGTCGACATAGTGCGCGAACCGCTCGTGGTCGCCATCGCCAAACGAGTAGTCGGGCCGGATATCTTCGTCCTGGCGAACGTCGGTGCCAGGTAGGACTTCTGTGCTCACAGCCGCCTAGTCTACGCCCGGCGGCCGGGCGCCCTGATCAGCGCGGAGTCAGTTCCAGGCCGGGTCGTCCGGGAATGTGGCCACCAGCGCCAGGTCACCGCCCTGGCGGCGGAGCACGGTGCGCCAGAGCCCTTCGGGCTCGGCCGCGAACGCGTCCGCCGGATCACCCGGCAGCACGTACCACGCGCCCTCGTCGATCTCGTCGCGCAGCTGGCCCGCCCCCCAGCCCGCATATCCGGCGAAAACCCGCATCGAGGTGATACCGCCCGCGAGCAGTTCGGGCGGCGCACCCAGGTCGATGAGCCCGATCCTGGACATCATCGGCGTGCCCTCGAGCGATCGCCACCCGACAGGCTCTTCGCTGCCGTAGGCCAGCGCCAGCGCAAGCGCGCTGTTCGGTGAGATCGGGCCGCCGCGGAACACCACCTGCGGGCCGGTCGCCAGCGGGGTCCACGGCTCGAGCACCTGGTCCAGCGGGACCTCGGTCGGCCGGTTCAGGACGACGCCCAGGGTGCCCTCGTCCGTGTCGTCCTCGACGATCAGGATGACGGTCCGCCGGAAGTTAGGGTCGCCCAGTTTCGGGGTAGCCGCTAGCAGCCGTCCGCTGAGGGATAGCTCCTCCATACGCCCATGATGCGCTAGCAACCTGAGCGCTGGCCAAGCGGTGCCTCATAGCCTGACGCGCGATGCGCCATCGGCGGTTCGCAATCAGTGGCGCTGAATTCGGAGCGGTGCAGCGGTGCCACTACAGCGGGCCACTGGAGTGGGGCTGAGCACTGGTGCCGATCACCGGGCGCTGCGCTGCTGACGGCACGTTACCCTGCAAGTGTGTCCACCGGATCCAGCGCCGCCAGTGCGGCAGCCACGGCGAGCGTGGCCGAGCCCGAGCGTTCCGGGCCGGGCCAGCCCGCTATCGATGCCGCGCGGCTGCGAGTCGCCGTACTGCGGCTCTCCCGCCGGCTCCGCAAGCACGACCTGGCCGGCCTGACGCCAAGCCAGCTGTCGACGCTGTCCAGCGTCGGCGTGTGCGGGCCGGTACGGCTCGGCGACCTTGCCGCCGCCGAGCGGATCGCGCCGTCGACGCTGACCCGGCTGGTCAACGTGCTGGAAGATCGCGGGTACCTGCTGCGCCAGCCGTCGCCAGACGACGCACGCGCATTTCTCGTCACGATGACCGACAGCGGCCGCGACGTGCTCGAGCGCATCCGCGCCGAAGCCACCAGCCTGCTGACCGACATCCTGACGACGCTGCCCGCCGACCAGCTGGCCGCGCTAGAAGCCGCGCTGCCAGCCCTCGAGCAGCTGGCCGGCTCGGGCTAGAAGAGCAGGCTGGACAGCGCCGCCCTGGCCTTGGCCACTCTGGGGTCCTTGGGCGGGAAGATCTCGAACAGGCTGATCAGGTGCTTGCGCGCCGTGTCCCGCTCATCCCCGGTGGTGCGCCGGATCGTGTCGAGCAAGCGCTCGAAGCTGGCCTCGATCCGGCCCATGGCCAGATCGATATCGGCGACCCTGGCCTGCGCCTCCGCGTCGTCGGGCCGGGAGTCGGCAGCCCGCCTGGCGGCCGCCTGATCGTAGGACTCGACCCGGCGGATGAGGCCTACCTGCCCGAGCCCCATGGTCGCGACCGGATCGCCGGGGCTCGCCTCGAGCACCTTCTCGAACGCTGCCGCGGCGGCCTCCATGTCGCCGCGTTCCATCGCATCCTGCGCCTCGGCGAACACGGCGCCAGGGCCAGAGTCGGCGAAACCGGGCTGGTAGCCGGGCGCCTGGCCGTCAGCTGCCCCGTCCAGGCTGTCCGGACCGTCGGCCGACAGGCCGACTGCGGCGTCCGGCCGCAGGCCCAGCTGCTCCGCGACTTGCATGACCTGGCCAAGCCACTCTCTGACTTGCGCCTCCGGCATGGCGCCGAGGAAGCCGTCAGCCACCTGGCCCGCGACGATCGCCACGACCATCGGGATGCTCTGCACCTGCAGGGCCGCGCTCAGCTGCGGATTGGCATCGACGTCGACCTTGGCGAGCACGAACGCGCCATTGGCCTCGGTAGCCAGCTTCTCCAGGATCGGCCCGAGTTGCTTGCACGGCCCGCACCACTCGGCCCACAAGTCGAGGACGACGGGCACTGTGCGCGACCGAGCGACCACGTCGGTGTTGAACGTCTCGTCCGTGACCTCGATGATGAGACCCGACCCGGCGCCGGGCTGACCTTCGGCGGCCGAGCCCTGCTCCGCGGCGCGCTGCCTGCGCTGCGCAGCGGCCTGGCGCGCGCCCAGGTCGATTGCGCCATGGAGGGAAAAGTCCCGCGGCTGCTTCATGACTCCATCCTGCCGCATGCGCCCGAGCGCCTGCGCCGGTAGCTCCCGCTTCCGGGGCGACCACCCGCCTAGTCGTCAGAAAGCCGGCTTCTCGAAATAGCCGCCCCACTCATCGCGCAGGGCGCCGCAGATCTCGCCGAGCGATGCCTCGACGGTAGCGGCCGCGATCATCGACGGGATCATGTTCGCGCCGGAGCGGGCGGCGGCGAGCATGGCCGCCAGCGCCTTGTCGACAGCGGCCTGGTCGCGGCCGGCGCGCCGCTGCCGCAGGTCGGCGACTTGCTCGAGCTCCACGTCGTGGCTGACCCGCAAGATCTCGACCGGCTTCTCCACCGTCTCGGTGTGGCAGTTGACGCCGACGACGCGCTTGTCGCCCTTCTCCAGCTTCTGCTGATAGGCGAAGGAGGCCTCGGCGATCTCCGCCATGAACCAGCCGTCGTCGATGCCCTGCAGGATTCCCGCGGTCATCGTGCCGTCCGGGCTCATCGCCTTGATCCGGGCGAAGATCTCCTCGGCCTCGGCCTCGAGCTTGTCGGTCAGCGCCTCGAGGTACCAGGAGCCGCCGAGCGGGTCGGCGACGTTGACGACACCCGTCTCCTCCATGATCACCTGCTGCGTGCGCAGCGCGATCTCGGCTGCCTTGGCGCTCGGCAGCGCGAGAACTTCATCCAGGGCATTGGTGTGCAGCGAGTTGGTGCCGCCGAGCACCGCGGCCAGCGCCTCGATCGCGGTGCGGACGATATTGTTGTCTGGCTGCTGCGCGGTCAGCGAGACCCCGGCCGTCTGGGTGTGGAAGCGCAGCCACTGCGCGCGCTCGGTCGTCGCGCCGTACTCGTCGCGCAGCCACCGCGCCCAGATCCGGCGGGCGGCGCGGAACTTGGCGATCTCCTCGAAGAAGTCGATGTGCGCGTCGAAGAAGAACGACAGTCCGGGCGTGAATAGCTCGATGTCGAGACCGCGGGAGAGCCCGAGCTCGACGTAGCCGAACCCGTCGGCCAGCGTGAACGCGAGTTCCTGCGCGGCGGTCGAGCCCGCCTCCCTGATGTGGTAGCCCGAGACCGACAGCGGCTTGTAGTCCGGGATGTGCTGCGCGCAGTACTCCATCAGGTCGCCGATGAGCCGCAGGTGCGGCTGCGGCGGGAACAGCCATTCCTTCTGCGCGATGTACTCCTTGAAGATGTCGGTCTGCAGCGTGCCGTTGAGCCGGCCGACGTCGGCGCCCTGCCGCTGCGCCGCCGCCAGGTACATGCAGAATACCGGGACCGCCGGTCCGCTGATCGTCATCGACGTGGTGATGTCGGCCAGCGGAATGCCGCCGAACAGGGTATCCATGTCGGCCGTCGAGTCGATGGCGACGCCGCAGTGGCCGACCTCGCCTGCTGACCGCGGGTCGTCAGAGTCGCGGCCCATGAGTGTCGGCATGTCGAAGGCAACCGACAGCCCGCCGCCGCCCGCCTGGAGCAGCATCTTGTACCGCTCGTTGGTCTGCACCGCGTTGCCGAACCCAGAGAACTGCCGGATCGTCCAGGTCCGCCCGCGATACCCGCCGGGATACAGGCCGCGGGTGAACGGGAACTCGCCCGGCCAGCCGATCCGCTCGAAGCCGGGGACCACGGCGCCCGCGGCCGGCCCGTAGACCGGATCCACCTCGACTCCCGACACGGTGGTGAAGTCGGCGTCCCGCTTGCGGGCGGCGTCATACCGCCGCTGCCAGCGCTCGCGGCCGTAATCGCCTGCCGAACCTGCGTCCATGATGTCCTCCGGCCAGGCCTGCTCGGCCAGTTTAGTTGGACGTCCTACTATCTTCCCCCAGTGTACTCATCCGGCCCAGGCAAAAAAGGCCGCGCAGGCCGCAACCATCCCGGCCGTGCGTCGTCTTAGCTAGTGCCCGGCATGCCGCGAATATGCCAGGAACGTTGCTGTTCTGCTCAAAAGGTTGAGTCCTCCCAAACGGTGGAAATGTGATAGAGCCATGCAAGACGGTGTAACCGGCACGGGCTGCGCTGTGCTCCGTCCCCGGGTTGCGCCTCTGGAAGACACGGGGGCCTTTCAGCTAACGTGGCCGCTGGGCCCAGCGCGTGCGGCCAAGCAAGGGAGCCCGGTTAACCAGAGGAGCACGGTGGCTAGGCTCCGCACCTCCGACCAGCAAGCCGTGGAGGAGCTGTTCAATGCCTGCTACCCGCGGCTCGCGGGCTGGGTCCGCAGGCTTGTCGACGATGACGAGACAGCGCACGAGATCGCCTCGGAGGCATTCACCCGGCTGCTGTCGCGCTGGTCCGGCCTGGACAATCCGCAGAGCTACCTGTACATGATCGCGACCAACCTGGTCAGGGATCACTGGCGCAAGACCGGCCGCGAGCGCAACGCGATCAGGGTGATGACCGCCACTGGCCCTGCCGATCCGGCCTATCACCCGGCTCAGGACGTCGACGTCCGGGCACTGATCCAGGCGCTGCCCGAGCGGCTGCGCAGCCCGTTCCTGCTGCACTACTACGGCGGCTTCGGGCTCAAGGAGGTGGCCGTCATGCTGGGCCGCCCCGAGGGCACCATCAAGGCAGACCTCTTCAACGCCAGGGCCCGGCTCAAGGCCGCACTGGGAGACGCCCGTGACTAGCCCGCGCGACGAGATCGACGAGTGGCTGGGCGGCGAGGTGCGGCCGCTCTATCCGCCGCCAGGCTCGCTGGACCAGATCCGGCACCGGGCGCGATCGGCGCAAGACCCGCCAGGCCGTGTTCGCCGCAGCCGGCTGCGCGGTCGTGCTCGCGGGCGCCGTCGCCGTGCCGCAGCTCCTCGGCGGCGGCCACCCGACGGGCGGCCGTACTCCGCCGGTCGCAGCCGGATCGTCCCCGGCGCCCGTCCAGTCGAGCACCAGCCAAGGCACGACCAGCAGCGCCGCGCCAGCCAGCAATAGCAGCTCGTCAGCTGCACAGCTATCTGTCGACCACGACGTCGGGGGCACCGACGCCGCCGCATTTCCGGCCGACGTCAGTGACGTTCGTGGGCGTCGGCGGCAACCGCGTCGTCGGCGCCGTCATCGGCCAGGCCGGACCGCCATGCTCGACCCCGCATGTCTGCACCTCGCTGGCCGGCACGTCTGACTACGGCGGCTCCTGGTACGGCGTCAGTGCACCGGTCGTGCGCCGGGCCGCACGGCAGCGACCGGGGTCAGCCAGCTCCGGTTCGCGAACATCCGGGACGGCTGGGCCTTCGGCCCGGCGCTGTATGAGACCAGCGACGGCGGCTGGCCGTGGCACAAGGAAGACACCTTCGGTCAGCGGGTCATCGACGTGGAAGCGGCCGCGCGGGCCGGCGCCTGGGCGGTGTTCGGCACCTGCGCTGGCACCGGGCCGATTACGCCGCCACATGCACGAGCTTCTCGCTGTACACCTCTGTCGCGGGCAGCAGGACGTGGACACCCGTCGCCGTGCCCGCCGGGTACGACGCCGATGACCTCTGCCGCGGCACGCCGAACTGGTGATCGCCACGGGACGACGGTGTACGTGCTCGCGCCGACCGGCGAGGTCCTCAGCGGGCCGGTGACCGGCGGTACCTGGCAGGCGCTCGGCAAGGCGCCGTGCGCGCCTGGCCGGCGCAGCGCCGGCGGCCTGCCAGTCACGGCGCGCAGCTGGCCGCCGGCGCCTCGCTGCTTGGCTGGCCTGCGACAGCCGGGCCCCGAGCGGCGCCTCGCAGACCAAGCTCTACACGTCGGCTGACGGCGCACGCTGGCAGAACGCCGGGCCGTGTCAGCGCGGCTGGCGCCGCCGACCTCGCTGGCCTCCGGCTGCCGCGGGCCAGGCCGTGCTGGCGACCAGCGCGCGGGATCTACTAGTCCGCGGACGGCGGCAAGACCTGGCGGCGCGGCCAGCCTGGCCGGGCCGGTACCCGCCAGGCGGATTCAGCTACGTGGGCATGACGAACGCAGACGCAGGGCGTCGCGGTGCCCGCCAACGCCGCGGCTCGGGCGAGATCTTCGTGACCAGCGACGGCGGCCGGACCTGGACTGGCATCGCCGATCAGCGGGTGATCGCCCTGGCTAGCTGTCCTTGAAGTCGCCGGCCGTCACCCGGAGGCTGCGGAGCAGGCCGAACATGTCCTCCAGCTGGGCGTCGCTGTACCCGCCCATGCCGAACTCGGCCTGCATCAGGTCGGCGGTAGCCCGCTGCATGACCGCACGCCCGTCGGCGGTGATCTCGGCGAGCGTGCCGCGGCCATCCCGCGGATTGGGCTTGCGCACCACGAAGTGCTGCCGCTCCAGCCGGTCGATCGTGTTCGTCACGCTGGTGGGGTGCACCATGAGACGCTCGCCGATCAGCCGCATCGGCAGCGAGCCGTCCCGGCTGAAGCTGAGCAGGACCAGCGCCTCGTACCGGGCAAAGGTCAGCCCGTGCGGCCGCAGCAGCGCGTCCAGCTGACCGAGCAGGATCTGCTGGACGCGCATGATCGTCGTGACGGCCGCCATGGCCTTGGCATCGCCGATCCGGCTCTCCCACGTCTGCGCGGCGCGGGCGATCGGGTCAAACGGCAGATCAAGCGGCTTGGACACAGCCACAACGTACCGTGGCCCGGCTTTGCCCGGCATTTTCCTCACCGGCTGTGTAACAGCAATCGGGTCAGCCGGCGCGTACGTGGACATGGTCAATTACAGACAGTTACATTGCCACCGGGGGATCGACTCATAGCTAAATCCGGGGGAAATTGTGCCGTCCGGCCACGCCGTCATGGGCCCGGATCCCGTGCTCGCCGCCGGGATCGGCGTGCGGCGCGGCCGGGGCTGGGCCGTGCGCGCGGCCAGCTTCCGCGTCGGCCCGCCCGTGCCCGGCCGGTCGGCGCTCGGCATCCTCGTCGATCACCCCGCCCAGTCCGAGGCCCTCGTGGATCTGCTCGCCGGGGTCGCCCGCCCTGCCTACGGCGAGCTGCGGGTGCTCGGCCACGACATGGCCACGATCCGCGGCCGGGCGGCGGTCCGGCGCCGCGTTGGCGTCGCGCGCCGCAACGCGAGGCCGCTGCCGTGGATGCGCGTCCGCGGCCTCGTCGAGCACGCCGCCCGGATCGCCCGGCCGGACCGCGAGGACCGGCACCTGCTCGCGGCGGCCATCCTGGACCGGCTCTCGCTGATGCCCTGGGCCGACGTGCCGCTGCGAGCCGCACCGGACTCGATCGCCAGGCGCGCCCGGCTGGCCGCCGCGGCCGTGCACCAGCCAGAGCTCCTGCTGCTGGACGGGCTGCTCGACGGGCTGCCGCCGCGCGAGGCGACGGTGTTAGCCGGCGCGATGCGTGACCTGAGCCGCGACAGCGGCGTCCTGCTCGCCGGCTGCGACTACGCGGCGCTGGAGCTGGCCTGCGACGACGTGCTCGTCCTCACCGACGGCGTGCTGATCAGCAGCTGACCACGTCGCGCGGCAAGCGCCGCGCGCCGAGCCGCTGCCATAAGCTGCCATGGTGGACTGGAGCACGCTTGCCTGCGGGCGCGGCGGCCATGTGACCTTCGCGCCCGACGAGCCCGAGCTCGCGGCGCAGATGGGCGCCGAGCTGCCCGACGGGCCGGCCTGGCAGTGCCTGCGCTGCGGCGCCTACGTACCCGGCCCGCCTGCGCTGTCGGGCCCGGCCGCGACAGCCCCGGTCGTGCCACGCGGCAAGGAGATCAGGAGCAGGCTCATCCTGCGCCTGTTCGCGATCGAGCGCTTCCTGCGCGGCATCGTCGCCGGGGTCGCCGCCGTCTTCCTATGGCAGTTCCGGCACTCAGCCGCGAGCATCGAGCAGAAGTTCGACCGCGAGCTGCCCGTGGTCCGCAGTCTGTTCCGCCAGCTTGGCTACAACATCGACAACTCCAAGCTGGTCGGGCTGCTCCACCACGCGCTCACGCTCAGCACCAGGACCCTGACGCTGCTGGCCATCGGGCTGGCCGTCTACGCGGTCGTCGAGCTCGTCGAGGCCGTCGGACTGTGGCTGGCCAGGCGCTGGGGCGAGTACTTCGCGATGGTGGCGACGTCGCTCGGGCTGCCGCTGGAGATCTACGAGCTCGCCAGGAAGATCTCCGTGACAGGGCTGGTGCTGTTCGGCGATCAACCTGGCCCTGGTGCTGTACCTCGTCGATCACCAAGCGGCTCTTCGGCGTCCGCGGCGGCAAGAAGGCCTACGACGCCCGGCTGCGGAGCGAGTCGGTCATCGAGGCCGCCGAGAACGCAGCCGCCCGCCAAGCTCACCGCCCCGAGACTGAGCCAGCACCGGCAGGCGACCGAATCCGCGGAGCCGACCGCGGCCATCGTCCCGGCGGCACCAGCCGCTGATAGCCGAGCCAACTGCCCCCGCTGTCGCCGGGCGAGCGCCCTGGGTAGAGCCCGGACCGCTGTCACGCGCGTCCTCAGCCGGAGACGAGCTCGTCGGCGGCGGAATACGGGTCGAGATCGCCCGCCATCACCCGGCTCGGCCAGCTCGTCGAGCCGCGACTCGCCGGGCAGGCCGCCCATCCGCTGGCGCAGCTCGCCGAGCGCGATAGCCGAGATCTCCTCCCGCACCCGGCGGAGCCGCCGCTCGTCACGCTGCCCGGTGCCAGCGAGCCAGTCGCGGTGCTTGTCGATCGCCGCGGCGAGATCGGCGATCCCCTCGCCGGTCGCGGCCGCGGTGCTGACGATCGGCGGCTTCCAGTCGCTGCTGCGCCGTAGCTGGCCATGGCGAGCATGGTGCGCAGGTCCCTGACCACTTCGTGCGCACCCGGCCGGTCGCTCTTGTTGACCGCGAACACGTCGGCGATCTCCAGGATGCCGGCCTTCGCGGCCTGGATGGAGTCACCGAGGCCCGGCGCCACGACCACCAGCGCGGTATCGGCGAGCGACGCGATCTCGACCTCGGCCTGGCCGACGCCGACGGTCTCGATCAGCACGACGTCGAAGCCGGCCGCGGCCAGGATCCGCAGCGCCTGCGGCGTGGCCCAGGACAGCCCGCCGAGGTGCCCGCGGCTGGCCATGGAGCGGATGAAGACCTGATCGTCGGTGGCGTGGTCCTGCATGCGCACCCGGTCACCCAGCAGCGCCCCGCCGCTGAACGGTGACGACGGGTCCACCGCGAGCACGCCGACGCGCAGGCCCTGGTCCCGGTAGGCGCGCACGAGCGCGCCGGTCACCGTCGACTTGCCGACGCCTGGCGATCCGGTCAGCCCGACGACGTGGGCGTGCCCCGTCAGCGGCGCGATGACCTTCATCACACGGCGAAGCTCGGCGGATTCGTCCTCCACCAGGGAAACAAGCCGACCAAGGGAACGGGGATCGCCGGACCTCGCCGCCGTGATCAGGGCCTCCGGGTCGGCGGTGCGCCTAGCCCGCCCGGCGAGCCCGGTCACCGGCCGCTCAGCCCTGGTCGGCTGCTGGCACCCGCAGCAGCAAGGCGTCGCCCTGCCCGCCGCCGCCGCACAGCGCCGCAGCACCGAGCCCGCCGCCGCGCCGCCGCAGCTCGTAGATCGAGGTGCAGCGCGATCCGCGCGCCGGACGCGCCGAGCGGGTGACCGATGGCGATGGCGCCGCCGTCGACGTTGACCTTGTCCGGATCCACGCCCAGGTCGCGCATCGACTGGATGGCCACCGCCGCGAACGCCTCATTGATCTCGATCAGATCCAGATCGCCGACCGTGAGCCCGGCCTTGTCGAGCGCGCGCTGGATCGCGCGGGACGGCTGGGAGTGCAGGGAGTTGTCCGGGCCCGGCCACGACGCCGTGCGCGCCGACCTCGGCGAGCACCGTCGCGCCGGCCGCAGCCGCGGCGTCGGCCGACATCAGCACCACGGCGCAGGCGCCATCGCTGATCTGCGAGGCCGACCCGGCGGTGATCGTGCCGTCGGCCGCGAACGCGGGCTTGAGCCCGGCCAGGGACTCGGCCGTGGTGTCCGCGCGGACGCCCTCGTCGGTGTCGACGATCACCGGCTCGCCGCGCCGCTGCGGGATGTGCACCGGGGCGATCTCGTCCGCCATCACGCCGTCCTTGATGGCCTTGGCGGCAAGCTGGTGCGAGCGGGCCGCGAACGCGTCCTGCTCCTGCCCGGGTGATGCCGAGCTTGCCGTTGTGCCGCTCGGTCGACTCGCCCATCGACACCTGGTCGAACGCGTCGGTCAGGCCGTCGAGCGCCATCGAGTCGACGAGCTCGGTGGCGCCGTACTTGAAGCCGCGACGCGATCCGGGCAGCAGGTGCGGTGCCTGCGACATCGACTCCATCCCGCCGGCCACGATGACGTCGAACTCGCCAGCCCGGATCAGCTGGGCCGCGAGCGCGATGGCATCCAGGCCGGACAGGCAGACCTTGTTGATGGCCAGGGCCGGAACGGTCATGGGGATGCCGGCCGCCACCGCCGCCTGCCGCGCCGGGATCTGTCCCTCGCCTGCCTGCAGCACCTGACCCATGATCACGTACTCGACGCGATCGCCGGGCACGCCCGCGCGCTCCAGCGCCGCCTTGATGGCCAGCCCGCCAAGCTGAGCGCCGCTGAAGCCGCTCAGCGAGCCGAGCAGCCGGCCGATCGGGGTTCGGGCCCCGCCCACGATGACTGCCTCACGCATAGCTGAAACGATACCTGTCATCGACCCAGCGCCCGGAGGTGCGGAAGCCGTGCTTACCCGAATCGATCACGTCGGCATCGCCTGCCGCGACCTGGCGGCGAAGATCGCGTTCTACGAGTCGGCCTTCGGGCTGACCGTCGCCAGCATGGAGGTCAACGAGGCGCAGGGCGTCAAGGAGGCGATGCTGCACGTCACCGACGGCCCGGCCGGGAGCTCCTACATCCAGCTGCTCGAGCCGCTCGGCCCGGACACCCCGGTCGGCAAGTTCCTGGACGCGGCGCGGTGAGGGCGTGCATCACGTCGGCTACGGGGTGGCCAACATCACAGCGGCGCTCGCGGCCATCGGCGCGTCCGGCGTGCGGCTGATCGACGAGCGGCCGCGGCACGGCTCGATGGGCGCCTCGATCGCGTTCTTGCACCCGGCCGACATGGGCGGCGTGCTGACCGAACTCGTCCAGGCTCCCGGCGCGGAGCCGGCCGGCTGACGTCCGAACTGCGAGGGCCGAACCAGGTCATTCAGGTGGATACGTCGTCGCCCGCTGTAACGAAGCGTCGGCACCTATGTTACATATCAATAAAAAACGGTATGTCGAGTACTACCCGCCGCGAACACGCCGCCAACGGCCCACTGGGGGAGTACGCTGCCACCACCGGACGAACGCTACTGCGTGCCGGCCGGGCAGAGGCGGCTGCGAGCAGCGCCAATCAGCCCCGGCAATCGGACTCAACAAGCGATCGCTTCGGTGCGCGAACCTCCCGTCTACACAGGATTAGGCGACATGCAGCCCGACATCGATGCTCAGCTCAGCAACTTCTTTGTTGAGAACTCGATCCCCGAGTTCTCGAGGGTCATGCGCGGATATGACCCGACACAGGTCAACACAGCCCTGGAGCGTCTCGACTCGGAGGTGCGCAAGCACCAGGAGAACGCCCAGGCCATGCAGCGCGAGCTAGCCGACGCGCACCGCCAGCTTCAGGAGCAGGAACGGCCGACCTACTCGGGCCTCGGCTCGAGGATCGAGCAGCTGCTGCGGCTGGCCGAGGAGCAGGCCACCGAGATAGTGCAGGAAGCCAGGTCCGCCGCCAACGAGATGAACGCGGCGGCGAAGGTCGAGGCCGCTGAGGCGCGCGCGTCTGCCGAGAACGAGGCAGCCGAGCTGCGCGCGGTCGCCAAGCGCGAGACCGACGACCAGCGGTCATCCGCCGAGCGCGAGGCCGAGGCCATCAGGACCAAGGCGGGTCGCGAAGCCGACGAGCTGAAGTCGACCACCGAGCGCGAGGTCGCCAAGCTCCGGGCCACCGCGGACCACGAGGTCGCCGAGAAGCGCGCGGGCAACGAGCGCGAGGTCGCCAAGATGCGGACCACCGCCGAGCGCGAGGTCGCGCAGATGCGCGCGTCGTCGAAGCGGGACCGCGACGAGATCCTGACCACGGCCAAGCGGCAAGCCGACGAGATGCGCAGCCAGGCGCAGCGGGCCTTCGAGGACAGCGAGGCGGCGCGAGCCCAGGCCGAGGCCGAGTTCGAGATGCAGCTCGCCGCGCGGCGCGAGGAAGCCGAGCGGCAGGAGACCGAGCGGCTGGCCAAGGCGCAGGAAGCCACCCAGAAGATGGTCTCCGAGGCCGAGCAGCGCGCGGCGGTGGCCGAGGAGCGGGCCAGCAAGGCGAGCGTCCAGGCCGAGCAGACCAGGCGCGAGGCCGACCAGCACTCCCAGCAGCTGGTCAGCAACGCCAAGAAGAACGCCGACGCCATCCTGGCGCAGGCCAAGGCGCAGGCCGATCAGCTGCTGGCCGACACCAAGGCCGAGGCCGACCGGGTGCGCAGCAACGCCCAGCGTCAGGTCGACGAGCTCAACAAGCAGAAGGAGAGCGTCGGCGCGCACCTGGCGCAGATCAGCCAGCTGCTTGGCGGCACGATGCCAGGTCTCGCGGACGTGCTGAAGTCCAGCCCGCCGCAGCAGCCCGCGGTCGCGTCCGCGCCGGCGAAGGCTGTCACCGCCGCCCCGGCCGAGGCAGAGCCAGCCCCGGTCTCGGCTGCGCCGGCGGCGGCCGCCGGTGCCAGCTGCGGCCGCCGCCCCGGCCCGGCACTCGGCCGCCCCCGCGCCCGATGGCGCTGCCAAGGCATCGGCCAACGGCAAGCCCGGCGAGGGCGAGGACGAGTGGTGGACCGAGTAACTGGCGCCGAGTACTGATCCGAGGTAACTGGATCAGGCGCTGGCGAGAGCCGCCTGGTGAGACGGACTGAGGGCCCTCCCGCATACTGCGGGAGGGCCCTCAGCATGTGCTCGGCATGGCAAGCGGCCAGCTGCAAGCGGCGAGCTGGCCGGTCAGGCGCTGATCGTCTGGCCGCCGTCGACGACGAGCGTCTGGCCGGTCATGAACGACGACGCGTCGCTGGCCAGGAACACTGCCGGGCCGGCCATCTCCTCCGGGCTGGCCCAGCGCTTCATGGCGGAGGTCGCGACCGTGGCCGGGCCGGTGACCGGGTCTTCCCAGAGCGTGCGGTTCAGCTCGGTGGCTGTCCAGCCCGGGCACAGCGCGTTCACCCGGACGCCGGCTGTGCCCCATTCCACGGCCAGCGACTTGGTCAGCGAGATCAGCCCGGCCTTCGCCGCGCCGTACGGCGTGATCAGCGGCGAGGCGGCGATGCCGGCGACCGAGGCGACGTTGATGACGGCGCCGGTGCCGCGATCGAGCAGGTGGCTGGCGAACGCGTGGCAGACGTACACCGCGGAGCTCAGATTGAGCTGGATGAGCTTGTCCCAGCCCGATAGCCGCAGGTCGCGGAACGGAACCATGAAGTTGGACCCGCCAGCGTTGTTCACCACGATGTCGACGGCGCCCAGCTGGTCGATCGCCGCGGCGGCCGCCTCGGCGACCGCGTCGTAGCTGGTGACGTCCGTCGGGATGACGATGGCCTTACGGCCCACCGCGTCGATGGCCTCGGCGGTCTCGGCGAGCCCGTCCGCGCTGCGCGCGACGAGGGCGACGTCGGCGCCCGCGTCCGCGAGCGCGACGGCGATGACGCGGCCGATGCCGCGCGACGCGCCGGTCACGAATGCGGTCTTGCCAGTCAGGTCGAACAAGCTCACGGTCAGTCCTTCCAGTCAGTGGGCAGCGGCCACGCCGCCGGGTTGACCCGGCGCACGATCTCGTCGAGCACGATCCGGACGTAGCGCTCCCCCACCCACAGGTGCTTGGCGCCCGGCACCGCGATCACTTCAGCCTGCGGCACCCTGGCGAATCGCTGGCGTGCCTGCGTCGGCTGGAGGTAATCATCGTGCTCGGGCACCAGTGCGAGCAATGGCTTGCCCGACCGGGCCCAGCTATCAAGGTCTGCGTCCCCGGCGCGGCGCAGCGGCGGCGATAGCAGGATGGCGCCCTCGACGTCGGGATCGTTACCCCACCGCAGCGCGATCTCGGTGCCGAAGGACCAGCCGACGAGCCAGAGGCGTGGCAGGTCCAGGTCGGCTGCATACCCGATGGCGGCCGCCACGTCATGCCGCTCGTGCTCGCCGCGCCCCGAACTCCCCTTCGCTGCGACCGCGCTCCGACGCCGTGCCGCGCGTGTTGAAGCGCAGTACCGCGAGGTCGGCCAGGGCCGGCAGCCGGTAAGACGCCTTGCGGAACACGTGGCTGTCCATCATGCCGCCGTGCGTCGGCAGCGGGTGCAGGCAGATCAGCGTGGCGACCGGCGGGCGGCTAGCCGGCTGCGCCAGCTCGCCTACCAGCGTCAGGCCGTCTGCGGTCACCAGCGTGATGTGCTCACGGCGGGCGGGCAGCACGGTGCTCGCTGTGATCTCGGTCATCGGGTCCTCACCGGTGCGTCTGCGGGCCGGGTCCGGGGCGGCGCGGCCGTCGCTGCCAGCATGCGTTGTGCCAGTGCCGTCGCTCGTCCGCGCCCGGCGCGTCGGCGGGCCAGACGACGACGTGCGCTGTGCCCGGCAGGAGTTCCTGGTCGCAGCCCGGGCAGCGGTAGGTCTTGGTGGCGGCGGCGCCCGGCACCTGGCGCACCACCCAGTCGCCGTCGGGCCACTCCTGCGTCTGCGGCGGGCCTAGCCGGCCTGCGTCCTCCCCCGGCGCGGCGCCGGCGCGGTCCCGGCCGCCGGGCCCGGCGGGGCTTGCTTGGCGCATCCGACGGCAGCCGCCGCGCCTTCCGTGGGCTCACCAGCGCCGCCTGCGGGCCGTCAGACAGCAGAGACGGGCGACCCAGGGCCAGCGCCCGGTCCTGGGCGGCCGCGGCCGATGCTGCGGAACTCGATCCCGGCTGCGGCGTGCTCGGCGAGCAGCGGCGGCGGAGCGAACGACGGATAGCCATAAGCAACATGCATGGCCCGCAGGCCAGCCAGTACGGCCGCCGGCCCGGCGGCGTCCAGCAGCTGGAACGGGCCGTGCGGATATCCGCAGCCCAGCACCATCGCGTTGTCGACGTCCATCGCGGTGGCGTAGCCGTCCTGAACCATCCGGACCGCATCGGCCAGATGCGGGTAGAGCAGGGCGCCGACCAGGAAGCCCGGCCGGTCTGGCGCGTGCACCACGGTCAGGCCGAGCCTCGCGGCCAGGGCGCCGCCGGCGGCCACGGCCTTGTCCGAGCTGACGCTCGTCGAGATCAGCTCGGCCAGGCGGCCGGCCGCCGGGCCGCCGATCACGTGCAGGCCGACCGACTGCTCCGGCCGCCCGGCCGCGAGCGCCGCTGGCAGCACGGGCTTGCCCGCCTGCGCGGCGATCAGGACCAGTTCTGTGGGGTGTGCGGCGTTCCTGGTGACGTTGACACCCGCGGTCGCGAGGGCCGTGGCGAGCTCGGCTTCCGCATCGTCGCCCGACCCGATCAGCGTGACTGTGTCTGGAGCACTCGAGCCGACCCCGTTCCCGTCTGATTTATCGGGGTGCGCAGCGTCGGCGGTGTAGTCGTAGATGCCGCGGCCCGCCTTGCGGCCCGTGCGGCCCGCGTCGGTCAGGCGGCGCAGCAACGGCGCCGGGGTGTACCGGAGCAGGCCGAACTCCGCGTGCAGGACTTCCATGATCGACAGCGACGTGTCCAGGCCGATGAGGTCGAGCAGCGCGAGCGGGCCCATCGGCATGCCCATGCCCGCGGTCGCGGCCAGGTCGATGTCTTCCCGGCTCGCATAGCCGGACTCCAGCAGCCCGACCGCGTGGTTGAGGTACGGCAGGAGCAGCGCGTTCGCCACGAAGCCGGCCCGGTCGCTGACCTGGACCGGTGTCTTGCCGAGCAGCCGGGCAAGGTCGGCGACGGTGTCGGCCACGCCGTCGTCGGTGAGCACGGTCGTGATGACCTCCACCAGCCGCATGACGGGCGCGGGATTGAAGAAGTGCATGCCGATGACGCGGCCAGGGTGCCTCGTCGCGGCCGCGATCGCGGTCACCGACAAGGACGAGGTATTGGTCGCGAGGATGGCCGCCGGGCTGGTGACCCGGTCCAGTTCGGCGAAGATCTGCCGCTTGATCTCCAGCCGCTCCGGGACCACCTCGATGGCGAGGTCGACGGCAGCCGCCTCGCTGAACGCGGCCGCCGGGCGGATCCGGGCGCGGATCGCCGCCTGGTCGCTGGCGGCCAGTTTGCCCCGGCTTACGGCCTTCGACAAGCTCGCGTCCAGGATGCCGAGGCCATGGTTCAGTGCCTGCGAATCCACCTCGATCGCGACGACCCCGATCCCGGCCCGGGCGAACACCTCTGCTATCCCGGCGCCCATCGTGCCGAGGCCGATGACCGCCACCTCGCGAATCTCCATGGCCGCGACACTACCGTCGCGGCCACCGCCGCCCGCCAGCGCCCGGCTAGCTCATGGCCTCGGCGCGGCGCCTCAGCCCGCCGGCTGGCCCGTCGGCACCGATCGTCTCGAACTCACATGGCATCGGCGCGGCTCAGCATGCGCACGGGGCCGCGCTGAGCGATGCTGATGGCAGCAAATCCGACCGTCGCGACCGCGCTCAGTTCAGTGGGCCTCAGTTCAGTGGGCCTCAGTTCAGTGGGCCTCAGTTCAGTGGGCCTCAGTTCAGCGGGCCTCAGTTCAGTGGAGAGAGCTGCCATGCCACGTCCAGACCGGAGCAGTGCCCTCGATCATGTCGTGGTCGTCATGTTCGAGAACCGCTCGTTCGACAACCTGCTCGGCCGGCTGTACGAGCCAGGCGAGGTCGAGTCGTTCGAGGGTGTCATCGGCAAGGACCTCGCCAACCCGGTCCCGGACTGGGCGGCTGATCGATCCGGCGGAGGCGCCGTGGGCTACGGCCTCGCGGCCGACATGAACACCCCGAGTCCGGATCCCGGCGAGGAGTACCAGCACGTCAATACCCAGCTATTCGGCATCATCGACCCGCCGGCCAACCGCGGCGTGCTCGCAGAGAAGATGGTCGCGCCATTCAACGCCCCGGTAAGCGCCCGCCAGCGGCCGTCGATGGACGGCTTCGTCGCCGACTACATCAGCTCGTTCGCCGCCGAGATCGGCCGGGAGCCGGGCTACGCCGAGTACGCGCAGATCATGACCGGGTACTCACCCGAGCAGATGCCGGTCACCTCGACGCTGGCGCGCGGGTTCGCCGCCTTCGACCACTGGTTCTGCGAGGTGCCGTCGCAGACGTTCGCCAACCGCTCGTTCTTTCACGCGGGGAGCTCGAGCGGGTACGTCGTGAACCTGACCCCGGCTGACTCCTTCCCGCTGCACAACACGGCCGAGACGATCTTCGAGCGGCTGGACCAGCAGGGGCTGAGCTGGCGTGTCTACTGCGACCCGCCGAGCCACATGTCGCTGACGGGCATCATCCACGCGCCGCGGCTGTGGCCGTACTTCGGCACCAGGTTCGTCAGCACCGACCAGTTCGTCCAAGACGCCGCCGACGGCACGCTGCCGACCTACTCGTTCATCGAGCCCAATCTGCTCTATGGCCACAACGACATGCATCCCGCGTTCGACGCGCTCTTCCGTGGCTCGCCGATCGACCCGCCGTCCTCGCTGCTAGGCGGCGAGGCGCTGCTCGCCAAGATCTACAACGCCGTTCGCTCCGCGTCGTCGGCGCGGGGCTCCAACGCCTTTAACACGCTGCTCGTCGTCACCTTCGACGAGCACGGGGGCACCTACGACCACGTGCCGCCGCCGATCGCGCCGCCGCCGCACCCGGCCTCGTCGCCGGGCCAGCTGGGTTTCGGCTTCGACAGGTCGGGCGTGCGGGTGCCGGCCATCGCGATCTCCGCCTGGATCCCGGACCAGACCGTTGTCACCGGCCAGTACCGCAACACCTCGGTCATTGCGACGCTCCGCAAGCAATGGCAGCTAGGGCCGCCGCTGACCGCGCGCGACGCAATCGCATCGGACGTGGCGCCGGTCCTGACGCTGGACACGCCGCGCGATCCGGCGGACTGGCCGGAGGTGGTGGCGCGCCCGGCGCCGCCCTACACCGGCCAGATCCCGGCGCCCGAGGCCGCGCTGGTCGGCCTCGGCAGGGCCGTGCTGCACGCCGTCCTCGCGCTGGCTGACCGGCGCGGCAAGGACACGCCGGCGCTGACCACCGACGAGACCATCGCCAGGGCGGACGCGGTCGCGCTCATCACCGACCTGGCCGGCGATGTGTTCACCCGCCTGCAGGACAGCTAGCGAGCTTCAGGATCTCTCAGCCGCCCGTAACCCCCGCCATTGAAGCTCGCTGGCACGGTCGCGCCGACGGCTACAGTTGGGTTTCGTGCGTCTCGTCATCGCCCGGTGCAGCGTGGATTACGCGGGACGGCTCTCGGCCCACCTGCCGATGGCCACGCGCCTGCTCATCGTCAAGGCCGACTCCTCCGTGCTCGTCCACTCCGACGGTGGCTCGTACAAGCCGCTGAACTGGATGTCACCGCCGTGCCAGGCTCACCGAGGAGTCCAGCCGCTGGGTGGTGACTGGCAAGTCGGGTGAGACGCTCACCATCGAGTTCGCTGACGTGATCAGCGACTCCTCCTACGAGCTGGGCGTGGACCCGGGCCTGGTCAAGGACGGCGTAGAGTCGCATCTTCAGGAACTGCTGGCAGCACGGCTTGACG
Source organism: uncultured Actinomycetota bacterium (assembly GCA_963837255.1). Classification (GTDB taxonomy): domain Bacteria; phylum Actinomycetota; class Actinomycetes; order Streptosporangiales; family Streptosporangiaceae; genus JAJYUU01. Next base: position 1,868,636 of record CAWIMN010000007.1, read on the forward strand.
TCCTCGGCGACGGCTGGCGGCTGGTGCGGCGCGAGTTCCCGACGGCCATCGGCCCGGTCGACCTCATGTGCCGGGACGCGGCTGGCATCAGCGTGGCGATCGAGGTGAAGCGCCGCGGCGAGATCGACGGCGTCGAGCAGCTGACGCGCTACCTTGAGCTGCTCAACCGCGATCCGCTGCTCGCGCCCGTGCAAGGCGTGTTCGCCGCGCAGGAGATCAGGCCGCAAGCGCGCGTGCTCGCCGAGGACCGCGGCATCCGCTGCGTCACGCTGGACTACGACACGATGCGCGGCACCGACGATGGCGCGCTGCGACTGTTTTGAGAAGCGACCGTGCTGAGAAGCAGAGGGGCGTAACCGGCTGATGGGTCACACAGCGTCACACAACCTCGCCTCGAGCGGGCTGACGGCTACCGAGCACCGGCTGGCCAACGGACTGCGCGTGGTGCTGTCCGAGGATCATCTGACTCCGGTCGCTGCGGTCTGCCTCTGGTACGACGTCGGCTCCCGCAACGAGGTCGGGGGGCGGACGGGCCTGGCGCACTTGTTCGAGCACCTCATGTTCCAGGGCTCGGCGCAGGTCAGCGGCAATGGCCACTTCGAGCTGATCCAGGGGGCCGGCGGCTCGCTCAACGGGACGACGAGCTTCGAGCGCACCAACTACTTCGAGACCATGCCAGCCCACCAGCTCGAGCTCGCGCTCTGGCTGGAAGCCGACCGCATGGGCTCGCTGCTAGCGGCGCTCGACGAGGAGTCGATGGAGAATCAGCGGGACGTGGTGAAGAACGAGCGCCGCCAGCGCTACGACAACGTGCCCTACGGCACCGCGTTCGAGCGGCTGATCGCGCTGGCCTATCCGGCGGGTCACCCATATCACCACACGCCGATCGGCTCCATGGCCGACCTGGACGCCGCGACGCTAGCCGACGCGCGCGCGTTCTTCCGGGCGAACTACGCGCCGAACAACGCCGTGCTCGCGATCGTCGGCGACATCGACCCGCAGCAGACGCTGGCGTGGGTGGAGAAGTACTTCGGATCGATTCCGCGCGGAACTGGCAAGCTGCCGCCACGCGACGGCACGCTGCCCGACACCATCGGCACACAGCTGCGGGAGCTGGTCCAGGAGGAGGTCCCGGCGCGCGCGCTGATGGCCGCCTACCGGCTGCCGCCGGACGGCACCCGCGAGTGCGACGCAGCCGACGTGGCTGTCACCATCCTCGGCTCCGGCATGTCGTCCAGGCTGTACAACCGGCTGGTGCGGCGGGATCGCACCGCCATCACGGCCGGCTTCGGGCTGATGCGGCTGGTGGGCGCTCCCTCCCTCGGCTGGCTGGACGTGAAGGCGTCCGGCGGCGCGGAGTTCGCGCAGATCGAGGCCGCCGTCGACGAGGAGCAAGCGCGGCTCGGCGCGGACGGGCCTTCCGATGAGGAGATGGAGCGGGCGCAGGCCCGACCTGGAGCGCGAGTGGCTGGACCGGCTCGGCACGGTGGCCGGCCGGGCCGACGAGCTGTGCCGGTACGCGGTGCTGTTCGGCGATCCGCAGCTCGCTTTCTCTGCCATCGGCCGGATCCTCGACGTGACGGCCGGCGAAGTCCAGGCCGTCGCCGCTGCACGGCTGCGGCCCGACAATCGCGCCGTGCTGGAATACGAGCCGATGCCACCGCAGGACGCGGCGGCCCCAGTGGCCAGCGGGCAGGAGCCGAGCAGCGAGCAGGCGCCGAGCAGCGAGCAGGAAGAGGCTGGGCAGTGACCGACGACCTGGTGACGATGGACCTGCACCCGCTGCCACTGGCCGGGCAGGCGAAGCCCTGGGCGTTCCCGGTGCCGGACCGTGGCGGCCTCGCCAACGGGGTGACCGTGCTGCGGTGTCACCGACCCGGCCAGCAGGTCGTCGCCGTGGAGATCTGCCTGGATGCGCCGACTGGACGCCGAGCCCGACGGACTCGACGGGATCGCCACCATCATGGCGAACGCGCTGTCCGAAGGCTGCGGCCCGTACACGGCCGAGGAGTTCGCCGCGGAACTGGAGCGGTGCGGCGCGACGCTCGGCTCGCACGTCGACTACACCGGCGCGCGCATCTCGCTGGAGGTGCCCGCCTCCCGGCTGCCGCGAGCGCTGGGCCTGCTCGCCGAGGCCCTGCGCGCGCCCACCTTCGCCGGCACCGAGGTCGAGCGACTGGTGCGCAACCGACTCGACGAGATCCCGCACGAGCTGGCCAACCCGGCCCGGCGCGCGGCCAAGCAGCTGTCGGCGGAGCTGTTCCCGGCGTCGTCGCGCATGTCTCGGCCACGTCAGGGCATCGAGGAGACCGTCGCGCGGATCGACGCGGCCGGCGTCCGCGCGTTTTACGAGGCGCAGGTCCGGCCGGCCACTGCGATCGCGATCGTCGTGGGCGACCTGACCGGCATCGATCTGGACGCGGAGCTCGCGGGCTCCCTCGGCGCCTGGACGGGCGACGCCGCCGGCCCGGTGCCGGTGCCGCCGGTCGTAGCCGAGGACACCGGCCGGGTGGTGATCGTCGACCGGCCCGGTGCGGTTCAGACTCAGCTGCTCATCGGGCGCACCGGCCCAGACCGGCACGACCCGATCTGGCCGGCGCTGGTCGTGGGCACGTACTGCCTGGGCGGCACGCTCACCTCACGGCTGGACCGGGTACTGCGCGAGGAGAAGGGCTACACCTACGGTGTCCGCGCCTTCGCGCAGGTGCTGCGGTCCCCCGCGCCGGATGCCGCCGCTGGCGTGACGGGCGCGTCGCTGCTGGCCATCAGCGGCGCGGTGGACACCGCATCCACCGGCCCTGCCCTGGCGGACCTGCGGACCGTGCTCAGCACGCTGGCTACCGACGGGCTGACGGACGCCGAGCGCGACATGGCGGTGCAGAACCTCGTGCTGGTCGCGCCGCTCAGGTACGAGACGGCCGCGGCCGTCGCCGGCACGCTGGCGGATCAGGTGGAGCAGCACCTGCCCGACGACTACCAGTCGGGGCTGTACCGGCGGCTGGCCGCGACGACCACCGCCGAGGCGACCGCTGCGGTGGTCGCGGCGTTCCCGGCGGACCGCCTGCTCACGGTCCTGGTGGGCGACGCGGCGCAGATCAGGGAGCCGGTCGAGGCCCTCGGCGTCGGCGAGGTCACGGTGACCGCCAGCTAGTCGTGGCTGGCTGGCGAGCGAGCGCCGAGCGCCGCGGAGGACGGACATGACGACACCACGATTCGACGAGATCCAGACCGACCGGCTGCTCATGCGGCGCTGGCAGGACGCCGACCGCGAGCCGTTCGCCGCGCTCAACGCCGATCCGCGAGACCATGGGTACTTCCCTGCCACGCTCGACCGGGCCGCCAGCGACGCGTTCGTCGACCGCATCGAGGCGCGCTTTGACGAGCAGGGCTACGGGCTGTGGGCGCTTGAGCTCGCCGCCACGGGCGAGTTCATCGGCTACACCGGCCTCAATCCGATGCCCGACGGCGTGCCGGGCGCCGGCGGTATGGAGATCGGCTGGCGGCTCGCCCGGCACGCCTGGCATCACGGCTACGCGACCGAGGCAGCCGCGGCAGCTCTGGAGGTGGCCTTCGGCGGCGCCGGGCTAGCCGAAATCTGGTCGATGACCGCCGTGCTCAACGAGCCATCGCATCGCCGTGATGCGGCGGCTCGGCATGACCGAGGTCGCCAGGTTCGAGCATCCCCGAGTGCCGGCCGGCCACCGCGTCCGGCCGCACGTGCTCTACCACCTGACCCGCCAGCGCCCGATGCAGGCCTAGCCCGCCAGCAGGTGCGCGTTGACCGCCTTGGCGGCGCCGGCCAGATCGGGCAGCACTTCCACCCGCACGCCGGCCTTGCGCAGCCGGACGGCGCCGCCGCCAGGCACGAAGATCGGCGGCTCACGCCAGGCGATGACGACTCGCCCGATACCGCTGGCGATGATCAGGTCGGCGCACGGCATGGGCCTCGACGCTCGGGCGGCGCACGGTTCAAGCGAGCTGTACAGGGAGGCACCGGCCAGCCACGGCGGGGCCTCCGGCGCGGGCAGGCCGATCTTGGCTAGCGCCACTTCCTCGGCGTGGTCGGCGGGATCGAGCTCGCGCGAGTAACCGGTCGTCAGCACGCCTGCCGTCGGCCGCGACGAGCACGGCCCCGACCGAGAACGCGGTCATCGACGGCCGGCAGCGCCCGGACAGCTCGATGGCGGCGCACAGCCAGTGCCGGTCTGCGTCCGGACCGCCAGGATGAGCCACGCGGCACAACCTACCCGACGTGATCTTGGCAGGCCAGCCGGTGATTTACTGATTCCAGCCACCAAGGCGCACAGCGGCGCTCCCGCGTACAATCGCAGCAATTCGCGCAGAACGGCGGTGCAGGGCTCATGACAGCCACACTCGGGAGTTACGGGCACGTCCGGTCGACCGACACCTTCGACACGCTGAATCCGGCGACAGGCGAGATCATCGCCACCTATCCGGTCTTCAGCGAGCAGGACGTGGCGAACACCGTCGAGCGAGCCAGGGCAGCCGCGCAGTGGTGGGCCGACCTTGGCTGGGCCGGCCGTCGCCAGCGGCTGCTGGCGTGGAAATCGCACCTGACCCGCTACATCGGCCGGCTGGCCGAGCTCGTGCATACCGAGACCGGCAAGCCGCTGGCTGACGCGCAGCTGGAGATCCTGCTCGCCATCGTCCACATCGACTGGGCGGCCAGGAACGCGCGCAGGGTCCTGCGCCCGCGCCGGGTCCGCAGCGGCCTGGTCGCGATCAACCAGGCGGCGACGCTGGAGTACCAGCCATTCGGCGTGGTGGGCGTGATCGGGCCGTGGAATTACCCGGTCTTCACACCCATGGGGTCGATTGCGTATGCCCTTGCGGCCGGGAACGCGGTCGTGTTCAAGCCCAGTGAGCTGACGCCTGCGGTAGGCGCCTGGCTCGTGAGCTCGTTTGCCGAGGTCGTGCCGGAGCAGCCGGTGCTCCAGCTAGTCACCGGCATGGGCCAGACCGGCAGTCACCTGGCCCGCAGCGGCGTCGACAAGATCGCCTTCACCGGCTCGGCTGCCACGGCCAGGAAGGTCATGGCAGCCTGCGCGGAGAACCTCACTCCCCTGGTCGCCGAGTGCGGCGGGAAGGACGCCTTCATCGTCGCCGCGGACGCTGACCTGGACGCCGCCGCTGACGCCTGCGCCTGGGGCGCGCTGGCCAACGCCGGCCAGACGTGCGTCGGCGTGGAGCGCGTCTACGTCGTCCAGGACGTGTACCACACCTTCCTGGAGAAGCTGACCGACCGGGTGACCAAGGTCCGGCCGGGCGACGACCGCGAGGCCGACTACGGGCCGATGACGCTGCCAGGCCAGGCCGAGATCATCGAGAAGCACATCGCGGACGCGCTGGCCCGTGGCGGCCGCCCGGTCGTCGGCGGCATCGCCAGCATCCGGCGCCCGTTCGTCGGCCCGGTGATCCTGGCCGACGTGCCGGAAGAGAGCAAGGCGGTCACCGACGAGACGTTCGGCCCGACCATCACCGTGGCCAAGGTCGCGAGCCTCGCCGAGGGCGTCGAGCGCGCCAACGCCAGCCGTTATGGCCTCGGCGGCACTGTGTTCGCCGGGAACAAGAAGGCGGCGATGGCGGCGGCCCGCGCGCTGACCAGCGGCATGACCGCGATCAATTCGGTCATCTCGTTTGCCAGCGTGCCGTCGCTGCCGTTCGGCGGCTCGGGCGACTCCGGATTCGGCCGCATCCACGGCGCCGACGGCCTGCGCGAATTCGCCCGGCCTAAGGCGATCGCCAGGCAGCGGATGAAGCCGCTGGTCAACCTCACGTCCTTCAGCCGCACCGACGAGGACATGAAGAAGATCCTCAGCGCCGTGACGATGCTGCACGGCCGCCGGTACAAGTGACGGGCCAGCGGGCACATCGGCGGCCCGCGTAGGGCCGCGGCCGGCTAGGCTGCGGCCGGTTAAGGCCGCTGCCGGCTAAGGCTGCGGCTGGCTACGGCCGCTGCGGCTACGGCCGCTGCCGGCTAAGGCCGCGGTCGGCTAAGACGCGCCGGTCATAAGACCCTGTCAGTTTCGTGGGGGCAAATGCCGCATACTGGCCGCGATGATGACCGGAACTGTCAGGGTCTCGCGGGTCGATCTCCCGGGGGGTCTCGGGGTCGGGTTACTGTCGGCCTTACGGCTCGGGTTACTGGGAGCCCGCGGTCGCGAGATGGGAGTCGGCCGGGTCGAGCGCGGCCAGCGGCGCACGGCCCTGGATCAGGTCGGCGGCCCGCTCGGCGATCGCGATCGTGGGCGCGTTGGTGTTGCCGCGCGGCACCGTCGGCATGACCGAGGCGTCGACCACGCGCAGCCGCTCCACGCCGCGGACCCGAAGCTCGGTATCCACGACGCTGGCCAGCTTGCTGGCCGCCACGCGCGAGTCGCCGCCCATCGCGCAGGTCCCGACCGGGTGATAGATCGTGGACAGGTTGCCGCGCACCCAGTCGCGCAGGTCGGCGTCGCTGCGAACGGCCGGGCCCGGCGCGAGCTCGGCCTTGAGCTGCCTGCTGAGCGGCCTGGTCGCCGCGATCTCCCTGGCCATGCCGACGGCCTTGACCAGCGGGTCGAGATCATCGATGTCGGACAAGTAGGACGGATCGATCGAGGGCTTGTGCCGGGGATCGGCGCTGCGCAGCCGGATCTTGCCCCGACTGCCCACCTACACCAGCGTGATCAGCACGGACAGGGCCCGGCTGGCCGGATCGGCGAGCCCGCCGTCGACGTAGGGCACCGGCAGCACGTGCCACTGGATGTCGGGTGCGACCAGCGCCGGGTCGGTGCGGCTGAAGCCGCCCGCCTCGGCGATGTTGGTGGTCATCGGCCCCGAATGCGTCATCTGCCAGCGGGCCAGGTTGCGCGGCCCTGCCTTCTCCCACAGGCTCCGGGTCTTCGGCGCGCTCCACATGGCCGTCACGATCGGGTGATCGGACAGGTTGCTGCCGACACCCGGCGTTCTCGGCCATGACCGCGATGTTGTGCTCGTGCAGGTGGTCGGCCGGGCCGACCCCGGAGAGCATGAGCAGCTGCGGGCTGCCGATGGCGCCAGCCGACAGGATGATCTCGGCCTCGGCCCTGGCCAGCTCCTCCACGCCGCGGCGCAGGTAACGGACGCCTGTCGCCCGGCCGGCCTCGATCTCGACGCCCGTGACCAGGGCATCGGTGTAGACGGTCAGGTTCGGCCGGCCGGCCGCCGGGTGCAGGTACGCGTCGGCAGCCGACCAGCGGCGGCCCGGCCTTCTGCGTGACCTGGTAGTAGCCGACGCCGTCCTGCTCTGGCCCGTTGAAGTCGTCGTTGGCTGGCAAGCCGCAGGCACGGGCGGCGGCCACGAAGTCGCCTGTCAGCCCGCTGCGGAACTTCAGGTCCTGCACGCTCAGCGGGCCGGAGGCACCGTGATAGGCCGACGCGCCGCGCGAGTTGCTCTCGGCGCGCAGGAAATACGGCAGCAGGTCGGTGTAGCCCCAGCCCTCGCAGCCGTAGTCGTCGCGCCAGGAGTCGTAGTCATGCCGGCTGCCGCGGATGTAGATCATCGCGTTGATCGACGACGAGCCGCCGAGCACCCGGCCGCGCGGCCAGTAGATGGAGCGGCCGCCAGCGCGGTCCTGCGGGACTGTCTGGTAGTTCCAGTCGTAGGCCGTCTGGAAGAGCAGGTTGACGGCGGCCGGAATGTGGATCTCGTCCGCCGTGTCCGGCGGCCCGGCTTCCAGCAGGAGCACGCGCGAGTCAGGGTTCTCGCTCAGCCGGGAGGCCAGCACGCAGCCAGCGCTGCCAGCGCCGACGATGACGTAGTCGTACACGGCCTGTCCTCTCAGTCCACCGGAAGCCCTGCGCAGCCGGCCCGCTCGCCTGGGTAATCGCAAGCGACCCTGACACGGGCCTGGCGGAACTCGTGCGTGTGACACCGAGCCACGGATGTCGTGAGCCGTGTGCGTCGCGACCAAGCGTATCGAGCTATTTGTGCCGAGCTCTACCCGTTCGTGCGAAACAACCTGGTTCGAGGACAAGTCACACGCCTCTGCCGGGAGCGGACCGTGACCACGGACCGTGACCACCGATCAGGCTGAGCTGCCGGTGGACGCCAGCGCGCTCCCGGCCAGTAGGGCCGGGAGCGCGCTCCCCCCACCTGTTGCGACCCCCGCACTCCGGCGGGCCCCCGAGAACCGCCGGCTTGCCGAGATGGGCCGCGAGCCGCTGAGCGGCTCATTTTCGGGCCCAGATCGAGCCCAAGCCTGCCAAGTGACCTAAAACTAGCTGCCGGCTCCGTGCGGAGCCACGCAGCACTGTCTCTGCAATCACTCTTAGTATCCATACGATGCCACATCGTGTTCGGGTTTGTGAATACCCCATGCTCAGACGGCTAACCCAACCGGGAAGAAACGACTATTCCCGTCCGGCTGATCCAGCCCGGAAGTCCTTGCTGGCAAGGGATTCCGGCCAACCCACCTCCGCATCTGGCCGGAAAAGAAATACTCACTACGCTGCGTAGCGGCCTCGTCGGGCGCCGAGTGGCACGCCAGCACCGACGACGCCGCCGCGGCGGGCCCCGGTACGGTTGGTCCATGTCACGCGACCGCGAAACTCCCGTCGTCCTGTCCAGGATCTATACCCGGACCGGCGACGACGGCACCACAGCGCTCGGCGACATGAGCCGAGCCCGCAAGACCGACCCGCGGCTCGCCGCCTACGCCGACACCGACGAGGCCAACTGCGCCATCGGGGTCGCGGTGACCATGGGACAGCTGCCGGCGGAGATCGCCAGCGCTGCTCGTCCGCATCCAGAACGAGCTCTTCGACGTCGGCGCGGACCTGTGCAACCCGGTCACCGAGGATCCCGCCTACCCGCCGCTGCGGATCGACGCCAGCTACATCACGGGCCTCGAGCAGGCCTGCGACGAGTTCAACGAGGGGCTGCCGGTCCTGCGCAGCTTCGTGCTGCCGGGCGGCAGTCCGGCCGCCGCGCTGCTGCACGTCGCGAGGACTGTCGTCAGGCGCGCCGAGCGGAGCACCTGGGCCGCGCTCGAGGTGCACGGCGACAGCATGAACCCGCTGACCGCGCAGTACCTGAACCGGCTCTCGGACTTGCTGTTCATCCTGGCCAGGTGCGTCAACGAGCCGGACGGCGACCTGCTGTGGAAGCCCGGCGGCGAGCGCTAGCGCGGCCTCGCTCAGGTACCCGGCAGGCGCGGCCTCAAGCCAGGCCAGGTAGCCGGTCAGCGCGGCCTGCGACATCGCCAGCTCGATGACACGCGTGGCAGCTCGGAGTGCGGCCGGTCGGTGCCAGACTCCAGCTGCGCCCGGCAGGTCACGATCATCGTGCCCGGCCCGAGCCAGGCGGGATCCCCGTGGCCAGCCAGCCGGCTGCCGGTCACGACTAGGTCGCGGCGGTGGAAGGCGGCATGCGGGCGGATGCGCAGGCTGAGCGACCGATGCCAGCAAGCTGCGCGCTCCGGTACTCGGCCAGGCCGTGCTGCCACCGGCCGCTCGCGGTAGAGCGCAGGCAGCACTCCACGATGCCGCCGCGCCTGGCGATCACCCGGCGGCGCAGCACCAGGCACGCGGCAGCGGCCACGACGAGCGCGAGCGCGATCTGGGCGAGCGCGAGAACTAGCTGGCCTGACACTCGCGCTAGCCCCCGACCCGCTCCGCGTTACCCGGTCAGCTGACCTGGCCGGCTGCTGCCCGCAGCAGCGCCCGGTAGTACCGGATGTTCGCCGGCTCTTCCGGGCCGGCGGCGGCCGGGCCGGCGTCCTGGATCGCCTGGTCAAGGGCTGCCTGCGCCGCCGCGGGGTCGACGTCCTGACCGAGCTGAGCCTGCCGGGCGAGGATCGAGACGCGGTTGTCCGCCATCGACAAGAAGCCACCGGTAACGGCCGCGAAGATGTCGGCCCCGTTCCCGTTCTCGGGCCGGATCTGGACGGTGCTGCCCTCGTAGAGGATGCCGATGACGGGAGCGTGGTTGGTCAGCAGGCCGATCTCGCCGTCGAGCGTCCTGGCGATGACCATCTCGGCCCGGCCGGCCCAGAGCTCGCCTTCCGGCTCGACGAGCTCTACCTGCATCGTCACGGTGCTACCTCGCGCGACTTCGTCACGGTGCTTGTCTCGCGCGACTTCGTCACGGTGCTTGTCTCGCGCGACTTCGTCACGACCGCTCCATATCCTTGGCCTTCTTCTCCACGTCCTCGATGCCGCCGACCATGAAGAACGCCTGCTCGGGCAGGTGGTCGTACTTGCCCTCGCAGATGGCCTTGAACGAGGCGATGGTCTCGTCGAGCGGGACGAAGACGCCGGGCTGGCCGGTGAACTGCTCGGCCACGAACATCGGGTGGGACAGGAACCGCTCGATCCGCCGGGCCCGCTGCACCGTGACCTTGTCCTCCTCGGACAGCTCGTCGATGCCGAGGATCGCGATGATGTCCTGCAGCTCGGTGTAGCGCTGGAGGATCCGCTGCGTCTCGCGAGCAACGGCGTAGTGCTCCTCGCCCACGTACGCGGGCGCCAGGATCCGGGACGTCGACGCCAGCGGGTCGACGGCCGGGAAGATGCCCTTCTGGGTGATCTCCCGGACAGCGCCGTGGTGGCGTCGAGGTGGGCGAACACGGCCGACGGCGCTGGGTCGGTGTAGTCGTCGGCAGGCACGTAGATGGCCTGCATCGAGGTGATCGAGTGCCCGCGGGTCGAGGTGATCCGCTCCTGGAGCTGGCCCATCTCGTCGGCCAGGGTCGGCTGGTAGCCCACGGCCGATGGCATGCGGCCGAGCAGCGTGGACACCTCGGAGCCGGCCTGGGTAAACCGGAAGATGTTGTCGATGAACAGCAGCACGTCCTGCTGCTGCACGTCGCGGAAGTACTCCGCCATCGTCAGCGCGGACAGCGCGACCCGAAGCCGGGTGCCCGGCGGCTCGTCCATCTGGCCGAAGACCAGCGCGGTGTCCTTGATGACGCCGGAGTCGGTCATCTCCAGGAACAGGTCGTTGCCCTCACGGGTCCGCTCCCCCACGCCGGCGAAGCAGGACACGCCACCGAAGTTCTTCGCGACTCGGGTGATCATCTCCTGGATCAGCACGGTCTTGCCCACGCCGGCGCCGCCGAACAGGCCGATCTTGCCGCCCTTGACGTACGGGGTGAGCAGGTCGATGACCTTGATCCCGGTCTCCAGGATCTCGGTGCGAGCCTCCAGCTGGTCGAACGGCGGCGGGTCGCGGTGAATGGACCAGCGCTCGGTGATCTTGAGCGACTCCTTCGGGACGTCCAGCGGGTCGCCGAGCACGTTGAACACGTGGCCCTTGGTGACGTCGCCGACGGGTACCGAGATCGGCCCGCCCGTGTCGGTGACGGCCGCGCCGCGGATCAGGCCGTCGGTGGGCTGCATGGAGATCGCGCGGATCGTGTCATCGCCCAGGTGCTGCGCGACCTCCAGCGTCAGCGTGCGGGGCGTGTCCTCCAGCGTCACGTCCACGTGCAGCGCGTTGTAGATCTCGGGCATCTCCTCGGTCGCGAACTCGACGTCCACGACGGGGCCGATGACGCGGGCTACGCGGCCGGTGGCTGCCGGGCTGGCCGACCCGCTGGCGGCGGTGGTCTCTGCGGTAGCGCTCATCTTGCTGCTCACTTACTCCCTGGTCGCGTCGGCTAGCGCGTTCGCGCCGCCCACGATTTCGCTGATTTCCTGGGTGATCTCGGCCTGCCGTGCCTTGTTCGCTTCCCTGCTGAGCTGCTCGATCAGCTCATTCGCGTTATCGGTGGCCGACTTCATTGCCCGCCGTCGCGCGGCGATCTCGGAAGCCGCCGACTCCAGTAGCGCGTGGAACAGCCTGCTTTCCACATACCACGGCAAGAGCGAATTGAGAACATCCTCGGGCGATGGCTCGAAGTCATAGATCGGCAGCGGGCCGGTGGGCGGCGGCTCATCGGTCTCCTCGATCTCCAGCGGCAGCAGCCTGTGGACGACCGCGCGCTGCGTCAGCATGGAGACGAACTCGGTGTAGACGACGTGGATCTCGTCCACGCCACCTTCCTCGGTCGGGCGCTCGTATGCGTCCAGGAGAGCGCCGCATGATCTCGGCCGCGTTCTGCTGCCGTGGCGTGTCGGAGAAGCCGCTCCACTCCGCCGCCACGTCGCGGTTGCGGAAGCGGTGCCAGCTGATGCCCTTGCGGCCGGCCACGAAGGTGACCGTCTGGATCCCCCGGCTCTGCAGCAGGCCGCGCAGGCTCTGGCGCCTCGCGCAGGACGTTGGAGTTGAAGCCACCGCAAAAGCCGCGGTCGCTGGTCAGGATCGCTACCGCTGCCCTGGTCGGCGTCTGCCACCGGGCGCGTCAGCGGGTGGTCGATCTGCTCTGACCTGCTGACGACTGCCTCGACCGCACGGGTCAGCTCCCTGCGCGTACGGCGCGGCCGCATGCAGCCGCTGCTGGGCCTTGATGATCCGCGAGGACGCGATCAGCTCCTGGGCGCGCGTGATCTTGGCGGTGGACTGGACACTCCTGATCCGCCGCCGTACCGCGCGAAGCTGGGCTCCCATACTGGCTAATACCGCCCTACTGGTTCTCTGCCGAATCGGTCGGCCGTCGTGGGTCCGTGCCGACTCGGCCGGTGCCGAGTCCGCTGGCGCCGCGTCCGCCTGCCCGGTCGGGTACTTCCGGAGCCGCTCCGCCTCGATCTCGTCGGCGTCAAGCGGCTCGGCGGGCTCGTCGGATACCAGGAGCGAGCCGTCGGACTTCTCGAACGTGCCGCGGAACCGCTCGATCGCGTCCTTCAGCGCCACGATCGTGTCCTCGGTCAGCTGGCCGGTCTCCCTGATGGCGTCGTAGATGCCGGCGTTCGAGCGGCTGAGCTCGTCCAGGAACTCGTTCTCGAATCGGCGGACGTCCTCGACCGGCACGTCGTCAAGGTAGCCCTCCGTACCCATCCAGACCGAGACCACCTGCCGCTCGACCGGGAACGGGCTGTACTGGGGCTGCTTCAGCAGCTCGACCAGCCGCGCGCCGCGATCCAGCTGAGCCCGGCTCGTCGGGTCCAGGTCCGAGGAGAACGAGGCGAACGCCTCCAGGTCACGGTACTGCGACAGCGCGAGCTTCAGGCCGCCGGCCACCGTTCTTCATGGCCTTGATCTGGGCGTTGCCGCCGACTCGGGACACCGACTGGCCGACGTTGATGGCGGGCCGGACGCCGGAGTTGAACAGGTCGGTCTCCAGGAAGATCTGGCCGTCGGTAATCGAGATGACGTTGGTCGGGATATAGGCGGAGATGTCGTTCGCCTTCGTCTCGACGATCGGCAGCCCGGTGAGCGAGCCGCCGCCGAGCTCGTCCGACAGCTTCGCGCAGCGCTCCAGCAGCCGCGAGTGCAGGTAGAACACGTCGCCGGGGTAGGCCTCACGGCCCGGCGGGCGGCGCAGCAGCAGCGAGATCGCGCGGTAGGCCTCGGCCTGCTTGGACAGGTCGTCGAACACGATCAGCACGTGCTTGCCCTGGTACATCCAGTGCTGGCCGATCGCCGAGCCGGTGTAAGGAGCGATGTACTTGTAGCCGGCCGGGTCGGACGCCTGGGCGTTCACGATGGTGGTGTACTCGAGCGCGCCCGCTTCCTCGAGGGTGGCGCGCACCGCGGCGACCGTCGAGCCCTTCTGGCCGACCGCCACGTAGACGCAGCGGACCTGCTTGGCCGGGTCGCCGGAGTCCCAGTTCTGCTTCTGGTTGAGGATCGTGTCGATCGCGATCGTGGTCTTGCCGGTCTGCCGGTCGCCGATGATCAGCTCACGCTGGCCGCGCCCGATCGGCGTCATGGCGTCGATGGCCTTGATACCGGTCTGGAGCGGCTCGGTCACCGGCTTCCGGTTGATGACGCTCGGCGCCTGGAGCTCAAGCTGGCGCTGCTCGGTGTGGCCCTCGATCGGGCCGAGGCCATCCAGCGGCGCGCCCAGCGGGCCGACCACGCGACCGAGGAAGCCGTCGCCGACAGGCACGGACAGGACCTCGCCCGTGCGCTTGACCCGCTGGCCTTCCTCGATCTGGCTGAACTCGCCGAGGATGACGACGCCGATCTCGCGGACGTCCAGGTTCAGCGCGATGCCGCGCGTGCCGTCCTCGAACTCCAGCAGCTCATTGGCCATGGCCGAAGGCAGGCCGGAGACCCTGGCGATGCCGTCGCCGCATTCGACGACCGCGCCGACCTCCTCGGTGGAGGCGGTTCCGGGCTCGTAGGCCTCGACGAAACGCTCAAGAGCGTCCCGGATCTCTTCCGGCCGGATAGTCAGCTCCGCCATCTTCCTCGTGTCCTTCTCGTCTGGTCTGTCGGTCTTACGTCTGTTCGGTTGTTACGTCTGCTCGGTCGCACGTCTGCTGACCATCAGTCTCGCGCTTGCTCAGGAGGCGAGCCTGCGCCTGTGCCTCGGCGAGCCGGGTGGCCACGCTGCCGTCGATCAGCTCGTCGCCCACCCGGACCGTCATGCCGCCGCTGATCCGCGGGTCGAGCACGACATTCAGGTACACCGCGTGCCCGTAGGCAGCCGAGAGGGCCTCGACCAGCCGGCTGCGCTGCGCGTCGGTCAGGGCGACCGCCACGTGCACCTCGGCGACGAGCCGCTCACGGCGGCGCGCGGCCAGCCGGGCGTACTCCTCCAGGCTAAGGTCAAGGCTCCGCCCGAGCGGACTCACGGCAGCCTCGGTGATCAGCCGCTGCGCCTCGGGCGTGACCTTGCCCGCCGAGCAGCTGGCTCAGCAGCTCGCGCTTGGCCTCGGCTGACACGAACGGGTTGGTGAGGGCCATCCGCAAGGCTGGCTGGCTAGCGACGATCCGGCCGAACCGGAATAGCTCGTCCTCCAGGTCATCCAGGTTGCCCTCGTGCTCGGCGGCCGCGACGAGGGCCTGCACCGCCAGCTGCTCGACCGCATCGGTCAGGTCAGACGGCGCCGACCAGCGTGCGGTCGCGACGGCGGCGACCAGGTCGGCCGTCTCCGCGCGAACCTTGCCGACCAGCAACGACCTGGCCAGCGCGCCGCGCGCGCGGGGCTGGCTGGAGGGGTCAGCGAGCGCCCGGCGCAGCACCGACTGAGTCGCCAGGAGTCCCGCGATGGCGAACAGCTCGTCGGCCAGCGTCTCCGCCACCTGCGGGTCGGCGGTCAGCGGCTCGAGCTGCTCCTCGACCTCGGCGAGTGATGCCCTGCTCACGCCTCTCATGACGACGACTGCGCCCCTGATGTGCGCGCGCCTGACGCGGCACTCCGGCTGGCGTCCAGATCCTCGAGGAACCGGTCGACGACCCGGCTCTGCCTGGCCTCATCCTCTAGCGACTCGCCGACGATCTTGCTCGCCAGCTGCACGGAGAGCGCGCCGACCTCGGCTCGCAGGGACGCGAACGCCTGCTGGCGATCGGCCTCGATCTGAGCCTGGGCCGCCTCGGTGATCCGCCGCGCCTCCGCCTGCGCCTGCTCGCGCATGGCGACGATGATCGCCGCGCCTTCTTCCCTGGCCTGCTCTCGCAGCCGGGCTGCCTCGTGCCTGGCGTCGGCAAGCTGGGCCCGGTACCGCTCCAGCAGGCGATTTGCCTCGGTCTGAGCCTCCGCGGCCCGCTCGAGCCCGCCCTCGATCGCCTCGGTGCGCTCCTCCAGGGTCTTGGTGATCCTGGGCAGCAGCACCTTCCAGAGCGCGAAGAAGACGATGAAGAACCCGATCGCGCCGACGACCACCTCGGTCCAGTTCGGCACCAAGGGGTTGGGTGACGACGATGAGGCCGCTAGATCATGCAACATGTGCGGCTACCTTCCAGCCGGTCCTGCTACTTGATGAAGAACGGCACCGCGATGCCGATGAGGGCCAGCGACTCGGTCAGCGCGAAGCCGATCCACATCAGGCCCGTGACGCGGCCAGCAGCCTCGGGCTGCCGCGCGATCGACTCGATGGTCCGGCCGAAGATGAGGCCGATGCCGACACCGGGGCCGATGGCCGCAAGACCGTAGGTCAGCGCGCCCAGGTTGATGATGTGGTACCAGATCGGCGTGCCCGAGGACGTGCCCGGCGCCCCGGCAGCCAGTACCAGGTGATGCGCGCCGGAGGCGACATAGAGCAGGTGATGCAGATGCACCAGGTGCTGCATGGTGTGTTCCTTTGTGTTGGCCAGCGGATGTCCGCCGGGTTTTCCTTCTGGGGTCGGCTCAGTGCGCGGTTTCGTACGCGCCCGATATGTAAGTAGCTGTCAAGATCGTGAAGATGAAGGCCTGAAGCGCCTGGATCAGCACTTCGAGGCCGGTCAGGAGGATCACGAGCACGAACGACGCGGTTGCATACAGCAAGGAGACCGAGAGCGTCAGCAGGTACCAGGTGGCCAGTGTGAATACCAGCAGCAGGACGTGCCCAGCCAGCATGTTGGCGAACAGCCGGACCGACAGCGTGAACGGCCGGACGAGGATGTTCGAGAAGAGCTCGATCGGCACCAGCAGCGGCAGGATCCACCACGGCGCGCCCGCCGGGACCGACATGTTCCTGAAGTAGCCGAACACGCCCTGGTGCTTCATGCCGAGGAACATGTAGATGAGCCACACCATGCCGGCCAGCGCTACCGGATATCCGTACTTCGCCATCGCCGGGAAGTAGAAGATCGGGATGATCCCGAAGATGTTGTTGACCCAGATGAAGAAGAAGAGCGAGACCAGGAACGGCAGCCACTTGTCGCCGCGCTTGCCTAGCTGCGGGCGGAGGATCTGGTCACGGACGAACAAGATGCCTATCTCGCCGACGTTCTGCACGCCGCGCGGAACCAGCTTCGGGCTGTGGAATGCGAACCAGAAGAAGGTGACCACCAGGATCACGCTCAGCAGGACAAGCAGACCGGGCTTCCCGAACCCGACGCCGCCGAGCTTGAAGAACGGCGTGAAGTAGAAGTCGTTGATCGAGGGTGCCGGGAAGCCGCATCCAGAGCCCAGATGGCAGCCGCCGGCGGCCCCGGCCGCTAGTACGTTACTCACCGAGTTACCCCTTCGGGCTGTCGCGTGCAGACTGGCGCCGTGGCATGCCGCTGCGGGTCAAGGTAGGTCATCATGGCGCAGCGGGATCGCGAGCTTGCACGCGGGTATGCCGTAACTGCCGCCATCGTCGTCGCCCGGCTCCCGGTCAGGACCGAGTGAACCTGAAGATGATCAAGGCGATGGACAGGCCGATGCCGAGAATCATGCCGAGCGGGAACAGGATGGCGATGCCGGTCCAGTGGCTCACCAGCCAGCCGATCGTGCCGTACAGCAGCATCCCGCCGAGCATGTAGCTGAGGATCTGCCAGCCGTCGGCCTCCCGTGGCTGCCGCGGCTCCTGCTCCTGCGCCTGACCTGACTGGTCCAGCCGGTCCGGCTGATCCGGGCCGCGATCCCGGCCTCGCCGTGACCCAGTGGTCATGCTGGCGAGCCTGCGAACGCAGGCTGCAGGCAGCACTGCCCGCGGGCCGCAGTCTGCCGTCCGGGAAAGGTATGCGAGCCACGGGTCATCGTTCTCCGTCCGGCTCGACATAGAGCATCTTCGTCCGGCTGAAGGTGATCGCCAGTGCGGCGTCGTACACCAGGACGAGAACGATGGCTGTCAGGCCGAACAGCCAGGGGCTGAACGCGGTGCTGTTCTGGAAGCGCCCGACCAGGAAGAGCAGGACGAGGATCTTGAAGATGTAGGTGCCCATCCCGGCGAGCATCATCGCCTGCGGGCTGACCTTCGCGGCGCGGTTAAGCGCGAGCACGCTGAGGCCGAAGAAGGCGGCGACCACACCGACGGCGATGGCAGCGCCGATCGCGCCCTTATGACCGCCAATGGCAGCGCTCAGCGCAACCATGACGGTGGCCGCTACGGCCGTCACGGCTGCTGATCGCCGCGCCATCGGGGCGATGTTCGCCAGCATCTTCTGGAAAGCTCCGGATGATCTTTGATAAAGCTGGGCTGCCGCTCAAACGCTAAGCAGTACCTGGGGACCAATGCCCGCTAGCACTCGGCCAACTGGCCGTTGTGGCCAGGTGAGCGAAAACGTATCACGGGCCCCGCAGCATGCAGCGAGTGGGTGCTCGTGAAAGATATCACAAGCTGTCCGCCCTTGTAGTTCACGAGGTCACCTAACGTGACGAATGCCATCACGCAGCCCACATCTGAGCAGGTCAAAGGCCTAGCGTCGGCCGAGCGCACCGAGTCAACGAATCGTCGCCGTCGCGTCAGTCGTGCGTCAAAGCGAGCCGCTCGGCGCCTCGCTGCGCCCCGCCACGGGTACCCCCGAGCGGCCGGCCGCACGCGGCCGTTACGACTCGATCTGTCCTGTGTCCGGGCGGTCCAGGTAATCGCGGTCGCTACCGCGCGTCAGGATCGGCTCGAGGCCGGTGACGGCCGGCGGCGGAGTCCCAATGATCGAACGAGCGCCAGCGCGGCCGACCTCGGCGGCATCGTCCGGCGTGTGGGTCTGCCGTCCCACCTCGCCCGGCGCGTGCGGCGGCCGGCGCGGACCATCCGACCCGGTGTCTTCGCGTCGCCTGGTCGGCGTGTCGCGATCGCTGCCCCGGCTGTCATGTATCCAGGACGCGGCCGGCGGGTCGGCTCGGCCGGGTTCTCGCGCCGCCCGATCGGATCCGTCCGCCTCGCGCACCGGGAGATCCGGCCGGGTCCGATCGAGGTCGGACCGATCAGCGCTCAGGCCCGACCAAGCTCAGCCCGATCAAGCTCAGCCCGATCAAGCTCAGCCCGATCAAGCTCAGCCCAGCCGTTCCCACTCCGGGCGGGCGCGACTCGCGCTGACCCGTTGTGCGGCACGGGCGCGGCCAGAGGCGTCATCCGCGACACGGCCGCCGCCGCGACCAGTTGCGGCTCCGCCGATCCAGTCGCCGCGGCCGGGGCGGCGGCGGGCGGCCGCAATTCCATGCCGCCTGAACTCGCCAGTTCAGGCGCGTGCTCAGCGCGGCCAGCCGGAGTTGAGGCCGCGGCACGCGTGACCTGTCCGTCCAGCCGAGCGCTGCGGCCCCGCGAGCGGAGCTTGGGCATGGCCAGGAGCAGCAGCGCCACGACAGCCGCCGCCGTGATCCCGACGAACACGAGCACCGGCTGGCCATGATGGCTGGCGCCCGCCGCGCTGCTCGGTCCGCTGGATCGACAGCCAGACGACAGTGCCGGAGAACACCGCCGCCCACAAGTACATGATCAGCACGCTGGCGCGCTGGGAGTGGCCGATGTCCAGCATCCGATGGTGCAGGTGCTTGCGATCGGGCGCGAACGGCGACTGGCCCTGCCTTGGTCCGGCGCACGACCGCCAGCAGCAGGTCAGCGTAGGGGATCACGAGCAGCGCAGCCGGCAGCAGCAGCGGCAGGATTTCCGGGTACCGGTTGACGTTGTGGGCCAGCAGCGCCGGGTCCAGCGAGGAGATGCTCGAGATCGGCGCGTACGCCAGCAGCAGTCCCAGCAGCATCGACCCGGTGTCACCCATGAAGATGCTCGCCGGCGAGAAGTTGTGCGGCAGGAAGCCCAGGCACATGCCGATCAGGATGGCCGAGGCCAGCGCGGGCGCGGCCAGCGACCCGATAGTCGATGACCTTGGTCAGCGAGTAGTAGTACAAGAAGAACGAAATCGCCGCGATCGCGACGATGCCGGCGGCCAGGCCATCGAGGCCGTCGATGAAGTTCACGGCGTTGATGGTGGCGACCACGATGAGGACGGTCAGCAGTGCGCCTCTGGTTCGGTGTCGGGAACAACGTGTTGCCACCCGGCAACGGCAGCCAGGTCAGCTGAGTGCCCGTGGCCACCAGGACGGCTCCGGCAGCGACCTGCGCCGGCCGCCTTCGTCAGCGGACTCAGCCCCCAGCGGTCGTCGATGATCCCGACGACGACGAGCAGACCGCCCGCCAGCAGCAGACCGCTCACGATCCCGGTGTTCGCAAAGGCGTCGTCCCGCAGCTGCGGGATCTGGTCGGCGACGAGCAGGCCAGCGACGAGGCCGCCGTACATGGCCAGGCCGCCGATCAGCGGAACCGGCTTGACGTGGACGTCCCGGTCCCGCGGCTGCTTGATGGCTCCTATCCGGCGAGCGAACCGGCGGACGAGCGGCGTCAGCACGTAGGTGACGGCGGCCGTCACCAGCAGCGTCAGGACGTAGTCCCTCACGGGGTCGCCTGCCCCGCGCGGGAGGAACCAGGTGTAAGGAGCATCACGGCCACTGTAGAGCACCGGCCCGGCTGCGATAGCTGATGCCGCCGGGTTGACGAGGGCCGGTCGGCGCCGGCTTGCACGCCTGCTCACGGCGAGCCCGCGTCGGCTCCCGCCGTCACGGCCGCGACCTCACGAAGCCTGCCGACCGAGATCGCACCGCGGCGCAGCAGCCGCGGCTGCGGCCCGGTCAGGTCGACGATGGTCGAGGCCACGCCACCAGGGGCGGTGCCGTTGTTCGAGGTAGACCGAGACGGCGTCCCCCAGCTGATCCCGGGCCAGCTCGGCAGTCGTCGCAGCGGGCTGGCCCGTCCGGTTAGCACTGCTGACCGCCATCGGCCCGGTCTCGCGCAGCAGGTCGAGTGCGACCGAGTCCTCGGGCATCCGGATCGCCACCGTGCCCTTGGTGTCACCAAGGTCCCAGCTCAGGGTCCTGGCGGCCCGGCAGACGATGGTCAGCCCGCCCGGCCAGAACTCGTCGATCAGCCGCTGCCCGTCCGGGCCGAGGTCCTCAACCAGCGCGGTCGCCGCCCGGACCGTGCCCACGAGCACCGGCGGCGGCATGTCACGCCCGCGGCCCTTGGCCGACAGCAGCCTCGTCACGGCCGTCGGGCTGAAAGCGTCCGCGCCGAGGCCATACACGGTGTCGGTGGGCAGCACGACAAGCTCTCCGTTGAGGACCGCGGTAACGGCAGCGGCGATGCCGTCAGCTCGCTGGGATTCGTCGGCGCAGTCAAACCAGGCGCTCATAGCTGATCATCCTGCCACGTCGCGGGCACGCCTTGGCCGGGCTGCGGCGACAAACGTGCCGCTGTAACAAACCGGTCGCGGCCGGCCAGATCTACGTGATTGCGGGTCTCCCGCCAGCCGTTCTCCTCGGCGAATACCCAGTACACGGCCGCGCCCTGCTGCGCGCCATGCTCGACGGCGACCAGCCCGCCCGGCCGCAGCAGCCGGCGCGCCGTGGCCTCGACGACCCGAACTGCGTCCATGCCGTCGGCGCCGCCCCACAGCGCGGTTGCCGGGTCGTACTCGCCGACCTCGGGCGGCACCCAGGCCCCGACCGGTATGTAGGGGGGATTGCTCACGACCAGATCGACCTGGCCGTCCAGATCGGCGAGCGCGGACCCGAAATCCGCCGCGTGCAGTCGCACCCGGCCCGCCGTGTGCGGCGACGCTTCGGCCACGCTGGCGATGTTGCGCTCGGCCCACTGCCGGGCCAGCGGGTCAGCCTCCACCGCGTGCACCTGGGCCCGCGGCACCTCCTGGGCGATCGACAGCGCGATCGCCCCGGAGCCGGTGCCGAGATCTGCCACTACCGGCTCGGCGACGTCCATGGCAGCCAGCTGCTCGATGGCCCAGCCGGTCATGACCTCGGTCTCCTGCCGCGGCACGAACACGCCCGGCCCGACAGCAAGCTCCAGGTAGCGGAAATAAGCGATCCCGGTGATGTGCTGGAGCGGCTCGCGTGCCTCCCGGCGCGCTATCTCGTCCCAGAACCGGGGATCGAAGCCGGCGTCGGGGACCAGGTGCAGCTCAGCGCGGGAGACCCCGTGCAAGTGCGCGGCGATCAGCTCGGCGTCGGTGCGCGGTGATTCCACCCCGGCCTCGGCGAGCCTGGCCGTGGCGATCGCGATCTCGTCAAGCAGCAGGCTCACGGCCGGTTCCCAGGCTCACGGCCGGCTCCCCAGGCTCCCGGATCAGTCCGACTCGGGGCCGGCGATCTTCTCCGCCCGGTCGGCATCGACCAGCGCCGTGATCACGGCGTCAAGGTCTCCGTCGATCACCTGGTCCAGGTTGTAGGCCTTGAAGCCGACCCGGTGATCGGAGATCCGGTTCTCGGGGAAGTTGTACGTCCGGACCCGCTGCGACCGGTCCACTGTCGCGACCTGGCTGCGCCGGTCAGCCGAGGCCTGCGCGTCGGCCTCCTCCTGGGCGACCGTCAGCAGCCGGGCCCGCAGCACGCGCATGGCCTGCTCCTTGTTCTGGAGCTGGCTCTTCTCGTTCTGGCAGGACACGACCACGCCGGTCGGCAGGTGCGTGATCCGCACGGCCGAGTCGGTGGTGTTCACGCTCTGCCCGCCCGGTCCCGACGACCGGAACACGTCGATCTTCAAGTCCGCCGGGTCGATCGTGACGTCGACGGGGTCTGCCTCGGGCATGACGAGCACGCCAGCCGCCGAGGTGTGGATCCGGCCCTGCGACTCGGTGGCCGGCACCCGCTGGACCCGGTGCACGCCGCCTTCGTACTTGAGCTTCGACCAGGCGCCCTGGTCGCCCCTGGCCTTGACCGCGACCGTGACGTCCTTGTAGCCGCCGAGGCCGGTCATGGTGGAGTCGAGTACCTCGGTCTTCCAGCCATGCCGCTCGGCGAACCGCAGGTACATCCGCAGCAGGTCACCGGCGAACAGCGCCGACTCCTCGCCGCCCTCCCCCGCCTTGACCTCGAGGATCACGTCCTTGTCGTCGTTCGGGTCGCGCGGCACCAGGAGCTCGGCGATCCGCTTCTCGAGCTCCGCCCGGCGCGCCGCGAGCTGCTCCGCCTCGGCGGCGAACGAGGCGTCCTCGGGCGCGAGCTCGCGCGCCGTCGCCTCGTCCGCCGATACCTGCTGCCACTCGGCGTAGGCCTGGACTATCGGCGTGAGCTCGCCGTAGCGGCGGCTCAGCGTCCTGGCCCGGTCCTGGTCAGAGTGAATTGAGGGGTCGGAAAGATCGAGCTCTAGCTGCGCGTGCTCGGCGGCAAGATCGGCAAGCCGCTCAAACACCGCTTACCTCCCACTGATGTTGCTGATGAAGGCTGGACAGGCCGAACGTTCCCTTCCAGACCATCAGGAAGGGAACGGGGTGGCCCGACTACTTGCCGTCAGCAGCCTTCTTGCCGAATCGGCGCTCAAACCTGGCGACCCGACCGCCGGTGTCGAGAATCTTCTGCTTGCCCGTGTAGAACGGGTGGCAGCTTGAGCAGACGTCGGCGTGAATCACGCCGTTCTTGGCGGTGCTGCGGGTCTGGAACGTGTTGCCGCAGCTGCAGATCACCGTGGTGTCTACGTACTCCGGGTGAATACCGGACTTCATTGCTAACTCCTGGTTCCCGCGGTCGCCGGGTCGCCTGCGCAGCAAAGCCGCGCGACGTGAACCGGAACCGCATATTCGTTGGCTTACCAGTGTGCCAGACCCTGCAACGTGCACAGGCATCAGCGCATTCCCGGCAGGATCTACGCGACCTGGCCATCCGCTTTGCCTGATTTGCGCAGCAGCGTGGCACTCGGCCGAAGGTCATGGCTGCCCCTCTGCTGCGGTTGTATCCGCAGCAGAGTTCCAGGCATGACGCTGGCGGTCGGGCGTTACGAGGCGGCGTTCGTGGTCTTCTGCACGTGCAGCAGGAACTCGGCGTTGCTCTTGGTGCCCTTCATCCGGTCCATCAGCACCTCAAGCGCCTGCTGCGGCTCGAGCGCGTGCAGCACCCGGCGCAGCTGCCAGACGATCTTGAGCTCCTCCGGCGTCATCAGCAGCTCTTCCTTCCGGGTGCTGGACGCGTCCACGTCCACCGCCGGGAAGATCCGCTTGTCGGACAGCTCGCGCCGCAGGCGCAGCTCCATGTTGCCGGTGCCCTTGAACTCCTCGAAGATCACCTCGTCGGCGCGCGAGCCCGTCTCGATCAGGGCCGTGGCCAGGATCGTCAGCGAGCCGCCGTGCTCGATGTTGCGCGCCGCGCCGAAGAACCGCTTCGGCGGGTACAGCGCGGTCGAGTCGACACCGCCGGACATGATCCGGCCGCTGGCCGGGGCGGCGAGGTTGTAGGCACGGCCCAGCCTGGTGATGGAGTCCAGCAGCACGACCACGTCGTGGCCCATCTCCACCAGCCGCTTGGCCCGCTCGATGGCGAGCTCGGCGACCGTGGTGTGGTCCTCGGCCGGCCGGTCGAAGGTCGAGTGGATGACCTCGCCCTTGACCGTGCGCTGCATGTCGGTGACTTCCTCGGGCCGCTCGTCGACCAGCACGACCATGAGGTGGCACTCGGGGTTGTTCTTGGTGATCGCGTTGGCGATGGCCTGCAGGATCATCGTCTTGCCCGCCTTGGGCGGCGACACGATCAGGCCGCGCTGGCCCTTGCCGATCGGGCAGATCAGGTCCATGATCCGGGTGGTCATGATCGTCGGGTCCGACTCGAGCCGGAGCCTGCTCCTGCGGGTAGAGCGGCACTAGCTTGTTGAACTCGGGCCGGTTCTTGGCCTGCTCCGGGTCCAGCCCGTTGATCTTGTCGAGGCGGACGAGCGCGTTGAACTTCTCGCGCCGCTCGCCCTCGCGCGGCTGCCGGATGGCGCCCTCGATCACGTCGCCCTTGCGCAGGCCGTACCGGCGAACCTGGGACAGCGACACGTACACGTCGTTGGAGCCTGGCAGGTACCCGGTGGTGCGGACGAACCCGTAGTTGTCGAGCACGTCCAGGATCCCGGCGATCGGGATCAGCACGTCGTCTTCGCTGATGACCGGCTCGGCCTCGTTGCCGCCGCCGCCGCGCTCGCGCCGACGGTTGCTGGTGTTGCGGTTGCGGAACCGGTCCCGGCTCCGGCGGTTGCCGCCGTCCCGGTCGTCGTCGTTCCGGCCGCCCTGGTCACGGCCGCCCTGGTCGCGGCCGCCCTGGTCACGGCCGCCCTGGTCACGGCCGCCCTGGTCGCGCCCGCCCTGGTCGCGGCCGCCCTGCTGCTCGCGCGGGCCCTGGTCGCGGCCGCCCTGGTCACGGCCGCCCTGGTCGCGGCCGCCCTGGTCGCGCCCGCCCTGGTCGCGACCGCCCTGGTCACGGCCGCCCTGGTCACGGCCGCTGACGCCAGCGTCCCGCTCCCCGTCGCTCGCAGCGCGTGGCTGCTCGCCTGCGTCGTCGCGGCGCGGAGCCGACCGGCGGCGCCGATCGGTGCGCGGGCCATCGCCAGCCTGCTGGCCATCGTCGCGCGGGGTCCCGTTCACTACGGCGCTGCCGCTCTCCATCGCGGTGGCACCGCCCGCGGGCGCGCTGCCAATGCCGGCGTCAGCCGCCGCGACGCCTCTCCGATGCCACTCGCACTACTGCCGCCCAGCCCGGGCTGTGTCGATGTCTGCGATTCCATGGCGTCCTGCTCAAAGGTGCGGTCAGTGCCGGCTCCCGCAGGCGCTCTCCGCTGGACTGAGTTGTTGGAAGTCTTGATCTGACGGGCCGCCGGCTCCTGGTCCTGGGCCGCCACTGCCCGGAAGCCCCCGCCGCTACGGCCAATGGGGCTAGCCTCCTGCGGCGCCCCGCCTTGCCGCCTCTCCTCGATGGCCGCGATCAGCTGGCCCTTGCGCATCCTCGCGGTGCCGGTGATGCCCATCGACTGGGCGACTCGCTGAAGCTCGGGCAGCAGCATCGCCGTCAATCCCCCGGCCCGGCTGGCACCGCCGCCGGGTGGATTCGCGCTGGCCTCGTCGCCGCCTGCAGCCGTGTCAACGGCATCCGGCCAGGAGCGTACCGCGCCGGCCCGGTCGTGGGAAGTCCCCGCCGATTCCGCCACGCCGACAGGCTGGCTGTATGACCCGGACGAAGCCGGTCCAGACAGCTCAGCAGAATCCCCGTTCTCAGCAGAGAACAGGTCCAAGGTTTCGCTCACAAGGGGTCCTTCCCAGGGTGCGGGTCACGGCTGCACCTGCGGCCGATGGCCCGCTGTCGTGTTGCTTATCTGCCATCGCCGCCTGCTAGCGCCACAGCTAGCAGGCCATCCCGGTCGCGGCTGCGTGCCGCAAGGGTCCGCGTTGACCAGGTCCTTGGCTAGGGCCGGGCAGACCGGAAACCACCGCGATGGGCAGATGAATGTCGGGATCGCACGCCGCCGAGCTCTCGGAAGACAACCGGAAAGTGTGCGAACGAGCACCTGTCCCCATGGCGGGGCATCTGGTGCAGCATCTAGCTTAACACCAACATGACCCACGGCATTCCTTCGGCTGTGGCCGCACTGCCAGCACCACCGTGACCAGCCGCCAATAACCCGGCCGAATCGTGGCTTGCCTGCAGGGACGCTCACGCCAGCATGGGGGCACTGACGCGGGAGACCTGGGCGGGCATGAACTGGGTACGTCCAGGGGGGCTTACAAGCCATGCGTTACCCGCTTTGCCAGCGATTGAACCGCAGATCTACACGGAAGCAACCGCGGCCCCGAACACTCGTGACAAAACGCTGGCCCCCGTAGCCCGGCATTCCTCCAGTTGACCCGCGAACCTACTTCAACCTGGAAGTTCTCTCAAGTCCTACGCGCGGGAAAAATCAGCCGCCGGGCTTAGAGCCGCTCAGCGGCCGAGATGCCGGTCAGCGTCAGCCCGGCCGCGAGCGCCGCCCGCACCGAGTCAGCGAGCACCAGCCGGGCGCTTGCCAGTTCGGGCTTGCTCGGTGCTGCCGCGCCGCCGAACGGCAGCGCCGGGGCAGCCTGCTTGCATCCGAGCCAGGCCGCGGCGACCTGCTCGAGGTAGCGCGGTACTTCATCGGGGCGATGCCGCCGAGCCGCCGCCGCCACCCGGACTGGCAGCCAGGCGAGCAGCCCGAGCAGCTCCTGCTCGGCAGGCGCGGCGAGCAAGTCCGCCAGCCGCTCCCCCGGATCAGGGCTGTCCAGCTGGAGATCAGCCGCCCAGCGCAGTGTCGACGCGGCATCAGCATGAGCCTGCTGGACGGGATATAGCGGATCCGCGGCGCGCGCCCGCGGCTCCGACAGCTCCGCGAGCTGGGCCGTACTGCCCGGCAGGGTCCGGGCCAGCCGGTAACGGACCGAGCTCGCGCCCAGGTAGGCCACCGCGGCGTACACCGGCGACTGCTTGGCCGCGAGCGGCGCGCGGCTGGAGCACACCCCGTTCCCATTCCGAAGTGATGGTGACGGTTGCGCCGGCCGCCTGGGCAAGCCTGCCGGTCATCGTGTCCGCCTGGTCCTGCCACGCGTCGGCCCAGGTGTGCGCGGCGGCCAGGTCGGGCCAGGGTCTGACCGTCGTCGCGGTGCCGCGCAGGATCGTGCTCTGCGCACAGGCGGGGCCAGCCGCCGCCATCCGAGCGGCCGAGGCCGCCAGCGCCTGTGGTGTCACCATGATCGTCAGGTAGCCGTCGCCGGCCGGCTCGGCCTGCTCGATCCACGGGATGTCGCGCAGGGGCGCGGCCAGGACGGCCGCCACCTCAGCCGGCTTCCGGCCGTTGAGCCGGGCGATCTCGAATGCGAGCGACGTGGCAAAGCTGACGGGCTGGCCGCCGGGCGCCGGACGCCAGGTGCCGCCGGGCGTGAACAGCGCTGCGGCGGCCGGAAGCTCGCCGCCGGCCGCAAGGGCGGCGAGGCAGGTGGCCAGCTCGTGGTCGAGATCTCCCGTGATCACCACCCAAGGCTACGGCCGGGCGGTGAGTCCGAAGGTCAGTCGAACGCGCTGCTCGGCGCGCCGGCCAGGGCGCGCACGACCCTGATCATCTCCGCCGGGTCGAACGGCTTGGTCAGGTAAGCGTCGACACCGATCTGGCGGCCGCGATCCCGGTCGTCCTCCTGAGCGCGCGCAGTGATCAGCACGACCTTGATACCTGCGGTCGCCGGGTTCTTGCGCAGCTGCGTCGCCGTAACCCAGCCGTCCAGGCGCGGCATCATCACGTCCAGGGTGATCACGTCCGGGTCCACCTCGGCGACCTTCTCCAGGCAGTCCCGACCGTCGACGGCGGTGACCACCTCAAATCCCTCAAGGGTGAGATTGACGGCGATGAGCTGCCGGATGACCTCGTCATCGTCGACAACCAGCACGCGGCCAAGTCCCTGGGTCACGGCGCGAGGCTATCTGCTCCGGCCAGCTGATGCGCGCAGATCCGCTGCGTGTCCGGCGATCCGTGGTCCTGATACTCTTGCTCCGGCCCTGGGCTAGTTCTGCCTAGGCTCAGATGTGCGCCAGCCCCCATAGCTCAGGGGATAGAGCAACGGCCTCCGGAGCCGTGTGCGCAGGTTCGAATCCTGCTGGGGGCGCAGGTCAGAGACATTTATCGAACAGGATGAAACGGCCTCTGAGGCCGTGTGCGCAGAGCCTGCGCAGCTCGGGTTACGTCCCTGACCTGCGGCTTCTCGCCGGTCGCTAATGGATGCGCCAACGCGGTGCGGCGTCATCCAGCGGCCTCCCGGAACATCCACGGACGGACCGCTGGGGCCAGCCAGTCAGCGAGTTAACGCCCAGCGCACAAAACGCGATGCAGTCGCGCACCGGCGCCCGCGGACGTGCCGAGTCGGCCGCTGCGGTCGCTTCTTGCAGCGCGACCCACAGGACCTCCCGTATACCCAGCCGCCCTGTCTGGAGCTGCCGATCCCTCAGTACCAGAGCCACTGACTTGCCTGGGTCGTCGGTCGTCTGGCATCGCAGAGGCCGGCCGCAGTAGCGATGCAACCCACGCTGGCCCCACTGCGACGCCGGTAGCAGACCTCACCAACTCGGGTCGGAGTTGTCGCCTGGCGGCCACTTCGGGTTAGCCCCCGAAGATGCAGGCAGGGTCGCGGTCGATCTCGGCGAGCGGGTCGTCGACGCGACTCGACGGCGCGAGCCGGTCGTAGATATGGAAACGGAGGTGGCGATCGCGCCAGTACAAGGTCCAGGACTTGCCGACGGCGGTCTAGCGGAGGCGCGCGATCGGGAAGCTGGTCCATTCCGGCCCGTAGTCATCCCGCCAGGGGGCACGCCGCTCGACGATCGTGAGGTGTCGTGGCGCGACCTGGCACTCGACGCGGACTTGGTAGCGGGCGTGTTCGGGCACCCGCGCGGCGCACCAGCGCTGCACTGGCGCGATGTCTAGTTCGGGCAGGGCCATCGGGTCACCAGCGGTCAGGACCGTGGGCCACGGCGCTGAGCGCGTCGAATGCGGCATCGAGTCGCTGCCGACGGCGCCGGCTGGGTTCGTTGTTGGCTTCGGCTGCCACGAACCCGATCAGCTCGTCCAAGTCGTCGTCGGTGGCTGCGAGGATGGTGTGGCCGCTGTAGGCGCGGATGCGGAACACCAGTCGTTCGCAGTCGGTGTCAAGCATCTGCAGCTCGCGCAGCGCAGCTGCCGCCTCGTCGGGGAGGACGATCTCGCGGCCGGTCTCGGCGAGGATGGGCCGCCGGCGGCGCAGATCGAACGGCGAGTCCTCCCAGTTGCTGATCACACCCTCGTCATTGCAGGCGCTGCATTGCCACCGGATCGGCGCCGGCGCCTCGGTCCGTAGCACAATCATCCGACCTGGGCAGCGGCGGCTAGCTAGCCGCCGCCGGCATGGCAGCGCGGTTTCCCAGGCCTTTCCCGCCTCCCCTGCGGTTGCGGACCGGACAATGCTGCTCAGGTGCTCGGCCAGCCGGCGCGCCTGCGACGGGGTGTCCTCGGACAGGTCGAGGAAGTGGTTCAGGTCAGTGACCAGCATGTCCCAGGACTGTACCGGTAAGGCGTGCAACCCCAGCGCGGCTCGTCGTTGTCAGCTGGCGCCGATAAGGCTAGCCAGCCCTGTATCCGACCGGATACACTTGCCGCATAAGCCGATGGAATTGATGGGAGTACGGCATGGCGCCGTCTATGGGGTTGCTGGAGAGGGCCAGGCGGCTGGCTGGCCTGTCGCGCTCGGAACTGGCGCGCAGAGCTGGCGCCTCCCGGCCGACGCTGGCCGCCTACGCCGCCGGAACCAAGAGCCCGAACCTCGCCACTGCCGAGCGGATCGTTCGGGCGGCAGGGTTCGAACTCGAGCTCGCCCCTCGTCCTGACTTCCGCGAGGTACCCATGGGCCGTGGCCATGGGGTCTACGTTCCGGCCTTCTTGCCCCGGCTGCCAGTCGAACTGGCGCTCGGCCGCGTCCGCATGCCACTGCACCTGAACTGGTCTGAGCCCGGCCGGGCTTACGACCTATCCGACCGGCGCCAGCGCGCGAGAGTTTACGAAGTCGTCCTCCGCGAGGGCACGGCTCAGGACATCGCTGACTACATCGACGGCGCGCTGCTGGTGGACCTGTGGCCGGACCTGGTCATCCCGGCTCAGCTGCGACGCGCTTGGCAGCCGCTGATCGACACTGTCCGCCACAACACAGCGGCATAAATGTCTCCTGGCGCGCTCACGCCGCTTCAAATCCAAGCCACCCGACTGTTCTTCAGCCTCCCCCAGAGCGCCGGGTTCGCCGTCGCTGGAGGCGCCGCGCTCATCGCCCAGGGCCTGATCCAACGACCAACCAGAGATGTCGATCTATTCCTCCTGGACCCCGAAACGTCGACCGTCGCGTCCGCCGCGGCAGCATTTGAGGCGGCCGCTGACAGCCAGGGCTGGTCACACCAGCGAGTCATGGACCAGCAAGACTTCGTCCGCCTCTCGATCACTGGCGATCGAGAGACTCTCATCATCGACCTCGGCCGGGACAGCCCAGCAGAAGAGCCAGTTGAATCCACCGACCTGGGCCCGACCCTGAGTTCGCGTGATCTCGCCGCTCGCAAGACGCTCGCCCTATTTGGCCGGGCCGCGCCACGGGACTTCGCCGATACATACGACCTCGCCCACCGCTACGGCCGCGATCGCCTCCTCGACTGGGCCGCCGCAGATGATCCCGGATTCGACAGGCAGATCTTCGCCGACATGCTCGCCAGCATCGACCGACTGACGGACGAGGACCTGCCAGTGGATGCCAAGCGCGTCTCAGCCGTTCGCGACTACTTCCACGCGTGGGCCTCCGAGCTCGCAGCTCCCTGAGGACTCACCGAGACCTCGCCAAGATCCGGAACTGACGCGGACTCGTTAGCCAATCCGATCACGCATACACGCATAACTGCAGGTCAGAGGGCTGATTAACGGGCTAAGATGATTGGCCTCCGGAGCCGTGTGCGCAGGTTCGAATCCTGTTGGGGGCGCATTTTTCGAATATGTGACTGAGCCGAGTGAGCAAACGGCCCGAATGACGTTTGCGTGGGTCCCATTTCCGCCCGAACGCTATGCCAGTCCGCTCAGCCGTTTCGGGGAATGATGCGGCTACGCCGAGAAATGCGCTGCGTCCTACAGATCCCGGCGCCGTCGGCAGTGCAGGCTCCCGCCAAACCCCATTGGCGCGTGTGCGTCCGGTCCCGGCCGACTGCGCGCTCATGCCGAGATGAGCGCGTTCCCTACCGCGCGGCGCGCAGCGACGTCCTGCATGGTCAAACCTGACTCTTATCACAACATGGACGTCATGATCTCGGGACTTTGGTGCGAGATGTGCGCACTAGCCGAGGGCGTCAAAGCAGCCAGGAGCGTGGTCTCGTCGGCAGGTCATGCGAGACCGCTCAGCACGGCGTCGTGCAGACCAAGAAGCACAGTTCCCCTAGTGCCTTGACATGCGGGCTCGGTTGTAGTTACCTCTGATTTAGATAGCTTTAGATATCTCAACGGGAGGATCTGGTGGTTAAGATTACTGTCGAGGTACCTGAACAGCTCGTCGGCGATATCTACCTGGCAGTTGGCCATGTGCTCCAGGTCGGCCAGGAAGAGCTGGATGAGGCCACCGAGCAGGCGGCTCCGAGCCAGAGGGAAGATCACGATGAGCCCGCAGGCGAGGCCTGACATGGTCGAGCTGAGTTTCGAGGTGCCTGACCGGCTGGTTGGGCAGGTTTACATCGCGATCGGCGCGGTCTTGAAGCGAGCGCAGCTGAGCACCACAGCGGAGGACGAGCCGGAGCTGCACGACTGGGGGGGAACCGAGGCCTTCGCTGATGAGGCCGAGCTAGCCGACATGGCGTGGCGGAAATTCAGTCCCAGGGCGCAGGCAGTCTTCGCCTTGCTGATGGAAAATCCCGGCGTGGCGATGCAGGCGGACGAGATTGCCGTCAAGATCGGCCTAGCCAACGGCAGACACGGCCTCGCCGGAGTGGTCGCCTGGCCGAGCCGGCAGTGCGCTGAGATGGGCCGGACCCCGCCATTCCGGTACGAAAGCCCGCCAGCACCGGGCGAGACGGGCAGCTACTGGATGGATCCACAGACCGCGCAGCTGTTCATCGCGGCGCAAGAAAGGTCACTGGCCAGGCAGGCCGACCCCCACCCGCAGAGCTGAATCTGTTAGCCGCGTGACTCAAGGCCGAGGATTGCGCAATCTGTCAGCCCCGACGGCTGACGCTCTCCGAATATCCGGATCTGCCGGCAGTCGGGTGGATGGAAGACGGCGACTCAGGTTCGTGTTCCGCAGTCGTCATCGCGGAACTCGGACTGGCGGCCGGGCCGGGTCTACTTCCTGACGATTCTCGAACCCTCGCGGGACGACCGGACTCCGGCCCTTACCGCCAGGTCGGCCAGCCACATGCCACCGTACGCCGCGAAGGAATCCAAGATCAACTAATTTACCGCTCATGCCGCTGGGAGCGCGGACTTGCGCATATGTCAAGGCACGGATCCGCGCGGTACGACCCATTGCATTGGCTGCCTGGTGATCTCGGCAATGAGGTCGTAGTCGTTGTCGTAGTGCAGGAGCGTGACCTGTTCCCGCTCAGCGACAGCTGCGATCAGCAAGTCTGGGAAGCCGACTGCCCTGACTCGCCCGCTGCGCCACAGGACGGCCTGCACGTCAAGCGCGCGATGCCAGTCTTCATCGTGGGTGGCAAGCCACTCGTAGCCTTCTTCGCGGTCCGATCTGACCAGATCAAATTCAGCGGCACTGCGAGTCGCCCAGCCCAGCTCAAATTCGATCACACCGCAGGTCGCCACGAGCCCTGCCTCGATGAGCGGGCCTAAGACGGCCGCTACTGGCGGCCTGTGCAGCCTGGCCAGCGCGCTGGTGTCAGCCAGATGGCTGGCTACCGCTGCCATGCGGCGCGCATCACGTCTTCGTCCGCCAGATCCGGCAGCCCGCCGGAGATGAGGCGCTGCAGATCCCGGCGGCGGGCAGCCAGCGCCGTGACCTGGCGCAGCGCAGCGTTGACGGTGTCCTTCTTCGTCTCGGTCTTCAGGACCTTCTGCGCGGCCGCGAGCTGGTCCTCGTCCACGTCAATCAGAGTCTTGGCCATCGCCACCTCTTCCCACCGAAGCCAGTATATCTAGTCTCGGAGGTATGAGATATACGGAGGCTCTCTGGCAACTTACACGCACGCACTCACCGGCCGCCCGAAGCCGCCGCGACCCCGAACGTGAACTGCCAGACCGCCCCGCGCCTCCCGGTCCTGGGCGGACAAGGCGGTCGCCGCGGGGCGGATGTTCGGCTACATGGTGTACTACTACTACCGTCCGGGCGTCAACGGCGCTGCGGTCCTGAAGTCGATGGTCGGCAGCCCGAACCAGCGCATGGCAGTGATGATCGACGTCGAGTCCGACGCCGGGCAGATCACCGGCAACCAGTCAGCGTCGATCAACGCCCAGTTCGACGAGCTAGCCCACTGGCTCGGCAGTCCAAAGCGGGTCACCGGGTACGGCAACACAGGCGATCTCGACTCCCTCTGGCCGTCCAAGCCGCAAGGCATCAGGCTCGTGATCGCGGCCTATGGATCAAACCCGACCTACCCAGGCAAGTTCGCCCACCAGTACTCCGACACTTACGTAACCCCGCCTTTCGGCGCGTGCGACATCAACTCTGCCGACGGGATGGACGTTGCCGACCTGGAGCGGATGTTCGGCTTCACCTCAAGTGCCCCCAAGCCGAAGCCGAAGGCACCGACGCAGCCGTGGCCCTACGGCCCGGACGACTACCTAGGGCTGCCCTCAGCCGATCCGCACTGCCACTCCGGGTACTACGGCGGCAAGGACACCCAGGTAGTGCTGACCTGGCAGCACCAGATGTCGCATCGCGGCTGGGCGATCGAGCGTGACGGCAAGTACGGGCCGCAGTCCCGCTCTGTGTGCCTGAAATTCCAGTCCGAGAAGGGACTCGCGGTGGACGGCCTGGTCGGCCGACGCACCTGGGAGACGTCGTGGACCGCGCCAGTCACCTGAGCCTGCCGGAACCGCCGATCGATCTGCCACTTGACGAGCCTGATGTGCCCGTCGGAACACACCGGTCCCACCAGTTCGCCGCGTAGAAACTCGTTCTGCGTGTCGGTTCACGGCTGGTCTGGCTGCGACGTTGAATGGCGGATATTGACTGGCTTCCCGGCTGGACGATTGACTGTGCGTCACGGGAACCTTGGCCTACTCGCCTAGCCACCGGATCCTAGTTCATTCGTCAGGCTGGCCTCCACTGCTTGTTAGCGGCCGGATAGACGGTCGGCGATCCTGCCCGCAAACGCGGAGCGTGGCAGGCCATTTGCCTCCTCCCTGCGGTCGGCCAGCCGGTACGCGGCATACATGGCCCGCACTCCCAGCCAGCGCAGCGGCTCGGGCTCCCAGCGGCGGCTCAGATGGCCCACCCACGGCAAGCTCGTGAGCGGCGAGTCAGACCCGGTGATCAGGTCCGCGAGCGTGCGCCCCGCCAAGTTGGCGGTGGTGACACCCTGGCCAACGTAGCCGCCGGCCACCCCAACCCAGTCGCCGAGTCATAACCGACGCTCGCGCACCAGTCGCGCGGCACCGCCAGTACTCCGGACCAGGACCGCTCGATCCGGATGCCAGCAAGCGCCGGGAACAGCCGACGCAGGCTACCTGCCAGTGACTCGGCAGTCTTCGGCGGGGTTCGGCCTGCCGGATCGAACCCGTTGCCGAAGACGTAGGGCTTGCCCCGACCGCCGATCGCGATTCGGTCGTCGGCTGTCCGCTGTAGGTAGACGTGCGCGTGCGCCATATCTGAGAGTGTCTCGGCCTGCTGCCACCCGATCGTCTCCCAGACACTGGCAGGCACCGGCTCCGTTACGATCATGGAGCTGTTCATGGGCAACCAGCGGCGCGCCTGCCCGGGCAATCGCGCCGTGAACCCTTCGGTTGCGCGCACCACGATCGGCGCACGGATCGTTCCCCGTCCCGTACGCACCATTGCGGGGCCGATGGCGGTGGCAGGGGTTTCCTCGTAGATCGTTACTCCGCGCTGTTCGGACGCAGCAGCCAGGCCGACGACCAGGCGGGCCGGGTGCACCCTCGCGCAGTGTGGTGTGAAGGCAGCGGCGAGTGCTCCGGCAACTTTGACCCGAGTGCTGAGCGCCGCCGCATCCATGAGCTGCCACCCCCGCTCAATGACGCCCAGGGCCTGCTCGGCCGCCACGAAGGACTGCAGCCGGGCGGCCTGCGCTGGGGTCACGGCCACCCGCAGACAGCCGGACTTCACCGCATGCGCGTCGATGCGCTCCGCTGCGAGCACGTCCAGCACCTCGTCCACGCTGTCGGTCACCGCCTGCCGCAGCCGAGCGATGCCATCGCGATCCTCGTTCGTACAACCAAGGCAACAGCCTCCGGAGCCGTGTGGCGCAGGTTCGAATCCTGCTGGGGGCGCAAATTCGAATATGATATCGTCAAAGTGCGACAACGATCCCAAAGGCCGTTCGGCTCTCCCGTTGCCGCAGTCACGCTGGGCGCACTAGGGTCGCGCAAATGGCACCATGCGCGGAGTGCGGCTACGACGTCGACTCGCTGGACCGCAACGAGATCGGGCGTGCGATCGCCGAACTGACAGGCGAGCACTGTCTCGTGCTCGCCTCGGTCCCGGCTGAGCGGCTACGCGACCATCCCCGCCCGGCTAGCTGGTCTGCGCTTGAGTATGGCTGCCATATCCGCGATGTGCTCAGGTTCCAGCGTGAGCGGATCACCCGCGCGCAGGCCGGCGATATGCCAGAGTTCGCATCCATGCGCCGCGACGAGCGAGCTGTCGAGGAGCGCTATAACGAGCAGGATCCCGACCAGGTTTCCGCGGAGATCGCGACGGCGGCACGCCAGCTCACCGAGACGCTGGCAGGGCTTGATGACGTCGGCTGGATGCGCGTCGGCATCTACAACTGGCCGGAGCGCGCGGTCCGCACCATGGAATGGCTCGCCCGCCTGACGGTGCACGAGCTGGCTCATCACTTGTTCGATGAGCGGCGGCTTGTCGGCTCGCCATGATGCCCCAGGCTGCCACCGGGTGATCCGGCGTTTGACCAGAGATGTGGACCAGCTCCTCCTCGACGCCGGGCTGTCCACGGCCACAGGCAAGCGCGGCGGATGCCGTGGTGGCAGCGCTGAGCAGGGCACGCACGAAGCTGAAGTAACGCACGGAGCACCAGGTAGCAGACCACCACCAGCCACAGCCGGCACCATTGACGTGTCGTCACTGAACGGGCCCATCACGCTGCCCGATCGTGCCTCCGGCCGCTGCTTCCGCGACGCCGCCACCGTCGGCTGGACGGCTCCCTGCCGCGTCGGCGGGTCGGCGCCATAGATCCACCAGATCCCGGACCATCTGCACATGCACAACACACCATCCGGGGTGACTGTACGTCCACGAGTCGGCCGCGGGCCGACTCGCCCCTGGCCCTGTACAAGATCCGGAACTGACACGGCCTGCCGGAGCGCCTGCGTCACGCTTGCGTGCGTTCCCCGCAGGTCGAAGCCCTAGCTAGCGGCCGATGTGATCGGCCTCCGGAGCCGTGTGCGCAGGTTCGAATCCCGCTGGGGGCGCTTATTCGAATATTTAGTCGAACGACGACGCGGGCGGTCGTTGCCGCGGGCGCTCTGAGCGCAAACGGCCTAACAGGCCGTTGCTGGTTGCCGTGTTGACGCAACCACCAAAGCGGTCCAATGTGCCGCCTTGACTGGGCTACTCGGTCAGTTCCTAATCCGCCGCCGCGGGGAACCCGTTCTACGCCTTGAACTCGCGCGCAGTTTCGCGCGTGACGGCGTCACGCAGCACGGGGCGGCGCAGCACGGCGCACAGCTTGCCACCGCACTGCCGAAGAGCTTGTCCCAGCTGGTGCAAGCCAGGATCGACGGCCTTGAGCTACTGGAGGCCGGCTTCCCGGTGCCGAAGTAAATGGCCGGGACCGCGGTCCCAGGAGGAGCCCCACGTGCGTCGCGGAAGGGCACAGTGCTGCTGTCCCACACACCGTGACGCAGCCCAGGCAGGCCCGTCGTAGGTCGCCGACTCATGGCAGAGTCGCAGGCTACTCCTCATAGTGGTAGCGGCACTGGGCGATGCGGATCTCGTCGTTAATGACCTTGTAGATCAGCCTGTGCTCGTCTGTGATCCGCCGTGACCAATAACCCTGAAAGCCGTACTTCAGCGGATCGGGCTTGCCGATACCCTCGTTGGCGTTGCGCGCAATATCCTTTATCAGGGTGTTGATCCGCTTGACGACCTTGCGGTCCTGGACCTGCCACCACGCGTAGTCGTCCCAGGCGGACTCGTCCCAGACGAGCTTCACTCCATGTCCAGGTCGTGCTCGACTCCCCCGCCGTTCTCCAGCCGGTCGATCGAGGCCAGCAGCCTGCGCGCGTTCGCCGGGCTGCGCAGCAGGTACGCGGTCTCCCGCAGCGACTGGTAGTCGTCCAGCGCCACGATGACCACCGGGTCGTGCCCGGCGCGGGTCACGATGACTTCCTCGCGGTCCTCCACGACGGAGTTCAGCGTCTCGGCGTACCGCGCCCGCGACTCGCTATAAGTCATGGTCTTCACTCACACCTCCTCGACACGTACAAAATATTGTACGTCTTAATGAGCGAAAAGGGCAACGCGCTTCCCGGTCACGACGATCACCCGCTAGATCACTGGCGAACCAGAGAGCCTAATCATCGACCTGGGCCGTGGCAGCCCAGCGGGAGAGCCAGTCGAATCTACCGACTTGGGCCCGACCTCAGCAATGGCCAACGCGATCCGCCTCCGGAGCCGCGTCCGCGGTCCTCTGTTGACAGACGATGTCGGAGAGCCTGCGTTTCTCATGGCTTCCATCGGTGTCTTCGCGGCGGCTACCTTGACTCCCTGGGCGATAGCAGTAGATGCCGCCGCAGCCTGGACTGGGATGCCCGGTAAGGCGGTTCATTCAGCTGATGTCAGCCCAGACAAGCCCTTATGGGAACGGTTTCGCTTAGGCCGGTGCGGCC
This sequence comes from uncultured Actinomycetota bacterium, assembly GCA_963837255.1. Classification (GTDB taxonomy): domain Bacteria; phylum Actinomycetota; class Actinomycetes; order Streptosporangiales; family Streptosporangiaceae; genus JAJYUU01. Next base: position 1,906,699 of record CAWIMN010000007.1, read on the forward strand.
CGCTGCGACGCGGTATCACCACGAGACGGCGAACGACGGCAGCCTGACCTCCGCGAGGCACCCGGTGTCCAGCACCTTGACGTTGGCAGTTTCGACAAAGGTCACGACGAGCGTCGCGCCGCACTGCGTCCAGGCGTTGATGTCCACGCTGTGGGACTGCCAAGGCTCGGCGACCTCGCGGCTGTTCGGCCAGATCTGCTGAGCCCCGGCCATGTTCGCGGGCGGATCTTGGGGGTCGGCGGTTCCGTTGATCATGAGCATGGGTGTGTCGGACACGCGCGGTGGCCCGTAGTCCGACGCTGCCCTGGAGGTTGGTATGAGCGTGCACACGTACTGCCACCATTGGGCGCTCAGCAGGCCGTCCTGGTAGTAATACGACGCCGGATCGGTTATCCCCGCGACGGTCACGCGGGCCCATGGTTCGGCACACTCGATCGGGTAGCCGATAACGGCCTGACCGCTAGGCCCGCTGGTGAGTCCGACGTTGGCCATCTGGTGTGCGAGCGCGACCAATGCAGCCCGATGTCCTTGCGTCGCGAGCACTGACCGGATTGCCAGTGGAAGGTAGGCGGTCGTGTCCGCCGACATCAGGATCTCATGCACCTCGTCTCCGATCGTGGCGTCGTTCACCCATTTCGCGGCTCGCAGTTGTGCCCAGTCGGCAGCAAGGTGCGGGAAGTTCACGCTGCAGACGAGGTCGCTGGCGCAGCGGGCGAACAGCTCGTCCAGCGCCTGCTGGCTGGCCTCGGGAAATCGCTCGACCATCGGTATGCCGAGGAAGCTGCCACTCAGCAGCGTCATGGTCCGCACCCTCGCGGGGAACAGGCGCTGGAAGACTTGCGCTTCGGTGGCGCCGTAGGAGGCGCCGAACAGATTCACTTTGCGGTAGTGCAGTGCTATCAGTACCCGGGCGACGTCCTCGGCCGCCATCTTCGATGTGTAGAACTGCAGGTCCGCCTTCCCGCGTAGGCTCGCCAGGCACGACTCGATGCTGCGCCGCAGCTTCGCGCGGCTGGCCAGCGTTGGAGCCGGCGACGGACAGCTGAGCCCGTTCGAGCCGCCGGTGCCGCGCTGGTCGATGAACACTAGGTCGCGGCTTTCAATCAGCGTCGTCAGCTCTGCCGGGACGAGGGGAATGTCGTCCCTGACCGCCGAGCCGCCTGGGCCGCCGGCGAAGTCGGCCATCGGATCGGGTAAGCGGTGGCGTCCATAGGCTCGCAGCACGACGAAACTAATCGGGATGGTGCGGCCTTTGCTGGTCTGCCTGTCTTCGGGGACGAAGAGCGTACCGCACCGCGCTGACAGGCTGTCGACCGTGCACGACCTGACACGCAGCGTGCCTGACGGCTGCTGGCCGACACCAGACGGCTGCTGGCCGGCACCGCACGCCGTGACCGTCAGCACGAGCGCACAACAGATCGCGCTTACCAGGGCGATATGCTTCTTCATCGGGACCGCCGCTGGGCTTGAAGGTACCGTCGACGCTAAGCAGTGAGCGATGAGCGCCGCAGGGCCCAAGGTCGGTGCTAAATAGCCGATGGTCCTGTTCGCGCGACAGGTAGCCGCGCACTTGTGCCAGCCACTGGCGTCGTGCGAACAGAGTCCGAATGATCCACTGACCTGGAACAGCACGTCGCCTGTCACGGTCGGCCGGACCTCGCCCTCGCGCCGCAGCAGGCCGATCTGCTCGTCGGTCAGCCGCAAGTCGGGCGGGTCAGCTACCCGCACATCACGCCAGTCTGCCGGCGAACCCTCACCGAGCGAGCCAGCGGGACCTTCTGTTGCCATACGAACCTGCCAACAAGGTGCCATCAGCCCTTGGAACAGAATGTGCGCCGACGCGCCATCGCGCACCAGCGGCAGCGGGTACTAGCCCGGCTACAACGCACCTGACCCCTAGCCGGCTATGGACACAGCCGACGTGGGTCATTGTGCTCCCTGCCCAGCCGAACCCGAGCGGCGGGCTATGCTACCGAGGCGCGGAGCGATGCCGGCTACAAGGCGGCGACCGCGCCATTTTTTTTGCCCCTCGCCGACCGCGGTATCAGGAGCAGTGCCAGTCGGACGCGAGCAAGTCGGGCTGGAAGCGGGCTATGGCCTGTTGTTACCAGAGGCCTGCCTTGGCTGACTCGCATGAGCACCTGGTGGAGGCCAGCCGTAACACCCTGCTTGTGCCGGTGGACAGGGCCATGCCGATGGACGTGACAATGCGGGGGCCGGGCTGTAGCGCAAGCCTGGCGGCGCGGTTCTCCCGTTCCCAGCGCAGTCCGGGACCTTGGCCCCTGCCGTCAGTGACGCGCCGACGCGAGCGTGGTGGGTGTGACCGGTCCCCCCCAGGCCGAGAGGCTGCTGAGATGAAGCGTGCTGTCGGCGTCATTCTCCGTTGGGCTCAGCCCGCTTACTCAACTCGTCACCGGCTGTCGGGGGGTACGTGGAGCGGCCGAGGTGGAATCGGTGTGCAGCGGCCTGACGGTCCGCGGCGCATCGATCGTGGCCAACGGTGTTCCGGGTTGTCTGCGCCTGCATACCCTCAGGTTCGGCATCTGCCTTCGCCCTGGTCAAGGTCGCCGCACCGTCACTGTGGCCCGGATCAGCCGACGGCAGCCAGGCTTGTCCCAACCCGCCACTACACTGCCTGTCATCCGCTGATCGTGGCCGGTATGCGTCTTACCGAACCTCGGTTGCCATATCCCGTAGTTCATTTCACCCCAGCCGAACCGCTTGACAGCAGGCCGCAGACCTTATCTCCCCGGCATTGGGGCTAGGCTGTTGCGGTTGTGCCGAGGTACGCCATATGCCACAGCCTCTACTGGTCACACCAGACTCTCCGGCGGCCCTTATCAGCCGGGAGCTGAGCTGGCTCAGCTTCGCCCGCCGCGTGCTGGCCCTGGCCGAGGATCCGGAGCAGCCTCTTCTCGAGCGGGTGAAGTTTGCCGGGATCATGGGCATGATCTACGACGAGTTCGCGATGAAGCGGATCGGCGGCCTGTTCCGGAAGGTCCGAAAAGATGAGTGCAGACGCGGACCTGCGGGCCTGACCCCGGCCGAGGAGCTGGCGGCCTGCCGCGCGGAGCTGCGGTCCCAGCAGGAATTGGTGGCCAGGCTCGTCGAGGAGCAGTTGCGCCCTGCTCTGCACGACCTGGGGACACCGATCTTGGATGTCGGGGATCTCGACCCGTCCCAGCGGGACTTCCTCACCAGGTACTTCCTGGACTCAGTGGAACCGATCCTCACCCCGCTTGCCGCGGACGTCGCACACCCGTTTCCGTTCATCAGCAACCTCGGCCTCAACCTGGCGGTACTGGTCACCGAACCGGGCGGCCGGAACCGCCGTTTCGTGCGGATCAAGGTGCCGCCCAACCGGCCGCGCTGGGTGCCGCTGCCCGGCCATGCGGCGTGGGTGCCGCTTGAGCAGGTGATCGTGGACAACCTGAGCGCGCTCTTCCCGCGGGCGGTGGAGCTGGCCTGCTTCTGCTTCCGGGTCACCAGGGGGGCGAAGGACGATCCCTGGACAGACCAGGTCGCGGACGAGGACGCGGACCTCTCGCCCGGTGCGATCATCGGGATGGTCACGGCTGAGCTCACCGCCCGCAAGTACGCGGGTGTGGTGCGCCTGGAGGTCAGCGCCAGCATGCCCGAGGACCTGCGGGGCTGGCTGGCGACTCAGCTCGACGCCGACCCTGCCGACGTCATCGCGACTCCCGGGCTGCTGAGCCTCGGGGATCTCATGGGGCTGCCAGTGGAGGGCCATGCGGAGCAGCGTGACCCGCCCCACGAGCCGGTGACCCATCCGCGGCTGAGGCATCTGGACCGCGCCGACCCGTCCGCAGTGTTCGATGAGATCCGTCGCGGAGACATCCTGGTGCACATGCCGTACCACAGCTTCGACACCTCGATCCTGCGGCTCTTGCAGAGCGCCGCAGTGGATCCGGCCGTTCTCGCCATCAAGCTCACGATCTACCGCACAGGCCGCCGCGCCCCGATCATTCAGGCGCTCAAAGAAGCAGCCCGCCGTGACAAGCAGGTAGCGGTCCTGGTCGAGATCACCGCGCGCTTCGACGAGGCGCCCAACATCAGCTGGGGCAAGGAGCTCGAACAGGCGGGAGCTCACGTCGCCTACGGCGTGGAACGGGTCAAGACACACGTCAAGCTCGCGCTGGTGGTGCGCGAGGAGCCGGACGGCATCCGCCGGTACGTGCACGTCGGCACGGGAAACTACCACGAGGGAACGGCCCGGCTGTATGAGGACCTCGGGCTGCTCAGCGCAGATCCCGAGCTTACCGCTCATGCAGCGGCAGTCTTCAACGAGCTGACGGCCGGCATCCCAGCCCCGACCCCGGGTAAGCTCCTAGTGGCGCCTCACGACCTGCGCGAGCGGTTCACTGCACTGATCCGGCGCGAAGCCGAGCACGCCCGTGCCGGTCGCCCCTGCGGCATCGGCGCCAAGATGAACCAGCTCCAGGACCCTCAGATGATCCAGGAGCTCTACCAGGCCAGCCTGTCCGGGGTCCCTATCGTCCTCAATGTCCGCGGCTTGTGCTGCCTGCGGGCGGGGGTCCCTGGGCTGTCACCGACGATCCAGGTCTACAGCACCCTCGGCAGATTCCTTGAGCACAGCCGGATCTACCGCTTCGAGAACGGAGGCGCGCCCGAGTTCTTCATCGGCTCGGCCGACTTGATGACACGCAACCTCTCCCGGCGGATGGAGGCGGTCGCCCCCGTCTGCGATCCGGTCATCAAGGCCGAACTGGACAACATCCTGCGCACCTACGACGACGACAACTGCTCGGCGTGGGACATGCAGCCCGACGGCGAGTACGTCCGCCGGCACCCGGCCGCGGGCGAGGCCCGGCGGGGGGCCCAGCAGGTGTTCATCGAGCGCGCGGCGTCGTCATGAACCTCCCATGGGGACCGGCGCCCCAGTGACGCGGCTGCTGCCGCGCAGGTAGCCGCTGCGTCACGTGTTCGCTGGCATTGGCGGCTCGCCCCGACGGGACTTGGCCGACGGGACTTTGGACTCTGGCAGCCGCAGCGTTCCGCCGGGTCAGACTTAGAGGCAGGTTCATGGCGGCCCCGCCAGGGTCGCCGTGCGGAAGCCCGGCGCTCTGCGGCGGCGGAACCGCGGTGGTCCGCGGCGTGCACGGCCCGGCGGTTGCCCTCGATGGGAGGGATCTGATGAAGGTACGCCCGATCGCGGACTACCTGGGCGCCCACCCCTTCTTTGCCGGCCTGGACGCCGACGCAGTCCAGCAACTGGCAGGCTGCGCCCGCAACGAGCACGTCCGGGACGGGGAGTACCTGTTCCGCGAGGGCGGCACCGCCGAGCACTTCTACGTGATCATCCACGGCCGTGTCGCGCTGGAGGTGTTCCGCCCTGGTAGCGGACCCATCGTCCTGGACTCGGTCGGCGTCGGCGAGGTGCTGGACTGGCCGTGGCTGATCCCGCCGCACCTCTGGCTGTTCGACGCCCGGGCGGTAGAGCCAACCAGCGTGGTATGCCTGGATTCAGCCTGCCTGCGCGGAAAATGCGAGGCCGATCCGCAGCTGGGCTACGAGCTAGTGCAGCGCGTGGCGCAGGTCATGTATCACCGCCTGGAGGCGGCCCGGATCCGGCTGCTCGACCTATACGGCACACCCGGCACCAACGCACCAGATGACCGAGCCGGATCCGGCGAGCCGACAGGCCCGCGCAGTGGCTAATGGCCACGCAACCGTCACGTTGGTGCGACCTGCACGGCGCGCTAGAGGAAGCCTGCGAGCCGGTACGGGACGAGTGATCCAGCGACCGCGACGTTGAGGCTGGCGCCAGTTCCGATCATGGGAGCGGCGCGACCCAACAACTGAGGACCGGGCCTACCGCTTTCCTGTCTTCGAACTCCGAGGTGACTTCCGTGCCCGGTTACCCTGCCGGGCTTTGACCGGAGGAAGTGCCGTCCCTGCCATGGGCGGGGTCGCCTCGTGCTCAGCCATCGACCACTTGAACTCGACCTCGACCTCGACCTCGTCGCCCTCGACCTCGACCTCGAGCTCGGCGCGCACGCGATCAGGGATATATAGGCTCACCGAGCTGGGCCCGAACGGGAGTTCGGCGTGATCGCCGGCTGTGAACGCCTTGGAGAGCAGCGAGAGCCACATCGCTGCCTCGTCGCGGCTAAGCGATTCCTTGCGTTCGACCTTCACGTCGGACATGATGAGCGCCTCCCGTATCTGAGTGCCACAGGGCCGCGCGCGCCTCGGCCGCGTCGCTATTGGCTATAGTCGCGCAGAGACGGCGAGCACACATCACCTCAACTGGGTGATCGCTCCGGTGTTGGGAAGAAGAGCTGGCGCCTGACCCGTCGTCATAGATCCCTCAGCCGGATGGCAATTGCGGGCCGCCGTTCGCTCACGAGTTGACCAGCGTTTCCCGGCGCTGCTGACACTGACCGCGTTAGCACTAACGATCGCGGCGATCGCGAGCCAGTCGGCAAACTGGAGCGACTGGCCCAGCACAGTCAGCCCCGTCAAGGCCGCGAATACCGGGTTGACGCTCATGAAGACCCCGAAGAACCGTGCCGGAACCCGTCGCAGCGCGAGTAGGTCAGCGACCATTGGGACCGCCGAGCACAAAATGCCGGCTGACGCCGCATGGCCCACCGCAACCACGGTCACACCGCGGCTAGCGAGGACCCACATGCCCGCCGGCACATACAGCAGGGCCGACAGGCCGGCCGCCGCAGCGGGTCCCTCCGAACCCGGCACGCGCGCGCCGACGACCCGGTTGACCAGAATGTAGGCGGCCCAGCAGACGGCGGCCAGCAATGCCAGGCAGATGCCGAAGTAGTCAGTGCTCGCCTGTGGCCTGGCGAGGACGACGACCGCCGCGCCGGCGATCACTGCGCAGACAAGGTCGAGCATTCGCCGCGACGCCAGCAGCGCGACCGACAACGGGCCGAGGAATTCGAGCGTTACGGCGAGGCCAAGGCCGATCGTGTCGATGGCTACGTACAGCGACAAGTTCATGGTTGCGAAGATCAGCGCCAGCGCAAGCACGGGACGCCACTGGTCACGCGTAAAGGCTCTGAGCCTGGGCCGGACAGTAGTCATCAGTACCGCGCCGGCCACCCATTGGCGGATCGCGGCGACCCCGGCCGGACCAAGCACCGGGAACGCTAGCGCGGCCGAGGCCGCGCCGAGCTGGTTGGAGATGGCGCTCCCCGTCATCAGCGCGATGCCCGTCAGCTGATCCGGTCGTCCCACGGTGACTGTGCCAACAGGAACGGCGGCCGCTATCTGGTCACGCGTCGAGATGCTCATAGGCCAAGCGTGAACCAGCCGGCCCCATGCGCAAAATGCATGGATGAAGGTATCTATACGCTGTACTCATGGATCTAGAGCTTCGGCACCTGCGCTGCCTGGTCGCGATCATCGACTCGGGGACCTTCACCGATGCCGCCGTCGATCTCGGCATCTCCCAGGCCGCGGTCTCACGGAATCTCAGCGCCCTCGAGCAAGTCCTGGGTGTCCGGCTCCTGCACCGGACAAGCCGGGCAGTCGGCCTCACCGCCGTCGGCGTGCGTGTGCTGGCGCAGGCGCGGCATGTGCTGGCCACAGCCGACAACCTGGTCGGTGAAGCCACAACCGGCCATACGCGACTCCGCATCGGGCACGCGTGGTCGGCTATGGGTCGCCACACCCGAGAGTTTCAGCGTCGCTGGGCCGCCGCATACCCGGCGGTCGACCTGCAATTGATCCGCACCAACTCGGCCACTGGGGGGCTAGCCGAGGGCTTGTGCGACATCGCAGTGCTGCGAGCGGCCGCTGACGACAGGCGGTTCGCTAGCGCCATCGTCGGCTACGAGCGGCGGTACTGCGCTCTGTCCGCTGACGATCCATGGGCCAACCGGCGTTACATCAAACTCCGCGAGGTACCGCAGCGCACTCTCCTCATCGACCCACGTACCGGAACTACGACGCCAGATCTGTGGCCGGCCGAATCCCGGCTACGCATTCACGAAACGCGGGACATCGACGACTGGCTCGCAGTCATCGCGGCTGGCGACGGCATCGGAATCACGCCTGAGGGCACGACTGCGCAGTACCGGCGTGGCGGCGTGGTATTTCGGCCGCTTCGTGATGCGCCGCCTATCGCCGTCCATGTGATATGGGACCGGAACGACCCGCATCCGTCGACTCAGGCGGCAGTTGACCTGCTGAGTGAGTTGTACTGTCGGCCATCTTGACATGGCAGCAGGCAAGTTGACTTCTCTCTCGCGGTCTGGGCAAGATCCGGAACCAATCCGGTCTCGCCAGCTCGGTTTGCCGGGCCCTACTGCCGGGCCTGAGCCTGGAACGTCTCCAGCTTTTTGACGGCTGGCTCGGCATTAGCGAACATGCGGGCGAGCGCCGATTGCATCCGCGGATCAGTCAGGTGAGCGCCAACGCCGCGGGCGGCGTTGAGCCGGGCTGCGTCCATCCAGGCTGACAGATCAGCGTCGGCCAACCACGTGGCCTGGGCGCGCTGAGCGATGCAGGTGGCCGCTATCCAGTCGGTTGCGGCGTCTGGGTAGGGGTTCGGCGGGCAGAGCAGGTTCTTGTCCGCATCGTCGTTGCGTGTCGCTTCGACGTACCCGGCGAGTGCGGCGTTGAAGGTCGGCTGGCAGGTCCGAGTCTGCTGCAAGGTGATCAGGCCTGGAGCGAACATCGGGCGTCCGGGCGCGAGACGAAGGCCGGACGCCGAGCAGTCGACGTGAACCTGGCCGCCGTCGGTCGGGATCGATCCGTTCTTCAACATGATTCGGTCTGATCCGATGTGGATGACTCGTCCGAGGCGAATGACGTTCTCTATTCGCCGTAGGCTCGCGAGCTCGGCTTGACTGACGGTCGCGCAACGGTACATGGAGGGCTCTGCCGCAGGGTCGAGCCGGACGAGTTGCCCGCAGGCCTCAAGCCGGCCGAAGAGGTCAGTGATGTCTTCGGCCTGGGCGGCGGCCTCGAGGTACGGCGATACTCCCTCGATGAGCCAAGAGACGAGCTCGAGGGGCTGCTGGAAGGCTCGATCCAAGAGCCAGGCATCCCGCGGTCTGATCCAGCGGATCACTTCCGGCGGCACACCGCTGTCGAGCAGCCAGAGGCAGGCGTCCATCGCCGTCTTGCCGCCGCCAATGACCGTGTAGCCGCTCGCTGGTCCTGTAAGCCGGACCAGATCATTGACCGGAATCAACCGCGCCCCCGGATCCGCGGCGAATGACGGAGAGTGGGTCGCCGGGATCGATGCTTCCTGGTACCTGGCATCGACAACGCGGCGCCGCACCCGCACCGTCGTCGTCGTACCGGTCAGCCGGGACACGAACCGGCTTCCTTCCGGCCCCTCGTCCAGGTAGTCGGACATGCCGAAGAAGCGAACCTGGCCCGACGCCAGCAGCTGCTCTTCGAGCACCTTCTGGTAGTAATCGCAGATCTCGGGCGCCGTCGCCCGCTGATACGAACCCGCGTTCGGTCCGGTGCTGTCGATCGAGTCGCTGCCCAGGACACGCGAATTGACCCCATAGAACGCGGACGGCTGATGAAGCCGAACGAATGGGTACGCGTCGTTCCAGTGACCACCCGCGCAGTGCCGCCGGTCCACGATCACTACGTCGGCGTCCGAGGCCGCTATCAGCGCATCAGCGAAGGCGAGCCCGGCCGCGCCCGCCCCGACTATCAGATAGTCGGTATCAATCCGCATCACACCTCTCGATGCTACAGAAGGCGTCTATCAGACGACTAGCGTCAACAGTGCGGCCCGGAACGGCACCTGTCGCACTCGCTGGTGCGCAGGCTCGGATGCGCCAATCCCGGCTGCGACCGCGCGGTCCGCGGAACATTTAGGCAACGGCCTTGCGGACTTGCGCGGCGACTCGGGCGTCGTTGTCCCCGGCGTCGCTGCGATCGACTGGGGCGCATAGTCTCGATCCATTGCGCCTGTGCCAAGTCCTGGGTCCCAGTAGCCCAAGGGCTCCATCTCGCCCATTATTCGCGTCTGCGTGGATGTTTCCGCTCGCCGATCCAACCTCCGGGACATCCGGCTATGAAGATCAGGCGGAGGGGACCGTGGGCGCGCGGATGAGGTCCGCTGGAACGATGCGGAGGCCTCGGCCCGTGAGTTGTGGCCCCCATGCATCGGGATTGACGATGATTTACCTGGCCGGAAAGCTGTTGCCGTGACTGGGGACCTGGTGCGGGCAGAACGGTTCGCCGAGCTCTTCCATGCCGTCTACCTGACGTTCCACCGTCGTGACCGGCCGCGGAGCGAGCTGCCCGGCGCGTCGAGGGCGGTGCTGGAGCACTTGGCGCTGGCCGGCCCGCTCACCATCGGCGAGGCCGCGGCGCACACGCGCAGGGCGCAGTCGGTGGTCAGCGAGATCGTCTCCCATCTGGAGCGCGACGGCCTGCTGGAGCGCGAGAACGATCCGGGGGACCGGCGGCGGACACTGATCTGGCTGACACCCACCGGTCACGAGGCCTCGCGCCGGGATCGGGAGGTACTCGGCGTCGACCTGCTCGCCTGTGCCATGGCCCGGCTGCCACCGGGTCAGGCCGATGTGCTGAACGCCGCGATGCGCGCCTTGATCGAGGGTGCCCACTCGGATGGCGTACGACCTTACGGAGGAGAAACTCATGACCACGACGCCAAGCTGTGAGAGTTGCGGCATGCCCATCGAGAGCGGCCGGTACTGCGGCTACTGCACCGACGAAAGCGGCGCGCTGCAGTCGTTCGAGGAGCGCTTCGCCCGGATGGCCGCATGGCAGGCGCGCCGCGATCCGGCGGCTTCAAAGCAAGACATCGAACGCCAGGTGCTCGACTACATGGCCACCTTGCCAGCCTGGCGCGACCATCCCAGGGTCCAGGCACGCTGACATTCGGTCAGCGTCCTGCGCTGGATGACAGCGCTGCACGCTGACCGGGACTTCGACGGCGCTCCCGCACTTCGCGGGCAGGCGTGGGGTGCCTGCGTTGCGGGCTATTGCGACTGCGGGTGCCTGGCGGTGTGCCTGGCGGTGAACCCCGGTGCTTGACCTGCCTGGGGCCTGCGCCGCAGATGCCATCGGGGCGGGCCACCGCTTTGGACGGGGTTCGATCGGGATTGGCGGGTGTTATGCCAGTTGGTCGCGGCCGCGGGTCAGGTAGGCGGTCTCGGCGGTGTTGCCCGCCAGCTCGATGGCGCCAAACCGTCCCCGCGGCCAATGCGGTCCAACCGCGCTGACTGTCCACGACCTGCTCGGCGGCGAGCTGCTGCTCGCAGAAGTGCACCGGACCGACGGCAGCCGCCAGGGCGTGCATTACTGGAATCTCCTGCCAGACGGCACCGAAATCGACCTGACCCGGGAGCACTTCGCCAGCGACGAAGTGATTCAGCAGCCTCGTATCGTTCAGCGTCCCGCCGGGCCGGCAGGCAAACGCACTCAGCCGCTGGGTGCGCGCTAGCTTTGGGCGTTCGCGCGAGGCGCCGGTCCGCGCCGGACGGCAGTGCGACACTAGTGTGCCAGTTGTTTCGGCTTCGGCAGCCGATTCGCCTAGGCGAGGCTGCCGGATGCGGCTCGCAGTTCCGGCGTGCTCGCCGACGGGCAGTTCGCCGAACGCGATGACCGCGGTCCATGAAACGACGGTCTCGCGCCGCCGGTGGCCGCTCAATGCGTTTCTTGCCGTTGTACGGGCCGTTTCGCTCAGGCTCGGGCGCCTAGATCCGCTCCAGCCCCGCGCCGTCAAACAGCGGCTCGATCTCGTGCCGCTCGACGTCGGCGGCCATCTCCTCGTCTGTCGGAGCCGGCCCGCCGGCAGCGGCGGCCTCGAGGGTCGGCCTGAGGAGGCGAGCGTCGCTCGACGAGTTGAGGAAGAGGCCAGGACGGCCAAGGACATAACGCACTGCCCGAAGCAGCGCATCACCGTCGGCCAGTGGCTCATACCAGCTGAACTGCGGCCCCGCTGTTTCCCGCCAGCGCCGACGCGCGACCGATTTAATCGTCTGCACCGCTACGCCGCGCTGTTCGCACACCCCGAGCAGCGTTTCCATGTCAGCCCGGTACCGGTCGTCAGACATCACCGTGTAGTTGTACGGCAGCAGCACCGAGCTGAAGTCGAACCGCTCGAGGCTCCGCAGGTGCATGCCCGCGATCCGCAGTCCATGCCCGGTCACGCCGATGAACCTGGCGAGCCCCTCGTCTCGGGCCTGGGACAAGGCCTCGACCGCGCCACCTGGCCCGTGGGCCACCTCCCACTCGTCTGGCTCGACGAGATTGTGGAGCTGGATGAGATCAACGGAGTCAACGCCGAGGCGCGTCAGCGAGAGCTCGAGACTGGCGCGCGCGCCATCGCCCGAGCGCTCTCCCGTCTTGGTGGCGAGGAAGAACCGTCCCCTGTGCTCTGCCATCCACGGCGCGATCCGAAGTTCTGAATCGCCATAGGAGGCCGCCGTGTCAATGTGGTTGACGCCAAACTCCAGCAGCGTCGCAAGGATCTGGTCGGCGCGCTCCTGCCGCATTGACCCCAGCGCCGCCGCGCCGAAGATGACACGGCTGCTCTCATGCCCGGTCCGGCCAAATGCCGCGCGATCAGTCATAGCCGCAGACTACCCACACCCCCAGGCCATTACATCTGCGAGCGAACTCCACGCCGGTCAACCACTTGTCTGGCCCGACGGGCGACCAATAGCCATCGCGAAGCAAGCCGTTGGCGGTGAGCTGCGCCTGGGCCTACGGGACCGCCAGCCCGCCGGGTATTGGGTGGCACCCTGCTCGAGGGTGATGGCCTCGATTCCCTTGGCCCTAGATACTCTCCTGCCATCCGCCAGCAGTACTGCTCGGCTCCGACTTCGCGGCGCGCCGTGCCAAGTCTTGTGCACGGCGGCGGATCTGCGGACAGTCGTACCTGGCATGCTCTTCACCCTCATCCATCAGGCTGCGTGGAGCCGGGATTCCGGAATGGTGCGACGGCAACGGCCTCGCTGTGGCCGCCGCAAGTGGATATGTGCACCCCGTGCCCGTAGGCCCCCCACGTCGAGCAGGTCCGTGCCGCCGCGCGGGCGCTTGCCGCCAGCAGTACCTGAGCCGGCTCGCCGCGGATCAGGCCGTGCAGAGCGCGGCCGATGAACGAGTCGCCCGCACCGAGCGAGTCGATCACCATCGACGGCGCGGCGCTCACGCTGACGCTGACCGCGCCATCGAACAGCACCGCGCCCTTGCTGCCCCTGGTTACCAGGACATAGGCAGGCCCGCGAGAAGCTGCCCAGCGCACCAGCTCGGCGCAGTCCCGGTCGTCGAGCGCAGCCGCGGAAAACTCCGCCACATGCACAAACGGCAATAGCTCATCGGCATACCCGTCGTCCAGGTGATCGCTGAAATCGAACGACACGCGGCCGCGGCGAGCCAGCTCCGGCAGCGCGTCCTCCAGGCCGCTGCAGTACGTGGAGTGAATGATGCCGGCCGTAGCCGCGAACGCGAGGTCATCTTCGGTGGGCCGGAACAGCGCCACGCCGCGCTGCCGCGGTCCGAACAGCCTTTCCCCGCTGGCATGCATGACCTGACAGCAGGCAGTACGCCCCGGCACGACGCTGAGCCGCCGGGTGTCCACCCGCTCGGCGGCCAGCGAGTGCATCAGCAACCGACCCCGGGCGTCATCTCCGACCACCCCGACGTAGGCGCTGCTGCCCCCCGAGCGGGTCACGGCGACCGCGACGTTGACCGCGTTCCCGCCGGGGAACACCTGGCCGATTGTCAGATAGCAGTCGCTCATGTTGTCACCGATCGCGATGACATCCATCAGCACTTGATCTTCCCTATGTAGCGCCGGTCCATCAGCAGCCCTGTCCACGAAGCAAGATGCTCCGCGACCCGATTGAGCCTCGTTCTGCCGAGCTTCATCACCCGCGTCTCGGGACGTCCGCTCAAGTTCGGATATGGGCGCCCGAGGTACTTGCCGGAGATCTCGTCGATGTTCCGAGCACCGGCCTCGGTCGTGGTCGCGATGACGCGGCCGCGCACCGCGAAGTAGTGCCTGGTGTCGTCGGGGTCCACGACATTAACCGCCACGCGTGGGTCACGGGCGACGTTCCGGGCCTTCTGTGACCAGGCCGGGGTATTGATCAGGATGTTCTGGCTATCGGTGCTGACCCAGGTCTGGGTGAGCTGCGGCGAGCCGTCGGGCATAACGGTTGCCACGAAGCACAGGCTCGGGCGGCGGAGCAGCTCAAGCAGCTCGTCCGGTAGCGGTACGGGCACGGGAACACCCTCACAGGCAAGCCGGGTCATTCGCAGACGGTAGCGGACCGCGCCACCGCTGCGCCCGCCGCGAGCACAGAAGGATCAGCAGGCCGGCGTTCAGCATCGGCCCGGCTGACCACGCGCCGCCCTGTTAAGACAGGCGGAAGGCGGTAGCTCCCTGAACCCGGGCCAAGCCCGGCTGGGTGCGGATGTAGCTGACTCTGGCGCTGTCAGCGCTGACGACCCAGGCGCCATACTGCCGGAGAACTGAATCGTGCTGCTCCGGCCGCGAACGCTTCCTACGGCCCACCAGACCAAGCCTCGCCTCCTCCCGCCGCTCCAACTCCGACATGGAGGCGGACTGATTATTCAGCGACACGGCCAGGTCCGGCGAAAACGTGTCAGGCCATTTCTGTAACAAATAAATTCGAGGTCGCGATGACCGACTGAACATTGGCATCGGGCCTTTCAGCTACACCAGACGATCCGCCGGCGTCTGCCATTGCGCACGCCAGGCCAGGAGGAGCCGCCGTGACCGGTACCCAGTGGGCTGATGTCTCTGAGTGGCAGCGCCCCGTCGACGACGCTTATCCGTGGCAGTTCCTGTGCTTTCGGTCCAACGACGGCGAGCACCGCGACGCGAACTTCGCCGCCAACCGGTCCTGGGCGGACAAGGCGGTCGCCGCGGGGCGGATGTTCGGCTACATGGTGTACTACTACTACCGTCCGGGCGTCAACGGCGCTGCGGTCCTGAAGTCGATGGTCGGCAGCCCGAACCAGCGCATGGCAGTGATGATCGACGTCGAGTCCGACGCCGGGCAGATCACCGGCAACCAGTCAGCGTCGATCAACGCCCAGTTCGACGAGCTAGCCCACTGGCTCGGCAGTCCAAAGCGGGTCACCGGGTACGGCAACACAGGCGATCTCGATTCCCTCTGGCCGTCCAAGCCGCAAGGCATCAGGCTCGTGATCGCGGCCTATGGATCAAACCCGACCTACCCAGGCAAGTTCGCCCACCAGTACTCCGACACTTACGTAACCCCGCCTTTCGGCGCGTGCGACATCAACTCTGCCGACGGGATGGACGTTGCCGACCTGGAGCGGATGTTCGGCTTCACCTCAAGTGCCCCCAAGCCGAAGCCGAAGGCACCGACGCAGCCGTGGCCCTACGGCCCGGACGACTACCTAGGGCTGCCCTCAGCCGATCCGCATTGCCACTCCGGGTACTACGGCGGCAAGGACACCCAGGTAGTGCTGACCTGGCAGCACCAGATGTCGCATCGCGGCTGGGCGATCGAGCGTGACGGCAAGTACGGGCCGCAGTCCCGCTCTGTGTGCCTGAAATTCCAGTCCGAGAAGGGACTCGCGGTGGACGGCCTGGTCGGCCGACGCACCTGGGAGACGTCGTGGACCGCGCCAGTCACCTGAGGCTGCCGGAGCCACCGATCTATTCCCGCCTACCACGTCGGGTGCACCGGCGGCAGCCGGCCGTCGTCGCCGGGTGGCACGCGAGCTAGATCGCGCGCATGCCATCGACCCGCGCAGCTAGCCAGACGATGCAGAACGCCCACCTGACCTGGGCTCCCCGCGACCCGCGCATCAGTTGGTGACCCGATGGCGCTGCTCGCTGCCACGCTCGGTCCCGAGGAAAGCGGCGTGCTGCATGATCGCCATAAGCTCATGATGTCGCGTGCCCGTCGTGAGGTCCGGTCCTCATCGCCGCCTGTGCTTCCTTGGCGAAGAGAAAGAGAACTTCGCATACGGCAAGATCGTCCAGCGCCTCCAGTAAGTCGGCCTTGGTTATTCACGCCGTTTCAAATCAGTTACACAGTATGACCGTTATGCCGTTATTCTGACATTCCGCGAAGGTAGCTTGTAGGCAGAGGGTTATGGAGCTAACGGCCCCCGGAGCACATAACCCCGAGGAGCACCCGATGACCAGCCACGCCGCCGCCGCAGCGGCCAAGACCCAAGCCGCCAATGAGACCAGGGCCGCCGGCACGCGAGCCGCCAGTGCCGCCCGGCTCGGCGCCGAGCAACCGCGCAGCCTGCCCGCGCACAGCGTGGTTGCCGCCTCCGGCGGGTCAGTGACCACATCCCGTGAGCCGCCGGGCGAGTGGGCCAAATCGAACGACAACCAGCACGCAGCCGCTGACGCGGCGATGGCTCCGAAGGCCACCAGTACCACCACCGGCAGGCCGAAGACGGGCCCGGCCAGGGCCGCGAATCCCGCAGCCCGATTCGCGGCGGTGAGCAAGGCAACCCGGATACCGGAGATGGCGAAGTGGATCGCGGCTCGGCCGAGCTTCACTTTCGCGGAAGCCACCGCAGCGAGCGCTCCGTCACCCTGCAGCCCGACCGTGATGGCCTACACGCTCCCGGACGCCAGGCTCGCCTCAGCGCTGGCTGAACTCGGCTACCTGATGACGGCAGGCGGCAAGAACGGCTACACCGTTACCGCGACCAGGGCTCCGGCCAAGCCGGAGGCCACCCTCGCTCCCCGCGCTGCCAGTTCGCCGCTGTCAGCCAGGCGAGGCGAGGGTCAGCCCAGGCGGCGGAGACTCGTCCGTGTCGCGGAGATGCCGCCCTAGCAGCCAGCCCAGCCAACCGGGCAGATACCACGTTCGCTCACCTAGCAGAGCCATAGCTGCCGGAACCAGGATGCCGCGCACCACAGTTGCGTCGATGAGCACCGCGACAGCCAAGCCTATGCCGAGCGTCTTGACATCGACGAAGGACAACGTTGCGAAGATAGAAAACACCGCCACCATGATGACCGCTGCGCTCGTCACTACTCCGGCGCTGGCAGCTATGCCGCTGGTCACGGCATCGGCAGTGCGCATGCCGCGGATACACCTCTCACGGATCCGGCTGAGGATGAAGACGTGGTAGTCCATGCTCAGCCCGAACAGGAAGACGAACATGAACAGCGGCACCCATTGCGCGATCGCGCCGTCGCTTGAAAAGCCGAGCAGCCCCTGCAGCCCGCCGTCCTGGAAGATCAGCGTTATCACGCCGTACGCAGCCCCGACCGACAGCAGATTCAGCATTACCGAGACGAGCGGGAGGGCAACGGAGCGGAACGCGATCATCAGCACCAGGAACGCCAGCCCGGCCACGACGGTGAACACAACCGGCATTCGCGCGCGGAGCGTCGTGCTCCAGTCATAGCTCGTGGCGGTATTGCCGGTAACCGCGTAGCTGATGCCGCTGACCTTGCCGAGCGTCTGCGGCAAGACCTGGTCCCGCAAGGCGAGAAGAGCGTTTCTCGAGACCTTGTTCGATCCACTGCCCGCCAGCGGCACATCGATGACCAGGCCCTGCCCGGACGCCACCGCCGTCACCGTGATGGGGGCCCCGATCGGTCCGCCTGCTGAGGCGCGGCCTTCCAGGGCGCGTACTGCGTCACGGATCCTCGGGCCAGCTAGGTCCCGGCCGGTTACCACGACCTCGGCTGGTGTCGGCCGACCGGGGAACGCCACGGAGATCTTGTCCAGGGTCCGCGCTACGACGACATTACCGGGCAGGTCGACGATGGGACTGCCCAGCCGCATGCCAAGCGCAGGTGCGGCCAGCGCCAGCATTGCTATTGCCGCGGCACCACCCCACGCTAGGGGATGGCGTACCACCCGCCGGACCAGCGCGGCCCACAGTCGTGACGGTCGTGCGGCGGTGCGCCGACGACCGAGGAACGGGATTCTGCCCCGGTCGGCCCAGTCGCCCAGCATCGACAGCAGCCCGGGAAGGACGGTCAGCGAGCCGACCACGGCCACGCCGACCACCGTGATTGTGCCAAACGCCATGCCGGTAAACAGGACTATCCCGCTCAGGAACAGCCCGGCCAGCGAGATCATCACGGCCAGCCCGGAGATGACGATCGCCCGGCCAGAAGTAGCCGCTGCCACCCGCAGGGCGTCGGCGGGCGAGCGTCCGGCCGCTCGCTCCTCCCGCTCGCGACGAAGGTAGAACAGGGAGTAGTCGACGCCGACCGCCATCCCGAGTATCAGCACGATCTCAGCGGTGCCGGACCTGATCGGCAGCCACCGGCTGGGAATAGCCAGCAGCGAGATGGTCGCCGCGACGGCACTGCCGGCCAGCACGACGGGAATGCCAGCGGCCACCATCGCGCCGAATACCACCAGCAGCAAGATAAGCGTGATTGGCACCGAGCTGAACTCGGCTCGCCGGAAGTCGGATTCCAGCAACGAGTTCCCTGCCGCGCTCGCGCTGGCTCCGCCCGCCTCAGCGACGAGCAGGTCTGGGTGCGCCGCCTGCACCTTAGCGACCGCCGCCTGATCCGCCGCTACCGTGGAGTCCACTTCGGAGTGCGGTCCAGCTACGCGGAATGTCACCAGCACGCTGTGCCCTCCGCTCGAAACGAGGCTGGCGGCGCGAGTGCTTGCACCGCAGACCGCCGGTTCCGTCTCTTTCCCACCGCATGCGGTCGTATCTGGGTTCGACGTCGGCCGGCTGAATCGCCAGGCTCGGTGCGCTGACGTCCATCGCCGCGGAATGCAGCCGGTCAAGCGCGGCAGTCACCTGGCGTACCGCCTGCCGCATTTGGGGGTCATTCGCGAAGGTGCGCGAGTCGGCTCCAGGGCCTCGGGCCTGGATGAGCACGCTCTCGGTCGGCGGTGTCGTCACGTTCAGCTGGTGCAGGAGCCGCTCACCCTGCCCGGCCTGCCCGGGGTCGTACTGCGGCAGACTCTGCGTTCCAAGCAGCTGCCCCGCTAGGAGGGCGGCACCGACCAGGCCGAACCAGCCGATGACGGCAGTCTTTGCGTGTGACGCGCTCCAGAAGGCGATCCGCTCGACAACGGGCCCACCACGCTGCCGCTCCGATGGCGTCCCAGCCCGTCGTAACCCTGTGCGGCGGAGCAGGTACATCGGGCCTCAGATCGTAGAAGAGAGACGGGGTCTGACCGAACCCGCGGCTTACCTGACTCAGCGAATGAGACAGACGCCCGGTTCCCGGAAAACGGCAGCGCACCACAGCCCGACTCGCAGGTGGAGACAAGGCCCTGGCGGTCCTGGCCCGTCGGTTGCCGGCTCCGCGCCCGTTGACCCTTGCAAGATCCGGAACGGGCACGGACGACCCGGTCTGGTTTTATCGCGCTTCCGTGCATCGCTGCTGATCGCCATTCTTAGTGCGGAGCAAAGTGATCGGCCTCCGTAGTCGAGTGCGCAGGTTCGAATCCTGCTGAGGCCAACGATGAATTCTCAACTAACTAGAGCCAAAGGGAAGCTCTAGAGTTTTTTGTAGCCTAATTGGACAGTTTCCAGCCCATGCCTAACCTATACTCTGGCGAAGAAGTCTCGTAGAATTTCAGCCACCTGCTTCGGGTTACCATTGGGATTTCTCTGCTTGTCGTAGTTCCAGGAGCTCCCATGGTCTAAGCCTGCAAGTTCTACGTGCTGCGTGTCGGGCATGATGTGCTCTAGCTTGCTCAAACCGGCTTTGAGGTAGGCCGGACTTTTACTGCCGCCAACGAGCAGTACAGGTTTGTTAATGCTACTGAATGATTCTATTCTCTCGTTCATTGAGCGAACGATTTTAAAGTCGTAGGGCAATGCCAAGGCCAGCTCTTGCGTCAGTGGATACTCCCCCGACCCTTTCTTGGCCTCCCGGTTCATGAGCATCTGTGCTAGTGCCACCAGCAGCCAGTCAGGAGTATAACGCAAGGCAGACGGTCCCATCTGCGCCGCCTTCATGGCCGTTACCATGGCACCGGCCAATTTACCGGTGCCCATCTGTTTGTCAAAGCGGGCCAGCGCCTTCAACGGCAGCCCATCCACGAAAATGGCCGGTTCGTAGACAGCAACTTTTTGGGTAGCAGGCAGCGTCAATGCCGCCTGTAGTGCAATCACGCCACCAGAGCTGAGGCCATATACAAAATGGGCACCTGTCTTCGCGAGCAAAGCGCCCAGGTCTTCGATATCCTTTTGGATAGAGTAGTCCTCAGTGAACTGACAGGGGCTTAGCCCTCTTCCGCGTCTATCGGGGGCATACACGGTAAAAGAACTGGACAGGGCTTCCGCCAGCTCAGAAAAATTATAGGCCGTGCCCATTGCTCCTTGGACAAGGACAATGCCTGGTCCGCTGCCGTAGGTATAGTAGCCAATTTTGGTACCGTCTTTGGAGGTGACGTGCTCTGGTTTTGTTGCTGCCATAGGCTAAGTGTAGCAAAAGCCTATTGCGGGTAAACGTTGAAGTGCGCCTAAGAACTCTGCCCATACTTCCGCATCATCCGGTAGACCGTGGAGTGCGCGACGCCGTAGTCGCGGACTAGCCCCGACGGGACTTGGCCGACGGGACTTTGGACTCTGGCAGCCGCAGCGTTCCGCCGGGTCAGACTTAGAGGCAGGTTCATGGCGGCCCCGCCAGGGTCGCCGTGCGGAAGCCCGGCGCTCTGCGGCGGCGGAACCGCGGTGGTCCGCGGCGTGCACGGCCCGGCGGTTGCCCTCGATGGGAGGGATCTGATGAAGGTACGCCCGATCGCGGACTACCTGGGCGCCCACCCCTTCTTTGCCGGCCTGGACGCCGACGCAGTCCAGCAACTGGCAGGCTGCGCCCGCAACGAGCACGTCCGGGACGGGGAGTACCTGTTCCGCGAGGGCGGCACCGCCGAGCACTTCTACGTGATCATCCACGGCCGTGTCGCGCTGGAGGTGTTCCGCCCTGGTAGCGGACCCATCGTCCTGGACTCGGTCGGCGTCGGCGAGGTGCTGGACTGGCCGTGGCTGATCCCGCCGCACCTCTGGCTGTTCGACGCCCGGGCGGTAGAGCCAACCAGCGTGGTATGCCTGGATTCAGCCTGCCTGCGCGGAAAATGCGAGGCCGATCCGCAGCTGGGCTACGAGCTAGTGCAGCGCGTGGCGCAGGTCATGTATCACCGCCTGGAGGCGGCCCGGATCCGGCTGCTCGACCTATACGGCACACCCGGCACCAACGCACCAGATGACCGAGCCGGATCCGGCGAGCCGACAGGCCCGCGCAGTGGCTAATGGCCACGCAACCGTCACGTTGGTGCGGATGAACCGGTGGATCATCCTGGCCGGCTACGGCCTGCTCGCCGCATGCTCTCAGCTCCTGTGGCTCTCCTACGCGCCGATCACCACACAGACCCACCGGGTCATGGGCGTCTCTGTCGGCGCAGCTGGTGACCTCGCTGCGATCTTCCCGCTCATGTACGTCATCCTCGCGCTGCCCAGCGGACGCTGGCTCGATGCCCGCTTCGGGCGCGCGCTGTCAACCGGGGCGATCCTCACTGCGGGCGGCGGGCTGCTGCGGCTCGCGAGCCCGTCGTCCTATGGGTGGGCCTTCGCCGGGCAGTTTGTAGTGGCCGCAGGCCAGCCGCTGGTCCTGAACTCGATCACGAAGGTCGCCGCGCGGTACTTCCCGCCGGAAGAGCGGACGACGGCCATCTCCGTCGGCAGCGCGTCCCTGTACGTCGGCATCCTTGCCGCCGTGCTGTCCGGAGGGCCGCTGTTCGACGCTGGCGGCCTCCGGCTGCTGTTGCTGGTGCAACTCGCTGTGGTCATCGTCGCGGCTGCCTGGGTGCTTCTCGCCGTCCGCACGCCAGCGGCGTTCCATGGCGATCCGTCAGTCGCCGTTTCGCTGGGCTGGCTGCGGGCTGACAGGTTCATGTGGGTGCTGGGCGGCCTGCTGTTCGTCGGGATGGGCGTGTTCAACGCGGTGGCGACCTGGCTCGATTCGATCCTGGCTCATTTCGGGCGGGGCGGCGCCGCCGGCTACCTGATCGCGATCATGACCGTGGCCGGGATCCTGGGCGCCGCGGTGGTGCCGCAGGCCGTCGCGAAGCGTGACCAGCGGCGGGCTCTACTCCTGACGACGGTCAGCGTGACGGTCGTCGCTTTCCTCGCGGTCGCCGCCCTGCACAACGTGGCTTTCATCGGCGCCGTCTTGTTCGTCGAGGGGTTCGTTCTGCTGGCTGCGCTTCCGGTAGTGCTGGACTGGTCGGAACTTCATGCGGGGCCCGAGCGCGCCGGTGCCGCCGTCGGGTTCTTGCTGCTTGCCGGCAACCTTGGCGGGGTCGTCCTGGTGCTGATAGTCCAAGGCCTTATCTCTAGCCCGTACCTGTCGCTCGGCGCACTCTCGGCAGCTGCGCTGGCCGGAGTCGCGCTGGCCACCAGGCTTCCTGCTCAAATCGCGAACGAGACCGACCAACGGAGGTCGTGATGACAGATCCAGCTGACCTGATGACCAGCCTGGAGCAGCAGCTGAAGCCATACCGCCACGCGTTCCCCTCATTCCCGCGCCTGCCGGAGACCGGGCTGCCCAGGACAGAGGTAGCCGAGCTAGTCGAGCGCCTCGCCGCGGTCGAGGAAGCCCGCTGGCGCGATGGATACGCCTCCGGGGCCGTGTATCACGGCGATCCGGAGCACGTGGCGTTCCTGAATCGCGTGTACGCGGCGCAGTCGCAGAGCAACCCGCTGCACCCGGATCTGTGGCCGAGCGCCACAAAGTTCGAGGCGGAGATCGTCTCCATGACCGCGCACATGCTGGGGGGCGAGCACGCCGCGCCGGACGCCCCGGTGGTGGGCACGGTGAACTCGGGCGGTACCGAGAGCATCCTGCTGGCGATGAAGGCCTACCGGGACTTCGCGCGCGAGCGCAGGGGCATCTCCGAGCCTGAAATCGTGGCACCGGTCACCGCGCACGCAGCGTTCGACAAGGCCGCTCGCTACTTTGACATGCCGTTGGTGCGGGTCGCAGTCAACGACGAGTTCAAGGCCGACCTGACCGCTATGTCCGATGCCGTGACCGAGCGGACGGCCGTTGTGGTTGGGTCAGCGCCGACGTTCCCCCATGGCGTGATCGATCCGATCCCGCAGATTGCCGCGCTCGCGGCGGAACGAGGCGCGGGCTGCCACGTCGATGCGTGCCTGGGCGGCTTCATCGTGCCGTGGGCCGAGCGGCTCGGCTACCCGGTGCCGGCTTTCGACTTCCGGCTGCCAGGTGTGACGTCGATGTCTGCTGACACCCACAAGTACGGCTATGCGGCGAAAGGCTCGTCCGTTGTGCTGTACCGGGGGAAGGAACTGCGGCAGTTCCAGTACTACATGACAGCCGACTGGCCTGGCGGCCTGTACTTGTCGCCAACGTTCGAAGGGAGCCTGCCGGGGGCCCTCTCAGCCGAGTGCTGGGCTGCGATGCTGTCGATCGGGGAAGGCGGTTACGTTGAGGCGGCCCGGCGGATCCTCGAGACCGGCGCGCGCGTGCGCGACGGGGTCAGTGCGATCCCTGGGCTCCGCGTTCTGGGCGACCCGCTGTGGGTGATCGCGTTCGCCACCGACGACGGCCTCGATGTGTTCCAGGTCATGGAGAACATGACGCGCCGGGGATGGAGCCTGAACGGGCTCCAGCGGCCGTCCGCCGTCCACATCGCGATCACGCTCCGCCACACCCTGCCCGGTGTCGCCGGTCGGTTCCTCCACGACCTCGAGGCCTCAATCGCTGAGGTCCGGGCGAACCCCGAGATGCGCACCGGGCTCGCCCCCATCTACGGCATGGCCGCCTCACTGCCCGGCGACGTCGTCCGCGAACTGCTTGGCGCCTATCTCGACTTGATGTTCGAGGTGTAGCCATGGAGCGCCACATCCTGGCGATCGACCTCGGAACCTCCGCGCTGAAGGTCGCGCTGGTATCGGTCACCGGTCAGGTCGTCGCATCGCAGCAAGAGGACTGCCGGGTCGAGATTCTGCCGGACGGTGGCGCCGAGCAGGATCCAGAAGAGTGGTGGGCGCTGATTTCATGCGCGTCATCCCGGCTGATGGCCCGCTCTGCCGTCCCGCCAGAGTCGGTCGTGGCCGTCTCCTGCACCGCGCAGTGGTCAGGGACCGTCGCCGTCGACGGGCGAGGCCGTCCGATCCGCAAGGCCATCATCTGGATGGACTCGCGGGGGGCGCAGTACGCGCGTGCGATCACCGGAGGGCCAGTGCGGGTGCAGGGCTACGGCGCCGACAAGCTGGTCCGATGGATCCGCAAGACCGCCGGGATTCCCGCGCACAGCGGGAAGGACCCCATCTCGCACATCTTGTGGCTCAAGTACGCCGAGCCTGACTCATACCGCTCCGCCCGCTTGTTCCTGGAGCCGAAGGACTGGCTGAACCTCCAGCTCACCGGCCGGGCCGCTGCGTCGTACGACTCGATCGCGCTGCACTGGGTGACCGACAACCGGCACGCCGACCGGATCCGCTATGACCCCGCGCTCCTGCGGCTGGCCGGGGTCGATGGCTCCCAACTCCCAGACCTCATGGCCGCGACGGACATTCTCGGGCCCGTGCTGCCCGGACCGGCGGAAGCGCTCGGCGTTCCGGCCGGCATCCCGGTCGTCGTTGGCACGCCGGATGTCCACTCGGCAGCCATCGGATCGGGAGCTACCCGCGACTTTCAGGCTCACCTGTATGTCGGCACGTCCTCCTGGCTAACGTGCCACGTTCCGTTCAAGAAGACGGACATGCTGCGGAACATCGCGTCGCTGCCGTCCGCGATCCCCGGCCGCTACCTGGTCGCCGATGAGCAGGAGACCGCCGGAGCGGCGCTGAAGTTCCTCCGCGACCGCGTCCTGTTCGCCGCCGACCCGCCACCCGACGCCTACCGTGAGTTCGACCGGATGGTCGGCGACGCTCCGCCTGGGAGCGGCGGCGTGATCTTCACGCCATGGCTGTACGGCGAGCGCACCCCGGTGGAGGACCGGTTCGTGCGCGGCGGATTTCACAACATGTCGCTGTCGGCCAATCGCGACGAGCTTGTCCGGGCCGTATTCGAAGGAGTGGCACTCAACGCGCGGTGGCTGCTTCAGGCCGCGGAGCACTTCGCCGGGCGGAGACTCGAGCCGATCCGGTTCATCGGCGGCGGAGCGCGCTCCGATCCCTGGTGCCAGATCTTCGCCGACGTGCTCGACCGGAGGATCGAGCAGGTGGCCGACCCGGTGAACGCGAACGCCAGGGGCGCCGGGATGCTCGCTTCCGTGGCGATCGGCGAGCTCACGTTCGACCAGGTCCCGGACCGAGTGCGAGTGGACAGGAGCTACCAGCCGGACCCGAGCACCAAGGAGCTCTACGCCGAGGTGTTCCGGGAGTTCGTGGGACTCTACCGGCGCAACCGCAAGGCATACGCCCGACTGAACCGCAACCGATCGAGCCACTGAGGAAGCAAGCGCACGGGCATCGCGGCGGAGGATCTTCGTGGCTGCCGACTCTGCGGCGGATGATGTAGGCAAGAGCAGGCGGACGGCGGCCTATTTTCAAAGTGATGGTGGCGTGATAGCGGCGAGTGCCACAAGAGGGCGGCGGCCGACGTTCCGGAGCCGGTGCGGAATGCTTCGCTGGAAGGTCGCGGCATCGCCGGTTACCAGCTCAATGACAGAGTCACTGAGTTCGAGCGCGCCGTGTCCAGCGACGATCACCAGGCATTCCTCGCCAGCGTGATTCATCAGCTCGGGCGCTGAGTCCTGGCCGGGTTCCAGGGTTATCTGCATGACTTCCAGCTGGCTGTGGACGGATGGGGTCAGCAGCTGGTACCGCGGCCCCGGCTGCGGCAGGCTGATGCTGATCCGCTCGGCGCGCCGGACCACCTGAACTCCATCGGACTCCACGGGCAGGAAGAACCGGAACACCGGTATCCCGAGCGATGCAGCGAGCTTTCGCAGCGTTGACATTGACGGCTGGACAGCGCCTGACTCAATCTGGCTGATCGCGGCGGCGCTGACCCCGACGTTGCGGGCGACACTGGCGATGGTCAGCCCCCGCTGCTCGCGCAGAGCGCGCACCGTAGTCCCGAGATCTCCGCGATCGAACGGCTCGGCAGCTGCCGCCCGAGCAAGATCCCTATCCATATATAGCTTTCTGGCCCACCTGCATGCCGAGAAGAAGCATCGCCACGAGCACGCGCATGAGTTCCGGGTAGTCCTGCGTCGTGAACTCAACCGAGCGCGGCCCGCTCAGCCGAACGCCGGGGATCAGGCCGCAGGTCGCGGCTATCGTCGTGGAGTTCCATTCGATCCCCAGACTGTAAGGCGCGCTCAGCTGATAGGGCACGAACCGGTCATGCTCTCGGACCGCCTGCGCTGTGGCCTCCCTGATGCGCTGCTGCGCTACTTCCGGGTGCAGGCAGTTGGCAGTGAACTTGTCGATCCCGTCCTTGACGGCGACGGTCTGCACATCGCCCAGGAACCGCCGTGCTTCCTCGCACACCGCAGTGTCGCCTGCGACCATGATTACCGGGACCCCGAAGTGCCCTGCGAAGGCAGCATTCAGCCGCGTCTCGCCAGTGACTTCGCCGTTTAGGTAGACATTCTGGATTTCCTTTCCGAGCATCGTGTGGTTGAGCACGCCGCCTTCCGTGCCCGCGCAGGAGTGGTACCCCACGAATACAGCGCCGTCATAAGACGCATCCAGACCCTGAACCATGCACAGGGACTTGTGGAAGCCCTTGATCGTGCGCGCGCGGGAATCGAGGCGCTCCAACAGCAGGTTACGCATGATCCAGTGCGAGTCGTTGACGAGCACTTCGTCAGCGCCACCGTCATAGGCACCGAGGATCGCGGCATTGGCGTCGCCTGTCATGAAGACCCGGCCCCGCTGGTAGTCAGCGCCGTCAGGCAGCACATCCTCGGGATCGGTGATTCCCGATACGCCTTCCATGTCGACCGAGATGAACACCTTCACCGGTGCCTCCCACAAGCCATTGACCGAGACCATTCGTAGGTGTAGCTTACGCGCCATTAGTGCTACTTTCGATGCGAGCATCAGGGAGCTGCCGTGACGGGTGCGGAACAGGTCGCGGCCGACAAATCCCAGGCTCAGCAAGCCCTGGAGACGCTTGGGTACCGGCAGGAGCTGAAGAGGGCGGTCAACGCCCTCGGGCACATCGCGCTGATCCTGTCTGACATCACCCCAACCGCATCGCTGCTAGTGGTAGGGACTGCAGTGGTCGCAGTCGCCGGCACAGGCTCGGTGTGGTCCTACCTGATCGGGTGCTTCATCGCCATCAATGTGGCGTTCTGCATGGGCGAGCTCGGCTCGATGTTCCCGGTCGCTGGCGGCTTGTTCTCGATCGTTACCCGCGTGCTCGGCAAGGCCACCGGGTTCGTGGCGATGGTCGACTACATCGGCCAGGCGATCTTCCTGCCAGCCAGCGTCGCCATCGGGATCGGCACCTACGCGCACGCGCTCAACCCGGCCATCTCGACCAGGCTCATCTCGGGCTTCGGGATGATCGCGGTGACGCTCGTGGCGCTGATGCAGATCAAGTTCAACGCCTGGTTCACCGGGATCTGCCTTGCGCTCGAGCTGATCGTCGTAGGGGCGCTTGGCGTGGCCGGATTCACGCACCTGCACCAGCCGCTGTCGATCCTCGCCCACCCCGTCGGCCCGACCGGCACCAGCGGGGTATCCGCCATCGGCGTAGGCCTCATCGTCACGGCCCTGGCCACCGCGTTGTTCTCAGTGAACGGCTACGACAGCGGGATCAACTTCGCCGAGGAGATCCTGGGCTCGCGGGCCGAAGTCGGGCGAGCAGTAGTGACGGCCGCGGCCCTCGGGATCGTTTTCGAGCTCATCCCGTTCATCGGGATCGTGTTCGGCGCCCACAACCTGCCCGCGTTCCTCCACTCCGCCACGCCGGTCACAGAGGTGGGCGGTGAGGCGTTCGGCACTACCTTCATCACCATCGTCACCTATGGCGCGCTGATTGCGATCTTCAATGCGTCCGTGGCCATCACGTTGCAGTTCTCCAGGATCGTGTGGGCAAGCGGACGGGACTTTGCCTGGCCAGAGCCGGTTAGCTCGTGGATCGCGAAGGTCGACAGACGACGCGGGGCGCCATGGGTCGCCACGCTGATCGTCGGAGCGCTAGCTACCATCCTCTGCTTCCAGTCCACGCTGATCACAGTGGTCACCTTTACTGCCGTGCTGATCGTGATCCTCTACGGCCTGATCGCGGTGTCCGCCCTCGTCAGCCGAGTCCGTCAGCGCCACCTGGAAAGGCCGTCGCGGATGCCGCTGTGGCCGGTTCCGCCGATCATTGCCGTGGTCGGCGTCGCAGTGGTGCTGACCAAGCAGAAGGGTTCTGACCTCTGGCTGTGTGCCGGCATCTTCGCGGCTGCGCTGCTGTACTACTTCCTTTTCGTCCGCCCCCGGTCCGGAAAGTACTGGACGGTTTCCGGCGCCGCGCCCGACAGCCAGCCTGCAGCGGCCGACGCCGCCGAAGGCGGGTCCCACTAGGTGCATTTCGGTCCGCTGCTATGCCCATGCGAACCGGGCCGATGGCCGCCACGAGCGTAACGGGCAGCCATGCTAGCCGGTCCGGCCTGCGGGCCGCGGTGGTGGGTGCGGGCATCGTCGGGCTGTCGGCCGCCTGGTTCCTCCAGGAGGAGGGTCTCAAGGTCACCGTGCTCGACCGGCGTGATGTTGCCGCCGGCGCCTCAGGCGGCAACGCGGGCTGGATCTGCCCCGCGATGGTGGCGCCGCTGCCTGAGCCCTCCGTACTGCGTTACGGCCTGGCATCGTTGTTTCGCCGAGACAGCCCGCTGCGCATCGAGCCCGCAGGGCTCCCCGCCACCTGGCGCTTCCTCCTGGCATTCGCAACTCACTGCACGCACCGCCACTGGCTGGCCGGGGTAGCCAGCTACGCCGAGCTCAACGATCTTGCGTTCTCCTCATACCAGGCATTGGCTGAGGCCGGAGTAACCGGCACGATCGAGGACGCCGCAGTGGTGGCCGCCTTCGACAGGCCCGCGCAGGCAGCCCCGCTGCGCCGCGAGCTGCAGGCCGTCGCCGCAGCAGGCCAGGACTTCTCCGTCGATGAGCTCTCGGAGGCCGATCTGCGCCGCGAGCAGCCGCTGCTCGGGCCGCGGACCAGGTACGGCCTGCGTATAGGAGGCCAGAAATTCCTCCAGCCGCTGCAGTTCACGCAGAACCTGGCCGCCTCGGTCACCAGGCGCGGCGGGCAGATCATCCCAGCGGCCAACGTCAGCTCCGTCAGCACCCAGACGGGCGGAGTGCAGATCAATGTCACGGGACGGACCGCCGACTTTGACGTGTGCGTGCTGGCGAACGGCGCCTGGGTTGGCGACCTTGCTCGCGCAGCCGGAGTCCGGGTCCCAGTGCAAGCGGGCCGCGGCTACTCATTCACCGTCCGGACGCCAGAGCCGCTGACCCGGCCGTTGTACCTCCCAGCATTGCGGGTGGCCTGCACGCCAGCCCCCGGCGGCATGAGGGTAGCGGGCACCATGGAGTTCCGGCCCGCTGACCATCCGCTCGATCAGCGCAAGATCCGCGCGATCATGCGCTCCGCTCAGGGCTTCCTGCCAGGCATCGACTGGTCAACGTCCGCGCGTGCCTGGGTCGGCCCACGGCCCTTGACTAGCGACGGCCTGCCCATCATTGGCGGCACGAGAACGGAAAACCTGTTCGTCGCTGGCGGTCACGGGATGTGGGGAATGACTCTTGGACCCGCGACAGGGCGTTTGCTTGCCCGCCTCATCGCCACCGGCCGGCCCCAGACAGCGCTTGCGCCTTTCGATCCTCTCCGCTAATGCAGCCGCCGTCGTTGCAAACCGCGTCACCATGCACAGTCCCAGGTACCGCAGCACGGGACCTCCCGCGACCCTTGTCGGCCGGTGGCATGGCCGCTAGCGGTACTCCCATCGTGCATGAGACCATCCCGGACTATGCGCAAAGACCTGCGGGAATCCCCTGAGTACGCCGCGGTTGCCGAGCATGTCCGGCGGCTGCACGAGCCGGCTTTCGGTAAGCCGCACCATGTGACCGACCTTGTCACCACGACCGACGCCAGCCGCATCGTTGTAACCGGATCGGTCTATGACGAACTCGACGGGTTGCCCCGCACGGCGCTGTACGAAGTGCGGGACGGCGCGCTGCGCGCGCTGACATCCGGTGGCGGGTCAGCCAAGGCTGCCCGGTTTGCGCCCGACGGATCAGCCCTGGCCTTCCTTTCCGACCGGGCCAAGGCTGACGTGTTCCAGCTCTATCTGCTGACCGACGGACAGCTCGGCGAGGCCAGGCCAGCCCCGGCTGTCCCCGGCACGGTCGAGTATCTCGCGTGGTCACCGGACGGCACCCGGATCCTCCTAGGCGTCGCTGGACTCGGCGCCGAGATGGCTGACGCGCAGGGGTCGGGAACGGCCGGCTCGGGCGAGTCCGGGCGGCCGCCCTGGTACCCCGAAGTCGAAGCCGGGGCGCCGGAGGATTCCTGGCGCAGCCTGTGGCTCTATACCTCGGCCTCCGGCGAGCTCGCCAAGGTCTCGCCCGACGGGCTGAACGTCTGGGAGGCGGCCTGGTCCGGTCCCGCACATGTGCTGGCAATCACCAGCGAGCAGCCCGGCGAGGATGACTGGTACTCCGGGGTGCTCAGCCGGCTCGACATCTCGACGGGTGAGGTGACCGAACTGCTCCGCAGTGACGTCCAGCTTGGGCTGCCTGCCGGGACGTCCGACGGTAAGAAGGCCGCCGTAGTACAGGCCGTATGCAGCGATCGGTGGATCGTGGCGGGTGACCTGATCCTGCTGGACCTAGTAGCCGGCACCAGGTGCGTGGTAGACACCGCCGGGACAGACGTCACCGCGGTCCAGTGGATCGACCGAACGCGGCTCGGCTACATTGGCCAGCGCCATCTGGACAGCGTGGCCGGGATCGCCGACGCCGGGGAGGGGACCCTGCCGGAGTCGATCAGCGCCAAGGAACTGGTCGCATCCGCCCAGTCCTGGGCTAGCTGGTTCTACCCGGCAGGCGCCTTCACGTCCGAGGCCCGCGTCGTCGTGATCCGGGACGACTACGACCTGCCGCAGGAGATCGCGATCGTTGGCACGGGCGCCGACCAGGTGCTGGCCTCCCTGGCCCATGCCGGCACCGACTACATCCGATCGGTCGCGGGCTCTGCGACGAATGTCAGCTGGAACGCACCCGACGGCACACCGATCGAAGGAGTCCTGTGCACGCCTCCTGGAGCCGGGCCGTTCCCGCTGGTCTTGCACGTCCACGGCGGCCCGATCGGGGCCTACCAGCGAAGCTGGACAATGCGTGGCTACGCGGTGCCACTGCTGGTCTCCCGCGGATATGCCGTCCTGCTCCCGAACCCGCGCGGTAGCTCCGGACGAGGCCAGGAGTTCGCCGCGGCGGTCGTCGGCGACATGGGTGGCGCGGACACCTACGACTACCTGTCCGGAATTGACGCAATGATCGAGCGCGGGATCGCCGACCCGGCGCGGATCGGCACGATGGGCGTCAGCTACGGCGGGTTCATGTCAGCCTGGCTGGTGACCCAGGACCAGAGATTCAAGGCCGCCGTGGCAGGCTCGCCGGTGACTGAGTGGTACAGCTTCACCTTCACTACCAACATCCCCCGCTGGGGATTGTGGTTCCTGGACAACGCCGACCCCGAGGAGACCGGCAGCCAAGTGCACACACGCAGTCCGGTTATGCACGCGAGCAAGGCCAGGACGCCGACCCTGCTCACGGCGGGCGCAAAGGACCGGTGCACGCCTGCCGGCCAGGCCAGGGAGTTCTACCAGGCACTGATGAGTCATGGTGTCGACTCCGAACTGGTGACCTACCCCGGGGAGGGACACGGGGTCAGCCGGTTCCCGGCTGTCACTGACTACCTGACCCGGCTCGTGACCTGGTTCGACAAGTACATGCCGGCCTGATCTCGAGCAAACCCTCGGCAATGGGCAGCGAAGCTCCTGCAGATGGGGAGCGCCGTCGACGCCTCGCGCTTCCTGCTGACTACCAGAGCGTTACGAATAGCCAGAAAGCGGCTCCGGTGCCTGCTCCATAGGCAAGGTGGCCGCTCAGGTCCCTGGCGAGGGTCTTTGCGTCGTACTCCCAGATCGGCTTATAGATCATTCCTGCAGGGAGAATGACGTAGCCAGTGGTCCAGACTGCAGCGCCGAAGGGCAGGCCGTACATGGGGTATGGCTCCCGCAGCGAGCCGGCCAGGATGCCGTAGAGCGCTGCCGCCGACGATCCGTACCCCCAGTGCATGGCGGTGCTGATGGGCCATGCCCAGCGGTCGGGGAGTTCGCGCTGCGTGAAGCCCTCAATCAGGCGCTTGGCGACCTTGCCCGGGTCGGGGGCGTCATCCCAGCTGTCAATCGACCCGAATTCCCACTCCAGCGGGTTCTTCTTGCCACCGGCCCGCCGGTGCCTCAGGTACCCAACCGTGTCCAGGCAGACTGTCCCCACAACTCCGGCCAGGAGACCCGCTATGACGGCCGACAACGGTGTGATCGGCTGCTTTCCAGTTCGCATTCCAGATCCCAAATGCCCTCTTACTCCCGTTACAGGCAGGCCGTGCCTGAGCTGCTGCAGCGCGACCGTTGTGCCTAGCGTCCTAGTGTCTCAGTCGCCAGCCGGGTCCATAACCGCGACCACCCGCTGCCCCAGCACTGGTCAGACATCCTGACTACGAGCACATCGGCGATATTGCGGTTTCCGATGAGGATCTGCTTCCCGTCTTCGGCGAACACTTCTCACCCCGGTGTTGATCACCGAGTGCCGCGACGGCGGAAGATGGCCCAGCCGTCCGGCAAGCCGGTCCGTCATCAATGCCTGCGATGGGGAGACCGTCGCGAACAAGTCAAGCGGATTCGGCATCAGCGGCCGAGCGCACCCATCGAATGGTCAGGCCTGGACGAGGCGGGTCTGCGCGCGACCACGGCTGCCAGTGCGATGACGCTCGGTGGTCTGGTCAAGCATGTGGCGCTGGTCGAGACAGACTGGCTGGCTGTCAAGCTCGCCGGTCAGGGGTACGGAGCCCCTGGGGTGCGGTGGACTTCGATGCCGATCCTGATTGGGAGTGGCGCACTGGCGCGCTGGATGCTCCAGCCGATGTCTACGCAGTGTGGCGAGACGCGGTCGAGAGGTCACGCGCACTGGTGGCCGAGGTCATCAAGGAGCGGGGGCTCGACGGCCTGGCGTCCTTTACCTGGCCGGACGGGCGTACGGCAACGGTCCGCGACATCCTGCTCGACATGATTGAGGAGTACGCGCGGCACACTGGCCACGCGGACGTCCTGCGTGAGGCCGTGGACGGACGCGTGGGTGAAGATGCGCCCAAGGACTTCACCTTCTAAGCGGACTCATCTAATGGCTTTTGCCGGCCTGGGTTTGGCAGGCTCGGTTCTGGTAGCGGCTGGCGGGTCAGCACTCCGCTCATCTGGCTTTTGAGGCCTTGCGGCAGGCCGTGCGCCCGCTGGTCGTGAGGAGATGTAACCGCTGATGGGATGACGTGCCCGGGGCTTGCCGGTGCGCACCTGGCCATTAGATCGCTGGCTGTCTTTTCCGCGCTGCCGGCCGGTTGGTCCCGGCACGTGCTGCGGCTGCGGGCGGCGCTGCGCGGGTTCTTCCCGTGGCGCTGCGGGCCTTCGCTGACCTGGACGCGCCCGGCACCCTCGAGCTGCTCGCCCGGGTTCCCGATCCCGATAGGGCCGCGGCGCTGTCGCAGTCGAAGATTGCCGCCGCGGTGGGGCGGGCGCACCGCCGTGACTCCGCGGCCAGAGCACGGCAGATCCAGGCCGTGCTGCGCGTGCCGCAGCTCCGCCAGCCGCCGCCGGTCCAGGCCGCCTGCGCGGCCGTCGTGGCCGGGCAGGTCACGCTGATCAGAGCCTTGACTACGCAGATCGAGGAACTGGGCGAGGTGGTGGCCGGCCATTTTGGCCGGCCCGCTACGCCCGCAACCGCCGGCTCGCCGACGCTCTGCAGCAGTGGGCGTTCTGCGCGATGCGCGGCTCGCCCGGCGCCCGCGCCTGCTACCAGGCACTACGGGCCCGCGGCATCGGCCACCAGGCCGCACTGCGCCAACTCAGGATGAGCACATCGCCCGGGACCATCAGCAGTCGGTCGCTTGACAGTCCAGAACATGGGATGTCTGCCGCGCTGCGTGTGTGCTGGTGCCGGTCGGCTAACGGCTCTGGCAGGGCTGGTTGCCTTCCTAATACCGCTCACGCGGGCGGGTCCAGGGGAGTTCCCTCGGCGGCCCTGGATTCCTCGGCCTTGGCCGGGCCGCGCAGCACGTATGCCACGCCTACGGCGATGACCGCGCCGGCCGCCGGCCCGATCAGGTACACCCACCAGGTGGCCAGGTTGCCGGTGGCGACATCGGGCCCGAAGCTGCGAGCGGGGTTCATCGAGGCGCCGTCGAACGGTCCGCCCATGGTTCCCCAGGCCATGATGTAGGCGCCGACCGCCAGCGCCACGAATGGACCGTTGAGCTTCGGCCCATTAGCCATGTTGAGGACCACGAGCACCAGGCCGAAGGTGATGATCGCCTCGAAGCCGGCCGCCTGCCAGGACAGGCCGGGCTTGGGCATCGTGGCGGCCAGGTGCCCTGCCGGGCCGAAGAAGCCGCGCGCCAGCAGCGACCCGCAGACGGCGGCGCCGAATTGGACAATCCAGTAGGCGCCGGCCATCACCCAGCCCATGTCGCGGCGCAGCGCGAACGCCAGCGTCGTCGCCGGGTTGAAATGGGCGGAGATGTCTCCGAGGAAGTACACGGCCACCACGAGCCACAGCGCCGAGACCACCGACAGCACCAGCACCGTCTGCCACGGCTGCAGGACACCGCCGCCGTAGCGGGCCAGGATGGCCGCGGCGCCCGACAGCACGAACGTCAGCCCGGCCATGCCGATGAACTCCGCCAGCAGCCGCCGCAGCCGGTGATCGGGGTTAGTCCAGTCGGCGTAGCCCCGCTGGCCACCCACAGACGCGATCAGGGCCGCCTTGCCGGCCAGCCGCTCCTGGCCGACGGCGGCCAGCTCTCCTTTCAGGGATGGCATGTCAGGACTTCTTCCCGCCGTTGGCCGGGACGTCGGCGGAGCCGGGGCGGGTAAGGGCGATCGGTCTGACGACCTTGTCGAACAGGTCCTCGCTGACGCCCTTATCAAGGGCGGCCTGCTTAAGGGTCAGGTTGTTGTCGATGGCGTAGTAGGAGATCGCCGCGGCCTTGTCGTAACCGATGACCGGCGACAGGGCCGTCACCATCATGACCGAGCGATCGATGTTCTCCTTCAGCTTAGCCTCGTTCAGCTGGGTGCCTTCGATCATGAACTCACGGAAGTGGTCGCACATGTCGGCCAGGATCAGAGCTGAGTGCAAGTAGTTGCTGATCAGCACCGGCCGGAACGCGTTGAGCTCGAAGTTGCCCTCGGCGCCGCCCATGGTCACTGCCACGTCGGACCCGATGACCTGGATGGCGACCATGAGCATGGCCTCGGCCTGGGTCGGGTTGACTTTGCCGGGCATGATCGAGGAGCCGGGCTCGTTGGCCGGGAAGATCAGCTCGTGGATCCCGGTGCGCGGGCCGGATCCCAGCCAGCGCAGGTCATTGGCGATCTTGAACAGGGTGACGGCCGCGGCCTTCAGGCCGCCGTGGGCGCGGACCATGCGGTCCAGGGTGCCCTGCGCTGTGAACTTGTTCGGCGCGGTCTCGAACGGGCTGCCAGTCATTGACGCGATCTGCGATGCCACCTGGTCCCCGAACCCGAGCGGGGCGTTCAAGCCGGTACCGACCGCGGTGCCGCCCATGGCCACCTTCAGCAGCCCGCGGGTGGCGTGCTCGACCTCGGCGATCGCGTCGTCGAGAGCGCCTGCGTAGCCGGACCACTCCTGGCCGACCGTGA
The DNA here is from genome assembly GCA_963837255.1 of uncultured Actinomycetota bacterium. Classification (GTDB taxonomy): domain Bacteria; phylum Actinomycetota; class Actinomycetes; order Streptosporangiales; family Streptosporangiaceae; genus JAJYUU01. The sequence continues at coordinate 1,942,581 of CAWIMN010000007.1, forward strand.
GCGGGGTCGCGTCCTCCAGGTGCGTCCGGCCGATCTTGACCACGTCAGCCCACTTCCTCGACTTGTGCTCGATGGCGTCGCGGAGGCGCCGCAAGGCCGGGATCGTCTTCTCCGTGGCCATCTTGTGGGCGGCGATATGCATAGCCGTAGGGAACGTGTCGTTGCTCGACTGGCCCATGTTCACGTGGTCGTTGGGGTGGATGGGCTCTTGCGAGCCCAGCGTGCCGCCGACCAGTTGGATGCACCGGTTGGAGATGACTTCGTTCACGTTCATGTTCGACTGCGTGCCCGAGCCGGTTTGCCAGACGTACAGCGGGAAATCTGTATCCAGAGCTCCGCTGATCACCTCATCGCATACTCGCTCGATCAGCCGCCCCTTCCACGCCGGCAGACGTCCCGCCTGGGTGTTCACCAGCGCAGCGGCCTTCTTCACGTATCCGTAGGCGTGGTACACCTCCTTTGGCATGCGGTCGTTGCCGATGTCGAAGTGCTCCAGGCTGCGCTGCGTCTGGGCGCCCCAGTACCTGTCCGCGGGCACCTCCACGTCGCCGAGGCTGTCGAACTCCTTCCGCATCCCGGTGGCATTCAGCCCGATGGGAATGTCAAGGATCTTCGGCGCCGCCCGGCTTGCATCTGTCATCGTGCTCACCTTCCCCTCCAGGTGTAATGCGTTAAAGTGACCACCTGCCGGTCAGGCGACCTAGGCTGATGCGCCTATGGGTCGGCGCACCCCGTAGTGCTCGGCCGATGGCGGACACGTCCTATCGCGCCGCTCTCGACGCCCGCGTCCCGGTCGCCCCGGTGCCGATCGCCGCCGTGCTGCTCGCCATCCAACGCCTGGAACAGTCTCTGCGCGTGGCCGCTCGCGGTACTTGGAGGTGTACAGCGTGGCGTCAACGAAGGCGCGGATGTCGTCGGGCGTTAATGCGAGTCAGGCCATGGTCGAAGATGACTGTGAACGCTTGACGCTCGGCCCGCGCTGCATGGTCGACCGTGCTGGCTTGACGTCATCGGAGGCTCCTCCCATTGCTTTCTGCGACATTGTCCTATTCGCCGCATAAAGAAGTGAAGATCAGTATTTAATCAGTTCTTATCAGCAATCAGCGCGAATCCGGCAGTTGTGCCAGGCTTTCGTGGCTCTTCGAAGTTGATGGGGCTGGTCACCCTCGCATCGGCTAGCTGATCATTGTCCGTTTGCAGTGCAACCGTACTCTGCGGCGCTTGTTGTCGAGGTTGCGGAAGCCGAAGGCGATCCGGGCGGCGTCTTTGATGAGCCGGTTGTTGGCCTCGGTGCCGGCGTTGGTGATGCCCGTGCCGATGAACGCCAGGATCTGCGGCCACCAGGCCTCGATCGTCTTGGCCAGCGTGGTGACCTCGGGGACGTCGGCGCGGGCGCACCAGTCGTAGAAGGCGAACAGCCGGTCGCTGATCTCCGAGCGGGCCGCGTGGGTACGGGCCAGGGCAAGCAGGTAGCGGAGTTCCTCCTTGGCGATCCACGTGGCGAGCAGCTCGCCGGTGGTCTCCTGAGCCAGGATCTCGGTCCACATCCGGGCGTAGGCCTGATCGGTGAGGCGCTCGCGGCCGCGAAGCAGCCTGCGCCGGTTCGCCCATGCGGGATCCTTGCTGGTGCCGCGCCGGCCCAGGCTCTGCCGGGTGACCCGCTGCCGGACCCGGGTGACGGCCTGGTTGGCCAGCCGGACCAGGTGGAAGTGGTCCACGACGATGACCGCGTGCGGCAGCGCCCGCTGGACCGCGGACCGGTAGACCGCGCACGGGTCGATGGCCACGAAGGCGACCTGGTTCTTCCAGTCCTGGCCGCGCTCGTCCAGCCAGCCGGTGACAGCTGTCCCGGTCCGCCCGGCGACCTGGCCGAGCAGCCGCCCGGTGCCGGACAGGTCAGTGAAGTTCGTCTCGAACCGCTCGGTCCGCACCCACCTGCCAGTCTCGGCGTCCTGGACCCACTTGGGCGCACCGCGGCGGGTCTCATCGATGCCCAGCACCACCGGCGGCTCCGGCTCGGTCAGCACCGCGTCGGCATGCGCGATGTAACGCCGGTGCGCCACCGGCCAGCTCATCCCGAGCTCGGCGGCGACCGCCGACACGCTGCGGCCCGAGGCGACTTGCCGCGCAGCCTGACGGCACAGCCGGCCGGTCAGCCGGGCCCGCGCCGGGATCTCCGGGATGGACTCGGTGAACGCCGAGCGCGGGCACGCCTCCTCCCGGCACCGGTACTGCCGCTTGCGCCAGCGGACCTCCAGCGGCTCCTCGCCATACGGCAGATCCCGCGGCCGGGTGGTCCGGTACTGCCGCACCGACGTTGAGACCACCCCGCACTGCGGGCAGCCGGCCGCACTGGACGCCGTGGTGATCACATGCACTAACCGGGCCGCCGCGCCGTCATCATCGGTGCTGCGCTCGACACGATCCACTGCCACGCCGGGCAAGCCGAACAGAATCGAAGTACCGTCTTCCATAGCCTGTGGCTCCTCCGCCAGCTGTCCTTGATCAACAGCCAGTGTTGAGGAGTCACAGGCGTTTCACCGCAGGCTGAGCCCGTGTCGTGCCCCATCAAGTTCGAAGAGCCGCTTTCGTCGAGAACACCCGCTGCGAGGATGCCTCCTTGAACCTGTGAGACCGTCCGCGGCTATATCCGCACCCCGCGTTCCATCCCCGCAGGCTGCCGGGGAAAACCGATGCCGGCTGTCGCCTGATATCGGCGTCCGCCCGGTGAGCAGCGGATTCGCAACACTGCACGCCCGACTCGCCGGTTCTGCATGGAGGCGTTCCTGGCGACTCCGGTCGGCGCCGCCACGGCGGCCAAAGAGGCGGGGCAGCAGTTCTTGGAGGTCCGACTCGAAGTGGGTGGCCATATTGCCACGGCCGGGTTCGGGACTGCCGAGGGACGCCGTACTACCTCGAGTTCGGCCGCCATCCTGGGCGAAATAGAGGCCGTCGGCTGGCGTCTGGAGCACGCCAGCTACCTCTACATGATCACTGGGGAGACCAGCAGCGATCGCATGTTCTTGACGGGGCAGGCGACAGCGGTCAACGGCATAACCGTTGGCGTTTACCTCTTCCGCAACACGGCTTGCTGAGTCCGCCTTCGAAACCAGTTGGCTCCTGCCGGCGACCGGCGGGATTAGCCGTGGTTGGTGTAGATGGGCGTGGACGACGATCCCTGGTCGGAGACACCGATCGCGACGCAGGCGTCCGGCCGTGGGCACTGGATCTGGCCGATGTCCATGAACGAGTCGCCTTGCATCCCGCCCGGCACCTTCGCGGGGACGGTGAAGGTGACCCGCTGCCAGGTACGGCCGGCGTCGTGGGTGATGGCGACGACCGACGACCCTGCGTTGTACGTGTTGCCGATCCGCTGCGCGATGAGATCACTTCCGGCCGCGTAACAGGTCCGCGTGGTTGGGCAGGCCAGGGCGTCGATCATCGGGTACGGGATCGTATGCGGGAGCGTGCTGGCCGTCCAGGTCGCTCCGCCGTCGGAGGAGAACCCGATCACGGTGTACTGCACCGCGTCTTTCCCCGACGTGACTCCGCCAAGCTGATCGGTCACCGTGCCGTTCCGCTCGACGAAGCCGATCATCGCGCAGTGGCTGGCGTCCATGCAGGTGACGTCGGGGAACAAGCCGGGCCCGTAGCCATTCGGCCAGGGACGCTGCTGCCAGGTCACGCCGCCGTCATCGGACGTCAGCAGCACGCCATGGTCGAGGTCGGGACCGTTCCGGCGATCGACGTTGCTGTGCAGGCCGACCGCCACGCAGTGCGCAGCCGTGGGGCAGGTCACGCTCTGGAGAGTCTCACCTTTCGGGAACGCCACCACGGTGAAGTGCCTCCCACCGTCGGACGTGATGACGAAGTGCGCGTCGGAAATGAGCATCTCAAAACCTGCGCTCATCGGCTTTCCGGAGGCCGATGCCAGTCCCCGGCAGGTCCTCGCGGTGACGCAGTCGAGACTAAGGATCTGGCCCACCCCGGCCGACAGCGGGCTCACGGTCCAGGAGTGGCCACCACTCGCAGTGGTGAGGTAGACGGGCTGATGCCCGTAGTACAGTCCGCCCGCCGTGCAGTCCGTGCCAGAAGCGCACGAGAGCGGCGACGTGAACGTGACACCGTCCGGTAGCGGGAGGACGCTCCAAGTCTGCGCGCCGTCAGTGGAGACGTAGACCGAGTTCATGTCCGCCGGACCGCTCGGCGACGTCGAGTTGTCGCCCTCGACGTAGCAGGTCGCCGCCGTAGGGCAGGTGAGCGACCCCGGCTCCGGGCCAGCGGTGTGTTCCTGCCAGCCGCTGGCGACCAGGTCGCTCGTGAGCCGCCAGGTGCCGGATGGAGCGCGAGCGGGGTGAGCACCGCCGGGCAGCGGCCGGGCCGGCAACCAGGAGGTGGTCAGGGAACCAGCGAGCGTTGGCGGCCCCTGCATGACGCCAACGATCAGCGCGGCGACGGCTGCCGCGACGGCCACCGCCGTGGCGATGGTGACACGGCGACGCAGCGGCCGCCAGCCGCTCAGGTGCCGCCGCCCCGGCGTCGCCCGCGCACCGGGCTCGACGGCCCCAGCATCGGCGAGCGCTGTCCGGGCGCGGTTCCAGGCAGCGTCGTCCGGTTCCAAAGTGTCCCCCCGGAACCAGCGCAGCAGGTCGATCTCGTCAGCCATGGTATTGCTCCTTGAACGTCCACTGGTCGAAGTCGAACTCGCCAAGCTGCGCGCGCAGCGCCGCGCGGGCCCGCGACAACCGCGACCGTGCGGTGCCCTGTGCGATGCCCAGCGCGGCGGCGATCTCCTCGTGGCTGAGGTCGGCCCACGCGTGCAGCAGCAGCACCTCGCGTTGCGCGCGGTTCAGCGCCGCGAGCGCCCCCGCGATCCGCGGTGCCAATGTCGCGGCGATCACCCGCTCGTCGGCCGCATCGGCGAACTGGGCCACGGTCAGCGTCCCGCGCGACTCATGGGCTACTCGCGCGTCGAGCTCAAGTAGCTGCTGCTCGTCGCGCCAGTGCCCGCGCAAGACGTTGGCCGCGATCCCGTACAACCACGACCGCAGTGACCCGCGCTCGGGCTGGTACGCAGCCCGCCGCCGGTACGCTGTCGCGAACACCTCGGCCGCCAGGTCGTCGGCCAGCGCCTTGCCCACGCGCCGCGCGATGAACCGGTGCACCGGGGCGAAGTGCTCCCGGAACACCGCCTCGAAGTCCTCAAGTGCCGCGATGGCCACGGTCGCCTGTTTCCCGTCCACGAGTAAGTATTGACGCGACGGCCAGATCCGTTCCGTCAACGTCAGCGAGGTGGGCAGTGCTCGTGGCTCAGCCCGAGCGTGAGAGTTTGGCGAGCTGCTCGTTCAGGGATCGGCATTCGGCGTCGGTCTGGACGAGTTCGAGTGCGCGCTGGTATGCGTTGCGCGCCTCGTCGTCTCTCCCGGCGCGGCGCAGGAGGTCGGCGCGGGCTGAGCGGAAGTAGCGGGGCGCGCGCGGCAACTTGTTGACCTGGCTGAAACATCGGATCGTCGCTGTCAGAACTGGTCACGATCGGTAGGCCGGTGGCCCGGCTGGGGCAGTTCGAGGCCACGGGCCAGCCGGTCGGCGAGCCTGAGCGCGTCCGGGACGCGAAACGATCCGGCCATCTCCTCGGCCAGGTGCGCCGCGTCCACCATCGGCATCCCGGCCGCCGTGACATAAAGCGGCCGGCCAGACCGCCCGCGAAAGACCTGCGCGGCATGCGTCGCGGTCCTGAACGGCGTCTTGGCCACGCCGATGACTGGCACGCCGAACTCGGCATGCACGTGAGCGCCCAGCCCCGGCCGACCAGCGGCGTCCAGGTCCACGTAGCCATCGACCACGACGAGCGCCAGCCTGCCAGAACGCGGGATAACCGATCGCAGCGGCGGCAGTTCCCGCCGGTAGAACTCGCCAGGCCGATAAGCCGCCTCCACGGCCACCACGGCCGTGTTGGTGCAGGCAATCACCGCAAATCTCCGGTCTACTGCCGCGACGACAGCTGCCCGTGCACGGGAATCGTCCAGATAGTGTACGTCGACAGCAACGAACAGAGGCTTGCCCGCATCTGACGACGTGGCCACGCACCAAGCATTCCATGACGGCGCCGACCGCAGTGTTTCTCAGCGGTCGCGGTGAGCACCGAACCTCCAGCCGGATGCAACCCATGGAACGCACGCCAAGTAGCCGCGACGACAGCAGGCCGACACGCCACTCGTGCAGGCTGTGGCCGCAGCTTCTTGTCCGACGCTTCGAGCTCGCCGGGTCGCCACTGAGAGATCTTGTCGTGGCTGAATACCCGCGGGTGCCAGGATGACCTGGTGAAGCATCTCAGCACCGCCGAGCTGGAGGCCGGCCTCAGCTACGTCCGAGACGCCCCGTCGGACGGCGGTGCAGTCGTCTTGATTGCTCGCCGTCCGGCCGTTGACGAGCGCGAGGTACTCACTGAGGCCGCCCTGGATGTAGAAGCCGGCCTGGCGGGTGACACCTGGCCGATGCGAGCAAGCTCGCGCACCCCCGGTGGGTCGCCGCATCCAGGAATGCAGGTGACGATGATGAACTCCCGCGCTGCCCTGCTCATCGCGCACGACCTCGACCGGTGCGTGCTAGCTGGTGATCAGCTCTACGCCGATCTCGACCTGAGTCCCGCTAACCTGCCACCAGGCGCGCGGCTGGCGGTAGGCTCGGCAGTTCTCGAGGTCACCGATCAGCCGCACCTGGGCTGCGCCAAATTCGGCGCCCGATTCGGTCCGGACGCCTTGCGGTTCGTCAACTCCCGAGTCGGCCGCGAGCTGCGGCTGCGCGGCCTGAATGCCCGCGTCGTAGTCTCCGGCACTGTCCGTACCGGAGACACAATCCTCAAGTGCGCGGCGGGCCTGGCGTGAAGCCCGACTGAAGCAAGCCGGTGCTCTGTGGTTATGCGATCCAGGCGACCTGCCGGCCAGTCCACTCCCCCGCGACGAGCGCGAAGCGATCGAGTGCCAGCTTCGTCCAGCTGGTCATGCGTCGTTGCCGCTGGTGAGCAATCGCGGCGGGCGACAGCGGGTCCTGTGGTCCGCTCAACGAGCGGGACCTCATCGAGGTGCCCGAACCCGTGCTACCGGACGGGTTCCGGTTCCGCACCGCTGAGGAGGCCGGGCCGGAGGCCGCAGTCCAGGCGCACGTGGACGCCTGGGCTCCCTCGACCTACACAGCCGAGGGCTACGAGGCCGGATTATGCGTGGACCGCCGGACGGCGGTCCGCCCACGGCGCGGCTTGCTCGAGCTGTGCCGCGACCCTGATCAGCAGATCCTCCCGGCCGAAGGCTGCGACGAGCTGCACGCCAACGGGCAAGCCGGCCGGCGTCCAGTGCAGCGGCAGGCTGATGGCCGGCTGGCCGGTGATGTTGAACTGCGCCGTGTACGGGATGAAACCGACAACCCGCGGACCCTCTGATTCTGCTCCGCCGGCGGTGAACCAGCCGAGTTCGGGCGGCGGCGCGCCCACGGTGGGCGTGACGAGCAGGTCGAACTCCGTCCACCAGTCGGCCATTCGTCTGGCCCAGGTCCCGAGCCATGCCCGGCTCTGCAGGTAGGTGACCACGTCCAGGGACCGGCCGATCTCCCGGTAAACCGCATTGCGCGGCTCGATCTCGTCATCCTCGATTGGCCGGCCGAGGGCAGCCTCGAACGCGCGCATCGACGTCTCGGTGTCGGCGGCGATGATGAGCGTGAAGTGGCTGATGAAGTCCTCGTCGAACATCGCCGCCGGCCCCGAGGCTTCGACGCCATGGCCGAGCGACGCCAGCAGCCGTCCGGCGCCCGCCACCGCAGCGCGGCAGTCCGGGTGGTCAAGGAAGCCTTCGCCATCCGGCCGGTCGAGCAGTCCGATGCGCAGCCGGCCTGGGTCGGCCCCGACCTCCTGCGCCAGCGGACGCGGCCACCGCGGGGCGTAGTACGGCTCGCCGGGGAGTAGGGCACTGATCGCATCCAGCACGGCGGCGGCGTCCCTCACCGAGCGAGTCACGGCGCCATCGATCGTCGCGCCTGCCCAGCCCTCTCCTACCAGCGGCCCCTGACTCACCCGGCCCCGGGTTGGCTTCAGCCCGACGAGCCCGCATTCGCTCGCCGGGATGCGGATGGACCCGCCGCCATCGTTGGCGTGCGCGACCGGCACCATCCCGCTGGCCACTGCTGCCGCCGAGCCGCCGGACGAGCCGCCGGTCGAATGGCCGGTGTGCCAGGGATTCCGAGCGGGCGGGAAGCTGCGCGCCTCGGTCGTCACCGTCGTGCCGAGCTCGGGCACGTTAGTGCGGCCGAGATGGATGAAGCCCGCCGCACGGAACTGCGCAGCAAGGTACGACGTCACCGGCCAGGCCAGGTCGCGCAGCGGCCCGAGGCCGAATGATGTCGGCTCGCCGCCCACCATGCAGCCAAGGTCCTTGAGCAGCATCGGCACGCCGCGGAACGGGCCATCGGGCAGATCACCGGCAGCCTCAGCGCGCGCCTGGTCAAATCGGGTCCGCAGCACCGCGTCCAGCTGCGGATTCACCATCTCAATCCGGGCGATCGCCGCCTCGACGAGGTCCTTCGGGGTCAGTTCGCCCCGGCGAACAAGGTCAGCCTGCGCCGTTGCGTCGAGCCACGTCGTATCGCTCACATCGGTCATGTCCAGGACGGTACCGCTTCGTGCCGGCCGAAGACAGAAGTTGCGGCTCCGCGAGCCTACCGCCGCTGCGACCACGATCTGCCGGGGTCGTGATCAGCGCCGCACGCCGACGGCTTGCAGGTATTCGCCCGGTGCGAGCACGGTGCCGTCGCCAGCGCGGTTGAACTGTCTGGGCACCTCGGCGAGATCGGCGCCGAACTGAGCGCGCGTGTCCTCGTCGAGGCTCCCGGCCAGCCGGGTGATGGGACCGTAGTACAGCCGGAACCATTCCGAGAAATGCTCGGGCGACCGGTAGACGAGATCAAAAGTGCGCCTGGTGACCGTCCAGTCGACCGTGTCACCAAACAGCTCAGCGAGCCGTGTTTCGGTGCCCCACAGCATGGGTGACTTGACGCCTGCCGGCGGTGGCGCGTACCTGCCGATGGTCTTGAACAGGACGCCGACAATGCCCTCCGGCGTCCAGCTCGCCAGCGCGATCTTGCCGCCAGCGCGAGTGACGCGGACCAGCTCGGCTGCCGCTCGTTCCTGGTCCGGGGCGAACATGACGCCTACGGTGCTCAGAGTGGCGTCAAACGACGCATGCGGGAACGGCAGCTGCTCGGCGTCGCCTTCGGTGAACGTGACGGGCAGGTGCTCGGCATCCGCCCGCTTGCGGCCTTGCGCCAGCAGGTTCGTCGCATAGTCGACGCCGGTCGAGTCCGCGAAGCGGCGCGCGGCGGCGATCGCGGCGTTGCCCTGTCCGCATGCGACATCCAGCACCCGCTGGCCAGCATGCACGTCAGCGGCCTCTACCAGGCGCTCGGCCATGAGCTGCAGCGTGTTACCCACCCGCGGGTAGTCACCTGCCTGCCAGCCCATTCGCTGACGCTCCTTGATCTCCCCGAAATCCACAGTGTCTGTCTGCGTCATGATCCCTCCTCAAAACGGGCCGCAGTCCGGCCCTGGCTGCGTCAGCCTGCCAACAGGCCGTCCTGCGGTGCTGACGAGGCTTCTCGATGAGCCGGACGTTGATAGGGGGCACCGGAGCCTCCTGGGCGAAGTGGACAGCTCAAGTCCAGCAGCGCGCTGCCCGCGCGGCATCGACCGTACGAGCCATCTCGCGATGGCCCGATCGGGCCATCTTGGCCCCCCTGGTCAGAGCAGGCCGGCGCGCGCGGCGGCCGCAGCGGCGGCGGCGCACGTGGGCTGCCGCAGCTTCGCCAGGATGTTCGCCACGTGGCGATGCACGGTATGCGGGCTGAGCACGAGGCGCTCGGCAATCCGCGAGTCGCTGAGACCCTGCGCGACCAGCCCGAGCACTTCCCGCTCGCGTGCACTGAGCTCACCCAGCGCGTCGGCGTCGGCGCCGCTCGCCGGTGCGGGCGGGCCCTCGATCCCCAGGAACGGCGCGATGGCGCGCAGCACAGCGTCCCCGTCACCGTGCCACGGCAGGTGGGCATCACCCGGCAGCGTCACGAGGTCGGCATGCGGGAGCAGCGCGGCGACCTCGCGTGCGCCTCTCAGCCGCATCGCGCGATCGTGCTCACGATGCACGACGAGTGCTGGCGCACGAATCCCGGCCAGGTCGTCCCGCACGTCGGTCTCGTAGATAAGTGCGAGCAGATCGGCAGCGACTTCCGCGTCCGCGGCTGCGCGCTGGTACGCGGTGAAGGCAACCCGGTCCTCGGCTGACCAGCTCGGACCGAACATGTCCGCCAGCAGACGACTGCCCAGCCCCCAATGCGAACGCACGAGGTCAACCATGCCTTTCCGTGCTTGCGGCGGGCCAAGCGCGTGCCCATGGGCGTAGCTGCCATAGAGCACGAGACGATCGACGCGCTCTGGCTGCCGCGCAGCGAAGCTCACGGCGGCACAGCCCCCGCAGGAGATGCCCACCAGCGTCACGCGCGCCAGCCGCAGCTCGTCAAGGACAGCGCAGAGCGCCGCATCCTCAAATTCCGGCGTGAACGTCTCGGGCGGCCGGTCCCGATCGGACAGGCCGGTCCCGAGCCGGTCATACCGCACGACCATCCGCCCGGCTGCCAGCCCCTCAACGAAACGGCGCAGCGGGTCAAAATGCCAGTCCTCGACCACATTGGAGACCCACCAGGCCGGCATAACCACCGCCGGGCCGCTCCCCACCACGGCAAAGGCGATACGCCGCCCGTCCGGGAGCCGCGCAAAGCCGGTGGTCTGTCTCATCGGCTCACAGTAGCCTCAAGCCCACGTCGCCGTCATCGCGTGCAGACTCGCCGCCCCAACAGCGCACCGTCCCCGCCGAGCTCAACCACGTCCTCGCCGCAGCCGCCGCGCGCCGATCGCCCATTCGCGCGCACGGTCAAGCGCGCTGACCCGTGAACGTCAATGGGCCCACTAACCAGCTTGACGACCGCCGTCTGTACTGCGAGCATCCCGGACGGTCGCGGCGCCGTGCTGGGGTTCCTGCCTTAGGCTGCTCGGATGCGTGACAGTCAGACCGGGCCTGCCGGTACGGCCGCTGCGGAGTGCCTGGGCATCCTGGGCGAGCAGGCAGCCGCCTACGCCGAGGTGGCGGTCGCCAACATCGGCAGGGAGTTCCCTTCGCACCTGGTTCACCTGATGACAGAACCCGGCGATTTCCCTGCCCGCCCAGCCGAGCGGACGCCCGTGTTCTACGGCAGCCTGGACTGGCACTCCTGCGTCGAGATGCACTGGCTGCTGGTCCGGCTGCTGCGACTGGCCGGGAATCGGTGCCGGCCCACGAGATCAGGGATGTGCTGGACGCCCAGTTCACCGCGGACAAGCTCGCCGCGGAGGTGAGCTTCGTGACCAGCACGGACGGTCGGCACGAGCGGCCCTACGGCTGGGCCTGGGCGCTCGCCCTGGTGCACGAGATCGCGAGCCTGGACGACGTTCAGGCACGCCGGTGGCTGACCGCGATCGCCCCGCTCGCCGACGCGCTGACGAAGGGCTTCCTGGACTGGCTGCCCAGGGCCACCTATCCGATCCGTTACGGCGTGCACGCCAACAGCGCGTTTGGCCTGTCGGTCGCGCTGCCGTTCGCGGCCAGGCAGGCGCAGGCTGGCCTGCCGGAACTGGCGGCGGCGATCGAGGCGAAGGCGCTCGGCTGGTAGAGCGGCGACACGGACTATCCTGGCGGGTACGAGCCGTCCGGGCACGACTTCCTGTCTCCTGCGCTGACCGAGGCCGAGCTGATGAGCAGGCTGCTCGCGCAGCCGGAGTTCGCCGACTGGCTGGCCGCGTTCCTGCCCGGGATCGCCGACGGCGAGCCGGCCTCGCTGTTCACCGCTGCGGTGGTCTCTGACGCCAGCGACGGGCAGATCGCGCATCTGCACGGCCTGAACGCGAGCCGCGCCTACTGCTGGCGGCGGATCGCGGAGAACCTGCCGGACGGCGACGCCCGGATCGCGCCAGCCCTGGCAGCGGCGCGCATGCACCTGCACGCCGCGCTGCCGCACTTCATCGGCGACGACTACATGGTGGAACACTGGCTAGCCGCCTACGCGGTGCTGGCCCTGACCTAGGCGGGAAAGGGGAGTCACCACGCGTAGTTCTCGGGCGCGGTCTTGTAGCCAGGGAAGATCGCGTCCAGCCGCTTGAGCGAGTCCTCGTCCAGGCTCAGATCGAGAGCTCGGAGGGCGTCGTCGAGCTGGCCGACCGTGCGCGGCCCGATGATCGGCGCGGTCACGCCGCGCTGGTGCAGGAGCCACGCCAGTGCCACGGTGGCAGGCTCCGCGCCGAGTTCCTCGCAGAAGATCTCGTACTCCTCGATCTGCTGCTTGTTCCGCTCAACCGCCACGGCGGCGCGGCCGCCGAGGCGGCGCTTGCCCTCGCGCTCCTTGCGCAGTACCCCGGCCAGCAGGCCGCCCTCCAGCGGCGACCAGGGGATGATGCCGACTCCGTAGTCGATGGCGGCGGGCAGGACTTCCAGCTCGATTGCGCGGGTCATGAGGTTGTAGATCGACTGCTCGCTCACTAGCCCGAAGAAGCCGCGTGCCGCCGCGCTGTCGTTGGCCTTGGCGATGTGCCAGCCCGCGAAGTTGGACGAGCCGACATAGAGGATCTTGCCTTGCGTGACCAGTACCTCCATGGCCTGCCAGATCTCGTCCCACGGCGTCTCCCGGTCGACGTGGTGCATCTGGTACAGGTCGATGTGGTCGGTCCGCAGCCGCTGCAGTGATGCGTCGCACGCGCGCCGGATGTTGAGTGCCGACAGCCTCCCGTCGTTGGGCCAGTCGCCCATGGCCCCGTACAGCTTGGTCGCGAGGACGGTGCGCTCTCGCCGCCCGCCGCCGGACGCGAGCCAGTCGCCGATGATCTCCTCGGTCCAGCCGACGTGCGCCTGCTCTTGCTGGCTGACCTGACCGGGCGGGCTGAACGCGCTGCCGTAGCGGTTGGCAGTGTCGAAGAAGTTGACGCCGAGCTCGTGCGCGCGATCCATGATTGCGTGCGACTCGGCGGGCGGGGTGAGCGGGCCGAAGTTCATCGTGCCGAGGCAGAGGCGGCTGACCGACAGGCCAGAGCGACCAAGATTCGCGTACTTCACTGATGACAGCCCTTCGGGGAGAGGGACACTTTTAATTGCTCGCTCTGATTCAAACACCGATGCCCGTCGCGGGCGTCGGCCGGTCCCGCTGGGGCTAGTCGAGGGCTAGTCGCCAGAGGCGATGATCGTGATCGACGTCAGACGACTGCGCTGACCCTCGCGGGCGCCCGTGGGCAGGTACTGGTTCTGATGGACCTCGACGAGGAACTCGGGTGCGCTGGTCATTGCGTGCCTTCGTGGTCCGTGTGAGCAGAGGTGAGCGGTGGTACAGCGCTGAGCACGACGGTGACGTTGTCGTGGCCGCCAGCTTCCAGGGCGAAGGCGACGAGCGCATCCGCCGCACCTGCCAGGTCTGGGAACGAGGCTTGCCGGGCCAGTCGCCGCAGGCCCTCCGCGGCCGGCTCGTAGTTCCAGAGCCCATCGGAGCAGAGCAGCAGGACGCCGGGGCTCGGCGGCTGGATGGCAGCAACGTGCGGATCGATCGTGTCGGCGTCGGCTCCGAGCCACCGGGTCAGCACATGTGCGTGCGGACTCATCATCGCCTCGGCCTCGGTCAGCGCGCCTGCAGCAGCGAGCTCGCCCGCTAGCGAGTCATCGCGCGTCAGCATCTGCGCCGCGAGCCCGTCGTCGGCCGGAAGCCAGTACGCGCGGCTGTCGCCGGTCCAGCACACCGTCACCGCCGTCGCCGTCGTCACGCCGGCCACGAACGTTGTCGCGGGTGCGTTGACTGAGCCTCCGCCCAGGTCGCGGACCGCCGCATCGGCGGACCGTGCGGCTGTCAGCAGCGCGTCTTCAGTGGCCACGCCGGCGTGCAGCGCCTCAGCCAGGACGTGGACGGCTGTCTCGGCCGCGATTCGCGAAGCCTGAGCTGGCCTCGTCGAGGTCGACACGCCATCGCACACGACTGCGAGCGACGCCAAGCCCAGCGGCGTCTCAGCGAGTGCCAGCGTCATGGCGTCCTCGTTACTGTCGTGGTGGTGTCCGCGGTCCGTGACGCCAGCGATCGCACCGAGATCGACCTGGATGTGATTTCGCGGGGACGGGGACGCTCCGCTGCCGTCGGCAAGAGCACGGCCGCACGCTTCGCAGAAATTGTCGGTCGGCTCGGCTAGGGCACCACAGGCCGGGCAGGCGCTAGACGCTGTCGCCATCACGCCAGCGTCCGCGGGCGAATGCCGTTCGCCCTATTGACCAGCGTGTATCGCTCAGGCCGGGCGTGCTGCGCGCCGTCGCGGCGCGCCCGAGCTGCCGCAGCAGGGGGCTCGGGCGAGCTGACGCTCGTGTCCGGAATGGGGGCGACCGCGATGTCCGCAGCCATGCCCGTTTACCCAGCCGCGCAGGGATAAGTAATGGCGTCCATCTCGCCCTTCCGAACCAGTGGAGCCAGGCTCTACCTTTAGCCCCCCAAAACCCACGAGATTGACGGCAAATCCTAACCCTAATTCGTTTGCGCGAACAGTCCGCAGATAGCTACGAACCTGCTGGTATGCGGCAAGCCTGGCCGTTACCACTCGCCAGGGCATCGGCCGTGCACTGCGCGACGTTGACCGCCTCAGCGGCCGACGCCCGGCTTGCCCAGGTACTCGGCCAGCCACGGCCCGGTCACGCTGCCCGCGTCACTCGCGACATCGCTTGGACGGGCTGCGCGGAGCAGAGGGCACTTTCTCGGCCTGCTCATTCTGGTATGTCGAGGCGCTCGCCCGCGCAGGACGCCTGGAGGAAGCGCGGCTAGCGTTCGAGAAGATGCTCACCTACGCCAACCACCTGGGCATGTACGCCTAGCAGATCAGCCTCACCGGCGAGCAACAGGGCAATTTCTCGCAGGCACTGACGCATCTGGCGCTGATCAGTGCGGCCTTCAATCTTGACCGCGCCTTGGGCTGAGCAAAGCGTCGGACCAGCTCCTGAAGGTCGCGTCGAGGGAGTCGATGAGGCGGGTGACGGTGTCGTCCACCGACTGGGGCAGGCCGAACCCGCCGGCTAACCGGTGCATCACCAGCCGCAGGAGGCCGGCTCGTTCGGCGCCGGATGAGATAGTCGATCGCAACTGTTGCCAGCACGTTACGGGTGCCCGGGATGCGATCGAGAAATGTGTGGCTGATTCTTCCGAGCTTGCGTGGTTACCGGGCCTCCTGGCTGTGGCCCGATCTGGCCGCGGGCCTGACCCTGGTAGCCATCGCCCTGCCCGAGCAGATTGCCACGGCCAAGCTCGCGTACATGCCCGCTGCTGCTGGCTTGTATGCCTTTATTGCCGGATCCTTGCTGTTCGCTGTTCTCGGACGCAGTGCTCAGATTTCTGTCGGTGCCGATTCCACGATCGCGCCCGTCCTCGCCGCCGGTGTCGCCGGTCTCGCGGCGGCGGGCACACCGCGCTACATCCATCTCGTTTCCTTCCTGACTCTCATGGCCGGCGCGTTTGTCATCGCCAGTGGCCTGCTGCAGCTTGGATGGATCAGCGAGTTCCTGTCGACGCCGGTGATCACTGGAGTCCTGGCCGGGATCGCCATCGAGATAGCGGTCCGCCAGATTCCGGCCATCCTCGGATTGCCAGGCGGCGGCACCACGCTGCCGGGCCGGGTGCGGACGCTCACCGAGCAGATCGGGCATGTCAACGGCTGGTCGGTAGCGATCGCTGCCGGCGTCTTCGCCGTGCTGGTGCTGGCCGAGCGCGCGGATCGCCGCATTCCTGGCGCACTGATCGGATTCGTCCTGTCGATCCTGGTAGTCGCCGTGTTCGGCCTCACCTCTCGTGGGGTGGCAGTGCTCGGGCCGATCCACGGCGGCATGCCTGCATTCGCCATCCCTTCGGCGTCGCTGGCCGACGCTAGGCAGCTCATCGGCCCGGCCCTGACCGTTGCGTTTGTCTGCCTGGCACAGACGTCCGCGGTCGTGCGCGCTGCGGGAGCGAGCTACGTCGGTGCGGCAGAGCTGAACCGGGATCTGGTGGCCGTCGGGGCCGGGAGCCTGGCTGCAGGCCTGAGCGGATCGTTCGCCGTCAACTCCAGTCCACCCCGAACCCAGGTGGCGACGGCCGCTGGTGGCCGGTCGCAGCTCACCAGCGTGATCGCCGCCGTCGTGGTGTTCGGCGTGGTGCTCGTCGCCACCGGGCTGCTGAAGGACCTGCCGGAAGCGGCACTCGGTGCCATCTTGATCTTCATCGCCACGCGGCTTTTCCGGGCCGGCGACCTGAAGTCGATCCTGCGCTTCGACCGGCTGGAGTTCGGTCTAGCGGTCGTTACCTTGCTGGCCGTGTCGCTCTTCGGCATCGAGACAGGTGTCGTCGTGGCCCTGTTGCTCTCCCTGGCCGACCGGACCCGCCGGGCCGCCCGGCCCAGCGGCGCCATCCTCGGCCGCGAGCCTGGCACCGATCACTGGATCCCCCCTGACGTCGGCCGGCCGACTGAGCAGGTTCCCGGCGTACTGGTCTACTTGATCTATGCACCCCTGTGGTACGGCAACGCCGAATACATCAGGCTGCGGATCCTCCAGATGCTCGACTCCGCTGCCGACCCGATACGCGCTCTCGTGCTCGACGCCAATGGCATATCTGATATCGACTACACGGGGGTGCGGATGCTCGGTGAACTCATAGCCGAGCTCGAGCAGCGGAAAGTGGCGACCGCCATCGCCCGGTCATCGCACCTCATCCATCGCGAACTCAAGCGCAGCGGGCTTCTCCACCGCCTCGGTCCGGACTGCCTGTTCACCACCGTGGGAGAGGCAGTCGACACGCTCATCGCCGATGCTGAAAGCAAGGCCGGCCACGTACGCGGAGCTGGGCCAGCGGCGCAGCGCACTGCTGGACAGTGGGCAGTACCGGAGGACCTCATCACCCGGCTTGCCGATGGCTTCACGGCCGCCGCACAGCACGAGACCGACACGAAGCAGCGGGCGCGGTTCCGCAGGGTGGGTCGGACCCTCAGCGGCGCGGGGCACGAGGTCGCGGTCGAGATCGCCGCTGACGCCATCGCGCGCCACGCCGAGCTGGACTGACAAGGTCATCCGGTTCTGGCTACCTTGCGGCCGAGACTCCGACCGGACCGCATCGCTCCTGCTGCTGCCCGTGCTGCGAGCCGCGAGGATCCGAGCAGGAGGGGATACGGGTGCTCAGCCGACAGACGGTCGAGCGCTGCTTGCAGTCGAGCTGTGATCTCGTCATAGCAAGCCGAGACGACGCCTGGATCATCGGCCGCGCCGGGGCCGAAACCCGTCCAGTCGAGCGGAGGCAGGAACTCGAGGGTGACCTGCGACGGCATCGGCAGCGGCGGCGACAGGATGGACGTGACGCCGAAGGGCAAGCCCGCGAGGATGGGGAATACGTTGATCCGGACGTTGCGCAGACCGGCAGCCCGGGCCAGACGCTCGCCGCGCGTCAGCACCACGACAGCGTCATGGGCGCCGTGGGCAACCACGGGTACCACCGGGACACCGCACCGCAGGGCGACGCGCACGAAGCCTTTCCGCCCGGCGAAGTCAACCCGGTTGCGCTGGGTCCAGGGGCGGCACGCCTCAAGGTCGCCGCCTGGATACACCATCACGCACGCTCCGCGGGCCAGCGCGGACTCGGCTTCATCGGTGCTTGCCGGGAGCGCACCGAGCCGGCGTAGGAAGGGCCCGACGCCGGGCATGGCGAACAGTAGGTCATACGCGAGCAGATATGTAGGCTTATCTATGCCACGTCGAGAGACGA
Source organism: uncultured Actinomycetota bacterium (assembly GCA_963837255.1). GTDB lineage: Bacteria > Actinomycetota > Actinomycetes > Streptosporangiales > Streptosporangiaceae > JAJYUU01. The sequence continues at coordinate 1,960,443 of CAWIMN010000007.1, forward strand.
TCGCCTGCCCGCAGATCCATACCTCGGGCATGTAGAAAAGGCACGAGTGGTTCCCGACCAAGAGCACGGGGCCATCCGAGGGAAGCATGTCAAGCCCTCGTACTTCCGGCGTGAAATAGCTCGTATAACGGGCGATGGCAGGCAGTTGCCTGTTGATGAAGTCCGGATCACGCTGCACCGAGGCGTCGCCACGCATGGCGGCGATCCGCCGCCCGAGTGGAGTAAGCAACCGCGCCGAGACGTTGCAATCCGCCTTTTCGTCTGCGAACTGCGGAGCAGCGCTGCCAGGCATGCTTCCTCCCTATTTGGACGCTGCCCGTATTCAGGCCTGGCAAAGAAGGGTCATTGGTCCGTAAATGCGAGGATGTAGGTCCGGGAGTTCTGCCCGTCCGGCCAGGCGACGACGGGAATGTCCGATCTGCTGGCGCGGCCGATGCCAGATTTCATGACAATCCAGCACGCGCACATCAATCGGGCCGGTGGCAGAGTGGTCGCATGGACGGTTGGGTGCGCCCTGGCTTCGAGGTCGTCGCGCGGCTATTCGGGCGGCAGCTCCGGCGCACGACGGGCGGCGCAGCCGTCGCGGTCTACTTCCGTGGCGAGCTTGTCGTCGACCTGTGGGGCGGGCGGCGTGCCGAGGACCAGCCGTGGCAGCGGGACACGCTCGCGATGTGCTTCAGCACGACGAAGGGTGTCGCGTCAACCGCCCTTCACTTGCTGGCCGACCGGGGGCAGATCGATTACGACGCGCCGGTAGCGGCATACTGGCCGCAGTTTGCGCAAGGCGGCAAGGCACGCGTCACCGTACGCCATGTGCTCACGCACTCCGCTGGCTTGCACCGGATGCGCACTCTCGTCGACGACGCACACCGGATGCTCGACTGGGATTACATGGTGGCGGCGCTTGAGCGCGCCGAGCCGGCATACGAGCCAGGCACCAGGTACGGCTACCATGCGCTAACCTACGGCTGGCTCGTCGGCGAGCTGATCCGCCGGGTGTCAGGGCGGCCGATCTCGCGGTTCGTCGATGAGGAACTGGCCCGCCCACTCGACCTCGACGGACTCTACGTCGGTTGCCCGCCCGAGCAGCGCCGCCGGGTCGCACCGCTCGCTCCGATGGCCGCCCCGCTGGGCCGCAGGCTAGGCCTGCAGCCGGGTGCCGTCATGGGTGGCCCGGTCGGGCGGATCCCTGCCCTGCTCGGCCTGCCTGTCAATCCGCGCCGGTTCGTCAATGCCCTGATCCCGCGAGGCATCGAAGACGTGCTGGCCGGGCCGGAACTGATGGACGCCGAAGTTCCGGCGCTAAATGGATTCTTCACCGCCCGGTCACTCGCGAAGCTTTACGCGATGCTGGCCGGCAGCGGGGAAGTCGGCGGCGTACGGCTGCTATCGCCGGAGACCATCAGACGGATGGCGGTGGTGCACTCCAGCGGGCCTGACCTAGTTTTGGTCCTCCCGATGGGGTGGCGGCTCGGTTACCACAGCGCGTTCACGACACGAGGCACGGTCCGCGACGCATTCGGCCACTTCGGGTTCGGCGGGTCGGGCGGTTGGGCCGACACACGGCGTGACCTCGCGCTAGCGATGGTATGTAACCGTGGTACTGGCACGCCTATCGGCGACCTGCGCATGGCGCAGCTCGGCACCGCCGTGACCAGGGCAGCGGACGTGCGCTAGCGGCACGGGATCACCTTGCGCAGCACGCAGTGGTTCTTGCGTGCTCGGTGTGCCGACGATACTCCGCGATCAGGTCGCATCGGAGCGCGTGCTCGGCGAGCCTGGGCGGCTAACGCAGGCGTATGCCGCCAGATCCGCCAGGCTCCATCACTAAGGCTCATCCGGTAAACACGCGAGACCCCGCGGTCATCGGCATACAGGAGGTGGTAGTCCGGCCCTGAGTCATCCCGGCCGTGGATCCAGGTCGCCGTGGGAGTCTCCGCATCCCCCATTCGCATCACCAGGGCCGCGCCCTGTTCGATCCACTGGAACGTGACCGACCCGTGGACCCTGGCCTCGCGGTCCGGCAGAAACGAACCATCGGACAGCTCCATGTCCCAGGCGCCGGCGAGGAACTGCAAGTGGGCAAGTGCCGGATTGGTCGGCATCGCTGCTCCCATCTAGCCGCGTGCGGCCGCGTCAGCCCGCCGTGCTCAAGCTGCGGCTTCTGGTTCCCGGATGCTGCGATCAGGGCTTGGTGTTCGGACCGCTGTTCCAATGATGGCGCGCGTGGCGGTGCTGAAGCGGGCCGCACGGCGGCGCAGATGGCGGTGGCTGCTGTACTGCCGGGGCTTGGCGCCGACGGTGGCGGCGGCGCGGTAGAAGATCCGCTTGCCGGCCTCGATGAGCGCAAGGTAGGCGACGACCATGCCGGCGAGAGCGGCGAAGAATGCTCCGGGCAGTGGCTGGAAACCGAGGGTCCGAGCCAGCGGCGTGGCCGGGAGCAGGGCGCCGATGATGACGATGCCGAGGGCAGCGAGGGTCAGCGGAAGGCTGGGGTGACTGCGGAAGAAGGGCACGCGGCGGGTCCGGATCGCGAAGATGACCAGGGTCTGAGTGGCCAGGGACTCCACGAACCAGCCGGACCGGAACTGCGCCGGGCCGGAGTGGAAGACCCACAGCATTATGCCGAAAGTGATGAAGTCGAATACCGAGCTGAGCGGACCGAAGAAGATCATAAACCGGCGGATGAAGCCGATGTCCCAGTGCGAGGGACGGCGCAGCTGCTCCTCGTCGACATTGTCGGTGGGGATCGCGAGCTGGCTGGTGTCATACAGCAGGTTGTTCAGCAGGATCTGGGACGGCAGCATCGGCAGGAACTTCAGGAACAGCGACGCACCAGCCGCTGAGAACATATTGCCGAAGTTGCTGGACGTGCCCATCAGCACGTACTTGATGGTGTTAGCGAAGATCCGCCGTCCTTCGGCGACGCCGTCGGCGAGCACGGAGAGGTCCTTCTTCAGCAAGATGACGTCGGCGGCATCCTTGGCGACGTCGGTGGCGGAGTCGACCGAGATGCCCACGTCGGCGGCGTGCAGAGCGAGCGCGTCGTTGACACCGTCGCCAAGGAACGCGACCCCGCCACCGCTGAGGCGCTGCGCCCTGACGATCCGGGCCTTGTGCTCGGGGCTGACCCTGGCGAACACCGTGATCGCGGGGATCGCCGCGGCGAGCTGGGCGTCGTCGAGCGCGTCCAACTCGGCGCCGGTCAGCGCGCCTCCGGCGGCCAGCCCGAGGTCTTGGCACACCTTGACGGCGACCGCGGGGTTGTCGCCGGTGACAATCTTGACCGCGATGCCCATGTTGGCTAGCCGCTGCAGCGAGTCGGCGGCATCCAGCTTGGGCGGGTCCAGGAACACCAGCAAACCGGCAAGCCGCAGGCCCCGTTCGTCGGCGGCGCTAAGCTGGCGTGCCTCGCTGGCGGGCCGGGTCGCGACGGCGACAACCCGGTTGCCTGCCGCGAACTCGCTGGCGAGCGCATCCCGCGCCGTGGCTGCCACCTCCGCGCAGCGGTCAAGGACGGACTCCGGCGCGCCCTTCGTGATGAGCATGTGCTGGCCTGCCTGGTCTCGGACGAGGACGGAGACCATGCGCCGCTGGTGGTCGAACGGCAGTACCGCGAGCCGCTCGTATCCGGTCAGCGCGGCCCGCTCGGTCGCAGCGGCAGGAGACTGCCAGAGCGCCTGATCGAGCGGGTTCCCCCCGACTGCCTTGCCGTCTTCCGCCATGTTCTCGGTGCACAGCAGGCCCCACCGCAGCACGTCGGCCGGCGCGTCGGCAGCTGCGGGCACGGCACGCATGTAGTCGATGCGGCCCAGGGTGAGGGTGCCGGTCTTATCGGTGAACAGCACGTCCACATCGCCGAGGTCCTCGATGCAGACCAGCCGCTTGACCAGGACCTTGCGGCGGCTCATCCGCCGCGACCCGGCGGCCAGACTGCTAGATACCACCGCGGGCAGCAGCTGCGGGGTGATGCCGACCGCGATGGCCAGCGAGAACAGCAGCGCGTCAATGACCGGCTTATGCAGCGCGACATTAATCACGAAGATCGACGTAGTCAGCGCGCCGGCCACATACACCAGCAGCATCGAGAAGCGGCGCAGGCCCGCCTGGAACTCGGTGTCGAGCGGGTGGGTGCCCAGCCCGGCGGCGATCTTGCCGAACTCGGTCTGCGCTCCGGTGGCGACCACCACCCCGCGGCCGCTTCCGGCGCTGACAACCGTCCCCATCAGCGCGCACCCCGACAGCTCGGCCAGCGGCGTCCCCGCGGACACAGCTGAGGTGTCCTTCTCGGTCGGCAGCGACTCGCCGGTGAGCACCGACTCCTCGCATTCCAGGCCAACGGCCGCCAGCAGCCGGATGTCAGCGGGCACGATTTCGCCTAGCCTTAGCTCGACCAGGTCGCCAGGCACCAGGCCTGTGACATCGACTTCGACTGGCCGGCCGTCGCGGACGACGACTGCCTGGTGGCGGATCTGAGAATGCAGCGCCTCGGCAGCTTTCTCCGCCCGGTATTCGTTGACGAAGCCGAGCCCGACTGACAGTCCCACGATCACGCCGATGATGACCGCGTCACTGCGCTCACCCGTGAAGTAGGACGCAACTGCGGCGGTCAGCAGCAGCACCAGCAGCGGCGAGCGCAGCTGATGCCACAGCACGGGCAGCAGCCGGGCCCGGTGCGAGGACACTGCATTCGGACCCCAGCGCGCCAGCCGCCGCGCGGCCTCCGCGCTGGACAAGCCGGCCGCAGCGGTCACACCGAGCTGCTGCAGCAGGCCCGCGCCAGTCGCCTCGGAGGCGCGCACGATCCCGGCCGGGGATCCGACCGGACGCGGCGCGGTTACCGTCACTGCAGGCATCCGGCGGTTACGCGGCCAGCCACGGTCACCAGGCTGCACAGCAACGGGAGCCCGACGTGGCCGTCACTGACCAGGCCAGCGGATCGCCGGCCCCCGGCGGACGATGCCGACGCCGCGGCTGTCCGAGACCTCGCCTTCATCACTCAACCCGCAGTCTCTCAGGAGTTGACCGTACATAGGTCGGGCCGGGCCCTCCACTCAGCTCTGCAAGGCCTGCGGCTTACTAGAGAATGTGCTTGCCGCACGATGCGCTGCCAGGGCCGAACGTCCCGTGGCCGCGCCACCGGCCCGAGGTCAGCGGGCCTGCGAATGCAGGTCCTTTGCCTCTCGCGCCGCCCGGTCTGTGAAGATCACGATCAAGCGAAGCCCCAGGGGAGCGCAAGCGCAGCCGGTTGACTCGGGCTCGCAGCGCGGACCGGGTTCCGACCCGGCGGAGTTCGACTCTCCTCGCTCCCACGACGCGGTTGGAATGACGACCTGATGCAGGCGCGTGCCGCCGTCGGTCAACCTTGACGTCGCTGCAGCACGGAACAGGCCGCCTCGTGCCTAACTCCGGGCGTCAGTGCGGTTGCTCCCGGCCACACCCGCGAGCGGCGACGTCTGCGAAGCTGCATGGCCGTTGGCGGCATCATGACCGCGGATGATCAGCACCGGTCGCGACGACCGGGCGACGACGTCGCCGGCCACACTGCCGGCTACCAGGCCGCCCAGTCCGGCGCGCCGATGGGAGCCGAGCACGATGAGGCTCGCGTCGTGCTCCTTGGCGGTGTCGATGACGGCCTTCCATGCCGGAGTTCCCTCGAGCGCCAGTGCGTGTGCCCGGAACCCGGCCGCGTCCGCCAATGCGGCTCCGCTGGCGGCGGTCTGCTCGGCGGCTTGCCTGACTTCGTCGCCACAGGCGGCGTCGAACTGCGCGTCTGGCTCCGGAGTGAACCCGACGTTAAACGTTCGCCAGACGGTAAGGACAAGGGCCTCACGTCGGCGAGGCAGTTGCTGGCCGGCCTCGGCGATGGCGACTTTGGCTAGGTCGGAGCCATCGTATGCAAACAGCACGGGTCCAACCTCCTCGGCGCGGTGGCGGACCGGGCGCGGCTGGGTAGGGCTGGCAGGTGTCAGGTCGAGCCGCCTGCTCCCGTCGGCGCCCGCCAGAGCCGGAGCGAGGGCAGCGGCCCCGGCTGTCGCTGCGCGGTGGCGGAGGGCGGCGAGCAGCGGCGGGGAATACCACGCCGGTTCTTGGCCGCCCATCCACCGCTCGAGCGCCGGAGCCGGCGGCCGCACCCTGCCGAGCAGGTACAGGGCGATGCCGATCAGTGCCGCGCCGACCGACAACCCGAAGCAGACCCACAAAGCGGTGTTCATCTGCGGAGTCGCCAGGCCGGTCAGCGTGGTGGCGAAGTGCAGCAAGATGGGCACGATCATGAACGCGGCTACCGCCCGGAGCAGTTCGAGGATCGCGAACACGCGCTGAATCGAGGCCGACCGCAGGGAGAAGCCTGCCAGGAACAGCGCCGGCGTGACCGAGGCGCCGATGCCGACGCCCACAAGTCCAGAGCCGGCCAGCGCGAGCGTCGAGGTGGGCGGTATCGAGATCCGGAGCACGGCGATTCCGGCCGCGAGGAACGCTAGGCCAGTGAGCGCGAAGTAATGGATGAACCGCGTCCGGAATACCACTCCGAACACAGCCGCGGTGACAATCGCGGCCACCAGTTCGGGGATAAAGAGCAGTCCCAGGTGCAGCGGTGTCTGCCGAGGGGCGAGGATCGTGGCCGTCAGCCCGATGGCCGACGTGGCCGCCGCCGCCGCGCAGATCGCCACGACGATCCCGGTCACCGGGATAGTGCTGGCCAGGGCACGTACGGTGAGCAAGGGCCGCCGAGCCCGGTACTGGTAGACCCACAAGATGACGATCAGCACCAGCCCGACTAGCAGCGGAACGATGGCGACCGGGTCGAGGAATCGATGCGTGAGCAGCTCTGAGGTGCCCCAGAACGCCGCTACTGAGCCGGTAGCGGCCAGGCCGATAGCCAGCCCGTCCCGCGGCGCGGTGCGGTCGGCAGGCGGGGCGTCCTGGAACGTCAGCAGCGACATCAGCAGGCCGAGCGCGGCGATGCCAGCCACAATCCAGAACAGCGGGCGCCAGGCATGGAACGACGCCTGGGCGCCGCCGATCAGCGGACCCGCCGCGACGGCCCCGAAGATGCACATATTGAAGATCACTGCGGTCCAGCGCAGCTTGGCTGCCGGATACCCGAGGAACAGGGGCGGTGCTGCCGCGATGAGCAGCATGCTGGTGCACAGGCCCTGCAGGATGTGGCCGGCGATGAACATCCCGGGCCCAGTCGCCGCCGCGGCGAGCACCGAGCCGAGCACTAGCGCGCTGGCGTAGACGACGAGCAGCCGCCGCTGCGGCAGTAGCTGCGCGAGCTGCACCGCCAGCACAGTGCCGACTGCGTAGCCAGCATTGGCCAGTCCCGAGGCCAGGCCGAGCGTCTGGGGGCTGATGCGCAACTGAGCGGAGATGATCGGTGCGAGTGGCTGGAGAGCGGCGGATAGACCCAGGTAGGGCACCAGGAACAGGATGACCATCGCCGCGGCGGCCGGATACCGCCCGGCCAGCGGGCCTGGCGGCAACGGCTCGCGGCTTGAGCTCACCGCAGGAGTGGCAGGCGGCGGACTGGGCAGGGTCTGTGCGCGTGCCATCCGAGCATGCTTGCCGGCCTCGGGCTAGGCCGTGCGTCCGGGTCGGCCCGTCGGGTGGAGTTCGCGGATTGCGAGGAATGTCCGGGAAGAGCGCATGTACGTAGTGGTAGCGACAGTCCTACGCGAACGGCTGCTCGCCGCCTGGGCAGCAGGCCTACTCTGCGCCGTGCCCCGAGGGATCACGGGCGCTCGTCGCGGGCTTTGAGTTCGTGCTCGATCGACGCGACGAGGTCGGGATGCTTGCTCAGCCTGCGCAAGAAGTCAGCAGGAAGCCCTAGCTGGCGGCTGGCTTCCTCGAGCACCGGCCGGGTCATCTCGAGCGCCTGGGCTAGTACGTCGTCTCGCTCGTAGGACGGCGGCAGGTCGGCCACGTCGAGATCAGCCGGGCGACGGAACGTCCCGTCCGCAGCCGGAAGCCACGCCGCGGCCCTGGCAATTTCACCGATGGGTGACAGCATGTGCTCGCGGCGGGCGTCGGCGAATTCCATCCGGTGCGACTTCTCGACGACGCCTGCGATCAGGTGCCGGCCGGGAACGAGCAGCGCGTTCCAGACGAATTCCGAGCGAGCGCGAGTCGGGTTCCTGAGCGCGTACTCCAGTCCCTCGATCGCCGCCAGCGGGTCGAAACCGGCCACCCCGCGCTCGTGCCGGGCAAAGTCGTCGGCAATGCTCACGTAGCCGAGTTCATCCGCGACGCGCGCGTCGAGCCGCACCGCGTCCCGGACACCCATTGCGCGAAGCTGAATCATCCAGGGACCGTAGACATCGGCAGCAAGCCAGGCGTCCGGATTGCCGTCGAGATAGCACTCCAGGGCCTTGGTCCGCTGGTAGAGATCACCTGGCCGCATCAGCCGTTGCTCGCCCGTCGCCGCGTTCTCCCCCACCAGGAAGGTCGTCTGCCGCAGCGTCTCAAGGAGCCGCTCCCTGCTGGCGTGAGAAGCCCCGTCGAGCGCGCGCGAGACCAGCTCGACGTCAGCGTCGTGCTCGCCTGCATCCAGCCTCGCGACATCTGCGTCGTGGTACCGGGGCAAGACATGATCCAGTACCTCGGCGACGAGATCGGGCTCGCCGAAGCCGAGCGCGGTCAGCAGCCGCCGTGCGTCGGGACGGGCTGCGATGAACCGCCGAACCGTTGCGAACCCCGTATCGGCGGGGCCCGGAAGATAAGCGGCTGGTCTGCCTCGCTCGTCGAACGGCACCACCTGCGCACCATCTTCAAGCCGAATGATCGGCTTCGACCGAGCCGGCCCGGCCAGATCGGCCGGATGCCTCGGCTCTTGCCACAGCGCCGGATGCTGGTAAAGGAACCAGTAGAGGCTGACGATCCACTGATCAGACCGGGCCGCCAGAAACTCGGCGGTGAGGCGGGCCACCACGGCTTCCGGCGTCACCTCTTCCACGCCTGCTTCCTCGCGCAGATACCGCCAGAGCGCGGGTGTCCCGATCTCGGAGATCGAATCAGAAACGAAGGCGATCATGCCTTCCTCGCCGCACAGATCGCCCAGCAGATCCGGCGTCACCAGCTCGCGAAGGCCCGGCCCGCCAGCCAGCTTCAGCTGCCGGGCGGAACGATAGGCGCCATCAGCAGCCGGGATCATCTCGTTCCGGCCGAGCACGGCGCGAGTCGACTCGAACAGGGCGCGGAACATCGTCTCCGGCCCGAAATGCGAGGCGTCCAGCGGCAGCGCCTGCAGCACCTCGGCGGTCAGTAGCTCCTCGTCCCGTAGTCCGGCTAGCACGTCCGTGAGCAGGCTGGCCGTCTCGCGGACGAGGGCCTGGTTCCACTGGTCATGTTCGGGAACGTTGTCCCGCGCAGGCGTCGTCCGGTACGGGCCCTGGAGGACGAATCCGAGGAACGTCTCCTTCTGCGTCGGGAAGAACACAACCAGCGGTGAGGTTTCCCGCCTGATCAGCCGGTCAGAATCGATCTCGGCGCGCACCATGAAGGCGATCTCCACCCGCTGGTCCGGATGGCCAAGTGCGTCAAGCTGCCGCTCCCAGACGAGCCATTCCTCGTTGCCGCGGCCGAGCGCTCGCCCGCTGGACAGCGACACGCGCCGGCCGGAGTGGTCCCGCAGGACCGACGTCCGTTCCAGCACGACGTCTGCCGTCTCAAGTCCGCAGCTTCGGACCCGCTTGATGTTGCGCAGGAACAGCAGCGTCTCGACTCCGATCTCGCCAAGAGCCGCGGAGATCTCCTGCACGGCGATGGACGATGAGACCTCGGGGCGGTCGAAGGGGAACACGAAGACAGTGCCATCGTCGGGTTCGCCGAGGGGATCCACGGCATAGGGCCGGACGTATTTCTCGATCCGGAAATTCTCGGTACCGCTGTGGATCTGCGGGCTGTCGGTGTATGCGTAAACCGCCTTGAAGCCGATGCCGAACTTGCCGATCTGGGTCAGGTCATCCGCCTTGGTGCCCTGGCCGACGCCGCAGATGCCGCGCACGTCGGCGACCGTGAAGTCGCGCCCGTCGTGCCTGACCTCCAGCCGGTCGGCGAACAGGGTAAACGTCAGGTCGGTCGCGCCCGCGTCCTCGGCGTTCTGGATCAGCTCGAAGATGAAGTGCGTGCGCTCACTGTAGAGCTGGCCGAGCAATTCGAGCACGGCGGTGTCCCAGCCGTACCGGGCGACATTCTCCGCCCGGATCTTGTCATACTCAGCCGACACTAATGATCTCCGAGAATCAGCAGCGCCGGGCACGTACCAAGATCCCGGCGCCCGATGCGGACGCAGGTGAGCCATCGTATCGGGAGCTCCTGTCGGCTCCACGGGCCGCAGCAGCAAGGCTGATCTGCGCGCCGAGATGGCCCAGAACCCGCTGTACTGGGACATGCCACATAACCTCCCGTGACGGCCACAGAGCGTTGACGAGCAGCGGCACAGCAGGTCACGATCAGGGCTGTGGAGTCGTTCACGGGGAAACTCGCGGCAGTCACCGGCGGTGGCTCCGGCATGGGCCGCGAGCTTGTCCGCCAGCTGGCGGCCCAAGGATGCTCGGTCGCTGCCTGCGACCTGAATGCTGAGACCGTCGCGACCGCGGCGGCCATGGCGCAGCAGGGCGCCCCGCCCGACGTCCTGATCACCGGCCACGCCTGTGATGTCTCCGATGAGGCACAGGTCCTGCGGTTCCGCGATGAGCTACTCGACGGGCACGGCAGGGATCACGTCGACCTGCTCTTTAACAACGCGGGTATAGGCGGCGGCAGCAGTTTCGTCAGCGACTCCCGGCAGGAGTGGGAGCGTACGTTCGCCGTCGACTGGTGGGGCGTCTATTACTGTGCCAGAGCGTTCCTCCCCTTGCTCATTGCCAGCGGCGACGGCGTCCTGGTCAACACCAGCAGCGTGAACGGCCTCTGGGCGTCACTAGGTCCGGGAATGCCGAACACCGCCTACAGCACGGCCAAATTCGCCGTGCGGGGGTTCTCTGAAGCGCTCATCGAAGACCTGCGCGCCCATGCCCCCGATGTTCGCGTCGCCGTCGTGATGCCAGGCCATGTGGGCACCGACATCGTCGCCAACAGCCTTCGCGCCCGTGGCCTGCCTGAGCCCGAGCAGATGAGCGACGCCCAGCTGGAGGAGCTGATCCCGGGCACGGCGCAGGCCGGGCTGATCCGAGCCGGCCTGCTGACAGCGGGCGCATCAGCCGGCGACCTGCGCAAGATGCTCGTGCAGATGAACGCCGACTTCCGGGACAAGGCGCCGGTCACCGCGGCGGAGGCGGCGACCATCATCCTGGACGGGGTGCGCTCGGGTGCCTGGCGCATCCTCGTCGGCGAGGACGCCAAGATGATCGACGCAGCTGTGCGCGCCAAGCCCGAGGCTGCCTACCGCTACGCCGAGTTGTTCAGCATGTCCGCGGAAGGGCCGACAGCAGGAGCCGCTGAGCGCTAGCAGCCGGCGCCTGCCGCCGATCACCAGCATGCTCCTGCTGCGGACCTGCCCTGCGTGGTGCCGGAAGACCGAATCACTCATTGCGGGTGATGTACGGCCGGTGAGGTGTGCAGGACGCTATGGGAGGTACGTCAGTCCGGGCGGGCTTGCGCCGTTCTTCAGTCGCGCGGACCGGTGGGATTAGGGATCCGCCGGTGCAGCGATGAGCGGGCCGCGCCCGCATGCAGGTCGCCGATGGAGGGGGGCCGAGTGTGAGCCTGGCCGAGTCCGTGGTGGTGGTGCGCCGCCCTACCGCGCAGCTCGAGCCGGTGATCGGCCGCGCGCGGCTCGAGCGGCTTGTCCGGACGGCTGAGCAGTTCCGGCAGAGGCTGGCCGACCGCACCATCTGGAACGTGAGCTCGACCGCGGTCGGCGGCGGCGTCGCGGAGATGCTGCAGGTGCTGCTTGGCTATGTCGAGGACTTCGGCATCCGGAACCACTGGATGGTGATCACCGGCGACGCCGAGTTCTTCGTGCTCACCAAGCGCCTGCACAACCAGATCCACGGGGAGACGGCTGGCGGTCCTCTCAGCAGGGCCGATGGCGCCCATTACGAGCGGATGCTGGCTGCGAACGCCGCCGAGCTGGTCAGCCGGATAAGGCCAGGAGATCTGGTCCTGCTGCACGACCCGCAGACTGCCGGGCTAGCGGGACCCCTGGCGGAGGCAGGTGCACTCGTAGCGTGGCGCTGTCACATCGGCGTGGACTGGGAAAATGATGCCACCGAGGCTGCGTGGAGCTTCCTGCGGCCGCACCTGGCTGCTGTGCGCGGCTTCGTCTTCTCCCGCTCTGAGTACGTGCCATCGTGGATTTCCCGTGAGAAAGTCGCGATCATCCCACCCTCGATCGATCCTTTCTCCCCGAAGAACCAGTATCTCGATGACGACACTGTGCTGGGGATCTTGGCAAGGATCGGCGTGCTGGACGATGGTGCGGCCCACAGCCGAAGGTCATTCGTGCGCCGAGACGGCGGCACCGGCGAGGTATCGCGGACCGCCGAGATCACCGGCGACGGCCGTCCGGGTCCGGGCGATCCGCTAGTCGTGCAGGTGTCCAGGTGGGACAAGCTCAAGGACATGCCCGCGGTCATGCGCGGGTTCGCCGACTACATCGCGCCCTCCGGGGACGGATACCTCCTGCTCGTCGGGCCAGCTGTCGCCGGGGTGACTGACGACCCAGAGGGTGCCGCGGTGTTCGGAGACTGCTTGCTGCAGTGGCGCGACCTGCCAGCGGCGGTCCGTGCCCGTGTCCTGCTAGTTACCTTGCCGCTGGATGATGCCGATGAGAACGCCGCAATGGTCAACGCACTGCAGCGGCACGCCACTGTCATCGTGCAGAAGAGCCTCGCCGAGGGCTTCGGCCTGACCGTGGCGGAAGGGATGTGGAAGGGCCGGCCGGTTGTTGGATCGGCCGTCGGCGGGATCATCGACCAGATCGCCGCGGGTACCGGCATCCTGCTAGCGGACCCCCGCAACCTCGAAGCATTCGGTGCGGCCACCCGCGAGCTGCTCCACAATCGGGACGAAGCCAACCGGATGGGCAAAGCCGCCCAGGCCTACATCGGCGAGCACTACGTCGGTGACCTGCACCTCCTTCGCTACGCCAGCCTCCTCACTGCCATGCTGTCCGACAGCTAGCTCGAGGACGACCTCGCCTGTATCAGTGCGTCCCGTGGCTCGGTATCTGCCGCCCTGTCACCGATGTGGGGCGTATCCGGATCCAGAAGGGATGCTCGGCGGCGCTGGCCCACGAACGTAGGACCAAGCGAGCAAGTCGCTGAGTCTCGGCGTCCTCATACACCATTTCGGCATGCCCGTTCACCAGAACGCTCCAACCGGACTCAGTCTCCCAGTCATAGTCGTCGGCCTCGAACGCGACCAGACTCTGCTCTTCGGCGGCTGACAGTTTCGATCCATGGGCGGTGCGGAAGGCAATGTCCTGGCCATCCACGACGTGGTTGACCGGCAGGACCAGTAGTTCGCCGTCAGCCTGGAAGCCGACCCGGCCGACTGGCACCGACGCAAGCAGGCGCAGGCAATCCTGAAGCGCCAGTGTTTCGAGCCCTGCGTGATCGATAGGTTGCCCTGGCATGTTGACCTCCAGTGCTATGCAGCCGGCAACCCGAAGGTTGTGCCGACGGAGAATCGCGGCAATCGACTCGTCTCCTCACCCTGCGTCGCACAACGCAGCCCGCGCAGCCGGCCGAGGTCACGCGTACCAGGGTCTTTCGCCTCTGAAGTCCAACTGGCGGGTCCAGCAACGGGACCGGCTTGCGGCGGTGGGTAAGCCAGCGTCGGGCGGTGCAGAATACGTTGTCGGGCCCACAGTTGACATCACAACCAGCCCACATCAGCGTAGAGATGCATCCTGCCGAGACACGTGAGCTCATTGCCGCGCGACTGCCAGAGTGCGCCGGCATCCCGCGCGTGCCGGTGCGACCCGACTCAACAACGCCATCGGCACAGAAATGAGCGAGAGCCATGACCAAGCGGCTCAGTCACTTAGGCCCAGCAGGGCTTCCCTCATCGTTCCGGCGGCTCGGACCGGCTGGCCACACAGGCCAGCCCGGTGCTCGTCATGGATGATCTCCTGAGTCAGGGCGATGAGCGTGAGCCCAGCCCGTGGCGGCCGCGCTTGCTCGCGATCGCGATCCTGATCCTGCTGGCAGTGGCGATCGTCCGGCACCTCCCGACGGGGCGGGTTGCCACGCCGGAGCATCCGGTGGCAGCCGTGTCAGCGGGGCCGGTCCAGTTGGCCGGCCTCGGCCGCGGCGCTGCTTACCTGCTGAATCGGACAGACGGGATCGTCAGGCCGACATCCCCGCCGCGCTGGCAGTCCGCCGGGGCCCAGGCGCCAGATCGGAAGTCAGTCGCCGAGCTGCACCGGTATTCCGAGCCGCCGGGCGAGATCGGCCGCCTGGCTGCGGTCAGCCGCCGTGAACTGCGTTCCGTCGCGCGTGAACCGAAGGCCGCACAGTCCCTCGGGGCGGAGCGTCGCGCCGCTGCTCGCCGGCACCGGCTGCACCAGCCGGAGGCGCGCGCCGTTAATCCAGCTCAGATCGACGACTGAAGCCTGCGCCGTCTCCTGCTGGCTGACCACCTCGCCCTCAAGCGCGTCGGCGAAGAGGCGGACCGCGCCGCGCATGTCGGCCACCTGGTGCTCGACAAGCGCGAAATCCGACGGCGGTCCGGACGCGGGCAGTTCGACGGGTGGTGCCAGCTCCGGCGGTGGTCCTGATGGCTGGGCGACCTGCACGACGATTCCGTATGCGTCCTTAGGATGCAGGAACGCTTCCTTCCACGTGGGGCTCGCGACGTTCACCTGGACTGGCTCGATCTCAGCCGCTCGTATGCGTGACAGCGTCGCCCGGATATCGGGGACGATGAAGTTGAAATGGTGCGGACCAGCGCCGCGGGCATCTAGGAAGCGCTCCAGGAACGCTGCGTCGGGGCCCCCGCTCGGCGTGAGCAGTTCGATCTTCGGGCCAGTGCGGAACTGAAGCTGGCCCCACCAGAAGCCGGGCGAGTCACCTCCGTAGACCCACGAGCCGCCGAGCAGGCCGCCGAATAGGTCCCAGCCATCCGTCAGCGCCCTGGTGCCGACGGCGACGTGGTCAAACACTGGCTGGGACAACTCGTCTCCTATCGGACTGACCGGCTGCGTCACCCAGGCAGCATTCCAGAAGACAGCAGAGGCGGGCAATCGCGGGTCACTTCCCCCGTCTCGTCAGCTGTGGCGGGCCTGCCTTAGGACGTCGCCGGTGGCTTCCCGCTCGGGATGCTGACGACTACGTTGTCCGCGGTCGAGGAGATCTGCGCGGCACCGGAGACGATGGGGACCGGCCTGCAGATGGTGCGCGTCAGCCCGTTACCGACCTGGCCAACGTGGCTGACACCCCACGAGTAGACCGTCCCGGTAGACGACACGGCATATGACGTGGCCGAGCCCGTGGCCAGCGCGACGTAGGTGGCCGCCGGTGGCGGGTGCAGCTCCACGGGCGATGGCACTGCAGGTCGGCCGAAGCCCACCTGGCAAGCGTGGTTGTTGCCCCAGCCCCACAGTGATCCGTCGGACAGGAGCACGAGTGTCTGCCCGTTGTTCCAGAGGGAGCCGCCCTGCGCGACCTCGGCCACCGGAGCTGGCAGGTGCACGAGGACGGGGACGTTCGAGTGCTTCGCGAGGCGCCCATTGCCGAGCTGACCGGCGGCGTTGAATCCCCAGTCGTAGTACTGGCCGTTGGACATCAGCGCCCCTGAGTTTGCCCATGATGCAACAAGCTTGGTGACCTCAGCGCCGTCTAGTCCGACGACTGGCACCGGCCTCGTGGTATTGCGCCAGCTGCCAATGCCGAGGTCGCCGTAGGCGTTCATTCCGCATGCATAGACGGTGCCGTTGGCGTCGTACAGGGCGTGGTTATTCGCGCCCGCCGCCGACGTCACATGTGTGAGCGGGAGCTCGACGGGCGTGGTGTAGTCCGTGGTGGTCCCGAGGCACAGCTCACCGCCATAGTTGCGGCCCCAGCCCCACACCCGCCCGGTGGTGTCGATCGCCAGGCCGGTGTCGTACGGCATCGCGTCGGTCGGTATCGACCAGATCTTCACTCCGCGCGGAAAGTGCACCCGGACGGGGGTAGCGAACGAGTTACTGGTGCCCCCGTCGCCCAGCTGGCCCGCGTTGCCCATGCCCCACGCGTAGAGGCTGCCGTCGGTCATCAGGGCGTACTGCGTCGAGTTCGAGGAGCCCACTTCGGACACAGTGCCGGGCAGCGTCACGGTGACCGGTGACGACTGCGTGTCGTAGAGCCCCCTGCTAGCACCGAAGTAGGAACCCCAGTGCTCGACAACGGTTGTCGGGGTAGGCATCTTGTTGACGTCGGCTGAGTCACGTACGCGCGCGGCCTGGGAGCATCCGGCCGTCAGCGTCATGGCCGCAGCTATCGCGCAAAGACCAACTCGCACGCGTCGTGATTTGGTCGTCACCAGCCGTAATGCCTTCCTCGTCGCCTCATACACGGACAATATGCTGAGGCGTACGACCTCGGATGCATTCTCATAGATGCATCCGCGATGGCACGCCAGGCGACAAGCGGCGTTGCTGCCGCCGCTAGGCCTCGGGGCTGGCCGAGGTTCGTACCAGCCGACCCTCGGCCAGGGCCGCGCGGGAAACATCGTCCAGCGTGCTCACCACGAGATCCGCACCGGCGCTGAGCAGGATGTCCTCGTCATCGAGGCGGGCGACGCCGACAGCCGCAATACCGCCGGCCTTGGCGGCCTGCACGCCGGATGGCGCGTCTTCCACCACGAAGCACCCGCTAGGCGCGGCACCAAGCTCATCCGCCGCAGTGAGGAAGATCAGCGGGTCCGGTTTGCCCCTCGGCAGGTCCCGTCCGGACACGTCCGCGTCCAGCAGCCCGAGCAGGGTGAGTCCTGGCCGGATGAGCGGATTGTCCAGGTGCTGCTCCGCTGCGAAAGCGTCCAGCCTGACATGGTCCATGATCAAGTCGGCGTTCTTGGATGACGACGCCGCGGCGACGAGGACGCCGGCGCTCTTGACCGCGAGGACGAGGCGGAGCGCATCTGGGAAGGCCTTGAACTGTCCGGACCTGATGAGCCGCGTCATATGGCCCTGCTTGAGAGCCGCGTACTGCTCGGCCCGGTGGTCAGCATCGGGCACGCCGAAGTACTTCAACGCCGCGCGTGCGCCGTCGAGTCGCGGCCGGCCAGCGATGGCCTGCTGGTAGACCTCTTGAGTAAACCGGTCGGGCGCATACGTCGTGCGGTCGCGAATGTCGGCCCACTCGGTGTCCATCAGTTCGCGGAGCGCATCACGCCATGCGCCGTAGTGCGGCGAGTCCACCAGCACGCCATCGACGTCGAAGATCGCACCCTGAAATCCCATAGTCAGCTCCCTACTGGTCGCATACACCGCCGCGCGGCCGGATGCTCGCAAGACCTGCCCGCCTCCCCTACCCCGACCGGCCGTGTCATCCCAGAATGTCCCCCGTCGACAAATGGGATGTACGAAGCACATCAATAACGCGGCCCGCCTGACGCCGACAACGTCGCCACGCCGCGGAGGCGACTGCTACGCCCGGGCGGATGTCCCCGGCGGTCGGCGAGCTAGCCTGGCGCTCTAGCTGGCGGAGGAGGGCAACGGCGAGGCCATGAGCGGACAACCGGGTAGCCGGGCGCGGGCGCGCGCAGGCGGTGGCGCAGGTCCCAGCGCGAGCGGACGCGCTCCACGCGCACGCACTCCAGGCGGACGTGCTCAAGGCGGACGCGCTCAAGGCGGACGCGCTGGTTCCATTGCTGGGCGCAGTCTGCCGGCGTGGGTCGAGCCGCAGCTGGCAACGCTCACGCGGGAGCGGTTCTCCGATCCGGCCTGGATCTTCGAGCGCAAGCTCGATGGCGAGCGGTGCCTCGCGTTCGCGGACCGCCCCGACCGCGCCGACCGCCCCGCCGGCGCTGCTGCCATCCGCCTCATGTCACGCAACCAGCGCGACATCACGAGCACGTTCCCCGACATCGCCGCGGCGCTGGCAGCCCAGATCACCGCGCCCGGCCAGATCCTGGATGGCGAGATCGTCGCATTCAGCGGCAGCACCACGAGCTTCGCCCAGCTGCAGCAGCGGATGGGCCTCGCGCACCCGAGCGCAAGCCTGATCACCGCAGTCCCGGTGTACTACTACATCTTCGACGTCATGTACGCGGATGGCCGGGACGTGCGGGCGCTCCCCCAGCTCGAGCGGAAGCAGATCCTGCGCGAGCTGATGCCCTTCGACGACCCGCTGCGCTACACCGACCATCGCGAGCGCGACGGCGAGCGGTACTTCGAGCAGGCCTGCCGGGACCACTGGGAGGGCCTGATCGCCAAGCGTACCGATGCGCCATACCGGGGCAGGCGGACTCGCGACTGGCTGAAGTTCAAGTGCGAGAACGCGCAGGAGTTCGTCGTCGGCGGCTACACCGATCCGCGGGGCGCACGCGAGGGCCTCGGCGCGCTGCTGCTCGGGTACTACGACGCCGACGGCAGGCTGACCTACGCGGGGAAGGTCGGCACCGGGTTCAGCGATGAGGTGCTGCGACGCCTGCACGTGACCTTGTCCGGCATGGAGCGCGATAGCCCGCCGTTCGACTCGCGGCCGGCTCCCGAAGACGCATGTGCACTGGGTCGAGCCTCGACTGGTCGCCGAGGTCGGCTTCAGCGAGTGGACCACGGACGGCCAGCTTCGTCATCCGCGCTATCAGGGCCTGCGGGACGACAAGGCTCCCACGGACGTCGTGCGGGAAACACCGTCCTGACCGAGTCCGGCGCCAACCTGGTCCGGCCGCACCGCATCCGGCCATCGCGGCACATCTGCCCATCGGCACCGCGCGCCTGTAACCTCGACGGCAACGACCGTGGTCACGGCGAGGGAGACGCATGTACGCACGACAGCATGCCGAGAACCACCCGGATCAGCCTGCCATCATCATGGGCGGGACCGGCGAGACCGTCACATTCGCCGAGTTCGAGGCCCGCGCCAACCGCACGGCCCACCTGCTGCGCGACGCCGGACTGAACCGCGGCGACCATATCGCCGTCTTTATGGAAAACAGCATCCGGATGCTCGAGATCGAGGGCGCCGCCGAGCGGACCGGCTTGTACTACACGCTGATCAACACGTATCTGGCGCCGGACGAGGTCGCCTACATCGTGACTAACTCGCGGTCCCGGCTGCTGTTCAGCTCGGCCGCCCGCCGACCGGTGGCGACGGCCGCCGCGGCGAAGTGCCCAGATCTCGAGCGCAGGCTGATCACGGGACCAGACGAACCGCCCGAGGGCTGGGAGTCCTATGAAGCCGCCATCGCGCCGTACCCGACCGACCCGGTCCCGGACGAGTCGCTCGGCGCGGCCATGCTGTACTCGTCCGGCACGACCGGGCAGCCCAAGGGTATCGAGCGCGATCTGCCGACGATCGCGCCGAGCGATCCGCTGCCGGTGATGGACTTCGTGCGCGCGATGTTCGGGTTCAGGCCGGGCATGACCTATCTGAACCCGGCACCGCTGTACCACTCGGCGCCCCAGGCGAGCGTGTCGGCGTCGCTGCGCCTGGGCGCCACGGTGGTGGTGATGGAGCACTTCGATGCGCAGCAGTGGCTGGCCCTGGTCGAACGGCACCGGGTGACGCATTGCCAGCTGGTCCCGGTGATGTTCAGCCGGCTGCTCCGCCTGCCGCCAGAGGCCCGGGCCTGCTACGACACCTCGTCGCTGGAGTGCATCGTGCACGCCGCCGCCCCGTGTCCCGTGCACGTGAAGCATGCCATGATCGACTGGCTCGGTCCGATCATCACCGAGTACTACGGTGCCACCGAGGCCCATGGCTTCACCTTCTGCGACAGCGCGCAGTGGCTGGCGCATCCCGGCACGGTCGGCCGCCCGATTCTCGGCGAACTGCTCATCCTCGACGACGACGGCCAGCCATGCCCGCCGGGCGTGGACGGGACGATCTGGTTCCGCGGCGCGACCGCATTCCAGTACTTCCAGGATCCCGTCAAGACTGCCGAGAGCCGCAGCGCCGACGGCACGGCGAGCAGCGTTGGCGACGTCGGCCATGTCGACGAGGACGGGTACCTGTACCTCACCGACCGCAAGACTTACATGATCATTTCCGGCGGCGTCAACATCTACCCGCAGGAAACCGAGAACCTCCTCTCCGCCCACCCCGCGGTCCTCGACGTCGCGGTGATCGGCGTCCCCAACGAGGACCTGGGCGAGGAAGTGAAGGCCGTGGTGCAGCTCACCGATCCGGAGACTGCCAGCCCCGAGCTCGCGCAGGAGCTGATCGGCTACTGCCGGGATCGGCTGGCGCACTTCAAGTGCCCGCGGACCGTCGACTTCGTCGCCGAGCTGCCGCGGTATCCGACGGGCAAGCTATACAAGCGCCTGCTCCGGGACGCCTACTGGAGCGGGCACCAGACCTCGATCGTGTAACCGGCGCGGCGCCAGGTCGCGCGCCGCCGCTCGAAGTGCCGGACTGAAAAGGCAACGATCCTGACAAGGGAACGGGGGGGTTAGCGCCGATGGAGCTGCTAGAGCGAGCGTCTTTTCTGCGCACCCTGGCGGAGTACGCGCGCGACGCCCGCCGCGGTGACGGCCGGCTGGTCCTGGTGTCCGGCGAGTCCGGCATGGGCAAGACCGCGCTCTTGGAAGCCTTCCGGGACGAGCTGCGTGACGCTCGCTGGCTCTGGGGCGCGTGCGACGGCTTGCTGACGCCGCGACCGCTCGGCCCGATCTTCGACGTCGCCTCGCAGCTGGACGGCGAGCTCGCCGGCCTGTGCCGTGACGGCGCGCACCGAGACCGCCTCTTTGCCGCGTTCCTGGCCGAGATCGACAGTCCGGCCGCCTTCACCGTGACCGTGATCGAGGACGTGCACTGGGCGGACGAGGCGACGATCGATCTGCTCAGCTTCGTCGGCCGTCGGCTCGCGCGCATGCGGTCGCTCGTGCTCGTCACGTTCCGCGAGGACGAGCTCGGTGCTGACCATCCGCTGCGGATCGTGCTGGGCGACGTCGCGACGCAGCGGGCCACGCGGCGGATGCTCGTCCCGCCACTGTCTGCAGACGCCGTCCGCGCGCTAGCCGAAGCCGGTTCACCTCAGGTGGACGCGGCCGAGCTCTATCGGGTCACCGGCGGGAACCCGTTCTACGTCCGTGAGGTCCTGGAAGCAGGCTGGCCCGCACTGCCCCCGACCGTCCGCGACGTCGTCGCGACCCGGCTGGCCCGGGCCACATCCGACTCGCGGCGCGCGGTGGAAGCCGCCGCAGTCATGGGCATCCGGGTAGACCCCCGGCTGCTGATGTCCGTCGTCGGCTGTTCCCACTCGACGCTCGACGCCTGCCTCGCGACCGGAATCCTGGTCCCCGATGGCGCGGGTCTGCGGTTCCGGCACGAGCTCGTCCGGATCGCGGTCGAAGCGGCGATCCCGCCCCACCGCAAGACGGAGCTGCACGCCGGGCTGCTGGCCGCGCTGGAAGGCGCAGGCGACGCCGACGCGGCGCTGCTGGCCCACCACGCGGACGGGGCCGGGGACGGTGAGGCTGTGCTTCGGCACGCGCCAGAAGCGGCTCGGCGATCATCGGCACTCGGGGCGCATCGTGAGTCAGCCGCGCAGTACGGGCGCGCCCTGCGCTACGCTAGCGATCTGGAGCCGGCCGACCGGGCGCCGCTGCACGAAGCCCTGGCCGCCGAGTACGCACTGCTCGACCGCTGGGACGAAACCGAGGCTGCGCTTCAGGCCGCCCTCGCGATTCGCCGGGACCTGGGCGACCTGGTCAAGGTCGGAGCCAACCTCCGGCTGCTCTCGACAACGCTCTGGCGGCTGTGCCGCGGCGAGGAGTCAGTGGAGGCGGCGGTCGACGCGGTGCGGGTGCTGCAGACTCAGCCCGCCGGACCGGACATGGCCTGGGCGTACGCGACTCTCGGCGCCACCCGGCTGAACGCTGGCCAGCGAGCTGAGGCGCTTGGCTTGATCGACCGCGCCCGCGAGCTCGGCGACCGGCTCGGCCAGAAGGACGTGCACAGCTATGCCCTGAACGCCACTGGCCTGGCGATGGTGGAGGCTGGCGAGGACGGCTTGCCGCTGCTTGAGCGCGCACTGGCGATCGCGCTGGACGCCGACATGCAGGAACATGCGGGCCGGGCCTACTCCAGCCTCCAGGAAGGCGCTATCTCCCTGCACCGGTTCGCCGATGCCGACCGGTACTACGCTGACGGGCTCGCCTACTGCGACGACCGCGAGCTGGGCGTCTTCGGCATGTGCCTGACCGGCTGGCATGCCCTCGCGCTTCAGCTGCGCGGGCGCTTCGACGAGGCTGCAGGCATCACCGCGAAGATGCTCGGGCAGCGCGGGATCTCCCCGGTCAACCGGCTTAACCCGCTCCGCGTCCTCGGCAGCATCCAGGGCAGGCGCGGCGAGCCAGGCGCGTGGGAGCTGCTGAACGAAGCGCTCGCCTCGGCCGAGAGCGGGCACGAGCCGGCCTGGATCTTGCCGCTCCACGCCATACGCGCGGAACTGCACTGGCTGCTCGGCGAGCCAGCGCGCGCGGCCGAGCAGGCGCTGGCCGACTACGACGTGCTGCTGCAGCAGGTCGAACCGTACACGATCTGGTCAGTGGCGATCTGGCTGTGGCGCCTCGGCCTGCCGGCCGAGCTGCCGCCCAGTCCGCCGGAGCCGTACGCGCTCGAGATGGCCGGTCACTGGCAGCGCGCAGCCGGCGCGTGGGAGCGGCTCGGCCGTCCCTATGATGCGGCGCTGGTCCGGCTCATCGCGGGCGACGAGGCAGGCCTGCGGGAGGCGCTCACGACGCTCGACGACCTGGGCGCGAAGGTGCCAGCGGCCGTCGCCCGGCGCCGCCTGCGGGATCTTGGCGTGCAGGCCATTCCGCGCGGTCCGCGTCCCGCGACACGGTCGGCGCCCGCCGGGCTGACAGCTCGCGAGCAGGAGGTCCTGGCGCTGCTGTCGGAAGGACTGCCAGACAAGGAGATCTCCCGCCGCCTGTTCATCTCCGAGCGCACGGTGCACCACCACGTCTCGGCAGTCCTGGCCAAGATCGGCGTGACGTCACGCGGAGCGGCCGCTACGCAGGCCGCTCGCCTCGGCATCAGCTCGCCTGCCTAGGCAGGCCTCCCCCGCCAGCTCACGGCGCCAACCTAGGCAATCGGCCTGGCCAAGCCAGGCAATTCTCCCGATGAGGCCGCTGACCAGGTCGGCCTACCGTCGTTCGGACATCCCAAACCGACGACGAGGGAGGCAATCATGCCGCTGTTCATGGACGTGCACGAGATCGCGGGCGGTGTCGGCATAGACGACGTCGCGAAGGCGCATCTCGCCGATTTGCAGACGCAGGGCGCGCACGACGTGGAGTACCTGCGGTACTGGGTCGACGAGGAGTCCGGGCGGGTCTTCTGCCTGGTCGAAGCGCCATCGGCGGAAGCGGCGGCCGCCGTGCATCGCGAGGCTCACGGGCTCGTGGCTGATCACATCTACCGAGTCCAGGAAGGGTCCTAGACAGTGAACAGGCGCCTGAAAACGACGCACTTCGCGGGATTCGGCGGCGTCACGGCGCTGGCAGCCGTCGCCATTCTCGGGGCGGCATCCGCTATGGGCGGGACTGCGTTCGGTGCAACCGCGTTGACCGCGCGGCCAGCGCCCGAGAGCGTCACCGTCCCAGCCCCGGCGACCAGCGCCATGACGGCGTCGCGCGTCGCGGCGCCCAGCATGGCAATGCCAGGCGTCGCGGCCCCGACCTCGCTGGCCGGTGACATCGGGGCCGCCCGGATGGCGACCGCCAAGTACGCAACAAACCTGGCCAGGGCCAAGGCCGACGGGTACCGGATCCTCACGATGATGATGCCGAACATGGGCTACCACTTCGTGAACCCCAAGGTTCAGGGCTTCGACCTCCGCAGGCCGCCGATCCTGGTCTACGAGCACACCGGCCAAGGCTGGCAGCTTGGCGCGCTCGAGTGGGTCTTCACGAGCATGCCGAAGGACCCGCCACTGCCCGATGCGACGTTTGGCTCGTTCCCGGCAGCGTGTCACTACACCGACGGCACCTTCCTCCCGCATCTGAACGCTGCTACGTGCCCGAAGAAGGCGCCTCAGACTGGCGCCGCGTTCTTCTTCTGGCATCCCAGGCTGGTCACGATGCACGTCTGGGTCTGGTACCCGAACCCGAGTGGCCTGTACGCCAGCACTAATCCGTTCGTCGTGCCCTTCAACAACGGCTGAGAAGACGCGGAATAGTGTGGCGCGGTCACGGTCATTTCGCTAGCGGACAGGCCGGGAGCTGGTTCTCGGCCTGACTGCTAGCGAGATCCACACGCTCACGCCGGCGACCAGCAGTATCAGCGCGGGGATGAGTCCCAGCAGGCGCATCGTGGTCAGGCTGAGTTCGGCAGCCCCGGTCGACCCGCCAGCGATGCCGCCGCCAACCACGATGGCTACCGGCAGCGCGACGGCAAAGTACACCGCGACGATGACCGCCAGCGTCCTGCTGCGCTCCGCCCACGCCAGCACCCACAGCACCGCGGCGATCACCAGCACGGGCCCCACGTGGCGAGTGTCGTTGACGACATGGTTCGGCTGGCTCGACTCCAGCACCGTGGTCAGCAGCGACACCAGCAAGACCAGCTCGCCGAGCACCAGGCCCGTGATCAGGAACCCGCGAGCCGGGGTCCGCAGTCCGACCCGGCTCGCCCGCCAGCGATACCACAGCACGGTCAGCACGACGGCGACAGGGATGGCGACCTGCCAGTACCAGCCCAGGGCCGTGACGACGATCCGGTAGTGGGCGACAGTCGGGAAGCGACATGGCTGGCCGGGCGCGCAGGAACTCGGGAGCTGGTGCGGTGCTGGCACCGGCTGCAGCGCAGTCAGTCGCTTGTAGAACGGCAGCGATCCGCAGATCACCAGCCCGAACAGCATGAGCGGCAGCCAGTAGGCACGCGCGAGTACTCTGGTCCGGTCCTGGATCGCGCGCATGTCGGCGAGCAGTTGCGCCGCAGCTTGCTCACGTGGGCCCGGCCCCGGGGATGCAGGCTCAGATGTCCCGCTCATGACTGCCTCCGGTCGTCCTCTTGGTTGTGCTCGCGGACCAGGCACGCAAGTGCCGTCATCTCGGCGGCCAGTGCAGTGCGCCCGAGCCGGGTGATGCTCACCCAGGTACGCGCGCGGCGGCCCTGATAGCCGCGCTCCACACGGACGAGGCCCGCGTCTTCCAAAACTGTCAGGTGTGTGGACAGGTTCCCGGAGGTCAGGCCCAGCGCCTGTTGCAGGTAGCCGAAATCCGCCTGTCGAGCTCGTGCGGTAATGGTCAGGATCCCGAGCCGATTGCGCTGGTGCACGATCTCGCTCAGGCCAGCCGTGGGATGCGGATCGTGCGAGCCACCGTGTCAGCCACCCATTTGCTGCCCATGCTGCCAGCAGCTTTGCATTGCAAATCTACTGTGTCAACAAGGCAGATGAAGGTCGGCGATCCACGCGGGCGGGCGTCGGTATCGCCCGGCCGAGGTCTCAGGAGGCTGAGCTCGCGACCCGAGTCGCGGATCACGACGACAGGGCACGAAGCGTGCTGTACGCAATGCTGGCCGACCGATCCGAGCAGCGCCTCGACGAAGCCACCATGCCCTCGGCTGCCGACCACCAGCAACTCGGCGCCGTGCGATGCATCCAGCAGCACCTGGGCGGCGTACCCCCGCACCACCATGGGCCGGATCTCGGCCTGACCAGCTGAGCTAGTGACCTCGTCAATGGCGTCCATGACCGCGCTCTCGGCGATCTCGGGCCAGTCGACGTCGCCGACAGGCACCGCATAACCGTACGCGGTCGGGTACTCCCAGGCGATGACTGCCTCGACCACCGCTCCGGTCAGCTTCGCCTGCGTGACTGCCCAGGCCAGCGCTGCCTTCGACGAAGCCGATCCGTCCACTCCGACCACGATCCTGCGGTCATGCTCTGCTGCGGGCTGAGCCATCTTCGGTCTCCTCAAATCCTCAGTGCTTGCTCTCCCGGACGATCACGATCGGGCACCGCGCATGATGCACGCAGTGCTGGCTCACCGAGCCGAGGAGCGCGCCGCTAAAGCCGCCGTGCCCGCGACTGCCGACCACCAGCAGCTCAGCCCCGTCCGCCGCGGCCAGCAGGACCTGGGCTGCGTTGCCCTTCCGCACCGAGGCACTCACGGCTACCCGGGCCGGCCCCGCCGCGCCGGCAATGGCATCGCGAAGCTGCCCGGCGACGGATCTTTCGACCTCGGCCTCGTCCTGCGGAGTGACGAGCGCCCAGGCAGCTCGGTTGATCATGACCGGGTACTGCCAGGCCATGACAGCCTCGACAGAAGCATGGGTCAGCTCGGCTTGCCGGATGGCCCAGGCCAGGGCGGACCTAGACGAGGGTGACCCGTCCACGCCCACGACAATGCGCGGCCGGCCGACTTCCTGATGGCTGCTCGCCATCGCCGCTTCGCCGGGATCAGCACTGTGCAGTGTCATCTCGGGCCGCTGCCTGCGGCTGCCGCGCCTCGCGTGCAAGACGCTCCGCGCGCTCCTTGATGCCGAGCAACATCTTCCGTTCCATGATCAGACTGCCCGGCTCCATCACGTAGCGGTAGAGCGCCCGTGCCACCGGGGCAGCGTCCGGGATCGCGATCCGGTTCCTGCTGATCAGCCTCGTTTCGTGGCCCAGCGGGCGCCAGCGAGAAGGCCCATACCCAGTTGCCATCGTCGGAGCGGAACACCAGCGATCGCTCCGGCTGGACGGCGGCGACGCGCAGCACCGGGCCGGGCGCGCCGAGCGGCTGCGCGTCGCCGACCTTGACGTCCTGGAACTGCGGCAGGATGTCGTCGGCGCTGTGCATCCGGAGCCCGAGCAGGTTCTCTATCCAGTCGTAGGTATAAGCCCCGCCACGACCCGGACCGAGCTGCGCCAGCCACGGCCAGACCGAGCCGGGCGGCGCGCTGATCCCGATGGCGCGCGTGGACATCATGGCCGGGTGCGGGAAGCAGCTCGTCGCCCGGCAATGCGCGCGCGAGCTCGTCCGCGGTCGCGCCCCAGCCAAGACACCACCCCCGCCAGCGCGGGTACGTCGCTGCCTCGAGTGCGCGAGCAGCGTGACAAGCAGTGGCCGCACCATAGCGCCTGGCTGCCCGGTGAACCGGCCCGGCGTGCCATGCCGGCGCGGCGGACTGCGCTGTCAGCCGACCGCTCACGGCGAGGGGTACTTCGCGAGGATCTCCCGCAGCTGCCCGGCGAAGCGCAGCGACTCCTGATGGCTTCGCTGCCAGACATTGCGTCCGAAGATCAGGCCGGTCGCACCAGCTTCCATCGACTGCCTGGCCTTCTCGAGCATTGCCTCATCGCCAGCGCGTTCGCCGCCAGAAACGAGCAGCAGCGTGCGGCCTGCGGACCGTGACCACCGCGTCGATCGCCTGCTGTGGCGACACGTCGCGCAGATAGTCCTGCGGCACGCCGGACTGCTTCTCCGGGTGCGGGAAGTTGACCTTGACCACGTCAGCGCCCAGTTCGCTCGCGGTCCTGGCCGCGTAGTCAACGGCGTAGAAGGAGTCCTTGCCGCCCTTGCTGTCCACGTACGAGCCCCGCGGGTATGACCACACGATGAGCGGCATACCCAGCCGGACAGCATCCTCGCGGACGCGCCGGAGCTGGCCGAAGTCTTGCTCCTGGGCCGGCGAGCCCACGTACAGCGTGTAGCCAACCGCGTCGGCGCCGAGCCGTACCGCGTCCTCGACAGTCGCGTTCAGCGGCGACAGCGGGTCGATTGCCGGGATGTCGGTCTTGCCATTGAGCTTCAGGACCAGCGGTACCTCGCCCGCGTATTCCCAGTAGAACTTCTCGGCGAGGCCGATCTGGATGGCGATGCCGTTGAACCCGCCCTCAAGCGCCAGCTTGATCACGTACTTCGGATCGCTGGCGGCCGGGTTGGCGTAGAAATCCCGGGGACCGTGCTCAAGTCCCTGGTCGTAAGGCAGGAAGATGGCGGTGCCGTTGCCGAGACCGTGCCTGTCGCAGAATCCGGTGCAGGCGGGCCTTCTTGCCGGTGCTGAGGCCCAGTTCCTCCAGGCCTGGCCGTACATTCATGACTGGCTCCTAAGCAAGCTAGACTCTGGAGCGTGCTCGCTCGCTTAGACGGCAGCGCGGTCACGCTCGCCGGTCCGAACTCGCAGCGCGCTCTCGACCGGGCATACCCAGATCTTTCCGTCACCGATGGACCCGGTGTTGACGGCCTTGGCGATGGCGGCGGTGAGCATCTCCGCCAGTTCGTCCTGAACCAGCACATCGACGCGAACCTTCGGCAGCACGAGGGCGCTCTGGTCGCTGGACGCCGTGGCCGGGTGATGTCCGTATTGCTGACCGAACCCCATCACCTCGGTGACGGTCAGGCCGTGGCCGCCATTCCCGTCGACGGCAGCGATAACGTCATCGAGCTTGTCCGGCTTGACGATCGCGGTAATCAGTTTCATGGTCCTTCACCTCTGACTTGTGTCCTCATCCAGAATCGGGTCTGCGTGCCGGCGGACAGTAGGGCCGAAGGTCCGCCCCCGACGGGCGCGTCGTCCGTAGGCGGCTGCGCTCAGGCCTGAGCGCGAGGCTGGTGACTTTGGGCCGTACCGGTCTCGGTCCTGCGGCGGCATGCTGACGGCAGCAGCGTCTACGGGAGGTGGTTGCCATCAGCGCGACGGTCAGGGACGTCATGACGACATCAGTCGTGGCTGTCCGGAAGGATGCCTCCTTCAAGGAGATGGCGGCGATGCTCCGCAGCCGCCGGATCAGCGCGTTCCCCGTGGTCGACGACGCGGGCCGGGTCATCGGCGTCGTGTCGGAGGGAGACCTGCTGGTCAAGGAGGCGGTTCAGGCTGACGGCACGAGCCTGTTCGCTGCCCTGCGGCACCTGAAGGAGGACGACAAGGCCACCGGCATCACTGCTGGTGACCTGATGACCGGGCCCGCCGTCACCATCGGCCCGGATGTCCCGGTAGAGGATGCTGCCCGCGTCATGTACGACCGGCGGGTCAAGCGCCTGCCCGTGGTGAACACGGCCGGCCGCTGCTCGGGATCATCAGCCGGGTCGACGTGCTGGCCGTGTTCAGCCGCCCGGACGAGGAGATCCGGGACGAGGTCGTGCGCCGGGTGCTTCCGGGCATCGCGCCGGCAGCACCGAAGGACTTCGAGCGTGGCCGTCCGCGACGGCATCGTGACCATCACTGGTGACGCGCAGACTGACCAGGCGGGCCGCGCGATCATCGACGCGATACGGCACGTCCAGGGTGTCGTCGCGGTCCGGGACCGGCTCAGCGTGCCGCGCCACGACTAGCGACCGGCCTTCGCCCGGTCAGCCGGCCCCATCGAGCTGCAGCCCGTGACGCTCGCACTGTCGCCGGCCCATCGACCTGCTGACCATCTGAGCCTCCTCACATCACCGCGTCGAGATCCCGGCGAGGCGCGGGCACCACCGGAGTGCCATAGCCGAGCCGCAGGATCATCTGGCGGTGCTCCGGCCACGGCCACCGCCGACGCCGCGTCCTCGTCCCGTGCATGTCGTCGCGCTCGATGAGCTGGTAGAGAAACGATGCCGACACTCCGTGGCCGGTGGCAGTCAGCAGGACGTGCTCCAGGGCCTGCCCGGCCGTCAGCCAGTCCGCTGGCTCGTCGGTCTCCGTCGTGAGGACCGCGAGCTGCGGGAATCGCTCGTAGGCCGCCACCGTTCGGCCGCCATCTGGCATGGCGGCTAGGAAGTCGCCATGACGTACCGGCGACGGCAGGCGGGCTGGCCGCGGCGGCAGCGCTTCGGCGGGTATCCCGTCTGACCGGTCGACGCCGATCCAGCGGCGCAGCTCGGTCTCGTGCTCGGCGTCAGCTGCCAGCTCGCGGCCCGCCTCGGCGGCCAGCGCGAGCACCTGCCGCGCGTCGGCCCGGTTGAGCAGGCGCAAGCTGGCGTGCTCGGCTGCGGCCGCTGCCATGAGTTCTCCTCGGACCGTGGCCGGGATCTCCTCGTCGCGATAAGGACCGCGATTGGTGTGCCGCCGCCAGATCGACTCCCCCAGCGCACGCTCGGCCGGCGTGCCAGGCGCGCCAGGCACGGCCCGGATGACGGCGAGCACATCGAACGGATGCTCCGGATGCGGCAGCAGCCGGACCTCCGGATCGCGCCCGAGCGCGCGGATCGCGGCCCGCGCATTGAGCAGGGCCGCACCGCAGCTCATATACAGCGCCCGGGCGGACGGATCCGCTACCCACAGCGCGCGATCGGACGCGGCTGAGATCCTGAATTCCTCCCCCGCCACCGAGAAGCGCCAGGGCTGAGAATTATGCAGCGACGGCGCTGCCGCGGCTGCCGCTATAACCTGCTCAATCTGCTGTGCAGAGAATGAACCGAACATAAACCCCCCCGATTCGTCAGGGCCCCCGTTGCTCCTGACGATTACCGACGTTATGGCTCACCGGGCACCGGTCCTAGGGACGTTAGTCAGCGCTATTCGGGTCAGCCGTCCCGCCTGACGCCACCAGGGACGGGGGAAATCAGCAGCTAGGGAGGCCACGCGATGACCAGTGACGCGACGACCGGCGGCCAGCCGGCGGTCACGACCAAGATCAGCCCGCTGCCATTCGCCGACACGGTATCTCGGCTGGCGAGCCTGCTGGCCGCGAAGGACATGACGGTCTTCGCGGTCATCGATCAGCGCGCGGAGGCGCGCAGCGTCGGCCTCGACCTGCCCGACACCACCCTGGTGATCTTCGGAAGCCCGGCGGCTGGCACTCCCGTCATGGCCGCCGCGCCGCTCGCCGCGCTCGACCTGCCGCTCAAGGTACTGATCTGGGCCGACGGCGACCGGGTGAGCGTGTCCTACGTGCCGCCTGCCGAGCTCACCCGCCGGTATCAGCTCAGCGCCGAGCTCACCGCGAGGCTCGCGGGTATCGATGCGCTGACCGACGCGCTCGTCTCACCCTGACGCGCCGGATATGGTCGGCCCATGCTGATCGACGCGGCCGCTCACATTTCTGCCGATCCGGTCGGCGTCGAGGCGGCCGCGGTGGCCGCCGAGGCGGCCGGCTACGACGGCTTCGGCGTCGCCGAGACCAGGCATGATGCCTTTGTCTCGCTGGCGCTTGCGGCACGCGCGACCACATCCATCACCTTGCAGTCCGGGATCGCCGTGGCCTTCGCGCGCAACCCCATGAACCTCGCCGTACTGGCGAACGACATTCAGCTCATCGCTGGCGGCCGGTTCCAGGTCGGCCTCGGCTCACAGGTCAGGCCGCACATCGAGCGGCGGTTCTCGATGCCGTGGAGCCATCCGGCCGCACGAATGGAGGAGTGCGTCGCCGCCATCCGGGCGATCTGGGCAGCTGGGCCACTGGCGAGAAGCTGGCCTTCCGCGGCCAGTTCTACCAGCACACGCTGATGACCGACTTCTTCAACCCGGGCCCCAACCCCCATGGCAATCCGCCTATCTTCCTGGCCGCCGTCGGCGAGCTGATGACGGCCGCAGCGGGCCGCGTCGCCGACGGCCTGCTGTGTCACAGCTTCACCACCGAGACCTACCTCCGCGAGCGCACGCTGCCGGCGCTGCGGTCAGCGCGCGGAAGCCTGGACGGCTTTACCATCTGCCTGCCGGTCCTGGCCGCCATCGGCAGCGATGCCAGCACGCTGGTGGCGGCCGAGACCGCGGTGCGCGCCCAGATCGCCTTCTATGGCTCGACACCCGCTTACCGGCCCGTTCTGGACTTGCATGGCTGGGGCGAGCTGCATGCGCAGCTCAACCAGCTGTCCCGGCGTCAGGCGTGGGCCGAGATGGGCCAGCTCATCACCGACGACGTCCTGGATGCCTTCGCGGTCAGCGGCAGTCCCGCGCACGTGGCGGCGACGGTCCGCCGTCGCTTCGGCGACATCATCGACCGCATCTCGCTGTATACGCCGCGCGAGCCGGACCGGGCCGAGCTGGCCGCGACAACAGCCGCACTGCGCGGGACCTAAGGCGGACTAATCGAGCCTAACGGCACTGCCGTCCTGGGCCTCAAGGGCGGCATGCCGGCCCTGTCAAGATCAGGAATGGCGCCTGCGGAGCCGTCCGAAAAGGGGCGAGCGCAATGCCAGCGCCGATCATTCTCGCCGGTGCTATCTGCTCATGGGCGCGCTCGCGGGATCGGCTCTGGTCAGCGGCGCGCTCGTCTGGCCGCGCCTGCGGCTAGGGACATAAGGCCCTTCGATACTGACCGAATGCCTCTCCTGACCGCCTCAAGGCTAAGACAAAGCTGAATGTGGACAGGGCTGGCATTAATTGGCCGCCCGGAAAGAGAGGGTCAGATGTCAGGCATCGTCGTAGGCATTGATGGGTCGCACAATGCCAGTCATGCCCTGGAGTGGGCGATGACCGAAGCCGCGATCCGCAAGGCGCCGCTGACCGTCATCACGGTCAACTCGGTTCCGGCGAGCTACTGGACGGGCACTCCGGTTGAGCTGCCCGGAGACCAGGACAAGGTCGCCGAGATCCGCAAGACAGCCGAGGCCGCGGTCGCCGACACCGCTGCCAAGCTCGGCGCAAGCCAGCCAGAGTCCGTGACCGTCACGGCGGTCAGCGGATTCCCCGCACAGGCGCTCATCGACGCTTCCAAGGCCAGTGACCTGCTGGTGGTCGGCAGCCGGGGCGGCGGCGGATTCGGCGCGCTCGTGCTCGGCTCCGTCAGCAACCAGGTCGTGCACCACGCACAGTGCCCGGTCGTGGTCGTGCCGTCCGGCAAGTAACGAGCCAGCCAGCCGCCCGTGAGGACTCGGGCGGCACTAGCCGCCCGAGTCTCACTAGCTAAGGAGAACGATCGTGTCTATCCGAATCGGCATCAACGGCTTCGGCCGGATCGGGCGCGCGTTCGTCCGGCGCAGCCTCGAGAACGACGACCTCGACGTGGTCGCCATCAATGACATCACCGACGCGCGCACGCTCGCACATCTGCTGGCTTCGACTCCACCTACGGCAGGTTCGCGGCCGACGTCGAGCAGGAAGGCAGCTCGATCATCGTCAACGGGAAGCCCATCGCTGCGCTGAGCATTCGCGAGCCGGCGGCCATCGGCTGGGGTGACCTCGGCGTGGACGTCGTGATCGAGTCCACCGGAAAGTTCCGCAGCCGCGACGACGCGGCGCTGCACCTGAAGGGTGGCGCGCGCAAGGTTCTGATCTCGGCGCCCGGCAAGGGCGCGGACCTCACCGTTGTCATCGGGGTCAATGACGCGGACTACGATCCGGAGCGGCATGACGTGATCTCGTGCGCCTCGTGCACGACCAACTGCGTCGCGCCGATGGCAAAGGTGCTGGACGACGCCTTCGGCCTGACCCAGGGGCTGATGACCACAGTGCACGCCTACACAGGCGACCAGATGCTGCTGGACGGTCCGCACAAGGACCTGCGGCGCGCGCGCAGCGCGGCCATCAGCATCGTGCCGACGTCAACCGGCGCGGCGCGCACGACGGGGCTGGTCATCCCCGCCCTGGCTGGCCGCCTCGACGGCGTGGCGGTGCGCGTGCCGGTCGAGGACGGCTCGCTGACCGATCTGACCGCCGTTCTTGGCCAGGAGGTCACCGCCGAGCAGGTCAACGATGCGTTCCGCGCGGCAGCCGACGGCCCGCTCGCCGGGATCCTCCAGTACAGCACGGACCCGCTGGTGTCCCGCGACATCATCGGCGCGCAGGCGTCGTGCGTCTTCGACTCGGGCCTGACCCAGGCGGCCGGGAGCCTGGTCAAGATGTTCGGCTGGTACGACAACGAGTGGGGTTACACCTGCCGGCTCGTCGACCTCGCGGCCATGGTGGGCGCGGCCCTGTAGCCGGGCTTCGGTAGCAGGGATCGCAGTCCGCGACAGGAAGATGGCCGCCAGGACCTTGTCCCGGCGGCCATCGGCGTCCGCACGATCGTCCGCCTCACAGGCTGCGCATCTCGCGGAACCGGCGGATGTCATCCCGACCCGCCAGCAGCGCGGCGCACACCGCGGCGACACCGACCACCAACACGACTCGCTTCATGACCACTGCCTCCGTCTCCTCCGGGCGTGCCCGCACATTGTGCTGGCCATGATGCGCCGTGACCGATCGGCGGCCATAGGGCCGAAAGTCGAGCGTCGTGGGACCTTCGGCACTGCGGACCGGAGTCGGGCCAGACAGATGCTGTGGGCGATCACAAGCGGCCGACCTGGTGGCCATCTCCGGTTCGGGGACGGCGCCGGCTCACGATCCGCTGGCTCACCGGCCGTGCCGCCGCTGAGCCAGCGGATCGCTGTCCGGCTCCGGACTTATGGCGTATTCGCAGAGGCCATTGAGCCCTGTCCGCACCTGGCCTGCGGCGGTGATATCGGGACATGACTACCGCCGCGGCGACGCCAGCGGCCACGGTCGGTCCGGGCCGCGAAGACGCGTCCGGCCGGCGCTGGCTCGCGCTGGCAGTGCTCTGCATTTCCCTGCTGATCGTCAACATCGACAACACCGTCCTCAACGTCGTGCTGCCGACCCTGGTCCGTGATCTGAACGCGACATCTACCCAGCTGCAGTGGATCGTCGATGCCTACGTCATTGTCTTCGCCGGGTTGCTGCTCGTGGCGGGCAGCGTGGCGGACCGCGTCGGCAGGAAGCGCACCTTCCTCGTCGGACTCATCCTTTTCGCGGCCGGCTCGACCTGGGCCGCCTTCTCCGACTCAGTCGGGACACTGATCGCGGCCCGCGCCAGCATGGGCATCGGCGGCGCGCTGATCATGCCGTCCACGCTGTCGATCATCACCAAGATGTTCGCCGACCGCGGCGAGCGGCAGCGCGCCATCGGCTTCTGGGCCGGCACCAGCGGGCTCGGCGTCGCGCTCGGGCCGATCATCGGCGGCGTGCTGCTCGCCCACTTCTGGTGGGGCTCGGTCTTCCTCATCAACGTGCCGATCGCCCTCGCCGGTCTGGCGCTGGCGATTCCGCTGGTGCCGGACTCGAAGAACCCCGTCGCGCCGCGGCCAGACGTTCTGGGCGCGCTGCTCTCGGTTGCCGGCCTCGGGCTGTTGCTGTGGTCGATCATCGAGGCACCCGTCCGCGGCTGGTCGTCCGGCCTGGTCATCGTCACTGGCATCGGCGGCCTCGTCGTGCTCGGCGGATTCACCGCCTGGGAGCTGACCACCTCGCACCCGATGCTCAACGTGCAGTTCTTCCGGCGCCGCACGTTCTCAGCGGCGATCGCGTCGGTCGGACTGGCCACGCTCGGGCTGTTCGGCGTCACTGTTCGTGCTGACCCAGTTCCTGCAGTTCGACCTCGGCTACACGCCGCTGCAAGCAGGCATCCGGGTGCTGCCAGCGGCCGGGGCCATCGCCGTGGTCAGCGCCGCTCTCGGCGCTGCTGCAACGCCGCATCGGCACCAAGCTCACGGCCGCGGCAGGGCTGATCATCATCGGGACCGGCTTGTGGCAGATCTCCATGGCCACGACTGGCTCGACTTATCTCGACACCGTGGCCGGGATGGTCATGCTCGGCATGGGCGCGGGCCTGGCCATACCCGCCACCACGGCATCGGTGATGGGCTCGGTGCCGCCCGAGCACACCGGCATCGGGTCGGCGACCAACGGCGCCTTCCTGCAAATCGGCGGGGCGCTTGGGGTCGCGATCATCGGCAGCCTGCTGTCCACCAGATACCAGGGCCGGATGACGGCCGCGCTAGCTTCGTACCATGTGCCGGCCGCGGTCATGCACACGATTCTCGGTTCGGTCGGCGGCGCGCTTGAGGTGGCCGGCCGAGTCGGCGGCGTGCTCGGCCTGGAACTGGGCCAGGCCGCGCGGAACGCGTTCATCAGCGGAATGGACCTGGGCCTGCCTCGCTGCTGCCGCGGTCGCGATAGCGGGCGGCCTCGTCGCGCTCGCCACGCTGCCCGGCGGGCCGCCGCGTGACCCAGGGCAATGACCATCCGCAAACAGCAGGATGCGACGATGGGTGCGGATCTTGCTGAGGACTATCGGCCCTAGCCGGGCGGTGGCCGACCGGGTTGGATAGCAGCCGGATGACGGCGGTGTCGCCGATGAGCGGGACCGGAGCCGGAGATAACACTGAGAGCGAGGCAGTTCCATGGCCCCTGAGGGCGGTTCAGGACCGCAGGTTGTCGTCGGCGTCGACGGCTCGGCTGAGTCAGTCGACGCGCTGCGATGGGCTGCCGCCTACGCCGCAGCGACCGGCGCGACCATCGACGCGGTGCTGTCCTGGCACTTCCCGCCCGCAGCCGGGATAGTCCCGCCCGGCGTCGCGCCGCCGGCCATCAGCGACGAGGTCCGCGCCCACGTGCAGGAGGCACTCGACAAGGCCCTGACCGAGGTGTTCGGGACGAGCGACGCCGCCGAACGTGCACGCCAAGGTCACCTATGGCCACCCGGCCGTGGTGCTGGTCGACGCGTCGCGGACTGCCGACCTCCTCGTGGTCGGCAACCGTGGTCATGGTGCGTTCACCGGAATGCTGACTGGCTCTGTCAGCATTCACTGCGTGAATAACGCGCACTGCCCCGTGGTCGTCGTCCGCGGTGCCGAATGACGGCCGTGACCGAGGCCACGCCGTTGTCGCAGGCTGACGCCCAGGTGCTGGACAGGTACTGGCGGGCCGCTAACTACCTCGCGGTCGGCCAGATCTACCTGATGGACAATCCGCTGCTGGCCGAGCCGCTGCGGCCGGACCACATCAAGCCGCGGCTGCTCGGCCACTGGGGCACCACGCCTGGCCTGAATTTCATCTGGGCGCACCTGAGCCGGGCGATCAAGGTCCATGACGTGCCGATGATGATCGTGGTCGGGCCCGGTCACGGCGGCCCGGCGGCGCTCGCCAACACCTGGCTGGAAGGCAGCTACACCGACGTCTACCCCAACGTGCCGCGGGACGTGACCGGCATGCGGCAGCTGTTCCGCCAGTTCTCCTTCCCCGGCGGCGTGCCGAGTCACGTGTCGCCGGAGACACCAGGGTCGATCCACGAGGGCGGCGAGCTCGGCTACTCGCTGTCGCACGCGCATGGCGCCGCCTTCGACAACCCGGACCTGATCGTCGCCTGCGTCGTCGGCGACGGCGAGGCCGAGACCGGCCCGCTCGCCACCAGCTGGCATTCGCACCGGTTCCTCAACCCGGCTAGCGACGGCGCCGTGCTGCCCATCTTGCACCTGAACGGCTGGAAGATCGCGAATCCGGCCGTGCTGGCCCGGCTGCCCGAGGACGAGCTGGACGCCCTGCTGCGCGGGTACGGCTACGAGCCTGCCTACGTGACCGGCGATCGAGACCACGTTCCTCATCTTGAGATGGCCGCGACGCTCGACGCGGCGATTGCCCGGATCCGCAGCATCCAGGACCACGCCCGGACGCGAGCCATCCGGGCAGTTCCAGCCGGGCCAGCGCTGGCCGATGATCGTGATGCGGACGCCGAAGGGCTGGACCGGGCCGACCGAGGTCGACGGGCTGCCGGTGGAGGGCACCTGGCGCGCGCATCAGGTGCCGCTCGCCGAAGTGCGCACCAACCCAGACCATCTGCGGCAGCTCGAGGAGTGGCTGCTGTCATACCGGCCAGCGGAGCTGTTCGGCCCGGGCGGCAGGCCGCATGACGACCTGGTCACGCTCGTGCCGCCCGGTACGCTGCGGCTCGGCTCGACGCCGCACGCCAACGGCGGACTGCTGCTGCGCGACCTGGACCTGCCCGGATTCCGTGACTACGCCGTGCCGGTCACCGCGCCCGGCGCGAGCGTCTCCGAGCCGACCCGGGTGCTCGGCGCGATGCTGCGCGATGTCCTGCGGCACAACGCCGAGCAGCGCAATTTCCGCATCGTCGGCCCGGACGAGACCGAGTCCAACCGGCTGGGCGCGGTACTGGAGGTGACAGGCAAGACCTGGGAAGAGTCGACGCTGCCGGTGGACATGAACCTGGCGACCGACGGCCGGGTCATGGAGATCCTGTCGGAGACACACCTGCCAGGGCTGGCTCGAGGGTTATCTGCTGACTGGCAGGCACGGGTTCTTCTCCTGCTACGAGGCCTTCATCCACATCGTCGACTCGATGTTCAACCAGCACGCCAAGTGGCTGAAGGTCGCCAGGCACCTGCCCTGGCGGCGGCCGATCGCCTCGCTGAACATCCTGCTCACCTCGCACGTCTGGCGGCAGGATCACAACGGCTTCAGCCACCAGGATCCGGGCTTCATCGACCACGTGGTGAACAAGAAGGCCGAGGTCATCCGGGTCTACCTGCCGCCCGACACCAACACGCTGCTGTCGGTCGCCGAC
The DNA here is from genome assembly GCA_963837255.1 of uncultured Actinomycetota bacterium. Taxonomy (GTDB): domain Bacteria; phylum Actinomycetota; class Actinomycetes; order Streptosporangiales; family Streptosporangiaceae; genus JAJYUU01. The sequence continues at coordinate 1,998,750 of CAWIMN010000007.1, forward strand.
CACTGCCTGCGCAGCCGCGACTACGTCAACGTGATCGTGGCCGGCAAGCAGCCGAACCCCGACTGGCTGGACATGGACGCGGCCGTCCTGCACTGCACCCGCGGCGCCGGCATCTGGGAGTGGGCGAGCAGCAGACCGCGACGGCACCGAGCCGGACGTCGTGCTGGGCTGCGCCGGTGACGTGCCCACGCTGGAGATCCTGGCCGCTACCGACATACTCCGGCGCGAACTGCCCGACCTGCACGTCCGGGTGGTCAACGTGGTGGACCTGATGCGGCTGCAGCCGGAGATCGAGCATCCGCACGGCATGAGCGACGCGGAGTTCAACGGGCTGTTCCCGCCGAACCGGCCGGTCATCTTCGCCTACCACGGCTACCCATGGCTGATCCACCGGCTCACCTACCGTCGAGACGCGCATGACATGTTCCACGTCCGCGGGTACAAGGAGGAGGGCACCACCACCACGCCTTTCGACATGGTCGTCATGAACGACATGGACAGGTTCCACCTGGTCATGGACGTCATCGACCGAGTGCCTGGCCTTGCCGAGCGGGCCGGCCAGCTGCGCCAGCGGATGGTGGACACGCTCGCCAGGCACCACGCCTGGACCCGTGAGCACGGCGAGGACCTGCCCGAGGTCAGCAACTGGGCCTGGACTCCGTCGGCGTCATGACGCGCGTCGTCGTCGTCAACGCTGGGTCAAGCAGCCTGAAGGTCCGGCTGCTTGGGGGCGACGATGCGGTGATGGATGCACTCGACCTCGATCCCTGGGACGGGAGCCCGGATCATCGGGAGCTCGCCGACTTCCTGGCTACGGCCTGCGCCGGTGCCGCGGTGGTCGGTCACCGCGTCGTGCACGGCGGCACGGTGTTCAGCGCGGCCGTGCTCATCGACGACAGCGTCGTCGACGCCATCGGCCAGCTGACTGACCTGGCGCCATTGCATCAGTCGCGCGCGCTCGCCGGAATCGCGGCGGCACGGCGGGCGCTGCCGGACACGCCGGCCGTTGCCTGCTTCGACACCGCGTTTCACGCCGGGCTCCCGGCCGCCGCTGCCCGGTATGCGCTACCCGCCGCGTGGACGCAGCGGTTCGGGCTGCGCCGGTTCGGCTTTCATGGCTTGTCGCACGGGTACGCGGCGCGGCGAGCCGCGCAGTTGCTGGGCCGCGACGCGGCGACGCTGCGCGTCGTCACTTGTCACCTCGGCGCGGGGGCGTCGCTGGCAGCGGTGCACCGCGGCCGCAGCGTCGATACCACGATGGGCTTCACCCCGCTTGAGGGCCTGGTCATGGCCACCAGGAGTGGCAGCGTCGACCCCGGGCTGATCATCTGGCTCCTGCAGCACGGCCAGCTCGGCCTGGACGAGGTCGCGGCGGGCCTCGAGCAGTCGGCTGGGCTGGCCGGGCTGTCCGGACAGCGCGCCGGCGACATCCGGGACATTCAGCGGGCCGCCGCCGACGGCGATCAGGACGCCGCGCTGGCCATCGAGGTCTACCTGCACCGGCTGCGGCGCGAGATCGCCGCTATGGCGGCCGCCATGGACGGCCTCGACGCCATCGCGTTCACGGGCGGGATCGGCGAGCACAACCCGGCGATCCGGGCGGCCGCCGTCGCCGGCCTCGGATTCCTTGGCATCAGCGTGGATCCCGGCCGCAATCAGGCCACTGCGGACGCGGTCATCAGCAGCCCGGATGCCCCCGTGCCGAGCCTGGTCATCACCGCCAGGGAAGACGTCGAGATCGCCCGGCAGGCCCGTGGCGTGCTGACGCACCACCAGGACCCAAGGTCACCAGCGAGAACCTACCTTCGACCCTTATCCGCGCGTCGGCCTGGCGGTTGAGTGGGAGGAGAGGACCGGGAGGGCCTTTTGATGACGTACCACTACACCGCGATTGAGCCGTAAGGCTGGATGGAACAGTGAGAGCACAGCCGCCACCAGGACAGGAGGCCGCCATGAGCGCAGCGAAGCCGACGATCGTCGTTGGCGTCAGTGGATCACCAGCGTCGGCCCGAGCGTTGCGCTGGGCCGCCGACGAGGCAGACCGCCTGCACGCTCTCCTCAAGATCGTTCTCATCTGGGACATCGAGCCGCGCGCCTACTACGCACCTGCGATCAGTCCTGAAGACTTCGACCGGCGCCAGGAGCGTGCGGCCTCGGGGCTGGCGGCGACCGTGCGGAGCGTGCTTGGACCGCAGCCGCGCGACGTGGCGACCGAGGTTGCCCAGGGCAGGCCCGAGCAGGCACTGCCGCAGCAGTCGACGGGCGCCGATCTCCTCGTGCTCGGGTCCGCGTCCGGGATCGTGAGCGGACGTCCGATAGGCCCGGTCGTCCGGGCCTGCCTGAGCCGCGCGCACTGCCCGGTGGTCGTCGTCGGCCCGGAGGGCACCAGCCACGGACGCCACTACTATGACCGGCGAGAGGCCTCAGCTACGATCCACGATCAGCGCGATCTCTTGCTGGCCGGCGTGGTGCCGGCGCGGGCGGTCAGCGGACAGGACGGGAGGCCACGATGAGCCGCGACGAGATGCACCTGGATGCCATGCTGCGCCACCTCGGCGCCGCGTACTACGACTCCCTGCACGGGCGTGCCGCGCAGGCTGACGTCACCAGGGCAGTCGATCTGGTCGCCAGCCAGATCGGCGAGAAGCCCGAAACGCATGCGCCTGCGGCCCGCCCGCAGCACGACCAGGCACACCGTCGGGTCCCGCACCACCACGGGCGGTTGCACAGTCGCATCCGTGATGTGATGACGACCGACGTCCGCACTATCGACCGGATCACGCCGTTCAAGGAGGCCGCGGAGCTGCTCGTCGAGCACGAGATCAGCGGCGTGCCGGTGCTCGGGCTTGGCCGGAAAGTTGTCGGCGTCCTCACCGAAGGCGACTTGATCACCGCTCGCAACAAGCGCGCCGGCAAGCGCCGGGACTGGATGGGCCTGCACCGCTACGACACCGACCGGGCCCGGTACCTCCGGCTCACCGCCGAGCAGCTCATGACCACCCCCGCGGTGACCACGCATCCGGACGCCAGCATTGCTGCCGCGGCCCGGCTGATGAGCAACAACCACGTCAAGCGGCTGCCCGTGGTGGACCCCGAGGGCAAGCTCATCGGCATCGTCAGCCGGCGCGATCTGCTCAGCGTATTTTGCATCCCGGATGCTGAGATCGCCCGGCAAGTACGGGAAGTGATCGCGGAGTTCGTGCCCGGTGAGACGGCCTCGATCAAGGTCGCGGTGCACGGGGGAATCGTGACGCTCTCGGGGCAGGCCGACACGCCGGCGCAGCGCGATTCCGTCGGCCATGCGGTGGACCTCGTCTGGGACCTCGACGGCGTCGTCGACGTCATCAACCACGTGACTGCCCCGCAGCTGGTGTGAGCCGCAGGACGCGCAGCTGTCGGCTGGGTTGCATCCCGCACCCAGCCGGCCAGCCAGCCAGTTGGCCAGCCAGTCGGCCAGCCGGCCAGTCGGCTAGGGGGTTTCGTCGTTGTGCAGGACGGCCGCGCCGCTGAAGCGGCCGTGGGCGAGATCCGCCAGGGCGGCAGGCGCGCCGGACATCGGATAGCCGACCGTCGTCGGCCTGATGCCGAGCCGGGCGGCCAGGATGAGGAACTCCTCGCCGTCCCGGCGGGTGTTCGCCGTCACGCTGCGGACCTGTCGCTCCTGGAACAGCTCGTCCGCGTAGTTGATGCACGGGATGTCGGAGAGGTAGATGCCCGCGATAGCGAGGGTGCCGCCGCGATCGAGGGCCCGCAGCGCGACCGGGACGAGGTCGCCGACCGGAGCGAACAGGATCGCGCCGTCGAGCCGCTCGGGCGGCATGTCTGCCGCGTCGCCGACCGAGTCAGCGCCGAGCTCGGCGGCTAGCTTGCGGTTGCCTTCCCCGCGCGTCAGCACGTGCACGCGCAGCCCCTGGTGGAGCGCGATCTGGGCAGTGATGTGCGCGCTGCCGCCGAATCCGTAGATCCCGAGCCTTCCGGCCGCTGGCACTTCGGCGCGGCGCAATGCCCGGTACCCGATAATGCCAGCGCAGAGCAGGGGCGCCGCGTGCTCGTCGTCCACCGACTCGGGCAGCCGGTAGACGTAGGCCTCGTCAGCTACGCAAGCGTCGGCGTAACCGCCGTCGACGTCCCAGCCGGTGAACGTCGGGGCGACGCACAGGTTCTCGGCCCCCCGGCGGCACCAGGCGCAGGTCCCGTCGGTGCTGCCGAGCCACGGCACGCCCACCCGGTCGCCAACAGCGAACCGGCCCGCGCCCGGCCCGAGCGCATCGACTCTGCCGACAATCTCGTGGCCGACAGTGACCTCCGGACGCTTAGGCGGCAGGTCGCACTCGGCCAGGTGCAGGTCCGTACGGCAGACCCCGCAGCAGCTGATCCGGACTCGGATCTGGCCAGGGCCCGGCTGCGGCTCCTGGCGCTCCACCCGGCGCAGCGGCCCCTCGTCAATGGGCGCACACCGCTCCACAACCCAGGCTCGCATGTCATCTCCGGTTGATCGGGATCACGCAGGCCCGCTACCGAAGCGATGACCAGCGCGGGCCGATGGCCTCCCACTCCTTCGCCCAGCTGGCCATCCGCCGCCGGTTAGCCAGTACCCGGACGCCGCACGCCGTAATCGACAGCAGCACGGCCAGGCCGACCGGGATCGCGATCGCCGCGATTGCCTCGCGCTCGACCACGGCGCTCCGAGTCAGCGGCGGCGGTGTCAGCTGACCCGCTGGCGTAGCGTAGAGCGTGACCCGCTGGCCGGCGCGTGCGTTGAGCCCGACAGCGACAAGCCCGCGGTGGTGGGTGCCGTTGCGGGCTGTCCATTTAGCCGTAACCCAGGAGGTATCCCACTCGCCGTCCAGGCCGATCAGGCCGCTTCCGGCGCTCTGGGTCAGGACGGCAGTCAGGGGCTTCCAGGTGCTCTCGGCGCGCATCTCGCGCGCGCCGGTACTCGCGGCAACCTGCGCGGCGAAGATCGCCAGCAGCGGCGCTGCCACCAGGAACGCGATGACCATGCAGGCGACGACAGCGGTCTCGAACTTGTCGACGCACCGGCGCAGCGGGTTGTCGTCACCAGCCACGATCCGGCGCAGTCGCTGCAATCGCTGCTGCTTCATCGCAGGTCCTTCCGGTCCAGGCAATCGTCTCCACCATGTACGGTCAGCCGCGTCCAGGGCAGGGCCGATAAGCCTGTATGAGGGCAGACTAAAGGCCTAACCGAGGTTTTCGTTAGTCCTCAATTCAGCTTGCTGCCGCCGGGGCGTCGACGGCGCGGTGTTCGCGCGCCCGAACTGGAGCAGCATCTGCGGCTGACCTGGCAGTGCAAGCAGGTGCCGGACCTGCTCGCGGTACCGCGGCGACTCGAGTGGCTGCGACTGGAGACTCGCGAACACCCACCGGGTCGCGGCCCGCAAGAGCAGCCGGCTGAGCGCCTGCCCGGCACGCAGCCAGTCGTCGGGCGTGTCCGCTGCGGTCGCGAGCACCGCTGTGGCGGCCGGCGGCGCGCCTGCGTCCTCCGCGGCCTCGCGCCCGAGGCCAGCGGCTCCGGCGGCCTTGGCGCCGAAGTCGCGCTGCCGGAACCGCGGCGCATCGGTCTCGCCTCCGACTGCGGCGCGCGCGGGCACCCCGTCCCTGGCCTGGCTCCCCGGCGGCCGCAGCCAGCGGTGCGTCTCGGCGCTGATCTCGGCGCTCGCGTCCTGCTCGGCGGCAGCCAGCTCGACCAGCGTGGCCAGGTCGCTGACAACGTCAGGCTCCTCGATGAACCTGAGCTCGCTGCCCTCCGCCGCCGCGTCCGCGGCGAGCGCCGTGAGCAGCCGCGGCGACACCTCGCCGGGCGAGAACGGTCCGCGGTGCGTATGCCGGTGCGGGACGGCGGCGAGGAGTTCGGCCTCGACGGTGTTCAGCGCCACGTGATCCTCCGGCCAGGCGCGCGCGACCAGCCACGGCTGCGCCGGGTCCGGCCACAGCTCCACCACTGGCAGGTAGCCAAGCTGGCGCAGGCCGAGTCGCAGCCCGAACAGCGCGGCCCCGCAGCTGATCAGCAGCTCGCGGGCGACCGGATCGATCTGGATCAGCAACCGGTCCGGATCGGCGTGCAGCTCGATGACGTCGCCAGCGATCCGGAATCGCCATGGCTGGGTGTTATGCACCGATGGCGCCCGCGCCGCGATCTCGACGACGGCCGCGGCGGCGCCAGGCGTCAGCAACTCGGCCGGCGCAGCCGACTCGGCCGGCGCTGACATCGTCGCGGTACTTGCCGACGACCGAATGGTCCGGCCCAGGTACAGACCGCCCTGGTCGGTCACGGCGGACAGGCGTGGCTGCGGCACAGACTCTCCGCGGGCCGGGTGCGATCTCGCGGTCATAGTCATCACCCCGGTCCAGCGTCAGCGACACGGTGACGCCTCCGGCAGGGTCGAACGGCCCTACCTCACCGGAACGATGTCCGTAGAGTTGACGGCGGACGAATCCGCCGCCGCGCCCGGTCGGCTGTTCTCGGGGGAGAGCCGACGAGGCGGCGTTTCTGGAGGAACTATGGCTAACGAGGCCAGTTCGGGCGGTACCGACCTGGGCAGGCGCATTGCCGAGCAGCGCGACGAAGCGCACCTGACCGTCGCGGAGGTAGCCGAGCGGGCCGGCATGTCCGCGCAGTACCTGACCTACCTCGAGTCAAGCCCGGCCGCTAACCCGACCCCGGCGACACTGACGCGGCTGGCCGCGGCCCTCGATGTCACGCCAGCCGCGCTGGAAGGCGCCGGGCTCAACCTCCCGCCGGGGCAGCGACCGGCTGCGCAGAACGCCACGCTGCACGAACTGACCGAGACACAATGCCAGGCACTGATCGCCGCCGGCGGCGTCGGCCGGTTCCTGTTCGTCCAGGCCGACCGTGGGCCGGTGGCGATCCCAGTCAACTTCAAGATGGACGGGACCGACGTCATCTTCCGCACTAGCGGCGACTCCGCCATCGCCGAGGGCATCCATCAGCGGCCGGTCTCCTTTGACGTCGACCACCTCGACGATGCGCTCGGCGAAGGCTGGAGCGTGCTACTCACCGGGACAGCCGGCATCATCAGCGACGCCGCCGAGGCGAGCCGTGTACACGCCCTCGGCATCGAGCCATGGGCCGGCGGTGACCGAGACGTCTACGTTCGCCTCTCCCCGAGCCGGATCACCGGCCGCCGAATCCGCGTCCGCGGCTAGGCTCCCAGCAGGTTACCGACCGTCTCCGCCACGAGGAGCCGGTCGCGGACCGCGACTACGCCCTCGGCGTGCCGGACGCGCGCCAGCAGTTCGAGGGCCGTCTGCAGCTGTGCGAGCGGCCCGGCCAGCGTGACAACACCAGCCGCCACTGTCACCTCGAACTCAGCCGCGTCTAGCTTGAACTCCCCAGCGATGATGTCCCGGATGACTTCGTCCTGGATGTCGCGATCGGGCCGCTCGTACACGCTGAGCAGGTCTGTCCGGCTCACGATGCCGATCAGCATCCCGTCCGGGCTGACGACCGGCAGCCGCCGGACGCGACGCTCCTGCATGACCCGGGCCGCGATCGCTACCGGCGCGTCCGGCTGGATCGAGATGGCCGGCGAGGTCATGAGCTGGCCAGCCGTGATGGCGTTGACCTTGGATTCCTCGCCGAGCTTCCATCGCAGCCTGATGAGCCCCGCGGGCGGGTTCGGATCGGCCACCTTGTACAGCAGGTCAGCCTCGGACACGACGCCGACGACCTTGCCCGCGTCGCTGATCACCGGGCACGCACTGACCCGGTACTGCCGGAGCACGGAGCAGATCTCCTTGTAGTCTGCCGACCGCTTCACCGCGATAACCCTGGTGGACATCACATCGCCGACCGTGGCATTCATGGCACCTCTCCTCCCCCATAGCCGCAGCTCCGCAGCCTGTGATCAGCGGTCTGCTGAGCCGCGGACGATGACAACCGGGCACCGGGCGTGATGCACGCAGTGCTGGCTCACCGAGCCGAGCAGCGCCTCGGCGAAGCCGCCATGGCCCCGGCTGCCGACAACCAGCAGGTCAGCGCCATCTGCGGCCTCGATCAGGATCTGCGGGGCGTTCCCTTCGCGAACCGTCGTGCTCACTTTCACCGGGCCAGCCGGGTCCATAGTCTCGCTGACCGCAGCGCTGAGCACGCGCGCGGCCGTGCCGGCGAAGTCGGTATCCATCAGCGATCCGATGGGCGCGAACGGCGCCCCGCCAAAGGCGATCGGGTAGTGCCAGGCGATGACCGCCTCGACCGTAGCCCCGGTCAGCTCCGCCTGCTGGACGGCCCAGGCCAGGGCCTGCTTCGACGACGGTGAGCCGTCAACGCCCACGACAATCCGGTGCTCCGCCAGTGGCTGCTGTCCCTCGCTCATCGTCAGCTCCCTGCATTCGAGTCCTACCCTCAGGCTGCCGCAACCCAGGCGGGCACGAGCAGGGGCAACTAGCCCAGGGAACGGGGACGTTGGTCCCGGTCTGGCCCGGCCCGCTAGCGGCTACCTGAGCTGGCGCAGGAACGGGTCGAGCGGAGCGGCGGGGGCGATCCTGATCCGGACGTCCACGATGTGCACGCCGTCCGGCCTGGCGATCACCGGGTTCAGGTCGAGCTCGGCGATCTCGGGCAGGTCGTCGGCAAGCCGGGACACGCGCAGCAGCAGGTCGGCCAGCGCCGCGCTATCGACGGCAGGCGAGCCGCGGTGGCCGAGCAGCAGCGGGGCAGCCCGGATACCGCTGATCATCTGCGCGGCATCGGTGTCGGTGAGCGGCGCCAGCCGCGCGGCGTAGTCGCCGAGGACGTCGGTGGCGACGCCGCCGAGCCCGAACACCACGAGCGGCCCGAACACGGGCTCGTGGACGACGCCGATGATGGTCTCCACCCCGCCCGCGAGCATGGGCTGGACCAGTACGCGCCGCAGGCTGGCGCCGAAGTCGGCGGTCAGCTCCGCGTACGCGTTCGCGATCTCCGCGTCAGTGCGCAGGTCGAGCTTCACCGCTCCGGCGTCGGTCTTGTGCACCACGCCGGTGACCTCACCTTTCAGCACGACATGTCCGCCTAGCTTGGCGGCCGCCGCACGCACTTCGGCCAGGTTTGTCACGACGCAGGTGGTGATCATCGGGATCCGGTAGCTCGCGAGCAGCTCGGCCGCGTCGGCCTCGGCCAGCCAGCCGCCCTCGGGGCTCGCGGTCAGGAACGCGGTGATCAGCGCGCGAGCACCGACAGCGTCGGTATCGCCAAGCTCCGGCACCTGGCCTGACTGTGAATCGCGCCACTCCCGGTATCGGACGGCGTGCGCGAGGGCCCAGGCGGCACTCTCCGGGAAGCCATAGACCGGTACGCGGGCCTGGCTGCCTGCGGCAGCGGGATCGTTCCCAACCGGACTCGCGCCGACTGCGCCAGGCTCAGGCAGCGCGCCCTGGCCAGCGGGCAGCAAACTCACGGCCGCTGCCTGATCCAGCAGCGTCGCGGCGATGGGCTTGTCCAGGCGCGCTGTCAGGATCGCGGCCCTGAGATCGGCCACGGCCGTCGGCACGCCGATCGCCAGCACCGCGTCGACCGACTCGTCTGCCGCCACGGTCTCCAGGCACGTGCGGAAGGTCTTGACATTGACGGTGGCCGAGGAATCGACCGGGCCGGCCACCGCGGCTCCGGGCGGCAGCAACCGGGTGAGCCGCCGCTGCGTCGCCGGAGCCAGCGTGGCGACCGTGAGGCCAGCGTCGCCGCACGCGTCGGCAGCCAGCACGCCCGCGCCACCGGCGTTCGAGACGATGGCCACCCGGCGGCCGGCCGGCAGCGGCTGACAGGACAGGAACGCCGCGACCTCGACTAGCTCACCGAGACTATGTGTGGCGATGATGCCCGCCTGACCGAAGAGCGCCTCCTGCGTGACGAGCGGCGTGGCGGCGGCTGCGGTATGCGAGGCGGCCGCCCGCTGACCGGCCGCGGACCGGCCGCCAATGACGGTCAGCACGGGCAGGGTGCGGCCAACCCGGCGCGCGGTGCGCGCGAACCCCCGCGGGTTGCCGAAGGACTCGACGTAGAGGATGGCGAGCTTGGTCTGCTCGTCTCTCTCCCACCAGGTCAGCATGTCGTTGCTGGACACGTCGTACTTGTCGCCCACCGATGCGAACGACGTCACGCCGATGCCGAGCCGGCGCAGATGCTCCAGCAGCGCGATCCCGACGCCACCGGACTGCATCACAAGGCCGGCAGTGCCGGGCTCCGGCGTGCCGACTGCGAACGTGGCGTTGAGATGCGCAGCGGTGGAGGCGACGCCGAAACAGTTGGGGCCGACCAGGCGCATCCCGTACCGGCGGCAGATCGCCAGCAGATCCGCGCCAGCGCCACCCAGGCTGGCAGTGATCACGACAAGCGCGTGCACCCCGCGGCGGCCGCACGCCGCGGCCACGCTCGGCACCTCGGACGGCGGCACGGCGATGACCGCCAGGTCGATACCGAGCGGCAGGTCCGCCGTCGAGGTGAGGCAGGTCAGGCCCTCCATGGAGTGGCCCCGCGGGTTCACCGCGAACACCGGGCCGGCGAACCCGCCAGAGACGATGTTGTGCAGGATCTCCCGGCCAACGGAGCCGCGACGGCGCCCGGCGCCGATGACGGCGACCGACTCGGGCAGCAGCAGGTGCCGCAGGCTCGCAACCTCCGCGCGGCTCGCCCGCCCCGCCACCGCGTCCAGGTAGTGATCGAGCTGACCGCCGTCGTGCCCTGGCAGCGGCATGACCAGCTCGATGACGCCGTCGGCGAACTGGCGCTCGACCGGCAGGCCCGCGTCGGCGAACACCCGCTGCATGGCCATGTTGTCCGGTAGCGTCTCGGCGGCGAACGCCGTCAGCCTGCGCTGGCGGGCGATCGAGACCAGATGCTCGAGCAACAAGGTCGCGACGCCGCGCCCGTGCATCTCGTCGGACACGGCGAAGGCGATCTCGGCGACGCCGGGCCGGCCCGTCGGCTCGTAGCTCGCGACGCCGACCAGCTTGCCGTCCAGCCGGGCCAGCAGCGCGGCGTGATCATCATCCTGCGGCCGGCACAGCCGCTGCGCCTCCCGCTCGGGTGCCTGCGGGCTGTAGCTGAAGAAACGGAAGTAGGCGTTGGCGGGCGACAGGTCCGCATGCATCTGCCGGACATCCGCCGCGTCCTCGGGCGTGGCATGCCGTATCTCGACGGTGCTGCCGTCGGCGAGCAGGGCGTAACTCGGCTGAGAGGTCAACAGCAGCTCCGCCAGCTCATGCGCGCTCCCGGTCGTTGTTTCCATGTTGTAGCCGCCTCCCGCGCGGGATGTCCGTCCCGCCAGGATGACGGCTGGCCGCATGTACCGCACCGGGCGAAAGTGCCGCCGGACCGGGACCTTCGGCCCGCTGCTGACGTGAGGTGCTCAGCCGGCCGCCTGCGGCGGCCTGGTCATGCTCTGGTACACCGCTAGCAGAGCGGCTTTCTGCGCATCGTCGAGCGCCGCATCGGTCCTGATGGAGTACTCGACGCCGGACTCGGCCTCGGCCGCCTCGCCGTCAACGCTGCGCCTGATCAGGCCGGCCTCAGCGAGCAGCATCTCGGCCGACACGTTCAGCGCGTCGGCGAGCTGCTTGAGCACGCGCACCGACGGCTGGTGCATGCCGCGCTCGAGTTCGCTCAGGTACGGATTCGACAAGCTCGTGAGCTCGGCTAGCTGTCGGAGCGTCAGATTGGCCAGCTTGCGCTGGCTGCGGACGAAGGCGCCAAAGGCCTCCATCTGCGCATCCCACTGGCTCGTCATGACCCTCCCCTCTGCGCGCTAGTATCCCAGGCCCGAGTAGTAATCTCAGGCCCGAGTATCTCAGGGCCCGAGTATCCCAGGCCCGCTTGTGACGACAGCAAGCGCGGCAGACGTATGCCTGCCGCGCTTCGGATGGGACTCTAGGCGCTACTTGGTCGCGGCGCCGTTCTTCTTGGCGGCTGGCGTGCCGTTGGACAGCAGCGGCGCGGTGGCCTTGAGCAGGTCCTCCGCGAACTTCCGCTGACCCGCGAGCAGCTGCTCGGCGAAGTCGTAGGCGCTCGCAACAACGTTCTGCGGCGTCGGCAGCTTGTCGGCGAACGGCAGGTTCACTTCCGGCAGCTCGGGCTTGATGGACTGGATTGCGGTGGCCCAGGTCTCGATCGCCTCAACGACTGCGGCCTGGCTCTTGCTGATGGTGTTCAGAACCTCAGTGGTGAGTTCCTGACCAACCTTGGTGTCGGTCATGGTGTCCTCCTCAGAACTCTTCTCCTGTGACTTCCTCGTACATGCTCAGTATAACTAGCAACGGTTCGTTTTGTCAAGCGCATCGGCCAGTGTGCTAGCCGCGCACATACTCACCTGGCGCGTCGCGCAGGGCCGGGAAATGCTCGCTGCCCATGGGCGGCGGCGGTACCAGATCTCCGGCCCGCGGTGCCGCCCAGTCGGTCCAGTCCTGCCACCACGAGCCGTCGGTCCGTGCCGCTGCGGACTGCCAGGCGGTCGCGGCCGGCGGGTAGCTGTCCCCGACCTGATGCCAGGCCTTCGGCCCCGGCGGGTTGACGATGCCCGCGATGTGGCCGCCGCTGGACAGCACATACCGGACGTCGCCGCCGAGCAGCCTCGTCGCCCGGTAGGAGGCGTGCCACGGCACGATGTGGTCATTGATGGCGCCGACGACGTAGGTGTCGCTCTTCACATCGGACAGGGACAACTGCTGCCCCCCAAGCTCCATGACGCCGCGTGCTAGCTCGTTCCTCAAATAGAGACAGCGCAGGTAGAACGAGTGCATGGCGGCAGGCATCCGGGTGGCGTCGGCGTTCCAGGCGAGGATGTCGAACGCCGGCGGATCCTGGCCCATCAGCCAGCCCGACACTACGTAATTGAAGATCAGATCGTTGGCCCGCAGCACGTCGAACGTGGTCGCCATCTGGTGGCCTTCCAGGTAGCCGGCCGATTGCATCTGGCGCTCGAGCCGCGCGACCGTGCGCTCGTCGGTGAACGCGCCGAGTACGCCTGGCTCGGAGTAGTCGAGCATGGTGTTGAGCAGCGTGAGCGAGCCGAGCCGCCCGTCGCCGGTCGCTGCCATGTAGGCGGCCAGCATCCCGGTCAGGGCGCCGCCGAGGCACAGGCCGACGATGTCGATCTTCGGCGCGCCGGTGATGTCACCGATGACGTCGAGCGCCTGGCGCGGACCGTGGATCAGGTAGTCGTCCAGCGTCACGTCCCGCATCGACGCGCTCGGATTCCGGTAGGAGATGGCGAAGACAGTGCGCTGATGCTGGATCGCCCACTCCAGGAAGCTGCGGCCTGGCGCCAGATCCATTACGTAGTACTTGTTAATCCACGGCGGGCTGGCCAGCACCGGCACGGCGTGCACCTCGCTGGTCTGCGGCGCGTACTGAATCAGTTCCATCAGCTCGTTGGCGAAGACGACCTTGCCTGGTGTCGCCGCCATATTGATGCCAAGCTTGAAGGGCCTGGTGTCGACCTGCCGCGGCCTGCCGCCATTGCCGAGCATGTCGTCAGCGAAGTTACGGGCGCCCGCCAGTGCGCTCGCGCCGCCGGTGTCGAACGCGCGCTTCAGTGCCGCCGGGTTCGTCACCAGGAAGTTCGTCGGCGCCAGCGCGTCCAGAATGAACCCGGCAGCAAGCTCGGCCTTGGCGTCACTGACCGGATCACCGTGACCCGCGGCCAGCAGGTTCGCTACGAGTTGCCCGGTCGCGAGGTAGCCCTGCCGAACAGCGAAGAAAGCCGGGTTGCCAGACCAGGCCGGATCGGCGAACCTGCGGTCGGCTGATACCGGCACCGGCGGCTCGGCCGGCGAGCCGAGCCATAGCGCCGCGGCGGCTGACCCGATGCTGGCCAAGTTCTGCCAGAACTGCGACAACGCGCCCGCCAGCTCGGCGGGCCTGGTCAGCGCCCGGCCAGCGACGCTCATCAGGGATTCTCCGAAGCCGGCCGGATCAAGGCTGCCGAACTCGGCAGCCTCCGTCGCTGCGGCGACAATGTCCTCGATCTCCGGCGCTGGAACTTCCGGCGTGCTCATTCGTGACTCCTGTCGTAGTGGCTGGTGAGCTGGTCAGCATCGCTCGAAGATCGCGGCGATACCTTGTCCGCCGCCGATGCACATGGTGACCAGTGCGTACCGGCCGCCGATGCGGCCCAGCTCATACAGAGCCTTGACCGCGAGGATGGCGCCCGTGGCGCCGATTGGATGGCCGAGCGAGATACCGCTGCCGTTCGGGTTGGTCTTGTCCGGCAGCAGCCCGAGTTCCCGCACTACCGCGATGGCCTGCGCGGCGAACGCCTCGTTGACCTCGAAGACATCGATCTCATCGAGCTTGACGCCGGTCAGGTCGAGCACCGTGCGGACCGCTGGAACCGGCTCGATGCCCATGATCCGCGGCTCCACTCCGGCGTGCGCGTAGCCGACCAGCCGGCCCAGGGGCGTCAGCCCGTGCTCGTCGGCGTATTCCCGCGCCGCCACGACGACAGCCGCCGCGGCGTCGTTGATGCCGGAGGCATTGCCAGCCGTCACCGTACTGTCGGCCGCGAATGCGGGCCGGAGCCTGGCCAGGTCCTCAACGCTCACGTCCGGCCTGATGTGCTCGTCGGAATCGATCGTCACGCTGCCCTTGCGGCCGGGTACCTGCACGGGCACGATCTGGTCGCGGAAGTATCCGTTCGCCGCCGCCGCAGCAGCGCGGTGGTGGCTGTCGGCCGCCAGGGCGTCCTGATCGGCCCTGGAGATGTCGAAGTCCGCAGCCACGTTCTCCGCGGTGACGCCCATGTGACAGGCGTCGAACGGGTCCGTGAGCGCGCCGACCATGGCGTCCACGACGGCGCCGTCCTGCATGCGCTGCCCCCATCGCATCGCCGGCAGCCAGTACATGCCGCGGCTCATCGACTCGGCCCCGCCGGCGACCGCCACCTGGCAGTCGCCCAGCGCCAGCGCCTGCGCGGCCGACACGATGGCCTGCAGGCCGCTGCCGCACAGCCGGTTCAGGGTCAATGCCGGAGTCCGCGACCGCAGGCCGCCGTTGATGGCCGCGACGCGGCTGAGGTACATGTCCCTCGCCTCGGTGTGGATGACATTGCCGAATACGGCGTGACCCACGTCGGCGGCGGGCACCGCTGACCTCCGGACGGCCTCGCGCACGACGGTGGCGGCCAGGTCACACGGCGGCACGGCCGCGAGACCGCCCCCGTACCTGCCGATCGGCGTGCGCACGGCTGACAGCACGACTACGTCCCTGGCCGTTACCGAGCTCTTGTGCACCGGGTGCCTCCTGTCACCAGGGCCACCCGGCCAGCGAGGGTCTCTGTTGCGTTCGCGGTCGCTAAGCCCAGGCTGGGAATGGTCACGACGACTCCTTCTGCATTTGTGCTCTTGCAGCGATCGTGCGCGAGTGGGCGCCGATCCGAAAGTGACCAACGTCCTCGAGCGCCGGGGCCAGGAGACCCTCATGCAATCCCAGCGCCCGGTGATCCACTAACGGCCTGTCGCTGCTGGTCGCGTGCCTGCAGACCACGTGGCTCGTCAGGAAGGATCCGGTCTACCTCCGGCTGACGAAGTTCGTCGGCAAGCTGTTCCCTCGACACCCTAGTCGGGGCCGGTGGCGCCACGCTGTCCGGCGGCCGGACCCTGGTGCTGAGCACGCATGATCTGGACGATCTTGACCAGATGGACGAGATCATCGTGCTGGCCGACGGCCGGGTAGCCGAGCGCGGCACGCACGAGGAGCTCATGGCGGACGGCGGCGCTTACCGGGCCATGTGGCAGGCTAGCCGCACGACGTCGGAAGGATCACGAGCGTGACGTGTACCCTGCATGTGGCCTGGGACGAGCGGCTGACCAGCTACGACTTCGGTCCCGAGCACCCGCTGGCGCCCATCAGGGTCAAGCTGACGATGGAGCTGGCACAGGCATTCGGGCTGCTGACTCGCGACGGTGTCACGGTGTCGACGGCGCCGCCCGCGTCCGACGCCGAGCTGGCGCTCGTCCATGATCCGGAGTACATCGCCGTGGTGAAGAACGCGGGCGCGCTCGCAGCAGGGCGTGACGTCGCCGGGCTCGACGCGGCGACCTTGCTGAAGCACGGGCTCGGTACCGCGGACGACCCGGTCTTCGCCGGCATGCACGAGGCGTCCGCGCTCGTGGTGGGGGCCACGCTGGCTGCCGCGCGTGCCGCCTGGACCGGCGCGGCTGACCACGGCGTCAGCATCGCTGGCGGCCTCCACCACGCCATGCGCGCCAACGCCAGCGGATTCTGCGTCTACAACGACCCGGCGATCGCGATCGCCTGGCTGCTCGAGCAGGGTGCCGAGCGAGTCGCCTACGTCGACATCGACGTGCATCACGGTGACGGCGTGCAGGCCGCGTTCTGGAATGACCCGCGCGTGCTGACGATCAGCCTCCATGAGCATCCGGCGACGCTGTTCCCTGGGACGGGCCGGCCGACAGAGACCGGCGGCCCGGACGCGGCCGGCTCGGCCGTCAACGTCGCGCTGCCGGCCGGCACCAGGGACGCGGGCTGGCTGCGGGCGCTGCACGCGATCGTGCCGCCGCTGCTGCGCCAGTTCCGGCCGCAAATCGTCGTCAGCCAGCACGGCTGCGATACGCACTGGAGCGACCCCCTGGCCGACCTGCAGGTCAGTATCGACGCGCAGCGCGCCGCGCACGCGCTCGTGCACCAGCTTGCGCACGAGACGGCTGACGGCAACTGGCTGCTGACCGGTGGCGGCGGCTACCAGCTCGTCCAGGTCGTGCCCAGGACCTGGACGCACCTGCTGGCCGAGGCCAGCGGCCACCCGATCGACCCCGCCACGCCCACGCCGACGCTGTGGCGGGAGTACGTCGACTGGGTCGCGACCGAGCCCGCGCCGGAGCTGATGACCGACGGCGCGAGCGCCGAGTTCGCGAGCTTTGACGCTGGCTTCGACCCGGCCGACCCGGTGGACCAGGCCATCATGGCCACCCGGACCGCGGTGTTCCCGCAGCACGGCCTCTTTCCCTGAGCCCGCCAGCACCGAGCAGGCAGGCACGGCGCCTTACAGCCGGGCCACGCGTCGTGGTGGCAGTAGCGCACCGATGAACCAGAAGAGCGGAATAAACAAGCCCACAATGAACATGATCCAGTGGCCTTTCCGCAGTGACATGACGCCAAGCGTGACCAGAAGCACGAAGTAGATAATCCCGAAAATCCAGCCCATTCTGCAAACCCCCGTCAGTCTCGTCGGCCGTACCAGTGGCCACTGTCAAAAGCGTCAACCACCACGCCGGCCTGACGCCAGCTTCAGCGCTGTGTGCACACGATGCGTTCTTCGACGACGAAAGGCATCACCCGCGGCAGGTGAAGTGAAACGTGCCCGAGCCGCAGCCGCGACGGTCAGCCGCCTGGGGAACAGTCAGTCGCCTTGGGCGATGCCGCGCCACGGGCGGCAAGTGTCTGTACCGGCCGCGCCTCAATCCGCGGCCGGGACCACGACTACCGGGCAGCGTGCGTGCCTGGTGCAGTACCTGCTCACCGAGCCGTGGACGAGCCGACGGATCAGGTGCCCGCCGCCACTGCCGACCACGATCAGGTCGCCCGGCTCGCTCGCGAGGCTGACCAGGGCAACAGCCGGGTCACTGTCCGGCGTCACCGACGTCACGCGGACGTCGGCAGGCATCCGGCCGACCGCGGCCTTGAACGCATCGCTGATCAGCACGCTCGCGGCCGCACACTGCTCGGCCCCGGAGAAGCTCAAAACCACGTGCGGATGCGTAAGATGACGCATCCGGCGTCCGCCATGCCGGGGCAGGCCGAGTGCCCAGGCCCGGACTGCTACTAATTGCGCGCCATAGGACCTGGCCAGCTCCGTCGCGGTCGCGAGGGCAGCCAGCCCTGGCTCGGAATCGTCGACGCCCACGAATACCCGCGAGATCTGGCCGATGGTCTTGTCGCCTGCTGGCACCGGCCGCTGTGTCATCACGGTCACGGCCGCCACCTCCTTATGGACTGAGCACTACCTTCAGTGCACCGCTATCTCCGGCGTGCGAGAACACCTCGTACGCCTCGTCGAAGTCGTCAAAGCCGAAGCGGTGCGTCACGAGCTTGGCCGGCTCAAGCTGTCCGCTGGCCACCAGCCGTAGCAGCGTGGGCGTCGAGTACGTATCCACCAGGCCCGTCGTCACCGTGATATCCCTGATCCACTGATCCTCCAGGTGCAGCGCGGCCGGCTTGCCGTGCACGCCGATGTTGGCAATCCGCGCCCCTGGCCGAGCCAGGCTCACTGCGAGCTCGAAGGTCTCCGGCTGGCCGACAGCCTCGATCGCAGCGTCCGCGCCAAGGCCGTCGGTCACTGACCGGACTACCGCGAGCGGGTCGGTGACCGCGTTGTTCACGGTGATGTCGGCGCCAAACTGCTTGGCTGCATCGAGCCGGAGGTCTGCGTGATCGATCGCCACCACGTGGCTCGGGCTGAACAGCCGGGCACTCATGATGGCGGCCAGCCCGACCGGGCCTGTGCCTACTACCGCCACGACGTCGCCTGGGCTGACGCCGGCCTTCAGGACACCCACCTCGTAACCGGTCGGCAGGATGTCGGCCAGCATGAGCGCGTCCTCGTCGCTGACGCCATCAGGCAGGCGGTAAGTCGAGGCGTCGGCGAACGGCACGCGGACGAAGTCCGCCTGGGTGCCGTCGAAGGTGTGGCCGAGGACCCAGCCGCCGCCGCCCAGGCACTGTCCGTAGTGGCCCTCGCGACAGTACCGGCAGGCGCCGCACACGGAGATGCACGACACCAGCACGCGATCGCCCGGGCCCATCGTGCGCACGGCGCTGCCGACGTCCTCGACGGTCCCGACCGCCTCGTGCCCGAGGATCCGGCCAGGGCGGACCGAGGGCACGTCGCCCGCCAGGATATGCAGGTCAGTGCCGCAGATAGTGGTCGCGTCGACCCGCACGATTACGTCGGCGTCGTCGGTGATCTGCGGGTCCGGAACCTCCGCGAACGTCCGCCGGCCCGGCCCCTCGTACACCATCGCTCGCATGTGTTCTGCTCCTGCCGTCGTCGTCGGGGTCGGGGAAATTCGTCAGGCGCTAGCGCTGCGCCGGATACGCCGACCTGTGACCCGGGCCGGGGTAATGCGGATAAAGTGCTCGCGCACTCCGTCCGGCCACGGCACCACACCTGCCGCCAGCGCCTCCGCGCGCTCAGATTCGGAGTCCAGATGATGGGCCGGGCCCTGGACTAGTACGCTCCAGCCTTCCCGCGCCGCCTCGTCGAACTCGTCGACCTCGAAGGCGACCCGATACTCGGCGTGCGCGATGCCGGTGCGCAGATCCTCGTCGGTGCTGCCATGCTGCGTTGTCCGGAACAAGATAGCGCCGTCATGCAGCTTGTAATTGACCGGAAGCACAGTCAGGTCGAACCTCCCGGCGAACACCAGCCGGCCGATGCCGCCAGGGGCGATGAGCCGCAGGCACTCGGCTTCGTCCAGTTCCTCGAGCACGACTTCAGACACGACGTGATCTCCCCTTCCAGCTGCGGTAGCTCGTCATGGTCGTCATCTCCTCGCTGACCCCCTCATAAGCGTGCCGGCGAGGTCCGTCGGCAGGTAGGGGCCAAAGGCCCGGCGGAGCGGGACCCCTGGCAACGCAGAATCAGCGGAAGGGACCACCCGCTTCTCGCGGATCCGGTTTTCGCGGTGTGCTGGTCTGCTATAGCCAGCAGCTCCGCGACTCAGGTCGCCGGTCCCTCCCGCCACTTCGATACCACCTCGCGGACCGATGCCGTAGTAGGGACGGAGGTCCGCTCGTTCGGTGACTTTCCGCCTGCGCCCGACACACCGACCTTAGGCCCTACCGCTGGCGGCTGAGCGGCCATCATGGTGGTCTGTTAAACAGGATCATGAAGGCAGCATCACGCAAGCAGCATCACCTAAGCAGGGTCACGCAAGCAGGGTCACATGCGGGAGGGGCAATGGCCGAGTACACAGCGCCGACAGGTGCCTGGCAGCTGCCGGCGGCCGGACTCGATGACTTGCACCGGGAGCTGACATCGGCCGGCTACCAGGTCATCGGGCCGCGTGTGAGAGCCGGTGCCATCAGCCTGGGCGAGCTGGAGTCCGCGCGCGACCTGCCGTTCGGCTGGGGCGTTACGCTCTCCCCCGGCGGCTACCGGCTGCGCGAGCGCGATGATCAGGCCGCGTTCGGCCACTCGGCCGGGCCAGGTTCGTGGAAGGAGTTCCTCCACCCGCCCCGCGAGCGCCTCTGGTCGGCCGGTCGCGATGAGGACGGATCGGGGCTGCGGGCCGGCCAGCCGGACGAACTGGGGCCGCCGATGGCCTTTCTGGGCGTCCGCCCGTGTGACCTGCGTGCGATCCAGATCCAGGACCGGGTGCTCGGCGGCCAGACGCACCCGGACTCCGCTTACGCCAGACGCCGGTCCCGTGTGTTCATCGTGGCAGTGAACTGCACAGAGCCGGGCGAGACGTGCTTTTGCACCTCGATGGGGACCGGGCCGCAGGCAAGCCCCGGCTATGACCTGCTCCTGACCGAGCTCGCGAGCGATGCCGCGCACACCTTCATCATCGACGCCGGGTCGGCGGCCGGGGCGGCGATTTTGGCCGGACTGCCAGTGCTGCCCGCCGATCCGGACATCCGGCAGCGCGCGCACGCGGCAGTAGACGCCGCGGCCACCCAGATGGGCAGGTCGATGGAAACCGACGGGCTGCGCGAGCTGCTGGCCGCCAGCTACGACGCCGATCGCTGGGACGATGTCGCTGCCCGGTGCCTGACCTGCGGCAACTGCACGATGGCCTGCCCGACGTGCTTCTGCACCACGGTCGAAGACGTCACCGACCTGACCGGCGACCATGCGGAGCGGTGGCAGAGCTGGGCGTCGTGCTTCGATCTGGACTTCTCCTACCTGCACGGCGGCCCGGTCCGGACGTCGGGCGTGAGCCGGTACCGCCAGTGGCTGACCCACAAGCTGGGCACCTGGCACGACCAGTTCGGTTCCTCAGGCTGCGTCGGCTGCGGGCGGTGCATCGTCTGGTGCCCGGTCGGC
Source organism: uncultured Actinomycetota bacterium (assembly GCA_963837255.1). Classification (GTDB taxonomy): domain Bacteria; phylum Actinomycetota; class Actinomycetes; order Streptosporangiales; family Streptosporangiaceae; genus JAJYUU01. The sequence continues at coordinate 2,019,770 of CAWIMN010000007.1, forward strand.
ATCGACATCACCGAAGAGGTGGCGGCGCTGCGCGCTGAGCTGGGAGACCAGGGATGAGCGCAGTGAGCACGGCCGAGCTCGCCGATCACCCATTCGCCGCGGGACTGACCACCGGACAGGTTGAGCGGCTCGCCGTCCTGGCGGTAAGGGTCGAGATTCCGGCTGGCCAGCGGCTGTTCGATGAGGGCGGCCAGGCCGTCAGCCTCTGGCTGATCAGGGGCGGCCAGATCGCACTTGACCTGCGCGTGCCCGGCCGGGACAGGCTGATCGTGGAGACGCTCGGGGCCGGTGACGAGCTCGGGCTGTCCTGGCTGATGCCAGCGGCGCAGCTGGCAGTTCGGCGCCATCGCCCAGGCCACGACGCCCGCGTTCCAGCTCGAGCAGCGCGGCGGTAACGAGTCTGTGCGAGAGCGACCACGAGCTCGGCTATCAGCTGACCCGCCGGCTGCTCAGCACCGCGATCTCCCGGCTTCAGGCAGCCAGGATCCGGATTCTCGACCTGTACGCCGCGCCGGCCACGCGGGCGGCGGGCGCGCCATGACCAGCTCGGCGATCCCGGCCGGCTACCGGATCAGCGGCCGGCAGGAGGAGACTCACGACACTGTCAGCATCACGCTCGAGCCGGCCGGCGCGCCGATCGCCGACTTCCGGCCTGGCCAGTTCACGATGCTGTACGCATTCGGCGTCGGCGAGATCCCGATCTCCATCAGCGGTCCCGCCGGCTCACCCGCGCTGACCCAGACCATCCGTGCTGTCGGCGCGGTGAGCACGGCCCTGGTCAGTGCTCCAGCCGGCCAGCTCGTCGGCGTGCGCGGGCCATTCGGCACCAGCTGGGACGAGGCGGATGCCATCGGCCGGGATCTGCTGCTCGTCGCCGGCGGGATCGGCCTCGCGCCACTGCGGCCGGCACTGCTCGCCGCACTGCGAGAACGCCCGCGCTACCGTCGCGTGATCGTCTTGATCGGCGCTCGCTCGCCGGCCGAGGTGGTCTTCGCGGGCGAGCTCGCTGCCTGGCAGGAGCAGGGCGCTGAGGTCGCCGTGACGGTCGACAGAGCCGATGCGAGCTGGCCGGGACACGTGGGCGTCGTCACGCAGCTGATCGGCCGGGCCGGCCTCGACCCGGTGCACACGACGGCGCTCATCTGCGGACCCGAAGTGATGATGCGCCTGACCGCGAGGAGCTTGCTGGCCGTCGGCGTCCCTGCCCCCAGCATCCGGGTCTCCCTGGAGCGCAACATGCAGTGCGGAGTGGCCGAGTGCGGACACTGCCAGCTAGGACCCCTGCTGCTGTGCCGGGACGGCCCTGTCGTCAGCTACCCGGTGGCCGAGCCGCTCATGACGATCAGGGAGCTGTAGATGAGCGCAGAGAGCACGCGGCCCAGACTGGCAGTGTGGAAGCTCGCGTCCTGCGACGGCTGCCAGCTCGTCGTCCTTGACCTCCAGGACGAACTGCTGGCGCTGGCCGCCGAGGTGGACATCGCGCATTTCACCGAGGCGACGAGCACGACGATGGCCGGCCCGTACGATGTCTCGCTCGTCGAAGGTTCAGTGAGCACGCCGGCTGAGCGAGACGCTGATCCAGCAGATCAGGGCACAGTCGCGCACGCTCGTCACCATCGGCGCCTGCGCGACAGCGGGCGGCATCCAGGCGCTGCGGAACTTCGGCGACGTCGCCGAGTTCACCGCGGCCGTCTACGCCCGGCCGGACTACATCGCGACGCTGGCGACCTCAACCCCGGTGTCAGCCCACGTTCCCGTGGACTTCGAGCTGCGCGGCTGCCCGATCGACAGGCAGCAGCTGCTCGGCCTGCTGTCGGCGCTGCTGGCCGGCCGCAAGCCGCGTATCCCCGGACACAGCGTGTGCGAGGAATGCAAGTTGCGGGGGACAGCCTGCGTCATGGTGGCGCACGGTACGCCGTGCCTTGGCCCGGTGACGCAGGCAGGCTGCGGCGCGATCTGCCCGGCCTTCGGACGTGGCTGCTACGGCTGCTTCGGGCCGATGGCTACGCCGAACACCGGCGGGCTGGTCCCGCACCTGGAGCGGCTCGGCATGACCAGCACCGACGTGCACCGGGTCTTCCGCACGTTCAACGCAGCCGCCGAGGCCTTCCTCGCCGCCGCCGACGGCCGGTCGTCAGCCTGAGGATGACCGCGGCTGCTCGGCAGCGCGTATATCGGCGAGCACTGCGGCAGCCAGATCGCCGATCCGGGCGGCGACGGCCGGGCTGAGCCCGACGCCCTGGCCGAAGTCCGCGCCCTGGATGCCGTGCACGATCAGACGGGCAGGCAGCCGGCCAAGCGCGCCGCCCAGCGCCACCGCGGTGCCAACGCCAAGGTCATGCGAGCTGGCGCCGCGGTCCGGCGGCAGGCCCGCGTCTGCAGTCACGACCTGCCGGTGCAGCGTGCCGGGCGGAGCGTGGCCGCCGGCGACCGCATCGATCACGATGGCCGTGGCGGCCCCGGTCCACGCCTCCAGCAGCCTTGTGGGCTCTCCGTCGCTGGGCACTAGCGGGACGGCGCCAGGAACCACGTCGCGCAGCATGCCCAGCACGGCGGGGCCGACCCCGTCGTCGGCGCGGTACTCGTTGCCGACGCCGATGACGACAACTCCCTGCCCGCCGGTCATCCTCTGTCGACCGACAGGGTCAGGAAGTGGGTGGCGCAGGAGATACACGGATCGTAGTTGCGAATCGCCCGCTCGCACGCACGGGTGAGCTCCTCGTCCTCGAGATCGAGCCGCGCCTGCACGAACTGGCGTAGGTCGTGCTCGATCGCGGTCTGATTCTGTGAGGTCGGCGGCACGATCCTGGCGGTCAGGATGGTGCCGTCGGCGTCGAACTGGTAACGCTGATAGAGCAGGCCGCGTGGCGCCTCGGACGCGCCATGCCCGATGCCGGCCCGCGGCGGCACGGCAACGCTGGCGGCCGCGGGCGGCTCGTACTCCGCGATGATGCGGATCGCTTCCTCGATGGCGCAGACCACCTCGACCGCGCGCACCACGATGCTGCGGAACGGATTGCGGCAGGTCGGGCCTAGTCCCGCCGCGGCCGCCGCGTCGGCGGCCAGGGGCGGCAGCAGTCCTGAGTTCAGCGTGTACCGCGCCAGCGGGCCGGTGAGATACGTGCCATCGTGGCCGGCCAGCCGGGCGTGCAGCGCGGTCGAATGCGGGACCTGCTCTTCCAGCACGTGCTGCTCGAAGTCGGCGGCGGGGAACTCGCGGCCGCCTGTCGTCACCACGGTGCCGCCCTCGATCGCGTAGCGGCCTGGCTGCCGCAGCGCCATCATTTCGTGGTCCACTGTCAGCTCGGGGAAGTCGAAGGCGGCCACCCACCCGACAGTCGCCAGCGCATCATCCAGCGCGTCCCGCAGCTGACCGGCGAGCCCGGCCAGATCCCGGCGCTCGGGTACCGAGTAGAAGCCGCCTACCTGCACGTTGACCGGGTGCACGGCCCGGCCGCCGAGGGTTTCCATGATCGCATTGCCAGCCCGCCGGAGCCCCAGGCCGCGCTCGACGAGGTCACGGTGGTCGCGTGCCATCTCGATCGCACCCGGATAGCCAAGGAAGTCGGGCGCGTGCAGCATGTAGATATGCAGCGCGTGGCTGGCGATCCACTCGCCGCAGTACAGCAGCCTGCGCAGGGCAGCGATCGGACCGTCCACCGTCACGCCGCAGGCGGCCTCAATAGCCAGGAACGCACTGGTCTGGTAGGCGACCGGGCAGATGCCGCAGATCCTGGACGTGATGTCCGGCGGCTCCCGGTAGGACCGCCCGCGCAGGAATGCCTCGAAGAACCGGGGCGGCTCGTAGATGTCGAGCCGCACCTCGTCGACGTGGTCGCCACGAACGCGGATGTGCAGGGCGCCCTCGCCCTCCACCCGCGCTATGCCGGTCGCCGCGAGCGTTCGCTCGTGCCGATGTGTCATCGCACCGCCATCCTGTCACGTACCGCGGCACAGCCGCAGCGGACCCGGCCAGGGACCAGCGGCTCAGCTTCGGGGCCGAGCCGAGGACGGAAGTCCCGCAGGCCGGGGGCGCACGGCCCTGCGCGCTGACCGCGCACCGGAGAGAAGCTCACCCCAGCTAAGTAAGTCGACTGGCCGGGCGGGAGTCCGGATCAGCTACAAGGAGGAAAGAAATGCGCAGGAGGACTTTCGACGCACTGGCCATTGCAGCAGGCATGCTCCTGGTGGTCGTTCTCGTCGTCGCGGGCGTGCTGCTGACGTGGGGTCACTCATACGCCAGCAACCAGGTGACCAGCCAGCTATCCGCCCAGAAGATCGTTTTCCCGGCCACGAGCAGCCCGGAGTTCAAGATCCTGCCGGCCGCCAACCGCGCAGCGATGGCCCCGTACGCCGGCCAGGAAATGACCACCGGTGCCCAGGCCCAGGTCTACGCCAACGACTTCATCGGTCGCCACCTGTTCCTGATCGGCGGCGGCAAGACCTACTCGCAGCTGTCCGGTGCGGCGCTGGCCAACCCGAAGAACGCCGCCCTGCAAGGTCAGGTGGAGACGGTGTTCAAGGGCACGACGCTGCGCAGCATGCTGCTGGAGGCCTACGGATTCTGGCAGCTCGGCCAGATCGCGCTGATCGCGGCCGTCGCGTCCTTCATCGCGGCCGGCCTGATGCTGATCCTGTCCATCTTCGGGTTCGTGCACCTGCGGCGCACCGCCCCGGAGGCTGAGATCCTGCCGACCATCGCCACCAGGGTCAACGTCAGCGCCAGCTGACGCGGCCCGCGCCGGGCTTCACCCGGCAGCGCCTCCCGCCCGCGGATCACGCGGGCGGGGGGCTCTTTTGCTTGCCGCCGTCGGTTCGGGACCAACGTCCCGCGCGCTGGTGACTGTCCGCACTGCCTCGACCGGCCATACTGGGCGGAAGCTCGGGTAGCGATTTCCCGCACCAGGATTCAGTCCCGCAAGGAGCTAGATAGATGAGCCCATATGCACTGGCAGATGCCGCCTCGGCTATCAACCTGGATCATCCGGGTACGTTTCTGAGCTGGTCGTTCATTGACATCTCGGTGGCGAACCTGATCGTGATCGGCGTGATGGTGGTGATCTTCGGATTCGCCCTGCTGGTCCCATTCCCGTCCCGGCACGACGCACAGCCTGCGGCATCCGGCACCGGCACCCTCGCCGGAGCCACCGATGAGGACGGACCGGCGGGAGCCGCCTCTGCGGCCGACGACCCGGACGCCGACATGTGGACCAACCGCGTCCGCCGCCGCGCACTGCGGCTGCTGCCGCCTGGCAAGCTGCTGCCGGACCGGCAGCCGGCCTACGTTGCCTCCTGGATCTACGTGTTCGGCGTGGCCACCCTGGCCACCCTCGGGCTGGCGATCGCCACTGGCTTCGCGCTCGCGCTCGGCGGACCGGACTGGTACCACTACAACTCGGTCGGCCACTTCTTCAACAGCATGCACCTATGGAGCGTCGAGCTGTTCATGGCCTTCCTGGTCATCCACCTGTGGGGCAAGTTCTGGATGGCGGCCTGGCGCGGTCGCCGGGCCTGGACCTGGATCACCGGCGTGGTGGCGTTCATGGCCTCGGTCGTGGAGTGCTTCACCGGCTACCTGTCGCAGTCGAACTTCGACTCGCAGTGGATCTCCTCCAATGGCAAGGACGCCTTCAACGCCGTGGGCGTGGGTGCCTTCTTCAACGTCATGAACTTCGGCCAGATGCTGATGTGGCACATCGTCCTCATCCCGATCATCCTGGTCGCGATCGTCGGCGCGCACGTGCTGATGGTCCGGGTCCGCGGTGTCGCCCACCCGCTGCCCGCGCGGGCCACGCTGCGGCGCAGCCGCGCTGACCGTAAGGCTGCCGCCGCCGCGGACGCGGCGCCGTGGCGGGGCGCCACCCGCCGCTACGACATCCTGAAGGAAGGCACCGTCGCCGTCGCGATCACCGGCATCCTCGTCCTGCTCATGGCCGGGCTGCTGTCGTCGCCGGACGTGCCGTCCGTCACCATCAAGACCTGGGCAACGGTCGACCAGATCGGCTTCGTCAACACGGCGGCGACCGAGCTGGACGGCAGCGCCCTGGCCGCTTCCTACGGACCGCCGTACAACAACGGGACGGCCGGGGTGCAGCAAGTAGGCCCGGTCAACTGGCAGAAGGTGGCCGGCATCACGCAGCCCATCAACGCCGCCAAGCTGTTCGTGCTGGACCCGCTGGCGGTTCAGGCCAAGTCGAGCCCCGCCGTCGCCGCCGCGCTAGCCACTTACACCAGCGCCCCGGTGAGCCAGCAGCTGAAGTGGGCCACGGCCTACGACAAGGCCACCGCCCCCGGCGCCACGAAGGTGCCGTTCAATGGCGGGAACCTCAACTTGCCGGCCGCCGGCCCGGTGCCGGCGATGATGGCCGGCGAGCTCGCGATGGGACGGAGCGGCGCGCTGGACACCGACCTGCTCGCACAGCGTCAGTTCTACGGCACGGACTTCACCAAGCCGCTGCTCTTCATCGCCGACGGCGGGTACTACGCGACGCAGGCCTCCAACATGCACCTCACCGGTGACCAGTGGGGCGTCATGAACGAGACTGGCAGCTACCCGGGCCAGCCGTGGCTCTGGCTCTACCAGCTGTGGTACCACGTCTCGCCGTTCCAGAACTCCGCGAACGTCGACATCTGGGCGGTCTACCTGACCGGCATCGCCACCATCCTGCTGCTGCTCGTCCCGTTCATCCCCGGCCTGCGCGACATCCCGCGGCTGATCCCGGTTCACCGGCTGATCTGGCGTCGCGACTGGAGTCAGCCGGCGGACCAGCCAGACAGCCCTGCGCCGCACGCGGCGCCGAGCCAGGAAGGCAACGTCGTGTCGTAATCCCGCTCGCTGCCGGGATCGTCCGGGCCGCTACGAAGCGGCCCGGACGATCTCGTCTCCGGGCTGATCCGGGACAAGCTGATAGCCGGTTACGATCTCCGAGCTGATCTCGATGATGTCGGTCATCGCACCGGTCAGCCACGGCTCCAGCCGGGCCCGGCGGCGCAGGACGGCGTCGGCTTCGGTCACCAGCCGGGCGATCCCGATGACGATGACGGTCCAGCCCAGCCGGCTGCCCAAGTCAAGCGCGTCCGCCTCGTAGGCGACGACGGTGCCGCCAGGGCTGGTCGAGGCCGCGATCGCCGAGCCGGGCGTCAGCCCGATCACGATCGTGTCGTCCTCGACGAGGTGGTTGACCGGCCTGATCGCCGGGAGTGCCTGATGTGTGAAAACGATGCGGCCGACGGGCACGCTCGCCAGCAGTGCCATGGCCTCGGCTCGCGGCAGTTCGCGCATGGACCTCTCGTCGGTCACGATCTTGCTCCTCACCGGCACCGGCACGGCACGCTCCGTTCATGCTTGGCACGTCGGCCGGCCGCACGAAGGGCCGCTAGACCCGCGCCGGGAGGACCTTGGTCCCGTGGACCGCGGGGCGCCGCCGCGGTGGCGAACGTCCCAGCGACTGGGGCCGAACGCCTGCTGCCTGCTGCCTGCCGGCCAGGCAGTCTGGTTTGCAGGCGCCATAGAGGCGATGACAGGCCAGGATTAAAGGAGAGCCGCCATGCACGCGCATGTGGGGGACCGGCTCATCGTCGAGGGCGATGAGGCCAGGACTGGCCTCATCATCGACGTCCCGCATGCGGACGGCTCGCCTCCCTACATCGTCAAGTGGCAGGCAGACGGCCACATCGCCATGGTCTCGCCAGGCGACTTTCGCCCGCGTTATCCCGGCTAGCCAGCCGGACGGCAGCGCCTGGCCCGGCTGGCTAGCTCTTGACCGTCCTCGCGAGCAGCGTAGCGACGTAGTCAGGAACGAATGTCTGCGAGTCACGCGGCGCCCTGATGTACCCAGTCGATTTCGGCCGCGGCGGCAGCTCGAGCGGCAGCCGCTGCACGTCGTGGTAACTGACGGTGCTGAGCAGGTGGGCCATCATGTTGAGCCGGGCGCGCCGCTTGTCCGCGCTGTCGACGACGTACCACGGCGCCTCCGGGATGTCGGTGTGCACGAACATCTCGTCCTTGGCGCGCGAGTAGTCTTCCCAGCGCGTGATCGACTCCAGGTCCATCGCCGACAGCTTCCACCGCCGCATCGGGTCATCCAGCCGGGACCGGAACCGGTGCTCCTGCTCCTCGTCGCTGACCGAGAACCAGTACTTGCGCAGCAAGATGCCATCCTCCACCAGCAGCCGCTCGAAGATCGGGCACTGATGCAGGAACCTGCCATATTCCTCTTTGGTGCAGAAGCCCATGACGTGCTCGACGCCGGCCCGGTTGTACCAGCTGCGGTCGAACAGCACGATCTCGCCGGCGGCTGGCAAGTGGCTGATGTACCGCTGGAAGTACCAGTGGGTCCGCTCGCGCTCGCCGGGCGCCGGCAGGGCGGCGATCCTGGCCACCCGCGGATTCAGGTACTCCGACACGCGCTTGATCGTGCTGCCCTTGCCGGCCGCGTCCCGGCCCTCGAACACGACGACCAGCCGGGCGCCCTCGACTCGCACCCACTCCTGGAGCTTGACCAGCTCGGCCTGGAGCCGCAGCAGCTCGGCCTGGTACAGCTGCGCCGGGACGCGCTGCGGCGCGGTCGTGGCGTCCTTCGGCGGCTTGTGAGCCTTGGCACCATGTCCTGACATGACGATCCTCCAGCGATCCAGCGTAGTCGGCGCGGCCGCCGCCAGGCGGTACCGCAGCATCGGCTCGAAGGTCCCGGCAGGACGGCACTTTCGGCCCTGGCCAGCCGCCACCCGGCGCTGCTGAACTGAGTGCGTAAGGCAGGAGCGAGAGGAGGCGTGACAATGAGCACGCTGACACGCAGAGACTACCGAGGCCCGTTCGGCGACATGGTCGACTGGCTGGAGGCTCCATGGACCCTGCTGCGTCCGACGACCGGCCATCTGATGCGCGTGGAGGACTTTGTCAAGGACGACAGCTATGTCGTCCGGGCCGAGCTTCCCGGCATTGACCCGGAGAAGGACGTCGAGGTCACGGTGGCCGACGGCATTCTGACCATCAAGGCCGAGAGGCGCGAAGAGGAGACCGGCAAGCACCACTCCGAGTTCCACTACGGCACGTTCACGCGCAGTGTGACGCTGCCCGCAAGCGCGGATAAGGAGCACATCGATGCCGTGTACGGCCATGGCATCCTCGAGGTGACAGTGCGGCTGGCCGACAAGAGCGCCGAGGAGTCTTCGCGGAAGATCCCGGTCCGGCAGAACCAGCACATCAAGCCGAGCTGATGTGCCAGGGCCCGGCCTGGCCAGAAATGCCAGGCCGGAGTAATAGAGCGGTCTCCGGCTCACCAGCCGGGGACCGCTCCTTTCGTGCTCGCCCGCGCCCGGCGGCCGCACAGGCCGACGCGGCGGTCGCGGGGCCTTGGTCCCGGCATCCGGGTGCCGGACGCCTCCGGCGACGCTGCGCCGACGGCCAGGCACGCTGGACGCGGAGCTGAGGAGGTAACGCCGGCATGTTCGAGATCCGGATCCATGGTCGTGGCGGCCAGGGCGTGGTGACTGCGGCCGAGCTGCTGTCAGCCGCCGTCTTCGCCGAGGGCAAGTACGCGCAAGCGTTCCCGAGCTTCGGTTCCGAGCGAACTGGCGCGCCTGTGGTCTCGTACTGCCGGATCGACGACAAGCCGATCCGGGTCCGCGAGCCGGTCATGCACCCGGATGTCCTGATCATCCAGGATCCCACGCTGCTGCACCAGGTCAGTCTCTTCGAAGGCGCCGGCGACGACGCGCTCCTGCTGATCAACTCCGGGCGCCCGGTCGCCGACCTCGGCATCGACGACTTCACCAGCCGCCTCCGGCCTGGCGCCGTTGTCACGGTACCCGCGACCGAACTCGCTCAGCAGCACGCCGGCCGCCCGGTGCCGAACGCGGCACTGCTCGGTGCCTTCGCCGCGCTCACCGGCGCGGTGACGCTGGAGTCCGTGCTGGCCGCTATCACCGGCCGGTTCGCCGGAGCCGTCGCCGCGGGCAACGTCGCTGCCGCCCGGGCCGCCTACGAGGCAGCGCTCGACCAGCTCCGCCAGTCAGGGCGCGCGAACGGCCACGCCGGCGGGCATGCGCCCGCCACGCAGCGGCCAGCCGGGCACGCCGAGCCAGCCGGGCACGCCGAGCCAGCCTGGCACTCCGGGCCAGGGCCGCGTCGGCCAGATCGAGGGATCCCGCGGCGTGGCCGAGGCGGTCGGCCTGTGCCGCCCCGAGGTCATCTGCGCGTACCCGATCTCGCCGCAGACCCACATCGTGGAGGCACTCGCCGGCCCAGGTGAAGTCCGGCGACCTCGCCCCGTGCGAGTTCGTCAACGTCGAGTCCGAGTTCGCCGCGATGTCGGTGGCGATCGGCGCGTCCGCGGCCGGCGCCCGCGCCTACACGGCGACGGCGAGCCAGGGCCTGCTGTACATGGCCGAAGCGCTGTACAACGCCTCCGGGCTCGGCCTGCCGATCGTCATGACGGTCGCCAACCGGGCCATCGGCGCGCCGATCAACATCTGGAACGACCACAGCGACGCCATGTCGCAGCGCGACTGCGGCTGGATCCAGCTGTACGCCGAGACCAACCAGGAAGCGCTCGACCTGCACATCCAGGCCTTCCGGATCGCCGAGGAAGTGTCCTTGCCGGTGATGGTCTGCATGGACGGCTTCATCCTCACCCACGCGCACGAGCGGCTGGAGATCCCGAGTCAGGCGCAGGTGGACAGGTTCCTGCCGCCGTACGAGCCGCGGCAGGTCCTCGATCCCGCCGATCCGGTCTCGATCGGCGCGATGGTGGGCCCGGAGGCCTTCACCGAGGTCCGCTACCTCGCGCACGCCCGGCAGAACCAGGCCCTGCGCCTGATCCCGGAGGTCGCCGCCGACTTCGCCGCCGAGTTCGGCCGCGACTCGGGCGGCCTGGTCCGCCCGTACCGGACTCGAGGACGCGGACACGATCGTGGTCGCGCTCGGCTCGGTGCTCGGCACCATCAAGGACACGATCGACGAGCTGCGGGCCGCGGGCGTCAAGATCGGCGCGCTCGGCATCACCTCGTTCCGGCCGTTCCCGCTCGAGGCCGTGCGGGCAGCGCTTCGCGACGCACGGCGGGTCGTCGTGCTGGAGCGGGCCCTGGCCGTCGGCATCGGCGGCATCGTGTCGGCCAACGTCCGGATGGCGCTGTCCGGGCATCCAGCTGCACGGCTACACGGTCATCGCGGGCCTCGGCGGCCGTGCCATCACCAAGGCGTCGCTGCGCGACCTGTTCGTCAAGGCCGCCGCGGACGGCCTGGAGCCGCTGACGTTCCTCGACCTCAACACCGACCTGGTGGACGCGGGAGCTGGCGCGCACCGCCGCCGCCCGCAGGTCCGGGCCCGCCGCCGAGAACATCCTGCGCGACCTTGGCGCGGTCGCGAGCCGGATCGGATGAGCGGCCCCGAAGCGGAGCTTGTAAGGAGGAATGTCATGCCAGTCCAGCCGGTGAAGTTCTACCAGGTCGGCAGCTTCGCGGTCGGCAACAGGCTGCTGAGCGAGGAGCAGCGCTCGGTGCAGTCCGAGTCCGGGCCGCACGAACTCGCTCAACTGCGGCCACCGCGCCTGCCAGGGCTGCGGCGAGGCACTCGGCGCGCGGTACGCGCTCGACGCCGCGATGCGCGCGACGAACCGGCAGATGGTGGCCGTGAACTCGACCGGCTGCCTTGAGGTCTTCTCCACGCCCGTACCCGGAGACGTCCTGGCAGATCCCGTGGATGCACTCGCTGTTCGGCAACGCGCCGGCGGTCGCGACCGGCGTCGCCGCCGCGATGCGGGCCAAGGGCCGCGCAGGACGTCCGCGTCGTCGGGCAAGGCGGCGACGGCGGCACCGTCGACATCGGGTTCGGCTGCCTGTCCGGCATGTTCGAGCGCAACGACGACGTGCTGTTCATCTGCTACGACAACGAGGCGTACATGAACACCGGCGTCCAGCGCTCGGGTGCCACTCCCCCGGCGGCCAGGACCGCCACCACGCCCGCGGTCGGCCCGGAGCCGGGCAACGTCATTCGGCCAGGGCAAGAACGCGCCCCTGATCGCGATGGCGCACGAGATCCCGTACGTCGCGACCGCGACCGTGGCGGGCCTGCGCGACCTTGAGTACAAGGTGCAGCGGGCCATGGAGTTCCGCGGCGCGCGCTACCTGCACGTCCTGGTGCCCTGCCCGCTCGGCTGGGGCAGCGCGTCCGGGGACACCATCAAGATCGCGCGGCTCGCCGAGCAGACCGGGCTGTTCCCGGTCTTCGAGGCCGTCGGCGGCGAGGTCGTCAGCGTCACGCCTATCCGCAGGCAGGCGCCGGTCGAGGAGTACCTCCGGCTGCAGACCCGGTACGCGCACCTGTTCAAGTCGCCGGAGGGAGCCGCGACGATCGCCCGCCTCCAGCACATCGCCGACCGGAACATCGCCAGGTTCGGGTTGCTCGGCCCGCCGGTGCCGGGCACCGCGCCGGCCAGCAGGCCGGGCAGCGCGCCCGCCAGCGTGCCGGACGAAATCTTCAGCGGCCAGCTTCCGCCGGCCGACGCTCACATCCCGCCGGTGACTGACGCAAAGGTCACCGGCCAGCCCGGCTGAGGAGAACGACGTGCAGGACAAGCCGTTCGCGATCACGCTGGATCCCGGCTCCAGCCTGGCTAACAAGACTGGCTCCTGGCGGACCGAGCGGCCCAGCTACGTCGACCTCATGCCGCCGTGTAACCACGCCTGCCCGGCTGGCGAGAACATCCAGCAGTGGCTCTACCACGCCGAGGACGGCGACCTACGAGGCCGCCTGGCGGCAGATCATGCAGGACAACCCGATGCCCGCGATCATGGGCCGGGTCTGCTACCGCCCGTGCGAGACCGCGTGCAACCGGGCCCAGGTCGACAGCGCCGTCGGCATCAACTCGGTCGAGCGCTTCCTCGGCGACGAGGCCATCCGGCAGAACTGGAGCGTCCCGGCCGCCGCACCCGACACCGGCAAGCGGGTGCTGATCGTCGGCGCCGGACCGTCCGGCCTGTCCGCCGCCTACCACCTGCGCCTGCTCGGCCACCAGGTCACGCTGCGCGACTCGGCCGTGTGGGCAGGCGGCATGATGCGCTTCGGCATCCCGGCCTACCGGCTGCCGCGCGACGTCCTGGACGCCGAGGTCGGCCGCATCCTGGCCATGGGCGTGACGCTGGGAGGGCGGCCGCCAGGTCACCGACATCGAGGCGGCCATGGCCGAGGGCGGCTTCGACGCCGCGTTCCTCGCGGTCGGCGCGCAGAAGGGCAAGCGCGCCTACATCCCGGCCGGTGACTCGGCGAAGATCCTGGACGCCGTCACGCTGCTGCACTCGATGGAGGGCGCGGAGCCGCCGCAGCTCGGCCGCCGCGTCGCGGTCTACGGCGGCGGCAACACCGCGATGGACGCGGCCAGGACGGCCCGCCGCCTCGGCGCTACCGACGCCGTCGTGGTGTACCGCCGGACCAGGGACAAGATGCCCGCGCACGACGTCGAGGTCGAGGAGGCCACCGACGAGGGCGTGCGGATGATGTGGCTGTCCACTATCGCCAGGGCCGACGAGGGCAAGCTCACCATCGAGAAGATGGCGCTCGACGAGACCGGCTTCCCGCAGCCGACCGGCGAGTTCACCGAGCTCGAGGCCGATACCGTGGTGCTCGCGCTCGGCCAGGAGGCCGAGCTGTCCCTGCTGGACGGCGTCCCCGGCGTGACCATCACCGACGGCGTCGTTCAGGTCGGCCCGGACCTGATGACCGGGCGGCCCGGCATCTTCGCCGGCGGCGACATGGTGCCCGCCGAGCGCACGGTGACCGTGGCGAATCGGGCACGGCAAGCGGGCGGCGCACAGCATCCACGCCTGGCTGAACCGGCGATGTGGCCGGGAACGGGGCCGCTTCCGCAGCCGCCGTAGGCACGGCCGCCGGCGCCAGCCAGCGCCTGGCCACCGTCGACCGGCTGAACACCTGGTACTACGCCGACGCGCCGGCCATGGTCCGGCCGCAGCTGGACGCGGCCCGGCGGATCACGACGTTCGACGAGGTTACCGGCGGCCTGGATGAGTCCACCGCCCAGTTCGAGGCCCGCCGGTGCATGTCCTGCGGTAACTGCTTCGAGTGCGACAACTGCTACGGCGTCTGCCCTGACAACGCGGTAGTCAAGCTCGGTCCGGGCCGCCGGTATGAAATCGACCTGGACTACTGCAAGGGCTGCGGCATCTGCGCCGCCGAGTGCCCGTGCGGCGCTATCGACATGGTCCCGGAGCGAGGCTGAGCCGTTCGGCATTGATCATCGGGACCAAGGTCCTGCATCGGCGCAGGTGACCGCGACTATCGTGGGGCGAGACGCGCTGGAACGAGCCCGTTCCGGCTCTGATTGTCTTGTTCATGATGACGCGAAGGGCGACAGGGATGACGGACGGTGCGCACGGCAAGGCAGGCATCAGGGTGTTCCTGCTGGACGACCACGAGATTGTCCGGCGCGGGGTCAAGGACATGCTGGAGGCCGAGCCCGACATCACGGTCATCGGTGAGGCAGGCACGGCCGAGTCGGCCCTGGCCAGGATCCCGGCGCTGATGCCCGACGTCGCAGTGCTGGACGTGCGCCTGCCCGACGGTGACGGGGTGACGGTCTGCCGGGAGATCCGGTCGCGGCATCCGGAGATCGCCTGCCTGATGCTGACGTCGTTCGGTGACGACGAGGCGCTGTTCGACGCGATCATGGCCGGCGCGGCCGGCGTACGTGCTCAAGCAGATCCGCGGCACCGACCTGGTGGGCGCCGTGCGCACCGTCGCGGCCGGCGAGTCGATGCTCGACCCGGAGGCGGCCAGCAAGGTGATGGCCAGGATGCGCGAGCAGGCGAACCGGAAGGACCCGCTGGCCGGGCTGACCCCGCAGGAGCGCAAGATCCTCGAGCTCATCGGCGAGGGCCTGACGAACAGGCAGATCGGCGAGCGGATGTACCTGGCGGAAAAGACCGTGAAGAACTACGTCTCCGCGCTGTTCGCCAAGCTCGGCATGGAGCGCCGCACCCAGGCCGCCGCGTATGCGTCCCGCGTCTTCGACCAGCCCGCCACTAGTCCAGGCGGAAGCCGAGGTCGCGACTAGCGGCCAGCAGTTGCTCCCGCGCGTCCGGGTGCGCGACCTCGCCGATGATCTCGGCGGCCTGGCGGCTCGCGTCATTGCCCCAGATCGTCGCCGTGCCCTGCTCGCTGACGATATAGCTGTGCTGGAACGACGTGACCGGCCCGCCCAGCCGGGGCACGACCGTCGATACGTCCGCCTTCGGATGCCAGGAGGGCAGGGCGATGATCGCCCGGCCGCCTGGCGAGTGCAGCGCGCCGACGACGAAGTCGGTCTGGCCGCCGAATCCCGAGTAGATCATGCCGTGCACGCGCGCCGCGTTCGCCTGGGCGAACAGGTCGACCTGCAGGGCGCCGTTGACCGACACCATGGTCCGCTGGCGTGCGATCAGGCCGGGATCGTTGGTCTTCTCCGTCCGCAGCATCCGGACCCGGGGATTGCGGTCGATCCAGGCGTAGAGGTCGGGGCCGCCGAAGGCGAACGACGCCGTCACCGGGACCGCGGCGTCGAGCGCGCCGGACCGTTCGAGCGCCAGTACGCCGTCGCTGAACATCTCCGACCACACCGACAGGCCGCGGTGACCGCGCAGCGCGGCCAGCACGGCGTCCGGCACGCCGCCGATGCCGAGCTGAAGCGTGGCAGCTTCCGGCACCAGGGCCGCGACCCGGGTCCCGATCACCGCGTGCAGGTCTGCGCCGTGACCGGCTCTCGGCTCGGGTGACGGCAGCGGGACGTCTACCTCGATGGCCAGGTCGATCTCGTCCGCTGGCAGCACGGCGTCCCCGTAGCTGTACGGCATCTGCGCATTGACCTGGGCGATGACCAGGCCGCCGCGGGCACGGACAGCATCGATCGCGGCCGGCAGGATGTTCACCTCGGTGCCAAGCGACACAGTCCCGCCGACTGGCGCCGAGACATGGAGCAGCACGACGTCGGGCGGCATCGCCGTGGTGAGCAGGCTCGGCACCAGCGACAGCCGGCACGGCAGGTAGCGCAGTCGCCTGCTGTGCCGCATGCCAGCGCCGACGAACGGGGACTCGAGCGTCACCCCGTCCCGGTCCGGGACGCCGGGCTGGGCGTTCAGCGCGAAGAGCCGGTATTCCGCGAGCGCACTGTCGAGGATCTCGAGGATCTGCCATGGCGTGGCAAAGTTGCCGCTCATCACGACCCGCGGTGTCGCAGCCAGCCGGCCGAGCACGCTGGTCAGCGTCGTCTCCGTCACCATCCGCATCGGGCCATGCTCCCAGATCCGGCTGTCGGGCCGCCGGGGTCCTGGTCCCTGACGGCGTGACGGCGTCGTGGCGTGACACGGGTCCCCGGCGGGGTAGCTGTGGTGAGTATGACCAGTGAGCCGTTCGCGGACGTGGCCGAGACGCCCTCGGCCGCGGTGTACTTCGCCGGAGACCGCGCCTACAAGCTCAAGAAGCCGGTGAAGCTGGGATTCCTCGACTTCACGACCCGGCCAGCGCGGGCGCGCGCCTGCACCCGCGAGACCGAGCTGAACCGCCGGTTTGCGCCCGATGTCTACCTCGGCGTCGCAGCCGTGCGGGATCCCGACGGGACCATATGTGACCATCTGGTCGTCATGCGCCGGATGCCGGTCCAGCGGCGGCTGTCGGCGCTGATCAGCGCCGGCGCGCCGGTCGACGGACCGGTGCGGCAGGTCGCCAGGATCCTGGCCACTGTGCATGCCGGTGCGCCGCACTCCGCGCAGATCAGCGCGGCTGGCAGTGCCGACGCACTGCTGGGCCGCTGGCAGGACAACCTCAGCCAGACCGCTGCCGCAGCCGGGCGGCTCCTCGAAGCCGATGGCCTCGCCGAGATCGACGAGCTGGTCCGCCAGTTCATCGCCGGGCGCGGCCCGCTGCTGACAGCCCGAATCAGCGCCGGGCGCATCGTGGACGGGCATGGCGACCTGCTCGCCGACGACATCTACTGCCTGGACGACGGCCCGCGGATCCTCGACTGCCTCGACTTCGATGACCGGCTCCGCTGGCTGGACGGTCTCGACGACGCCGCGTGCCTGGCCATGGACCTGGAGCGGCTCGGTGACACCGAGCTGGCCAGGCGGTTCATCGACTGGTACGCGGAGTTCCGCGGAGATCTGGCTCCCGCGTCGCTCGTCCATCACTACGTGGCCTACCGCGCGCTGGTCCGCGCCAAGATCGCGTGCATCAAGGCGGGCCAGGGTGCGGCTGTCGCTGGCCGCGATGCGCGCCAGCTGGCCGATCTCACGCTGCAGCACCTGCAGGCTGGCGTCGTGTCCCTGGTCCTGGCCGGCGGCCTGCCTGGTACGGGCAAGTCGGCTCTGGCAGGCGGCGTCGCGAACCGTCTCGGCTGGACCGTGCTGAGCAGCGACCGCATCCGCAAGGAACTCGCCGGGATCCCGCCTCATGCTGCTGGCGCGGCTCCGTTCGGCGCCGGAATCTACGCCGCGTCGTGGACCATGCGGACGTACGGCGAGCTGCTCCATCGGGCCGGCGAGCTCCTGGCCCGCGGCGAGTCGGTCATCCTGGACGCGTCGTGGTCGTCGGCCGAGCTGCGGTCGGCCGCCGCCGGCCTCGCTCGCGAGCAGCACGCGCACCTCGTGGAGCTGCGCTGCGTCGCCTCGCCTGAGCTGGCAGGCGAGCGCCTGCGGTCTCGCCCACCTGGCCCGTCCGACGCCGACCCCGAGATCGGCAGGCTGCTCGCGGCAGCGGCGGACCCCTGGCCCGCCGCTGTCGTGGTTGACACCGAGCGCGGCGGCGCAGCGGGCGACGGCGATGGCGAGATCCTGGGCCAGGCACTCGACGCGATCCGGCCACACGGCGCCGAGCACGTGTGGCGCCCGACTCGACCGCTGATCCCGCCGGATTAGCCGGTCCTGGGCGTGCCGGTCCTGGGCGTGCCGGTCCTGGGCGTGCCGGTCCTGGGCGTCGACCGGCAGGTTTATCGATGGCCACCCGCGTCCCGGGTAGATATCTGCCGTGATCCCGGGGCTCGCGACACTCGTGCACTATCAGCGAGCCTGGCTGACCGGCGACCTGGTCGCCGGCGTGACGGTGGCCGCCTACCTGGTGCCGCAGGTCATGGCCTATGCCACCGTGGCGGGACTGCCGCCGGTGACGGGCCTGTGGGCGGCGCTTCCGGCGCTAGTGGTCTACGCGCTGCTCGGCTCGTCGCCCTCGCTGTCGCTCGGGCCGGAGGCCACGACGGCGCTGATGACCGCCGTCGCCATCGGCCCGCTCGCCGCCGGCAATCCGGCGCGCTATGGCGAGCTGGCGACCACGCTGGCCTTGCTCGTCGGCGCCATCGCGGTCGCGGCAGGCATCCTGCGACTCGGCTTCGTCGCCGACCTGCTGTCAAGGCCCGTCCTCGTCGGCTATATGGCGGGCGTCGCGCTGATCATGATCGCCGACCAGCTCCACCATGTCACCGGCGTCCCAGTCAGCGGGCAAACCTTCTTTGCGCAGCTGAGCTCGTTTGCGCGGCACGCCACGCAGATTCAGCCAGTGACATTGGCAGTCGCCGCCGGAGTGCTGCTCTTCTTGTTCCTCCTCGGCACCCGATGGCCCAGGGCGCCGGGCCCGCTGCTGGCGGTGGTCCTGGCAACTCTCGTGGTGGCGGCCGCGAACCTCGGCGCACACGGTGTCAGCACGGTCGGGCCTATCCCGGCCGGGCTGCCCGCGCCGAAGCTTCCGGACGTGCATCTGTCAGTCCTGAGCGAGCTTGTGCTGCCCGCCGTCGCCGTGGTGATCGTCGGCTTCACCGACGACGTGCTGACGGCACGGTCTTTCGCCACGCGCGGCTCGACGATCGTGGCGAACCGCGAGCTCCTGGCCCTGGGCGTCGCGAACGTGGGGGCCAGCCTGCTCCGCGGGTTCCCCGTCAGCAGCAGCGCCTCGCGCACCGCCATCGCCAGGGCGGCCGGAAACCGCAGTCAGGCTTACTCTCTCGTCGTGGCCGGGGCGGTGGTGTTCGTGCTCACGTTCCTGCGCGGTGCGCTGACGCACTTCCCCACCGCCGCACTTGGCGCCATCGTGATCTATGCCGCCGTGCGGCTGATCGACGTCGTCGCCTTCCGGCGCCTGCTGGCCTTCCGCCGGACCGAACTCGCCATCGCTCTCGCTTCGTGCGCCGCCGTACTGGCATTCAACATCCTGTACGGGGTCCTCATCGCCGTCGGCCTGTCGGTCGCCGATCTGCTCGTCCGGGTAGCGCGGCCGCACGACGCCATCCTCGGCCGCGTCCCTGGCCTGGCTGGCATGCACGACGTCGATGACTTCCCCCAGGCCGCGACGATTCCCGGGCTGGTCGTGTACCGATATGACGCGCCGCTGTTCTTCGCCAACGCCAACGACTTCCAGCAGCGCGCGCTGGCAGCCGCCAACAGCACCACCGGTCCGCTGCGGTGGTTCATCCTGAATGTTGAGGCAAACGTCGAAGTGGATTTCACCGCCCTGGAGGCACTCGACGCGCTGCGGGCCGAGATCGTCAGCCGCGGCGCGGTCTTCGCTCTCGCCCGCGTCAAGCAGGATCTGCTGGCCCGGCTGGACGCGTTCGGCCTGACTCCCAAGGTCGGTGCCGGGCTGATCTTCCCGACGCTGCCCACGGCTGTCGAGGCTTACCTGCGCTGGGCGGCCGACCAGGATGCGCCCGGTTAGCTCACGCCGCGGCCACCTGGCTGCCAGCGGCATGCGCCGCCCGATAACGGCGCACGAGGAGGCGGCGCAGCTCGTCAGCGCCCCAGACGATGAACGGGAACGGGGCGACAGTCGCAAGCTGGGCCGGGCTGAGCGCGGCGGTGCCGAAGATGGCGTGCAGTGCCGGCATGTAGACCAGCAGCGCGGCAAAGGCGAGCGAGAAGGCGATGCCGCCGAGCAGGACCGGGTTGGAGAGCAAGCCGACCGACCGGAGCGAGGCGTGGTCAGTGCGGACGGCGACCGCTGTGCCGATCTGACAAGCGACGATGCCGAGCCAGGCAACGGTGGTGGCCTGCTGATAGGCGTGATGCAGCGGCGTGCCGGGCCCGGTGGCTGCGGCCGGGTGCCACCCGGCGTGCCGGAGGGTGAGGAAGAAGCCGGTCATGACCAGGGTCGCGGAGATGAGTCCGAGGAACCCCCAGGCGCGGGCCAGCATGCCCCGGCTGATGACGCCCTGGCCACGCGGCCGGGGCGGGCGGTCCATGACGCCCGGCTCGGCCGGCTCGCGGCTGAGCGCCAGGGCCGGCAGCGTATCGGTGCCGAGGTCGATGGCGAGGATCTGCATCACCGTCAGGGGCAGCGGGACCGATCCGCCGGCCAGCGCGAAGACCAGGAACGGAACCACCTCGGGGACAGCGTGGGTGAAGATGTAGCAGATGAACTTGCGCACGTTGTCGTACACCCGCCGGCCGGACTCGATGGCGACCGCAATCGTCGCGAAGTTGTCGTCCGTCAGGACCATCGTGGCGGCTTCGCGGGCCACGTCCGTCCCGGACCGCCCCATCGCTACCCCGATGTCAGCCCGGCGCAGCGCTGGCGCGTCGTTGACGCCGTCACCAGTCATGGCGACTACCTGCCCCTGCGCGCGGAGCGCGTCGGCGATGCGCAGCTTTGCTTCGGGCGAACTTCGCGCGAACACCACCTCGACGCCGGAGTTCAGCAGGTCGTCCAGCTCCGGCTCGGTCATGCCATCCAGCTCGGCGCCGCTGACGATCTGCATCCCGTCCGTGCCAATGCCGACACTGCGGGCGATGAAGGCCGCGGTGAGGCCGTTGTCGCCGGTGACGACGTGGACACGGATGCCCGCGTGGTGAGCTCGCTCGATCGCCGCCGGCACCTCGGGGCGCGGCGGGTCGAGCATCGCCACGAGCCCCGTCAGGCACAGGTCAGTCTCGGCGTCTTCCCGGCTGGCTGGCCCGACGGCGCCCGCTGGCAGAGTACGGGTAGCCAGCGCCAGCACCCGCAGGCCCCGGCTGGCGTACTCGGCCATCACCCGCGATACCTCGGCCCGGTCGGCCGCGGTCATCGGCAGCTCGTGCTGACTCCGCCAGATGGTGGCGCAGCGCGCCAGGACCGCTTCTGGCGCGCCCTTGGTATCGACCGATAGAAGACGGTTCCGCTCGTCGACGGTGGTCATGAGCTTGAGCCGCGGGTCGAACCTGAACAGGGCGCGGCGGCCGGCGGCGCGCCCCGCAGGCGAGATGTCCACGTCAGCCGTGGCCGCCAGCGTGAGCAGCGCCAGCTCGGTCGGGTCGCCGGCTGACTTGCCCTCGCCGCCGTGCAGGTCGGCGTTGCTACAGGCGGCCGCGATCGTGGCGACTGCGCGGAGCGCCGCCCACCGGTCGTCGTCCGCGGTATGTGTCCTCGGTCCGGCCTGGCCCGCCGGCTCCATGGCCTGTTCGCCGACCGTTGTCCAGACGGTCGTGACGCGCATCCTGTTCTCGGTCAGCGTGCCCGTCTTGTCCGTGCAGATGACTGTGGTGGAGCCGAGCGTCTCGACCGCGGACAGCCGCTTGACCAGGGCGCCCCGCCTGGCCATGTCGCGGACACCGACGGCGAGCGCCAGCGTGATGGTGGGCAGCAGCCCCTCGGGCACGTTGGCGACCAGCAAGCCGATCGCGAAGCTCGCCGCAGCGGCGACACTCATCCCCGCGGCCAGCCCGACGGGCAGGAAGGCGAGGCCCACCCCGACCGCCACGAACGCGATCAGCCAGGTGGCGCGCGTAACCTGCCGCTCCAGCGGGCTCTCGTCCTTCCCGCCGCGCTGGCTCAGGGCGGCGATCCGGCCGAGTTCGGTGCTCATCCCGGTCGCGGTCACGAGCGCCTCGGCCTGCCCGCCAGTGCAGGCAGTGCCGCTGAACACCAGATCGTCCGCCTCCAGCAGCGGCACTTTCGGGTCGGCTGGTCCGGCCTCCCTGCTGACCGGCGCCGACTCGCCGGTCAGCGTGGACATGTCGATTTCGAGCGTGCCGGTCATGAGCCGGGCGTCCGCGCAGACGCTCTCCCCCTCCTCGATCAGCAGGACATCTCCGGGCACGAGGACGCGAGCCTCGATCTCGTGTGCGGAACCGTCCCGCCGCACCCTGGCACGTTCAGGCAAGAAGGCCGCGAGCGCCTCGACAGCCCGCTCGGCCTGCATCTCCTGGGCGAAGGCGAAACCCGCGTTGAGGAAGATGACGGCCACGATGGCGATTGCGAGGCGCGGCGTGCCGCTGGCCCACGCCAGGATGGCGGCCAGCGCCAGCAGCAGTGCCAGCGGCTGGGTGAACTGGCGGCTGAGCTCGCGTGGCCAGCGCCGTCCGCCGCGCCGCGTCAGCTCGTTGGCGCCGTATACCTCGAGCCTGCGCGCCGCCTCGCGGCCGGACAGCCCGCCGGGGGCGCTGCGCAGGTCCCGGAAGAGCTGCGCAAGTGGCTCTGCCGGGTCCGTCACGATCTGGACGGCTCCGGGCGATGCCGGCGCCCGGCTAACCGTCACTGACAGGGCGGTACCACGGATCGGGATCGGTCAGCAGCGCGCCGCTGGCGTCGACGACCCTGGCGCCGCACGCCGCCAGCTTCTGCCGGGACGCGCGATAGTGGTGCATGCACAGCAGCAGGTCAGCCTCCCGCCCTGCGGGCGTCGGCAGGAACGCGACGACCGTCGGCCTGGCGGTGCAGCAGCACGAGCGCTCGGCGGTTGCCAGCGCCGTGATCCTTGCGTCGGTTATCGACTCGATGAACGGCGCGCTCAGGGGTTGCGACGGCTGCGCGCCGATCCGGCCGGCGTAGCTCGGGTGCTCGTGGATAGCAGACATGAGGCTATGGTCGCCGACGGCAGTTCGCCGGCCGCAGAGTCCATAAGCCCGCGACCGCGGGACCAACGACCCGCAACCTACATCGGGCGACCGGGGGCCGCCCGGGCTCAGCTGTGAGGCTCAGCTGTCAGCCGGGGGCCGGTCCGCCGCCGCCAGCGGGACGCGCCAGCTGAGCTCGGTGCCGCCGCCGGTGGCCGGCCTGATCAGGAAGGCGCCCCCGAGCTTGCCCGCCCGCTGCTCCAGGTTCGCCAGCCCGCTGCGGCGCGAGGTTTCAGTGATGCCCGATCCGTTGTCGCGGACCGTCAGCGCCAGGTCGGCGGCGGCGGTTACCTGCACCTCGACCTTGCTGGCACCCGCATGCCGCGCTGCGTTGGACAACGCCTCGCGCAGCACGACGATCAGCTGCTCGGCTACATCCTCGGGTACCTCGTCGTCCAGCCGTCCGTCGAGCTGGAGCGCCGGCGGGAAGCCGAGCATCCCGGTGGCCTCGTCTGCCTCCTGCAAGATCCGCGCGCGCAGGCCCGGAGGCTTGGCGTCCTGCCGGGTCTGCAGCGCGAAGATCGAGGACCGGATCTCCCTGATGGTCTCGTCCAGCGCGTCCACCGCGACGCTGACCCGCTGGGCTGCCTCGGCCGAGCCGATCTGCGACACGGCGCCTTGCAGCGACATGCCCGTCGCGTACAGCCGCTGGATGACGAGGTCATGCAAGTCGCGCGCGATCCTGTCCCGATCCTCGAAGACGGCCACGCGCTCGGCCTGGCGGCGGTGGTCGGCCAGCTCCAGCGCGATCCCTGCCTGGCTAGCGAAGGTCACGAGCATGTCGGCCGCGGCTGGCGCCAGCTGCATGGCCCCCGGATGACGGCCCGCCGTCAGGACGCCGCGGACGTTGCCGGACGTACCGAGCGGGACCAGGATCGCCGGGCCGAGGTTCAGGTGCTGCCTGGCGACCGGCGCGACCCGGTTATCGTGGCTGAAGTCATCCACGCTCAGCATGTCGCCGGTCGCGAACACGCGACCGCTGGCCGAGCCAGCCACGGGCAGCATGAGGCCGAGCGCCTCGTCCGCGCCCGCGCCGGCCGCGTGCTCGATCTGGAGCCGCGTCTTGTCCGCCGTTGGCAGCGCCAGCGCTACGAGGTCGGCGCCCGACATTTCCAGCGATCTCGCCGTGATCAGCGCTAGGGCGTCAGTGGCGTCCACGCCAGACAACAGCGCCTGGATCACTTCCGCGCTCGCGCTGAGCCAGCGCTGCTGCCTGCGCGCCTCGTCGTAGAGCCGGGCGTTCTCGATCGCCACGCCGGCCGCAGCCGCGAGGGCTACCAGGACGGCCTCGTCCTCCTCGTCAAACTGGCCGCCACCCCGCTTCTCCGTCAGGTAGAGGTTTCCGTACACCTCGTCCCTGATCCGGATCGGCACGCCCAGGAACGAGTTCATCGGCGGATGACCGGCCGGAAAGCCTGAGGACAATTCGTGCTGGCTGAGGTCGGCGATCCGCAGCGGCTTCGGGCGGCTGATCAGCCCGCCGAGCAGCCCGCGCCCTTCGGGCCAGTGATGGATCCGGCCGATCTCGTCTTCGGTCAGCCCAACCGGGATGAACTCGGCGAGCCGGTCTCCATCGCCAATAACGCCCATGGCGCCGTAACGTGCATCGACGAGCGTGACCGCCGACTCGACGATTCCCCGGAGCACGACCTCGATGTCGAGATTGGTGCCCACGGCCACGACGGCCTCGAACAGGGCATTGACCCGATCGCGGGTGGCGAGGATCGCCTGGAGCCGGACCTGGAGCTCGGCCAGCAGCTCGTCGAGGCGCAAGCTCGGGAGTTGTGACCGAGGCTGCCCTGCTACCACTGAGGCTCCCGTGGTTGATACCCGAAACTCTGAAATAGTACATCTGCGGCATAGACCGAGTCAGTTCGGGTGCGGCGGGCAGCCCGCGATCCGGCGGCCACCGTGCCGACACGCCGACTGATAAGAGGCTCCGCATTAGCAATTGTGCATACCGCCGGGGAGTTTACGCCATACCCGGGCAGGGTCTGTCGCCGTCGCCGCTACGTAGGTGACAATGCACGCCACGGCTAATGAGCGCAGCGCGGGATTGGCTAAGGCTGGCGATGACGGGGCAGGTGGCAGCGGGCAGTACGGGCCTGTCCCGCGCTGCTCAGTCCCTGCGCTGGCGTTCCGGAGCAGGTCACGCCGCTGCCGAGCACACCGGCAGCGCAGCCGGGCCGGGCCGGGTCCTGCAGCTCACGCTCGGCAGCGTGTGGCTTCTCGACGCGATGCTGCAATTCCAGTCCTTCATGTTCGGCCGCGGCTTCGCGGAGATGCTGGGATCAGCCGCGGCGGGTAATCCAGCCGTCATTGCCGCTCCGATTGCGTGGAGCAGCCGGCTGATTCAGCAGCACGATGCGCTGGCGAATGCAGCCTTCGCCGCGATTCAGCTGGCGATAGCGCTCGGGATCGCCTGGCGCCCGACGATCAGGATTGCGCTCGGGGTCTCGATCGCCTGGTCGCTCGCTGTCTGGTGGCTCGGCGAGGGTCTAGGCGGCCTCCTGGCCGGTAGCGGCAGCCCGGTCAGTGGCGCTCCCGGCGCGGTGATCTTCTATGCGCTGCTGGCGATCCTGCTGTGGCCGCCGCGGCGAGATCGCCCGGCGCCGTTCGCCGCGGCTGGCGCGGTCGGCGCGCGGGCGGCCCGGCTCGCCTGGCTCGTCGTGTGGGGCAGCCTGGCGGCGCTCGCCTTGCTCCCGGCCACCAGGGCACCACGGGCACTTGGCGCGACGATCGCGGATGCGTCGGCCGCGCAGCCGGCCTGGCTCGCCGGCCTTGACCATCGCCTCGCCGCATTCCTGAGTAACCGCGGGCCGGCCGCGGCTATCGGGCTGGCCGTGGTGCTGGCCATCATCGCGGCAGGCATCTACCTGCCGCGGCCAGCGGTCCGCGGTGTGCTCGTGCTGGCCGTGGCGACTGCGGGCGCGCTGTGGCTGGCGCAGGGCCTCGGCGGCTTGCTGACCGGTACTGGCACCGATCCGGGCACCGCGCCGGTGCTCGCGCTGCTAGCCATCGCCTACTGGCCGCGGCCAGGTGCCGCTCGCGCCGCCGGATGGGGCCCGAGCATCGGCGCGGAGCGCACATGACCCAGCAGCCGTGGCTGGCGGCCGCATTTGCTGTGATCATGGTCGCGACGGCCGCCTACTGCCTGACCAGGCTCGGGCTGTCCGTCCGGCAGCGCAGGCCCGCCGACCGCCCGGTCGATGCCCTGCACGTGCTCATGGGCGTGGCCATGGCCGGCATGCTCGTGCCCCGGCTACGGGTGGTCCCGGCGGCCGGCTGGGAGGCACTGTTCGCGGCGGGCGCCGCCCTGTTCCTGTGGCGGCTGGCCCGGACTACGCACCGGGCGGGACACGACGTCCAGCACCTGCTCGGCTGCGGCGCCATGGTGTACATGCTGGCGGCCACGACAGGCAGTGCGGCCGGCCCAGTCACCGCCGGACGCACCGCCCTGGGCACCACCCTAGGCACCACCGCGGCCAGCGCGTCCGGCACTGCTGCGGGAGCCATGTCGGGTGCCGCTGGTGTAGCGGGCCTCAGCCTCGTGCTGGCCGTCGCGCTGGTCGGGTGCGTGGTCTGGAGCGCGGACCGGATATCGACCATGGCGCCGGTCGCCGTCCTGGCGAGCTCGGCCGCTGTCCTGGCAAGCACAGCGGAGCACGCGCCCGGTCCGTCGCCTGCCCGCTCCCGATCCCGAAGCGGCGTGCCGGTGTCACCGCGGCTGGCCGCGTGCTGCGAGATCGCGATGGGCGTCACGATGGGCTACATGCTGATCGTGCTCCGCTAGCGGCCGCCGCCGGTGCTTCCGGGCGCGCTAGCGGCCACAGATCCCGCTGTTCCTGCCACCGCGACCGCGACCTGTTGACGCGCGCAGGGCTAGCTTGGCACTGTCGAGCGATCCTGGCGGGCGGTAGCGTCCGCATGTGGCGCCGCAGCATCGGGAGGACCAGACATGACATCGGAGAGCCTAGCGGCGGCGTATGCGCCGTTTGTCGCCTCACTGCTGGCCGGCGGATTCAGTGACCCCGCCGACGGCGGCTGGCCGGCTGAGGTCGTCGCCGCCCACGTTGCGATGAACAACGACCTGATCGCGGCGACGGCAGAGCAAGTGGCCGAGGGAGCCGAGGTTTCTTACGACAACGCGAGCACCATCGACGAGGTGACACTCGCCGCGTACGCCACCAGTGTCGGCGGCCTGGCCGGGCTGGCCGGCGAGATCGAGCGGTCGGCGGCTCGGCTGGAAGCCGCCCGCGACGCCCTCGGCGCCACTGCTGACACGCCCGTGCACGTCGTGATCCGCGACGGCGGCACCGTCGTGCAGGACGGCCCGATCCCGATCGGCGCCTTCATCGAGGGCAACGCGACCTTTCACCTGCGGCTGCACCACGAGCAGATCAAGGCGCTAGAGCCGGCCTGGGCACCCGACGTCCCGCCGGGCGAGTTCGATACCTACGAGCTGATCCTGCTGGTCCGGCCACCGGATCAGCCCGAACTGGACGATGAGGCCAGCGCGGCGCTCGGACTCCAGCATCTCGGCCACTTCCGCAAGATGCATGCCGCCGGCTACCTGAAGATCGCCGGGCCGGTCAGCGACGACGGCGAGATCGCCGGGATCTGCCTGTACCAGGTCGGCTCCGTCTCGCGGGCCCGAATGCTGGCCGAGGACGATCCGGCAGTCCGCGCCGGGCGCTTCGCCGTCAGGGCGATGACCTGGTACACCCAGCAGGGCGGGCTGGCCTTCGGGGACAACCTGTACCAGGGCAAGGACCTCAGAAGCTGATACCCCACGAACCCGACAGGCGCATGGTCACCGCGGCCACGCCGACGCCGACCGCGAGGGACGCCGCCAGCAGCAGCCACCGCGCAGCACCGCCGGGCACGGCAACGGACGGGTCCCCGCGGTCGGGTCGACCGTGGTCGGATCGCCCGTGGTCGGATCGCCCGTGGTCGGATCGCCCGTGGTCGGATCGCCCGTGGTCGGATCGCCCGTACTCCGATCGCGCGCCGAGCATCCGCGGCAGGCGCGGCGCGTAGTTGAGCACGTGAATGGTCATCACGCCGAACCACAGCACGAACGAGGCCTTGTGCAGGAACAGCCACGGGCCGCCGCGCCCGCCGACCGCCAGCAGCACGCCGGTGCCGAGCACGGCCACCGAGGTCAGGATGACCAGCGGGCCCAGTACGCGCAGGACCGGCGCGGGCGGGCCCTTGCGCACGTAGGGCGCCGAGCCCGCGTAGTACCGGACGAACCGGTACATGGTCGACGCGATCTTCAGCGCCACCGGTCCGATCAGCAGCAGGCCCACCAGGAAGTGCAGGAAGAGCAGGCGGTGGATCTCGAGAACGGTGAAGCCCTCGACAGCGAAGCCGGCCAGCAGGATGGCACCCGTCATGGCGGTGAGCTTCTCGTTACCCTCGGCTCCGGCGGCGGGAGCCGGCCGCCTGTGCTGTGGCGCGACGCGCGCGGTGTCCGGCTGGCCCATTTAGTTGCTCTCCTGATGACGTTGCGCGCGCGTCAGCCGAAGCGCCAGCGTCGGGCAGGCGTTGACGGCGCGCCGGGCATGAGCAGCGAGGTCGTTCGGTACCAGCTCGTGGATGATCGGGTAGCCCCACTCGTCCATCTCGATGAGCTCGGGCAGCAGGTCGGCACACAGGCCATGACCGGTGCACGCGATGGGGTTGATCTCGAGCTTCTGGCTCATCGCCACTCCCCCTCGGCCAGCGGGCGGGGTACTGGCAACTGTGCTGGCTGGAACTGGGCGGGCTGAGACCGGCCGCGGTGCGAGGTCAGGCACGTACGCCGCCGCGCGTGCGCGTGCGCATCCGCCGCGAAAGCGCGCAGCGCCGACGCGGCCATGCGCACTGCGCCGTCGGGATGATGGCATGCCCCGCGCCCGGCTATGTGGCCGAAGCGCCGGTGCATTCGCCCGATCGGGTCACCCTCCGGCCGCGCGGACGCGAGCTGAGTCAGGTCATCGGCGATCGCCGGCAGCCCGAAGATGCACGGACCGCATTGCTGCGCGCTCTGGCTGGCCAGGTACCGCAGGATCCGGGCAGCCTCGGCGAGCCCGCACGCCGTAGGCGGCAGCACGTACAAGACACCAGCGCCGGGCGCGCCGCCAGCGGGCCGCAGCCCAGCGGCCGTGAACGGCAGGCTGGCCACGTCGCCGATCTCGTGCCACGTGCCGAAGTAGCCGCCGATCAGCACGGCCTGGCGCGGCCGGGTCGGCACCGGCCATCGCCAGCATCTCGCCGACGCTCGACCCAGCCTCGACCTCGTACACGCCCGGCTGCGCGACCGCGCCCGACACCGTGGTCAGCATGGTGCCGGCCGCGTCGGCACGTCCGGCCTCGCGGAACCAGTCCGCGCCATAGCGGGCGATCAGCGCGACGTGCGCGAGCGTCTCGACGTTGTCGATCAGCGTGGGCCGCTTGCCGACGCCGCGCTCGAACGGCCGCGGCGGCGTGTACGTCGGCTTCGCCTCGCCGCCGTTCAGCCAGTGCACGAGCGAGGTCTCCTCACTCGACACGTAGTGGTGGGGCAGATCGTGCACAGCGAGGGGAACGGGGTCGAGCCCGGCCCGTCGCCGCTCCGCGACCGCGGCGAGGACGGCGTCGATGAGCCAGTCCCTGGTCCGGGGCAGGCACAGGTGCGCCTCGTTCGCGCCGACAGCCTCGGCCGCCAGCGCGATGCCGTCGAGCACCAGGTGCGGCGCGCGAGCCAGCAGCGCCTGGTCTTTCTCGCTGGCGGGCTCGCTCTCCATGCCGTTCGCGACGACCACCGCCGGGCCACGCTTCGAGGCGACCGTGCGCATCTTGATCCCGGTCGGGAACCCCGCTCCGCCGCGCCCGGTCAGCCGGGCCGCGGCCGACCTGGTCGAGCAGGCCGCGCCTGCTGACGCTCGGCACCGGCCCGTACGTCGCAGCGTGCTGGCGAAGCGTCGCGGCGCGGCCGCGTCTCCTGCCAGCCGACCGTAAGACGGCCCAAGCTGCACCCGACGCGCCGCGCGCGCGGTCGTGTCGAGGTTCACTCGCCGTCTCCCTGTCGTTCGACGCTCCGCTGCACCGTTCTGGCGTGCGCCGTCCCGAGCATGCGCGCAGGGGTGCCGGCGTGCCGGGCCCAGCCGGACTGCAGCGGGCCGATCGCCACGAACACGATCGTGGCCAGCACAAACGCCGCGGTGCCCGCGATCCCGACAGTACGAACATCGGCGCGCTGCGCCAGCTGGAGCCGCCAGCAGACGGCCGCGGCGACGACCAGCACGCAGGCGGCGTCCAGGAGCAGCAGCCACGACAGGCGGCTGTCGGTGCCGGTGCCGAGGCCGTGCCACAGCGCCACCGGCCAGCACGCGTACGCCAGCCAGTGCACAGCGCGCCAGGCCCGGTACGACAGCCGCGTCCGGACCAGGCTGCTGATCACCAGCGCGAGCAGCATGTCGAAGGCGATGGTGCCGAGGCTGACCCAGAGCGGCCGGTACGGCGAGCTGAACGGGATCACCGCCGAGATGAAGCCGATCCCGGCGAACGGGTCGAGCACGGCGGTAAGCACGTGCGTGGCCACGAACGCCACCGCCAGCAGCGACACGTTGCGGTGCAGCGCCGGACCGCACGACCCGCGGCATCGCCTGGGTCTCCAGCCGTGCGGTTCCGGCGACGCCGAGCGCCACCGTGATGGTCAGCAGCACCAGCGCGACCACGGCGGTCGCTCGGGTGGTGTACCACAGCGGGCTTGGCGCCGGAACTGCCAGCGGCCAGCACGTGGCTGGCCGCTTGCGCGATCGGGGCATGCGCCGACGTCAGCACGCGATCACGATCCGCCGGAGCTCACCACGGGCGGCGCGGGCGCCGGCGCCTGAGTCGGCTGCTGCTGGGGTCTGGCCAGCGCATGCTGGTGGTGCCCGTGGTGGCGGCCGCGCTGACCGCCGCTAGCGGATCCGGTGCCGGCCGAACCCGAACCGCCCGAGCCAGCCGAGCCGGCGCCGGCTACTCCCTGCGTCGATCCTGTGGTCTGCGATCCGGCTGCGTGACCAGGAAGCGCGTGCGCGAACGCCGTGCCGAGGCCTAGTGAGGCCGCGGCAGCGCCGCCGCCGATCCACAGCGTCAGCTTCCGGATCCGGGCCAGCCTGTCATCGCGTCGTGCTGACGCAAAATGCAGGTGATCGCGCATGCAGGTGTCACTCTCCTGCGTGGCTGGCTGCCGGTCGCCGGTCGCGTAACAGCTTGCCCGGCGGGATCCCGACGACCGGTTCAGGAAAAGTTCAGAACTGGTTAATCATGATCAGGCGGACCGATAGCTCAGCCGTCTGGGCGTCCCCTCGCTTCCGCTGCCGGCGCTGCTGGGCAGCCGGATCGGACTGGCACCGTGCCCCCTGATGACAGGTGGATGCCGCGGCCGCGGGCCCGTTCCCGCCGTGCCATCGGCAGGTCGATTGTCACCGTGAGCCCGCCGCCAGGGGTGTCAGACAGCGCAGCCGTGCCGCCGCTCGCGACCGTGAGCCGGTCGACGATCGCCAGGCCGAGGCCGGTGCCGCCGCCGTTGCTGGTGGCAAACCGCCGAAATGCCACCCTTTGCTGCTGCTCGCTCATGCCAGGACCGTTGTCCGCGACGATGATCCTGGCTCTGTCCCCGACGGCGCCAGCCGTGATCCAGATCGCGCCGCCGACAGGCAGCACATCCAGGGCGTTCGCGATCAGATTGTCCAGAATCTGCTCAAGATGCCCCTCGCCCATCCGGACCGCCACCCGCTCGACGTCGGCCTCCAGCCTGACCTCGCGCTCGTCGGCCGCCGGCAGCCACGCGGCGACCCGCGTCTTGATCACCGCATCGAGTGGCAGGTTGACCTGGGGGGTCGCGATATTCTCTGCGCGCGCGACCGCGAGCAGTCCGTTCACGAGCCGTGACAGCCTGGCGATCTCTTCCTGCGCACCGGCGAGCTCTGCGGCCGCGGCGGCGTCACTGTCTTGCGCGAGCAGGTCAAGCCGGAGCCGAAGCGCAGCTAGCGGCGTCCGCAGCTGATGCGATACGTCAGCGATCGTCGCCTGGTGGCCGCTGACGAGCGCCTCAAGGCGGGCAGCCATCGAGTTGAAGTTCGCCGCGAGCTGGCGCACCTCACCTGGCCCGGTCTCCGCCGGCGCGCGGGTGCTGAGCTGTCCGTCGCCCAGTTCCTGAGCGGCCACCTCGAGCTGGCTGAGGGGCTTGCTGACCCAGCGTGCCAGCCCGATCGCGACCAGCGCGGCGGCGAGCAGGCCGGCCGTCGCGATCGCCGCGATGACTGCCCAGAGCAACGCGGCCTGGTGATCGACCGCAGACGTCGGCCGGCCGAGCACGACGATGCCGACGTTGCCCGTGCCCGTGTCGTTGCGCACCGGCGCGACGATGAGCAGGTTGTCGTCGCCCGGATAGGTGGCCGACTTGCCGGTCGCCGTCGCCCTGGCGAGCTGAGCCGCGGTAACGGCAGGGCGGTGCGGCGGTGCCGGCGATCTGGCGGCCGGCTCGGTCGAGCACGGCGACGCGGTCGCCGCCGTGTGCCAGCTGCGCGGACGGTGCGACCGAGGGCTGACCCGCGCACCCGGTCATCAAGCCGCTCCTCGGCCACGTTCACCAGCGTGGCCGCGGCCACGACAGCCTCATTCCGGAATGCGCGCATGTCCTGGCCGGTGGTGATGACGCCGAGCGGCACGGCGACGCTCCCGAGCACGGCGACGACCAGGGCCAGGACCGCGAGAACGATCCTGCGAGCCACCTAGACCTCGCCGAGCCGGAACCCCCGGCCGTAGACCGTCTCGATCAGGCCGGGTACGCCGAGCTTGCGGCGCAGCGAGGCCATGTGCACGTCGAGCACCTTCGTGGGCCCGTACCAGTGCGCATCCCAGGCGCTCTCCAGGATCTCCTGGCGGCCCACCACCCGGCCGGGATCGGCGGCCAGGATCTCGAGTATGTCGAATTCCTTGGGCGTGAGCACGATCTCAGCTCCCGATACGGTCACGCGGCGCGTCCGGATGTCCACGACGAGCGGCCCGTGCTTCACGACGTCGCCGCCGGGGCGTACCCGGCGCAGCACCGCCCTGATCCTGGCCTGCAGCTCCGCCAGCCCGAACGGCTTGACCAGGTAGTCGTCGGCGCCGGCATCCAGTGCCATCACCCGGTCCGGCTCCTCGCCGTGCGCCGTCACCACGATGATGGCCGCGTCGGTCCGCTCGCGCAGCTTCCGGCACACCTGCACGCCGTCCAGGTCCGGCAGCTCGAGATCGAGCAAGACGACGTCCGGCTCACCCCAGTGCAGCGCGTCATGCCCGGTCATCACGTGATCCACGCGGTAGCCGCCCCTGGTCAGCCCCTTGACCAGCTGCGCGGCGATACTCGCGTCGTCCTCGACGACCAGCACGCTCGTGCCCGCGTCGTCCGGTCCCGGACCGGCGCTCGGGCGGCCACCTGGCGCTCTCATGCCCCTACCGTAGGCGACAGCATCTGGTGAGATGGGCTGGACACCTTCCGCGCTGGCATGTGCTTGTGCTTGACGCGACCTCGCCTCATACCTAGCATTTCTAGGTATGAGGTCCGAGAAGCTCAAGGGCAACCTCGACATGCTTCTGCTCGCGGTGCTGGCCACGGATCCCGGCTATGGCTACTCGATCATCACCCGGCTGCGTGATCGCAGCTCTGGCGCGTTCGACCTGCCTGAAGGCACCGTGTATCCGGCGCTGCACCGGCTCGAGACCGCGGGGCTTCTCGACAGCAGCTGGGAAGTGGTAGCCGGACGACGGCGTCGCCTGTACCGGCTCACCGCGGCGGGCCAGGAGTACCTGGCACGCGAAGCCAGGGAGTGGCGGGCGTTCAGCGGCTCGGTCTCGCTCGTCCTGGGCGGCTGACTCATCGAAAGGACGACTCACCATGACTCACGGGGCGCTTGCGGCAGACGAGGACGGGCCAGTCGAGGATTACCTGGACCGGCTCCTGAGCCTGAGCGGGCCACCGCGGGCGCGATCCTGGCGCTGCTAGTCGTGGTCGCAGCGCAGGCTCGGCTCTCGACATCGAGACGGTGCGGCGCGGGCAGGGTGCTGGCCAGCCGATCAGCCTGGCGGTGGCGGCGATATGCGCCGCTGCCTTCTTCGGGATCCGGCTCTACCGCGGCATCCGGGCGCCCGGCAGGACAGCGCGCGCGTAGATTCAGGGGCAGGCCGACCGAGGGGACCATCGTGAACTTCATCCTGGTCATGCGGAACGAGAAGGACGACCTCGTCGCGATCGGCCCGGTGTCGATCGAGTACCAGGCTGCGATGCTCCGCGACGAGCTCGAGGAGAGCAATGGCTGGACTGCCGTCGGGATCGCCAGAGTGCTGACCGAGGACCAGGCTCGCCGGGCGGTCGCAGCCTCGTAGCACCCGGCAGCGGCCGGCAAACCTGTTGCCGCCGTGCGCGCTGGCGTGCGATTCTGTCGACCCGGGCATGCCGGGACCGACCCGCCACGCCCAGACTGACGAGCCGGCCGGAGACGCCGGACCGGTGACGCCGGACCGGTGACGCCGACAGATGCTCCCAGGCAGAAGGGAGGACGCAGATGACGAACGCCCTGAGTTTCACGCTGCCCCGCCTTCCTTCCTGCCCGAGGAGTACCTGTCGTGCACGACTTTGCACATCAGCGCCGCGGTAAGCGGCGATTCGACGACGACGAGCCCAGCTTCGACAAGCGCAATCGGCATCGTCGGACACTGCCGTCGCTGGACGACATCGACGTCGCTGACGGCCTGACCGACGGCGACCGATGGTCCACCTGGGATCAGTCCACGCCTACCGAGCGCGGGCCGCGGCCGCATCCGGACTGGCTCGATTACCGAGCTCGCGGCCACCGACTCCGAGCTCGGGATCCTGAAGACCGGCAAGGAAGCCGACGTCTTCCTGCTCCGCCGGGGCGTGCCAGGGACCGACCGGTCCTGCCTGCTGGCGGCCAAGCGGTATCGCTCAGCGGAGCATCGGCTCTTCCATCGCGATAGCGAGTACCTCGAAGGCAGGCGCGTACGGGAGTCGCGGGCCAGCCGGGCCATGGCAAGCCGCAGCGCCGTCGGCCGGGAGATGATCGCCGCGCAGTGGGCAAACGCCGAGTTCTCCGCGCTCTGCCAGTTCTACCTGGCCGGCGTGACCGTGCCGTACCCGGTCCAGGTGCTCGGGACCGAGGTCCTGCTCGAGTTCATCGGCGACCGAAGAGGGGATCGCCGCGCCTCGTCTGGCCGAGTGCGGGCTGCGCGGCGCCGAGCTAGCCGGGCTGTGGCATCAGCTCGTGCAGTCGATGGCCACGCTCGCCCGGCTCGGTCTGGCCCATGGCGACCTGTCGGCGTACAACCTGCTGGTGCACGCCGGCCAGCTCGTGCTGATCGACGTGCCCCAGGTCGTCGACGTGATCGCCAATCCGCGCGGCGCCGAGTTCCTCGACCGCGATGCCGCGAACGTCGCCAGCTGGTTCACGGCGCGGGGGCTGCGGCTGGCGAGCTGCGACCGCCCGGGCCCCGGTGAGCTGGCCGGGTATCTGCGGGCCGAGGCACGGCTCAGGTGAACGCCGGGTTCGGCGGGCGAAGCTAGGTGAGCCGGCGCTCGGCCGCCCAGCGGGTGAGCTGGTGCCGGGTCGACAGCTGCAGCTTGCGCAGTACCGAGGAGACGTGGCTCTCCACCGTCTTGACGGAGATGAAGAGCTCCCTGAGCGACCTCGCGGTAGGTATAGCCGCGGGCAATCAGGCGGAGCACCTCGCGCTCGCGGGCCGTGAGCTGGTCGAGTTCGGGGTCGAAGGACGGGCGGTCCATGTCCGGCGCCGTCCCGGCGGCAAAGGCATCCAGCACGAAGCCGGCCAGCCGGGGCGAGAAGACTGCGTCGCCTGCGGCTACCCGGCGGATCGCGTCCACGAGTTCGGTACCGGAGATCGTCTTGGTGACGTAGCCGCGGGCGCCGGCCCTGATGACGGCGATGACGTCCTCCGGCGCGTCCGAGGCCGACAGCGCCAGGAACTTCACGTCGGGATGCCCGGTCTTGACCGCCGCGACGACGTCCTGACCGCCGCCGCCGGGCAGGTGCACGTCCAGCAGGACGACGTCCGGGAGGCACTGGGTGATCTCGGTGATCGCCGGCGCCACGTCGGCGGCCTCGCCCACGATGTTGACCTCGCCGGCCAGCTCGGACCTGACGCCGGCCCTGAACATCCCGTGGTCGTCGACCAGGAACACCCGCGGCCTGCTGTCACCGGCTGCGCCGCCGCTGGGCTTGTCACGGCCGCCTCGGCATCCGGTCGGCAGCCGTCCTCGGCATCGTCAGGCCGATCTCGGTGCCCTCGCCGGCGGCGCTGCGGACCGTGACCGAGCCGCCCCGCCTGGCCATCCGCGCCTGCACCGACTCTGCCAGGCCCTTCCGGTCCGCTGGTACCGCAGCGGGATCGAATCCGCGTCCGCGATCACGGACAAACAGCGACACCGAGTCGGGTTCGACCTCGGCGAACAGCGACACCACCTCGGCGCCTGACCACTTGGCCGCGTTGACGGTCGCTTCCCTCGCGGCCGCGAGCATGGCCGTGAGGTCGTCATCGAGCTCGCAGTCGCCCGACCGTCACCGCATCGACCGGCATCCCGTGCTGGGCCTCGACATCCTGCTGGATCAGCCGGACCGCGGCGGCCACCGTCGCAGCCTGGCCGTCGATCGACCCCGGCGGCCGGGCGTCGAACAGCCAGGAGCGCAGTTCCCGCTCCTGCGCTCGGGCCAGCTGCACAACCTGATGCGAATCGCCGGCCCGGCGCTGGATCAGGGCTAGCGTCTGCAGCACGGAGTCGTGCACACGGGAGGCCATTTCGGCTCGCTCCTCGGCCCGGATCCTGGCCTGCCGCTCCGCGACGAGGTCCCGGGCGATCCGCAGCCACCATGGACCGAGCGCGGTGGCAATACCGCCGACCAGCAAGACAATGCCGCCAAGCGGCCGGAGCAGTTCGGTGCTCTTGGTGTGGCCGCCGAGCAGCGCCGCGAGGCCGAGCAGCACCAGGCCGAGCGCCAGCGCGATCCTGATCAGTCGGCGGGACCGCGTGCCGGATCCCGTCTTCGCCACCGGGTCCGCGAGGCCGCGCAGGATGTCCAGCTCGGCTTCCGGAGCGTTGCGCCAGATCAGGGCGAGGCCGACCGCGCAGACGATGAGCGGGACCGCCAGCGACGTGATCCAGGGCGCGTTCAGCGCCGACGCGATGATCAGGCCCAGCACGAGGATCGAGGTGAGCCCGGCAGCGAGGCCAATGCCGCGCTTGTCGGTCAGCGCCTTGGTGCCGATGCTGGACTCGGCGCCAGCGGCCGGGATCAGCAGCCACGCGACAACGTAGGCGGCGGCGCAGAATCCGCGTGGTCGCGAGCGTGGCCACGACGATGACCGCCCGCACCACGCCGACTTCGAAGCCCGTGCGCTTGGCGATGCCGGCGGCCACGCCACCGAGCAGGCTCCCGTCGATCTCACGGCGCAGCGGACCGGCGCTGCCCGGCCCCCGCGTCACCCGCAATCCCAGCGCCTCCAGGCGGCTAGTCCGGCCGCTCGACTGGCCCGGCCGCGGCTGGCCCGAACCCGGCTGGCCCGGCCCGGCTGGCCCGAACCCGGCTGGCCCGACCGCTGCCGCCGGCTTGCCCGCGGACCGGGCGTCGTCCGGCCGGCTCTGCCGGGCCGGGCCCGGCTGAGTCGGGCCGCCGGGCTGGAACGGGCCGCCGGGCTGGAACGGGCCGTTCGGCTGCGTGACGTCGTCAGCCCGCTCCGCAGCGCACGCGGCAGCGGCAGCCGTGGCGCCAGCGGTCGTGGCGGCAGCGCTGGCTGCTGGGTTGGCGTTATCGCCCATGTGCCCATCATCGCGCCTGAGCGAGCGCCCCGCCATCCGGGCACGCCCTGGTCATTGTGCTGGCCGTTCAGGGTCCGGTCAGGGTTCTTCCCGATACTCCAGGCTGGCTGTGAGCGAGCAGTCTGAGGTCATGAACACAACGACAACTCCTCCGCAGGAGGACCAGAGCGGCCAGGCGGCCGACCGCCCCGCATCGGGGCTGCCGACCCAGCGGCCCCGCACCCTGACCCGGCACCGGGACGACCGAATGCTCGCAGGGGTGGCATCCGGCATCGCTGGGTACGTTGGCGTCGACGCTCTGTTCGTCCGGATCGCCTTCGCGGTGCTCACCATCGTCGGCGGTGTGGGCATCCCGCTGTATGTTGCGTGCTGGCTGCTGATTCCTGACGAAGGCGCAAGCCAGTCCATCGCCACGGACTTCACCAGCAGCGTGCACGAATGGCGCAACTAACCCAGGGGGGCCAGTACACAATGTCCAATCCGGTGAGCCCGCCGCAGCCGACCGCTCCGGCGCCGCGGCGGGCCAGCTGGCCGGGCGCTGACATGCGGGTCGGCGATGCCGAGCGGGCCGAGATCGCCGATCGCCTCGCCAGGCACTTCAGCGACGGCAGGCTCGACGAGGCCGAATTCGGCGAGCGCCTCGACCGGGCAATGCGGGCCAAGACCATGGCCGACCTGTCCGGCCTGCTGTCCGATCTGCCCGGAGAACCAGTACCGCCGCAGCAAGGCGGCCGCCGTCATCAGCGCAAGATGCTGAAGGCCCAGCTGGAGCGGGAGCGCCTTGCGCTCAGGCACGAGCGGCGGGCGCACCGGCGGGTCGAGCGCGAGCTGCGCTGGCGCACGATGCGCTGGGTACCGCTGCTCATCGCGGTGATCGTCGGCGCCCTGATCATCGCGCACATGCTCGCGCACTCGATCGGGGCCTGGATCGTGATCGGCCTGATCGCCTTCTTGTGGCTGCGGCGCAATGCAGCCGACAGCCATCACGACGGGCAGCGCGGTCCGGACGACTACGAGGGCAGCTAGCCGGGCTGGCATCAGGGAGTGGCGATGCCCTCCAGCCACTCCCTGATGTACCAGTGCTGACGACGCCGTGCAGCACGAACGGGTCGCCCGCGGCGAACTCCTCGGCTGCGGCCCTGGTCGTGAAGACCCCCATGGCACCGCTCCGATCGGTGAACGGGCCGATCAGCAGCAGGCTGCCAGCCGCGCGGAACTCGTGCCAGCGGGCCTGATGCGCGGGAAAGTGCACCGGCGCCTTCTCCGCCACGTCGTCGGCGGAGTCGTAGAAAAGCACGTATTTCATGGGACCTCGAAGCCTAGCGCGGCCACCCGGTCGATGCCGACGCCACTGATCAGCAGCCGCTCCTTGTTGCTCGCCGTCAGCCGCGCGGCCCAGTCGGTGAACCCGCCGTCGCCGACCTCCGCCCACTCCGCGCCGGCCCCATGACGTTGATCTTGAAGCACAGCTCGCGGTAGTAGCCACGGCCGGTCTGGCGGTCGTTGTCGAAGACGACCTCCACCGGTACCGGCACCGGACTGGCCGCGAGCAAGGCGCCGACCGCGCCCGCGATCGCCTGCCCGGCCGGCGTGAGCGGCGTCAGCGCCAGCTGGACCTGGCGCGAATCCGGCCGCGGCCAGCCCGGCCGCGACGGCGCGCACGTGCTCGGCGACCGCTTCCCGCTCGAATCGGTGACCGCCGTCATCGCGCCCGGCGGTCACCAGTCCGAGCAGGCTGAAGTGCGCGAGATAGCCAGGCCGGAGCTGCTGCGCACGCACGACCCGCTGGAAAGCGGCCAGCCGCACCGGCCCGGCCCGGTTCGCGATGCGGCGCACGGCCGCTTCGAGCGCCAGCGCGTTCGTCGGGTCGGCGGCGGTCTCGCAAGCCCGCATCGCGGTGACGACCTTGTCCTGGCTGACCGGCCCGAGCGCCGAGTGCGTGCCGAGCGGCACGAGCGGCGCCAGCGTCAGCACCTCGAAGTCGGCCGGCAGGCACGCGGCGAGCAGGTCCTCGGCGCGGCGCAGCCGCATCCACGGCGCGCGGCCGGCTGCACGAACCGGTCGCTGCGATACCGGCGCAACAGTGTCGCGGGCGTCTGCGCTGCCGCCCGGCGCCTGGCTACTTCGAGCATCACCGTGGTGAAATCACTGCCGCTCAGCCCCGCGAGGCGCGCGACGACGTCGAGCCCGCCGATCGCGGGCAGTACCCGGCCCAGCGCCGTCCCGCCGGCTTCCTCAACTCGCTCAGTCGACACGCCGACCATTCTCTCCCGAGAGAGCCTGACACTTCCGTGGGTATGAAAGGTACGAACCGCCCGCGATCATCACTGAAACTGACAGGGTCTCCCGGGACTGTCGGCAGCCCTCAGCCAATCTGGGCTCATGGCCAGGACCACGCAAGGGTCTTTTCATCGCGTAGCGGACATTAGGACTACCGCTGAGCTGCTCGCTGCCGGCTGGTCGGCGGGCCAGATCCGTACCCGCGTGCGACGAGGTGAGCTGCTCGCGCTAGGCCGCGGCGTCTACGCCGGCGGAGCACGCGCCAGGGACCTGATGAAGATGACCGGCGGCGATCAGCTGCTGAAGATCGCTGCCGCGGCTGCAGTGACGGGCCAGGCCGCCGTGGTCAGTCATCAATCGGCCGCCGCGCTGCATCGCATTGATCTGCTAGGCCCGAGGTATCCGCTGGTGGCGCTGACGTGCCCGCCCCAGCGCGGCTGGCGCAGCAGGCCCGGAATCCGGCTGCACGCGGTGACTCTGCCAGCAGCGCACGTGACGGCCGAAGTAGGCATACTGGTGACGACGCCGGCGAGAACGGTGATCGACCTGGCCCGCACTCTGGATTTCCGCGCGGGCGTGGTCGCGGCGGATTCCGCACTGCACCGCCAGCTGACCACACGAGACGAGTTACGGTCAGTGCTGGCGGCCTGTCCGCTGCGTAGCGGCCTCTGCCGGGCGGCGGACATCGTCGAGTTCGCCGACGGACTTACGGAATCGCCGCTGGAGTCCATCGCCAGGGTGACGTTCCGGGACTGCAAACTGCCGCCGCCCGCCTTGCAGGTCTGGCTCGGCGGCACGACGGAGCCAGCAGCTCGCGTGGACTTCTACTGGCGGAAGTACCGGACCATCGCCGAAGCCGATGGTGCTCTCAAGTACAACGATCCGCTCCGGGCCAGCAATCAGCTTCGCCGCGATTCCATCCTGCGTGCAGACGGGTTCGAGGTCGTTCACTTCGGCTGGGGGGACATCACCGAGCGCCCGGCGTTCGTCGTCGCGTCCATCGAAACGGCCTTCCGCCGCAGCACCATCTTGTCTGGCCAGCGGGGCGCGGCTAGCTAGGTCACCGATCGAGGAGGGCGTCGAGCGCGGCGCGGATGCGCTTCTCCGAGACCGGGCCCGGCGTGCCGAGCACCTGCGCGAACAGGCTGACGCGCAGCTCCTCGATCTGCCAGCGGATCGCGACTACGTCGGCGCGCGAACGGACGGCTGGCGGCAGTTCCCGGCGGGCGGCGTCGTAGTCGGCGGCGACCCGGCGCACGACGGCCATCCGCTCGGCGTCCCTGGCCTGATCACCGCCGAGCTTGTCCAGGCGCCGCAGGATCGCCCGCAGGTACCGCACCAGGTCGGGCAGCCGGGCGGCGCCCGTCTCCGGCGATGAAGCCGGGGTAGATGAGACCGGCGAGCTGCGCTCGCATGTCGTCCAGGGCTGCGGCCAGCGCCGGAGCCGCCGGGCCGGTGCCGGCCAGTCGCAGCTCGACCTCGTGGGCCTCGGCCAGTATCTGGGACACGGCGTCCAGCACCGTCGCGGTGCGCGGCGCCAGGCCATCGCGGGCCGCCTCGATCAGCCGGTCAAACCCCTCGGCGTCCCACGCCGGGCCGCCCGCGTCGTCGATCACCTGGTCGGCAGCGCACGCAGCGCAGTCATCGAGCAGCGCCTGTGCGCCAGGGTACGGATGCCTGCTCATCGCCATCTTCGCGTTCATGGGCAGCCGTCCGGCGATCGAGCGCACGCCTGACGGCACCGCGAGCAGCAGGAGCCTGCGGGTGCCGCGCCGCATCGAGTCGAGCGCCGCCGCCTCGGTGTCGAAGAGCCGGATGTCGACCGAGCTGCCAGCGTCGGCCAGGGCCGGATAGCCGCGTACCTGCCCGCTCGCGAACTCGCGCGGCAGGCTGCCGAAGTCCCAGCGGGTCAGCCCGGTCCGGGTCAGGCCGGCGGCCGCCTCGGTGAGCACGGCGGCGAGCCTGGGCCGCAGCTGCGCGCGCAGCTCGTCCAGGTCCTTGCCGGTCGCGAGCACCGCACCGGCGTCGTCGAGCACGCGGTAGGTGACGCGCAGATGCGCGGGCAGCCCGGCCAGGTCCCAGGCCGAACGCGGGATCCGCACTCCGCCGAGGCGGCCGAGCGCGCTGCTCAGCGCGTCGAGCAGGTCGCCGCGCGGCTCGCCGAGCGTGGCCAGTACCGCCCTGGCGGTGTCGGGCGCCGGGATGAACTGGCGGCGCAGGTCCTTCGGCAGTCCGCGAATGAGCTCTGTCACAAGCTCCTGCCGCAGTCCTGGCACCTGCCAGCCGAGGCCGAGCTCGTTCCGGTCAAAGAGGTCGTGGAGCGGGACGTCAGCCGTCACGCCGTCGCCCGCCTCGCCCGGCGCGAACTCATACGACAGCGGGATGTCGCCCCAGCTGGCCGGATAGTCCTCCGGCCGGACCTCGTCCGCCGCCGGCCCGGCCAGGTCAGCGGGAGCTCAGGTCGAGCAGGCCAGGATCGGCCTGGCGAGCCTTCTTCCACCAGGAATCGAAGTGCCGCGCCGAGGTGACGGTCTTGGGTATGCGGGCGTCGTAGAAGTCGAAGACCGCCGCGTCGTCGGCGACCAGGCCGCGCCGCCTGGCCTTGTGCTCAAGTTCCTCCGCCTGCTCCCTGGCCCGCTGATTACGGGCCAGGAACGGGTGATGGCTCTGCCAGTCACCCTCGACCAGCGCGTGCTGGATGAACAGCTCCCTGGCGGCCGCGGGGTCGATGGCGCCGTAGTTGACCTGGCGCGCGGCGACGATCGGCAGGCCATACAGAGCTGACCTTCTCCGCCGCCATCACGGCACCGCGGCGGGCGTCCCAGCGCGGCTCGCTGTAGCTGCGCCGGACCAGGTCCCCGGCCAGCGACTCGGCCCACTCGGGCTCGATCCGGGCGATCGTCCGGGCCCACAGCCGGGAGGTCTCGACAAGCTCGGCCGCCATCACCCACTGCGGCGGCTTGCGCGCGAGCGGCGAGTCGGGGAAGATCGCGAACCGCGCGCCGCGCGCGCCAGCGAACTCGACCGGTCCGCGCCGCCGCCCGCCCGCGGCACCGCGGTTGGCTGCACTGCGGTCGGCTGCACCGCGGTCAGCGGGCTTGCGGTCGGCGTCCTGCATGCCGATGTGCGAGAGCAGGCCGGCCAGCAGCGACTGGTGGATCCGGTCGGCGAGCTCGGCGGCGTAACGGCCGCCAGCCTCGGCGGGCTCGCTGCCGCGCTGCTGGCTGGCCGTCGGCGCCTGCCGTCACGACGTCGCTGGTCCGGCTGGTCCGGCTGGTCCGGCTGGTCCGCCGGCACCCGGCGATCCGGCGGCCGACGACGATGCCGAGGTCACGCGCCGCCTGCTGAAGCTGGCTGTAGACGTCCTGCCACTCGCGCACGCGCAGGTAGTGCAGGTACTCACGGCGGCACAGGCGGCGGAACGCGGACGACGACAGCTGCCGCTGCTGCTCGCGCAGGTAGTCCCAGAGGGTCAGGAACGACAGGAAGTCCGAGCCTGGCTCGGCGAACCGGCGGTGCATGGCGTCGGCCGCTTCCCTGGCCTCGGCCGGTCGCTCGCGGGGATCCTGGATCGCCAGCGCCGCGGTAATGATCAGCACCTCGCGGGCGCAGCCGTTGTGCCCGGCAGCCAGGATCATCCGGCCCAGGCGCGGGTCGACGGGCAGCTCGGCGAGCTTGCGCCCGGTGTCGGTCAGCCGGGTCACTCCGCCCGGACCGCCGACGCCGCCGCCTGGCTGTACCGCCCGCGGCGATCGCGCCGAGCTCTTCGAGCAGCCGCAGGCCGTCGGCCACGTTCCGTGAATCAGGCGGGTCGACGAACGGGAAGTCCGCGACCACGCCCAGGTCCAGGGCCGCCATCCGGAGGATGACCGAGGCCAGGTTGGTGCGCAGGATCTCCGGATCGGTGAACTCCGGCCGCGAGTCGTAGTCGTCCTCGCCGTACAGCCGGATGCAGATGCCGTCCGACGTACGACCGCAGCGGCCCTTGCGCTGGTCGGCCGAGGCGCGCGAGATGGGCTCGATCGGCAGCCGCTGCACCTTCGTCCGCTGGCTGTAGCGGGAGATCCGCGCGGTGCCCGGGTCGATCACGTACTTGATGCCGGGCACGGTCAGCGAGGTCTCCGCCACGTTGGTGGCCAGCACGACCCGGGTGCCCTGATGCGGC
Organism: uncultured Actinomycetota bacterium; assembly: GCA_963837255.1. Taxonomy (GTDB): domain Bacteria; phylum Actinomycetota; class Actinomycetes; order Streptosporangiales; family Streptosporangiaceae; genus JAJYUU01. Next base: position 2,063,903 of record CAWIMN010000007.1, read on the forward strand.
TGGAACACCCGGTACTGCTCGGCTGCCGACAGCCGCGCGTACAGCGGCAGGATCTCCAGGCCCGGCTCGTCGGCCAGCGCGTCGGCGGTGTCCCGGATCTCGCGCTCGCCGGACAGGAACACCAGGATGTCGCCGGGCCCGTCGCCGACGCAGCTCCGTGACCGCGTCGGCGATGGCCTGGATCTGGTCGCGGGGCTCGGCGCCGTCGTCGTCCGCGTCGGCCAGCGGGCGGTAGCGCACCTCGACCGGGTACGTGCGCCCGGACACCTCCACGATCGGCGCTCCGGCACTCTGCCTTCTTGATTCGCCTCCGGCAAAGTGCTCGCTGAACCGCTCCGGGTCGATCGTGGCCGAGGTGATGATCACCTTGAGATCGGGGCGGCGCGGCAGCAGCTGCTTGAGGTAGCCGAGGATGAAGTCGATGTTCAGGCTGCGCTCGTGCGCCTCGTCGATGATCAGCGTGTCGTAGCGGCGCAGCAGCCGGTCGCGCTGCATCTCGGTCAGCAGGATGCCGTCGGTCATGACCTTGATCAGCGTGTCGTCGCTGGCGGTGTCGGCGAAGCGGACCTTGTAGCCGACCGTGGTGCCGAGCTCGGTGCCCAGCTCAGCGGCGATCCTGTCGGCAACGGTGCGGGCGGCGATCCGGCGCGGCTGGGTGTGGCCGATCTGGCCGCTGATGCCGCGGCCGAGCTCCAGGCAGATCTTCGGCAGCTGGGTCGTCTTCCCCGAGCCCGTCTCGCCCGCGATGATCACCACCTGGTGGTCGCGGATCGCCGCGGCCAGTTCGTCCTTGCGCTGGCTGACGGGCAGCTCAGGCGGATAGCTGATGACCGGCACGCGCTGCCCGGCGGCCCGGATACGCTGCTCGGCGGCCGCGATCCCAGCCTCGAGCTCGCGCGATGGCCCGCTCGCGCGCGTCCGCTTCGCGTAGCGACGCCGCCCGGTCCGCTCGCCTGGCCAGGCGGTGCTGATCGCGCAGCATGAGCCCGGGCAGGCGGGCTCGCAGCTGGGCGAGCGAGGCGGTCACGACGGGCTCTCTTTCCTAGCGGCGTCTTCGTCGGGGCGACCCGGATCTGCCGGAATGTCCGGGATTGCCATGGCCGGCGGCCAGCGGCCGGTCGTCGGGCAACCAGGCAGCGGCGAATGACCGATCAAGGATGACTGGCGACCGGCCCGCAGTGCTAACGCTTTTGCGGGCCGTTCGCATCCCGCCGCCCCGGCCACGTGCCCTGGCCAAATGTCACGGCCCGCACGGATACTGGAACCCTGCGACAAAGCACGCCAGCCAGGGAGTCGTGATGACGAACCTGAACTCGCCGGACCAGCCAGGCCAGGAAGCAGCCGGAGATCTCGCCGGCGCGCTCGACATGCTGCTCGCTGACGGCGCGCTCGGCGTGCTGCGCAGATTCCGGCCAGATGGTGCGATTCTGCGGCTCGGGGCCAGCCTGGCGCAGCGGCCGCAGCTGGTCAGCCAGCAGGTCGGCGCGCTCGGCGGCGAGCTGGCCAAGATCGTGACCGGCTCGTCGCAGCTGGCCCCCGAGCGCAAGGACCGCCGGTTCGCCGACCCGGCCTGGAGCCAGAATCCGCTGCTCAAGCGCGTCCTGCAGGCTTACCTGGCGGCCGGCCAGACCGCCACGGGACTGCTGGCTGCCGCTGAGCTCGACTGGCGGGACGACGAGCGGCTACGGTTCGTGCTGGCGAACCTGATCGCGGCGGCCGCACCGAGCAACAACCCCTTGCTCAACCCGGCCGCCATCAAGACGCTCGTGGACACCGGCGGGCTCAGCGCGCTGCGCGGCATCCGCGCCCTGCTCTCGGACCTGACCGAGCCGCCGCGGGTCCCAGCCATGGTCGAGCCCGGTGCCTTCGAGGTAGGCCGCGACCTGGCCGTGACGCCGGGATCGGTGGTCTTCCGCACCGAGATGCTCGAGCTGATCCAGTACGCACCCGCCACTGAGCAGGTCTATGCGTATCCCGTCCTGATCGTGCCCCCCATGATCAACAAGTACTACATCACCGACCTCGCACCCGGCCGCAGCATGATCGAGTACCTGGTCAGCGAGGGCCATCAGGTGTTCGCGATCAGCTGGCGCAACCCCGACGCCCGGCACCGCGAGTGGGACCTGGACAGCTACGGCGGCGCGTTGGTCGAGGCCCTCGACGCGACTATCGCGGTCAGCCGGGCGGACAAAGCCAGCATCTGCGCGCTGTGCTCGGGCGGCATCGTCTCCTCCATGGTCGCGGCGCACCTCAGCAACACCGGCCGGCTGGATCGCGTGGCCAGCCTGTGCCTCGGCGTCACTGTGCTGGACCAGGAGCGGGCCGGCACGGCCGGCGCGATGATCGACGAGACCACGGCGGCAGCGGCCGTCGCGGCATCCAGCGCCCGCGGCTACCTGGACGGCCGCTCGCTGGCCGAGGTCTTCGCCTGGCTGCGGCCAGACGATCTCATCTGGAACTACTGGGTCAACAACTACCTGCAGGGCCGCACGCCGCCGCCGTTCGACATCCTGTACTGGAACGCGGACACGACGCGGCTGCCTGCGGCCTTGCACCGCGACTTCATCCGGCTCGCGCTGGCCAACGCCGTCACCAAGCCAGGTGCCGCCACGATGCTCGGCTCACCGGTCGACCTGGGGAAGGTCGACACCGATACGTACGTGATCGCGGGCATCGCCGATCACCTCTGCCCCTGGCAGTCGTGCTACCGCACCACCCAGCTGCTGGGCGGCCCGGTCACGTTCGTGCTGTCCACCAGCGGGCACATCGCCTCTATGGTCAACCCTCCTGGCAACCCCAAGGCCACGTTCCAGACGGCGGCCGGCAACCCGCCCGATCCGCGGGAGTGGCTGGCCGACGCGCAGACCGTCAGCGGCAGCTGGTGGCCGCACTACTCCGACTGGCTTGCCGCGCGCAGCGGCCCTGACCGCAAGAGCCGGCCGAGGCCCGGCCGCAAGGGCTTTGAGGTACTAGCCGCCGCGCCCGGTACGTATGTTCACGACCGCTAGTCTCCGGTCGGTCGCGGTCGGCGAGCAGCTACTGCGGACGTCGATACGTCCCGGTCGCCGCGCCCGGTCTGGCGCAGCCGCGACGCCGCTGCTGCTGATCAACGGCATCGGCGCCAGCCTGGAACTGCTCGAGCCGTTCGTCGATCACCTCGATCCGTCGATCGAGGTGATCAGGTTCGACGTGCCAGGCGTCGGCGGCTCGCCCCTCCCGGCCAGGCCCTACCGGTTCACCGGCGTGTGCGCCCTGATCGGCCAGATGCTGACCGAGCTTGGCTACAGCACCGTCGACGTGCTCGGCATCTCCTGGGGCGGCGGCGTCGCGCAGCACTTCGCCGCGGTCCAGCGGACGCGCTGCCGCCGGCTTGTCCTCGTCAGTACCGCGACGGGCGCGCTGATGGTCCCGGGCCGGCCGGGCGTGCTAGCAACGATGATCACGCCGCGCCGCTACACCGATCGCGCCTACCTCGAGCAGCACGCCGCCCGCCTGTATGGCGGCAGCGCACGGTCCGATCCCGCCAGCGTGGGCGCGGCCATGAACGCGCACAACCGGGTCGGCTCCCCGCGCGGCTACCTGTACCAGCTGGTGGCTGGCGCCGGCTGGACCAGCCTGCCGTTCCTGCCGCTGCTGACGCAGCCGACACTGATCGTTTCCGGCGACGACGACCCGATCATCCCGCTGGCTAACGCCCGCCTCATGCACCGGCTGATCCCCCGAGCCACGCTGCACGTGTTCCGGGGCGGCCATCTCGGCCTGGTCACCGAGGCGGCCGAGATCGCGCCCGTGATCAGCCAGTTTCTCCGCCGCACCTGAGCGAGCCTGAGCCCGAAGGGGGTCCCGACATGGATCCGGCCATCGACGCCGACTTCTACGCGCTCGAGCAGCTGCTCGATCCCGCCGGGCACCAGCTGATCATGAGCGTGCGCGACTTCATGGAGAAGTCCGTCGCGCCGGTGATTAATCACTACTGGACCAGGGAGGAATTCCCGTACGAGCTCATACCGGGGCTCGCCGACCTCGGCATCGCCGGACTCGCCTGCGCCGGCTACCACTGCCCGGGCGGCAGCAGCCTGCTCGATGGCATGATCGCGCTGGAACTGGCGCGGGTGGACCCGTCCATCGCCACGTTCATGGGCGTGCACGGCGGACTCGCGATGGGCTCGATCTACTTGTGCGGCTCGGAGGAGCAGAAGCAGCGCTGGCTCCCGGCCATGGCCCGGATGGAAAAGATCGGTGCCTTCGCACTGACCGAGCCCGACGTCGGCTCGGGCGTCGCCGGCGGTCTCACCACCACCGCGCAGCGCGACGGCGACGTCTGGGTGCTCAACGGGCAGAAGAAATGGATCGGCAATGCGACCTTCGCCGACCTGGTCATCGTCTGGGCCCGGGACGTCGCCGACAATCAGGTCAAGGGCTTCGTCGTGGCGGCAGGTACCGCGGGCTTCACGCCCGTGAAGATGCGGCACAAGATCGCGCTGCGCGTCGTCCAGAACGCCGAGATCACCCTCGACAACGTCCGCGTGCTCGAGGAAAACCGGCTCCAGCAGGCCACCACGTTCCGCGACACTGCGAAGGTGCTGCGCCTGACCAGGGCCGGCGTGGCCTGGCAGGCGACCGGCTGCGCGCGCGGCGCCTACGAGCACGCCCTCGCCTACGCCAAGCAGCGGGAGCAGTTCGGCCGGCCGATCGCCGGCTTCCAGCTCGTCCAGGACCTGCTCGTGCGCATGCTGTCCAACGTGACCGCCTCAGCCTGCCTGTGCGTACGGCTGTCCCAGCTCCAGGATCAGGATCAGGCCAAAGATCACCACTCGGCCCTCGCCAAGGCGTTCTGCACGGTCCGGATGCGGGAGACCGTCGGCTGGGCCCGCGAACTGCTCGGCGGCAACGGCATCCTGCTGGACAACCAGGTCGGCAGGTTCGTGGCGGACGCCGAGGCCATCTACTCCTACGAGGGCACGCGGGAGATCAACACGCTCATCGTCGGCCGCGCCATCACCGGACTCGGCGCCTTCGTCTAACCGCCTGACCAGATCGCGACTTCGCAGTAGAGCAGCACGAGAGCCGGCTCGATGCGCGCTCGCCTGGACATCGCCGGCCAGGCGTTCGCCAGCTTCGTGCGCAGCGCCAGCGAACAAGACCGGCTCGGGGAGATCTTCGTCGACGCGACCGGGTGCGTGCCGCAGGAATTCACGGCCGCCGCGATGATCGCCCACGTCATGATCTACGCGGGTTACCGCCGGACGCTCGTTGTCGGGGCGCTCGCGTCGGCCGGCGCGCCCGACGTCCAGGACGACCCGCTCGCCTGATTCGCGCCCTGAGTTGCCGCATCGCCGGGTGCGGGCAGGCCCGCTGCCGCGCACACCAGGGCCGCGCGCCATGCCAGCGGCCCGGCCGGCACCTCGATGAGCTCGAACCCGAGCTCGCGGTAGGTCCGCTCGTGCACGGCCTCGAACGCCAGCGAGTCCTCGAAAGCGATCCGCCGGGCCGCCGTCGGCTCGACGAAGCCCTGGTTGCGCACGAAGAACACCGCCGTATAGACCCGGCCCGCCGCGACCCGCTCCACCTCCGCGGCGAGCAGCGCCGACGCCGGCGATCCCAGCTGCCTGCTCAGTGCCAGCGTGCACACCGGCGACCGGTCGAAGAAGATCGCATCGCTGGCGGCTCCGGCCCGCTCCTCCCGCCAGCGCTGCAGGCCCACGATCGTGTCGGCGAACCCCGGCGACATCCACGGCTCCGCCCGGCCGAGCGCCTGCTCGAGCGCGATCACGTCGGTCGCCGCCTCCTCGACAACCCGGTGCCCGGCACGCTCGAGCAGCCGCAGGATCGCGGTCTTCCCGGCGCCAGGCGCTCCGGTCAGCACGTATCGAGCCATGTTGATCTCCTTCAGCAGATCATTAACGGGGAACGGGGTGGCCCGCAGCCAGTGCGCGGCCTCAGCCCGCGGCCGCGTGCTACGCGGCAGGGTCAGCCGGCGGCGAGGCCGCGGCGGCAAGCCGGGCAAGCTCGGCGATGACCGAGTTGGCCAGCCGAGCGATGCCCCACAGGGCGGCCATGACGGCCACTACCTCGATTGCGATGCGCGGGCCGCCGCCGCCCAGGTGCTCGTGATAGATGAACAGCCCGAGCATGGCGCCGACCACCGGCTCGAGCACGGCGAACGCCGGGAGCGAGGCCGCTAGGCCGGCGGCACGGAAGGCGTTCTGCTGCATGGTAAACGTCAGCAGCCCGACGAGCAGCAGCAAATACAGGCGGACATCGCCGAACAGGGCGAGCCGCTCGGTCCCGGTCAGCCCGGCCACGGTCTTGGTCAGGGCATCGGTAACCCCCGCGCCGATGCCGCCGCCGATGCTGAGCGCGAGCGCCCGTTGTGTCGGCTTCGCTTTCACGGCCAGCAAGCAGCATACGACGGCGATCGCGACCGCACCGGCGGCGGCCAGCCCGAGCGTCCCGGCTGGCGCGGTGCGATGGCCGCCTGACGGCTGCGCCGCGAGAAGGAAGACGGCAAGCCCGCCCACTGCCGCCACGGCAGCGGTCCACTCGGCGTGGCGCAGCCGGCGTCCCTCCGCGCGCGCGGCCAGCAGCAGCGCAAACAGCAGCCCGACCGGGAACACGGGCTCCACGACCACCAGCCGGCCGAAGCCCAGCGCGGCGGCCTGGCAGGCGTAGCCGCAGATCACGGCGATCAGGCTGACGAGCCAGCGGCGCCGTCGAGCGAGGCGGAGCAGGACGGCAGGATCGAAGGCGGACCGGGGCGGGAGCTGGGACGCGGCGCGCTGCTGGGTGACCGAGGCGAGGGCGTAGCTGAACGCGCCGACGATCGCGAACGCCACTGCCAGGACTTGTGCGGGTACCCCGGTCATCGAGCCGGCCACCTGCCCTCCTGGCCGCTCGAGCCGCGGTTACCAACGACAATTGATTAACGCGACGGTCGCATATAGATCATCCGGTTCGCTAGCCCTGAACGGCAGATAATCCCGCGAAGACGATAACTGCTTGGTTGCGCTCAGCCGCACCGCTAGGGCACGCCGATACCTGGTGTGACCGGGTAGATGCGCAGGTAGACCTTGTGCCCGCAGGCCCGGAACGTGAAGCTGCCGACGACCTGCCGGACCGTCTGGTTCGGCGGGTAAACCTGGAGTCCGGCCGCGGTCACAGCATGACAGCCGACGGCACCCGTCTCTTCGATGCCGAGGATCGCGTGCGCGGTCTGATGCGGCTGCAGCGTCACCGTGTGGGCGGGCACGCCGACCCTGGTGGCGGCGCGGCCGAGCTTGTGGTCGGCGCTATTGATCGCAGCGACGCCGGGGTAACCGGCAAGCGTGCACTTCGTGCTGCCGAGATTGGTGAACTCCACCGGATAGTAGATCGTCCCGGCCGCGCCGTTCGGGCTAAGAGCGAGCCAGACGTAGGTGTGGGCGGCGGTGCACCGCGGCGTCGCGGCCACGGACCGGCCGCCCGATGACGCCAGGGCTATGGCCGGGATCCCGATCGCCAGACAGGCGACGGCAGCGGCCAGCAGCCGTCCAGTTCGTCGAGTGAGCCTCACTGTTGCGTCCCTCCCGGTCGCGGGTCCCGATGTCCCCGGTTGGGTGCAAGTATGGCGACATCGCTAGCTGTCAGCCAGGAACGAATCGCGCACAGCGGCCCAGCGCAGCGAATCGGCGATGCCGTCGGCGATGGAGTACCGCGGCTGCCAGTTGAGCAGCCGCTTGGCCCGGTCGCTGCGCGTGAACGCGCCGGCCACGTCGCCCGGCCGCCGGGGCGCCTGGACGATGTCGACCGGGCGCTCGACAACGCTGTTGAATGCGGCCACAAGCTCGCGGACTGTCGTGCCCATCCCGGTGCCGAGGTTGATGGCGATCGACGTAGCCTGGCCGAGTACCTCGTCGAACGCGGTGAGCGCGGCGACGTGCGCGGCGGCCAGGTCCCAGACGTGGACGTAGTCCCTGATCCCGGAGCCGTCCCTGGTCGGATAGTCGGTCCCGGTGATCTGGAACGGCTCGCCAGACTCGTGCGCCTGGATCAGCTTGCCGAGCGCATGCGTGGGATAGCGCGTCTGCAGGCCCGTGCGCAGCTGCGGGTCCGCGCCGATGGGGTTGAAGTAGCGCAGTGAAACCACGCGCAGCGGCGTCCCGGCCGCGATGTCGGCGAACATCGCCTCGCACAGCGCCTTGGTGCGCGAATACGGGCTGCCCGGCGCGATCGGGGAGTCCTCGTCGACGCTGCCGTCCGGACTCGGCTGGTAGAACGACCCAGTCGAGCTGAATAGGAGCCGGGTACACCCGTTGCGGAGCAGGTGCGCCGCGAGCTCCAGGCTCTTGGCGACGTTGGCCTGGTAGTAGCGCACCGGCTCGGCGACGGACTCCGGTACAACGATCAGCGCCGCGCAGTGCACGACCGCGGCGATGTCCGGGTGCGTGCCGAAGATCTTGTCCACGAGGGCGCCATCGGCGATGTCGCCTTCGTAGAATCGCGGCCCGCTGGCGAACTCCCGCCGCCCGGTCACCAGGCTGTCCAGGATCACCGGGGTGATGCCAGCGTCGAGGCACGCCGAGGCGACGGTGCTGCCGATGTACCCGGCACCGCCGGTGATGAGGACCTTCACGCCACTCCTTACGCCCGCGATATCCGATTAGGGCCATTTACGCTAGCACACCAAGATCATCACGTCGGACGCGTGTGCGTCCGGGGCTCATCTTGCGCCCCGGACGCGCACGCGTTTGCGCCAGCGCCCGCTCAGGCCAGCGAAACCGCGGCGGACGGGCGGCTGGCGAGCCACGGCAGCTCGGCGACGCCCATCGGCGTCGTCGGCGGCGCCTGCATGAACGGCCAGATCTCCTCGGCGATGGCGCGCCAGTTGGCCGTCGCCCTCATCTCGCCGAGCAGCGCGAACAAGCCCAGGTTGATCCGCTGCAGGACCACGTACGACCGCGGGATCCGGGCGAACTGGGCGACCGGGCTGCGCACATCGAAGAAGCGACGCACCACGGCCGAGGCGTAGTCGCCGGTCACCGTGACGGTCCTGGACTCACGGATCAGCTGATAGAACACCGCGAGGTGCTCGGTGATCTCGTCATCGGTCAGCGGGGCGCCGGGCACCAGGAAGCCGGCCTCCTCGAGGCTGGCCCGGAACCGGGCCGGGTCCTGGTCGACGCACAGGTTGCGTGCCATCTGCATCAGCGGCACCAGATCCGTGTCACTGAAGTGCTTCACCATGCCGAAGTCCAGGAACGTGATCTTGCCGTCGCCGTGGAAGATGTAGTTGCCGGGATGCGGATCGCCGTTGAACGCGTGCACTTCATACAGGCTGCGGAAGACAAACCGGTACAGGGTCTCCCCCGCCAGGTCGCGCTCGTGCTGCGACCAGCCGGCCAGGTCGGAGAATCGCGCCCCGGTCACTAGCTCGCTCGTGACCACGCGCCGGGTCGACAGGTCCGACACGATCGCCGGCACGCTGATCGTCGGGTGACCGGCGAAGTACTCGTGCAGCCGCTGCTGATTCGCCGCCTCGCGGCGATAGTCGAGCTCTTCGAGCACGCGCTCGCGAAGCTCGGCGATCAGGCCGTCGACGTCCTGGCTCGGCGCGGTAACCCGCAGCATTCGTCGCAACAGCGAGACGTTGTCCAGGTCGGCCGTCATCATCTCGGCAATGCGCGGGTACTGCACCTTGACCGCGACCGCCAGCCCGTCCTTAGTGATGGCCCGGTGCACCTGCCCGATCGACGCCGCGGCGATGGGCTCGGGATCCCAGCGGGCGAACAGCTGCTCGGGCGGGCGGCCCAGCTCCGCCTCGATGACGCCGCCGGCTAGCTGCGGGCTCATCGGCGGGACACTGTCCTGGAGCCGGCTGAGGGTGCGGCGGACCGACGGGGCGAGCCCTTCGTCGACGTAGCTCGCCATCTGGCCGAGCTTGACCATCACGCCCTTCATGGTGCCGAGCGTCGCGGTCACGTCGTCGGCCGTCTGCATGGCCAGGTCGTTGCGCAGCTTCTCCCGGTTCTCTCCCGCCGCGACGAACAGGCGCGGCGCGCTGCCCGCGTAGCGCAGCCCGCCGCGAACGGCGAGATGGGCAGCCGCGACGCCGCGCTCGAACCGCAGCCGCCCGACGCGCCGGCGAACGAACGCCAGCCCGGCGACCGCGGCCGCGGTCCCGGCCAGAAGCGCGAACAGCGCGCGCCACAGGCTCCTCATGCGCGCACTGCGGCGCGCATCCGCAGGGTGATGCGCTGCCTGGCCTCCAGGACTCCCGGCTCGCCGAGGAAGACTGCGTCCAGCACGCCGAGCGCCTGCCGGATCTCCTCCCGGCGGGCGGCGGTCAGCTCGGGCGCGGTGTAGCCGTACATCTGCCGGGCCCACTGCGGCAGCGAGAGCAGCGTCGCCTCCCGGATGTCCTGCCAGATCTCGGCGAGCTCGACATCAAGGCCCGGAGGGTCGAGCAGGTAGGCCATCGACTCCCTGGCGGCGGCGGTGCACAGCAGCTGCGGCTGCATCCGGGCCAGGTACTCGGCGAGCGCGGCGCGGCTGTCGGGAACGAGCTCGGCCGGGACGCCGACCAGCTCTGCCGCGACCACCATCTCCTCGATGTAGCTGTCGGCCTCGGCCGGCGTCAGCGGGGTGCCGAAGATCTGCCGGGCCGCGACATTGGAGTCGACGAGCGCGGCGTGCACCCACAGCAGCAGCTCAGGATCACTCGCGGCATAAGGCTTCCCGGTCTCGTGATCGACGCCGGCGACTCGCTTGTGAATCCGCCGGACCCTCGTGGCGGCGCGCTCAGCAGCACCCCGTTCCCCGAAAGTGATCGTCGCCAGGTAGGCCGAGGTGGCGGCGAGCCTGCCGACCGGATCGGCACGCCAGTCGCTGTGCTGATCGACGCCGGCCATGGCCAGCGGGTGCAGCGCCTGGATCATCAGTGCCCGCAGCCCCGCGACCGGCGCCGACAGGTCTCCGCTGATGCGCCACGCGACACTCGCGGGGCCGAAGAAGCCGTCGTCGGCCGGATGATCCGGAATCCCGCCGACCAACGCCGCGGCCGAGCGCTCGACGAGCCCGGCCGCGTCTGCGTACTCGTTCATACTGGTCACGTTACCTCCGCCCGTTGGTGCTGCCCGGTCCAGTCGAGTACCGGGCCGTCCGGCACGATCCGGGACGGGTTCAGCTGCGGGTGGGTGGTGTAGTAGTGCCGCTTGATCTGGTCGAACCGGGTGGTATCGCGGAAGGCGGGCAGCGCGTACAGGTCGCGCGCGTAGCCCCACAGGTGCGGGTAGTCAGTGATCCGGCGCAGATTGCACTTGAAGTGCGAGTAGTACACGGCGTCGAATCGGGCCAGCGTCACCCATAGCCGGACGTCCGCCTCGGTGATCGAGTCACCGAGCAGGTAGCGGTGATCGGCCAGGCGGGCCTCCAGCTGGTCCAGCGTCGCGAACAGCCGGGTGACCGCCTCGTGATAGCTCTCCTGCGTGGTGGCGAAGCCAGACCGGTACACGCCGTTGTTGACTGTCGCGTACACGAGGTCATTGAGCTCGTCGATCTGCGGCCGCAGGTGCTCGGGATACAGGTCATAGGCGGGATTGGCCCACGCGGTGAACTGGGTCTCCAGGTCGAGCGTGATATCAGGGAAGTTGTTGCTCACGATGCGCCTGGTCTGCCGGTCCCAGAGCACCGGCACCGAGACGTGGCCGTCGTAGCCGGGCTCCGTCGCCTCGTAGGCGTCCCGGAGCAGGGCAAAGCCGTTCACGCTGTCGAGGTCGTAGCCGTCGCCCGACCGGAACGCCCAGCCACGTCCGTCGCGCACAGGGTCGACCGCCGACAGCGAGATGACGTCGGTGAGGCCGAGGAGCGCGCGAACGATGGCCGAGCGGTGCGCCCACGGGCACGCCCACGAGATGTACAGGTGATACCGGCCGGGCTCGGCCTCGTAGCCGCTGGAGCCGTCGGCCGTGATGCGGCCCTGGAAGGGATAGGCGGCGCGGACGAACTCACCGGGCTTGACGCCAGCGGACGGAGTGGCTTTCTTCGGCTTAAAGTCGCCGTAGTCCCCGAATGTCGCGAAGTCCACCGGGCTCGCGCCGCTTGCCTGCGTGGTGCTGGTCATGGCCCCTCCCCGAGTCCGCCTGCTGGCAGCAACCACGGGTTAGCCGGAGCCATTCCGGCCGGGCACGCCGAGTACAGCCGAGGGCATGCGGAAAGATGTACCCGTGAGCACCGACGCGTCCGCCGTGGTCGCTGAGCCAGCCCAGCCAGCCGAGCCCGCGGAACCCGCCGAACCGCAGGCGGTCATCGCCCCACTGACGGTGGCAGCGATCTTCCTCGTCGTGGTGATCAACCCGGGCAGCGCCAGTGCGGACACCGCCCGCGATCTGTGCGCAGACGTGGCCGCGCTGGTGAAGGCCGTCGGATTCCGCGACCTGAACGGATACCTGACCTGCGTGACCGGCGTCGGGGCGAGCGCCTGGGACCGGCTCACCGGGCTGCCCTGGCCGAGTGGCCTGCATCCGTTCCGGGAGATCCGCGCAGGTAACCGGCACGCGGTCAGCACTCCCGGCGACCTGCTGTTCCACATCCGCGCGGCGCGGATGGACCTGTGCTTCGAGCTAGCCCAGCAGATCATCATGCGGCTGGACGGCGCGGTGACCGTGGCCGACGAGGTACATGGCTTCGCCTACTTCGACGAGCGGGACCTCCTCGGCTTTGTCGACGGCACCGAGAACCCGACAGGTCCGGCGGCCGTGCGCGCCGCCCTGATCGGGACAGAGGAGCCGGCGTACGCGGCCGGCAGCTACGTGATCGTGCAGAAGTACCTGCACGATCTGGCCGCCTGGAACGCCGTCCCGGTCGACCAGCAGGAGAAGATCATCGGCCGGACCAAGCTCTCGGATATCGAGCTGGACGACTCGGTCAAGCCGTCCAGCGCGCACAACGCCCTCACCACGATCGTCGTGGACGGCGAGGAAATCGACATCGTGCGCGACAACATGCCGTTCGGCCAGGTCGGCACCGGCGAGTACGGCACGTACTTCATCGGCTATGCCCGCTCGCCTGCGACGACAGAGCAGATGCTGGCCAACATGTTCATCGGCTCGCCACCGGGTAACTACGACAGAATCCTGGATTTCAGCCGGGCAGTGACCGGATCGCTGTTCTTCGTGCCGTCGCAGTCGCTGCTGGACGACTTCGACAGCCTCAGCCCCGGGCCCGGGCCACGGGCCCGGCCACGATAAACCTGACGACACGCCACCAGCCCGGCCCGCCAGTGCCGGCTCCCTGAACATCGGCAGCCTCCGAGGAGATGCGTCCACATGAACAACCTGCACCGCGAGCTCGCGCCCATCTCGGACGAGGCCTGGGGCGAGATCGAGCAGGAGACCGCGCGCACGCTGAAGCGCTACCTCGCCGGCCGCCGCGTGGTCGATGTCGACGGTCCGGCCGGCCCGACGCTGTCAGCCATCGGCACCGGCCACCTGGCGAGCATCGACCCGCCGACGGCTGGCGTCCAGGCCAGGCAGCGCCAGGTGCTACCGCTAGTGGAGCTGCGGATGCCGTTCACGCTTGAGCCGGGAGCAGATCGACGATGTTGCGCGCGGGTCCGCTGACTCCGACTGGCAGCCGGCCAGGGAGGCCGCCCGGCAGATCGCGTTCGCCGAGGACCAGGCCATCTTCGCCGGGTACGCGGCAGCCGGCATCGGCGGCATCGCACCTGGATCGAGCAACCCGCCGCTGATCCTGCCGGCCGAGATCGCCGACTACCCGATGGCGTTCGCGCAGGCCGCCGGCCAACTGCGGGCGGCAGGTGTAGACGGCCCGTACGCCGCGGTGCTGTCAGCGGAGGCCTACACGGCAGTCAGCGAGGCCAGCGACCACGGCTACCCGATCATCCGGCACCTGCGCAACGTGCTCGACGGCGAGCTGATCTGGGCGCCAGCCATCAGCGGGGCGCTGGTGGTCACCGCGCGCGGCGGCGACTTCAGTCTGCATCTGGGCCAGGACCTGTCGATCGGCTACCTGTCCCACACCGACACGACCGTCGTGCTGTACCTGCAGGAGACCTTCACCTTCCAGCTTCTGACGGCGGAGGCATCGGTGGCACTCAAGACACCTGAGAAGAAGAGCCCTCGGGCCTAGTTCTGGCTGTACGGCGCGTAGCGCAGGTCGGGCGCCGGCGTGGCGGTCAGCGAACGCAGCATCTGCGTCTCCCGCGCCAGCATCCGCCGCTCCGCTGCGAGGCGGCGGTGCGCGTCCGGCTCTTCCAGCAGCTGCTGCTTGACCGGCAGGTCCACGACGACCGCAGCGGCTACCAGGTAGGACAGCAGCAACGGCTCGTCCGGCAGGTCGGGAACGGTGATCTGCGCTCCGCCTCGCTCGGCGAGCACGTCGAGGTAGGACCGGAACGCCTGCTGCACCGCGGGGACGGCGACGCCAGCCTCGGCCTCGTCGCCCGGCTCGTCGGGCAGGAACTCGACCTCGCCGCTGAAGTAGGGCGCCTGGTCACCGAGGCTGACCAGCGTGAACCGCCGCGCGCCGACGGTGATGAGGTCGTAGCGGCCGTCCTCGTACTGCTCGACCTGCCGCAGGACCGCGGTGCAGCCCGTCTCGTATAGCGCGGATACGCCGTCTACGCCCGTCTCGCGGCCGTGCCGGATCGCGATCACGCCGAATTCCTGCGGCTCGGGTCTGCCGAGCAGATCCGCGACCAGCTGCCGGTAGCGCTCCTCGAAGATATGCAGCGGCAGCACCAGGCCGGGATACAGCACGCTTCCCAGCGGGAATAGCGGCAGCGTCACGCTCATCCTTCGAGACTATTGCGGCCCACCTGTCATCCCGTAGCCGGGCAGGTCGAGCACGTGCTGCCCGAGACTGTCAGCGGCATGGTGCACGCTGGCTTCGTGGTCACCATCGACGACGTGCGCGAGTTCGCCAGCCAGCTCCCGCGCGCTTACGAGGTGCTGGTGCGGGACCGGGTCAAATTCCGGGTCGGACGGATCGTCTTCGTTGCGTTCTCCCGGGACGAGCAGGTCATGGGTTTCGGCTTCCCGAAGGAGGAGCGTGATGCCCTGGTCGCAGCCGAGCCGGACAAGTTCCTCATGCCCGGCCAGTCCGACCTGCGGTATCAGTGGGTGCACGTGCGGCTGAGCGCCATCGACCTGGCCGAGATGCGCGAGCTAGTACTCGACGCATGGCGTATGTGCGTGCCTAAGCGCGTGGCAGCTTCTTACCTGGCGGGCCGAGCTCGCGCGCTATGAGTTCCGCTTCGCGAGTTCAGGCAGGCGGGTTGCCGGACTGGCCGCGGGCCGCGGTCTGGTTACCACCTGGTGGACCATCGACGCGGCGAGCGCTACCGCGATCGTCAGCGCCAGCGCAGTGGCCAGGTTCATGCCGACCATGTGCCTGGTCGTCGAGATGCCGGCAAAGTACGCGGGCGGGATGAACGCGGCGACCGCGCAGCCAGTCATGCACAGCACCAGCACCGCGCCGTCGCGATGCCATGGCCTTCGGCGCACCCGCGTCAGCGCCGCGATGGCGACGGCTGCCATGAGGCACCACAGCGGCAGGTACCACAGCAGACCGAGCCGTCGGGGCAGCCGCCGCATGAGCCACGTGAAGGCGAGTACCCGGGATTCGGTCTTCCCCGGCCGGTACCCTGCCGCCGCCGGATAGTCACCGAGCGCAGTGTCGCGCACTAGCTGCGCCTGCTCTCCGGCCGCCTGGCCGATCCTGATGATGCTGCCCGGATGGGTTACCAGGTAGCGCGCGATCGTGCCGGTGCCCAGCTGCTTTTCGTAGCGGCTGAAGTCGGGGCTGGTGCGGACCGAGCCGCGCTCCCAGTAGTAGCGGCCGGCGTACTGAGCCCAGCTGGCAGGCAAGCCGAGGGCGCGCAGCTGAGCCGGGGCGCTGCCCCGGTGGGTGACGATGTCGGTGAAGATCATGTCGACCGCTTGAATGTAGTGCAGCCGCTTGCCGTAGTTGCTGGTGAAATCCCAGCCGGTGTATCCGGCCGCAAGAATGGCCAGCAGCACGGCGACCAGCAGCGATGCCGCGACCTCCCTGGTCCGGAACCTCCGCAGCCGGGACCAGCGGCCAGGCGTCGCATCGTCGCACTCGTCGCACTCGTCGCACTCGTCGCACTCGTCGAACTCGCTAGCACCAGCGTCAAGCAGATTGGCGCCGCGATGATGAGGTACTGCTCCTTGGACAAGATGGCAAGGAAGCCGCCGGTCCCGGCCAGGGCCAGGCCGATGAGCGTGGAGCGCCAGCCCCGGCCCAGGTACAGCACCCCGGCGGCCACCAGCAGCAGGCCCACCAGGGCGGCCGGCTCGCTGAACGGGCCAGCATAGGTGTCGAAGAACGACGCATCCGCCATGATCACCCAGATGGCGCCCGCCACTAGCAGCTGCGCCCAGAGACGAATGCGGAGGCCGGTGGCAATGCTCGCGATGCCCACGGACGCCAGCGCGCACATCAGCACCCCGACCGCGATCATGTTCAGGCTGCCGGACAGGCCGAAGACTGGCGTCAGCACCCTGCCGATCTCCAGTGGCACCAGCTCCGACGACGGATACGGGGCGCGGCCGACGCACGAGGACCGCGGCACGTACTCGAAGAATGCATACCGGAAGAACCGGGGGCGGCCATCGGTGACCGGTCCCAGGCCGAGGCCGCACATCAGGCGCGGGCCGTCCCGGTTGTCCGCCTGAGCTACCGGCGTCGGCACCAGGAACCGCACCAGGAACAGCCCGAGGCTGGCGGCGAAGACAGCAAGCCATCTACGCGCCGGCCTGAGCCCGGCGATCATGGGAAGGCGCGCCCGCGCGTCCGCGCCAGCTCGCGACATCTGCCGATCGTGTCCGGCCAGTTCATGGCCGCTTAGCTCATCGCCTGGCACCAGGACCTCTCAGATAGGGTCAGCTTAAGGATTGCCTGGCCAGCAGACCTGCCGCCGCCGCGCGACTACGCGGTGTTACAGAGTTATCCCTCAGCGTAATCACCAAACGCTGCGGGCAGAGTGGTTCCAACCTAATGGCCTGTCCATGGCATTTGTGCTGATCCCGTCGTGAGCGAGCTATCGGCCGCGGAAATGCGGATCGCGCTTCTCGACGAAGGCCAGGGCAGCTTCGCGATGGTCTTCGGTGAGCGCGGTGTGGACATGGTGGGTTACTTCTAGATCCATGCAGTCAGCTAGTTCACCGGTCACGGCCCGGTTCAGGTTCTCCTTCATGTAGCGGTAGGCGATCGACGGCCCGGCGGCGAGCCGCCGGGCCCGCGCCATGACCTCCTGCTCGAAGTCAGCCGCCGGAAAGATGGCATTGACGATGCCGAGCCGCTCGGCGTCCTCAGCGCTCAGCCGCTCGGAGAAGTAGTACAGCTCCTTGGCCTTGCTGCTGCCGACCAGTTGCGTGAGGAACCAGGTGCCGCCGTAGTCACCGGCGAACGCCACCCTGGCGAAGGCAGTCGTCAGCACCGCTCCTGACACCGCGTAACGCAGGTCGCAGGCGAGCGCCAGCGACAGGCCAGCCCCGGCCGCAGGCCCGGCGATGGCAGCGATGGTCGGCTTGGGCATCGCCCACAGCCGCCCGCTCGTCGCTCGCTGGCTCAGTCGCTGCCGGTGGATGCGCGCGTCTAGCGACCGGCCCGCACCACCGTCCGCGCGGTCCGCCGGGGCGGCGGCCATGTTCTTGACGTCGCCGCCAGCGCAGAACGCCCCGCCGGCGCCGGTGAGCACGACGCAGCCAACCGCCTCGTCTGTCTCTACCTGGGCAAGGACGGCCCCCAGTGCCGAGATCATCGCTTCGGATAGGGCGTTCCGCCGGTCGGGGCGATTCATCGTGATGACCGCGACGCCGTCGTCGATCTCGGCACGCAGATCCTCGGTCCCGGTCTCGATCGTCGTCATGTCATCCTTCCTGACGGGCGAATCTCACCCCGCCGATCTCCACCGGCCCATCGCAGGGCAGGCCGGCGATGGTCACCGCGGCGATGCCCTCGCCGTGATCAGCCCTGGCTGGCCTGAACTGCACAAGCTGGCCCGCTTCCGCGAGCTCGACCACTGCGGTCCCGCCATCGCGACTGGCGGGAATGCCGAGCACGGCCGCCCAGAGCTGCGCCGCGCCGAACGGGTCGCTCACCTCGATCGTCAGCCCGGTCACGCCGCCCGGAGAATGCGCGGGCGCACCCCCGGTCCACGACGGGCCCGCCCACCGCCATGACTCCGCTGGGTCAGCCCAGTCCAGCGACACGATGGCGCCGGGGACGTCCTTGGGATGCAGATGCGTGCCCGCTATGTCGGGCAGGTCCGCCGTCCAGACCACGCGCACTCCGCAATCGGCCACCCGGCGGCGAGCCGCCGCCATGTCGCTGACCTGGAATATCGCCATGTAGCCGCCGTCACCACCGCGCCGCTGAAGATACCGGCCGGCGGTGGTGCCCGGCTGGATGGGCGCCACTACCTCCACGAAAGTGTCGCCAGCCGCGAACACGGCGTTACACAGGCCGAAGTGCGCGACGCCCGGATCGGAGAATGGCGGCTGCCAGCCGAAAGCCCGGCGCAACTCGGCGGCCACCTGGTCGCAGTCGCGCGCCACCAGAGCCACCTGGCGCAAGCGGGGACCGGCGAGCACACCATCACGATAGCGACTCTGGCAGCGCCCGGACATCTAGCGGCCTCACCAGGGTCACGCCAGCGGCGCTCGACACGCGCCAGCACCTGGTCACAGATCGACGGCGAGTCGGACGGTGGCCGTGTCGCCGACGTCGAGCCCTTCGGCTTTCCGCACCCGGGCCTTCACGGGCACGATATACCGATCATCTCTCGGGAACAGGGACGTCTTCCACCCCGTCCGCCCGATGTGCGCCGTCACGGGGATCATGCCCCAGCCGTAGGTCGCGAGCGCGGAAATCGCCTCCAGCTCGCCGCACTCATCTTCTGGAACGGTGATGAAGTACCACGGCGCCGGGCCCCGCCAGAACCAGATCTCGCCACTGAACTCCAGGTGCATCCGGACAGGATAAAAGGGTTCAGGCCTTCCCGCGATTCTTGGCGGCCAGGATGATCTGGGTGACCAGATGACTGGACACGCCGAGCTTCTGCGCGATCTCCGCAGGCCGCAGGCCCTGCTGGTTGTACAGCAGCGCGAGCTTTTCCTGTGACCGGCTCCATGGCGGCCGCGCCGGGTTACGGGCGGGAACCCTGGTGCGCGCTTGCGACGGGGCTCGGCCGACGCGATGACCCCCGCCAGCGACTGCCGGAGCAGGCGGCCCGAATGATCCCCGCCGCTGGTCACGGAACTTGCCGCTGGCCAGGTCCTCGCGAGTCCGGTCGTCAAGGATGAGGAATTCCTCCGCCGCCTTGTTCATGCCGACGGCGACCATCGTCAGGCCGTTATTGTTCTTTTCCTGGCACTCTGGTGCCATGCAGTAGTTGTACTTCAGCGCCCGCTCGGGATGCAATTCGGTCCCGCAGGTGATACACCGCGCCACTAACCCTCACTCTCTGGCGATTACGCACACCAGGAATAAACGCCACTGCCGACCTTGCTGTTCCTGCCGCCTGCCGAGCCGAGAGCTGCCGATTCCCGCTAAACTAACGTCACACAGCGATGATCCGGCTATCACCGGGGAGCTTCCGGAAGAAAGGGTCCCTGCTCAGCCGCCCGTGGCGGCGACGGGGCCTGATTAGAACCGGGCGGGTCCGGCCCGTGACAGCCGGGCAGATGAGCGGTCGCGGACTGGGTCAAGAGATCCAGATCCGCGGCAAGCGAGGTGGTACCGCGGTACGCCCGCACCGGAGCGGGCGCGTCGTCCTCGCGCGAGACCAGCCTGCAGAGGGCACAGACCGCGCCGCAAGGACGTACCACCAGATGAGCGTTTACCCCAGGGCGGAGACCGCTAAGGCGGCAGGCCAGGCCGCGAGCGGAGTGCCGGCCCAGCCGAGCTTCCCCGAACTCGAAGAAGGCGTCCTCGCCTACTGGGCGAAGAGCGACACGTTCCAGGAGTCCGTGGCGCAGCGCCCGCTGTCGGATGAGTTCGTCTTCTACGACGGACCGCCGTTCGCGAACGGCCTGCCGCACTACGGCCACCTGATCACCGGCTACGTCAAGGACGTGGTGCCGAGGTTCCGCACCATGCAGGGCAAGCGAGTCGAGCGCCGGTTCGGCTGGGACTGCCACGGGCTGCCGGCCGAGGTGGAGGCCGAGCGCCTGCTCGGCATCTCGGGCAAGGCCGAGATCATGGCCATGGGCATCGAGAAGTTCAACGCGGCCTGCCGTGAATCGGTGCTGCGCTACACCCATGAATGGCGGGACTACGTCACCCGGCAGGCCCGCTGGGTCGACTTCGATCACGACTACAAGACGCTCGATACCTCCTATATGGAGAGCGTCATGTGGGCGTTCAAGCAGCTGTGGGACAAGGGCCTGATCTACGAGGGCTTCAAGGTCCTGCCGTACTGCTGGCGGTGCGAGACGCCGCTGTCCAACCACGAGCTGCGGATGGACGACGACGTCTACAAGGACCGGCAGGACCCGTCGGTCACCGTCCGGTTCAAGCTGGAGACCGGGGAGTGGCTGCTGGCCTGGACGACGACGCCGTGGACCCTCCCGTCCAACCTGGCCGTCGCGGTCGGCGCGGACATCAGCTACACCGTGCTGGAAAAGGACGGCGAGCGCTACATTCTCGCCCGCGACCGGCAGGCCGCTTACGAGCGCGAGCTCGAGGGAGCCGCCATCGTCGGCGAGCTGTCCGGCGCGCAGCTGGCCGGGCGCCGGTACGAACCGCTGCTGCCCTACCTGACTGACGCGGCCAGATTCGGCACCGCCGATGCCTTCCGGGTGATCCTGTCCGACGACGTCACGACCGAGGATGGCACGGGCGTGGTGCACATGGCGCCTGCCTACGGCGAAGCGGACGCGCTGGCGTGCAATGAGGCAGGCATCCCGACCGTGCTGACGGTCGACGAGCACGCGGTATTCACGTCGGTGGTGCCCGACTTCGAGGGCCAGCACGTGTTCGATGCCAACCCTGGCATCACCGCCAAGCTGCGCGAGCAGGGCAGCCTCGTCCGCGCGCAGACCTACACGCACTCCTACCCGCACTGCTGGCGGTGCCGGAACCCGCTGATCTATAAGGCGGTGTCGAGCTGGTTCGTCGAGGTGACCAAGTTCCGAGACCGGATGGTCGAGCTGAACCAGGAGATCACCTGGGTGCCCGGCGCATGTCAAGGACGGCCAGTTCGGCAAGTGGCTGGAGAACGCGCGGGACTGGTCCATCAGCCGGAGCCGGTTCTGGGGCTCCCCCATCCCGGTCTGGCAGAGCGACGACCCGGCCTACCCGCGGACCGACGTGTACGGATCGCTGGACGAGCTGGCGCGCGACTTCGGCGTCCGGCCCGATGACCTGCACCGACCCGGCATCGACGACCTGACCAGGCCGAACCCCGACGACCCGACCGGGCGATCGACCATGCGGCGGGTGCCGGAGGTGCTGGACTGCTGGTTCGAGTCCGGGTCGATGCCGTTCGCCCAGGTGCACTACCCGTTCGAGAACGCCGACTGGTTCGACAGCCACTACCCCGGCGACTTCATCGTCGAGTACATCGGCCAGACCCGCGGCTGGTTCTACACGCTGCACGTGCTGGCGACCGCGCTGTTCGACCGGCCCGCGTTCCGCAACTGCGTGAGCCACGGCATCATCCTCGGCAGCGACGGCCAGAAGATGTCCAAGAGCCTGCGCAACTACCCCGACGTCAACGAGGTGTTCGACAGCTACGGGTCGGACGCGATGCGCTGGTTCCTGATGGCGAGCCCGATCCTGCGCGGCGGCAACCTCGTCGTGAACGAGCCGAGCATCCGGGACGCGGTGCGCCAGGCGATCCTGCCGCTGTGGAACTCGTACTACTTCTTCGCGCTGTACGCGAACGCGGAGTCCTACCAGGCTGTCGCCCGGACCGACAGCGAGCACGTGCTGGACCGCTACATCCTGGCCAAGACCCGGTCACTGGCCGCCAGCATGACGGCGCTGCTGGACGAGTACAACGTGCCGACCGCGTGCCAGGAGCTGCGGGAGTACCTGGAGGTGCTGACCAACTGGTACATCCGCAGGTCACGCGATCGCTTCTGGGCCGGGGACGCGGCCGCGCTCGACACGCTGTGGACCGTGCTCGAGGCGGTCACCCGGGTGGCCGCGCCGCTGCTGCCGCTGACCACCGAGGCGATCTGGCGCGGCCTGACCGGCGAGCCGAGCGTGCACCTGGCCGACTGGCCCGACGTCGCGGACTGGCCCGCCGACGACGAGCTCGCCGGCGCGATGGACCTGGTGCGCGCGGTGTGCAGCACTGCCCTCGGCCTGCGCAAGGCGCGCCAGCTGCGCGTGCGGCTGCCGCTGGCGCAGCTCACCGTCGCGCACCCGGACGCACTCGCGCTCGCCCCTTACGCCGAGCTGATCAGCGACGAGGTCAACGTCAAGGACGTCGCCTTGTCAGCCGACCCGGCCAGCCTCGGCACGTTTGAGCTGGCGGTCAACCCACGCGCGCTCGGGCCGAGGATCGGCGCCAAGGTGCAGGAGGTCATCAAGGCGATCAAGGCAGGGAACTGGGAACGTCACGGCGAATCGATCCTTGCGGCTGGCATCGAGCTTGCGGACGGCGAATACGATCTGCGTCTGGTCGCGGCCGACCCGGACTCGGTGTCGGCCTTGCCCGGCGGCGCCGGACTGGTCGCCCTCGACACCGCGGTCACGCCGGAGCTGGCCGCTGAGGGCACCGCGCGCGACGTGGTCCGGATCGTCCAGCAGGCGCGCCGCGACGCGGGGCTCGCGGTCTCCGACCGGATCAGGCTGACTGTCGGCGCCGATGGCCCGGTCGCCGATGCGGTACGGGCGCACGCGGAGTTCCTGGCCGGCGAGACGCTGGCGGTCGACGTGACAGTGCTGCCGGCGGCCGACGTCAGCGCCCCGCCACAGTCAGTCGGGGACGGCGGCTCCGTGCGCGTCCTGGTTGGGGTCGCTGCGACCTGACGCCGCCCGCGCGTCGCGCGTAACCTTCCGCGTTTCTTGGTTACCCTGCGTAGTGCTTGTGCTACCCACAAGCTCTATCAGCCGGGCCAGGCCGCCTATGTCAGGGCGCACGAGCTGTTCTCCCCGCAGTTCGACTCGCTGCGACCGGCTGGCGTCGCCTACTGCAAGACCGATGCTGACGTCGCCCTCTGCCTGAGCTTCGTCACCAGGTTCAGCCTCGCGGTACGCATGCGGTCGGGCGGTCACAGCTACGGCGGCTGGTCGAGCGTCACCAACGGCCTCATCCTCGACGTGTCCGAGATGAACTCGATGTCGTTCGGGACAGGCACCGTCACCGTCGGCACCGGCATCGACCTGATCAGTTTCTACGGCGGGCTGGCGGCGCACGGCAAGGCAGTGCCCGGCGGCTCGTGCCCGACGGTCGGCATCGCCGGGCTCACGCTCGGCGGCGGCATCGGCGTACTGGCCAGGATCTACGGCCTGACCTGTGACAACCTGCGCTCGCTCGATGTCGTCACGGCCGACGGCAGCACGCTGACCTGCAGCCCGACCAGTAACGAGCCCTTGTACTGGGCAAGTCGCGGGGGCGGTGGTGGCAACTTCGGTGTCGCTACCTCATTCACGTTCGGGACGCACAACCTGACCAGCCTGGTGCTCTTCTTCCTCAGCTGGCCGTGGTCGCAGGCCGGCCGCGTCGTGAGCGGCTGGCAGTCGTGGGCGCCGCACGGGCCGGACGCCCTGTGGTCCAACCTGCACCTGTCGGCCGCGTTTGGCGGACTGCCCTCGGTCGGCGTCGGCGGCACGTTCGTCGGCTCGGTGGCTGGCGCGCACGCGCAACTGGACAAGCTGTATCACCTTGTCGGCAGTGCGCCAGCCGGGTCCGTGACCGAGCACTCTTTCCTCAGCGCGATGCTGCTCGAGGCCGGGTGCGCGAACGTACCTGTGCATGCGTGCGATACACCGCCTGGCGGCAGCCTGCCTCGGGTGCCCTTCTATGCCAAGTCCGACTTCTTTACCAGGCCCTTGGACAAGGCCGGCATCGGCGCCCTGCTCGGCGGCATCGAGCGGCTGCGGCACATCCGCGGCGCCGATGGCGGCGCCGGCAGCATCGCGTTTGATGCCCTGGGTGGCGCCGTCAACCGGGTGCCCGCTCAGGCCACCGCGTTCGTGCACCGCGACGCGCTCTTCGGGGCGCAGTACTACACCTCGTGGAAATGGCCAGGTACCGCCGCGGGCCGGGCCAGCCAGCACAGCTGGATCACGTCGTACTACAACGCGGTGCACCCGCACGCCAGCGGCCAGGCCTACCAGAACTATCCCGACCCGAGCCTGGCCAACTGGCAGCAGGCCTACTACGGCATCAACTATCCGGAGCTACAGGCGGTCAAGGCCAATTACGACCCGCATGACCTGTTCAAGTTTCCGCAGGCCATCACCGCTCCAGCGCTGAGCTTTGGTTCCTGAGAGCCGCCGGCTGACATCGGCGGTCACGGCGCGATCCACGTCGGCCCAGCAGCTGCGCTTCATGGCCATTGACGCTTACAGCGGAGTCTACTAAACTAGCTAGTTGTACAACTAATTAGTTTCAGAGGAGTCGCCATGATGGACGTCATAGCCGCACATCGCAGGGCGCTCGCGGAGGCCCTCGACAGCCTCACGCCGGCTCAGTGGCGAGGCGCCTCGCTGTGCGCTGGCTGGACGCCAGTACACGTGCTCGCGCATCAGACGATGCCGTTCCGTATCTCCGGCGAAGAGTTCATGGCCGGCCTGCAGCGGTGCGGCGGAGACTTCACGGCATTCTCCGACGAGATCGCGGCGCGGGACAGCGCGCTCCCGCCGGGCGAGCTCGTCAGTGCGCTGCGCGACAACGCCGACACGCCGTGGAGCCCGCCGGGCGGCGGCCTGGCGGGGGCGCTCAGCCATGACGTGATCCACGGGCTCGACATCAGCTGGCCGCTGGCCCTGGAGTACGAGATCCCGGACAGCGCGATGACGCTGGTACTCGACTCGCTGACAAGCCCTGGCAGCGAGACGCTGTTCGGCTTCCCGCTGACCGGTATCGCGGTGACCGCCACCGATCTCGGCTGGTCCGCCGGCCACGGCGTGCAGCTCGCGGGGCGCGGCCGTGACCTGCTGCCCCTGCTAGCCGGGCGCAAGATCCCGCGCGAGCTCTTCGAGGGCGATGGCGTGTCCAGCGTGTGGCCGGTGATCGCTCGATGACGACGGCTGCCGTCGACGGGCTCAGCGTGACATTCGCGGCGCTCGCCGATCCGACGCGTCGGGCGATACTGACGCGCCTCTCGGCAGGCGAGGCAACCGTCGGGCAGCTGGCCGCGCCCTTCGCGCTGACCCAGCAGGCGATCTCTAAGCACATCAAGGTGCTCGAGCACGCAGGCCTGATCTCGCGCTCGCGCGTCGCGCAGGCGCGGCCATGCCGTCTTGAGCCTGCGCAGTTCGAGCACGTGGCCGACTGGATCGGCCGCCATCGGCAAGTTTGGCACGACCGGTACGACCGGCTCGACAAGCACCTGTCAGCGCTGCGCGACACCGCCGCCGACACCGGGGAGCAGATATGAGCGAGCCGGGCGAGTTCACTTACCGGCGCACCCACGAGGCGAGCCGCGAGCTGCTGTTCGACTGCATGACGCAGCCCGACCACCTCACGCAGTTCTGGGGTCCGGACGGCACGACGACACCGGTCGACGGCATCACCGTTGACCTCCGGCCAGGCGGCAGATTCGAGACCGTGATGGTAAGCCTGGCGGACGGCAGTCAGTACACGATGCGCGCCGTCTTCCTGGCAGTCGAGCGACCGGGCAAGCTCGTGTGGCGAGAGGCAGACGTCGAAGGCGGCATGATCACGACGATAACCTTCACCGAGCTTGGGGACGGCCGGACCGAAGTCGTGACGCACCAGACCAATGTGCCGTCACTGTACGCGAGCGCCGAAGCGCGAGCCGGCTTCGAGACGAGCCTCCGCCGCTTCGACGACTACGTGGCTAGAATTGCGGCAAGCTAGTCGTCCAGGCGCACGCGATGGCTAGCTCTCGCGCGACCGCGATCGCTGATCACGCCTTTATTTCGACGGAGTGGGCGGTTTCGGTTGTACGGCAGGTCGTCCTGTGCTGCGCTGTTGACCTGAGATAAGGCGCCCTTATTGCAGCTGGGGGGTGCGCCGCATGGCAGAGGACAGCCGTCCGCCGCCGGAGGAGCCGTCGGAACTGCCGCGGCGAGTGCCGGGTGCGGGCGGGCTGACGCCTGGGCAACTGCGCCGGGGATTCCTGCCTGCGAGTACTCCTGGTAGTGCGGCGCATCCGCTGCCGCGCGACGAAGCGCCGCCCAAGCCGCGCACGACCCGCCAGCCCGCTGCCACGGCGGTCGCCTGGCGCCAGCGCGATCCAGACACCGCCCTCCCGTCGGCTGGCGCCAAGGCGTACCGACCCACCCGGCCAGGCCGGCGCCACGGCAGAGTCCGCCGCCGACACAGGGCGAACTGACACTCCGTGGGCCGACATTGAGCGCGCCGGCACAACGGCAACCGGCGCGGCGCCAAGCGGAAGCGTGCCTGCCGGAGACTGGCTGAGCCGCGCGCCATCACCGACGTCGCTCGCCTCCTCAGCCGCTAGCTTGCTGCGCGCCACGTCGGCGGCAAAGGTGGCAGCCGCCGCCATCACGGCCGCGCCGCCACCGGCCACCGCGCCAGCCTTGGCGCTAGTGAGCACTCCGCCCGCAACTACGGCATCGGCACCAGCCACTGCACCGCCAGCAGCCGCGGCACCGGCACCACCTTCTGTACGGCCTCCAGCCGCCACCGCGCCGCCGCGCGCAGCCACCACAGCCCCACCGGCCAGTGCGCCGCCACTCGCCGCCGCGTCAGCCACGGCGCCTGTGAGCATTACGCCAGCAGCCGCAGCACCGGCACCACCCGCAGCACCGGCACCACCCACGGCACCGTCACCAGCCACCGCTGCGCCACCGGCCACCGCCACGCCACCGCCCACCGCCGCGCCGCCGACCACCGCCGCGCCGCCGCCCGCCGCGGCACCAGCCACGGCGCCTGTTAGGACTCCGCCAGCGCCCGGCGCGTCGCCGCCGCCCACTGCGCCTGCATCCCCATCGGGCCGAGTGCCGCCGCCCGTCGAGGCCTCGCCACCAGCCCCGTCTGCGTCCCCGGTCGGCGCCGCAGCCGACGCCCCATCAGTGGCAGCGCCGACTAGCCCGGCCCCAGCATCGACAAGCCGCGACCGGACGCGGCGACGGAGCCGTCAGCGGGCACAGGCGGTGAAGTCCGCTGCCACCGTCAGGCAGGCCCGGCCCGTCGGTCGTACCAGGGTGAGCAGACCAGCTCGGCGCTGGCAGCTGGCCGGGCTCGTCATGGCGATCGTGGTCATGATCGCCGCGGTCGCTGCGCTCATTGCCAGTCATAAGCCGACCAGGCCGGGCCAATCCAGCCACGCGGCGCAGGTCGGCAATCCGCTCGCCACCGCAGCGACGGTCCGCAGCCAGACAGCCAACTGGGTTGCCGCGCAAGTAGGCCGCGATGTGACCGTGACCTGCGACGCGGTTATGTGCTCCAGCCTGGCCGCGCACGGGTTCCCGGCCAGCAACCTGACGGTGCTGCAGCCGACGGCACCGGACCCGTACGGTTCCGTGCTGGTCATCGCGACCGCGGACGTCCGCAGCCAGTTCGGAAGCAAGCTCAGCTCGGTATACGCACCGGAGGTCATCGCCAGCTTCGGCAGCGGCTCCAGCCGAGTCGACGTACGCATTACCGCACCTCAGGGCCCGGTGGCGTTCCAAACCGCGCTGAGCTCCGACCTCGCCGCCAGGAAATCGTCGGCAGCGCAACTGCTCCGCAACAGCCGGATCACCGTCTCGGCTGACGCGAAATCCCAGCTGGCGTCCGGACTTGTCGATTCGCGGCTCCTGACAACTATCGCGTTCCTGGCCGGCCAGCATCCTGTCGACATCGTCGGCTTTGGCGGAGTGGTGGCCGGCGCTGATCCAGGCGTCCCCATTCGCATCGCGTACCTAGCCGAGGCTGACGCTGCCGCGCACCAGACCAGCAGCGCTTACCTGAGCGCGATCGAGAGCGCCCTGCACTCGCAGAGCCCGCCGTATGTCCCGCTCAGCATGGGGACCGTTCGACTGCCCAGCGGGCAGAGCGTCCTGCAGATCGAATTCGCCGCGCCCAGCCCGCTCGGCCTGCTCGGGCCTTGATCGCGCCGGTCTAGGACGGGCCTGCAAGGCGACCTCATGGCTGGCGCATTGCTGACGCTGTATTAGCAGTAACTAGCCAGCCACGCTGCTGGCCCGCGGAATCGGAAAGCAGAACCGCCGAATGTGCAACTTCTCCCGGCGCGGCAGCGATAACTGAGCGGGCCACGATCGCTCGCAACCAGCGAGCCACTCGCGGACTCTCAGCAGTTGCGGGAGGGCAGCATGAGCGAGGCCAGCGGCCGCGAGGAGCACGGGACCGCGCCCGCCGCCGAAGCCCCCGCCGCCGACGCCCCCGGTGCAGAAGCCCCCGCCGAGCGCCCACTCGGCCCGCCGCCACCCGGCGAGCACGCAGCCGCCCCGCCCGCTGCCGCCGAGCACGCAGCCGACCGCAAGGCTCCCAGCTCCGCGCGGCGCGAATTCCTGATCGGCGTCGGGACGGCCGGCGTCGCCGCCGTGGGTGCCGTGTTCGCGACGCGTGCTCTCGGCGGAACGAGGCTGCCAGCGCACACCTCGCCGGTCACGTTCGCGGGTGGCCTTCACTCGGCCGGTGTCTACGCCTAGCAAGCCGACCCGGGCCGACTGGGCCGCCCTGCGCAAGCACTTGTCAACGCAACGGCTCATGCGGCCCGGCGACAGCGGCTACGCCCAGGCCAGGCAGCTATTCGAGCCGCGCTTCGACTCCCTGGAACCGGCCGGCATCGCGTACTGCGCGACACCTGCCGACGTCGCGACCTGCCTGAGCTTCGTCCGGAAGTTCAGGCTGGCAGTTCGCGTCCGGTCCGGTGGTCACAGCTACGCCGGATGGTCAACCGTCAGCGCTGGCCTGGTCATCGACGTATCGGCGATGAACTCGTCAGCTTCGGCGACCAGACCGTCACGGTCGGCGCCGGGCTGGATCTGATCCATTTCTACGCCAGCCTCGCGGCCAGGGGCGTGGCCGTGCCCGGTGGCTCCTGCCCGACGGTCGGGATCGCGGGACTCGCGCTCGGCGGCGGGATCGGCGTGCTGTCCAGGCTGTACGGCACGACCAGCGACAACTTGACCGCCATCGACCTGGTAAGAGCGGACGGCAGCATACTGACCTGCGACGCCACGCGCAACAGCGAGGTGCTATGGGCCTGCCGCGGTGGCGGCGGCGGCAACTTCGGCGTCGCGACGTCGCTGACGTTCCGCACGCATCGAGCTGAGCAGGCTGAGCGTCTTCTTCCTGACCTGGCCGTGGTCGGATGCGGCCAGGGTGGTCAGCGCCTGGCAGTCGTGGGCGCCGCACGCTCCCGACGCCCTGTGGTCCACCCTCCACCTGTCCGCCGACTTCGGCGTCGCCCCAGCACTCACCGTGGGCGGCACCTACGCCGGGCCGCCGCACGGCCTGGCCCGGCACCTGGACCACCTCTACTACCGGGTCGGATCCGGGCCGGCCACTGTCGTCGCCCGGGAGGAGTCCTACCTGGACGCCATGCTGGTCGAGCCGGCTGCTCGGCCATCCCGCTGCGGGCGTGCCACACCGGACCGGGCGGCCAATTGGCGCGCGTGCCATCGTTCGCCAAGTCCGACTTCTTCACCACGCCGCTCACGCGTCGGGGCATCCGCGCGCTGCTATCTGGCATCGAGCGGATCCGCGACATCAACGGCGCGGCAGGCGGCATCGGCAGCGTGGCGTTCGACGCGCTCGGCGGCGCGGTCAACCGGGTGCCTGCAGAAGCCACCGCGTTCGTGCACCGGGACGCGCTCTTCCTGGCTCAGTACTCGACCAGCTGGACCTCGCCAGGCGAGCGCAGCGGCGTGAACAGCCAGCACGGCTGGCTGAACTCCTACTACCGATCACTGCACAGGCATGCCAGCGGCCAGGCGTACCAGAACTACATCGATCCCGACCTCGGGGACTGGCGGCGGGCCTACTACGGCGCGAACTATCCGTGGCTGAAGCTGGTGAAGGCGACCGTCGATCCGGCGAACGTCTTCCAGTTCCCTCAGTCGATCCAGGCCGGCTAGCTCCGCCGCTAGTCGATGCGGGTCGTGATCGGCGTTGGCAGCTCGACCGTCCGGCCCACCGTGCACAGCCGCTCGTGCGACTGCCGGACGGCGTCAGGCAGCACAGCCCGCGCCTTGTCGCCCGCTTCCCCTGCCGGGAACCTGACCCGGTAGGTGACCTCGATGTTGGCAAGGTGGTTGCCGCTCTCGTCGCGCACCTTGTCCGCGTCCACGACGATCTCGAAGGACTCTGGCTCGGCGCGCCGCGTCGTGATGATGTCGATGTCGATCGCCGTGCAGCCGCCGATCGCGATCAGCAGCAACTCGGTCGGGGTGAACTCCTCGTCCGCACCGGTGCCGAAGACGATCCGCCCGCCGCGAGAATTGACGGCCGCGAACTGCCCGGCCCCGACGCGCTCGACGGTCAGCGTGCGGTGCGTGGATTCTGATGCCATGAGTCCACCCTGCCAGACGGCCGGGCCCGATCGCTCAGGAGCCCGCGGCCCGCTCAGGAGCCCGCGGCCCGCTCAGGAGTAGTCGCGGAACGCCGGCCATGCCCGCGCCCACGAGGACCGCAGGCCGGTCGCGAGGAAGATCTGCGCGCCTTCCTCGTCGTCGCTGACGCCAAGCCCGTTCCAGAACGTAGCCACGAGCCTGACCTGCCGGAACTCGCGCCGCAGCAGGGCCGGATCCACGTTCACCGCGATCGCGGCCGTGTCACTCGCCGGCGGCGGTCCCCAGAGCCAGAAGTTGTTGGCGCCGCTGTAGGCCGCCGGCAGCCCGTCGCCCGCGCCGTAGCGCTCGATCGCGCCCGCCTCGCCGTAGTTGCCGGCAAGGATCGTGGTGACCTGCCGCAGCGACGGCGGCAGTGCCTCGTACTCGCGGGCGACAAGCGCGACTTGCTGCGGCCACGCGATCGACTCCGCCAGGTCATAGTTGATCTTCTGCAGCGGCACGGTGTGCAGCACGCGGGCAGGCAGCACCGGCAGCGCGACCGGCAAGATGAGGGCCGCCGACAACAGCATGCCCCCCGCCATCGCGGCCGCCGGGCGCACGTGACCGGCGAACGGCCGCCGCGCCGCCAGCCACCGTTCGAGCGGGACGCACCCGGCCGCCAGCAGGAACGTGTAGGCCGCACCCGGGTAGTACGGCTTGCCGCCGAGGACGAACTGGAGCAGCACTGCCAGCCCGCAGCCGATGCCCGCCGAGCGGAACACGCGCGCTTGCGCGCTGCGCACCGACCAGACCAGCCCGGCCACCCAGACCGGCGTGAGCGCGATCCCGGTGAAGACGATCTGCCCCAGCCAGTACGTGGCCCGGTTGTGCCCTGCCTGCAGCTGAAGCGCGCGGAAGACGTCGAGGTCCGGCCAGCCGTGCGCCGCCTGCCAGATCAGGTCCGGCGCGGCCAGCGCGGCGGCGAGCAGCGCGCCGACCGCCAGGTAACGGCTGCGCAGCAGCGATCGCGCGTCCGTGACCGCGAATCCCGCCAGCAGCGAGGCCGCCAGGAAGCCGATGTTCCACTTCGCCTCGCTGGCGACGCCGACACAGCCGCCGATGGCCAGCCACCAGCGCGGATCCCGGCTCGCGAGCAGCCGCGTGACCAGGTACAGCGTCACTGCCCAGCCCAGGAAGTCCGGCGGGGTCGTCGTCAGCTCATGCGCAGCGCCGATGTACTCCCCGCACGTCGCGGCGGCCAGGGCGGCCAGGACCTGGCCGGTCCGGCCTGCCCCGAGCTGCCGGCTCATCGCGGCCGTGAGCATGACGATCGCGGCCAGGCAGAGCGCGGGCAGGACACGCAGGCCGACAAGGGTGTCACCGCCGAGCACCGCGCCAACATGCGCCAGCAGCGGGGTCAGCGGCGGCTGGTCGACGTAGCCGAAGGCCGAGGTGCTGGCCGGCGGCCAGGAAGTAGAGCTCGTCGCGGACGTAGCCGTAGCGGCCGCTGACGGCAAGCTCCAGCGCCACTGCGCCGAGCGCGATCAGGGCGATCGCCAGCCGCGGCGCGCGCGCGACCGCGGGCGGCCGGGCGACGGCTGGGGTGGCAGCGGTCAGGGGTTCTGTGGTCATGGTGTCATCGTGACGGGGAACGGGGCCATCCCACATCGGGCCGACAGCGGGTTCGCAGGCTCCGCCTGCGGGCGGAGAACAGGCGGCCGCTGGCCGGTGCGCCTCAGCCTCAGGGCGGAGATGACCGATCGCCCTCGCGGCCGATACCGTCCATCGAGCTGCGGACTCTAGTATCAGGGCGTGACAACGCTTGCCGCGCGGGTGACCGCGGTCCGCCGTGGGCTGGCGGACCGCCTGGCCGCGCTGCCCGCCCGCCGCCAGGAGCAGCTCCAGGACGCCGGGCTCGCGGTCGCCCTGGCCGCGGTCAACGTGGTCTCCGTGCTGCCGTACCGGGCGCAGCTGCACCCGCTCTGGCTGGCGCTGCTCCTGCTCGCTGGCCAGGCCCTGCCGCTTGCGTGGCGGCGGTCCGCCGCCGTGGGCACCGGGCTCGTCATCGGCGCGGCGCGGATCAGCTACGACAAGATCGGCTTCGGCTTCGCGCCGCTGCCGCTTGGTCCCGCAATCGCGGTCTACACGGTTTTCGACCGGCGCGGCCCGGTGTTCCGAGCGATCACCACCGCGCTGGTCGTCGCGGGCGTCACGATCTCGCTCGCATCGCCAGGGCACAGCGAGCCGTACGAGGCGATATTCCAGGGATTGATCTTCGCCACGGCGATGGCGGCCGGAACCTGAGCCGGGCCAAGCGCACGTCGCTGACCGCCGCGCAGAGCCGAGCCGAGCGGGCCGAGGCCGAGCTCGACACCGGAGGCCGCGCGCGCCGCGGCGGCCGAGCGCGCGCGCATCGCCCGCGAACTGCACGACGTCGTCGCGCACCACGTCAGCCTGATGGCCGTCCAGGCCGAAGCCGCCGCCTCGCTGCTGCCGGCGCAGCCCGAGCAGGCGCGCCGGTCGGTGGACATCATCGGCGACACCGCGCGCCAGGCGCTGACGGAGCTGCGCCGCCTGCTCGGCGTGCTGCGCGGACCGGCCGAGCACCCGGCGACGGCGCCTGCCGCATCGCTGACCGACCTCGGCAACGTGCTCGCCACGGTCCGCGAGGCGGGGCTGCCGGTCGAGTACCGCGTCACCGGCACCCCGGCCGCGCTGGCGCCGGGCATCGAGCTGACCGCGTTCCGGATCGTGCAGGAGGCGCTGACCAATACGCTCCGCCATGCCGACGCCATGCAGGCCCTGGTGACAGTGGCGTACGAGCCCGGTTACGTGACGCTGTCGGTCGCCGACTCCGGTCCACGGCGCCTCGAGCCGCCGGCCACATCCGGGTCCGGCTTCGGGCTGGCGGGCATTGCCGAGCGGGTAGCGTCCTGCGGCGGCAGCCTCACGGTCGGACCCAGCTCGGCGGCCGGCTTTGCCCTCAGCGCTCGCCTGCCGGTCCGGTGAGCGCGGCCAGGGCAATGACCGCGAGCCGATGAGCGAGCCCATCACCGTCGTGGTAGCCGACGACCAGGAACTGGTCCGGGCCGGATTCTGCGTGATTCTCAACACAGCTGAGGGGATCACGGTGGTCGGCGAGGCCGCCAACGGCGCGGAGGCGGTAGCTCAGGCGGCCGAGCACAAGCCCGACGTCGTGCTGATGGACGTCCGCATGCCGGAGATGGACGGGCTGGAGGCGGCCCGGCTCATCACGAGCCGGGCTGACGAGTCTGGGCGGCCGGCCCCGAAGGTCGTCATGCTGACCACGTTCGACCTCGACGACTACGTCTACGCTGCGCTGCGCGCGGGGGCCAGCGGCTTCCTGCTGAAGGACTCGCCGCGGGCTGACCTCATCGCCGCCGTCCGCGCGGCCGCGGCCGGGGACGCGCTGCTCGCCCCCTCGGTGACGCGGCGGCTGATCGAGGCCTTCGCGCGCCGGCCGCCGGAGACGGCGCCGTCGCCGTCGCAGCTCGCGTCGGTCACTGCCCGGGAGCGGGACGTGCTGATGCTGATCGCGCGCGGCCGCAGCAACGCCGAGATCGCGGCCGCGCTGTTCGTCAGCGAGGCCACGGTCAAGACTCATGTCGGCAGCCTGCTGGCCAAGCTCGGCCTGCGGGACCGGGTGCAGGCCGTGATACTCGCCTACGAGACGGGGCTGATCGTGCCAGGCGAGGCGCCCGGCTAGGCGCAGCCCTCTCAGCGGACCGCGAGCGACTGGACGAAGCTGGCGATCTGCCGCAGCGTGCTGCACTCCCGGACCTGGTCGCACAGCGGTGCGTACCGGGCCATCACCGAGTCGCCCTGGTTCCAGTAGCGGCGCGGCTCGGGGTTGAGCCAGTACAGCTTGCCGACCCGGTCCGCAATGTCGGCCAGCGCCCCGGTGGCCGGATCCAGGTAGTTGGTGCGCGCGTCGCCAACGACCAGGACCACCGTCCGGCGCGAGAACTGCCCGCCGTACTGAGCAGCGAAGTCGCGCAGCACGTGGCCGTAGTCGGAGCTGCCGTTCCACCGCACCGCGCCGCGGGCCGCCTCGGCCTGGCTGAGCTGGCGCCCGGCCGACCGCGCCTCGCTGACCAGCTCGGTGATCTCCGACAGCCCGTCGACGAACGAGAACGCGCGCAGCCTGGACAGGCGGCTGTCCAGCGCGATCAGCAGGTTCAGCGTGAACCGGGAGAACGTCGCGACCGATCCGGACACGTCGCAGAGCACGACGATCTCGGGCTTCGGCGGCGGGGCCTGCTCAGTGCCGATCCGGAACGGCACGCCGCCGGTGCCCATCGCGAGGTGCAGCGTGCGGCGCACCGACAGCCGCCGCTTCCGGAACTCCTGCTGCGCGAGGATCTTGCTGAGCTGGTGCGCGAGCGGCCCGATCGAGGCGACCATGGCCTCTTGCTCGGCCGCCGACGCGGTCGCGATGTCCACGTCCTCGGCGAGCCGGACCCGCATGGTCTTGCTGACCGCACGAGCGCCGCGGTCGGCTACCAGCGCCCGCCGGATCGCCGCCTGCAGCTCGGCCCGGAACCGGTCGACCGCGCGGTCGGCGTCGGCCCGGCTCGAGCCGGTCCCGGATCGCGCCGACTGCCCGAGCGCCAGCCGCCGCCGGACCCGCCGCCCCCGCCAGCGCCGTGGCCGCCATCGCCGGCGCCGTCCCCCTCGCCCTGCCCGGCCGCGAGCAGCGCGTCCCGGATCGCGTCGAGGTTGGCCGCGTCGCTGGCCGCGATCATGGCGAACACGCCCGCTACCGGGGCGCCGGGCTCCAGCGCCGCGAAGCGGCGGACGTACTCCTCGGCAAGCTGCCGCAGCACCGCCGGGTCGCCTGACTCGATGGCCGCGCGGAGCGCGGCAGCTAGCTCGTCGTCGGACAGGCCGGCGAACGGCCCAGGCTGAGCCGACCCCGTTCCGGCAAAATGAAGGTCGAAAAGCAGGTTGAACGCCTCGACGTGCTCAGCCCGCTTGACCAGGGCACATTGCAGCGTCGACCGCACCACCTCGGTGTCGGCCAGCGGGACGGACGCCAGCGCGCGGGCCGCGTCGAGGTGCTCGCCGACCGAGACGGGGACGCCGATCGTGCGCAGCTCGTCGACCAGCGTGGTCAGCGTGCTCTCCGGCGGTGGCACCGTCAGGCCAGCGACAGCTCGGCGAGCGCGAGGGTGATGTCGCGCTCGTACTTCAGCAGGACCGACAGCGTCTGCCTGGTCATCTCGTCGGTCAGCTCGGCGGCGCCGAGGGCGAGCAGCGTGCGCGCCCAGTCGACGGTCTCGGAGATCGACGGCGGCTTCTTCAGGTCGGCGCCACGCAGCACCGCGACCAGCGACGGCGATCTCGCTGGCCAGGTGATCGCTGAGCTCGGGGACGTGGAGCTGCACGATCTCCGCTTCGCGCTGCATGCTCGGGTAGCCCAGGTGCAGGTACAGGCAGCGCCGCTTGAGCGCCTCGGACAGGTCCCTGGTGTTGTTCGAGGTCAGGAACACCTGCGGGACGTGCCGCGCGGTCACGGTGCCGAGCTCCGGGATCGAGACCTGGTACTCCGACAGGACCTCGAGCAGCAGCGCCTCGGCCTCCATGTCCAGCCGGTCTACCTCGTCGATGAGCAGCACGACCGGCTGGTCGGACCGGATCGCGGCCAGCAGCGGGCGGCTGAGCAGGAAGTCCTCGCCGAAGATCCCGGCCGCGGTCAGGTCGTCGCGGCGTCGTCGCCGCCGCCGCGTTCCTGGAGCTGGAGCTGGAGCAGCTGGCGGCGGTAGTCCCACTCGTAGATCGCCTTGGACTCATCCAGCCCCTCGTAGCACTGGAGCCGGATCAGCGGCTTGCCGGTCATCGCGGCGACGCTCTTGGCCAGCTGCGTCTTGCCGGTGCCGGCCGGGCCCTCGATCAGCACCGGCTTGCTCAGCGCCTGCGCCAGGTGCACGACCGTGCCGGTCGCCGTGTCCGCCAGGTACCCGGCGCCGCGCAGCTGTTCCTGCACGTCGCCGATCGGGGTGGGAGTTTCCGCCATAGGGCTAATAATCGCGAAGACGTGATCAATCGGCTAGCCGGGGTTACTGATCGGTACGTCGGCGGCCTCGAGCGTCGGCGACAGTCGCGGCCGCGTCGCGGCCGGATCCGGCGGCTGGCCGCCGCGATGCAGGCAGCGGCCGGCGCCAGCGCGGCCGCGCCGGCCAGCAGGGCGATCCGCAGCGACGCGAGCGTGCCGATCGCGCCGACGACCGGGCCGCCCACGATCTGCCCGCCGCTATCGAACATGTCCCTGGCCGACAGCGCCGTCGCCCGCACCGACGGCTCGATCCGGCCGACCATCCAGCCCGACACCAGCGGGTACAGCACCGGCCGCAGCACGGAGACGACCAGGTAGGTCGACGACGACGACAGCGAAGGCGTGCGCCGTGGCCATCCCGACGACGGCCGCGCCGATCGCCAGCGTCAGCACCAGCAGCGCGCCGACGACCGAGTCTGGGCCCGAGCCGCTCGGTCCGCCGCTTGGCTACCTCCGTTGCGCCGAGCCCGAGCACCGCGGCGGCGCACGCGAACAGGCTGAACCACATGGCCGGATGCAGGCCGCCGACGTGCGGGAACCTGATGTCCCGCAGCAGGAACGCGCCCCAGAGCCGGTCGAAGCTCTCGCTCCACATGCCGGCGAAGAGCGTCATGCCGAACAGCAGCACCAGGCCGGGTACCGCCACCACGGCCCGGTGGGTGGACCTGGCCTGA
This sequence comes from uncultured Actinomycetota bacterium, assembly GCA_963837255.1. Taxonomy (GTDB): domain Bacteria; phylum Actinomycetota; class Actinomycetes; order Streptosporangiales; family Streptosporangiaceae; genus JAJYUU01. The sequence goes on from CAWIMN010000007.1 coordinate 2,101,283, forward strand.
TCCGCCAGCATGCCGCCCGCCTGCCGGACGATGCTGCCGACCGCCGGCCGGCGCGCGCTGGCCGGCTGGAAGTTGCGCTCGGGCATCACGACGGCGGCCGCCACGGCGAGCAGGCAGATCAGCGCGCCGCCGATGCGCAGCGGCATGTCAAGCCCGGCCAGCGCGATGACGCCGGACAGCAGGCTGCCGGCCACGGTGGCGATGAGGCCGAGCTGGGTGGCGCGCAGGTAGATGCCGGTCATCCGGTCGTCGCCGACCTCGGCCTCCAGCTCGTCGGCGATCCAGGCATCCTGCGCGCCGTTGTTCAGCGCGGCGCCGAGGCCGAGCAGCGCCCAGGACGCCATCAGGTTCCCGAACGACGGCGACAAGCTCGCCATGACCTGCGCCAGGCCGACGATGAACAGCCCGGTCAGTACGCACAGCCGCCTGCTGACCAGGTCGGCGAGCACGCCGGTCGGCAGCTGGAACAGCGAAGTAGCTCAGCTCGAGCGACGTCCCGAGCAGCAGCAGCTGGAGCGGGTTGAGCCGCCCGGAGGTCACCCAGTAGACCGTGACCGTCGCGTAGCTGATGCCGAGCAGGAAGCTCATGCCGCACTCGAGCACCAGGTACAGCCGGTACGGGCTGACCTGGATGCTGGCGAAGTCGCACTGCAGCCTCCTCCCCGTGCTGAGTCCCGGCGACGCTAGGCGACAGCGGCACTGCGTGGTCAATGAGTTTTCCGCCGCCCCTGGTCGCTCCAGCCTGGGAACAGGCACGCTGCCCGTCTTTGTTAGACTGACGAACTGTAAGTGTGCCGTACCAAAGGAGTGGCGGGTTGGTCGACTCAGCCGGGGTGGCTGGTGACATCGACAAGGACGTGACGATCAGCGCGGTGCTGACCGTGCTGCGGATCACGCGCGTCCTGGAGCGGATCGATGCGGGCATCAGCCCGCAGCAGTACCGGATTCTCAAGCTCATCGGGCAGGGCGGCGAGCGGTCCGCCAGGCTGGCCGAGAGGCTCGCCGTCGCCAAGCCGACGCTAACCGCGACCGCCGACAGCCTCGTCGCGGCCGGACTGGTCTGCCGCGAGGCCGAGCCAGGCGACCGCCGGGTGGTGCGGCTGCATCTGACCGAGGCCGGCCAGGTCGGCCGTCGAACGGGCCGACGCGGCCTACGCGGACTGGTTCGGCTCGCTGCTCGATCACACCGGCCGCCGCGATGCAGATCGTGGCCGATCTGCTCAAGCTCGACGAGTCCATGACCGAGCGCCGCCTCGCCCGGCTGGCCAGCGGCGGGGGCGCCGCGACCCAGAGTGCAGGCCAGCGGTGAGGCGGGGCATCACGACAGGCGGTCAGGCACCACGCAGCAGCCGGCACTCGGCTCCGGCTACGGCGAGGGCTGGCTGCGCCGGCTGGCTGCGTACTGCTGGCGGCACGAGCGCCTCACGCTGGTGGCGTTCGGCGCCTCCCTGGTGGCGACGCTGGTCACGACCGTCATTCCGCTGATCCAGCGGGACATCATCGACAACTCGATCGTGGCGCACAACCAGCCTGTCTGGCCGGGCGCGACGGCGCTGATCATCGCGGCTCTGGTCAGCTTCGGCGCCGTCTACCTGCGCCGGTACCGCGGCGGCCAGCTCTCCCTGGACGTCCAGCACGACCTGCGCACCGAGCTGTTCGGCTCGCTGACCAGGCTCGACGGCGCGCGCCAGGACCAGCTTCATACCGGTCAGATCGTCAGCAGGTCCATCACCGACCTGAACATGATCCAGAGCCTGCTGTCGCATGCTGCCCATGCTGATGGGCAACGCGCTGCTGTTCGTCTTGTCGATCGCGGTGATGTTCATCCTGTCGCCGGTGCTCGCGCTCATCTCGCTCGCCGTCGGCCCGGCGCTGCTCGTACTCTCCATCGCGTCCAGGCGGCGGCTGTTCCCCGCGAGCTGGGATGCCCAGCAGAAGGCCGGCGAGGTCGCGGGCGTCGTCGAGGGCGCCGTCACTGGCGTGCGCGTGGTCAAGGGTTTTGGCCAGGAGCAGCAGGAGATCGACCGGCTGGACGGCGTCAGCCAGATCCTGTACGCGGCCAGGGTGCGCGCGGTCCGGCTGATGGCGCGCTTCAGCCCGGCGCTCGGCGCGATCCCCGCGCTCGGCCAGGTCGGCGTGCTTGCCCTCGGCGGCTGGATGGCGATCAAGGGCAGCATCACGCTCGGCACCTTCCTCGCGTTCGCGTCCTACCTCGCCCAGATGGTCAACCCGGTGCGTGCGCTCACGAACCTGATCACGATCGGCCAGGAGGCGCGTGCCAGCGTCATCCGGGTGTTCGAGGTCATCGACTCGCGGCCGGTGATCACCGAGCAGCCCGGACGCCCTGGTCCTGCCGCCGGGCAGCAAGCGACATCGAGCTTGACGACGTGCACTTCGGCTACGTGCCATCCGAGCCAGTCCTGCGCGGCCTGTCGCTGCGAGTGCAGCCGGGCGAGACGCTCGCCGTCGTCGGCACCTCGGGCTCGGGCAAGTCGACGATCTCGCTCCTGCTCCCCCGGTTCTACGACGTGCGGTCGGGCGCGGTCCGGGTCGGCGGGCATGACGTCCGCGACCTGACCCTGGACTCGCTGCGCGCCTCGATCGGGCTCGTGCTGGAGGAGAGCTTCCTGTTCTCCGACACCGTGCGCAGCAATATCGCCTACGGCCGGCCGGACGCTACCCAGGAGCAGATCGTCGCGGCAGCACGCGCCGCCGAGGCCGAGGACTTCATCCTCGGCCTGCCCGACGGCTACGACACCGTGGTCGGCGAGCAGGGCCTGACCTTGTCCGGCGGCCAGCGCCAGCGGATCGCCCTGGCCAGGGCGCTCATCACCGATCCGGCCATCCTGATCCTGGACGATGCCACGTCGGCGATAGACGCCAGGGTCGAAGCGCAGATCCACGCCACCTTGCGCAAGGTGATGGCCGGCCGCACCACGCTGCTGATCGCCCACCGCATGTCGACGCTCGAGCTCGCCGACCAGATCGCGGTCCTCGACCAGGGCCGGCTCGTCGACCAGGGCACGCACGAGGAGCTGACGGAGCGCTGTCCCCAGTACCGGCTGCTGCTCGCCGGTCCCGGCGACGACGCTGAGGGCGTCGACGCGGGCGAACTCGACTACTACCGGCGCGAGGCCGACCAGAGCGCGGCCGCCTGCCTGTCCGCGCCTGCGCGTGGCCAGATCACGCCGGGGCTCTGGCCCGAGCAGACCGCGAGCCAGCAGCGGGCCATCAGACGCGGCCGGCCAGCAGCTCGCCAGCGACAGCGGCAGCAGGCATCGGGCGAGGCACCGTCTCCGGCGGTGGCGGCGGTGGCGGCCGCGGCGGCGGCGCGTCTCAGCGGGGCGCGGCCCTGAGCGGCGGCGCGACTGGCGGCGGCTGGCTGGCCGGCGTCCCAGCCTCGCCCGAGCTCCTGGCCAAGGTCGAGGCGCTGCCCCCGGCGAGCGAGACGCCTGGCGTCGACGAGTCGTTCGCGCGCGCTCCTGACCCGCATTTCACCCTGCGTAAGCTGCTGCGCCCGTTCGCCATCGCGCTGCTGATCGGGCTGGTCCTGGACGGCCTTGACGCCATCGCCAGCACGGTTATGCCGCTGCTGGTCCGCGGCGGCATCGACAACGGCGTCGAGCGCACCACGCTCAGTCTCGACGGCAGGTTCCGCATCATCGCGCTGGTCTCAGTCGATCGGGCTGGTCATCGTGCTGGCCGACTGGGCAGTGAACTGGGCTCAGACCATCGTCGTCGGCCGCAACGGCGAGCGCCTGCTCTACACGCTGCGCGTGAAGATCTTCTCCCACCTCCAGCGGCTCGGCCTGGACTTCTACGAGCGGGAGCTGACCGGCCGGATCATGACGAGGATGACGACGGACGTCGATGCGCTGTCGTCGTTCTTCCAGACTGGCCTCATCACGATGGTGAACTCAGTGCTGACCTTCGTCGTGGTGCTGGCGCTGATGCTGATCATCAACCTGCGTCTCGGCCTGATCCTGTGCACGGTGCTGCCGGTCCTCGTGGTCGCCACGGTCGTGTTCCGGCGGAAGTCCTCCCGTGCCTACACCGAGGCGAGGGAGCGCGTCAGCGCGGTCAACGCCGACCTGCAGGAGAACGTGGCTGGCCTGCGGGTCGCCCAGGCCTACCGGCGCGAGCAGGTCAACTCCGACAGGTTCGCCGGGCTTTCGGGCGCGTACCGGGAATCCAGGCTGCGGGCGCAGCGCATGATCGCCCTCTACTTCCCGTTCGTGCAGGCGCTGTCGACGATCGGCGGCGCGGTCGTGCTGTTCGCGGCCGCGAGCGAGATCCACAGCGGCGCGATCACGGTCGGCAGCCTGATCGCCTACCTGCTCTGGGTGGACTCACTCTTCGCGCCGGTCCAGCAGCTGTCGCAGGTGTTCGACGGCTATCAGCAGGCCAACGTCGGCCTCCAGCGCATCAAGGGACTGCTCCAGACGCCGACGAGCACGCCGCCGGCTGCGCACCCGATCCGGCCGGGACGCCTGCGCGGCGGGATCGAGCTGCGGGACGTGCACTTCGGCTACGCCGGGCAGCGCCAGGAGGCGATCGGCGGCGTGAGCCTGTCCATCGCCCCAGGCGAGACGGTTGCGCTGGTCGGGCAGACCGGCGCAGGCAAGTCGACGCTGGTCAAGCTCGTCGCCAGGTTCTACGACGTGACGTCGGGCCAGGTGCTGATCGACGGCACCAACGTGCGCGACTTCGACCTGCCCGCTTACCGGCAGCAGCTCGGCGTCGTGCCGCAGGAGCCGTACCTGTTCGCTGGCACCGTCCGGGACGCCATCGCCTACGGGCGACCTGATGCCAGCGACGCCGAGATCGAGGCCGCGGCACGCGGCGTCGGCGCGATCGAGATGATCTCCCGGCTGCCTGGTGGCTTCGGCCACGAGGTCGCTGAGCGCGGCCGCAACCTGGCCGCCGGCCAGCGGCAGCTCATCGCGCTCGCCCGCGCTTACCTGGTGGACCCGGCGATCCTGCTGCTGGACGAGGCGACGGCTGCCCTGGACCTGGCCGCCGAGGCCGCGGTCAACCGGGCGACCGAGCAGCTAGCGGCGCGGCGCACGACGCTGGTTGTCGCGCACCGACTGACCACCGCCTCGCAGGCCGACCGGATCATCGCGCTGGCCGACGGGCAGATCGCCGAGGTGGGGACGCACGACGAACTGCTCGAGCGCGGTGGTGCCTATGCGGCCATGTGGGCCGCTTTCACCGGTGAGGCGGAGCTGGTTGCCTGACGGCCCAGCTGCGGAGTAACGCGCGCCGTGCGACGGAATCGGTCGATCTAGCTCTAGATTGGCACGGATTCAGTAACGCCCTGGGCGGACACGCGCGCGGATAGTTGCTTGCGGAGCCTGTTCCGCGCCCGATGCAGGCGCGACATGACCGTGCCGATGGGCACACCGATTATCTGGGCGACGTCGTAATACGAGTAGCCCTCGATGTCCGCCAGGTAGATGGTGGCCTTGAAGCACTCCGGCAGGCCGTCAAGAGCCTGCCGGAACTCAGAGTGAGTGAACTGCCTGAGCACCTCGTCCTCGGCCGATGGCGCATAGGCCACCGAGCCTCCGATCGCGCGGCAGGCCGCCGCCGGGTGCGCCGTCTCGAGTTCGGGGCTGAGGACGTGGACGGGCTCGTGGTACCGCTTGCGGCAGGCATTGATGAACGCGTTGGCCATGATGCGATGCAGCCACGCCCGGGCGTTCGTGCCCGGCGTGAAGCCGTGCAGTCCCACGTAGGCGCGGGTCAGCGTCTCCTGGACGAGGTCTTCGGCGTCGCTTGGGTTGCTGGTCATCTTCAGCGCCGCCGAATACAGCTGCTGTCTGCAGCACTCGACTTCTCGCTCGAACAGCAGATGAGCCGAAGGTAGGGGGTTCTCATGGACGTAGGCCGCGGTACGCATGAGTGCTATCGCCTCCTCGTCTTGACGCATGTCTCGGCGACGCAAACTCCGCGGCCCAGACCAGCGCCAGCGATGCTGAACGGCTCGGGTTCGCCGCCTTTACGCCAACCGGGGGTCGGTGGACCTCAAGTATTCAATTCGCCACTCAACGTGATGTCCAAAGGCGCATAACACCCCAAGGGGGCCCGCCGCCTCGGATTCCGCAGCCGTATCCGTTCGGTTCGCGCACGAATGCTCTGCTCAGCGAACGCACGCACCCAGCCGCGCCCGCGGCGCTCGGGCCGAACGCAGGCCACGCTCCCGCGCGAACAGCATGGCTGGCTATCTACTGCTGCTCTAGCAGCAGTAACGGGGCTGCCATGACATTGGCGCGGCACGCGATCGGCCACTTCGGCAACCTTGAGTGGCCGACCGCCTACATTTCGCCTTCATCCAGGCGCGCCGGTCACGTCACATAGCCGCGTCGTGCCTGGCGCTACGCCGCCTTGGCGGCGTTGCGCCAGGCGGCCAAGGCCGCCTGGATGTCCGCCGCGTCGATGCCGACGTGCGTGAGCATCCGGATCCGGCCGTCGATCATGGTGACGAGTACTCCCTCGGCCGCCAGGCGCTCGCGCCACCAAGGCGCGTCCCGGCCGCTGCCGGACACATCCGCAAACACGATGTTGGTCTCGATCAGATCAGGATCGACGCTGCCCGGCAGCAGGTCCGCGATACCTTCGGCCAGGGTTCGGGCGTTGTCATGGTCCTCGTGCAGCCGCTTCGGGCCCTCCGCCAGCGCGATCAGGCCAGCCGCCGCCATGATGCCAGCCTGCCGCCACGCCCCGCCGAAGAGGATCTTCAGCCTGCGCGCCTCCCGGATGAACTCCCGGTCGCCCGCGAGCATCGAGCCAATAGGCGCGCCGAGGCCCTTGGACAGGCAGAACATCAGCGAGGTCACCTCGCTGGCGTAGGCCGCAACCGGTACCTCCGCGACGGCGCAGGCATTGAAGATCCGCGCGCCGTCCAGGTAGAGCGGGACTCCCGCGTCGGCGCAGACGGCGGCGATGTCGCGCACGCCAGTCACGCTCAGGACCGAGCCGCCACCGACCTGATGCGTGTTCTCGATCGTGACGAGGTCCACGACCGAGACGTCATACGGATCTGGCGCTAGCGCCGCGGCGACCTGCTCGCCGATCAGCAGGCCGCGGTCTGGCGCCGTCAGGTAGCGGAATGCGATCCCGGACAGGACGGCGGCCGAGCTGGCCTCGGTCCGCCCAGCGTGGGCACTGGCCTCGCACACCGCGAAGCGCCCGGCGCGGACGTAGGCGTGGAGGGCGACCTGATTGCACATGGTCCCCGTCGGCAGGTAGATCGCCGCTTCCTTGCCGGTCAGCTCGGCGGCGCGATCCTGCAGGCGGTTGACCGTGGGGTCATCGCCATACCAGTCGTCGCCGACCTCGGCGGTCGCCATCGCCTGCCGCATCCGCTCCGACGGCTTGCTGACGGTGTCGGACCGAAGATCAACGCGGGCATCCATGTGCCGCAGGATACGGGATCAGGCGGGGGGCGATGGGACCCGCTCGGCGGAGACGGCCAGCAGGAGCGGCAGTGACTACGGCGTGGTGGCGGTACTCGCCATCGCTGCCTCGGCGCCCATGGCAGTCACCGGGACGTCAGCACCAGCACCGGCACCGGCCTCGACCGGGCCGCCCAGGACCTCACCGGGGCCAGCCAGCTGGTCGGCGCGCAGCGTGCGGATGTCCCGCGGGATCAGCGCGAACACCGAGACGATCACGATCAGCGCGGCGGCGCCGTACTGGGTCGCCGACACCCCGGCCCAGGCAGCGATCGGGCCGGCCACCACCGCCCCGATCGGCATCGCCATGACCGAGCCGAACGCGTCGTAGGACGATACCCTGGCCAGCTTCTCCGGCGGGATGTTGCGGGCCAGCGCCACGGTCCACTGCACCATCATGATCTCGAGCGCAATGCCGAGCACGAACGAAGCGAGGCAGATCGCGGGCAGCGGCAACAGCATCGCCAGCGCCAGCGGTGAGATAGCGATGCTGGCGCCGTTCAGCACGACGAACAGCATCGGCCGCCGCGGGCTGAAGCGCAGCGACATCAGGCCGCCGGCGATGAGGCCCAGCGACTCGGCGCCCGTGATCGTGCCCCAGGCGGCGGGGCCGCCCAGATGGGCGCGCGCCACCGCCGGGCCGAGCACGCCGAACGAGCCGTACCAGGCCGCCAGCACGACGGAGAACTGAGCCACGATGACCCACAGCCACGTATGCGAGCGGAACTCGGACCAGCCATCGCGCAGTTCACGCAGCATGCTCGTCTGGTGCATGCGGTCGTGGGCCGTCACCCGGAGCGCGAGCATGAGCGGAACAGTGCCGAGTAGCCCCGTGCCGCACATCGCGAGCGCCCAGCCGGGACCGTTCTTGCCGATCGCCGCGATGGCGAACCCGGCCAGCACGGCACCGCTCATCTGCGCGGCGTTCATGGCAAGCCGCGACACAGCGCTGGCCTCCTGCAGCTGCTCAGCGGGCACCAGCCGCGGCAGCAGCGCCGACGACGCGGGGTAAAAGACCGCCATGCCGGTGCCGGTCAGGCACTCCAGCGCGATCATCTGCCACAGCGGCGGATGGCCGGCCAGCACGAGGATCCCGAAGGTGCCCTCGCCGACCGCCATCATCACGTTGGCCGCGATGATGACCTTCTGCGGCGCGATCCGGTCCGCGATGACGCCACCAACCAGCAGGAACACCAGTGACGGCGCGATCTGCGCGGCGAGCACGTAGGAGAGCTTGGCGGTGGATCCGTGCGTCTGATTCAGCACCGCGAAGGAGACGCCGACCATGGAGAATGCGAACGACATCGGCGCCAGCACGCGATCGGCCAGCAGCAGCCTGAAGTCCCGGATACCGAGCACCGGCAGGCGACGCGTGGCCAGCGCGGAGCCGCGCCGTAGCGCACGCGCGAGCATGACGAACGTCCGATCTTGATCAGGGGCTGAGTTAATTGATCTTATCCGGCGAGCTGAACTGGGGAAAACGATTTTCTGGCTGGTCGCCGCCCAGGTTGACCTGGCCGCCGCCGCCCCGGCATGATCACTCGTGCCGGGCTGCCTCTCCCGGTGCCGCCGCTGCGCATGTCGGCCGCACCAAGGCACCCCCCGGTGTGGTCCGCGAGGTCGCTCCTGGCACCCTCAAGGAATATCGGGTAGTACTGCCGGGTTCGCGACGTGTGCGGACCCAGTAGACGCGCGCAGGGTCGGCGAGAGGAGCTGATGGTCAGTTGAGCATCCTGGGTACGAGGGTCCTGCGGACAGAGGATCCGAAATTCCTCACGACCGGCGGCGTCTACACCGAGGACGTCGTGGACGACCGCCTCGACGGCGCCTACCACGTGTTCTTCGTCCGCTCCCCGCTCGCGCACGCGCGCATCAGCGGCATCAACGTCAGTGCCGCACTGGAAGCGCCGGGTGTCGTGGCCGTCTACACCGGAGCTGACCTGGCCGAGCTCCCGGTCATCCCGCCGGCCGCGGCCGGGCTGATGAACGTGGAGATGACGCAGCGGCTGCTGGCGATCGACAAGGTCCGCTTCGTCGGCGAGCCGGTCGCCGTCGTCGTCACCGAGCACCCTTACCAGGGCGAGGACGCGATCGAGCTCGTCGAGGTCGACTACGACCCGCTGCCGGCGGTGCTCGGCTTCGAGCCGGACGACAGCTCGCTGCTGTTCGAGGCGGCGGGGACCAACGTCGCCGGCAACTGGGGCGAGGCATCCTCGCTGAAGCCGGACCTGTTCGAGGGCTGCGAGGTCGTCGTCAGCCACACGATCGTCAACCAGCGCGTCGCGCCGGCCCCGATGGAGTCGCGGGCCGGCGCTGCCGTCTGGGGCGAGGACGGCAGGCTGACGACCTGGATCCCGAACCAGGGCGCGCAGGGCACCCGCGACGGACTCGCCAAGCTGCTCGGGCTGGAGACCAGCCAGGTCCGGGTCATCACCCCGGACGTCGGCGGCGCGTTCGGCGCCAAGTTCGGCGCCGACCCCGAGCACGCCGTGATCGCCTGGATCGCCCGGCACCTGGGTCACCCGGCCCGGTGGACCGAGACGCGCTACGAGAACCTCATCGCGATGACTCACGGCCGGGCGCAACGGCACACGGTGACCATCGGCGGCAGCCGGGACGGGAACGTGGCCGGCCTACCGGCTCGAGATCGTCCAGGACGCGGGCGCCTACCCGAAGATCGGCGCCATCCTGCCCTTCCTCACCATCTTGATGACCTCCGGGCCGTACGACATCCCGAACGCCGAGGCCATCGCGAAGGTCGTGGTCACCAACACCACGCCGATCGGCGCGTACCGCGGCGCCGGCCGGCCGGAGGCGACGGCCGCGCTCGAGCGGGCCATGGACCTGTTCGCCACCGAGATCGGCGTCGACCCAGCCGATGTCCGCCGCAAGAACCTGCTTCCGCCGTTCACCGAGCCACACCAGACCAAGTTCGGCGCGCTGTACGACACCGGCGACTACGCCGCCGCGCTGGACAAGGCGCTGGCGGCGGCCGGATACGCCGAGCTCGCGCCGGGAGCAGGCCAGGCGGCGCGTGAGCGGCGACGTCCGCCAGCTCGGCATCGGCGTGGCCAGCTACGTCGAGATCACCGGCATGGGCGACGGCGAGGGCACGCCGCCGCAGGAGAACGCCACCGTCGAGGTGCATCCCGACGGGACCGCGACGATCCTCACCGGCACCTCGCCGCACGGCCAGGGGCACGCGACCGCCTGGGCGATGCTCGCCAGCGACGAGCTCGGCATCCCGGTGGAGAAGATCACGCTCAAGTGGGGCGACACCGACCTGATCCCCGAAGGCGGCGGCACCGGCGGCTCGCGCAGCCTCCAGCAGGGCGGCGCTGCGGTGCAGCAGGCGTCCCAGGAGCTGATCGAGATGGCCAGGCTGCGCGCCGCGGCCCAGCTCGAGGCCAACGCCGCCGACCTGGTCTTCGACAAGAGCCGCAGCGCGTTCGCGGTGGCCGGTGACCCGGACGCCGCCGTCCCGCTCACCCAGCTCGCGGAGAACGAGCGGCTGCTGGTCCGGGCCGTGTTCACCGCGCCCGGCGCGACGTTCCCGTTCGGCACTCACGTCGCCGTCGCCGAGGTCGACACCGAGACCGGCAAGGCAACGCTGCGCCGCATCATCACCGTCGACGACGCTGGCGTCGTGCTCAACCCGCTGCTGGCCGAGGGCCAGCGTCACGGCGGCATCGCCCAGGGCGCCGCCCAGGCGTTCCTGGAGGAGGTCGTCTACGACGCCGATGGCAACCCGCTGACCACGAGCTTCGCCGACTACCCGTTCCTGTCGGCCACCGAGGTGCCGAGCTTCGAGCTGGCGGACATGGCGACGCCGACCACCTACAACCCGCTCGGCGCCAAGGGCATCGGCGAGGCCGGGTCGATCGGCGCGACGCCCGCCGTGCAGAACGCGATCATCGACGCCGTGGCGCACCTCGGCGTCCGCCACATCGACATGCCTGCCACGTCCCGCCGGGTCTGGCTGGCCATACAGCAGGCGGCTACGGCCGAGTCTGGATCGGAGCACTGATGACGCGCATCGAGCTGACCGTCAACGGCGAGAAGCGGTCCGACGAGGTCGAGCCGCGGCTGCTGCTCGTGCACTACCTGCGCGAGGTGCTCGGCCTGCGCGCGGCCAACGTCGGCTGCGACACCACCTCCTGCGGCGCCTGCACCGTGCTGCTCGACGGCAAGTCCGTCAAGTCCTGCACCGTCCTCGCCGTGCAGGCGGCCGGCCACGAGGTCGTGACGGCGGAGGGCCTGGCGCCCGCGGGCGAGCTGCACCCGGTGCAGGCCGCGTTCCGGCAGAACCACGGCCTGCAGTGCGGGTTCTGCACGCCGGGCATGGTCATGGCCACGGTGGGGCTGCTGTCGGAGAACCCGCATCCGACCGAGGAGCAGGCCCGCGAGGCGCTCGAGGGCAACCTGTGCCGGTGCACCGGCTACCACAACATCATCCGGGCAGTGCTCGCCGCTGCCACAGTGCAAGCAACGGACCTGCAGGCAGACACCGAGGTGAGCGCATGATCCCCGCCCAGTTCGAGTACGTCGCCGCGGACTCGGCCGCGCACGCGATCAGCCTGCTGACCGAGCACGGCGACGACGCCAAGGTGCTGGCCGGCGGTCACTCGCTGCTGCCGATGATGAAACTGCGGCTGGCCACGCCCGAGCTGCTGATCGACATCGGCGGGCTGTCCGAGCTGGCCGGCGTGCGCACCGACGGCGACGACCTGGTAGTCGGCGCCACCACGCGGCACGCCGACCTGGCCGCCTCCGAGCTCGCCCGCGCCGAGGCGCCGCTGCTCGCCTACGCCGCGGCCCAGGTCGGGGACCCGCAGATCCGCCATCGCGGCACGATCGGCGGCTCGCTGTCGCACGCGGACCCGGCCGCTGACCTGCCGATGGCGCTGGTCGCGCTCGGCGGCTCGCTGGTGCTGCAGGGCCCGAGCGGGACGCGCGCGGTCGCCGCGGACGACTTCTTCGAGGGCTACTTCGAGACGGCCCTGCAGCCAGACGAGCTGCTCATCGCGGTCCGTGTCCCCCGCCGCCCCGGCGTGCCGTGGGGCTACCAGAAGTTCGTCCGCCGCGCCAATGACTGGGCGATCGTCGGGGTCGCCGCGATCGACGGCCGGATCGCGCTGGCCAACATGGGGCCGACGCCGTTGCGCGCCACCGCGGCGGAGCAGGCGCTGGCCGCCGGAGCGACCGCGCGCCGAGGCCGCCGTGTACGCCGCCGACGGCACCTCGCCCGGCGAGGACATGCACGCCGACCGGGAGTACCGCCGCCACCTGGCCCGGGTCCTCACCCGGCGTGCGCTGGAGCACCAGACGGGCTGAGTCATAACCGGCCGCATCGCGGGTAGCGACTAGCTATGAGCCCATCTACGCCTGCCGGCGACCAGTTCGAATCCGACGGCCAGCTGCTGCCCGAGCGCGTCGCCGAGCTGGCAGGCGAGCTCAGCGAGGCCGAGGACGAATCGCGACGCAAGCGAATCGCCCGGCAGATCCCGGCGCTGGCGGCGCGCAGCGGCCAGGTGACCAGGCGCGGCCTGGCGTCCAGCCGGGTCAAGGCCAGGCAGGGCCTGCAGTCCGGCACTGGCGCCGCGGCCCGGCGCGTACGGCCGGCCACGACCGCCGCACAGCGCAGCGCGTACGCGACCAGCGGCGTTGCCCGTAAGGGTGCGCGGGCGGGCAAGTCATACGCCTGGCGCGGGCTGCGCGCAAGTGGTCAGTGGCTGGCCGCCGAGGTGCTGGAGATGGCACCAAAGGTCCCGATTCGCAGCCTCGCGACGCTCCAGGCGCAGTATCCAGGCCTCGACACCGAGCAGCTAGCAGACGCACTCATCGTCGGGCTCGGCGCGCGCATCCGCCGGGGTGGGCGCAGCGGTCGGCGCGGCCGCGGCCGTGCCCTTCATCCCGACGGCTCCGGTCGAGCTTGCCGTCGAGACCATGGCGCTGGTGGCCATCGAGCTCAAGCTGATCGCCGAGCTGCACGAGGTGTACGGGATGCCAGCCCCCGGCTCCGGCCCGCAGCGCATGATCGCCTACCTGATCTCCTGGACCGACCGCCGCGGCATCCGGATCACGACCAGCGGTCTCGCACTCGCGGTGGGCTCGCCGCTTCGCCGCAAGCTCGAGCGGCGGCTGCTGATGAAGGCGAGCCAGAGCGCGCTGGCGCTCGCGCCGCTGCTCACCGGCGCGGCCGCGGGCGCCCTGATCGACTATCGCGAGACCCGCAGGCTCGGCCACCTGGTGCGCGAGGACCTGCGCAAGCGGGCGATCCCCGGTTAGAGCGGTAGTGCCTAGAGCTGGGCCAGTTCCTCCGCCAGGTCGTCGAGCCCGAGCGAGCCGAGCGACAGCGCTGCCATGTGCCAGGCCTTGAGGTCGAAGCTGCTGCCGCGCGCGGCCCTGGCGGCATCACGTCCGGCGAGCCAGGCCCGCTCCCCTAGCTTGTAGCTGATCGCCTGGCCCGGCATGCCGAGGTAGCGGACGATCTCGCTCTCCAGGAAGTCGCGCTCCCGGCCGCTGTGGGCCACGAAGAACTCCAGCGCCAGCTCCGGCGTCCACCGCTGGCCCGGCGCCCGGCGCCCAGTCTGTGCGCGATCGGCAGCTGCAGGTGCATGCCGATGTCGACGATGACCCGGATGGCCCGCATCAGCTGAGCATCCAGGTAGCCCATCCGCGCACCCGGCTCCTCGAGGAAGCCGAGCTCGTCCATCAGCCGCTCGGCGTACAGCGCCCAGCCTTCCGAGCAGGCGCTGACGCCGCCAAGGCTCGTCTGGTACAGCGATAGCTGCGCGGCCAGGTACCGCCACTGCGCGATCTGCAGGTGATGGCCGGGCACCCCCTCGTGGTACCAGGTACTGATCAGGCCCCACATCGGGAACGTGGTCTTGCCGAGCGTCGGCAGCCAGGTGCGGCCCGGCCGGGAGAAGTCCTGCGACGGCCCGGTGTAATAGGGCGCGGCCGCGCTGCCCGGCGGCGCGATCCTGGCCTCCACCACCTTGATCGGGTCGGCGAGGTCGAAATGCGTGCCCGCCAGGCTGGCCATCGCATCGTCCATGAGCTGCTGGAGCCGGTCCCGGACGGCGTCGACGCCATCGATCACCTCGCCGTGAGAGTCGAGGTACAGCATCGCCTCCGCCGGGGTTGAGCCCGGCAGGATCTTCTCCGCCTCGGCGCGCATCTCGGCGAGGATCTGCCGGTACTGCGCCCAGCCCCAGTCGTAGGCCTCGGCGAGATCCAGCCTGGCCCCGTTCCACCGGCGCGCTCCCGCGTGATACCGCTCCTCCCCCACGCCGTCCGGCGTGCCAGCCGCGGCCGGCCGGTAGTCCGCGAGCAGCCAGTCCCGCAGCCCGCCGACGGCAGCATCGGCGGCCGCGCTCGCCGCGTCCAGGTCAGCGCGAAGCGCAGCCGGGCCGTCGGCCGGCGCGGCCGCAGCGAAGTCGGCGAACCAGCCGGCCCCGTTCCCGGTCGAGAGCCACGCATCGAACTGGCCCGCCACCGTTTGCACCTGGCGCGGTGCCGCATACAGGCCCCGCGCGCGCGCCCTCGGTCAGCGCCTCGCGGTACTGGGCCAGCGCGGCGGGCACCCGGCCGATCCGCCGGGCGATGGTCGCCCAGTCGTCTGGCGTCGCGGCCGGCATCAGCAGGAACACGCCGCGGACCTCCTGCGGCGGCCCGAAGATGTTCGACATCGCGCGCAGGTTCTCGCCGGTCGCGCTGATGGCCAGCTCGGTCTCCAGCCGCTCTCGCAGCAGCCGCGCGCACCGCCGCTCGTCGCCGTCGGCGAACCCGCCGGGGCCGGCCGTCTGCTCGACCTCGGCCAGCCTGGTCAGCGTGGCGCGCTGCAGCTCGTCTTGCGCCTCCAGCCCGGCCGGCGACAGGTCGGGCAGCTCGTCCTGGCCGACTGGCAGCCCGAGCGACGTCGCCACGAGCGGGTCGAGTTCGGCCATCTGCCGCACGAAGTCGTCCGCGGCGTCGCGGACGGGGCGAGCGGAGCAAGCGGGAGGGTCTGTGTCATGCAGGACATTCTGCCCGCTGCCCGCGGCCGGGCCCGGCAGCCCCGCCCGCTAAGGTCGACGGGTGACTAGCCGCAAGATTCTGGTAACGGGGTCGTCTCGGGGCATCGGCCGCGCCGTCGCGCAGGCGTTCGCGCGCGGCGGTGACGTCGTCGCCGTCCATCACCGCGACTCCGCTGACCTGGCCGCCGAGGTGCTGGCCAGCCTGCCGGGCGACGGGCACGTCGTCGTGCAGGCCGACATCGCCGACCCGGCCGCGGTCCGCACCATGGTCGACTCCGCCGCCGAGCAGCTCGGCGGCCTCGACGTGCTGGTGAACAACGCGGCCAGCTACGGCCGGGTGGCGCCACCGGTAGCCGAGATGTCCTACGAGGACTGGCAGCAGGCCTGGCGCGACACGATCGGCCTCAACCTGATCGGGGCGGCGAACGTCACCTGGTGCGCGGTCCAGCACATGATCGCGGGCGGCGGCGGCACGATCGTGAACGTCTCGTCACGCGGGGCGTTCCGCGGCGAGCCAGGCCAGCCCGCCTACGGCGCCAGCAAGGCCGGCCTGAACGCGCTCGGCCAGTCGCTCGCGGTCGCGCTCGCCCCGCACAACATCACGGTGGCTGCCGTGGCGCCAGGCTTCGTCGCGACGGACATGGCCGCGGCGCACCTGCAGGGCGACGAGCGGCGACGCGATCCGCGCGCAGAGCCCGTTCGGGCGCGTCGCCCGGCCGGACGAGATCGCCGCGGCCGTCGTCTACCTCGCCTCGCCGCGAGGCCGCCTGGGCCAGCGGCGCGATACTCGACCTCAACGGCGCTTCCTACCTGCGGACCTGAGGCCATGAAGACGACAACGTTCGAGGTGCATACCGGGCGCACGCCGGTCGTCCGGGACATCACCGGCGAGTGCGACCAGTTCGCGCGCGAGTCCGCCGGCTGGCGGCGACGGTCTGCTGCACGTGTTCGTGCCGCACGCGACCGCGGGCATCGCGATCATCGAGCTCGGCGCGGGCAGCGACGACGACCTGCTGGCCGCCCTCGCCGACCTGCTGCCCGCCGACGACCGCTGGCGGCACGCGCACGGCTCGCGCGGTCACGGCCGCTCGCACGTGCTGCCCGCGCTCATCCCGCCGCAGGCGACCGTGCCGGTCATCGGCGGCCGCCTCGCCCTCGGCACCTGGCAGTCGGTCGCGCTGGTCGACCTCAATGTCGACAACCCAGACCGCCAGGTCCGGCTGTCCTTCCAGTGACCATGACAGACATCAGGCTCACGAAGAAGATCCGGACGGGACCGGGGTAGCCGGTGGATATCGACCACAGACAACTCGGTGTCGATCTCTTCAACGGCACCTGGACGCTGCTGGACAAGCCGGACCGGACGCCGGACGAGGACGCCCTCATGATCCACATGGCGCATGCGTCGGCTTATCACTGGCTCCAGGTCGGCGGCCCGGAGCACATTGCGCGCAGCCACTGGCAGTGTGCCCGGATGTACGCGGTCCTCGGCCGATCCGAGCCGGCCATCTATCACGCCAGGCTCGTGCTCGACGTCTGCGAGCAGAACGGCATCGGCGACTGGGACCTCGCCTTCGCCTACGAAGCGCTCGCCCGCGCGTACGCGATCGCCGGCAACTCGGCCGACTCGGCTCGCTGGCTCGCCAGGGCCCGCGCGGCGAGCGCCGACATCGCCGCCGAAGAGGACCGGGACCTGCTGCTCAGCGACCTCGCGACAATCCCGGCTGGCGGTCACCAGGCCTAGGGCTTACGGCGTGACTGCTGGCTGGTCCGTGGCGCAGTACTTGCACTTGGTCGCCGCGGCGGGCAGGTCAGCGGACAGGCACGCCGGGCAGGTCTTGACCGGCGGCGGATCGCCGAAGACGGTGACTCCGCGCCGCGCCGAGATCAGCTTGTACGGCATGACGATCACGAAGTACACGACCGCCACGAAGATCACGAAGTAGATCACCGCGGAGATGAACGACCCGATATTCAGGAACGTGGCCTTGTTGCCCGCGCGCCGAGCTGCCAGCCGAGGCCGATGCGAGTTCGAGCCTTCGGCGCGCGCGATGATCGGGTCGATCACGTTCGTGGTGAAGGCGCTGATCAGCGTGCTGAATGCCAGCGCGACGATCAGCCCGACCGCGATGACGATGACGTCGCCTCTTAACAGGAAGTTCTTAAAGCCCCGCATGCTGTCTCCCGTCATGCTCGGCGTCCTGATTCCGGCGTTAGCTCTCACTGCATCACAAACGTCACTCAGGACGCAATGCCGCCGCCCTGTGGCATGATCCGGTCAGGGACCGGCCGCGAAGGAGACACGATGGACGTCCGTGAGGCGCTGTACACGACCAGGGCGATGCGGCGAGTCAAGCCGGATCCCATCCCGGCGGACGTGCAGGCCCGCATCCTGGACGCGGCGATCCGGGCGCCGAGCGGCGGCAACTCGCAGAGCTGGCGGTTCCTGCTCGTCGACGATCCCGACGTCAAGGCCCGGCTGGCGCCGCTGTACCGCGACGCCATCGCCAGGCTGTGGGAGACGGGCTACCGCGAGCGGCTGGAGCAGGCCCGCGCCGACGCCAGACGACCCGGAGAGCGCCTCGATGCTGCGCGTGCAGGCGTCCGCTCAGCACCTGGCCGACCACTTCGAGTCGGTGCCGCTGTTCCTCATCGCCTTCTCTCGCGGCGACACCAGCGGCGGCTCCATCTTCCCGGCCGTCTGGAGCGCCCAGCTAGCGGCGCGGGCCGAGGGCGTCGGCAGCGCGATCACCTCCGTCCTCGGCATCTTCCACGGCGCCGAGGCCATGCAGATCCTCGGCGTGCCGCCAGGCAAGGGCTGGACGATGGCGTGCTGCGTCTCGCTTGGCTACCCGACCGGGCGCTGGGGCGTCGCGGTCCGGCGCCCGGTGCACGAGGTCGCCTACCGCAACGCCTGGGGAGCCGGCGTCGGGTTCGAGATCAGCGAGCCGCTCTGGTCCCCGGCCGAGGCCGGGCCGTCGGCCGGCGAGTCCTGATGCGGGCGTGACTTCAGGGTCGGACCGCGGCGCAGGCCGGCGGCTAGCGGCGGACCCGGACCCGCAGCGCGCCCGGCCGCACCGTCACGGTCAGCGACCGGCGCCGGCGCGATGATCTCGCCGTCCACCTGGCGCGGCAGGTCTGCATCGGCGTGGATCTCGACCGCGGCGGCCCGGTACCGCTCTAGCTGGGAGTCGTCGCGGCGGCTGCGGACCAGCACGCGGTAGCCGACGCTCGCCCAGCCGAGCAGGCCAGCCGGGGCCAGCACGACGACATCGAGCAGGCCGTCGTCCAGCCGCGCCGCCGGCATGATCTGGAAGCCGCCAGGCAGCGCGCCGGAGTTCCCGACGGTGACCGACCGGGCGCGCCGGATCATGGGCTGCCCGCCGTCCAGCCGGATCGGTGAACGTGGCCGGCGCGCCGCAGCAGCTGACTGGCCGCCGCCGCCGCGTACGCCGACCAGCCGGCCAGTCGCTTCACCGCGCTCGGGGTCGCGCCGACTACGGCGGCGTCGAGCCCGATGCCCGCCATCGCGGCGAACGTCATGCCGTCGGCGACGCGCTAGGTCGATCTGCCGGTCGCGGCCGCCGAAGGCGACCCGCAGCGCCGCCTCGGCGCGGGACGGCAGGCCGAGCGCGGTCGCTGTCAGGTTCGCCGAGCCGGCTGGGACGATCGCCAGCGGCACGCCGGTGCCGGCCAGCACCTCGGCGCACGCCCGGACCGTGCCGTCCCCGCCGGCCGCGATGACCAGGTCGGCGCCGACCTCCAGCGCGCGCCGCGTCAGGCCCGATCCGGCATCGTCCGGCGTCGTCGACAACACCAGCGGCGCTTGCCAGCCGCTCGCCGCGGCCGCCCGCTCGCAGGCGCGGCGCAGCCGCGCGCACGTCATGGACGCGCGCGGCGTTGACGACAAGCACCGGCAGCCGCGCGTCACCAGGCACGACTTCATCCTCGGCTTAGCCGAGGATGCCCGCCAGCAGTTGCTGCGCCTCGGACTGGATCCGGGCCAGGTGCCCTGGCCCGCGGAACGACTCGGCGTACAGCTTGTACACGTCCTCGGTGCCGGACGGCCGGGCGGCGAACCAGCCCGACTCGGTGACGACCTTGATCCCGCCGAGCGGCTCGCCGTTGCCGGGAGCCGTGGTCAGCCTGGCCAGGATCGGCTCGCCCGCGAGCTCGGCCGCGCTGAACTGCTCGGGCGACAGCCTGGCGAGCACCGCCTTCTGCTCCCGCGTCGCCGGGCGCGTCGACCCGCGCGTAGGCGGGGTCGCCGAGCCGCTCGGCGATCGACCGGTACAGCTCGCTCGGCGTGCTGCCCGTCACCGCGATGATCTCCGCGGCGAGCAGGTCGAGGATGATCCCGTCCTTGTCCGTGGTCCACACCCGGCCGTCCCGGCGCAGGAACGACGCGCCGGCGCTCTCCTCGCCCCCGAACGCGACGCTGCCGTCCAGCAGGCCCGGCACGAACCACTTGAACCCGACCGGGACCTCGGTCAGCGAGCGGCCGACAGTCATCCGCGACGCGGTCGATGATCGACGAGCTGACCATGGTCTTGCCCACCGCGGCGCCGGCCGGCCAGTCCTCGCGGTGCCGGTACAGGTAGTCGATCGCGGCCGCGAGGAAGTGGTTGGGGTTCATCAGCCCGGCGTCCGGGGTCACGATGCCATGCCGGTCGGCGTCGGTGTCGTTGCCGGTCGCGACAGCGAAATCGGACCGGCGCGCGATCAGCGACGCCATCGCGCTCGGCGACGAGCAGTCCATCCGGATCCGGCCGTCCCAGTCCAGCGTCATGAACCGGAACGTCTTGTCGACGACCGGGTTCACCACGGTCAGCTCGAGCTCGTATCGCTCGGCGATCTCGCCCCAGTAGCCGACGCTCGCGCCGCCGAGCGGGTCGGCGCCGATCCGCACCCGGGCGGCCCGGATCGCCTCGAGGTCCACGACCGAGGGCAGCGCCGCGACGTACTCGCCGAGGAAGTCGAACCGGCCCGCCGCCGTCCGCGCCCGCGCCAGCGGCACCCGTCGCACGTCCCGCAGTCCGTCGGCCAGCAGCGCGTTCGCGCGCTTCTGGATGGCCGAGGTGATCTGCGCGTCCGCCGGGCCGCCATCAGGCGGGTTGTACTTGAAGCCGCCGTCTTCCGGCGGGTTATGCGACGGCGTGACCACGATCCCGTCCGCGAGCCCAGCCGTCCGGCCGTCGTTGTAGACGAGGATCGCGCGCGACAGCGCTGGCGTCGGCGTGTAGCCGTCCCTGCTGTCGATCAGGATCTCGGCGCCGTTCGCCGCCAGGACCTCCAGCGCCGTGTCCATCGCGGGCTCCGACAGCGCGTGCGTGTCGCGGCCCATGAAGATCGGCCCGGTGATCCCGGCCGCCGCCCGGTGCTCGCAGATCGCCTGCGTCGTCGCGGCGATGTGGTCCTCGTTGAACGACAGCCGCAGCGAGCTGCCCCGGTGCCCCGAGGTGCCGAAGGCGACCTGCTGCGACGGCTCGGCCGGGTCCGGGTGCTCGGTGTAGTACGCGGTCACCAGCGTGCCGACGTCCACCAGGTCAGCCTCGGTGGCCGGCTGGCCCGCCCTGTCGTTCATCGCAACGCTGCTTTCATCGCGCCGGCTTCATCGCACCGCCGGCTTCATTGCGCGCGCCGGGGCCCTCACTGAAACTCCGGCCTTCTCCTGGACTGGCATGACATCCGGTAGTTCCAGTGCCCGTTCCGAGAGCTCGTAACCGGCCCGCCGGGCCAGATCGGCGTAGACCGCGGCGCAGTCTGCCCACACGACCGGCTCGAGCTCCGCAGTACCGCGCAGCCGCCGATCTCGGCGCGACCCGCCGGCCGGCTCTTCCCGGAAGTCGAAGTAGTACTTCAGCTTGGCCTCGGTGCCGGACGCCCGGACCACGATCCGGTAGTGCTCGCTGATCAGCTCCAGCACGTCACGGGATGCCCGCTCGCCCTCGGTGAGCGGCCCGTCGGTGCCGTCGACCAGGAAGTCGTGCCGCACTAGCACCGGCTCGGTGCCGAGGCTGCGCCAGCGGCTCGGCCCGCAGCGACCGCATCACCGACTTGATCTTCTCCGCGCCGTCGGCGCCGAGCAGCACCAGCGACCGGCCGTGCTCAATGTGCACGCCGACGGCGGCGAACACCTGCATCAGGTAGTCCCACAGCGTCTGGCCGCGGCTGCGCATCAGCGCGTGCAGGTGCGCCACGATGTAGCCGCCCGAGGCCGCGTCCTTGTCCCGCAGGCTGGTCGTCGTCAGGTAGCCGTGGCTCTCCTCCGACGCCAGCACGAGATCGGCGGTCCCGGATCCGGCGGCGGCGGCCATCGAGTCCAGCAGCTGCCCGATGAACTTGAAGCCGATCATGAGGTCGTCGGTCAGCTCGATGCCGGAGCCGAGCGCCGCGATGGCCCGCAGCACCCGGCTGGTGGCCACCGTCGTGATCAGCGGCCCGGCCAGCCGCGGCCCGTCCGGATCCGCGACGAGGAAGTAGGCGATCATCGCGCCGATCTGGTTGCCGGTCAGGTGCCGCCACGTCCCGTCGGCCGAGCCGCACCTCGACGCCCAGCCGGTCCGCGTCAGGGTCGGTGGACAGGACGAGCTCGGCCCCAACGGTGGCGGCGAACTCGATCGCCGGGTCGGTCACGCCGGGGATCTCGGGGTTCGGCGACCGGAGCGGGATCGGCGCGAACGAGCCGTCCGGGTACTGGTCGCGCGGCACGTGCACCTGGTACCCGGCCTCGGTCAGCGTCTCGCCGACGTTGGCGAGCCCGGTGCCGCACAGCGGCGTGTACACGATCGGCACGTCGGACCGGACTGGCTCGGACGACGCGCAGATCGCCGCGGACCTGTCGACGTACATGCCGATGTAGGCGCGGTGCACGTCGGCGGGGATCTCCGCGGCCGCGCCCGTGTACCGGGCGACCAGCCGCTCGATCTCCGGATCGAGCTCGACCTGCTCGACCGACCGGGACAGGGTGGCGTCGTCGGGCGGGCAGTACTGACCGCCCGTCGGGGTGTAGACCTTGAAGCCGTTGTCGTCAGGGTGGTTGTGCGACGCCGACACGTTCAGCCCGCCGGCCGCCCCGAGCTCGCGGATCGCGAACGACAGCTCCGGCGTCGGCATGTAGGCGTCGTGGTCCTTCGGCGCCGTCAGGTACGTCTCGAACCCGTACACGGCGTAGATCTGGCAGGCCAGCAGGGCCAGGCTGCGCGAGCTGGTGCCGAGCAGCGACCAGTCGGCCCCCATGAACGTGTGCGCCGCGTTGATGTCGGTGAACACCCTGGTGTCGTTCGCGACGACGACCGTCCCGCCCGCCGCGCTGGCGGCCGTCTGCGCGCAGGAACTCGCAGTGCCCCGCCACGGTCAGCGCCAGCGTGCGCGGGTTGATCCGGTTCGGCCCGATGCCGACCCGGCCGCGCCGCCCGCCCGTCCCGAACGGGATGTCACACCGGAACGAGTCCACGATCAGCCCCACCGGCGCCTGCTCGGCGAACCGCCTGAGCTCAGCCGCGTTGACGAACGGCTGCTCCGCCGACAGCCAGCGGGCTCAGGGCCGCCGCGGCGGCCGCTCCCGCCGTTCGGCTGCTCGGCTACCTCGGCGAGTCGCTTGCTGAAATCCGGGCCGGTCATCTTTCTCCGCTACTTCCTTGCTGACAGGACGACTAGCGAACAACCATATGCGGGAACGGGGCCGTCGTGCCTCGCGGCCCCTCGGCCAGCTCGGGCCTAATAGCCGGGCACTGACGGCCACCGGACGCCGAGGATGGTCGAGTCCTCCTCCGCCTCCCAGGAATGGCCGACCCCGGCAAAGACGACATAGGCGCCCGGCCGATCGAGCACCACGCTGCGGCCGGCAGGTCGATCCGGAACCGGCCGCTGACCAGGAAAATCGCCGCCATGCGCGACTCGGCGGTCACCCACTGCGCGCGCTTATCGCCCCGCTGATGCGCGGCCCATTTGATCTCGACGGCGCCGGAATGCCGCGGATCACCGGCCGGCATGAAATGGCCGAGTACCCAGCCTCGTCGTGCTGGCGCGTCCTCGTCGGCGTATCCGGTGTAGATCTCCTCGGCCATGGCCGGTGAGGCTAGCAGCCCGCGCCACCCGCGGGGACAAATAGCGCATTCCGGGTGGGCGCGCGTCGCGGCTGGCTCGATCGGCTAGCGTTTCGCCATGGCTGGTCGTGACCTCATCACCTCAGGCGAGAAGGTCTACTTCGCCGAGCGCGGCGAGACCAAGGCGGACCTCGCCGACCATTATCTGCGCGTGGCCGAGCCGCTCATGCGGGCGATGGGCGGGCGGCCGGTGCTCCTGCAGCGCTTCCCCGAGGGGGCCGGCGGCCCGTCGTTCTTCCAGAAGCGGGTGCCGAAGAACAAGCCGTCCTGGCTCCAGACGACCGTGGTCGCCACGCCGAACGGCACCACCTCCGAGGCTCTGGTCGCCGCCGACATCGATCACGTGCTGTGGGCCGTGAATCTCGGCTGCCTGGGCTTCCACGTCTGGCCGTACCTCGCCAGCGATCCTGACCACACCGACGAGCTGCGCATCGACCTCGACCCGACGCCTGGCATTGACTTCCGCCACATCCAGCAGGCAGCCGCCGAGTTGCGGACGCTGCTGGCCGAGACGGGCGTGACCGGTTACCCCAAGACCACAGGCAACCGCGGCCTGCACGTCTACATCCGGCTCGAGCCGCGCTGGGACTCCTACCAGGTACGCAGCGCGGCGGTGGCGATCGCGCGGGAGCTAGAGCGCAGGCGCCCGGACCTGATCACCGCAGCCTGGTGGAAGGAAGAGCGCGGCCAGCGGGTGTTCGTCGACTTCAACCAGAACGCGCCGCACAAGACCGTGTTCGGCGCCTGGTCCGTCCGCGCCCGGCCGGGTGCGCAGGTGTCGACGCCGTTGTTCTGGGACGAGATCGACCAGGTCCACCCGGACCAGTTCACTATCTCGTCGCTGCCAGCGCGGCTCGAATCCACTGGCGATCCGTGGCTCGCCATGAATGCGGAGCCGCAGTCACTGGCCCCGTTCCTGGCCATGAACGAGAAGGACACGGCGGCCGGCCTGCTCGACGCGCCGTGGCCGCCCGTATACCCCAAGCAGCCAGGTGAGCCGCCGAGGGTGGCGCCAAGCCGCGCGAAGAAGCCCTCGGACTAGGGAGGAGCGCCCGGCAGTGTAGTGACCTTCGTCCCTGGCTGGCCGGAGCCACCGGCGGGATCCTGACCGAACAGGCGGGGAGGGATTGCCGTGGCGCGACGAGTGCGTGGCTGGCGGAAGCTGGCCGGGTCGACGTGGGGACGGCCCATGGATCCTCAGTTCTTCGGGGATCTGGAACTGGATGCGACTGCGCTGCTGAGCTACATCGAACAGGCCAGGCAGGCGGCAGGCGTGCACGTCACGATGACGCATCTGATCGGCAAGGCCGTCGCCCACGGCCTGGCGGAGGTGCCTCAGCTCCGCTGCCGGCTGGCCCGTGGACGCGAGCACGAGCGCGACAGCATCGACGTGTTCTTCATCGTGACGACCGACAGCGGTCAGGAGCTGACTGGTGTCAAGATCCACGGCGCTGATCGCAAGTCAGCCGTGCAGATCGCCGACGAGCTGAACCGGCGCTGTCGTGCGATCGACGCCGGTCAGGACCCCGAGCTTGGCCGCGGCAAGACACTCCTGACAACGCTGCCCGCGCGGGGACTCCGGCTGGCGCTGCATCTGGGCGCGTGGCTCACCTCCGACTTGAACCTCGACCTCAGTCGGCTCGGCATGCCGCGGCAGGCCTTCGGCGGCGCCATGATCACCTCGGTCGGCATGTGGGGCATCGAGCGCGCGTACTCGCCGCTCGCCCACTACTACCGCGTGCCGGTCCTTGTGCTCGTCGGCGCGGTCCACCAGGCGCCCGTAGTCGTAGCTGATCAAGTGGTCATACGTCCGATGCTGACCGTGACAGCCACCTTCGACCACCGCTACGTGGACGGGTTCCACGCCGCACAGTTCGCGCACGCGGTGCGCAGCTATTGCGAGTCGCCGGCCAGCTTCGAGGCGGCGACCGCCGAGTCAGCCAGGCTCGAGCCGGCGACCGCCGAGTCAGCCAGCCTCGAGTCAGCCAGCCTCGAGTCAGCCGACACTCTTCAGACGTGACTAATGAGAGTTAACGGGTCCGCTCTCCGGCAGACTCGTTGGCTAGTGGCCGCCCCTAAGCCCAAGAACGTGCCCCGCCGGTATCCGGGAGAGTTGATCGCTAATCGCGTGGCCAGGTCGCCTACGCGGGCTCATCCGCTGGCGGACCCCATGGCGCCGGAAGCAGGCCGAGCCGCTGCAGTCTCCGGCTCTCGGCGGTGTTGCGGTACTGCGGCGGGATCTCCTCCAGCGGCACCGGCGAGCCGTCGCGCCACCGTGCCCGGCTGATCGTGACCAGCGGACGATGCCCAGGGCCAGTCTGGATCCAGGCCGACAGCGGGGCCTCGATGTCGCCCCAGGGGTGCGCGACCGTGACTATCACGTCGTCGTAGTCAGCCGGATCCAGCATCACCACCAGCTCCTGCCGCTGTGACCGCGGCACGGCCGCCGCGAGATCGGCGCCGGGCAACACCGTGCAGCTGGAGGAGCCTCTGACCGCATTCTCCGCCGAGTCTCACCGATCTCACTCTGCCTATCTTCTCCGAGCTAGCCTTCCGCTAAGCCGACACCATTCAGAGAGTCGGCAGACTGTCGGCCGTATTCGATAGTATGTACGAGTACCGATTCGTACGGGAGGAGGTGATCAGACGCGTGAGCGATCGTTGGCAGCCGCAAGTTGAGGACTCGATGATCAGCGAGACCGACATGGGCGCGTGGTTCGGCGACCATCCTGACGTGACAGGGGACGCTGAGTTCGCCTCGTGGCTTGGCGGGCTGCCCGATGACATCCGCGCTGATTACCTGACCAGGCCGTGGGCCCGTCCGCTGGAGTCGGAACCAGCTGGATTCGCACATCACGACGCCGACGCGGCCTTAGGCGGCCTCGGCTTTAGCGCTGGCGGGGCGCACGACATGCTGGCGCCGGGCCCGGACCTAGCCTGGCTCGCCGCGGCGACCGACGCGGGTCAGGCCGATCTTGGCGAGTCCGAGCTCATCGGCGTGCTCTGCGCCTGGCAGCGGCTCACCTCGTGGGCCCAGGCCGGCCAGGCGGCGACCCTGATGACCCTCGTCCGCCGTCGCCAGGCCCAGGCCCGCGAGCTGGACCGGCCAAGCCTGGTCGACCATGTCAGCGATGAGGTAGCAGCCGCGCTGCGCCTGACCGGCCGGTCCGCCAATCAGGTCCTCTTCATCAGCCGGCGGCCTGGACCGGCTCCCCGACGTCTGGGCCTCCCTCCAGCGCGGCGAGATCGATTGGGCCAAGGCGTGCTTGTTCGTCGACCAGCTCAGGGGCCTGTCCGACGACGACGCTCGGGAGATCGCGGCTGCACTGTTCGGCCGCGCGGGTGATATGACCTCCGGGCAGCTCCGCGCCGCGCTGACTCAGGCGGTCCTGGCGCACGATCCAGAGGCCGCGGAGCAGCGCAGGAAGGCTGCTCGCGCGGACTGCGGCGTGCACACCTGGACCGAGACTTCCGGCAACGCCGCGCTGGCTGGCCGTGAGCTGGCGACCACCGACGTGATTCACGCCAGTGTGCGGCTGACGGCGTTCGCTCGCTGGCTGCGCAAGCGCGGGGCCACCGGGACCATGGACCAGCTCCGCGCCGCGGTGTACATCGCCCTGCTCACCGGTCGCTCAGTGGAGTCCCTGCTGCCCCACGACCCTGATGATCCCGTGACTCGGCCCGCGCCCACGACCACCGAGCCGGCCCCGGCCACGCACGAAAACGCCGCCCACGACGCGGCGCCCGACTCACCCTCGGCCAGTGCTGCCTGGCCACCTCTCAACGGGGCGCGGACAGCCGCTGCTCTGGCGGGCGCCGCTGGGGCCGGCTGGCCGCAGCTCACCGGAACGGTTAACCTCACGATGCGGATGTCCGCCTGGCTCGGTCTCACCCGCAGTCCCGGCGAGGTCGGCAGCCTCGGCCCAGTCGACGCCGAGACCTGCCGCGACCTCGCCGCCGTCATGGACCCGGCTACCCGCTGGTGTCTCACGGTGACTGACGACGCGGGCCAGGCCGTCGCCCATGCCTGCGGACCCACCGGCCCAGCCCCGCCCACCAGTGGATACGGCCGCGAACCACCCAGCAGCAGCCGCATAAACCCGCGCCGACCGGACGATCAGGCGTGGGCGGCCGGGCTGGCCACGCGGCTCCAGTTGTTAGAGACCGCCCCGTGTAGTCACGCCCGGCAGTTCGTCGGCTACAAGCCGTCGCAGTCACTGCGGCACCTGATCGAGATCCGGCAGCGCCGATGTGCGCACCCGGGATGCCGCCGGGCCGCCGTCAGATGCGACTTGGACCATACGGTGCCCTTCGACAAGGGAGGCCGGACCTGCGAATGCAACCTCGCCCCGCTCTGCCGGAGGCACCATAAAGCCAAGCAGGCCCCGCGCTGGCATTTGGAGCAGCCCGAACCCGGCGTCATGACCTGGCGGCTGCCCAGCGGCCGCGTCTACCAGACAACCGGCGACCCGTACCCCGTCTGAGTGCCCGTCAAGGCAACAGCACGGACCTAGCCAATGTCTCTCTGCAGATCAAGGCTTCGGCTGATAACCGTTGGCCTGGCAGTATGCCGCCTGCACGTTGGCTTTCGTCGCACTGACGGCGAACTCGGTCGGCAGCTGGATATCTTCAGTGCGCGTGATCCAGCCCAACTGAACGCGGACTGGCAGATCGTTGCTTCCCTGGCTGCTGCCCACACCATTGAGATAGCAGCGATATGACCGCCAGAGCACTCGCACCCAGCGGTAGGAATGCGCAGGGATCGCTCCACCGATCTCGTAGCGGACCGCGTGCGGCTCACCCACGAGGTTCCACGGCGTAGTGGTAGCTACCGCTACCTGCGGCGGCATCGGCGCGCCGATACTAATAGCCGACTCCGGAGCGCCCGAGATGCGCTGGGTCACGTCGGAAGGGTTGTAGATCAAGACCGCGAAGCCCTGGAGTTGACCAGGTCGCAGCGGGACGGTGTCCTGCGTCGCTCCGGCGGCCTGAGTCGTGACGTTGCGGGCGCTGTCGACCGAGTACCACCACGCATAGGAACCGCTGTAGAAGCCGAGGCTGGGCTGGACCTCCCAGAAGATCAGAGTCCCGGCAGCCAGGCAAGCCGCAAGGGCGAGAGGCACGATGATCAGCCAGGCGCGCGGCGGCGTGCGCTTCACCCGAATGGCGACTCGGCGCCACAGCGACTGCCGTCGACGACTCCTCCGCGGCCAAAGCGGACCGGCTTCGGCCGCTACGATGGCAGGCGGCCCTAGCGCAGAGAGCACCTCGGCCACCATGTTGTCGGAAGCGCCGGGCGGCAGCGCCTCCACGATGTGCGCTCTGAGCTGCTCGGAAAGCTCGGCAGCCGTCCCCGGTTCCAGGCTCGCCAAAGCACCATCCAGGGTGCGGAGATAGTCGACTACTAGCGGGTGTTCAAGTGCTGTCTTCATGGAGCTTCCCAGTAGCCTGCCGGCCTGGATGCCGTCTGCGCGGGTGACCGGCGTCGACATAAAGGACGGCGTCAACCGCGGCGGCAAAGGCCGACCACTCGGCGCGGAAGGCCGCGAGGTGATCGCGCCCCTGGTGCGTTATCGAGTAATAGCGTCGCGGGCGGTGGTCGTCTTCATGTCTCCACCTGCTCGTAACCCAGCCGGCGTCCCGCAGTCGGTTCAGCAGGGGGTAGACGGTTCCCTCGCTGGTCAGCAACCCGTCGGCATGTGACAGGTCGCGCACCAGCTCGAGGCCGAAGCGCGGCCGCTCGGCCAGCAGTGCCAGCACGCACGGACCCAGCACACCCCGGCGCAGTTCCGTCGACTCACCGCCGTAGTCCATGTCTCGCATGATGACTTGTCGCGCATGACCTCGCAAGACTTCGACAGATCCTGGCCGCCCCGCACGCGCCTAAAGAAGGCGCGGCCCGCGTCACCGGGGCAGCCACAGGCCCAGCGGCGCAGGACGGAAGCATTGACACATTCCGGCGCTTAGCCTGTGGTGCAATCGCCTCGACTCCGCGGCCCGACCTGCGAATGCAACCTCGGCCCGCTATGCAGAAGGCACCACAGAGCCAAGCAGGCGCCGGGCTGGCATGAGGCTGACCCGTTTTGACGGACATCCACCATCAGGGGTTTGCCCCCGGAAGGATGTCCGATCATGGAAAGCATGGGGACCAAGAAGCCCCGGCAGCGCCGTTCGTTCACCCCGGAATTCAAGGCCGAGATCGTTGATCTGTGCCAGCGCGGCGACCGGTCGGTCGGCCAGATCGCCAGCGATTTCGACCTGACCGAGACCTCGGTCCGCGAGTGGGTGAAGCAAGCTGAGCGGGATGCCGGCACGCGCCAGGATGGCGGCCTGACCACCGACGAGCGGCAGGAACTGGCGCAGCTGCGCCGGGAGAACAGAAGGCTCCGCGAGGACGTGGACATCCTCAAGCGGGCGACGGCTTTCTTCGCCAAGGAGACCCGATGAACATCTACCCGTTCATCGAGGCGGAGAAGGCATGCAGGCGCAACGTCAAGCGAGCGTGCGAGCTGCTGAAGGTCTCCCGAGCCGCCTTCTACCAGCACCTGGCCGGGCCGTCGGCCCGCGAGCGCGCCGACGCCGAGATTGCCGTGGCGATCCAGTCTGTCCATACCGAGTCGAAGAGCCGTTACGGTTCCCCGCGGGTGCACGCGCAGCTGGCCCGCGATGGCCGCCGTCACGGCCGCAAGCGGGTCGCCCGGATTATGCGGTCGGCCGGCCTGCACGGCCGGGCGGCGAAGCGGTGGAAGCGGACCACGATCGCTGACCCCGCGGCCGCGGCCCGCGCGGACAAGGTCCGCCGCGACTTCACCGCCGACGCCGCCAGGGTGAACACCCGCTGGTGCGGCGACATCACCTACATCTCCACGTGGGAAGGGTGGCTGTACCTGGCCACGGTCATCGACATCGCCTCCCGCCGCGTGGTCGGCTTCGCGATGGCTGATCACCTGCGCACCGGGCTGGTCGCCGGTGCGCTGGGCAACGCGGTGGCCGCCCGCGACCCTGCACCGGGAGTGATCTTCCACAGCGACAGGGGCTGCCAGGGCGGATTCAACCGGTGGACGCAACACCGGCTTGCAGGGAGACTAGCTGCTCGTTGAGTGCTTCGGCTGGGGTCTTCCAGCCGAGTGTCTTGCGGGGCCGGTTGTTGAGCGTGATGGCGACCGCTTCGATCTCTTCGGCGCTCCATCTCGCGAGGTTGGTGCCTTTGGGGAAGTACTGCCTAAGCAGGCCATTTGTGTTCTCGTTCGTGGGCCGCTGCCACGGGCTGTGCGGGTCGGCGAAGTAGACCGCGATGCCCGTCTCGGCCTTGAACTCAGCGTGTGCGGACAGTTCCTTGCCGCGGTCCCAGGTCAGCGACCGGATCAGCTGCCCGGGCACGGTGGTGATGGTGGCGGCGAGCGCGTTCTTCATCGTGATCGCGCCGTAGCCGGCCAGCGGCGGCCCGTTCTTTGTCCGCGGGATCGCGCCGTAGCCATGCTGGCGTGGCAGGTGGACCAGCATCGTGAACCGGGTTGTCCGCTCGACCAGCGTGCCGATCGCGGAGCGTTCCAGCCCGATAATCAGGTCTCCTTCCCAGTGACCGGGAACCGCGCGGTCAGCGGCCTCGGCTGGCCGCTGGCTGATCATCACCTCGGGCGTGACATGCGCCCAGGCCTTCCGTTTCGACCGGGCGCGGGGAACCCGAAGCGCCCGGCCGGTGCGCAGGCAGGCGACCAGGTCACGCTGGAGGGCGCCGCGGCTTTCGACGTAGAGGGCCTGGTAGATCGCCTCGTGGCTGATCCGCATGGAGTCATCATCAGGGAAGTCGGCCTTCAGCCGGCTGGCGATCTGCTCCGGGCTCCATGCCGTCACCCACCGCCGGTCCCCGCGATGCGGCTTGTTGCGGCCCTTCCACGGCGCTGTCGGCGGGCCCGCGACCGGCGTCCCGTCCAGACGGCGGACCTGCCCTGATAACCGCTCCTGCACATACTCGCGCAGCCGGTCGTTCCCGGCCAGCTTCGCGGTCCTGGGCCTCTGCGCGACCAGTTCGGCCTTCCACTGCGCCACGGAAGCGCGGTACTCCAGCTTGCCCCCGCGCGTCGCCGCGTTGCGGCGCAGCTCCCGCGAGATCGTCGACGGCGAACGGCCGAGCTGCCGGGCGATCTCGCGAACGCCCGCGCCCCGCGCCCGCAAGATCGCGATCTCCTCGCGTTCCCGGAACGTCAGATACCGGCCCGACAGCGGGCCAAGATCAATTGGCATGCCGCCACGGTGGCGGAACCACCGGGAGCCGACCGCCTGCGACACGCCAACAGCAAGCGCAGCCTCCTCGGCTAGCAGCCCCTTGGCGAGCTCACGCCAGAACTCGCGCTCGACTTCCCGGCGATGCGCCGGCGCACCCGGCGACTTCATCGGCGACCGCCCGGTCAACGCCGTCATCCACCCAGCTGGCCTGCCCATCAACACCTCCGGAATCAAGGTGTTGCGACGACCGGTTGAATCCGCCCAGTACACATCTGCTGCATTCGCCGAACTGGCCGGCGACCGCCAGGTCGAGCTGTCCCACGGCCGCACGGGTCAGTGCTGGGACAACGCCCTGGCCGAGAGCTTCTTCGGCTCGATCAAAGGCGAGCTCATCGACCTGCAGCCCTGGCCCACCCGCGCTGGCGCCCGCCACGCAATCACCGAGTACATCGGCTGGTACAACGGCACCCGCCTGCACAGCAGCCTGGGATACCTCAGCCCAGCCGAGTTCGAAGCCAGCCGCCATAACGAGATCAAGAATGTAGCCTGACCGAGCCATCAACCCTGTCCGTCAAAGCGGGGCAACCTCAGGCACCTATGCCAGGACCTGCCTGGCGTCATGACCTGGCGGCTGCCCAGCGGCCGAATCCATGCGACGTGCGCGGAGCCCTATCCCGTCTAGATGTCAGATGCCTCGTGCGGACTGTCAGGGCACTGTCGCGCCGTGAGGGAGTACCTGATGGCCGTCCGCTTCCAGCTCGTCATTGACTGCCGAGATCCTGAGCCGCTTGCCCGTTTCTGGGCGGCTGCCTTGGGTTACGAGTTCGAGCCGCCGCCAGAGGGATTCGCAACCTGGGACGACTACTGGCGTGACGTCGGCGTGGGCGAGGAGGACCTGGGCATCGGCCAGGACTGCATCATCGATCCCGATGGCAGCGGCCCGCGCATCTGGTTCCAGGTGGTACCCGAACTAAAGGCTGTCAAGAACCGGTTGCACCTGGATATCTCCGCCGGCGGCGGCCGCACATTTCCGCTCGAAACGCGGCGTCAGCGAGTCGATGCCGAGGCCCAGCGCCTAGCCGGGCTCGGAGCCTCATACGTTCGCGTGCCGAGCGAAGGGGAGCTCGACCACTACGGAATCGCCATGCAAGATCCCGAGGGCAATGAGTTCGACATCAATTGAGCTGTGTCCTACTGCACTGGCCCGCGTGAGCCTCAACACAGTGCGTCCTTATGTGATGCATGCGCCGCTTTGCCGGCGGCATCACCGGGCCAAACAGGCTCCCCACTGGCATCGCCTGGGACATCAATGTTCAAGGGTTGCTGGCATGCGCCATGCGCACTAGAGGTGTTACCTCCTGCGCCATGTGAATGATCATGCTGATGTGTCCGTCATCTGCACGTACGGGCATGTTAGCGATGGCCCAGTAGCGCTGTTCGAATTCACCCGGATGGCCTGGATCTTCGACGTCATACCTGGTGGGGTTCATGAAGTCGGGCTCGCCGCTAGCAAGCACTGCCTCCAGAGAGGCCCGGAGATCGCGCGGGCCTGTGTCGTCAGGATCGCGCGGGTTCTCTGGGAATGCCTCGAGAATGTTCCGGCCGATTATCTCTTCGGGGCCGCGTCCAGCGGCGTCTAGATAGCCGTTGCTGACATCCAGGATCACAAGCTCGGGACTGAGCAGCGCGACCGCACCGGGCATGTTCTTGAAGGCAGCCTCATAGTCGACTTGTGGAATCAACGATCATCCCCCGATCCGGCTCGGTACCACATCGTGTTGGCCGGATAGCCAGCTAACACCCAGCTATCGCTTCGCCTGCCAGCACACGCTGTTCGCCGGTGCGCGGCGAAAGATTACCCCCTAACCTGCCATGCTAATGTCCGCGGATCGCGCAGGGGTGTCGTCATCTACCTCATCACACGCGCTACTGACCGTTGGGCTGGGCAATGTGGTGCAAACTCCAAACTTCCGCGCCCGGACATAAGCGGGCAATCTCACGCCACTGTGTCGCAGGCACATCCCGCCAAGCAGGCACCCGGCTGGCACCTCGAGCAACCCGAGCCGAGTCACATGACATGGCGGCTGCGCAGCGGCCGCACCTACGAGCCAGCCGGCGACCGTTACTGAGCAAGCGTGAGCGACCTAATTACAGCTGCAATGCCGATAGGACTACCAGTCCAAGGCCGACAATTACGAAGACGGAAGACCCGTATCGAAACCCGGCCGAGTCGATGTAAGCCACATCGGGCTTGGCCGGGTCGTAGATAACCTTCACCTGGCTGCCAACTCTGGGATACGTGAACAGGCGGCCTTGCCGCATAGTCACGCGCATCGTCGTCCCGTTGAGCGTGTGGAAATCCACGACTGGAAAGCTCGCCCCCGACCTGCCAGTGAAGCGGTCCTCATAATCGACGATGGTTCCGCTCACACCGGTTGCTCTCGCGAGCCTTCGAGAGCGGTGCTGCCCAGCGACTCCTCCGCTGGCGAGCGCTAGTCCGAGAACAAGCAGAGCAACGGTCATTATGCATCCACTGTGGTCGATACGTTGCGATCATCACTAACGGTGCACTCTAAGCGGTGAATCAACGGTACGGGTAGGCAGCTGATGGGCGTAGACCTCACAGGTGGTCCGAGTGTTCGCACGCAGCTACGGTCACAGCTGCATCACCGGGCCAAGCAGGCTCCCACTGGGACCTGAGCCAGGATAGGCCGGCCGGATGTCCTGGCGGCTCCCCCACGAGCGCGAGTACCGGACCGCGGGCGAGCCCTATCCGATCTAGGGGCGGCTCCGATCTAGGGGCGGCGGAAACTAGCCGATCGTGTGGGTTGACGTCGTGGTGGTCACCCCGGCAGCGTGGATAGCGTCACTGCCAGCGGCGGTACGGGGGCTCGCGGGGGGGCCAGTCATGCAGCATGTCCGGTTCAATCTGATCACCGCAGATCCGGATCGGCTCGGCGACTCGGTCAAGTTCATCGAGGCCGAGGTTCGCCCGCAGGTCGACGGACAGCCCGGCAGCCTCGGCACGTCTCTGTACACCGATCCTGTGCATGGCCTGGCGATCCTCGAGTCGTTCTGGGTGTCTGACGACGCGATGGTAGCGAGCGAGCATGTCGTCTCGCCCGAGCGCCGCGAAGCTGTTCGGCGGGCTGCCGGAACGGTCTCCGTCGAGCGCTATCAGGTCCCCGTTTTCGAGCTAGAGGCGCCCTTGCGCGCTGGGGCTGGCCTCCGGCTCACGCGCATGGACGTCGAGCCGTCGAGAGTCGAGGACGCGGTCGAGGCTTATGGCGACACCGCGGTGCCGTGGCTGGCCGACACGGCCGGCTTCTGCAGCGCGCTGCTGCTCATGGACGAGCGAACAGGCCACTCGATCAGCGAGACCATCTGGCGGGACGAGCAGGCGCTGGCGGCAAGCCGCGGCGTCGCTGCCGCGGTCCGGGTCGACACGGTCGCGGCCACCGACGGCGTGATCCGGGCCGTAGAAGAGTACGGCCTGGTATCGACCTCCGCGCGCAAGGCCTGAGCGACGGACTAGGCACCACTCACATTTCGGCTCGACTCGCGTCGGGCTACCGCTGGTAATTTGGAGCGGTAACCGACGAGACGTGAAGAGGAGACCGAGATGGATGGAACGCTCGCTGCCGCCGATCTTGAAATGCTGAGGAAGGACTTCTCAGCGAATCCCTCCTATCGCCTCGCCCAGAACGCGGTGACCCGTGTCTCCGTCGACGACGTCGCGATCAACCGCGAGATCGTCAACAGCATCGACCACTCGCTCTCGACCCACCTGGACGACTGGAAGGTCACCAACCAGGAGCGGAGCGGGCGGTGCTGGCTGTTCGCTGGGCTGAACCTCCTGCGCGTCGGCGTGATGCGTAAGACGGGGCTGAAGGACTTCGAGTTCTCCCAGAATCACGCGATGTTCTGGGACAAGATCGAGCGCGCCAATTACTTCCTCGAGGCGGCCATCGAGACGGCTGACCGCGACATTGACGACCGGACCGTGGCGTACCTGCTGGAGTCGGTGGCGAACGACGGCGGCCAGTGGAACATGTTCGCGGCCATCGTGGCCAAGCACGGCCTGGTCCCCAAGGGTTTCATGCCGGAGACCCAGAGTTCGGCTAACACCGCGCGGATGAACTCCGTGCTGCGCTACCTCCTGCGCCAGGGGGCCAAGTCGGTCCGGGCGGCGGTGGCGGCCGAGGGCCTGGACGCGGCGCGCTCGGAGAAGGCCGAGGTCCTGCGCGCCGTGTACCGGGCGCTCTGCATCCACCTGGGCACGCCCCCGGAGCGCTTCGACTGGCAGTGGACCGACAAGGACAAGCAGTTCCACCGCGACGGCCTGCTGACGCCGCAGGAGTTCGCCGCCAAGTACGTGGATCTGCCGCTCGAGGACTACGTGTGCCTGGTCCACGACCCGCGGCCGTCAAGCCCGGTCGGGAAGACCTTCACTGTCGACTACCTGGGCAACGTCCTCGGCGGCCCGCCGGTTGTCTACCTCAACGTCGAGATGTCCGTGATCAAGGACATCGCCGCGAGGACGATCCAGGGTGGCGAGCCAGTCTGGTTCGGGTGCGACGTCGGCAAGATGATGAGCAACGACTACGCCGTCTGGGACGCCAGCCTCTACGACCTGGCCTCGGTCTATGACACGGCGTTCGACCTCGACAAGGCTGATCGCCTCGCTTACCACGAGACGCTGATGACCCACGCAATGCTGTTCACAGGCGTCGACGTGCTCGACGGCGTCACCCGGCGGTGGCGCGTCGAGAACAGCTGGGGCGGCGACCGGGGCAAGGACGGCTTCTACACCATGAACGACTCCTGGTTCGACCAGTACGTCTTCGAGATCGCCGCGCGGCGCAGCGCTCTGCCCGAGGAACTGCAGCAGGCGCTCGACGCCAAGCCGATCGTGCTGCCTGCCTGGGACCCGATGGGCGCACTCGCCGGCGAGGAGATCGCGGCGCTGGCCCTGCGCGGTGCTGGCCTGCTTAGGCCAGCGCCGCGTAGGCCGCGTCCTGAATCTCCCGATGCAGCTCGGGCAGGTCCGGCGAGTCGAACATCCGCTGGGTCAGCACGATCGTGACCAGGTCGCGGACCGGGTCGACCCGCCACGTCGAGCCGAAGCCGCCGTCCCAGCCGAATGTCCCGTTGTCCTGCACCGCCTGGCAGAACGACCACGACTGGCCGGTGAAGAAGTCAGGGCCCAGGCCGCCGCGGGCCTTCTGCTCGGGCGTCAGCTGGTCGGTGGTCATCGCGCGCACGGAGTCAGCCGACAGTACGGGGTCGCCGCCGCGCAGGAACATCCGGGCGAACGCCAGCATGTCGTCGGCCGACGACACCAGGCCGCCGGCGCCGTCCTCGAACGCGGGCGGACGGCTGTAGCTCCCCTCTGGCGGATCCCACATCTCCAGGCCGCCATGCCCATCGGAGGCCGGCCGATAAGCGGTCGCGAGGCGGTCGGTCTCGCTGGTCCAGAACGCGGTCTGGCTCATCCCCAGCGGCTCGAAGATCCGGGTGCGCAGGACCTCACCAAACGACTGCCCGGCCGCGCGGGCCAGCAGCACGCCGAGCACCGAGGCGCCAGTGTTGTACATCCACCGCTCGCCCGGCTGCGCCATCAGCGGCAGCGAGCCAAGACCGGCGATCCAGGTATCGGGATCGGGCTGGATCGCCGGGTTCGGCGGCCCGATAGTTGACAGCCGCGCCTCATCCGCGGCGACGACGATCGGGAGCGGCGTCGGCCGCCATGAACATCTCCAGCACGAAGCCGAAGCCGAACGTGAACGTGAGCAGGTCGCGCGTCGTGATCGCCCGGTGCGCCGGCACCGGTGTCGTCCAGCGGCCCGGCGAGGTCTCGCAGGACGCGACGGTCCGCCAGCTCAGGCAGCAGCCGCTCGACCGGCTCATCCAGCCCGACCAGGCCCTCCTCGACCAGCGCCATCGTGGCCGCACCCGTCACCGGCTTGGTCATGGACGCGATCCGGAACAGGGAGTCCCTGGCGACCGGCGCACCGCCGATCGACAGCGTCCCGTGGGCGACCACATGCGCCTGCCCGCCGCTCGCGACCAGGGCGACCAGACCAGGAACGTGGCCGCTGGCAACATGCCGCTCGGCGATGGCGCGCAGCTGGTCCAGGCCGGTCGGGCTCAGCGTGTCAGCCATAAGATGCCTCCGGCCGCCGGGTGCAGAGTGTCAGAGCCAAGGTGTCTGTGCCACGTCATAGTCTGCCCTAGACCACCGACATCCGAGAGGCACCGCCGTTGCTGACAGCTGCCGAGCGAATCACGGCTCAGGCGATCGATGCCGAGCTGCGGCGGACCATCAGGTACGACGACGAGTCGATCGTGCACGCCCGATGGATCCGCCAGCGGTATGACTGCGGCTGCTACCCGAGCCTCGCGCCGGCCCGGCAGGCGGCGGTGCGCACGGCCTGGCACGAGGCCGGCCACGCGATAGCAGCGCTCGCGATCGGTGCCCGGTTCAGCTCGGCCAGCATCCATCACGGGCATCGCAGCGAGGGCCGGGTGCACGGCGTCACCCGGGCACACGAGGACGCCTTCGTCATCGACGCAGCCGGCCAGATCGCCGAGCGGCTGATGAACTGGACCATGCTGGACAACGACGATGAGTTGCGCGGCTGGCTGCGCACCTGGCGGCAAGATGGCGGCGACGCCCGCCGGTTCCGCCAGTCCATCGCCGCGCGCTACGGCAGCGACGAGGTCGCAGCCTGGCGCCACTGCGAGGCCATCCTGAGCCCGCGACGGCTGGAGATACGTCAGGTGGCCAGGGCCCTGCTCGTCCATCCGCGGCATCTGCCATATCGGGTGGCGGCCGCCATCACTAGTGGTTCAGCAGGTTCAGTGGTGAACCAGGCTCAGTGGTGAAAGAGGCGCAGCCCGGTCCTGACGAGCGTCATACCGTACTCCGCGCACGCCTCCGCGACCTCATCTGACCTGCTGGATCCGCCTGGCTCGACGACGTAGCGGACGCCGACGCGGCTGGCGTGGTCGATGTTGTCGCGGAACGGCAGGAAGCCGTCTGAGCTCAGCGTTACCGAGTCGAGCCTGGCCAGCCACCTGTTCCGCTCGGCCTCGTCAAGGTACGGCTTGGTGCCGGGGAACAGTGCGGCGAACTCCGCAAGCTGCCGCGGCGTCATGTCCTGCTCCGCCATCCGAACCTGCCAGTTCAGCCGCTCCTGGCGCAGCATGCCCGGCACTGCTGGCAGGTGCCGGATGTGCTCGTGCCGGCGCAGCCACCACACTGCGGCCTTGGCGGCGGCGAGCCGGACGCAGTCCACCCTGTTTTGCTGGCCGGCCCCGATGCCGAGCGCCGCGCCGTCGGCGACCAGCGCGACCGAGTTGGACTGGGTGTAGCGGACCGCGGCCAGGCCGAGCAGGGCATCGCGGACAGCGTGCGGGGGCAGCGCGGGACCCGAGACCACCGGCAGCAGATCCGCCCTGAGCGGCACGCTGTCGCGCTCCTGCTCGAGGACTACCCCGAGGACCTCACGCCGCTCCCAGTCCGGCGGCTGATAGTCAGGATCGGCGGTGAGCAACAGGAAGGTGCCCTGCTTCTTCGGCGCCAGGATGGCGATAGCGCCGGCCTCGTAGTCCGGCGCGATGATGCCGTCGGCCACCACTCCGGCCACGAATTCGGCTAGCTCGGTGTCGACAGGCTCGGACACCGCGATCATGTCGCCGAATGACGATTTCGGGTCGGCGTCGCGGCTGCGCACGTAGGCGGTAGTCAGCGGGCCAGCATCAGCACCGGCCTCATCAGGTCCGGCCCGATCAGGCCGAGACAGCCACGTCTGCTGCGCGGCCGCGTCCAGCGGCCCGGCTACCGCGACACCAGCAGGGGACACGTGCTTGAACGAGGCAGCCGCCGGCAGCCCGGTGGCGGCTCCAGCCTCGCGCACCAGTTGCCACGCGTTCAGCGCGTCGAGCAGGTTGATATAGGACGGCTCGCCGCGGATCACCTGGACCGGCGCGTCGCCCGCCGGCAGCCCGTTATCAGCCAGCAAGGCCCGTGCCGCCTGGTGCGGGTTCATGCCATACCGCAACTGCATCGTGACGAGGTACCCCCTGGTCGCCTAGTCTCAGGCTGATGATGGCAACGATGCCCGCTACGTCCGCGAGCCAGGATGTGGCACGCCGACTGCTCGACGACGGCTACGTGGTCGTCACGGGCATGCTCGACGCCGACGCCGTCCAGGCCGCCCGTGCCGACCTGGACCGGGTCCTGCAGTCCACCCGGACCGGGCGGAACTCCTTCGAGGGCTTCGATACCCAGCGGATCTATGCCCTGTTCGCCAAGACCAGAACCTTCGACCAAGCCGCCACGGACCCGCTCCTGCTCGGGGTGCTCGACCAGGTCCTCGGGCACTATCAGCTCAGCGCGCCCGTCGGCATCAGGATCGGTCCGGGCGAGCAGGCGCAGATACTGCA
This sequence comes from uncultured Actinomycetota bacterium, assembly GCA_963837255.1. Taxonomy (GTDB): domain Bacteria; phylum Actinomycetota; class Actinomycetes; order Streptosporangiales; family Streptosporangiaceae; genus JAJYUU01. The sequence goes on from CAWIMN010000007.1 coordinate 2,141,549, forward strand.
CCGGGACGACTCGATCTACCCGCTGCCCGAGCCGCATCCGCCGGTCGTCGTCAACACCATGTGGCCGCTCGACGAGTTCACGCCAGAGAACGGCGCGACGCGGTTCATTCCGGGCAGCCATGCCTGGGAGCCTGGCCGTCGGCCTGGTCCGGACGACGAAGTCGAGACGGCCGTCATATCGCCCGGCTCGGCCATGTTCTACCTGGGCAGCCTCTGGCACGGCGGCGGCGCGAACCGCACGGCGCGGCCGCGGCTCGGCGTGATCCTGGAGTACGCCGCCGGGTGGCTGCGACCGCAGGAAAACCACTGTCTGGCCGTGCCGCGCGAGACAGCCAGGCAGCTCCCCGAGCGACTCCAGGAGCTGCTCGGCTACAACATCTACCCGCCGTTCGTGGGGTACGTAGACGGCAGTCATCCGCGGAAGGTCCTGTCCGCGGGCTCCTAAGCCGGGCTCACAGGCAGGGCTCACCTGCACAGTGTCGATCTGGCCCCGGCCCGTTCGTGTAGAAGGCGACAAGCCGGCCTGGCCGGCCCGCCGACACGGAGGTTCATCCGATGAAGCAGTACCTGCTCAGCGTGTACCAGCCAGACAGCGCCCCGCCGCCGCCCGAGGTACTCGGGCCGATCATGGAGAAAGTCGGCAAGTGGCGCGATGAGCTGGCGGCAGCCGGCGCCTGGGTCTTCACCGGCGGGCTCCAGCCGGCCAGTACCGCCACCGTCCTGCGGGTCGCCGGCGGCGAGGTCATCATGACCGACGGGCCGTTCACCGAGGGCAAGGAGCACCTCGGCGGCTTCACCGTCATCCAGGTCGCCGACCTCGACGAGGCGCTGGACTGGGCCCGCCAGTTCGGCGAGATCACCGGGCTGCCGCTGGAGGTCCGGCCGCTGCATGACGGCGGCCCGGCCCAGGACGGCAGGGCCTGAGCTGGCTGCAGCCTCACTGCCGGCCGCGGAGATCGAGCGCGTCTTCCGCCAGGAGTACGGCCGCGCGGTGTCAGTGCTGGTCCGCGTCTTCGGCGACATCGACTTCGCCGAGGACGCGGTGCAGGACGCCTTCGCCGTGGCCCTGGAGCGGTGGCCCCGTGACGGGCTGCCGCCCAGCCCGGCCGGCTGGCTGATCACCACCGCGCGGAACAAGGGCATCGACCGCGCGCGCCGAGAAGCCACCCGGCAGGACCGGTACGCGCAGGCCGCACTCTTGTCAGCGGCACAGCCCGAGCCGCCTGAACCCGGAGGAGACGACCCCGTGCCTGATGACCGGCTGCGGCTCATCTTCACCTGCTGCCACCCGGCCCTCGGCAGCACCGCCCAGGTCGCGCTGACGCTACGCCTGCTCGGCGGCCTCACCACGCCGGAGATCGCCCGCGCGTTCCTGGTACCCGAGCCGACGATGGCGCAGCGGCTGGTGCGCGCCAAGGGCAAGATCCGCGACGCCGGAATCCCCTACCGGGTGCCGGCTGAGGCCGACCTGCCGGGCCGGCTGCGGTCCGTGCTCGCGGTCGTGTACCTGATCTTCAACGAGGGCTACACGGCCAGCTCCGGTGACGACCTGATTCGTGCGGACCTGTGCGCCGAGGCCATCCGGCTCGGCCGCCTGCTGGCAGCGCTGATGCCGGACGAGGCCGAGGTCACCGGGCTGGTCGCGCTGATGCTGCTGATCGAGGCCAGGCGGCCGGCGCGGACCACCGCCGACGGCGACCTGGTCCTGCTCGCTGACCAGGACCGCGCCCACTGGGACCGAGCCCTGATCGACGAAGGCCATGCCCTGGTCCGCCGCTGCCTGCGCCGGAACCAGCCGGGCCCGTACCAGATCCAGGCCGCGATCAACGCGGTGCACACGGACGCGCCGACGGCGGCAGCGACGGACTGGCGGCAGATCCTGGCCCTGTATGACCAGTTGCTCGCTATCGCGCCGAGCCCGGTGGTCAGCCTGAACCGCGCCGTCGCCGTCGCGGAGGTCGACGGGCCAGCGGCGGCCCTGGCGATCGTCGACGGCATCGAGCTTGACGGCTACTACGTGCTGCACTCGATCAGGGCGGACCTGCTCGCCCGCCTCGGCCGTACCGCCGAGGCGGCGCAGGAGTACGCAGCGGCGGCTGCGCGGACCGAGGGCGAGGCGCAGCGCCGGTTCCTGCAACGACGCGGCGCGGAGCTTGCCGCGGGAGGCTAGGCCTCGCCGCTGAGGCGCGTCTGCATCCGGCGCATGCCGCGCAGCCAGCGCTCCCGGTCATCGGCCCGCCGGCGCTCGTAGGTCGCCACGTCGGGGTGCGGCAGGATCAGGAACTGGCCGGTCCCGACCGCGTCCAGAACCGCGGCCGCGACCTGATCGGAGGTCAGCACGCCGTCCACCGCCGCTTGCGCTGACCCGCCACCAGTGCCGAACTCGGGCATGGACCCGGCGCCGACCTCGCGCCTGCTCGTGTTGAGCAGGTTGCTCGTGAACGCCTGCGGGCACAGGCACGACACGACGATGCCCTGCTCGCCGTGGGTAATGGAGAGCCACTCGGCGAACGCGACAGCAGCGTGCTTGGTGACGGCGTAGGGCGCCGAGCCCAGCTGGGTGAGCAGCCCGGCGGCGGACGCGGTGATCTCGAGGTAGCCCTCGCCCCGGGCGAGCATGCCGGGCAGCACCGCGCGGGCCACGTAGATGTGGCTCTGCACGTTGATGGCCCAGATCCGGGACCAGGCCTCGTCGGAAGCCTCCGGGCCACCGGCCACGATGATCCCGGCGTTGGAGAAGAACAGCCCGACCGGGCCGAGAGGCTGCTCAGTCTCGGCGACGAGCGCCTGCACGTCCGCTTCTCTTGAGACGTCAGCAGGCACCGCGAGCGCGCGATGCCCTGCTGCCTCGATCTCGGCCGCGACCTTGGCAGCGCCGTCGGCATCGATGTCGCAGACCACGACCCCCGCCGCGCCGCGCTCGGCCAGGCCGAGGCACAGCGACCGGCCGACGCCGCTAGCGCCGCCGGTGACGACGGCGACCTTGCCGCTAATCTCCATCAGCCTCTCCCTGCCGTCGCGCGGACGGCCGAGTCGGCCCACGCGGCCAGATCCGGGTCGGACTCGATCAGGCTGGCGAACTTCTTCCGCGCCTCGTCGCGCTTGGCCGGGATGTACTCGGTCGGCCACAGTCCGGGATGCGGTTCGTAGCCCTTGAGGACATTACGGGCCACCGTCACCTTGTGCACCTCGTCGACGCCGTCCGCGATGCCCATGGTCGGCGCGCTCGCATACATGGCCTGCAGCGGTGTCAGGTTCGTGGTGCCGAGCGAGCCCATGATGTGCAGGGCGCGGTAGCTGACCTCCCGCAAGACCTTGGCCATGGTGTACTTGCAGGCCGCGATCTGCGTCCTGGCCGCCTGCGTGCTCGAGTTGTCGATGGTCCACGCCGTCCACAGCACCAGCAGCCGCAGCATGTTGATCTCGGCGTAGGAGTCGGCGATCGCCTCCTGCACCATCTGGTGCTCCGCGATCACCCTGCCGTGCGACTCCCGGCTCAGCGCGCGCTCGCACATCATGTCGAAGGCGAGCCGCACCTGGGCTACCGTGCGCATCGCGTGATGGATGCGGCCGCCGCCGAGGCGGCGCTGGGCCAGCACCTTGGCGCCGTCCTCGGGGCCGAGCAGGTTCCCGAGCGGCACCCGGACGTGGTCGTAGCGGACGTGGTTGTGCAGCGCCGGATAGTCCATGATCTGCACGCCCGGCGTCTCCCGCGGCACCACGAACATCCCGTTCGTGCACATCACGAAGATGATGTCGGCGCGGGCGCCCGCGCTAGTGAACCACTTCTCGCCGGTGATGACCCACTCGTCGCCGTCCCGCTCCGCCCGGGTCCTGAACAAGTTCGGGTCCGACCCGCCTTGCGGCTCGGTCATCGAATAGGCCGAGAAGATCTCCTGGTTCATCAGCGGATAGCAGCCACTGTCTGCTTCTGCTCCTCCGTGCCGTAAGCCGCCAGCATCTCCATGTTGCCGGTGTCCGGCGCTGCCGTCCCGAACACCACCGGCGCTGACCGGTACCGGCCCAGGATCTCGTTCAGCAGCGCCAGCTTGAGCTGGCCGAAGCCAGGACCGCCCAGGTCCTTGTCGAGGAAGAGCGCCCACAGGCCGCGGTCCTTGACCTGCTGCTTGAGCGGATCAGCGAGCGCCTTGGCCTTCGGGCTGCGCGAGTAGGCCGCACCGGGGAAGACGAGATCCAGGGGCTCGATCTCGTTCTTGCAGAAGTCGGCCACCCAGTCCAGCTGCTCCTGGAACTCCGGCTCGGTCGAGAAATCCCACGCCACGTCGGGCCTCCAATCGTAGAACCCGATTCTAGAAGGCTTAGCGCAGGCCGTGCCAGCGGCCGTGGCCCTGAACCTCCGCCCTCAGGCGCGCCGTATAAGCCTCGGCCGTGGGTGCGCTCGGCGCTGGGTTCGGCCCCGTTCCCAGGCTGGTGGGGCTTATCCGCCATGCCCGCACCCCGTAGCTCATCGCGCAGCGACTTCACCCAGAAATAGACCGCGAAGATCGCAAACAGCGGCCACTCGAACGTGTACGCCCAGCTCAGCTCGTTCCCGGACTCGGCGCGGCGCAGTTGCCAGTAGCCGAGCCACAGCATTCCCGCAGTCGCGAGCACGATGCACGCGTGCCACGCCAGCCACCGCGGCCGCAGCAGCGCGCGCATGCCTAGAACCGCCAGGGCAGCAGCGCGGTGACGGCGACCGCGGCGAACAGCAGGGTCAGGTAGGCGATCGACAGGTGGAACAGCCGCATCGGAGCGGCCGCTTCCCCGGCACTAACGCGGGAACGGAGCCGATGAGCCTCGATCAGGAACCAGCCGCCGAGGCCGGCTGCGCACGCGGCATAGATCCAGCCTGCATACGGCGCGAGCGCGAGCGTGGCGCCGACCATGACGTACGAGTAAAAGAGGATCTTGCGCGCCACCGTGGCCGCGGTGGCCACGACAGGCAGCATCGGCACCCCGGCCGAGGCGTAGTCATCCTTGAACTTCATGGCGAGCGCCCAGAAGTGCGGCGGCGTCCAGAAGAAGATGACGGCGAACAGCACGATGGCCGGCCATGCGACGGTGCCGGTAACCGCGGCCCAGCCCACGAGCACCGGGAAGCAGCCGGCCGCGCCGCCGATCACGATATTGGAGGCGGTCCTGCGCTTGAGGCCCAGGGTGTAGACGAAGACGTAGAACAGGATCGCGCCGTCGGCCAGCGCCGCCGAGAGCCAGTTGGCCAGCAGCCCGAGCAACAGCGTCGACGCCGCGCCGAGCAGGATGCCGGACACGAGGGCCTCGCCGGGCTTCACCGTCGCCTTGGCCTTGGCACGAGGGGACGCCGCGAGGTCCTCTTCATGATCGCGTCGATGTCGCGGTCGATATAGCAGTTCAGCGTGTTAGCGCTGCCCGCGGCGAGCGCACCGCCCAGCAGCGTGACGCCGATCAGGCCCAGGCTCGGCAGGCCGCGCTGCGCGAGCAGCATCGTCGGCAGCGTCGTGACCAGCAGCAACTCGATGATGCGCGGCTTGGTGAGCAGGAACAGCGCCCGCGCCACGGTGCGGACGGAGCGGCGGCCGCTACTGACTGCGGGATCCGCCGCCGCGACCGCTGGGGCGCTGATCGCTTGCGTCACTCCTTAGCCTCCGTACCGTCGCCTGACTCGGCGCCCTCCGGCGCCTCGCTTACTGCTGTGTCCTCGGGGTTGACGCTGCCCGTCAGGTGCGCGCCGCCGGGCTCGCTGGTGGGCTCGTTAGCCGTCACGTGAGCGCCAGTCGGCTCGTGGGCTGACTCGGTAGTGCCACCGCCGGCGGCCAGGCTGAGCCCGCCTGCGACCGCCGCTGCCCGCGCGGCGTCCGCGTCTGGTACCTGCGAGCCGGTTGAGGTCGCGGAGATCGGGCGGCCGGGCACGCGCCGGTGCGGCCTGCTGAACAGCGCGTAGAGGAGTAGCGCGATGACGATGAACAGCACCATCGGGAACGCGAACGTCCAGTTATACCCGTGCGGAGTGTTGTCCGGGTTAACCGCCGCGAGTATCAGTCCAGGCACTGCTGCCTCCAGCTACGAGTCATTCGCTAGTCACCTGATCACTGGCCGGGACGGCCAGCCATGCGGGGCGGAGCCAGGAGCCGGTCCAGGCCAGCCGCCAGCTCCGCCGACTCCTCATTCTTAAACAATTCCATCAGCAGCCCTACGCCAGCCACGGTCAGCGGCGCCAGGATGCCCATCCACAGCACGGCCCCGGACAGCTGCTGGTCGTCGAGCACCGTCGTAAGATGGTGCGCGGAATTAGCATAGACCGGGTAAAAAACTCCCGAGCCGAACACGAGCACCATGCCGAGCACGGTCGACCCGATCATCGTGCCCATCACTAGCGCCATCCGGCGCAGCGGGGACGTCTGCTGCACGAGCGGCCGGGACGAGACCACCTGGAGCCAGAACACGATCCCGGTCACGACGTAGCTGACGTGTTCGGCCAGAGCCACGCCCGCGCTGCCGTGCGCCGCATCATAGAGGGCAGGCAGCTGCCAGCCGAGCCAGACCACGTTCGCGGCGACCACGGCCAGCACGGGCCGGGCCAGCAGCCAGTTCAGCCGCCGCGGTGCGAGCCGCAGAGCCGCCCACGGCGCGCCCAGCACGATCAGGCCAGGACCGACGACCGCGACCAGCAACTCCTGGAGCGCCCGGACCCAGATGTACACGTCCGACAGGTAGCCCATCGGCGACAGCAGCGCCGCCGCGATGACAGCCAGGCCCAGCTGGAACAGCGCCGCCTCGCGCACCAGCTCGCGCCGCGCACCAGTTGCTGGTGCCGCCGGCGTCCGCCGCAGGCCAGCCAGGTGCGCAGCCCCGAGGATCACGTAGGCAATCAGCACCGGCCAGCTTGCCGACCAGTGCGCGAAGGCTACGTCCACGTGGTCCTCATCCTGTCCCGCCTGTTTGTGACACTTGCACGCAACTCGGCTGGCCCGCTAGTGGACCAGGTAGAACAGCACCCAGAAAAGGAACGCGACGACCGCCATGTAGTTCCAGGTCACGGTGAACGCGCTCAGCGAGGCCTGGAATCGCTGGACGGCGAACGCCTCGGCATAAGTCGGTGGCTGCTCGACGAATGAGATCTCCGGGATCGCCCGGCACCGCATGATCAGCATCTCGAGCCAGATCATCACGCAGAACGCCACCGCCACGTACACCGGCCAGAAGCCGACGAAGACGCTGGCGAAGCCGCTAGCGCCCGGCCAGAAGGGCAGCGCAGCCAGCTGCCAGATCTCGATCGCGATAGCGACGAGACCGAGGACCAGCGCGACAACGGCACCAGCCAGCCAGCTCGACTTGCTCCCGGCCTTGATGCGCTGGAGCACCAGTGTCTGGACCGCCGCGCTGACGACTACCAGCACCATGACCGTGACGCCGAACCCCGACCGCGGGTGCGACGCTGTCGTATACCACAGGTGGTGACTGTTCAGCGACTTCAGGTAGAAGAACGCGAACACGAACGCGCCGAACAGGAACGACAGTCCGCCCACGGCGAGCCTGACGCCAGTCCAGGAGGCGTTCAGCGCGGACTCGTGGTAGAAGACCGCCTCCTCCTCGGCTGGCGACATCGCCGCTGGCGGCTGCGCCGTTGTCTCGGCCATGCCTATGCCTCCGCTCGGACGTCGGTTGACTGGGCGATCGCCGCGGTCAGTACCCCGGGTGGCGGGTTCAGGTCAGCGACGGGCGGTGCGTCCTTGGACGCCGTACTCGTACGGCCCGGACAGGACCACCGGGATGCGGTCGAAGTTACCGGGCGGCGGCGGCGAGGCGACCTGCCACTCCAGCCCGCGCGAGCGCCACGGGTTGCCGATCTCACGCTCGCGCACGATCACCGTCGACCAGACGAAGTTGATCACGAACAGCAGGATCGCGCCACCCAGGAAGAACGACGAGATCGAGACCCAGTCGTTGAGAGTCTGGAGGTTCCTCGCGTACTCGAACACGCGCCGCGGCTGGCCCGCCATGCCGACCGCGAACAGCGGCAGGAACGTCGAGTTGAACGCCAGGAACATGATCCAGAACTGCCACTTGCCGAGCGTCTGGTTCAGCTTGATGCCCGTCATCTTCGGCAGCCAGTAGTAGATGCCGGCCATGAACGCGAAGATCAGGCCGCCCATGATCGTGTAGTGGAAGTGCGCCATCACGAAGAAGCTGCCGTGCAGGGTGGTGTCCGCAGGCACGTCCGAAACGAAAACGCCCGAGACGCCGCCGATCAGGAAGTTGAACAACATGCCGAGCGCGAACAGCATCGGCACGGTGAACCTGATCTTCGCCTTCCAGAACGTGCCGAGCGCCACTAGGTAGATGAATCCGGTAGGAATCGAGATCAGCTCGGTCGTCAGCATGAACAGCGGCCGCATGTCGGGATTGATGCCGCTCATGAACAAGTGGTGCTGCCAGACGAAGAAGCTCAGGAGCGTGACGCCGATCATGCCGGCCGCAGCAATCTTGTAGGCGAACAGCGGCTTGCGGCAGAACACCGTGATGATCTCCAGCACGATGCCGAAGCCGGGCAGCGCCAGGATGTAGACCTCAGGGTGGCCGAAGAACCAGAACAGGTTCTGGTACAAGTAGCTGCTGCCGCCGAGCGCGTCCTCGAAGAAGGCCGTCTGCGCGGTCCGGTCGCTCAGCAGCATGTACATGCCGCCGACGAGCACCGGGGCCGCGAGCACCATGAGGAACGAGGTCGCCACCATCGCCCAGACGAACATCGGCAGCCGACTCCAGCGCATGCCCGGCGCCCGGTAGCAGATGACCGTCACGATGATGTTGAAGCCCGCCAGGATCATCGACACGCCCATGAGCCCGAAGGCCATGGCGTAGGAGTCGGCGCCAACCGTGGACTGAATCGACAGCGGCGCGTAACCGGTCCAGCCGAACGGGAACCCGCCCAGCAGCAGCCCGGACAGCAGGATCAGGAACGCGCACGGCGTCAGCCAGAACGACAGCGCCTCGACGCGGGGGAAAGCGACCCGCTTGGCGCCGATCATGAGCGGCACCAGGTAGTTGCCGAAGGGGCCGAGGATGACCGAGGTCATCAGCATCATCATCATGGTGCCGTGCTCGCCGACGATCTCCACGTACACCTGCGAGGTGAAGACGTGCTGGGTCGGCGAGAGCAGCTCGGTCCTGATCGCCATCGCGAACAAGCCAGCCGTGCAGAAGTAGATGATCATGCCGACCAGGTACTGCAGGCCGACGACCTTGTGGTCGAGCTCGTACCGGAAGTACTTTGCTAGCCCGCCTGCCTGCTCAGTTTCCTGGGCGTTCTCGACGCTCTGCGGCCTGCCGAGCATCTGGCGAATCACGTCGTTGAATACGCCGAGCCCGGCCAGCCAGCCCACAACAGCGAACGCGTAGCCGAGCACGATCGGCCAGTCCTTGGAGTCCGACAGCGCCACGTTCGGATAAAGGCCGTTGCCGGTGCCGGTTAGGTAACTGCCGAGGAAGGAGCCGACCAGGTAGCCGATCACCGCGCCGATGATCGCGGTGTGAATCGCGGGACGCCGCCACCACGGCCGCGGCGTGGGCGCCGCGCCTGGCCCGCTGCCCCCAGAGCCCTGCGCTCGCTCCGGCTGAGTCTCGATGGCCATCAGGTCACCTCTTCATCGCTGCGTCGGCTGCGGACATCGTCATCACGGCTGCACCGGGTCGTTCGGCGGGTAGTAGTAGCCGTTGGCGCCGGCGATGCCGGCCTTCGCCATGGCCTTGTTGATCTGCGGGACCACCGTCGGGTCATACACCAGCGAGAACGGCGGCAGCACTGCGGTGATATCGGCAAGCTGGACCCTGGTCTTGGCCGCCCAGGCCCGGAACGCCGTCATCGTGACGACATGGCCGTAGTTGACCATGGCGCCGTGCCACAGGCCGCACAGCTCATTGCAGCGCACGATGAACTGCCCTGTGTGCTTCGCCGTGGTGAAGGCGATGTTGTTCACGCCAGGGTTAGCGTCGGCCTTCACACCGAGCTGGTAGGCCCAGAAGCTGTGGATTACGTCCAGCGACGTGACGTTGAACTGCACCGGCGTGTTCACTGGCATCATCAGCGCGGTGGTCTCGAAGCCGCCGAACTGCGGGTATCGGTAGGTGAACCGCCACTGCTGCCCGATGACCTGGATCTGCAGCGGCGTGCCGTCCGTCGGCGTCCAGATCGCGCTCGGGCCCTCGCCCGCGCCTGCCCCGGCGAACCCGGTCCCGGCGAGCTCGTAGGTGCCGAAGGCCGCCAGGAAGAGCACAATGACGGCGCTGACGGTGATCCAGGTCGCCTGGATGCGGGTGTTCCCGTGGATCGGCGGCCCGTCGTCCTCGTCGCCTTCGCGGTGGCGCCAGACAATCATCGCGTAGGCCGCGTAGACCAGCACGAACGCCATCACGGGTGCGGCCAGGACAGCGAGGACCTGGATGTCCCACTGCTGGCTATGCGCCGTGTCCGTCATCTTGCCGGGCGGCAGATGCGGGGCCAAGACGATCCAGATCACCAGCACCGACGCGACCGCGATCGGCAGCCAGATCAGGAAGATCCGCAGGCCGTGGTTCGGCTCGGTCCGCTCAGCTGCGTGCCCGGCTTCGGTCGGTGACGCGGCCATCAGGACACCACCTCCATGTTGCCGGTCATGAATCCGAGGGTCTGCATGGGGCCGCCGAAGCCGTCGATGAAGCCTCCGCCGCACGGGATGCGGCACTGCCAGAAGTAGGTCCCGGGATGGCGCGGCGACATGAAGCTGAAGGTCATCGTCGTGTGCGGGCCGGACGTGCACGGCGACGTGCCGCAGAGGGTCGCAGTCAGCGATGGCGAACCCATCGGCACGTTGAGGTTGATGCCGGGGATCGAGAACGTATGCCCCACGTTGCAGCCTGACCAGGAGTTGAGCACGGTGAACGGCTTGCCGTTCTCGTACGCGACGCCGCCGATCGTGCCGGTGACCCCGCGACCAGAAGTTGTTGCGCAGCGGCGTGCAGCCGTCGTAGCCGTAGATCGTCATGTCGATCTTGCTGCCGGCGGGCACCGAGAACAACGTGGTGTGCACCCACTGGCCGGTCTTAGGGTCCTGGATGAAGTACGACACCCAGTCGGGATGACTGCTGACGGTGTTCTGCGCGTCTTCCTGCATCACGACGTGGACAGTCGCGCCGGTATTGGCCGCCACGCCTGTCCCGAAGTCCACCGTCGACGGACTGGCTAGGAGGTAATGCACCACTAGAAAGGCCACGCCTGCTGCGACGGCAAGGAACGCCACCAGCAGGGTAACGATACGGGCCGGCAATGACACCGGCCATCACCTCGCTTCGCTTCTTCGCCTGGGCAGGACCGCCGGGAGTTCCTGGCACGGCAGAGCGATCCGTCCTACCCTTGCCTCGGATGAACGAGACTGATCTTGCGATCACGGGGTGGGAGAGAGCAAGGTTGGCAGCACTGAATGACGAAACTGTCATTGATCCGGGGTCCACCCAGGGGCGGCTAGCCGTCAGCGGATTACCGTCTGCTGTTATGGCGGTCTCTGGTGCGCAATACAACAGTTTCATTCTGGTAGAGCGACTTGACCGTGACCGTCCTCAAGGAGTAGATCCTGTCCTGTTGACCTCGTAGTCAGCAGGATTCCGATGAGGCGACTGGGCCGGAGCCGCCGGAACTGCAATCGATTGAGGTAGTAGGCGTCTTATGACCAGCAGCCAGGTCCAGGCCCAGGCGCAGTCGGCGCGTCGCCGCATCTTGGTTGTCGACGACGAGCCGCAGATCCGCGGCATAGTGATCCGCGCGCTGGAGGGCGCCGGATACGCCATCGACTCCGCTGCCGACGGCGACGCGGGCCTGTCGCTCGCGCTGGCAGGCGACTACCAGCTTGTCATCCTCGACCTGGTCATGCCGCTCGCCGACGGCCGCGACATCATCAGCCACCTGCGGCAGCAGCGACCCGACGAGGCTGTCCTCGTGCTGTCCTGCCTCTCCGACGTGACGACCAAGGTCGCCTGCCTGGACATGGGCGCGCACGACTACCTGACCAAGCCCTTCTCGATCGACGAGCTGCTGGCCAGGGTGCGCGTCCAGCTTCGCGGCGAGCACCAGCCAGGCGAGCATCAGCCAGGCGACCTGATCAGGGCCGGACACCTGGTCCTGGACCTCGGCCGGATGCAGGCCGACGCTGGCGTTGGCCCGGTCCCGCTGACCCGCCTTGAGGTCATGCTGCTCCGGGAATTGATGGAGCACACCGGCGAGTCCGTGCCCAAGGACACGCTGCTGGCCTCGGTGTGGGGCCTGGACTTCAACCCGGGCTCTAACGTGGTCGACGTGTGCGTGCGCAGGCTTCGGTCCAAGCTCGGCTTCGACCTCATCGAGACGGTGCGCGGTGCAGGATATCGACTCGCTTCCTGACGCCGTACTGCCGGAGCCGCCCGTGCTGCGGTGGCATCCGCCGCGCTGGCCGATCGGCAGCCACAGCTGGCACGACCTGGAGCAGCTGCGGAGCCTGGACCGGCTGGATCGACCTGGCCTGGGTGGTGCTGTGGATACTCGGCCTGGCGGGCATCCTGATCTTCGAGCGGTGGGAGGCGATCCCCTTCCACCTCATCTGGATCACCTTCGCGCTGCTGTACAGCTTCCGCGTCCGCAACACCGGGCGCCACGATGTGGGTGCTCGCCGCTATGGTCGTGACGACCTTCGCCGCCATCGGCTTCGATGTACTGCGCGGTGCTCAGCCGGCTGGCGAGCTGACCGAGGCCCCCCTGATGGCCGCCATGTTCTGGGTGATGATGTGGCACGGGCGCCGGCGGCAGGCTGCCAACGCGGAGAGCGCGCGCGTCAGCGAGGAGAACGAGCGGCTGCTCGCGACGCAGCGCCGGTTCCTGCAGGATGCCTCGCATCAGCTCAGGACGCCGATCACGATCGCGCTCGGTCACTCGGAGCTGCTGGCGCGGCACCTGGCCGATAACCAGGACAAGCGGGATATCAACGTCATCGTCGGCGAGCTCAACCGCCTGCGGCTGCTCAGCGAGCGGCTGCTGCTGATCGCCGCCTCGGCCAACCCGGACTTCCTCCAGCCCGAGCCGGTCGAGCTCGCTGACTTCCTCACGCGAGGTGTTGCGGCGCTGGCGCCCGACCGCCGACCGCCGATGGCAGCTGGGCCGGCTGGACGACGCCACGGTGTCCGCGGACCGCGAGCGGCTCGGGCTCGCTATCGACGCGCTGCTGGAAAACGCGGTACAGCACACCGGCCGGGATGACACCATCAGGCTGTCGGTCGTCAGGACGGGCCGGCCCGGACCGGGCCGGACTGGTGGTGGAGGACACCGGGGCCGGCATCGGCCCGGCCGCGCTGGAGCACATCTTCGAGCGCTTCGCGACAGGCTCGCACTCCGCCGGCCACCGCGGCACCGGACTCGGCCTCGCACTGGTCCGTGCCGTGGCGGAGGGGCACGGCGGCGACGTCGCGGCCTACAGTGCTCTAGGTCAGGGCAGCCGATTCGAGCTCACGCTGCCGCTGTCGGCAGCGACGATGACCAGCATGCCGCTCACCGATCCGTGCAGGAGCGTCCGATGATCACTCAGGAACGCGGACAGACGCCGCCAGCCCCGCGCGGCCCTGGCGCCTGGCTCGGCCGGATCGGCAGGATCGCCAGGCCTGGTCAGCTGAGCCGGGGCGGGAAGGCCACGTACTGGAGCGCGATCGTGGCCGTCCTCGTGGCCGTCGCGTTCATCCTGACGCTGGCTGCCGGCGCCGGCCAGGAAGGCCCCGCCGCCGCCGCCGCTCGCCAAGAGCTTCTCCCTCGCCGAGCTGGGGCACGCAGGCGCCACGCTGTCGCTGGCCGCGTACGCGGGCCGGCCGGTGATCGTGAACTTCTTTGCCTCCTGGTGCGCGCCGTGCCAGCAGGAGACGCCGTTGCTCGCCCGCTTCTACGCCAGCCAGCACGGCCGCGTTGTGCTGCTCGGCATCGACGCCAACGACGAGACCGCAGCGGCGCTGCGGTTCGTCGCCAAAGCCCGGAGTGGGTTATCCGGTGGGATTCGACCCCTTCCCCTCGCCGGTGACCACCTCCTACGGCGTCTACGGGCTCCCCCAGACGTTCTTCCTCGATGCCCGGCACCGCATCGTCGCCAAGGTCGTTGGCGCGGTGACACCGCAGGTGCTAGCCAAGGACGTCGCCCTGATGAACCGGGATCGAGGCTGATCGACAGGTGTCAGTCACGCGCCAGCAACCGCCACGCGCCGGGGTCCTGCCGACCGGCTGGCCAGTGCGCCGCACGCCCCGGTGGGTCCTGCTGGCGGGGGCGGCACTGCTGGTCGTCGCCGTCGCGGTCGCGCTCGTGCACAGGCCATCGCAAGCCGAGCGCGCCAGCGACATGCGCGGCCTCCTGCAGGAGGTGACCGCTGACATCCAGTCGTGCGCCGGCGGCGTCGGCGAGTCCCTGACCGCCCTGCGCCAGGTTCAGGCCGAGAGCCCCCGGAGCAGCACCGACGTCAGCGACGCCGATCAGCATCGCCCAGCAGGGCGCGGCGAACTGCTCGCCCGCGAACAACGAGCTGATCGACGACCTGGAGAACTACCAGGTGCCCGAGTCGCTCGCCAGCTTCGGGCTGAGGTCATCGGTGACCAGCCTGATCGCCTGGGCCGCGCCCAACGCCGAGCAGGTACAGACCGACGTGGCCAAGGTGCTGACCGCCACGACGCCGCAGGCCAGGAGCGCGGCGCAGACAGCGCTCAACCGCGCGCTGGCGGCTCTCGACGCGCAGCGAAGCAGGGTCGACGGCCCGATCAACACCGCCATCCGCGCGCTCGCGATGCATGCGTCCGCCGCCCCGGCTGCCAGGCTGAGCGGAGCAGGTAAGCCCAGATGCCCGGCATGAACTCAGGCCTCAGCGACACGAACCCGATTCTCGTCGCGGCGTTCAAGGCAGCGCTGCTCCATCAGGGCCTGATCGTGCTGGCGCTGCTGCTCCTGCTGGGCCTGGCGTGGGCCGGCGTCCGCGAGTGGGTGCCCGCGGCCAGGCGGCTGGCGGAGCGACCTGGTCCGCGGCCGCGCTCGGCTGGGTGGGCGGTGCAGCTGAGCCGGGCGGCCGGCGGCTGCTGCGGATCGGCTTCGGCATCCTGTGGATCTTCGACGGGATCCTGCAGGCGCAGCCGGCGATGGCGGCCGGCCTGCCCGGGCAGGTGATCGAGCCGACGGCGGCTAGCTCGCCAGTGTGGGTCCAGCACGTCGTCAACTGGGCCGGGACCGCCTGGTCGTTCCACCCGATCCAGGCCAGGCGCGGCCGCGGTGTGGATCCAGGTCGGCATCGGCGCGTGGCTGATCGCGGCCCCGGCCGGGCTGGTCATCCAGGCTGGCCGGACTGGTCAGCGCCGGCTGGGGGCTGGTCGTCTGGGTGTTCGGCGAGGCTTTCGGCGGCATCTTCGCGCCTGGCCTGACGTTCCTGTTCGGCGCGCCGGGCGCGGCGGCGTTCTATTGCGTCGGCCGGCCTGGCTGATCGCGCTGCCGCTGCGGTACTGGCGGTCGCGAGCGGCTCGGCCGCCAGTTGCTGGCAGGCCTCGGCGTGCTGCTCGCGGGCATGGCGGTGCTGCAGGCGTGGCCGGGCCGCGGCTTCTGGCAGGGCCGGCTGCACGGGCAGCCCGGCACGCTTGCCGCGCATGGTCACGACGATGTCGGGCACGCCGCAGCCGCACGGCCTGTCGGTGCTCGTCAGTCACTTCGCGAACGCTGGACGCGGCGCACGGCTTCGCCGTCAACCTGATCGCCGTGATCGCGCTCGCGGCGATCGGCGCCGCGTTCCTCAGCGGCAGGCGGCCGCTCGTGCGGCCGGCGCTGGTGCTGCTGATCGCCGTCTGCCTCGTCGACTGGGTGCTGATCGAGGACTTCGGGTTCTTCGGCGGCCTCGGCACCGACCCCAACAGCATGATCCCGGTCGCGCTGGTGGCCAGTCGCCGGTTACCTGGCGCTGGCGGCCGCGCCGGAGCCGGCCGCGGCGACCGAGCCTGCGGCGCCGGCTGCTGCCGTTGCCCGCTGCCGCTGGCAGCGCTGGCAGCGCTGGCCTCGCGCCTGCGCCGACTGGCCGGCGCGTTGTCGGGGACCGGCCTCAACGCGGTGCGTCGCGCTGTGGGCCGCTCGCGGTCGTCGTGATCGGCGCAGGCCCGATGGCGGTGGCCCAGGCCAGCCCGAACGCGGCGCCGATCATCGCGCAGGCCATCGACGGCAGCGCGGCGCCGCTGAACTTCGCGGCGCCTGGCTTCTCGCTCTCCGATCAGGATGGGCGACCGGTCAGCCTGGCGAGCCTGCGCGGCAAGGTCGTGCTGCTCACCTTCCTGGACCCGGTCTGCACCTCCGACTGCCCGCTGATCGCGCAGGAGTTCCGCGCCGCCGACCAGCATGCTGGGATCGCGGATCGCGCAACGTGGAAATGGTCGCCATCGTCGCCAATCCGGTCTATCGCTCGGCCGCGTATACCAGGGCCTTTGACGCGCAAGAAGGCCTCAGCCGGCTGCCGAACTGGCTCTTCCTCACCGGCTCGCTCAGCCAGCTTCAGCAGACCTGGAGGAGCTACGCGATCGCGGCGCAGATCGTGCCTGCTGGCGGCATGATCGCGCACAACGACGTCGCGTACGTGATCGACAGGGCCGGGCACACCAGGGCCGAGCTGAACTTCGACCCGGGTCCGGGCACCGCGAGCACGAAATCGTCCTTCGCCGTCGAGCTGGTCAGCGCGGCCCAGCAGGTCCTGAGGCAAGCGTGACCGGCTGGCGACGGCTGGCCACTGGTGCTGGCACTGGCGGCGCGCTGCTGGCGGCGGGCTGCGGCAGCACGCCGGCCGCGACCAGCTCGCCTGGCCGGGCACAGCCGGCCGCCGTCGGCGGCGCCGGCGCTGGCCACGTCCGTGTCCAGCGGCAGCGGCACGAGCTGGGCCATCGTCCAGATGGGCGGCTCGGCTGCCTCGTTCGACAACTTCTGGGAGCTGTTCGTCCGCCCGGCCGGGCGGCACGAGCTGGAGGCTGGCCACGCCGGCGGGCGTCGCCAGCAACGGCGGCCTCGTCATGGCCGCGACCGGCGCGACGTCGCTGGTCACGGGCTTCCGGCCGAGCCAGGACCTGACGTTCTCGCCGCTGGCGGCGACTGCGGACGCCGGGGCGCAGTGGTCGCAGAACGCGCTGCTGAGTCCTGGCCTGGGCGACGTGCCCGGCGCGCTGGCTGGCAGCGCCGGCGGCCGGCTGATCGCGCTGACCTACACCGGCGACGTCGAGACCAGTCCTAGCCTTGGCGCCGCCTGGACCAGGCTGACGACGCAGCGGTCGCTCGCCCGCGTCGAAGGCTGGACGCGCCTGCGCGCTCGGGGCACTGACCGCGGCGGCCTGGGCGCCAGCAGGCTCGCCGCTCGTGGCCGCCAGCTGCGCCACAGCAGGCGTGGCCGGCATCTTCGCGTACTCGGCCGGGGCGTGGCGGCTGGCCGGCCCGGCGCTGCCGGCCGCGCTTTCGCGCGACGCTGTCGACGTCCTCGGCCTGGCGACGACGGGCACCAGGACGACGGCGATTCTCGCGGCTTCGACACCGGCTGGCACGTCCGTGCTGGCTGCGTGGTCGGCCGACGGCGGCGCCCACTGGCGGCTCTCGCCCGCGCTGGCCGCCCCGGTGCTGGCTACCCCGGTGCCGGCGAGGACGGCCGCCAGCAAGCCCTCGGTATCGATCTGGGCCGATGGCTCGGCCGGCCTCGTCCTGTCGGCCGCCAACTCGCACACCGGCGCCATCATCGGCTGGCAGGCGGCCGGGTGGCGCGCGCTGCCGCCGTTGCCGGCCAGGACCGCCACCCTGGCGATGGGGCCTGGCGGCCAGCCGCAAGCCCTGACCGCCAGCAACGACACGATGACGGCCTGGCAGCTCGCCGCGGGATCGCGTCAGTGGGCTCCCGCGCAGACCGTGCGAGTGACGATCCCGTACGGGTCGTCTGGCTGAGAGGACACCGTGAGCTACCTAGTCCAGCACTGGTCGTTCGACCCGTTCCTGATCATCGCGATCGTGGTCGTTAGCTGGCACGAGATCGGGCTCGCGCGGCTGGCCCGGCGGTCCCGGCCAGACCGCACCAGGGCGCGCCGGCGCCGGTCTATCTGGTTCTACTGCGGTCTCGCGGTCCTGCTGATCGCGGTCCAGTCCCCGGTCGACTACTGGGCCGACGACTACTTCTTCGTGCACATGATCCAGCACCTGCTGCTCATGTTCGCCGCGCCGACGCTGATCGTGGCCGGGGCACCCTGGCAGCCACTGCTCGACGGGCTGCCAGGCAGGTCAGGCAAGGCAGCGACGCGGGAGGTCATGACCGCGGGCTGGACCCGGCCGCTGCGCGGCGTCGGCGGCTTCCTGCTGCGGCCCTGGGTCAGCGTCGTGGTCTTCAACCTGGTGATGATCGTCTGGCATCTGCCCGGACCCTTCGACCTCGCGCAGCGCAATCAGGCGGTCCATATCTGGCTGATGCACGCGAGCTTCTTCCTGGCGGGCGTGCTGTTCTGGCTTCAGTTCATTACCTCGGCCCCGTTCCGGATCAAGATGTCGACGGTCGCCCAGGCAGCCGCCCTGCTGGCCACCAACTGCGTGATGTGGGTGCTCGCGATGGCGATGGGGTTCCTGTCGAGCACGTCGTGGTACTCGGTGTACAACCACGTGCCTGGCGTCACCCTGCCGGCCTTCGCCGATCAGCAGATCGGCGCCGGGATCCTCTGGATCTGCGGTGACTTCTGGGCCATCCCCACCATGATCTTCGTAATCCGCAAGCTCATGGCCGAGGATGGCAGCGTCAGCGCCGCCGTCGACCGCATACTCGGGCGCGGATCGGCCCGATACAACTGGGCGAACCGCGGCTAGCGCAAGGTGCGGCACTCAGTCTCGCGGGGACGTCAGTCGCTTAGCTTCCACTCGTCGACCATCCGGGACAGGATGTCCGCCTCCTGGCGCAGGCGGGCTGACTGCTCGCTGCGAGCCAGGCGGTCGTACTCGTCGGCCGCGGACCTCCGGTCGGCGATCTCGGCCGCCACGATCGCGGCGATGTCGGCCTCGGTCAGCAGCCGTCGCGCCGCCTCGGCCGTGCCGAGGCCGGCCACCGCCCCGGCGACATGCTCGCTGCTAGCCCGCTCCGATCCCGATCCAGCGGGCGGGGGCACGGCCTCCGCGTTGCCGATGGCGGCGAGGGCCGAGCGAACGGCCGCGGCGGCGATGAGGTCGCGCGAGCTCAGTGCTTCGGTCAGCGCGGTCCGCAGGCGCGCCGTGAGCGGACTGCGCGGGGATGGTATGGGCATGGTCACCAGACTCTATGGGGTTGCCCCGGCTTGACGGACAGGACCTGCCCAGGCTCGCCCGCGGCCGCGGCTACCGGCTGCTCGCCACTACCGTCAGTGGTCCTGACCCGCTGACCCTCGTGCCTTTCTGGAATCCGCCGAACAGCGCGGACAGCAGGAGCAGCAAGACGATCAGCGCGATCAGCCAGACAAGGCATCCGACGGGCCTGCTGAACCGTCGCCGCCTGCTACCCGACTCACGCCTGCTCATGGCTCCACCAGATCTCCTCGCCGGGGCAAGTTATGCAAGGAATCTCCGGGCGACAGCGGGGTAGTTGCCGGTCAGACTGGCGAACTGCGGAGGGAAGCCATGGTGCATATCTCGCGTCCCGGCCGGCTGATCGGACTGCTTGCCGCCATCGTGGCGGCCGTCGTGGCCGTGATCGTCTTGCTGCTTCGTGCTGTCCGCGGTCCGCCTGCTGCCCCAGCTGCGCGACCCGTTCCATACGACGACGACGGTGCGCAGCCAGCCACCGCTGCTGACGTCGATCACGTCGCTGAGCAGGTACGAGGCGGCTAGCGGCACGTTCCAGGTGGTCATCGACCTGTCCAGGCACACGTCGTTCCTGCCGTCGTTCATCGCGGGCAGCCAGACGCTGTTTGTTGGTGACGGCACGGTCATCGCCTACGTGAACTTCGCCGGGCTCAAGGGCAGCGCCGTCTCGGTCTCGCCCGCGCGTGCCGTGACGATCACGCTGCCGCCTGCGCAGCTTGAGCCTGCCGTCCTGAACGTGAGCCAGTCTTACGTCTTCGCCGAGCAGCAGGGGCTGGTCAACAAGGTGACGGACTTCTTCTCCGGGAACCCCAACAGCCAGCAGGAGGTTTACATCCTGGCGCAGCAGAAGATCGACTACGCCGCGCGCACCAGCGCCCTGCGCGCCGACGCCCAGCGCAACACCACCGCGATGCTCGACAGCATGCTGGCCTCGCTCGGCTACAAGCACGTCACTGTCCACTACAGCGGCGCCTAGCCGGCGAGCTGCGCCCGGCCGGAAGCCTCAGTACGAGCAGGCCGGTGCCAGCTAGGCCTGCGGGTCCGATGGCCTGGAAAGTCGCGACCGGGCACGACAGCCTGGCACTCTTAGAAATGGCTCGTCACCTGGAATTCTCTCCAGAGTTGACTCAGCGGCATGACGGCTTAGAGTGAACCAAGTATGCCGGCTTTGCGGTAGGAGGTACCGATGGGGTCATCGCTCGGGCAGCGCCTGCGAGCGCTTCGGATCGAGCGTGGACTAAGCCAGGCTGACCTCGCCGGGGACCTGGTATCGCCGAGCTATGTCTCGCTGATCGAGGCGGACAGGCGGTCGCCGGAGCGTGAGGTGCTGGCCGGCCTGGCGCACCGGCTCGGCTGCTCCTCGCTTTACCTGGAGACCGGGGTCGTCCCCGAGGAGATCAACGAGCAGCGCCTCCAGCTCAAGTTCGCCGAGATCGCCCTGGCCAACGGCGATCTCGACGAAGCCCACGACCGCTTCCGCGCCATGTCGCTCCAGGCCAGCAGTGAGATCAGGCACGGCGCGATCTGGGGCCTGGCCCGGACGGAGGAGGCGCTCGGCAATCTGCACGAGGCCCTGACGCACCTGGAGGCGCTGCTGGAGGCGGCCAGGGCGGGCGAGCCAGGCGCGCCGAGCCTGCTCAACCTGCTCATCGGCCGCTGCCGGATCTACCGGCTGGCGGGCGACTTCGCCCGCAGCATCGAGGTCGGTGAGGACGCGGTCCGCGAGGTGCGCGAGCTTGGCCTTGAGGGCACCGAGGATGAAATCAGGCTTGCCTCCTCCCTGGTCGGCAGCTACTTCGCCAGAGGCGACATGTTCTCGGCCCAGCACCTGGTGAGCCGCGTGATCGAGCGGGCCGAGAAGCTCGGCTCCCGGCAGGCACAGGGCAACGCCTACTGGAACGCCTGCGCGGTCGCCGCGGCACGCGGCCAGCTGACCGACGCGCTCGACCTCGCGGCCAAGACACTGGCGCTGCTGGCGGAGAGCTCGCCGGACCGCAGCCTGGCCGGCATGCGCGTCATGTACGCCTGGCTGCTGCTGCGGTGCGACCCGCCCCGCCTGGACGAGGCGGACGCGCTGCTGGCGCGGGCGCACGGCGTGCTGGCGGACGTGTCCTTCGGCCCGCACCTGGCGAACTGCGAGACCGAGATGGCTCGCGCGGCGCTGCTGCGCGGCGACTTCGGCGCTGCCGTGCACATCGCCGCGCAGGCGATCGGTCGCTGCGCGGAATCCGGGGCGGCCGAGGGTGAGCACGCCAAGGTCGTGAGCGGGCTCGCGCTCATCATGGCCGGGCAGCCCGAGGAGGGCGCCGCTGCGGCGGCGGCGGCTGCCGAGCGCCTGGCGACGATGGGCTCGCAGTTCGAGGCGGCGCAGGCATGGCGGGACCTGGCCGAGGCGCTCATCCACGGCGGCCGGTCTGACCAGGCCGTCGAGGCCCTGCGGCGGGCTGCCGACTACGCCGGCGTGCGAGCGTCAACGATCCGAGCCGACGTCGCCGTCCGCGTCCACGAGTAGTCCGGAGGCGGGATCAGGGCATCGCGATGTCGGTGCCGGCGTTCAGGTTTGTCAGCAGGAACTCCAGGCACTGAGCCCGGCAGTCGACGACGTTCTGCGGCCGCGCGTAGCGGTGACCCTCGTCTGAGTAGATGGTGAGCTCGTAGCGCCGGCCGGCTCGGTCGAGTGCGGCGGCGAGCGCCTCCGCGTGCTGGACCGGGACCCTGGCGTCCTGGCGGCCGTGGAAGAGCAGCACCGGCACGCCGATGTCGGCGGCCCGGTTGACCGGCGACGTCGTGATCAGCTGCGCCCGGTCCTCGACTGGATCACCGATGCGGGCCGCGTGCTCGACGCCGGCCGGGCCGCCAAGCGACAGCAGGCTGGCGACGTAGCTCGGCAGGTCGGTCGGCGCCGACCCGGCCACGACGCACGCGAGCGGTACTTCGGCCTGCGTGGCCAGCATCAGCGCGGCATATCCGCCGTAGCCATGCCCGATGGCGGCGATCCGGCTGGTGTCGATCAGCTCGGCGACGTCGGCCGACAGAAGCGCATCCACCAGGTCGTCCTGCATCGCCAGCGCCCACTGCCGGTCACCGGCGTCGCGGAACTGCTTGCCGAAGCCGCGCGAGCCGCGGTAGTTCACCTGGATGCAGCACAGGCCCGCGGCAGCCAGGAACTGCGCCCACGGATCGAACTGCGCCCGGTCACGCGACCAGGGTCCGCCGTGCACGACCACGACCGCCGGCCACGGCGGCGGAGAGCTCGGCCGCGTCAGGAAGCCGGTGATGAGCAGTCCGTCACGGGCCGGGTACCTGAACGGCTCGCGCGGCTGCATCCGGACCCTGGCGAACCCGGTAAATCTCGCCATCGGCTTGCTGACCGCGTCGGCGCTCCGGCTGAAGGTGACGAATGCGGGGCCACCGACGGGGAAGGAGATCTCGGCGAGGCAGTGACTGGCGTTCCGGCCGGTGATCGTGGCCGGCGCGCCGTCTGCCACCCGCGCGAGCCGGGCCAGGTCGGCTGCGGCGTCGCTCGTCAGCGAGCACTGGGGGTGGTCAGGGTCGGTGGTCGTGACCAGGTCGGGCCCGGTGCCGTCGGGTGACATCAGCACAGTGGTGATATCGAACCGCTCGCGCTCGCTGATGACCTCGGGCGACCAGTCCGGTGCCGACATCCGGACGAGCGCGACCGTATCGCGGCCGGCCGAGCTGAGCGCGAACAGCGTCTGCTCGTCGGCGCTGAAGGCAAGCGGACGCGAGGCCCGGCTGTCGGCCGCCGGTATCTCGCCAATCGGCGACCAGGCTGGCTCGTCGAGCCGGGTGTGCCACCAGGTACAGCTGGTGGCGCCGCTGCACACGGCGACGGCCTGCGTGCCGGTCGCGAGCCAGCGGGTCGCCTGTCCGCTCGGCGGCTGCCACTCGGCCATCACGGCGCCGGCGGGCGTCACGGCCTGGAGTCGCGAGGTGCCGGCCGGCGACTGGCGTACCGCGATCAGAATGCCCGGCTTCGCGCCGCCGACCTGTCCGACGTAGTGCGCGTCGCTAGCGAGATCCGGCGTGAGCGGCGCTACCGAGCGGGCGCGCAGGTCGAGCCACGCGAGCACGCGCTGATCGCTGCCTGCCTGACTGAGCACCAGGATCAGGCCGTGGCCGTCAGTGCCCCAGTGAAAGTCGCGCAGCCGCCACGGCCGGAGGTCGGACGCGAGCTGCATGGGCGATCTGCTCGCGCCCACCCAGACATTGGCGGCGCCGTCGTGCCACCGGACCGCCGCGAACCTGTCGCCGGCGGGCGCCAGTCTCGGCCGCGTCCAGTCTGGCGTTCCTCGGAAGGACGCCTGCCTGACCTGTGAGACGTGCACACGCAGACCCTGATCCGCTCGGGTCGCCAGCGGGGCGACCAGTTCTTTTGCCGCCCCTAGGACGTTATCGGGCGACTTTGCGCGCAGTCAAGGTCGGCCTTGACCCAGCTACTTATGCGCCAAACGTCGCCTGTAGTGCAATTGTAGTAGCAGTTTGACCGTCTGTCATGACTGCTAACCCGAGGCGGCGAGTAGCCGCTTCCGACACCAGATAGGTGGTTACATCACATGACCAGCATCCGCATCGCCATCGCAGCCGCGCTCGCCGCCGCCACCGTGCTCGCCGGCGGGACCGCGCACGCCAGCCATGGCGCGCGGGCCAGCTCGCATGCGGCCGCGCTCGCAGCGGCGCCTGCCCGCTACAGCCCGCCGCTCTGCTGCGACTAGTGCCAGACTGCCGCTAGGTGTGCCTGCCGCCGTCCGGCGGCAGGCCGGCGCCTGAGGATGCGCGCACGTCGTCATGATGCGGATCCGAGCCAGTGCCGGTACCGGGGACGTGACGCCGTGCGCCACACCTGCGCGGCCAGGTCCTGCAGCAGCCTGGCGTCACAGGCGTCACGCTCGTAGAACAGGCCGTAGCTGAAGGCGTTCTCGCCCGCCAGGTGGGCGGCCACGCCCAGGCGGCGCTCGAGCTGGCGGGCGATCACGGTGTCCTGGTGATCGCCGAGGACAGTCTGAAGCCGCTTCATCTGCCCGGCGAGCCGGCTCGCATCCTTTCCCGCGACCAGCGCGGCCGCCTCGGCCGCATACCTGGCTCGCTTGGCGGCCTTGCGGGCCTGGTGGAAGGCGGCGTCGCGATCCTGGCCCGGCGGCGCCGCGAGGGCTCGGCGCATCCGGCGCCGGGTCGTGCGGTAAGAGCGCGATACCGCGGCCGTGAGCGCCGCGCCGGCGGCCGCGTCGCCATCAGGCCCGAGCGGCGGGTCCGCGATCAGCGCCTCCAGGTCGGTCAGCAGCCTGCTGTAACGCCGGGAGTTCAGCGCCTTCAGCACGGCCGTCCCGGCGGTCGCGCCCGCCCGCGCGAAATGCCTGTCGATCCGCGCCGCCACCGGGCCGAGCAGCAGCGCGGCATCGGTCTGCTCCCGCTGCGCGCGCAGGTGCGCGGCCAGCACCTCGGTGTCGCGGGCCCGCCCGAGCACGTCGCCCAGCCATTGCAGCTCGGCGGCGACGTGCTCGGTATCGGCGTCCCGGATGACGGCGCCGAAGGTCCGCAGCGCGCTGCGCAGCCGCCGGGTCGCGACCCGCATCTTGTGCACCGAGTCCGGCCTGAATCTGCGCACCATCGGGTCAAGCGCAGCGAGCTCCTCCGCTTGCGCCGCGAGATAGCTGGCGATCACCCGGTGCGCCGGAGCGGCGGCCGTGAGCCGCTCTTGCCGGGCTGGCGGCAGCTGGCTGCTGAGCACCCGCTCGAGCTTCGCCGAGCGCCCGGAAGCGGTGAGGCCGTGCTGGCGCAGCACAGCGTCGACCGCTGTCAGCACGTCGCTGTCGCCGCTGGCGAGCTCGACCTCGACCTCCCGCCAGCTCGTAGCCGCCGACGGATCGTGCTCACGGTGGGCGGACACCCGGTCGTCCGCGACCTCGGCCAGCACCTGCCCGGCTGGGTCAAGCAGGCTCGTCAACTGCCGCCGAGTCGTCACGCTGGCCACCGGCACCAGGGCCGCGCCGCGAGTGCGGGCGCGGACGAGATCGGCGAGTTCGCGCGGCACCCGCTGGCGGGCCGCGCCCTGGCGGTCCCCGCGCGCAGCGCCCTGGTCCGCACCGTCCAGGGGAAGCCTGATCTCTTCCCTGGTACGGCCGCCGACCGGCAGCTTCAGGTGCCAGCCGGCGTCCTCGCCGCCGGTCCGGCGTCGCATTGTGATGCCGGCGCGCAGCAGCCGCAGGTCTGGCGTGTCGTAGTACACGGCCACGAGCAGCTGCTCGGGCGCACGAGCGATGGCGGCTACCTGCGGCAGGGTATCGAGCGCGGGCAGCACGGTGTCCGGCTCAGCCTCGTACTTGGCCTCGGTCTCGTTGACGCTCACTGCCATGTGCATCCCGCTACCCGGTTACCGCCGGTGAATGCCTCATCGTAGCCGCGGCCGGCGGGAAGGGTCCTGGAGCTGCCTGTGTTAGGGACGAACATGCAAGTTGAGATCTGGTCCGATGTCGTATGTCCGTGGTGTTACCTGGGCAAAAGGCGCTTTGAACAGGCGCTCGCCGAGTTCGAGCATCGCGACGACGTGCAGGTCGTATTCCGGTCGTTCGAACTCGACCCGGCGGCGCCCGAAGGCGAGACGACGCCCACGATCGAGCTCCTGGCCGATAAGTACGGAATGACCCCCGCGCAGGCTAGCCAGGCGCAGCGCGAGATGGCGGAGCGCGCGGCCGGAGACGGCCTCAGCTTCCGGATGGCGAGCCTGCGCAGCGGCAATACGAGAGACGCCCACCGGCTGATCCAGCTGGCCAAGGATCGTGGCCGGCAAGAGGCGATGGTCGAGCGGCTGCACCGCGCCTACTTCACCGACGAGGAGTCGGTCTTCGATCATGCGGCGCTGACCCGCCTGGCAGTAGAGGCCGGGCTTGACCGCGACGAGGCCGCCGCCGTGCTGGCGGGCGACGCCTATGGCGAGCACGTTGACACTGACGAGGCGATGGCCCGAGCGCTCGGCGCGACCGGCGTGCCGCTGTTCGTCATCGATCGCAAGTACGGGATCTCCGGCGCGCAGCCGGCCGACACGATCACGGCGGTCCTGGAGCGCGCCTGGACTGAAGCCGGCGCGGACGGGCAAGGCTAGGCCAACCGGGGCAACGGCATGACGAGTGAGCCAGCGTCTGGTTGCCTACTACCCATGACAGCCTCAGTAGCCCGCGATCTGGGCGAGCCGCCCGCCTGGTTCAGCGCTGCCCTGGCCGCCCCGGTCAGCACCGGCACGGTCATGGTGGACGGCACCCCCATCGCTTACCGCACGTGGGGCGAGGCGAGCTCCGACGGGCTCGTGCTGGTCCATGGCGGCGCCGCGCACGCCCGCTGGTGGGATCACATCGCTCCGCTGCTTGCGCATGACCGGCGGGTAGTCGCGCTCGATCTGTCCGGGCACGGCGACAGCGGCCGCCGGGATCGCTACAGCCTCGACGGCTGGGCGCACGAGGCGATGGCCGTCGCGCAGGCTGCGGGCATCACCGAGCCGCCGATCATCGCGGGCCACAGCATGGGCGGGTTCGTGGCATTGCGGGCGGCCGGGCTGTTCGGCGCCGACTTGGAGGGCATCGTCGTGATCGACTCGCCCGTCCAGGACATCACGCCAGAGGAGCAGGCGGCCAGGGAGTCGCGCGCCTTCGGCCCGCTGCGCGTCTACCCCAGTCGCGAGGCCGCCATCGCGAGATTCCATCCCATGCCCGATCAGCCGACCCTGCCCTACGTCCTCGACCACGTCGCCAGGACGTCCATCCGCGCCGTCGACGGGGGCTGGAGCTGGAAATTCGACCCGGCAGTGTTCGCCCGCAGCCGCGCCACGCTGATCCTGCTCCGTCAGCTGGACTGCCGGGTGGCGCTTTTCTTTGCCGAGCACGGCATCGTCCCGCCCAAGACAACCGAGCTCATGTACGACAAGCTCGGCCAGCGAGCGCCGGTGATCGAGATCCCGGCGGCCGGTCACCACGTCATGCTGGATCAGCCCGTCGCGCTGGTGACCGGGATCCGCACCCTGCTGTCGGACTGGGATCACTCGCTGCCTGCCCGGTCGGGGTCGGCCTAGCCGGGCGGGCGCCTCATGACAGGCGGCCCGGGCCGGGTCATCGTGGTCGGCTCGGTCAACGTGGACCTGGCCATGCGCCTGCCCGCGCTGCCTGCGCCTGGCCAGACCGTGCTCGGCGGCGAGCTGGCCCGGTCTGAGGGCGGCAAGGGCGCGAACCAGGCGGCCGCCGCGGCGCGGGCGGGCGCGCAGGCGTACCTGATCGGCGCGGTCGGCGCGGATGACGGCGCGCCGTCGGTCGCCGCGCTCGCGGCCGAGGGCGTGCGCGCGGCCGTAGACCGTGTCGCCGCGCTTACCGGTCACGCGTTCGTGCTGGTCGACGACAGCGGGGAGAACCAGATCGCGGTCGCGTCGGGCGCGAACGCAAGCCTGTCAGCAGGCCACGTCCTGGCAGCGCTCGGCGATCTGCGGCTCACGACCGCTGATGTCATCGTGCTGTCGTTCGAGGTCCCGGCGGCGGCACTTCGCGCAGCCGCGGGCGCCGCCGCCGCGGCCGGCTGCCAGCTCGTCGTCAACCCGGGGCCGGCCCGACCCGTTCCCTTGATCTGCTTGCTGGCGCGATCGCGACGCCGAACGTGCACGAGCTCGCGGCCCTCGCCACGGACCTGCCCGCCACGCCGGGGCCGGAGCCGGGCGCGGCCGCCCTCGCCCTGGCCCGGCATACGGGCGGCGTCGTCGTGGTAACCCTCGGGCCCGACGGAGCGCTGCTGGCCGATCCGGGCCGTGCTCGGCCCAACCTGGCAGCGCCGCTGCACATTCCTGGCCGTCGCATGGCCGTGCGCGACACGACCGGCGCGGGCGACACGTTCACGGGCGTGCTGGCGGCGAGCCTAGCCGCGGGGCACGACCTGGCCGACAGCGTGCGCCGGGCCGTCGCGGCCTCGGCTCTGGCTGTCACAGCTGACGGGGCGCGCGCGGGCATGCCCACCGCGGCCGAGATCGACGCGCTGCTGGCCCGCGGCTGACCGGCTCAGCCGCGGCTTGGTAACCAGGCGGCCAAGAAGCAGCACCGGCGTGCAAACTTCGGGCCGGCGCTGTTTGCCCGCCGCTTGCACCGATCACATAGTGCCTGTGCCGACAGCAACGAGCAGGTCAGTAAAGGCAACCGCGACGGCAACGGATCCGATCAGCGACTTCTTCGCTGCTCTGACCGCGCCAGGGCACCTTGCGACTTTTGAACATGAATCAGCCACCGTGCGGTTCGACGTCGCCGCGAAGCAAGGCGCGAAGCAAGGCCCTGGAGACATCGAGCACTGGCACGTGACCGTGCACGACGGCGACGTCGCCGTGAGCCGGCAGAAGCTGCCGGCGGACGCCATCGTGCGGATCGCGCGGCCGCACATGGAGGCCATGGTGACCGGCCGCCTCAACGCGCTGGCCGCCCTGCTGCGCGGCGTGCTGACCTATGAAGGCAGCATCGCCGCGCTCATGATGTTCCAGCGGTGCCTGCCGGGGCCGCCTGGCTCGACTGGCAAGGTCGCGCCCCTCAGTTCGCAGACAGTGATGGCACAGCGGAGGCCGATGTGAGTGACGGGCTAGTCCAGATCCTCGAGGGCAACACCTTCGTCGTCAGCGACGACAAAGGCGACATCGAGGCCTCCCGCACCGATCCGACGGGGCTGTTCTCGTTCGACACCCGGTTCCTGTCGCGGTGGGTGCTGACGGTTAACGGCCAGCGGCTGACCGCCCTGTCCACCGACGACCTCCAGTACTTCCAGACGCGGTTCTTCCTGGTGCCCGGCAGCGGCACCGTCTACGTCGACTCCAAGCTCTCGGTGATCCGGCAGCGTGAGGTCGCGGATGGTTTCCACGAGGAACTCCGGGTGCTCAACCACGAGAACCACCCGGTCGACCTGGAGATCCGGATCGACGTCGCGAGCGACTTTGCCGACCTGTTCGAGGTCAAGGACGCGCTCAAGAAGAAGGGCCAGTACGGGAACGAGGTCGTCGGCGACAGTCTCGTCTTGCGCTACTGGCGGGAGACGTATGTTCGCGAGACCTGGATCTCGGCCAGCACGCCTGCGCACATCGACGACAAGGGCCTGACCTTCAACATCACCGTGCCCGGCCACGACGAGTGGAAGACCGACCTGCAGGTCGTGGTGTCCGAGGGCGAGCCGGAGGGGCCCGGCGAGGGTCCGGTCTGGATCCGGGGCCAGCGCCGGGTCCGCGAGGACATGGCGCGCGGCCTGGAGAAGTGGCTACAGCAGGCGCCGACCGTCGACTGTGACTGGCAGCCGCTTGAGCACATCTACCGGCGCTGCATGACCGACCTGGCGGCGCTGCGGTTCTCCACGCTCACGATGCCGGGTCGCGCCCTGCCCGCCGCCGGGCTGCCCTGGTTCATGACGATCTTCGGCCGCGACAGCATCCTGACCAGCCTCCAGTCGCTGCCGTTCACCAGTGAGCTCGCGTCGACCACGCTGCTGGCGCTCGGCGAGCGCCAGGGCACCAGGATCGACGACTTCCGCGACGAGGACCCCGGCCGGATCCTGCACGAGATGCGGTACGGGGAGATGACGGCCTTCGAGGAGCGGCCGCACTCGCCGTACTACGGGAACGCCGACGCCACCATGCTCTACGTCGTGCTGCTGGATGAGTACGAGCGCTGGACCGGCGACACCAAGCTGGTCCGGAGCCTGGAGCACGTCGCGCGGGCGGCGCTGAACTGGATCGACGAGTACGCCGACCGCCAGGGCAACGGGTACGTGTCCTACCAGCGCCGCAACGCCAAGACCGGCCTGGAGAACCAGTGCTGGAAGGACTCCTGGGACTCGATCTCCTACCGTAACGGCGATCTGCCCGGCTTCCCGCGCGCCACCTGCGAGCTGCAGGGCTACGCCTACGACGCCAAGATGCGCGGCGCCCGGCTGGCCCGGCTGGTGTGGCAGGACCCGGCGTTCGCCGACCGGCTGGAGAAGGAGGCCGCTGACCTCAAGCGCCGGTTCAACCGCGACTTCTGGGTCAAGGACGGCGAGTACTTCGCAGTCGCGCTCGACGGCGACGGCCGCCAGGTCGACTCGCTCACCTCGAACATCGGGCACCTGCTGTGGAGCGGCATCGTCGACGCCCCCAAGGCGAAGGCCGTCGTGAAGCACCTGATGGGCCCGCGGCTGTTCTCCGGCTGGGGCGTGCGCACGCTGGCCGAGGGCGAGGCGCGGTACAACCCGATCGGCTACCACGTGGGCACGGTGTGGCCGTTCGACAACTCGTTCATCGCCTGGGGACTGCGGCGGTACGGATTCAAGGCCGAGGCTGCCCAGATCGTGGCCGGCATACTGGAGGCCGCCGAGGTCTTCGACGGCCGGCTGCCCGAGGCCTTCGGCGGCTACGCGCGCAACGCGACCATGTATCCCGTGCAGTACCCGACCGCGTGCAGCCCGCAGGCCTGGTCCACCGGAGCGCCGCTGCTCCTGCTGCGGGCCGGGCTGGGCCTGGAGCCGAACGGCGACAACCTGATCGTCGACCCGGCGCTGCCGACATGGATCGGCAACCTCGAGCTACTGGACCTGCCAGGCCGCTGGAAGCACATCGACGCGTTCGGCCGCGGCCGGATCGACACCGACCGGCTGGCGCGCCGCTAGCCGCCGGAGTCGCCCGCGTCCTCGAGCGAACCAGGGATGCCGAGCGTCTGGCCGCCGTCGATCACGATCGTCTGGCCGGTGATGTAGGCGGCGTCGGCCGAGGCCAGGAACGCGACGCAGGCCGCGATGTCGGCCGGGTCGCCGAACCGGCCGAGCGGGATTGTCTTGAGGTACAGGGGCGCCAGCGCCGCGTCCTGCACGACCAGCGCGGCCAGCGGCGTGTCGACGACGCCCGGCGCGACCCCGTTGACCCGGATGCCGTGCTCGGCCAGGTCGATGGCGGCGGACCGGACGAGCGCCCAGACCGCCGCCTTCGTCACGTTGTAGACCGCGTGCGTTTGCTCGACGAACCAGGCGTTGATCGAGGACGTGCACACGATGGCCCCGCCGCCGGCCGCGGCCATCGCCCTGGCGGCCGCCACGATGCAGTGCATCGTGCCGTCGACGTTGACGGCCATGTGGCGGCGCCAGTGCTCGTCGGTCATGTCCAGCAGCGCGAGCGGGTCCGCGATGCCCGCGTGCGCGCACATGACGTCGATCCGCCCGAACTCGCGCACGCACGCTTGCACCGCGCCCTCGCAGTCGGCCAGGTCGGCGACGTCGCCGGCGAAGCCGAGACAGCGCGGCCCGAGGCCGGCCACGGCGGAGTCCAGCGCGACCGCGTTCCGGTCCATCGCGATCACGCTGGCGCCCTCGTCCAGGAACCTGGTGACGATGCCGAGACCGATGCCCTGGGCGGCACCGGTCACGACAACGCCCTGGCCGGTAAAACGCGGCACTGGCTACTCCCTCGACCTCGACGACGGCTAGCGCTCGACGACGGCTAGCGCTCGACGTCCGGGGGCGGCAACTGGTCGTGTGCCAGCACCCGCTCCTCGATCGCGTGCTCGACCGCCTCGCCCATGGCGATCCCGGCGAGCGACAGGTCGCCGGCGCGGCGGCCGCGGTAGACAGCGAACACCACTAGGACCCCGACGGCCAGCCAGCCCAGCACGATGAACGGCGCGATCGACACCGGCCAGGCCGGCAGCGGCACGACCGAGTAGTAGACCACGACGGCCAGCGCGATCGAGCCGATGGCCGGAACCACCGCGTGCTTGAGCCAGCCGAACTCGGTCGGGTGCTCACGGCGGTAGAACACGTACAGGCCCACGTTCGCCACGATGTACACGAACGCCAGCGCGAAGGTGAACCAGGTACCGGTCACGTTGTAGACGTTCGCCACGCCAATGATGACCGGCAGGATCAGGCCGAGCAGGATGTTGATGCCGGTCTGGGTGATGACGGCGTTCGTCGGCGTCTGGTTCTTCGGGTGCACCTTCAGCAGCCAGGACGGCAGTGCCTTGGCCCTGGCCATGCCGTACAGGAACCTGGTCGACGCGTTAGTGCACGCGATCGAGACCGCGATCGCGGAATTGAACAGGGCGATCAGCACGATGATCCAGGCGCCGCCCCAGAACCGCTGGCCGAGCACGAACGCGGGCAGCTGCGACGAGCCAGCGAACGCAGCCAGCTTGCTGGTGCCCCAGCCGCTGATCTGTCCCCAGGACACCAGCACCAGGAACACGCCCATGATCAGGATCGAGCCGAGCACGGCCCGCG
Organism: uncultured Actinomycetota bacterium; assembly: GCA_963837255.1. Classification (GTDB taxonomy): domain Bacteria; phylum Actinomycetota; class Actinomycetes; order Streptosporangiales; family Streptosporangiaceae; genus JAJYUU01. The sequence continues at coordinate 2,174,128 of CAWIMN010000007.1, forward strand.
GCACGGTCCGCTTCGGGTCACGGCTCTCCTCGGCCAGCGGCGCCGCCGCGTCCCAGCCGGTGATCGCGAAGATCGCGAACACGACGCCGAGGAAGAGGCCGTGCAGGTTCGACCCGTGGAAGGAATTGGAGATCCAGCTCAGGCTGACGCCGCCGGTGCCGGGGCTCGCGAAGCCGTTGATGGCCAGCGCGATGACGACCAGGGCCTCGAAGACGCCGAGGACGATCATCAGGTTCACCGACAGCTCGATGCCACGCCAGGCGGTGAAGGCGACGAACAGGATCAGGAAGACCATGAACCACCACCACTCGAAGGTGACGTTGTACTCCGCCTTCAGCGCTGACTGCAGGGTGGAGCCCATGAACGACCCGACCTGCGCGATCACCACGGGATAGAACAGCAGGTACACCCAGGCCACCAGGAAGCCCCACCGCCCGCCGATCGAGCGGGACACGAACGTGTAGTAGCTGCCGGTGGAGGACAGGTGCCTGCTGAACTGCGCGAGCGTGTATCCGAGCAGCAGCGCGATCACGAACGCGCCGAGGTAGGCCATCGGGGCGCTGACCCCGGCGTTGAGCACGATGAACGGCACCGTGAACATGCCGGCGATGGCCGGCGCGATGCTGGTGACGCTCTGCATCAGGACGCCGGGCAGTCTGATGGCGTTGGCCTTCAGGCTGGCGCCGGCCTCGCCCGGCGGGCTGATATCCGCGGGGCTGGTGGACTGGGTCATGGTCTTGCCTCCTTGGTCGGTACTGCTGATGCCTAGCTGTCCTGCACGGCCGGCCGCACGAACTCCTCGTAGGCGTGCTCCGGCTTGGCTGACTCGTGTACCACCGCGCGAATGGCGCGCATCATCGCGACCGGGTGGTCGCTCTGGAAGATGTTGCGGCCCATGTCCACCCCGGCCGCTCCGCCCTCGATGGCGTGATAGGCCATGGTGAGGGCCTCGAGCTCGGGCAGCTTCTTGCCGCCCGCCATCACGACCGGTACCGGGCAGCCCGCGGTCACCGTGTCGAAATCCGGCTCGCAGTAATACGTCTTCACCACGTGCGCGCCTAGTTCCGCGCAGATCCGCACGGCCAGCCGCAGGTACCGCGCGTCCCTGGTCAGCTCGCGGCCGACGGCGGTGACGGCGAGCACGGGCATCCCGGCGCGCTGGCCCTCGTCGACGAGCCGGGTCATGTTGCGCGACGGACTGGGTCTCGAACTCCGCCGCCGATGAACACCTGCACGGCGACAGCGGCGGCGTTGAGGCGGAGCGCGTCGTCCATCGCGACGGCCACCTGCTCGTTGGACATCTCCCGCAGCACGCTCGGACCGCCGCTGGCGCGCAGCACGATCGGCGCCCCGGTCGTCGGCGGGATCGTGGACCGCACCATGCCGCGAGTCGTCATCAGCGCGTCGGCGTACCCCAGCAGCGGCAGGATCGACAGGTCGACGCGCTCCAGCCCGGTGGTCGGCCCCTGGAAGTAGCCGTGATCGATGGCGAGCATCACGGTGCGGTTCGTCGCGGGCCGGAACACACGCGCGAGCCTGCTCTGCATGCCCCAGTCCAGGGCGCCTGCGCCTTTCAGGCTGTTGAGCTGCGGCTGCGCGGGCACCTGGGACTGGAACCGCGCTCCGCTCGTGAGCTCCTCGTTGTCGGCCATAGGGTCGCTGCCTCCTCACGGTGGCGCCAGCAGGGCTGGCCGGGGTTTCGGCTAGGCGCCTGCCGCCCGCCAGAGCGGGCTGAGCAGGCCGTCATCGCACAGGGCGAGCATCCGCTGGTACACCTGCTGCCAGGTGGCGTACCGCTCGTCGTAGATCGCTGACCGCTGCGTCGTGCGGCTGATAACTGCGGGAACGGGGCCGCAGGTCGGACTCCAGCTCCGACAGGCTCGAGTAGATTCCGGCGCCAGTGCCAGCACAGATGGCGGCGCCGAGCGCGCTGCTCTCGGTCACGGCCGGCACGTGCACCGGGACGGCCAGGACGTCAGCGATGATCTGCGGCCACAGCGTCCCCTTGGCCGCGCCGCCGGTGAAGACCAGCTCGGCGAAGCGGCTGCCGGTCAGCTCGGCGATGATGTCCCGGTGGCCGCGCGCCACGTAGGCGGCGGCCTCCTCGATCGCGCGGACGCAGGCGGCGGGGCCTGAGCCAGCCGGGTTGCCCACGTCGAATTGCAGGAACGACGGGCTCGCGTGCGCCCACTTGCGCGCGTTCATCACGTTGGACAAGATCGCGAGCACGCCGCCAGCGCCGGGCGGCACCGCCGCGGCGATCTCCTCCATGACGACGTACGGATCGACGCCGCGAGTGGCGGCCTGCGCCGACCTCCGCGGCGCAGAACGCGTCGCGGAACCAGCGCATGCTCATGCCGCAGTAGAAGCCGATCCCTTCCAGCATCCACTGGCCGGGCACGACGTGGCACAGGGTCCGCAGCCGGACCTGCGGGTCGATGAGCGGCTGGGTCGAGCAGGATCGTGTTCTGCCAGAAGGTGCCGCCGACGATCGTGTACTCCCCCGGCCGCGCGCCGACGCCGAGCAGGCCGAGCTGGGTGTCGGCGCCGCCGGCCACGACCGGAGTGCCCGCGCGCAGGCCAGTCTCCGCCGCGGCGGCCGCGGTCACCGTGCCGATTACCGTGCCGGGGTCGGTGACCGGGGGCAGCACGCTCGCGTCCAGGCCGCAGATGGCCGCGATCTCCGCCGACCAGCGCCGGTCAGCCAGCGCGAACATACCCGAGCTCGATCCGCAGGACGGCTCGGTGGCCTGCACTCCCGACAGCCGGGTGGCGATCCAGTCGCTGAGCATCCCGAGGCCGCGCGTGGCCGCGAGGACGTCGGGGCGGTGCCGGGCCAGCCAGCGCAGCCGGGCCGGGGTCGTGATCGACACCCAGTCGCCGCTCTGCTGCGTAGATGCGCTCGGCCGCGCCCTCGGCGATCAGCTCGACGGCTTCCTGCCCGGACCTCGAGTCGACGTTCGGGCAGGCCCAGATCTCGCGGCCGGCGCCGTCGTACAGCACGATGCCCTCGCGCATGCTGGTCGCCGCGACCGCGCGCACGTCGGCGCCGGTGGCGCCAGCCAGGCCGAGCGCGTCGCTGATGCAGGCGGCGATCGCCTGCCAGTTGGCGTGGACGTCGAAGTCCTGGCCGCCGGGCGCGTCCGGCGGCTCGTGGTGGGTCCACTCGCGCAAGCTGGCGGCGACCTGCTCGCCCTTCTCGCGTGAACAGCAGCGCCCGGCAGCTGCCGGTGCCGGCGTCGATGGCCAGCAGGTAGCTCGCGCTCATGGCCGGCCACTCCCGTCGGCGTCGAAGACCGCGGGATTCACGACGGCCGACGGCCGCCGGCCCGCTAGCATCTCGGCGATAGCGGCGGCTGCCTGCCGTGCGCCGCGGGCCAGCGTCTCCTGGGTTGCGCCGCCGATGTGCGGGGTGATGAACACGCTCGGGCAGGTCGAGTAGCGGATGCCGCGCTCCGCCCGCCGGGCGCTCGACGACGTCGAGTGCGGCGCCGGACAGGTGGCCGCGGCGCAGCGCCTCGGCCAGCTCCGCCTCATCGACCAGTGACTCGCGCGCGGTGTTGATGAAGCTGGCGCCCGGCTTCATCCGGGCGAACTCCTTGGCGCCGAACATGTGCCTGTTCTCGGCCGTGGCTCTGGCGTGCACGAGAGACGATGTCTGCGTCGGATAGCAGCGCGTCCAGGCTGACCAGCGCGACGCCGTCTGGCACCGACGGCCGGCAGGATCGGGTCATGCGCGACCACCGTGAAGCCGAGCGCGGCCGCGCGCCTGGCGACCTGACGGCCGACGTGCCCGAGGCCGACCAGGCCGAGCGTGGTGCCCGGCGCCTCCCGGCCGAAGAACTCGCGGCCCTCGAATGCCGACTCGGCCAGCTTGCCGCCGTCGGCGACGAACCTGCCCGCCCGCGGCACGCCGCGGATCAGCATCAGCGCGAACGCGATCGTCAGCTCGGCCACGGCCTCGGCGTTCTTGCCGGGCGTGGTCACGACCGGGATCCCGCGCTCCGTGGCGGCCGCGACGTCGACGTTGACGGGGCCGCCGCGCGCGCAGCAGACCAGCCGCAGCCCCGGCGTGTCGAGCACCTCGGCGCTCACCGGGGCGCCGTGCAGGACCAGCACATCATGGCCACTCGCCGCCCGGACGACCTCGGCCGGGTCGCCCGCGTACTCGCGGAGCCGGTGCTCCGACGCGGTCCGGGGCGGCTCGGCGTCGGTCCGGCCGATCTGCAGCTGCGTGACCGTGACCGCGTCGCCGAGGCTCGCCAGGGCCGCGGCAAAGCTGCCGACCGGCATGTACGGATCGCCGATGGCAAGGACGCGCACTGGCCTGGTCCCGGTCACGGGTAGACGTAGCTCGGCTTCAGCTCGATGGCGTGACCGTTGCCTGACTCCAGCACCCACTTGATGATGGGGCCGGTGTCCAGGTAGTAGAACTCGATCGAGTCGCCGATCCGCCCGCTCATCAGCACGTCGGCGCCGCGTTCGCGCCAGTGCTCCTTGAGCAGCTCGCTGTCTTCGTCGTTGTGCTTCATGCACGCGATGTGCTGGACGCCCTCGCCGAACGTGTCGAGGTACTCCTGGTAGATGCTCGGCCCGCTGACCGGCTGGATGAGCTCGAAGCCGAGGTCACCGACGTGCGTCTCGGCGCCGATCATCCGGTACTCGACGGGCTCGCCGCGGACCATCGTGTCGTGCAGGAGCGGGGGCTTGTAGTCGAAGACGCTCCACGGACCCCAGCCGAGGTTCTCGGTGTAGGCCTTGAGCGAGGCCTCCATGTCGCGGACCACGATCGCGATCTGGGAGATGGTCATCGGGGTGGGCGGGCTGACGATGCGACCGGCCGTGTCGGTCATGACGTTCCTCCTGGAGTTTGGCTGCCGAGGGCGGTGAGCATGGCGGCGAGATTGCCGGGCGCGTCCCGGCCGTCGAAGATCGCGCTGCCGCTGACGACGAGGTCGGCTCCCCAGCTGACGACCTCGGCGACGTTGCGCAGCGTCACGCCGCCGTCGACGCCGATCAGGATGCGATGATCGGCGGCGAGCGTGATGTCGCGGACGGCCGCGATCCGGCGCCGCGGTGCTGGCGGCTGGCGCCTGCCCTGGCCAGCCCGGGTTGACCGCGAGCACGAGCACGAGGTCGATCAGGTCGAGCACCGGCTCGATGACGTGGACCGGGGTGCCGGGATTGATCGGCGTAGCCGCGGACCAGCGGGCGGACGCCAGCTGACAGGTCGGTCAGCTCCTGCAGGGCCCGGTGCGGATGCCGGCTGGCCTCCGCGTGCACGGTCACGATGGCCGGGCCGGCCTGCACGATCGCCGGCAGCAGGCGCGCGGGCTCCTCGACCATCAGGTGCGCGTCGATGGGCACGCCAGTCGAGGCGGCCGCGGCGAGGAACGCGGGGCCGACCGTGAGCTGCGGGCAGAAGCTGCCGTCCATGACGTCCACGTGCGCAAACTGGGCGCGGTCCCGGATCACGTCCAGCTCGGCGCCGAGCCGGGTCAGGTCGGCGGTCAGGATTCCGGCCGACAGGCAGCGGCGCTGCCAGGGTGGTCATGTGCTCGCTCCGGCGGTGGACCCGGCCGTGGCAGCTGCGGCGAGCTCGCTGGCCCGGCTGGCGAACTCGGCGATAGCCTGCGGCGCCGCTGAGCGCGCCGATCTCCAGGTCGTAGTGACGCTGTTCGCCCGGCGCCAGGTAGCCGAGCTCGCCGCGCTCCCGCGCGTCGAACCGGCCAGCGTCGCGGTTCGTGCTCGGCTCCATCGCGACGACGTAGGTGCCCGAGCCGAGCTGCCGCCAGGTGATGTGGTGCGGCAGCTGGTCGCGCCGGTACCGCTGGTAGACACCAAGACCCGCGGCCCGGTTCAGCACGGCGGCGTGCACGTAACCGTCAGGACTCGCCACCATGTCGTGCTCGTAGCACTCCTCGACGAACGACGGCTCGCGGCGCGGCGAGCGTCCGGTACGCATCGGTGCTCGCGTCGCTGACGCACGTGCCCTCGCCGGCCGGATAGCTCAGCTCGGCGCCTGCGTCGACCACGGGGAAGCCGACGTTGCAGTGGTACAGCAGCATGTGCGGGCACGCGGTCGCGCCCGCGTTGGTCACCGTGTCACTGATGCGCACGCACGTACCCGCCGAGGTCGGCCTCGATCCGGCGGATGGAGCACCAGCTGCTCGCCGAAGACCGCCATCTGGGCGATCTCGCCTTCCGCCCACAGGACGCAGTCGTCACCGCGCCAGCTCGTGCCGTAGCCGGCGAGCCGGGCCGGGAGGCCGGTATACCGCCCGTGCAGGCCGTAGGTCTCCGTCTGCCGGTGCGGGTAGTTGAAGATCGCCGAGTCGTCCGTACCGCCCAGCAGCGTGTGGTCGAGGCCGCAGGTGGACACCAGGCCGCCGGGGAAGCCCCGGAACCAGCCGATGCCGGACGGCTCGTAGTACCAGGGCCCGATCAGCCCGACCGGTGACCACCACGCGAGCGGCCGCCCGCCGAGCCACGCCCGGCCGACATCGAACCCGCGGTCGACAAGGACCTCGAAGTCGAATCCGGCGCCGGTGGCGAACCGGAGCAGCCGCACGCCGCGCTCGGCCCCGTCGGCGGCCTCAGTGAGCTGCACGCCGGCGATCTGGTCCAGCCGGCCGACCCGCGCCAGCAGGTCAGGCCGGGACCAGTGCCGTCCCCACAGCTCGACCACGGCTAGCCTCCGCTGCTGTTAAAGAGCAACTGCCGATGGAAACACGGGGTGCGCATTCGCTCAATGGCGGGACATTTGCTCAATCATGACGATGCCCGGCCGTTCCTGGCAAGGGTTCCGGGCGCCTAATTGGTGAGCGACGCCAGGAAGCCGCAGTGACCCGGACCGCGCGGGAAGACGGGCCAGACCTCGGCCACCTGATCGCCCTCGACCGCGAACATCACGTCGTGCAGGTTCACGGTCGTCGGCGCGTAGCCGCAGACCAGCCGCATCCGGTCGCCGGGCTCGGCGGGGAAGCCGGGGTCGGTGTCGAACAGCGCGTGTTCCTCGGCGTAGTACCGGGCCTGGTAGTCGTATCCCTGGATCGGCGGCGACGACGAAGTCGATGCCGACCGACTTGCGTCCGGCGTCAAAGATGACGGTGTCGCCGTGCCGGGCCAGGACGCTCGTCAGCACAGTCAGCGAGACCTCGAAGCCCGGCACGAGGTTGCCGTGGAAGGCGTCCATGAACACGTACGAGCCGGCCTGCAGTTCGGTCACGGCCGGGTTGCGACCGGTGATGTTGTAGGTGCCGGTCCCGCCGGCGGACAGGACGTCGGCCGGCAGCCCGTCCGCGCGCAGCAGGTCTTTCACCGACCCCGCGTACGCCATCGCCTCGGTCGCGAGGCGGATCCTCGTCTCCCGGTCCGGCTCGAGCATGCAGTGTCCCTCGTAGGCCTGCACGCCGCGCAGGTCCAGCCCCGGCGCGGCGTGGACCTGGCGGGCCAGGCCCAGCGCCTGCTCGGGGAGCGCGCGCCGCAGCGGGCCATGCCGACGTCCAGGTCGACCAGGACGCCGGCGCGGTTGCCGGCGGCCGTCATCGCGGCCGACAGGCCGGCGATGTTGCGCGGCGTCGTCTACGGCGATCACCAGATCGGTGTGGCCGGCGAGCGCCGCCGCAGCCGCGAGCTTCGCCGTCCCGATGACCTCGTTCGCGACCAGGATGCTGGCCACGCCCGCCGCGGCCATCGCGGCCGCCTCCCAGATGGTCGCGACGGTGACGCCGATCGCGCCGGCCTCCACCTGAAGCAGCGCGATGTCCGGGCTCTTCTGCACCTTGGTGTGCGGCCGCAGCGCGGCTGACCTGGCCGTCCAGCGCGGCCATCATCGCGGCGATGTTGCTGCCGCAGCAGCGGCAGGTCGACGATCAGCGCGGGCGTCTGCAGCGAGTCGACCGGCACGCCCTTGTGCTGGCCGTACATCTGCTGCACACGGTCACGCGCCTGATGCCACGGCTGCCGCCAGTCAGCCACCGGTCACGTCCAGCCGTGCGACGGCGTACGGGTTCAGGGTCACGGTCACTGCTCCTTCGCTGCTCCGGACACTCGCCGCCTGACGCCAGGAAGCGCTCGAACTCGGTCCCGGCCGCGTCGAACGAGTGCTCGTCCAGGACCCTCAGCTGAGCCGGGCCTGCCTCGGCGCCGGTCATGCTGACGCGGATGTCGCGGGCCTCGCCGGTCAGGTTGGCGAGCAGGACCGTGGTAGCGCCGGGCTTGCTCACCGCCAGCGCGGCGACCTTGCGCCGGATCGACTCCGCTCAGCGCGCGGACCTGACCGCCCGGCCAGGGCGCACGCGTCGGCCAGCGACGACAGCGAGCGGGTACGGCGTGTCGGGCCGGGAGAAGAACTCCGCCGGGTTCGGGCTGCCAGCCGGGCTCTCGATCACCCCGGCCGGGCCGACCGTGTCGTAGTAGGTAAGCCCGCCGGCGCCGGCCGTGGCGAGCGCGGCCACGCTGCCGAGCGTCCAGGCGGCGGCGAACAGCGACGGCTGCCGGGCGTCGACCTGCCACGGCAGGCCGCCGCCGGGGAATTCCTGATCGGTGACGGCGACCGCGTTGAACCGCGGCCGCAGCGTGATCGGCGTCACGTACAGCCCGGTACCGGGGGCGAAGCACCGCGCGGTCGCGATCGTGTCCGGCTGAGCTTGCAGGTTTTCCATCAGCGACATGTCGTCGAACGGCGTGGATCTGCGGGTTCACCGACCAGGCGAGCCCGGCGGCCCGGCCGGGCGGCAGCCGGTGCCGGTTCAGCTCGTTGAAGTAGATGTTCGTCCCGGCGATCACCGGCACCGCGGCGGCCCCGGCAGTGCGAGGGCGGCCTGCACCGCGGCGACCGTGTCCGCCGAGCTGGACTCCTCGCCTTCGCCGAAGGCCAGGACCCTGGCGAGCGCCGGCGGCGTTCGGCAGCCAGGCCGTCGCAGAGCCGGTCGAGGGCTGCTGCCCTGGTTTCGACGGCCGCGGGCAGGAAGACAGCGAGCTCCAGGCCGCAGCTCAGTTCGCCGGCCCGGTCGGCGGCCGCGGCGATATCTGCCGCGGCCGACTCGGACGCCAGCGGGACGTCGACTCGCAGATGCGCGGGCGCGATGGCGCGCAGGACGGCCAGCGCGCGATTCGACGGCGGCGTGCCGGGATCGGCGCACCGCAGTCCGACTGGCGGCACGACGTGGCCGGCCGGCGGCGTCCACGATGATCGTCAGCGCGGTATCAGCCTCGCGGGAGACCGCGGCCGGGAATCCGGCGGTGCGGATCACGACCTCCTGGTCGAACTGCAAGCCTGGCTCGGCGTCGTGGTGATAGCCGAGCTTCGCCGGAGTCGAGGCGGACTTGTAGGAGGCGTCGGTCCAGTTCCGCTGGTCTTCCATCTCCCACAGGTCGCCGGCGAACTCGAACCGGACGACGCCGCCGGATGAGTGCGTGATGTCGAGGTCGGCGACCGGCTCGAACAGTGGCAGGTCCGTGCCGTCGTCGAGGTGGATCTGCGGGCCGATCGCGTCCGGCAGCACCCCGCTGACGGGGCGGTCCGGCGTGCTGGCCCCGGTACGGGCTGGCCGGCGAATCCGTCCGTCGGATGATGCACGCAGATGCCGATCTTGGCGTACGGGAACGCGGCCAGCGCCTCGCCGCGCATCCGGTAGCTGATGGTGCCATCGGCGATCGCCGCGGATCTCGGCCTGCCACCGGTAGTCGATCTCGCCGGCCTTATGCCGCCGGGTGAACCGGATCGCGAAGCAGTCGCCGCCGGTCGTCGATGTCCAGGTCGCGTGATCTCGCCGGGGAGCGTGTTCCAGTCCAGGTCGCGGATCGCCACGTAGATCCGGCGGGCCACCTCGATGTCGCCGTGGCAGACCTGGCGCAGGTCGCCGTCGGTGAACAGCGCTCGCACCGGCCCGGCGCACAACGCGGACGGCGGCCGGCGCCTGGCGCGCCCGTTCCCCTCCTGATGATCTCGACGGACAGCTCAGTCACGATGCAGCACCTGGCCACCGTCTACCGGGATGACCGCGCCGGTGACGAACGACGCAGACGGGGCTGAGCAGCAGCGTGATCCAGCGCGCCACCTCGTCCGCGGCGCCGATCCGGCCGAGCGGCACCTGCCCGGCGAGCCACCGGTACGCCTCGTCCAGATCGTCGGCCCAGGTGGCGTGGATGGGCGTGTCGATCGGTCCCGGCGCGATGCAGTTCACCCGGACGCCGGACGGCGCGAGCTCGCCGGCCAGGGTCTTGGTCAGGTAGTCGAGCGCGGCCTTCGTCATGCCGTACACGGACTGGCCGGTCAGGTGCAGGGCACCGGACGACGAGCTGATGTTCACGACCGACTTGACCGGCGAGGCGAGAGGTCCGGCAGCGCGGCCTGGATCAGGAAGTACGGGCGCGCGCACGTTCGTGGCGACGTGCTCGTCGAAGCCGGCCGTGGTCCAGTCCGCGATCGGCCGGTGCCGCACCACCGCCGCGTTGTTCACCAGGCCGTCGATCCGGCCGTAGCGCTCCCGGCACGCCGCCGCGATGCGCTGCGGGCTGTCCGCTTCGGCGAGGTCGGCGCGTACGCAGAGCGCCTTCCCGCCGGCCTTCGCGACGAGGTCGGCCTGCGCGGCGAGTGCGTCCTCGCGGCGGCCCACGAGCACGACGCTCGCGCCCGCCGCGCCGAGCTGGCGAGCCGTCGCGGCGCCGATGCCGCTGCTGGCACCGGTCACGATGACGCCGCTCCGGCCAGGCCGAGGTCGACGGCCCCGACCGCTCCTGGCGCCAAGGGCACAGACATCCGACCTCCCGCGATTGAGTAAGATCCTCCTACATCGCCCTGGGCATATGTCAAGGCTCTGAGCGAACGCTCACGGAAGCTGGCCGGCCGGCCGGCCGGGAGTTAAGCTTCGGTGGACGCGTTCCGGTGTGTCCAGGACGCCGCAAGCGCAGCGCTGAGCGAGGCGACGAGTGAAGAGCACCGGCATCGACGTCGGCCGCTGGAGTTCCGAGGAGCTGCTCCTGCGCGCCGCGTGGTTTTACTACAAGGACGAGCTCACGCAGGACGAGATAGCTAAGCGGCTGTCGGTGTCGCGGGCGTCCGTCGGCCGGCTGCTCGACCGGGCGCGCCGCGTCGGGCTGGTGTCCATCAACCTGAATGCCGAGTACCTTGACGCGTTCGAGCTCAGCGCCGAGCTGCGCCGCGTGTTCGACCTGTCCGAAGCGCTCGTCGTGCCGGACCACGACAAGGAGCCGGCCGATCATCACGCGGTCAACGCCAGGGTCGGACTCGGCGGCGCGCAGTTCCTGAGCACCCACTTGCGACCGGGCGGAAGCCTCGGCGTCGGCTGGGGCGAGACGGTGTCGCGGGTGATCGCCGCTACCAACTTCGGTGCGGTCGGGCCGATCCACATGGTCACGCTGACCGGCGGGGTTGACGGCTACCTCCAGACCATCCTGTCCTCGAAGAGTGAGGCACCAGCGGACGGTGACCAGGTCACCACCGCGGCCGTCATCCCGGCGCCGATGTGCGCGTCGACCCCGGCACTCGCCGCGGCGCTGCGCGAGGAGCCGACGATCCAGCAGGTGCTCAAGCACGCCTGCGAAGCGGAGCAGGCGGTTGTCGGCGTCGGCACGCCCACCATGGACGCCACGATCGCGCAGCTCGGCTACATCAGCCCGGACGACGTCGCGCTGCTGCGCGACCGCAACGTGGTGGGCGACATCCTCGGCCAGTTCTTCGACGCAACGGGCGCGGTCGTCAACATCCCGCTGCACGACCGGCGCATCGGCATCGAGCTGGCGGACCTCAGGCTCATCCCGAAAGTCGTCGGCGTGGCAGGCGGCGTGCACAAGACGCACGCGATCCTCGGCGCGCTGCGCGGCGGCTTCCTCGACGTACTGGTCACCAACGAGCTAGCCGCTATCTCCCTGCTGAAGCTGGAGCGCGGCGGCGGTTAGCGCGCAGCGAGCCGGCTCGGCGGCGGCCAGCGGTTTGTCAGCCGACGCCGGCGTACTGGCGCGTGTCGAACGTGAGGTGACCGTCCCGGACGTCGACCCTGACCTCCTGGCCCGCGGCGATCTGGCCGTCCAGGAGCATGCGCGAAAGCCGGTTGTCCACCTCGCGCTGGATGGTCCGGCGCATGGGCCGGGCCCCGAATTCAGGCTGGAAGCCGTGCTCGGCGATCCAGTCCACGGCCGCCTGCGTGAACTGGACGGTCACATGCTGGTTCCGCATCCGGCGGCGGGTCTCCTCGAGCAGGAGCTCGGTGATCTGGCGCAGCTCGGTCTCGTCGAGCTCGCGGAAGATGATGATCTCGTCGATCCGGTTCAGGAACTCAGGACGGAACGACTCGCGCAGCCGCCGCATCAGCTGCTCCTGGAGCGCGCGCTCCTGGCTGTCGTCAGACCTCGCACCCTCGCCTGCGAAGCCCAGCGTGGCGCCGCGCCGGGTGACCAGGTCCGAGCCCAGGTTGCTGGTCATGATGAGGACGGTGTTCTTGAAGTCAACGGTCCGGCCCTGGCCGTCGGTGAGCCTGCCGTCGTCCAGGACCTGGAGCAGGATGTTGAACACGTCCGGGTGGGCCTTCTCGATCTCGTCGAGCAGCACGACCGAGTACGGTCGCCGCCGGACCGCCTCGGTCAGCTGGCCGGCCTCCTCGTACCCGACGTAGCCAGGCGGGGCGCCGACGAGCCGGCTCACCGTGTGCCGTTCTGAGAACTCGCTCATGTCCAGCCGGATCAGCTTGCTGTCTCCCCCGAACAGCGCCTCGGCCAGGGCGCGGGCTAGCTCGGTCTTGCCGACGCCGGTCGGGCCGAGGAACAGGAAGCTGCCAACCGGGCGCTGCGGGTCGCCGAGGCCTGCCCGCGATCGGCGGACGGCCTCGGCCACCGCCGCGACGGCCTCGTCCTGGCCGATGACGCGCTCGTGCAGATGCTGCTCCAGCTCGAGCAGCCGGTTCCGCTCCTCCTCGGTGAGCTGCTGGACCGGAACGCCGGTAGAGCGCGACACCACCGCGGCGATGTCCTCGACCGTGACCTCCGGCACTATCTTTTCCTCCCGGCTGAGCTGGTCGATCTGCGCACGTACGTCCTCGATCTGGTTGCGCAGCCGGGAGGCCTGCTCGTACTGCTCGCTGGCGACCGCCTGGTCCTTGTCGCGGTGCAGTTCCTCGGCTCGCCGCTCCAGGTCGCGCAGCTCGCTGCGGGGCGTCTTGGTCCGCAGCCGGACGCGGGCGCCCGCCTGGTCGATGAGGTCGATCGCCTTGTCCGGCAGGAATCGGTCGGTGATGTAGCGGTCTGACAGCTCAACGGCCGCGACCAGCGCCTCATCGTCGTAGCGGACCTGGTGGTGTGCCTCGTACCGGTCGCGCAGGCCCGCGGAGGATGGCGAGGGCGTCGTCGACGGTCGGCTCGGCCACCAGGATGGGCTGGAACCGCCGGGCGAGCGCCGCGTCCTTCTCGATGTTCTTGCGGTACTCATCCAGCGTCGTCGCGCCGATGACGTGCAGCTCACCGCGGGCAAGCGCGGGCTTGACCATGTTGGCGGCGTCTACGCCGCCCTCGGCGCCGGCGCCGGTCCCGACAATAGTGTGTATTTCGTCAATGAAGACGACCAGCTCGTCACCGTGCTCTCGGATCTCGTCGATGATCCGGCGCAGGCGCTCCTCGAAGTCCCCGCGGTAGCGGGTGCCGGCGACGACGCCGGAGAGCTCGAGCTGGACGACCCGCTTGCCCGCCAGGGTCTGCGGGACTTCCTCGTTGACGATGCGCTGCGCGATGCCCTCCACGATGGCGGTCTTGCCGACTCCGGCCTCGCCGATCAGCACCGGATTGTTCTTGCCGCGCCGGGACAGCACCTCGATGGTCTGCTCGATCTCACTGTCCCGGCCGATAACCGGGTCAACCCGGCCTTCCCGCGCCATCGCGGTCAGGTCACGGCCGAACTCGTCCAGCGTGGGGGTCGACGACGGCCGGCCGTCCTGGCCGGGCGGGGCGCCCTGGCCCTGACCAGCGAGGTAGGCCTGCTGCAGCGCCTCCGGGGTCACCCGCTCGGCGGCGAGCATCCGGCCGGCCATGGACTCCGGGTTGACCGCCAGCGCGAACAGGATGTGCTCAGGGCCGATGTAGGTGGATCCGAGCGAGTGCGAGATCCGGTGCGCGTCCAGCAGCGCCCGCTTCGCTCCGGGCGTCAGCTGCGGTGGCTGGCCGCTCGGCGCCGCCGCCACGCTGCTGCTCCTCGATCTCGCTGGCGAGCGCATCGGGATCCGCACCGGAACGCGCCAGCATCTGCCTGGTGGGCTCGAGCCTGGCCGCCGCCCATAGCAGGTGCTCGGTGTCCAGGTCGGAGCCGCCGCGCTCAGCCGCCAGCGTGGCCGCCGCGCCGATGAGCTCGCGAGCCGGCCCGCTCATCAGCCGGGTGATATCGACGCGCTGGCCTGGCCGCGGCGGACCCTGCCCCGTGCCGTACAGACGAGCGATGAAGTCGTCGAACGGGCTGGAGCCGAAGCCCTCAGGTCCGTAGTAACCGCTGCTCATGGCGTGCCCACCCCCGTTGGCTTGCCTGGCTTGTCGCTGGCCCCCGCCAGCCCGGCCCCCGCCAGCCCGATCCCCGCCAGCCTGGCACTCGCCAGCCCGGCCCCAGCCAGGACGGGCCAAAGCCAGTTATCCGCATTCTGCCCCTCCGGCCCGGTGGCGACTCCGGTCAGGTCCGGCTGAAGGCGCCGTGGGTAGCCTGATAACAGCCTGACTGTGAACGACCGGGAGAGCGCTGGCGCATGACGGAACGCAAGCCCGCGGGGATGACCTTCACCTCGTGGATTGACCAGCAGATCAGCGAGGCGGCCGAGCGTGGCGCCTTCGACAACCTGCCCGGCGCCGGCAAGCCGCTGCCGCGCCGCGGCGAGGCGGACGACGGCCAGGCCTGGCTGCGCGACTACCTCGCGCCGGGAGGGTGTCTCGACCGAGGTGCTCCTGCCCACACCGCTGAAGCTCCGCAAGGAGGCCGCCAGGCTGGCCGAGACCGTGCACGCCCTGCGGTCGGAGCAGGAAGTGCGCGAAGCCGTCGCCGAGCTCAACCACCGGATCAAGGAGTGGCGGCGGATCCCGGTCGGGCCGCCCATCTTCGTCCCGCTGGTGGACGAGGACGCGATGGTGGCCGCGTGGCGCGACGCGCACCCGCCGGCGCCCTCGCCTGCACCGCCGGGGCCAGCGTCCGCGTCGCCTGGCGCCAGTGACCAGGAGGCAGGCCCGGCCAGCTCTGCCCGGGCGCGGCGGTGGCAGCGCCGGAGGCGCCGCGCCGGATCTTGACCTCGGTCGGTCGGTCGGTCCCAGCCCGCCGCGCGCTGAAAAGACCACAGGTCTCGATTCCGCAACATCCCACGCAGGAGCGTTGATTCACGCTTCCCGAGCGGTGGCGCCGGGACTAGCCTTCGGGCAATCCCGGGGGGGCATCCGGGACGACTTACCCCAGCCGGCTGGGGCCGGGCAACCGAGCCGGCGGTCCTTGTGGGCGGCTGCGCGCCGCCACTGCAGAGGAGGTTCCGTGAGAAGCACATTGAGGGCCGTCGTCGGACTCAGCGCCGTTGCGCTGCTGGTCGCTGCATGCGGCAGCTCGCCATCCGGCAGCAGCTCATCGAGCAGCACGCGGCACGACAGCTAGCAAATTCCTGGGTTGCATGGTCACTGACACGGGCGGCATCGACGACAAGTCGTTCAACCAGTCGTCGTGGCAGGGCATGCAGGCGGCCGCCGCCAGCGATCCGTCCAAGATCAGCGTCACCTACCTGCCCTCCACCACGACAGCGGACTATGCATCGAACATCAGCACGCTGGAAGCGAAGAATTGCGGGATCATCGTCACAGTCGGCTTCCTGATGGCCGGCGCGACCGAGGCGGCGGCCAAGGCCGACCCGAAGCAGAAATTCGCGATCGTCGACTGCTCGTATGCTTCCTTCTGCCTGAGCGGCAAGAAGCTCACCAACATCGACCAGTTGGTGTTCAACACCGTTCAGGATGGCTTCCTCGGTGGCTACCTGGCGGCGGCCACGAGTAAGACTCACGTCGTGGCGACGTACGGTGGTGAGGACTTCGGCACCGTCACCATCTACGAGGACGGCTTCCAGGACGGCGTCAACTACTACAACACTCACAACCACGCCAACGTCAAGCTGCTCGGCTGGAACGAGAAGACCCAGAAGGGCAGCTTCATCGGCAACTTCACCGACCTCGGCGCCGGCCAGGCGCTCACCAACACGTTCATCGGCGACGGCGCTGACGTCATCTTCCCGGTGGCCGGCGGCGTCGGCCTGGGCACCGCGAAGGCGGTCCAGACCGCGGACAGCGCCGGCAAGAACGTCTCGGTCGAGTGGGTCGACACCGACGGCTGCGTCAGCGCCGCCCAGTACTGCAAGTACATGCTCACCAGCGTGACGAAGGGCATCACCGAGGCGGTCAAGACCGCGGTCCTGGCCGCGGCCGGCGGCACCTTCAAGGGCGGTACCTACGTTGGCACTCTCGCCAACGGCGGCGCGGTCCTCTCCCCTTACCACGACTATGCGAGCAAGATTCCCGCATCGGTGCAGGCCGAGATCAACACGCTGAAGCAAGACATCATCAGCGGGAAGATCACCCCCTACACCAAGAATCCGGTGTAAGCCCGCAGAGCTCGAGTTCTGCGGATATGTGGTAGCACGTACCGTCTGAGCCGGTCAGCTGCCCGGGCCCGGGCCCGGGCAGCTGACCGCAGCTAGTTGGAGCGGAGGGCGGGCGGGTGAAGCTTGAGCTGCGCGGCATCACGAAGCGATTCGGCGGTCTCGTGGCCAACGATCACATCGACCTGGTCGTTCAGCCCGGCGAGATCCGGGCGCTGCTCGGCGAGAACGGCGCCGGCAAGACCACGCTGATGAACGTCCTGTACGGGCTTGTGCAGCCGGATGAGGGCGAGATCCTGATCAACGACCAGCGGGTCCACGTCCGCTCGCCGAAG
Organism: uncultured Actinomycetota bacterium; assembly: GCA_963837255.1. Taxonomy (GTDB): domain Bacteria; phylum Actinomycetota; class Actinomycetes; order Streptosporangiales; family Streptosporangiaceae; genus JAJYUU01. Next base: position 2,191,079 of record CAWIMN010000007.1, read on the forward strand.
GACGCGATCGGCGCCGGGGTGGGCATGGTGCATCAGCACTTCATGCTGGTCCCGGTCTTCACCGTCGCCGAGAACGTCACGCTCGGGGCGGAGTCTGTCCGCCGGCTCGCGCTACCCGGGCTGAATCTCGGCCCGCTGCACGTCCCTCCGCTGAGTCTGCCCTCGGCCGGCCTGCTGGACCGGCGGCAGGCTCGCGCCTCGGTACGTGAGCTGTCCGAGCGCTTCGGGCTGCGCGTCGATCCCGATGCCTACGTCGAGGACCTGCCGGTCGGCGTGCAGCAGCGAGTCGAGATCATCAAGGCGCTCCTGCGCGACGCCAGCATCCTGGTGCTCGACGAACCCACGGCGGTACTCACGCCCGGCGAGACCGACGAGCTGTTCCAGATCATGCGTCAGCTGCGGGCAAGCGGCCGGTCCATCGTCTTCATCTCACACAAGCTCAGGGAGGTCCAGGCGATCGCCGACAACATCACGGTCATTCGGCGTGGCAAGGTGGTAGGCGAGCGCCCGCCGACCACCAGCGACGCCGAGCTCGCGGCGCTGATGGTCGGCCGCTCGGTGCAGCTGCGGGTGAGCAAGGAGCCGGCCAGCCCGGCCGGGGTCGCGCTCGACGTCCGCGATCTCAGCGTGCCGGGCGAGCACGGCGACCTGGCGGTGCAGTCCATCTCCTTCGACGTGCGAGCAGGCGAGATCCTCGGGATCGCAGGCGTACAGGGCAACGGCCAGACCGAGCTGTGCGAGGCGCTGATCGGCCTGCGGCCGTCAACCGGCTCAGTGGTGCTGGACGGCACGGACATCAGCGCCGCCAGCACCCGTGACCGGCTCCGGGCCGGCATCGGCTACATTCCCGAGGACCGGCAGGAAGACGGCCTGGTGGGCGCCTTCACCGTTGCCGACAACCTAGTTCTCGACGTCTATGACCGCTCGCCCTATGCCGCGGGCATCGTGATGAAGCCCGATGCGATCAGGAAGGCGGCGGTCCATCTGGTCGACGAGTACGACGTCAGGACATCGTCGGTGCTGACTCCGGCCGGCACGCTGTCCGGCGGCAACCAGCAGAAGGTCGTCGTCGCCAGGGAGCTGAGCCGCGGCAACAAGCTACTGCTGGCAAGCCAGCCAACCCGCGGCCTGGACGTCGGCTCGATCGAGTTCGTGCACTCCGAGATCGTGAAGCAGCGCGACCGCGGCGTGGCGGTCGTGATTGTGTCGTCCGAGCTCGACGAGATCTACGCCCTGTCGGACCGGATCGCGATCATGTACGAGGGCAGGATCGTCGGCTTCAGCTCGCCGGACATCCCCGAACACGAGCTCGGCCTGATGATGGCAGGTGCCGGGACCGCCGAAGAACCGGGTGCGGGCTCGGCTCCGCATCGGCTCAGCTCCGACGAGATCCTCGAACTGCCGCCCGCCGAGCCGCAAGACGAGGAGCCGGGAAGTGAGTGACGCTCCGACGCCGGGGCCTGACCCGGCACCCGGCGAAACCGGCGCTGGCGACACCGGCGCGTCGCCTGGGCCCGGCAGGCGCGGCGGGCTCACGGGTGCCGCCATCATCCAGGCGGTGACGCAGGGCAGCTCGGCTGTCGTCACCATTCTCGCGATCTTCCTGGCGCTTGTGGTCGGCGGCGTACTCATCATCTTCAGTGATCCGGTCGTGACCCGGGCCTGGAGCTCGTTCTTCGCCGGTCCGGGGTACACGCTGGGGCAGACGTGGCACGCGGTCTCCTACGCCTACTCGCAGATGTTCGAGGGCGCGATCCTGAATCCGTCGACGGTCAGCGCGGCCTTCCACGGCGGCTCGGTCGCGGCTATCTTCTACCCGCTGTCGTCGACGTGCGCCCAGGCGACACCGCTGATCCTGACCGGCCTGTCGGTGGCCATCGCGTTCAGGGCCGGATTGTTCAACATCGGCGCGGCCGGCCAGTGGGTGGGCGGCGCGATCGTGGCGACCTGGCTGGGCTTCGGCGTGAGCCTGCCACCGGTGATCCACGTCATCGTGTGCTTGCTTGGCGCGTTTGTCGGCGGGGCCGTGATCGGCTGGTTCGTCGGCGTGCTCAAGGCCAAGACTGGCGCGCACGAGGTCATCGTCACCATCATGCTCAACTACGTGATGTACGACCTGCTCTCGTATCTGCTGTCGCACCCGGCGCTGCTCCAGCAGCCGGGCCAGCCCAACCAGATCGCCCCGTACATCGCGAACGACGCCAACCTGGGGCACGTCGGCGGGCCGCCCCCGCAAGCCGGGATTGGCTTCCTGATCGCCGTGGCGGCCGCCGTGGCAACGGCCTGGCTGCTGTCCCGCACGACCACCGGATTCCAGTTCCGCACCGTCGGTGCCAGCCCGAGCGCCGCCCGCACGGCCGGCATCAACGTCGAGCGGTCCTGGATCCTGGTGATGCTGCTGGCCGGCGGGATCGCTGGCCTCTCCGCAGCTGCGGTGATTCAGGGGACGAACACCCAGCTGACCTTTAATAGCTACGGGACGTACGGACCCGACGGCATCACCGTCGCGCTGCTCGGACGGGCTAAGCCGATGGGAGTCGTGCTCGCGGGGCTGCTCTTTGGCGCGCTGCATGTGGGCGGCACCTACGTCGAGGCTGCCACCCTGGGCCAGGTCCCAGCCAACATTGTCCAGGTACTCGAAGGGCTCATCGTGCTCTTCGTCGCCGCGCCAGCGCTGATCCGTGCCGTCTTCCGGCTGCGCGCCACGAGCGGTACCGGCATGGAGGCCGTCACGAAGGGGTGGAACGGGTGACAGCCATGGCTACGGCGGTGCGGGCACCGCTTGCGGTCAACCGCAGGTACATCGCTGCCGTCACATTCGGCGTCCTCGGGCTGATCGACATTCTTGCGTTCGGGCTGCTGGCGCATCCCGGCGATGCCGCCTTCACGCTGTCGCAGGCCGGCTCCGGCATCCAGATACCCGTCATCCGAGTGCCCGCCGCGCCGGTCTGTTTTGCGCTCGGCGCCGTCTCTATCGGCCTGGGTGTGCTCCGCGCGACCACTGAGCTGACCCCCCGGATCAAACGCCTCACCATCGCGGCTGTCCTGCTGTGCTTCGTGATATCACTGCTCTGCTGGGCCGACGCCGGCGCGATCCCGCTGAACGTCATCAACATCATGCAGGGCACGCTGATTGCATCCATCCCGCTGGTTCTCGGTGCCCTCGCTGGCTGCCTGTGCGAGCGCTCCGGCGTCATCAACATCGCCATCGAAGGGCAGCTGCTGTTTGGTGCGTTTGCCGCCGCGATCGTGGCCAGCGCGTTCGGTGGCCTGTGGGCCGGCCTCGTGGCTGGATCGCTGGCCGGCGGCCTCGTCGGCGCGCTGCTCGCCGTCTTCGCGATCACGTTCCTGGTGAACCAGATCATCCTCGGCGTCGTGCTCAACGTGCTCGCCCTCGGCATGACCACCTATCTCTACGACCGGCTGATGGCGCAGAACCCGAACTACAACACAGGGATCACGTTCGGCTCGATCAAGATCCCGGGGCTTGCCCACATCCCGGTCATCGGGCCGATCTTCTTCGACTCGAACATCTTCCTGTACATCACCTATGTCGTGATCATCGGAGTCCAGGTCGCGTTGTTCAAGACCAGATGGGGACTGCGGGTCAGGGCCGTCGGTGAGCATCCGACCGCAGCCGACACGGTTGGCATCAGCGTGCTCTGGACTCGCTACCGCAATGTCATCCTGGGCGGCCTGGTCGCTGGCATCGGCGGTGCCTACCTGACCATTGGCTCGGTGGGCAGCTTCAACCCCGACATCAGCTCCGGCTTCGGTTACATTGCCCTGGCGGCGCTGATCTTCGGCCGATGGACGCCGCTCGGCTCGCTCGCTGCCGCGCTGCTGTTCGGCTTCTGCCTGGAACTCGCGCTGGTGCTGCCCACCGTGAACTCGGCGCTCCCGCCGCCGATCATGAACATGGCGCCCTACGTAGCCACGATCATCGCCGTGGCAGGACTCGTCGGCAAGGTCAGGGCACCCAAGGCCGACGGAGAGCCGTACGTCAAGGCGTGACAGCCAGCATCTCGCCGATGGGAGTCAGGGCCGACTGAATGGACATTGACTGGTCGGCGCTGCGCGCCGCCGCCACGGCCGTCGCAGCGCGTGCGCACGCGCCGTATTCCCGGCTGCAGGTCGGGGCGGCCGGGCTGGACATCGACGGAGTGATCGTCACCGGCTGCAACGTGGAGAACGCGTCGTACGGCCTGACGTTGTGCGCGGAGTGCGGGCTGGTCAGCGCCCAGCACGCGGCGGGCGCGGGGCCGCTGGTGGCGGTCAGCGTCGTCGCGGCCGACGGCGCCCCGCTGATGCCGTGCGGCCGGTGCCGGCAGCTGCTACTGGAGGCTGGCGGGCCCGGCCTGCTGCTTGATGGCGACAGCGGCCCGCAGCGCCTAGGCGACCTGCTACCCGGCGCCTTCACCGCCGGCGACCTGGCGAGCCGGCGCGGCGACGGTGGCCGCGATGCCTGACGTCGTCGACCTGATCCGGGCCAAGCGCGACGGCGGTCGGCTGGCACCGGCGGACATCCGCTGGCTGATCGACGCCTACACGACGGGCGCGGTCGCGGATGAGCAGATGTCGGCGCTGCTGATGGCGATCTACTTCCGCGGCCTCGATCCAGGTGAGCTGCGCGCCTGGACGCAAGCCATGATCAGCTCCGGCGAGCGGCTGGAGCTGAGCGGCCTGTCCGCGCCCACGGTGGACAAGCACTCGACCGGGGGCGTCGGCGACAAGGTGTCCCTGATCCTGGCGCCGCTCGTGGCCAGCTGCGGCGCCGCCGTGCCGCAGCTGTCGGGGCGTGGTCTCGGCCACACCGGCGGCACGCTGGACAAGCTGGAGTCGATCCCCGGCTGGCGCGCCACCCTCGCCAACGCCGACATCATCCGGGTGCTGGCGTCCACCGGCTGCGTGATCTGCGCCGCCGGGGACGGCCTTGCCCCAGCCGACCGCCGCCTCTACGCGCTCCGGGACGTCACTGGCACGGTCGAGTCCATTCCGCTGATCGCCAGCTCGATCATGTCCAAGAAGATCGCGGAGGGAACGGGGTCGCTCGTGCTGGACGTCAAGGTCGGCAGCGGCGCGTTCATGCCCGACCTGGCCGCCGCCCGCGAGCTCGCGCAGACGATGGTCGACCTCGGCAACGCCCACGGGGTGCGCACGAGCGCGCTGCTCACCGCCATGGACACCCCACTCGGCCGCGCCGTCGGCAACGCCGTCGAGGTACAGGAGTCGGTCGACACGCTGCGCGGCGACGGGCCGGCCGACCTGATCGAGGTCACGCTGGCGCTGGCGACCGAGATGCTCGCGGCGGCCGGCCTCGAGGCCGACCCGGCTGCCGCCCTCGCCAACGGCCGTGCCCTGGAGCGATACCGCGCGATGATCGCGGCGCAGGGCGGCGACCCGGATGCACCGCTGCCGTCGGCGCAGCACACCGACGTCGTGCGGGCCGAATCGGCTGGCTGGGTCACCGCGCTCGATGCGCGGGCCGTCGGCGTCGCTGCCTGGCGCCTCGGTGCCGGGCGGGCCAGGAAGGAAGACCCGGTGTCGGCGGCGGCCGGCATCATCTGCCTGGCCAAGCCAGGTGAGCAGGTCGAGGCCGGTCAGCCAGTCCTCGAACTGCGCGCGGACGACCCCGGCAAGTTCGGCCGCGCGCTCGAGGCGCTCGCCGGGGCGCTCGAGATCGGCCCGCAGCCGCCCGAGCCGACGGCCCTGATCCTCGGCCGGATCGGCTGACGCCTGGCCCAGCGGGCCCGACGTCGCAGAACGCTGAGGTAACGTCAGGATCGTGGGGATTGAGTCGCTCGAGCGCCAGGCGCCTGGCCGCTGGCAGTTCGACGTGGCCGACGTGGCCACTTCTGATGCCGGGCTGCGCCAGGTCCTGCACGGGCTGCCTGGCATCGACCAGGTCGGCGTCGGCGAGCGGGCAGCCGCCCTCGCCACCCGGTCAATCAAGAAGGACGCCAAGCTGGCCGCGCTCGACCTGGCCATCAAGATGGTCGACCTGACGACGCTGGAAGGCGCCGACACGCCGGGCAAGGTACGCGCCATGTGCGCCAAGGCGCGCCGCCCGGATGCGGACGCGCCACCCGTCGCGGCCGTCTGCGTGTATCCCGACCTGGTCGCCGTGGCGAAGCAGGCCGTGGCGGGCAGCGGCGTGGCGGTGGCCTCCGTCGCCACCGCGTTCCCGTCCGGCCGCGCGTCGCTGCCGGTCAAGCTCGCCGACGTGCAGGACGCGGTGAGCGCGGGTGCGGACGAGATCGACATGGTCATCGACCGCGGCGCGTTCCTGGCCGGGCACTACGGGCAGGTCTACGCGGAGATCCGGGCGGTCCGCGAGGCGTGCGGCCCGGCCCACCTCAAGGTGATACTCGAGACCGGCGAACTGGCCACGCTCGACAACGTCGCGCGCGCGTCCTGGCTGGCCATGATGGCGGGCGCCGACTTCATCAAGACCTCCACCGGCAAGGTGACGCCGGCCGCGACGCCTGCTGTCGCCCTGGTGATGCTGGCCGCTGTCCGCGACTTCGAGCAGACCTCCGGCCGTCGGGTCGGCGTCAAGGTCGCGGGCGGCATCCGGACGGCCAAGGACGCCATCCGGTACCTGGTGCTGGTGAACGAGGTGGCCGGCCAGGCCTGGCTGACCCCGGCGCTGTTCCGCATCGGCGCGTCGACGCTGCTCAACGACCTGCTCATGCAGCGCATGAAGCAGCGCACCGGCCGGTACTGCGGGCTCCGACTACGTCACGATCGACTGATGCAGCGAGGCTCTGGCAGAAGCAACGGGAAGGCCACTGATGCCATCCGGCAAGAAACAGGCGGGGACTGGCCTGGCTACAGCTGACCGAGGTGGCGCGGCTGACCGCGCGGGCCTGGCCTGGGAGTACGCGCCGGCGCCCGAGTCGCGGGACATCGTCACTATCGCAGCAGAGTACGGCCTGTTCATCAACGGCGAGTTCCGCCCCGCGGCCGCGGGCGGCACGTTCGCGACGATCAACCCGGCCACCGGCGAGCAACTCGCGGCCGTGGCCGAGGCCGGGGCCGCCGACGTCGACCAGGCGGTCGCGGCGGCCCGCACCGCTTACGAGCAGGTGTGGCGGCCGATGCCGGGCAGCGAGCGGGCCAAGTACCTGTTCCGCATCGCGCGCGTGCTCCAGGAGCGGGCGCGCGAGTTCGCCGTGCTGGAGACCCTGGACAACGGCAAGCCGATCCGCGAGTCGCGCGACGTCGACATCCCGCTCGCCGCCGCGCACTTCTTCTACTACGCGGGCTGGGCGGACAAGCTGGAGCACGCCGGACTTCGGCCCGGCGCCCCGGCCGCTCGGCGTGGCCGGCCAGGTGATCCCGTGGAACTTCCCGCTGCTGATGGCGGCGTGGAAGCTGGCGCCCGCGCTCGCGGCAGGCAACACCTGCGTGCTCAAGCCGGCCGAGACGACGCCACTGACCGCGCTGCTGCTCGCCGACGTCTGCCAGCAGGCAGGCCTGCCAGCGGGCGTGGTCAACGTGCTGACCGGCGCCGGCGAGACCGGGGCCGCGCTGGTCGACGCACCCGGCGTCGACAAGATCGCCTTCACCGGTTCGACCGAGGTCGGCAAGCAGATCGCCGCCTCGGCGGCCGGCACCGGCAAGAAGCTGACGCTGGAACTGGGCGGCAAGGCCGCCAACATCGTCTTCGACGACGCGCCAGTCGAGCAGGCCATCGAGGGCATCGTCAACGGGATCTTCTTCAACCAGGGTCACGTCTGCTGCGCCGGCTCGCGCCTGCTGGTCCAGGAGTCGGTGGCCGACGCGGTGGTGGACCGGCTCAAGCGACGCCTCGCGACGCTGCGCCTCGGCGACCCGATGGACAAGAACACCGACATCGGCGCCATCAACTCCGCCCAGCAGCTCGACAAGATCACCGAGCTGACGGCCGCTGGCGAAGCCGAGGGCGCTGAGCGCTGGTCGCCGCCGTGCCAGCTGCCGGACGAGCGGCTTCTGGTTCCCGCCGACCGTGTTCACCGGCGTGAGCCAGTCGCACCGGATCGCGCGCGAGGAGATCTTCGGCCCGGTGCTGTCGGTCCTGACATTCCGTACCCCGGACGAAGCGGTGGCCAAGGCCAACAACACGCCGTACGGCCTGTCGGCTGGCGTCTGGACAGACAAGGGCAGCCGGATCCTGTGGCTGGCGCAGCGCATGCGCGCCGGCGTGGTCTGGGCCAACACGTACAACAGGTTCGACCCGGCCAGCCCGTTCGGCGGCTACCAGGAGTCTGGTTACGGACGGGAGGGCGGCAGGCACGGCCTGGCCGCGTACCTCGATGTCTGACGCGCCCGTGGCGAAGAAGCCCGCTCCCGAGACACCAGCGCATGAGACGCCGGTGCGGCTGGACGTCCGCAAGACCTACAAGCTCTTCGTCGGCGGCGCGTTCCCGCGCTCTGAGTCTGGCCGGTCGTACCCGGTGCTCGGGCAGGGCGGCGACCTGCTCGCCTACGCGGCCAAGGCATCTCGCAAGGACCTGCGCGACGCGGTCGTCGCGGCCCGCGGCGCGTTCGGCGGCTGGTCGGGCGCGACCGCGTACAACCGCGGCCAGGTGCTGTACCGGGTCGCCGAGATGATGGAAGGCCGGGCCGCCGAGTTCGCGACCGAGGTCGCGCGCGCCGAGGGCCTGCGGCCCGGCCGGGCTGACGCGATCGTGTCGGCGGCCATCGACCGCTGGGTCTGGTACGCGGGCTGGAGCGACAAGGTCGCCCAGGTGGCCGGCGCCGCCAACCCGGTCGCCGGACCCTACTTCAACTTCAGCGTGCCCGAGCCGACCGGCGTCGTGGTGACGCTCGCGCCGGCGGACTCCAGCCTGCTCGGCCTCGTCAGCGTCCTCGCGCCGGTGATCGTGACGGGCAACACCGCGGTCGTGATCGCGAGCGAGAGCCGCCCGCTGCCGTCGGTTGTGCTCGCCGAGGTGCTCGCCACCTCCGACGTGCCGGCCGGCGTCGTCAACGTGCTGACGGGCAGCACCGCCGAGCTGGCGCCGGTCGCGGCCGACCACATGGACGTCAACGCGATCGACCTGACCGGCGCGCCCGCCGCCGACCGCGCCGCGCTGGAGCGCGCCGCGGCCGGGAACCTGAAGCGGGTGGTCGCCGATCGCGACGGCGAGCGATGGAGCGATCCGCCAGGGACGCGCCGGCTGCTGGCGACGCTGGAGATCAAGACGGTCTGGCACCCGGTCGGGATCTGACCGGGTGCCAGACCGCCTCAGCGGCACTATCAGCGGACTAGGGCACGGGGGCGTACCAGACCCTGGTGCTCCAGTTGCTCAGCACATCGCGTGGCTGCGGCGCGACGTACTCCGTGGCCATGTAGATCTTGCCGTTGTAGTTCTGCGCCATGGAGTAGTCGCCGTACCGGCACTGACCACTGCTGAACGGCGGGTAGCAGGTGAAGTCGTCCAGCGGTCCGACGCCATTCGCGGCGATGCGGATCGGCCCGACCGGGCCCTTGGCTCCGTTAAACGCCACGTAGGCGGTGCTCGGGTACCGCTTCGAGCCAGAGATGGCGAAGTTCAGGAAGCCCTTGCCGGACTTGTTCACGCCGATGACGGGGTACAGCAGGTTCTGCGAGGTCTTCACGTACCCGTTGCTGACCAGGCTGGCTGACACCCAGTTGAAGTGCGGCGACGGCTTGAGGACGAACCAGGCGGCGCCTGAGTTCTGGCCGGTGCCGAAGTTGAAGCCAGTGTCGAGCTCGGCGTACAGCCGGCCGCTGGCGTAGGTGACTTCCTGGACCGCGTTGAAGTCCGTCTCCAGCGAGGCCGTCCCGCAGAAGCCGACCGAGCAGCCATACGGGGTGGGGCCGCTCTGCTGCACGCGTTCGGCGGGAAGGAGTAGCTCTCGCTGTTCACCGACGTCGCCGCCAGCGTCGGGCGGCCGCCGGAGTTCAGGCGCGCGGTGCGGAGCAGCGCGAACACCTCAAGCCCGGTGCCGTAGTTGAGGTTGGAGTTGGACTCGACGAAGTACTCGGTGTTCGGCGCGCCCGAGCCCTGCGTCACCGTGGACGGCGACAGATGGTAGGCGGCGAACGGGTCGAGCGCGCTCGACACAGCGTAGACGCTGCACGACCGGCGGCGGCGTGAAGCCCCGCGCCGCGCTGATCAGGGTGCTCTTCGACATCGCGTAGAGGACGCTGCCGTTGAAGTTGGGCCCGTCCACCGAGAACTCGTTGGTGGCGATGAAGAAGCCGCTGTTGTCCATGCCGACCTGGTCGAAGTCGCCCAGGCACGGGCAGCCGCCGGCGGTGTTGCTGCTGTCGGAGGTGTCGATCGAGAAGACCGCGTACGGCCCGAACGGGCTACGCGTCGGTGCTCACCGCGATGAACTGCGTGCTGAGCGGCGCAGTAACGCCGTCACCAAAGATGAACATGGGTGAGGAACCAGTGGCCGGTCTGCGGGTCCCAGTAAGCGCGCGGGTCGGACAGGAACGCATCCGGCGGCAGGCCGAAGAGCTGGTGCCGCCGGAACGCGCCGAGCAGCGTCTTGCCGCTGGGCGAGTAGATGACGGCCGACATGTTCACGAACTCGAAGAGCGCCGTGCCTGCGGAGCTGGGACCAACGGCCAGGGCCTGGTCGGGCGGGCTGACGTCGCCGACGCCGCCCGGTGACCGGCGAGTTCGCCGCGCCGTTGATGGCGGCGGTGATGCCGTCAAAGCCGTGCGCGCCCTTGACGTTGCCGGCGAACCAACTGGTCACGCTCGCCCCGGAGACGCGGGCTCTGGACCTTGGCGCTGGCGCTCTTCGCTGCCGGGCATCAGCCGCAGCGGGCGTCTCCCTGCCCTTCGGCGTGGTGGTCACGTTAGGGCTAGCCGCCTTGCGCGCGGCGGCGTCCTTCTTCGCTAGCGCGGCGAGGTTCACGGTGCCGAGCCGGTGCAGCGTGACCGTGCCGCCACCGGCCTTAACGATGTGCGGGATGGTGGCCTGCGAGGCCGCCGATGCTGTGGTGGCTGCGGGCACGAACGCGGCGACTAGCGCACCAGCGCCAACTGCTGCCATGAGCGTTCGGGTAAGCCAACCCCGGTGAGCGAACGGATGTGACCGCTTTGTCATGCAAAATCCTCCCTCAATGGCTTCCGGAAATGCCGGGATTCGCAGTTCTCCCCGAGCCATAAGACGATTGAAGAGGATTTCTGGGTTACAAGATATGGCTACACGTCGATGGTGTGCCAAGTTGTTATCAACGCGGAATGGGCGCAATCAGGTCGCCGCCCGGGCCAGCGCCCGCAGCGCCGCCGGGAATACCTCCGCTGGCGGCGTCACCAGCCCGGCGCCGACCTGGCCGGTGCCCGCGACCTTGCCGGCCATGCCGGTGTTGATCTGCGGCAGGATGCCAGTGCGTGCCACCAGCGTGACGTCGATCCCGGCCGGCGTGCCGCGGAATTCCAGCGCCGGTATCTGATACAGCGGATGCTCGGCGAGCGTGATCTCATACATCCGGCGGGTCGTGGCGAGCGCGTCGGCGGCCGCACCGCCGACGAGCCTCGCGATCGCCGGCGCCGCCGCCATGGCGAAGCCGCCGAGCCCGGCCGTCTCGGTGATCGCCGAGTCGCCGATATCCGGGCTCGCGTCGTCAGGTCCGTAACTGCCGAGGAACAGTCCCTGCGGCGTCAGCGCCGGCGCGGTGAACCACTCGTCCCCGGTCCCGGACACCTGGATGCCGAAGTCGGTGCCATTGCGCGCCATCGCCACGACCATGGTGGCGCCGGGGATGTCGCGGGCCGCGTCGAGCGCGAGCTTGCAGGCGGGCATCGCGAGGTTCAGGAAGAAATGGTCGTTGCCGCCGATGAACGCCGCTGCACTGGCCACGTCGGCCGCGACTGAAGCCGGACTCGACCATCGACGGCAGCAGATCACGCAGCAGCATCAGGGTGCCGCTGCGGTTCCGGTTGTGCGCCTCGTCGCCCATCTGCACCATCTGGGCCAGGATCGCGGTCACGTCCACCGGCCCGTGACCGCGCACCGCGGCCGCGAGCAGCGGGCCGAGGACCGCCGACATCCACGCCAGCCGATCGAGCACGGCCGGCGAGAACGCGCCGTACCGCAGCACCTTGCCGAGGCCCTCGTTGAGTGAGCAGTACGAGCGCTGCCCCGTCGCCGGGTCCTCGAGCACGAACAGCCACATCGACGGCGAGATCACGCCGGCCATCGGGCCCACCGCGCCGCGCGAGTGACACGGCGCGAGCGCCAGTCCGCCCCGCTCGGCGAGCGCCGCGGCCGCCTCCGGCGAGTCGGCGAGCCCCTCGAACACCGCCGCCCCCATGAGCGCGCCGCGCAGCGGACCGGCTGCCCGGTCCCAGCCGACTGGGGGCCCGGCGTGCAGGAACTCACCAGCCTGCAGGCCTAGCGCGGCGCGGGCGGGCACGACGTCGACAAGCTGCGCCCGCACGCTCGAGCATCCGCTGGACGGCGAGCGCATTCGCTGCGGTCCGTCGCGGGTCGCTCAGGACGGGAACGAGGTCATCCTCCGTCCCCGCCATCGGCGGTGCCCAGTCGACGCGGGTTACCCGGGCAGCCTGCTCCTCCGCCGCCTCCGCCAGCAGGCCAAGGCCGGCGCTGATCACGTGCGGCTCGCGCCGCAGCAGCGCGGTCATGCGTCAGCTATCAGGTCGCAGGCGAAGCGGGTTGCGGCGGCGTTGGAGCCGAAGACGTGCGCGCCGGCGGCCTGAAGCGCGTCCGCCTGCCTGTCCAGGCCCTGCGGGTCGGACTTCGCGCCGATCAGCGACACGACCACGGCCGCTCCCCCGCGGCGCGCGCGGCCGATATCGCCGGGCCAAGCTCGGCGGCCGGGTCGCGGATGCGCGCCGTGACCGAGCACGACGTCCAGGAGCAGCACGGCCACGGCCGGGTCGGCGGCCTGCGCGGCCAGCCGCTCGAGCCGCAGCGACTGGTCGATCATCGGGTGCGCCCGGCCCGCGGTCAGCTCGTCGTCGCCGAAGTCGATCATGGCGTGCCCGGTCGCGGTAGCTCCAGGCACGGGCGCTCCAGGCACGGGCGCTCCAGGCACCGGCGCTCCGGGCACGGGCGCCAGCGGCGCGATCCGCAGCTCTGGCCGCAGCGGGATGTTCGACTGGATCGGCCCGAGCCGCTCCGTCGCGATGACCATGGCCTCGTCGCAGAGCGTGCCGCCGGCGAACAGGCCGCGCAGCGCCCCGGCCCGCGGCTTGTGCGCCGGGCCCGGCCAGCGTGGCCAGGCCGGGACCGGCAGGCCCGCGGCACGCAGCGCGGTCTCGGTCGCCGCGGTGAGGTCCGGCGCGCCAGGACCCGACGAAGGCGAACTGCACGGGCGTCGCCAGCGCCGCCGCGTAGTCGCGCAGCCTCGCGGCCACGTCCGGGTCCGGCGGCTTGGATACCACGACGATGAGCTCGGTGGCCGGATCGGCGTCGAGCGCGGCCAGCGCGGCGCGGGCTGACCGGGCGCCCACGGCGGCGGACAGGTCGCGGCCGCCGACGCCGAGCGCGGCGCTGATCCCGGCGCCCGCGTGGTCCAGCAGGCACAGCACCTGCTGCGCGCCGGTGCCGGACGCGGCGACCAGCCCGACCGGCCCGGCGGCGAGCGTGTGCGCGAAGCCCAGCCCGACGCCGCCGATCGACGGCGGTGCCGCAGTCCGGGCCCATCACCAGGAGGTCGCGCTGCGCGGCGATGTCCTTGAGCACGATCTCCTGCTCGACGGGGACGTTGTCGGAGAAGATCATGACGTCACACCCGGCGTCGAGCGCGTCCATCGCCTCGGCGAACGCATACTGGCCCGGCACCGAGATCAGCGCCAGGCCGGGACCGCTCGTCCGCACCGCGGCCCCGGTGGTGCGCGGCAGCGGCATCCCCGCCGCGCCGAGGTCGGTGCGCGGGCGGGCGGTCAGCGCGGCGTCGACCGCGGCAAGCGCGCCCGCCAGCGCGGATTCGCCGCTGGCGCGGATGGCGATCAGCAGGTGGTTGGGACCCGCGGCCGGCGGCGGCTCGAACCCCATCGCCGGCAGCAGGCCGAGGTTCAGCTCCGTCGCCATCGCGATCAGCGCCGCCTGCACGCCCTCCGCTCGCTGCACGTCCGCGCTGATGCGCATCAGCGTGACCGAGTCCGCGTACGCGCCCGGTCGCGCCTCGACGTGCTCGGCGCTCACGCGGCCTCCCCCGTGGCCAGCTGTCCGGATCCGTCCTGGTTGCCACCCTGCTGCTGATACAGCGTCAGCGCCGCGGCAGCCATGACGTTTGCGGCCGCCACAGCGTTTGCGGCCGCCACAGCGTTTGCGGCCGCCGCAGCGGCGGCCAGGCCGACGGCGAGCGCCGTCCCCGACGTGTGGCCGACGGCGAGCAGGCGGCCGAGTGCCGGCTCCGGATGGCCACGGCCGGTCAGCGCCGCGACCAGCGCGGCAACCTCGTCGATGCACTCGCCGCGCGCGGCGTGCCACAGCAGCGCGGCCGACAGGGCCGTCGTCCGGGCCGGCGCCAGGGCCGCGATCGCCGCGCGCACGCCCCTGACGTCGAGGCCAGCAGCGTCAAGCCCGGCCGCCGCGTCGAGGCCGAATGCACCAGCGCCCACCAGGAACCCGGCGAGCACGTCGTCCCCGGCCGGAGTCAGCCCGGGGCCGTGACCGAGCAACCGCGCGACCGCCGCCTCGGCCCTGTCCGTCAGGATCGGCAGCAGCGCGCCGTCGATACCCAGCGCGGCCGGGGCGGGCAGGCCGCCGGCGCACGCGCCGCGAGCGCGCTCGCCGTGACGGTGCCCCGGCAGGCCCCGGGCGGCGCCCATTCGCGAACCGCCTGCACGACTACCTGGCCGGCCGGGCCGGTCCAGGCCAGCGCGCCGTCGCCGACCAGGCACGTTTCGCCGCCCTCGCCGGACCGCACGAGCGACGTCAGCGGCAGCTCCGCCCTGGTCGTGGGGAGTACAAGCGCGCACGGCAGCCGAACGGCGTCGTGGGCGAGCAGCGCGAGCACGCCGGGCTCGCCAGTGATCTGCAGGTACAGCGCGGCCGGCGTCGCGCCGAGCCAGGTCGCCGGCCGCGCCGGGCCCGGCCAGGGCAGGCCGCAGGCTGCTGCTGGCCGCCGCGGTGAGTCTCACACCTCGCCATCCTGAAGCAGAAGATGATTTCCGTCACGCCCTCGGCAGCGTAACGTCGCGCTATGAACGTATCGGCGGCGAACCTGATCACGGGGGGCTGGGCGTCGTGAAGCCATCGCCGTTCCGGTACTCGCGCCCTGAGTCCGTCGCCGAGGCGCTGGCGATGCTGGCCGACGAGGCGGACGGCGAGGCCAAGGTGCTGGCCGGCGGCCAGTCCCTGGTCCCGCTGCTGTCCATGCGCCTGGCCGCGCCCGAGCACCTGGTCGACATCAACCGCCTGACCGGGCTCAGCTATGTCGAGGCCGCAGACCGGCGCAAGTGCGCGTCGGCGCGCTCGCGCGGCACGCCGAGGTGCTGGCGAGCCCGGCGGCCGCCGCCGCGCAGCCGCTGCTGCGCCAGGCACTGCGCTGCGTGGCGCACCCGGCGATCCGCAATCGCGGCACGACCGTGGGCAGCCTGGTGCACGCCGATCCGGCCGGCGAGATGCCCGCAGTGCTGGCGCTGCTCGGCGGGACCGTGCGGGTAGCGAGCGCGGCGGGCGAGCGGACGATCGCGGCCGGCGAGTTCTTCCTCGGACCGCTGGAGTCGGCCGTCGCAGCCCGGCGAGCTGGCCATCGAGGCGCAGTTCCCCGCGCTGGCTGAGCGGCGCTGGCACCGGATTCGCCGAGATCAGCAGGCGGCGCGGCGACTACGCGGTCTGCGGCGTCGCGGCGACTGGTCTGGCTGACCGCCGACGGCCGCGTCGGCGGCGCGACGGCCGCGTACCTGTCCGTAGGGCCAGTCCCGGTCGTGCTGGATCTCACCGACGCGATGGCGGGCGCCGCGGCCGACAGCACCGCGTTCCCCGCGGCCGCCGAGCCTGGCGCGCGACCGCCTTCGGCCCGACGGCCGACATTCACGCCACCGCGAGCTACCGCCGTCAGCTCGCCGGCGTGCTCACCGAGCGAGCGCTGCTGGAAGCGCTCGCCGAGGCGCGCGAGACGATAGACGCATGAGCAGCGCCGAGGAACTGCACGAGGTTCACCTGATCGTGAACGGCGCGGCCATGTCGGCGCGCGTGCCAGCCCGCCGCCTGCTGTCCGACTGCCTGCGCCACGACCTGCGGCTGACCGGCACCCACGTCGGCTGCGAGCACGGAGTCTGCGGCGCCTGCACGATCCTGCTCGACGGCGCGCCGGTGCGGTCCTGCCTGCTGCTCGCGGTCAGCGCGGACGGCGCGGACATCACGACTGTCGAGGGGCTGGCCGGCCGCGACGGGACGCTGTCACCGGTGCAGCAGGCCTTCGCCGAGTGCCACGGCCTCCAGTGCGGCTTCTGCACGCCCGGCTTCCTGACCACGATCACGGCCGGGCTGCTGGCCACGCCCGACCCCGACGACGAGCAAGCGCGGGACATGATCGGCGGGAACCTGTGCCGGTGCACGGGCTACCAGAACATCGTGGCCGCAGTCCACCGGGCGGCCGCCATCTCACGCGAACGGGCCGTGCCGGGCGGCGAACCGAGCGCTGCCGGGGGCGCCCATGAGCTCGCTGTTCGGCGCCCGCGTGCAGCGGGTCGAGGACGACCGGCTGATCCGCGGGCACGGCGCCTACCTCGACGACCTCGGCGCCGGCGCGCTCGCGGCCGCCTTCGTGCGCAGCCCGCACGCGCACGCGCGCATCACCGACATCGACGTCAGCGGCGCGCTCGACGTGCCTGGCCTGGTCGCGATCTACACCTACGAGGACCTGACCGGCCGGCTGGCCGAGCCGCTCCCGCTGCTGATCCCGCATCCCGCGCTGACCCACGGCCGCACGCCATACCCGCTGGCGCGCGGCGAGGTCAACCACGTCGGCGAGGCGGTCGTCATGGTGGTGGCGGCCGACCGGTACCTGGCCGAGGACGCGGCCGACCTGATCGACGTCAGCTACGAGCCGCTGCCCGGCCGTCGTGGGCATCGACGCGGCCCGGGCCGCCCGGCACCTCGTGCACGACGACGTCCCCGGCAACAGGGCCGCCAACGCGGTCCAGGAGCACGGCGACACCGCGGCCGCGATCGCGGCGGCGCCGCACGTGCTCGAGCTCGACCTGGAGATCGAGCGGTCGGCGTCCACGCCGCTGGAGGGCCGCGGCGTGCTGGCGGACTGGGACGCCCGCGCGGCCCGCCTCCGGCTGTGGACCTCGACCCAGACGTCGACGGGGGTGCGGGCCGCCGTGGCGGCCAAGCTCGGCCTGGACCTCAGCCAGGTCGACGTCATCACGCCTGACGTCGGCGGCGGCTTCGGGGTCAAGATCGTGCACCCGTGGCCGGAGGAAGTGCTGGTGCCGTGGGCCGCGCGGCTGCTGGGCCAGCCGGTCAAGTTCACCGAGGACCGGCGCGAGCACTTCATCGCCAGCGCGCACGAGCGCGCGCAGCAGCACCACGTGCGGGTCGGCTACGACGACGACGGCCGGATCCTCGGGCTGGACGTCCGGTTCTGGCACGACAACGGCGCCTACGTGCCGTACGGGCTCATCGTGCCCATCGTGACCTCGACGCAGCTACTCGGCCCGTACAAGCCGGCCGCGTACCGGGTCGAGTTCGACTCGCTGTACACCAACACGGTGCTGGTCACGCCGTACCGCGGGGCCGGGCGGCCGCACGGCTGCTTCGTGATGGAGCGCACCATGGACGCGATCGCGGCCGCGCTCGGGCTCGACCGCGCGCTGGTCCGCGAGCGTAACTTCATCCAGCCTGCCGAGATGCCGTACGACCAGGGCCTGATCTTCCAGGACGGCCGGCCGCTGATCTACGACTCCGGCGACTACCCGGCGCTGCTGGCCATGCTCAAGGACCTGATCGGCTGGGACACGTTCCCGGCGATGCAGGCCGAGGCGGCGGCCGCGGGCCGCCGGATCGGCATCGGCCTGGCCTGCTACGTCGAGGGCACCGGCGTCGGTCCCTACGAGGGCGGCCACGTCGTGGTGGAGACCTCAGGCAAGGTCAAGGTCGCTACCGGCCTGACCACGCAGGGCCAGGGGCACCAGACGGTGCTGGCCCAGCTAGTCGCCGACGAGCTCGGCGTGCCGCTGCAGCGACGTCGACAGTGGTCACCGGGGACACCCGGCGGTTCGGCTACGCGGTCGGCACGTTCGCGTCCAGGACCGCGGTGATGAGCGGCTCCGCCGTGACGCTGGCCGCCCGCAAGGCCAAGGCGAAGGCCCTGCGCGTCGCGGCCGACGCGCTGGAGGTCGCGGCCGCCGACCTGGAGATCACCGGCGGCGTCGTGCAGGTCAAGGGCGATCCGGACAGCGGGATCAGCCTCGGCACGGTGGCGGTGCTGGCCAACCCGCTGCGCTACGCCTTCGACGAGGCCGCCGCGGCCGCGACCCAGTTCGCCGGCGGCGGCGACCCGGACAAGCCGCCGGTGGCTGACGACGACGAGCCGGGCATCGAGGGCCGCGCCTACTTCTCTCCGATCCGCTCGACGTTCGCCAGCGGCATGCACGCCGCGATCGTCGAAACGGACCCGCAGACCGCCGAGGTCACCATCCTGCGGTACTGCGTCGTGCACGACTGCGGCCCGCTGATCAACCCGCTGATCGTCGAGGGGCAGATCCACGGCGGCGTCGCCCAGGGCGTCGGCGGGGCGCTGTATGAGCGCATGGTCTACGACGAGACCGGCCAGCTGCTGAACGCCTCGTTCATGGACTTCCTCATGCCCTACGTCAGCGAGGTGCCGCGGCAGATCGAGATCGACCACCTGGAGACGCCGTCGCCGCTGAACCCGCTCGGGATCAAGGGCGCCGGCGAGGCCGGGGTCATCCCGGGCGCGGCGGTCCTCGCTGCCGCCATCGAGGACGCCGAGGGCATCCCGATCCGGTCCATGCCGATGTCGCCGTCGGATCTGTTCGAGCTCCGCCAGCGTATCCGCGGGAGGCTGGCCAGTGAGCAGGCAGCAGTCATGAAGCTCAGCGGCACCGCCACGATGCACGCGCCAGCCGGCCAGGTCTGGGCCGCGCTGACCGACCCCGACCGTGCTCGTCGCTCACCATCCCCGGCTGCGAGCGGCTGGAACCTGCCGGGCCTGATTCCTACCTGTTCACCCTCACCGCGGGCGTGGCCTCGATCCGGGGCACCTACACCGGCGAGGTAGCGCTGTCGCAGCAGCGCGAGCCGATCTCGCTGGTACTGACCGCGGCCTGCGCCGGCGGTCCGGGCACCATCGCCACGAGCATCCGCATCACGCTGACGGCGGCCGGCGGCACGACCGAGGTCAGCTACGACGCCGACGCGGCGATCGGCGGCGCGATCGCGGGCGTCGGCCAGCGCATGCTGGCGAGCGTCGCGAGGCTGCTGATCGGCGAGTTCCTGACGTCCGTCGACCAGGTACTGACCGGGAACGGGGCCGTGCCCGCTCGGCCCGCGCTGCCCGCTGCGCCGGACCAGCCGCCGGTCCCGGCTGCGCCGCAGCCCGCGGCGGCGTTCGTCGGCGGCGCCCTGGTCGGCGCGGCCGTGACGCTGGCCGGCGTGGCCGTCCGCGGCATCTTCGGGCGGAGGCCACGCTGACAGCGGCTGCCAGGCGGCAGGCGCCGCAGGGGACGCCTGCGCATCGGCATCGACACGGGCGGCACGTTCACCGACGTGGTCGCGCTGGACGAGGTGACCGGCGCGCTGACGGTGACCAAGACACCGTCGACGCCCGCCGATCCGGCGCTCGGGTTCATGACCGGCCTGGCCAAGGTGCTCGGCCTGGCTCGGCGCCCGCCCCGAGCCAGATCGCGGCGATCAGTCACGGCACCACGATCGCGACCAACCAGCTGCTGGAAGGCGAGATCGGCGAGCTCGGCTTCATCACCAGCGAGGGCTTCGAGTTCATGCTCGAGATCGCCCGCCAGTCGGTGCCCGACGGGTACGGCAACTCCTACTTCTGGGTCAAGCCGGACCGGATCGTGCCGCCCGACCGGGTCAAGACCGTAGCCGGGCGGATCGACCACACCGGCGCGGAGCTGCGGCCGTTCGACGAGGATCAGGCGGTGGCCGCGGCCCGGTGGTTCGCCGCGCACGGCATCGCCACCATCGGCGTGTGCTTCCTGCACTCCTACGCCAACCCCGCGCACGAGGAGGCGATGGCGCGGGTGCTGGCGCGCGAGCACCCGGCCGCCGTGGTCTCGCTGTCGTCGCGGGTGCTGCCGGAGTACCGGGAGTACGAGCGCTCGATGACGACGCTCGTCGATGCCGCGGTCAAGCCGCGCGTGGCGCGGTACCTGGCCGCGATCGCGGCGCGGGCTGCAGGGCCTGCGCGGCGACGGCGTGCCGCTGCACGTGATGACGTCCAGCGGCGGCGTCGCGACGGCCGCGGAGGTGATCGGGCGGCCCATCGCCACCGTGCTGAGCGGGCCGGCCGCTGGCGCCGTCGGCGCGGCCATGATCGCGCAGCACGCGGGCATCAGCTCGGTGCTGACCTGCGACGGCGGCGGCACCTCGACCGACGTCGCGGTCGTGGTCGGCGGCGAGCCCGCGCTGACGACCGAGGGCACGGTCGGCGCCTACCCGGCGAAGATCCCGATGGTGGACGTCGTCACCGTCGGCGCCGGCGGCGGGTCCGTGGCCTGGGTGTCCCCCGAGGGCTCGCTCAAGGTCGGGCCGCGCTCGGCCGGCGCCGAGCCAGGGCCGCTGTGCTACGGCAAGGGCGGCCGCGAGGTCACGGTGACCGACGCGCACCTGGTGCTCGGCCGCATCCCGCCGCACCTGCTCGGCGGGGAGATCCCGCTGGACGCCGCCGCCGCGCGGTCGGGGCTCGCCGACTCTCGCGGCGAAGCTGGGCATGCCGGCCGCCGGACTGCGCCGCCGGGATCCTGGAGGTCTCGGCGTGGAACCAGGCCAACGCCGTGCGCCAGATCACCGTCAAGCGCGGCCTCGACGTGCGCGACTTCACGCTGGTCACGTTCGGCGGATCCGGCTCGCTGCTGGTCTGCCCGCTGATCGAGATCCTCGGCGTCCGCGGCGTGCTCGTGCCGCCGAACCCCGGCAACGTGTCGGCGTTCGGGCTGCTGACCGTCGACGTCCGCACTGACTACGTGCGCACCTGCGTGGCGCGCGCAGTCCGAGCTTGACTACGCGGCCATGGACGGCGGTCTACGCCGGGCTCGCGGCGCAGGCGCACCGACGCGCTGACCGCGCAGGGCTTCGCGGCGCCGGAGCACCAGCTGATCCGCACCGCGGACCTGCGCTACTTCGGGCAGGCGTTCGAGGTGCGCGTGCCGGTGGCGCGCTGGCCCGTTCGAGCCCCGCCATGGCGGCGGCGGCGGCCGACGCCTTTCACGCGGCGCACCGCGCGCTGTACGGCTATGACTTCCGCGGCAACCGCGCGTCAGCAGGTCGAGTGGGTGAACCTGCGCGTCACCGGCATCGGCCCGATCCAGCGGCCGGCCCTGCCGCGCTGCCGCCTGGCGACGGCGATCCCGGGCGCGCGCTGACCGGCCGCCGGCCGGTGGTGTTCGGGCGGGCGGCCAGGGCCGCGGACGCCGCCATCTACTGGCGCCCGGCGCTGGCGGCCGGGGACGTGGTGCCGGGCCCGGCCATCATCGAGGAATACGGGGCGACCGTGCCGGTGCATCCGGGCTATCGTCGCGCGCGTCGACGGGTTCGGCAATCTCCTGATCGGGTGCGGCATGACGACAGCCGGACGCTGACCGATGGCGGGCCGGTCGACCCGGTGCTGCTGGAGATCATCGCGGGCAGCCTGGCGGCCATCGAGAAGGAGGTCGAGACGGCGATCGCCAGGACGTCCAGGTCGCCGATGATCAGGGACGCCCACGACTTCCGGGCCGGGATCCACGACCGGCTGCTGCGCAAGCTGACGGGGCGCTCCTACAGCGCGCTCGTCCACCCCATCGCCCGCGACTTCCCGCTGGCGACCATGCGGCCTGGCGACGTGTACTTCCACAACGACGTGTACCTCTCCGAGGGCGGCATCGGCCACCTGCCTGACCTGTGCGTCACCGTGCCGGTGTTGCACGCGGCTCCGGCCAGCGGCTGGCCCTGAGGTCGTGGCGTTCGTGCAGGCGTTCGGGCACCACGACGACATCGGCGGCGCCGTGCCCGGCTCAATGCCGAGCCACGCGACGAGCGTGTTCTCCGAGGGCCTGATGGTGCCGCCGATCCGGCTGTGGGACGCCGGCGTGCCGAACCAGGCCGCGCTGACGATCATGACCCGCAACTCGCGGATGCCCGAGTCGCTGGCCGCCGACCTGGACGCGGAGTGCTCGGCCTGCCTGCTCGGCGCGCGCCGGCTGGCCGAGCTGTTCGAGCGCTACGGCCGGGCCGCCGTCGAGGCGTGCTTCGACGAGATCGTGGCCAGCACGACCCGCACGTACCGGCAGGAGATCCTGGCGAAGATCCCGGCCGGGACCTGGACGTGGGAGGACTACGCCGAGCACGACGGCGTCGACGAGCCGCGGCTGCATACGCAGCGGATCACGCTCACCCGGACCGACGAGGCGCAGCCGCGGCTGATCCTCGACTTCACCGGGACCGGCCCGCAGGCCAAGGGCCCGATCAACCACTGCGCGAACTACGCCGACGGCAACTTCCTCGCCAAGTGGCTGGCGCCGATCCTGCGCAACCTCGCCGAGACCCCGGAGCGGGCGGCCGAGCTGGACGTCAACGAGGGCATCGTCGACCTGATCGAGATGCGCTTCCCGCCGCCCGGCACCCTGCTCACCCCGGTGTTCCCGGCGCCGACCAACGCGCGCACGTTCGTGATCCTGCGCCTGCTCGGCGTGTTCGCCGGCGTGCTGGCCAAGGCGGTCGGCGGCCAGATGCCCGCCGACCAGGAGACGATCCGCTACACCGGCGTCTACGGGCAGACCGCGGCTGGCGAGCCCTACCTGATGCGGGAAGTGCTCGGCGGCGGCTCCGGCGGCCGGTACTACGCCGACGGCGAGGACACCATCCACGTCGTGCCGGACTCGCGGAACCTGCCCGCCGAGTTCACCGAGGCCCGGTTCCCGCTGCTGGTCGAGCGGCTCGGGCTGGCGGTGGACTCGGGCGGTCCCGGCCAGTTCCGCGGCGGCCTCGGCTACGAGAAGGTGCTGCGCATGCGCGCGGACGGCTACTTCATGTCGATCGCCGACCGCTCGATCCTGTCCTGCTGGGGCGTGAACGGCGGCCGGGCCGGCCGGCCGTTCCAGGTCACGATCGATCCCGGCGGCCCGGCCGAGCGCGAGGTGGACGCGCTGGCCGACGGCGAGTTCGTGCCGGCCGGGACGCTGATCCGGATCCGCACGACCGGCGGCGGCGGCTGGGGCGACCCGCTGGCCCGCGACCCGGCCCTGGTGGCGCGCGACGTGCGCTGGGGCAAGGTGTCAGCGCGCGGCCGCGGCCGCGGACTACGGCGTGGTTCTCGCCGGGCCGGCCGACGACCCGGTCGCCGACGAGACGGCGACCAGGATGCTGCGAGACCAACCAGCGGGCAGCCCGGCCAGCGGCCCAGCCATTCTTCGACCGAGGACCTGGCTACGCGGTCCTCGCCGGCGGCGCCACCGCAGCGGAGGTGGACTGGCTGTGACCGTGCTGATAGCCCTCGGCGGCAACGCGATGACCGCACCCGATGGCAGCGCCCGTCCCGACGACCAGCGGGCGGCGATCGAGGTCGCGGCCGAGTCGGTCGCGGGCGTCATCGCGGCCGGCGACGCAGGTCGTGCTCACCCACGGCAACGGGCCGCAGGTAGGCAATCTGCTGGTGAAGAACGAGATCGCCGCGTCGGTCGTGCCGCCGGTGCCGCTTGACTGGTGCGGCGCGCAGACACAAGGCACGATCGGCGTCCTCCTGCTGAACGCGCTGGATGCCGCGCTCGGCCGGCGTGGCATCGGCAGGCCTACCGCAGTGGTCGTGACGCGGACCCTGGTCGCGGCCGACGATCCCGGCTTCGCCGAGCCGACCAAGCCGATCGGGAGATACTTGCCCGCGGCCGAGGCCGCGGACCTGATCAGTCACGGACAGACATGGCGCGACTTCGGCGCGCGCGGCTGGCGCCGGGTCGTTGCCTCACCCGAGCCGCTCGAGTGCCTTGACGCAGCCGGCCGCGATTGCCCTGCTCGCGGCCGGCGTATGTCGTCGTCTGCGCGGGCGGCGGCGGCGTGCCCGTGGTCCGGGACGACGCCGGCGGGCTGCGCGGCGTCGAAGCGGTGATCGACAAGGATCTGACGGCCGTCGTGCTCGCGCGCCAGCTGGGCGCGCGCACGCTGCTGATCGCCACCGACGTCGAGACAGTGCTGGCGGGGTGGGGAACGGCGCAGGCCCGCCCGCTCGGGGAGATGCGAGCGGCGGAGATGCGAGCCCTCGCCCGCGGGGGCCAGTTCCCGTCCGGCAGCATGGGGCCCAAGGTGGAGGCCGCCTGCAGGTTCGCCGAGGCTGGCGGCCGCGCGATCATCACCTCCCTGCGCAACATTGCCGACGCGCTGGCAGGTAAGGCCGGCACGGTCGTTGACCCATGAGCCCAGGCCAGCTAGCTGAGGAGGCAAGCCCGTGCCCGAGCCGATCGAGGTCCGCAAGGTCCCGCTGCACCACGTGTCCGACGCCAGCGAGCTGGCGAAGCTGATCGACGCCGGCGTCCTCGACGCCGACCGCGTCGTCGCGGTCATCGGCAAGACCGAGGGCAACGGCGGCGTCAACGACTACACGCGCATCCTGGCCGACCGGGCGTTCCGCGAGGTGCTGGCCGCCAAGGGCAGCCGCGGCGCGGACGCGGTCGCGCAGATCCCGATCGTGTGGTCCGGCGGGACCGACGGCGTGCTCAGCCCGCACGCCACGATCTTCGCGACAGTGCCGCCGGAGGCGCAGGCGCCGAGGTCACCGACGAGCCGCGGCTGTCGGTCGGGTTCGCGATGAGCGAGCTGCTGCTGCCCGAGGACATCGGCCGGACCGCGATGATCACCAAGGTCGCGGCCGCGGTCCGGCGAGGCGATGGCGCAAGCCGGGATCAGCGACCCGGCGGACGTGCACTACGTGCAGACCAAGACGCCGCTGCTGACCATTCACACCATCGGGGACGCCAGGAGCCGCGGTCAGAGCGTGTGGACCGAGAACACCGGCGAGTCCATGGACGTGTCCAACGGGACCGCCGCCCTCGGCATCGCCGTGGCGCTCGGCGAGATCGCGATGCCGGCCGACGCCGACGTGATGCGTGACCGCTCGCTGTGCTCGTCGGTCGCCTCCTGCTCCTCCGGCGTGGAGCTCGACCGCGCGCAGGTGGTCGTGGCCGGGAACGTGCGCGGCATCGGCGGGCGGTACCGCATCGGCCACGGCGTGATGCGCGACGCGCTGGACGCCGACGGCATCTGGGCCGCGATCCGGGACGCCGGGCTCGACCTGCCGGACCGGCCGCACCCGCGCGACCTGGACGGCCGGCTGGTCAACATCTTCCTCAAGTGCGAGGCCAGCCAGGACGGCCAGGTCAGGGGCTGGCGCAACGCCATGCTCGACGACTCCGACGTGCACTGGCACCGCCAGATCAAGGCCTGCGTCGGTGGCGTCGCCGCGGCCGTCACCGGCGACCCGGCGGTGTTCGTCTCGGTGTCAGCCGCCCATCAGGGTCCCGATGGCGGCGGCCCGGTCGCCGCCATCGTCGACCTCGGCGGCAGGCCGGCGTAGGCGACCGCGACCCGCGCGGCCAGCTCGGCGTTGTCGGCGATCAGGCGGCGGTTGACCTCGACGCTGCGGCCGTCGCTCAGCTCCTCGACCGCCGCGAGCACGGCCGGCGTGACCGCCTGGCCGGTGATGCCGGCCCGGCGCACCCGGTCCACGGCCTCGGTGATGAGCGCTTCGAGGTCCAGGCCGCCCGCCGGCGGCCGGGCGAGGATGAGGCCGCCGGACGGCGTCAGCTGCCAGTGCGTCGCCGCGATCGCGGCGACCTCGGCCGCCTGCGCGACCGTCGCCGATACCGGCGGGCCGCCCGTCGGCGGTGTAGAACATCGGCAGCGTCTGCGTCTGCCAGCCGAGCACGGGGACCGCGAGCGTCTCCAGCAGCTCGGCGGTGGCGGCGACGTCCAGGATCGACTTGGCGCCCGAGCAGACGACGACCGCGGCCGTCCGGGCCAGCTGCGGCAGGTCGGCCGAGATGTCCAGCGTCTCGGCGAAGCCGCGGTGCACGCCGCCGATGCCGCCCGTGCCGACGAACCGGATGCCGACGGCGCGGCAGACGGCCAGCGTGCCGCCGACCGTCGTGGAGCCGAGCGCGCCCTGGACCACGCAGGCGGCCAGGTCGCGCGCGCCGACCTTGCGGGCCGCGGTGCCGGCGTCGGCGAAGCGCGTCAGCTCCGCGGCAGTCAGGCCGACCCGAACCGCGCCGTCGAGCACGCCGACGGTGGCGGGCGTGGCACCGGCCGCGCGGACCCGCTCCTCGGAGTCCAGCGCGGCCGCGAGGCCGCGGCCGGCCGAGAACCCGTGCGACACCAGCGTGGTCTCGAGCGCGACGACGGCGCGGCCGTCGCTGAGCGCCGCCGCGACCTCGTCGGTCACCTGCGGGGCAAACGTCACGGCATGGCCCCCATCTTCGCTACCGCTCGGGCCGCCGCGGCCAGGCCGAGCTCGACTCCGCCGACCAGGTATCCGGCCGCGAACGCGTCGCCGGCCCCGGTCGCGTCGACCGGGACCGTGGGCAGTGCCGGGAAGTGCGTCCCGCCGACGCGCACGCCGCTCGGCGCCCAGCTTAACGATCAGCCGGTCGGCCGCCAGCAGGCCGGCCAGCAGCGCCGCCTCGGCCCTGGTTCCCGAACACGGCGTCGGGTGCCGATCGCGGCGATCAGCGCGCCGAAGGCCGCCACGCCGTAAGCCTCGATCATGGCGGTCGACGCCAGGTCGACGCTGACGCGCGCCGAGTACGCGCGGGCCGCGCGGATCGCGGCCAGCGCCGCGCCGCGCATCGGCTCGCGCGCGAACGCGTACGCGCTGACATGCAGCCAGTCGCAGCCCGCCAGCCAGTCCGGGTTGATCTCGGCTGCGGCGAGCTCGGCGCCGGCGCCGCGGTCGGTCAGCATCGACCGGCGATGGCCGCCGTCGGACAGCGACACGACGACGCCGGTGCCGGCCGGCACGACCGGGCCGACGAGCTCCACGCCGCGGGCGGCTAGCTCCGCGCTGACGAGGCCAGCGCCGCAGGTCGGTGCCGCGCGCGGCGATCAGCCTGCTCCGGCCGCCGAGCGCCGCCACCCAGGCGGCGACGTTGGCTCCCTGACCGCCGACGCCGACTGACGTCGCTGCCGGGGTGTCCGTCTCCTCGGTCGAGCGGACCCGCCAGGCGGACCACGACATCGAGGTGCGCATCGCCGAGTACGCAGATCATCCCCCAGTGTCTACCCTGATCACGGCCACTTCCGCTGGCGCAGTGCCGTGTCCTAGAGTCGCATTTGCGTTGGTCACGGCGCGTTCACCGAGGCAGGAGGTGCCCGAGCATGCCCCGACCGTTCAGCCCGGTGCGCGACGAATCCGAGCGCGACTGCCGACGAGCAGCGCGTGCAGGAACACCTGGCGCCAGCTCGCCCACAAGGTCTCCGGGGTGGCGATCACCTTCGTCGACCACAGCGGGGCGGCCCGGATTAAGGTCGTGCCGCTGCACGCGCTTGCCCAGGGCGGCGCGGTCGGGCGTCGGCTTCTCCCCCGTCATCGACGCCTTCATCAGCGACGGCGGCATCGATCCCGCGTCGCCGCTGGACAAGCCGGACGGCGACCTGCGGATGGTGCCCGACCTGGACCAGCTCGTCGTCCTGCGCGACCCGGAAGGCTGGGCGTGGGCGCCCGGCGACCGCTTCCACCAGGACGGCACGGTCTACGCCAACTGCCAGCGGACGTTCGCCCGGGCGCAGGTCGCCGCCGGGCTCGCCCAGGGCATCAGCGCCCTGATGGCGATCGAGGTGGAGTGGATGGTCGGCCGCGACACCGACGACTTCGAGCCTGCCTTCCGCGGCACCGGCTACGGGCTGAGCCGGTTCCTCGACGCGGCCGAGTACGTCCGCGACGTGCTCGAGAGCCTGGAAGCCGCGGGCGTGCGCGTCGAGCAGATCCACCCGGAGTACGGCCCGGCTCAGTTCGAGGTGTCGGTCGCGCGCGCAGGACCCGGTCTCGGCGGCCGACACCAACGTCCTGGTCAAGCTCGTCATCGCGGCGGTCTCGGCGCGGCACGGGCTGCGGGCCTCGTTCGCGCCAGCGGTCGTGAGCGACAACGTCGGCAACGGCGGCCACGTGCACGCCAGCTTCTGGCAGGACGGCCGGAACCTGCTGGCCGGCGGCACCGGCCGGCACGGCCTGACCAGCACCGGCGAGTCGATCATGGCGAGCCTGCTCGGCGAGCCTGCCTGCGCTGCTCGCCATCGGCGCGCCGTCGCCGTCGTCGTACCTGCGGCTGCAGCCGTCGCGGTGGGCTGGCGCCTTCCAGGTGTGGGGCCGGGAGAACAGGGAGGCGGCCGTCCGGTTCGTGGCCGGGACCGCGGCGATCCCGGCGCGGCCAACGTCGAGGTCAAGTGCTTCGACCTCAGCGCCAACCCGTACCTGCTGGTGGGCGCCGTCATGGCGGTGGCGCTCGACGGCGCCGGCCGCCAGGACAGCCTGCCCGCGAGAGGTCACCGGCGACCCGGCCGCGCCAGGCCACCCGCTGGCCGGCACCGCGGTCCGGCTGCCCGGCAGCCTGGCCGAGGCGCTGGCGGCGCTGGACGGCGAGCGATGTGCTGCGCGCCGCCGCAGGCGACGAGCTGATCAGCACGTTCGCCGCGTCCCGGCGCGCCGAGCTCGCGCTGTCGCGAGGGCAAGAAGGACGAGGACGTCATCGCCCACTACCGGTGGCTGATCTGAGCGTGCCATCGACCATGAAGGCGCCGTCGACCGAGCCTCGCCCTGATCGACCACCACGTGCACGGCATCCTGTCCGGCGAGCTCGACGCGGCCGCCATCGAGTCCGGGCTGATGGAGTCCTCCTCCCCGCCGCCACCGGGGACGTCGGCGTTCGACACCCAGCTCGGCTTCGCCGTCCGCCGGTGGTGCGCACCGGTGCTGGACCTGGAGCCGCTGGCGCCGGCCGATGAGTACGTGCGCCGGCGCCTCGAGCTCGGCAGCACCGAGGCGGCCCGCCGCTTCCTCTCGCGGCGGCCGCCGACGACGTGGCTCGTCGACACCGGGTACCAGAGCGACGCGGTGACGACGCCGGCCGAGCTCGCCGACCTGAGCGGGACTCCGGCGCGGGAGGTCGTCCGGCTGGAGTCGATCGCCGAGCGCATGATCCGCTCGGGCATCGACGCGGCGGGCTACGCCGACGCCGTGACGTCGGCCGTGCGCGCGGCGGAAGCCGACGCGGTGGGCTTCAAGACCGTGGCCGCTTACCGCGGCGGGCTCGAGCTTGACCCGGCCCGGCCGACGGCCGCGGAGGTCGCGGCCGCCGCCGGCCGGTGGCTGCGCGAGCTCGAGGCCGGAGTCTCCGGCCAGGCTCGAGGATCAGGTCCTGATCCGGCACGGCATCTGGGCGGCGCTGGACACTGGCCTGCCGCTGCAGTTCCATGCTGGCTTCGGCGACACCGATTCGCGGCTCGCCAGGTCTGATCCGGCGCTCCTGCACGACTTCCTGCTGGCGAGCCAGCCGGCCGGCACGCCGGTCATGCTCCTGCACTGCTACCCCTACCACCGGCAGGCCGGGACGATGGCCAACCTGTTCCCGCATGTCTACATGGATGTCGGCGTGGCGCTCAATCACGTCGGGGCCAGGTCCGCGGCCGTGCTGGCGGAGGCGCTGGAACTCACCCCGTTCCATAAAATGCTGTACTCCTCGGATGCGTTCGGCCTGCCGGAGCTGCACTACCTGGGTGCCGTCGGGTTCCGGCGTGACATCGCAGCGGTGACCGGCGCGTTCGTCGCCGACGGCCTGTGGTCGGCCGCCGACGCCGACCGGGTCGCGGACATGATCGGCGCGGGCAACGCCCGGCGGGTGTACAAGCTAGGCGCTTCGTGACCGGACCGGGCGGCGCCCCCGGCTCAGCCCGCGGACTCGGGTCAGCCGGCGGACTCGGGTCAGGGCTGTCGGCGCTGCTCGCAGCCGAGGTGCCTGCCGCGATCGAGCTGCGGCACGACCTGCACCGGCACGCGGAGCTGTCCGGCGCCGAGACCAGGACCGCCGCCGTGGCTGCCGCGGCGCTCGGCGCGCCGGACGCGCCGCCGGTCGCGGGCACCGGGCGGCTGATCCGGATCGGCCCGGCCGCTGGCCCGGCTATCGCGATCCGCGCGGAACTGGACGGCGCTGCCGATCGCCGAGGAGACCGGCGCGCCATGGTCGTCGGCGACCGGCGCGATGCACGCGTGCGGTCATGACGTCCACCTGGCCGCGCTGACTGCTGTCGGCCGGGCCGCGCGGCAGGCGGAGCTGCCGGTGGCGCTGCTCGCCGTGCTGCAGCCCCGCGAGGAGACATCGCCATCCGGCGCGCAGGAGATCGCCAGCGCTGCCAGCTTCCTGGCGGAGCGGCCGGCCGCAATGATCGGCGTGCACCTCCAGCACCAGTTCCCGGCCGGGACCGTGGCGGCCGCCGACCGGAACCGTCAACGCGGCGACCGACGACTTCGAGATCACCGTGACCGGGACGGGCGGGCACGCCGGCTACCCGCACCTGGCGGCCGATCCGGTCCTCGCGCTGTGCCAGTCCGTCGTGGCGCTGCAGCATCTGGTCAGCCGGCGCATCGACCCGACGCACGCCGCGGTCGTGTCGGTCGGGGCGCTGCGGGCCGGGCAGGCCGCCAACGTCATCCCGGCCACGGCGACCGCGGCGGGCACGATCCGCACGCTGGCCGCGGCGGACCGGGAGTTCCTGCGCGCCGCGGTCGTGCAGACGGTCGCCGACACCTGCCGGGCCTGCGGCTGTGACGGCACGGTCACCATCACGCCCGCCGAGCCAGCGCTGGTCAACGACCCGCAGCTCACCGCCGCCTGCCAGCCGCTGCTGCCGGGCGGCCGGCTTCCGCGTCGACACCGAGTTCCGCTCGTGCGGCGCTGACGATTTCTCCTACTACTCCGCCGTCGTGCCGAGCGTGATGCTGTTCGCTGGCAGCGGTACGGACGTGAGCCTGCATGACGCCGCGGTTCCTGCCGGCAGACGACGCGGTCGGCCAGGTCGCCGCGGCGATGCTGGCCGGGTACCTGGCCGCCGTGCCGGGACTGGCCGCCGAGCGCTAGCCCGGCGCGCCTCCGGCGCTAGCCTTCGAGCGCCTTGTAGATCGCCGAGACGTACTTCTCGCTGCGCTCGGAGCCGACGATGCCGGACCCCATCTTGTTCATCATGTAGGAGATCGTCATCTTGCGACCGACGTCCATGATGATGACCGAGCCGCCCCAGCCGCCCCAGAAGCAGATCTTGTCGTCCGGCACATACGGCAGGATGTCGAGCTGCGGAAGGCCGTACCCGATGCCGAACCGAAGCGGCACCCCGAGCACGACATCGATGCCGTTGGCCTGCTCGCGGAAGATCAGCTCGATAGTCTCCGGCCGCAGCAGCCGGACTCCGTCGACCTCGCCGCCACGGGCGATCACCGACAGGATGCGGGCGACGGACCGCGCATTCCCGTGGCCGTTCGCAGCGCCGATGTCGGCCATCCGCCACTCCGGGCGTGTTGGCGTTGTCGGCGTCCGCGACGGGTCCGGTCATCGTCTTGACGGTCGGGCTGTCCGCGGGCAAGGCGGTGAGGTCGAAGGGCAGTGGCGGCGGCGGGACGACTGGCGCGATCCGGGCCCAGTCGCTCTCGACTGCGCCGATCTGGAAGTCGGCGCCGAGCGGACCGGCGATCTCCTCGGCCACGAACTGCTTCAGCGACTTGCCGGTGATCCGCCGCACTACCTCGCCGATCAGGTGGCCGAAGTTGAGCGCGTGGTAGCCCGACGCGGTGCCTGGCGGCCACCAGGGCGCCTGCGCGGCGAAGCGGGCGGTCGACTTATCCCAGTCGTACAGGTCCTCGACGACCGCCGGCTGGTCGAGGCCGGACACGCCGGACGTATGCGAGAGCAGGTGCCGGATCAGGACGCCATCCTTGCCGGCCGCCGCGAACTCGGGCCAGTACCGGGCCACGGGGGCGTCGACGTCCAGCTCGCCGCGGTCGACCAGCATGAGCGCGGCCAGGCTCGTCACGGTCTTGGTGGTCGACCAGACGTTGGTGATCGTGTCGGCCACCCACGGCTGCGTGCGCGCCTCGTCGCGATGGCCGCCCCACATGTCGATGACGACGTCGCCGTCGAGGTCCAGGGCGATGGAGGCGCCGAGTTCTTCGCCAGAATCCAGGCACGCGCCCAGCTCGCGCCGCACCGCGTCGAATTGCCCGTCACACGTGCCGTCGATCTCAGCCATTGCGGCGCACCCTCCTGGTCGTTGACTCGCAGCGTAGGACGTAATCGCCCACCGCACAATGAAACCGGCAGGGCGCCGCCTAGGCTGGCGCCGTGCAGCCTCAGCCTCGTCACCGTCGTCGTCGACGACTACGACGCGGCGATCGACTTCTTCACCGGCGTGCTGGGCTTCGAGCTGGCCGCGGATGAGCCCGCGGCGACGACGGCCGGACGTGCGAAGCGATGGGTCGTGGTCCGGCCGCCTGGCGCGGCCACCGGCTTGCTGCTCGCTCGTGCCGATGGCGCGGATCAGGCCGCCGTCGTCGGCCAGCAGACCGCTGGCCGGGTCGGATTCTTCCTCGAGGTCGACGACTTCGACGCCGTCTACGCGCGGCTGGCGGCAGCCGGCGTCCGGTTCGCCCGGCCGCCGCGGTCAGAGCCGTACGGGCGGGTCGCGGTGTTCCTCGATATCGCCGGTAACAAATGGGACCTGCTCGGCCCCTGACGTGGCGGGTGTCGCGCCGCCCGCAGCTAACCGCGACGTTCGGGCAGGATGGGCTCATGCCTGCTGCACCCCGCTCGCCCCGGTCCGCGCCCCGGCACGACCGTGATGCGGGCGGCCCCGCCGAGGTGCTGGCCGCCAAGGCGGCTTTGCGCCAGGAGGTGTGGGACGCGATGCGCGCGGCGAAAGTGGCGCGCTTCCCCGGCGCGGCCGGCCGCATCCCGAACTTCACCGGTGCCGAGGCCGCAGCCGAGCGGCTGCGGGCCTTGCCGCAGTGGCAGGCAGCGCGCACGCTGAAGGCCAACCCGGACTCAGCGCAGCTGCCGGTGCGCCAGCGCGCGCTCGAGGACGGCAAGGTCGTCTACATGGCGGTGCCGCGGCTCGCCGCGCCGGAGCCGTTCTTTGCCCTGGACCCCGACCACCTGGCCGAGTCGCCGCGCAAGGCCGCCTCCATCAGCGGCGCGGCCCGGTCGGCCAGGCGGGTCGCGCTGACCGAGCTGTCCCCCGTCGACCTGGTGGTCATGGGGTCGGTCGCGGTCAGCGCAGGACGGCGCCCGGCTCGGCAAGGGCGGCGGGTTCGCCGACCTGGAGTTCGCGCTGGCGGTAGCGGCGGGCCTGATCGGTCCGCAGACCACGTGCGTGACGACTGTCCACGAAATCCAGATCCGGCCGGCCGGGACGATCCCGCTGACCGGCCACGACGTGCCGGTCGACTTCGTCATCACGCCAGAGCGCGTCATCGACTGCCGTGGCCAGCAGGTGGCGCGGCCAGCCGCCGGCATTTGCTGGGACGACCTGACCGAGGCGAAGATCGCAGCGATTCCGCTGCTCGCCGCGCTGCGACGCCAGCGATAGCGGGTGCGGAGAGTCGGTGGCGGCGTGCCTGACTGGTTTGCGAGGTCCGATTCTGGGCACCTAGCGGGCCGTCGTGGTCGTGAGCTGGAAGGCGGCTGGGTGCAACATCTCATCGGTGCCCATGGCCGGTCGCGGGCCGAGGATCAGCCGTCAGGCGTGCGCGGCACGGCGGTGTGGGAAGGCGTTGAGCGACAGGGACTGCGGCGGCGCAGCCCTCGCATGGAGCGAGCCCAGCCCGGGCAGCGACCCGATCCGTCGCAGCCCGCCGGGACCGACCGGCTGCCGCAGATCAAGCACATCGTGGTGCTCATGATGGAGAACCACTCCTTCGACAACTATCTCGGCACGCTGGCCGGCCGCGGAGAGGGCTTCACGCTCGGCGACGACGGGCAGCCAGACGCGGAGAATCCGGACGCGTCCGGTCACGCGGTCCGTGCCCATCACCTCACCTCGACAGTGCAGGACGACGGCGTGCCGTGCCAGAGCTGGAGTGCCGCTCACGCGCAGTGGGCCGGCGGCAAGATGAACGGCTTCGTCACGGCCACCCAGACAGCGGCGCCGGACGCCGACAAGACCGTGGCCATGGGCTACTGGACCGAGCAGGACCTGCCGTTCTACTACGGCCTGGCCAGGACTTTCCCGCTGGCCGATCGCTGGTTCAGCTCGTGCCTCGGCCCGACGTTCCCCAACCGGCGGTTCCTGCTGGCCGGCACCGCGCACGGGCTGATCGATGACCTGCCGGTCAACATCCTCGACTCTCCGCCGGCCGGCACCATCCTGGACATGCTCGACCAGGTACGGCAGGTCCTGGGTCAACTACCGTCCGGACGGGGGCGACCAGTCCCAGTTCCGGGGCTATCTTCCAGTACAAGCGGCGCCGGTCCCGGCACCACGCTGCGGATGCTCGGCCGGCCGCTCCAGCGCGTGACGACCGGAGTCAAGCGAGATCTGCAGTTCACGGCGGGCCTGTACCCGCTCGGGATGGCCAGGTACATGCTGCACGTGCGCGGCATCGACCAGTTCTTTGCCGACGCCGATGCCGGCACGCTGCCGGACTTCTGCATCGTCGATCCGGACTTCGGCGAGTACTCCGAGGAGAACCCGCAGGACGTGCGCAAGGGCGAGAGCTTTGCCGCCGAGGTCATCAACCGGGTCATGCACGGCAAGGCCTGGGCGGACACCCTGCTGATCTGGACCTACGACGAGAACGGCGGCTACTACGATCACGTGCCGCCGCCTGACGCGGTACCGCCTGACGATGTCCAGGGCCGTAGCCTGGTCGCGCACCCGTCCTGGCTGCGCACCATTCTGAAGCCGCTGTTTCCCGGCTACGTCCGGCACGCGCAGGATCTGGTGTGCGAGCCGCTCCGGTACGACACCTACGGGTTCCGGGTCCCGGCGGTGATCGTGTCGCCTTATGCGCGCCCCGAATGCGTGATATCGGACGTCTTCGACCACACCTCGGTGCTGAAGCTCGTCGAGGAGAAGTGGAACCTGCCGGCGCTGACGTGCCGCGACGCCGCCGCGACGGCGCCGCTGGCGGCGCTTGACCTGTCCGCCCCGCCCGCCTTCCTCACCCCGCCTGAGCTGCCCGCACCCGGGCTGGCGTGGGGTTCCTGGTAGCCGCCGCCCCGGTGCGGGCTACTCCGCGGTCAGGACCTCTGCCGCCATCCGCTGGACGCGGTCGGGGTCGGCGATCGCGTCGATCGAGGCGATCCTGCCGTCGGCGATGGTAAAGCCCATCACGGTGACCGGCTGCCCGCGCCGCGTGACGATCACTCCGGCCGCTCCGTTTACCAGCGCCGGGTGCAGGCGGGTGGCCCGCAGGGCACTGCTGAGCCCCGTGAGCGCCTGCCTGGCCACGGCGCGCGCCGCCACGTACCGTCATGGACGCCGCGGGGCGCATCGCGCCCGCGTCGATCCGCAGCACCACGCCGGGGTCCAGCACGGCCAGGAGAGCGTCGAAGTCGCCCCCGTGCGCGGCGCGAAAGAAGGCGTCGACCACGGCCCGCTGGCGGGCGAGATCGCGGTCAGGCGCGGGCGTATCCGCACCCTTCACCCGGCGTCGAGCCCGGCTGGCGAGCTGCCTGGCCGCGACCGGAGTCCGGCCGACTATGGGCGCGATGTCCTCGAACGGCAGCTCGAACATGTCATGGAGCACGAACGCCAGCCGCTCGGCGGGCGGCAGGGTCTCGAGCACGACCTGGAGGGCAAGGCCGACCGAGTCGGCCAGCAGTGCCTCATCCTCCGGCTGAAGGCCACCGTCCGGGCTGACGACGGGGTCGGGCAGGCGCACCTCGAGGGATTCCTCGCGGCGGGTACTGCGCGATCGCAGCATGTTCAGGCTCACCCTGGCGACGATCGTCATCAGCCAGCCGCCGAGGTTCTCGACCTCGCCCACGTCGGCACGGCTGGCCCGCAGCCAGGTGTCCTGGACCGCGTCGTCGGCGTCAGCCAGTGAGCCCAGCAGCCGGCAGGCAACCGCCCGCAGCTGGGTGCGGTGCTCTTCAAAGCGCTCGGCCAGCTCGTCGCTTTCCGCCATCGGTCACATCCTCTCGCTGCCAGGGGTCATCAGGAGTGACACCCACCAGCTTTCGGATGTGACCGCAGGCAGAAGAGGAGCCCGCGAATGCGAGTCCTGGTCGTGGGAGCGAGCGGCGCTATCGGTACCCGGCTCGTTCCCCAGCTCATCGATCGAGGCCACGAGGTGGTCGGCAGCTTCAGGTCGGCGGCGAGCGCGGACCGGGTGCTGGCGCTTGGCGCGAAGCCGGTCGTGCTTGACCTGCTCGATGCGCGCGCCGTGCGAGAAGTCGTTCTCGATATCCAGCCGGAGGCGATCGTTCATGAGGCGACTGCGCTGGCGAATATGCGTTTCTCCCGGAACCTCGACCGAAGCTTCGCGCCGACCAACCGGCTACGGACCGAAGGGACCGACGCCTTGCTGGCTGCCGCGCGAGAAGCCGGCGTAGGCCGATTCGTCGCCCAGAGCTTCGCGAGCTTCCGCTACGCCCGCGAGGGCGGCCCGGTCAAGACCGAGGACGACCCGCTCGACGCGGACCCGCCCGAAGGCACAGGCGAGACGAATGCCGCAATGCGTCATCTGGACGAGGCGGTGACGAGCGCCGGCGGGATCGCGCTTCGCTACGGCGGCTTCTACGGCGCCGCCAGCGACGGGCTGCCGGGGCCTGTGCGCCGGCGGCAGTACCCGATCATCGGAGATGGCAGCGGCATCTCGTCATTCGTTCACCTCGACGACGCGGCGGCCGCTACCGTGCTCGCGCTCGACTACGACAGACCCGCCATCTTCAACGTCGTCGACGACGAGCCTGCCCCCATGAGTGACTGGCTGCCCGTGCTGGCCAGCGCGCTTGGCGCCAGACCGCCGCGCCGCGTCCCCCGGTGGCTCGCACGGCTGATCGCGGGCGACGGCATGGTGACGATGGCGACGCAGGCGCGCGGCGCCGCCAACGCGAAGGCCAGGGCAGAACTGGGCTGGACACTGCGCTACCCGAGCTGGCGCCAGGGCTTCAGCGCTGTGTACGGGCCGACCCGCGGGTGAGCACGCGGCGCAGGCCGTCAGTGCCGGCGATGGTGGCACCGCTGAAGGCCCGCCCGGCCCGCTCGGCCCACTGCGCGGGCGTGATCGCATCCGGTTCGGCCGGCAGGTAGTGCGTCAGGATGAGCTCGCGCACCCCGGCTCGCTCGGCCACGGTCCCGACCTGCCCGACGTCGGTATGCAGCGCGGCCATCCGTCCCAGTGCCGGGCCGATGACGCCGTGCCGCTCAAGATAACCGAGGTCCGCGACGTGGTGGACGAGGATATCGGCGCCCTGGGCGAGTGCGATCAGGTTCTCGTTCACGCTGGTGTCGCCCGAGAACGCGACAGATCCGTCCGGCGTATCGAACCGGTAAGCCAGCGCGGGAACGGCCCGCCCGTGCGTCACTTCGGCGGCCGTGACGCGGACGGTTCCGTCGTCGAAGACGACAGCCGCCGCCGCGCCACTACCGTCAGCGCGGGCCGGAATGACGATGTCCGTAGCCCGGACCAGCGCGCCCGCATCCGGCATGCGGGCGTCCAGCGGCATCACGTTCAGGTGATAGGCGTAGCTGGCGAGGATGCCCTGGACGAGATCGGTGGTGCCCGGCGCCGGCAAGTCCGGCCGGATCGTGGTCTGCCGATGGAACGTGGCATCGCCTGTCGGCACCGTCGCGGGCCGGGCCGGCCCGTACACGCGGACGGGCGGCAGCGGGCCGTTCTCGTCCGACCGGATGCCCCACGGATACAGGAGCATGCCCGGCAGATCACCGGTGTGGTCTACATGCAGATGGGAGAGGAACACCGCGTCCAGGCAGGCGAAATCCAGTCCCGCATCAGCGTAGGCGGACGGCGACCCGCGACCGCAGTCGACGACCAGGACCCGGTTGCCGACGACGATCGCCGAGCTGATCCCGGCACGGCCGGCGACGGGCATCGGCGCCCCAGCCGTCCCCAGAAGTACGAGCTCGGTTGACGTACCTGTGCTCCTTACCGCTGACGCAGCCAGCCTGGCCGCGGCGCCGGGCCCGATACCGGTCGCACCGCGATCAGGCTCACCCCGCCACGAGCGACGGCGACCGTATACGTGCCCGTTGCTATCCCCAGCCGCCGGCCAGTCCACACGTCGCTGACCGCCAGGGCACCGCGGAGCCCGAGATCCGCGCAGGGCATTCTCAGGAATACCGGGCTTGACGTAGAGGCCGAATCTCAGCCCGTCGGCGTGCACGCGGCGGGCACCGCCAGCGAAGCTCGCATTTGGCTCGATCCTGTCACGCATCAGGCGAGCTGGCGCAAGCGAGTCGCGGCTGCCTCCGGGGTGATGTCGTTAGCAAACGCGCCCATGCCTGACTCCGAGCCGGCCAGGTGCTTGAGCTTGCCCGGCGCGCGTCGGACCGTGAAGAGCTCGAGGTGCAGCGCGAAGTCGCCACCCCGGTGGCGGGCTGGCGCCTGATGCCAGGCCGAGATGTACGGCGCCGGCCCGTCGAAGAGCCGGTCGAAGCGGCGCAGCAGGTCAAGGTAGAGCTCGCAGAACTCCGACCTGGCCGCGAGCGACA
The DNA here is from genome assembly GCA_963837255.1 of uncultured Actinomycetota bacterium. Classification (GTDB taxonomy): domain Bacteria; phylum Actinomycetota; class Actinomycetes; order Streptosporangiales; family Streptosporangiaceae; genus JAJYUU01. The sequence goes on from CAWIMN010000007.1 coordinate 2,229,917, forward strand.
GCGCGGGCAGGTCGGGCACGCGCTGGCGCGGGTACAGGTGGATCTCGTAGGGCCAGTGTGCCGCGAAGGGCACGAATGCCAGCCAGTAGCGGCCAGCCTGGACGATCCGCAAGCCAGCCGTCTGCTCGGCCGCGAGCAGGTCATCGAAGAGGCTGCGGCCGGTATCGCGCCGGTAGCTAGCACACGCCGCCAGCATCCGGTCGGTGCGCGGCGTGATGTAGGGATAGGCGTAGATCTGCCCGTGCGGATGCGACAGCGTCACCCCGATCTCCGCGCCGCGGTTCTCGAAGCAGTACACCTGCTCCACCCCTGGCAGCCGCGCGAGTTCCGCGGACCGGTCCACCCAGGCAGCCATAACTGTTGCCGCCTGGCCGGTGCTTAGGTCAGCGAGGGACGCGGAATGGTGCGGGCTAAAGCAGACGACCTCGCATCTGCCAGCCCCCGGCTCGCTGGCGAGCAGGCCAGGCTGGCCAGGCTGGCCGGGCTGGCCGGGCCCGCTGACGAGCGTCGGGAACCGGTTCTCGAAGACAGCGACCTCGTACTCGGGGGCCGGGATCTCGGTCAGGCTGCCCGCGGTCGACGGACACAGCGGGCACTGGTCCGCGGCGGGCTGATACGTCCGGTCCTGCCGGTGGCTGGCGATGACCACCCACTCGCCGAGCAGGCTGTCCCAGCGCGCCTGTGACTGCACCCGGATCGCAGGCAGCCGCCGCTGATCGGGGTAGTCGGCTGGCCGCTTCGGGCTCGCGCCGAAATACATCAGCGCCCGGCCGTCAGCGAGCGTCACCGTGGTCTTCGCCGCCTCCTGCTCCGCAGGCACGTCGCTGACTGTAGCTGGCTGGTGTTACGTGAAGATGATCTGGCCGCCGGCCGCGAGGTCGTAGAACTCCCCCACCGTGATGATGTCCTTGACCTGGTCGATGAAGTCATCCTTGGTCAGGCCGAATAGGTCCACCGACGCCTTGCAGCCGTATAGGCCAGCGCCAGTGTCGGCGATCATCTCGATGAACTCGGGGATCGAGGGGATATCGAGCTGCCCATCTTGTGCGCCATGTAGTGCGTCATCACCGACGACACGCCAGGCAGCCCGCCGGCCCAGGTGGCCAGGTGCAGGCCGGGGTTGCCAACGGTGGCGAGCTTGATGTGCTCGTGTCGCGCCTTGTGGATGGCGTCGAGGCCGAAGAAGGTGAAGAACAGGTTCGCCTCGATGCCCTCGGCCCTGGCGCCGTTGGCCATGATGAGCGCCGGGTAGATGCCCTCAAGGGATCCCTTCGAGACGATGATGGAGACCTTCTCGATCTTGCCGGTCGTGCTGGCGCCGTTGTCAGCCATGATGCACCGTCCTGACTCGTTCAGATGCAGCCGCGCGGCTTGGGGATGCCGGCGATCCTCGCGGCCAGCTTGGCCGGCCCCTTCGGGAACAGCTCGTAGAGTTCCTTGATGCCGACCCCGGAGGTCTTACTCAGCGCGCGCACACTCGGGCCGGTGCCCTTCTCGGCGTACTCGTGCCGCATGAACTTCACGACCTGCCAGTGCGGCTCGGTCAGCGGCCCGACACCGGCCTCGGCGGCGATCTCCGGCGCCATGTCCGCACGCCACTGCTCCGGGTCGGCGAAGAAGCCCTCATCGTTGACTTCGACCTCGGTACCTGCGTAGACCTTGGTGGGCATGGTCAGGGCCTTCCTCTCGTGCTGCCGAGCGCGCCGAGCTTCTTGCCCGCTAGCGGCATGTCGGCGCCCACGCCAGGGATGTCATGTCCGGGCAGCAGCAGGTGCCAGTAGAGCCACTCGAACGCGAGCTTGCCGCGGTGGTTGAGCCTGGACTGGCGCAGCAGCGGCAGGCCGACGCGGCCGGGGAAGCGCCCCGGCACGGGCTCGGTGTCGTAGTTGAAGTCGATCAGCAGGGCCTTGCCAAAGCCGCTCTCGATGAAGCAGTTCGTGTGGCCGTCGAAGCTCGCGCCGAGCGGCTGGCCGGCCAGGTAACTGGCGATATTGCGGGTCAGGATCTCGCCCTCGAAGTGCGCGACGGAGCCGGCCTTCGAAGCGCGCACGTCGGCGGCGTCGCCGATGACGAAGATGCTCGGGCTCGCCTTGGCCTGCAGGGTGTGCTCGTCGACTGGAATGAAGCCGAGCGCATCACCCAGGCCGGTCGAGCACTCGACGTATGCCTGACCGCCGTGCACAGGCACGGTCACCGCCAGGTCGAAGCCCACCTCGCGACCGTCGAACGAGACGAGCCGGCCTCTGTCGGCGTCGACCTCGCCGGTGTTGAACTCGGTGACAACGCCGATCGCCTTCTCGTCCAGCATTCCGCTGAGCTCGCGGTTGCAGACCGCCTTGGTGAACGCGCCATCCAGCGGGGTCACCAGCGTCAGCTCGACCCGATCGCGGATCCCGCGCTCGCAGAAGTACGCGTCAGCCAGGAAGCAGAACTCAATCGGGGCGACCGGGCATTTGATCGGCATGTCGATGACGTTCACCGCGATCCGGCCGCCGTCGAACCGCGCCAGCGCATCGCGCAGGGCCACCGCGCCAGGCTGGTCGTAGAACGTCAGGGCCTTGCCACGCGCTGCCGCGTCGGTCAGGCCCGCTGTCTCGGCTGGCAGCAGGGCCGCGCCGGTCGCGATCACCAGTACGTCGTACGGCAGCACCGTGCCGTCCTCAAGATGGACGCGGCGCGCCTCGATGTCGACGTGGTCGGCGCCGCTCTGGTGATACCCGATGCCAAGGTGCAGCTGGCGCACCCGCGAGCGGCTCAGGTTGTCGGCGCGGACCTGGCCGAACGGCACGAACAGCAGGCCCGGCTGATAGAGATGCTGGCCATCACGGTCCACCACCGTGATCAGGTCGTCGCGGGACAGAGCCCGCCGGAGCCTGTTCGCCAGCAGCGTGCCGCCCGTTCCGCCACCGAGAATCACGACTCGCTTGCCCATGGTGCCAGGATCGGCGCCCGAACCCGGGCCGGCTACAGCCGAAGGTCCCGCGGCACGCAGACCAAGGGCCGCGCGCCCTGGATCCCAACGGCCGCGCGCCCTGTATCGCGCCGGGACGCCTGACCGAAGCCTCTGCTGCGCCGGACGTTTGTCCCTGACCCAGGGTCGCCTGCTCACGAATGCTTCAGATATGACCCCTTTGATGCGAGATCGGCCGGCCTGATGGGACCCAGCCAGGTGACGTTCTCGCATCTGACCCGCCGTCACTGGTGGCGCATAGTGCGGCAGGCGTGCCTGGCCGTCGCCCTGCTCGTGGCCGTTGCGCTGTCAGCCGGGCTGGCGTTCATGGTCCTCCCGGCGCGTGCTGCCACCGTGCCCGGGCCATCGAAGCTGCAACTAATCAAGGACAACGACCTGGCCATCGCGCTGGACGACAACGGCACCTACGACTACGGCCACGACTTCATGTACATCGGATGCGGCACCGGCACCGGGCCGCCGTACGCCTCCACGTACGCGCCGTGCTCGGCCGGGCAGACCCGGATCTACGCCAGCTGGGTGACCCTGCGGCACGACTGCGTCTTCAAGATCCTTAAGCCCGGCCAGACGATCCTGTTCGACATCGAGAACTGGTCGTTCACCCCGGCGAGCGAGCGCGCCAACCCGGCCAAGTTCATCAAGAACGCAGTCGGCACCGCGCACCTCAACAAGCTGAAGATCATCGTCTCCGTCAACTTCGGCAATGCCACGACCGACATCCGCTACCTCACCGGCGCGGCCGCTGACGGAGCCGACGCCGTCTCGGTGCAGCTTCAGGGCGCGGACAACACGCCCGCGTCGATGCGGGCCGCAGTGGCCATCCAGGCCAGCCCCGCGGCGTACCTGACGCTGACGAAGCAAGCCGTGACCGCGATCCGCAAGGCCAGCAGGCGCGTGCCGATCTGGGTCGGCATCGCCACCGACGCGGGCGGCGTGCCCGCCAGTCCGGCGAACATGATCACCGACTACCACGAGACCTACGGGCTCGTGCAGGGCTACTGGATCAACCTGAATCAGTGGAATCGCGGCCCGGCCGACGGGTGCGAGCGGACTGGCTGCGGCGCGATAGGCCGCGAGTTCCTGGCCGGAATCGGGGTGCCCTCGTAGCGCAATGGCCGCACCTTGATGGCACGGTCACGCCGCGATGTTCCGGATATCGGCGGGCAGCGCGTCCATCGCCTCGTCGATGACTCCCGCCGACATGTGGTGCCGCATCACCTTGGTGACCAGGCTGGCCGCCTGCTTGACCTCCGTGTTGTGAATGTTGGCATCGTGGGCGAACCGACGGACATATTCTGCAACGTCAAACTTGTCCGGTACGTGGCTCGGGTTCCAGCCGTCGTAGAAGACGCCGCGCAAGAGCTCAGGCAATTGCGCGGCGAGATGGGCCGCGACCGGGACCGGCAGCCGGTCGCGGAGGGCGTGCATCCAGGCCCTGGTGACCCGGTAGGCGAACCGCCGGTCCTCAGTTTCGAATTCGCCCGCGACCTCGGCCAGCCACGCGTTGGCCTTCTCGATGCTGTGATCGAGATTGCTGACTCCTGTAGCAGACATCGCGGTTCCCTTCGGCAGTCCGGCCAGCCCAGCGACTCCCCGTTCCCTTCCCATCCGGGCTACCTTCCAAGCGGCAGCCGCGCGCCTCAGCTCGTGTGCAGGGGACAGTTGTGATAGGCGACGATGAGCCAGTCGCCGTCCCGCCTGGCGAGCACCCAGGTGGCGCGGACCAGCCGGTGCGGCGGGACGCTGGTCTCGCCGGCCAGCAGGATGCCGCCCGTGCTGATCACGACGGCTGCGTCGGCGCTGGCGAAGCGGACGCTGCGCGCCTCGTCGGTGGCGCTCGACCCCTGCAGCCGCCCGGCGAAGCCCGCGGCGAACCAGTCGCGTATGGATTGCGCGCCAGCGTGATAGACGCCGGGCATGACGACGGTCGCGTCGGTCGCGTACAAGCTCGCAATCGCGTCGGCGTCGCCGGCGGCCCAGGCTGCATACATCTGGTCCAGGACGGCGCAGACGGCCGTCTCGCCGGTACCGACATTCGTGGTGCTGGTCATGTGTTCCTCTTTCCAACGGAATCGATCGGTCGCGAGTATGTACTGGCCGGGCCAGGCGAATTCATCGGCCGCAGGCCGATGAATTCGGCGGCTTGTCTCAGTAGGTATGTTCGTGACCGAGATGGCGACGCTCCCTGGCGATGAGTTCCAGCAGGGCACCGAGAAGCTGCGCCGGGAGTTGCTCGCGCACTGCTACCAGATGCTCGGCTCAGTGCACGATGCTGAGGACCTGGTGCAGGAGACGATGCTGCGCGCCTGGCGGGCCCGTGATCAGTTCGACGCGAGCCGCGCTTCGCTGCGGACCTGGCTGTACCAGATCGCGACGAACGCCTGCCTGACCGCCCTGGCCGGACGCAGCCGGCGACCGCTTCCGTCCGGGCTCGGGACCGCCTGGGATGACCCCGAGGCACCGCTCACCAGCGGGCATGAGGTGCCCTGGCTGCAGCCATTCCCGGACGCGCTGCTCGGGGCGGACCCGGCCGCCGCGCTGCTGTCGCGGGGCCAGCTCCGGCTCGCGCTGGTGGCGGCCATGCAGCTGCTCCCGCCACGCCAGCGGGCCATCCTGATCCTGCGGGAGGCGCTCGGCCTGCCCGCCGCGGAGGTGGCTGACGTACTGGGCACCTCGCCGGCGGCGGTGAACAGCGGCCTGCAGCGGGCCAGGGCCACGCTCGCCGCCGTCGCGGTGGACGAGCACGAGATCGGCCAGCCGGCTGACGCCGACCGTCGCGCCCTGATCGAGCATTACGTCGCGGCGTTCCAGCGCGCCGATATCGCCGGCCTGAAGCGTCTGCTTGCCGACGAGGTGATCCTGGAGATGCCGCCGTTCCGCAACTGGTACGCCGGGAGCGAGGACTACGGCCGCTTCATCGCACGGGTATTCGCGTTGCGCGGTCCGGACTGGCTGATGGTCCCGGTAGCCGCCAACGGCCAGCCGGCCGTAGCCGCCTACGTACGCGGCCCGGATGGCAGCCACGTGCTGCATACCCTGCAGGTGTTCTCGGTGGCCGATGGTCGCATTGACCGGAACGTGGTGTTTGCTGACTCTGCCCTATTTGACCTGTTCGGCCTGGCTCGCAGCATCTGCGTTGGGCCACGGCCGGAGGGCCAGGGTTTGCGGCCGTCGTAGACTGGGAGATGTAGCCCGGCCGCCGATGGCGGCTTCCATCGAGGACGGCTGCAGTTCAGTCGCCCCGCACCGACCCGCAGCGGAAACCGTTCGTCCGCTGGCCCGGACCTGGAGGGGTCGTCATGGCTGTCCTGCATGCTGCAATCACGGGTGCTGTCGATCCAGCGAGGCCGCTGACCCTTGATGCCGCCTTTGACCGAGCACAGGAAGCGGCGCTGGGCTCTTCGGCGGTCGGCCCGGTCGGCCTGGAGCTCGAAGCGCACCTGGTCAGCCTTGACTCGGTGAGCGAGGCGGTGGCGTGGGACCGCATCGACCCGATGCCGGGCAGCGTCCGCGCGGCGGCCGGTCGAAGTGCCGTGACTCTCGAGCCAGGCGGTCAGCTGGAGCTCTCCGGAGCGCCAGCGCCCGACATTCTCAGGGCCGTCACCGAACTGCGCGTCGATGCCGTGCGCACCCGGCTTGCTCTCGCCGAGCTCCGGCTGGGCATCGCCTACGCGGGTGCGGACCCGCTGCGGCCGCCGCGGCGGGTCAATCCGCGCCCGCGCTATCGCGCCATGGAAGAGCACTTCACCGCCACCGGCCGGGCGACGCCGGGTGCTGTCATGATGAACTCCACGGCGGCGATGCAGGTCAACCTGCAGGCTGGGCCGCGGCCGGGGTGGCCAGAACGAGTGGCGCGAGCGCACCGGCTCGGGCCGACACTGGTCGCGATCTCGGCGAGCTCGCCCTGGCTGCAGGGGCGCGATACCGGCTGGAAGTCCGCCCGCCAGCGCGCGTGGGGCGGTCTGGACGGGCGGGCCTGCGGTCCGGTCCCCGGCTGCATCGCGCCGGACGCCGCGTCGGATGCAAGTCTCGACCCTGCCGCGGCGTGGGCGCGCTATGCCCTGGCAGCACCGGTGGTCTTCGTCCGGGCTAGCGGCGACGAGGCAACGGCCGTGCGCACACCGGTGTCGTTCGCGCAGTGGGCCAGCGGTGCGGTCCGGCTGGGCGGCAGGGTGCCCACAGCCGCCGATCTCGATACCCACCTGACCACGCTGTTCCCGCCGGTCCGGCTGCGCGGCTATCTCGAGCTGCGGTACCTCGACATGACCGCGCCGCGCTGGTGGCCCGCGATCGCAGCAGTCGTCACCACGCTGATGGATGACCCCGTCGCAGCCGACAGCGCCGCGGAGGCGACTGAGCGTGCTGCCCACCTCTGGATGCGGGCCGCGCGCGACGGCCTCGGCGACGCTGTGCTCGGCGACTCCGCCCGCCGATGCATGACAATCGCCGCCGAGCGAGTCCCGGCCGGCCTCAGCTCCGCGGTCGCAGACCTTGCCGACCTCATCGAGTCAGGCCGATGTCCAGGCGACCTGCTAGCCGAGCGCATCGCCGAGATCGGGCCATACGCCGCATTCGAGGAGCTAGCTCATGCATGAGAAGGTGCTACGCGATCTCGACCGGGCCCGCGCTCGCACGCTCCAGCTGACCGACCTGGACGAGCCGACGCTGCTCGCCCAGCATGACCCGCTGATGAGCCCGCTGGTCTGGGACCTCGCACATATTGGCCAGCAGGAGGAGCTCTGGCTGCTGCGCCGCGGCGACCCCGGCCAGCCGGGGATGCTCCCCCCGGACGTGGACTCGCTGTATGACGCGTTCAAGCACAAGCGGGCCGACCGCCCGGCATTGCCGCTGCTGCCGCCGATCGAGGCCCGAGCATTCAACTACGAGGTGCGCGGGCGTGTCGTCGATCTGCTCGAGCGCACCCCGGCGGACGATCTGTTCACCGCGGGCATGGTCGTCCAGCACGAAGAGCAGCACGACGAGACGATGTACGCCACGCTGCAGCTGCGGCAGGGACCACCCGTTCTCCTCGCGCGGACGCCGTTGCCGGCCGGGCGCCCGATCGCTGGCGAGCGGGTCTTCGTGGCCGGCGGCCGGTTCACGCTCGGCGTCGACGCGGCCAGCGAGCCGTTCTCCCTGGACAACGAGCGGCCCGCGCACACCGTCAGCGTCGCGCCGTTCTGGATCGGGCGCGTCCCGGTCAGCAACGGGCAGTGGCGCGAGTTCATGGCCGACGGCGGCTATGACCGGCAGGATCTGTGGTCAGCGCGCGGCTGGGGACACCGAACCGAGGCCGGGCTGGACCGGCCCCAATTCTGGACCAAGGAGGGCACCCGGCGACGATTCGGCGCCGAGGAGGACGTGCCGCCCGATGAGCCAGTCCAGCACATCAGCTATTTCGAGGCGGAGGCGTTCGCGACGTGGTCCGGCGCTCGGCTGCCAACCGAGATCGAATGGGAAAAGGCCTGTGCCTGGGATCCCGCCAGGTCGGCCAGGCGCGCGTGGCCGTGGGGAGCTCAGGCGCCCACCGCTGACCTGGCCAACCTGGGTGGCGCGGGGCTCCGGCCGGCGCCGGTCGGTGCCTACCCGGCCGGCGCGTCGGCGTACGGCGCGGAGCAGATGATCGGTGACGTCTGGGAATGGACATCGTCGGACTTCACTCCGTGGCCGGGATTCGTGCCGATGATCTACCGCGCCTATAGCGAGCCGTTCTTCGGCGGGGACTACAAGGTGCTGCGCGGCGGGTCGTGGGCGGTGGCCCCGGCCGCGATCCGGCCCTCGTTCCGCAACTGGGACCACCCGATCAGGCGCCAGATCTTCACCGGTCTCCGGCTGGCGTGGGATGCCTAGTGTGCCGTCACGTCGCCTGGCTAGGACGACCCCGTTCCCTTCATGATCTGGTTCTCGAACCCGCGCACGGCCTGCTGGCGCAGTCCTATGCGCCACGCCGGCAGCGGAATGGCCGCATGAATGCCGACGGCTGGGGCGTCGGTTTCTATGCGCCGCCTCGCCCGGAGCCAGCGCGCTGGCGCTCCAGCCGGCCGCTGTGGAGTGATGCATCCTTCGCCTCGGTGGCGCCGCTGATCTCCTCGACGTGCGTGGTGGCGGCGGTCCGCTCGGCGTCGGCGGGGATGCCGGCCGACGAGACGGCCGCCGCGCCATTCCAGTCCGGGCCCTGGCTGCTCTCGCACAACGGCATCGCCGACCGCGCGGTGCTCGGACCGCACCCCGCGGCCGAGTCCGTGTGCGACTCGGCCCAGCTAGCGGCGCACTTGTTTGAGTTCGGTCCCGACCGGGTGGCCGAGTTCGTCACCCATCTTGGCAAGCGCGACCCCGGCGCCCGGCTCAACCTGCTGCTTACCAACGGCCGCCGGGTGCTGGCTACCACCTGGCACGACACGCTCAGCATCCTGCGCACAGACGAGGGCACCGTCGTCGCGAGCGAGCCGTACGACGACGACCCGCGCTGGACCGACGTCGCCGATCACCACCTTGTCGACGTCACCCCCGACACCGTCACCATCACCGACCTGGCCCCAAGCGACCTGGAGACATGACTGATGCCTGCGAACGATCGCGTCCAGCCCCGACCCGGCCGCTATCTCGATGCCCTCCGCGCGGACGTGCGGTCCGGCCTCACCGCGACGCCGAAGACCCTGCCGCCCAAGTACTTTTACGACGCCCGCGGCAGCGAGCTGTTCGACGAGATCACGCGGCTGCCCGAGTACTACCCGACCCGGGCTGAGACCTCGATCCTGCAGCGGCACGCGGCGGAGATCGCCGAGCTGTCGCAGTGCGAGTCGCTGATCGAACTCGGCAGCGGCACCTCAGCAAAGACCCGGCTGCTGCTGCGCGCGCTGCTCGACGGGGGCACCCTGCGCGAGTTCGTGCCGTTTGACCTCGATCCCGCCGTGCTCACCGACGCCACCGACGCCCTGGTGGCGGAGTATCCAGGGCTGCGGATCGCGCCGTTTGTCGGCGACTTCACCCGCGACCTGGGCGCGGTGGCTGCTGCCGGGCGCCGCATGATCGTGTTCCTGGGCTCCACCGTCGGCAACCTCGAGCCCGCCCCCCGGGCCGCCTTCCTCGCCCAGGTGGGCGCCGCGCTGCGTCCCGGTGACACCTTCCTGCTCGGCACGGACCTGGTGAAGGACCCGCAGCGGCTGCAGCGAGCGTACGACGACGCGGCCGGGGTCACCGCGGACTTCAACCGCAATGTCCTGCGGGTCGTCAACCGGGAGCTGGACGCCAATTTCGCTGTCGACGAGTTCCAGCACGTAGCCGTCTGGGACGCGGCCAGCGAATGGATCGAGATGCGGCTCCGGTCAGTCGCCGAGCAGCAGGTCACCATCCGCGATCTCGACCTGACGGTCTCCTTCGCTGCCGGGGAAGAGATGCGCACGGAGATCTCGGCCAAGTTCCGCCGGGACAAGATCGAGGCCGAACTGGCCGCGGCCGGGCTGAAGACACTGCAGTTCTGGACAGACTCGGGCGGTGACTTTGGCCTGACCCTGGCACAGGCGCCGCGGTGACGCCCTAACTGGCGCCCGCCCCGAGGGTGTCATCGCCCGCGGTGGGTACCGTAGTGAGGTCGGGGGTGGCCGCAGCGCGAGCGGCTCCGCGAGGCTGAGCCTGCTGGCGCCCGCTAGGGCGTCAGCTGCTGCTGCGCGTTGTCGGGCATCCACTCGAGCATGACGATCGTGGCGTCGTCGATGAGCCGGCCGTGCTGGTAGTCGCTGATCGCGTGGTGGAGCCGCCGGATCATCTCGGGCGCGGGAGTCCCGTCGTGGCTATGCCGGATGATGAAGTCGATGAGGCGCTCGACTCCGAACGGGCTGCCATCGGCTGCCCTGCCTTCCGTGATGCCGTCGGTGTAGAGCAAGATGCGGTCGCCCGCCTCTAGCCGCTCGGTGTGCAGCGGGATGGCAGCTGATCCCTCGATCTCCTCGAGGGCAGCAGCGCTGTCTGCGGGACCGTCGTCAGGCAGGCCCTGGCGGCGGCGGTAGATCGCGTCAACCTCGGACATACCGAGCGGCAGCCGCTGGCGCCGGTCGAGTTCCTTGACGGCCCTGTTGCGCCGGATGAGCAGCGGCGGCGGGTGCCCGCATGGTGCCCAGGTGAAGAGGCCGGTGCCGACGTCAAGGTGGCAGAGCAACGCGGTGACGAAGCGAGTGCCGCCGAACTGCGCGGTGACGGCGTGGTCGGCGTGCGACACGACTTCGGTGAGCGTGCCGCCCGCCCGGCGCGTGCTGCGACACGAGGCCATCGCCACGCTCGCCATCAGGCCGGAGGCGAGGTCGTGCCCGGCGGCGTCGAAGATCGAGACGTGCAAGTCATCGTCGCCGAGCAAGGAATAGTCGAACGCGTCACCTCCGACGGCATACGCCGGCTCCAGTGAGGCAGCCACGATGAGGCGGTCCGTAGCGAACGTGCGGGGCGGCAGGAAGGCCCAGACCAACTCTGCCTGCAGTGCCATCTCCTGAGTTCTGCGCGTTTCGGCGTACGTGTCGCTGTAGCTCGCCTTGCTGACCACCATGAGCGCCGCTAGCGAGGCGAGCGCCCGGTACCAGTCCAGTCTCGCTGGACTGGCGTCCGTCACCTCGAGCTCTAGGACGCCGAGCCGCTCCGTGCCGTCGACGAGTGGCAGCCACAGGCGGCGCGCCGCCGCGTCCTCCTCGATCGAGCTCTCCTGCAGCCGGATCGTCCGATAGGCGCGACCCGCGACCGTCGTATTGATGGACAAAGCGTCTCTTGGTTGCCCCTCGCCGCCAGGAAGCAGCCGCAGCGAGCGCTGCTGCAGGTCGGACAGGTAGATCCGGACAGCCTGAACGCCCAGCGGCCTGGCGGCGTCGGCGATCGCGCCCGGGACCATGCCCGGCTCCAGCAGATGTGACCTGGCCAGCAGGCCGGCCACGATCCGGCCCGCCTGTCCGTCGATTTCAGCATCCTCGCCCATAGACCCAGTCTGGCCTGCGCACGTCGTGCCTACTCAGGCGCCACCCAGCCGCTGGGCTCCGGGCATCGAGCCGCCGTGCGCGTCAGCTTCTTGGCGCGTATCGCGCCGTCAGCAGGGCCGGGAACCCGAGGTCGGCGGCCATCACCACGCCCGACAGCCGCGCGGCGAGCTCTGCGAGCCGGTGACAGCCCTGCTCGCCGATCGCCTCGTAGGGGTAGACGGCCAGCTGGTCGGTTCGGTCCTCGATCGACTGCCGGCGGCGCTGGCCGGCCTCATTGAGAGCGAGCCCGGGCCCGTCGGCGAGCCAGCCCTCGTCGCGGAGGCGATCCACCCCGGCCGCCCACTCGTGCTCGCTCCAGGCTCGCGTCGTCCGCAGTGCCTCAGCCGGGATGCTGCCCGTCGCCGCGTGCGTGATCAGGGCCCCGAGCCCGTCGAGTCCCTCGGTGAACAGCAGCGCTACGTGGCCGTCCCCGCGGTACTCACGCAACAGCGTCTGGGCGTGCCACAGCACCAGGTGCGGCGCCTCCGGCCAGGCCAAGGCGGCGTGCCCGGCGAACAACGGCCGGCCCTGCGGCCGGCCGGCTGCCCGCTCGGCGGCGCGCCGGGCGAGGTCGGCCGCTTCGCGCACCTGCGGACTGCCGATGTCGTCGCCCCAGGCCTGGCGCAGCGAGCGATCGACCGCCTCCAGGCGTGCCGCGAGCACCTGGGCCGGGGTAGCAATGCCCCAGGCTGCGGGGATGACCTGGCGGATGATCGCCGGGCAGAAGTTGAAGAACGTTGCGATGACGATCTCGGCTGGCACCGGGCCCATCGCTGCTGAGCGCGACGCGAAGTAGGTCATGCGCTGATGGGTGATGCCGACCTCAGCGTAGGCATCCGCGCCGTGCGGGGTGAAGTAGATCATCCCGTGGATCGGCTCGGCGCTACGGAACACGCGCCTGGCCAGGCTGGGCGTGACTGTGCTCATCGGCATCATCCTGCCAGCCCGTATCGAGGCCCGCCAAGCACGCGTAGCCGCGCGGTGAGTCATCAGGGGAGCGAGACGAGCCATGCTCCGCACGCGGACACCACCGCCGCCGGTCCAGAGCTAACTACAGCCCGGGTGGCGGAGCCGTGCATCCGTGGCAGGCTGACCGGCCGAAGAACCAGGCCGGTATCTGCGGCGAGTCGGTGGGCGGGTTCATGGGCAGCAGGAACGGCGGCCGCGGCGGCTGGCTGAAGTTGAAGTCGTTCAGCAGGTTGCCGAGGATGGCGACGTTCTCCCGAACGTCGGGCCGCGGATCGGGCCGGCCGTCAGTCACCGGGTTGAGCCGGGCGCTGCCGAGGAAGTCGTCCTCGATGAACTTCAGGTAGGCGTCGCTGCTGAGGATCTGATGGTCGATGTAGCCCGTCCTGGCGTACGGGGAGATGACCATCGCTGGCACCCGCAGGCCGTAGCCGTCTCCGTCAACCCTTGGCGGCTGCACGTTGTCGTAGAAGCCGCCCCAGTCGTCCCAGGCCAGGAAGATGGCGGTCGAACTCCAGTCCGGGCTCTTCATGGCGGCGTTGATCAGCGCCGTGACGTAGGCCTGCCCCTGGTGCACGCTGGCCGGTGGATGCTCGCCATCCGGCTGGGACGGCACGATCCAGCTGACCGCCGGCAAGGTCCCGGCCCGGGCGGCATCCAGGTAGGCACCGAGCGGCATGATGTTGTGCAGCTGGTGATCTTGCTGAACATCGCCGAAGAGCGGCAGCGGGTTCCAGATTCCAGGAGTCGCTGCGCCCTGCCGCACCGGGTTACAGGTCAGGGCCGAGTCGTTGGAGCAGTCAGGCTGGGTCCCCGTCTGCACGTAATACGCCCAGCTGACGTGGTGGGCATACAAGAGCCAGGTGATGTCGGTCCAGGCCAGGTCGATGGAGGTCTTGCCGGCGCGCAGCTCGTCCTCGACGGCGCTCTGGAACTGAGAGATCCCGTCGGGTCCCACGATGTCGTTGACGCAACTCATCGGAGACCGATTCCGGCATTTGGCCGACCAGGCAGAGACGATGTACAAGTGGTCGGGCAGCGACCACGACTTCACCGGCTCGAACATGTGGTCATCGAGCACGAAGTTCTTGGCGTAGGCCCAGTAGTTCGGTATCTCCGCGCCCGTGTGGTACCCCATCACGTCGGGCGCACCGGAACCGGTGCAGGCCGGGTCGTTGGGATTGATGCAGTTCTTGGCCGCTTTATCGCGCTGCATGACGAACCCGTTCATCTTGCCGCCGGCGATGTCCGCGACTGCGTTGCTCACGCCATGCGGTCCGCCGCCGTCAACGTCCGCGGTGTCGTGATAGGGCCGCACGCACGGGCCCTTGGGTTGCGGTACGCATACGGCAGGGACGCCATGGCTCATCGGAATGCCGTCGGCGCCGGGGTAGGTCCCGAAATAACTGTCGAACGACCTGTTCTCCTGCATGATGATGATCACGTGCTTGATCTTGTGAATGGCGGCCGGCACCACGTAGATGTGCGGGTGCTTGGGCGGCTTGGGCTTGCGGTCCGGCCACGCTCGCTGGGCAGGCAGGGCCGTCGCGCACGCCGCAACCAAGGCCAGGATGACCAGGCCGGCCATCGTGATGCCAACCAGCCGAAGCTTTCCCCGTCGATGATCCATGTCCTACTGCCCGCCAGCCTCGGCACAGTCGTCGATCACGCCAGCCTTGGGCTGCCAGTGTGCCGGCAGATGCGGGAGGTCTGGCTCGCAGCACGAGTGCTGCGAGGTGTCCTCGCGTGCCACTAGGTCGACCTCAGCTCTGATCTGACACTCTGGCCAGGCGATACGGCCTGACCAGTAAACGGATAATACCTACCATAAAGGTGCTGACGCCCGGCGAGTCAGGCTAAACATACCGGAACCGGAAGCCAACGATTCAGACCCCCGCGAACGACGCAACCCTGGCCCCAAGTGTTCGCCCCTCGCTCACGGGACCGCTGATGTTATGCGGAGCTATGGGGCTACCAACCCCAGACCTTTGCAATCCATGCCAATTGCGGTCCATGCCAATCCGAGCGGGATCTGAACTCGCGGGGCGCATGGAGCGGTTCTCATGGATATGCAACCCTTAGGTTGCACACTGCCCGCGCCGGGCGGTCGGTGTGGCCTGCTGGCGCAGGCACCGGAGGTAGCGCTGGCGGACGGCCTACGCGCGCGGTCTGGGCGGCCTCTAGGGCATGTAAGCGTGGCTCGGCCGCGCACCACTCGACCGCAACGAGGCCGACGTGTGGTGGCGCCGCCACCACAAGTACGACAGCCAGCGACCTGTCAGAGCTTGAAGAGCTTGGAGCACGGGACCTGGATCCGCACCTGCTGCGGGCCGAAGTCCACGAGCACGGCGAAGTCGCCTTCTACTCCGAGCACAGTGCCGAGGCCGTATTTGTCGTGCGTGACCAGGTCCTGAGCAGCAAAAGTCTCCACCGGCGGCAGCGGGGCCTGGTTGTTGAAGGGACTTCCGGGCAGCATGCGCCGTGGCGCTGGGCGGTTCGGCTTCATCACCCTCTAGTATGCGCTCTTCCTGGAGCTCCCGGTGCACGGACACCGGCGCTGTTGCCTTATTGACGCAATACGTGCTCCGTCAGCCTGACTGCTCTGGACGACTTCACATCGAGCGCGCCAAGCCTGCCGGGGCCAGGACAAAGACTGACGTTAGGAGCCAGTGCGCGCCGCCGGACAGCCTAGGGGTGCAGGCCCCTGGCCCCGTCGTAGGCGGCCATGACTACTTCGAGTCCCCGGGTGTCGTCGCCGGGCTCGCGCATCTGGTTGGTTACGTACGACACCGCCATGCGGGCATCGGGCTCGATCATGACCATCGAGCCGCCCCAGCCGCCCCACCCGTATGTGCTGCCGAACAGTCCGAAGCCGAGGCCGTAACTCACTGACCTGCCGAGGACGCGGTCGTCGCCACGGAACTGTTCCTCCCGCGCACGTTCGCAGCCCGCCTGCGACAGCAGGCGCACGCCACGCACCGTCCCCCCGCATGCCAGCACTGACTGCAAGAGAGCGACTGAGCGTGCATTGCCGAATCCGCTTGCCGCCGGGATCTGAGCGCGACGCCACGCGACGCTGTTCCCATCACGGACCCGTATCCTGGTCCCGGCGGCTGGGGGTGCCGTTTCGCCGGCCGCAGTGGCGACGTAATCCTCGTCCCGCGACGGTGGCGGGATCGATACCGCGACCCGGTGGTCGTGTTCGGCAGACAGCCCGATGTGGAAATCGGCGCCCAGTGGGCCGGCCACCTCGTCGGCGAAGAACTCGCCTACGACGCGGCCAGTGATCCGGCGTATGACTTCGCCGACAAGGAATCCCTGGGTAATCGAGTGGTAGCCGGCGACGGTGCCCGGCTCCCACTGCGGAGCCTGAGCGGCAAGCCGGGCCGTCGCGACCGGCCAGTCGTAGAGATCCTCGGCGGTCCCAGGCCCGTCCCAGCTGGGCAAGCCCGCCGTGTGCGCGAGCAGGTGCCGCACCAGCACGCGGTCCTTGCCTGCCGCAGCAAACTCCGGCCAGTACCGGGCGACCGGCGCGGCCAGGTCGAGGTCCCCGCGGTCGGCCAGCATGAGGGCGCACAGAGCTGTCATCGTCTTGGTCACGGACCAGACGTTGGCGATCGTGTCGCGCTTCCACGAGATCGTGCGGTCCGCGTCGGCGAATCCGCCCCAGACGTCCACGACCGGCTCACCGTCCACGAAGACAGCCACCGAGGCACCAGCGTCTCCGGCGTCAAGAAACATGGCCAGCGTCTCGGGCACCGCAACGAACAGGTCATCGTACGAACCCTGAATCTCTGCCATGCGCGGAATCTAGCCCGCGCAGCCCGGCCACGGCCACGCAGTTTTGCGATCGGAATAACCCATGCAACCTTGCGTGGGCTGCCGCTGCGGGCCCGGCGTCACCTTGCGCTGGGGCATGCTGCCCAGGAAGGCTGCGAGGCCCGCAGCGGCCCTTGTGCCTCAGCGAGTCAAGAACACGTTCATGGTGGCGACCTGAGCGTGGTCGCTGGTGAATCCCAGCTCGCTCAGGCCCCACGCGTCCTCGATGGTGCGTAGCAGCGAGTAGTGGTTGTAGGGGGCGTTGCTGACGTAGTGGCGCGGACCGCTGGGGTCGATCACGATGGCCGGCACCAGCGCGCCGCCATACAGCCCACCTGGCCAGCTGGCACTGATATCGGGATCACCCGCGGGCAGGACCGGCGAGTCGCAGCATCCGGCCGGGGAGTCCCAGCCGCCGTTCACCGCGTTGCCGGTGTAGTCACCCTCGTCCGCGACGACGAAGATCGCGCTGTGCGACGTCCACGCCCGGCTGGACATGATGGTAGTCACGGCGCTGTGCACGAACGCGTCAGCGTTCTGCTTGAGGCGCACGTCGGCCGGGTCGTCATTGACTGTGTTGTACGGGCATGGTGTCTCAGGATGTCCGGCGATCGCGTCGTACACACCGCCGTGCATGTCGTTGCACTGGTCGGGAACGATGTAGACGAACCGTGGCGCATGCCGGCTGTTGAGGTCAGCCGCCAGGTCGGTATAGGGCTTGATGCTCGCGACCCTCGACGGGTCACTCCGGATGTCCGTGAACAGCGCGAACGGGTCATGCTTCGAGGCGTAGAGCGGGTCGGCGCTTGACGGCCAGAAGTCAGTTAGCGGATCGGCTGACGGAAGAGCTTCCATGTAGGCGCCCCAGCTGATGTGTCGCGCCGCCAGTTCGTCGACGAGATTGGTGTGATCGAACCTGTTCGCCGGGTTGTCGTTGTTGGTGAACCAGTTCGACCCGCTGATCATGGCGATGTAGTTCGGCTCGCTCGGGTGCGTCACACCGTAATAATCCGTGGCCTCGCCGTACTGCTGCGCCAGCGAGGTGATGAACGGCGTGTTGGGATCGCCGATCACGCTGTGCTGCGAATGGTTCTCCAGCACGATGATGAAGACGCGGTCAAGGCGCACATGCCCACCCTCACCGCGGCTACCGGCGACTGCCGCGCCGCTAGCCGCAGAAAGCCCAACGGTCAGGGCCATCGCCACGCCAGTGACACCGGCGACTGCCGCTACGTTCCGCCCCCTCGTCCTTAAGGACATGCCGACCTCCAGCCGACTGCACGGGCCGGGCGAGTCCGGCCATTCACACTTTCCTACGCCTGTGGCAAAGACCGCGCAAGGACCATCACGCCGACTCATTCTGACATCAGCCATCTCACACTCATTTTTCGTTCATCTGGACGTCAGTTGCCAGTTGGCCGACGCGGATGGCTTGCGCCGGCGGACATAGTCCGGTGATGTGACCGTATAGCGCCCTGAGCGTTACCCCCGGCGACGCTCGCGGATCTCGCCTAGGGCCGAACGGCCCGGCCAAGCGGGACCTCAAGCCGCAGCGCCACCTGATGCCACCGCACAAGGCTGAAGCAACGAACCAGGCCGCAAGTGGCAGAGGTGAGATCTATGACAGCCGGGAGGGAACCGACGAGCAGTCGGGATGCGCTAACGGCCGTGCCCAACCGGGAGTCCCCGGCCCGAGAGCCAGGTGCCCGCGAGCACGTCCTGCGGACGCTCAGCCCAGTTGAGTGCTTCGACCTGCTAGAACCGGGTGGCGTCGGCCGGGTCGGGTTCGCATCTCCTGACGGGATCGTGATGCTGCCGGTCAATTTCGCCGTAACGGACAAGACCCTTATCTTCCGCACCGCACCGGACACGCAGCTGGCTTTGCACGCCGACGCCCAGATCAGCTTCGAGGTCGACCACCTTGACGAGGAGTTCCATGAGGGCTGGAGCGTTCTGGTGCATGGTCACGCGCACCTGGTCAAGGATGAGCGTGAAGTGCAGCACCTTGAGCGCAGAACGCACCTGGAGTCGTGGGCAGGCGGTGCTCGCGACGTGTACGTTCGCATCGCGCCAAGCCGGATCAGCGGCCGACTCATCCAGGTGAGCTGAGCTAGCCCCGCGACGCGCTACCGGGCGGGGCAGACCTCTCCCCTATGTCCAAGGCGGTGGAGTGACGTGGTGAATGCTGCGGAACTTGCCGACACCTTCGCTCTTGGCCCCGCCGCGAAGCTGTCGGACGGACCCGTCGCTCGGGGCAAGCAGGGACACGTCTGGCGGCTGGACACGGCAGCGGGCCGCTGGGCGGTGAAGGTGCCATTCCACCAGTCTCGTGAGGACGAGGTGCGAACGGCGACCGCGTTCCAGGAGGCGGCCCGCGCCGCGGGCGTGCCTGCCCCGCAGGTGCGGCGCACGACGGCAGGATCGGTGTTCGCGACCCTAGAAGGCAGGCAGGTCAGGGTGTACGAGTGGGTGGATCTTCATGGCCCCGACCCGATGCTCGACCCAGCCGTCGTGGGCGCTGTCGTGGCTGCCATTCACCGCGTCGGAGGCAGTGACATCAGGCCGCTGGACCCGTGGTATCACGAACCGATTGGCGCCGATCGCTGGGACCATCTGGTCGAGCAGCTTGCGAAGGCGGGCGCGCCGTTCGCGCGCCGGCTGGCAGAACTGCGCGATGAGCTGGTCGCGCTGGAAGCCTGGATCGAGCCTCCGCAGGTGCTCCGGACTTGTCACCGCGACCTGTGGGCCGACAACATTCTGCCCACCGCGGATGGCGGTGTGTGCGTCATCGACTGGGAGAACAGCGGTCCCGCAGATCCGAGCCAGGAGCTCGGGTGCGTCCTGTTCGAGTTCGCCCGCGCGGATCCGGGCCGCGCCCGCGCGCTGGCCGCCGCCTACCGGAATGCTGGCGGACCGGGGACCGTGGATCGCCGTGGGCACTTCTCGATGCTCATCGCGCAACTCGGGCATATCACCGAGATCGCCGCCGCCGACTGGCTGAAGCCCAATCCTCGCTCGCCGAGCCGAGCCGACTCCGCGGCATGGATCGGCGAGGTTCTTGACGAACCTCACACCCGCGAGGTGCTCGAAAGTATCTTGAGAGCGGCGTGCATCTAGCCGCGGTCGATTTGCTAGGTGGCCCGTGCCAGGACGAGGGTATGTCCGGAGTTTCCTTCGGGGATGAAGCGCTGCCAGAGCGGTGCCATCCTGGCGGCCGCGAGCCAGCGCAGGTAGGTGCGGGTATCGGCGTGGTCCCAGAACATAGGAGTGCCGAGGTAGTCGCCCGTTCCGGTCCACCGGTTGGCGCCGACAATGGCCAGGAAGTAACCGCCCGGCCGCAGCCAGCCGCGGATACACGGAAACAAGGGCCGCTGGTCGGCCAGCGGCACGTGGATCAGGGCATAGAACGAAACAACGGCGTCGACGCTGCCGGGCAGCAGGTGCAGTTCGGTCATGTCAGCCTGGACCAGGCTGGCGGCCGGCACCAGCCGCCGTGCCCGCCGGAGCTGGACGGCGGAGACGTCGACGCCCAGCACCTGCAGTCCACTCGCGGTGAGCTCGCGCGTGGCCGGTATTCCGGCCCCGCAGCCCAGGTCCACGACCGTGGCGCGAGCAGGCAGCAAGCCGGCCAGGTCCTGGACCCAGCCGGCATACCGGCCGACATCCTCGGCCGACGACGGCGAAGCAGCGCCATCGTCGCTGCGGTACGCCAGCGAAATAGCGTCGTATCCGCGCCGGACCACTCCGCGCTGCCGCGCCCGCTCCCCGACATCATCTGGCTGCACCCTGCCATCCTGCCCGATACGCGACCAGACGATGACCGCTCACAGCTGGCAGCGATCAGAACCAGGCGCGGCCAGCCGCCATGGACGGGTACCGCGGCTGGTTGCGGGTAGTGCCAACGGGTGCCCAGATCGATGAGGGCAAGATCGCGGTCAGCAGAAAGGTGCGTGGAACCGATATGGCCGACAAGGCGCTCGAAGAACTGCTCGTTTCCTCTGAGGTCCAGACCGCGCGCGATCGCCTGGAGGACTATGACACCGCCGAGGTCGCGGCGGAGGCCAACCCGCATGGTGAGCAGGAGCTCGAAGATCTGCGCCAGGCGCTCATTGACATGCCGGGCGCCGTTCGCATGCTGCTCGAGGCCATCGATCGGGCCGGGGCTAGCGCCGGCGAACCGCAGTACGACCCTGGTGACACGGCAAGCTTTCCGGGCTCGGTTGAAGGTCATCAGGAATGACGCCTGCTCGCGTCGCCGGCCGCCGCCGGTCAGCACGACCGTTCCACGACCAGACATGCGTCGTGAGATCGAACCACCCACAGTGACTGTCCGTATCCCGCAGGCATCCTGCCTCAGCCGAATTCAGTGGGCGAGGTGCGCTAGGCCGACCGCTCGGCGGCGCAGCCACGATTCCGGCTGGCCCGACTCGGCCGCGATTGCCCGCCAGGTCCAGCCTGCGGATCTGCGGTCGCCGATGTAGCCGGCCACGTCTGCGTAGCCCAGGCCGGCCGCGACGTCAGCCGCGCGCTGCAGGGCTTCGTGTCGCTTGGCGGCGTGCGCGACCGAGGCGAGGCCGTGGCGGCGCAGTGCCGCAGTCACGGCATGGTGTGACATGCCGATCTCAGCCGCGATCGCGTTCACGGTGTGATGCTGCCGAAGGTGCCGGTCCCGCAGATAGCTGGCCACATCTGGATAGCCGAGCCGCCGCAAAGCTGGGTGCCAGCGGATGTCCGGCCGCTCCCCGGCGCCCCGTCGCGCGACGTCGGCCGCTGCCGGGTCGATCCGGCCGAGGTGGCGGGACAGCCAGTAATTGTGCAGGCCAGCTTCACGGCTGATCGCCGCCATGCTGACGCCATCCTGCGTCCGAGCGAGGACGAACGCCAGGACATCGGGATAGCCACGCTGGCGAGCCGCGTCGTCCGCCGCGGCCAGGAGGCGGCGATCGGCGCCTTCCCTGCTGGCCTCCGCCAGCCGCGCAGGCGGATTCGCCGCCCGCGCGAGCGTCGCTTTCCTGCGCCGCTGCTGCGGAAACGGGCGGCCACGAGCGGCCGCCGCCGCATCCCGAGCGAGATCTCCGGCGCGGGCCCGGCGACGGCCCGCGGCGCTGCCCTGGCGGATAGCCGGCTCGAACAACAGCCGGGCCGTGAACGCGGCGGCACGAAGCTTGCGGGTCTCTGGCCCCTCCAGAGACTGGCCGCGCTCGAGGCCGAACGCTTCGCAGTACTGCTGCTTGGTCCAGCCGTGCGCGGACAGGCGAGCCGCAACCGAGCGGAAGGACCGGCCGCACAGATGGCACGTCACCAGCGAGCCGTCGACCAGCACCTCGCCGACGGGCGCGTAGCACGCGATGCCGTCAGGCAGCACCTCCACGACCGGGCGCAGGCCATGCCCAGGTCGACGCGACGCGTCCTGGCCGGTCTCTCCGGCCGGGCTGATCAACTCAGCAGACATGGCCGGCCTTCCCGCCAGAATTGGCTAGTAACATTGAGACTACAGAAGGGATCCGGTTTCTGTCATCCGCCGCTCGGCTGCATATCTGGCAGCGGAGTGAGCAGACTACTGACCGGGCTCCGCTAGCTGTCCCGAGCGATGACAGAGAGAAGGCACCGTGGAGATTAGTGCGCGCAATCAGCTCAGCGGCACCGTGCAGACCGTCAGGACCGGCGCGGTCATGGCCGAGATCGTGGTGAACGTCGACGCGGGCACCATCGCTGCCGTCATCACCGATTCCTCCCGCGAGCACCTGAACCTGCACGAGGGCGACCAGGTCACAGTCGTCATCAAGGCGACCGAGGTCATGATCGGCAAGTAGCCGGGCCAGCAGTAATAACCTTGCCCCATGTTCGCAGAGCAGGAACCGTCGCTGTCACTGGCCGAATGGCTGGTGCTGTGCCTGATCTGCGAGCAGTCGACGCACGGCTTCGCGCTGGCGGCGCTGCTGGGTGCCGAGGGCGAGATGGGCCGGGTCTGGCGGGTTCCCAAGCCGGTCGTGTACCGGGCGCTGCAGCGGCTTGAGCTCCTCGGGCTAGTGCGGACCACTGAGCAGCAGCCATCAAGCCACGGGCCGGTGCGCTCGCTCGTCGACGCGACGCCGGCCGGCCGGGACCAGGCAGCAGCCTGGCTCAGCCTGCCCGCCGGCCACAACCGGGACGTGCGATCGGAACTGCTAGTCAAGCTCGCCCTGCTCGCGCGCCAAAGCGGTGATCCGCGGCCCCTGGTCGAGGCGCAGCGCGAGCAGCTGATCCCCGTCGCCCGCGCTCTCCATGATCGCCTGGACGCGGCCACGGGCTTTGACCGCACCCTGGTCTTGTGGCGCTGCGAGACTATGGCGGCAACTCTCCGCTTCCTCGACGCCCTGCGCGTCTAGGCCACGGCGGACTCCTCCGCACCGTAAGAGGCAACCGCAAGCTGGGTTCCGGGCTCGAGCTAGGCACCCAGATGGGACCGCTGTTGTCCATCGACAATCAATCCGGCTGGGGCCGCGAAATGGGTCACGAGGTCCTCAACAACTACACGGAGGTCAAGGCGATCACTACCCTGCTGTGAGCTTCGCGGCGCCAGCAAGCCGGTGGGTCGGGAACGGACCGGTCTAGTCGGGCGGCGAGCCTGGCTGCGGGACGTCCGGCTGCGGCTGATCGGTCAGGTTGAGGCCGTTCTCCCGCTCGAGCGCGGAGATATCGTTGATCAGCTTGTCGATCTTTGCCTGGCTGCCTGCAGTTCCGCGATCGGTGTGCTCGGCATACACAGCCGCGCCAAGCTGCCGCAGCAGCGCGTCCGCGCGCCGGTTGGCCTGAGCCTGGTCGAGCTTGGCCTTGCCCTCGTGAGCAGTCGCCTGGGTCTTCTGCGCGACCTGGTTCGCCTGCGCCTTGACCTTGTCCATCAGTCCCATTTTGTGCCTCCCAAGGCTGGGCGGACGCTATCGGGCATCAAGTTCGCTGGACCACTGACCACTAATTGTGATCGTAACAATACGAAGAGTTGATGGGTCCGCCAGGCCCTGCGCTGGCTCGAGCCGCTGCGTCGCATCCAGTCCCGCTGCAGGTGAGCACCGCGCTCCTCAGGCATCTCTGGTCATCATTCGCCACGCACCGAGGATCGTCCAGCCCGCCAGCCAGGCGATGATGACGAAGATGGCCTCAGTGGCCGACTCGGGCAGCAGTGCAGTGCCGGGTCCCCCGACGCCTCCGGTTACCCCCGGCACCCCGACTACCACCGGCAGCCCGGAAGGCTCCAGGTGCGCCATGGCCAGCCCGATGAATGATCGCTGCAGACCCTGCAGATGCGGAACCGCAGCCAGCGCCAGGATTGGCGTCAGAATGATCTGGAGCACGACCATCAAGATCACCGGGACGAGTCTCTGCCCCATCAGCGAGGCGAGCCCGAGTCCGAGGATGAATCCGACGACCGCTTCAAGCTCGATCCACAGCCCGGCCTTGATCATGAGGGAGGTCGAGGGGCGGCGGATAATGCTGGCGTATCCCCTGTAATTCTGCTTGGCGACCTCAACGGCAAGAGCCTCGACTGTGGGAGGCGCGGGCTGGCCTGGGGTGATTGTGGACTTCGACCAGCTAGGCGGGCTGGCGCAGGTGACATTTGGCGGAACGTGCCCGTCATAGAGACTGCAGATGACCGGCACCGAGTGTTCGCTGGCCCAGTTCTCGAAGCCGGCCCGTGACAGGCCAGCAGGTATGTTCACGTTCCAGTCATCGATGAAGGTCGGTGCGGCGAAGACACATACCGCGCAGATGATCGTGTAGCCGATCGCGACTAGCGGCACGACAATCGCGAGTCCGGCCGGGATCCGGGCCAGGTAGAGCGCCAGCCGGGACCGGCCGGTCACCACCAGGTGCCGGAACATCCCTTCGGTGAGGTCGCGCGATCCCGCCGTGCAGCCCACCGTGGCTGCGGCGATGAAGCCGAAGGTGTACAGCAGGCCGGCGCCCAGGACAGCGAAAATCACCGTGCTGCCAGCGGGCGGATTGGTGCGCGGCGCGAACGCGTGCAGGAGGAGCCGGATGAGGAGAAACAGCGCCGGGATCCCGACGTCTACCGCGACGACGCCGATCATGAGGCTGCGCCGCCGCCGCAGTTCCATGATTCTGGTGGCGATCATGCCGAGGGTGGGAACCGGGGAATTCCGGCGGTCACGGGCGTGACCGGCGGGTGCGCCCTGCACCGGCTGGTCCGGCGTGGCTGCGCGGTCGGCCGGCACGGTTGTCACTCCGGGTCTCCCAGCCTGCTTGTGACCTGCAGAAACCACGTTTCGAGCGAGGTCTGGACTGGCTGAAGCCGGTAGACGGAGATTCCGCCTGCGATGAGAATTCGGTTGATTTCGGCGATGATCTGCCGTCCGGTGCCCCCAGGCAGCGTGATCTCCAAGCCCAGCGGCGCCGGCGCGGCCTCGATGCGGGCACCGAGCGAATTGCCCGCGAGCAGGGCACGGGCCTTGGCGGGTTCAGAACATTCGAGCTGAAGCGCGACCGGTGCCCCGGCCAGCAACTCGGAGATCGGCCCCTGCCGGATGATGCTGCCGCGATCAACGATGGCGACGGCGTCACACGTCCGTTCGACCTCGTCCAGGAGGTGAGAGGACAGCACGACCGTGCGGCCTTCGGCCACCAGCGACAGGATCATGTCGCGCATCTGGGCTATCCCGGCCGGGTCGAGTCCGTTCATCGGCTCGTCCAGAATGAGCAGTTGCGGGTCTCCGAGCAGGCAGGCGGCGACGCCCAGGCGCTGCCGCATGCCCATCGAGTACGTCGAGACCCGGTCGTCGGCGCGGTGAGCCAAGCCGACTCGCGCCAGTACCGGCCCCACCCGGTCCCGCGCGGCCGACTCGCGCGCCGCGGCGAGAAGCCGCAGGTTCTGCCTGCCGGTCAGATGGCCGTGGAACCGAGGCTCGTCGACGATAGCGCCGATGCGAGCGAGGGCCGCGTCGCGATGCCGCGGAACCGGGTAGCCGAGCAGGGACATCGTGCCTGCATCAGCACGCGTCAATCCCAGCAGCACCCGGATGAGCGTGGTTTTGCCGGCGCCGTTGGGGCCGAGGTAGCCGAACGCGGATCCCCTGGGGACCAGAAGCTCGACACTGTTCACGGCGGTGTTCGCCCCGAAGCGCTTGGTCAGCCCGTGGGTCTCCACGGCCCAGCGGCTCTGGGCGGCCAGCTTGCCGGAGTTGCCCGGCAGAACCGTTGCCTTCATCCGATGTCCCCGCCGCTACCGCCGCCGCCAGCGGCACGCTGACAACGAGCACGGTGGCAATGAGGCACTCATCAGATCCTTCAAACGGCGGCGGGGAGGAGACATCACGGGTCCTGGCGTTGGCGGGCTGAGGTGCAAGTATGCGGCACCGGAGGAGGGCACGTCGTCGGCGTGGGGTTGCACATTTGCCAGTCCGCCATGCTGTGACCCCAGGTGGAGGCGTATCCACCCTGCGTTAGACCGGGCCGTGGAGACTGGAATTGGTGCCGTTCGGGCCGGCGCGCCGTAGTGTTCGTCAGATGAGTACAGACCTCACGGGCAGTCCGGCCCTCGCCACTCTGCGCGTTGCGCGGGCGCAGCAGGAGGCAACCCTCCGGTGGATACGCCGCCTCGCTCCGCCCCTGTTTGTCGTGGTGGTAGCGGTCACGTTCAGCAGCGGCCGGCACCCGGGGATTCCCGGAAGGGACGTGGCTGCCGTTCTCGCCGTAGGCGGGTTCGCGCTTGGCGCGCTTGGCGCGCTGACGGCCCGTTATCGGCGTGCAGCAATCCGCATCGCCTTCGCCGTAGTGCTGGTGGCCAGTTCGGCGGCGCTCATGGGACTGCAACCTGACGGACCCGGCCTAGCCGGGCTCCTGGCGGGTCTCGTGTTGCTCGCCCCGCGGGTGCCAGATCGCTTCCCCATCGCGTTGTCTATCGTCGGGATCACGTGCCTGGCCGCCGTCGCGGTGGCCGTCAGTCACGACTCGCCGACCTTGGCGCTGCTCAGCGCCATCGCCATTGTCGGCTTCCCTGGCATGACCCTGCTGGCAAGACGGCTCGGGCAGGCCAACGACCAAGCCGAACGGCTCCTGATCGAGCTGGAGGGTAGCCGGACTGCGCAGGCACGGGCAGCTGCGTTGGCCGAACGCCAGCTGCTTGCCAGGGAGATGCACGACGTACTCGCCCATTCCCTCTCCGGGCTCATGCTCCAGCTTGAAGGCGCCCGGATGCTCGCGGCCGATAATCCCAGCGATCCTCGGCTGCCCAGGGTCATCGAGCGTGCCCATCACCTGGGCAGGTCCGGGCTCGAAGAAGCCCGCCGGGCGATCGGGATGCTGCGCGGCGACGAACTGCCCGGGCCCGACCGCCTGGCCGGTCTCACCGCGCAGTTCCAGGAGGTCAGTGGCGTCCCGTGCCAGTTCATGGTGTCCGGCCAGGCATACGAACTTCCGCCAGAGGCTGGCCTCGCTGTGTACCGGGTAGCACAAGAAGCGCTGACGAACATCACCAAGCACGCGTGCCCGGAACGGGTCGAGGTGCACCTCGGTTATGAGCCTGGTGCCACTCACCTGACAGTGGAGAACTTCGCGATGAACTGGCAACCGCCGCGCGTGGCCAACGATGGCTCCGGTTACGGCCTGACCGGGATGCGCGAGCGGGCCGAACTGCTCGGGGGCGAGCTCACCACGGCGATGACACGCGGTGGCTTCCGGGTGGAGTTGCGAGTGCCGGCGTGAGCCCGCCGATGCGTGTTCTCATCGCTGACGACCAGCGAGTGGTCCGTGAAGGACTAGCGATGGTGCTAGGCCTCCTGCCTGACGTCGAAGTCGTAGGCTCCGCCTCTGACGGTGACGAGGCCGTGGCCATGGCCGCTGATCTACTCCCCGACGTCGTCCTCATGGACCTGCGGATGCCGCGCTGTGATGGCGTCGAGGCCACCCGACTGCTCCGCGAGCGCGTGCCAGAGACCAGGGTCGTCGTCTTGACCACCTACGCCGATGACCGATCCGTGATCAACGCCCTGCGGGCTGGCGCACGCGGGTACCTGACCAAAGACGCAGGCGGGGCAGAGATCCGCCACGCGCTCAGACAAGTCCTCGATAACCATGCAGTCATCGACCCCGCGGTCCAGCATCACGTGGTGGACGCCATCGCCACCGGTTCGCCGACCCAGGACCAGCGCCCGCTCTCACCTCTTCCCGCGGGTCTCACGCCACGGGAAGCCGAGGTACTGTCACTCATCGCCACGGGCATGTCGAACAGCGAGATCGCACAACAACTCGTCGTCACCGAAGGCACCGTCAAGAGCCACATCAACCACCTGCTCGCCAAGATTGGCGCACGCGACCGCGCCCAAGCGGTCAGCTTCGCCTACCAGCACGGACTTACCCCGCTGCGGTGATCACGGTCAACGGCGGGGCATCCCTTCCTCGCTGAGCGCCTCGTCCAGGTCTACGAAGGCGACACTGCGTTGCATGCTCGGCTGGTTAATCAGGCGCGCGCGGTACCTGCGCGGCCGTCTGCTTACCGGCAGTTTTCCGGATGATTTGGTCAGCAATCGGGACAGTAGGTACCGTCGCTGAGGTGAGTGGCACTTCGGAAGACGACGCCTGGTGGGATTCGTGGTACCGCCCTGAGCCCTCGGCTGCCCAGCCCCCGCCGGTCGCCGAGCAGCGGCCACTGCATGGCCAGCACGGGAGGCGGGGCAGGAAGCGGCGAAAGCTTCCGTACCTGCTGATAGCTGCGGCGGTAGCTGCGGCGGCAGGTATCAGTGCGGTGCTGGTGCTGCCGGGAGGCAGGTCCACCCAGGCAACTGGCTACCTGCCGACGGGCTCATCGGCTGGCCAGGACGCGCAGCAGACAGCGCGCGCCTTCCTGCGCGCCTGGGACGCGGGCGACCTCGGGCAGGCGGCGAACTACACCAATCATCCGGCTGCCGCCAGGGCCGCGCTTACGGCGTTCCGGACGTACCTCCACCTCAGGAAGCTCGCCAGTCTGGCCGGGTCGGCATCAGCGATCTCGCCGAGCTCGGCGAGCCCTCGGGAGCAGGTCAGCTATGCGGCCAGCGCCAGCGTGGCCGCGTCGAACGGCGCTGCGACGGTCAGCGGGACCTGGCGCTACCACGCGTCGCTGGTCGCCTATCAGGCGAAGCAATCCCAGTACTGGTACGTCGCCTGGGCACCCGCCGACCTGGCTCCTAACCTCACCACCTCCACGCATCTTGCAGCCGTCTCGGTCGCCCCGCGCGTCACCTCGGTCGCCGACGCCAGCGGCAACGATCTCACCAGTTACGGTGACGCGGGGCTGCACAACATCGCCGCGGGCCTGGAGGCAGGCGCGCCACCTGGGTACGGATCTCCGGGGCTGAATGTCGAGATTCAGAGCAAGGCCGGCACGCCTCTCGCTGGCACCCAGGCCGTCGTGGTCGCGCCGAGGAACGTCTCTCGACTCGCCACCACGATCGACGCGGCTGCCGAGCAGGCTGCCCGGTCCGCCGTCGGCCTGCATAACAACAGCTCGATGGTCGTCATCCAGCCCTCTACCGGCAAGATCCTGGCCATCGCCAACAACGCCGGCTTCAACGATTTCGCCCTCACTGCGGCAGTGGCACCCGGCTCGACGATGAAGACCGTCACCTCGACCGCGCTGTTCAACCAGGGGGTGCTCAATCCGGCCAGCCCCGTTGCATGCCCGAAGAGGTTCACGATTCAAGGGATCACTTATCACAACGACCAGGGCGAATCCGAGTCGGCGTCGACTCCATTCATCACTGACTTTGCCCAGTCCTGCAACAACGCTTTCAGTACGCAGTGGGAGCATCTGACCAACGGCCGCCTAGCCGAGACAGCCAGGGAGTATTACGGCCTGGACCAGAAATGGGACATCGGGATCGGCAATCAATCCGCGACCTACTTCAACGCCCCGGCGTCAGCATCTGGCTCCGAACTGGCCCAGGAAGCCTTCGGCGAAGGCTCGCTGACGGCTTCGCCTCTGGCCATGGCGTCGATTGCTGCCACCATCGCCAGCGGGAGGTTCCGGCAGCCTTACCTGGCAGCAGGTGGTCCGCTGGTCACTGCGAAGCGGCTCCCGGCCACGACCGACGCCTGGCTGAAGCAGATGATGCGGGCTGTCGTCACCAGCGGCACGGCCGCACCGATCGGGTTCGGCGCGGGTGTCTACGCCAAAACTGGTACCGCGGACATCACCGGCCAAGGGCAGCCCAACAGCTGGCTCATCGCCTTCGAGCCGTCGAGGGACGTCGCTGTCGCCTGCCTGGTAGTCAACGCCGGTTACGGCGCTCAAGTCGCTGGCCCCGAGGTCAGGGCCTTTCTCGGCAGTTACTGAGTGAGGCTACGCCGCGACAGCTGACGACGACTACCGCAAGCCCGGCCATGCACGCCGTCCCAGCGACACCTCCGACAAGCTCCCAACGGCGTCGGCCAGTTGGCGACACCGCGCTCTGTTGCCTTCGCGCCACCGTCCACCCCTGTCCCTGGTCCTCCGGGCATAGCTGAGTGCTCGTAGCCTCAGACGCCTGGCACCTGGTACGCGTTGCGGGTAATCCGATGCGGCACGGTTTCATCCGCGCCCGGACCGGGGATGGGACTGACCTGCAAAGACAGCTCACGTGGGTCTGGAGACGACGTGGTAGAAGCCGGTGACGGGGGCCAAGTCAGCTTCGAGAGGGACATCAGGCCCCTCTTCCGCACGAAGGATCGCGACTCCATGCAGCGGGCTTTCGACCTCTTCGACTATTCCGACGTTGCCGCCCACGCCGACGCCATTCTGGGGGCCCTGCGGAGCGGCAAGATGCCTTGCGACGGGACATGGCCCGCAGCGCAGGTAGAGCTTTTTCAGCACTGGGTCGACGCAGGCAAGCCCGCCTAGGCCCTCACCACCAGGTCTCCTCCAGCGCGCGGTCGGTGCCGCCTGTCTTGTCGAGCGCGTCTAGCTCGGCCATCTCCTCGCTGGACAACAAGAAGTCGAAGATCTGGGCGTTCTCCTGGATGCGCTCGCGATGGGTGGACTTGGGGATCACCGGGACGTCGTGCTGCAGGCACCAGCGCAGCAGTACCTGGGCGGGCGTCCGCCCAACTCGCTGCGCGACGTCGTTCACCGTCTGGTTCGCGAGGTTCTCACCGGTACCGAGCGGGCTATAGGCCTCCAGCGCGATACCGTCCCGCTCGCAGGCCTCAAGCAAGCCGCGCCGGTACTGCAGCGGACTGAAGTGCACCTGGTTGACGACAGGAGGCACCGCTCCTGCCGCAACTACCTGATCGAGCTCGCCCAGGCTGAAGTTGGAGACGCCGATCGAGCGGGCGAACCCCAGCTCGCGAGCCAGCTCCATCCCAGGCCACGCCCACGTCGGACCGCCCTGGGGCCAGTGGATCAGGTACAGGTCTATGTAGTCCACGCCGAGCCGTCGCAGGCTCGCTTCCGCTTCGACGACTGGATCCTCGCGGGCCGGATAGAACTTCGTCGTCACGAACACCTCGTCGCGCGGCACGCCGCTCTCGCGAAGCGCCCGGCCGACGCTCGCCTCGTTGCCGTAAGCCTGCGCGGTGTCGATGTGCCGGTACCCGAGCTCGAGCGCACATCGCACGGCATTCACGCACACAGGGCCGTCGGGGACCTGCCACACTCCGAGGCCGAGCATCGGCATCTTGTTTCCGTCCGCAAGCACCCGTGCCCGGCCGTCCGCTGTCAGCGCGCTAGCTGCCATGACTCGATACTCCTTCGAGCTGTTGAATGTGACTGCTCCGTAGGATCTGACGATTTCATGGCGGCGCCGCGCCCGCCGACGGCGGCAGCTCGCATGACGGCCGCCGGAGTCGCTGATGACGCGCGCAGGCTTTGCACCTCGGGCAGCAGAGAAGAAGCCGAGCAGCGGCTGCGTCGCCGAACGCCCGGCCGGCCCGGCCAGGGTTCAGATGGCGGTGCGACCGCCGTCAGCCGCGATCACGGCGCCCAGGGAACCGCTGCGGGCACAGCGTTAGCTGGGGGTTGAGTCGAGCAACGCGCGACAGAGGTCTCCGATTTCGACGATACCGATGAGGCCGACGTCGCTGATGACTGGCAAGTGCCGGAAACGCCCGGTCACCATGGCCTCGGCTGCCTCATGAACGCTCGTTGTCGCGACGATAACGTTCGGATTGTTGTTCATGAGGTCGTGGATCCGGACCTCGTCGACGTCATTCCCATCCGCCACCGCCTGGGAAATGTCGGCATCGGCAATGAGGCCTATCGGCCGCTTGGCCTGCTCGTCATCAATAACGACTAGCGCCGTCTCGCCCGCATGCTTCATCAGATAGGCGGCCGCGGCCAGGTGACCGCTTGCTTCCACCGTCGTTAGCGCCGGCCGCATAACGTCCGCGACCGTGGCCGGAGCATGCAACGGCCGCATGGACGGCTGGCCCGCTGAGGCTCCCACCATGATCCGCTCCGTTTCCGCGGATTCCCCGCGGTTGGTCGAATACGCAGCACGGCTCGAGGCGAAGACCGCCGCGCCAGCGACCCCTTGCGGTCAGCTACGCGCGCAGTGCGACCTCGTCCGGTGCCCCCCGCCAAGCCCTGCGCCCTCTATCACTGGTCCTACCGCCATCGGACCAGCGTGAAACTGCGGAGTCGTTCCCCCGGGGAGGGCGTACAGCCCGCATCTTGGCGCGGCCTGGACTTCGGGTTCGTGAGTTGAGAGCTGAGCCTCAGCCGGTGCCGGCTAGCCGCTCGGCAACCTTCCGGTTTGCTTCCATCGCACTTCCAGGGCTGGGCGCCACTGTGGGATCTACGGCATCGACGAAAGAGGCCCGCACATGCCTTCCCGCAGACTCACTGGTTCCATCGTGGCAGGCGTGGCGGCCATCGTGGTCGCGGGCGGTTCCTACGGGATCGTTAGCGCAACCGCCAGCAGCGGCTCGGCCCCTGCCAGCACCAGCCCGCCGTCTGCAAGCAGCGGCTCGGCCCCTGCCAGCACCAGCCTGCCGTCTGCAAGCAGCGGCTCCACCGGCGGCGGATCCAATGCTCGGTCTGGACCGGCCGCAGGCGGAGCATCCGGCACAGTGCGCAGCGTGTCCACGCCGAGTTTCACACTGTCCACTTCTGCAGGTCAGAAGGTGACCGTCAAGGAGACCTCCGGCACGATCTACCAGAAGGGAACGGGCTCGGCGTCGGCGAGCGTTGTTGCAGCAGGCCAACCCGCTCTGGTACTGGGGACCACCAGCGGAACGACGATCACTGCCACCCAGGTCATCGTCCAACCGACCAGCGGCGGACCTGCGCCTGCCCCGGCCGGAAAGGTTGTCCCGTTCCAGCGCGGAGCACCGACCACGTCAAGGCAGGTTGGTCAGATCCCGGTGAACTGGAGTCAGGGATCGGGGACGATCGTCGGCGGAACGGCGGCGAACAGGGCGACGGAGGCGGCGCTGGCGGCCTACCCAGGCGGCGTCGTCGACCGTGTGGTAACGGTCAGCAACGGCGAGTACAGCGTCCACTACATCGGCGTCAACTGGCCGCATCACGTCTTCGTCAGCCAGGACTTCAGGGTCGTCGGCGCCGAGTAACGGCATGCCATGCCTACTGCCACTCGCCAGCCAGGCAGCCATCCGTTAACGCTCACCGCGATGGTGCTCGGTGTCGGCAGAGGTGCGGCTTGGGTCGGAAGGCAAGATCGGTGTCTGCTCGACGATGTAGAACCAGGTCCAACGCGGGCCGCCAGGGCGATCAGCGCATGGTGGTTCACCCAGATGCCCCCGACCACGAAGAAGCTCAGCACGTAGGCCGCAAACGACGGCCACTCCTGGCCGAGTTGCGCTGCCAGGCTGAGGTGACTCAGAGCATTCGCAAGCAGGTCAAGCACGAGCAGGGTGCTGGCCGCGGCAAAGACGCCATCGCTGAATGCCTCGAGTCGGCCCTTGTTCACCGTGACTTACCGCTGGCTCATTTCGCGGGCTGCTCAGGTCCGCCCTGCTGCTCAAGTGCGCGTGTCACCACGGTCAGGTCCCGGTCGCCGAGTCCCTGCTCGACGACCCGCTGCCATTCATCAGCCAGGCAAGCCAGAACTGCCAGCTGGTCCTCCCCAGCCGCCTGCAATGCGAGGTGCACGTCCTTGAGCGCCAGCGACAGGGCGAACTCGGCCGAGAACTCGCCTCTCGCGATCCGCTGCAGCTTGGCCGCCTGCCATGCCGAAACGATGGGGCTGCCCTCGAGCGCGCCGACCACCGTCTCGGTCCGAAGGCCCAGCCGTTGGGCCAGCGCCACCGACGCGGCCACCGCCTCGGCCTCGAAGGCTAGCCAGGTGTTGTTCACCAGCTTCAGGCATGTCCCGGCGCCCGCCGCGCCGACCCAGACGGTTCGGCGGCCGAGCGCATCGAAAAGCGGAGTAACCCGCGGCCGCGCGTCATCCGGTCCCGACGCGAAGATGATCAGCTGGCCCTGCTCAGCCGGAGCCTTGCTTCCTGACACCGGAGCGTCCAGGAGCATAACGTCGGGACGGTCGTGATCGGCCATAGCAATGACGGCGCTGGTTCCGGCCAGGCCGATAGTGCCCATCTGGACCCAGAGCGCGCCCGCAGGCAGTGCGGCCAGCATGCCCTGATCCCTGGCGACCGAGATGACGGCATCGGCATCGGGCACCATCGTGACGACAATCCCAGCCCGCCGGGCTGCTTCGGCCGCCGTATCGGCGACTTCCGCGCCGCGCCTGCCAAGGTCCTGGGTCCGCTCAGGGTGGCGATCCCAGACAATTGTCGGGAGGCCGGCGCGCAGGCTACTCGCCGCCATCCCGTGCCCCATTGTTCCGATGCCGAGAATCGCAACCGGCTCGGCCGCCGCTGCCATCAATATCCCTTCGCCGATCGCCAGGTCTCTGACTGGAGTACCCGGCGGCGGGCGCCATACACAGGAAGGTCAGGCGGCGGCACGGCTAGCAGGAAGCGGTCCCATCCGCCGTCGCCAGTAGCGTCTGATCCGCAGCCGAGCGCTAGGTCTCTGGCGGGGAGACCTGGGCCTGGCCCGGTCGGCTCGAACGCGGCGGAGAACAGGTAGCTGGTCGCGAGGCTGCGGTAGGGCCGCCACTTGTCGGCGATGGCCAGGACCTCCTGCTGGGTGGGGAGGTGGTCGAGCTGGTAGGCGGTCCTAACCGCCTTGCGGAGCGCGAGATCGCCAGGCAAGACGACATCTTCCCGCTGAAGCGCGATGATGAGGGCGCCCTGCACGGTCCAGGGTCCAATCCCCGGAATCGCGGTCAGCTGAGCCAGCAGCTCGTCATCCGGCTGGCTGCTCAGGACGTCCGGGTCCAGGCGACCGTCCCGGAAGCGCTCCGCCAGGTCGCGCAAGGTGCCGATCTTCCGCCATGAGAGTCCGGCGTCGCGCAGCTTGCCCGGCTCTGCCTGCACCAACTCGGCGGGCGACGGGAGATGGCCGCCGAACAGGTCCTCGATCCTTGACAGGGTCCGGCGGGTCGCCGGCACGGACAGCTGCTGGCCGGTGACCTGGAATAGCAAAGCGCCGAAGAGATCCATGGCCGGCAACTCGGCGATCCAGGCCCTCGGGTCGAAGCCCGGCCGCTCGTCGACAAGCTGCGCCAGCACGGGATCGGCGTCGTGAAGGTGGGAGCGCGCCTGCCGCAGCCAGGCCCCGCGACCCGAGGCCCCGCTACCGGAGCGCGCCCGAGGCGCCTGGCTGGCCTTCGGCCGCCCGGTTCGGCTCTTGTCGTCGGCTGCACTGGTCACGATGGTTCTGGCCAAGGTTACTGCGCCTTCCTTGCGCGGTCCGGGCCAGTTGCACCTCGGGCCCGGCGCATGTAATAGGGCACCTGGCCGACAGGATCGAAATCTCCGCATCTTCAGCAACGCCCGCAGCATTTCGGACGCCGATTGTCCGGAATCGGATTTAGCTTGAACCTCATGACGAACAACACCAACCTGAACGCCACCGTCCAGGAGTCGTCGGTGACTGGCCCGGCGACCGTGATCGACTGGCTGCTCGATTCCGACCCGGCCATTCGCTGGCAAGTGCTGCGCGATCTCACCGGCGCCTCGCCCGATGAGGTCGCTACTGAACGAGCGCGTGTGGAGCACGAGGGCTGGGGCGCCAGTCTGCTGGCGCTCGAGGATGCCGACGGGTTGTGGGACGGCGGCGCCTGCTTCCCGGCGTCCTACACCGGCGGTGAACCAGGGCAGCCCTGGACAGCGACGATGCACACCCTGCAGACCTTGCAGATCTTCGGGCTCGACCCGGCGTCCGGGGCGGCACGCCGCGCGATCGCGCTCATCGCCGAGCATGGGCACTGGGAGCACGCGGGGCAGCGGTACTTCGACGGCGAGGTTGAACCGTGCATCAACGGCAGGACAATCGAGGCGGGCGCCTACTACGGGGTGGACGTCTCGCCGCTCGCCGACCGGATCCTCGGCGAGCAGCTCGCTGACGGCGGATGGAACTGCGAGGCCGAGAACGGATCGGTGCGCTCCTCGTTCGACACGACCATCACCGTGCTCGACGGGCTACTCGAATTCGAGCGCGCGACCGGCGGGTCCGCCGCAGTGCGCGAGGCGCGACGCACCGGGGAGGAGTATCTGCTGGAGCGCGGGCTGTTCCGCCGCAAGAGCACAAGCGAGGTCGTCAATCCGGAGTATCTCGACTTCGCCTTCCCCTACTACTGGCGCTACGACGTGCTGCGTGCGCTCGACTACTTCCGGCATTCGGGCGCCGAGCCAGATTCCCGAATGGCCGCAGCCGTGGAGGTCGTGCGCTCGAAGCGGCAGCCGGATGGCCGCTGGCTGCTCGACCGTGTCCATCCCGGCCGCGTCTACTTCGCCCTTGAGGGTGGCGCGGGGGCGCCGAGCCGCTGGAACACCCTCCGCGCGCTTCGGGTACTCGGCTGGTGGAAGGACTGACCCACCGCCTGCCCAGGCAGTTACATGGTCGGCAGTGTCCCGCGCTCAGCTCGACCGGACGCTGACGAAGCACGGCTGGCTGGATCCGGTCGGCGTTACAGTCTTCGGCGGGGTGGACCCGCCCAGCCGCGGCAGGAGAGCGCACTGGCCGCGCTCGGCGTCGACCATGATGTCAAGGTGTATCCCGACGCTGGCCACGGGTTCATTAACGACCCGGCCCCAGCTGACGCGACCCCGTTCCTGATCTTCCTGGCGAAGATCTCTGGTACCCGCTACTACGACGCATCCGCCCAAGACGCGCGGCGCAGGATCGCGGCATTCTTCGGCCAGCACCTGAGGGCCTAGCTCGCTTTCAGGCCCGCGGACCAATGGCCCTTCCAGGTGCCGGGACGGCAGGCGCACGCTGATGTCGACCGAGGAGAACGCCGGTGACGCCAAGACAGCTCCCACCCGAGCAACTCGCACCGGGCGTGTACCGGGTGCGGACCGGCCGGGGGATCACTGCGGCGAATGTCTACCTGGTGCGATCGGGGGAAGCGTGGGTGCTGATCGACGCCGCCTGGCCGCATCGCGGGCAGGCCATCAGGATCGCCGCAGAGTCCGTGTTCGGGACAGGCACGCGGCCGGAGGCGATCCTGCTGACGCACATCCACCCCGATCACTCCGGCTCCGCTGTCGAACTGGCCCGGCTCTGGGACCTGCCAGTCCACGTGCACCCTGATGAGCTGCCGCTCGCCTCCGGCCGCTACCTGCCCGAGTACGGCAACCCGCTCGACCGCTGGCTCATCGCCCCGCTTCTGCGGCTCATGCCACGGCGCATAGTTGCGGAAAGCACGGCGAGAAGCAGCCTGGAGGGCACGGCGAAGGCGTACGACCCGACCGCCGGGGTTCCCGGCATGCCGGACTGGCAGTGCATCGCAGTCCCCGGGCACACGCCAGGTCACGTCGCTTTCTTCCGCAGCACCGACCGGGTGCTGATCACCGGCGACGCAGTCCTGACCGTGAACCTGAACTCCGTGCCCGACCTGCTGAGCCGTCGGCACCGTGTATCCGGTCCGCCGCGCATCTCCACCTGGAACTGGTCGGCCGCGAGGAATTCGGTTGCCGTCCTCGCCGGGCTCAAGCCCGATGTCCTGGCACCCGGCCACGGCGAGCCTGCGACCGGCGCACTGACTGCTCAGCGCCTGAACTCCTGCTCCGATCGCCTTAACCGCCAGCCAGCCTCGGACAGCAAGCTGAAGGACAGGTCCGGCAAGGGAGGCAGGCACCCGAGCCTTCGTGGCACCGGACACCGGCGACTCTCCTGGACAGCCACCGCAGGCGAGCGAGCAATGCCACTGCCGGGGGACGACCTCGTAGCCTCCCCGATCATGCAGACGACCCACGCTGTCACTATCAGCGCCCCGCCAGCGCAGGTCTGGCCATGGCTGGTGCAGACCGGTCAGGGACGGGCCGGGTTCTACTCCGATTCTCCGATCTGGGACCGCTGCGTGGACTGGTACTACCGGCTGCTCTCCCGCGAGCAGCCCGCGAAGACCAAATCCGGCTACGAGTTCACCGACACCGACCGGATCGTTCCCGCCTGGCAGAACCCGCACGTGGGGGACATCATCGCCGACGGCCCGCCGGGCACGGCTTATTACGTGATCCGACACGTCGAGCCAGCTAGATCACTCGTCTTGTTCACCGACACCCATTTGCGATACCTGCTGCCAGCACGCCTGCGAGACAATCCCAGGCTGGCTGCCTTCGGCGAGATCAGCGACAGCTTCCTTCTGACACAGCCGGAACCCGGGAAGACACGGATAGTCCGCCGCATGCGGCTGGCGTGCGGACCCTGGCCCTTCCGGGCTATCGCAGTGCCGATCGTCGCGATCTGGGGTGAGGCCATCACCGCTCGGAACCTGCTCCGCGGGATCAAGAGGCGAGCAGAAGTCGGCTGACAAGGTGGTCCGGTTCAGGTTCGACCTGGACCGCATGTCGAGCCACAGGCCTCGTCCTGCGCCGCCGTGAACTTCTGCACGTCGGCGGCCGGCTCCGCGGTCGATGAGAGCCAGTCGTTAACCTCCGGTCCCGTCGCGTGCAGCCGCTGGTGAGGCCTGCGGCTGTCAGCGAAGTCTTCGGGCTGCACAAAGTATTGAAGTCTCGCTCAGAATCTATATAAACGTAATTGGCCATAAAAATGGTCAGTCAGCGCTAGAAGGGCTTGATCCTGGGTGGCGACAAGCTGATACGCGGCGACGCCGACTGCTTCCGCCTGTGGGCTCGGGGATGGCCCGTCCACAAGGAGGTGGACATGCAGCATCCAATCCGGCTATGGCATGTGGCCCTGGTGGGATCGGTCGCCGTGACCACGGTACTTTCACTCGGCGGAGTGGGCTTGGCGGGGCCGGGCGGCATGCACGGCGCAGGAGCCCGGCAGCAGGCTCGGAACAGCTACCTGAAGAATCACGATGCAGCCGAGAACCCCACTCATTCGGGCGACGATGGTGACCTGGCCGATCAGCTCGACCAATACGATTTCCAGCGGACCGCTCCGGGGGTCGTGGTGTCAGGTCAGGCGCTGGTGGCCGCCGCACAGCAAGCGGCGGCGCTGCCCCAGAGCGGCGGCAGCTGGCAGGAATTCACCAACGAGCCCTACAACGCGCAGCCAAGCAACTACACCGATCCGTTCTGGGGCAACGAAGGCGCCGGCTTCTCGCTCGTGGGCGGTCGCGTAACAGCGCTCACGACCACACCCGATGGCACCTGGTTCGCGGGAACGGCCGCCGGTGGCGTGTGGCGGTCGAGCGACGAGGGCCAGAACTGGTCGCCCGTATTCGACTCGATGCCGACGCTGTCCATCGGCGCTCTGGCGGTTAATCCCGCCGACGGATCGCTGTGGGTTGGCACCGGCGAGGCCAATACCTCACAGGACTCCTACGCCGGTACCGGCGTGTACCGATCGACGAACGACGGCAGCACATGGACGCGCGTGGGCGACGACAGCTCAGGTAACAACCCGCTGGTGTCCCACACGGTGTTCAGGATCGCGTTCGACTCCAGCGGCGACGCCTACGCCGCCACTAACAACGGCTTGTTCCGGCTCGCGGCCGGCAGCACCAGCTGGACCGAGGTCCTAGACCCGGCCGGCCCGGTCGACAACCCCCCGTATGACCAGCAGGTGACCGACGTGGCCATCCAGCCTGGCTCGGGCGGCAGCGTCGTGATCGCCGCGATCGGCTGGCACGGCCCAGGCAACACCGCATTCAACGGCTTCTACCAGTCCACAGATGGCGGCAAGTCCTTCAGCCAGGTCACGCCGACCGGGGACATCAACGCCAGCGACATCGGCCGGACCACGTTCGCGTACTCCGCCGATGGCAGCAAGCTCTACGCGATCGTGCAGTCGCCGGCCGCGCAAGGCGCGGGAGCGGCATCGGTGCTCCAGGGCATGTTCTCCACGACAGGCAGCCCAGCCAGCCTGGCCGGTCCTTGGACCAAGATCGCAGACGCTAAGAAGCTGCAGGCATCGGGGTCGGCAGCGCCGACCTTCGGCAGCCCCGGCGTGCAGACCTGGTACAACCAGGACCTGGCCGTCGACCCCAGCAACCCCAACCACATCTACGCCGGGCTCGAGGAGGTCTACGAGTCGACCGACGGTGGTGCCACGTGGATCACCGCCAGCCCGTACTGGAACTACAACTTCGCGTGCGACACCACCAACCCGCCGACCTGTCCGAACGTCACGCACCCCGACCAGCACGCCATGATGATCACAGATAACAAGATCGTCATTGGCAACGACGGCGGTGTCTACAGCCGACCGCTGTCGGACGCGGCTGAGGACGGCAACTGGACCGACCTGAACGCGACCCTGCGCGACCTGCAGTATTACGACGCGCGCGCTGGCAAGTTCGGCGGCCAGGGGACGGCCGTCTGGGGCGGCCTGCAGGACAACGGCTCGTCGTGGGTCAGCAACAGCAGCAGCCAGACGGTCGAGCCCGCAGGCGGTGACGGCTTCGATGTCATCGTCGACCCGCAGAATGCGAACAAGGTTGTCGGCGAGTACGTCGACGGGACGATGTATACCAGCACGGACGGAGGTCACTCGTTCAGCGACTTCATCAGTCCGACCTGCGCGGCCGCAGGCATCACCGGGATTGCGGCTCGGGCTAACTGCGACCCGAACGCCCGCTTCGTCACGCCACTGGTTCCTGACCAGCAGAACAAGAACGTCTGGGTGACCGGCGGCGAGTTCGTCTGGGTCAGTTCCAGCGGCTGGCACACTTCCTGCACAACCAGCGCCTGCTCCTGGACGCCGGTGTTCGACACGGGTGCTGGTAACGCGGTCACGGCACTGTCGTCGGCCGACGGCGGCAGCACCATCTACGCCGCCTGGGTCGGCGGTGGGGGTAACCCGGGGCCGGCATTCTCCACGGGCCTGGCTACCAATTTCGGTGGCACGTGGCACCAGGTCAACATGACTGGGCTGCCGAACCGCTACATCAGCGGCGTCACAGTAGACCCGACCAACCCGGCGCACGCCTACGCGGTGTTCAGCGGCTTCTCCCGTCACTGGATTCCTGGCGGTGGCGTCGGCCACGTCTTCGAGACCACCAACGGTGGTCAGTCGTGGACCGACATATCTGGCAACCTGCCCGACATACCTGGTGACGCCCTAGTGCTGAGCCACGGTCGGCTGGCGCTAGGCACGGACCAGGGCGTGTTCACTGCTGCCGAGGGCCAGGGCAGTGCGACGGCTTGGTCGCGCCTCGGCACTGGGCTGCCCAACGCGGTGGTGGACGATCTCACCGCCGGACCTGGCGGTTACATCTACGCCGCGACCCACGGTCGCGGAGTGTGGCGAATCGCCTTCTAGAAGGGAACGGGAGGGGGCGCCCCGGCAGCGCTTTGCTGCCGGGGCGCCGCCGTCAGTCATGCCCTGGAGGCGCTCCAGGTGCCGTTCTGCGTGCTGCTGCTGGCGTGGATCTGGTAGTTCCCGGACATCGAACTGCCGGAGACCGAGCCCGAGTAGGTAATTGCGGTGGAGCCGACCGTGCCGAAGTGGATCTGGCCGCCCGAGACGGTGCCGTGAATAGGCAGCTCTCCCCCGGCGGGATACGACAGCTGGATGGTGCCACTGAGCCTGGTGCTGTTCTGCTGCCAGCGCAGCACGAACGTGCCCGAATAGGCACCGCTGTACTGACCGTGCCATGTACCCGACAGGCCAGCGGCCGCCGCGCTGGACGTCGCCGCCGGTGCGCTGGCAGCCGATGTCGCGGCGGCCGGTGCAGCGGGCGGCGCCGACGAAGGCGGCGGCGTGGTCGTCGATGGTGATGAGCTGCACGCGGCGATCAGCAGAGCGGCCGGCGCAGCGAGTATCAGGTACCTAGTAGCCCTTGCCATAGTTCAGTCCTCCCCGGACTCATATGCGGCGCGGTCGTCCTCGTCCTCGGACGCACCGCGGCGGTCGGCAGCTGCTGCCGTCATCAGCGCCGTCACCAGTTCCTGGGCATCGCGGAATGTCGCCCGCAGCCCCGTGGCCACCTCGTCCACGACGCCACAGAGGCGGGGTGTGGCAGCGCCCCCCCGGTCGCTGCCACTCCCCTCCTCGCGGAGCCGGACGATGAATGTCCTCACGCCTCGACTATCGGCGCCAGGGGTTTCACTGGCCTGAAGGTGGCCTTAAGGTCGCCAGGTCGCAGCGTCCGCGAGCGCGACGGGGACGACGTCGAGCTCGCCCATGCGCCTGGCGTACGCGGCGTACCGCCGCCGCGCTTCGCCATGCCGGCGCAGGCGAAGCTGACTGGCGATGAGCGCCAGCCAGGCGTCTTCGTCGTAAGGCTCGCGTTCGAGCAGCTGGCCGAGGAACTGGCTAGCGGACTCGTCATCACCGCGCTCCGCGGCGACCCGCGCCAGCAACCGCAAGATCATCAGGAGCCGGGAACGGGCTTCCTCGCGTGCTTCCACCGCCCAGTCCTCGTAGAGGTCTTCCTCAAGGAAGTCGCCTGCGTACATCTGCCTGGCGCGTCGCAGCGGCGCGGCCGCTGCATCGGCATCGCCTTTCGCCATCAGGTCGATGGCTCGGTCCGCGACGGCCAGGAACTCGGCGAGGTCGACGTCCAGACGATCGAGTCGCAGCGCGATCGTGCGGGCGTCGGCCACCACGTAGTGGTCGGCGGGATGACGGCGGCCAGGATCGAGGACCTTGCGGATAGTGCTGAGGGCGACAGACAGCCGGTTGCCCAGTAGCGCCGGGTCGTCACCGGGCCACATCGCCTCTGCTGCTGCCTCCCGCGTGATCGGTCTTCCCCGGCGGGCGACCAGTACCTTCAGCAGGTCACGCGCCTTGCGCGACTGCCACGCGGTGACCGGGACGACTTCGCCGGAATGAAGCACAGCGAACCGGCCGAGGCTGACGATCGAGACCTCGCGGCCCACGCCACGACGCGACGCGAGCACGGCCGGGACACCGACGGCGGGCGCCGCGCCCAGCGCGGCTAGCTGTCGCTGCGCGTGATCGGTGAGCTGCTGGTCGCCGACGAGGATGCCGAGTGAGAGCCGGGCACGCGCCGAGCCGACAGTGTTACCGATGTCGTCCCACAGGCCGATCGCGGACCGAAGCCGCGCCTCGTCTCCTGGCACCCGCGCCGCGCCCTGCAGCTCCAGCGATTCAGCCAGGGCCGCGCGATCACCGGTGGCGCGCGCCTCGCTCTCCGCCTGGCGGGCAAGCGCGTCTGCTGCCGCCGCGTCTCCGGCGCCCAGTTCCACTTCCGCTGCCGCGCATAGTGCGGCTGCGCGCTCAAGGCTGCTCGCCCTGGCGACGGCGTCCGCGGCCGTGCTGCGGGCCGCTGCGACGTCCTCGTCGGCGAGCACCCTGGCCAGCCCGGCCAGCGCGAACACGAGCGTGTGTGCGTCGTCGGACTCGGCGGCGAGCCCATACGCGCGCTCGAACGAGCCGCGCGCCCGGACCAGATCCCCTCGCTGGCGATACAACTCGCCGTAGATCACGTGCGGCACAGATGCGTGCAACGAGCCGAGCGCGTCGTAGATGGCGGCGGACTCGGATGCTGCCGTGCGCGCGTCGTCGAGCTGGCCGAGCCGCAGGTGCGCCTCGGCCTTGTTCGTGAGGGCCAGCGCGGCGAAGAACCGGTGGCCAGCGCCTGTCTCAAGCGCCCGCTCCGCCTCCTTGATGGCGTCGGTGTAGTCGCCATTCTCGAGCGCTCGCGAGCTCAGGTTGGCGTGGATCCTCGCGAGCTGGACGAGGTCGCCGCCATCGCGGGCCGCAGCGAGTGCCAGGCGGTAGGCCTGCTCGTTGTGCTCACGCTCGCCACGGCTGGCTGCCACCAGTGCCTCCGACACATGCGCCGCAGCCAGCGCGCACGCGTCACCGCTGGCGCCGGCCTGGCGCAGCGCAATCACCGCCATGCTGGCGGCCGCGTCAGACTGTCCCTGGCTCCACAGTGTCGTGCTCAGCCATGCGGACACCATCGCGTCATCGGCGCTGAGCTGAGCCGGGTCATGCGCCGCCGCCAGGATCGCCGCGGCCCCCGGCGACTGGCCGCGCAAATACATCAGCACCCCGTACCGCCAGGCCACGCCCGCGCGCAGACCGGCCGACGCGGCCGCGTGCTGCATCCGCGTGAACAGCTCGATCGCCGCATCCCACTCCCCGACCGCCTGCAGCGCCTCGGCCAGGATGGCGTCCAGCGTCGGGTCGTCGCCAGTGCCTTGGTGGCGCAGCACCTCGATCAGCCGCGCCGCAGCGCCGGTCCGGACCAGCGTCAGCCCGTGGCGGCGCAGGAACGAGCGCACCGCATCCTGCGCACCGTCGGCGTAGCACTCCATCGCCTGCTCGAGGCGGAAATTATCCTCGAGCCAGCGCGCCACCTGCACGCGCAAAGAGTCGAGGCTGGAGGCATCCTGCGCAGCCACGGCTCCGGCCAGGACCGGCGAGAGCCGGTAGTAGCCGAGAGCTCCGGCCTCGACAAGCAAACCCCGTTCCTGCAGATTGTCGAGATCATCAGTACTGGCGATGACGTCGACGCCGTGCAGCAACCGGACGTCGACGCGCGGGGCTAGCGATGCAACTGACAGGATCCGGCGAGCTCG
This sequence comes from uncultured Actinomycetota bacterium, assembly GCA_963837255.1. Lineage (GTDB taxonomy): Bacteria > Actinomycetota > Actinomycetes > Streptosporangiales > Streptosporangiaceae > JAJYUU01. Next base: position 2,274,614 of record CAWIMN010000007.1, read on the forward strand.
CGGATGCTCGCCGGCCACTAGTTCACGTGCGAACGCGCGCCACGGGTGGCCGCCGCTGTGGCGAAGACGCGCCAGCTCGCGCTGGTGATCAGTCGGATCGAGCCGTTCAAGCCGATCGAGCAGCAGTTGCAGCGCCGCCGGCCAGCCGCCCGTCACCGACCAGCATTCCGTCGCGAGCGCTGACGAGGTCGCGCCGAGGCGCAGCGCGACGAGTTCAGCTACCTCCGCCACAGTGAAGCTGAGATCCGGTGCGGTGACTTCGAGCAGCTCGCCATGTCCCTGCGCACCGCCGAGCCCCAGATCGGGGAGGCTGCGGCCAGACAGCACGAGGTGCAGGTGCTGCGGCGCCTCGAGGCAGAGGACTCGCAGCAGGTGGCTAGCTGCCTCGTCGCCGCCGATGCACTCCAGACCGTCGATGATCAGCAGCTCATCACCGTCAAGACCGCCAGCCAGCTCGCAGAGCATAGCGGCGCGCGCTTCCGCCAGGACCTTCCGGTCGTCGGAGCCGGTCGCGGCCGCGATCCCCGACCGCCCGGGTGCCGGCTGCTCCCCGAGCGCGGCCGCGATGTGCGCCGAGAGGGATTCGGCCTGGGCGTCTACGGGCCGCAGCCGGACCCAGCGCGACCGCGTCCCGGTCGCCAGCTCTGCCAGCGCGGTCGTCTTGCCGTACCCGGCGCCGGCGACCACCAGCGTCACGCGGCGATGCTGTGCGGCAGATAGCAACGCCGCGATTCTGGGCCTCGGCACTAATGCAGTGCCGCGAGAGGCCGCTGGCGCTGGATGGGGCGAGGCGTCGCTCACGACTCATTATGATGCCGGAGGTGGACCAAACTGGCCGGCTCAGTCTGTTTGCCCCGCCTCAGCGCCGCTCGCGTCGGTGAGCAGGTGCGGATTGGCCATCAGGTCTCGCCGACATCTCGTGGATCAAGCTGACGTTCCGCTCGGAAGCAGGCAAGTTCCCAGCGGTAGCGTATGTACGGGACTGACCCCTCGGTCTCAGCGCCGCACGGTCTTGGGGTCCGCGGCGACGGATGCGACGTATTACGCCCTGAACGACGCGCTGCCGGCCGGCGTCACCTCGATCCCGACCCTTGTCCCGCTGGTGATCTGGGCAGCCACCGTCGATCCTGCCGACGTCCCGATGATGAGATCGGCCTCGGTTACATCGACCCCGGCATCGGACAGGCCGGCGATGAGACCGAGCTCCCAGGCATTGCCTGCCGCTCCGCCGCCGGCGAGAACCAAGGCTCGCTTGTTTGAGTTGCCCGCCTGTCTTGTGGCGTCGACCTGCTGGTTGGGCATCGGCCAATTCCCGTGCCGTGGCGTTCGCGTCACCGCGACGCCATCGGAAGTGGTCGTCGAGCTGATGCGCGGAGTCGAAGAAGGTGCTGTGTTCATGGGAGTCGCCTTTCGTGAATTGCCTGGCGGGCGCTCCCAGCGACTACCTCAGTCGCGCGATCGTGGACTGCAGGGGAGCACCCGTTACGGATACCGCGTTCATGGGTCTCACCTCCTGCGAATGGATCACGACCGCCGGAACTCTAGCTCACCGGCGACGCGCGGTGGGCAACCGGCTTCATGCAGACCGCCGTGTCGCTGTCGAACGCGCCGCCGACCGCTACACCCTCATCTGTAGTGAGCCTCTAATCGAATATGTGTTCGGTCTCGTGATGACCGTGTTGGATGGTGGCGATTCTGACACATCTTGGCGGCTGACTCTCCGGGATCGAGGATGCGATGGCGTCGTCTAGGAGGCGACGCTGCTGAACGAGTGGAGGATGCCTCTTCTCCGGCAGGTCGGCCATCAGCGACTCAAGCAGCGCCCGCAGACGGCGAACGACCTGGTACTGCCCGGAACCGAACGCGCGAATCTCATCGAGCGCCACGGCAACTAGATCGTCCCATGCCGGAGTTCGGTATACGAGCCTGGTAGCGCCGTGCCGATCAGTGCCTATCCCCTCTGACAGGCGCTTCACCGCCGCGTAGCGCAGGAGATCCTCGATGCGGTCAATTGATTGCACCGCCGTCGTGGGGTCGTTCACCGCTGGAGACAGGGCCTTGATCGCAACGTGAGACCGATCGGCAGCGCCGCCAGCACGAATCGGGTAACCCAGCGCTTGACTGCCATCCACGAGCCCCCAAAGCCCTTCGGCCACCCGGGCACGCCGAGACGCACCGGCCAGGCGCCGCCGTGGACGCGAAATGCCCTACCAGACGCGGCCACGAAGCCGACTGAGCGCCGATGCCGGCTTCGTCGTTGTCGCGCGGAGCCCGAGCGATCGTTACTCAGAAAGAGCCTGGGCGGCCGCGGTCGGAAGGTGCCGCCGGGCCGTGACCTCCTGAACTAGCCACGCATTGCCGTCGGGATCGTTGAAGGAGAAGAACGACCCGTAGCTCGTGTGCTCGGGATCGGGGCCGGCGATCCGTGCCTCCGGGGGAAACGGCGCGCCGTGCCACATCTCGCTCACGTTGATGCCCCGGCCGGCGAGTTCGTCATGGGCCGCCACGATGTCGGAGACGGTCAGCCCTGCCTCGGCCGTGCCGGGCGCGGCCGCCGTGATGCCCTTGCCGAACGTGACCGAGCACCCCGAGCCCGGGGGCGTGAACTGGACGATGCGAACGTCGTCTCCCGCCGCGGTGTCGTCATCGAACCTCCAGCCCACGCTCTGGTAGAAGTGCTTGGATCGCTCGACGTCGGACACCGGGATGATGTCGACTTCCAGGTTCATGTCGATCATGTTGGCCTCCTTGAGCGCTTGCTGCCACGTGCTGGTGATTTCGCCGGGCGTGGCCTCCACCGCGCGCTTCACGAGTTTGGCCGCACCCGTAAACGCCTTGTCGAGTCCTTTCTCGATGGTTGGCTCGCCAGCCGCGATGAGTGCGGCCTGGTTGGCCCAGAGTTCGTCAGCCGCCTCATGGAGCTCCTTGTGGGGCAGAGCCCCGCCCCCGAACCACTCAGGGATGACACGTACCTGCGGGCGGTCCTTCCGCTTCACCACGTGCGGCTTGCCGTTGCCCTGGTCGATCACCGCCGCGTCGTACTGGCCGATCAGCCTGTCTTTGTGCAGCTGCTCGATCGCGTCCAGGTCGGCTAGTGCGGCCTCGACAGTCCCGTACAGCGCGGCGTAGATGACCATCGCTTTCTTCTCAGCCATTTCGTCTCCCTTGCGCAGGAAGTCCAGCAGCGCCGTATTCACGCGGTCGGCGTGCCTCCAGGCGATGGCCAGCGGAACACGCTCGACGACAACCAGTTGCATGTCCTTGACTAGGCAGCGCGGCCGCCTACCGGTCCTGACCAGCGCCAGCTCCTGATCCACCTTGCTATGCACGACCAGCATGGGCACGTCGATCTTGGGCAGGCCGGCGCATCGTCCCTAAGTTCCTACCCCCGGCGATGCGCTGATACCCCCCGGCAACCGGTAAGAAGAGCCGCACCGGCACGGGGGTCGGTGTGAGCACATGGCGCACGTCTGGTCTGGAGCTACAGATTTAGTTGGTCGTGCGGCTCGCGGAGCAGCTTTCGCCGGGCGAGCCCCGATCCATCAGGCGACCTGGGGGTAGAGGCCGGCGACTCCGGCGGACAGACCGGCGCAGACGCGCTTGCTCGTGTCGTCGGCGATGATCTCGGCGTCGCCGGCCTGGATGCCGTCGATGGCCAGCTTGGCGATGGCGGCCGGGTCGGACTTGGGGACGTCGAGGTTTCGGGTCATGTCGGTGTCCATGTAGGCGACGTGCAGGGCGGTCACCCGGGTGCCCTGCGGCGCCAGCTCCAGGCGCAGGGCGTTGGTCAGCGACCACTCCGCCGACTTGGCGGCGCAGTAGGCGCCGGACCGGGGGATGCTCAGCCAGGACAGCGCCGACAGGATGTTCAGCACCGCGCTCCTGCCCTGCGCGGCCAGCTGCGGGGCGAAGGCCCGGGTCACCGCGAGGGTCCCGAAAAAGATGGTGTCCATCTCCAGCCGGATGGTGGTCAGGTCCCCGGTCAGCAGCGACGACCTGGTAGACGAGCCCGCGTTGTTGACGAGGATGGCCAGCCCGCTCGCGGCTTGTGCCGCCGCGGCGACCGAAGCCGGGTCGGTGATGTCCAGGGCGATGGGTGTAACGTCCGCTAGGTCCACGGTCTCTGGATCGCGCGCTGCGGCGTAGACGCGGGCGCCTCGGTCGCGAAGCTGCGTGGCAAGCTGTCGTCCCAGTCCGCGGTTGGCGCCGGTTACGAGCGCCGCCTTTCCTGTGATGTCCATGTCGTTCTCCCTCTGAGTTCGTCTTCGCAGCGCGGGACCCGCAGATGCGGGTCCTGCCCTGCTAGCCGGTTCAGCCGCTTACGGAGAACCCGTTCGCTGCGGCAGCATTGCCCTGTCGCTGCACCCGGGACACCTTCGGCGAGCCCAGAAGCGGTCACGTCGGCAGAGCTGCCTCCGGTCGAGACGCTCTGAGCAAGATTCCCCGTCCGAACCGGCGCGCTAGTGAGCTAAATGAGGAGCAGCCGTTAGATAACGGGCTAACCGGTCTCCGCCTTCACGTCCGGTTCCCTACTGTCACGCTACGCCGCCCCGTACCGAAGATCTCGCGGCGGTTCTCGGTCGGCGCAGGCTTCTACCGGACCGCCGTCATAGACGCCGTCTGGACAACTCTCCGGCTGAGCACGTCCGATCTTCGAAGCCACCTGCGCCAACATCGCCGACCTCGGCGAGGAACACGGCCACCGCGTCCTACGAGTGTGCGGCAAAGGAACAAAGTTCGTTTTGATCCCGCTGCCGCCGGCCGTCGGCCGTGCCCTCGACCGCGCCATAGGCGGCCGCACCGCGGGACCGATCTTGCTCAACACCCGCGGAACGCGGATGGACCGCCACGCCGCCACTCGCCGGCTCCGACACCTCGCACGCAGCGCCGGCGTGCGCATCAGTCGCACGCACCCGCACATGCTGCGGCACTACTTCGCCTCCACCGCGCAAATGAGCGGAGTTGCATCGGATGTATCATTCGGCACTCTGCATGAATGGCGTTCTAGCTGCGCTGCAGCTTAGGGGCGTGCTCGTGACCTCCGGGCGCGCTTAGCCGCAACACGCGGCTGACCTGCGGGTTCATCGCGCTGGTTGCACCTGCTGCCATGATGTGGCGCCTGATCGTGTTGCATTGGGTAACCGGTCTGTTGCTTCTGGTGCATGAACTGGGGGTGCCGTGCCCAGGACGGGAAGGGCCGCGGGGTCGGCGGCGCTGGTGCTGGTGGACGAGGCCACACCGCTGCGGCCGGAGCCGGCGTTATTCGAGGCGATGCTGGAGGGCTGGCAGCGCCAGCAAGCAGCGCGGCGGCTGACCGTGCCGCTGGTCGATGGCCGGGTCCGCCTGGTACGCCGGTTCCAGGCGTTCACCGGGGCGTGGCCGTGGCAGTGGACGCCCGCGCAGGTCGAGAGCTGGATTGCCTCCGGCACGTGGGCGCACTCGACAGTCCGGTCGTATGAGGGCGCGCTGGCTGTCTTCCTGGACTACGTGTGCGATCCCCGGTACGGCTGGGCAGCTGAGTGCCGGCAGCGCGTCGGCGCCGCGCCGGAGCAGGTCTGCCATGCGGGCAACACCGCGGTGCATGCCGCCGATTACGAGGGCCGGCCTGAGCGCCGGCCGCTGACCCGGGCTGAGCTGCAGGCCTTCTTCGACGCCGCCGATGACCACGTGGAGAACGCGGCGGGCTCGCGCCGCAAGGGGTGGCTTCCGGCATTCCGCGATTCGGCGCTGTTCAAGGTGATCTACGGGTGGGGATTGCGGCGGCGGGAGGCAGCGATGCTGGACGTTGCCGACTTCGGCGCCAGCCCGGCCGCGCCCGAGCTCGGCGGCCTGGGAGTGTGCCATGTGCGTTACGGGAAGGCGATGCGCGGCAGCCCGCCTCGCCGCCGGGCGGTGGCCACGGTGATGCCGTGGACGGCTGAGGCGCTCGGGCAGTACCTGTCCGACGTGCGGCCGCACTACGGGTGCGACGGGCACCCGGCGTTGTGGCTGACCGAGCGGGGCGAGCGGATCTCCGCGCGGCAGATCGACGACCGGTTCGCCTGCTGGCGGACAGCGGCCGGGCTCCCGGCCGAGCTTTCGGTGCACTGTCTACGCCACTCCTATGTCTCGCACCTGATCGAGGACGGCGTGGATCCGCTGTTCGTGCAGCACCAGGCGGGCCATTCCTGGGCTTCGGCAACGGCCACCTACACCACCGTCGGCAGTGACGCGATGAACCGGATGCTGCGGGCGGCGCTGGCCCGCGCCTACGACGGAAAGGAGCCGGCACCGTGACGCGGAAGGTGAGCTATCACTGGCACCTGCGGCGGCTGATGGCCGACCGGGACATGTACGCCACCACGGCGCTGGCGGCGCCGCTGGCGGAGCGGGGCATCAGCTTGTCGCGTGAGCAGATCTACCGCCTGGTCACCGGCACGCCCGAACGCCTCAGCCTGGCGACGCTGGCCGCGTTGTGCGACATTCTCGGCTGCGGTCCCGGCGACATCATCGAGCCGGTCGTGTCACCGGGCGCAAGCCGGTCACGGGCCCAGGCGCCGGAGCAGCGGCCCCGCCCGCTGCGCGCTCGGGTGCCCGGCGCGCAGCACCGGTAATGGCCGCCGGCTGCCCCGCAGGCCACCAGCTAACCAGCCATGGCCTGCGGCGGCCGTGTGCCGCCTGCCGCCGGGACGCGCTAATCCAGTACGTGATTACGGCGGAAGGGTCGCTGCCGGCCAGCGAGATCGCTGCCGCCGTCGATGCGGTGGCCACCAGCCCGGCCGTGTTACGGGACCTGGCCGCGGCGCTGGTCGCTGACCGGGACATGCTCCGCCACGGGGCGCCGCCGGTGGCCGGGCGGCTGGCCGGCGAGCTGATCGCCCGCGGGTCGGCGACGCTCAGCCCGCCTGCCTGCGCGCGCTGCGGCCGGGCCGGGATGCCGCTGACCCGCACCGATGCCGGCGCCATGTGCAAGCCGTGCGCGGCACGCCGGCTCACCGCTGCCTGCGCGCACTGCGGCGAGGTCAAGCCGGTTGTCAGCCGCGATGCCGCTGGCGAGCGGATCTGCGAACGGTGCCGCCGCCATGACCGCGGACATCGCCCGTGCGGGATATGCGGCCAGACCGCGTCGATCGTCGTGCGGGCCCGCGGCGACAGCGAGCCGGACGTCTGTGCCCGCTGCTACCGGATGCCGGAGGCTGTCTGCGGCGTGTGCGGCAAGACGCGGGAATGCAACTTCGCAAGCACCAGCCGGCCGGTCTGCCCGTCGTGCTCGCCGCGGGCCACCGCGTGCTGCGCCCGGCGCGGGCATGACCGCCCGCCCGCTGCCCGCTGGCCCGAAGGCCCGGTCTGCGACCCGTGCTACACCGCGGCGCTGCGCAGCCGCGGGCCATGCGCCCGCTGCGGACAGAGCCGGCGGCTGGTCGCTCCGCCCGGGCCGCGCGCTGACACCTGCGCGGACTGCGCCGGGATCCCGGTCACCCACGCCTGCTGCGACTGCGGACTCGAGGACAAGCTTTACGAGAAAGGCCGCTGCGATCGGTGCAGCCTGAACCGCCGGACACGCGAGCTGCTATCCGCAGGGCTCGGTGACGTCCCGTCTCACCTGACGGGCGTGTTCGAAGCGGTCACCGCCGCACGCCAGCCGCGCAGCGCGCTGAACTGGCTCCGCAGCGGGGCAGGCGCCAGCCTGCTCGCCGACATCGCCGCCGACCGCCTCGCCGCAACGCACGAGGCGCTGGACGCTCACCCACGTCAGCGGGCCGCTGACTACCTGCGGCACATGCTCACCGCCAGCAGGATCCTGCCACCCCGCGACGAAGGCATCGCCCGCGCCGAGCACTGGGCCGCCGGCGTCCTCAGCTCGATCCCCGACCACGACGACCGGCGGCTGATCCAGGCCTACATCACCTGGCACGTGATGCGGCGGCTGCGTGCCAGCGCCGGCCACGACCATCGGAACCGCACTCGCACAGCTCACGCGCGAAACAACGTCCGGGTGGCGGTCAGCCTGCTCGCCTGGCTCCGCGACCGCGGCACCAGCCTGCCCGCATGCGGGCAGGCCGACATTGACCTGTGGCCTAGGCACCGGGCCGGCTGCCTGCCAGGCGCGAGACTTCCTGCTCTGGGCCGCAGCCCGCGGCCGCTGCACGGACCTGGACATCCCGGCCCCCGCCCACCACGACGGCGCCGCTGCTAGCCAGGACCAGCGGTGGGCACAGGTAGCCCGGCTGCTGCACGATGACACCCTCGACCTCACCGACCGGGCCGCTGGCTGCCTGCTCCTGCTCTACGGCCAGCAGCTGTCGCGTATCTCCGCCATGACCGCCAGCCAGGTCACCCGCCGTGACAGCAGCGTCTTCGTCCGGCTCGGCCAGCATGACCTGCCAGCGCCCGAGCCCCTCGGCATCATCCTCACCGAGCTCATCCGCACCGGCCGCTCCCACACCGGCATCGGATCTCCCGCCGACACGCCATGGCTGTTCCCCGGCGGACTGCCCGGCCAGCCGATCACCGCAGCCCGGCTCGGCCAGCGCCTGCGCAACCTCGGGATCTACGCCATGGCGAACCGCAGGGCCGCGCTCACCGATCTCGCCGCCCAGCTGCCCGCCGCCGTCCTCGCCGACCTTCTCCACCTGTCAGCGCGAACCGCGGTGCACTGGGCACGCCAGGCCGGAGCAGACTGGTCAGGCTACGCGGCAGACATCGCCCGGACCAGCAATCACCAGCACTGACGACTACCTCCCACGCAACCGCCAGCACAGCAGCTATTCGACACGGCCGGAACAACGCTCTCTACCAGTTTCGACGCCGGCGTGCCCTTGCGGGACGTCCAGGAAGCCGCCTCCCACGCCGACCCACGCACCACCATGAGATACGACCGTGCCCGCCAGAACCTCGACCGCCACCCGAACTACATCCTGGCTGCCTTCATGGCCTCGGGCACATGACCGCAAGGGACCCAGGCGACACGACCCTGCCGATGACAGGCACCGACAGGAATGCTCGCGACCTGGATGGAAGCACCGGCCGACGCCGCGTCGAAGGCTGAGGTGTCGCGTCTAGCTCTGGGGAGCCTCCGCGGCCTTCACTAGGCCGGCCACGATGACCGGGTACAAGTTACGCAGCGGCCGGTACACCAGGCGGCCCAGGATGGTCCGGTCCCACGAGGCGCCCCAGCGGATGAGGGTGCCGTCGGGTGACGGGGTCAGCGTGACCTCAGCCCGGTAATTGCGCACCGGGATGCCGCGCAGGACGGTGTAGGCCAGCCGCTTGCCAGGCTCGACGTCGAGGATTTCCTCAACCGAGACGGGGTACCGGAACCCGTACCGCTTTGATCCCTCCAGCCAGTAGACGGCGCCCTTGCCGTTCGCGGCCGCGTCGCCCTCGCTCCGGTAGCCGGCCTTGCGCCATGGTCCCCACTGCGGGTACAGCTTGACGTCGCTGAGCAGGGACCAGACGATCTCGGGCGGCACATGGGCAGTCTGCTCTGCCGCAGCTTCCACCTTGCGCATATACAGGTTCTACCGTCCGCCGGTCAGACCGTACAAGAGCAAGCCGAGTTCCGTGTCCGCCACCGTGACCCGCCCCGACAGCGCGCGCATCTCCTGGACCTGGCTGCCCGCATCGGCCAGCAACTGCGCCCGGCGCGCGCCCAGGTGCCGCAGCCGGCCCCAGATCTCATCCACCGGCTCTGGCACATAACGGCGCAGCTGCCCGGCCAGCCGGGCGATCAGCACCGCGTCCTTCTCATCCGTCTTATCGAAGGTCAGGTCCTCGCCGCGCGCGCCCACGAGGTCAGCATCGGCTGCACGCACACGAACGCCATGCCCCGCACGCCCGCTAGCTGCCCCAGCACGCGCCACCGGTGGTCGGTCGGCTCGCACGCCACCGTGACACCGGCGAACCCGCGAGACCGCGCCTGCAGGGCGGCCCAGTCCAGCGCTTCACCCAGGTCCCACGCCCGGCACCGGAACGTCCGCCGCGCGATGACCTTCGAGTCGTGATCGGTCACCACCACCATCTGCCTGACGCCGGCCAGGTCGATCCCGACGATCGCATTGACCACGGGCACAGGGCCCGCAACCGCCCCAGCCGGCCGTTGCGGTTGCGGTCACCGCGGGACACGCCACTACCGTTACTCAGTGTCAGGCTTCCTCTGTCCGAGCGGTTGGCTCCTACCGTTGCTGCCTGCGTGGCTTACATGGGTTTTGCCGCCGCTCGGGGCTGGCGGACCAGCTGGCCTGGCTTGATAGGAGCGTGGCATCGCCCCCGACTGAGGTGTGCCAGCCAGCCGGCCCGATCACCCTCTGAACGGGAAGGCGACATGCTCATGGTGGTACTGGGGATTGACGCGCACAAGCGGACGCACACGGTGGTGGCGGTCGATGAGGCGGGCCGGCAGTTAGGGACGCGGACGACGATGACCACGTCGACGGCCGCGCACCTGGACCTGGTCCGGTGGGCCGACCGGTTCGGCGCGGAGCGGCGATGGGCGGTCGAAGACTGCCGGCACCTGTCGCGGCGGCTGGAGACCGATCTGCTGGCAGCCGGGGAACAGATCGTACGGGTACCGCCCAAGCTGATGGCCCACTGCCGGGACTCGGCCCGGACCTACGGCAAGTCCGACCCGATCGACGCCCTGGCGGTGGCGCGGGCGGCGCTGCGGGAACCGGGCCTGCCGGTCGCGCGGCTGGACGGCCCGGAGCGGGAACTGCGGCTGCTGACCGATCACCGCGACGACCTGGTCGCCGAACGGACCCGGATGATCAACCGGCTGCGCTGGCACCTGCACGAGCTGGACCCGGACTGGGACCCCGCACCCCGGTCGCTGACCCGGACGAAGGCGATCACCGCGGTCGCCAGCCGGCTGGCGGCCGCGGATGGCCTGGTGGCCCGGCTGGCCGCGGACCTGACCGGGCGGATCGGCGCGCTCACTACCGACATCAACGCGCTGCAGCGGGAGATCGCCGTGCTGGTCCGCCGGCTCGCACCGTCACTGCTGGCGATCCCCGGCGCCGCCGAGCTGACCGCCGCGAAGATCGTCGCCGAGACCGCAGGCGCAGAACGGTTCTCCTCCAAGGACGCCTGCGCCCGGCACAACGGCACCGCGCCGCTACCGGCCTGGTCGGCCGACCGGACCCGGCACTGTCGCGGACCGGAAACCGGCAGCTGAACTGCGCTATCCACCGGATCGCCGTCACCCAGGCCCGCTGCCATCCGCAGGCGCAGGCCTACCTCAACCGCCGGATAACCGCCGGTGACACCAAGAACCAGGCGCTGCGTTCCCTCAAGCGCCGCCTCTCCGACATCGTCTACCGAGCGCTCCTGGCCGACGGCACAACAGTGCCTATCCGGCAGGCAGCTTGACATAGGAGCAAGTCATGAACGTCCTCCTCCTGCGTGGGACACCAAGCCCGAAGCGCATCAGGGGGACGTTCCTACGCCACGAACCGACACGCAGAACGTCCTTCTATGCCGCAGGGCGTGGGTGGGTGTTCGCCTGCGGTCAGCGCGCCGGACGGTTGCTGGAACATCCTGATCGAGAGGCGCGTTGATAAAGAGAGGACACGACATATCGTGTTGCTGTCGGGCAGGCCCGGGCCATTGACTACTCCGGGCTAGCGAGGTGAGCGTAAATGACCGGATGGCATGCGGAGCGGACGCCGGGCAGGTCGGCCAAGGCCGTTATCGCCGTGACGCTGCTCGCACTGCTGCTGCTGACGGCCGTGCCGGTGGCACTGCTGGCTGCAGTGATCATGATGACACTGGGACACGTCGTCGGCGGGCTCGCGCTGTTCGGCGGCTTGGTTCTCGCCGCCGCCATGGCCGTCGCGCTCGCAGGCGTGACCGGGATGCAGCACCTGCGCAAGCTGCTCTCCAGGGCCAGTTTCGACGTCGTGCAACTGGATCACAGACAGTACGCCGACGACATCGCAGAGCCGGACCGCAGCGACAACACCGACGTCGTGCAGCTGGACCGCAGCGCGTACACCGAAGTTCGCTGACCTGACCCTCCTGCCGGCGATTCTCACGATGATCGAGCAGGCACGCGGTCAGGCCATACGTTCATGCATCGGCCGCACTGTACGTAATAGCCCGCTTCTGCCGCATGGTGTGTTTTCGATCAGCGTCTTTTCGGTGATTTGAGTTGCCTGCGAGTCGCCTTCCGGCTGCCTCGCATCGCAGGACTGATTGCTTGCCGGGTCGCTGATGTGTGGTCCTCGCCAGTTCGGGCGGTTGCCCGTCCTATCGGCGTCTCAGCTCAGCTCGGTCCGCGGCCGCGTCGTCGCCTCCCGCGTAGCTGATCGCTGAGCTCGCGGGCAATTTCCCGGTCGGCGTCCCGCTGGGCGATTGCCTGCCGCTTGTCGAAGGACCGCCGGCCGCGCGCCAGGGCGATCTCCACTTTCGCCCAGCCGTTCTGGAAGTACAGCGACAGCGGCACGAGGGTGACGCCGGCCTCGCCCAGCCTCGCGGTGATCTTGTCGATCTCGCTGCGGTGCATGAGCAGCTTGCGGGTCCGCCGGGGCTGGTCCACGACGCGGGTGCCGCGACGGCCGTACGCGTGCTCGGGGATGTGCAGGCCGTGGAGCATCAGCTCGCCGTCGTGCTCGTGAACGAACGCTCCGGCCAGCGACGCGTGACCGGCCCGGAGGGACTTCACCTCGTCACCGACCAGGACTATCCCGGCCTCATAAGTCTTGAGAATCGTGTAGTCATGCCGGGCCCGCCTATTCGAGGCGATGGACCTGCGGCCTGTTTCCCTGGACGCGGTAACCGTGACCTCCTTGTCAATCCCGGCTGTCCACTCGGCGGCGCCGGCACTCGGCGGCCTGACGGACATGGGAACGGTACCGGGGAGCGGCCCGGTGAGGTGCCGCGCCACGGTAATGATCTCGGCGCTGCCGCGCCCACAGGTCATTGCCCGGTAGTTGTAATTCTTCAGATAAGCAAAACGGGCATCTTCTGCTGGCCTTGGAGAATGCGGCAGGCCGGGCTTGGCAAGTGCGTGAGTTCGGCTAGGGCGGCGACTCCGGTTAAGCGGCACGGGTTGAGGCTGCGCGCTTCGCCGCGAGCTCGCCTGGCGGCAACCTGACGTGACCGGGGGGCACTTGACGATCTTGGCCACCGGTAAATGCGTTGCCGCCTGTCGGCGTACCGTCCTACAGTGGCCGCGCCGCGCGGCAAGAAATGTCCTCTGTATCAGGAAGGAGGTGCCCGCGATGTTCGCTCATCGTCAGACGCCTCCAAGGATCGCTCTCTAGCAATCCTGGAGACGCACTGCGGGCACCCTCAGGAATCTGGCCTCAGCCAGTCCTGAGGGTGCCTTCTAACCAGCACTGAGGCGCCGCAGAAGCCGGGCGCATCTGCCAGATGATGGCCCGTGGCGACGATGACACCGGTCCTCGATGACTTCCTGTGCGCGGCCCGCGCTCACATCGCTGCCGCGGCCCGGCGCGGGCATCACGGTCACCGCCGAACGGCTCCGCTGCACAGCCCGGGCCTTCGCAGGCCAGGTCCGCTGGTCCCCCGCCGCCAGCTCCCTGTCGTGGCGGCGCGACGCGCTTGCGTCCGCCAACGCCGCTCACGCCAGCGAACTGATTCTGCGCGGCCTCGCCGAACGCGCCCCGATACTCGGTGCCGGGTCCGCAGTGCGAGCCCAGCTGGCCGACGCGGCCGATGCCATCAGCCAGGCCTGGCCCGCCTGGCGTGCCATCGCACACCACTGGGACACCATCACCACCGGCATCCACCACAGCCGGGACATCCCCCCGGTCGCTGCTGAACTCGAGGACCTCATCCTCCGGACCGGGCGGCTTGCCTACACCAACCCGCGCTGGACACCCGCCTGCGCCGACGCCAGCCCGCCCCGCGACCCCGGCAGGCCTCGCCGCCAACGCCGGCGAACTCAAGGTCGTGCGCGCGGCCGTTCACCACGCCATTGATGCCGTCGGCCGCATCGCGACCTTCGACACCGACGCCGTCCGCGACGTCGCTGACGGTCGCCTGCTCTACCTGCCCACCCGCCTGCTTCCCGAGAACCACGACATCCCGTGCCGCTACGCGCCCGTCCCGCCGCCGGTGGCCGATGACCTGATCAGCAGCTACGACACCGCGGCCGGCGTCAGCCTGCGCGCCGCGATGGCTCTCGGGCGTCCAGCGACGCCCGGCGGGCCAGATCGAGCGCATGCTGCACGGCCTCCAGATCACTGAGGCCGCGATGCTGCTCCGCGCAGCCGCCATTGATGACGCCGCCCGCGACCTGCTCGCCAACGCCATTGAGAGCTCACGCCACCGCGTCAGCCTCAACCGCTCGCAACCGCCGCGCATCCAGCAGGCAGCACGCCGGGCGGGAACAGCTGCCGCTGGGGACCTCCCACGGGCACAGGCCGGCCGCAGTCAACACGTCAGGCTCAAGGCGCCTGTTGACACGCCTCCCGGCCGTGTACCTGGAAGAGTCCCGCGAACCTCACGCACGCAAGGCCCGACGATCTGAAGGAACCCCTGACGCAATGTCGGCAAGCGTCAGGCCATTACGGGACCGTCGCCGCCCAGGGAAGCAACTGACACGTGAGCCCTACCACAACGAAAGGCCCAGAACCTCTCTTTGCGACTCCACCCCGAAACAGGTGAGGACCCCACGGAGTCGAACTGGATCTGCTGGATGTCGTTGGTGTTCCGGGTGATCAGCGACGGGTCCCGAACCGGTTCATCGCCCTGGCCGAGAAGCCCTGCACCCGGCCGAACACCGCCGCCCGGATGTCCGCGCCTGCGCCCATCGCGATCCGGGACGCGAAGTACACCGCCACGATCGCCACGCCGCCGACTGCCAGGGCGATGGTCAGCATGACCCCGCCCGTCGCCCAGATGTAGCGGATGTCGCCTTTCTCGACCCCGTTGTCGATGATGTCGGCGTTGAGGTTGGGCAGATACTGGTTCCCTATCGTCTGCGTCACCAGCAGCAGCACCGCCGCGAGCGGGCGGACAAAGGCGCAGGAAATTGCGCAGCAGCCGAGTCAGCATGGCAGCGCGCCCCCGGCTGGCTCCGGCGGGCCTTGCCGCTGCGGCCGCCCGAAGGCCCGCTCAATTGCGGGCCAGCTCGGCGGCGACCGTGTGCAGCTCGGCGGCAGTCAACGGCTCCAGCAACGCGCTGATCGCCTGCCGGCCGGCCGCCTGCCACCCCCGTGTCCTGGTTCAGACCGGCGAGACGGTTACCGCACCATGGACGGGGAGATCGTCGGCAGTTACCTGTCCCACAGGTCGCCGCAGATCTGGACCCCCGGGCTAGACATCCCTGAAATGGACATCGTCGCTCTCGCACGCGGATACGGCGTTCTCATGCCCTTGTCAGTCGTGATACCGGAGGTCTTCGCTGAGCCAGCGCCATGTACCGACGGGCCCAGTCGCCCCCGGGTTGCGTGATCAGCCGTCGTATGCGCAGCTTTGAGAGCCACATGTCCGAACAACGATCGCTGAACTGGCTTGAGCCCGCGTACCTGTCCTAAGCTCCCGGGAGCCACGCGGCCGAGCCGGCGCCTAACCTGGTTGACCAGTCAGGCGCCCAGTCGGTCTGGTTCGGGCGCCAGACCTGGCCTGCGCTTCCTGAGGTCATGCCGGAGTCGGAGTGGACCGGCCTACGGACCATGGACAGCGGATTGGCGACGTCTTCCAGCGACTTGCCCTCCGCCGCGACGCCTAGCAAGATCTCAACGATGCCGCCGAGGACCATCGCACCCGCGCCGATCAGGTAGCCGATGAACAGGTTGGTGGTCTTGGTGCCGTTCCCGATCAGATGGCCGTACAGGACTGGCCCTAGTGCGCCGAAGCATTGCGCGATGGCGAAGAACACGGCGATCGCCTGCGCGCGCACCTCGAGCGGGAATACCTCGCTCACGGTCAGGTACCCGGAGCTGGCACCCGCGGAGGCGAAGAAGAAGATCACGCACCACGCGATGGTTTGGGTCGTGGCGGTGAGCAAGTGCTGGTCGAACAGGGCAGCAGTAATCGCGAGCATCGCCCCTGATCCGATATAGGTCGCGGCGATCATCGGCTTCCGGCCGATGGTATCGAAGAACCGCCCGATAGTAAGCGGGCCGAGCAGGTTCCCGACCGCAAACAAGATCAGATACAGGGGCGCGCTGGCGGCGCTCACATGGTAGAACTTCGTCAGCACCAGGGTGTAGGTGAAGAAGATCGCGTTGTAAAGGAACGACTGAGTGATCATCAGCGTGGCGCCGAGAACCGACCTGGGCCAGTATCTCCTGAACAGAACGTAGACCAGCGTCAAATAACTGGTCCGCTCGGTCGGCTTGACCTCGATCGCCTTGCCAGGGTCCACCGGGGCTAGCTGCTGACCGGCGGCCTCGGCCTCCGCCTCAATGCGGCGAATCGCTTCCTCCGCTTGTGCGGGCCTGCCGTGCATGAGCAGCCATCGCGGGCTCTCCGGGAGGTTCCTCCTGATAAAGATGATGACGACGGCTAGCACGGGACCCAGCAGGAAGCCCAACCGCCACCCGAGGCCGGGGGCAAGCTGGTTGAGCAGGAGGGACGTCACGAGAGTGCCGATGATCGCGCCGGCCCAGTAGGTTCCGTTGACCGCGATGTCCACTCTGCCCCGGTACCGGGCGGGGATCAGCTCGTCGATCGCCGAGTTGATGGCCGCGTACTCACCGCCGATGCCGGTCCCGGCCACAAACCGGGTCAGGTACATGTAGGCCACCCAGCCCGCCGTGTGGCCAGCGGTGGCCGCAGTGAGGGCACTGCCGACGAGGTAGACGCCCAGCGTCACCATGAAGAGCTTCTTGCGGCCTAGCCGGTCCGACAGCCGACCGAATCCGAGGGCACCGACGACCTCGCCAGCGAGATAGACCGTAGCGATGGCGCCGACGGCGGTTGACGAAAGGCCGAGGGTCGATTTGGAGGTCAGGTCGCCTGCGATTGAGCTGGCAATCGTGATCTCCAGGCCGTCCAGGATCCAGGCGACCCCGAGGGCGACGACCATCCGGGTATGGAACGGTGTCCACCGCAGGCGATCCACCCTCGCCGGGATGACGCTGCGAATCGCGCCGTCCGCGGTACGAGTAGTGCTTGACATGGCCGGGGCCTCCCTCCTGGCCTACGTATCTACGGTCATCGCTCTGATCACGTGGCACACCGTCAGAACGGGTAGTCTGCCCCGGATCGGCTTGCGCACGCCGTCTCGGTCGGCCTGCTCGCGACGCAGAAGTTGACGGCCCCCTTGGTCGGCTAGCGCGAGCGCCGCCACCAGCGGCCTGTGGTCCGGGGTGCGGGGACATGTAGACGTCGGCCGGGAACAGCCCTGCCGCCAGCAGCACGCACCCGATCGTGATTGACCACCCCGGCCCCGCCACCGCGGTCCAGCACCCGGCCAGCAGCGACGAGCCGATCATCAGGATTGCCATCGGCAGGAAGGCCAGCGCCAGCCGCTATCCGGAGGCGCCGCAACCTAGACCAGGTACCGCGCGGTGAAGAAGGAGATGGCGAAGGTGGCGAAGTAAATGCGGAAGCCGGCGATGTTGGCCGTGCTGAACTGCGGCACGCGGAAGAATCGCAGGTCCAGCAGCGGTGCGGGGCCCGGCACTCCCACCATCCGAACGCCGCTGACAACACCGCGCTGACGCACATGAGCGCGATCACCTCAGCCGGGCCGAACCCACTCGACTCGGAGTTGGTGATCGCGAATACCGGCGTGGCCAGACGCCCGCGGCGAGCCGTGTGCCTGCGGTCTGGACCCGGGCTGCTGTGGGGTCTGCGCTTTCCGGCAGGATGACCGCCGCGACGATGAGGGCGGCGAGCCCAAACGCCAGGTTGAACCAGAAGGTGCCCGCCAACTCCACACCCCGACCACCATGCCGCCGATGACCGGCCCGGCGCCGAGCGCGAACCCGGACGTCGCGGCCCACACGCCTATTGCGCGCCACCCGGGCCTCCCGGAAGGTGGCGAAGGATCGACAGGGTACCCGGCTCGCTCGCGGCCGCACCCAGACCCATCACCGCCCGGCCGGCTATGAGTACCTGGAGGTCGGGGCGAGCGCGCACGGGAGCGAGCCTGCGCAGAAGACATCCGCCAAGGTCACCGTTTTGAGGAAAGCCAGCCAGCACAGCCACCACCCCGGCACGTGCCACCACGCTAGGCGCGTTGGCGCGGCACACTGGCCAGACGTCCACGGGCCGGCAGGAGCGAGCACTCCCGGAGCCCCTTGGGCGGCTGCGGGCCCGCACCGGCGTGCCATGGGGTCACGTTTTCTTGCGTGCCTCAGCCTCAAGGCTGACCATCCGGGGGATGTCGTTGCAGGCGGCTGCGGTGCAGACTTAGAAAGAGCCGGAACGAACGGCTACAGCAAATCGGTGCGCACCTCAGGCGCAGGACGAACAAGCCAGACGCCTGGCCGGATGGCGATCCGAGGGCTGACGGTGCTCCCAGCGAAGTCGGCGCAAGCCTCGGCGCATAGAGGGTGTTCGCAGTGTGCAGCCACCCCGAAGCCAACGCCCTAGGACGCTCGGCGGGGAGGGGATGAACTTGACAGTTGTCGTAGGGGTGGACAACACTACGCGTTCCAAGGCCGCTCTGCGGCTAGCCGCTCAGGAGGCTAGGTGGCGGCAATCTCCCCTCGTCGCCGTGACAGCCTATGAGCCGCCACTCGCCCCGGTCGGCGGCTATCCGGCTGCCGCCAAGCACAGCCCAGCGGAGGAACGGGCCAATGCCGAGGCAGCTCTCCGGGCCACCGTAGATGATGAACTAGGTGACCAAGCGACGCAGGCTGATCTGCGCATCTCCGAGGGAATCGCCGGGCGCGTAATCGTCGAGGCGGCCCGCCAGACGCATGCCCAGCTTATTGTGCTCGCTGCTCGACCAGGCAAGCCCACGGTGCCCGGAACGGTCAGCCACTACGTCCTTCTCAGGGCCCCGTGCCCTGTCACAATCGTCCCGAGCCAGGACACAGCCGACAAGGCCAGCAACGACTCGTGACCTTCGGGGCCGACAGCCGACGGGGTCTGGAACGCAAGGCGGCCGCGACGTTGGCGGCAGGCGTGCCCGGTGAGCCATTCTCCGGTATGGGCCACCCTCAGGCGGAGTATGCAGGATCAGGCCACCCCACCCCCGTGTTACGGAACCAGCTGAGCCGACGAAGCCGAACCGTTGCGAGGCGTTCACTGCGTCAGCAAGTGCGCTGCCGACTGTGCGGGCATTCACCCCAGCCTCCAAGATGATAACGGGCACTCTCCTCGCGCCGCGCCCCAGGAACTCCGCCAGCGGTGCGCCGCGTTCGCGGCCTGAAGTTCCCCGGTGCGGCGGCCACACGCACTAACTGCTTGAGCTGTGCGAGTGTGCAGCACCGGTTACCTGACCATCAGCGAGATCTACCCCCGTCGAGATCAGGGCGGAGGCGCTGGCTGTCATTCCTCGTGATCGCCCAGATATTCGCCGCCATCGGTCCGGCCTTCTACGGGTTCCTCATCTGCAACAGGTCGAGCCGGACCCGGCTTGCGACCAGATACGCGGTCGGGTGTCGCCATCATGTTCCTGGGCGGCATCGTCGAAATCCTCTTCGGCTTCAACGCCGAGGGCAAGCAACTGGAGCAGATCGCCACCCCGCTGACCGAGGTCGACTGAGCCAGCTGAGAAACATCCGCGGGCTGGCCCTGGCGCTGGGCCCGCCGGGTTATGCGTTACAACTAAGCAGCCGGCAGTGCGGCTGTCAGACTTGGGCAAGCCACGGCTCCTGCCAGCGCGGATGGCCGCGAATCAGGGAATCCGCCGCCGCCGGTCCCCAGGACAGGCGCTCGTAGGAGCGGACTTCCGGCGGATCGTCGAGCAGGGGCTGCACTATGCGCCACGTCTCCTCAACGCTGTCCTGGCGGGCGAAAAGCTGGTGATCGCCGGTGATCGCCGCATGCAGCAGCCGCTCGTAGGGCTCCATCGGCTCGCCTAGGTCGCGGACGAATGACGAGTCCAGGTGAACCGCACGCCATGACTCGCGGGCAAGGGCCGCGAGGTGCAGCCGCATGCCGGGCGAAGGATCGATGCGCAAGACGATCTGATTGTAATCCGCCCGACCCGACGTCGGCAGGAACGCCAGCCGCGGGGTGCGACGAAGCAGCAGTCGTACCTCGGTAGCGCGATGCGGCATGGCCTTACCGGCCCGCAGGAATACGGGCACCTCCGCCCATCGCCAGTTATCGATCTCCAGCCGCAGCGCGACGAACGTCTCGGTAGCAGAATCCGGTGCGACGCCCGGGGTCTCGGCATAGCCCTCGTACTGGCCCCGCACGTAATGCCGCGGGTCCGCGGCCGGCATCGCGCGGAACACCTCCGCCTTCTTGTCCTGCAAGTCATCCGCGCTGCCGCCGGCCGGCGGGTCCATGGCAATGAGCGCAAGCACCTGCAGCAGGTGATTCTGCACGACGTCCCGGAGCGCGCCGACGGCGTCGTAGAACCTGCCGCGGCCCTCCACGCCGAAGTCCTCGGCCATCGTGATCTGCATGCACGAGACGCTCTTGCGATCCCACAGCTCGGCGAGCGCGAAATTGGCAAAGCGCAGGTACTCCATGCCGATGACCGGCTCCTTGCCGAGGAAATGGTCGACGCGCAGGATCTGATCCTCTCGCAGCGCCCGGTGCAGCCGCCTGTTCAGTTCTCGTGCCGAGCGCAGGTCTGAGCCGAATGGCTTCTCGACGGCGACTCGGCCGTCGCGCAGCAGCTTCGCCGCCGCCAGTTGCTCGACGACGGGCCCGAACAGCGACGGCGGCACCTCGAGGTAGTACACCGGCGTCTGGCGCGGGCCGATCGCCGCGGCGAGCTTCCGGTACAGCGCTGCGTCGGTGACGTCCCCGCTGATGTACGACATCCGGCTGGCCAGACGGCCGAATACCGCGGTGTCGAATCCTTCCCCGGCACTCAGGATTGCCGCGCGCGTACGCTCTGCGAGCTGCTCGGCTGTAATCTCGTCGCTGGCCGCCCCGATGACCGGGCAGTTGAGCAGCTTGCGCTCCTCGAGCCGGTAGAGCGCGCGGAGAGTCATCTTCCTGGCGAGATCCCCGGTAATGCCGAAGATCACCAGCGCATCGGCGCCATCGCCGCCGTTATTCGCCATGCCGACCACGCTTGTCTGGCCGACCTTCCGGCACATCCCCCGCATGACCAGCAGATACAACCCGGGCCGTCGCGCTCTCGGGCCTCAAGCGGCACGCCGCGGCATGGCCAGAGCATCAGCGCCGGCTGCCGACGTGGTAGGCCTCGAGGGCCTCGCCGGGAGTGTCGTAGTAGGCGTCCGGGCCCTTTACTCCCCTGATGCCGTGGCGGTCAAGCTGGCGGCGAACCGGGCCTAGCATGCTTGTGACAACAAACCGGACATGCTGCTGGTGCAGTCGCTCGATCACCTCCAGGAGGACGGATCCGGCGGTGAAGTCGACGTCGCCGATGCCAGCGCTGTCCAGGACCAGCCACTGCAGCGGGCCGCCGCACCGGGACTGGGTGCCAGTGCCCGGCGGGCGACTTCACCAGAACGCTGTTGCGGGGGTGATAGGTGTGGCGCAGACGGTCGATCACCGAGGCGATCACGGCGAGCACGATGCCGTCCGTGACGCCCAGGACAACGACCGCGACCGCGGCCAGCACGGCGATCGCGAACTCATCACGGCGGGCGGCGGCAAGACGCCTGAGCGCGCCGAGGTCAATGAGCCGAAGACCGATCAGGAAGACCACCGCCGCCAGTGCAGCGATCGGCAGGTACGCAAGCGGCCCGGTGGCAAACAGCAGGACGCAGACGACCACTGCCCTGGCGGTGAGCTGGGCTAGCTGGCTGCGCCCGCCAGCGCTGTCGACCATCTGCGTCTGCGTCGCACCGCCGTTGACGACGAACGCGCTGGTGAACGCCGCGGCTACGTTGGCGGCTCCCAGGCCAACCAGGTTGCTGTCGGAGCTGGTCGTCTCGTTGTGCCTCGCGGCGTAGGCGCGCGAGGTAGCGGCGCCCTGAGCGAGGACGACCACGGCCAGGGACGCGGCAGTGCCGAGCAGCGAGGTGACGTCGTGCAGACCGAGTGCCGGGAGTGCCACCTGCGGCAGTCCGCTGGGGACCGGACCAGTCACCGCCACCCCGTGCTGGTCGAGATCGGCCAGGCGGCTGACGACGATCGCCCCGATCACCGCGATCACCGCGATCAGCGGACCGGGGATTCTGCGCGTGATCCGGGCTGCGATTAGCACAACGAGGATGACAGCCGCGGACACCGCGAGGTCCTGCGGACGAGCATGTGGCAGTGCCTCGGCAGCGGGCACGAGCCCGTCGGTGGGCCTGCGCCCGGTGCCGGCGGACCGCGCGATCGCGGCGGCATCCGGTCTGCCAGAGCGCAGGTTCTTGGCGGCGAGGATCGTGCTCGTGCTGAGTCGGTTGACGTCCCACTCCCATGGACCGGGCAGAGTCTCGTCAAAGCCGTTCACGTCGAAGACCAGATTCCGCTCCGGCGTACCGAATACGCCGAAGTTGCCCAGGTGCGCGTCGCCGCAGGCCTGGACCGTGAGCCCGGTGCGCGGAGTCGTCGCCAGGTCATGCGCCATGATCACCGCGGAACCGCGCAGGAAGGCAAACGGCGACGCGAGCATCCGGCCGTAGCGGACGGGGACCAGGTCGGGCAGCCTTGTGCGGTTGTTCTCCTCCAGCAGCGCGATCGGGTCGGCGCGGCCGGCAGGCGAGCTCCAGCTGGCGTGCGAGGAGCGCGGCACCTCGGGGCGCTGGGCGCGACCTGCGCGCCTGCGCTCGTCGTATGTCTGTCCCTGGACCATTGGATTCCCCCTGAGCCCGTGTGGGCGGCACGGCCCGCGGCTGGCCGTCCGGTTACGTGCCACCCGGCGTCCGGCTGGGTTCCGCCGGCGCGCGGAACCCGCCGGACGGGTTAGCGTCCTGGCGGCTGGGCTAGCTCCGGATCCTCGGGCAGCACGGCGATCGCGCGCGTTTGCGCCGCACCGCCAGCGGACAGCAAGAGACGCTCGCAATGGTGACTGATCTCCAGCGCAGGCCCGTCGCCGCGAGCGTGCAGGTCGGCCTGGCCGGCGGCCTCGACGCGCAGCCTCGCCCCCCGGACACGGTGGTGAAGGCCAGCCGGGTCAGCGCCGGGGCCGCCGCGGCGCGAATTCCAGCACGCCATGGCGCCAGCGCATGCCGCCGAAGCCCAGTACCACGGCAATCCATAATCCGGCCAGCGAGGCCATGTGCAGGCCGTCTCGCGTGTTGTGCTGCAGGTCTGCCAGGTCCATCATCGCGGCCTCGCCCAGGTAGTCGTAGGCCAGGCGGAGGTGCCCGGTCTCGGCCGCCGGCACGGCCTGGCTGCACGCAGACATTGAGGAGCCCCGTACCGTGAGGCGCTAGTAGTACGCGAAATTCCTGGCTTTCTGCTCGCTGGTGAATGCGTCTGGCAGTAGCTGCATCGCCAGCACCAGGTCGCCTGCTTGACCACCTGCTTGCGGTACAGGTCAAAGTTGGGGAAGTACAGCATCAGCGGATACCGGTCGGCGCTGCGGGTGCACTCCGACTGCTCGTCATACGGAACGAGAATCGACCGTGCCGCGGCCCGCCAGCTCGCGATCTCCCGCGCCGATACGCCGAGTGCCTGCGCGCGGTCAGCGTGCTGCTCCGCGGCGTCGGCCGCAGCGTTGAGGTTCCTCTGCGCCATCAGGTTGGTGTACACGTTTGTTGTCCGCCAGGGCCGTGTACTCATGCGGGCCGGTGACGCCGTCGATGCCGAAGCAGCCGGCCGGGTCGTGCTCGCCGAGCGACCGCCAGAGCCGGCCGTCGCGGTCAGCACATCGAGCCCGGTCCTGCGAGTGAACTCGTGATCGCCGGTCGCGTCGCTGTAGCTGATGACGGCGTCGGCGATGTCCGCGTTCACGTGGAAGGCCGCCGTGCCGGCCAGTAGCCCGAGCACTCCGCTCGCCGTCGATAGTGCGCCACGGGAACGTGGCGCCGCGGATCCCGAGCTGGCTGGCCCGGTCGGCCGCCTTCGGCATGGTGGCGCCGTATGACGGTCGGCTTTCCGGCCTCGGTCGCGGCGATCACGGAGTTCGTGGTTCCGGGATCAATACCGACCGCGACTGCCATCCCTACCTCCTGCTCGGGCTGTGATGGTCGGCTGGCGGCTGCGCGTCAGCCTGTTACCTCGACGTGGCTCGGCTTGGCCGCCTCCGACTTCGGTGCCGTCACCGTGAGGACTCCGTCAGCTAGCTCGGCCTTGACCTGGTCGGTCTTGATGTCACCAGGCAAGGTGGCGCGGAACTCGAATTGCCCGGTCGGGCGTGAGCTGCGGTGCCTCTTGCCGCCAGTCTGCTCGGGGATCTCCCCGGTAATGACCAGCTCGCGATCGCTGACCTCCACGTTCAGCTGGTCCTTGTGCATGCCCGGTACTTCGACGTGCACCAGGTACGTGTCGTCGGTCTCGGTCAGGTCGGCCGGCGGCGACCACGGCATGTCTGTCATGTGGCTGATGCCAAGGTCGGTGAACGCCGCGTTGACCAGCTGGCCCATGCGCTCATAGATGGCCTCGAGCTCGCTGGACGGGTCGGCGATGGCAAATGTCCGTCCTCTGCGACGGGCGGGGAGCATTGTCATAACAGCCTCCTACCTAGTAGCGGTCGCTATCAGCAGACTGTCGCGACCCTGCAGGCACGCACATCCTCAACCCGGCTAGTCCGGCCCAAGCTGCGCTGACCTGCAGCTCGGCGCACCTGCCGTGCGCATGCCCACGGTCACGGTGAGACGACTAGATGGCTCTCCACCGCGGACACGCCAGGGCGCAGCAGCGGCAGCCGCCGCCGCGTCGGCGGCTTCACGCAATGAGCGGACATTTCCATAGAGCTTCGCGGTGTGATCGGACATCTCGATCGTGATATGCCGCGCGTCGATCTCGGCGTCACGCCTGAAGGCTTCCTCGAACTTCGCCTCTACCTGGTCCGCGCTGACCCGCGAGAACGATGAGGATGTTGTTCGTAATGCCGACGACTCCCCGGACGTGCCGTGCCATCCCCTCGACCTCGTGCCGCTGGTATGCGTACTCGACTTCGCCGTCGAGCATCACCCATCCGGCGCGGACTCTGCGCGTGTACCTTGCCCTCGGGGATCTGGGTATTCCATTCCAGGACACGTGCCATTGCACGGGCGATATCAGAGTCGTCCCTTGGCTGTCCGGCAAACGGACCTTGATCTCGTCGGCGACAGCCCTGACCCCCAAGACCCGTCAGCGGCACGGACCGCGGCGAGCTTCTCGGCGTAGGTCGGCGCTTGCCCGCAAAGGGTCAGCGCGCCGTCCTGGACTGCCACGCGTCCGGATCCGATACCTGCGGATCCCACTGCAGCTCGCGAATGACGTCCTGCCTAACGTCCGCACCAGCTTTCATGCCTGCCCCACCTCGGTGTGCCGACCGAACCTCGGTCAGACTCGGCCTCATCGCCTGCTCGCTCCGCTCAGTGTTCTGCTACCAGCCGGGCAAGCTGCACGCGCGAGCTGACGTCAAGCTTCCAGAAGATATGACGCAGGTGAAACGCAACCGTGTGGGTGCTCAGGAACACCTGTCCCGCTACCTGGCGGTTGCTGAGCCCCTCTGCTACCAGATCGGCAATTCGCCGCTCGGCATCTGTCAGGCTCGCCCAGCCGAAATCCGGCCGGTCAGCTCGCTTCCAGTGCTGCACCCTTACCCCGCAGGCGCGTAGCTGAGACCGAACGCGCGCCATGCCCTCGGCGCAGCCCAGCTGCTCGTACTGGTCATAGGCCTCCCGTAGCCTGGCCGCCGCGCAGCCGTGATCGCCATGCGCGGACGAGGCCTGGCAGGCATCCTCGGTGGCACTGGCCCGAGCCATTGGCGAGGAGTACTCGCTGGCCGCGCGCTCCAGCATGGCCGAATCCCGGTCGACGAGGCCGCGGGCGTGCTCTGCCGCGGCCACCATGTCGGAGTTATCGCGCTTATCGTCAGCCAGGCCCTGGGTCGCCTGGACAAGACTGGCGGCTCGGGAGCGATCACCGTCTGCCAGCGCACCGCGGACAAGCAGGACAGCGGCATCCGAACGGATCGGGCTGACGCCGTCGAACACGGCGCGAATGAGGTGTTCCTCCAGGTCACGGATGTAGGTCTGGGTACCCCCGTCTAGCCTCATCGCGGCTCACCTCGCTCGGTAGTAAGTGCCCGTCAGGCACTATGTCGCTATCAGGATCCGCAACGAGCCGACGGAATGCATCGTCCGGCCAGGCCAATTGCTCTGAAAGGAACACAAACCGCAGGTCACACCGCTTCAGGGGCCGCTCCCGTAAGCCCAGCAATTGTAACTCCCGGCCCAGGCGCCATAACTGCACGGTCTGACGATGTGCGGGCCGATCCGGCCGAGAAGGGTTGTTGCCGTACACGCCACGCCTGGGATGCCCGGCTTGTCATGCCGGGCCGCACCCAACCGGCCCGGAACGACGCGCGACGGACCAGGCTCATTTCCGACATGGAGGACGTGGCATGAGCGACCTCATCGTCATCGGCTATCCGGATGAGAAGACAGCCGACAACGTCTGGCAGGAACTGGTCAAACTTCAGCAGGACTACCTCGTCGATCTCGAGGACGCTGCCATCATCCGCAGAGACTCCAAGGGCAAGCTGCACGTGACGACGCCCGCGCACCATGCCGTCGCGTGGGGGACGCTGAGCGGGCTGTTCTGGGGGACGCTCATCGGCCTGGTGTTCCTGTTCCCGCTGGCTCCGATCGTGGGCGCCGCAGGTGGTCTCATGGGCGCTGCCCTCGGAGCTGCCGGAGAGCTCGGGATAAAGGACGAATTCAAGCAGCGAGTGCAGCACCTGGTGCAGCCGGGAACGTCGGCGATCTTCGTCGTCGTTCGCAAGGCCACGCCAGACAAGTTCCTGGAGGGCCTCCGGCCGTATGGCGGCACCGTCCTGCGGACCTCGCTGACGCATGACGCCGAGCAGGAGCTCATGAAGGCTCTGCATGGCGACGACGTGGCCGCGGGGAACTGGGAGCGCAGCCCGCAGTCCGCTGGTGCGCACGCGTGAGCGGTGTCCTGTCAGCGTCCCGCGCCTAGCCGTCGCCGTCCCCGCTGCCAGGCCGATCGCCACGGCCGGCTGCTGCGCTCCCGCTGCGGCGGGTGCTCCTCACCGGGGCCGGCCGCCTCAAGCTCGGCGCGCAGCCGGTCGAGGTGGCTGACCAGCTCTCCGCGCAGCGGCCAGCCAACCGGCCGGACTGCCGGATCCGAGCCAAGCAGTTCACTGAGCGAGGCTTGCCGATCGCGCGCCTTTGCCAGGTGCTCACGCATCTCGGGCGCCACCAGATTGTGGATGGCCGGGCTGTGCGTCTTGGCGAGCTTGCCATACGCGCGGACTGCCCCGGCCAGTTCCTCCAGTACTGCAGCCAGCCGGTCTCGGATGTCCTGATCGCGGACCGGGCTGTCGTCCTCGGCAAGGCCGGCGCTGTCTGCAAGTGAGCGCGCGATCCCCCGGACAGTGATCGCGGCGTGCTCAAGCGTCTCCAGCACGTGCCGCAGATTGAATTCCGTCCGCGGCAGCATGACCCGGCGCGGGTTGAGCCTGATACTCTCCTCAGCCCGCCGCAGCGCCTCGTCCACGCCCCTGATCTCCCTGGCCAGGTCACGCGATTCGGCCAGCCAGTCGGCTGACGGCTCGCGCACCGACCCGGCCAGCAGGCCTGCGGCCATCCTCTCCAGGAGCGCTGCCATGCGCTCGCAGAGCTCGCTCATGGCCTCCTCGGCTGGCTGCACCGTCGGCCGGGCGAAAACCAGCCCGGTCAGCAGGCCGACCGCCGCGCCCAGCAACGTCTCGATGATCCGGCTCTCCGCGGCTGTCCCGGTTCCCACCGAGAGGATCAGCATCGCGCTGATCGGAACCTCGAGGATGTGGTCGCCGAGCCGCAGCGCATAGCCCAGGCTAAGTCCTGCGACGATCGTGATCCCGAGGCTCCACCAGGTGAATCCGAACAGGGCCGAGAAGGCCACCGCGACCAGTACGCCGGCCAGCACGCTGGCCACCCGGCGCACCGCATTGCGGACCGTCTGATACAGCGTCACCTGAGCGACCAGCATCGCGGTTAGCGGTGCCAGAACCGGCCGTGAGGTCACCGGGAGCAACAGCGCGAGCAGGTAGGCCACGATGGCCGTGGTGGCGAGCCGGGCTATCGTCGCCACCGTCGGCTGGGCTCGATAACGGACGATGGTCAGCGTCTCCGGCGCGCGCCGGGCGACGGTGCGAGCGGTCGCACCGAGCCGGTTCAGCTGACGACCGCTGAGGCGCGGGAGCGTCATCTGCGGCCCTCCGGAATGTCGCCGCTAACTGGACAGCGGCGATGGCATGTGGGCGGCAATCGAGGCTCAGCTGCGGTGTGCCTTCGTGCCGACATGGTTCTCCCCTGCCGCATCGCTGCCGGCGATCGCAGTGCCGAGCCTCCGCTAGACAGCGTGGCGGCCGGTCAGCCGCTCCGTATCCCCAGATCAGCTAGGTCCCTGGGCTTGGCGATCACCCGCCGAGCGGACCGGCGTCCGCCTCCGCTGAACTAGCCGGGTTGATGATGTGCAGGTGGCGCGAGCGAGACGAGCATGGCTGAATATTCACCTCAGTCGCAGGAGCAGCCGTGACCACACTCAGCGATCCGCACCTGATCCTGGTGCGCCCGGTCACGCCCCGCACGCCGCAGGGGTGCGAGGAGTGCCTGAGGCGGGGAACGCCCTGGGTACATTTGCGACTGTGCCTGACGTGCGGGCACGTCGGCTGCTGCGACTCATCTCCGATGCGGCACGCCAGGGGCCATGCGTACGCGATCGGGCACCCGA
This sequence comes from uncultured Actinomycetota bacterium, assembly GCA_963837255.1. Classification (GTDB taxonomy): domain Bacteria; phylum Actinomycetota; class Actinomycetes; order Streptosporangiales; family Streptosporangiaceae; genus JAJYUU01. The sequence goes on from CAWIMN010000007.1 coordinate 2,303,435, forward strand.
TCGTGAAGTCGTTCGAGCCGGGTGAGGACTGGCGCTGGTGCTACGTCGACGAGTCTTACGTCTGACGGCATGAGCGATCACCAGGTCAGCCCAGGGCACGCCGGCCCTCCTGCGGGCGCGGACAAGCATGGTCAGATGCCAGCCGAGACACCGGACAGCTACGGCGCCTACCCGCGGCTGACGGCGGACCAGATCACCCGGCTGACCGCGCTTGGCCAGCAGCGCATCGTGCCGGCGCACGAGCACCTGTTTCATGCTGGTGACCGCAACTGCGATTTTTACGTGGTTCTAAGCGGAACGGTGGCGGTCGTCGAGGCCGACAGCATGGCCGGCAACCGGGTCATCAGCGTGCACGGCCCTGGCCGGTTCCTTGGCGAGCTGGGCTTGCTGACTGGCGAGGCTGCCTATTACGGTGCCGTGGCGCTCGCCGAGGCGGCGGTGCTGGCCGTACCGGTTGACCGGCTTCGCGAACTCGTAGCCCGCGAACCTGCGCTCGGGGACCTGATCCTGCGCGCTTACCTTATCCGTCGCTCGCTGCTGGTCGGGCTGGGCGTCGGGCTGAGGATCATTGGCTCGCGGTACTCGCCGGACGCGCGCCGGCTGCGCGACTTCGCGGCACGCAACCGGCTGCCCGCCCGGTGGCTGGACCTCGAGGACGACGTTGACGCGGAATCGCTGCTCAAGCAGCTCGGCATCCGTCCGGAGGACACGCCGATCGTGATCTTGTACGGTCAGCGCGTGCTCCGCAATCCGGGCAACGCGGAACTGGCCGCGGCCATCGGCCTGCCCGCGCCGATGCGACGGCACGCTACCTGCGAGCTACTCGTCGTCGGCGCCGGGCCGGCGGGCCTGTCCGCCGCGGTATACGGGGCCGCAGATGGCATGCAGACACTGGTCATCGAAGGGACTGCAAGCGGCGGCCAGGCAGGTACCTCATCGCGCATCGAGAACTACCTCGGCTTCCCTTCCGGCATATCGGGGGACGAGCTCGCCGTCCGGGCCATGCTGCAGGCGGAGAAGTTCGGCGCACAGTTCGCCATCCCGGCCGAGGCTACTGGCGCCGAGCTGACGGACGGCCAGTGCACGGTCCGGCTGGCCGACGAAAGCTCAGTGACCGGCAGACTCCTCGTTATCGCGACCGGCGCCCGGTACCGGCGGCCGGACATTCCCCGGCTGGAGCATTTCGAGCCGACGAGCGTCTACTACGCGGCGTCTCAGGCGGAGGCACTCCTCTGCCGGGATGATCCCGTGGTCATCATCGGCGGCGGCAACTCCGCCGGCCAGGCGGCGGTCTTCCTGTCCCGGCACGCGGCCGAAGTCACGGTGGTAGCCAGGGACGGCGACCTCGCCGAGTGCATGTCGCGGTACCTCATCGACCAGCTCGACCGGACCGCCAGTATCCGGGTACTAGTGAAGTCACAGGTGCGCGAGCTCATCGGCACCGACACCCTGGAGGCAGTAGCAGTCGAGGACCAGGCAGGTATGAGGCAGGTCATCCAGGCCCGGGCGCTGTTCATCTTCATCGGGGCTGCGCCGTCCACCGCGTGGCTCGGCGACATCGTCGCGCTGGACCAGCACGGCTTCGTCCGTACCGGCGATGACGCAATGCGAGCCCGCAGCGAGCCGCCTGCTTCGGGCACGTGGCAGCCATCGGCGCTCGAGACAAGCGAGCCCGGGGTGTTCGCGGTCGGGGACGTTCGCAGTGGCTCGACCAAGCGCGTCGCTGCCGCCGTAGGCGAGGGCGCCATGGCTATCCGGCTCGCCTTCGACAGGTTGCGCTTATTCATTAGCAGGAGGAACTGTCATGGCGGTAATGGGATCTACCAAGTTCGAGCGGTTCTTCCGGGAAGCCGGCCAGGTCCGCGTTGATCGCGACGACGTAAAGCGCTACCTGGACTTCGTCAACGACGTGATCTACGACGTGCTGCTTATCGGTCAGGCCACGGCGAAGGCAAACGCCAGGGACATCATCGAGCCGTGGGATCCGCCCATCACGGCCGGGCTGCAGGAGTGCATGCACCAGTTCAGGCGCATCGACGAGGACATCGAACTGCGCCCCATCCTCGAGTCGCTAGCCGCCAGGCCGCCGCTAGCGTCCGCTCTCAGCGAGGAAACCCAGGCCCGGCTGCCGCTGCTCTTCGGCGGGATCAGCGTTGCCCTGGCCCGGACGTTCCACGTTCTCGACGCAGAGCTCACAGCGGTGCACACCGATGAATGGGATCGCGCATTCAGCGTCGTCCGGATACTCATCTGAGGTCCGGGCAACACCTGCCGGCCACCCTCCGGCAGGCGCCGAGGCGCAGCATCCGCCCTCAGCGGGCGAGTTCCGTGCAGGCATGATGCCGCTGGCGAGGATCACTAGCCCGGGGAGCTTCCATGGCTAGCGGACAGAAGCGGGCGAGCCGCTCCACCTGATCACGAGCGCGGGGGCAGTGACGTGCCGACGGCGATCAGCGCGGGCCTGGCCGTCGCCGAGCTGGCCGGTGTTGTTATCACCCCAGGCCCACACCGTGCCGTCGGTTTGATCGCCATGGCGGCGGTGCCGCCGGCTGCGATCGCTGTGACATCGCTGATGTTCGCCTGAAGTGGCGTGTTCTGGTTGTTCCCGGCGCTGGTGTTGCCGATCTGCCCGTAGCCGCCGTCGCCCCAGGCGTACACGGTCCCGTCCGACTTCAGGGCGTAGGTGTTGTCGCCGTTGGCGGCGATCTGCACGATCCCGGTCAGCCCCGGAGCCTGGGGTGGGGTCCAGGTAGAGGTGTTCGAGCCCAGGCCGAGCTGGCTGTGCTTGCCGTAGCCCCAGGTCCACAAGGTTCCGTCGCTCTTCAGCGGACCGAGTAGCCTGCCTATGCCCTGTGGCCGACCCTGCTCCGTGGACAAGCCATCAGCGCTGAGGCGCGTACAAGATCCGCCTGGCTCGGCCGGTAGCTGCATTTTGATCAGGATCTGTCCGCCCGTATCTGGGTATTCGGCGCCGTTGGGGCGACTCGGAAGGGTGATCGCTGCGGGGCACCTGACTAGCCGCCGAAGACGCACAGGGCGGGTTCTGGGTCTCCAACGACGGGGACCATCAGCGGATTGGCAGCCTGGACGGCGGCGTCAGCGGATGAAGCCACTCTCGTAGGCGGTGATGACAGCCTGGACGCGGCTCCTGGCGCCTAGTTTCGCCAGGACGTTGCGGACGTGGGTCTTCACAGTCTCGACGCCGAGGAACAGTTCGGCCGCGATTTCCGGGTTGGACAGGCCCTGGGCGACCAGCCGCAGGACCTCGTTCCTCGCGTTGGGTGAGGTTCGCCTTGGCGAGGCCTGCGGCGTCCTGCCGGCCGTGGTGAGTGACGAGCTCGCGGATGGCGGTGGGGTAGAGCAGCGACTCGCCGTCGTGTACCGTGCGGATCGCGTTGACGAAGTCGTCCGCGGCAGAGCGTTTGAGCAGGAACCCGCGCGCCCCCGCCTGCAGTGCGTCGTAGACGTAGTCATCGTTGTCGAACGTGGTCACCACGATGACCGCTGGGCCGCCGTCGTCGAACTGGGCAAGTTGCCGGGTGGCCGCGATGCCGTCGACACGCGGCATCCGGACGTCCATCAGCACTATGTCGGGACGTGTTCGCCGGGCCTGCGAGATGGCTGCCGCGCCGTCGTCCGCCTCGCCGACCACGGTGAGGTCTGGCTCGGACTCCAGGATCGCCCGCAGGCCACTGCGGACGAGCGGTTCGTCGTCAACCAGAAGCACCTGGATCGCGGTCACCGGTGAACGTCCCGCGCGGGGAGGGACACGGAAAGCGTCCAACAGGCCGTCGTGCGCACCAGCGGTGGTGGCGCCTTTGAGGGCGGCGGCGCGTTCGTTGATGCCGCGCAGCCCGCGGCCTCCAGCCGCGGGCTGCCGGTCACGGGCGGGGTTGGTGAGCTGGATGTCGAGCGTGTCGCTGCCGAGCGAGAGACCTAGCATCACCGTGCCGTCCGCGGAGTACTTCAGTGCGTTGGTCAGGCCCTCCTGCACGATCCGGTAGGCCTCCTGGCTAACCACGAAGGCAGGCGGGACAAATCGCCCGAGACGGTCAGGTCGACTGTTAGCCCCGCAGAACCGGCCAGCGGTGAGGAGCCCGTCGAGGGAGCCCAGGCCGGGTGCGGGCACCGCCGCCGCGGCGCGTGCGTCTCGTCACGCAGCAAGCCCGAGCATGCCGTCGAGCTCGGCGGCTGCCCGGCGCGAGGCCGCCTCGATGGTCGCCGAGAGCATCCTCAGCGAAGGCAGGGTCGCGCCCGATGAGCCTGCGAGCGGCCGAGGCCTGCACCGTCACTACCGACAGCGCGTGCCCGACGCTGTCGTGGATTTCGCGAGCGATCCGGTTGCGCTCGGTGGCGCGGGCGGCATCAGCCTCCAGGCGCTGCAGCCGCTCAGCGTAGGACGGTCCCAGCAGGACCGGGGCAAGGTAGGCCAGGAGCCGGCCGGCCAGCAGCGTGCCCGCCAACGTCGCCGCCGCTGCCGGTAGCGTCCACCAACTGCCCGCTAGCGCGATCAGCCCCAGTACAGCGCCGCACGACAAAGGCACCTGTGAACAAGTGCAGAAGAAACCACGCCATCGTTCGCCGGCGCTGCGGCCAGCCGGTCGCAGCACCGGGAGGGCCATCCCGGAACTCAACCGCCAGCAGGGTCTGCGCCGCGACACCCTCGACCTGCCGCACCGCCGGCACCACGCCCACCAGCAGCGGGCCGCCGACAAGCACCACCCCGATGAGCGCCGTCGCCCAAGCGGGCACCCGGCCGTAACCACCAGAGACAGCACGGTGAAGTCCACAATCCCCAGCGCCAGCGCCAGCGCCGCGCCGACCAGCACGAACACCGTCCGCAGGTAGCTGTCCGCCACCAGCAGCAGCGCAGCCGCCGACCGTAGCACCGTCACCACTCTCACCCTGCCATCGAAGCTGACGGTCAGCACAGCCGACTGCCAAGCCTGCCCGGAGCAGGCCGGATAACCCGGCGGGCAGGCATGCAGCTGCCGGAACTCCAGGGATCGGCGTCGGCGGCGACGCCTCCAGTAGCTGATCGTCACCCCGCCCAACAGCGGGCCCCACAACAGCAGAGGCGCGTAGGCGGCGACCGCGACTAGTCCCCGCCAGTCACCAAAGGACAACGGAGCGTTCCGGGAAAGCGGTCGGCCATCGATGCCCAATCCCAGAGACAGGCTGACCGCCGCCCATGTCCACAGCAGCGTCAGCACACCCGCGCCCAGCGCCGCGGGAACGACGGCAAAAGACACCGGGACCCTCCGCCCGCGCAGGACGGGGAGCCAATGCGGGAACACCTCCCCCCAGGTCGGAAACCAGCCCGATCGCGGTAAACGCGAGCAACTCAGACACGATGGACAGCAAAATCACGTACAGCCCGAGGGCACGCCCGGTAGCCCCGACGACGTCAGGCCGGCACTAAGGCCGCCGCGCGCAATAGGCGCGTGAAAGGCGCAAACGGCGATCCTCCACGCACTGGAGGGCAGCACCGTGAACGGGATAGCCTGCGCGGCCACCCGCACCCACCGGGGAGCCCCCGGCGCAGGGGAATGCATCGCCGCCCAGGCCCTGCGAACTCGCCAGGCAGGCCGTGCTCGGGCCACCGTGATCATCTGCCACACCCTCCACATCGGACCGCGGCCGCGGCCGCCGTACTCCCAACATGCCGAGCCGTACGAGCACATTCATCACTGACAGGAGGGATTACGCTCCCTCAACTGAGGGAGCGCGCGCGGGCCCCAGATCGCAGAACGTCTCCCACGACCTGCTGCGAGCCCTGCGTCTACCGGATCGGGCAGGAGTGCGCTCACGCTTCGGCGTACGCCGATCGGGAAGATCTGCGTGGAGCGCCGGACGGCTGGACTCCGATCGCCACATGCGCGTATTCGGCGATCTGCGCCGCGGCTACCTCGGGATCGCTCGGACGCCGTAACACAGCGTAATAGCGACCGTGACGACTGCCGCGCTCCGAGTTGCCGTGCGGTCCCGGCTCCCGCAGGGGTGTTCGTCAGATGCTCGCCGAGGCCTAGACGATGCGGAGTGCCCGGACCCCCTGCTGGGTGTTCGGAGAGGCCGGGATCATGCCAGGCGTCCGAGCGAACCCTGGTGCCCGCGGCAGGTACGGCTCGGCTGTTCAACAAGAGCCTTCCCCGCGCCGGACCGGCGTGTCATCGAGAGTCAGTCCATGCGGCTAAGTGCCAACTCTCTACGCCCAGAACGACGGTCAACTGACGGTCAGGCGATCTTGAAGGCCATCTCAGACTGATCAGAAGACCGCCTGACCTGCTAGTTTGCGGAGCCCCCTTACGGAATCGAACCGTAGACCTTCTCCTTACCATGGGCACATGGCCAGTCGTGCGCGTGAATGCGCGTCAGGCCGGAGGGATCCCCCCGATGAGGACCGCGACGGTTCTCACGGTAGCGGCGATAGGCGCAATCCTTGCCTTCGCTGTGACAGCCCAGCCGGCACCACCAGGAACTACGCCGAGCACCAGATCGGCTGACGGCACATGCGCCACATCGCAGCACGAAGCGCCGAGGAGCTGGCGGCAAAAGCTGGCGATGGTCATGAGGGGCGACGCCCCTTCACCGATGGCGCGGACACGAGCTCATCTCGATCTCGCGGTTCTGCCTGCCGCCGTCTTGGTGCGGTTCACACTGGAATGGCATGTGCCGCCGAGGCGGCGGGTGCACATCGAGGCGGAAGTAATAGGGATAAATGCTTCAGGAAAGGACCGACCACACATCCGGGAACGGGGCCGGGTTGTCGGTCTAGCAGACGACCTCCGGGTAGTTCATGAGCGCGCACAGCAGGTTTCAGCTTCGCGCCTTTAATCCGCGGGCATGTCGGTGTCGCTTCTGGACGTGGCGAGCAGAGCCAAGCAGAACGGGCCGACCTGATGTCCTTCCTGGGCAGGCCGGAACAGGCTGTCGCGGTTCACGGTGTACCGGACCCGCCGTCCTGTCCGGGTGCGGGTGATGTAGCCGGCGGCCTCCAGGTCGGCGACGATGGCCTGGGCTGTGCGCTCGGTGATGCTGGCAGGACGGCGGCGATGTCCCGGATCCGGGCCCTGGGGTCGCGGGCGATCTCCACGGGTACGCGCCCGTGGCCGGTCAGGAGCGTCCAGCTGCCGCCGCGCTCGTCGGGAGAGGCTCACGCCAGACAACTATATATCCTCGCGAGATAATCTTCGCGAGCAGAAAAACACGGAGCTATTTCTCACGTGTCTATTGACAGGCTCCGATCTGTTCGCTGATCCTGGACGTGGGCTCGGACCGGGTCATAGTGCTGGCAGTGGCACCTACGACAAGGCATCCGAGGCAGGCTGGATCTTCTCAGGCTCCAAGCTCAGCCGGGCCGCCCACGCTAACTACACGGGCCCGAACCGCGTGGTTCAGCGGCGTTGTGTTTCCGCGCGGCGGCGGCCGCGCTGGCGATCACAGGAGGTGACGCACATGCCTGAGGACAGGTTCGCGGTCCAGGTGGTCGGCGGCATGCCGGTGGTACGACGCCCGAGGAAGTCGACATCAGCAATGCCGAACGGCTGCGGACAGCTCTGCTCGAAGCATCCGCGCATGGACGCGGCACGCTGGGTGGTGGACATGTCCGGGACGCAGTTCTGTGATTCGTCCGGGATTCACGTCCTGGTACGCGCGCACAAGCGCGCCCAGGCCGAATTCGGCGAGCTGCTGCTGGTCCTCCCGAGCCAACAACCGCTTGCGCGTCTTCGCGATCACCGGCATTGACCGGGTGATTCCCAACTTCTCCAGCCTCGAGGACGCCCTCGCGCAGGCGCATGCCGCGGGATTTACCCGCGGCAGCCCGGCACTTGCGGGCTCCAAGCCGAGTCCGTCCCTGCCCTCCCAGCAGCCGCCGGACCTCCCCGTGCAAGGATTGGGTTACGGTCGAGCGGCCGACCTGACCGCGTCGCTTAGCGACTGATGCTGACCTTGCTGACGGCAGCTGCGCAAGGAGCGCCCGCGGATTTAACCTCTTCAAACAACGGACATCGTGGCTCCTCTGTCGCCGCCAGGTAGCTGTCATTTCACCCGGCATTCTCAGCAGTAATTTCCAAAACGCCGGAACGACACAAGCCAATGCTGACCTCCGGCATGGGGGTAGACGAATAACCGTCACGAAGGGAGAGGAATAATCCGATGGCAATCGTTCTGCTCGCGCTACTAGTCGTCTTGATCTTGGGCGGCCTCGGCTTTGCGATCCACGTGTTGTGGTGGGTCGCGCTGGCGACACTACTGGTATCGGCTGCTGGGGTTCGTTCTCCGTGTCGGCGAGACTGTAGCCAGGCCGCCGCAGCGTCGCTGGTACTCCTGGTAATCACCACCGCTGCGCCAATACCGCGCGTCCGCGCTGGCGATGATTGGCGAAACCGACCCCGCGCATAACTTCTGCCACAAGACTCCTGTCGTCAGGGAGCAAGCTCCTGCTCTGCGCAGAGGAGATCGACACCGCGATCAGCGAGCATCTAGGGAACTTCCCGCAGGCCTTCACGCACGCGACGCTGATCGAGCTGGTGTCGCTACCTAATTGCGTCCGAGCCGGGTTATGAACCGCATACTTCTGATGGACCGCTCGCATGCGAACCACTCATGAACGCTCAATCTAGGCTCGCCCACCACCCCGACCGGGGCCTTGCTAACTGGCGCGTTCCGGGTTGAGGTTTACCGGAGCCGTGACCGCGCAGCGGAGGCTGAATATCGTGGGCTCGGCGTAGCTCGCCAGAAGGACTGGAATCCCTGCGGAGAGCCGTGCCGGACCGGCGGCGGGCCGCAGGCCCTCCGTCGGTCGCGTGACGTGCGCCTGCGGCCGCCTGCCATGAGCGGTGCGGAAAGTCAGCCCGGTCAGCCGGTGATTACCAGGTCATCGCGGACGTTCTTGACGCCGATGCCCCTCCAGGCGGCGTCGATGACCGCGTCATGCTCGACCCAGGTTTCGATATGTCCGGTGAGGGTGATGGTGCCGTCGCTGGCGCCTACCTGGACGTCGTTGTCGAACGGCAGTAGCCCGTAACGGTCAGGGCTCCCTGCACCAGGTCGGCCACGTCGGCCGCCTCCATGTCGCTGAAGATCTCGATGTCGTCGGCGATGCCGCGTACGCCGGTCAGCCCGGAAACGGCCTGCTCAGCCGCGTCCCGCTGAAAGCGGTTGCCCACCATGCCGGTGAGCCAGACATTACCGTCGCATGCGCTGGCCTCGACGCTGGCCGGCACGGTGACGGTCAGAGCGAGCGCGTTGTTGGCGGCCGTTGTCAGCATCGGGTCGTCCCGGTAGTCGAGGGGCGGCAGCGTCCACCATCAGGTGGTTATGCACCCTGGTGACCCCCTGCACCCGCCTGGCCGCGGCGGCCGCCTGCAGGTACTGCGGGTAGCTGGTCACGGTGCCGTTCAGCGCCACATCACCGTTCATGTTCTTGACCGTGATGTCCTGACGCCTCGACCAGCGGGTCGAACTCCAGTTCCTTCTGAACTGCCTGGCGGATGTCCTTAGTCATCTGAACCGCTTGGCGTGGCGCTTTTCGGTGCCATGGCAGGCCCCCCTCAGCGCTCTTGCTTTCAAGTCTGTCTTTAACCTCGGGGATACCCATAGGCACGGCCGCTATAGCGGCCGCTGACGCGTCCTAGCAGCAGCCGTATTCCCCAGGGAGCGGCAGCGGCCAGCGATGGCCTACGGGCGCTCCGCACGGACATCGCAATACGCCCCCGTAGCTCTCTGACCGCGTTACCTGAAGGCCGTCCTGATGTACGCGGGTTGGCCGCCAGCTCCCCGCACGGCCCAGCGAGGATGCGGCGGCCCGGGTAGCCACCGCGTCAAAGCCTAAAAGAGCCAAAAAAAGAAAAAATTGCAGCGTCTAGGCCGCCGAGCTGAACTGGCCGCCGGACCTGTTACTGGCAGGCCGCCCGCTCGGCGGGCAAAGCCGAATGCACGGCGGTCCGGGTGTGGCGTAGCTCGATGCCCTGGACGAGGCGCCACGCGCGCCGTAGACCAGGTTGAACAGGCCAAACAGCAGCGCCGCTGATCACGCCGACTCCCTGATACGCGAACAGCTACCACTCCGAAAGTCGACGGAGACCAGCGCCGCCGAGGATGAACAGTGCCCGGGGTACCGGCTGGCGCGATGTTCCGGAACGCGGCCGACCGACCTCGATCAGCCCGGAGATGACTGCCCAGCTAGCCACGATCAGCACCAGAGCCAGGGCGGTGGGTCCGGGCCAGGCCAGCGCGACCACTCCGGCAGCCAGGTCAATCAGCCCGACCAGGACGTGCCCGAATACCGGCCCGGCGGTGCGGCTGCTGAATGCCCGCAGAGCCTCGAGGCCGGAGGCCAATGAAGGCGTAAACGGCAAACAGGACGACCAGCGCCAGGACTGTGATCCCAGGCCAGTGCAGTGCAATCGCGCCGGCGGCCAGGGCCGAGGATGCCCCGCTGAATCAGGCTCGTGCTTAACGACTTCAACATGACTGAACTCCTTCCGATTGCTCCGCTGGCGTGAAGCGGTACGCTTCCCCCGGCCAGCGGTTGACAGAGGCTTAGTCATAACTGATGATAGATAACAAGACTGATGCTACGATCGGTTTCTCAGGGCTCACGCAGTGCGGGCAGCCGGCCCGGCCACGAGCCAAGGAGGTTGTCGTGTTTGCTGCTCTATCAGTGCTCCTGCTCATCGGTTGCCTGCTGCCAGGTGCCGCCAAGCTGGCGGGCCACCCCAGAATGCGGGAGTCAGCCCGGCATTTCCGGATTACCTGGCGGCGCTACCGGCTCATCGGCGTGGCAGAGCTGGCCGCCGCCGCGGGAGTCCTGGCCGGGCTGTGGTGGCACCCGCTCGGCGCTGGCGGCCGCCGCCGGGATGGCGTTCCTAATGGCCGGCGCCCTGATCACGCACAGGCGAGCGGGTGACCACGGCAAGGAAATCGCGCCCGCCCTGATCACCCTGCTGATCGCCGCCGGGTACCTCATAACGGCCCTGGCCTGAGCGCCCGGTTGCATCGTCGGCCAGCGCCCGCCGAGGGAAGGCGCGCAGGCGCCGGTGTGCGCCGCCGGGAAGCCGGCATCTATCGATCGCCGTAAGGAGTGATCGCGGCCTGCCGACGCGGTGACCGCGCTCGTCTTCAGCGCTGACTGTCAAGCGCGAGGAGATGACGTGCGACGTGATCGAGGGCGTTGATGAGTCTCGGCGTCCCTCCGGGAGGCGTAGCGCAGACGTCAATCGGGCTCGGGACACCCGCCAGCTCCGCACCTCTTCTCCAGACTGAGGAGGGGCACAACCGCAATGCCCGCCGCCCGGTCGCGCGCCGGGCTGCCGACCGCGGCCCATCGCATACGAGCATGCGGCTGAAATCCAGGCCGAACCGAGCGTGGGGCGCTCGGCTGGTGATCGTACCAACGCCCCAGCTCCGGCAAAGGTGGGCGCGTGGTCCACGTGGCTGGTCCCTTCTTGCCCTAGGCATAGGCACTGAGCTGAGAGCCATGCCGAACCGATTCACCAGGCACAGCAAGGGGACGACCCGCCCGCGCCAGGCGACCGAACCGGGCACGGCCGTTGCCGGACGACGATGAGTTATCAGGCGCGGTTTCCCGCCAGAGGTCGCGTATGACGGTCTGAAGCGCAGCTGCGGTCGGGATCGCGACCAGGGGCGGCACGAAGGCGCCGAAGACTCCGCCCAGCAAGCCGCCAATCGACGCCCGACCAACACCGACACGAGAACGAACAGCGGGCTGACTGGCACGGTCTTGCTCATGACGACCGGATCGAGCACATGGTTCTCAATCTGGGTGTAGACCAGCAAACAACTGCGGTGACAATGCCCGCCGTCAGCGAATGGGCCAGATCCTGGCCGGATTTGACGAGCTTCGATTGATTGCGGCGGACCCACGCGGCGACGCGGAACTGCGTACGAGATGGCCGGCCATCTTGGCCCGTGCTTGGCCTTCGCCACATACCCCCGCATGGCGTGCGCCAGATGAGTGATCCCGCGCGACAGCGGTATACCGAAGGCGGCTGCTATGAGAGCAAACACCAGCACCGCAAGCACTGTCATGACAAAGACTGCCATACCTCGGCGCCGGATTCCCAGTGATGCAGACCAACGACGAGAGGGTTCAAGAGCACCGCGGAAAATCCCCGCCACTACGAGCAGCAAGACAACATCGCGCAGCCGGTACAGCAGCTTTCGACAGGTACGCGGCGGCGGCGGCGACTGCCACAGTTGCGACGATTGCTTGCAACGGAATGCTCTCGGCATTGGCACTAGCCCAGAACCTTTCCGCACGCGAGGCCGACCGCCGATCCTTTCGATGTAGCCACCATGACAAGCGGGATTGAGCAAAGCGCAGACGCCTTGCTGTCGTGCTGGCGGCTTTTTGGCAGACTAAATGCGCAGACTGCTATTGCGGCGCTTACCCAAAGCACCCTGGCACTTGAGCTAAACGATAACTATCTCGAGTACGCCCCGGCGAACAATGGGATCAGCCGAGGACCACTACGTAATCGCGGATTTTTTCACGCCGACCCCCCGCCAGGCGGCGGCGATGACCGCGGCATGCTCGGCCCAGGTGCGGACGTGGCCGGTGAGCGCGACCGTACCGTCGCTGGCGTCGACCTGCACGTCGGTGTCGACCGCCATCAGCCCGTACCGGTCCAGGGCGTCCTGCACCAGGTTCGGTCACCTGGGCGGCCTCGACGTCGCTGAAGACCTCGATGTCGTCGGCGATGCCGCGCACGCCCGTCAGCCGGCAAGCGGCCTTGTTCAGCGGTGTCCCGCTGGAAGCGGTTGCCCACCCTCCCGGTCAGCCAGACATTACCGTCGCTGGCGCTGGCCTCGACGCTCCTCCGGGCACAGTGACAGTCATCGAGAGCGTGTTGTTGGCCGCCGTGGTTAGCATCGCGTCGTCCCGGTAAATGGCGCGGTGGCAGGTCCACCATCAGGTGGTTATGCACGCCGGTGACGCCCCGCACCCGCTTCGCCGCCGCTGGCTGCCTGCAAGTACTGCGGGTAGCTTGCAACGGTACCGTTCAGCGAGACGTCCCCGTTCATGTTCTTGACGGTGATGCCCGACGGGTCGACCAGCGGATCGAAGTCCAGTTCCTTCTCCAACCGCTTCGCGGATGTCCTTGGCCTTTTAACGGGATTTCGCGTGCCTTTGTTCTTTGCCAAGGCCTGTTCCCCCTGAGAGCATCATCGGCCGCTCTGGTTCCCGGCCCGGAGCACTTACCCCGTGGCCCCAGCCGGTAGTCCCCTCGCCACCTGGGGTGCGCCAGCTCGTGGGGTCAGCAGGTTATCTGGAACGGCACGCTGGTGACGATGACGCCGGGAATGGTCCGGAGGGTGCGCTGGAGCCTCGGTGCGATCTGCTCGTACAAGGTCCGGTGCCACCAGTGCTCATCGATGACCTCTGGTACTGCGACGGTGATCGTCAGGTCGGGCCGCTGCCGGTGCAGGGTCAGGATGTAGTGGACCACCGGCGCGACGATAGCGCGGTGCGGGGAGACGATGACTTCGAGGGGCAGGTGATCTCCCCATTCCTGCCAGTAGCTGATGAACCGGTCGGCGTCCTCCGTCGTCGGGCTGACATGCAGCGCCAACGCAGGCTGCCTGAGTGCTGCGGCGTATGCCAGCGCCCGCATGGCGGCCCGGTCCATGACGACAACCGGGACGATGGTGAGCTCGTCGATCTGCTCGGGCTGGCTGCCCGGGTCGACGTCCGGCTGGAACTTCCCGTGGTGCGGTCCGGTCAGAGCGGGGCGCACGCTGGGCATGGCTGGTGGCTGGCGCCGCGGCCTCTTCCGGGCGGCGCAGGGCTAGTTGCTGGCCGGCCAGGTCGTAGTACCGGTGGATGCGCAGGGCGATGGCGATGATCCCGCTGATCAGGAGTATTGAGACCCAGGCGCCTTCGGTGAACTTGGTGATGCCCTCGATGACGAACACGATGCCCGACATCACCGCCCCGGTGGCGTTGAAGGCCAGGCTGCGGCGCCAGTGCGGCTGGTCGCGGTGCCGCCGCCAGTGCATGATCATCCCGGTCTGCGACAGGGTGAATGCCAGGAATACCCCCACCGCGTACAAGGGCAGCAGGGTCTCGGTGTTACCGCCGAACCCGATGTAGATGGCGGCAGCGCTGACCGACAGCACCACGATGCCGTTGCGAAACGTCAGCCGGTCGCCGATGTGCAGGAACGAGCGCGGCGCCTGCCGGTCGCGGGCCATCAGGAACAGCACCCGCGGGAACTCGTTGTAGGAGGTGTTCGCGGCCATCAGAAGGACGGCAGCGGTGGCGGCCTGAATGAAGATGTACATCGGCCCGCTGCCGAAGCTGAGGTGGGCGAGCTGAGACAGCAACGTCTGGCTGGCCGCGGGCACTACGCCGGCGAGCCTGCTGATCGCCAGCACGCCGGCGAACATCCCGATCAGCAGCGCGACCATCCAGGTCAGCGTGATCCGGGCGTTGCGCCACTCGACCGGCTGGAAGGACGGCACCGCGTTCGAGATGGCCTCGATGCCGGTCATGGCGGTGGAACCGGAAGCAAACGCGCGGAGTACCAGCAAAAGGCTGAGGCTTTCGGTGATGGCCAGGTGATGGATGGGAACGGGCCTGAACCCGCGCGCGGCGGAGTGCACCAGCCCTGCGATCACCAGCGCCCATATCGCCACGATGAACGCGTAGGTGGGCACGGCGAACGCAGCACCAGCCTGCCCCACCCCGCGCAGGTTGCCGGCCAGCAGCACCACTATGACGGCCACGCCTATCCACACAGCCGCCGGCTGCAGCGAGGGGAAAGCCGAGGTGATGGCCGCCACGCCGGAGGCGATCGACACCGCGACGGTCATGATGTAGTCGATCAGCAGGCCGGCGGCAGCCGTCAGGCCGGGGACGCGGCCGAGCTCCTCGGTGGCGACGATGTAGGACCCGCCGCCTTGCGGGTATGCCCGGATCGTCTGCCAATAGGAAACGCCGACCGCCAGCATCAGCAGCACGATCGCTCCGCCGACGGGCAGGGAGTACGACAAGCCAGGGAGGCCAGCTAGAACCAGAACGGCGAGCATCGCCTGCGGCCCGTAGGCAACGGAGGACAGCGCGTCAGCTGACAGGACCGGCAGCGCGACGAGCTTGCGCATCCGTTCCGCCGCGAGCGCGCTCACATCCAGCGGCAATCCCTCCACCACGCGCCGCAGTGCCCGGTCCGTCCGGCCCAGCCGCGTCGCGGGAGGTCTCGGACGCGCTCGTCGTCTCGATCGGGCGAAGCTGCCCGTCCCGGGCCGCCGCGGACACGACCCGGGTGAACCGGGCCGGGCGGAACTCACCTCCCCGCCATACGCCCCGACGCCCGGATCGACCGGCAGTGCCTCCCCCACACCTGCGGCCCAGCGCTGGCCTCGTCCCACTCACGTCCGACGGCGCGCAGGGCGGCGAGCTGACCCTCGTCGAGGGCCGGAATCATGGCGTCAGGCCGCGGGCTGCCCCGACGTCGTCGGCACCGCCCCGGCGCCTTCGTCCCGGTCCTGGGCACCGTCGGACTCGGGCCTGCGCTGCTCACCGTCGGACATAGTCTGGACATTCTGCTTATCTAGGGTGCCGCTGCGGCACCAGGGCTTAGCGAGCGCTCTGGAACTCCTTCCGCGCTCATATACCCAGGCCCGGGCTCCGCGCCGTCACGGTCCGGCGCGTGAGAGACGGCATCTGAGGCGCAGGCATGCGACGCCGACGACTCGCGGCCCGCTCGTTGTCAGGGCCCGCAGGACGATCCGACCTCGGCGAGCGGAATCTCGTCGATGTCGATCGACAGGTCGCCGCTGGCGGCAATGGCCATTGAACTCCGGGATCGCGCCGATGATCTCACCCAGGGGTATGGCGCTCCGTCTGACGCTCCGTCACCAATTCTTGTCCCAGAGACGGCGCGCTCGGCGGCGGTAGCCATCGATTTGTGGCCCACCACCGCTATGCGCGCTCCAGGCGCTCATATCCGCCTCGCACAATGCCACCTCCGCACAGGCCCGGTCCGCCGCTACTCAAGGATCACGATCTACGGCGGGAGATACCCATTTCGCCGGTAGCCGAGGTAGTGCCGATATCAAAGCGACGGCGCGGGCGGAACCGGTGCGGCATGTTGGGTCGTTCGACTTTCTTCGCGCGCCCAAGAACCGCGAGCTCCAGTGGCGGCTACCGTGGCCAGCGCGTGACGCAATGCTAATGTCGGGAACGTGGCGGCAAGGACAAAGCCCAGCCCGTCCGAGAGGGAGGCTACAAGACACCCGACCTGGCGCACATCCGGCTCGTAACCAAAGCGTAGCGACAGGAAAGGTCGCCCGCCAGGTTGCCCACTCGATCCATGGGAAGATCTCGCCGGCGGCATCCAGGGAATCGATGGGGCTCGGTGGGCCAGGCTGAGTCCCGCGTACCGGAGCTGGTTTCCGCCCGCTACGGGCACGCTGGTCTCGGCGTTCACGCATATACCGGGGAGATGGTGCCGATGGCAGCCGACCTGGCTGGTACGGGGTCATCTGGATTGCGGGTGATTGTGCGGTGATGCTCACCTGTCGAACTTCGGCGCTTCGCTTCCCCAAACGGCGTGGTCTTCGATCTAACGACTTCGACGAAACGCTGCCGGGGCCGTTCGAGTGGGACGTCAAGCGGCTGGTAGCGACCATGGCCATGGCCTGCGAGACATCGGTTTGGCACCAGGGAGCGGCTCAAGGATTCTTACGACCGCGGCGACTTACCACGGCGCGATGCGAGAGTTCGCCACGAGCTCGATCCTGAATGTCTGGTACGCTCGCTTCATGGAAATTCCCTCGCCCAGCTCAAATCGGACATGCCAAGAAGGCGGTGCGCCGTACCAAGGCGCAGATGGCGAAGGCTCGCCGACGTGACAGCACGCAGGCGCTGGCGAAACTGACGACCGTTAGGGACGGGCGGCGCCGGTTCATCAGCGACCCGCCACTGATCGTGCCGGTCGAAGAGCTGGCCAGTGACCTTGATGTCGATGCTGTTTACAAATTCGTCCGCGGCCTTAGCGCCGGCTACACGCAGACTCTGCCGGCTTCGGCGCCTGGCGGGTAGAGCGATTCACCTTGACCGGCGTGGCCCGCAAGGTCGTCGGCGTCGGCAGCGTCGGTACCGAGACGTGGGTCTTGCTGATGGAGCCCGACGACGGCTTCGAGCCGCTGCTCCTGCAGGCCAAGCAGGCCCAGCGCTCGGTGCTGGCCAATACGCCGGTGAGAGCGAATACCGCAACCAGGGCGAGCGTGTCGTCGCTGGTCAGCATCTGATGCAAGCCGTTAGCGATATTTTCCTCGGCTGGCGACGCGCCACCCCTCCTGGCCGTAACTCCGCCGATTACTACATACGCCAGCTGCGCGACTGGAAATACTCCGTCGATATCGAAGCCATGAACGCCGCGGCGGTGACCGCCTATGGCCGTTTGTGCGGCTGGACTCTCGCCCGCGCCCACGCGCGCAGCGGGGACCGGACCGCGATCGCGGCCTACCTTGGCGGGCCAGGGAAGTTCGACCAGGCCGTAGCCGACTTCGGCGAGACCTACGCCGATCAGACCGAACGCGATCACGCGGCACTGGCTGACGCTGTTGCCTCCGGGCGCGTCAAGGCCCAGATGGGCATCTGAACCCCAACCCGCGAACTGGGATCACAGCCGCGTTGGCCGCATCGCCGCGGCTGCCGGTGCTCGACGTGGAGTAAACGTGGACCCGGACACGAGCTGGTCAACGCCGATGTGCACACCATCTAGCCCGCCCGGCCGCGGCGACGGCGGTGGCCACGGCCGGAGGGCTGGTGACAATCGCGCGCCGCCAACCCAACGCGCGGGCGGTCCATCTTGGTGAGGGATGCGGCTGGCCCGTCAGCGGTAGCGCCTAACCGCGAACCGATGCGGGTCGGAACATCTCGGCGCTGCCGTCGCGTATCTGCCGGGCATTCCGACCGCACCATGGATGCAAGCTCCGCCGAGGCAAGGCTGTAGTAGGGCGCGACATCGAAGAATGTGATGCCTGCATCCGGGCGGCGCACTCCGCTGCTATGCCGGCCTTCTCGGCGAACCTGCCGTAGATGCCACCCAGCGGCGACGCGCCGAATCCGAGCTCTGATACGAGCGGGCCGTGCGTGCCGAGCTGCCGGTATCTCACGCTCGCCCTGGGGATCCCCGCCAAACGGCGTGTCGTACGAGGGAGCCCGCGTGTGCAAGCCCATGTCCAGCGTGAGCGCTATCCGGGTCGAGGCGGGCAGCCCCACGGTCAGCCAGGGCCCGCCGACGTCGGCGCTCTGCTCGACGACGACGGGCTCGCCGTGGCCGTAGTCATACAGGCCGCCGATCCAGGAGAAGTCCGGGCACGCGGTGTAACGCACCTCCTCGATAGTGTGCTCGGCGAACGCCCCCGCCTGCACGATCACCGTGCGGTCCTGCTCGGGGTCGAGGTTGACCAGGTCGACGACGGTCGCGTCCGGCTCGATGGCCGAGACACAGCGCGGCCACACCGGCCGGCAGCCCTGGACGCCGCCGCTCGGCGTCGTAGTAGCGGACTCGCGCCTGCTGCAGCCCGCCGTTGTAGAGCACCTGCGGCCCGCCCCAGGTGAGCTGCACCAGCGCCTCGGTCACGACGGGGTTGCACTGCTGCCAGACATGGATGTCGGCCTCGGCGATGTCGATGTCCCGGTACGCCCGGCCGCGCGCGAGCCGGTGCCGGACCTGCGCCTGGGCGGCCGCGAGGATCTGCTCCGGATAACCCGGGATGCTCGCCCGCCAGGAACGTGAACCAGGGCTCCTCGTGGCCTGCCTCTTCCTTGCTGCGGAACGGGCGGACGGTGCGCCAGTCGTATCCGGCCCGCGCGCGCAGGTCTCCAGCCGGCGCAGGTCCGCCGGAGCGCCGCTGCTGTAGTGCCAGAGCGCCACCGGCACCGCAGGCATCAGCGGGTTGTAGTCGAACCAGCCGCGGTCGGAGTGCCGGAACGGCACGAGCAACGTCGGGACCGCGACGTCCTCGCGGAGCTGCGGGTACCACTTCGACGCGGAGCGACGAGTCCGACTCGGCGTAGGGCTTGACCAGGCCTTGCCCGATGAGCAGCGTCGAGGGCGGGCCGCACCAGGTCGAGGAAGGACTGGTCGCCGGTCGCGGTGGCAGCCGCCAGCCCGGCGACCGTGGCCGCCTGGCCGACGCTGTACCAGCCATGCGGCCAGCTCCAGCCGTAGTGGCCGCCGTACCAGCGGCCGTCGAGCCGGCTGCCGACCACGCCGTCCGGCCCGACATTGTCCGGAAGCATGCCGCCGTTCGCGGCCGCCCGCTCCGCGCCAGGCTCCGACATACTCGCTGATCCAGTCCCGGTAGCGCTGCTCGCCGGTCAGGATCCAGGCGTTGAGCACGAGCCCGGCTGACGCGAGGTTCACGGCGGTGTCCCCGGTGCCCAGCCTGGCGGTCATTTCGCCGGCCAGCCGCGGGTCAGCCTCGCGCGGCGGCGCCGGCGTCCCGTCGGGCAGCAGCCAGTCCAGCGGGAAAGCCGTAGAGCCGTTCCTCGTGCTCCAGCCACGGATAGTGGGTGCCGTCGAACAGGCCAGTGCGGCCGGGATCGGACCCGTTGTGCGGGCGGCGGATGATCCGGTGCTCGGGGTCGTAGTTACCGTGCGCGGGGTCGACGTACAGCTCGGCGAACCTGCACCGCCCGCTCCCGCCACCGTCCCGGCGCCGCCATGCACAGGAAGTACAGCAGCAGCAGGCTCTCGCCCTGGTGGAACCAGTCATAGCCGCGCTCGTACTCGCCGGCGAGCATGCCAAGCTCGGTCAGCTGCGCGGTGACGCCTTCCCAGTGCCGCTCGGCCTGCGGCAGCAGGTCGTCGGCCCCGCCGAGCAGGTACAGCTGCGGCCAGTTGAAGAACGTCTCGTAGAAGTCGTCGGCGCCGTCGCGGGAGGTGAGCTCGTGCCCGTAGTTCAGGCGTCCGTCCGGGCCCGGTGAACTGCCGCGGCGAACCGCCGCCACGCGTAGTCGAGCAGGTCGAATAGCTCGCGTCGGCCAGTGCCCAGCCAGGCGGCTCCAGCAGCGGCACCGAGGCGGTCACGGCAGGGAGTGCCATCTCATCCCTTCGTGGACCCGGACAGCAGCCCGGTGATCGAGGAAGCCGCTGGGCGAACAGGAAGACGACGAGCACCGGGCTGATCGCCAGCAGGGTGGCCAGCGCGAGCTCGGCCTGAGCACGGCGGCGGTGCCCGCCGTCGGGTTGAACTGCGGCACGTCGGTGATCAGCAGGCCGAGGCCGACCTGAACCGGATACTGGTTGCTCGACGGCAGCATGACGTAGGGCAGGAAGTAGTTCGTCCAGTTCGCGACGAAGCTGAAGAACCCGACGAGCGCCACGACCGGGGTGGCGAGCGGAAGCGCGACGCGCCGGAAGGCCCCGAACTCCGAGCAGCCGTCGATCTTGGCCGCGGCGAGCAGGTCACGCGGCAGCGCGGTGCTGAAGTAGATATAGGTCAGGTAGACGCCGAACGGATAGAACGAGTACGGCAGCACGACCGACCAGCATGGTCCCGATCAGATGCACCGCGTTCAGCTCGAGGAACAGCGGGATGACCAGGTCGTGGTCGGCATGAGCATGACCACGAGAGTGGCGACCAGCAGTGCGCGCCGCCCGCGGAACTCGATCATCGCCAGCGCGTAGCCGGCCGGTATGCCGGCGAGCAGGGTGATCACCGCGCGCGCCGAACGCCTGCAGCGTCGAGTTGCGCAGCCAGAGCAAGATGGTGTCGCCCTGGAAGCTGGTCAGCGCGTCCCAGTTCTGCCGCAGCGCATGCCAGGACCCGAAGGAGAACGGGCTCGGAGCTAGACAAGCTGCGGGTCCGTCTTCGTCGCGGCCAGCAGCAGCCACAGCACGGGCAGGATGAAGAAGACGACGAAGCCCGCCAGGAGCAGGCCGATGAGCAGCTGGCCGGTCGCGCGGGCCGGGCTCGGCAGGCGGCGCGACTTCGGGCGCAGCCGGGCGGGGGCAGCGGCCGGGACCGCGGCCGGTGCGTCGATGTCAGCTTGCATCGAAGAACCTTGACCGGGTCACGAACAGCGCCGCCACGACCAGGGAGACCACGAGCAGCTCGACCGAGATCGCCGAGGCGTAGTTGACGTTGTTGTTCTGGAACGCGAAGTCATAGGACAGCTGGGTGAGCGAGTAGTCGCGGCCCGCGACGCCGAGGCTGGCCTCGGAGATGAGCTGCGGCTCGACGAACAGCTGCGTGCCTCCGGCGAACGCGAGGATGACCATGTACACGATCCACTTGCGGATCATCGGGATCTGGATCCGCCGGGCGATGCTCCACGCCTGCAGCTCCGTCGATGCGCGCGGCCTCGATGAGCTCGGTGGGGATGGTATTCAGCGCTCCTCCCATCACGACGATCCAGCCGCCGGCGCCGGTCCAGAACGCGATCATCGGGAGCAGGATCGACAGGTGCCCGGGCTCGATGACCTGGCCGAAAGTGCCGTAGCCCAGGAGCCGCAGGAACGGCGCGGCGGGGCTGACGGTCGGGTCGAGCATGAACAGCCACACCAGGACGCCGGCCGCGCCGGCCAGCGCTCCCGGGAATGTAGTACAGGAAACGCGCCACCCTGGCGATGCGGCGGACCGGCAACTGCTGCAGCACCACCGACAGCCCGGTAACGAACAGCACCAGGAAGGTCAGCCAGATGACCAGGTACAGCGCGACGTGCCCGACCGCAGGCAGGTACCGGAAGTCCCGGGCGGCGCCGGCGAAGTTGGAGAACCCGGCGAAGGTATTCCCGGCGCTGGTGAAGGCGTAGTAGATGCCGTAGGCCGTCGGCAGGACGCCGAACGCGGCCAGCAGGATCACGTAGCCGGCGACGAAGACGTGGCCGGCCTTAACCGGCCGGGGCCCGCGCGCCGCGCGGGCCCCGGCCGGATCAGTGGTGCGTGACGGGCTCAAGGACTGACCTGGTAGCCGTCGCTCGTCGCGAAGTTGGTGATCGCGGTCTGCCAGGCCGGCAGCATCGAGACGATGGTCTTGCCGGAGGTCAGGCCCGGGTCGATGGTGGCGGCCCAGATGGACTCCTGGCTGAACTTGCCGTAGCCCCAGCCTGGCCACACCTCGCCGGCGGCCTGCTGGAGGACGGGGTCGATGTTCGCCGCGTAGTAGCCGGACTTGGCCTGGTTAGCCAGCCAAACCTTGGCCGCTGGAACGTAGGCGGGGAAGCCGGGAGTCAGCTCATCCTGCCAGGCGTTGTTGCCCGTAACCCAGGAGATGAAGCTGACCGCCTCCGTTCAGGTGCGCGCGAGTGCGCGGACAGCAGCCATGTTCCTCCGCCGACGTTGCCGGTGCTCGGCGTGGACGTTCCCGGCCACTGGGGAACGGGCGCGACGGCTACCTGACCCTTCGGCACGTTGAGTCCCGACGTGGAGTCGAAGACGGCTCCGCCGAACCACGCCGGGACCCGGCAGCATCAGCACCTTGCCCTTCTCGTTCTTGTCGAACGCCGTGCTGAACACGCTGAGCTTCGACATCGAGCCCGCCTTGATCAGCGTGTCGAGCAGAGAGGCCATCCGGGTGCAGTCCGGGCTGGTCACGTTCACGGTCACCGTGCGGAGGCCGGTGACGTCATTGGCCTGGCACTGGCTGGCCCACATGTAGATCTCAGGGGTGAAGGTGTCACCGGCATTGCCGACCAGGTAGCCGGGATGCTGCTTCGCAACCGTCTCGCCAAGCTGCTCGTACTGCGGCCAGGTCGTCGGCACCTGGTAGCCCCACTGCTTCATGAGGCTCGCGTTATACCACAGCACCACCTGCGACAGGTCGTTGCGCAGGCAGTAGACCTTGCCATTCACGGTGCAGGGATTCAGGGAGCCGGTAGCGAAGTTGCTCAGGGTCGCCTGGGGGATGAGACCCTCGTTCAGCGGGGCCGGGAAGCCGGCGGACACCGCCCCAGCTTGTCTCGTTGTCCGTAGCGCTGAACACGACATCCGGCCAGCCACTGCCGGTACGGTCGTACAAGTCGACCTTGGTCTGCAAAGTGTCCGCGCCGTTGGCGTCACCGTCGTAGGTGACGATGTTGAGCTTCACATTCGGATGAGCCTTCTGATAGGCCTGCGCGGCCGGGACTCGCGTCGAGTCCACCCAGACCGTGAGCGGGCCAGCGGACTGTGTCGCCTGCGCGAAGCCGTCCTTCACAGATGAGCCCGAACCCGAGCTCCCGCCACTGCAGGCCGAGATGGCGGCCGCCATCAGCGCGGCGGCGCCGAGCGCCAGGATGCTTCGGCTGAACGAAGGTCTTGCTCGATCACGCGCACGGACGACGCTGTTCTTTGGGGGCATCGCAGCTCCACCACCTTGTGTTCGTCGCAACGGCGGTCGCACCTTCGGCGACGTGACCGCCTGATGTGTACTACCTAGTTAGCGCGCACTCTCCCAGACCTCGGACCCCTGTTCATGACGGCTGTCGCGCCCACTTCACCATGCGAGGCGCCCTGGATGAGCTTGAGCACTATTAGCGCGCCGGATGAGGTCATCGTCAAGACTCCTACCGCACATTTTTTCATGATTGTTAGCACTCAATGGCCATGACTCCCCGTCACTATAATGATTTATATTGATTTTTAGGACATGCTTTGTCGTATTGATGTGCCAAAAATGTTTCATACTTATGAGGCGAGCGAAGTTGTAAGGTGACACGATAGATCTTGTATATGAACTTGAGTCATACTGTCCTCAGAGGGCAGACCATGATGGAGGTGCAGGCCGTGAATGCGGTCCCGGCGACGTACGACAGCCAAGACGCATCCTCGTCCGCAGGCGACGAGAGCAGCGCGGAGCCAGGTGCCTACCGGCCCGGCTATGAGCTGGTGGCTGAGCAGATCCTTCGGCTGATCGGCGAACTCGCGCTGGCTCCTGGCGATCGGATGCCGACAGAGCAGGATCTCGCCGCACGGCTCGGCGCCAGCCGGACGATGGTGCGCGAGGCGGTCAAGATCCTCTCGGCCATCGGCCGCGTGCACGCGCAGAAGGGCCGTGGTCTGTACGTCGCTGACGGGGAGGGCATGCTCGGGGCGAGGCGGTGGAGCGGATTCTTCCTGCCGACCAACCTGGACCACATCCTCATGCTGTTCGAATTCCGGCGTCTCCAGGAGGCCGAGGCCAGCAGGCTGGCCGCGACGCGCGCCAGCCCGGCGGAGCTGCGGGTCATGCAGACTGCCGCCCAGTCCTGTCGCAGTGGATACGTCAGTGGCGACCAGGCGGAGTTCGAGTCGGGTGACGACGCCTTCCATCTGGGCGTTGCCACGGCCTCGCACAATTTCTTCCTGGTCGCCGCGGTCCGAGAGGCTCGCATGCTGCAGCGGCAGGTCAGCCTCATCGGCCTCCGCGGCATCGGCGGCCACGCGCAGCGCCGCCGTCGAGGAGCACGATGCCATCTTCCGTGCCATCCGGGACGGAGACCCCGAGGCCGCGGCACAGGCGGCCTGCGTTCACCTGGACAATACGCTGCAGGATTACCGGCGCGAGATCCAGCGACGGGTGTTCGGGTGAGGACCTGAGTAAGTGCGGAGGGGCGCGCGACGGCCGTCGACCCGATCGACGCACTCGGTGCCGTCGGAATCATTCCCGTCGTGGTCATCGACGCCGCCGCTCAGACAGCGCCGCTGGCCGAAGCCCTGATGAGCGGCGGGCGTTTAACCGGGCACCTCGAAGTCGACTATCACCTCGCGGGTAGCGCCGCATCGCTGCTGCGCCCGGCCGACATCCCGGACGAGCTCCTGAGGCGCGCGCAGATCGTGCACGTGGCAGGTCAGCGGCCGGTCTGCCCGGCAGGGTCAGCACTGATGGCATGTGCGCTAGCTGGGACGCGCCCACGGGTGGGGCCTGATCGGCCACGGCACCACGGGCAGCCGGCGTCCGGCCGCCGCCGCGGCGATCACCCGGTCCGGCCGCACGAGGATGGCCAGCCCGGGCCGCGCGATCAGGGCCCGCATCGGGCCGGACGGCTCGCCGCCAGCCAGTCGGACCTCGATCCAGCGGTCTGGCTGACTTGCCGGCGGGGATCAATGCCGTACCTGTCGCACAGATCCGTCAGTGCCGCCTCGGCCAGGCGTGCGGTCAGCATGGTGGTACGCCCGGCCAGGGCGCTCCGGTCAGCGCGCAGGCCATCATGCTCGTCGCCGCTGACCGCGCCGCGGACGCGGATACCGCGGCCCGCGCCCTGCTCAGCTCCCCTGGCAGCCGACCGCCGTGTTCGCCACCGACAACGAGTCCACGCGGCACATTTTCCTCGCGGTCAAGGCCGAGGGCGTGAAGGTCCCCGACCACGTATCGCTGGTGGGCTTCGACGACACCGACTGGACGGTCATGGTCGACCCGCCGCTGACTGTCGTCGCCCAGTCGCCGCGGGCGATGGGCCGGGTGGCAGGCGAACGGCTGTTCGCTCGGATCAAGGGCGACACCCAGCCCAAGCGCCGGATCGTCCAGCCGACCAGGCTCATCATCCGGGCGAGCACGGGAGTACGGGCAGGAGCGGAGTGGGAGGACCCGGATGAGCAGTAGCGTCGCGTCAGTCGTGGGCGGCCGGGAAGTACCGGGAGCGCCAGGCGGCCGGCTGCGCTCGGTCAACCCGGCCCGCACGGGCGAGGCGCTCGCCGAGGTCCACCTCGGTGATGCCGGCACCTTCGTCTCCGCCGCGCGAGCCGCGCAGGCCGCACAGGCGTCCTGGGCTGAGGTGCCCGCGCCGATCCGCGGCCGCGCGATCGCGCACATGGGCAGGCTCGTGGAAGCCAACGCCGAGCGGCTCGCCAGGCTTGTCACCACGGAGATCGGCAAGCCGTATGCCGAGGCGCTCGGCGAAGTGCGGGAGATCGTCGACACCTGCGACTTCTTTCTGGGCGAGGGCCGCCGACTGTATGGCCAGACGGTACCGAGCGAGATGCCGGACAAGCAGCTGTTCACGTTCCGCAATCCAGTCGGCGTGGCCGCGGTGATCACGGCCGGGAACTTCCCGGTAGCAGTCCCCTCCTGGTACCTCGTTCCTGCATTGCTATGCGGCAACACGGTGATCTGGAAGCCCGCGGACTACTCGGCGGCCAGCGCCCGCGCGCTTTTCGACCTGCTCACCCACGGCGGCGGCCTGCCGGACGGAGTACTGAACCTCGTCCTGGCCGATGGCGAGCAGACGTTCGCCGGCCTGGAGCAGGCGCTGGCCGAGCGCTGCATGGACAAGATCGGGTTTACCGGATCCAGCGTCGTCGGCGCGCGCATCGGCGAACTCGCCGGGCGCCACCTGCAGTCACCCTGCCTGGAGCTGGGCGGCAAAAATCCGATGGTGGTCACCCCGAGCGCCAACATCGATCTCGCCGTGTCCGCGGCGTTGTTCTCCGGCTTCGGCACGGCCGGACAGCGATGCACCTCCCTCGGCACCGTGATCGTGCACGCGGACATCGCCGAGGAGTTCACCCAGCGGCTGGACAAGGCGGTCCGGGACGCGCCGGTCGGCGACCCGTTCGCCGACGTGGTCTACGGCCCGATGATGAGCCAGCGGTTCGCCGACAGGTTCGAGGAGTACCTGACCTGGATTCAGGTGCATCACCGTGTGCTCGGCTCGGCCGGTACCGGCCGGATCTCCTCGCAAAATCCGCGGCCGGGATTCGTCGGCGACGCCGAGACGGGGCTCTACTATCACCCGGTGGTCGTGGCGGGGGTGCGGGAGGACGACGCGCTGTTCCGCGAGGAGACCTTCGGGCCGATCATCGGCCTCACCGCCTACCGGGACTTGGACGAGGCGATCCGGCTGGCGAACGCGCCCGGCTACGGCCTGTCGTCGTCGATCTACACCCGTGACCCGGCCGAGGCGTTCCGGTTCCGCCGCGGCATCTCCGCTGGCATGGTCAGCGTGAACAACTCCACGTCCGGCGCCGAGGCACATCTGCCGTTCGGTGGCAACGGCAGGTCCGGCAACGGATCACGGCAGTCCGGCATGTGGGTGCTCGACCAGTTCACCCGGTGGCAGTCAATGAACTGGGACTACTCGGGCGTGCTGCAGAAGGCGCAGATGGACATCACCGAGCTCACCCCGGACGAGTCGTACCGGCTAGCTGACTGACCAGCGGCGCGGAACAACACTGTGCCAGACACGAGCCCTGAGCAGGCGCTCGACCAGCACTTCCTCGACGCGATGCGGCTGATCGCGGACAGCAGGCCTACGGGCCCAGCCGCACACTCTGCCGCGCCCGTCGTGGCCGGCCGCCGCCTCACCGGCGACCTTGTCGCTGAGGCGCTGGTCCTCGGGCAGGTTTGGATCAAGGAGCAGTCGCGTCCGCCGGAGCAACGACGACAGCTACGAAATCCCACGGCCGCCGAGGCGCTGAACTCGCTGTTCAGCGCCTCGAGCCTCCACTCAACCCGAGGCGATCCGGCCGTGGAGGTAGATGTAGTTCAACTTCCCTTGAATGTGGGCGCGTCGGAAGCGATCAATCCTTGATCCCTCATCGCCGTCCAGGGCGGATTCAACCGGTCGTCGCAACCTCGATCTGGAGGTGTGCGGACGGGACGACTAAAAAGGGTGGGTACCTTCCGCAGCACCAGGCTCTTTGCCTGTGCCCGCGTAATCGCCCTGGCCAATGCGAAGGTGTGCCATCGCGACCGTCGAGGCACTCAGGCCCGCACGGCGCGCTCGTGACGGGGCGCGCTGCCGGCGGGAGCATGCTCGTACGCTTCGGGGATGGGCGAGATTCGGGTGGGAACTGCGTCGTGGACTGACCGGACCCTGCTGGAGTCCGGGTGGTACCCGCCGGAAGCGAGCACCCCCGCCAGGCGGCTGCAGTTCTATGCGAGCCGGTTCCCGCTGGTGGAGGTGGACGCGACCTACTATGCGCTGCCGGCGGAGCAGACCGCGGCGTCGTGGGCCGCCCGCACGCCTGCCGGGTTCACCTTCAACGTCAAGGCGTTCAGCCTGTTCACCGAGCACCCGACGCGGATTGCCGCGCTGCCGGCCGACCTGCGCCCGGCCGCGCAGCAGGCCGGGAAGGACCCGGTGTACCTGCGGCAGGTGGACCCGGCGGTGGCCGATCAGGCCTGGGATCGGTTCCTCGCTGCGCTGGAGCCGCTGCGTCGCGCGGCCAAGCTGGGGGCGATCTTGCTGCAGTTCCCGCGGTGGTTCCCGATCTCCAGGGCCAGCAAGGATTACATCCTGTCCTGCGCCCGGCGGGTCGCTCCGGATCAAGTGTGCATCGAGTTCCGCAACCGCACCTGGATGACCCGGACAACCAGCAGGAGACTCTGAAGTTCCTCGCCGACCACGACCTGCCGTACGTGTCCGTGGACATGCCGCAGGGCTATCCCGACTCCATCCCGCCGGTGCTGGCGGCCACCGCGGACCTGGCCGTCATCCGGCTGCACGGCCATTCCCCGAAGTGGACGAGCAGGGACATCCACGAGCGGTTCGGGTACCGCTACAGCGACGCCGAGCTGTCCGAATGGGCGCCGCGGATCAGCGGACTGGCTGGCCTTGCTGACAGAACCAGCGTCCTGTTCAACAACTGCTACAGCGACTACGCACAGGTCAACGCCCAGCAGCTCGCCACCCTGCTCGGCGCCTGACGATCGGGTCAGGGCGGGTTCCGCAAAAGCTGACGCCGGGCGAACCCGCGACGGGTCGAACAGTCAAATCTGCGCGGGGCGCCCGGGCTCGCGTCGCGCAGGCCTTTGCGATGTGGTGCCGGACGATTTTCGTTCAGGCGAACCGGAGCAGGTAGGCGCCAGTGCCGCGGTCGGCAAACACTGCACTGGTCTTGCCGCTGTTCTCATCGCTGACGAGCATGGCGGCGAGGGAGCTGTCATTGAGCTAAGTGGCCTGACGAGAGGGCACGGATGAGAGTTGCTCGCCAGGCGGGGCCATGGCACGTTTTGTCGCCGCAGGATACGGTTTGATTCGCGTGATGACTGACGCGCTGCATCCCATGCTGGAGAACGTGAATGCGTGAGGCCCCGAGCCGTCCAGGACGAACCGTTCAGGACGAACCGTTCAGATCCGGGTTACCGAGCGATTCCTACGCAAGCGGCGATTGCTCGAAAAGGACGAGCGGATCCTGGAGCTGAAGCAAGGAAAGACCCGGCGCTGGTTGGTTAACGGCTCAGATCAGCCGATCCCGAAGCTTCACGGCCTGGAACGGGTGCCAATTCTGAGCGGACTAACGACTCTGAGCTACTCCCCTCGATTCTTGTTCATCTCGGGCACGGACAAGTTTGCTGTCACAGATCTAGCTTTCATTGTGCGTATATGGACCACTGCCCCGTATTCGCTATGCGTTATCTATTCGACATTTGACCGGCAGTCTGCCGGAAGCACGATTTCGGTCCGGTGGGATTCTGATGAGCTTGAGAGCTTCGAAGAGCTCGTCGGATTCGCCGACCGGATCCGAATGCTCGCACGGGACCGGCGCGCCGGATTCTCAGCTGACTGGCAAGCGCGCATAGAGAGCCGGGCAGGCCGCGGCACCAGCCGCGCGCCGCCACCACGCGGCATGCGGTGTGACCGCGGACGGCAACCGGGCACGCGCCGGGCCGCCAGCTCGGCCGGCACGGCCGGTTAGCCGGCCGGTGCGGCAGCGCTGCTGAGCGCCCGGACCTTGCCGCCGGGAGCGGAGACCATAAGCCTGATCAGTTCCTCGGTGACGCGGGGCTCGAGACCCTCGGTATGGCCCTTGTCCAGGCGCACGACGTCAGCGATCACCCGGCCGGCCCGCCCGCTCGGGTACACCCACACCTGGGCTGTTCCCGGAGTCGGCTTGCGCCCCCAGCTCAGTGTCGGATTGGCGTCATAACGAGCGTCGTGGATCTTGCCTGGCTGGTCGTCCACCACATCGGGCTGCCGGAGCCGCGGCCCGGCACCGTACCGCTCGGCCCACTCTGAGGTGTCGGGCAATGAAGCTATCTCGTGCTCGCCGGTGGTGAAGATGAAGGAGAAGTCGGCAGTCGGAGTCGGCGGACGCTGAAGCACGCCCCGGCTGGCCATGGCCTCCTCGAACGCCTTCCGCTCTTCCTCAGTCCGGGGCGGGCCGAAGTCAGGCGCCCGCTCGGCCGGCCCGAGGCGGCCGCCGGACAAGCTCAGCCACCCGTCCACCCGATCGGCGAAGTAGTCGTTGCCCGCCAGGAGCCGGTGGGACGTCATCCCGCCCTGGGAATGGCCGACCAGCCAGAAGGCCCGCACGCGGCCGCGCCCGAGCCGGTCAAGCACAGACTCGACCAGATCGACCAGGTACTCGTCGTCAGCGTCGGCCGCCCAGTGGCGGGTCGGCTCCTTGGTCGCAGCCGACGGCGTGGCAACCACGAGACCGTACCTGTCCAGGTAGTCGTAGACGGGGAAGTACTCTCGCTGCCAGTGCCCGACTGACCCGCCCCCGTGCAGGTTCAGCACGAAGGTCACTTCCTCCTGGGCGGTCAGACCCGACGGCAAATCCAGGTAGCACTTCCGGCCGGTCTTGGCGTCAACTGCGGTCTCTGCTGCCATGCGTTACGTCTTTCTCCGCGACGGCCGTCTGCGGCCGGTCTGACCATGTGTGCGCGAGTCTGATCGTAACCGCGTGCTCGCCGGTGTCTACCCCGGCCAGACTCGGCCTGGCGGCAGCTGCCGCCAGGCCGACGGCCATGGCCCGCGGATGTGGTTCCAGCTTCCAGATCGTGCGCGATGTGAAGCGACGGGCAGGAGCAACCGCTCTCGGCCCCTTGCCTAACGGCGTCCGCCGAAGGACTTGCCTGGCGGCCCGAAGCGGGGGTGCCAGTCGCCAGGCTCGTACCCGACCCAGTCCTTGATCTGCTCGATGCCTTCGGCCGGGTCATGCCGTCTGGCAGCGGGCAGCTGACGGCGAAGTCGTAGCTGGCGCGGATATGTGCCGTGGCCAGCTCGCGCTTCGCCTTCGCAGTCGACGGGCTCTTGGGTCTTGCCACGTCGTTCCTCCTGGGCTAGCGGTTCGTCGCGGCTGGGAGTAGCGGCCATCGAGCACACGCACGGTCCTGGCGCTGCGGTCTCCTCTGCGATCCGCAGCCGCCGTTGGGGCCTGAAGGCTGCTTGGGCCTGGGAGCTGGCGGCGTCTAAGTATCGAAGCGCCGCGGGGCGCCAGGCTGTCCGTCGCGCCAGGCTCGTGGGGCGCGCGTGGCCGAGGCGGAAGGTCGCCGCGCAGGCTGCCGACCCGCCGGGAGCGGTCTCGTCCAGAGCAGGGTTTCCCGCTGGTCCGCGTGACACAGCGGCTGCCGGCTGCTGGTGCGCGTCACCGTGGAGATGCTGCTGCGCACCGGGCTGCGCGTCACCGAGTACACCTCGCTGCGCGCCGACGCCCCCCTCACCGATGGCGCGGCCGCGAGGTCATCTCCATCTCGCGGTTCTGCCTGCCGCCGTCTTGGTGCGGTTCACACTGGAATGGCATGTGCCGCCGAGGCGGCGGGTGCACGTGGAGGCGGGAGTAATAGAGATAAATGCTTCAGGCAAGGACCAACCACACGTCCGGGAACGGGGCCGGGTTGTCGGTCTAGCAGGCGACCTCCAGGTAGTTCATGAGCGCGCACAGCAGGTTTCAGCTTCGTGCCTTTAATCCGCGGGCATGTCGGTGTCGCTTCTGGCCGTGGCCAGCAGAGCCAAGAACGGGCCGACCTGGTGTCCTTCCTGGGCAGGGTGCCGGAACAGGCTGTCGCGGTTCACGGTGTACCGAACCCGCCGTCCGGTCCGGGTGCGGGTGATGTAGCCGGCGGCCTCCAGGTCAGCGACGATGGCCTGGGCTGTGCGCTCGGTGATGCTGGCAGCGGCGGCGATGTCCCGGATCCGGGCCCCGGGGTCGCGGGCGATCTCCACGAGTACGTGCCCGTGGCCGGTCAGGAGCGTCCAGCTGCCGCCGCGCTCGTCGGGAGAGCTCACGCCAGAGAGTATATCCTCGCGAGACAATCTTCGCGAGCAAAAAAACACGAGGTTTCTCTCACGTTTCTATTGACAGGCTCCGCGTCTGTTCGCTGATCCTGGACGTGGCTTCGGACCGGTCATAGCGCTGGCAGTGGCACCTATGACAGGCATCCGAGGCAGGCGATCTTCTCAGGCTCCAAGCTAAGCGGGCCGCCCACGCTAACTACGCGGGCCCGAACCGCGTGGTTCAGCGGCGTTGTGTTTGAGCGCGGCGGCGGCCGCGCTGGCGATCACAGGAGGTGACGCACATGCCTGAGGACAGGTTCGCGGTCCAGGCGGTCGGCGGTGTGCCGGTGGTGACCACGCCCGAGGAAGTCGACATCAGCAATGCCGAACGGCTGCGGACAGCTCTGCTCAAGCATCCGCGCATGGACGCGGCACACTGGTGGTGGACATGTCCGGGACGCAGTTCTGTGATTCCGGGATTCACGTCCTGGTATGCACGCAAAGCGCGCCCAGGCCAATTCGGCGAGCTGCTCCTGGTCCTCTCAGCGACAACTGTCTTCGCGTCTTCGCGATCACCGGCATTGACCGGGTCATCCCCAACTTCTCCAGCCTCAAGGACGCCCTCGCGCAAGCGCATGCCGCGGGATTTACCCGCGGCAGCCCGGCACTTGCGGGCTCCGAGTCCAGTCCATCCCTGCCCTCCCAACAGCCGCCGGGCCTCGCCGCGCAAGATTTGGGTCACGGTCGACCGGCCGACCTGACCGTGTCGCTTAGCGACTGATGCTGAGCTTGATGACGGCAACTGCAGCGAGCGTCCGCGGATTTAACCCCTTCAAACAACGGACATCGTGGCTCTTCTGCGCGGCACCGCAGTTGCCGTACGCTGAGGCACTTGCCATGGCCTGCTGTGCCGAGCTCCCGCTGGCCGCCCTGCTGGCCTGGACGGCCTTGCACTCGCTCACGTGGGCCGCGCCGCGCGGCGACGCGGTGACGGCGCCAGCCGTCGGCCCGGCGACATCGGGAACCACGAGATGATGTGCCCGGTCGGCACTGGCAGCCACGCGACCTCGGCGAAGGATCACGCGCAAAGCCGCCCTGCGCCTGACGCCGCACTGCCAGACCTCCGGCGGAGCGCCCATGCCTATCGGCCAATCGCGCGCCCTAGGCATCCGCCGGGCGGTCCACAGGCTGGCCGCGGGGCTTGGTGAACTGGCACTGCCTGCGCTGGCGTGGCCATTCCTACCCGGAGTAGTGCCGGTGAGCGCGGTCCGTGACCTCTGCGGAAGCGATCACAATGAGGGTGCTTCCAAAGGCATCCTCGTCACGACATCCGGATGCGGCAGGCCGTCGTTCGAGTTCGGCAAAGGGAAGCCCTTGGAGCTCCTCTCCGGCAGCCAGCTGCTGTACCTACTCAAGGTGCATGCAGATGTTGACGCGAAGATTGAGCCCCCCGAGCACTGGGAAGAGCCCCGCGGCGGCTCGGGGTCACCCCATTGGGACGAGCCCAACGACACCTGACTCACTCGTTGATTCTCCTTCCGTAGTCGGCGATAGTGCTCTGCCGACTTTCGTGCCGTGTGGAGTGGCGGACCCCGCGCGGCAACCCGCGGGCTAGGCCCACCACACCGGTCAGCAGCATGGAGACTAGGAAGATCAGGTAGGCGACTCCTGCGGCGGATTGCCATTCGTACTTGTGCGGGTAGCGCGCGAGCGCGATGGACAGCAGCACGACAAGCAGGATGTTCCCGACAGCGGCGGGCCGCAGGCGGTGCGCGTCGCGTTCCAGCAACGCGTGCCCCGCAGCCACCCCCAGGCTGATCAGCCAGGCACCCGTCGCCTGAGCCATCATCGGGGTCAGTTTCCAGGGCCACAGCGGCGCCGTTTGGCCGGGCGCCGCGAACAGCGCTATGCCAAGGCCGAGCAAAATGATCGCCTGCGCGGCCAGCAGGGCATACAGCCAGCTGGGCAGGCTGGCCGACCTGGGCGGGTCCGTCCCCAGGGATGCGCGCCTGCACGACGAGGAGGATCAGCATCAACGCCGGGACGAGAAGGTAGATCGCGATCCAGGCCACTGTGACGAGCTGCGTTCCTGCAGAGAACCTGCTGCCGAGATGGAGCTGGCCCAGATGTGTCAGCGTGACTACCAGCGTGAGAACGGTGAACACGAGCACGGCTGGCACGGCGATACGCGCGTTGGCCCACAGCTTCTGCCGCCCAGCCAGCGCCTCGATCGCAACGGCGGCCCAGTAACTGGCGCCGAGGAACGTCGCGGCCAGCGGGTTAGTGATCGTAAAGGCAAAGTAGTGGTCGGTTCGCCCGGTGAACACGAACAGCTGGATCCCGGCCAGCAAAACCAGCACCGACGCGGTGTACAACAGTCTGCGCATTCCGGGTGCCAGCGGCCTGAGGGCAACTGCCCGGCGGGGCCCTGCGGCGCGGCTGAGCGCTGCCCCGTCCGCAGCTCATCAGGTTCGGCATACCGAACAGCGTTGTTATCCATCTGCGTCACCTCGCTGCGGCCGCTGGCGCGGCAGCACCTTCCAGGTAACGGTGCACGAGCGGGATGGTGATCGCGCCTTCTCCCACGGCGGAGGCGACTCGCTTGACCGCTCCCCGGCGGACGTCACCGGCGGCGAACACCCCTGGCAGGCTCGTCTCATGCGGCAGCGGATGGCGGTCGGACGTGCCAGCGGGCGTCTGGGCTGTCCAGCACATCCTGACCGGTGAGGATGAAGCCCCACTGGTCCCGCGCCAGGCTGTCGCCGAGCCATTCGGTCCGTGGCTGGGAGCCGATGAGAACGAACAGGCCATCAGCCGGGACACTTTCCCGCATCCGAGTCTTGGTGTCCTCAAGCACCAGCGACTCGAGACGATCGGTGCCGGTACCGTCGGCCACGTGGACGCCGTACCTGACATCAATGTTCGGCGCCGCGTCGATCTCGCGGATGAGGTAGTCGGACATGCCGTCGGTCAGCGAGGCCGAGCGCACCAGGATGGTGACATGTTCCGCCCATTTGGCCAGGTGCATGGCGGCCTGCCCAGCCGAGTTGCCGCCGCCGATGACGAAGACCTTGCGCCCGCGCATCGCCGGTGCTTCGCTGACCCCGGCACCGTAGAAGACCCCGCGGCCCAGCAAGTCTTCCAGCCTGGGCACGCCGAGCCGCCGGTAGGTGGCGCCAGTGGTGATGACCACCGTCCGCGACGTGAGTGTGTTGCCGTCGGACAGCCTCAGCCGGCAGTGGCCGTCCTCGCGCGACAGGCTGACAGGTTGCCGCATGAACAGGAACGTGGTGCCGAAGAACCACGCCTGCAGATAAGCCTCGAAGGCGAGCCTGGCCCCGCTGACGCCTTGAGCGAACCCGGGATAGTTGCGGATCATCGAACTGGTTCGCTGCCTGGCCGCCGATGGCCTCGCGCTCGATGACCACGGTCCGCAGTCCCTCGGAGGAGGCATAGACCGCTGCGGCCAGGCCCGCTGGGCCTGCTCCCACCACTGCGACATCGAACATCTCGCCGTCGGGGATTGGCGTCATCAGGCCGAATGCGTCGGCGATCTCCAGATTCGACGGGTTGACCAGGACTGACCGCCGTCCACCGAAGCGGAGCACGACCACCGGCAGTTCAGCGGATTCCGCGATCGAGTTCTCGGAGCATCTGCCGGCCCCGGGCGGAGTCGGCGTCGTAGAAGCCGATCGGGATCCCATTCCGGGAGAACGTGTCACGCAGTTCCTGGGACCGTGCCGACCAGTGCTCGCCGATCACCTGAACTGGCTCGAAGCTGCCTCCGTGCCGGCTGCTCCACTCGTTCAAGAACTGAGTGATCGACTGGTGGAACTGCTCGTCAGGGCTCTGCACTGGGCACGTCACCCAGTGGTCGATCTTGCCCATCGTGACCGCATCGAAGACCGGCCGCGCGGTGTCCCACTCACCCCAGGCAACCGCCGCCACTCTCGGCACCGTCCGATCGATCATGCGGACCCGTGCCAGCACCTCGATCCCGTCCGGATCGGTCTCACCCACCCCGCCGACCACCAGCGCGACGGGCGTGCCATCCGCCAGCAGCTCGCTGACCACTGATTCAAGCATCGCCGGGTCATCACAAACGACAATCCGGTAGTCCACGCCATAACGCCCAGCAAGCTCCTCGCCTAGAGCCTTCCGGACGCTGACATCACGGCCGACAATCACGATCGCCGCCCGCTCCGGGCCGGTTCCGCCCAAACCGCGCCATAACCGCACTGTTGCTGCCATCCCGTCCGGCTGCACCACCGAAGGTCCGCCTTCCGTCATCGCCTCTCCTCGCTCGTTCTGGCCGCCGTCCATGCACCCGCGCCCACGGTGAGGTGGCGGCCGGCTGGTTGGCAGTCGGCCGCTGCGCTGGCATGGCGAGCCCCGTTAATGAGAGCCTGGACCACTGCGGGGTTGCTGGCATGGGGGAGCTCCCCCATTTCCACGGCCGCCGTTACCTCACCCATGACACGACTACAGGCGATCGGGCCCTATGGCCCTCCCCCGTGGCGGGCTACGCTTAAAACATGAGCGGCGCTGCCGCCGCGGTGCCGCCAACGGGCCCGCGATCGGACACCTGGCGGACGGCGGAGTTGTTGTGCGCCCTGTCTTATGGCTCCGGCCTGGCGGCGGCCGAGCGGATGGAACACGGGACCAACACAGCCTTTCTTGGCATCCAGCTCGGGCGGGCGCTCGGGCTAGGGACCGACGGCTTGGAGGCCGTGTTCTACGGTGCCCTGCTGAAGGACGTGGGATGCGGCGCCTGCGGCGCGGTGCTGGCCCCGTTCTTCGCCGAAGATGCGAGGACTCCCCTGCTCGGCATGAACTTGGTCGACCTGCACAGTCCCCGCAGCATGGCGGCCTGGGCCATGAGACGGCCTGCGGCTGGATCCCAGCTTGCCAACCCGGCTCGCCCGGCTGGCCGCCTTCGCCTCCCGGTGCGGCTCGGTGGCGCACGAGGCAATGGCAGCACACTGTGAGATCGCCGCCGACTTCAGTGTCCGCCTTGGGTTCGGTCGTCACGTGCAGGACGCGGTGCATTACCAGCATGAGCGGTACGACGGCCGCGGCCCAGCTTTCCACCGGCGCGCGGAGGAGATCCCCCGCCCGGCCCAGATCCTGCATTTGGCGCTGGCGGCTGACCTCGTGCGTGGACTAACCGGTGCCGAGGCTGCGGCCGACATGGTCCGCCAGCGGGCCGGCAGCTACTTCGATCCGCAGGTGGCCGAGGCCTACCTCGACCTAGCCGACGGCCTGTGGCCTACCAGGTGACGACCCGATCCCCCTCGCCGAGGTCCTGTCGTGTGACCCGGGCACGCCGGTCGATCAGCGACCCGACGACAAGCGCGGAGCCGTGTGCGAGGCGCTCGCTGACTTCGCCGATCTCAAGTCGGTTCGGCGCGGTACCCACTCGCACGCGGTGGCCAGCCTGGCGGGCCAGGCTGCCGCGCACCTCGGGCTCTCCAAAGCGGAGCAGGAGCATCTACGCCGGGCCGGGCTGGTTCACGATCTCGGCAAGATCGCCGTCCCGTACCGCTTTCTAAGAGAAGGCGGACGAGCACAGCAGCGCCGCCAGCCACCACGGCGGAGCAGCCACGCTCGCTGAGCCGGTCCGCCTGCACCCCCACTACGGCCAGCGCATCCTGTCCCGCGTCCGCCCCCTCGCCGACCTAGCCGCAGACGTTGGCAGCCACCACGAACGCCTCGACGGCTCGGGCTACCCACTCGGCCCCGCTGCCCAGCGCATGCCCATCACTGCGCGGCTTCTCGCTGCCGCCGATGTCTGGGCCGAGCAGGCCCGCCACGGCCCACCCGACCTCACCGGCGACGATGGGCTCGACCCGGCATGCCTAGCGGCGCTCCGGTCTGTCACCCGCCCTGGGACTGGTCGCCAGCGCGCAGCGTCCCCGGACCGACCCGGCCCGCCCGGCGCTTAGCACGCGCGAGCTCGAGGTCTTGCAGCTGCTCGCCGACGGCGCCTCCAATCCCGACATCGGCAAGACCCTGTACATCAGCCGGCGCACCGCCGAGCACCACGTCGAGCACATCCTCGCCAAACTCGAAGTGACCAGCCGCACCGCCGCCGTGGCCTACGCCCTGACACACGAACTGCTGTCCTGAAAAGTGCCCGGCGAACTCTCATCTCAAGGCCACCCCAACGCCTGCCTCGACGCGCCGAGATACCCCTCGAGCCGCATGCCTCGTTGGCTCGCCAAACGCAGCCGAAGCTTGCTTCGCTGAGTGCTCAGCAGCTGGTCTGACAGTCCCCCGGCTCCGCTGACACGGAAGAAGTCACTGGTTCAATCCCAGTACCGCCCACCAGATCTACCAGGCTAAACTCCAAACCTGCGGGAGCCTCGGGCCGGAAAGCCCGGGACGCAACTCCCCGCGACGCGACCGCCGCACGGGCAGTGTCAGCGAGTCGCGCAGATAACCCGCGACCGCGAAAACAAGACGCACGCGAACCGACGCGCCCCCGCACGCGTGCAGACGTCTCGCGCCTCCGCGCACACGCGCGTGCTACTGAGGCGTCAGATCAACGGTGTCACTCCCGGCCTAGGGAGCCCCTCGGACCCCGACGGCCACCCTGTGGTCCCGGATCAAGGCCTGGCCCAACGAAGACCTATCCGCCTCATCCGATGATCCAGCACCAACCGGCGCTGCCACTGAGTGAGCATTCGACAAACTCGGCGGGCGCATTCGCATAAGGGATGAAAGCGCCGCGTGCCGCGTCTGCTCGTCACACCTGAGTTCGGCCACGATTCGCTGAGTGAGCAGTCAGTTCGCGGACCTGCGCTTTCGTCGTCCGCGAAAGCCGAAGTTGTGCACTAGGCCTGGTCAGTAGAGTGAGGCCGTTCCCCGTAGGTTGCGCCGGTGGAGACCGCTTCGGGCGATTCGGCTGGACACGTACAAGTCTGACCTGGTGGACGTGACGCGAGTCGGCTGCCGCCGCGCTTGGATGATGCTGGAGGCGGTCAGGCATGGCGAATCCGCATTTCGCGAACCTTGGTGATGTCTGGAA
The DNA here is from genome assembly GCA_963837255.1 of uncultured Actinomycetota bacterium. Lineage (GTDB taxonomy): Bacteria > Actinomycetota > Actinomycetes > Streptosporangiales > Streptosporangiaceae > JAJYUU01. The sequence continues at coordinate 2,342,351 of CAWIMN010000007.1, forward strand.
GCACCTGTTGCTCACCGAGGTCATCAGCTTGCTGCGGCCCGAGCACTACGTCGAGACCCACGCCGGGTCTGCCACCTATCGGCTCGTCGACGATGTCGAGCGCGTCCTTGGCGCGGGGAATCTTCCTCAGAGCGTCATCGGAAATCGAGCCCCTGCTCAGCGGTCCCTACCGGCGGCACATCCTGGAGTCCGCTCGCCGGCGCCGAGCCGTCGTACCCAGGTTCGCCACTGCTGGCGATGATGCTGCTTGGCCGCGCGTGCCGATATGTCTTTTGCGACACGGACCCGGCAAGCGTCGCGGACCTGCAGGCAGCGCGGGAACGCTTCGGGCTGCGGGACCAGATCCGGGTGATCCACGGCGATGGCCTCGCCGAGACCACAGCGCTTCTCCAAGCCCATGCCATCGGCGCAGCCAGCCTGGTGCACGTCGACCCGTTTGACTTCCGTGCGGCTGGTCTGGGTGTTGTCACCCCGCTCGAACTGGTGACGTGCCTTGCTGCTGCCAGTATCCCGACGTTCGCCTGGTACGGGCTGGCGGCGGAATCAGCCGCGCACGAGCTGTTCTATGAAGTGACCATCGCAGCGCCCGGGGTTCGGGCTCGGTGTGCCGAATGGCGTGTCGGCGGACAGCGAGCGAACGCAGCGGGAATCGGCTCGGGCTGCGGCGTCCTGTTCACAGGCGCGGACCTGGTCCGGTCGGGTCGATGCGGCGAGCAGCCGAGGCCTACGTTCGCGCATTCAACGATCACTGCGTCGCAGACGATGCCGGTGTATACCTAACGGCCAGCTTCGTCACATCCGCATCCGACACCGGCTGAGGACGCCGCGCCGGCTGCGCCGCGCCCGTATCTGCGATCACGGAACCGCTGACTTGCGCACTCATGTGGCCGAAGTCAGCGAGCAACGCATGAGCAGCACGACGGC
>CAWIMN010000008.1:0-115415 GCA_963837255.1 uncultured Actinomycetota bacterium
GGCCCCGCGACGCACGTGGCGGCGAAGGCACCGGTCCTGGCCGAAGGTAGGCCATCTGGCAGCACAGACAACTTGCGTCCGAGACACCGTGCGGCCGTTCCCTCAGGACCCAACAGCGTGCTCGGCCCGGTCGCCTCCCTGGCCCGCGGTCCGTACCACCAGAGGTGGCCGTACTAGCAGGCCCGGCGATGACGCTCGGACCGAATAACCAGTGCTCCACTAATGAGCTGGCCACCTCAGGACAGTCGCCTGAGATGTGGCTCTGGACGCGACAACACGGCATTCACATACCGCGCGGCGCGCCAGTTGCTCCTTAGAAAGGAGGTGATCCAGCCGCACCTTCCGGTACGGCTACCTTGTTACGACTTCGTCCCAATCGCTGGCCCCACCTTCGACGGCTCCCTCCCTTACGGGTTGGGCCACCGGCTTCGGGTGTTGCCGACTTTCGTGACGTGACGGGCGGTGTGTACAAGGCCCGGGAACGTATTCACCGCGACGTTGCTGATTCGCGATTACTAGCGACTCCGACTTCATGGGGTCGAGTTGCAGACCCCAATCCGAACTGAGACCAGCTTTTTGAGATTCGCTCCACCTTGCGGTCTCGCAGCCCTCTGTACTGGCCATTGTAGCATGTTTGCAGCCCAAGATATAAGGGGCATGAGGACTTGACGTCATCCCCACCTTCCTCCGAGTTGACCCCGGCAGTCTCCTATGAGTCCCCGGCATTACCCGCTGGCAACATAGGACGAGGGTTGCGCTCGTTGCGGGACTTAACCCAACATCTCACGACACGAGCTGACGACAGCCATGCACCACCTGTGCAGGGCCCTTACGGACACCGTATCTCTACGGCTTTTCCCTGCATGTCAAACCTTGGTAAGGTTCTTCGCGTTGCTTCGAATTAAGCAACATGCTCCGCCGCTTGTGCGGGCCCCCGTCAATTCCTTTGAGTTTTAGCCTTGCGGCCGTACTCCCCAGGCGGGGCGCTTAATGCGTTAGCTGCGGCACGGAATCCGTGGAAGGACCCCACACCTAGCGCCCAACGTTTACGGCGTGGACTACCAGGGTATCTAATCCTGTTCGCTCCCCACGCTTTCGCTCCTCAGTGTCAGGTAAGGCCCAGAGAACCGCCTTCGCCACCGGTGTTCCTCCCGATATCTGCGCATTTCACCGCTACACCGGGAATTCCATTCTCCCCTACCTACCTCTAGTTCGCCCGTATCCACTGCAAGTCCAGGGTTAAGCCCTGGATTTTCACAGCGGACGCGGCGGACCACCTACGAGCTCTTTACGCCCAATAATTCCGGACAACGCTTGCGCCCTACGTGTTACCGCGGCTGCTGGCACGTAGTTAGCCGGCGCTTCTTCTGCAGGTACCGTCACTTTCGCTTCGTCCCTGCTGAAAGCGGTTTACAACCCGAAGGCCTTCATCCCGCACGCGGCGTCGCTGCGTCAGGCTTTCGCCCATTGCGCAATATTCCCCACTGCTGCCTCCCGTAGGAGTCTGGGCCGTGTCTCAGTCCCAGTGTGGCCGGTCGCCCTCTCAGGCCGGCTACCCGTCGTCGCCTTGGTAGGCCATTACCCCACCAACAAGCTGATAGGCCGCGAGCTCATCCCTAGCCGTAAAAGCTTTCCACCACAGCCGATGTCAGCCGTGGTCGTATTCGGTATTAATTCCGGTTTCCCGGAGCTATCCCGAAGCTAAGGGCAGATTGCTCACGTGTTACTCACCCGTTCGCCGCTCGAGTACCCCGAAGGGCCTTTCCGCTCGACTTGCATGTGTTAAGCACGCCGCCAGCGTTCGTCCTGAGCCAGGATCAAACTCTCCGTTGAATGTCTATATGCAGAACCGCTTGCGCCCGGAGGCACCAGCGGAGTGCAGACTTGAAGAGATGCCTCGAAGATGTTAGCCGTCGAGGCGATCTGGCAATAAATCCTCAGGTGGACATAGCCGACAAGTCGGCCGTGCCCGCCCATTGACGAGGATGTGCATATGCACTGGCTTTTAGCACGCTGTTGAGTTCTCAAGGAGCGGACGCTCACCGTCTGAGGCCATAGCAACCTCATCCGGGGCAACCCTGCTAACTTACCGATCCAACCTCAGGTTGTCAAGTCAGTTAGCCGGACTGGACTTGCTTCGTAACTATCCGTACCCACAGCATACCCTCACCTGGGTTACTCGATGCCAGATGTCCAGCATCAAGCCACCACGGTTGGGGGAGGGAGCTGGCCCCTGTAGCCGTCCGCCCTGCCGGGCTTCCCGCTCTCTCGGGGCAGGACGAAACATTAGGGAGCAAAGGCTCGCAAGTCAAATCGACGCCGTGCCACCATGGCCGGGATCGGACCGCACTGCCTGGGCGGGCCCGTCAGCTTAGCCTGTGACCTGCGGCGATGCCGCTCGCGGTGCGAGCAGACGAGGGCGGCGGCCGCCCGGAAATTGCGACGCCGGGGCCCTCGATAGGCCATCCGATGGCTGGCCAATAAAGAGTGATGAATGCCACTATTGGCGGTGCACCTGCGATGTCAATGTGACGAGCGCCATCCGGGGCATACGGCGCGTTCCGGCTGATCGGCCCGCGCGGACAGCGGAGACCGACGTAGTGCGGCCCCGTTCCGGCTCGGGCGGGTGTGCGGTGCAATGCGTCAGTACCAGCCGGCGGCCGCCGGTTCGCAGCACCAGCACCGTGACGTGCGGCTGCCGTGGACCGGTCTGGCTCAGATCCGCTCGCGCAACCGCACCGCACCCACGGTCCGCTTGCCCCGCCGCAGTACCAGGTACTCGCCGTGCAGCAGGTCAGCAACGGCGGGCGCAGCATCCTCGGTGGTGACCCTCTCATTGTTGAGGTACGCACCGCCCTCGGCGATGGCGCGCCGGGCGGCCGACTTGCTGGGCACGATGCCAGCGGCAGCCATCAGGTCGGCCACGGGCGGCAGCGCGTCACCGCCGAGGCGGTCCACCTCGGCGCGCGGCACCTCTGCCACCGCGGCCGCCAGGGTGGCAGCATCCAGCGCCCGCAAGTCGCCCTGGCCGAAGAGCGCCTCGCTCGCCGCTTGCACCCTGGCCAGCTCGGCCTCGCCGTGCACCAGGACCGTCACTTCCTCGGCCAGCAGCCGCTGCGCGCGCCTGGCCGCCGGCCGCTCGGCGATCTCCCGCTCCAGGTCCTCGATCTCGGCCCTGGACCGGAAGGAGAACACCCGCAGCAGGCCCGGCACCTCGGCATCGGACCGGTTCAGCCAGAACTGGTAGAACGCGTACGAGCTCATCAGGTCCTGGCTCAGCCAGACGGCCTCCCCCTCGGTCTTGCCGTACTTCGTGCCGTCCGGCTTGGTGATCAGAGGCGTGGCCAGGGCGTGCACCGAGTCGCCCGTCACCCGCCGGATCAGGTCGACGCCGGACACCAGATTGCCCCACTGGTCGCTCCCGCCCAGCTGGAGCGTGCAGCCGTGCCGGTTATGGAGCTCCAGGTAGTCATTGGCCTGGAGAATCTGGTAGCTGAACTCGGTGAAGCTGATCCCGCCCGCCTCGAGCCTGGCGCGGACTACTTCCCTGGACAGCATCTGGTTCACCGGGAAGTGCTTGCCGATGTCGCGCAGGAAATCGATGGCGGATAGCTGGCCGGTCCAGTCCAGGTTGCTGACGACGGTGGCCGCCGTGTCGCCGGAGGTGAAGTCCAGGTACTGGCTCACCTCGCCCCGGATGCGCTCCACCCAGCCGGCCACGACTTCACGCTCGTTCAGCGAGCGCTCGGCAGACTTGCCACTCGGGTCGCCGATCAGCCCGGTGGCGCCGCCGACCAGCCCGATCGGCCGGTGCCCGGCCTGCTGGAACCTGCGCATGGTCAGCAGCAGGACCAGGTTGCCGATGTGCAGGCCAGGTGCCGTCGGGTCGAAACCGCCGTACAACGTCACAATCCCGGTGTCCAGCGCCTTGCGCAGGTCATCCAGGTCGGTGTGCACGGCGATCAGGCCGCGCCAGGTCAGGTCGTCGATGATGTCACTCACCGGTGCATCGTCCCATCTTTGACCGCGGAGCCTGAAACCGGTTTCGGCCGTGGGCTTCTCGGTTTCGACGGGCGAAATATCGAAACGTGGCCGTCGTCCGCTAGCCAGTATCGCCACGGCCGGTCCGTTGCCTGGCTGATGCCGACGCGCGGGCCCGTGCGGATCTGGCTCCGGCTGATCGCGGCCGGCCGCGGCCCGATGCCCAGCGGTGAGTCCGGGCCGCAGACGTCGGCGCCGTCCAGGGTCCGGTCGATGCCGAGCGCCTGGCAGAGTCGCCCCGGCCCGCGCGCGAGGTCGACCTCGCGGATCCGGCGGCTGCCATCAGCGCCGGCGAATGCCAGGTCTGAGGCGGGGTCAGCCACGCGGCCACGGCGGCGCAGGGCCGCCAGCTCGGCGCCGTCGATGACCTGGCCCGCCCGGATCAGGACGGCCTCGGCCCGTCCGGCGGGCTGGCAGACGAGATTGACGCAGAAGTGCATGCCATAGGTGAAGTAGACGTAGGCATGACCAGGCGGGCCGAACATGACCGTGTTGCGCGCGGTCTGGCCGCGGAACGCGTGCGAGGCAGGATCCGCCGGACCCTGATAGGCCTCGACCTCGGCCAGTCGCACCGACACCGGGCCCGCCGCGCTGTCATGCCAGAGCACGCAGCCGAGCAGGTCAGGCGCAACCTCCGTCGATGGCCGGTCGAAGAACTCGCGCGGCAGCCATGTCACCGTCCAGAGCGTACTGGCAGCCACGATCTGGCCACGCCCGCCCCGGGTAGACGGCTGACCTCAGATCGCCGCCCACGCGGCCTGGTCGTGCACATCCTGGCGCAGCCTGGCGAGCTGCTCCGCCACGCGTCGCGGCGCTGTGCCGCCGCGGCTGGCACGGGCCGCGATCGCGCCCGCCACGGTCAGCACGTCACGCACGTCCGGGGTCAGCAGCGGCGAGATCTTGTCCAGGTCGGAGTCGCTCACGTCGCCGAGCTCGCAGTCGTGGACCTGGCACCACACCACGAGGTGGCCAACTACCTCGTGCGCCTCGCGGAACGGCGTGCCCCGCCGGACGAGCAGCTCGGCCAGGTCAGTCGCGAGCGCGTGGCCGGCCGCGGCGGTGACCGCGAGCCGTTCGGTGTGGAAGCGCAGCGTGCCGATCAGCCCGGCCATCGCCGGCAGCACGGTCAGCAGGGTGTCGACAGCGTCGAACACCGGCTCCTTGTCTTCCTGCAGGTCGCGGTTGTAAGAGAGCGGCAGGCCCTTCAGCGTGGTGAGCAAGCCGGTCAGGCCCCCAATAAGGCGGCCTGACTTGCCGCGGGCCAGCTCGGCCACGTCGGGGTTCTTCTTCTGCGGCATGATCGAGGAGCCGGTGGCGTACGCGTCGTCGATCTCGGCCCAGCCGAACTCGTGCGTCGACCAGAGCACGACCTCCTCCCCGAGCCTGGACAGGTGCACGCCCAGCAGCGCCGCGATGAAGCAGAACTCGGCCGCGAAGTCCCGGTCGCTGACCGCGTCCATCGAGTTGTCGGCAGCGCGGGCGAAGCCGAGCTCGGCGGCGACGGCCTCGGGGTCCAGCGGTAGCGACGACCCGGCCAGCGCGCCCGACCCGAGCGGACTGACCGAGGCGCGGACGTCCCAGTCGCGCAGGCGGCTGGCGTCCCGCGCGAAGGCCTGGACATGAGCCAGCAGCTGATGGGCAAGCAAGACCGGCTGCGCGTGCTGCAGGTGCGTCATGCCCGGCGCCGGGGTGCCGGAGTGCCGCTCCGCCTGCCCGATCAGCGCGAGCTCCAGCTCGGTCAGCCTGGCGGTGATGATCCGCACGTGATCGCGCAGGTACAGCCGCAAGTCGGTGGCGACCTGGTCGTTACGGCTGCGGCCGGCGCGCAGCTTGCCGCCGAGCTGGCCGACCCGCTCGAGCAGGCCGCGCTCCAGCGCGGTGTGGACGTCCTCGTCATGCGCGGACGGCCGGAACGTCCCGGCCCGGCACACCCGGCCCAGATCCTCGAGCGCGGCGATCATCCGGCTGAGCTCGGTATCGGTCAGCAGCCCTGCCTTGTGCAGTACGCGCGCGTGCGCCGCCGAGGCCAGCAGGTCGTACGGGGCGAGCCGCCAGTCGAACTGGACGCTGACCGACAGCCTGGCCAGTGCCTCGGCGGGGCCGGACTCGAACCGGCCGCCCCACAGCCGGACCGGCACGCCCGGCGCGCCCGCCAGCCGGTCCTCCAGCCGATCCTCCGGCCGGTCCTCCAGCCGATCCTCCGGCGGGTCAGATGTCACGGTCGCTCTCCCTGTCGGATCCAAGGCTCACCGAGCTAGCTGGCCACCTTGCGGTCACGGTCCGCGGCGATCTTGGCCGGCAAGCCGAACAGCTCGATGAATCCCTTCGCCAGCTGCTGGTCGAACATATCGCCCGTGTCGTACGTCGCGAGCGAGTAGTCATAGAGCGCGGCCGGGCTGCGCCGGCCCGTCACCACCGCGCGGCCGCCCTGCAGGGTCAGCCGGACGTCGCCCGTGACGTGCTTCGACGCCGCCACCATGAACGCGTCGAGCGCCTGCTTCAGCGGCGAGAACCAAAGGCCGTCGTAGACGAGCTCGGTCCAGCGCTGCTCGGCCTGCCGCTTGAACCTGGCCAGGTCCCGCTCGGCGCACACGCTCTCCAGCTCGGAGTGCGCGGCGATCAGCACCATCGCGCCGGGTGCCTCGTAGATCTCCCGGCTCTTGATGCCGACCAGGCGGTCCTCGACCATGTCAATCCGCCCGATCCCGTGCGCGCCCGCCAGCTGGTTCAGCTCGGTGATCATCGCCAGCGGCGAGAGCGCGCGGCCGTTCAGCGCGACTGGCAGGCCGTCGGCGAAGCTGATGACAACCTCATCGGCGGCACGACCGCTGGCCGGATCGCTGGTATAGCCGTACACGTCGGGCTGCGGCGCGTTCCAGATGTCTTCCAGGTGCCCGGTCTCGCAGCTGCGTCCCCATACGTTCTGGTCGATCGAGTACGGCGACCGCGACGTGACGTTGATCGGCAGGCCCTTCTCGGCCGCGAACGCGATCGCCTTGTCGCGCGTCATGCCCGAGTCGCGCACGGGCGCGAAGACGCGCACGTCCGGCGCCAGCGCGGCCAGTCCGGCCTCGAACCGGACCTGGTCGTTCCCCTTGCCAGTGCACCCATGCGCGACCAGGCTGGCGCCCGTCTCGTGCGCGACCCTCGCCAGGTGCCTGACGATCAGCGGCCGTGACAGCGCCGACACCAGCGGGTACCGGTCCATGTAGAGCGCGTTGGCCAGCAGGGCTGGCATGCAGTAGTCGGCCGCGAACTCATCGCGGGCGTCCACCACCTCGGCGGCAACCGCGCCGCAGGCCAGTGCACGCTCCCTGATCGTCTCCAGGTCCTCGCCGCCCTGCCCGACGTCGACCGCGAGCGCGACAACCTCCGCCCCGGTCTGCTCAGCGATCCAGCCGATCGCCACCGACGTGTCCAGCCCGCCGGAGTACGCGAGTACGACTTTCTCTGTCACCGGGGCACCTCCTCATTGTCGTGATCTGTTGTCTCGCTCATGACGTGCCGCGTTATGCGCCCCGCCGTCTGGCTGCTGCGCTCGGCTAGGTGCAGCAGCGCCTGTGCGAGCTCCGCTCCCCCGGCCGGATCCCGGGCGATGACGAGTACCGTGTCGTCGCCGCCCACGGTGCCGAGAACGGCCGGCCACCCTGCGTGATCGATGGCCGAGGCCAGCAGCTGCGCAGCTCCGGCCGGAGTTCGCAGGACGACCAGGTTGCCGCTGGCCTCGGCGGAGACCAGCAGCTCGGCAGCGACGCGCATGAGTCGGGCCGCCGGGTCGGCGGCCGACGGCGCGAACGGGCCGCCTGCCAGCGCCGCGGCGAGGCTTCCGGTCAGCCCGCCTGGCCCCGGCTCGCCCGGCAGCGCGTAGACGAGCACGCCGTCCGTGCCACGCAACCGGACCGCCCCGAGCTCGTCCAGGTCGCGCGACAGCGTGGCCTGGGTAACCCGGACGCCGCGCTGGCCCAGCAGCTCGGCTAGCTCCTCCTGGGACCGGACCGGGACCGACTTCTGGCTGAGGATCGACGCGATCTGCGCGTGCCGGGCGGCCTTCGTCAGCGGGCTCGTGTTCATCGGGGACCTGCCGGTCCTGACGCGTCGAGCAGGAAGCACAGCAGCGCCTTCTGCGCGTGCAGCCGGTTCTCCGCCTGCTCGAAGACGAGGCTGGCAGGGCCGTCCATGACCTCGGCGGCGATCTCCTCGCCGCGGTGCGCGGGCAGGCAGTGGAGCACCTTGCACGCCGGGGTCGCGAGCGCGAGCTTCGCCGCGTCCAGGCTGTAGGCCGCCATGGCGCCGGTCCTGGTGTCCTCCTGGCCTTCCTGTCCCATTGAGGTCCAGACGTCGGTGGCGAGCACGTCCGCGCCCGTGCAGGCGTCCTGCGGGTCGGTACTGACGCTGACCGAGCCGCCGGTGCGCGCGGCGATGGCCGCCGCGTCGGCGAGCACCGCCGCCGCGGGCCGGTACGGCTCGGGTGCGCAGATCCGCACGTGCAGGCCCGCCGTGGCGCCGCCGACCAGATAGGAATGCGCCATGTTAGACGAACCGTCGCCGAGGAACGTCAGCGTGAGCCCGGCCAGCCGGCCGAACGCGCCGCGAATGGTCAGCAGGTCCGCGAGGACCTGGCACGGGTGGAACTCATCGGTCAGCGCGTTGATCACCGGTACGCTGCTCGCCGCCGCCATCTCGTCGATGCGATCCTGACCGAAGGTGCGCCAGACGATCGCGGCGACCTGGCTGGCCAGCACTCTGGTCATGTCGTGGACCGACTCGCCGCGGCCAGCGTGCGTGCCCTGCGCGTCGATGACGAGCGGGTAGCCGCCAAGCTCAGCGATGCCGACCGCGAACGACACCCGCGTCCGCAGGGACGGCTTGTCGAACAGCACCGCGACCGCGCGCGGCCCGGCCAGCGCCTGACTGGCGAACCGGTCCGCTTTGAGCGCGGCAGCCAGCGCCAGCACGCTGGCCTGCTCGGCGGGCGAGAGGTCGTCGTCACGGCGGAAGTGCCGGACCTGGCCCGCGCCGGACGCGGCAGCCGCATTGCCAGCCGGGCTGGCCACGGCGCTGGTAGCTGGGCTGGTCATGTCGGTTCCTGCCCGCCCAGGACCACGCTGGCGGCATCGAGAATGCCCGGCAGCGCGGCGACGAAAGAGTCCGCCTCGGCCGCGGACAGGATGAGCGGCGGCGCCAGTCGCACCGCGTCCGGCTGGACCGCGTTGACCAGGAATCCCTGCCGCTGCGCCGTCGCTGCCACCGCGGTCGCGGCCGGACCGGTGAGCCCGATCGCCAGCCACAGCCCCGTGCCGCGCACCCCGGTCACCAGCGGATGCCCGGTGCCCTCGATTCCGGCGGCCAGGTGCGCGCCGACGGAGGTGACGCGGCTGAGCAGCCCGTCCCGCTCGATCGTGTCGAGCACCGCGAGCGCGGCGGCGCACGCGATCGGGTTGCCGCCGAACGTGCTGCCGTGGTCGCCCTTGCTCAGCACCGAGCCGAACCGCCCGATGCCGATGCAGGCACCGATCGGCAGCCCCCCGCCCAGCCCCTTCGCCAGCGTGATCACGTCGGGCAGCACGCCTTCGCGCTGATGCGCGAACCACGCGCCGGTGCGGCCGATCCCGCTCTGGATCTCGTCAAGCACCAGCAGGGCACCTGCCGCATCGCACGCATCGCGCGCCGCCTTCAGGTAACCGTCAGGGGCGGGAACGATGCCGCCCTCGCCCAGTGTCGGCTCGAGAAACACGGCCGCACAGTCCGCCCGGACCGCGTCGGCAAGCGCGGCCGCGTCGCCATACGGCACGAACCTGACGTCCACGCCGAACGGCTGGAACGGGTCCCGGATCGAGCTCTTGCCGGTGATGCTGAGCGCACCCATGGTGCGGCCATGGAAGCTGTTCTCGGCCGCGACGATGACCGGCCGCTCCGCCCCCTGCGCCTTGCGGACGAGCTTGAGCGCGGCCTCGTTCGCCTCGGTGCCGGAGTTGGCCAGGAACACCCGGCCATCGGTGCCGAGCAGCCCGATCAGCCGCTCGGCCAGCTCGACCTGCCGCTCGTGCAGGAACAGGTTAGAGGTGTGCGCGAGCGTCGCGGCCTGCTTGGTGACGGCGTCGATCAGCGCCGGATGCGCGTGACCGAGCGAGCTGACCGCGATGCCGCCGATCAGGTCCAGGTACTTGTTGCCGTCGACGTCGTAGACCACGCAGCCGCTGCCGCTGGCCAGGGCAACTGGCGGCATGCCGTAGGTGAGCATCATCACGGCGCCGTACCGGTCTTGCAGCAGCTCAGTGGCTGACATCGGGCGCTCCCTTGGTTACCTCGGGGGTATTGGGGACAACCATCGTCCCGATGCCGGAGTCGGTGAAGATCTCCAGCAAGATCGAGTGCGGCTGCCTGCCGTCGAGCACGTGCGCCTGCGGCACTCCGCCCCGCACGGCAGCCAGGCAGGCCGACATCTTCGGGATCATGCCGTCCGACAGGCCCGGCATGAGGTCGGCGAGCTCGTCCTGGGTCAGCTGGCTGATCGGCCTGGCCGTCAGGGCGCTCGCTGCGTCCGTGCCCGACCAGCGCGGGTACAGCCCGGCCACGTCCGTCAGGAACACCAGCTTGGCCGCGCCGAGCTCGACCGCTAGCGCCGCCGCGGCGGTGTCAGCGTTGACGTTGAGCACCTCGCCGGACTCGCTGCGCGCCACGCTCGAGATCACCGGGATGCGCCCGTCGGCGATCAGCGCCTGGACCGCGCCGGGGTTCACGGCCACGACCTCGCCTACCTGGCCGAGGTCGACGTGCTCGCCGTCGACCTCAGCGTGCATCCGGCGCGCGGTCAGCAGGTGCGCGTCCTCGCCGGACATGCCGACCGCGAACGGGCCGTGCGAGTTGATGAGGCCGACGATCTCCCGGTTGACCTGGCCCGTCAGCACCATGCGGACCACGTCCATCGTTTCCTTGGTGGTGACGCGAAGGCCGGCCGCGAACGTCGACTGCATGCCGAGGCGGTCCAGGTGGGCGTTGATCTGCGGACCACCGCCGTGCACGACGACCGGCCGCAGCCCCGCGTAGCGCAGGAACACGACGTCCTGCGCGAAGGCGAGCCGCAGCTCGTCGTCGATCATCGCGTTGCCGCCGTACTTGAGCACGACGATCGTGCCGTAGAAGCGCTCCAGCCAGGGCAGCGCCTCGATGAGGGTGGCGGCCTTCGCGGCTGCCCCGGTCCCTGTCTGAATGTCTGTCATGTGGAGTACGCCGAATTCTCGTGCACGTACTGGGCGGTGAGATCGGTCGTCCTGATCGTCGCCCTGTGCTGGCCGGCCGCGAGCTCAACCGCGATGGTGACCTCGCGGGGCCGGAGGTCGACCGCGGACCTGTCCTCGCCGGGCGCTCCTGCCTTGCACACCCACACGCCGTTGATCGCGACGCTGAGCTGGTCCGGCTCGAACGCGGCGCTCGTGGTGCCGACGGCGGCAAGCACCCGGCCCCAGTTCGGGTCCTCGCCGTGAATCGCGCATTTGAGCAGGTTGCAGCGAGCGATGGCGCGCCCGACCTCGACGGCGTCCGACTCGCTCGCCGCGCCGGTGATGTCGATCGTGATCGCCTTGCTCGCTCCCTCGGCATCGGCTTGCATCTGCGTGGCCAGATCCGCACAGGCCGCGGTGAGCAGCGCGGTGAACTCGGCCGGGTCCGGCGTGGTGCCGCTGGCGCCGCTGGCGAGCAGCAGCACGGTGTCGTTGGTGGACATGCAGCCGTCGGTGTCCAGCCGGTCGAAGGTCGTCCGGACGGCGTCGCGCAGCGCAGCGTCGAGGGCGGTCGGCCGGCAGGTCGGCGTCGGTGGTCAGCACCACCAGCATGGTCGCGAGCGCCGGGGCCAGCATCGCGGCGCCCTTGCCCATGCCGCCGATCTGGTAGCCGGTTCCTGCCACTGCACAGGTCTTCGGCACCGTGTCGGTGGTCCGGATCGCGTCGGCGGCCGCCAGGCCGCCCTCCGGCTGCGGCTTGCGCGGTCGCCGCGGCCACGCCGGTGAGCAGCCTGTCCAGCGGCAGCCGCTCGCCGATCAGCCCGGTCGAGCACACCGCCACCTCGCCGGCACCGGTGCCGAGCAGCGCAGCCAGGTGCTCAGCCGTCTGGTGCGTGTCCTGGAACCCGGCCGGACCGGTGCAGGCGTTGGCGCCGCCGGAGTTCAGCACGACCGCGCGGACCGAGCCGCCTGCCAGGACCTGCTGGCTCCAGAGCACCGGCGCTGCCTTCACCCGGTTGGAGGTGAACACCCCCGCCGCCGCGACGGACGGCCCGTCGTTGATGACGACGGCGACATCGGGGTCGCCCGACGCCTTGATCCCGGCGGCGACGCCGGCGGCCCGGAATCCGAGCGGGCTGGTGACCGTCATGGGGCGACTCCGATCGCGGTGAGCCCGGCCGTCTCAGGCAGGCCGAGCATCAGGTTGGCGTCCTGGATCGCCTGTCCCGCCGCGCCCTTGCCGAGGTTGTCGATCGCGGCTACGACGACGGCGCGGCCCGCGCGGGTATCAACGGACGCCTGCAGGTGCACGCCGTTCGACCCGGCGACCGACGCGGTTGCGGGCCACGTGGCGGGCGGCAGCAGGGTGACGAACGGCTCGGCCGCGTAGGCGGCGGCCAGAGCCTCGCGCAGCTCATCCGCGAAGATCTCTGGCCTGGTCAGCCTTGCGGTGCACGTCGCCAGGATGCCGCGCGGCATCGGCGCGAGCACGGGGGTGAAGCTGACCCGGACCGGTCCCGCCTGGTTCGCCGCCTCACGCAGTGCCTGCTCGATCTCGGGCGTGTGCCGGTGCGCGCCCGCCACCGCGTACGCCGACATCGACCCCATGACCTCGCTAGCGAGCAGGTCAGTCCGCAGTGAGCGACCGGCACCCGACGTGCCCGACGCGGCGACGATCACGACATCGCCCGGGTCGGCTAGCCCGGCCGCGACGAGCGGGGCCAAGCGCGAGGATCGCCGCGGTCGCATAGCAGCCTGGTGCCGCCACCCGGCTGGCCGCCTTGATCTGCGTGCGGGCGCCCGGCAGCTCCGGAATCCCGGTAACCCAGCGGCCAGGATGCGGTCCGCTGTAGTGCCGGACCCAGGCGGCGCCATCGTCCAGCCGGAAGTCCGGGCCAAGATCGACGACCTTGACGTGGCCGGGTATCTGCGCCGCGGCAACAGCGGAGTGTCCGGCCGGAAGCGCGAGGAACGCCAGGTCACAGTCAGCCAGCGCGGCGGGGCTGTGCGGCTCGAGTACGCGGCCTGCCAGGCCAGGCACGCCAGCCAGGTGCGGATGCAGCTGCGCCACCGTCTGGCCGGCGCTGCTGTCCGCGGTCGTGACGGCGAGGTCCAGGTCCGGGTGCCCGGCCAGCAGCCGCAGCAGCTCGCCGCCCGCATATCCGCTCGCGCCGGCCACCGCAACCCGCGCGCCCATAAATCGACCCCTTCAGCGTGGACTGTCCCCGTGCCTCAGTGAATGATTATGCAGGTATCTGACTGATTATGCAAACGGACTTCCAGTCCGTAATCGGCAACCGCCAGATCTGCAATCCCGCCCGTGCCGGGGTCTGGCAAGACGGCATGATGAAGCCCGGAAGGGAGACAGCGCTGATGCAGGTCCGGCGGACTCGTGGCAGTCGGCGCGCTGCCACTCGGCTCGCTGTGGATACCTCTGGTGGCCATGGCTGCCGCGGCCGCCATAGCTGGCTGCGGCGGCAGGCTGCCCCCAAGGCCGCCGCCAGCCCGCAGGCGTGCGGGACCGGCCGGACCGCGGCGAACGTCCCGATCGAGGTGGAGGTCAACCACGGCCAGGTGTCCTGCGCCGTCGCGCTGACGGTGGAGAAGAGCTACGCCGCCGCGATCGTGGCGGGCCGGGCGCCCGGCAACGGCGGCGGTGGTCCGGTCACCGTGAACGGCTGGAAGTGCCAGGGATTCCCGACGCCGGAGTTGCTGAAGACGGGCGACGTGTCCAAGTGCGGCAAGGATGGCACGGAGATCCTCGCCATCTTGAAGACGCCCTCCTAACCCTCGCCGGCTACCACCGCACCACGCGTCACGGGGAAGACGACGACCCCGGCACAGCCCGCTGTGCCGGGGTCTTCGCCTGGTTTGGACTGGCTAGCTAACTGGCGCCGCGCAGGACCGCCCCGGTTCGCCGGGCCGCCTCGGCCACCGCGGCGTCCCTGGCCGCACTGGCCTCCTCGGCGGTCAGCGTCCGGTCCGGAGCGCGGAACCGCAGCGAGTACGCCAGTGACTTGCGGCCCTCGCCCGCCTGGTCGCCGGTATACACATCGAACAGGTGCAGCGACTCCAGCATCACGTCGCCGGCTTCGGCCACGCCATCGGCCAGCGCCCGCTCAACGTCGGCCGCCGGCACGACCTTCGGCACGACGAGCGCGACGTCCTGCACTGCGGGCGGGTACGTCGACAGCGTCGGCGCCTGTACCGGACCGACAGCGTCGGCCGCCGCCTCGACCACCGACATGTCCAGCTCCATCGCGGCGGTCCGCGCGGGCAGGCCGAACGCCGCGATGACGCGCGGATGCAGTTCCCCGGCGTGTCCGGCCAGCCACTCGTGACCCTGCTCGGTCTGGACGAAGATCGCCGCGCACCGGCCAGGATGCCACGGCTCGTGCTGGTCGGCCCGCAGGTCGAACCGGAGCCTGCTGGTCCTGAGCACCTCCCGAGCCGCCTCGATAGCGTCCTGCCAGCCTGCTGGCCTGCCGTCGCCCCAGTATCCCGGCAGCTCGATGTTGCCGGTGAGCACTGCGCCAACCCGCAGCGGCTGGTCCGGCAGCGCCGCCTCCAGCTGCGCCAGCTCGTGGACGGCGGGACCGCGATCAACCCGGAGGATGGGCGCCGTCGGCGCGGCGTCCGGCCGCGGCCGGAATACCAGCGCCGAACTCGTAGAGCGCCACGTCACTGAAGCCGCGGCCGAGGTTGCGCGCCAGCGTCCGCAGCAGGCCAGGCAGCAGCGTGGTCCGCATCAGCGGCTCGTCATCGCTAATCGGGTTTGCCAGCCGCACCGCCCGGCGGCGCACATCGTCGGCCGGCAGCTGCAGCTTGTCGAAGTCCGCGGCGGACGTGAACGGCGTGCTCAGCACCTCGACGAAGCCGTGGTAGCGCCAGCGTCCGGCTGAGCGTCCGGCGCAGCCGCTGCCGACCGGTCAGCCCGCGGCCGCCAGCCGCCCGGACAGCCCGGACCGGGATGGTCTGGTAGCCCTCCAGCCTGATGACTTCCTCGGCCAGGTCGGCCGGGTCGGTCAGGTCAGGCCGCCAGGACGGCGGGGTCACCAGCAAGCATCACCCCGGACCTGTCGTGCCTGCCATGGTCGTGCCGGGCGTGCCTGCTCGCGTGGTGCCCGGCGGCCAGGCCGACCGGCGCGTCGAGACTGGCGGCTCCGTCGTCGGCGGCAAGCGCCGGCAGCTCGGCCGACTCGTTGTCCGCGGCTTGGTCCGGCGCCTGGATGATGGTGCAGCCGACCTCGCGGAGCCTGGCCAGCACCGTGTCCAGTCCGTAGACCACGCCGGCTACCTGATCGGGATAGTCGGCCGCCATGGTGATGACGACCGGCTCGATGTCCGCAGCCGCAATCGAGCAGCCGGGCACGACGGTGCCGCCGCTCAGCGGCCGCCAGCATCGTGGCGGCGCGGGCCGAGGCACGCACCGGAAGCTCGGGGTCGACGCCGCGCTCGAACCGAGCGGACGCTTCCGAACCGAGCTTGTGCCGCCGGCTCATGCGGGCGATGCCGCGCGGGGAGAAATGCGCCGCCTCGATGACCAGGTCGCGCGAGGCCTGCGACACCTCGGTGTCGACCCCGCCCATCGTCCCGGCGAGCGAGATCGGGCCGGAGGAATCCGTGATGAGGATGTCCTCGGGGTCGAGCGTGCGCAGGACGTGGTCGATGGTCTCCAGCCGCTCGCCCGGCCCTGCTCGCCGGACCACGATGGGGCCGGTGAGCCGGGACCGGTCGAACGCGTGCAGGGGCTGGCCGAGCTCCAGCATCAGGTAGTTGGTGACGTCGACCGGCAGCGACACCGATCGCTGGCCGGCGCTGCGACAGCCTGATCTTCATCGCCAGCGGCGTCGGTGTCGCCGGGTCGATGCCGCGAACTTCGCGCACCACGAACCGGTCGCAGGCGGTGGTGTCCTCGATGCTGACCGGATAGACATCCGGCGAAACGACGCTGACGTCGACCAGCATGCCGACGTCGGCCGGGTCGGTGTAGGGCACCTGGTAGGAGATCGCCAGCTCCCTGGCCACGCCGCGTACTGACAGCGCGAAGCCCTTATCCGGCGTCACGTTGATATCGAACACCACGTCGCGCAGGCCCGCGTAGCTGACGAAGTCGGTGCCGAGCGGCGCGTCCGGCGGCAGCACCATGATGCCCGAGTGGTCGTCACCGATCGCCAGCTCGGCCGCCGAGCAGATCATGCCCTCGGAGATCCGGCCGTAGGTCTTGCGGGCGCCGATCTCGAAGCCGCCGGGCAGCACCGCACCGGGCACCGCGAGGGCCACCCGGTCGCCCACGGCGAAGTTGCTCGCGCCGCAGATGACGTGGCGCTCCTGACCGTCGCCCGTCGACACCTGGCAGTACCTGATCGGCTTGTTGAAGCCGGTCAGCACCTCGATGTCCAGTACCTCGGCGACGACGACGCCGGTGATGTCCTGGCCGACCGGCTCAAGCGACTCGACCTCCAGGCCGCAGGCAGTCAGCCGCCTGGACATCTCCTGCACGCCCTCGTCGTCGTCCGGGGTCAGGTCGATGGCCGCGTACTCCAGCAGCCAGGACAGCGGGAGCCGCATCACGCCTCCATTCCGAATGCGCGGCTGAACCGCACGTCACCCTCGAGCGTGTCCCTGATGTCGGCGACGCCGTGCCGGATCATGACGGATCTGTCGATGCCCAGCCCGAAGGCAAAGCCGCTGTAGCGATCGGGGTCGATCCCGCAGGCGACGAGCACGCGCGGGTTGACCATGCCGCAGCCGGCGATCTCGACCCAGCCCTGCGACCGGCATACCCGGCACGGCTCCGCCCCTGGCTTGGTCGAGGCACCGCGGCACACATGGCATTCCATCGAGACATCGGCTGACGGCTCGGTGAACGGGAAGTAGTCGGGCCGGAGCCTGGTCTGCAGCCCCTCGCCGAACATGGCGTCCACGAACGCGGTGATCGCCCCGCGCAGGTCAGCCATCGTGAGGCCTTCGTCGACCGCGAGGCACTCGATCTGGTGGAACACCGGGCTGTGGGTGGCATCCAGGGCGTCGCTGCGGTAGCACCTGCCCGGGCTGACCACATACAGCGGCAGCGGCCTGGTGAGCATGGCCCGGATCTGGACCGGCGAGGTATGGGTGCGCAGCACGAGTCCCGACCGCTGCGACGGGTCAGGACCCTCGACGAAGATCGTGTCCTGCATCTCCCTGGCCGGGTGGTCAGGCGGGAAGTTCAGCGCGTCGAAGTTGTACCACTCAGCCTCGATCTCGGGGCCCTCGGCAACCTCGTAGCCCATGTTGACGAACACGTCGACGAGGCGCTCTCCCACTGTCGTGATGGGATGCCGCGCGCCGGCCAGATGCCGGTCCCACGGCAGCGTGACGTCGACTGCCTCCTCGACGAGGACACGCTGGTCGCGGTCGGCCTCAAGGTCGGCCTGGCGCTCGCCGAGTGCCTGCTTGATGGCGGCGCGGGCCGCGCCGACGCGCTTGCCCGCGTCCGCCCTTGCGGCCGGCGGCAGCGCGCCGATCTCGGCGTTGGCCAGCGTGAGCGGGGCCCGGTCGCCGAAGTGCGCGATCCGGGCCGTCTTGAGCTCAGCGAGGTCACTGGCGGCAGCGATGGCCGCCAGCGCATCAGCCTGCATGCGCTCCAGTTCCTCGGGAGACAGCACGGCCACCTCCACGGGGTCATAGGTGTTATTCGGTGCGGACATCGCTTCCTGAGTCTCCTGCGGTCAACGGCAATGAAGCGGGCATCCGGGCAGGGCGGGCCGGCTGGGGACAAGCCCGGTGCGCGCTGCCCGCTCTCAGCGCTGCCTGGCGCAGGCCGGAAACGGGCGCCTTGCACCCGTATCCTCCAGGCGCCGGCAGCTAGATCCTGGCCCCGGGGGCGCGGGCCAGCATGCAGGCAATCCCGAAGGCCCGCCGGCTAGCCGAACTCAGGCGTCCCGGCGGGCATGGTAAATCGGAACTCGGCCCCGCCCCCCGGCGCCTGCTGCACGATGATCTCCCCGCCGTGCGCCTCCACCAGGCCCTTGACGATGAACAGGCCAAGGCCCGCACCACCGCGGCGCTTGGCGCGCCAGAACCGGCCGAAGACGCGAGGCGCAACCTCGGGCGCGATGCCAGGACCCTGGTCGCGGACCGCTACGGCCACGCCAGGAGCCCCTGCCACGACCTGCTGGCTCCACCACAGTCGTAACGGTACCAGCCCCGTGCCTGACAGCGTTCTCGATAAGGTTCGCGAGGATCTGGTCGACCTTGTCGACATCGAGCCAGGTCTCGGGCACGCCGGGCGCGACCTCGACCTTGTACCGGTCTGGCGTGTCGCCGGCAGCGACCCGGCCGCTGATGATCTTCAGCGCGCGACTCGGGATGTCGACGAGCTCGCGGTGCACCTCGATCCGGCCCGACTCGATCCTGGACACGTCCAGTAGCTCGGTGATCAGCCTGGTTACCCGGTCCGCGTCGGCGTTGACCGTCTCCAGCATCACCTTCTTCTGGTCGTCGGTGAACCGCGGCCACTTGGCGAGCAGCGTCGCCGTAAAGCCCTTGACGCTCGTCAGCGGCGACCGAAGCTCGTGCGCCACGGTGGAGACCAGGTCCGCGCGGCTGCGTTCGAGCCGCATCCGCTGCTCCGCGCTGCGCAACGTGATGGCGATCCGCTGCACGGCGCCGGGCTCCCGCGACCATCCCTCCCGCGGCCCGCGGCCGCGCGGCGCGCGCACGTAGCCGACGGTCACCAGCAGCTCGGTGCCATCGGGCAGGTACAGCGGCTGCTCCGGGTGCCGGGACCGCGTGGACAGCCCCTCGTACGGCTGGGTCATCGTCCACCAGCAGCGATCCTCGTTGTCGCGCAGCGGGAGCACCTGCCGGACATCCTGGCCGAGTGCCGCGGCCGGGGTGACCCCGGTGAGCCGGGCGGCGGCACGGTTGAATACCGCTACCTTGCCGGCCCGGTCAGCGACAACGAGTCCGTCGGGCAGGTCGTCGGCGAGCACCAGCCCGCTCGCGAGGTCCTGTGCCTCGGCTCTGCCGGACGGACCAGTGCCAGGCTGGCCGGCGCTGACTGGTCCGCCGCCCGCCCGTCCGCCGCCAGCCCGTCCACCGCCAGCCCGTCCACCGCCAGTCGGTGTACTGCCGGAAGGCCCACTGACAGACAGCGCGCTGCCGGACGGTGCACTGCCAGACGATGCGCTGCCGGGCGACCCGCTGCCGGGCACGGCGGGCATGCCCGCCACCCTGGCCGTCGCCTGACCTCTCACAATCCCGTCCACTCGCGCGCCGCCTCCGGGAGGCTCAGGAGCTGCCTGTCCCCCCGCACGACTCATGCGCGCACGCCGCGACGAGGCCGCTAGCGGCCCGACCGGCCACTGCGCATCAGCCACGGCCACGGCCACGCGGAGTCGGGGGGATCTCCGCCATGGCAGCGCCGCTGCGCCAGTCAGCTCGGGTCGCCGGCACCTCTCGCGGATCAGGGCCAACCGCGACCCCGACTGCGACCAGTTCCGGTCACTTCATGACGCAACGTGATCAGACTCTAGCGGATACGCATTGCGGACCGGCACTCCCAGATCCCCCCGAATGCGCGGCGGCCGCCAGAACTTGCCTGCTGCGAGCGAATTACTGCCCGCACCTTAGCGGGGCTCGGCCGGCACTCGCGCTGCCAGCGTCGGCACGGTCGAGGCGCCCGATTTGAGACCTATGCGAACGAGGCGAGGTCGCTACCGCCGCACTGCCATGTCATCGCTGGAACCCTGCTGACGCTGTATCAGCAGCAGGGTTCCAGCGATGACGTACGCAGGTCGCCGGCGCCGACCACATAACTCGTATCTGGGCTATTTCGGGCTCCCAGGCTTCAGCTTGGGCCGCCCAGCAGGTCATCTCGCCGCGGCGTGCAGCCGGCGGGCGGAGGCGTAGAGGCAGACCGCGGCGGCGGCGGCCAGGTTCAGGCTCTCGGCCCGGCCGTAGATCGGTACCGCGACCACGTCGTCGGCCAGGTCGAGCAATTCCCTCGGCAGGCCCCAGGCCTCATTGCCGAACAGCCAGGCCGTCGGCCGCGTCAGATCGGGGCCGTCGGCCGCGTCCACGTAACGCTTGGCGCTGCCATCGGCCGCGAGGACCTGCAGGCCGGCCTCGCGGACCCCGGTCATCGCCGCGGCCAGTGGCGCGCCGACCGTGACCGGCAGGTGGAAGAGGCTGCCAGCCGACGAGCGGACGCACTTGCTGTTGTACGGGTCGACCGAGGCGGACGCGAAGATCACGCCGTCGGCTCCGGCGGCGTCGGCGGTCCGCAGGACAGTTCCGGCGTTGCCAGGATCGCGAACGTTGGCCAGCACGGCGACCAGGCGCGGCGCGCCCCTCAGTACCGACTCCAGCGGCACGTCGACGAACCGGCAGACGCCAAGCAGACCCTGCGGCGTGATCGTCTGGGCGAGCTCGGCCATGACGTCACCGCTCACCTCGTGAACGGCCACGCCCTGACTGGCAGCCTGCCCGACGATGTCGGGATGCCGGTCGCTGCCGGGACCGGTGACGAACAGCTCGGTGACGACACCGGGCTGGCGCAGCGCCTCACGCACGGCTTGCGGGCCCTCGGCCAGGAACGAGCGTGCCCGTTCCCTGAACGCCTTCTTGCCAAGCTGGCGGGCGGCCTTGACCCGCGGCGAGCGGATGCCCAGGGCACCGCCCGCCTGCGGGGTATGCGGCCGCGCCAGCCGGCTCACTGGCGGCGCCGCAGCGCCGTCGTCATCTCAGCTCAGGCCGCTGGGGCGTTGACGTCGGCTGGCAGCGCGCCCTTGGCGACCGTCACCAGCGCGGTGAAGGCCTGCGGGTCGGCGACGGCGAGCTCGGCCAGCATGCGGCGATCGACCTCGACCTCGGCCAGCTTCAGGCCCTGGATGAACCTGTTGTAGGTGAGGCCCTCGGCCCGGACGGCCGCGTTGATCCGCTGAATCCACAGCCGCCGGAATGCGCCCTTGCGGTCCTTGCGGTCCCGGTAGGCGTACGTCATGGAGTGGAGCTGCTGCTCCTTCGCCTTGCGGTACAGCCGGGACCGCTGGCCCCGGTAACCGCTGGCGCGCTCGAGTACAACCCGGCGCTTCTTGTGGGCATTGACCGCCCGCTTCACGCGTGCCATCTAGAAACACTCTCCCTAGCGTGCGGGCCGGGTCACTTGCCCAGCAACTTCTTGATCTTCTTTGCGTCACCCGGGGCCAGCTCGACGTAGCCAGCCAGGCGCCGCGTCTTCGTGCTCGGCTTGTGCTCGAGATAGTGAGCACGGTTGGCACGGCGGCGCACGATCTTGCCGGTGCCCGTCAGCCGGAACCTTTTGCCGGAACCGCTGTGCGTCTTCATCTTCGGCATGTCGCCGTGTCTCCATTCCTGTGCGCCGCCGGCACAGTTGTCTGCGCCGGCGGCACGGCTCCCGCGTGCCTTCGGCGTTGGCCGCGGGCACGTCAATCTGGCGTGCCGTCAGGCACGGTTCTGTCTGCCCGGCAGCATGCGCTGCTGGGCTGGGGTCGGGGCCCCGGCACTGGCGGCCCCTGGATGGCGCCAGGCGGGCTGAGACCCAGCCCGCCTGGCTAAAAGCCTGTGATCTAGCTCTCGGCCTCGCCCGACTCTTTCGCGGCGCCCTTGTCAGCCGGCACCGGCCGGGGCGCGGACACCGGTCCGTCAGTAGCTCGCCGGGCCGGGCCTGGCTTGGGCGCGGTGCTCGCCGACGGCCTGGCTGCGGCCGACGTTCCACGCGGCGCTGTCGGCTTGGGCGTCCCGTTGCCGGCCGGGCCTGGCCGCGGGGCCGAGGACGGAGTGGCGCGCGGCGCTGTCGGCCTCGGCGTGACTGCGGACCTCGACGTCGACGTGCTGCTCGGCCGCTGCGTGGCGGGCGCAGACGGTCTGGCCGACGCGGGTTTCGTCCCGGCGCTCGGTGCACTGGCCGGCTCTGCAACCGGAGTTGCCGGAGCGGCCGGCTCGGCTGGCGCGGCACTTTGAGCGGCTCGGTCAGCGGCCGGAGCCGCTGGCTGAACCGGAGCAGCCTGAGCGGCCGGCGCGAACAGCCGGCTCGGCGACGGCGACCTGCGGCTCCGCGTCCGCCGCGGCCTGCGTGGCAGCCGCGTGCTCGGCGTTGCGTGCGCTCGATCTGCTGGCCCGGTCGGCCTTCGCGGCGGCCATGGCCTCGGTCTTGCGCTTGTGCGGGCCGAGCACCATGATCATGTTCCGGCCGTCCTGCTTCGGCGACGACTCGACGAAGCCAAGCTCCTCGATGTCGCCTGCCAGGCGCTGGAGCAGCTTGAAGCCGAGTTCGGGCCTCGACTGCTCACGTCCCCTGAACATGATCGTTACCTTGACCTTGTCGCCTTGCTTGAGGAAGCGCTCGACGTGGCCCTTCTTGGTGCCGTAGTCGTGCGGGTCGATCTTCGGCCGCAGCTTGATCTCCTTGATGACCGTCTGGGCCTGATTCTTGCGCGACTCCCTGGCCTTCAACGCGGACTCGTACTTGAACTTGCCGTAGTCCATCAGCTTGCAGACAGGGGGCCGGGCCATGGGCGCAACCTCGACCAGGTCGAGATCTGCCTCCTGGGCCAGCCGGAGCGCATCATTGATGGCGACTATCCCGACCTGCTCGCCGGCCGGGCCGACGAGTCGCACTTCGGGTACCCGGATGCGCTCGTTGATACGAGGTTCGGTGCTGATGTGACCTCCTGTGTCACGGTGCTTATGCGCAGAGACCATCCCTGCGCACAACGGGCGGAGTCCTCGGCGGGAGGCATGGCCGCTGATCGCAGCCGGCCACAAATGCCAACGGCCCCGCATATCGTGCCTGCGGGGCCACCACTGCGGGCCGCCGCCGCGCCCAGGACGTGCCTGAGTGCGGGCATACCCGCGACGCCGCTGCCATCCCACATGCTCCGGCAGTCTGGCGTCCGGCCTGATCAGCCCGCCCTCCGGCGAGCTGATCGCCAGGCAACCCCAAGGGGGTGCCCGGCGTGGATACCCGCCAGCAGAAGCTGGCCAGGTGGGAGGCGGCCGAGGTGGTCCTCCGCTTGCACGCCCGGCGAATGCGCGCCAGGCGCGCGGTGCCGAGCATTGTCGTCTGTAAGACTAGCCCATCCCGGCAACCGCTGGAATTCCTGCAGGTATCAAGCGCCTCAGCGCGAGTGAATATTCCGGCGGCGCTCAAGCTCGGCCAGGCCGGCCGTCCGCATCGCCGCCACGGGCGCCTGCCTGCCGGTCATGAGCTCGAACTGTCCCACGGCCTGATTCACAAGCAGTTCATATCCGGATATAACCAGCAGTCCGGCGGCGCTGGCCGCATCGGCCAACGCGGTCGGCCAGGGGTCATAGACGACATCGAACACCGCGTCGGCTCGCACGGCACCGGCCTTGATCTGGGCCGCGAGTGCCGCGGCGCCGGCGGCCGGGATCGTCGAGATCAGCAGGTCCCAGCGGGCACGGCCGAGGTCAGTACGGCCGAGGTCAGCACTGCCGACCTCAGCGCCAAGCTCGATCAGCCGGACGTCAAGGCCGAGGCGAGCGGCGACGCCGCGCAACGGTTCGGCCCTGGACCGGGACCGCACCGCGACCGCGATGTCGCTGGCGCCGGTCTCGCGCAGCGCGGCCAGCGCCGAGCAGGCAGTGGCACCGCCGCCGAGAATGAGCACGTTCCCGCCTGAGGTAACCCCTGCCTGGCGCAGCGCCGCCACCATGCCGGGCACGTCGGTGTTATAGCCAAGCCGCCTGCCATCCCGGAGCAGGACGGTGTTGGCGGCGCCGACGTCGAGCGCCAGTTGCTCGGCGTCGTCCAGCAGCGGGAGCACAGCGCGCTTGAGCGGCATGGTGAGCGACAGGCCCGCCCAGTCCGGGCCGAGCGAGCCCAGCAGCGCGGGCAGGCCCTGCTCGTCGCACTCGATGGCCTGGTAAGACCACAGAGTCAGGCCCAGTTCCTGGTACCCGGCCGTGTGCAGCACGGGCGACAGCGAGTGGGCGATGGGCGAGCCGAGCACAGCGGCGCGGCCAGCCATGGCCCCACGACCGGCCGGGCCCGGCGGACCCGCCGGGGCCGCGCTGCCGTGGCCATCCGCGGCCGCGCTGGCGGCCACCTGCTCAGACTCCGTTCCTCGTAGCTTCGTTGGCCCAGATGCTGAACTGGGCGGAACTCGACGTGAACAGCGTGAGGCCCTGCTTGTTCACGGTGACGAAGTACAGCCAGGTGCCCTGCGCCGGGTGCAGCACGGCCTGAATCGCCGCGACGTCGGGCGAGTCGATCGGGCCGGGCGGCAGGCCCGGGTGCTTTGTCGTGTTATACGGGGAGTTCACGTTCAGGTCGCTCTGGCTGAGGTTGTAGATGTACTTGTTGACCGCGTAAGCGACGGTGCTATCGAGACCGAGGTCCCAGGGCGGCCGCTGGTTCAGCCGGTCGTCGATCACGCGGGCGACCTTCGCGTAATACTGCGGTGGCACCTCGCCTTCCAGCAGGCTGGCGGTGATGATCACCTGGTACTCGGTGAACTGGGCGGCCTTGGCCTTGGCGGCCAGGCCCATGCTCGCGATCTCGGTGTTGAACTGCTTCACCATGGTCTGCAGGATCGTCAGGGCTGACGTGCCAGGCGGGAAGTTATAGGTGGCCGGCCACAGGAAGCCTTCCGGATTGCCCTTGGCCCAGGAGGGCAGGCCAAGCGCCGCGGTGTCCTTCAGCGCCGCCTGGAACTGGCTCAGCGGAATGCCGGTCTTGGCGGCTAGCAGCGCGATCACCTTGCTCGTCCGCATGCCGTCCGGGACCGCCACGGTCGACTGGACGCGGGCCTTCGGATTGATGATGAGCGCCCATGCCTTCGCTGCGCCCATGTGCTTGTGCAACCGGAAGTAGCCCGGCTGGAGCAGAGCGGACTGGCCGCTCACCTTGGCGGCACTGCAGAACGCCGACGCAGACGCGACGACCCCGTCCTTGACCAGGGTGTTTTCCAGCGGGCCGCACGCGACCGCGTTGGGCAGGACCTGAACCAGCACCGAGCCGTAGCCTGCCGATCCGGTCCAGTCGGCGTGCCGCTTTGAGTACCAGCTGTAGCCATAGACGCCGGCCCCGACGATCCCGCCGAGGAAGAGGACGAGCACCACGAGCGCCACCATGCCCGCGCGGCTGCGCCGACGGCGGGGCGGGCGATGCCCGAATTCGTCCTCGCCCGCGCCGAAACCGCGGAAAAAGCCGTTGTGCCGGGCGCTATCGGGGTCCAGCTCGTCCTCAGGGTCCCGCTCTCGGCGCCGCGTTACGCCGGTGTCATCCACCGGGATCCGCCGGTCGTAGCGCTCGTGCTGGTCGCCGCTGCGGAGATACTCCGCCTCGGGCACCGGGTGCCGGCCGCGCGGATCAGGGCCCGCGGCAGCACCGAAGTCGTGATCGCCATATCCCCCGCCGTACTGAGTTCCCCCTGGGCCGGTTCCCCCTGGACCAGTTCCCCCTGGACCGGTCCGCCTTGGACCGTCGGTCCCGGCCCGATCGTCATACCCGGCCTGACTGGCGCTGCGCCTGCCGCCGGCCTCGTGACCAGCGAAAGGATCAGCGGTGTCGTATCCGGCGGGCCCACCGTAAGCACCCTGCCCGCCGTAACCGCCGAGCCCACCGTAGCCGCCCGAGCCGCCGTGCGCGCTGCTAGTACGGCTGCCCTGGCCGATAGTGTCATCGTCGTAGTCGGCGCGGCCACGCGGACTCGCCTGGCCACGCGGGTCGGTCCGGCCGAACGGATCGGTCTGGCCACCAGGGTCCGTGTGGCCAACAGATCCCCTCAGGTACGGATCCGGGGCAGCATACGGATCGTCCTGAGGAGGGAACGGGGCCGCTGGCGCGAACGGGTCCTGCGCCGCGCGGCGCCCCGTGCCGGTGGGTCCGTAGCCACCGTCCTCGTAGCCGTTAGCGGGATAGGCAGCGTCGCGATAGCCATTCTGGTAAGCCGCGCCGCTGGGTCCGTAGCTGGCCGTGCCGTACTCGCCCGAGGTCGCGTGCCCCCCCGAGCCGGCTGCGCCGGAGCCGGGATCGTCGGCCCCGGACTGGCTGCCGCCTGGCGAGCGCGCACCCGAGGACCCGGCATCGAAGTACCCGGCGCCGGAGTGCATGTCATCTGGATAGCCGCGATCCGGGTATCCGGCGCTTCGCCCGGAGGCACCCGACTGGCCATAACCGCCGGACTGGCCGTAACCGCCGGACTGACCGTAAGGGCCTGGCTGCTCGTAGCCGCCGGACTGGCCATAACGGCCGGACTGGCTGTAGCCGTCAGCCGGGCCGTAGGCATCAGCCGCGCCGTGGTCACCAGCGGCGCGGGGAGCCGCCTGGCCGGAGCCCGAGTATCCGGCGTCGCCGTACCTGGCATCCGGGTATCCGGGCTCGCCATATCCGGGCTCGCCATATCCGGGCCCACTCTGACCGGCCGCCGGGTATCCCGGCTCGGCGCGGCCGGAGTCGCGGTAACCAGCGTCCCCGTATCCTGCGTCCGGGTACCCGGCGTGCCCGTATCCGGCGTCCGCGTACCCGGCGTCCCCGTACTCGCCGTTCGCATAGCCGCCGTCGCGGTATCCGCCGGTCCGGTACCCGCCGTCCGCGTACCCGCCTCCCCGGTCCGCCGAGTCTTCGAGCGCAGGGTTGGTGTATCCCGAATCGGAGTCAGCGGCACTCGGATGCTGGCCAGACCGGCGGTGCGATCCCTGCCGCGGGCTCCGATCCGCCGGCGGCGGCGAGTCCGGCGGCCACTGCTCGTCCGCGTGCGCCGCCCGGCGCGACCGGCGGCGCCCGCGCGGATCATGAGCGATCGGGTCCGGGGCTTCCGGCCCGTCGTGCCAGTGCTCGTAGCCGTCCCGGCTCATGCTGTCGCGCCTCCCGCCACCAGCTGCCCAGCCGGCTCGCCCGTCGAACGCTCCGCATCGAGTGCACCCTGCAGCAGCAGCGCCGCCGCGGCCTTGTCTACTGACTGTCGCCTGGCCCTGGACCTGAGGCCGCCCTGCTCGAGGGCAGCGTTCGCCAGCACCGTGGTGAAGCGCTCGTCCAGCACACGGACCGGGACCGGCGCGAGCCGCGCCGCGAGCGCCGACGCAACCGAGCGGCCGTCGGCGGCTGACTTGCCCTCGCGCCCGGCGAGGCCGATGGCCAGGCCGACGATGACCTCGATGGCCCCGTTCTCGATGGCGAGCCTGGCTAGCTCGGCGACGTCGCCGGCACCGCGCCGCACGGTGTCCAGCGGCGAGGCGAGCAGGCCGCCGGGGTCGGACCTGGCGACCCCGATTCGGACTGTGCCGACGTCGACGGCAAGCCGGACGCCCTGCCTCACATCCGCGCCCCGCCAGCCATCGCCGGTGCCCGCCAGACGATCACCACCGCCGTGGACAGGGTCACCCAGATGCCGAGACAGGACAGCGCAGGTCTCAGCCTGGACACGAACTGGTAGAGGCACGGACTCACCCTACGGCACCTCCGCCCATTATGTCGCTAATGAGTACACGAACTGCGCTAAACGCCCCAGCGACCGCTTCGTCGGCTCGATCGCCCAGCGGAGCCCCGCCGCCCTGGGCGACGTCGTCCTTGCCACCGCCCCGGCCGCCGAGTGCGCCGGCGGCGGCGAGCACGAGCGCGCCGGCGCGCAGGCCCAGGTCGCGAGCCGCGTCGTTCACCGCGACGACGACCGTCGGCCGTCCGTCGGCGACGCCGATGGCGGCGACCGCGGCGGCCCGGTCGGCCGGGAACCGGCCGCGGATGTCGAGCGCCACCTTGCGGATCCCGTCAGCCGGGACACCGTCGGGTACCCGGTGCGCCACGAACGCGATGCCGCCGAGGTCCTCGGCGTTCCCGGCCACCTCGGCCGCGCCGCCCAGCAGCTGGGCGGACCGGAACCGCTCGAGCTCGCGCTCAGCGTCTCGCAGCCGGGTCACTACGCCGGAGATTCGCTCCGGGAGCTCCTCGGGGCGCGCCTTCAGCTGCTCAGATAGCTGGCTCACCAGCACGCTCTCGCGGGCCAGGAACTTGAATGCGTCGATGCCGACCAGTGCCTCGACCCGGCGCACGCCCGACCCGATCGATGACTCGCCGAGGATCTTGACCAGCCCCAGGTTGCCGGACCTGGCGACGTGCGTGCCGCCGCACAGCTCGCGCGAGTAGTCGCCGACCTCGACGACGCGTACCTGGTCGCCGTACTTCTCGCCGAACAGCGCCAGCGCCCCCATCGCCCTGGCCTCGTCGATCGAGGTGTGGAACGCGCGCACTTCCAGGTCGTTGATGAGGACCTGGTTGACCTCTTCCTCGGCCGTCGACAGCACCGAACGCGGGACCGCGCCCATGGCAGTGAAGTCAAACCGGAACCGGCCGGGCGCGTTCTCCGAGCCCGCCTGCGCGGCCGACTCGCCCAGCGCGCCACGGAATGCGCGGTGCACCAGGTGCGTCGCGGTGTGCGAGCGGGAGATGGCCCGGCGCCGTTCCACGTCGATCTCCGCGTGCACCGGAGCGCCCACCACGATCTCGCCGGCGGTCACGGTGCCGCGGTGCACGATCAGGCCGGGGACCGGCGCCTGCACGTCGGTGACACTGATCCTGGCCTCGTCGCCGGCGCCGCTCCCGGTGGCCACGATGATGCCGTTGTCGGCCAGCTGCCCGCCGCCCTCGGCGTAGAACGGCGTGCGGTCCAGGACTACCTCGACCGCGGTGCCCGCCCCGGCGGACGGCACGGCGGCGCCCGCGACCAGCAGACCGACCACGGTCGCGTCCGTGGCGATCTCGTCGTACCCGGTGAACGTGACCCGGCCGGCCTGCTCGAGCACGTGCGCGAACACGGAGATGTCGGCGTTGCCGGTCTTCTTGACGGCAGCGTCGGCCTTGGCCCGCTGCCGCTGCTCGGTCATCAGCCGCCGGAACTCGCTCTCGTCGACCGCCAGGCCCTGCTCGCTCGCCATCTCCAGCGTGAGGTCGATCGGGAACCCGTAGGTGTCGTGCAGCTGGAACGCCTGGTCGCCGCGAATGGTCTGGATGCCGCGCCGTCTGGTCTCCTCGACCGCGGCGTCGAAGATCGCGCTGCCGGTGCGCAGCGTCGCCAGGAACGCGGCTTCCTCCGCATCGATGACCGTGTGGATGTTCGGTGCGTCCCTGATCAGCTCGGCGTACTGCTGGCCCAGCGCCCCGATGGCGACCGAGCTCAGCTCGTGCATGAACCGCTCGTCCTCGCCGCCCCGGCTCCGCCCGGAGCCGCCGCGCTGGGCGCCGGACAGCAGCCGCAGCTTCTGCATGCTGCGGCGCAGGATCCGGCGCAGGACGTAGCCGCGGCCCTCGTTGGACGGGATCACTCCGTCGGCCACCAGCATCACGGCGGTCCGGACGTGGTCGGTCACCACGCGCAGCGCGACATCGGTGCGCTCGTCGACGCCGTAGCGGGTCTCGGTGAGCTCAGCGGCCCGCTCCAGCACCTTCCACATCGTGTCGATCTCGTAGATGTTGTCCACGCCCTGCAGCAGCGCGGCCATCCGCTCCATGCCCATGCCGGTGTCGATGTTGCGGGACGGCAGGTCACCGACGACGTCGAAGTCCACCTTGGACCGCACCGCACCGAGCTGGTACTGCATGAAGACGAGATTCCAGACCTCGAGGTACCGGTCTTCGTCGGCCTCGGGCCCGCCCTCCGGGCCGTACTCGGGGCCGCGGTCGTAGTAGATCTCCGAGCACGGCCCGCCGGGCCCCGGCACGCCCATATGCCAGTAGTTGTCGGCTAGCCCGCGACGCTGGATGCGGGTCTCCGGCACGCCGACGACGTCGTGCCAGATCTTGGCTGCCTCGTCGTCCTCATGCAGCACGGTGACCCACAGCCGGCTCTCCGCGAAGCCGAACCCGCCGTCGGACTCCGGCCTGGTCAGCAGGTCCCAGGCGAACGGAATGGCCTGGTCCTTGAAGTAGTCCCCGAAGGAGAAGTTGCCGAGCATCTGGAAGAACGTGCCGTGCCTGGTGGTCTTGCCGACCTCTTCGATGTCCGGCGTGCGCACGCACTTCTGGCAGCTGGTCGCACGCCGGAACGGCGGGGTCTGCTGGCCGAGGAAGTACGGCTTGAACGGCTGCATGCCGGCGTTCACCAGCAGCAGCGTCGGGTCGTCGGCGACCAGGCTGGCCGACGGAACGACGGTGTGCCCGCGCTGCTGGAAGTAACTAAGGAAACGGCGGACGATCTCTGCCGACTCCATCACGGCCATCCTTCACATTGACAGGGCCCGGCCAGAGGTAACCGGGGACTGGCTGACTTGATCAGGGCTCGCGGCGCGCGTCGCCCTCGCCGGACCACTTCCGGCCGCTCTGTGTTTCGAGGGTACGGTCTCCGAGCGTACGGCCTATCCCGGCCGGGTCTGACGCCCCGCGATGCAGATCCCAGTACTCTGACATGCCGTCGCGGACATCCCGCACGAATCCGGCGGCAGCGATGGCGCGCGCCGCGTGCGATCGCATGCCGCGCCGCGGTGCCGGGCGCCGGGGCGCGGTCAGCATCGGCTGCCGCGCGACTGGCCCCGATCTCGGCAATGACCCAGTCGATCCGCTCAGCATGCGCGCGAGCCGCGTGACCCGGCGATAACCGGTGACGCCGAGCACCGCGCCGGTCGCCACCCAGAATCCGCGCCTGATCATCGCCGGCTCACCGCCCGCCCGGGCCGCCGGGCGCCGGTGATGGCCGGGCGCTCGGGCGCGGCCTCTGCCACCGTCCTCGCAACCACGGGCTCGGCGACGGCGATCTGGAGAGTGCGGCGGACGAGCATGGCCCGCCGCAGCCCGAACATGAACGCCGACACTCCCGTCAGCGGCGCGGTCGCCGCCGACGAGATGCCTCTCGCGAGGCCCGCCAGCGCGGAGACGTGCCCGGATAGCTCGGCCATGTTGGCCGTCACCTGGTCCATGCTCGCGGTGATCGCGTCGGTCCTGGCCAGCTGCGCGTTGGTGCGGTCGACGGCCTCCTGCGCCTGCTCGATCAGCAAGTCAGCCCGGTCCCGGTACTCGATCACCATGCGGGTGACCGCGGACACCAGCCGGCCGAACCGCAGTAGCACCACCATCGCCACGCAGGCGAGCACGGCGAAGAATCCTGCGGCGATCAGCGCCGCCAGCTGCCCGGCGTTCATCTGCGCTCGCCCCTCATGTGCGCCTGCTCCTTATCCGCCCGTGCGAGATGTGCCGTGCGAGTCCGCGAGTCCGCGAGTGCGCGTGCGGCCTGCGCTCGACCCTATCGCGGAAGCCCGCTCCGCACCCGGGCCGCCGCCGAACCCTGCCCGTCGCGACCCCTCTTATGCAGGGAACGGGGCCGATAACGCCAGCCTTGGCTCAGCTGTCCGCGGCCGCGCCGGCCGGGCCGGCGTCCGGGGCGCCGGGCGCGCCAGCGGAGCGCTCGCCGCCGTCCCCGCCGGCGTCTGCGGCACCGGCCTCGGGCTCGGTCGTGCCCTTCAGGATCGCCCTGATCCGCTCGGATCGCTCGGCGACGCGCGCCTCGGCGCCGTGCGTGGACGGCTCGTAGTAGCGCCTGCCGACCAGTGTGTCCGGCGGGTACTGCTGCTCCAGGACGCCCGCCGGGTCGTCGTGCGGGTACAGGTAGCCCTTGCCGTGGCCAAGTCGGGCCGCGCCGGCGTAGCTGGCATCGCGCAGGTGCTTGGGCACCGGCCCGGCCAGTCCCTGCCGCACGTCGGTGCTCGCGGCCCAGATCGCGCGTGCGACGGCGTTGGACTTCGGTGCCAGCGCGATGTGGATGACCGCCTGAGCGAGGTTGAGCTGAGCCTCGGGCAGCCCGACGAACTCCACGGCCTGCGCGGCCGCGACCGCGGTCTGCAGGGCCGTCGGGTCCGCCATGCCGACGTCCTCGCTGGCGTGCACGATCAGCCGGCGCGCGATGTAGCGCGGATCCTCGCCCGCCTCGATCATGCGGGCCAGGTAGTGCACCGCGGCATCGGCGTCGCTGCCCCGCATGCTCTTGATGAACGCGCTGATCACGTCGTAGTGCTGGTCGCCTGCCCGGTCGTAGCGGACCATCGCCCGGTCGACGGCGCGCTCGAGCATCTCCACGCTCACCGCGCCGCCCGCCGGCACGCCGAGCGCGGCGGCCTCGAGGTACGTCAGCGCCCGGCGCGCGTCGCCGCCCGCCAGCCGGACGAGGTGGTCGGTGACGCCATCGGCCAGCGTGATGGCGCCGGCCAGCCCGCGCTCGTCGGCCAGCGCCCGGTCGATCACCGCGCGGATGTCGTCATCGGTCAGCGGCCGCAGCGTCAGCAGCAGCGACCGGGAGAGCAGCGGCCCGACCACCGAGAACGACGGATTCTCCGTGGTCGCGCCGATGAACGAGACCCAGCGGTTCTCGACGGCTGGCAGCAGCGCGTCCTGCTGCGCCTTGTTGAACCGGTGCACCTCGTCGATGAACAGGACGGTCTGCTCGCCAGTCAGGCCGAGCTGCCCGCGGGCAGTCTCGATGGCGGCGCGGACGTCCTTCACCCCGGCCGACACCGCGGACAGCTCGACGAACCGCCGCCTGGTCACGTTGGCGACGACGTAGGCCAGCGTGGTCTTGCCGGTGCCAGGTGGCCCCCAGAGCAGCACCGACATCGGCGCGTCGGTATCGGCCAGCTTGCGCAGCGGGGAGCCGTCCCTGGTCAGCTGGCCCTGGCCGATAACCTCGGCGAGCGTGCGCGGCCGCATGCGGACAGCCAGCGGCGCGGTCGCCTGCTCGGCCGCCTCAGCTGCGGCGTCGAACAGGCTCCGGGTCGAGCTGTCGTCTGCACGGGGCACGATGAGACAGTACCCGCTGGTACTGCCAGTGGGCTCTGTATGCCGAGGAGGCACGTGACGTCTTCTTGCCTGCCGCGTCCGGCGCGAGCGCCGGGTCGAGGCTGCTGGCGGTGAGTGACCTGCACGTCGGCTTTCCGGCGAACCGGGCCATCGCCGAGCGGATCCAGCCGGTCTCAGCGGCTGGACTGGCTGATCGTGGCGGGCGACGTCGGCGAGCGAGCAGCCGATGTCGAGTGGGTACTCGGCACGCTCAGCGAGCGCTTCGCCAAGGTGGTGTGGGTGCCCGGTAACCACGAGCTGTGGACCCACAGCCGGGACCCGCTGCGCCTGCGCGGCGAGGCGCGGTACCGGCACCTCGTCGAGGTGTGCCGGCGGCTCGGCGTCGTCACGCCGGAGGATCCGTACCCGATCTGGGCTGGCGAGGACGGGCCGGTCGTCGTCGCGCCGCTGTTCGTCTTGTACGACTACTCCTTCCGGCCAGCAGGCGCTGCGTCGACCGCCGATGGGCTGGCGCAGGCCTGCGGCGCTGGCGTCGTGAGCAGCGACGAGCGGTGGCTGCATCCCGACCCGTTCCCGAGCCGCGCGGCGTGGTGCGAAGACCGGCTGAACAGGACCGAGCGCCGGCTGGCCGAGCTGCCGTCCAGCCTGCCGACAGTGCTGGTCAACCACTTCCCGCTGGTGCGGGAGCCGACGGCGGTCATGCGGTATCCGGTGTTCGCGCAGTGGTGCGGGACGGTGCGGACGGCCGACTGGCCGGCCCGCTTCCGGGCGCAGGCCGTCGTGTACGGGCACCTGCACATCCCGCGGACCACGTGGCACGACGGCGTCCGGCACGAGGAGGTGTCGCTCGGCTATCCGCGCGAGTGGAAGCGGCGCGCCGCGGCGCCGGTCATCCCGCGCCAGATCCTGCCCGCTCCCCCGCCAGCTGGCCGCGAGCTAGCGCGAGCGCGTGCCCGTCCGCGACGACTGCCTAGCCGCTCACCTGGATCTCCAGCCGGTCGCCGAGCAGCGGCGCCAGCGCACCGCGCACCCGGTCGGCGGACAGGTCGCCCAGGAAGGTCGACACCGCCGCGGCCGCCGGGTCGCCGGTCTGCTCGTGGATGGCCAGCTCGCTGACCTGCCGGGGCCGGGTGAGCACGACCTTCTCGATCACAGGGCGAGCGGAATCAGGCTGCGCCTTCGGCCACGTCGGCGCGAACGCCATGCTCGAGCCGAGCGCTGCGCGCTGGCCCGGATCTGCTCGTCGCCGCGGCCCGGCGCGAGCCTGCCGCCCGGCTGGCCCGGCGCAGCCGCCGAAGATGCCGCCGGCCGGACGCGCGGCATCCCCGTAGACGCGCACGGCGCACACCACGAGACCGTCATCGAACACGACAATGGTGCGCGTGCTCTTGATCGCCCGGCCCCGGTCGTCGGCCCGGATCAGGTGGTCGAACTGATCGACGTACGCCACGCACGGAGAGTAGCCCGCGGGCACATGGCCGGTCGCCGCGGCGTCGAGAACCGGCCGGGTTCGAGCGCTGAGGCCCAGTATCCTGGCCCGGTGGCGATCGAATTTTCCGAGTATGACCCAGCCTGGCCGGGCCTGGCCGAACAGGCGATTGCCGAACTCCTGACCGCCCAGCCGGGGCTGTTCAGCGCCATCGAGCACATCGGCAGCACGTCGGTCCCCGGCCTCGCGGCCAAGCCGATCATCGACCTGATGGCAGCGACCGGTGACCTCGACGACGTAGTCGCGCGTGCGGACGGCCTGCGCGAGCTGGGGTATGAGTTCCACGACGCGCGGATGCCCGGCAGGCTGCTCTACCGGCGCGGCCGTGACGGCGCCTGGACGCATCACTTGCACGTCGTCGAAGCGAGCACGTTCGCTACTCGCAACCAGCTGTTGCTGCGCGACTATCTGCGCGCAAACCCCGCTGACGCGGCCAGGTACGCAAGCCTCAAGCGCACACTCGCCGTGACACTCACGGCGGGCGATGACTACACCAGGGCCAAGACCGACCTCATCCAGGAACTGACCGACAAGGCCAGATCCGGACGCGGCCTGCCGCCTGCTCCCGTCTGGGAAGCCTGAACGCCGGACTCGGCGGCGAGCCATGCTAAGGGCATGAGCGACGAGATCACCCCGTTCCGGATCGAAATCCCCGAAGCCGACCTGGACGACCTTCGCCAGCGGCTCCGCCAGACGCGGTGGGCTGAGCCGGCGACCGTCGACGACTGGTCGCAGGGCAGCCCGCTCGGCTACGTGCGGGCCCTGTGCGACTACTGGCTGACGGGCTACGACTGGCGTGCGTGCGAGGCGAGCCTCAACGCGTTCCCGCAGTTCCGGACCGAGATCGACGGCCTGGACATCCATTTCCTGCATGTCCGCTCGCCGCGCGCGGACGCGCTGCCGCTCGTGCTGACGCACGGCTGGCCCGGGTCGATCGTCGAGTTCCGCAAGGTGATCGGGCCGCTGACCGATCCGGCCAGCTACGGCGGCGACCCCGCGGACGCGTTCCACGTGGTGTGCCCGTCGCTGCCCGGCTTCGGGTTCAGCGGCAAGCCCGCACGGGCGGGCTGGGGGGTCGAGCACATCGCCGACGCCTGGGATGAGCTGATGACGCGGCTGGGCTATGCGCGGTACGGCGCCCAGGGCGGCGACTGGGGCTCGGGAGTCACGGCTGCACTCGGCACCCGCCACGCCGGCCACGTCAGCGGCATCCACCTGAACATGGTCACGGCGCCGCCCGATCCGGCCACGATGGACGACCTCACCGAGGCCGAGCAGGCGGCCCTCGACGTCGGCCGAGTACTACCGCAAGTGGGATTCCGGCTACTCCAAGGAGCAGTCGACGCGCCCGCAGAGCATCGGCTACGGCCTGGTCGACTCGCCCGCGGGGCTGTGCGCCTGGATCGTGGAGAAGTTCTGGGCCTGGACCGACTGCGACGGCGACCCGGTCAACGCGCTGACGCGGGACGAGATGCTCGACAACATCATGCTGTACTGGCTGCCCGCGACCGGGGCGTCGTCGGCGCGGCTGTACTGGGAGAGCTTCGGCAAGCCGCTGACCGGCTCGGTGCAGGTGCCGGTGGGCTGCTCGATCTTCCCGAAGGAGATCTTCCGGTCGTCGCGGCGCTGGGCCGAGCGGCATTACCCGGACCTGCGGTACTGGAACGAACTGGACAAGGGCGGCCACTTCGCCGCGTTCGAGCAGCCCTCGACGTTCGTGAGCGAGGTGCGGGCCGCCTTCCGCGCCTTCGGCGCGCTCGGCTAGCCCGGCCCGGCGCCGGCCGTCCAGCGCCGCGGGAACCCGCCGGAACCCTCCGGAACAGCGTCGCTGCCGATCTACTGCTGATACAGCGACAGCAGGGTTCCAGCCATGCTGTTGGCCCGCGGCCGCCATGGCCGCTAGCCGCTCGCTTCGGCGCCGCCTGCGCCGCCTGCGTCGCCTGCGCCGCCTGCGCCGCTGGCCGCGGGGATGACGTCGATGCCGGCTTCCTTGCGCTGCTGCGGCGTGATCGGCGTCGGCGCGCCGGTCAGCGGGTCGTGCCCGGAGGCCGCCTTCGGGAACGCGATGACGTCGCGGATCGAGTCGCGCCCGGTCAGCAGCATCAGCAGCCGGTCCCAGCCGAAGGCGATGCCGCCGTGCGGCGGCGGCCCGTACCGCAGCGCGTCGAGCAGGAACCCGAACTGCGACGTGGCCTCCTCCCGTGACAGCCCGATCACGTCGAACACCTGCTGCTGCACGTCGGGCCGGTGGATCCGGATCGAGCCGCCGCCGATCTCGGTGCCGTTGCAGACGATGTCGTAGGCGTCCGCCAGCGCCCCGCCCGGCTCGGACGCGAACTTCGACGTCCACTCCGGCAGCGGCGCGGTGAACGGGTGATGCACCGCGGTCCAGCCGCCTTCGCCGTCTTCCTCGAACATGGGCGCGTCGACCACCCAGGTGAACGCCCAGGCTGACGGGTCGATGAGCCCGCACCGGTAGCCGATCTCCAGCCGGGCGGCGCCGAGCAGCGTCCGCGCCTCGGCCGGCGTCCCGGCGGCGAAGAACACCGCGTCCCCCGCCGCCGCACCGACCGCCGCCGGCAGCCCCGAGCGCTCGCTCTCCGACAGGTGCCTGGCGACCGGGCCGGCGTCGGATACCTGGCCATCGGGGCCGATCAGCACGTAGGCGAGCCCGCGGGCGCCGCGCGACTTGGCCCACTCCTGCCAGCCATCCAGCTCCCTGCGCGTCTGCGCGGCGCCGCCGGGCATCACCACGCCGCCGACGTGCGGCGCCTGGAACACCCGGAACTCGGACTGGCCGAAGTACTGCGGTCAGGTCCACCAGTTCCTGCCCGAACCGCAGGTCCGGCTTGTCCGAGCCGTACCTCGCCATGGCGTCGGCGTAGGTCATGTGCGGGATAGGCCGCTGGACCTGGAAGCCGGCGATCTCGGCCCACAGGCGCTCGATCAGGTCCTCAGCGACCTCGACGACGTCTGCCCTGGTCACGAACGACATCTCGAGGTCGACCTGGGTGAACTCCGGCTGCCGGTCGGCCCGGAAGTCCTCGTCCCGGAAGCACCGGACGAGCTGGAAGTACCGCTCCATGCCGCCGACCATCAGCAGCTGCTTGAACAGCTGCGGTGACTGCGGCAGCGCGTACCAGTTACCGGGCCGCAGCCGCACCGGGACGAGGAAGTCGCGCGCGCCCTTCGGGGGTCGAGCGGGTCAGGAACGGCGTCTCGACGGTCACGAACCGGTGCGCGTCCATCACCTGGTTGAGCAGGTACACCGCCCGCGACCGGCCTTCAGCGCGGCCGCCATGTCGGCGCGGCGGATGTCGAGGTACCGGTACTTCAGCCGGATTTCCTCGTTCAGCTCACCGCCTCCCTCGATCGGGAACGGCAGCGGATCGGCCTGCGACAGTACCTCGATCGAGCTCGCCGCGACCTCGATCTCGCCGGTGGCCAGCTCCGGGTTCTCGTTCCCGGCCGGGCGCCGCTGGACCGTGCCGTCGACCAGCACGCAGTACTCGGCCCGCAGGTCGTGCGCCACGTCCTCCTGGCGCACGACCACCTGCACGATGCCACTGCCGTCGCGCAGGTCGATGAAGACGACGCCGCCGTGATCGCGCCGGCGCGCGACCCAGCCCGCCAGCCGTACCTGCTCGCCCGCTGCGTCGGCGCGCAGGCTGCCTGCCTCGTGGCTGCGGATCATCGCTCGCCCAGCCTCTCTGTTGTCATCTCACCCAGTCAAAACCCATCAGGACCGGAACGGGGCCGCGCCCCCCAATCCCGCTCGCCGGCCGGTCCGGCCCGCGCCAGTCAGCCCTGGTTCACAGCCCGGTCACCGGGCCCGCCGCCGGGGTCAGCCCGGTCAGGAACGGGTTGTGCGCCCGCTCGGCGCCGATCGTCGTGCCCGGCCCGTGCCCGGACAGCACGACGGTCTCGTCGGGCAGCGGCAGGCATACCCGGGCCAGGCTAGCGAGGATGGTCTCGTAGCTTCCGCCCGGCAGGTCGGTACGCCCGATCGAGCCGGCGAAGAGCAGGTCACCGGTGAACAGCGTGTCAGCGTCGGCAGCCGCCGGCAGGCGGAACGTCACCGAGCCAGGCGTGTGGCCGGGGGCGTGGTCGACGATCAGGGTGACGCCGGCGATGTCGAGCGTCATCCCGTCGGTCAGTTCCAGCACGTCGTCCGGCTCGGTGAAGGTCAGCCCGCCGAACAGCTGCTGGCCGGGCCCGAGCGAGAGCCCGCGGGCCGGGTCGGACAGCAGCGCGCGATCATCGGGGTGGATGTAGGCGGGAATGCCTCGGGCGTCGCAGACGGGCGCCACCGACCAGATGTGGTCGATATGGCCGTGCGTGGCCAGCACAGCCGCCGGGCGCAGGCGGTAGCGCTCGATAATTTCATCGATGCCCTGCTCAGCGTCTTGTCCAGGGTCGATAATCAGGCACTCCTGGCCGGGTCCGGCGGCCAGGATGTAGCAGTTGGCCGCGAATGAGCCAGCGGGGAACCCGGCTATCAGCATGTGTGCCTCCTCGTGGGCTCCGAACGGGCCCGGACAGCGGGCACATCCCGGTCGGGGCGCTCGCGGTGGCGTGCTCCCAGGCTACCGAGAACACCAGGCCAGCCTGCCGCTGGCCAGGGGTTCTGCGCCGTCAGGACACGAGTTGGGCGCGGTTGGGTGTCGAAAGGTAACGGCGGCGTTACCAGTGGCGCCACAACGGTACGATTCGCGAAGTTTCGCAGTGCGCTGCCCTGGGGCCTGCAGGCCCCGTTCCGGTGGAGCGTTGCCAGACCAGGTAGACCGCAGGAGACTGCGGATGAGCAGGAGGAACGCACGGGTGGCCACGAAGAAGGAACGCCAGCGCAAGCTCGCCCGGGAGGCGCTCCAGCGCCGGCTGGACCGCCAGGCGCAGCGAGCAAGGCGGGTGCGGCAGTGGTCGGTCAGCGCGGTCGTCTTCGTGGTCGTCGCCGCGGTCGGCGTCGGCATAGCGGCGATCGGCGGCGCCTTCAACTCGGCCGGGACCAAGTCGGCCGACGCCGCTACCACGAGCCCGTCGGCCACGGCCAGCCCGACGGCCACGCCGACCGCGACGCCGTCGCCGACCAGCACCGCCGCCATGGTGGACGGCAAGTGCATCTACACGCCGAGCGGCACCGCCGCCCGCAAGGTCTCGCCGCCGCCGGCCAAGCCGGACACCGCGGCCACCTACACGGCGACGGTCAAGACCAACCGCGGCGCCATCGTCATCGACCTGCTGGACAAGCAGGCGCCCTGCACGGTCAGCTCGTTCGTGTCGCTGGCCAGCCAGAAGTTCTTCAACAACACTCCCTGTCCCAGGCTCAGCAACACCCAGGGCCTGTACATCCTGCAGTGCGGCGACCCAACGGGAACGGGTTCAGGCGGCCCCGGGTATGAGTTCAACAGCGAGAATCTGGCTGGCGCGACCTATCCCGCTGGCACCTTGGCGATGGCGAACGGCCAGCCAGACAGCAACGGCAGCCAGTTCTTCTTTGTCTTCCGGAGTACGGACTTGCCGCCCAGCTACACGCCGTTCGGCCAGGTCGTGAGCGGGCTCAACATACTCCAGGATGTGGGCAACCGCGGTTTCGGTGCGCCGCTAAGTCCCTATGGCGGAGGCGCGCCAAAGGAAAGCGTCGAGATCGAAAGCGTGACAATCAGTAAGACCTGAGTGGCTTGACTGCTAATCAGGTACCGAGCAGGAGGTATGCGGTGGGCACCGCAAGCGATCCGTGGGGCCGGGTAGCCGACGACGGGACGGTGTATGTCCGCACCGCCGACGGCGAGCGAGAGATCGGCTCGTGGCAGGCGGGCAGCCCCGATGAGGCTCTGGCCTTCTTCAAGCGCAAGTTCGACGCGCTGGAGACCGAGATCAGCCTGCTCGAGCAGCGCATGTCCAGCACCGACCTGTCGGCGGGCCAGGCCAGGGCCACCATCACCAGGCTGACCGCCGCGGTCAGCGACGCGCACGCCATCGGCGACCTGGACAGCCTCAAGGCCCGGCTGGCGGCCCTGGTCGACACCATCGAGCACCGGCGCGAAGAGCACAAGGCCGCCCGCGAGCAGGCCAGGACCGAGGCGCACGAGGTCAAGGAGCGGATCGTCGCCGAGGCCGAGCGGCTCGCCGCCGAGGCAACCCACTGGAAGGCAAGCGGCGAGCGGATGCGCCAGCTGCTGGAAGAGTGGAAGGCCGCCCCTCGCGGTGACCGCGCCGCCGAGGCGGCCCTGTGGAAGCGGCTGTCCGCGGCCAGGAACGCCTTCGCCAAGCGGCGCAAGGCGCTACTTCGCCACCCTCGAGGAGGAGCGCGAGGGCATCCGGGCACGCAAGGAGGAGCTGGTCGCCAAGGCCGAAGAGC
Organism: uncultured Actinomycetota bacterium; assembly: GCA_963837255.1. GTDB lineage: Bacteria > Actinomycetota > Actinomycetes > Streptosporangiales > Streptosporangiaceae > JAJYUU01. Next base: position 40,857 of record CAWIMN010000008.1, read on the forward strand.
TGTCGACCTCGACGGACTGGGCGGCGACCGCCACCGCCTATCGCGAGCTCATGCGCGCCTGGAAGCAGGCTGGCCGGGCCGACAGGACCGCCGAGGACGAGCTGTGGGCCAGGTTCAAGAGCGCGCAGGATGCGTTCTTCAAGGCCCGCTCGGAAGTCCTGGACGCCAAGGATCGCGAGCTGCGCGAGCACGTCGTGGTCAAGGAGCAGCTGCTGGCCGAGGCCGAGAAGCTGGTGCCGGCCACCGACGCGCGGGCCGCCAGGGCGCAGCTGCGCGGCATCCTGGAGCGCTGGGAGCGCGCCGGTGCCGTCCCGCGTGACGCCCAGGAGCGGCTGGAAGGCGGCCTGCGCAAGATCGAGGAGACGTTGCGCAAGGCCGAGGACTCGCACTGGCGGCGGACGAACCCCGAGGCGCTGTCGCGAGCCCGTGGCACCGTCGAGCAGATCCGCTCGGCGATCACCCAGCTCGAGCGCCAGCTCACCAAGGCCGAGGCCAGCGGCGACCAGAAGGCACAGCAGCAGGCGAAGGAAGCGATCGAGGCGCGGAAGTCTTGGCTAGCCGAAGCCGAGCGCACACTGGCCGAGCTGTCTGGCTGAATCCTCGCTGTGGTCGGCCGGTGCGCTGGCGGGTGCTGCGCGGGCTTGGCACCGGTATCCGGCGCCTGCCGTTCGTCGGCCCGAGGCGCGTTGAGCGACTGCTGACCTGCGCGACGCTTACGCCCGCTGCGCACCCCCCAGCGCACCGGCCTCTCAAGGTTCAGCTCGACCCAGGCCCTTGCCCGCTGGCCACTCCGCCGCGCGACCCCTAAGGGGTAATAGCAGGCCTCGGCTTATGCCGGTGCGGCTTACCTGAGGGTGCTGGGTTTCGTGCACTGCGGTAGCGGGCGTCGCGTGGCCCACGGAACGCTGTGACCAGGGCGCCTCGGGCCTGACAACGCCAGCCCGGCAGTAACGTGCGCCAGCCCGCAGAGCAGCGTGCGGAAGCTACCGCCCGCCTCTGCGCCTACGAGCAGGGCTAGTTGGTGACCCGGTAGACGTCGTAGACGCCGTCGATGGAGCGGACGGCGCGCAGGACGGCGCCGAGGTGCTTGGGGTCGCCCATCTCGAAGGTGAACCGGCTGAACGCGACGCGGTCGCGGGTCGTCTGGACCGTGGCGGACAGGATGTTGACGTGCTGGTCGGAGATCGACCTCGTGACGTCGGAGAGCAGGCCGGTGCGGTCTAGCGCCTCGACCTGGATGGCGACCAGGAACTGCGAGCCTTCGCGCGGTGACCAGCGGACGTTGACCATGCGCTCGGGCTGGGACTGGACCAGGTGCTCGAGGTTCACGCAGTCGGCGCGGTGCACCGAGACGCCATTGCCGCGGGTCACGAACCCGGTGATCTCGTCGCCCGGCACCGGCGTGCAGCACTTGGACAGCCTGGCCCAGACGTCGTTGCTGCCCTCGACGACGACGCCGGAGTCGCCCGCCGGCGCGGCGGGCCGCGGCGCCCGCGTGACGAGGGTGGCCTCGGCCAGGTCCTCCTGCGCGCCCTCGACTCCGCCGGCGGACTTGACCAGCTTGGCGACCACCGACTGGGCGCTGACGTGTCCCTCGCCGACCGCCGCGTAGAGCGCGGACAGGTCGGTGTAGTGCAGCTCGGTGGCGATGGCGTTGAGCGCGTCGGCGCTGGCCAGCCGCTGCAGCGGCAGGTTCTGCTTGCGCATCATCCGCGCGATCGCGGTCTTGCCGGTCTCGGCGGCGGCCTCGCGGCGCTCCTTGGAGAACCAGTGCCGGATCTTGTTCCGGGCGCGGGCGCTCTGGACGAAGCCGAGCCAGTCGTGGCTGGGGCCGGCGTCGGGTGCCTTGGAGGTGAAGATCTCGACGGTGTCGCCGTTGCTCAGCGCGCTCTCCAGCGCCACGAGGCGGCCGTTGACGCGCGCGCCGATGGTCCGGTGTCCGACCTCGGTGTGGATCGCGTAGGCGAAGTCGACCGGGGTCGCGCCCTGCGGCAGCGCGATGACCTCGCCGCGCGGCGTGAACACGTAGACCTCGGCGCCGCCGAGGTCGAAGCGCAGCGAGTCGAGGAACTCGGCCGGGTCCTCGGTCTCGCGCTGCCAGTCGACCAGCTGCCGCAGCCAGGTCATGTCGGTCGGTGCTGCCGCCGCCGACCATCTCCTCCTTGTACTTCCAGTGCGCCGCGACGCCGTACTCGGCCCGCGGTGCATGCCCCAGGTCCGGATCTGCAGCTCGACCGGCTTGCCCTCGGGGCCGATCACCGTGGTGTGCAGCGACTGGTACATGTTGAACTTCGGCATCGCGATGTAGTCCTTGAACCGGCCGGGCACCGGGTTCCAGCGCGCGTGCACGGTGCCGAGCACGGCGTAGCAGTCGCGCAGCGAGTCGACGAGGATGCGGATGCCGACCAGGTCGTAGATGTCGTCGAAGCTCGACATTGCGGGCGATCATCTTCTGGTAGACCGAGTAGTAGTGCTTCGGCCGGCCGGTGACCTGCGCCTTGATCTTGGCGTCCTTGAGGTCGTCCTGGACGTCCTCGATCACTTCCTGCAGGAACATCTCCCGCCGCGGCGCCCGCTCCGACACCAGCCGCACGATCTCGTCGTACCGCTTGGGGAACAGCGTCGCGAACGCGAGGTCCTCGAGCTCCCACTTCACGGTGTTCATGCCGAGCCGGTGCGCCAGCGGCGCGAAGATCTCCAGGGTCTCGCGCGACTTCTGCTCCTGCTTCGCCCGCGGGATGTAGCGCAGCGTGCGCATGTTGTGCAGCCGGTCGGCCAGCTTGATGACCAGGACCCGGATGTCGCGCGACATGGCGACGACCATCTTGCGGACGGTCTCGGCCTGCGCGGCGTCGCCGTACTTGACCTTGTCCAGCTTGGTGACGCCGTCCACCAGCGCGGCGATGTCCTCGCCGAAGTCCTCGCGCAGCTGGTCGATCGTGTACTGGGTGTCCTCGACCGTGTCGTGCAGCAGCGCGGCGCAGATCGTGTCGTGCGGCATGCCCAGCTCGGCCAGGATCGTCGCCACGGCGAGCGGGTGCGTGATGTACGGATCGCCGCTGCTGCGGGACTGGCCGGCGTGCAGCCGCGCCGCCGTCTCGTAGGCCCGCTCGATGAGCCGGATGTCGGCCTTCGGGTGCGTGGTGCGAACGGTCTTGACCAGCGGCTCCAGCACCGGGTTGATGCCGCCGCTGCGCGGCGCGCCGAGGCGCGCCAGCCTGCGGCGCACCGCGGCCGCCCCGGACCCGCCGTCGCCGCCGGCTGGCCAGCGCCGGCTGCCTCGGCAGGCGGCGCTGACCGGCGGGCGACCCGGCTGGCAGCCGACCGGGCGGCCGACTTCTTGCTGCCGGTCCCGGCTGCCGTCCCTGCGCGGAGCTGGCATCGCCGTCACTCGGCGGCGACTCCGGCGCTGCCCGGCCGCGGAGCTGGCCTCGTCTGGAGTCTGGCGCCTGCTGCTCCGGCGTCGCCTGCTGCCGGGGTCACGCCGGGCGCTCGGGCATGGGTGCGGTGATGTCACCCGAACATCCGCCGCGGGCAGGTCCTGGGTGACATCGGGTCCGGCCGTCCCGGCCGTCACAACGTCACCGGCCACATGCGCTCCTCACGTCCGCCGTAGCAACAAGTCTATCGATGGACGATTCGGGAAGTGCCGGGCTCCGTACGTGCGTCACACGAAAGCAGCGACCGGACGTCCAGACCGGGCAGTTTTGCCCGCCCTGCCGAGGAATCCGAGCTCCAGCAAGACGACGACGCCGGCGACCGTGGCCCCGGTCCGCGCCGGACCAGCTCCGCCGTCGCCGCGGCGGTGCCGCCGGTGGCGAGGACGTCGTCGACGATCAGCACCCGGTCACCTGGCTCGAACGCGTCGGTGTGGACCTCGAGCGTGGCCTCGCCGTACTCGAGCTCGTACGACTCCGCATGCGTCTGCGCCGGCAGCTTGCCGTGCTTGCGCACGGGCACGAACCCGGCCCCGAGGACGTAGGCGACCGGCGCCGCCAGGATGAAGCCGCGCGCCTCGATCCCGGCCACCTTGGTCACGCCCTCGTGTCCGGCCGCCAGCGCGCTGATCGACGCCGCGAATGCCGGGCCGTCGGCCAGCAGCGGCGTGATGTCCTTGAAGACGATGCCCGGCTGCGGGTAGTCGGGCACGTCCCGGATCAGGGACGCCAGCAGCGTCGGCGACGTCGTCCGTGCCGCCGCGGCGGGCCTGCACGATGCGCCACACGGCCGAGCTCGGACACGCTACTCGCGGTCGCCCGGCACTGCGGGCTACCTGCGCTTCTTCTTGCCGCTCGGCCGCCGCTTGGCGGCCGGCCTGCGGACTGGCTGCTGCCGGGGGCCTGGCCGGCCGGGCGCTCGCCGCGCGCGCTGCCCGGCGCCGGCCGGCTGGGACGCGGGCACGGACTCGTCCTCGAGCGCGTCGTCCTGGCCGAGCTCGTCGTCGTCCGACCGCGCTGGCGGTGTCGGCATCGACTGCGGTCGCGCTGCCGTTGCCGGGCTGGCCGCCGACGGCCGCCGGTGCGCGTCGCCGCGGCCGCCTTGGCCTTGCGCAGCGCGGCCCGGCCGCCGGCGGCGCGCTGGGCGACCTGCTTGGCCAGCTGCTTGTACTGCGGCTCCCGCTCCTTCAGGTCCGCCAGCACCGGGGTGGCGATGAAGATCGAGGAGTAGGTGCCCGACAGCATGCCGACGAACAGCACGAGCGACAGGTCCTTCAGCTCGCCGTTGCCGAGCAGCAGCGTGCCGACGACCAGGATGGCCGCGACCGGCAGCAGCGCGGTGAGCGAGGTGTTGATGGACCGGACCAGGGTCTGGTTCAGCGCCAGGTTGGCGGCCTCGCTGTAGGTGCTCTTGCGGGTGCCGAGGATCGGCGCCGTATTCTCCCGGACCTTGTCGAAGACGACGACGGTGTCGTACAGGGAGTACCCGAGGATGGTCAGCAGGCCGATGACCGTCGCCGGGACTGACCTGGAAGCCGGTCAGCGCGTAGACGCCGATCGTGATGACGATGTCGTGCGCCAGCGCCACGAAGGCCGCGGCCGCCATCCGCCATTCGAACGCGATCGTCAGGTAGATGACGATCACGATCGAGGAACGCGATCAGCGCCTCGAGCGCCTTCTGCGACACCTGGGAGCCCCAGCTCGACCCCACCGTCTGGATCGACAGGTCGCCGACGTTGAGGTCGAACTTGTGCGCGATCGCGCGCTCGATCTGCCAGCGACTTCGTCGTGGACAGCTGGCGTGGTCTGCACCTGCCAGTACGGGGCCTTGCCGTTGAACGGCTTGACCTCGCTCACGGTCGGGTTGGTGCCGCCGTTCGCGGTGACGACCTGGTCCAGGCCGGTCTGGGTCACCGACGACGTGGCCGGCACGGTGAACACCGACCCGCCCTTGAACTCGACGCTGTAGTCGAGTCCGCGGAAGATCAGCGCCAGCAGGCTGATGACCAGGATGCAGCCGGAGATCGTGTACCAGAGCTTCTGCCGGCTGACGAAGTCGAAGGAGATCTCGCCGCGGTACAGCCGCCCGCCGAGATTGCGCCGCGACATCACGCCTCCCTGGTGCTGGTCGAGGTGCGCGATGCCGTGGCGGCGGCGGTGCGTGGCGGTGCGCCGGCCGGCTGCCGACGGCCGCCGCGCCACGGTGCGCGGGCGCCCAGCCGGGCCGGATCAAGGCCGGAGAGCGGGTGGCCCTGGCCGTAGAACTTCGTCCGGGCCAGCAGCGTGATCATCGGCTTGGTGAACAGGAACACCACGACGACGTCGATCAGCGTGGTCATGCCGAGGGTGAACGCGAAGCCGCGGACATCGCCGATCGACAGGATGTACAGCAGCAGCGCGGCCAGGAACGACACGGTGTCCGACACCAGGATCGTGCGCCGGGCCCTGGTCCAGCCGCGCTCGACGGCCGCGCGCAGCGATCTGCCCTCGCGGACCTCGTCGCGCAGTCGCTCGAAGTACACGATGAACGAGTCGGCCGTGATGCCGATCGCGACGATCAGTCCGGCGATGCCGGCCAGCGACAGCGTGAAGCCCTCGTACTTGGACAGCAGCACGACCGACCAGGTAGGTCAGCAGCGCCGCGATCGTCAGGCTCGAGCACCGAGACGATGCCGAGGCCGCGGTAGTAGATGAACGAGTAGATCACCACGAGCAGCAGCCCGACCAGCGCCGCGAAGAGGCCTGCCGACAGCTGGTCCGAGCCGAGCGACGCCGAGACCGAGGAGGTGTTCAGGTTGCTTGAACGACAGCGGCAGGCTGCCGTACTTCAGCACGTCCGCGAGCTGCGTGGCCTGCGCCTGGCTGAAGCCGTTGCCGGTGCCGCCGTTGATCTGGCCGGAGCTGGAGATCGGCGCTGGTGACCTGCGGCGGCGAGCCCTGCAGCTCGCCGTCCAGCACGACGGCGAGCAGGTCGAGTACCTGCTTGTTCGGGTCGCTGTTGTTGTAGTCCTGGCTGACCATCTGCGTGGTCAGCGTGCCGAGGTGCGAGGCGGCCGGGCTCTTGACGTTGAAGACGACGACCCAGCCGGTGGCCTGGTCCTGGGCCTGGACCCCGCTCAGGTCCTTGCCCTCCACGACCGCGGGGGCCAGCGCGTACTTCTCGTGGCCGCCGCGAAGCAGCTGACGGTCTGCGCATTGGGGTTGTCCCAGGCGCTCGGAGATGCTGCCGTAGGTTGCTCTGCCAGCTGCTTGTCCGCGCAGTTGAGCCGTGTCGAACAGCCGGACCGTCGCCGGGCGTCAGCGCGGCGGCGTTGCCCGCGCCGTCCGCGGTGGTGGACAGCGCGGCGCGCCGGACGTGCTCGGGCTCGGCGCTGCGCCGACGTCGCCGACGTGCCGGCTCGACGGACGACGGCGTCGGGCGTCGGCGTCGTGGCGGCCGAGGTGGTGTTCGGCGCCACGTACAGCACCTGGCGGAGCCGCAGCAGCGCGGTCTCGCCGACCAGAGTGGCGACCTTCTGCGCGCCCGCGCCCGGCACCGAGACGACGATCTGGTCCTTGCCCTGCTGGACGACCGAGGCGCCGGTCAGGCCGGTGGCCTCGACGCGGTTGGTGATGATCTGCACGGCCTTGGTCATCGAGGCCTGGCTCGGGACCTGACGCCCTGCTTGTCGGTCTGCGCCTGCAGCGTGATCGAGGTCCCGCTCGACAGGTCAAGGCCGCGGCCGACGACGAAGCTCTTGTGCCAGTGCGCCGGGTTGAAGATGCGGCCGCCGAGAACGCCCGCCAGCATCACGACGAGCAGCACTACGAGGGCTGTGAGGTACCGCCCCGGCCGGGAGTTAGGAGTGCTTGGGGGAGCCACGAGTGCCTTGTCTTTCGCTCGGTCAGCAGCGGCGCGGCTAGCGGCTCAGGTCGCTGCGATCGTCGGCCTTGGCCGACGACGCGTCGCTCGTGTCCCCATCCGAGATGTGGCTCCTCAAAGGCCTGCATCGTCGGGTGGAGGCCGTCGGGCTCGTCATCCGGCACGACAGCGCCGATGGCCTGGCGCAGCATCTTGATCTCGCACACCGGGCGCGACCTCGACGCATGACGTTGCGGTCATCGCCGTCGACGACGGTGCCGTAGATGCCGTGCACGGTGCGCACCCGCGTGCCGTTCATCACCTGGCGCTGGGTGTTCTGCGCCGCCCGCTTGCGCTTGCTCTGCGAGCGGAACATGAAGATCATCAGCACGGCGAACACGAGCACGATCAGCAGGAGCGAGCTCGACGACGCCGGAGGGCTTCGTGGCGGCCGCGGCGGCGGCGAGAATCTGAGTCCCCATGGAGGGGCATCCTTCCAATTAGTTCTGCCCCGGCAGCCAGCAAGCTGGCGGGCACCTGGTAGGTGCGGACCCCGTGGCAGTGCCGAAGTGGCGTGTCTTGGACCAACTGCCGCAGTGTAGCGGCGCGCGCGCGGCGCACCAACAGGCTACGGCGTCTGAGGAGTGATCGTGACCAGGCCGCGACCCGGCGTGACAATTCGGCCCAGGCCGGCAGCCAGCAATCAGTCGAAAAGGGTCACCTCGCCGTCCGGCCCGCCGTGGTCTCGCGTCACTGTCCGCGTCGGCCGCCCAGTCGGCGCCGAGGCCGACCTGGCGGGCCCAGGCGGCCTGCCTGGGCAGCGGCAGCCCGAGGTGCTCCCAGGCCGCCGGGGTGGCGACCCGGCCGCGCGGCGTGCGCGCGATCAGGCCGGCCCGCACCAGGAAGGGCTCGGCGACGACCTCGACGGTCTCGGCCTCCTCCCCCACCGCGACGGCCAGCGTCGACAGGCCGACCGGGCCGCCGCCGAACCGGCGCACGAGCGCGCCCAGCACCGCCCGGTCGAGCCGGTCGAGCCCGCTCTCGTCCACCTCGTACAGCTCGAGCGCCGCCCGGGCGCAGTCCCTGGTCACGACGCCGTCGCCGCGCACCTCGGCGAAGTCGCGCACCCGGCGCAGCAGCCGGTTGGCGATACGCGGCGTGCCCCTGGACCGGCCGGCGATCTCGTCGGCGCCGTCGTCGCGCAGCGCCACGCCGAGCAGGCCAGCCGACCGGCGCACGATGACGCCGAGCTCGTCGGGCTCGTAGAAGTCCAGGTGCGCGGTGAAGCCGAACCTGTCCCGCAGCGCCGCGGGCAGCAGCCCGGCCCTGGTCGTGGCGCCCACGAGCGTGAACGGCGCGATGTCCAGCGGGATCGCGGTGGCGCCCGGGCCCTTGCCGATCACCACGTCGACCCGGAAGTCCTCCATGGCCAGGTACAGCAGCTCCTCGGCTGGCCTGGCCACCCGGTGGATCTCGTCGATGAAGACGACCTCGCCCTCGGTCAGGGTGGACAGGATCGCGGCGAGGTCGCCGGCCCGCTCGATCGCCGGCCCGCTCGTGATGCGCAGCGGCGCGCCGAGCTCGGCCGCGATGATCATGGCGAGGGTCGTCTTGCCCAGCCCGGGCGGCCCGGACAGCAGCACGTGATCGGGGGCACGGCCGCGGCGCAGGGCGCCTTCCAGGACGAGCGACAGCTGCTCGCGGACGCGATTCTGGCCGACGAGCTCGCTGAGGCGCTTGGGCCGCAGCGCGCCCTCGACGACCCGGTCGTCGGCGTCGGCCAGCGCGGACACGACCCGGTCGGAGTCGTCGTCGCTGCCGGTCGCGGCACCGGTCGCGCGGCACCAGTCACGGGCGCCACGGTCTCGGGCACGCTGGTCACGGGCGCCCCAGCACGCGCAGCGCGGCCCGCAGCGCGACGGCGACGTCGACGTCGGCTCGCCTCCGCCGCGCAGGTCAGGCTCGACCGCCGCGATCGCCTGGTCGGCCTCCCTGGCCTGCCAGCCCAGGCTGACCAGCCCGGCCCTGACCTGGTCTTGCCACTGCGGCGCACCGCGCGTCGCCCGGCCCTGCGGGCGCCGGGACGCCGATGTCGGCCGGGGCGCCGAGCCGGCCGGCCAGCTCCAGCACGATCCGCTGCGCGCCCTTGCGCCCGATGCCGGGCACGGACATCAGCATGGCCAGGTCCTCGGCCGCCACCGCGCGGCGCAGCGCATCGGGCGTCAGCACGGCCAGCATCGCCTGCGCGAGCCGGGGCCCGACGCCGCTGGCGGTCTGCAGCAGCTCGAAGGTGTTGCGCTCGTCGTCGCTGGCGAACCCGTACAGGGTCAGCGCGTCCTCGCGGACCACCAGCGAGGTCGCCAGCCGCGCCTGCTCGCCGAGCCGCAGCCCGGCGAGCGTGCCGGGCGTGCACTGGACCAGCAGGCCGACGCCGCCGACCTCGATAACGGCGCCGTCGGGCGCGACGGCGGCGACGCAGCCGGTCAGGTGGGCGATCATCGGCGTTCCTCCGGCGGTGAGCTGGCGTGGCGGCGAGCTGGCTGGCCGCAGCGAGCTTGGCCGCGGCCAGCCGCTGCTGTGCGGTGCCGCGCCACAGATGACAGATGGCCAGGGCCAGCGCGTCCGCGCTGTCGGCCGGGCGGGGCGGGTCGGCCAGCCGGAGCAGCCTGGTGACCATCTCGGTCACCTGCCGCTTGTCCGCCCGGCCGCTGCCGGTGACGGCCGCCTTGACCTCGCTCGGCGTGTGCAGCGCGACGGGCACGCCGCGCCGGGCGGCGCAGACGATCGCGACCGCGCCAGCCTGCGCGGTGCCCATGACCGTGCGCACGTTGTGCTGGCTGAAGACGCGCTCCACCGCGACGGCGTCCGGCTCGATGCCGGGCCAGCCACTGGTCGAGCTCGATCTCCAGCGCGAGCAGCCGGGCGCCGATGTCGTCGCCGGCCGGCGTCCTGATCACGTCGGTGCCGATCAGCCGCAGGGCGCGGCCAGGCTCGCCCTCGATGACGCCGAGCCCGCAGCGGGTGAGGCCCGGATCCACGCCGAGCACGCGCATCCGTCACCGTCCCGCTCGCTGCGAACACCTGTTCGGTCGCCCACACTACCGGTCGCGAGGCCTGGCGCCGGCGCGGCCGGCGCGCCGACCGCGGCCACTGGACGCGGCGGCGACGGGGTGAACGGCCCCGTTCCCGGTCTTAGAAGTGATCGATCGTGAACGCCGGACCGCAGAACGCCGAGCTCGAGCGCGTCGTCAGCGGCCGCGTCGCCGCCCGCGACCAGGCCTGCCAGCCGCAGCGTGGGGACCGGCACGCCGGCGAACAGGGCCGCGAGGCCGCGGGCGCCGAGGCTGAGCGCCGTCCGGGTCCGGCACGGCGGTCGCGGCCCGGCGCGTCGCCCAGCCGGGTGAGGCTGCCCGCGCCGCCGGACACCTCCAGCGCCCAGCGGCCGGAGTTGGCGGGCCGGGCGGCGTCGGCGATGATCGAGCCGCGACCGACACGGTGGCGGCTGCCGGGTAGCCGCGGCGCGGCGATGGCCGCCGGGGCGTCGACGAGCCGCAGCATCCAGGTGTCCGCCTGGCGCAGGTCGGCGGCCGGATCCCTGGTCAGCCACGTCACCGGGTCGTCCGGGGCCAGGCAGGCCCGGATCCGGCTGGCCATGGTGGCGTGCGAGGCCAGGATCTGCCAGAACGCGCGAGCCGTCGCGGCGGAGGCGGCGATCAGCTCCTCGACCTCGATCTCCTCCCGTGTCGGCCGGACCAGCGGTAGCTGAGGAACCCGTCGTCGGCCAGGTAGGCGAAGTGGTCCTCGTCGTCGAGCCAGTCGCGCAGCATCCAGGGCTCACGGGTGTTCGGCCCGCAGTGCAGCAGCCGCTCATGCACCAGGCCCTTGACCTCGACGATCGGCCGCGCCGTCGGCCGGGGTCGCCCGGCGCAGCTTCGGCGCGCGTCGCCGGCCGTGCCGGGCTGTCCTGCCGGTCGGCGGGCTGGTCCGGGGCCGCGAGCGCGGCCAGCGACCTGGCCGGCAGCACGGTCTCGTACCGGCGGCCGGCGAACTCCCAGCCGCCCGCCCGGTACAGCGGCGCAGTCGTCGGGAACAGCACCGACACCGGGTAGCCGCGCTCGGCGATGTCGTCGAGCAGCGCGGCCATCATGGCCGTGCCGACGCCGCGGCCGCGATCTTCCGGCGCGACCTTGACGCCGGCGACGCCCGCCATCGGCATCGACCGGCCGTGCCACCACTGCCGCATCAGGTGATAGCGCGCGCTGCCGACCAGCCGGCCGCCGTCGAACGCCCCGATGAGCGCGCCCTGCGTCGATGCTGGCCTGCAGGCGCTTTCGTCCAGGACGGCAGCCGCCCGGCGCTGATCGGGCCGAACGCGCGCCTGCGCAGGTCGAGCTCCGCCTCGATGTCGTCGTCAGGACCGAGCGGGCGGACTTCCACGCCGCTCAGAAGCTCACCCGAGCTTTTCCATGATGTCGTCGGAGACCGAGTAGTTGGCGTAGACGTCCTGCACGTCGTCGGAGTCCTCGAGGGCCTCGACCAGGCGGAACACCTTGCGGGCGTGCTCCTCGTCCAGGTCGACCTCGACCGACGGCAGGAACGGCCGCTCGGCGGACTCGTAGTCCAGGCCCGCGTCCTGCAGCGCGGTGCGCACCGCGACCAGGTCGCCAGGCTCGCTGATGACCTCGAACGACTCGCCGAGGTCGTTGACCTCCTCGGCGCCCGCGTCCAGCACGGCCGCGAGCACGTCGTCCTCGGTCACGCCGCCGGCCTTGGGGACGATGACGACGCCGCGGCGGCTGAACAGGTAGGAGACCGAGCCGGGGTCGGCCATCGAGCCGCCGTTGCGGGTGAAGGCGACGCGAACGTCGGAGGCGGCCCGGTTCCGGTTGTCGGTGAGGCACTCCACCAGCACGGCCACCCCGCCGGGGGCGTAACCCTCGTAGGTGATCGACTCGTAGGCCGCGCCGCCGGCCTCGAGCCCGCCGCCGCGCCGGATCGCGCGGTCGATGTTGTCGTTCGGGACCGAGCTCTTCTTGGCCTTCTGGACGGCGTCGTACAGGGTCGGGTTGCCGGCCGGGTCGGGGCCGCCGCTGCGCGCCGCGACTTCGACGTTCTTGATCAGCTTGGCGAATAGCTTGCCGCGCCGGGCGTCCACCACCGCCTTCTTGTGCTTGGTGGTAGCCCACTTAGAGTGGCCGCTCATGCCCGATCCCTCACCATGTCGACGAACATCTCGTGGATGCGCCAGTCCGGGGTGAGCTCGGGGTGAAACGACGTGGCGAGCGCCCGACCCTGGCGAACCGCGACGATCCTACTCGTGCCGGGGTCGGTGGCGAGAATCTCGACGCCGGGCCCGACCTCCTCCACCCAGGGGGCCCGGATGAACACGGCGCGGTAGGGCGGCCCGGGGAGCCCGTTGATGTCCAGGTCGCGCTCGAAGGAGTCCACCTGGCGGCCGAAGGCGTTGCGGCGGACCGTCATGTCGATGCCGCCCAGCGTCTGCTGACCCGACGCCGGGTCGGGCAGCCGGTCGGCCAGCATGATCATGCCGGCGCAGGACCCGAAGACGGGCATCCCGTCGGCGATGCGTTTCCGCAGCTGCTCGGCGAGGCCGAAGATGTCGATCAGCTTCCAGATCGTCGTCGACTCACCGCCCGGGATGATCAGCCCGTCGACCCGGTCCAGCTCCTCCGGCCGGCGCACCGCTGACGGCTCGGCGCCCGACGCGCGCAGCGCGCGGACGTGCTCGGCCACGTCGCCCTGCAGCGCGAGCACGCCGATGGACGGCCGGCCAGCCGCGGCGCCACGGCCGCGCGCGGGCGTCCTGGCGGCACCGCAGGCGTGCCGGTCGCCGCAGGCGTGCCGGACGCCGCGCGCGCCGGTCGCCGTCACCAGCCGCGGCCGGCGTAACGCTGCTCCGGCGGCAGGGTGTCCAGGTTGATGCCGACCATGGGCTCGCCGAGCCCGCGGGACACCTTGGCGATGACGTCCGGGTCGTCGTAGAACGTGGTGGCCTTGACGATGGCCGCGGCCCTGGCCGCCGGGTCGCCCGACTTGAAGATGCCCGAGCCGACGAACACGCCCTCGGCGCCGAGCTGCATCATCATGGCCGCGTCGGCGGGCGTGGCGAGGCCGCCCGCGGTGAACAGGACGACGGGCAGCTTGCCGGCCGCGGCGACCTCGGCGACCAGCTCATACGGCGCCTGGAGCTCCTTGGCGGCGGTGAACAGCTCCTCGCGCCGACAGGGTGGACAGCTTGCGGATCTCGGCCCGGATCGACCGCATGTGCCTGGTCGCCTCGACGACGTTGCCGGTGCCGGCCTCGCCCTTGGACCTGATCATCGCGGCGCCCTCGGTGATCCGCCGCAGCGCCTCGCCCAGGTTGGTCGCGCCGCAGACGAACGGGACGGTGAAGTCCCACTTGTCCACGTGGTGGGCCTCGTCCGCCGGGGTCAGCACCTCGGACTCGTCGATGTAGTCGACGCCGATGGCCTGCAGCACCTGGGCCTCGACGAAGTGGCCGATCCGGCACTTGGCCATGACCGGGATGGACACGGCCGCGATGATCCCGTCGATCATGTCCGGGTCGCTCATCCTGGCCACGCCGCCCTGGGCGCGGATGTCGGCGGGCACCCGCTCCAGCGCCATGACGGCGACGGCGCCGGCGTCCTCGGCGATCTTGGCCTGCTCAGGCGTGACGACGTCCATGATCACGCCGCCCTTGAGCATGTCGGCCATGCCGCGCTTGACCCGGCTGGTGCCCTTCTGGGCCGCGGCCTCGCGGGTGCTGGGGCGACGGTCTGGGTGCATTCTCGACGGACACGACGAACCTCACTTGGTAGCTGCGGACGATGATTCCATGGTAGGCGGCAGGCAGCGGCTCCCCGCAGCCCGTTCCCGCTGGTCAGGCGCGTGCAGATCGGGGACGTCCAGCGCTGACACGCGCGCAGGTAGCGCTTCCCGCAGATCTGGAGAAGTGCTTCCGATATCGCCCACAAAATACGATAGCAGTTGCGCCCGCGTGGCGGCCAGCGCCGCGTACCGGGCGGAGCTAGGTCGTCAGGTGCGGGATATCGGCGGTCGGTCCGCTGCCGGACTCCCCGGCCGGCACCAGCGAGTCGTCGATCTCGAAGAACTCGGGGTTCGGCGCCCGCCCGGCCAGCCGCAGCGCGCGCGCCAGCCAGCGCTGCCGGGCGGCCTGGGTGGCGGCGACCGCGTCGTTGTAGAACTTGCGCGCCAGGAACACCTGGTGCGACGCGCTCTCCAGCTCGGTGAGCAGTTCCTCGGCGCCTTCCCGGCCGGCCAGCAGGGCCCGGAAGTCCGGCTGGCTGAAGACCGCCCGCAGCGCCCTGGTGAGGTCGCTCTCGGGCATCTCCCTGGCCTGCTGAGCCGACCTGGCGTCGTGCGCCGCGCCGGCGAGCAGCACGCTGGTGGCCGGGTCGAGCAAGCCCGAGGACGCCAGCTCCAGCGCGATCGAGCTGCGCCGCACCAGCGCCGCGTCGAGCGCGAACTTGGCCCCCTCCAGCCGCGCGTGCAGCCGGTCGAGGCGACCAGCGCGCCAGGAGATGTAAACCCCGATGATGGCCAGGACGGCGATGACGATGATGCTGGTCATCGGCGTCATAGCGCGACGGCGACCCGTCCGGCGGCCGGCGCGACCGCCTCGTAGACCCGCACGACGTCGCGGGCGATGACCGACCAGTCAAACTCCCGGACCGCAGCCGAGGCGGCAGCCGCGAGCGGTGGCCCGGCGGGCCGGGTCGTCGAGCAGCCGGCCAGCGGCCTCGGCCAGCCCGGTCGGGCTGCCGACGGCGAACAGCTCGCCCGCCTCGCCCCCGCGCAGTACCTGCCGGAACGCGTCGATGTCGCTGGCCACGATCGGCGCGCCCGAGGCCATGGCCTCCACCAGCACGTAGCCGAAGCTCTCGCCGCCGGTGTTCGGCGCGCAGAACACGTCGACCGAGTGCAGCATCCGGACCCGGTCGGCGTCGCTGACCTGGCCGAGCAGCACCACCCGGTCCCGGTAGGCGGCAGGCACCTGCGCCAGCGCCTCGTCCGGATCGCCGCGACCGGCGATCAGCAGCCGCAGCTGCGGCCGCTCCGGGGCCATGAGCGCGAACGCGGCCAGCAGGATGTCCAGGCCCTTGCGCGGCTCGTCCATCCGGCCGAGGAAGCCGAGGGTGCCGCCCGTGCCGGGGAAGCCGGGCAGCGGCTCGGCCTTCTCGTACCGGCTCACGTTGACGCCGTTCGGGATCAGCACGGCGTCCCCGCCCAGGTGCTCGACCAGGGTGTTCCTGGCCGCCTCGGCGACCGCGATCCGGCCGCTGATCTTCTCCAGCGCCGAGGCGAGGATCGGCTGGGCCGCGTGCAGCGCGCGCGAGCGCGGCATCGCCGCGTGCATGGTCGCGACGATCGGCCCGTCGGCGACCCAGCAGGCCAGCAGCGACAGGCTCGGGGCGGCGGGCTCGTGCACGTGCAGCACGTCGAAGTCGCCGTCCTTCAGCCAGCGCCGCACCCGGCTGGCGGACAGGAAGCCAAAGGAAAGGCGGGCGATCGACCCGTTATAGGGAACGGGGACCGCTCGGCCAGCCGGCACGACATACGGCGGCAGGATGGCGTCATCATCGGCCGGGGCGATGACCGAGACTTCGTGACCGAGGTCCATCAGCGCCTCAGCCAGCCCGCTGACGTGCTCGCGGACGCCGCCGGGCACTTCCCAGGTGTAGGGGCAGACGATGCCGATCCTCATGGCGCGTCCTGACCGGACAGGCCGCGGGCCGGCAACGTGGCCATTAGCGGCAGCCCGCGCGTTAGCCGCGGCCTGCCGGTCCGGGTCCAGGTCGGCGACGAAGACCTTCTGCAGCATGAGCCAGTCGTGCGGATGCTCCCTGATGCCCTGTCTCGAAGAAGCTGGCGACGTCCTGCATGACCGCGGCGATCTTCTGCGACCTGGTGCCCTCGGCCGGCGGCATGATCTCCTTGCCGATGCGGACGCCCCAGCCGTCGTCGGTGAACCACAAGCGTGGCAGGTATCAGGGGGGCGCCAGTCAGCACCGCAAGCGCAGCCGAACCTGCCATCATCTTGGCCTTCTCGCCAAAGAACTCCACCTCAATGCCGCTGCCCGTCACGTCGCGGTCAGCGGGAAGGATGACGATCTTGCCGGCCCGCAGCCGCTGTGCCAGTATCCCGAACGGCCGCACTCCCCCGCTAGCGGGTAGCACTTCCATGCCGAGGCCTTCACGGAACGTAACGAATCGCTCGTACAACGATTCCGGCTTGAGCCGCTCCTGCACCGTGGTGAAAGAGCCTGCCCCCTTGGTGATGATCCATGCCCCTGCCTGGTCCCAGTTCCCCATGTGCGGGAGCGCGATGACGAGCCCGCGGCCCGCCGCGACCGTCTCCAGGATCGCCTGCGCGGCACCGTCGGGGTCGTACATGCCATCGACTAGCCGATCGACAGGCAGCATCGGCAGTCGGAAGATCTCGAGCCAGTATCTCCCGTAGTTGCGCATGACCTGCCGCGATGCGGCGCGCAGGGCCTTGCCGTCCGTGTCCGGACCGAGTACCCGCACCAGGTTGGCTTCCAGCACCTGGACGCGCGGGCCCTGGCGACGCCAGGCCAGATCAGCGAAGAACCGGAAAGCCCAGGCGGTCCAGTGCTCGGGCAGCCGGCAGACAAGGCTCCAGCCGGCGCCGTAGCCGACGTCGGTGATCTTGTCTTTCAATCCCGGCATGTCCCTATCCTTCCGGCCCCCGGTCCCGCTGATCGTCGGCGGGTCCGGCCGCGTCCGCAGCCGCGATCGCGGCCGCCGACTGGCGGGCCGCCCAGACGCGCTGACCGAACGTAAACAGGCTGACGGCAGCGAGCAGCCATAGCCCGATGGGAAGGACATACGGTACGCCAAGGCCAGCCAGTCCGGCGGCAACTAGCCCAATGACCAGTCGCTCGGTGCGCTCGGCAAAACCGACATCGCAGCTCAGCCCCAGGCTCTCGGCCCTGGCCTTCGCGTACGACACGAGCGCTCCGAATACCAGGCAGAAGATCGACACGCCCGCCAGCACCTTGTCGTGCCCGCCTAGTACGAACCAGGCCGCGAGGCCGGCGAACACGGCCGCGTCCGCCACCCGGTCCATGGTCGAGTCCAGGAACGCGCCGAACTTCCCCGTCGTGCCCTTGATCCTGGCCAGCGTGCCGTCCAGCATGTCGGTCAGGACGAAGCCCGTGCACACCACGACGCCGGCGAACAGATGGCCGGTCGGAAACAGCCACAGCGCGCCGGCTGACATGCCGATCGTGCCGATGATCGTGAGCGCGTTCGGCGTCACCGGCGTCCGGGCGAGAACCTGGCCAACCGGTGTCAGCACGCGGGCGATGGCTGGCCGCAGGACTTTGAGCATGGCGGCTTGATCCTACTGGCGAGCGGGCCCCCGGTCCGGACGGAACCCGCAGGACAGACCGGAACACTCGTAGTGATTCCGGCCAGGGGCTTGTGATCCCCGACGAGCAGGTAAAGGCTTGGCGTGCGGCAGTGGTCCGCGCGGCGACGAATCTGCGTGGCTACCGACTACACGCAAGGGCGGATCCGGGTAGGAACCTAACCTAACTCAGCGCTTCAGGAGGCGATGCGGATGGCGGACAAGTCTCACGCAGCAGGAGCCGCCGGCCGGACATCAGCGGCCGGCCAGCCCGAGAGCGTGCGCAACGTGGTGCTGGTCGGCCACTCGGGAGCAGGGAAAACGACGCTGGCTGAGGCCCTTCTGGTCACGACCGGCACAGATCCAGCGCGAGGGCAGGGTCGAGGACGGCAGTACCGTCAGCGATTTCGACGAGGTCGAGGTCAGGCAGCAGCGCTCGGTCAACCTGACGCTGGTGCCGTTCGTGCACGGTGACGTGAAGGTGAACCTGCTCGACACGCCCGGCTACGCCGACTTCACCGGCGACCTGCGGGCCGGCCTGCGCGCGGCCGACGCCGCGCTGTTCACCGTCTCGGCAGCCGACGGCGTCGACGGCCTGACCCAGATGCTCTGGGACGAGTGCTCGGCCGTTGGCACGCCGCGAGCCGTCGTGATCACCAAGATCGACCACCAGCGAGGCGACTTCGAGGAGGCGCTGGCTGCCTGCCGGGCCGCTTTCGGCGACTCGGTGGCGCCGCTGTACCTGCCGGTCACCGACGGCCAGGGCGGCGTCACTGGCCTGATCGGGCTGCTGTCGCAGCGCTTCTACGACTACTCCGGCGGCAAGCGAGCCGACACCGAGATTCCGGCTGACCAGGCCGACCGCGTCGAGGAAGCGCGTGGCGCGCTCATCGAGGCGATCATCCAGGAAAGCGAAGACGAGACCCTGATGGAGTCCTACCTCTCCGGTGCGGAGATCGACGTCAAGGGCCTCATCGAGGACCTGGAGACGGCCGTCGCGCGCGGCAGCTTCTACCCGGTGCTCGCCTCGTCCGCGCCGCACCACATCGGCATGGAAGAACTGCTCGAGGTCATCACTCAGGCGTTCCCGTCGCCGGCCGAGCACCCGCTGCCGCCGGTCACCAACGCGGACGGCAAGCCCGTCAGCGATGTGTCTTCCGACCCGGCAGGCCCGCTGCTGGCCGAGGTCGTGAAGACGACCTCAGACCCGTATGTCGGCCGGGTCAGCCTGGTCCGGGTCTTCTCAGGAACGCTGCGGCCGGATGCCGTGGTGCACGTGTCCGGGCACGGCCGGGAGGCCAGCGGTCACGCTGACCACGACGAGGACGAGCGGGTGGGCGCGATCACGTCCCCGCTCGGCAAGCAGCAACGGCCGATGGCCAGCTGCACGGCCGGCGACATCTGCGCGGTAGCGAAGCTGGGCACCGCTGAGACGGGCGACACGCTGTCCGACAAGGACAAGCCGCTGCTGATGGAATCGTGGGCCATGCCCGAGCCGCTGCTGCCCGTGGCGATCCAGGCCAAGTCCAAGGCCGACGAGGACAAGATGTCCCAGGCGCTGTCCCGCCTGGTAGCCGAGGACCCGACGCTGCGGCTGGAGAACAACGCCGAGACGCACCAGCTCGTGCTGTGGTGCATGGGCGAGGCGCATGCCGACCTGCTGCTCGACCGGCTGTCCAGCCGCTATGGCGTGGCGGTCGAGACGGTCGAGCTGCGCGTGCCGCTACGCGAGACTGTCGCGAGCAAGGCCCAGGGCCTCGGCCGCAACGTCAAGCAGTCCGGCGGTCATGGCGAGTACGGGATCTGCAGCGTCGAGGTCGAGCCGCTGGGCTCCGGCGGCGGCTTCGAGTTCGTCGACAAGATCGTCGGCGGCGTCGTGCCGCGCCAGTTCATCCCCTCGGTCGAGAAGGGCGTCAAGGCCCAGATGGAGCAGGGCGTCCTGGCCGGCTACCCGATGGTGGACGTCCGGGTCACGCTGTTCGACGGCAAGGCGCACTCGGTCGACTCCTCGGACATGGCGTTCCAGAAGGCCGGCCGGGCAGCGCTCCGGGACGCCGCGGCGAAAGCTCAGGTTCTGCTGCTCGAGCCGGTCGACGAGGTCGCCGTCCTGGTCGCCGACGACTACGTCGGCGCGGTCATGTCGGACCTGTCATCCCGGCGCGGGCGCGTCCTCGGCACCGAGCCGGTGGCCGGCGGCCGCACCCTGGTCAAGGCCGAGATCCCCGAGCTCGAGGTCACTCGCTACGCCATCGACCTGCGCTCGATGTCCCACGGCACCGGCTCGTTCACGCGCTCCTACCTGCGCTACGAGCCCCTGCCCTCGCACCTGGCCGAGAAGGTAGCGGCCGCCGACAAGGCCTAGTCGCTCCCCTGCGTGGGCCGGGGCTGGCCGCGGACGACCCGTGGTGAGGCAGCCATCTCTCTGCCCTGGCCGCCTCACTATGGGTCGGCGCCGACCACGCGGGGGTCACGAAGCCGCAGGCCACGCGGCGGCCAGGATCACCCGGGTGTCGGCGAGCAGTTGCGGCAGGACCTTCGTGTGGCCGACGACCGGCATGAAGTTGGCGTCGCCGCCCCAGCGCGGCACGACGTGCTGATGCAGGTGCGCGGCGATGCCAGCGCCGGCGACGCCGCCCAGGTTCATGCCGATGTTGAAGCCCTGGGCCTGCGAGGCGTCCCGGAGCGCTGTCATCGAGCGCTTGGTGAACTCGGCCAGCTCCGCCGGTCTCCGGTCCAGTGAGCTCGGTGTAGTCGGCGATGTGACGGTACGGGACGACCATGAGGTGGCCGCTGTTGTACGGGTACAGGTTGAGCACCGCGTACACCTGCTCGCCGCGCGCGACGATGAGGCCGTCGGCGTCGCTCATCTTCGGGATCTCGCAGAACGGGCACGCCTCGACGCCGTCGGCCGGCTTGTTCTCGCCCTTGATATAGGCGAGCCGGTGCGGCATCCACAGCCGCATGAGACCGTCGGGCGCTATCTCGGCCGGGCCGTCCGGGTCTCCGTCGCTCGGCGCCGGACTGGCGTGCTGGCTGCGGTCGGGGTAGTCCGGTGCCTCGCGATCCGGCACAGGATTCAGACCTGGACCCGGCTGGCCACGGCCCCGGTGATTTCGGCGATCGCATCGACGACCGGCACGCCGTTCTTCTGCTCGCCGTTGCGGTAGCGGAACGACACCGCGCCCGCTGCCACGTCGTCGTCGCCGGCCAGCAGCATGTACGGCACCTTCTGCCGCTGCGCGGTGCGGATCTTCTTCTGCATCCGGTCGTCGCTGCTGTCGACCTCGACGCGGATCCCGTGCTCGCGCAGCCGGGTCGCGACAGTCTCCAGGTAGTCCACGTGCGCGTCCGAGATCGGGATGCCGACGACCTGCACCGGCGCGAGCCAGGGCGGGAACGCGCCCGCGTAGTGCTCGGTCAGGATCCCGAAGAAGCGCTCGATGGAGCCGAACAGGGCCCGGTGGATCATGTACGGCCGCTGCCTGCTGCCGTCGGCCGCCTGGTACTCGATGCCGAACCGGCCCGGTTCCTGGAAGTCGACCTGGAGCGTCGACAGCTGCCAGCGACGGCCGATCGCGTCCTTGACGTGCACGTCGATCTTGGGCGCGTAGAACGCGCCCTCGCCCTCGGCGATCACGTACGGCAGGCCGGACTTGTCGAGCGCGTACTTGAGCGCGGCCTCGGCGTTGTCCCAGTCGGCGATCTCGCCGACGAACTTCTCCGGCCGGGTGGACAGCTCGGCCTCGAACTCGGTCAGGCCGTAGTCGCGGAGCAGGCCCGACGACGAAGTCGAGCAGGCTCGCCAGCTCGTCCTGGAGCTGCTCGGGCGTGCAGAAGATGTGCGAGTCGTCCTGGGTGAAGCCGCGAGCCCTGGTCAGGCCGTGCACGACGCCGGACTTCTCGTACCGGTACACGGTGCCGAACTCGAACAGCCGCAGCGGCAGCTCGCGGTAGGACCGGCCGCGCGCTGCGTAGATCAGGATGTGCATCGGGCAGTTCATCGGCTTGGGGTAGTACTTCGCGCCCTCCAGCTCCATGGGCGGGTACATCCCCTCGGCGTACCACTCCAGGTGGCCGGAGGTCTCGAACAGGTTCGACTTGGTGATGTGCGGGGTGTAAACGAACTCGTAGCCGGCCTGCTCGTGCCGCGTGCGCGAGTAGTCCTCCAGCGCCTTGCGGATGATCCCGCCCTTGGGGTGGAAGACAGGCAGGCCGCTGCCAATCTCGGTCGGGAAGGAGAACAGGTCGAGCTCGGCGCCGAGCTTGCGGTGATCCCGCTTCTCGGCTTCTTCGAGCATCCGCAGGTACTCATCCTGTGCGTCGCGCGACGGCCAGGCGGTGCCGTAGATGCGCTGCAGCTGCGGGTTCTTCTCGTTGCCGCGCCAGTAGGCGCCGCCGGTGCGCATCAGCTTGAACGCCGGGATCTGCCGGGTCGTCGGCAGGTGCGGGCCGCGGCACAGGTCCTTCCAGCGCAGCTCCAGCGAGGACGGCTCGAGGTTGTCGTAGATGGTGAGCTCCGCGCCGCCGACCTCGACGGACTCGCCAGCGTCGCCGGGTACGCCGCCGCCCGAGCCGTCAGCCGCCACGCTGCCCTTGAGGCCGATCAGCTCCAGCTTGTACGGCTCGTCCGCCAGCTCGCGGCGCGCCTCGTCGTCGCTGACCACGCGGCGGCTGAAGAGCTGGCCCTGCTTGACGATCTGCCGCATCTGCTGCTCGATCTTCTTCAGGTCCTCGGGGGTGAACGCCTCGGGCACGTCGAAGTCGTAGTAGAAGCCGTTCTCGATCGGCGGCCCGATGCCGAGCTTGGCCTGCGGGAACAGGTCCTGCACCGCCTGCGCCAGCACGTGCGCGGTCGAGTGCCGCAAGATGTTGAGGCCATCGGGCGAGTCGATGGCGACGGGCTCGACCCGGTCCCCGTCGGCCAGCGGCCAGGCGAGGTCACGCAGCTCCCCGTTGACCCTCGCGGCGACGGGCTTGGCTGTCGGGGTCCCGGTCGGCCAGCGCCCGGCCGGCCGTCGTGCCCTCTTCCACCACGTGCTCGCTTCCGGCGAGTGTGATGTGAAGCTTGTCGGCAGGCACGGCTGGCTCCTCTGCATCTGGGCGAATGCTGTCGCCTGGGTGAGCGCGTGTCCACTGGGATAACGCGCCAGGCACGCGGGGCGGGACTGCCCCGGTGCCTTGATGCTATCGACGCCCGGCTCCGGGTGTCGGCCAGTGCCGGCCCTAGCGACGCCGGCCCGGCCACACCGGCCCCAGCGACACCGGCCCTAGCGACGCCGGCTGCCGACCCGGGCAACCGCGGACGCTGGCGCTAGTTCGAGACCGGGCTGCCGGGTGGCGTCAGCCTGCCGGGGGCGACCGTCACGAGGCTGCCGTACGTCAGGTACGGGATAGGCCTTCTTGGCATCGGAGAAGGGCAGCTCGACGCAGCCGAGGCTCTGCGGCCAGCCGTAGGAGCCGCGGTTGAAGAAGTGCACCGCCTCGCCGGACCGGAAGTACGACACGTAGTAGACCGGGTCGGCGTACTTGCTGCCGTCCGGGTTCTTGCCCTTCATGATCTGGAAGTAGTACCGCAGGTACACCGGGGCGGTGCCGAGCGTGGTCGGTGCCACGGCGATGCCCGTGTTGGCCAGCGTGTGCAGCACGACCCGGCCGTTGTGCCAGATCGTCAGCGTCTCGGGGTTGCCCTCGCGGGCGATCGCGTAGGTGTAGCCGTGGGTGTTGGCCTGGCCGGCCGCGACGGCCTTGAGCACGGCGGTCCACACCTGCGAGCCGACGACGCCGTCGAGCGCGAGCCCGTGGTCGGACTCGAACGCCATGACCGCGCCCTGCATGATCTTGCCGGTCAGCGCGCCGTTCTGCCAGAACTGCTGCAGCTCGCCCGGATAGCCCGACTGCCAGGTGAACGAGCCCTGCGGCGGGCTGTAGGCGGCCGCGATCTGGCCGGCGGCATCGGTCGCCGCCGGCACTGTCGCGCCAGCAGAAGCGGTCCAGGTCAGCGGCAGGTAGCCGAGCTGGGCCAGCAGCTGGTCGAGGCGGGCGCTCTGGTAGCTGCCAACCCGGAAGCGGACCCTGACCGTCGCGCCCAGCAGGCTGCCATGGGCGGACCTGACACCCGTCGGGCCGCCGGGAATCGTCACCGTGACGTGCGTGCGCTGGCGGAAGCCGCTGGTCGGCACGAACTGCAGCGTGCTCGTCCCGGTGCCCTGCCAGCTGCCGGCCACGCTTGGCTTGATCGTCGGCAGCGGCGAGTCAGCGGCGAGCGGCGCGGAGAACTGGATCTTGATGTTGGTCGTGCCGCTCACGCCAGCGGCGCCGCTGGCCGGGGTCTCCGACACCAGCTCGAGCGGACCGGACGGGACCTGCGACGACGGGCTGGTGGCCCCGGCAGGCTTGGCCTTGGTGCCGTCGGCTGGCTGGGCCGACGCGTGGTTGAGGGTGATCCAGACGCCGGCGACCAGCAGCAAGACGATGACGCCGCCGATAGCGACGACCCGTCCGCGCAGGTTCGTCAGTGTGGACAACAGAGACTCCCTCGTTCGCCGTCATTGCCCCGGCTGATCGCCCCGGGCGGCATACCAGGTCGCCCGATATATATCAGGACATCCTTGGCAGCGACTCTAGATGCCATCAGCGACATCTCGCCCGAGGACCAGGTAAAGAAACGGAAACAGGTTCTGACCCGTCCTGACGGGGCGAAGGCGGACGCGCCCGCCGCCGCAGGCAGCACCGGAAACGTCTGGTCTGCGGGCTAATGGCACCTTGCGAGGGTACCGGCGCGCGCACACTGGACGGTCCGTCGTCGCGTCTCATGAACCGGAACGGGGTCGCTGGCTGTCCGCCGGCATGGCAACCGCCCGGCACCGCTTCGTTGCGGTGCCGGGCGGCAGCTTCGGGCCGCGCAGGTAATCGCAGGCGCGGCAGGCGGCGGCTGGTTACCCCGTGACTGTCACCAGGCTCCCGTAGGTCAGGTACGGGTACGCGCGCTGAGCAGCGTCGTAGGGCAGCTCGACACAGCCCAGGCTCTGCTGCGAGCCGTAGGAGCCACGCGGGAAGTAGTGCACCGCGTCGCCGCCGTTGAAGTAGGAGACGAACGAGACCGGGTCCGAGTAGTGGCTGCCGTCGGGGTTGGTGCCGCTCATGATCGTGGTACCGGAATCGCTGGTAGACCGGGAACGTGCCGTCCACGGTCGGCGACACCGGGATGCCGGTGTTGGCCAGGCTGCGAAAGACCTCACGGCCGTCGTGCCAGATCGTGAGCGTCTCGGGCGTCCCCTTGTTCGCGATGGCGTACGTGTAGCCGCAGCTGGTTGGTGTCGCCCGCGGCCTCGAGCCCGGAACAGCGCCTTCCACAGCTGTGGCGTCAGGCTGCCGCCGATCGTCATGTTGTGCTGCGCCTCGAACGCCATGACGGCGCCGCGGAGCAAGGCGTTGGCCTGGTCGGGAGACCACTGCTGGCGGAGCGTCGCCGGGTACCCGGCCTCCCACTGGAACGCGCCCGGCCGGCGGGTCGTATGCCTGGCCGGCGGCGTCTGGCTGGCCGGGTCCGCGGCCATGCTCGTGCTCGCGGCCCGGGTCGCGCCGTTCTGCAGCTGCGACCACGTCATCGGCAGGTAGCCCTGCTGCGCCAGCAACTCGGCGAGCGCTTCCTGCGAGTAGGCGCCGGTCGTGAAGTGCTCGGTGACCGACGCCGTGAGCAGGCCGCCCGTGCTCGACCGCACGCCGTCCGGACCGGCCGGCACTTCCACGGTCACGCGCTTGGACGGCGCGATCGCTGCCGTCGGCGTGAAGACCATCGAGTCGCCCTCGGCGCTCCAGCTGCCCGCCAGGCTGGGCGTGAGCAGCGGGTCAGGCGAGTTGTGAGCGACCGGCGTCGGAAAAGTTCACGATGATGGGAGCCGCACCGTCCACCCCGGTAGAGCGACTGGCCGGGGTTATGGACACCACGTGCATCGGGCCCTTCGCCGGCGGCCCGGGTATCGCGGCAGCTGCGGAGGGCTGCGCGGTGCCCGGGGAGTGCTGAGTGACGGCGTAGGTCACGCCGGCCGCGGC
Organism: uncultured Actinomycetota bacterium; assembly: GCA_963837255.1. Lineage (GTDB taxonomy): Bacteria > Actinomycetota > Actinomycetes > Streptosporangiales > Streptosporangiaceae > JAJYUU01. Next base: position 66,605 of record CAWIMN010000008.1, read on the forward strand.
CACGGCGGCTGTCGCTACCCCGACGGCGATAACGCGCTTGCTGACCTTGATCCTTGGCTTCGTGCTTGCCGGGCGGGCGGCGCTACCAGCATTGTCGCCCCTGCCTGCGCTGTTGCCGTTGCCTGCGCTGTCGCCGTTGCCTGCGCTGTTGGCGTTGCCTGCGCTGTTGCCGTTGCCACCGCTGTTGCCGTTGCCACCGCTGTCGCCGCCCTCGGGCCCCTTGCTTTGAGACTCACCACCGGGCTGTCCCGCTCCGAACACGCCAATCCCCCGTCCCGTGGCACGCCCGGTACGTCACAGCCCCGGCGTCGACGCTGCCTGCGCGTCGACGCGACCCGCGTTGAGACGCTGCACTGCGTGCCATTCTAATTACTCAGCGTGACGGGCGTACCCGATGTGAAAACGAGGAAAGCCATGAGCCGTGTAAACGATGAGTAAGGAGAAGCCCAGGACGACGGTACTTTCCGGCAGTCTGCCCGCCCGGCGCAGCCTTTCGGCAGCGCCATCCGAGCTGACTACCCAGGGTGGCGACGTGCCGGTTACTTCGGCAGCTGCCCGTAAGCCAGCACGACCGAGTGCAGGGCGGTTGTCCCGTTGTACAGCGCCGCGACCGCCAGCATCGCGCTCGAGCCGGGGACGTGCACCACGTCCATGATCTGCATGGTGTAGCCCTTCGGGGCCGCAATGGTCACCTTGCTCCAGTGGGTACCGGTGCGATGCAGCAGGTACGGCTTAGCCGACGCGGTCCCGAGACCGAACGCGAGCCCGGTGCCCTGCGACCACCAGCCGCCATGGCCGTCCGACACCGCGCCGGGCAGGTAGTAGCCGGGGTTCGAGCGAGTGACGTGGTGCCACTTGCCGCCGCTCAGGTGCAGCACGTACTTACTCGGGATCCAGTTGCCGTGGCTGTCCTCGCGCAGGATCGTGCCCGCCACCCACACATTCCCGGCGGCGACGGCGGTGATCGCCGACACGTCCCAGCTCAGCGTGCTGGTCTGGACCGGAAGCGCCGCCGAGAACGCCGCGTCGCTGGTCCACGCGGTGCCATTCCAGTGCGCGACCACGTCATTGTTGCCAACCATGTCGGCGGCCATGGCCCAGATATCGCTGGCTGACACCTGGCTGGCAGAGATCAGGTCGAAGCTGCCGGTCGTCACCGGGCGCCAGGTACTGCCCTTGAGCCGCCAGGTGCCGACGCCCGGCGCCACGTGGGTCAGTCCGTACACCCACGCGTTCGTCGGGCTGAGCACGCTGCAGCCAGAGACCAGGCCAACCGGAACGAAGGACTTCCTGACGACCCACTTGCCGCCGCTCAGCCGGAGCGCTCCGGCGTAGTTGGCGAATCCGCCAAAGAGGGACGATCCAGCGAACGCCCAGACATTGCCCGGCGAGCTCGCGGCCGCGCACGCGATGCCGCTCTTCACGCTCGCGGGGAAGGTGACGGACGACCACCGGTGCCCGTTCCAGCGGACCCCGGCGGGCGGCGTCGAGGAGCTCGGCCCCGCCTTCGTGCCGAGCGCCCAAGCGCTCGCAGCGGCCGGGGCGACGATGGTGTCGAGCGCGCTGCTGGTGCGCGCGACGATGCTCCAGTGCGGACCGGCCGTGGCACTGGCGGCGGCGCTCAGGGCGCCGGTCCCCGTGGCCAGGCCCAACCCGGCTATGGTCGCTGCCGTCACGCCCAGCTGCAGAATCCGCGCGCGCGTGCCTCGCTGACTGCCCATGATCGTCCCCTCGTGAATTGCGGCAAGAGACAAAAGCCACCTGGCTATCACGCTAGCGACACAACGGCATCAAGGCACAGCTAATGTGCAGTGCGGGACAGTTCGAGTGCGGGACAGTTCCAACGACGCGAACTCGGATCTTTTTCGCTGTCATCGCAGCGGGCCGGTCGCCCGGCCCTAATGACTCCGCTCCCGCTGCTTCGTGATCCGGAAGGATTCGACGCAGCCGGCGATGTCGATTCTTGCGTCAGACGGCACACGTCTGCCGGATGCCGTTCGCGTCACGCAGGTCGGCCGGAGCGCTCCGGTCCGATGGCCGTCGCAGCCGCCGCCGATTTCGGCGGGCCCGTCGCCGGCGCCGGCGTGGATTCGGCCTGGTCCCCCGCTTGCATGCCGCCCTCTGACGGCGTGGTCTCCCCCGACTGGGCAGGCGGCCGCCCGATCAGCTCGATGAGGCCGAGAACGACCAGCAGCACGACGACGATCCCGATCACGACCGCTGCAGTCGGTCGGCCCCAGAACACGAGCACCAGGGCCGCGATGGCGGTCGCGCTCACGCGCAGGGCCGTGCGGTGCGCATAAGTCCACTGCCCGAGCGGACCCGTCCGCACGCCCCCTAGTTCGGCGCGCCGCCGAATCCAGCCAAGCGCGCCCAAGATGGCGGCTCGGATGCGCACGGCCGTCACGGACGGGCCAGTCAGGAACGCGCCGCCGGCCACGACAAGCCCGACTACAAGGATGGTGCGCAGGCTGTACTTGATGAACCTGACCAACGTGTCGAACAGCGCCGCGGCCGCGTCAGATGGCAGCTTGCTGGGCGGCACGCCGTTGAGGTAGATGCCGCGGAAGATCAGCAGGCCGATGGCGAGCACGAGCATCGACGCAGCCAGTCCGAGCCCGGCCCCGATGACAGCGCGGCGGTGATTCCTGGCCACATAGCTGCCAGTGGCGAGGAAGAACACCGCGGCGAGCGGCAGGATGATCTTGAGGTCATTGATGACTCGGTACGCAGTCTGAGCCTTGACCAGGTACTTCGCGGAGAACAGCGGGAACGTCGGGTTGATCGGTGGCAGCTTCGTCACGATGGTCAGGCCGTGGGCCGCCAGGCGCTGCTTGGCTGCGTCGATGAAGAGCCCGAGGTTCAGCGTGACGAGGCCGTTCTGAACCGTGATGGACTTGCTGCCCTGCCCGGACAGCGCCTTGACCAGCTGCGCGTGCCCGACCGTGTTGACCCGTATCCACAGGTGAGCGACGGCTGCGCTGCTCACCAGCTTCTGCACCTGGCTGTGAATCACGCCGGTCACGGCGCTGGCGATCGACGGGGCGAAGTTCTTCAGCAGCGTCGCGGCGCGCGGCAGCCCCCTACTGTTCAGCGTGTTCGCCGCCTGGTTGGCCACAGCCGCGACATCGATCCTGGTGCTGACCTGGTGGGTGATCTTGTCGGTCAGCGCGTGCTGGATCGCCGGGTCGCTGATCAGCGGCGTCATAGTCCTGAGGTAGGCGTTGGTGTCGGAGATCTGGGCGGCCGTCCAGACCGCCAGCACGGAGACAGGCGCGAGCAGGCAGCCGAACACGATGAGCACGGCCGCGACCGGGCTCGCCAGCCCACTCGATGGCGCCGCGCTGACGGCGGTGGTGCCGTCCGCAGCTCTGCTACCTCAGCACGCAACCGCGCCAGCTCAGCCCGCTCGCCTGGGCTGAGTGCGTCCCCGCCCTCCGACGGCGGAGCAATGTCGGCGGATTCTGCCAAGGCCGGTCTCCCGTGTGTTACCTCCAGCCTTAGCTGACCGCCGCTCGACCGCATCACCTGGTTGGGGTGAGCGATCAAGGATCGGCCGTCATGATGACGATGGTGGGCTGGGCGCCGCGGACTGTGACGGCGCCGGCGCGCCGGGCCTGCGGGCCGTCACGACCGACGGCGAGCAGCGCAATGCTCTGGGCCACCGTCAGGGCGCAGCCCGGTCGCGGGTTGAGCTTCTCTCGCTCGGTGGAGACAGCCCCAGGCGCCTTGTCAGGCTCGCCAGCCGGTCATCGGCCGAGTCCTGGACGGGTGCAGATGGTGGGCGATACTGGGATCGAACCAGTGACCTCCTCGGTGTGAACGAGGCGCTCTCCCGCTGAGCCAATCGCCCATGCTGCCGCGGCGCACGCTGCGTGCGACACCGTCTTTGCCACACAGTGTCTGCTACACCCTGTCTGCCGCAGAGCGATCTCAGAGTAGCGCATGCCCGCCCCGGATTGCTCTTAGCTGGCGGCCGCCCACCTGAGGTCACACGGCCAGGTCAGCCTCCGACGACGGCAGCAACCGACCGTGAGCCCGGCTTTACCGCGCGCATGCGCGAGGTGTTCATGGGCAGCAGGATGGTCAAGCTCCGCGGCGGCTCAGGAGATACGCGTAAAAATGTATAAAATCCGGAAAAAGTCATTATCGAATTCGCAAGCGCCTGACCAGCGGCTTCTTCGCACGGCATACTTCCGTGTTTTCATGACAAAGCCACAGAATACTGACTCTTGCCTGTCAGCAGGCCTAGCCTGCGTGCTGTAACGGGCTTTCCCGGGTCCTCGTGAGACGAAGGTCACAAGGAGTCCTTGTTACTCACGGGGAAGCTCCGACGTCTAAAACAGTGTTTTACAACGAGAAGCGTTTGACCAGGTCGTAGCCGGTTTGTTGATCAGTGACCGAGGTTACGACCGACGTCATTCGCGGAATCAAACTCCCGCAGTAACAATTCTGCGGGTCCCGCGCGACATAACTGATAGGCAAGCGCACACCAATATGTGAAGCCCGGCAATCCGGGACACGACAAGGCAAAGGTCTGACCCCGATGATGAACAGCAGTGTGACCGTGTCCGCCGAACTCGGCCTGAGTCTGGTGGTTCCCGACCACGGATCCGTCCCCCTCGTGGCCAGCCTCTACTACAGCGCTGACGACCCCTACGCGATCCGGATGGCGTTCCACGTCGGCACTGACGAGCCCGTCGAGTGGATTTTTGCCCGTGACCTGCTGGCTGTCGGCCTGGAAGGCCCTGCTGGCGAGGGTGACGTGCAGGTCTGGCCGGCCGACGAGCAGGGCCGCGAACTGCTGAACATCGCGCTGTCCTCCCCGTTTGGCGAGGCTCACTTCGAAGCCCCCCGCAGCTCGACCGCAGCGTTCCTGACCCGTACGTACGAGGTCATCGCGCCGGGCCACGAGAGCGACTACATCGATGTCGACACTGAGCTTGACGAGCTGCTCTGGCGCGCATAAGGGCAATTGCCCGTGAGTATGGCCATGCCGAATGCGGCATGGCCATTTTCACGGATCGGGTGACTCTGCGGCCTGGATTGCGAATACTTCAGCGGCTTTTCGGGTGATGGGTCCAGGGGCGAGCGGCAGCTTCAAGCCATTTACGTGGCGGATCGACTGCACGTCCCTGGTTGTCCCGGTTAGGAATGCTTCCTCTGCATTTGACAGATCAGCAAGCTGCTATGGTTTCCTCTGCGGCGCCGACCCACTCGATGACCAGGGCCCGCGTCACTCCGGCCAGGCAGCCAGCCGACAGCGGCGGCGTAATCAGCCGCCCGCCTAGCACCACGAAGATATTGGTGCCGGTCCCTTCGCACAGGTTGCCGACCGTGTTCCCGAAGATGGCCTCGCTGCCGCCGTGCTCGGCCGCGTAGGCGAGCGCCCGCACGTTCTCGCCGTACGAGGTGGTCTTCAGGCCGGAGAGGGCGCCCCGCTCGTTGCGCGGCCACGGCACGACCGCGACGTCGACGAAGTCCGCTGGCGCGGCCTGCTCGGCCAGCGCGACGATGGCGGTGAGCGGAGAAGGACCCCGTTCCGAGCCAAGAGGCCCGATACCAGCGGTGACAGTGATGCGCATCCGGGCCAGTGGCACCGCGGGTGACGCATCGATCACCGCGAGCGCGCCGGCCCGGATCTGATCCAGGTCGGGCGCGGGAATCCCCAGGCCAGCCGCCGACCTGGCGAGCCTGTCCAGGTGCCGGGTCAGCGCGAACGCCCGGCCGCCGACGACCTTGATCGTCTCGAAGACCCCGTCGCCCACCACGAGCCCGTGGTCGAAGATCGAGATCCGGGCCTCGTCATCGCGGAGCAGGGTTCCGTTCATCCAGACAGCCACGACCTTGACGCTAGCGGAAAGATGCGGCCTGGCAAGGGGATCTTGGCGGCGTGGCGGGGTGATTTGCGGGGCCCGCGGCATGGCCTATCCGGGTATGCGAGTTTGCCCGGCGAGCAGGATCGGCTACAGTTCTGAACGCACACCGGTGTCGGCGCATGCCGGCCCGGGTCGGTGCACGCGGACGTAGCGCAGCTGGTAGCGCATCACCTTGCCAAGGTGAGGGTCGCGGGTTCGAATCCCGTCGTCCGCTCGGAGGTGCCGGAAGCCGTCTCGCGTGCCGACGGTCCGCTCGGCTCTTCGGTACCGGCCCGGCTCCCAGGGGGTCGGCCTGTGGCGGAATGGCCGAGTGGCTTAGGCAAGGGCCTGCAAAGCCCTGTACGCGGGTTCGATTCCCGCTTCCGCCTCGGGGGCGGTTAGCTCAGCGGGAGAGCGCTTCCCTGACACGGAAGAGGTCACTGGTTCAATCCCAGTACCGCCCACCAGTTCAGCTCCTGATTTTCGAGTATCTGATCGACAGGCCCGGCAGTCACTCGGGGGACTACCGGCCACCCCGATCGGCGGATCGGGCGGCGTCAGCGAGTCGCGCAGATAACGCGCGACCGCGCGAACTAGACGCGCGCGAACCGACGCGCCCGGCACGCGTACAGACATCGCGCCTCCGCGCACACGCGCTGCTACGGAAGCGTCAGATCAAGGTGTCACTCCCGGCCGAGGCACTTGGCACCCGACGGCCGCCCTGTGGTGCCGGATCAAGGCCGGGCCAACGACGACCTAGACGTCGCGTCCGATGATCAGCGCCAGCCGGCGCTGCCACTGCGTGAGCATTCAAGAACTCGGCGGGCGCATTCGCACAAGCGATGACTGCGGCGCGTGCCGCGTCTGCTCGTCACACCGAGCCGCTCCGGCGGGCCTGTCAACGCCTGCTGGCTCCGCGGCCTGACAGCAACCGGCTGCTGACCCGTGCCGAGATCACCATCGGCAACGCCTACTTGGCGCGAGGCGTCCTGGCGGCCCGACGCCAGCCAGAACACCATAGAAGAGCGGCGCACAGCCCAGGCGACTGTCGACCACCCAGGAGGTCCTGGAAGCCACGCATGAACAGCACGACCGCAGGTCAGCTAGCGGTCGTACCGTGGTGGCACAGTTTGGTGCATGCCGCGCGGTAACCCGTCCCCCAAGCTCGCCATCATCGTCGATCCCGACGTGCGCGCCGAGGTCGTCGAGGCCGCAGCCGCCGAAGGCGTCAGCGTCTCGGCATGGATGACCGCCGCCGCCCGGCGGGCCCTGCGGGTGCACTCCGGCCTGGCCGCCGGCCGAGTGGGAAGCCGACAGCGGACCCTTGACTGACGAGGAACTCGACGCCGCGCGACACCGCGCGGGCCTGGCTACGCACCGCCGGACCGCATGACGCCGGTCGTCTATGACGCCGGCGTCCTGGTCGCCGCCGACCGCAACAGCCGCGCGGTGTGGGCCGATCACCGGGTCCGGCTCGAAGCCGGGATCATCCCCGTCGTCCCCGCGCCCGTCATCGCCCAGGTCAGCCGCTCTCCCAGCCAGGTCCAGCTCCGCCGCCTGCTGCGCGGATGCGAGATCGTTCCGCTGACCGAACAGCAAGCCCACGCCACCGGCGAACTCATGGGCCGAGCAGCCACCCGCGACATCACCGACGCCGTCGTCGCCCGTACCGCCGCCGACCTGCACGCCGACGTCATCACCGGCGACCACGCCGACATCCATCACCTACCCCAGACCGCCAGCGCCGCCAGCCACATCATCGACATCTGAAATCACCCGCCAGCTGCCAAGCCGGCGCCCGCTCGAAGGACATCCCAAGCGCCCCGCTCGATCCTGCCCAAATCCGGCGAGTGGCCGCGCCCCCGCGAAAGGCGGCGGTCAACACACGGACCTGCATGATGAGCGAGCGGACTGGCGATCCTTGGCCGCTACGCTGAGGTGTGATCACTTGCGTCGTTGAGTACGTGATCGATCCTGCGAAGATCGACGCCTTCGAGCGCTTCGGCCGCCGGTGGATCCAGCTGGTGGACTCGCATGGCGGCACGCATCACGGCTACTTCCTTCCGGCCGAAGGTGCTAGCGACAAGGCCCTCGCCCTGTTCAGCTTCCCCAGTCTCGCTGCCTATGAGCAATACCGTGCTCTGTTCGGCACCGATCCCGCCTTCCTCGAAGCCGACCGCATCCGGGACGAGAGCAACTGCGTATTGCGCTACGAACGGACGTTCATGCGCCCGCTGCTACCCGGCCACTGATAAGGCAAGCGGTCCTCGCAACGGTCCGGGATGGCGGACGCCCGGCTCGAAGATCTGCGCAACCTCGGCGAGCAGCTCGAGGCGCGGACGGCGAGCGGCTGAGACGGGTGGTTCATCTTGTCCATGGGCGGCCCGTTCACGACGCGGGAGACCTCGCCCGGCAAGCCCGCGAAGTCAGCGCCCAGATCCGGGCGCGAGCGGGCGGCCTGGCCGGATCTTAGCAGTATGCGTGATCTTCGGTGAGGTCGTTTCGTGGCTGCCCGGCCGTCAGGATGGCAGCGGCTGGTGGGGAAAGCCGGGTGAGCGGTGCTGGAACGACAGGATGCGCGGGTTCTGGATGACACCGTCGCGGATCTCGATGGCGCGGCGGACGGTATCGTCGGCGTCCCATGACCCAGGTCCGGCCAGCACCGGCCTCAGGAGCGGCAGGAGCGCCTCGCTGATTTCCCACGTGGCTGAGTCCCACAAGTGGGACGGGCTGTGGTCTACGCCGTAATAGCGGACGTTATCGCCGACGGTGAACATCGGCTCGGTGAAGGAAGTCGGCCGCGCCCAGCTGAATCCCATGCCCTCATCGCAGGAGACGTCGACGATGAGGGTGCCGGGCACGAAGGAGCCCAGCTCTCCCGCCGTGGCGAACATCAGCGGCGCATCGGTGTCCTGCAGGACGCAGTTGACCACGATGTCGTGCTCGGCGAGGAAAGCCGCCAGCGGCACCCGGCTGCCTTCGCGCAGCACGTGGCAGCGGCTCGGGTCATCGTCGTCCACTGCGAAGTGCACGATCCGCGCGGAGTGGATCGGCGAGGCTACCGCGTTGATGGCACGATGCGTCAGCACGTCGACGTCGCTCACGCCGTGCGCGTTGAGAGCGGTCACAGCGCCCCGCGCGGTAGCCCCGAAGCTGATGACGGCCGCCCGCAACCGCCGGCCATATGCACCGGTCACCCCCGCCAGCTCCAGGGCGTGCAGCACCGAGCAGTAACCGGCCATCTCGTTGTTCTTGTGAAAGACGTGCAGGCTGAAGGAGCCGTCGGCCGCCCAGTAGTTCATCGCCTCGAACGCGATCAGCGTGAGCCGGCGGTCGATGCTCAGCTGGGTGATTTCCTCGTCCTGAACACAATGCGGCCAGCCCCACAAGACTTGTCCGGCTCGCATGTCCTCGAGGTCGGCGGCCTGCGGCTTGGGGAGCAAGATGACGTCGCAATCCGCGACAAGCTCGGCACGGGTCCGAAGCCCCGCGACGCTACCGGCGAGCTGCTCGTCGGAGACGCCGAAGTGCTCTCCGTAACCTCGCTCGAGATAGATGCGTCCCCGCAGGTCAGCAGCGATCCGGTCGACGTGCAGCGGGTGGATCGCGAGCCGGCGCTCGTTCTCCTTCCGCGACCGGGCCACAACACCGAGCCTGAGCTGATCCACGCGCGCTCCCTTCCCTGGACATGTCTAGCCACCACCCGCAGTCGTGCAGCCCCCGACAGCCACACCGCAACGCTGCGCCCTAACGCTGATCGACCAGGGCACGCCACGACAGCGGGTCACCGGCAAGAGTCCTGCCGCCGGCCCGGCCGTTCCGATGACGGTAGCAATGCAAAGCAGCATGGTCACGCTCAGCGCCAGCGGCTCGCAGTCGGTCGCTAGCTGAGATGCGTGTCGATCAGCACCGGTGGCCGCCAGGCCGCGCCATCATGCCCGACGCGCGCCATATGCGGCTACGGATCGCCATTGAGGCTGGCAGTGCGCTGGAGGACGGCGCCCGATGTCAGTCACCAGCGGCCGAGAGCGTCTCAGAGATCTGCACGGCGACCTCCCCGCTGAGCCGGGCTTCTCCGCACAGGCGCAGATCGTCACCGCTCCAGAACCGGCCCGCGTCATACCAGTCCGGCCGCCGGCCGCCCGGCAGCAGGCCCATGGCCTGGTAGGTGACGGCGATGATCTCCGCGCAGTATGCGGTTTCCAGGCTGGTGTCCCGCTCATCCCGCCGCAGCGGCGGCACCCGCCCGCGCAGCCACCCGGAGGCGAGCCGGGCCACGGACGGAAACGGGGTGCCATCCAGCCGCGCGATGGTACGCAGCAGCGCATCCTCCATCGCGCGACCGGGCGCAGGCTCCAGCTGGCGCAGCCACGCTCGCTGGCCATACCTGGTGGCCCAGACCGTGACCGCCGCGCTCAGGTCATGCAACTGTGCACCGCGGTGGCGGTTGCCCGACCACAGGTCAGGCAGCGACCTGCCCAGCTCGGCATGCCACATCAGCGCGGGCAAGTCATCCAGGACGACGGACATGCCGACGTGGTTGACCGGGCTGCTGGTCGCCAGCTGGATAGCCCGGTCAGCCGCGGCACGGCCGCGGAACAGCCACAGGTCACCCGTGCGGGTCAGACCGACAGCCTCATCCAGGCCGATGCGCGCGCCAGGCACAGTCGTAGCCTAGGCAGATGCGCTGGTGGAAGGTACTCGGCCTGGCAGGGTTCGCAGGCGTCGCGGCCACCGGGGTCGTGATCGCACGCGCAGAGCGCCACCGCCGCGCCTACACCCCGGACCAGATCCGTGCACAGCTGCACGCCCGGCTCGCCGCGGCGTCCACGACACCGCCGACACCACAAGCCAACCCCCGGCCGTAGCGTGCCGAGCCGGCGCGGTGGCGGGTCGTGGGCTGTTCCAGTGCCGCCAGATGAGCCGATCAGATCGTCAGGCATTGCTTGATACGGGCAGGTGCTCCTGGCTGTTCCGGGCCGCCGTCCTGGACGGCTGCTAGGGATGTTCTGGCTGGATCAGGCGGCGTCGCCTGCGGCGAGCAGCGTTTGTGGCGTCATGGCCAGCAGCGCGGGGTTCCCGGCGGCTGGCGCGATCGCTACCGCGACGGGTCCGGCGCGACAACCCTGGGGTTGGCCGGACCTTTGCGGTCTCGGCACCGGCTTTGATGAGCATCACAGCCACGGCCAGCCACGGCCAGCCATGGCGCGCAAGCCTTTGACGAGCTGGCCGGTCGCAGCGCGGTCCCGGCGCAGGTTGGCCAGGACGTGAGGCACTGGCCGGGCCCAGATCCGATTCGGGAAGGGTCTCGGGGATGTTAGGTCTGCTGGCGGCTGGGTACGGCGGGTGTTCACCTGGATGGGGGGCGGAGTCATGGACGATCCCGCCAGCGACAATCAGCCGTCGCCGGCGAGCGAGCGCTCAACTGGGGATCTCGTCAGGCTGCTTACCGAGCAAGTCTCCGCGCTGGTACGTGGCGAGCTGAAGCTCGCGCAGCTGGAGATGATCCGCAAGGGCAAGCAGGCCGGTGTCGGCATCGGGATGCTGGGCGGCGGCGGGCTATTCGCCTTGTATGGCGCCGCCTGCTTGCTGGCGTGCGCGATCATCGAGATCGCCGGGGCCGGGCCGGATGGCTAACATCCCTGATCATCGGCGTGGCCCTGCTCGCTACGGCCAGGGCAGCGGGACTGGCAGCCAAGGACCGCTTGCGAAAGGCTACGCCGCCGGTTCCCGCGGAGACGGTGAGCAGCATCAAGACCGACCTGGAAGAAATCGGGGAAAGGGCAAGGCGATGACCACGAGCGACCATGGGAGAAGAGCTGCGGCACCGCACGACGCTATTGCAGACCCCACGCCAAGTTCAGCACCGTCACGTGACGCCGCCGGTCACGACACGACAGACATGCCGCGGCACACCGGTTCGGGCGCCGGGCCGCCCGATAACGCACAGGAGCTACCGCAGGAGATAGAGGACGCCCGCGAACGACTCAGCGACACGGTGCAAGAGCTGGCCGCCAGGGCGGACGTGACGGCCCGCGCGCGGCACAAGGCAGTCGAGCTGACCCAGAAGGTCAAAGGTAAGGCGAGCCGGACTCAGGCGCAGGCTGCCTCGTCCGCCGGAAGCGCGCGCACCCAGGTCGCTGACAAGACCGAGGCGGCACGGCAGCAGTTTCTGCCCGTCGTCAAGGCCAGCAAAGACCAGCTGGAGGCGCGGGCAGCCGCAGTCGCGGCGCCAGTGTGGGAGGCCACGCCAGAGCCGGTCCGGCAGGCGGTCGCCAAGGGAGCTAACACCGTCCGGCAGCGCCGCGCGCCGCTGGCGGTGGCGGCCTGCGCAGCGTTCGCATGCTGGCTAGTCGTCAGATGGTCGCGACGGCGCTGATGAGGTTTTTGTAAAAGCGGGTGAGCATGATGGTCGGCGTCCTCGACCGCGTGCTGGTCGGCGTCTGGCCAGCCGACGAAGCCCACCCGTCGGGCGAGGAGGCATGACTATGGCAGAGCCACACGGCGTCGACCGCGGCACGGCACGAGGAGAGACGATCCCGCCGCAGAACGAGGTCTCTGGCGGCCCCGACACTCCGCTGGAATTGGGCCGCGCAGGCTGGCGCCACACGCTGAAGCGGACAGGCAAGAAGTTCGTCCGCGATCGGTGCAGCTTGACTGCCGGCAGCATGGCCTACCACTGGTTCCTTGCCCTGTTCCCCGCCCTGATCGCCCTGCTCGGCTTCGCGAGTCTTGTCCACATCGGGTCCAGCACCGTCACCCAGCTGGTGGGCGGACTAAACAAGGCGCTGCCGCCAGGCGCTTCGAACGTCTTCACCAACGCAGTCCAGTCCGCTACGCACCGGTCGGCGTCGGCGTCGCTGACAGCGCTGGTCATCGGCGTCGTGGTCGCGGCGTGGAGCGCATCTGGCGGCATGGCCGCGCTGCAGACGGGCCTTGACATTGCCTACGAGGTGCCCGTCGACCGCAAGTTCCTTTCTAAGCGGCTGCGGGCCTTCCCCCTCATGGTCGAGACATTGATGCTCGGCGGGATCGCCGCCACGCTGATCGTCTTCGGCCAGTCGATCGGCTCGGGGCTCGAGGGTCATCTGGGAGTCAGCGGAACCGCGTTCGTAGTGGTCTGGACTGTCGTGCGCTGGTGCTTGACGATCATCGCCATCACGGTGCTGTTCTCGGTCTACTACTTTTACGGGCCTAACCGGGAAGCACCGCGCTGGCAATGGGTCAGCCCCGGCGGCCTGGTCGGCACGGCGATCTTCCTCCTCGCCTCGCTCGGCTTCTCGTTCTACGTGGCCAAGTTCGGCTCCTACGGCAAAACCTACGGCGCTTTCGCCGGCGTGGTTATTCTCATCTTCTGGCTCTACCTCACGGCCTTGTCCGTCCTGCTTGGCGCCAAGATCAACGCTGAATCCGAGCGAGAAGTCGCCGTGCAGGCCGGCCACCCCGAAGCGCAGGCCGGCGCGAGGAAATTGAACGAAGCCGCATGACGCCATCTGATCAGGGCAACAAGGCAGGCTGCGCCGCCTGGTGCGCACCGACACCGGCAATGCCGTACGTCTTGCACGATGTCGTCGACGAACATAGCCCCCTCGTAAACGCCGACTTGGGTCTACCGACCGATATTGCCATCTTGGTGGCTTATCGACGAGCACAGGAGCGGGGAATGGCCACACCTACGTTCCGTTGGGTCCACCGTGGCCTGGGCCATGCGGGAGCCCCTGAGGTCTGTAGTGTGGGCTAACGGCATTTGGCATAACTGACGCGCTGGTGTCCTATGCCGGGGTGCTGCCCCGCCAGTCTCAGCAGGCCAGGTACTCGCGGAAGGCATCGAGTGACGGACGACCTGAGCGGCGGTTCTGCGGAAGCCAGGCTGCGGGATATGCAGTCGATCAGCGACGCGGAGCTTTCCCGGCTCGATGACCGGGAACTGCTCGCCGTGCTGCTGGAGCGGACCAGGGATATCCTGCAGGCCGACACCGCGGCTGCGTTGCTGCTGGATGCTGACGCCGGGCAGCTGATCGCCACGGCTGCGGCGGGTCTGGAGGAGGAAGTCCTGCAGGGTGTTCGGATCCCTGTTGGCCGCGGTTTTGCCGGCCGGATCGCTGCCGAACGCCGGCCGGTCATCCTGGACAGGGTCGATCACACCACGGTGCTTAACCCTGGCCTGGTGAATAAGGGCATCCGCTCCCTGATGGGAGTGCCCATGACCGCCGGCGGCCAGGTCATCGGCGTGCTGCATGTGGGTTCCCTGTCTAGCCGGACGTTCACCGCCCACGAGGCCGCGCTGCTGCAGTTGGCCGCTGATCGTGCCGGCGCTGCTGTCCAGTCCATGACCGCACGCGCCGACCGGGTGGCGGCCGTCACGCTGCAGCGCAGCCTGCTGCCGTCCGCGCTGCCACCGGTGCCAGGCGCCGAGTTCGCCGCCCGGTTCATCCCTGGCCGGGAGGGGGTTGGCGGCGACTGGTATGACGTGTTCGCGCTGCCCTCAGGTGAGCTGGGACTGGTGATCGGCGAAGTCGCCGGGTCCGGGCTGGCGGCCGCCGTAATCATGGGGCGCATGCGCAGTGCGCTGCGGGCCTACGCGCTGGAGACCAGTAACCCGGCCGAGGTCCTGTCCCGGCTGGACCGCAAGATGCAGCATTTCGAGCCCGGCGCGCTGGCCACCGTCATGTACGCCGTCATACAGCCCGGTCTGGCTCGGGCCAGGGTCTCGTGCGCTGGCCATCTCCCGCCCGTTGTCGCTGTGCCGGGAGAGACATCTCATGTCGCCGACGTCCCGGTCGACGTGATGATTGGCGTCACGCCCGGACGGACGGGCAGGCGCATGACCATCATGAACATCCCGCCGGGAACACTGTTCTGCATCTTCACCGACGGGCTAGTGGAACGCCGCAATAGGTCGGCCGACGACGGTCTCGCCCGCCTGTGCGAGGCACTGACACCTCAGCCACCCGAAGCCGCCGCATCCGGCATTATGGCCGCCCTCACCGACTCTGAGCCAGCCCGCGACGACATCGCGCTGCTCATCCTGCGTCGGCGGCCATAGCCGGGATCGAAACCAGCATGTCCAGTGTGACCTGCGGGCGGCACCGGCGGGTGCGGTGCCCGGCGTCCGCTTGAGCCTCGCGCTGGTCATCGCCGCCGGCGTGCGCCGGCAACTACCTCGCCTAGGCTGTCGGCCGGTGTAGCGGTCCAGACCGCCTGGCGCCGCCTGACCAGGTTCGTCGCCGGGAGCGGGCGCCTCTCATGATGGCATGTGCCGGCATCGGCGATCGCAGCGACGTGGATCATCGGCCGCCCAGCGCGACAGCAGACGGAGCGACGTATCAGAAGGCAGGCTAGACGTGCGCGGTCGCCGGACCGAGAGGCGGACATCAGGCTTCCAGGGTCGGCTCGTCGGGGGCGGACAGGCTCAGGACAGCGCCGGCGACCGCAGGTGATGCGCTGATCCTTGCCTCCAGGGCCCGCAGGCGGACCGCTAGGTGGGACTCGGTGTCATCGCCCGTGAGATCGACGTCGCCGATCACGGAAACCATCCGGGGGCCGACGATTTCCAGCCGCAGATAGGTAACCCTGGCGACCTCAGGCGCGTCCAGCAGGGCCTGGATGGTGGCTGCCCGGACTCGCGGGTCTGCTTCCTGGCCGACCAGGAACTGCCGGTTGCGGTTGATCAGCACCAGCGCAGTGGCAGCGAGCAGGATGCCGATAAGGATTGACCCTGCGGCGTCCGGGATGGCGGAGCCGGTCAGCTGCTGGGCGGCCAGGCTGGCAGCCGCGATGAGCAGTCCGGCCAGCGCTGCGGCATCCTCCGCAAACACCGCCCGCAGGGTGGGGTCGGAGGTGGCCAGGATGTGCTCAATGAGGTCCCGTTGCATCGACTCGGCCTCGGGCCTGGCCTGCCGGATCGACTGCAGGAAGGAGATGGTCTCTAGAACGAAGGAGATGGCGAGCACGATGTAGCCGACCGCGAAGTGCCCGCTCAGATGAGGCTTGAGGAGTTCCTGTACGCCGTGCGTGACCGACACCGTGGCGCCGGCCACGAACAGCCCGATCGCGGCGAACAGCGACCAGACGTATGCCTCCCGGCCGTGCCCGAACGGGTGCGCAAGATCCGGCGGGCGCCTGGACCTGCGGCGGGCGATCAGCAGGAAGATCTCGTTGCCGGCGTCGGCCCACGAATGCGCCGCCTCGGCCAGGAGTGACGCCGACCGGGTCAGCGCGGCGGCGGCCGACTTGGCCGCGGCTATCAGCAGGTTAACGCCGAAGGCCACCAGCACCGTCGTGCCGCTCTCAGCCGCGCCGGGACCCTCGGACCCCGGAACTGACTTGAGGAGGTCGTGCGATCCGCCAGCAGCTATCCGGGCCGGAGAAGGTGCTCTATCCTCCTCGCGGTCTGGATCGCGTGCCATCCGCCAGTGTTAACACACCAGTGCTCCATGGGGAACGTGCATAGCGCAGATGCCGCCCAGCGGCAGGACGGGCGAGAGGTGGACCCAGTTCTCTGGCCGCCAGGTTCTAGCGACGCACCTGGGCGAGGCCGGCGGCGCCGGTAGTGATGTCGCGGGCAAGGTCGGCCAGGAGCCGGTTGCGGTTGCGTGCGGCAGTGCGGACGATCGTGAACGCGGGGTCGAGGTCGATCTTGAGCCGCTCGGCCAGGACGACGTTGGCCTGCTCGATTACGACCCGGCTGATGAGCGTCTGCTGGAGTTGGGGGTGACGATCTCGCCCCGGCGGAACGCTGCGCTGCCGCACGAGGCCGATTCTGGCCGCCTCGGGCTGCTTCATCGCGTCGGTGCGGTCCGGCGACTTGTCTGTTTGGAGGCGCTAGTCGGCAGATCCGCGTGTCCTGGTGGCATCGGAAGGAGCAATTTGTCGAACAGGTCGAGCATCTCGCGTTGGTGAGCGAGGCCAACTTAAAGTCGTTAGCTGAGGCCGCAGCCGCGCTGAGCACGCAGGAACACGTGTGCGGCTCCGCTCCACAGGTGAAGGCAAACCGTCAATAGTCAGCTGACCAGGGGTCGCGGCACGTCAGTATCAGTCGATGCCGCACGATGTCTGGCAGCTGAGTAACCGCGTCCACGCGCTCACCTGGCCGTCGGCGCACGCGTTTGTCGCACGCACGATGCCAGGACTGCGTCGCTCTGCTCGAGGAGCTCCTTCGCCTGGCGGAGTCCGTTAGCGGAACCGCCGACGCGCCGTGGCGCGTGCGGAATCCCACTCAGCTTTCGCGCCGCGGCCGATTCGGCCTCCGTCGGAGCCGTCAGTGTGTCGCTGTAGGAATCGATCAGTACCTCCGCATCGAGGGTAAGCAGTCGCAATCCCAGCAGCTTCGCTATCACGCGGGCTCGCAACACGATGTCACCCTGGCGGGGATGGTGCCCGCTCGCACGGCGAGGGCGCTGGGCTCGCAGTCTGAGGGCAACGGACCTAGTCTCAGCCGATGCGGCGGTGCCAGGCCGATCCATTGGCTACGCCGCCGGCGGCCGATGCGCCCGAGAGTCAGCAAATGCCTCAAGGCGCGCGCCGTAAGCCTCGAGCCGCTCTCGCGTACCAGAGGCCGCAAAAGCCTCCCGCGCACCGCGAGCTGCGGCGTACAGCTGGTCGTAACGCTCGCGGCCCGCCTTTGCTCCAAGGACATAGCCGACGGCTACGGCCGCCAGCGGAAGCAGTTTCATGACTGCCCATCCCGGTCGCGCACGGCGGATACCGCGGCGCTCGCGACAGTAGCCGCCACTGCGCCCCCGACCACGCCTACGGTCACCTTGCCCGCCCCGCGGATGCCGCCACGCGCCGCCGCTGACGTGACCGCGTCCATAACGCGGTCCCACCTGCTCTTACGCCGGAATAGCTTCATCGTTTGTCCTCCCCTGCATTTGCGTGCGCCCTGCGAGTTGGCGCCTCGGATGTCCTAACAACTCCGATGAGCTGGTCCTTGGTCATAGACGCTCGGACCTCGGAACCCTTGTCGCGCCCGATGCGGAGCAGCTCGCCCTTGGTCAGCGCATCCAGGTGAAGTCCCCGCTTGCGGCCGATCGCCTGAATGAGATCGGGCTTCGTCATCGTGGCATGGCCGTCAATCTTGAGATCGCTAGCCAGCCGCTGCAACTCGTTCTTGTGCAGAACGTAGAGGTACTGTCCTGCGTCCTCAGAGACCCGGCGCGACGAAGCGGCATGAGCCTGCGGTGCTGAACGGACGTTACCCGCCGCATCATTCGCCTTCTGCCGCAGCTGATCCGCCTCCGCCGTCCGCCGTCTCGCCTCCCTCGAACGGTCGGTGGCCTGGGTCGCCAACCGGTCGGCTTCTTCATTTGCCTGCTGAGCGGCCCGCTGAGCTGCTTCGGAGGCACGGTCGGCTAGACCCCTGGCGAGGCTCATTGCCCTGTCGGCTTCTGCGATCGCCTCAGCCGCACGCGCCTGGGCACGCTCGGCCTCGCGCTCTTTGGCGCGCACTCGGCGGCTCGCCTCACCTTCCGCTAGCTCGGTGACCTTGAGCGTGTCGGCGAGTTCTGCACGCCGTTCCGCCTCGACGTACTCGTCGGCTTCCTGCCGGGCCTTCCTGACCCGCTCCTCTTGATCACTTATCGACGCTGCGACGCGCTGATCCCCGGCCGCCCGCGCCCGCTTGACCCGAGCCTCAATCTTTCGTTCGGCGTCACGCTTGGCCTGCTCCACGGCCCGATCTGATTCGTGGGCCGCCGCTGCGGCCCGCTCGGCCGCTTGTTTGGCCTCCTGGGCCAACGACACGGCTCTGGCCTCCTCCCGCTGAGCGTGCTCAACGGCATCGTCAGCGCGCCGCATTAGCGAAGCGATCGAGTCGTGGCCGACGCCAGGGATCTCTCCGGCCATCGTCCGCATAGCGCCGGTGGCCCTGCGGCTCGCCCGAGTGGTCCGGCGGCTCATGCTCAATCTCGCGTCATGCGCCGACTGAGCGGCATCGGAGGCAGTGCCCGACACGTTCTGGAGGACCGCAGCAGAGGCAGCCGAAGAGTCCCTGGCCGCCGAGGTCGCAGGTTTGAGAGCCCGCGAAAGCACCCAGGCCGCGTTGCCGGGCATGTCAGCCAGCCCGGCCCTCGCGGCATGCCAGAGCTGATCACGTCTTCTAGATCTGGCCATTGAAAACTCCCCCGAACTGCATTCAGATCGACGCTGTATCCCCGCTTTGCTACTGGCGCTACCCTCCTGACTCCGCCTCAATCACCCCGATGCATCGGCAACCAGGCACGATCCCGGCCGATCCAGGACTTCGCGTATGGCTGGGAGGCAGGCGCCTTTGGGCAGCCGCCAGATCGCGGCCGATCGCCTCTGTCCGGACTGGCTGGGCTGGCCAGCCAGAGCCCGATGCCGGGCCGATGCTAGGACTTGAACGCGTCCTTGACCTTCTCGCCGGCCTGCTCATTGGCCTGCTTGTTTAGCACGTGCTTCCTGTTCCCTGCCTTATCGCCGGCCTGGTGGTCGCGACCGGGCATGGGGTCTTTGAGCCCGCTGGCTGAGGCCATCTGCCGCTGTGCGAAGCCAACGACCACAAGGTGCGCTTAGAGGCCGGTGGCTACGGCCTGAAGGCGGGCCGGCAGCCTGGACGCGATCGCCGACGTGACGACTTGGGGGTTCGGTGGGCGCGAGGCAACCGATGTCAGACCTATCCAAAAGCGGCGCTGATACATATTGCGGGCACGCAAAGGCCGGGGGTACCGGAAGGCACACTGCCCGTGTCCGGTACGCCAGGGGAAGCGAGTATGCGTACATTTCTCACAGCGCGGCAGGATCTGACCGCAGCCGTGGCCGTCAGGAAGCGGAGGCGTCGCAGCGATCAGATTGAGGTGAGCCGGGCCGCCTTGGCCCCTAGTGGCGCTGGTCCAGCGGCGGTCTTCTAGCTGCGGTGGATGCAGGCGTCGGCTAGAGCGGCCGTCATGTGGCAACGCGTTCGCCGAAGGTCATCGTGCCGTGCGTTTGGCCGGCCGTCGGCGCATTCGCAGGGCGGCCAGCAGCAATGCGCCGATCAAGACCACGATGCCGATGATCAGCAGGTAGAACAGGCCTTTCACCACGACGCCGACTATGCCGAGCGCCACGGCCGCCAGCACTAGCAGCAGGAAGAGCGCAATCATCGGATCCTCCGCCCTGCCGGCCCCAGGGCCGACGGGCTAGGCGCCGCTCGCCGGCGACGCCTGCCTGGTAGGTCATGCCGTAGTGCCGGAACACTGCCTCCTCGTCGCCGGCCGGCAGTCGCCGTCGGTATCGATGGAGGGCGGCATCCTTCACCTATTTCTTGCCGAAACAGACCCTGAGGTAACCCGGACCTACGGTCGCATGGTCCAGGAGAACGAAGACGAACCGATGCTTTGTCGGCATGCCGACCTTGACCGTGCCAAACGATGGCAAGTCCCTGCTGGTATCGACATATACCGCCTCCAGCTCGCCGATCTTGTGACCCTCGGGGTCAACCAGGTCGTGGCCGCGCCACTCCCGGATGTCGCCAGCTTCAAACACGCTAGCCCTCCTGTCCGCTGCTCTCTCAGTCGTCACGCCCTACCCTGGGCTGAATGCACCATCAGGCTGGGCGGCGCTAGTGCAGGCGTATCCATCGACGCCGCAACGCAACGGTGATCGGCGAGCGGATCGACTGGCCGCACTAGATCAGGACGCTGAGCGGCAAGGTGGCGGCTACGCCCGTTGTGTCTGCAGCCCGACCCGCGTCGAGGGCGGCGTACGTGGCCAGTGAGCTGGCGCAGCGTGACTTCCGGTCGGTTCCGGGAGTGCCCGACCGCGAAGCGGCTGCCGACGCTGACGATGGCGTGCGGCTATTCGCGGTATCTGTCGGCCGGGGCTCCTGGGCGCGCGCCTTAGCCGCAAACTAGAGGTATCCGTTCGCGGGGTTCGAGCGTGACCTGCCACACCACACGTTGCCGCGGTCAAGGCGGCGTGGCTTTCTTTTGGCGCCGAGCCAATCCGCAGCGCCTGGCTGCGAAGCCGCCGTGGGGATTGTGGCTCCTGGGAGGATGACTGACTGTCGGAGCGTTCGAGTAGCTGCGGAGGCCGCTATGTGGCACAACATGTTCGTCGAGCAGATCCCGCTGGCGGAGAAACTCCTGCGGACGATCATCGTCTACGCGCTGATCGCCGTGCTGTTCCGGCTCACCGGCAAGCGTGGTCTGGCGAGCATGAATACGTTCGACTTCATCGTGATTTTCCTGCTGTCTAACGTGGTGCAGAACGCGGTTATCGGCAACGACACGTCCCTCATCGGCGGCCTTATCGGGGCCGTCACGCTTGTCACAGTGAACGCGGCGGTCAACCGGCTCATCGCCGTCAGCCCGGCCGCCGCGAGGGTCTTCGAAGGGCGCGCGACCACGGTGATCGGCGACGGCCACGTTGTCGAGCGGGCGCGGCGGAAGCTGGGTCTGCGGTCCAGCGACCTCGACCACGCGGTGCGCCTTCAGAATGGCGACGACGTCACCGAGGTCGATCACGGCAGCCTGGAACCTGGCGGCCAGCTCGTGCTGACCTTGAAATCAGCCGAGCAAGGCGCCACCAAGGCAGACGTCGCTGAGCTCACCGACCGCCTGCGCCGCATCGAGAGCCTGCTCAGCCCGGCCCGGTGAACCGAGCACGGCAGTTGATCCTTGCCTGGCCGGCCGCGGAGTCGCGTGAGCAGGGTGGCGGCCAACCCACTGACAACTCGCGACACAGCCTGCGGTTAGCCATCGCCGACCCGGGGAAGCTGAGGCGACGCGTCTCATCATGGGCTGGAGGTCTGGTGAACGCGGTATAGAAGGCAGTGCGCCGGGTTGATATTGCCCAGCAGCGGCACCAGCCGACCGCGTTCGTGTTCGGTGTGGTGAAGAAATTCGGCGACGATAATGGCGGTGTGCTGGTCACGAACCTGGCCTACGCGGCGTTCGTGTCCATCTTCCCGCTGCTGCTGATCCTGGTCACTGTCCTGGTCAACATCGCGGCGACCGATCCGGCTCTGCGCAACGAGGTCATCAGCGGTGCCACGACGCAGTTCCCGCTGATCGGCAAGCAGCTGGCGAGCAACATCCACGTGCTGCGGCGGTCGACGGCCGCCAGCTTGACCGTCGGCCTGCTGCTTTTGGTCTGGGGCGTGACCAGGCTCGCTCAGGCCGGGCTGTTCGCGATGGAGCAGGTGTGGAACCTGCCCGGCCCGGCCCGGCCCGGCTACCTGCCGCGGCTCGGCCGGAGCGCGGAGTTCCTCGGCCTGCTGGCGCTCGGCGTGGCGATCAGCACGCTGCTGGCCGGGCTGGTGACCTACGGCCATCACGCGCTGGCGTTCCGGATGCTGGCCCAGGTGCTCGCCGCGGTGGCCAACATCGGAATGTATTTCCTCGGCTTCCGGGTGCTCACTCCGAAGGGCGTGCGGCCACGCCAGCTGCTGGCGGGTGCCGTCGCGGGTGGCACCTTCTGGACCCTGCTGCAGGCGCTCGGCGCCTATCTGGTGCACCACTACCTGCGCAGCGACTCGGTCTACGGAGTCTTCGCTACCGTGCTCGGCCTAGTCGCCTGGATCTATTTCGGCGTACAGGGCACTGTGTACGCGGCCGAGATCAACGTCGTGCTGGCCCGCCGCCTTTGGCCGCGGGCTATCGTCCAGCCACCGCTGACCGAAGCCGACCGGGCATCCATGGCGGCGCAGGCGCTGCAGAACCAGCGGCGGCCCGAACAGCAGATCCGGGTCACCTTCAACGACAGGCCAGACGGGACGGTGACACCGAGCGGGACGCCGCAGACACCGCAACAGGTGGCGCCGCCAGCCAGCTCACAGCACCCCCGGCCACACGCGACGGGCCGGTGAGGCCCGGATCACTTCCGTGCACCCCGCCAGTCGGCAGGTAATTCTGCCAGGCCAAGCGTGGTCAGCATCCTCAGAACGCTCCCGCGCGGTTTGCCGAGCACAACGTCACTTCCCGACTCCTGGGCCACGACCCGGGCCAGCAGGAGCAAAGCGACCGCAATCAATGAAGTCCAGGTCGGTGACGTCAGCGACGACGGATTGACCGCGAATAGCGGCCGCCGCGAGGACCGCAAGAGCGGCCGGAGCTGTGACAGCGTCCAGCTCTCCCGAAGGGGCACGACAACGTGATCGCGGCGGCTGCCGACGTCCAGCCCTAACGTCGCCATAGGTGTGCCTTTCCTGCCTAAGAGCAGCCAGGCAAGGTCTGGACCTAATGGCTAAAGTGTCGTTCCGTGGCTGAAATGCTACTCGCTGGGGCGGCGAGCCCGACAGCCTGCAGTCGCGACCAAGAAGCGTAAGACCGCGCAAGACGCGACGATGGACACGGGAGATAGGCGGCGTCACAATCGTGCCTGCCGGTTCCGCTCCAGACCCCGGCAAGCTAGGTGTTGCAGGCAGCGGACACGGCAGCCTGGCACGATACTTGAGCAGGCACAGAAGAGCGCGCGGTCGGTGAATGGGTGACACGCGTCCTTCTGGGTAGTGCGCGAGTGCGGTGAAACAGCCGCGTGCGGAGGGCGGCGATGGGTGACCTGGCGGGCGGCGCGCCGCGGGCTGCTCATTCCGCAGCCTTCTACGACAGTGCTGCTGGTTTCGTCGCTTGCGTACGCCGGTTCGTGGAGCAAGGATTCGACGATGCTGAACCAGTACTGATCGCTGCTCCGAGCCAGTCGATGGGCCTTCTCCGGGAACATCTCGACGGCGACGGCCGCCGGGTGAGCTGGGCCGACATGACAGCTGTCGGCGCTAACCCGGCGCGGATCATTCCCGCGATCCGCGCCTTCGCCAGTTCACATGGGGGCGGCCAGGTTCGCTGCGTCGCGCAGTGCCTATGGACTGGCCGGACTGCTGAGCAGAGGCGAGAGACGATCCGACACGAGGCCCTGATCAACCTTGCGTTCACTGACATGCCGGTCAGCATTCTATGCCCCTATGACGTGACGTTGCCCGACGATGGGATCGCCGCGAGCGCCCGGCTCACCCATCCGACCCTGATCTCGGACGGATCCGCCCATCTCAGTACTGCCTACGACGCAGGCACTACCTTCCCGGCCGGGTACGACGACGCGCTGGACCCGGTCCCGGATGCTGCTGACACGCTGCCCTACCGAGACGACCTCCACAAGGTCCGGGAATTCGTATCCAGGCACGCCGCCCGGGCTGGATTGGCCCAGCACCGAATCGGCGATCTGGTCATTGCGGTCAGTGAGCTTGCCGCCAACACGTACCGGCACACCGCTGCCGACGGCACAGTGTGTGTCTGGGCAACTGCAGATGAGCTGATATGCCAGGTCAGCGACACCGGGCATATGAGCGAGCCCCTCATTGGCCGTCTTCGCCGTTTCCCCGACGGCAGCGGGGGCCAGGGGCTGTGGCTAGTCCACGAGCTTTGTGACCTGGTCGAGATCCGGACCGGATCTGCCGCGACCCAGGTCCGGGTGCACGTGCAACTCGGACCCACGGCGCCAGCGGGCGCCGACACCGCTTGACCGACCAGAGTCACATGGCAGTCGCTGGGGAAGCGCCGCCAGGCCAGTTACTCGCTATGATCAATCGGCCGGAGAAGCCGGCAATCGCGCGACTGGCTCAGCAACGGTGGTGAGAGCGTGCTCGGACAGCCCGCGTTCGCGGTGCGGTCGCTCGGCGGCTTGCCAGTGGTCACAGCACCGGCGGAGATTGACATCGGAAACGCTGGCGAACTTAGTGCCGCCCTGCTGTCCGCGGCCGCCGGGCACCCGACCATCGTGGCGGACCTGGGTGACACGGAGTTCTGCGACTCCAGCGGGCTCAGCGTGCTGGTGATGGCCATGAAACGCGCACAGGCCAACGGCGGCGAGCTGCGACTGGTTGTGCGCGCGCCTTCAGTCCTGCGGGTTTTCGCGGTTACCGGCGTCGATAAGGTGTTCCGCATATTTGGCAGCCTGCCCGAGGCTGTCGCCGGGACAACGTAGCGGACGCCGCCCGACTGTGTGATGTTTGCGACCCCGGCTGACTAGCAGAGACGGGCATGCGTTCAACATCGGCGGCACAGGTTTCGGCTCGCGCCAGGCGCGCATCGAACGGCCAAGTTATGCAGGCCTTGCCAGGGCCGGGTTGGCAGCTCGCGGCGTCATCTACATCCTTATCGGCTGGGTGGATAGCTCCCGGCCTACTGATCGGCCCTGCCTGTTACTAGCTGCACGGTCGTGCGCGCTGCGTGACTACGCCCTGCTCGCCGGCGGACAGCGCGGCCACGTACTCGGCCTGCGCGGACCCGCCGGGCTACTGATGCCGACTCCAGCACCGAGTGCCATGAAGCGCTGACGTTTCGCGGTAGCCTGCGCTGGTTTGTCCTGCACAACGTGTGGTCGCCGCCATTGGCCCGGCCGCGTCCAGGTCGTGACCGGCCATCATGGTGCGGCTTGGAGCGCCCGCTAACCGGCTGGCTACGCGGGCAACGGCTTGCTCGCCTTGTCCTTCGCAAGACGGTCTTCTGCGCCGTGGCGACTGCCTTGGCGGTCTGGCCTCGCCCTGACGTGCCCAGCCGCATTGGGCTTGATGAAGAACGAAACGGCCGGGATCCACAATGCCGCGAAACAGATGCTGGCCAGCACATCCGTTGGGTGATGCTCGCCGCGGTACATCCGGGACACAGCGACGAGCAGCGGAAGCGCGATCGCCGGGACTAGGAACAGCCACCGCCACCAGCCTCTGGCGTGGCCGATGACGAGAATGGCCAGACCGACGTAGACGCAACACGTCGCTGCTACATGACCGGATGGGTAGGACGACGTCGGCAGGTGGTGATCCAGGTGGCTGACTGCTGGCCTCGGCCGTCTGACCACGGCGGCGGCGGCGAGGAAGAGGCCGAGCTCGCCGATGATGAGGGTGACGATGTAGGCAGCCGGCCGCCAGCTCCGTGTCCCGCCCACGAAGACAAGACAGATCACGGCAACAGCGGTCACGATCCCCGCTGTCCCTCCGACCGTGGTGAAAATCAGGCTCCAGCGAGTCAGGTCGGGGGTGCGGTGCGCCGCGAGCCAGCGCGGGATCGTGGTGTCGCCGAGCTCGTTGCCATTGCCGACATTCCTGATCAGCTCGCCGATCCCGACGATGATGCCGAGTATCAGGACCCAGGCCACTGCTATACCGGCTGCGGCTCGCGTGCGGCGTGGCAGCGAGCCTGGCGTAGACGCCTCGGGCTGGGCTGGCTTGAGGTCGTTCTGCGCCTCCGGCTCAAGCCCCTCGGTGACCGGATCGCTGACGGGATGGCCGGCCGCGCGTCTGGTCAGCTCGAACGCGAAGGAGGTGAGGCCGAGCCAGGCGATCCCGATTGCCCAGCCGCCGATGACGTCGGAGATGAAATGCACGCCCAGGAGCACGCGGCTGATCCCGATCAGGGCGATGATGACGGCGATCCCGATGGCGAACCAGGTTCTCTGCCGCCCGCGGGCGGCGGGCAGGAAGACCAGGAACACCGCGCCGTAACAGACCATCGAGCCGAGCGCATGGCCGCTAGGGAAACTGTTTCCGGGCGCGTGCGCGATGGGATGTGCCAGGACGGGACGTAGCCGGCCGACGAGGTCCTTGAGCACTGGATCGAGTATGAGCGCGCCGGCTCCGGCGACGATCAGGTAGATCGCCAGCCGCCAGCGGCGCCGCAGCGCAACCAGGACCGCAGCGGCGGTGATGACTACTGACAGCGCAATGGTGCTGCCGAGCAAGGTGATGTCTCTGACCACTGTCACGAGGGTGCCCTGACCGGCGATCAGGTTGTTGAGGCGGGCGGCGGCGTCATGATCGACCGACTCGAGCGGCTGCCACCGCAGCCGGACAAGGACGAGCAGGATCGTGAAGACCACAGCTGCCGTTGTGACGATGGCGAGTGGCGCCAAGGTCCGGCGCCGACGCTGGAGCGGGCTCGGTGACATTCGCGCAAGCTTCCCGAGACGCAGCGATTGACACATTGATGCAATCCCCGACGGTGAATGGCAGCTGGCTTTCCGGGAACCTCAGGGAGCCGATACGCGAACAGGCTGGCCGGACATCGGCCGGCAAGCCGGGAGGCGATGACATGACGACGGTGGCGGTCGTGGCGCATGCGGGGAAGAGCTTCGGCGGTGGCCTGCCCGAGCTGCGGGAGGTACTCGCGAGCGAAGGGTTCTCGGAACCGCTGTGGTACGAAGTCAACAAGAGCAGGAAAGCGCCGAAACGCGCGCGGCGAGCGCTTGTGGAAGGAGCCGATCTCATCTTCGTCTGGGGCGGTGACGGAATGGTGCAGCGCTGCGTAGACGTGGTGACCGGGACGGAAGCAGCGTTGGCCATCCTCCCGGCTGGAACGGCGAATCTGCTGGCGACCAACTTGACCATTCCCGCTGATCTCACCGACGCGGTGCGCGTCGGCCTCCACGGTGAACGGCGCATGATCGACACAGGCACGCTGAACGGCGAGCATTTCGCGGTGATGGCCGGCGCCGGATTCGACGCGCTGATGATCTCGGGCGCGAGCCGCCGGATGAAGGACCGCATGGGGCGGCTGGCCTATCTTTATACGGGCGCGCGAAATCTCACTGTCCGGGGCAGGAAGGCGGCCGTCGAGGTGGACGGCAGGCCTTTCTTCTCCGGACGGCTCTCGTGTGTGCTGGTCGGTAACGTCAGCAAGGTTTTCGGCGGAATCGAGGTCTTCCGCGATGCGCGGCCGGACGACGGGATACTCGAGGTCGGCGTGGTGACCGCGAAGAATGCGGCAGAGTGGGCACGCACGCTCGGACGGATCGCCGCCGGAAGACCGCGCAAATCGCCCTTCATCCGGGCCACCCGCGGCTGCCGGATCACGGTGCGGTTCGATCGCGCGTTTCCCTACGAACTCGATGGCGGCGTACGCAAGGCAGCAAGAAAGTTGCGGATCAAGGTGCGCCCCACACGTCGGTCAGGATCTGCGTTCCGCCTCTCCTGAAAGGGTGACAGGCGGTGGCGGCCACGCCCCGGCCAAAACGACGGGCGTCACCCTGCGGGACTGGCCGCGCCGGATTGCTCAACGAGCGCGGCCTGGCGGATCTCACGGTGCGAGTCTCCGGTAGCCCGCAGTTCATCGTGGGAAGCATGCTCCAGCATCAGCAGGGAGTTATCGGCACCGGGCAGCGCCTGCAGGATCTCATCGAGCTTGCGCTGCGTGGCTGCCTGCTCGCGGGCCTGAGTGTGCTGGATGACAAAGACCATGGCCAGGGTGAGGGCCGCGACCAGAGTCTGGAAGACACGCTCTCCCACTCCCGGAAACCTCAGCGCCACGCTGATCAGAACCCACGCCAGGTCCGTGCCGATCACGAGCAGCACGGTCAGCGGTCGCGACGCCCACCGGTCCACCCGCGACAGGGCCCGCCTGACCGGCGACCGCTCACGATCGTCCGGCGGTTCTGGTTCCGACATGCCAGCTCCTCACGCAGCACTTCAGACAGGCCAGCTGGCAGGATCTCCGCCAGGGCAGCTATGCGACCGCCACCGTCGTGGCGAAATCGACGCCTCCCACACGGTCGCGCCGCGCATGTCTAGCCCCGCCTTCCGATGCGTGACTCCGCCTGCTGTCGCGCCGGGCGCGCGGCGTTCCAGGTGATCGCCGATGCTGACGCGTGCCGCCACGTCGGCCGCCGCTCTCCGGTGCCTGCGCCGTGCCCGAACGCCGACGACGATGGCGACGGCCACGACCACGACGGCCAGGCCGCCGACGACGTATCCCGCGTCCTGCACCAGACCTGTCACGCGATGCCAGTTCGCGCCAGCCGCCCAGCCTGCCCACGTCAGGCCGGCGATCCACGGCAGGCAGCCAGCCACCGTGTACAAACCAAAGCGCACCGGCGACATCCTGGCAAATCCGGCTGGCAGCGAGATGAACGTCCTGACCACGGGCAGGAGCCGGCCGATGAAGACGGACCGCGCGCCGTTTCTGTCGAACCAGCGCTGCGCCCTCGCCATGCCTTCGTCGCTCCCGGCGACGAACCTGGTCAGGCGGCGCCAGGCGGCCTGACCGCCATACCGGCCGACAGCCCAGGCAATGTAGCTGCCGGCTACGTTGCCGGCCACGCCGACGGCGATGACCAGCGCAAGGCTCAGGTGGACGCCAGGCACCGCACCCGCCGCCAGCGCCCCGCCGAGCGGCATCGTCAGTTCCGAGGGAACGGGGATGCAGGCGGACTCCGCCACCATCAGGATGAAGATCGCGAAGTAGCCGTAAACACCGATGAAATGCTGCACCTGAGCGCCTCCGCCTGCCTCACGACTTGCCATGCCAGCCGGCCGGAATAGCCGAGCTGCTTACTACCCGCAGGCCAAAGCCCCGGGGCGCCCGGTACCGGCTGTCTCCCGCAGCCGCCGCGGGCGCAGGAATCACACCTTCCGCCACCGGGCCTCGCACAGGCCGTAGACGCCGAAGATCACCAGGCCGAGCGCAGCCAGGAGCAGCAGGAACTCGCCGAACGGCTGGTCGCGCAGCGTCTGCAGCGCCTTATCGATGCCGCCGGCGTTGGCTGGCTTGAAGGTGACCGCCGCGTCGATGACCAGGACGCCGGCCAGCGCGAATACCACCCCGCGAGCGACGGTCCCGATCACGCCGAGCCGCTCGACGACGCGACGGGTCCGCGGCCTCATCTGCGCTGTGTTCAGGTTCTTCAGGAATTTGCGGCGGAGGCCTTCGATGACGAGAGCGGCGCCGACGATCACGATGATGAGCCCGGCGATGCCGACGAGCCACCTCCCGCCGGCGCCATCGTGCATGACCCTGGCCGACAGATCCTGCTGCTGACGAGTCTGGCTGGCCTGGCTGCCGGAGATTACCTGGAAAGTCAGGTAGGCAAAGCCGGCGTAGACCAGCGACCTGGCCAGCGACTTCAGCCGCGGACCAGCGCCGTTGCCTTCGCCAGCGACGCCGAAGGCTGCCTCGCTCAGGCGCCACAGAGAGTATCCGGCGAACCCGATGCCGAGCAGCCAGAGCGAGACGGCCCCGTAGGGCTTTCCGGCGAGCAACTGCAGGGCGCCTTGCTGGTCTGCCTGTCGCGAGCTCTGACCGAGTGCGACCAGGATGGCGACCCAGCCGATCAGGACGTAGATGACGCCCCGCGCTGCCAAGCCGGCCCTGGCAAGGACCTGCATCACTTGGCCGTCGGACGCGCGCCTGGCTCGAGCCGAAACGCGTGCTGCCGATGTCGAATGCATGCCCGCACTTGCCCGTCAGCCGAGCCCGGAAACATCACAGTCGGGCGCGGTCCTCTGCGGTCAGCGAAAAGCTGCCGCCGGGAGCCGTAGTCGGGCAGTGGCCACCGCGCGGCGAAGTGCGCCGAATAGAAATGGAGGTCACATGGTCGCCAAGAAGGCAGGGACCGTCGTCAAGAATAAGTCCCCCTACGAGTGGCTCCGTGACCTAGGCCTGTCGACTAAGGAATCGGCGCGGGCATCGAATATGAGCGTCAAGGCGCCCAGCAAGAAGGCCAGCCAGCGCGGCGGCGCGGCAAGCTCCTACGCTGACTGGAAGGTCCCGGAGCTGCGGCGCAGCGCGAAGAAGGTTGGCGTCACTGGCCGGTCAGCCATAACCAAGAAGCAGCTCGTCAAGGCAGCTAGCAACTTGTGGACGCCGTTGCGCCGAGGCTACCGGCCCGACCGCAGCCTTACGCATGTCGTTTCACCCTCTCGACGAGGAACTCCGCCCACGTCCGGCGGCCAATTACGGGCGTGGGCGTACCGTGCTCATCAAGGAGCAGAGCGCCGCCCCGGATCGCGGCGGTGCCGGGCGCGGGCACCTCGATCACGGGCCGGTGCCTGTGGCGGACGTCCAGGTAGGCACGGAGCATCTGGGCATAGCTAGAAACCTCAGGGCCACTGATGTCGGCCACCCGGCCCGCTGCAGGGCCTGCCGCGAGCTCGGCCAGCCGGGCGGCGACCTCGCGCTCTTCGACCGGTCGGACCTTGAACCCCGCGGGGACGGGCACCACTGGCAGGCGGGCCATCTTCTGAGCGCCGGCCAGGCAGTAGTCGTAGAACTGGGTCGCCAGCAGGACCAGGTTCTTGGCCTGGCACGGGTGATCGCACGCGTTATCGCCAGGTGCGCGGGCCCCAGGCGGCGACGCGGCCGGTCAGCGCGGCTCGCCACGGCGACAGGCGCCGGTACAAGATGAGCAGGATGGCCTCCGGGCTGCCGCCGATGTGGCACTGGATGCGCCGCCCGGCCGGGAGCTGGGTGGCGAGTGCGCCATTGGTGAAGCACAGCACGTGCCGGCGTCCGTCGCCGAGGTGGACCTGGTAGGCGCCGTGGTGCCCGGCGGCGCTGGCCGGCTCGACCCACCCCGCCAGGATCGGCTCCACCCCGGACCAGATCAGCGACACCTGCTGGCCGGTGACCGGCCAGGGGCGGTGCAGGGCGCGGGCCAGGTCCCAGCCGTGCACGACCAGCTCGCCCTGCAAGATGCCGGCCCTTCGAGAGCATCCAGATGTACGTGCGCCACGTCCTGAATTCGGCACGACCGGACGTTCCTATAGAGCTGGTGTGTTTCCGGTTGACTGGTCGCAGCTTCGCACTGCTCCGCCACGCCCGCCGGGATGCGCCCCTGGCCGCTGATCGCGATGCTCCGAGGCTTCCCACGATGAACTGCGCGCGACCGGAAGACTCGCACCGTGAGATCCGCCAGGCTGCTCTAGATGGCCAATCTGACGCAGCCAGTCCGGCGGGGTAAGGCGCCAGTTAGAGGATCGCCCGGCGCGCGGTCGCCGTTCTCTCCGAATGCGTCACAACCGACTCGTTAGTGGCGGCGCGACCTTGTTGCCAGGTCGGGATCAGCAGCGTGCCGTGCCGCAAATCGGCTCCCATGGTCGCTCTTGGGCATCGCTGCGCCCTGGCTTGCCACGGTTCGAAGACGTCATGCCGTGCCGCGACGAGAGCCGGGTTTTGTGTCGGCTGCAGGCGCCGGGGTTTCAATAGCCGGGCAGCACTCAGTACGAGATTGGCCGGGGGACAGCGCGGCGCCAAAACGCGTTATCTACTTCTTGAAAGCGTCCTTTACTTTCTCGCCAGCGTTCTTGAGATCGCCTGCGGCCTGCTCGGCCTTGCCCTCAGCCTCGACGGACTCATCGCCTGTAATCTTGCCTGATTCTTCCTTGATCTTGCCGGCGGTCTTTTCCGCGGTGTTCTTGGCCTTGTCCTGTGCACTCATCTTGCTACCTTTCTGTTCCGGTTCCGGAAGCGAGCCCGGATCAGGTGACCCGGGCGCCGGATCTTGCGGTCACGGCCAGGTGCAGCTGGATTGGCAGCGACGGACTGTCGAGGGCGGAGCGGGCGTGGATGAGCGCGCCCGTCTCAATGCGCTTTCGCACGGCGGCCAGGTCCGCGGATTCCGCTAGCGTCGCCGTGACGACAAGCTCAGGTTCCAGGCCGTTGCCGATGAGCCGGGCTCGCGCCGAGTAGACCCCGACGTAGCTTTCGATCTCTTCTGCAACCGCCTCCGTGAGCGCGCCGGCGGCAAGGGTCGTACGGCCTGCGAGGCCGGGTGACCGGATGGGCAGGTCGCCGGAGCGGTCGGTGGAAAACAGGAGCGCGAGCAGCCAGCGCAGCGCCAGCACCACCGCGATGGCTGCCGCCGCAGCGGTGACGGGCCATAGCCAGCCACCCGTGGACCCGATGAAATGCCCGATCGGGTTGGCCATCAGCCGAGCTGTGCCGGGCGAAGGTCCCGAATACGCCAAGCGAGGCCGCCCCGGCGCCCAGCCCGATGGCAATGAGAAGCAGTGCCAGCAGCAGGAGCATGACGCGGTTCGTGCGGTCGGCGTGCATCAGCGGCTCCCGGGGACGACGTGCACCGACAGCGGTGATGCGTGCCGAAGGCTCAGTGCTGCCAGCCGCTGGCGAGCTGCGGTTGTGACGGGTTCGCGCAAGGTCTGGGCGGCAGCTTTGTCTTGTGCTGCGGCGGTCGCCCTGATGGTGACCTTGCGCCGGGTGACCTTGACGGAGGCGTCGCGGACTCCGTCGACATCGGTGACCGCGGACCGGATTGCGGCGGCCACGCCCCGGCGGGTGTAGGCCGTGTCAATGCCGGCTGCGCCAGCTTTCGCGGGATCTGCGGCGAGGCGCGACATCCTCGCGGGCTTGAGCTCGGCGATCAGGAGCACCAGGCCTGCCAGCGACCAGGATTCCTGCTGCCACGCGTACGCTGCTGGCGATCCACGCGGTCCGCGCGGCCCAGTTGTAGGCTGCGCGCCAGTTGACGATGACTGGCTGCTGGCCCGTTCGCGCAGCGATGACCTCGATGATCAGCAGTACTCCTGCGCAGGCCACTGCCAGGCTCAGGAGAGCCGCCAGAACGCGGTTGGCAAGTCTCATGTCACCTATCCCTGCTGTCGGCGCGCCGGAGGGGACAGCCCGGTCGCCAGGTCCGTGACCGAGATGGACACTTCCGTGACTTCCAGGCCGGTCAGAGTCCGTACCCGGTCGCGGACGTGCTCGCGGACCGCCGTGCTCACGCCCGGAATGGACGCCGGCCAGCGGATGCTGACCCACAGGGCCAGAGCCGCTGTCGAGCCGTCAACCTCGGCCTCGGCCCTGGGCAGGCCGGTCAGGCTGGTCTGGCGTCCCCCCAGGGCGCGTGCACCGGTGACCGAACGGCCCATGACCCGCGGCGCCGCCGCGCCCGCGTCGGGAACCTCGACTGCGGCCCGCGCCGCGAGTTTCTGCACGACCCGGCTGCCAATGCTGATCGTGCCGAGCTCGCTGCGTCCAGGGCGCACATGGGGAGGCGCCGGCGCCACGGCGGTATCGCTAGTCACCGGCTGTTCCGCCAGCGCGACAGGTACGGGCTGAGATCGAGGTCACTATCGAGCACCTTGGCGACGACAAAGCCGGCGATGGCAAACAGGGCGACGATGAGCATCTGCCCGAAGCTGCCGAACGCCACCGTCAGGCCCAGTGCGAGGCCGACGATAATGCCGAGAGCGATACGTGTCATGTCATCTCACCTTCACAGGTCACCACGCGGGCTCCCGCCTCACCTGCCGCGGGATCGCCGCCCCGGTCGGGGTGACTAGCCCGGAGGCAGGCGCGCCGCCGCGCCCGGCGGTGCTGCCCGACTTCCGAGGTTCGTTTTCATGAGGTTCTGGGTCGGTCGGTGGCGGGTCGGCCACGTCAGCGACAACGACGTCGATCCGGCGCGCGCCTGCCAGGAGCGCGAGCGCGACGCGGACCTGCCGGGCCAGTTCGGCAGCCGGGACGCCCCACCGGCTGCAGACGGAGACCACGACATGGTCGCGGGCCACCCGTACTCCGGGCACCTCACGGCCGGGCAGATAGGAGACCACACCCCCCCAGGGTCCCGAGCACAGCCGACTCACTGCCGGGCAGCCCCGGGCAGCATCGGCCACGGCGTCCACATCGACGCCGTCCGCCACTGCTCCCGCGCGGGCTGCCCCTGTCGAAGCGGTCCCGGTCATGACACCCGCGACGAGTCTTGCTGCTGATCGTCTTCGCCGGGCAGGTAGAGGTCATCAACGTTGATGTTCACCTCCACGACGTCCAGTCCCGTCATCCGCTCGACAGCCTGCTTGACGTTGCGCTGGATGCTCCGGCCGAGGTCGGCGATGCTGACGCCGTACTCCACGACGATGTCCAGGTCGACCGCGGCCTCGGTCTCGCCCACCTCCACGCCGACCCCCTGGGCGACGCTCGGGCCGGAGCTGCCCGGAATGCGCTCCCGGACCGCGCCGAACGCGCGACTGGCCGAGACGCCCATGGCATGCACGCCGCTGATCTCCCGGCACGCGATTCCGGCGATTTTCTGGACCACGCTCTCGTCGATAGTGACCTTGCCGCCATCGGCCGGCCGCCTCTCAGCGGACGGCTCACTGCCATCGGCGGTCATCGGCGCCGGCCTGGCCGACACTACGGGAACTGACTCGGTCATCTGGCACCACGCCTTCTCCGGATCGGTAACGGAACGAGGCCAGCTACGGCCGCGCAAGGCCCGGACCTCACACCTCGACCAGCCTCTGTCCTGTTAGACACGCCCGGCAGCCGAATGTCGCACGTTAATTTCTCCACGCCAGGGAAGGTCAGCCTCAGCTAGCGGGGCTAGGCGGCGAGCCCGCGGCGGCATGCCTGGGAGGAGCGGTGGGAGCGGACACGGAGGACGGCTACCTCGTCCAGCGGGCCCGGGAGGGCTATCTCGACGCGTACGCCGAACTTGTCGACCGGCACGGCCGGCTGGCCTACCGGGTCGCGCTACGCCTCCTGGGCAACCATGACGACGCCGAGGACGTCGCCCAGGAAGCGCTCGTTGCTGCCTGGCAGCAACTGCCCGGCTTCAAAGCCAAATCCAGCTACTCGACCTGGCTGTACCAGATTGTCACCCGCCGGGCGCTGAACCGGATGACCCGGACTCACGCCGACGAGTCCCTCGACCAGCTGGGTGACGTGGCCGCCCCCGCCGCTGACGAGCCGGCCCGAGACGTCGAACGCGAACTGACGGTCGACGCCGTTACCGCTGCCGTGGCGGACCTGCCGCCGCCGCAGCGGGTCGCCATAGTGCTGCATCACTTCGAGGGGCTGCCCAACCAGGAGATTGCCCGCATAACCCGCAGCACCATCCCAGCCGTTCGTAGCCACCTGTTCCGGGGAAGGCGCACACTGACGAGGACGCTTCAGGAGTGGAGGTTAGCGTACAAGAATGACCGATCCTGGCCAGCCAGCCGACGATGCCCGGTTGCGGCCCGACGGCGCAGTCTCTCACCTCGCCTGCGGCGCCGACGTCGATGCGTTGATCGAGCAGGCTGCTAACGGGCGGGCCGGGCAGCTGACCGATCATCAGCGCGGCTGCCCGCACTGCCAGGCTGCGCTGCGTGAATTCAGCCGCGTCTGGGAACCCGTGCGAGACCTCGCCGCGGAGCCGGTTTCCCTGCCTGCCGCCGTACGCGGCGCGGTAGCCCGGCAGATCCGCAAACTGACCGCCGAACCGTGGCACACCCTTGACCTCGCCGACGGCGGAGCAATCCGGATCGCAGCGAGGGTCGTCGCCAGGATCGCCCGCGATGCGGCACGTCCGGTCCCCGGTGTCAGGGTCGCTTTCGGCCGAAGCACCCGCCCTCGGATCGCCGGCCGGGCCGAGGCCGCAACCCTCGGGCACCGCCACCCCCACGAAGCTGTCGGCGTCATGGGCCGCACGGCCATAGTCGATCTCGCTATAACCGTGCAGTACGGCCAGGAGCTCGACACGGTCGGCCGCCGAGTCCAGGAACGGGCCATCGCCGCCCTGCGCAACAATGCCGGCCTCAGGGACGTCTGGGTCAACGTCACCATCGACGACGTCATCACCTAGCAGCACCTCACCCTTTAAGCCGCATTTGCCCGACCGGGCAGCAAGCGCCAGGCGGCAGCGCGACGCCGCCGCCGGGTCCAGAGTCGGGCAACACTGGAAGCGCGTCAGCCAGGGCAGACATCCGGCAGAACAGCCCGAACGTATGCGAGCTAGCGCGCCCTGCGACGCATAAGCCGCGCGTCAGGTGGCAGAGAGTGACGGTACATCCAGCGTCCAGCGTGGAGGGGTTATGGCAGGAGCAGGCACCGCGACAGGTAACAGGCGATCCGGGCACGACTTGCTCGGCATTTACCTTAATGATCACCTGGCGGGCGCAACCGGCGGGCTCGAGCTGGCACGCCGGGCGGCGGCATCACACCGAGGCCGGGCGGCCGACGGCGTCTTGCGGCGCTTGGCTGCTGAAGTCGCGCAGGATCGCGCCGCGCTGGAAGCCATCATGGCCGCACTTGGCATCCCGGTCCGGGCCTACAAGGTTTACGCCGCATGGATCGGCGAGAAGGCCTCGCGGCTGAAGCTCAACGGCTACCTCCTCACCCGGTCGCCGCTCAGCAGCCTTGAAGAGCTGGAAATGCTACGGCTCGGCGTGGAAGGCAAGGCCGCGGGCTGGCGCACGCTGCGGGTCCTGGCGGAGACGGATAAGAGGCTCGACTCCAGTCGGCTCGATGAGCTCATCGCCCGGGCCCGGCGTCAGGCGGATCTTCTGGAGGAGCTCCGCGTGCGTGCCGCGGGCCAGGTCATCGGCCTCGGGGCCACAGCCGGTGGCTCATGAGCAACATCGCTGCGGCGTTATCTTCGGCGTGGACGGCGGCCCGGCCGATGGTGCCGGGCCAGGCACGCGCCCACATCGACGGTACGGCTGGTGAGATAGACGGCGGCTCCCCGGCGGCCCGCCGGTGGCAGCGGCCCGGTGCCTGCCGGGGAGGCCAGGAGATGACAAGAGGGTGGCTGGTCGCTCATCAGCCAGGTGGCGTGCGGCGATCTGGGGACGGTTGCGACGAAGTGTGTCAGTCGGAATGAGATGGCATGCTCATCCCCGCAGCGCGCGAGCACCGGCCTCTGCGGCGCAGTGATTAGCGCGCCGCGCTGCGGGTAGCGCCGCGAAGAGAACGGGACCTGCGCGGCTGTTGCGCCAACCTGGCTGTCGGCAACGCCACCGATGCACCAGCTCAGTGCGGTACGAAGTTCCGCGCATCAGCGCCGGGCGCCAGTGCCTGGCCTCCAGCCGGAAAGAGGAAGGGACGCTGAGCATGTGGGTTTTTCTGTCAGCCCGGCTGCGGACGTGGCTGCTACTGGCCATCGCGGTCGTCGCTGTGGGTCGGGCTGGTGACGCCGGTGCCGGCCGGTTTGGCCCGGCCGCTGGTCGAATCGCTCAGGAACGAGGTCGTGTGCTCCGAGCGCGACATCTCCTCCTGCGTCCCGGACCCGCCCGAGGGCCTGCTGCCCGTTGACCGTGCCATCGCTTTGGCCCTGCGGCACACCCGCGAGGGCGCAGTGTCCACTCGCTGGTCATCTGCGGCTACGCCCGGCGCACCCAGCGACCCGCTGCCCAGCGACCCGTCATGGGCCGCGGCTCGCTCTACATAGACGCACGGATCAGTGCCGTCCGCGCTTCGCCCGCGGCACTGTGGCAGGTCATCGAGGGCATCGGCGGTGAGACCGGGTGGTATTCCTTCCCCGCCGCGTGGGCCGTACGCGGGCTGCTTGACCAGCTCGCGGGCGGCGTCGGGCTACGCCGCGGCCGACGTGATCCGCGGCACCTGCTCGCCGGCGACGCGCTTGATTTCTGGCGGGTAGAGGCCATCACGCCAGGATCGCTGCTGCGGCTGCGCGCGGAGATGAAGCTACCCGGCCTGGCCTGGCTCGAAATGGCGGTCGGCCGGGACCATGACGGCCTGACCACCTACAGCCAGCGTGCTATCTTCCAGCCGCGAGGGCTCGCCGGACACGCGTACTGGCGGTCCATATCGCCATTCCACGGCATCGTATTCGGCGGGATGCTCCGCAACATCACCGCAGCCGCCGAGCGAGCCAGCCACGCGGCGGACAAGCGCGTGCCAACCGGGCACTGAGCAGCGAGCGCGGCGAAATCTGTGCCGTGTCAGGGCACGGCAATGGACCCGAGCATCAGGACCTGGTGGCGGCCGTCCACCCAGATCAGATGGCCGGGCGTCGGGCGTACGCCGCTAAGCTCGGATTCCGCAACGCGCACGAGTTCCGCAACCCCGCTAAGCCGGCAGTGCCGCGTCCAGCCGGACCGGTTGTTGAGTGGGATTTCCTGGCCGTGATCCTGGCAGCCGTAGCACTCGTGGCTGGCTGTGTCGGGCAGGTGGAAAGATGCCTGTATGGGCGATGTCCGGGTCGGCGGCAGGAACAACGTGCTGATTACTGGACGTGAGGACGGCCCGGTCGTCATGCTGCCAACGGTTTCGGGTGTGACCAGAGTATGTGGCGCTTGGTCGTGCCTGGCCTGGTCAAGGATTTCCGGGTTGTGCTGTTCGATCACGTTGGCTCAGGTCACTCGGATATGTCGGCCTGGGACCCAGGCCGTTACCAGACGCTCGATGGCTATGCCGACGACATTCTGCGGATCTGCCAGGAGCTGAATCTGGAGGAACTGACCTTCGTGGGTCATTCGGTGAGCGCGATGATGGGCGTCCTGGCTGCCATCCGTGATCCGGAGCTGTTCAGCAAGCTGATCTTGATCGGCCCGTCATCGCGTTACATCGATGACGCCGGCTACCGGGGCGGTTTCAGCGTGACTGACATTGAGGAGCTGCTCGATTCGCTGGACAGCAACTACCTCGGCTGGTCCGCGGCCGTGGCGCCGGTGATCATGGGGAACCCGGACCGGCCGGAACTCGGGGACGAACTGACAAACAGCTTCTGCCGCACTGACCCGCAGGTCGCGCGCGCGTTCGCCCGGACCACGTTCCTGTCCGACAACCGGCCCGACCTGGCCAGTGTCACTGTGCCCACGCTGATTCTCCAGTGCTCCAGCGACGTGATCGCGCCGCCGGAAGTCGGCGAGTACGTGCGCGCGCATATCCGGGCCAGCAAGCTGGTGACACTGGCCGCGACTGGCCACTGCCCGCATCTGAGCGCCCCGGACGCGACCCTCGCGGAGATCCGGTCGTTTGCCCTGACCGGCGGACCGTGACCAGCACGGGGAACAGCCCAGCTGATCCCGGCGGTGCGAGCAGCACGGGCGGCGCGACTGATGACGCCATGTTCTCCTCGCTGCTAGAAGACAGCGCCGAGGACCTGTACGAAAACGCGCCCTGCGGCTACGTGTCCACGCTCCTGGAATGGAAGATCGCCAAAATCAACGGCACGCTCCTGGGCTGGCTCGGCCACAGCAGAGACGAGATGGTCGGCCGGCGCTCCTTCTCCGACCTGCTCACCGTCGGCGGGAAGCTCTACTACGAGACGCACCTAGCGCCGTTGCTGACAATGCAGGGCGAGGTCGGCGGCCTGGCCCTGGAACTGCAAACAGCCGATGGCAGGCGGCTGCCAGTGCTGGTCAACTGCGCAGTCAAAACCAACGACAGCGGTCAGCCCATCCTCATCCGCACGACGATCTTCGATGCCCGTGACCGCCGGGCCTATGAACGCGAACTGCTGCGGGCCCGTCAGGAAGCTGACCGCGAGCGGGACCGGCTGCGCGAGCTTGTAAGCACTTTGCAGCAGAGCCTGCTGCCGCCCACCCTGCCAGTCGTCCCCGGCCTGGACGCTGCCGCGCACTACCACATCGCATCAGCTGACGAAGTGGGCGGTGACTTCTACGACCTGTTCCCGCTCAGCCAGCACCGGTGGGGCCTGTTCCTCGGCGATGTGTGCGGCAAAGGCGCTCACGCCGCGACGATCACGTCCATGATCCGGTACACACTGCGGACCGCGGCCGCCTACGACGCCGACCCCGCCGCCGTGCTCGGCACTCTGAATCCCGCGCTCCACGAGCGTTACCTGACTGACAGCCGGTGTTTCTGCACCGCGATCTGCGGCCTGCTCATCCCGGACGGCGACGGCTTCACCCTGGAGCTTGCCAGCGGCGGCCATCCAAGCCCACTGCTGATGCGGTCAGACGGCACCGCAGAATACGTGACGCTCCCCGGAGGGCCGCTGATCGGCATGTGGGACCACGCCGAATTCTTCACTGGCACGATCCGGCTCGATCCCGGCGACACTCTGCTCCTGTTCACCGACGGGCTGACCGAGGCCCGGACTGCTGACGGGGAGGGCACTGGCAGGTACGGCGACGACGCCCTGCATGGCCTGGCCGAGGACCTGGCACCCACGACCGCTGCTGCCGTCATCACAGCGATCATCACGCTGCTGGAAAGCTTCGGCGCTAGCGTCGAGGACGACACTGCGGTGCTCACCCTTGGCGTCCGGCTAGCAGATGTACGCGATCGACGGCGGAAATCCTTACCGGCATTCTGCGGACAGCCCGGCTCTAGCTGCCTGGACTGCCTGGCCTATGGCCGGGTGACGTGCGAATAGCATGCGCCAGCGCGCCTCGGATGCCCGTCGGCAGCGGAGCCGATGCGGGACCAAGGGCGACTTCAGGGCAGGTCACGGCTGGGTCAGGGGCGGAACTGCCTGCTCTGTCCCGATGTCGCGGCAGGCCCGGCAGCCTGCATTCCGCCGCCCTTGTCCCCGCAGGTTTGGACTGGTGAACACCGGGCAGCTGACTCCGCTGCATGCACGCCGCCTCAGGCACTTCGGCCCGGAGCTCAAAGCACGACAGGACAGGAGCTCCGGCGAGATGCGGCCGGAAACTCGCGGAGGATCCGATATGACTCTTGGCCCGCATGCCGAGGAGTAGGTCATGGGCGCCAGAACGGACCGGTCGCCGTCTCACCATGCCCAGGTCGCAGCCCCGGCGCTCGGAGACGAATTGGCAGCCTCGATGTCTGTGGCTGCCCGCCACTCCCGGGCTACATCCGACGACGCGGACGACGTCACAGGACAAGCACCCAGAGTCAGCGGCGCCTACATCTATGGCTATGACCCTGCCGGGGAACCCCACCCGCACTGCGGCAATCTCCTCCTGCTCCTCCGACCGCAAGCTGCCTCCCCTGATAACGGGCTTGGCCGAAGGTGGTCCGGCCTCAGGGACGAGCCCGGCCGGCTTTTTCGTCGCGCGGCGGGAGCGCGAAGAGCTGGCTGGCGCGCCAAGCACCGGAGGCGCGCGAGAAGCGGAGGGGCTCCTCTTCGCGCGCCTCCGGGCCAGGCTAGGCAGGGCCGCCACATGCCGGCAGTGCCGCTGATGACCTCTGCGGTTCGCTGGGCGGGGGCCCGGGATGTCCCCGGCTCGCACTACTGGCGACGCCGCGGAACGACCTCCGCGGGCCCCGTTGCTCTGTTGAGCAGGCCGACCTTGGCAACGCCTTCACGTCTCCTACGATGTCGCCGACGATAGGGCCCTGGCTCGTGGACATCGGCTTGGAGTCCACTGACGTGAGGCGGCCACCGCCCGACGTCCGTAAGCTGCATCCGGGCGAGAGATCCTCAAGAGGCGGCGCGGCCTTTCGTTGTCGTCGAGCTCGCCCCGCCACGCCACCTCGCACATGCGCCTGGCTACCTTGCGCCCGCACCTGCCCGGCATGCTGGAGCGCGCATCAGACCGGCCATGCCCGCCCGCGGAACCCGGCCTGACCGGAACGACAGGCCGGCCATGGTGACCAGAGCCGTACGATGCTCCGATACGTGGACCGGCATGGAGCAGCAGATCACTCTCGCGAAGCAGGCCTCGCGGCGCCTAGCAGGACCGCGGAATGCAGGCACGCTGCCCATCCAACGGCTGGGTGGTGCTTGCGCGTTGAGAATCGTCTCTGCATGCGGCACCGCTGGACGTCGTTCGCTGGCCGTCCCCGGCGTCACCGGTCAGAACGGGCCTGGCTCGGGGCCGGCAGGCTGGGCGGCCGGGACTGGCTGGGAGCCCGCGACGAGCTTCGCGTCGGTCTTGCGGTGCCGCCGCGCTAGCATCCGGAGCTGGATGATGCGCCCGGTTCCCGGGATCACGACCAGCAGTACGCCCAGGATCGCGGCCAGAAGCAGCGCGATCCCCAGCGGCAGGTGGCCGTGAGCGCCGAAGAAGCCTATGTCGGCTCGCTGGCCGTTCTCCAGGATGAAGATAAGCAGCAGGAGCAGCACCACGGCGAACAGCGCCGATGCAACCCACCATCCGCCCATACGTGTCCGCCGCACCACATGCTGAGCAGCCTGCGGAGCAGCTGCCGGGACCCAGGACGGGCTTTGCGAGCTGCCGTCGTTCGCACTTGCCGGCGGCGAGGTCATAAGACATCACGCCCTTCCGCCACGGGCCAATCCCGTGGCTGACTGCTGCCTAGGTCCCGCGTTTGGCGCAGGTTAACCATCAGCCCGCAGGGAGCCTTTACCGGCTGCCCCGCAAAACCGTCTCGTCCCCCTGGCCGAAGCGGCAGCCGAACAACCGGTGGCCGGGACCCAGCTCTACCTGCAGCGGCCAACACGCACAGCCCGGCGGCTTGGGGTAGAGGGCGCAGTTCCTGCCCACGCCGTCCCAGGTCGCGCCGAGCGGGAGCCTGAACCCTGGTCATGCCGGCTGCTGTGTCGTGAGCTCCCTCAGCTGCCTGTCGCGTGTGGCTGGCGGTGCTGTGAGCGGGCTGGCGGCGCTACCTGGTCCGGTGTCTGCGGCGTCCCGCTCGGTGCCACGGTGCCGTCTGGCCTGTCGTTGAAAGTGACCCGGATCTGCTGTTCGGGCCGCCGCTGATTCTGCAGCGCGAGCCCCGGCCAAGGCGGCGTACGCTGCCCGGAAGGAGTCCACCGCGAGCCCGACCACCGGTGCGGTTCCGAAGAAATCGTGGTCCTCGTCGTCCGATCCATAGACGTGCACCTCGGTGCCGTCCTGCAGCCGGAACCACGTCGCTCCCGGCCGCTCAAGGATCACCTCAAGATGCAGCACGTCGCGGTAGAAGGCATTCATCGCATCAGCCGCCGGCGTACGTACTCCCAACCAGCCCAGCGAACGTACCGCCATCGCGCCTCCACCAAGGTCGGCTCACGTGCCCGCCATCCTGTCAAGTATCCGAGGCTACGGCCGCTATCACGTCGTCGAACAGCGGGAACTGAGACGCGCGTAGCCGCCCGATTCGCGGCAGAAGCGCGCATTCTCGCCGCGCCGCCGTGGCGCATGTTCATGCGATGTGCCCCGCCAGTGAGCTGCCGGATTGCCGCGGGCGCGAGGACGTTCCGGGCGCGCCGCAACCGACTATGGGAGCCGTGAGCTGCGCACTGGCAGGGGTACCGTGGGGTGGCCCGCCTTGCAGATTGGAGACGCGGATGACCCGGCGCGCTCCCGCACCCGATTACCGGCGCTTGCTTGGCCGGAGCCTGCTCACCCTCGCCAACGTGATCACTGTCGCGGCGCCGATCGCCGCGGACTGGAACGACTCGCACATTTTTAATGACCACTGGCCCGCGCATGCACGGTTCCACGGCGTGACGGCGCTGGCGATGGCCACCTCGCTGTCAGCCGCCAATGTCTGGTCCCTATGGTCTGGCGCAACCGACCGGGACGCCGCCCGGTTCTTCGCCGCCGCGGTCCCCGTGGCGTACTGGGCACCGTTCTTCCTGGCCCCGCTGGTGCACGGCACCGCAGTGGACGACCCCCCGCACCCGGTCGCGCGACCGGCGGGCGTGCCTGCCAACCTGCTAGGCGCGGCGGCGACCACGGCCACAGCCGCCGTCGGCTGGTGGATGGACCGCCAGGCCGCAATCGTCGCGGCCCGGTGACCTACGCAACCTGATCGGAGCGCTGGCGACGCCCGCACCGTCGATACCTGGCTGCATTAAGGTCTCCTGACAGCACCTGAAGCGGCTTGAGCAAGCGTTCACGCTAGGCGTCGGCAATGCATAACGTACGGCTGCCCCGTTCCTGCGCGGCGCCGGTGGTCGAATCAGGGTCCGGCGGGTGATCCCGCTCGGCACTGAGTGGGGCCAATGGGGACGCTGACCGTCTGCGGGCTGGCCGATGGCGTGGAAACCTGGAAGGTAAC
Source organism: uncultured Actinomycetota bacterium (assembly GCA_963837255.1). Lineage (GTDB taxonomy): Bacteria > Actinomycetota > Actinomycetes > Streptosporangiales > Streptosporangiaceae > JAJYUU01. Next base: position 110,790 of record CAWIMN010000008.1, read on the forward strand.
GCATACGGGCCGGGTGACGATGACGCCGCCGACGAAGCCAGTGAACCGCTGCCCGCACACAGGCAGCCGGACCTGTCTCCGCGAGGCCGCGACCAGGGCCGGGCCTGAAGAGGTGAGGGCTGACGGCCCGTACACCAGCGTGGCACCGGCAGGACGGATTATGGAAACCGTCGCGTAGGGTGCTGCGGCTGCGGAAACGGCCAGGAGGGCCTTGTAGACGAAGTAGCGTTTGCCGTCACCGGCTCGGACTGGGTACAGGCCGGCTGGATCATCCGATCCGGCAAGGACCAGGCCCGTGACCCCTCCGACCACGGTCTCCTGCTCTGGACCCTGCTGGCCGACAGAGTCCGAGCAGCTCAGGGACAGCAGCGAAGACGTCCCGCCACTCGGACCAGAACTCTGCGGGCGTAGCGGCGCGTTGGAGCATGCCGCGATCGGAACACCGATTAACACCACGGTCAGGACAGTCGCAGCGCGCCGCACACGCCCACAGTAGCCACCGTTGACCTACCGACCCATCACATAACGCACGGTCGGCTCGCATCGGCCTGTCGGTTCCCAGAGCCAAACGCGGTCCGTGATCAACGAATCGCCCGCGCGGCGTGCGGCTACTTAAGACTGGCGGTAGGGCCGGTGTCTGGCCAGACTCGGTCCAGGTGCCTGGCGAGACGCTCTCTTTCTGCGGCTGCCCGCCATTGTCATTGGTGTGGCTCTCATCTGGCTTGCGTTCTCGCCGGGCACCGTGCGAGGAGAGGCTCAAAAGGGGTTTGCCCAGCTCGAAGTAGCGGTGCCCTCCTTGCGGTCAGCTTCCCTGCGGCATGGAGGAGTTCTGTGGGCGTGATCATCGGGATGGACCCGCACAAGCGGTCGGCGACGATCGAGGTGATCGACGATCGGGCCAAGGTGCTGGCTGCGGGCAGGTATGGCACCGACAAGGCCGGCTACGCCGAGATGCTCGCCGCCGGGCGCAGGTTTCCGGAGCGGGTGTGGGCGGTCGAGGGCTGCAACGGGGTCGGCAGGCACATCGCGCACCGGCTGGTGGCCAGCGGCGAGATTGTGCTGGACGTGCCCGCCAAGCTCTCGGCGCAGGTGCGGGTCTTCGCCACCGGCAACGGCCGCAAGACCGACCCGGTAGACGCGCACTCGGTCGCGCTGGCCGCATTACGATCCCCGAAGCTGGCCCGGGTCGAGGTCAGCCCCGACCTGGTAGTACTGGGCATGCTGGCCGACCGGCGCGACGAGCTCGGCCGGGCCCGGACCCAGACCCTCAACCGGATCCACCGGCTGCTGCTGGAACTGATCCCTGGCGGCGCCAGGCAGTTCCTGTCCGCGGCCCAGGCCCGCGCGCTGCTGGCCACCACCAGGCCCCGCGACATCGTCGGCAAGACCCGGCGCCGGCTCGCCGCCGAGCTGATCACCGAGCTCGAAGGCATCGACCGCAAGATCAAGGCCAGCAAGAAACAGATCACGGTCCTCGTCGAAGCCCGCGGATCCACGCTGCTGCAACTGCACGGCATCGGCCCCTCCAGCGCCGCCCGGCTGCTGGCCGACGTCGGCAACATCCACCGGTTCGCCAGCCGAGACCACTTCGCGTCCTGGAACGGCACCGCGCCGCTAGATGCCTCCTCCGGCCAGCAACAACGACACCGGCTGTCGCGCGCCGGCAACCGGCGGACCAACCGGGCCCTGCACATCATGGCCATCGCCCAGCTGCGCAACCCGACCGAAGGACGCGCCTACTACGACGCCCGCAAAGCCGCCGGGAAAACCTCGATGGAAGCCCACGCGGTGCCTGTCCAACGTGGTCTACCGGCAGATGCTCCACGACCAGGACACCACGCAGGTGACGGGCCCGGGAGGGCACTCGGGGACGACACTAAAATCCAGCGTGACCGACCTGACCCCGGACATCGGCTCTTCGGACAAGCCACTTCCCGGACCCGCTGCACCTCAGCCTAGAATACCAATCCGGGCAGCCTCTTGACATAAAGGGGAGCCAGATCTGAGGTTGCCCCGCTTTGACGGACAGGGCTGATGGCTTGGTCAGGCTACATTCTTGATCTCGTTCTGGTGGCTGGCTTCGTACTCGGCGGGTGTCAGGTAGCCGAGCGTGCTATGCAGCCGGGTGCCGTTGTACCAGCCGATGTACTCGACGACGGCGCGGCGCACGCTGGCCCTGGTGGGCCAGGCCTGCAGGTCGAGCAGCTCGCCCTTGATCGAGCCGAAGAACGACTCGGCGAGTGCGTTGTCCCAGCACTGGCCAGTGCGCCCGTGCGACAGCTCCACCTGGCAGTCGGCCGCGAGGGCAGCGAACTCGCCGGAGGTGTACTGGGCGGATTCAACCGGTGGACGCAACACCGGCTTGCAGGGAGACTAGCTGCTCGTTGAGTGCTTCGGCTGGGGTCTTCCAGCCGAGTGTCTTGCGGGGCCGGTTGTTGAGCGTGATGGCGACCGCTTCGATCTCTTCGGCGCTCCATCTCGCGAGGTTGGTGCCTTTGGGGAAGTACTGCCTAAGCAGGCCATTTGTGTTCTCGTTCGTGGGCCGCTGCCACGGGCTGTGCGGGTCGGCGAAGTAGACCGCGATGCCCGTCTCGGCCTTGAACTCAGCGTGTGCGGACAGTTCCTTGCTGCGGTCCCAGGTCAGCGACCGGATCAGCTGCCCGGGCACGGTGGTGATGGTGGCGGCGAGCGCGTTCTTCATCGTGATCGCGCCGTAGCCGGCCAGCGGCGGCCCGTTCTTTGTCCGCGGGATCGCGCCGTAGCCATGCTGGCGTGGCAGGTGGACCAGCATCGTGAACCGGGTTGTCCGCTCGACCAGCGTGCCGATCGCGGAGCGTTCCAGCCCGATAATCAGGTCTCCTTCCCAGTGACCGGGAACCGCGCGGTCAGCGGCCTCGGCTGGCCGCTGGCTGATCATCACCTCGGGCGTGACATGCGCCCAGGCCTTCCGTTTCGACCGGGCGCGGGGAACCCGAAGCGCCCGGCCGGTGCGCAGGCAGGCGACGAGGTCACGCTGGAGGGCGCCGCGGCTTTCGACGTAGAGGGCCTGGTAGATCGCCTCGTGGCTGATCCGCATGGAGTCATCATCAGGGAAGTCGGCCTTCAGCCGGCTGGCGATCTGCTCCGGGCTCTATGCCGTCACCGACCGCCGGTCCCCGCGATGCGGCTTGTTGCGGCCCTTCCACGGCGCTGTCGGCGGGCCCGCGACCGGCGTCCGTCCAGACGGCGGACCTGCCCTGATAACGCTCCTGCACATACTCGCGCAGCTGGTCGTTCCTGGCTAGCTTCGCGGTCCTGGGCCTCTGCGCGACCAGTTCGGCCTTCCACTGCGCCACGGAAGCGCGGTACTCCAGCTTGCCCCCGCGCGTCGCCGCGTTGCGGCGCAGCTCCCGCGAGATCGTCGACGGCGAACGGCCGAGCTGCCGGGCGATCTCGCGAACGCCGCGCCCCGCGCCCGCAAGATCGCGATCTCCTCGCGTTCCTGGAAAGTTACAGACCGGCCCGACAGCGGGCCAAGATCAATTGGCATGCCGCCACGGTGGCGGAACCACCGGGAGCCGACCGCCTGCGACACGCCAACAGCAAGCGCAGCCTCCTCGGCTAGCAGCCCCTTGGCGAGCTCACGCCAGAACTCGCGCTCGACTTCCCGGCGATGCGCCGGCGCATAGGGATTTATAGGGATAGAAGGTAAAGAGTATAAGTGGTGATAAAAGGAATAAGGGTGAAGAGGAACACTGGCAGCCCCGATCCGCATGGAAGATCACTCCCGGTGCGGGATCACGGGCGGCGACGGCATTAGCGAGCGCGTCAGAAACTAGTTCGGTGCGCAGGTGATCGGCCATCGCGTAGCCGACCACGCGGCGGGAGGCGATGTCGATGACGGTGGCCAGGTACAGCCACCCCTCCCACGTGCTGATGTAGGTGATGTCGCCGCACCAGCGGCTGTTGACCGCTGCCGCATTCGTCGTGAAGTCGCGGCGAACCTTATCCGCCCGGGCAGCGGCCGCCGGGTCGGCGATCGTGGTTCGCTTCCACCGCTTCGCTGCCCGGCCGCGCAGGCCTTCCGCGCGCATGATCCGGGCGACGCGCTTGCGGCCGTGCCGACTCCCTCGGCGGGCCAGCTCCGCGTGCACCCGCGGCGCGCCATAACGGCCCTTCGACTCAGCGTGCACGGACTGGATCGCCCGGCCAGCTCAGCGTCCTGCCGCTCACGCGACGACGGACCGGCCAGCTGCTGGTAGAAGGCGGCACGGGAGACCTTCAGCAGCTCGCACGCCCGGTTGACGCTGCGGCTGCACGCCTTCTCCGCCTCGATGAACGGGTAAATGTTCACCGGGTCTCCTTGGCGAAGAAAGCCGTCGCCCGCTTGAGGATCTCCACGTCTTCGCGGAGCCACGGTTCTCCCGGCGCAGCTGCGCCAGCTCCTTGCGTTCCTCGGTGGTCAGGCCGCCGTCGCTGACCGTCCCGGCGTCCCGCCCGGCCTGCTTCACCCATTCGCGGACCGAGGTCTCGGTCAGGTCGAAGTCATTAGCGATCTGGCCGACCGACCGGTAGCCGCTGGCACAGATCAACGATCTCGGCCTTGAACTCCGGGGTGAACGAGCGGCGCTGCCCGGGCTTCTTACT
>CAWIMN010000009.1:0-1874478 GCA_963837255.1 uncultured Actinomycetota bacterium
TCGGGCACAGCCAAAATCCAGCGTGACCGACCTGACCCCGGACATCGGCTCTTCGGACAAGCCACTTCCCGGACCCGCTGCACCTCAGCCTAGAATACCAATCCGGGCAGCCTCTTGACATAAAGGGGAGCCAGATCTGAGGTTGCCCCGCTTTGACGGACAGGGCTGATGGCTTGGTCAGGCTACATTCTTGATCTCGTTCTGGTGGCTGGCTTCGTACTCGGCGGGTGTCAGGTAGCCGAGCGTGCTATGCAGCCGGGTGCCGTTGTACCAGCCGATGTACTCGACGACGGCGCGGCGCACGCTGGCCCTGGTGGGCCAGGCCTGCAGGTCGAGCAGCTCGCCCTTGATCGAGCCGAAGAACGACTCGGCGAGTGCGTTGTCCCAGCACTGGCCAGTGCGCCCGTGCGACAGCTCGACCTGGCAGTCGCCGGCCAGTCCGGCGAATGCAGCAGATGTGTACTGGGCGGATTCAACCGGTGGACGCAACACCGGCTTGCAGGGAGACTAGCTGCTCGTTGAGTGCTTCGGCTGGGGTCTTCCAGCCGAGTGTCTTGCGGGGCCGGTTGTTGAGCGTGATGGCGACCGCTTCGATCTCTTCGGCGCTCCATCTCGCGAGGTTGGTGCCTTTGGGGAAGTACTGCCTAAGCAGGCCATTTGTGTTCTCGTTCGTGGGCCGCTGCCACGGGCTGTGCGGGTCGGCGAAGTAGACCGCGATGCCCGTCTCGGCCTTGAACTCAGCGTGTGCGGACAGTTCCTTGCCGCGGTCCCAGGTCAGCGACCGGATCAGCTGCCCGGGCACGGTGGTGATGGTGGCGGCGAGCGCGTTCTTCATCGTGATCGCGCCGTAGCCGGCCAGCGGCGGCCCGTTCTTTGTCCGCGGGATCGCGCCGTAGCCATGCTGGCGTGGCAGGTGGACCAGCATCGTGAACCGGGTTGTCCGCTCGACCAGCGTGCCGATCGCGGAGCGTTCCAGCCCGATAATCAGGTCTCCTTCCCAGTGACCGGGAACCGCGCGGTCAGCGGCCTCGGCTGGCCGCTGGCTGATCATCACCTCGGGCGTGACATGCGCCCAGGCCTTCCGTTTCGACCGGGCGCGGGGAACCCGAAGCGCCCGGCCGGTGCGCAGGCAGGCGACCAGGTCACGCTGGAGGGCGCCGCGGCTTTCGACGTAGAGGGCCTGGTAGATCGCCTCGTGGCTGATCCGCATGGAGTCATCATCAGGGAAGTCGGCCTTCAGCCGGCTGGCGATCTGCTCCGGGCTCCATGCCGTCACCCACCGCCGGTCCCCGCGATGCGGCTTGTTGCGGCCCTTCCACGGCGCTGTCGGCGGGCCCGCGACCGGCGTCCCGTCCAGACGGCGGACCTGCCCTGATAACCGCTCCTGCACATACTCGCGCAGCCGGTCGTTCCCGGCCAGCTTCGCGGTCCTGGGCCTCTGCGCGACCAGTTCGGCCTTCCACTGCGCCACGGAAGCGCGGTACTCCAGCTTGCCCCCGCGCGTCGCCGCGTTGCGGCGCAGCTCCCGCGAGATCGTCGACGGCGAACGGCCGAGCTGCCGGGCGATCTCGCGAACGCCCGCGCCCCGCGCCCGCAAGATCGCGATCTCCTCGCGTTCCCGGAACGTCAGATACCGGCCCGACAGCGGGCCAAGATCAATTGGCATGCCGCCACGGTGGCGGAACCACCGGGAGCCGACCGCCTGCGACACGCCAACAGCAAGCGCAGCCTCCTCGGCTAGCAGCCCCTTGGCGAGCTCACGCCAGAACTCGCGCTCGACTTCCCGGCGATGCGCCGGCGCACCCGGCGACTTCATCGGCGACCGCCCGGTCAACGCCGTCATCCACCCAGCTGGCCTGCCCATCAACACCTCCGGAATCAAGGTGTTGCGACGACCGGTTGAATCCGCCCTGGCAGCCCCGATCCGCATGGAAGATCACTCCCGGTGCGGGGTCACGGGCGGCGACGGCATTAGCGAGCGCGTCAGAAACTAGTTCGGTGCGCAGGTGATCGGCCATCGCGTAGCCGACCACGCGGCGGGAGGCGATGTCGATGACGGTGGCCAGGTACAGCCACCCCTCCCACGTGCTGATGTAGGTGATGTCGCCGCACCAGCGGCTGTTGACCGCTGCCGCATTCGTCGTGAAGTCGCGGCGAACCTTATCCGCCCGGGCAGCGGCCGCCGGGTCGGCGATCGTGGTTCGCTTCCACCGCTTCGCTGCCCGGCCGCGCAGGCCTTCCGCGCGCATGATCCGGGCGACGCGCTTGCGGCCGTGCCGACTCCCTCGGCGGGCCAGCTCCGCGTGCACCCGCGGCGCGCCATAACGGCCCTTCGACTCAGCGTGCACGGACTGGATCTGCCCGGCCAGCTCAGCGTCCTGCCGCTCACGCGACGACGGACCGGCCAGCTGCTGGTAGAAGGCGGCACGGGAGACCTTCAGCAGCTCGCACGCCCGGTTGACGCTGCGGCTGCACGCCTTCTCCGCCTCGATGAACGGGTAAATGTTCACCGGGTCTCCTTGGCGAAGAAAGCCGTCGCCCGCTTGAGGATCTCCACGTCTTCGCGGAGCCGGCGGTTCTCCCGGCGCAGCTGCGCCAGCTCCTTGCGTTCCTCGGTGGTCAGGCCGCCGTCGCTGACCGTCCCGGCGTCCCGCCCGGCCTGCTTCACCCATTCGCGGACCGAGGTCTCGGTCAGGTCGAAGTCATTAGCGATCTGGCCGACCGACCGGTCGCCGCTGCTGCACAGATCAACGATCTCGGCCTTGAACTCCGGGGTGAACGAGCGGCGCTGCCGGGGCTTCTTCTTACTCCCCATGCTTTCCATAGTCGGACATCCTTCCGGGGGCGAACCCCTGATGGTGGATGTCCGTCAAAGCGGGTCAGGCTCAGATCCGGACGTCTAGGCGCTCGCTTTTCATGCATAACTATGAAGGACCCAAGATGTCGACGGTGGGAATGCCTGTACCGATCGTCGGCCCCGACGTGTGCTCCGGAGGCGTTGCGGGGCAGTAAATAAGCTATCGGCGTGAACCGCGGCCGCCTCCGGTTATGCGCCCGAGGTCACCTGGGTATCTCGGCGATCCAGGGACGATTCAACATGCCGAGTCTAGTTTGCGGCCCGTGGGGTGGTCGTCAGGGTTAAATCGGGGATCCACCCCATGGCTTCAGGCGTGCTGGCGGCGCCAGAGTGACCTTGTGCGCTCTGATAGCACGACCGATCTTGCGGCGAAAGTCGGCATAGCCATGTGTGAGACCGATCCCAGCGAACGCTTTGAGGCTGCGCTAAGACTGTCCAGAGGACGATCCCGTCCGCGGCGCGGAGGCGCTGGACCGCATCATGGCCAGTAATGAACACGATCCCGACGAACGCTTTGAGGCTGCGCTAAGACTGTCCGAGGTCGACCCTGTCCGGGCCGCCGGAAGGTTGCGCAGCATCGCTGCCAGCGATGAATTCGATCGCGACACCCGTGACGAAGCTGCGCACAGACTGAGCGAACTCGAGCTGGCCTGAGGCTAGGGACAGGGCCCAGGGGAAACATGCCGAAGTTAGTTTTGTCGTATCTCTGCGCCGAATGGGGGCGGCATCAGCTCAGCGGCTATCCCATTCCGCGCGCAGGCTTGGTTGACAGCTGCATCGACCATGCCCTGCGGGGGGGTTGAGGGAACCGGGATCGGTGAGCACGGAGAGCTTCGCGGCCGTCCAGGCGGTCACGCGTTGCGGCCTTCTGCCAGGGTTGCGCTGGCTTGCCCGGCGGTCCAGGAGGTGAGGATGCACAGAGCGTCGTGCGCCGGGGAACCGGGCTCGGCGGTGAGGACCATGAGGCGCTGTCCCGAGCCGTCGGGGTTGCTCCACATGTCGCAGTCAAGGGTCAGATCGCCGACCAGCCGATGACGGTAGAGCTTGGTGCCGTGGCTGGAGCTGGTGACACGATGCTCGGCCCACCAGGTGCGGAACTCGGCGTCCTGGACCGACAGCTCGCCGACGAGCCGGGCGAGCTCGGGGTCTGTCGCGGCCTCCATGCGCAGCGCGGCGACGGCGTCGCGGGCGTCGTGCTCCCATTCCCGGTGCATCTCCCGGATGACCGGGTCGGTGAACAACAGCCACACGTAGTTCCGGCGACCGGCCGGAATCAGCGAATAGTCGGTGTACAAGGCCGCGGCGGCGGAGTTCCACTCCAGGATGTCTAGCCGTTGGCCGAGCACCATGGCGGGGTTGGCGGTGAGCTGGTCGAGCAGGCGCCGCATGGCGGGCCGCACGCGCTGCGCAGGCCGCCGCCGGCGCGGTCGGGCGTCGGCCTTGCCGGCCAGCTCATACAGGTACCCCTGCTGGTCCTCATCCAGACGCAGCGCACGGGCCAGGGTCGCGAGCACCGATGCGGACGCCCGGACACGGCCCTGCTCCAGCCGCGTGTAGTAGTCGACGCTGATCGCCGCGAGCGCAGCGACCTCCTCACGGCGGAGCCCTCCGACCTTGCGGCGGGAGTCCGTCTCGGGCAGGCCGAAGTCCTGCGGCGCTAGCCGTGCCCGGCTGGCCTTGAGGAACGCCACGTGGCGAGGCTGTGGCGGATCGTCAGGGTGTCGGGGTGCTCGGCGCCGGACACCCGCTCGCGCACCGGCAGCAGGAATGCCGGCTGATCCCGTGCGCTGACGGCGTCCCCCGCCTGGCCCGTCCAGACGGCGAGGTAGTGCCGGGCAGCCAGGGTGTGCGGGTGCTCGGCGCCGGACACCCGCTCGCGCACCGGCAGCAGCGCCGCTGTTTGCTGCAGCGCCCGGGCCGCATCCCCGGCACGTCCCGTCCAGTACGCCAGGTTGCCCCGAGCCGACAGTGTGTCCGGGTGCTCGGCGCCGGACACCCGCTCGCGCACCGGCAGGAACGCCGCCAGCTGGTCGCGAGCCGCGGCCGCCTCCCCGGCCTGCCCGGTCCAGACGGCGAGGCTGCTCCGCGTTAATAGGGTGTCGGGGTGCTCGGCGCCAGAGACCCGCCCGCGCACCGGGAGCAGCGCCGCCAGCTGGTCGCGAGCCGCGGCCGCCTCCCGGCCTGTCCCGTCAAGAGGGCGAGGTTGGTCCGAGTGCCTAAGGTGTCCGGGTGCTCGGCGCCGGACACCCGCTCGAGCATCGGTAGCAGAACGGTCAGCTGGTCGCGGGCCCCGGCCGCGTCCCCGGCCTTACCGGTCCAGAAGGCGAGGTTGCTCCGGTCAGCCAGGGTTTGGGGGTGCTCGGCGGCGGACACCCGCTCGCGCGCCAGGAGCAGCGTCGCAAGCTGGTCGCGGGCCCCGGCCGCGTCCCCGGCCTGCCCGGTCCAGACGGCGAGATTGCTCCGCGCGGTCAGGGTGTAAGGGTGCTCGGCGCCGGACACCCGCTCGCGCGCCGGCAGCAGGGCTGCCAGCTGATCCCGTGCGCTGACGGCGTCTCCCGCATTACCCGTCCAGTAGGCGAGGTTGTGCCGGGTGATCAGGGTGAGCGGGTGCTCAGCGCCGAGAAATCGCTCCCGCACCTGTACCATCCGAGCAAGCCGATCCCGGGCGCCAGCGGCGTTCCCCGCCGTGCCTGGCCGCCCGCGCCTTCCTGTCCTGTGGGCCGGGTGTGAATCCGATTCTGATTCTCTGAACTAGAAAATGATCATCAGGTCTGGGCGGATTTGCGGTGCTCAGCTCATGGCGGGACTGCGGCTGTGGGCGGGCATTCCGAGTCCGACGGGGGTGGGGGTGCGGGTGCGCCGGTCGATCTGGGCGAGCTTGTCCTCGGCGCCGGCGAGGCTGATCTTGAGTCCTTCGGCTTCGCCGAGCCAGCCTTCGCGGTCGGCTTCGGCGATGCGGGCGGTGAGGTTGTCGCGGATCTCGGCGATGCGGTCCCGCTGGGCGGGGTCGGGCCAGTGCAGCGCGCATCGCAGGCAGCTGTGCTCGTGGATGCAGGGGGTGGCGAACGCGCGGCCGCAGGTGCCGGTGGCGAGTTTGCGGCGTTCGAAGTGGCCGAGGAATTCTTCCCATTCGGCGTCGGTGGGGGTGCGGTATTCCTCGGTGGGCCGCAGTGCCCGGCGGCGGGCGAGGAAGGCCAGGTGGGCCTGGATGGCTTCGTCGGGGTAGACGGCCTTGTAGCCGAGGGTGACGTTGATGTCGCGGTGCCCGGCGATGATCTGGGCGATGTGCGGCGGCAGCCCGTTCATGATGGCGTCGGTGAGGAACATCCGGCGGAAGTCGTGGGGGGTGTAGTGCAGCGGCCCGCCGGCGGGGTCGGTCAGGCCGGTGCGGGCCAGCGCGGCGGTGAGGATCTTGCGGATGGTGGCGGCGGGGATCGCGCGGTTCTCGACGCCGATGCGCCGCTGGAACAGCACCGGGGCGGGCGGCAGCCAGACGCGCTCGTGGTCGTCATAGGCGGCGACGAAAGGAACGGCGCGGCCGGTGCCGCGGATGCGGCTGATGATGGCGCTGAGCACGTCGGCGAGTTCGGGGCTGATCACCAGCAGCCGCTCGGCGTCGGTCTTGGACGGGACGATCTGCAGCAGCGGCACCAGCTCGCCGGTGCCGGGCAGCCGGTACTGCACGAAGCTGTGATGGCTGAGCTGGACCAGTTCCTCGACGCGGATGCCGGTAGCGCGCAGGACCTCGACGGTCGCCCAGGCCCAGAACGCGCGGTCTTCCTCGGCGGTGAGGTTGCGCCGTTTCCCGGTGGCCGGGTCGCCGGCCCAGACGCTGACCGCCGTGGGCTTGGTGACGGAGCGGACCAGGGCCGGCCCGGGACTGGTGATGATGTGGCCGGGCATGGTGGCGCGGGCGGCTTGCAGCAGCGCGGCGAGCGTCGGCGTGCTGGCGGGCGGCGGAGCGCACCAGGACCGGCAGCACCGGGAGCCGCTCGCGGGTCCGGGCGTCCATCCGCGACTTGCGGTGCCGCTGGACCTTGCCCTGGATGGTTTCGGCGCGGCCGACGGGGCAGGGTGCGGCCCATGCGTCCCCACCGGCCGGGGTCATCGACGGCCCACTGGGCCAGGTCGAGGTAGAAGGCCCGCACCGGGGTCAGGAACTCGCGGTGGCAGATCCGCTCGGCGTCGATCACGGTCTTGCCGCCGGCCGCGGAGGTGATGGTCTGCTGCTTGGTCCGCATGCGCTGTTTCCAGGCGTCGGCGACCTCGGCGCTCAGGTGCAGGCTGTCGATACCGGGATGATGGCGCTTCCAGGTCGGCCCAGAACATGCCCAGCCGGCGGCCAAGCTGCTCCAGGCTGGCGTAGTCGATCGCTGGCTGCCGTTCGCGCAGGTAGTCGACGAGCAGGTCGCGGACGGGCCGGCAGGCGAGCTGGTGACGGTCGATCATTTCCTCCGGCGTGCGCTGGCCCGCGGTGCGCAGTTCCCGCAGCCGCATCGGCGCGGCCGGGCCGAAGATCCCCGTCTGGCGCAGCAGCCGGTAGCAGGCGGCACCGTCGGCTCTGCTCGCGCCGTGCACTTGGGCCTCGGTGTCCAGCAGCTCCAGCACATCACCGATCCTGACATCGGCGAGCACGCCGCCCTTGGCGGCCAGGATGACCGCGGCCCGGCGCAGCGTGTGGCTGCCGGCGGTCGTTCGACACCGCGGGATCGCTGTCGCACACTGCCCGCAGCCGCGCGAAGCCGTCAGGGTCGCGCATCACTGCCATCACGCGGGTCAGCTCGCCGTGATCGCGTCCGCCGGCGACCAGCCACGCCAGCGACGGGCGCACGATGTCGGCGCAGATAGCCGCGATCAGTGCCGAGACCAGCGGGGCCACCGTCGGGACAGGGGAGCCGGACCGCCGCAGCCAGTCACGCGGCAGCTGCCACCACGCGGCTGCGGCAGCGTCGGCGCCGCTGGCCAGCCAGCGCTGCTGCCAGCTGCCGCCGTCCTGACCGGCCAGCCAGTCCAGTAATGCCTCCCGCCCGCTGGCCGTTGCCGGGCAGCAGGCCGGCCATGAGCTCTGCCGCCTGCTCACGGGAGTGCGCGGTGGCCGGCCACGGCGCGGCCGCCAGGCGGCGGCGGGAACCGGGTCCGCGCTGCCTGGTAACCCGACAGCCACACCGACGCCGCCGGCCGCGGCGGCGCGGTATCCGCGGCGCTCACGACGGCTGGGTCCCGAACAGCACATCCAGGCTCTCGGGCCGGTAACCCGGCGCCGGGACCGGCTGAGCCCGCTGCCGGGCCTGACGAACCTGCTCGTCGTGGTGGGCCAGGATCCGGCGGATCACGTCCTCCTTGCGCGGCGTCAGATACAGCTGCGTCGTGGTCAGCAGCGCATGACCCAGTACCAGCTGCACGTCAGTCAGCGGAAGAGCCGGATCCTCGGCCATCCGGTAAGCCGCGGTATGACGCAGCGAATGCAGCGTCGCGTCCGTGCCCGCCGCCGCGCCAGCCCGCTCGAACATCCGGTGCGCCGCGTGATAGCCCAGCGGGCGGAACGGCTGCCGCAGCGTCCACCACAACGGCTGCCCGCTCCCGGCCGGCAGCAGGCCCTCCATCTCCAGCTGATACAGCCGCAGCCACACGAACGCGTCCGTGGAGGCCGGCAGCTGCTGCAGTTCCCGGGTTCCCTTCCGCACCACGGTAATCAGCTGCCGTCCCGGATCCGCGCCGCCGCGTGTCGCCGACAGCAACTCCGACGCCCGCGCTCCGGTCGACACATAGAACGCGACCAGGGCCCGGTCCCGGTGCGAGCCCAGGGCCGCGAAGATCGCGTTGAACTCCTCATCCGGGACACTGCGCGGGATCCGGGACGGCACCGCCGGCCGGTACAAGCCGCTGCGCTCCGGATGGTAGGGCTCCATCGGATTGTGGTGCGCATGCGCGCGCCCGGCCCGCCGGGACCGATCCAGCGGAAACGGATTCACCAGCGGGCCTGTGCCCGCCTCCCGGTGGAAGTCAAAAAAACCGCGCAGCACCGTCTCGCTATGCGCACGCACCGACAGCGCATACACCTCGCCAGACGCTGCGGCCGGCGCAGCCGGCCCCGACCGGTCCCGCTGCCGCCAGTGCGGCCGGGCCGGTTTGCCGGCCAGCTGCAGCCACCGGCAGAAATCCCGGGCATCAGACCGGGTCACCCGATCCCACGCCACGCCGGCAGCCCACAAGAACCGGAACCAGCGCAGCAGATCCGTGCCATAGGAGCGGACAGTCAGCTCGGCCCGCCCCGCCGCCTGCAGATGACCGAAGAACGCCCCGACGCAATCGACGACCGCACCATCGCCATCGAGCAGCCGGTACGGCTCCCACCGGTCGCCGGTGGCGACCAGCCGCCCGGCCAACGGCACTGCTAACCCAGCCAGGTCAAACCCCGGCTCCCCCCGTCCAGTCATGACCGCCGACAGTAAACCCGACCACGCCCGCACGTCCTCTGAACTGCAGAAACTCCCGCCGTTGTTCAGTTAACAGGCACGAGCGGACGTCTTTTTAGAGGCTGGCGTGCGTTGCATCCCGGCCTCGCAGAGCGCGATGAGTTCCCTGGACGCGTCGATCAGCTGTCGTGGGGCGTGCCGCAGACGCAGACCCGGCCGCCGAACCTCGCTGGACTCCCCCACGTCCTGCCAGGCGTTTGGCCTGTCGTCACGCCAGGACAGGCTGGCTAGGTACCGGTCAGGCGGGCGTCCATCTTCTCGGCTCCGGTGGTGAGGACGGGCCGGAGCTGGTGCCGGTAGACCGTTTCGGTGAGTTTGCTGCTGGCGTGGCCGACGAGCCGGGCGATCTCCTCGCCCGCGACGTCGCTGTCGCGGTATTCGGCGAGCGGGCGGCCCAGGAACACCGCGTCACCCGGCTTGGCTGTCATCTCGATGGCGCCGTCGGGGTTCGCCCTTTTTTGTGGCGCCGCACTGGGCGCCAATCCAGGTGGCCCCTTCACCGATGGCGCGGCCCGCGGGGTCGTCTCGATCTCGTGGTTCTGCCTGCCGCCGTCTTGGTGCGGTTCACACTGGAATGGCATGTGCCGCCGAGGCGGCGGGTGCACGTGGAGGCGGGAGTAATAGGGATAAATGCTTCAGGCAAGGACCAACCACACGTCCGGGAACGGGGCCGGGTTGTCGGTCTAGCAGGCGACCTGCAGGTAGTTCATGAGCGCGCACAGCAGGTTTCAGCTTCGCGCCTTTAATCCGCGGGCATGTCGGTGTCGCTTCTGGCCGTGGCCAGCAGAGCCAAGAACGGGCCGACCTGGTGTCCTTCCTGGGCAGGGTGCCGGAACAGGCTGTCGCGGTTCACGGTGTACCGGACCCGCCGTCCGGTCCGGGTGCGGGTGATGTAGCCGGCGGCCTCCAGGTCAGCGACGATGGCCTGGGCTGTGCGCTCGGTGATGCTGGCAGCGGCGGCGATGTCCCGGATCCGGGCCCTGGGGTCGCGGGCGATCTCCACGAGTACGTGCCCGTGGCCGGTCAGGAGCGTCCAGCTGCCGCCGCGCTCGTCGGGAGAGCTCACGCCAGAGAGTATATCCTCGCGAGATAATCTTCGCGAGCAGAAAAACACGCGATATTTCTCACGTGTCTATTGACAGGCTCCGACGTGTTCGCTGATCCTGGACGTGGCTTCGGACCGGTCATAGCGCTGGCAGTGGCACCTATGACAGGCACCCGAGGCAGGCGATCTTCTCAGGCTCCAAGCCAGCGGGCCGCCCACGCTAACTACGCGGGCCCGAACCGCGTGGTTCAGCGGCATTGTGTTTCCGCGCGGCGGCGGCCGCGCTGGCGATCACAGGAGGTGACGCACATGCCTGAGCACAGGTTCGCGGTCCAGGTGGTCGGCGGCATGCCGGTGGTGACCACGCCCGAGGAAGTCGACATCAGCAATGCCGAACGGCTGCGGACAGTTCTGCTCGAAGCATCCGCGCACGGACGCGGCACACTGGTGGTGGACATGTCCGGGACGCAGTTCTGTGATTCATCCGGGATTCACGTCCTGGTACACGCGCACAAGCGCGCCCAGGCCGAATTCGGCGAGCTGCTCCTGGTCCTCCCAGCGACAACTGTCTTGCGCGTCTTCGCGATCACCGGCATTGACCGGGTGATCCCCAACTTCTCCAGCCTCGAGGACGCCCTCGCGCAAGCGCATGCCGCGGGATTTACCCGCGGCAGCCCGGCACTTGCGGGCTCCGAGTCCAGTCCATCCCTGCCCTCCCAACAGCCGCCGGGCCTCCCCGCGCAAGATTTGGGTCACGGTCGACCGGCCGACCTGACCGTGTCGCTCAGCGACTGATGCGCGCCTCTAACGGAAACCTGAGCTGCGGTCCAGCCCCGCCGCCGCTAGGCCGCCGCGGCGTAAAGCGAACTGGCACCCGTTGGTGTGGTGGTACTGAGCGCGCCGCAGCTGCGGCTCGACCAGCTCGGCGATGCCAGCACTTTGTCTCGGTTTCGCCCGCGACTGTTCTCATTCGCGTCCCGCTGGCTCGTTTCCCGCTACCAAGCTCGCGCAGACTCGCGCGACCGCCCGGAAGTCCGGCGATTGGCAGCCTGCCCTGCGGGTAGCGGGGTGGTGCGCCCGGCAGGAAGGGGCTTCTCGATCAAATGGCCGCCGCCATGTGGGGCCCGGACTTCCGAGAGAAGGACATGTGAGGACTCGCGAGCTGGCTGCGCCACATGAGGAGACTGGCAACGACACCGCCGCCGTGCATGCATGGAGGGTAAGGCAGCTTACCCGCCTGGGTCTGGCTCCGCCTGTCGCCGACGCTGCCGCGGATCGCGTCGACTGGCATGACGTCGCCGAGTTGGTTGGCCGCGGCTGCCCGCCAGCGCTAGCGGTAGCGATCATCCAATGACGTCGGATGAACTGGCTGGCTGGTTGTCTCTGGCATTCTCGCCGCCGCGGAAGCGGCGCGCGGGGGGTTGCCTGCATGGTTAGCTGGGAGAGGACGTCAAGGCTGGCTGCTCGCAGCGCAGCGCCTTCGCCGACTTGCCCGCACCGCTGAAGGTGCTGTGGACGATCTGGCTGGCCGCGGTGTCGATCAACGTGGTGGTCTGGGTTCTGGTCGTGGGGACCAGCGGGCACTTCATCTACCTATGGCCACTTTGGGTGGCCAGGCCCGTATGGTGCCGCGCTGCTGGCCGTTTCCGTGCCGGTGGTGCACAGTCGGCGTAGCCGCCGGGTAACGGCGCTCCTCCAGTCCCATAACGAGAGTGACTCCCGGCGCCAACTCGGCTCGTAGCGCTGACCGTCTGCCCTCCCGCGGGCGTGCCGCCTGGCTACACCGGCCTGACAACAGCCAGCGCAGAACGCCCTCGCGGCGCGAATCGACCAGCCAGCCTGAGTCGCATGCAGAACGGATCGGCGCGCGGCCATCACGATATCTCTGCACCGCTGGCGATCCCAGCCACGACTGACCACGAGACGGCCCAGGGCCAGCGGCCTGCGATGGTCCAGCCGAGCCGCTGATAGAACGCCTCCAGGCCCATCCCGTCGCGCACCGCGAGGCGGAGCTGTTCCAGGTGCATCTCGTCGCGCGCAACCTGCCTGGCCCTGATCATCAGCGCGCCGCCGATGCCCTGGCTGCGGAATGCCGGGTCGGCCTGCAGGCGGCTGATCGTTCCCCAGTGCGTGATGAGCGGGTTAGCCTCCCGGCGGATGCTGACCCAGCCCGCCAGCCTGTCGTTCCCGACCGCGACCAGCAGCCTGCGATGGTCGGGGTTCAGCCCCGCGATGAGGTCGTCTGCCGCCGGCGCGACGGTCGCCTCGTCGACCGGCGGGAAGGGAAAGCCCACCGCCCCGCCGGCGTTGGTCACCGTGACCCAGCAATCCACCAGCTGCCGTCTCAGCACGGGGGCTGACCTGAGCGGCGGCGGTGTACTGGCGCATACTCGCGACGGTGTGGCCAGCCGGCATCACGGAACTATTCCACAGTGCCAGCGCACAACGACCACCCGGTCCTTCCGCTGGCCGAGCGCTCGGGATCTGGAACGCAGCCAGCGGAGAGATCTATCTTGGCCTTGTGCTTGACCTGAGCCGCATCGATCTGGAGGAGATCGCCGCCGCGCTGGCGGACCAGAACGACCACGAACACCACTGGCTGATCAACCCGGAAACCGGGAAGACCGCGTTCTGGACGGCCGATACCGGCATCGACGGGCAGACGCCGGTCGACCTCGACGAGCTGGACCTGGTCGTCATTGACCCGCTGCCGATCTGGGTCTGGTACCAGGACATGGCCGACTTCGCCGACGGAATAACCAACGAGGACGCCGGGCGCAGGCTGGCACGCGCTATCCAGGGCAAGGGAGCAGTCCGCCGCTTCAAAGACGAGCTCCATGAGGAGTACCCGGACCTGCTGCCAGCGTGGTACGCCTTCCGCGATGCCCGTGCCAGGCACCGCGCCGTGCAATGGCTCGCTGATAACTCGCTCATCGACGACGACTTCACGGAGCGTTTCCTGTCCGGGCACCCAGATCCCGCCCTGCCCTAAGCATTGCGAGATGCACTAACCGGCGCGCTCTCATGTCGCTGATCGGCTGTTGTGCCGATCCATCAGTCTCGTAGGCCTCATCGCCGTAAGGCGGTCGCAAGACGAGGCTTCGCGGCAGCCTCGTCACGCGCGGTGACAGAAATGATCAAGGAAGGAAGGCGTGCTGGCACACCAAAGTGGAGAGCTGGTTCTCGTCAATCCGGCTGCTCCGTGACGCCGTCGTTGTCGGCGCTCTCGGCGACTTGAGCAACTGTCCGGCCTCGGGCGCCGAGCCCACTATGTTTAAGACGATGCAGCATTCGGCCCGTCGTCGGCGGCTGCGACCGATGAGGCGTGCATTGGCGCGCCACAGGGCCGGTGACGGCGGATAGCTCGTTGTGGTCGTTACGCGGGTCGGAGTTCGAACAGCGGGTGGCGCTGAGCTTCGGCGAGGTAATCCTGCGGGGTGTCGTCGATGCGTATGCGGTATCGGCGTAGAAGGGCGACGGGCGGCCTAACGCGCGAGCCGAGCAACCTACGCGCGAAGCCCAGCTGGCGGTATGGCTCAACCACGCGCCGAAGAATCGCTGCCGCTTCATCGGATGGAATCTCGATGGCGTGAACCGGGCAGCTACGGCCACCAGAATAGATTACGGTCGCCTCGCCGGCCGCCCGAAGGTTTCGGGCCCAGCCCGTCGCTCCGTAGCTCGCCTGGACATACGAGTGTCCATCGAAGTCCAGCATCGCGACCGGCGTTGTGCGCTCAATACCCGACCGGCGCCCGCGCACAATCAGGAGGATGTTCGGTGCACCCGTCGGCATCCCGGCGGGGATCATCCGGCGGGCGAGCGGGTTGACTAGTCGGAAGAACCGCCGGGCAAACCGCTCGCGGAGGTCCGGCTGCGCGCTCGATGGACGATCACCTGTCATCGGCTGCCACTCCCCTCTGCGCTATCAGCGCCTCAAGGTAGCTCCTGCCCAGCCTACGTCGGGTGGCTCGATCGAGCGGCCGCAGATGGACGCCAAGGGTAGTAGCCCAGTGAGAGCTCCGGGCGCGTGCTCACGCCCGGCCCGCCCTGTCGGGCGCCGCCGGTGGTAGTGGTGAGAAGCTGAGACGGCTGGCGGACAGGAACGAGTGTCAGCGGTGTATACCCAGCGCGAGGCGGACGAGGCCCAGATCAAGCAGCAGGTGGCCAGGATCGCCGAGGGAATCCGGGCCAAGGATCTCGAGGGCCTGCGGCCGATATACGTGACAGACATAGTGTCCTTCGACGTCGAGCCGCCGCTGCAGCACGTCGGGGTCGAAGCGAAGCTGAAGAACTGGGCGAACGTCTTTGCGGTCTATCGGGAGCCGGACTACGAGGTGCGCGGCCTGGGCGTCGCAGTGGGCGATGACGTGGCGGCGCACAGCACAATCGCGTGTTGTCAACGCGCGGATCTGACGTCCGCGGTCCGATCGTTCCGAAGCAGCGAGACCGTCGCATGGTTAGTCGGCGGAGGGCTGCGAGGCGGAGGGCGCTGAACGCCGTTGGTGACTTACCGGCGCGCGTGGTTGCGGGGGCCTCGTGCGGCGGCTTGGCAGGCGGTATACCTGCGGTGTGGGTTTGGGGGTGTCATCGATGCGTGCCGTGCGTGCCGAGCGCTTCTTCGGTGGTGAGCAGTTTCGCCGATCCGGCGCAACGGTGCTGGTAGCCGACGGGAAGGTCGTCGGCGTTGAGCCGTTCGAGTTCGATCCGCCGCCGGGATGCCCAGTCCTCAGCTACGCGGGGACGTTGCTGCCTGGCTTGGTCGACGCCCACACGCATCTGGTCACCGACAGCGGGCCGATGGCACTCGATCGCGTTGCGGGCTACAGCGCCGCAGAGATCGAGACGGTGATGACGCAGGCGCTGCAGGACCATCTCGCCGCAGGGGTGACCACGGTCCGCGATCTGGGCGATCGGGACTTCAGCGCGGTCGGACGTCGCGACCGGCAAGCGGGCAGCGGTCCGGTCGTCGAGCCGGCCATCGTCGCCTCCGGGCCGCCGATCACGTCCGTCGGCGGGCACTGTCACTACCTCGGCGGCGAGGTAGCGGGCACCGAGCAGATCCGCCGGGCAATCGATGACCGGGTGGACCGCAACGTCGACGTCGTGAAGGTGATGGCCTCCGGCGGCGCCAACACGCCGGGCACCGACGTGATGTCGACGCAATTCACCGACAGCGAACTGCGGTTGATCGTGGAACTTGCCCATCAGGCGGGCCTGCCCGTGACCGCCCACGCCCACGGCACGCCGGCCGTCGAGCAGGCGATCGCGATCGGCGTTGACGGCATCGAACATTGCAGCTGCGTCACCGACCGCGGTGCCGGGGATGTCACCGACGCAACGCTGGCCGCGCTTGCCCGCAGCCAGATCGCGGTGTGCCCGACGCTCGGCCTGGATCCGGATGTGGCCAAGACCCCGCCACCACAGCTGCTGGCCATGCTGTCGCGAATGGGCCTGACGCTGGACCAGTGGGCGGAGGCACGGGTCGAGTTCGCTGGCCGCCTGCACCGGGCCGGCGTCCGGCTCATCTCCGGTGTCGACTCGGGCATCAATCCGGCCAAACGACACGGCACGCTCCCCCACGCCGTGCTCGACCTGCAGGCCGCGGGCCTCACGATCGCGCAGGCGCTGGCCACCGCCACCTCGGTTGCCGCAGACGCGCTGGGGCTGGCCGGAAAAGGGAGGATCGCAGCTGGCCGTGACGCCGACCTTCTCATCGTCAGCGGCGACCTGGCCGACAACCCAGGAGCATTGCTCGACCCGCAAGCCGTCTTCCGGGCGGGCCACCGCATCGGCGACACACCGCGGTGATTCGGTAGCCAGGCGTCGCATCGAGCTGGCTGTTCGCGATCGCTGAAGTTGCAAAATAATCCAGTCGGCAGGCAACGCATCTCCACATCCCATGATGGCGACGCAAAGGGCTGCGAGGGATGGCACGTGCTGGTCATGACTGCGGCGTATGCTCCGCGCCATGACCGTTGAGGTGACCGCGAAGATCGTCGAGTCGACGCCGACAGCGGTGGTAGCGGCGGCCGCGACGTGGGCGGAGTTCCCGAAGATCTGGGGGCCGATGCTGGACAAGGTGTGGAGCTTTCTTCGGGGCGACGCTCCGGAGGGGCTATACAAGCATCAAGCGGTGTGCGAATGGAGCGAGGCGAACGGGTACCGGCTGGCCGGCCCTCGCTGGGTGATCCACGGCAACCCGGACCCGTCGACGTGCGACTTCGATGTAGACCTGCTGTGGTCGCTATCGGCGCCGTGACCCCGGACAAGCCACCGCTGTGACGCTGAACCAGCGCACCACCTCGGTGAACCGCCAGGTTGCCACGCTGAACGCCGGTTAGGTAGGTCGCGCCTGGCCTATCCAGCCGATGTCGGGTGACCTGACCGGCTCGCGCCACAGTTTGATGATCGCGACCACTATGACCGCGAACGCCGGCACGAAGAACGAGCCGGTGTGCCTGACGGCGGCGATGATACCCACCAGCAGCACGATCGCTGCGGCGACGGCCGCCAGCCTGGCCAGCCGGGCGGGCAGGAACGCGGCGCCCGCGGCGAGCGGGGCCGGAGCGATGGCGAGCAGCAGCATCGACCACGTGGCCGGGACCGGATCTGCCGACACGAGCGCGGAGATCGTGATGAGCTGGGCGGCGCCGGACAGCAGCATGGCACCGCGGCGCCAGGGCCAGCTGGGAATGGTGGCTCGCTTGGCTACCCGCGCCGAGGTCAGCAGTGCGGGTGTGCTGGCGGCCGGTTGGTCTGGCTGTGCGGTCAAGGAAGCCTCCCGGAGCGCGTGCGTATATTCCGCGCCGACCAGGCTTCCCGGCACACCTGACACCGACCCTAGACTCCGGCGCACAGCCTGCCAATAGCCGGCCGCTACCAGTACGGCTCTGTTCTCACCTCGGGCAGTTCAGCGTGGACATGGAGCACGGCCTGATAAGCGCGCTGGATGTCAGCCCGGTCGGATTCCTCGTCCACCGAGGACAGGCTGAGCCGCTCGATCATCGCCGCCTGGTCGAGCAGCAGCTGGCGGTCGTCCGGCGCGGCGGCCCGCTCCATAATCTTGGCGAGCGCGTCGAGCTGGCGGATCATCACGGCGGGCATGCCCCGGCCGGCCTGCCGGATCTTCTCGAACGCCCGCTGGACCAGCCGCTCATAGGTGGTCTCGGTGGTGACCAGCCGGACAACCCCGGCGGCGTCCCGGTATACCCGGGTGGGGTGCCACCGGCCGGTTACCTTGCACAGGCTGTCACCGATCCAGTCGATGCAGGTCAGCGCGGTAAACGTGTCATTGACTGCCGGGGACAGCGCGCGAATCGCGATCTCGACCAGCTGGTCGACCCCGAATGAAACATCCTGGGCCAGCGTCCGGTACGGCCCGGTGACGTGCGCGCGGGACAGCTCGCGGGCCACCCGGCCCGCGGCATCAGCCGGCCACACGGTCGCGTAAGGATGCCCCTGCACTAGGAAGTGGCCGGGCCGGTAGCGCAGGTGCATCACCACGCCGAGCTCGGCGGCCAGCCGGACCAGCAGCCGGTGCTGAATGTACTGCAGGTAGCCGCTGCGCGGCGCCGCTACCTCGCCACCCGGGCCGTGCAGGCCGGCAACCAGCCGCGCCGCCGCGCTGCCAGAGTCCGCGGCGCCGGGGCCGGCCTGCAGTTCGATCGCCGCGGCCAGATCGCGCGCGATGCCCGCGATCACCTGGGGCAGCTGGATCTGGGTGGTGATGTGGTGCAGGAAGTAGATGAGCACCGCCAGGTCGGCGACCATCAGGGCCAGCGTCACGGTGATGCTGATGTGCGGCACAAACGCGGGGCCGCCCTGGCCGATGGCCCCGAGCGCCAGCACGGCATAGACGAAGGTCGCTACGAAGGTCCCCAGGGTCACCTGCGTGCCGCGGTCGCGGATGAAGTTGCGCAGCATCCGAGGCCCGAACTGAGTCGACGTGAGCGTCAGGGCCACGATCACGATGGAGAACACCACGCCGACGACGGTGATGACGGCCGCCGCGATCGCAGTGAGGATCTGCCGCGCCGCGTCCGCCGACCCGCTGAGCAGCCAGCCCGGCAACCCGAAGTCGCCGACGAACGCGGCCCGGTCAAGCGCATACGTCGCCACGAAAAGGATAACCGCGGCTGCCACCTCAACTGCGGGAACCAGCCACAGGTTGGTACGCAACACCTCCCGGCGCCAGTCGGCTCCTCGAAGCAGCCTGCGGATCATCGGCAGCGCTCCTGCGCTGATGCGCCCGACCACATGGCAAGCCTCCCGGGGTAGCGCACGAAGGGCCGTGCGCTCATTGCTGCCGACCAGGCTTCCCGGCTCACCTGGCACTGATCGTAGCCGGGCCCGCCACCTACAGCTGACTAACCGCCGCAGGCCGGGCGGATGGCGGCGCCCCTGGCATTGAGCGGCCCGCCACCTGGGCTCAGGACAAGTCGGCCCCACGCAGGCGGACCCGAGCAGCTCGCCGAGATCAGAGAAGTAGGGGTTCTCGTCGTAGCTCTCCCCACGCGAGTACAGAACCGAGGCTGCACCAGGATCGCGGTCATGGTGTGCTTCTGCTACGTGCCAACTCGATTCCGGGCGGACGCCACGCGTGTGGGTCAGCTCCTTTGAGTGTGCTGTCGGGTTAGCAGACAGCTTCCGCACGCGCGCTACGTGGTGGTCGCCACGTCGGGCATCGAGGATGATGTCGACGACGTCGGCTGCTGCGGTGACTAGCGGCGTGTGGTCGACCGCGTCTGCGGGCGATCATCGCGCCGGTGATGTAATGGGCTCGAGGGTCTCGGCGGGTGGCAGCTCGCGGCGGGCGATGAGGTGGACGTCGATGCCGGACGCGCCCGCCTCATGGATAACCCGCCGTACGATCCGCCCGCCGCCGGGAATGTGCCACCAGCTGTGCTGGATGGACCCGATCACGATCTGGGTTATCTGGTGCTCCCGGGCGAAGCTGACCACAGCCCGGGCCGGATCGTCATCTTCTATCTCGTGCCAGCGGGCACCGAGGTCGGCTGCCAGCTGTCGCAGCCCGTCGACCGGCCGGCTGTCGGCAGGCGGGCTGGTGTCGCCGGTGATGACGTGGACTACGTCGAGTTCTCCCTTGACCCTGGATGCGATGCGGGCTGCGCGCCGCAGCACAACGTCGGCGCCCGGTGCCGGGGTGACGGCCGCCATGATGCGCTCGGTCGTCTCCCACAGGACCTGAGGCTGGTGCCGCCTGAGGTGCTCGAGGAGTTCTTCATCCGATTCGTCGGCAACGAACCGCAGCGCCAGCTCCCGCAAGGCGATCAGGTTGTCGGTGCGGAAGAAGTGCGTCAGGGCCAGGGGGACCTTGTCCTGGGGGTAGATGTTGCCGTGGAGCATCCGGCGGCGCAGCTGCTCGGGTGAGGAGTCGATCAGCTCGATCTGGTTGGCCGTGCGCAGCACCCAGTCCGGTACCCGTTCCCGGACGGGCGTCCCGGTCATCTGCCCGACTTCATCAGCGATGCTCTCCAGGTGCTGGATGTTCACGGTGGTGATGACGTTGATTCCCGCGCCGAGGATGTCCAGGACATCCTGCCAGCGTTTGCCGTGCCGCCCGGATCCCGGCTCGTTGGTGTGGGCAAGCTCGTCGACCAGCGCGACCTCGGGCCGTCTTCGCAGCACCGCGTCGAGGTCCATCTCCTCCAGGCGGAGTCCCCGGTGGTCGAAAACCTTGCGGGGTATGACCTCGAGGCCGTTGAGCAGCGCCTCGGTGAGCGGCCGCCCGTAGGACTCGACGAACCCGGCGACGACGTCGGCGCCTCGCGCCCGTCGGCGCTGGCCTTCGGAGAGCATGGCGTAGGTTTTGCCGACGCCAGGTGCCGCGCCCAGGTAGATGCGGAAATGACCGGCCGGCTCGACCTCGCGGGCGATATCTGTGTCCGCCTCGGCGGCCTGGCTCACGCCTTCGCCGGTCCGGCCGGAGCTGGTGCCCGTCGTCTGTTTGGTGATCTCGGCAGCCTTCCTCTACGGGCGATCGCCCCTCGTCATGGCCGGCGGCTCGATGCGGTAAGCGGGTTCCAGATCACCAGCCGGCCGCTATCCATTCTGGCAGTGCCCCTCGAGGGTGTAGCGCGTGGCGACGGTCTGCTGTCTGGCTTCATAAGTGGTCGGTCCTCAGCGTTGCCCCTCCGGGCGTGCAGAGCAGGAACTTCGTCCTCTGGGTCGGACCGGCGGCTCGCCAGGGACCGCTGGCATGCGTCGTTGCTGGCGGCTAGCGTCTGGATTGGCGCAGTGGCCAGGCAGACCTGCTAGAACAGGGGGCGGCCTGGTCCAGGTACCCCCGGCCTTGGCGGCTGCGCCGGCGGCCCGGAGTCGCACTGGCCGCGCTCTGACAACGTGCACGATGTCTGAATGGATCCAGCCATGAACAGCGGCACCCGGCTCGGCCAGCCCGACCGCCCGGATCTGATCGCTCAGGCTCGTCTGCACGACGCGATGGAGTCGCAGGCCGGCCGGGGCAAGCTGCGCACCTACCTCGGGATTGCCCCGGGAGTGGGGAAGACCTACGCGATACTGCGGGACGGGCGCGCCCGGCGGCGCTCGGGCATCGACACCGTGATTGCCCACTTGGAGCGGCACGGGCGGCCGGGGACCGCGGCGTGGCTCGATGATCTCGAGGTAGTTCCTGCGCGTACGGTCACCTACCGGGGCGCGAGCTTTGCGGAACTGGACGTCGCGGCGGTTCTCGACCGCCGCCCGCAGCTGGCATTGGTGGATGAGCTGGCCCACGCCAACCTCCCGGGGGAGCGGCACGCCAAACGCTGGCAGGACGTCGGTGAGCTGCTGGCGGGCGGCATCGATGTCTATACGACCCTCAACGTGGCCAATATCGAATCGTTGGGCCCAGTCGTCGCCCGGATCAGCGGGGTGCGGCCGGCCGAGCCGGTACCGGATGAATTCGTCCGGGCCGGGGAGATCACGCTAGTCGACCTGGCGCCGTCGGCGCTGCGGCGCCGGCTGGCCCAGGGCCTCGTCGTCCCGGCCGAGCGGGTGGATGCGGCGTTGTCGAGCTATTTCCGCTTCGCGAATCTCGCCGCCCTGCGGGAGCTCGCGCAGCTGTGGCTCGATGACCGCGTTCCCGATCCCGTCACGGCGTTCCTGGCCGCCCGCGGCATCAGCGGGCCGGTGAACGCCTCGGTCATCGTCGTCGGCCTGGCGGGGTCACCCGCCGACGAATGGCTCATCCGCTACGCCGCCCATCTCGCTGAGCTGTCCGATGCCAGGCTCCAGGGGGTGCACGTCCGGGCCATCGACAACCTGGACCGGCCACCGAAGGCCCGGATGGAGACGGACCGGCGGCTGCTCGGCAACCTGGGCGGGACCATGCGCGAGGTCAGGGCCGGCGACCCTGCTTCGGGGCTGATCCGGGCCGCCCGCAAGGCCGGAGCCTGTCAGCTCGTGATCGGGTCGCCGCGCCGCTCGCGCTGGTCGCGTCTGCTGACCGGGTCCACGGTGGCGGACCAGGTGCTCCGCGCCGCTGGTGACCTGCCCGTCCAGGTCGTCAACGTCGGGCGGCCGGGCAAGACCAGCGACGAGTGGCACCGCCCGCGACATAACGCCAGGCAACACCCCACAGCCTGAAGCCGCCCGCGATCGGGTGCACGCCGGTCTTCGTCAGCACGACCCTGGGATACCGAGCGCCTTAGTAGAGACGTCGATGCGTACCCGACGCCACATCAGGCGCTGGCTTTGCAACAGCCCCAGGATGCGATGGCCTGCTACCGCCTTACCCAGCTAGCCGCTCGCCGCGGTCGAAATTCGTTACATCAACGACCGGCGATGGAACGAGGGTCGGAGTTGTTCCAGACCACCCAGGGGCGACCGAGAGCCCCCGCAGCCCCGGCCTTGCGCGGCGGTGCCGCGAGAGCCCTTACCGAGCAGCAGCAGCGCGGCGGTCATGTTCCCGCGACTGCCTGCGGCTGCTGGTTAGTAGCCGGTAGCAAGCGCTCGCCTTCATGCGAGGGACCATTGGCCCTGTTGCCTGCGACCCACAGACATACCTTCAAAGTCGGGAAGTGATTTTTCTGTTGACGACTGCAATGACAGAGGCTGCTGCACCTACCGGCATTGACGCCGAGACGCTCAAGATGACGCTGGACACGATCAAGGAGTTCGTCGCCAACGCGATGAGTGAGGAGCGCCAGTTACAACTCGACCACGACGACGTCTGCCCGGAAGATCTGGTCAGAGCGATGTGCAGCGACGAACTCGGCGTACACCTGCTATTCATTCCCGAGAAATACGGCGGGATGGGCTGTGACACCGTCGATGTCTACCGGATCTGTGAGGAGATGGCCCGCCTTGACCTCGGTCTGGCCACCAGCGTGTTCGCCACCTCCCTGGGCAGCGATCCGATTATCGTGGGCGCGACCCCCGAGCAGAAGCGCGCGTGGCTGACCGAGATCGCCGAGCACGGACTCCTGTACGCCTACGGCGCCACCGAGCCGGAGGCGGGCAGCGACCTCGGCGCGCTGAAGACCACCGCGACGCCCGTGGTCGAAGACGGGCAGACCACCGGATACCGGCTGACCGGCCGCAAGCAGTGGATCAGCAACGGCGGCATCGCCGACATGTACACCATCCTGGCCAGGGCTCCGGGCGGGCCATCATGGTTCGTTCTCAAGCGCGGCACGGAGGGCTTCACCCAGAACCGGCCCGAGGACAAGCACGGCATCCGCTTGTCCAACACGGCGGCATTGTTCCTCGACGGTGCATTCGTACCTGAGCAAAACCTTATCGGCGGAATCGAGGGGCAGGGACTCACACAGGCACAGATGGTGTTCGGCTACACGCGCCTTACGGTCGCGGCCTTCGGTCTCGGGGGCGGCTGGTCTGCGCTGGACCGCGCCATCGCATATTCCGCGACCCGCATCCAGGCCGGCGCGCCGCTTTCGCAGAAGCAGGGTTACACGCACAAGCTCATCGTCCCGCACGCCGTCCTGCTAGAGGCCGCCCGCTCCTACATCGAGTACACGGCCGCGCGGATCGACGCGGGCCAGGGCGAGAACGGCGCTCTCAACACCGAGGGAGCCATCGCCAAGTACTTCGCGACCGAGGCGGGCAACCTGGCCGCGGACGCGGCCATTCAGGCCCACGGCGGTTACGGCTACACCCGCGATTACCTGGTCGAGAAGATCAAGCGCGACGTCCGCATCACCACGATCTACGAAGGCACATCCGAGATCATGGAGATGACGATCGCGCGCGACCGCTGGCAGCAGCACCTGAAGTCCGCCGGGCACTACTACACCGAGATCGCATCCGAGCTTCGCGCGCTGCACGCGCGGCACGGCGACGTCGGCGCCGGAGCGGCGGCGCTGGCAAGCGAAGCACTAACCAGCGTGCTCGAAGCTTGCCGCGTGGGCCGCCTCACCCGCAGCCAGCACGTGCTACTGCGGCTCGGCGAACTGATGGCCCATGCGGAGTGCGCGGGCACCTTCTCTGCACGCGCCGCTGCGGCCCTCGATGGCGCCCTCCCCGCGAAGGCCGACCATCGGTTCGACCCTGAGGCGCTCGCGGCTATGAGCCGTGTGTTCGCGCGGAATGCCGCACACAGGGTGGCCCACGAAGGGCTGCGCTGGGTGCTCGGTGCCAGCCAGGGCACCGACATGACGGCGTTCGAAACGGGCCTGCGCTTGGACGCCGTACGCGCCGCCCAGGCCGGACTGGTAGCCGACATGGACAGCGTCGCTGACGCCCTCTACGGGCGGCCCAGACCGTCGCCCCCGACACAGAATCGATCGTCATGAGTCCTGAGCCCGCTCCGCGCCAGCCGCAGCCGGTCGCCATCGTTGGCATAGGCGCCATCATGCCGCAGGCACCCAACGCTGAGGCGTTCTGGAACAACCTCACCAAAGGCCACTACAGCATCACCGATGTTCCAAAGGATCGGTGGGACCCGGATCTGTACTACGACCCTGACCCGCGGGCGCCCGACAAGACCTACTCGCGCATCGGCGGATGGGTCAGCGAATTCCCGTGGGATCCAATCGCGTGGCGGCTGCCGATTCCGCCGAAGGTCAGCGACCAGATGGACGACAGCCAGAAATGGGCAGTCTCCGCGGCCCGTACTGCACTCGTCGACGCGGGCTGGCCGACCTGGAAGGTGGACCCGGCGCGGGTCGCGGTAGTGATCGGCAACGCGATTGGCGGCGAGAAGCACTACGCGAGCAACCTCCGCATCCAGCTTCCCGAATTCACCAGGGAACTCGCCAGGTCACGAGCGTTTGCCGGGCTGCCAGCCGAGACCCGCGAGCT
Organism: uncultured Actinomycetota bacterium; assembly: GCA_963837255.1. GTDB lineage: Bacteria > Actinomycetota > Actinomycetes > Streptosporangiales > Streptosporangiaceae > JAJYUU01. Next base: position 24,662 of record CAWIMN010000009.1, read on the forward strand.
GATCGCCGGCGAGACCACGCGGTCGTTCCTGAGCCAGTTCCCTGAGATCAACGAGGACACGATGCCGGGCGAGCTGGCGAGCATCCTGACGGGCCGGATCGCCAACCTATTCAACTTCCACGGGCCTAGCTTCACCACCGACGCGGCCTGCGCCTCCGCGCTGGCGGCCGTCGGCGCGGCCGCAGAGGGGCTCGTCGACGGGCAATTCGACGCTGCGGTCGCCGGAGGTGTGGACCGCAACATGAACGTCGCCGCCTTCGTGAAGTTCTGCAAGATAGGAGCGCTCTCCGCGACGGGGACACGTCCGTTCGACGCAGGCGCAGACGGTTTCGTCATGGCTGAAGGCGCGGCGCTGTTTGTCCTGAAGCGGCTCGCCGACGCCGAGCGCGACGGCGACCGGATCTATGCGGTCCTGCTCGGCATCGCAGGTTCGAGCGACGGCAAGGGCAAGGGAATCACCGCCCCCAACCCGGCCGGGCAGCGCCTGGCGATCGAGCGTGCCTGGCGCAACGCCTGCGTCGAGCCCACGACCGCGTCAGCGGTCGAAGCGCACGGCACGTCGACTCGCGTCGGCGACGCCGCCGAGCTTGAAAGCCTCAACGCCGTCTTCGGCGGTCCTGGCGTTGTCCCCGGCTCGATCGCGCTTGGCTCGGTGAAGTCGAACGTCGGCCACCTGAAGAGCGCCGCGGGCGCCGCCGGGCTGTTCAAAATGATCATGGCGCTGCATGAGAAGGTACTGCCGCCGAGCCTGAACTTCCGCGACCCGAACCCGAACGTCGACTGGTCGGCCTCACCGTTCCGGGTGAGCACCGAGCTTCGCGACTGGCAGATGCCATCATCCGGCGTTCGGCGGGGCGGTGTCAGCGCGTTCGGCTTCGGCGGCACCAACTTCCACGCCGTGCTGGAGGAGTACGTACCTGGCCGGTTCGACGATACGGGGCAGCGCATGTCAGCGCACGCTGACCGCCGCGCGACCGAGGGCGCCGACATCCCGGCGCCCGCGCGGCCGTACCGTCACCCCGCCGCGACCGCGGGCGACCCGGCCGCGGCCCGCGCGGGCACGCCCGCCATTACGGAGGGCAAGGTCCCGCTGCGTGGCGCCCTCGTGGTGGGCGGTGAAACCGAGGCGGACTTGGCCGCGCAACTGGCACATGTACGTGACCGGGCTGCCCTCGGCGAGGCGCCGCCACCGCAGCTGCCGGATCCAGCTCTGGCCAGGGCCAGCTTCCGGGCCGCCATCGATTATGACGGCGCTGCCGAACTCGCGGCCAAGACGGCCATGGCCGTGCAGGCGCTCACCAGCGGAACCGCCGAGATGCGGAAGATGTTGCGTGCGCGCGGCATCTTCCTAGGACACGGCCCTGCGCCCAAGGTCGCCTTCCTGTACACGGGCCAGGGCTCGCAGTACGTCAACATGCTCGAAGAGTTGCGAGCGACAGAGCCGATCGTGGCGCAGACGTTCGCCGAGGCCGACCGCGTGATGACACCGTTGCTCGGCAAGCCGCTGACCGACTACATCTTCATAGACAGCAATGACCCGTCGGCTGTCGCACAACTCGAACAGCAGTTGGTGCGGACCGAGATCACCCAGCCCGCCGTGCTGACCGCCGACATTGCCCTGACCCGGCTGATGAGCGCCTACGGCATCGCGCCCGACATGGTGATGGGTCACAGCCTCGGTGAATATGGAGCTCTGGTGGCCGCAGGCGCCCTGTCGTTCGACGCAGCGCTTGAGGCAGTCAGCGCGCGCGGCCGCGAGATGGCCAGCCTGGAGCTCTCCGACCACGGAGCGATGGCCGCCGTGATGGCCCCACTTGAAGAGATCGAGCGGACCGTCGCCTCGATTGACGGCTACGTGGTGATCGCCAACGTAAACAGCACTCATCAGGCTGTCATCGGCGGTGCCACTGCAGCCGTCGAGCAGGCGATACTGGCGTTCCAGGAGGCAGCGCGGACGGCCGTGCGCATCCCTGTCAGCCACGCGTTCCATACATCAATCGTCGCGCCGGTGAGCGAGCCGCTCCGGCGGACGCTGGCCCGGCTGCAGCTACACGCTCCGACGCTGCCGATCGTGGCCAACGTCGACGGCGAGTTCTACCTGGCAGAGGGCCCGGACGCGGAAGGACGAATGCTCGACGTCCTGGGCCGGCAGGTCGCTTCGCCCGTCCAGTTCGTCAAGGGCCTCAATACCCTCTACGAGGCCGGTGCCCGCGTGTTCGTCGAGGTCGGCCCGAAGCGTGCACTGCAGGGATTTGCCGAGGATGTGCTCGGCTCGGAGCACGACGACGTCCTTACCCTGTTCACCAACCATCCTAAGAACGGCGACCTGCCCTCGTTCAATGCCGCCCTATGCGGTCTGTACGCTGCCGGTTTCGGTTATCCCGCTGCTGCGGAGCGCCTGCCAGCGAGTGTCGGCGCGCCAGTCGTGGCCAGCACCCCAGCCGGAACGCATGTCTCATCGTCAGCCAGGACGCTGGCACCAGCGACCGCTGCCGCCACGCCGGCGATGGCCGACCCCGTTTCGAATGTCCCCTCATCCCTTGCCGCCGGGTCAGTCGTGCGTCCTGATCGCTATTCCGAACTCGGCCACCTGCTGGCAGACCTGCTCGAGCGGAGCCGGGACATTCTCGCCGATGCTGACGGACCCGCGCCGGCTGTGGACGCGGCACCTACGTTGCCCCGGTACGCGCCCGAAACCATGGAGCCGGTCGTCATCACCGGGGCTGCTCTCGGGTTGCCCGGCGTAGACCGGGTCTTCGACGATGAGAACGTCGCCCGAATCCTGTCCGGCCAGCAGTTCATCGACGTGATACCACGCCAGATACGCCGTGAGATGGTCGACAAGCACATCACCCGGCTGGTGAAGAGCGACCACGGCGATCCGGCGTTCGAAATGATCAAGGGCGAGGGCGACGTCATCAAGCTGGCGGGTCGTTACAGCCCTCTCGATGCGGTTGAGGAGTTCGGCCTCGATCCCGACCGCGACGCCGCCCTCGATCCCTCCACCCGGCTCGCGATCGGCGCCGGCATCGACGCGTTGCGCGACGCCGGCATCCCGCTGGTCCGGCATTACCACACCACCACGCTGGGGACTCAGCTACCCGGGCCCTGGGGCCTGCCCGATGAACTGCGAGACGACACCGGCGTGGTGTTCGCCTCGGCTTTCCCTGGCTACGAGTCGTTCGCGCACGATATCAACTGCTACCAGGAGGACCGTTCGCGCAGGACGGAGCTCGCGACGCTCGCGGACGTGCGCGCCCGGATGAACACGGCGGACCAGGCGGCCGCCGAGGTGGACCGGCGTATCGCCGGCCTGCGGCACACGCTGGAGACCCATCCGTTCGCATTCGACCGCCGTTTCCTGTTCAGGGCGCTAGCGATGGGGCACTCGCAGTTTGCCGAGCTAATCGGCGCCCGCGGCCCCAACACCCAGGTGAACTCAGCCTGCGCGAGCACAGCTGTGGCGGTGTCTGTCGCCGAGGACTGGATCCGCGCTGGCCGTTGCCGCCGCGTGATCGTCGTGTCTGCGGACAGCGCAGCCTCCGACACGTTGCTGCCCTGGACTGGGTCGGGGTTCCTGGCTAGCGGCGCGGCGGCAACCGACGATGTCGTGGAGGACGCGGCCCTGCCCTTCGATCGGCGTCGGCACGGGATGATCATCGGATCTGGTGCCGCCGCCCTGGTCGTCGAATCCGCGGCGGCGGCACGGGAGCGCGGCATCCGCCCGATCTGCGAGGTGCTCGCGGTGGTCGCCGCCAATAGCGCGTTCCACGGCACCCGGCTCGACGTCGAGCACATCGGCCAGGTCATGGAGAATCTCATCCGGCAGGCCGAGCGGCGGGGAATCGACCGCTTCGCGATCGCGAGCCAGACCGTGTTCGTCTCTCATGAGACATACACACCCGCCAGGGGCGGCAGCGCGTCGGCTGAGATCAACGCCCTGCGGCGGGTCTTCGGTCCCGCCGCCGACTCGGTCGTCATCACGAATACGAAGGGCTTCACCGGTCACGCCATGGGCGCGGGCATCGAAGAGGTCGTGGCCGTCAAGGCCCTTGAAACCGGAATCGTCCCGCCGGTTGCGAACTTCCGTGAGATCGATCCCGAGCTAGGCCAGCTGAACTTGTCCCGAGGCGGCGCCTATCCCGTCACCTATGCGCTTCGTCTCGCCGCGGGCTTCGGCTCGCAGATCGCGATGATCCTGCTGCGCTGGACCGCGCCGGCCGACGGCCGGCGCCGTGAGCCGACCGGCCTGGGCTACGCCTATCGCGTGCTCGACGACGTCACATGGCGCTCGTGGCTCGCGCGGGTGAGTGGCCGTCCGGATGCTCGGCTTGAGGTCGTGCAGCACCGCCTGCGGGTCAGCGATGATGGCCCTGTCCAGGTGCCCGCGGCGCCTGCCGAGCCGGCGGTAGTGCCCGCAGCCGCGCAGTCACTTGCTACCCAGCTACCGACGCGGCGCTCGTTCCCGCGGCGAACGGCCAGGGGGCGAACGGCCAGGGGGCGAACGCCCTGGTAGCGGACGGCCCGGCGACCACGGCCCAGCCTCTTCCGGCTATTACGGTGCCGTCGCCGGCAACCGCAGCGGCACCAGTGCCGACCGTGGCACTGCCATCGTCGCCGGCGCCAGCAGCTCCGGTGGCTGCTCAGGGTATGCCCGAGCCGTCTCCAGCAGACCCGGTCACGCAATCCGTGCTGGACATCGTGGAGGGCCTGACGGGTTATTCGCGAGACCTGCTGGAGCCCGACCTTGACCTCGAGGCCGACCTCGGCGTCGACACGGTCAAGCAGGCCGAGGTGTTCGCGGCCGTGCGGGAACGGTTCGGCATCCCGCGCGATGAGAACCTCAGGCTGCGCGACTTCCCCACCCTCGCCCACGTCATCGGCTTCGCCCGCGAGCGGGCACAGGTGGGCGAGCCGGCCGCAGCCGAGGCCCCGGCAGCGCCTGGCCGCCGCGCCACCATCCGCATCCGAGCCCGCCGCTGACACAGTCACAGACCAGATCGTGCAGATCGTCAGCGAGATGACCGGCTATCCGGCCGAACTGCTCGACCTCGACCTTGACCTCGAAGCCGACCTCGGCGTCGACACGGTCAAGCAGGCCGAGGTGTTCGCGGCCGTGCGGGAACGGTTCGGCATCCCGCGCGATGAGAACCTCAGGCTGCGCGACTTCCCCACCCTCGCCCACGTCATCGGCTTCGCCCGCGAGCGGGCACAGGTGGGCGAGCCTGCCGCAGCCGAGGCCCCGGCAGGCCGCGGATCTCCGGCCGACCAGGAGCCAGCGCCGGCGTTTCGGACCGCACCCGCGTTCACGGGGGACATCGCCGCAGCCGAAAGGCTTCCGCGCCGGATCCCGACTCCGGTGCTGCGGCCTCCGATCGAGTGGTGCTCCCTTACCGGCGTGACGCTGGATGACACCAAGCGCGTCATCGTGATGACAGACGAAGGAGGCGTCGCGGACGCGCTCCTGAGGCGCCTCGGTGCCCTTGGTGTCACCGCTCTCGTCCTGGAATCCGGATCCGCAGCCGAAACCATCGACGAACGGCTGACGACCTGGCTTGCGGACGGGCCTGTGCACGGCTTGTACTGGCTTGCGGCGCTCGATGCCGAGCCGGCTATTCAGGACCTCGACCTGACCAGCTGGCGCAGTGCACTGGCAAGCCGGGTCAAGAACCTGCACTCCGTCGTGCGACGCCTGGATACCGAGGGTCAGCTCGGACCGCGGGGCACGTTCCTGGTGTCGGCGACCCGCCTCGGCGGCTACCACGGCTACGACGAGGCAGGCGCGGTTGCGCCTCTAGGCGGTGCCGTGACCGGCTTCACCAAGGCTTACCGCCGCGAGCGGGCCGAAGTCCTGGTCAAGGCCGTGGACTTCCCGCTGAGCAGGAAGACCGCGTCGCTCGCCGACGTGCTCATCGAGGAGACCGTCCGTGACCCGGGGGCAGTCGAGATCGGCCGGGCAGACGGCCGCCGGTGGACCGTGGGCCTGCGCGAGGTCGCGTTCGGCGACGGAGACGGCGGGCTAACCCTAGGAAGCGAGAGCGTATTCGTCGTCACCGGGGCGGCCGGCAGCATCGTGTCAGCGATCGTGGCAGACCTGGCTGCTGCCACGGGCGGCACCTTCCACTTGCTCGACCTGACTCCTGAGCCTGATCCTGCCGACGAGGATCTGGCCCGGTTCGCGACCGATCGCGAAGCCTTCAGAACGACCATCAGCGAGCGGCTTAAGGCCGGCGGACAACGGCCAACCCCCGTGCTGATCGAGCGTGAGCTCTCGCGATACGAGCGGCTCCACTCCGCGCTCACCGCGATACAGGCGATACGCGACGCAGGCGGCGAGGCCCGTTACCACTCGGTGGACCTGACCGATGCCGAGGCGGTCGCGCAGGTTGTCACAGACATCCGCGAGTTGCACGGGCGCATCGACGTGCTGCTGCACGCGGCCGGGGTCGAGATCAGCCACGGGATCGCCGACAAGGAACGCGGCGAGTATGACCTCGTGTTCGATGTGAAGAGCGATGGCTGGTTCAACCTCCTGCATGCGGCCGGCGACCTGCCGATCGGCGCGACCGTGGCGTTCAGTTCGGTGGCGGCCCGGTTCGGCAATGCAGGCCAGACCGACTACGCAGCAGCTAATGACCTGATGTGCAAGATCACGTCGAGCTTCCGCCGGACCCGGCCGGCCACCCGCGGGATCGCGCTCGACTGGACCGCCTGGGGCGGGCTGGGCATGGCCACGCGCGGATCCATTCCGAGGGTCATGGAGATGGCCGGGATCGAGATGCTGCCTCCCGAGGCTGGAATCGCCTGGATCAGGCGAGAGCTGACAGGCAGCCCGTTCCGCGGTGAGGTCGTCATCGGCGGAGAGCTCGGCATGATGCTGGACGAGCCTGACCCCACCGGCGGGCTCGACATCGCCGCCGTCAATACCAGTGCTGCCGGACCGATGGCCGGATCCGTTACCGGCATGGGCGTCTACTCAGGGCTGACTGTCGAGACAACCCTGGATCCAGCAGCACAGCCGTTCCTGCATGATCACAAGATCGAATCCATCACCGTGCTGCCCGGCGTCATGGGCGCCGAGGCCTTCGCCGCCGTCGCGAGCCTCGCGGCTCCGGACCTGCACGTCGCGGGCATCGAACGATTGGATTTCAAGGCACCGGTGAAGTTCTACCGCGACGAGCCTCGCACCGTAACTGTGCGCGCAGTAGTCCGCCGGGATGGCGCCGACCTGGTCGCGGACTGCGCGCTGGCGTGCAGCAGGATGCTCAAGGGGGACGACCTACCGCACTGGACAACGCATTTCACCGGCAGCGTCCGGCTCACGACGGAGGCGCCGCCGACCGAGACTGATGTCTCCCCCACCAAAGCGGCTGCCCTGCGTGCCGGCCATGCGGACATCTACCGCCTGTTCCCCCATGGCCCGGCCTACCAAGTGCTCGACGAGGCGTGGTGCTGCGACGGTGCCGTTGTCGGCCGACTAGCCGGGCATCTGCCTCCCGACCACCTGCCAGCGGAAGATCCGACGATGACGGAGCCTCGGCTGGCCGAGCTGTGCTTCCAGACGGTCGGCCTCTGGGACATCGGCCAGGCTGGCCGGCTGGCGCTGCCTGGCCATGCCGACCTGATCCGGACGTTGCACAAGCCGCATGGCGAAGGGCCCCTGTTCGCGCTCGTTCATCCGATGAGCGACGGCAGTTTCGACTGCCGCGTCGTGGACTCGGCCGGCGACGTGCTCGTCCGCATCGACGGGTATCGTTCCACGCCGCTGCCCGGCGCGATTGCGGACGAGCTCCAGCGCCCGATACGTGCTGCCATGCGAGGCTGACGTGAGATGCCTGCGGCCCTGGGAGCTGACGTGACCACTATTCATAGGCTCGCCATTGTCAACCGCGGAGAAGCGGCGATGCGCTGCATCGCCGCGGTCGCCGAGCTCAACTCGGAGTCCAGCGACCCTATCGCCACGATCGCGCTGTACACGCAGCCGGACTCAGCAGCGTGGTTCGTCCGGGAAGCCAGCGAGGCCGTGCTGCTCGGCCCGGCGACCTTCGCCGACCCTGACGGCCGCCGCAAGAGTACCTACCTCGATCTCGATCGGCTGATGACAGCGATCGCAGATACTCGCGCCGACGCCGTCTGGGTGGGCTGGGGCTTCGTCGCCGAGTCGGCCGAATTCGCCCAGCGCTGCGAGCGCGCGGGTATCACCTTCATCGGCCCGTCCAGTGAGACCATCCGGCTGCTCGGTGACAAGGTGAATGCCAAGCGGCTTGCCGAGAGCATCGGTATCCCCGTCGTGCCCTGGAGCGGAGGTCCCGTCCATGACGCCGGCAGCGCGCTACTCGCCGCGGAAATTCTGGGCTACCCGGTCCTGGTGAAGGCAGCGGCCGGAGGGGGAGGCCGGGGCATCAGGATGGTGGACTCCGCGGACTGCATGCGCGATGCATTCGCTGCGGCCCAGGCGGAGGCGGACTATGCGTTCGGTGACCGCACCGTCTTCATCGAGCGCAAGGTCGATGCCGCGCGCCAGGTGGAAGTTCAGGTGGTAGCCGATGGCCTTGGCGCGGTGTGGGCGGTCGGCGTTCGCGATTGCAGCATTCAGCGCCGCAACCAGAAGGTCGTCGAGGAGTCGGCATGCACGCTGCTCGACGAGTCCGCCGAGAAGGCTTTGCGCGATGCGGCCGTGCGGCTGGGCTCCGCGGCGGGCTATAGGAGCACCGGCACGGTCGAGTTTCTCGTCGATCCGGCGAGCCGGAAATTTCTGTTCCTGGAGGTCAACACCCGGCTGCAGGTCGAGCACCCAGTCACGGAACTGACCACCGGGCTGGATCTGGTCAAGCTGCAGCTCCACATCGCGCAAGGCGGGCGACTGGAGGGAAGCCCGCCACCGGTCCGCGGGCACGCCATCGAAGCCCGACTCAGCGCCGAGGACCCAGAACACGCCTTCGCCCCGGCGCCAGGCCGCGTGTCCACGCTGCGGCCACCGTGCGGCCCGGGTATCCGGGTCGACGCCGGCCTCGCGGAGGGTGACGAGATCGCAGCCGACTTCGACTCGATGATCGCCAAGGTCGTCGCGTTGGGCCGGGACCGGAGCGAAGCACTCAGCAGGCTCCACCGCGGCCTTGCGCAGTCGCTCGTCGTCGTTGACGGCGGGACCACGAACAAGGCCTTCCTGCTCGCCCTACTCGACCGGCCTGAGATGCGTGCGGGCAGCTACGACAACCAATGGCTCGATCGGCTGGCCGCGGCCGGGCAGCATCTTCCGCAGCAGAACCCCGTTGCGCTGCTCGCGGCGGCCATCGAGGCCGCCGACGCGGATCAGGCCGCCGCCCAGGCCAACTTCTTTGCGGCCGCGGCTCGCGGGCGGCCGGAATTGCCGGACAAGGTCGGGCACGAGGTCGAGCTGAGCCTGCGCGGCAACATCTACCGAATGCATGTCTACTGCCTAGAGCGCGGCGAGTACCGGGTCGACACCGGCGACGGCCTCATAGACGTGCAACGTCCAGCGCCTCGGCCGCTATGAGCGCGCCGTGACCTGCCTCGGGCAGCGCCTTCGTGTCGTCGCCGATGTGCAGGGGCCGAGGATCATCATCGAAGTTGCCGGTGTACCCCACGTCATCACCAGCGACTGCGGCGGTCACGTCCGCGCCCCGGCGCCCGCGTTCGTTGTCGAGGTCCTCGTCGCCCCTGGCGATACGGTCAGGGCCGGCGATCCGCTCGTCGTGGTCGAGAGCATGAAAATGGAGACTTCCATCACGGCTCCCCTTCCTGGCACGGTCCACGCCGTGCTCGCCTGCGTCAACACGCAGGTGGAGGCCGGCGCGTCATTGGTGCAGCTGCTGCCACCAGATCAGCCGGAGCATTGTGCCGCAACCGGGCCGCGGTTCGATCTGGCTGCCCTGGCGACCGGTTTCCGCGCGGACGAACATAGCCCCGACGGCCATGCCGATCCTGCTACTCTTCGCGGCTACCTGCTCGGCTATGACGTCGACGAGGATGCCGCGCGGGCGCTGAGCAACAGGCAGGAGGCGATGTCTGCCGCCGTCGGGCCGGCCGACCCGGGCCTGCTCGACCAGCAGCAGGAACTGCTCGAGATATTCGGCGACATCGCCACGCTGGCACGGCGTGAGCCGGACGAGACCGAGGATGAGCGCGCCAACAGCGCCGAGCACTACCTGTTCGCCTACCTGGCCGTTCTCGATCCAGAGCGCAGCGCGCTGCCGGCGCGCTTCCTGAGCCAGCTGCGGCGGGCGCTGGCACGCTACGGCGTCACGTCGCTGCGGCGCACGCCGGAGCTTGAGCACGCGCTGTTGCGCATGTACGGGTCTCTTGGGCGAGTCCACGTCACCGCGCCGGTCGTTATGGCAGTCCTGGATCAGTGGCTGCGCCGACGCGACACGCTGATGGCCCTGATGACCGACGAGCGGCTCGCGGTTCTCGACCGTCTCATCGCCGCTACGCAGGGACCTCATCAGGAAGTCTGCGACCTCGCACGTGAGGTGCGCCGCAGCTACGTCGACGTGCCGATGCTGAGGCGCATGCGCGCCCAGGTCTATGCGGAGATGGAGCGGTGTATCGACGAACTCGCCGCGCATCCCTCCGGAGAACGTCTCCGCCAGCTAACTGATCGCCTCATGTGGTGTCCGCAGCCAATGCGCGCGCTGCTGCGGGAAAGGTACCGCGACGCGGATGCCACGACGAGGGCACGGCTCCTACAGGCACGGACCCTCCGGTTCTACCGGATCCACGAGCTAGCTCAGGTGAGATGCCAGGCATTCGGCCTGCACCTGACATGCCTGGCCAACTACACCGAGGATGGGCAGGACGTACAGTTGGTCACCGGGTATGTGTCCATCGCGGACCTTGCCGGATTCGCCACTGAGCTGCGGGCATTTCTCGGCACCCTGCCCCCGGACCAGCGCGTCGTCGTGGATATCGAGTCCTGGCGCAGCGGCGAATGGATGGATGCCGGGCCGATGGCCGCCGAGCTGGCCGGTTTGCTTCAGCGAACTGACTTCGGCCATATGCTGCACCGTCTCGACATCACCGTCACTAGTGAAAGCGGTCCCGATCCTGAGGCAGAGTCCGAGGAGCACCTGCGCACCCTGCACTTCACCTTCTGCCAGGACGATGCGGGGTTCACCGAGGACCCGCTCTACCGCAATTTGCATCCGATGATCGCCGAACGCCTCGACCTGTGGCGGCTCTCAAATTTCACTCTCCAGCGGATGTCCAGCGCCGAAGATATCTACCTGTTCCACGCGGTCGCCCGCCAGAATCCGAAGGACGAGCGCCTGATCGCAATCGCCGAGGTTCGCGACCTCACCCCGGCCAGAGACTCGGGCGGCCGGGTAATCGGCTTCCCGCAGCTGGAGGGAGTGCTTGCGCAGGCGCTTGCCGACATCCGTCACGCGCTCAGCCACCGACCGCAGAAGCAGCGACCGCTGACCAACCGGATCATCCTCTACGTGCGCCCGACCTGGGACATCGCGCAAGGGACCTGGCGTGGCGTGGCCCACAGGCTGGCGCCGATGGCCGCGGGCCTTGGCATTGAGAAGGTCGCCGTCAGGATCCGGACTGTGGATGCGGCCACCGGGGAAGGCCGTGACGCGGTCCTTGACGTCGAAAATGTCGCCGACAGGGCGGTCAGCGTACGAATCCGGCCGGTTTCCGACCAGCCCATCAGGCCACTGACTGAGTACAAGCAGAAGGTGCTGCGATCGCAGCGCCTCGGCTTTCCATATCCGTATGAGCTCATCCGGATGCTCACTCCACCGGTGAACGCGCCCGCCGACTTCCCGGCCGGCACCTTCACCGAATATGACCTCGACGACTTGGGCGATGAGCTGATGCCGGTCGACCGGCCCTACGGCCGCAACGTCGCCGGGATCGTGGTCGGGGTGATCAGTAACTACACCACGCTGGTTCCCGAAGGCATGCGTCGCGTGGCTATCCTCGGCGACCCGACCTCGGGCCTCGGCAATCTCGCCGAGCCGGAATGCCGCCGCATTCTCGGGGCGCTGGCACTTGCCCGTCGGATGGGAGTTCCGGTCGAGTGGTTCGCGCTCTCCTCGGGCGCCCGCATCGCCTGGGACAGCGGCACCGAGAACATGGACTGGATAGCCGCGGTGCTGCGGCGCCTGATCGAGTTCACTCAGTCAGGCGGCGAGGTCAACGTCGTGGTCACCGGCATCAACGTGGGTGCGCAGCCTTACTGGAACGCGGAGGCCACCATGCTCATGCATACGCGTGGAATCCTCGTGATGACGCCGAGCAGCGCGATGGTGCTGACGGGCAAGACCTCGCTGGACTACTCCGGCGGAGTGTCGGCCGAGGACAACTTCGGGATCGGCGGCTTCGACCGGATCATGGGCCCGAACGGACAGGGACAGTACTGGGCGCCCACGCTGGCCGACGCGTGCGCCGTGTTGCTCCGGCACTATGAGCACACGTACATCGTCCCAGGCGAGGATTGCCCGCGGCGGGCGCCCACCAGCGACCCATTTGACCGGGACGTGTGCGTGTCACCGCATAAGACCGTGGCAGGGTCGGATTTTGATCGGATCGGCGATATCTTCTCTGCCGAGTTGAACGCCGAGCGCAAGAAGCCGTTCGACATGCGATCAGTGATGCGCGCCGTCACCGACGCTGATCACGAGCCGTTCGAGCGCTGGATGAGGTGGCGCGACGGCGAGAACGCCATCGTGTGGGAAGCGCATGTCGGCGGATTCCCGGTCTGCCTCATCGGCCTCGAATCACAGACCCTGCCCCGCACCGGATTCGTCCCGGCCGACGGCCCCCCGTCGTGGACATCCGGCACGCTCTTCCCGCAGTCCTCGCGTAAGGTGGCCCGCGCCGTGAACGCCGCCAGCGGCAACCGCCCCCTGGTGATCCTGGCGAACCTCAGCGGGTTCGACGGCTCGCCGGAGAGCATGCGCAAATGGCAGCTGGAGTACGGCGCGGAGATCGGCCGCGCGGTGACCAACTTCCGGGGCCCGATAGTCCTCGTGGTGGTGTCCCGCTACCACGGCGGCGCCTTCGTGGTGTTCTCCAAGCGACTGCACGACGGCATGGTGACCGCTGCGGTGACCGGCTCCTTCGCATCGGTGATCGGCGGCGGGCCAGCCGCAGGGGTCGTCTTCGCGCGCGAGGTCAGAGCCAGGACTGACACTGATCCGCGAGTCGTGAATGGGCGTGAGAAGCTCGCCGCGGGTACGGCCGACGCCCGCGCAGAGCTGCGGCATGAGCTGACCATCATCACCCAGGCCGTCCGGGCTGAGAAGCTGAGGCAAGTGGCCGACGAGTTCGACAGCATTCACGACATCGAGCGCGCCAGGCGGGTGGGATCCGTCGATCACATCATCGCGGCCGCAGAGCTGCGTCCGTTCATCATCGGAGCGCTCGAGCGGCGGCCAGCGCCGACACCAGCGCCGCCGCCTATCCCGGCAGCCGGCGGAGTCACAACACCGGTCGCAGCGACAGTAGCCAGCTAGGGCAATGCCAGCAAAACTACGCCAGCGGCCTGTGCCAGGCCGGGTCCCTGGTAGTGCCGCGGCGGCCCAGGACCTGGCGGGTGACCCGCTGCCGGACTTTGGTGACGGCCTGGTTGGCCAGGCGGACCAGGTGGAAGTGGTCCACCACGATCACGGCGTGCGGCAGCGCCCTGGTGATCGCGGACCGGTAGACCGCGCACGGGTCCATCGCCACGAACGCGACCTGGTTCTTCCAGGCCTGGCCACGGTCGTCCAGCCATCCGGTCACCGCCGCGCCGGTCCGCCCCGCGACCTGCCGAGCAGCCGGCCATCGCCCGCCAGGTCAGTGAAGTTCGTCTCGAACCGCTCCGTCCGCACCCACCGGCCCGTCACCGGGTCCTGCAGCCATCGGCGTCCCGCGGCGGGTCTCATCGATGCCCAGCGCAGCCGGCGGCTCCGGCTCGGTCAGCAGGCCATCGGCGTGCGCGGCGTAGTGCCGGTGCGCCACCGGCCAGCTCACCCCGAGCTGCGGCCGCGACCGCCGCCACGCTCCGCCCAGCCAGTTATGCGTGGGGGATTCCTCGTCTAGCGGAGAGACTCCCTCCAGTGCGGTCGGCGGCAGCAGGTGCCCGGACGCGCAGGCGGTCAGCAGGAACGACCCGCTCCGCCGCCACCAGCCGCCGAAATCGAGACCCTCGACGGCATGGACCTGGAGCGGGGACCAGGCATGCTCCGGTGGCGTCAGGTCTTCCACCGTCACCTCCACTGACCTGGTATCCCGGCGCAGGCCGGTGCGGAGCACTTTCAGCGCGCTTTCCTTCGCCGACCAGATGAGGTTGGCGGCGACGTCGCGAGCCGGGCCAGCGGCTGCCACAAGATCGCGCTCGGGCGGCGTCAAGTAATCGTGCACGAACGCGTCGCTGCGCGTTTCCACGATCTCCAGATCGCATCCGATCGCGGCAGGCCCGTCCGCGACGAGGCAGGCAGCACAGCCGGCCCGGTCAGTCAGCGAGACGCCGCGGCCAGTGGGCTGCCCGTCGATAAAAAGCTCAGGTGCGCCGTCGCTGGCTGTGCGTCCTTCTATCGCGCGCCAGCACGGCATCATCGTCAGGCCAGCCGAGGACGCTGGCCACGGCAAGCTTGAGGGTCCAGCGGTTCAGCAGGAAGTCTGTGCGGCGCTTGGTGTACCGCATGCCCGCCGCATGGCGGCGTTCGGTCACCGTCAGCCACCCGGCTTCGCGGGGCAACTGGCACTCAGCGCGCGCCAGCCACCACGTCAGCACGTCGACCTCGCTCCTGGACTCCTGCCGGGAGTCCGCGGCGAGCGCAGCCGCACGGACATGCACTCGGATGACCGTTCACATATATCCCATCCGGCGTCGGGTGATCAGAACCTTCGGCGCAGGGCAACTGCCCGTGCCAGCCGCGCCTCCGCCATCTGTTCAGCGGCCGCGCGTGGAGTCAGCGAACCGCGGTCAGCGCGGTCCAGCAGTTCGGCGGTTGCTTCACGGATCTTCTCCTCGATTTCAGCGAATGCCTCGATGTGACCGGCGCCGCGATACTCGGCCGCCGCGCAGATGACACCGCCTGCGTTCGCCACCACGTCAGGGATGCAGAGGACGCCGCGCTCGGCCAGTTCGGCCTCGGCCTCGCGGGTAACAGGAATGTTCGCTCCTTCAAGGACCACACGGGCCGTGATCTTCCCGACATTGTCCGTTGTCACGACGTCGGGCTGTGCTGCGGGAACGAGGATGTCGCAGTCGAATCCGAGGATGTCATCTCTTGGCACAGATGCGCCGCCGGCGAATCCGGTGACCGAGCCTGTGGCCTGCTTGTACGCCACGACGGCCGCGATATCGAGCCCGTCCGGGTTCCAAGTGGCACCCCGGATGTCCGAAACGGCGATCACCGTGGCGCCGCGCTCGCCGATTGCCCGCGCGGCATTGCTGCCGACCGCGCCGAAACCTTGGACGACAACGCGTGCCCCGGCCAGTTCAAGTGCCTTGGCTTCGCCTAGGACTTCGGCGCATACCGCCAGCCCGAAGCCGGTTGCACCGAGCTCGTCTAGCGGTATTCCACCGAGCACAGCCGGCAGGCCCACGGCCCGGCCGATCTCGTCGTGCACGTAAGCCAACGATGTCTCTGTCGTACCCATGTCCGGCCCAGGAATGTAATCCGTGAGCTGCTCGATCGCCCGGGCGAAAGAACGCATCACCCGCTCGTGATCGGCTGGCGCCAAGTCCGGCGGTGCCGCGATGCCGGCCTTGCCGCCACCATGCGGCAGCCCGACTACGGCGTTCTTGACCGTCATGGCACGCGCCAGCCGTGCCACTTCGCTGGCGGTGACATCGGGCCTCATCCGCACACCGCCAATCGCCGGGCCCAGCGCGACGTTGTCGATGACAACGACCGCCTCGACCCCGGCGCCAAGGCGAAGGAAAGCCACCTTTGCCGGGCCCAGGTCATCCACCGCCCAGCTTAATGACATTCCGGCCATCGATATCGCCTGCCTACCAGCTATGGCGCGCCAAGACCGGCCCGCTGCATAAACCCAGGCTGTACCGCTCGCCAGCTGCATTAAAGAGCCATTGGTCCCGGAATACCCACGACCTGGTGAGTAGCCGAGCCGACCGCAGCGTCGAAGGCCACGGCTGGGTTCCTTGGTACGGAAGCTGACTGGCAGCGACTAGGACCGCCACGCTACGCCGCCCGCGAGGTCTACCCGCCCCTCTGCTCGGACCCGGCTCTGAGACCTCAGCGTGCTCCGGATCCAGCCACGGCCTCTGATCTCCGGGCCCTTCGCCCCTGCGCAAGGGACCCTCTGGCCTCCTCACAGGTGGCCTAAGTCCCTGCTAGCGCATGCCCTTGCCAGGTGAGATTGAAGCTGCTGGGAGGTAGTCATGACCGACATCAACGAGGTGCGACGGTACACAGACGCCGTGATTTCCATGATCAAGGAAGATCAGGGCAGCGGCCAGATTTCTCCTGACGTATCGTCCCTCGACGAGCTCGACAACTATGTCGACATCGATGACTACTACCGGCGCATCTCCCTGCCCACTGGGGATCACGACGCAGCGGAGCTGCGCTATGCCGTGGGTGAGGAGATAGGAAGGCGCCTGGCAGCGGCTCAGGGCGGTCCTTGGCACGTGATCTGGAGACGGCCAGACGGCGGAACGCAGGACATCGGCAGGACGGTCGGATATCCGACTCAGGCGGAAGCGCAGGCCATTGGCCGCGAGCATTTGCACGCGCACGGAGGAGGATTCCACCTGCGCAGAGCCTGACAGCCCGACCCTGCACACCTGCGCCATCGACAGGCCCCGAACACCCAGCCCGACGCCACCCAGGCGTGACAGCCGGATCGCCACTGTCAGTCGGCTGCTGCCCTAGTCGTGTCGCCGTTGACCACGGGGACGATGTCGGGGGCGCCGAGTCGGATGGCGTCGGCGTCCTGGTCGCTGTCGGCCTCTTGTGAGGCGCGCTCGGCCGCGACGCGGAGGCGGTAATTCTCCAGTTCGCGGGCTACCTGGCGGGACTTCCACCGCATCGGGCCGGCCATCAGGGCCGCGGCTTCCCCGGCGGCGGACAGGCCGCGGTCCCAGGTCTCGATCGAGACGTGGGTACGGCGGGCCAGCACGTCGTCCAGGTGCCGGGCGCCCTCGTGCGACGCGGCATAGACGATGTCGGCGCGCAGGTAGTCCTCCGCCCCCGTCAGCGGCTTGCCGAGGCTGGGGTCGGCCGCGATCAGCTCGAGCACCTCGCCGATCAGCGAGCCGTAGCGGTGCAGCAGGTGCTCGATCCTGGCCACGTGCAGACCCGAGGAACGGGCCAGCGAATGCCGGGCGTTCCACAGCGCGATGAAGCCGTCCGCGCCCGCCAGCGGCACGCTGTCGGTGCACGACGGCGCCACCTTCCCGTCCAGTCCGTGCGCGACGGCGTCGACCGCGTCGCGGGCCATCACCCGGTAGGTGGTGTACTTGCCGCCCGCGATCAGCACCAGGCCGGGAACGGGATGGGCGACCGTGTGCTCGCGGGACAGCTTAGACGTCGATTCCGACTCGCCGGCCAGCAGCGGCCGCAGGCCCGCGTACACGCCCTCCACGTCATCGCGGGTCAGCGGCACCGCCAGGATCTTGTTGAGCTGGCCGAGCACGTAGTCGATGTCGGCCCGGCTCGCCGCCGGATGCGCCTTATCCAGCGACCAGTCAGTGTCGGTCGTGCCGATGATCCAGTGCCGCCCCCACGGAATGACGAACAGCACGCTCACCGGAGTCCGCAAAATGATCCCCGTCGCCGAATGGATGCGGTCCCGCGGCACCACCAGGTGCACGCCCTTGGACGCCCGGACATTGATCGACCCCCGGCCGCCCACCATTGCCTGGATCTCATCAGTCCACACCCCCGTCGCGTTCACCACCTGCTGCGCCCGGATCTGCACCCCGGTCCCGGTCTCCAGGTCGGTGGCACGCACGCCGGTCACCCGCTCGCCCTCCCGCAGCAGGCCAGTGACCTGAGTGCGCGACGCGACCTGCGCGCCGAACCCCGCCGCCGTCCGGACCAGCGTCGTCACATACCGGGCATCATCCACCCGGGCATCCCAGTACACCAGCCCGCCGGTCAGCGCCGACCGCCTCAGCGCCGGCGCCAGCCGCAGCGCGCCGCGGCGGGTGAGCTGCCGGTGCCCCGGCAGGCCGCGGGCCTGGCCCAGCGAGAAACCCAGCGTGTCATACACCGTCACCCCCGCCCCGACATAAGCACGCTCCCACACATGATGACTAAACGGGAACAAGAACGACACCGGCTGCACCAGATGCGGCGCCAGCCGCTGCAACAGCAGCGACCGCTCGCTCAGCGCCTCCCGGACCAGCCCCACATTCAGCTGCTCCAGATACCGCAGCCCCCCGTGAATGAGCTTGCTCGACCGCGACGAGGTACCCGACCCGAAATCCCTCGCCTCCACCAGCCCGACCGTCAGCCCCCTGGTCACCGCGTCCAGCGCCACCCCGGCACCCACCACCCCCCCGCCCACCACCAGCACCTGCAACTCCGCGCCCGCCAGCGCCTCCAACGCCGCCGCCCGCTCCGCCGGCCCCAGCCGCGTCGACGCACCCGCCAGACCAGCACCCGCCAGCTGACCATTGCCCGCCAGCTGGCCCCCCGACGGCCGCCCGGCCACACCCGGATATCAGCGCGGCGTCGCACTCGAAGTCACCACGACCTTCTGGCCTGCCTACGCTTCCTCCTTCGCAGCTTCGGCCGCGGCGTCAGACCCGCCCATCCGGTCGGCCTGTCGCCGCTCCTCGATCTCGGTGAAGAACGGTGATGTCGGTGCCGCCCGCCACACGACGAGCGCGCCAATCGCGAAGGCCAGCACGACGCCGATGACTGCCACCCAGGCCACGACCGCGGTCTGCGTCGTCAGCCCGTAGAAGAAGATCGCACCCATGAAGACGCCGCCGAGTAGCGGGAGGACGCCCATGGCGAGGAACGTGGCGACGCTCTTGCGCAGGTACGCGCGGTAGAACCAGACGCTGCTCATGGCGATCACGAAGTACATGAACAGCCCGAACATGCCGTCCGCGCTGATGATGTAGCCAATGGCGTGGCTCGCCGAAGTACTCGCCAGGTAGGGGATGAGCAGGATCGGCGGTATCGCGGCGAGTATCAGCAGCCCGGCCCATGGCGTCTGGTGCGCCCTGTTAATGAGGCCGAACACGCGCGGGATGATCCGGTCCCTGGCCAGCGCGTACAGGATCCTGCTCGGCTCGATCATCTGGATCTGGCAAGTGCCGATCACGGCGATGAGCACGGCGAGCGGGAGCGCGCGCCCGAAGAAGCCGGGAACGAGCAGCGAACCCGCGTAGGCGAGCACGTTGGCGCCGTGCGCCAGCACCTGGGCCTGGCTGGACACGCCTTGGAATACCACGATGAGGAACGTGTACCAGAGCGTCAGGAACCCTGTCCCGAGGAGCATTGCGCGGCCAGGGTTGACGTTCCGGTGCGTCGACTCCTCCCCGAGCACCGCGGTCGCTTCCCAGCCGAGATACAGGAAGCCGCACGGCACCGCCGCCTCAGCGAGGCCCTTGAAGCCGCCGACGCCCGCAACCGCATGGGAGATCGTGAAGTCCGACACCGAGGGGAGCGTCGCGCCACCGCCTCCTGACGATTCATGGATCAGGGCGAGTACGACGAACGAGATCATCGCGGAGTACTCGATGACGATCAGGCCGGTCTGCAGCCAGACCGACGGCCGGATGCCGCGGATCGAGAGCCAGACCAGGACTCCCATGACGGCCGCGGCTACGACCCAGGTGACTGGACTAGAGAACGTGCGCGTCGGGAACAGCACGACGAGCAGGTACGCGCCGGCCAGGGTGATGTTGCCGACGTTGGCAAACGTCGAGACGAATACGTTGAGGAATCCCGTTCCGGCGCCGACTCTGGGCGAGATCGCCTCGCTCACCCAGATGTATGGCGCGCCCGCATGTGCCCGCCACCGGTTGAGACTCGCATAACCCATCGCGCAGAAGAACATCGCCAGACCGGTCACGAGCACGGCGAGCGGCGACACGTGGCCTGCGAACGCGACGAGCAAGGCTAATGTGTAGGCGACGCTGCTGGACGGCGCGACGTTCGCGATCGAGACGACGAAGTCACCCCACAAGCTGACCGCGTTCGCCCTCAGGCCGACATGGTGCACCGTCGCAGTGCCTGTGGCCAACGGAACCACTTCCTCTCTGTACCTGCTTCAGGACTACGCGCCGGTCGTGGTCATGCCTCCACCGCGGCACCTGGCCCGACCCGTTCGAGCGTGAATGAGATCCAGTCGGATACGTGGTACTCGACCGAGCAGAGGACGGGCGTCCCGCTGCCGTCGTAGTCCACTTGTTTGATGTACAGAAGGGGTGCACCTCGTCTGACCTGCAGCCGGTCTGCCAGGGAAGCGGTAGCGGACTTCGGGCTGAGCTCGGCGACGCCGCGGTACACAGTTACCTGATGCAGCTTGTAGAGCAGCCCGTAGAGGGAGGCGTCGCCGCCCGACATCGCCTCGCCGTCGGCAACGTCAAGCAACCGGCGCGGCAAGGCGTCCCTCGACCACACGACCGGCCGGTCGTCGGCGAGCCGAACCCGGTCCAGGACCGTCACCGGGTCTCCCGGCGCCAGCCCGAGGCTTTGCGCAAGCTCCCGGTCGGCTGCCTCCGTGCGAAGCTCGAGCCCGCTGGTCCCGGGCCGGTATCCGCCGGAGCGGATCATGGCCGTGATACCGAAGTTGCGGTTCAGGTCCTTGTGGATTGGACGCTTGGCGACGAACGTGCCGCGGCCGTGGCGCCGGATTATCAGCCCGCGGTCCTGCAACTGGCGCAGCGCGTCCCGCAGTGTGGCGCGCGACACGCCCAGGTTGCTGGCCAGCTGCGCCTCGGCGGGCAGCTGGGCTCCGGGCGAATAGGCCCCCGTGGTGATTGCCGCGGCTATCGCATCCGCGCAGGACTGCGGTAGCGAGACGCGGCCGCTTTTCACGTCTGACAGCGCGTCCAGGAATTCGGAGCTGCTCACGTGACGGCGCCTTCCGGTGCGTCTTACGGCATTTCCAGAGTATGGTGGTCAGACGACTGGAAGTCAAACAATCGATCTGCTGCCTCTGCCGCCCCCAAGGAGGACAGTGAACAGGTTCCAGGACAAGGTCGTGGTGGTCACCGGCAGCGCGCACGGCATCGGCCGCGCGACGGCGTTGCGGTTCGCTTCCGAGGGCGCGCACGTCGCCGTCATCGACGTGCGCGACGACGAGGGCGAACAGGTCGCCCTCGAGTGCCGCGACGCTGGCCGCGAGAGCCGCTATTACCACTGTGACGTGACTGACCCGGCCGGCGTGGCAGCGATCGTGCAGCGTGTCGCAGCGGACCTGGGGACGATCGATGTGCTGCACGCCAACGCCGGGCGGCTGCGCGCGGGAACGGTGCTGGAAACCGACCTCGACGAGTGGTCGCGCATCCTCATGGTCAATGTCACCGGGATGTACCTGGTCATCCGGGCAGCCGTGCCGGTAATGCGGCACAACGGCGGCGCCATCGTGACCACGGGCTCGATCAGCGGGCTATTCGGCGAGCCGGCACTCGCCGCCTACACCGCGTCCAAGGCGGCGGTGGTGAACCTGACGCGGTCGCTGGCGATCGACCTGGCCATCGCCGGCATCCGGGTGAACTGCGTGTGCCCGGGGTGGGTCGACACCGGCTTCAACGGTCCGCAGTTCGAGCACGACCAGATGACGGCCGATGACATCGCGGCGCTGATCGATCGCACGGTGCCGATGCGCCGGCAAGGCGAGCCAGCAGAGATAGCCGCCGCGGTGGCATTCCTGGCCTCCGCGGACGGGTCCTACATCACCGGGCAGACGCTGGTGGTCGACGGCGGGCTTCTCTGTCATGTTTGACCGGGATATGCCTGCGCAGCGAGGGGACTGAGCACGGTGCCTGGCTCGCACCTCATCGGGATCGACGTGGGGTCGCAGAGTGTCAAAGGCGTGCTGTGCGATCCGGACGGCACTCCGCGCGCGACCGCTTCGCATCCGTGCGGCATGACGCACCCGGCCAGTGGCTGGGCCGAGCAAGATCCGGCCGAATGGTACGTCGGGATGCGTGCCGTGATCCGCACCCTGCTCGCGGCGGCGACGATAGCGCCGTCGGAGGTGACGCACATCGGCCTTGCGTGCCAGGTGGACGGCGTGGTGGCGGTGGACCGCAAGCTCAGGCCGCTGCGGCCGGCGATCATCTGGCTGGACAAGCGAGCCGTCACCCAGGCCGGTCAGCTGGTGAGGGCGCTCGGCGCGGACGCGGTGTTCCAGACCACCGGACTCGTGGCCGATGCCTCCCACACCGCTCCCAAGATGATGTGGCTGCGGGACGAGGAACCTGATGTCTTCCGCGAGTCGGCGCTGCTGCTTCCTCCTGCCGCCTACCTGCTCGGCCTGCTGACCGGGCGGCCGCTGCAAGATCACGCGAACGCTTCCTCGAGCCTCGTGTACGACGTGGCCAGGCGCGGCTGGTCAGAGCCATTACTCGAAGCTGCGGGCCTCGACACCGAGCTCCTGGCGCCTATTGCCGCCGCGCACGAGATCGCCGGGCCGCTGGTCGCCGAAGCGGCGGCCGAGACAGGGCTCACCACCAGATGCCTGGCTGTGGTGGGAACCGGCGACGACCACGGAGCTGCCCTTGGCGCCGGCGTGGTCGAGCCTGGCCTGATCGCGGACGTGACCGGGACAGCCGAGCCGGTCGGGACGGTGTCGCTGGAGCTAGTCCTGGACAGTGAGCGGCTGCTGGAGACGCACGCGCACGCGCTCGACGGTGCAATCTTCGTGGAGAACCCCGGCTTTGTCTCCGGCGGCAGCATCCTGTGGCTGGCGAAAGTGCTCGGCGCCCGGCAGCCTGAGATCCTGTCCTGGGCGGCAGAGGCCCCGGCGGGTGCCGACGGCGTCACGTTCCTGCCGACCCTCTCCGGCGCCACGACCCCGCGCTGGAACGACCGGATGCGCGGGACCTTCCATGGCCTGTCAGTGAACCACGACCGGCGTCATCTCAGCCGTGCGGCAGTCGAGGGCTGCGTCTACGCGCTGCGCGACATCACCACGCGGCTGGCTGCCATGGGCCTGCCCGGCAGTGAGATCCGGGTGGTCGGCGGCGGCGCGCGCAGCGCGCTGTGGCTGCAGACCAAGGCGGACGTGTGCGGGCTGCCGGTGCGTCCGGTGCTCGGGCCCGAGCCCACTGCGCTGGGCGGCGCCATGCTGGCCGCCGTCGGCGCGGGCATGTTCCCCGATGCCGGCCTGGCCGCCGGGCACATGGCTCTGCTTGGCGAGGAGCGATACGAGCCGGAACCGGACAGGTCGGCATGCTACGACGAGGGCTACCACCGCTACCGTCAGCTTTTCGACGCCGTCGAAGCGATCACCTGATGGCTGAGTTTCTGAGCGCGCCATTCGACGTGCAGCGTTACGCGACTCTCGCCCGGCCGGTCGGTCTGCGGGCGGTGGACATCGGCGCCGACGCGCTGCTCCGGCTGCCCGACATGATCCGGGCAATCGGATCCGCCTCCCCGGCCGGCCGAATCGTCGTGCTGTCGGACGCGGTCCCGAAGAAGCGCCTGGGCGCGGACGCGACCTCGCTCGTCACGTCGCTGCTGTCCGGGGTCGGCGACGTGCACCGGGTGACGGTGCAGGCGGGTACCGCTGGCGTGCACGCTGACGAGCGAACGGTGGCGGCGGCGGCCGCCGCCGCGACTGGCGCGTGCGTCATCGTCACGGTGGGGTCGGGAACCGTGGCCGACATCGGCAAGGCGGTCGCCGCCCGGCTGCGCGATCCCGGGCACGTGGTCGTGCAGACCGCGCTGAGCGTCAACGGGTACGCCGATGATCAGTCGGTGCTGCTCATCGACGGGGTAAAGCGCACCACGCCGACACGCTGGCCGGACGCGCTCATCGCCGACACTCAGCTGCTGGCTGAGGCACCGCTGCAGCTTAATCTGGCCGGCGTTGGCGATCTCCTGGCGATGTTCACCGCGCCGGCCGACTGGCGGATCGCCAGTCTGCTCGGCATGGACGACTCGGTACGCCGAGGACGTCGTCACCATGGTGAGACAGCACGGTCCGGCCCTGCTGCGCGCCGCGCCGCTGCTGCGGGAGGCCGATGCCGCAGCCATCGAAGTGACGGCGAAGATACTCACGCTCAGCGGCGTCGGCATGGGAGTTGCGGGCACGACCGCGCCGGCATCCGGAGCCGAGCACACAGTCAGCCATCTGCTCGAGATGGCGGCCGCCCGCCAAGGCCGGCCGAGCGCCTATCACGGTGCCCAGGTCGGAGCGGCCGCGGTCCTGGCCGCGCTGGTATGGCGACACGTCAGACAGCGCGTGCGGGCGGGCGCGCGGCTCATGCGGTGCCCGTCAGAGGACGAGATGCGGCCCGCGGTCCTGCGGGCGTTCGGCTCAATCGACCCTTCCGGTGCCATGGCCGACGAGTGCTGGCGCGATTACCAGCACAAGCTAGCCAGGTGGCGGGAGTTGCATGGCGACGCGGACCAGCTCGATCCGGCCCACCTGGACGATGCGGCCCGCCTGCTCGAGGAGCCGGCGGTGCTGCGCGCCGCGCTGCGGCGAAGCGGAGCCCCGGCTCGGATGGCCCAGCTCGACCCGCCCGTCGACGCGCAGACGACGAGATGGGCGCTGGCGAACTGCCACCTGATGCGCGACCGGTTCACGATCGTCGATCTTGCTTGCTTGCTCGGGGTCTGGCAGCCGACGGACGTTGACGCAGTGCTGGCGGAGGCTGGAACGCGAATCGCGGAGGCGGGGCTGTGACGGGAGAGCACCGCGGACCGCCGTCGACGCTGTTTGACGGCTACGCATTCGACCTTGACGGCACGGTCTACCTTGGCGACGCGGCACTGCCCGGCGCGGTCGAGACGATCGAGCGCATCCGCCAGGCCGGCCGCCCCGTCGTGTTCGTGACCAACAACCCGCTGCACAGCGCCGAGGACTATGCCGGCAAGCTGCGCGGCCTTGGCGTCGACGCGACCACGGCCGACGTGGTGACCGCCACCCATGCGCTGGTGTCGTACCTGAGGTCAGCCTGCCCGCAGGCTCGGCTGCTGGTGCTCGGTGAGACGCTGCTCCTCGACACGCTGTCGGCTGCCGGGCTCGCCCTGACCGCGGAGCCTTCTGCCGCGGACGTGGTCGTCGTGTCGTTCGACCGAACCTTCGACTACGCCAAGCTGCTTGCCGCCTACCGGGCGATCCGGCTGTTTGGCGCCAGGCTGGTCGCGACCAATCCCGACCCGTACTGCCCTACTCCGGACGGCGGACTGCCCGACTGCGCGGCCATGCTGGCCGCTGTCCAGGCCTGCACCGGTGCCGTCGCGGAGGCAGTCGTCGGGAAGCCGAGCAGGCACATGGCTGCGGCGGTGCTCGACCGGCTGGGGGTGGCGGCGGCCGGTGCGGCCATGGTGGGGGACCGGCTCGGTACTGACATGGTGATGGCCAGGAGCGCGGGCATGGCCGGCGTCCTAGTGCTCACCGGTGCCACTAGCCCGTCCGACCTAGCCGCTGCCGAGGCGTCTGCGCTGCCTGATTACGTGATCCAGGCACTCCCCCAACTGCTGGTGGGCGTACCGGTCCGGCACGACGCCGCGACTTCGCGGCAAAGGAGGAATCTCGAACGTGCCTGAGTTCGTCTTCATGCTTACTCACCACGACGCCACGGTCGCCGACGCGCGGCAGGTTTATGACCAGGTACGTGGCACCGGCCTGCGGTACGTGGGCTTCAAGGACATCGGCGCGACCCCTGATCAACTCGCCGGGATCACCAGCGCCGCACACGATGACGGTCTGGAGGTCATGCTCGAGGTGGTCTCGACCAGCGAGGACGCCGAGATCAGGAGCATTTCCGCGGCAGGCAGCATCGGCGTGGACTGGGTGCTGGGCGGCACGCATCCAGAGCACGGCCGCGAGATCCTGGCCGGCACCGGCACGAGATACTGCCCGTTCCCTGGCATCGTGATGGATCATCCGAGCATCCTGAAGGGCGAGATCGCCGAGATTGCCGAGCACGCCCGCAAGCTCACCTCGACGGCGGGGATCGACGGGCTCGACCTGCTCGCCTACCGGCACGTCTCGGCGGATCCGGTCTCGCTGGTCCGCGCCGTGGTCGCAGCTGCATCCGGGCCAGTGATCGTGGCCGGCTCGGTCACCTCGCTCGGGCAGATACGCGATATCGCGGCGGCCGGCGCGTGGGGATTCACGATCGGCGGCGCCATCTTCGAGGGGCTGCTGCCCGGCAGCCCGGACATAGCCGACCAGATCAAGGCCGTGCTATCGGCCGCCAGCGCCGCCGGGTCATGACGTTTCACCGATTCCGCACTGATTGGCGGCTCTCGCACGGCGGGTGCCGGCCCCGGCCATGGCGAGCCGTCGGAAGTGAGCCCCGACGATGCGCATCAGACGGCCGGGAGCCCGGCGACGAAATTCGCTAGCTCGTCGAGGTTCGCGCGCTCGTTGACCCGCCTGCCCTCTTCGATGTCGTGGATGATTCTGGCGACGTTGTCGAAGATGGGGCCGTTGATGTCACGCAGCACTTCGTCGATCTCGGTCTTGCGCTTGCGCACCACTAGATCGCGGTAGATGCCGCTGTACTTCTTGGCGCTCTTGCGGTTGAACTCGGCCAGCCGGTCGAGAGACCCCTCGAGGTCGTCCGGGTCGAAGCCGTCGAAGCTCTCGACCCTCACCGGCGCTTGCGCGAGGACCTCCCGCGCGATCGCGATCATGACCGGCCGGTAGCGCAGGTCTTCAAGGTGCTCGACGATGGTCAAATCGGAGACGGCGCCGGCCCACAGCATGGCACCGTAAGCCTCCTTGCCCCATAGGAAGCCGAGCACGTTGTCAGTGGGCTTCGCGTACGGAAGTGCCTCGGCGAGGTCCAGCACGCGCGGGGTGATCAGGCCGCCGTCTAGCTCGCCGACGCGGAACGTCCCGACATTGCCCTGCATGACGCGCCCGGGTGCCATGACGTCGGCGCCGAAGTTGACGAACGAGCAGATGACCCGGTCGCGGCCGACTGCCTCGATGAGGGTGTGGGCGGTGAGACCGTTCTGCACGGTGAGCACACTGCCATCGGGGGCGAGCCGGTTGCGGAGCAGCTCAGCGGCAGCGCGCGTGTGCAGGCTCTTGACGGCCACGATGGCGTGCTCGATGCGATCGGGGAGTTCGTCGGGGGTGATCGCGTGCGCAGGCACAATGAACTCGTTGACCGGGCCTTCAATCATCAGCCCGTCTTCGCGGATGGCGGCGACGTGGGCCTCGTCGGCGTCACACAGTGTGATGTTGTGCCCGGCGCGGATCATGTGGGCGCCGAGAGTGCCGCCGATGGCGCCGGAACCGATGATGGTGATTTCCACGGGGTGAGTTGTCCGCTCTCGTTACGCCACGGGGGCCGCGCTGTCGAGGAAATCGCGCACGGTGGACAGGAACAGCTGGCGCTCCTCGATCTGCGGCGAGTGGCGGGACTTCTCGAACGCCGCCAGCCTGGCGTCCGGTATCAGGGAGGCGATGGTCTTCCCGGCGCTTACGTTCAGCTCGCAGCCGTTGATGGTCACTCTCATGCTCGTGCCTCCGTGGTGGTCCAGCGCTCGATCTCGTCATCGAGCAGCGTGAGCGGGATAGCTCCGTTGCGCAGCACCGCGTGGTGGAACTGGCGCAGATCGAATTGCGGCCCGAGCGCGTGCTGCGCCCGCTCACGCAGGCGCACGATCTCGCGCTTGCCGGTCACGTAGGCGAGCGCCTGGCCGGGCCACGCGATGTAGCGGTCGACCTCGTTGCGCACGTTGGCGGGCGTGGTGGCGGTATGGGTGTACATGAAGTCGATCGCCTGCTGACGCGACCAGCCCAGGTGGTGCATGCCGGTGTCCACGACGAGCCGGCACGCCCGGAGCGCTGCGAAGGACAGCATCCCGAGCCGCGCGACTCCGCTGCTGTACAGGCCGATCTCGTCGGCGAGGCGCTCGGCGTACAGGCCCCAGCCCTCGTTGAATGCGCACAGCTCGGCGTCGATGTGGCGCCGGTACCGCGGGATGTCGAGCGTCTGGGCGGTCGCGAGCTGCAGGTGGTGCCCGGGCACCGATTCGTGGAACGCGAGCGCCTCGTACTCGTAGCGGTAACGCTCGCCCGGATCTGTCGGTCAGCAGGCAGTGCGCGCCCGGGCGGCTGCCATCGACGGCCGGCGGCCGGTAGTACGCCATCGCCGAGTTGTCCGCATCGATCGGGTTGATCTCCTCGATGACGCAGGCGGAGATCTCGTAGTGCTCGAAGTAGCTGTCACGTGCCGCCTCAGCGCGGTCGAGAGCGTCCTGGGCGACCGCGATAATCTCCTCGCGGGTCTGGAAGCGCAGCGCCGGGTCGTCGCGCATCCGTGCGGCGATGGTGGCGAAGTCGCTCTCACCGAGCGCTTCCTGGCCGATCTGTGACCACAGTCCGGCCAGCTCGTCGAGTTCCGCCAGCCCGATGGCGTGGATCTCCTCGGGCGAGAGCGCCGTGGTGGTGTGCCGCGCGACCGCGGCCAGGTAGCCCGCTTCACCGCCGGGGATCTCGCGGATGCCGACCTGGTCGTCCGGCCGGGCGAGCGGCGCCAGTTCGCGGCGCAGCAGCTCGGCGAGGCGCTGCATGGCGGGCCTGACAGTCTCGGTGACATGGGCGGTCGCTGCCTCGCGCACCGCGGGCTCCGCGTCGTGTACCGGCTGGAGCAGGGCATCTTCGGGCACCGGCAGGGCGAGGTATCCCGCCAGCTGGCGGATGGCGTGATCGACGCCGACGGCGGTGGGGACCCGCCCGTCTGCCGCCTCCGCCAGGTACCGCTGACCGAGCGCGTCGAGCGTCGCGCCGATCTTCGACAGCCTGCTGAGGTAGCGTGCGACAGCCTCGGCGGTGGCGGCGGTCATGGCAGGCACCGCCTGGAAGATCAGGCCCTGCCGGCTGACGTAGCTCTTCGCCGACGCGTTGGCGGCCCACAGCGAGTGCTCGGCGTCGGACCGGGCGCCTTCGACGAGGGCAGTGAGCACCCCGTGGTCGACGCGCTGAGCGCCGGTGAGGCCCGCGGTGCCGATCTCCCGGACCTGGCGGCCGATGGCCGCGAGCTCCTGCGCGGTGCGCTCGCTCGCCTCCCGGCTCGGGTCGAAGGAAAGCCCGTCGAATTCCTCTACGCCGAGCAGAGTGGCGTTATACGGGTCGTAGCTGTGCTGGGTGGCGAAGTACGCCTCGCCGAGCCGCGCGAGTTCAGCTGCCGCCGCACTCTCGGTATCAGTCATGATTCTTCCTCGAGACCGGCGGGCTCGCTGGCACGGAAGGCCCGGTTGATGTGCACTGATCGCTCCCAGTCAGTCATCCGCTCGATCGCTGGCTCTCCGGCACGGTGGAAGACGGCGTCCACGAGGCTTTCCGTCAGCACGAGCAGCCCGGCGAAAGAGTCGAAGGGGACGCCGTCGATGGCGACTGGCAGCACGATGTCTGCCTCTTCCGCCGCCGGGGAGAGCGACTCGTCGGTGATCAGGATGACGCTGGCGCCGCGGGCCTTCGCCATCGAGACGACCTGTTGGGAGGCCAGTTCATGCCGGCGCAGGTCGAAGACGATCGCGACCGAGTCGCGCCCGGCGCGCAGGTACTTACCGACGTCCGCGCCGAGCGGCTCGTCCGCGTAGTCCACCTTGGGGATCAGCTGATCTAGCTGCATCGCCAGCATGCGGGCGATCAACCGCGAGAAGTAACCTCCGGAGACGACGACGTGCTTCGGGCGTCCGGCCAGCAGCGACACGGCTCGTTCGATCTCTCCCGGCGGCACGGTCTCGTGCAGTCGCGTGACCAGCTGAGCGCGCAGCCCGACCGCGCGGAGGAAGACGCCGTCGCCCGACGGCGCCGCGCGCCGGTCCCGGGCACGGCTCAGCGGGCTCTCGCTCATGGAGCGGGTGACCTCGGCGCGCAGGCGCTTCTGGAAATCGGGATAGCTGCCGAACCCGAGCCTGGCCAGCAAGCGCAGCACGGTTGGCTTGCTCGTCCCGGCCGCGGCGGCCAGCGCGGCGCTGCTCTCGAGCCCTGCGGCCGGGTATCTGGCGAGCAGCGTGCGCGCCACCTTCCTCTCGGCAGGCGTGAGCTCATCCATCCGCTGAAAGATCTCGTCCCGCAACGGCATTTCCTCGGCCGCAGAGGTCGTCACGTCGTCAGCACCGGCTCCGGACCAGTGCCGCGGGCCGAGAACATCGCCGGCGAGTTGTGCGCTACGACGATGCGGCCGTCTCCGCCGACGGCGATGAGGCCTCCGGTGGACCCCCGCTGGGTTAGTTCCTGCTCAAAGGTCTCCCGGACCGCCTCCGCGAGACCCGCCCCGGCGTAGCGGATCCGGGCGGCGACGTCGTACGCCACGACGCCGCGGATGAAGGCCTCACCGTCGCCGGTACACGAGATCGCCACGACGTTGTCACGGGCGTATACGCCCGCGCCGACGATGGGGCTGTCGCCCACTCGCCCGTCGGCCTGGCCGGTCATCCCGCCCGTGGACGTGGCGGCGGCGACACGGCCGGCGGCATCGCGCGCCACCGCGCCGACCGTTCCGTGCCGGGCGGCAACGGCGCGGCCCGCCAGCACGCGGTCCAGCTGCTGCCGGCGCGGCTCGGTGACGAAGTAGCCGCGCTCGACCACGTCGAGTCCGTAGCGCTCAAGGAACTCGACATCAGGGTCGACGATCAGGACGTGCTCGGTGCGCTCCATCACGGCGCGGGCGAGCCGGACCGGGTTCCTGGCGTACTTGGCTGCGGCAACCGCACCCGCGAGTCCGGATCCCGTCATCACCGACGCGTCCAGCTCAGCGTGGCCCATCGCGGTCAGCGCGGCGCCACGGCCCGCATTGAACAGCGGATCGTCCTCCAGTACCGCCACGCTCGCGCATACGGCGTCCAAGGCGTCGCCGCCTGCTGCGAGCACCTGCCATCCGGCGCGATAGGCGGCAAGCAGCCCCTGCTCGTACGGCGTGCGGGCGGCGGCGGCCAGCTCTGGCACCCGTCCCCCGGCCCCACCATGCAGAGCCAGGCTCGGTCCCCCGCCAGGCGGCACCGCCTCGAAGATCTCCATCGCGATCGGCTCCCTGCCGTGCGGTCCGGAACCACTCCGGTCGTTACTACCATTCGTAACAGCATTGATGGTTCTGTGCAACCATGTATCACGCGTTACAGACCTGGGAACGGGATCGGCTCCGCCTGTCCCGTCAGCACGGCCGCGGCCGACTATCGTCGCGACCGAGAGCGTCAGTGCGTCCTGCGGTATGCCAGCCAGCCCCCGTGGTGCGTGATGTCCGTGTGTAGGCCGTTCTCGCCACGCCGCAGCACCATGGCGAAGGACAGCTGCACCGCCGATCTGGCCCCGGCCACCGCCGATCGCGCCCCGGCCACCTGGTCATCCAGCTCGACCATCGAGAGCTCGAGTTCGGGTGGCTCGTGCGCGAGCAGGTCCCAGAGCTGGTCCATCGGCACGTCATACAGCTCGCCCAGGATCGGCTGGCCCCCCTGGCTGACCGGATGGAGGGCGGGGTACTCGTCCCTGACCGAGTAGAGCCGGTAGCGCGGAACGGTCCGCCGTTCGCCTATCAACGGTGCGCCTGAAATATGGTGGTGCAGCGGGCCATCGCTCATCGCGTCGCCGGTGAGGAACATGAGCGCCAACTGGGGGTCTCCTTCCGCTCTGCCGGTGTGGTTCGACAGGCACCGCCGCTACACCTGCCGCGACGCCTGATAGCGGTCGCGCAGGCGGACGAGGGCGTCAGGGACGATCTCACCGAGCACTCGCAGCCGGGCAAGCCCGCCATCGGGGAACACTTCGAGCCGCACATGCGTGGCCGGCTCGGCCGATGCCACCGCGAACCTGTGCCTGGTGTCAGGCTGCAGCCGCACCCGGGGCAGCAGCTCGCGCCACTGTGTCTGCGGCACCAGGGCTTCCCGCACTGGCGCTGCCGGCTGGACCGTCGCCGCCAGCAGTGACGCCCAGCCTGGCGCGTTCCCGACGAAATACGAGGTATCGATCTCGACCTGCCGGATCAGGCCCGCAGCCGACAGGGCAAACGTCGCGTAATCACAGCCGCCGTCACGTCGTCGGGCGTTCTCCCAGCCATCTGCCATGCTGCTAGCTCGCCCCGGCATGATCAGGTTCGCCGCCGACGAGTAGAACGCGTCCGAGCAGTCGACCAGTGCGCCGCCGTTTTCGAGCGCGGCCAGGTCGATCAAGCCAGCCAGGAACTCAGGGTCGGGTACCGGCTCCCCGTGAACGCGGAACCTGGCCACCCCGCCGTCCGGATATATCGAGAGCCGCACATGCGTCCAGCGGTGCCGGTCCGCGACCGGGTAGTCGTTCGCCGTGTCACCGCGGGCCGAGGTGCGCGCTACCAGCGGCTGCCATCTCATCTGGGCCAGTTCGGCCGGCGATGGGTAGCCGTCAGCGCACACCGCCTCGACAGAGACCTGCGGGGGGTAGTTGCCAACGAAGAACGCGGTGTCCACGATGACCCCGTGCACGATGCCGGGCACGCCCAGCCTGACGATCGCGTGATCGTGACCGGGTTCGCGCCGGCGCCGGGTTTCCCAGCCGTCGTAGACCTTGCCCTTGTGGCCGAATTCTCCGGCGGCGAACAACGGCGGCGCCGGCCTGATCAGGTTCTCCTTCTCCGCGAACAGCTCGTCGTTCGCGAACACCACACTGCCGCCCAGCTGCCGGGATGCCAGGTCAGGCAGGGTGGTGAAGTCCGGCACGTCCGTCACAGCAACTCCGCCGTCACAGCAACTCCCCCGCCGGCGGCACCGACGGGATGTCCCGGCCGCGCAGCCACGTCCGCCGGACGACGCCGGTCAGGCGCTGGCCCAGGTATGGCGTGAGTTTGTGCCGGTGACGCAGCATGTCGGCCGTCACGACGAACTCCGCGTCGGGCGCGAACGCCACCAGGTCAGCGTCGCGGCCGACCGCGATCGCCCCCTTGGCAGCCAGCCCTGCGGTCTTCGCCGGAACGGCCGCCATCCAGCGGGCGACATCGGCCAGGGAACAACCCCGTTCCCTCCCATAGGTCCAGACGACGGGCAACGCGAGCTGGACGGACGCGATGCCGCCCCAGGCGGCGCCGAAATCGCCAGCCGCGGCCCGCTTCAGCTCCGGCGGGCAGGGCGAGTGATCCGACACCACGCAGTCGAGCACGCCGGCGCGCAGGCCTTCCCACAGCAACTCGCGGTTGGCGCGATCCCTGATCGGCGGACAGCACTTGTACTCAGTAGCCCCGGCCGGCACGTCTTCTGCCGCCAGCGCCAGATAGTGCGGGCACGTCTCGGCCGTGATCGCCAGCCCTTCACCGCGGGCAGCGGCGAGCAGCGGCAGCGCCTCGGCGGCGGATATGTGCAAGATGTGCGCACGGACGCCCGTCCGCCGCGCGACGTCGAGTACGACGGCGATCGCGTCGCGTCTCGGCTTCGGGCGGCCTGGACCGCAGGAATGTCGCGTAGTCAGCCCCGCCGCCGCCCGGTGCCGCCGCGATGCAGGCCGGGTCCTCGGCGTGCACGAGCAGCAGGCTGCCAAGGTCGGCGATGTGCCGTGCGGCGCGCTCCAGCCCGGCGGCGTCGAGCGGCGGGAACTCGGGCACGCCGGAGTCGACGAGGAAGCACTTGAAGCCGAGCGCGCCCGCGTCGTGCATGCCGCGGATAGCCGCCGCGTTCCCCGGCACCGCACCACCCCAGAAGCCGACGTCGACCTGGCACTGTCCGCGCGCGGCGGCCCGCTTCAGCGCCAGCGCCGTGGCATCTGTGGTCGGCGGCAGGCAGTTGAGCGGCATGTCGACGACCGTGGTGACGCCGCCCGCCGCGGCCGCCAGGGTCGCCGTCGCGAACCCCTCCCAGTCGGTCCGGCCCGGCTCATTGACGTGCACGTGCGTATCCACCAGGCCCGGCAGCAGCACTTCGTCCCCGGCAAGCTCGACGACCGGGACGCCGGGGTCGGTGTCGGTGTCGTACGGCAGCACGCCGCTGATCTTCCCGTCAGAAATGACAACCAGGACGGGAACGGGGCCGTCGGGGGTAACTGCCTGCTTGGCCCGCACGGCCAAGTCAGCCCGAACGGCCAAGTCGGCCGGCCGGATCGGCATCACGTACCGGTAATGTGCTCGGGCCTGATCGGGATCCTGGTCAGGCCAAGGCCGGTTGCTGCCCGGATGGCGGCGGCGATCGCAGGCCCGGACGAGATGGTCGGCGGCTCACCCACACCGCGCAGCCCGTACGGGGCGTGCGGGTCAGGGTACTCGAGAACATCGACCGGCATGGGCGGCATGTCCAGGATGGTGGGGATCAGGTAGTCGGTGAACGAGGGGTTCTGAACCAATCCGCCGGAGACCTGGATCTCCTCCATGACGGCAAGCCCAAGGCCCTGCGCGCTGCCACCGTGGATCTGACCGAGCACCGCATCGGGATTCATCGCCTTGCCAACGTCCTGCGCGCAGGCCAGCTCGACGACCTTGACGAGGCCAAGTTCGGTGTCCACGTCGACCACGGCGCGGTGTGCCGCGAAGGCGTACTGCACGTGCGCGAAGCCCTGCCCGGTCTCCGGATCCAGCGGGTACGTTGGCCGGTGCCGCCACTGCACGGTTTCCTCGATGACGTCACCGCGCAGCACCTCGGCCAGCGACGCCAGCCGGCCATGCGAGTCGGAGACGATCTCGCCGTCCGCCAGCCGCAGGTCGGCCACGGTCCGGCCGAGCCGTTGCTCGGCGAGCGCGAAGACGCGGTCGCGGATCTGGCGGCAGGCCGCCTGCACGGCGCCGCCGGTCACGTAGGTCTGCCGCGACGCCGAGGTCGAGCCGCCGGAGCCGATCGTCGTGTCCTTCGGGTGGCTCACC
This sequence comes from uncultured Actinomycetota bacterium, assembly GCA_963837255.1. Taxonomy (GTDB): domain Bacteria; phylum Actinomycetota; class Actinomycetes; order Streptosporangiales; family Streptosporangiaceae; genus JAJYUU01. The sequence continues at coordinate 59,565 of CAWIMN010000009.1, forward strand.
ACCCGGTGCACGCCGAGTTCGGTGCGGCAGATCTGCTCTTCGACGGTGATCAGGCCCTGGCCGACCTCCGCGGCCGCGGTGTGCACCGTCGCGGTCGGCTCGTCGCCCGCCAGTTCCAGCCGGACCCTGGCGGTTGAGTAGTCGTCGTAACCCTCGGAGAAGCCGACGTTCTTGTAGGCCACCGCGTAGCCGACCCCGCGGATGACACCCTCGCCGTGCGTGCTGTTCGCCGCGCCTCCTGGCAGCTCAAGTACGTCGGCCCGGCCATCCAGCTGCGGCGGAAGCGGCCTGGCGTGCACTAGCCGGAGCAGTTCGGCGACCGGTGCCGGGCTGTCCACGATCTGCCCCGTTGGCGCCTCGGCACCCTGGCTCATGCCGTTGATGGAGCGCAACTCGACCGGGTCCATGTCCAGGGCAGCGGCCAGCTTGTCCATCTGCGCTTCGTACCCGAACGCGGCTTGCACTGCGCCAAACCCGCGCATCGCACCGCACGGCGGGTTATTGGTGTACACGCCGTAGGCGTCGAGATGCACGTTCGGCACGATGTAGGGGCCGATGCCCATAGTGCCCGCATTGCCCACGACGGCCGGGGTGCTCGACGCGTATGCGCCGCCATCCAGCCACAGCTCGGCCCGGACGTAGACGAGCCGGCCGCCGCGGTCAGCCCCGTGCTCGTAGTACATCGTCGCGGGATGCCGGTGCACATGGCCGAAGAAGGATTCCTCACGGTTGTAGGACATCTTGACCGGCTTACCCGTGTGCAGCGCGAGCAGGCACGCGTGCACGTGCATGGATAGGTCCTCGCGGCCGCCGAACGCGCCGCCGACTCCGGCGAGGGTCAGCCGTACCCGGTCGGGCGGCAGGCCGAGGGCTGCGCACACCTGGCGCTGGTCGACGTGCAGCCACTGGGTCGCGACGTGCAGGTCGACCCCGCCTTCGCCGTCCGGCACGGCCAGCCCCGCCTCCGGCCCGAGGAACGCCTGATCCTGCATGCCCACCTGGTAGCTGCCCCTGACGACAACGTCGGCCGTGACATCGGGCGCGCCCTTGCGCAGCTTGAGGTGCCGGACCAGGTTGCCGCCCGGCTGGACAGCCGGCGCACCGTCCTGCAGCGCCGCGACGGCGTCGGTGACGGGATCGGTGACCTCGTAGTTGATAACGATCTTCTTGGCTGCGCGCATGGCGATCTCCGGATGGTCGGCCGCGACGATGGCCACCGGCTCACCCTGATACCGCACCACGTCCTCGGCGAGCACCGGCTGATCCGCCCGGTCGAGGCCATATTTGTTAACGCCGGGGACGTCGGCGTGAGTCAGGACCGCGTGGACGCCGGCCGTGCGTAGCGCAGGCCCGATGTCGATCGAGGTGATCCGGGCGGACGGGTGCGGACTGCGCAACGTCACGCCCCAGATCATGCCGTCCATCCACAGGTCGCTGCCGTAGGCGAACTGGCCCAGGACCTTCAGCGTCCCGTCCGGCCGCGGCGGACTGTCCCCGACCCCGCCAGCCGTCGGCTCGCGGAGCTCATGAGGCTCGCGAACGGGCGCGCGCGCGGGTGCAGTCACAGCTTGAGCCTAACCGTCCGATATCCGCGCGAGGGCTGCGCTCGCGCGGCCCGCTGCGGCGGCAACTTGTCCCTCGTCGACGGTGACGAGGTGATCGTGGTCGACGACCGTTACGCCGTTCACGAGCAGCAACTCGAGCGGCGCGGGCGGGCCGAGTACCAGGGCAGCCACCGGGTCAGCGATACCGGCGTGGCCGATCGTGTCCAGCCGCCACAAGGCGATGTCGGCAAGCTTGCCGGGCTCCAGGGAGCCGACCTCTGCTTCCCGGCCGAGGACTCGAGCGCCGCCGATCGTGGCCAGCTCCAGCGCCTGCCGGACCGTCATGGCCTGCGGGCCGCCCGCTGCCCTGGCCATCAGCGCGGCCTGCCGCACCTCGCCGAGCAGCGAACTTGCCTCGTTCGATGCCGCGCCGTCCACGCCAAGGCCGACATCGACTCCGGCATCCAGCAGCGTGCGCGACCTGCAGATGCCGGCGCCGAGCCGGGCGTTGGATGACGGGCAGTGCGCCACGCCGGTTCCGCTCGCCGACAGCCTGGCGATGGCACCGTCATCGACGTGGATTACGTGCGCCAGCCAGACATCGTCGCCCAGCCAGCCGAGCGAGTCCAGGTACTCGACCGGGGTGCAGCCGAATCGCTCCTTGCAGTAGTCCTCTTCGTCGGTGGTCTCTGCCAAGTGGGTGTGCAGCCGGACCTGAGCACGCCGGGCCAGCTCAGCCGCCTCGACGAGCAAGTCGCCAGTGACGGAGAACGGAGAACACGGAGCGACCCCCATCCGCAGCATCGACCCTGGCGACGCGTCATGGAACTTCTCGATAGCTGCCTTCGTGGCCGCCAGGATGTCGTCCCTGCTCTCGACTACCTCATCTGGTGGCAGCCCGCCCGAACTGGCGCCCAGGTCCATGGATCCGCGGGTCGGATGGAAGCGGAGCCCCACTGTCCGGGCGGCCGCCACGGTCGCGCCGAGCACGTCCCCGCCATCTCGCGGGAAGACGTAGTGGTGGTCCATTGTGCTGGTGCAGCCGGTCTTGGCCAGCCAGCCAAGCGCTGCGGTAGCTGCCGCCGCGACAAGCTCGGCGTCCATGGCCGCCCACACCGGGTACAGCTCGGTCAGCCAGCCGAACAGCGTTGAGTCGGCTGCCATCCCGCGGGTAGCCCACTGATACAGGTGATGGTGGGTGTTGATCAGGCCCGGCGTCGCCAGGCAGCCGGCGGCATCGATCCGGCGGACATCGCGTGCTCTCCATCACGCCAAGGTCAGCAGGCACACTGCCCGGCCCGACCGCGGTGAGCCGATTGTCGTCGAGGACGAGGTATCCCCTGGCGTGCTCGCTGCGTCGCCCGTCCATCGTGACGATCGCGCAGCCGTCCAGGATGAGCCGGCTCACCGGTGGTCGCCGTGATTGTGTTCCCCGTGGTTGAGGTGGCCGCGCTGCTGGCTAGCAGCAAGCCTGACCGCATCCAGAATCTTCTCGTAACCAGTGCAGCGGCACAGGTTGCCCGCAAGCGCCTCGCGAATCTCCAGGTCGGTCGGATCGGGCACCCTGGCCAGCAGGTCATGCGCCGCCACGATCAGGCCCGGCGTACAGAAGCCGCACTGGACTGCGCCGGCCGTGATGAACGCCTCCTGCACCGGATGCAGGTCCGTCCCGCTTGCTAGTCCCTCCACCGTCACTATGCTGCGCCCGGCCGCCTGCCCCGCCGCCACCAGGCAGGCGCAGACCGGCACCCCGTCCAGGTACACGGTGCAGGAGCCGCACTCCCCCTGCTCGCATGCGTTCTTCGAGCCGGGCAGGCCCAGCCGCTCGCGGAGAACATACAGCAGGCTCTCGCCTTCCCAGACGTCGTCGGCCTGACGCAGTTCGCCGTTGACCGTCGCTGTCACCCGCATCGTTCAGTCACGCTTCCTCGGCGTCCGGCATCCGACGACGGTAGTCCTGCCATGTCCAGGCCAGCGTCCGCCTGGCCATCACAGCCAGTGCGTGCAGCCGGTACGCCGCGGTTCCCCGTACATCGTCGATTGGCTCAGCCGCTTCGGCGACCAGCGAGCCGAACTCTGCGGCGATGGCGGCCGGCAGTTCGGCCCGCGACTGCCACAAGCCCGCGTCGGCCAGGGCTGCCGCGAGGAAGCTCTCGGCCTTCAGCGCCCGCCTGGGTGTCGGCGCCGCCGACCCGATGCCCGTTCCCACGCGCTGTCGCTTCGGGTGCAGCGCAAGGCTGAAGGCCGCGACCGCGATCACCATGGCGTTCCGCGTGCCGATCTTGCTGAACTGCTCCGGGCCGGATGGCAGCGGGATGCGGGCGGCCGCGACGAGCTCGTCCGGCTCCAGCGCGTTCCGCTTGACTCCGGTATAGAACTCATCAGCCCGGATGAGGCGCGTTCCCCGCACGGAGGCTGTTTCGATCACCGCGCCCGCCGCCAGCAGCGGAGGATGACAATCGCCCGCCGGCGAAGCGGTGCCGAGATTCCCGCCAACGGTGCCCCGGTTACGGATCTGGGCGGACCCGATCGTGCGCGCGGCCATCGCCAGTCCTGGCAGAGTGTCGCCTAGCTCGGTGATGATCCGGGTGTAGCTGACCCCCGCGCCGAGCCGTATCCGGCCGTCTGCGATCTCCCAGCGGTCCAGCTCACTGATCCTCGTCAGATCCAGCAGCGCGGCGGGCCGGCGGGCATCGAAGTTGAGCTCGACCATGACGTCGGTGCCGCCCGACAGCGCCACGGCGTCCGGCATCTCCGCTTTGACGGCCAGAGCATCGGCCCAGCTTGTCGGTTGAAAGAAATCCACAGCGGCTCCTTCGGACCCATCTTGCCCCCCCCAGGACCGCCGAGGATCCGAGATACCTCGCTAACCGCCTCATGGGGCCGACTGCCTCACGCAAACGTGGCCGGAGCCTCCCAGGCTGGACCGGCCGGCGGGGCATCGTCTCGCTGCACCGCGCACTGGATCAGCCCGTACGGCCGGTCGTCGGCATGAAACGTAGCGCCCGGATTGTCCAGCCCGAACGGTGTCAGGTCAACCAGGAAATGATGCTTGTTCGGCGCCGACAGTCTGATCTCGGCTATCGCCGGGTGCGCGGCCAGCGCTGCTCTGCCCATCTCCCACAGGCTCTGCTGGAGCGCGAGGCTATGCACCGTGGCGAACTGCTCGACGAGCGTCTGGCGCACGCTGGCGTAGACACCCGCCCAGTCGGCGTCCGGGTCGCCATACCGCCACCGTGCGGTGAGCGACGTGGCCAGCACCCGGTCGTGGGTCTCGGCCAGCGTCGTATAGCGATCACGCAAGAAACCAGCGAACTCCGAGCCTGTCGACTTGAGCAGGACGAGATCGCGCAGCCCGGACAGCACCCAGACCCGCTGCTGACCGGGCCTGCCTTCGACGATGGCCGCCGCCGTGCGCACCTCCTGGCCGGACCGGACGAAGGCATGCGGATGCGGCGTCCCGCCGACGCTGACCCGCTCCCACAGGTACTCTTCGACGTCCACCCTGGCAGCCCGAACCGGCTGGACTTCCTCGGCAAAATGCCGGGCCAGAGCCAGCGCGTAGTCCTCGATCTCGCCGACGCCGCGGTCCATCGCGAAGGCATAGGCAGTGTTCTTCTGGGTGTCAGTTGGCAGCACCTGCGTCTGGTCACCGTGCAGGTGCGCGGCGGCGAAGTCACCCCGTAGCGAGGTCGACACGTTCAGGTCCCGGATCTGATGCACAGGCCCGTCCCGGTAGATCCGTACGAGCCGCGTCTCCGCCTTCCCGTACTGGTGCGGGCCGAGGACAATACCCATCGTCAGCTCCCCCGGTACGTGGCATATCCGAACGGGCTCAACAGCAGGGGAACGTGGTAATCACGGGCCAGGTCCCGCACGGAGAAGGTAACTGCCACCTCGGGGAAGAAGGCAGCGTCGCGCCCCTCGCCGGCTGGCAGAGTCGATGTATAAGCGCCTGTGTCGAAGACGAGCCGGTAGGTGCCCGGCCCGATCGGCGCCGTGCTGAGCTGAGCCACCCGGCCGTCACTATCGGTACTCGCGCGGCCGAGCTCGGTGCAGCCGGATTCGGTGACGCGCTCGAGCCGTACGGGCACGCCGACGGCAGGCCTGCCCAGGGCAGTGTCCAGCACGTGGGTGGTGATGACGCTCACGGTGAGCCAGCCAGCAGCTTCCGCAGCCTGAGCTCGTTAATCTTCTGCAACTCCGATCGAACGACCTGCCACTCCGCCGCCGCGTCGTTACGCAGCCGGCTGCGCAGCAGGGACAGCAGCTGCGCTCCGGTGCGGCCCGACGCGCACACCAGGTATATATGCCCGAACCGTCGCTCATACTCCAGGTTGGACTCCGCTAGCGCACGCGCGGTCCCGGTGTCCGCGTCGTTCACGCCCGACTGCTCCTGAGCAGACCATGCGGCCGACCGGAGCGGACCGTGGCCCGCCTCCGTCCGCTCGCCGATCCTCGGGTGGCCCGCCAGCGCCTCGGCCAGATCCGTCGCCGTCATGCTCGCCACGATCATCGCCGACTGGCGGATGGCATCGTGTGCCGAGCAGTAAGGCCGGCCTGCTGCCATCCGCTCTGCCCACGAGCGCGCGGAGCAGCACGCAAGCAGCTCATCTCTGGCTGCCGGCGCTGGTAGCTCGTTGAGGTGTGTCAGCCGGTCCCCGCCCATGGGCTCAGACTCCACTGCTGACACGAGCGCGGCAAGCAACGCGCTCATGACGATGCGACGCATCCGTCGTAAACTCTCGGGAACCCGGCCGGCTGGCCGGTAGTCGCCAGGGGAAACGGAGGTGACCATGCCGCCACGCAGGGCAACGCCCCATCTTCTTGCCGTCGCCCGCGGTGACGAGCCCGCAGATCTGCTTCTGACAGGCGGCAAAGTCTTCGTGCCCGGCACACGCGAGTGGCTGAGTGAGACCCTGGCTATCGCCGATGGCAAGATCGCTGGCTGGGGAGTGCGGGATGCCCGCGAGGTCGTGGACGTCGGCGGTGCTGCCCTGACTCCAGGATTCATCGACGCGCACATGCACTTGGAGTCGACCAAGCTGTGGGTGGATGAGTTCGTCCGCGCCGTGCTGCCGCACGGGACGACGGCCGTCGCGGCGGATCCGCACGAGCTGGCGAACGTCTTCGGTGTTCGCGGCGTCCGAGCACTGGCCGATGCCGCCGCCGGGCTCCCTTTTACCTTCGGGATCTGCGCATCGAGTTGCGTGCCGGCCTCGCCGTTTGAGAGCCCTGGTGCGGAGGTACACGCTGCTGAAATCCTGGAACTGCTGTCCGAGCACGTTGCCATCGGCGTGGCCGAGGTGATGAACTTCCCCGGCGTGGTAGCCGGGAACGCCGAGCTGCTGGCCAAGATCGCCGCTGCCGGAGACCGCAGGGTAGATGGCCACGCGCCTGGCCTGAGCGGACGCGAGCTCGACGCCTACCTGGCCGCAGGGGTCGAGTCGGACCACGAGTGCACGCTCCTCGAGGAAGCGCAGGAGAAGCGCAGGAAAGGGATGTGGATCTTCATCAGGCAAGGTTCGGCCAGCAAGAATCTCGCCGACCTGATCCCGACCGTGCTGCGCTACGGTACCGAGCGGATCGCGCTGTGCAGCGACGACCGGGAGCCAGACACCATCCTCGCGGAGGGTCACGTCAATGACTGCGTGCGCCTAGCGATCGCGTCCGGGGCGACCGTTGAGGATGCCCTCGTGCTCGCCACCGCCAACCCGGCGCAGTACCACAACCTCCACCACCTTGGCTGGCTTGCGCCCGGCTACCAGGCCGACGTTCTGTGCTTCGACTCACTCGCCGAGATGCGGCCAGCCCGCGTCTACCAGGCGGGCCACCTGGTGGCCGAACATGGTCAGGTGCTCCCCGGCACCGTTCCGGACGCGCCGCCGCCGCACTGGATGCGCGACTCGGTTCACCTCCCGGTCCTGCCGGGCGCCGGGGCATTCGCGCTCGAGCCGCCGGACGGCGGCCTGGCCCGTGTCATCGGCATCCAACCGGACACGCTGACCACCAGGCATCTCGTGCTGGACGTCACGGATCCAGCGTCGGGAGTGGCCAGGATCGCGGTCGCCGAGCGGCACCTTGGTACCGGCCGGGTCGGCCTCGGCTACGTGCTCGGCTTCGGCCTGACCCGCGGCGCTATTGCCTCGACGGTCGCGCACGACGCGCACAACTGCATGATCGTGGGCGAGCTCGGGCCGTCCGGACCAGCCGAGATGGCGGTCGCGATAGCACGGCTCGCTGAACTCGGTGGCGGCCAGGTCGTGGTGCTGGACGGGAAGGTCATCGCCGAGATAGCGCTGCCGATCGGCGGGCTGATGAGCGACAGGCCGGCTGCCGCGGTCGCCGCCGCGGTCGAGCACCTCGAGCATGTCGCAGCGGCGGAACTCGGCGTGACGATCGGCACGCCGTTCATGCACCTCAGCTTCCTCGGCCTGTCGGTGATTCCCGAGCTCCGCATCACAGATCGCGGCCTGGTAGATGTCGACAAGTTCGCCATTACCAGCGTCGCGCCCGGCTAGATAGCGCGCGGCTACGACGCGTGGATCACCGGCAGCGGCTCGCCGTCGGCCCGGACTTCCGGCCTGGGGGCCGCGGAGCGGCCCGCCGCTTCGTCCGCGGCGGTGTCAGGCCGGTGCGGCCTGCGGACCGCGGATCAGCCGCCCGGGCAGCTCGCCGGTGTCGATGCCGTCGGCGTAGGTTTCCACTCCACGCACGAACGTGTGCCGGTATCCATCGGCCCGCTGCAACAGCCGCCGCCCGCCGCCGGGGAGGTCGTGGTGCACCTCGGGGCGGCGCAGCCGCAGGGCGTCGAGGTCGATGACGTTGACGTCGGCGCGGTAGCCAGACACCAGCACGCCGCGGTCGCACAGTCCCACGGCCGCCGCGGTGTCGCGGCACTGCCGCTGGATCAGGAACTCCATCGCCACGGTGCCTTGGGCTCGGTCCCTGCTCCAGTGCTCGAGCAGCGTGGTCGGGAACGACCCGTCGCAGATCGAGCCGACGTGGGCGCCGCCGTCGGACAGCCCCGGCAGCGACCATGGGTCCTCGAGCATCTCGCGCACTGGTTCCAGCGTGCCGTCCTCGAAGTTCGCCGTCATCACGTACAGCAGCCCGCGGCCGTTGTCGGCCAGCAGCAAGTCGTAAGCGAGATCCGCCGCATCGCGGCCGTCACGCTCCGCGCGCGCCGCGACCGACTCGCGCGGGTCCGGCTCATACTGCGGCGGGTCAGTCAGCCGTACATCAGGTGAAACTTGTCGATCAGCCGTCCGCCGATCAGCGCTGTCCTCTTCTCTTTGGTCTGCGCCGCCAGCACCGCGGCCTTGATCTCAGGACGGGACAGTCGGGCGGCCTGCTCCGCGAGCGGCAGGTGGGCCATCTCCTGCCAGACCGGGTTGGTCATGAACGGGTGCAAGGTGAGCTCCAGGCCCATGACCAGACCGACGGCCGCGCGCCGCGACCTGCGCCCTGATCGGCAGGCCGGCGGCGTTCGCCGCAGCGATCCGCGTCAGCACGGTGCGGTAACCAGCCGGATCGAAGTGGCTCTGCAGCAGTGAAACCGACAACGGCCGGCCCGAAGCGCGCACCATCGAGCTCATGATGTCGACGTCCACGTCGAGTCGAGGAAGTCAGTCACCAGCTGCAACACGCCGCGCCCGGTGCCGCCGACCGCTGCCGCGATCGTGATGAGCTCGTCAACACCAGCGTCGTAGGACGGCGTCAGCCACCGTCCACGCTCTTGTGATTGAGCGTGCGAGAGGTCGAGAAGCCCATAGCCCCGGCCTCGACCGGCGCGCGGCCAGCGCCGCCATCCGCGAGATCTCCCCGTCGGTCGCCGCGCCGCCGGCCACCGCCGCTCTCCCATCACGTGCACGCGCAGCGCCGCGTGCGGCACCTGGGTCCCGAAATCGAGATCGAACTGCCGGGCGGCGAGGACGTCCAGGTAGTCCTCGTAGGACTGCCACGTCCACGGCAACCCTTCGTGCAGCGCAGTGCCCGGGATGTCTTCGATGCCTTCCATCAGGTCGATCAGCCGCTGATGGTGCGCCGGGACGACGGGCGCGAAACCAACACCGCAGTTGCCAGTGACCACCGAGGTGACCCCGTGCCAAGCCGACGGCTGCAGCCGCGAGTCCCACGTGGCCTGCCCGTCGTAATGGGTGTGGATGTCGACGAAACCCGGCGCGACTACAGCGCCGTCGGCATCAATCTCGCGGCCTCCGCGGCCGTCCACACGGCCGACCTCAGTGATCCGCCCGTGAGAAACGGCCACGTCTGCGGTGCGGCGCGGGGCGCCGGTCCCGTCGACCACAGTGCCGCCCCGAATCACCAGATCATGCTCGGCCATGGCTACGTCCTTTCGTGCCCGCATATCAGCGTAACGCGCACCTAGCACGCTGGCGGCGACGCTCAGATTGGCACACAAGCCGGACTTCGCTACCGCAGCGGATTGAACGGCGCCAGTTCTGGCGACTGCTGGCCGCTCACGATCTGCTTCGCAAGCAGGCGGCCGGTGACGGGACCGAGCGTAATGCCCCACATGCCGTGGCCGCCCGCGGCGAAGACGCGCGGTGAGGCCGTCACGCCAACCACGGGCAGGCCGTCGGGAGTACAGGGCCGCGGACCAACCCACTCGTCGGCCCGCTGGTCGAGGTCGACGTCGCGGAGCAGGGCGCGAACCGAATGCGTGATGGCAGCGATGCGGCGGGGGTCGATCGGGTGATCGGGTGCCCGGAACTCCATCGTCCCGGCGATGCGCATCCTGTCGCCGATGGGCGTACAGGCGACCCGGGCTGCCGGGAAGTACAGCGGGCCGTGCGGAGCGTGGCCCGTCTTGACGCTGTAGCTGTAGCCACGGCCGGACTGGACGATGACCCGGACTGCGAACTGACGTGCAAGGTTGCCCAGCCATGCCCCGCACGCCAGAACCACGGCGTCGAACCGGTGGCCGCCGCCGCTGGCGGTGATGATGCGGACGGTCGCGCCGGAATCGAGGATTCCGGTTACCGCGGTGCCGAGCACGGTCTCGCCACCGCGCTCACAGAATGACCGTGCTAGCGCGCTGACGTACTCACCTGGGTCGATGAACCGCTGGCCGTGCAATTGAAGCGCCGCGCCGATCTCCTCGCCCAGCAACGGCTCAATCGCTCTGGCCTCGTTGCCAGCCAGAAGGTCGAACTCTACGTCCTGACCCGCAGACCGGATGTGAGCAAGCTCAGTTCCGAGGGCGTCCCGCTCTCGGCTAGTCCTGAACGCCGCCAGCAGCGGCTTTGCCTCCTGAGCGACGGCATCGACGCCACCGTTGCGCAGCAGGTCGAAGCTCTCCAGCGCCTGTCGGGTCAGCGGAATCAGTGCCCTGATCCCCCTCTCCCACTGCCGTGACGTGCTGTGAGCGGCGAATCGGGCGAGAAAGCTGACCAGGCGCACATCGACCGCGGGCCGCACGTAGACCGGAGACGTGGTGCTGACGAGCGCGCGCAGACCATACCGGAGACCGCCGGCTCGGGTAGCGGCGCAACCAAGCCGGCGAAACCAACCGGCATTCCCCCACGAAGAGCCACGCCCGACTTCGCCGTTCCGCTCGATGACTGTGACACGTACGCCGTGTTCCTGGAGAAACCAGGCAGCAGACAGGCCGACCAGGCCACCGCCGATAACCGCGACCGTTTGGAGTGCAGGGACATCCGGCATGCGCGGTCTCCTTCCGGCAGGGCACGGCCGCAGTAGGTCGTCAGGGCAGGACGTCGACTTCCAGGTGCGAGGGGTAATCGGGCCCGTAGTAGACAGTCTGCTCACCCGAACTGGCTCTCCAGGCTCGCCGCCGCGGTTTGTATTCCGGTCAAACTTGGGGAAGTCCGCCGAGGAGATGTCGACCCGTAGCCGGTGACCGGCCTTGAAACGGTTCGCTGTCGCCCATATATCGATCTCCACGCGGTAAACATGACCGGGCTCAAGCAGGGACGGAATGCCTTCGGGGTCCCGGTATCGCGCCGCAGCGCACCCGCCTGCAGCTGGATGGCACGGCCGTCAGGAAAGACGTCGGTCAGGCGCGCGACGAAGTCGGTGTCGACGGCGCTCGAGCTGGCATACAGGATCATCCGCAGCGGACCCGCGACATCAAGGTCGTGCTCCAGCGACTCGGTGGTGTAGCTAATGACGTCGGAGCGCTCCTGTACCTCGCGTACGTCCACGCTGCCGGGCGGATAGACATTCGACACGATGCTGCCGCCCAGGGTCGGCGTCGGCTGGGCGGGATCGTAGACGTAACGATCCAATCCGGACCCGGTCCTCGGTTGTGTGCGCAGCGTCCCGTCAGGACCCAGATAGAACTCTCCGTCCGCCCCGGCGATCGGCCACGAGTCGGCCGTGCGCCACTCGTTGGCACCCATGAGGTAGAAGATGACCCGCGGCCACGAATCGAATGAACCCTCGCGCACCGCCGTGTACCACTTGGCGAGGAGCTCAGGGATCTCCGCAGTCCGATAGGTGCGGCCGAGCTCCGGATGGCCCTGCACGCCCTCGTGGTACCCAGGGGCGTCGTGCGCGCTCGGAGTTATCAGGATGCGATTGCGTGACCGCGTCGGCTCTACGGCCTCGCGGGCCAGCAGATCCCAGGTCGCAAAGGCATCATTGAGGCCCCAGTCGTACCAGCCAGTGACCAAGAGCGCTGGCGCGCTCAGCGATTTAACCAGCTCGTCCATCCTGACGTGCGGAAGCGTGTGCCGGTCGTGCAAGATCCGGTACCGAGCATCCCCGACAGCGACTCGATCTCGATGATCGTCACGCTCTTCGCGCCAGTGAGCTCCTTGATCAGCTGGGCACGGCCAGCGAGCTCAGCGAGCAGTAGCGCGCCCACAGGCAGTCCTCAACCTCAGCCGGTGGAAGATCCCGCAGGTGCGGGTAGCGCTCGAGCAGCGCGGCCGGGAGCGGCCTGTGCAATGGCTCGTTGAAGTATCCGGTCGCGAGCGTCTCGTCGATCATCTCGCGTTCGAGATCCTCGTACGACACATCAAGCTTCTCGTCGCCCTTGCCCACAGACCGCGCATACGAGTTCAGGAACATGTGCAGGTGCATGGTGTTGACCGCGACCCCAAGGCCGCTGACCTCGGGGACGATAGCGGACATCGCCGGATGCATCGCCATGCACCACTGCGTCTGGCCCACGTACGAGCCTCCGGTGGATCCGACGAACCCGTCGACCAGCTGTGCTGGCTGATCCACTCGATCAGGTCGTAGCTGTCCGCTGGCTCGTTGACGTAGTAGTCCCATGACTCGGGCTCACTTCCGCCCGTGCCCCGGCAGTCCTGCGACACCACAATGTAGCCGCGGCGGGCCAGGGACATGAAGGCCCCGACATTGGAGTCGAGGTCCCGGCTGTATGGCGTACGCATGGCTATGACTGGCCCCGACTCGACTGGCGGCATGTACACGTCGGTTGCAAGGCGCACCCCGTCGCGCATCGGTGCCATCATCGTGCTGACGGCAATGTCGGCCACGCTGAACTCCGGCTCTGGCAGCTGCGCCGGACGCCTCAGCACTTCGGCGAGCTCAGGCGCGATGTCGTCGAGCCGCCGCGATCCGGTGTGGGTCATGACGGGTTCTGCCCTTCTGTCGGCTGACCCGCTCCAGCGCGGTGTCGGGCACGGGAGTCAGGAGAAATCCGGTACCGAGCGGGTCGGCGGGATCGAGCAGGAACTGGTGCAGCCCGGTCATGAAGGCGCTGCCGGTCACCTCGGTGATCACCGCGGGGCGACCTGGTCGGTCACCGGCGGTGACGGCGGCCTCGAAACCTGGTGCCGATGATGCTCTCGTGCACCAGAGTCTGGCGACGGCCAGGCCATGGCCGGCGAGCAGGGCGAGCCGGGCGGACGTCCCGCTGCCGCACGGGGACCGGTCGATCTGGCCGTCGCCGAAGACGGTCACGTTCCGCTGCACCAGGCGGCCCGCCTCGGCGGGCAGTTCGTCGAGAATCACGCCGTAGATGCCGCTGAGCCGGCCGTCGGCGGGGTGCACCGCGGCGCCGGTGGCGTCCAGCTGCCGCTGGATCAACTGGCCCGCCGCGACCAGCTGCGGCAGGTCTTCCCGGCTGACCCGCAGGCCCAGCGCGCGGCCGGCACCGACGCGTAGAAGGCGCCGCCGAACGCGATGTCCACGCTGACCGGGCCAGCCAGGCCAGCCAGGCCAGCCGGCCAGCGCGGGCCAGCCGGGGCGGGCGGGCTGAGGGTGCCGGACGGGATCGGCAGCCGGACATCCCGGCGGTGCACCCAGGCCGGCACGTTGCGGAAGCTGACCGCGCTGGCCCGGCCGCCGGGGTCACGCCGGAGCCGGACGCCGACCCGGCCGACGGCACGTCGATGCTGAAGGCGGTCGCATCGGCCGCCACCAGCCCCGCGTCGACGGCCCAGGTCGCCAGGGCGATCGTGCCGTGGCCGCAGGCGGTGGAGAAGCCGGCCGGTGGAAGAAGACCGCGCCGAACTCGGCGCCGTCATCATCCGGCGGGGTGACGAAGCAGCCGTACATGCCCGGCATGCCCGCGCGGCTCCCGGACCAGCAGCTGCCGGATCTGGTCGAGCCGGGCAGCGGCGTGCTCGCGGCGGTCGGCGACGGTGCGGCCGGGCAGGCTGGGCACACCGCCGGTGACGATGCGGAACGGCTCGCCCGCGGTGTGGTAGTCCACCGCGGCGACAAGCGCCGGGCGCTGCTGCCGGCTCGCCCGCCGCCCTCGTCCGGCGAGCCGGGGATGGCGCCGGCCTGCCGCGCGCGGCGGACCGCAAGCTCGCAGACCGCCCAGTCCTGGGCGGCAATCCCCACCGACTTGAAGATCGTCAGGCCGCCCGGCTCAGCGGGCGGCCGTGCGCCACGGACCGGGCTGCGGTCGTCCGCGGCCGGGCGGGCCGGCCGGGACCGGCCAGCAGGTGGCCGATCTCGACCAGGTCGGCGCGGTGCAGGTCGCCGCGGTTCAACGCCTGGACCAGGTCGCCAGCCTCGGCGAGGGCGGCCTCCAGCTGGTCGATGACCACCAGGCCGGCCGCCGGAATGCCTCCGGCGGCACCTCGGACATGTCCAGCCGGTACGCGCCGATGGCGTTGACATGCGCGCCCGGCGCCAGGTCGGCCGCCTCGAACAGCGGCTCCGCCGACCTCGTCGCGGTGCAGATGACGTGCGCGCCGCGGACCGCCTCCCGGGCTGCGCGCGGCCGGGGCGACGGTCACGCCGGGGTGCGCGGCGCGCAGCCGCTCGCACAGCGCCGCGCTGCGCGCCCGGCGCCTGCTGTAGACCCGGATCTCGCGGATCGGCCGGACCGCGCAGACCCCGGCGACCTGGTCGGCCGCCTGGTCGCCGGCCCCGAGCATGGCCAGCACCCGGCTGGACGGCGAGGCGAGCAGCGACGTGGCCAGGCCGCTGGCGGCGCCGGTGCGCAGCGCGGTCAGCGCGGCCGCGTCGAGCATGGCCGCGATCCGCCCGGTCAGCCCGTCGATCCAGAGCACGCCGCCGCCGATGCTCGGCACGCCCAGCTCCCAGCCATCCGGCTGGAAACTGATGATCTTGATGAGGCCGCTGCCGGACGAGTGCTCGGCGGGCATCACCAGCACCCGCTGCCGGGACAGCGGCGTGCGCAGCGGGCCGGTGATCTCGCCCCGCGCGGCGGCGCTGAACGCGCGGCGGCTGGCCGATCGCGTCCGGCATGGGCACCAGGTGGCGCAGCAGGTCGGCCTCGATGGTGGCCGGGAATCCCGCCGCGACCGGCAGGCGTCGCCAGGCCGTCATCCGGGCTGCTCGGCTCTTCCCGGCCCAGATGCCGCGGGTGTGCTCCAGGTGATGGGTGATGATGGCCGGCCACCGCGGCGGCATCCTGGCGGCAGATCGGCGCCAGCAGCTGCCGGTGCTCCCGGGCCGACTCGCGCAGCCCGCCGTGCTGCGCGAGCTCGGCAGCCCGTACAGCCGCGCCTGGTCGCGCAGCCGGGACACGATCTCGATCAGCCGGCTGTTGCCGAGCGTGCCGATCAGGCCCAGGTGGAAATCGCGATCCGCGGCCAGGAAGCCGACCACGTCGCCGTCCTCGGCCCGCTTCTCGATTACCGTCGCTAGATCCAGGAAACCGGCATCTGGTCCGGCCGCGCTGACCCGCGCTCGGCGGCCCGCTCGGCCGCGGGCACCTCCAGCATCAGCCGGAGCTCGAAGATCTCGTCCAGGTCATGCTGGGACGGCTCGACGACGCGGAACCCGCGGTTGGGTACGACCTCGACGAGCCCGTCAGCGGTGAGCTCCAGCATGGCCTCCCGGACCGGCGTCGCCGACACGCCAAGCACGGCCGCGAGCGCCGGGGCCGAGTAGATTTCGCCCGCCGCGAACTCGCCGGTGACGATGCGCACCCGGATGGATTCTTTGGCCATGGCGCTCAGGGTGCTGGGCCTCACCAGGTCGGAACCCGCGTCGCTGACCGCTGGTACCTTTCGCCGAAATCGGTCATCATATACTGACCCCGGTCGTGCCGTGCCCGGCGCTGCGCGCCGGGTCTGTTGCCCGCTGACTGCTCCCGACCACCTGCCTCGCGTCAGGTCCCGCGGCCGGGATCTCGGGCAGGATCAGGTGCGAAGGATGTCCCCGTTATGCCAGACGGAATTCGACCGCTTTCGCCGACTCGGTCGCGGTGGCGAATCCGCGCCAGTATTCAGGTTGCGATCGTACTTAGGAAACGCGCTTGAGCTGACCTCAAGTCTTATCCGGTGCCCGGCCAGGAAAACATGCGAGGTGCTCCACATGTCGATCTCGAAGGCGGTGACCTCGCCGGGCTCCAGCAGTGCTTCCGGCCGGCGTAGCCAGTCCGGAACCGGGCCCGGATCATGCTGTCGCACAGCCGCTGGCTGAATCCGGAAGGGTGCACGTCGAGCAGTTTCGCGGTGAAATCGGTGTCCGGCGCGCTGGACGAGGCATGCAGCGCCAGCCGCACCGGGCCGGTGACCTCCAGGGCGCCCGCCAGCGGCGGCGTGGTGTAGACCAGCACGTCCGCGCGGTCCTCCACGGCCGAGTAGTCATCCGGCCCGCCGATCTGCGACGAGGAGGCGAAATCGCTGATGAACGGCACCGGATCGGCCGGGTCGTAGCTGATCGTGTCGGGCGGCCCGTCAGCTGGCGGCTGCTCCCGGCGCAGCCCGCCGTCGCCCTGCCTGGTGTTCGCCGCGCCGTCGCTGGCCAGGAAGTACCTGGCCCACCGGGTCCGGGCCAGCGGCCACTCCCGCTCGTCCCGCCAGGTGTTCGCGCCCATCACAAAAATCCGCACCGCGGCCGGGACGGCGGTGTGGCGCGAGGATCGCGGCCAGCCACTCCCGCTCCAGCGCCGGGAGGTCGGTCTGCGCCTGCGGCCCGAAGGTGATCGCGCCGAGCTGCGGCTCCCGGGTGTTCGTGCAGCGGTGATCCCACGGCCCGACGATCAGCCACTGGCTGGCGCGCACCCCGGCCGGCGCCACGGCCGAGGTCAGCCGGGTGAAGTTGGTCATCGTGCCGCGCTGCACGTCGTCGTACCAGCCGGTGACGTGCAGCACCGGCACCCGCACCTCGGTGATCCGCGGCTGGTAGCGGACCGGGTCCCAGAACGCGGCGTCGCTGACCGGGTGGTGAGGAGTCCCGCCGCCAGTGCTCGCTCCGGAAGCCGGCCGCGGCGTCCATGCCGACCAGCGGCAGGTGCCAGGCGATCTGCGGCCAGTCGACCTGGTCCACGTACTGCTGGACGCGCCCGTCCAGCATGCGCAGCCAGCAGATCTCCCACGGGATGTGCCCGCCGGTCGGGTTGTCCTCGAACGGGTCCGACGGGGCCACGTAGGCGATCATGCCCGCAGGTGCGGCGGCTGCAGCAGCGCCGTCAGCCACTGGATGTTGGCCAGGTAAGACTGGCCCCAGGTGACCACCTGGCCGTTGCTCCAGGGCTGCGCGGCGGCCCACTCGATGGCGTCGTAGCCGTCCTGGCCCTCATTCCGCCAGGGCACGAACTCGCCGCCGGAGTCGCCGCGCCCGCGGACATCCAGTCCAGACGAAGTTGTAGCCGTCCCGCGCGTATTCCCGGGCCCGCTGCTGCTGGTCCGCGGTGTTCTTGTTATACGGGGTCCGGGCCAGCAGGGTAGTGCGCGGCCCGCCGCCGACGGTGTAAATGTCGGCGAACAGGGTCACGCCATCCCGCATCGGGACACGCCCATTCCAGTCGATGCGCACCGTGCTACGGCCCGACCGATCGCGTGGTTACTGACCGCTAGCTGAGTGAGCGAGATGGAATTCGTCGCCACGTCCATCATGTATCTCGTCACGTCCGGGGCGGTGATGACGATATTGCGGCCCCACACGTACGGCACCCAGGCCATCACGTTCGTCATCATGTTCTCGTCCATCTTCGACCAGCATGCGTTCCGCGGCGCGCCGGGGTCATCGCCTCGCAGCTGGCTGATCTCGTTGTCGATGCTGGGCACCCCGCCGGCCGGGTAGGGCACCTTGTACTTCGCCGCCTCGGGCCTTGGTCAGGCCGACCAGCGAGTAGTTGCAGCAGGCCACCGGCCCGGACGAGGGCGGTCGAGCCGAAGTTCGGCTGGGCGAAGCTGTAGGTCCCGGTGTAGTCGGCGTACCCGCCGCCGAGGGCCGACATCGGCTCCCGGTCCTTGATCGTGAACAGCGCGGTGAACGCGGTCGTCACGGACAGGTCGCGGGGCACGATCTGGATGCCGATCTCGGCCAGGTCGTTTTGCACCACCGTGTCGATCGGGGCGAACTGGCTGATGTTGATGAACGCCAGGTTCCGGCAGACCGCAACGTCGCACTTGCCGTCCTGCTTGGGGTCATAGGGCGACAGCTTCATCTCGGCCTTGGCCTTGGCCAGGTCCCCGGCTCGCCGGGCATCTTGTACGGGTCGTAGGACGGCGGCAGGCCGCCGGGCAGCGTGTCCGGGATGATGTGGGTAGCGATGTCGTAGTGCGACGTGCCGCCGAGCGCCCGCAGCATCGCGCTCTTGTCCAGCACCCAGGCGACTGCCTTGCGCACGTGGATGTTCGTGAACGGCGGGACGTCCAGGTTCATCGTGACGTGCCTCGACCTGGTTGATCGGGTCGGAGTGGAAGTACTTGCGCTGGCTGCGGGCTGCGCAGGTACTGCAGCGTGGTGAGCGTGGCCGGCGGCGGGTCGGTCATCGACCCGTCCAGCTGGCCCTTCTGCACCTTGCGCGAAGATGTCGGCGACGTTCGGGTCGACGGTGATCTCGACGCCGTTGAGGTAGCTGGGCGCGGGTGGTATCGGTGGACGGCACGTAGTTCGGGTTGCGGACCAGGGTGATGTGCGAGGTCGGGTCGAACCCGGACATCGGCTTGATCGCCGAGCACTTGGAGATGTTGACCTGGCGCCGGAGCCCTGCAGCATGTACGGGCCGGTCGCGATCGAGGTCCCGGCCGTAGTCGCCCGGCTTGGTGAAGCACTTGCCGACCTCCGGCGGGATCGGCGTGGCGGCCGGCGATCGCCAGCCGGTGCAGGAAGTCGCCGGTCGGCTTGGTCAGGTGGAAGATGATCGTGGTCGCGTTCGGGGTCTGGATCCCGGAGATGTGGCTGGTCGGCTTCGTCGCCTTGCCGGTCATGCCCCTGGATGATCCCGTCGTAGTAGTAGCCGTACTGCGGCACCAGGGTCGCGTCGTTGATCCGCTGGAAGGCGTACGCGGATGTCGCGTGGAGGTGATTTCCCGGTTGACCGGCGGCGCGAACTTGATGCCCGACTTCAGGTGGAAGGTGTAGGTCAGCCCGCCGTCGGTCACGGCCGGCAGGCTGGTGGCCAGGTCCGGCACGATCTGCTCGCCCGCCGGCCCGCTGATGTGCCGGAAGCTGACCAGCGTCCGGGAGGTCGCGTCGTAGATCGCGTAAGGCGAAGCCGATCTGGGTCTCGCCGGTCGGGATCCAGGTTGTCGGTGAGGCCGAAGCTGCTGACCGCGGTCCGGTAGACCCCGCCGCCGGGCGGCCGTCCCGGCGGACGCGGTGCTGGACGGCTGGCCGGGCGCGCCGCTGCTGCTGTTGCCGCTGCTGTTGGTGCACGCCGCGGGCGAGCAGCAGCCGCACGCCGCGCAGCCGCGCCAGCGCGGAGCCACCGGCGGGCCCGGCGAGGCCGGCAGCAGGCTCGTGAGACCCGGATGACTGCGTATCGCGTGTTTTCATGGTTCGTCCTTCCGCCGGGGCCGCCCGGCGGGCAGCGGGGGGGGGGGGGGGGGCGGCGCGCGGGCGGCGTCAGTCATAGCGAATCCGGGGGTTGACGTAGGCGTAGAGGATGTCCACGACCAGGTTGGCGAGCATGACCGCCACCGCAGCCGCCAGCCGTGACGGCCAGCACCGAGGGGATGTCGTCGGACGTCACGGCCTGCACGGCCCACTGCCCGAGCGCCGTTGAGGTTGAAGACAACCTCCACGATCACGGTTCCGCTGACCAGCGCGGCCAGGTCCATGCCGAACATGGTCAGCACCGGGGTGAGGCTGGCCCGGAGCACGTGCCGGACCAGCACCCGCGACTCCGCCAGCCCCTTGCCTCGCGCGGTCCGGACGAAGTCCTGCTTCAGCGTGTCCAGTACCGAGCCGCGGGTCATCCGCGCGTACCAGCCCGCGTACAGCAGCGCGAGCGTGAACCAGGGCAGCAGCATGTGGTTCAGCCAGGTGAGCACGCCGTACTGGGCCGGCGAGTAGTAGCCGGTGCCGGCCGCGATGCCGAGCTTGTACCAGAACAGCCAGAGGAAGACCAGGCCGAGCCAGAACACCGGCGCGGAGACGAAGAACAGCGCGAAGCCGAGCGCCGCGCGGTCCCACAGCGAGCGCCGCCGCACCGCGGACAGCACCCCAATCGGGATCCCGATGGCCAGCCAGATGACCGCCGCGCCGGCCGCCAGGGTGAAGGTGATGACGAGGCGCCCGGCGATCAGCGAGAGCACCGACGAGTGGTTCACGTAGGAGAAGCCGAGCCCGGCCAGCCGTACCGGTCGCCCAGCACCAGCCGCTTCAGGAACAGCAGGTACTGGATCCACACCGGGTGGTTCAGCCCCAGGTTCCGCTCCACCTGCGCGACCAGCGCCGGGGTCGCCTCCTTGCCGGCGAACAGCACGGCCGGGCTGACCGGCGGCAGCACGAAGTAGATGACGAAGGTCAGCGCGGTCACCACGAGCACAGTGACCGCGAGCCAGAGCAGCCGCCGGACGACGTAACGCCACATCAGCCTCAGCCGCCGATCGCGTCGCGGAGGCCGTCGCCCACGATGTTGAAGGAGTAGGTGATCAGCAGCAGCAGGACGCCCGGGAACAGCATCATCCACCAGGCGTAGGTGAACAGCGAGCCCGTGGTGGCGTCGGCGATCATGCGGCCGAGCGACGGCGTGGTCTGCGGCACCCCGACGCCGAGGAAGCTCAGCGCTGCCTCGAACAGGATGTTGCTCGGGATGATCAGCGTCATGTAGACGATCACCTGGGCGGTCAGGTTCGGCAGGATCTCGCGGAACATCGTCTTCGTGTGCGAGGCGCCGAAGCCGCGGGCCGCGTAGACGAACTCCTGATGCCGGAGGACCAGGGTCTGGCCGCGGACGATCCGCGCGATGTACGGCCAGGTGAACAGGGCCAGGATGAGCACCACCAGGCCGATGCCCGGCTGCACCGTGCCGCCCAGGCAGCCGCTGGCGCTGATCGAGCAGACCGACGAGATGCTGATCGCGAACAGCACCACCGGCAGGGCCAGGAAGATATCCGCCCAGCGGGAGATCAGGGTGTCGATCCAGCCGCCGAAGTAGCCGGCCGCCATCCCGACGCTGACGCCGACCGCGGTGGCGATCGCCGCCGCCAGCAGCGAGATGATCAGTGACGTTCGCAGGCCGTACAGGCAGCGGACGAACAGGTCCCGGCCGTCGGAGTCGACGCCGAAGAAGAACCGCCCGCTCGGCCCGGTCGGCAGCCCGAGCCCGGAGCTGAGCTGCGCCGGGAACAGCTGGTTCGGGCCGTGCCCGGCGATCCTGGCGATCAGCGGCGCCGCCACCGCCACCAGCGTGAGCAGCGTGACCATCGCCAGCCCGGCCATCGCGAACCGGTCCGCCCGGAAGCTGCGGACCAGCTGCTGCCACTGAGTGCGGCGGCCGATCGGCCCGGCCGGCCCGCCGGGCTGCCCGGCACTGACCGCGCCGATCGTGGCCGGCGCCGTCCGGCCCGCTCCCGCCGCCGCCGCCATCCGGCCCGCCGCCGCCGTCACCCGGCCCGCCGCCATCACCCGGCCCGCCGCCATCACCCGGCCCGCCGCCACCGCCCGGCCCGCCGGCGCCGCCCGGCCCGCTGACGCCGATCGACGAGTCGAGCAGCCGCCGGAAGTTGCCGCCGAGCACCGGCGGCGATGTCGGCCG
The DNA here is from genome assembly GCA_963837255.1 of uncultured Actinomycetota bacterium. GTDB lineage: Bacteria > Actinomycetota > Actinomycetes > Streptosporangiales > Streptosporangiaceae > JAJYUU01. The sequence continues at coordinate 81,489 of CAWIMN010000009.1, forward strand.
GGCTGAAGCCGCGGCCGGCCAGCCCGCCCGCCAGCGCCGGCAGGTCGGCAGGCCCCTCCAGGCCGGGAACGGTGTCCGCCATGTCGCAGCCCTCGATGACGTGACTGCCCGCGTACAGCGTCCGCGCGATCTCCTTGGTGAAGTCCGGGCCGAGCCCGACATGCGCGACGCCGGCCACGCGCACCGCGTGCACGATGTGATCGAGCACGCCGTCCACCGAGGCCGCCCCGGCGGAGATGAACGCGGGGAAGAAGTTGATGCCGACCACCCCGCCGGTGGCCGCAATCGCGCGCAGCTCGGCGTCCGGCAGGTTGCGGTGGTGCGCGTGCACCGCCCGGCAGGACGAGTGCGTGGCCAGCACCGGTGCCGCGGCGATCTCCAGCACGTGCCGGGTCCCGGCTAGCGACAGGTGCGAAACGTCCAGCAGCATCCCGGACTGCCTGCATGACCTGCACGGCGCGCACGCCGGCCCTGGTCAGCCGCCCGCCGGCGGCGTCCTCGGCGCTGCCGTCGGCCAGCGAGTTCCGGCCGAAGTGGGTCAGCGAGGCCATCCGCACGCCGAGCCGGGCGAACGTGCGCAGCAGGTCCGGGTCCGGGCCCACCGCCGGGCACCCTTCCAGCGCCAGCACGATCGCGATCCGGCCGCCGGCCAGCGCCCGCCGCACGTCGCCGGGCCGCAGGCAGAGCGCCAGGTCGCCCGGGCAGGACTCGACGGTGCGCAGCGCGGTCTCGATCAGCCGCAGGGTCTGCCGCAGCGCGAGCTCGGGCAGCCACTCCTCGTCGACGTAGACCGGCAGCACCTGGATGCCGACCTGCCCGGCGCGCAGCTGCGGCAGCCAGGCCCGGCGGAAGTAGTCCCGGTCGGCGGCGAAGTGCTGCACCAGCATCAGCAGGTCGTTGTGCGCGTCCGCGACAGGCCCGGCGAACCGCTCGCTGGGCCCCTTGGCGGCCGGTGCCATGTAATATATAGTATGTCACATGCGACATAGCGGTCAACGGCCGCCGCAGCCGCACCCTGGGCCAGCCGCCGCAGGATCCGGCACCCGGCCCGCCGCCGGGCGGGCCAGGCCTCCTGGACGTGCGGGACCTGCGGGTCTCGTTCCCCACCCCGGACGGCGTGGTCCGCGCGGTGGACGGGGTGTCGTTCGGCCTGGAGCGCGGCCAGACGCTGGGCATCGTCGGCGAGTCCGGCTGCGGCAAGAGCGTCACGAGCGCTGGCCATCATGGGCCTGCTCAGCCGTCGCGACAGCGCCGATCAGCGGCGAGCGTCTGTTCCGCGGCGAGGAACTGCCGGCGCGCCCCCGAGCCGGGTGCGCAGCCTGCGCGGCAGCTGCGATGGCGATGATCTTCCAGGACCCGCTGTCCGTCGCTGCACCCCGTACTCACGGTCGGCTGGCAGATCGCCGAGGCCTACCGGGCCAAGCACCGGCGTGAGCCCGCAAGCGGGCCTGGGACCGCGCGGTGGAGATGCTCGGCCGGGTCGGCATCCCGCAGCCGCGCCGAGCGGGCCCGACGACTATCCGCACCAGTTCTCCGGCGGCATGCGGCAGCGGGTCATGATCGCGATGGCGCTGACCTGCGACCCGGAGCTGCTCATCGCGGACGAGCCGACCACCGCGCTCGACGTCACCATCCAGGCGCAGATCCTCGACCTGCTCGCCGACTGCGGCGCGAGCTCGGCACGGCGGTCATCCTGATCACGCACGATCTCGGCGTGGTCGCCGAGGTCGCCGAGACGATCTGGTCATGTACGCGGGCCGGGTCGTCGAGCGGGGCCGCGCCGAGCGAGCTGTTCGCGCACCCGCAGCACCCGTACACCTGGGGCCTGCTGCAGCTCGGTCGCCGCGGCTGGACCGAGACCGGCGGCGAACGGCTCGCAGCCGATCGCCGGGACTGCCGCCCGAGCCTCGATCGACCTGCCCGTCGGGCTGCCCGTTCCACCCCCGCTGCCCGTACGCGGGCCGACGCAGTGCTGCCGTGAGCACCCGCCGAGCTGCCGAGACCGACGCCGGTCACTGGGCAGCCTGCCACCTCAGCTCGACCAGCTCGGTCGGCGATCTGCGGTGGCCGAGCGTGGCACCGTCGCGTGACCGCCGCCCGCCCCGGCCATGGCAGCGCCGCCGCCGCGGCCGGCGAGCTGCTGCGTGCAGATCGACCTGGCTCAAGGTCCACTTCCCGGTCACCCGCGGCGTGCTCGTCCGCGCAAGCGGCGCCGTGCGCGCCGTCGACGGCATCTCCTTCGACGCTGCGCCAGGCGAGACGCTCGGCCTGGTCGGCGAGTCGGGCTGCGGCAAGACCACCACCGGCCGCGCGCATCCTGCGGCTCGAGCAGCCCACCGCCGGGCAGCGTCACTCTTCGACGGCGCACGACCTGGTCGCGGCTGCGGCGGCGGCCGGCTGCGGCCGCTGCGCCGCGACATGCAGATGATCTTCCAGGACCCGTACGCGTCGCTGAACCCGCGGCATGACCGTCGGCAGCATCGTCGGCGAGCCGCTGCTGATCCACGAGCTGCGCCCGCCGCGGCGGCGATCGAGACGCGCGTCCAGGAGCTGCTCGAGCTGGTCGGCCTCAGCCCCGAGCACTACAACCGGTACCCGCACGAGTTCTCCGGCGGCCAGCGGCAGCGCATCGGCATCGCCCGGGCGCTCGCGCTGTCGAGCCCGAAGCTGATCATCGTCGCGACGAGCCGGTCTCGGCGCTCGACGTGTCGATCCAGGCGCAGATCATCAACCTGCTCGAGCGACCTGCAGCGACGAGCTCGGGCTGACCTACTGTTCATCGCCCACGACCTGGCGGTGGTGCGGCACATCGCCGACCGGGTCGCGGTGATGTACCTCGGCAAGATCGTCGAGCTGGCCGACGGCGAGCGCGCTGTACGCGGGCCGCTGCACCCCTACACGCAGGCGCTGCTCTCGGCGGTGCCGATCCCCGACCCGCGGCCGACGGCCGCCAGCAGCGGCGGATCCGGCTCACCGGCGAGCCCCCACCCCGCTGAACCCGCCGTCCGGCTGCCGGTTCCGCACCCGTTGCTGGAAAGCGCAGTCGATACTGCGAGACCACCGAGCCGCCCCTGGCGGGGCGAACCTGAGTCATCAGGTCGCCTGCCACTTTCCCGAAGTCGCGTGACTGCCCGGTCATTCGGCGCGGTCGGCCATCACTGAGGTACCGGCGCTGACCGGGTGAGAGTCGCCCTCGATTACGTGGTGAGGTCCTGGAGCGCTCGGATGGCCAGGTTCGCGTGCAGGAGGCAGCCGTCGGACATGACGGCGTCGTCGAAAGCAGCGCGCGGGCTGTGATTGTCCTCGGCAGTGTCGTAGTCGTCGCTCGGGCACGCGGCCGAGGAACAGATAGCAGCCCGGCACCTCCTCCAGCACCCGGGAGAAATCCTCCGCGCCAGCCTCGGGGTCCGGCATGGGGGTAAACCGGTCTGCGCCGAAGACGTCGGCAACCACGCCAGTCGCGAACGCAGTCTGGGCGACGTCGTTGATGGTGACTGGGTACTCGGTGTTGTACCGGGCGTCGGCGTGCAGGCCGTGCGCCGCGGCGATCGCCTCGCACAGCCGCACCGACGCTACCTGGACCCGCTCCCGCGCGGCACGCGAAAACGACCGGACCGTCGCCTCGAACACCGCCTCCTCGGGAATAATGTTCCGCCGAGTCCCGGCGTGGAAGCTGCCCACGGTGATGACCACCGGGTCGAAGAGTCGAACTGGCGTGTCGCGAGCGCCTGCAGCGCCATCACCATCTCCGCCGCGGCAGTCACCGGGTCGCTCGCCCGGTGCGGCGCCGAGCCGTGCCCCCCGGCTCCCCGCACCGTCACCATCAGCCCGTCGCCGGCCGCCATCAGCGTCCCCGGCCGGGTCGTGAACTGGTGCCTCGGCAGCATCCCCGAGATCACGTGCAGTCCGTATGCCCGCTGCACCCGGCGCCCCCGCGCCGCCAGCACCCCTTCCGCGATCATTGTCGCGCGCCGTCCCGGCCCTCCTCGCCCGGCTGAAACATGAACACGACGTCACCGGCCAGCGCATCGCGGTGTCCGCTCAGTAGCCGGGCCGCCCCGCAGAGCATCGCGATATGCAGGTCATGACCGCACGCGTGCATGGCCCCGTCGATCGGGCTGGCGAAATCCGGCCGGTGGCCTCTTGCACCGGCAGCGCGTCCATATCCCCGCGCAGCAGCACCGCCGGTCTCGCCGCGAGATTCCCCGGCCCCTGCCGCGCCGGCACCGCGCAGTACCGCCGTCACCGACGAGCACGACGAACCGGTCGAGATCTCCAGCGGCAGTCCCGCGAGCGCGTCCAGGACCGCCTGCTGCGTCTCCGGCAACTCCAGCCCGATCTCTGGGCGGCGATGCAGCCGGTGCCGCAACTTCACCACATCTGGCTCGAGTTCGGCCACGTCATCACGCAGGCGGTCCGCCAGAGTCATTTCTCTCCTCAGTCCCGGTTCCGGTCTCGGAAGGCGGTGCGATTCAAAGGTCCATCCTGTTCGTGTGAATGGCCTGCAGTTCGGTATAGGCCAGCATGCCCCAGGGCCCGCCTTCGACGCCGATTCCGCTCCACTTGAGGCCTCCGAATGGCTGTCCCGGGATTCCGGACTGATGGGTATTCACCCAGACCGTGCCTGACTCCACTCGCGGGGCCAGAGTTCGCCCTCGCTCCGGGTCCGCGGTCCATACGGAAGCCCCGAGCCCGTAGTGGCTGTCGTTCGCCTGCGCGATCGCCTGCTCAACGTCCGAATACTGGATGACAGGCAGCGCCGGCCCGAACTGCTCTTCTACCACGATGCGCTCGTCGCCCTTGAGCCCCGCGAGAACAGTCGGTTCGTAGAAATACCCCGGGCCGTCTGTCAGCGATCCACCGGCCGCGACCTTGACCCCGGATCCGAGCGCGTCGGTAACAAGTTCCTGAATGCGATCGCGCTGTGCCGGATTGCACAACGGTCCGATGTCAGTCCCCGGCGCCTGCCCATCCCCCAGCCGGGCCGCCCGGGCCCGGTCGGCCAGGGCGTCGACGAGCTGACCGTAGAGCGCCTTGGGCGCATATACGCGCTTAATGGCGACGCAAATCTGTCCGCAATTCGCGAATGCGTTGGCAAACACGCCGTCGGCAACCGCGTCCACGTCTGCATCATCCAGCACTATCGCCGGATCATTGCCGCCAAGTTCGAGGAGCACTCGCTTGAGGTCGGCGGCCGCGGTTGCCGCGATCTTCTTGCCCGTGGCGACCGAGCCGGTGAAGCTGATCATGCGCACGAGCGGATGGCTTGTCATCAGCGCACCGAGGGAGTCGTTGCCACTGACGACGTTGAGCACCCCTGGTGGCAGCGCATCCCGGACCAGTTCCCCGAAGCGCAAGCTCGACAGTGGCGTATATGGCGAGGGCTTGAGCACGACTGTGCATCCTGCCGCTAGCGCAGGGGCCAGTTTGGAAATTGCAGTGCCGAGAGGGAAGTTCCACGGCGTGATGGCTGCGACTGACCCCATCGGCCGGCGGAGCACCTGAACGATGAGGTCGTCGGTGTCGCTGACAGTGTCGACCGGCAGGCTCAATCCGGCGTAGTAGCGAAGCTCTCCGACGGCACCGCCGAGTTCGTCCTTGGCTTCGTGCAGTGGCTTGCCCTGCTCCTCAGTGATCAGCGCGGCGAACTCGTCGAGGTTGCTCTCGAGCCTCGCAGCGATGTCGAGCAGTACCGATGATCGCGCCGCCGGATCCGCGGCCCAGGGTTCGCGTGCCTCATGAGCACTGGCTACGGCCGCGTCCAGGAGATCCGCAGTGCACTCCGGAGCGTGTCCGATCACCTGACCATTCGCCGGGTTGAGAACCGGAAACGTTTCCTTGCACACTTCGGGCTTGCCCGCGACAGTCATGGTCAGGTCGAGCATCGAAGCTCCTTCGATGTAACGGTCCTCGCCGATTGCAAGGTTGCGCACGGCCGTCAGCGTGATCCTCGCATCGCAGCCTGCTCGACACTAGATTGCACAATTGTTCGCTCGAAGAGGCCATGCAGATGCGATCGACCACACCCGCAGCCTCCGGCGGCCAACCGTGACGAGCGGCGCCTAGTCGGCGAAAGGTATCGGTTTCGTCACGACCATTGACAGGGCCCGCTCAGCGGAGCCGAGCATCTCGTGCACAGCAGTTCCTCTAATGAACAATTGTGCACAACGAATCTCGAGGCCTGAGGTGGCACCATGAGGACGGCGCGAACGCGATGCCTGAGGGCGCAGCTCACTCCAGGCCGACCGCGGCTCATCGTCGGGATGAGCGGCTTCGATGACTGACGCGATCTACGGCGCCAACCTGCAATCCGTCCGGGAAGAACTCGTCGAGTGCTGCGTGCGCCTACTGCGCAAGGGGCTCCTGACCCAGACGTCAGGCAACCTCAGCATCCGTCTTTCATCGGGCGCAATGGCGATCACGCCGACCTCCATCGAGTACGACAGGATGAAGCCCGAGGACATCGTCGTATGCGACATGGACGGGGCCGTCCTTGCGGGCGCCAAAGCTCCATCGTCGGAGACACCCCTGCACGCGGCCGTCTACCAGCATCGCGACGACATCAGCGCGATCGTGCACACGCACTCACTGCAGGCCACCACGCTGGCCATCCTGGGCATGCCCATCCCGGCCGTGCACTACATCATCGCCAGCCTGAAGACGACGATCGTGCCAGTGGCCCCGTATGCCACCTACGGGACTCCGGAACTCGCGGCAAGCGTTCGGGACACCTTCCAGGCTCCCTGCATGGCCGTGTTGATCGCCAACCACGGCATGGTCGCGGGCGGGCGGACCTTGAAGCAGGCCGCCGACGGCGCGGAGACGACTGAGATCCTCGCCGGCTACTACTACCGCGGACTGACCGTCGGAAAGCCGAACATCCTGACCGCCAGCCAGATGGACGAGGTCTTCGCCAAGTACCGGCGCAAAGCCGGCGGAGGCCGGCGCCGCGCACTGACCTTCCAGCCCCGACCACGACACCCGGAGGGAGGACCCCGATGCCCGAGATCGTCGTCACGCTGGACATCGGTGGTTCGGGTGTCAAGGCCAGTTGCTTTGATCCGGCCGGAGACGTGGCGACTACGGCCACCGCCGTGCGTTACCCATCCGGCGGCCAGCAAGATGACGGCACCTTCGATCCCGACGTCTGGGCCGAGACCGCGACCGCCGCCCTGGCGCAGATCGTTGCCCGCTGCCCCGCGCTGCCGCAGCATTACCTGGGCATCACAGTCAGCGCGATCCGCATTCCCTTCGTGCTCCTCGACGCCGATCAGCGGGTCGTCGGTCCCTCCCTGCTCAACCGAGACCGGCGCGCGCTGCCGATCGTCGACGATCTTGTGGCCTCCATCGGTCATCGGGAGCTGCACAGGACGACTGGACACTGGGCGGCGCCGGAGTTCGGCCTCCCCAAGCTGCTCTGGATCCAGCGAAACTGTCCCGATGCCTGGGCGCAGGTACGCACGCTCATTCAGCTGCACGACTGGTTCATCTTCAGGCTCTGCGGAGCCATCGCCAGCGAGGCGTCGTCCGCCGCGATGAGCCAGATGATGGATATCACCGCCGGCACGTGGGCGTACGACCTGCTCGCATCCGAGTGCGGGGTCCGGGGCGAGATGCTGCCCGAGTTCGCGGCGGCCGGGACACAGGCCGGCGGGCTCCTCGAGGCCGGTCGCGGAGCAAGTCGGACTGCCCGCGGGCCTGCCCGTGCACGTCGGCGGCGGCGACACGCACATGTCAGCACTCGCCGCCGGCGGCCAGGCGTCAGGCTGCCCGGTCGTGGTGGCCGGCACGACCGGGCCAACTCAGCTTTCGGTCGAGTCTCCCGCCAGTATGGAGGCCTGGTTCCCGCTGCTCGTCAGTTCGCTGCCAGCGGCGACAGGCTGGGCCCTCGAGTCGAATGCCGGCCCGACAGGGGAGATCGTCGACCGGCTCAATGACCTGACAGAGCTGAGCGGGCCGAGCCTCCGGGCCGCGCTGGCGGCACGCGGTTTCGACGTCGAGGACACCCTGAGCGGACCCGAGCCACTGACGATCCTCTCCGGTAATCCCTTCTTCGGGCCGCGCGGCTGGCGTATCTGGCCAGCGCCGAGCCATCTTCGGCCTGACTCCAGCGCACACGGGTGCCGACCTACTCGACGCCGCGCGGACCGGCACCTGCCTGGCGTTCAGCCAGGTCCTCGACCAGCTGTCCGGCGCGTCCGAGCCCGGCGGTGACACGGTAATCGCGACCGGCGGCATGAGTCGCAGCGCCGCGTGGAGCCAGACCCTGGCGGACGTGACCGGCCGCTGCGTGCTCGTTCGTGATCTGGATCATCGTGTCCGGGCTGGCGGGGGCGGCGCTCGTCGCCGGCGTCAGTGTCGAGTCGGCTCTCCGCGACCTGGAGCCCACCAGCTACACCCCTGACGCGAGCAGATATGCCGACCTTCAGCGCAGCGTCCAGGCCTACTGCCGCCTGTACTCCGCCAGCCAGGAGCGATCCCGGCAGAACTCGCTCTCACGAAATGAGGTGGACGTCCATGCGAGCCCTCACTAGTTGCGCGCTCGGCGCAACCCTGGTGCAGGCGCTCGAGACGCAATGGCGCTGGCAGGTCGACACGGTTGACAGCATCAAGGCCGCCGCGGCGGAACTATCCGCAGACCAGCGGGCAACCGTGCGGGCAATACTCGTGGAGACCGAGCCGGTGACTGCCGCGCTGATGGACGCCCTTCCGAACCTGGAAGTCATCGCTGTCATGCGATCAGAGCCGGTCAACGTTGATATCACCGCCGCCAGCGAGCGCGCGCTCCCTGTCATCCATACGCCAGGCCGGAACGCCGAGTCAGTGGCGGACTTCACGCTGGGACTGACGCTGGCCATGCTACGGAGCATCGCTGTCACCCATCACAGGATCATGTGCGGCGACATGACACGGGCCGATTCCAGGGCCGATGAGGCCGGCCGTATTGCCGACGTGATCTGGCGTCCCGATGATCCGGCTGAGCCGATCCCTTATGTCGCATACATGGGACGCGAGCTGTCCAGCCTCGTCATCGGTGTCATCGGCTACGGAGCCGTGGGCCGGGCCGTGGCGCGGCGATTCCGCCCGCTGGTCCGCGAGGTGATGGTCGTCGACCCGGTCGTGCCCGAGAGCTCGATCACCGCTGCTGGCTTCACCGCCGCGGACCTTGGTTCGATGCTGCCCAGGGCAGATGTCGTCACCGTGCACGCGCGCAGCGCATCGGTCATCATCGGCGAGCCCGAACTCTCGCTGATGCGCCCCGGGTCTTACCTCATCAACACCGCACGGGCGACGGTACTCGACTACGAGGCACTGGTACGGGCGCTGCACGCCGGGCGTCTTCGCGGCGCGGCCCTCGATGTGTACCCCGAGGAACCACTCCCGCGGACAAGCCCGCTGCTGTCAGCCCCTGGTCTCACCCTCACCCCCCACCTGGCCGGCGCAACCGAAGAGGTCAGCGGACGCATGAACGACATCGCGCTGCAGGCCCTGCGCGACATCTACCACCGGGCGGACTGGGCAGAGGTTGCCGTTCGCAATCGCCAGGTCCAGCAGAGCATGGACTCGAGCCCTCGCCTCGGGCCGGACCCCGCAGTCCGCGAGTCAGGAAGCAGGTGGGCAATGACAGTCAAAATCGCCGTCATCGGCGGCGGCAGCTCGATGTTTGTCCCCGGCCTCGTGCGGCGACTGGTGGATCTGCCGTGTTTCGAGGGTGCCGAGCTTCGGCTGATGGACATCGATGAGGCGCGGCTGGCGACCATGCACGTCCTGTCCAGTCAGCTGGCGGGAAGCAGCGGCCGGCCGCTCAACGTAGTCGCCACGACTAACCAGCGCGAAGCCCTGACGGGCGCGGACTTCGTCATCGTCGCGATCAGCGTCGGCGGGATGGCAGCCTGGGCAGCAGACATCGAAGTCCCCGCCCGCCACGGCATATTCATGCACATCGCCGACAGCGTGGGACCCGGCGGCATCATGCGGTCCCTTCGCAACACGCCGGTCGTCGCCTCGGTCGCCCGAGATGTCGCGGCGGTCGCACCAGGTGCGATCATCCTGAACTACACCAACCCGGCTAGTGCCAACGCCATGGCGATGGCGCAGGTCGACACAGTGCACTCGCTCTCACTGTGCTCATGCTCGCCCTTGCCGTTCGACGTGGACTGGCTGGCCGATCAGGTCGGTGTCAGCAAGGACTTGATCTCACTGCCGCTCGCTGTCGGCGGAATCAACCACTGCACGGGCATCTTCGCCCTTCGCCTGAGTGATGGTCGCGATGCGATCCCGCTCGTACGCGAGCGGACGAGCGATGAGATCACCCGGTGGGCGATCGACACCTTCGGTGTGATCCCGTACTGCTGGGCCCACTGGGTCGAGTTCTTCCCCCAGCTGCAGCGCCTCGAAGAGCCGTATGACGGCCGGGCGCAGGGCCTGGCGATGCGCTACGGCCGTCGCATCTACGACATGGACTCCCAGCATCAGCGGATCAGGACCTGGGACGAACTGGCCAGCTCCTGGTCGGCCGCGAGCGGCACCCGTCAGCTCTCCGACTTGCCGCACGGCCCGGAGGACGAGGGGATCGTCATCGCCGAGCTCATGCAATCGGTCGTGGACGACAGAAAGGATCTGTTCGTGGTGAACGTCATGAACCACGGCGGCCTCATCGGCAACCTTCCCGCAGGCGCCGCGGTGGAAGTGCCCGCCATCGTCGACGGTCAGGGCATACACCCGCTGGGCATCCCGGATCTGCCACCCGGGCTGGCGGCCACGCTCAGCCTTCATTCCCAGGTCCAGAAGATGACGATGGAGTCGGCTCTGACCGGTGACCGCGGGCTGCTGCGGCAGGCTATGCTCGCGGACCCGCTGGTGGCCGCGACCCTCGAGCCGCACGAGGCCGAGGCCCTGACAGCGGAGCTCCTCGAGGTCAACGCGCGCTATCTGCCGCAGTTCGCATCGTCGATCGGCGGTGCCGCGTGACAACCCTCGTCGAGCCTCCCATCAGCGATGAGATCATCGTCGCCGAGCCGCGACTGCGCTCGCTGATCCGCCACGTCGTCACCACTGCCTGGCTGCTGCCCAGTGTGGCGCTCCTCATCGGCCTGTTCATCGTTCCGACGTGCTACGCCATCTACCTGGGCTTCACGAACCTGGAACTCCTCGGCCAGTACGCGCAGACCTACAATTTCACCGGCGTCGCGAACCTGCAGCGGATGATCCACGATCCGACGTTCTGGTACAGCGTCAAGCTGACGCTCATCTTCGTGATCGGCTCCGGCATCGTCGCTCAGACTGTGCTCGGCCTTGCGCTCGCACTGCTCGGCCAGCGGGTGAACGTGGTCGTCCGGTCGAGCGTGGGAGCGATCGTCATCCTGGCCTGGGTCCTGCCGGAAATCACGGTCGCCTTCGTCTGGTACTCCTACAGCCAGGCCGGCGGCACGCTCAGTCATATCTTCGGCGTCCCCAAGAGCGACCTGCTGTCCACCGTGCCCATGCTCGTGGTCTGCATTGCCAACGCCTGGCGTGGCACCGCCTTCTCGATGCTGCTGCTCAGTGCGGGTCTGCGCAATGTGCCCGCCGAGGTCGATGAGGCCGCGCAGCTTGAGGGAGCCGGCTACTGGCGGCGGCTGTTCACGGTAACGCTCCCGATCATGCGGCCGACCCTGATGATCAACCTGCTCCTCATCACCCTCGGCACCATCTCCGACTTCACCCTGATCTTCGCCATGACCCAGGGCGGACCCGGCAATCAGACGGCCATCCTGCCCGTCTACATGTACATCGAGGCTTTCCAGTTCAACCAGCTCGGCTACGGCACGGCGATCGCTCTGACGCTCGTCCTCATCGGCGCCATCTTGTCCATCGCCTACATCCGCCAGCTGCGGCCCGAACTGCAGGATGCCGCGAAATGACCCACCACGCCAGCTCGCTGAAAGGTGACTGAGATGTCGGCTGACCACGTCGCCGCGACCGGGCTCGAGATTGCTGCGCCTACCATCGTCCGCAAGCGCCGATCCCGGGTACGCCCGGTTCTCAATGTGCTCATGGTGATCATCGGCGTGGTATTCGTGCTCCCGCTGCTCTGGCTGATTCTTGCCTCGTTCAATCCCCAGGCGGATGACACGCTGTCCTTGCCGCACCCGTTCTCAATACTGAACTATCACCTCGCCTTCCGCGCCGGAGCGGGAACAGCGATCGGGAACAGCCTCTACCTCGCCGGCGTGTCGACGGTCATCGCCACGGCGGTGTCCACCATGGCCGGATTCATGCTTGCCCGGCGGAAGATTCGCTTCAAGGGAGCCTTCCTCGTCCTGATCCTCTTCCTCACCGGGATCCCCGTCACGCTGCTGCTGATTCCCACGTATCAGATCTTCGTCAACCTGGCGTGGCTGAACTCGAAGTTCTATACCTCCATCGTCCTGGCATCGATGTCAGTGCCGTTCTCCATCTGGCTCCTGAAGAACTTCATCGGCCAAGTTCCCGGTGAGTTCGAAGAGGCTGCGGCGATCGAAGGTGCAAGCGAGATCAGCATACTTTTCCGAATCGTGATGCCACTGATCATCCCCGGCATCCTCGTCTCAGCGATCTTGACCTTCATCAACTCATGGGGCGCCTTCCTGATCCCCCTTGTCCTGGACGCCAATCCGTCGGACACGCCAGGTGCCGTCGGCATCTACCAGTTCATGAGCGCGAACGGCCAGGTCCAGTTCGGCCAGCTGGCCGCGTATTCGGTGCTGTTCTCCGTGCCCGTCATCATCCTCTATCTGATCAGCTCCCGCTGGCTCAGCGGTGGGTTCTCCTTCGCGGGCGGGGTGAAGGGCTGATGCCGAAGCTGGCCCAACTGACTACGACAGGAGCGGGGTAATCCATGGCGAAGATCGTGCTGCGCAGGGTAACCAAGTCCTTCGGATCAAAGGTCGCCGTGGACGATCTGAACCTGGAAGTCGAGGACGGCGAGTTCTTGATCGTCGTCGGTCCTTCGGGCTGCGGCAAGACCACAACACTGCGCATGATCGCCGGGTTCGAGGCCCCCAGCATGGGCACCTTGCACATCGGGGACACCCTCATGAACCACGTTCCGCCGAAAGATCGCAATCTTGCGATGGTGTTCCAGAACTACGCCCTGTTCCCGCACATGTCCGTGGCCCGGAATCTCTCCTTCGGCTTGCGCATCCGGCATGAGTCGAAGAAGGAGATCGACTCCCAGGTCCATGAGATCGCCGAGATGCTCGGCATCCTCGCGCTGCTAGACAGCAGGCCGTCGCAGCTCTCCGGCGGCGAACGGCAGCGCGTCGCCCTCGGACGGGCGCTGCTACGCAAGCCACAGGCCTTCCTGCTCGACGAGCCACTGTCCAACCTCGACGCAGCACTGCGCGCCCAGATGCGCATCGAACTCAAGCGCATCCACGCGCAGTTCCCGGTCACGACCGTCTACGTGACCCACGACCAGGTCGAGGCGATGACGATGGCCGACCGGATCGTGCTGATGAACCACGGCGAGCTTCAGCAGGTCGCAACGCCCGAGACGCTCTACTCGGAGCCAACGAACGTCTTCGTGGCCGGCTTCATCGGCAGCCCCAAGATCAACCTCGTCGCCGGGCAGATCGACCGGTCAGGCGGGGGTGGCGCGCTGCGCTGTCTGGCGGCGACCATCCCCGTGACGACGGAGATCAGTGAACGTCTCCGCTCGTCGCAGGGCGAGGCCATCACCATCGGGATTCGCCCGGAAGACGTCCTCCCGTGCTCTCCCCTGGACGTCGCCGCCGGGCGCGCTGTCATCTCCGGCTGCGTCGAGGTGATCGAGCCTCTCGGGGCCGAGACGCACGTAGCCGTCCGCGTCGGCGACGAGATCGTAACGTGCCGGACTCCTCCTCGCTCGGGATTGGAGGTGGGTTCCACGATCAACCTCTCCTTTGACATCGCGCAGGCAACCATTTTCGACGGAACAAGTGGCCTACGCCTTTGCTAGCTGAGGTCGATCAGCAAGGCTCCCGGCGCAGGTGACACCTAGCGCCAATCGCAGTCAGTGCGTCGTAGACGCAACAGAAGGGAAGTCGCATGAATCGTCTTACGCGAGTCATGGCACCCGCCGTCGGAGCAGCGCTTCTGGTTACCGCAGTGGCCTGCTCGAATTCCCCCTCCAGCTCGGGATCAGGTTCGTCCGGCTCGGCTGCCAGCGGCGGCACTGTCACAGTTCTCTACACCAATAACTACGTCTTCAACTCCGACGCGCTGGCCACTCAGTGGTGGAACGGCATCGCGAAGCAGTGGAAGACCAAGTACCCCCACACCAAGCTCGTGCTCGAAGGCACTGGCGGCACGGACGTCGATCTGATGAACAAGGCGGCCATCCTGTTCCGCTCGCCGTCGACCACGCCTGACGTCATCCAGTTGCCGACCACCTACGTGGCGCAGTTCGCGGGGTCGGGCTATCTGGCGCCGCTCAACAGCTTCGTCCAGTCGCCCCTGGCGGCGAGTTTCTGGCCCACGATGCCAGCCGGCGTGCAGAACATGAGCACGATCGGCGGCAAGGTGTACGCGATCAACGCCGGGAACAACAACACTGGGCTGCTCTACAACAAGGCCATGCTGATCAAGGCGGGCGTCAAGATGCCCTGGACCCCGACTAGCTGGGCCCAGATCCTTCAGGTGGCGCAGAAGGTCAAGGCCGCGAATCCAGGCGTCTGGCCGCTGTGGGTCGCGGCCGGCGTGGCTGCCGGGCCGACGAATGTGCTCCAGGGCAGCGGCAACCTGATTTTCGGTTCCGCCAGCCCCACAATGTTCGACACTAAGACTCAGAAATGGGTCGTGAATTCTGCCGGGATCAGGGCAACGCTCGAGTTCTACCAGAAGATGTTCCAGCTGGGCCTCGGTGCTCCGACGTCCCAGTTGTTCCGCGCCGACGCGGTCGGCCAGCCTCCGCTGCTGATGAAGCAGGGCAAGCTGGCGATCGCCATCGGCTCAAACTGGTACCCGACGGTCTGGGCGGCTCCGAAGTCCGCAGCGCCATGGGCGGCCGCAAAGACTGAGGTCGGCTCGGCGCCGTTCCCGACCGAGAGCGGCCAGGCTCCTGGTGCGGCATCAACCCTCGGCGGGTGGGCGTATGCGGTTGCCAAGGCGTCGAAGAACGTCCAGGGCGCGGAGGACTTCATCGCGCTCGCGTCCACGCCCGCGAACCAGCTGACCACTGCCGTCTGGTCAGGCTTCGTGCCCCCGTCCACGCCCGTGGGCGAGCAGCCTCTGTTCATCAACTTCGCACCGCCGTTCCAGGCGGACTTCAACACCTACGCGAAATATGGCGTGGCCCTGCCCAACAACGTCAACTTCCCGGTCTACGCGCGGGCGCTCAACACCGTTACAGGCGACTTCGCGCAGAATCCGAACGCGAGCCTGAGTACGGAGCTGGCCAAGCTCTCCAGTCTGGTGACCCAGCAGCTTGGGCCCAGCAGCGTGGAGACTCAGCCATAACGAGCAAGCCCTCCCTGGGTGCCGGCGATCCTGCCGGACGCCGGCACCCAGGGGGCTGCATTACAGCGGAGGGGGCTCAGTGACGAGCGAGGACGACCTGATGGCCAGGGCCGCCCGACTTCACTACGAGTTCGATCTGACCCACGAAGAAGTTGGCACCACACTCGGCGTCTCCCGGGTCAAGGTCACCAGAATGCTCAAGAAGGCACGCCAGATCGGGCTCGTGCAGATCACGGTCCTGACCGAGCTGAGCCTGTTCATGACAATGGAAGAGCAATTGTGCTCCCGGTTCGGCCTGGTGCGAGCCGTGGTGGTGCCGGACGCAGTCAGCCACGGACGGGGACCGCGCAGCGCTGTGGCCCGCGGCGGGGCCTCGTTCCTCAACCAGATCGTGAACGACAATGTCGTGGTGGCCGTTGGCCTCAGCCGCACTGTCGCTGAGATCCCGCGCTGGCTCGGTGCCGTCAGCCCCACCCACGTCCGCTTCGTCTCACTCGTCGGAGCCTCCCGCGCCGCAGGCGGCGGTGCTCGCAGTCCGTATCTCGCCACTGACGCCCTTGCCATCGCCTACTCCGGCACGGCCGAGCATCTGCACGCGCCGGTCATCGTCCGCAGCCGCTCCATGGCGGAGGAACTCATCCTCGAGCCGTCCGTCGCGGAGCCGCTCGCCCGGGCGGCTGCCGCCGACGCGGCCTTCGTCGGGATCGGCGGCATCGAGGATCGGGCTGACCCCGGATGGGCAGCGGACGTCGCCGAGCTCGGAATGGGCCGAACTTGTCGCGGCCGGCATGGTCGGCGACATCGCCGGCCGGTTCTTCGACCGTGACGGGAAGCTGATCGAGCACGAGATCAATCACAGGGTGATCGGCCTGACTCTGGATCAGTTCGCCGCCATCCCCACTCGCGTCGTCGTCGCAGCGGGCCCGGCGAAGGTCGAGCCCTTGCTGGCGGCCATGCAACGCCACCTGCTCAACGTCCTGATCACGGACGCGAGCACAGCGAAGGCTCTCTTGCAGGCATCCGCCAACGGGTCGGACAGTGAGGAGAAACCATGACATCAGAAGTTCACGCCCTCAGGGCCGGGCCGCTGACGGAAGAGCGATGGGCGCCCTTCGGCTGGCTCCCTGTGCGTGACACCGATCCCCGCGACGGTCAGTCGCGCCTGGAGTTCGCCCTGGATGACGTGCACCTGAACATCATCGCCCACTTCACGGACGAGATCCCCCATGTGAGCGGAGGGCTGGTCTGCCAGATGCTCTTTCGGCACGTGACTCATACCCAGGCGATCATGGTCCTGGACAATGACGCCCTCATGGTTGTCGCCGCGCCTGGGACCAGCCTCACCTCGCCGGACGACCTGGGTGCGCTGCACGCATTCCACCTCAGGGCGAAGGATGCGTTCGTCCTGCACCGGGGCACCTGGCACTGGGGGCCATTCCCGGTAACGGCGGACGAGGTCACGCTCTACAACGTCCAGGGTCTGCGCTATGCCGAAGACAACGAATGCTGCGACCTGACGACAATCCCGAAGACCATCGAGGTCTTCCCGCAGGCGTAAGAGATCCGATCCGGCAGGCACGAACAGGAGAGGCACATGGACGTCCGCAACATCAGCGACATCGCACCGGTCGCCGAGCACAACGGAACCACCCCCGTCTGGTACATGTTCCCCCCGGGCACGATGCGCGACATCACGAAGGGCGGCTCCCTCGAACTGATCAACGAGTTCGAGATCATCGGCGGCGGCGCCGTCGATCCCCACACCCACCCGACCCACGAGTTCTATTACGTGCTCTACGGCAAGGGCCTGATGATCATCGACGGCGAGGAGCGGGATGTCGCCCAGGGCGACCTCGTCTACATCCCGCCGAACAAGGTCCACAGCCTGGTGGCCTCGAGCCCGCACTCCCCCATCCGCTGCTTCTGCTTCGCCGTCGCCGAGCCGGGCGCCGGAGACATCAACTACACGGAGCACTAGTCACTATGGTCCCCCGCGTTCTGGTGGTGGCGCAGCTGCCCGCCGAATGGCTTGAGCCGCTGCATAAGGCCGGGCTGGACGTCCAGTCTGGCGCCCGAGTTGGCTGGGGACCACGCTGCGCTGTGTGCCGCGGCAGCCGACGTCGACGCGATCGTCTGCGTGCTGAGCGTCCCCATCGACGCCGAGGTCCTCTCGGCGGGGGCGCTCGGCAGGCTGCGTGTCGTTGCCAATATCGCCGTCGGCTACGACAACGTCGACGTGGCTGCGGCGCGCAGGCATCACGTGGCCGTCTGCAACACTCCAGGGGTATTGAACTCCGCAACCGCGGATGTGGCCATGCTCTTGATCCTGGCTGCGTGCCGAGGGGCCACAGCCGCCGAGGCATCCCTGCGTCAAGGGGGATGGCACGGCTTTGAACTGACCGGCTACCTGGGTAAGGACCTGGCGGCGCCCGCCTCGGACTCGTCGGCTTCGGCGGCATCGGTCAGGCAGTCGCAGCCCGCGCGACCGCCTTCGACATGCAGGTACGCCACCACCGCGCCGGCCCACCGGACAGCCGGGCTACGTGCCAGACCTGGACACCCTGGTGTCGGACTCCGACGTGGTGAGCATCCATGTGCCCCTGTCACCGGAGACCCTCGGCCTGTTCGGCGCCGAGCGCATCGGCCGCATGCCACGCGGCAGCGTCCTGGTCAATACCGCCCGCGGGGGCATCGTCGACGAGGACGCCCTCGTCGACGCCCTGATCTCGGGTCATCTGGCCGGAGCGGGGCTCGACGTCTTCGACGGCGAGCCGAACGTCAGTCCGCGCCTGCTGTCCGCGCCGAGGCTGACGCTCCTGCCCCACATCGGGAGCGCGACGTGGGCCACCCGGGAAGCCATGACACAGCTGGCCTGTCAGGGTGTGGTGGATGTGCTAGCCGGCCGGACACCCGCCAACCTGGTGACGAAGGGATGATAAGGACTTACGCTCCCCGGATCGAGCTGATGTCAAGGCCGAGCAGTTCGACAGTAGTGGAGCCCGCCTTCAGGCGATCGAACATTCCGAGCTCCTTGGCCTCCCGGGCTCGTGCTGCCGCGATCACGTCATCAAGCGTCTCAGGCCTGATGGCCACAATGCCGTCCGTGTCTCCGACAAGCCAGTCACCGGTGTGCACCGTCACGTCACCGAGGGCAATCGTGCCGCCGATCTCCCCCGGACCGGACTTGGCCGCCCCCGGAAGGGAGTGCCCGCGAGCGAAGACGGGGAACTGCATGGCCGCGAGCCTGTCCAGGTCGCGAACGGTGCCATCGATGACGAGCGCGACTATGCCTGCCGCCTGCGCCGCCGTGGCGAGGACCTCGCCCCAATACCCTCGTGAGACGTCACCGGCCACAGTGACGGCGAGAACACTTCCGCGCGGTGCCCGCGCAACGGCGGCGTGCACCGCGAGGTTGTCCCCGACGGGACAGCGGACAGCGAAGGCCGGGCCGGCGAAGCACGCGCCCGGCCACATGGCGTGGATGCGGGTATTCAGGCCCTGGCCACCGCTCTCGCCGAGGGTCGCGCTGCCCAGCTTCAGGAGCGCGTCGGAAACGGTCGTGTCTGCCGGAAACTGCTTTGTCATAGCCAATACACTAACACAGCCTAACAAGGCTGAAGAGTGATATATCAGCAAATTTATGCTCGTCAGCCTGCGTCAAGCTCGTACCGTCATGGAGGAACTCCACATGTCTCATCGTGCGATCTCGGTTACTGATGCACCGGTCGCATCGGGCAACTACTCACAGGCCATAGTCGCCGGAGGCCTGCTGTTCGTCGCCGGCAACGGCCCCTACGATCCCGCCACCCGCAAGGTCGTCGGCGAGACGATCGAGGAGCAGACGGACCGCACGATGCGCAACATCGCGGCGATCCTTCGCGGTGCTGGGCTCGACTGGTCGCACGTCGTGAACACCACTGCCTACCTTGAGCATCTGCAGAGGGACTGGGCCGGCTTCGATCGCGTTTATGGCACATTCCTGACACCGCCCTATCCCGCTCGGGCGACGACCGGCGCGGCACTGAAGAACATCCTGGTCGAGATCAGCGTGGTCGCGGTGATGCCCTCGTGAGCGCGTTCGTATTCGTCACGGATGTCTCCCCCTACCGGGATGCCGCCGGCACGGCCAGCCTGGCCGGAGTCCACCACAGCCTGCCGTCGGCAGTGACCACAGCGGCGCAGATCGCGCAACTGCACGGGCTGAGCTTCCGCCATGTTGCGCAGGTGACGGATCTGCCTGTCTCGGACCTCGAGCGGGCACAGCTGCTGATGCTCTTCACCATCGGCGAGACCGACTGGTCTGACGAGCAGCGTTCGGTCATCGAGCGCAGGGTCCGCCAGGGGGCCCTCGGATTCGTCGGCATGCACTCCGCCAGTGACTCGGCCTACAGGTGGCCGGCCTACGGGGAGTTCATTGGCGCCAGGTTCGCGGGCCATCCGGTCACAGGGGTTCTCCCAGTGCTCGTCGTCGACGACGCCCATCCGGCAACGCGGCATCTGCCGCCCCGATGGCACTTCAATGAGGAGTTCTACCTGTTCAGCGATCTGGCTGAGGATCGACACGACCTGCTCGGGCTCGAGTTCGGGCACAGGCACGACGGGACCGCCGGCCAGGTCCTGCCGCTGGCCTGGTGCATTGAACGGGGACCCATGCGCACCTTCTACACGGCCCTTGGCCACTTCGGAGCCGCGTACGAGAACGTCGAGTTCGTGCGGCACCTCGGGGGCGGCGTGTCATGGGTGTTGTCCGGGCTCGCAGTCATGATGCTCGCTCGGCCCGCACGCCGCCTCGGAGCTGGGAGGTCTGATGCCCGCGTTCCTCACTCCGCTCCAGTACTCGATCCTCGAGGCCGTGTGCGCTCGGCTCGTCCCCGCCGACGGCGCACCCGATGGTGCCGAGATGGGAGCTGTCGACTACATCGACACGCTCCTCGGAGCATTTACCTTCACTCCGCCCCGCATCTGGGCTGGCGGCCCGTTCTCGGGCCGCTTCGGCGGAGAGGCCTCATTCTCGGACTTCGAAGAGCTCAGCCCCGCCGAGGAGCTGGCATGGCGCACCCGCATCGAGGGCTCCCTGGGCATTCCGGAAAGAGAGCGGCTCGGGCCAGTCACCGGCCTTCAGGAGACCTATACCCGCGGTCTCGCCGAGTTGGGTGCGGAGTTCCTCGCCCAAGATCCGGCGGCGCAGGATGACCGGCTGAGAGAGGTCGGCGACTTCACTCACCTGGTCTATGAGCACGTCTGCGAGGGTCTTTACGGAGCACCCGAGTATGGGGGCAACCGGGGCCTGGCTGGATGGCACTACCTGAACTACGAAGGGGACGTACAACCCCGCGGATTCACTGATGCAGAGGTCAGCGGAGCATGAGCCGGGATTTCGACGCAATCATCATCGGGTCAGGCCCCGCCGGGTCGACAGCCGCGGAGATCCTGACCGAGGCCGGGCTTTCCGTGCTGATCTTTGAGCGTGGCCGCAACCATCTGATCGACCTCGACAATCCCGCGGTCCTCCCGCAGCGCTTCTCCAACGACGAGCTCAAGTACATGACCCGGCACTTCCTCGGGCCGGACCCATGGGCGGAGCCACGGACGTTTCGGACGTCCGCCGCGGATGGTGACCGGCAGCTAGTCGGGGAGGTCAATAATCTGCCCGCCACCGTGGGCGGCGGCGGTGTTCACGCCGACGGGAAGCTCCCCAGGTTCCGCGAGGATGACTTCCTCGTCGAGTCCGAACTCGGGCCGATCGAGGGCGCGAGCATCGCCGACTGGCCGGTCACCTACGACGAGATGGAGCCGTACTACGCCGAAGCCGAGCGACTCGTCGGCGTCGCAGGCCTCGCCGGGGCGAACCCGTTCGCCGCGTGGCGGTCGGGCGAGTACCCGATGCCGCCAGGTCCGGCGATGTACGGGGCGCTCGTGACCTCAGCCGCGGCGCAGAAGCTCGGCTACCACCCGTATCCAGCGCCCACTGGCGTGAACTCCATCGAGTACGACGGGCGGCCGGCCTGCAACAACTGCGGCTTCTGCGCCTACTTCGGCTGTCCCATCCACGCGAAGGGCGACCCCGTCGCACCGCTGCGCCGCGCCCTCGTCACCGGCCGGGCTCAGCTTCGCCCGCAAAGTCACGTGTCACGCATCCTGATCGAAAATGGCAAGGCGACCGGTGTCGAGTGGATCGACGCGCGCGGAGACCGGCACACCGAGCTTGCGGGGCGGATCGTCGTCGCATGCGGGGCAATGGAGACGCCACGGCTGCTCCTGCTCTCCGGCCTGACCAACGAGCAGATCGGCCGGAACGTGATGTTCCACATGCAGACGTTCGTCTTCGGAATCATGCCCTTCCGTGTCCACGGGCACATCGGCCGATCCGTCACACACGTCCACGATGACCACATCCTCGTGGACGAGGCCGCGCGCGCGGCCGCCACCGAGGCACGTCTGCCGTGGATCAAGGGAGGGCTGGTCGAGCACTGCAGCCCGTCCCATCTGATCGCGGAGGCGAAGCAGTACCCGTGGGGGGCGCAGCACAAGATCATGATGCGCGAATCTCCGATGCGAGACCGCCTGCTGGGGTTCTGCATGCAAGGCGACGACCTGCCGCAGTGCACGAACACGGTCGACCTCGACCCCGCAGTTACCGACATCTGGGGTCTTCCCGTTGCCAGGACGACCTACCAGCCGCACACCCACGAACTGGTCGCCTCGCGGCATCATGGGGCCAGACTCACGCAGATCATGAAGGAAGCTGGTGCGGAGCGGATCATGACGGCAACATCTCCGAAGACAACCGGGGATCTGGCAACCTCACACTCGGAAATCAGCCAGGTGCCCATCTCACGCCACGTCGCCGGTACGGCCCGCTTCGGTGCCGATCCGTCGTCAAGCGTGTGCGACCCGTGGGGTCGCCTCTGGGAGGCTCCGAACGTCATGATCGCCGATTCCTCGTTGTTCCCGACGGGCTCTGGCTATGGGCCTACCCTCACCCTGGTCGCACTGTCCCTGCGCAACTCCCGGGCGTTCGCCAGATGACCAAACCTCCGGACCGAGTGCTCATCCTCAGGGGCGGTGGACGATGACACGGCGACTGATGCGGCCCCACGAGATCAAGCCCCTGCTGAAAATTCGCCCGCCAGTCATCGATCCCATCGCGCGTCGTCTTAGCAACGCACAGACGATCGGAGATCTACGCCGCATTGCTCGTCGACACACCCCCCGTGCTGTATTCGACTACACCGACGGTGCGGCCGATGGCGAACTGAGTCTCAGGCGTGCCCGACAGCTGTTTCGCGACATCGAGTTCGTTCCGAATGTTCTGCGCGACGTCAGCCATCTGGACACCGTCACGCATCCCCTGGGCCGGGCGAGCGCCCAGCCATTTGGCTGGGCGCCGACCGGATTTACCCGACTCATGCACCATGCAGGGGAGGCCGCCGTCGGTGCGGTCGCCGCCCGACGGAAGTTCCCTTACACCCTCTCCACCATGGGGACCACGTCGATCGAAGACCTGGCGGTCGCCGTTCCCGGCGCACGACTGTGGTTCCAGCTGTATGTGTGGCGCGACCGCGCTCCCGCTGCGGACCTGGTTGCCCGCGCCGCTGCGGCCGGATACGAGGCCCTCATGCTCACCGTCGACACTCCCGTCGGTGGCAACCGGCTCCGCGACGCGCGCAACGGCTTCACCTTGCCGCCAACACTGTCGCTGCGCACCCTGGGGGACATGGCCGCGCATCCACGCTGGTGGGGGAACCTGCTGACCACTCCGCCGCTGACGTTCGCCTCCCTCACCGCCTGGGATGGGACCATCGCCGAGCTAATCAACACCCTGTTCGACCCATCCATGACGATCGATGACCTGGCCTGGGTCAAGTCCATGTGGCCCGGCCCGCTCATCGTTAAGGGGATCCAATCCGTCGCCGATGCCAGACTCGTGGTCGACGCAGGCGCCGACGTGGTTCTGCTGTCAAATCATGGCGGACGTCAACTCGACCGCGCGCCAGTGCCGCTGCGACTCCTTCCGGAGGTCGTCGCCGAGGTTGGGGACCAAGCAGAGGTCTGGGTCGACACGGGTGTGACGAATGGCGCTGACATCGTCGCCAGCATCGCGCTCGGCGCTCACTTCGTCCTGGTCGGGCGCGCCTACCTCTACGGACTCATGGCTGGCGGTGAGCGGGGAGTGGACCGGGCTGCGGAGATACTCTCGAGCGAGGTCGCGCGAACAATGCGCCTGCTCGGCGCGACTCGCATCGCTGATCTGACGTCCACGCAGGTACGGCTTCCCCCGCGATCCGGGGGCCCGTTCTGAGGGCGAGCCCCTGCCGGTCCAGAAGACCTTGAGCTGGCCTGGGTGCCGACCAGCGCCCGCCGCGCGATAGTGAGGTGTGATCGTCGCGGCGACAGTGGTGGGACTGCTGGCTTTCGTGCTCGCTGCCGATCGGGTCGCGGTGATCTACACGCAGGATCGCCTGGCAACGCGGATGACGGACCGAGGCTTTGCCGCCAGGCCGCGCGTGACAGTCGCGGGCTTCCCGTTCCTGACCCAGCTGGCGGTCGGGCGCATGACCCAGGTAGTGATCAGCGCAGCCGGCCAGAAACGAGGGCCGGTAGAGGTCAAGCGCCTCGACATCACCCTGCACGGGGTACGGCTCAGCCGCCGCGGCGCCGCCGCGGCGGCCTCGGTGCGCGGCACCGCCCTAGTCGGCTTCACCGGCCTTGCCGGGATGGCCGGCATTGCGGGCCTGACCATCGCCGCCGACGGTGCTGACCGCGTGAAGATCACGGTCAGTCTGGGCCCGGTCACCGGGACCGCCGTCGCGCGGGTGACGCGTGCCGGGTCGGCCAGCATTCGAATCGTGGTGATCTCCGCCGGCAGCATCCCGCTGGCCGCGCTCGGCTCGCTGCGTGACATCACCCTGCCGCTGCCTGCGCTGCCGCCCGGGTTAACCATCCAGGGCGTCAGGATTACCGGCCAGGGCGTACTGGTACTTGTCGGCGGCCAGAACGTGACCTTCGGCGGCTGACACCGCTGGGTCTGCGGTGCCCGCTTCCGGTCAGGAATCCTGCTCCCCGTCTTCGGTCTTCCGCCCGCGGCCCAGATTCATTAGCCCTGCTTCCAGCTCTGCCCACTTGCTGCTCCACTGGGCGAGCGGCACGAGAAACGTCTCCAGCACCGCAAGCTGCTCGTCGAACGAGGATAGCTGCGCTCGCAGCGCATCGATGCTGCGCCGCTGCGCGGCGATGCTGTTGGCGATCGTCGTAAGCTGCGCCGCCGAAAGGGCGCCGGGCAACGGTATCCCGCCGAGCGCCGGCGGACGATGCCCACCGAATCTCGCCAGGCCCTCCAGCTCATCGGTGATCCCGCGGAGCTGAGTGATGAACCCCTGGACCAAGTCGCCAACGAGACCCGATGTGCTGCGCTCATCCTCATTCACCGGCCTGGTTCCTTCCCGCCAGCATCGCATCGGATACTGCCACCACGTGATAGTGCCCGCTTAACGCCAAGTAACGCCGCATGTCAAGGACCTGCGGGCTGGCGCGTGGCCTAACGGACCTCGACTATCGGCAGCCTGAGCGCTGCGGGCGCAGATGGTGGCACGACTGGGCCCTGTGGCGCCGTTGGCGCCACCCGCTGGTATGAGGCGCCGAGCGGAGGCCGGTTGTCTGCCTCGCCCTTGTTCGGCCACAGTGCCATCGCCCGCTCTGCCTGGGCTGCGATCGTCAGTGCAGGGTTCACGCCCAAGTTCGCCGAGACGGCGGAGCCGTCTGCGACGTGTAGCCCCGGATGCCCGTAGACGCGGTGATAGGGGTCGACGACGCCGCTCTCCGGTGAGTCGCCGATGACACAGCCGCCGAGCAGGTGCGCCGTCATCGGGATATTGACCATCTCGCCGACACTGTTGAGGGGGAAGCCGCCGATGCGGGCGGCGACCCGGCGCATCGCATCGTTGGCGGCGGGAATCCACGTTGGGCTCGGATCGCCGTGCCCCGGCCGCGATGCAAGCTTGACCGGCCGAGCCGCGTACGTTTCGGGTAAACCGTGATCGAGTTATCGAGCGTTTGCATGGTGAGCCCGATCACGGCCCGCTCGGACCAGTGGCCGATGCCGCCGTAAAGCGACGCAAGCTGCCCTGGGTGACGCGCCACCTGGCCAACCCACTTCAGCCAGCGAGGCAGTTGCCCGCCCCCGTCGGTCATAATCGTGCTGAGCAACCCCATCGCGTTCGAGCCCTTGCCGTAGCGGACAGGCTCGATGTGGGTGTGCTCGTCCGGGTGGATCGATGAGGTGATGGCCACTCCGTGCGTGAAGTCATGTTCCTTCCGGTTGCGCAACTTCGTCAGCGCACCGCCGAGCGCCTCGGAGTTCGTACGGGTCAAAACGCCCAGCATCGCGGAGGTATCCGGCAGCGAGCCCGCTGCCTTCATCCTGTGCAGCAGCTGCTGCGTGCCCCACGTCCCGGCCGCGAACACCACCTGTCCAGCAGTCAGTGAGCGTGCTGTCCGCCCGGCCCGCCACGTGCCCGTGCGCACCGTGCGCACCTCGTACCCGAGATCGTCCAGCGGGCGTACCGCGACCACCGTGGTCTGCGAATGCACGGTCGCACCGGCTTTCTCGGCCAGGTACAAGTAGTTCTTCACCAGGGTGTTCTTTGCGTTGTGCCGGCAGCCGGTCATGCACTCCCCGACCTCCAGGCACCCTCGGCGGCGCGGGCCGGCACCTCCGAAGAACGGGTCATTGGCCTCGACACCGGGCTCCTTGCGGTTCTCCCGGCCGAAGAACACCCCGACCGGTGCCATTCTGAACGTGTCGCCTACCCCCATCTCGGCGGCTACGTCCCGCATGACCTCATCTGACGGCGTCATCGTCGGGTTCTCGACCACGCCCAGCATGCGCTCCGCCTGGTCGTAATACGGTGCCAGCTCGGCCCGCCAGTCGGTGATATGCGCCCACTGACGATCACCGTAGAAGGCATCCGACGTCGGCTGATACAGGGTATTCGCGTAGACCAGCGACCCTCCGCCTACCCCCGCGCCAGCCAGGATGATCACATTGCGCAACACATGGATCCGCTGGATGCCCAGACAGCCGAGCTTCGGCGCCCACAAGAACCGGCGGACGTCCCAGGAAGTGCGGGGGAAGTCAGCATCCTCAAACCGGCGTCCCGCCTCCAGTACGCCCACTCGGTAACCCTTCTCGGCAAGCCGTAGAGCAGCCACCGAGCCACCGAAGCCGGAACCGATCACGAGCACGTCGTAGTCGTGCTGAGCAGCGGACCGACCCATCGTCCTCACCCCCTCATCCGCGAGCACGCAACAGTCGATGGTGCGCCGGCCGGCGGCATGACAGCAGGGCCGAAGGTCCCCATCCGGTCACGGGCACGCGGCGCGGGCGGCGTGTTCGGCCGTCCCACAGAGCCGAAAGACTTGCCGGGCGGGACCATCGGCCATTACCGGCGGAGCTGAGCAGTGCCTACGATGCCGGAAATGGCGTCAGTCGGTGGGTCCGCTGCGGTCGAGCAAAGTTTCGATGTCATGTTATGGAGTTGGGTCATGGAGCTGCTGAACTCGCTGGATGCGTCGTTCATTGACGCCGAAGACCAGGACCGTAACACGTCGTTCGCGATCGCCTCGATCGCCGTATTCGAGGGACCCGCACCCTCGTACGAGGAGTTCCTGGCGGCGATTCGCCGACGCTTGCCGCTGGTGCCGATCTACCGCAGGAAGCTTCGGAAGGTGCCGTTCAATCTGGGCGCGCCAGTCTGGGTTGATGACCCGAATTTCGACCTCCGGTACCACGTCCGGCAGACCGCCCTCCCGGTGCCCGGCGGTGACCAGCAGCTCGGCCGCCTCATGGCGCAGGTCATGACGCAGCGCCTGGACCGCGACTACCCGCTGTGGGAGTACTGGCTCGTAGAAGGACTCGACCAGGGCCGGTGGGGGCTAATTTCCAAGGTGCACCACTGCATGGTCGACGGCGTGTCAGGCACCGACCTCTACCGCGTGATCTTCGATGCTTCGCCTGAGCCGCCGCCGCTGCCCGATGTCGAGGAACTGCCCGTGCCGCCCGAGCCATCGGGGTTTGAGCTGGCCAAGAGGGCAATCCTGACTGCGCGCTGCTTCCGCAGCAGGATGGCGGCGTGATCCAGCGTGCGCTCGCGAACCCGGAAGTTGCCCTCCGGCAGGCAGCCGAAGCATTGCGGGGCGTCGTGCGGATGGCCGAGGCACTGCCGCCCGCGGCCAGGTCATCGCTGAGCGGTCCCATCGGACGGCAGCGTCGCTACACCTGGGCCAGGGCATCGCTCGCCGACGTGAAAATGATCAAAAACAATCTTGGCGGCACCGTCAACGACGTCTTCCTGGCCGCGATCAGCAGCGGCTTCCGCGCACTGCTGCTAGCCCGCGGGGAAGTGCCGACACCGTCGATGGTCCCGTCGCTGGTGCCCGTCTCGGTCCGGAGCGCAGGCGAGGAAAGCATCTACGAGAACCGCGTGTCAGCGCTGGTGGCCACCCTTCCAGTCGACATCGCCGACCCGGTCGAGCGGCTGGCCGCCGTGACCGCCCAGATGGCGGCCCTGAAGGAGAGCAGCGAATCCAAGGCCGGCGAGGCAATCGTCACCCTGCGCCAGTACACGCCATTCGCCCTGGCATCGATGTTCGTCCGGCTCGCCTTCAGCCTTCCGCAGCGGGAGATCGTCACGGTCACCACGAACGTCCCCGGACCTCAGCAGCCACTCTACGGGCTTGGCCGCCGGCTGATCGAGATCATCCCGTACGTGCCGATCGCGACGACGCTGCGCACGGGTGTCTCGATCTTCACCACTGCGGGCAGGTCACCTTCGGCATCACCGGCGACTACGCCACGACCCCGGACATCGGTGTGCTGGCCGCTGCCATCGAGAGCGGCGTCGCGGAACTCGTCAAGGCTGCGGAGGCGACGGCATCAGAGCCCGCAGTGGCGCCGAAGGCCCGCAGGGCTTCGAAAGCTCCCAGGAGCCCTAAGACATCGCAGCCGTCGAAAGCTGCGAAGACCGCTAAGTCGGCCACGGCGCCTCGCGGCGGCAAGAAGGATCCGGCCTCCTAGTCCGTGCGCCATGCATCGCGGTCAGCCTTGCTGCGCGAGGCCCGGCGTAACTAACAAAGGACGATCGGCCCCAGTAGAGCGGACTTTTAGCCCTTCTGCGGCCTTGCATCTGATGGCAAGCCTGGGGGGTTAGGAAGCAGATCGCAACCGGGACATTCGCAGGCGCTTTGAATGAAGCGGCCTACCGGTCCCGAAGGAGGCGGCAGAAATGGCTGCTGCAACAACAAGTCCAGTTCTCATGCCAGCCGAGCCCCGGCTTGTACCACTCGCCGAGGTGCCCGTTGCACGGCCGCTGGCAGCCGAGCCAGCCATGCTGGCGCTGCCGAGCTTCATCGTCGGCTCCGTGGCCTTCGCCATGGTGCTGATCGGCGTCGTTCCGGCCGGTGTTGTCGGCGCTTCGCTGCCGATCGTGCTCGCAGCCTCACTCGGCCTGTTCTTGGCAACGATCTGGTCAGCGAGAATCGGCCAGAGCGCGCCAGCGGGAATCTTCGGTATCGTCGGCAGCTTCTTCCTGGAGCTATGCCCTCTTGGTGCTCGGGCTGACGCACAACTGGTTCGGTCACTCCGGCCGCGGCGGCTGACACCCAGAAGCTATTCGTGATCAGCTGGATAGTCATCGTCACGATGCTCGTCCTGGCGACGCTTCGGCTGCCGATGGCCTTCACCGCGTTGTTCACCATCGTGGACCTGGCACTCGTGCTGAATCTGCTGGCCATCATCCAGACCTCGGCGAACCTCACGAAGGCCGCCGGGTATGTCGCGCTGGCATTCGCTGCGCTTGCCGCGTACCTCTTCTTCGGCTCGGCATCACAAGCCACCGGAGGCAAGGAACTCCCGCTGGGTCGGCCGGTCCTCAAGGTGTGATGAGCGGCCCAAGAGACGCTGACATGCGCTCTCGTCAAGATCAACAACAGGAGTAGAGAGAACTGGCCGGTCAGGCCGAGTCACTACCTGATGCCTCGGCCTGACCGGCCAGTTCTGCGCACAGACGGAGGTTTGCGACCAGGCACGCAACTGCACGGAATGCTGTCGTGTCTTAGGGGTAGCTGACAGGCCAGCGAACGACCGCGAAGTCTGGGCGGAGGACCCATGAGAACGGGAACTGCGGGGGCTGCGCCCCGGGAAGACATCGATCCCGAATCGCGTGTTGTGCACGCCTGGCGCGTACAGCAACTGATGCGCCTTGGCCTGGCGCAGCGGCCCGCCGAGGCAGTCGCGGACAAGGTCGACTGGCACGGAGTGGCACGCCTCGTACAGCGCGGGTGTCCGGCGCCGCTCGCCGTGTCGATTCTTCAGTAATGCGGCAGGTCTCCGGCCCGGCGCCGCGGCCGGCGCTAGCAGCCGACCCGATGACCGGCCATTTGGCCGCAACTACCCGCTAGCTCGTGCCAAACTTCTCGCGCACGGCCTGGAAGCCGCACGCTGTCGCCTCGAGCACCCGCTCTACATCCCGGTCTGTGTGCGCTGCCGACACGAACCAGTGTGTCGCGGGTGCACGATCACGCCATGATCCACAACTGCGGCGCAGAATGTCCGGGCCATCGCATAGTTCTCATCGCCGACGAAGCTGAGATTGGGCAACTGCACCGGTCCGGTCTGCGACACCATGAGTCCTGCCTCCACCGCCTGGCGCCCGATCCCGGCTCTCAGGCTGGTGCCGATGCGTTCCATCGTAAGAACGGCACCCTCGTCGCGGATGGCCGTGATCGTGGCGACCGCGGCCGCCATGGGGACGGCCTGGAACCAGAACGACCCGGTGACGAAGATCCGGGAGGCAGCTTCGCTGAGGCTCTGCGTTCCGAGCACTGCGGCCAGCGGGTAGCCATTGCCGATCGCCTTGCTCCAGGCGCTTAGGTCGGGCTCGACTCCGATGGACTCCCAGCTGCCGCCGTCGTTAAGGCGGAAGCCGGCCCGCACCTCGTCCATGACGAGGACCGCGCCGAT
This sequence comes from uncultured Actinomycetota bacterium, assembly GCA_963837255.1. GTDB lineage: Bacteria > Actinomycetota > Actinomycetes > Streptosporangiales > Streptosporangiaceae > JAJYUU01. The sequence goes on from CAWIMN010000009.1 coordinate 111,967, forward strand.
CCGATCGCATAGCTGCCGGAGCCCGAGCGCGAATGCGGGATCGACCATTTCCTGGTCGAAGCCAGCGTCATGCTTGAACGGGGACACGATGATCGCGGCCACGTCGCCGTCAGCTTCCTCGGCCGTGCGCTCGACGCTGGCGAGGTCGTTGTAGGTGTAGTAGGCCATGTTGACGCGGTCTTCTGTCGTCACGCCGTCTAGCCGGATCGTGCACCACGGCGCCGAGCCGTGATAGGCGCCCGCGGCCGCGAGTACCTTGCTGCGACCGGTTGCGGCCCGCGCCACCATCAGGCAGATCGTCGTCGCGTCGGTGCCATTCTTGGGAATCGCCCAGTCCGCGTGCGCGACCCGGTCGACGAGTAGCTCCGCCGCCTCGACCATGCACGCGGCCGGTCCGGCCTGGGTGTCGCCCTTGGCCAGCTGGGCTGCAACGGCCTCCTCTACCTTCGGGTGCTTGTGCCCGAGGAGGACCGGGCCGAAGCTACACATGAGGTCGACATACTCATTGCCGTCGACGTCCCATACGTGTGCACCCTCCGAGCGCTCATAGAACTGCGGGTATTCGGCGGGCAGGGCGTTGGCGCTGAGATGGCCGTACATGCCACCGGGAATCACTGCCGCTGCCCGCCGTCGCAGCGCGGCGTCGGCCGTGCGAATCCGCCGCTGACTAATGACCTCTGTCACGTCCAGGCTCCTTAACGCTCAAGTAGTTGTCGCGCGGTCGCTGCTACGCCCGCGGCATCAAGCCGGTAGTGGGTGTACAGGGCGGTGGGCGGCCCGAGCAGGACGTGCTCGTCAGGCACCCCGTGCCGCCGCAGCTTCGTCACCGCGCCCGCGTCTGCAAGGACCTCGGCGACGGCCGAGCCGAGACCGCCCGTGATGTTGTGCTCTTCGACCGTGAGCAAAGCGCCTGTCTGGCTGGCTGCCAGCAGGATCTCGGCCTTGTCCAGCGGGCTGATGGTGTGCATGTCGATCACCCGGGCGGAGATTCCCGCCGCAGCCAGGGTTTCGGCCGCGGCTAGGCAAGCATGCACTTGCGAGCCGGTGGTGATCAGAGCCAGGTCGGTGCCGTCGGTGAGGCGCACCGCCTTGCCGATCTGGAAGTCCGGCGGCGGCTCCGGGTAGACCTGCGGATCGCGGCCACGCCCCAGCCGGATATACATCGGACCCGGATGAGCCAGCGACGCGCGCAGGATAGCCCGGAGCTGATTCGCGTCTGCCGCGCAGACCACAGTCAGGCCGGCGATTGTGCGCATGATGCCGAGGTCCTCAAGCGAGTGATGGCTCGTGCCATAGAAGCCCAGACTCATCCCCGAGTGATGCGCGAGGATCCGTACGGGCATGCCCGGATAGGCGCAGTCAGTGCGGATCTGCTCACAGGCGAGCAGCGCGACGTAGGCAGCGAACGTGGCCGCGAACGGCAGTAGGCCAGCGGACGCCATTCCGGCTGCTATCGAGACCATGTTCTGCTCGGCGACACCCACGTTGAAGAAGCGGTCCGGGATGCCGGAAGGAGAAATCGATCGTCCTGTTGGCGTGGGCCAGGTCGGCTGTGAGCACGACAATGCGATCGTCGGAATCGGCCAGGTCAGCGAGCTCTGCCCCGGCAACGAAAGCGGGGACGGAGGTTACCGCTATCCCGGCGCCCGACTGCGGATCCTTGAGGTCTTGCTCACCAGCAGTGCCGCGGAAGAGTCCGCTCAGTTCCTGGCCGGCTGGCGCCGCGCCGCCTGCCGCAGCGGCGACTGGGGCGGAATCGGCGCTGCCTCAGGCATGGAAAGCCCCGGCCGGAGGCCCGCTGGAACCCGCCCTTGATCTCGGCGATGACGTCCTCGTAGTCGGCTCCCGCGAGCCTGCCGACATGCCAGCCGACGTTGGCTTCCATGCGCCGTACGCCTCGGCCCTTAACGGTGTCGGCGACGATGACCTGTGGACTGCCCTTGGGCCTGGGGGCTCAAGCTTGTCGAACGCATCCAAGATCGCGTCCAGGTCGTGGCCGTCAATGCGCTGGACGCTCCACCGGAAACTGCGGAACTTGTCGGCGAGCGGTTCGATCCCCATGATGTCCTCGGTGCGCCCGTCGATGGACAAGCAGTTGCGGTCCACGATGCAGACGAGTGAGCCGAGCCGGAACTGGCCTGCGGCCATCGCGGCTGCTTCCCAGGCCTGCCCTTCGGCAAGCTCGCCGTCACCGACAAGGCAGTAAGTCCGGTAGTCGCGGGCCTGAATCCGGGCCGCCAGGGCCATCCCAACGCTGACCGACAGGCCGTGGCCCAGTGATCCCGGAGCCCAGTCAATCCCCTTGATCTTCCGCATGTCCGGGTGATCGCCGAACGCGCTGCCGAGCCGGGTGTAGTCGTCGAGCAAACTCCGGCGCCAAGAAGCCGACGTCAGCCAGCACCGGATAGAGCCCGATAGCCGCGTGACCCTTGCTGAGCACGAACCGGTCCCGGTCGGGCCAGCCTGGCTGATGGGGCCGGTAGCGTAGCTCGCCGTAATAAAGCGAGGCGAGCAACTCCGCCGCTGAGAATGTTCCGGGTGTAGTGGCCCGCGCCAGCGATCTGGGCCAGCCGCACCGTCTCGAGCCGGATGAACGTAGCCCGGTCAGCGAGTCGGAGGAACCTGGCGCGCGCGCTCGGTGGTCCCGCGCTGCGGATACCTGAGCCCGCTCGGCGGTCATCGCACTGCCTTTCTGTCGCCGGGGGGGGGGGAAATGGCTGGTGTGCAGCGTCGGCAATACGTAGCTGTAAGGCCCAGCTGAGGCAACTAAAACGAAAACCACCAGCGGCGCCGTTAGCGGAACGCTAATGTCAACGGCGCGCCTGGACTGCCTGAGTCGTCGCCAGCCGCGCCGCTCACGTAGCATCGGGTCAAGGGTTCGCAGTTAAATCTAATACCGGACGTCTGATCTATAACACGGGTCAGGTTATTAAGACCAGACCTCCGCGGGACCAGGTTCCTGGTACGGCAACGGCCGCTTGCCACCTAGCCAGGTCTGGCGCCCGTCGCGGAGGGCACGATCTGCATCCGAGCGGGAGCGCCAGTGCCCAAGATTGTTGATCACGAGCTTCGCCGGCAGGAACTGCTGGCGGCGACCTGGCGAGTCATTGCCAGGACTGGGATCGTCGGCGTCACGACCCGCGAGATCGCGCGCGAGGCTTCCCTGTCCACCGGCGTGCTCGCGCATTACTTCGCCGACAAGGAGGAACTGCTCGCCGCCGCGCTCCGGCTGTCGCACCACCAGGTGTATGCGCGGCTGCGCGAACGCACGCAGGGCCTGCTCGGCCTCGAAGTGCTGCGGGTGGTGATGCTGGAGGCGCTGCCCCTGGAGGAGCAACGGCTGCTCGAGGCGCAGATCGAGGCGAACTTCTGGTCGCTGGCCCTCGGTAACGAGGCCCTGCGCGAGTTGCAGCACGAGGAGTTCGAGCGGTTCTGGGATGTGCTGCACTACCGCGTCTGCGAGGCTCAGAAACTTGGCCAGATCTGGCCCGATGCCGATGCCAGCGACATCACTCACCAGCTCATGATCATGGTCGAGGGGCTGTCCCTGGAGGCCGGCGCCTGAACCCGTCCAGAGCGAATCCGGAGCGCCAGCTCCAGACCCTCGACAGCTTCTTCGGCCGCATTAGCTCGACCGCCATCCAGATGGTCTCGAGTTGATGATTTTATGTCGTACGCGTGATATAAAACACGCATGCTAGCGCGTCGGCGCTCGCCCGCCCGCTTCGGCTCTGGCGACCGCGCCGCGAGGTGGCGAGGCCGCCGCGGCCGCGCGCCTGCCGCGCCGCGCGTCGGCCCGGCCGCCCGACTCGCGCCGGGACGATCAGCGCCCGGGACGATCAGGCGGCCAACGGCGGCATTGTCCCGCTGACCTCTTGACAGGCCATTCTGGCCTGCCTACGAGAAGCGCAAATTATACAAATCTTTTGCTATTTTTGCTCATTAACCTCTTGGCCTGCATGCGGCCAGGTCGGCAGCAACCCTGCCGCTCGTGGGCACGCGGTGCGCGGTGTCCGAGGTCATCGCTACCGCTGATCGATCCGGTCCAGGTCCGAGTTCGAGTCCCAGGGAGATCGCGACGGTGGGAAAGCTAGTGGTCAGGTTGCCGTCATTACCGGAGCCGGCAGCGGGCAGGGCGCGGCGGCAGCGCGCCTGTTCGCGAGCGAAGGCGCAGCCGTCGTCATCGCGGATGTCAACGCCGAGTCCGGACACGCCGTCGTGGACGAGCTGACCGGAGCCGGGCAGAGCGCCGCATTCGCGCACTGTGACGTCTCCGATGCCCAGCAGGTCCAGGCCGCCATCTCGATGGCCACCACTGCGTTCGGGCGGCTGGACGTCCTGTACAACAACGCCGCGCCTTGGGTTCTCCGCTCAGGGCAACTACCGGCCGGGCATCACCGACGGCCCGTCCCCGCTGCTGGAGGAGAACATCTGGGACCGGACGCTGAGCGTCAACCTGAAGGGACTGATCCTCGGGTGCAAGTACGCCATCCCCGAGATGCAGAAGGTCGGTGGCGGCTCCATCATCAACGTCTCCAGCATCGCGGCGCTCAGGGTGGGATCGGGCGCTTCCGACGCCTACACCGCAGCCAAGGGCGGGGTGGTGCAGACCATGACCAGAACTGTCGCCGTGGACATGCCAAGTACCAGATCCGCTGCAACTGCATCTTCCCCGGCGCCATCAAGACGCCGCTGGCAGGCCCGTTCACGCCCGAGTATGAGAAGGCTGTCGAAAGCCACGTACCGCTGGGCCGCTGGGGGCAGCCAGAGGACGTGGCCAAGATGGCGCTGTTCCTGGCCTGCGACGACTCGAGCTGGATCACCGGAGCCTTCTTCGTCGTGGACGGCGGGTACACAGCGGTATGAGCGAGGGCCGGGCAGCGTATAGCGACGTCATGCTGGCGGGCATGCTGCGCATCGGCGGCGAGGAAGTCCGGGCCGAAGCGGGGCGTACCTACTCCCTCGCTAATCCGGCCACCGGCAGCGAGATAGGGGTGGCCGCCGAAGCCAGCGAGGCTGACGTCGCGCAGGCCGTCGCGGCCGCGAAAGCCGCCTTCGACGCGGGCACGTGGCGGCGGCTGCCCGCACCGCAACGCGGCGATATCCTCCGGGCGGTGGCCGACATGATCTCGGCGCGGCAGGAGGACCTTGCCCGCCTCGAGTCGCTCTGCTCGGGCAAGCCGATCACCGACTGCCGCGCAGAGGTGCAGGCGGCGGCACGGTACTTCCGCTTCTACGGGGCGGCCGTCAATCACATGACCGGCCAGACCATCCCGGTCAACGCCACCGGCCTCGACCTGACCCTGCGAGAGCCCATCGGCGTGTGTGCCTGGATCGTGCCCTGGAACGGGCCGATCGCAAGGCTGCCAAGAAGGCCGCCCCGGCCCTGGCCGCGGGCAACTCCATCGTGCTCAAGCCTGCCTCGCCGACCCCGCCTACCGCGCTCGAGCTGGAGAGCATCTGCCGGGCTCTGCTGGCGTGCCCGCGGGCGTCTTCAACGTGCTGACCGGATCGGGACGTGAGGTAGGTCAGCAGGGACTGGCGCCAACCCCGACGTGGCGAAGATCAGCTTCACCGGCAGCACAGACACCTGGGCCGACATCCTCGCCCGCCTCGTCAGCGGCATCAAGCGCGTCAGCCTGGAGCTCGGCGGCAAGTCACCCAACGTGATCTTCGCGGACGCCGACATCAAGGCGGTCGCGGCCTCGGCCGTCGCGGCTGTCTTCGCGAACTCCGGTCAGGATTGCTGCGCGCGCAGCCGGATCATCGTGCAGCGGCCGGTTGCCGATCAGTTCGTCGCGCAGTTCACCGGACTGGCGGGCCAGCTTCCGCAGGGCAACCCGCTCGATCCCCGACGTCGAGGCTCGGCAGCCTGATCTCGGCTGGCCAGCGAGACCGAGTCCTCGGCTTCATCGGGCGTGCCGTCAGCGACGGGGCCGAGGTGGTCTGCGGCGGCTCGGCGGACAAGCTGGTACTTGAGGTGGGCAACGCGATCGCCCCGACGGTGCTGACAGGCGCGGCTCATGACAGCGAGGTCGCCATAACGGAGGTGTTCGGCCCGGTCGCGACGATCCTGCCGTTCGACGACGAGGACGAGGCCATCGCGCTCGCCAACGAGTCCCTGGTATGGCCTCAGCGGGATCGGTCGTGGACCTGCGTCATCGGCCGGGCCATCCGGGTGGCGCGCGAGATCCGGTCGGGTCTGCTCAGCATCAACTCCGACGCTAGCTCGTATATCCAGGCGCCGTTCGGCGGATACCGGCAGAGCGGCCTAGGCAAGGGGGGTGCCCTCATGGCTCGTTCGACTACACCGAGGTGAAGAACATCTATGTCAGCGACAGGTGACATCGGCAGGAAGCTGGCTGGACGTGTGTGAGATCCTTGCCGTCCGTTGGGCCACGGCCCGGCCCTTTGCCGCCATTGCCGACAACGCCCGCGCGATGGAGTCGACGACGGCTCAGGAAAATTCGGCTGGGGTGTGGCGTGGTTCTTACAGATGGCAAAGTCCGGCGGCACCGGTATGAGGGCCGGATGGCAGAGGACGACGCGGTCCTCGGGTACCTGCGTTCGGTCGAGTCGACCAAGTTCGTCATCCATTTCCTCTGTGGCGACTGCGGCTATCGACCATACATCTGAGCAACACGCAGCCCTTCCTCACCGAGACCGCGATCCTGGCCTTCTGCGACAACGGCCTGTTCGCCGACTACGAGTCCTACCGTGACGCCTACGCCCAGCACCTGGCCTGCGTCGCCGACAGTGAGATCGGCTTTTGCATGCTGGAGGACCTGATGGGGTCCGGCATCCCCGTGGGCGAGGCACTGGCGATGGTCCACGAGAAGCTCGGCGGCCAGGGCGCCAACCTGGCCTCTCTCCCCGGCTGATGGCACGCTCTCGATCTTCAGCAACCATGAACGGAACAGGTTCTGGATGTTCCGCGACGGCGATGCCGACGTGGCGGCGACCGAACTGCACTCCCCCGACGGCTCGCTGTTCAACCTGGTCTTCCCGGATGCCACCGACCGAGCAGTGGTGCGGGAAAGCGCGGTCCTATGACCCGGCCCGCGCCAGCCAGCAGCCTCGCGACGGTGCAGCCGCTCCGCCAGCGGCTGGGCGAGCAGGTCGCCAGCCTGCTGCTCGACCGCCATCCGGCTGAACGAATTCCTCCCAGACGAGCGCCTGCCGTCGGAGGCCGAGCTCTGCGCGCAATTGGGCGTGAACCGGATGGCGGTACGAGAGGGCCTGCGCTGGCTAGAGGACCACCAGTACATCCATATCAAGCGCGGGCGCCTGGGCGGAGCCTACGTTGTGCAGCCGGCGCTTGACGTCGCGATCCAGCGGCTCCGGGGAACGGCCGTGAACTTCCGGCACCTGTTCGAGTACCGCGCCGCGATCCAGCCACTCGCCGCCGAGCTGGCAGCGGAGCGGATCACGCCGACCGAGCTGACCCGGCTGGACCGGCTCCACCAGATCGAGCTGGAGGATCGGCCCATCGGCCGCCACCGCTTCCGCGCGGTCGATGTCTCGCTGCACCAGATCATCGCCAGCGCCTGCCGCAATGACTACCTGATCGTGGCGGTGCGCGACATCCGGGCCTGGATGGCGCCCGCCCTGGACCTGCTTGACTCCTCGCCGGTGCGGCGGCAGGAGTCCCTCGACAGCCATGGCCTGCTCATCGACTGCCTGCGCGCCGGTGACCGAGCCTGCGCTGGCCAAGGGACGCGAGCCCACATCGGCGTCACCGAGCAGGCTGTCGCGATCGCCCTGTCGGCCCAGGGAGTGGCGGCGGCGAGCCACCGGGATGATCCCGCCCGCGAACGTGAAGGGGAGGGAGTCATGGAATACGGCGAGGCGATGGATGCCGCGCGCGGTCAGCGGCGCGCCCGGCGCCGCTGACGTGCTCAAGCGCATCGATGCGGAGAACATCCGCAACCTCCGGCTGGTGCTGACCGACCTGTACGGCGTGCCGCGCGGGAAGGTCATCACCGCCCACCGCATCGGGCGTGCCGTAACCGACGGCCATCCCTTCGGCGATCCCGTTGTTCGCATCCAATTTGTGGCAGCGGCACGCGCCAGGCGAGCGCGTCTACAGCCATGACATCGAATACCCGAACGGGGTTCTTCACCTCGATCCCCTGACCTATGCGCCGTTGCCGTGGACGCCAGGGACAGCGCATATTCTCACCGATCTTTACGACGGCGATGGCCTGCTCGTCCAGACCCCGAGGGCCTGTGCTGCGCAAGGTGCTCGGTGACGCGCGGGCGCATGGCCTCGAGCCAGTGTTCGGCCATGAGCTGGAGTTCTATGTCTACCGGGCATACCTGTCGGGACAGGATTACACGCCGATCTACGGCCCGCAGTCCTGGTTCTCGGTGCATGCCCTCGGCATGGCCCAGAGATTCGTCGACCAACTCGATCATGCCGCGGCGGTCATGGGCCTGCCGGTTGTTGAAATCTTCAGCGAGCACGGCGCCGGCCAGTTCGAGATCAACCTTGAGCCGTGCCACGGCGTCCTAGCGGCGCGGACCGGGAAGCGGCATGAAAAGATCGCCATCAAGGAGATCGCGCAGTCACTCGGCATGCGGGCCACGTTCCTGGCCCGCCACGTCCCCCCTCCAGATCACGCCGCCGAGCGGCTATCACCTGCACCAGTCCCTGCTCGACGCGCGCGGGGACAACGTGCTCCTGCACTTGATGGCCGCCGCACGGGCTGTCGGGCACCGCGCGGCACTACATCGCGGGCCAGCTTGCGCACGCTCCGGGCATGACCGCCATTGCCAGCCCCACGGTCACCGGGTACAAGCGCTACCGGCTCGGCACCTGGGCACCGGTTCAGGTCGCCTGGGGCATCCAGAACCGGACGGCGCTTGTTCGCGCCCTGCCGGACGGCGCAGATACCAGGATCGAGAACCGGCTCGGCAGCTCGGACGCGAACCCTTACCTGCTCACCGCCGTCATGGTGGCAGCTGGCCTGGACGGGGTCCGCCAGGGCCTCGAACCGCCAGATCCGTCGAGCGACAACTTGTTCTTGAACATCCGCTTCCAGCGGCTGCCCGCGAGCCCGCCAGAAGGCATCGACGCGCTCCTCGCGGACGACGCGCTCGTACAGGCTCTCGGTCCGGTATTCACCAGCACGTTCACGGACGTGCTCCGCTTCGACTGGGCAGCGCTACCTCAGTCACGTGAGCGACTGGGAGATCAGCGAATACCGGGAAAGCTGAAAGGGGCAGGCGTGCAGGCCGAGTCGACGATCACAGCAGGCACGCAAGCCGACTGCCTCGGCCGGGCCAGCGCGGTGATGAGCCCGCTACGGCCTGTCCGGGCCGAGCAACGATGCTGTCGCTGCCGATGGTCCGCGCGTTCCGGTCTGCCTACGGGCGCTCCGGCCTCCGCAAGAGGCTGATCGTCGTCAGGCTCAAGGACAGTGACGAGTCGTCGGCTGGGGCGAGGTGCCGGTCGCCGAGCGGCCAACCTACTGCCCGGACACGGCCGAAAGCACCTGGTCGGCTCTGGTTGACCTGCTCCTTCCCGGCATCCTCGGCCAGCGATTCCAGCCGGGGGCTCGCCAGCGTGGCTAGCACCTGGGCCGACACGCTCGGGCAGGCCTACGCCAAGAATGCGGTCGAGTGTGCTGTGTGGGCCATCGCCTCGGCCAAACTCGACACTCCGCTCGCCCGGCTCTGGGGCGCGGCGCGGGCTGCGGTTCCGGTCGGGGAGTCATTCCCCATCTGCGACAGCGCCGGGGAACTACTGCAACTGGTCGAGGCGCAGGGCTTCGTGAAGGCTTCGGCCGGGTCAAGCTGAAGATCGCCCCCGGCTGGGACATCGCGGCAGTGAATGCGGTGCGTGAGCGATTCCCCGGCATGCCCCTGTCCGTCGACGCCAACTGCGGCTGCGCCCCAGGCCGCGGGCCATGGCGTGAGTCCTCGACGATCTCGGCCTCGTGATGATCGAGCAGCCATACGTCGCCGACGCGCTGATCGAGATGTCGCAGCTGCAGGAGGGCCTTGGGACTGCCCTCGCCGTGCCTCGACGAGAGCGCGCTCAGTCGCAACGCCACCCGGACCGCCTTGCACCTGCGAGCCGGGCGGATCGTCAATATTAAGCCGCCGAGGCTGGGCCGGCCGCTGGCGAGCATGGGCGTCCATGACCTCTGTGTCGGTGCCGGGGTGCCGACGTTGTGCGGCGGAACGCTGGAGACCGGGATCCCCACGCGGGTTCAACCTGGCACTCTCTGGCTGCGCTGCCCGGTTTCACGTTGCATGCCGACATGTCACCCGCCCCGCATCTTCTACGAGCAGGACCTGGTCGAGCCGACCTTCGACGTCGACCAGGACGGCCTGATCGCCGTGCCGAGCCGCCCTTGGGCAACGGGTTCCCCGTGGCGGAAGAACGGGTGGCGGCCAGCGCGATTCGGAGGTGGGCCAGCGACACACACAGCAGTAAGCTCTGCGCCGACACGGATCCACAAACGGACAGACATGACAGCGCCCTGGTGTTGGCAGGACGTTCCGACATGCCGAAGTAAACGAAGCACCGGGAAAGGAAGGCCAATGGCCGACACCGAGCACAGCATCGCTCACGCAGATGAACAGCTGCTAACTTCGTTTGGCTACAAGCAAGAGCTGCGGCGGACGCTGAAGCTCTTCTCGAATTTCCCTGCTGTATCGTTCTCCTTCGTCATCTCGGTGACGACTGGCATCTTCACGAACTTCGAGTTCGCCCTCATGTTAGAGTTCGGGGCGGCCTCCATCTGGCTCTGGCCGGTCGCGGCGATCGGCGCCATGATCCTCGCCTTTGTCCTCGCCGAGCTGGCATCCCGCGTCCCGCTGGCCGGCGATCTGACCAGTGGGGTGGCTCCCTGCTCTCTCCAGCGACGGCTGGTTCGTCGGCTTCAACTTGCTGTGCGCCTTCGCATTCGCCAGCGGCGGCGAGACGCTTCTCGTCGGCTCTCACCGACGATCGGCACGGTACCGGGCTCCAACGTCGGCAACCTGACACTGATGATCTGGGTGTCCGCTGATCGTGCTGCTGCTGGCCCGCCTGATCAACGTGGTCGGCGTCTGGCTCACGGCCAGGATCAACAACTATCTCGGTCATCGACAGAAGTTCTGGGCACGCTGGTCCTCGGCGTACTGCTGCTCATCGCATTCCTGGTCCTTACTCTCCCAAAGCCGCACGGAGGCGGCCTGTTCAGCCACGGGCCGCTGCACGGTCAGTCTGCCTGGTATGCCGCGTCGCCGGCCGTCTCGACGGCGCCTTCACCATCGGCGGCTTCGAGGCGTGCGCTGACCTCGGTGAGGAGGCAGTCGGCGCCCAGCGCACCGTGGCCAGGGCCATCATCGGCGCCGTCGCCATCTCCGGGATCATCGGCATGATCACGCTGATCTGCTTCGCCATCAGCATCCCGAATCTCGCGGCCGTCGCGTCGAGTCCCACGCCCATCGCCTATCTCGCCAAGTACTGGTTCGGCTCGGTGTTCTCGCGGATCTTCCTCGTCACCGTCGTGTACTCGGTCTTCTCGCTGATGGTCGTTCAGATCGCCGCGATCGGGCGGCTCATCTTCTCGCTGTCCCGCGACAACATGTTCCCCGGGTCGAGGATCTTCTCCCGAGTAGACGAGAAGACCAAGACCCCCATCGCCGCACTGGCGCTCACCACGATCATCTACATCGCGGTGATGGTCTTCGCGGCCGAAAATGGCAGCGCCTACGCCATCTTGATCGGGGCAACGCCGATCTTCGCCAGCTTCGTCTATCTCATGATCGTCGGCGCGTACGCGGCGCGCCGCAGCACCATCCCGAAGTCCGGGGCGTTCGACATGGGCCGCTGGGCAATGCCGCTGATCGTGCTGTCCCCATCATCTGGGAGGTCGCGCTTATCTTCGACTTCACCCTGCCGTCAGATCTTCCACAAGGCCGCCATACTCGGCGGTATCGCCGGCCAGGTCGTGGCCGGTGGCCTGGTACTACTTCGGGCTGCGGTCGCGGCTGCGGCGCTGGCACGGCCGGAAAGGCACTGGCCCTCGGCCGGCTGGCAGGCAGGGAAGATCTGGCCGCTGAACCAGCTGTCCGCTCCATCGGCCACGTGGATGAACCACCCCTCGGAGGGAGCGAGTGACGGCGATTACCTCGCCCGAAGAGACAATGAGCCTGCTTCGGCGCGAGGAGTTCCCGGTCACCAGGGAGAAAGTGTGGTTCGACACCGCTACGTACGGGCCGCTGTCAGTGTCGAACGTGCGGGCCCAGACGAAACTGCTCGAGGGCATGATGCTGGGTGCCGTCTTGCCGGGGCTCTGGTCACTCGTGGGACGGCGCGAACGAGGTGCGCGGCAAAGTCGGTCAGTTCATCGGATGCGATCCGACCGAATCGCGCTGCTCCGCAGCACCGGCGAAGGCATCAGCCTGGTATCGCTCGGGCTTGACTGGCGCCCTGGCGATGAGGTCGTGCTGTATGACCAGGAATTCCCCAGCGACGTGTACCCCTTCCTGGCGCTGGAGAAGAAAGGCGTCAAGGTCGTGTTCGTCGCCGACCGCGGCCTGGGCACTGGTTCGATGCCGACGACGTAGCCGACGTGATGTCCGACCGCACCCGCGTTGTCTGCATCAGCCTGGTGAACTGCTACCACGGGTTCCGCGCCCCGGTGGAGCAGATAGCCGAGCTGTGCCGTCGGCGCGGGGCTGCTTGTTCCTGGTCGACGCCGTGCAGGGCGCCTGCGTACTGCCCATCCAGTGTGGGATCGTTCGGAGCCGACCTGGTGACTGCGCACGGTTACAAGAGCATGTGCGCGGGATACGGCATCAGCTTCTGCGATGTCTCGCCCCAGCCCTGCGAGAGAGTCTGGAGGTCGTGGCGCCGGGATAAAGAACATCGAGGACGCCCCGGTCATCAGCAAGCAGCTCGACTACAACCTCCGCTATGCAGACAGCGCGCGCAGATTCGAGCCGACGGTCCAGAACCTGGCCTGCATGTACGGGCTCGGGGCGAGCAATGTTCGGTTCGCTGCCGCCTGCCCGGATCAGATCGCCGACTGGGTACTGGAGCCTCACCCGAGCCCTAGCCGAGGCCCTCGACGGCACGAGGGCTACCGGGTGGTCAGCTCGAGCCCGCCAGGCGAGATGTCGAGCATCATCTCTGCTGAGGTACCCGGCGGCGACCCCGTACTGTCCATCGCAGGCTGGCCGAGCAGAAGATCAAGTGCGCGGTGCGCGACGGCAGGCTCCGGTCTCGTGCCACCTGTTCAATAACCGAGAGGACATCGAGCGCCTGATCGCGGCGCTGCCGCCGCCATAGCGAGGGAGGGGAAGTCAGGGCTCTTCCCGGCCGGGCATCGCTGCGGGAAGAGCCCGGCCAGCACAGCAGGACTAGCTCAGTGCGCTGATTTTGCCGGGCCCACGGGCGCGCTTCCGGTGCGGCTACCCAGCGGATCGCGTTCCCGACAAGCCGGCGGTAATTGGCGTTGGCGTACGCACTAGGCCCGTGGCCAGGCTGGAGGTAGACCAGCGGCTCAGCCCCGCGGTCTTCACCCAGCCGAGCAGCGGGCTGGCCGGCGGATGGGTCCATCCCGATCTGTCTTGTACCGCTTCTTGATAGCAAAGGCGGCGGAGAAGAAATGATCAGCCGTCACCGGCGCATCCGCCTGCAGCAGCGGCTGGAGACTGTCCGCCAGTATCGGCACGAGGTACAGCTCGTCGGTGAGCTCGAAGCCATCCACGACGCCTTCGCACACGGGGTGATCAGGATTCAGCACCGCGACATGGTGCGTGACATCGAAGTGGTAGCCAGAATCCGGCCACCAGGTGCCATGCAGCCAGCCTGCGTGTAAGTGAAAATGCCCGCCCATGATGTCGGCATAGGTGGGCCAGCTGCCAGGCCGACATCGCATGATGCAGGAACACAAAACCCTGTCCGGCCTCGAGCATCTGGACGAAGCGCCGCCGGAATCCTCAGGCGGATCAACAAAGATCGTCTTCCGCCGACAAACCTGAGGCCCGGCATGTCGTACATGACGATGGCGTCCCACGTGCCCACTTGATCGGCCCCGAAGCACGCCATTGCGGCAGGCTGCTCGACTCCCTCCCATTCGATGCCGTCGTCGGCATCGAAGATGGCGAAGAAAGGCTCCGCCTCAAAGGAGTGGCCGGCCGTGACCACCAGTACCCTGAGTCGCTTATCCGGCACCGTCGGTATTTCTGCCATGATTCCCCCGTCCGCTGGGCCGACACAATCATTCTGCCGCCGGGACAAGAACTTATCAAGATTTACGGGAACTACTACGGTGCCTATTCAGGGACCATTTCTGATGAGGAGAGCCAGGCGTGAACCGCACCGATGAGAACGCCGAAGCAGGACCAGCGAATCGTTATGAGCTACCCCGGTACGACGATCTCCGCCCGCCGCGCGGGGCGGGCGGAGCGCCGGGGCCGGTTGGGGCCGGACGACTCGGCGGGCCTGCTGAACCTCCAGACGGCAGACAGCGTCCGGGCTTGCATCGGCCTGGTGAGGAAGGGTGTGGTGTTTTGCTCGACGCTGCGCTCGACGCGGTCGACCCGCCGCTGGATATCGACCGCGGAGCGCCGAGGCACCGGCTGCTGCACAGGCCAGGGCCGGGACTCGAGGACCTCGACGATGTCTACGACAACTTCTACCCGCAGGTCTCAAGCCAGTGGGACTCACTCGCGCATGTGGCCTACTCACCCGGCGTCTTCTACAACGGCGCGACCGACGAGGACGCGCCGAGCGGTGCTCGCAACACGATCGACCACTGGGCCTGACGCGGAATTGTGGCCCGCGCCGTCCTGCTGACCTGCAGCGCGTCCTCGCCTCCGGCAACGGGAGATACGAGCCAGACAGCGGCACCGCCTTTAGCGTTGCGGACCTGGAAGCAGCCAGGGAGCAGGCCGGCATCGCCCACTCCCCCGGCTGTATCGTCCTGCTGCGGACAGGCTTCCTTGGCTGGTACACCAGCCAGCCCTGGACTGGCCGCGCCGCGGTGGCGCGCAACCTTCGGGCACCAGGCGTCGAGCACACCGAGGACATGGCTCGTTACCTGTGGGACAGCGGCGCGATGGGCGTGGCCTCGGACACCTTCCGTAGAGGTCTGGCCGCCGGACCTCAGCCCGGCGGCGAATCCTTTTGGCTTCCTGCACCGGATTCTTATCGGGCAGTTCGGCATGGCTCTCGGCGAACTGTGGCAGCTGGATGAGCTGGCCGCAGATTGCGCTCAGGACGGCATCTATGAGTTCCTGCTAACGAGCGCGCCGCTGCACTCGACGGGCGGCATCGGATCACCGCCGAATGCCCTGGCCATCAAATAGGAACGCGATACGATGACAATCAATCGGGTAATGTCGGCCGCAGCCATTCAGCAATGCACGGAATCAATTGTTTCCACTGGTCGCAGAATGGCGCGTGCCGATAACCGCTATTTTAAAAAAAAAAAAAAAAAAAACCTGATGACCGCCAGCCAAGGCCCGCTGATCGTCAGCCTGGGAGTTCACATTGTCGACATTCTTGGCCGACCGGTCACTCATATCCCGCCAGGTCAGGGTCGTCAGCTCCTCGATGAGATCAGGATCACGGCGGCCGGGACGGCCGCCGGCACCAGCGTCGACGTGGCCAAGCTCGGTGCCGATGTCGTCGCCATGGGCGCGGTCGGCGACGACCAGCTCGCTGACTTCCTGATCTCGGTGCTGAGCAGGCACGGCGTCGAGACGCGCTGGCTCACCCGCAAGCCCGGTGTGCAGACGTCAGCGACGATGCTGCCGATCCGCCCGAACGGTGAGCGGCCGGTGCTGCATGCGCCGGGTGCGACGGCGCTGCTCACGCTTGCCGACATCGATGTGGATACCATCGCCGCCGCGAGCGTTCTGCACGTGGGCGGTCCCGATGTGCTGGGCGCTTTCGGGGGCGAGCCGCTGCGCACCGTGCTGGCGAGCGCGAAGGGCCACGGCGTGACAACGACGATGGATGTCCTGACACCTGGCGACGCTACGACCTGGTCACGGCTCCAGCCGCTGCTCCCCTACGTCGACTACTTCCTCCCCAATGAGGAGCAGCTCGGCAAGCTGACGGGGGCCAGCGACATCAGCGTGGCGGCCCGCGCTGTCCTTGCCTGCGGCACGCGAGCCGTACTGGCCAGCCGCGGAGAGCACGGCTGCTCACTCGTCACCACCGCCGAGCGCATTGACTACCCGGCGTTCCCCGCGCAGGTCGTCGATACGACCGGATGCGGAGACGCATGCTCGGCCGCTTCATCGTCGGCCTGCTACGCGGCTGGCCGCTGGAAGATGCTCCGTGGCTTGCCATGGCGGCCGCCTCCCTGGTCGTCAGCGGGCTCGGCTCCGACGCCGGAATCGTCGACCTTGACAGCACCCTGGCGGTCATCCACAGGCATGCACCCCCCGCGGTTGCACGCCGATTCTCCTGAGCCCGCTCCCGTCCGCTAGAGCAGTTCGGGCTGCTGCCAGTCCTCGCCGAGCATGTGCTCGGCGAGGAACGCCAGCACCGTGTCGTACCAGACCTGGACGTCGCCGGGCTTGAGCACCCAGTGATTCTCGTCCGGGAAATACAGGAACCGCGCGTGCAACCGACCGGAACACCAGGTCCCACCACAGCCGCAAGGCCTCGCCGACCGGCACCCGGTAGTCCTTGTCGCCGTGGATGATCAGCATCGGCGTGACGATCTTGTCGGCATGCAGGTGCGGGGAGCTGACCAGGTAGCGCTCAGGCTGGCTGCGCGGGTCGCCGAAGTGCCTGCGCCAGTAGGGCGGTCCGTCAGTCGTGCCGAACATCTGGTCGAGCGCCCACAGCCCGGCGTGGCTCACGATCGCGTTGAAACGATCGGTATGCCCGGCCATCCAGTTGGCCATGTAGCCGCCGTAGGATCCACCCATCATCGCAGTCCGCGCGGCGTCGATGTCCGGCCGCGCCACGGACCGCGTCGGTGATCGCCATGACGTCGGTGTAGGGATTGCCGCCCCAGTGGTCATAGCCGCGGACGATCATGTGGTGGCCGTAGCCGGTCGACAGCGCCGGGTCGGGCAGCAGGACGGCGTAGCCACGAGCGGCCATCAGCCACGGGTTCCATCGCCAGGACCAGGAGTTCCAGCTCGCCATCGGACCTCCGTGCACCCACAGCAGCAACGGAGCCGGCTTGTCCGCGCTGGCGCCCTCCGGCAGCACCAGCCAGCCCCGGATCCGCGTCCCGTCTGCCACGGTCGTGGTCCACCTCGGTAACCGTGCCCGGCAGGGAAACCTCGCCGCCAGGACTGGGGAGCGCCGCCGCAGGCGGCGCGGGGGTCAGGCGCAAGAGGAATCCGGACGGGTGCGGGCGGCGATTCGATACCGGAACGAAGTGCGTAGAGGCAACTGCCGTCAGGAGGCAGGGCAGAGGTTGTCGTACGCCGCGTCGTCAGCGGTCACTCTGGTCGGCTGGGCACCGTCGATGCCGACCCGGAAGACCGGGCGGCGGCCGTTGTCGTCCGCGGTGAAGTACACGGAGCGAGCGTCGGGCGCCCAGGCCACCTCGACCGGTCGCCGGTCGAAGCCCGCGAGCAGGTCACGAAAACCGGGACGGGTCCACAGCGTTCCCGCCCAGGCCGGCCTGGACAGCGGCGAGCGCAGTCACCACCAGGGTCGCCTCGCCCGGCTGGTCGTAGCTGTCGTGCTGTTCGCCCGAATCGCCAGTACCCACTTCGCACCGTCGGGCGAGATCCGCGGGCTGCCGAAATCGATCCCGGGCTCGCCCAGCAGGCTTTGGCGCTGTCCTGTGCTGACATCGATGACGACGACCTCGTTCCGGAGCCAGCCGCCTTCCTCCGTCACCCGCCACCCTGTCACGACGGCTGTGCCGTCGGGAGCCAGCTCGAACGCCTGCTCGTCCAGCGCCCGGCCGGGATCCGGCGTCAGGTACCGGGGCTCGCCCGCGGCCCTGGCATCATCGTCGTCGCCCCCGCCCTGCTGGCCGGCAATTTCCGGCCCGGCCGGAGCAAGCAGGTGGATCGACTCCGGTCCCAGGTCGTGGTCCCAGAACCGCAGCCTGCCGCCCGGCTCGTGCAGGATGGCGTTCACACCAGCGTCGGACCGGGCTTTCCGGCGGGCGGCGTCCTGCTCGGTGTCCGTCGCGCCAGGGAAGACAGCGGCAGCGTAGACGAAGGCCAGCTCTCTCGCCGCGACCGCAAGCCCGGTCACTCCGCCGCCAGGTGCCGCGATCCGCCGCGCTTCGCCGCCGACGGCAGGCAGGAGCCAGATAGCGGGCTTGTCCTTGCTCGCCTCGGCCTCCTTCGTACCCGACTCACGATCAGGACGCCTGGACGCGAACAGCAGCGACCCATCGGGCAGGAACTCCGGGCTCGCCTCGCCCTCAGCGCTGCGGGTGAGCCTGACAGGCTCGCGATCCCCCGCCGTGTCGATCCGCCAGATGCTCGACAGGTACTGCGGCGGCTCGCCGCCCACGTGCTGCACGACCGCTGCCAGCCACGACCCGTCTGGCGCCAGCCGCAGCGCCGTCACCCTCGGGATGGCCACGAACTCCTGCAAGTCACCGATCAGCATTGAATGTGGCGCGCCTTTCTGCCGGGGATCGTCATCCAGCGGGTCTTAATAGGTCCTGAGTATGTCTTATCGGACATCGGCGTGTGGCTGGCAACCGGTTCGCCGCAGGCGACGTTCTTAAGGTTGTGACGACTTGCGGTCCGACCACATGAACCCGGGAGCCGAGTTCGACGACTTTGTGCGCCGCGCTTCGCAGCAACTGCTGCGCACAAGCTTTCTACTCGTCCGCGACCGCGGGCACGCCGAGGACCTGTTACAGGAAGCGCTGGTGCGCACCGCTAGACACTGGCGGACGGCAAGTACCGCACCGAGGCCTACACCCGGCGGGTCATCGTCAACCTGGCCGCCGACAGGTGGCGCGCCCGGCAGTGCCTGCCCGTCGAGGTGTCACTGCCAGACACCGCAGCTGATCTGTCCGGCACAGCAGCGTGGCCTGGCGACCGGTTAGTCATCGTTAGTGCCCTCCGGCAGCTTCCCTATCAGCAGCGCGCGGTGGCCGTCCTGCGGTACTGGGAAGGCGCCTCGGTCGCGGAGACCGCGAGTCTGCTCGGAATCTCCGAGGGCACCGTCAAGTCCTACGCGTCGAGGGCCACGACCCGGCTACGTGAGCTCATCAGCGACCGAATCGAGGCACCGCCATGCTGACCGATAGCGAAGTCACCGACGCCGCCCGCCAGTTGCTGGCTGACGAGCTGGCCGATCTCGCGCCGTCAGACGACCTGCTCGCGACGGTGCGCGCCCGGCACGCCAGGAGCCGCAAGACCCGCCGCGCGAGCGCGGTCGCGGCCGCGCTCGCCTGCGTCACCGCCGGCGCGGCGACAGCGGTCGCTGTCTCCGCCGCCGGCCCCGGCCGAAGCCAGCGGCGCAGACCATCGTCCTCGACAACTACGCCTTCAGCCTCAGCCCGCAGCTGCACCCGCGGGCCGAGCCAGCCGGCGACTGGCTGGTGACAACGACGCTGGCCGGTCGCCAGGCTCAGATGCAGCTCCACCTGCTGGGCGGCCAGATTCCCGCGGCAGCGGTGCCAGTGCGGATCCCCGGCTGGCGACGGGCCTATCTGCTCCGGTCCGGTGACGGCCTCAGCCTCTACCTGCCCTACTGGGGGCAGGCTCGGATCTACTCGCTCGGCGACCAGGCCTTCGTCGCCGGCGATTGGGCTGTGCAGCCATCACCGCTCGAGGCGTCGCGGAAGCACAGCTGCTGCAGGCCGCGTCGGAAGTGGTGCCCCAGGGTTCGGCGTGATATTCCGTGCCATGCTAAGAAAACGCCACGTCATCGACGTTTGGCAGAACGAATTTCGTGGCCTTGACGTACCAATTTGTCTGAGGTAGGACCGGGAGGAACTGGCCGCCTTCCTCCAAACTTGCTGTGGCGGCGGCCTGAGGCCCACTGCGGTGAGCGAGCGTCGGTGGCTTCAGGAGCCAGGGAAGGAGCGGAAGATGAAGGCGGCTGAGCACCCACCGGTGGCCGTAGGGCATCTGCTGGACCCGCTGACCGCGGATGAGATCGAGGCCGCCAGCCGGATCCTCAAGGACGATCGCGGCCTGACCGCGAGCGCGCGGTTCGTCTACGTCGAGCTGCTGGAACCGTCCAAGGACGAGGTCTTGGGCTCCCAGCCTGGCGAGGCCTTCGAACGCCAGGCGCATATCGTGCTCCGAGAACGGGCCGAATGCAGGACCTACGAGGCGGTTGTCTCGATCATGGCCGGCGACGTGCGCCTGTGGCGGGAGGTGCCCGGTGTTCAGCCGGCGATCATGCTCGAAGTGTTCCTGGCCGCCGAGACGGCCGTCAAGAAGGACGCTCGCTGGCAAGAGGCGATGCGCCGGCGTGGCGTCACCGACTTCGACATGGTGATGATCGATCCGTGGCCGTGGGGTTACAAGCGCCTCGACCACGCGGCTGACCAGGGCCGGTTCCTCCTGGCTGCTGACCTGGGTGCGCCAGGGAGACCCCGACGACAACGGATACGCCCGCCCGGTAGAGGGCCTGATCGTCCGCTTCGACCTCGACCGGATGGAAGTAGTGGACGTCGAGGATCACGGCGTGGTGCCGTTGCCGCCACACAGCGGCAACTACACCGCTGCCGGGATCCGCGACGCGGGAAACGTGCCGCATTTCCCAGCCGGGCCCCGGCAGGATCTGAAGCCAGTGGAGATCACCCAGCCGCAGGGCGCCAGCTTCATGGTGTCGACGGGCACGCGGTGCGCTGGCAGAAATGGCGGTTCCAGGTCGGCTTTACCCCGCGCGCGAGGGGCTGGTCCTTCATCTGGTGAGCTACCAGGATCAGGGGCCGACTCCGGCCGGTAATCTACCGCGCATCGCTCACGGAAATGGTCATCCCGTACGGCGACCCGAACCCGACGCACTACCGCAAGAACGTATTCGACATGGGTGAATACGGCATCGGGCGTGCTCGCCACAAGTCTGGAGCTGGGCTGCGACTGCCTTGGCGAGGATCTACTACTTCGACGCTCACTCCAACGACAAACGACGGCCAACCCGCCAGCTGATCAAGAACGCGATCTGCTTGCATGAGGAAGACCACGGCATGTTCGTGGAAGCACACCGACTGGCGGACCGGCAAGAGCGAAGTCCGGGCGATCGCGGCGGCTGGTCGATTTCGATGATCGCCACCGTCGGAAACTACGAGTACGGCTACTTCTGGTACCTCTACCAGGACGGCACCATCGATATACGAGGTCAAGCTGACCGGTCTTGTGATCTCCAACGGAGCAAAATGCCCGGAGGGACAGAAACCGGCCCACGGCACCCTGGTCGCACCCCAGCTCTACGGTCCCCATCACCAGCACATCTTCTGCGTGCGGCTGGACATGATGGTCGACGGCGCGCAGAACACTGTCTATGAGTGCGACTCGGTGGCACTGCCGCCCGGCCCGGAGAACCCGTATGGCAACGCCTGGGTCGTGCGGCAGACTCCGCTGCGCCGTGAGTCCGAGGCGAAGCGGTTGGCTGACGGGCGCGCCGCCCGCTACTGGAAGACCACCAACCCCGGCCGGTTGAACGCCACCCGTGAGGCGGTCGCCTACAGGCTCGTGCCGCAGGACAGCGTGCTGCCTTTCTGCCAGCCCGATACCCAGATCATGCGGCGGGCGGAGTTCGCCACCAAGCACCTGTGGGTCACCGCCTACGATCCCGATCAGCGCTTCCCCGCCAGATGCCCGAACCAGCATCCCGGCGGGGATGGCCTGCCTGCATGGGCCGCGGCCGACCGCCCGCTGGAAGATACCGACCTGGTGCTGTGGCACGTCTTCACTGCGCACCACGTGGTGCGTCCGGAGGACTGGCCGGTGATGCCGGTCACCCGCGTCGGGTTCCAGCTCAGGCCCGACGGCTTCTTCGACGGCAACCCCGCCCTGGATGTGCCGCCCGCGGAGCACTGCGAGCACAAGGCTGAGACCACGCGCGGCCGATATGCGTGAGGTGAGCTCGCACGCCACATGCGGCCACGCGTGTCGTCAGTGCACTGAGCCCGTCGCCCGGCTGTCGAGCCAGAGCGCCCAGGGCTCGATCGTGCCGATCTGCAGCATCCCGGCCAGCGCCCAGGGATCCTCGGCGAGGCGTGCCCTGATCTCGCTCTCATCTGCAGCCTCGACGACGTGCAAGGTCTGCTCACCGCCGCCCACCGGGCCGCCCATGACGATGAAGCCTTCCTCGACCAGCCCGTCCATGAAAGCCGCGTGCTCATTCCAGGCGCGTTGCCCTCGGATCGGGCGCGAGGAATCCCAGCTTGGGCCGTGCACCAGTCTGACGGCGAAATTGGTCATGCACAGACCGTACTGACAGCTACCGACATCTACTCCGCGCCGGGTCGCGCCGAGCTGAGGAATTTCGTGATCACGGGCGCCACCCGCGCCGGGCTGTCCGCGAGGACAAGGTGACCGCCGCCTTCAACGATGTGCAACTGCGCACGTGGCATGAGGCCCGCGATGATCTGGTGATTGATCCGTGGCGTTATCGGGTCGTCGTCACCGCAAATGATGAGCGTCGGCTGACGCACAGCCCATAGCCAGGGCAGGCTTGTCCAGCCGAAAAGCGGAGCCATCCGGTACATGCCCGCGATGAAGTTGGTCGGGCGCTTAATGTGCATGGACCGGACCAGTTCGGGCTCAGTTCGCATCCTGCCGCCGAACATCGTGCCTGCGACCTGCTCCAGCCGGACCGGGTGATAACTCCGCGGCTGCATGAAATGCCAGAACGCAGCAGGGCTGCCGGGCACCGCGAAGCCGCCGAATGAGGTGGAGACCAGTACCAGGCGGCGTACCCGGGCCGGATGCGACAACGCCATCTGCTGGGCGACCGCGCCGCCGAAAGAGGCGCCGAGCACGTGGGCGGACTCGATGCCTAGCTCATCTAGTACCGCGGTGCCGAACCTGGCAAGGCCCCGCATTGTCAGCGGCAAGGATGGCATCTGCGAGCGCCCGATACCTGGCGGGTCAAACGCGATGGTCCGGAAGCCATGCAGGTACGGCAGCAGCGACTGCCAGAGTTGCACCTCGCCCCAGATGCCGGAGTACAGCAGCAGGGGCTCACCGTCGCCGCAGATCTGGGCGTGAATGCGGAGGCCTCGTATTGTCAGCTGTTGATCAATGACCGTCGTGGCGGAAATGGCCGGTGTCATCGGGGCTCCTTCCCTGCTCGCGCTAGCCGCCAGGCTGCACCGCGGCCAGGCGGTGGGCGCGGCCCTCAGCCCATCAGAGCTCACTATACCGAGCAAATGCAAGAAATGATGTGCCAATAATCGACCGAACGGTCGGTTATTGGAGTAGAGTGGAGGAAGCATGAAGACTTAGCGGCGCTGCACTGCCAGCCAGACGGAGCGGCTCGCCTCGATCGAGGAGGCAGCATGTATACCTTCGTCAGTCCCCTTGACCGGGCATTACGCACCGCTCCGGATGCATGCGCCGTTGTCTGTGCTGGACGACGCCGCACGTATGCCGAACTCGCCGCACGTTGCCGGCGCCTCGCCGGCGGGCTGCACCGGCTGGGACTGCGGCGGGGCGACCGTGTCGGCGTCATCAGCCTCAACTCCGACCGCTACCTCGAGCTGTACCTCACTGTCCCGGCGTGCGGGCTGGTCCTGGTGCCGGTCAACTCGCGGCTCGCGCCAGCCGAGATGCGCGCGATACTCGCCGATGCCGGCGTGTCCCTGGTGTTCACCGATGCCGACTACCCGGGCGCGGCGCAGGTCACGCGAGTACTGGGCCTGGCCGACGATTTCGAGGACCTGATCGCCACCTCAGCGGAGAGCCAGCTTGGCGAGGGCCTCAGCGAGAGCGACATCGCCGTCCTGTTCTACACGTCCGGAACGACGGGCGCCGCCAAGGGAGCCATCCACACCCACCGCAGCCTGGTATCGAGTGGCTTGCACCTCATGGCCACCTGGCCGTTCGACACGACAACCCGCTGGCTTGTCGCCTCGCCGATGTTCCACACCGGCGGCACGATCGCCATGCTCTCGACAGTCTGGGGTGGCGGCACCCACGTGCTGATGCCCAGCTTTAACGCCGACCTTGCGCTCGACCTTATTGAGGGCGAGGCCATCACGCACACGCTGCTGGTGCCAACCATGCTGGCAGCGACAGTGATGGCCCAGGCAGAGCGACCACGGAACGTCAGCTCGCTGCGGTACCTGAGCCACGGCGCGTCCCCGATCGCGGCGGAGACGCTCAGGCGCGTTCACCAGGCTTTCCCTGGTGCCGAGCTGCTGCACGTGTACGGGACTACCGAGACAACTCCGATCACGACGCTGCTACCGCATGAGGAGCGCGTCATCGGGACGGCCCTGGACCGCTCGTGCGGTCAGCCGGCCATCGGCGTCGATCTCCGGATAATCGACAAGCAGGGCGCGGAGCTAACGCATGGCGAGGTGGGCGAGATCATCGTCCGCAGCCCTAGCGTGATGTCGGGCTACTGGCACAATCCGGCCGAGACCAGCGAGGTCCTAACCAACGGCTGGTACCACACCGGCGATCTTGGCTATTGCGACAGGCAGTCGAACCTGTTCCTCGTGGACCGGGCTAAGGACATGATCGTCAGCGGCGGCGAGAACATCTATTCCACCGAAGTCGAGAACGCGCTGGCCGCCCATCCCTCGGTGACCGAGGCCGCTGTCTTCGGCGTGCCAGACGAGCGCTGGGGCGAGAAAGTCTTCGCCATCGTGGTCACCAAGGTGGACGTGACGCCCGACGAGCTCATCACGCATTGTCGCGGTCACATCGCCGGTTTCAAGGTGCCCAGGCAGATCGAGATCCGCACTGAGCCGCTGCCCAAGTCCGCCGCCGGCAAAGTACTCAAGCGCGACCTGCGCGAGCCGCACTGGGCAGGGCGGCACGCGAAGGTCGCAGGGAGCTAGTCATGCACAGCACAATGTCCGAATTCCCGCTCACGATCAGCCACATCTTCCGCCACGGCCAGGAGTGCTACGGCGACAGCGTCGTGGTCACCAATCACGGGGACCGGCTCAGCCGGATCAGCTTCACTGACCTGGCCGGCCGCGCCACCCAGCTCGCGGCCGCCCTGCGCCGCATGGGCGTCGGGCCAGGCGACCGGGTCGCTACCTTCGCCTGGAACAACCAGGAGCATCAGGAAGCCTATTTCGCGGTGCCCTGCATGGGCGCGGTCATGCACACCGTGAATATCCGGCTTTCCCCCGAGCAGATCCAGTACATCGTCGGTCATGCCGAGGACACCGTGCTGATCGCCGATGCCAGCCTCGCGTCGGTGCTAGCACCGATCATCAGTGACCTGCCGCTCAAGCACTTGATCGTGTTCGGCGAGGGCGACCGGTCGCTGCTGCCCGGCGCCATCGACTACGAAGAACTACTCGCTGCGGAACGGCCGGAGTACAACTGGCCGGAGCTCGACGAATCAGCCGCGGCGGCGATGTGCTACACCAGCGGCACCACCGATCTGCCGAAGGGTGTCGTCTACAGCCACCGGTCCACTTTCCTGCACTCGCTCGGCGTGTGCTCCGGCGAGGCTCTCGGCATGAGCCAGGCGGATCGCCTGCTGCCCGTCGTGCCAATGTTCCACGGCAACGCGTGGGGCCTGCCCTACGCAGGCTGGCTGGTCGGAGCCGACCTGCTGATGCCAGGCAAGTTCATCCAGGCTGCCCCGCTCGCCGAGCTGATCCGGGCCGAACGGGCTACGCTCGCAGCGGCGGTACCGACTGTGTGGTACGACATGCTCGGTCTGGATCGGGCCGACGTCGACCTCGCGTCGCTGCGCATGATCCTGTGCGGCGGTGCCGCCGTCCCCCGCAGCCTGATCCAGACCTACGAGGAGCGCTTCGGCGTACGCGTCGTTCAGGGCTGGGGCTTGACTGAGACCAGCCCAGTGGCAGCGCTCGCCTTCCCGCCTAAGGGGAGCTTGCCAGAGCAAGCAATCAGCTACCGCGCCACGGCAGGTCGTGTCCTGGGCGGCGTCGAGGCGCGGATCGTGGCCGAGGACGGCACCGTGCTGGCCAACGACGGCCACGCGATCGGCGAAATCGAAGTGCGCGGACCATGGGTGACGGCCTCCTACTACCGTGACTCCTCGCCAGCCAAGTTCCACGACGGGTGGCTGCGGACCGGCGATGTCGGCCGGATGGACGCACACGGCTTCATCACCATCACCGATCGGGCCAAGGACGTCATCAAGTCAGGCGGTGAGTGGATCTCTTCGCTGGAGCTCGAGGACGCGATCGTCTCGCACCCGGCGGTCCGCGAGGCGGCCGTGATCGCGACGCCGGATGAACGGTGGGGCGAGCGACCGCTCGCGTGCATCTGCCCGGTGGCGGGCGAGTCGGTCAGTCCCGATGAACTGCGCACCCATCTGGCCGGCCAGGTCGTCCGGTGGTGGCTGCCCGAGAAGTGGGCGTTCCTCGACCAGGTGCCGCGTACCAGCGTCGGCAAGTACGACAAGAAGCTGCTTCGCGCGCAGTACACCGAAGGCACCATCGACGTGGTTCTCAGCAGCGACGCGACCCAGGCAAGCGCGAGCGCTGAACCCGCCAGCAAGGACGCGCCGCCGGCCGTATCAGCCTCGGCAACCGAGAAGTCCGGGAGTTAGCAATGCCAGAAGCCGTCATAGCCGCCATCGGACGGACGCCCATCGGGCGCGCCGTCAAGGGTTCACTTATCCATCAGCGCCCGGACGACCTCGGCGCATTCATCGTCGGCGAGGTTCTGCGCCGGGTCCCGCAACTGGACTACAGCCAGATCGACGACGTCATCTGCGGCTGCGCGCTGCCTGGTGGCGAGCAGTCCCACAACATGGCACGGATCATCAGCCTGCTGGCGGGCCTCGGCGCGCCGGGAACAACGGTCAACCGATACTGCGCGTCATCGCTGCAGGCAGTGCGGATGGCCTTCCACGCGATCAAGGCAGGCGAGGGCGATGCGTTCGTCTGCGTCGGCGTCGAGTCCAGTACTCGTTCCCCGCTCGGCGTATTCGCCGACCAGCCGGAGACGCAGAACTCGCGGCTGTTCGAGGGCAATCGTGAAGGCCTGCCCAGCGCATACATGAGCATGGGCGAGACCGCTGAGAGGGTCGCCGACGCCTACAGCGTCAGCCGCGAGGCGATGGATCAGTACGCGGTCCAGAGTCAGAGCAGGGCGGTGCACGCCGGCAAGGACGGGATCTTCGCAGGCGAGATCATCCCGGTCCCGCTCCTGGATGGCACCGTCATGACCGCCGATGATGGCCCGCGGGCCGACACCACGCTGGAGCGGCTCGCGGAGCTACGGCCGGTGTTCCGCAAGGACGGCCGGGTGACAGCAGGCAACTCCTGCCCGCTCAATGACGGTGCAGCAGCCACGGTCGTCATGTCGGCGACCAGGGCAGAGCAGCTCGGCATCCGTCCGGTGGCCCGGATTGTCGCGACCGGCGTGAGCGCACTGGAGCCGGAAATGATGGGCCTTGGCCCGATCGACTCCACCCGGCAGGTGCTCGGCCGGGCCGGGATGACCATCAGTGACGTCGACATCGTCGAGATCAACGAAGCGTTCGCGGCGCAAGTCATCCCATCGGCGATCGGCATCGGCGTGGATCCGTTCGGCGACAAGCTAAATCCGCTCGGCGGCGCGATCGCGCTAGGACATCCGTTCGGGATGACCGGCATACGCATTCTCAGCACGCTCCTGAACGGCCTCCGATCGCGCGATGAGGCGATCGGACTGGAAACGATGTGCGTGGGCGGCGGCCAGGGCATGGCCGTGATCATAGAAAGGCTCTCGTGATGAGCACCAACACCAAGACCACACCGAAGCCGCGCCCGAGGAAGCCTCGGGCCACAAGCGGCACACCCGCGCGCAAGCGGCGCGGCGGCCAGTGCACCCGGCCACAAGCCACCGGCCGAGCCTGCGGGCACGGCGGGCGCGGAGTCTAGCTGGGCTCCGGCCACCGACACCGCACCAGTCGCCGACGGCGCGGAAACTCGGGCCGGTGACAGTGCGGGCGTCGGTTTCGGCGTCGGCGCCGCGATCGGCGGGTTGCTGGCTATCGGCCAGCGGCTGCTGCAGGAGCCGCAGTCCCTCCTGCGTGCCCTGCCTGGCACGGCCAGCGATCTGGCCCGCATTAGCCGGGGCGGTTCCGAGGTCAAGCCGGCCAAGTCAGACAAGCGCTTCACCGATCCGGCCTGGGACTCCAACCGGTTCTACCGGACGCTGATGCAGACCTATCTGTATCTCGGTTCGCGCGCAGACGACGTCGTAGCCGGGCTGGGCCTCGAGGGCCACGCTGCCGACCGGGCGCACTTTGCGGTCGGCCTCGTACGGGACGCGCTCGCACCGACGAACTCCATCCTGACCAACCCGGAAGCACTCCGGGTTGCCGTGGAGACCAGGGGCGGCAGCCTGAAGAACGGGATCAGCAATGTCATCGGCGACCTCCGGCACAACCACGGCATGATCGCCCAGGTCGACCGCACGCCGTTCAAGGTCGGCACCGATCTCGCTGCCACGCCGGGCGCTGTCATCTACCGCAGCGAGGTCTGCGAGCTTATCCAGTACGCGCCGCAGCGTACGACGGTGCACGACCGCCCGCTGCTCATCGTGCCGCCGCAGGTTAACAAGTACTACGCCCTCGATCTGGCGCCGGGCCGCAGCATGTGCGAGCACTTGCTCAAGGAGGGATTCCAGGTCTTCGCCATCAGCTGGCGCAACCCCACCGCGGCGCAGCGCGACTGGAACTTCGACACCTACGCCCAGGAAACTCTGGACGTCATCGACGTCGTCCGCGAGGTCTCCGGATCGCCAGACGTGAATCTCATGGGCGGGTGCCTCGGCGGGATGCTGGTCGCCATCGTGGCGGCACTGCTCGCGGCGAATCGCGACGACCGCGTCTACTCGGCTACTGCTGGCGTGACACTGCTGGACTGCGATGTCGATGCACAGCTCATGATGTTTGCCACTCCGGCCACGATCGCGATGGCGAAGCAGGCTTCGGCCCGGACGGGAATCCTGGAGGGCTGGCAGATGGCGGAGATCTTCGCCTGGCTGCGGCCCAATGACCTGGTCTGGAACTACTGGGTCAATAACTACCTGCTAGGCCGCAAGCCACCGGCGTTCGACATCCTGGCCTGGAACGCGGACACCACCCGGTTGCCCGCCAATTTCCATCACCAGGTCCTCGACATCGTGGCCGGCAATCAGCTGACCCGGCCCGGTGGGCTCACAGTGCTGGGAATGCCCGTCGATATCTCACGCGTCAGCTGCGACACCTACGTGGTCGGGGGACGTACCGACCACATCACGCCGTGGCGGGGCTGTTACCGGACCACCCAGATGGTGTCTGGCAAGTCACAGTTCGTGATGTGCTCGAGCGGCCACATCCAGACCGTCGTGGCCGCGCCCGACCACCCGCACCTGGGGTACTTCGTCAATCCGGAGACCCCCGCCGACCCGGAGACCTGGCTGGCCGACGCCAAGCGGCACGAAGGGTCGTGGTGGGACCACTGGGCCGGCTGGCTGGCCGATCGGTCCGGAGAGATCAAGCCCGCACCCGAGCGCCTCGGCAGCAGTCAGCACCCCTCCGGTGACGCCGCGCCCGGCAGCTACATATTCCAGTGACCGCCGCTCAACCCCAACCGGAGGACTCCCATGAACGAGACACAGGACCGCGTAGCGCTAGTGACCGGAGGAACCAGGGGAATCGGCGCCGCCATCTCAACACGGCTGGCCAGCGATGGCCTGCGCGTCGCGGCGGTCTATAACCGGGACACCGACGCAGCCGAGTCCTTCGCCAAGGCAGCCGCCGACGCAGGATTTACGGTCTCGTTGCATCAGGCCAACGTCGGCAACCCCGGCGACTGCAAGCGCGTCGTAGACGAAGTGCTGCGGCATTACGGCCGGATCGACTACCTCATCAACAATGCCGGCGCTGTCCACGACCGCACGGCGCTGAAGATGACCATGCTGGAATGGGAGCAGGTCATCCGGACGAACCTCTCCGGTCCCTTCTTCATGTCCCAGGCGGTGCTCGCGCACTTTATCGAGCGGGGCTCTGGCCGCATCGTGAATATCGGCTCCTTCGTAGGCGAGACCGGCCGGGTCGGTCAGGCGAACTACGCAGCCGCCAAGGCGGGCCTCTTCGGGCTGACCAAGACCATCGCGCTGGAGACTGCCGGCAAGGGCGTGACCGTCAACTGCGTGGTGCCCGGTGCCATCATGACCGACATGGTAGCCAGGCTTCCCGACAAGATCATCCAGGCCGTCACGGAGACCATCCCGATGGGTTCCATCGGAACGCCTGAGGACGTCGCCGAGGCCGTTAGGTACCTGGTGTCCGACGAAGCCCGGTACGTTACCGGGGCGCTGATTCCGGTCACGGGCGGACTGCTGATGATGTGACATCCCTGCTCGGCCGAGGCTGGACGCCAGGCCGGAGCGCACGGACGACGGGCTGGCGGTGGTTAATTGTAATGAGCGCTGGCTGTCCGTTTCGAGCGCGCGGGATTATGGTCGATTCATGCTCAAGCGTGAGATTGTCCTGCCGCCGGAGCATCTGTTCCCGCCCGATGAGTGGCGCATCATAGAGGCGCGGTACTCCGACGAGTTCGCCGATCGGACAGAGACCGTCTTCTCGCTCGGTAACGGATTCGTCGGTATCCGGGGCAGCTGCGAGGAAGGCCGCCCCGCGCTCGCCCCTGGAACGTTTGTCAACGGGTTCCACGAGACCTGGCCGATCGTGCATGCCGAGGGAGCGCACGCGCTCGCGCGGACTGGCCAGACGATTGTGAACGTGCCCGACGTTACGATACTTAAGCTCTATGTAGACGATGAGCCGCTGTTCCTGGCGACCGCGCGAGTGCACGATTACGCGCGCGTTCTGGACTTGCGAGCGGGAACGCTGACCCGCGATTTGATCTGGGAGACTGACGCGGGTAAGCATGTCCGGATCCGCTCCTGCCGGATCGTGTCGCTTGCGCACCGCCATGTGGTCGCGATGACCTACGAGATCACGATGCTCGACGGTGCGGCGCCTGTCGCGATCTCCTCCATGGTTCTTAACCGCCAGGACGCTCACATGTCGGCGGGCTTGCCGGAGACCCGTTCGGGCGATCCCCGGCTGGCCACGCCGCTGCCCCGGCGGGTGCTCAACGCACAGGTTGCAGAGCTGGCCGACCGGCGCCTCCTGCTCGGCTACCAGACGACCAGCAGCAAGATGACGCTTGGCGTCGGCGTCGACCATGTGATCGAGACAGCGTGTGCATATCGGGACGCGGGCTCGGCGGACCAGGACTCGAGCGAGTTCGTCGTCACTGTGGACGCCCTGCCCCTCGTCCCCATCCGGATAACGAAGTTTGCGACGTACCAGACCTCGCGCAGTGTGCCGGTGCCCGAGCTCGTCAATCGGTGCCGCCGGACACTGGACCGCACGGTCGCCGGCGGATTCGACCAGATCGCCGCGGCTCAGCGCGAGAGTCTGGAGCGGTTCTGGGACCGCGCCGACATCCGGCTGCAGGCCCGCAGCAATCCCGTGCGTCACCAGCAGGCGATCCGGTGGAATCTTTTCCAGGTCGCCCAGGCCTCCTGGCGGGCCGAAGGGGCCGGTATCCCTGCCAAAGGTCTGACCGGGCAGGCCTACGAGGGCCATTACTTCTGGGACACCGAGATCTTCGTCCTCCCGTTCCTGACCTACACCCAGCCCAGGATCGCCCGTAACCTGCTGCGGTTCCGGCACAGCATGCTCAGCCGCGCGCGGGCGCGGGCGGCTGAGATGAGCCAGCGGGGCGCGCTCTTCCCGTGGCGGACCATCAACGGCGAGGAAGCCTCGTCCAACTTCCAGCAGGGCACCGCCCAGTATCACATCAACGCAGATATCGCTTACGCGGTCATGCGTTATACACAGGTGGAAGGCAGCGGCCGCATACTGAGTGACATCGGCGCTCAGATTCTCGTCGAGACTGCCCGGCTGTGGGAGGACCTGGGGTTCTACGGCACCGACGAGCGGTTTCACATCCACGGCGTCACCGGACCCGACGAGTACACCACCGTGGTCAACGACAACACCTACACCAACCTGATGGCCCGGCTGAACCTCAGCTTCGCCGCTGCCACGGTGCGCCGGCTGCGCGAGGAACGACCGGCGGACTACGAAGCACTCGCCCACGAGGTCGGGCTCGAGGCCGGTGAGGCCGACTCCTGGGAGCGCGCCGCAGCCGCCATGCACGTGCCGTTCGATGAGGTACGCGGCATCCACCCCCAGGACGACACGTTCCTGAACCGGGAGGTGTGGGACCTCGACGCCACGCCGCGCGAGAAGTTCCCGCTGCTGCTGCATTACCACCCGCTGGTGATCTACCGGCACCAGGTTCTGAAGCAATCCGACATCGTGCTCGCGATGTTCCTGCTCGGCAACGAGTTCTCGGCAGCGCAGAAACGCACTAACTTCGAGTACTACGACCGCCTCACAACCGGCGACTCGTCCTTGTCGGCGTGTGTGCAGTGCATCATCGCCGCCGAGATAGGCAAGCATCGCAAGGCTCTGGAGTACTTCGAGTACGCGCTGCTGATGGACCTCGCCAACGTGGCCGGCAACGCTTCGGACGGAGTCCACATTGCCTCCGCCGCGGGCGTGTGGTCATCACTGGTCTTCGGGTTCGGCGGTGTGCGCGATTTCGCCGGGCAGTTGTCCTTCGCGCCCAGGCTGCCGCCCGCCTGGACGGAACTCGCGTTCTCGCTGCGGTTCCGCGAACGGCAGATCCGCGTGCAGCTCACCAGCGACGAGGAGCGCTACGTCATTGACGAGGGCGCTCCGCTAGAAGTCATCATCCGCGGTGAGCCATACCTGCTCAGCCTCGGTACCGCGGTCGTGATCAAGCTTGCACCCCCACTGCCTGGGCCCATGCGCCGTCTGCGCGAACGGCAAGATACACCGCTCGCCGCGGCGCGGGCGCGCCTGCCGGACCCGGCCGAGCTGCACCTAACTCGACTTACCGAGCTAGACCAGCCGACCGGGCCCGCTAGATCATCTTCGACTGGCGCGACACCACCCTGACCGCCGGCAGGCAGTCCGTTCGCCGGTCACCCGAAGCAGTCAGCTCAAGTCAGCTGGTCAGGACCACCTTGATCGCCCCGGTATCGGCGGCATTCTGGAAGGCGTCGTATGCCTCCGTTATCTCGCTGAGCTTGAAGTGGTGGGTGACGAAACGCGCGGCGTCGATCTGGTGCGCTGCGACTAGCCGCATCAGCGTCGGCGTGGAATACGCGTCGACTAGCCCGGTGGTCACGGTGATGTCGCGGATCCACAGCGATTCCAGGTGCAAGGCGGCAGGCTTTCCGTGCACGCCGATGTTCGCCACGTGGCCGCCTGGGCGCACGAGCTGGGTGCACAACTCGAAGCTGGCGGGAACTCCCACCGCCTCGATAGCCACGTCCGCGCCGCGCCCGCCGGTGACGCTGTTGACGTAGGCGACGGCGTCCTCGCGGCCGTTATTCACCGTAAGGTCGGCGCCGAATGAGATTGCCGCCTCGAGCCGCGCGTCGGCCAGGTCGATGGCAATGACATGGCCAGGGGTGTACAGCCTTGCCCCGGTGATAGCGGCCAGGCCCACCGGGCCTGTGCCGACCACGGCGACGGTGTCGCCCGGGCGAACCTGCCCGTTGAGCACGCCGACTTCGTACCCGGTGGGCAGGATGTCGGCGAGCATGAGGATCTCCTCATCGGCCGACCCCTCCGGCAGGGGGTAGGTGGAGGTGTCGGCGAACGGGACCCGGACGTACTCGGCCTGAGTGCCGTCGATCATGTAGCCGAGAATCCAGCCGCCACCGCCCGTGCACTGCCCGGACCGGCCCTCCCGGCAGTACTGGCACCGGCCACAGGCGGAGATGCACGAAACCAGCACCCGGTCACCAGGCCTGACTGTCGTGACGCCGGCACCGACCTGCTCGACGGTCCCGACCGCCTCGTGGCCGAGGATACGGCCCGCGGTGACCTCCGGGGTGTCGCCGTTGAGGATGTGCAGGTCCGTCCCGCAGATCGTGGTGTTGTCGACGCGGACGATCGCGTCGGTAGCGTCCTGGATTACCGGGTCTGGGACGTCTTCCCAGGCCTTCGAGCCGGGACCGTGGTACACAAGTGCCTTCACTGCAATCACCTCAGGGGATAACGGAAGAATCCGGTTATCTCAACCTGAACCCGCCAGCTAGCAAGGCGCCAGGGCACAACGTCACGACGCGGGTACCCGCGCCATGATGCAGCTTGGGCAGCTCGACGGCGTCGCACCCGTGGCCGGAGACGCTGATGCGCTCCTGGCTGCCCGGTATGGTTAGCGGCACGGACAGAACGACTTCGATGGACATCACCAGACGCCGTGAGCTTGCGAGCCGGCTGCTGGACGGTTACGTGCATGGCCCGGCAGCTGCGACCGAGGCCACGGCCAGGGCGCTGACTAAGGTGGCGGCCGCGGAGGCCGTGGTGCTTGTCGAGGGCATCAGCGACCAGATCGCGGTCGAGACGCTTGCCGCCCGCCGCGGCCGGGACCTCGGTGCGGAGCGCGTGGTGGTCCTGCCGGCCGGCGGCGCGCACGCGATGACGCGCTACCTGACGCAGTTTGGTCCCGCTGGAGCTGACCTGAGACTGGCGGGCCTGTGCGACTTCGGCGAGGAGAACGTCGTCCGGCGGGGTCTGGCCAGCGCCGGTATCGGCTCGCCCAGGACGCGGGCCGACATGGAGACACTGGGCTTCTTCGTCTGCGTCGAGGATCTGGAGGACGAGCTGATCCGCGCGATCGGCGCTGCCCGGGTTGAGGCGCTCATTGACTCGCAGGGAGATCTCGGCTCATTCCGCAGCTTGCAGCGGCAGCCCGAGTGGCGCGGTCAGCACGCCGTGGCACAGCTCCGGCGGTTCCTGGGCAGCGGCACCAGGCGCAAGCTGCGGTACGCGCGCCTGCTCGTCGGGGCGGTGGATCTGGACCAGCTGCCGCATGCGCTCGAAGCGGTGCTCACCCGGGCATAACCCGCGGCGTGCTGCGCAACAACGTGGTGGCGCGGCCGTTCTGACTCAAGCACTCTGCGAACCAGTGGGAGCCGGAGCCCGTCGCGACCAAGGACCCGCCCCCGAGACCCGACTTGATCGTGGCGTCGGCACCAGTCTGACGGCGGGTGTCGGTACGGTTGCAGCATGACCGTGCAGCACGCCACCGTCGCGGATTCCGGAGACCCGAAGGACCAGCTCGACGCCGAGGCGCGCGGGCGCAACATCAAGGGCCGCTCAACGATGACCAAGGCCCAGCTGGCGAGAGCACTCAGCCGTTAGCCCTGCGGTGCCAGGCATTGTGGCGAGCGGCTAGCCGCCGAGGTGCGGCAGGTGCAGCAAGCCGGGGATGAGCAGGCGCGTGCCGAGGACCAGCGCGGCGGCGCACACGAGCGCGAAAACGGCGACCCAGGCGCCGCCGGGCACTCCGGTCAGCCGGCCAAGCTGGTCGGCATCCGACGCGCTCACCTGGCCGCGGCGGCGGCTGCGGCGGCGGTGGCTCTGCAGTTCGGCGACCGCGCGGACCCCGCCGAGGAGCAGGAACCATGCCGCGGTGTAGCCAAATGCCGCCTGGATCGCGGCGGCGGCGAACCAGCTCACCGCGAGAACCGCGCCGATGGTGACGAGCACAGCCAGGACGCCGTAAGCGTTACGGATCGCCAGGAACGTCGCGGCGAGGAGCGCGATCAGCAGCCACAGCGTCGCGGTCACGTGGTGCGCCGCCAGCAGCCACGCCGCCCCGGCGCCCAGCACCGAGGGAGTGAGGTAGCCCGCCGCCGAGGTGAGCACCACCGCCGGACCGGTCCGCCTGCCGCGGGAGTGCGTCACGCCTGAGGAGTCCGAATGCAGCCGGATTCCATCCAGCCGCCGGCCACTCAGCACCGAGGCTAGCGCGTGGCCGCCCTCGTGGGCGATCGTGATCGAGTTGCGTGCGAGGCGCCATGTGCGGGCGTTCAGCACGATCACCAGGGCGAAGGTGCCGCTCACCGCTATTACCCAGGAGGGTGGAACGGGCTGCATCCCGCCCATGCGGTCCCACAGCTCGCGCATCAACCCGAATACCGGCATGCCGGCAAGCGTAAGCGGCCACCGGGCACCAGATAACCGGCCGGTTTAGTTCTGCAGGCGCCCTCCTGCGCCAACGCCAGCTAATGCACTGCGCTCGGTACTCCCCTGCCGCACATCAGGCGAAGCCGGCTGGCAATTGCCGGAGTGCGTTGTGATACTCAGCTCGTGGAGCTCATTCGGGATGCGTTGAAGCTCTTGGGTGTCGTCATGACTGCCGTGGTCTCGCGGCGTCCGGTTCGTCCGCTGCCAGACGAGGCCGAGCGCTCGCTCCCGGGTGACGAGCGGGTGGCCGATGCCAAGGTCGGGTGGACACACGCTAATACGATCCGCGCTCGCCCGGCCGAGGGTCCGTACGTACGCGAGGGAACTCAGGACCTAGCGAGGCACGGAGCGTTCGCTGCCTGGCCGCCTATCGCGCTTCCAGCACCGCCAGATCGCGGACCGCGAACCGGTAGTGCTCGATCTCCTCGTCCATCACTACGCTGATGCACTCGGCCACGGCGGGCTCTTCGTCCGGGTAGCCGGGAGCGGGCGAGCGCTTGCAGCGTCGGCCGAGGTCGGCATCGGTCAGGCCGGCGAGGATGCGCCGAATCACGGCCATCCGGTCTGCGCGGGCGGCCAGGATCTCGTCATAGCCGGGCTGCGCGGCCAGGTCGATGCCGAGCGCGGCCGCGTCCGCGGGCGGGTACCAGCTCTGCGGCAGGCCGAGCGGGTGGTAGGGCATCGGCTCGTCCAGGACTGTGCGGCTCGCCCAGGCATCGGTGATGAACACCAGGTGGCGCAGCGTCTGCGCGAACGACCACTCGTCGTTCACCTGCTCGGTCAGCGCCGCCGCGGGCAGGCGCCCGGCCCGCCCGGCAGCGTCCGCCCAGAGTCGTTCGATGGTGTCCCACATCGCGCGGAAGCCGTCGGTGTCCTGCACCTCGCGCAACTGCACCCGCTCCGGGTGCCGCCGATCCAGTTCGGAGCTGACGAAGCCGGCCACGTCGACGCCGTTGACGGTGACGTTGCTGAGGTAGCCGGAGATGCTGACGTCGACGAGCCAGCCGTCCCGGATCGTGACGCCGGTCAGGTCACAGTCGGTGAACCGGGTGCCGCGCAGGTCCGCGACGTCGAACCGGGCCGCCCGGAACTCGGTGCTGCCGCCGCCATCGCCGGCGCTGAACCGGTGCGGTCCGAACTGCGCGTCCATCGGGCCATCCTGCCACTCCGGCAGCTGGGCTACCTGATCATTGGCTGCTGTCATACCTCGCACCGTAGCGCCGATCCCGGACGATCCGCTTCCTGGAATCCGGGACTCTTGGGGAGTCCTGGGCCTCCGGCAGTTCGGGGGGCTCATGGCTGGCGCCGCGGCCGGGCAGCAGCAGGCTGGCCACGGCCGCGGCGGCGCAGCAGGCTGTGAGATACCACAGGCCGGTCCTGGTGCCGTGCACGTAGGTGGCTACGGCCGGTTGCTGCCCGAGTGCGCCGAAGAACAGGACGCCGATGATGGCGATCGCGGTTACGCTGCCGAGCTGGATGACCGTGTTGACC
Source organism: uncultured Actinomycetota bacterium (assembly GCA_963837255.1). Classification (GTDB taxonomy): domain Bacteria; phylum Actinomycetota; class Actinomycetes; order Streptosporangiales; family Streptosporangiaceae; genus JAJYUU01. The sequence continues at coordinate 149,600 of CAWIMN010000009.1, forward strand.
ACGCCGGACTGTGAAGCGGCCTGGTCGGCGGGCAGCTGGCCCAGCACGATGTCGGCGAGCGTGCCGGAGACGATGCCGAATGCGATGCCGGCAGCCGCCAGCGATGGTCCCAGGTGCCAGGCAGGCATTGCAGGCCCGGCGATGACGGTCATGCTGCCGATGGCCAGTGTCATCAGCAAGGCCCCGCCCGTGACCGCGTACCGTCCGTACTTCTTGCCGAGCGGCGCGGCGCCGCCGGATCCGACGATGATGCCGAGAGAACGGGACGAAGGTGACGCCGGTCCGCAGCGCTGAGTAACCCAGCCCGAGCTGGAGGAACAGGGTGAGGACGAAGAAGAAGCTGGTGGTGCCGAAGAACACCATGGCGATGCCGAGCCCGATGGCAGGCCCGCGACGGCGGAAGAGGGAGAAGTCGATCAGCGGCTGGTGGGTCCTTTTCTCCAGGGCGGCAAATGCCGCAAGCAGCGGCACCGAAGCGCTGATGCAGGCGAACGACCAGGCCGGCCACCCCAGCTGGCGGCCCTCGATCAGCGGGTAGAAGACGGCGAGCAGCGCCAGGGTGATGAGCACGGTCCCGGCCGGGTCGAGACGGCGGCCCTGGCGAGGGCCGGACGCCGGGATACGCCTGCTGCCCAGCACCAGCGCGGTCAGGCCGATCGGCACGTTGACGAGGAAGATGGTGCGCCAGCCCCAGCCTGCCAGGTTCGCCTGGATGAGCACGCCGCCTAGTAGCGGTCCGCTCGCTCCCGCCAGCGCGAGCATCATGCCGTAGAGCGCGAAGGCCGCGCGTCGCGGCTCGGGATCGAACTCGGCTTGGATGAAGGTCAGGACCTGGGGCAGCATGAGCGCAGCAGCGCCGCCCTGCAGCGCCCGGAACCCGATGAGCATGTCTGGTGTCTGGGCGGCGGCGACTAGCGCGGAGGCCGTCACGAAGCCAGCCAGGCCGAGCAGGAAGGTGCGCTTGCGGCCGATGATGTCGCCCAGCCTGCTTCCGGTGATCAGCAGCAGCGAGAAGGCGAGCGTGTACGCCGCCAGGGCCCATTGCAGCCCGGCGTCGCTCACGTGCAGATTCCGCTGGATGGACGGCAGCGCGACCTGGACGATCGTGCCGTCCAGCAGATCCATGAAGGCTGCGGCCACCATCAGGAGGAGCGCGCCCCACGGGGCCCGCCGTGCCGACTCCGCTGGTGCCGGGATCGCCGTGATCACCGGGTCGTAGCTCATCTCATGACTCCTCAGGATCCTAGATGATTCAGATTCTGAGTAATCTATATTATGAGCAATCTAGGTTGCAAGTTAGGATGGCCAAGTGGAACGCGACGAGATCCTCGCGGCGCTGGACTGGGAGAGCCGCCGCACGGCCGCTTTCCTCGGCGTGCTGAACCGGGCCGTGGGCGCCCGACTCGGGCTGAACGCGACCGATATCGACATCCTTGGCCTACTCAACATCACCGGGACCGTGACCCCGAGCCGGCTAGCCCAGATCTCAGGCCTGGGCACCGGCACCGTCACCCTTGTGATCGACCGCTTGGAGAAGGCCGGCTTCGCCAGGCGGGTGCCCGGACCCAAGGACCGGCGGAGCGTCCTCATCGAGTTGCTGCCCGGCCGCCAGCCGGAAGCGGCCGCGCTCTACGCCCCAGTGCAGCAGGGAGCGGAACGAATCCTGGCCGACTACGACGACCATGACCTCGCGCTGATCAGCGAGTACCTGCGCCGCTCGAACGACATGCTCCGCGAGGCCGCGACCGAAGTGCTCCGGCGCCCGCCTGCGCCGACTGACAAGCCACCCACCGGAGCCGATCACGCCACTGTTTCCCAGTAAGCGCAACGTCACCGCCGGGCCCGTATCCCGAGTCGGCATAAGGGCGCGCCCGCTAGTCCTGCCGTCGGCCACCGAACTGCCGCTGTCATCCTTGGCTTCCCGAGCCTTGACAATGCCAGACTGCGGGGTGACGATCCCCGTAAGGCACCGGCCGCGAGCCAGAAACCAGGGCCAGCGCATCGCTGACAGCCACGCGACATTTGCCATACTGGCCGGCCGGTGCCCCCCAGCGCATGGTCAGGTGGTCGCTCCGGAACCAGTTCGATCCTTGGACGAGATGCAGAACTCGTTGCCCGAAGGGTCTGCCAGGGTGATCCAGCCACTGCCCTCAGGCCGGCGATGGTCAGCGAGATACGACGCGCCAAGCGCGAGAACTCGCTCGACCTTCCGCTCGCGGGTGCAATCCACTGGCCGCAGAGCCAAGTGCACGTAGTTCTTCACATGCCTGCCGTCAGGCAAGGGCGTCGAGAGCACCCAGCAAGCAGAACTCGTTACCTTCGGGATCAGCTAGCACGAGCCGCGGCTGCGTCGGACGGTGGCCATCACGATGGCGAGGTCGTTCGATCGGCCGCGAAGGGCCGAACGGCCCTATCCGGGTGGGATCAGGCCGGTTGAGTATGCGGATGTGAGCGGGAGGCAGGTCGAGTCCGACCGGGTTCTAGCCGGTGTCCATGAGCCACCGGGCAACCGGTGGCTGTTCGCGATTGCGCTGAGCGTCGCGGTGGCCGCCGCGGTGGGGCTCGCCGTCGGGCTGTTCACCCCGGCCCATTCCGGGCCCTACTGCCGCGGTGACTGCATCGGGTACCCCTACAGCGGCGGCGCCCAGTTCGTGCCCCGTGACTTCTGGTGGCAGTATCCCGCGGCGCTGGTGGCCGTCCTAGCCTTGGTGTTCGTCTCGGCGCAGCCCGCGCGCCAGTCGGCGGGAGCCCGGACGGCACATCGGGTGGCGACTTCCCTGGCGGCGCTCGCGGCGGCGGTGCTCGTCACCGACTATGGCATCCAGCTGATGGTGGTGCAGCCGAGCCTGCTCAAGGGAGAGACCGAGGGACTGGGTTTGTGGTCGCAGCTGAACCCGCACGGAGTGTTCATCGCCCTGGAGAACATCGGTTACCTGCTGCTGGCGCTGGCGTTCGTGAGCCTCGGCGCGGCGATGACGGTGCGTGCACGGCTCGAGCGCGCCGCACGCATCGTATTCATCGCCGGCGGCACCCTCACGGTGTGTGCGCTGATCGGGTACGCGGTCGCGTACCGGGCGGATCTCGACTACCGCTTTGAGGTGGTGGGCATCGCCGTCGACTGGCTGGTGCTGATCATCGCTGGCGCCCTGCTCGCCGTCGCCGCCCGCCGCGGCGCGCCGGGCCCCGTACCGCGGCCTACGGCGTGACGATTCTGGGAGGCATGCGTGGACAGCAGGGTGGGCAAGGCCGTACTCGGTCTCAGTGGCGCCGGGTACCCGATCACGCAGCTGGCGATGCGGCGGTTCGGGCGATGTGGCGCGGCGGTGGTGGAGGTCGCGTGCCTCGGGCTGCTAGCCCGCGACGCGGTGATGATCGCCCATGGTGCCCCGAAGGTTCTGCGCTCGGGGCCGTCGGCGCTGCTGTGGCTGGAGTGCGCTGGGGCCGCGGTGGCGGCGGCGAGCCATGCGCGCCTGGTCGCTGACCGGAACCCGGCCGAGCGGGCGGCCGCCCGGCCCTGCGGCCCGGCCGAGGCGGTCCGGCGGCTGGCGATTGCCACCCTCTTCGGCCTCCACACCGCCCGGTTCTGGGTTTACCTGCAGCCGGACCAGGGACGTCGAATGCCTGATACGAGGCCGACCACGCGGTGAGGCAGCGCGCCTGGCGGCTCAGGCTACCGGCGTACCCGTATGCCACGGTTTCAAGGGGGTGAAATGTGCCACGCGACGAACATCACCTCGATCGAGGGCCAGCGACGAGACGTACTCGACTTGTTTGCCCTGCCCGACTGGCAGACATATCCGCACAACCGGGCAAGGTGGAGAGTACTGGCGACCCGACGCGGGTAGTCACGCCGCGTGAGCGATGGTGACGTGAATCACAGCGTGTGGGGCGAGAGCGGCGTCCTCATTGACGGCGAGAGCCTGATCCCGGCCTACGTGCAGGCGGCCTATCTGATGCGCGGCGCCATCATTGCGCGGCAGCTTCCGGTTGGCTCGCTCCTGCCGTCCGAGGCGTCGCTACAGGCCCGCTGGGGCATCAGCCGGGACACGGCGCGGAAGGCGTATGCGGTGCTTGACGAGAGCGGCATGACAGAGACGCGGCGCGCTGTCGGGCACCTGGTCAAGCGCCTGCCGAGAACCGACTACGTACAGGCGCCGCCTGGCAGCCGGATAACCGCGCGCCCGCCAACCGCGCAGGAGCGCAGGGAGATCCAGGGCGGCGTGCCTTCGGGCGTTCCGGTCATCATCGTCGAGGAGCCGGGCAAGGCACCGGCCGTCTACAAGGCGGCCTCCACGGTGATCTACGTGTAAGGAGATCACCACTTGCCATGGGCCATACCTGGAAGTTACTGAGACTGTCTAAGTACCCTCAGGCACCTGCAAGAACAGGCTGTCCGGCGGCACGCCGTCCTCCGTGCTGCCGGTCGCGTAGGGCGCGCGGCGCATGCCTGCCTGACTTAGTCATGGCCCTGCCCGCTGTCACCAGAAATGTCCGCAGGACTGTCGAGCGTTACAGGCGGCAAGTCCTCGACCTCAGACCGACTGATGCTGAGACGGATGCCTTCGGGTTCCACAGCGCTGACCGCGCGGATCGGGATTGCGACCTGCTTACGGCCCCACAAGTGACCTTCCTGCAGCAGCACATGCGTGACGTGGTGGTTTGCTGGCTCAATAACCAGACCTTGAACCCGGCCGATGCTGCCGTCAGTCGCATGCACGTGATCGCCGCGGCGGATCTCGACCTCATCGAGCGGCATGGCGTCATATGACACGACGTGTGGCTGCGCCTCGGCAGCGATCTCCGCGTTCATGGTGGCGCTGCCCAGGCCGTAGTAGGGCCACGCGCTCGCCTCCGTCGGCCCGTACGGGACGTAGCCGTGGTCACCCGGCAGAAACTCGGTTTCCTCAGCGGGATCGAGCTGATCAAACTCGGCCCTGGTACAGCGGAGGCGCACCTCGCCCGGCGTCGCCTCGGCAAGCTCGATCGGGATGAGCCGGTCCGGCCCGTGCCCAAGCGGTGGCCTGACCACCAGGTGTGTCAGGGCGCGCGCCACTGGATCGACGATCACCCTGGTCAGGTGGCCGCAGCCGCCGTCCGTACAGTTAGCTTGCGCACCGATAGTGAAGGGCGCTCTCGCTGCCATGTTTGCCTTCCCTGGTAGGTAATGTTGGCGCCAATCTTGTCCCGACGGAATGTCCTGCGCAGCCAGTCAGCGTTAGCGGTGGCAGTCAGGTCAGTGCTCGCTCTGAGCGGCTGGGCGAGCCGGCTGGCGCCGGCAGCGGTCGTGGTTGACATGACGTGCTAACGGCGCCGGGAGTAACCTCCGTCCGCCTCCACCCGCGCCAGGAAGTCCTCGATCGTCTGCACGTACAGTTCGCGCTCTTCGATGAAGGCCATGTGCGAGCTGGCTTCGAAGATCACCATCTCGCTGCCGCCGATGCCGTCGGCCAGCGTGGCGAGGTGGTCAGGCCTGGCCTCGTCGTACCGGCCACCTGTCACGAGCGTCGGGACCCGGATCTCTGCCAGCCGGTCCGTCACGTCCCAGTCGCGCAGACGCCCGGTCACCGGGCCGAACTCGCTCGGGCCCCACATAGTCGTGTACACCTCCTCGCTCATGCCAGCGAAGGTTCGCTCCACGCAGTCGGGCCACGGATCAACCCGGCAGAGATGCCGACGGTAGAAGTGCGTGATCGCCCACTGGTACTCCGGGCAGGAGAAGTAGCCCGCCGCTTCATGCCGGTCAAGCACTGCACGAACCGGCTGATCCAGCTCGGCGCGAAGATCAGCGCAGTCGGCAATCCACCGGGGGACGCTCGGTGGCGAGCTGCTGAGTATCAGGCTGGCGAGCTGCGGACGGCGATCAAGGGCGTACTGCAGCGCAAGCCAGCCGCCCCAGGAGTTGCCGAACACATGCAGCCCCTGCAGGCTGAGCGCTTCTCGGACGGCCACCAGTTCCTCGACGAACCTGTCAACCGTCCAAAGGGACTCATCGGCGGGGCGCTCAGACCTGCCGGAGCCGAGCTGGTCGTAGAAAATCACGGGCCGGCTCCGCGCGAGGTCGCTCAGGTTCTCAAGGTAGTCATGTGCCATGCCCGGCCCGCCGTGCAGGCAAAGGATCGGGGCGCCAGGCCGGTCTGCGCCCACGATCTGGTACCAGACCCGCCCGCCCGGCACTGCGATCTGGCCCTCGGCCGTTACAGGCTCGGCGACGGGTACAGATTCCGCTTCGCTCACGGTCGCTGCCTAGACCTCTGTCGCCAGCGAAATCGACGCAAGCCGTTTGCGCCGGCTCCACCACAGCGCCCAGAAGATGCCGATCACCGCCCATGCCAGCGAGAACCAGACGATGCTGCTACCGGTCTTGAACGGCAGTGAGATCTCGCTGACGAAAAAACCCTTGTACAGGATGTAACCATCGATCGCGATCCCGGCCACCGGGATGAATCCGTTCAGGAGCCAGTTGAAGCTCTCCCGCCTGAACCGCGCGTGGTACACGAGGTTGGCCAGGTTGACGAACATGTAAAGAATGAGCACGAAGAAGACGAATATCTCACCGAGATATGCGTAGGCGTTCGCTGGGCCACCTTGCCACAAGCTAATGACGATGAGAAAGACGAGCGATATCAACAGCGTCGACGCCTCGGCCCGCCACGGAGTCTGGAATCGCGGATGCAGGCCCTTGAAGTAGGACGATATGAAGCCTTCTCGGGACAGCGCATAGGTGATGCGGCCCGCCGCGTACAGCGACGCTCCGAAGCTCGCGAGCGCGGCGGTGAACCCGGTGATGGGCACCAGGACTGCCCAGCCTCCGATATAGGAGCGCGTGATCGGTAGCACCGGCGTGATCTGCCCGGCGGCGACGTAGGCCTGCACCGCCTTCACCGGTACCGAGATGGCGAATCCGTAGGAGGTGAGCGTCCAGAACAGCCCGGCGATGACCGTGATCAGGATCGTCGCGAGCGGGATGAGCCGGCGCGGCGTGTGAGCCTCCTCGGCTACCGGAGCTACCGCATCGACGCCGGCGATCGACAGAAAAGCGAAGATCGCGGCGATGCTCAGCCCTGAGAACCCCGCTGTCGCGGCGGCCGGGTTGAATGGCGTCGCGCTGAAGTGCCCGAGGTGCCCGCCCTCGACGACGATCACGATCGCCACCGCGGCGATGAACGTTGCCTCCGCGACCATCAGGATGCCGATGACCAGCGAGGACAGCCTGATGTTGTTGCGGTTCAGGTAGCCAACGAAGAGAATCGCGAAGACGCCGCCGCCGATCCCGGTCCAGGTGGTCGCCGATAGATGGAAGTACGTCAGCAGCGCGTTGAAGAACGTCGCGAACGCGGGCGGGTACAGCGCCGACACCACGACATAAGTCGCGATCATGATCCAGCCCAGCCACAGCCCGACACCAGGATAGGTCGACTCCCACAGCCAGGTATAGCCGCTGCCAGCCGAGGGCCTGCGGTTGTTCATGACCGCGAAGCTGATCGCCGTCGGCAGCACCGCGATCGTGATGAGGATGAACAGGAATGGCATGACCGGGCCGCCAGAATCGGTCTCCATGAAGCCCATGTTCAGGTAGATCACGGGGGCCAGTGAGAAGTAGGCGAGCCCGATGAATGCCAGCCGCCGGAGGTTCAGGCTGTTGCGCCGCAGTCCTTCCGCGACGGGCTCTGTCACTACCGATGGCGATGAAGCCTGCGAGTCCTCCACGGTCTGCCTCCCTCGGCGGTGCCCTGTTTTAGGCCGCGCCAGCGCTGCTGGCCTGCTGGTAAATCAGGAATCGCGATCAAAGATCGCCAGTGGCATCGTCATCGCGACGTTCCAGACGCCGGCGTCCACGACCTCGACGATTCGCAGGTCGCCGGTGATGCTGCAGAGCAGGTACGCGTCGTCCGCGCTCAGGTCACGGGCATCGACCAGCCAGTCGATCATGGCGCGGACGGCGATCCTGGAACCTTCCATCAGGTCCGGAGACAAACCCATGGTTGCCTGGTAGCCGCCCGCCCTGATCGCACCGCTGCTGCCGGGCACCTGGAATCGCGGAGCACTGATCGCCTTCTTGTGCACGGTGAACCGCAGGCTGCCAGACAGCGGCGCCTCCAGTGCGGTGACGGAAACTTCTCCATCGCCCTGGGCGGCGTGCGGGTCGCCGCACGAGAACATCGCGCCGGGCAGGTGCACCGGCACCCACAAGGTCGAGCCTGACGTCAGATGACGATTGTCGATGTTCCCGCAGCCCCGATGGGGCGGGAACGGGGAGGCCGTGGCCGGCTCGCCGGGATGAGTGCCGATCGTGCCGCAGAACGGCGCCAGCGGGATGTGAATGCCGGGGGCGAACTCGGCAGCGCGGTCCTTAAGCTCGAAAGTACGGACGTAACCGTATGGGAAGCTGTCCGGCAGCAGACCCATCTCTGGCAGGAACGCGGCCCAGCCCCAGTCGCCATGCTGGAGTTCCAGCACATCGACCTGGAGTGTGTCACCCGGCTCGGCGCCATTCACCCAGATCGGCCCGGACAAGTTGTAGATCGTGTCGAAGTCGAATCGGGTGTCCTCATACCGAGCGCCCGGCCAGACCTGGCCTTCCCCGGCGACCTTGACATCGAAGTGAACCGTGTCGCCAGAGTTGATCGCCAGCACCGGCTCAAGACCGGAGTCCCACTGATGGTGAATGGCCGATGGATCGATTACGTGTTCGCGCGCCATCCCAGTCACCTCCGGCGGCGTCTGAGCGTCAGAGGTGATGCGACCATGTTGTGGCGCTGTCGCCTCCTGTGACGAGAGTCGCACACCTAGGCGGAGTGCGCCACTGTCTGATCTAGTGCCGGCGGCGCGCCGGGCGATGCAGGATGTGGCCTGACGGGCGGCGCACGTGGACACGCCGGCACGTTGGGTGCTTATTCTGCAGGGGTGAACTTTGCGGTATGCCCGGACGATGGCACCCATCTGAAGGCGGTGCGGACGAGGCCGCTGCTACTGGCCTGCCCGGCATGCGGGAAGCGGTTCGACCTGACCGACCGGGGAGTGACCGAGGTGCCCGGGGGCGGAGCCGGGCCAAAGAACTGAGTCCGCACGGTGCCGATGGTCGAGCCGCCGCTTAGCGTCGTCGCCCTGTCACCGCGGCGCCGGGCCGGAGCGGACGGGGAGAGGTCTGATGAGCAGGATCATCGCATCGGTCGTCGGCGGCCGGGAGGTTTCGGGAGCTCCGGGCGGGCGGCTGCGGTCGGTCAACCCCGCCCGCACCAGCGAGGTAGTCGCCGAGGTCGAGCTCGGTGACGCCGAGACCTTCCTGGCAGCGGCCCGGGCCGCGCGGTCTGCGCAGTCGTCGTGGGCGGAGCTGCCCGCGCCGATCCGCGGCCGCGCGATCGCGCACATCGGCAGGCTGGTGGAAGCCAACGCCGAGCGCCTTGCCAGGCTTGTCACCGCTGAGATCGGCAAGCCGTACGCCGAGGCACTCGGCGAGGTCCGGGAGATCGTCGACACATGCGACTTCTTCCTGGGTGAGGGCCGCCGGCTGTACGGCCAGACGGTGCCGAGTGAGATGCCGGACAAGCAGCTGTTCACATTCCGCAACCCAGTCGGCGTGGTCGGGGTGATCACGGCCGGGAACTTCCCGGTTGCAGTCCCGTCCTGGTACCTCGTTCCTGCTCTGTTGTGCGGTAACACAGTGATCTGGAAGCCGGCCGACTACGCCGCAGCCAGCGCTCGCGCGCTGTTTGACCTGATAATCCACGGCGGCGGCCTGCCGGACGGCGTGCTGAACCTGGTCCTGGCCGATGGTGAGCAGACCTTCGCCGGCCTGGAACTGACACTGGCCGAGCACTGCCTGGACAAGATCGGCTTCACCGGCTCCAGCGTCGTCGGCTCGCGCATCGGCGAGCTCGCCGGGCGGCACCTGCAATCGCCCTGCCTGGAGCTTGGCGGCAAGAACCCGATGGTGGTCACGCCAAGCGCGAACGTCGATCTCGCCGTGTCGGCAGCGCTGTTCTCCGGCTTCGGCACGGCCGGACAGCGCTGCACCTCGCTCGGCACCGTGATCATGCACGGTGACATAGCCGAGGACTTCACCCGCCGGCTGGACAAGGCGGTCCGGGAGGCCCCGGTCGGCGACCCATTCTCCGAGGTTGTCTACGGCCCGATGCTGAGCCAGCGGTTCGCCGAGAGGTTCGAGGAGTACCTGAGCTGGATTCAGCCGAATCACCGGATACTCGGCTCGGCCGGCACTGGCCGGATCACCGGGCAGAATCCGCGGCCGGGGTTCGTCGGCGACCACGATGAAGGGCTCTACTACCATCCGGTCGTCGTGGCGGGGGTGCGGGAAGACGATGCGCTGTTCCGCGAGGAGACCTTCGGGCCGATCGTCGGCCTGACCACCTATCATGACCTCGACGAGGCGATCCGGCTGGCGAACGCACCCGGCTACGGCCTGTCGTCGTCGATTTACACGGAGGACCCGGCCGAGGCGTTCCGGTTCCGCCGGGGTATCTCCGCGGGCATGGTCAGCGTGAACAACTCAACGTCCGGCGCCGAGGCCCATCTGCCGTTCGGCGGCAACGGCAAGTCCGGCAACGGGTCGCGGCAGTCTGGCATCTGGGTGCTCGACCAGTTCACCCGCTGGCAGTCGATGAACTGGGACTACTCGGGCGTGCTGCAGAAGGCGCAGATGGACATCACCGAGCTCACCCCGGACGAGTCGTTCCGGCTGACCGACTGAGCAGCGCGAGCGGTCAGGCAGTGCCCTCACCAAGCCTCGCCGCGCTCAGCGTCATGCTGGGGGTCGACCGGCGCGCCCGCCCAGGATGACAATGCCCGTATGAAAATGACCACTACCAGCAACGTGATCACCGGGCTAGTTCGCCGACCGCGCAACCTGGCCGCTCACATCGCGGGCAGCATCCACGATGACGAGACCGCGACAGCGCTCGGTTTCCGGGGCGGCACGGTGGCGGGCAGCGTGCACATGGACCAGTTCCCGCCGCTCTTGATCGAAGCATTCGGCCGTCGGTGGTTCGAGACTGGCAGCCTGTCACTCTACTTCCGGCACGCGACTACCGACGGCGAGGCCGTCCAGGCGTTCGTGGAGCGTCCGCTGGCCGCGGCCCGCGACCCGCAGGTGCGCGCTTGGATGGCGACTGCCCGAAACGACAGCACCGAGGCCGACCACGCGGGGGAGGTGGTGGCCGAGGGGACAGCTGCCGTCGGGAATCCGCAGGCTGAGTCGGCACTGCACGACCGCGACCTCCGCCCTGCTGACCCTGCTGACCTCAAGATCCTCAGGGCGCTGAAGGCCGGCGACGTGCTGGGCGATGTCCGCGCCGCCGTCAACAGCGAGCGGCAGGGATCAGCCATCAGCCAAGGCGCGATGTCCGAGCCCCTCGATTGGTACACCGGCATATCGCCCTGGGGCGGCCCGATAGCCTCGCCGTCGGCCATCGTCGGGTTGCTGTACGCGCAGCTGCTGGCCGAGGCGAATGAAGCCATGGGCGAGCACGTCGGCCTCTTCGGGGCCATCGAGATCCGGTTCCGCGCTGGTCCGGTCTTCCTCGACCGCGACTACCGGGTGACCGGCGAGGTGGCGGCCGTCAGCCAGACGCCCAAGACCGAGGTTCTGTGGTTCGACAGCCGAGCGCTTGACGATCATGACGAGCCGGTGGTCGAGATGCGGATGATGCTTCGGCAGATGAAGCAGTCCTCGCCGCTCTACCGCGGCCACGTGGCTGGCGAATAAGCCCGTCGGCATCGTCGCCGCGGATCAGGCGGGTGACGTCAGCGCCGCGACGATGGCCGGGAAGATCGCATCGGCACGGTCCGTCAGCTCCGCCTCCGTCAGTAGCTGTACCGGATGCGGGATGTACAGCATGCGGCAACTCGGCATGGCCAGCAGACGCGCCTGCTGGACCGCCTCGTCCGCGAACGGGGCCGTGGCGACGCCGACGGCCGGGATCCCCCGGCGTTCCAGGTGAACGAGGTCGCACACACTGCACGACGTGCACGAGCCTCAATCCGCGAGCGCCTGCACGACCGCGTGGGAGTGGCTGGCGACCTGGTCGATCAAGTCAAGGGCGGCCGGCTTGGAGAAGATCTGCTTTGCTACCCGGGTCGTGGTCGCGCCGCGGGACTGCAGCAGGATCTCGATCCGGTCGAGGAACTCAGCACCGCGGTTCTTGGTGATGTCGAGCAGCGTGATGTGCAGGCCACTGATACTGGCCGGACGCGGCGCCAGCGGCTCCGGCGCTCGGACCCGCTCGTCAAAGGGGCTCACATAATCGTGGCTCACCGTGACTCGACCTCCGCGGAGACGATCTGGTACCCCATGCCGGTACAGGGCCCGAGGACAGCAGAGTAACGGCCGGCCTCGCCGCCCGCCACGATCAGCACGATCGCCTCGGGTGCGGACCACTTATGCACCGGCGCGGACGGCTCGGCCGCGTATACGAGCTGAGTAGTCTCGCCGCGCCTCAGCTCACTGGCCGGCCTGGCGACCGCGTCGAACATGAACTCGCGCAGGTGCTGCTTGGTCCAGCCGTGGGCGCGGAACATATCCGCGTGCTCGGGGCAGATGATGAACACGGAGGGCTCCTGCAGCGGCCACCAGTTGGTGCTCCACTGGGTGGCCGCCGCCCAGCCGAGGATGCCAGCAAGGTCCTCGGGACTGCGACTGCGGTGGTCGGAGATCGACAGCGGCGCGTCGGCACCGATGAGGGTCACGACTGACTGGTCCGGCGCGAAGCCACGCTCGACGTGCAGCGGCTCCCACGGGCTCACCTCCTCGTCCTCGGCCACGCAGAAGCCGAGCTTGCCCATCTGGCCGAGCGTGGAGCGATCCAGCCCGCCGGGCATGCCGCCGCCGGTCAGGGACACCAGCAACCGCAGCGCTCGTCCGATGGTCAGGTTCGCCCGGTTTCCCGGACCGAGGACGCCCATGCCGCTGTTGACGTTCAGATCGTGCCGGACCGGGCCGTTGACGACGATCAGCTGCCCGGCGGGCTGGGTCGTCACGGCCTGGCCGTGCAGGTTGAACCGCGGATCCAGGGCCGCCTTCGCCGCGGCCACGACGACGGGAAAGTACTCGGGCCGGCAGCCCGCCAGCACGGCGCACGCGGCCAGCCTCGCCAGCGTGGCCTCGCCCATCGCAGGCGGGACAACGCCCAGCGAGGTGGCGCCGTCGTGACTGCCCAGCATCTTCTCGACCCGCTCCGCTGTCGGCGGGACGACCGGCAGGCCGTCGGTCCAGCCCCGCTCGAACATCTCCTCAAGCTCGTCTTCGTTGCCGCTCGCAGCCATCGCGGCCGCCAGGTCGGGATCGATGGCGGCCTTCGATGAGCAGCCCGGCTTGAGCAGCGGCTCGGTGGCCGGCGGGGCTGTGAGGTTTCGGCCGGTTGTCGCGGCTGCCTGCCGGATCAGATCGGCGAGGGCGGGCTGGTCCCATCCGGTGACGCGGCTGATGATCTGACCGGTGTTACTGATCAGGAACGTGGTCGGCACCGAGACAACGCCGTAGGCCCGCGAGGTTCCGTACGGCGCTGACTGCGATACAACCCGGCCGGTCCAGCCGCAGCGGCGGGCCACCCGAATGGCAACCTCCAGCGGGTCCTCGAAGACCGCAGTGCAGCTGAGCCCCGCCTCTTCCAACCCCCGGCACAGCGGGCCCAGGTTGCGCATGGCCATCGCGGACGTCGGGCAGTCTTCGTTGACGAAGAGAAGCAGCGCCGCGCCGCCCGCGGTCAGGCCGCGGACGGTGACCGGCTCCTGGTCTATCCCGATGACGGACAGCTCCGGGCCGGCCGCGAAGTTCATCTGTGCAGGATAGGCACCTGCAGCGTGCGGCTGTCCAGCGGCGCGCGTAAGCCGGACAGATGGCGGGTCGCAGACCGCGTGCCAGGACTTTACGATTGGTCACGAATGACAGACCGCGGCCAGCACGCCGTGACATCGCGGTGCTAGCAGCCCGAGCCGAATGCGATGAGGTCCGGCGATGACTGACTACGACATGATCATCCGCTCGGGCCTTGTCATTGATGGGAACGGCGGCGAGCCGTTCGCGGGCGATGTGGCAGTTGACGACGGCGTGATCGCCGCGGTCGGCGACGTCTCGGGCCGGGGCCGGCAGGAGATCGATGCTGATGGCGCGGTGATTGCGCCCGGCTTCGTCGATGTGCACACGCATTACGACGGTCAGGCGACGTGGGACTCCCGGCTCCAGCCGTCCTCGTGGCACGGGGTTACCACCGTGGTCATGGGCAACTGCGGGGTCGGCTTCGCCCCGGTGCAGGCCGGGAACCGGGATCGCCTCGTCGAGCTGATGGAAGGCGTCGATGACATTCCAGGCTCGGCTCTGCGCGAAGGGCTGACCTGGGACTGGGCGTCGTTCCCTGACTATCTCGACGTGCTGTCCCGGCGATGCTTTGACGTCGACGTGGCTGGCCAGGTGCCGCACGCCGCGCTCCGGGTTGAGGTCATGGGCGGCGCTGAGGCCGCCGCGCACGTGCAGGCGACGCCGGGCGAGGCTGCCGAAATCGCGCGCCTGGCCGGCGAAGCGGTGACAGGCACCGGACAGCTACCCCGCGAGCCGACCGGCGCCCTGCCCGGACGGCTCGTGCGCGGCCCGCAGGCAGCGCCGAAGCTATCCCCTCGCTGAGCGGGGTATCAGCCGGCCGCAGGGCGCCGTACGCGTCATGCCGTCAGCTCGAAGGCCTGGGGTTCGGGCGCAGGCCGGCGCTGCGATGCGCCTTTCGGGTACCCGAACCGCAGGTACAACGCGGGCAGCACGAACAGGTTCAGCAGCGTTGACGTCGCCAGCCCGCCGAGGATCGCGACCGCCATCGGGTACTCGATCTCCTGACCTGGCCGGTCGCCGTAGAAGACAAGTGGTGCCAGCGCCAGGGCCGTCGCGAGAGCGGTCATCAGGATCGGCGAGAGGCGCTCACTGGCGCCGCGCATGACGAGCCCTGGCCCGAATGGCACGTTCTCCTGGTCCTCAAGGTGCCTGAAATGGCTGATCATCAAGATGCCATTGCGGGCGGCGATGCCGAGCACCGTGAAGAATCCCACCAGCGCGCCGAGGGTGATCGTGCCGAGGTCTGCCCAGGTTGCGATGATGCCGCCGACGAGCGCCACCGGCAGGGTGAGGAACTCCAGGATGCAAGCGCGCCAGTTCTGGAACGCGGCCTGAAGCAACAGCAGAATCAGGAGCACGGCGCCGAGCCCGTACTCCAGCAGGCTTTTCTGCGCTGCCGCCCGCTCGGTCGCCTCACCCAGAAGGGCCGTGCTGTAGCCGCGCGGGAGCTTGATCTTCGCCAGAGCGGTATGGACCGCCGCTACGACGGTGCCGAGGCCGTGGCCTCTGACGTTCGCGTCGACCTCATCGGCCCGCGTTCCGTTCTCCCGGTAGATCACGCTCGGTCCGGGGGTGATGACAATCGAGGCAACCTTGGCGAGGGCGACGTGACCGCCGTCAGGCGTGTCGATCGGGAGCTGCTCAAGGCTGCTCAGGTTGGCGCGGGTCGCGGGCGTGCTCCACATCGCAACCGTGTACAGGTCGCCGCCAGTGGGGATCTCCGCGACCGGCTCGCTGGAGATCATGATCGCGGCCTCGCGTCGGATCACGCCGGCGGTCAGGCCGTACTTCTGGGCGGCGACGGTGTTGACGGTGACATCGACCTCGGGCACGAACTCCAGCGGGGCCGGCTGCACATCCACGAGTCCGGGTATGCGGCCGAGCGCGTGGGCGATTTCGGCGCTGAGCCGCGCGAGCGTGACCAGGTTCGGGCCGTAGATACGGATCGCCAGGTCCTCGGTGGTGCCGTTGGTCAGCACCTCATCGATGCGCTCGTGCAGGTAGGTCTGCACGTCGCTGAAGACGCCGGGATAGCTGGCGGCGACCGCCCTGATCCGGTTCATCACCTGGTCGTAGTTGGCGTTCGGAGCAAGACTCAGCCAGTTCTCTGAGAAGTTGACACCGTTCACTTCCTCGCCCAGCGGGCGCCAGCCCGATGTGAGCGCCGACATGGGTCACGCCGGGGATCGCCAGCACCTGCTTCTGGACGTGCGTCACCTGGCGGTCCATTTCCCCGACCGATGTCTCAGACTTCGTCACGAAGTGCATGAGGAAGTCCGGCTCCTTAAATGTCGGGAACAGGTCCGAGCCCAACTGCGGGTACAGCACGACGCCGAAGGTGACCGCGGCCAGGGCGACCGCGAGCGCGGCCATCGGTACCTTGAGAAGCGGCTTCAGCACCGCGGCGTAAAGCCGCTTCAGGACCCGCATCAGCGGCGGATCGGCGGTCTTCAGCGGTGCGTTGGCCAGCAGCACCAGGCCCATCGCTGGCGTCACGGTCAGCGCAACCAGCATCGACGCGAGCACGGCGATGCCGTAGGCGTACGCAAGCGGCCGGAAGAATGCCCCGGTCAGGCCGCCAACGAGCATGACCGGAATCACTGCGACGATGTTGATGAGCGTGGCGTAGAAGATCGCCACCCGGACCTCAAGTGAGGCAGCAAGCACCAGGTGCAAGGGCGTCACGCGTTTCCCGCTGGCCCGCCATGCACGCAGCCGGCGGATGATGTTCTCCATATCGATGATCGCGTCGTCGACCACCACCCCGACCGCGACCGCGAACCCGGCGAGAATCATCGTGTTGATGGTCGACCCGGTCGCATCGAACACGATCGCGGCGGCGGCGAGCGACAGCGGGATCGCCAGCAGGCTGATCAGCGCGCCACGCCACTGGAACAAGAACGCGAACAGGACGAATACCACGAGGATGCAGCCCAGCAGGACGGACAGGCCGAGATTGTGAATGGCGAGCTGGATAAAGGATGCCTGCCGGAAGATATTCGGGTCGACAGTGATGCCCTTGAGCCCGGGCGCGAGCTGCCTGAGCGCCGCGAGCACGCCGTTGGTGACCTGCAGGGTGTTCGCGCCGGGGAACTTCTCGACAACGATCATCTCCCCGGGCCCGCCGTTGATCACGGCGTCGCCGATCAGCGGGGGGTATCCCCAGACCACATCGGCCAGCTGTCCGATCCGCACGAACCCGTTGCCCCGCTGCACGACAGGAACGTTGGCCATCTGAGCGGGAGTCTTGATCGGCTGGATGTCGCGCAGGTAGACGCGCTGACTCGGGGTGTCGAGGTAACCCAGCGCGCCGACCGCCGCGCCGGAGACGTACTTGACCTCAGTCGTATCGACGGCATCTGCGGCGGCCGTCATGACCTGGTCGAGACTGACGTGATTCGCCGCGAGCTCCGCAGGATTGCCCTCGACCATGATCTGCTTGTTGCGCTGACCCCAGATGGCGACATTGGCGACGCCGGGAACGGCCATCAGCCGTGGCCTGATCATCCACTGGGAGATCATCGACAGATCCATCGCCGAGATCTTCGTCGAGGTCAGCCCGATCTGGATGATCCGGCTGGTCGCCGACACAATCGGGTACACCTGGGGCGGGTCGCACCAGGTCGGCAGCGACGGCGCCGTTGTCTGCAGCCGCTCCTCGACCAGCTGCCGGGCGTGCAGTTCGTTGGTGCCCGCGTTGAAGTACAGGAAGATCGCCGAGAGCTGCGGCTCAGAGTCTGACCGGATGTCGTTCACGCCGGGCACGCCTTGGAGCGCCGCCTCGAGCGGGACCGTGGTGAGGGCCTCCACCTCGGAGGGTGACAGGCCGAGGCAGCCCGTCTGGATCTCCACTGACACCGGTGCGAACTCCGGGAATACATCGACCTTCTGATGTCCGATGGTCTGGATCCCGAAATACATCACCACGGCAGCGAGACCCATGACCAGATACCGGAACCTCAGGCTAGTCGCGACGACCCAGCGCACTGGTCACCTTCCCCCGGCAGCGCCAGCAGTGGCCGGGCCGCAGTGGCCCGAGCCTGGATCAGGTTTCAATGCCGATGCCGTTCTGCACGCCGAGCAGTTCCTCCGCGCCCTGGGTGACAACCACTGTGCCGGGCGACAGGCCCGTGCTGACCACGACCTGATCGCCGTTGACGGCGGCGACGGTGATGAACTGAACGGTGTAGCTGAGCACTCCGGTCTGGACGTAGACGACGGCCTGCCCATCTGGCTCATAGAGCAAGGCCTGGATCGGGACAATCGTCTGCGTGCCCGCCGCCGTCGCCACCGCGGTCTGAAGCCGCACTCGCGACGCACCGAGCGGCGTCAGGACCACGCTGAGATGGGGCCCGACTCGCTCCATTCGCGCCGGCGGCAAGCTCTCGGCCCCCGCCGGCTGAACTCGGGCCGCAGCCAGCGAGCAACGCCATGACTGCGGCCACAATGACCAGCGCCGCTGCCTGATCGCCTGCTCGTCGTCAGCACGGAACCGGTCACCTCCTTCTGAACGGCTGGGCCTTCGCTATCCGGCGGGACCTGGTGACGCGGTGACCCAGGCCAGCTCACCGGTGGCTTGCTCGTCGGCCTCCGGTGGCACGGCGGCGGTAGGCCCGGCCTTGAGCACCGCGCCGGGCAGCAGCAGCAGGTTCACCAGCATCGCCGCACCAAGGCCGCGTGACGATGACGACAGCGGCGGCATGAACGGTCTCGGTGCCGGCGGTCTCGCCGAGGATGATGAACGGCACCAGCATCAGACTCGTTACCAGAGCCGAGACTGATGACCGATCCCGCGCTCTCGCCGGCACTCATGACCAGCAGTTCGCCGCGTTAGCTTCCCGCCGTCGGCGACATGCCGGTGCCGGATTCGCACGGTTACTCCGATCGCCTGGCGTAGCGCGATCACCGTGACTGCCAGCAGGCCGGCGGCGGCGCTCAGCGAGGCTGATCCGATGCCGAGCGCGACCAGGCAGCCGGCGGCTGCCGGCGGCAGAGCAGCGGCCATCGCCAGCAGCGCCATCCGCCAGCTACCGGCCGCCGCCTGGGCGATCAGCAAGACGCCGACAAGCGCCGCGATCAGGAAGCTGACGAACTGCGCGCGTGACGTCGCGCCGGACGACTGGGCTGCCAGCTGAGCGTGGTATCCGAGCGGGAAGCTCATGCTGTTCAGGCCCCGGTTCGAGGCGGCGTCCACCGACCCTGCTTCGCCGCGAGTGATCGGCGCCGTTATATCGAGGAAAGGTGAGAACTGGTCGTGCTGGATGTCCTCGGGCTGAGCGCCAAGACTCACCGTGGCGACGCTACCCAGCCGTACCTGACCGCCGGTGCCGTCGTCGATCAGCAGGTTCTGGACGCCGGTCAGGTTGCTGACAAGATTCGGCTGAGCCTTGACCACCACGTCGAAGACCTTGTCCTGCTGGAAGAAGTTCCCGACAGTCAGGCCAAGCAGGAGTGTGCCGGCCTCGCGCCGGACCGCGCCGGGCGTGAGGCCGTAGAGATTAGCCGCGTCCGAATTGACCTGCACATTGATTGTCGGCTGCATGAGCGCAGCCTGGATGTGCGGCGAGCCCAGCCCATGAACGCCGGACATCATCGAGCGGATGCCATACGCGAGCCTGGTGATCTCGGGAAGGTCCGGGCCGTATATCCGGATGTCGGCGTCGCCGGGCGGCGCCGACAGTATGCCGGTCATTGAGTCGGTCTCATAGGTGCTGACCGTGCCCTGCATACCGGGAGTGCCCCCGACTATCGCGTCGACGGCTGCGACTGTCCTGGCATAGTCCGCGGTTGGCTGGAGCTCAATCCAGATGTGCCCGCTGTTCGTGTTGTCGATCTGGTTCGACGTGGCGGCCCGGCCGAGCGTAGCGCTGACCTGCAGAACGCCGGGTACCGCCAGCAGCTCACGGTCGGCCAGGGCAGTGATGCGGTTCAGCTCCATCAGTGACATCCCCGGGGCGCCCGTCCAGGTGACATCCAGGTCGCGATCCTGGTAGGCGGGAGGACCGGGGCGCAGCAGCGGCAAGGTAATGGCGAGAGCGGCGACCGCAGCCGCGCAGACCGCTGCCAGCGGCCAGATGCCCAGCACGAGCAGGCGCCGGAGCCCAGTGGAGTACACCGACGCCAGGCGCCGAGCCAGGGCCAGCCCAGGTGGCTCGCGCCTGGTCCCGAAGGCCAGCAGCACCGCGGTCAGTGCCGGGCTGATCAGCAGGGCAACGATCATCGAGGTAATCACAGCCAGGCCGAACGCCATGACCATCGGGCGCAGGAAATTAGCTGTCAGTCCAGTCGCGGCGAACAGCGGTGCCACGCACACCACGGCCACTGCCGAGGCGCCGGTGAACGTCCGTCCGAACTCGCGATAGGCCAGCGCAAGCCGTCTCGTGACGGACGGGACCCGGTCATCTTCCGTGCCGGTGGCCAGGTGGGCCATGACGACACTCACAGAGCTGACGGCGTCCTCCACCACGACGCCGACAGCCAGTAGCAGGCCGAGCAGCACGATCGAACTGAAGGTGTAGCCGAGCCATTGGAGCACCATCGTGGCGCTGATCAGCGATATCGCGATCGCGACGATGCAGACAAAGGCGAATCGAAGGCTGAGGAGTAGCAGCAGGAGCGCGAGGAGGGCCAGCAGTGCCGCCACCATGACGGCGCGGCGCTCGTTGCCAGCCGCGCTGGTCAGGTATGTCGCGGGCCGGAACAAGGTGGAGTCCACGCGGACGCCGGCCAATGCGGGCTTGAGCTGTGCGAGCTCTTCGTCAAGACCGCTGGTCACCGACGTCACGCTCGCGTTCGGAAGCTTCTGCACCACGAGCAGGAGCCCATTGCTACCGGTCCCGACCAGCGCGTCACCGATCAGCGGCTGATGGCCGTCAACCACCGTGGCCACGCTGCCGAGCAGCAGCGGCTTGTTCTTGATGGTCCCCACCGGGATCTGCGCGAGGTTGGCGGGCGTACCAAACGGCAGCACGTGCCGGATCGTGATGCGCTGGTTGGAGTTCTCCAGGAACCCGTCCGCTCCCGGCGTCGAACCCTCCAGGTAGCTGAGGGGCGTGACGAGCTGAGAGTTGCCGGTAGCGTCGACCACGTCCGCGACCGTCAGATGATCAGCCGCCAGGACCGCCGGGCTGACGAGTACCTGAAGCTGGAGGTCCGCCTGTCCGAAGGTCGAGACGTTGGAAACCCCGGAGACTCCGAGCAGGCGCGGAACGATCGTCCAGCGGGCGAGCACGGACAGGTCGATCTGGCTGAGCACGCGGGAGGTCAAGCCGATGATCATGACGTTGCCCGAGGACGAGACGGGCTGCAGCATCACTGGCGGCCTGGATACGTTCGGCAAGATGAAAGCCGACGTGAGACGCTCCTGCACCAGCTGGCGCGCCTGGTAGAGGTTGGTCCCGCGGGCGAAGTGCAGGTCGATTGCAGACAGTCCAGGGATCGAGTCGGACGTCACGTCGGTCACGCCGAGGACGCCTTCGAGCAAGTTCTTCTCCAGCGGCACCGTGACCAGCGCCTCGACCTCCGGCGCCGACAGTCCCAGCGCCTCGGTCTGAACCTCGACCACTACAGGTGCGGTCTCGGGCAGCGCATTGACGGGCATCTCGGGCAGCCGCGAGCCCCCCAGGATCATCAGGCCGGCCGCCAGCGCGACCACGAGATAACGGAACCGGACGCTCGCGAACGTGAGCCAGCTCAGCATGTGGACCCCCCCGCCCTACCTGGCCCGATCTGCTGCCCTACATCCAGGCCGAAGCCGGACGTATGAGGCTCACGCCTTAACGATTCCTTAACCTTGGCTCTTATCAAACCGCGCTTGCTGATAACCCCGCAAGAGCCATTTGTAGTGCGGGTCAGGAGAAAGGCTTATTCGGTGAGCGGTGTTTGGCGGACAGCGTCAGCGACTGGGCTGGCAGCCGTTAGCTGCGATGGTTCTGGTGAGAGCGTCCAGGATCATGCTGAGGCCGATGTCGAACTCATCGCCGAAGTCGTAGCCGGGGCGCAGGATGTGCTCGGTCGTCATCTCGGTGAGGTGGGGGTACTCGCCGACGAGGTCCTTCGTGATCGCCTCGGCGGCCGCGGTGACGGTCTGCGGATTAAAGGGCAGCGAGGCCTCCTGAAGCGCGAATCCATACGTATAGCTATCGAGCAGGGCATAGGCGTGGGCGGTCATGGCCACCGAGAAGCCTGCCGCACGCAGGGTGCCGAGAGTTGCGTCGTGGTGACGCAGTGTCGCGGGCCCGGGGTTCGCTCGCGACTCCATGAGGCCGATTGCCCAGGGATGGCGCCTCAGCGCGCGGCGCGCCGATACCGCCCGGCGGCGCATCTGCGATCGCCAGTCGCCGCCGGGTGAGGGTAGCTCGATCTCGCTGAAGACCAGATCGACGAGGCCGTCGAGGATCTCGTCTTTGCTGGCCACGTAGTGGTACAGCGACATTGGCTTGACGCCGAGCTCCCTGGCCAGCGAGCGCATCGTCAGCGCGCCTAGGCCCGCCGTGTCGGCTACCGCGACGGCGCCGCGTAGCACACGCTCGCGGTTGAGCGGGGCGCGTGCTGCCTGCCGCCCGCTGGCTGCAGTCAATGTCCTGCTCCCTGGCCGTAGCGCTTTCGTACTTAGTACTGTAGCGTCCCTTACTAGCACCGTACTAAGTACGGTAGAAGTGGCCAGGCAGCAGCGGCCCGGAAGGAAGCGATCATGGAACCCCAGTTGCAGCACCCGGCGGCCCTCGGCGAGGCAGGCGTCGGCGAGGCAGGCGTCGGCGAGGCAGGCGTCGGCGAGGCCGCCGCACGCACGATGGAGGCGATCGTGCAGGACGGCTACGGCTCCGCTGACGTGCTGCGGCTGGCGCAGATGGCCCGGCCCGAGGCAGGCGCCGGGGAAGTGCTGGTGCAGGTGCGCGCGGCCGGCCTGGACCGGGGCTGCTGGCACATGATGACAGGCAAGCCGTATCTGCTGCGCCTGGTGGTGGGACTTCGCAGCCCGAGGAACCCGGTGCTCGGGCTGGACGTGGCGGGCACCGTGGTCGCGGTTGGCCAGGGAGTGACCCGGTTCTCGGTCGGCGATGAGGTCTTCGGGTTTGGCCGGGGCACCTTCGCCGAGTACGCCGTGGCCCGGCAGGACAAGCTGGCCCGCAAGCCGGTCAACCTTAGCTTCGAGCATGCCGCGGTGGTTCCGGTGTCCGCGCTCACCGCGCTGCAGGCCCTGACCGATACCGGTCATGTCGCGGCCGGGCAGAAGGTACTGATCACCGGAGCGTCGGGCGGCGTCGGCAGCTTCGCCGTGCAGCTGGCAAGCGCGCTCGGGGCGGAGGTCACCGGCGTGTGCAGCACCGCGAAACTTGACCTGGTGCGGTCCCTGGGTGCAACCCATGTCATCGACTACACCCGCGACGACTTCGCCGCCGGGGCGCACCGCTACGACCTGATCATCGACATCGCCGGGAACCCTGACCTGGCACGGCTGCGCCGCGCGCTCACGCCAGCCGGGGCCGCGGTCATCGTCGGCGGCGAGGACGGCGGCAACTGGACCGGTATTGGCCGGCAGTTCCGGGCGCTGGCCCTGTCACCGTTCCTCCGCCAGCGGCTGACAATGGTCACCGCCAAGCAGCGCTCCAGCGACCTCGAACGGCTCGCCAAGCTCATCGAGGCGGGCACCGTGACGCCGACCGTCGACAGGACCTATCCGCTGGCCCAGACACCAGATGCGATGCGCTACCTCCAAGCCGGGAACGCGCAGGGAAAGGTCGCCATCACGATCTGAGTGCTGGCCTGTTCGCGCCGGTGGCCGGGTGCCAGCCCTCGCAGCTGTCCTCGACCAACGGGCCAGCGAGCACGCCGACCCTTACCTCAGCCCGCACTGGCCCCACGTCGCGCTCTAGCCGGTAGCTCGTGTCAGGAAGTCTTGGCGACGATCTCCACCAGATTCCCGTCTGGATCGCGGAGCAGGGCATTCCGGTTGTTGTTGCCGGTGTTATGCGGCGGCTGAAGCACCGGCACGCCGGCGGCAGCCAGGTCCGCACAGGCGTTGTCGACATCGTCGGTCCACACAACCAGGACCATGGCCGGGCTGCCCGGCACGGCGTCAACGCCGTGCACCCGCTTGGCCGCCTCGACCGTGCCAAGGCCGACGGTGAACCCGTTCAGCTGGAGCTCAACGTGCTCAGGGACGCCCTCGGCCGGGGTGCGGAACGTCTCAGCGAAGCCGAGAAGATCGCGGTAGAAGTGCAGCCCGGCTTCGATGTCTCGCGTGTACAGATTCACCAGCGCTGTGACAAACATGGTCAGAAAATATATCGGCCCGCCGGTAGCGGCGTAACGAGCACGTCGAGCACCGGCGAGTCGGGCCCGGGATCGCGCGTCCGGGCGACCTTGCGCCAGCCCCAGGCGCGGAACGCATTCTGCGCCGCGACGGCGGCCGGCAACACAGTGAGCGTCGCCCGTTCTTCGGGCCTGCCGCGAAGGATGAGATCGTGCAGCGTCCTGCCGATGCCCTGGCGGCGCCACGCCGCGCGCACGAGCAGTTCGGTCAGCGCGAACGTCCGGCCGGGCTGCTCGGCGGTGACGTCGGCCGGCAGCGACGTGGTCAGGTCCCGCCAGAAGGACGTAGCCGGCCGCAGCGGCATCCCGCAGGTCCAGCCGACCAGATAGCCGCCGCGGCGTGCTTCGGCCAGGACGAATCCAGGCTGGCGCCGCGCAACCCTGAACCGGTCCGCGAACTCAGCGCCGTCCGCACTATGCCCGTACGGCGCGTCGGCGTAGACCTCGGCATGCAGCACCTGGAGTTCCTCGGCGTCCAGAGCAGCCTGGCTCCCGTCGAGCACCTCGAACGACATATCGGGTGCAGGCACCATTACCTCCCGCTTCTGCTTTCCCGTTCCGGTTACCCGGCATTTCAACTGTCGCAGCTGGGGACGATAGGGCAATGAACCCAGGGCAGGCCACGCCACAGCGCGGCAAGAGCAAGAAGGACGCGGGCGGAGCGGCCCGGCGTGGCCGGCCAGGCCACGCGGCCCCGGGCCGCGAGGCCGTCAGTGACGAGCTGCCGCCGGGTCGTTACCTGGATCGCGAGGAGAGCTGGCTCAGATTCAACCAGCGAGTCCTGGAACTGGCGGAGGACGAGGCAATCCCGCTGCTCGAGCGCACGCGATTCCTGGCCATCTTCGCTAGCAACCTGGATGAGTTCTTCATGGTTCGGGTGGCTGGCCGGATCCGGCGGATGGCGGCTGGGCTGCCGGTCGAGAGCGCCACCGGGGTCCCCCCGGAGCGGGTACTGGAGAACGTCCTCGCGACGGCCGGTGAGCTCGCCGCCCGGCACGCCGCATGCTTTAGCGATTCGGTGCGGCCCGCGCTGGCCGAGGAGGGCATCGAGATCCTGCGCTGGAAGGAGCTGGCAGCCGCTGAGCAGCAGACGCTTCATCAGCTGTTCCAGGAGCGGATCTACCCCGTCCTCACCCCGCTGGTCGTCGACCCCGCTCATCCCTTTCCCTACATCTCGGGCCTGTCGCTCAGCCTGGCTGCGACCATCGCCGACCCGCGGACCGGCAGAACGATGTTCGCCCGGGTGAAGGTGCCTCCCTTGCTGCCCAGGTTCCTGACCGTCGGGCCGCAGCGGTTCGTGCCGCTGGAGGACGTGATCGCCGCTCACCTGGCAGAGCTGTTCAAGGGCCTCGACGTCATCGAAGATCACGTCTTCCGGGTAACTCGCGGCCGCGATCTAGAGATCGACGAGGACGTGACGGAAGACCTCCTGAAGTCGCTGGAGCGCGAGCTCATGCGGCGCCGCATCGAGCCTGCCGTCCGGCTGGAGGTGGAGGAGTCGATGTCCAGCGACATGCTGCGCAATCTGGTGACCGAGCTCGGCGTCGACACTCGCGCGGTATACCGCCTGCCAGGCCCGCTCGACCTGTCTGGCCTGACCGCCATAGCCGATCTCGACCTGCCGAAGCTGAGGTACCCGCCGTTCGTCCCGTCGGATGGCGCCCTGCCGCGCGACACCAGCATCTTCTCCGCCCTCGCCGAGCGTGACGTCCTGGTGCATCTCCCCTATGACTCGTTCGCCGCCACCGTGCAGCGCCTGGTTGTGTCGGCGGCGCACGATCCGAGAGTCCTCGCCATCAAGCAAACCCTGTACCGGACCAGTGGTGACTCCGAGATCGTGGACGCGCTCATCGACGCGGCCGAGGCGGGCAAGCAAGTCGTGGTGGTGGTCGAGATCAAGGCTCGCTTCGACGAACGCCCTAACATCACCTGGGCCCGCCGGCTGGAAGAGGCGGGCTGCCACGTGGTGTACGGCTTCGTCGGGCTGAAGACGCACTGCAAGCTCGTGCTGGTGGTGCGCGAGGAGCCGGACGGGTCGCTGCGCCGGTACTGCCACGTCGGCACCGGCAACTACCACCCGAAGACCGCCCGCCTGTATGAGGACCTCGGGCTGCTCACCGCCGACCTCACCGTGGGTCAGGACATCACCGACATGTTCAACCACCTCACGGCTTACAGCCAGGAATCGGAGTACCGCCGGCTGCTGGTCGCTCCCCAAGCCCTTCGTCCTGGCCTCGTGGCGCAGATCAACGAGCAGGCGGACCGGGCCCGCCGCGGCGATCCCGCGCGCATCCGGATCAAGTGCAACTCGATCACCGACGAGTCGATCATCGACTCGCTGTACCGCGCGTCCCAGGCCGGCGTGCCGGTCGACCTGTGGGTGCGCGGGATCTGCTCCCTGCGGCCCGGCTTGCCCGGAGTGTCGGAGACAATCCGGGTCCGCAGCGTCCTTGGCAGGTTCCTGGAGCACTCGCGGATCTACGCATTCGGCGGTGCGGAGGGGACGCCCGCTCGCGATGTCTGGCTCGGCAGCGCCGACCTCATGCACCGGAACCTGGACCGGCGGGTCGAGGCTCTCGTCCGGGTCGCTGACGCGGCCCAGCGGAGCGAACTGAGCAGCCTGATCGACCTGGCAATGGACGATGAGACCGCATCGTGGTGGCTGGGCCCGGACGGCGCCTGGACCAGGCACCACCTGGACGACAGCGGCGCCCCGCTCCGGGACATACAGGAATACCTGATCCAGGGCGGCCGGCCAGGGCGTACCCCCGCCGCCTGACGCGCGTGACACTGGCGCAGGGGCGGCGGACGGCAGCCCAGCCCGGATGTCCGAACCGTCGGTTACTGTGGCTGGATGCTGGAGTCGTTCCATCCGGCGGTGCGTGCCTGGTTTGAACGCCGGTTCCCGGCTGGCCCGACGGTGCCGCAGGCTGCGGGCTGGCCCGAGATCGCCGCGCGGCGCCATACGCTGATCGCGGCGCCGACAGGGTCGGGCAAGACGCTGGCGGCGTTCCTGGTCTGCATTGACCGGATCTACCGCGCCCACGAGGCGGACGCCGATGCCAGGCTCGGGCCGGAGGTGGTGTACGTCTCCCCGCTGAAGGCGCTGGCCGTGGACATCTGGCAGAACCTCGAGCGGCCGCTGGCGGAGATCGCCGAGGTGGCCGCCGAACTGGGGCTGACCGCGCCGGACATCCGGGTGGCAGTGCGGACCGGGGACACGGCGGCGGCGGAGCGCGCCGCGATGCTGAAGAGACCGCCGCATTTCCTGATCACGACGCCCGAGTCGCTCTACCTGCTGGTGACGGCGGAGCGGAGCCGGACGATGCTGCGCCCGGTCACCGCGGTCATCGTGGACGAGATTCACGCGGTCGCCGGCAACAAGCGCGGCTCGCACCTGGCACTCACCCTGGAGCGCCTGCAGCATGTGGCCGAGCAGCCGATGCAGCGGATCGGGTTGTCGGCGACCCAGCGCCCGGTCGAAGCCGTGGCCCGTCTCCTCGTCGGCGCAGGCGAGGACCGGTCTGAGGCCGGCGGCTCGCCGCGCTGCTCGATCGTGGACGCAGGGCATCGGCGTGAGCTCGACCTTGGCCTGGAGCTGCCCGGTGATGAGCTCGGCGCTGTCGCCACGACCGGGCAGATGGCCGAGATCTGCGACCTGATCGCCGGCCATGTGCAGGAGCACCGGACCACGCTGGTCTTTGTCAACACCCGGCGCATGGCCGAGCAGCTCGCCCATCAGCTCGGCGAGCGCCTCGGCGATGGCCAGGTCGCGGCCCACCACGGGAGCCTGTCGAAGGAGCGCCGGCAGCGGGTCGAGTCCCGGCTGCGCGACGGTGATCTGCGAGCGCTTGTGGCGACCGCGTCGCTGGAGCTGGGCATCGACGTCGGACCGGTCGAGCTGGTCTGCCAGATCGGCTCACCGCGCAGCTTCGCGACGTTCCTGCAGCGCGTCGGCCGCTCCAATCACACGAGGACCGGGGTGCCAGCCGGGCTGCTGTATCCAACGACCCGGGACGAGCTAGTCGAATGCGCCGCCCTCATGCGCGGCGCGTTGTCCGGCCGGCTTGATCGGCTGCGGATCCCGGTCTGCCCGCTCGACATCCTGGCGCAGCAGATCGTCGCCGAGTGCTCGGCCGCGGACTGGACCGCTGATGAGCTGCTGGCCCTGGCTCGCGGCGCGGCGCCGTTCGCGGAGCTGTCCGCCGCGGACTTCGAGGATGTCACGGAGCTGGTGTCGGAAGGTATCCGCACCGGCCGCGGCCGCCGGGCGGCGTACCTGCACCGCGATCAGGTGAACGGGCAGCTGCGCGGCCGGCGCGGCGCCCGCCTGGCGGCGCTCACCTCCGGCGGGGCGATCCCCGAGCTCGGCGACTACCGGGTGCTGGCCGAGCCCGATGACGTCCTGGTCGGCACGGTCAACGAGGACTGGGCGATCGAGAGCATGGCCGGCGACGTGTTCCTGCTCGGGACCACGTCGTGGCGGATCCGGCGCGTGGAGCCTGGCGTCGTCCGCGTCGTCGACGCGCAGGGCGCGCCGCCGTCGGTGCCGTTCTGGCTCGGCGAGGCACCGGGCCGGACCGTGGAGCTCTCGGCGGAGGTCTGCGCGCTCCGCGCGGGGGTCGCCGGGCAACTAGCGGCCGGGGGTACTGCCGCGGCGGCCGACTGGCTGGCGGCCGAGTGCGGCATCGGCGACGCGGCCGCAGAGATCATCGTGGCGTACCTGGGCGCCGGGCTGGCGCAGCTCGGGGTGCTCCCCACGATGGACACGATCGTGCTCGAGCGGTTCTTCGACGACGCGGGCGGCATGCAGCTAGTGGGGCACGCGCCATTCGGGGCCCGGCTGAACCGGGCACTCGGCCTGGCGCTGCGCAAGCGATTCTGCGTGACGTTCGACTTCGAGCTGCAGGCCGCGGCCAGCGACGACGCGATCTTGCTGTCGCTCGGTCCGCAGCACAGCTTCCCGCTGGACCGGGTCCCCAAGTTCCTTGCGTCGGGCACCGTCGAGGACGTGGTCCGGCAGGCCGTGCTCACCTCGCCGATGTTCGCGGCCCGCTGGCGCTGGAACCTCAATACCTCGCTGGCAGTGCTGCGGATGCGAGGCGGCCGGAAGAACCCGCCGGCCATCCAGCGGATGGAAGCCGATGATCTGATGGCGGCAGTCTTCCCCACCCTGGCGGCCTGCCAGGAGAACGTCGCGCCCGGTCCGCTGGAGATCCCCGATCACCTGCTTGTCCGCCAGACTCTGCAGGACTGCCTGCACGAGGCCATGGACATCGACGGCCTGACGGAGCTCGTCGCCGGCATCGAGTCGGGTCGCGTCCGCGTCGTCGTCCGGGACACCACTGAGCCGTCGGTGCTGGCGCACGAGATCCTGAACGGGCGACCGTTCACCTACCTGGATGACGCTCCGCTAGAGGAGCGCCGGAGCCGGGCGGTGCCGTTGCAACGCGGCTTGCCCGTAGCGCCGCACGAGCTGGACGCGCTCGATCCGGCCGCGATCGAGCGCGTCGCCGAGCAGGTCCGCCCGGACCCGCGTGACCCGCACGAGCTGCACGACGTGCTCATGAGCCTGGTGGCCATGCGCCCAGCCGACGACTGGCAGCCCTGGTTCGAGGCCCTCGTGGCCGGACGCCGGGCGGTCGAGGTCCGCACGTCGGCTGGCGTGCTGTGGTCAGCGGTCGAACGACTACCCGCGATCCAGGCGCTGTTCCCCGATTCCTACCCCGTTCCAGCCCATCCCTCGCCCGTGGCCACGGAGCCGCCCGATGAGGAGGCCGCAGCGGCGGATCTCCTGCGGGGCCACCTGGAGAGCCGCGCGCCTGCAACGGTGCCGGAGCTCGCGGCGGCGTCGGGTGTGCGCGAGCCGCTAATCGTCCGCGGGCTCGCGCGGCTCGAGGCGGAAGGCTTTGCGATCCGCGGCCACTTCACCGGTCCGGGTGCTCCGGACGAGTACTGCTCCCGCCGCCTGCTCTCGCGCATTCACGCCTACACCAGGCAGCGGCGCAGACGCGAGATCGAGCCGGTCACCGCACGAGACTTCATGCGGTTCCTGCTGCGCTGGCAGCACGTCGCCGCCGGTACCAGGCGGGAAGGCCGGTTCGGCGTGCTAGCTGTCATCGAGCAGCTGCAAGGTTTCGAGATCGCGACCGGAGCCTGGGAGCGCGCCGTCCTCGAGGCGCGGATCGAGGGCTACCGCCGTGAGTGGCTCGACGAGCTGTGCATGTCCGGGCAGGTCTGCTGGGGCCGCCTGTCGGTCCGTGATAGCGAGCCCGACCTCACACCGCGGCGCAGCGGCCTGACACCGTCCCGCGCCACCCCCATCACGCTGGCCATCCGGGACGACCTGCCGTGGCTGCTGCGCGCCGCCCGTGGCGAGCTCAGTCCGGCCGAGCCAGGCGATGGCCGGACCCGTGACGTGCTGGACGCGCTCCGCCAGCACGGGGCGCTGTTCCGGCCCGACCTCGCGACGGTGACCGGCCGCCTCCCCTACGAGGTAGACGACGCGCTGTGGGACGGCGTGGCCCGCGGGATCATCACCGCCGACGGCTTCCGCGCCGTCCGGTCCCTGCTGCGGCGCGGCAGCCCGGAGCGGTACGCACCGACCCGCGGGCTGCGGCGCGGACTGCGGGCTGCCACGGGCGCCTCCGGGCGCTGGTCGCTGCTGCCGGGACCAGCTATCGGTGCAGACCGGGATGAACTGGCTGAGGCCGTCGCCGAGCAACTGGTCGCCCGCTGGGGTGTGGTCTTCCGCG
The DNA here is from genome assembly GCA_963837255.1 of uncultured Actinomycetota bacterium. Classification (GTDB taxonomy): domain Bacteria; phylum Actinomycetota; class Actinomycetes; order Streptosporangiales; family Streptosporangiaceae; genus JAJYUU01. The sequence continues at coordinate 180,500 of CAWIMN010000009.1, forward strand.
ACATCGCGGTCCGGGAGACCCTCGCCATCCCCTGGCGCGACCTGCTGTGGGCGTTCCGGCGCATGGAAGCGAGGGGAACGATCCGCGGCGGCCGGTTCGTCACCGGCTTCAGCGGCGAGCAGTACGCCCACCCCGATGCGATCGACGTGCTCAAGACCGTCCGCAAGCAGCAGCACACGGGCGAGACCGTCCACATCTCCGCCGCCGACCCGCTGAACCTGACCGGCATCGTCCTGCCCGGCCCGCGCGTCCCGGCCATCGCCGCGCACACGGTCACCTACGTCGACGGCGCGCCGCTCTCCACGCCATCTCCACGCATTCCCTACGGGGACTCCACGCGCGCGGGCTGATCTGAGGGGTGGCATGGAGAGCGTGTGACCGCCGGTATCGCGGCCGCCGGCTAGCCCGAGGTTGCAGGAGGGCGCGCTGAGATGCTGCACGTGTCCCTGCTGGGGGAGCAGGCAATCTCCGACGACGTGGCGAGCGCGCGGGTCGGCGCGTCGCGAGCGATTGCCTTGCTTGCCTACCTGGTCATCCACGCGGAGGCGCGCCAGCCTCGACAGCGGATCGCAGGCTTGCTCTGGCCGGACTCGGGAGACGCGCAGTCACTGACTAACCTCCGCCGGGAGCTCCATCAGCTGCGCCAGGTTCTGGCAGGCGAGCCGTCGCTGGTCGTGACGCCCAGAGACCTGTGCTGGCGCGACGCCGAGACGTGCCGCGTTGACCTGCGCGTGTTCGAGACCGAGCGCCAGGCTGCCCTGGCGGCAGCGGCGGCCGACGACGGAGCGGGAATCATCGCCCATGCCGACCGAGCCATCGCGCAGTACCGAGGCGAGCTCCTGCCCGGCGTCTACGACGACTGGATACTCGAGGCCAGGGGCCAGCTCGAGCGCGACTGCGCGGACCTGTGCGATCTGCTCTGCGATGCGCGCGCGAAGGAGGGCGATCTGGCTGGGGCGGCCCAGGCCGCGCGCCGGCGGATCCAGCTCCAGCCGCTGGAGGAGGCCGGTTACCGTGCGCTGATGCAGCTGCATGCAGACCGGGGCGACCGGGCCGGCGCCGTCAGCACGTATCACCACTGCGCCTCGGTCCTGGAGCGGGAGCTCGGAATTATCCCGGATCAGGCCACGCGGCTAGCCTTCCAGCGCTTGCTGGCTGACGGCGAGACCAGCGGCTTCCGGCACGAGGCAACGACCATCGAGCCTGGGCTCGCCCGCTCCGGGCCGCCTGCGGCGCAGCTCGTCGGCCGGTCGGCGGAGCTCGGCTCGCTTCATGGCCTCTGGCGTGCCGCGGTCGCAGGACGTCCGGGTCTCGGCCTCGTCCGCGGCGCGGCCGGCGTTGGGAAGACCCGGCTGGTCACCGAGCTGGCGGACCTGGCTCGCGGGCAAGGCGCAGTCGTCGCGAGCAGCCAGTGCTTCGGGCGATCGGGACGGCTGGCCCTGGCGCCGGTGGCTGACTGGATACGCAATCCTGCCGTCGCGTCTGCTACGGCCGCCCTGGATGAGACTTGGCGCACTGAGGTGGAGCGGCTTGTGCCGTCCGGGCGTCGAGCCGAGCGCGCGGCTGGCGGCACCATCATGGCCGACGCCTGGCAAAGCCATCGGTTCTTTGAGGGCCTCGCGCGGGCGCTGCACTCCGTCGGCCGTCCGATGCTGCTGCTCCTGGACAACGTGCAGTGGTGTGATCAGGAGACGCTGGCGTTTCTCGCCTTCTGCCTGAGTCTCGAGCCCGGTGCGCAGCTGCTGGTGGCGGGGACCATGCGCAACGACAACCCCGTCGAAGACCATGCGCTCGCTGACTGGACCGACCGGATGCGGGCCACCGGCCTGCTGACAGAGCTTGCGCTCAGCCCGCTGGACGCCGCCGACACGGGTCGCCTTGCCGAGGCGATCTCCGGACGGCAGCTCAGCCTGGCCGACCGCGATCTGCTCCAGGCGACAACGGGCGGCTTCCCGCTGCATGTCATCGAGGCTGTACGCGGCATTGCCGGACTTGGCCCCGTTCCCCTGCCTGCCGGTGATCTCACCGCAGTGCTGCGCAATCGGCTTGGCCAGGCGACAGCGCCCGCCAGGGAGGTGGCCGGCCTGGCGGCGGCGGTCGGCCAGGACTTCACTCTTGACCTGCTCACCGAGACGAGTGACCTGGACGCCGATGTCGTGGTGGAGGCTGTCGATGAACTGTGGCAGCGCAGAATCCTGCGTGAATTCCGAGACGGCTACGACTTCTCCCACGACCTGCTCCGCGAGGCCGCCTACTCGCAGGTGAGCCCGCCTAGACGCTGGCTTTTGCACCGGCGCCTGGCGCAGGGCCTCGAGCTGATCCACGCTGAGGACACCGACGCGGTGGCGACTCAGCTCGCGGAGCAGTATTCGCGCGGCGGACGACCCAGGCGCGCACTGGACTACTACCGGCGCGCGGCCGATCTTGCCGCGGGCATGTTCGCCCAGGCCGAGGCAATCCGGCTGCACAACGAGGCGCTGGCAATCATCGTGAACCTGCCTGCCGGGCGAGAAAAGGACAAGCACGAGCTGGCGGTCCTCGAAGCCCTGGCAGCACCTCTGAGCGCGAGATACGGCTATTCGTCCCCGGCCGTGCAGCAAACGCTCGAGCGCTCGATTTCGCTGGCTGACTCACTAGGCAGCAAGGCATCCACCATCACCGGGCTGGTCGCGCTGTGGGCTTCCAGGTTCGTTCAGGGCCGCATCGCTGATGGCTACCAGGTGGCTACCCGTGCTCTCACCCTGGACGACCCCGCCTCCGAGCTCTGCGGTCAGGCTCAGTTCGCCGTCGGCGGGTCCGCCGTAAGCCTCGGCATGCCTGCCGAGGGACTGCGTCATCTGCGGCTCGCGACCAAGATGGCCAGTGGCGCCGTCTGGCTCAGCATTGGCACCCGCGCAGACGTGCAAAGCACCGCCTGGGCTGCCCACGCCCACTGGCTGCTGGGCCAGGATGACGAGGCACTGCAGGCCTGCCAGGACGCCATCGGCCTCGCCCGTGCGATCGACCACCCGTACTGCCTGGCGGTGGCCCTCGCATACGGCTCCATCACGCACCAGATGCGCCACGACTTGTCGGCTTTGAGCGAGACGGTCGGAGAGCTGCGATATCTGTGCGATAAGTACGGCTTTGCCTATTACCGTGAGTGGGCGCTGGTTCTGGACGGCTGGTGCCGAATGGACGAGTCGGGCACCAGCCTCGCCAGGCGAGGCATTGACAACCTGAAGGCCGAAGGCTCGTTCGCCCGCATGCCCTACTGGCTGTCGCTGCTCGCCGACCTCTTGGCACGCGGCCACCACGCCGAAGCCGCCCCGGCGATCCTCGACGCCGCGCTGGCGGCGGGGCAGGTCCATGACGACCTGTGGTGGCTTCCCGAGGTGATGCGGATGCGGGCCGCATACGACCACGACCAGAACGCCGTTGCACGCCTGCGCTCGGCGGCGGAGATGGCATCGGCCCACGGAAGCGTGGCCCTGGTCCGGCGCTGCGAGCGTGACGTCGCTGACCAAGCTGGCAACAGGACGCCAGCAGATCTCCGTTCGCCTGGCGTTCGCCCGCGCGCCTGACGTAAGCGCCTGCTCGCGAACGCTCCGCGAACGGCAGGGAACCTAGCGTGGCCGTGTTCGCATCATCCTGGATCGGACCTGAGGGGAACCATGACCACCACAACAGCCAGCAGCACTACTGCGGCATACGACGACCTATCCGCTTTTTTGCGAGGTGACCTGATCATGCCGGGCGATCCTGGCTATGACGAGGCCAGGGCGGTCTACAACGCCATGATCGACAAGCACCCTGCTGCCATCGCGCGCTGCCGGGACGTGGCCGACGTCGTCTCGTGCGTGCGCTTCGGCCGCGAGCACGGCATCGAGCTGGCCGTCCGCGGCGGCGGGCACAACGCCGCTGGCCTCGGAGTCGCCGACGACGCCCTGGTGGTCGATCTCTCGCTGCTGCGCAGCACCACCGTCAATCCTGATGCTCGCACCGTCCGCGTCGACGGCGGCTGCACGTGGGGAGACGTGGACCACGCGACTGTCGCGTTCGGCATGGCCACCCCGTCCGGTTTCCTCGCGTCCACGGGCGTCGGCGGCCTGACGCTCGGCGGCGGCATCGGCTACCTGTCCCGGCGATTCGGCCTGACCGTCGACAACCTGCTGTCCGCCGACGTGGTGCTGGCCGATGGCAGCTTCGTGACCGCCAGCCCGACGTCGCACAGCGACCTGTTCTGGGCCCTGCGCGGCGGCGGCGGGAACTTCGGCATCGTCACCTCCTTCACCTTCCGCTGCCACGACATCGGTGCTGCCGGGACGATCATCGGCGGGCCGGTGCTGTATGACATCGCCGATACCGCTGACGTCATGCGCTGGTATCGCGAGCTACTGCCATCGCTGCCCGAGGAGCTCAGCGGCTGGATCGCGCTGCTCACCATCCCGCCCGCCCCGCCGTTCCCCGAGGAGCTCTGGGGTCGCAAGGCCTGCGGCATTGTCTGGTGCTACACCGGAGCGCATGACCGGGCCGACGACGTGCTCGAGCCGGTCAGGACCTTCGGCTCACCGCTGCTGGTCGGCATCCAGCCGATGCCGTTCAGCGTGCTGCAGAGCGCCTTCGATGCGCTATATCCGGCTGGACTGCAGTGGTACTGGCGCGCGGACTTCTTCAACCAGATCTCCGACGCGGCGATCGACGTCCACACCAAGTACGGCGCGCGGCTGCCGACCGGTCACTCGACCATGCACATGTACCCGATCGATGGCGCGGCCAGCCGCGTCGCCGACGACGCCACTGCCTTCGCTTACCGGGACGGCGGCTGGGCCGGAGTCATCGTGGGCGTCGACCCTGATCCCGCCAACGCCGACCTCATCTCCCGGTGGGCCAAGGACTACTGGACGGAGCTGCACCCGACGTCGGCCGGCGGCGGCTACGTCAACTTCCTGATGGACGAGGGCCAGGACCGGATCAAGGCGTCCTACCGGGCCAACTATGACCGGCTCGCGCACGTCAAGGCCCGCTACGACCCGGACAACACCTTGCACGTCAACCAGAACATCCGGCCGTCCGCCTGAGACGGAGAAGCGAATGTCGCGACCGATCCTGTTCGTGATCGATGACGACCCCGGCGTCGTGCGAGCGCTCCGAGGCGATCTCAGCCGGCGATTCAGCGAAGACTTCCGGGTCATCGGTGAATCGTCGGCCGCCGCGGGGCTCGCAACGCTGCGCAAGCTGGCCGACGAGCGCGACACCGTCGCACTGCTGATCGTCGACCACCACATGAGCGAGATGCCAGGGGTGGACTTCCTAGCCCGCGCTCACCAGCTGCACCCGCAGGCCAAGCGCGTGCTCCTGGTGGATCGGGATTACTCCGTGCGCAGTCCGGTCGTGCAGGCCATGACGCTCGGCGAGGCGGACTACCACATCACCAAGCCCTGGATGCTCGAGCAGGATCTCTATCGGGTCATCAGCGAGTTCCTGGCGGACTGGGCCAAGGACCAGGAAGCCGGCTTCGACCTGTTCCACGTCGTGGGCGGCCCGGACGACCGTCGCACGCACGAGGTGCGTGAGCTGCTCACTCGATTCAACGTGCCGTTTCATTTCGACGCGGCGAGCAGCAACCATGCTCATCGGCTGCTCGCAAGCGAGGGCCTCGACGGATCGCGCCTCCCGGTCATGATCCGGCACGACGACTACACGATGGTGCAGCCGACGCCTGCGCAGATCGTCGAGGCAACCGGCGGGAGCACCTCGAGCGACATCGACGAGTGTGACGTCGTCATCGTCGGCGCGGGACCGGCTGGCCTGGCCGCGGCCGTATATGCCGCATCGGAGGGCCTGCAGACGGTCGTGCTGGAAGAGACCGTCTCGGGGGGCCAGGCGGGGAGCAGCCCGATGATCCGGAACTATCCCGGCTTCCCGTACGGCATCAGCGGGCACGAACTGACGCGGCGGGCGTGCGAGCAGGCCTGGATGTTCGGTGCGCACATGGTGTTTTCTCAGCCCACCTGCGGCCTGCAGTGCCGCGATGAGCGGCGGGCGGTGACCCTGACTGACGGCAGCGCGATCACGGCCAGGGCGGTCATCGTCGCGACCGGCATCGCGTGGCGCCGCCTCGGCGTGCCGCGCCTGGAGGCGCTGGTCGGCTCCGGCGTGTTTTACGGCGCGGCCGGAAGCGACACGCAGGCGATGGAAGGCCGCGACGTGTTCGTGGTCGGCGGCGGCAACTCGGCCGGCCAGACCGCGCTGCACCTGGCCCGGTTCGCCCGGCACGTGACGCTCGTCGTGCGCGGGGACAGCCTGAGCCGGTCGATGTCGGAGTACCTGATCCGCGAGATCGAGGCCACCCCGACCATCTCGGTGCGCCTGCACACCGAGGTCACCGACGGCCACGGCGATCAGCGCCTGGAGGCCGTTACGCTGCATGACCGGCTGCACGACCGCACCGAGCAGGCCCCAGCAGCCGCCCTGTTTGTGTCGATCGGCGGCGAGCCGCGCACACAATGGCTGCCCGCATGGCTCCAGCTCGAGCGCGGCTACATCCGGACGGGACGCGACGTCATCCGCGACAGCCCGTCCCCGTCCCGGTGGCCGCTGGACCGTGCTCCGCTCCCGCTCGAGACGTCGGTGCCCGGCGTGTTCGCCGTGGGGGACGCCCGTTATCGCTCGATGAAGCGCGTCGCCGCTGCCGTCGGTGACGGCGCAACCGCTGTCCGGCTCGTGCACGAGTACCTCGCCGCCGACGACGCGAGCGAGCTGTCGCTGGCTCTTCAGGCGCGGTTAGCTAAGTAAGAGCAGTCTCACTCGGCACGTGCTCAGGTAGCGCCCGCCTAGAACTGCACCGGCATGTGCTTGATGCCGTTGACGAAATTGGACCGGAGCCTGCTGACCTCGCCGCCGGGCGCGACGGCGGGCATCCGCTCGGCCAGGGCCGTCAGCAGCACCCGCAGCTCGAGGGCGGCCAGGTGCCTGCCGAGGCAGAAATGCGGGCCGCCGCCACTGAAGCCGACGTGGGGGTTCGGTTCGCGCCCGATGTCGAACTCCTGCGCCGCAGCGAAGACGCCCTCGTCGCGGTTCGCTGAGGTGAGGAAAGCCACCACCTTGTCCCCCTCGGCGATTCGCTGGCCGCTGAGCTCGGTATCGCGGATCGCGGTGCGGCGGACCAGGTTCGCCGGGCTGACCCAGCGGACAATCTCCTCCGCCGCTGATGCCGCCAGGGCCGGGTCGGCGACCAGCCGCTGCCACTGCGCGGGGTGGTCGAAGAAGGCGAGCATGCCGCCGGAGGCTGCGTTGCGGGTGGTCTCGTTGCCCGCCACCGTGAGCAGCAGGAAGAAGAAATTGAACTCCAGCGTGCTCAGTTCCCGGCCCGCGTCGTCGGGCTCGAGCAGCTGCGTCACGATGTCGTCGCGCGGCTGCTTCCGGCGGCCGTCGGCCAGCTTGCCCGCGTAGGAGTACATCTCCGCCGCGGCTTGCATCTGGTCAGCGGGCGAAGCCACCATCTCCGGGTCATCGAAGCCAACCAGGCGGTTGGACAACTCGAAGATCCGGCCCCTGTCCTCGACTGGCACCCCGACCAGCTCGCAGATCACCTGCGTCGGCAGCGGCGCAGCGATCTCAGTGACGAAGTCCACCTTGCTCAGACCGGCGATGTCATCGAGCAGGCCACCGCAAATCTCGGTGATGTGCTCTTCCAGCCGGCCGATGATCCGCGGCGTGAATCCCCGGTTGACGAAAGCACGCTGCCGGGTGTGCTGCGGCGGATCCATGTTGATCATCATCAACCGCAACCGCTCGACCGCCTGGTCTGGCCACTCCTTGAACACCGCGGTCCGGCGGGCAGAGGAGAAGATCTCGGGGTGCCGGGTGACCTGCGTGACATCCGCGTGCTTGGTGACCGCCCAGAATCCAGGCCAGCCGGCCCCGCCGCCGTTGGCGTGCCAGAACACCGGCGCGTGCTCCCGCAGCCAGGCGAACTGCTCGTGCGGCGCGCCACCGCGCTGGTAGATATCGGGATCAACGAGGTTGATGTCCGGATCCGTCGCCACCGCGTGCCACCACCTTCCCCAGAATGACGATACGGCGTTAACCTCGGCTATGTCCGCGCCAGGACGTCAGGGGACCGCGACGACGGGAGAAATGCTCATGAAGGTCAATCCAGTCGGTGCGGGCCTGGATGAGGCGCGGCTCGAGCGGATCACCGAGCATCTCCAGACCCGCTACATCGACCCGGGACGCATCGCCGGCTGCCAGGTCGCTGTCGCCCGTCACGGCCATGTCGGCTACCTGCGGTCCTTCGGCGTCCGGGACCGCGAGCGGTCGGCCCCGGTCGTCGATGACACGATCTGGCGCATCTACTCGATGACCAAGCCGATCACCGGGGTCGCGCTGATGTCGCTCTACGAGCGCGCGATGTTCCAGCTCAGCGATCCGGTCACGCGCTTCATCCCCGAGTGGCGGGACCTCAAGGTCCGCGAGCGGGACGAGGACGGCGCGGAAAGGCTCGTCGACCCGCAGTCGCCGATGACCGTGCGCGACCTGCTGACGCACATGTCCGGGCTGGGCTTCGCCGGCGGCCGGACGCTGCAGCAACTATTCTCTGCCGACAGCACCAAGCCGGGCCAGGCGCTCACGCCCGGTTCCCGGCGGGGTCCGAACGCCACGCTCCAGACCATGATCGAGCGCTACGCCGGTTACCCGCTGGAGTTCCATCCGGGTACGCACTGGTTCTACTCGGTCTCGACTGATGTATGCGCGCGCCTTGTCGAGATCATCTCCGGGCAGCGCTTCGACGACTACCTGAGGAACGCGATTTTCGAGCCGCTGGCGATGCACGACACCGGGTTCATGGTGCCCGACGCCAAAGTGGACCGGTTCGCTGCGTGCTATCGACGCGACGCGAGCAAGAATCTCGTCCTCGTCGATGATCCGCAGCGCAGCGGCTACCGCGAGGAACCCTCGTTCCTGTCCGGCGGCGGCGGGCTCGTCGCCACGACGGCTGACTACCTGCGCTTCTGCCAGATGCTGCTCAACGGCGGCGAGCTCAACGGCGTCCGCATTCTGGGCCGGAAGACAATCGAGCTGATGGCCTCCAATCACCTGCCTGGCGGCGGCGACCTGCGGTCAGTCGCGCTGCCCGGCGGGTACGGCGAGGTGGGATTCGACGGCTTGGGGTTCGGCCTGACAGTGGCGGTCGCCAAGGCTCCCGCGCTCACGCAGGTCATCGGCTCCGAGGGCGAGTACATGTGGGGCGGTGCCGCGTCGACGATCTTCTGGATAGACCCGGCCGAAGACCTCACGGTGGTCTTCATGACCCAGCTGCTCCCCTCCGGCACATTTAACTTCCGCGGCCAGCTCAAGACGCTGGTGTACCCGGCGATTGTCGACTGAGGCCGCGCGACCGGTCAGTTCGGAAGCCCCGGTAACTGCAACCCGTGCCATTGCTCGACTCCTCTTCTGCTAACGACGGACCCGGGCTCCGGACTGGCTGGCCGCACCGGCGAGCATCTGCCTGAGGACGGGCGGGCCGCCGGCGCGAACGGCGAGATGCACATCGGTGAGCTTAAGCTGTGCCTGCGCCGAGCCGCCGAACGCAGCGATGCACAGCTCCGGCACAACATTGGCGATCGCGAGGATCGCTCCGGTGCAGCCGAGCGGACCAGCGAGCGCGAGCAGCGCCGACGATCCGACGTACGTGGCGCCGGAGTAGCGAGCAACCTCGAACAGCAGCCGGTCCGGATCGCCGGATGAGTCCTTGATGCCGGCCACCGGCAGGTCAGCCAGCACATCGACTGGCACGCCCGGCGCGGACACCCAGGGCACGTGATAAGCCAGGACCGGCCGGCCTGGCGCGGCAGCGCCGACAGTTGCGTAGTAGCCGGTCAGGTCCGCGCAGTCGGGCGGCGGCCAGGCGAGCACCGCATCGGCACCCGCCGCGGCCGCGGCGCCCGTCAGCTCGGCGGCGCGGCCGGGGCTCGTGGCACCAGTCCCGGCGATGACCGGCACCCCGGCAGGCACCGCCTGGCGCACCGCCGCGACGATCTCGGTGCGCTGCGCGTCGGTCAGCTGGCTTGCCTCGCCGGTCGTGCCGCAGGCGAGGACGGCTCGCATTCCCTGTGCCACTAGGCGTGCTGCGAGGTCGCCAGTAGCAGCCGGGTCGGGCACATCCCGCGCATCTCGCACCGTGACCAGTGCGACCCCGACGCCGGTGAAGATGCTCATGCCGATCCGTCCTTCGCCGACCTAGTCGTACTGTCCTGACGTCCCTTATAGTCAACGTAGTCGACAATCGACAATAGCCGCCACAGCTTGACTGGAGGTCGGGTGCCGCAGGTCCGCTTCGAAGGCAAGGTGGCGGTGGTCACCGGAGGGTCCAACGGCATCGGCCGCGCCATCGTCACCGGGCTCGCGGCGGACGGCGCCGCGGTCGTCATCTGCGACCTGGTCGACACCGGGCACTTCGCCGATCACCCCCGCGTCGCCACCGTGGTCGGCGACATCAGCGACCCGGCCACCGCCGACCTCGTCATGGCGGAGGCTGTCAGCCGGTTCGGGAAGGCCGACATCCTCGTCAACGACGCGGCAGCCTACCCGGACGGCACCCTGCTCGATATGCCGGCCGATGACTGGAACCGGGTCTTCTCCGTCAATGTCTCGGGCACGTTCATGATGACCCAGGCGTTCGCGCGCCACTGCGTCGGGCGGCACGCCGAGGACGCCTCGATCATCTGCATCACGACCGGGTCGGCGCGCAATCCCCGGCCTGGCGGGGCCGCGTACAGCGCCTCCAAGTCGGCGGTCGAGACCATGAGCAAGGTATTCGCGATGGAGCTCGGCCCGTACGGGATCCGCGTGAACGTCGTCTCGCCTGGCTACATCGACGTCCGGCAGTGGAGCTCCGCGTTCCCCGATCGAGCGCCCGATCATCTGCGCGCTGACCTGGTGCGATCGATCCCGCTCGGCCGGGCCGGCGATCCGCGCGACATCGCGAGCGCTGTCCTGTTCCTGGCCTCGCCCGAGGCCAGCCACATCACCGGGACGGTGCTCGAGGTCGACGGCGGCAGCAACGCGGGCCGCTACGCGCTGCGAGCGCACGTCAGCGACGGAGTTGCCAGTGTCCGCGGCTGAGCAGGCTCTCCCCAGCAAAGACGCGGCGCAGCCGGTGCTCGAAACCCGTGACGTCGCCCGGTACTTCAGCGCCGGCCGAGACTCACTCGGCCGGGCGAAGCCCGTGCTCAAGGCGGTCGACGGCGTCTCGCTGGCGATCCAGCGCGGCGAGACGCTGGCGCTAGTCGGCGAGACCGGCTCCGGCAAGACGACCTACGGCAGGCTGCTGCTCGGCCTGTACAAGCCGACCAGCGGTGACATCTTGTATCGGGGCGCGAGCATCCTGGACCGCAAGAGCGAGGCCGCCAGGACCGTCCGCCGGCAGATCCAGGGCGTATTCCAGGACCCGTACTCCTCGCTCAATCCGACCATGACCGTCGGCCAGTCGCTGACCGAGGTACTCACGGTCCACCACGTCGTGGGCCGGCAGCAGCGGGCCCAGCGCGTTGCCGACCTGCTCACCACCGTTGGCCTGTCGCCATCCCAGGCGGACCGCCGGCCGCACGCCTTTAGCGGCGGCGAACGGCAGCGCGTGGGGATCGCCCGCGCGCTGGCCGTCGAGCCCGAGGTGGTGATCGCCGACGAGCCGCTTTCGGCACTCGATGTCTCGATCCAGGCACAGGTGCTGAACCTGATGATCAGGCTGCAGGACGAGCGCGGGCTGACGTACCTGTTCGTCACTCACGACCTCGACGTCGCCCGGCACATCAGCCAGCGCACCGCGGTTCTGTACCTAGGCCGCGTGGTCGAGGTCGCGCCGACCGCGGACATCTTCGCCGACCCGCTGCACCCCTATACCCAGGCACTGGTGCGGGCGGCGCCGCGCCTCACCACCCGCCGCAAGACCATCAAGCCGGCGCTGACGGGCGACCTGCCCAACGCGTTCGAGCGGCCATCGGGCTGTCACTTCCATCCGCGGTGCCCGCTGGCGATGCCCGTATGCCGGGAGCGCGAGCCCGCCGTGCTGCAGCTTCCCGGCGGCCGTTCGGTGGCGTGTCACCTGCATGATGCTGACGTGATGGCAACGGCATCCTGACGACGGGAGCCGGCGGCTATGACTCTTCGTGGTCGGGGAAGCCGACCAGGTAGTGGTCGCGAAGTTCCTTGCGCAGCCTGCCGAGATCGCCCTCGGTCACGGCATCGACGATCCCGCGGTGCCGCTCCACGGCATCGGCCAGGCCGATCCCCTGCCGTTCGATCTCCGACCGCATCAGGGCGCCCATCTGGCTGTTGAGCATGCTCCACAGGTCTTTCAGCCGGCGCTTGCCCGAGATGTCCATCAGCAGTTCGTGGAACTGGGTGTCGCTCGCCACGAGCGCGTCCATGTCGTCGGTTCGCGCGGCGATCGACATGTGCTCCATGGCCAGCCTGAGGGACTTGAGCAGGTCCTTGCGGCTGCGGCCGAGTCCGCCTTCGACGCTCGCGTCCTCCAGCACGTACCGCGCGAAGCACACGTCCTCGGCATCCTCGCGGGACATGCGGGTCACGACGCTGTAGCGGCGCGGGACGATGGCGATGAGGCCTTCTGCGTGCAGGCTGCGCATGGCGTCGCGGATCGTGCCCCGGCTCACGCCGAACTCAGCCGCCAGGTTTGCCTCGACGAGCCGGGTATCGGCTGGCAGCTCGTTATTCAGGATCCGATGCCGGAGCGCCCGGCTGACGGCCTCCGGAAGGGAGACATGCTCAAGCATGCGCTGTCGCCCCCTTCTGCGGCTGAGATCGGCTGTCGTCGGTCACTGTAGCTTCAACATCGCGGCAGTCAAACCGACGTGGCCTGCAGCGTCGGGCCTCGCCAGCAGCGCACCGGCCGGCCCGGTCAGGATCGGCGTGATGCCTGGCCCGTGCCCGGGTAGCGGGCTCGCGCCGTGTACCACGACGCCCACCGTCAGCCAGCCGCGACGGTATCCCATGTTGTACCGGGCGTCGATATCGGTTAGCGCGATCAGGTCGCCGAGCAGCACGTCCGGGACGGCGGCGGCACCGCCCGGCGCCGCACCGCCCGCCGCCGTATCACCCGGCACCGCCACGTCAGCGGACGTCAGCTGCAGATCGAGATCCCAGCTCACCGCGGGGCGGCCGATGCCGTTGCCGGCCAGCTTGCCGGGGAGCACGCAGCGGACTGCCGCGGTCACCGTGCTGCCGTCGGCCGAGACGTGCAGCGGCAGCGCGGTGAACGCAGCGGGATCGGTGTTCATCACCGCGACCCCGGACGGGATGCCCGCAGGCCGCCAGCCCTGCCCTGAGGCCCGCACGAGCACTTCGTCGGACGGTCGCATGAGAGCCAGCTCCGCCGACCGGAACCCGACAATGACGCGCCCCTCCTCGCCGCGCTTCCCGATCACGCTCCCCGCGGCGCCAGCGGCCGCCCCGGTCCTGACCACCGCGCGGTTGCCGATGCACGCGAAGGCGGCCAGCGCGTGGCGCGCCGCCGGATCGGGATGCAGCAGGCACGCGCCGGGCGCGGCGTGATCCGCTGCCAGCTTGAACACCGAGTCACCCAGCTCAAGCCCGAGCACGATACCGCCGTCGCCCACGGGCACATAGCTGGCCCCGTCCCGGCCCACGCGATACGGTGACTCGCCGAGCACCGGATGCTCAACGTAGCCCACCAAGTTAACGCTGGTCATCGGCGGTCTCCCCGGGCCACGGGTGCAGCCAGCTAGCCAGGTTGGCAGCGGTGTCGACCACGATGCTGAACGCATCGGCCGGACCTGACATCAGCGTGCTCGGACCCGGCCCGTGCCCGAACAGCATGCACTGACCGGTGGAGATGACGCCGATTGTCAGGAAGCCGGGGCGGTAACCGCGGCCGAATCGATGGTCAGAATCCTCGAGGCACACGACGTCGCCGATGCGCAGCGACTCCAGCCCCAGCGACAGATCGTCGCCGAGGCCCGCATAGGCGCCCATCAGGTCAGTGTTGGCGTACTCGGAGATCATCCCGGCGCCCGCGCCGATCGCCTCGGCCGGCACCCGGGCCGCCACGTGCACCTCGAGGCGTCCGTCCGCATCCGTCCCGCCCGGCATGCGGGCCAGCAGGCCAGGATCGCAGTTCTTGACCACGATGGCCGGGTGATCGGCGAGCGCTAGTCCCTGCCCGACGGCCACCACGGTCACGCCGTCGCCGGGGCCCATGACCTGAAGCGCTGCCTCGGGAAAGTCCACGAGGACGTAGGCGTGCTGACCGATCACGTGACCGATCGCGCCCGCGGCCGGACCGCTGGCGACTCTTACCTCGTTCCCGACGCAGGTGAGGAATTGCAGTGCGTGGTTAGCCGCCGCATCGCGGTGCCGAACCGACGCGCCGGGCTCCAGATGATCGGAGGCATACCCGGTGGCCCGATCGCCGCAGTGCACTCCCAGTGTCACCGCACCCATACCTGGCAGCACGAAGGGCCTGCCGTCCGGGTCTACCCGGTAGGCATGCCGGTCGGCAAGGGCCGGCCAGATCTCCCCCGCCAGCACCTGCCGGGGCAGCCGCACCTGGTTAGCGGTCAGGTTCACGACGCAGCCGCGATGGCGGGCGCCTCGAGCGGGAAGTCGACCCAGGCGCGGCGGCGGAAGGACTCCTCGAACGCGTTGATCGTCTCCTGCACAAGCGCGCCCTGGGCAAAGTCCCCCTGGCTCGGCAGGCCAGGGTCCGTGATCTCGTCGATGAAGTTGGCGACCAGGTTGGAGTAGAACAGGAACTCCCAGTCCTCCCCCGAGTTCCCGCCTGGCGGGAAGAATCTCGCGGGAATGTCGGCCTCGGTGAACTCCACCGCGTCCTTGCGCGCGGTCTTGATCGTCTGGCAGCACCCGAACTCGTCGACGAGCCGGACGATGACCGCGCCCTCCGAGCCGTACAGGCGGGCCTCGATGCCCGGGTAGTTGCCGACCGTGACGTACGAAGACTGGATCGAGGCGAGCGCGCCGGAGCCGAACTCGGCGATCCACATGTCCCCGTCGTCGATATTGGCCCGTGTCATCAGTCCGGTGTCGCGGATGATCCGGTTCGGAACGAAGTTCCGCATGGCTCCGACGACCGCCGACAGCTCGGCGTCCATCCACCAGTGCATGATGTCGATAATCGGCGCGCCATAGCCCTCGATGGAGGACACCGCTATCTCGCCCGGATCGGCATCGGGGTCGAACTGGCGCAGCGGCGTGGCCGGGTCGATCCACTGGCTGTTCTGCTCGAATCCGTTGAAGATGTAGGGCTCGCCGACAAAGCCGGCGTCGATCAGCTCCTTGGCGTACTGGATAGCCGGCGCGTACCGGAAGGTGAAGCCCAGCTTGGTCCGCAACCCGGCCGCGGCGGCGAGCCCGGCCGCCTGCCTGGTCTTGCGGTAATCAGTGTGCACCGGCTTCTCGCACAGGACGTGCTTGCCCGCCGACAGAGCGTCGGAGGAGATCTGGAAGTGCGGCTGGTTGCCCGTCACCACGTCGATAACGTCGATGTCCGGGTCGTCGAGCAGCTCGCGGTAATCCGAGACCGTCCGCGTGACGCCGAAGCGGCTGGCCGCGGCGGCCAGTGCCGTCGCGTCGGTATCGGCGAGCGCAACGACCTCCGCTCGAGGATCGCGCTGCCAGCCGGGGATGTGCGCCATCTGCGCCCACCGGCCCGCGCCCACGACCGCGACCCTGATCCGATCTGCTGCCATGACCTTCCCTGCCTCCCTAGTAGCCAGCCACCCGGTCGTAGACGTTGCGCAGCGGCTCCTCGGCAAGCCAGCGCCGCAGGTTGTCGATGAACAGCTCGGTCAGGAGCCGGTTCTCGGCGGCGGCCGTCGCGGCGGAGTGCGGCGAGACGATCACGTTGTCCATCGCCCACAGCGGCGACGACAACGGCAGCGGCTCGACCGCGAACACATCCAGGCACGCACCCGCCAGGTGGCCGGATGTCAGCGCGCTGACCAGCGCGGGCTCGTCGATGACCGGGCCACGGCACACATTGACCACGACCGCTCCAGGCGGCAGCGCGGCAAGTTCGTCCGGCCCGATGAGGCCCTTGGTCTGATCGGTGAGCGGACACGCCAGGATGAGCGCACTGGCAGCGGGAAGCACCTCGCGCAGGCGCGTGGTGTCGGTATACATCGACACACCGGGAACGTGGTAGCTCTTGGCCGGCCGCCCGCAGCCGTACACGGTGAGACCAGCGGCTGCCAGCAGCCGGCAGACCTCGCGCCCGATGCCGCCGAGGCCGACGACGACCGCCGTCGTGCCGGCGAGTACGCCCGACGTGTGTCGCTCCCAGTGCTGCTGGCGCTGCCACCGGGCTAGCGTCGGCATTTCCTTCGCGAAGTGCAGCAGCCCGAGGAGCGCGAACTCTGCCAGCGGCGTGCCGTGCACGCCGGCCGCCGTGGTGAAGACGAGATCAGTGTGCACGAGCCCGGTGCGCTCGAGGAAGCCGCCGATGCCGGCGCTCGTCCCCTGCACCCAGCGCAGTCTCGGGCAGAGCTTCGGCATCTCGGCCGGGGACTGCCAGTCGAAGTCGAAGCTGACATCGGCCTGCTCGCGCAGCTGAGCCCAGCGATCCAGCTCGGTCACCGACAGCTCCCGCGGCAGGCCGGTGTGGTCACACGCATACCGCGGCACCGGCAGCAACTCAGGCTCATACAGCAGCCGTAGACGACTGTCGGCCGCCTCGATCCTGGCCGCGTGCTCCGCTTCCAGCGGCGACGCGACCAGCACGTTGACCGGACCACGAACGGGCATGAATCCTCACTCGCCGGACGATTGTCGACAGTCAACGACTATCCCGTGCTACCCCGTCGCGTCAAGCTCCGCGATCAGGGTCGGTTGCGCTGCTCGCGAATGCTGGCGTTGCCAGTTTGACCGACGTCAACCTGAATGACGAAAGGGCCACAGGTGTCCAACAGGTATTGACGGCCTGAAAACGCCGATCCTACAGTTAGGTCGCTGTCGACAATCGACGAAATGGAGTGTGACATGGTCAGAGCCACTCCGTCCCGGTTCCTGAGCATCGTGGGCTTGATCTCGCTCACCGCCATGGCTGCCGCCTGCGGCAGCAGCGGTAGCAGCGGCGGCAGCCCTGGGACCTCGGCGAAGGTAACCACGCTGGTCATCGCGAACGCGGTCAAGGTCGACACGCTCGATCCCGAGGCCAACTCAGTCAACGAGTCGATCTGGCTCGACCAGAATCTCTACAGCCGCCTGCTGCAGCCCAACGCCACTGGCACAGGCCTGCTCCCCGACCTGGCGCAATCATGGACCATCGCGCCCGGCGGCCTGACCTACACGTTCCACCTGCGCACCGACGCCAAGTTCTCCAACGGCAGCCCGGTCACGGCCAGCGACGTGGTCTATTCGATCGAGCGATCACGTGCGTTCGCCGGCGGCTGGGGTTTCCTGCTGACGGCAGTGAAGTCGCTGAGCGCGCCGGACGCGCACACCGTCGTGATCACGCTGTCGCAGCCGCACGCCCCGCTGCTGGCCGACCTCGCCATGTATGCCTACTCGGTGGTGCCCGAGAGCCTGGTCAAGGCCCAGGGCTCGGCGTTCTTCCAGCACCCGGTGGGCAGCGGCCCCTTCATGGTCACCTCCTACAGCCCTGACAGCGAGGTCGACCTGTCGGCGAACCCGTACTTCTACGGGACCAAGCCGAACATCAAGAAGGTCAGGATCCTGATCGTGCCGAACGACAACACCAGGGTCTTGATGCTCGAGAGCAAGAAGGCCGACGTCATCGAGAACCCGCCAGGAAACCTCGTGAGCCAGATCGACAAGACGCCCGGTCTGAGCGTGCAGCTGTTCTCGTCCACCCGGGTGGACTTCGTCCAGCTCGATGAGCACTTCAAGCCGTTCAAGAGCGAGCTAGTGCGGCAGGCGGTCAACTACGCGATCGACAGGAATGCCATCGTCAAGCTCGCCTACCAGGGACACGCGACCCCTGGAGCATCGTTCATGCCGTACAAGATGCAGTACTTCGACAGTTCGATCACGCCCTACCCCTACGACCCGGCGAAGGCAAAGCAGCTGCTCGCCCAGGCCGGCTATCCGCACGGCTTCAACGCCTTCCTGATCACGGTCAGCGGTGACGTCGCGGGGCAGGCCGAGGCCATCGTGCTGAAGTCCGAGCTCGCCGCCGTCGGCATCAACCTCAGCATCCAGTCCTACGAGCTGCTCACCGCCTACAACAAGGAAGACGGCGGCCACTCGGAGTTCGGCGAACGGTACTGGACGAACGACATCATCGACCCAGACGAGGTCGCCACCTTCGGCGCCGACTGCACCGGCGGTGCCAACGCCTTCAACAGCTACTGGTGCAGCAAGCAGGCCACCGCCCTGGTCGCGCAGGCGCGCGCCGAGCTCAACCCGGCCACCCGCCAGCAGCTGTACAACCAGATCCAGCAGATCATCTACCAGCAGTCGCCGTTCGTGGTCACCGATTACAGCCCCTATCGGTACGGCGTCGGCAACTGGGTGCACGGCTTCCACGTCACGCCGCTCGGCAACTACGACCTGTCACTGGAGACGCTGACGGTATCCGCCCACTAGCGGGCCAGGGCTATCCGGTGCAGCCGGGCGGGCCACGACCGGCCCGCCCGGCCAGAATCGAGGGTGAGGAGACGCTGTGAGCCGGTTCGGAACACTGCCGCGACGTCTCGTGCACGTGGTCATCGTCTTGTTCGGCATCACGCTGGTGACGTTCTTCCTGCTCCGGCTTATCCCTGGCGACCCGGCGCTCGCCATCCTCGGCAGCAGCTACACCCACACCAGGGCCGTCGCGATCGACAACTTCCTCGGACTCAACAAGCCCATCTGGACTCAGTACGGCCAGTACATGGACCGCCTGTTCCACGGGAACCTCGGCTTCTCGTTCTTTTATAACGAGTCAGCGACCGTGGTCATCCGGCAGCACGTCGCGCCGACGGTGTTCCTGGTGATCTATAGCGCCGTGCTGGCCGCCCTCATCTCGCTCCCGGTCGGCTTCATCTCCGGCATCCGCCGCGGCGGCATACTGGACCAGGCAGGCCGTGTCTTCTTCACGCTGAGCTTCGCGATGCCGGCGTTCTGGCTGGGCATCATCTTTATCATCATCTTTAGCGTCCGCCTGCACGTCTTCCCGATCAGCGGATTCGGCAGCGGATTCGTCGGGCACATCTACTACCTGTTCCTCCCGGCGCTGACCATCTCGCTGGGATTCTCCACCGTGCTGGTCCGCAGCTTGCGTGCCGCGACGATCGCGACGCTGCAGGCGGAGTTCATCGACACCGCCCGGATGAAAGGCATCCGCTGGTCGCGGGTCCTCTGGCGGCACGTCTTCAGGAATTCGGTCCTCGCCGTGGTCGCCGTGTACGGCGTGAATCTCGCGTACCTGATCGGCGGGACCGTCCTGGTGGAGAACGTGTTCTCCCTGCCGGGGCTCGGCACGCTGCTGGTCGGCTCAGTCTCCGACCGCGACTACCCGGTGGTGCAGGGCGTGACAGTGCTGTTCGCCGTGCTCATCGTCTTCATCAACTTGCTGACCGACATCGTCCAGGCAGCTCTGGATCCGCGAGTCGGCCAGGAGATCGGCACGTGAGCGCCCTATGGACGGCGAGTCCGTCCGAGCTGCTGATGAAGGTCGCTACCAGGGCGGCAGGCAGGCAGCGCAGCCTGGTCAGGCGGCGGCTTACGCTGATAATAGGGATCGGCCTGCTCGTTATCGCCATCTGTGCCGCGGTCTTCGCGCCATTGCTCGCAGGCCAGTCGCCCACCGCGATTGACGTGCTGCATCCGCTGTCGCCGCCGTTCACTGCGGGGCACTGGCTCGGCACCGACCAGTACGGCCGTGACGTGCTGTCCCGCATCCTGTATGCGGGACGGATCGACCTGGCCATCGCCTTCGGCGCGACGAGCGTCACCCTGGTGGGCGGCACGATGATCGGGCTGGTGGCCGGTTACCTGGGCGGGAAAATCGACAGTTTCCTGATGCGCCTGGTCGACTTGTTCTTCGCTTTTCCCTTCCTTGTGCTCATCATCGCGATCGTCGCGATGCTCGGTCCGAGCACCTTCAACTTGTTCATCGCGATCTGGATCACCAGCTGGGTGAGCTACGCGCGTATCATGCGGGCGCAGGCAGTCGTCGCCAAGAAACAGCAGTACGTGCTCGCGGCTAGGGCCCTTGGGTACAGTCCGGTTCGCGTCATGTTCCGGCACATCCTGCCGAACGCCGCCGCCCCGGTGATCATCTTCTCCATGGTGGATGCGGTCGGGAACATCATCCTGGCCGCGTCACTGGGATTCCTCGGACTAGGCACCCAGCCGCCAACCCCGGAATGGGGCGCCATGATCTCCGACGGCCAGAACTACATCCTGACCTCGTGGTGGCTGGCCGCGTTCCCCGGCCTGGCCGTTGTCTTTGTCGGTGTCGCGTTCAGCCTGATCGGCGACGGCCTGGCGGACCTGCTCCGGGCTGGTGACCGGTGACCGCGACCGGGGAGGCGCTGCTGACCGTCCGCGACCTGCACAGTTATCTTGCGACTGGACAGGGCGTCGTGCGCGCGGTCGATGGGGTCTCGTTCACGGTGCATGAGGCCGAGATCCTGGGCATCGTCGGGGAGAGCGGCTGCGGCAAGACGGTGACGTGCCGCACGATCATGGGCCTGATGCCGACCCGGTCTGTCCACACCGACGGGGCCGTCATCTACCATCCGCTAGGCGACAAGAGCCTGCTGGGGGCGCCGGAAAGCGAGATGCGGTCCATCCGTGGCAGCCACCTCGCGATGATCTTCCAGGACCCGATGACCGCGCTGAATCCCGTGCTCAACATCGGCGACCAGGTCATCGAGGCCGTCCGGGCACACGCCGACTGCACTGCTGCCGAGGCCAGGGCACGCGCCGTCAGCCTGCTGGACCGGGTTGGCATCCCGGCCGCGAGCCGGCGGATGGGTGACTACCCGTTCCAGTTCAGCGGCGGCATGCTGCAGCGGGCGCTGATCGCGATCGCGCTGGCCTCCTCGCCCCGGTTGCTGCTGGCCGATGAGCCGACGACGTCGCTCGATGTCATCATTCAGGACCAGATCCTCAGCCTGCTGCTCGAGCTGCAGGAAGACACCGGCATGAGCATGATCCTGGTCAGTCACGACCTCGCGGTCATCAGCGAGATGTGTGACCGGATCATCGTGATGTACGCGGGACAGATCGTGGAGGAGGGCGCGGCCGCCGACGTCATCACGGCGTCGAGGCATCCCTACACGCACGCCCTGCTGGAAGCCCTCCCGCAAGCCGGGTCCCGCGGCCAGCTGCGCAGCATCTCCGGCTCGCCGCCGAGCCTCATCGACGTTCCGGCGGGCTGCCGGTTCGCGCCGCGCTGCCGGTTCGTGACCGACGAGTGCCTGAGCTGGCAGACCGAGCTTGTTGCGGCCGGCGAACGGGACCATGGCGCGCGGTGCTGGCGGCACGAGGAAATCGCTGAAGGGCGGGACACATGGGAAGCAAGCGACTCGGCGTCGGCGTAATCGGCGCAGGCCGGTGGGCGAACCTAGCGCACCTGCCGGGCTGGGCCAGGGACAGCAGGTGCCAGATCGTCGGCGTCTGCGACATCGACGAGACGCGCGCAGCAGCCGCAGCCGCCACCTTTGATGCCCAGCTGGCCACGACCGACTACCGCGAGCTGCTGAAGCGGGACGACATCGACATCATCGACGTGGTCACCAGAGACAGCGAGCATCTCCCGCTCAACTCCGCGGCCCTGGAGGCAGGCAAGCACGTGCTGAGCGAGAAGCCGGTGGCGCACGATCACCGCGAGGTCGCCCGCCTGGCCGAGCTCGCCCGCTCCTCGGGACTGAAGACCAAGGTCGGCCTCACGTTCCGGTATAGCCCGGCGGTGCGGTACATGAAGGACCTCATCCGCAACGGCAGCCTCGGCACGCCCTACATCTACAACGCCTATGAGCAGAACTCGCAATGGCTCGACCCGCAGACTCCCCTCCGCAGCCGTGAGCGGGCCGTCGACGGCCCCATCCAGGTCGCTTCGCTGGAGGGATACGGCGCGCCAGTGATCGACATCGGCCACTGGCTGCTGGAATCAGACCTGACCGCGGTCGTCGGTGTGCTCAGGAACTTCGTGCCGGAGCGCCTCCTCGCTGCCACCGGGCAGCTGGCCCGGGTCAACATCGACGACGGCGATATCTTCATCGGTGAGTTTGCCAGCGGCGCTATCTGCTCGGTGCAGACCAGCTTCGTCACGGTTGGCAACTACCCCGGCATCGAGGTCCGCGTGTACGGGAGCGAAGGGGCCGCGATCGCACGGCTCATCGAGGAATTCGGGATCTGCGAGACGCTCAAGGTCGCGCGACCTGATGACGTGGAGTTCCGCGACGTCGACGTGCCGGCTAGCTACTACCCGCCAGGCGGCAGCCCGCGCGAGTCGTGGCGGACCCTGTATTACGCCAACCTCACCGCTAGCTTCGTCAGTGAGGTGCTCGGGGAGGTAGACGGCAACGAGGGTAACTTCGAGGATGGCCTGTGGGTGCAGGAGGTAGTGAACGCGGTGGAGATCTCGCATCGGGAACGACGGTGGGTCAGCCTGCCGCTTGAGCCGGATCTGGCCAGCGAGGCTGGCCACTAATGCCCGCTGCGGCACCCAGCATCAGATGGGGCATCGTCGGCACGGCCAACATCGCCCGTGCGGTCTTCCTGCCGGGGATGCGCCACGCCGGCGGCGGCACGGCCGAGGCCGTGGCGAGCCGCGATCTGAGCACCGCTGAGCAGTACGCCGCCGAGCACGAGATCGCCAGGGCCGTTGCCGGTTATCAGGCGCTGATCGATGATCCCCGCATTGACGCCATCTACGTGCCGCTGCCGAATTCCCTGCACGCGGAGTGGGTCATGGCAGCGCTTCGAGCTGGCAAGCCGGTCTTGTCCGAGAAGCCGCTGTGCGGCAGCCTCGCGGAGACCGAGCGCGTCGTCGCAGTGGCCCGGGAGACCGGCACCTTGCTCTGGGAGGCCTTCGTCTTCCCGTTCCACGCCCAGATGAGCCGCGTCCGGGACGCAATCGGCGGCGGCGCGATCGGCGACCTGCGCGAGATCCAGTCCAGCTTTCACTTCATGGTCACCCGGCCCGAGAACATCAGGCTCGCTGCCGATCTCGACGGCGGCGCGCTGAATGACGTCGGCTGCTACCCGATCCGGCTGGCCCTTGACCTGTTCGGCGAGGAGCACCTGACTGCCTGGGCGCAGGCGGTCTGGGGCGGGCACGGCGTGGACGTCGACAGCTGGGGTTCGCTCGGTTATCCGGGCGACCGCCGGCTGATGCTGTCATGCGGGTTTCGCCGGAGCTATGACACCTTCACCCGGCTGCTAGGCGACGCCGGCGAGATCCGGATCACCAATCCGTTCCATCCGACGGCGCGCGATCAGTTTCAGATCTTCAGTCCCGGCAGCGACCCCAGGACGGAGCAGGCCGCCGACGAACCGTCATTCGCGCCGGCCATCCGGCACATTCACGCCGTGCTGCGCGGCGAGGAGGCCCCACGGCTGCTTGCGATCGACACGGCGCTGCCCGTCGCGCGCGCTCTGAACGACCTGCACGCCTGCCTCGGCAGGCCAGACGCCGGTTAGCTCAGGAGTGCCGGCTCGCCGGTACCGGACTCCGCGGCCGGGACGGACTCAGCGGACGGCCACTTCCTGAGCTCGACCTGAGGGATGAGCCAGGTGGCGAGGAAGGCGAGCGCGGCGATCGGGACGGCCACGATGAAGACCGTCTGGATGGACTCGGCGTAGCCGGCCACGAAACCCGCGTGGATCGCCGGCGGCAGGTGCGACAGCAAGGCGGGCGTCGCATTGGCGCTCGAGAGTCCCGCCGGAAGGTGCACGCCGTGCAGGTGCCTGGTCAGGTTGCCGACCAGAACGTTGGAGAAGATGGCCCCGAAGATCGCCGTGCCGAACGATCCGCCGATGGACCGGAAGAACGTCGCTCCCGACGTGGCGACGCCGAGCTCAGAGTGCGGCACGGCGTTCTGCACGATGATGACCAGCACCTGCATCACGCCGCCGATGCCCATGCCGAGCACGAGCATGTACAGCGAGTCCAGCACCGATGAGGTGGCGACCCCCATGCGTGACAGCAAGAACAGACCGAGCGTCATGGCGCCCGCCCCGGCGATGGGCCAGAACCTGTACCCGCCCGTCCTGCTGATGACCTGCCCGGACCCGATCGAGACCGTCAGCAGCCCGGCCATCAGCGGCAGCAGCTGAACGCCGGACAGCGTCGGCGAGACCCCGCGGACGACCTGGAAGAACGCGGGCAGGTAGGTGATGGCGCCGAACATCGCGAGTCCGACGATGAAGCCGACGATGCTGGTGACCGAGAACGCGCGGAGCCGGAACAAGTGCAGCGGCAGGACGGGCTCCTTGGCCTTGCGCTCGACGAGCACGAACGCGCCAACGAGCGCGAGCCCGCAGACGCCCAGGATCCAGATCGGCGCCGAGTTCCAGGCGTACGTCGTGCCGCCCAGGCTGGTCAGCAGGATGAACGAGGTCGCGGCGAGGGCCAGGACGATGCTGCCGAGGTAGTCGATGACGTGGTGTATCCGCCTGAGCTTGCCAGGTACCTGGCTGGCGACGACGATGAGCGCGATGATGCCGATCGGCACGTTGATATAGAAGATCCACCGCCACGTCAGGTTGTCGACGAACACGCCGCCGAGCAATGGGCCGACGATGCTGGACACGCCGAAGACCGCGCCGAACAGGCCGACGTAGCGGCCGCGCTCGCGTGGCGAGACGATGTCGCCCACGATCGCCTGGGCGCCGACCATCAGGCCGCCGCTGCCGAGGCCCTGGATCGCGCGGAACGCGATGAGCTCGATCATGGAGTGGCTCAGGCCGGACAGGACCGAGCCCACCAGGAAGATCACGATCGCGGCCTGGAAGAAGACCTTGCGGCCGTACTGGTCGCCGAGCTTGCCCCACAGCGGGGTCGAGACCGTGGTCGCCAGCAGGTACGCCGTGATGACCCAGGCGATGTGCGAGCCGCCCTTAAGGTCGCCGACGATCGTCGGCAGAGCGGTGGAGACGATGGTCTGATCGAGCGCGGCCAGCAGCATGCCGAGCATCAGCGCGCCGATGATCAGCAGGATAGAGCGGTGGCTGAGCCCCGGCAGCGCGCCGTTCCCGTCGCCGGATCCGATAGCCGCCGCGGGCACCGGGGCGCCGGCACCAGCGTCGCCTTGCGGCGAGCTTGCGCCTGCGGATGGGCTGGACACGCTCATTCGCTGTCGTCCTTTCTGTCGTCCTGCAGGCGGCCGCGCAGCGCGCCGTCCTCGGGAAACCCGTCAGCCAGCGCCTGAAAGGCGGCATCGGCGAGCTGGTCCAGGGCCACGGTGCCGCCCGAGGCCGCCCAGAACGACATGGTCGCCCGCAAGACGCCCGTGGCCGCGCTGGCCAGCAGCAGCGGATAAGCATCACGACTCGAATCGGTCCCGAGCCGTTCGGCCAGGCCGGCCGCGATCCCGGCTTCGACCTGCGCCATGTGCGCGGCCTGCGCCGCCCGCAGCTGGGGATCGGCGTGCGCCGCCTTCATCTGCCTGACCCACCGGGTCGGGTCCCCGCCGAGGGCGCCGAGCTCGCTGGCGACGTCGCGTGCGTAGTCAGCCAGCACCACGCGCAGCGCCGCGAGCGCGGTGCGACCGGGCAGGTCCTGGACCAGGCGCGCGCGGAGCTCCTCAGCCCGGCCAGCGCCGGCCCCGAACAGCACCGCTTCCTTGGACGGGAAGTAGTTGAAGAAGGTCCGCGGCGAGACGTCCGCAGCGGCGGCGATGTCCTCGACGGTGACATGCGAGAACCCCCGCGCTGCGATCAGGTCAAGGGCGGCTCGCCGGATGCCGAGGCGCGTCGCCAGCTTCTTCCGCTCCCGCAGCGACGGATGCTGCTCCGGGCACGGCGCGGCCAGAGAGGTGAGTGACATGGTGCAGTCAGTATAACATTACAGTGACTGCACCTAAGACGGCAGCCGGGCGGCTGGTCGGCGACCTGACTACCAGGCGGCAGCGGACTGGCCGCTAATGCCGCTGCTCGACGGGCTCGGGAAGCCAGGCAACGGCGTGAACCGGCTGCCGTCGAGCCTGCCGAAGCCGAGGCCGAAGCACTGCACGAGCACGTGAACGCCGGCGCCGCCCGCGGACACCACGTTGCAACGCGCTCCGGCCTGCGGACGTTCAGCCCGGTCTAGCGGGTCGCCGCTTCGTACTGCTCGACCACGCTGGCCGGGATGCGACCGCGGTCACTGATCGCGATGCCTTCAGCCTTCGCCCACGCCCGGATCTCACTGCTGCGCTCACGAGCCGACGACGGGCGACCCGACCGCCGGCGCGAGCCACGCCCTGCCCGGCGGGCGTGCTCGACAAACGGCGCCACCCCCGTCCGGAACCTCTTGGCATTCTTCTTGCTGAGGTCGATCTCGTACTCAGCGCCGCCGACTCCGAACCGGACAGTCTCGTCCGCCGGGCCGCCGTCAAGATCATCTTCCAGCGCGACCGCAATCTTCGTTGCCATTCCAGCCTCCATGACTGCGATTAGCTCCCCCTGAACCGTATCCATCACCTGTCATGCCGTCGCATCCGCAACGCCGCTGACGTCCGATCGTGCCAAACTGGCCGGTCACGCGCCTCAGCGGGACCTCGCCGCTTTGTGCAGGCGGCCAGCTCGCCGTAGTCACCCGGGAGCTCCCGGAACTGCCCGGACGCCTCGCCTGGATGGGGGACGAAAGTCCTAGCGCCCGGCCGCCGAACGGCCCTGACCAGCCTCAGCCAAACCTGGTGGCGTGGACGGATCAAGTGCCCTGGACACGGCACACGGGGAGGCGGCCAGGCCGCGGCGTCTGCGTACGCCGGCAGCTGGTGGCCACGGCCGGGCAGGGAGGGGGCTCCCATGGCCGTACAAGCTGTAGTCCGACCGGACCTCGACACGCCGCTGGCAGGTGACGACAGCGTCCTGACGTCGAAGATCACCGTGCCAGCCCTGCCGAGCTGGCTTGTCCCCCGGCCGCGTATCAACGATGCGATCTCGCGCGGCATTCAGGGGCCGATTACCGTGATCACCGGCCCGCCCGGAGCCGGGAAGACGCTGGCCATGGCGTCGTGGAGCACATCGAGGACCCGCGGCCCGGCACCGCCAGCGTGGCTGTCCGTCGACCGGTATGACAACAGCCCGGAGACCTTCTGGCGCCACCTCACCGCGGCGCTCACGCGGGCCGGCGCGCCGGTTCACTGGACCGGGCCCACCTGTGCCAGCGAAGGTTCGGCTAGCCGCGACTTCCTCGCGCAACTAGCCCTGGCAGCAGCCACCAGAGAGCATCCTGTTGTCCTCGCGCTCGATGATGTGCACGTGCTCGCGAATCGGAGGCCACTGGCCGACCTCGCTTACGTGCTCGAGCATGCAGGCAACGGCCTGCGCTTGCTCGTCGCCTCCCGAACCGGGCCCTTGATGCCGTTGCATCCGTTCCGGCTCTCCGGGCAGCTGGCCGAGATCCGGGCCGGGGATCTGGCCTTCACCAGCCGGGAAGCCGGCCAGCTGATGGTGCGCTATGGCATCACCTTGTCGCCACCAGCGCTGGAGACGCTGGCGAGCCGGACCGAGGGCTGGGCGGCCGGTCTGCGCCTTGCAGCGCTGGCGATGCGCGATCACCCTGATCCTGATCAGGCCGTTCAGGCGGTCGACGCCGAGGACAGCACCATCCTGGATTATCTGGTCGACGAGGTGTTCGACACGCAGCCAGCCAGCGCCCGAGACCTGCTAATGAGAACGAGCATCCTCGAACGCGTCAACGACGAGCTCGCGGCAGAACTGACGGGCGACCGGCGAGCTGCGGGCATGCTGCCCGCGCTGGCCGAGGCAAACGGGTTCATCGAACCGCTCGGGCACGGCTGGTATCGATATCACTCTCTGTTCGCCGACGTCCTGCGCGTGATGGTCAAGCGCGACGGACGCTACGACCTGGCGGAGCTGCGCAGGCGCGCGACCCTCGCCCTGGCCCGGCAGGCTGGCGCTCACCAGCCCGGGCTAACGCCGCCAGCAGCCACCGAGGTCCGGCTTGCTCCCCGGCAGCGCCGGTCCGAGATGCCGGCCGCGGAGTCCACTGCCCCGGTCGTGACCGAGCCACTCAGCCAGCGCGAACGGGAGGTCCTGGAGTACGTCTCCAGCATGCTGAACACCGCCGAGATCGCCGACGAGCTGTATCTCTCGGTGAACACGGTCAAGTCTCATCTGCGGAGCATCTTCCGCAAGCTCGGCGCCAGCCGCCGCGGCGAGGCGGTCCGACGAGCGCGTGAGCTGCAGCTGCTGTAACGGTCCTGGTCGAGGTGCCGTGATGCGGGCTACGGCAGCGTGTCGGCGAGGAGGTCGTCGGCCCTGCCCGTCGTCACGTAACCCGTCAGCCGCCTGCCGAGCATGAGCGACACCTCATATTCGCCATGCCGCACTGCGAGGCCGTGCAGATCCGCCGTGGGCTCGACCTTCCAGCCGTGCAGGTCGATGTTCCGCACAGCGCACTCCGCGATGCGGTTGGCCCGCTCCGCCGGACGCGAGTAGCGCCCGCCGTCGTCATTCAGCTCGAGTGCGAGATCAAATTCAAGGTCGTCGACGGCACGCAGCCGCGCCAGGTTCTGCTCGAGCTCGATGAGCACTGGCGCAAGGGAAAGGTCAGCCAGTGAGTGCGGATGGGGTGCCGGCATGAGGACCACCGTGGCTTCCGGTCGAAGTGAGACTTGTGCCCACCATGACCCGCAGCCGGCCAGGCTGCCATCGGACCAATGACCCTGCTCACACACCCTAAGGTCATCAGTGCCGGCGCTGCGGCGCCAGCCTGGACAGCTGCCTGGCGGACATCGGGGCCACGCTGCTGAGCGGGCCGCTCGTGCGCAGGCCGGCGAGCTGGATATCAAGGAAGCGCTGCCAGGCGTCGGGAGCGACCTCCCCGACGCCCTGGACCAGGCCGCGCATGGCCCAGATGAGCGTCATGACGTCACCGGCGGTAACGGCAGGGTTAACCGCGCCCGCCGCGGCGGCACGCGCTGTCAGCTGGTCGATCGCCGCCCGCATCTGGCGGGTGGTCGCAGCGTCCGTCGGGCGCTCGAGCAGCAGACTGGCGTAGCGTGCATGGTCGGCGAACGACTGGCCGAGCGCGCGCAAGAGCTCCTCGAGCCCGTATCCGTCGGTGCGCGCCAGGGCGCCGTCCGCGGCCGCCAGAATCTCCTCAAGCGCTAGCTGCAGCAGTTCATCGATCAAGGCGTCCTTGCTGGCAAACCGCCGGTACACGGTGCCGACGCCGACGCCCGCGCGCGCCGCGATCTCCTCCATGCTGGCGTCAGTACCGGACTCGCCGAGCACCTCGCGCGCGGCCGCGACGATGCGGTGATAGTTGCGCACGGCGTCGCGCCGCGCTGTCGGGGCACCGTGCTGCGGAGCACCGTGCTGCGGCGCATCCCGTGGCCGCGCCTGACTGCTCACGTCGTTTCCAGGCTCATCGGACATCGTTGTCGCCGGCGGTGTGGTCAGTCGCTCCTGCCGCCGGCCAGCGACCCGCCGGCGACCGCGGCCACCTCGGCGTGCTCCGGTCCGCCGACCGTCTGCCGCCGGCCGCGCGCCGCCGGTATCAGCAGGCCAGCGAGCGCAGCCAGGACGAGACCGCCCGCCATTGCCGCGAACCCGGTCGTGTAGCCGGATTCCTTGGGCAGCCCGGAAGGCTCGAGCTGGGAGGTGACGATACTGGCCATCACTGCCGCGCCGATGCTGCCGCCGATCGTACGGATGTTCGCGTTCATGCCGCTGGCGACGCCTGTCTGCGAGGACGGCACCGCAACGACAACCAGCGCGGACATGGCGGAGAAAGCCAGCCCGAATCCGACGCCCATGATGGCGTTGGACAGGAAGATCTCCCATTGGTGCCCGTGCGCGAACGCCAGGACCGCCATGGCACCGGATCCGATCAGGCACCCGGCAATCACGAGTACCTTGCCCCCGAGCTCGCGGACCAGCTGGCCAGCGAAGATGCCCACCGTGAACATGGTGATCGCTGAGGGCAGGAGCATCAGTCCGGAACGGGTGATGCTCGCGCCAAACCCGTAACCGGCCGCCGTGGGCGTCTGCACGAACTCGGGCAGGAAGACGAAGGTCGCATACATCCCGACCCCGATCAGCAGCGCCACCAGGTTGTTGGTCCAGACGGCTGTCCGTCGCATCATCTTCATGTCGATCAGCGGCGTCGTAGCGCGAAGCTCGGCGACGACCCAGCCTGTCGCGAGCACCAGGGCCGCAGCCAGCAGCCCGATCACCCGCCCCGAGCGCCATCCCCAGGCCGGTGCCTCGCTCAGCGCGACCAGCAGCGCTACCAGCCACGCGGACAGCAGCAGCGCGGGGAGCCAGCTAATCCGGCCGGGCGCCCGGATCGGTGATTCGGGCACGAACAGCACCGCGGACACCGCAGCGATGACGGTGATGATCATCGGCAGCCAGAACAGCCAGCTGTAGCCCAGCGCGTCGACGATCGGACCGGCGAGGACGATGCCCAGGCCCGCTCCCACCGCTGTCAGCGAGGCGATAGCTCCCACCGCGCCTGAGACCTTCTCGGCCGGGAACTCATCGCGGATGATGCCGAACGCGACGGGCAACATGCCGCCGGCGATGCCCTGGATTACCCGGGCCACGATCAGGACACCGATCGAGGGCGCGACGGCGGCGAGCAGCGAACCGATCGCCAGCGCGACGAGGGTGGCGACAAAGACCCGCCGCTTGCCGATCATGTCGCCGAGCCGCCCGAGGATCGGCGTCATGATCGACGCTGACAGCAGGTAAGCAGTCAGCACCCAGGTGGCGGCGCTCTGCGTCGTATGCAGCTCGTGCTGCACCGTC
Organism: uncultured Actinomycetota bacterium; assembly: GCA_963837255.1. Lineage (GTDB taxonomy): Bacteria > Actinomycetota > Actinomycetes > Streptosporangiales > Streptosporangiaceae > JAJYUU01. The sequence continues at coordinate 211,424 of CAWIMN010000009.1, forward strand.
GTCAGCACCGGAATCACGAGCGACTGCAACAGCGCGAAGGCCGCGATGCCGGCCGACAGCACCGCGAACGTCACCTGGTAGTGCGCGCGCTCGCCACCTACCGCCATCCAGGACCTCCCGAAGCGGAACCATGCTTCCGGTACGACCATAACAGAACCGGAATCAGGATTCCGCGTCCATCGGAACAACTCGACCGGACGACCGGGGGTGTGGCACTTTGCGAGCTTTGCCGGGCCCACGGCGGTTGCGCGAACCTGCGGGTGGACGCCTTTCTGGTGGGAAGGCTGAGCCTGACGACCGTGTTATCCAGGAAGCTGTGGTATCGGCTCTGTGGCGCCGTGACCGCCCGCAGAGCGCCGACAAGGACGAAATGAGGTTGACGGTGGCGCTCCCCTACGACTCCGCGGCGAAGTTCCAGGACTACGCCAAGCCGGAGATGCTCGTCAGCACCGCGTGGCTGGCCGAGCACCTGGACGATCCCGGCCTGGTCGTGGCGGAGTCCGACGAGGACGTCCTGCTGTATGAGACGGGCCACATCCCTGGCGCGGTGAAGCTGGACTGGCACACCGAGCTGAACGACCCGGTTACCCGCGACTACATCGACGGCGCGGGCTTCGCGCGGCTGATGTCGGCCAAGGGCATCGGCCGGGACACGACTCTGGTCCTGTACGGCGACAGGAACAACTGGTGGGCGGCGTACGCGCTGTGGGTGTGCACGCTCTTCGGGCACCCGGACGTGCGCTTGCTGGACGGTGGCCGGGCCAAGTGGATAGGCGAAGGCCGCGACCTGACCACTGACGCGCCGCAGCGGCCGCGGACCGATTACCCGGTCGTGGCGCGCGATGACAGTACCTTCCGGGCATTCCGCGACGATGTCCTGAGCCACCTCGGCCAGCCGCTCATCGACGTCCGCTCACCCGGCGAGTACACCGGCGAGCTGCTGCACATGCCGGACTATCCGCAAGAAGGCGCGCTCCGGGGCGGGCACATTCCTGGCGCCCACAGCGTCCCGTGGTCACGTGCCGCCGCCGAGGACGCCACGTTCCGGACCCGCACCGAACTCGAGGCCATCTACCAGGATGAGGCCGGGCTAAGCCCTGCCGACGACGTCGTGGTCTATTGCCGGATCGGCGAGCGGTCCAGTCATACCTGGTTCGTCCTGCACCATCTGCTCGGTTATCCGCGGGTTCGCAATTACGACGGGTCGTGGACCGAGTGGGGCAACTCGGTCAAGGCGCCGATTCGCCGCGGGGAGCAACCATGACGACCGCCCCTGGCACGCTTCATCCCCGGCTGCAGGAGATCGCTGAGGACTTCAGCGCGGTCCCAGACAATGACAGGCTCCAGCTTCTGCTGGAGTTCGGCCAGGATCTGCCGCCGCTGCCTGCCCGCTACGCCGAGCACCCCGATCGTCTCGAGCCGGTGCCAGAGTGCCAGTCTCCCTTGTTCCTGGCGGTGGAGGTAGACGACGACAGCACCGTCCACCTGTTCTTCGACGCCCCGCCGGAGGCGCCGACGACCCGCGGCTTCGCTGGCATTCTCCACGCTGGACTCGACGGCCTTGGCGCCGAGCAGATCCTGCAGACGCCAGGTGAGTTCTCCGCCCAGCTTGGCCTGCAGGATCTGGTCAGCCCGCTGCGGCTGCGCGGCATGGCGGCGATGCTGGCCAGGATCAAGCGTCAGGTGCGCGAGCGGCAGGCCTGACAGCCGCTTCGACCCGGCCGACAGCGGCCGCGATCGCCCGCGGGCCCGGGCTGACTGGCACGCCCGCGATCAGCACGGTCGGCGTGGCGGTCACCCCGGCGGCCACCGCGCGCTCGGTCACGTACGGCGGCCAGTTCAGGTATGTCCCGGCGGACACGCAGGCCCGGAACGCCGCACCGTCGAGCCCGGCGGCACTGCCCAGCTCGATCAGCTCACCGTCCGTCAGGCCGGCGCTGCCCTCCGGCGGCTGATGAGCGAACAGCGCATGCGCGTACTCCATGAACCGCCCCTGGTCGGCTGCGCAGCCGGACGCCGCGGCCGCGCGGGTCGAGTAGCGGGTCGTGGACGCCTCGTCCAGGAAGTTCATCGGGTGGTAAGCGATCCTCAGCCGCCTGTTGGCTACTAGCTCGGCCAGGAGCGTCTCGGCCGCCAGCTCGAATCGCTTGCAGAACGGGCACAGGAAGTCGATAAAGGCGTCCAGCTGGACGTGGCCGTCCCCGATGAGCACCCCGTCCTTGTCGGGCGTTGTCACGGCGGGAACGCGGCCGGGCATGAGCTCGTGCGTCATGGGCTCCTCCAAGAGTCAGGTCCAGGAATCAGGCTCTGCTCGACACCTTGTCTGGCGTGCTCGCGGCCGCGGCACTGGCTGCTGCCGCCGCGCTCCTGAGCTGCGACAGCCGCTTGCGCGACGGCAGCAAGACGACTGCCAGCACGACTCCGAGGCTGAACAAAGCCGCCGATACCGTGAAGGCGACGGTGTAGCCATGAGTCGCCGCAATCGCGGGTGCAAGGGCGCCGAGCGGGTGATTTGTCAGGTAACGGGCCGTCGCCATCAGGGCGATAGTGCTCAGCGCGGCCGTCCCGATCGAGCCGCCTACCTGCTGCATCGTGTTAACCAGGGCCGAGGCTACGCCTGAGTCCTGCCGCGGCACTCCGGCCGTGGCGGTGTTGATGGCCGGGGAGATGATCAGGCCGAAGCCTGCGCCCAGCAGCAGCAGGCTGGGCAGCACGCCACCTGCGTAGCTCGAGCTGATGGTGAGCCGCGTCAGCAATGCCATCGCGGCCGCGCCCAGCAGCATCCCGGAAGCAATCAGTGCACGCGGTCCGAGCCGGGGCAGCAGGACAATGCTGGAGATGTTTGACGAAATCAGGATGCAGGCGATCATCGGCAGGAAGGCCAGCCCCGTGGTGACCGGGCTATAGCCCTTGACGGTCTGCAGGTAGTACGTCAGGAACAGGAACACGCCGAAGATCGCGATGCCTGCCACTCCGACCGAGACGTAGGCGCCGCCCCTGGTGCGATCGACGATGATCCGCAGGGGCAGCAGCGGGTGCTGCACGTGCGCTTCCGCAACTGCGAACGCGGCGAGCAGCACCGCCCCCGCGATCAGTGAACCGATCGTCAGCGCGGCCGCCCACCCGGCGGTCTCGGCGTGCGAGAAGCCATACACGATGCAGAACAGGCCCGCTGACGCGAGCAGTGTGCCGGGAACGTCCATGCGCGGACGCGTCGCTGGCCGGCGGGTCGGGATGTAGACCAGCGCCCCGGCGACCGCGATCGCGGCGAAAATCAGGTTGACGTAAAGCGTCCAGCGCCAGGACAGGTATTCGGTGAGTAGTCCGCCAAGGATGAGACCCACGGCCCCGCCGCCAGCGGCCACCGAGCCGAAGACGCCGAAGGCCTTCCCGCGCTCTCGCGGATCCCGGAAAGTGCTGACGAGCGTCCCGAGAGCCGCCGGTGCCAGAATCGCGCCAAAAGCCCCCTGTAGCGTCCGCGCGGCGATGAGCATGCCAATCGAGCTCGCGGCCCCGCCGAGCGCGGAGGAGCCCGGCGAACCCGATCAGGCCGATGATAAAGACCCATTTGCGACTGAACATGTCGCCGAGCCTGCCGCCGAGGAGAAGCAGGCTGCCGAAGGCGAGCGCGTAAGCGGTCACGACCCACTGCCGGTCACCGTTGGGAAAGCCCAGCGCGCGCTGGGCCGAGGGCAGCGCGATATTGACGACAGTCGCGTCAAGAACCACCATCAGCTGGGCGATCGCGACAATGACCAGGACCAGCCAGCGATGATCGCTGGCCTGCCGACCCTCAGCCTGACTCGCGAGCGAAGGCATGAACGACCCATCTTGGCTAGTTCGTGGCGGCAGGTGGCGCAGGCGTCCAGCCACCCCGGCATCTCGGCCCGGTCTGGGGCTCCCCGTATCAACCCACGCTAACCCGAGTGATCTGACACAACTGAGGCGGCCGCCCCCGTGTGCTGAGCCGCTACCCCGGCGGAATATCGCCCGCTGCGTCGCCCCGTTCGAATGCCTCCAGGCGCGGCGCAGCGCGCGCCGCCAGCGCCCGGGCTATGTCCGCGGGCAGCGGCACGGTCGACCCCTGGAAGCCGCGGAATGGCCGGAACGAGCCGAGCTCAGCGGTGGCGAGCAGTTCCGTTCGCAGCAGCGGCGGATCGATGCGGTAGTCAAACCGGATGCCAGTCCGCCACCGCCCATAGGACGAGCCGACGGCATGCCACTCGGGATCCTCGTAGGTCGCGGCCGTGATCGTCGCGACGTAGTAGATGCCGGGGTGGTCCGGTCCCACGATCTGGAGCCAGACCCGGTCGCCGACGGCTGTCTGGTCCCGGTAGTGCGGCGTGCTCCACTCCTGCTGCCGAGACGCGGCGATCCCGGCGTCCAGGTCGTATCGCTTCCGGTTGCCCTGGAAGATCCACTCCGTCATGGCTCAGCGCCTCCCACGCACGCCAAGTTACGGCACCACTTCAACTGTCCGGGCATGGACCGACCGCCATCGGGAATCAGGGACAGCAACCGAGTGCAGATGGGGGAAATCAGATGGCCGGCAAGTTCACCGCTGCCCTGCAGGGGACCAGCGAGATCACCATAACCGTCACCGGGCGAGTGACAGGGCGGCAGATTTCCATGCCTGTCTGGTTCGTAGCGGAAGACGGGACAGTCTTGCTGCTGCCGGTTCATGGCTCAGACAGCGACTGGTACAAGAACGTGCTCAAGAGTCCCAGCATGGAGCTCACCGCGGACGGGACGAGCATCTCCGCCGCGGCCACGCCGATCACCGATCCGGCTAGCGTCCGGCCGGTGGTCGAGAGATTCCGCGCACAGTATGGCGCGGACCAGGTCGCCGCGTACTACCCCAAGACCGATGTAGCCGTGGAAGTCGAGGTAGCGGACTAGGCAGGCAGGCGAGCGGCGCGCCGTCAGTGGCGATGCGGCGCCTGGCCTCACCGCATTCTTCGTGCTCGCGCAGCGAAGAATCGTCGGCGGCTTGTCAGGACTGGCCGACTCGGTCAAAGGTTAGGCATGCTCGCCGATCTGCCGCTATCCGAACTGCGCCGCTACCAGCCTGATGTACCTGAGCCCGCCGATTTCGACGATTTCTGGGCCGGGCAGCTGTCGACCGCACGGGCGATCCCCGCCGAACCGGAGTTCCGGGCGGTGGACAGTCCGGTCCGGCACGCAGCGGTCTTCGACGTGACCTTCGCCGGATACGGCGGCGACCCGATCAAGGCCTGGCTACTGGATCCGCAGCTAGCCGGCCCTGACGCCGCCGTCGTCGTCGAATACGTCGGCTACGGCGGCGGCCGCGGTCACCCGCTCGACTGGCTGCGATGGAGCTGCGCCGGGCATCCGCACCTGATCATGGACACTCGCGGTCAGGGCGGCGGCTGGCGCAGTGCCGATACTCCTGACCTCGGCGATGCCGGCGCACCGAGCACGCCGGGCTTCCTCACCCGCGGCATCCTGGACCCGCAGGGCCACTACTACACTCGCCTGTTCGTCGACGCGGCGCGGGCCGTGGATGCCGTCCGCAGCTGGCCAGGGGCTGCAGGCCGGCCAGTTGTCACCGCCGGTGCCAGTCAGGGCGGCGGCCTGGCGATCGTGGCAGCGCACCTGGCCGGTGACATCGCCGCGACTGCGCCCGATGTCCCGTTCCTCGCCCATCCGCAGCGAGCGCTCGAAGTCACCGACGGCCGTCCCTATTACGAGCTGGCCGAGTACTGCCGAGTGCACCCGGACAAGGTGACCCAGGTCTTCGCTACTCTCGCCTACCTCGACGTCGTCAACCATGGCAAGCGCGCCAGCGCCACGGCCCTGTTCTCCGTCGGCCTGGCCGACACCATCACCCCGCCGTCCACTGTGTTCGCCGCTTATAACCACTACGCGGGACCCAAGGACATCGCCGTGTACCCCTACAGCGGACACGAGGGCGGCGGGACGCATCACTTTCTCGCGCAGCTCGCCTTCCTCCGCGCGGCTGGCCTGAGCTAGTCCGCGTGCCCGCCTGCGTCGTCGGTTGTCAGCGCGCTCGCAGCCTCGACCACGCATCGCTGCCGACGGCGAGCAGCAGAATGACGCCGAGCGCGATCTGGTCGTAGAGGGGATTCAGGCCCAGCAGGTCAGAGCCGTTCCCGATCAGCGCGATGAACAGCACGCCGGTGACGGTGCGCCAGATCGCTCCTTCGCCGCCCAGGATGCTGGTGCCGCCGACGACGATGCCGGCGAGCACGGTGAACGTCAGCGCGGTCTGGCCGTTGGACGCCTGCGCGCTCAGCACCCGGGATGTGTCGATGACGCCGCCGAGCGCGGCAGCACCGCCGCTCAGGACGAACGTCAGCACCCGGACGCGATGCACGCGGATGCCGGCCAGGCGGCTTGCCTCGGCATTGCTGCCCGCAGCGTAGATGTAGCGGCCTGCCGTAGTGCGGGAGAGCAGCACGGCAAAGACGGCCACGACGGCGATCATGATCCAGGTCGAGGTGCTGACGGTCAGGAACGACGTGCGCGCGAGATCGGCGAATCCTGGCCGGCTGTAGTCGATGATGAGATTCCCGCTGGTGACGAGGCTCGCCAGGCCGCTGATCACGAACGACATGGCGAGCGTCGCGATCAGGGAGTTGATCCGGCCTATCGTCGTGATCAGCCCGTTCGCCAGGCCGACGACGAGCCCGACCGCGATCCCGGCGAGCACCGCGACCGCGGGCGGCACCGAGAGGGCGAGCTTGGCCGCGGTCACGCCGGCGAGGGCGTAGATGGCGCCGACGGACAGATCGATGCCGCCGGCGACCAGGACCAGCGTTCCGGCCGCCGCGATGATGAGCGTCGACGCCTGCTGGTCGAGGATGTCGAGCAGGTTGACCTTGGTGAAAAACGGACCGCTGGCGACCGACAGCACGACGAACAGGACCAGGAACGGGCCGATGATGCCCGCCCTGCGCAGCGGTCCGCCGAGCGCCGCGCGAAGCGGGGACGACACGCTCACCCGGCGCGTCGCGGCCGGGCGCTCCGTGGTGGTTTCCTGCTGGCTCATGATGCTCCCTTGTCAGCCGGACCGGTCGGGCCGGACGTGCGGGGCCGGACTTGTCAGCCGCGCCAAACGCCGCCGACAGGATCGCTGCCTCGGTCAGCTGCTCCCCGGTGAGCTCGGCCGCGATTCGGCCCTGCCGCATCACCAGCACGCGATGTGCCAGCCCGAGGATCTCCTCGACGTCGGAGGAGATGAGCAGGACTGCCATCCCGTCCCTGGCCAGCGACGCCAGCAGCTCGTAGATGGCGCGCTTGGCGCCGACGTCGACGCCGCGGGTGGGCTCGTCCGCGATCAGCACCCGCGGACTTGCGCAGCAGCATCCGGGCGAACAGCAGCTTCTGCTGGTTGCCGCCGGACAGCGTGCCTGCTGCCGCGCCCTGCCCGGCCGACCGGACGTCGAGGGTGGCCAGCATCCGGGCAACCGCGCGGCGCTCCGCTCGCGGGCTGACCAGGCCGCCGCGGCTGAGGTCCGCGAGGCTGGCCAGGCTGACGTTCTCCCGGACGGACCGGCCGAGCAGCAGGCCTTGCTCGCGACGCGACTCGGGGATCATGGCCACGCCGGACCGCAGCGCTGTCCGCGGGCTGTCCAGCCGGCGGGCTGTCCGGCCGCGGCCGACCAGCGGCCGGCCGTCCGGTGCCGTGACGGTCCCGCCGCTGACGCGAAGAGCGCGGTAGGCCGCGCGCGCCAGCTCGGTCCGGCCCGCCCCGATCAGGCCCGCCAGGCCGAGGATCTCGCCGGCCCGCAGCTGCAGCGAGATGTCGCCGAAGCCGGGGCCGGACAGGCCGGTCGACGGCGAGCGCGACCGGTGCGTCCGGCGCCGCGAGCTGCTTGACCGGATACGTGCCGGCCGTGGAGTCGCCGAGCATCGCGTCGAGCAGGGATGCCTCCGTCTGGCCGGTCGACTTCGGTGGTGCGGACCACGCCGGCCGTCCCGCAGGACCGTCACCTGGTCGGCGAGCTCGAGTACCTCGCCGAGGAAATGCGAGACCAGCACGATCGTGGTGCCGCCCGCGGCCAGCCGCCTGATCACCTCATGCAGCTTGATCACGTCAGGCCGGGACAGCGCGGCCGTCGGCTCGTCCATGACGATCAGCTCGGCGTCGCGGCCGAGGGCCCGCAGGATCTCGACCTTCTGCTGATCAGCGGTCCGCAGGCTGCCCGCGCTTACGTCGCCGCTGAGGTCGAATCCGGCGCCGCCAGCCAGCTCGGCAAACCGGCGCCGCAGCGCCCGGCCCCGCACGAAGCCCGCCGTGCGGGGCTCTGCGCCGAGGAAGACGTTCTCGGCCACCGACAGCGCCGGGGCCACCGACAGCTCCTGGCCGATCAGGGCTACCCCGGCCGAGATCGCATCCCGCGGCGAGTGGAACCGGACGGGCGTGCCGCCGAGCAGCAGCCGTCCGGCGTCCGGCGCGATCGCGCCGGAGATGATCTTGCCAATTGTCGACTTCCCGGCGCCGTTCTCGCCGACGAGGGCGTGGATGGAGCCGCGGCCGATCCGCAGGCTCACCGCCTCAAGGGCGCGCACGCCGCCGAAGGACTTCGATACTCCGTCCAGCTCGACGTGCGCGCCCGGCAGGCCAGGTGTGCTCGGGCACGTTAGCCCGGCCACTCGGCGGTGAACTGGCTGACGTTGGCCTTGGTGACCACGCCGCCGTTGGGCAGCCCGGCGACCGGGTCGATGCCGCCGCTGCTCTTGCCGGTTCGCAGGGCCTTGATGATGGCCTGCATGGCCAGGCGGCCCTCGCTGGCCGGCGCCTGCGCGACGTCGGCGTACCAGGCGCCGGAGGCGACGCCGGCGAGCGCAGCCGCGCTGGCGCCGTACCCGACCAGGATGACCTTGCCGGTCAGGTGCGCCGTCTGCAGCGCCTGGGCGCCGCCCTCGATGCCCTGGTCGGAGCCGACGATCAGGTTGAGATGCGGGCTGGCCTGCAGCATGTTCTGCACCGCGGTCAGTCCCACAGTCGGGCTGAAGAAGCTCTGACCCTGGGCCACGACCTTGATCGCCGGGTCGGCCGCGATGGCCTTGTTGAAGGCGCCGCTGATGGCGACGTCGAGCGCGGACGCCTTGATGTCATACAGGTAGCCCGACGTCGCACGGCGCTGAGGTTCTTGGCCTGGCACGCCTGCACCACGAGCTGCCCGAGCTTGGTGCCGATGTCGGTCGGCACGAAGGTCACGTTCGCGGACAGCCCGGCTGACCTGGGGCTGGTCGGTGGACAGGTCGGGCCCGAGGATCTGGTCCATGTTGACGACCTTGATCCCCTTGGCGATGGCCTGCTTGACCAGGCTGGTCAGGCCGGTGCCGAAGATCGGCTGCACGATGATGCCGCTGTACTGCCCGGAGTTGATGACGTCCTGGAGCTGGGAGTACTGCGTCTGCGGGCTGTTGTTGGCGTCGAAGACCTTGACGGTGGCGTTCTCGTCGCTCGCGACGGCCTCGGCCGCCGCGAGCATCGGCGCGTCGTAGCTGTTCTCGACGGCAAACGAGAGATAGGCGATGCTGAGCGTCTTGCCAGCCGCCAGCGAGGCTGCGGCCGTTGAACTGGAGGAGGCCGGCTGGCCTCCGCCGGAGCTCCCGCAGGCAGCCAGGGCCAGGCCCGCTGTGACGGAGAGCGACGATGGTGGCGCGATGGCGAAGGCGCCGGATGGCAGTGTCGTTCGTCGACCGTGTAGCCACGGCTAGACTCCTTTGTGCTTACTCGCTGGATGGTGGGTTAGCGATTAGGCCGGTGAGTCGGGTGGCCGCCCGGCTCACCGGTTTTTGTACGGCGGCATCGTCAGCCGCCGCGGTCAAGGCGGGATCATGATCCGGTCGCGGATGCGCGGCTGGCACAGCCTAAGCGGGCGGTCTCCGCAGGCCCGCCGCCGCAGCCGGGCGCCAGCTCAGGCGGGACCGTCACCTCGGACGCCGCCTTTCCACTGCGCCGAGCCCGCGTCCCACTCGGTATAGGTGTAAGGGTTGTCGAGCACAGTGGTCGCCGGGATCTCCGGGTGCATCCCCTCGGTCCAGGCGTCCGGTCCGAGCTGGCCCTGGAGGTAGTCGACCGTCTGGCCGACGACCTGGCGGGCCTTGCCGAGGTCGACCCGGTGAGCCGATGGTTGTGCTTCACCACGCGGCCGTTGATCACGACGGTGTGCACGTCGCCGCGCTGTGCCTGGAACGCGACGTGCCCGTACGGGTTCAGCAGCGGGAACATCACCGGGGACGCGTCGTTCTTGATGAGGACGACGTCGGCCTTCTTGCCCGGCTGCGAGCGAGCCGACGACCGAGTCGAGGCCGAGCGCCTTCGCACCGCCGCGAGTGGCCCAGTCGACCACGTCCTCTGCCCGCAGGTGGCAGTTGGTGACGGTCTCCTGCTTGGCATGCGCCTCCAGGTGCTCGCGCGACCTGTCAGCGCCGAGCGTGGTCCGCATCGCCGAGAACAGGTCGCCGCTCCACCAGACGCTCGTGTCCATCGACAGCGACACCGGGATGCCGTGCTCGCGCAGCTGCCAGGTAGGCGGGTAGCCCTGGCCGGCGCTCTGCTCGCTCTCGGTGGAGACCGACGCCGACCCGCCGGTCGCGGCGATCCGGTGGTAGGAGTCCCTGGTGAGCGTCGCCGCGTGGACATAGACCGTCGACGGCGTCATGAATCCGTGCTCGTGCATGAGCCGGATCCCGTCGTCGTTGGTGGCGCCCCAGACCCCGGCGTGCGTGGTGACCGGGACGCCGAGGTCGCGGGCCACCTCGAACGCCGCCCGCTCGGGGAAGGCCGGGTCGCCGGTGACGTCGAACGCCATCTGGAAGCCGAGCATGTCGCTGGCGGTGCCGAACCGCCGGCTGACGAAGTCGCGGAACTCGGGCGCAGCGGACCACTCCCACGGGCCCAGCCTGGATGTTGCCGTAGGCCAGCACGAACCGGCCAGGCACCTCGGTCAGCGCGTCCACCGCCGCCTCGGCATGATCCACCGTCTGGAGGCCGTGCGACCAGTCCACCGTCGTGGTCACGCCCGCGTCGATGGCCTCGATCGCCGCCAGCAGGTTGCCCGCGTAGATGTCCTGCGGCCGGAAGACCTTGCCCCAGTTCAGGTAGTACCAGACGAAGTACTGGGTGAGCGTCCAGTCGGCGCCGTATCCGCGCATCGCCGTCTGCCACATATGCCGGTGCGTGTCGATCATGCCCGGCATCAGCACGCCGCCGGTCGCGTCGATCTCCACCGCCCCGTCCGGCGCCGCCAGCTGCTTGCCGACCGCGGCGATCCGCTCGCCGATGACCAGGAGATCGGCGTTGTGCTCAATGGTGTGAGCGTCGTCCATGGTGAGGATCGTCGCGTTCCGGAAGACCAGCGGCCGACCTGACGTCAGCTCGGACTCGGCCGCCGGGGCAGATTCTGCTGTCACTGCAGACCTCCATTCTCGCCGGGCAGTTGCCGGTCTCACGGACAGTTGTCCGGATCACGACTATATGGAGCCTGACCGGAAGCGTTGCCGGTTTGAGCGAGCGGTGTCAAGAGGCAACATTCATCCGTTACCATCGGCTCGCAATGCGGCTGTCCGCATAGCGGACAGACCGCCCGGCTCGCGCTACAGTCGTTGCCAGGCGTCGTTGCGACAGCGTCGATAGCCTGCGACGCGACGTAGTACAGGGGCATCGAGGGAGATGCGCATGGCACGGCAGGACACTAGCCCGGACTTCATCGAGGCGCTGGCCCGCGGCCTCGATGTGATCAGGGCATTTCAGCCGGGCCAGCCCGTCATGACCCTGGCCTCGGTCGCCGCCGCCGCCGGCCTCGCCAGGCCGACCGCCCGGCGGATGCTGCTGACGCTGGCCGAGCTCGGCTACGTGCGCGCGGCCGACGGCGGCTTCGAGCTGACCCCGCGCGTGCTCGACCTCGGCATGAGCTACGTGCTGTCGCGTGGCCTGTGGGAGGTCGCCCGCCCGCACATGGAGGCGCTGGTCGCGCAGACCCACGAGTCCAGCTCGATAGCCCAGCTCGATGGCTCTGACATCGTGTACGTGGCCAGGGTCGCGGTGCCGAAGATCATCGCGCTCGCGGTGACGATCGGCACCCGGTTCCCGGCCATGCAGACGTCCCTCGGCAAGGTGCATGCTCGCCGCCCTGCCGCCGGACGAGGCGGAGCGGGTGCTCGCCGAGCCGAGCAGATCGGGCATCGCCGCTCGCTGGCAGCCCGACGCCGCCGAGCGGGCCGCCGAGCTGCGCGACGTCCGCGCTCGCGGGTGGTCGCTGACCGACCAGCAGCTCGCGCTCGGCATCCGGTCGGTCGCCGCGCCGCTGCGCGACGGCAGCGGCCAGGTGATCGCCGCCATGAACGTGACCGTCCACGCCGCCGAGACGCCCGTCGACGTCCTGACCGGGCAGTACCTGCCACTGCTGCTCCAGGCTGCCGGGGCGATCAGCGCTGACTGGGCAGCCTGCCAGTCGCCGCCTCAGATCACGGTCTCCCTCGGACAGGCCGCCTCTTGACATTGCGGCGCGCGCGACGGCAAAACTGGCACTTCTCCGGACTAGTGTCCGTTCAGCGGACAGAGGGACCGTCACCGCAGATGAGCCAGGCCGAATCGCACGCCGAATCCGGCACCGCTGGCGGGCGTGCTGATCGCCGATTTCTCCCGAGTGCTGGCCGGGCCCGTACTGCACGATGCTGCTCGCCGATCTCGGCGCGGATGTCATCAAGGTGGAGAGCCCGCAGGGCGATGACACGCGTCGCTGGGTGCCGCCCGTCACCGATGACGGCGTCGCGACCTACTTCCTCGCGATCAACCGGAACAAGCGCTCGATCGCGCTCGACCTGACCGATGACACTGACCTGGCCGCCGCCCGCGAGCTTGCCCGGCGGGCCGACGTCCTGGTGGAGAACTTCAAGCCCGGCGGCCTGGCGAAGTTCGGCCTCGACTACGCCTCCGTCAGCGCGCTGAACCGCGGCGTCGTCTACGCCTCGATCACCGGCTTCGGCGCCGGTGGCGGCAGGGACCTGCCCGGCTACGACCTGATGGTGCAGGCAATATCCGGGCTGATGAGCCTGACCGGGGATCCGGCCGGGCCGCCCTACCGGGCGGGCATCTCCGTCTTCGACGTCATCGCCGGGCTGCACACGGCCATCGGCATCCTGGCCGCGCTCGGCCAGCGCGCCACCACCGGAGCTCGGCCAGCACGTCGAGGCGAGCCTGATGGCCTCCGCGCTGTCGGCGATGGTGAACCAGTCCAGCGCCTACGCCGCAGGCGGCGTGACGCCGTTCCGGATGGGCAACTCGCACCCGAGCCTGTTCCCGTACGAGCCGCTGCCCACAGCCAGCGGCGACCTGATCATCACCGCGGGCAACGACGTCCAGTTCCGCAAGCTCTGCCGGGTGCTCGGTGCTGAGCACCTGGCCGACGACCGCAGGTTCGCCCGTACCGACGGCCGCACCGCCCACCGCGATCAGCTCCGGCCGCTGCTGATCGACCTGCTCGCCAGCCGCCCGGCCGACGGAGTGGTTCGGCGAGCTGATCACGGCCGGCGTGCCGTGCGGACCTATCAACACCGTCGACCAGGGGATCGCGTTCGCCGAGCAGATCGGCCTGGCACCGGTCGTGCCGGCCGGCCGCGGCGACGCCGCCGTCCCGACGATCCGCCATCCCCTGACCTTCTCCGGCAGCGACGCCGCGGTACGACCTGCCGCCGCCGCGGCTCGACGAGCACGGCGAGCAGATCCGCGCCTGGCTGAGTGGAGCCCACCGATGACGCAAGGAGCACCCAGACCACGCCGGCGTCGGTGCCTGCCTTCCGTACCTCGCTCGGCAGCTCCGACGCGGACACGATCACCCTGCTCGGGCGCGACCTGGCGGCCGACCTGATGGGCAAGGTCGGGCTTCGCCGAGCTGGCCATGTGGCTCGTCACCCAGCAGCGGCCGACCGCGGCTCAGGTCAGGGTGTTCGAGGCGGTGCTCGGTGGCGCTGGCCGATCACGGCTTCACCCCGACGGCGATCGCGGCAAGGCTCACGTATCTCAGCGCGCCAGACTCGGTGCAGGGTGCGCTGGCCGCCGGGCTGCTGGGCGGGGGCTCGCGCTTCCTCGGCGTGACCGAGGATGCGGGCCAGTTCCTCGCCCGCGCGCTGGCCGGCCAGCCGGTCCCGCGCGACGACGCCGGGTATGACGCGCTGGCGCTGGCGGCCGTCCGGGCGGCCCGCGCCGAGGGCCGCCTCGTTCCCGGCCTTGGTCATCCCATCCACAAGGTCACCGATCCCCGCACCCCCGTCCTTCTCGCCATCGCCGACGAAGAGGGGCTGCGCGGGCCGCACCTGCGCCTGTTCGAGGCGATCGGCCGGGTCCATCCGGCAGGTACTCGGCCGGACCCTGCCGCTCAACGGGGCCGGCACCTGCGGCGCGGCCCTGGCCGACCTGGGCCTGCCGGTTGAGCTGCTGCGCGGGTTCGCGCTGCTCGCGCGCACGGCCGGCCTGCTCGGCCAGCTGGCCGAGGAGCGCCGCAGCCCGATCGGCATGGACGTCTACCTCACGGTGGAGCAGCATGCCGAGTATGTGAATCCCGGCCCCGAACCGGACCCGACCGGCACCTGACCAGACAGCACGACAAGACAGCACCCGACCGGACCAGTACCTGAGGAGTGCCATGGCCACTGTCGCCGCGGTCATCGCATCGACGCATCACCCGTTCTACTACAAGGCGAGCACGTCGGCCGGCGCTGACCGGCCGCCGTTCGCCGATGAGTGGGTGGCCAAGATAGAAGCGTTCCGTGCGACCCTCACCCGCGCTCGCCCGGACGTGCTGGTGATGGTCGGCAGCGATCACTTCCATCAGCTGTGGCTCGACAACATGCCGCAGTTCCTCATCGGCAAGGCGCCGTACTACGACGCGAACTGGTACAACGAGGAACGCGAGTTCGGCCTGCCGCGGATGTTCCTGCGCGGTGACGAGGACCTGTCCGCCTACCTGCTGCGCCAGGGCCTGGACGCGGGCTTCGACCTGGCCTTCAGCAACGAGCTGCGGATCGACCACAGCATCACGTGCCCGCTCATCACGCTTGCGGCCCGCGGCGGACCTGCCGATAGTCCCGGTGTACACCAACATTTTCGCGCCGCCGCTGCCGCAGCCCAGCCGGTTCGTCGAGCTGGGCCGGACCATCCGGCGGCTGGTGGAATCCTGGCCCAGTGACCAGCGAGTGGCCATCATCGGCACCGGCCACCTCTCGCTCGAGCTCGGCGGCCCGCGCCAGTTCGGCCCGCACGGACCGGATCCGGAGTTCGACCGCAAGGCGGTCAGCTGGATCGCCTCCGGCGACCTGGAGTCCGCGCTCGCCGAGGTCAGCCTGGACAGCCTGTGGCTGCCAGGCAACGCGACACACGGCTTCATGGACTTCATGCTGATGATGGGCGTGGCCGGCGATAAGGTCGCGGCGGACTACGTCGACTCGCTCGATCTCTTCCACACCATGGAGGCGTACTTCACCTGGTATCCGGAGGGAGCCCAATGAGGCGGACACAGTGAGCAAGTACCTGCTGAACAAGTTCCTGTACACCATCGACCGCGAGCCGGACCTGGTCGAGCGCTACCGGCAGGACCCGCGCGGCACCGTGCAGTGGTGGGAAGCCGAGCGCGCCTGCGTAATCCTCAACTGCACCGTGCCCGAGCGGAGCACCTGGCTCGAGTTCACGCCTGCCGAGCGCGACGGCGCTGGCCACGCACGACTACGTCACGCTGTTCGAACTCGGCGCCCACAACTTCCTGCTGCTGACCTTGTTCATCGCGCTGTTCGAGCGCGACTACGCCGAGCCGCTCGGCTTCCAGCGCGAATTCGCGGCCCGGCTCAGCCACTGGAGCCTGCCCTACCCCGACATCGCCACCTGACGTCTGGCGAGCGCTCGATGGATCAGCGCTGCCCGCGAGTACCGCATGCACAGGGACGATCACGACCGGGCATGATGCGTGCTGCGACGATCTCGCTGCTGACCGATCCCATGACCAGCCGGGTCAGGCCGCTGGTGGTGCGCGAGCCGAGGACGAGCTCGTCCGCGTCGTGCGAGGCGTTGACCAGCTCCTCGACGACGAATCCACTGACGGCGCGTACGTGCACCGCTGTCGGCTTGGCGTCGCCGATGCCTTCGAGCGCCCGCTGCGTCATCTCCTCGGCGCTTCGCTGCAGCTGCTCCAGGATCGTGACATCGGCCGAGCCGACGACTGGTTCGTGCCCCCAGTAGCTCTTGGCGACCTGATGCACCGCGATAGCGGTCAGCGAGGTCTGCAGCGCCGCCGCGTGCCCGAGCGCCCACTCCAGCGCCCGCTCCGAGTTAGGCGAGCCATCCACGCCTACGACGATTCCAGGCACAGCCTCCTCCTCTCCATCGCGGCCACCGGCGGCAGACCGCTGCGAGCCACTCCCGCCATCATGATCCAGATGGCCATCATCTCGCCATCGCGGCCGGCCGTAGCGCGAATGGCCAGGACCGCTCGGCAGCCAGATCCGGCAGCCGGCGCAAAATAGCCGCGACTCACTCGCTAGCTTCCTGAAGACTGCCACTGTGCTGCTCACGATCTCCACGACCCACGATCCCGCGACTGACCTGGGCTACTTGCTCCACAAGCATCCCAGTCGAGTCCAGGCGTTCCCGCAGTCCGTGGGCACCGCATACGTCTTCTACCCGCAGCGCGGCGACAAGCTGTGCACCGCCGCGCTGCTGCTCGAGGTGGATCCGGTCGCGCTGGTCCGCGGGCGGCGAGGGCCAGTCGGGGGACGGGTTCGCCCTCGGACAGTACGTCAACGACCGCCCGTACGCCGCGTCCAGCATGCTGGCGATGGCGCTCAAGGACGTGTTCCGGACCGCTCTCACCGGCCGGTGCGACGCCCGTCCGGACCTGGCCGCGGCCCCCATGCCGCTGGCGATCCGCCTGCCGGCCGTCCCGTGCCGCGGCGGCGCTGACCTGCTGCGCCGCCTGTTCGAGCCGCTCGGCTGGGAGGTCGCGGCGGCCGCCATCCCGCTGGATCCGGCCATTCCGGACTGGGGTGAGTCGCGCTATCTCGACGTTCACCTGAGCGGGCACGTCCGGCTGGCCGATGCCCTCAATCACCTGTATGTCCTGCTGCCGGTCCTCGACGATGCCAAGCACTACTGGGTCAGCGACGACGAAGTCGACAAGCTGATCCGGGCGGGCGCTGGCTGGCTCGGCACGCATCCGGACAAGGGCGTCATCACCAGCCGCTACCTATCGCACCGGCGCGGCCTGACGCGAGGTAGCCATGGCCCGGCTCGCCGACGTCGACGAGACCGACCTCGACGAACTCGACAACGCGACCGCGGCGCGGCGCTTGTCGTCGACGCGCCGGACCGCGCGATACCGCTTGCCGAGCAGCGGCGAGGCGCCGTCCTGGCGGCTATCCGCGCCAGCGGGGCGCGCACCGTCGGGCGACTTCGGTTGCGGTGCGGGCGCGCTGATCAAGGACCTGCTCGCCGAGCGCGACATCGAGCGGATCGTCGCCGCCGACGTCTCTGCCGGGGCGCTGCGGCTCGCCGCGCGTAACCTGCACCTCGACACCATGCCGGAGCCGCAGCGCGCCCGGCTGCAGATCTTCCAGTCCGCACTGACCTACCGCGATGAGCGCCTGGCTGGGCTGGACGCCGCCGTGCTGATGGAGGTAATCGAGCACATCGATCCGTCGAGGCTGGCCACGTTTGGCCGGACGGTGTTCGGTGCTGCTGCGCCGCGGACGGTCATCGTGACGACCCCGAACGCCGAGTACAACGTGCGGTTCGCCACGCTGCCAGCGGGCGCGATGCGGCACCGCGATCATCGGTTCGAGTGGACCGCGATCGCAGTTCCGCGCCTGGGCTGGCGACGTCGGCGCCAGGTACGGCTACGAGGTTCGCTACCTCCCGGTCGGCGAGGACGACCCGGAACTGGGGCCGCCGACGCAGCTGGCCATCTTCAGCAAGGTGGCCTCGCCATGACTCGTGAGATCGCGGTTCCGGAGCTGAGCCTGATCGTGCTGATCGGCATCACCGGCTCGGGCAAGTCGACCTTCGGCGGGACGCACTTCCGCCCGACCGAAGTGATCTCGTCGGACTTCTGCCGAGCGCTCGTGGCCGATGACGAGAATGATCAGGCCGCGACTCCCGAGGCGTTCGAGCTGCTCCACTACATCGTCGGCAAGCGGCTCGACAGCAGGCCGGCTGACCGTCGTGGACGCGACGAACGTGCAGCCGGACGGGCGCGCGCCAGCTGGTCGCGGTTGCTCGGGAGCACGACGTGCTGCCCGTGGCGATCGTCCTCGACGTGCCGGAGAGCGTGTGCATCGCGCGGAACGCGACCCGTCCCGATCGGGACTTCGGGTCGCACGTCGTCCGCCGCCAGCACGATCAGCTGCGCCGGGGCCTGCAAGGGCCTGCAGCGGGAGGGCTTCCGCGCAGTCCACACGCTGCGGGGCGAAGCCGAGATCGCGGCCGTGAGCATAACCCGGACGAGGCTCTACAACGATCTGCGGCACGAGGCAGGCCCGTTCGACGTCATCGGCGACGTCCACGGCTGCCGCGCGGAACTGGAGACGCTGCTAGCGGACCTCGGGTACGAGATCGAGCAGGGACACCGCCGGCCGCGCCACCGGGGCACACCAGGATGGCCGCCGCGCCATCTTCCTCGGCGACCTGGTAGACCGCGGGCCGGACACGCCCGGGGTGCTGCGGCTCGTCATGGGCATGGTCGCCGCCGGCGACGCGTTCTGCGTGCCAGGGAACCACGAGGCCAAGCTGCTGCGCGCGCTGCGCGGCCGCGATGTCCAGGTCACCCACGGCCTCGCCGAGTCGCTGGCCCAGCTCGCGGCCGAGACTGCGGAGTTCCGCGCCGAGGTCGACCGCTTCCTGGACGGGCTGATATCGCACTACGTGCTGGACGGCGGCCGCCTGGTGGTCGCGCACGCCGGGCTGACCGAGCGCCTGCAGGGCCGCGCGTCCGGCCGAGTCCGCGAGTTCTGCCTGTACGGGCAGACGACAGGCGAGACCGATGAGTATGGCCTGCCGGTGCGCTACCCGTGGGCACAGGAGTATCGGGGCAAGGCCATGGTGCTGTACGGCCACACCCCGGTCCCGGTGCCGGAGTGGATCAACAACACGCTGTGCCTGGACACCGGCTGCGTGTTCGGCGGTCGCCTCACCGCGCTGCGTTATCCGGAGCGGGAGCTCGTCTCAGTCCCGGCAGCCGAGGTGTACTACGAGCCGGCCCGGCCATTCCCGGCGAACCCGGACGCTGCGGCGACCGAAGCGGCCGCCGACCGTACGCCGGCCGGCGTGAGCCCGACGTCCTCGACATCACCGACGTGACCGGCAGCCGGGTAGTCGAGACGGCGTACCAGAAGCGCATCGGCGTACGCGCCGAGAACGCCGCGGCGGCGCTGGAGGTGATGAGCAGGTTCGCGATCGACCCGCGCTGGCTTGTCTACCTGCCCCCGACGATGAGCCCGGTCGCCACCGCGGCGCAGCCGGATCTGCTCGAGCATCCTGCGCAGGCATTCGAGGCATTCCGGGCCGATGGCGTCCACCAGGTGGTGTGCGAGGAGAAGCACATGGGCTCGCGCGCCGTCGTGCTCGTGTGCCGGACGCCGGAAGCAGCGCGGCAGCGGTTCGGCGTGCCGGACGGACAGCTCGGTGCGGCCTGGACTCGCACCGGCCGGTCCTTCTTCCCCGATCAGCTCAGCGACTGCGTTCGTCGCCCGGCTGAGGAACGCGGCCGAGACAGCCGGCCTGTTTGACGCGCTCGGCAGCCCATGGGTACTGATCGACGCCGAGATCCTGCCCTGGAGCGCGAAGGCCGGCCAGTTGCTGCGCGATCAGTACGCCGCCGTCGGAGCGGCGGCGCGGGCTGCGCTGCCGGCTGCGCTCGACGTGCTTGAGCAGGCGGCCGCTAGCGGGCTCGACGTCGGTGACCTGCGCGAGCGCACTCGCGCCCGGGCCGCGAACGCCGCCGCGTTCACCGCTGCCTACCGCCGGTACTGCTGGCCGACGGACGGGCTGGCCGGGGTGCGGATCGCGCCGTTCCAGGTGCTGGCCGCCGAGGGCACCGCTTACCACGAACGGCCGCACGCCTGGCATCTTGCCGCAGCCGATCGGCTCGTCGCCGCGGACCCCGAGTTCGTCACGCCGACGCGCCGGGTCTTCGCGCGATACAACTGATCCGGACTCGATGGCGTCGGCGACGCAGTGGTGGTCCGACTTGACCGCGGCCGGCGGCGAGGGCATGGTCGTCAAGCCGGCGGGCAACCTGACCCGCGGACGCAAGGGGCTGGTGCAGCCGGGGCTGAAGGTCCGGGGCAGGGAGTACCTCCGGATCATCTACGGCCCCGACTACACCGAGCCGGCGAATCTCGGGCGGCTGCGCGTGCGCAGCCTCGGGCACAAGCGCTCGCTAGCCTTGCGCGAGTACGCGCTGGGTCTGGAAGCGCTGGACCGGGTCGCCCGCGGCGAACCGCTGTGGCGAGTGCACGAGTGCGTGTTTGCCGTGCTCGCGCTGGAGTCCGAGCCCGTCGACCCGCGGCTATGAGGGCAACGGCGCCTCGGCCGCGGCGGACGCGGCCGCGGTCGTGCGGACGGCATCGGCATCAGTGGCCTCGTTCCCTGCTGGTGCGGGAAGAGCCGGCTGGGCAGGCAGGAACAGCACCGCCAGCAGCGCCCCGGCGGCGGCGGCGCCGCCGGCCACCAGGCAGCCCACGCTCAGCCCGTGCAGGAACGCCTGGGTGGCAGCCTGCCGGAGCGTCGCGCCGACGGCCGGCTGGCCGAGCCCGCTGACCCGGCCCGCGACGGTGAGCGCTGCGCCGACCGACTGATGCGCCACGGCCGCCAGCCGGGCCGGCAGCGCTGCTGGCAGCCCGGCCGTCAGGCGGGCGCCGTACAGCGAGGCGTAGACGCTTCCGATCACGGCGACGCCGAGGGTGCCGCCGAGCAGCCGGGTCGAGTCGTTGACTGCCGAGCCGACGCCAGCCTGCCGGAGCGAGACGGCGCCCATGATCGACTCCGTGGCTGGCGCCGAGGTAAAGCCCATGCCGAGGCCGTACAGGACCATCTGGACGGCGATCACGTCGTAGCCGATCGTCGTCGTGGTGGTCGCCGCGACCCAGCCGTAGAAGCCCGCCGTCGCGATGAGCCCGAGCGTGACGATCAGCTTCGTCCCGCGCCGGACGGCCAGTTGCGTCCCGGCTACCGAGCCGATGCCCACCGACAGCGCTACCGGCAGCAGGTGCACGCCGGTTGAGAGCGGGCCGTAGCCCCGGATGAACTGGAAGTACTGCGTCATCAGGAAGATGAAGCCGAACAGCGTGAAGAAGGAGATCGTGACCGACCCGCTGGCGGCACTGAACCGCATGTTCCGGAATAGCCGTACGTCGAGCATCGGATGCGCCGCCTGCCGCTCGCGCAGGATGAAGGCGGCCATCAGCACCGCCGCGCCCGCGAACCCGGCCACTGTGCGCGCCCCGCCCCAGCCATAGCTCGGCGCCTCGATGATCGTGAAGACCAGCAGCCCCATAGCCGCGGTAGACAGCAGCAGTCCCGGCACGTCTGACCGCGCGGCCGCCGGATCCTTCGACGTGGGCACGCTGATCGCCGCGAGCAGGATCGCGGCCGCGGCGACCGGCCCCATCGCGACGAAGATGCTGGCCCAGCTGAAGTGCTCGAGTAGCCACCCGCCGACGATCGGCCCGAGCGCGATCGCGACGCCGCCGATCGCCCCCCACAGGCCGATGGCCCTGGCCCGTTCCGCGCGCCCGGTGAAGACGTTCGAGATGAGCGACAGCGTCGCCGGGAACGTCATCGCCGCGCCGAGGCCCATGGCCGCGCGCGCCGCGATCAGCCAGGCCGGGCTCGTGGCGAAGCTTCCGGCCACGCTCGCCGCGCCGAAGACGGCGAGGCCGGTGAGCAGCATCCCCTTCCGGCCGACGCGGTCCGAGAGCGAGCCGCACGTCAGCAGCAGGGCGGCGAAGACCAGGTTGTAGGCGTCGACGACCCACTGGAGCTGACTGGTGGTCGCGTGCAACTCGCGTACGAGCGTCGGGAGCGCCACGTTAACGAGCGTGGTGTCGAGGTTGATGGCGAACGCCGCGAGCAGCAGCGCTATCAAGATCATTGGCTTTGATCGCATAGTTGAGATCCTCAATGTCTAGCTTGAGAATGTCAAGTACTAAATCTTGGAACTCAACCTCTGCCTTGATATGCTGCTGCCATGCGAAGTTACGGGCAGTACTGCTCGGTAGCCAAGGCCCTGGATGTCGTCGGGGACCGCTGGACCCTCCTCATCGTCCGCGAGCTCCTCGAACAGGGTCCGTGCCGGTACACCGACCTGCGCAATGGCCTGCCAGGTATCGCCACGAACATGCTCTCCGACCGGCTGCGGGAACTGGAGGGGGCTGGCCTGGTCCGGCGCGACGAGGCGGACCCGCCGGTCGCCACGACGCTGTTCAGCCTGACCGAGGCGGGCGCCGAGCTAGAGCCAGTGCTGCGCGCGCTGGGCGCGTGGGGCATCCGCTACATGTCGGAGCCGCGGGACACCGATGAGTTCCGCAGTCACTGGTTTGCGCTCCCGGTGTCGCTGTTCCTGCACGATAGCGAGCCCGCCGGTGCCCCGGTCGCGATCGAGCTGCGTACCGGCGGCCGCCCGGCCGTCGTCGAGGCAGCGGCGGGCGCGGTGAGCACTCGCCTCGGGGCCGCGGTCGACCCGGATCTCATCCTGACCGGGACACCGCTGCTCATCCTTGGCCTGCTCTCGACGAAGCTGAGTCTCGAGGAAGCCGTCAGCCTCGGCCTCGCGATCGAGGGCGACGTCGCCGTCCTGCGACGGCTCCAGCCGGAGCCGTCTGGCACCACGAGCTGACGAGGCGACGCCAGGAACCTGGACGAGTGCGTCGCGCAGGCCGATCCGCCGATCTTCGAACCCTGGGCACCTGAGCACGGGGTACGATTCCGGCAAGCCAGGCCAGCTGGCAACACGCGGGCCGCAATGCTGGAGCGCCGATGCCAGAGCCAGCCGTGACCTTGAAGGACGTGGCTCGCCAGGCTGGCGTCCATCCGGCCACCGCGTCCAGGGCGCTGAATCCGGAGACACGCCTGCTCGTCAGCGAGGACACGGCGAGCAGGGTGCTCGCGGCGGCGGCCGAGCTCGGTTATCGCCCGAACGCCGTGGCCCGCAGCCTGCGCACGCGGCGCTCGCATACGGTCGGCGTGCTGATCCCCGACCTGAACAACCCGCTGTTCCCGCCGATGATCCGCGGGCTGGCTGACCGCCTCGACGCCGACGGCTACATCGCGCTGATCGGCAACACCGACAGCGATGACGCCCGCGAGCACCGGGTGTTCGAGCAGATGCGGGCCCGCCACGTGGACGGCTACGTACTGGCCACCGCGCACCTGCGCAACCCGCTGCTTGACGACGCCGTCCGCGCTGGCGTCCCGGTCGTGCTCATGAACCGGATCGCCGAGGACTACAGCTTCCCGTCAGTGACGGTCGACAACGAGCGCGGCGTCAAGATGGCGATCGGCCACCTGACCTCGCTCGGCCACCGCGCCATCGCCTGCATCGCCGGCCCGCAGGACGTGTCCACCGGGCTCTCGCGCTACCGCGGGTTCCAGGCCGCCATGGCCGGCGCGCGCCTGGAGGTGCCGCCGGGCCGGGTGGCGTTCGCCAGCGCTTTCACGATCGAGGAGGGCTACCGCTGCGCGAAGGAGATTCTCGCCGCGGGCGGCGGCTGCACCGCGGTCGCGGCGGGCAACGACATGCTGGCCGTCGGCTGTTACCTCGCGCTCGACGAGGCCGGGCTCAGCTGCCCCGCCGACATGTCCGTGGTCGGCTTCAACGACATGCCGTTCATCAGCATGCTGCGGCCGCCGCTGACCACGGTGTCGTTCTCGCACTACCAGGTCGGGACCGAGGCCGCCCAGCTCCTGATCGAGCGGCTGAACGGCACCGGCGCGGTCAAGGTGCTGTACCTCGCGCCCGAGCTGATCGTGCGCGGCTCCACGGCCCGCCCGAGCTGATCGTGCGCGGCTCCACCGCCCGCCCGAGCTGATCGTGCGCGGCTCCACCGACCAGCCCGAGCTGATCGTGCGCGGCTCCACCGACCGCCCGAGCAGGCACTTGCCGCCTTTCATGGTTTCGCGCGATCTTGAGTCCTGGTTTGCCCGGTTTGCGGGCGCGGAAACCATGAAGTCTGGTCGAGGAAACCATGAAGTCTGGCCGCGAAACCATCAACGGTGGCGGACGGCCGGGGCGGGCGCTCGCGGCCGCCCCGGCGGCGGCGACAGGCGCGCGCGCTGGCCTCAGCGGCAGCGACAGGCGCGCGCTGGCCCAGCGGCGGCGACAGGCGCGCGCTGGCCTCAGCGGCGGCGACTGCGCCCTCGACAAGGCCTCGCGCGCCCGGCCTCGACGCTGACCTGCCTTCCGGGATGCGCGCGGATTACGCGATTTTTACCATTGACAACCCTATTGGCGTTACGCCACCCTCTCTCTATTGCAAACGATTGTGGCAAACGATTGTGGTGAACCAAGCGTGCCGAACCAAACGTGGCGAACCGTGATAGTTTGCAGCGATCACCGAGCACCTGTGGGGCACGTATGACCGATTACCCGCAGAGCCAGGTCGGCTGGCTGGGCACCGGACGGATGGGCTCGATGCTCGTTCGCCGGCTGCTCGCGGCTGGCCTGGACGTGTCGGTGTACAACCGCACCAAGGCCAAGGCAGAGCCGCTGGCCGCGGACGGGGCCAAGGTCGTCGACCAGGCAGCCGACCTCGCCCGTGCTCGGGTCGTCTTCGTCATGGTCGGTACCTCGCAGAACCTGATCGACGCCCTATTAGGCCCGGCCGGGCTGCTGGCGGGCGAGCACGCGCCCGCGATCGTGATCGACCTGTCGACTGTCTCGGTCGAGGCGTCGGCGCAGGTGCGGGCCGGGCTGGCCGCACGCGGTACCGAGTTCCTGGCCGCGCCAGTCATGGGCAACCCGCGCGTCGCCGCCGCGGGCAGGCTCACCTTCGCCGTGTCCGGCGACCCGGCCGCGGCCGCCGAGGCCAGGCCCTACCTGGACATCCTCGGCGCGGGCGCCAGCTACGTCGGGCCCGGCGAGATCGCCCGCACTGTCAAGCTGTGCCACAACCTGCTCCTCGGCGTGGTGATCCAGTCGCTGGCCGAGGTGACCGTGCTGGCGCAGAAGGCCGGCGTCAGCCGGCAGGCGTTCCTGGCCTGCATCAACGACAGCGTGATGGGCTCGACCTTCACCCGCTACAAGTCCCCCGCGCTGGTGAATCTCGACTTCCACGCCACCTTCACCTCCGAGCTGCTGCGCAAGGACTTCGACCTCGGGCTCGCGGCGGCGCGCGAGCACGAAGTGCCCATGCCCGTGGCCTCGCTCGTGCACCAGATCGTGCAGAGCCTCGTCGGTTACGGGTACGGCCAGCAGGATTTCGCCACGGTGATCGAGCTTCAGGCCAGGGCATCCGGCCTGGAGCTCGTCAGCGAGGACGCCGACGTGCCGGACGGGCTCGAGCCCGCCGGCTGACGTACCAGCACGAGCACCTGAACTGACACACCCACGATGACACGACACGGTGAGCCTCCGGCCTCACTACCACGGCCAGCCCTGCCCCGTCAGGCTGGCTATCGACTAACGATCGGGCCTTTCCCGACCTTGGAAGGAGCACCGGAGATGAGGACTCACACGCATCGCGCCCGGTATCTGGCTGTCGGCACTATCGCGCTACTGGCGGCGGCATTACTCGCTGCCTGTGGCAGCTCCGGATCGAAATCGTCGTCATCGAAGTCCGATCCTGATTGGCACGTCGCTGTCCCTGACCGGGGACTTCTCCGCCGGACGGTCAGGCGTTCGAGCGTGGCTACGAGATCTGGGCGAACG
This sequence comes from uncultured Actinomycetota bacterium, assembly GCA_963837255.1. Taxonomy (GTDB): domain Bacteria; phylum Actinomycetota; class Actinomycetes; order Streptosporangiales; family Streptosporangiaceae; genus JAJYUU01. The sequence continues at coordinate 237,331 of CAWIMN010000009.1, forward strand.
ACGTCAACTCCCACGGCGGCCTCCTCGGCCGCAAGGTCAAGCTCGTCATCCTGAACGACAACAGCAGCCCGACCCAGGTGGACACGAACTACACCGACCTCATCACGGTCAAGCACGTGGACCTCACCTTCGGTCCGTTCTCGTCCTTGCTGACCGCGCCGGCCGCCGAGGTGGCGCACCGGTACGGCTTCGCCTTCGTCGAGGGCGCAGGCGGCTCGCCGCTGGTGTTCAGCGAGAAGCTGCCCAACGTCTTTGACGTGGCGCTCCCGGTGGCCAACGCGCTCGACCCGCTGGTGAACTGGCTGAAGTCGCTCCCGGCCGGGCAGCGCCCGACCAGCGCCGCTTACCCGATCGCCAACGACCCGTTCACGATCCTGCAGGTCCAGCGCGCGCAGGGCTTCTTGCAGCAGGCCGGGCATCAGCACCACGTACTCGAAGATCTTCCCCGAAGAGGTACCCGACTTCCTCCCCAACGCGAACCTCGTGGCCGGGAAGAAGCCCGCAGATGGTGATCCTCGGCTCGACAGCGGTGCCGACCGTGGCCTCGTTCGTCAAGGCCTTCGCGCAGCAGCACTTCAGCCCGAAGCTAATGATCGCGACCTCGGGGCCTGACCAGGGCGCGGCGTTCTTGTCCGCCGTTGGCGGCGCCACGGTAGCGAACGGGATCATGGTGCCGAACCTGTGGTACCCCGGCTACGCCGACCCGACGAGTCAGGCGATGGTCAACGAGTACGTGGCTAAGTACGGCGGCACCGCATCCGATGTCAACGCCGACGTGGCCGAGGCATACTCGGTCGGCCAGATCACGGCCGATGCGGTCAAGGCGACCGGCGGCACGACCGGCTCGAAGATCATCGCCTACCTGCACGGCAGCCGCACGTTCGCCAGCGTCGAGGGCCCGGTCCAGTTCAACAGCCTCGGCGAGAACGTGAAGGCGATCGCGTTCGTCTTCCAGTGGCAGAACGGCAAGTTCGTGCAGGTGCTGCCCGTGGGCGCGGCTGGCTCAGTGCCGATCCTGTACCCGAAGCCGAACTGGTAGGCCGACCGATCATGCAGACGGCACGGAGCTGAGATGGGAACCGAGATCGCTCGCGCCGTTGCCGCCGGAATACTCGGCGGCGGCGTGTACGCGCTGATGGCGGCCGGGCTCACGCTGATCTTCGGCGTGCTCGACATCATCAACGTCGCCCAGGGCATCCTGGTCGTGCTCGGCGGCTATCTCAGCTACGTGCTGTCTGTCCACCTGCACCTAGACCTGCTCCTGGGCTTGCTCATCACCGTGCCTGCGATGTTCGTCATCGGGGTGGTCATCTACTGGCTCTTCATCCGGCCGCTGCGCGGCGCGGAGCGTACCTCGATGACGCTCCTGGCCTGCTTCGCAGTCGCGCTGATCATCGAGGGAGTGCTGTACCGGGCGTTCGGCTCCAACTACGTCTCGCTGTCCGCCTGGTACACGACGTCGAGCGTGCACGTCTTCGGCTTCTACCTGCCCGACATCTACCTCATCGGTTTCGGGCTCGCCGTCGTCGCCATCGCGGCGCTGTACCTGATCCTGTACCGGACCACGTTCGGCCGGGCGGTGCGGGCGACGATGCAGAATCAGGCCGCGGCCCGGCTCATCGGCATCGACGTGAACCGGGTGGCCGCCCTGACCTTCGGCATCGGCACCGCGGTGACCGCGATCGGCGGCATGGTGTTCGGCGCCGTCAGCGGCGGCTTCAACCCCAACAGCGGCTACGACCTCATCTCCCGCCTGCTCGCGATCGTCATCCTGGCGGGCATGGGCAGCATCGGCGGCGCGCTCGTGACGGCTGTCTTCATGACCACAGCCGAGGCGCTCGTCGACATCTGGCAGCCGAACTGGTCGGTTGCCGTGTTCTACCTAGCGCTGGTGATCATCCTGACGGTCCGGCCGGCCGGGCTGTTCGGTCGGCGGGCGGTGCGGGCCCAATGACAGACGGCCCGCTGACGGAGCGCGCTGGCCCCGAGGTGCCGGTAGACGCACCGACCGTTACTTCCCTCCGGACGGGAACGGGGCGGGTTCGGCAGCCCTCGCGCCAGGCGCTCGCGGTCGTCGGCGCGGCAGCGCTGCTCGTCGTCGTCGGGGTCTACCCGCTCGTCATCACGAACGCGACCGCGACGAACTTCGGCGTCGTCACGCTGATCTTCGTGGCCGTCACCTCGGCGTGGAACCTGTTCTCCGGCTACTCCGGTTACCTGTCGCTCGGGCAGGCGGTGTTCTACGGCACCGGCGCCTACTTTCTGTGCGTCGCGGCGAAGGACTGGAATCTGACCGGCGCCGCGGTCTTCTGGCTCATTCCGCTCGGCGGGGTTGCGGCGGCGGTGATCGCGGTGCCACTCGGGCTCGTCGCGCTGCGGGTGCGCCGGCACACGTTCGTCGTGATCACGATCGCGTTCTTCTTCATCGCCCAGCTGTCGGCGTCTAACCTCGGCGTCACGGGCGGGTCGAGCGGGATCCTCGTGCCGGTGCCCGGCAACTGGGACCCGGCCACCTACAACAACCCGTTCTATTACCTGGCCATGATCCTCGCCGCGGCGACGGTTGCGCTGTCCTGGCAGGTGCGACGGTCCCGGTTCGGGCTGCAACTGCGGGCGATCCGCGACGACGAGGATCGCGCGGCCGGCCTTGGAGTCCGGGCCATGCCGGTCAAGCTGACCGCGCTGGTGCTGTCGGCCTTTATCACCGGCATGGCGGGCGCGCTGTGGGTCTTCTTCATCGGCGAGGCGTTCCCCCAGTTCGTCTTCGACCCGCTGTTCGACCTCGCGGTCGTGCTGATGGCATTCTTCGGCGGCCTCGGCACGCTGGCCGGGCCGGTGCTCGGCGCGCTCATCCTGGAGCCTGCGCAGCTGTACCTGAATCTCCAGCAGTCCAATGGCTACGAGTCGGAGATCCTGTTCGGCGTCTTGTTCCTGCTAGTGATCCTGTTCCTGCCGCGCGGCGTCGTGCCGACCGCGGCGGAGTACGTCACGAAGGGCCGCGCCCGGTGGCGGCGGCGCCGCGAGGACCCGGCATGACCGCGGACCTGCGCACCGAGGGCGTGACCAAGTCGTTCGGCGGCGTCCAGGCGCTGGCCGACTGCTCGCTGACCGCGTCAGCCGGCCAGATCACCGGCCTCATCGGGCCTAACGGCTCCGGCAAGACGACGCTGTTCAACGTCATGACCGGCTACGAGCGGACCGACGCCGGTCAGGTGTTCCTCGGGGACCAGCAGATCACCGGCGCGCCGCCGCACCGGGTCTTCGCCCTCGGCATCGGCCGGACGTTCCAGCTGACGCGTGTCTTCCCGCGACTAACCGTGCTGGAAAACATGCTGGTGCCAGCGCAGCGCGGCCACTCGGCGCGCCAGCACCGGCAGCGCGCGCTGGACCTGCTGGCGTTCACCGGGATCGCCGACCACGCCGGCGCGCTGGCCGGGACGTTGTCTTACGGCCAGCGCAAGCTGCTCGAGCTCGCCTACGTCCTGGTGGCCGACCCGGCGGTCGTGCTGCTCGACGAGCCGGCCGGCGGAGTCAACCCGTCACTCATCCACCACATCGCCGACCGGATCCGCGAGCTCAACAAGCAGGGCCGCACGTTCCTCATCGTCGAGCACAACATGGACTTCGTGATGGGCATCTGCCATCAGGTCACCGTGCTGGACTCCGGCACGGTCGTGGCTCCGGGCCCGCCGGCGGAGATCCGGTCCAACCCGCGCGTGCTCGACGCGTACCTCGGCAGCGAGACCGACGCCGATGAGGCGGACCTCGATGACTGAGAGCGCGCTGACCGTCGAGGGCATCACCGCCGGCTACGGCGGCGGCGACGTACTGCACGATGTCTCCTTCGAAGTGCCGGCCGGCGCCATCACGTGCATCGTCGGCCCGAACGGCGCTGGCAAGTCCACGCTGCTGGCAGTCATCAGCGGCGTGCTGCGGCCGCGGGCAGGCCGGGTGCTCCATCGCGGCGAGCCGATCACTGGCAAGAGCCCGCGCGACGTGCTGCGGGCAGGCGTGGTGCAGGTCCCGCAGAACCACAGCCTGTTCCCCGACATGACCGTCGAGGAAAACATCGAGCTCGGCGGCTACATGCTCGGCAGCAGGTCGCTGGTCGCGAGCCGGCGGGCGACCGTCGAGGCGCTCTTCCCCGACATCAGCGCCTGGTCCAAGAAGAAGGCGGGCAGCCTGTCCGGAGGGCAGCAGCGCCTCGTCGAGTTCGCGCGCTGCCTCATGCTGGATCCCGGCGGTGGTCATCCTCGACGAGCCGTCCATGGGCCTCGCGCCGAAGATCCTGCGCGTCGTCTTCGGCGCGGTCCAGGAGATGAACGCCCAGGGCAAGACCGTGCTGCTGGTGGAGCAGAACGCCAGGGCCGGGCTGCGCATGGCCGGATACGGCGTCGTGCTGGAGACCGGACGCGTACGCCTGACCGGCACCGGCACCGAGGTACTGGAGCACCCCGAGATCGGCCTGCTCTACCTCGGCGGCCAGCCCAGTGAGCCGCCCGCCCAGCATCCGCCCGTCCAGCAGCCGACGTCGCAGCCGGCCGCGCAGACGCCAGCGTCGGGTCCGGGGTCGCCAGGGCCGGCGGCGTGATCTTCGACTGCCACTGTCACGTCATCCCGGCCGGGATGCAGACCGACGCGGTACCCCAGGACTGGCGGCCAGTGCTCAGCCGCGAGGCAGGCCAGCGCGTTGTGTCCGTTCCAGGGCCGTCGGCTCACCTCTATCACCGGCGAGTTCAGCGACGTCGACATCATGCTCGCCGAGGCGGCCGCCGCCGGAGTGTCGCCATCTGCTGCTCTCCCCGTGGATCCTGCTCATCCCGGTCCTCGCTGAGCCCGCGCTCGCTGCCCGGATCTGCCGCGTGCAGAACGAGAGCCTGGCCGAGGTCGCCGCGTCCCGCGCCGACGGCCGCGTGCACGCGCTCGGCGCCGTCCCGCTCCAGGACCCCGCGCGCGCCGTGGCCGAGCTCGAGCACCTGATGACGCTGCCCGGCATGCGCGGCGTCGAGGTGCCGGCCAGCATCGCAGGCAGCTACCTCGGTGCGGACTGCTTCGCGCCGTTCTGGGCGGCCGCGGCCGACTGCGGCGCCGTTGTTTTCGTGCACCCGACCACCAGGGGACTCGGGCTGTCCGCGCTCGACGATCACTACCTGTGGAATTCCGTTGGCAACCCGGTCGAGACGACGATCGCAGCGGCACAGCTCGTGACCAGCGGCGTGCTGGCGCGCCATCCGGGCCTGAAGATACTGCTTGCCCACGGCGGCGGGGCACTGCTGGCGCTGCGCGGCCGCCTGCGTCGTGCCTACGCGGTGCGGCCGGAAGCTCGCGCCGACAGCGCAGCCGGTCCCGACGATCTGCTGCGGCGGCTGTACTACGACAGCCTGACGCACGATCAGGCCGTGCTGGCCACCTGGTCGAGTTCGCTGGTGCCGGGCACGTGCTGCTCGGTTCTGACCGCCCCTTCGACATGGGCGCTGACCAGCCAGCCAATGACATCGCCGCCCTCGGCCTGAGCGAGGCGGACGAGCAGCAGGTGCTGTCCGGCAGCGCCTGCGAGTTGCTCGGGATCGGACACGATGAGTGAGGTGGACTGCCGATGACGATTCACACGTACGGCGCCAACGCGGTCGACTGGGAGCAGCGGGTCGACCTGGACAGGCTGCGGACCGAGCGGCTCGCCCGGCTCAAGGCGCAGCTGGCGGCCTCATCGCTGGGCGCGCTGCTGAGCTTTGACTTCGCCAACATCCGGTACATGACGGCAACGCACATCGGCACCTGGGGCATCGACAAGCTGGTCAGGTTCGCGGTACTGCCGCGCGGCGGCGAGCCGGTGGTGTGGGACTTCGGCTCGGCGGCGCGCCATCATCAGCTGTACAACCCGTGGCTGGATCATACCGGCGGGCCGCCGACGCCCGAGGGCGCGCAGGGCGACGGGCGCGCGGGCGGGTATCTCGACGCTGCGCGGCGCCCTGCATCCGGACGCTGGCATGGCGGCGGACGTGGCGGCCAAGGTGGCGGAGGTGCTGCACGAGCATGGCCTGGCCGGCGAGCCGGTCGGCGTCGATGTGGCCGAGATGCCGGTGCTCGCGGCCCTGCGTGCGGCCGGCATCGAGACGGTCGACGGCCAGCAGGTCTTCCTGGAGGCGAGGCGGACCAAGACCCGCGACGAGATCTCGCTGCTGAGCCAGGCCTGCGCGATGGTCGATGCGGCCTACCAGCAGCTCTATGAGTTCCTGCGGCCGGGCGTGCGGGAGAACGAGTGCGTCGGCCTGGTCGCCAAGGCGCTGTATGACCTCGGCAGCGAGTTCGTCGAGGGCGTCAACGCCATCTCGGGCGAGCGCTGCTCGCCGCACCCGCATGTGTACTCCGACCGGCTGATCCGGCCCGGTGACCCGGCGTTCTTCGACATCCTGCACAGCCACCTCGGATATCGCACCTGCTACTACCGGACGTTCGCGGTGGGCAGCGCGTCCCGCGCGCAGCGGGACGCCTACGTGCGCTGCCGCGAGTACATGGATCAGGCGATCGCGATGGTCAGGCCGGGCGTGACGACCGGCGACATCGTCTCGCTATGGCCGCGCGCGGAGGAGTTCGGCTTCCCCGACGAGATGGCCGCCTTCGCCTTGCAGTACGGGCACGGCGTTGGCCTGTCGATCTGGGAGAAGCCGATCTTCAGCCGGCTGGTGTCGCTGGATCATCCCGAGCCGCTGGAGGAGGGAATGGTGTTCGCGCTGGAGACGTACTGGCCGGCTGCCGACGGCTGGTCGGCGGCCAGGATCGAGGAAGAAGTCGTCGTCACCGCTGACGGCTGCGAGGTGATCACCAAGTTCCCGGCCGAGGAACTGCTGGTGGCCGGCCGGAAGTACTGGACCGCCGGCGGCGCGCTGGACACGCTGCGGGAGAGCCAGTCGAACCTCAACACCGCCGCCGGGCGCGGCGAACGAACAGCACCGCGACCAGCCGGACGGAGGCGCTGCATGACGGCCGCCATGGACGCCGGAGAGCTGCTCATTCGGTACGAGCAGATGGCCGTCATCCGCGGCACGGAGAAGGCCGCGCACGACCTGTTCCTGGCCGGGCTGGTTAAGGGCACGACGCACCTGGCCGCCGGGCACGAGGCGGTCGCCGTCGGCGCCAGCGCGGCGCTGCGGCCCGATGATTACGTCTTCGCTACCTACCGCGGTCATCACCACGCGATGGCCCGCGGCGCGAGCCCGGCCGAATGCCTGGCCGAGCTGATGAGCAAGGCAACTGGCGTCTGCAAGGCCAAGGGCGGCTCGATGCACCTGACCAAGGCCTCAGCCGGGATGCTCGGCTCCTACGCGATCGTCGGCGCCCACCTGCCCATGGCGGCCGGCGCGGCGTGGTCGGCGCAGCTGCGGGGCTCCGGACAGGTCGCCGTGGCCTTCTTCGGCGACGGCGCCACGAACATCGGCGCGTTCCACGAGGCGCTCAACCTCGGCCTCGGTGTGGTCGCTGCCGGTGCTGTTCATCTGCGAGAACAACCTCTACATGGAGTACACGCCGATCGGCTCGGTGACCGCGGCCGAGCATCCGGCGGCCGACCGTGCCGCTTCGTACCGGCTGCCAGCCGAGGTCATCGACGGGAACGACGTGGTCGTCGTGGCCGACGCGGTGGGCCGGGCCGCGGCCCGCGCCCGCGCCGGCGACGGCCCGACCGTGCTGGAGGCGCTGACCTACCGGCACTTCGGCCACAGCCGTACCGACCCGGCCAGCTACCGGCCCGCCGACGAGGTCGAGCAGTGGCTGAGCCGCGATCCCCTGGACGTGGCTCGCGGCAGGCTCGCCGATCTCGGCGTAGCCGCAGCCGACATCGACGCCGCGGCCGAGCGCGCCGCGGCCGAAGTGGCAGCGGCCGTCGCGGCGGCCAGGGCAGCGGACGGGGCTGACCCGGCCGAGGCATTCACCGACGTGTGGGCGGACGGAGGACACCAGTGGCGGACCTGATCACCTATCGCGACGCGGTCGCCGACGGCCTGGCCAGGGAGATGCGGCGCGACCCGGCGGTGGTCTGCCTGGGCGAGGACATCGGCGCGGCCGGCGGGGTCTTCAAGACGACGGTGGGCCTGCTGGCCGAGTTCGGGCCGGAGCGGGTCCGAGACACCCCGATCTCCGAGCAGGCCATCGTCGGGATGGCCATGGGCGCCGCGATGACCGGCATGCGGCCGGTCGCCGAGATCATGTTCTCCGACTTCCTGGCCTGCTGCTGGGACTACCTGGCGAACGAGATCCCGAAGATGCGGTACATGACCGGCGGGCAGGTCACCGTGCCGCTGGTGGTCAGGACGGCCAACGGCGGCGGGCTCGGGTTCGGCGCCCAGCACTCGCAAGCGGTGGAGAACTGGGCGCTCGCCGTTCCCGGCCTGAAGATCGTCGCCCCGTCTACCCCCGCCGACGTCGTCGGCCTGCTGGCCGCCGCGGTCCGCAGCGACGACCCGGTGGTGTTCTTCGAGCACAAGGGCCTGTTCGCCAGCCGGGGCGAGGCAGCCGCCGCCCGAGCACGTCGTGCCGCTCGGCCAGGCCGCCATCGTGCGCCCCGGCACCGACGTCACGGTGGTGGCGCTGGCCGCCACGGTGCCGATCGCGCTGGCCGCCGCCGACGAGCTGGCCGCCGCCGGCGCAGCCGCCGAGGTCATCGACCTGCGCTGCCTCGTACCGCTGGACATGGCCACGGTGCTGGCCTCGGTCGGCCGCACCTCGCGCCTGCTGATCGTCGAGGAGAACCCCTACCAGGGCGGCTGGGGCGGCACCGTCGCCTCGATCGTCGCCGACGAGGGCTTTGAGTCGCTCGACGCGCCGATCCGACGAGTCGCAGCCGAGTGCGTGCCGCTCCCCTTCGCCGACGCGCTGGAAGACGAGGTGATCCCGACGACCGCGAAGGTCTCGGCGGCACTGCGCAGGCTGCTGGACTACTGACCGCGCCCGGCTGGCACGATGTTCGCGTTGACGTGGAACAGGTTGCCCGGGTCGTACTCCGCCTTGATCCGCGCCAGCCGCTCGTACTTCCGCGGGCCGTAGCTGCCCCGCACCCGGTCGCCCTGGTAGTCGCTCGTGCCATTGACGTAGCCGTCGCCGCTGCCGACTGCGTGCGGTCGCAGCGCCTCCCACAGATCGCCACCCAGCGCTGCTCGGTGTTCAGCCCGGCAGCGTCTGGCGCAACGCCGACGATGAAGACGCCCAGCCGCGGCGAGCGCCCGCCGCTGAATGCCGTCGCGTCGTCGTCGACCTCGCTGTACGCGCCGTCCAGCCGGTACATCAGCAGCAAGGACATGGGCGAGGTCTTGCGCGGGATGTGGGCGGTCAGGACGTCGATCACGCCGTCGGACAGGTCCTCGACGTAGGTGCCCTTCTCGTAGCAGTACGAGCCCCAGGCGTTGGCCTCGTCCAGCATCTGCTGCAGCTCGACGTACGGCATGGGCGTGACCAGGTCGAACAGCGGCGGAAGGCGGCGCCGGATGTCGGCGACGATGTCCGCGTGGGCGGTATTAGCCTCGCCGACAGAGCCGAAGCCGGTCAGCAGCAGGACGTAGCCCGGCGCGAAGTGATGCTCGTCCGGGACGAACGGGGCCGGGGGCGCATTGACGGCACCAACGACGGCGTTGACCTCGATGGGCATGGTCGCGACAACGTCGCGGGCTAGTCGCAGCGCCTCCGGGCCCTGCTCCAGCGGCCAGAAGAAGAGTCCGACCTGCACCATCGGGTCGACCGCATGCAGCCGGAATTCAAAGCTGGTGACGACGCCGAAATTGCCGCCGCCGCCGCGGATCGCCCAGAACAGGTCCGGATGCTCGTCGTCCGACGCCTCGACCACCTCCCCCGCGGCCGTCACGACCTCGGCCGAGACCAGGTTGTCGATGCTCAGGCCGAATCTGCGCGTCAGCCAGCCCATGCCGCCGCCGAGCGTCAGGCCGCCGACCCCCGTGTGACTGATCAGGCCCGCCGGGACGGCGAGGCCGTGAGCCTGCGTCGCCGCGTCGAGGTCGGCCAGCAGTGCACCTCCGCCGACGGTCGCCAGGCGCCGGTCCGGGTCGACGACAACCTCGTCGAGAGCGCTGAGATCGATCATCAGGCCCTCGTCGCACACGGCCGTGCCTGCGGTGTTGTGCGCGCCCCCGCGGATGGAGACTTCCAGCCCGTGGGTCCTGGCGAAGGTGACGGCTACGGCCACGTCCTCGGTCGACTCACACCGGGCGATTGCGGTCGGATACCGGTTAATACCGGCATTCCACACCCGGCGTGCCTCGTCGAATCCGCCGTCGCCCGCGACCATGACAGGCCCGTCCATATCCGCGCGAAGTTCTCCGATCCGGTCCGCGGCCAGCTGCGTCATGTCTGCTCCTCCCCGGTGGGCGTGCGCCCCTGTCGCATGCCCCTCAGCGGCAGTCGATCATCGGCGCGTGCGGCCCGGCTGCCGCGGTTGTGGAGATCTTGTGAAGGCGCCCTGGTGGCCCGCAGCTGCCAGGCGAGATGCCGGGGGCTGCAGTCACGGTCTCATCGCGACTGCGATACTCGACTTGTTGGCGCTGGCGGTTCGGGGGATGAACCAGCGACCATCTCGGGTCCGGGCCGCTTGCGGCCGCGGCGGCAGATCCGCAGATCCCGAGCCACCCAGCACGACAGCTATGCCAGGCAGAGGCACGTTCTCACCACCAGTCGAGGAGGGCATTCGATGCCGTCTATCACCGTCGGTACCGAGAACAGCGGTGCTATCAACCTTCACTACGAGGACTACGGAAGCGGGGCGCCAGTCGTCCTGATCCACGGCTACCCGCTCAGCGGCCGCGCGTGGGACAAGCAGGTACCGATGCTGCTGGACGCCGGCCGGCGGGTCATCACCTACGACCGCCGCGGATTCGGCCAGTCCAGCCAGCCGTCCTTCGGCTACAACTACGACACGTTCGCCGCGGACCTGAACACCCTGATGGAGGCGCTGGACCTGCGCGACGCGATCCTCATCGGCCACTCGATGGGCACCGGCGAGGTCACCAGGTATCTCGGTGCCTACGGTTCCGCGCGCGTCAGCAAGGCGGTCCTCATCTCGCCCATCCCGCCGTTCCTGCTCCAGACCGACGACAATCCCGAGGGCCTGCCCGCCAGCCTCTTCGACGGCTTCGTCCACACCGCCGCGGCCGATCCTCCGGCCTGGATGAAGGGCTTCCTCGACAACTTCTACAACATCGACGTTCTCGGCGGGAAGCTGGTGAGCGACGAGGCGTACCGGGCCAGCTGGAACATCGCCGCCGGCGCATCCGCCATCGCCACCGTGGCCTGCATCCCCACCTGGGAGACCGACTTCCGCGCCGACCTGCCCAAGATCGACGTGCCGGTGCTCGTCATCCAGGGCGACGCCGACCGGATCCTGCCGTTCCCGAAGACCGGCAAGCGTTTGCCCGGGCTGATCAAGGACATGGAGCTCTTCGTGATCGAAGGCGGCCCGCACGCGATCGCGTGGACGCACGCCGACCAGGTCAACCACGCCCTGCAGGACTTCCTCAAGTAGCAGTTCAGTACGGTGCGCGCCTGGGGCGGAATTCCGTCCCAGGTCCGCTCACACCCGCGGGTCGTCGTAGCTGCCGCCGCCCCGCGTGCGCCAGGCGCGGGCAGCCGATCTGGCCACGCCACCGCCATAATGCGGCGGCGCCCTTCGCACCGGCGCTGACAGCGCAGGAGCGGAGGTGGGCTCCGGCGCTATCAGCACCGGGCGTAAAATATTCGGAGACTACCTCCACATAGCCGCTGGGGCGAGACGGCACCTCATCTGCCAGTTCTCGGGAGGGGCGTCCGGCTCGCTGTGAGCCATGGGGTGATGCGGATGCGGACGCAGACCCGGTCGGACCTTCGCTGGCACCCAGTCGTTGCCTGGCGGCTGTTCGCTGCCCGCCACCCCGCGCTGCGATATGCGCAGATCCTCCCGGTCGGCTTGCTGTTGTGGGGCCTTGACGACGTGGCCAGGTTCCGTGCCGGGGCTGCCTACGCGGGCCTGCAGCACGCCGTTGTCGTCAACTCGATCAGCAGCACGATTGGCGGCGCACTCGGTGCACCTCATGAACGACTGGACAGTCGCCCATAGCGCTCGCGGCCCTGGCGTCTGCCTGGTACTACATCCTGTTCCAGGGCGCCGTCACGGGCGTTGTCGGGATCGTGCTTATCTGGCGGCGCGTGCCGACCTTCCGACTGCACCGCAACGCGCTGATCGCCGTGACGCTGCTCGGCCTTGTCGCGTTCTGGCTGTATCCCGTCGCACCGCCCCGGATGCTGCCGGGGTACCACGACGTCATCGCGAGCGCAGTGCCGACATTCACCAGCCTGGTGGAGACCAACGGTGCGGCGCAGTTCGCTTCGCTGCCGTCCCTGCACGTCGTCTGGGCGCTGTGGGTGGCGATCGCGCTGTGCGCTGCCGTCCGGCACCCGCTACTGCGGGCGGCGGTCTGGCTGTACCCGGCCGCCACCGTGGCTGACGTGCTCGCGACGGCCAACCACTACTTGCTGGACGTCATCACCGCGCCGGGGCTGCTGGTACTGGGCTACGCGATCGCGCTGGCACCAATGTGGACACGCCTGCTGCGGCGCCGTCAGCTGCTGCCCGGGGTGCAGCAGGCGACGACCAGCACGGCATCCCCACGCCGACTCCCGTACACGGCAAGCACCAAATCCGATCATGCCGACTGTGCGGGCAAGCCCTAGTCGCGTGGCCATCTCGGCGCACCGCGGTGGCAGCGAAAAAGCGCCAGCGGGCACCTATGCGGCATATCAGGACGCGCTCGAAGCGGGCGCCGACTACCTCGAGCTGGACGTGCGCCGCACGGCAGACGGCGAGCTGGTCGTCTTTCATCCGGCCCGTCTCGGCCGCGGCCGCGCCGTCGGCGCCCTGAGCTATGCCGAGCTCTGCGGCCGGCGGGCTACGTGGTCCCGACGACGAGCGGCGTGCTCGAGCTGCTGCGCGGCCGGGCGGGCGCGCATATCGACCTCAAGGAGCCAGACACCCTCGCCGCTATCGCATCGCAGGCCCTCAGCCAGCTGGCGCCCGGCCAGACCATCGTCACCACCAGCGACGACGGTGCGGTCAGCGAACTTCGCCAGCGCTATCCCGCCGTGCCGGCTGGGCCTGACGATCGGCGGCGACATGGCACAACGGGCGCGTTATCTGGCCTGGCGTGCGGGCCTGGCGGCTCGCAGCCCGGTCGACGCGGTGGTCGAGGCCCGGGCTGGCTGGGCCGTCGTGCACAAGCGCCTGGCCCGCGCTGGCGCAGTGGCCGAATGCCGCCGGCGCGGGCTGGCCACGATGGTGTGGACAGTCAATGACGACAGGGCGCTGACGCACTGGCTCGGCTGCCCGGACGTCGATGTCGTCGTCACCGACCGGCCGCGCGGCGCCGCTGCCCTGCGCGACCAGCTGTCCTAGTCGTCGAACTGGTCCTAGTCGTCGAGCAGGTCCTAGTCGTCGAGCAGGTCCGAATCGTCGACCTGGTCTTAGTCGTCAAGCGGGTCCTAGTCGTCGAACTCGTCACAGTAGATCGCGGTGGCGTCATCGGTGGCTTTGCTGCGGCGCCAGCGGCGACCGTCAGGATCGTCAGCCTCGGCGCTGCGGACCTGGCGGATCAGCTCCGCCGGCCCGTGCCGGCGGACGATTTCGGCGAGCTCGGCGAAGGACACGAGGCCGAACAAGTCAGCGGGCCGGCTGGCGCCATCGCTGACGAGCAGCGCCGCCGCCAGGCTCGCCAGCGGGCAGGAGCCAGTGAGCGCGTGCTCGGCGACGGCCGGATCAGCCGCCGCGACCCAGAAGCCACCCGGGATATTCCGCCAGCCCTGCACGGCCCGCATGTGGTCGCTGAAGGCCGCCGCGTAGGCCGGATCGCGGAGCGGAATCCGGTCCAGCGCCGTCCGGGTGCCCTGCAGCGCTGTGTCCAGCCGCCGGTCCGTCACGACCTGTGTCTGTCCGCCAGGCCCAGTGAGGACGAGCGAGGAGTCCGCCAGCACCAGGTGCTCAAGCTCGCCGCCGCGCACCCTGATCGCGACGACGGTCGCCGTCGGAGTCCACGGATGCTCGAGATCGCATGTCCCGCCGTGCAGCGCGCGGACAGCCGCGATGGCGGCTCGCAGGCACCCGGACAGCGAGTCACTGGCTGGGTCGCAGGCACGGGCCAGGAGTGCCGTGCCGAGCGTGCGCGCAAACCAGGCGACGCCGTGCACGCAACCGGATTCGATCCCGGCCGGGATGCCCGCGCCATCCAGCAGTACCGCGGCCGACGGCGCGACTGCGGCGAAATCCTCGTTGCCGGCGGCCGGCCGAGCCGGGGCGGTGGCCATGCGAGCTCGCATGATCAGCCCAGGCTCTCCCTCTCGGACACGGCGTCAGCATACCGACGCGCCTGCGCGCGGTCCTGACAGCACCGGCCCAGCGACCGCGCCCGGCCCAGCTGACCGCACGCCCAGATGACCGCACGCCCAGCTGACCGCACGCCCAGCTGACCGCACGCCCAGCTGACAGCACTGGCGACCGGCCGATCACAACCGACGTGCGGAGCCCCTCGTTATCGCGCCGACAGCGCGACTGGCAGTGGTCGCGATCCGGACCGCCGGGCCGGGCGAGCCCCGCCGACCGGCCCGAACGGCACAATCCGCACCGCAGGGGTCTCGGCCACCGCTTCGGCCACGCTCGGGAACTGCCGGATGACCCGGTCGAGCCCGCTGCCAGCCAGAACCTCTGACAGCGCCTGCGTACCGGCGACCAGCCGCAGGTCACCGCCCTCCGCGGCGGCGTGCTGATAGGCGCGCGCGAGCTCGGCTCGCCCGGCCGCGTCGCAGGCCGTTGTCGCGGACATGTCAACGACGACCGTGACATGCCCGGCGGCAGCCAGGTGCAGCAGCGTCGCGCGCAGCATGTCGGCGCTGCGCAGATCGAGAGTCGCGGGCGCGGCGATCACCGGCACGCCCCTGACGATCTGGATCGGGTACCTGGACTCCGACATTGGCGCGCACCTCCGTTGAGCGCTACTGCCCAGAAACTAGCCGGTGCGCACGGAGCGCGGCGGCAAGTCCGGCAAACCCGGTTCGCCGACCTCGGGCGCTTCGGCCGAGCTGTGAGCTACCCGTCGCCGCACAGACTATTCGCCACTAGCCCGTAGGCCCTCGGGCAAGACATGCCTGCTGGGCCTCATTTGAGGCACTGCTGGCGAACCGGTACCTATGGACGGCCGGACTCGGCCCGAATCCGCGAGCGCGGCACGGGCGGCGCGGCAACCGGACCGTTTCGTGTGGTCAGGCGGTTGCGCCGACTGTGCCGCGCTCCCGTGGACGACCCAGGCTCCACACCGACGATGGGCATTCTAAGGCTCGGAATGGCGATCTGACCGATTTTTAATGGTTTAGCTAACGACAGGCCGCCAGCCTCTTAGCCTGCTGGAGACCGGCGCCTCGAGGGACGCACGACCGCTGTGTGCGTGCGTACGTCCCGGTGGGCGCGCACTTCGCGGAAAGGAGCCCGTTGGGCCGCCACTCCAAGCCATCACGCGTCAAGCTCCCCTCGGGAGCAACAGTCGCTGCCGCTCCGACCATCGCCGGCGTGGCCGCGGCTTTTTGCTTGACACCACCTGCCTCGGCCAGCACAGTCACAGCGGACGCAGCCGCGGCGAACGCTGTCCTCGCCAGCCCGGTCGCCGGCCTGGGCGCCGGCCTGGGCGCCGGCAACGCTGCCGTGGCCAGCACAGCCGCTGCGGCGAGCCAGTCGGCATCGCCGAACGCGCCGCCGGTATCCGCGCTACCAGCCGCGTACCGAGTACGGCGCGGCGACTCCCTGTCGTCCATCGCCGCACACCTGTACCACGACCGGGCGGCGTGGCCCGTGCTCTACTGGAGCAACCGCAAGCACATCCGCTGGGCCAACGAGATCTACGCAGGCCAGTTGCTGCGCGTGCCGGCCAAGCCGACCCGGATACCGCAGCCGCCCGCCGCGCTCGGACCGATCGTGTCGCCTGCGCCGGCAGCGAATCCGACACCGCTGCACGTCGGCACAGCGGCAGCCGGCACAATCGACGCCACCTACACCGGCGGTGTGCCAGGCGGCGCGTTCGGCGCCTGCGTCGTCGCCCGCGAGTCAGGCGGGAACGCCCAGGTCATGAACGCGACCGGCCACTACGGCCTGTACCAGTTCAGCGCGGCGACCTGGGCCGCCTATGGCGGTAATCCGGCCGATTTCGGCCACGCCAGCGTCGCGGAGCAGAACCAGGTATTCGCCAACGCAATAGCGGCTGGCGGCCAGTCCAACTGGGCGCCGTACGACGGCTGCTAGCAAGCAGGAGCCGAGCAGCACGAGGCCGGCCCGGCGAGCGAGGTGTCAGCCGGGCCGGCCCGGCCCGGCCGCCGGGCCGGCACTCGGTACGCGGCCGCCGCGCCGCAACCGGTGCGCGATGAGGCCCACGGTGAGCCAGCCGACGGCGATCACGAGCCAGAAGTTCACGATGCGGAACGCCAGCGCGGCCGACACCGCCGGCACCTGGCCGGCCCCGTAGGCCACCAGCACGACTGCAAGGCTGCCCTCGACGATGCCAAGGCCGCCGGGTACCACCGGGAACGACCCGACTACCTGCGCGACGCCATACGCCAGCAGCACCCCGTGCCACGGGATCGGCGAGTGCACCGCGCGGAAGCTGCACACCAGGCAGAGGAAGTCGCAGAACCAGACGCTGGCAGCGATCGCGACGACGGCAACGGTGGAACCGGGACTGAGCGGGATCTCCCGCATCCTGGCCAGCGTGTCCTCGATCCGCGCCTCGATGCCGGTCCGGTCAGCGCCCGCGCCGGCGCCTCGGGCCCGCCTGCGTCAGCCGGCCGACGCCGCGGACAGCGGCACCCGCCAGCCGCAGCACCAGGTCGCGACGGATCAGGATGGCGCCTGCCACGAGCACGATAAGGAGGCCGATGACCGTGATCCCGGCGCCCAGCGTGCTGGTGCTGCCGGCCAGGGCAACCACGACGCCGACCAGCAGGAGCAGCGACATGCCAATGGCCTGGGCGATCAGGATCGTGAAGATGGTCCAGCCAGCGCTCGCGCCGCTCGCGCCGCGTCGCCGGTAGTACCGGTACCGATACGCACTCGACACGGCCGGCTCGCCGGGCACCGAATTGGCGATCGCGTCATTGGCCAGCGCGAGCAAGAACAGGCCGGGCAGCGGGATGGTCGTCCCGCCTAGGCGCAGCACTCGATGCTGGAGCCACGCAAAGGCCAGCAGCGACAGCGACTCGGCGGCGATCGCGGCGGCGACCCAGGCGCCGCTGGCGCCAGCGAGATGATGCCAGGCGGCGGCGAGCTCGCCCCGCTTGCCGACCAGCAGCAGCAGGACCACGCACCCGAGCAGCACGCCGACGACGTAGCGGACCACGACCCTCAGGTCGCGGCCCGCGCCCGAGTCGGCCAGCTCGCCCGCCATGCGACCACGGTACCGAGTTGACGACGGCTGGCCATCGTCCTGGCAGCATGGGCGCGCGAGCGCCGCCACAGGCGCACCCACCGGAAGGAGCAGCACGCGGTGGCACAGTACTTCGGCGGGCGGATCGGCACCGACTGGCGAGATTCGCAGCCCTGGTGGCCGCCGGAGCCGACGCCAGCGCAGGGATCGCCGAACGTCCTGCTGATCGTGCTCGACGACGTCGGCTACGCCCAGCTTGGCTGCTACGGCTCCGACATCGAGACGCCGGTGATCGACGGGCTGGCTGCGACCGGGGTCCGGCTGGCCAACTTCCACACCACGTCGCTGTGCTCCCCCACCAGGGCCTGCCTCCTGACCGGGCGGAATCACCACCGCAGCGGCATGGGCCGGGTAGCCGATCTCGCGATTGGCTATCCCGGCTACTGGGGGAAGCCACCGCGGGAGAACGGCTACCTGTCGGAGATCCTGCGCGACGCCGGCTACGCCAGCTACGCCGTCGGCAAGTGGCACCTGTCCCCCGAGGACGAGACCAACATGGCCGCCTCTCGGGCCACGTGGCCGCTCGCGCGCGGGTTCGACCGCTGGTACGGCTTCCACGGCGGTGAGACCAGCCAGTTCGTGCCGGCGCTCTGCCAGGACAACCACAGCGTCCGGCCGCCCCGATCGATCGAGGATGGCTACCACCTCACCGAGGACCTGGCCGACCGCGCCATCGAGCTCCTGGGCGACCTGCGCGCGGTCGACGCGGACAAGCCGTTCTTCCTCTACTTCGCCACCGGCGCCTGCCACTCCCCGCATCAGCCGCCGCGGCGCTGGCTCGAGCGCTACCGCGGCCGGTTCGACGCTCGGCTGGGACGCCTGGCGCGAGCAGGTGTTCGCGCGCCAGCTGGCCACCGGCCTGCTGCCGCCCTCGACAGTCCTGTCGCCGCGGCCGGCCTGGGTACCAGCCTGGAACTCCCTTGCGCGACCGCGACCGGGCGGTCGCCGCCCGCTTCATGGAGTGCTTCGCCGGCTTCCTGTCGCATGCGGACGAGCAGGTCGGCCGCGTGCTCTCCTTCTTGCGGGAACGGGGTGAGCTCGACAACACCATCGTCTGCGTGGTCTCCGACAACGGCGCCAGTGCGGAAGGCGGCGCCGAGGGCTCGATCAACGACATCCGGATGCTGAACATCGACCCAGCCCAGCCGGCCGAGATGTTCGCCCGGCTGGACGAGATCGGCGGCCCGCTGACCCACAACAACTATCCGTGGGGCTGGACAATGGCCGGCAATACGCCCGTTCCGCCGGTGGAAGCGCGAGGTGCACGAAGGCGGCGTCGCCGATCCGTGCATCATCTCCTGGCCGCGCGGCCGACGGCGAGGCAGGCGCGATCCGGCACCAGTTCGCGCACGCGATCGATGTGCTGCCGACGCTGCTCGAACTGGCGGGCGTGGGGTTGCCGGCCGAGATCGACGGCACTGCGCAGACAGAGCTAGACGGGGTCAGCCTTGGCGTACCTGCTGCCACCAGGCGGGGACAGCGCGGCTGAGCGGCACGAGACCGCAGTACTTCGAGATGTTCGGCTCGCGTGCGATCTACCACCGGGGCTGGAAGGCAGTGGCGTTCCACCCGATAGGGCCGCTGTATGACGACCAGAACCCGAACGCGCCGTTCGAGCGACGACGTGTGGGAGCTGTATCACGTCGCGCAGGACTTGTCGGAGTCACGCGACCTGGCGCGCGACCGGCCGGACCTGCTCGCGGAGCTGGTCGAACTGTGGTGGGCGGAGGCCCGGCGCAATCAGGTGCTGCCGCTGGACAACCGGGTCCTCTGGGCGCTGGTGCATCCCAAGCCCGACCGCCGGCCGCCGCGCGATGAATACGAGTACTTTCAGGGGGGCGCGCAGGTGCCCGAGTCCGTCGCCGTGAACGTCCGCAACCGCTCGCATGAGCTGGTCGTCGACGTCACGATCGCCAGCCGGGACGATGCCGACGGCGTCCTGCTGGCACTCGGCTGCGCGCTCGGCGGCTGGTCGCTGCACATCCTGAACGGCCGGGTCCGCTACGTGCACAACCTGTACGGCAGCGAGCGGCACGTGATCGAGTCAGCCGACCTGATCTCTCCCGGCGAGCACCGGATCGAGTACGCCTTCACCTAAGGACGACGGCCTCGGCGGTGACCGGCGTGCTGCGCTGCGACGGGCGCGAGATCGGGCGCGGGCCGATCGCGCGTTTCACCCCGTCCGGCTTCAACGGCGTCGGCGCCGGGCTCACGTGCGGCTATGAATGGGGTCCCGCCGTAGGCGGGGGTTACACGGCCCCGTTCCCGTTCGGTGGGATCATTCGACGCGCGGTGGTGCGGACCACCGGTCCGGTCGTCCGCGATCCGCTGGCGGAACTGGAAGCGATCCTCGCCGAACAGTGAGCCGACGCTACTGCGGCTTGCGCAGCAGCAGGAACACGCTCGGGCCGAAGTACACCGACGCCAGCCGTTCCTGCAGCGCGTGCTCGACAGCCAGCAGCGCGGGTCGCGGGATCACCCGTGTCGCCAGCCGGTGCCGCAGGTTCGACACCGACAGCATGCGCTCCAGGCGCAGGCCAGTCCCCAGCAGCAGCCCGACGACCGTCGCCGGATGGTGGTTGACGAACGGGATGCCGTCCCCGCCGTCGAGGCGCTCGCACCGGATGTCCACCGGAGTCAGCGGGATCGGCGTGCGCCGGATGAGATACCGGACGCGGTTCATGGCGTGCGCCACGTTAGCGACCTCGACCAGGGCGTAGCCGCCCGGCCGCAGGATCCGGTACAGCTCGCGTAGTTCGGCGGCCGGGTCGGGCAGATGGTGCAGTACCCGGACGAGCAACACCAGATCAGCGCTGGAGTCGTCGAGCTGAAGCTGGCCGGCGTCCATCAGGCGCGTGCTGATCTGCGGATGGCCCGGCCAGGAACGTGCTGGCCAGGTCGAGCTGCTGCTGGCTGGAGTCCACCAGCGTGACCCGGCGCGCGTAGTCCGCCAGCACGATCGACAGCCGCCCGTAGCCGCCGCCGACGTCGACGGCGTCCTCGAAGCTCAGGCCGGCCAGCAGGCGCCGGATGGCCATGACCTCGGCGGCATGCTCGTAGTCGCGGCCGGTCCAGTAATCGGCGTAGTTCAGGTTGTCGTCGTCGTAATACGCGCCGCGGCGCGTTGTTGTCCCCGTCATGGCGTTAATCCCCCCGGCCGAGCCTGCCCCCAGATCGGCTGCCTGGCACCCTATCCCGGCCAGCGCCGCACGCACTCCGGCGGGCTGACGCGGCCGGATCTGTCGCCTTCCGCTGCCCGACCGGAACGCCTGCCCTGATCGACGCTGCCACCTCAGCGGGCTGCGTCATGATCTCGTGCCAGCTGAAATGGACGACCTCGTAGCCCGCCTCGCGCAGCCTCTTGTCCCGGCGCAGCTGTGCCCTGGCCCGGCTCGGGTCGTCCTGGTACGTCAGCGCGCCGTCGACCTCGGCGGACGTCTTGTACCGCGGCCAGTAGAAGTCGACCCGCCCGATCACCTCGCCCGTCGCCGCCGGGATCCAGATCTGAAGCCCGGGCGCGGGCAGACCTTCGCGGTCGAAGGCGACGCGCGCAATGGATTCCAGCGCGGACTCAGATGGGCCGGTGGCGAGAGCGCTGGCGATCGCCGCGCGGACGTACGCACCGCGGCCCAGCCGGACTAGCGTGCCGCGGCGAGCCATCGCGCTCTAGTCATCGACCAGGTGGAATTCGACTCGGTACACCAGGGTGTCGGCGTCGATCGGGCCGGCGTGGGCGGCGCGCCGCCGCAGCGACTCGAGGTCCTGCTCGCCCGCCGCGCGCACATCCCGCGCGCCGATCGTGCTGAACGGCACCAGTTCGATCGAATCGACCTCGATTACCGCGGGCCCCACCGGGTACCGCCCGCCGACCTTGACCTTCGGCCGGCGCCACAGCCGGAAGGACACGTGATGTCCCCGCCGATGACGGCGTCACGCAACTCACGGCTGAACTCCACGGCTTCACGCTCGCCGTCGCGCTGCGGACGACCCGCACGGTCTCGCCGGCGCGGACCATGCCGGCGCCGCAGCGCGGTGCCGCCGTGGCACGCGGTGCCGTCGCACGCGGCGCCGCCGTCGCCCGCGCAGGTGTCGGGCCGCGCCCGCGCCGCTGTGTGCTCATGTCCGCAACCGTACGACCGAAGGCCGGCTGACTCGGTCATAGCGTCGGGGCTCTGAACCGTCGCCGCAGCAGAGTGCAGACAGGGCTATTGCCGACCAATCCGCCCCGTAGTAGCGTCCGGAACGCAGGCCCCTGCGGGGACGGCGACCCGCTGATCAGCGGCCCGACACTGCGCTCTGGGTGCCCGCATGCTGATGAGCCACGAGCAGCGGAGGCAGCGATGGCGCTTGACGAGGCGACGGTAGGTTTCCTGACCCAGCTCGCTGAGAGCGGCGCCAAGCCGCTGCACGAGCTCACCCCGGAGGAGGCACGCGCCTTCACCGCGATGCTCGGGGAACTGTTCGGGCCGGGGCCTGAGGTCGACAAGTCCTACGACGTCAGCCTGCCGACAGCCGACGGCCACAGCTTCAGCGTCCGGGTGCTGGTCCCCGCGGGCGAGATCCGCGCGCTCGTCGTGTACTACCACGGCGGCGGCTGGGTGATCGGCAACATCGACGAGTACGACAAGCTCGCCCGCACGCTGGCCAACGCCCTGCACGCTGCGGTGGTCAACGTGGACTACCGGCTGGCGCCCGAGCACCGCTACCCGGCCGCGGCCGACGACGCGTGGTCCGCGCTCCGGTGGGCGGCCGACCAGATGGCGGAGATCGCCGGCGGCCCCGTTCCGCTGATCGTGATGGGTGACAGTGCCGGCGGCAACCTGTCAGCCATCGTCGCCCAGAAGGCGCGGGACGCCGGCGGGCCGGAGCTAGCCGCGCAGGTGCTCATCTATCCGGTCACCGACGCCGACCTGGACAACGCCACCTACAGCGACCCCGAGAACCAGCTGATGCTGACCAGGGACGCGATGATCTGGTTCTGGGATCACTACGCACCTGACCAGGCCAGCCGCGCCAAGCCGGACGCGTCCCCGCTGCAGGCCGACGAGCCTGGCCGGGCTGGCGCCTGCCATCGTGCTGACCGCTGAGCACGACGTGCTGCGCGAGGAGGGCGAGGCCTACGCCGACGCGCTGCGGCAGGCCGGCGTGCCGGTCGTGCACCGCCGGTTCGCCGGTCAGATGCACGCCTTCTTCACCATGGTGAACATGCTGCCCGGCAGTGCCGATGGCATCGCCTACGTGACCGAGCAGCTCAGCCTCCAGCTGGGAGCGTGACGCGGATGCCCGCGGCGGACAAGCAGGGTCGCGAGAGCTACGACGCCATCGTCGTCGGTGCCGGGCTAGCCGGGCTGTACCAGCTATACCGGCTGCGCGAGCTCGGCCTGCGGGCCCGCGTCATCGAGGCCGCGGACGGCGTGGGCGGCACCTGGTACTGGAACCGCTATCCTGGCGCGCGCTGCGACGTCCAGAGCCTGTCGTACTCGTACTCCTTCTCCCCCGAGCTGGAGCAAGAGTGGACGTGGACGGAGAAGTACCCCACGCAGCCGGAGATCTTGCGTTACGTAAACCACGTCGCGGACCGGTTCGACCTCTGGCCTGACATCACGTTCGGCACCAGGGTGCTGGCCGCTCACTACGACGAGCACGCCGAGCGCTGGACCGTGACGACGGACGCTGGCCGGGAGTATGACGCGCAGTTCCTCATCATGGCGACCGGCTGCCTGTCGGCGTCGAAATTGCCCGAAGTGCCAGGGCTGGACCGGTATCGCGGCCGGACACATCAGACGGCGCACTGGGGCAACGAGGAGGTCCGCTTCGACGGCCTGCGCGTCGGCGTGATCGGCACCGGATCGTCGGGCATCCAGTCGATCCCGATCATCGCGCAGCAGGCGGCGGACCTGACGGTGTTTCAGCGCACGCCGAACTTCTCCATGCCCGCCGGGAACCGCCTGCTGCCGGCTGAGGAGATCGCCGAGATGAAGGCCAACTACCCGGCCTGGCGCGAGGCACAGCGCACTTCGCGCGCCGGGATCCCGGGCGAGGAGTCGATGGATTCCGCCATCGCCGCGCCGGCCGCGGAGCGCACCGCTAAGTACCAGGCCAGCTGGGAGAAGGGCGAGCTGACCGCGCTGATCGGCACCTACGTGGACATCCTGGTCGACCCGGCCGCGAACGAGACCGCGGCCGAGTTTGTCCGGGACAAGATCCGCGCGATCGTCCACGATCCCGAGGTGGCCGAGACCCTGTGCCCGCGCACGTTCCCGGTCGGGACCAAGCGGATGTGCCTGGACAGCGGCTACTACGAGACGTTCAACCGGCCGAACGTGCACCTGGTCGACCTGCGCAAGACGCCGCTGGTGGAGTTCACGCCGACCGGGCTCCGCACGTCGGCCGCCGAGTACGAATTCGATGCGATCGTGTTCGCGACTGGTTTTGACGCCATGACCGGCGCTCTCAACGCCATCGACATCAATGGCCGCAACGGGGTTGCCCTGGGATCGCTGTGGTCCTCCGGGCCGCGGAATTACCTGGGCGTCGCCATGGCCGGCTTCCCCAACCTGTTCACGATCACCGGGCCGCTGAGTCCGTCGGTGCTCAGCAACATGATCGTGTCCATCGAGCAGCACGTGGACTGGGTCACGGACTGCATCGCCTACGTGCGCGACCACGGGTACGCCGCCATCGAGGCGACGGCGGCGGCGCAAGACGAGTGGGTCCAGCATGTGGCCGACGTCGGCTCGTTCACCCTGTTCCCGCTGGCTGAGTCCTGGTACACGGGCGCGAACGTACCGGGCAAGCCGCGCGTGTTCATGCCCTACATCGGTGGGGTCGGAGAGTTCCGGCAAAAGTGCGACCAGGTCGCGGCGAACGGCTACGAGGGCTTCACTTTCATCAAGGCCGGTGCGCCGGCGGTCGCCTAGCCGTGCATCCGCATTCCATCAGCCCCGCCGGGTGGGCTACGCCTTAATTGTCGACACAACGTGCTCGGCGATCGCAAGGCTCGCGGTCGCCGCGGGCGAGGGGGCGTTGCGGACCAGCAGGACGCGCCCGTCGGCTTGCAGCACGAAGTCGTCCTCCAGGCTGCCATCGCGCCGGACCGCCTGAGCGCGCACGCCTGACTTGGACCGGACCAGGTCCGACAGCTGAAGGTCGGGCAGGTAAGCCCGGACGCTGGCCAGGTAGCGGCGCTTGGACAGCGACCCGCTGACCTCCTTCACGCCGCTCCGCCAGTGCCGCCGGGCCAGCTGCCAGGCACCGGGCCACCGCGCCAGCTGCGCCACCTCGGCCAGGCTGATATCCGACCAGCGGTAGCCCTCGAGCGCGAGCGCGAGCACGGCGTTGGGGCCGACGTGCACCGTCTCGTCGACGTGCCTGGTCAGGTGCACGCCGAGGAACGGGTACCGGGGATCGGGCACCGGGTACACCATGCCCCGGACCTTCTGCCGGGCCTGGGCCGCGAGCTCGTAGTACTCGCCGCGGAACGGCACGATGCGCAGGTCGCCTGGCCGGCCGAGGCTTGCGGCGAAACGATCGCTCTGCAGCCCGGCGCACACGACGAGGTAGTCGAACTCGAGGGTCTCGCCGGATTCTGAGCGCACCTGCACGCCCGAGGCCGTCTCGCGCACCGCGGTGACCGGCGTCGCGAGCAGACCTTGCCGCCCGCGGCGCCGATGACCGTCGCCAGGGCCTCGCACATGCCGGGGTAATCGACCGCCGCGGTGTGCGGCGAGTACAGCGCAGCCACGCCCTGAATGCACGGCTCGATGTCCGCCATCTCCGGCCGAGACACGCGCCTGATGCCAGGGACCTGATTACGCGTCGCCCGGTCCTCGATCTGCGCCAGGCCCGCTAGCTCCTGCTCGGAGGCGGCCACGATCAGCTTGCCGAACTCGCGGAGCCTGACCTCGTGCTCCTGGCAGAACTCCCGCGTCATGGCGGCGCCGCGGCGGCAGAGCGTGGCCTTCAGGCTTCCTGGCTGGTAGTAGACGCCCGCGTGGATCACTCCGCTGTTGTGGCCGCTCTGGTGCGCGGCGACGCGGTCTTCCTTTTCCAGCACGGTCACGCTGATGCCGGGGTACCGGATGGCCAGCTCGCGTGCAACCGCCAGGCCGACGATGCCGGCGCCGACAACTCCCACCGATTTCAGTGACGTCACCCGGCGAGCTTGGTCGATCCGGGCGCCAGTCCGCAACTGGCAGGCGAGCCCACGCTGCGGATCGGGCCGGGTCGGCGCGCCCGCGACGCACCGTGAGCCAGTGGTCTTCGACGTCATCGTCACGGCCGAGCTCATGCGGCATCTTGCCGCGGCTTGACCATGCGGAAGCGCCTCGCCAGGCGCTGCGCGCTGCCTGGCGAGGCCGCTCTTGCCGCACGCTGGCGCCGCCTCAGTGATGCTCGCCGCCCGCTCGGGCTCCGCGCTGCACTCGCGCGCACGACCTGGAAGCTGCTCAGGCCGATGCCGAGCGTGATCGCGGCGCCGCCAGCGATCTGCACGGGCCGGCCGGCTCGGCGAACAGCGCCATGCCCATGATGGCGCCGACCAGCGGCTCGAGATTCAGGAAGGCGCCGGCCACATCGGCGGACACCCGGCTCTGGCCGAACGCGAACAGTGAGGTCGGCAGCACAGTACCCGCCAGCACCAGCCCGATCGTCGCCAGCAGTGCCGTGACGCTCGCCGGTCCGGCCGCCTGGTGCTCCGTGACGAGCGCGACCGGCAGCACGGCGACAGCCGCCGCCATGAGCTGGAGACCGGTGACCGCGATCGGGTCGCGACCGCGCAGCAGCCGCGCCTGCGAGACGGTGAACCCGGCCGAGATCAGCTGCGCGGCCAGCACCAGCGCGTCGCCCGCCAGGCTCGATCCCGGATCCCTGACCGCCGGCGATGAAGCCGACGCCGGCCAGCGAGAGCGCGAACCCGGTCCAGGCCAGCGGGCGTGCCACGCTGTGCCGCAGCACGGCCGCGATGATCGCGACCAGGACAGGGGTGGCGCCGATCAGCAGCGCCGCATGGGTCACGCTGGTCCGCTCGATGCCGAGGTTCTGGAGCAGGACTGACCCGCCATAGCCGACCGCGCCCGTGATCAGGATGGCCGGGCTGGCGGCTGCCCGCAGCCGCGACCGGCTCGCCACCAGCAGCACCGCAGCGGCCAGGGCGAACCTGGCGAACGCCAGCCAGGCCGGCGGGAGCCAGCCCAGGGCGACCTTGGACAGCGGCACGGTGGTGCCCCACAGCACTCCTGCGGCCAGGAGGGCGGGGAAGACGAGGCGACGGTTGTTGGTCATGCCTCCAGGTCTACCTGGAACGAGGCCGAATTCGGCCAGTCGACCGTTAGAACAAGATAATGTTTGGTTCTATGGCCATCGAGCTTGATGAAATTGACCTTCAGCTGCTATCCGAGCTCCAGGCGGACGCGGATCGAACGAACGTCGAGCTGGCGCGTCTGGTCGGCCTGTCCCCGGCCGCCACGCTGAACCGGGTACGGCGGCTCAAGCAATCGGGTGTCATCAAGGTCATCAGCGCCCGGCT
This sequence comes from uncultured Actinomycetota bacterium, assembly GCA_963837255.1. Classification (GTDB taxonomy): domain Bacteria; phylum Actinomycetota; class Actinomycetes; order Streptosporangiales; family Streptosporangiaceae; genus JAJYUU01. The sequence continues at coordinate 264,343 of CAWIMN010000009.1, forward strand.
CGATCCGGCTGCCGTCGGGTTCCCGCTCCAGATGTACGTCGGAGCCACGCTCGGCCGACACGACCCGCGGTCGACCAGGCTGTTCGAGGACCAGGTCAGAGGGCTGCCGCAGATCATCGCCGCCGACAACGTGACCGGAGAGATGGACTATCTCCTCACGGTGGTCGCCAGGGACGTCAGCGAGCTTCAGCAGGTCCTGGCCACACTGGCCGCCAGGGGCGGTCAGCGGCTGGTGACGTACCTGCGGCTGGAGGAGATCAAGCCGCCGTCCCGGCTGCCGCTGCTGCCCGGCGGTGCGCCGTAGCCCGTCATCGGTCGCGTGACGGCACCTGGCCCGTGACCGTTATCCGTCCTAGCCGGGCGTTGCCCGGTGCCTGGCCGCATCTTCGGAGCCGGGGATCAATCGGTGACGGGGGTCGCCGGGGTGACCGGGCCAGGCGCACTCACCTCGGCGCGGTCTGTCGCAGCACCACCTGGGTCGTCACCAGGCGCCGGTGCCGTTGATCGCCAGACCGTCTTCATGACGACCTGGATCGCGCCGGCCGCCGGAATCGCGAGCAGCGCCGCGACGAACCCGCCGAAGAAGCCGCCAATCCAGCTGCCGATGGACGCGCCGACCAGGATCGCGACGAGGACGAGCAGCGGATTGATCCGGACCGTGCGGCTCATGATGACCGGGTTCAGAACGTGGTTCTCGACCTGGGTGTAGACGAGGAAGACAGCGAGCGTGACGATCCCGGCCGATACCGAGTGAGTCAGCGCGAACAGCACCACCGGGATCCCGGCCAGCGCGCCGCCGATCATCGGCAGGAAGTCGACCAGTGCCAACCCACAGCGCCCACAGGAACGGGAATGGCACGCCGAGCAGCAGCAGCGTGGCCAGCACGACGACGCCGGCGATGACCGACGTGGCGAAGTTGCCCAGCATGTAGCCGACGACCGACCGGTTGACCTCCCGGGCCACCTGGGTGTACCGCTCCGCCCGGTCGGGCACCATCAGGCCGAGCAGCCCGGTGCGCAGCTTCGGCCCTTCCAGCAGCATCAGCACGACGAGCACGAAGATCGTCAGCAGCGAGAAGATCAGCGACAGTGCGCCCTTGCCCAGGCTGAGCGCCGGATGCGCCAGGTCACGGCCGTAGCTGGCGAGCTTGGGCGCGTTCTGCACTACCCACGCCTGCAGGTGGTACTTGGTCACCAGTTGCCCGATCCAGCCCTTGCCATGCTGCGCCTTGCTGACGTAGACAGGCAGATCGTCGGCCAAGTGGCTGATGCCGTTGACCAGCGGGTATCCGAAGGCGACCGCCAGCCCGGCGAAAGCGCAAACGGCCAGCAGCGTGACAACGGCGACGGCGATGCCGCGCCGGCCGAGCCACCGGTGCAGCGCCACGACGAGCGGGTTCAGCAGCAGCGCGATGAAGCCGGCGACCACCAGCAGCACGATCACGCCCCGCAGCCGATCGATGATCCTTCCGGCCAGGAACGCGAGCACGACCACGCCGACCGTGACGAGGATTGCGCGCAGCGGGATGTGACGGGCTTCGGCCGCGCGCCACAGACGTGCCCGGCGTGTCGGCGGAGGCGGCAACTCGGAACTCACCCGGCAAGCATGCCAGCTTGCGGCGCGGAGGTGGCCCGCGATCGCGGACGGAGCCCGATCGGCGACAAACTCGGTCGCGGATCGGGCTCGGCCGGCTGGGGCAGCGCGGCCTAGTGCACCGGCGGCGGCTTGCCGTGCGCGCTCGCGGCGAGCGCCGGATCCCATCGGCACATGGCGCACGAATGCGTGAACGCCGACCGGGCGAACTCCAGCGCCGCCGCATGCGGATCGTCGCTGGCCCGGACATAATCCCAGGTGAGGACGTACTCACCGAGCCCCGCGTCCCAGTGCGCCGTCTCGGGCTCGAGCTTCCCGTCGCCGTATCCATGCGGAGCCGGATGCGCGTAGGCATAGAACGCTGCCGCCGGATGGCGCGGATCGCCGGGCCACCATCCGACCGCCACCTCCTGCGCGTCCATCGCGTTGCGCATGATGAAGTCGCCGGACGGCGGATCCGCCGGCTGGCCTGAGAACAGGCTCACCGCGAGGTCGAACGAACCCCACCAGGCGTTGACCGGCGTAGACCGGCCTCGGTACGGCGCGCGAAACTCGGCCAGGACCATCGCAGCCCGGCCAGCTGCCTCGAAGTAGGCCGCGACCTGCGCCGGGTTGTAAGTGGCGTGCTCCTCATCCACGTCCAGCGGCATGGTCCACGGGACTTCCTGCGGCGTCGGATCGATCTCCACGTCACCGGCGAGCCGGCCGACCGCCACCAGGAGGTCTCTGGTCACGGCACCGACGGACCGGTCTGGTGTCAGCCGCACCCGCTCGACGCGGCCATCGCTGTGCTCCACCACCGCTTCGTGCGTATGCAGGTCAAGCACTGCGACCAGGCGCCCCGATCCGTCCGGCGCCGGCAACGGCGCCGTCTCCCAGCCGCGCGCGGTCAGGCGCAGCGCCGCGTGCTGGAGCTGGGGCTCCGGCGGCGCGAGGGCCACCGCCAGCTTGCCGAGTACCTGAGTGTGCGCATGCAGGGTGTCGCAGGTGTCGCTCCACTGCTCGTACGACACCGCCGGCCAGACAGGAGACATGTGCTGCACGGTAACTCGCCGGGGCGGCCGCCTCGCCATGCGCCCCGCTCGATGCCGCATCTGCCCGAATGCGCTTCCCTGGCGACGGCCTCGCGGACGGCTGGCAACTTGACATGTGACCAATTGGTCACCTATTCTCGAGGCATGGATGAGGTGTTCAAGGCGCTGGCCGATCCGACCCGGCGCGAGCTTCTCGACGAGCTATTCCGTGCCGACGGACAGACGCTCAGCGCGCTAGAGGAGCGCTTCACAATGACGCGGTTCGGCGTGATGAAGCACCTCCGGCAGCTGGAGGATGCGGGCCTCGTCGTGACCAGGAGGCGCGGGCGGGAGAAGCTCCACTTCCTGAACCCGGTCCCGATCCGCCTCATCCACGACCGATGGGTCAGCAAATATGCGGAGCCCTGGGCTGCCGCGCTCAGCGAGATCAAGCAGAAGCTGGAGAGACCGATGGAGAAGATCTTCGAGATCTACATCCGCACGACGCCGGAGCGCCTCTGGGAAGCGATCACCGACCCGGAGATCACGGAGCAAGTACAACTTCGGGGCAGGCGTGAGATCGGACTGGACACCGGGCGCCCGACTCGAATTTGGTCACGCGTCGGCGCCGGGACTGCTCGGCGATGGCGAGGTGATCGAGGTCGATCCGCCGCGCAGGCTCGTGCACACCATGACGGCGCTGTGGAGCGACGAGGTCAAGAGCGAAGGCGCCAGCAGGGTGACGTGGGAGATAGAGCAGGTCGCCGATTCCTGCCACCTCGTCGTGACCCATGATCAACTCCGCGAGGGCGCCAACGACCAGCTCTACGGCGGCTGGCCGATGATCCTGTCTGGCCTCAAGACCTGGCTGGAGTCCGGTCAGCTGCTGACGACCCCTGGCTCGCTCATGTACGGCCAGGGCTGATAGCGACTCACGACGAAACGGAGACAGGCAGATGAGCAGCAGCACGGTAACCAACCGCATCACCGGCATGCGGACAGTCGGCGTCCGGGTCTACGACCAGGACCGCGCGCTGGAGTTCTACACCGGCACGCTCGGCATGTCGACATCGCTGGACGTCGACCTCGGCGGCGGCAGGCGGTGGATCGAAGTCACTCCCGCGGGAGGCGGCACGACGATAGCGCTGATCGCCGCCAAGCCCGCGGCCCCGGCAGGCGTGGAGACCGGCATCCGGCTCTGCACACCGGATGCTGACGCCCTGCACTCACACCTGATCGAGCGCGGCGTTAGTGCCGACGACGTGCTGCGCTGGCCGGGCGTGCCGCCGATGTTCGCGTTCCGCGACCAGGACGGCAACGGCCTGGAGATCGTCCAGGAGGCCTAGTGCCGCGGACGCGTCGGCCAGCATGTGCGCGCTAGTGAGTTTCGGCCCGTGCCGGCGGGCAAAGCTCCGTCTCACCGGCCAGGGCAGCGGATCTCGCGGGGCTCTAAGGGCAGCAGGTGTGACATTGCTGCCCTTAGAAGGGCGTCAGATCCACTTTCGTGCCCTATGAGTGCTGCGATGCGCGCCAGTCGCTTATCGCATAACGGCATAATTCACCCAGCCGACCCACTGTCAGCTGGCGTCACCTCTCCTGCGATGAGCCCGCGCTTGACATATTGCGCGTTTTGCTTGGTATAGTTTGCAGTGTAGCCCTTAAGAGGAGGACACCATGATCGACACCCGCGCTGTAGCGCAGGAGGTTCAGGACCAGTTGCTCGCCGCCGTGCAGCGTGGCCAGGACCAGATGCGCAAGAGCCAAGACCAGATGCGCAAGAGCCGCGAAGCCGTCGCCGACGTCATCCGGACCGGTAACCAGCTCGCCAAGGCCGCCCGACCGAACATTCCGGCACTGCCCAAGCCGACTGTCCGTGTTCCGTCGCTGAGGCGCGCTGGCGAGTCCGGCGAAGCTGCGGGCCAGCGCACAGGAGCTGACCGACCACGTCATTGCGACCCAGCGGAGCCTGACCGACAAGGCCATTCAGGCCGCGAGCCCGCTCACGGACCAGATTGGCGCCAGGCGGCATCAGCTGGCGGACCAGGTCATCGCGCGGCAACGTGAGTTGGCCGATCAGCTCGTCGCGCACCAGCGCGAGATGGCGAGCCAGCTCATCGCGAGGCAGCGCGACCTGGCAGGCAGGGCGCTGCACGTTGCCGGCCCGTTCGTCACCGACGGCGTTGCCAAGCTCACCCAGGTGGTCGGTACGCTGCAGGACGTGCGCAAGTCCGGTCGCACGGGCACCGCGCCGCAGGCTGTGACGGCTGACGAGGTCGCGGCCCCGGTTGAGACCGCCCACGTCGACACCACCCCGGCTGAGGCCGGTCAAGTCCAGAGCGCCGCCGGCTGAGGCCACGGCAGCGGAGGCAAGCGACACCGAGGCCCCGACCGCCCATGGCGCACCTTCAGCCAAGCCGCGTGCCACGAAGCCACGGGCGGCCAAGCCGGGCACCACCAAGCCGGGCACGGCCAAGGCTGGCGCCGGCGAGACCGCGAGTGCTGGCAAGCCCGCCACCACTCGTAAGGCCGCCGCTGCTCGCAAGGCCGCCAGCACCAGCAGGACTCGCGCGCCGAAGAAGTAAGGACCGCGTCGGCCAGCAGCCGGCCGAACACAGCCAGCCGCTGAGGCGGGCAGCCCGCAAGGGCGGCCCGCCTCAGCATCCGTTCCAGCACCGGAGAGGTCCCGATGACAGAGCCCTGGGACTCGCAGATGCAGGCGCTCGGCGCCTTCATCCGGAGCAAGCGCAAGCTGGCCAATCTATCTCTGCGTCAGCTGGCCGAGCGCACCAAGCTCTCCAACCCCTACCTCAGCCAGATCGAGCGCGGCCTGCATCAGCCGTCGGTTCGTGTCATCCGGCTAATCTCCGATGCGCTGAATGTCTCCACTGAGACCCTGCTAGCCCAGGCAGGCCTGCTCCACAGGGACGCGTCCGCGGCCGCCCAGCCGGACGGCGGTACAGCCTGATATCGAGTCGGCGATACGCGCCGAACAGCAGGCTCTCCGACGACCAGAAGAACGCCCTCATCGCCGTGCTCAGGAGCATGCTGCCGGCCGAGTAGTACGAATCGGTGACTCAAGCATCTTTGGTGTGATCATCGCAGAACGCGCGCCAACTGCTCCCCGAGCCGATTACGATACGACAGCGTGACGGACCTGAGCCAGCCATCAGCGCCGCAGCCTGGGGAACCGCAGCCGGACGACGGCGCTTCCCGGCCGCAGCGCGGCGACCTGCCCCGCCGCGAGCCGCTCGGTGAGGCACTGTCGCCACCGAGCGGGTCACCATTCGAGCGCGCAGAGCCGTCGTCCGGAGACGAATTTCCGGAGTGGTCGCCGTTCAAGCGGCTACCCAGGCGCGACGACTCGGCTCCGCAGCAGAGCGACCCGCTGGTGCACGGCGATGCGTCGCCGTCGCGCGGCAGCACGACCGGCAGCGGCGAGTCGCTACCGCATCGAGGCGAGGAGCTTCCCCAGCGCGGCAGCGCCCAGCAGCGTCGCGACCGCCCCCTGGGCGGTGGCACCCCGCCCCACATCGGTGACACCCTCCCCCGGCTCCGCGACGCACTGGTTGCGCTCGGCGAGCGAGATGACGCTAAGCCGCTTCCGGCGCGCGGCGATGCGCTCCCGCAGCGTGGCGGTGCGCAACCGCAAAGCGACGACACGCTTCCGCAAGGCGCCGGGACGATGCCCCAGCGCGGTGAGACACTTCCGCAGCGCGGCGAGGCCCTCCCGCAGCGCGGCGAGGCCCTCCCGCAAAGTGCCGGGCCTGAACCCCGCGGTGACGCAGTCCAGCAGCCCGAGGACACACTCCAGCGACGCGACGGCGGGCTCCCACAGCGCGACGGCGGACTTCCGCAGCGCGGTGACGCGATCCCACAGCGCACCGAGTCGGCGCCCCGGACCGGTGACGCACTCCCCCAGCGCGGCGCCGCCCTCCCCCAGCGCGGCGATGCCATCCCCCAGCGCACCGGGTCGGTGGCCCAGACGGGTGACGCACTCCCCCAGCGCGGCGACGCCCTCCCGCAGCGCGGCGGCGCGCTCCCGCAGCGCGGCGGCGACGGCCCGGAGGCGCTGCCCCGGCGCACGACCAGAACGCGGCCAGCCGGCCGGCACCGCAGCCCGCACCGGCTCTCGGTTGCCTCGGACGCGCCCGCACTGGTCCTCGCCGTGCCCGGATCGGCCGAGGCTGACACCGCCGAGATCGGGCCCAGGGTCGCCTCGATCGCCGGCCTGTCCTGCCCCGGTGTCGAGATCCGCGTCGGTTACGTCGAGGGCGGCGAGCTGTCGCTGGCCGATTGCATCCTGCCGGCCGGCGAAGACCCTGCCGATCACGACCAGTTCCCGAGCGTGATCGTCCCGCTACTGCTCGGCCCGAGCCCCAGTATCGACGCCTCGCTGCGCCGGATCGCCGGACAGCTTGCCGTCCAGGCCGTCGTGGCAGGCCACCTCGGGCCGCACCCGCTCGTCGCCGAGGCGCTGCACGCACGGCTGGCCGAGGCGGGCCTCGCCCGCCACGCGCGATCGGCCGGGCTCAGCATCGCCGCTGATGGCCGCGGCGTGATCGTCCTGGCCGACAAGGACGAACAGGCCGCCAGTGCCGCCGCCGTCGCCGCCGTCCTGCTGGCGTCGCGGCTGTCGGTTCCCGTGGTACCCGCGTCACTCGGCGACCCGGCTAGCATCGCCGACGCCGTGACCAGGCTGAGTGACTCCGGCTCACCGCGGCCTGCGCTGGCGCCCTGCCTCATCGGCCCGGAGACGTCACTGCCCGTGCTCGAGGACCTCAGCGCCGCACTCGGCGCGCCGGCGTCGGCGACCCTGGGCGCACATCAGGCCGTGGGGCAGCTCGTCGCCATCCGCTACGGCGCGGCGCTAGCGAGCCTCAGCCTCGCCGGCTGAACGGCCCAGCCCGGCGCGGCCGAGCACCCCGTTCCTGCGGAAGTGTCCGTTGACAGTACCCGCAGGTGTGCGCTGGGCTTACGATCTGTAAACCGCACAGCGGTTCACATTCCGAACCTGTGGCCTGGAAGAGGTGTGGACATGAGCGAGTGGAACGCCATGACCTATGAGGGTAAGGACACGATCTTGCGGGTCATCCGCCGGGAAGCGGATGAGATGTTCGCGCTAGCGGAGCAGCCGGGTGCGTGGGACGCGCCGACAGCGTGCGAGAGCTGGCAGGTCAAGGACGTCATCGGCCACGTCGTGGACACGACCGAGGGCTACTTCGCTGCCTTTGACACGGCACGGGCCGGGAGCGAGGCGCCGGCCGCGCACGGCCTGCTCGTCATGCACGAGATGGCCGGATCGTCCGCGCGCGCGCTGGGCGACGAGCTGAGCCAGCAGGAGATGATGGCGCGGGCCCGGGCCGACCTCGACAAGATGATGGGCATACTCGAGCCGCTGACCGAGGCCGAGTGGGGCGGGCTGCTCGTACCGCACGCCTACATGGGCCCGGTGCCGGCGTTCGTCTACGCGGGCGGCCAGCTCATGGACTACGGCGTCCACACGTGGGACATCCGCCAGGGCAGCGGCCGCGCGCACGCGCTCCCGGCCGACACCGCTGACCTGCTCGTGCCGTTCATGTTCATCATCTGGCAGTCGACCATCCGGCCGGACGCGGACCTCAGCCCTTTCACCATCGGCATCCGGGTCAGCGGCCGCAACGGAGGCGACACCCGGGTGTCGATCAGCGACCAGGGCATGAGCTACGAGCCGGGCAGCATCGATGACCTGCCAGCCATCCTCGAGTTCGACCCGGGCAGCATGGTGCTGACCGCGTTCGGGCGCGTCAACGGCGGCACGGCCATCGGCGACGCGGCGCTGGCCGACCGGTTCCTCAACCTGTTCTACCGGATCTAGCCGGACACAGCGTCTGACCAGGCAAGGCGCACATCGCGACACGCTATGGGCCGTCTGACGGCGCCAGCACCTTCTCCCGGCCTCACCCGCCCGGAGTTCTGCTGTATTCGCCCTGATCATCGCTCACCCGTAGTCATCGGCGGTAGCGGTGGCGATCTTGCCTGGCCGTGGCTCAGTGCGAAAGGACTGCATCTATGAGGAGCAGCAGACCTAGTCCGGCCAAGATCCCGCCGGTCAGTCGCATGAGCGGCACTTGACGCGCGATTTGCTGGTCGATCGGCTGCTGATGGAGTCTCTTCCACGGCGGGACGCGGCGAAGTGGTCGCTCCAGCCGACGGACCGACTCGATGTTTCGCCGAGCATGCGACGCGGCGGCGTTCCGGAAGTTCACTGCCAGCGGGAGTCCGACTGCCACAAAGACAAGTCCGACCGCGGCGACAACCAGCCGTGGTTCCAGATTCCGCATGGCCGCCCTCTCGCTGCCCTACTCTGCCGGGTGCGCCTACGGTGTCATGACAGTCTTTCACCGCAGTCCCTGAACGTGGCGAGCTGACGACGCGTCGCCGCTGCCGGCCACGAATGGCGGGCGGCGGACTCATCGTCAGCTCTCGGCCGACGGCATCGTGAAGGCGGGCAGCGGCGAGGGCAGCAGCACCAGGAACCCGACCACGCCGCCCGCAGCTGCGACCCACAGCGCGGGCCGCAGCCCGACGAGAGTGCCGAGGACGCCGCCGAGCAGCGCGCCCACCGGGCGGGTGCCGTAGTTCACCGCCTGGAATGCGCCCGACACCCTGGAGCGCACCTCGTCCGGGATGACTGCCGCGAAGATCGATCCCACGCTGATGTCCAGCAGCATCACGCCGAATCCGGAGAGGAAATCGGCTGCGAACAGCGTCCCGAGTATCAGCGGCTTCGCGCCGCCGGCCAGCGGGACGAGCAGCGCCGGGGCGGTGAACAGGGCGCACCCGGCCGCATAGGCCCAGCCGACGCCGATCCGGTCGGCGATCCGCTTGGTGACGGCGGCGCCGATCACGCTGCCGACTGCGGCCGCGCCGAGCACCAGCCCGATCAGCCCGGCACTGATATGCAGGTCGCGCACTGCGTACAGCAGGTACAGCGCGTTGAACATCATGTTGAAGAAGTTGATGATCGCCACCGCTACGAGCGACGCTCGCACGAGCGGCGAGCCAACGATGAACCTCGCCCCGGCCGTCACCGCACCCTTGCCGCCATCCCCCGGTGGCGGCTCGGCGGGCCGGATCCGGCGCAGGAAGAACGCCGACCCGAGGAACGACAGCGCGTCGACCGCGATCGCGGCCGGCGCGGACAGCGCCTGGACTAGCAGCCCGCCGAGGCTCGGGCCGCCGACGAACGACAGCGCCCGGCTCGAGTACAGCAGCGAGTTGCCCTCGAGGTAACGATCGGCCGGGACGACCGCGACGAACAGCGCGGAGTCCGAGACGGTGAAGAACACGCTGAGCGCGCCAGCCCCGAACGCGACCGCGAACAGCTGTCCGAGCGTCAGGACGTGCAGCGCGTAAGCGGCCGGCAAGCTGGCGAGCAGCGCGAACCGGCCGAGATCGGCGGCGATCATGGTGGCGCGGCGCCGGCCACGCCGGTCCACCCAGGCGCCTGCGTGCAGGCCGAACAGCAGGCTCGGCAGCCAGATCAGCGCTGTCAGGTAACCCATGTCGGCCGCGCTAGCGTGCAGGACCAGGACGGCGGCCAGCGGGATGGCGATCCCGGACACCTGGTCGCCGAACATCGAGATGGTCTGGGCGGTCCAGTACCGGCGGAACTGGGTCCCCCGCAGCAGCGCCGGGATCTTCGCCGCGGCACGCTGCGCGAGACTGGGCTTGTCGCTTCCGGTGGTGGTCACCAGCTCAGTTGTTCTCGGCCTCAGCGCGCGACGGCTTCGGCCGGTCCACCACCGGATGGGCGATGTGCAGGTAGCTCACCAGCCGGGCGCCTGGCGGCCGGAGCGCCGGGTCGGCCTGACGATCGAGGTAAGCGATCGACCAGTTCGCGGGCGCGCTCGCCAAGCTCCGCCAGTTCGCTGGCCGTGACGTAGATGGAGGTGTCGCCGAACTGCACGGCCTGCTGCCACTCCGCTGGCTCGTCTGGCTGGACCTCGAGCCAGCGCATCAGGCTGTCGAGGTAGTGCTCGGCGATCACGCCGCGGAGCAGATCCGCCGCCGCGTCGACCTTCGGGTCGTCCGCGACGTCGGGCCAGCTGGTGAACATGGTCGTGGCGCGCCAGGGCCGTTCCCGCCCGTGGCCGCCGCCAGCCTCTTCGACAAGTCCGTACTTGGCCAGCTGGCGCAGGTGGAACGAGCAGCTTGCCGAGCTCTCGCCCAGTAGCTCTCCGGCCTGAGTCGCAGTCAGCTGACCGTGGGTGCGTAGCTGCCCGACGAGCTGAAGCCGGATCGGATGCGCCAGCGCCCGAAGCGCCTTCGGATCAGTGAGCTGCTTAACGGTCCGCTTAGTCTCATCCGCCGCCATGAGTCCAAAGATAACTTTCCAAAGCTATCTTTTCAAAGGGTTCTTTGCATGGGGAGTTGCCGCCGACCCCGTGGTCCTGAGCCTTCCAGGTGCCACGCAGCAGCGCATCACTCGCCAGAACGGGCGTCAGTGGCCAGGCGCGCGTCCCCACAGCACCCGGAGCCAGAACTTCCGGCGGCCCAGAAGCCGCCCCCGGTCGCGCCAGGACAGCCTGGGTGCCGGGTTGTGGATGCACCAGCCCTCTTCACCCGCCTGACCCGGCAGCCAGCAGCTGCCATGGCAGTCGCCGCCCAGGCAGTGCGGGCAATGGCGGGTGCTGGGCATCTTCTGCAAACCTCCGCAGCGCTCGGTTCTCAGCAACGCCGATGCCGACGAAACGCCTACTCCGGCCGGCGGCACGTAGCGCAGGTCCGCGTCGACTTCGCGGTAGATGGCCTGGCCCGCTGGATTGCGCATCTCCTCGGCCAGGTGCCCGAGCAGCCCGGCGGTCCTGCGCCAGGAGCGCGAACCCGCGCAGCAGGTCCGGCGGGAAGCCGAGATCGGCCAGGGCGGCACCGCAGACGCCAGCGCCATTCAGCGGCAGCGTCCGGCCGATGATCGCCGCATGCACGCGGCCGACCGCCGCGAACAGCTTCAGGTGCGGGCCCAGCACCCCCGACTCCGCCGCGATCCGGAAGATCACCGGCGTGCGCGGGTCCCCGTCCTTGTGCACGGGGTGGCCGAGGCCCGGCACCAGCCGGCCCGCTGAGCGCTGTGCCGTGACCGCTGCCGCGGCGAGCTCATCCCAGCCCGCCTCGGTGTCGGGCAGGTCGCCCTCGTGGGCCGCCAGCGCGTCGGCGAGGAACCGCCCGCAGTCCTCGGTCACGCCCAGGTACCGCGAGCCGCCGCCGAGCAGGCCCGCCGCCATCGCGCCCTGGACCGACTCGGGGGCGCCGAGCAGCGTCAGCCTGGCCGCGATCGCCGACGGCGTGAATCCGTGATCGGCGAGCGCTACCAGCACCGACTCGAAGACCCTGAGCTCCCCGGCGTCGGGCGCCGCAGCGCTGCCAGCCAGAACGCCAGCTCGCCGAAGCTGACGTTGCCCATCAGGTCCTCGGCCAGGTTGTGCCCGAGGAGGGTGATCGTCGTGGCGTCCGACGTCCCGATCGAGGTTGGATACTCAGTCACAGCTCTCCCTGTGGTCGTGGCCGGTCGTGGTGGACTCATGATGCTGCGCTCTCACGCCCGCCGCAGGTCCGGGTGGCTGAGCCGCCGCGTCGTACTCCCCTGGCGGGTGGCCGTCGGGCAGCCGGTGCTTGGCGATCCGTGCTGTCGGCGTGCGCGGCAGCTCGTCGACCTGCTGCCAGTAGCGCGGCACCTTGAACGCCGCGAGCCGCCCGGCAGCGAACTCTCGCAGCGCCGCGAAGTCCAGCTCAGCTCCGGCGGCCAGCACGATGAACGCCTTGACTTCCTCTTCCGATAGCTCCGACGGGACGCCGACGACCGCCGACTCCAGCACCGCCGGGTGGCTGTCGAGTACGTCCTCCACCTCCAGCGGCGACAGGTTCTCGCCGCGGCGCCGGATGACTTCCTTGACCCGGGAGATGAAGGTGTACGTGCCGTCCTCGTTCGCGGTCACCAGGTCCCCGGTGCGCAGCCAGTCGCCGTCCATTACCGCGGCCGTCTCGGCAGGCATGCCCCAGTAGCCCGGCGTCAGTACCGGATTGCGCAGCTCGAGCTCGCCGCTCTCGCCCGGCCGCAGGACCGCGCCCTCTTCGCCGACGACGCGCGCCTCGTTGACCACGCCGAGATCGGGGTGCTGGCGGACCGTCCCGAGCGTGCCGTACGGGCGGCCGCCGTGCGGCCAGATCAGCCCGTACGGCGACTCCGACATCGCGTAACCGACGACGATGCGCAGGCCGAACCGCTCCTCGATCTCCAGCTGCCGGTCCCGCTCGGGCGCCGGGCCGGTGTAGCACAGCCGCAGCGGCGTGTCCGCGTCGTCGGGCCGCTCGGGCTGGCGCATGAGGATCTCCAGCATGGCGCCGATGGCGTTGAACTCGGTCGCCCCGTGCCGCCGGGCCGTGTCGAGGAACGTGCTCGCTGAGAACCGCTCCGCCAGCACGAGCCCGGCGCCGCACGCCAGCGAGCCCATGACCGAGTACGCCGGCGCGTTGACGTGGAACAGCGGCAGGGTCGTCAGCAACCGGTCGGCCGCGGTCAGCTCCATCCAGAACGGGAAGCCCTCGCCCGCCATCGCGTACGCCCGGTGCGTCTGCATGACGAGCTTCGACCGGCCGGTCGTGCCCGAGGTCGGGATCAGCACGGCGACGTCGTCCGGCCCGATCCCGGCATCGGGTAGCGACGCGCGCCGGGCCGCGGCTGGCCATCGCGGCCGGATCGTTCCACTGCGCCGGCACGAGATCGGTGCACGTCAACTTCTGCTGGGAACGGGGTCGGTCCTCGGCTCGCCTCGGCCCGGCCTGCCGGCCGCGGTCGCCTCGCGCTGCCGCGACGCAGATCGGCCAGTCCAGCATCGGTCACCAGCAGCTTCGGCTCGACCTGGCTGATCAGCCCGGCGAGCTCGGCGGCCGATGATCGCGGGTTGACCGCCACCGCGATCGCGCCCATCGTCGTCACCGCGAGCCAGCACAGCAGGTACGGCGGCGTCGTCCTGGCCGTGAGCATGACCAGGTCGCCCTTGCGCACGCCAGCGGCGCGCAGCGCGTCGGCCGTCATGCCGACTGCGGCCACGGCGCCGGCGAACGTCAGCGTTCCCTGGTCGCTGCGCACCCAGACGCCGTCGCCATCCCGGTCGGCGGCAGCCGCCAGGAGCCGCGGGATGGTGCCCGCGTACGCTCCCCGGTCACGCTGGCGCGCCGGTCTCGAGGTCGCGGCCGCCCTGGTGTACGTGGTCGTCAGCTCATAGTCCTTGGCCGGACCCGACACCCGCCAGGCCTCGGTGAAGCTGTCCGGGCTCAGCCGCGTCACGGTGACCAGGTACTGGTCGGCCCGGCACGGGTGCTCCGCCGACCAGGTCCCCGACCGCAGATCGAGCCGGTAGAACTCGCGGCCGTCGGCGAACCGGACGTCCGCGCTGCCGTCAGCCAGGTCCCGGTACAGCAGGCTGCGGCTGGCAGGCCCGCGGTGGCTGCCGAACCGCAGTTCGCCGTGCTCGTCGTACGCCAGAACGCGGCCATCGGGGCCAGCTCGGCGTCCGAGTGCTCGCGGCAAGCCCGGCCGCCTGCGCCAGCCTGAGCCGCGCACGGCCGGAAGCTGGCCTGTCCGCGGAAGAAGCCGACCTGGCCAGTCCGATGGTCGGAGATGCGGCGCACCACGTTCCAATCTCCTGCAGGAAGTCCACGGTGCTGCCGGCCAGCGCCTGCACCTGCGGTTCCCGCGGCGGGCGGCGGCATCGCCCGCGCCGGCCTGACGGCGACTCGACCCGACGGAGCTCACGGCCGCACGATACCCGGCGGCCGGATGTCGCGCGCGGGCGCCGTGGTAGGGTCCCTGCTCGTCCGGCCGTACCCCCGCGGCCCGCCCAGGAGGCTCGCCTTATGTCGTCAGTTGCGATTGCCCGCCCGCGTCCGCTGGTACTCGGCGATCTGATCGCGCAGAACCGGGGCCGGGCCGCCCATGCCGTCCGGGACGTGCTGCTCGTCGTCGGCGCGGCCGGGTTCGTCGGCGCGCTCGCGCAGATCTCGATCCACTTGTCGTTTACGCCGGTGCCGATCACCGGCCAGACGCTCGGCGTACTGCTGGCGGGCACCGCGCTCGGCTGGCGCCGTGCGGCCGCGTCGATGGCGCTGTACGCGGTCGCCGGGGTTGCCGGGGTGCCGTGGTTCGCGGGCGCGACCTCGGGCTACGTGGGCGCGTCGTTCGGGTACATCGTCGGATTCTTCTTCGCCGCCGCTGCGTGCGGCTACCTGGCCGAGCGCGGCGTCGACCGGTCGGTCGCTGCGGTCGGTGCCCGCGATGATCGTCGGCGAGATCATCATCTACGCCTTCGGCGCTGACCTGGCTGGCATCTGGACCTGCACCTCGGCGCGGGCGCGACGCTGGCGGACGGATTCACGCCGTTCGTGGCCGGGGACGCGATCAAGGCCGCCATCGCCGCTGGCCTGCTGCCGGTCGCGTGGCAGCTCGCCGGGCGGCGCCAGCAGGACGACCCGGAGGCCTGAGTCACGGCGGAACGGCACCACGGCGGACTCACGCCGGGCAGGCCTGACTCAGGCCTCGCCGCTTGGTGGCGCCGCCTCCCGCCGGCCCCGCCGTTGGCAGGCGTGGCTTCGGCGTGCTCGGCCGCGGCTTCGCGGCGTGCTACCAGAGCCTGCTGGCGGACCAGGGCTGCTAGCACGTCGAGCTCGGCCGCCAGTGCTGACCGGCCTTGCCGGGTGATGCGGACCCAGGTACGCGGGCGGCGACCTTCGTAACCCTTCTCGACGTCGACAAGGCCGGCTTGTTCCAGCACGGTCAGGTGCCGGGACAGGTTGCCTGGCGTCAGGTCGAGCGCCTCGCGCAGGTAGCCGAACTCGGCCCGGCTGGCCTCGGCGGTGATCGTCGAGAATGCCGAGCCGGTGCCGCTGGTGCACGATCTCGTCCAGCCCGTTGGTCGGGTGGTCGGTCATGACGGCTGCCCGGCGACGTCGGCGTGGCCCGTGTCCGGCCGGCCCGGCCGAGCCGCGCGCCGTCGACGGCGCTGCACCACCCAGGCGCCCGCCCCCGACAGCAAGAGCACCAGGGCGGGCAGCACCACGTTCGGCAGCCCGCTGTCGGCGGGGCTGATGTTCCAGCCCAGGTCATAGAAGACGTTCTCGATGTCGTACAGGCTGGCGACAAGGGACAAGGCGAGGTAGCCGGCGGCGATCACGGTCAGCGCGATGCTCCGCTCTGCCCAGGCCAGGACGCACAAGCCCATGCCGATGAGGACGAGCGGGAACGTGCCCCGGACCAGCAGGTCACCGGGCATCAGGACGGCCAGCAGGCTCAGGCCAGCGTAGGTCTGCCAGCACCGGGATAAGCAGGGCGAGGAGCGACGAGCACGAGCCCGGTGATGACGAAGCCGCGAGACGGGGTGCGCAGCCCGACCCGGTCGCCGTGCAGCCGGTACCACACGGCCGTCGCGGCGAGACCAGCGAGAATCGCGGCCAGCCAGTAGTAGGCGGCGTGCCCGCTGGTCAGCATGCCGCCCCACGAGCCGAGGTAGATGCTGCGCCAGAATGACCGACCGGGGCTGTGACTGTAATAGACGCCGGTCCGCGTCGGGATGCGCTGGATGTAGAACGGTATCGAGGCACACGTGAGCAGGCCGAAAACCACCAGCGGGAACCAGTACGCGTGGCGGACCCGCCTGGCCTGCCGCCGGACCGTCCGGGCCTCGCCCAGGAGTTGCTCAGGGCTCGCGTGCGCGTAGGCCCCATGGTCGCCAGGTCCCGGTCCCTCGGCCCCGTCAGTCATTGCCGCGCCTCCTGCTTTGGCCTGCCGTCAGCTTTGCACAGCCAACTAATTGGCCGCAAGACCAGAGCGGTCGCCAGGTTCTTGAGGTTCGGCGCCCTCACGGCGACAGAGCGCGGCTGATTCGCGAGGTTTGCGGCGCGTCTCATCAACGGCTGTCAGTGCGAGCGGCTCGATCGTCGGACCGGTGTCCGGAATATAGGCTTTTCGGCGAATCATGACAGCCGCCGATCCGCCCAGTACAGTCAGGGTCGAAGAGTCATCTCCTTCGATGGGGGTCCAGGCAGGTGGCAGAAGCCGGAGCGCCGGGCACAGCCGCGGACTGGACATCAAGGCCGGCCCGCTGGATCGAAGGCGTCCGGCGCGTAGCGATCCTCACCGGTGCCGGGATCTCGACAGACTCGGGAATCCCAGAAACCTAATCAGTGCACCTGCATAACCGCAGGTAAGTCATGGATTTCGCGAGTGTACTAACCGGACGACATCTGCATGAGCTTGTCGACGAGCGCCGGGACCGCCTCGCTGATGGGCTGCCTGATGATGGCCGTCGCGATGCCGTCGTAGGGTGTCGGATCGCGGTTGACGATGACCAGCGGTGCGCCCGCCCGGACCGCCACTGCACACAGTGACGCGGCCGGTTCGACTGTGAGGGTGCTGCCGATCGCCAGGAACAACTCGGCTCTTTGTGCCGCCGCCGCCGCACTTGTAAGAACCTCGGTGTCCAGCGCCTGGCCGAACATAACCGTCGCCGACTTGAGGATGCCCCCGCAGGTGCTACACGGCGGGTCCGCCTCGCCGGAACGGACCCTGGCCAGCGCAGCCGCCATCTCGGTCCTTGTGCCGCAGTTGACGCAGACCACCTGGTAGATGGTTCCGTGCAGCTCGAATACCCGGTCCTCCGGCGTGCCTGCCCGCTGGTGCAGGGTGTCGATGTTCTGCGTGATCAGATGAGTGTCGATGGAGCTGGTTGCCAGCCTGGCGAGGGCGAGGTGAGCGGCATTGGGCGCAGCTGTCCAGGCCGGGTGCGCAAGCCTGGCCTGCCAGGACCGCTGCCGCACCTCGGGATCGGCGATGTAGACCTGGTAGGTCGACATCTTCTCGGCAGAGGGATCGAGCGTCCACACTCCGGATGGGCCACGGAAATCAGGAATTCCTGAGTCGGTTGAAAGACCTGCACCGGTAAGGGCGGTCACGCTCCTGACGCCCCCAGCCCAGACCGGCCACTCGTCCTGTGCGCTCATCACTAAGTGACTTTAGTCAAGCTGGCTACGCTGCGGTGGATGCGGAATCGCTGATGCCGACGACATCACCGACCGACGACCTCGACAGCCATCATCATGCAGTGTTGTCTACGCGTTCCGTATCAGGTGCTGCGCTACGTCGGTCAGTGTGGTAACCGGCATCATGGCGCGCTCTGTGTCGGGCGTAGTCATCGTGACTTCGTGATGATGTCGCGCTCACGTGCGCTGAGCTGGCGCTTTGGCTTCGTATCAGGCAATAGAACGGGCAAGTGACGGCGACGGTCGATGATGGCCGCGAAGTCGCCGGCCTCGAACAGCCTGGCAATCATGTCGTCCGCTCCTGCCGTGCACGCCGTTCCCGCATCGTGGCCGCGCGCATCCTCATGGCGCAGCCGCTAGAGCACGTCCGGGTTGGCGCGTATCTGGACACCAGGAACGTCTGCCCGCAGTAGCAGGTGCGCTCCTCCTTAGGCATCTTCGGGTTACGCTTCCGAACCCCCTGCGTACGCCTGGATTCATTGCAGCAATCCTGGCTGCAGAATCTTCCGACACTCCCGCTGAGCACGATGTAGGTCGTACCGCAGTTCTCGCAGACGGCGGTCGGCTTATCGAGACTGGCGACTATCTCGCGGTCGTCTGCCTGCCGGCGCTTGCGCCAGTTCGCATCTGCCGCCTCCAGCTCGCTGTCGGTGAACTCGAACCGAATCCGGCTGAGGTCGCACGAGTCGGTCACGTACCCGCTGACCTGTGTCATTTCGCGGGAGCGCATCATCATCATGTTGACCTGCACCTGAGCCTGAACCGACGCGACCGTGACATCCTCGACGCCTGCCAGCTCCAACGCGCTCGCCATCGCCCGCGCCGTGTCCTCGGACAGCGGCACCTTCACCTGCACCAGAATGCGGTCTGCCTGCCAGCTATCACACTGAGTGCGACCATCATCGCCGACGCCATGGACCTGGAGCTGGGCGGCGGCGCATCGTATAAGCGCAAGGCTCAAGTGCGACTCGACTAGACGCGCGCTTAGGTTCACATGTTGAACTACTCGGCTCTTGTACCTACTGTCAGCGACCTCGTTATATGAAGATCCATCGGCCGGAATGCATGAAGACGCCTCGGCCGAGCCTCGTGAGCCTCCCGCTACTCGGCTGCTCGATCTTGCGCCGGCGCTCGCCACCGTCCAGTGTGAGCACCCACCGAGGATCCCGCTTGTCGGCCACGAGGAGGGCACAGTGCCCGTCACGGAGAGCGACCGGGCTTTCGGGACACTGTGCTGCGGGTCAGCTCCCGAATACGGGCGGTGTCCGCGGCCCGCCGACATCCAGCGTTGAGGGCGGGGAGCGCCGGCGATCTGTGCCGGCTCCATCGCCCAGACCGGGAGTCTCTCTCCGTCCGTATCAGGCGGTCACCACGCCGATCTGCTCAAGCAACCCGCTTCGGCGGGGCCCGAAATCGACGTATGCCGCTGCCTCGGCGATCACCTTGGCGAGCGCACCGGCCGGGTCGGCCGGGTCGAGCCGCAAGCTGTCCCGCCGGCCGCGCAGGGACAGCAATGACTTACGCATCCGCTCCACGGCTGCGACCGCATCCCAGCGGTGTCCGCGTCTGACCGCCTTCCAGGCCCCGATGGCGTCTCGCACCAAGGCGTCGAGAACCTGCTGCTCGTCTGGCCGTGCCCGGTTCGCGTCTCCCGCCGCGGCGATCTCGGCGGCCGAAAGCTGGCCGTCAGCAACGCGGACACTCGCAGTAATGTTCGGGCTGGTCGCAGCGAGCGGGTGCCAGCGGATGGAGACCTCCTCAAGCGAGTCGAGCACCACGTCTGCTGAGTCGGACCGGGACAAGATGATCGCGGCGCTAGGTCCAAACAGCGCAGCCACTTCACTGTCGGGCGCGATCACGACGCCGTCGCCGATCACCACGTCAAGATCCACGTCCGACAACTCGTGCCACGTGCCGGTACTAACCGAGCCGAACACCGCGACCGCCCGCACGCGGTCGTCGTTTTGATAGTGGGCGACGACCTGCTCGATAAGGGCACGATGCGCGGGGCTGCCAAGGGCCATCACACCCGGCAGCGTAACTCAGCCTCCGCCCCTGAGGCGGCGGACCAGACTCCGCCGAAGACAACCAAGCGACACCTAAGCCCCCCGGCAGCAGAACGATCGGATCTGGATGCCATCGCTGGCGCAAGCACCAAGCAGAGGGGGAAAAGAGCGTGGCCGTTGATCATGATTTGGTGTCCAGATAAACGCGCCGTCAACACCTACTCGCCGTCCGCCAGCTCATCCTCGTAGTGGGCCTCAGCGAGCACGGTGTCTCCCGCGACAGCCACCGTCAGGAAGCCGATCAGCGAGGCGGTCCCAGCAATCGTCGACGCGCTCGTCACCCACCGCCAAGTCCGGAAGCCCTGACACACTGCCCCGGCGTGCTGGCGTTCGTGGCCTGACTGGCGCGGCCAGGACGCCGCATCAGCCCCGGCGGGCATCACGGGACGACGGTCACCGGCCACTTCCCGGCCCGCACCAGCCTGACGGCCAGCGATCCGACGAACCGGTGCCCGGCGTGCGCCGACGCTCCGACCACGATCGCGTCGGCGCGGACCTCATCGGCGACCCTGGAGATCTCGGTATAGGGGTCGCCCCGCGCCGCCCGGAACGTGATCGAGATCCCGAGTTCCGCAGCGATCGTATGCGCGCGTCGTTCCATGTCCTCGGCGCTGTTGCGGAACGCCTCCTCCTTGGCGACGGTCAGCGCCGCGCCGCCAGGGCCAGCCGCGCCGAAGGTCGCCAGCGGCGCGACGAACACCGCGACGATCCGGGCCCGCTGACGACGCGCGAGGCCGGCGGCGTACCAGCCGGCCCGGAGGGACGTGGTCGAGTCATCCACGCCGACAAGGATGACCGAGGGCCCGTCGGTGCCAAGCTCGAAGCCGTCCTCGGGTGGCTTCACGACGCCTCACTGGTGCCCATACTCCCGCAGTCTAGGACGACTGGACGGGCGACGGCCCTGACATGATCGGCTAGTGAGCACACCAGGACAACCTGGGCCGGCGGCGCTCCGCCACCTGCTCCGCGCGGTCGATCCGGACCTCACGCTGGTGCGCGCGCAAGCGCTGACCGGAGGCGTATCAGCGCAGGTCACGCGCATCGACGCGGAAGGGCCAGGCGGTGCCGTCGACAGCCTGGTCGTGCGCCAGTACGGGGCAGCCAACCTGCGCGGCGATCCGCACGTCGCAGCGCATGAGTACCAGCTGCTGACGCTGCTGCACACGGCCGGCCTCCCGGTGCCGCGCCCGCGACTGGCCGACGAGTCGCGCCGAATCGTGCCCGTTCCCTGCCTCATCGTCGACTTCATCGACGGCGTCGCGATCACGCAGCCCGCGCAGCTCACCGCGCCGCTCACGGCTTTCACTGGCCAGCTCGCCGCTGCGCTGGCGAGCATCCACCAGGCAGGCGTCGCGCGATCCGAGGTCCCGCACCTCGCCGAGATCCGGGGCATTGCCACGACCAGGATAGGAACGTGGCCGACGTCCCTCGATGACGCTCTCGACGAGGCGGTCGTCCGGGCGACACTGGCGCGCACCTGGCCGCCGCCGCAGGCGAACCCGGCGGTTGTGCTGCACGGAGACTACTGGCCTGGAAACACCCTATGGCGGCGAGGCGCACTCGTCTGCGTGATCGACTGGGAAGACGCGGTGCTCGGCGACCCGCTCGCCGACGTCGCGAACGCCCGGATGGAGCTCACGATGGCCTTCGGCGCCACGGCCGCGAGCGACTTCACCCGGCAGTACGGCGAGCTGATGCCCGCACTGGATCTGACAGCCCTGCGGTACTGGGATCTGTACGCCGGGCTGCGCCACGCCGGGCGGATCACGACCTGGGGGCTGGCGGACGCCGACCTAGCGCGCCTGCGAGCGGGTCACCGGGAGTTCACCGCGGCGACGCTAGCTCAGTTTCCCTCTCCCGGCGCGACCAGGCCGGTCTCGTAGGCGTAGATGACGACCTGCACGCGGTCCCGCTGACCGAGCTTCTGCAGGATCCGCGCGACGTGCGTCTTGGCGGTCGCGTCGCTGATCACCAGCTGAGCGCAGATCTCCGGGTTCGACAGCCCGCGCACGAGCAGGTCAAGCACCTCCCGCTCACGCGAGGTTAGCTCGCCGATCGCAGTCGGCATCGCTGGCGGCCTCGGCGCCGGCCGTCGGGCGAACTCGTCGATGACAGCGCGCGTGACCGCTGGTGCCAGCAGCGCGTCGCCACCGGCGACGACCCGGACGGCAGCGGCGATCTCTTCCGGCGGCGCGTCTTTCAGCATGAATCCGCTCGCCCCAGCGCGCAGCGCGTCATACACGTAGGAATCCAGACCGAATGTCGTCAGGATCAGGACCTTGGTACCTGGGTGCGCCCGGACGATCCTGCGGGTCGCCTCGATGCCGTCCAGCACCGGCATCCGGATGTCCATCAGGACGACGTCGGGCCGCAGCGCCCGCACTGCCGACACGGCCTCGTCGCCATTGCTGGCCTCCCCCACCACGGTTGTGTCAGGTTCGGTCTCCATGATCTTGCGCAGGCCGACCCTGACCAGGGCCTGATCGTCGGCGATCAGCAGACTGGTCATCTCAGCGGCAGTAGCACGCGCACGGCGAAGCCGCCGCCGGATCGAGAGCCAGCGTCGAACTGCCCGCCGTACAGGATCACTCGCTCTCGCATGCCCGCAAGGCCGTGGCCGCCGCCGGGAACCTCCGCCGCGACGAGGTCGCCGCCGCCGTCGTCCAGGATCTCCAGCTCGAGGGAATCGATTCCGTACCGCAGGTGGACCGCCGCGCTGGCTTGCCCCGCATGCTTGAGCGCGTTTGTCAGCGCCTCCTGAACGATCCGGTAGGCCGACAGCTCGATGCCGACGGGCAAGTCCCGGCTGTCGCCATCGACCCGGAACTCCACCGGCAGCCCAGCCTCCTGCACCTGCGTGATCAGCAGCGGCAGGTCGGCGAGCCTGGGCTGCGGCGCGAGCAGGTCTGGTGAGTCAGTACGCAGCATGCCGACCAGCCGGCGCATCTCGGTGAGCGCTCCCCGCCCAATGCGCTCGATGGTCAGCAGCACGTCGCGCGTCGTGCCGCCGACTGGGTCGAGTGCCTTGCGCTCCGCGCCGGCCTGCACAACCATCATCGATACGTTGTGCGCGATCGCATCGTGCAGTTCACGCGCGATCCTCGCCCGCTCCTCAACCACCGCTTCGCGGGCGGCGACGTCGCGCTCCCGTTCAGCGAGCCTCGCGCGGCTGTCCCGGTCGCCGACGATGCGCCGGATGATCAGCATCACGGCGACGGTCCCCAGTGCGAAGCCAACGGCCGTGGCGCTCCAGTTCGCCGGGTTCGCATCCCGCCCGACCGGCAGCAGGTCGGTCAGCCCCACGAAGCTGGCGCCCACGATGAAGCGCCTGGTCGAGGACCAGACCGCGAGGCCGTACAGCGAGCAGAACCAGGCGATTGTCCAGCCGCCTGCCGGCAGGTTGTGCCAGGTGTTGAAATCCAGCGCGCTGACACCCTGAGCGGTCACGCCTGCCATGGCCGGATAGCGCTGCCGGAACGCCACTGTCGCGCAGATGACCACCGCGAACGCCGATCCGAGCAGCTGCTGGCGAACGCTGCCGGGACTAATCCAGAGCTGCAGCAGCGACGCGGCGCCGAGTACCCCGGCCAGCAGCCAGTCACGCTGGCGCTTGTCGCTCAGGCTCAGGTGCACACCGTCACGGTAAACCGCTTCGAACAGCCCTGTCATCGGCCAGTCGGACGACGTCATGGCGGACTGAAATCGGCCGGCCGCCGACGCCAAGTTCGCCCGTGGTGGTGACGACTCGTCTTCCTGCCGTTGCCTAGCGTGATGGCCAGGCCAACCACGGCAGAAGGAGAGTCACCATGAATCAGTCCACCGCAGCACTCGGCTCGCCGGGCGACCCGACGCCTGGGCGACTGGCCGCGATCGCGGGCGTCGGATTCCTCGCGGCCTCGCTGGCCGGCGACCTCATGATCGGTAATTTCCCGCGGCCGGATACTCCGGCCAGCCGGCTCCACGCCTACTACCTCGCACATCATTCCCACGTGCTGGCGGGCGGCCGGTTGCTCGTGTTGTCAGGCATCCTCGTGGCAGTGTTCGGCACCGCCGTCTGGGCCCGGATTCACCAGTCGGGCGCGAGCCAGTTGATGACCGGCCTCGTTCTCGTCGCGACCGCGCTGACTGCGCTGACGGCTCTTGCCAGCGCGGGCGTCTTCGGCTTGCTCGGCGACATCGGCGGGATGCACGGCATCTCGCCGGCGGCGCTCCAGGCGTGGCACGTCCTCGGCTCGGACGGGTCGCTTGCCGACGGCGCCAGTACATTCCTCTTCCTCGCCGCCATCGCCGCCGTTGGCCTGCTCGTGCGGGCAGTACCGCGGTCCCTGGCCTGGTCGGCCGTGGTCCTGGCAGTCCTCCAGCTAATGCCAGGGCAGCTTGGTTTCTTCGCCTCGTTGCTGTTCCCGCTCTGGGTGGCCGTCGCCGGAGTCGTCGTCTGGCGCTCGCGTGCTCAGGCGACCGAGCCGGCCGCGGATCGGCGCGGCGCGGATGCGCGCGAGCCAGCCCCCTCACCCGCCCACTGAGACCGGCACCAGGCCAGCCTCATCTGTTACGAAAGGAAGCTCGTCATGTTCAGAATGCTCGCCGCGGCGACCGCGGTCACCGTCGCCGGAGTCGTCGGCGTCACCAGCATCGTCGCCGCCAGCGCCGCTGCCAGGCCGGCTGCGGCTCGGTCTGGAACTGAGCACGTCCAGGTGCTGTCCTCGGCCGCCGGGGCGCGAGCGCGATCGCCAACGGCGTGTTCACCGGCGGCGGCACGGCCAATCTCGGCACCGCACGACTAGGCACGGTCGCGCTGAACGGTGGCACCATCACGCTCAGCCACAAGGCCGGCAAAGGCGGCACGGAGCACTTCAATCCGCGCAGCTGCCTAAGCGTAGTCACTCAGCCTGGCACGTTCAGGATCGTGAGCGGCACGGGCAGGTTCCAGGGCCTCTCCGGGCATGGCACCTACCAGCTCACCTTCCTGATGGTCGGGGCGAAGGTGAAGGGCGCGTGCTCGGACACCAAGCCGCCGGTCGCGCAGCAGGAAGTGGTGCGCCTGTCGGCCCGGGTGCGCTTCTAGCCGGCACCTGCTGATCGAGACGGCCCGCGCGGCGCTATGTCGCGCGGGCCGATTCGCGTTGTTGTCCCGCTGGTGGCAGCCGGGCCACGCCGAGGCCAGAATTGCCTGGTACCTGCAGTCCCGCTACGGGCGGTCAGCCAAGACCGCCGGGAGGACGAGTCGGCCACGTGAGTTCCTCTTCGCCCGAACCTCCCGCGGCGCAGGCCGCTGCCCCGCTGCCCGCCTGGCGGGTGCTCGACATGTCACAGGCGATCTCCGGCCCCTACGCAGGCCGGATCCTGAGCGACCTCGGGGCCGACGTTGTCCGGGTCGAGGGTCCGCGCACGGATGTCACCGACCTCTTCGGGGTCGTCACCGACGGACGGGCTGGCATGTACGCGCAGATGAACGCGGGAAAGCGCAACGTCGGTGTCGACCTGGGCGCGCCCGGCGCGGCCGACCTGGTCCGCGATCTCGCGGCGCGGGCCGACGTGCTGATCGAGAACTTCCGGCCCGGCGTGATGGACCGGCTCGGGCTCGGATACGACCGGCTGGCCGCTGCTAACCCGCGGCTGATCATGCTGTCGGTCTCCGGGTTCGGCGCGACGGGCCCCGACGCCGGCCGTCGCGCGCTCGCGCCGGTTATCCATGCCGAATCCGGATTGCTCGCCCGGCAGGCCGACCTGGACGACCGCGAGCCGTCCGACCTTCCCGTGGCGCTCGCGGACACGGTGACCGGCCTGCACGCTGCGATCGCCGTGCTGGCCGCGCTGCATCAGCGGATCGTCACCGGCCGTGGCCAGCACATCGGCCTCAGCATGCTCGCCGCGGTCGCGGCCAGCGACGACCACGCGCACGCGGCCATCGACGGCAGCACTGAGCCGTACAGCTCGCGCGGCACGGTCTGGCAGGCGCCGGGCGGTCCGATACTGATCGCGGCGCCGCCCAAGCACGCCTGGGTCATGCTCGCGCGGCGGCGGCTGATCGCTGATCCGGCCCCGCCTGGCTGCGACCTGGACACGAAGGTAGCCCTGCGCCAGCAAGCCATTCAGGACTGGATGACCGGGTTCGCTGATCGGGACGCTCTCATTGCCGAACTGGAGCGTGCCGGGATCGCCTGGGCCGACCTGGCTGACAGCACGGAAGTCTTCGCTGGCGGTGCTCGCTCCGTGGGCGTTCCCGGCAGCCAGCGGCGTGTGGTCGCGCTGCCGTACGAGTTCTCCGCCGCATCGGCCGTCGTGCGGCAGGGCGTGGCCCGGCGCGGCGACCACAACGCCGCGGCCCTGGCCGACTGGCTCGGCCTCGACGCAGACGCGGTCGCCACACTGACCGCCAGCGGCGTGCTGATCGCTGGCTAGCACGGAGCGGCGGCTTGCGTCACGCGACGTCGCGCGTGCCTAGCTTGAGCCTCGCGGGAGCTCCTTGGCCGCCTTGCGTGCCTTCGGCAGCGGCAGGCCCTGCAGGTCAGGCGGCAGCCGCCAGACCGTGTAACCCCCGATCAGCCCGTAGGAACGGACCTTGACGACCGGTGCGCCAGGTGGCGGGACCCGGGCGCTGCCCTTCTCCTCATCCCCGCCCAGGAGGGTGAATCCGCCGAGCTCAAGCCTGACTGAATCGGGTACGTAGATGTCGGGCCAGCCCCACAGCACGAACCCCCTGACGATGATCTCGTCGCCCTCGAGCTCGGCGTGGCACAGATCGATGTCCGGGCTCGCCATGACCGCGACCGACATGATGCGGCGCACGCGATGCCTGATCCTGCGGTTCGAGCTGCCGAGGACCGACACAAGCCACCGCCTGCGCTTGTCGCGATCAGCAGGCTCGACCTGGCGAGGCAAGTCGCTGAGGACCGCGGTCAGCTCGGATCCCGTGGTGGCGGAGTAGGCCCGCTCAGCGCGCTGCTCGAGCTCGGCAAAGGTCAGCCGCCCGGCAGCGGCATGATCGCGTAGCAGGCCGACGACGTACTCCCGATCGGCGTCTGAGGCGCGCAGCTCCATCTGGCCACCCGGGTCAGATGCGTCTGCGAATATCGAGTGGTCCGGCACGCGAGCCTCCTCTCCCGATTGTACGGGGACGCGATCATCGCGGCTGGAGCTAATAATGTCGGCAGATCGGCGAGCGAGGACGGGCCATGCGATCTGAAGTAGGTGGCTGTGCCACCGAGTTCGAGGTGACCGGTGCGGGCAGGCCGGTCGTGCTCTTGCACGGGTTCCCCGACAGCGGGAACCTCTGGCGGCACCAGGTGCCCGCGCTCGCGGTCGCCGGCTACCAGCTGATCGTGCCGGACCTGCGTGGCTACGGGCACTCGGCCAAGCCGGCCGACGTCGAGGCTTACGGCCTGCTCCACCTCGCCGGGGACGTCATCGGGATACTCGACCTGCTTGGCATCGAGCGCGCGCACATCGTGGGCCACGACTGGGGCGCAGCGCTGAGCTGGGTGCTGGCCACGCTCCAGCCAGACCGGGTCGATCACCTGGTGGCGCTGTCGGTGGGTCACCCGGCAGCGTTCGCCGACGCGGGCCTGCCGCAGCGGGAGAAGTCGTGGTACATGCTGCTGTTCCAGTTCGAGGGCATCGCCGAGAAGTGGCTCAGTGACAACGACTGGGCTAACTTCCGTGCCTGGTCGCAGCATCCTGACGCAGACGCCGCCATTACCGAACTGGCGGCGGGCGATTCGCTGACGCCCGCGCTGAACTGGTACCGCGCGAACGTCCCGCCCGAGTCGCTGATCGGACCGCGGCTGGCCCTGCCGCCCGTGCAAGCGCCCACGATGGGCGTCTGGAGCGACGGCGACCGGTTCCTGACCGAGGCGCAGATGACGGGCTCGCAGGAGCACGTGCAGGGCCCGTGGCGATACGAGCGACTGAGCGGGCCAGGACACTGGATGCAGCTGGAGGCGCCGGACGTCGTGTCCCGGCTGCTGACCGACTTCCTGCCGGCCTGACGCGGCCAGTGGCGGTCAGGCCGGCGCCGGGTGCCAGCGCACGATCCGGAAGCCATACCGGATCGCGTTCTCAAGGCCGGCCCCGTCGAAGTGCCCGTCAGCGTCGCGGGCGACGCCGATGAAGGCAGCGGCGCGCGGGTTCGCCGCCGTCATCGTCATCAGCAGCTTGTCGATCTCCGCTGGATCGCTGATGAGCTCTGGCGTGGCCATCAGGTCCTTGCCGCGCAGCCGGAGGCGCACCGGCACATCTGGCCGCAGGTTGAGCTTCCACTTCCCGCCGCCTGGCGTCAGCAGCGTGTCGCCATCCCGGACGTAGCTGATCGGCTGGCGATACACCTTGCCAGTCTTGCGGCCCCGGATGAACGCGAGCATGAGGCTCCGGCCGAGCGGCGTCGCGACCGGCAGGCCGAGCATCAGGCGCATCGGCACGTTGACGACACGGAATGCGCGGGCCTGGAGCCGCCGGCTGAGCGGACGCTCCGTGGTGCCTGCCATGGCAGTCGCTCCTTCTGCTGCGATCGGATCGGTCATGGGGCGCGCTCGGCAAACCCGGCCCAGGGCGCACCGCCGTCGTCGGCGCCCGCATTCGCGGCGAGCCGGCCGAGCAGATCGCCGAGGGTCGCCGCCTCCTCGTCGGTGATGCCACGGCGTATCTGGTGGTCGAACGCGATGGCGGCGCCGCGCAGCCGCACGAACGCCTCCTCGCCCGCCGCGGTCAGCGCCACGACGTGCACGCGCCTGTTGGCCGGGTCCCGCTGCCGCGTCACCAGCCCGCTTGCTTCCATCGCGTTGAGGTGATGGGTCAAGGTTGCCTCCCTGATGCCCATCGCCTCAGCCAGCTCGCGCTGGTTGGCCAGGCTGCGTGTCTTCAGGTTCAGCAGCACCAGCCAGGCCGGCAGCGATCCGCCGGCCGCGGCGAGCGCCTCATCAAATGCGCGGCTGACCGCGCGGGAGACCTGCGTCAGGCGGAGGCCGATCGGAGTCACTGCTGGTCGCATGCGTCGAGGATAGCACAAACCATTGAGATCTAATGCTTTGACTTCTAATAATTCGCTGTCTATGCTTCGAGCCATGACCGCGCATCTGCAGCCGGGAAGCACTAATCCGCAGGCGCCCGCCGGGGCACAGCCCAACCCCGGCCAGCCCGCCGGGGCACAGCCCAACCACGCCCAGCCCGCCGGGGCACAGCCCAACCACGCCCAGCCCGCCGGGGCACAGCCCGATGCCCCCCAGGCCGCGGGGGCACAGCCCGACGCCACCCCGCCCGACGCGCGCTGGCTGGCCCTGACCTGCATCGCCATCGCGCAGCTGATGGTGGCCCTCGACGCGACCGTCATCAGCATCGCGCTCCCGTCTGCGCAGCGAGCGCTGAATATCTCCGATCCGCAGCGCCAGTGGGTGGTCACGGCGTACACGCTTGCATTCGGAGGCCTCGTCATACTCGGCGGCCGACTTGCTGACACGATCGGCCGGCGCCGGGCGTTCCTCATCGGCCTCGCAGGGTTCGCGCTCGCCTCAGCCGCCGGCGGCGCCGCGCCGACGTTCGGCGTCCTGCTGGCCGCGCGTGCCGCTCAGGGCGCGTGCGCCGCGCTGCTCGCGCCGACTGCGTTGTCGCTGCTGGCCGTGACCTTCAGGCAGGCGCGCGAGCGGGCCAAGGCGTTCGCGGTATTCGGCGCCGTCGCCGGCACCGGGGGCGCCCTCGGCCTGCTCCTGGGCGGTGTGCTCACGCAGTACCTGGACTGGCGCTGGTGTCTGTTCATCAACGTGCCGATCGCGGCGTTCGCCCTCCTCGCAGGCCGCCGGGTGCTGCCTGCCGCACCAGCCCAGGGCGGTCAGCGCATTGACGTGCCGGGCGCCATCATGATCACGTCCGGGCTGGTCTTGCTGGTCTACGGCCTGTCCAGCGCTGCGTCCCACGGCTGGGCTGCGACGGTGACGGTGAGTACGCTCACGGCTGGCCTCGCGCTGATCGGCGCGTTCGTGCTAACAGAGTCCAGGATCTCCGCGCCGCTGCTGTCGCTGCGCATCGTGGCCGACCGCAATCGGGGCGGCTCGTATCTGGGGATCGGACTGGCCGTCGTTGCCATGTACGGCCTGTTCCTGCTGCTCACCTACGATTTCCAGGTCGTGCTGGTGTACTCGCCAGTGCGCGCGGGCCTGGCCTTCCTGCCGCTATCAGCCGCCGTCCTCGCGAGCTCGACGCTGATCTCGCGCGCCTTGCTGCCCAGGCTCGCGCCGCGGTGGCTGATGGCGCCCGGCCTGGCGGTCGCCGCTGTCGGCATGGCGACACTCGCGGACCTGCACGCCGGAGCCGGATACGCCGCCCATATTCTGCCCGCCGAGGTCCTGCTTGGCCTGGGCATGGGCGCGGTGTTCGTGCCAGCGTTCTCGACCGCGACGCTGGGTGTCGGGCGCCGTGACGCTGGCGTGGCCTCGGCGGTTGCCGGCTCGGCTCAGCAGATTGGCGCCTCAGTCGGCACTGCGCTGCTCAACACCATTGCCGCGGCCGCGACGGCGGGTTACCTCGCCGCGCATCCGCGTGCCCTGCTGACGGCCGGGCTCGTGCACGGTTATGCGCACGCAGCGGGCTGGGCTGCTGCCGTGCTGGTCGCCGCGGCTGCGACTGTCGGTCTCCTGGTCACCGCCGGTCCGCCCGAAGGACACGAGTGAGATCGACGGCCGCTGACGACGCCTGTCGGCGCGACACCGGCAGGCCCGCGCGACACCGGCAGGCC
The DNA here is from genome assembly GCA_963837255.1 of uncultured Actinomycetota bacterium. Taxonomy (GTDB): domain Bacteria; phylum Actinomycetota; class Actinomycetes; order Streptosporangiales; family Streptosporangiaceae; genus JAJYUU01. Next base: position 294,811 of record CAWIMN010000009.1, read on the forward strand.
CGCGCGACACCGGCAGGCCCGGTCCGTGCGACCTCAGACCGCGGGCACGACCTCGCGCAGCACGGCGCACAGGCGGGCGAGCGCGGCGCTGAATGCGTGCCCCGGCGGGGTTGCGTACCCGACGATCAGCGCCGGGCCCAGCTCCTGCCCCCCGGCCCGGCAGCTGGCCAGCCCCTGGAGGGCGAGCCCGCGAGCGGCGGCCCGTGCCACGATGTCGTCCTCGGCCGCGCCGGCCGGCAGGCGGACGAGCACGTGCAGGCCGGCCGCGATGCCGGTGACCTGCACACCGGGCACCTCGCGGGCGAGCGCGGCGACGAGCCGGTCGCGGCGCTGGCGGTACGCGAGCCTGGCCCGCCGGACCTGCCGGTCGTAGCCGCCGGTGCTGATGAACTCGGCCAGGGCTAGCTGGTCGAGACTGCTGCTCAGCCGGCCCGCGGCCTGCTTGCGCGCGACGACCTCCGCCGCCAGATCGCCGGGCAGGGCGAGCCAGCCAAGCCGCAGGCCTGGCACGAGGCTTTTGCTTGCCGTGCCGGCGTAGACGACATGGTCGGGTGCGAGCGACTGCAGCGCACCGACGGCCTGCCGGTCATACCGGAACTCGCCGTCGTAGTCGTCCTCGATCACCAGTCCGCCGGTTCGCGCGGCCCAGTCGGCGACCTGCCGCCGCCGCGCCGGCGCAAGCGCCACGCCCAGGGGGAACTGATGCGCCGGCGTCAGCAGCACGGCGCGAGGACGAGAAGGCCAGCGACCGCGTTGCCCCGGACGCCACCGAGTCAGCCGCGGCGAATCCAGCCGAGCCCTCAGGTGCCGGAGACGTGAGCGCCGCCAGGTCGGCGCCATGATCATCGACCGGCAGCGTCGTCAGTCGCAGCCCGGCACCAGCCGCGATCTGCCGGTGTCCGGAATGGCCGTAAGCCTCGATGGCCAGCGTCCGGACTCCCCTGCCGCGCAGGACCTCGCACAGCAGCTCAAGCCCCTGGGCGAAGCCGGCGCACACCACAATGCGGTCCGGCGTCGTGATGACGCCGCGAGCACGCGCCACATACTCAGCGATCGCCACGCGCAGGACCTCCAGGCCGCGCGGGCTGGCGTAGCCGAGGTCGCAGGCCGGCGCCGCCGCCAGCGCCCGCCGCGCCGCGGCGAGCCAGGCCGGGCGCGGGAACAGGGCCAGATCGGGAGCCCCGGGACGCAGATCGTAGCGCGCGCCGCGGGTCGCCGGACGTGCCCGCGGCAGCGCTCGCGCCGGCTGCGGCCCCGCGCGCTCGGCGACCCACGTGCCCGATCCGTGCCGGGCCGCAAGCCAGCCCTCTGCTACTAGCTGGCCATAGGCCTCGGCCACGGTGTTGCGAGCGATGCCGAGATCCAGGGCGAGCGTCCGCGACGAGGGCAACGCCGTGCCGGGCGCGAGCCTGCCGCTGCGCACCGCGTCTCGAAGGGCGCCTTCCAGGGAGGCCCGTGGCCGGGTGCCAGACAGCTCGAGGTGAAGGTCGAGACCGGCAGAAGTGGACCACGTTCCTTGCATGGAATTGGATCTTAATACTGCGCCTCTTAGCCCGTAGGGTGGAACCACACCGAAGACGATAAGGAGATCGCAGATGACCACGCAGACCGTCCCGGCCAGGCTCGACTTCGATGCGCACGCGGCGGGCTTCGCGCGCGCGATGTCGCACCTGGACCAGGCCGCGACCAAGGAACTCGACAAGGTCGACTTCGACGTGCGGCTGCGGGAGCTGGTGCGGATCCGCGCGTCGCAGCTCAACGGGTGCGCGTTTTGCATCGACATGCACACAAAGGACGCGCGGGCGGCCGGCGAGACCGAGCAGCGGATCTACGCGCTCGCCGCCTGGCGGGAGACGCCGTTCTTCACCAGCCGGGAACGGGCTGCGCTTGCCCTCACCGAGTCCATCACGCTGATGCCGCAGACGCACGTGCCGGAGGCCGACTTCGCGCAGGCGGCCGAGGAGTTCAGCGCGGCCGAGCTCGGCGCGCTGATCGCCCTGATCGTGACGATCAACGCCTGGAACGCTATCGGCGTCAGCACCCACGCCTGGGTGCCGGGCTCCTACCAGCCGTGACCGCGGACGCTTCGATGACCACCGACGCTTTCATGATCGGCAGCGCCAGTCGGCTGCGGGCCATGCACTCCGGCCCGCAGCCGCTGATCCTGCCGAACGTCTGGGATCCGGTGAGCGCACGCTCGTTTGCCGAGGCCGGATTCGCCGCGCTGGCGACGTCGAGCTCGGCGGTTGCAGCCACCCTCGGTTACCGGGACGGCGCAGACCCCGGCCGACGAGATGTTCGCCGCCATCGCGCGGATCGCGCGTAGCGTCGGCGTGCCCGTGACCGCCGACGTCGAGGCCGGCTACGGCCTGTCCCCCGCCGAGCTGGTGCGCAGGCTGGCCGACTGCGGGGTCGTCGGCTGCAACCTGGAGGACTCCGATCCGGTCACGCGAGCCCTGATCGATCCGGACCGGCAGGCCGGGTACCTGGCCGCGGTCCGCGCCGAGGCCGGGTCGGACGCTGGTGATCAACGCCCGGGTCGATGTGTACGTGCGGCCGCTCACAGCCGGAGGGGCTGACGGCGCCGGCGCCGGCGATGCCGGCGGCCCGGCTGGCGACGACGGTGGCGGCGGTACTGGTGATGGCGTCGGCGCGGATCGGGGCGACCGGGTCGCCGACGCCGCGGTCGCACGGGCCAACGCCTACCTCGCCGCCGGCGCGGACTGCGCTTACCCGATCCTGGCGCCCCCGCAGGCGCTGGCGGCGCTCGTGCAGCGCATCGCCGGCCCGGTCAACGCCATGTACCGCCCCGGCGGCCCGAGCCTGGCCGAGCTTGCGGCGCTGGGCGTGCGCCAGGATCACCTTCGGCGGCGGCCTGCAGGTGCAGGCGGCCGCGTACGTCCGGGACATGGCCGTCACGCTGGCCGCTGAGGTACCCGGCGCCCGTCCGGCCGACTGAGGCTGCCGGCGCCACAGCCGCCCGGCGGAGGCTGCCGGCACCCTTTCAGTCGGCTGAGACCCCCTGCCGGATTGCGCGGCGACCTCCATTGGGCGCCAGGTTGGATCTGCTGCCCCACTTGGCGCAGCAGATCCACTCTCGCGCCCTATCGGCGGGAACGGGGCGGTGACAGCGGCTCAAGGCCGTGCTAATCCCAGCGCAGCGGCAGCGAATCGACGCCGTAGATGCCCTCAACCCCGCCGAGTACGGCCGTGCCGTCCGCGGCCAGGCCCGGCATCCGCGGTGCGAGGAAGGCGAGCGCTTCCTCAAGCTCGGCCCTGGCCAGGTTCGCGCCAAGGCAGAAGTGCGGGCCTGCGCCGAAGGTCAGCAGCCGGCCGTCCCGCGGCGCGGTGATGTCGAAGTCCTCGCCGCCAGGCTGCTCCCGGTTGCCGCGCTCGGCGCAGACGGCGACGATCGTGCCAGCCGGGAACACCACCCCGCGATGCTCGACCGTCTCGAGGCAGATCCGGGCCGTGAACGGCGTGATCGGCTCGGCGCGCAGGATCTCCTCGACGGCCCGGCTGGTCAGCGCGGGCTCGGCGCGCAGCGCCTGCCACTGCTCCGGGTTGGCGGCGAACATGCGCAGTGCGTGCGACAGCTGCGCCTGAGTCGTGTCGATCCCGCCGGCGATCACGTTCAGGACGAGGTTGACGCACTCGGCGTGCGAGAGCCGGTCACCCGCCTCCTCGGCGGACAGCAGTGCAGTCAGCAGATCATCGCCTGGCTGCTCGGCACGGCTAGTCAGCAGCGCCTCGACGTAGTCGTAGACCTCGGCGGCCGCCTGCTCCAGCTGCGGCTGCCTGCGCGCTGAGCGCCTGAATGTCGAACTGGCGCTGGATGAGGCTGGACCAGTCCTGGAGCCGGGGAGCGTCTGCCTCCGGCGCACCCAGCACGGCCGCGATCGTCAGCGCCGGGTAGGGCTTGGCGATCGCGGCGACGAACTCACAGCTGTGGCTGCCGTCGAGGCCGGCCCACAGCCGCCCGAGGAATGCTCGCATGGTGGGCCGCCATCTGTCTGCGGCGCGCGGGGTGAACGCGCCGCCGACGAGCGCCCGGAGGCGGCGATGCTGGCTGCCTTGCTGGTTCAGGATGTTGGCGTCGATCTGCTCGCGCAGGCGGCCGCTCGTCACGCCGAACAGGTCGGCGATCTCCCGGCCGGGGAAGGCGGTCGCCCGCGATCGCAGGAAGAACTCGGCCGATTCCCGGTCCAGCACGACCAGCGCCAGCGGCGAGGCGGCCAGCCAGCTGTGCTCGCCGGCTCGGGGCAGGCCGGCTAGCTGCTGGTGATAGGCGTCGCCAGACAGGGTGCCGCTGGTGAGGTCGATCTGCGGCAGGTCAAGCTCAGTCACCACGGTCATGCGGACACGGTCTCGCGCGCCGCCGCCTGCGCGCAAGCCCGGGTGGCCTACAGCAGGCTGACCGCGGTGTCGACGCTGGACGCCACGTCGCCGGCGGCCGGGTAGAGCAAGCTGCGGCCGACGACGAGACCGCGAACCGCCGGCAAGCTCAGGGCTTGCTTCCAGCTGGCGAACATGGCGTCCTGGTCACCGGCCGGATCGCCGCCGAGCAGCAGGATCGGCAGCGTCGTGGCCTCCGCAACCCGCTCCATCTCCGGGACGACCGGCAGCTTGAGCCAGGTGTAGGCAGACGTGCTGCCAAGACCTGAGGAGATGCCGACCGACCGGATCACCGCATCGGTCGTCAGGTCGTTGCGCGGGCGGCCACCATCCCGGCTGACCATGAATGGCTCGATCATGGCGGGCTTGCGGGCCTCGGCCAGTTCGCTGACCGCGGTGCTGCACGCCTCGATCGTGCGGACCGTCGCGGGGTCGGCCGGATCGATCCGCAGCAGCATCTTGCCGGCGTCGAGATTACCGGCGACGATGCCGGCCGCGGTGTACCCGGTGAATCTGTCATCCATCTCGAACGCAGCCCCGACGAGACCACCGCGGTTCATCGAGCCGATCGCGACCTTGCCGTCCAGCGCGCCCAGCAGCAGCAGGTCCTCGATGATGTCGGCGGTGCCGAGCACACCGTCGACACCCGGCCGGCTGAGGGCGACCATCAGCCGGTCGAGCAGGTCAAACCGGCTCGCCATCGCCAGCGGATCGGCGCCGACGCCGAGGATCCCCCGCGCGGTGTGATCGGCGGCGATGATCATCAGCCTTCCGGTCTCCCCGATCAGGCGCTGTCGCCTGGTCCGGCTCCCAGCGGCGATCGCGATCTCCTCCGGTGCCTGCGTGCGCGCCGCGATGAGCCGGCGCCGCAGTTCGTCACGCATGTGCGTCCTCTCCCAGTAGCGAAGCGACCTCCGCGGCCGTCGGCATGGCGTCGGAGCAGGCGATCCGCGACGCGACAATAGCCCCAGCGGCGTTGGCGAACCTGATCATCCGCGCCAGGTCCCAGCCAGCGAGCAGCCCGTGGCACAGCGCGCCGCCAAATGCGTCGCCCGCACCGAGGCCGTTCACCACCTCCACGCTAACGGGCGCGGCGCGTACCTCGCCCTCGCGGTCGGCTGCCAGCACGCCGTCCGGTCCGAGCTTCACGATCGCGATGCGGGCGCCGAGGCTGAGCAGCGCCGGCGCGATCCGGGCCGGATCCCTGGACCCGACGGCGACCTCACACTCGTCCAGGTTGCCGACGACAACCGTGGACATGGCGATAGCCTGCCTGCTCCATCGCCTGGCCTGCTGTGCCGACTTCCAGAACACCGGCCGGTAATCCAGGTCGAGGACTGTCGGGTGCGCGCGGCCGCGGCTGGCGAGCGCGGCGAGCGTGGCCGACCGGCTCGGCTCGGCTGACAGCCCAGTCACCGTCGCCCAGAACACCCCGGCCGCGCGGATCGCCTCATGATCCAGCTCCTCGGCGTGGATCTCCAGGTCAGGCGCTTTCGGGAAGCGGTAGAAGTACAGCGGGAAGTTGTCCGGCGGGAAGATCTCGCAGAACGTCACCGGCGTCGGCAGCCCCGCCACCGCGGTCACGAACCGGTCGTCCACGCCGTAGCCGCGCAGTGCCTGGTGGATGAAGTCGCCGAACGGGTCGGCGCCGGTCCTGGTGATGACGGCCGATCGCCGGCCGAGGCGAGCGGCCGCGACAGCGACGTTCGCCGGGCTGCCGCCGAGGTACTTGCCGAAGGTGGATACCTCGGCCAGGCCGACGCCGACGTCCAGCGGATAGATATCGACACCCGAGCGTCCCATGGTGAGCACCTCATCGGGCGTTCCGCGAGCCGGCCGCGTCGCGGTCACAAGTGATGTGCGCAGATGGCACAGGCAGACATCATGGTGACCAGAATCTACATGCGGGGAGTACCGGACAACCTCGGCCGGTGGAATCAACTGCGCCGGCCGGGCGATCGTTCGACCAGCACATCTTCCCGGACCCAGCCGGTTGACGGTTAGCCCCGCGCCAGCCGCACCGCCGTCGGACCCGCTGGCTAAGGTCTGACTGTGACCCAGACAGATAGCGACGTGCTCGTCATCGGCGCGGGCGTGATCGGCCTGACCACGGCGATCTGCCTGGCCGAGGCCGGCGTCAGCACGGCGGTCATCGCCGCCGAGCCGCCGCAGCAGACCACGTCCGCCGCGGCCGGCGCGCATCTGGGGACCGCACCTGGTGGGCATGGACGACCGGGTGGCGCGCTGGGCGGACGTCACGCTGGCGCGGTTCGCTGAGCTCACTGCGCCCGGTCTCGGCGCGAACGCCCTCGATCGCATCATTCGCACCGCGACGCGGGATCGCCGCGCGGCGGGCGGATGAGGCCGGGCCGCCTGAGTTCGCCGCCGGGACCGCGCAGGCTGCGTGCGAGCCAGCCGACATTCCGGCTGGTTACCGCTCAGCGTGGCGGCTGACCGCGCCGATCGTGGCGATGCCGGAGTACCTGGACTACCTCGCGCAGCGATACGACCGCGCGGGCGGAGCAGCCCCGTTCCCGGTCAAAATCGACAGGCTCAGCGACGCGAGGACGCTGGCGCCATCAGCAACGGTCATCGTCAACTGCACCGGCTGCGGCGCCCGCGACCTGGTGCCCGACCCGGACGTGACGCCGGTCCGCGGCCAGGTCGTCGTGATGACCAATCCGGGCATCACTGAGTTCTTCGTCGGGACCGGTGCAGATCCGAGCGACCTGACGTATCTGTTCCCGCATGGCGACGTGGTCGTGCTCGGCGGCACGGAGCAGCCGGGCAACTGGAGCCGCGAGCCGGACCCGGCGACCGCGGCGCGGATCATCGAAGCCTGCACCGCGGTCCGGCCGGAGCTGCGCACGGCGTCCGTGCTGGAGCATCGAGTCGGGCTGCGGCCTGCCAGGCCGTCGGTGCGGCTGGCGGCCGAGCCACGGCGACGGCGTGACGATCGTGCACAACTACGGGCACGGCGGCTCCGGCGTGACGCTGTCGTGGGGCTGCGCGGAAGACGCGGCCGCCCTCGCGCTCGAGGCGCTCGGGGCGCTCGCCTAGCTGCGGCTAGAAGCCGGGGAAGATCGCCCGCAGCTTGTCCAGCGTGTCCGCGTCGCCCGATACCGACGACGGCGTGTGCGCCGGCGTCGAGCCGCCCGTAGGCCAGGCGCAGGAGGGCTTCGGCCGGCATTCGCACGTGCGGCACATCGGGGCTGTCGCCGCCCGCGGCATCCTCGCCCGGCCAGTCGGTCATCGTCACCGACTCGCCCGAGGTCAGCAGGTAATCGCGGGCCGGATCGGTGGTGGTGATCCGCACGCTGAACGGCTCGGCCAGCGGCTTGCCGAGGCGCGGCGCGAGGAACTGCGGCGACGTTGTCGATCAGCAGCGCGACCGCGTCGGCCTGCACGGTCGCCGCCGGATCCGCCATGACCGCGACGTCCCAGGTGTGCATGACATGCTCGCTGAGCCGCATCCGCACCATGCCGGCCGCGTCCAGCCGCATCATGCCGAAGAAGTCCATGTCGACCGCGGCGAGTTGCTCGTCGGTCAGCGCCTCCAGCGTCTGCACGTGCTTCTCGTCCGACGCCAGCCCGTCGGCGGCCTGCTCGTCCGGGCTCTTGGCGTTCCACACGTCCCACACGGCCGGGAACGCGTCGCGGCCCACCGGCTCGGCCTCGCCGAGCGCGCCGGGCAGCATCATCAGCGCGATCTCGGCACCGCTGCCCAGGTGCGACAGCACCTGCGCGATGCTCCAGTCGGTGTCGTACGACTGCCCGCGGACCTGCTCCGGCGTGAGCGGCCGGACCAGGCTGTCGAGCTTGTCGTGCGATTCGCGCAGGGTAGCGATCCAGGTGCGGGGGTCGGCCGCCACGATATACCTCCTAGTTACGGAACGGGGTCGTTCACTATCTCCGCCGCTGCCAGGGACGCCGTTAGGCTGAGCAGAATGGAGATCGGATTCGGCGCCCCTGTGTCGGGCGCGTGGGCCACACCGCAGAATCTAGCCGCCTTCGCCGCTGCCGCGGAAACCGCGGGGTACTCCTCGCTCTGGAGCTTTCAGCGACTGCTGATCCCGGTCGGCTCCAGCATCGAGCCGGTGTATCACAGCGTGCTCGACCCGATGGCCGCGCTGGCGTTCGCTGCGGCGGTCACCAGCCGCATCAGGCTCGGCGTCGCGGTGGTCAACCTGCCGTTCGTGTCGCCCGGTTACCTGGCCAAGCAGGCCGCCTCGGTGGATGTGCTGTCCGGTGGCCGGCACGATCTCGGGCTCGGCATCGGCTGGATGCCCGAGGAGTTCGCGCTGACCGGTGGCGAGATGGCCCGGCGCGGGGCGCGGACGGCCGAGTACGTGCAGGTGCTGCGGGCGCTGTGGTCGGGCGAGGCGGCCGCTTATGACGGCGAGTTCTACCACGTGCCAGCCGGGACGCAGGCGCCCGCGCCCGTGCAGCCCGGCGGTCCGCCCATCCTGCTCGGCGGGATGGCCAGGCCCGCGCTGGAGCGTATCGGCCGCATCGCGGATGGCTGGGTCACCTCCAGCCGCACGAACCTGGCCAAGATCGACGAACTGATCGCGGTCGTGAAGGAGTCCGCCGCCGCAGCCGGCCGCGATCCTGACGCGATGCGGGTCGTCTGCCGCGGCGTGGTGCGGGCGGGCGCGCCGGTGACTGGCGCTGACGGCGAGCGGCTGCTGCTGTCGGGTGACTACGACCAGATCCGGGCCGACGCCGAGTGGCTGGGCACGCGCGGGAGTCACGGAGGTCTTCTACGACCTCAACTGGGATCCGCAGATCGGATCGCCGAATGCCTCACCTGACGCCGCCGCCGCCCGCGCCGAGGAGATCATGCACGCGCTGGCGCCGACGGCCTGAGCCCGCGATCAGCCGCGCCAGCCAGGCACCGAACTTCCCTGTCGCGCCCGTGTCGGTCGGTGTCAGCGCCGACGGCGCCGGGCAGTATCGGCCAGCGCCGGCGGCTCGTAGCCACGATCTGCCGGATTCAGGTTGGTGCCGGGCGGCACGATCTCGTCGATCTGGTCGAGCAAGTCGGCCGGCAGCCCCTCGGTCGGCGCGCTCGAGCTGGCTTTCGAGGTGCTCCATGGTGCGCGGGCCGATGATGGCCGAGGTCACGGCCGGATGGCTCAGCACGAAGCCGAGCGCCAGGTGGATCAGGGACATCCCGGCCTCAGCGGCCAGTTTGGCCAGCCGGTCGGCCGCTACCAGCTTGTCCCTGTTACCCGGCAGGCTCATGTCGAACCGCTGCGGCAGCCGCTGCGACCGGCGGCTTACTGGCAGGTCAGCGTCCAGCCGGTAGCGGCCGGACAGCCAGCCGCTGCCAAGCGGGCCCCAGCTGATGACGCCCATCCGGTAACGCTGGCAGGCCGGCAGGACGTCAGCCTCGACGCCGCGCACCAGGATGGAGTACGGCGGCTGCTCGCAGACGAACCGCTCGCGGCCGCGCCGCTGGGCCGTCCACTGCGCTTCCACGATCTGATCGGCCGGGAACGTGGAACTCCCGGCGTAGCAGATCTTGCCCGCGCGGATCAGGTCGGACAGCGCGCCGAGCGTCTCGTCGATGTCGGTGGCCGGGTCCGGCCGGTGGATCTGATACAGGTCGATGTAGTCGGTACCCAGCCTGCGCAGGCTGGCCTCGCATTCACGGATCAGCCAGCGCCGTGAGTTGCCGCGCTGGTTGACGTCCTGCCCCATCGCGCCGTGGGCCTTGGTGGCCAGCACGACGTTGGCCCGGCGCCCGCCGGTCAGCGCCTTGCCGACGATCAGCTCCGACTCGCCGGCCGAATACACGTCGGCGGTGTCGATGAAGTTGATGCCAGAATCAAGCGCCCGGTGGATGATCCGGATCGACTCCTCATGGTCGGGGTTGCCCCAGGCGCCGAACATCATCGCGCCAAGGCACAGCGGGCTGACCTGGACGCCGGTGGAGCCGAGTGTGCGCATGTCCATGGGCTCAGCCTATTCTGCGGGCATGCCGACGCCGCAGTTCGTCCTGGACCTCCGGCGCCAAGGTCGGGCAGGATCCGCTGCCCTTGCCGTCCGTGACGGCGGTGGTGATCGACGACGACGGCGCGACTCCTGCTGGTGCAGCGCGCGCGACTCCGGCCGGTGGACTCTGGTGACGGGCTGCCTGGAGCCGGGCGAGCAGCCAGCCGTCGGCGCAGTGCGTGAGGTCGAAGAAGAGACTGCGGCGTGCTCGGCCGCAGCCGAGCGGCTGGTCAGTGTCGACCGCCCTTCCGCTCACGGCCTGCGCGAACGGCGACCTGGTCGCACTGGCTTGATGTGGCCTTCCGGTGCCGACGCGATCGGGCGGCGACGCGCGCGTCAACGATGACGAGTCTGTCGACGTCGGCTGGTTCAGCCTGGACGACCTGCCCGATCTGCCGCCGCCGTCATCTGGCCTGCATCCGCGACGCCCTCAGCCCCGAACCTGGACGGCCCGTCGGCACGTCCACTGCTCGGCATCCGCCACGTTCGGTGGATCGCCACGAACTCGCGGCTCGCTCGCTGCCGTCCCGCCGGAACCAGCACGTCCACGATCTCCGTCTCCGGCCCGCGGATGCCGTAGTTCCGTAACGCCGCCGGTCCGGTGATGAGGCTGGCGGGCCCGGCATAGAGCATGGCGGCGATCTGCCGCTGCTCGCGCGTCGGCTGACCGGTGACCGTCAGGTAGACGCCCGGCAGCAGCCGCTGCCACGGCCCGCCACGCCGCAATGCGGTGCTGCAAGCCGTGCGCCGTGATACCCAGGCTCAAGGACCTGCGCCCGCGACATGACGCCACGCTGAGTGGCGAGTAACCACGCTGCGGCACGGTCATCCAGTGACATGGGCGGACAGATTGCCAGCCAATACCGACAAAGTGTCGCTCGCAGGTCGACAGCGCTGCGGCATTAGTACGGCGATAGGCGCTGATTCCCCATCCATGGATGATCTGGCTGCGCCGCGGGCCCGAGGCTCCGCGACCCGATCGCGATGATCTTGCGTGCCCGGCGAGGCCGCCGGAAGTCCGCCACGCCGAGCCAGACCCAGCTGCCGGAGCTAGGCGGGCGGATACGCGCGTGCGGCGGGCACCGACTGGGCGCTATCCTGTCCGCCATGAGCACCGAATCGGACCGCATCCCGGCCAAGCCGACGCTGGATGGCCTCGAGGACAAGTGGACGCAGCGGTGGGCCAAGGAGCGTGTAGTACAAGTTTGACCGCTCCAAGGGCCGCGATGACGTCTACGCCATCGACACTCCCCCGCTAACGGCCAGCGGATCGCTGCACCTCGGGCACGCCTTCTCCTACAGCCAGACCGACGTCATCGCGCGCTTCCAGCGCATGCGCGGCAAGGAGGTCTTCTACCCGGTCGGGTGGGACGACAACGGCCTGGCCACCGAACGCCGCGTCCAGAACTACTACGGCGTCCGCTGCGACCCGTCCCTGCCTTACCAGCCCGGCTTCACGCCGCCAGCCCTGGGCAACGGCCGCGCGCTGAGTCCAGCCGATCAGCTGCCCGTCTCCCGGCGCAACTTCGTGGAGCTGTGCAGGCAGCTCACCGAGCTGGACGAGACCGCGTACGCGCAGGCGTGGCAGCGGCTCGGCCTGTCGGTGGACTGGGACCTCAGCTACCGGACCATCGACGACCGCGTGCAGGCTGTCTCCCAGCTCGCCTTCCTGCGCAACCTCGCCCGCGGCGAGGCCTACCAGGCAGAGGCGCCGGCGCTGTGGGACGTGACGTTCGGCACCGCGGTGGCACAGGCCGAGATCGAGGACCGCGAAACGCCAGGCACGTTCGTCCGGCTGGCGTTTGCCCTCACCGCGACATGGACCGGGAACGGGGTGAGCCCCGCAGCCCCGCCGCCCCTCCGGCCGAGGTCGTCGTGGCGACAACCAGGCCCGAGCTGCTGCCTGCCTGCGTGGCGCTGGTCGCGCATCCCGACGACGAGCGGTACACGCGCGCTGTTCGGCTCGACGGCCACGCACGCCGCTGTTTGGCGTGCCGGTGCCGATCCTGGCGCACCGCCTCGCCGACCCGGCCAAGGGCACCGGCCTGGTGATGGTGTGCACGTTCGGCGACATGACCGACGTGACCTGGTGGCGGGACCTGCAGCTGGACACGCGGCCGGTGATCGGCAAGGACGGCCGGCTGCTGCCGGCTCCGCCGCCGGGGATCACCAGCGCCGCTGGCATCGCGGCCTACCAGCGCATCGCCGGCCAGTCCGCGAAAGCCGCCCGGCAGCTCGTCACCGACATGCTGCACGAGGGCGGCTACATGCGCGGCGAGCCCGAGCCCATCCGGCACGCGGTGAAGTTCTACGAGTACGGCCACGCGCCGCTGGAGATCATCACGACCCGCCAGTGGTACATCCGCAACGGCAGCCGGTCCAAGGACCTGGCGGACACGCTGCTGGCGGCCGGCCGCGAGCTGCAGTGGCATCCGGAGTACATGCGGACCAGGTACGAGCACTGGCTGGAAGGCCTGACCGGCGACTGGCTGATCAGCCGCCAGCGATTACCGCGGCGTGCCGATCCCGGTGTGGTACTCGCTGGACTCATCGGGCCGGATCGAGGAAGACAAGCCGATCCTGCCCGCCGAAGCCGACCTGCCCGTCGACCCGGCCGCCGACGCGCCGCCCGGCTACCGGCCCGAGCAGCGCGGTCAGCCCGGCGGGTTCGCGGCCGACCCGGACGTGATGGACACCTGGGCCACGTCGTCGCTGACGCCGCAGATCGCGGGCGGCTGGCCGGCCGACGAGGACCTGATGCGCCGCGTGTTCCCGATGGACCTGCGGCCGCAGGCACACGAGATCATCAGGACCTGGCTGTTCTACACGGTGCTGCGCTCGCACGCCGAGCTGGGCGTGCTGCCGTGGCGGCACGCGGCCATCTCCGGCTGGATCCTGGACCCCGACCGCAAGAAGATGTCCAAGTCCAAGGGCAACGCGGTGACGCCCATGGACCTGCTGCGCGAGCACGGCACGGACGCGGTGCGGTACTGGGCCACGAGCGCGCGGCTCGGCGTCGACACCGCGTTCGACCTGGCGCAGATCAAGATTGGCCGGCGGCTGGCCATCAAGATCCTCAACGCTGGCCGGTTCGTGCTCGGCTTCGAGCCCGCGGCCACCGGGCCAGCCGACGGCGCTGCCGCCGCCCCCGAGTCCGCCGCCGCTCAGTCCGCCACCGGGCCAGCCGACGGCGCCCCCATCACTGAGCCGATCGACCGGGCGCTGCTGCGCAGGCTGGCGGACGTGGCCGAGCGCTGCACGGTCGCGCTCGACGCTTACGACCACGCGACGCGCGCTTGAGCAGGCCGAGCGGTTCTTCTGGTTCTTCTGCGACGACTACCTGGAACTGGTGAAGGCCCGCGCCTACGGCGAGCGCGGACCGGCGGCGTGCCGCGTCCGCGGTGGCGACGCTGCGGACCGGGCTGTCCGTGGTGCTGCGGCTGCTCGCGCCGTTCCTGCCGTTCGTGACCGAGGAGGTCTGGTCCTGGTGGCAGGACGGCTCGGTGCACCGCGCGAGCTGGCCGGACTCGGCGGCACTGCGCGAGCGGCCGGGCCTGGCGACGACGCGGTGCTCGGCGCGGCCTCCGCCGCGATCAGCGCGATCAGGAAGGCGAAGTCGCAGGCACGGGTGCCGATGAAGAACCCGATCCCGCTGCTGATCCTCACGGCGGAGCCGGAGCGCCTGGACGCCCTGGCTGCCGCTGGCCGGGACGTGCAGGCGGCCGGCCACGTGGACAAGATCGAACTGCGCGCGGCGGCTGGAGCCGAGCCAGTCCACGACGTCGTGCTGTAGCTCCGGCGGGCGGCCAAGAACGATGCGACCAGGCCGCCGGGGTCCGGCAGAATGGGCACGTGGCCAGAATCCGTGACATGGTCTTCGATTCCCCGCGCCCGTCGCTCGATCGCTCGGTTCTGGGCAGCAGCGCTGGACGGCTACGACGTAGCTCCGTATGACGACGCCGAGCTTGCCCGGCTGCGCGCAGCGGGCATCACCGACATCATGGACGATCCGTCGGTCCTGGTGGAGCCATCGACGCCGCGCGCCAGCACGTCCGGCCCGATGCCGAGGCTGATCTTCCAGCTCGTGCCGGAGGCCAAGGTGGCCAAGAACCGCCTGCACCTGGACCTGTCGGCCGACGACCCGGTTGCCGAGATCGCCAGGCTCACCGGGCTTGGCGCAACGGTCGTGGCCGAGCACGAGCGCTGGACCACCCTCGCGGACCCGGACGGCAACGAATTCTGCCTACTGCGACACTGAGGCGCTCGGCGCCGGCAGGTAGTCTCACCAGCATGGAGAAGGTACAGCTGTCAGAGGAAGAGTGGCGCGGCCGGCTGTCGCCCGAGGAGTATCACGTTCTTCGCGAAGCGGGCACCGAGGCGCCGTTCACCGGCGAGTACACCGATACCGAGACCACCGGCGTGTACAAGTGCCGGGCCTGCGGAGCCGAGCTATTCCGGTCGAACGCGAAGTTCCATTCCGGCTGTGGCTGGCCGAGCTTCTACCAGCCCACCGAGGATGACGCCGTGATCCTGCTCGAGGACCGGTCACTCGGCCGGACCCGCACGGAGGTCAGGTGCGCGTCCTGCAACAGCCATCTCGGGCACGTGTTCGAGGGCGAGGGCTACTCCGTGCCGACCGACCAGCGCTGGTGCATCAACTCGGTGTCCCTGGCGCTCGACGAGGAGTGACCGCACCCGTCGCCAGACCGGCCGGCAGCCCTCCGGCTCATCAGGTCCGACGAGCTGTCCGGGGCGACCGCGCAGACGAGCGGCATGATCAGGTCGGCGGCGATCTCCGGCGAGCTGACCGGCGCGCAGTCACTGTGGATGGGCCGCACCGAGCTGCCGCCGGGCGTGACCTCGGGCGATCACCATCACGGTCACTCCGAGACCGGCATCTACGTCGTGACCGGCGCGCCCGTCTTCGTCTGCCGTGACCCGGCCACCGGTGCGCTGATCAGGCTGGAGACCAGGCCAGGCGACTACGTCTGGGTGCCCCCGCACGTACCGCACCGCGAGGAGAACCCGTCGCCCGACGAGACCGCGGTCGTGGTCATCGCCCGGTCCACGCAGGAAGCCATCGTCGTCAACGTCGATCACCTCTAGTGTGATGCGCTGCCGTTAGCCCTGCGGCCGGCCAGCAGCTCACCAGCCGCTCTTGCGTGCTCGTGCCTCGTACAGCAGCACGGACGCCGACACCGAGACGTTGAGCGAGTCGGCCGAGCCGAGCATCGGAATCCCGATCCGGCCGAAGCCGTGGTCGTACCAGGGCGGCGAGATGCCGTACCGCTCGCTGCCGACGACCAGCGCGGTCCGGCCGGAGTAGTCGGCCTGCCGGTAGCTGATGCTGTCGTGCGGTGTCGGCGAGGTAGACGGTGACGTCGCTGCGCCGCAGCCAGTCGATCGCCGCGCCGATCTCGGCGAACTCGAGCGACGGCACTTTCATGCTCATGCCCTGGCTGCTGCGCAGCACCTTGGGGTGGGTGAGCCGGGTCCGCTTGCTGGTCAGCACCAGGCAGTCGGCGGCGCACGCGTCGAGCGTCCTGATCAGCGTGCCCGAGATTGCCCGGTATCTCCATCGCGTCGGCCACCAGGATCAGGCCGTCGGCGGCGAGCGTCGATGTCGTCGGGCTGCCAGTCCGGCAGGTGGGCCACGCAGATCAGGCCGTCCGGGTTGGGCCGCTCGGCGAGCCGCTCCAGCGTCTTCGCCGAGACCTGATACGCCCGCCTGGCGCGCTGCGCCGAGCTCGGCGGCGCGGACGCTGCGCCTCGTCGGAGTACGCCGCCTCCGGGCTCCACAGGAACGCGTCGACGTCGACGCCTGTCGCCAGCACCATGTTGATCTCGTACAGGCCCTCGGCGACGAACGTCCGCCGTGGTATGCCCGTCTTGTTGTTCTGGATGTCCCTGATCAGGTCCGCGACCGGGTGCCGCAGGCCAATCTGCTGGAGATCCATGGCAGTCCCGCCGTCCGCCGTGGTCGCCCGGGCTACGGCCGGCGCTGCAGGCAGCCTGGCCCGAGCTCGCTGAGCCGGGACAGGCCCGCGAGCCGCATCGTGAGCTCGAAGTCGGTCCGCAGCGACCGCAGCACGTGCCGGACGCCAGCCTCGCCGCCGAGTGCCAGGCCGTACACGTACGGGCGGCCGATCAAGCACGGCCTGCGCGCCGAGCGCGAGCGCCTTGAGCATGTCAGCGCCGCCGCGGATGCCGCTGTCGAACAGGACGGCCAGCCGGGAGCCGACGGCCTGCGCCACGGCGGGCAGCGCGTCGAGCGCGGCGATCGCGCCGTCGACCTGCCGGCCGCCGTGGTTGGACACGATGATGCCGTCAACCCCGGCCTCGGCAGCGCGCACCGCGTCGGCCGCGGACAGGATGCCCTTGAGCACGATCGGGCCGTGCCAGTGCTGCCGCAGGAACGGGATGTCGTCCCAGGTCAGCGACAGGTCACCGAACATCTGCGTGTACCGCAGCACGGCCGAGTCCGGGTCGACATCGACCGGGCTGACCAGCCCAGCCTGGAACGCCGGATCGGAGAGGTAATTCTGGATCCCGACGCCCTGGAGGAACGGCAGGTAGCCGTTGTCCAGGTCGCGCGGTCGCCACGCCAGGATGCGCGTGTCCAGGGTGACCACGAGCACGCTGTACCCGGCGGCCTGCGCCCGGCCGAGGAAGCTAGCGGCCACCGCCCTGTCCTTCGGCCAGTACAGCTGGTACCAGCGCTGCCCGTCGCCGCTCGCGGCCGCGACTTCCTCCATCGCACGTCGTCGCCGCCGTGCTGAGGACCATCGGGACGCCCGCTGCAGCCGCCGCGCGTGCGACCGCCGATTCGCCGTCCGGATGCGCGATGCCGAGCACGCCGACCGGGGCCAGCAGGAACGGCACAGCCAGGTCGGCGCCGAGCAAGCGTCGAGGCGTAGGAGGGCGTGCTCACGTCGGTCAGCATCCGCGGCACGATACGCCAGCGCCCGAATGCGGCCAGGTTCTCCCGCGCCGTCTCGCCCGAGCCAGCGGCGCCCTGGACGTAGTCGAAGGCCCGCGGCGTCATGACCGAGCGCGCTGCCTCCTCCAGCCGGCCCAGGTCGGTCGGCAGGTCGGGCACCGCGCCGGTCAGGCCGGTCAGGTAGATCTCGTCCTGATAAGTCTCGAGCGGCTGGCGGATTCCCGGCTGGCTGACAGATGGCTGGCTCACATCGGGCAACTTACACGCAAGCCCGTCAGCGTCGCGCCGGGGCGGGACCCGTCTTACCCGGCGTCCCACCCGGATGGACTGGCCGCGAGATACTGGTACATGGCGTCGTTCCGTGCTGAGCGCGCCCGGGGCTGGCAGAACCTGGGCGAAGAGCCGATTATCGAGACCACGTGGTTCCAGCTGAAGCAAGCTCAGGTCGAGCTGCCAGGTGGCCGCCGTCTCGACCATTACCTTCTGCGCGTCCCGCCGCTGGTACTCACCGTGATCCTGGACGACACCGATCGCGTCCTGCTGCTCTGGCGGCACCGCTTCATCCCTGATTCCTGGGGCTACGAGCTGCCGTCCGGGATCGCCGACCCGGCCGAAGACCTCGCCGCCGCGGCCACCCGGCAGGCCCTGGCCGAGTCGGGCTGGGAGCCGGTCGCGCCGCGCTTGTTGTTGACGCTGCATCCCTACGGGGGACTGACCGACGCGACGAGCCACATCTTCTGCACCCGGCAGGCGATCCACCGCGGCGAGCCGGCCGCCGCCTTCGAAGCCGAGCGCATCGACTGGCTCCCGATCGGCGATGTCCCGGACATGGTGGCTGGTGGCCAGATCCGGTGCGCCAGCACCGCAACTGCCCTGCTCATGCTCGCCAGCGCAGGCCCAGGACCGAGCCAGCTAACCCGGTCGAGCCGGCCATGACAGGGCCCGCACCCGGTCGGAGCACGACAGGCGCGGGCGAGCCAGAGGTCCGGCTTGCCGAGCTTGTCGCATCCCTGTCGCTAGGCATCGACCTCGGCTTCGGCCAGCCCATGGAGCACGTCCTGCGGCAGTGCCTGATCGCCTTGCGGCTCGCGGAGCGGATGGGCCTGGATGACGACGAGCGGGCCGTCGTGTACTACACGTCCCTGCTGGTCAACGTCGGCTGCCACACCGACGCGCACGAGCAGGCAAAATGGTTCGGCGACGACATCGAGCTCAAGGCCGGCAAGTACGACCACGAGCAGCGCAGTTTCGCCGCGGTTGCGGCGTCCCTTCGGCGCATCGGCCACGGCCATGCCCCGCTGCACAGATTCCAGGTCGGGCTGGGATTCGCCCTCTCGGGCTTCCGCGAGCTGGACGGGATGATCGCCCGGCATGCGGAGCTCGCCGGGTCGCTGGCGACCGAGATCGGGCTGCCCGCCGCGGTGCAGGCGGGGATCGGAGCCTCGTATGAGCGCTGGGACGGCCGCGGCTGGCCAGGAAAGCTGCGCGCTGGCGAGATTCCGCTTGCCTCGCGACTCGCCCAGATCGCCGAGTACGTCGAGGTGGCCCACCGGATCGGCGGCGAGGACGCAGCTGTCGCCCTGGCCCGCAAGCGTCACGGCGGACAGTTCGACCCGGATCTCGCTGACCTGCTCGCCGCTGACCCCGACGGAATCCTCGGCAAGCTCAGTGGCTCCGATACCTGGGACACGGTCATCGGTGCCGAGCCAGCGCTTAGCCGGACGCTGTCGGACGACCAGCTCGACGCCGCGCTCCTCGGGGTCGGCAACTTTGTCGACCTGAAGTCGCCGTACATGCTCGGTCACGCCAGCGGCGTAGCCGGGCTGGCGGGCACCGCAGGCCAGCATCTCGGCCTTGCCGCCGCTAACGTGACGCAGCTGCGGCGGGCTGCCCTTGTGAGTGGCCTTGGCAGGCTCGGCATCTCCAACTCGATCTGGGACAAGCCCGGCCCGCTCGGCACCGGCGAGCGGGAGCGCGTGCGGATGCACCCCTACCTGACCGAGCGGATGCTGCAGCAGTCGAGCTGGCTGGCCCCGCTCGGCGCGATTGCCGTCCAGGTACGTGAGCGGCTCGACGGGTCGGGCTATCCCAGGGGCCTGTCGGGGAACGCTATCTCGGTTGCTGGCCGAGTCGTCGGCGCGGCCGACGCCTACCAGTCCATGCGCGAGCCACGGCCGTACCGGGATGCCCTGTCAGCCGAGCAGGCCGCCGCTGAGCTCAGGGCTGACGTCGCGGCGGGCAAGCTAGCCGCCGACGTGGTGGAGTCCGTGCTCGCGGCCGCTGGCCACCGGGCAGCGCACCGGGCCGGGCATCCGGCTGGCCTGACCGCGCGCGAGGTCGACGTGCTGCGCTTGGTGGCCAGGGGCCTGTCGAGCCGGCAGATCGCGGACCGGCTCGTCATTTCGCCGAAGACCGCGCGCAACCACATCGAGCACATCTACGTCAAGATCGGCGCCTCCAGCAGGGTCGCCGCCAGCCTGTTCGCGATGCGCCACGGGCTGCTGCCTGATCCGGACTAGCGGCTGGCAAAGATGGGGCAAGTGCCCCATGCGCCCGGTGCTGGCCCGTGGCTACTGTCGAAGAAAAGGCTGGTCAGACGCGAAGGAGCGCACAATGCCCGCATTCTCGAAGGACACCGCACCCAAGGTCGAGGACGTCGGCCCTGCCCTCGATCACCAGGGCGAACTCGACGGCTACACGGCCGAATTCGTCACCATCCGCGAGGGACACTCGCTCGCAGCCATGCTCAAGGGCCTTCCCGGCGATAGCTGCCAGTGCCCGCACTGGGGATACCTGTTCGCCGGGACCCTGACCGTCACCTATGCCGACCGCGAGGAGGTCTATCGGGCCGGGGACGCCTACTACATGTCGCCAGGACATGTGCCAGCAGCCGCGACCGGCAGCGAGTTCGTCCAGTTCAGTCCGACCGACGAGCTCGCCGTGACACTCAAGGCGATGCAGGCCAACGCGGCGGCGATGCAGCAAGGCCACTAGTCCCGGCCCCGGCGGTGGCCCGACGGCAGGCAGAATGCTGTCATGCCCCAGGCGAACGACCAGGCCGCGGCGCTGCTCGAGGAGTACGCCGACCTCATGGCGATGACGGGCGGCGATCCGTTCCGGGCCCGCGTGTATACCAAGGCCGCCAGGGCGATCGCCGCGCATCCGACACGACGTGGCCGACTTGCAGCTGGCGGCGCTGCTGCGGATACCCGGTGTCGGCAAGTCGATCGCCGCGAAAGTGGCCGAGATCACGAGCACCGGCACCTTCGCCGAGCTGGAAGACCTCCGCGCCGACATCCCTGATGGCGTCCGGCAGCTCACCAGGATTCCGGCGCTCGGACCGCGCCGGGCCCTGCAGCTCTACCGGGAGCTGTCGATCAGCTCGCCAGACCAGCTTCGCGAGGCGATCGCGGCCGGCCGCCTGAACGACCTGAAGGGCTTCGGGCCCAAGAGCGGAGACAAGCTGCTGCGCGGCCTGGACCTGCTGGCGACTGCCGGCGGCAGGGTCTTGCTCAACGTCGCGGCCGAGACCGCGGCAGCGGTGATGGACGCGGTCGGCCCCGTTCCCGGCTGTGAGCGTATTGCCGCGGCGGGATCGCTGCGCCGCGCCGCCGAGTCGATCGGCGATGTCGACGTCCTGGCGGCTGCGCAGGACAGCGGGCCGCTAATGGCGGCGCTGACGGCGATGCCGGAGGCGGCCGAGATCATCGCGTCGGGGCCGACGAAGACGTCGATCCGCACGACCGCTGGCCTGCAGGTAGACCTGCGCGTGGTGCCGCTGGACTGCTGGGGCGCGGCGCTGCAGTACTTCACCGGCTCCCAGCAGCACAACGTCGCGATCCGGGAGCTGGCGGTGCGCAGGAAGCTCAGGCTGTCGGAGTACGGCCTGTTCGATGCCGGGTCGGGCGAGCGCATCGTGTCCCGGACCGAGGAGGAGGTGTACGAGCGCCTTGGCCTCGCCTGGATCCCGCCGGTGCTGCGGGAGGACACCGGGGAGGTAGCTGCGGCCAGGCTCGGCGAGCTGCCCGTACTGATCGAGGAGTCCGATGTGCGCGGCGACCTGCATACGCACACCAACCTGACCGACGGCGCGGCCTCGCTGGCGGACATGGTGGCCGCAGCCACAGCCCGCGGCTACGAGTACTACGCGATCACCGATCACGCGCCGAACCTCGTTATGCAGCGCATGACTGACGAGAAGATGCTGGCCCAGCGCGAGCAAGTCCGTGACCTCGCCCGTCAGCTGGCCGCCGCGCCTGACGGCCGCAGCACCCGGGCGGGCAACAGCGGCGGCCGGACGGCGATGGCCCTGCTGCACGGCACCGAGCTCAACATCGCCCCAGACGGCAGCGTCGACTGGCCAGCCGACTTCCTGGCCGGCTTTGACATCTGCGTGGCCTCGGTCCACTCGCACTTCGACCTGCCGCGCCGGGAGATGACCAGGCGGTTCATCACCGCCTGCGAGAACCCCTACGTCAACATCATCGGACACCCGCTGACCCGCAAGATCGGCCGCCGGCCGCCGGTAGACGTTGACTTGCCGGAGCTGTTCCGGGCGTGCGCGCGGACCGGCACGGCGCTGGAAGTCAACGCGCACCCGGCCCGCCTTGACTTGCCGTCCGCGCACATCAGAGCGGCCCGCGATGCTGGCGTGAGATTCGCCATCGACAGTGACGCGCACTCGCTGCGCGACCTCGATTACCTGCAGTATGGCGTCGCGACCGGGCAGCGCGGCTGGCTCACGGCCGAGGACGTGATCACGACCTGGCCGCTCGCACGGCTGACGGAGTTCTTGCGCAAGGGCCGCTGATATCGTCGCCGCCGCGCCGTTCGGTCATGTAGCCCTCCGTCGCGCCTGATCGGCTCGCTATAGTCCGGGCATGACTCACCCTGCGAGCCCGGCAGATCACGCCGCCGCGATCGCCGCGGCGCGTGGCCGGCTGCTGGCTTTCACCGCGTCCTGCTCAGCCGGCGACTGGCAGGCCAGGCCGCTGGCCGCGCAGGGAGACGACAGGACGGTCGGGGTGATCGTCGATCACGTCGCCGACGCGTACGACTACATCGGCGCCTGGCTCAGCGCCATCGTGGCCGGCCAGGACCCCCAGGTTGGCCCTGAGCTAGTGGACAGGTTCAACGCCGCCCACGCGATCGACGCGGCGGCGGTCACACAGGGCGACGCCATCGCGCACCTGCGGCGCAGCGGCGACGTGATCATTGCGCTGGTCAGCAGCCTGTCATCCGGCGATCTGGAGCAAGCAGGCGGCCGAGTCGGCCGGCTCGCGCAGATCCTGGCCCGCCACCCCGACGATCACCGCGCCGAGATCGAGGCAGCGCTCCGCGGCTAGGCGCGTGACCGGCGGAAGGCGGGTTCGTTCACGGTCCACAGCGGCCGCTCGCCGCGGCCGTACCGGCGCAGGTTCGCCGCAAAGACCTCGCTGGTCTGCCGGAACATGTACTCGGTGTGCCAGCCAACGTGCGGCGTGGCGATCACGAGCGGATGGCGCACCAGGGGCGCCTCAGGATCGGCCGGCTCGCGGGCGAATACGTCCAGACCGGCGCCGCCGAGCTGGCCCGAGTTCAGCGCTGCGAGCAGCGCGGTCTCGTCGACAAGACCGCCGCGCGCGACGTTCACGAACAGCGCTCCCGGTTTCATGGCCGCGAACTCGGCCGGGCCGAACATCTCCCCGTTCCCGTCGTGCAGTAATGCGCAGCACATGACGGCGTCGGCTGTCGCCAGCAGGTCCGGCAGCTGGTCAGGACCGCCGACGAGCTCGATCTCCGGTGGCCCGCCCAGCTCGGGCCGCGCCCGGACGCCGACCAGGCGGGGCCCGAACGGCGCGAGGCGGCGAGCCAGCGCGACGCCGATGGCGCCGAGCCCGACGATGAGCACCGTCGCGTCCAGCAGCGATCGGCCGACCGGACGGTCCGGCCAGCGCCGCTCGGCCAGCACCAGCCGCGACTCGTCCAGCCGGCGCGCCAGCGCCAGCAGATGCAGGACGGCGAGCTCGGCGCAGCTATCAGCGTTGCCGCCAGCGTCGCCGGGCACCCGGGCGACGAGCACCCCGAGTTCGGTCGCCGTGGCGACGTCAACACCGTCCAGGCCCACCCCGAACTGGTGCACCAGCCCGAAGGATCCGGCAGCGATGATCGGCGCGCCGATCCTCGCGCCGAGCGGGCAGATCACGTCGACGCCGTCGAGGTTGTCAGCGACCTTGTTCGGTGCGCAGGAGACGAGCTCCCAGCCAGGCAGGTGCTCAGCGAGCTGGTCCAAGGCCAGGCCTGCGCTTATCCGCTCCCGGCTGAACAGGACCTTCACGACAGCGCTGTCAGCGCTGCCAGGACGACTGGCGTCACGGGAGCGACGCGACCAGCTCGTCGACTGCCCGGCGACGCCCGGTGAAGAACGGGATCTCCACCCTGGTGTGCCGGCGTGCCCGAGCGCCGCGCAGATGCCGCATCAGGTCGACGATCCGGTACAGTTCGTCGGCCTCGAACGCCAGCATCCATTCGTAGTCATTCAGCGAGAAGCAGGCCACGGTGTTGGCCCGGACATCGGGGTATTCCCGCGCCATCATGCCGTGCTCGGCCAGCAGCTCCCGCCGCTCGGCGTCGTCGAGGAGATACCACTCGTACGAGCGAACGAACGGATACACGCTGACGTAGTTCTTCGGGTCCTCGCCGGCGAGGAATGCCGGAATGTGACTCTTGTTGAACTCGGCCGGCCGGTGCAGGGCCATGGCTGACCAGACCGGCTCGCTGGCCCGGCCGAGCGCGGTACGGCGGAATCTGGCGTACATCTCCTGCAGGTCATCAGCCGTGGGCGCGACCCACCAGAACATGTAGTCGGCGTCCGCGCGCATGCCCTGGATGTCGTAACAGCCGCGTGTGACGATCCCCTTGCCAGCCGCCTGCTGGCACAGTTCGGTCACCTCGGCGGCCAGGCCCGTCCGCCCCCGGCCAGCGGCCGCAGCGTCGATCGCATCCGGCCCGTCGACGCGGAACACCGACCACATCACGTACCGGATGAGCTCATTCAGGTCGCGTGCCTTGGGCCGCCCGGCGGCCTGTCCGGAGTCCTCGTTCCCAGCCATACACCTATGTCTACCAGAGCCGCCCGCCAGCATCGCGGGCGCGGGATTCGCTGACGAGGCAGCAGATCTGAGCACCTGCCGGACCTTGAGTCTGCTACCGGTGCGCAGGATGGCCCGCTCAAAGCTCATCGGCCATCGCGTGTTCGCCTTGCTCTGGTAAAGTGATATCACTACGCTAGAAACGTGGTATCAGCCACGTCAAGTGGAGGTGGGACAGATGGCGTCCGAGGTTCTAGCCGCTCAAAGCGGCCACCCCGTCGGCCAGCAGGTCAGCGAGCACGTCGCACGGTTCTGGTCCGGCCTGCAAATGCTGCTGCTGGGCATTGTCATGACCCTGGTCGGCGTAGTGCTCGTCATCCTGGCAAGTCACCAGGGTCACGGCGTTGCTACGACGTTCGTCACTGTAGGCGTCCTTCTCTTCGTCGCCGCCTCCCTGATATTCGGCGGGCTTACCCCCATCCAGCCCGGCCGGGCGCGCGTTGTCCAGCTGTTCGGTAGGTATCGCGGCACGATCCGCGAGTCGGGCCTGCAATGGGTGAATCCGTTTACCAAGCGCATCGAAGTCTCGACCAGGATCCGGAACCAGGAGTCGGCGCAGGCCAAGGTGAACGACGCCGACGGCAACCCCATCGAGATCGCGGCGGTCGTGGTCTGGCAGGTCGAGGACACCGCGAAGGCGGTCTACTCCGTTGACGCCTACACGCAGTTCGTCACGATCCAGACCGAGACAGCCGTCCGCCACATTGCCTCCAGCTACCCCTACGACAACCGCGGCAGCGGCGCGCTGTCCCTGCGCGACAACGCGGATGAGATCACGCAACAGTTGTCGGCCGAGCTTTCGACCCGGGTCAAGTCGGCCGGCGTGCACGTCATCGAGACTCGCCTGACCCGCCTGTCGTACGCGCCGGAGATCGCCCAGGCCATGCTGCGCCAGCAGCAGGCCAGCGCCGTCGTCGGCGCCCGGTCGCGGATCGTCGAAGGCGCCGTCGGTATGGTCAAGCTGGCCCTGGAACGGCTTCAGGACGAGGGTGTCGTCGAGCTAGACGAGGAGCGCAAGGCCGCCATGGTCTCGAACCTGCTCGTGGTGCTGTGCAGCGAGCAGGCGACCCAGCAGGTCGTCAATACCGGGTCCCTTTATCAGTGACGGCGCACCAGTGACGATCCCCATGGGAGCGCCATGAGCGAGCGCAAGGGCATCCTGCTGCGGCTCGATCCGGCAGTCCACGACGCATTGGCTAGGTGGGCTAACGACGAGCTGCGGAGCACCAATGCCCAGATCGAGTTCCTCCTGCGGCGCGCGCTGGCAGATGCCGGACGGCTGCCTCGCAACGCCGGCCAGATGCGGGGACCCGGCCGGCCGCGCAGCAAGGCAGCCGACTAGCCGACGCGGCGGGCGGTTTCTGGGCGCGCACTAGCCGCCAGCAGGCGCTACTGCGATGGCCTCGATCTCGACGAGCTGAGCTGCGACCCGCTCTTGCGTGCCGCGGCTCCTCGACGGAGCGGATGGCCCGTCCAGGAGCCGCTTCTGCCCGCTAAGGGGCCGGAGTTAGCACGGTGTCGCAGTACGTGGAGTCCAGGCCGAACGGTCCGCCGCACTGCGGCGTCGTGGCGAACTGCACGCCCTGACCGTAGTCGTGCACGGTGCCGGGATAGTCCGCGCCGTAGGTGATGACTCCGCCCTTGCCTGCCGCGTACCAGGGATAGGTGCAGAATGCGCCACCGTAGGTTCCGCACGATGCGATCACTTCGGCTGCGCCGCCCAGGTCGCTCACGACCGCCCACTGGCTGGCGGCCGAGCCGTTGGCGAAGGTCACGGACAGGATCTTCAGTGGGCTGAAGCCGAGCCAGTGCGCGGTGTCGTATGAGTCACAGCTGGTGTCGCCGGGGTCGCACAGCTTCCCCGCCGGCGTGCTGAAGTTCGAAGTGTGGCCGATCTCCCACACGAACGAGTTGGGCGTGTCGTTGACCTGGCCCCAGCCGAGTGCGTTGCCGATCTGCTGCTTGCTGAAGAGCGGCAGCAGCGGCCCGTACTTGCTGTTGAGCACGATCGTGCCCGAGTGACCGGTAGTCAGGTCGGTAACGGTGATGTTCCAGCCCTGCGACGTCGTGGTCACGTAGAAGTGCACCTCAATCGTGTCCCCGGCGTTCATCACCAGCGGGGACTTGCTGCCGCCGTCGTACAGCTCCGCGTTGAACGCGGCGTCCTCCGCACCGCTCTGCGTGCTGACCTGCCAGACGGGCGAGCACACGCTGAACTTGTCAGGGGCGTAGGTGACGTTGTAGCCGCCGTCGGACGAGCACGTGTTCACGATCGCGTCCGGGTAGAACTGCAGCTCCAGAAAGCCCTGGCCGAACAGTGAGTGCGGGTTCGGATCCGAGACGGCCCCGCCCCACCAGAACGTCGGACCGACGGCCGAGACCGGGACGGCTCCGTCCGCGGGCAGCACCGCCGTCCAGGTGAGGTTCTGAGCCGACCCCGGCAACGACGACACCGGGTCGAGTTCAGGTTCGTCATGCCCGGAGCACGCGCCGGTGTACCAGACAGCACTCTCGTTCGGGTGCCGCCCGATGCAGACGCCGCCACTCTGGGCGCCCGGGCTCGCGCCCGCTGGCTGCCCGGAAAGTGCAAGCAGTGGTGCCGCGATGCTGACGGCCGCTGCGTATACCAGGTATCGCCGACCTGGCTGTCTCATGAGTCGCCTCCAGTACGCATCGTCGCGTTGGTGCACCCACAGGCGAGCATAGAAATCGGCAGGCCGCGCGGCAAGCGCGACCGACATCGCGATCAGCGGCGGCCGCCGCTCATCTTCGGGATCGCGGTCATGTTCCTGCTCTTCCCGACCGGGCGGCTGACGTCACGGCGGTGGCGGCCAGGCGCACTCTGCCGGCTGCTGATCGTGCTGGCCCTGATCGAGATGGCGATTCACCCGGGATCCATCCGCCTGCCCGGCCCGGCGGCATCTCGGCGACGATCCGCAACCCGCTTGGCGTGCGGTCGCTTGCCGAGCCACTGCTGGTCATCGGCACGATCAACGTGCAGTGGGTGGTATTCCTCGCCGTGCCGTGGCGCGGATGGCCTAAGTCACCTGGCGCCAGCACCGGCCCACGCTGATCACCGTGCCCGCGCTGCTCGGCGCGGTGGCAGTGTTCCGGTGGATCGCGGGACTGAAGGTCCACCACGACCACGCGGCCCTGACCACCTGCCATCCGTTCTCGTCCAGCGCCTGCCAGGCCCTGAACACCTCGTTCAACAGCACCGACTGGACGATGGGCAACACCATCGACATCTTGCTGCAGCTGGCTCCAGCGCTGATCGGCGCGTTCGCGGGCGCTCCCGTGCTCGCCCGGGAGCTGGAGACCGGGACCTTCCGGTTCGCCTGGACACAGGGTTTCGGCCGGGAGCGGTGGACGATCGCCAAGCTCATGCTGCTCGCCGCCGCGATCACCGCCGCAGCGGGGGCATTCGGCCAGGTGTTCACCCGGTTCAACGTCAACGATCCGTGGGTGCTGAGCACGTGGTGGACCGCACCTGGCGGCAAGCCGGCTAACCAGTCCGTGGTCAATCACGTCCTCGGGCTATTTCCCACTAACGGCGCCCCGATGGTGACGGAAACGCCAGCGCAGGCTTTCGCCCAGCACGGCATTACGCAATGGTGGCGTTACTTCCCGGTCAGCCCGTTCTGGCCCATGCAGTTCGTCAAGGCCGGCTGGCTGCTCGCCCTGTCGGTGCTGTTTGTCACCGCCACCGTCTGGCTGGTCCGACGCCGGGCAGCCTGAAGCGCCCGGCAACCACGTTGCCAATGCCACGGCACCAGCTAGCCGCCACTCGCCGCGGGCCGCCCATCTGGCAGCCCGCCAGGCTAGCTATCGCGAGTGGCCGGGCTCGCCAGACTGGCCGGCCAGCGCGATGGCCTCGATCTCGACGAGCTGGTTGCCGTAGCCGAGCACGCTGACGCCGAGCAGCGTGCTCGGTGCATCGTGCTCCCCGAAGGCCGCCGCGACGACTTGCCAGACGCTGTACAGATCCGCCTGGTCAGCCGACGCGACATAGACGGTGGTCTTGAGCACGTCGCGCAGGCTCGCGCCAGCCGCGGCCAGCGCCGTGACCAGGTTCGCCACCGCGTGCTCTGCCTGCCGGACGTAGTCACCGGGCGCCGTCACCACCCCATCCGCGTCGATGGGGCACGCCCCGGCGGTGAAGATCAGGCTTCCGCCCGGCGCCGTCGCGGCGTAAGCGTAGGGAGCACCGGGATACAGGCCGTCGGCGCGGATCAGTTCGGCTGGCATGGCGCGGATCCTCGCAGCCGGCGAGCAGCCCGGCAACTCAGTTTCGGGCGTGGAGCGCCCACACACTGCTCGCCACGAGGCTGCCGCACTCAACCGCGTCCGATTCGCGGCACTGGCGGGCCCTACCAGGCGATGAGCCAGGTAGTCAGGTCCAGATCGCGCACGCGATGCCATCGCTGAAGCGCTCCGGCGGGTCGGGCACGCACCGGGCCGCACCTCGTGCGACCCTGGCGGCGGTCCAGGCCACGGCGGCGGCGTCCAGCACGTCGTCTACGCCAGCCTGCCGCCCCGTCAGCCCTAGCTCACCGCGGACCTCGATGCCCGCGTCCGCCAGCAGTCGCCTGCGCCGGACTGCGCCTGCCCAGGTCGCCTTGCTGTCCGTCAGCGGAGCGCCAGCCAGCTCGCCGAACGCCAGTTCCGGGTGCACCTCGACGACCGGGCACGGTGCGCGCGGCAGCCAGTCGTCAACCTGACGGATCTTGTCCCGCAGGTTGAACGCCTGGCGCGAGATGCCGCTGCCGGTCAGCTGCCTGTTCAGCGCCGAGGCTTGCTGGTGATTCTCGATCGCCAGCGCGGGCCGGACCGGAGTAACGAACACTGACGCCCACCGCGCCCCGGCGGCCTTCCTCGCCAGCAGGTCCGCCTGCCTGATCGTGCTGTCGGCCAGCCCGATCGGGATGTCGATGCCGATTACCTCGACCGGTCCATCCGCCGCTGCCAGCGTGGCTATCGACCCGATGTCCGCGTGGACATACGCCTGGATCTCGCGGCCAGACCACGCGATCGCCAGCCAGCCGGCCCGGCAGGCATCCACGCCCAGGACTCGCCGGGCCGGCCGCACCCGCCGCATCGTCACGAACACATCGTGTCAGGCCGTCGCGCGCACCCTCACTCAGTTTGGCGCCGCACCGGAGACCCAGTCGGTTTCAGTCAAGATCACGGTCGCTATGCCAGTTTTGTACACACGAAAGTGACAGGGTCTCGACGAACCAGCCCACCGCCATCGAGCGAATTACCCCAGCAGCATCTTGATCGCGTCGCCATAGAGCAGCCGTTTGTGCTCGGTGAGTGTGCGGCGGTCCTTACTGGCCAGGTCCGCAGCGAGCTTGACGGCTTGCGGCAGCACCTCGTCCTCGCCCGCGACCTGATGCACGACGCCGGCCGCCAGCGCGTCCGGTCCCCCGTAGCGTCGTCCTGTCACTACCGCTTCCTGCAGCGCCCGGGCTGGCAGCTTGGCGCGCAGCAGGCTGGCGTACTCAGCCGTGAGCGGAAGCCCGAGGTCCGCCTCCGGCATGCACCAGTACCCGCGATCAGCACGCATGACCGCGAAATCGTGCGCCACCGCGAGCAGCGCCCCGCCGCCGAAGGCGTGGCCGTTGACGGCCGCGACGGTGACCGCCGGGAAGCTGAGCACCCGTCCGAGCAGCCGGTAGATAGCGGTGAGGTAATCGCCAGCTTGCGCCGGGACCGTGGCGAGCCACTCCAGGTCCATGCCGTTGCTGTAGAACTTGCCCGCGCCCGTGGTGACTAGCGCGACCGGGCCCTCGGTCGCCTGCACCCGGTCGAGCGCCACGTTGACCGCGTCGAGCCACGCCAGACTGAACCGGTTCTCGCCGCCGTGCATCCGCAGCACGAACACACTGCCGTCGCGGTCCAGTTCGATCAATGCCGTCTCCTGTCCGTCAGACCGACATGTCCTGGCTGCCAAGGTAGGCCAGCACCTGGTCCACCGCCAGCCTCGCCGTCGAGATGCAGGCGGGGATGCCGACCCCGTCGTAGGCGGCTCCGCAGACCGCGAGCCCAGGCTGCCCGGCAATCCCGGCCCTGATCCTCGCGACCCGGTCGAGATGGCCCACGCTGTATTGCGGCAGTCCCCCGCCCCAGCGGCTGACCCGGACGTCGACCGGCTGGCCACGCACGCCAGTCGCGTCGGCAAGGTCGGCGGCGGCGAGAGCGGCAAGCTCCGCGTCGTCGCGCTGGAGCACCGCGTCCTCCCCCAGCCGGCCGACCGAGCACCGGACGATATGCAGGCCAGCTGCCTGGCTCCGGCGCAGGTGCGGCCACTTGACCGTGCTGAAGGTGACAGCCTTCACCGCGCGCCCGTCCACGGCTGGGACCAGGAAGCCACTGCCGGGCACGGTCGCGTCGAACGCGGCCTCCGGGTAGGCCAGCGTGACGATGGCCATGCTGGCGTACCGGATCTCGCCCAGCGCCGCCGCTGCCGGAGCCGTTACGCCGGCGAGTAGGCGGCTCGCCGGACGGCCGGGTGCGGCGATGATTACGGCATCCGCGTCGAGCAGTTCGGGCGCGTGGGCCGAGCCGACGGTCAGCCGCCAGCCGGTGGTGGTCCTGGCAAGCTCCCGCACCATCGCGCTGGTCCGGACGACAGCGCCGGAAGCCGCCGCCAGCGCAGGCGGCAGCGACCCGAGACCGCCAGTCAGCGTCGTGAAGACCGGCGGCGGCGCTGGCTGAGCAGGGCCTGACGGAGCAGCCCCTGACCGAGCAGGTGCCGGGAAATCGGACCCAGGCTGACCGTACCCGGGCTGACCAGGCCCGGGCTGACCAGGCCCGGGCTGACCCGGCCCGGGCTGACCCGGCCCGGGCTGACGCGGCGCAGGCTGACCCGGCCCGGGCTGACCGGGCGGCGGCACGGCCGGCAGTAGCGACGCGGCCGCCTGCGTCAGCGACCGGCGGCCGCGGGCCGCCTGGGCCAGCGCGGGCAGCGTCGCCTCGAACGACAGGTCCTCGCAGCGCCCGGCGTAGACCCCGCCGAGCAGCGGCTCGACCAGCCGGTCCACCACCTCGGGGCCGAACCTGCCACCCACCCGGCTGCTCACCGACTCGTCACCATCGCTCGCGGAATCCGGCAGGCTGAGATCCTGCCGCGCCCGCGTGAGCCCGTCGCCGGACAGGATGCCGGTGGCGGCCAGCTCATCGAAATCGGCAGGCACGCCCATGAACTGCCGGCGCGGCAGCGGCCTGATCCGGCCGCGTGTCCAGATCCCGGCCGCGGTCGTGCCGGGCGTCTCGAGCTCACCGGACAGGCCGAGCTCGCCGATCAGCCCGACGCCTTCCGGGCGGCGCGCGAGCAGCGCCTCGGCACCGGCGTCGACGGCTACGCCGCCGACGTCAGATACCGATAGCTTGCCGCCAAGCCGGGGTGATCCCTCCAGTACCGTCACCGCCACGCCAGCGTCTTTGAGCAGGAACGCGGCCGTCAGTCCCGCGACGCCGCCGCCAATCACGGCCACCGTTCGCCGGTCAGCCCGGCCGTCTGAGGTCACGGCCGGTCAGCCCGGACGCCGGAGCCGACGGCTGACCAGTCGAACTGCTCGCCGATCCGCGCCAGCCGCGCGCGGGTGGTGTCGTCGCACAGCGCCCCGCGTACGCCCGCCGCGTAGCAGTCGGCCGCGGACACGCCGAGTTCGAGCGCGGCCGCGTAGTCCGCGCTCAGGTCCGTGCCGAACATGGCCGGGTCGTCCGTCGACACCGAGCACGGCACGCCTGCCGAGACGAGCGCTGGCAGCGGATGCTCGGCGAGCGCGGCGACAGCCTTGGTGCGCACGTTGGAGATCGGGCATACGTCAAGCACCGTGCCGCGGTCGGCTAGCTCGCGGACCAGGGCAGGATCCTCGATCGCCCGGATGCCATGTCGCAGCCGGTCGGCGTGCAGCACGTCGAGCGCTCCGCGGACGGACTCGGGCCCGGCCACCTCGCCGGCGTGCGGCACCGAGCCCAGGCCACCCGCGCTGGCGATGTCGAAGGCGCGGGCGTATGGCTCGGGGGCGTACTCCGCCTCGCTGCCGCCGAGCCCCAGTCCCGCGATCCCGCGGCTGGCGTACTTGACCGCGTAATTCGCTGTCTGTTCCGCGACGCCGGGCCCCATGTCCCTGGTGACGTCCGGCGTCAGCCGGACATGCACGCCGTGCAGTTCCCAGGCTTCGGCCGCGCCGTCGCAGTATCCGGTGAACACCTCGTCCCAGTCAGTGCCCCTGGCCGCTGGCTCGGCAGGCGAAAAGATGCCCTCGATGTAGACGGCGCCGTGCCTGACGGCCTCGGCCGCGTAGTCCACTACGACCTGGCGGAAGTCTGCCGCGGTCCGCAGCGCACTAGTCGTTAGCATCCACACTCTGATGAAATCGGCGAAGTCGGTGAACTCATACAGCCCCGCCAGCCCTTCGACAGTGTCGGCGGGGAGCGCGATGTCGTTGCGCCGGGCTATCTGGAGCAACGTCGCGGCCCGGACGGTCCCCTCCAGGTGGACGTGCAGCTCGATCTTCGGGAAAGTCACGCCACCGATTATCGCGACTGCCGGAACCGCGCCGCCGGCCGGCGCGTCCGAGGGGCATGACACACGCAGTCCTCGCAAGGCGAGGGGCGCTTAGCGGCGCCATCCTGATCTCAGGCTGCCTGCTGCTCGCGGCGTGCGGCGGTGGCAGCAGCAACTCGGCCACCTCTGCGGTTGGCGAGCCGGCCGCGCGCGAGGCTCCGCTCGCCCATGCCGGGGCCGTCAACGGCACCGCCGGCTACGGGGCCGCGAGCGGGTCTCGCGCAGGCACGGCCGGGAGCACAACCGTGACAGCGGGCCTGACTCCGGCGGGTCAGAGCATCATCTATACCGCCAGCCTGACGCTTCGGTCCGGCAATGTGGCCGGCGCCGCCAGGCGGATAGCCGACATCGTCGTCGCGGCTGGCGGTTACACCTCGGACGAGCATCTCGTCTCGGGGACGCCGGGCAAGACCGGCGAGACGATCAGCATCACGCTGAAGATCCCCGTTCCCGCCTATCAGAACGTGCTGGCGCAGCTTTCCTCGCCCGCCCTCGGCAAGCAGATCGCCATGCAGCAGCAGGCGACGGACGTGACTCAGGATGTCGCCAACGTCAACAGCCTGGTGACCTCCGAGCAAGACGCGATCGCCGCGCTGCAGGGGCTGCTGAAGCGGGCGGCGTCCGTGGCTGGCCTGCTGCAGGTGCAGCAGCAGATCAGTGCGGACGAGTCGACGCTGAATTCTCTGCTCGCGCAGCAGCGCGCGCTGGATCACGAGACCAGCTACGCGACCGTGAGCATGACTTTGCAGAGCACGGTCCACAGCGTCGTGCACAAGAAGAAGCCGGCCCAGCACGGATTCGTGGCGGGACTAGCGGCCGGCTGGCGCGCGCTCAAGCGAGCGACCTCGGCGGTGCTGACGGCGCTCGGCGCGGCGCTGCCGTTCCTGGTCGTGATCGCCGTGCTGGGCGGCATCGGCTACGCGGGCTGGCGGCGATTCCGCCGCCGGAAGCCAGGGCCCGCCGCTACGGAGTGATCGGGCAGTCAGGCTGACCGCGCGGATGCCGTGTGCACGAACTCGGTCAGCCTGACCAGCACGTCGGGGTCGGTCTCGGGCAGCACGCCGTGCCCGAGGTTGAAGATGTGCCCCTCCGCTGTCCGGCCGCGGTCGAGTACCTGGCGGGCACGCTGCTCGATCACGGGCCA
This sequence comes from uncultured Actinomycetota bacterium, assembly GCA_963837255.1. Lineage (GTDB taxonomy): Bacteria > Actinomycetota > Actinomycetes > Streptosporangiales > Streptosporangiaceae > JAJYUU01. The sequence continues at coordinate 328,998 of CAWIMN010000009.1, forward strand.
GGGCGCGAGCAGGATGGCCGGGTCCAGGTTGCCCTGCAGCGCCTTGCCCGGCTCGACCCGGCTGACCGCGTCGTCGAGCGGGACGCGCCAGTCCACGCCCACCACGTCGGCGCCAGCCTCGCCCATGACTCCCAGCAATTCACCGGTGGTGACGCCGAAATGGATCCGGGGCACTCCGGTTGGCTCCAGCGCCTCGAAGATCCGCTTGCTGTAAGGCAGCACGTTGGCGCGGTAGTCGTCGCGGCTGAGCGATCCGGCCCAGGAGTCAAACAGCTGCACGGCGCTGGCCCCGGCCTGGATCTGCACCTGGAGGAAGCCGGTGGTGATGTCGGCCAGCCTGCTCATGAGATCAGCCCACAGTTCTGGCTGTCCGTACATCATGGCCTTGGTGAGCTCGAAGTTCTTCGACGGGCCGCCGTCGACAAGGTAGCTGGCCAGCGTAAACGGGCCGCCGGCGAAGCCGATGAGCGGCTTGTCACCGAGGTCCCTGACCAGGTCGGTGACGGCCTTGGTGACATACGGGACATCATCGGGCGACAGCGGCCTCAGCTTGCCCACAGCGGCCGCGGACCTGATCGGATGATCCACGACCGGGCCGACACCCGGCTTGATGTCGATGCCGACGCCGATCGCCCGCAGCGGCACCACGATGTCGCTGAACAAGATCGCCGCATCCACGTCGTAGCGCCGGACGGGCTGGAGGGTGATCTCCGTGATCAGGTCCGGCGCTGAGCAGGCATCTAGCATCTTTTTGCCGGTTCGCAGCGCCCGGTACTCGGGCAGCGACCTGCCCGCCTGGCGCATATACCAGACTGGGGTATACGGGACTTTCTGCCGGCGGCAAGCTAGCAGGAACGGGGATTCTTGGACTGTCGCTGTCACTCCTGGATGATCGCACAACGCCGATTCGTCCTCAGCAGGAAGGAGCGCTGGCGGCGGTCGTTTCGGCGGCAAAAGCCCATGACACGCCGCCGCAGGTCCGGGGCTTGCGCCCGCTGCCGTGCCAGCATCATTGCTGGGCTGCATGGCAAGGAGATATCGATGAGCGAGATCATCCGGCGCTGTCCTGACTGCGGTCGGGACCGTGCGTTTGCGCAGCACCACGGGAGCGCCGGACGGTGCCCGGACTCCTCCGGCGGGGACTGTCCTGAGTGGTACTGCCTCGTGTGCGGAGCGACGATGCTGACCGGCGAGATCCCGATTCTGTTCCGGCCGGTACTGTCGGCCAGCCGCCACGACCGCGTGGCATGACGGTTCCTGGCCCGTGCCTCGCGCGCAAACTCTGAGACCCGCGGGGCGGCCCGTGAGCAGTCAGCCTGGCGCAGAAGAGTTCTGGCCGCTCAGTCGCCGAGGTGGCGTCCGGAATGGCCCTCCAGCGTCAGCTCAGACCCGAGCTGACCTTCGAGGATGAGCCGCCGCCGAGGCGCCTGGCGCCACTCGCCCACGCGGTCGCGGCGACCGTGCTAGCCGCGGACGACGGCGACAACGAGATCGGCTGGGGAAAGTTCGTGCTCCTATTTGACCCAGCCGGCCAACCTGGCTGGGATGGGAAGCATCGCATTATTGGCTACGTCCGGGCCGAGCTTGAGCCGGAGATGACAGCCGACCCGCTCATCAACGAGGTGGGCTGGAGCTGGCTCACCGAGGCGCTGGACGCGCGCACTACCGGGTACACGATGATCAGCGGCACTGTGACGACTGTGGTGACTCAGGGGTTCGGCGGCAAGCAGGACGAGCCGACCTCGACCGGCTTCGAGCTGCGGGCATCATGGTCGCCGGTGATCTCGGACGGCAGCTCTGCCGCTCTGGACGGACATGTCGGCGCCTGGTGCGACGTCCTCTGCGCAGCCGCCGGGCTGCCTCCCCTAGCCCCTGGCGTCGCCGCCTTGCGTCCGCCACGCCGCAGGCCGCGGCCATGACCGACCCGAGCGGCGGTGACGACGAGGCCGCCGACATCACTGAGCGCCAGGTCGAGCCCCTGCTGGAGCCGCGCGACGGCATGCCGCCGCTGGTGGCCACGGCGGCCGATCTGGCCGCGGCGACTGCCGCGCTCGGCGCCGGCTCCGGGCCGGTGGCGGTTGACGCGGAACGGGCATCCGGCTTCCGGTATGGACATCGCGCTTTCCTCGTTCAGTTCCGGCGACATGGGGCCGGGACGGTCCTCATCGACCCTGTGGCGTGCCCCGACCTGTCGGGTCTGGATGCCGCCCTGGCCGACACCGAAGCGGTACTGCACGCGGCCTCGCAGGATCTGCCCTGCCTGGCCGAGCTCGGTTACCGGCCGCGCCGTCTGTTCGATACCGAGGTGGCCGGCCGCTGCTTGGTTGTCCCAGGGTCGGGCTGGCCACCATGGTCGAGTCGATGCTGGGCCTCGGGCTGGAAAAGACGCACTCCGCCGCCGACTGGTCGACCAGACCGCTGCCCGAGGAGTGGCTAAGGTACGCGGCCCTCGACGTCGAGGTGCTGGTCGAGCTGCGCGATGTGCTCGCTCAGCAGCTGACTGAGCAGGGGAAGCTCGAGTGGGCGCGCCAGGAGTTCGCCGCGGTGCTGGCGGCTGCCGCTCAGCCGCCAGCACCGCGCGCTGACCCGTGGCGCCGGACGTCCGGAATCCACCGGGTCCGCAACCGGCGCGGGTTGGCTGTCGTCCGCGAGCTGTGGCTGGAGCGGGACAAGATCGCCCGGCGCCGGGACCTGTCGCCGACCAAGGTGCTCACGGATGCTGCCATCGTCGAGGCCGCGAGGGCTATGCCCAACGGGCCGGATGAGCTCACCGCCATCGCCGGATACTCAGCGCGGAGCGCCCGGCGCCATCTCCCCGAGTGGTTGCGCGCCATCGGCCGGGCCAGGGCCCTGCCGGACCGCGCGCTGCCGCCAGCGTCCGCCGCGCCCGGTGAAGGCCCGCCGCCCGCGCATCGCTGGCACGACCGCGACCCCGAAGCGGCGAAGCGGCTGACCGCCGCGCGCGCCGTGGTCGCCGCCCTTGCCGACTCCAACAACATGCCGGCAGAGAACTTGCTGCCACCCGACGCCGTGCGCCGACTGTCCTGGCAGCCGCCCGACGACCTCAGCCCTGAGTCCGTGGGCGCGGACCTGGCTCGCTACGGTGCCAGGCCCTGGCAGGCCGGGCTGACCTCAGTCCCGCTCACCCGAGCGTTGCTGCGGATCCTCGAGAAGGGCGCGGAATAGCGGCCGTCTCACGCCGTCCGGCGAAGCACGCGCAGATCACACGGCACCGCCGACCCTCGCTGAGGCTGGCCTGCGCACGGCAGCACTCGACCCGCCTGCGGGTACTGCGGGAACACGTTCAGCAGCACCTCGCAGTCGCAGCAGCCGCCCAGCTCCTCGAGCTTGGCCAGCAGGCTGGTAGCGAGTGGTGCCCGCAGGTCGCGCCACCGGATCGTCCAGCGGTGCGTGCCATCGCAGCCGAACTCGTTGATCATCCTGAGCAGGAAACAGCGCAGGCACTCGCGGTCGGCGGGCTCTGTTAACGCGCCCGACAGCGCTATCAGCTCAGCCTCGATCACCTCGGCAATGTCGTCCTTCATGGCTGTCCCTGCCTCTCTGTGTACCTCCGGACCAGGCTCGCATCCGGTAGCCCGACAGGACCGTTCTATCGCCGCCTACCGACACTTCCGGCGCTCGCGATGGCCGCACCGGCATCCGGATGTCGGTGGCTGTCGGCAGAATGCAGGTATGGCTGAGTTGTCCAGCGCGGCGCCGTCGAGCGCCGTGCCGTCGAGCGTGCCCCCGTCGAGCGTGCCCCCGTCGAGCACGGTACCGTCGAGCGCGGCACTGTCCTGGGCGTCGCTGACCACGCCGGTCGGGCTGGTCAGCGTCGGTGCCAGCGCCGCCGGAGTCGCGCAGGTCCGCTACGGCGCGCCGACGTCCGCGCTCGAGAGCCGCCAGCCACGACCTGGCCTTGAGCTAGCCGAGGCGGCTAGACGCCAGCTCACCGAGTACTTCTTGGGTCAGCGGTGCGAATTTGAGCTGCCGCTCGACTGGTCGCTGACCGCCGGGCCGCAGCGGGAAGTGCTCAGGATCCTCGCCAGCTCTGTTGGCTACGGCCAGACCATCCGGTACGGCGAGCTGGCCACCCGGGCAGGCCTCATGGCGACTGACGACATCATCCCGGCGCGCGCGGTCGCGAAGATCATGGGCTCCAACCCGATCCCGGTGATCGTGCCGTGTCACCGGGTCCTGGCCAGTGATGGCCTCGGCGGCTACAGCGGCGGTGCCGGCGTCGAGGTGAAACGCTGGCTGCTGATCCTGGAGGGCTCACTGCCGCCAACGCTCGACTGGCAGCCGATGGCGACCCCCGCGTGATCGAGGCGCACGCCACCGTCGGGTCCCCCGGTGCTACGCCCCTCTCGCTGCGGGCCATCGCCAAGTCGGCCGGTTAGTGCGCTTGCCGCGGCAGCCACGCGCTCGGCTCGAGCGTGCCAGCTACAGCGGCTTCGGCTACATCGGCCAGGCGGTGATTGTGGTCTCGGGCGTAGGCACGCATTCGCGCGAAGGCCTCGGTCAAGTCGATCCCGGCCCGCTCCGCGAGCACGCCCTTGGCCTGCTCGATTACCACGCGGTTCGTCAGCGCAGTAGACAGCTGCTCGGTCAGGCGCTTGGCTTCGATATGAGCGCGATTCTGCACGATGCTGACGGCGGCGAGGTCTGCAAAAGCACGGGCGACGATGAGATTCTCAGCCGACATCGGATCCGCGCTCGTGCTCAGCAGATTCAGTGCACCGAGGATCACATCCCGGTACCGAAGCGGGAGCGCTGACGCTGATCTGAAACCCGCTTCGAGTGCGGCCGCCGTAAAGGACGGCCAGCGGCCCATGCCTGGCATCAGGATCTCGTGTCCGACCGGCTCGCCAGTGCGGAAGGCGTCCATGCACGGACCTTCCTGAGCCTGCAGTTCGAACAGCTCAAGCAGGCGCATTGCCTCGCTAGAGGAAGCCACCAGCCCGAGTTTGCCCGACGGATGCATCAGCATCACGCCGGCAGCGGAGACGCCGAGCAAATTGACGCAGCGGCCAGCGAGCCCGGTCAGCAGGTCGACAACGTCGTAGTCGTCGACCAGCGTGTCCGCCATCTCGACGAGCGATCTCACTAGGTCAGCTTCTCGGGTCATAGCAGCTCATCCCCCGAGCACGCACACTCTCGACGGCACATGCCGCCCGCTTGGCCGATTTCATCGTAGCGTCCGGAGGGAGCCTGTCCACGGCCAAGCCATGGTGCGCTCATTCCAGCCGGAGCCTGCGCGCGATGACGTCCTGCGCTACGTCAGCGAGCAGGCGCTCATTGCTGGAGGCGAAGGCGCGCAGCCGGATGAGCGCCTCCGTCACGCTGATCCCCAGCTGAACCGAGACCATGCCTGCCGCTTGTGCACCGCGAAGTGAAAGTCCGCACCGAGCTCAAGTTCCGCCGCCACAGCATCCGGCGGCGCGCCCGCCTGCGTCTCCAGCACCCAGCGGGTAGTGACGTCCGCGATGACGAGCGCGTCGGCGTGCTGGTCAGTAGTTAGCGGGCTCGGTCGGTCGCGGTAGAGGTTGAGGGCTCCGAGGCGAACTGTGCCGACCCGAAGGGGGAAGCCGAAGACGGCCCGCACGCCCGCCTGAAGGGCCGACGGGGTGCAAGCATGCCAGCGGCGCGTCGTCGGCTCGGCCAGGTCCGGCTCGGCCACTACCCGATCTTGGTTGTAGGCGTCGACGCACGGGCCCTCGCCCAGCGTGTACTGCAGATCCTCAATGAGTTGGCTCACGGCGTCCGTCGCGCAGGCGACCCGCGCTGGATGTCACCAGACATGAGCATGACACCGGCACCATTCACGCCGACAACATGGGGCATACCGCGCACAGCCGGTCCGAGGACCACGCCCGCTCGCCGTCCAGAGCAAGTGCTCCTAGTATGCGGTCGAGCCTGTCCCCGGCAGCCATTCAGTGCCGCGATCCGCGGCGCTGCCATGGCTGACCCTGCAGGCAGGCCCAGTGATCGCTGATCTGGCGCTCCGCTATGTCGACACAAGCGGCCATCAGGCACCTCGCGATCACGGTTGGACAGAGGATCTTGGGGAAGCCACGCTACGCGACGCCAGACCGGGAACCTCCATGATCGAGTAACGCGGCGGCGGGCGCGCCTCCCCATTCGGGCGGTAGGGCTGCTCCTGGTCATTTCCATTGCCGACGATCGCCAGGGCTGTCCTGGGCGAGTTCTCGCGCCGGAGCGGCCGCGCGCTCCGAGGTCCGGGCCATCTCCGACCGGAATCGAGGCCATTCGTCAGCCACGGCCGACTCTTCCCGGTGGAACAGCGGGCGCCAGAACAAGCTGGACGCCGCGTGGCGCGGCTGGTAAGCCCGGTCCGCCAGAAAGCTGACAGCCAATGTGGATCCCCTCGGCAGGCCCTGCGCACCGGCCGGGGCTCTCCTCCCTTAAGCCCCGGCCAGTGCGCAGCGCAGTCGCGTTCGCTACGGTCAGTCCGCCGGGGTCCAGAGCGGAGAAAAGTCACCTAGAACCGAGAGCCTAAGTCGGTGGGACCTGGCACGGCTACGCGACCGCGGGAAGCGTAGCACTTAAGGTAGTCAGCATCGAGGCCTGCCGATTCTGGGATGCTAACTGCACTCTTATTCGGCGGGCGGGGCGGCCGTCTGACGCACGGTAGCGAGCGTCCTCGGCGCAGGCCCCGTGATCGTGCCGTCCTCGTGGCGCACTACCGCCCGGACCGTGGGCAGGATAGCCGGGATGCCGTTGGCCACGACGATCACCGCAGCCGCCGCGATCAGGACCCGGTCCGCGCTGAAGGCATGGGCCAGCGGTCCGGCGATGCCTTCGCCGACCGGTATGGCGACGAACGCCAGCAGGTAGTCGTAGCTGCGGAAGCGCGAGAGCACCTCGTTGGGGATGAGCTGCTGGATCGCCGTGTCCCAGTTGGTGTTCAGGATGATCCCGCCAGTCGCCCCGATCACGGCGAGGATCACGATGACATACAGCGGAAGGCGCGCCGCGAACGCGATCACAGGCAGGGCGGACATCATCGTTGCTGCCATCCCGAACGCGATCGGGCGGCGGGCCTTGACCCACATGGCGACAAGCCCGCCCACCATGGTGCCGGCCGTCATCCCACTCGAGACCAGCCCCCAGCCGGACGCCCCGTGCAGATGCTCGAGCGCCAGTACCGGCCCGAGCACGAGAAAGAGGGCGAACGACATGTTGGACACGGCGTTGCCGATCAGGGTCGACCATGCCCAGCTGCGCGAGGCCATCTCCTGCCAGCCCGCGGCGAGCTCGCGGAAGAAGCGCTGCCGCTCGGCTGGCACGCGGCCGAGCGCCGGCATCGCCAGCAGGAAGGCGGCGCTCCCCGCGAAGGACGCAGCATCCGCCGCGAAGGCCCAGCCGGCCCCTGCTGCTGCGACCAGCACGCCCGACAACGCCGGTCCGACAATGGCAGCGCCGCTGACGCTGACAGTGAGCAGCGAGTTCGCCTTCTGCAGGCGATCTGGCGCGACGATCTCGGCGACCAGGCCGGTCGAGGCCGGGCCCTCGAACGCCGAGGCGATCGAGATAATGACCGCAGCCAGAGCCAGCTGCCAGATCCGCGCGTGATGGCTCAGCAGCAGGACAGCCACGCCGCACTCGGCCAGCAGCCGGACCAGGTCGGCCGCGGGCATGAGATTCCGGCGCGACAGCCTGTCGGCCCACACCCCAGCGACCAGATAAGACGAAAGCCCGGCGACCGTACCCGCCAGCAGCACCAAGCCCAGTGCGGTCGCGTTGCCGCCGATGCCCAGCACGGCGAAGGCGAGAGCCACGGGCACGAAGGCAGAGCCGATCGCGGATGTCGTCCCGGCGAGCCACAGCAGACGGAACGGCCGGTCCGCAAGGAGGGCCAGAGCATCCGCGCGCCGCACCCACGGAGCTTAGCCTGCGGACCCGCCCCCATCGCCATCCGATTTCTCCGGACCTGACGCGCCAGCCTGCGGCGGCCGACCAGCAGCGCAAGCTAGCCCGACGGCGGAAGCCAGCCCGACGGCGGAACCCAGCCCGACGGCGGAACCCAGCCCGACGGCGGAACCCAGCCCGATGGCGCGACCGAGCCCGCCAGGACCGCCCCACCCGCCAGCACAGCGCACCGGGCTGGCCGGCCCATCGCTGGTGACTAAAGAATCCGCACGGGGCTGGTACCGCTCCAGCGCGGCCAGTTGCCCCGCCGCCTTGTGCAGCACGGCGAACTCGCCCTTGCGCAGCGCCTTGTCGGGCGGGCTCGGCGCCCTGAGCGCAGCGCACGCCGCGGCGAGCAGCGCCGGCAGGTTCTCCCGGTGCGCGCATACGACGGCGGGCCGGCTGTCGGCCACCAGCCGCGCCATGGCCGCCACCGCACCAGCCGAAACCGCATCAGCCGAAACCGCGCCAGCCGAAACCGTGCCAGCGGCGTCCGACCTGGACTCGCCGGCCTCGCCGACATCGAAGGCCGGCTCGATCTCGATGACGCTGCCGATGCTGGCCGCATACGGCCGAACAGTGGCGACGCATCGCTCGGCCGGGGCACTCACGACCCGCCCGGCGCCAAAGCACCGCAGCAAGCTCGCCAGGATCTGGGCGTCGTCGGCGCCGCCGCGGTCTAGCGGCCGAGATGCGTCGTTCTCCGCCCAGTCCGACTTGCTGCCGGCCGACGCGTGCCGGACCAGGATCAGCGGCACCGTGTGCCGCGGCCCGGCCCTGAACTCGGCGAGCGTCTCGAGGTCGCGTTCGTAGCTGAGCCGCCTGCTCGCCCTGCTCGCCGGGAGCCACGCCACCTCGTCGATCTCGCTGGTGGGCTCGAAGTCAAACAACTCGCCTGCCACCGATGCGACCCAGTAGTCGACCCGCTTGGGCATGCCGCCGTTGTCGTACTGCACGGTGGCAGCCTGCGTCCGAGCGTCACCTGGAGCGCCGTCTCCTCCGCGACCTCCCGGACGGCGGCCAGCAAGACGTGCTCGCCCGGTTCCAGCTTGCCCTTGGGGAAGCTCCAGTCGTCATATTTTGGCCGGTGCACGAGCGCCACCCGTGATCCGCTACCTGCTGGCCGCCATACCACCGCCCCGGCGGCCCTCACCTCCTCGGCCGCCCGGCGATCACCCATCGCCGCCCCGGCTGCGGCGGGCCTTGACGAGCACCTCCTGGATATCGGTGAGCGGCTTCCCGTCTTCGTCGGTGTGATGCCGGGTCCAGGTGCCGTCCGGGCCGAGCCACCATGAGGAGATCTCCGGGTCCATGGCCATGTCGATGAGCTGGCGCAACTCTGCCCGTTGCGCCGGATCGGTGACGCGGACGAGCAACTCGACCCGCCGGTCCAGGTTGCGGTGCATCATGTCAGCGCTGCCGATCCAGACCTCGTCCGAGAAGTCGGCTGCGCCGGCCCCGAAGGCGTAGATGCGCGAATGCTCCAGGAACCGGCCGACGACGCTGCGCACCCGCACCGTCTCCGACAGACCTGGGACGCCCGGCCGGATCGCGCAGATGCCGCGGATCCACAAGTCGATCGGCACCCCCGCGATCGAGGCCCGGTACAGCGCGTCAATGATCGCCTCGTCGATGAGGGCGTTGCACTTCATCTGGATCCGCGCGGGCTGGCCTGCCCTGGCCAGGTCTGCCTGCGCGTCGATACGCTCGATCAGCCCGGTGCGCACGCCAGCCGGCGCGACGAGCAGCCGCCGGTATGCGCTCCGGCGGCTGAACCCGGTCAGGTGGTTGAACAGGTCCGTGACGTCCTCGCCGACCGTCCGGTCCGCGGTGAGCAGCCCGTAGTCCTCATACAGCCGCGCGGTCTTGGGGTGATAGTTGCCGGTGCCGATATGGCAGAACCGGCGCAGCGAGCCGTCCGATTCCTCGCGCACGACCAGCACCATCTTGCAGTGCGTCTTCAGTCCGACGAACCCGTAGACGACGTGGCAGCCCGCTTCCTCCAGCCGGCGTGCCCAGCCGATGTTGGCCCGCTCGTCACCGCGAGCCTTGATCTCCACGACGACCACGACCTGCTTGCCTGCCTCGGCCGCATCGATCAGCGCGTCGACGATCTCGGAGTCGCCGCTCGTGCGGTACAGCGTCTGCTTGATCGCCAGTACCCGCGAGTCGGCCGCGGCCGACACGACCAGGCGCTGCACGCTGGCGGTGAACGAGTCGTACGGATGGTGGACCAGCACGTCATGATCGTTCAGCGTGCTGAAGACGCTCACGTCGTGCGGCAGCGCGGTCTCGGACGGCACGAACGTGGGGTACTTCAGGTACCGCATGTCCAGGTCAGCGATCGCCGACAGACCGGACAGGTCGAGTAGGCCCGGCACCCGGTACACAGCGCGACTGTCCACGTCGAGCTCGGTGACCAGCCGCTCCAGGACGTCCTCGGAGATGGATTCCTCGACCTCGAGCCGGACCGCTGGCTCGAACCTCCGCCGCATCAGCTCGCGCTCGAGCGACTGAAGCAGGTTCTCGGTGACGTCCTCGTCGATCTCCAGGTCGCTGATCCTCGTCACCCGGAATACGTGATGCTCCAGGATGTCCAGGCCGACGAACAGCTGGTCCAGATGCGCGGCGATGACGTCTTCCAGCGGGACGAACCTGTTGGGCGCGACGGACAGGAACCGCGGCAGCAGCGGCGGCACCTTCACCCGGGCAAAGATCGTCTGCCCGGAGTCGGGATCGGCGATCGTGACCGCCAGGCTCAGGGTCAGGCCGGAGATGAACGGGAACGGGTGCGCCGGATCCACCGCCAGTGGCGTCAGCACCGGGTAGATGCGCTCCTTGAAGAGCCGCTCCAGCCGAGCCTGCTCCTCGGGCACGAGCTGCTTCCAGCGCAGGATCTCGACTCCCTCGGCCGCCAGGTCGGGCAGGAGCCGGTCACTAAAGCAGCGCGCGTGCCGCGCGGACAGCTCACGCGCGAGTTCAAGCGCGTTCTCCAGGATCTGGCCAGGGGACAGGCCAGACGCCGCTTCCACCGGCAGCCCAGTCGCCATCCGGCGGATCCGCCCGGCGATGCGCACACCGAAGAACTCGTCCAGTGCGCTGGCAAAGATCGCAGCGAACCTGCATCGCTCCAGCAGCGGTACGTTCGGGTCCTCGGCGAGCTCCAGCACTCGCTGGGCGAAGCGGAGCCAGCTGTCCTCGCGATCCAGGTACCGGTCGGGCGGCAGGTCCCTGGCCTGCCTGGCTAGCGCTGTCTGCTGTGCTTCCTGTCGCTCGCGGACCGCTGCCCTGGATCGGGCGCGGACGGCGGCCTGCTGGTGGTTCCTGGCCCGCTCGTCGGCCGCCAGCCGATCCCGCTCGGCTGCCGCCGCGCGGCTTGCAGGCGTGGGGCGGCGCGGCCGGGCGGATTCCATGTCCCTATTGTCCCCACACTGGCCGCGAGCAAAAGAGGCTAGGTACCTGATTCGGCAGCGGGTTCAGGCGGACACGGCGGTTTGACCCGCTTGCGCTGACTCCGCGACGCGGCCAGGATCGGATCTGGCCACGATAAAACCATAGGACCAAGCCGGGAACGGGGTCCGCTAAGCGGATGGAGTTCGGGATGCGGATCGGCACTTCACTGGCGGAACCAGCCGGCCCGGATCCGTTCGGCGCGCTCGCCGATCAGATCCGCGTCGCAGCCGACGACGGCTTCGCGTCCGCCTGGATGTCGAACATCTTCGGCCTGGAGGCGCTGACATCACTGGCGGTGGCTGGCCGCGAGGTGCCCGGCATCGAGCTGGGCACCGCCGTCGTGCCCACCTATCCCCGCCACCCGGCTGTGCTGGCGCAGCAGGCGCTGACAGCCGATCTGGCCCTCGGCGGCCGCCTGGTGCTCGGCATCGGGCTGTCGCACCAGATCGTGATCCAGGACATGTACGGGTACAGCTTCGACAGGCCGGCCAGGCATATGCGTGAGTACCTCGCCGTGCTCGTGCCGCTGCTGGCCGGGGAGCCCGCCGACTTCGACGGCGAGACCGTGCATGCCCACATTGGCTTGTCGGTACCCCGTTCCCGTCCTCAGGTGCCGTTGCTCCTTGCCGCGCTCGCCCCGCAGATGCTGCGGCTGGCCGGCACCAAGGCCGACGGCACGATCCTGTGGATGACCGGGCCGGCGACCGTGCGCGACTACATCGTGCCGACGATCACGGCCGCCGCCAGCGAGGCCGGACGGCCGAGCCCGCGCGTCGTCTGCACGCTCCCGGTGTGCGTGACCGACGACCCCGAGCAGGCTCGGGTCAACGCCAACAAGGCGTTCGCCATCTATGGTCAGCTGCCGTCGTACCGCGCGATGCTCGACAAGGAAGGCGCGGCCGGTCCGGGCGACGTCGCCATCGTTGGTGACGAGGACAGCGTAGGCGCGCAGATCCGGGCGCTGGCTGATGCCGGGGTCACCGACTTCGTGGCCGGCGAGTACGCGCGCGGCGACGACGGCCCGCGAACCCGCGCCTTCCTGCGCCGGCTGGTCACCGAGATCTAGCGTCCCTTCTCCGGGCCGGGCCCTGTTAGCTGATGCAGAACTCGTTCCCTTCGGGGTCGGCCAGCGTGATCCAGCGATGCGGGCCCTGCTGGCCGTCGTGCAGGTAGGTGGCGCCGCGCTCGACCAGGCGGTCCGCTTCAGCCTGGACGTTGTCGGCGCCGACCCAGACGTCCAGGTGCCAGCGGTTCTTGACCGTCTTGGGCTCCGGTACCTGCTGAAACAGGATGCGCTTGCCCGGACCGCTGTCCGAGTTATCTGGATGCCGGATCGCCGCGCCGCTGAACCAGACGAGCTTGCCGTTGTAGGTGGTCGTCTCGCGGGGCGTCGCGACGCCCTCGGCGATCATCTTGCGGATGAAGCCCTCGTCCTGCTCCTCGACGACCCAGCCCAGGGTCTCCGCCCACCAGTCGGCGAGGAGGTGGGGGCCTGTGCAGTCAACGGCGACCTGGAACTCGTACGCCGCCATCTCAGTATCCCCTCCGCAGGTAGAGGTCCCGGAGCAGCGCGATCTCGGCGCCGTGATGGATCGCCTCGCGGTGGATGTGCAGGATCAGGGCTGCCATTGAGTACTCCGCGAAGAAACCTTCAGCTGGTCCGCAGGGCTGCGCGAGGCCGTCGGCGCCCAGGCTGCGCACGCCCTTGATCCAGGTGTCGTGGGCCTCGTCGAGCTGGCGGAGGGCCGCGGTGGCCGTGCCCGCATAGCTGAACGTGTCGTAGTCGGCCGGCGGCCCGCCGAATTGCGACGCGCTCCGGTGCCCGAAGACGCCCACGATGATGTGCGCCAGCCGCCAGGCGATCGTCGTGACCGGCTCGGGGTTCTGGGGCTCCATGGCGTAGTCGGCCGTGAAGTCAGCGGCGCCGACTGAGACGGGGGCCGCGCTCTCGCCGCGCCTGCTTATCGTCCAGCAGCCAGGCACCGGCATCCAGAAGTACTCGTCGTCGGTCAGCCCGTCCAGGCGCGGTCGGAGCTGATTGTCCCAGTGCCACTCGAGCTGACTGACTAGCTCTGCATTCCAGTCGATATCCATGCCGGTAACGGTAGAACGAATTGCGGACAGAATCGGTCCTTGATTACTGGCAGACTGAGATTCATGGTGGAAACGTCGGCCCGGCTGCTGCGACTGCTGACGCTGCTCCAGATGAAGCCGGAATGGTCGGGCGCGGATCTGGCCGACCGGCTGGAGGTGACACCCCGGACGCTGCGCCGGGACATGGCCAAGCTGCGCAGCCTGGGCTATCCCGTGCACGCCGAGCCGGGCGTGGCGGGCGGCTACCGTCTTGGCGCCGGCGCCGCGCTGCCACCGCTCCTGCTGGACGACGACGAGGCGGTCGCCGTCGCGCTGAGCCTGCGGACCGCGGCGGCCCACGCGATCACCGGCGTTGGCGAGGCATCCGTCCGGGCGCTGACCAAGCTGGAGCAGGTGCTGCCGTCCCGGCTTCGCGAGCGAGCGGCCGCGATCGGACACGCCACGGTCCCGCTCACCGGGCCCGGGCCGGCTGTGAGCGCCGACACGCTGACCACCATCGCGCGTGGCTGCCGGCATCGCGAGCGGCTGGAGTTCGGCTATCGCGGCCAGGATGGCGGCCCGACGATGCGCAGGGTGGAGCCGCACCGGCTCGTGCAGGCCGGCTATCGGTGGTACCTGGTTGCCCGCGACCTGGACCGGGAGGACTGGCGCACGTTCCGCGCCGACCGTATCGACGCGCCCCGGCTGACTGGCGTGAGGTTCGTGCCCCATGATCCACCGGACGCCGCGGCCTTCGTGGCGCGCGCAGTCACGACGGCGCCCTACCGGTATCAGGCCCGGGTGCTCGTGCACGCGCCGCCGGAGGTGGTAGCCGGGCAGGTGCCGCCAACTGTCGGCGTACTTGAGGCTGCCGATAGCGGCCGCTCCGTGCTCAGCAGCGGCGCCGACTCACTCGACATGCTGGCCTTCCACATCGCGACGATGGACCTCGACTTCACGGTGCTCGAGCCGCCCGAGCTAATCGAGCGCGTGCGGGTCCTGGCCGATCGGCTCGCTAGCGCGGCCGGCCCGCCCTAGCGGGTCAGTTCGCCAGGAGCACGAAGTACGGCCGGCCAGCGTACGTCAGCGTGATCGTCTTGGCGCGCGGATATCGGTGCAGGAAGCTCCGTGCCTCGTTCACGCTGAGGCTACTGGTGACCAATGCCTGGGTCTGCGGCAGGACCCTCCGCCGGAACGTCGACATGTAGGCGCGGCGCTGCGCGATCGTGAACACCATCGTGTGCAGTTCGATCGGGTAGGGCGCTGGCTTCAGGTCCGCGACGAAGTAGACAAGGCCTGGATAGCCACCGGGGAAGTCGACAACGTAGGTCGTCCGATTGCGGATGATGGCATGCACCCTGTTCATGAGCGTGAGGAACTGGCCCATGGGCTCGCTTTGGCGCGCACAGCACGTCTGGGCGCGGGTGAGCTCTGGGCCGACCCGGCGGGCAGCAAGGGTCGTGAGCGCGGGCGGGGCCGGAACTGCCGCCAGGCGCAGCCGGTCTAGGTAGGGCGTCACGGCCCTGTCATACGCCGCGGACGGCTTGAGGGCACTCGTCGGCAGCAGCGCGAAGGAGGCCACGACGATCACGGCGCCGGCGACGGCAAGCGGCACTCGCCCGCGCGCGCCCAGCGCGCGCGGCAGCACGGTGGCGACCGTGACCACCAGGGCAGGCACCATGAGCAGCGTCCCCGACGTGTGGTCTATGTCGGATCGAAGCAACGCGCCCTGGTACATCACGATCGTCGTCACCACGACGGCCACGAGGACGATTCGCTGGCGGGACCACTGCGTGGCGATCCGGAATGGCCGGAGCTGGACGGCCGCGAGCAGCGCGACGATCGCAAGCAGGAACGGCAGGGTGTGGAAGAACGTGGCCCATGGCGCGTTGGCGTGAAGCTCGGCCAGTGACGGATCCCGACCCCCGAAAGGCGTGTTGCTGTATCCCTGCGCTACCTCCGTGGTGATGAGGAAGTACAGGTACAGGAAGCGACCCAGCAGGCCCTTGGAGGCGTAGTACAGCAGCGCTGGCAGCCAGCTGAGTACGAATCCGCCCAGTACCGCAAGCAGCGCTGGCCATACCGACTGCCACGCCGTGCCCGTCAGGAGCAGCAGAATGGCGATCACGACTACCCCGATCGCCCCCGCGGCCAGGTTCTCCTGCCCTACGTACGACAGGCCCCCCCAGGCCACACCCAGAACGGCCGCGCCCGCCAGGCCCCGCCAAGACGGCGACCTCCTGATAACCGCGGGCAGGAGCAGGACTATCGCGTATGCCCCCGCATAGCGCAGCGGATTGAACCAGCCGTAGAACCCGGCAAACCCGTGCCCCGGCGAGAACGACATGAGCCGGAGCGCGGGATAGATCAGCGCGGACATGAGCGCTGCGGCCAGCCCCCGGCCGTAACCGAGCGCGAGGAACAGCACGATGAAGAAGACTGTCGCGCCAACCCATGCCAGCATCGCCCAGGACTCACGGAAGCCGACGACTGAGAACCCGCTGACGTGACGCATGTACAGGTACGACAGCAGCTCGGACCCTGGTCCGTACTGGACCGAGGCGGATCCGATGTAAGGGACCGCGCCCTTGGATATTGCCTGCAGTCCCGCGAGGTAGACGTCCTCCTGGAAGTTGATCCCGATCGAGCCAGCAGTGGGCGTCTTGCTCAGGTACCACGGCGGACCGTAGAAGTAATAGGCCAGGCCGACGGCTGTCAGGACGCCGACCACGAGGCGTATTGACCTCGCGCCCCACCAGCCCGGCGACGCGGCGGCCGGCACGCCATCGCGCTCGGGCGCCGTGATGGCCGTGGTCTGGTCGGCGGACTCCCCGGCCGGCGCCAGGGCACGAAACCACGCCAGCCAGCTCACGGGGCGGCCGCGGCCGGCCGCGAGCACCCGTGACGCAGCGACTAGCAGCGGCATCGGCGCGAGCGCCCCCAGCAGGTAGGTGGTCGTCACCCAGCGCTTGTCGAGATAGCCGAAACCGATCCACACCACCTTCGTCGGCAGCGTGGAGTCAGCCAGATAATTGACGGCGATGAGCAAGAACGGGCACCAGACGGCGAACGCCAGCCAGATCGCCTCGCGCTGCCCTGGTGGCACTAGGCGGTCCAGCGCAACCGAGCGTCGTCCGGCCGGCCAGGTGACCGCGCTGACCGCCAGCACGGCGACCAGGCAGAGGCAGACCATGGCCCCCAGGATCATGTCCTGCTGCGGGCGGCGCATCGGACCGGCGGGACGCACGGTCATCGCGATCATGATGGTGAGTAGGCACGTGCCAGTCAGCGAGATCAGGGCCGCTCGGTAGAAATACCGGTGCCCGGCCTCGACAATGCGAAGCGCCCTGGCGAGGGATGACGACGTGCGCTGCGGTGGCGGCCCCTCGCCGACCACGGAAAGCTCGGTGAGGTCCTTCATGGTCGTCTGCTTCGCTCAGCCGTGGCTGGCGCAATCGGCCAGCGCCTTGAGGACCAGCGCCTTGAGGATCTGTCGCCGCGTCTGCCGCTCACCCCGGACGTGCTCAACGTTGGATACCTCTCGGCATGCCGGAAGTGCCTAGCCCCCTGGCTGTAATGGGTCAGGTCGAGCGACCCAACAATTCCGGCGTTACATGAACAATTTACGCAGTGAGAATATTTGAACGTTGCCGCCGGTGACGGTGCCGTTAATGTCTTTTGGCTGGACGCGAACAACACCTTTGCGCCCTCTTTGCTGACCTACAGCACTCGCGCTGGCCCGGCCGGAGTCCGCCCGGCTAGCGCGCAGTCAGTTCGCGAGCAGCACGTAGTACGGGCGGCCAGCGTAGGTCAGCGTGATCGTCCTGGCGTGCGGATACTGTTGCAGGAAGTTCCGCACCACGTTCCCCGTCAGGGTCGTCGTGAGCAGCGCCTGAGTGTGCGGCAGCACCCGATGCCGGAACGTGGCCAGGTACGCGTTGCGCTGCTGAGCGGTGAACACCATCGTATGCAGGTCGAGCGGAACCGGCGCGGGCGTCAGGTCGGCGACGAAGTAGACAATCCCCGGATAGCCGCCGCGGAAGCTGGCCACGTAAGCCGTTCGATTGCCGACAACGGCATGCACCTTGTCCATCAGCGCAAGGAACTGCCCCATCGGCTCGTTCTTGCGCTGGCAGCACAGCGGGTCATTGGTGAGCCCAGCGCCGACGCGCTCGGCGGCCACTGTCGCCGGCGCGGGCCGTTCCGGAGCTGCGGCCAGGCGCTGCCGGTCGCGGTAGGGCGCGGCAGCTTCGGCCCGCAGGCTCGATACCTTGTAGGTCTTGGCAGGCAGTAGCGCGAACGATGCGACGACAACCGCAGCGCCTGCCACGACGAGCACCACCCGTCCGCGCGCGCCCAGCGCCCGTGGCAGGATCGTGGCGACCGCGATCACCAGCGCCGGTACTACTAGCAGGGTCCCGGTCAGGTGGTCTGCGTCAGACCGGAGCAGCGCACCCTGGTACATCAGGATCGCCGTCACGACGACGGCCACCAGGATGATGCGCTGCCGGGACCACTCCATGGCGATCCGGAACGGCCGGAACTGGACGACCGCGAGCAATGCCAGGATGGCGAGCAAGAACGGCAGGTCGTAGAACATCATGCGCCACGGGGCGTCGGAGCGGATCTGGCTGGGATGCGGATGGACGCCGCCGTACGGAGTGTTGCTGTAGCCCTCGGCAACCGCCCTCGTGATGAGGAAGTACAGGTAGACGAAACGGACCAGTAGTCCCTTGACGGCGTAGTACACCAGCGCGGGCAGCCAGCTGACGATGAATCCGCCCAGCACCGCCGCCAGTGCGGTCCATAGTGAGCGCCACGACGACGTGCCGCTGACGAGCATCAGCGCTCCGACCACAAGAGCACCGATGGCGCCCGCGATCAGGTTCTCCTGGGCGACGTACGAGAGACCGCCCCAGAGCAGGCCGAGGACGGCAGCACCAGTCAGCCCTCGCCAGGACGGCGAGCGCTTGATGACGGCTGGCAGGAGCAGGATCAGCGAGACGGCCCCGACGTACCGGAGCGGGTTCGCCCAGCCGAAGAACCCTCCGTAGGCGTGGCCGGACACGAACCCCATGAGCTGGAGCGCGGGATAGATCAGCGCGGACATCAGCGTCGCGGCTAGGCCCCGGCCGTATCCGAGCGCGAGGAAGAGCACCACGAAGAAGATCGTGGCCCCGACCCACTCGAACATCGCCCAGGACTCGCGGAATCCGACGACCGAGAAGCCGCCGATGTGGCGCATATACAGGTACGACAGCAGCTGGGCGCCTGGTCCGTACTGGACCGATGCGGGTCCGATATACGGCACCGCGCCCTTGGAGATGGCCTGGAAACCGCTGAGGAAGACGTCCTCCTGGAAGCCGATGCCGACAGAGCCGGTGCTGGCCGTCTTGGTCAGGTACCACGGCGGGCCGTAGAA
Source organism: uncultured Actinomycetota bacterium (assembly GCA_963837255.1). Lineage (GTDB taxonomy): Bacteria > Actinomycetota > Actinomycetes > Streptosporangiales > Streptosporangiaceae > JAJYUU01. The sequence goes on from CAWIMN010000009.1 coordinate 347,878, forward strand.
GTAATAGGCCAGGGCGATGGCCGTCAGGATGCCCAGCACAGTGCTGATGTGCCGCGCGCCCCACCAGCCGGACGACTCGACGGCAGGGACGCCGTCGCGCTCGGGCGCAGCGGCCGCGTCCGCCTGCCCGGCCCGGCCGGCTGGCGCGAGGCAGCGAAGCCAGGCCCGCCAGCTCTCGGGGTGGCCGCGCCCGGCAGCAAGCACGCGCGCTGCCGTCACCAGCAGCAGCATCGGCGCGAGTGCGAGCAGGAGGTAGGTAGCGGTCACCCAGCGCTTGTCGAGGAAGCCAAACGAAATCCACACCACCGACGTCGGCAGCGTGGCCTTGACCCGGTAATAGGCCGGGACCAGCAACAGCGGGAACCAGACGGCCAGCGCGAGCCAGATCGCGGCGCGCTGCTCACGGGCCGCGACGCGGTCCATGACGGCGGCGCGGCGCTCAGCCGGCCAGAGCATCGCCGCGACCGTGAGCAGCGCGACGAGCACGAGGCCGGCCAGGCCGGCCTCAGTTATTTCCTTCTGCGGCCGGCGGAGCCCTCCGGCGGGGTGGATCGCCAGCGCGAGGCCGATGGCAAGCACGCAGGTCCCGGCCAGCGAGACCACGGCGGCCCGATAGACATAGCGCGGCCCAGCATCGACTATCCGCAGTGCCCTAGTCAGCGATGGAGACGTGCGGGGCGGTGGCGGGCCCTCGACGACCACCGTGCGCTCGCCCGGGTGGTTCATGTCTCGTCTGCTCGCTCGCGATCTTCCTTGACCCGCGCGACCGCGAAGACCGACTGCCCGAACGGTGGCCGACCCACAAGGCGCTCCAGGAACCGGACAACCGGCACGACAAGCTGATCGTAGAAGCTGATGGTGCCGCCGATCTTCGGCTGCCGCTTGAGCACGCTGGTGAACGCGTAATAGCAGATCAGGCCCAGCGAATTCGCATACCGGACGGTCACAACCTCCAGCCCAGCGTCGGTCAGCGCCTTGCGCATCGAGCGCTTGGTGTACCGGCGCACGTGGCCCGTCGCGATATCCACCGGGCTCATGGCGAACGGGAACGCCGGGCACACCAGGACGACATAGCCCTCTGGCCGCACCAGCTGGGCCATGCTCTGGAGGGCGCCCACATGGTCGTCGATGTGCTCGAGGACGTTGTAGGACACCAGGCACGAGTGGTCAGCACGCTCGGCTGTCGGCAGCAGCATCTGCCGGACTATGACGTTGGAGAAACCGGTCATCTCGGCCTGCAGACCGGGCAGCAGCGCCGGATCCGCCTCGGTCGCGGTGAACTTCTCCACCAGCGGGATCCATTCCTTGGCATAGTCGCCAAAGCCGCTGCCGATCTCGATCGGGTGGTCACCGAGATACGGCTCCGCGAATGCCGCGAACCAGCGGCGATGGTTGGCGCACTCGGCAAGCGCCTCAAGAACGGCGTGCTGCGTAAGCCGATCGCCCCGGAGCTGCTCGACATCGAGCTGCTCGACATCGACAGCCGGTGCTGCCTGCTCACGCGCTGCTTCCACTCGGTTACCTCTCGGCGCACCGGAAGCGCGTTGGCCCCCGGCGCAGCTAGTTGGGCTGAACGACCCGGCATTTCGGGCGTTTCGCGAACAATATCCGCGCCGACGATACTCTGGACTGGCAGTCGGAGGCGGCGTGCTGAGTAAGTCTTGGCCGGGCGCAAACCACGCCTTTGCACTCTCTTTGCCAAACTTCAGCCAACCTACAGCAAGCCGCAGGCCCGGTGCAGGTCCTCCCGGCTTGGCAGCTTGACCCGAGCGCCTCGACCGAGGCTGGCCGCGAGTTCCTTCTCGGCTGCCTCGATCCGCAGCCAGTCGGCGTAGCTCACATGGCGGATACCCCGTTCGGCCAGCACCTCAACCAGCGGCGAGCCCGGATCCTCGCTGGTCCCGGCCGGCATCCGCAGCAGGCCAGCCCGCGGCAGTTGCACGTCTCCTGGCCCAGGGCCGCCGGCCAGATCCGCCAGCAGCGAGCGGACAGTCTCGGCCGCATCGGACTTGTTCGTGCCGATCACGCCGGTCGGACCCCGCTTCAGCCAGCCTGCCACGTACTCGCCCGGCAGCGGCTGGCCGTCGGGCCCGAGCACCCGCCCGGCCTCATTGGGCACGACGGCGGCCCGCTCGTCGAAAGGCACACCCGACAGCGGGACGCTCTGATAACCCACTGACCGGAGCACCATCTGCACATCCAGCGTCTCCCGCTCACCGGTGCCCACGAGCTTGCCTGTCGCATCCAGCGCGGTCCGCTCGAGCATCAGGCCCTCGACGCCGGTCCCGCCCAGGATCTCCACCGGCTTCAGCCAGAACCTGACAGTCAGGCGACGACCGCCCTCGCCCGGCGTCCGCCCCGCCCACTCTTTGATGACGGCGTAGTTGCCGCGCACGTGCCGGTCGGTCTCGGCCAGCCGGGCACTCTCCCCGGTGGCGTCGAAGGCATCCAGGTCGACCTCGCTGGCCCCGACCACGATGTCAACGCCAGGCAGCTCGCCAAGCTCACGCAATTCCTTCGTGGTGAACTTCGCCTGAGCAGGGCCCCGGCGGCCGATCATGTGCACCTCACGCACCTTGCTGGCCATGAGGGCGTCGAGTACTGGCTGCGATACGTCCGTCTCGCGAAGTTCCTCGGGATTGCGGGCGAGGATGCGGGCGACGTCGACCGCCACGTTCCCGACGCCGATGACCGCGACCGACTCGGCGTCGAGCGAGAAGGCGGATGGATCGACGTCCGGATGCCCGCAGTACCAGTTGACGAAATCGGTCGCCGCGATGCTGCCGGGCAGGTCCTCCCCGGGAATGCCCAGGTGCCGGTCACGCATCGCACCTGTCGCGTAGACCACGCCGTCGTAACGGGTCAGCAGATCCTCGCGGGTGATGTCGTCACCCAGGTGCACGCCGCCGATGAAGTTGACGCCGTCATGCTCCAGCACGTTGCGCAGGTACTCGGCGATCGACTTGATCGACTTGTGGTCGGGGGCCACCCCGTACCGGACCAGGCCGTACGGAGTCGGCAGCCGGTCCAGTACATCGACCCGGATCGCGCGCGGCGGGTCCAGCGCCGCCGCCTGCTTGATCAGGGCCTCGGCTGTGTACAAGCCGGCCGGCCCGGACCCGATCACTGCTACCTGGAGAGTCTGCATACCACTAGATTCTGCCTTGTCCGCGCCACCGCTCGGGGCATGCCCGCAGGACCGGCGCCGTCAGCGGCGCCAGGACCGTGATCAGCTAGCGTGTGGCGCATGCACGACGAGCAGGAGGTACCGGCCCTCGGCCTCGACGGCCGGGTTGCGCTGGTCACTGGCGCGAGCGGCGGCATCGGCCGGGCTATCGCGCTGGCGCTCTCGGCCGCCGGGGTGAGCGTGGCGCTGGGCTATGGCGCCAACGACGCGGGCGCGCATCAGCTAGCCGGCCAGATCACGGCCGCTGGCGGCCAGGCAGCCGCGCTGAGCGCCGACCTGGCCTATGCCGCCGAGGTCATCCGCCTGGCCGAGGAGGCGGAGGACGCCTTCGGCCCCGTCGACGTGCTAGTGAGCAACGCCGGGGCAGGCCGCCAGCAGCGGCTCGAGAGCATCGCCATCAAGGACTTCGATGAGACGATGAGCGTGAACCTGCGTGCGCCATTCCTGCTGGCGCAGCGGCTGGTGCCGAGCATGGCGAAGCGTGGCTTCGGCCGGGTCCTGTTCATGTCGTCGGCCGCGGCCTTCACAGGCGGCATCGTGGGTCCGCACTACGCCGCATCCAAGGCCGGGCTGCACGGGCTGACGCACTCGCTGGCCGCCCGGTTCGCCCGGTCAGGGGTCACCGTCAACGCCATTGCGCCGGCCCTGATCACCGACACCGGCATGCTGCCAGGCGAGGAAGACGAGCTACGCCAGCGCGTGCCGGTCGGCCGCCTCGGGCGCCCGGCGGAAGTCGCGGACCTCGTGCTGGCCGTCCTGCGCAATCCCTACCTCACCAGCCAGGTCATCTCGCTCGACGGCGGCATCTACCCGCGCTGAATGGCCACGGCCCGGCCGGCCGGCGCGCGCACATCCGGCCAGCGCACATCCGGCCAGCGCACATCCGGCTAGCGCACATACGACAGGGATTAGTCCGTGCCGAATCGTTTGTAGTCGGCAAGGTTTCTTAAAGCCTTCCGATAGCTGCCCATCGATGGCGCCTTCCTCGGGAAGACCTTCATCCGCAGGCGGGGGCGAAACGGCTACGGCCGTATCCGGGGGAGCTACATGTCGTCAGGCAGACCGGTTCAGTCGAGCCTGGCGGCGTCGGCTCGCCAGGCCATCGCCGTCTGGATGGGGAAGGCGGCAGGCACCGGAGTCCGCCATCTGGGCAAGGGCGCCGGCACCGCGATTCCGGGCCTGGTGACGCTCGCCATCGACCCTGGTGCCCTCGCGAGCCTCGCTGCCGAGATACGGCGCGGTTCGATCCTGGTGACCGGGTCCGCGGGCAAGGGCACCACGTGCCAGCTGCTGGCGCCGATCATGCGGGCCGCCGGGCTGCACCCGGTGCAGAACGGCGGATGCTCCAGTCAGCGATCGGGACTGGCCGCCACGATGGTCGCGCACGCCGCGGCGACCGGGCACATGCGCAGCGATCCGCAGGCGATCGGGCTGTTTGAGGTAGCCGGCGAAGCCTTCCCCGAGATCGTCCGTCACGTGACCGAGCCGGCCGCGGTCGTGTGCACGAACATCTTCCGCAACCAGCTTGATGGCCACCAGGATCCCGGCGACTTCAGGGCGCTGCTAGAGCGAGCCGTCCGCAAGCTGCCAGCCACCACCACGCTCATCCTGAACGCCGATGACCCGCGGCTGGCGCACCTGGCGCCAGAATTGCCGAATCCGCGCCTGTACTTCGGCATGTCCGACCCTGCGCACAGCCGGGTGCGTGCCGACCCCGCCTCGGAGTTCCCGCGCTGTCCGCGCTGCGACGGCGAACTGGCGTACGACTGCGTCTACTACGCTCACCTGGGCCACTGGACGTGCGGCGCCTGCGGGCTCAGCCGGCCGCGGCCCGACGTCAGCGTCACGAAGGTCGGCCTGGCCGGATCGGCGTCGACCCGGCTGCAGCTGGCGACCCCGACCGGACGCACCGTGCTCGAGATCCCGCTGCCCGGCCTGTACAACGCCTACAACGCCCTGGCGGCGGTGGCGGCGGCGACGCAGTGCCGGCTGCCCGCCTGGTCGCTGGCATCCATCGCGCAGGTCAGGGCCGGATCCTTGCGGATGGAGCGGATCCGGCTACCCGGGCATGACGTGTACCTGGCCCTGGCCGGGAACGCGAACGGGTACACCGAGGTCCTGCGTGCCGTCCTCGGTGACGGCGAGCCGAAGCGCATGCTGGTGGGACTGGACGACAGCGCGGCCAGGCACGCAGACATGTCCTGGATCTGGGACGTCGACTTCGACTCTGTGACCGGCCTTGCGCCTGGCCCGGTCATCACCGGCACGAGGGCAGCCGACCTCGCCGTGCGCCTGAAGTACGCGGGCTGGCTCGGCGATGGACAGGATCTGGGTCAGTCGGCGGGCGCGATCATCGAGCCAGATCCGGTTCGCGCGGTCCAGGCGGCGATCACCGCCACGCCGGCCGGCGAGGCGCTGTGGATCGTATCGACGTCGGCCGTGCTAGCCGAGATACGGCGCTGGCTTGGGCAGCACGGCTATTTCCAGGGCCCGCAGCGTGAGCGCGGCGGTCTCGCGGCGGCCGTCACCCTGCCGGCCGGGCCGCAGCCGTCTGGTCCGCCGCTCTCGGGGCGTCGACCCGATCACCGGGTCCGACGCGGCCGGTACGCATATCGCCAGCCCGGGCAGAGCGGAGCAGGACGGTGACGGAACTGAAGATCACCGTCGGCTACCTGTACCCCGGCCTGATGTCGACCGACGGGGACCGCGGGAACATCGCATCGATCGTTCGCCGCTGCGGCTGGCGGAACATCTCCGTAGCGGTCACCGAGTTGCGGCTCGGGGACAAGGTGACGCCGGGCGAGCTCGACATCATCATGATCGGCGGCGGCGCTGCGTCGCAGCAGCGGCTGGTCGCCGCCGACCTGTACAAGATCAAGGGTGCCGGCATTCGTGACGCGGTCGCGGCGGGCGCGGCCGCGCTCGCGGTCGGCGCCGGATACGAGCTGTTCGGGCGCTTCTGCCAGCCCGCGAAGGGTGCCGAGCTCCGCGGGCTGGAGCTGTTCGACTCGTGGACGATACGGGAGCGCATCTCCGGCCATCACGACGGCCAGGCCGCCAGCGCACGCGCGGATGAGGTGGCCGGCGATCTCGTGGTCCGGTGGGACGGCCGCCTGCTCGTGGGCTTCGAGGACAACCGCGGCAACACCTACCTCGGCCCGGCCGCGCGACCGCTCGGCCAGGTCGTGCGCGGGCACGGCAACAACGGCGACGGCACCGAAGGCTGCATCATCGGCAGCGCCGTCGGGACCAACCTGCGCGGCCCGTGCTTGCCTGCGAATCCGGTGCTGGCCGACTTCCTGATCAGCGCTGCGCTCGCCCATCGCTACGGCACGGCTGAGCTGATGCCGCTGGCAGACGACCTCGAGCTCGCCGCGCATGACGCGGCGGTACAGCGTGCGCAGCTGGCGGCGCTCGGCCACGGGCTGACCCGCATGCTGCGACGGCCGTCTGCGGCCGCGGACCGTCTCCGACCATGGCATTCGCGTCACGGCACAAGCGCGCGCTCCGGCGTGCGCCGATGACGACAACCGGGCGGCCGGCGGCCGGCGCGCCGCTCACGCCGGACGGCGCTGACTCATCGCCCGCTGACGCGGCCGGCCAGCCCGGAGCGGGGCAGCACGGAGCGGGGCAGCACGGAGCGGGGCAGCACGGAGTGGGCCAGCACGGGACGGGCCAGCCCAGAGCGGGCCAGCCCAGCATGGCCAGGTCCAGCACCGTCATGGCGATCGGCACGATCGCCTCGCGGGCCACCGGCTTCGTCCGCACCGCGATCCTGCTGTACGCGATCGGCACCCAGAACCTCGGTGACGCCTACAACGTCGCCAACACGGTCCCGAACAACATCTACAGCCTCGCCCTCGGCGGGATCCTCACCAGCGTCGTGGTCCCGCTGCTGGTCAAGGCTGCCCGCACGGACGCCGACGGCGGTGAGGCCTACGACCAGCGGATGTTCACTCTCGGCGTGGCAGGGCTTGGCGGACTGACGGTCATTGCGACGGCGGCAGCGGTGCCCATCACGGCCGTCTACGGCCACGGCATGGCCAACGCGGCCACTTATCACCTGACGGTGATCTTCACGTACTTCTTCCTGCCGCAGATCTTCTTCTACGGGGTCACCTCCCTCGCCGCCGCGATCCTCAACGCTCGCGGCAGCTTCGCCTCGCCGATGTGGACGCCTGTCGTCAACAACGTCGTGGTCAGCCTCGTCGGCGTCGCGCTGATCGTGCTGGCCGGGACAGGCCGGACGCCGCAGACCATCACGACCCGCGAGGTCCAGCTGCTGGGGATCGGCACCACGCTCGGCATTGTGGCGCAGACGGCGGCGATGTGGCCGTCGATGCGGAAGGTCGGCTTCCGCTGGCAGCCGCGGTTCGACCTCAGGCGGGCAGAGGTCGCCGAGATCGGTCGCATGAGCGGCTGGATGTTCTTCTACATCGTGGTCACTCAGCTGTCGTTCCTGGCGATCACCATCGTGTCCAACGCGGCTGGCGGGCGTGTCTGCAAGACGTGCGCGGGCGCCGGCTTCGCGGCCTTCAGCAACGGGTGGCAGCTGTTCCAGCTCCCCTACGCGATCGTCGGCGTCTCCGTCATCACCGCGATGCTGCCGCGCATGAGCGAGCACGCGGCAGCCGGCTCGGACCGGCTGCTCACCAGGGACTTCTCCGCCGCGACCCGGCTGTCGTCGGTCATCGTCGTGCCGTCAGCGATGATCCTGGCCGTCCTCGGCCCGTCGCTGGCCGCCGGGCTATTCGGGCACGGCAGCACCTCGACGGCGTCGGCTCGCTACCTTGGCGTGGTCTTCGGGGTCTTTTGCCTCGGCCTGCTCCCGTTCACGCTCTTCAACTTGCTGCTGCGCGCGTTCTACGCGACCCATGACAGCAGGACGCCCGCCCTGCTCGGCGCGATCGGCATGGCCGTCCGAATCGCGTGCAGCTTCGTCGCGCTCGCCATCCTCCCGCCGGCGGACGTGGTCGCCGGGCTCGGCGTCGGGTTCGGGATCGGGAGCGTGGTCATGACCGTGATGCTGTGGCGCGTGTTCAGCAGGCGGATCGGGGGTCTGGATACCCGCCGGATCACCACGACGCTGGTGCGAATGCACATCGCGTGCCTGCCCGGCATGGCGTTCGCCGCCAGCGCCGCGCTGGTGATCGCCCGGATCGCCCCGGCCGGGACGATCACTGCCCTGGCGATCGTGGCCGTCGGCGGTATCGGCGGGCTCGTGCTGTACCTGCTGACGGCGCGGATCCTGCGGATCGACGAGGTGGGCGAGCTAACCAGGTCAGTGCGGGCCCGGCTGCGGTTCGGCTGACCAGCCCGTAAAGATACCGCGTAATTGCCTGGGCCAGCGTAACTAAATTGAGCGCTTTTACTTTACTGACCTTTAGTACTGGCGCCGTGCTGGCTTTAGTCAACACCGGGTATCACCGCGACGGACGGAATCGAGGGGCGAATCCGGATAGGGAAAAGCACAGTGAATTCTAAGCGCCGCGGTCCGGTAGTGAGCGTTCTCGCCGCGCTGGCAGCCTTGTCCGTCGCTGCCGGATTCATCACCGCAGCGATCGTCTTGCCGGTAGCCGGGATGGCCGGGGTCGCCGCCCGTGATGCCGCGGAGACGTTCAACGATCTCACCGTGCCGGCCCTGGCCACGCTGCCGACGCGGTCGGAGATCGTCGATGCCCGCGGCGGACTGATCGCGTATTACTACCCGAACCACATCTATCGCGTCCCGGTGGCCTACAGCCAGATCTCCCCAGCGATGCGCGAGGCGATCATGGCGATCGAGGACTCGCGCTATTACCAGCACGGCGCACTGGACATCCGCGGGACGCTCCGTGCCATCGCGACCGACCTGACGAGCGGCCAGGTCCAGGGCGGGTCGACGCTGGCCCAGCAGTACGTGAAGAACGCGCTGCTGCTGACGGCCGCCGACAGTTCGCAGCAGCGGGCAGCCATCGCGGATAGTGCCGCGCGCAAGATTCGCGAGCTGCGGATCGCCGTCAACGTCGAGCACGAGCTGACCCCGGACCAGCTCCTGGCCGCGTACCTGAACGTCGCGTACTTCGAGAACGAGGCCTACGGTGTCGAGGTCGCGGCCGAGCGCTACTTCCGCACCACCGCAGCTCGCCTGAGCCTGCCGCAGGCCGCCCTGCTCGCCGGCCTGGTACAGAATCCGGCCCAGTTCGACCCACTGGTTCACCCGGCCGCGGCCCTCGCCCGCCGTAACCAGGTGCTCGCGCGGATGGCCCATCTGCACGACGTGAGCGGGGCCGCCGCCACGGCAGCCGCGACGACCCCACTCGGCCTGCACTTCTCTGACCAGTCGTTCCAGGAGGGCTGCACCAGCGCGTCGGCGGCGACGTCGGCCTGGTTCTGCGATTACGTGCTCGCTGAGCTGCGCACCAATCCCGCCTATGCGTCCGCCTGGCAGCAGATGAACACCACCGGCGGGCTGAAGATCTACACCACCATGAATCCGCAGGACCAGCGCGCCGCCCAGAACGCGGTCAGCTTCATGCTGCCGCCGCCCCCGTCGGGATACAACCCCGGCGGCAACGCGGCCGCCGAGGTGCTCATCCAGCCTGGCACCGGCGACGTCCAGGCCATCGCGGTCGACCGCCGGTACGGCACCGGTCCGGGCCAGGACAGCATCGACTACGCAGTGGACTCGGCGCAAGACGGCGGCTTCGGCGTGCAGACTGGGTCATCGTCGAAGCTATTCACGCTGATAACCGCGCTCAAGCGAGATTATCCATTCGGCTTCCAGCTGTCGGTTTCGTCGCCAAACGATATCAGCCCGTACTATAATTGCGCAGGCAGCTATACGGGCTCGTTCCCGGTCTATAATGCAGAAGGGGCCGGCAAGGGTACCTATTCGCTCTACACCGGCACCACGCAATCCATCAATGTGTTTTTCGCCAAGCTCGAGCAGCGCGTCGGGCTGTGCAATGTGGTGCGGACCGCGGTGAGCATGGGCGTGCACCGTGCCGGCGGCGGATCCCTGCTGGCGGCTGCGGGCAAACCTGGCAAGCCCGGCTATCAGCTGCCTGCCGACGACCTGCCGTCCTTCACGCTCGGCTCGGTCAACGTCTCGCCGATGACGATGGCCGCCGCCTACGCCAGCGTCGCGGCCGGCGGCGTCTACTGCCGCCCGGTTGCGATCGCCCAGATCACCGTCGGAGGCAGCCGACTGCCGGTACCGGCGGCGGGCTGCCACCGGGCGTTCTCGGCGGCCGTAGCCGCGGCCGCCACGTACATCCTGCGCGGCGTGCTCACGAGCGGCACCGCCAGGGGCGACGGCGTCACCCGCGGCGGTGCCTACGTGCCCCAGGCCGGCAAGACCGGGACGGCCAACAGCTTCGAATTCGCCGCATTCGGCGGCTACACGCCGACGCTCGCCGGGTACGTGTCGATGTTCAACCCGGCCGGGCCTGTCACGCATCCGATGGAGGGCTACGCCTCGTGCTACCGCGCCGCCAGCGGCGGCGAGGACTGCCCGGGCTCGGTCTTCGGCGCCAACGCCGGCCAGATCTGGCAGTACACCTTCGAGTCAGCCGACCTGGGCGGCAATCTCGGGGTGTTCCCGTCCGTGCCCGCCGACAGCAGCTACTTCCGGGCGGGAACGGGGCAGCACACGCCGGTCAACGGCAAGCACCGCTGACAAGATCACGGGCGGACGCCCGGTGGCCGGCTCCGCGCGGTGCGATGCGTCAGAACGCCCGGGGTGGCGTCGCGTCTTCGCCGAGGCGGACGGGCCTGGCCTGCAGATCGGGGTGGGCCAGGAAGCTGCCCACGAGCTCCGCGGATCCGCCGACGCAGCTCCAGTCGTCGTCCCGCAACGTCGGCACCAGCCACGAGCGGCCGGCGGGAAACCTCAAGTTGGGCAGGACGCCGTAGGAGCCGGGGGTCCTGGTCCGGTCAGCCTGGAGACCTGGGGCGACGTAGCCGAGCCGTACCTCGCGCTTGGCTTCACCATCGCCGAGGAGTGCCCCGGCTGGGAGCTCACCCTGGCCTCGTGGCCGGCCGTAATCCGTTCGACGCGCCGCTTCGGTGGCTGGGACCATGGCCGTGCTGATGAACTCATCTCGGACTCGCCAACTCGCTCGCAGCTTGTCCCCAGATCTGGGGCCGTTGCGACGATCCAGGCCGTTCCGCAGGCTGTACGCCGGGCAGATGTCGAGCTTCGCCGGCAGCATGATCACATTTGTTGCGCTCCCCTACCAGGTCTACCGGCTGACCCACTCATCACTGCTTGTCGGCCTTCTCGGCATGACTGAGCTGGTACCGCTGGTGCTGGCCGGACTGGCCGGCGGTCTGCTCGCCGATGCGAGCGACCGGCGCCGGCTGATCGTGGTGATGGAGTGCGGGGGCATGCTCGTCGCCATCGCGCTCACGCTCAACGCGACGACCTGGCACCGGGTCTGGCTGCTGTTCGTGCTCGCCGCGCTGAGCGCGGGGTTTGCCGGCTTGCAGCGCCCGGCCCTCGATGCACTAGTGCCGGTGCTCGTGGCCCGAGATGACTTGCGGGCCGCGGCCGCGCTGGGCGGGCTGCTTGGCAGCGGGGCGCAGATCGCCGGCCCGCTGCTGGGCGGCGGCCTCATCACGGCGGGCGGACTCCCGCTGGCATACACGGCGGACGCGGCGAGCTGCCTGGTCGCGCTCATCGCGTTCGCTGGCCTGGCCATGGCCCCGCCTGCCGATGACCAGGTCCGGCCCGGCCTGCGCAGCCTGCGCGAGGGACTGAGCTACGCCCGCAGCCGGCCTGAGCTGCTCGGCAGCTACCTGATCGACATGGCCGCGATGTTCTTCGGCGTCCCGTACGCGCTGTTCCCGGCCTACGCAGCCGACAAAGGCGGTCCGGCGGTGCTCGGCATGCTGTATGCGGCGCCAGCTGTCGGCGCGGCTGTCGTCAACCTCACCGCTGGCTGGACTGGGCAGGTGCGCCGACATGGCCGCGCGATCGTGCTGGCCGCGTGCGGCTGGGGCGTTGCCATCGCCGCGCTCGGGCTGGCGCCAGGGCTGTGGTGGGGCCTGACCGCGCTGGCCGTGGCCGGCGGCGCGGACATGATCAGCGGAATCTTCCGGATGACCATGTGGAATCAGACCATCCCGGCACGCTTGCGGGGAAGGCTGGCCGGCCTGGAGATGATCAGCTACACCACCGGCCAGCCGCTGGGCAACGTAGAGTCCGGGCTGGTGGCTTCCCTCACCAACTCGGTCAGGTTCGCCATCGTGTCTGGCGGCATCCTCACCATCGTCGGCGCGGCCGCCGTGGTGGCAGCCCTGCCGTCGCTGTGGCGCTACGACGCTCACGGCGACTCGGCCCAGCACGCCGAGGCGGCCGGGGCCAGCCCGGCTACGGGCGAGCCGGAGACGCTGATCGCCTGACCGCCGCTGGTCAGAGCGGCTCAGGCGTGCTGGCCCTCGTCGGCTAGCGCCGGCGTGCGCCGGGCCACGATCTCGGTGATCTGCCGGGCCAGATGCTGCGGCGTCAGGCCCTGCGCTTCCAGCACCTGGGCACGCTCACCGTGCTCGAGGAACTGCTGCTCCAGCCCGAATGTGCGGACCGGGGTATCCACGTCGCTATCGCGCAGCAATCTGGCCACCGCGTCGCCGAAGCCACCGACCCGGCCGTTGTCCTCGACGGTAACCACCAGGCTGTGCTGTCGGGCCGCCGCCAGCAGCGCCGTGTCGAGCGGCTTGACCCAGCGCGGGTCAACGACCGTGACGCCAATGCCGTGATCAGCCAGCCGATCGGTGGCCTCGGCGCAGACCCCGGCCATCGGGCCGGCCCCGAGCAGCAGCACATCGCGCCGGGCCGGGTCGGCCGGGAACCGGAGCACGTCCATCGTGCCGAGCTTGCCGACAGCCGGAATGTCGGGCGTAGCGAGCCGGCCAGGGAAGCGCATCGCGGTCGGCCCGTCGTCGATCGCCACCGCTTCCCGCAGCAGCTCAGCCACCCTGGCGCCATCCCGCGGCACCGCGATCCGCAGGCCGGGGACAATCTGGAGGATCGACCCGTCCCACATGCCGTGGTGACTCGCGCCGTCGGGGCCGGTGACGCCGGCCCGGTCAAGCACGAAGGTCACCGGCAGCCGGTGCAGTGCCACGTCCATCAGGACCTGGTCGAAGGCGCGGCTGAGGAAGGTGGCGTAGATCGCGGCGACCGGGTGCATGCCGCCGAGCGCGAGGCCTGCGGCGCTGGTGACGGCGTGCTGCTCGGCGATGCCCACGTCGAACACCCGGTCCGGGTAGGCCGCTGCGAACTTCGCCAGGCCGGTGGGGTGGAGCATGGCCGCGGTGATGGCGACCACATCGGGGCGCTCGGCGCCAATGGCGGTGAGCTCGTCGCCGAAGACCTGCGTCCACGGACGGCCGGGAGCTGACGTGACCGGCCGGCGGCGCTGGCGGCTGCCGCCGGAGCCGACGTCTTGGCCGGCGATACCTGATGCAGGCAGTCCTCGTCGTTTTCCTCGGCCAGCGGGTAACCGAAGCCCTTGCGGGTGATGACATGGACGAGCACGGGGCCGCCAAAGTCGCGAGCCCGTCGCAGGGCGTGCTCGACCGCGTGCTCATCGTGCCCGTCGACCGGTCCGAGATACTTCAGGCCCAGATCCTCGAACAGCACCTGCGGCTGGAGGACGTCCTTCAGGCCCTTCTTGATGCCGTGCAGCGTCTCGAAGAGCGGCGCGCCGACGAGCGGCGTATGCGACAGCGAGGTCTTGATGTAGTCGAGCACCTGCTCGTACCGCTGAGACACCCGGACTGACGCCAGGTGGTCGGCCAGGCCGCCAATGGTCGGCTGGTATGAGCGGCCGTTGTCGTTGACGACGATGACCAGCCGTCGGTCCTTCGCCGCGGCGATGTTGTTCAGCGCCTCCCAGGCCATGCCACCGGTCAGGGCGCCATCCCCGATGACCGCGACCACGCTGCGGTGCGACTCCCCGCGCAACTGGTAGGCCTTCGCGAGGCCGTCCGCATAGGACAGGCTGGTCGAGGCGTGTGAGTTCTCGATCACGTCGTGCTCGGACTCGGACTGGTTCGGGTAGCCGGTGATGCCATCCCGCTGCCGCAGCGTGCCGAAGGCCGGATACCGGCCGGTGATCAGCTTGTGCACGTAAGACTGGTGGCCGGTGTCGAACAGGATCCGGTCGACAGGCGAGTCGAAGACGCGATGCAGTGCGATCGTCAGCTCGACCACGCCGAGGTTCGGCCCGAGGTGGCCGCCGTTCCTGGACACGATCTTGATCAGGGTGTCGCGGATCTCCGCGGCCAGCTGGGGCAATTCGTCAGCGCTCAGATCCTTGACATCGCGTGGACTGCGGATGTGCGCCAGCAAGCTCACTTGACCTGCTCCTCGTGTCATCGCCGCGGCCTGGCGCCGTCGTGCGCTGTTCGCACTGGCAGCACCCAGGCTCTGCGTCTGCCGGACGTACTGCGGGACGATACACCTCGAGTGTATTTCGCTGGATCCGCCCGCGGGTACTGGGCCTGGCCGGCCAGGGCGCGGCCGGGCGCCTGGCGCGCACGATGTCCGCGCCCGCGCAGTCGTTCCGCCCGGCTGTGGCCGGGCCCTACAGTATGTGCCATGACTGGTGAAGTATCCCCTGTCAGCCGCGCCAGCGAGCCCCGGGCTCGGGGTGAGCTGCGGGCGTCGCATATGGACAGGGACAGGGTCGTCGAGCTGCTGCGGGTCGCGGCAGGCGACGGCCGGCTGACACCAGAGGAGCTGGACGAACGCCTGGAGGCGGCACTGACCGCCAGGACGTACAGCGAGCTTGCGGTCCTGACCACAGACCTGCCCGCGGCTGCCGGCCACCCGGCCGGCATGGCGGTTCCTGAAGCCAAGGATCTTGTCCGGATCGACTGCGGCGCTGGCACCGCGACCCGGGACGGCCAGTGGGTAGTGCCGCAGCGGATGGAGGTCCGCGTCACGTCCGGCAGTGTCAGGCTGGATCTGACAAAGGCCATCATCACCAGCCCCGTGCTGACACTCGACGCGGAAGTGCGCAGCGGCAGCCTCGTGATCGTGACCAGGCCCGGCATCGATGTCGACACCGACGGCGTCGCAGTCCGCAGCGGCACAGTACGCGTGCGAACGCCTCCTGGTCCCGAGGTGCCTGTGCTGCTACGCGTTGAGGTGTCGGGAAAGGTCACGAGCGGGAGCCTGCAGGCGCGGCCGCCGCGGCGCAGCTTCCTGCAGTGGCTCCGGCGCCGCCCAGCCGCCTACAGCTAGGCCATGGCCGGGACAGTCCTGGCCCGGCCGGCCAGCCAGCCGGTGATCAGCTGGAGTACCGCCACGGCGAGCAGCACCAAGCCCGGCACGGTCCAGCCGCCCGTCGCGTCGTGCAGGAAGCCGATGGTCAGCGGCCCGGCACTCGCGATCAGGTAGCCGACCCCCTGGGCGAACGCCGACAGCGAGGCCGCGGCGATGGGGTCTGGTGCGCGCGCCATCGTGTAGAAGATCCCGAGGCCGAGCGTCGCGCCCTGGCCGAGGCCAAGCAGGACCATGAAGCCGGCGGCGAGCATCGCCGGCCCGAACACGGCGCCTGCCAGGCCGGCCGCTGTCGCGAGCATCGACCACGCCGCTAGCCGCCGCTGGTCGGCGGCGCGGTGGGCCAGCACCGGGAGCAGCAGCGCCGTCACGGCGTTACCGAGGTTCATCAGGGCGAGCAGATCACCCGCATGCGCCGCACTAACCCCACGATCCCGGAACATCTGGGAAACCATGACAAAGTGGCGTAATACGACAAGCTCTGCAGGCCCATGAACAAGGTGACCTGCCAGGCCAGCGCGCTGCGGCCCATCGCAAGCGCGCCGCGGCGCCGGCCCAGAGTACCGTCGGCCCCGGCAAGCGTCCCGCCTTGCGGCCCTGCGCTTTCCGGCAAGGTCCGGAATCGCAGCTGCGGCACCCAGATCAGGGCCGCGAGCAGGGCGGGTCCAGCCCATAGCGCCAGCGTGATCCGCACGGCCGCGCTGCCGGCCGGCACGGCGCCTCCGATCGCCGTGCCCCCCGCCGCGGTGAAGACCGGGATCGCGAGCACCGAGGCGACGATCGCGCCTGCGGCCAGCATCAGCAGGTACAGGCCGATCAGCAGCCCGGCTCGCTCGGGCATCCGGCGCTTGATGAGGCTCGGCAGCAGCACGTTCATCAGTGCGATAGCGGCGCCGGCCACCACGGTACCCGGGAAGAGCAGAGCCGCCGGGCTGAGCCCGCGCAGTAGCAGGCCGACGGTGAGCAGCAGCAGGGCAGCCCCGAGTACGCGCTCCTCACCGAACCGCCGGCTGAGGGGCGCCGCCGTCCCGGAGAAAACCCCGAAGCAGAGCACCGGGATCGCCGCCAGCAGCGCCAGGCTGGAGGCCGAGATGTGCAGAGCCGACTCCAGCTCAGGAAAGACCGGGGGCAGGCTGGTGATCGCCGCCCGGAGGTTGAATGCGAGTACCAGGATCCCGGTCACCAGGAGCACACCGCCGCGAGCCGGGGTGAGCAGCCGATCCGGGGCTGACACGTCCCTGATCTTCACTCGCCGTCCTCCCGATCGGTCAGCGCACCCAGGCCTGTATAGCCGGCCGCCGGCGGTCGAGCGGAAGGCCGTACCGGTCCCGCCTGTCGGCGTCTCCTGGTACGAAGGACCTATGGCAGCCGACGGATTCCCGGATGAGCCGCTGCGCGCGGAGGCGGAGGGATACCTGCGCGCCCTGGCCGGGCCATCGGCCCGGCTGCGCGACGACCAGTGGACTGCCATCAGGGCGCTGGTGGCCGACCACGTCCGCGCCCTGGTCGTCCAGCGGACTGGCTGGGGCAAGTCAGCCGTGTACTTCACCGCGACCGCATTGCTGCGTGCGCGCGGCGCAGGACCGTCGGTGATCGTCTCCCCGTTGCTCGCCCTCATGCGCAACCAGATCGACGCTGCGAGCCGGGCTGGCATCCGGGCCCGCACGGTCAACTCGGCCAACATCGCCGAGTGGGACGAGGTCTACGCCGAGGTCGAAGCGGGTCATGTCGACGTGCTTCTCGTCAGCCCTGAGCGGCTCAACAACCCTGGCTTCCGCGATCAGGTGCTGCCGAAGCTGATCACCTCGGCCGGGCTGCTGGTCGTGGACGAGGCCCATTGCATCTCCGACTGGGGCCATGACTTCCGGCCCGACTACCGCCGGCTGCGCACGCTGCTGGCCGAATTGCCGCCGGGCGTGCCCGTGCTCGCCACCACGGCGACCGCCAACGCGCGGGTGAGCCGGGACGTCGCTGACCAGCTGGGGACCGGCGCCGACGGCGAGACCCTGGTCCTGCGCGGTCCGCTCGACCGCGACAGCCTGCACCTCGGGGTCGTCTCGCTGCCCACTGCCGCGCAGCGGCTCGGCTGGCTGGCTGCGCACCTCGGCGAGCTCCCCGGCGCGGGGATCATCTATACGCTGACCGTCGCCGCCGCGCACGAGACCGCCGCCTTCCTCCGTGAGCGCGGCCACGAGGTGCTCCCCTACACCGGCAAGGATGACCCCGCCGACCGGCAGGCCGCCGAGGACGCGCTGCTGGCCAACAAGCTGACGGCCCTGGTCGCGACCAGCGCGCTCGGCATGGGATTCGACAAGCCCGACCTCGGCTTCGTGGTGCATCTCGGCGCGCCGCAGTCGCCGATCGCGTACTACCAGCAGATCGGCCGGGCCGGCCGCGCCGTCGACCATGCCGACGTGATCCTTCTCCCTGGCCGCGAGGACGCCGACATCTGGGCCTACTTCGGCTCGCTCGCGTTCCCGGCGGAGGCTGTCGTGCGGCGCACCCTAGGGGCACTGGCCGACGCAGGCCGCCCGCTGTCGACGGCCGCGCTGGAGACCAGGGTGGACCTGTCCCGCAGCAGGCTGGAGATGATGCTCAAGGTCCTGGATGTCGACGGCGCAGTTCAGCGGGTCACCGGCGGCTGGGCTGCGACCGGCCTGGCCTGGAGTTACGACGCGGACCGCTACGCTCGCGTGGCCGGCGAGCGCACCCGCGAGCAGCAGGCCATGCTCGGCTACATCGCCACGGCCAGCTGCCGGATGGACTATCTGCGCCGGGAGCTCGACGACCCGGCCGCGGCGCCGTGCGGACGGTGCGACAACTGCACGGGCCGCTACTGGCCGGACGACGTACCGGCCGCGGTGATCACCGCCGCTCGCGACCGGCTGCTCGTCCCGGATACCGAGATCGAGCCACGCAAGATGTGGCCGACGGCCATGCGCGAGCTCGGCATCGACGTGGCCGGCAAGATCGGGCCGGACGCATCAGCGCAGCCAGGCCGCGCCCTTGGCAGGCTGGCAGATCTTGGCTGGGGCCAGCGGCTGCGAGCGGTGCTCGACCCAGCGGCAACGGACGGGCCGGTGCCCGACGATCTGGTCGCGGCCGTCGTCAAGGTCCTGGCCGCCTGGCAGTGGGATGAGCGGCCGGCCAGCGTGGTCAGCATCCCGTCCCGCACCCGGCCGCAGCTCATCGCCAGCCTCGCGAGCCAGATCGCCGAGATCGGCCGGATGCCCGATCTCGGCCCGCTCGCGTACGCCCATGCGGGCCAGGTGGTGCGTGGCCATCAGGACAACAGCGCTCAGCGGCTGCGGGCGGTGTGGGACACACTGACCGTGCCGGACTCGGTCAAGGCCGCGCTCGCCGACCTGCCCGGGCCGGTGCTGCTCATCGACGACGTGCTCGACACGGGCTGGACCATGACGGTCGCGGCCATGGACCTGCGGGCCGCCGGCGCGACCGCCGTCCTGCCCCTCGTGCTCGCCGCCGCCGGCCCCTGAGGCGGCCCCGCCGGAGCCGCCGGCTGAGGCCGGCCGACGGAAGTAAACCGCTAGGGGCGCCTTGGTGGGCTCTTAACCTGAGCCCTGGTGGAGTTACGCCCATGAGACACCGGGACCTGAGCGCAAGCCGCGATACCGGGCTGCGGCGCCTGTCCCGCCTGACGTGGCGGGCGACGTTGCTCAGCCTGGTCGCGGCGTTCGGGATGGCGACCCTCTTTGCTAAGACCGCCGCGCACAGCGCAGCCGGGGCGAGGACCGGCACGCAGTCGCCGGCCAGCAATGTCGCGGCAGGCGCCTCGTCTTCGGCCGGCAGCCCGTCGCCATCGGCGTCCGCCAGCAAGGCCGGCCACCGGGCCGCGTCGCGGGCTGCCCGCCGGTCCGCTGCTCCGAGCGCCGTGGCCGCAGGGTCGCAGCCGGGCGGTGGCACCACGTCGGCGGCGCCCAGGCCATCTCCGACCCTGGCGCCCCCCTCGAAGTCGCCGTCGGCGGCCCCGAGCCCCACGCCGGCGCCCACGGCGTCGAGCACATCGCACCCGTCCGGCGGCTAACCCGTGCCCGCAGTCGCCCCGGCCACGCCGGTCAGGCCGGCCACGAAGCCGATCTCGTCCATCCGGGCAGCGCCTGATCTCATCCGTACGAGCTTCACTGCGCTCGGCACGTTCGGGGTGCTGCTCGTGACGAGGCAGTCGGCCGCGCATCAGGCCCGCGCCACGCTGGCCGCGGAACTGCGCGCCATCGACGTCGCCTGCTCTCGCTTCCGGCCAGACTCCGAGCTGACGCGGCTGAACCAGGCCGGCGGCCATCGCCAGCGGGTCAGCCCGCTGCTCGCGGAGGCGCTAGCCGTCGCGCTGCGCGCCGCGGCCGCTACCAGCGGCGACGTGGATCCGACCTGCGGTCGGGCCCTGGTCCGGCTCGGCTATGACCGTGACTTCGCCGAGCTAGCCAGGCGCCAGCCGACACCAGCCGGGCCGGTCCGGCCGGTGCCCATGGCCGGCTGGCGATGCGTCGATCTCGACCAGGACGC
This sequence comes from uncultured Actinomycetota bacterium, assembly GCA_963837255.1. Taxonomy (GTDB): domain Bacteria; phylum Actinomycetota; class Actinomycetes; order Streptosporangiales; family Streptosporangiaceae; genus JAJYUU01. The sequence goes on from CAWIMN010000009.1 coordinate 367,860, forward strand.
CCTGACCGTGCAGATGCCGGCCGGGGTCCAGCTGGATCTCGGGGCGACCGCCAAGGCGCTCGCCGCCGACCGGGCGGCGAGGGCGATCGCGGCGACGACGGCCGCCGGCGCGCTAGTGAACCTTGGTGGCGACATCGCCGTGGCAGGCCCGTCGCCTGCGGCCGGCTGGCGGGTCGAGATCGCCCGCGAGGTGGCCAGCGCAAGCCCCTCGCGCCCCGTTGTCGTCGCGCTCTGGGACGGCGGTCTCGCCACCTCCGGCACCTGTTCGCGCGCCTGGCGGCGAGGCGGTCAGGCTGCTGCACCACATCGTCGACCCGCGCACCGGACGCTCAGCCGACAGCTGCTGGGCCACGGCCAGTGTCGCGGCGGCGACCTGCGTCGACGCGAACTCCGCGAGCACTGCCGCCATCATCAGGTCGGCCGCCGCGCCGGACTGGCTGGCGGGGCTCGGGCTGCCGGCCCGGCTCGTGCGTGCCGACGGCGGCGTCACCACCACCGGGGACTGGCCGGATGAGCTTTAGCGGTCCGGGCCTCTGGTACGCGACGAGGGCAGCCGGCCTCGTCACGCTGCTGCTGCTGACGGCGACGACGGTGCTCGGCTTGCTAACTGCGGGCCGGGTCTCTACCTACCGCTGGCCACGATTCCTGGTCATCGGCCTGCACCGGAATATCTCGCTGCTCGCGCTGATCTTCCTCCTGCTGCATATTGGCACCACGGTGCTGGACAGCTACACGTCCATCGGTATCCAGGACGCTGTCGTCCCCTTCCTGTCCGGCTACCACCGGCTATGGCTTGGACTCGGCGCAATCGCCTCGGATGTGCTGATCGCGCTGTCGGTGACTAGTGCGCTGCGACAGCGGATAGGGCACCGGCTCTGGCGAGTCGTGCACTGGTGCGGCTACCTGTGCTGGCCGATCGCCATGGCGCACGGGCTCGGCATCGGCACCGACGGCAGTCAGACCTGGGTCATCTTCCTGGCGCTGGCGTGCGGCGCAGCCGTCATCGTCGCGGCTGTCGTCCGGCTCCTGGACCTGCTCCCATCCGGCGGGCTGGCGCGATGACGGTCGCGGTGATGACGCAGCCGATCGCGCGTCAGGCCAGGCTGCCCCGGTTGCTGGCGGGCCCTGGCGGCCACCGGGCCATCAGCTTGCTCGAGCATGAGCAGATCCACGGCCCGCTGCCGCTACCAGGACTTCGCGGCCGCGCGCAGCGCGAGAGCGCCCGCCGCCTGATCGACGTGATCGAGCGGTCGGGGCTCACCGGACGGGGCGGCGCTGGCTTCCCCACGGGCCGCAAGCTGCGATCAGTGGCGGCCGGCCGTGGCCGCGCTGTCGTCGTCGCGAACGGCGCGGAGGGCGAGCCGGCGAGCGCAAAGGACAGGCGGCTACTGGGCCGCTCGCCGCACCTGGTCTTCGACGGCATCAGCCTCGCGGCGTACGCGGTCGGCGCGGACCGCGCTTTCCTGGTACTGCACAAGCGCGAGGCCCGGCTCGCTGCGAGCCTGGAAGTGGCCGTGGCAGCTCGCGCGGCCGCCGGGATCGATCCAGTGCCCATCGAGGTCGTCGGCATCCCTGGCCACTACGTAGCCAGCGAGCAGTCCGCCATCGTCCAGTACCTCAACGGCGGGCCGGCGCTGCCGACCTTTTCCCCGCCACGCACGCACGAGCGCGGCTACGACGGCCGGCCGACGCTGGTCAACAACGCCGAGACGCTCGCGCACATCGCGCTGATCGCCCGCCGCGGCGACCAGTGGTTCCGGTCAGCCGGCGTGCCCGGCGCGGCCGGCACAATGCTGGTCACTGTAGACGGCGCCGTCGGGCGGCCCGGCGTCTACGAGGTCGAGCTCGGCACGCCCATCGGGGCCGTCCTGATGACCGCCGGCGGCCTGACGGAGCGGCCGCAGGCGATCCTGACGGGCGGGTACTTCGGCACGTGGCTCCCGGTGGACGTGGCCTGGCTGCTGCCGCTGACGCGCCGGGATGTCATGGCCGTCGGCGGCGCCCTCGGCGCCGGCATCATCGTCGCGCTGCCGGATACGTCCTGCGGGCTGGCGGAGACGGCCAGGGTGGTGCGCTACCTCGCGGGCGAGACGGCGGGCCAGTGCGGCCCGTGCGTGTTCGGCCTGCCAGCCCTGGCCGACGCCGTCGCCGACCTCGCCTACCAGGGACAGGAACGGGTGGTCCGCCAGATCGGCGCGCTGAGCGCGCTCGTGGCTGGCCGCGGCGCCTGCAAGCACCCGGATGGCGCCACCCAGCTTGTCCGCAGCGCCCTCGTCACGTTCGCCGCGGACGCAGCCTGGCACGAGGACCGCGGGCCGTGCTACGGCGTCCGCCGCGCTCCCATCCTGCCCGTTCCTGGTGACATGGCGGACTGGTGAGCGAGGTCCTCCGGGTCAACCCGATCGCGTGCACCGGGCACGGCGTGTGCGCAGAGCTGCTGCCCGAGCTGATCGAGCTGGATCCGTGGGGCTACCCCATCGTGCCGCGGGCTGAGCTCAGCGACGACGCGCTCCCGCTGGCGCGCCGGGCGGTCGCCTCCTGCCCGGCGCTCGCCCTGATGGTGCAGAAGGCGTCAGGCTGACGATCGCCCGCAGCCGGCTAGTCGTCGCCGCCATCGTGGTCGTCGCCCGACGGCTGGTACAAGTGCGCTACCGGCGTGCCAGCCGGGCAGCTCACACGCATGACGACGCTGGCGCTGGCAGTCGGGCCACGGAAGGTCACGCTGGTGACGGCGGCGGGGCCGCGCGACACGTCATCGGCCTGGAAGCCCTGATCGGGGCTCCAGTAGAGCAGGTAGGCGCCACCGGACTGGCACGTCGCCATGACGCTGCCATCACCGGACTCGAGCAGCGTGCCCGCCGTGCTCGACGTCGGGCCCCCGCTCCCGGCCGCGGTGCGGGCAGGGCTGGCGGCGTGCCTGGGTTTCCTGGCGCCCTGGCCGGCCGACGCCGCGCCGCCGGAACTGGCGGACGGCGACGGGCTCACGCTGCTCGCGCCCGGGTCCAGATCCGCGCTCACCGTCGCCCCGCCGAGCTGCTGAGTCTGCGTGCCCAGCAGGCCGTGGGCCAGCTCATTGACGGCGATCATGCTGCCGGTCGTCGCGGTCACCGCGCCAAGCACCCAGGCCCCGAGGCCCACCAGGAATCTCGAGCTCACGAGCACATAGTGGCGGTCCCGACGCTAAGCGCAGGTAAAGGTGGCAACAAGGTGTCGCGGCAATGCCGCGAATCATCGCAAACCATCGAATTAATCCAGGAATATGAGGTCACGGCCGCGCGACGCCGACTACCGTCTGCGATGTGGCCCAGCTACTGCTGGTGGAAGACGATGCGCCGATCCGCCATGCCCTCGTCCGCGCGCTAACCGAACGTGGCCACGCCGTTACCAGCACGACGACGGCGATGGATGCCCTCCAGCAGGTTGTGGCGGCGCCACCTGACCTGGTCATTCTCGATCTAGGACTGCCCGGGCTCGATGGCTACGAGGCGCTGCGGATGCTGCGCGCGGTGAGCCAGGTGCCCGTTGTCGTCGCGACTGCGCGTGACGACGAGGCCGATATCGTGCGAGCGCTCAATGCAGGCGCCGACGACTACCTGATCAAGCCATTCGGGCCCGGCCAGATCGATGCCCGCGTCCGGGCCGTCCTGCGCCGGTCCGGCGACGGCGGCCGGTCGCGCGCCGCGCCGATCCAGGTCGGCGGCCTCTGGCTCGACGCTGAGGCTTACGAGGCAGTGCTGGACGGGACTCCGCTGGAGCTCAGCAGGCGCGAGTTTGACCTCCTGCACTACCTGGCCCGGCACGCCGGCCAGGTCGTGCCCAAGCGAGACCTGCTGACGCATGTCTGGCGGATGCCCTACGGCGGCGCCGACAAGACGGTTGATGTGCACGTGTCCTGGCTGCGCCGCAAGATGGGCGAGACGGCGCAGGAACCGAGGTACCTCTACACGGTCCGCGGAGTTGGAATCAAGCTCGCTGCGCCAGCATGATCCGCCAGCATGCGCCCGCCACGATGAGCCCGCCACGATGAGCCCGCCACGATGAAGCTGAGAATCATCCTGCTCGTGCTCGCGGTCAGCTCGCTGATCCTGGTGTCGTTCCTGCTCCCGCTCGCCCTCCTGCTGCGGACGTTCGCTGCAGACCGGGCGACCAGTTCCGCCACCACGCAAGCGCAGTGGATGGCGCCACTCGTGGCCACCCTCAGCGCCGCGGACCTGCGCCTGACGATCGCGCGGGTCACTGCGCAGGACCCGAGCGAGCCAACGACCGTGTTCCTGCCGGGTGGCCAGGTGCTCGGCACCCCAGCCCAGCCAACTGCAGCCGTCAGGCTCGCGCAGCGCGGAACGAGCTTCACCCAGCGCGTGGCCGGCGGCGAGGAGATCCTGGTATCGGTGCAGGGCCTGGCTCGCGGCACGGCTGTGATCCAGACATTCGTGCCGGATGCCAAGCTCAGCCAGGGCGTGTCCCAGGCGTGGCTGCTGCTGGGCCTCATCGGCGTTGGCCTGCTGGTGCTGAGCGTCGCTGTCTCGGCGCAGCTGGCCCGGTCGCTGCTGATACCACTCGCCGCCGTGGCTAGGGCGTCGGAGCTGCTGGCCGACGGCGACCTGTCCGCGCGGGCCCCGCACGACGGGCCACCCGAGGTGCGACAGGTGAGTACCGGGCTGAATCGCCTCGCGGCCCGGATCGGCGAGCTGCTCGCGCATGAGCGGGAAACGCTTGCCGATCTCTCGCACCGGCTGCGCACGCCGCTGACCGCGCTGCGGATCGACGCCGAGTCCCTGCGCGACGAGGCCGAGATGAGCCAGGTGATCGCCGACGTCGACGAGCTCACCCGGACGGTGAACGAGATCATCAGGGAAGCGCGACGACCCTCGGCATCGGGCGGCCGGGTCGCCTGCGACGCGGCCGAGGTCATCCGGGAGCGGACAGCATTCTGGCAGGTGCTGGCCGAGGACCAGGACCGGTACATGGCGGTCGAGATCGAGATGGACTGGCTGCCGGTTCGAGTACCCGCGCAGGACCTGGCTGCCTGCGCAGACATCCTGCTCGAGAACGTGTTCGCGCATACCCCGGAAGGCGCAGCATTCGGCGTGCGACTGACAGCACGCGCCAGCGGCGGCGCCTGGCTGACGGTCGCCGACGACGGGCCCGGCTTCGCCGGCGACTACGCCGCTCGCGGCACCTCCGGCGGCGGTTCCACCGGGCTGGGCCTGGACATCGCCAGGCGCATCGCCGAGTCATCCGGCGGATCGCTGACCATCGGCAGGTCACCGCGCGGCGGGGCCGCCATCACGCTGGCGCTGGGGCCGACAGCCGGGCCCGGGGAGAGCGAGAAACGGCACGGCCGGAGCAAGCTGCGGAATGGCCGGTCCCGGCCAGCCGACGCCCGGCTCAGCGCCGAGCTATCGGAGTGGTCCGCGATCGTCGGTCACGACGTCGGCTCCAGCTAGCCCGGTTACCCGGGCACGCGCCGGCGAATCCGGATCGCCAGCGCCCGCGCTGTCGCGGTACCGTGTACCCGTGACCTGGTCCCGCAGTCTCCTCCTCCGCAGGCCGCATTGACGCGTTAAGTCAGTGCGGCCGCCCCTCATGCGTGAGGGGCTTTTTTATTTCTCCACTCGGCCGCGCGAGCAGCCACCTGAGCGAAAGGCAATGACGCCATGAGCGAGCAAGCGACCGGCCAGAAGGGCCCGGACGCGGACCCGGTCACCGGATCTCCGCCGTTCCGCTATGACGCACGGCTGGCCGAGGAGATCGAGCTGCGCTGGCAGGACTACTGGGCGGCCGCGGGCACCTTCAACTCCCCCAACCCGACGGGCCCGCTCTCGGGCGGGTTCCGTGCTGGCCAGCCGAAGTCCTACGTGCTGGACATGTTCGCGTACGCCAGTGGCACCGGCATCCACGTCGGGCACCCCGAGGGCTACATCGCCACCGACGTCTACGCCCGCTACCTGCGAATGACCGGGCAGCACGTCCTGCACGCCATGGGCTTTGACTCCTTCGGGCTGCCAGCCGAGCAGTTCGCCCTGGCTACCGGCCAGCATCCGGCGGTCACCACCCGGCGGAACACCGACATCATGCGCCGCCAGCTGCGCCGGCTTGGCCTCGGACATGACGCCCGGCGCAGCGTCGACACCACCGATCCGCGGTTCTACCGCTGGACCCAGTGGATCTTCCTGCGGATCTTCAACAGCTGGGTGGACGAGCGGACTGGCCGGGCCCGTCCCATCGCGGACCTGGTCGCCGAGTACGAATGCGGGCAGCGCACGGTCAGCGCAGGCCGTGACGGGGCAGATCGCAACTGGCGGACGCTGACCCGCGCCGAGCAGCGGCAGCTGATCGACGCGCGCCGGCTCGCCTACATCGCCGATGAGCCGGTCAACTGGTGTCCTGGCCTGGGCACGGTCCTGGCCAACGAGGAGGTCACGGCCGACGGCCGCAGCGATATCGGGAACTTCCCCGTCTACCGGCGGCCGATGCGCCAGTGGATGCTGCGCATCACCGCGATGGCACAGCGGCTGACCGACGACCTGGACGAGCTGTCCTGGCCGGAGTGCGTCAAGCAGCTCCAGCGCAACTGGATCGGTGCGAGCGATGGCGCCGTCATCACCATGCGGCCGGCGAATGAGCGCGGCAGCGCGGTCGAGATGTTCACGACCCGGCCGGACACGCTGTACGGGGCGACGTTCGTCGTGCTGGCACCGGAGCACCCGCTAGTGGACGCGCTGGTGGCCGACGGGTGGCCCGAGGGCACACCGCCGTCGTGGCGCCGAGACGCACCCGACCCGCGCGCGGCGGTCGCCGCGTACCAGGAGGCGACAACCCGGCTGAGCGATCGGCAGCGCACGGCCGGCAGCGCCAAGTCAGGCGTCTTCACCGGCGCTTACGTCATCAACCCGGTCACAAGCGACCCCGTTCCCGTCTTCGTGGCTGATTACGTGCTGATGGGCTACGGGACCGGTGCCATCATGGCGGTGCCTGCCCATGACGAACGGGACCTGGCCTTCGCCCGCGCGCATGACCTGCCGGTACGGCAGGTCATCGACGCCGGCGGCGGATACGTGGATGTGCCCGGGGTGCCGCTGGCCGGCCTGGACACGCCGGCCGCTGTCGCCGCTTCGGTTCACTGGCTGGAACGGGGCGGGCATGGGCACGCCGCCCGCAGGTACCGGCTGCGGGACTGGCTGTTCTCCCGCCAGCGCTACTGGGGTGAGCCGTTCCCCATCGTGTACGACGCCGCGGGCCTGCCGGTGGCGCTGCCCGAGAGCGCGCTGCCGGTGCTGCTGCCCGAGCTGACCGACTTCCGGCCCGAGCCCGGCGCGGACGAGCCGATGCCACCGCTCGCGCGGGCGGCTGACTGGGCCACGATCGAGCTGGACCTGGGCGACGGCGTGGCGACATACCGGCGGGAGCTGAACACGATGCCGCAGTGGGCCGGGTCCTGCTGGTACTACCTGCGCTATCTGGACCCGGATAACGACGAGGCGTTCGCGGACCCGGCGGTCGAGCGGTACTGGATGGAGCCCGACGGCGTCGACCTGTACATCGGCGGCGTCGAGCACGCCGTGCTGCATCTGCTGTATGCGCGGTTCTGGCACAAGGTGCTGTTCGACCTGGGGCTGGTGTCGACGCCGGAACCGTTCGCCCGGCTGGTGAACCAGGGCATGATCCAGGCCGACGCGTTCGTCGACGAGCGGGGCATCTATGTGCCGGCCGCGGACGTCGTGATAGCGGCCGACGGCTCGGCCCGCTACCAGGGGCGGCCCGTCACCCGGCGCGCCGGGAAGATGGGCAAGAGTCTGAAGAACGGCGTCAGCCCCGACGAGATGTACCGCCGGTACGGCGCGGACACGCTGCGGCTGTACGAGATGGCCATGGGCCCGCTGGAAGTCGACAAGCCGTGGCGGACCGACGACGTCATCGGCGTGCACCGATTCCTGCAGCGGCTGTGGCGGTGCATGGTCGACGAGCAGACCGGCTCGGCGGCCGTCACCGGCGCGCCGCTGGACGCAGGCACCGAGCGCGCGCTGCACGCCACGATCGCAGCGGTCCGGCGCGACTTCGGGCTGCTGCGCTTCAACACCGCGATCGCCCGGCTGATGGAACTGGTCACGGTGGCGACCCGGCTGGCCGCCGGCGCGGGCGGTCTCGACGGTGGCGGGGCCGGTCGCGGCGGGCTGCCGCGGGCGCTGGCCGAGCCGCTGGTCCTGATGGTCGCGCCGCTGGCCCCGCACATCGCCGAGGAACTGTGGGCGAAGCTGGGCCATCCTGCCTCGGTGGCCTACGTGCCGTTCCCTGCGGCTGACCCGGCGCTAGCTGAAGCAAGCGTGGTGACGCTGCCGGTCCAGGTGAACGGGCGCACCAGGTTCCGGATCGAGGTGGCAGCGGGCCTCGACCCGGCTGCGGTGGAGCAGGCGGTCCTGGCCCGCCCGGAGTTCATGCGCTGGAGCGCCGGCGGCACCGTGCAGCGGATGATCGTGGTCCCCGACCGTATCGTGAACGTGATCATCCGGCCCTGAATCATGATCACGTAAATAACTTCTCGCCGGCGATACGGTTGTTTACGCGCTGATGAGTTAGCGGGCCTCGAGCACGTCGAAGTCCCGCTCGGCATACAGCCGGTGCTCCCACTCCTCGTTGACGATGGCGCCCAGGCACCGGCGGACGGCGAAGCTCTCCGGCTCGGGATAGCCCGGCTCGGTGACCGGCTCGGTCAGGCCGGCGAGCTTCTCGTCGGTGAGATCGGCCATGACCTGCCGCACGGTGGCCATCCGGTCCGCGCGCAGGGCGAGCATCTCCTCCAGCGACGGCCGCGCATCCCGGTCGCGCGGGACGCTGGGTTCGTCGGGCATCTCGTCGTGCGGCAGGTCGAGCGGGTCCCAGGGTGACGGCTCGCCCAGGATCGCGCGCTTCACCCAGGCGTCCGTCGCGAACACCAGATGACGCAGCGTCTCGATGAAGGACCACTCGTCGTCGACGCGCTCGTAGAGCATCTCTGGCGGCAGCCCTCGAGCCCGGTCGACAGTCTGCTGCCACCGCCGCTCGAGGATGCCCCAGGCCACGCGGAACCCGTTCGCATCGACCGGGCGCATCTTCGCGCGATCGGGATATCGCCGGTTGAGCTCCGCCTCCACCAGTGGCACGACATCAACGCCGTTGATCCGCAGGTTCTCGATCTCGCCGCTGACCTCCACATCGGCCAGGAGCGCGCCCCGGATTCTGACACCCGTCATATCGATGAGGCTGAGGCGGGCGCCGGTGAGATCCACGTCGTGGAAACGGGCGCCCGTCAGGTACACGTCCTCGAACTGCGAACCGGTCAGGTTCTGGTGAATGAAGTCGGTCACCGGCTAAGCCTGCCATGCGGATCGCAGATCCCTGGTGCCGGTGTCTCACTCGGCGAGATCTGATGGCTGGCGCTGCTCGAGTGCCGTCAGCCGCAGCTCGAGCTGCTCGACCCGGTGCCGGAGGATCTCAAGCTGGGCCTCCTCGGCGAGCCGCCGCTGCGCGGTCCGCCGCAGGCGCGGCGACGCCTCGGCGCGAGTGGCGACCAGCGCGAGCGGCACCAGTCGCTGCGGCCCGTGCGGTCCGTCGACGAGCCGGGACGGGATCTGCCCGGTCCGGTACCAGCTGCGCATGGCGGCACGGGACGCGCCAGTATCGGCGGCTGCTCGCTCCAGCGTCACCCAGTCGGAGCCCTCGAGCTGGGCTGCCAGCTCGAGTTCGAGCTCCCAGTCGTCGAGCCGGTCCTCCCAGTCCATGACGACGTGACCCTCCCGCCTGTCGGCGTCTATTCCGCCGTGCACGCCACGGCGCTGAGTCGATGAGTTCTGAGCCGACCCTATTAATAGCATGGTATTGACTAGGTTGCTGGCACGCTAGAGGGTGGACCCATGTTCGAGCGATTCACTAACCGCGCCAGGCACGCTGTCGTCCTCGCCCAGGAGGAAGCCCGGCAGCTGCGCCACAACTACATCGGCACCGAGCACATCCTGCTGGGGCTGCTCGCCGAGCCTGGCGGCATCGCGTGCCGTACCCTCGAGCGCTTCGGGATGTCGCTGGACGGCACCCGTGCCGAGGTGAGGTCCATCATCGGGCCGGGGAAGGCAGCGCCGAGCGGGCATATCCCGTTCACTCCGCGCGCGAAGAAGACCCTCGAACTAGCGCTGCGCGAGGCCCTGCAACTGCACCACAACTCCATCGGCACCGAGCACGTCCTGCTGGGAATCATCCGAGAAGGAGACGGCGTCGGCGCCCAGATCCTGAAGCAGCACTGCTCGGACCTGGCCGAGATCCGGGCAGCCGTGCTCGACTTCGTGTACACCACGCCGACCGAGGCCACCAGGGGCCGGCGCTGGCTGCGCCGCCGCTCGGCGACCGAGCTCGGCAACGATGGCGGCGGGTTCAGCGGCGAGACTCCCGGCCCGGGCGAGGCCGCGGAGATGCGGACCACGCCGGCCGCCGACATCAGCCTGAGCGAGGCCGCGCGCCTGGCCGGAGCACACCCGGTCGGCTCGCACCATCTGCTGCTCGCCGCGATCGCCGACCCGGAGACCGCGGCGGCCCGTGCCCTCGCCGCTCTCGGCATCGACCTGGATCAGGCCAGGGAGGCGCTGCGCAACGCCGACATCACCGGCACGAGCGACGAGCAGCCAGAGGAGGCGGGCCGCCGGCAGATCGTGATCAAGGTGGCCGACGACAAGGTCACGATCGAGGCGACCGACCGGGTGATCATTGGCCTCGGTCAGGCCGCGCTGTCCGCGCTGGGTGACGAGGCCGGCATCATCCGCGGCGATCTGCCAGTCGCCGATAGCTTGAGCAACGTCTGGCAGGCGCTCCATGACAGCCTCGCGGCAATCCAGCGACGCGCGAGCCTGCCGCCTGACTCGCCAGACTCACCGGACCGGCCAGGAACCGAGGCTGCCTAGCATTCCCAGCAGCGCAGCTGCCGCGCGGCAGCCCAGCTGCCGCGCGGGATCAGCGGCTCGCTGCAGCCCGCCCATACGCGGCGAGGAACGCGGCGGCGCCGGTGTCTGCGTGCACCGTGAGCTCGGCGTCTGTGAACGGCTTGTCGCCGCAGAAGAGGCTCTTGTCCAGCGCCCGGCCTAGCACCAGGAACGCGAAGTGGGAGGCCGCCACCATCGGGTCGCAGGGCCGGAGCAGGCCGCGGTCGGCGAGCTGCTGGAAGCAGTCGGCGAGGGCGTGGATCGTCTGCTCGGGCGCGCGCCCGTAGTAAGCCTCGGCCAGTGCCGGGAGCTGATGGGATGCGCCGATGACCAGCCGCCGCAGTTGCAGGACCGCTGGCTGGGTCACGGTCGCGAGGTAGCGGCGTGCTAGTAGCCGCAGGTCCGTGACGAGGTCAGCGGTCGAACCCAGAGAGGCAAGCTCGGCCCGGAACGGACCCGCAGCGCGGTCGAGCGTGCCGAGCACGATGTCGGTGAACAGCTGTTCCTTGTCGGCGAAGAACTTGTAAACCGTCGGCTTGGACACGGCGGCAGCGGACGCGATCTGGTCCATGGAGGTGCCGAGGTAGCCGTGCCGCAAGAAGAGCGCAGTCGCCGCGTCTACGATCACGCGGCGCTTGCGGGTCGAGCGGTCCTCGATGACGTGCTGGCCCAGCCGGGCCCCCGAGGCGAGGCCCGCGCTCCTGATCCCCTGTGACTCTGCCACCGACTGCTGCTCGTTTCTCACCGCGTGTCGCTGCTCGTTTGTCGCCGCGTGTCGCTGCTCGTTTGTCGCCGCGTATCGCTGTTCGTTTCTCGCCGCGCAACGCTGCTCGTTTGTCGCCGCGCAACGCTGCTCGTTTGTCGCCGCGTATCGCTGCTCGTTTGTCGCCGCGTATCGCAGACCGACCTTGACTATCCCGGCCGGACGTCGATACCGTAGCGCGTACCAGCGATACTACACGGTTTAGTAACCAGGTTAGCCCGCAACCCTCCCGGCGCCGCTCATTCGTGGCGCCAGGGAGCTCATCACGAACGGAGGGATCGACATGCGGTTCCGCGCGACCATCAGGCTCGACGGCAAGACGGCGACGGGGATTGAGGTACCCGCCGAGGTTCTGGCGGCGCTCGGGCCGGGCAAGCGTCCCAAGGTCCTGGTCACCGTCAACGACTACAGCTATGCGAGCACCGTTGGCGCTATGGGCGGCCGGTCGCTCATCCCGGTCAGTGCCGACGTGCGGGCGAAGGCCGGCGTCGCGGCTGGGGACGAGGTCGACATCGAGGTGGTGGCTGACACCGGTCCTCGGACCGTCGAGATTCCCGCAGACCTTGCGGCCGCGCTCCAGGGCGCGCCGGCCGCGCGGGATGCGTTCGAGAAGCTGTCCTACAGCGGCCAGCGACGACACGTGCTGTCCATCGAGCAGGCGAAGACCCCGGAGACTCGCGGGCGCCGTATCGATAAGGCACTCAGTGAACTGGTCGCCGCTGCGTCTGCTGGTTAAGCTCGCGCGCTGGCAGGCAGCGGGCAGTTGCCCGCCATCGCCTCGTCGCGCTGCGACCAGGTCCAGTCCGCTCCCGTCATCCCGTCGAACAGGGCGATCTCCAGCGGGCCGGCCGCCGCGCGCTCGGCCAGGATCGCGAGGTGCCGGTGGTGATCCGGCCGTCGCCCGACCACAGCAGCGGATGATCGGCGAGCGTCCCGTCGGCCAGGAATGCCTCGATGACGGGCGCGAGGTCATCAGCCCATTCCAGTGCCAGGCGCATGAGCCCCAAGGTTCGCATGAGCGCCCGGATCAGCAGCGGATTCTCCCGGACGCCGTGGACCTCGCCCAGCAGCAGCAGACCCGAATCCGCCAGCGACCGCTGCGCCGCTGCCGCCGCTGCCGGCTCCGTCACCAGGCTCACGTCCGCGGCCCCGAAGTCGCTGACCGAGCGCAGGAGTTCCGCTACAGTCGCGACGCCTGGCATCTAACTAGCGTGGCACGGCTCGTTAGCTGGCACGCGGCCGATCGTGCCGCAGGCGAGCGGCGCGCCGCCACGAAAAGGGGCCTGCCACGGCCCCACGGCCTGCGCGATCATGAGATATTACGAATTCTTGGCCGCATCTCAGCTTGCGGGGCGATGCTGGCCCTTCGAACGGCCGGCTGGCAGTGGAGGAGTGTTGGGCGAGGACGTCCCAGGGGAGCCGCTGTCGGGCTTCGGCCCAGGCTCGCGCATCGCCGGGTACATCCTGGCAGCACAAGTCGGCGCAGGCGGTATGGCGGTAGTCTTCCGGGCGCACGATGAGCGGCTCGACCGCCAGGTTGCACTGAAGATCCTGGCGCCAGCCTTCGCCGCGGACGAGGCGTTCAGGCTGCGGTTCATCCGGGAGTCGCGCGCCGCCGCGGCGGTAGATCACCCGCACATCATCCCCGTCTACGACGCCGGAGAAGCCGACGGCGTCCTGTTCATCGCCATGCGCTACGTACGAGGCGGGGACGTTCGATCGCTGCTCACGCAGGCGGGCCCGCTGCCGCCCGGCCGCGTCGCTGAAATCGTTGCCCAGGTTTCCTCGGCACTCGATGCCGCCCACGAGCGCGGCCTCGTGCACCGCGATGTCAAGCCGGCCAACATGCTGCTGGACTCCGTCGGCCGCGGCGGCAGGCCAGACCACGTGTACCTGTCGGACTTCGGGCTCAGCAAGGGCGCTCTGGCCGCAAGCGGCATCACCGCCGCCGGCCAGTTCCTCGGCACGCTGGATTACATCTCGCCCGAGCAGATCGGGAGCAAGCCCCTCGACGGGCGCGCCGATGAGTACGCGCTGGCCTGTGCGGCGTATGAGTTGCTGACGGGACAGCCACCCTTCCGGCGCGACGAGGCGATGGCGGTGCTGTACGCGCAGCTGTCGCAGCCGCCGCCCGCCGCCACGAGCCGCCGGCCCGAGCTGCCGCTGGCCGTGGACGACGTCTTCGCCCAAGCTCTGGCCAAGGCCCCCGGTAATAGATATCCGAGCTGCCGCGACTTCTCGGTGGCCTTCCAGCAGGCACTGGCGATCGCGCCGTACGACTCCGGAGAGCAGACGATCCCTCCGATGAGCGTGCCGGCGTCCCAGATTGCTGCCTGGCGGTCGGCCCGGGACGTCGCGGCGGCGCCGCCCGGCGGCCCGGCCACCACGATCTTCCCGCAGAGCTCGGTGCGCACGACATCCGAGATGACCCAGGCGCACATATCGGGGGCCACTAGTGGGCCGCTACCTGGCGCTGCGGGGCGAGGACGGCCGGGGTGGCGTTCGCGGGGCGTGCTCGTCGGGGCCCTGGCGGTGCTGCTGGCTCTTGGTAGCGGCGGTGCATACCTTGCGCTGCTGCCACCGGCGAAGAGCAGCGCGCGCGAGGTGCTGCCCATGACCGCACCCGGCTGCAGCACGACGGCGGCCGCCGGACGGACCCTCAGCGTGGCCGCCAGGACACTGAACCTGGCCTACGGGGACCCCTTCGGCCTGCAGGCCGCGAAGAACGGCGCCTACCTCTTCGCCTCGACCCGAACCACGCTCAGCGTGCTGGTCATGAACCGGCAGCACAAGGTGGCGAGGCAGTATCCGTACTACGTCACCGCGCCTGGCGAGTCGGCCAGGGGCGTCGCCATGACCAGCGACGGGCGGTACCTGGCGGTTGCGGTCGGCAACGGAATCGACCTGCAGAGCGTCGCGGCTGCCGAGCAGGGTGCGAGCTCAGCGAACGTCGCGGACCTGACCGTGCCGACCATCCAGCCAGTGACCGATGCCGCCGAGGTGGCGCTGTCACCCGGCGACCAGTACGCGTTCGTGACCCTGCAGAACTCCAACGAGCTGGCCGTATTCAACCTGCACAAGGCGCTGGCACTGGGTCAGTCCCACTCCGGTGTCTTCGTCGGGACGGTGACCCTCGGCGTCCAGCCGACCGGGATGGCCGTCTCGCCGGACGGACACTGGCTGTATGTCACGAGCATCGCGGCCAAGCAGGCCAGCGGTCCGGCTGAGGGACTGGTCAGCGTCCTGAGCATGAGCAAGCTGGCGACCAGCCCGGCGTCGGCGCTGGTCAGTCAGGCAACTGCTGGCTGCAGTCCGGTGCGGGTGGTCGTCTCACCCGACGGCAGGACGGTCTGGGTCACGGCACGGCAGAGCAACGATCTGCTCGGCTTCTCAGCCGCGAGGCTGCGCTCTGACCCGAAGCAGGCGCTCCTGGCGAAGGTGCAGGTCGGCCAGACACCGACCGGCGAGATCATGGTCGACGGCGGCACGAAGATGATCGTCGCGGACGCGGATCTGACGAACGGCCCGCGGACGGCGCACAATCTGGCCGTCGTGGACCTGACGGCAGCGCTGGCCCGCAGGCGGGCGCTGGTGGGCTACATCCCGAGCGGTGTCGCACCGCGCGAATTCGCGCTCCAACCTGACGGCCAGTACCTCTATGTCGCGGTGAGTGGCGCTCCGCAGATCCAGGAAGTCAACCTCAGTACCTTGCCCTGACCGAGTCGCCTAACTCGGTGCCGGAGAGCACGCCGGACTCCGCCAGCAGCCCGGCGACCTCCTCGGGGGCGCGCATCCGCCACGCGTCCACAACAAGCTCGCGCAGGCGGTCGACATCGACCTGCGCTAGCCGCAGCATCACCAGCGGCCAGCCGTCGTAGCCAGCCGTGGTGAAGAACACAGCCGGCTCGCCGAGCAGCAACGCCTGTTTCTCAGCCTCATCGCCTACGAACAGCACCGCGATATCGGTGCGGAGCATGCGCGGCTTGCCTGGCCTGCGCTCGGGATAGGACCAGATGAACCCCCGGCCGCCCACCCGGAAGTCGAAGCCATCGCAGTCGATCTCCTCCACCTCAGGCAGGACAAGCGCAAGGCGGCGCACGTCGTCGGCATCAGCCATCGAGGTTCCCTCCGGGATCGCTCCAGCCGGATCTGCCCATGCTAACGGCGGGCACCGACAGCGCGGCTAGGCCCGCGCCCGCACGCACCAGGCTGCGGCCTTGATGGGGAACGGGGCCGCTGGCAGCAACTGCTCGCACCTGGCTCGCAGGGCTTCGCGACGGTCCGGGTCCAGCTGGACTACGTACGCACCGGCCGGCCCGACGCCCAGGGTGAACGGCTCCCACCAGTCAGCGAACGTCTCGAACGTGACCGTGACGGCCAGTGAGGACGACTCGATGTGCCGCAGGCCCGCCGCCGTGCCTAGCTCCGCCAGGTGACCCTCGTGTGCTCCCGGCAGGCCCGCCTCGTCCCGGGCTCCGGGATCAAGGTCGTTCACCGCGCGCCAGAACGTCGACAGCGGGCTCGTGCCCCCGGCGTGATCCCACACGCAGGCCGCGACGACGCCGTCCGGCCGGGTGACGCGCGCCATCTCGGCCAGACCCGCCACCGGATCGGCCATGAAGTGCACGACCAGCTGGGCGAGCGAGACATCGAAGCTGGCGTCAGGGAACGGCAGCTGCTCGGCAACGCCAGCCCGCACGTCGATCCCCGGGAAGCGAGTCCGAATCGCCGTCACGAAGGATGCAGACGGATCGATCGCGGTGACCTTCCCGGTACCAAGACGCGCGACTAGCTGCGCGGTCAGCGCTCCTGGCCCGCAGCCGACATCCAGCGCTCGCTGACCGTTGCCCACCCCGGCCAGCTCGGCGAACCGCACCGCCAGCGGCTCGGAGAAGCGGCCCATGAAGCGGGCGTACGAATCCGCGCTCACATCGAACGTCACCCTGCCAATGTAGGCCGCTCGGGGCCACCTCCCCTGCCATCCGGGACCGGCCGGGTCCTTGTCGGTCGCGCAGTCTGGCACCGATACTGCTGGGATGGCTGATCGCAATGTGCTCGGCGGTGAACTGGAGCCGTGTGGTATCGACCCGGTGACCGGGTTCTACCGAGACGGCAGCTGCCGGACCGGGCCGCAAGACCACGGCAGCCACACGATCTGCGCGGTGGTGACCGCTGAGTTCCTCGAACATCAGCGCCGCATAGGCAACGACCTGAGCACCCCGGTGCCCCAGTACGAATTCCCCGGCCTGGTGCCGGGCGACCGCTGGTGCGTCACGGCGGCGAACTGGCTGCGGGCTCATCGCGACGGGGCCGCCGCTCACGTGGTGCTCGCGTCAACCCACGAGCGGGCGCTGGACATCGTGCCGCTGGCCGTGCTCAAGGAGCACGCGGTCGACGTCCCGTCTCATCCAGGCAGCCTGGACAGCTAGCGGGCGCTAGCCGACCGTGATGGCGTCCAGGCGCTTCTTGATGAACTCCGCCGACACCACTGGCGCATAGCTGTTCGGCCTGCCGATCGGCGGCTGCAGCGACTCGATCACCGCGTCGTGATCAGCCTCGTAGAAGTACACGAGCGAGACCAGATCCTCATCTGGGGCCTCGGCGTGGGGCGGCAGCACGCGATGCCGGTTGGACTTCCACCGGCGGCCGCTCCAGCGGGCCAGCAGGTCACCGGTGTTGATCGTGAACGTCCCCGGCTCATACGGCGCGTCCTGCCAGCCGTCCTGCTCGCTCCACACCTGGAGGCCGCCGCGGCCAGGCTCGCGGTCGAGGATGGTGACGGTGCCGAAGTCGGTATGCGGCCCGATGCGGAACTGGCCCGGCGCCGGCGCGCCAGCCAGTGTCATGGGCGGATACCAGTTGATGTTCATCGTGTGGGTCGCGTGGCCAGTGTGCCGGGTGAAGAAGTCGCCATCCAGCGCCAGCGCCGCGGCGCACAGCACAAGGATCTCGTCCGCAAGCTCGCGCATGCGAGCCAGGTAAGCAGCCACCGCGGCCGCCAGCCCCGGCACCTCGGCCGGGTAGACGTTCGGCTGGAACCAGAACCCGTCGACCTCCGGGTCGCCGGTCGGCTGGTCGGCGCCGACCGCGAACGACTCTTTCAGGTCCGGCGGGGTCTGCGTGCCCTCGGCGTAGCCATTCGCCTCCGCACCTGGCGGCAGCCAGCCACGGCCGCCGACAGTGACGGCGTACCGCTGCTTGATCTCATGCGGCAGCGCGAAGAACGACCGCGCCTGGGTCCGTACCTTCGCGCGCAGGTCGGCTGGCACCCCGTGCCCGGTGATCAGGAAGAATCCCGCGCTCTGCAGGGCCTCGTCGACCTCTGCGGCGACGGCGGCCCGAGCCTGCTCGTCGCCGCAAAACCAGGGCGCGAGGTCGATCACGGGGACTGACGGGTGCATGATCTGACTCCGAGGTCGTGCGGCGTGGCCGGGCAGTCGGGTGCAGCCATCGTACGGCGGCGCCCCCGGCCCCAAGGGGCACCAGATTGGAAATGACGCCCCACTTAGGGCAGCAGATCCAACCTCATGCCCTATTGCCGCGCGGAGAAGGCCGGGGCCGAGGCAGCGGAGCCTGACCTTGCTGGCGGGGTCAGCACGGTGAGGATCCCGGTGATCGCGATCACCACCGCGAGCGCGATGATCTCGAGCTTCGACGCGAGCGCGAGTCCGGCCTCGGTATCGGGCCGCCGCCGCAGCCATCGTCGCCCGGCCACCGCCAGCCCGGCGGCGACGCAGACGACGGCGGCCTTCGCGACGAGGAACAGTCCGTACGTCGTCGTGAGCACCGACCCGAGCGGCACGAGCACGAGCGCCGAGACGACGCCGGTCGCCAGTACGACCGCGAACAGCCACGCAGCAGCGGTCGCGTACAGCCGGACGATCCCGTGGGCGGCAGCCGGATCCGCGCGCCAGGCCATCGCCGCGCGCAGCGCGTAGCACAGCATCCCGGCCCAGAGCACGGCCGGGAACAGGTGGCAGTAGGTGACAAACGCGCCAGCCACCGGGACGACTCCCTCGGGATGCGATCTGATCCCCTCGGCGAGGACCACGGCGCAGAGCAGCACCGCTGCCGAGCCAGACCTGCGCAGCCGCAGCAGGATCGCTGCAAGCGCGAACAGCGCTAGTTCGACCGCGGCGATCGGCGCGGTCCCGCCGGAGCTCAGCCCTGGCGGCGCAGGCTGCGCCAGCTCTGCGGCGAGGCCGGGACCGATCAGCGCGGTGACGAGGAGCGCTGCGGCTGCCCCCGCGCCCACCAGTGAGCCGCGCAGCGCCCACGGGCCCGGCAGCGGACCTGGCCGCTCGCCCTTGTACTGCCGCGACAGGCCGCGGCCGGCTAGGCCGCCAAGCGCCAGCGCCAGGCCGGCCAGCATGAGCCCGCGCTCGATGCCGGTGAGCCACAGGCCCGGCGTGGTGAGCGGCACCGTTGCTGCCGCGTCAGGCAGCATGAGCGCGCGGGCCCAGGTAGTTGCTATCGGGCAACAAAGTTCTCACCGGCCCGAGCGTAGCGCCGCCGGAGCCCGGTAGCGGCAGTTACGAGTGATATGCCGGTATCTTTGCCATTCCGAGAGCGAGGCTCAAGGTCAGCAGCGCTTTCGCGGCGCGGCTAGCCGGCCGCGGGCAGGGTCAGCGTCTGCGCAGCGGGCCCGTGCGGATGATGCGCTCCCGTGAAGATCACGGTCATCCGGCTGAAATACTCACGTCCGGTATGGCCCGGCCACGGCTTGGCACGCCATGCCACCGTCAGGATCGGGTAGCTCACGTACTTGCCCTGCGCGCACGTCGGGGTGCAGTTGTTGACGCGGAACACGCCGCCGCCGTACGCGACCGAGCCCCAGCTCGTCCACTTCAGGCCAGCCAGGTACTCGTTCGACGGCATGCAACCGGGCAGGTCCTCGGTAACCGGCCGGACCTTGCCGTGGTCGCTGCAGTAGTTGATGAGTACGACCGGGCGAGCGGCAGCAGGAACGGCCGATGCGGGCGCAGCCGCCAGCACCGTGCCCGCCGCAGTTCCGGACGCAACCAGCCCGGCGATCGCCAGCAGCACACGCATTCGGGTAAGCCTCATCACAATCAGTCCTCTCTAGCGCAGAACTCGTCACCAGAAAGGACGCCGTCACCGCGGCCGCGGTTAGCCGCCGCGGTAACGAATTGGCATCACCTGCGCTGCGCCCTGTCGAACGGGGCTACGCCCTGTCGAACGGGGCTACGCCCTGTCGAGCAGCGACCGCAGCACGTACTGCATGATGCCGCCGTGCCGGTAGTACTCGGCCTCGCCCGGGGTGTCGATCCGCACGATCGCCGAGAATTCCTTGTCGTCGGCGCGCACCGTCACCTCGCGCGGCGTGTCGCCGGAGTTCATCGCCTCGACGCCAGTGACGTCGAACACCTCGTGCCCGGTGAGCCCGAGCGACGCCGCGCTCTCCCCCGGCTTGAACTGAAGCGGCAGCACGCCCATGCCGATCAGGTTGGAGCGGTGGATCCGCTCGAACGACTCCACCAGCACCGCCCGGACGCCGAGCAGCGCCGTGCCCTTGGCCGCCCAGTCGCTGGATGAGCCCGAGCCATACTCTTTGCCACCGAGCACGACGAGCGGGGTGCCTTCCTCGATGTACTGGCGGGATGCGTCGTAGATCGACATCTGCTCGCCGCCTGGCAGCTTGATGGTCACGCCGCCCTCGGTGCCTGGCGCCAGCTGGTTGCGCAGCCGGATGTTGGCGAACGTGCCGCGGATCATGACCTCGTGATTGCCGCGCCGGGAGCCGTAGCTGTTGAAGTCGGACCGCTGCACGCCGTGCTCGGTCAGGTACTTCCCGGCCGGGCTGTCGGTCTTGATCGCGCCCGCTGGCGAGATGTGATCGGTCGTGACCGAGTCGCCGAGAACGGCGAGCACCCGCGCGCCGTGAATGTCGGTCACCGGGCTCGGCCCGAGTCTGCATGCCCTCGAAGTACGGCGGGTGCCGCACGTAGGTCGAGCCGGGATCCCAGGAGAACGTGTCGCCCGGCGGCACGTCCAGGTCCTGCCAGCGCTCGTCGCCGCTGAAGACGTCCGCGTAGTCACGGGTGAACATCTCCGCCGCGACAGCGGACTCGACAATCGACTCGATCTCGGCTGGCGTAGGCCACAGATCCCGCAGGTACACGGCCTGCCCGGACGACCCCGTTCCTATCGGCTCGCTGGTCAGATCGATGTCCATCGTGCCGGCGAGCGCGTAGGCGACCACCAGCGGCGGCGAGGCCAGGTAGTTCATCTTGATGTCCGGGTTGATCCGGCCCTCGAAGTTGCGGTTGCCGGACAGGACCGACACGACAGCGAGGTCGTTCTCGGCCACCGCGGCGCTGATCGCCTCGGGCAGCGGGCCGGAGTTGCCGATGCAGGTGGTGCAGCCGTACCCGACGAGGTTGAAGCCGAGCTTCTCCAGGTACGGGGTCAGGCCTGCCCGCTCGTAGTAGTCCATGACCACCTTGGAACCGGGCGCGAGCGTGGTCTTCACCCACGGCTTGCGCTCCAGGCCGAACTCGACGGCCTTCTTGGCCACCAGGGCGGCGCCGATCATCACCGACGGGTTGGAGGTGTTGGTGCAGGAGGTGATCGCGGCGATGACAACCGAGCCGTGGTCGACCGAGGTCGTCGTGCCGTCATCCAGCGTCACCTCGGCGGGTGCGGATGGCCGGTTGGCAGGGCTGGCCTGGCCACCGGCGCGACGGACGCCGCCGCCGTTCTCGCGCTCGGCGACGAACGGATCGGACGCCGGGAACGTGCCGGCGATCTCGTCGTCCAGCTTGTCCAGCTGCACGTAGGTGCCGAGCGCCTCGCGGAACGAGCTCTTCGCGTCGGTCAGCGCGACCCGGTCCTGCGGCCGCTTCGGGCCGGCCAGGGACGGCACCACCGTCGACAGGTCGAGCACCAGCTCCTCGGAGTAGCGCGCGTGCGCAGCCGGGTCGTGCCACAGGCCCTGCTCCTTGGCGTAGGCCTCGACCAGGCTGACCAGCTCCGCTGGCCGCCCGGTGAGCTTGAGGTAGGTCAGGGTCTCGGCGTCGATCGGGAAGATCGCGCAGGTAGACCCGAACTCCGGGCTCATGTTGCCGATCGTGGCCCGGTTGGCGACCGGGACGGCCGGGACGCCGTCGCCGTAGAACTCGACGAACTTGCCGACCACGCCGTGCTTGCGCAGCAGCTCGGTGATGGTGAGCACGAGGTCTGTCGCGGTCGCGCCCGGCAGGCAGCTCACCGGTCAGCCGGAATCCGACGACCTTGGGGATCAGCATCGAGACCGGCTGGCCCAGCATGGCCGCCTCGGCCTCGATGCCGCCGACGCCCCAGCCGAGGATGCCAAGGCCGTTCTGCATGGTGGTGTGCGAGTCGGTGCCGACGCAGGTGTCGGGGTAGGCGGCCAGCCACGCCGTCGACCTGCTGGGTCATGACGACCCTGGCCAGGTACTCGATATTGACCTGGTGCACGATGCCGGTGCCGGGCGGCACCACCTTGAACTGCCGCAGCGCTTCCTGACCCCAGCGCAGGAAGGCGAAGCGCTCGCGATTGCGGTGGAACTCAAGCTCCACGTTCCGGTCGAAGGCATCCGGGCGGCCGAAGACGTCCGCGATGACCGAGTGGTCGATGACGAGCTCGGCCGGGACGAGCGGATTGATCTTGCCAGCGTCGCCGCCGAGCGCGCGCATCGCTTCGCGCATGGCCGCCAGGTCGACGACCGCGGGCACGCCGGTCAGGTCCTGCATGATGACGCGGGCCGGGCTGAACTGAATCTCGGTGTCGGGATCGGCCTGCGGATCCCACTGCGCGAGGGCGGTCACGTGGTCGCCAGTGACGTTCAGCCCGTCTTCAGTCCGCAGCAGGTTCTCCAGCAGGATCTTCAGGCTGTAGGGCAGGTCACCCGCGCCGTCGACGGCGTCAAGCCGGTGTATCTGATAGCTGGTACCGCCTACGGCGAGATCAGCGCGACTGCCGAAGCTGTTCCCGGTCATGATGTCCTAGCCTCCTGGGTCGTGCAGGTCCTGCCGACCTGCCCTGCGTCATCCCCTGCATGCATCTTGCCGCCTTGCGCCCCCGATGCACCCGCCGGGCCGGCGACGAGGCCTTGGGGCAAGTATCTCGATATCAAGCTATCTACTGTGCAGCCTAATGAGCAACTATCTCGACGTCAAGCTATCAATGGTGCCGCTGGGTCTAGCCAGACTCCGCCATCGCGGCCTACTATTGTGATATCATACTGATAGCTTAGCGTGCGGGAAGCCTTCCCGGCGGGATGCGCAGCGAGAGGCATCGCGATGACCCAGCCCGACGGCACTATGGCCCCGAACCCGATCCCGACCTCCGGCCTGGCGGCCGCGCCATCAGCCGCACGTGCGCCGCAGCCCACCGACCGGCGCTCCGATCGCGTACCCCTGCTCGCGTGGATCATCGGCCTCGCCTTCGTGGCGGTGGAACTCGCCGTTAGCGGCCGCTACGGCTTCCAGCAAGACGAGCTCTACTTCCTCGTGGCCGGACACCATCTCGCGTTCGGCTACGTAGACCAGCCGCCGCTGGCGCCGCTGCTGACCCGGATCACCGGCCTGCTCGGGGTCACCCCAACCGCGATCAGGATCATCCCGGCGCTGGCCGGCGGCGCCATCGTGGTCATGGCGGCGCGGCTGGCCGCGCTCTTCGGCGCGGGCCGACTGGGCCGGGTGCTCGCGGCGCTCGTCACGGCGTGTGCCCCTGTCTTCCTCGGCGCCGTTCACGTCGGCAACACCACACCGCTGGACCTGCTGGCCTGGACGACCGTCCTGCTGTGCGTCAGCACGGCGCTGCTGCGGCACCGGCCGCGCTGGTGGCTCGCGGCAGGAGCCGCAGCCGGCGTCGGGCTCGAGGCGGACAACCTGGTGGTGCTGCTGCTGATCGCCCTGGCTGCTGGCCTCCTGTGCTCCGCACAGCGCCCCGTGCTGAGCACGCGGTGGCCATGGCTCGGCGCCGGCATCGCGGCGGCCATCTGGGCGCCGAACGTCGCCTGGCAGGCGACGCACGGGTGGCCGCAACTGGCCATGTCGGCTGCGCTGCACCGGGAAAACACCTCGCCCGGCGACTACGCTGGCGCGCTGCCAGCCGAGGTCGTCTACCTGGGCCTGGTGATGGCGCCGCTGGTCATCGCCGGTTTCGTCGTCCTGTGGCGGACCGCTGAGCTCCGATTCATCGCGGTTGCCGCCACGCTCGTCCTCGTGTACGTGGTGGCCTGGGTGCCGGGCAAGGTGTACTACGCCGACGGGGTGGCGCCGGTCGTGCTCGCAGCAGGCGCCGCGGCGACCGAGCGCTGGATCGCGCGCGGCCGGCGACCGGGACCGCGACTGCTGCTCGTCGTGGCCGTGTCGCTCGTGGGCGTGGCCGTGACCCTTCCGCAGGTCTTGCCCTTCCTGCCGGCCAGCGCGGTGCACTCGCTGCCGGCCTTCGGCTCAGCACAGCTCAGTCGGTGACTCCATCGGCTGGCCACAGCTGACGCGCGCGGTCGCGGCGCAGGACGCGGCCCTGGTACGGGCCGGCCAGCCGCCCACGTCGATCTTCACCGGGTATTACCCGGAAGCCGCCACGCTCACCGTCTACGGCGGCGGCGATCATCTGCCGCCGGTGCTCTCCGGCCACAACGCGTACTGGATGTGGGGTCCCGGCCGGGCCTCCGACCGGACGGTGCTCGTGGTCGACGCGCTCGGCCTGCTGCGGCCGTACTTCGCCACCTGCCACGTGCTGACCACAGTCAACCCGCCATACCACGTGCGCAATGACTGGACCGATATCCAGATCGGAGTCTGCACCGGTCCGGTAGCAAGCTGGCGCACGCTATGGCCGCGTCTGAAGCTCTACGGCTGACCGGCCGCTCACGCCGCCAGGATGCGCAACCGCTGCGGATCATAGAACGGCGCGATCTGCAGGCGCGCCGGCATCTCGTCGCCGGTGCCGGTCTGCACGGTGAAGCCGCCCTGCTCGAGCCACGCCGCGGTGACCCCGTCGGAGCAGGTGACCTGCGCCAGGCCGACCGCGGCCCCGACCGTGTGGCCGTAGGCCGCCGCGCGTACATAGCCGACCCAGCGACCGTCGCGGCGGAGGGCCTCGTTCCCGAAAAGGTCAACGTCCGGATCCTGCGCCACTACCCCGACCACGCGCGTGCGGGGCGGGCCCTCGGCCCGCTCCTTGGCCAGCGCGCCCCGCCCGACGAAGCCACCGGGCTTGTCCCAGGCGACCGCGAAGCCCAGGCCCGCCGCCAGCGGCGTGTCGGTGTTGTCGATGTCGACGCCGAAGTCCCGGTAGCCCTTCTCCAGCCGCAGGCTGGTCATCGCGGCCAGCCCCACCGGTCGCACGCCGAGGTCGGCGCCCGCGGCCATCAGGTCGTCATACACTCCGGCGCCGTATTCGGCCGGAACGTGCAGCTCGAAGCCAAGCTCACCCACGTAGGTGACACGGATGGCGAGCGCAGGCGCATAACCGACGTGCACCTGGCGGGCAGACAGATAAGGGAACGAGGTAGTCGACAGGTCGCCGTCGGTCAGCCTGCCCAGCAGCTCGCGCGACGCAGGGCCCTGCACGGACAGCAAGGTGGTGCCAGACGTCACGTCGGTCACCGTGACGAACTCCCCCGGCCGGGTCTCGCGGCGGATCATCGGCTCGATCCGCCGGTGGATGACGTCGCTGGCGACGACGAGGAACTTCGCCGGCTCCAGCCAGGTCACGGTCACGTCGGCGACGATCCCGCCCGCCTCGTTGAGCCACTGCGTGTAGACGATGCGGCCGAGCCCGGCGGTTACGTCGTTAGCCGACAGCCTGCTGAGCACGGCCGCCGCGTCGGGTCCTTGCACGATCAGCTTGGCCATCAGGGTCATGTCCAGCACGCCGACCGCCTCGCGCACGGCAGCGTGCTCGCGCGCCACGATGTCGTGGGACGCCTGCCGCCTGAAGTCCAGCGTGCTCTGCGGGTGCTCGCCCGGCTCCGCGAACCACTCCGGGAACTCCCAGCCCGCCGACTGGCCGAAGTGCGCACCCTGCGCGGCGAGCCGGTCGTGGAGCACAGAGCGGCGGATGTTGCGCGCGGTCGACGGCTTCCACGTCGGCCATACCGCGTCGCCAAACAGGACGCCGAGCTGCTCGACGGTGCGCTCGCGGCGGAATCGGCGCGAGGTCTCGTAGGTCGCGGTGCGGTCGAGGGCGATATGCGCGGTGTCGACGGGCGGGACGCCGTCGGCGATCCAGGTCGCCACGACGCTGCCGACGCCGCCGCCGGACAGGATGCCGAGCGAGTTCAGCCCGGCCGCGACGAAGTAACCGTCAAGTTCCGGCGCGGGCCCGATCAGCGGCTTGACGTCGGCGGTGAACGACTCCGGCCCGCAGAAGAACGTACGCACGCCGGTCTCGGTGAGGCACGGGATCCGGGCTAGCGCCGGGCCGAGGAAGGGCTCGAGCCGTTCCCAGTCGGGCGGCAGCTTGCCGAAGGAGAAGTCGCGGGCCACGCCGTCCAGCGACCACGGCGCGCCGACTGGCTCGAACATGCCGACCAGCATGCCGTCGCCCTCGGGCCGGTAGTAGCCGTAGTTATCCGGGTCCTCGATCACCGGCAGGTCCGGGTCCATGCCCGGCACTGTGTCGGTGAGCAGGTAGTAGTGCTCGGCGGCCTGCAACGGCACGGACACGCCAGCGAGCGCGCCGAACTGGCGTGCCCACATCCCCGCCGCGTTCACGATGACCTCGGTCTCGATCCGGCCGGCCTCGGTCAGCACGGCGGTGACGCGGCGGCCGCGGGTCTCCACGCCGGTCGCGGCCACGCCCTCAATGATCCGCACGCCCAGCTGCCGGGCGCCCTTGGCCAGCGACGTCGCGACGCCGACGGGGTCGGCCCGCCCCTCGTCGGCCACGTAAAAGCCAGACAGGACGTCGTCGGTCCGCGCCAGCGGCCACATTCTGGCGATCTCGGCCGCGGAGATCTCGGTATCGTCGACGCCGAAGCCGTGCATCCAGGCAGCCTCGCGGCGCAGCGCTTCCTGCCGCTGCGGCGTGGTCGCCAGCGAGATGTGGCCGACGGCGCGGAACCCGGTCGAGTGCCCGGTCTCTTCCTCGAGCCGGGAGTACAGGTCGCGCGAATACCTGCTGAAGAACAGCGAGGTCTCATCGGTCATCCCGGCCGAAGTGATCAGGCCGGCCGCGTGCCAGGTCGTCCCTGCGGTCAGCGCGTGCTGCTCCAGCAGGACGACGTCCGTCCAGCCCAGGTGCGCCAGGTGGTAGGCGATGCTGCAGCCGATCACCCCGCCGCCGACGATCACGACCTGGGCCCGGTCCGGCACTACCCGATCCCGAACTACCCGGTCCGGAACCGCCCCGTCCGGAACTGGCCCCTGGGTCCTGTCTGATCGTTCAGTCATGACCTGATACTAGGGACCGCAGTGGCTCGCGCGCACCACTGTCGCCGCAATGTCACCGCAGTGCGAACCGGCGCGAGGCGGACACTAGCGAGCCGACGGTCTGCGATGCGTCGGCATCGAGCCGCGTCGACAGGGCAAGGAACACCTCGGCCGTGGTCAGGGCATCGCCCAGGGCATGATGCGGCTCGTGTCCCGGTAGCCCCAGATCGCGAGCGAGTAGCTCCAGGGACGGCTCGCCGGACGCGCCCACGGGGGCCAGCCCCGCGCGGCGGGCGAGAGCCGCCGTATCGACGACGATTCTCGGCGCCGGGACCTGGCGCGCGCGGAACGCGCGCCGCAGGAATGCGCGCTCGACCCAGGCGGCATGGGCAACCAGCACGCGGCCGGTCAGCGCTTCGAGCAGCACGTCTACCGATTCGTCCCAGGTCGGGGCGTCTGCCAGGTCCGCCGGGCGCAGGGAGTGCACGGCGATCGCCGCCGGGGATACGTGCGCCGGTCCACTGACGAGGCGGTAGACCGAGCTTCCCGCAATGACGCGCCCGCCCTCGATGCCCACCGAGCCGAAGCTGATGATCACGTCCTGTCGCAGGTCAAGTCCGGTGGTCTCCAGGTCGACCGCACAGTAGCGGGCGGCGCGCCACGGCTGATCCAGTCGCATCGTGGTGCCCGCGTAGGCGCGGGCGACATCCCCCCGCGGGCGGCGCAGGGCCAGCCTCACTTGACCCTGGATATCCACTCGCCCTCCAGCGTGGCCTGCACCGCCGAGATGACCCGGAACGTTTCGCGCAGGAGCCGGCGGGTGAGCGAGTCGAGATCGCGGGGCGCTAGGTACCTGCTGGGCGGCGTGCCTGCCCGGATGGCGTCGATCTCGCGCGCCATGACCAGTCCGAAGATCTCCTCGAACGCCCCGGTCAGGCTGGCTGCCTCGTCCGCCGTGAGCAGGCCGGCCAGCTGCGCGCGGCGCAGCCGCTCGGGGGTTGAGCCCCTGACGTCGCGCATGACGATAGCTGCCCAGCGGGCGATCGAGGCAACAGGGACCAGGCCGCCGTGCTTGAGATCGAGCTCACCCCGATGCTCGCCGGTGTGCTCGACCACGAAGTCCCGGACGAAGCCAGTCGGCGGCCGGTAGTGCAGCGCCAGGGACAGCACTCCCTCAGTGAAGTCGAGGCTCCTGGTGACGGCCGCGAGCGCGTCAGTCACCGAACGGCCAAGCGCCAGCCCGGTCAGCGGCCGGCTGTCCGCGATGAGAGAGACCAGCAGGGCGGTGCCCGAGCCGGTCGGCTGGCCGACCCACCGGCTGGCAGCTGCTTTCCAGTCAGTGGCCGACCGGTTGAACAGCTGCTCGGTGGCATTGGCGCCGTCCGGGCAGCGATGCAGCCCGCATTGCTCCATGTCGTCGAGCAGCCGGGCCGCCACGGTCTGGACCCGGCTGAAGTGACTTGGCTGTCCTGGCTCGTCGGACCAGACCACGGCGGTGTCGAGGTCAGAGCCGGGGAACGGTTCCGACCGTGCGCTCGAGCCGAGGACCAGCCACGAGCACTGCGTGCCGGTGGCGTCCGTATCGGCGTCGATGCCGATCAGTCGCCGCACGATGGCATCCCGCACCGTGCCGAGCAGCGCAGCCAGCCGCAGCGCCGGAACTCCCGCCTCGGCCAGGGCTACTGCGGTCGACGGCAGCATCTGCGCGGCCGAGGCGAGCGCGGGGATGTCGGCCGCCTGCTCGACGGCCGACCTGACCAGCAGCGGATCGCGGACCTCTACCGAAGCCATGTCGAGCACTCGGACCACCCCGCTGGGCCGTCCTTGGCTGTCCATCACCGGCAGGTGATGGACGTCATGCTCGACCATGTGCAGGAATGCCTCGGCGATCGTGGCCCGGTCAGTGATCATCGCGATCGGCCGGGTCGCTATGTCGCCGACCGGAGCGTCTGCCGACACCCGGCCAGTTGCGACATGCCGCCGGAAGTCGCTGTCGGTGACGATGCCGAGCCCATCCCTGCATCGCACCAGCGCGGATGACTGGCGTGCCTCTCCCATCCGCCGGGCGACGTCGGCGATCCGCTCACCCGCCTCGCACCAGACCAGCGGCCGTGCGTATGCGGAGACGGGCACGCTCGCGTGATCGGTCAGCGCGCGGCCTCCGGTCAGTCGCTCACGGGCGATCAGAGAGCCGTAGTGAGCGAAGCGAAGCCGGTCCGGGTGCGCCAGAATCTGCCTCGGATCGGGCAGGAGGTAGCAGAGCGTCTCCTCTGCTGCCCGGACCGTCAGTGCGGGCGGGAGCCCGGACAGAAGTGATACGTGCCCGAAGGTGTCACCGGGCCCGAGCAGATCGACGACCCGGCCGCGGTCAACCACCTCGACCGAGCCGGTGCGCACGATATAGAGGCGGTCCAGGGCCGGTGAATCAGCGGCCACGATCACGGTCCCGTGGCCGAAGTACTCGACTTCGACGCGCTCCGCTAGTCGCTCGAGATCCGCCGAGTCCAGCGCGTCGTACGGTGCCTGCCGGCCGAGGAAGTCGGCGTACTCTTTCACCGCTCACCTGCCTGCGGGCGACATGTGACTGCGTACCTGCGCGGCCGAAGTGCCGCCACCCCTAACGTACCGGCACGCACGTGCAGGCCTGGCCGACGTTCGCGCCCTGAACCGCACGGCCATCGCCGTGCTCCCAGTGCCGTGCTTACAGCGCCGTGCTTACAGCGCCGGGCGGCGGGCCGGCTGCGTCCAGCCACGGGAACCGGGCCTCGTGTGCGGCGGCGACCCGGAATGCCGTGACGTCGTCGTAGGTCTTGCCGACGATGGACAGGCCCGTCGGCACGCCGTCCCGCGACAGCCCCGAAGGCACGCTCAGCACCGGGCACCGGCTCGCGATGTTGAACGGCAGCGTCATCATGACGTCCATCCAGTTCGCGCACGGCCGGCCGTTGACCGCGATCTCGTCGCGGACGTCATACTCGGCCGGCAGCGCCGGAATCGCGAACGTCGGGCAGATGAGCGCGTCGTAGTCGGTCGAGCAGGGCCCCGAGCGGCGCATAGATGCGGCCCTCGAGCGCCAGCCCGGTCAGGAGGTCGTCCTTGGCGATCTGGTCTGCCTCGGCCGCGAAGTGCCGGGCGTATGACGTCAGCTCCGCCGCGTGCTGCTCGTAGAGCTCGCGGATAGACGGGCCGAAGATCATGCCGAAGTGGATGCGGGCGGCTTGCTCGATCATCTCCAGCTGCCAGGGCAGGCTGACTTCCACTACCTCGGCGCCAGCCTCACGCAGCCGGTCCGCGGCGGCATGCGTGTTCGCCGCGACGTCCGCGTCGACCTGGTAGCAGCCGAGATCGGTGGACAGCGCGATGCGCATGCCGCGGACCGACTCCAGCTGGGCGGGAATCTCGAGCTTCGGCCGCAGCGACGCGACGTCGCTGGGATCTGGCCCGGCGATCACGTTCTCCAGCAGCGCGCAGTCCGCGACGGTGCGCGCCATCGGCCCCTCGTGGCAGTAGTGGTCGAGGTTGAAGATCTCGACCTCGGGCACCCGGCCGTAGGGCGGCTTGAAGCCGACGACACCGCAGAAGGAGGCCGGGATCCGGATCGAGCCGCCGATGTCCGAGCCAGTCGCCAGCGTGGTCGAGCCAGCCGCCAGCGCCGCAGCCGATCCGCCGCTTGATCCGCCGGGCGAGTAGGCGGTGTGCCACGGATTGCGGGTCACGCCCCACAGCTTCGTCCAGGTGACCGGCGCGCAGCTGAACTCGGGCGTCGTCGTCCGGGCGTGCACGATGCCGCCCGCGTCGATGATGCGCTGGACGAACACCGCGGTCTCGGCAGCGACGACGTCGCGCAGCGGCAGCGATCCGAGCGTGTTGCGCTGCCCGGCGATCGGCGCTTCTTCCTTCACCGCGACCAGCAGGCCGTCCAGCGGACGCGGCGCCGCGTCGCGGCCCGCGTACCGCGCCTCGGCGGCGCGTGCCTGCGCCAGCGCCTGCTTCGTAGAATGTCTCGGCGAACGCGTTGATGGTCGGCTCGACGGCCTCGGCCCTGGCGATCACAGCCGCGGCCAGCTCGACCGGCGACAGCTCACGCGAACGGAACAGCCGCAGCGCATCGACCGCGGACAAGTAGCACAGGTCAGTCACGTCGGGTCGCTTCCTGCTCGGGTCGGTTTCCAGCCCGGATGCGGCACGCTCGCGCGCAGCCTGCGGGTGTAGGGGTGCTGCGGGTCGTCGAGGATGCGCGGCGTCGGGCCCTGCTCCACGAGCCGGCCGCGGTACATCACGATCGCCTCGTCGGTGAGCTGGCGAACGACCGCCAGGTCATGGCTGATCAGGACGTAGGAGACAGCGGTCTCGTCGCGGATGTCGGCGAGCAGGTTGAGCACCTGCGCCTGGATCGACACGTCGAGCGCTGCCACCGACTCGTCGAGGATCAGCACGCGCGGCTCGGCGGCCAGCGCCCTGGCGATCGCGACCCGCTGGCGCTGACCGCCGGACAGGGCGCGCGGCAGCGACCGTGACTGCCGGCCGTCCAGGCCGACCAGGTCGGTGAGCTCGGCGACGCGGCCGCGGCGGCGGTCTGCAGGCCAGTCGTGATGCAGCCGAAGCGCCTCATCGATGGCGTCCGCCGCGGTCTGCCGCGGATCGAGGCTGGTGTAGGGGTCCTGGAAGACGATCTGCACTTCGCCGCCGCGGCGTCGCCGGTCGCGACCGGAGCGAGCCGGCCGCGACCGGTCAGTGCCGCATGCGGTGATCGTGCCGCTGGTCGGCCGCTCGAGTCCGACGATCATCCTGGCGATCGTGGTCTTGCCGGATCCGGACTCGCCCACGATCGCGAGCGACTGACCAGCGGGTATGGCGAAGCTGACGTCGTCCACCGCGACGAGGCTGCCGTACTCCTTGCGCAGGCCCGTCACCGCCAGGACGGGCGCTGCCTGGACGGGCGCTGTCGCGACTGGCGCTGTCCCGTCAGGCATGGGTCACCGCCAGCTGACCGCGGAGTTCGGTGGCCCGAACGCAGCGCGCCAGGCCGCCGTCGAGGCTAGCGAGGCCGGGTACGCCGGCCCGGCAGGCATCGCCGGCGTGCGGGCAGCGCGGCGCGAAGGCGCACTCGTCCGCTGGTGCCTCGAACGCCGACAGCGGCCGGCCGGGTATCGCCTGCAGCCGGGGCGCCGTGCGCGCGATATCAGGGCGAGCTGCCGCCAGGGCAGCCGTGTACGGGTGCAGCGGGTCGTCGTGCAGCAGCGCCGAGCTGCGGACCTCGACGACCTGGCCGGCGTACATCACGATCGTCCGGTCGCAGATAGCGGCCGCCAGCTCGAGGTCGTGGGTGATGAACAGCATGGCCATCCCGTACACCCGGCGCAGCTCGTCCAGGATGGCCATGACCTCGGCCTGGGTCGTCACGTCGAGCGCGGTGGTTGGCTCGTCCGCCAGCAGCAGCTGCGGCTCGGTCAGCAGCGCGGCGGCGATCATCACCCGCTGGAGCATGCCGCCGGACAGCTCGTGCGGGTACTGCCGGAGCCGCC
Source organism: uncultured Actinomycetota bacterium (assembly GCA_963837255.1). Lineage (GTDB taxonomy): Bacteria > Actinomycetota > Actinomycetes > Streptosporangiales > Streptosporangiaceae > JAJYUU01. Next base: position 400,463 of record CAWIMN010000009.1, read on the forward strand.
GGTCACCGTCGTCGATGCCGACCTGGCCGAGCATGTCGACGGCGCGCTGGCGAGCCTCGTCGGCGGGCACGCGGAGGTTAGTGCGCAGTGCCTCGGTCATGAAATCGCCGATCCGGCGCACCGGGTTCACGTGCGCGCGGGGGTCCTGAAAGATCATGGCGACGCTGGTGCGGAATGTCCGCAGCTCCGGGCCGGGCAGCTCGCTGACATCGCGGCCGCGATAGCGGACCTGGCCCTCGACCTGCGCGCCGCGCGGGAGCAACTGGTCAATCGCCCTCGCCGTCATCGACTTGCCCGAGCCGGACTCACCGACCAGGCCGACGGCCTCCCCGGCGCGCATGGTCAGCGATACGTCGCGCAGGACGGCCCGCTGCGCCCCTTCCACCGGCAGCCGGATGGTCAGGCTGTCCACCTCCAGCAGCGGCGCTTCGATCATCCCTGCGCCGGTCACCGCTGCGCCGCCCTGGCCTGCTCGAACAGCCGCTCGCCGAGCACATTGAACGCGATGACGACGCCGACGATGCACAGCCCAGCCGACAGGGCCGGCAGCGGATAACCCTGGAGGATGCCGGGCTGGTTCTCCGAGATCATGACGCCCCAGTTGGGCGCCGGCGGCTGAACGCCGAGGCCAAGGAATGAGATCGCCGCGAGGTCGACCATGGCCCAGCCGAACATGATGGTCGCCTGCGCCACGATCAGCGGCAGCATGTTGGGCACGATGTGCCGGAGGCAGATGGACGTGGCCGAGGCACCCTGAACCTCAAGCGCGGAAACATACGGCTGACCGCGCTCTTTCAGCGCAGCGCCGCGCAGCACGCGGGCGACATAAGGCATGTACGCGATGGACAGCGCGACGGCGGCAGCTGTCAGCCCGGCGCCGAATACGGCCGCGGCGAGAACCGCGAGCAAGATGCCAGGGAACGCGAACAGGATGTCCAGCCCGGCCGAGATCACCGTGTCGGCGACTCCCTGCCGCCAGGCCGCCACGACCGCGATCACGGTGCCGAGCGCCATCGCGCCCACCACCACGGCGAGCGGGCCGAGCATCGATGACTGCGCGCCAGCGATCAGGCGCGACAGCACATCGCGGCCCTCGAAGTCGAAGCCGAGCAAGTGCCCGCCGGCCGGCCCGACCCAGGACAGGCCCAGGCTCGGCAGCACCGGACTGTACGGAGCGACGAGCGGACCGACGACGGCGAGAACCGTGGCCACGGCGATGACGCCAGCCGACGTGATTCCCGCGGCGCCGGTCGAGCGCAGCAAGCCGAGCGCTCCCCTGCGGGCTCTGCCGTCGACGCGGGCTGCGATCCCGACGGCCGCGCTCACTGTGCCGTCCTCACTAGGCCCTGCTCCCCAGCGACACCCGCGGGTCCAGGACGGCGTACAACACGTCGACCACGGCGTTGATCAGCACGAACGCCGCCACCAGGACGAGCGAAATGCCTTGCACGACCGCCAGGTCCTTCGACTCGGCTGCCTGGACCAGGTACGCGCCAAGACCGTTCAGGCTGAACGCCGTCTCGACCACCGCCGCGACCGCGATCAGCGAGGCGATGGTGATGCCGGAGACGGTCGTGATCGGGATCGCGGCATTGCGCAGGATGTGCCGGCGTACAAGCTGGCGCCGCGGGATGCCGCGGCTGATCGCCGTCTGCACGTGCTCGCGATCAGCCTCCTCGCGCACCGCGGCTCGCGTCACCCGCGAGACGATCGCGATGGAGGAGAAGGCGAGCGCGATCGCAGGCAACGTGAGGTGCAGCACGCTGGACCAGAAGCCGGTGCCGTTGCCCGAGCGCCGGGAACCAGCCAAGCTTGACCGAGAACACCAGCACCAGCACGATCGCCGCGACGAAGGACGGGACCGCTGCCGAGATCGCGGTGGACACGAGCACGCTGGTATCGGCCACCCCCGGCCGCAGCGCGGCGATGATCCCGCTGGCGATGCCGAGGACCAGGATGATCAGCGCGGCGTACAGGACCAGCCCGCCGGTCGTGCCGATGCGCGCTGCGATGACCGACGACACATTTTCTTGCAGCGTGATAGACAGCCCGAGGTTGCCGTGCAGCGCGTTTTCCAGCCAGTACCAGTACTGGGCGAGGAACGGCTGGTTGAGGTGGTAGCGCTGCTCCAGCACGTGCAAGCTGCTAGCAGGCAAGGCCCGCCCGCCGGATAGCGCCGAGATCGGATTGCCGGGCGCCAGGTAGAGCGCGCCGAAGATCACGAAGCTGGCGATCAGCAGGCTGGCCAGGAGCATCGCCAGCCGGCGCGCGAGGAACCGTCGGCGCATGTGCTAGCCCTTCGCGCCCAGGTCGTCGGCCCACGGCGCGAACATGTAGGAGAACGACGCGACGGCCCCGGTCAGGTTCTTGCTGAGCATGAGAATGTTGGTCGGCTGGACGTTGGGAATCCACGGCAGCAGCGTGGCCGCCAGTTCCTCGGCCTTCGCCACGAGCGCGGCGCGCTGGTCCGCGTCGGCCGTGCTGCGCGCCTGCTCGAGCAGGGCCGTCAGCTGCGGGTTATTGAACTTGTCGTAGTTCTGCGAGCCGGTCGGCAGCACGATCGTCGCCAGCAGCGCCGCCGGGTCGGCGTAGTCGCCGTAGTTCACGGTGATGAATCCGTCGACGCCCTGCCGAGCCTGCGCGCTGGTGAAGAAGTTGATGTAGTTCTGCGCCGAGACCGACTTCAGCACGACCTTGAGTCCGATGGCCTGCGCGGCCTGCTGGTACGCACCGGTGACGGTCGCGATGCTGGTCAGCTGGCTCGACGTGCCGATGGTGATCGTCTGGCCCGCCACCCCGGCCGCGCTGGCGAGCTTGCGCGCCTTAGCCAGGTCCTGCGCGAGCACCGGCGACTTGTTGTAGGCGGCATCGAACACGGACCTGCCGTAGCCGAACGTGCCCGGGTTGGCCAGCCAGCGCGGCATCAGGGCGGCACCCTGGTAGACGTTGCTGATGATCGCCTGCCGGTCGAGCGCGAGCGAGAGCGCCTGGCGCACCTTGGGATTGGCCAGCGGTCCGCTCGTGGCGGACACGATGAAGGCGTCGGTGGACTGGCCGGGGCCCTGGTACACCTTGACGGCGCTGCTGTGCTGCAGCTGGCTGAGGGCGGGGTCGCCGAAGTAGTACGAGCCCTGAATGGCGCCGGTCAGCATGCCCGAGTTGAACGAGGCAGCGTCGGGAACGCCCTTGATCACGATCTGCTGCACCAGCGGCTTCACCGCCGGATTCCAGTAGTGCGGGTTGACAACCGCGGTCACGCCGGCGCCGGCTGTCCACGACTTGAACTCGTAGTCGCCGGTGCACATGATGCCGCCAGCGGGCGTTCCGTAGTTCTTGCCTTCCTTCACGGCGTAGCTCTTCTGGATCACGATGCCGGCCATCGAGGCGAGCTCACCCTCGAGCCAGTAGTCAGGCTGCTTCAGCGTGATCGCGACCTGGCCCGGCCCGGTCGCCTGGACTGACTGCACTCGGCTGAATGCGGCGCCGTAGAAGCCGCCGTAGGCCGGATTCATCTGCCGGTCCAGGCTGTAGACCACGTCTGCGGCGGTGACGGCGCTGCCGTCCCAGAACTTTGCGCCCGGACGCAGCGTGAATACCATCCGCGTCGGCGACGGATTCGCGACCGTGGCGAGGCCGGGCCCGATCGAGCCGTCCGGCGCCTGCCGGAGCAGCGACTCGCACATGAGCGAGATGGCTGTGTTCTCGGGGTAGTCGAAGGCGAAGATCGGATCGAGTGAGTTCACGTCCCGGTACACAGCCCACGTCACCGACGGCACGGACTGCGTGCCGGCGGCAGTAGTCGCCACCAGGCCCTTCGTTGGCGAGATGGTGCCGGGGTTAGAGGCCCCGCCGATCGAGCGCCCGCAGCCGGCGGCCAGGAGCGAGGTTGCTGCCACGGCGGCCGCGGCCGCCGATATTCGCCGTGTCCGGCTCATCTGTCCTCCTAGAAAGTGCTGGGGTCCTGATCGACGGACTACGCGGCCTGCCCGCGCTGGTAGGCGAGGTGGCCGCGAACCCAGGTCTGATTGACGGCGGCAGTGCCGATCTCGTGCTCGGCAATGTGACTGAGGTCGGCGTCCACCACGGCGAAGTCGGCGTCGAGGCTCGTCCGTATCGCGCCGGTCATCGACTCCAGCCCGTTCACCCACGCGCTGCCGCTGGTGTAAGCCGCGAGAATGGCCGCTAGTCGCAGACGCTGCTCGGGCAGGAACGGGCCAGGGCCGCCCGCTCCGGGTGCGCCGGGAGGCTTCCTGGTGACCGCGACGTGTGCGCCCAGCAACGGGTCGGGGCTGCTCACCGGCCAGTCACTGCCCGCGCACATGCGCGCGCCAGCGGCGGCCAGCGACCCGAACGGGTACTGCCAGCCCGCCCGGCGCTCCCCCAGGAACGGAATCGTCAGCTCATCCATCTGCGGCTCGTGTGCGGCCCACAGCGGCTGAATGTTGGCGGTCGCCGACACTTGCGCGAAGCGCGCGATGTCGTCGGGGTGCACCACCTGAAGGTGCGCCAGGTGATGCCGGTTGCCGGTGTCGCCGTTCACCCGTCGTGCCGCCGCCACCGCGTCTAGCGCCAGACGCACCGCGCGATCGCCGAGCGCATGGAAATGCACCTGGAATCCCTCACGATCCAGGACGGTCACGTACTCCGGCAGCTGGCTGGGGTCGATGAAGTCCAGGCCGTCGACGCCGGTCTGGCACCCATCGGAGTCCAGGTAGGGCTCCAGCATGGCGGCGGTGTGGTTCTCCGCCACTCCGTCGAGCATCATCTTCACGCTGGCGGGCCGGAACCGTCCCTCTTCGCCTCGACCGCGACGGTCCAGCAACTCGGGCAGCTGCTCCAGGCCACGGTCCCGGTCCCACCAGAGTGCGCCAACCACGTTGGCCAGGAGCGAGCCATCCTGCGCAGCGCGCAGGTAGGCAGGCAGGGGATCTCCTGACCCGTGCAGGTGGCCGACGATCGCGTCCTGCCAGCCGGTGATTCCGAACGAAAGCAACCGTTCCTGTCCGGCCAGCAGCGCCTCGTACCAGTCCGCGTCGCTCGCCGGCGGCAGCAGGCGCGAGACGAGGCTGGTCGCGCCTTCCTGAAGCATGCCGACCGGAGCTCCCGTCGCATCCCGCTCGATCCGGCCGTCAGCCGGGTCGAGAGTTGCGGAGTCGATGCCGGCCAGGCGGAGCGCCATGCTGTTGACCCACGCACCGTGCCCGTCGCGGTTGGGCAGGTAGACAGGGCGGTCGGCCACGATGGCGTCAAGGTCCGCGGCCGTCGGCACACCACCGGGGAACGCCTCCATCGACCAGCCGCCGCCGGTGATCCAGCCGTCGTCCGGATTGGCATGGACGTAGGCCGCGATGAGGTCGAGGTAGCCGGGGCGGGTCGTCACGCCGCTGAGGTCGCAGCGCCGGAGCTGATCGCCAGCGAAGACCGGATGGACGTGCGCGTCGATGAAGCCAGGCAGCAATGTGCCGCCAGCCAGGTCGACGACGTCAGCAGGTCCGGCAGGCAGGTCCGGCCCGATAGCCGCGATCCGGCCTGCCCGGACGAGCACCCTCGTGCCGGCCGGCCGGAACTGCTCACCGTCGAAGACAGCGCCATTGCAGAACAGCAGATCTGCCCCATGGACTGCCACCAAAGTCTCCCTTTGTCCGGCGACATGCCCGGTACTCAAGCACTTGACAAAGTTGTTGTCAATGCCTTGGACTAAAGATCGGGAGAAGACCTGATAGCGTCCCCCGAAGGGGGCTCAGAGCGAGAAGGGTGCCGTATGTCAGCCGAGCCGACGGCGATTGAGGCGGTGCCGAGCCAGCCACGGCGTGGCCTCAGGCGCGGGACCCTCACTGCGGAGATGCTCGTCACCGAGAGCTTGCGACTGCTCGACGAGCACGGCATCGACGGCTTCAGCCTGCCGAAGCTCGGCCGCGCGATCGGGGCTGACCAGACGGCCGTGTACCGGCATTTCGCGAGCAAGGACGACCTCGTGCTGGCCATCGCTGACCGCCTCATCGAGGAAGCCATGGCCGGGCTCACCCTGCAGGAATGCTGGATCGAGACGCTTATGGACCTGGCCAGGCGGCTGCGTCGGACCTATCTGGCGCATCCGGCGGCTGCATCGATATCGGCCTACCGGACGACTCAGCGCCCGGCCGAGCTCAGGACCGTCGACGTCATCGTGGGCGCCGTCCTGGCCGCCGGGTTCGAAGGTCCGCAGGCCGCGCTGATGTACCGGGCCGTCGGGGACTTCGCGCTCGCCTGGGCGGGCTTCGAGGCGTCGTTCCTCGCGCTGGACGAGCGCTTCCAGCAGGCCGACAGGTCCGCCTGGACCAGCGCCTACCTCGCGGTCAGCAGGGCGGATCATCCCAACATCTGGCAGATCAGGACCGACCTGCCGGACGTGGCCGACGATGACATCTTTGAGACGACGCTGGCGTTTGTCATCGCGGGCTTCGCCCAGCGGGCGCCACGGCCGTGCGCCTGCGCACAGCACCAGCCGTCCTGACGGACAGCGGAGCCCCGCCAGCGCCCTGGCTACGCTTGGCCTCAGCGGTACAAGGGGGACAAGCCGAAGGAGCATCATGAGGCAGGCGGCAGCATGGCTCGGAGTCGCGCCGGATCACTCGCTCGGGCTGGCAGCACTCCCCTACGGCTCCTACACGGCTGCGCATCACGCCGAGGAGTTCCGGGTCGGAGTCGCCATCGGTGACAGCGTGCTCGACCTGACGACCGCCGCCGACCGCCTGCTGCCCGGGCGGGCGCACCTGTTCTCCTCAGGCACCCTGGACGACTTCCTGGACGCGGGTAACGGCGCCTGGGCCCAGGTCCGCGCCGAAGTGACCCGGTGGCTATCGGAGGAACACTTCCGGCCTGCGATTGAGGACCTGATCGTGCCGGCGGACGCTGTGCAGTTGCGGCTGCCGTTCACCGTGGCGGATTACGCAGACTTCTACGCCTCCGAGCATCACGCCACGAATGTCGGCCGCATCTTTCGGCCGGACGGCGAGCCGCTCACGCCCAACTGGAAGCACCTGCCGATCGGATATCACGGCCGGGCCGGCACCGTTGTGGTCTCCGGGACGGCGATCCGGCGCCCTTGCGGCCAGTCCCGGCCGCCCGGCGCGGATCTGCCGGTCTTTGGCGCATCCGAGCAACTCGACTTCGAGGCCGAGCTCGGCTTCGTGGTGGGAACACACAGTCACCTGGGCGAGCCCGTTCCCGTCGACAGGTTCGCCGAGCATGTGTTCGGGGTCTGCCTGGTCAATGACTGGTCGGCCCGCGACATCCAGCGCTGGGAGTCCGCGCCGCTGGGACCGTTCCTCGGCAAGTCCTTCGCCACCACGATCTCGCCGTGGATCCTGCCCCTGGCGGCGCTGGAGCACGCACGCATCCGGCCCCCATCCCGCGACGCCAAGCAGGTCTGCTATCTGGTCGAGACGACCGACTGGGGCCTCGACATCGAATTCGAGATCCGCCTGAACGGGCACCTGATTTCCCGGCCGCCGTACGCCACGATGTACTGGAGCCCAGCCCAGATGCTGGCCCACATGACCGAGAACGGAGCCGCGCTTCGCAGCGGTGATCTGTACGCGTCCGGCACGGTCAGCGGTCCGGACCCAGGTCAGCGGGGCTCGCTGATCGAGCTGGGGTGGAACGGCAAAGAGCCCGTTCCCCTCCCAGACGGCTCGGCCCGTTCGTGGCTGCAGGACGGGGACGAGGTCGTCATCTCCGCGACAGCGCCAGGCCCCGATGGCGTCCGGATCGGGCTCGGCGCGGTGATCGGCTGCATCCTGCCCGCGGTGCTCACGCCGCCGGAGGCGCGCTACTAACCCCAGCGCCGCGCGCCGCGCGTTACGAATGTACGGACCAGCAACGGTCGACCGGCCCGCTTCCGACGATCGCGGCCACGCAGTCGGTGGCGGGCTCGACGAGCGAGAGCGTCCAGCTGGCGGTTAGCCGGCCTGCGGACTGGATGGCCGGGCGGTCACCGCAGACCAGTTCGGTGCGGCGCAACCCGGTGAGGCCGCGGCCGGTCGCCTTGAGATAGGCCTCCTTTGCGGTCCAGTGCCGGTAAAAACCACGCAACGGTGACCCCCCGCAGCCGCCAGCAATGCAGTCCGCCTCGGCTGAGGCGAACCTGCCCGCCACCAGGTCCGCCAGGCCGACCCGGGCGCTGACCCGTTCGATGTCCGCGCCCACGGGTGCGTGCGACACCGCAACCAGGGCTAGGCCCGCGCTCCGGCTCAGGCTGAAGTGAAGCTGGCCCGCGTGGCCGCCAGCCAGTGCCAGGCGGCCGCCCGCGCCGACCGCGAAGCGCATCTCAGCCGGACCGGCGTTTAGATAGCGGCTCAGGATCAGCCGCAGCCAGACCCGGCTGGCGGCGAACCGCGCCCCGTCGCGCGGGCGAATGTAGCTCGCCGCCCGGTCACGCTCGGCTGGTGCGAGCGTTCCGTCGGCAGGGCCCGCGTCCAGGTCCATCAGCCAGGCGTGCACCTCGCCCGAGCGCGTGAGTTCCTGCCTGGGTCCGGTCAGCTCGGCGCGCTGTCCGCCGTGGCGGCTCCGCATAGGGCGCGACTTTACTAGTGATGCCCCACCTAGCGGCATCACTGGCGAACTGAGGCCCTGTCTACTCGCGACAAGACGGCAGGCGTAAGGGTGCGAACTGACACTACGATGTGCGGATCGCCAGAAGGCGGGAGAATGCAGCTATGCCGGGGCCGACTCAGCCGTGGGACCAGTCAGAGGACCCGCGCGAGAGCACAGTCGACCTCCCGCGCCTTGACCTTTCCGAGCTGGCCAGTTACTTCCGCGGTGCGGCTCCGCCTGAGCCGGCCGGGCTCCTCGACCCACTTCCGGAGGCGGACCCCGTCAGGTTCTCGGCGCAGGATCCCCGCCCCGATCCCGACCTCGGCAGATTGACGCCGAGGCAGCGGCCTGAGCCCAGATCGACGCCCAGTCGCAGGCCAGAGACGACCGGATTCCTGCACCCGTACGCCCAGCCCGACGTGCCTTACCAGCCGCCGCGCGCTGATCCAGCTCGCGCGGGGGCCGCGGCGCCGCCTGTCCCTGCGGCGGCCGCAGACCCCGCACCAGCTCCGAGCATCAACCACGCACTGCCGAGCCCGCGCCCGGTACCGCCGCGCCCGGACCCGGCCGCGGACGTCGCCGCCCCGCCGAGCCCGGACCCGGCCGCGCACGTCGCCGCCCCGCCGAGCTCTAACCCGCTGCCGCCCGCCGTCGCTGACATCGCCGACCCGGCTTCCGTGCCGGCGTCGGGCCCAGTCGCCAGCGAGACTCTGGCGTCGCCGGTCGCTCCCGCCGCCGGCGACGCACTCAGCATCGACGACGAAAGTCCAGCCACGCCGACGTCCGCAAGTGTGCCGTCGCGCGCGACCTCCTCGACCCAGCCCGCACCTGCCGCGGCGATCACGCCGCCAGCCGAACCACCGCCGGCCCCGCTCCTCCCGATCCGGCTTGCGCCCGAAGCCAGGCGACTCGTACGGGGCCGCTCGGCTCGGTCCCCCCGGCAGGGCGCGCGCGGGATCTCTCGCCGATCTCCGGTCACGTCTGGCCAGGCTGCCTGACGGACACCCGTCTTCGCCGTACGACGACGGCGGACAGGTCCGGCCGGTTCCCATCCGGCTCCAGCAGCTCGAGCTGGGACTGCCAGCCCCAGGGCGAGAACCGGCCAGCAGCTTCCTGCCTGACAGCGGCGCCGACAACATCGCGCCTGATCACGCCGGCGCCATCCACGCAGCCGCCATCCGCACAGCGCCGGACATCCTCAAGCTGCCCGAGCCGGACCCGCCCGAGCCGACCAGCACCGGCCCGACCAGCACCGGCCCGACCAGCAGCTCAGCCCGGCAACACTGAGCCCGGCAACGCGGCGCTGAACGACACGGCCGATGATCCGCCCTTCGCCGATGTCGCGCTGACTGACGCGGAGTCCGAGACCGGCGAACCCCCGTCGGGCACTGACCCCGCACGTGACTTCCTGCCTCGTCGGAGGCCGACGCCGGGATCCAGTGCGAAGAGCGCGGCGGACGATGCGAAAACCCCGTTCCGTACTCATAGCGGCGACGGTCACCGTCCCGACCCGCCCGACTGGGTGGATCCCTACGCTGCCGACGGCAACGGGCGCGCCACAACCGACGGGTCCACCGACCTGAACCTCGGCCCATGGCAGGCGAGCCAGCACCCGCGGGTCAGCGGACTCGAAGGACTGAGCTCCGGTGGCGGCAACGGCCACGGCCGGACGAACGGGTATGGCAACCGCCAGTACCGGCGCGCCAGTCAGCCAGCGCGGGACCGGCTCGATCCAGACCGGCTCGAGCGCGACCGGCTCGAGCCGAACCGTCTCGACCCCGGCCAGCGAGATGCAGCCCGGCGGGACACGGTGCAGCATCGAATCCTCCCTGCTGGCGCGCCGCGGTCCAGACAGCAGGCCAGGCCACGCCGGCCAGGCGGACGCAAGCAGGCTCGACGCTGGCGGTACCGCCCCCGAAGAGCTGCGCCCGCTTGTCGAACGCGCGCTGGCGAGGTGCCGGGCCGCGGAGGGCCGCAACGTGCTTCGGCAGCTACGGCAGCAGCGGCCTGACCCCGGCCATGCAGCGAATCGCGGCTCATCTTCCCTTCGGGGGCCTGGCCCCCGGCAGCGAGGCTGACAGCCTCAAGACGCCCGAGCGCTTCGCCGCCAAGCTCGCCCGGCTGATCGCCCGCAACCCAGGCCGGACGCCCGAGGAGCTGGCTGCCACCATCAGCGACGCTGTGCGGTACGCGTTCGCCTTCGAGGCTGCCGACTACGTCGAAGGCACCTGGCTGGTGCACCGCCGGCTCAAATCACAGGGGTTCGAGCTCGAAATCAGGCGCAACCGCTGGGAGAGCCCCGAGTACAAGGGCATCTTCACGCAGTGGCGCGACCCGGCGCATCACCTCGCTTTCGAGGTGCAGTTCCACACGACGGCAAGCTGGGCCGTCGTGCAGCGGACCCACGACGCCTACGTCCAGATCACGGACCCGGCGACGCCGCCCGCCGAGCGCGCCCGGCTCCGGGCCCGGCAGGTAGCCGCCGCCGCCACCGCCCAGGCGCCGCCGAACTGGACGGAGATCGCCGACTTCCGCCTGGAGTCGCGATGAACGAAGTGCAGTACTACGTCATCGTGGCGGCACAAGGCAGCCGCGCCGCGTCCGGACTGGCGCGGCGGACCTACGCTGAGGCCGGTCCGATCGATGAGTCGCTCAGCCAGGACCTGACCTGGCGACTGGATTCGGCGATCGTCGAATGGGAGTACGGCGCCCTCAGCGCGGAACTCGTCAGGATCAGCGAGCAGGAGGCCGAGAACCTCACGCAGGCGTTCCGGGTCAGATGGAGCCGGGTGAGCTGAACATCATCGTGCGGCCGCTCGTGCCGCGCCGATCTCGGCCGGGTCAGCGACATTTTCGGCTGGTACGCGGTCAACTCGGTTGCCACCTTCGAGGAGGCACCGCGCAGTTCGGCCGACTGGTCCGAGCTGGCAGCGGAACTGGATCGGCTCGGCCTGCCTTTCCTGGTGGCCGATGCCGACGGCTCGATCGCCGGTTACGCCTACGCCGGCCCGTGGCGCCGCAAGCCTGCCTACCGCGCTACCGTCGAGGACTCGATCTTCATCGCGCCCGGACACACCGGTCAGGGCATCGGTCGGCTTCTGCTCACCGAGTTGCTCACGGCCTGCGCCGCGGCCGGAGCGCGCCAGGTGATCGCGGTCATCGCCGATTCCGCAGCCGAGGCGTCGGTGCGCTTGCACGAGTCGTGCGGTTTCGCTCATGCCGGGCGGCTCGCTGACGTCGGATACAAGCACGGCCAACTGGATCGGCACGCTGCTGATGCAGCGCGCCGTCGGCTGACCTAGAAAGTGAACGCGGTCGACGGACCAGGCGCGGTCGGCTGACCTGGTGCACGCGGCCGGCGGGCCTGGGGTGGTGCACGCGGCCGGCGGACCTGGGGCTGGTGCACGCGGCCGGCGTGCACCCGGGCTGGTGCACGCGGCCGGCGGGCCTGGGCTGGTGCACGCGGCCGGCGGGCCTGGGGGTGGTGCAGCAGGCCGGCGGGCCTGGGGGTGGTGCAGCAGGCCGGCGGACCTGGGGTGGTGCACCAGGCCGGCGGACGCGGCGTCCACGACATCGTGTGCCGACGAGGCGCACGCGTTATCCGGCGCCCTCCGGCCGCTCTTTCGACCCCACGCTGGGTGAGTTGATCTTGCAATCTCAACATTTCACGGCTGGCGTGCGCCTAAATCCGACAACTCGGGCGCAGAAGTGCACGTCAGCCGTGAAATGCTACCGGGTCATCAGGCAAAAGCCCCATTTCCGACAGCCATAAGAACCGCCGCGGAGTCACCGGCCGCGCCGAACCGCGCGGGACCGTGCCTCAGTCCTGCCCGCCCTCGCCCTTCGGCTTCGACCGCTCGAAGAACTCGCGGATCAGCTCCCGCTGCCGCTGGCTCACCTGGTCGAAATGCTTGTCGAGTGCGTCCTCCCCGATCGCCTCAGCGGTCAGGTAGAGGTCCTTGATCTGATCGAGTTTGGCAGCCGCCGCTTCCGGCATCGGGCGCACCGGCGGGGCGCGCAGGCCGGAGAACGTCGCTGGTGGCGGCTCGACCGACCCGGTGATGCTGGCCGGCCGTCGCCGGCTGGCTCGGCCGGGCCGGCTCGAACGGCCCGCGCGGCGCTGCGACCGGCTCAGGTCGCGGCAAGGCGGTCGCGCCTGGCAGAATGACCGGCAGCGGGCGCGTTAGCGTATCGTCCTCGCGGCTATCTGACACGCTCGACGCCTGCCCGCCCGGGCCTCCCGTGTCCGGAACGGGGCCGATTCCCTCCCCGGGAGCGCCCGCACGGCCGCGGCCAGCCGCTTTGGAATCAGCGGGGTCGTCGCCGCGCTCGGGCCCCACCCCGGAACGCCGTGTCCGATTGTCATCACGCGGCCGATCGAGCGGATCTAGAACGTGGCCGCGGCTGACTGCGCTGCCATCGGATCGATCCAGATCCCAGCCAGCCCGAGCGGGGTCGCCAGTCGACCGCTCGAGCCGGAACCCGTGCCGGTCGGAGGCTGTGCCGCGCCCGTCGTCCCGGTATGCATCCGGCCCGACGTCAAGGGGCGACCGCCCCGGCCGGAACCCGTCGCGCTCCAGGCCCGCAGCAGGCCTGTCGTCCACGCGCCGTTCAAGAGCCGGGCGCTCCGGACGCAGCCCGTCGCGCTCGAGACCCGCAGCAAGCCTGTCGTCCACGCGCCGCTCAAGATCCGGCCGCTCCAGCCGGAACCCGTCGCGCTCCAGGCCCGCAGCAGGCCTGTCGTCCACGCGCCGCTCAATACGCTGGCCGTTCCGGACGCAGCCCGTCGCGCTCCAGACCCGCAGCAGGCCTGTCGTCCACGCGCCGCTCAAGATCCGGCCGCCCGAGGCGGAACCGGTCCCGCTGCAGGCCCGTCGCAGGCCTGTCATCGACGCCTCGCTCAAACGCCGGCCGTTCCGGGCGCAACCCCTCCCGCTCTTGGCCGAACCGGTCCCGCTGCAGGCCCGTCGCAGGCCTGTCATCGACGCCCCGCTCAAGAGCCGGCCGCTCAGGGCGCAACCCCTCCCGCTCCTGGCCGAACCGGTCCCGCTCCAGGCCCGTCGCAGGCCTGTCATCGACGCTCCGCTCAAACGCCGGCCGCTCAGGGCGCAACCCCTCCCGCTCTTGGCCGAACCGGTCCCGCTCCAGGCCCGTCGCAGGCCTGTCATCGACGCTCCGCTCAAACGCCTGCCGCTCAGGCCACAACCCCTCCCGCTCTTGGCCGAACCGGTCCCGCTCCAGGCCCGTAGCGATCCTCTCGTCCGCGCGCGGCTCAAACGCCGACCGGTCCAGCCGGAACCCGTCGCGCTCCCGGCCCGTAGCCAGCGCGTCCAGGCGGTATTCCCCGGATCCGACCGGCGTTGGACCGCCCGAGGGATGGCTATCTGGCGTCGGGTAGCCGTCACGGGGCGGCCGCCGCGGGTCAAGCTCGCCCCCCGAACTGCTGCTCCCGGGCATGCCGTCACCCGCGGGCCGACGAGGCGCCGGGCCAGGCCCGAATCCCTCGCCCGCCGTCCGCCTGTCCTGCGCGAGGCGCTGCTCCCTGCTGCGGCCGGCACTGTCGCCTGCACCGGGCTGGTCATACGCGAGTCGCCGCGGATCCTGACCTGGGCCGAACCCGTCTCGCAGCCTCCGGCCATCCTGCGCAAGTCGTCGCGGCTCCAGCTCACGACCGGAACCGTCACTCCTGGCCAGGCCGTCGTATGCGGGCCGGCGCGGCTGCGGGCCGGCCTCGGCGTTCCGTCGCTGCTCCAGACCGGGCTCGCCGCCCATACGCCAGACGCCAGGCGCCGGGGCCCGCGGCTCTGGGCCAGGTACGACGTCGGTTTTGCCGGTCCGGCCGCCATAACCCGTCCCATCCTCGCGGGAGGCGCGCCTCCAGTCATCGACGGGGCGCTGCTGGGAGGTGTCGTCCAGGGGTCCGGCCCAGGCGTCCTCGGGCCGGCTGCGGTTAGGTCCCGGGGAATCGGTAGCGGCGAAACCAGGATCAGGAGCGGCAGGCCGGGCCGCGCCACGCTGGGCAGAGCCGGGGCCGACTGAACCAGGCCGGCCAGGGACAGGCTGGCCCGGCGCCGACCGTGCAGCCAGCCGAGCCCAGGTGTCGCCGCTCTGCTGGTGCCCGTACCCGCCGTCGTCGGCCTGGCTGCGCCGTAGGCCACGGCCGCTGCGACCGGCATCAGGCGGCTCGGCTGACCAGTCAGTGCCGCCCGCGCCAGACCCAGGCTGCAGTGGGGAGGCCTGCGGAGCTGGCCGTGCCTCCGGGACAGGGAGTGCGTGCAAGGCAGGGGGTGCGTGCGACGCAACTGGTGCCTGCGGAGGTGACGGTACCGGGAGGCCTGGTCCAGGCTGACCAGACGGCCGGGCATCACGGTCAGCAGAAGTCAGGGCGTCGGGCCGCACTGGCCGGAACTGGCTCAGCCACTCCTCGGCCGGGAGATCGGGGCGATCGTCAGGCTGCTGGCGATCCTCCCGCCTCCAGCGCACCACTACCTCCACACCGCGTACCGCGAAGATCGCTCGCACGGCGAACCGATCCGGCGCGCTCCCCAAGCTCCGGCCTACCGGCCAACAATCGCATGCGCGCGAAGGGGCCGCAACCCATCATCGCTTCCTGACCAGACCCGCAGTCAGGCCCCTGGCCTGCGAGTTCGCGCCGAACCTGGCTCCCGCGACGGCATGCAGATGCAGTTCAGAATTAGTTGCTCCAGCCGGGTTTGTCATGATCTGCGCTAGCCTTGCGTGACCGCGCGCGCCGCGACAGCGCGGCGCCCGCACACAGTCGGCGCGAGCGGCCGCCAGCACTTCCTGACCAGCACGGTTGTCGACTACCGTTGCGCCTGTCGCGTTTTTCCCGATAACCAGTTCCGTTGCGAGCGGAGGCTTTTCATGGATCGACAGGTTAAGTACCTCTTGCCCGAGTCTGAGATGCCGCAGCACTGGTACAACGTGGTCGCTGACCTGCCATCACCGCCGCCGCCACCGCTGCACCCTGGCACCGGCCAGCCAGTAGGACCCGACGATCTGGCCCCATTGTTCCCCGGTCGCGCTCATCGCCCAGGAAGTCTCGGCTGAGCGACACATCGCCATTCCCGAAGACGTGCTCGACGTTTACCGGCTATGGCGGCCGACTCCGCTATTCCGGGCGCGCAGGCTCGAGCGTGACCTGGGCACGCCAGCGCGGATCTATTACAAGTACGAGGGCGGCAGCCCGGCCGGATCGCACAAGCCGAACACCGCTGTGCCGCAGGCGTACTACAACGCCGCAGAAGGTGTGACGGAAGCTGACAACCGAGACCGGCGCCGGTCAGTGGGGCAGCGCGCTGGCGTTCGCGTCGGCGCTGTTCGGCCTCGAGCTCGAAGTCTGGATGGTGCGGGCTTCCTACGACCAGAAGCCCTACCGCAAGATACTCATGGAGACCTACGGCGCGACAGTGCACCCGAGCCCGTCTGACCTGACCAACGCGGGCCGTGCCGTGCTGGCCGAGCATCCGGACTCCACCGGCAGCCTCGGGATCGCCATCAGCGAGGCCGTCGAGGTGGCCGGCGGCAACCCGGACACCCGGTACGCCCTCGGCAGCGTGCTCAATCACGTGCTGCTGCACCAGACCATCATCGGCGAGGAAGCGCTCAAGCAGCTCGCCATGGCTGGCGACACCCCGGACGTCATCGTCGGCTGCACTGGCGGCGGATCGAACTTCGGCGGACTCACTTTCCCGTTCCTGCGGGAGAAGCTGGCGGGGCGGATGAACCCCGTGATCCGGGCGGTCGAGCCGGCCGCGTGTCCGTCGTTCACCCGCGGCGTGTACGCCTACGACTTCGGCGACACCGCAGGCTTCACGCCGCTGCTCAAGATGCACACGCTCGGGCACGAGTTCATCCCGGACCCGATCCACGCTGGCGGGCTGCGCTACCACGGGATGTCCCCGCTGCTGTCGCACATCTACGAGCTCGGCCTGATCGAGGCAGTGGCCAAGCCGCAGTCGGAGTGTTTCGCCGCGGGGCTGCGGTTCGCCAGGACAGAGGGCATCGTGCCGGCGCCCGAGCCGACCCACGCCGTCGCCGCGTGCATCGAGGAGGCGCTCAGGTGCAAGGAGACCGGCGAGGAGAAGGTGATCCTGACCGCCCTGTGCGGGCACGGCCTGCTGGACCTGGCGGCTTACGGCGACTACCTCTCGGGCGAGCTGCAGGACCTTCAGCTCAGCGACAAGGCGCTCGAAGAGGCACTTGCGGGCCTGCCAACGCCTGCCTGACCTGGCCCGCGGTGGTTCTCCTGACCGACAGGAAGGGCCCCGGACGTGCCTGACCCGGGCCGGGAGGAGGGGAGTCGGCCCGGGCCTTCTGGCACGCATCCGCGGCCGTCACAGCGGACGCGCGTGAGCGCTGTCATGACATGAACGGACGTTCACACAGCGATATAGTCGTACGCTGGCAGGCCATCACTTGTCAAGGCCCGGATGACAACCATTCGACCGGAACAGGCGTCCAAGACAGACATACCTGACTCCGACCGATGACTGCGATGGCCCGATATGACCGCTGACAACGGCGCGCTGTCGTGACCGGCTGCCCATCGGCGGCTCGCCCCTGCAGTGCAAGCTCGCCGACGCGGCCATCGAGCTTGTTCTACACGCAGGGCGCGCTCGCCACCACCGTCCGGGAGATCACCGGCGCCTGCGGCCTGACGCCCGGCGCGCTCTACAACCACTTCGCCTCCAAGGACCACCTGCTGTACGTGCTGGTCAGGGACATACACCTCCAGGTCGACACGCAGATGGCAGAGACGCTGGCGGCCGCCGGTCCGGACCCGGCCGAGCAGCTGGCGGCGACCGTGCGCTTCCTGGTCGCGCACACCGCCGGGTTCAAGAAGCAGTCGCGAGTCGCGAACCGCGAGTTCACCGTGCTGACCGGCGCCCGGCGGCAAGAGATCCGGGCCATCCGCCGCCAGATGCGCGACCGGCTGACCGGCATCCTGCTCGACGGCGCGCAGCAGGGCGCCTTCAGCCTCGTCGGCGGCAACGACCTACCGTCCGCCACGCTGTGCTCGGGCACCATCAGCAACATGTGCGTGCACATCAGCGAGTGGACACTCGAGCACTACCCGCTCGGGATCGCCGACCTCCAGGACCGATACGCCCAGATGGCGCTCCGGCTCGCGGGCGTACCCGGCTGACGGTCGTCACGCCGTCTCGCGGGCTCCCGTCAGCGCGCCGAAGTCCGCCGGGTCGATATTGCCGCCGGACAGCACGACCACGGTGCGCCCGCGCGGCGCGACCGCGCCCGGACAGGAGCGCCGCGAGCGGCACGGCGCCGCTGGGCTCGACCACGATCTTGAGCCGCGTGAAGCAGAACCGCATTGCGTCGACGATAGCGTCCTCGGACACGGTGACGACGTCGTCCAGCAGCCGCGAATTCACTGCGAACGTCAGCTCGCCCGGCTCCCTGGCCCGCAGGCCGTCGGCGATCGTCTCGGGCTCGGCGATGCTGACCCGGTGCCCGGCGCGCATGGACTGGCTGGTGTCGCTCGCGGTCGACGGGCTCGACGCCGACCACCGACGCGCGCGGCAGCAGCCCCTTGACGGCGGTGGAAACGCCCGCCGCGAGGCCGCCGCCACCTACCGGCAGCAGCACCAGGGCGAGGTCTGGTGCCTGGTCGGCTAGCTCGAGGCCGGCAGTGCCCTGACCGGCCATGACGTCGTAGTCGTCGAACGGCCGCACCAGCGTCATCGACCGCTCGGCAGCGATCTGCGCCGCGACCTCCTCGCGGCTCTCGGTCTGCGGGTCGTAGCGCCGCAGCTCGCGCGCCGTAGCCCTCGATCGCGGCGAGCTTCGCGGCCGACCCGTTCGCCGGCACCACGATGACGGCCGCAACGCCGAGCAGCTTGGCCGCCAGGGCGACAGCGGCACCGTGGTTCCCCGAGGAGAACGCCACGACGCCGGCCGCCTTGGCGGCGGGATCCAGCAGGCTCAGCCGGTTGTAGGCGCCGCGGAACTTGAAAGACCCGCTGCGCTGGAACGGCTCGGCTTTGAGCAGCACCGCCGCGCCGCTGCGCTCGTCTAGCAGGGTGGAGCTGAGCAGCGGCGTCCGGTGCGCGACGCCATCCAGCCGCGCCGCGGCGGCCCGGACTCGATCCAGGGTCAGTGCGTCATCCGACATGAATTCCTCTTCGCTCGGCCGTCGGGGTACGCGGCCAGGATGCGCGCCCTGGCCCGATCTGTCTGTTTAGCACGACAGTGACAAGCTGGCATGACAGGCTGAGCCGCTGCCGCAGCTCGGCGCGAGAGGAGACGACCAACCGATGGAGATCCCCAAGCCCACCGAGGCCGACAAGGAGTACTTCAGGTCGCTGCTGCCCGATAGCCCCGAGATCGAGGTCAAGCCGATGTTCGGCAACCTCGGCGCCTTCGTGCACGGCAACATGTTCGCCGGCCTGTTCGGCGCGGCGGTCGGCGTCCGGCTCGCCGATGCCGACCGCGACGAACTCGCCGCAATCGAGGGCGCCGGACCCTTCGGGCCGGCCGAGCGCCCCATGGGCGGCTACCTGAGCCTGCCGCCTGGCTGGCGCGCGGACCCCACCGTCGCCGCCGGCTGGGTCGGCCGGGCGCTCGGGCATGTCGGCGCCATGCCGCCGAAGAAGGCCAAGCCCACCAAGCCCAAGGCCAAGGGTCCGCGCACTTAGGGCTGCGACGAGCCAGCACCGCCAGGCGGCAGGCCCGGCCAGCAGGCCCGGCCAGCGGGCCCCGCCAGCGGCCCGGCCAGCGGGCCCGGCCAGCAGGCCCGGCTAAGCTGTCCGATCGGTCACCGTGAGGGAGCGTCATGTCCGATCGCATCAGTGCACCGCAGGCCGGCCGGGCGGGCGTCGAGCCGTTCAGCCGGGCCCGGCTCACCGAGCTCATCACCCGTGAACGGGACGCCTACCACTCCCGCCATCCGGCGTCCGCGGCCGCTTTCGCCGACGCCGGCGCGCATCTGCTCGGCGGCGTGCCGATGACCTGGATGCGCATGTGGCCGGGCGGCTTCCCGCTCTACCTGGAGTCGGCCAGCGGCGCCCGCCTCACCGACATCGACGGACACGAGTTCATCGACTTCTGCCTCGGCGACACCGGCGCGATGGCGGGCCACTCCCCCGACGCGGTGCAGGCTGCCATCGCCCGCCGCTATAGCGACCAAGGCGGTGCCACCACAATGCTCCCGACGGAGGATGCCGCCTGGGTCGCCGCCGAGCTCGCCCGCAGGTTCGGCCCGGCATTCTGGAGCTTCACCCTGACGGCTACCGACGCCAACCGCTGGGCCATCCGGCTGGCCCGCCAGCTCACGCGGCGCCAGAAGATCCTCGTCAACAGCTACTGCTACCACGGCAGCGTCGACGAGACGTTTATCGTCAGCACCCCCGAGGGACCGGCTTCCAGGGCAGGGAACGTGGGCGCCCCCGTCGATCCCCGTGTCACAACTCGGGTCGTCGAGTTCAACGATGCCGAGGCGCTCGACCGCGAGCTCGCGCACGGTGACGTGGCGGCCGTCCTCATGGAGCCCGCCCTCACCAACATCGGCATCGTGCTGCCCGAGGCCGGCTACCTGGCCGCTGTCCGCGCCCTGACGCGACAGCACGGCACTGTGCTGATCAACGACGAGACGCACACGTTCAGCGCCGGGCCCGGCGGGTGCACGCGAGCCTGGCAGCTCGAGCCGGACATCGTCACCATCGGCAAGGCAATCGCGGGCGGCATTCCGGCCGGCGGCTACGGCCTGTCGGCCGAGCTCGCTGACCGGATACTCAGCGACGAGTCGGCCGACATCGTCGATACCGGCGGCGTCGGCGGCACGCTGGCCGGGAACGCGCTCTCGGTCGCCGCCATGCGCGCCACGCTCGAGCACGTCCTGACGGACGCGGCGTTCGACCGGATGATCGCTGTCGCCGACAGGTACACGGCTGGCGTGCAGGAAGTCCTGGCCGACCGCAACCTGCCGTGGACCATCACCCAGCTCGGCGCGCGGGCGGAGTACCGGTTCTGTCCCCGGCCGCCTCGCAACGGCGGCGAGTCGGCCGCTGCCGCCGACACCGATCTCGACGAGTACCTGCACCTGTACCTGGTCAACCGCGGCATCCTGCTGACTCCGTTCCACAACATGGCCCTGATGAGCCCCGCGACTACCGACGCTGACGCCGACGCCCACACCGAGGTCTTCGCCGCAGCCGCTGACGAGCTGCTCGCCTGACGCGCTGCTCAGCTGGGGATCGGGGCGCGGGTCCCGAGACCGAGGCGCCCGCAGGCCCTATGGCAGGCTTGGAGCGTGGCTGTCGGCCGCATGCTCAGCGGGGCTATCCGGCTGGGCTGTACGGGGGGAGGCGACGCCCGGTGGACCTGGGCTTCTTGCGTCGGCTTTATGACGAGATCGGGGACTACGTATCCGTTTACCTGGACACGGACAAGGTCCACGAGAAGAACTCAACGGAGGCCCTGGAGATCCGGTGGCACGACGCGCGGCGTGACCTAGCGAACCAGGGGGCCGGGCAGGCCACGCTCGACGCAGTCGCGGAGGTTGTCCTCGATCCTGACGAGGTGTCGCCCGGCCGGGCCGTCTTCGCGCGCGACGGCGCTGTCGTGTTCAGCGGCGCCCTGGAAGCGCCGCCGCGGCGCGAGATCGCGCGGCTCGCGCCGCTGCCGCACCTGATGCCGCTGCTGGCGCAGCACCGCCCGCCCATCCCGCACGTGCGGGTGTTCGCCAGCCGGACTGGCGGCGAGCTCGTCGCCGTCGGCGGCAGCGGTGACGCGTGGCGCGACTGGATGGCTGGCAGGCAGTGGCCGGTGCACAAGGTCTCGGTCGGCGGCTGGTCGCAGGACAAGTACCAGCGCCGCGCCGAGGAGACGTGGGAAGAGAACGCCAAGGAACTGGCCGCCGAGGTCATCGCCGCCGCGGACCAGGTGGGCGCGCGGCACGTCATCATCAGCGGTGATGTGCATGCGAGGACGATGCTGCTCGAGCACCTGAGCGTGCCGCTGCGCGAGTCCGCCGCCATGGTCGACAAGGAAGTGACGCGCCGACAGCCAGGCCATGGCCGAGGCCGCCGATCAGGCTCTGTCGGACTGGGCCGACCGCGATCGCCGGCAGCGCTTCGAGGACTGGGGCACCTACCTCGCGCACGACAAGGCAGTCCAGGCGCTGGCCGGAGACCCTGACCGCGCTTCGCAACAGCCAGGCCGCCGACGTTTTCGTGGCCGACAATCCGCACTCCGTCGCGACCGCGTGGATCGGCCCCGGCGGCGCCGACGTGGCGGCCAGCCGGGACGAGCTCGTGATCCGAGGCGTCAGCGACCCGGTCGAGGACCGTGCGGACGCGGCCATCGCCGGGCGATCGCCTGCACCGATGCCGAGCTGCACTTCCTGCCCGAAGACCTGGTCGTGAGCGGAGATCCCGACGGCCTACGGCGGTATCGCCCGCCCGCGGGACGGCATCGGTGCGACACTGCGGTTCCCGCCGCTCATCACCGTCTGACGCGACTAGCAGCGGGCTCGGCCGAAGCGAGGCCTACGCTCGTCAGGCCCGGTGTTCCTCTACTGGCAGCCCCAGCGCCCGGATCAGCTCGCCCACATTAGCGACCGTCGTACGTGGCGGCAGCGCCGACACCAGGTCCAGCAGCGGTGCCTCAGCCCGACGCTCGTCCAGGGTGCGCAGCAGCTCCTCGCGCGTCGCCGGGAACGTCGTCCGGCCCAGATAGCGGGCCAGCTCACTGCGCAGCTCGATGGCGCGGAAGTCCGGCGTGGTCTGCGAGCCTGGCCTCCGGGGCCCAGATCCCGTCGTCCGGCCAGACGCCCGCATCCTCGAGGTCGGGCCATTCCTCGCCGTGATTCCGGATCTCAGTGAGGTCCTGGCGCTTGATGAGCTCGTCTTCAGCTGGTCCGTGCGTCGCGCTGACCTGTTCGCTCATGGGCATGCCTCGCTCGTGGTCTCGGCTGCTCCCGGCTAGGTCGTCGCCCTGCCCGTTATGGCCGGACCGGAAACCTCTGGGCTAGATCTCCCGCCTCCGGAACTAGGACAGCCCTGTCGACTGGCCCACCTCGATCAGGTGGCCGCACCCAGCACCTCGGCGAGCACCGCGACGGCGCGCCTGAGCGCCGGCGCGTCCTCGCCGGCGTAGCTCAGCCGCAGATACGGCCCGGGCGGCTCGCTGGGGAAGCTGGCCCGTCCGGGCGTCACCGCGAGCCCGCGCGCCGTGGCCGCCTCGCTGACATCCGCGTCAGAGACGTTGTCGGGCAGCCGCAGCCACAAGTGCATCCCGCCCGACGGGATCAGGTCGAGGCGGCAGGACGGCAGCATCTCCAGGACCGCGGCGACCAGCGCATCGCGCCGGTCCCGGAGCAGCCGCCGGACCGTGCCGAGATGACGCGGCCAGCCGGGCGCGGTCAGCACATCCAGCGCGATCTGCTGGAGGATCGGCGCGACGAACAGGTCGTCGCTGATCCGGCCGCGGCGCAGCCGGGCCAGAATCGGCCCGCGCGCGATCAGGCCAGACACCCGCAGGCCTGCGGCGATCGGCTTGGACACCGAGCGCAGGTAGATGACATGACCGTCGTCGTCGTGACTGACCAGCGGCGACGGCGACGGCGCGCCGAGGTCGAAGTCCCGCATCCAGTCGTCCTCGAGCAGGAACGCGCCCGCGCGCGCCGCGGCCGCCAGCACGGGCTCGCGCCGGTCGGTGGCCAGCACCGAGCCGGCCGGATTGGCGTATCGGGGCTGAAGGTAGGCAAGCCGCGCGCCGGTCCTGGCGAAGGCGTCGGCGAGCGCGTCCGGCAGCACGCCGTGCGCATCGCCTGGCACCGGGACCAGCACCAGGCCGGCCGCTCGCGCCGCCGCCAGCGCGCCGACATAGGTGGGCGACTCGACGATCAGCGGATCGCCTGGCGCGCACAGATGACGACAGACAGCCGACAGCGACGACTGGCCGCCCGAGGCGATCAGCACGTTCGCCGCGGTGAGCCCGTCGCCGGCCTCGGCGGCAAGGTAACTGCGCAGCTCCGGCAGGCCCTGCGGCGGCAGCCTGGTCCAGGCCTGCGGCCGCCGGGCCGCGCGGGACGCCGCGGCAGCGAGCAGGCCGAGCGGCTGGAGCCGCTCGTCGGGGAACCCGCTCGCGAGCCCGATGGCGTCCGGCGGCAGCGGATCGACCAGTCGCTCCAGGTCCGGTCCCGAGCCCGGCCCTGGAGCCGAGCGCCAGCGTCTGCCAGGACAGGTCGGCCGGCGGCCTGGCCGGGCGGCGCGCCGCCGTGAACGTGCCGCTGCCCGGCTTGGTGACCAGCAGCCCGCGCCGCGCCAGGTCGGCTAGCATCCGCTGCACCGTGGCGGGGCTCAGCCGGTAGCGCTGCTGGAGCTCGCGGTAGGACGGGAGCTTGCTGTCTGGGGGCAAGGAGCCGATCAGCGCCTCGATGCTGGCAAGGGCAGAACCGTTACTGCTATCGTCGTTCATGAGAGACAATAGAAGCACTTCCCAGTCCGTCAGGGAAGCGTCTCCGGTGCTACTCGGCGCCCTCGGTGTCATGTCCTTCAGCCTGACCTTCCCCGCGACCACTGCGGCCGAGGCATCCTTCAGCCCCGTCGTGGTCGGTGTCGGGCGCGCGATCCCCGCAGCCGCACTCGGCGCTGCGCTGCTCCTGTCCCGGCGCGAGCCGCTGCTGCCACCGCGGGCGGCGCTGCGCGGCCTGCTCGTCGTCGCGCTGACCGTCGGCGTCGGCTTCGGCCTGCTGTCGGCGCTAGCGCTGCGCCATGTCAGCAGCGTGCACGGGGCTGTGCTGACCGGCCTTATCCCGGCCGCGACCGCCGGAATGGCGGTGTGGCGGGCGCGGGAGCGGCCGCGCGCCTCCTACTGGGCCGCGCTCGCCGTCGGCCTCGCGATCGTGCTCGGCTTCGCTGTCATCCAGGGCGGTGGCCGCCTGCGGCCCGCGGACGCGCTGCTGCTGACCGCCATCGCCGTGGCCGGCGTCGGCTATACCGAGGGCGGCATCCTGGCCCGCGATTACGGCGGCTGGCGGGTCATCTGCTGGGCACTGATCCTGGCGCTCCCGCTCACGGTTCCGCTCACCGTCATTGACGCGGTCACAAGCCCGCCGCGGCACGTGACGGCGCTGGCCATCACGGGCCTGGCCTACGTCAGCCTGGTGTCGATGTGCCTGGGCTTCTTCGCCTGGTATCAGGGCCTCGCGCGCGGCGGAGTCGCGAGGATCGGGCGGCTTCAGCTCGCGCAGCCCGCGCTCACTCTCGTGTGGTCGGCGCTGCTGCTCGGCGAGAGCGTCAGCGCGCTGACCGGTGCGACCGCCGCCGCAGTGATCGCCGCGACCGCTGTCGGGCGCAACGCCCGCATCGACGCGCCCCGGCTGCCAGACGAGGCGCCCGAGGTTATGGTGGCATCATGCCCGACCGCAAGGAGATCATCGAGGTCGCTGGCCGCACGGTAACGATCTCCAACCCGGACAAGGTCTACTTCCCGCGTACCGGGCACACCAAGCTGGACCTGGTCCGGTACTACCTCAGCGTCGCCGACGGCGCCCTCGCTCGGCGTGCGCAACCGGCCCATGGTGCTGAAGCGGTTCGTGCACGGAGCCGAGGGCGAGGCGTTCTTCCAGAAGCGCGCACCGGCGAACAGGCCCGGCTGGCTCGACACCGTCGTGCTGAGCTTTCCGTCCGGACGGACGGCCGAGGAGATCGTCGTCTCCGACGCGGCCGGGCTGGCCTGGGTCGCCAACCTCGGCTGCATCGACCTGAACCCGCACCCCATCCGCGCCGACGACCTCGACCATCCCGACGAACTGCGCGTAGACCTCGACCCCGTTCCCGGCATCGAATGGTCGCAGATCGTCGACGTCGCGCTGGTCGCCCGCGAGGTGCTCAGCGACGTCGGGCTGACCGGCTGGCCGAAGACATCGGGGTCCCGCGGCATGCACATCTACGCGCGGATCGAGCCGCGCTGGACGTTCACGCAGGTGCGCGGCGCCGCGGTCGCGCTGGCCCGGGAGATCGAGCGGCGCGCGCCGGCGAAGGCCACCGCGCGCTGGTGGAAGGAAGAGCGGCACGGCGTCTTCGTCGACTACAACCAGAACGCCAAGGACCGGACCGTCGCCTCGGCCTACTCGGTCCGGCCGACCCCAGACGCCCGGGTGTCAGCGCCGTTGCACTGGGACGAGGTGCCGGGCTGCGATCCGGCCGCGTTCACGATCGACACGATGCCGCGGCGGTACGCGGAGATCGGCGACCCTGGCGCGGGCATCGACGATGCGGTCGGGTCACTCGACAAGCTGCTCGAGCTCGCCGCGGCGGACGAGGCGGCCGGGCTGCCCGACGCGCCCTGGCCGCCGCACTTCGAGAAGCAGGCCGGCGAGGCACCGCGCGTGCAGCCGTCCAAGCGCCGGACAGTGCCGGCCGCCAGCGCGAGCCAGGGGTCGGCCGGGCGTGCGCGCCAGCAGGAGACGCGTGCCGCGCCGCCCGGCAAGACCGCGGCCCGACCGGCCGCGCGGTCGTCGATGCCGCTCATCGAGATAGCGCGCGCCGCCAGCAAGGCCGAGGCGCTGGCCGGCCTGGAGCGCTGGAAGCAGCGGCATCCGGCCGCGGCGGCGCTGCTGGAGCCGGCCGACATCCTGGTCGACTCGATGCGCGGCCGGTCATCGACCTGGACCAGGATCCGGCTGAACCTCCGGCACATCCCCGAGGCCGAGCGGCCGCCGCAGGAGTCGCTCGAGGTCGACTACGACCCGTGGCAGGGCGTCACCGGGCAAACTTGATCAGGAACTCAAGCTGGCCGTGATTCTGGGTTGTCACGAAGCTGCCGAAGCTCGGGTTGCCGATCCCCCAGTTCGCGAACAGGATCGGGATCGACCCGGACACCTCGATCCCGGCGCTGGTCCGCTCCGCCTGCAGCGAGAACGTCACTGCCTTGGTCCGCCCGTGCAGCGTGAGATTGCCGGTGGCGTGGTAGGTCCGGATCACCGCGTCGGCTGGCAGGCTGCCGAGCGCGATCGGCGCGGTCAGCGTCAGCGTCCCGGTCGGGTACGTGGCCGTGTCCATGATTCGGCCGTTGAACTGGGCGTCGCGCTGGCTCTGGTCACTCCTGATCGTCGCCATCTGCACGGTAAATGAGGCCGCGGTAACGGTCGTGCCGCGGATGGTCATGCTGCCGCTGATGTGCTGGTCCGCCCGACGGCGACGTTGTTCTGCCCGGCCAGCACCTCGTTGACGCGATAGCCGACGATCGATCCGGACCCGACGCGCCAGGTCCCCGTCACGCCACCGGCCGACGTCGGGCCGGCCGATGAGCTGGCGGCTGGCGTGCTCGCGGCTGGCGTGCTCGCCGACGCGCCGGAAGCCGCAGACTTCAGGCTCAGCGGCCGGCGCCGGTCCTCGATCACGTGGATGTAGAGCCAGGTACCGCCGATGACAAGGATCGCGAGCGCGACAAGGCCGCCGATCAGCCACAGGCCGAGCCGGCGCGGGCGGGAACGGGCCACAGTTGGTCCCTTGGCCAGGCGGGCCGGCGATCCCGGCCCAGCATCGGGCTAACTCTTGCAGCGCCGGCTCAGCAACTGCTCGGCCTTTGCGCTGAGAACCTTCTGACGGCCTGCGTTTCGCAGTGCTCCGTCAGGCGACCGCCGGGATCAGCTCCGACAGCAGCTCCAGGTGGTCCAGGTCCGAGAGGTCGAGCACCTGCAGGTACATCCGCGTGGCGCCGACGCCGGCAAACTCGGCGATCTTGGCGGCGATCTCGTCCGGCGTCCCGGCGAGCCCGTTCTTGCGCAGCTCGTCCGGCTCCCGGCCGATGGCGGCCGCGCGCCTGGCCAGCTCGTCGGCGGTGCGGCCGCAGCACACCACCTGGGCAGCCGAGAACCGCATCGTGGCTCTCGTCCCGGCCGACGGCCTCGCACGCGTGCCGCACCCGGTCGTACGCGGCCGTGGTGTCCGCCAGGCTCGCGAACGGCAGGTTGAATTCGTCAGCGTAGTGCGCCGCGAGCTTCGGCGTCCGTGTCCGGCCGCCGCCGCCGATGATCACGGGCGGCCGCGGCTGCTGCGCGGGCTTAGGCAGGCCTGGTGAGTCCGTGACCGTGTAGTACGTACCGGCGTAGTTGAACAGGTCACCGACTGGCGTCTCCCACAGGCCCCTGATGACGGCGAGCTGCTCGGCGAAGCGGTCGAAACGCTCCCGCGTATCCGGGAACGGGATCGCGTAGGCGGCGTGCTCGGCCGCGTACCAGCCGGCCCCGAACCCGAGCTCGACGCGGCCGCCGCTCATCTGGTCGACCTGCGCCACCGAGACCGCGAGCGGTCCCGGATACCGGAACGTGGCCGGGCTCACCAGCGTGCCGAGCCGGATCCGCGACGTCTCGCGAGCGAGCCCGGCGAGCGTGATCCAGGCATCCGTCGGGCCTGGCAGGCCGCTGACGTTGCCCATCTTGAGGTAGTGATCGGACCGGAAGAACGCGTCGAAGCCAAGGTCCTCGGTCGCCTTGGCGACGCGCAGGAGCGTGTCGTAGCTGGCACCTTGCTGAGGCTCGGTGAAGATTCGCAGTTGCATGCGTCCCATCTTCGCGGTCCGAGGCCGCTGCCCGCCAGCCGGGCCGCCACCTCACTAGTCCCTCGTCAGGGTCGCCAGGCACTCGACGTGATGCGTCATCGGGAAGGCGTCGTACCCGCGCAGGCCGGTGAGCTGCCAGCCGCCGTCCAGCAGCAGCCGCAGGTCTCGTGCCAGCGTGGCGGGGTCGCAGGAGACGTATGCGATCCGGCGCAGACTCGATCCGGCCGCTGGTTCGCCGGCTCCCTGCGCCGCGAACTCGCCGCGGCCGCACAGCGCGTCGATGACAGGCCTGGCCACGCCCGCGCGCGGCGGGTCGAGCACCGCGATCGAGGCGCCGCGCAGGCCAGTGCGGCGCAGCACCTGCGCGACATCGCCGCGATGCGCACGAGCCCACGGCCAGTCGCGCAGATTGTGCCGGGCGTCGCGGACGGCAACCGGATCGTGCTCGATCGCGATCACCGCGCCATCCGGCCCGACCGCCTCGGCAAGCAGGCCGGCAAACAGGCCCGCGCCGCAATACAGGTCGAGCGCGACCTCGCCTGGCTTGGGCGCCAGCGCGGCCAGCACAACGGCCGCAAGCAGGTCCGCTGCGCCCGGATGCACCTGCCAGAAGCCGCCCAGGCTGACGCGCCAGTCCCGGCCCGCCGCGCGCTGCGTCAGGTAGCCGCGGCCGCGGACCGGGATGCGGGTGCCCGAGGAGCCCGCCAGCTGCACCGCGTCGGCCGGCACGGCCGGCAGGCCGCGGGCTGCGGCGGCCTTCGCTGCCACGAGCACGCCCCGCTCGCCGGTGGCCGGGGAGACATCGACCTCGACGGACTGCGACGCCCGGCCACCGGACGCCGGTCACGCCGACGGCGGTGACCAGCGGGTGGGCGATCAGGCACTGGTCGATCTCGACCACCTCGTGCGAGCGATGGCGGCGCAGGCCAGCGACCCCGTTCCGGTCAATGGCAAAGGTGACGACGGTACGCCAGGCCAGGCCGCCCTCGTCACCGTCGATGGCCTGAACCTCGACCTCCCGGTCGAGCCCGGCGATGCGGCTGAGCTGCTGGCGGATCACCGCCGCCTTGAGCTGCCGCTGGGCCGGCAGGCTCGCGTGCTGCCAGTCGCAGCCGCCGCAGCCGCCCGGTGTGGCGTAACGGCACGGCGGCGACACCCGGTCGGCTGACGGCCGCAGGATCTCAACCGCGTCGGCTCTGGCAAACCGGGCCGTGGCCTGCGTGATGACCGCTCGGACCCGCTCCCCCGGCAGGGCGTGCCGGACGAATATCACCCAGCCCGTATCATCCTGCCTGGAAACACACCAGCCGCCGTGCACGACCTCGCCGACAGTGAGTTCCAGCACGTCCCCGGCCCGCGGAGCGGAGGCAGTCTCGGTGGTCACGGGCTCCATCGTGCCTGGCGGTGCGCCGGTTCGCCGAGCTGGGTACCTGTCTGGCTACCGGCCCCGCCCGCCGGCACCGGGATTGCTGGCTAGCAGCATCGTGTAGGAGGGAATACGGTGACTGCACCGCTCTGGTTGGAAGGACGCACGTGCATATCGTGATCATGGGATGCGGGCGGGTCGGGTCCAGCATCGCCCATACCCTCGAGGACCGGGGCCATTCCGTCGCCGTCATCGACCAGGACCCGGAGGCGTTCCGCAAGCTGCGGTCCGGTTTCAAGGGGATCAAGGTCACCGGCGTGGGCTTCGATCGTGACGTGCTGACCGAGGCCGGGATCGAGCGAGCGGGCGCCTTCGCGGCAGTCAGCAGCGGTGACAACTCGAACGTGATCGCGGCCAGGGTGGCCAGGGAGTCGTTCGGCGTGCAGCGGGTGGTGGCGCGGATCTACGACCCGCGGCGGGCGTCGGTCTACCAGCGGCTCGGCATCCCCACCGTCGCGACCGTGGCCTGGACCGCCGATCAGATGCTGCGCAGGCTGATCCCGGAAGGCGCGGAGTCCCTCTGGCGTGACCCGACCGGAGCGGTCGTGCTGGCCGAGGTGGCGTACTCCGAGGCCTGGCTGGGCCAGAAGGTCTGCGACCTGGAGCTGGCGGCGCACGCGCGCATCGCGTTCATCTCCAGGCTCGGCGAGGCCTTGGTGCCGGGTCCGAGCCTCGTCCTCCAGGAAGGCGACGTCGTGCACGTCATCGCCGACGAGGCCAACATCGCCGAGATCACCCGGGTCCTCGCCGCTCCCGAGCCAGGAAAGGCAGGCCACTGATGCGCGTCGCCATCGCGGGTGCCGGCGCGGTCGGGCGCTCGATCGCCAAGGAACTGCTCGACAACGGACACGAGATCCTGCTCATCGACAAGGATCCGAGCTCGATCAAGGTACACAGCGTGCCGCGCGCCGAATGGCTCCTCGCCGACGCGTGCGAGATCAGCGCGCTCGACGACGCCGCGCTCGAGCGCTGCAACGTGGTGATCGCGGCCACCGGCGACGACAAGGCGAACCTCGTGGTGTCGCTGCTGGCCAAGACCGAGTACGGCGTGCCGCGCGTCGTGGCGCGGATCAACCACCCCAATAACGAGTGGCTGTTCAACGAGTCGTGGGGCATCGACGTCGCCGTGTCCACGCCGCGGCTGCTGTCGGCTCTGGTCGAGGAGGCCGTCAGTGTCGGCGACCTGGTCCGGCTCATGACGTTCCGGCAGAGCGAGGCGAGCCTGGTCGAGCTGACCATGCCAGCCGACGCTCCGCTGGCCGGACAGCGCGTCGGCAGCATCGAATGGCCCAGCGACACCGCGCTGGTGGCCATCCTGCGCGACGGGCGCGTGATCGTGCCGAGCCCCGACGACCCGCTCGAAGGCGGCGACGAACTGCTGTTCGTCACCAGCCAGAACGTCGAGCGCGACCTGGCCAGGCTGCTCGGCTGCACCTAGCGTCGGCTGCACGCTAGCGCGTCTCGGTGATCTCCGGGCCACGCTCGAACGGGTCGAACGAGTTGCCATCCTGGCCGGCCTGCTGGCCCTCGAGCTGGCTCTCGAGCACCTCCCGGGCCTCATCCGGCAGCCTGATGTCCAGCGGCTTGCGCTGCGGCTCGGCGTGGTCACCGCGCACGACCACCACGTCGGCGAAGATGTCCTCGAACGGCCGGGCCAGGTCGGCATCGGCGGCGGCCGGGCCGCTGATCAGGCCGCGCAGGAACCACCGCGGGCCATCGGCACCAAGGAACCGGAGCGGCTGCGGCGGTACCTGGTAGTCGCCGGCGCCCTGCGGGACGACGACGGCGTGCAGTTCCGGGCCGAACGGGCCGTCCTGCTCGCGGCTCTCCCCGCCCGCCTTGGCGACCTCCTCGGCGATCTCCGGCAGGACCTCGTGCCACAGGCCGGCGCTCCGCGGCGCGGCGAACGGCTGCAGCTGGAGCCCGCTGTCGCCGCGGACGACGGCGATCGAGATGCCCTCCTCCTCGGACATGAAGACCTGCACGTCGAAGCCCTCGCGCACGGGCACGAGCAGGCTGCCGAAATCGATGCGGTCGTTGGCCGGGTACTCGCTCGCGCTGTCCCAGGGTCCCTCGGAGCGGAGCATCGCCGGAGTGGTTACCGCCGAGTCGCGCAGCCGTGTCCAGGTATCCGGATCGCCGAGGTCCTCGCGCCTCGGGCGGCCGCCGGTTCCTCGTCGCCCTCCTCCGCGCCAGCGGCCGCGCCATCGTGCTCGGCATGGCCGTCGGCATCGGGATCGCGCATAGTAATCATCGGCATAGTCATCGCGCCGGGTCTGCGCCCGCGTCGTCGTAGTCCTGCTCGGTCAGCTCGTCATCGGCTGCCGGGTAGTCTGCGGCGCCAGGCTCGAGCCCGGTACCATCCTCGCCATCGCGGCGGCGCCGTCGGAACACCCCGCACGCTCCTTACCTCCCGGCCCGGACTAGTGCCCGGCCGGAATCTCGTTATCGGCTGACGGATCGCCGGTCATCGCGTGGCCGCCGGTAGAGCCGTGCCCGCCCTCGCCGCGCTGCGATCCCGGCAGAGTCGCCACCACCCGGAAGACCGGGCGTTCCACCTTTTGAATCACAAGCTGGGCAATCCGGTCGCCTCGTCGGAACTGGACCGGGTGCTCGGCATCGGTGTTCAGCAGAATCACCTTGATCTCGCCACGGTACCCCGCGTCGACCGTGCCCGGCGCATTGACGATGGTCACGCCGTACCGGGCGGCCAGTCCCGACCGAGGGTGTACGAACGCGGCGTACCCATCTGGCAGCGCAATGCACATGCCGGTGCCGACGATCGCCCGCTGGCCTGGCTGCAGGTCGACGTCAGCGGCGGCGAACAGGTCGCTGCCGGCGTCGCCCGGGTGGGCGCGCTGCGGCAGCGGCAGATCCGGATCGAGCCGCGTGATGAGGACCTCGACGGCTCCGGGCTCGGTGCAAGCGCAGGTCATGTGACCATCCTTCGCGCAGTCAGGCCTGGCGGCCGCGGGTCGCACTGTCGTTCGGCGGCTAGCGTGCTCGGCGGTCCATCCCGCAAGGCTGGCCAGGCGTAGGTAATCACGGCCGCAGTCGGCACGGCGATGATAGCGCCGGGAATCCCGGCGATGATCCCGCCAACCGCCAGCACGAGGATGATCGCCAGCGGATGCAGCCGGACGATCCGGCCGACCACGAGCGGCTGAAGCAGGTGCCCCTCGATCTGGTTCTCCACCAGGAGCACAGCCAGCAGGATGACGGCAGCGACCCAGCCCTTGGTGGCCAGCGCGATCAGGATCGCCAGCGCCGCCCACCACCAGGATGCCGATGAGGGGAATGAAGGCCGCGATGAAGACCAGGACCATCAGCGGGACCACCAGCGGCACGCCGAGCAGCCAGAGCGCCAGCCCCAGCAGCAGCGCGTGGATGGCCGCCACCACGGTCGTGCCGCGCATGTAGTTCACCAGCGCGCGCCAGGCCTGATCGCCCGCGTTCATCATCCGCCGCTTCGCCTCGGGCCGCATCCCGTGGATGAGCCACCTCCAGATCCCGGCGCCGTCCTTGAGCAGGAAGAACGCGATGAACAGCGTCACGATGATGCCGGTCAGGAACTCGGCCGCGTACTTGCCGCCGGTCAGCACGGTCCCCGCGACAACCGACTTGTGCTGGGAGATGTACTTCAGCAGGTCGGAGGTGTACTTGGACAGCCGGGCGGGACTGACATGGAACGGGGGACCGGCCAGCGAGTGCTGCAGTTGATTCGCGGTCTTCTGCACCTCGTCGAACAGCACCGGGTACTGGCTGCTGATCTGGTTGGCGAGCAGCGTGATGGCCCCGGCGATCACCACGAGGGCGAGGAAGAAGGTGCACCAGGTCGACAGCAGCGGCGAGAACCCGCGCCGGCGCAGCCAGGCGACGAACGGCTGGAGCAGCGCGGTCGCCAGCATCGCGGCGATGAACGGCAGCGTCACTAGCCGCAGGAAGACCGCGAGCCGGAAGGCCAGGTAGATGACCAGCCCGGTCAGCAGGAGGCGCCAGGACCAGGCAGCCGCGGCCTGAAGCAGGCCTGGCACGTGTGCGTCCGGGTTCGCAGGGGCGGCAGCACCGGCTTCCGCCGGCGCCCGGCATGCCGGCTCCTGGCTCGCCCGCCGGGATCGCCTGCCGCGAGTGGCCGTCGCAGGAGCTGCCGCCAGGCGTGGCCGCCACAGCCTGCGCAAGCCGGCCCGAAGCCCAGTAGGCTGCTCCATCCCGGTCTCACTCCCGGTCGCAGCATGATCGCTGCTGGTGCCTTCCGGCCATCGCGCCGTCATGCAGTACATGTAACCAACTACCGTGGTGCCATGCACTTGTACCGCGAGCGCCTGTCGGCGCCGCCCTTGTGGTGGGTCGTCGGAATGACCAGCATGCTGACGTTCGGCGCCATCGTCTGGACCGGATTCGACGTCGGGCTAACGCTCGCGGTCTTCGCTGCCCTGATCCTGATCACGGCCGCGTTCCTGCTGAACTGGGGCCGGGCCACCATCGAGGTCACCGGCGACGAGTTGCGGGTCGGATCGGATGTCCTGCCGCTGGCGGAGGCTGGCGAGGTGCGGCGCTCTGGACGAAGCGCAAGCGCGCGCCCTGCGCGGGCCGCGAGCTGATCCGCTGGCGTACACGCTGATCAGGCCCTACCTGCGGGACGCGGTCTACATCGAGGTCACTGGGCGCGACGCCGCCCATCCGTACTGGCTGCTCGCCACCCGCAGGCCCGCCGAACTCGCGGCTGCAATCGAGAGTTCACGCCCCGTGGTCAGCGCCGGGGGCATGGCCATGACATGATCAAGCATCATTCGGGCACGACCGGGGCCAGCGGACCACGGTCAGGCAAGCGGCGCGGAGCAAGGAGGACCGACACATGGCAGACAAGCGGGCTGGCGCGGGCAGCAAGATAGTCACCGCGCTCGTCGGCGCGGGCGCCGCCTTCGTCGCGCGCAAGGTGCTCTCCTTCGGCTGGACGAAGATCACCGGCAAGGAACCGCCGGAGCACCCAGAAGACCCGCAGGTTGCTCTCGGCGAGGCGCTCATCTGGGGCATCGTGCTCGGTGCTGGCGTGCACACCGCGCGGCTGCTGGCGACCAGGGCGACGGCACGCCACCAGCCAGGCTCGGACTGAGGTCGGGCCCAGGCACCCGCCCGTCCTCCAGGCATCCGCCCGTCCTCCAGCACCCGCCGGTCCTGCAGGCACCCGCCGGTCCTCCAGGCACGCGCCCGTCGTGGCGCCGCCTCGCGGCCGTCCGGGAAACGACCGGGGACAGGCAGACGAAGATCCGGGTTATTCGCCGGGCTTGGCAGTCAGGGATACTTTTCTCCGCGTTCGCGGACCACACTGGTAGCGGCGAGGCTGCCGGGAACGCTGGTCCTGGAGGTGGGAGATGGCTGCAGAGTCCAGGGTTCTCGGGATGGTGCTCGCCGGCGGCGCGGGCAAGCGCCTGGCTCCGCTGACGGCCGACCGCGCAAAGCCAGCGGTTCCGTTCGGCGGCCTGTATCGCCTCGTCGACTTCGCGCTGTCCAACCTCGTGAACGCGGGCATGCGCAGGATCTGCGTGCTGACTCAGTACAAGAGCCACAGCCTGGACCGGCACATCACCACGACCTGGCGGCTGTCCAGCCTGCTCGGCAACTACGTGACGCCGGTCCCGGCGCAGCAACGGCTCGGGCCGCACTGGTACACCGGCTCAGCCGACGCTATCTACCAGTCGCTCAACCTGATCTTCGACGATCAGCCTGACATCGTCGCGGTCTTCGGCGCCGATCACGTGTTCCGGATGGATCCGCAGCAGATGATCGACCAGCACATCGCGAGCGGCGCCGGCGTGACGGTGGCAGCGATGCCGGTCCCGCGCGAGGAGGCCAAGGCCTTCGGAGTCATCCGGGCCGCAGCCGATGGCCGCACCATCGAGGCGTTCCTGGAGAAGCCCGCCGATCCGCCGGCCATGCCGGGTCAGCCGGACATGGCATTCGCCTCCATGGGCATCTACGTCTTCACCACCAAAGTGCTCGTGGAAGCGCTGCGCGAGGACGCGGCCGATGACGGCAGCCGGCACGATATGGGCGGGGACATCGTGCCCATGCTGGTGCGCCAGGGCGCCGCGCACGTCTACGACTTCCTGGACAACAGTGTCCCCGGCAGTGACCCGCGCGACGCCGGCTACTGGCGTGACGTCGGGACGCTGGACTCCTACTTCGAGGCGCAGATGGACCTGTGCGCCGTGCATCCGGTCTTCAACCTCTACAACGATTCGTGGCCGATCCTCACGCACGTGCCGTCCCAGCCGCCGGCCAAGTTCGTGCACGACAGCGGCGACCGGATCGGCCGCGCGATAAACAGCGTCGTCAGCAACGGGGTGATCGTGTCGGGTGGTCTGGTCCGCGACGCGGTCCTGTCACCCGGTGTCCGGGTTAACAGCTGGGCCAGGGTGGAGCGGGCGGTCGTGCTGCACAACACCAGGATCGGGCGGCACGCCGTGATCGAGAACGCGATCATCGACAAGAACGTCGACGTGCCCGAGGGCGCGGTCATCGGCGTGGACAAGGAGCATGACCGGGCTCGGGGATTCGTGGTGTCCGAGGGCGGCATCACAGTCGTCGGCAAGGGGCAGCCGGTGCCGGTATGACCGAGGCCGCCGCGGCTGGCCAGCCGCTGCGCGTCGCGATGCTGACCAGGGAGTACCCGCCGGAGGTCTACGGCGGCGCCGGCGTGCACGTCGAGTACCTGGCCCGCTCGCTGGCCGGCCTGGTCGACCTCACAGTTCACTGCCAGGGCGCCGACCGAGCGGACGCGATCGCGCACCGGCCGTGGGATCGCCTTGACGGCGCGAGCTCCGCGCTGCAGGTGATCTCGACCGACCTGTCGATGACCGAGGCAGCCGGCGGCGCCGACCTGGTCCACTCCCACACCTGGTACGCCAACCTGGCCGGCCACCTGAGCTCGCTGCTGTACGGCATCCCGCACGTGCTGACCGCGCATTCGCTCGAGCCGCTGCGGCCATGGAAAGCCGAGCAGCTGGGCGGCGGTTACGCGCTGTCGAGCTGGTGCGAGCGAACGGCGATGCTGTCAGCATCCGCCATCATCGCGGTGTCCAACGGGATGGCCGCAGACATCCACGTTTCCTATCCGGAGGTACCAGCCGATCGCGTGCACGTGATCCACAACGGGATCGATGCGCAGCAGTACAGCCCGGACCCCGGCCGGGACGTGCTCGACCGGTACGGCATCGATCCTGGCCGCCCATCGGTCGTGTTCGTCGGCCGCGTCACCCGGCAGAAGGGCCTGCCGGTGCTGCTGCGGGCGGCCGAGCAGATCGACCCGGCGGCGCAGCTCGTGCTGTGCGCGGGCCAGGCGGACACGGCTGAGCTGCAGGCGGACGTCACCGGCCTGGTCGATCGTCTGCGGGCCACCAGGTCCGGGGTGATCTGGATCCCAGGGATGCTGGCCAAGCCCGAGGTGATCCAGATCCTGAGTCATGCCACCGCGTTCGTGTGCCCGTCGGAGTACGAGCCGCTTGGCATCGTCAACCTGGAGGCGATGGCGTGCGGCAGTGCCGTCGTCGCGTCCGCTGTCGGCGGCATTCCGGAGGTCGTCGCTGATGGCGAGACCGGCCTGCTCGTCCCGGTAGGCGATGAGACCGCGCTGGCGAGCGCGATCAACTCGCTGGTCCGAGATCCGGCCAGGGCGGCTGAGTTCGGCGCTCGCGGGCGGCAGCGAGCAGTGGCCGAGTTCAGCTGGGACCGGATCGCGGCCCAGACGGCAGAGTTGTACGCAGAGCTCACGCGGCGCTAATGCCTGGCCGCGTAGGCACTGGGACCGCGTGGGCGGGGACCGCGTGGGCGGGGACCGCCCGGCCCTGTCGCGATCCGGCGGCGGCCTGACCCTGGCCCAGACCTTAGCCGGTGCCGCTAGCCTCGCCTGGCGGCAATCGGTATGCTGTTGAGATACATCTTGACTTAGGAGGCGCGACGATGCAGCCAGCCGGACAGCCGGACTCCGCAGCGTCGGAAGTACCCCCGCCATCGGCATCCGCGCCTGAACACGCACCCGCATCCGCGCCCGCACCCGGACCCGCATCCGCGCCCCCAGCGGCATCGGCACCGGCACCGGCACCAGCACCCGCATCCTCGGTCGCCATGCGTGCCGGAGACCGGGACCGGGACGCAGTTGTCCAGCGGCTGCAGGAGGCGTTCGCCGAGGGCCGGCTCGATGACGAGGAGTTCGACCAGCGGACCCGGGCGGCGCTGACGGCCCGGCTCCACTCCGAACTCGCTGTGCTCACCCAGGATCTGCCCGCTGAGCCAGTGGCGCTCCCAGGCCAGTCAGCACCGGCGACGGCCGGGCGCAAGCCGGGCCGGTTCGCGATCGCGTACAAGAGCTCGATCCGCCGGGGCGGCCGCTGGCGGGTGCCCGAGCAGTTCCGGACCGTGGTCTACAAGGGCAGCGGCCACATCGACTTGCGCGCGGCGGAGCTGACGCGCCGGTGACGAGCCTGTTCGCCATCGCGTACAAGTCGCGCATCGACGTGCTGGTGCCGCTCGGCGTGCGGGTGGAGCTTGAGGGTTCGGCGTCAGCAAGGGCTGGTCGGCCGAGGAGGACCTGGAGAGCCGGCTGCCAGCCGACGCGCCGGTCGTGCACGTCCGCGGCATCGGCTACAAGGGCACCATCGAGGTCAGCACCAAGCCGCCAGGATCTCGGCCAGCCAGGCCGGGCAGCGCGACCTCGGCCTGTCCGACCAGCGCAACGTCGGCCACGCCAGCCAGCGCTCACTCCCGCGCTGACGCCGCGCCACTATGCTAGGCTGAACGCCAGCCAGCCAGCATCCGGCTTCGAGGCTCTGGCGGTGCCAGAGGCGCCGGCATAGCCTGATTGCCTGTTTCGCCCGCTTCGAGAACGCCGCGGTCCGGTCGCCGTCAGCCGGTCGCCGCCTCCGGTCGCGGGTCGTGCACCGCGCACGTTGCGCTGCAGTTCGCGATCGCGCCGTCGAGCGCGCCGCAGCAGAGCCGATCAGGTGACCGAGCCGGCTGCGGCGCCGGTGACCCGGTCGCCCCAGCGGGCGATCTCCGCCTCCAGGTCGAGCGGCCGGATCATGTCGCCGGAGGCCGTCTCCGCGGCCCAGTCCTCGGCCGGCACGCGCCACATGACCTCGAACTCGATGCCGCTCGGGTCCTTGGCGTACAGCGACTTTGATACTCGGTGGTCGCTGGCGCCGACGAGCGCGTTGCCGCGCGGCGAGGCGCTCGCGGACCTCGGCGAGCTCGGCCAGGGTGCCGACCTCCCAGGCCAGGTGATACAGGCCTAGGTAGCGCCCGTCGGGCAGCTGGCCGTCTGGGACCGCGAACAGCCCGAGGTCGTGGTCATTCGCCGTGCCCTTTGCGCGCAGGAACGCGGCCCGGCCGGGCACTCTCCATGGCGATCTCGAAGCCGAAAGCGTGTCGGTGTAGAAGTCGACGCTCGAGGCGAGGTCCCGGACGTACAGGACGGCGTGATTCAGGCGGCGTACGGCCATCGAAGGTTCTCCCATTCAGCTCTGCTGGCCATAATGCCCGGCCACGCCGGCTAATTCCCGTTGCCGCCGATGGCAGCCAGCCAGGCCCCCGCCGGCCACGCCCCGCCGGCCACGCCGCCGGCCACGCCCAGCCGGCCACGCCCCGCCGGCCACGCCCCAGCCGGCCACGCCCCAGCCGGCCACGCCTCAGCCAGCCACCACCGGCAGGCCGGCCTGTCCGGCCGAGCCGAACTGGTCGTTGATCGCCACGACCTGCCTGCCCGCTGCGCGGCGAGCAGCGAGGCAGCGACCGCGGAGCGGTAGCCGGCCTCGCAGTGCACCCAGATCTCGCCGTCGGGGACCTCGCCCAGCCGCGCCAGTCAGTTCGTGCAGCGGGATGTGGACAGCTCCCCGGATGTGCGAGGCCTGCCACTCACCGCGGCGCCGCACGTCGAGCAGCACAAGCGAGCCGCGGTCAGCCCGCCCGGCCAGCGTGGCGAAGTCCGCTGATCGGGAACTGCTCCAGCCACTGCCCTGCAGCCCACCGAGCAGACGGGCCCGAGGCGGCCGAATCGATCCTGTCGATGCCGATGCGGCACAGGTCACGCTGCGCTGCGGCGATCGCCTCCGGGGTGTCGCCGATCAGCGTCAGCGGCGTCGCCCACGGAATCAGCCAGCCCAGGTACGTCGCCAGGCTCGGTGCCGAGCTCGAAGTTGAGCGTGCCTGCGCAGGTGCCCGGCCGCGAACGCGGTGCGCGACCGCAGGTCGACCACCCACTCGCCCGCTTCGATCCGGCGCCGGAACTCAGCCGGGTCGGCTGCCCTCGGCGGCGACAGGTCGGCTGCCAGCGGGCCGGCCATGTTGGCCGGACCCATGTGCGCGTAGTAGGCCGGGTACGCGTCCAGGCCCAGCGAGCAGCTCGGCGACGTAGTCCGCCTCACTGCTCGTCAGCGCCGGATTGACGCGCTTCTCGTCGGCAATGGTCGACCCGCCGCTGCTGGTCGGCGTGGCCGAGCAGAAGCTGCCGAATCCGTGCGTCGGGTAGACCGACGGCAGTGTCGGGCAGCTCGCTGGCCAGCCGGTGCGCCGAGCCGAACTGCGCCGTGGTCAGCGCCAGCTTGTGCTCTGCGCCGAGCAGGTCGGTCCGCCCGGTCGACCCGTTCAGCAGCGAGCCGCCGGTGAAAGCCGCGAGCACCTGGTCGCCGTCGGCGAGCGCGTAGGACAGGTGCGTGAACGTATGGCCCGGCGTGCCGATGACGTGCACCCGCATATCGCCCACCTTGACCAGGTCGCCGTCGGCGACAGGCGTCCGGTGGAACGACACCTGGTCGGCAGCGTTGACGTGGTACTGAGCCCCGACCGCCCTGGCCAGGGCCAGCCCGCCGGTGACGTAGTCGTTGTGGATGTGGGTCTCGAAGACATGGGTGATCGGGACACCGCGCTCGGCCGCGACGCGCTCGACCCGGTCGAAGTCACGCTGCGCATCGACCACGAGCGCCACCGTGCCGTCCGTGGCGAGGTAGCCGCGGTCGCCGAGCTCGGGTGTGTCGATGGCGACTATCTCAATCGAGTCGGCACGGGTCAGGGTCATAGCGTCCATAGTCCCAGGTCAGCGGGTCGCGGTGCAGCTCAGGGCTAGATTTCCAAGCTCTGGCAAGATCATAAGCTTTGCGCCTAGCCGCCAGTATTTGCGGGTAATCCTGCCATCTGCCCTGGCAAACACCCTGACGCACGGTGGTCAGGCCGAGCGTTTTGTGTAGGTTCTGAGAACTTCCGCTTGTTGCCGGTAGTAGTCAGCATGGAGCGACCAACCGGAGCCCTGGGCGGCTCAAACAAGCTACTCACTAGCGCCGACGTGGCCAGCCTGCTGGGCATGTCGCTCTCAAATTTTCAAAAGCGATGGCGCCAGCTGGGAATCCCGTACGTCAAGCGCGGCCACCTGCTGCGGTTCCTGCTGCGCGATGTCGAGCATTGGATCTACCTCAACCGGCACGAGGCCGAGTTATGGCCCGGCGCAAGCACCGTCGGCCCGGTCGGCGGCCGAGGCGCGCTGCGGCGGCGCATCAGTCCCCGAAGACGTTGGGCATGATCTCGCCGTAGCGTTCCCAGCCGTCCACTCGGCTGTATCCCCCAGCGGGATGAGGACCGGTCCGATTCAGCGTTGGCGCGGTACCCATGTATGCCCAGTCGCCGGGGTATCCGGACAGGTCCGGTAGCTCATTGTGCGGGATCTCATCCTGGCGGCCGACCGGCAGCGCGCCGTATGCGGCCGAGTAGAACGGGTGACGAGCCGTGCTCGGTGCGGAGGGGCCAGCGCCGGTCACGATGTGGGGGACAAAGGTATCTTGCGTCATGTCCGGCCCATCGTCGTGCGGCAGCTCGGGCCGATCCGGCCAGGACACCCGCGCCGCCGCCTGCCGGGACAGGTAGTCGCGGTACAGGTTGCGCGCCGTGCTCACCACGGCCGCGGGCCGCGCGCTCGCGACGGCGGGGACCGCCTGCCCGAGCAAGGACAGGACGATACTGGCGGCGGCAGCGGCTGCCACCTTCTTAACTCGGCGGATTCGCTTACGTCCGGCCTCGCGCTGGCGCTCCCGTTCCCGTGCGGAACGGATGCGCTCGGATCGCGTGTGCACCGGCAGCTTGCCATGCCTTCGCAGCATGCGCTTACGCTTACGCCGCCCTACCTGGCGGCGCTTACGGCGCACGTTCTTGCTGCTGGCCATGACATCAATTAACTCGGGTCCAGGAATGCCGCACCCGGCTTACACCGGCGCCTCGCTTGCTATCGCCTTGGCGATCCTGCATCGGCCGGAGGCCGCTGAGCTAGCTACGTCTCGATCACCGGGTCGGCGGTCAGCTCGGCGAAGTTCGGGCAGTCGACGGCGTGCCACTCGCGCACGAAAACGTTGCCATCGTCGTCACGGATCACCTCTGCGTACCAGGGCAGGCAGTGCGAGCACGACCGGATCTCGTACGGGTCGCCGTCGCCGTCGTGGGCGGCCAGGTCGACGGAGCCGATCGGGGCGGTGTACGTCAGGTTGAGGCGCTGCTCGGCTGGCACGCGCTCTACATTAGCGCTGGCTGACCGGCCTGGCCCAGCTCTGGCAACCAGGACGAGTCCAAGGACGCGATGCCGATAAGAAGCATATGACCGCGTTCCGCGAGGAGCCCGTCGACCTGACCACCTTCGTGACCGGCCCGCGGTACCTGGGCCTGCCCCGGCTGTCGGCCGCACAGTTCGCTGTCGTCCAGCTGGCCGAGAAAGTCTTTGACGGCGCGACCTACGCCGGCCTGGCTGCCAGCCGTAACCCGGCTACGGCCCGTTACTACGCCGAAGTCGCCGAACTGCCGATGGTGAACTACCTCATCGCTCAGGTCGGCCAGGGCGCCGGCAAGGATCTCATCGCCGCCATCATCGCGGCGCGGATCGGCTACGTGCTGTCGTGCTGCGAGTGCCCGCAGGAGGCGTTCGGCATGCCGCGGGCAGCGAAAATCCACCTGTTGAACTGCGCGGCGTCGGCGCCGCAGGCCAGCGAGGTTTTCTTCGCCTACTTGACCGCGATGGTGAGTACCGACGGCGGCTGGTTTAGCGACTGGTTCGAGTCGCGTCCCAAGCACGAGCGCGCCGGCTGCCTGGCGCGGTCGATCGGATTCGGCCAGGGCGTCATCGCGCTGTCCGGGCACAGTGACGCGAGCACGCAGTAGGGCCTGAACCTGCTGGTCACGGTCGCCGACGAGATCGATGAATTTCTGACCGACGACGTCTGGAACATGGCCACTAGCTCGGCCCCGTCCCGGTTTCCGGTCCAGCACAAGCTCATAGCCCTGAGCTGGCCGCGACACCACGGCAGCAAGATCCAGTCGCTAACGTGGCGAGGCCGGGAGCTGGGCATCGACGGCGGCTGGCACGTCATCGGCCCGGCGTCGACCTTCGCGGTCAACCCGGTCAGGACCGAGCGGGACTTCGCGCAGTTCGCGGCGCAGAATCCGGCGCTCTACCGAGCCCGCTACCTCTGCCGGCCGCAGCTATCGAGTAACCCGCTGTTCCCCAATGACTCGATCATCGGCGCCTGCTTCACCGCCGAGTCCCGGCCGCGGGTGCGCGTCGTCCGGTACGAGCGCGAGGCGCGGCGTGGCGCCCGGAGTGGGAGATCAGCCACGAGCTGCTGGTTCCCTGGTCCGGCGTCCGCTATCACCTGCACATCGATGCGTCGAAGGTCAAGGACCGGACCGGCATCGCCATGGCACACGTCGCGGACTGGCAGGAGTACACCGACAAGTCGATCGACGCCAAGGGCAGGGAGTGTGTCCGAACCGGCTACCGGCCCGTCGTCGCGGTCGACTTTTCCTGCACCCTGACGGCCGACATGACGTCGGTCCCGCCGCGGCCGATTCAGCCGGGCGACGTGCTGACCCTGATCCGGATGCTCCAGTCGCGCCACTTCAGCATCGCGGTCGTGTCCTGCGACTGGTACGGCCTTCCGTACTTCGAGGAGCCGCTGACGCAGCTGGGCATCCATGTCGAACGGCTGACGACCGACCTGGCATCCAAGGGCGAGGCGGTCTATCAGACCCTGGCCGACTCGATGTACGACGGCCGGCTCTCCGGCCCGCACGACCCGATACTCGCCCGCGAACTGAGGGCGCTGACCCGCACCGACACCGGCAAGATCGATCACCCGCCAGGCGGCAGCAAGGACGTCGCCGACGCCGTCGCGTGCGCGGTCTGGGGCGCCATCGTGCTGGGCGGGGCCGAGGGCGAGCGTGCCGCCGGGCAGGACGACGTCGTGCCCGACTACGCGCCCGAGCCGATCGGAGGCTGGCCGCACGGCCTGAACGAGAGCATCGGCCTGCCTGTCGGGATGGTCGAGCACTTCGGCGCGCCGACCAGGCTGTCGCCCTACG
Source organism: uncultured Actinomycetota bacterium (assembly GCA_963837255.1). Lineage (GTDB taxonomy): Bacteria > Actinomycetota > Actinomycetes > Streptosporangiales > Streptosporangiaceae > JAJYUU01. Next base: position 444,396 of record CAWIMN010000009.1, read on the forward strand.
GCGGCCAGAGGCCGCACCACTGAGGAGGACCAGAGATGACATCGACCGACTGGCGCGCCACGTGGGAGGCGGCCAAGGCCGCGGTAGCGGACTTCCCGAGCTTCACCGAGGCGACCGAGCCCGGCCAGGAGCGTCCGGACGAAGACTGGTTCCACGGCATCGCAGCGGCGGAGATCGGCGAGGTCGAGGCCCGCCACGCCCTGCAGTTGTGCCGGCAGCCGTTGGACGAGGTCACGCTGGCCGTCTGCGCCGCGGTCCAGGCTTGCCGGGACGACCGGCTGGAGGACTTCGGCGCCGCGCTGGCCGGTCATAGCCGGGACCAGGTCATTGCGGTACTGGCGAAGCTCTTGTGCTCTGCGCTCGATGACCAGCTCGGCGAGGGTGCCGCCGGCGACCCGTTCTGGAGGGTCTGGAGCACGTGGGCGGTGGAGCGAACGTGACCGACGACAGGCGAGCATGCGTGAAGTGCGGCAACCCGATCGCGCCCGGCTGCGGCGTCATCAAGCCTGCCGGACGGTACCACATCTGGTGCGCGCCGTGAGCTGTCCGTGCGGCGATCCTCGCCACGCCGGCTTTGTCGACGGAGCCGAGCTGTACGCAGCGAAGGCCGCCAAGGACCACCTGGCCACGCTGCTGCCGGTCCTGGACGAGCCGGGTGCGGACGTGTCGATCGTCCTGGCGCTGACCGAGCACGGCGATCACTTCCGCCGGGCCCTGCGCGAGTCGGCGCTGCGCGACGATGCCCGGTCCATGGCTCACGTCGAAAAGCTGAGTTCGTGGGCCAACCCCGATGACAGGCAGCGGGCCCTGGACCGGCTAGGGCCCGATGTAGTCACTCAGGCGGCCGTCACGCGAAGGCGCCTTGAAGTGGTTGGCGCGGGCATCGCCCTGTCTCAGGGCCTGCCCGATGACGACGTCGTGGCCCTGTCCGCCGCGGCCGCGACTCGGCCCGGCCCCGGCCAGGTCCTGGTGCCGACGCTGGCTCACCCGCGGGTCCGCGACCGGCTCCGGCTGGCGGGTCATCCGGGCATCAGGGCACAAGCTGGATATGGCGGACGGCTGTACCGTGAGCCACGCTAGTGCCTCGCGCGGCTGATCACTACTGAGGCTGCCGCGGCTGAAAGGGCAACAATTGCGACGGCCATGACGAATGCGATGTGCGTCGCAGTGGCCCAGATCCCGTCTGGCAGTCCGAGCAACACGGCCAGCCCGCAGGCCCACGCGCCGGCCAGCGCGGTCGGCAGCAACTTTCCGGTGAGCAAGGCAATGCAGGGTACGGCGATGAGCAGCCCGATGAGTATGACATGGGGGCCAGTGGCGGCGTCGATGGCAGCGATTGCAGCGGCAGTGATCACGCTGCCGAGCCATAGTCGCCGAGAAGGAATATTCGGCAGCAACGACGCGCGCCCACGGGCAGGAACCGCCGAGGCATGGCCGGGCGGCTTGTGGCCGTTCGGAGAGACTTCCACCACAGTAGCAATACCCCGCTGACCTGGGTCTTCGTCTCGTCCACGTCCTGGCGTCTCCTGATATGGCGCTCGCTTGGCAGCCACCGGGCCCATGGCGGCCAGGAGAATCGCGGAGGATACAAAGCCAAGGCTAATGACCAGCACCACGTCGCCGGATGTCGCGTAGCCGGTGACGATCAGGCTCACCGCAAACGCCACGTAGGCAGCGATGATGGCCCCGCCGACCCGGCGCGAGAGTCCCGGGTGTCGCCAGGCCAGCAGCAAGACCGCCAGGGAAAGGCCTCCATACCACGCGGTGACCAGCAGCACTTGCCCGTTTGGGTGACCGAGGCCGAGCAAAACGCCTGGCAGCAGCAGCCCTGCGACGACGTTGAGGGTATTGCTGTTCAGGGCGGTGCTCAGTGTCGCCGCGCCGCGGCCCCGGCTGGCCAAGTAGACCGCAGCCACAGCGTTGGGCAGACTGGTCACCGCTGCCAGCACCAGCCCGCCCGTGATGATCTCCGGAACTCCCAGACGCTGGCCCAGGCTGGAGGCGGCCCGCTCCATAGTCACGCTCGCGACGATGACGACACCTAGCGCCACCGCAGCGATTATGGCGTCCGGCCATCGCCCCCGGCTTGGCCTGATGGCGTCCTCAAGTTCCAGTTCCTCCTCGCTGACCGCCGAGCGCAGCCATGCTTGCCACCGGGCCGGCAAATGCAGCCGCTGGCCACCAGTCCCTAGCACGAGCAGGTAGACAACAACGACCGCCACGGCGAGCACCAGGCCAGCAAATGGTGGTATAGCGCCGCTGACCACCAGGAAGCTGACCAGGGCCACGGAAAGAGCAACGGTGCCACTGAGAGCGACGACCTTGCGGTGCAGGCGGATCCGGCCTGCCACGACAGCACCCAGGCCCAGGAGCGCGGCCAGGTTGAACACATTGGAGCCGAGTACTACGCCGGCACCGATGCGCTGCTGATGGCTTGTCAAAGCGCTGATCGCCGCGGTTATCTCCGGCGCGTCCGCTGCCAGCGCCGCGACGATCCCGAGCAGCGCCTCGGAGAAAGAGAGCCGTTCGCCTAGCCGCTCCAGCCGGGACACCAGCAGCCAGCTCGTCACCAGGCTGACCACTGCACCGATCACAAACGCGGCACCGGCAAGCAACTACCACTTCCTCCAATCCGCAACCCGCGCTACACAGGCGCGCGAACTATGACCACTAGCCGTCCTCGCACGGCCTCAAGGCCGCCAGGATGAGCCAGCCAGATCAGCGCGCAGTCCCCGCCGAAATGCTGCCGCTGTAGGCATGTCCGACCTGCTCGGCGAGCGCTACCGCTACGAGCCGTGCCTGGAGCGGCGGTTTCGACCCAGGCTGGGGTGTCAGGAGGAAACGCCCGTAGTACTGGCCGTTCCCGAAGACTCGCAGTTCCAGCTCCGCAGGCAGGCCCGCCTGTTCAACATCCCAAGTGCTGTCCCCTGCCACCACGCTGCCGTCGGCATCCAGCCGCGGCGGATGACTGCGCAGCGAGCCGTACTCGAACCGCCAGTCCTGGAGGTCCAGCAGGCCAGCCAGCAGGGTGCCCACATAATCGGCTACCTCCTCCGGTGACCGGGACACGTGTGCCTTGGCGGCGGTCCCGTGCATCGTAGCGAGATAACCCTCGTCAGTGACCGCGATGACTTTCAGCCTCCTGGCCCATGCGGCCAGTTGCGACACCGCCAGCCCGGTCACCAGCAGCAGCACAGCGGTGGTCAGGTCCGCGCTGCTGCGGATCGTCAGCCGGTAGTACGGCAACGTGAAGAAGAAGTCGAACCAGACCGCCGCCCCGAGCGCGGCCAGCGCCCCGGCAGCCCTGTTCCCGGCTGCGGCAACTGCGACCACGACGACAACCAGCAGCAGCGCCACGTTAGTGTTCGACCAGCTGCCACGGAACGGAAGCAGCACCGCTGATGCTGCCAGCGGCCCCGCCAGCGCAGCTCCCACGGCCGCCAGGTCACGGCGCGGCCAGCGCAACGGCACGCTCGCTCGGCTCATGACCGTTCCCGCCACAGCAGGATCACCCCGCCTGCGGTCGCCACCAGGGCCGGGACGAAAAACAAGCCCGTGTGGCTCCAGGCTCCCGCGATCCCCGTAACGAGCACTGCGACCCCGGCGACTGCAGGGACCAGAGCAAACGCACGCGGTACGAACGCCGCAGCCAAGGCAAGGGGCGCCGGGGCTATCGCCAGCAGGATTGACGGCCACGTCCGCGGCGGCGGATCCGACCCGACGAGGTTAGAGATCGTGATCAGCTGCGCGGCGATAGCCAGCAGCAGCGCGGAGCGCCGCCATCTCCAGCTCGGCGGGGCCGGAACATGCGGCTGCTCGCTCGTCGCGGGTGCTGGCGCATTCTCAGAAGGTGCGGTAAGCGACATGGCCTGCTCCTGTCGACGCAGAACCCGCAGGCTCCGCCATTGCGGACCTCGCGCCGACCAGGCTTCCCGGCTCACCTAAGATCCATTGTAGAGTCCGGCAGGCTTGGCCGCCAGCGCCACGGGCCTCAGGGAATGCCGTTACCCGCTGCCCGCTACCTGTCGGCCGACCTGCGCTGATCCGCCAGCACCTGCGCCGGGGTCAGAGTGCGATGCCAGAGCCTCCATGCAAGCCGGGCACGGCCGATCTCGGCCGCCAAGTCGGGACGCGGTACCAGGATCACCGGGCACCTAGCCCTAGCCGCGCAGTACCGGCTGACCCTGCACAAAGCGGCACGCCGCAGCACGCCACGACGCCCTGCGCCCACCACGAGCACATCTGCGCGCTGATCGGCGACATTAACCAGCACCCAGCCGACAGGCCCCCGCTCTACACGCGGCCGGACCATAGGATCACGCAACGGCTCGCCCCACACCGCCGCGAGCGCAACCCCCAGGCGCTGGCATGCCAGCTGACGCCATTCCTGGATAAGCCCAGCTGTCGGCTGAACTTGCGCCGCGCGGTCACCACCAGGCGGCTCCCATGCCAGCACGGGCATCAATATTGCGTCGTGAGCGCGGGCCAGGCATTCCGCATACCGCAGCGCCGCCAGGCTGCCCGGCGAGCCGCTCGCGCCGACGACGACGCGCTCTACCCCAGCCATCGCGACTGCCCGCCGCTGAGGACATGTGCCCTTGGGGGGACGACCCGAAGCTGAGGCACCGTGACAACATGTGCCGCGTGCCGAACAGCGATAGCCTCCAGCACGCCGCCTGAAATGAAGCGGCAGCCGCTCATCCTCAACCCCAGCGGGCAGAATCATAAAATTGTCTGCCGACCAGGCTTCCCGGCGCACCTACCAACAGATTAGACCCGGCAGCGTGCGCTGCCAAGAATGCACCCAGCGGCGCTCAAGCCACGTCCGTGATCATGGCGATGCCGGCCGCGGACAAGGGGCCGGAAGGCCAGGCCCGCAGAATCGCTTACAGGGCCGCCCCGCAAGAGGCGGAGGCTAGAGAACCCTCCGGCCTGACGGGGCCGGAGGCCGGCTGGCCCGGCGCCGCCAGGAGCGCTCCTTCCGAACGTGCCGGGTCAATCCAATTCCTTTTACTGACGCTGGTGGAGGATCACGTAGTGCAGCCCGTCGGTGCCGACGAAGCCGAACATCTTCCAGTCCTGCAATCCGGTGCCGTCCCATGTCGTGGCTAGCCCGGAGTGCAGCAGGTGATCCATCAGCGCGAATGCGTGTTCCTTATCGCGTACCCGTATCGTGCGCGTGTAGCCGCGAGCCGGGTCATAAGTGAACCCCTCTGGCGCTGGCTGCTTCGTGCCGGCGAGCACGAAGTGCGGCGTCAGCCTCTGCACTTCGGCGTCCGCCATGATCCTGTCGTGCTGGTCCATACTCACCACTCCCCCGTCAGCTCTCGGCCTGCCACGCCTTGTACTCCGTGTCTAGAGCATCCTTGGCCGCGTCGAACGACGCCGGGATGAAGTGCGAGTAGGTGCTGTAGGTCACCTGGATATTGCTGTGACCAAGCCACCTGGCCACGTCCGTGACCGGGGCACCCGCCGCCAGCGTCACCGAGGCGAACGTATGCCGAAGATCGTGCGCCCGGAAGCTGGCTGGCAGGCCGACTGCATCGGCCGCGGCCCTGAACCGCTTGTTGAACACGCTGGTCGTCACCGCGAACAGGTTGCCGTCGGGCATCCCGTCGACGATCTCGCGCACGTAGGACGGACACGGCACGTCCCGGTAGGCATCTGCCTTGCGGGCCTTGAGCGGCCCGGTGGCGCCAGTCTTGAGCTGCTAGCGCTGCACCCTAAGGTGCCCGTTCACAAAGTCGGCCTTGCGCAGCGCCAGGCACTCGCCCGGCCTGACGCCGGTACCTCTCATGATCCACACCGCGGGCCCGAGCTCGGCCCCGAGTCCTTCGGCCAGCTTGACCATCTCGCCATGGTTGGCGAAGTACAGGTCAGGCCGCGCCGCTCGCTCGTCAAGCCGGATCCCGTGCAGGTCGCTGGCACCGACGTAGCGGTTGCGCCGGGCATGGGTCAGCATGGCGCTCAGCGCCGTGTAGGCCGGGCGCTGCACCCCTGCCGTCAGGCCCTTGAGCAGCTTCTCAACACTCACCCGGTCGGCTGCCACATCGGCCAGCTTCCGGCTGCCGAGCACAGGTATCAGGTGGACCCGCATCATCGACTCGTAGACCGTGACGGTGCCGGGCTTGCGATTGTCACACTTGCCGTCCAGCCAGCTGGCCGCGTAGTCGGCGAAGCTGATCGGCTCTAAGTCTACCCACGGCGTCTACCTGCGAAAACTGGGTCGGGTGCGACTATCTCAATCATCTCTGCCTGACCTCTGCCCGCCTGGCACCACCCGCACACCGGCGGGCCATCAGCTCACGGCCGTCGGGCCGGTGTAGACGCCACGGGGCCGGATCGGAGTGTTGCGCTCATATTCCTCGAGCGCATGCGCGAGCCAGCCCGCCGTGCGCCCGGTAGCAAAGATAGCCTCACCAGACGCCTCGGATCATGCCGGCGACGCCTGCGAGGACGGCCAGGGCGAACTCGATGTTCGGCTCCGGCAGCGCCCGACGGCGCGCCTCGTCCGTCACCGCCGAGGCGACTGCGAGCTGCGGCGAGGCGGGCGCATACGCAGCGACGAGCTCCAGCAGCAGATTCGCGCGAGGGTCACCGTCCTTGTACACGAAATGGCCGAAGCCGGGCAGCCGTTCACCGCGCCGGAGCACGTCACCCACGACCCTCGGCGCGTCAGCAGGCGACCTGGCCGAGCTCAGCATCAGCTCGGCGCCGAGGGCCGCGCCGCCGTGCAGAGCGCCACCCATCGCGCCGAGGCCCGTCGCGACGACGGCATAAGGATCGGCCCGCATCGAGGCCGCGACCCGCGCCGCGAGCGTTGACGCTGCCATCTCGTGGTCGGCCAGCAGGACGAGGGCCGCGTTGAGCACCCGGACCAGGCCGGGCGGCACCGGGCCGGCACAGAGCCTCGTGGCGAGCCGTGCCGCAACGGTGCCGGTCAGCTCCGACTGCACCGCGCCGGCGACCGGCACAAGGTCACTATCGACGGAACGGGGCCGACCCCGGCCTCCTTCATCAGCCAGCTGGCCTGGCTCTGGGCTCGCCACGTCGGGTACGGCCAGCTGGCGGCAGCGCGCCGATCATGCCAGCGATGAGCGCCTTGCCGGCGGCCACCACGGCGGGCCGGTCCAGGTGCAGCCGGAACTGGTCCGTCGCCGCGAGCGCGGGCACGATCACCTGGAGCCGCTCAAGCGGCAGGGTGCCGGCCGGAAGGCCCGCCTGGGCGGCGCGCCCGGCGGCAAGCGCCGCGGCGGTCGCCTGCCAGCCGTGCGCCCCGGCGCCCGGACCGCCAGCAGCGCCTCCGTCCGCAGCGACCGATGCGCCTGTCCTGCTGCCCGAGTCGGCCACCGCGGCGCCGGGCACTGGCAGGCTGCCGGTCCACAGCAGCACCGCCACGTCCTCGAAACTGCACCGCAGCGCCAGGTCCGTGGCAGCGTAGACCGCGATAGCGCTGCGTCCTCGGGGTGATCTCGGTCAGCTCGGACTCGATGACGAGCTCAGCCGGGCCACCGGTCCGGCGCGGGCGGCCCTTGCGGGCCAGCTCCTCGACCTCGTCCGCGTCGAACATGCTCGCCCTGCCATCTGCCTCACGCCGCCTGCTCAGCACGCCCCGGCTGACGTAGGCATAGAGGCTCGCCTGCTTGATTCCCAGCCGCTCGGCGGCCTCGGCCGCGCCGATCCAGTTGGTCATGTGCGCTCCTCCTGCCATCGCTAAGGCCCGATGCGGGTAGACCACAACTGAGGCCTCCAGCGAGCCCGTTCCCGCCCGAGAGATCGTCCGAGCCACGCTGGCAATATTGATTATAATCAATATTGACAGCCTAGCGCGGCGACGATCAATAATGGAAGGAAATCCCCCTGATTGCTGGCTTAAGGAGACCCATGAGCGCCTCAGCAGACGTTGTCAACGCACCGTACGAGGCACCCGCGGGCCTGGCCGGGGTGTCGGTCGCCCGGACGAAGGTATCCGACGTGCTCGGACGCCAGGGCTTCTACCACTACCGCGGCTACAACGCCGTCGACATCGCGCGCCGCGGCCGCGTCGAGGACGCCTGGCACCTGCTGCTGCGCGGCGAGCTGCCGACGGCGGAGCAGCGGGCCGCGTTCGCCAGCGAGACGGCCAGCGTGGCGCCAGCTGCCCGACGGCGTCGCTGAGCTGCTGCCCGCGATCGCCCGGCAGAGCCCGCCTGGCTCGCTGGCGTCGCTGCGAACGGCGATCTCGCTGGCCGCTCAGGCCCTCGGCTGCAGGCCGTGGACCGACCAGACCGAGGAGGAGACCGCGGCGCAGGCCGCCCGGCTGTCGGCGCTCATGCCGGTGCTGGCGGCGGCGCTGTTCCGGCTGGCCAGCGGGCTGGACATGATCCAGCCGCGGGCCGACCTCGGCTACAGCGACAACTACCTGTACATGATCACGGGCGAGGAGCCGGACGACCGGAGCCGGTACGCGGTCGAGCGCTACCTGATGCTGACGATCGACCACGGCTTCAACAACTCGACGTTCACCTCGCGCGTCATCGCGTCCTCCGGCGCTGACCTGGGCGCCGTCGTCTCCGGCGCGCTCGGGGCGCTGTCCGGGCCCTTCCACGGCGGGGCGCCGGCCAGGGTGTTCGACATGCTGGACGCGATCGGCTCGCCGGATAACGCCGAGCCCTGGCTGCGGCACGCGATCGAGCACGGTGACAAGCTGATGGGCTTCGGCCACCGGATCTACAAGACGATCGACCCGCGTTCGCAGCTCCTGCACGAGGTAGCCAGGGAACTGCACAGCGAGCGGGTGGAGTTCTCCGAGATCGTCGAGAAGACCGCCGTTGAGCTGCTCGCCGAGCTCAAGCCTGGCCGCGAGCTGTACGCCAACGTCGAGTTCTACGCCGGCGTCGTGCTGGAGGCGGCGGGGCTGCCGCGAGAGATGTTCAGCGCCACGTTCGCGTGCAGCCGGATCATCGGGTGGATGGCCAACGTGCTGGAGCAGATCGGTGACAACAGGATCTTCCGGCCGCTTGCGCACTACGACGGGCCGGAGGCGCCGCGTGAGTTCCCGGCCTCCTGGCAGCCTGGCCAGCCCTAAGCCAGCGGAAGATCACGACCAGACCAGGAACGGGGCCGACCTCGTCGGCCGTCGCCCGCCAGCCGGTGCAGCGGGTGCGAGCCGCTAGCCGCCGATCTGCTTGCGGCGGCGATTCTCGCGGAGCGACGACGCTGCTCCGGGGAGAGCATCCGGTAGGCGATCACGGGAATGGCGATCGCGGCGGCGATCACCGCGATCGCGATGCCAGCGGATGCCAGATGAACAGGATCAGCCCGATGACGACCCCAATGAGGCCATACCTGAAGTGCGGTGTCATGCCGGGCTCCCTTCGGGGAACTGCGCTCCCCTTCCTTATCAACTATCCCACCTGGCCGGTAGTTCCCGGGCCGCCAGCCAGCCCGGCAGCTGGCCGGCTGGCCCGCTGAGCAGGTTCGTGCCCACCGGCCAGATGGTAGATGATGACACCCATGACGTTGTCCCTGCCGGTCGATGCCGACGCGAACGAGCTGCTGTCCCGCAATCCCCTGGCCCTGCTGATCGGCATGCTGCTGGATCAGCAGGTGCCGCTCGAGAAGGCGTTCAGCTCGCCATATGAGCTGGTCAAGCGCCTCGGCCACGAGCCGACGGCGGCCGAGCTCGCCGAGTACGACCCGGAGGCGCTGGCGGCGGTCTTCGCCGAGCGGCCCGCGCTGCACAGGTTCCCGAAGGCCATGGCGGCCAGGACCCAGGACCTCGCCCGGCTGATCGTCGACCGCTACGACGGCGACCCAGCGGCGGTCTGGACTGGCGCAGCCGACCGGCAAGGAACTGGTCGCCCGGCTGGCTGAGCTGCCGGGCTTCGGCGGCTACAAGGCGCAGATCTTCGCGGCCCTGCTCGGCAAGCAGCTCGGCGTACAGCCCGACGGGCTGGCGCGAGGCGGCCGGGCATTTCGGCGAGGACGGCTCGCACTACTCGGTGGCCGACATCGTCGACGACGACTCGCTGGCCGCGGTCCGTGCCTACAAGAAGGACATCAAGGCCGCCGCGAAGGCCAAGAGCGCCCGCTGACCGGCGGCGAGATAGGGTCGGCCCTCATGCAAGAGGCTGAGCTCCCGCAGACCGGGTCCGCTACCGTGCACGTCCTGGCCGCGGGCTATGCCCGCGAGGAATCAGACGGCGAGCACGTGGGCAGCACGGTCACCCTGATCCAGGACGGGAACGGGGTGATCATCGTCGACCCTGGGCTCGTCTCCTCGCGGCAGGGGCTGCTAGCCGAACTCGCCGGGCACGGAGTGACGCCGGATGCCGTCACGGACGTGGTGTTCAGCCACCACCATCCCGATCACACGGTCAACGCGGCGCTGTTCCCGGCGGCCAGGATCCACGATCACTGGGCGATCTACGACGGTGACCTGTGGATCAGCAGGGAAGCCGAGGGGTACGCCGTCAGCCCGTCGGTCCGGCTGCTCGCGACTCCTGGCCATACCGCGGAGGACATCACCACGCTGGCGGCGACGCCCGACGGCGTCTACGCGTGCACGCACGCCTGGTGGGCTGCCGAGGGCCCGGCGGAGGACCCGTTCGCACCCGACGCCGACGTGCTGGCCGCCAGCCGGGCCCGGATCCTCGCCGTGGCGAAGGTGATCATTCCCGGGCACGGGCCGGCGTTCGAGCCGGACGCCAGCACACCGCGCTAGACGGCGCAGGCTCAGGCGACATCCCCCTTGATCGAGAAGGCCGACAGCCTGCTGACGGCGAGCGTCAGCGCGAGGACGCTCACGACCACGCCCATGCCCACCCCGGTGCCGAGCGTCAGGTGCGCGTCGAGCGCGCTGTTGTGCGCGATCGAGTTGGCGATCGCCAGCGAGTAGTGCTCGATGGACAGCAGGCCGACGCCCGGTATGAGGCTGGCCAGCAGGCCCTCCCACAGCAGGATGTACAGCAGCCCGAACGCGAGCGCGCGGGTCGGGCTGAAGACTGCGGTCAGCATCACGAACAGCGCGTTGTAGACGACCGCGCCGGCCAGCGCGCCGACCAGCAGCCCCAGCGTCAGCTTGCTGGCCGGACCGGTCGCCACGGCGCCGGCCAGGTACTCCGGCACGACGGCGAAGGCGATCGTGAGCCCGACCGCGACGACGTACTTGCTCAGCACGACTGACCGGCGGCTGACCGGCGTCGCGAGCAGGTGCACGATGCTGCCGTCCTCGACCTCGGCGCCGATAACGCTGCCGCCGACGATCAGCGCCGTCAGCGCGAGGATCAGGAAGCCGACCACGCCGAGTACTTCCGGCGGCCAGACGTCGCTTTGGGCCGTCGCCTTCAGCAGGGCCGAGATGCCGATCAGGATGATGGCCGGCGCCGCGAACAGCAGCGCTCGCTTCCGGCTCATGGTGGCACGCAGCGTGAGCCGCATGATGACGGGATTCAACACGCCGGACATCGGGTGCACCGTTCTCTCATTCGCCGCTGCCCTTTCATTTGACGCTGCTCTTTCACTTGACGCTGTTCTTTCATTCGGCACTGCCATCAGGACGCCAGCAGGTAGGTGAAGACGCTCTCAAGCGACTCGTCGGCCGGCCGGATCTGCGTCAGCCGGATGCCATGATCGCGGCTGATGCCGGCGATCTCCCTGGTGAACGTTCCGTAGTCGGATGCGCGGACCTGCAGGCCGTGCTGGGTCAGCTCGACCGCGCTGACCGCGGGCCGGCCGATGAGCGCCGAGCCGAGGGCCCGGTCGTCAGAAGAGCTGAGCAGGAACACGTGCGGCCGGTTCGTCATCAGCCGCCGGATCGCGCGGAAGTCGCCGGACGCCGCCAGCCGGCCGCCCACGATCACCTGGATGATGCCGGACAGCCGCTCGACCTCTTCGAGGATGTGCGAGCTGAACACGATGACCCTGCCCTGCTCGCCCTGAGCGTGCAGCAGGTCCATCATGTGCAGGCGCTGGCGCGGGTCCATGCCGTTGAACGGCTCGTCCAGCAGGATGACCTCAGGGTCGTGTACGAGCGCCGCGGCCACTTTGATGCGCTGCCGCATGCCCTTGGAGTAGGTGGAGATCTTCCGGTCCTGCGCCTCGGCCATGTCCAGCAGATCGATCGCCCGCTTCGCGGCGCGATCCGGATCGGCCAGGCCGTGCAGCCGGGCGGTTGCGGCGACGAATTCGGCGCCAGTCAGGAACGCGTACACCGAATCACGCTCAGGCACGAGCGCCACCTGGCGGAACATCGCCGGATTGCGCCAGCTGCTGCGACCCGCCACGATGACCTCGCCGCGCGATGGCGCGAGGAACCCGGCGATCATGTGCATGATCGTGGTCTTGCCGGCGCCGTTCGGCCCGAGCAGCCCGGTCACGCCCGGCCCGATCGTCATGGTGATGTCGTTGACGGCCACGACGTTGCCATACCAGCGCGACACGCCGCGCAGTTCGATGCCAGTCTTGTCAGCGCCGGTCATGCCACACCGACCTTCCGGTACCGGGCGATCAGGCCGAGCGATCGCCGCGATGGTCAGAATCAGGAACACCGCGCCGTACAGCGGCCCGTAGCTCCCGACAGTGGTCTCCATGAAGGGCCGCCCCCCTGGTGGTCCGACCAGGGTGGCGGGTGCCTGCAGCCACCGCAGCACGCCGCCGAGCAGCGTGAACGGGCTGATCAGGCCAGCCAGGCTGGTCAGCGCCGACGGCTGGCCGAAGGAAGCTGGCCCGAACGCCTGCGTGCCGATGTGCGCGAGCACGTTCGCCAGGATCCAGGTGAAGAACAGCGGGATGCCGATGGCGCAGATCGCGAATACGCGCTTGCCCGTCGAGGATGCGAGCAGCAGGCCGATGCTGGCCAGCAGCACCGCCCAGGCCGCGCCGTACAGCAGGCCGGGACCGAGCCGCAGCGTCTGTTCCCAGACCTGGCTCGGGGTGTGCTGCTGGGTCGCGGTGCCCAGGTAGAGCAGCAGCAGCGGGATCTCGATCATCGCCAGGCAGGCGAGCACGAACGCGAGCAGCTTGGCGACCGGATAGTCGATCCGGCGGATCGGCCGGGCGAAGTACAGCGGCAGCGTGTGGTTGCGCAGGTCGCTGGAGACCAGGTTGGGCGCTTCCAGCGCCACGAAAATCAGCATCGCGACCGTTCGCAGCTGCGGCGTGTAGCCGTCATAGGTCACGAGAGGCTGGCTGCCCGGGTTGAGCGCCAGCCCGATCGCATTGACGGCTGCGGGCAGGCACATGATGCGTGAAAAGCAAGATCGGGAAGATCTTGGCCTTGGCGCCCCGGCCGATGCCGAACGCGGCGCGGAAACTATGCCAGATCAGTGCCCGGACGATCTGAGCCCGGCCGAGCCGCACCGCGTCGTAGCGACGGTAGCCGATGTTGTGGATCACGCCGCTGCTATCGATGGCCGGCGGAGCGAGCCGCCCCGCCGGCGGCGCTGGCGTCAGCTGACACTGGCAGCTCCTGTCGTCTGGCCGGCCTGCTCGGCAGGGTCGGCACGGAACAGCTCTTCGATGCGGTGCCTGCGCTGCTCCATCCGGCTGAGCGGCAGCCCCAGGTCGGCGACGGCATCGCGCACCGCGTCATAGGTCGCCTCGTTGGCTAGCTGGAGCAGCAGCCCGCGCTGATACGGCAGCGGATGCAGGCCGCGCCTGGCGAGCTCGGCCTGAAGCTGCTCCAGGCCCTCGTCAACCTCGATCACTAGCACCGAGCTGACCTGGGTCATCGACCTGATCGAGTCGGCCCGCAGCAGCCGTCCGCCCTCGATCGCGACCAGCTGGTCGCAGATCTGCTCGATCTCGCCGAGCAGGTGGGAAGCGACGAGGATGGAGATGCCGAAGTCCGCGCCGATGCGCGCGATCAGCTCCAGCATGGCGGTCCGGCCGGCCGGGTCGAGGCCGTTCGTCGGTTCGTCCAGGAGCAGCAGACGCGGATCGCCGACCAGGGCCTGGGCGAGCTTGACGCGCTGCTTCATCCCGGTGGAGTACGTGCCGATCTGCCGGTACCGCTCCTCATACAGGCCGACGTGCCGCAGCGAGTCGGCGGCACGCTCCCTGGCTGCCGTCGCGGGCAGTCCAGACATCCGCCCAAGGTGCGTGACCAGTTCCGTGGCCGTCACGTCCGGCGGCAGGCAGTCGTGCTCCGGCATGTACCCCGTCAGGGTCCGGATCGCGAACCCGTCGGAAACGCAGTCGTGGCCGAGTACCGCAGCCTGGCCCGCCGTTGGCGCCAGCAGGCCGAGCAGGATCTTGATCAGCGTCGACTTGCCGGCGCCGTTGGCTCCGATCAGGCCCGTGATGCCGGGCTCCACGGTGACGCTGAGCTGGTCGAGCGCGGTCACCGTCGTGCCGTACCGCTTCGTCAGGTCGCGGGCGTCGATAACGGCGCCGGGGTCAGGCGGCACGTGCCCCCCGGCGTGCCGCGTGGGTTGTGTGATCACAGTGCCTCCGCAAGGTGCCTCGGCAAGCGCTCGGCAGCGCCCCGATGTGCGAGCAACACGATCCCAGAATCTGCGCCGCGGCGTCATCCACCGCCAGGTTGATTCCGTCTGCCCCTTGAGGGCGATGCCCTGCCAGCTTCCGGCCGGACCAGCTTCCGGCCGGACTACCAGACGCCGCCCTACACGGTATGGTTTGCGTAAGTTGCCTGGCCTGGGGTGAGTCTAGCCTGCACGAGGAAACGACAGTGGCCAACGGGGAAGCCGATATGGCGCAGCGGGTGGATGCTCGCGCCTCCCTGGCACTGCGTTCCGCCCGTCCCGTTGTCGTGGGACTGCTGCTGCTGATCGCCATCGCCGGCATCGGCGCGGCGAGCCCGGCCGCGACCGGCCACGGGCCGTGGCAGCACCATGCGGTGGCGATCGGCATCGCCCTCGAGGCAGTGCTGGCCAGTCTCGAGATAGCGCTCCTCGCCATGAGCAGGCGTGCCGCGGCGGCGAGCCATCCGGCCCGTGCCCTGCGATCGGCACTGAGCTGGGCCGCCGCTGTCATCATGGTCCTCATCGTGGTCATCGCGGTGGCGAACGTCGCCGCGCACAGGCGCGGCGGCCTGTTGCAGCACTTCCTGATCCACCGGAGCAAGCCGCGCAAGGGCGGCACGCTGCCGGCCGCACCGCACTCTGGCACGGTGGCTCACGCCAGCTATCTCCCGTACGCCCTGGCCGGCCTGATCGTGCTCGTCGCGCTCATCGCGTGCGTAGTTCTGGTGGCCCGCGCCCGCACGCGACTGCGCCGCGTCGGCGGCTACGTCGACGAGTCTCCAGCCGACGAGCGCGACGAGCTACGCCAGGCGCTCGACTCAGGCCGGGCTGCACTGCGGGCGGTGGGCGACGCGCGGGCCGCGATCATCGCGTGTTACGTGGCGATGGAGCAGAGCCTGGCGTCGGCAGGCGCTGCCAGGGCCGCAGGCGGAGACACCCGACGAACTGCTCGCCAGGGCGGCGGCGGCAGGTGTCATCCGCGGGCCGGCCGCGGCTTCGCTGACGGGCCTGTTCTATGAGGCCAGGTTTTCCACCCACACGCTCCCGGTCACTGCCAAGGACGCAGCCCGGCATGCCCTGGACGCCATCTCGGCCGAGCTGGCCAGCCGACCGGCCAGCGCGCCGGCGGTGGGGGCGACGACGTGACCGGGCCTGGGACAGGGGCGGCACCAGAGAGCCCGGCTGTCTCCGGCGGCTGGCGCGCCTGCTGGCCGGAGCTAACCGCCTGCGCGACGCTCGTGCTGGCCACCAGCCTCGGGGCGTGCGCGGCTGCCGGCATCGGCGTC
Source organism: uncultured Actinomycetota bacterium (assembly GCA_963837255.1). Taxonomy (GTDB): domain Bacteria; phylum Actinomycetota; class Actinomycetes; order Streptosporangiales; family Streptosporangiaceae; genus JAJYUU01. Next base: position 460,147 of record CAWIMN010000009.1, read on the forward strand.
GCGGTCCTGACGGTGGCGGCCTGGGCGGTCGCGTCCATCGGGTTCTTGCGTACTCTCGTGCCGGTCTCGCCTGATCTGGTGACCGAGCAGTCAGCACGGCGCGGCGGTGCCCGGAGTAGCTTCCTCGGCATCTGGCGGAAGCGCTCGATGGTGCGGGACGCGACCACCTCGATGGTCAGCTATGACGCCGAGCTGCGGCCTACCCTGCAGCATCTGCTAGCGGCCAGGCTGGCCGAGCGCCACGACGTTAGCTTGTACGGCGAGCCAGCGGCGGCCCGGCGGCTGCTCCTGCCGGGCCAGCGTGACGGCGTCTTGTGGTTCTGGCTGGACCCGCTGCGGCCGGCGGAGACGGACCAGCGGCAGCCAGGGATACCACCGCGAACACTGGCCGCCATCCTCGACCGACTGGAGCGACTGTGACGGATCCGATGTGGACTTCTCGCCAGACGGCGGAGCGCAGCACAGCCGTGCTAGACGAAATCGAGCGGGCCGTCGTGGGTCATCGCCGCGGCCTGGAGCTGGTGCTGATGGGCATCCTGGCAGGTGGTCATGTGCTGGTCGAGGATCTGCCCGGCCTGGGCAAGACGCTGATCGCCAGGTCGTTCGCCACCGCTCTTGGCCTGGACTTCGCCAGGATCCAGTTCACGCCCGACCTGCTGCCCTCGGATGTCGTGGGTGCGCCGCTCTACGATCAGCGGACCGGAGAGATGATCTTCCGGCCGGGCCCTGTCTTCACCCAGCTACTGCTCGCTGACGAGATCAACAGGACGCCGCCGAAGACGCAGGCCGCGCTGCTCGAGGCGATGGGCGAGGGACAGGTCAGCATGGACGGCGTAACCCGTCCGCTGCCGCAGCCCTTCGTCGTGCTCGCGACCGACAACCCGATCGAGTACGAGGGCACCTACGAGCTCCCGGAGGCACAACTCGATCGTTTCCTGATGCGCCTGCGCCTTGGTTACCTGACAACCGGCGACGAGGTCACCATGCTCCAGCGCCGGCTAGACCGCCACCAGGAGACCGCGACGCTCCACCCGGTGACGACGGCCGCCGAGCTGCTCGCCATGCGCGCCTCGCTGGAGCAGATCGAGGTGTCGCCCGACATCCTGGCGTACGTGGTGGGGATAGTCCAGGCCACGCGCAGTCACGCGCAGATCCAGGTCGGCGCCAGCCCGCGTGGCGGCCTGGCGCTGGTCCAGCTAGCACGCGCGCAGGCCGTGCTCGACAAGCGGGACTTCGTCATCCCGGACGACGTCAAGCGTGTCGGGGTCCCGGCCCTGGCTCACCGGATCACCCTGCGGCCCGAGCTGTGGGTCCGCCAGGTCAGGTCGGACGACGTGATCAGCAGCGTGCTCCAGACGGTACCGGTGCCACGAACAGATCCGGCGGCCGTCGTTGACTGAGGCGTCCGCCCACGGCCGCCCGCCCGCCGCTGACCAGGTCGGCGTGCGTCGGCTCCCGGTGCGCTGGGGGCTGTCGGCGCACGCCCGCAGGCTCGTTACCCTGGCCGTGGCCGGCCTGATCATCGCCATCGTGACCCGGCGCGCCGAGTTCGCCGGTCTCACCGCGCCCGCGCTGCTCATGCTGGCGACGTGGCGGTCTGACCGGGCAGCTACGCTCACCATGCGGGCGACCCTCGACGACGAGACCGTGGTCGAGGGAGCCGAGGTTATCGTCACGGTCGAGATACATGGCCACGGCGACTTCGACGCGCGGCTGGTGGTCGATCCAGGCGACTTCATCCTGGCGCGCAGTGACGTCGAAATCCCGGCCGGCCGGCCGATCCGGGTGGCGCGCCTGCGGCTGGAACCGGCCCGCTGGGGCACTCGCTCGCTAGGCCTGCTGATGATCACCTTTGCGGATCGTTACCGCCTGACCGAGGGCAAGGCGATGATCCAGCTGCCCTGGGTCGCCTGCCGGCCAAAGCCAGCCGGGCTGGACACCAGCATCGTGCTCAGCCGGCTGCCCAGCCGACTCGGCGAGCACCCGGCCAGGGCCACCGGCGAGGGAGGCGAGTTCGCCGGCGTTCGCGAGTTCGTGCCAGGCGACCGGCAGCGCCGCATCAACTGGCCTGCCACGACGAGGCTGGGAACGCTGCACCTCACCACGTTTGCCGCGGAGCGCACTCAGAACGTTGTCGTCGTCGCCGACGAGACCACCGAACTCGGCGAGGCGGGCATGACCACGCTCGATCTGGTCCTGCGCGGTGCGGCTGGCGCGGTTACCCGGTATCTGGCGGTGCGCGACCGGGTCGGCCTGGTCATCTTCGCTGGGCGCGTGAGCTGGCTAGGACCTGGCCAGGGGCAGCGGCACTACCAGCGGTTGCTGGATCTGATGATGTCCACGCCCGGCGGCTGGGAACGCGCGGCCGGCCTGGCCCGGCTGCCGAGGGCCGCGCTGCCGCCGGGTGCACTGATCATCGTGTTCAGCCCGCTGCTGGATGCGCGCCTGATCGAGGCGCTCCGCGACGTGCGCGAGCGTGGCTTCAGCGTGCTCGTCGTGGACGTGCTCAACGCCGAGCCCGCGCACGACGGGAATAGGCTGTCCCGCCTGACCAACCGGATATGGCGGCTCGAGCAGGAGGCCATCAGGTTCTCCCTCACCCAGATTGGCGTGCCCGTCGTGCACTGGGACGGTGTCAGCAGCCTGGACGAGCCGCTTGCTCCGTACACCAGGCGCGTCATGGTGGCGCATCGGTGAGCGGCGACCGGACTCCCCAACCCGTCGGCCGTGCCATCGGCCAGCGGCTCAGCGGCCAGCGGCTCAGCGGCCAGCGGCTCAGCGGCCAGTGGCGCCGAGGCCTGCAGCTCACCGCAGCCGCCGCGCTGACGGCCGCTGCGATCTGGTGGGCCGCGTTCCCCGTGTCCGGGGGCGGCGGCGGAACCAGGATCACGCTCGTGGTCGCGATCGCGACAGGTGCCATGAGCGTCGTCCAGCTGGCGCTGGCTGGCACCGTGACCCGCGACCCGGCTGGCTTCGCTGCAGCCGACCGCGTCGCGCGGCAGCTCAACAGCCTGATCACGATGCCGCCCTGGGCCGAGCTGATGACCGTCGCCGCGCTCGTACTGGAGGCGCTGCACCAGTCACGGCCCTGGCACACCGCCGTGCTGGCCGTTGCGCTGACGGCTTATTTGCTCGCCGTGCACTTCGCGGAGACCGACGCCCACGCCGGCACGCTACGCGCGCAGCTGCCGCTGCTCAGCGCAGGCATCGGGCTGACGGCGCTGTCGATTGGCGCTACGGCGCTGCCTGGCTTGCCCGTCGGCCCGGTCGCGACCATGATCAGGATCGGCGCGGTCGTCCTCGCCGCCGTCGCGGCGGGCCTAGCGGTTCCCGTCTGGCTACGGCACGCGCCCGGCAGCTAGCTGCGTCACCGGCCGACGGCGTAGCCCTGCATGCCACGGGGATTGGCAGCCGCGTACAAGAAGCCATCGGACTGCGCGACGGCACTCAGGCGCCCAAGCGACCACGGCGGGCGGACGCTGACGTCGTGGCCGCGGGCTCGCAGCGCGGCGACCACGTCCGCTCCGGCCCTCGACTCGATCGCCAGTGACCTCGGCAGCGACGCTCGCGGATAGAAAGAGGACGGGAAGTGATCGGTGTGGAACGCGGGCGCGTCGATTGCCTCCTGGAGGTTCATCCCGTACACGACGTGGTTCAGGAAGAACGCCAGCGCCCACTGGTCCTGCTGATCCCCGCCCGGTGTGCCGAACGCCAGGTAGGGCTCGCCGTCACGGAGCGCGAGACCAGGAGACAGCGTGGTGCGTGGCCGCCGGCCCGGTGCCAGGGAGCTGGCCAGGCCAGGCGTGAGAGTGAACATCTGCGCCCTCGTGCCGAGGCAGAAGCCGAGGCCGGGGATGACCGGCGAGCTCTGCAGCCAGCCTCCGCTCGGGGTGGCCGAAACCAGGTTGCCGAACCGGTCGGCGACGTCCACGTGGCAGGTGTCGCCGGGGCCCAGTTCGGGCGCTGACACCCCTGCTGCGGGCTCGCCTGTGCCGGCGTGGCCGCGGGCCGCTCGCTCGAAGGCCATCAGGGCGAAGTCGGGTAGCCGGGGCGGCATGCCGCCGGGCGCGCCGGGTCGCAGCTCCGCCGACGCCGTCTCGCCGACGAGCGCGCGGCGCGCCGCAGCGTAATCCGCGGACAGCAGTGCGGCGAGCGGTACCTCCGATTGCCGCGGGTCGCCGTACCAGGCCTCGCGGTCGGCGAAGGCCAGCTTGGCGGCCTCGGTCACGGTGTGGACGAGGGCGGCGCTGCCGGGCGCCAGCTCATCGATACCGAGGCCATCCAGCAGCCTGAGCTGCTGCAGGAAGACCGGTCCCTGGCCCCAGGTTCCGGTCTTGCAGACCGTCAGGCCGCGGAATTCCGCGGTCACCGGCGCCTCGACGCCGGCCCGCCAGGCGGCCAGGTCGTCGGCCGTCAGCAGGCCGCCATGCGGTCGCCCGGTGACGTCCATGACCTCAGCGCTGGCCGCGAAGGCGGCGATGGTCTCGGCGACGAAGCCCTCGTAGAAGGCACGCCGGGCGGCTTCGATCTGCCGCTCGCGCCCTGATCCAGCCTGCTCGGCCTCGGCGAGGATGCGCCGGTACACCGCAGCGAGCGGACTGTTGGTGAAGCGACTGCCCGGCGCCGGCACTCCGTCCGCCAGGTAGATCTCGGCAGAGCCCGGCCAGTGGTCGCGGAACGTGGCCTCGACCGCCGCGATCGCGTCGCTCGCGCCGGGCAGCATCGGGTAGCCATGCTCGGCATAGCCGATCGCGTACTCGAGTCATCGCCCGGAGCGGCAAGCGTGCCATACCGCTCCAGCAGCAGCATCCAGGTGCCGAAGGCGGCCGGCACGCAGGCGGCGAGCAGGCCGCTGCCGGGCACCAGGTCGAGGCCAAGGTCGTCGAACGCCGCCAGCGTCGCGCTCGCCGGCGCCGTGCCCTGCCCGTCGAGCACGAACGGCTGTCCGCTGCGGGCGTCGAACCCGATCACCGGCACCTCGCCGGCCGGGCCGTTGAGGTGCGGCTCGACGACCTGGAGCACGAAGCCCGCGGCGACCGCCGCGTCGAACGCGTTGCCGCCCTGCTCCAAGCACGGCCATCCCGGCTGCCGACGCGAGCCAGTGCGTCGAGGCCACCATGCCGAACGTCCCGGCGAGCTGTGGCCGCGTAGTGAACTGCGGGCTGGATGTCACCGCTGCCTCCCGTGACGTGGCTGACGGCAGAAGCCTGGCTGGGCTTGAAGCAGGACAGCCGCGCGGGCTCGCGGCCCGCGCGGCTGTCCTGAGGTTGACCCGCGGTTACTCTGGCGTGGACTGCGCGGTAGCGCTGACCGGGGCGCCGACCGGGATCTCCAGCGGGAAGTGACACGCGGCGAAGTGGCCCTCACCACCGAATGGCGTCATCGGCGGCTCGACGTCGGCGCAGATGGCCTGCGCCCGCGGGCAGCGGGTGCGGAACCGGCAGCCTGACGGCGGGTGGATGGCGCTCGGCAGCTCGCCCGTGACGCCCTCGTTGACCTTGGCCTTCTCGGCGACGGGATCGGCGACCGGCGCGGAGTCGAGCAGGCCGCGGGTGTACGGGTGCGCCGGGCGCAGGTACACCTCCTCGGCCGGGCCGATCTCCACGAGCTTGCCGAGGTACATGACGCCGATCTTCTCGGACAGGTACCGGACGACGCCGAGGTCGTGCGAGATGAAGAGGTACGTCAGCCCGAGGTCGTGCTGAAGCTCCTTCATCATGTTGAGCACCTGGGCCTGGATGGAGACGTCCAGGGCCGAGACGGGCTCGTCCGCGACGATCAGCTGCGGGTTCAGCATGAGCGCGCGGGCGAAGCCGAGCCGCTGGCGCTGCCCGCCGGAGAACTCGTGCGGGTAGCGATCCGCCGCCGAGCGGGGCAGCCCGACCTTGTCCAGCATCTCGCTGACCTTATGCAGCTGCTCCTGCTTGGTCCCGATGCCCTGGATGACGAGCGGCTCGCGCAGCAGCGTGCCGGCCCGCATCCTGGGGTCGAGGGACGCGTAGGAGTCCTGGAACATGAGCTGGATGTTCCTGCGCTCTCGCCGGTACTCCCTGCCGGTGCTCTTGGCCAGGTCCCTGCCCTCGAAGTCGATCGAGCCGCTGGTTGGCTTCTCCAGGCCGACCACGAGCTTGCCGATGGTGCTCTTACCGCAGCCAGACTCGCCGACCAGGCCGAACGTCTCGCCGCTGCGGATCGAGAAGTTCACGTCGGCCACCGCGCTGAGCCAGCCGACGCGCCGCTGCAGCACGGCGCCCCTGGTGACCGGGTAGTCCTTGACCAGGTGATCGACCTTCAGCAGCTCGTCGCCGATACCGGGTCCCGGCAGCGGCGCCTCCAGAACCGTCTCGTTGTAGTCGACGACCTTGCCGCTCTGCCTGCGCTCGGACGGCCCGACCGGGTAGAAGCACCGGTACTCATGCCCGGCGACCTCGCCGGTCAGCGCCGGCTCCTCCTCCCGGCACCGGTCGGTCACGTACCGGCATCGCGGCGGCGAACCGGCAGCCCGCGGGCGGGTTGACCAGGTCCGGCGGCAGGCCAGGAATGGAGTACAGCCGCTCGCCTGCCTCCGCGGCCTTGTCCGGCAGCGCCTGGAAGAGCGCCTCGGTGTAGGGATGCCGCGGCCGGGCGAAGAGCGTCTCGGTGTCGGTGACCTCGGCGATCTTGCCGGCGTACATCACGGCAACCCGGTCTGCCCGGCCCGCGATCACGCCAAGGTCGTGGGTGACCAGGATGACCGACATGCCCAGCCGCAGCCGCAGGTCGTCGATGAGCTCGAGGATCTGCTTCTGGATCGTGACGTCCAGCGCCGTGGTGGGCTCGTCCGCGATCAGCAGCTTCGGCTCGCAGGCCAGCGCCATCGCGATCATCACGCGCTGCCGCATGCCGCCGGAGAACTGGTGCGGGTACTCCTTGATCCGCTCCCGCACGCGCGGGATCCCGACCAGGTCGAGGACCTCGGCCGCGCGGTCCATCGCCTGCTCCTTGGACACCTCGCGGTGCAGGCTGACGACCTCGGATATCTGCCTGCCGATCGTCATCGTCGGGTTCAGCGAGGTCAGCGGATCCTGGAAGATCATGCCGATCTCGTTGCCCCGGATGCTGCGCATGCTCTCGTCCGAGAGCGTGCTCAGCTCCTGGCCATCGAGCTTGATGCTGCCGCCGACGATCGTGGCCGCCAGTCGGCAGCAGGTTCATGATCGACAAGGCGGTCATCGTCTTGCCGCAGCCGGACTCGCCGACGATGCCCAGCGTCTCACCCGGCTCGACGCTGGAGCGTCACTCCGTCGACGGCATGCACGACGCCCTGGCGCAGCCGGATCTCGGTGCGCAGGTCGTTGATCTCAAGTAGCGGCGCCACTAGGTCCCCTTCCCTACCGGCGCTGCAGCCGGGTCTCGAAGGCGTCGCGCAGCGCGTCGCCAATGAAGTTGAAAGCCACCACGGTCATGATGATGATGATTCCGGCCGGGTAGATGAGCCACCAGTAGCCGAGTGTCAGGTACTGAAGCCCGTTCGACAGCATCGTGCCCCAGTCGGTCTGCGGCGGCTGAACGCCGAAGCCGAGGAAGCCCAGGCTGGACAGGATGAGGATCGCATCAGCCACGGCGAACGTCGCCTGCACGATGATCGTGCCGATCGCGTTGGGCATGATGTGCCGCAGGACCGCGCGTGAGCTCCGGCCGCCCGCCACCTTGACCGCGGCCACGTACTCCCTGGTCCGCAGCGACAGCGTCTCGCCGCGGACCAGCCGGGCCGGCTGCGGCCAGTAGGTCACCGCGATGAAGCCGATGAAGGCGACCCGGCTGGGGTGGATCAGCACGGCGAGGATGATCAGGACGAAGATGAACGGGATCGACAGCACGGCGTCGACGATGCGCATCATGATCGAGTCCACGATGCCGCCGGCGAACCCGGAGACGGCACCGTAGATGGACCCGAACAGGCACGACACGAACGCGGCGGCCAGGCCGACCTCCATCGAAGTCTGCCCGCCGTACATGAGCCTGCCGAGGACGTCGTAGCCGAGGTTGTCGCAGCCCAGCAGGTGCTGCGCGCTCGGCGTGCAGTAGGAGTTCGCCAGGGTGACGCTGACCTGCTGGGTCTTGTAGATCAGCGGCCCGACGAAGCAGAACAGCAGGACGAAGATCACGAAGCCGAGGCCGACGAGCGCCAGCTTGTTCTCGGCGAAGACCTCCCAGCCGCGCCGGAACATGCTGCGCGGCTTGGCATCGGCCTGCTGGCCGCCTGCCTCTGGCGGCGGGGCCAGCAGCGTGCCGGGCGAGGCGAGCGGATCGACCGCCGTCTCGGGATGCGGCGTCATGGCCATCAGCTGTACCTCACCCTCGGGTCGAGCATGGCATAACCAATATCGGCAAGCAGGTTGCCGAGGATCGTCACGATGGTGGTGAGCACCGTGATCGCCAGCATCAGCGTGGATGTCGGTGCTGAGGGCCGCGTTGAAGAACAGCAGCCCCATGCCCGGATAGTTGAACACGTACCTCGATGAAGATCGCGCCGCCGATGATGACCGGCAACTGCAGGCCGAGCAGCGTGACGATCGTGATCAGCGAGTTGCGGAAGATGTGGCCCCAGAGCACCCGCCTCTCGCTCGCGCCCTTGGCCCTGGCCGTCCGCACGTAATCCTGCACGATGTTGTCGAGCACGGACGAGCGCATGAACCTGCTCCACAGCGCGAACGCGACGAACGCGTAGGTCGCGACCGGCAGGATGAGGGCGACCGGGTCGGACAGGATCCCGCCGATCGAGGTCGCCTGCGGCGCGAACGCCGGGAAGATGTGCAGGTCGATGGCGAACCACTGGACGAGCATGAGGCCGACGAAGAAGGTCGGCGACCCATAACCGATGAAGCCGATGCCGGTCACGACGTTGTCGAGGGCGGTGTACCGGCGCACCGCCTGGAGGATGCCGAGCGGGACGCCGATCAGCAGGCCGACAGCGGTTCCGATGAACGCGAGCACGACTGTCCGCACCAACGCCGGCCACAGCAACGTCGAGACCGGCGCGCTGTGCTGGATGTCAAAGCCGAAGTTGCCGTGCAGCAACTGCCACAGCCACTTGAGGTACTGAACATAGAGCGGCTGGTCGAAGCCCCACGCCTTGGAGTCGGCGGCGATCTCGGCGGCGGTCGCCCGGATGCCGAGGACCGCCCGGACCTCGCCGCCAGGCACGAGATGCAGCAACAGAAACGTAATGATAGTCACGATAAGGGTGACGACTATCGTCTGGATCAGGCGCCTGATCAGGTAACCGGTCACTGCTTCTACTCCCGTCCGTCCGGCCGTCCGGCGCGCTGAGCCTGGACCGCGGCCATCCTCAACGCCGACGGCTGACAGCCGCCTGCCCGCGCGAGATCAGTGCCGGCAGCTCTGGCGACAGATTGCATCGGGCTCCCTCCATAGTGCGCCGACCATTTCCTACCTACAACACCCTTGGCTCCGGACCGGCCGCCGGCGCTGGCTGGTATGCCAGCGGCGGCGGCCGGGTGCCGGACTAAGGTTCTAACTCAGGACTGGCGTCAGCAGGTCTTGTCGCTGCACGTCCAGTACTCGGGGAAGAACATGAGCAGCGGGTTCTGCGTCACGTTGTGCAGGCTGGTCTTGACTGCCTGGATACCGGTACCCCACGGCAGCCACAGTGCCGGGACCTGCTCGGCGTTGTAGTTGGCGTAGGCGTCGAAGGCGCTCAGGCTGTTGCTGGTGTGCGTGGCCTTGACCAGCTGGTCCATCTTCGGGTCGCTGTAGCTGCCCGAGTTGCTGGGCACGCCGGTCTGGTACAGCGCCTCGCCGGTGGGCTCGAAGCCGGGCCCGTTGTACAGCCAGCCGCCCAGGTACAGGAACGTCCACTTGCAGCTGGCCTGGGTGGGCTTGCAGGGCACGGTGTCGCCCAGCAGGGTGTCGAACGTCTCGCGCGTTGGGGCTCAGCTGGATGCCGGCCTGCGCCAGGCCCGACTTGAGGATGTCGACGTCGTCGGCCTGGGTGGAGATGCCCGAGGTGTAGGCCATGGAGAACTTGGCCTGCGTGCCCTTCGGCGATGCCAGCGCCGCAGTTCGAGGCACCGGAGCCGGCCGACTCGCAGGTCAGCACGCCGCCGACGACCTTCCAGCCGTGCGCTGCCAGCAGCGCCTCGGCCTTAGCCGGGTCGTACGGGTACGGGCCCTGGCCGGCGTTCTCCGTCATGGCCGAGGTCACCCACTGGCTCTTCGGGTACGGCGGGATGCCCGCCGGGGTCGGGTAGGCGTAGCCGCGGCCGACGGCCTTGGACATGCCCGCCTGGTTGTTCAGCATCATCAGCGCCTGCCGGAAGTACAGCTGCTTGAACACCGGGCCGTACTGCGGGTTGTTGAAGTTGATGTAGGCGAAGCCGATGGCGAACTGGTACGCCGGCTGGAGCACGTAACCGGCCGAGGCCAGCGGGTTGGACGGCGGCACGAAGCCCGCGCCGGCCGGCGGCAGGTCGGTCGACGGCACCGCGCCGTTCGGCCCGCCGGTGCTCAGCGCGCCGGTCTTCAGCGCCGTGTAGATGGCGGTGTCGCTGGTGTAGGTCGCGAACTTCAGCTCCGCGATCGACGCCTTCGGGCTGCCGGAGTACTTCGCGTTCGGCACGAACGTGTAGTTGCCGGACACGTTGTAGGACGTCAGCTTGAACGGCCCGTCGATGACCTGCCACAGCGGGTTGGTCCCGAACGTGGCGGTGTCCTTGTTCTGCGCGTTCATGAACGTGTAGACGGCCTTGCACTTCGCCCAGCCGTCAGCCGCGCTGTCGGTCAGGCAGCCGCCGCTGCCCGCCGCCGCGCCGGCCGACGACACGTCCCACGCCTTCGGCATCGGGGTCAGGATCGCCAGCTGGTTGTAGGTGAACCAGATGCTGGAGTAGCCCTGCTTCAGCTGGATGGTCACCTGATCCGGGCCCGTCGCCTTGTACGACACGACGTTGTCCGGCATCAGCCCCGGCGTGTAGCCGGCATAACCGGTCTTCTCCGCCTCGAGCATGTTCAGGTCCAGCATCAGGGAGTTGGCGTCGACCTTCGTGCCGTCCGACCAGCTTCCAGCCCTTCAGGTTGATCACCACGGTCTTGCCGCCGTTGCTGTACACCGGCGCGCTGGCCGGCGACAGCGGGTAGTTCACCGAGATCGAGGTGTTGCTGTTGCCGCCGAACATGTAAAGCGGCCGGACCATCAGGTACTGGAAGTCCTCGATAGTTAGTCACGCTGTAGCACTGGGTCCCCGTGAACGGGTAGATGCAGTTGGCCCCGGCGCCGTTGAGGTTGGCAATCGTGGCCACCGCGCCCTTGACGGAGGCGCCGCCCGTATTGCGGGCTGGTGCTTCCGCTGGAACCGCACCCTGCGGCCAGCAGTGCGGTCGCGGCAGCAGCCGCGACCCCCGCGACGCCTATTTTGCGTCTGCGTTCAAACATGTGAACTCCTTCGTTGCGGCGCGAATAGCACGCCCGAGCCGGTTCGTTGTTCAGGCGCCGTGACGCTCCGTATGCGCGCAGTACCCAGTTGCAACTCAGCCAAGATACCTAAAGACCGGGACTAGGTGGTCTTTAACCCTACTTAGCGTAGTTCGGGCCGGTTCTACGCCCGCCGATTCGTCGTGCGGCGTCCGAAACCGGTCCAGGTCGGGGTTCGCTGGCCAGGTCGCCCCGTGCCAGCAAAACCCGTTGCCTTTCCGGCTACGGTCCGAAGCAGCGTATGTCGAGCGTGGTGTCGATGCGATGCACGATATGTCACAAGTTCCTATCGATCCCGGCTCCGGATCACGAGATCGGACCTGGCTCACTGCCTTGCGGTCACCCCAAACGTGATGCAGCTGTGACAGGGCGGGCCAACCGACGCCCCCAGGGCGGCGTCTTATGTGCACATCCGGTTGCCGCCTGGCACCTGACCAGGCCCTGCACTAAGGAACGGCCCCATGACCTCTTCATTGACTTTCGCCGCGCGGCTATCAGCCGCTGCGGCTGCTGCTGGTGCTTGCGCCCTGCTCGCGGCCTGTGGCAGCACGCCAGCGCCTGGCGCTGCGGCGCCGACTAGGACTGTCACCGTCCAGGCAACCGCGAGCGGCAGCACCTCGGCCGCCGCGCCCTCGGCCACGACCCCATCGGTCGCGCAGTCTGGTCCGGCAGGCTGCCTAGCCTCCGGGCTCAGGGCGCAGCTCGGCGTGTCGCAGGGCACCGCTGGCACGATTTACCAGGTGATCGTCTTGACCAACACGTCGAATGCCACCTGCACGTTGTACGGGTATCCAGGTGTGTCATTCGTCACAGGCGTTGGCGGCAGCCAGATCGGCAAGCCAGCCAGCAAGAATCCGGTAGTCCCGAAGGCACTGGTCACGCTGGCGCCCGGCGCCAAGGCAGACGTGCTGCTGGCTGTCCATGACGCTGGCGCGATCCCGGGTTGCAAGATCATGACGGCGAAGTGGCTGCGAATCTATCCGCCAGGCGACTACGGCAGCATCTACGTCCAGTACAACAGCATGGCGTGCGCCAATCGCTTGAAGTCGATCATGAGCGTCAGCCCAGTTCGGGTCGGGGCTGGCAGCGCGTCGTACTGACCGGCGAGGCACGGATCTGTCGGGAAGCACTGATCTCTTGTTGGGAAGCACTGATCTCTTGTCGGGAGGCACTGATCTAGGGACGCGGCGGCTCGCAGTCGCCGGGCCGACGGCACTGACACCGCGAGCTTCCGCCGTCGGCGGCCCGCTCCGGAAGTCGGGCGGCCAGCGTGAGACCATGGTCGCGCGACGCCACAGGTAAGGTCAGTCATCATGCTCAGCATGCCCATGTCCGCCGGTCAGGTCCGCACCCGGGCCTGGCGCCGCCGGGTTGGTCAGCGGGCAGCGTGCGCGGTCGCCGTCCTCGGCACCAGCCTCGCCGCCGGCTGCGCGGTGCCCGGCCAGCACGGTCCTGTGATCAGGCTCAGCTCCGCGCAGGTCACCGAGCCGAGCACCAGCGGCATCACCGACGTCTACGTCGACGTGCAGAACAACGGTGCCGCCGACCAGATCGTGGGCGCCCGGATCAGCGTCGGCGGAAAGATCACGCTGCGATCCCCCGTCCGCGTTGGACTAGTGCAGATGCGCACCGTCCGCGCGATCGCCGTCCCGGCCAAGAGCTTCGTCGGGCTGGATCCCAATGGCTCGCACCTGCTCGTCACCGGCTCCGGCCCGATGAAGGCCGGAACCTTGATCACGCTGACGCTCGTGTTCGCGCACGCGGGCGCCGTCTCGGTGCCCGCGCTCGTGACGAACCCGGAGACGGGCGGCGGCAGTTACTTCCTGAACTAGCTCCGGCACTTCCTGAACTAGCTCCGGCGCAGACCCGGCGCACAGCCGGTCCATCGGCTGGTCCCTCGGAGCCGCTACAGGGCTCAGCCGTGGGCACGAAGGCGCCGTCGTATCGCCCTCCGCTGGCCATCGACGTCCGGCCGCTCCAGTTGCGGCCCGCGCGGTGGCGGCGGCATTGGTGCGGAGGCGCTGGTGCAGCGTCGCTGTTGCGGTTCAGCGAGTCGCGATATATCGTTTTGAGATTAGCCTGCGCACGGCACGGAGGGGCAGATGGCAACGCAACCAAGTTTGCGCATCGGGGACGCCGAGCGCGACGCCGTCGCCGCCGAGCTGCGAGAGCACTTCGCGCACGGGCGACTCACGCTCGAGGAGTTCAACCAGCGGATCGACGCCGTCTTCGCCGCCAAGACCCAGAGCGACCTCAGCCGACTCACGAACGACCTGCCGCACGTCAGGTCTGGCGGCGCGCCGCTGCCCAGCGCGCGGACGCGTTCCGGTCCGATGATGATGAGCGGCCCGCCTGGCCACGGCGCGATAGCCGCTGGCTGGCCGGGCACCGACTGGACCGGATCGGGCCGTGGCTGGTCCGGCCACCGGCACCGGCACGGCATCGGTGCGTTCGCGAGCCTGATAGCCGCGCTCGCGACGTGGCTACTGGTCTATGACGTCATCCTGACCGGCCTGCGGCTGCCGCTGCCGGGCCGGCTCGGCCTGCTTGTGGCGATCTTCACGATGATCCGCGGGCTGCTCCGTCGGATCATGCGCGGTCCAGGCGGCCGTCGTTAGTAACGCGCACTGCCGGAGTAACGAGCCCTGCCAGCACAGGGCTGGGCCAGTCAGCCGGCTACCGGCACGCGCAGCGGAACCACCAGGTAACGGAACGGGGTCGCGTCTGCCGGACCGCGGTCCCCTCCTCGCGGCGTGGCGAGTGCGGCGGCGGAGTCTGCTGGCGCGCTGTCCCGATGTTCCCGGACGCCCGGCATGTCAGATGCGGCCGCGGCGCTCGCCGCGCCGGGCTTGGCAAGCCGCGCTGAGTCAGCCGACGGCTGGCGATCGCCGGCTGCGCCCCCCACTGCTTCGCCGCCGATCCAGCTGATCAGCGCCGGCTTAGCCGGGCTGGTGAACTCGAGCCGGATCCGGCCAGCACCGGCGGCCACATCCCCGGGGTCGACCGCCCCGGCCGGCCTGCCCTGGCCGCTCAGCGCGGCCGCGATAATGCCGTCGAGCAAGTACTGGGGGTTGAACGAGATCACCTGATCGGTCCCGCGGAACGTGACTGGGACGGACTCGACCGCGCGCGCCCGGCCGTCGGATCGCGCCTCGATCACCACGACGTCACGACGGAACGCCAGCTGAACCGGGCTGACCCGGTCAGCCACGAGCGAGACCCGGCGGACAGCCTCGAGGAACGGGCCGGCCGCAAGCTCGGCCGCGGCCTCAAAGCTCGTCGGGAACCGCGACTGGTACCGGATGAACTCGGCGCCGATCAGCCGGGCCGTGAGCCGCCGCCCGCCGCCCTCAAAGCTGATCATCCCGTCGGCCGGCCGGGTGCCGTCCTGCCTGGCCTGACCGAATGCGATCGTCACCGGGCCGCCGGGCCCCATGGACCTGGCCACGTCGGCCAGTGTCCTGGCCGGCACCAGGGCCGACGCACACAGCTCCGGATCGGCCGGCTGCCCACGCCACCGTCCGGACCGCCAGCCGGTACCTGTCGGTGGCCGCCAGCGTCAGCGCCTGACCGTCGAAGTCCAGGCAGACGCCGGTCAGCATCGGCAGCGTGTCGTCACGGCTGGCAGACGGTACCACCTGGGCGGCTGCCGTCGCGAGAACACCGCCGTCGACGGTGCCCGCTGCCGCGGGCGGCTCAGGCAGCGCCGGGTAGTCCTCGAGCGGCAACTCCACCAGAGCGAACTCGGCGCTGCCGCACGTCAGCATCACCATCCCGGCCGCTGTGGCGACCTCGACGTCAGCGTCGGGAAGGCTCCTGCTGATCTCGGCGAGCAGCCGACCTGGTACCAGCGCGGTACCAGGCTCGCCGATCTCGGCCGCGACGGTGACGCGCGCGGACACCTCATAGTCGAAGCACGACAGCGTGAGCTCATCGCCGTCGGCCTCCACCAGCAGACCGGACAGGACCGGTACGACCGGCCTCGTCGGCAGCGCGCGCGCCACGAACGACACGGCCTCACCTAGCGCATCGCGCTCGACCCTGAACTTCACTGCGATCCTCCCGCCCGACCCGCGGTACACCTCGATGGTGACATGCCCTGCCGACAACGGCAGCCGGGTATCGGGTGGGGACGGCGGGCTGGAGCGCGTCTGCGGTCAGGAAACCAGCGCCGCGGGCACCGCGGCGAGCGCCGCCTCGATCGCAGCCGCCAGCGCCCGCGCAGACTCGGCCGTCAGCTCGACCGCCACCCGCGCAGCCGGGCCCTTGGCCGGATTGCGGAAGTCGATGTTCAGCGTGTGCTCGGCCATCGCATGTACCGGATGGTCGAAGTAGACAGTCGCGTCGGTCAGCGAGAACCAGCCCTGCGCGCCCTTGCCGCTGCCGGTGATCTCGATCTTCTCGGTGTTGTACGTGCACATGCGAGGCTCCTCAGCTTGCCAGGTAGCGGCCGTAGAAATCCCAGATCTTCTGCCAGCCGTCGTTCGCAGCCTCGGGCCGGTACGCGGTGCGGTCCACGGCGAAGAAGGCATGCCCGGCGCCGTCGTAGGTGTGAAATTCGTGCGGCTTGCCGAGGTCGTCCAGCACCTTCGACAACTCGGCTGTCTCGTCCGGCGCCGGGTACTTATCGTCCGCGCCGAACAGTCCGAGCAGCGGACACGAAAGGTCTTGAGCCAGCCCGACGATCGGCGAGACCTTGAGCGGCATGCCAGCTGGTGGCGGATTCACGATGCAGGCGCCATAACAGTCGACGGCCGCGTCGAGTTCAAGGCTGCACGCAGCCAGGAACGACTGGCGACCGCCGGAGCAGTAGCCGATGACCCCGACCTTGCCGTTCGAGCCCGCGAGCGCGCGCAGGTAGCCGGCCGCCGCGCTCACGTCGCCGACTAGCCGCTCATCCGGTATGCCGCCGTTCGCGCGCGCGACCGCGGCAGCGTCGTCGGGACTCGCGCCCGGCGCTTCGCGGTAGTAGAGGTTTGGCATCAGCGCCGCGTAACCGTGCGCGGCAAACTTCCTGACGATCTCCTTGGTCGAGGAGTCAAAGCCGGGCATGTGGTGGATCACGACCACGCTGCCTCGCGACGCCGCGTCATCGGCTGGCACGGCCAGGTAGGCCTCGATCTCGTCATCCCCGGCCCCGGCGATGATGATGGTCGTGGCCGTCAGGTCCTCGCGCATCGCGATACTCACTCCTTCGAGATCGTGCTTGGGGGTTATCCGAGCCATGTCCATACTGCCAGCCACCGTGGCACGGCGTTTCCGCTGGAGTCGGGTTGGGCATTGCGGGATCATCGATGCAGGCAGGGGGAGCCGCAGGCAGAAGGTCGGGGGAGATCACGTCGGCAGCGGTTGGCGCAGGAATCGTCTTCTTCGTCATCGGGTCCGTGCTGGGCTGGCACAGCCACACAACATTTGCCGCGCACGGCGACGTAAAGGTGGCGAAGACCAGGCTGCGCGGCGGACGGAGGACCAGATGGCGCAGCGCGGTGTGGGTCGTTGCCATCAGCGCCATCCTCGTGCTGATTGCCTGGAACATGCTGAAGCCGCATTGACCAGTGCGTCCGGTGCCGGGCACCCGTGTACTCGTGTATTAACGTCAGTGCTCCGGGCCTCGACTGCTTCGGAGGCGATCGCGTGTTGGGTAACGAATTGCTGATAGACGGTTTCGGCCGGATCCGCGAGATCGTCCATGAAGTACTCGACGCCCTTCCCCAGGAGGACCTCGACTTCCGCGTCAACGGATCTGCCAACTCAATTGGCTGGCAGATCTGGCATCTCACCCGGGTGCAGGACGACCACGTCGCCGGGGCCGGCGGACTTGCGCAGGTGTGGCTGTCCGACGGCTGGGCCGAGCGCTTCGGCCTGCCGCTGGACCGCTATGACGTTGGCTACGGCCACAGCCCAGACGACGTCGCGGTTGTCCGGGCGCCCGCTGACCTGCTCGCGGGGTATCACAATGCCACCTACGAACAGACCGTCGAGTTCGTGCGCGGCCTGAGCGACACGGACATGGACACGATCGTTGACCGGCGGTGGGATCCGCCGGTGACCATGGGCGTGCGCCTCATCAGCGTGCTGGCAGACGACCTGGAGCACGCCGGCCAGGCAGCCTTCATCCGTGGCCTGATCGAAGGGCGATAGACCGGCGCAGCCTGGGTTGCGCAGGATTCCTGGCTCTTTATACCGGTCTGTTCCCGTCAAGCGCCTGCAACGTCAGGATTCGCCCGCCGGGTGCCTACAACGTCAGCGGGTTGAAGCACACGCACCGACCACGTGGGCCAAGGCCGCGGCGACCGGGGTTTCCCCGAAACTCGGGCGGATGGATACTTGAGTTCCACAAAGATTGACAGTCTCAACTGAGCACAGTAACGTTTGACTTGCTCAACTATTTAGGTGCTCAACTAGCAGCCGCGACCTGGGAGTTACCCGCAGTGCCCGATCAGATGACCACTGAGCAGCAGACCGGCGAGGTCGCCAACTGCTTTTTCGAGCTGATCGGCAGGATCATCGGGCAGGCCGACCAGCTCGCGCAGGGGCTCGGCATCCCAGCGCCGTTCATTAAGGCGCTGCACACTCTGGACTGCCCGATGGCCATGAAGGAACTGGGTAAGCGGATGCACTGCGACCCCTCCTTCGTCACCCTTGTCGCCGACATGCTAGAGAAGCGCGGCCTCGCCCGCCGCGAGCCGCACCTGGCCGACCGGCGGGTTAAGAACATTGTCCTGACCGAGGACGGCCTGGCCCTCCAGCGCCAGGTCGAGGCCGAGCTCTCGGCCCGGATGCCATGGAACAAGGCCCTATCGGACGACGAGCGCACTCAGCTTCTTGCCCTGCTCCGCAAGATGCTCGACACCGACGCGAGCGACGCGGCCGCGGGAAAGGCCGCCGAGGATGCCCTCCGCAGCCCACTGACCAGCCTGCTTGTTAACGCCTTGCATGAGCACACCCCCAACGCCGAGCCAAGCGGCCCCCCGGCATCGACGGGGGAGGTGACAGCGTCGTGAGCGAGCCAACGGTAGCCAGCTAATGACACCGACTAGGCCTGCCGGTCGGCAGCTCACGTAACGATCAGCCAGCGCAGGGCCCGCACGGGCTCCTGACTCTGAATTTGCGCGGCCTCAGCGGGCCGTAGCCAGCACGCACACCCCTGATGGAATGACTGCGCCCGTAATGGACACGGAACGTAACGAAGGAGTCACTACTACAATGCCTGCCAAGTCACCGGGCCTGACACAATCAGGTAGCACAGCCGCTATCGGCTCGGCTCCCGAGACCACCGGCTCGGCCCACCGTCACCTCGGCCTGGCCCTTGTGGTCATCGCCGCGGCCCAGCTGATGGTGGTGCTCGACGCCACTATCGTCAACGTCGCACTCCCCCATATCCAGGCGGCGCTGGGCTTCTCCGGCTCGGGGCTGGAGTGGGTCGTCAACGCTTACGCCCTGACATTCGGCGGTCTGCTGTTGCTCGGCGGCCGGGCTGGTGACATTCTCGGCCGTCGCCGGGTGTTCATCGCCGGCATCATCCTGTTCGCGGTTGCCTCCTTGCTGGGTGGCTTCGCCACCAGCCAGGCCTGGCTCCTAGGTGCCCGCGCGATCCAGGGCGTTGGTGCGGCGATTGTGGCACCTACTGCCCTGTCGCTGGTGACGACCACGTTCCCGGAAGGCCCGCGACGCAACCGGGCCATGGGCGTCTACGCCGCGATGAGCATCGGCGGTGCCGCTATCGGCCTGCTGCTCGGCGGGGTGCTCACCTCTTACGTCTCGTGGCGCTGGGTCTTCTTCGTGAACGTGCCGATCGCCATCGTCGTCGCCCTTATGGCGCCGCGTGTTCTCGGCGAGTCCCAACGTCACACCGGCCGGTTCGACCTGCCCGGCGCCATTACCGGCACCCTCGGCCTGGCTTCTCTCGTCTACGGCCTGTCGAGCGCTGCCACCACAGCGAACGGCGTCTCGCACTGGGGCGACACCAAGGTCCTGGTCTCGCTCGCGGCCGCGGTGGTTCTGCTGGTCTCGTTCGTCTTCATCGAGTCGCGTAGTAAGCACGCGCTGCTGCCGCTGCGAATCTTCAGCGACCGCAACCGGTCGGGTGCGAACCTGATCCTGCTGTGCGTCGGCACTGCGTTGTTCGGGATGTTCTTCTTCCTGACGATCTTCGTGCAGACCGTGTGGGGGTACAGCCCCGTGAAGACCGGTGTCGCCTACCTGCCGATGGTCGGGACGATCATGCTCATGGCTGGCGTCAGCTCCCAGCTGGTCGGCCGGATCGGTGCCAGGCCGCTGCTCATTGCCGGGTCTTCGTTCGCCGCGGGCGGCATGTTCTGGCTGTCGCGGATCAACGAGCACAGCACCTACGCGGGTGGCCTGCTCGGCCCCATGATTGTCACGGCGGCTGGGCTTGGCATGCTGTTCATGCCGCTGACTCTGGTCGCCCTGAACAAGGTCCAGGAGCGCGACGCTGGCGTGGCCTCGAGCCTGGTCAACACCGGCCAGCAGGTCGGCGGTTCCATCGGCCTAGCCATCCTGGGCACGGTTGCCTGGACCGTCGTCGCCAACACCGCGCGGAACTCGGCCGCCGCCGCGCATGCGGCCGCGGCGAAGGCAGCAGCGACCGGCCATGCGGTCAAGCTGTCCGGGACTCAGCTGGCGGTGGCCAAGAAAGCCATCCTCGACCACTCGCTGGCTATCGGGTTCTCCCGTGGCTTCGAGGTGTCGGCCGGCATAGCGTTGCTCGCGCTGATCATCACCCTGGCGATGATCCGGGTAACTCGGAAGGACCTTGAAGGCATCACGCCGCCGATGATGGGCTGACCTCACGATCGGCACGGCAGCGGCCCGGCAGGAGGCAGACTCCTGCCGGGCCGTTTGCGCTTCGGACCATCAAGGCTGGTAGATCTCCACCACGGCACCCGTTCGGACCACATGTGCAGGCGGCGCGCGGCCTTACTACTATGCTAGCATCCTAGCTGTGGCTGAAGCTAAGGATGACAAAGCGGACAAGGTGCAGTTCAACGTGTACCTGCCGCCGACGCTTGTGCGGCAGGTCAAGCACAAGGCGATCGACGACCGCAGCAGCCTGTCCGCGCTCGTCGAGCACGCGCTGATCGAATACCTGAAGCGGCATGGAGGAGCTGGGGGATGACCGGAATCGTGGTGCGGCCGGTGCGCTTCACCGACAACATGGAGCCGATGCGAGCGTTCCTCGAGCTGATCGGGCTACGTCCGCGTATTGAATCGGTCGCCGGCGGCTGGATCGACCTGGTAGCCGACGGCGGCATGGTCGCGCTGCACTCGGCGGCTGGCTCGGACAGCGGCGGCGTTCAGGGCCAGACGAGGCTGAGCTTCGAGGCCGACGACCTGGACGATCTTGCGCACGCGCTCACCGACGCGGCCGTGCCCGACGTCACCGTGTATGACGAGGCGTACGGCCGGGTGCTGATGTTCACCGACCCACTCGGCGACCGCATCGTGATCGACGAACGGATGAGCGACCTGTACGGTTTCCGGGCACTGCCGGGCGATAAGGCCGCCGGGCCGAAGGTGATGCCAGTGCGGTTCTGCGATCCGGCCGGGCCCTACGGCCGCCTGCTGCAGGTGCTCGGGCTGCAGGCGGTGGGCGAGATCAATTCGTCTTACGTCAACTTTGCGGCGGCCGGCGGCGAGCACGGCCTTGTCGGTCTGCACTATGTCTTCGGCAGCGAATTGCCGATCGTAGCGGGCGCGGGATCCGTTCAGCTCACGTTCGAGTCTGCCGAGCCGCTCGAGCAGATTGCGGCGCGGCTTGACGGTGCGGGGTTCAGCCCGCGGCTGCACAAGGAAGACTTCGGTTCGTTCCTGTCGGTCGCCGATCCAGATGGCCAGCCTGTCCAGGTGCACGAGCCGAACGCCCAGCCCGAATGACGGATCGAGCCGCTATGACGGCGGAGCCCTCATGATGGACGTCGGCGCGCATCGGCTCAGGAATGACCACGACTTCCGGCGCTACTGGTGGTCGCGGATGCTGTCAAGCGCCGGCAGCGTCGTGACGCTCGTCGCTCTGCCCGTCCTCATCTTCCGGATGACCGGATCGGCTCTCCTGACGGCGTCAACTTCCGCCTTCGAGGCGGCCCCGTACATCGCGTTCGGCCTGCTGGCGGGCGCGCTGGCCGATCGGTGGGACCGGCGCCTGGTCATGGTCAGCGCCGACGTGGCGAGCACGCTCCTGGTCGTGTCGGTTCCCGTCGCTTACTGGTTCGGCATGCTCACGGTCCCGCAGGTGCTGGCCGTGGCGTTCCTCGGCCCGGCGGTGGGCGTCTTCTTCGACGGCGCCAACTTCGGGGCCCTCCCGCTGCTCGTCGGGCGAGCTCGGATCGCCAGGGCCAACGCCGCCATCTACGGCGCGACCACCACGACCGAGATGCTGATGCCATCCCTGGTAGGCGTGAGCCTTGCTGTCGTCCGTCCCGCCACGCTGCTGGTCGCCGATGCGCTCAGCTTCGCGGCGTCGGCCATGTTCCTGCGCGCCATCGACCGCGTCCTGCATGATGACAGCCGGACCCGTCCGCCGTTGTCGCGGCGAGCGCTGCTTGCTGATATCGGGCAGGGCCTGCGCTTCGTCTGGGATCACCGCCAGGTGCGCGTGATGACGGCCATCAACACCCTGCAGTGCCTGGCTGGCGGCGGGTTCGTGGGACTCATGGTGGTCTGGTGCGACCGCGTGCTGCACATCGGCACATCGGGCTGGCGCTTCGGCCTGGTCTACGGAGCATGGAGCGTGGGCGGTCTGATCGCGGCCATATCGCTGCCCAGACTCCTGCGCCGGGTCAGCCCGGCGGGGATCGTCCTGGGCGCGCTGCCGTTCTCGGCCGTCCTCGGCGTAGCAACCAGCTGGGCTACCTCGTGGGAGCTGGGCGGGCTCGGGCTGCTCGTGTGGAGCGCCGCCTACACCCTCGTCGTCATCAACTGCATCTCGTACCGGCAGCTGGTGACCCCTGAGCCATTGCTGAGCCGGGTCAGCACGGCGGCCCGGATGCTCTCCTGGGGGATCGGCTGGACAGGCGGCGCCCTGGTCAGCGGCGTGCTCGGCACGTTGCTGGGCATCCGCCCCGCCATGATCGCGCTGACCTCGGTGTCCGTGGTGGCGGCGGCGCTCGCCTGGATGTCGCCCTTGCGCGCGGGCAGCAGGGCGGGCGCGACCGATTCGGGAGACCTCGAGCCGTCGCCCACCGGGTGAAGGAACGAGCCCAGTTACCAGATCCGGTCCAGAAGGTGCATTCCACCTACAATGCCCTGAGCTCCCGCGATAGGACTCGAACCTATAACCTGCCGGTTAACAGCCGGACGCTCTGCCGATTGAGCTACGCGGGAACGCCTGGCGCCGAGCCCGCCCATCCCGGCTCGGGTGATCAGCGCCGCGCGCATAAGGGTAGCGCACCGTCGCGGTGCCCGGTGCAGCGCCGACCACGCCAGCACATAACCGGCCACCAGACAGGGCATATCCGGCCACTGCCTGGGCATGACCGGGTGATCAGCGGTGCATGCATGATGGGGAATGCACGGGGAAGCTACCGCAGCAACGCTCAGAGCCGTACGGGAGAGGTCCACATGGGTTTGCATCGAATGGCGTTCGCGGCCGGGTTCGCCACCGGGTTCGTCGTCGGCACGCGGGCGGGCCGGGAGAAGTACGACCAGATGGTCAAGTTCGCGCGCGCGACTGCCGAGCATCCCGCCGTCCAGCAGGCCGCCGGGGTCGTGCAGGCGCAGGCCACCGGGCTGGCCCAGAAGGTGGGCGGCCAGCTGCAGGAGAAGGTTCCGCAGATGGCACACAGCGCCGTCCACTCGGTCGGCGGCCACATCCCCGGTATGAAAAACAAGAACGGTCACGGCAGTCCCGCCTCGGATGGCGGGAAGGGGGCCAGCAATGGCAGCCCTTTCGCAGCGACGGGTAACGGCGATCCCAGGCCGAAGGGCCACTGACCGCCGGCAAGTGCCCGGCGCGCTAGGTAGCGCGGCAACCGCCGACGGCGCGAGCCGACCGACAGCGCGACGTGACTAGCAGCGCGACGTGACTAGCAGCGCGACGTGACTAGCAGCGCGACGTGACTAGCAGCGCGACGTGATCGGGCGCGCTGCCTCGCCACCCGATGCCCGGCGCCACGTGCCCGACGCGTGGAGAGTCAGCGAGCGTCCTAGGCGAGATACTCACGCAACATCTGGGCCCGGCTCGGGTGCCGGAGCTTGGCCAGGGTCTTGGACTCGATCTGGCGGATCCGCTCCCGAGTGACCCCGAACTCCCTTCCGACCTCCTCCAGCGTGCGCGGATGCCCGTCAGTCAGGCCGAAACGCAGCTGGATGATGCGCTGCTCGCGGATGCTCAGGTTGTCGAGCACCCGATCGAGCTGGTCCTGGAGCATGATGAACGCGGCGGCCTCCATCGGCACTACGGCGTCGGCGTCTTCGATGAAGTCACCAAGATCAGAGTCTTCCTCGCCGATCGGCGACTGCAGTGACACTGGCTCCTGGGCGATCCGCTGGATCTCAGCAACGCGATCGGGATGCATGCCCATCTCGGCAGCGATCTCGTCGGGTGTAGCCTCACGGCCGAGATCCTGATGCAGCTGGCGCTGGATGCGCGCCATCTTATTGATCGTCTCGACCATGTGCACCGGGATCCGGATGGTCCTGGCCTGATCGGCGATCGCACGGGTGATGGCCTGCCGGATCCACCAGGTCGCATACGTCGAGAACTTGTAGCCCTTGGTGTAGTCGAACTTCTCCACCGCGCGGATCAGGCCGAGATTGCCCTCCTGGATCAGGTCCAGGAAGACCAGTCCGCGGCCGATGTAGCGCTTGGCGATGGACACCACGAGGCGCAGGTTCGCCTCGATCAGTCGCTGCTTCGCCGCGATGCCATCGGCCGCGATCAGCATGAGCTCGGCCATCTGCGCCCCCGCGCAGCCGACCTGCACGCCGCCCTGGATCTTTTCCTCAGCGAACAGTCCCGCCTCGATGGCCTTGGCCAGCTCGACTTCGTCGTGCGCGGTTAGCAGCGGGACGCGGCCGATCTCGCGCAAGTAGATCCGGACCAGGTCGCCGGTGGCGGCCCGGCGCGCTTCGCTCTGGATCTGGCGCGGCGCCAGTTCTTCGCTCTCGTGCGGCGGCTCGATCACGTCGACACCCTCGTCGGCGAGCAGCTTCAGCACGCCGTCGACCGCATCGGCCGACAGGTCGCAGCGTTCGAAGGCGCTAGTGAGCTCGGCCATCGACACCGATCCGCGTTCTCTCGCCGCGGCGATGAGATCGGCTACCTGATCAACTGGGGGTGCAGCCGTGAGACTCATGCAGACCAGTCTGCGTCACGATGCAGCGGTCGAGCGGACTCAATATTGTCACCAAAGCGTTAGTAGCGCTGACACGCGATCTTGTGCCTATAGTGCGCCCGACGCCCGCTCGGACAAGACCTTGCGTCGCTGCTCAAACGCCACGAGGTCGCCGAACATGCGGTTGTAGTCGGCTTGCTCGGCCACCGGGCTGAGGCGCTGCAGGCGTGACTTGATGCTGGCGATGTCCCGGCTCACCGATAGTTCCTCGACTCTCGCGAGCACGGCCTCGGCAAACTTAGCATCAGGCTCGCCGGTCGGCCCGGGGACCTCGAGCGGCTCGACGGCTAGCCTCGTGACGAACCCGCGCGCGTTGTCGTTCGGTGCGGCCGCGCGGAGCCGCTCGGCCCACTCGCGCGCCGACCTGGCGCTGACCACGCCGCCACTGGCCGCGATCAGCTCACACACGGCTGCGTGCGCCGGAACCGTGAAGACAGCCGACGGCAGCTCGTCGAAGGCAGGCCCGCACAGCGCGGGCCGCTGGATCGCTAGCTTGAGCGCCTGCCGCTCCACGTTGACGATCGGATCGTGCTGATCGTAGGCGCTGCGCACCTGCTGGCGATGGCCACCTTGAGCCGACCCGGACTGGCCGCCATCGGCGGCCCGCCCGCTGTCAGCCCGCTGGCCGCGTGACCCGGCCCGCGCCGTTCGCAGCCACGCCGTTACCAGGCTGCCCAGCACCAGCACGCCCGGCATCAGCACGTCCAGCATCGGCACGCCCAGCACCCGGATAATCGGTACCAGCGGGCCCGCCGCCGCCCGGCCCGCGGCTCGCTTGGGCGGACCCGGACCATCTGTCCGCGGAGCCCTGCCGCGATCCGTTCCCCTGCCGCGCGGTGGCGCGATCCGGCTGTCCGCCGTGTGCCAGCACGCGGTCTAGCACGAAGGCCTCGTCCATCATGCCGAGCCAGCGGTCGAGGTTGACGGCGTACAGGTGCCGTAGCCCTTTGTCCTTGATCCGGCGCCACGATCGGCGCGGCCGCGTCCAGCGCCGCGAGCTTGCCCTCCGTGGTGTCGAGGTTGTGCTCGTGCAGAGCGCTGCGGATCGCGAACTCGAAGAGCGGGACGCGCTGCGCTATCAGGTCCCGGACGGCCGCGTCACCGCGCGCGAGCCGCAAGTCGCACGGGTCGAGCCCGTCGGCCTGGATGGCGACGAACGTCTGGGTGACGAACCGCTCCTCCATGCTGAACGCCCGCAGCGCCGCGCGCTGCCCGGCAGCATCTCCGTCGAAGGTGAAGATGACCTCGCCGCGAAACTGGCTGTCGTCCATCAGCAGCCGCCGCAAGATCGTGATATGCCCGTCGCCGAACGACGTGCCGCTCGTCGCGACCGCGGTCGTGACACCGGCCAGGTGGCAGGCCATTACGTCGGTGTAGCCCTCCACGAGCACGGCCTGCCGCCGCTGCGCGATATCGCGCTTAGCGAGGTCCGCCCCGTACAGGACGGCGCTCTTCTTGAACAGCGGCGTCTCCGGCGTGTTCAGGTACTTCGGCCCGTCGTCGTCGTCGGCGAGCTTGCGGGCGCCGAACGCGATCACGTCACCGCTCAGGTCGGCGATCGGCCAGATCAGGCGCCCACGGAACTTGTCGATCAGTCCGCGCCGCCCTTGGCTTGCCAGGCCGCCGGCCAGCAGCTCCGTCTCGGTGAAACCGCGACCACGCAGGTGCTTGGTCAGCGCTTCCCACTCGGCGGGCGCATAACCGACGCCGAACCGCCGCGCGTCAGCGAGCTCGAATCCGCGCGAGGACAGGAAGTCACGCCCCGCCTGCGCGGCCGTATTGCCGAGCTGCTCGGCGTAGAACTCGGCAGCCGCCTTGTGCGCCTCGATCAGCCGTCGCCGCTGTGACTGCTCCTGGCCCGGGATGTGGCCACCCTGCTCGTAGCGAAGGTCGATGCCAGCCCTGTTGGCGAGCCGCTCGACGGCCTCGGTGAAGCCCAGGTTGTCGATCTTCTGCACGAACTTGATGACGTCGCCGCCCTCGGAACAGGAGAAGCAGTACCAGAGGCCGCGAGCCGGCGTGACGTTGAACGACGGTGTCTTCTCGTCGTGGAACGGGCACAGGGCCTTCAGCGATCCGCCGCCGGCACTGCGAAGCTGGAGGTACTCCCCCACCACTTCCTCGATGGCGGAACGCTCGCGTACAAGCGCGATATCCTCGTCGCGGATCCGGCCTGCCATCTACGCCCCTCCGCCTGGTCTCCCGCCCTGCTCGCCGAGTCTAGTCCTGGCACGCCGCCCGCGCCGGCCGACCAGCGGGGCGGCTCCGTACAGGCCCGATTCAAGCGCGCATGATCGTGATTCCGGTGGTCCTGGTACCGTCACGGCGTGCAGCCGCTACTTGTGCTCTGGGATGTCGACTACACGCTCGCCGACACCAACGGAGTCGGCAGGCACCTCTACCAGATGGCACTCGGCGAGCTATACGGGCTCGAGATGCCACGGCTCATCCAGTCGATGGCCGGGCGGACCGACACCGCGATCGCCCTGGAGGTACTGACAGCCGCAGGTGTCGCTGAGCCCGCCAGCGAGGTGGCCAGGCTTCAGGACATGCTGGCCGCCCTGGCACCAGAACTCGAGATCCTGGTACGCGAACGCGGCAAGGCGCTGCCCGGGGCGGCCGAGGCACTCGCCGCACTGGCGGAGCCTGCCTATGCAGGCCGCGTCGTGCAGTCACTGCTCACCGGCAACATCCCGGCGCTGGCCCGAGTCAAGCTCGGCGGGCTCGGTCTGACTCAGCACCTGGACCTGAGCGTCGGGGCGTACGGCGACGTAAGCGAGCTCCGGGCCGACCTGGTGCCTGTCGCCAGACGAAACGCGACCGGCCGCTACGGCACCGACTTTGCCGGACGAGCGACGGTGCTGGTCGGTGACACTCCGAACGACGTCGAGGCCGCCGCCGTCAACGGAGCCAGGTCCGTAGCGGTGGCAACGGGCAGCTTCACCGCCGGGCAGCTAGCTGACGCTGGCGCGGACGTCGTGCTGGCCGATCTGACGGACACAGCCCTGGTGATCAGCGCCATCCTCGACGGCGCCGACACGTCCTGCTGACTTCTGCACGCCAGCCCCGCGCGAGCGCCGTCGCATCGCGACCCGGCGGCGCATCCTAGAGGGTGACGAGCGTCTTCGTCAGGTCGTCGTAGCCCAGCTCAGGCCGGTTCGGCCAGAGCTCCCAGTGCATCGCGCCGATGTCCAGCGGATCCTGGCTGAGGTCATAGCCCGGCATCTCCAGGCCGACGGGCGTCAGCCGCAGCCGGTCGATGCCGATGCCACAGGCGTGGACGATCACGTAGACCTCAGGGTAAGCGAGACTGAACCCGGACTCCCAGCTCGCTAGCCGCGTGGTGCTCGCCGCGTCGGCGCCCCATTGCGTACTCGGCCAGTCGCGGTACCGGTCTGCTTGCTGGCTCGCATGCCGGACCAGCGAGCCGATCAGCCCGTCCGGTCGCGCACCCGGCGTCCTGATCTGATGCAGGGCCAGGTTGATCTGCGTGTAGGTGGTCTCGAAGGCGATCTCGCGCACGGCATCCAGGCCTGCGGCCCTGACCTCGTGGTCAACCTGCGCTCGCGGGAACGTGCAGGTCAGCACCATCGCCGAATCGCTCGCATGGCCCAGCCTGACCCCACTCGCTAACGCTCCGCGCCCGCCGTAACTGGGTTCGAGCCAGCGCCGGGACGGCCAGTCTGCGTCTAGTCCCCAGGGGACGAAGTCGACGGGGGTCGTGTCCATGCGTGACACCTTCTCACGCTCGGTAGCGGCGATGCCGCTAGTGAGCGAAGGTGTCGCGGCTTGTCGGCGCTCGTGCGCCGTACATGCCGCCGATGCCGGAAAGCGCACCGGCTTCCGGCCGCTGCACGTCGACGGCCGCGCCACCCTGCTGACTGCCGATGTCAGGTCCGCGCGGTCACCAGCAGCGACCTCCGGCCATGGCTCACCCCGGCCGCCGCAACCGGCGACCACCGCGTCTGGGTCACCCGCCACCCCGCATCCGTCAGCATCGCCAGCTGGTCAGCAGCGGGCAGGATGGTCCGCCAGGGCTCGGTGGCACCAATCCGCCGCCGGGCGTTGGCCGCGGCCACGACGTCCGCTGAGTCATAGCCGTCCGCATGCGTGGCCAGGCTGACGGCAAGGACGCTGCCAGGCGCCGCCCGCTCGCCGAGCGCCGCGAGCAGCCGCTCGCAGGCTGGCTGGTCGAGGTACACGAGCAGACCCTCGGCGACAAACAGGCTGGGCTCGCTCGGAAGGTGACCCGCGCCCGCCAGCACGGTGCCCACGTCATCGGTGCGGAAGTCGACCGGCGCCAGCGTCACGCCCGGCTCCCCCGCGCCAAGGTCCCTGAGCAGCCGGGCCTTGTCCTCCTGGGTAACGGGATGATCAAGCTCGATGAACCGCACGCCTGACGTGCGGAACCGCAGCGGCCGGTCGTCGTAGCCCGCACCGCAGATCACGACTTGCCGCACCTCGGCTGCCAAGGCGTCCTCGACTTGCGTATCGACGAACCTCGTCCGCGCCGCAATGCTCGGCTCCAGCCACTCCGGCGGGCTGAACCGCATGCCCGCGCACAGCATGTCCTGCGCGCACGGATCGCCCTCAAGGCTGTGCGGCCGCTCCAGTCTCGCCCTAGTGAGCGCGACAGCCTGGCTGGTGACCGATGGCCTATTCATACGCACTAACGTAATAACTTCGAGATTTATTAGTCAACAGAGCACTACCCTGTCCAGCTAGTGATAAGCGATAGCGTACTAACCATGAACCAAGACGATCAGCAGCCTCCACTGGCGGCAGCGATCAGCGTCCGGCGCGGTGTCCTCAGTCTGGGCCGCAGGCTGCGACTAGAGCGGTCAGCGGCCAGCCTGACGGCGCTGGAACTCAGCGTGCTCGGCCACCTGCACCGCCGCGGCCCGCTGAGCCCAGGCGACCTGGCCGCGGCTGAGCGCGTTCAGCCGCAGTCGCTCACCAGGACGCTGACGAGCCTCGAGGCGGCCGGCCTGACGCTGCGAGAGCCAGATCCGGGCGATGGCCGGCGTTCCGTGCTGGCGATCACCGCGGCCGGCCTCACCGCATTGCGCGCCGAGATGGACCAGCGCGATGGCTGGCTGGCCGCTGCCATGGACGCGCAGCTGACGAGCACCGAGATCGGCCTGCTTCGGCTCGCCGGCGAGCTGATGGGGCACCTGGCCGACGCCGACTGAGCCACCAGATCATGATCGCGTAAATAATGTGCCGCCGGCCATACGTTTCTTTTCGCGATCATGAGCAAGCCGTCGTTTTGTCGGTCCTCATCGGCATTCTGACCGCCATGGGCCCTGGCATTCCGGCGCGGATGCGAGTCATCGCCGAAGCACAATGCGGCGTCCTGTCGTGCTCGCAGATCCTGGCGGCGGGCCTGACCAGGGGAATCGTGATGTCGCGGCTGAAGCGGGGCAGCTGGCAGCGAATGCACCCTGGCGTGTACGCGACGTTCTCCGGCGAGCCGAGTCGCGAGGCCACCTTGTGGGCGGCCGTCCTGTACGCCGGTCCTGGCGCCATACTGAGCCACCAGACTGCGGCCGAGCTGTGGAAGCTGGCCGACGGTCCCAGCTCGCTTATTCACGTGACCGTACCGGGCGACCGTCGGGTCAGGCGTCGCGCTGGGATGGCCCTCCATCTCTCGGCCAGGGCAAGTGCTGTGGTTCATCCCTCGCGGACCCCTCCGCGGACGCGGCTCGAGGAAACGGTCATCGACCTCTGGGAGACTGCACGAAGCCTCGACAACGCGGTGGGCTGGGTCACCAGTGCGCTCGGGCGGCGGCTGACTACGCAGGACAAGCTGCGCGAGGCAATGGATGCGCGCAGTCGAGTGCGGCGGCGGAAGCTGCTAGCTGAGCTGCTCAGCCTTGATGCAGCTGGCATCCACTCTGTCCTCGAGTACCGATACGTGCGGCATGTAGAGCGACCGCATGGCCTGGTCGGTGCGGAAAGACAAGCCCGGGCCCGTCGCAATGGCCGGAATGAGTATCGCGACCAGTTGTACGCGGAGTATGGCACCGCCATCGAGCTTGACGGCCGGGTCGCGCATCCAGGCGACACGCGTTGGTACGACATCCGCAGGGACAACGCGGCCGCGGCGGTCGGGATCACGACGCTGCGATACGGCTGGCTGGAGGTCACTACGAAGCCGTGCCAGGTCGCGGCGGAGATTGCCGAGGTGCTCGTCGCCAGAGGTTACAAAGGCGCGCGGCCGTGCTCAGTCGGCTGCCCCGTCGCGCGCGCGTCCGCAGCTGCCCGCGCCTCCGCAGCTGCCGCAGCGCGTGCCCCAGCTGCGCGCGCCGCCAGCCCGCGCCGACCGAGCCAGATGGCACCTACCTGTCGTGCTCCGGCACGAGCCGGACGCCGGACAAGGGCCGACCGCGCGCTACCCGATAGCCGGTCAGGTGCACGCTGACCGCAGCTAGTCACGTGCCCACCGATCGCAGCCGGTCAGGTGCTCGCTGACCGCAGCCGCTGGTGCCAGGCCGTGGCCGAAGTGTCGGTCAGCGACGCGATCTGATCGATGACGACGCGCAGCCGCCCGGCATCATCAGCAGCTGCTTCGAACTCCGGCCGGAAGACCGGATCGAGCGTGCCAGGTGTGCCGCCGAGGATCGCCTCGGCTAGTTCGCTGATCAGCTCGCGCTCGCGCGCCTGCGCGGCCACGACGCCTGACCGGCTCATGACGTAGTACGCGGTCACGCCCTTGAGCAGTGCGCACTCAAGCCGCTGCCGCTGCGGCACGACGAGGTCCGCCTCGTAGCGGGCCAGGGGCGGCTGCCCGGCCGGCCGAGTGGCGTGCTCAGCGGCACCGCAGAGGCGCCCGATCAGCTCGCTGGTCAGGTGCTTGACGCCGGCCGACGACGTCCGGCTCCCATCGAAGTGGCACGGCCAGAAGTCGAGCGCGAGCAGGCGGGCGAACACCTCGGTCAGCTCGCCGAGGCTCGCCGACCCCGGCTTGCAGTACGCCGTCAGCGTGAGGCTCGGCGACGGCCTGCTGCTCGGCCGGGTCGCGCAGCTTGTCCAGGGTGACGAGCCCGGCGTGCAGGCCGTCCTCCAGGTCGTGGACGGAGTAGGCGACGTCGTCAGCCCAGTCCATCACCTGCGCTTCGAGGCAGGGCCGGTCAGCCGGCGCGCCAGCCCGAATCCACTCGAAGATCGCCGCGTCCTCGGCGTAGGCCCCGTACTTGCCGGGTGGCCTGCCCCCGCCACCCTCGTCTGGCCCAGCCGAGGCCGACGGGCCGACCCACGGGTACTTCAGCGTCGCGTCGAGAGTCGCCCGGGTCAGGTTCAGGCCGGCACCAGGCACCTTGGCCTCGAGGCGGGTGATCAGCCGAAGACTTTGCGCGTTCCCTTCAAAGCCGCCACAGTCAGCCGCCAGCTGTGCCAGCGCCGACTCGCCGTTGTGGCCGAATGGCGGATGACCAAGGTCGTGCGCGAGGCAAGCCGCATCGACGAGGTCAGGGTCGCAGCCGAGCGCCGCACCGAGTTCGCGGCCGATCTGCGCGCATTCCAGCGAGTGCGTCAGCCGGGTGCGCGGGAAGTCGCCCGAGCCGACGGCGACGACCTGCGTCTTTGCCGCCAGCCGTCGCAGGGCCGCACTGTGCAGTACCCGGGCGCGGTCCCGCACGAACGGGCCGCGCCCGGTCCCGCCAGTGCCATGGGCACGCTTGGGCGGCTCATCCGCCCACCGAGCCATGGCCTGGCGGTCATAACTTCCGGTCACCTGCTGTCGCTGCCCCCGGTGGTCTCCATGACGGCCGCACGGCCGGCCTCCAGGCGGGCTACCGGCACCCGGAACGGCGAGCAGGACACGTAGTCAAGCCCGGCCGAGTGGAAGAAGTGCACCGATTCAGGGTCGCCGCCGTGCTCGCCGCAGACGCCGATCTTCAGGTCCGGCCTGGTGGCCCGGCCTTCCTCGACGGCGATCCGCACAAGCCTGCCGATGCCGTCCGCGTCCAGCGTCTCGAACGGCGAGACGCCGAAGATACCGAGGTCGATATACCGGCCGAAGAACGAGCCCTCAACGTCGTCGCGAGAGAAGCCCCAGCCCATCTGGGTCAGGTCGTTGGTGCCGAAGGAGAAGAACTCCGCCGCCTGCGCGATCTGCCCGGCTGTCAGCGCGGCCCGCGGCACCTCGATCATGGTGCCGATCAGGGTGTGCACCTGGGTCCCGGTCTCGGCCGCGACGTCAGCGAGCACCTTCTCGGTTTCCTCGCGCGCGATCTCGAGTTCCTGGACTGCGCCGACGAGCGGGATCATGATCTCCGGCCGCGGGTTGCCGCCGGCCTTGACCCGGTCCGCCGCGGCATGCGCGATCGCCCGCACCTGCATCGCATACAGGCCGGGGATCACCAGACCCAGGCGGACACCGCGCAGGCCGAGCATCGGGTTCTGCTCGTGGAGCCGCTGCACAGCCTCGAGCAGCTTGTGATCCTGGGCGGTGGCCTTGTCCCCCGCCAGCGCGATCTTGACCGACAGCTCGGTCAGGTCAGGCAGGAACTCGTGCAGCGGCGGGTCGAGCAGCCGGATCGTCACCGGCAGCCCGTCCATCGCCTCGAGGATCTCCACGAAGTCGCCGCGCTGCAGCGGCTCGAGCGCATCCAGTGCGGACTTGCGGGTGGCGTCGTCGTCGGCCAGGATCAGCCGCTCGACCAGCTGGCGCCGCTCGCCGAGGAACATGTGCTCGGTCCTGGTCAGGCCGATGCCCTGCGCGCCGAACCTGACCGCGCGGGCGGAATCCGGGCCGTTATCGGAGTTGGCCCGGACGCCGAGGCGACGCCGCTCGTCCGCGTGCGTCATCAGCCGGTGCACCGCAGCGACCAGTTCATCGGACTGCGGGTCCAGGTTGCCCTCGAAGTACTCGACCACGGGCGACGGCACCACCGCCACCTCGCCGAGGTAGACGACGCCAGACGTGCCGTCGATCGAGATGACGTCGCCCTCACGGACGATCTCGCCGCCGGCGGTGGTGAACTGCTTGGCCTGGACGTCGACCTCGAGCTCGTCCGCGCCGCAGACGCAGGTCTTGCCCATGCCGCGGGCGACCACGGCCGCGTGGCTGGTCTTGCCACCGCGGCTGGTCAGGATGCCCTGCGCGGCGATCATGCCGTGCAGGTCGTCCGGGTTGGTCTCGCGGCGGACCAGGATGACGTGCTCGCCGGCGGCCGCCCGCTCGACCGCGGTGGCCGAGTCGAAGACTGCCTTGCCGACCGCGGCACCGGGCGATGCGCTGATGCCCTTGGCGATCTTCTTCACGTCCGAGCCCGCGTCGAAGCGGGGGAACATCAGCTGGGCCAGCTGACTGCCGCTGACCCGGGTCAGGGCCTCGTCCAGGTCGATCAGGCCCTGGTCGACGAGCTGCGTGGCGATCCGGAACGCAGCCCCGCCGTGCGCTTGCCGACCCGGGTCTGGAGCATCCACAGCTTGCCGCGCTCGATCGTGAACTCGATGTCGCACAGGTCCTTGTAGTGGTTCTCCAGCGTCGACATGATGTCCATGAGCTGGGCATAGGACTTGGCGTCGATCTGCTCCAGGTCCTGCAGCGGAACAGTGTTGCGGATACCCGCCACCACGTCCTCGCCCTGGGCGTTCTGGAGGTAGTCGCCGTACACGCCCTGCTGGCCGCTGCCAGGGTCGCGGGTGAAGGCGACGCCCGTGCCCGAGTCCATGCCGAGGTTGCCGAAGACCATGGCCACGATGTTGACCGCGGTGCCGAGGTCGGCCGGGATCCGCTCCTGGCGCCGGTAGAGGATGGCTCGGTCGGCGTTCCAGGAGTTGAACACCGCCTGGACGGCCAGGTCCATCTGCTCGCGCGGGTCCTGCGGGAAGTCGCGGCCGGTCTTGTCCCTGACGATGGCCTTGAAGCTGCTCCACCAGGCCCTGCAGGTCCGCGGCGTCCAGGTCCAGGTCGTTCTTGGTGCCCTTGGCCTGCTTCGCGGCGTCCATCGCGTGCTCGAACTCGTGGCCCTCGATGTCCAGCACGGTCCTGCCGAACATCTGGATCAGGCGCCGGTAGGCGTCCCAGGCGAACCGCTCGCTGCCGGCCTGCTTGGCCAGCCCGTGCACGGACTCGTCCGACAGGCCGATGTTGAGGACCGTCTCCATCATGCCGGGCATGGAGAACTTGGCCCCGGACCTGCACGCTGACTAGCAGCGGGTCCGCGTGGTCGCCGAGCTTCCTGCCCATCTTCTGCTCGAGCTCGGTCAGGTGCTCGGTGACCTCGGCCGCGAGGCTGTCCGGCACCGTCCCCTGCTCCAGGTAGTAGCGGCAGGCGTCGGTGGTGATGATGAAACCAGGGGGAACGGGGAGGCCCAGGTTGGTCATCTCAGCCAGGTTGGCGCCCTTGCCGCCCAGCAGGTCCTTCAGGTCCTTGTTGCCCTCGGTGAAGTCGTAGACGAGCTTCGGCACTGCGATGCACTCCTCGAGATTGCCACTCGCCCGGCGCATCGGCCCTGGCGTTCACGCGGCTGAGTATTCCTGCGGCCTGGCGGCCCTCGGTTCCGAGCCTATCGACCTGTGGCTGTGGCCGGTACGACGGTCGCCCGACGTGAGGTGAACATCTTTGGCTTCAGCGACAATGGCAGCCATGACGGACCAGGTGATCATCGGACTGCTGAACCCCGGCGAGATGGGCGCGGCCGTCGGCCGCTGCCTGACGGACGCCGGGCACACGGTGCTCTGGGCCTCCGCGGGCCGCAGCGAGGAGACCGCCCGGCGGGCAGCGGCCGCCGGGCTCACGGACGCGGGCACAGCCCGCCAGGTGGCAAACCAGGCCCAGGTCATCCTGTCGATCTGCCCGCCGCACGCGGCGCTCGACGTGGCCTGGGCCGTGCACGGCTTCACCGGCCTGTATCTCGACGCCAACGCGATCGCTCCCGGCACCGCCAGGGCGGTCGCGGAGCTCATCACCAGCAACGGCGGCACGTACGTCGATGGCGGCATCATCGGGCCGCCGCCCGGCGCACCCGGCACCACGCGGTTGTACCTGTCCGGGCGATCACGCGGACACGATCGTTGACCTCTTTAAGGGAACGGGGCTCGACCCGCGGATCACCGGCGGACCGGCCACGGCCGCTTCCGCGGTCAAGATGGCCTACGCGTCCTGGACCAAGGGGACCGCGGCGATGCTCCTCGCCACCAGGGCTCTGGCTCGGGCCGAGGGCGTCGAGGAGGCACTCCTGGCCGAGTGGGCGCTGTCCCAGCCGCAGCTCGCTGGCCAGTCGGAGCGGGCGGCCGAGTCCGGCGCCGCCAAGGGCTGGCGCTGGATCGCCGAGATGGAAGAGATCGCGCACTGCATGGCCGAGGCCGGCCTGCCCGACGGATTCCACCAGGCGGCCGCCGAGATCTTCCGCCGCTGCCCGCGCCTGCCGGACGCGGCTGCCGGTGACAAGATCCTGACCAATGTCCTGGCCGCGATCACTCCCTAGCGCTGCCGAGCCGCGCGGCATTACGCTGCGGCCAAGCGGTCGGCTCGAAACGGGGAGCTTTCGTCATGTCCGTGATGCAGCTGGCGGACATGACCGACGTGTCGCTGCGCGCCCGCTGGCAGCGCTGGCGGCACTTCGTCGTTGCGCATCGACGATGGCCCGGCGGGCAACTTCGCGCCATGTGTCCGGCCACCCCTCGTGGCAGCGGCAGGATTCACCGTCGAGCCGCACCTCAATACCGTGCCGGGCAGCCGTGACGGCCCGGCACTGGTAATCGAGATGGCCGGGCCGCCAGCCACCGAATGCGTGGTCGTCACCGCGATCGTGGTGCACTATCACGTCGGCATCAGGCATTACACGGCCACCGTGCCGCAGGGCGAAGTGTGGGCGTGCGGCAAGCACGCGACGCCGCCCCAGAGCTAGGGCTGGGCAGACTGTCAGCAGCCTGACAGGCGGTCCGACAGGTACGGAACCAGGCCGCTGATGCTGATGCGCTCCTGCCTCATCGAGTCCCGCTCCCGGACTGTCACGGCCTGGTCATTCAGCGAGTCGAAGTCGACGGTGACGCAGAAGGGCGTGCCGACCTCGTCCTGCCGGCGGTAGCGGCGTCCGATCGCGCTCGCGTCGTCGAAGTCGCAGTTCCAGTGCTGCCGCAGGACCGCGGCGACGTCCCTGGCCTTCGGCGACAGGTCGGCGTTGCGGGACAGCGGCAAGACCGCGACCTTGACGGGGGCGAGCCGGTAGTCGAGCCGCAGCACCGTGCGCTTCTCCATGTTGCCCTTGGCGTCTGGCGCCTCGTCCTCGGTGTAGGCATCCAGCAGGAACGCCAGCATGGACCGGTCCACGCCGACCGCGGGCTCGATCACGTACGGGATGTAGCGCTCGTTGGTCTCGGCATCCAGGTAGGACATGTCCTGGCCGGACGCCTTGGCGTGCACGCTGAGGTCGTAGTCGGTCCGGTTGGCCAGGCCCTCAAGCTCGCCCCACTCGCTGCCGGGGAAGTCAAACCGGTACTCCAGGTCGACCGTGCGCTTGGAGTAGAACGACCGCTTCTCGTCCGGGTGCTCGTACCGGCGCAGGTTCTCGCTGCTGACGCCGAGGTCACGGAACCATGCCTCGCGCGCGTCGATCCAGTAGTCGTGCCACTCCTCGTCGGTGCCCGGCTTGACGAAGAACTCCATCTCCATCTGCTCGAACTCGCGCGTGCGGAAGATGAAGTTGCCCGGCGTGATCTCGTTGCGGAACGACTTGCCGATCTGGGCGATGCCGAAGGGCAGCTTCTTGCGCGAGGTCTGGAGCACGTTCCGGTAGTTGATGAAGATGCCCTGGGCCGTCTCTGGCCGCAGGTACGCCAGGCCAGACTCGTCCTCGGTGGCGCCGAGGTATGTCCGCAGCATGCCGTTGAAGTTGCGGGGCTCGGTGAACGCGCCCTTCGTGCCGCAGTGCGGGCAGGCGAGGTCGGCGAGGCCATGCTCGGGGGCGTGGCCGTGCTTCTCCTCGTAGGCCTCGATGAGGTGGTCGGCGCGGAACCGGTGGTGGCAGGACTGGCATTCGGTCAGCGGGTCGGTGAACTCGGTCAGATGGCCGCTGGCCTGCCACACCTCAGGCGCCAGGATGACGCTGGAGTCCAGGCCGACGATGTCGTCGCGTAGCTGCACCATCGAGCGCCACCACTGCCGCTTGATGTTGTTCTTGATCTCGACGCCCAGCGGCCCGTAGTCCCAGGCAGCGCGCAGGCCGCCATAGATCTCGCTGGACGGGAAGACGATGCCCCGCCGCTTGGACAAGCTCACGATGGTATCCATGCGATCGCTGCGTCGTGCCATGTCTGTCTCCATCCGGCTGGCGGTCGGCGGCCTGCGGTTGACGTGCGCGAAGCCCGGCGAAAGGGGGCGGCGGTGCCGTCAGCTTACCGGCAGCCTGACCGGCTCGTCGCATGACTTTCGGTGACCGCCAGCGGGACAACCCCGCGGTAACCGGCGGTAACCTGGGCGGCGGGCCACCGTCACCTGGCGAGTCGGCGGCCCGGCGGACAGGCTGAAGGGACAACTGGCGTGAGCAACCGGCCAACCAGGCAGCGGGTCAAGCCGCTGCCCAAGGGCGACACTCTGTATACCCCCGGCGCCTCACCGGTGCGGCAGGCGACCGAGCGCCGCAGCGCCAAGCCCCTGATGTACCTGTACCAGCTGCCTACCTGGGTGGCACCGCTGGTCCTGGTCGCGCTTCTGGTCGCGGGACTGGCCATGCGGGGACCCGGCGGGGCAGTCGCCCTTTGCGGCGTCGCGGCGGTACTCGGCTGGCTGGCCACGCTGTCCTGGCCGCGGCTGTCTGCCACCGGCAGACTCGGACGCGTCCTGGGCGTCGCCATGGTGCTCGCACTGGCCGGACTCCAGGCATCCCGCTAGCCGATAGCCCGCCAGCCGCGGAGGCCCTGCCTGCTCCGGCTCAGTCCTGGCCCTTCTTCTCGAAGATGTTGACCGCGATCAGGCTAGCGACGAACACCGCCACCATGCCGATCAGCACCGCCAGCTCCGTAGTGCTGGCCTTGATCTGGCTGCCCGGCGTGAAGACGAACAGTATCCGCCGGATGACGGCGATCAGCCCGACCACGATGAACGGCTGCGCTACCAGCCGGTGCGCGCGCAGCGACAGGACCACCGTGTAGACAATCTCGACCAGGATCAGGACCAGCAGGACGTGATCGAGCAGCTGAGGAGCTGCCACCGAGACCGAGCCGTAGGTCCCGTCCAGGGAGTCAACGATGCTGGCGATGAGCACCACGCCGGCCAGCCCGATCAGGATGATCCCGACCGCGACGGTCACCACGTCCTGCGTGTGCTCGAGGAACCAGATCGACCCGCGGACCGTCGACGAGGCCTCCGACCTGGACCGGTGTTGCCAGATCGGGCCTTCCGCTCCATCGGAATCCACGGGCGCGGCGCGCTGGTCGCCTTCACCTGCCGACATGCCGGCCATTGTGCCACCCTGCCTCGCCGGGTTGTTCCTGGCTCTCGCTGCCGACGGCGATCAGGCCAGGCTGGTAGGCGCAGGCAGGGTCCTCGCCGAGGGGATCGCCGCTCGCGGCGTACGCGCGGGCCCGAGATCCGCCGCACAGGTCGGCGTACTCGCAGCCGCCGCACCGGCCGGTGAACTGCGCGGCCCGGATCGAGCGCAGCAGCGGGTCATGCCGGTAGATCGTGCTGAGTGACAGGTTGCGGACGTTCCCGAGGCCGACCGGGAGGAATCCGGCCGGATAGACCTCGCCATCATGAGCCACGAACAGGATGCCCTTGCCGTCGCGGGTCGCGGCCGTGTGGGCGCTCGGCCGGACTCCGGGCGCGCCGAGGAGGTCACGCAGCCGCGCCACCAGGGACTGGTAGAGCGCAGCCTCGGCTGGCGGATCTCCGCCTCGTCGCCGGGCCACGATGCGCCG
The DNA here is from genome assembly GCA_963837255.1 of uncultured Actinomycetota bacterium. GTDB lineage: Bacteria > Actinomycetota > Actinomycetes > Streptosporangiales > Streptosporangiaceae > JAJYUU01. The sequence continues at coordinate 499,847 of CAWIMN010000009.1, forward strand.
GAAGAACGGCGCCTCGACGGTGCGCACGATGACGCCGTAGTGTGCGGCGTCGTAGAGGAAATGGCAGATCTCTTCGTGCTCGGCCGGCGTCAGGGCGCCTTCCGCGGTCCCCCGGCCGACGTGCACGAGGAAGAAGACTTCCCAGATCCGGGCACCGGCGGTCACGGTTAGCTGAGCGATGTCCGCCAGCTCGGCGGCATTCGCCGCCATGACGGTCGTGTTGACCTGGACGGTCATGCCAGCATCGGCGAATGCGCGGATAGCCCGCATGGTCGCGTCGAAGTGCCCCGCGATGCCGCGCACGGCATCATGCGTGCCGGGCCGTGCGCCGTCCAGGCTGATCGACACGGCCCTGATGCCGCTGGCAGTGATCTTCTCGATCGCGGCGGGCGTCAGCAGCGGCGTGACCGACGGCGACAGGCAGACCGGAAGGCCACGGCCGCTCGCATAGCCCGCCAGGTCGAAGAGGTCAGGACGGAGCAGGCAGTCTCCGCCGGTCAGGACGAGGATCGGGTACGGCCGGCCGAATCCGGCGACCTGGTCGATGAGGTCGTAGCCCTCGGCCTGGCTCAGCTCACCCGGCAGCGAACGCGCTGTCGCCGACGCCCGGCAGTGCCGGCAGGCAAGGAGACAGGCCCTGGTCGTCTCCCAGAACACCAGCATGGGCCGCTGATCATAATCCGGGACTCGCCGGCCTGGCCGGCTGTGATCTCGCCCGATGTCGTTGTCATGTCCCGGCCACAGCTCCCGTCTTGGCATCACAGTCGTCCTGGCACCACGGTCGTCCTGGCGCCACGGTCGTCCTGGCGCCACGGTCGTCCTGGCGCCATGGTCGTCCTGGTACCACAGTCGTCCTGGTACCACAGTGCGGAGCGATCTCATCGCGGGCCCACGGCACCCCGATAGGGCCCTCCGTCCTGGCTGTCGGGCCAAAGGTGCAGAATATGTCAACTTTGGTTGACGGACAGTCGGGGTCAACATACATTGACGCCATGAGAGCAGTGGCGCGATGAGCGAAGCGTTCCTGACCGCCGAGGCCGCGGGCGGGACGGACCCGGACACGGGCGGGACGGACCCGGACACGGGCGGGACGGACCCGGACACGGGCGGGACGGACCCGGACACGGGCGGGACGGACCCGGACACGGGCGGCACGCGGCCGGCCGCGGGCGGGACGGACCTGGCGGCGGACGTCGTGATCGTCGGCGGCGGCCCGACCGGGCTGATGCTGGCCATCGAGCTCTGCCTGGCTGGCGTCAGGCCGGTCGTGCTCGAGCGGCTGACGGCGATCAGCGCGGTCCCCAAGGGCAACGGCCTGGTCGGCCACATCGTGCCCGCGCTGGACCACCGCGGCCTGCTGGAACGGCTGCGACCGAGCGCGACCTACGTCGGCCCGGTTCCGCGCTTCTCGTTCGGGCCGTTGCGCCTCGAGCTGTCCATACTGGGTGCCAGCCCGCTGCACGTACTGGCCATCCCGCAGCGCCGGCTGGAGCAGCACCTCACGGACCGGCTGCGCGAGGTAGGCGGCGAGGTGCGCCGCGGCCACGAGCTGACCGGCCTGGCCCAGGATGCCGACCGCGTGGTGCTGACGGTGCAAGGTCCGGCTGGCCAGTACGAGCTCCGTGCCCGCTACGCAGTGGGCTGCGACGGCGCACACAGCGCAGTCCGCAAGCTGGCTGGAATCGGCTTCCCCGGCGTCACGTCCGCCGAGGTCACCAGGATCGGCCGCGTCTGCCTGCCGACGGCCACGATCGTTCCCGGCAACAGCGAAATCGACGTGCCCGGCGTCGGTCGCCTCCGGTCTGCCGAGCAGGTCAAGACGACAGGCGGCGGCTACTCCCTGGCGCCGCTGGCGAGCCTGGACGCCGACGCCGCACCGGACGCCTACATCGTCTCGACGCGCGAGCCTGCGGCCGACGTCGATCTCGACGAGCCCATGACGCTGGCCGAGTTCAGCGCGAGCGTCAGCCGTGTCATCGGCGCTGACCTGCCCGTGACCGCGCCGCAGTGGCTGACCAGGACCGTCGGCAACAGTCGTCAGGCCGACCAGTATCAGCTTGGCCGGGTCCTGCTCGCCGGCGACGCGGCCCACGTCTTCGGCGCGGGGGGCTCACTCAACGTTGGGCTGCTCGACGCCCTGAATCTCGGCTGGAAGCTCGCGGCGCAGGTCAGCGGCGCCGCCCCGAGTGGCCTGCTGGCCACCTACCACGCCGAGCGGCATGCCGCCGGCCGGCGGCACCTCATGCAGACCAGGGCGCAGCAGGCGCTATCCGCCGATGGCGACGAGGTCCAGGCGCTCCGGGATCTGGTCGGCGAGCTGCTGGCCTATCCCGATGTCGCGCGCCACCTGGGCGAGCTCGTCGAGGGCTCCGACGTCCGCTACGACACGCGAGCGGACCACGCGCCCCGCCATCCCCTCACCGGTGGGTTCGTTCCCGACATCGGGGTTGCAGTAGCCGGCCGGCGAACCCGAGTCGCCGAGCTCATGCGGGCAGGCGGGTTTGTGTTGCTGGACTTCACGGCCAGCGGCCGGGTGGGTGCGGCGGCGGCGGACTGGAGCGACCGCGTTCCCGTCGTTACTGCCGTACCGCTCACCAAGCCTGCCCCGGCAGACGGGCTGCTGATCCGCCCGGATGGCTATGTGGCCTGGGCCGCTGGCCCGAACGCTCCGGGCCTGGCTGCCGGTCTGACCGACGCCCTGGCCGCGTGGTGCGGCCCGGCTCGCTGACGGGGGCCCTCGGCTAGCCCAGGATGGGATCGCCCGAGGCAGGCCCGGGCGCGACCGGATTCGGCTCGGCACCGCCGTAGCGCCGGTCGCGGCTGGCGTAGATCTCGCACGCGTGCCACAGGTGCCGCCGGTCAAAGTCGGGGAACAGCGTGTCCAGGAACACCATCTCGGCGTACGCCGACTGCCACAGCAGGAAATTCGACGTCCGCTGCTCCCCCGACGAGCGCACGAACAGGTCCACGTCGGGGATCTCCGGCTCGTCGAGGTACCGGCCGATGGTGCGCTCGTCGACCTTGTCAGGCTTCAGCCGGCCAGCCGCGACCTCCTGCGCTATCGCCCTGGCGGCGTCCGCGATCTCTGCCCGGCCGCCATAGTTCACGCAGAACTGGAGCGTCAGCACCGAGTTCCCGACGGTCATCCGCTCGGCGTCCTCAAGCTCCGAAATCACGCTGCGCCACAGCCGCTGGCGTCGCCCGGCCCACCGGATCCGTACGCCCATCTCGTTGAGCTGGTCGCGGCGGCGGCGGATGACGTCCCGGTTGAAGCCCATCAGGAACCGCACCTCATCAGGCGAGCGCCGCCAGTTCTCGGTCGAGAACGCGTAGGCCGACAGGTACGGAATGCCCAGCTCGATAGCGCCCATGATCACGTCAAAGAGCGCGTACTCCCCAGCCTTGTGGCCCTCGGTGCGCGGCAGCCCCTGCTTCTTGGCCCACCGGCCGTTGCCGTCCATGACGAGCGCGACATGCCGCGGGATGAGCTCGCCGGGGATCTTGGGCGGCATGACTCCGTCTGGGTGCGGGTACGGCGGGGCGGGCTGGCGCTTCATCGGCCGATAGTCCTCGGTGTCGGCAGGGTCCTCACGTGTGCTCCACGTGCTTCAGCGACCGGATCGAGTGCTCCAGGTGCCACTGCAGGTAGGCGGCGGTCAGGCCGCTGCACTCTACCTGGTGCCTGCGCTCGCTGGCGTCGGCCACTGACCAGTCACCGCGCAGCAGCGCGTCCATCAGCGCCACAGTCGCGGCAGATGGCGTAGCCGAGCCAGGCACCCGGCAGTTCTGGCAGGTCAGCCCTCCTGAGGCCAGCCCGAACGCGCGCAGCCCGCCGGACGCGTGCGCCTCTCGCGCCGACGTGCCGCAGACCGCGCACTCCGCTAGCGCCGGGGCATACCCGGCCACCGCGAGCGATCGCAGCAGGAACGCGTCGAGCACCAGCCGCGGGTCATGCTCGCCTTCGCCGAGCGCCCGCAGCCCGCCCACCAGCAGCAGGAACTGCCGCATGGACGGCTCCTTCTCGACCGGCGTGAGCTTCTCGGCGGTCTCGAGCATGGCCGTGCCGGTGGTGTAGCGGGGGTAGTCAGCCACCAGCTGCTCCCCGTATGGGCGCAGCGTCTCTGCCTGCGTGATCACATCCAGCGACCGGCCCGTGTACAGGAGCAGGTCGACGTGCGTGAATGGCTCCAGCCGGGCGCCGAACCGCGACTTCGTCCGCCGCACTCCCTTGGCCACCGCGCGGATCCGGCCGGACTTGCGCGCGAGCACCGTGACGATGCGGTCGGCCTCGCCCAGCTTGTGGGTGCGCAGCACGATGCCGTCGTCACGATAGATGGCCACCAGCCCATTCTCGCCTACGCTGGCAGTTCGGGCGGCCGGAGCCAAAGCGGGCGCGCCGTGTTACCCGGCCGCCGCGCCCTCCTCGGTGAGCCAGATCACGCCGTGTGCCTGCGCCGAGGTCAGGCCCAGGTGGGCGGCGATCAGCTGGGCCGCGCCGCGCTCTTCGTCCGACAGCGGCCCATCGGCAAGCCCGACCCGGACCACGTCGGCCAGGAACCACTCCGGGGCAGGCATGATCAGCTGGTAGGCGAGGGTGCGCAGGGACGCCTCGACGGCCGCCCCTGACTCCCCGGCCGCGGCCAGGTCTGCGGTCAATGCGGCTTCGTCGTAGCCAGGCAGGCCGGCCTGGCGCACCATCTCGACGGCCCGGCTACGCGCCGGAGCACTCGCCGGATCGCCCGCCCGCAGCATCGTCGTGACGGCCGCCAGCGACCCGGCTGGCAGGGCCGCCTGCATACCCGCGACCGTCGGCATCCGCAGCACCTCAAGCCGGTAACGCGTCCGGCAAATCCGGCACTGCACGTGCTCGCCGATGCGATCGAGCGGAATAACGGGAATATGCAGCAGATGGATCCAGCGTCTGCCTACGCACCGTTTGTACAGGCGATCTCCGCCACAGCGGTGGCAATGCAGCGTGCCATGCCCGGTCGTGCGGAAGTAGAAGCGGATCCCGATCAAACTCAACGACTACTCCCCCACCACCACGGCCACCTGCTGCTGCTAGGACATCGTCCCAGGTGAGCAGATCATCACACGCGCGAGCCACGACGACACCTCAATCGGGTAAAGCCGGCCAACCGGCCACTGACGCCTGGCGCGGCGCCAACCGCCAGTCGCCGGAGGAATTGCGGTATAGCGGCGGCTGGAAACGCAAATCTTCATGAGCACTCGGATTTTTCCGAAGGAACGAGGTCGACCTCGCCAGTGCCGCCAGCTAATTCAGTTGCAGCCCGGACAGCGCCGGTATTAGCTGGCGGCCGTGCGTATCGAGCGGTTCGATCCGAGCGCGGACGAGTCCCGGCTACGGGCCTGTTATCAGATGGTGCTAGCGGCCAAGCCCGAGGACGACCCGAACGCGCCGCCGGAGTCGTTCGGCGCATTCCGCGGCTGGTGGGTCCACGGGATGGCCGGTGTGCCCGCAGCAGGTCTGGCTGGCGACCGCGGATTCCGGTGACCTGGCTGGCTGCTACGTCCTCGAGCTGCCCGAGCGGGAGAATCGAGGCAACGCGTTCAGCTACCCCATCGTCGAGCTGTCCTCGCGCCGCCGGGGCATCGGCACCGCGCTCGTCGCCCACGCCGCCGAGCAGGCTGAGCTGGCCGGCCGGGTGCTGCTGATGTCGAGGGCGCGCGTGGACGGGCCAGGAGCCGCTTTCGCCGCCGCAATCGGCGCCCGGCCCGGCATGCGCGATGCCCGGCGGGTACTCGATGTCGGGCCCGCGCTGCGCGGACGGCTGGCAGGCCTGGGTACGGACGCGGCCGCTCACGCCACCGGGTACTCGCTGCGGCGGTGGATCGGCCCCGCCCCCGACGACGTGGTCGGCCAGGTGTGCTCGCTCCTCGGCGCCATGGAGGATGCGCCGCACGAGGAAGCTGTCGAGCCGATGCGCTGGGATCCGGCCCGGCTCCGGGCTGCCGAGGAACGGGGGATCGCGCAGGGCAGCCGCTGGTACGCGGTAGCCGCCATCCACGACGTCTCCGGGGAGATGGCCGCCCTGACCCAGGTCAACCTCGATCCGGACATCGACGGCTGGGCGTTCCAGGACATCACCGCGGTGATCAGGCCACACCGCGGCCACCGGCTCGGGCTGCACGTGAAGGTCGCGATGCTGGAGTGGCTCGCGGAGATCGAGCCGCACGTACGCGAGATCGTGACGTTCAACGCGGTCCAGAACGAGCACATGGTCGCGGTCAACGCTGAGCTCGGCCACCGGGTCAGCGACTACTTCGAGTCCTTCGAGCTCGACGTCGCCGCCGCCCGCAAACTGGTGGCGGCGGAGATGCGATGAAGATCGAGCAGTTCGACGCCGCGACCGATCCCGAGCAGGTACGGAGCTGCTTCGGGATCGTCGCGGCCGCCCAGCGCGCAGACGATCCGGGCCTCCCGGTCCGGTCGCTGACGTCCTTCCGCAACCGGTGGACCACCGGCTTCGGCGGCAATCGGCGCGAGACCTGGCTCAGCCTCGATGACGCGGGCCAGCCGGCCGGCTGCTACATGCTCACGCTGCCACGACCAGGAGAACCCCACGCTGGCCTGGTGCATGATCGCGGTGGCACCCGAGCGGCGACGGCTCGGCACGGGCCGCGCACTGCTCGCCCACTGCGCGAGCCAGGCGCGACTGGCCGGCCGTGCTCGGCTGGCCGGCGAGGCCAGGGAGGGATCGCCCGGCAGCGCGTTCGCTGCCGCCGCGGGCGCCGCGAGCGGCCTCGCCGAGGTGATCAGGCGGCTCGATATCGACGCTGATCAGCCCGGCAGGCTCGCGCGCCTCCGGTCGGCTGCCCGCGCGCATGCCGCCGGTTATTCGCTGGTGTCCTGGATCGGCGCGAGCCCGGCGGACACCATCGACGACCAGACTCTGCTCAGCGCCGCCATGGCCGACGCGCCCAGGGACGAGGGCATCGAGGCGGAGGCGTGGGACGCCGACCGCATCAGGGATCTGGAGCGGCGGTGCTTCGCCAGCGGCCAGCAGTTCTACTCGGTCGCTGCCCGGCACGAGGCGAGCGGCAGGCTGGTCGCCATCACCCAGATGTTCGTCGAGCCGGGCACGCCGGGCTGGGGCTTCCAGATGATCACGGCGGTGCTGCCGGCGCACCGCGGGCACCGGCTCGGCCTGCTGGTGAAGGCCGAGATGCTGGATCTGCTGGCTGCGCACGAGCCAGGCATCCGTCACATCCTGACCGGGCAACGCCGCTGATAACGAGCACATGGTCGCTATCAACGAGCAGCTCGGCTTCACCGTGACCAGCGTGTACCGGAACTGGGAACTCGAGCTGGCGGCTGCCTAGGCCAGCCGGCCCCGGACCGTCGCCCGAGTAAGGAGGCCGACGTGCTCATCGAGAGATTCGACGCAGGCAGCGACGCTGCCAGATTGCGTGCGTGCTACGACATCGTCGCGGCCGGCTGGCCAGTCCGACCGTCCGAACGAGCCGGTCTTCACGTTCGAGTCGTTCACCGGCCACTGGGCCCATGGCTTCGGCGCTGATCCGCGCCAGACGTGGCTGGCGACCGATGATGCGGGCCACCCCGTCGGCTGCTACTTGCTCACCCTCCAGGAGCGCGAGAACACCGCGATGTGCTCCTGCGAGCTCACCGTGGCGCTGGACCGCCGCCGGACGGGTTACGGAACGCAGCTGCTAGCCCACTGCGCCGAGCAAGCCCGCGCGGCGGGACGCTCCAGGCTGGCTGGCGAAGTGCGGGACTTCTCGGCGGGTGCTGCCTTCGCGGCCGCGGTGGGCGCCAGCGCCGGCATCGCGGAGGTCAACCGCGTGCTGCAGGTCGGCGGCGGCCTCGCGGCCCGGCTGCCTGCCTTGCGCGCCCAGGCGGCGCGGCACGCCGCTGGCTACTCGCTGGTGTCCTTCGACGGGCCGACGCCAGAGGAGTACCTCGACGACGTCGTCCGCCTCGAAGGGGCGATGGCGGACGCGCCCCACGACCCCGGCGTCGAGAGCTGGAACTGGGACGCCGACCGGATCCGCAAGTCCGAGGACGTCATGTTCAGCCACGGCATCGGCCGCTACACCGTGGCGGCCAGGCACGATGCGAGCGGCGCGCTGGCCGCGATAACCCAGGTCGGCACCGAGGCGGGCACGCCCGACTGGGGCTTCCAGTTCGGCACCATGGTCTTGTCGGATCACCGCGGTCACCGGCTCGGGCTGCTGGTCAAGGTCGCCATGCTGGAGTGGCTGATCGAGCGCGAGCCCGCGATCCGGCGCATCCTGACCGGCAACGCCGGAGCCAACGCGCACATGATCGCCATCAACGAGCAGCTCGGCTTCGAGGTGGCCGACACCTACCGTTCCTGGGAACTAGACCTGACCCAGCGACCGGCCGCTGCCGCGGCGGTGCCCGGTGCAGCGCGGGCTCAGTCGTAGAAACCCAGGCGGCGCAGCTGGCGCGGGTCGCGCTGCCAGTCCTTGGCGATCTTGACGCGCAGGTCGAGGTAGACCCGGCTGCCCAGGAGTGCCTCGATCTGGCGCCGCGCGGTTGTGCCGACTTCCTTCAGCCGGGCGCCCTTGGCGCCCGAGCACGATGGCCTTCTGGCTCGGTCGCTCCACGTACATGATGGCGTGCACGTCGATGAGGTCGTCGCGGCCCTCGCGCGGCGCCATCTCCTCGACCACCACCGCGATCGAGTGCGGCAGCTCGTCGCGGACGCCCTCCAGGATCGCCTCCCGGATCAGCTCGGCGACCAGCTGCTGCTCAGGCTCGTCGGTCAGGTCGCCGTCCGGGTACAGCGGCCGGCCCGGCGGCAGGTGCGATACCAGCACGTCCGCCAGCTCGTCGAGCTGGAATCCGGCGACCGCCGAGACCGGCACGATGTCGGCCCAGTCGCCGAGTTCGCTGACTGCCGCGAGCTGCGCGGCGACCTGCTCGCGCGTGGCCTGGTCGGTCTTGGTCACGATCGCCACGACCGGGGTCTTGCCCAGGCTGGCGAGCTCCGCGGCCAGGTACTTGTCGCCGGGGCCGATCCGCTCGTTCGCCGGAATGCAGAAGCCGATGACGTCGACCTCGGTCAGGGTGGATCGGGCCAGGCTGTCCAGCCGCTCGCCGAGCAGCGTCCGCGGCCGGTGCAGGCCCGGCGTATCGATGATGATCAGCTGGGCGTCCGGCCGGTGCACGATGCCGCGGATAGCGCGCCGGGTGGTCTGCGGCCGGCTGCTGGTGATCGCTACCTTGGACCCCACCAGGGCATTCATGAGCGTGGACTTGCCGACGTTCGGGCGTCCGGCAAAGGCGGCGAATCCGGACCGGAACTCAGCGCCGGCGCGCGTCGCCGGCTCAGCGGCCTCCTGGCCAGCTGAGCGCCTGACCTGCGCGACTGGCGCCTGCGGTCGACGAGACGGGGTTCCCACGCCAGAGATTCTCCCCTACCTGGGCCCTACCGCCCTAACTGGCGGCCCGACCGCCTGCCGGTCCTGAGTGGTCGAAATGAAATGGAAGCCGGCCGGGTCATGGCGAGCCTGGCAGGCTCGACGGGGGCGCTACGGGCGCCCGGGCGCCGACGAGGCTCGCCAGAGCCAGGCCGACGAGCGCCAGCCCCGCGATGTCCGTGGCGCTGAGCCGCTCGCCGAGCACCACCAGTCCGAGGATCGCCGCGACGACCGGCTCGGCTAGGCCAAGCGTGACCGCAACCGGAGCGGAGACCGTCCGCAGGCCGCGCCCGTAGAGCAGATATGCCAGCGCGGTGGTGACGACGCCCGAGATAGCCGGTGACGGCCAGACCGCGCCCGGTCAGCAGCCATCCGGCCGATCCCGCCGCTAGCACCGGCGCGAGCAGCACGGCAGCGCCGCCGAAGAGCAGGCCCATCACCGCGTCCTCCGGACTGCCCGCGGTGATCAGCCGCGACGCTGTGACCGCGTAGATCGCGTAACAGAACCCGGCCGCCAGGGCCAGGGCCACGCCGCCCGCGCTGACGCCCCCGGCCTGACCGCCAGCTATCGAGCACGGCGCAGCCGGCCACCGCGGCGGCCGTGGCCGCCATCCACCGCGTGTCGAGCCGCGGGCCGCCGGCCAGGCGGCTGAGCGCGCCGGTGAAGACCGGCGCGCTGCCGATCGCCACGACCGTGCCGATCGCCACGCCGGTCATCCGCACTGCGGTGAAAAAGCACACCTGGTACCCGGCCACCGCGACCGCCGCGAAGACGAGGGCAGCCCGAGATGCTGCAGCGCCAGTCAGCAGACGATCGAGAGCACGCCGACGCGGGGCCGTGCGCACGGCGAGGCCGAGCAGCAGCACGCCGCCCAAGGCGATCCTGGCCGCGCCGATGGACGCCGAGGTCGCGCTGGCCGGGGCGAAGTGCGCGGCAGTGCCAGTACTGCCCCAGGCTGCCGCGCCAAGGAGCACGGCGACAGCTCCGCCGGTCCGTCGTACAGGCCGGCGGCCGGCGGGGCGCGGCGCGTCATCGGACACCGGGCAAGTGTCGCACCACCGTGACCCGAGACCGGAACGCCGGATCAGCTACTTTTGCGCCGCGGTGAACGCCGAGCATCGGCCGCCGCCGCCGGCGTGGCGCGGGTGTGGACCGGCGGCACATCCGACCCGGCCGTGGCCGGCGCCTAGGTCCGCGGCTACGGGCGCAGGATAGTTCGCACCGTGCCGTCCGGGGCAGCGTGGAACACGACCGCGTCGGGCCCGAGTTCGCGGACAGCGGCGATATCGCCGGGATCGGGTTCGCCCCCGTCGCTGACCAGGGCCGCCGCCTCGAGGCTGGTCGCGCCGCTGGAGACGGCCATCGCGACCGCGAGATGCAAGGCGGACAGCTGCAGCGAGGGCAGGGCGATCGCGGCGGCCGCGTACGTCCGGCCGGTCTCGTCCCGGACGGCGGCGCCTTCGGCCGCGGCCACCCTGGCGCGCGCCGAACGGGCCAGTGTGATGATCTTGATGTCCTCCGGGCCAGGATCGTCTGGCCCTAGCTCGCTCACACGGCTGATACTAAACCGGCGGCTGCCGGCTGGGGGCGACGCCGTTCCCTTCGGCCGTCGCGCCGGTGATGGCGGGCGCGGTATCGCCAGCCGGAACCGGCTGCCCCTCCCCGCTGATGCGCTGCACCGTCACCGTGCCGATGCGGTTGCGCCGGCCAGCCAGGCTCTCGGCGGTCAGCCGCAGGCCAGATACCGTCGCGACCGAGCCGGCGATGGGCACCTTGCCCAGGCGGTGCGCGAGCAGGCCGCCGACGGTCTCCACGTCTTCGGCGTCGATGCTGACGCCGAAGAGCTCCTCGAGCTCCTCCACCGACAGCCGGGCGCTGACCCGCGCCTCGTCCGTCACTGAGCCACTCGACCGGCGGTCGCTCGCGGTCGTACTCGTCGGCGATCTCGCCGACGATCTCCTCCAGGATGTCCTCGATCGTGACCAGGCCCGCGGTGCCGCCGTACTCGTCGATCACGATCGCCATGTGGACGTGCCTGGCCTGCATCTCGCGGAGCAGGTCATCGACCGGCTTGCTCTCCGGCGCGAACGTGGCCGGCCGCATGATCGACTCGACGGTCTCGACCGACTCACCCTCAGGGTGCTCGTGGATGCGCGTCATGATGTCTTTGAGGTAGGCGATGCCCACGACGTCGTCGAGGTTCTCGCCGATCACCGGGATCCGGGAGAAGCCGCTGCGGAGCGCCAGTGACAGCCCCTGGCCCAGCGTCTTGGCGCGCTCGATGAACGCCATGTCCGTGCGCGGCACCATCACCTCGCGAACGATGGTGTCGCCGAGCTCGAAGACGGAGTGGATCATGGCCCGCTCGCCCGGCTCGATGATCTGCCGCTGCTCCAGCAGGTCAACCAGGCCGCGCAGGTCTTCTTCCGAGCCCGAGTGGCCATCCCGGTCGCGGCGGTCCTGACCGGGGCTCAGCGCCGCGCCGGCCGCGGCCAGCAGCCGCGGCAGCGGCCCGAGCAGCCTGATCACCGGGCGGAGCACGCTCGCGGCGGCGATGGCCACCTTGACCGGGTAGTGGCGGCCGATGCTGCGCGGCACCAGGCCGGCCAGGATGTAACTGGCCACGGTCATCGCGGCAGCGGTGATGAGGAAGGCCTTCCAGGTCACCCCGAGCCAGGTCACCAGCACCGCGGTCACCAGCACCGCCGCGCTGATCTCGGCGGCGACCCTGGCGAGCAGAATGACCGACAGGTACCGGGGGACGTCCGTCAGCACGGCCTGCAGCGGCTCGGCGGCTTCACCGGCTGATCGGCCGAGCTCCTTCGCGCCAGACCTGGATACGCGCAGCAGGGCGGTCTCGGCGCTGGTGCACCATCCTGCCACTAGCATCAGCGCGAAGGCCGCGACGAGCAGCCAGCCCACGAGCGCTCACCCCGGCCCTTCTGGGCCGCCGCGCGCGGCGCCCTGGCCAGCCCGCCACGATGCCAGCAGCCGGTCCTGCAGGCCGAACATGGTCGCGTGCTCCTCGGGCTCCGCCGTGGTCGTAGCCGAGCAGGTGCAAGATCCCGTGCGTGCAGAGCAGGTCGATCTCGTCCTGAACCGCGTGGTCGGCCTCCGCGGCCTGCGCCGCGGCCACCTGCGGACAGATCACCACGTCGCCGAGCAGCACCTCGGCCGCGTCCGGGTCGGGAGTCGCGTGGTCGGCGTGCGTGCCGCCCGGCTGCGGCAGCCTCAGCTCGTCCATCGGGAAGGCCAGCACGTCGGTCGGGCCTTCCTCGCCCATCCAGCGGACGTGCAGCTCGGTCATGGCTGGCTCGTCGACCAGCAGCACGGAGAGCTCGGCGAGCGGATGGACGCGCATGTCGTCCAGGACGTGCCGGGCGAGACGGCCCAGGTGCGACTCGTCGACGTCGACGCCCGACTCGTTGGCGATCTCGATGCTCATGTGGCCCCCGTCAGCAGACTGTCACCGGCCGCGGTAGCCGTCACGCCGCTGCCGCCCGGCGGGCAGCCGGCCGGGCTCGGCCGCGGCCTGTCTGGCGTCATACCTCTCGTAGGCATCGACGATGTCGGCCACCAGCTTGTGCCGTACGACGTCATGGCTGGTCAGCCGCGAGAAGTACACGTCGTCGACGCCGTCGAGGATGTCCTGCACCAGCCTCAGCCCGCTGACCTGGCCAGCCGGCAGGTCGACCTGCGTGATGTCGCCGGTCACCACGATCCTGGAGCCGAATCCGAGCCTGCGTCAGGAACATCTTCATCTGCTCGGCCGAGGTGTTCTGCGCCTCGTCCAAGATGATGAACGAGTCATTCAGGGTGCGGCCGCGCATGTAGGCAAGGGGCGCGATCTCGATCGTCCCGGCGGCGGTGAGCCGCGGGATCGAGTCGGGGTCGACCATGTCGTGCAGCGCATCGTAGAGCGGCCGCAGGTACGGATCGATCTTCTCGTAGAGGGTGCCGGGCAGGAAGCCCAGCCGCTCGCCCGCTTCGACGGCTGGCCGGGTCAGGATGATCCGGTTGACTTCCTTGGCCTGGAGGGCCTTCACCGCCTTGGCCATGGCCAGGTACGTCTTGCCGGTGCCTGCGGGGCCGATCGAGAACACGATCGTATGGGTGTCGATCGCGTCCACGTATCGCTTCTGGTTCAGCGTCTTGGGCCGGATGGTGCGGCCGCGGCTGGACAAGATATCCAGATTGAGCACTTCGGCTGGCCGGGCTCCGGTCTTGCGGCGCAGCATGGAAATGCTGTGCTCGACGGCATCGGCCGTCAGTTCCGCGCCGCTGCCGGCTAGCTGGATCAGCTCGTCGAAGAGGCGGGAGGCTACCGCGGTCTCGGCGGCGGGACCGGTAACGGTGATCTCGTTACCGCGCACGTGAAAGTCGGCGCTGACCGCATTCTCGATAACGCGCAGCAGTTCATCACCGCTGCCGAGCAGGCTGACCATCGACTGCTCGTCCGGGATAACGATCCGGACTTGCGCGCTGCCATCCCGGGAGCCGTTACTGCGGGCACTGTCGCCACGGGGGGCGCTGTCACCACGGGCGGCACTGTTGCCTCGGGTGCTCGCCTTGTCGGCCCGCGTCGCCGGGCTGCCCGCCCCTGCGCGTGTCAGTCGGATTATCAGTCAATGGCCCTTCCCTGCCGCGGCGCTCGGCTCTGGCCGGCCCGTACCGCCATGGTATCTGGCTGCTCCGCCTGCTCAGCCGGGCGGCCAGGTCATCTGGCGGCCGCCGATCACGTGCGCGTGCACGTGGGCCACGGTCTGGCCGCCATGGGAGCCAGTGTTGAAGACGACCCGGTAACCGGTGTCGGCGATGCCCTCCGCGACCGCCACCTCGTGGGCGTGGGCGACCACATCGGCCAGCAGCCCGTCGTCGGCGGCCGCCAGCTCGGCCAGGTCGGCGTGGTGCTCGCGCGGGATCACAAGTATGTGAACGGGAGCTTGCGGATTAATGTCACGGAAGGCGATAGTGCGCGGATTACTGGACACTATGACCGCCGGTATGTCAGCGGCAGCAATGGCGCAGAACAGGCAGTCAGGCACGCGGAAGATCTTAACGTGTACCGGGCCGGCGACGCCGCTGACATATATGGTTGCTCTACTGCGAACCCACGGTGCGCCACCCCTCTGGTGCAGCGGCTCGCCAGTTTCTGGCTTTCCGTCGCTCGGGGATGAGTCATGCGCGGGTGCTGGTGCGAAGGCATAGATGGGCGTGGGGGGAAGTGGAAGTAGCTAGGCGAGCTGGTCTGGTAACCGGACATCGCGAAGATCCGTGATGACAGCGAGTGAACCTTCGGACGTCGCTGCGCGTCCAATTCACGTGACCGAAACCCTGGTGGCCGATGTCGCCGTGGGTTCAGTTCCGGTCGACCGTGAAGCCGACCGGGCAGTGACGGAGCTGTACAGCACTCACTACCGCTCGCTGGTGCGGCTCGCGGCGCTGCTGGTTCGTGATATCGGAACCGCGGAGGAAGTTGTGCAGGACTCGTTTGTCGCGATGCACGGCGGGTGGCGCCGCCTGCGGGACAGCGACAAAGCCCTGTCCTACCTCCGGCAGTCGGTGGTCAATCGATCACGATCGGTGCTGCAGGCACCGGGTAGTCGTGGACCGGAACGCGCCCAAGCCCCCGCCGGACATGCCCAGTGCCGAGCATGGCGCGATCGCCCTGTTCGAGCGCTCGGCAGTGATCTCCGCGCTCCGGACCCTCCCGGCCAGGCAGCGCGAAGCCCTGGTGCTACGGTTCTACGCTGATATGTCCGAAGCGCAGATCGCCGACGCCATGCAGATCAGCCGTGGCGCGGTCAAGAGCCACACCGCCCGGGCAATGCAGGCGCTCCGCACCGTGCTGGAGCGTGACGTATGAGCACGCTGAACGAGCGCGAGGCGGTCCTGCGCCGGGCCCTGCATGCGGCCGCTGACGCCATCGAGCCGGGATTCGATGGCCTGGATCTCATCCAGGCCAGGCTCGGCCGACCGCGACCACTTGCGGTCGCGTGGGTTGAGGCGGCCTGGACCGACCTGCGGCTGCGCGCTCCGTCCGCCTGCGGCTGCGCGCGACGTCCGGGCTGCAGTCAGCGTTCGACCGGCTGGCGAGCGCCATCCGGCTCGCGTGGCAGCGCTTCGGCCCGACAGCGGGGAGGTCAGGCAGCCGGGCTTCGCGAACGCTTGGCTGGATACGGCCGGCTGCCGCGCTCGGCGTGACCGTGGCGATCGTCGCGGCCGGCGCTTACTTCGCCATCGGCGCCCAGCAGGCCATCTTCTCGATTGGCTCGAACTCTGCGGGCTCATCGGGCGGCGGCAACTCAGGCGGCGGCGGCACTGCCGGCGGCCCCGGCAGTGCCAGCGTGCACAACCACAGCCCGCTCGTTTCGCTCCCGTGGCCCTCCCCGTCGACGACCTGTAAGGGCAGCAAGTCAGCGAAGCCGCGGCACCGTCGTCTTCGATCGGGACTATCAGCCCGAGCCCGTCCTCGTCGCCCAGTACGTCACCGAGCGGGAGCGGGTCGCCGTCACCGTCGACCAGCGACAGCTCATCGCCGGACCCGTCCTCGAGCGTCACGGGTGCGACGGGCAGCTCGACGAGCGCGCCGATAGCCGGGGCAACTGCGTCGGTCAGCGGTCAGGCAAGCGGGAAGGTGGTGAGCAGGCACGGCGCGAAGCACGCCCAAACGGCCACGGCCAGTCCGTCGCCGTGCGTCAGCAAGCGCCCGACCAGGCGTAACCCGGCCCCGCTCATCTCGCCCAACTCGGCGGCCCAGCCCAGCGCGAATACGCCAGCCGCGGCCGTGAGCTTCAGCAGGATGAATGTCGGCAGGCTGAAAGACGGCGGCTGACTTCGACGGCGCCGGCGTCCGGCTGGCACCGGCGGCCGGTCACAAGCACGCGGTCAGGACCAGCGGCGCCGTGCGGCTGAGCAGGATCCCTGCCGCCACGACGCCCGCTGAGGAGGCGCGGAGCACGGTCGGCCCGAGCCTGGCCGCGACGGCTCCGGCGGTCACCAGGGCCTCGCTCTCGGCCGGGGTGATGCCCCCCTCGGGTCCCACGGCCACGACGATCTCGCCGCGGTCGGGCAGGCCGACCGTGGCGACCGACTCGCCGGCCTCGGGGTCCAGCACGATCGCCAGGGCTGCCGCCTGCACGCGCCGCACCGCACCAGCGAGATCCGCCTGCGCGGTCACCTCCGGGAACCACGCTCGCCTCGACTGCTTGGCTGCCTGCTCGGCGGCCGAACTCCACCGCGCCTGCGACCTGGCGGCCCGCTCGCCGCGCCAGACCGCGACGCACCTGTCGGCTGCCCACGGGACGATGACGTCGGCCCCGACCTCGGTCAGCAGCTCGACCGCGAGCTCGCCGCGGTCGCCCTTGGGAATCGCCTGCAGCACCGCTACCCGCGGCTCTGGCTGCGGCTCGGTGCGCCGCGCCACCACAGACAGCTCTAGCTCGCCGGGCCGGGCCGCCGTCACGACGCACTCCGCGAGCGTGCCGGAGCCGTCGGTGATATCTGCGCGCTCACCCGGAACCAGGCGGCGGACCGTGCTGGCGTGCCGGCCTTCCTGGCCGCGCAGGACGATGCGCTCGCCGGCCAGGTCGGCCGGCGCGGCGACGAAGACCGGCGGCCTCAGGACGGGCCAGCCTGGGATCTCAGCGGCCGTTGAAGGCATCGCGCAGCCGGGAGAAGAAGCCCTGCTGGCCGGGTGCGAACTTGCCGGGCGGGGCTTCCTCGCCGCGCAGCTTGGCGAGCTGGCGCAGCAGCTCTTCCTGCTCCGGCTCGAGCTTGCTCGGGGTCTCGACGGTGACATGGATGATCAGGTCGCCGCGGCCCGAGCTATTCAGCCGCTCGGTCCCCTGCCCGTACATCGGGATGGCGTGGCCAGATTGGGTGCCCGGCCGGATGTCCAGCTCTGCTGGCCCGTCGAGCGTCTCGACCGACAGCGTGGCGCCAAGGGCAGCCGCCACCATCGGGATAGTGACGGTGCAGTGCAGGTCATCGCCCTGGCGCTCGAATATCGGATGCGGCCGCTGCACGATCTCGAGGAACAGGTCGCCGGGCGGGCCGCCGCCTGGCCCGGTCTCGCCCTCGCCGGCCAGCTGGATATGCGTGCCATCCTCGACACCGGCCGGGATGCGCACCTTGATGGTGCGTCGCGTCCGGACCCGGCCGTCGGCGTCGCACTCAGGACACGGCTTGCGGATGACCGTGCCGAAGCCGCCGCAGCCAGGGCATGGCCTGGACGTCATCATCTGGCCGATGAACGACCTGGTGACCTGGCTGACCTCACCGCGGCCGTTACAGACATCGCACGTCACCGGGTGGGTACCGGGCGCCGAGCCCTCACCCGAGCACGTCGGGCACACGACGGCCGTATCGACGACCAGCTCCCTGGTCGTGCCGAACGCGCACTCGGCCAGGTCCAGATCGACGCGGATGGTCGCGTTGCGGCCCCGCCTCGCCCTGCTGCGCGGTCCGCGAGGAGCCGCGCCGCCGCCGAAGAAGGCATCCATCAGGTCGCTGAACGGGAAGCCAGCCGCGCCGAAACCCGCCGGCGGTCGCGCCGGCACGAGCGTACGGGTCAGCGCCGAGGTCATACATCTGGCGCTTCTCCGGGTCGGAGAGGACCTCGTAGGCCTGCGTGACTTCCTTGAACCGCTCCTGGAGGTGCGGATCCGGATTCACGTCGGGATGCAGCTCGCGAGCCAGCCGCCGATAGGCCTTCTTGATCTCCTCCGCGCCCGCGTCACGGCGGACGCCGAGGATCCCGTAGTAGTCGTTAGCCACCGGCATTCCTAGGACTCCGCCAGGATCTGGCCCACATAACGTGCCACCGCGCGTACCGCTCCCATCGCCGTCGGGTAATCCATCCTGGTCGGACCGAGGACTCCGAGCCTGGCCAGTGACTGTTCGCCGGTCCCGTATCCGGTGGCCACCAGCGACGTGCTCCGCAGCCCCTGCACTTCATTCTCCGATCCGATGCGCACCGTAACGGTCGCATGGTCGCCCGACTCGCCGAGCAGGCGCATGAGGACTACCTGTTCTTCCAACGCTTCGAGCACCTCGTGCAATCCCCTGGAGAAGTCCGCCTGGGTGAGATTTGCCGCACCGCCGACGACGACGCGCTCCTCGTGCCGGTCCACCAGAGTCTCCACGATGACAGAGAACACCGCAGCGGCATTCGGCCGCTCCACCGGGGTAACCCGGTCTGGCAGCTCCGCCACGACCGAGGCGACATCGGCGAGCTTCCGGCCATCCAGACAGGCGTTGAGCACCGCCCGCAGCTGGGTAATCGCCTCGTCGCCGATCCGGGCCGGCAGGTCCACCGTGCGCTGCTCGACCCGGCCCGTATCGGTGATCAGCACCAGCAGCAGCCGCCGGTCGGTCAGCGGGACAAGCTCGATGTGGCGGACCGCGGACTTCGTCAGCGACGGGTACTGGACGACCGCGACCTGCCTGGTCAGCTGCGCGAGCAGGCGCACGGTGCGCATGACCACGTCGTCCAGGTCGTAGGCGCCAGCCAGGAATGTCTCGATCGCGCGCCGCTCCGCGGAGGACAGCGGCTTGACCCCGGACAGGCGATCCACGAAGAGGCGGTAGCCCTGGTCGGTGGGTATGCGACCAGCGCTCGTATGCGGCTGGACGATGTAGCCCTGCTCCTCGAGGACGGCCATGTCGTTGCGAATAGTGGCCGGCGAGACATCGAGATTGTGCCGGTCCACCAGGGACTTGGAGCCCACCGGCTCGTTCGTGGAGACGAAGTCCTCCACGATGGCGCGCAAGACCGCCAGTTTCCTGTCGTCTAGCACGCGCTCACCTCCCTGGCACTCCTGGGTCCTGAGTGCCAAGTCTATGGCCGAACTCGTGCGCCGGCACAGACCAGCCATTCTGCCGGTCGGCTACGATTGCGCACCGGTTTTGAGGCAGATGGTGGCTAATAGCTAGTTTGCCACCGCGGTACGGATCAGCCGGTGATCCCGCGGATGACCGCGTCTGCGAGCAGCCTGCCCCGACCGGGTCAGTCGCACGAATCCCGCGTCGAGAGCATCCTGGCTGGCCAGCCCGTCGGCGACGGCCGCCGACGCAGCCGCGCGGCCCGGCGATGCTGAGCTGCGATAGCGGGCAGCCCGCGGCTAGCCGAGTCAGCAGCATGATCCGCTCGGTCGCTTGCTCGGCGTCCGTGAGGATCTCCCTGGCCTGGCCAGGGCTCATGTCGGCGCTGAGCCGCTGCGCGTAGGCGGCCGGATGGCGGACATTCCACCAGCGGGTGCCGGCGATGTGGCTGTGCGCGCCGGGGCCCACACCCCACCAGTCCCCGCCGGTCCAGTAGAGCTGGTTATGCCGGCACTCCGCCTTCGGGCTGGCCGCCCAGTTGGAGACCTCGTACCAGCTGAGGCCTGCTGCCGCGAGGCGCTCGTCGGCGATCACGTATCTGTCGGCCAGGACGTCGTCGTCGGGCGCAGGCAGCTCGCCGCGCCTTATCCTGGCCGCGAGCCTGGTGCCCTCTTCGACGATCAGCGAGTAGGCCGAGATGTGGTCGGCGCCGGCCGCTAGCGCCCGGTCCAGCGATATCCGCCAGTCGGCGTCGGTCTCGCCCGGCGTGCCGTAGATCAGGTCAAGGCTGACCTGGTCGAAGCCGGCCGCCCTGGCCCATCCCACGCACTGCTCGGGCCGCCCCGGGCTGTGCACCCGGTCCAGCACCGTCAGCACGTGCGGCACGGCGCTCTGCATGCCGAGCGAGACCCGGGTGAAGCCGCCTGCTCGCAGGTCGGCCAGCTTCCGCTCGTCGACGGTCTCCGGGTTGGCCTCGGTCGTCACCTCGGCATCCGCGGCGAGCCCGAATTCGGCGTCGATCGCGCCGCAGGATCGCGATCAGGTCGGCGGGCGGCAGCAGCGTAGGCGTGCCGCCGCCGAAGAACACGGTCTGCACCGGTCCGGCGCGGCCGCCTAGCACCCGGCCGGCCTGCCGTATCTCGCCGATGGCGAGTGCCGCGTAGGACTCCCGTGATGCGCCGGAGCCAAGCTCGGCCGCCGTGTAGGTGTTGAAGTCGCAGTAACCGCACCTGGTCACGCAGAACGGCACGTGTACGTAGATCCCGAATGGCGCGTCGCCGAGCCGGTCAGCTGATGACGGCGGCAGGCCGCCATCAGCCGGCATCGGCTCGCCGTCAGGCGGCTGGCCAGCCATGATCAGTAAGCCTCGCCCATCAGACTGCGCTGAGCACGTCCGCGCCGATCTCGTCCCACTTCGTACCGCGCCCTTCCACCGTGAGCAGCCTGCGCATGATGTCGCGGTCCCCGTAGAAGGCGCGCATCGACTCGGCGACGGTGACTTCCTCGCTCGGGCGGCTCACGACGGTGAGCTCGTCGCCGGCCTGGACGACGCCCGGCGTGAGCACGCGCAGGTAGGTGCCTGGCCGGCCCGCCGCGGCGAAGCGCTTCACCCAGTGCGGCTCGTCGAGCCAGGACTTGAAGGTCACGCACGGGATGCGCGGCGCGGTGAGCTGCACCACGACAGTGCCCATGCGCCAGATCTCGCCGATCAGCGCAGCGCTGATGTCGATCCCCGTCGTCGTGACGTTCTCGCCGAAGATCCCGTTGCGCAGCTCGCGGCCGAGCTGCTCGGTCCACCAGTCCAGGTCCTCCCTGGCGTAGGCGTACACGGCCTGCTCGACGCCGCCGTGGTGCTCCTTGTCGGCGTACTCGTCGCCGTCGAGCCCGAGCAGCCCGACCGTGACTGGACCCGCCGCTGGTCTCTTGTCGATGGCGGTCCGGCCGGGCCTGCCGCCGATCAGCAGGTCGGCCTCATGGCCGCGGTTCAGGGAGATCACTCGGGCGCCTGGCATGCACATGACGCTAGCTGACGGTCACGCGGCCGTCGAACCATATCGGCGGCCACCAGCCCCGACGCTCATGGGCCTGGCGTCAGGACCCGCATGTCGGGCTAACTGCTCGCTGTTGGCGTCAGCCGGGGTCGATACTGGGCAAGCGCCGGGTACCGGTGCGGTGACAGCCCGAGGGATAGAGCAGATGACCACGCAGACACCAGGAGACGCAGGTTCCGAGCAGGCCGGGCCCGGCACGGCCGGCCCGATTCCTCGGCCCCGGAGACCTGGCCGGGTCAGCCAGTACAGCAGCCGACTACATTCGGCCCGCCGACGCCCGAGCCGTGGCCGGGTCAGCCAGTACAGCAGCCGACCACATTCGGGCCGCCGGCACCCGAGCCCTGGCCAGGCCAGGCGCCACAGCAGCCGGGCCAGTTCAGCCAGCCGTCGAGCGGCTTCCCCGCGGCCGGCCAGGCGCCGGCCGGGCCAGTACCCGCCGTCCGGCCAGTATCCGCCGCCCGGCCAATACCCGCCCGGCCAATACCCGCCCGGCCAGTACGGCCAGTACCCGCCCGGCCAGTACGGCTACCAGCCGCAGTTCGTCACGCCGTCGGCCCCGCGCAATAACCCGGCCGCGATCTGGGCCCTGGTCTGCGGCATCGTCCAGTTCATCTTCGGACTGACGCTGGTCGGCAACATCCTGCTCGCGATTCCCGCGATCATCCTCGGCTCGATCGCCCTGAAGCAGATCAGGCTGCGAGGCGAGCGCGGGCGCGGCCTGGCGATCGCCGGGCTCGTGCTCGGCATCCTCGGCGTCGTCTACTTCGTGCTGATCATCATCGTGATCGTCGTCGGGGTCAACGTCAGATCAGGGACGACCTAGCGCAGCCGCGGCCGGGCGAGGCTAGGTGGGCTGAACCGGCCCCGTTCCCCGCTTAAGAGCGCTTCTTATCCGGCGGCGCCTCGGTCGACAGCGCCGCGACGAAGGCCTCCTGAGGCACCTCGACGCGGCCGATGACCTTCATCCGGCGCTTGCCTTCCTTCTGCTTCTCCAGCAGCTTGCGCTTGCGGGTGATGTCACCGCCGTAGCACTTGGCCAGCACGTCCTTGCGGATGGCGCGGATGTTCTCGCGCGCGATGATCCGCGATCCGATGGCGGCCTGGATCGGCACCTCGAACTGCTGGCGCGGGATCAGCTCCTTGAGCTTGGCCGTCATGCTCAGGCCGTAGTCGCGCGACTTGTCGGTGTGCACGATCTGGCTGAAGGCGTCGACCGGCACGCCCTGGAGCAGGATGTCGACCTTGACCAGGTCAGATTCCTGCTCGCCGGCGGGCTCGTAATCCAGTGAGGCATAACCGCGAGTGCGCGACTTGAGCTGGTCGAAGAAGTCGAAGATGATCTCGCCCAGCGGCATCGTGTACCGGATCTCGACCCGGTCGGCCGACAGGTACTCCATGCCGAGCAGGGTGCCGCGGCGGCTCTGGCACAGTTCCATGATCGCGCCGACGTAGTCCGACGGCGCCAGGATCGTGGCCCGGACGACCGGCTCGAAGATCTGGCCGACCTTGCCCTCGGGGAACTCGCTCGGGTTGGTGACGATCATCTCCTTGCCGGACTCCAGCACGACGCGGTACACCACGTTCGGCGCCGTCGAGATCAGCACGAGATCGAACTCGCGCTCCAGCCGCTCCCTGATGATCTCCATGTGCAGCAGGCCGAGGAAGCCGCAGCGGAACCCGAAGCCGAGCGCCGTCGAGGTCTCCGGCTCGTAGACCAGGGATGCGTCGTTCAGCCGGAGCTTGTCCAGCGCGTCCCGCAGCTCGGGGTACTCGTCCCCGTCCACCGGATATAGCCCGGAGTACACCATGGGCCTGGGGTCCGCGTAGCCCGGCAGCGGCTCGGTCGCCGGGCTGGCCAGGGTCGTCAGCGTGTCGCCGACGCGGGCCTGCCGGACGTCCTTGACCCCGGTGATCAGGTAGCCCACCTCGCCGGCGGCCAGCCCGTCGGACGGCACCGGCTCGGGCGAGATCACGCCGATCTCCAGCGTCTCGTGCACCGACTTGGTCACGAGCATGAGCGTGCGCTCGCGGCGCGACAGCCGGCCGTCGACGACCCGGACGTAGGTGACCACGCCGCGGTAGGTGTCGTAGACCGAGTCGAAGATCAGCGCCCTGGCCGGGGCGTCCGGGTCGCCCGATGGGGGCGGGACCTGCGCGACCACGGCGTTCAGCAGCTCGGTGACGCCCTCGCCAGTCTTGGCCGAGACGCGCAGGACGTCGGACGGGTCGCAGCCGATGATGTTCGCCAGCTCGGCTGCGTACTTCTCGGGCTGGGCGGCGGGCAGGTCGATCTTGTTGAGGACCGGGATCAGGTGCAGGTCGGCGTCCAGGGCCAGGTAGAGGTTGGCCAGCGTCTGCGCCTCGATCCCCTGGGCCGCGTCGACCAGCAGGATCGCGCCCTCGCACGCGGCCAGCGACCTGGACACCTCGTAGGTGAAGTCCACGTGGCCTGGCGTGTCGATCAGGTTGAGCACGTACTGGGTGCCGTCTTCGCCCCGCCACGGCAGCCGGACGGCCTGGCTCTTGATCGTGATGCCACGCTCGCGCTCGATGTCCATCCGGTCCAGGTACTGGGCCCGCATCTGCCGGGCGTCGACGACGCCGGTGAGCTGCAGCATCCGGTCGGCCAGCGTGGACTTACCGTGATCAATATGGGCGATAATGCAGAAATTGCGGATGACCGACTGCGGAGTCCGGGCAGGCTCGGGCGCGGACAGCTGCTTGATCTGCTGTTCGGGCGTTGTCGACACAGGGCATCCGGAAGGTAGAAGTCGGCTATGGCAGGCGCGTCTATCGTTGCACGCCGGGCCTGGTGCCCCGGCCACCAGCACGCCTGGCTGAGCTGCGTTTGAGCCGCCGGGCCGATCTCGGCTATCCTTGGCTACTGGCTGCCTGCATGCCCGCGTTTGCCGCTGCGTGTTTGTGGAACGGGGCGCGAAGCCGCGAACCGCTGACCTTGCGGCTCGTGCCGGCACCGCTAGACCACCTAGACCAACCGTAGCGAGGCATTCGCGTGGCAAACATCAAGTCCCAGATCAAGCGCAACAAGCAGAACGAGAAGGCCCGGCTCCGCAACAAGGCGGTCAAGTCCGAGCTGAAGACGTACGTGCGCAAGTTCCGCGAGGCTGCCGACACCGGCAACGCCGAGGCCGCGGAGACCGCGATGCGCGCTGCGTCGATCAAGCTCGACAAGGCCGTGAGCAAGGGCGTCATCCACAAGAACCAGGCTGCCAACCGCAAGTCGTCGATCGCCAAGCGCGCTGAGCAGCTCAAGAGCGCCTAGGCTTCTGCAGGACCCGGGCGGCGGGCTCGCCACCAAGGCTTGAGCCCCCGCCCCTTGCATGACCTGGGCATAGCACCACGGTCGGCCCGCGTACGGCTGGCCGTGAATCAGGAGTGTTCCTGTTGTCCAGGCTCATTGCGTCGAATCTCAGCGTTTCCTTCGGCAGCCTCGTCGTGCTGGACGGCGTCAGCCTCAGCATCGGCGCCGGAGATCGCATCGGAATCATCGCGCCGAACGGCGTGGGCAAGTCGACCCTGCTCAAGGTTCTCGCGGGCGACCTCGAGCCGGACGCCGGCGCCGTCACCAGGTCGCCGGCGACCACGACGGTGCTCCGGCTGGCCCAGGAGCCCGATATCCGGCGCTGGCGAGTCGCTCGCCGGGCACCTGGCCCGGCGGACCCAGGTAGCTGCGGCCCAGGCCGACCTTGACGCCTCCCTGTCGGCCCTGGAGCGCGGCAACCCCGGCGCCGACGACGCCTACGACACCGCGCTGCACCGCTGGCTTGCCCTCGGCGGCGCTGACCTGCCCGAGCGGATGGCTCAGGTCACCGCACAGCTAGGGCTTGCGCGACACTCTTCTGGACCGGAACGTGGCCGAATTGTCTGGCGGGCAGAAGGCACGGCTCGGTCTCGCCGCCGTGCTCCTGGCCCAGCCCGACATCCTGCTGCTCGACGAGCCGACCAACGACCTCGACGACGCCGGGCTCGCCATGCTGGAGGCGCGCCTGGCGACCAGCAAGGCCGGGCTGGCGCTGGTCAGCCATGACCGGGCGCTGCTAGCCGCGGTCGCGAGCCAGATCCTGGAACTGGACGAGTTCAGCCGGCACAGCTCGATGTTCTCGGGCGGCTGGGATGCCTACGTCGCCGAACGCGAGCTCGGCCCGGCGGCGCGCAGTCGACGCATACGCCGCCTACGAGTCCGAGCGCGACAAGCTCACCGAGACGGCCCGCCAGCAGCGGCAGTGGGCCAGGTCCGGGGCGCAGCGCGCGGCCAACCCGCGTTATCAGTCCGACCCTGACAAGCACATCAAGGCGGGCAAGATCGCCAGCGCGCAGCAGACCGGCAGCGGCGCGGCCAAGGCAGACAGGGCGATCGCCCGGCTGGACTCCGGCGCGCCCGACGAGGTCCGGGAACCCTGGCGGCTGCGCCTGGAGATCGCCGAGGCGAAGCGGGCTGGTGCCGTCGCCCTTGCCCTCACCGGCGCCGTGATCAGCCGCGGCGACGTCACGCTCGGACCGCTCAGCCTGACCATCGGCCCCGCCGACCGGATCCGCATCACCGGACCGAACGGGTCCGGCAAGACGACGCTCGTCGACGCGCTGCTGGGGCGGGCGCCGCTCTCGGCTGGCCAGCGGTACGCCGGGCCAAGCGTCGTGATCGGCGAGCTTGACCAGACGCGGCGTGATTTCGCCACCGATGCACCGGTAGTCGAGGTCGTCCGGTCGGCCGCTGGGCTCTCGCCGGAGGAGGCACGGACGCTGCTCGCCAAGTTCCGGCTGAGAGGCGACGCGGCGCTCCGTCCCGCCAGCAATCTGTCACCGGGCGAGCGCACCAGGGCAGGCCTGGCCCTGCTCCAGGCGCGCGGCGTCAACGTCCTGGTCCTGGACGAGCCGACCAACCACCTCGACATCGAGGCCATCGAGCAGCTGGAGCAGGCGCTGACCACTTACTCCTGCACGCTGATCCTCGTCACGCACGACCGACGGCTCGCCAGCGCGGTCCCGGTGACGCAGACGATCGACGTGACCGCTCTGCGCGCCAGCGCCTGAGGCAAGGCTCCCGAGCTATCGACATCCGCGAGCGCGGTGGCGGACCGAGTCGCTCGCGCAGGCTGCTAGGCCGCGCGGCAGGCCACGATCGTCGTAATGGCACGCTCAAGGGCGTAACCGGCGCTCGCTCCCTCACCCTTGACCTGGACGTCGGCCTCGGCGACGGCGGCGTGGGCCCTGGCCAGCCCGGCCGAGGTCCAGCCGCGAAGCTGCTGGCGCGCCTTGTCGATCTTCCAGGGCGGCATGCCGAGGTCGGCCGCGAGCGCGTTCGGGCTGAGGCCGCGGCCGACCGAGCCGACGAGTCCCAGCGTCCGCAGGCCGGTTGCCAGCGCGCTGGTGATGAGGACGGGCGACGTGCCGGTGGCGAGCGCCCATCGAAGCTGCTCGAGCGCATCGGCCAGGTTGCCCTCGCAAGCCTTGTCGGCCACGGAGAATCCAGTCGCCTCGGCCCGGCCGTGGTAATAGCGGGCCACGGCGGCCTGGTTGATGACGCCGGTCGTGTCCGACGCCAGCTGGCTGCAGGCGGCGGCCAGATCGCGCAGGTCATTGCCAACGGCGTCGAGCAGCGCGCGCAGTCCCGCGTCGTCTGCCTTGCGGCCGGCCTGGCGGATCTCGCCGCGCAGGAAGTCCATCCGGTCGCCGAAGCGCTTGATGCTCGGGCAGTCCACTCGCCGTGCCCCGGCGTTGACCAGGTCGGCAACGAGCGCCTTGTTCTTGGCGCCGCCGGCGTGGGTGATGACCAGGAAGACCTCAGGCGGCGGCGACTTGGCCAGCCTCGTCAGCTCTGCGCTGAGGTCCTTGGTGGCGTCCTGCGCCGACCTGATGACGACCACGCAGCCGCCGCC
Source organism: uncultured Actinomycetota bacterium (assembly GCA_963837255.1). Classification (GTDB taxonomy): domain Bacteria; phylum Actinomycetota; class Actinomycetes; order Streptosporangiales; family Streptosporangiaceae; genus JAJYUU01. The sequence goes on from CAWIMN010000009.1 coordinate 527,050, forward strand.
GAACAGAGACGGCGCGGTGAGGTTCGACAGCTCTCCGGCGGTCAGGCCGGCGCCGGCGACGTGGTGTACGTCGATCGCGCTCGCGAGGTCAGCGTCGTCGGTGGCGGCGGACGGGTCGATGGCGGCGGCCGAGGCGGCCCCGTTACCGGCATCGGAGCCAGCCGCGAGCGCTACGGCAGCGGTCACCGCTCGCTCGACCAGCAGCTCTTCCTCGCCGACGATCACGGTTACCGCGGGCGGCGAGCTGGTCGGACCCGCCCGCCGGGCCGCGGCCGGCTGCCGGGCCGGGGCGGACGCCGCCGGACCTGCCCGCTGTGCGCTCGTGGCCATGCTGGCAGCATGCCACGTATCAGGGCGAGCCTGAACCACGGAGCCCCCCGGCCGCCAGCTGCGGCCACCGACCATAGCCAGGGCGGGGCGACGCCGATGTGCAGACCCGCCGCCGCGGCGGCGCGGACTCGCCTTTGAGCACCGCGCCGCCGAAGCTCCCGGCTACGAGGGATTGGCCGCGACGGGAACGCTGCTATACGTGCTGCCGGCATCCTGGCCGAAGGGTCCGGTACAGTACCCGCTCTGCCGCTCATCGGCAGAACTGCATTCATCACCGGCGGCGACCCCGCCGGTCCAGTCGGACCAGGTGATGGCGTCGCTATTGCCCTGGTTCCAGGCCACGAAGACCGACGGGCCGTGGTAGGTGTTGTCAGCCCAGACGTCGTGGTCGAAGAACGTCAGCTGGGTTGGCACTACCCAGCCTGGCTCCTCACTGTTCGGGCCACCGTACTCACTGAAGATGCCGCCAGTGCCGCAGTCCGGCCAGTCGGTGCCATTGCAATGCGGGATGTTGGCCGGGTTAAAGTCGATCACGTTGCGGGTGACGCTGACGTTGGCCGTCTGCCACTGGCAGCCGTCCCACCAGTCCTCGGCCGGCGAGCCGGTACGGGCGCCAACGAAGGTCGTCGTGTTGATGCCCGCGGTCGGCAGATTAGTACCGCACGCCGACATCGTGAACGGCCCGGCCTGACCGCCGCCGACCAGGGTGCAGCTGTCATCCGATCCGTCGCCGCAGAAGCGGTTCGAGTTCTCCCACAGGAAAATGCTTCCGCCGTTGTCGACCAGCGTGTTCCCGCTGATAAGCGACTGAGCCGGATAGGCACCCTGATCGGAGCAGGACGCCTCCGGACAGGCCGGTACCTCGCCGTTGGCGGTATCGCTGCCGCTCTCGCTGATGTAGAGGGCTGGCTCGGGGAAGCCAGCGTTGCTCAGGCCGTCGATCCAGTTGTTGTCGGCGATGTAGTTGCTGGTGATCGAGAAGTTGTAGGAGATCTCCTCGATCACTGCCGGGCCCTCGTTCCCCGTCATGGTGTTGCCCGTGATCGTGGTGTTGGCGTTATCGGTATCCACCCACGCAGCCGGACCCCAGTTGTCGTGGATGTAGTTGTCCTTGATCGTCACGCCGTCGGTCTGCCAGAGCTTGAAGCCGCCCTGGTCGCCGTCAGGCGTCACGCTGCCGCAGTTGGGGTTGCGGCTCGCCGCGGGCACGGGGTTGTAGCCGTGCCAGCCGATCGCGGAGTTGTCGAGCAGTCCCGCATAGTCGCAGGTGTCGTTGTAGCTGATCTCGTTGCCTTCGACTGTGATGTCGTACGGACCCGTGGTCAGCGAGTCCGCTCCCCAGGAGTCGACTAGTGCGGACTGGAATCCGTACTGCCCGTTCAGCGTCAGGCAGTTGTCCTTGAGCGTGTTGCCAGTGCCGGCGAATATGCCGGCTCCGGGCACGTTCAGGGTGACCGTGTTGTACTGAACCGTCCAGCCGGTGTTGGTGTCCTGATTAATAGCGGCGGCGTTCTGGCCCGGCGTGAATTTCTCGATGGCCAGATACTCGACAGTGACGCCGGGCTGGTTGCCATCAGTGGAGTTAGAGTCGATCGCCCACTGCTCGCCTTGCGAATAGTTGCCCGACAGCACTGTGCCGACGCCATTCGCCAGACCACCGACGAAAGCATCGCCGGCGTTCGCTGCGAAGCTGCCGATATGAGTTCCTGGCAGCAGGTAATAGACGGTGTCCGGAGCCAGCTGATAGGACTCGTAGTCCTTCGTGCCGGTGGCCAGGACCGCACCAGCGGTGGCATTCGGGAAGTCGGAGCCCGGCGTGCCGTAGGTGGGCAGTCCGGCCGTGCCGCTCGAGTAAGGGCCGGCGGCGCCATCGTAGTTGTACGGCGAGTTCAGGACCGGCTGACCGCATACCTGTCCGGCCGCGCCAGGGTCGCTACCAGGAGCAGGCGGGGCGGGCGAACTGGATGTCGCTGACGCCGTCGGCGAGGGTGCCGTTGGCGGTACCGAGGACGGCGATGGCGACGGGATCGAAGACGGAGATCCCGACGGCGACGGCGAGTTCGGCGGCACGGATGACGGGGACGGCGCCGGTGCCGACGACGGAGATCCCGACAGCGTCGATGACGGGGCTGGCGACGGCGGTATCGGGGCGGGGCCGATCGGCACTGGCTGGTCGGTCCCGGACCTGGCCACGACGGCGCGCCACGCCCGGATAGAGGCGCGGTCGCTCAGGCGAGTAGCCGTGACGCCGGGCAGGGTGGCCAGCACCCCGAACAGCGCGCCGCTTCTCATCAGGTAATCGGCAACGGTCGTGAGCCAGGCGGGCCGCCCGTGCGCGGTCGCTAGCGCGAATCCGGCGAAGCCGAAGGCCAAGCCTGCGCGCTTGGCCGCGGCAACCGCCGGGCCCATGAAATCGGCAGGCGGCGTCAGCCTCGGATGATGACCTGATTGCGTTCCTGGCGGATAGGCATCCCAGGCGATCGTGCTCACGGCGCGCCGGCCCGGCAGGTAACTCTTCCAGCTCACGCCCGAACCGGAGCTGAGGTCTGTCGCTCGCAGGATGAGGGTCGGCCTCAGGTCCGGGTTGTGCGCCTTGCGAGCGAGCGCCACGATGCGGGCCAGCGCTTGCCGGTACTGCCGCGCGGTGAACAGATGCGCGCTCACATCGGCCTCAGGCTCGCTGTAGAGGGCGTAGTAGATCGGTTGCCCCGATGGTGCGGTGTCGAAGAAGTGCGCGAGCCGAGTGTCGTCGGCGCCGGTGAGGACCGCGCTCGGCAGCGCCTGGAAGCTGACGACGACCGCGGACTTATTCAACCCGTCCGGCCGCACTGTCCATATATTCGCGGGCGGCAGGCTGGAGTAGGAGGTGCGGATGATGGGCATATGGCCGAAGTTCTTCGTGCTCCTCGCCAGGTCTGTGCTTCCGTTGACCTGGGCGCCGAAAATCGTGCCTGATGGCTTCCCGGACGCCTGAAGGACAACATTCCCGCCAGCCTGGCGAAGGCCGGCCGCGATGCCGGCGCCGACCAGCGTTGCGGCCACCGCCACCGCGGTCGTCGCTGCGAGCCGCACCCGCCAGGACCTGGTGCGCCGGGACCTCGCCGCGTATCCGGGGGGCCGGAGCCGCGCTCGCGCGCTACGACCCGGCTGTGCTGGTGCGTCTGCTCTGCCTCGCGGTCCTGCCGAGTGTCTACCGGGGCCGTCGGCGCCCATGGTCTAGCTCCTCTCCTCGACCGCCTACCGGGTTAGCTGACGGGTTCGGGCCGGAGTAGTAGCCCTACGGCGGAGGCGCGACCGCTGAGACGGAGGCGCACCCGCCGATTCACCCCAGGGACGCAAACAGTGGGTCCCCGGCTCCCTGGCGTCCAGGATTCGGCGGAGAGCCATGCCAAGCCCGGGCCGGGTTTCGCACAGCCAAACAACAGTTGGTGAGAATAACGGACCGGTAACGCTCTCGGGAGGCAAAACAATGGAATTACTGAGCTATTAACCAGTCGTTTAGTGCTCAAGATGATCGGCTAAACAGTCGCCGGGTCGTCTAACTCCACCCAGTTCGTACCATTAGCTGCAGATATGCGCGACCGCTCGGGCGGATTCGCCGGGAAGAGCTGGATGCGTCTTATCCGGGACCGTGATCTCCACGTGATACAGGCCCGGAATGGCTGATGGAGGTTACGCCGACTCTTGAGCGACGCGGTCAACCGGGGTTGCGGGTGGTCGCTCCGTCAGCCGGCCAGCCGGCACTGGCCAGCGGGGGATGCGGCAGCATCGTCCCGGCTAGGCAGTGAGTGTCTCGCCGCCCCGCCAGACCCGGGCCGGCTTCATGCCGTAAGACCACCCGAATGCGCCTTCGTGGTCGGCGTCCCAGGCGACGATATCGAGCAGCTTGCCGCGAGCCATCACGCCACGGTCGGCCGCGCGGAGCGCCTGCGCCCCGCCGACGGTCGCCGCGCGCAGCGCCTCGGTCACGCTCATCCCGAAAATCGAGATCGCCAGGCTGATGACCAACGGCATCGAAGTGATGCCATTCCCGCCTGGCGAGTGCCCGGATCCGAGCGCCACCGGCACGCCCTTGTCGAGCAAGGCCCGCACCGGCGGCAACCCACGGGAGTCAGACGACGTCGCCGGGCACAGCACGGCGACGACGCCTGCCCTCGCCAGCGCCGCTACGTCGTCGTCACCGGCACCGAGCAGGAGATCAGCCGAGGCGCAGCCGAGCTCGGCCGCGAGCAAGGCTGCGCCGCTGCGCCCGTCACCGCAGGCGTGCAGCCGCGGCAGCAGCCCGGCGGCCCGGCCGGCGGTCAGGATCCAGCCTGCCTCGCGGGTGGTGAACCGGCCTTCGTCGCAATAGGCGTCGATGCTGTTCGCGCCCGCTGCTGCGGCATCGGCGCACCAGCTGCCGACCGCGTCGACGTAGTCGTTGCGCCGGCCGAAGAACTCAGGCGGCACCGCGTTCGCGGCCAGGAAGGTGACATGGACTCGGGGCATGCCAGGCTCATTGTCCAGCGACCGCAGTAGCCGCACATCGGCCAGCTCGCCGTCCCTGGTCAGGTGATAGCCCGTCTTCGCCTCGACGGTGGTCGTGCCGCTTTGCACCCAGCTACGCAGCCGCTCGCGCACGCCGCTGCACAGCGTCCATGGATCGGTGCCCCCGTGTGATCGTGACCGTAGAGGCGATGCCGCCGCCAGCGGCGACGATCTCAGCCGCCGACGAACCACCCGAGCGCATGGCCAGCTCGGCCCACCGGTTCCCCGCATAGACGGGGTGGGTGTGGGCGTCGATGAGACCGGGCGTGACCAGCGCTCCGCCCAGGTTCTCCACGTGATCAACGTCGACGATGTTGTGGATGACGCCGGGGATGCTCGTCGGCAGCTCAGAGGCCCGCCCGACCCAGGCGATCCGATCATCCTGGGACAAGATCGCGGCGTTGCTCCAGACCTCAGACCCAGTCCAGAGCCGGCCGATGTTCGTCAGCAGTCGCACGGTCACGTTGCGCCGCCCAGCCGAGGACGGCTGCGGTGCGCGGAAGTCCGGGCAGCCATGCGTCCTCTCCTACCGAGCGTCGGAATCAGCGTGGACTCTGGCACAAGCCAGGCGAACCAGATCGCGCCCGGCGCCACCCATAAGGCTGGCGTGGTCGCGACACACCAACATATCGGTTGAGTCACGTTATTGCACAAGCGGAAGTCCTGTAAAGGGCTGTTTCGGCATTGGCGGCAGGCAGATAGCTTTTGCCGCGAGAGCAGCCATCTTAATGGCTGCGACGCGGTCGGTATTGCCGCGACGCGCCGGGACGGCGTGCTAACTGGTCGGTCAGTGCGCTGGTCGGAGGACCGCGCCCGGCCCGCCGGAGCCAGCGTTTTCGCAGGCAGCAGGGCCAGCCTCGAGGGGAAACATGACGTTTCTTTAGGTTCGCCGATAAGGTTCGACAGGCGCTAGTTATCCCCCGCGCAAAGCAGATCGGACACGCGCGGGCGTGCGTAACGCAATTGCAGAGTAAATTGCGCGATATAGCACCGGCCGCGGCGATGATCCGTGCTCGCCTGCTGATCTAGCAAGGGGCAGCCGATCTAGCCACGCGCAGCTGATCTAGCCCGGCACTGCCGGTCAAGCCAGGCACAGCCGGTCTAGCCAGGCAACTGAGCCTGAACGAATCTGTCGAGCTCGGCCGCGAGGCCAAGCGGCACCTTGGCCGTCAGCTCGGTGCCCTCGCCGCCATGCTCGACGGTCAGGACCTCGCCCTCATCGTGCGCGCGCGACAGCAGGTCACCGCGGTCATACGGGATGACGACACTGACCTCGCGGAACTGGCGCGGCAGCAGCCGCTCGATCTCCGCCTGCAGCTTGTCGATGCCGTCGCCAGTGCGTGCCGAGACCACCACGGACTGGCGCTCGGCCAGTTGCAGGCCCTCGATCTCGATCGGATCTGCGCTGTCGGCCTTGTTGATCACGACCAGCTCGGGCACGTCGGCGGCCCCGACCTCGGCGAGCACCTCGCGCACGGCGGCCAGCTGGGACCGCGGGTCGGCGTCAGAGCCATCGACCACGTGCAGGATGAGGTCGGCATCGGCCACCTCTTCCAGCGTGGACCGGAACGCGTCGACAAGCTGGTGCGGCAGGTGCCGCACGAACCCGACCGTGTCGGTCAGCGTGTACGGCCAGCCGGCCGGCGTCCTGGCCTTGCGCACCGCCGGGTCCAGGGTGGCAAACAGCGAGTCGTCAACGAGGACCTGGGCTCCGGTCAGCCGGTTCAGCAGGCTCGACTTGCCGGCGTTGGTGTAGCCGGCGATCGCAACCGAGGGCACGGAGTGGCGACGACGCTGCCCGCGCTGCACCTCGCGGCCGACCGACATCTCGGCGATCTCACGGCGCAGCCGGGAGATTCGCGACCGGATCCGGCGCCGGTCCGTCTCAATCTTGGTCTCACCTGGACCACGCGTGCCAATGCCGCCGTCACCACCTGCCCGGCCGCCAGCCTGCCGGGACAGCGACTCGCCCCAGCCGCGCAGGCGCGGCAGCAGGTACTGCAGCTGGGCCAGCTCGACCTGTGCCTTGCCCTCCTTGCTGCGCGCGTGCTGAGCGAAGATGTCGAGGATCAGCGCGGTCCGGTCGACCACCTTCACCTTGACCGTGCCCTCCAGGCTCCGCAGCTGGCCGGGGGTCAGCTCGCCGTCGCAGATGACGGTGTCGGCGCCATGCGCCGCGACGATCTCGGCCAGCTCCCTGGCCTTGCCCGCACCGACGTAGGTCGAGGCGTCCGGGCGGCCGCGGCGCTGCATAAGTGCGTCCAGCACTTGCGAACCGGCGGTCTCGGCAAGCCTGGACAGCTCGCGGAGGGAATTCTCCGCCGCGGCCAGAGTGCCGTCGGTCCAGACGCCCATAAGGACGACTCGTTCCAGCCGGAGAGTCCGGTACTCGACCTCGCTGACGTCCTCGAGCTCGGTCGAAAGGCCGGCCACGCGCCGCAGCGCGTGCCGCTCCTGCAGATCAAGCTCGCCGTCCGCTGGCTCGCCGGGGGCGGCAGCGCCCCACAGCTGGTCGTTGTCCTGATTTTCGTGCGATAGCGCGGTCATTCCACCTCTAATGGGCACTGAAAAGCCCGTAATACATCGACATACTGGTAAGTGCGCCGCATAAGGCGCGCGTCCGCTGGTGGCGAGCGCTGATCCTGATAGTGCCACGGCGCGTATACATCCTCACCTCATTAACACCGGCGGGCCCGAAGATGTGCCCGGGCGCTACCAGGGCCCGCGCGTGGCTACGTCAGTAGTGTTCCGGTCAACCGCATGGGTTACCTTCTGGTAATCAGCCAGTGGCCGAAGCGGCCCAGCGGTGAGGAGCGTGCAATGTCGAGTGGAGTGGAGATTGCCGGCCCGTCGGGTCACCGGTACGACGAGATCGTGACTCCCGAAGCGCTCGACCTGATAGCCGTGCTGCACCGGGAACTCGGGCAGCGGCGGCTAGATCTGCTGGCGGCACGGGCCCGGCGCCAGGAGGAACTGTCGGCCGGCGGCACCCTGGACTTCCTGACCAGTACCGAGGCCATCAGGTCGGATACGAGCTGGCGGGTCGCGCCGCCGGCGCCCGGCCTGATCGACCGGCGAGTCGAGATCACCGGGCCGACGGACAAGAAGATGACGATCAACGCGCTGAACTCCGGCGCGAAGGTGTGGCTGGCGGACTTCGAGGACGCCAATACCCCGCTGTGGGACAACATGATCACCGGCCAGCTCAACCTCAAGGACGCGCTGGACCGGACCATCGACTTCACCAGCGAGGAAGGCAAGTCCTACCAGCTGCGGCCGGACGACGAGCTGGCCACGATCGTGGTCCGCCCGCGCGGCTGGCACTTGCCGGAGAAGCATCTGCTGATCGACGGCGAGCGCGCGTCCGGCAGCCTGGTCGACTTCGCGCTGTACTTCACCCACTGCGCGCGGCGCCAGCTGGACAAGGGCAAGGGACCGTACTTCTACCTGGCCAAGCTGGAGAGCCACCTGGAGGCCAGGCTATGGAACGACGCGTTCTTGCTCGCACAGGACGCTCTCGGGATCCCGCTGGGCACCATCCGGGCGACGGTGCTGATCGAGACGATCCCGGCCGCGTTCGAGATGCAGGAGATCCTGTACGAGCTGCGCGATCACAGCGCCGGGCTGAATGCCGGCCGGTGGGACTACCTGTTCAGCATCATCAAGAAGTTCCGCACCAGGGGCGCGGAGTTCGTCCTGCCGGAGCGGAACGCCGTGACCATGACCGCGCCGATGATGCGCGCCTATACCCAGCTCCTGGTCAAGACCTGCCACGCACGCGGCGCGCACGCGATGGGGGGCATGGCCGCGTTCATCCCGAGCCGCCGCGACGAGGCAGTCAACGCCACGGCTCTGGCCAAGGTGCGAGACGACAAGACCCGCGAGTCACAGGACGGCTTCGACGGCTCGTGGGTCGCCCATCCTGACCTCGTCCCTATCTGTCGCGAGGTCTTCGACGCGGTGCTCGGCGACCAGCCCAACCAGCTCGACAAGCAGCGCCCCGACGTGCACGTGCAAGCCGCTGACCTGCTCGCTGTCAGCAAGACCCCGGGCGAGATCACCGAGGCGGGGCTGCGCAACAACGTCAGCGTCGGCCTTCAGTACCTCGCGAACTGGCTGGCCGGCAACGGCGCTGTGGCCATCTTCAACCTCATGGAGGACGCGGCGACGGCGGAGATCTCCAGGTCGCAGATCTGGCAGTGGCTGCACAACGACATCGCGCTGGCTGAGGGCCCGACCGTGACCAGGGAACTGGTGGAGCAGATCATCACCGAGGAACTTGGCAAGATCAGGGCACAGCTCGGCGCGGCTTACGACGAGAGTCAGTACGAGCAGGCCAGATCCCTTTTCACCGAGGTGGCGCTGGCCGACGACTACGTCGACTTCCTCACGCTGCCCGCCTACGAGCGGATGCCGTAGCCGGGTCATAGCGAACCTCGCGAAGCCGCTCTCCGGATCGGCGAGGTCAGGCGGGCCTGCTAATCCGCACTGCCGGCAATCCGCCGCCAGCCGGTGGCCCGGCGGCGTGCACCGGCGGTGCCCTCAGCCCACACGGGCACGAACGCCGCCGCGACAAACGGGAACGCAGCCACGACCGCGAACGACGCACCGAATCCGATCGAGCCGATAGCCAGCGCCAGGACCGGCGGCGTCGCCGCAGCCAGGGCGTTCTGGCCGGTGTTCTGGATGCCGAGCGCGCGTCCGGCCCAGGCCGATCCGGCGTACTCCGCGACCGCGGTGAAGGCGAGCCCGTTAGTGCTGACGGCGACGACGCCACAGGCCAGTAGCACGGGCACCGCGGCTGATGAGCCCGCGGCTGTCGCGACGGCCAGGGCGAGCAGACCGGCGCCGGTACTGACAGCGAGGATTCGCATCGGCCGCATCCGGCTGCCGAGCCGGTCCGACCAGTAGCCAGCCCCGAGTCGGGACGCGGCCCCGCAGACCTGCGCGACGGCCAGGAGACGTCCGGCAGCCAGGGCCGTCCAGCCGCGCGCGTCCACGAGGAAGACCAGCGCGAACGTGGCGACGGTGAACTGCGGCACGACCAGCAGCGCGCTCGCCGCGTGGATCCGCCAGAGCACAGGCTGCCGATACGGCGACGATCGGGCCAGCAGCCGGCGCCTGATCAGGCGGCTGATGAGGCGGCGGCTGGGCTGGCGCCCGGACCGGGTCGCGCACGAGCACCACCACCAGGACGGCCGCGAACAGGCAGAAGCTGCCCAGGAACAGCAGCGGCCTGGTCGTGCCGCCAGCTCCGAAGGCCGGCAGGGTCGCCGCTGCCAGCGCGACGCCGAGCGGCTGAGCACTCTGCCGGATGCCCATCGCGAGGCCGCGCTCGTGCCGCGCGAACCAGCCGAGGATCAGCCTGCCGCTTGCGGCGAACACCGAGCCGCCGGCCGCGCCGCCCAGCGCGAGACAGCACCCCAGCGCGGCCGCGCCGTGGACGAGGGAGGCTAGCGCCAGGATGACCCCGGCTGCGCCAAGCCCGCTCGCGAGCACGACCCGTTCGCCCCACCGGTCAGCGGCATAGCCCCAGCCGATCAGCGTCAGCAGGAGACCCGCGGTCGGGCATGCCACCAGGATGCTGGCCAGTTCCAGCGAGAATCCCGCGTGCCGCAGCGCCGGGATCAGGTACGCGAGGCCGTACTGGAACGTGCAGCCGGCGGTCATCGCGATCAGCCCGATCAGCAGGATCAGCCAGCGTCTGCCCGAATCCTGACCGGGCGGCTGGACTGCGTCGACCGTCGCTCTGCCCATATAGTGACACTACGCGTCCAAATAGTGAGACGGCCACAGGTTAGCGGGAGGCCGGCCGCGGCCGTCGCCAGGCCGGCGGTGGCGGTCAGCGACGCGGAGAGAGATGCTGGTGAGCATGGACGGCGCAGTTACGGACGGGGCACCTACGGACGGCGCGCTTACGGACGGCGCATTTGCAGCCAGCCTGGCGCAGATCTGCGGCGCTGACAACGTCATCACCGACCCGCAGCAGCTGCGTACCTATGAATGCGACGGACTGACCGCGCACCGGTGCAGCCCTGGCCTCGTCGTGCTGCCAGGCGCCGCGGCGCAGGTCGCCGCCGTGGTGCGCGAATGCGCGGCCCGGCACATCCCGTTCGTCGCCCGCGGCAGCGGCACTGGCCTGTCTGGCGGCGCACTCCCCCGCACGGACGGCGTCCTGATCGTGCTGTCCAAGATGCGCAGCATCATCGCCATCGATCCGGCCAGCCGCCGCGCGATCGTCGAGCCTGGCGTCACGAACCTGGCCGTCAGCAAGGCCGCCGAGCCTCACGGCCTGTTCTACGCACCCGACCCGTCCAGCCAGGTCGTCTGCTCCGTGGGCGGGAACGTGGCCGAGAACTCCGGCGGCGCGCACTGCCTCAAGCACGGCTTCACTGTGCATCACGTGGCAGGCCTGGAGATCGTGACGCCGGAGGGCGAGCTGACCTGGCTTGGCGACGGAACCGGGTCGGCACCGGGCTACGACCTCGTCGGCGCGTTCACCGGATCTGAAGGCACCCTCGGCATCGTGACCAAGATCGTCGTCCGGCTGACTCCTATCCCCGAGGCCGTCACGACCTTGCTCGCGGCGTTCGAAACGATGGGCGCCGGCGGTGCCGCGGTCTCGTCGATCATCGGCTCGGGCATCCTGCCCGCGGCCATCGAAATGATGGATGCGCTGGCGATCGAGGCCGCCGAGGCCGCGGTGAACTGCCGCTATCCGGAGGGCGCCGGCGCCGTCCTGATCGTGGAGCTCGACGGCCCGACCGCAGATGTCGAGGCCCAGACCGAAGCCGTCCGGCAGATCTGCACGGCCACGGGCGCCTACGAGATCAGGGCTGCCCAGAACGCGGCCGAGCGCGCCGCGATCTGGACCGGCCGCAAGTCGGCGTTCGCCGCCGTGGGCCGGATCAGCCCCGCCTACATCGTGCAGGACGGGGTCGTGCCGCGCACAGCGTTGCCGACGGTGCTCGACCGGATCAGCGAGCTCTCGGCGGAGACTGGCATCCGCGTCGCGAACGTCTTCCACGCCGGGGACGGCAATCTCCATCCGCTGGTGCTCTTCGACGACACGGTCCCCGGCGAGCAGGAGGCGGCCGAGAAGGTATCGGGCATGATCCTGGACCTCTGCATCGAGCACGGCGGATCGATCACCGGCGAGCACGGCGTCGGCGTCGACAAGTCCCGCTACATGCCGCGGATGTTCAGCGCTGACGACCTGGACACGATGCAGCTGCTGCGATGCGCCTTCGATCCAGCAGGCCTGTGCAATCCGGGCAAGGTGTTCCCCACGCCCCGGCTGTGCGGAGAAGTGCCGGGGGTGCGGCACGCCCCGCACCCGCTCGTCGCCTCCGGCGTGATCGATCAGTTCTGATGGGAACGGGGACGCCTAGGGCCGCCGCCGGCGGCACACTCCCGGTCGCGCTCGCGAGCGCCTGCGCCGACCTCACGCTCGCCAGCGACCTCGACGCCGTCGGCGGCCGCCAGGCCCGCTACGTGGCCGCGCCCGCGTCGACCGCCGAGGCCGCCGCCCTGCTGCGCGCGGCGGCCGACCTCGGCCTGACCGTCGTCCCCCGTGGCTCCGGCAGCCGCCTGCACTGGGGCAACCCGCCGGCCAGCTGCGACCTGATCGTCGACACCCGGCGCCTCGACCGAGTGCTCGAGCACGCCGCCGGAGATCTGGTGGTCAGCGTGCAGTCCGGCGTCCGCCTGGATGACCTCGCCAACGTGCTCGCAACAGCCGGGCAGCGACTGGCGCTCGACCCGCCCGGCACCGCCGATCATGGCGAGATCGCGGACCGCGGCGGCACGATCGGCGGCCTCGTCGCGACCGGCGCGGCAGGCCCACTCCGATTCCGCTACGGCGGCCCGCGCGACCTCCTGATCGGGATCACGATCGTCCGGGCCGACGGCACGATCGCCAAATCCGGCGGCAAGGTCGTCAAGAACGTGGCCGGCTACGACCTCGGCAAGCTCTTCGCCGGGTCCTACGGCACCCTCGGCCTGATCACCGAGGCGACGTTCCGCCTGCACTCGAGGCCCGAGACCGCAGCCTGGATCATCGCTCGAGTGCGCCAGCCCGGAAGCAGCAGCGGAGACCGTCGCGGTGATGGCCGACTCGCCGCTGGCGCCTGCTGCGATCGAGCTCGACTGGCCGTCCGCAGCCGATTCGATCTCGGTCTCGGTCCTGCTTGAGGGCGACTCCGCCAGTGTCTCTGGGCGCGCTGAGCGGATGGCTGGCCTGCTTGGTGCGCGCGAGACGGCCGGATTGCCGTCGGACCATACGAAACGGTCCGACCGCAGCTCCGCCCATCCCGCGCTCGGGGGCGGTACGCGGCTCAGAGTCGCGTTCTGGGCTGGGCAGCTTGAGATTGTGCTCCGGGTGATCCGACAGGCTGGCACCAAGCACGGGCTGGATCCCGCGATCACTGGCTCGTCGCGGCCGGGGTGCTGGATGTCTGGGTAGCTGGCCAGGCTCTGCCTGGCGCGGTCGTCGAGTTTGTCGGGCTGGTTCGTGCCGGTCTTGGCAGCGTGACCTCGGTCGCTGGAGGGCCGCCTAGAGTGGCGAGCGCGGTTGTTGTCGGTGCGCCGCCGGAGGTACGGGATGCGGTCGACATGTGGGGTCCGGTGCCGTCGCTTGCGCTGATGCGAGCGGTCAAGGATCAGTTTGATCCGGAGCACCGGATGGCGCCAGGCCGGTTCGCGGGAGGGATCTGATCATGGCGGACGACACAGGCGCCGTCGATCCGATCGCTCACAGCGCGCCTGCCAGCAGCGCGCTCGACCCAGACGGGTCGCTGCGGGAACTGGCCGGCGACTGCGTGCACTGCGGCTTCTGCCTGCCCGCGTGTCCCACGTATCAGCTGTGGGGCGAGGAGATGGACTCACCGCGCGGCCGGATCCACCTGTTGACTCAGATCCTGGACAGCGGCGAGGGCACGGCAGCCGCGGCCGAGCACTTCGACCGGTGCCTCGGCTGCATGGCGTGCATGACGGCCTGCCCGTCCGGCGTGCAGTACAACCAGCTCATCGAGGCCGCCAGGACCTGGGCGGATGACGGCGCGGCACCGGGTACTCGCGACGGAGGCGAACGGCCAGCGACCCCGTTCCCGCCAAGATCGTGGCGGGAACGGGCGATGCGGGCTGCCATCTTCGCCACGTTCCCTTATCCGGCCCGGATGCGGGCCGCCCTCGGGCCGCTCCGGGCGGCTCAGCGCATCGGACTGGACAGGGTGGCCGCCCGCAGCAAGCTGGTCGAACGCCTGGTGCCGGAGGTCGCGGCCGCCATCGCCATCGCGCCTGCCCCGTCCGCCCGGCGCGCGCGACCGCCCGCGGGCCGGCGAATCGGCCTCCGGGCCTGGATCCCGGCCAGGATCCCGGCCAGGGGCGAGCGCCGAGCCGTCGTCGGCATGCTGACCGGGTGCGTGCAGCAAGTGCTATTTCCGCAGGTCAACGCCGCGACAGCGCGGGTACTCGCGGCCGAGGGCTGCGACGTCATCGTGCCGCCTGGCCAGGGCTGCTGCGGTGCGCTGTCGCTGCACGGCGGGCGGCATGCTGAGGCGAGCGCGTTCGCCCGAGCGACGATCGCGGCGTTCGAGCAGGCGGGCGTCGACGCTGTCGTCGTGAACGCGGCTGGCTGTGGCTCGGCGATGAAGGAGTACGGGCAGGTGCTTCGTGGCGACGCAGCATGGGCCGGGCGCGCCGCCGCGTTCAGCGCCAAGGTGCGTGACTTCAGCGAGTTCCTGGCCGAGCTAGGGCCGGTCGCCCCGCGATCGGAACTGGCGCTGACCGTCGCTTACCACGACGCCTGTCATCTCGGCCACGCGCAGCGGATCACTGCCCAGCCGCGCAGCCTGCTGGCCGGTGTTCCCGGCCTCGTGCTCGCCGAGGTCCCCGACGGCTCGACGTGCTGCGGCTCGGCCGGGATCTACAACCTGGTCCAGCCCGAGGCCGCGGCCGAACTCGGCGCCCGTAAGGCTCGCAACGTCGCTGCTACCGGCGCTGACCTGCTGGTCTCTGCCAATCCTGGCTGCTCGCTCCAGATCGCCCGGCGCTGGCCGTAACGGGCCGGCCGATGCCCGTGGCGCACATCGCCGAGGTGCTGGACGCCGCGATTCGGGGCCGTCCGACTCAGGATCTGCTCTCCGGGCCGAGCTCTTAGGGCGCGAGGTTGGATGTGCTGCCCTTAGTAGGGCAGCACATCCAACCTCGCGCCCTATCGGAGGTTGCCGGCCGAGCTCAGAGCTGGGCGATTTTGACTGTATTGCGACGTTCGCGCAGGTAGCTGGCCACCCATTTCTGGCTCGCCCAGTAGAGGCCGAGCAGCGACGCCAGCAAGCCAATCACCAACTCGATCCATAGATCCGAACCGGTGACCGGGAACACGAGCCCGGACCCGCCGGTGAACAGCGCCGGAATGCTCGTGCCCGCCTGAGTCCCCAGGGGGACATGGCCGGCGTACTGGGCGCTGGTGACGAGGACATGGCCGCCAGGCGCGACGAATTTGCCGTTCCAGATACACGCGGAGTGGTGGCAGACCTTGGTCGTCGCGACCCAGGAACCACGGGTGCCGTCGTGCAGGCCAGCGCGCACGGCCGGGACGATGTGAATCGCCGTCGCCACCAGCAAGAGCGCCGATACGACGCCGACGACGAGCCTGAGCGGCAGGCGCCCGCGCGGGCGCTGGCCCTGGTCCTGGTTCTGGTTCTGGTTCTGCCGGGATGTCGTACCGGTGAGCCGCCCGCCGAAGCCCTGGCCGAATGCGTCCCTGGCCGATCTCGGCCCGGAAGAGGGCAGGCTCATGAAGGGTGCTCCCGGCCTTGGATGCGGATCATGCGAACCGTCTCACTCTAAGTGACAACTTAGCCCGGCCAGGCCGCGCAGGCGACCGGTCGCGCGACTGACATCCCGTTGGCGTCAGCACGGCGCCGTCGTGACGTCATAGTTTCCCGTATGCGACGTCATTGCGCGCTTGACAGACGTCAGTGATGACGTCAAGATGACGTCATGGACCTCAGCGAGTACGCCGAATCGCTCCGCCGGGAGCTCACCTCCATCACCAGGTTCGCCGGTGAGGACATCTCGAGGGCCGCCGAGATGCTCTCGGAGACGCTGGACTCGTCGGTCAGGCTCGCGCTGCTCGACGTCCTGTCCGCGGCGGCCGACGAGATCACCGCCCGCTTGGACGGCGCCACCATCGACGTGCGGCTCAGCGGGACCGAGCCGGAGTTCGTCGTCAACATGACCCGCACCGCCGACGACTCGTTCGCCGATGCGGGCGGCGACGCCACCGACGAGGCCGGCAGCGCAAGGATCACCCTGCGGTTGTCAGAAAGCCTCAAGACCAGGGTTGAGACGGCCGCCGTCAGCGCCGGCATGTCGGTCAACGCCTGGCTGGTCCGCGCGATCAGCCGCGCGCTGGACGGCTCGTCCGGCGGCCCGAAGCCCAGACCACCATTCCCGTCACCGCCGGGCAGGCCCGGCAAGCGGTTCACCGGCTTCGCCCGCAGCTAGCCCCGGCCGGCTCGCGCACAGATACGTACGTCTTCCATAGAAGGGCACTGCCATGACCAGCTGGGATTTCGCATGTTCTGACCCCGTTAACATCACCGTCGACAGCTGGGGCTCCGGCAGCATCGTCGTGTCCGGCGAGCCGACCGCCGCGCTCACTGTCGAGGTGGTCCCCAGCCACCGTCGCGCGGACGTCGACGACCTCCTGGACCAGGTCCAGGTCGCGTTCGACGACGGTGAGCTCTACATCCGCGGCCCGAAAGTCAGCACGTTCCGCCGCAAGCAAGGGCTTGACCTCACCATCAAGGCGCCCGCGGGCTCCAGCTGCGCGGCGAAGACTGTCTCGGCTGACCTGTCGTGCGTGGGCGACATCAGCGCCGTCTCCTTGCAGACCGCGAGCGGCGATCTCACCGCGGACGCGGTCGGCGGTGATGTCACGGTCCAGTCGGCGAGCGGCGACGTGCTGCTCAGTCGGGCCGCCGGGGCACTGACTGTCGCCACCGCGTCCGGCGATGTCCGGACCGGCCAGGTGGACGGACGACATCCAGGTCAACACGGCCAGTGGTGACGTCACCGTCGGGTTCTGCGCCGGACCTGTCGCGGTGAACACGGCGAGCGGCGACGTCAAGCTGTCCGCGGTAGCCGCAGGCCGGATCGAGCTCGCCACCGCGTCTGGCGACGTAACCGTCGCCGTAGTGCCCGGAATCGGGGTCTACCTGGACCTGATCAGCAACTCGGGTGACATACGCAGCCAACTCGACGCCGCGACGCCGACGAGCACGCGACAGCATCGGACGCCGCAGTGCAGCTCAGTTGCCGCACCATGAGCGGCGACATTCAGATCACCAAGGCACGAGGAGTGCCGAGCCAGGCCGCGATGCAGCAGTAGGCGTACTCCCTCGACGACCACCAGCGATCATGAAAGGCAGTCCGATGCATCCACGAGTGCTCGAAGATCTGGCAGCTCAGCACATGGCCGACATCCGCCAGTCAGTCGCCGACACCCGCCAGCATGTCTCGCGAAGCCGCGGCCGGCAGCAGTCACTGCGAGTGCGGACCGGGTGGACGCTCGTCGACCTCGGCCTCAAGCTCGTCGCCCAGCCTGAGCCGAACCAGCGCCGGGTGCCGAGGCCCCGGCCAGCCGGCTCCTGAGCCTCGCTCAGACCGTGCTCAGCCCGACCGGCGACAGGCCAGCACCAGCGAGCCAGCTGGCCGAGAGCTCGCCCGCAGCGACGATATCCGCAGGACCGGTTAGCAGACTGGCCGTGGCACTCGGTGTCACGGCCAGTTCGCCGCCGGGGACGTGCACGGTCCAGGGCAAGCCCGGTCCGGTCGGCCACTCGCCTGCCGCTACGGCGGCCGCGACCGCCGCGGCGACCGCGCCGGTGCCACACGACAGCGTCAGGCCCGAGCCCCGCTCGTGGACCCGCATCTCGATCTCGTGGTCACCGATCGCGTGGATCACCTCGACATTCGCGCCACCAGCCAGCTCAGCTGGCCCCAGCACCAGCGGATCTTCAGGTCTACGGCCGCGACCGGCTGATCAATCATGCAGGCCAGGTGCGGGTTGCCCACCAAGATCGCCAGCCCGGTCAGGCGCTGATCGCCGGCCTGCGCCGCGCCGTCACCCAGCACAACAGCGGGCCCCATGTCCACCGTGAACTGCCCGTCCCCCGCAGCGTGCACCAGCCGGGTCCCGGCGCGCGTGGCGATAGCCACCTCCGGCCCCGTCGCGAGACCCTCGTCAATCAGGTACCGCGCAAAAACCCGAACGCCGTTGCCGCACATCTCCGCGACGCTGCCGTCGGCGTTCCGATAATCCATGAACCACGCGGCGGACTGGCCCGCCGCGCCGGCGCTCGCGTCCGCGGACCTGACCACCCGAAGCACCCCGTCCGCACCGATCCCGAAATGCCGGTCGCACAGCCGTACGACGAGCTCAGGCGTCAGCTCAAGCTGTCCATCAGGATCAGGCAAGATCACAAAGTCATTGCCGGTGCCATGCCCCTTAGCAAAGCGCATAGCTCGATGCTAGTGGCGATTCAGGCCGCCTAGCCGAGCGGTCGATGGCGGAGTCGGTCTCATGCCGTTTCGTGTGGCACGGGACTGACTCCGCCGTCGGCCGCTATCCGATGAGGGCCAAGGCACGTTCAACCAGATCTGCGCCGGCGGGGATCCACTGGACGCGCGGGTCGCGTCTGAACCAGGACTCCTGACGGCGGACGAATCGGCGCGTGGCCTGGATGGTCTGCGCAGCCGCCTCGTCCGCTGACCAGTCGCCGGACAGGAATTTCAGTACCTGCGCGTAGCCCAGTGCCCGGCTGGCGGTCCGGCCCTCACGGAGCCCGGCCAGTTCCAGGCGGCGGACCTCGTCGACGAGCCCGAGCGTCCACATCCGGCGCACGCGCTCGGCGATCCGCTGGTCCAGGATTGCCCTCGGCATTTCCACGCCTACCTGGACCACCGGGTAGACGGACTCATACTCCGGCAGCGTCGCGCTGAATGGGCGGCCGGATAGCTCGATCACCTCGAGCGCCCTGACGATCCGGCGGCCGTTCCCCGGCAGGATCGCCGCCGCCGCGACCGGATCGACAGCGACCAGCCGGGCGTGCATCGCACTGGATCCGACGTCTCTGAGCTCGGCTTCCAGCCTGGCCCGCACGGCCGGGTCGGTGCCGGGAAACTCCAGGTTGTCGATCGCAGCCCGGACATAAAGGCCTGAGCCCCCGACGAGGATCGGCGTGCGCCCGCGCCCCCTGATGCCGTCGATAACCTGCCGCGCAAGCTGCTGATATTCCGAGACGCTGGCCGCCTGGGTGACCGGCCAGATGTCGAGCAGATGATGGGCTACGCCGCCGCGTTCGGGCACGGTCAGCTTGGCAGTTCCGATGTCCATGCCCTCATAAAGCTGCATGGAATCGGCGTTAACTACCTCGCCGCCTAGCGTGCGCGCGAGGGCCAGCGAGAGTTCAGACTTACCTGCCGCTGTCGGCCCCACGACCGCGATTACTGGCCGTAGCATTGCATCAGTGTTGCAGCGGAGGGTATGGCCCTGCACACGTGACGTGGCCAGATAAGCAGATAAACCGCCCGGGTCCTTGGGGGAACCATGACGTACGCCGATGACCTCGACACGCCGAGCGAGGAAGACGAATTCGAGGACGACGACGAATTCGACGACGAAGACGATGACGGCGAGGACGAACTCGACCTCGACCTCGATGACGAATTCGACGACGACGAAGACGAGTACGACTTCGACGATGACGACGACGACGAAGATGAGGACGAGCTCGACTCCGAGACCGAGACCGCTGGCTGGGACACGCGTCGGAGCTGACGGCACAGCGCCGCGACCAGCCTGACCGCCGGCGCCCTCACCACCTATCCCGCGGCCGCGTGACCCGCTCGATCAGCCGGTCAGCCGACGGGACGGCATCCCCAGCAGCACTGAACCGTCATTCTCTCCGGCCTCAGCCGCGCCTGCGCTAGCTGCCGAGGCACCGCTCCGCGCAGCCCAGGCGTCGCCGGCACGAGTGCGCCGAACGGTGGTCGGTGCGCTGTCGGCGAGCAGGTAATGGGGCGCGGCCCCCGTCACCACCGTCGTGATCACGTCGCCAGGCCGCGGCGACGGCTCGGCGGGCGCGAAGTGAACCAGCCTGTTGTCGCGAGCGCGGCCCGACATCCGGTGCGTGACGCTGTCCTTGCGGCCCTCGCCATCAGCCACGAGGACTTCGACCTCGCGGCCCAGTTGTGCCTGGTTCTCCTGCCAGGACACCTCCGCGACGAGGGCCGCCAGCCGCTCATAGCGCTCCGCGACAACCTCCTGGGGCACCTGGTCCGGCATTTCGGCGGCGGGCGTGCCAGGCCGGATCGAGTACTGGAAGGTGAACGCACTGGCGAACCGGGCCTGACGGACGAGGTCGAGTGTGTCAGCGAAGTCCTGCTCGGTCTCGCCGGGGAATCCGACGATGATGTCGGTCGTGATCGCGGCCTCGGGCATCGCCGACCGGACTCGGTCGAGGATAGCCAGGTACTTATCGCGCCGGTACGCCCGTCGCATCGCACGCAGCACCGCGTCCGAGCCCGACTGGAGCGGCATGTGCAGCTGCGGCATCACATTCGGGGTGGCGGCCATTGCGTCGATAACGTCATCGGTGAAATCACGCGGGTGCGGCGAAGTAAACCTGACGCGCTCAAGACCGGCCACGTTCCCGCAAGAACGGAGGAGCTTCCCGAACGCGAGCCGGTCGCCGAACCCCACGCCATAGGAATTGACGTTCTGCCCCAGCAGAGTGATCTCCAGCACGCCGTCCGATGCCAGGGCCTCGATCTCAGCCAGTACGTCGCCAGGGCGGCGGTCCTCCTCGCGGCCGCGCAGGCTCGGCACGATGCAGAATGTGCACGTGTTGTTGCAGCCGACGGAGATGGCCACCCAGGCTGAGTACGGCGACTCGCGACTGGCCGGGAGGACCGACGGGAAGCGCTCGAGTGTCTCCAGGATCTCCACCTGAGCCTGCTGCTGAACGCGGGCCCGCTCGAGCAGGGCCGGCAGCGATCCGATGTTGTGGGTCCCGAACACCACATCCACCCAGGGCGCGCGCTGCGTGATCGTCGCCCTGTCCTTCTGGGCCAGGCAGCCACCGACCGCGATCTGCATACCGGGGCGGGAGTTCTTCACCGGAAGCAGGTGGCCAAGGTTCCCGTACAGGCGGTTGTCCGCGTTTTCCCGGACAGCGCAGGTGTTGAAGACCACCACGTCAGGGTCAGTGCCAGCCGCGGCCCGCTGGTAGCCGGCTGATTCCAGGAGACCGGCCAGGCGCTCGGAATCGTGCATGTTCATCTGGCACCCGTAGGTGCGGATCTCGAAGCTTCGCTGGGTCGCGGCGCCGGCCATGTGGTCAAGGTTAGACGGCCGGCGACGCCGCCAGGGCCGCCAGTGGCCGCTGAGCTGATGCCGCGGTCAATCCCGCGCCAAGCGGCCAGATCGTGGCGAAGGACGTGCCGCCGGCAGGTCAGGTTCAGTTGTCCGGGGCGTCGATTGCGCGAGTGTCCTGATTCGCCGCTTCTCTGGGTATCCGGGTAGGGCACGATATGCCTATGACAGACAGCGGGAGCGAAGTCGCCGTCGACTCGACAGGCCAGTCAGGCGCAACAGAGGCGCAGGTCAACGCGGACTCGACAATTCCTGCTGCTCCCTTCGGCGAGTGGCCGTCTCCCATCACCGCGGCCGAGGTGGCGAGCGGCCAGGTGACCGGGAGCTTCCCGATGGTCGCAGGGGGCGACACGTGGTGGCAGGTCGGGCTCCCGGACGAGGGCGGGCGCACCACGGTGATGCATGACCGCGCGGGCAAGCAGACGATGCTGCTGCCGTCACCGTGGAATGCCAGGACCCGGGTGCACGAGTACGGAGGCCTGTCCTACCTGCCTATCCCTCCGTCCGCGCTACCCGCTCAGCATTCAGGTAAGAGGGCGAGCGGTCACCTGCTGCTGTTCGCCAACTTCGCTGACCAGCGGCTTTACCTGGCCGGGCCTGGCGTGGCCGTCGGCCAGGAGCCGGCCAGACCGCTGACGCCGGAGCCGACGACGATCACCGCTGGGTCCGGCTCCGGCACCCTTCCGGCCGCCGGCTTGCGTTATGCGGATTTTGTGCTGGGCCCGGGCCGCCCGGAGGTCTGGTGCGTGCAGGAGCGGCACGAGGACGGCAAGGTCAGCCGGGCCATCGTGGCCGTGCCGCTGGACGGGTCGGCCGCCGAGAATGCCCGACGCGATCCGGACTCTCGTCGACGGGTCCGATTTCTTCGCCTACCCGACACCGTCCCCGGACGGGAAGTGGCTGGCGTGGATCTGCTGGAACCACCCGCACATGCCGTGGGACGGGACCGAACTGCGCGTCGCTCCGGTAAAGGACGCGATGCCCGGCAAGGGCAGGCTGCTCATGGGCAGTCAGCGTGAGTCCGTGCTGGCGCCGCTGTGGCGAGACAACGCCAGCCTGTACGTCGCGACCGACTGGCCGGGCTGGTGGAACATCTACCAGCTCGGGCTCCGCGGGGAGCCGCCGCTGGCGCTGTTCCCTGCGGACGAGGAGTTCGCCGGGCCCCTGTGGCAGCTCGGCGCCCGGCCGTTTGCGCTGCTAGGCGACGGACGGCTGGCGGTGACGCATGGCGCGGGTACGTCCCGGCTGGCGATCCTGGATCCGGAGTCGTTCGAGCTCAAGGACGTGGACACGCCATTTGCGGAGTTCGGCGTCGGCGCTCACGGCCGACGGGGATTCCATCGCCGCCGTCGCGGGCGGCCCGATGACGCGGTCTGCCATCATCAGGGTCGAGGCCGCAACCGGCAAGACCGACGTGCTCCAGCGTGATGACGCTGGCCTGCCCGACGCGGCGTTCCTGCCGATCCCGCAGCACGTCGACTTCGAGGGTCCCTACGGCCAGGTCGTCCACGCCTTGCTGTATCCGCCCACGAACCCGGATGTCAGGGGACCCGCCGACGAAAGGCCGCCGTACGTGGTCTGGGTGCACGGCGGCCCGACCGGCCGGGTCTCGGCCGTGCTCGACCTGACCAAGGCGTATTTCACCAGCCGGGGCATCGGGATCATCGACGTGAACTACGGCGGATCCAGCGGATACGGGCGGCAGTACCGGGAGCGGCTGCGCCGCGAGTGGGGCGTCGTCGATGTCCACGACGCGATCGCCGCCGCCCGCTGGGTGGCGGAGTCGGCCGGTGCCGACCCGGACCGGCTGGCTATCCGCGGCGGCTCAGCTGGCGGCTGGACGACGCTTGCGGCCGTGACGACGGGTACGAAGCGGGCCCGGGTGTTCAGCGCCGCGGCGTCCTACTACGGCGTCTCGGACCTGCGTGACTTCGCCGCGACGACCCACGACTTCGAGTCGCACTACCTGGACGGCCTCATCGGGCCGCTACCCGGCTTCGAGACCCTGTACGAGGAGCGGGCACCGGTCGGTCACGTCACCGCGGCGACCTGCCCGATTCTGCTGCTGCAGGGCCTCGACGACCCCGTGGTGCCGCCGGCACAGTCCGAGAGCATCGCCGCCGACCTGGCCGCGCACGGGACGCGCTACGCCTACCTCAGCTTCGATGGCGAGTCACACGGCTTCCGTAAGGCCGAAACAGTAACAGCGGCGCTGGAGGCAGAGCTGTCGTTCTACGGCCAGATCCTCGGCTTCAACCCGCCGGGCGTGCCGGTGATCGAGGTTACGGCGCCCGGGCCTGGCTAGTGTGCGGCAGGCATGCCCCGGGGAGTTGGCAGTTCGGCGGGCGTCGCTGGTCCTCTAGATGACTCCGAGTATTGCCGCCCGCTGCTGTTCGATCCTGGTGACTTCCCGCTGCGTAATGGCTCGCGCTCCGAGCGCTATTGCCCGGTCACGTTCGCCCGCGGTGACGGTGTAGTGCCAGGACACCGACACTCGCTGCGGCCCAACCAGCGGACCTGGCTGGAATCCCTGGCGGGGAATGCCGAGCTGCGCGGCAAATGCATGCAGCTCGTCCTCAGTATCGGCCGTCAGGTCATACCACGGGTCAGTAATGCGGGCAGCGAACCTGCCCTGGTGTGTCACCTTGTACGCGTAGACAGTCACGTCATCCTCACTCCTGCCGCTGTGCTGCTCCCGGCCGCCATGGCTATTGTCTCCGGACAATTTCAGCGATTCGCGAAGCTGCATTCGTGATCTGCGACACGGCTCAACACATTCCGGATAAACTCGCCCCAGTCACTCTGGCCGGAGGCTCATAATGCCGGTTCGCCGCCCCGCACGCCGTATCGTCACCACGCTGGTCAGCGCCGCCGCGCTGTCGATCGGATGGGTCGCCGCCGGGGCCGTCCCGGCCAGTGCCGTCGCGGCCAGTGCCGTCGCCCCTGCGGCCTTCGATCCCAGCAGCTGTGTCACCACGCTGAGTACCGTCGTCGCCGGCGTCCAGATCGCCGACCCGGCGTGTGAGTTCAACGGGGCGGCCTACACCGGCCCGTTCGGGTCCATCGCCAACGCCGGCGGCCAGCAGTCCCAGGTGTGGACGGGCATCGCCAGCGACGGAGCCGCCTACCGGATTGAGGTGCCGCCGCAGTGGAACGGCACGCTCGTCATGTTCGCCCACGGCTTCCGGGGCACCGGCAACGTGGTGTGGGTCGACGAACCTCAGCTGCGCCAGTACTTCGTTGACCACGGGTACGCGTGGGCGGCATCCAGCTACGCCATGAACGGCTACGACCCCGGCGACGGCGTCGTCGACACCCACGACCTGCTCGTGGCCTTCCCGTCCATCACCGGCCTGCACCCGAGACAGGCGATCATGACCGGACTGTCGATGGGCGGCGAGATCACCACAGCCGAGATCGAGGCGTACAAGGGCGACTTCGTCGGCGCTATGCCGTACTGTGGCGTGCTGGCAGGCAACGACCTGTTCAACTACTACCTGGGCGCCAACGTCACCGCCGCCGCGCTGACCGGCACCACGATTACCTACCCGACAACGCTGGCAGCCGGCACCTCGTACGCACTCGCCTACCAGACCGCTGTCCAGTCTGAGCTGCCGGCCCTGGGGATCACGCCTAACCCGGCGACTGGCGGGCAGACCTTCGCCACCGACCTGACCAGGACCGGGACCCTGTGGGCGGATACGGTCGAGCAGCTGTCCGGCGGCACCCGGCCCGGCTTCCAGAGTGCCCTCGACTACTGGAACTCCTTCGGGTTCGCCCCGCTGACCAAGGTCCCGTTCTTGTTTGGCCTGTACCCCGGGCTCAGCGGCGGGACTCTCGGGCTCGCCAACGGCAGCGTGGCTGGCAACGAGGGCACCTTCTACACCTTCAGCGACGACCCCTTCCGGATGCTCTCGCAGGAGATCGCTCTCAACCGCGCAGTCCTCCGGGTGCCAGTCACCGCCACCTCCTCCGCCGACGCCTTGTCACCAGCGGAGCTGCCGGCGATCAACGGAGACCCCGGAATCCCGGTGCTGTCGATCCACGGGATCGGCGACCTGTTCGTTCCCTTCTCCATGGACCAGCGCTACGACGAGATGATGGTGGCGCACGGCGAGGGCGGGCTGTTCGTGGACCGGGCCATCCGCGAAGTCACCCACTGCGGCTACACGACCAACGAGCTGTCCGCAGGCTTCGCCGCGCTGGTGTCCTGGATCACCACGGGCCACCGGCCAGCTGGCGACGACATCCTCAATCCGAGGGCAGTCGCGTCGCCGTTCTTCGGCTGCCGGTTCACCGATCCAACCGCCGGCGATCACCCGGAGTTCCAGGGCCTGCCCTGCCCACCGAGCAGCCACTGATCGCACGCCGCAACCGTGCGGAGCAGGCGCGCATCGACCTCACCGGCCGAGGGTCCTGATCTCCGGTGCTGAGGGGCGACGGCCGCGGACGTAGTAGCCCGCTGGCGCGCCGTCACAACGTCCGCTCCTCCGGCAGCACTGCCGGAAAACGGCGACTGGATCCACACGGGCAATGGTCGCTAGATCGAGCGAACAATAACAAAAAAAGCATCGTGGCTCCGGCTGCGAGAGCCAGTAGGGGACAGCCATGGAACTGACAGCGGGAAAGGTTGCGGTCGTTACAGGGGCGGCAAGCGGCATCGGCCTGGCGCTGGCCGGGCGTTTCGCCCGTGCCGGGCTCGACGTCGTCCTGGCCGACGTCGAGCCGGCCGCCCTTGAGGCTGCAGAGCAGGAGATCGCACGCCTGGGCGCCAAGACGCTGGCTGTGCCCACCGACGTAAGCGACGAGGCGGCGGTGCAAGCGCTAGCGGCCGCGGCGGTGGACCGGTTCGGTGCGGTCCACGTCGTGTGCAACAACGCGGGCGTGCTGAGTGATGCCGACCCGTGGTTCGGCCCGATCTCGGCGTGGAAGTGGGTTCTGGGAGTCAACCTGTGGGGAGTCATCCACGGGATACGGGCTTTCCTGCCGCTGCTGGCGATGCAGGGCGAGGGCCACATAGTGAACACCGCCAGCGTCGCCGGGCTGCTGCCCGGCTTCGGTCCTTCCTACGACGCAGGCAAGCACGCGGTGGTCGCGATCTCCGAAGACCTGTACCAAGCGATGAAGGTGGCGGGGCTGCCGGTGGGGGTCAGCGTCCTGTGCCCGGGCTGGGTTCGCACCAGCCTTGTGGACGCCGCGCGCAACTGGCCAGATGGCCTGGGGGAGGTTCCTGAGCCTGCGCTGACATCTCAGGTGACGGCCTCGCACGTGCGCCGCGTCATAGACGAAGGGATCGAGCCTGCCGCGGTGGCCGACATCGTCGCCGACGCGGTCACCGCGGAGCGGTTCTGGGTCTTCACCGATCCGGAGTTCACCGACATAGCGGTTCGCCGGTGGCAGCGCATCGCGGAGGGTGACAATCCCTGGATGGACATGGACGTGCCTGGCCTGCCTGTCAAGCAGCTCGTCGCCGAGATCCGGCAGCTCCTGGCTGGTCCCGGCAGCGCTCTGTAGACATCGAGCTTCTCGCAGCGGCCCGATGCTAGGCAGACGCGCGTCAGCCCCTCGTCCAGGGCCGGAGCTTTTCGGGGTTGCGTACTGCCCAGATGTGCTTGATCCGGTCGCCTGCGACGTCGAACGCGAACACCGTGACAATGACCCCGTCTTGCTGGGCGACCAGGCCGGGCTGGCCGTTGACCGTGCGCTCCAGGATCGTCAGGTTGCTGGGCGCCCGGCCGGCGATATCGACGACGTAGCGCGCGATCTGCTCGGCGCCTTCGACCGGGCGGAGGGCGGCGCTGACGAGGCCGCCGCCGTCGGCGGTCACGGTGGCACCGGGGTCGAGCAGGCCGATGATGGCATCGATGTCCTTAGCTTCCCATGCGCTTTTGAAGTCACTGACGAGGCTGGCCTGACGGCCCGTCGGGGTAGCAGGAGCCTGCGACGCGCGGACGCGGCGGCGGGCTGAGGAAGCTAGCTGCCGGCATGCCGCCGGGGTACGGCCGGTGATCTGGGCGACTTCGGTGAAGGGGTAGCCGAAGACATCGTGCAGGATGAGCGCGACGCGCTCGGCCGGGGTCATGGATTCGAGCACAACCAGGAAGGCCATGCTGACCGACTCATCGAGCGTGACCCGGTCGGCCGGGTCGGCCGGGTCGGCCGTGGTGCCTCCCGACCGCCCGCTGATCCACTCGGTGGGTTCGGGCAGCGGCTCAGGGATCCACTCGCCCACGTAGCTCTCCCGCCGCGCCCGCGCCGAACGGAGCAGGTCCAGGCAGATGCGACTGGCGACCGTCGTCAGCCAGCCACCGGGGGATTCGATGGCTTCCTGCTGCTGCCGGGACATGGCGTACCACCGCGCGTACGTCTCCTGCACTGCATCCTCGGCATCGGCCAGCGAGCCCAGCAGCCGGTACGCGAGATTGATCAGCTGACGCCGTTCGCTCATGATCGCGTTCAGGCCCCGGTCGGGCCGGCCGTCTCCCGGCTCGGATCGCATGGTCACTGTTCCCAGCCTCCGTCGGTCGCTCTGTCCCCTCCCAGTTCGACGAGATACGGCACCGAAATGTGAGGCCGCCGCGCCGTCGCCTGACATTCCGTCCGGCTATGTCGTCGTACTGCTGAGAAGAACACACCATGCCGGGAGCAGGAAAGCTCAGCGGCATCATGAACGCCAAGGGAGTTCACCATGGATGTACGTCTCGACTACAACGGCAGCGAGATCCTACAGAAGTTCGCAAACCACCTCATTTCGGCGGGGACGGCGGTGCAGCGGGGCACCCTGCCGCTTGCGACCCAGAACCTGGTGTTGACCCGAGCCAGTCAGATCAACGGCTGCGCGGTCTGCGTCGACATGCACACCAAGGATGCCGAGCACGCCGGGGAGACCTCGGTGCGGCTTAACCTGGTGGCGGCGTGGCGGGACGCGAACGTCTTCACCGACGCCGAGCGGGCCGCGCTCGAGGTCACCGAGCAGGGCACCCGCATCGCCGACGCCGCCGGCGGCGTCACTGACGAGGTCTGGGCGAACGCAGCGAAGCACTACGACACCGACCAGCTCGCTGCGCTGGTGTGCCTCATCGCCGGGATCAACGCGTGGAACCGGCTTAATGTCATCAGCCGGAACCAAGGCGGTGACTACCAGCCCGGCCAGTGGGGATGACCGCGACGCGTCCGCGGACGGGTCCAGGTCCCTGGGTCTCCGGCTCGTCCGTCCTGCGATCGCCTCTGGGAGAAGTTCGGTCTGCCGCTGCGCCAGCTAGGTACGGCCCGGTCATGCTGCGTCCGGTCGTCTGCGCGCCCTGCCAGGTCAGCGCCGGTCGTTGATCACGTCGAGGTCGTAGAAGACTGGTGGGCCGTCGAGCACGGGCTTGAAGTTCTGGAAGTCTGCTTGCGTCTCGGGCAGCTGGGAGTTCTGCATGGCGGAGTCGTAGGAGTCGAAGAACACGATGTTGAAGAAGCGCCGGGGATCGTTGCGGTCTTGGGTGAGGATCTCGCCCCGGATCGTGTTCTTGCCTGCGGTGGCTCGCCGGTAGTCGTCTTGAAGCTTGCGGACCCCGTCGATGTCGTCGGTCTTGAGCTCGATGATCTGGATGAAGCCCATCAGGGGGGCTCCTTTCGCTGCAGTGCCGATCGGGCATTCAGCTGCGCGGCGGTGGCTCCCCCGGCCAGTCAGTTAGTGAGGGCGAGGAGTTCGGAGCGCGTCGGCCCGGGCGTTGCCCGGACTTCGGCGTTGACGAAGGAGGCCACCTTCTCCGGTAGCCCCGGGCGTGACATGACCAGACCAGGCAGCGACAGACAGGACATCACGTCCATGAGGGCCCGCGCGACGTCCGGATCGGCGCTGGCGGCCGCGAGGAAGGCTGCCTGGACCTGTCCTCTGGGATCATCGCCCAAGTGGTGGGGTTGGCGCCCGTCGATGGCGGCTTTGATCTCGGCGGCCCGCTGGTAGTCACGGTCGATCTGTTCCCGGTACCAGGGGGTGAGGGTCTCCTCGGTGACGCGGTCGAAGGCCATGGTGAGGTCGGCGGGATCGCGTGGGTCGTGGCGTAGCACGTCGCGCAGGGCGACGGCATGAGCAAGGCCGAGGGAGACTCCGCGGCCAGCGGTCGGGTTGGTGCATGCCCAGGCGTCTCCGACCGGGACCAGCCCGGTGACGGCTGGTTCGCCATCAACCACCACCCGGCGGTGCCGATCGAGGACACCGGCCATGGGGGTCACGTCGCACACCGGTTCGCCGTCGAGCCAGTGGGCGACATGGGGGATGGCGCGTGCGACCCGCTCCCAGGCGGCGTTGTGCCGCAGTGCCTTGAGCGGCTGGTCTCCGGCCATGGCGGCGATGGCGACGGTCCAGGTGTTGTTGTCGGCGGGCACGGTGAGGCACAGGATCGTTCCGAGGGTGGCGGAAAGCGGCCCGCGGAACTCCGGCAACGAGCCGCCGCGGGACCGGAAGTGGCGGGTGTAGTAGGCGAAACCAGCGTCAGAGGTCTCCTCGAGCGGCGGGCGGCCGCCGACGGAGGTGATCCATTCGCCTAGCTTCGAGCGCCTGCCCATAGCGTCGATCACCAGGTCGGCCGAGATCTCCGCGCCGCCGGTGGTGCGGACCGCGCCGACATGCGGGACTCCGGGCCGGACGGAAGGTCCGGTGACCGGTCCTGTCGCGCCGACTCCGCGAAGGACTTTCACACCCGGGGTGTCCTCGGCGAGCTGCGCGAAGGCGCACTCGATGACGGGCCGACGGCCGGTAAGGGTTTCAAACCGCTCATCTCCTGGCCGGGGCGCGCCGCCCACCGACGGTGGCAGGACGCTGAGCAGGCTGAATCTCCGGCCGCCGAGCTCCTCGATTCGACTCCGGACCTGGGGGAATTCGGCGTCGAGCAGATGCCGGAACTTCGCCTGCATGATGTGGGCCTGGCGGAACTGGGCGACTCCGCTCCTGTCCCACCGGTCCCAGGCGTCGGCGGCCGACACCGGAACGGTCTGAGCGTCTTTCTCCAAGACGGTCACCTCGTAACCGTCTCGTGCCAGCAGCATGGCAGTGGCCAGTCCGATCGGACCAGCACCCACGACAACGGCCCTACCTGTCATTGGCGTTTCCCCCCGCTCGACTTGCCCGCCCGCTGCTCGGTCGCGGGCCGAGGTGGTGGGCGAAGAACATCTCCAGCGCGTCGTCCTGCAGCCGGGCCCACCGATCCCCGCCGGGATCGTTGGCGATCTGCAGCGTGATCAAGCCGGTGATCAGCGCCCGGACCAGGTCGAGCGCGGGCTCCCCGGGCACGCCCGCGGCCTGCAGGTCGGCACGCGTCCCGGCGAGCGCACGGACGGTGATGGCGAACGATTCCGGCGTTGGCTCGAATCCGGGAACCGGCCGCTCGAAGATCAGCTGGTACCGCAGGGGTTCGGCCAGGCAGAACTCGATGAAGCAGCCGACCCGGTTTCTGAAGGTGTCCTCGGGATCGGCTCCCTCCACCCGGCCGGCCAGCGTCCTGGCGAGCTGGCGCGCGCCGTCGGCGTACATCGCGTCATAGATCGCGTTCTTCGACGGGAAGTACGTGTAAAGGGATGGGGCGCGCATGCCCACCCGCCGCGCGACGTCACGCAGCGATACCGCCGCGAGTCCCTGATCCGCCGCGAGCACCCAGGCCGCCTCCAAGATCCGCTGCCGGGTGGCGTTCCGCCGGACAGCGCGGGTGTCGACCTCAGCCGTACCAGTCATATCTAACATGGTAAGGAATTCTAACGCCGTTAGGCAAGTGTCAAGCCGCTTGACGCCGGAACCGGTTTCCAAACAGGCTCTTAGCGAGATGGACCCCCCGCCTCGGAGGACTAGTGACCAAGTACGTCAGTGACAGCTCCAATTTCGGAGCTGATGGCCCCTTCTTCCGCATCATCCGGGAAGGACTCAAGGGTCTCGTCGACGGAGAGGACTACTTCGACCTCCTGGCCGACGATGTGGTCGTCGAGTACGTCATCTCTGTGCCCGGCTACCCCAGGCGCGTAGAAGGGCGACAGAACATCATCGACCTGTACAGCGACTACGACGACTTCATGACGGTGCACAGCGCTGACAATCTCCGCGTCTACCGGGATCCGGAAGCGTCGGTCGTCGTCCTCGAGTACGAGGTGCACGGCGAATCGGTGCAGGCAGGCCGACCGTACAACAATCGCTTTGTCTCCGTCGTTAGCGTCAAGGACCGCAAGGTGACGCACTGGCGGGACTACCTCGACCCGATCGCCGTATTCGACGCCGCGGGCTGGCCCGATACCCCTGCCTGAGCAACAACGACCGAGGTCACCAGCCTGATGCAGACTGAACCGCTGACGGTGGCCCAGCCGTCCACCGAGCCGTCCTTCTCGAAGCGGCCTGGCACGGATCTGGATAGACCGCTACCAGCTTGTCGACCGCCTTTGTGCGTGAACTGGCCGGTCAGGCCGAGGCATAATGTAATGACTCGGCCTGACCGGCCAGTCCTGTCGACTTGGTCTTGACGAGAACGCATGCAAGCGTTCCCTTAGACCGCCCGTCACACCTTGAGGACCGGCCGACCCAGCGGGAGTTCCCTGCCTCCGGTGGCCTGTGATGCCGAGCCGAAGAAGAGATACGCGGCAAGCGCAGAGAATGCCAACGCGACGTACCCGGCGGCCTTCGTGAGGTTCGCCGAGGTCTGGATGATGGCTAGCAGGTTCAGCACAAGTGCGAAGTCCACGAGGGTGAACAATGCGGTGAAGGCCATCGGCAGCCGCAGCGTCGCGAGGATGAGCATCGTGACGATGACTATCCAGCTGATGACGAACAGCTTCTGGGTGTCAGCCGCCGCGGCCGGGGTGATGCCGAACCAGTTGTGCGTCAGCCCGAGCACCAAGGTGGCGTAGCTCAGGAAGAAGCTGCCGACGATGCCGAAGATCCCCGCTGGCGCACTCTGGCCGATTCTCGCCGACCAGATCGTCGCCAAGAACAAACCGAGTGAGGCTGCGAGCACGATCGGCAGCGAAGCGCCGACAGCACCGGCCGGGACGACGCCGATGAGCACCATGGCGAAGGCCACCGCGCCCACGATGAAGCTCGGCAGCGCCAGCATGGCTGGCTCGGCTGCCAGCGGCCGCGCAGCCGGTACCTCAGTGAGTGCCACGAGCCGGGGCTCGTCTGGAATGAGAACTGGACTAGTAGTTGCAGCAGCCATTTCTGCCGCCTCCTTCGGGAACGGTTGGCCGCTTCATTCGAAGCGCCAGCGAACATCCCGTTGCGATCTGCGTCCTGACCCCAGGCTTGCTATCAGCTGCAAGGTCGCAGAAGGGCTAAGAGTCCGGTCTGGTAGGGCCAATCGTCCTTTGTTCGCAGTGTCGAAGGCCGATATTCGAAAGCTGATGCGATGTCAGGGCCGCTCGAATATTGACCCCTGGCGCACTAGAACCCGAGCGGCGAGACGGGGCCAGAACGGGCCCGGTCACCGCCAGCTCCCGTCCCGCGAACCTCATTTCGGTTCCGGCGGCAAGATCGACCGAATGCCCCGAGGACAAGCCCGAGCTAGAATTCATGGCATCAGTGCGCCCGGCCCGGAGGTTCAGCCATGACGACGACTGCACCTGCAATCGAGCCGATCCAGGACGCCGGTCACGTCGACGTCCTCATCGTCGGCGCCGGCGTCTCCGGTGTCGGCGCCGCGCACCACCTGCGGGACCAGTTCCCTGACCGGACCTTCGTCATCCTGGATGCGCAGGACAACCGGGGTGGCACCTGGTGGACCCATCAGTATCCGGGCGTGCGCTCCGACAGCGACCTGTTCACCTACGGCTACCGGTTCAAGCCCTGGCGCGGCCCGTCGATCGCGGCAGGCGAGGAGATCCTCGCCTACCTCGACGAGGTCATTGACGAGGACGACCTCGGCCAGCACATCCGATACCAGCACCGGGTCACCGCAGCCAGCTGGTCCACCGGAGACCGCCGGTGGACCGTCGAGGTCACCCGTGGCGACACTGGAGAGCAGCTGCGATTCACGACGGGCTTCCTGTGGATGTGTCAGGGCTACTACAACCACGCCGAGCCTTACCAGCCCCGATGGGAGGGCATGGATCGCTTCCAGGGCGTGGTCGTGCACCCCCAGCGGTGGCCACGGGACCTCGACCTAGCGGGCAAGCGCATCGTGGTGATCGGCTCTGGCGCCACGGCCGCGACGCTGATCCCCGCGATAGCCGAGACAGCGAAGCACGTGACGATGCTGCAGCGCTCCCCGTCCTACTTCTTCGCCCCGCCCACGACGCATGAGCTGGCCGTGACACTGCGGGCTCTGGACATCCCCGAGGAGTGGACGCACGAGATTCTGCGCCGTCAGTACATCTCGCAAACCGACTGGCTGGCCCGGACGGCGCAGGAAGCTCCCGACGAGCTGCACGCATTTCTCCTCGAGTCGATAATTCCGCTGCTGCCCGAGGGCTTCGACGTCGATAAGCACTTCAGCCCGCGCTACCGCCCGTGGCAGCAGCGCATCGCTGTCGTCCCAGACGGCGATCTGTTCGCGGCACTACGCGCGGGAACGGCGTCGATCGTCACCGACACCATCGAGACGTTCACTGAGCATGGGATCAGGGTCAGCTCCGGTGAGGAGATCCCTGCCGACATCGTGGTCACCGCCACCGGCTTCAACATGTCGGTCCTCGGAGACGTCGCGTTCACCGTCGATGGCGAGCTGGTCGACTTCACCGACCGCGTGACCTGGCGCGGCATCATGATCAACGGCGTGCCGAACATGGCTTACGTCTTCGGCTACTTCCGGCACAGCTGGACCCTGCGCGTCGACCTCGTCAGCGACCTGGTGGCCCGCTTGCTGGCAACGATGCAGGATAAAGGCGCCACGATGGTCGTCCCAACCCTGCGGCCCGAGGACTCGGACATGCAGCTGCGGCCGTGGTCCGATCCCGAGAACTTCAACGCCGGCTACGTCATGCGGTCGCAGCACATTCTGTTCAAGCAGGGCAATCGCGAGCCGTGGACTCACCTACTGGAGCACGAGCAGGAGCGCGAGATGCTGCCCGGTGCGGACCTCGACGACGGCACGCTCATCTACCGCTAAGTCGGGCTGCCTTGCTCGAGCGCAGTCGGGTTCGCCCGCCCCGCGTCTCGACTCGGCCTGTTAACGGGCGAACTCGATCGCGCGCGACTCCCGGATCACGGTGACCCGGATCTGGCCGGGGTAGGTCAGCTCGTCCTCGACCCGCTTGGCCACGTCGCGAGCGATGACCTGGGCCTGGATGTCGTCGATGTCGCCGGGCTTGACCATGACCCGGATCTCCCGGCCCGCTTGCATGGCGAAGACCTTCTCGACGCCCTCCTGAGCCATCGCGATGGCCTCGAGCCGTTCCAGCCGCTTGATGTAGGCCTCGAGCGACTCGCGGCGCGCGCCCGGCCTGCCGCCGCTGATCGCGTCCGCCGCCTGCGTCAGAACCGCCTCGACGGTCCGCACCTCCACCTCGTTGTGGTGCGCCTCGATCGCGTGCACCACGTCGTCGGGCTCGCCGTACTTGCGGGCGATCTCCGCACCGATCAGCGCGTGGCTGCCCTGTACCTCGTGCGTGAGCGCCTTGCCGATGTCGTGCAGCAGCGTGCAGCGCTTCATCAGCACCGGGTCCATCCCTAGCTCGCTGCCCATGATGCCGGCAATGTGCGCCGACTCGATCAGGTGCTTGAGCACGTTCTGGCCATAGGACGTGCGGTACTTCAAGCGGCCGAGCAGGTTGGTCAGCTCCGGATGCATATCGGTGAGCCCGACATCGACGAGAGCGTCCTCCCCCGCGCGCACGCACAGCGCCTCGATCTCCGTCTTGCTGCGCTCATAGGCTTCCTCGATCCGCTGGGGATGAATCCTGCCGTCCAGCACCAGGCGCTCGAGTGTCAGCCTTCCGACCTCACGCCGGACCGGATCGAAACAGGACAGCAGCACTGCCTCGGGGGTGTCGTCGATGATCAGGTTGACGCCTGTCACGGATTCGAAGGCGCGGATGTTGCGCCCTTCGCGACCGATGATCCGGCCCTTCATCTCGTCACCCGGCAAGTGCAAGACGGACACGACGGACTCGCTGGTCTGCTCGCTCGCGATGCGCTGGATGGCTAGCGTGACGATCTTGCGAGCGCGCTTGTTGCCTTCCTTCTGCGCATCCGCCTCGATGTCCCGGACAATGCGCACTGCGTCGCGCTTGGCCTGGCCTTCGAGCGCCGCGACGAGCTCGGCCTTGGCCTGATCAGCCGACAGGCCCGCTACTCGCTCTAGCTCCGCCTGCCGGTCGGCTTCCATCTTGTCGAGTTCGGCCTGGCGGGCGTCGAGCGCGGCAGATCGTTCCTCGGCCTTGCTGGTGAGCTCGTGCATCCGCTGCTCGCGCTCGCCCAGCCGGTCCTCGCGCCGCTCGATGTCGGTGCGCAGCCGCCGGGCCTCGTCTTTTGCCGCCCTGGCCTCCGACTCCGCGTCCCGCCGGGTCTCGATCGCTATCGCCACGGCGGCCTCGGCCTTGCTGACGATCTCCGCTGCCTCGCGCTCAGCCTTGGCCTTCAAGTCGGCGGCCAGCCTGTCAGCCTCGGCCTGGAGCCGGGCGGTCTCTGCCTGAAGGCGGGCCGTGTCTGCCTCTGACAGCTGAGTGGTGTCCTGGCGCGGCGTGCGTGGCACTGACGTTGGTGCCAGAGGTGCCACGCTGGTGCGACGAAGCAGGATGACCAGGACCGCGAGAGCGCCGATCGCGGCCAGGCAGCCGATTATGACTACTGCAAGCACAGGCCCGCTGATGTTCAAGACCGCCCCTCTCCCACCGTGGCCCGCGTACGTCGCTAGCCGTGACCAGGCACGAATGCTGTGGCGAGGGGTACTGCCCGAGCGGCGGAAGCCCGGCGTAATGCAGCAGGTGCCGCCGCACAGAACACCTGCAACTATCGCTGCTGCGCACTCTCGGTGCTGCGCAGCCGCCTCATCCCGGGCTGGCGATCCGTGGCTCGATGTGCTGCGGGTGGTCGGCGCCGTGTCCGCACCTGCTTTGCCTCCCGCCATTGACCGGCCATTCCGGCGCCACCTGCCGTTCACGCACGTGGCGAGCGCTAGCCCAGTACCGCGCTCTCCTTCCACCGGGCTTGCCCGTCCGGCCCAGCCGACGCCTGCCGCCGCTGTGCCGGGCCTGCGCCCGACCGCTCGTCCGCTACTGTCAAAGCCCTCGGGCAGCTCGTCCAACCGGCTTGCCGGTCGCCGCTGCCGTTGTGCCGTTTGTATCCTTGAACGCCTTCACACGCCGAACTTCATTGCACGGAGCAGAAAACCTCGCTGCCGTGAGGCTAAGCGCTTATAACGATTTGAGCAAGCACGTGCAGATGATCTTCGAGGAGGCTTGGCTGCCCTGCTACACCTCAGCGGGCTCATCCTCGCCATCCGGCTCAGGTAGATCTGCCAGCTCATAGAGAGGAACGGGGTCGTCTCCGGCCTCCGCCTCCAGCGCCTCGCGGACAACTCGGTACGCCAGGCCAGAGCTGTATCCCTTCCGGGCCAGCACGCCGACAAGCCGTCGCATTCGCTGCGGAACGGGCATTCCAGCAGTTCCGGGCAGCCGACGGGCTACCAGCTCGCGGGCTGTCTCGAGCTCCACGTCGGGATTCAGCTCGCTCAGTGCGGCCTCGATGTCGTCGCGAGCCACGCCGCGCTGGCGAAGCTCGGCGCCGAGTGCCCGGCTCGCCAGGCCGCGGCCGTGATGGCGCGAGTCCACCCACGCCCTGGCAAACATGGCGTCGTCGATGAGCTTTACCTCGACGAACCTGGCGAGCACTGCCGCGGCAGCATCCTCTGGCACGCCGCGACGGCGCATCGCGGCCGCCAGTTGCGCCTGTGTACGCGGTGCGGTCGTCAGCATCCGCAGGCAGATCTGGCGCGCGACCGCTTCCGGATCGGCGTCATGCGCAGCGCCGACGGCTGGCTCGGGGTCGGCGGCCCGGCTCGCGCTAGCCAGGCCGCCGACGGCTCTGGGACCGGCACCGCCGGTCCCCGGGCGCCGAGAGTTGCCGCGCTGACGGCGTCGCCCTGCCATCCCGGGGCCTTACTCGTTGCGCAGGCTCGTCACCGAGGCCAGCCCGGCCGCCCGGGCGGACCCAGCCGATCCGCCTGACCCAGCTGACCCCGCCGGGCCGACGTCGGGGGTGCCTGCCTGGCCAGCCTCGGCATCGAGCTTGGCTCCGACGCCGAGCTTCTCCTTGATCTTCTTTTCGATCCCGTCGGCGAGGTCGGGGTTGTCGCGCAGGAAGTTCCTGGCGTTCTCCTTGCCCTGGCCGAGCTGGTCGCCGTCGTAGGTGTACCAGGCGCCGGACTTGCGCACGATGCCCTGCTCCACGCCGAGGTCGATCAGGCTGCCCTCACGGCTGATGCCCTGGCCATACAGAATGTCGAACTCCGCGACCTTGAAGGGCGGCGAGACCTTGTTTTTCACCACCTTGACGCGGGTCCTGTTGCCGACCGCGTCCGTCCCGTCCTTCAGCGTCTCGATCCGCCGGATGTCCAGCCGAATCGAGGCGTAGAACTTAAGCGCCTTGCCGCCCGAGGTGGTCTCCGGACTTCCGAACATGACCCCGATCTTTTCCCGCAGCTGGTTGATGAAGATCGCCGTGGTCTTCGTCTGGTTGAGCGCACCGGCGATCTTGCGGAGGGCCTGGGACATCAGCCGGGCCTGAAGGCCGACATGGCTGTCCCCCATCTCGCCCTCGATCTCGGCGCGCGGCACCAGAGCGGCCACGGAGTCGATGACGATGACGTCGATGGCACCGGAGCGGATCAGCATGTCCGCGATCTCCAGTGCCTGCTCACCGGTATCCGGCTGGGACACCAGCAGAGCGTCGGTGTCGACGCCAAGCTTCTTGGCATAGTCCGGATCGAGCGCGTGCTCGGCGTCGATGAAAGCAGCGATACCGCCCGCCTTCTGCGCGTTGGCGATGGCGTGCAACGCCAGGCTCGTCTTGCCGCTGCTCTCAGGTCCGTAGATCTCGATGATCCGGCCCTTGGGGAAGCCGCCGATACCAAGCGCCACGTCGAGGGCGATAGAGCCGGTCGGGATGACCTCGACCGGGGCGCGGGTTTCGTCACCGAGCCGCATAATGGCGCCACGCCCGAACTGCCGCTCGATTTGCGCGAGTGCGGTCTCCAGGGACTTGTCCCTGTCACCGACGCCGCCCTTGCCGCTACCCGTCTTGTCGTTCGGTGCCATCTGAAGCTCCTGTTGGGGAAGGACGAGGGCTACGCTGAGCCGCTCGCGTGCGCGTGGCCTACCTGTCCTGCCGAGCTAGCGGACCGGCCCGGCAGCTGGTTCGTTCATCTGCTGGCGGAGACGCTACGCGCACCCACCGACAGTCCGCGCCTGCCAAGGATTCGCGTCCCTCTCCTGGCCACCGCAGGGCGCGGACGACCACCAGTGAGCTCACTCTAACGAACAATTGTTCGATCATGAAGCGGACACGCCGGCCTGCCGAAATCGGCTCGCGACCACGCCAAACAGGCGGCTCGCCGGCCGCCGCGAACCTCATGGCTGCCGTTCTACTGCGGATACAGCAGCACCAGGGTTCCAGCCATGACGTTCGCGGCCGGATCGACCGCCCAGGGGGCGGCCTCAGCCGGCGCCGCGGCCAGATCGACCGCCCAGGGGGGCAGCCTCAGCCGGCGCCGCGGCCAGATCGACCGCCCTGGTCCCAGCCTCAGCGCGGCGGCTCCGCCGACGTGCGCTCCGGCAGGCAAGACCGCACCCGCTCGGCTAGCGCCTGGATGTCGACCGGCCGGGTGGTGTCCACTTCGATCACGGGGCCGAGCCGTAGCGGTCGCGCTGCCCGCTCAAACCCCTCCGCCGCTGCACGCTTCGCGTCCCGGTCCACGTGCACGACGTGCCGTGACGGCGCTCGCTCGGCATATCTGCGCAGACACTCCTGCAGCGGGCAGACACAGTGCACCTCGACCAGCGTCGCCCCTAGCGCATCAGCACGTGCCTGGTGCCGTGGGTCACCAGCCCAGAAGTTGGCTTCCAGCACCACCGCGGGCGCACAGGCCGCCAGCGCCCACAGCATCTCCATCGTCGCCGCGCCGAGCCGCCGTGACCAGGCCAGATCGGCTTCCTCGCCGAGCGTGTCGTGCAGGATCTCCTTGATCCGGTCCTTGGCGAATAGTGCGAACCCGAGCTCGGCCGCCAGCGCCTCGGCGAGCGTCGTCTTCCCGGCGCCAGGCGGCCCGGAGACGATGACGAGCTGGCGCTCACCAGCCGCGCTCAGCACCCGTGGCGCCGCGCGCAACCGCGACGGCTCACCGCCGCCGCTCCGGTATGCGGAACGCGTCGCACACGGCCCGCCAGATGACCTTGGCGTCCTCGCCGTCGGCCAGCGCCTGGTTAACTGTCCGGCTGCCGAGCGTGCCGAGGGCATGATCCTTGGCGACGCTGTCGGCGTACGCCTCGCCGAACTGCGCGTGCATTCGATCCCAGAATTCCGTCAGCCGCACGCGGGCCAGGCTACCTCCAGGCCCCCGGACGCAAGCCAGCTCGGCCCTCGCGCCGCGTCATCGGCGCACACCCGTCGCCAGCAGATGCGGCCCAAGGCCCATCAGCTCGGCCACGCGCTCGTGAGCCCTGGCGGTCTCCAGCACGACCTGCCAGGCGCGCTCATCACCAGCTCGGTCTTCAAGATCATTAAGCAGGAACGCGGCTCCTTCGACGCACACCAGATCCTGGACGGCGAGGCCCGCCGACGCGAACTCCGCCCGCAACTGCCCGGGCCGGTGCGCGAATCCGTTGAATCCATTCGGCACCAGGGGCGGCATCACGCCGGTCCGCTCGAGCGGTCCGATCAGGTCGGCGACCGCCGGGGCCTGCTCGTAGATCCGCAGCCGCAGCATCCCGTCCAGCCGCGTAGCCCACCGTGAGATGGCCGCGCCGAACACCGGACCGCCTGGCCGCACCACCCGCTTGGCCTCACCCAGCGCCTGCACGCGATCCGCCCGCCGGGTCAGGTGGTACAGCGGGCCGAGCAGCAGCACGGCGTCCACGCTGGCGTCCTCGAGGTCGAGGCTGCGCGCATCGCCGATGGCGGTGTCGATGAACGACCCCGGTCCGGCAGTGCTGCGTACCTGCTCCACGTGCAGCGGCACGAGATCGCGGTGCAGGACGCGGTAGCCGAGCCCGGCCAGCCACAGTGCGTAACGTCCTGGTCCCCCGCCGATGTCGGCAATCGTCGCCGGCGGTGGCGGCAGGTGCCGCTGCACGATCTCCTGTGTCCGCTCGAACTCCAGCCGCCCGGCGCCCGAACTTGACAGCCGGTCTGCCTCCTTGCCGAGCTCGTAGTACTCGTGCATGACGTCATGCTGCGGGTCCTTGGCCATACGGCATGATGACGACAGGGTCGACGCGGACGCACCTGGTTTCCGTGCCGCCCGCAGCTGCCCCTGTTGTTCGAAGCGGACCGGGCTGGGTAGTCCGGAGCGACTAATCGGCGGAGCGCGGCCCTCGCTGGCTGCGCATCAGCCGCTGGAATGATCACGATGGAGGATCGCGTGCGGGCATCGCCGGACCCGGAGCAGCTCGCCGCGACCGCCGACGAGGCCGCGACCGCAGAGGCACGGTGCGGCGGCCACGAGGCACGGCGCGGCGGCCACGAGGCACGGCGCGGCGGCGGCGAAGCACTGCGCGGCCCCGACGAGCTGCTCGGCAAGGTCGACGAGCTGGTGAAGCCCGCCGCCGAGCCGGAAAACAAGGTCCTCGTCGACGACGCACGCATCGTCCGCTGGACCGGCCCGCTGTTCGCCCTGTTCTCGCTGATCTTGCTGCCCTGGACGGTCTACCTGGGCGCGTCGCTGCCATCGCGGGAGGAGTCGACGCACTACGACATCGCGTGGACCGGCTTCGACGTGATCTTGCTGGCGGGTCTGGCCGCCACGGCCTACTTCGCGTTGCGCAGGTCGCGGTATCTGGCCATCTCGGCCGCCGCGACGGGCACGCTGCTCGTCGTCGATGCGTGGTTCGACGTCATGACAACGCCAGGGAATCAGGTGGCCGAGTCGATCGCGCTTGCCGCCGCGGTCGAGCTGCCGCTCGCCGCGGTATGCCTGTGGCTTAGCCTGCACACCGAGCAGCTGGCCGAACGCAGG
Organism: uncultured Actinomycetota bacterium; assembly: GCA_963837255.1. GTDB lineage: Bacteria > Actinomycetota > Actinomycetes > Streptosporangiales > Streptosporangiaceae > JAJYUU01. The sequence continues at coordinate 568,480 of CAWIMN010000009.1, forward strand.
ATCACGTTGCTGTTGGCCCGCCGGCGACATCCGCGGCGGCGGGCAAGCCGCTAGCAGGCGGCTCGCGTGGAGCTGACGGCCGCTCACGCTCGGCCGGCAGCAGCAGCACAAGCCTGCCCGGCAGCGCGGTGACAGTGAGCTGCCCGGTCTCGCCCATGAACTCGCCGTCGAGCTCCCACGGTTGCAGCCGGTCAACGTCGAGATGCAGCTCGCTGAACTGGATCCTGGTCAGCTGACCGCTTCCGGCCCGGCGCAGGATGACGTGCACGGCAAGGGCGAGCCAGCCGGCCAGGCCGCGGGCGTTCAGCACGACAGCATCAAGCAGCCCGTCGTCGGGCCGCGCATCAGGCATGAGCGGGAGGCCTCCCCGCAGCCAGCCGACGTTTCCGATGATGACCGCACTCGCGCGCATCCGCCTCGGCCGGCCGCCGTCCGCCGCCACGATGACTCGCATCGGCCGGTCCCGGAGGTGGCGCAGCACGGACACCGCGTAAGCGGCCCAGCCCAGCCGCCGCTTGAGCGGCTCGCTGGTGTCCTGCAGCATCCTCGCGTCCAGGCCGAGACCTGCCATCACGACGAAGGACCTCCCGTTCACCGTGCCGGAGTCCAGCGGCTGGCCGGCTCCGGTGAGCGCCACCGTCAGCGCCTCGGCCCAGTCAGCGGGCAGTCCGACGTTCCGGGCCAGCAGGTTGCCGGTCCCCAGCGGCAGGATCCCGAGCGGGACGTTCCGGCCGGCGACGCCTTCGGCGCATGCCGTCACAGTGCCGTCGCCGCCGCACGCGAGCACCAGGTCCGCGCCCACCTGGACGGCGTGCTCCGCCTGGCTACGGCCCGGATCGTCGGCCGTGGTCTCGAGCCAGAGCGGCTCACTCCAGCCGTGCTCGCGCATGGCGCGCTCGACTGCCTCGACGAAGCCGGCCTGATCCTCGATCTTGGTCGGATTCACTACCACCACGGCACGTTTCGTCACTGCGGTGGCGGAATCTCGGCCCTCGCGGTGCTCCTGTACAGCCGGCCGGCTATCGGATGACATGGGGTCAATCATGGCTGACCCGCCGCAATGAGCAGCGGGTTCCAGGAAGTCGGGCGTCGTAGCCGGTGGGTCGCGCGGGCTGCAGCTAACCGCCGAGGCATCGCGTACTACGCCGCGAGCCAGATCCCGCTGAGCGCGCTCGTCTGCCTCTACCCGGGCTGGCTGGCCGACGCCGGCACCGGCCTCGGCAGGGTCGAGCCGCTCCTGACGCTGACTCCGCGGATCGCCAAGCTCGGCACGCCAGTCCTGTTCCTGGCCGGCGCTGATGATCATCTGTTCAAGCCCGGCCAGTTTGACGAGATCCGGGCCGGCCTGACCGAGGCGGGCGTGCGCCACGAAATGATCATCTACCCAGGCACGCCGCATGGCTTCTGCTGCGACGAGCGGGACACCTACCGGCCGCTGGCCGCCGATGATGCCTGGGCACGAGCCACCAGGCTGCTCGCAGCAGAGTTTGGGTAACAGAAATAATTCCTGTTGCCTTGTTGCTGGTGCCAGATGTTACGGTCGATGCAGTGCTATGTCCCGCACGCGGGGCGCTAGCGCGGTCTGCGCAGTGTGGCGCGGCCAGCACGACTGAGCCGACCGTCCACCAGCGTCGAGCATCCGGAGGCAGCAGTGACCAGCCCGACCGCCAGCCGCGGCACGTGGCTCGTCTGCCGGCGTCACATAGACCTGCTCCGCGTCTCAAGCGCGATCTGTCGTACCTCCTGCTGATCAAGTTCCACCGCACCGCACAGCTCGCCCGGTCAGTCGGGCAGCCGCCGTCAGTGCCCGCAGCACGCCAGCAGAAGGACCCAGCACATGCCATCCCAGCCGCTTCGCGGTCAGGGCCAGTGGGCCCTCGGCTTCCACGAACCGCTTAACCCCGCCGAGAGATTCAAGAAGGACGACGACGGGCTGCACGTCCGCGATCGCATCCTGAACCGCTACGCCCACCTGGGCTTCGACTCCATCGACCCGAGCGACCTGCGGGGCCGGTTCCGCTGGTGGGGCCTGTATACGCAGCGCAAGCCCGGCATCGGCGGCGGCAAGACCGGCGCCCTTGAGGACGCCGAGATCGAGGACCCGTTTTTCATGATGCGGGTGCGCATCCCCGGCGGCCAGCTGTCCGCCGACCAGACCCGGACGATCGCCGGCATCGCCAAGGAGTACGGCCGCGACCTGGCCGACGTCACCGACCGGCAGAATGTCCAGTTCCACTGGATCCGCATCGAAGACATCCCGGCCATCTGGGGCGGCTCGAAGAGGTCGGCCTGTCCAGTCAGCAGGCCTGCGGTGACGTGCCGCGCAACATCCTCGGCTGCCCGGTTGCTGGTATCGACGCGGCCGAGATCGTCGACGCCAGCGCGGTGCTGCGGGCGACCGAAGAGGTCGCTACCAGCAGCCCGGACCTGACCAACCTGCCGCGCAAGTTCAAGACCGCGATTTCCGGGTGCGGCAATCAGTGCACGGCACACGAGGTGAACGACGTTTCCTTCGTCGGCGTGATCGGCCCAGACGGCCGGCCGGGCTACGACCTGTGGGTGGGCGGCGGCCTGTCGACCAACCCGATGCTGGCGCAGCGGCTCGGCGCATTCGTGCCGGCCGAGCGCGTGCCTGAGGTCTGGGCCGGCGTCGCCCGCCTCTTCCGTGACTACGGTTACCGTCGGCTCCGCAGCCGGGCCAGGCTGAAGTTCCTGGTGGCTGACTGGGGTGCGGAACGGTTCCGGCAGGTGCTGGAGAGCGAGTACCTGGACGGGAACGGGCTCGCTCGACGGTCCGCCGCCGCCCGCACCCGCGCCTGGCTCGCGCGACCACATCGGCGTGCACCGGCAGCGCGACGGGCTCTACTACGTCGGGGTGGCCCCGCACACCGGCCGCACGTCGGGCACGCAGCTCTGGCAGGTCGCTGACCTCGCTGAGGCTTATGGCTCAGGCCGGATCCGCACCACGATCGAGCAGAAGCTGCTCATCCTCGACGTGCCAGAGCGGGCCGTGCCGGAGCTCGTCGCCGAGCTCGAGGCGACCGACCTGACCGCCAGCCCGAGCGTGTTCCGGCGCGGCACGATGGCGTGCACCGGCATCGAGTTCTGCAAGCTCGCCATCGTCGAGACCAAGGGCCGCGCCCGCGAGCTGTACACCGAGCTGGACCAGCGGCTGCCCGACTTCGACAGCCCGATCACCATCAACGTCAATGGCTGCCCCAACTCCTGCGCCCGCTTCCAGCTGGCCGACATCGGGCTGAAGGGCTCGATCGTCGACGGCCAGGAAGGCTTCCAGGTGCACCTGGGCGGCTCCCTCGGCACCGACCCCGGTTTCGGCCGCAAGCTGCGGGGGCTGAAGGTCACCACGGCTGGGCTGACGGATTACGTGGAACGGCTGCTGCGCAATTACCAGGCTGACCGCGCCGACGGCGAGGAGTTCGCCACCTGGGTGCGCCGCGCCGATCCAGAGCTGCTGACCGACACGAGTGCGCTGCCACAGCCGGCCCTGCTGACACCGACGGGCCAGCTGACGGCGACTGGGCAGCTGACGCCGACGGGCCAGCTGACGCCGACGGGCCCGTCGACGCAAACGGGACAGCAGGCATGACGGGCGAACGGCAGGTGCCGTTCTTCTGCCCGTACTGCGGCGAGGAGAATCTCCGCCCGGCAGGCGCGCAGGCCGGCGAGTGGGAGTGCCGCGCCTGCGCGCGCGGCTTCAGCCTGAAATTCCTCGCCGTCGTGCGGCCGCAGCCGCACGACCCGGCGGTCAGGTCCGCGCTGTGACCCCCGTCGGCCGCAAACCCGGCGCGCGCCCGGCTGGCGGCGGCGCCCAGCCGGGCCGCGCCGCCCTCGCACCGCCCGATCCGCCTTCGCTGTACCCGCTGATGCTGTCGATGGCCGGTCGGCGCGCGGTCATTGTCGGCGGCGGCCGGGTAGCGCTGCGCCGCGCCAGGAGCCTGGTTGAGTCTGGCGCGCATGTCGTGGTCATAGCCCCGTCGATTGCCACCGAGCTGGCCGACCTGCCCGTTACGATCCTGCGCCGTCGCTACCGCGATGGCGACCTGTCGGCGGCCTGGCTCGCGCACGCCGCGACCGACGATCCGGACGTCAACGCGCTCGTGGCAGCCGAGGCGGAGCGGCAGCGGATCTGGTGCGTACGCGCCGATGATGCGACCGCGTCGCCAGCGCGGACCCCGGCAGTGACGCGGCACGGTGACGTCACGGTCGCGGTGACGGCCGGCCGCGACCCGGCACGGTCGCAGCGGCTGCGCGCCGCTATTGCGCTGGCTCTCGCCGAGGGCAGACTGCCGGTCCGACCGCACCGTGCCAGCCCCGTCGGGAGCGTGGCACTGGTCGGCGGCGGACCGGGCGATCCGGGCCTGATAACGGTCCTTGGCCGACGGCTGCTGGCCGAGGCAGACGTCGTGGTCACGGACAAGCTGGCGCCGCGATCGCTGCTGGCCGAGCTCGACTCAGGTGTCGAGGTGATCGACGCGGGCAAGCGACCGCACGCTCACAACCTGACGCAGTCGCAGATCAACGAGCTCATCGTGGCTCGTGCGCTGGCTGGCCGGCGGGTAGTCCGTCTCAAGGGCGGCGACCCGTTCGTGTTCGGGCGAGGCGGCGAGGAAGCGCTGGCCTGCGTGCGGGCCGGCGTCCCGTTCCAGGTCGTGCCCGGCGTCACCAGCGCGATCGCGGTACCCGCCTACGCGGGCATCCCGGTCACGCATCGGGGCATCACACAGGACTTCTCCGTGGTATCCGCGCATCTGGATCCCTCGCACCCTGGCGCGACAGTCGACTGGGCGGCGCTGGCCCAGGCGACTGGCACGCTCGTGCTGATGATGGCCGTCGCGCACCTCGACGCTGTCGCCGCCGAATTGATCAAGCGCGGCCGGGACGCGGCCACGCCCGTAGCGGTCATCAGCGACGGGACGACGCCAGACCAGCAGGTACTGACCTCCACGCTGGGCAGCGTCGCGGCTGATTCGGCCAGCGCAGGCGTGCGGCCGCCGGCCGTCGTGGTCATCGGCGAGGTCGTGGCGCTACGCGACCTGCTGTCCGCGTCGGCGTGCGCCGCATCCGAGCTGGCGGCCATCGCATGAGCCAGCCAGCGCTGCTCGCAGTCGCCCACGGCAGCCGGAACCCGGCGGCCACCGACGTGATCAAGACTCTGGCCCGGCAGGTCCGCCGCCTGGCCCCGGTGCTCGATGTCCATCTAGCGTTCATCGGCCACGCTGAGCCTTCACTGCCAGCCGAACTCGGCGCCGCCGGGACGAACTCCGTCATCGTGCCGTTGCTGCTGTCGACCGGCTATCACCTCACCGCCGACATCGCCGGCGCGGCCATCCTCGGCAGGCGCCAGGGTCGCGGGCCCGCTCGGTCCTGACGAACTGCTGCTGACCGCGCTGACGGCGCGGCTAGCGGAGGCTGGCGTCCCGGCCGGCACACCGGTCGTGCTGGCTGCCGCCGGATCTTCCGATCCCGCGGCGGCTGCCGATGTGCAGCAGCAGGCAGACCTGCTTGCCGAGCGGCTGCAGCGTGCCAGTAGTCGGCGCGTTTGCGTCGGCCGCGCAGCCGACAGTTCCCGACGCCGTCGCCGAGCTCCGCGAGCGCACCGGGCTACCGATCGCCGTGGCCTCTTACCTGCTGGCACCTGGCCACTTCCAGGATCAGCTGCACGGCAGCGGTGCCGACTGGGTCACTGAGCCGCTCGGCGGCCACCCGGCGCTTGCGGGGCTTGTCATCGAGCGATACCGGACGGCGGCCAAGGGCAAGTAACCGGCGATCAGGTGGCGGCCGAGGCGCGCAGCCGTCCCGTCGGCGAGGGGGAAGATCGGCTGCCGCCAGTATCAAGAATCAGCGGTTCGCGCTCCTATAGCAGAATGACTTTGCTCGCCGCGCTGGCTAGCCGCGGCAGCGTGGTCTAGTCCAGGCCCGCCCGGCCGCTCAGGCACGTGGCGGCCCTTAGTTCGGCTGGGAGGCGAAGTGCGCGTCGAGCCGGTGACGCGGATAGCTGGCGCTCTGCTGTTCACGCCTGATCCGCACGTCGACGAGCGTGGCTTCTTCTGCCGAACCTACGAAGAGTCCGATGTGCGCGCGGCGGGAATCGACTCCGCAGCCTTCGTTCAGGACAGCATTTCGCGGTCCCGGTGCGGCGTAGTGCGCGGCATGCATGTGCGGCGCGGCGCTGGCGAGGCCAAGCTAGTGCGATGCTCGTACGGAGCGGTGTTCGATGTCATCGTTGACCTGCGGCCCGCTTCTCCGACATTTCTCAACTGGGCAAGCTTCGACCTCGACGGCGCGACCCAGGTATCGCTGTATGTGCCCGCTGGCTGTGCGCACGGATTCCAGGCCCTATCAGACCCCGCGGATGTCTCCTATCGGATTGACAAGACCCACGACCCCTCCGAAGACGTCGCCATCGCCTTCGACGATCCAGATCTGGCGCTTCCCTGGCCGCTGCCCGTGTCGGTCATGTCGCAACGTGACAAGCGAGCCCTGACGCTCGCCGAGGCGCTCAGGCTGCTGCCCTGATCACAGCCTGAGCGCGCTACGCCTTAGCGCAGATGTAGAAGTACTCCACGGCCAGGATCGGACTGAGCACCGGGACATTCACGGTCATCGGCAGTTGCACCGTCTGCAAGAGCCGCTTGCCGGGCTGTGAATGATGCCAGTTATGCGCTACCGGAAAGTACCTCTCTATCTTGAAGTGGGCGGACAGCGATCGCCGGAATGCGCTCAAGGACTGCATGTTGCTGTAGGGCCAGTAAATGGACCGGGCCCGGTGATCGAAATTGATATACGATACGACAAAACGACCGTCGTCCTTCAGCAGGCTGCTGATCTCGGCAAACTTCTGATCCTGAAATATACCCACGTACTCGAAGACGCCCTGGGCGAGTACGATGTCGAACCGCTTGTCGTGGAAGCTGATAGGTGCCTCAAGGAAGTCGTACTCCAGCAGGTAGGGAGCCGGCTCATGAATGGCGATGTCGATCCCGTAATAGCCGATGTTCGGGCACAGCACGGTCTTCAGCGTCGCTGGCCCGCACCCGACATCCAGCAGCTCGCACGCTCTGTCACCGGCAATGTTGTTTACTATTCGGGCTGCCTTGCGCAGCCGGTAATGCGGCGTGGTGAACTTGAGGTTCTCCGCGCTCCAGAAGTCTCTCTTATAGAGCTTGGTGCCTTGCTCAGCGCTGTCACGTTGCAAACTCATCGACACTCACATCCCCCGAGGATCCGATCCTACCTTCTACAGTAATCGTAGAAGAGCAACGCCGCCGTCAACAGCTGGACCGGTAATATCTTGGCAATGATCTCGCGCTGCCTGCCCCGTGCCGCAAGGCCGCCGGCCGCCAGCGGACGACATGCGTATCCGCCGATCCACTGAATCTGCGCTGGATGTCATGGAACGATCAGTGCGCGGCGGCGGCGGCCCTGGCGGCCGGAAGCCTCTTGGGGAGGAGGACGTTCGTGATTCAGCTCGACTGCCGAGCGTGCGCTAGCAACGACGGTCAGCTTGTGCTGGACCTCGGCCTGCAGCCCGCGTGCGACTACTTCCCGCGCCGCGGCGAGAGCGGCCCAGATCCCGTCTACCCCCTGCAGATGTGGCTGTGCGCGAATTGCGGACTGGCGCAGCTCGTAGCGGACCCTACGGTGCCGGAGGAGCCACGCGGTGCCGAGCCCGAGGCTCTGGTCGCGCAGGCTGCTGACGCCGTCCGGCGCGCGTCGGCGGCGGGCCTGCTGCGGGCCGGCAGCACGGTGGCTGAGTACGGGAGCCCGCATGGCGGATCCTGGCTGGGCGACCTGGCCGCATGCGGTCTTCGGCCAGTGGCAGACGATCAGCCCGCCGACGTCATCGTCGACTGCTTCGGCCTGATGCACGCCGCTAATCAGGGCGCAGCCCTCGCGGCTCGCGCTGGCCGGCTTACGGCGGGTGGGGTGCTGCTGCTGCAGTACCACTCCCTGGACGCGATCATCAGCCTCGGGCAGTGGAATGCCCTGCGGCACGGTCACTACGCGTATTACTCCACTACCGCGCTGATCGAGATGCTGGCTGCTGTCGGCTTCCGGGCCGAGACGGCCTGGCGCTTCGCGCTCTACGGCGGCACTGTGCTCCTGGCCGCCAGGCGCGCGTCCGACTCCCCGGCCGCGCCTGACGAGTCGGTACGCGAGCTTGTGGCCGAGGACGCCAGGATCGGCGTTCGCGACCCTGCCGTCCTGGCCGGGCTGCAGCATGACCTGGTCGTGCAGACCAGCCGGATGCGAGCCTGGCTCGCCGCCGAGCGAGCCGCGGGACGTACGGTCCTCGGTTACGGAGCGGCGTCACGCGCGGTTGCCCTGCTGCGGATGGCCGAGGTCGATAGCTCAGTACTGCCAGCGGTCGTCGATGCATCGCCCGCCAAGCACGGACTGCGGATGCCTGGCACCGATATTCCGGTGATCAGCCCTGCTGAGCTCGGCACGCGCCGGCCCGACTCGGTGCTGCTCTTCCTGCCCGACATACTGGCGGAGGTCAGGGCCGCTTATCCCGAGGTCGAGGCAGCAGGCGGCCGCTGGGTCGCCGCGGAGATGCACCTGGCCGCAGATGCCGCCCGCGGCCTGGCGCCTGGCTAGGCAACGACGACTGGCATTGACTCGTAGCCGCGCAGGACCAGGCCGTTCTTGCGTACCGCCTCGCCTGCGGCAGCGAGGTCGGGGAAGCGGCCGAGGATCTGCGGGAAGGCCACGGCCGCCTCCAGCCGGGCCAGGGCCGAGCCGATGCAGAAATGCGCGCCGCCGCCGAAGCTGAGCGCGCCGCCGTCAGACCGGGACGGATTGAACCTGTGCGGCTCGGTAAACCTGTGCGGATCGCGGTTGCCCGCGCCGAGCATGACGATGATCTCCTCGGCGGGCGTCACGCGGCGGTCGCCGACGTCCACGGGCTCAGCTGGCCGGCGGCTGGTCAGCTGCACCGGCGAGTCATAGCGCAGTACTTCCTCGACGAAGGCGGCCACCGGCACGACGCCATCCCGGAGGTCGTCGCCAACGGATCGGTCGGCAAGAACGATGCGCAACCCGTTACCCAGCAGGTTGGCGGTTGTCTCGAACCCGGCCACGAGCAGCAGCGTCAGGTTATCGAGTAACTCGGTGTCGCTAAGGCGGCCATCGCGGGCATCGTTGCTCCGGGCGAGCGCGCTGATCAGGTCGTTTCGCGGGCTGGCGCGCCGGGCTGCCGCCAGAGCGCCGTGAAGTAGTCGTTCAGCTGCACGGCAGCCGCGTCCGCGGCCAGCCATTGCTGCCTGGTGCTGGTCGGCTCCAGGGTCGCGATCAGCGCGCTGGCGAGTGGCCGAAACCCTCGCGGTCCTCCTCGGGTATGCCCATCAGCTCGCAGATGACCGTGACCGGCAGCAGGAACGCGAAGTCGTGCATGAACTCCACGGCACCCCCACCGGCTCCCCGCTCGGCGATGTCGTCGAGCAGCCGGGCTGTCATGGCCGCGATGGCTGGCTCGAGCGCAGCGACCCGGCGCTGGGTGAAGACGCGGGAGATCAGGCTCCTGATCGCGGCCATGCTCCGGCGGGTTCAGGTTAAGGATGGATTCCGTGCTCATCGACGGGTGATCTCGCCAGCCCGGCATGATCTCGTCGTACCTCGCCGCGTCGGCCACGCGGAACGCCGGATCGCGCAGCACCGCGCTGGCCGCGTCGTAGCCGGCCACCAGTACGAGGCCGTCCTGCGGCGATCGCGTCGCCCACCTCGTGCAGCGCCGCATACAGCGGATACGGGATCGGCCATGCCCTCCGGCGTCAGGAGCGCCGGGAAGATCTCCTCCGCGTCCATTCGTCCTCGCCAGTGGTGACCTGGCTGCGCCTGAGCTGATCCCCAGCCGACTAGTTCATCCTTCCTGGCTCGCCAGGACCAGGCAATTGGATCTACCCCTCGATCTGGACCGGCTGACCCGGCGGCCCGTCACGCAGCAGCGTCGTCAGCAGCCGGCCAGGCTGCGCGGGCCGAACAGGTCGTGCCCTGGTAGCCGACGATGTCAGCCAGGGCCCACCAGTGCAGGCCGATGACGTCTCTCCGCGGCAAGCTCCGCGTCGCTCAGCGAGCCACGTGGCGTGAACGCCGGAACCCGGACCAGGAAATAGTCGTTGATAAGTCCGTCGTAGCCCGGCGCATGCCCCGCACGGACGATCTCCTGATGCCAGACGTGCGGCGGGTCGTCATCGAATCTCCAGCCCGACCTCCTCCAGGAGCTCGCGGCGCAGGGCCGCCAGCAGTGTTTCGCCAGGCTCGACGCCGCCGCCGGGCGTTGCCCAGACGACGACGTGCTGGCCGTCCCGCAGGAACTCGAACCGGCACAGCAGGATTCGGTCGTCCTCGTCCAGGATGATGGCGCGAGCGGACGGCCGCAGATTGACCGGAGGCACCGGGACAACCTAGTAGAAAGCAGCGTTCAGGCGCAGGCGACGGCCCGGAATGTCGGTAAGCGCAGGCAAGATGGAGTCATGGCACCCGCCCAGGCTCCCGGTCTCGCTGACTTCAGCGAGGCAACAAGGGCATGGTTCGGCTCGGCGTTCGCCGAGCCGACGCCGGCCCAGTCGCAGGCGTGGCGCGCCATCGGCAGGGACGAGCACACCCTGGTCATCGCCCCGACCGGCTCGGGCAAGACGCTGGCGGCCTTCCTGTGGGCCATCGACAAGCTCGCCAGCGAGCCGCAGCCAGCCGATCCGAAGCGCCGGTGCCGGGTGCTCTACATCTCACCGCTCAAGGCCCTGGCGGTTGACGTCGAGCGCAACCTGCGCTCGCCGCTGGCGGGAGTGACGCACGCAGCCCGTCGGCTCGGCCTGCCCGAGCCCGACATCAGCGGTCGCGGTCAGGACGGGCGATACGGCCGCCGACGAGCGCCGCAAGCTCGCCACCAGGCCGCCTGACATCCTGATCACCACACCGGAGTCGCTGTTCCTGATGCTGACCTCGCAGGCGAGGGAGACCCTGCGCAGCGTCCAGACCGTCATCGTCGACGAGGTGCACGCGCTGGCGGGCAGCAAGCGCGGGGCCCACCTCGCGCTGTCGCTCGAGCGACTGGACGCGCTGCGCACGGCAGCGGACCCGGGCTTGCCGCTCCGGCCAGCTCAGCGCATCGGGCTGTCCGCCACAGTGCGGCCGCCCGAGGAAGTCGCGACGTTCCTCGGCGGCGCGCTGCCAGTCACGATCGTGTCGCCGCCGAGCGAGAAGCAGCTGGACCTCAAGATCGTCGTGCCGGTCGAGGACATGAGCGACCTGCACGGCGGCGAGGAGCCTGACCAGGCCGGGCCACGGCCACGGCCACAGCCGCGAGGCGGCGGCGAGGCTCAGCCGGACGGCAATCCGGTCCGCGCAGCACTCGATCTGGCCGCACGTCGAGGAGCGGGTCCTCGACCTTATCCAGAGCCATCAGTCCACGATCGTCTTCGCCAACTCCCGGCGGCTCGCCGAGCGACTGTGCGCCCGGCTGAACGACCTTGCGGCCGAGCGCGCCGCCGAGGCGATGCAGGAGGCCGGGGACCTGGACCAGATCGCGCACTCCGTCGGCGACCGGCGACGCCAGCCCCCCGGCGCAGCTCCTCGGCGCCAGCCGGCATCAGCGCGGGCGCGGCCGGCGGTCGTCGCCCGCGCGCATCACGGCTCGGTGTCGCGGCAGGAGCGCAGCCAGATCGAGGAGGCGCTGAAGGCAGGCACACTGCCGGCCGTGGTCGCGACCTCAAGCCTGGAGCTCGGCATCGACATGGGCGCCGTCGACCTGGTCATCCAGGTCGAGTCACCGCCGTCTGTCGCCAGCGGCCTGCAGCGGACCGGCCGGGCTGGCCACCACGTGGGCGACGTCTCGCGCGGCATCTTCTTCCCGAAGTACCAGGGTGACCTGGTCCAGTCCACGGTCGTCACGCAGCGCATGCGGGCCGGGCAGATCGAGGAACTCCGGATGCCGCGCAATCCGCTCGACGTGCTAGCCCAGCAGATTGTCGCCATGACGGCGCTGGACGACTGGGATGTCAGCGAGCTCGAGCAGACCGTGCGCCGGGCGGCGCCGTTCAGCGGGCTGACCCGGCCGGTGCTGGACGCCGTGCTCGACATGCTCGCCGGCCGGTATCCGAGCGAGGACTTCGGCGGACTGCGGCCGCGGCTGGTGTGGGATCGGACCACCGGAAAGCTGACGGGCCGTCCCGGCAGCCAGCGGCTGGCCGTCAGCAACAGCGGCACGATCCCGGACCGCGGCCTGTTCGGCGTGTTCCTGGCCGGCGGGCAGACCGACCGCTCCGGCCGGCATTCGCGCCGGGTCGGCGAGCTGGACGAGGAGATGGTCTACGAGTCCCGGGTCGGCGACGTGTTCGTGCTCGGCGCTACATCCTGGCGGATCGAGGACATCACCGCGGACCAGGTACTCGTCTCCCCAGCGGCAGGCCAGCCCGGGCAGGCTCCCGTTCTGGAAGGGTGACGCGCCCGGCCGCCCGGCCGAGCTTGGCGCCGCTATCGGCGCGTACTGCCGCGAGCTGGGGGCGGTCAGCGAGGAGCAGGCTACGGCCCGGCTGCGCGCGGCGGGCCTGGACGAGCTAGCCGCCGCGCAACCTGATCCGCTACCTGCACGAGCAGCGCGAGTCGACCGGCTACCTGCCAGACGATCGCACGCTGGTACTCGAGCGCTTCCGGGACGAGCTCGGCGACTGGCGCCTGGTGCTGCACAGCCCGTACGGCGCGCAGCTGCACGCGCCCTGGGCGCTCGCGATCGCGGCCAGGCTGCGCGAGCGCTACGGCGGCATGGACGTGCAGGCGCAGCACACCGACGACGGCATCGTCATCCGGGTGCCGGACGCCGATGACCCGCCGCCGGCCGGCATCGCCATGCTCGATCCTGACGAGGTCGAGCAGATCGTGACCGCCGAGGTCGGCTCGTCCGCGCTGTTCGCGTCCAGGTTCCGCGAGTGCGCGGCGCAGGGCTCTCCTGCTGCCGCGCCGGCAGCCGGGCAGGCGCACGCCGCTGTGGCAGCAGCGCCAGCGGTCCGCGCAGCTGCTGGCGGTGGCCAGCCAGTACAGCCAGTTCCCGATCGCGCTGGAGACGATGCGGGAGTGCCTGCAGGACGTGTTCGACGTGCCGGGCCTGACCGCGCTGATGCGCGGCATAGCGGCGCGCGAGATCCGGCTGGTCGAGGTGGAGACGCCGGCGGCATCGCCGTTCAGCAGGTCGCTGCTGTTCCGGTACGTCGGCGCGTTCATGTACGAAGGCGATACGCCCCTCGCCGAGCGGCGAGCGCAGGCGCTCGCACTCGACTCGGCCCTGCTGGCCGAGCTGCTCGGGCAGACGGAGCTGCGCGAGCTGCTGGATCCGACCGTGGTCGAGGAGACCGAGCGCGAGCTGCAGCGACTCACGCCCGGCCGAGCCTGCCGGGACGCCGAGGCCGTCGCGGACATGCTCCGCGCGCTCGGTCCGCTGACGACCGAAGAAGTCGCCGAGCGATCGGCAGACCCGGCGCAGGCACCCGCCTGGCTGGCTGCGCTCGCCGCCCAGCGGCGCGTGCTCGAGCTGCGCGTCGCCGGCACCGAGCGGTGGAGCGCAATCGAGGATGCGGGCCGGCTGCGCGACGCGCTCGGTGTCGCGCTGCCGCCAGGCGTGCCCGAGGTCTTCACCGAGCCGGTCCCCGACCCGCTGCGCGACCTTGTCCTGCGGTATGCGCGCACGCATGGGCCGTTCGGCTCGCTGGCCGTCGCAGAGCGGTACGGCCTTGGCGTCGCCGTGGTGACGGGGACGCTGCACCGGCTGGCAGCCGAGGGCATCGCTGACCGAGGGTGACTTCGAGCCCAGCGGGGGCAGTCAGTGGTGCGAAGCCGGCGTGCTGCGCATGCTACGGCGCCGCTGCCTGGCCAAGCTGCGCAAGGAAGTGGAGCCCGCGCCGCCGTCGGTGTACGCGGCGTTCCTGCCCGCCTGGCAGCACGCCGACGCGACGGCGACGAGAAGCAGCGCGGCCAGCCGCGGCAGGCCGGCCAGGGCCGACGCGGTCTACGACGTGATCGATCAGCTAGCCGGGGCGGCGATCCCGGCGTCGGCGCTGGAGACTCTGGTCCTGCCCGAGCGGGTCCCGGGCTATTCGCCGTCCCTGCTCGACGAGCTGACCGCGGCGGGCGAGGTCGTCTGGTCCGGCGCCGGAGCGCTGCCGGGTAGTGACGGCTGGGTCATCCTGGCGCCGGCCGCAGCCGCGCCGTTGCTGCTGCCTGAGCCAGCAGAGATCACGATGACGCCGGTGCACGAGGCCGTCCTCGGCGTCCTGGAGGGGGGCGGGGCGCTGTTCTTCCGCGGCATCGCCGACCGGGTTGCAGCAGGCCTGGCCGACCAGACCTCCAAGGCACTGGCCGCGAATGACCGCGACGTCGCCAGCGCGATCTGGGACCTGGTCTGGGCTGGCCGGCTGACCAACGACACCCTCGCTCCGCTGCGGACGGTTCTCGGCACGGGCAGGCCGGTCGCACCGGAGCCGAGCTGCTGGCCAGCGCCGTCCGTCCGGCCGGCCCGGCGCGGCGGTTTCCCGCCGACCAGGATTCGGCCGCGGCGCGATGCCGTCCCGCAGCGGACCGCCGACCGTGAGCGGGCGGTGGTCGGCGCTTCCGCCGCCCGCCCGCGACCCGACCCGCCGACTGCACGCGCAGGCGCTGGCGCTGCTCGAGCGGTACGGCATCCTGATCCGCGGCGCGGCGGCGGCCGAGCGCGTCACGGGCGGGTTCGGCGCGCTCTATCCGGTCCTGCGCGCGCTAGAGGACGGCGGCCAGTGCCGGCGGGGCTACTTCGTCGAGGGACTGGGTGCCGCGCAGTTCGCGCTGCCGGGCGCGGTAGACCGGATGCGAGCGATGGCCGACTCGGCCCGCGCGGCCGACTCCTCGCGGGTGGCGGCAGGCCTGCTCGACCCGTGGGATGCCGCTGACCCAGGCATCCCGCCGCGCGACCCCTGGGATACCAGCGCACCAGGCAGCCAGCCGCCCCGCGACCCCTGGGATACCAGCGCACCAGGCATCCCGCGGCGCCACCCCGTGGATACCGGCGGACCAGGCGCCCCGCCTTCGCGCGGTCGCTGGGATCGCCGCCCGACCGGCGCACTCAGCCAGCACGAACCGAGGGTCGTGGTCCTGGCCGCAGCTGATCCGGCCAACGCCTACGGCGCCGCCTTGCCGTGGCCCGAGCGGCCGGGCGAGACCGCTGGCGGCCACCGGCCCGGCCGCAAGGCCGGCGCCCTGGTCGTAATCGCTGACGGCGAGCTCGTCTTGTATGTCGAGCGCGGCGGCAAGACACTGCTGTCCTGGACCAGTGAGCCAGCCCTGCTCGAGCCGGCCGCCGCGGCGCTGGCCGCGGCGGTGCGCGCCGGCGCGCTCGGCCGACTGACCGTCGAGCGCGCCGACGGCGGCGGCGTCTACGACTCACCGCTGGCGAGGGCGCTGGAGGCGGCCGGCTTCCGGCCAACCCCGCGCGGCCTCCGGCTGCGCGGCTGACCGCTCGCCAGCCGCGCCGACGCAAACCCGCGCAGCCGACCCAGCGCGCAGTCAGCCCGAGCGCGCAGTCAGCCCGAGCGCGCAGTCAGCCCGAGCGCGCAGTCAGCCCGAGCGCGCAGTCAGCCCGTAGCCCGCTCCCCGGCTAACTCCGCCGAGGCCACGGAGACCCTGACAGTTCCGTGGGCATAAAAGGTATGAACCGGCCGTGACAGTGACTGAAAGCGACAGGGTCTCGACAGCCTCGGCTGAGATAGCAGCGTGTGGGCAGTTAGCTCACTTGATGGCCACGGCGTTGGCGGGCGAGCCGATGCCGCCGGGTGCGTTCATCGGCACGCTGACCAGGAAGCTCTCATGCACGCCGTCAGCTGCGCACGAGTCGGCGAGCTCCTTGAGCCACCACAGCTCCCCGAGCGCCATCCCGAACTGCCCGATCAGCAGGTGATGCAGGAAGCCGAACGGGTGCGCAGCCGGGCTCGGATCGACCGGCCAGACCTCGACGGCGAACGTGTCCGAGGCGATCGCAGCCGCGTGCGAGTCCCACAGGTACTCGCCGACAGCTTCAGTGTGCGCGAGTCCCGGCGCGATGACCCGGCCGTGCAATCGCTCCCTGACGGTGGCCGGCTGCTCGGCGTACCAGGCGGCGAACCCGGTGTGCAGCAGGATAATGTCGCCGGTGCCAAACTCCAGGCCGGTCCGGCGCCGCGCGAGCTCGAGTTCCTCGACGCCGATGGCGCGTCGCATCGCCGGGCTCGTACTCCCGGCCGGCTTCAGCCATGGCCCGCGGAATATCAAGCAGGATTGCCCGGCCCGCGATACCGTGCCTGGCCCAGTGATCGATGGTGTTCCTGGTGCCGGCGAGCACATCGGCCTCGGTGGCTCCGTTGTAGAACTCGTCCGGTGCGTACCCGACGTGGCCGAGCGAGTCCCACTGGCTGGAGGCCTGCGGGTAGAAGTTGTCGTACAGGTCGTCGAATCCGGCCGTTCCAGGCTGGTGCAGGATCGTGTGCCGCGCCGTGCCGCGGTACTTCGCCAGCGCCGGCGCGATACTGCCGAGCGGCACGTCCAGCGGGAACATGCGACCTGTCCGGACCAGTCTCGCTGCTGCCGCCACGCGCTCCGGCGTTAGCAGGTTCACTAGGCCCACGTTGTCGTCTGGACCGAACAAGCCCCAGGCACTGCGGCCGCCGCGCGGCGCCGCCGGCAGGTCCTGATAACGCGGCAGTTCGCTCATGCCGGACCTCACCACCCGCGCAGATCGATCGGCCAGACGTCGACCACGCTGTCGCCGGAGAATAGGTACAGCCGCTCATGGCAGGCCATGGTCGGATCGATATGAGCCGGGGCGAGCCAGGCCCGGTCGCCGACTGGCCGTGGCGGCGTGAACGTGACGTGCTCGTCTGAGCAGAACTGCACCGTTCCGGCTCTGAGCTCGGGGTTACCGTGATCCATGCCGAACGCCTTGAGCCCAGCGTCACCCACGGCCCAGCCTGGGGAGCTCGAGATGACGGTGGCGAGCACGAACGCGGCCTGCTCGAACGGCAGCCCCAGCCGTCCGTAGGCCGTGTCCATCAGCGCGTAGGAGCCGGCCTGGATCTCGTTCGCCCAGGTGTTGAGCGCGTACGTACCCGTGCCGCCAGCGGAGATCAGCTCGCCGCCGACGTCAGCGTGGGCCCGCATCAGCAACTCCATCGCGGCTCGGCACCGCTCGGCGCGCTCGGCCGCGTCCACCAGCCCGACGACATGGCCTTCGTAGCCCATCACGCCGCGTACCTCAAGCCCGCGCTGGCGCGCTAGGTCGGCGAGCCTGCCCGCATCCGCAGGCGCGCAGCCACAGCGGGGCAGGCCGACGTTGACGTCGACGAGGACCTCGCGGACCCCGCCGGCCGCGGCAGCGTCGATGGTCTGCTCGGAGTCCACCGCGAGTGTGATCCTGCTGCCCGCTGCCGCGAGGCTGCCAAGGCGCGTCGCGTCCAGGACTTCGTTCGCGAGCAGCAAGTCATCGCCCAGGCCCGCTGCCGCCATGCCCTCGCATTCGCGGATGGTCGCGCACGTGAAGGCCCGGTGACCGGCCGCGGCCTGACGTCGCGCGAGGCCAGTGCACTTGTGCGCCTTGACGTGCGGGCGCAGCCGCGGTCCCGGCAGTGCTGTGGCCATAGTGGCGATATTGCGATCGAGGACGTCGGCATCCACGACCAGCGCCGGCGTAGCGATGTCGGCAACGCGCACCCGGTATCAGCTCCCTGCGGACCCGCGCGAGTGGTACTTACCGGGCGGAGCCTATCGGATGTCGTCGTCTGTGCGACCCGAGCAGCGTCACGCGGTTAGCACGGCCGCGATGCCTTCGAGGATCTGCTCGGCGGCCGCGAGGTCGCCGTCAAGCGGCCGGTCGGCGTGCACAGCCGCCAGCACCCCGCTGGCGTAGTCGAACGCCTGCCGGAGCGGGCCCGCCGCCGGACGGCCGCCGCGCAGCCGCAGCGCTCGGACAGCGCCGACCAGCTCGCAGGCCAGCACGACCCGGTACGCCTGCACGACACCGGTAGCCGACCACGCCGCCTGCGTGCCGAACCCCGCGTGCTCCTCAGCACCGATGGACAGCACCGCACTGCCGAGCGCGGCCGGGGCCGCCAGCCTCATGATGTCGGCCAGCGCCGAGTGCGCGCTGTACTCGACGATCATTAGCCCCGAGCTGGGCGACGTGTCATGGGCCAGGAACGCGGTGAGACCTGTCACGCGGTCGTCCAGCAGTGCGGCGAGCCGTGCCGTCGACAGCGACGCCGCCTGGAACGCCGCGGCTCGTGCCGCGTCCAGAGCGAGCGTGATGTACGTCGTGTGGAAGTTGCCGTTGTGCCAGATCCGCTGCCCGCCGACGTCGACGAGCGGGTTCTCCGCGGCCGCGTTGAGGTCTCGCGCCACGACCTGCGTCGCGTGCTCGGCCGCGTCGACGGCGGCGCCGTGCACCTGCGGCAGCGCACGATAGCCGTAGGAGTCCTGGATCCGAGCGGCGCTCGACGCCCCGGCCGCAATCAGCAGGCGCAGGTCGGCCGCGACCCGCAGCTGGCCCGGATGAGCGCGTGCCCGCTGGACAGCCTCGGCGTAGGGCTCGAATGACGCTCCGATCGCGAGATGGCCGAGCGCAGCGATCACCGTGCCCGCGGCGAGCAGGACCGACAGGTCGTGGCAGGCGATGGCGGCCTCGGCCAGCGTCGCGGCGTTGCTGGACAGGAACGCCATCATGTCGCGGGGATCCAGGGCGAACCGGGGGTGCCGCACGCCGACGTCGGCGGCGGACTCGGTCATGGCCGGCGAGAACTCCGGCTGGCCGGCGCCGGTTGGCAGCCAGTCACGCTCACCGAGCAGACACAACGCGGTCACCGCCAGCGCCGCCAGGTCGCCTGTGCCGATCGCGCCGTAACGACGGGCCGGCGGCCGCAGGCCGCGGTTCACGCATGCCGTAAGCGCGTCGAGCACGCCGGAGTCGACGCCAGATCCGCCGGCGGCGATCTGGTTGGCCCGCACCGCGAGCATCGCCAGGCTAACCTCGGTGGCGATCAGCGGCCCGGCGCCGCTCGCGTGACTGCGGACCAGCCGGAGGCCAGTTTCCGGCCCGTCACCAGCACCGACCTGCATGGTCTTGTTAGCGCCGACACCGGTCGTCCGGCCGTACACAGCGCGCTCTGCGGTGAGCGCGCGAGCGGCGGCGGCAGCCTCCCTGGCCCGTGTCCGCCCGGCCTCGCCGATGTCGACCTGAGCCAGCCGCCTGCCGATCGCCGCCACGTCAGCACACGTCAGCGACGTGCCGTCCAGAACGATCATCCACGTGCCCCCTGCGGCTCAGCGCAGGCGCCGAGCGCCGTGGGACGGCACCGTCTGCATGATCAGCGGCGGCGCCCAGCGATGCCGGGCGTACGCCGCGTCGAGCGCGGTCCTGATGCTCGCGACCGCGGCCGCTGGCGCGAGTGCGATCACCGTGCCGCCGAATCCGCCGCCCGTCATCCGCGCGCCGATCGCGCCGGCCGCGAGCGCGGTCTCGACCGCGACGTCGGCCTCCAGCCAGGAAACCTCGAAGTCGTCCCGCAGCGACGCGTGCGACTCGGTCAGCAGCGGGCCGACGGCGAGCCAGGTCACCGCGCCGGAGCAAGTCGGCCACAGCGAGGACGCGGCTGTTCTCGCTGACGACGTGCCGGGCGCGGCGCCGTAGCTCCGGATCGGTCAGCCCCGCCAGGTCGCCGGGACCGTCGGGCAGGTCCCGCAGTGATGTGACGCCGAGCGCGTGCGCGGCCGCTTCGCACGACCGTCGGCGCTGCGCGTATCGCCCATCGGTCAGCGCATGACGCACCCCCGTATCGATGACGAGGAGCGCGAGTCCGGCTGCGCCGGGCTCGAGTGGCACGTCGTCGGAGGCGCCACTACGGCAGTCCAGCAGGAGAGCGTGACCGGCCTGACAGAGCAGCACGGCCGACTGGTCCATGATCCCGGTGGGAGCGCCGGCGAATTCGTTCTCGGCCTTGCTCGCGAGCCGTACCAGTTCCGTGCGCATCACCGTGAGCCCGTGCAGATCAGCGAGCGCGAGGCCGACGGCGCACTCCAGCGCTGCCGATGACGACAGTCCAGCGCCCACGGCCAAGTCAGCGTCGACGGCGATGGCCGTGCCGCCCGGCCGATACCCGGCCTGCACGAGGGACCACGCCATGCCGAGCGGATACGCCGCCCAGCCGTCGACAGCGCCAGGGACCAGCCCGTCCACCGGAGCGGTCACGGGGCGTCCGTTGCGCTGCCGGGACCAGACCGTGATGTCGCTGCCGAGCCGGCCCGCCGCGACGGCGACGCCGGTACCGAGCGCGAACGGCAGCACGAAGCCGTCGTTGTAGTCGGTGTGCTCGCCGATCAGGTTCACCCGGCCAGGCGCGAACCAGACTCCGGCCGGTTCCTCGCCAAACGTGTCGGCGTAGTCGCGGGCGACGGTGTCTGCAAGTTCACGCGGGCTCACGGAGCCACTATCGCAGTCAGCCGCCCGTGCTGTCGGGCTCGGCGCTCCTACTCTTCATGGTTTCGCGGCATTTGCCGACCGCTTTAGGGCGTTTTGCGGGCGCGGAAACGATGAGGTCGACGCGGGGTGCAGGTACGCGAATTCGATGGCGAGGACGTCTGCGCCGGGATCTTGTGACCGGCGCAAGCTGGGTCAGGCGGGCTCGGCGACCGAGGCGAGCAGCTCCGCGCGCGCCTGGTCGACGGCCGCCAGGATCGCCCCGCGCAGCACCGGCCCGCCGCTCACGGCCGTGGGGACCACCTCTGGCCGGGCCGGGCAGATCCGGCCGACCTCGGCGGCGACCCGGCGCGCCAGTTCGGTGCCGCCGGCCAGCCCCACGTCGCCGCCGAGGACAACGAGCTCTGGGTCGAGCACGACGGAGATCGCGGCCACCCCGGTCGCGACCCGGCCCGCCAGCTCGCTCAGGAACTCCCCGGCCCGCGGCTGGCCTGCCCCGCACCGTCTCCGGCAACCGCGACGGCAGCCGCGACGGCCGCCGCGACCGCGGCCGCGGCTGTCGGCTCGGTGAAGCCGTACTGCGCCGCGAGCGGGACCAGGGCCTGCGCGCCGACGAGCCGCTGGAACGCGCCCGTAGCCGGGTGCGTCACGTCTTGCGGGAGCGGCACGCCGGGCACGGGCAGGTAGCCGATCTCCCCGGCCGCCCCGCCGACGCCGCGGTGCAGCCGGCCGCCGAGCACGGTCGCGAGGCCGAGGCCGACACCAAGCCACACCAGCACGAAGTCAGCCACCCCGGCGGCGGCCCCGACAGCTCGCTCGGCCATCGCGGCCAGGTTCACGTCGTTCTCCAGCGTCACCGGCCTGCCGAGGTCACTGCGCAGCGCAGTCGAGCACGCCCTCGTGCCAGGCCGGCAGGTTCACTGCGAGCCGCGGATCGCCGGTCCGCGGATCCAGCACGCCGGGGGTGCCGATCACGAACGCGCGCAGCGACTCCGGCGGCACGCCGGCCGAGGAGCAGGCGGCCAGCACGGCGCCGCGTACCAGGGCGACGGGGTCTTCCGCGTCGCTCGGATTGACCGAGATGCGAGTCACCACGTTCCCGGTAATATCGGCGACCCCAGCGCTGATCTCGTCTTGCTCGACGTGCAGGCCAGCGACGTACGCGGTGGACGGGACGACCGCGTACAGGGCGGCGTTGGGGCCGCGGCCGCCCGCTAGCTCGCCGGCCACGGCGACGATCCCGCGCTCTTCGAGCCGGGCCAGCAGCTGGGATGCGGTGACCTTGGACAGGCCCGGTGTGCTCGCCGAGCTGCGCCCTGGTCATCGGGCCGCCGCTGAGCAGCAACTCCAGCGCCGACCGATCATTCAGTTCCCGCAACAGGCTCGGCGTTCCAGGCCGTCGCTGCATGCCCCACCCCTCATCTGGCGCCGACAGACCCGACTGTACGGCCAGGGGCTGCGGTCTCGCGCGTCATGACCTGCACGAATGCAGTCTGTGTCTCAATCTGGCAACGGAGTCTATCTTATAGGAAAGTTTCCTGTTAGTTTCTGGCGCAAGCAATCAACGGGGCTCGGCCCCTGGCAGGCACAACTCAGCTCGGGACGGGTCGAACTACTCAAATCCGCCACCTAGCGTAGGTGGGCCGCCAGGCCAAAGCCCGGCCGGAGACGTCCGCCCGGAGGACGTCACTTCCGCTGACACAGCCGGGAAGGGAGATCGGTCAGTGACTTTCACCAGATCGGCGGCCGCGTTGGGCGCGGCCGTCGCGCTCGCGGGAGCAGCCGCGGGCATCGCGGGCTGCGGCTCGAGCGGCAGCCCATCAACGGCCTCGACGGCCCCCGCCAAGCTCGTCGTGTGGCGCATGGGTGGGTCCGTCCCGTCCCAGGTCACCTGGATGAACGGCGTCGTCGCGCAGTTCCACAAGCAGTTCCCGCAGTACAAGAGCACCAAGGTCGTCGTGGACTGGATCCCGTGGGGCAACCGGACCACCGACTGGACGAACGCCCTGACCAGCGGCAAGGGCGGCCCGGACATCACCGAGCTCGGCAACACCGACACCCCTGGGCGTCGCAACGCAGGGCGCGCTGGCCAACATCACCAGCGACGTCAAGGCCTGGTCGAGCGGCTCGGACATCATCGCCGGCAACCTGGCCAACGACACGGTCAGCGGCCAGAACTACGCAGTGCCGTGGTTCGGCGGCGTGCGCGGCATCTGGTACAACAAGGACCAGTTCGCCAAGGCCGGCATCACCGCACCCCCCACCACCTGGGCGCAGCTGGTCAGCGACGCCAAGGCACTCATGAAGGCCTACCCGGATACCTACGGCCTCGGCGCGCCGAGCAACTTCACCAACGCGATCGTCAGCTTCATCTGGGGCGCTGGCGGCCAGGTAGCGGTGCAGTCGGGCGGCAAGTGGACGGCCGAGCTCAACTCGCCGCAGTCGGAGGCCGGCATCAAGTTCTACGCCGACCTGCTGCTGACCGACAAGGTCTCCCCGGCCAAGTACATCGGCCAGACCGAGCTCGGCGCACCGGGCGCGACATCCGGCGGCAGCGACGAGGACTTCGCCAAGGGCACGCTCGACATGTACATCGACGGCCCGTGGGCCGAGGCGTCGCTGTCAGCGGTCAGCACGGCCAACAAGGCCCAGTGGGCCTCGTTCCCGATCCCGAGCGAGAACGGGCCGAACCCGGCTCCGGCCTTCGCTGGCGGCTCGGACCTCGGCGTCTGGGCCAAGAGCCCGAACAAGACCGCGGCCTGGGACCTGCTGTCGGTGATGGACAGCCCGGCTAACGCGACCACGTTCGCCAACTCGCAGGGCTTCTTCCCTGACTTCACCAGCGCAGCTGTCGAGCCCGACGTACTCGAGCAGCCCGCTGCTGTCTGGCTTCGCCAAGGCGGCCGGCTACACCCAGATCTCGCCGCTCAACTCGAAGAACTGGGGCACGGCTGACGCCACCGACCAGATCATTCCGGACATGATGAAGGCACTGATGCAGGGCGCCAACTTCACGGCCACCGTGAACAAGGCGAACACCGAGCTGCAGAACGTGCTCAACACCGGTAACGAGTCCTGACCAACCACCGATTCTCCCGGCCGGCCCGCGCCGCGCGGGCCGGCCGGGACGCCAGGCCGTCGGCGCCGCCCCGGTGCGGGCGCAGCCGGGCCGCTGAAGGGAGACTAGCCAGATGACTGGGATAGGGGGCCAGCAGCACGCTCCCCTTCCAGCCGGGCTGCCAGCCGGGCATACCGGGCGGCGGGCCTGGCCAGCAACGAGGCCGGGCCGGCGCCTTCATCCGCCGCCACAAGCTCGCTCCGTACCTGCTGCTCGCCCCCGCCTTCATCGGCATCGCGCTGGTGCTGCTCTGGCCGCTGGTCCAGGTCGTGATCTTCTCGTTCCAGAACTACAGCCTGATGCAGATCACCGGCGTCGCGCCCACGCAGTGGGTCGGCCTGGCGAACTTCACCAGCACCTTTAAAGATGCCGAGTTCTGGCTGTCGCTGCGGAACACGCTGCTGCTCGCGGCCGTCGTCGTCCCGGCGACCCTGATCGTCGGCACGGTCGTGGGCTTGCTGCTCAACCGCCTGGGCAAGAAGATGGCGGCGTTCGTCAGCACCGCCGCCCTGATGGCCTGGGCGACGCCGCCGATCTCGGCCGCCGTCCTGTTCTACTGGCTGGTGAACCCGGATGGCGGCGTCGTGGACTGGGCGCTGTCCAAGATGCCGCACTGGCTCGTCGGCAGCACCAACTGGGCGCAGTACAACTGGACCACGACCGGCGCGTTCCAGGCCTACGTGGTCATCGCCGTCCTGGTGGTCTGGCAGTCATTCCCGTTCATCGCCGTCACCGTGCTGGCCGGCCTGCAAGACCATCCCGGCCGAGCTGCTGGAAGCCGCCAGAGTCGACGGCGCGAGCCCATGGCGGGTGTTCTCGCGGATCACCTATCCGCTGCTGAAGCCGATCTTCCTGGTACTGCTGCTGCTGTCGGTGATCTGGGACTTCAACGTCTTCGCGCAGAGCTACATCGTCACCGGCTTCCCCGGCAACCAGAACGAGTACAACCTCTCGACGTACCTGTACGACAAGGCCTTCGCCAGCCTCCCGCCGAGCTACGGCCTGGGCGGGGCCATCGCCCTGATCTTCGCGCTGATCCTGCTGGTCATCACGATCGGCTACGTGCGCACCTCGGTCCGGCAGGGGGCACTGACATGAGCTCGCAGAGCACCGACGTGACCGCGCTGCGGTCTGCAGCAGTCAGCGCCAGGGCGCGACGAGCCGACGTCAGCGCGCCTGGCGCGGGCCGGGCGCGGACGCAGCGCCGGATCCGCTGGGCCGGCCTCAACGGGTTCGGGCTGATCATCGCGCTAGCGACGCTGTTCCCGCTCTTCTGGATGATCTCGACGGCGTTCAAGTCGTCGAGCGACATCTACTCACTGACACCCCAGCCTGGTGCCATCGCATCCCACGCTCGGCAACTTCCGCGAGGTCATCAGCGGCCAGGTATCCGGGATCGGATCGGTGTGGCTGTTCTTCCGCAACAGCCTGACGGTCACGCTGGCCACCGTTCTCGTCGCATCGCTGGTATCCCTGCTGGCGTCCGTAGCCGTCGCCAGGTTCCGGTTCCGGCTGCGCGCGTCCTTCCTGGTCATGCTGCTGATCGTGCAGATGATCCCGGCCCAGGCGCTGATCATCGCGCTGTTCCTCGACTTCGAGCGGCTGAACCTGCTGGAGAATCTGCTCGGTCTCGTCATCGTGTACTCGGCGCAGGCGCTGCCGGTCTCGATCTGGATGCTGCGCAACTTCGTCGCCACGATCCCGCGAGAACTGGAGGAAGCGGCCGCCATCGACGGCGCGACGAGCTTCCGCATCTTCTGGCGGATCCTGTTCCCGCTCGTCGCGCCAGGCCTGGTCGCCACCAGCATCTTCGCGTTCATCACCGCCTACAACGAGTTCATCGTGGCGCTGACGTTCCTCGGCCAGGCGCACAACGACTACACGCTGCCGATCTACGTGACGTACTTCTTCGGCCGCGGCGGCGCGCAGTGGGGCCCGATCATGGCGGCCTCCACGATGTACACGATCCCGGTGATCATCTTCTTCCTGTTCGTCAGGCGAAGGCTCGTCGGCGGCCTGACCGCAGGAGCGGTGAAGGGATGACCCAGGAGATCACAGCCGACCCAGCTCTGGGCCGGCTAGCTGAGGCAATCCTGATTCCGCCGTTCCCCGGCGGCCAGGAGCCCGAGTGGGTGCGCGCGGCCCTCGGCGCCGGACTCGGCGGCGTCACGCTCTTCGGCCCGAACGTGCAGGACCGCCAGCAACTCGCCCGGCTCACAGCCAGCCTGCGGAGCGCGGCGATCGAGCCGATCATTGCCATCGACGAGGAGGGCGGCGACGTCACCCGCATCTCGCATCAGACCGGCAGTGATTACCCAGGGAACGCGGCCCTCGGCGCTATCGACGACATCGACCTCACGAGGTCGGTGTACGCGGCCCTCGGCGCCGACCTGGCGGCGCTCGGCATCAACCTGGATCTGGCGCCAGCTGTCGACGTCAACACGGCGGCGGACAACCCGGTGATCGGCACCCGGTCATTCGGCGCCGACCCGGCGCTGGTCGCCCGGCATGGCGCGGCCGCCATCGCGGGCCTGCAGTCGGCCGGGGTCGCCGCCTGCGCCAAGCACTTCCCCGGCCACGGCAGCACGACGCTGGACTCCCATCTTGTCCTTGCCACGGTGGACGCGCCGCTCAGCGTGCTGCGGGCCAGGGATCTGCCGCCATTCGAGGCCGCGATCGCGGCTGGCGTTCGCGCGATCATGCCGAGTCATCTGCGTGTCCCCGAACTGACCGGCGACCTGCCAGCCTCGCTGTCCCGCCGCGCCCAGACCGACTTGCTGCGGGGCGAGCTGGGCTTCACCGGTGTCATCGTGTCCGACGGCCTGGAGATGCGCGCCGTCAGCGAGCCCTACGGCATACCTGAAGCCGCGGTCCTGGCTGTCATCGCGGGCACCGACCTGCTGTGCCTCGGGCGTGATCAGGACCAGCAGAGCTTCCTCGCGGTCAAGGCGGCGCTTGTCGAGGCAGTGCGGTCAGGCAGGCTGCCCGGTGAGCGGCTGGAAGAAGCCGCCGCGAGGGTCGCCGAACTGCGGGAATGGACCGCGGCCGCGAGCAGCTGCCACGGCCACGGTGCGGCCCGGCTGCCGCCGCTGGCCCGCGGCACCACCGCCACCCCCAGTGCCCGGTATCGCCTCCCCCAGGCCGCAGGTACCGCCTCCCCCGCCGCAGCACGCCTCCGCCGCGCCGCAGGCACCGGCCAGCCGCCGACGGACCGCTGCGCCCGGACGTCAGCTACCGATCGGGCTCGCCGCCGCCAGGCGGGCCGTGACCGTCCACGGTCTCCGCCCGACCCTTCTGCATCCGCTCGTCGTCCAGCTCGTACCGCCGTCGAACCTGGCCGTCGGGCCGGTGCCCTGGGGACTCGGCTCGTTCGTGCCAGCGGACAGTTACCGGCAGGTGAGCACGGCGACGTCCGGACGCGGACCTGCCCTACCTGGTGTCGGAGCTGCTCGCCGAGGCCGACGATCGGTCCCTGATCATCGTCGTCCGGGATGCGCACCGGCACGCGGTGGCTAGGCAGGCAGTCCAGCTCATGCTGGCCGGACGGCCGGACGCCGTCGTCGTGGAGATGGGGCTGCCGGTCTGGCGGCCGGGTGAGGCCAGCTATGTGACCAGCTACGGCGCTGGCCGCAGCAACGCCCGCGCGACCGCCGAGATCCTGGGGCTGACCGCCGGCTGAGCGGCAGCGACTGTTCGGTCATGCCAGTTCCGTTGGTCCTCCTCCGGAGCGCCAGCAGCGGTCGAACCCCGGTTACCTGCATAATGCTGCATATGCGTCTGTCCGCACGCTCCGATTACGCGCTGCGCGCCGTCATCGAGCTTGCTGCCTCAGGTGGCGGCCACGTGACGGCTGACCAGCTTGCCCGGACGCAGGCCATCCCGGGGAAGTTCCTCGAGGCGATCTTGACCCAGCTCCGCCGGGCCGGGCTCGTCCGCAGCCAGCGCGGCCCGGACGGGGGATTCTGGCTGGCTCGCCCTGCCGACGAGATCTCGCTGGCCGACATCATCAGGGCCATCGACGGGCCACTGCTCGGCGTACGCGGCGAGCGGCCGGAGAACCTCGGCTACACCGGCGCCGCCGAGCCCCTCCAGGCGGTCTGGATCGCGTTGCGGGCCAACGAGAGGGCCATCCTCGAGGAGGTCACGCTGGAGCACGTCGTGTCGGGGAACCTGCCGGCCAGCGTGCGGAAGCTCGCCGACAACCCGGCGGCCTGGACGTCGCACCCGATGGCCTGATCGTCTTCTTCGTCGCTCGGGTAGTGGCTGCGGTCTATCTGAGTCGGCGCGATGCCGCTGTCCGATATAGGCGTAATGCGGCTAACGCAAACCGCAGCGCCGAGACATTTCACGGCTGAGGTGCACTTTCGCGCCCGAGTTGTCGGGTTTGCGTGCACGTCGACCGTGAAATGTCGGCGCAATGAGCCGGGGCAGCAGGACTTCGGCGCAGCTTGCCATCACCGACGCCACATTGTCCGCGACCACCAATGATCCGGACCACCACCGACGCAAGCGGCGCGCGGCGACCGACGCCAGCGGCCCGCGCCTTGAGGCACGGGCCGCTGCTGCGAAGTAGGCGGATGGCTAGACGGGCACCATATCGGTAACGTCGCGCGCCAGCTTGTCGAACTTGGGCTCGGCGGCTGGCAGCGTCACCGGCTCGAGCATGGGCTCCGCTGGGGATAGGTGCTGGCCCGTGCGTACGGTGATCTTCCGCTGCGGCATGACGAGCCGCTGAGCCCCAGGCTGACCCTTCGCCGGCTGCTGCAGTCGGACGGCGCCGCGTAGCGAGGCCGGCGAGTCAGCGGGCGCGGGCGCCTCGGCTTCAGGCGTCTCGGACTTGGCCGAACCCGCGAGGGCCGGCTCAAGAGGCACGCCGAACGCGGGCTCGTTCTGCAGTTCTGCCAGAGCGAATCCATCCGACACTTCGCGGAGGACCTGCGACAGCGGGGCGCCGAGGGCATCACAGATCGAGGCGAGCAGCTCGGAGGAAGCTTCCTTCCGGCCGCGCTCTACTTCGGATAGATATCCCAGCGAGACCCTTGCCGTGGCCGAGACCTCACGTAGGGTGCGACCCTGGCGAAGACGCAGTCGCCGTAGCGCGTCACCGAGCAAGTGACGAAGCAGGACCATCGTCGCGCTCCCTCCCTGAGGTCGATCTGCTGACTCCTCTACCGTACCTGTCCTTACGGACCGTGCGGGAGAGGGCATAGCTGCGTGTTCACAGGCACGTAACACTGTAATCAGCTCTCGTCTTCCCGCAACGACGCTGACCAGCAACGACAGCACCAGCTGAACCACCTGTATCCGGACCTCGCTGGCGGTCTCCGGCGAGGTGAAATCCCGATCCGACAGGTCCGGACGGGCCGTCGACCGCGATGAACACGGTTCCCTGCGGTTTCCCGTCGGCAGGACCGGGACCGGCGACTCCAGTGGTCGCCACCCCGTAGCAGGCGCCAAGCCGGGCTCGGACGCCCGCGGCCATGGCCGCTGCGACTCCCGGATCGACCGGCCCGTGCCTGGCGAGCAGGTCAGCCGGAACGCCGAGCAGCGCAGCCTTCAGGTCGGTGGCATAGGCGACGATTCCGCCGCGGACCACGACAGAGGCGCCCGGAATGCTGGTCAGCGCGGCCGCGACGAGGCCACCGGTCAGAGACTCGGCGACGGCGACCGTCTGGCCGCGGGCTGTGAGGAGATCTACGATCTGCCGGGCGAGCCCGTCCACATCTTCTCCGCGCGGTCACTGCACCGCCCGGCGCAGCCGGATCGCCCTGGCCGTGTAGTCGATCCCGGTCGCCACGGTCACGATCAGAGCCGCCCCCATGGCGATCTCGCGTACTAGCTCGACGTGCCACGGCAGTACATACAGGCTGATCGCGATCACCTGCAGCATGGTCTTGGCCTTGCCGCCTCGGCTGGCTGCGATCACGCCGTGCCGGATCACCCAGAACCGCAGCGCGGTGACGGCCACTTCCCGGACCACGATGACGCACGGTTATCCACCACGGCAGCTCGCCCAGGTAAGACAGCGTGATCAGGGCCGACCCGGTCAGGGCCTTGTCGGCGATCGGGTCCGCGATCTTGCCAAAGTCGGTGATCAGGCCGCGCCGCCTGGCTAGCTCGCCGTCGAGCAGATCGGTCACCGAAGCCAGCGGCGAAAGCGACAAAAGCGACCGACCGGTCAGCCGGTCCCGCCCGAGAGCAGGAACCAGACGAAGACCGGCACCAGCGCCAGGCGCAGCACGGTGAGCTCGTTGGCCACGTTGAGCAATCGCGGCGCCGGCAGCGTATCGGCCGGAGCGTGGTCCTGGCCGTGGCCGTGGTCCGCCATGGGGGACGAGTCCGGCCGACCCAGGCGCCGCGCCCTCCGAGCCAGGTGCCGTACTGGCCGACCCAGGCGCCGCGCCCTCCGAGCCAGGCGCCGTACTGGCCGACCCAGGGGCCGAACTGGCCGACCCAGGCGTCACGCTGGCCTGAACGGCAGCCGCCGCACCAGGCTCATCCGGCCTGCGGTCGCCGTCCTCGCTGGTGCCAGGAGCTGCCCAGCTCAACGCGCGCCCGCGGGCTTGTCTCCCGCCCCTATGACGGCGAGCGCGTCGGCGTGCAGGTCGACCCCGTCGCTGCCCGTGACGACCGCGGCTACCACGTCGCCCGGCGTGAGCTGCCGCTCACTGCGGACCTCGGTCGCCCCGTCGACCTCAGGTGCCTGATGGTCTGCCCGGCCCAGGTAACGTCCGTCCGGCAGGACTTCGTCGATCAGCACGTCCACCGTCGCGCCGATTCGCTCTGCGGCGCGCTCGGCCATCAGCTCATCGGCCAGGCTGGCTAGTTCCTCGACCCGGCTCGCGATCTCCTCCTCCGGCAGCTGGCCCGGCAGTGTGGCCGCTTCGGTGCCATCCTCGTCGGAGTAGCCGAAGACGCCGATAGCGTCCAGCCTCGCCTCCGTCAGGAAGGCCGCGAGTTCAGCCAGGTCTTCCTCGGACTCGCCGGGGAAGCCGACAATGAAGTTGGACCGGATCCCCGCGTCTGGCGCCAGCGCGCGGATCTGCTCGACGAGCTGGCCGAACCGGTCCCGGTCGCCAAACCTGCGCATCGACCGCAGGACGCTGCCGCTTGCATGCTGGAAGGAGAGGTCGAAGTAGCGGGCCACGCCGGGTGTGCCGGCCAGGACCTCGATGAGACCCGGCCGGACCTCAGCCGGCTGGAGGTAGCTCACGCGGACCCGGCGGATCGCCGGAACCGCCGCAAGCTGCGGCAGCAGCGACTCCAGCAGCCGCAGGTCACCCAGGTCCTTGCCGTAAGAGGTCGAGTTCTCGCTCACCAGGAGCAGCTCGCGTGCGCCGTGATCGGCCAGCCAGTCCGCCTCAGCCAGCAGGTCGCGCGGGCGGCGTGACACAAAGGCGCCGCGGAATGCCGGAATTGCGCAGAACGTGCACCGTCGGTCGCAACCGGACGCGATCTTGAGCGGCGCGACGACACCGCCGCCCAGCCGGCGCCGCAGGACGCGCGGGCCTGATGCAGGCGCCACGCCTGGCGGCAGGTCGGCCATCTGGCCCCGCTCCGGCTGGCCCCGCTCCGGCTGGCCCCGCTCCGGCTGGCCCCGCTCCGGCTGGCCCCGCTCCGGCTGGCCATGGCCGGGCTGGCCATGGCCGGGCTGGTGAGTGGTCGTACTGCCCGGCCGGTCAGCCGGAGACAGCGGCAGCAGCTTCCGCCGGTCTCGCGGCTCATGCGCATCCCATCGCTTGCCTGCCGCGATCGAGTCGAGCCGGGCGGCGATGTCCTCGTAGTCGTCAAAGCTGAGGATCTGTGCCTCGGGCATGGCCTCGGCCAGCCCGGACCCGTACCGCTCAGCCAGGCATCCGGCGGCGACAACGTGCGCTCCGCCAGCCGCCGCGTCGAGTAGCTCGTCGATCGATTCCTGCTTCGCCGCCTGGATGAAGCCGCAGGTATTGACCAGGACGACGGCAGCGTCCTCCGCATCATCAGCGAGCTGCCAGCCGCCATCCTCGAGCCGGGCCGCGAGTTCCTCGGAATCGACCTCGTTGCGAGCGCAGCCGAGCGTCACCATCCTGACTACTCGGCTGGTGGCAGCTGGATTTTGCTGGCTAGACGACACACCCGCAGACTACGGTAACCGGGCAGGTGCCAGCGCAGCAGTGACGGCCTGCCGGCCGAGTGCCACGCGGGCTGCCGGCCCGGTAAGCTGCCGGGCCTAAGGCTTGCAGATCGTCCTTGAGCACGTCAGCGTGATCGGGTTCGTCGTCTCGTAGGTCTGCCTCTTGCCGTTCAGGTACAGCACCGCCCCAGCCGGGTTCCCCATCTGCACCGTGACCGTATTCCTGGCCGTCCACGACTTCCTCGGGATCCCGACGGACCCGCCGATGTCACCCTGGAAGATCACGTGCCCCGACGCCGAGGTCAGCTGCACCCAGGTCAGCCCGCCCGTCAGGGCAACCAGTGTGAGGCGCACATGCTTCGGCGCAGCGTGCGCGACCGGCTTGGTCGTCACTGGCGTGGTGCTGTGGCTAGCGTGCGCCGACGGCGGCGGCGTAGCGGAGTGGTGACGGTGGCCGAAGTACTGGAACCCGACGATGCCCAGCACGGCCGCAATGCCGACGATCAGGATAATGCTCCAGTTCGGCCGGTGTCGCTCTTTCAGCTTCACCGGCGTGAACGGCTGGAACACGTCGGCTGCCGTGATCGGCTGCGGTGGAGCCTGAGTGGCGTCGTACTCCCGGATGAGTTCCTCTGGATCTAGCCCGACCGCGCGGGCGATGCTGCGGATATGACCGCGCGCGTAGAAGTCACCACCGCACGCCGAGTAGTCCCCCCGCTCGATGCCGCGGACGATGGTCTCCCTGATGCACGTCCGCTGGCTGACCTGCGTAATGGTGAGACCCTCCTGACGGCGCGCGGCCGCCAGGGCGTCACCGATGCTCACGCGGCGCCTCCACTTATCATGCTGCGTCCCGCCCCGGGCCAGGACCGCACGGCCCACCTGCCCGTTGTTGGCTTCCCCCGAATCCCATGGCTGGGACCGGTCACCAAGTGTAGACACGCGGTTACTCTCCGGCGAGGACCAGGGGAGAATCGGTGTGGTCCGCCACGGCATATTTTCCGGCGCTCAGCCTGCCGCCGACGACGGCTAGCTCAGTCCTCGCCGCGCAAAGAGGCGAGGAGCCCGGCGAGATCGTCAGGCCTTATGAGCACATCGCGCGCCTTAGAGCCCTCGCTCGGGCCGACAACGCCGCGGCTCTCCAGCAGGTCCATGAGCCGCCCGGCCTTGGCGAAGCCGACGCGAAGCTTGCGCTGCAACATCGACGTCGAGCCGAACTGCGTGCTGACGATCAGCTCCGCGGCCCGCAGCAGATCGTCCAGGTCGTCGCCGATGTCCGCATCGATCTCGCGCTGCCTGCCGTCCGCCGCGACCACGTCCTCGCGGTAAGTCGGCTCCGCCTGCTTCTTGCAGTGGCCAACGACCTCGCGGATCTCCTTCTCGGTGACGAAGGCGTTCTGGAGCCGGATCGGCTTGCTCGTGCCCATCGGCAGGAACAGCGCGTCGCCCTGGCCGACCAGCTTCTCTGCCCCCGGCTGGTCCAGGATGACCCGGCTGTCGGTCAGGCTCGAGGTCGCGAACGCCAGCCTGGACGGAACGTTGGCCTTGATCAGGCCGGTGACGACGTCGACACTCGGCCGCTGCGTCGCGAGTACCAGGTGGATGCCAGCCGCCCTGGCGAGCTGCGTGATCCGGACGACCGCGTCCTCGACGTCGCGCGGCGCGACCATCATGAGGTCGGCGAGCTCGTCCACGATAACCAGCAGGTAGGGGTACGGCACATAGACGCGCTCTGACCCCGCCGGGGCAGTCACCCGGCCCGCCCGCACGGCCTTGTTGAAGTCGTCCATGTGCCGGAAGCCGGACGCCGCCAGGTCGTCGTAGCGCCGGTCCATCTCCCCCACCACCCACTGGAGGGCATCCGATGCCTTCTTCGGGTTGGTGATGATCTGGGTGATCAGGTGCGGGATCCCGCTGTAGGCGGCCAGCTCGACCCGCTTCGGATCGATCAGCACCATGCGAACCTCGTCCGGGGTGGAACGCAGCAAGATCGAGGTAATCAGCCCGTTGATGCACGTCGACTTGCCAGCCCCGGTAGCCCCGGCTATCAGCATGTGCGGCATCTTCGCCAGGTTGGCCACCACGGTCCGGCCCTCGACGTCCTTGCCGAGGCCGACCACCATGGGGTGCTGGTCACTGGTCGCGACCGGCGACCTGAGCACATCGCCGAGACTGACAATGTCGCGGTCGGTGTTGGGGATCTCCACGCCGATGGCGGACTTGCCGGGAATCGGCGAGAGGATCCGGACGTCCGCGCTCTTGACGGCGTACGCGATGTTCTTGGACAGCTGCGTGACGCGCTCCACCTTCACCGCGGGCGCTAGCTCGATCTCGTACCTGGTCACCGTCGGTCCCCGGGTGAACCCGGTGACTTGCGCGTCCACCTCGAACTGCTCCAGCACCGCGGACAGCGCCTCGACCATCGCGTCGTTGGCCTTGGTCCGGGCCCGGTGTACTGTGCCCGGTTTCAGGAGCGCGACGGGCGGGAGGGTGTAGCTGCCGTCCGTGATCGCGGCCAGCGTCAGCTGTTCGGCCTTCTTCGGCTGCGCGCTCGGCGCGCCGCCGGGCCGGCACCGCCCTCGGCGACGTCGGCCACCCCTGACCAGTCAGCCCAGCCACCGCCGGCCGTATCGGCACCCGCGCCTGCGCTGTTGGCGTGCAGGGCCTCGGCCGCGGCGTCGGCCGCCGTGACGCCGGCCTCGCCCGCGGGCTCCAGGTCCTTCTGCGCGTCGCGGCGGCCGAGCAGGCCGCCGAGCAGCGGTGTGTCGTACGCGCGGTCGCGCGCCCCGACCTCGAGCGCCTCGGCACGGCGCCGCGACAGCCGGGCGGGCGGCCGGGCGGCCGCGCCGTCCTCCCCGGCCTCCTCGCTGGCAGGCGCGTGCCGGCGCCGGATGAAGCCGTGCAGCTCCGCGATCCGGTCCGGAACGCGGTGGAGCGGCGTCCCGGTCACGACCAGCAGGCCGAAGCCCGCGAGGAGGGCCAGCACGGGAATCGCGGCCCATTTGGTGATGACGGCGACCAGCGGAGCCGCCGCCGCGAAACCGATGACGCCGCCCGCCGACCGGATGGCCGGCAGTCCCGCCGACAGTTCCGGGGTCCCCGACGCGACGTGGATCAGGCCGAGGGCGCCCACCAGCAGCGCGGTCCAGCCGATCACCATCCGGGCGGTGTCCGCGTTGCTGTCGGGATGGCGCAGGAAGCGCCAGGCCAGCAGTCCGAGCAAGATCGGGATAGTCCACGATCCGGATCCGAACAGGGTCACCAGCCCTGTCGCTAGCGGCTTGATCAGCCCGGTCGTGTGCCACCAGGTGGCGACCGCCGCCACGATCGCTGCGCAGAGCGAAGCGAGACCCAGTCCGTCCCGGCGATGGAGCGGGTCCAGGTCACGGGCGCTGCGGCCAAGAGCACGGCAGACGGTTCCGACGGTGTGCGCGAGCGCCATCCAGACCGCAGCGACCGCACTGACGATCCAGCTCGCCAGGATCACGAACGGATTGGTCGGCGGCGCTGGTCGAGTGGTACGCCGGCCGGTCGACTTCCGCCGATTGGGCGTGCGTGACCGGCTCGTGCCGTAGCTAGCGCCACGGCGGCTCCGCGCGGATGAGCCGGACCCGCGACGAGCCGAACTGCTCGTCTGCCGGGTCCGGCTGGTCGTGCCGCCGCGAGGGCGCGCTGCGCCTTTGGGCGCACGAGTCGCCATGATCCCCACCGTAACTAGCGCAGAGCCGATAGCAGCGCAACGCCCGCGGCGTGTCGCCGAGTTCCGCGTACGGCTGTTCATTCCCGTCGGTCAAAAGTTCCGGACAGCGGGGCCGCACAATCACTTGCGGCCAGCATCTGAGGATGCTATTGTGCTAGTTACCTAGATAACTGGAGGCTCGGTGATCGAGTTTCACCTGGACAACCGGTCCGGGGTCGCGCCGTATCTGCAGCTGATCCAGCAGGTTCGGCAGGCGCTGCGGCTCGGCCTGCTCAGGGAAGGTGACCAGCTCCCGACCGTGAAGGATGTGTCGGGATCGCTCGCGATCAATCCGAACACCGTGCTGAAGGCCTACCGCGAGCTTGAGTACGAGGGCTTGGCGGCGGCGCGACCAGGAGTCGGCACGTTCGTGACGAAGACGCTGAGCGACGGCTCTATCGCCGCGCACCAGCAACTGACTCAGGACCTGCTGCGCTGGTACCGCAAGGCGCGCGCCGCAGGCCTCGACATCGAGAGCATCGAGGCGATTTTCCAGCGGACCGTGAGGTCCGCGATACAGGAGGAAGCAGCAGTATGAACGCAGCGATCGAAGCTCGCGGGCTCGGCAAGAGATACGGCAGGCGCTGGGCCCTGTCGGACTGCACGCTCAGCATTCCCGCCGGGCGCGTAACCGGGCTGGTCGGTCCGAACGGCGCTGGCAAGACGACACTGCTGAACCTGGCCACCGGCATGCTCGCGCCGACGACAGGCAGCATTCAGGTGCTCGGCACCGCCCCGGCGAGCGGACCAAGCCAGCTCGCCAGGGTCGGCTACGTCGCTCAGGACGCCCCCATCTACTCCGGCCTCAGCGTGGCCGACCACCTCAGGCTCGGCGCGCACCTGAACGCCGGCTGGGACGGCGAGCTGGCCGACAGGCGGATCAGGCAGCTAGGCATCGTCATGGGACAGAAGGCCGGCACGCTATCCGGTGGTCAGCGGGCTCAGCTCGCGCTGACGATGGCGATCGCCAAGCGGCCGGAGCTGCTCATCCTGGACGAGCCAATCGCCAGTCTCGACCCGCTCGCCCGGCGCGATTTCCTGCGAGTCCTCATGGAGACAACCGCCGAGCACGAGCTCAGCGTGATCATGTCCTCGCACCTGGTCGCCGACCTGGAACGGGTCAGTGACTACCTGGTCGTTCTGGTTGAGTCGCGAGTCCAGGTAGCCGGCGAGATCGACCAGCTGCTCGCCACCCACCACCTGCTGACCGGGGCGCGGCGTGATACTTCCACGCTGCCCGCCAGCCAGCACGTCGTCAGCGCCAGCCACACCGACCGGCAGAGCACGATCCTGGTGCGCAGCCGGGAGCCGGTCCTCGACCCGAGCTGGTCGGTGGACCAGATCGACCTGGAAGACCTGGTCCTCGCCTACATGGGCAACACCGCCGCCAAGTTCCAGTCCGGCCACAAGATCATGGAGGAGCAGCGATGATCTGGCTGACCTGGCGCCAGTTCCGCTGGCAGGCCGTCGCGACTGCGGTAGTCCTGGCTGCCGTCGCGATTGCGCTCGGCGCAACCGGACCTGACCTTGTCACGCGATTCGACCAGGCAGGCCTCACCACCTGCCACCTCACGTGCGCCAGGCTGGCTCACAACTTCATCGAAGATCTCAAGAGCGGCCCGTACGGCGTGCTGTTCTACGCCGGCGTGGCGATCATGTACCTGGCGCCTGCGCTGATGGGCATCTTCTGGGGTGCGCCGCTCATTGCCCGCGAGCTCGAGGCTGGCACCGACCGGCTGGCGTGGAATCAGAGCGTCACCCGCACGCGCTGGACGGTCACGAAGCTCGGGCTCATCGGACTGGCCGCGGTCGCCACCGCAGGCTTGCTGAGCCTCATGATCAGCTGGTGGGCCAGCCCGGTCGACCACGCGCTGACCATCGACAGCAGCAACGCGCAAGTCAGGCTTCAGCCCGCTGAGCCCGCTCGTATTCGCCGCCCGTGGCGTCGCTCCGCTCGGCTACGCGGCTTTCGCCTTCGTACTCGGGGCAACCGTCGGGGTGCTGATCCGCAGGACGCTGCCCGCCATGGCCGTTACCCTCGCCATCTTCGCCGCCGCGCAGGTGCTGGTCCCCAACTTCGTGCGCCCGAACCTGATCTCGCCGGTGCACGTGACTGTCCCGTTCAATGCCAACGCCGCCAACGAGGTCAGTGTCAGCGTGGGCGGCAGCAACAACAACACCATGCACCTCCTGGGAAGCTTCAGCCCGCCCGGCGCCTGGATCCTGTCGAACCAGACCGTCACCCCCGCTGGAAAGGTGTTCACTGGCCCGGCTCCGGCGGCCTGCCTAGGGAACTCCGCTGCAGGCGTGCAACGCCTGGCTCAATAGCCTGCACTTGCGGCAGGTAGTCAGCTACCAGCCAGCCAGCAGGTTCTGGCCGCTCCAGTGGATCGAGCTGGGGATCTACCTGATTCTCGCCGCCGGGCTTGGCTGGCTCTGCCCCTGGCAGGTCCGCCGCCGGCGCGCGTGACCTTATCGCGCTCTGTTGACGATCGTCGCACATCCGGCATACCCTCGCCTGTGTCGGCACAGCGCCTGTGTCGGCACAGCGCTTGACCGGCACGGGCGAGGGGGCACGGTGCGCATCGCGGTCGCAGGCGGCGGTCCAGGCGGGCTCTACTTCGCTGCCCTGACCCGCCAGCTGCTGCCCGGCGCCGAGATCACGATCTGGGAGCGCAACGCGCCAGATGACACGTTCGGCTTCGGCGTCGTGTTCTCCGACGAGACCCTCGGCGGCATCGAGAACGCCGACCCCGGCATCTACCGCCAGATGGAGCGCGAGTTCGCCCGCTGGGACGACATCGACGTGCACTACCGCGGCGAGGTCATCACCAGCGGCGGGCACGGGTTCGCCGCCATGGGCCGGCGCCGGCTGCTGGAGATCCTGCAGCAGCGCTGCGCCGAGCTCGGCGTGACGGTCCACTTCCGCGCGTCCGCGCCAGATCCAGGCCAGCTCGCCGCGAGCTACGACCTGGTAGTCGCCGCCGACGGCGTCAACTCAGGGCTTCGGAGCAGTCGAGCGGCCACGTTCCGGCCTGAATTTGATGTTCGACAGTGCAAATACATGTGGCTGGGCACGGACCTGGTCTTCGACGCCTTCAAGTTCTACGTCGAGCAGACCCCGCTACGGCGTCATGCAAGTGCACGGCTACCCCTATGACGCCACCGGCAGCACCTTCATCGTCGAGATGAACGAGGGCGTCTGGCACGCGGCGGGCTTCGCGGAGCTCGCGGCGGCCGCGACTCATCTGCCTGCGGGCCAGTCGGACGAGGCATCGATCACGCGCATCGGCGAGCTGCTCGGTGGCGTGCTCAGCGGGCACGCGCTGCTGGCCAACAACTCGCGCTGGCTGAGCTTCGCCACGCTGCGCTGCGACAGCTGGCACGACGGCAACGTCGTGCTGCTCGGCGACGCGGCGCACACTGCGCACTTCTCCATCGGCTCCGGGACCAAGCTAGCCATGGAGGATGCGCTCGCCCTGGCGGCGTGCCTGTACGAGCACGGCGCGGACAGCAGCGACGATGCCATCGCCGCCGCGCTGACGGCGTACGAGGCAGAGCGCCGCCCCGTGGTCGCCTCCACCCAGCGTGCCGCGCAGGCGAGTCTGGAGTGGTTCGAGAACCTCGGGCAGTACGCCGGGCAGGAGCCCGAGCAGTTCGCGTTCAACATCATGACCCGCAGCCGACGGGTCACCCACGGCAACTTGCGGCTGCGAGATCCGGAGTTCACCGACCGCATGGATGCCTGGTTCGCCGGCGAGTGCAAGCAGCGCGGCCTTGGCTCGGGCGACGTGGTGCCGCCGATGTTCCAGCCGTTCCGGCTGCGCTCGCTCGACCTGCCGAACCGGGTCGTGGTGTCGGCCATGGACATGTACTCGGCGCGTGACGGGGTGCCCTCGGACTTCCACCTGGTGCACCTCGGCGGCAAGGCGCTGGGCGGCGCCGGGCTCGTGATGACGGAGATGGTCTGCGTCAGCGCCGACGGCCGGATCACGCCGGGCTGCGCCGGCTTGTACGCGTCCGAGCACGAGGCGGCGTGGCAGCGGATCACCTCGTTCGTGCACGCCTCGTCCGGTGCGAAGATCGGGCTTCAGCTCGGGCACTCCGGCCGCAAGGGTGCCACGAAGCTGATGTGGGAAGGCATAGACCAACCCCTTACGACGGGAACGTGGTCGGTCTGCGGCCCCTCGCCGCTACCGTACGCGGCGGGCCTGAGCCAGACGCCGCGGGAGCTGACGGTCACGGAGATGAGGCAGATCCTCGGGCAGTTCGTGGCGTCGGCGCAGGCCGCCGACCGGGCCGGGTTCGACCTGCTCGAACTGCACTGCGCGCACGGTTACCTGCTCTCGTCGTTCATCTCGCCGGTGTCGAACCAGCGGACCGACGAGTTCGGCGGCTCGCTGGCGGGGCGGCTGCGGTATCCGCTGGAGGTGTTCGCCGCGGTGCGCTCGGCGTGGCCGTCGCACAAGCCGATGACGGTGCGGATCTCGGCCTGCGACTGGGTACCGGATGGCATCACCGGCACCGACGCCGTCGAGATCGCAGCTGCCTTCGCGGCCGCGGGGGCCGACGCTGTGGATGTGTCGACGGGGCAGGTGACGCCCGAGGAGAGGCCGGCCTTCGGCCGGTCCTATCAGACCCCGTTCGCAGACGCGATCAGGAACCAGGTCGGCATCGCGACGATCGCCGTCGGCGTCATCTCGTCCTACGACGACGTGAACTCGCTCATCCTGGCCGGCCGCGCGGACCTGTGCGCGCTTGGCCGGGCGCACCTGTATGACCCCAACTGGACCCTGCACGCGGCGGCCGATCAGGGCTACACCGGGCCGGGGGCCACCTGGCCGGTGCAGTGGCAGGCAGGGAGCCGCCCGCCTGCGACAGGGCGGACGGACGGGCCACGGCCGCGGCTGGAGCTGATTCGCTCCGGCGTCACGGGGACGAAGCACGCTCGCTGGCGCCGGTAAGGAGTCCGCACCACCGAGATGATCTTCATGGATGCGGAATTACTGTCGCTATAGCAACAGCTACTGCACATCCATGAGCGCGGCGGGGGTGTCCTCTGCCCGATTCGCGACGTGGGCAGGCGGCGAACTGATAGAGGATGGTCAGATGAGCATCGAGCGAGTCAATCCCCCGTCGCTGGCGGCACCGTCGGGATTCGCCCACGCGGTGATCGCCACGGGCGGGCGGCTCGTGTTCCTGGCCGGCCAGACCGCGCTGGACGCGTCCGGGGCGATCGTCGGGGACACCCTCGTCGAGCAGTTCGAGCTGGCGCTGGCGAACCTGCTCACGGCCCTGGACGCGGCTGGCGGGCTGGCCTCGGACCTCGCCAGCCTGACCGTCTACGCGGTCGACCTGGCCGACTACCGCGACCACGGCAAGCAGATCGGCGCGGTGTGGCGGCGGCTAGCTGGGCGGAATTACCCGGCGATGGCCGCCATCGGCGTGTCCAGGCTCTGGGATCCAGCCGCCCTGGTCGAGGTTCAGGGCTTCGCGGTCATCGGCGCTACCAGCTGACCGGCAGGCATGCCGTCGGCGAGGCGGCTCGCCGACGACCGGCCGCCGACCGTTCCGCCTGCTCAGCCCGGCCCGATGAACTGCGTCGTCTCCCGCCGCCACAGCAGCACAACGGCGATCAGTCCGAGCAGCCACTCCAGCACGAGAAAGACGATTGCGCGGCGGCGATCGGCTACCGCAACTGGGACTGGGCGAAGAACTCGGAGGAGTCCCTTCGCCAGAGATAGAACGTGGCGCCGAGGCCCACGATCCAGCCGAGGATCTCGAAGATCTTGGTGCCGATCGCGGCCGGCCGCGCTACCGCGGACACCAGGCCCAGGGTGTTGAGCCCGAACAGGACGGCCGCGACGATCCGGGCCCAGCTCTTGCCGGCGCCGTTCGCGCGGGCCATCCAGAGCCACAGGCCGATGCCGATCAGCCCCAGCACGATGATCGTGGCGATGCCGATGACCTGGGCCGTGTGCAGCTGGGTCGCGGTCAGCTTCTTGGTCGAGGCGTTGATGATGTCCTGCTTGAGGCTGCCTAGAGTGGCGAGCCCGACGATGAAGCTCAGCGCGCTCAGCGCCGCGCCGGCATACATGAGCTTGACCGCGGTGCGGATGGACGGCGGCGCCGGGGGTCGCTGCTGCGGCAGCTGGTCGGACCCGCTCGTCGGGTACGGCTGATAGCTCATGGTGGCTCCTTGGTCGGATCGCCTCGCGGCACCGCACAGCCTAGTCACCCATGCTGACTGCCCACTACCCCCGCGAGATCAGATCAGGCTGTCACGGCGCGAACGTGCTCCCTGGCCGGCCCGGTCAGCCGATCATGCAGCCGACCGAACAGCTCAGCCGCCCGCGCGCCATGCCAGTCCGGCGGCAGCAGTTCCTCAGGCAGGCCAGGGTCGAGGAAGGGCAGCCGCCGCCAGGCCGTGAGCACCCGGACATAGTCGGCGAACGCCTGACCCTGGTCACCGCCGGCGTCGTGCCACCGGGCCAGGACCGGCGCCGCCGAGTCGATAAACGCCTGGTAGAGCTGCTCCAGCCGGTCCAGGTCCCACCACTGGCCGATCTTGTCCCGGACATCGCCAAAGGCCAGGTAGCCAGCTGTGAACAGGCTCACGTAGGCCGCCAGGTCGTCGGCCGCAAGCACGTCGCGCGTCTCCTCGGCCAGCTGAGCCGGCGCGATCCAGACCCCGGCCGAGACCGTGCCGAAGCCGAGCCAGGCCAGCCGGGATCGCAGCGCGTGCCGGCGAGCGCGCTCGTGCTCGGGCACGCTGAAGACCGCCAGCAGCCAGCCGTCCGCAGTGCTGGCGCGTGGCCGCCGGAAGATCCTGCGGTCGCCATCAGCGAGGATCTTCCGGCCGCCGGCTGACAGCCCGTATCCGGCGGCACCGCCGGCCCGCCTGGATGCCAGCAGGCCGCGCACCTTCAGCCGGGATATCGCCGACCGGACCGCTGGCTCGTCGA
Organism: uncultured Actinomycetota bacterium; assembly: GCA_963837255.1. Lineage (GTDB taxonomy): Bacteria > Actinomycetota > Actinomycetes > Streptosporangiales > Streptosporangiaceae > JAJYUU01. Next base: position 610,897 of record CAWIMN010000009.1, read on the forward strand.
CGCCGAGCTCGGCCATCAGCTTGATCAGCGCCGCGATGCTGAACCAGCCATCGGTATCGCGCGCGTACAGGCCGTAAATGGTAACGATCAGCGCCCGCGGCTGAGCCGTCAGCACCTGACCGTCCTGCGGCTCAGAGGTAGTCACCGTCAGTACCTAACGTTGCCGTATCAGCCATCGCACGCCTGGCACTGTATCCGTCCGCTGCTTCATTGACTATCGTCACAAAGACGGAATACTGAGACCGTCCTGGTGGCATCCGAGGAGGTCCGGGCATGCAGCTCTCCCCGTCCGCACACGCTGACACCTTCTGCCGGGACAATCTGCCAGCGCCTGCGCAGTGGCCCGATCTCGAGTTCACGCTGCCCGAATTGAGCTACCCAGACCGGCTCAACGCCGCGGACGAACTACTCAACCCGACGATCACAGCGGGCGGGGCTGACCGCCGGTGCCTGCTCTCCCCGGACGCGACCTGGAGCTATGGTGACGTATCCGGGCGTGCTGCCCAGATCGCCAGGGTGCTGACCGAGGATCTGGGCCTCGTTCCTGGCAATCGGGTCCTGCTGCGCGGCCTCAACAGCCCGTGGCTGGCGGCGTGCTGGCTCGGCGTGCTGAAGGCGGGCGGCGTCGCGGTGGCCACGATGCCGATGCTGCGCGCTGGCGAGCTGACCAACATCGGCGCCATGGCCCAGGTCCGGCTGGCCTTGTGCGATCACCGGCTGACCGCGGACCTGCGCGCCGCCGGTGTCGCCGACCTGCGGATCGTCGAGTTCGGCGGCACCGCTCCCGGTGATCTGACGCAGCTTGCGGCGGCGAAGCCGGCCGAGTTCGACTCCGTCATGACGGCCGCGGACGACGTGGCGATGATCGCGTTCACGTCCGGCACGACCGGCAAGCCCAAGGCCGCCATGCACTTCCACCGCGACCTGCTCGCGGCGGCCGACACGTTCTCCCGGCACGTACTGAAGCCCGTACCGGGCGACCTGTTCGCCGGCACGCCGCCGCTGGCCTTCACCTTCGGGCTCGGCGCGCTGCTGCTGTTCCCCCTGCGCGTCGGCGCGGCGAGCCTGCTGCTGGAGAAGGCCAGTCCCGCGGAGCTTGCGGACGCGATCGCCGCGCACGGCGTGACAGTGCTGTCGACGGCGCCGACCGCCTACCGGGCGATGCTGGCGGCGGGCAAGGCCGACCAGCTGCGGGGCCTGCGCCGCCCGGTGTCGGCCGGCGAGACCCTCCCCAAGTCCACCTGGGAGGCGTTCTACGACGCCACCGGCGTGAAGATCATCGACGGCATCGGCAGCACCGAGATGCTGCACATCTTCATCGCCTCGGCCGACGACGACATCCGGCCGGGCTCGACTGGCAAGGTGGTGCCCGGCTACACCGCCGCTGTCGTCGGCCAGGACGGCAAGCCGGTGCCCGACGGCGAGCCCGGCCGGCTGGCGGTCAAGGGCCCGACTGGGTGCACGTACCTGAACGACGAGCGCCAGCGCACGTACGTGCAGGACGGCTGGAACCTGACCGGCGACACCTACATCCGGGACGAGGACGGGTACTTCTGGTACCAGGCACGGTCCGACGACATGATCATCTCCGGCGGCTACAACATCGCCGGACCGGAGATCGAGGAAGTGCTGCTCAGCCACCCCGACGTGGCCGAGTGCGGCGTCGTCGGCGCGCCCGACGAGGCGCGCGGGCAGATCGTCAAGGCGTATGTGGTGCTGACCGCCGGCGCGACCGGCGACGAGGCCAAGGCCCGCGAGCTCCAGGATCTGGTCAAGCAGCGGATAGCTCCGTACAAGTACCCGCGGGCGGTCGAGTTCGTCACCACGCTGCCCCGCACGAACACCGGCAAGCTGCAGCGATTCCGGTTGCGTCAGCAGGCCGCCGGAGATTAATGCCGGCCCGGGCAGCCGCCTACTGCCGCGCGATCTTGCCGGTGGCGGAGATGTGGACGGCCCCGGTCCCGGCGAAATCATCGTGCGAGAGGGCGTTGATCAGGCCGATCGCCGCGCCGCTGGGATCAGGCTCCGGACTGCCAGGCGACTCGAGCCGTAGCGGCGAGATGCTGCCCCGGACGAACTGGCCGCTGGCGTTGAGCGTGACGTGCAGGATCGCGCTGACCGAGGTCACGCCGTCCAGGCCAAGCGTGTTGTAGCCGCAGAAATTGCCCAGGCTGTAGGCGATCAGGTGGCCGTGGTACCACTGGAAGCCGCGCAGCACGTGCGGTCCCGAGCCCATGACGAGATCCGCCCCCGCGTCGATCACGCCATGCGTGAAGGCGATCGAGTTGCCGCGATCCTGGCCGAGGAAGTGCTCCTCTCCCGGCCGGACGTGCTGGGCGGTGTCACCCTCGGCCCCGGCGTGCTCGATCACGATGACGACCTGGGCGTGCTGCTTGGCCTGCCGGACCAGGGCCGCTGCGGCAGGGATGTCGAGCATGTCCGCGTCGTACGACCACGGCGCGAAGCCGAGGATCGCGATCTTGATGCCGTTCCTGCTGACGTACGTGATCTGACCAGGCCGCCCGGTCCACTTCAGATGGGCGGCGCGCAGGGCCGCGTCGGTGCTCGCCTCGCCGGCGGCACCCGCGTCGAGCGTGTGGTTGTTGGCCACGTTGACGGCCGCGAATCCGTCGTGCTTCAGGTTCTTCGCGGTGTAGTCGGGCGCCTCGAACTGGTAGCAGTCCGCTTCGCCCGGCGAGCACTTGGACATCGGCAGGGTGCCGAGCGCGGTCTCCAGATTGCCCATCGTCAGGTCGCTGTGCAGGTCGGACTTGACGCCGTCCAGCAGCGACCCGGTGCCAGCGGGAGGCCAGGCGTTCAGGGTCCCGAAGGTCATGTCGCCGACCCAGGTGATGCTGACGGTTTGCGATCCGGGCGGGACGGCGGCCGAGGAGTGTGCGACGACCGGAACGGGGTGGTGGGCGCCCGAGGCCGACGGCCTGGCTGGCGGTTTGCCCGTGGTCGCCATGAGTGCCCAGCCGCCGAGCGCGGCGACGAGCAAGATGACGCCGATGGCCATGAGTGCCTGATTCCGCCGGGTCCAGCCGGAGCGCGCTGGGCGTCGCGAGCCCGCCGGGCGATTCGGGACGGCTACCGGACCCGGGACAGCCGCTCGGCCTGAGCTTGCAGGTCGCCGGGAGGACGCCGCCCGGCCCGTGGACGCCGCCCGGCCCGAGGACGCTGCCCGGCCCGAGGACGCTGCCCGGTGGGATGCGCCAGGCGTACGGGGCGCGCCAGGCCGATGCGAGCCGCCCGGCCGGTCGCCACCTTCGCGCCGCCGAGGCCCGCCAGGCTCGGCGTCCCCCGGGTACTGGCTGCTGGGTGGCACGACCGCATCCATCCTCGTGGCGCCTCTATCACTGCCCGCCCAGGATAGGCGCGTGACCAGCGCAAAGGCGCCAAGATGCAGATATCTGCTGAGGTCAGGCCTCCACGACGACCGGGATGATCATCGGCCGCCGACGGTAGTTGTCGCTCACCCAGCGACCCGTCGTCCGGCGCAGCAGCTGCCGAAGCTGATGCACCTCGGCGATGCCTTCCTTGGCGGCGCCGGCCAGCGCCTCCTCGATCAGCGGCCGGACCTCGGCCAGGCTCGCGTCGTCGATGCCGGCTCCGCGGGCGTGGATCTCCGGGCCGGCCACGAGCTTTCCGCTCGTCGAGTCGACCACCACGACGACCGAGATGAATCCCTCCTCGCCGAGGATCAGCCGGTCCTTGAGCGAGGCCTCGGTGATTTCGCCGACCGACAGCCCGTCCACGTACACGTAACCGCACGGAACCATGCCGCTGACCGAGATCTGGCCGCCGACCAGGTCGACGACCACGCCGTCCTCGGCGATCACGATGTTCTCTGGCGGCACGCCAGTGAGCGCGGCCAGGTCCGCGTGGGCCTTCAGGTGCCGCCATTCGCCGTGCACGGGGATGAAGTTGCTCGGCCGGACCAGGTTCAGCACGTAGAGCAGTTCGCCAGCAGGGGCGTGACCGGAGACGTGGACGAGCGCGTTCCCCTTGTGCACGACGCGCGCGCCGAGCCGGGTCAGGTCGTTGATGATCCGGGAGACCGCCGACTCGTTACCGGGCACGAGCGAGGAGGCCAGGATCACTGTGTCGCCCTCGGCGATCCGGATCGGGTGATCGCGGCCTGCCATCCGCGAGAGCGCCGACATCGGCTCGCCCTGCGACCCGGTCGAGATCAGCACGATCTGATCGGGCGGCATCTCCTCGGCCTCCTTGAGGTCGACGAGCAGCCCGCCGTGGACCGACGGAATCTTCAGGTAGCCGAGGTCGCGCGCCACGCCCATGTTGCGGACCATCGACCGGCCGACCAGCGCGACCTTGCGGCCGTGCTCTGCCGCCGCGTCCATGACCTGCTGGACGCGATGCACGTGGCTGGCGAAGCAGGACACGATGATCCGCTGCTCGGCCGCGGCGAAGACCTCGGACAGCACCGGCCCGATCGTGCGCTCCGAGATCGACGATGCCGGGCACCTCGGCGTTGGTGGAGTCGGCGAGCAGCAGGTCTACCCCGCTGGCGCCGAGCCGGGCGAACCCGCCAAGGTCAGTCAGCCGACCGTCCAGCGGCAGCTGGTCCATCTTGAAGTCACCGGTGTGCAGGATCAGCCCGGCCGGCGTCCGGATCGCGACCGCGAGCGCGTCCGGGATGGAGTGGTTGACCGCGAGGAACTCCAGCTCCCACGGCCCGAACCGCTGCTTCGCGCCGGCCTCGACCTCGACGTCCACCGGGGTGATCCGGTGCTCGGTGAGCTTGCTGCGCACGAGCCCCAGCGTCAGGCGCGAGCCGACGAGCGGGATGTCCGCGCGCTGGCGGAGCAGGTACGGCACGCCGCCGATGTGGTCCTCGTGCGCGTGCGTGAGCACGAGCGCCTCGATCTGGTCCAGCCTGCCTTCGAGTGCCGAGAAGTCGGGCAGGATCAGGTCGACGCCCGGCTGATTGTCCTCCGGGAACAGCACGCCGCAGTCGACGATGAGCAGCCGGCCGGCGTGCTCGAAGACGGTCATGTTGCGGCCGATCTCGCCGAGGCCGCCGAGCGCGACCATGCGCAGGCCGTTAGCGGCCAGGGGCGGCGGTGTCCCTAGCTCGGGGTGCGGGTGGCTCACTTGAGCTTCACACCGCCCGCAGCCAGATCCGTCCGCAGCCGGTCCGCCTCTGCTTCGGTCGCATCAGACAGCGGCAGGCGTACCCGTCCGCCGGGCAGGCCGAGCAGGCCGAGCGCGGCCTTGGTCATGATGACTCCCTGGGACCTGAACAGGCCGGTGTAGACGGGCAGCAGCTCGCGATGGATCCGCAGCGCGTCGGCTACCTGACCGGCGCGGTAGGCGTCGATCATGTCGTGCAGCCGGTCGCCGACGACGTGCCCGACCACGCTGACGAAGCCAGCCGCGCCGAGCGAGAGCCACGGCAGGTTGATCATGTCGTCGCCGCTGTAGAACACCAGCGGCGTGCTCGCCATGACGACCGACGCTGCGCCGAAGTCCGCCTTGGCGTCCTTGACCGCGATGATCCGCGGGTGCTCGGCGAGCTGGAGCAGCGTCTCGACGGCGATCGGGGTGCCGGTGCGGCCGGGGATGTCGTACAGCATGTTCGGCAGGCCGGTGGCGTCAGCGACTTGCCTGAAGTGCGCGACCAGACCGCTTTGCGGCGGCTTGTTGTAGTACGGCGTCACCACCAGCAGCCCGTGTGCGCCAGCGGCCTCGGCGGCGCGGGCGAGCTCACACGTGTGCACGGTGTCGTTCGTGCCAACGCCCGCGATGACGGTCGCCCGGTCGCCAACCGCCTCCAGCACGGCGGCCAGCAGCCTGGCCTTCTCCTCGTCCGAGGTCGTCGGCGACTCGCCGGTGGTGCCGCTGACTACCAGGCCGTCGTTACGCATGTCGGTGACGAGGTACTCGGCGAGCCGCGCGGCGCCGTCGTAGTCCACGGCCCCGCTGGAGTCCATAGGCGTGACCATCGCCGTGAGCATGCGCCCGAAAGGCGCGGTGGCCGGGTCGCCGGCCCGATTCGCTGTCTCGGTCATATACCGAACGCTACCGGGCGGGGACGCGGCGGCGCACTGCCGGCACGGCAGCGCATGCGGGCCGATACTCCAGGGGCGGCGGCCGCGCAAGGCGAACCCGGCCGGCTCCGCTCTCGCGGGATGGTCAGCCGGCCGGGCGCCAGGTGCGGCGCCGCGACGTGAGCTCGGGGGTACCCACGCCGTCTGCGCCTATCTGATTATCTGCCTGCATTGCACAGCGCGTTACATGTTGATTGCAATTCGTAAAGGGAACGGGGCCTTTCTCGTCCTCCGCCCGCCTGGACAGCCGGTCCGTTTCTGGAGTCATCCGCAGTCGCCTGACCCGATTCACCCGGTGACACCGGTTAACTCGCGATCGTGCCGGCGTGTCGGCGTGTCGCTGCCGGGCTGGCGCCAGGTCCGGCCGGACAATGGTCGCGGGCCCCTCCAGGTATGAGATGGAGGGGCCTTGATTCGTACCGGTCGCGGTGACTGCGCCGTTCGGGCCGCCGCGACGGGCCCTTGCCGGCCGTGGCCCATTTTCGCGTGGGTTCCGGCCGTGGCCGCGGCTGCCGACATCGCTGATCTCGCGTGAGTCGCCGCCCTCCGAGCACCCGGCGGCTGCGATAGGCTTCCCGCATCCCAGGGCAGAACTTCCCTGGGCGGGTGCTGTGCATAGCGAAGCCGGTGTGATCCCGGCGCTGTCCCGCAACGGTGATGCCAGGCCGAGCTGATCGGCGTGGACGAGCCCGGACGCCTGGCCTGCGCCAACGACCTGTCCTCGGAGGAAGGGCGGCTCGTTCCGATGCCCGGTCGGCGTCGCAGCGAACGCACTTCGTCCTCCAGTATCAACGGAGGATGATCATGCGGGCTTTCACCCGTGTACGGCCGGCCGTCATCGCGGTCGCAGCACTCGCCGCCGCGTGCGCGGCGTGCAGCAGTTCTGCTGCCAGTTCCGGAGCCGGATCTGGCTCCGCCGCGTCCGTGTCGGCCGCCGGCTTCCCGGTCACGATCGCGACTGCCGGCGGAAAGGTCCGCCTGACGTCACGACCAGAAGTGATCGTCTCGCTGTCGCCGACCGCGACCGAGATGCTCTACGCGATCGGGGCCGGCGGCCAGGTCAAGGCCGTCGACAGCGACTCGGACTACCCGGCGAACGCGCCGCACACCAAGCTGTCGGCCTACCAGCCGAACGCCGAGGCCATCGCCGCGTACAAGCCCGACCTGGTGATCATCTCCAACGACATCGGCGGGATCACGGCCAAGCTGAACGCGCTGACCATCCCCGTCCTCGACCTGCCCGCGGCGACGAACGTGTCCGGCGTGTATACCGAGTTCACCCAGCTGGGCGCCGCGACTGGTCACGTCGCTCAGGCCAGGGCGGAGGACCAGCGGCTCAAGACGGACATCAGCCAGATCGTGTCGTCCGAGCCCCATCACTCGGCGCCGCTGACGTACTACTACGAGCTTGGCGTCGACCCCTACTACTCGGTGACCGACTCGACCTTCATCGGCGGCCTGCTGTCGCTGCTCGGCATGAAGAGCATCGCCGATACCGCGAAGGGCGCGGCCGCCGCGGGCGGCTACCCGAGCCTGTCGGCTGAGTACATCCTCAAGGCAAACCCTGACTACATCATCCTGTCCGACACGGGCAGCACCGGCGGCGGACAGACCGCCGCGACCGTCGAGTGCCCGGCCGGGCTGGTCGGTGCTGACTGCGGTGAAGGACAAGCACATCATCGAGCTCAACGCCGACATCGCGTCACGCTGGGGCCCGCGGATTGCCCAGCTCCTGCAGACGGTGGCAGCTGGCACCAAGTCCGGCACGTCATGACCGCCACCAGCGACAGAACCGGGCCCGCCACGGCGGGCCCGGTCTCCGGCAGCCCCGTCTCCGGCAGCCCCGTCTCGGGCACCCGCCGGCAGCCCCGGCACCGGCGGCCCGGCCGCAGCTGCGCCGGCCCGGAGCGGCCGACGGGCATTCGGTCAGCCGGATCAGGCCAGGGCGAGCGATCGTGATCGCGACCGTCGTCCTGCTCGCAGCCGTCGTCATCGGAATCGCTGTCGGGCCGGCCGGGCTGTCGCCGCAGCAGATCGTCGACGCGATCGCCGTTAAGCTGCCATGGCACCCGCACGTATCGGTCCTGCCCCTCGACACCGCCATCGTCTGGCAGATCAGGCTGCCGCGGGTGCTGCTCGGCGTCCTGGTCGGCTCGATGCTGGCCGGGGGCGGCGCCGCCTACCAGGGCATTTTCCGTAATCCGCTGGCTGATCCCTACCTGCTGGGCGTAGCCGCGGGCGCCGGCCTCGGCGCCACCATCGTGGTGGTCTCCGGCGGCAGCCTGGCCCTGACGCCGCCGGCTGCGTTCGCCGGCGCTGTCATCGCCGTCGCGCTGACGTACCTGCTCGGTGCGGGCGCCGGGCGCGGCGGCGAGTCGCCCGCGGCCCGCAGCGGCACCGGATCGATCCTGCTCGCCGGCATCGCGGTCGCGGCGATGCTGACCGCGTTCCAGACCTACCTGCAGCAGGAGCACACGCAGACGCTGGCGACCGTCTACTCCTGGATCCTCGGCGGCCTGTCCGCGGCGACCTGGTCGGACGTGGGGATGATCCTGCCGTACGTGGCCGTCTCCGCGATTGCCCTGCTGCTTCACCGCCGCTTCCTTGATGTGCTGCGCGTAGGCGAGACCGAGGCGGTCAGTCTCGGCGTCAACGTGGCCCGGCTGCGGCTCATCGTCGTCATGGCGGCGACCCTCGGCGTCGCGGCCGCAGTCGCGGTCAGCGGGCTCATCGGCTTCGTCGGCATCATCGTGCCGCACGCGGTCCGGCTCACCGCCGGGCCGAGTTACCGCGTCCTGCTGCCGGTGTCGATGATCGGCGGAGCGGCCTTCCTCGTGCTCGCCGACGTCGTCGCGCGGACTGCCCAGGCGCCGTCGGAGGTCCCGATCGGCGTGATCACGGCAGTGACCGGCGCCCCGTTCTTCTTGTTCGTGCTCAGGTCGCGGCGCGCGCGGCAGGACCTCTCGTGATCGGATTCGCCGGGCTGACTGTCCGGTACGGCGACACGACGGCGCTGCGCGGCATCTCTGGCCGAGTCCGCGACGGCGAATGGCTCGGGGTCATCGGCCCGAACGGGGCCGGAAAGACCACGCTCCTCAGCGCCCTTGCCCGGCTGCTGCCGTACTCAGGGTCGGTTACGGTCTGCGAACGGCCAGCGGACCGGCTCAGCAGGCGCGAGCTAGCCCGGCTGATCGCCTATGTCCCGCAGCGACCGCTGCTGCCGCCGGACATGACGGTGAGCGACTACGTGCTGCTCGGCCGCACCGCGCATATCGGCTACCTGCGGACCGAGACTGCCATGGACCGGCGAGTATGCGCCGCCGCGATAGCCCGGCTCGACCTCGGTGCCATGGCGGGCCGGCCGCTGCGCGCCATGTCCGGCGGCGAACTGCAGCGGGTTGTGCTCGCGCGCGCGCTCGCTCAGGAGGCTCCAGTCCTGCTGCTGGACGAGCCCACCAGTGCGCTGGATCTTGGCCGCCGGATGGACGCGCTGGAACTCATCGATGATGTGCGGCGCGAACGGTCGCTCACGGTCTTGTCCGCGATCCACGACCTGACGCTGGCGGGCCAGTTCGCTGATCGGCTCCTGCTGCTGGCTGACGGCGAGATCGCGGCCGCGGGACGCGCGCGCGACGTGCTCCGGGACGACGTGCTCGCCGCGCACTTCGGGGCCGGCGTGCAGGTGCTGACGACCGACGCCGGCGACATCGCGGTGATCTCGCGCCGGCTGTCACGCGGGACGCGTGGCGCCGAGGTGCCCGCGACGGGCCCGGTCGCGGCTAGGCGGGCTCGGCTACCGGGACGAGCGTAGGTCGCGGTTCGGCCGACTGCCCGCCGGCCGCGGCCGCGGTGACGGGGATGCTGCCAGCGGTCGTGACGCCGGCCCCCGGCCGGGCGTGGATCTCGAAGTGGCCGCCGAGCACAGACAGGCGATCGGCCATGTTCTGCAGGCCGGCACCCAGGGACACGGCCGCAGGGTCGAAACCGGGGCCGTCGTCAGCCGCCGAGAACGACAGGCAACCGCCCGAGTCGCTAAGCCGGAGCGTGACTGCCGCGCCAGGCGCATGCTTAGCCGCGTTCTGCAGCGCCTCGGCGCAGCAGAAGTAGACCGCTCTCTCGACCTCCTCGCCATACCGGCCGAGGCCGGCTGCCACCACTGCGGCCGGCGGATCCGCCCTGCTCGCCAGGGAGCCCACTGCGGCGGCGAGCCCGCTGGTCGACAGCACTGGCGGGTTGATGCCATGCGCCAGCTCACGCAGCGCGGCCAGAGCCTCGCGGGTCTGCTCGCGCAGCTCGCCGATCACCGCGCGCTCTTGCTGTTCGTCCTGGCCCGCGATGGACCGGGCAAGCTGGAGCTTCGACACGATCTTGAGCAGCTGCTGCTGGGCGCCGTCATGCAGGTCGCGCTCGATTCTGCGCCGCTCGCTGTCCTGTGCCTGGACAATCCGCCGCCGCGATGCCTGGAGCTCGGCCAGCTTGGCGATCAGTTGCTCGTTCAGCCCCACATTGCGCAGGATCAGGCCAGCCTGCCCGCTCAGATCGGTCACCAGCTTGTCCTCCACCGGCGTCAGCACGTCACCGGTGCGCTTGGTCACTGACAGCGCGCCGAGCACTTCGCCGTCTTGGTGGACGAGCAACACGCGGCATACCCCGGCGATTTCCGGCAGGTCGCCGCTGGCGGGCAACGCCACCGGGTCAGGCTCGCCCACGCCGGCCGGCCAGCACCCGCCGCAGTGCAGCATGCCGCCCGCGGCCAGCCACACGACGGCTTGCTGAGCTCCGGTCCCTTCGGCGAGGATCCTGGCCATCCTCGGCAGCACATCCTCGTTCGCGTAGCTTGCGCCGAGGCGCCCGGCGAACTCGCTGAGGGCCTGATACGGGGTGGCGCGACGCCCGTACACGAGGCGGCTGGCAAGCCGCTGGACACGCTCCCGCACCGGCTGGAACGCCACTGCGATGACGGCCGTAGCCAGGATGGACAGGGCGAGGCTCGGTCGCGAGCTGGAGCCGGCGAGCCTGCCTGAGCCGAGGGAGCCGAGCCCGACGACGACCGCCACGTAGACGGCCGTGATGAAGGCGGCCATCGCGGCGTAGACGATGGTGCGCCTGATGATGACGTCGATGTCGTAGAGCCGGAACTTCATGATCGCGACGCCGGTCGCCACCGGAATCAGCGGTCCGAACGCGCTGAACGCGATCAGCGGGTTGTTGAGCGCCAGCCCGCAGACCAGCATGCCCGCGGCTGTCAGCAGGCCGGCGTAAGCAAACCACTTGATCTGGTGCCGGACGTCCGCTGACGAGCGCCGGTAGCGGACCACACAGCCTGCTGCCGCCACCACCGTTGCCGGGATGAGCGCGGTCTGCACGAACTGGACGACTGAGCTGGCAGTCCGGAGCGGGATGACATGCACGGGCGAGGGGACGGCCGAGCCCTGAGCCCGCAGTGCCGCTCCCGATAGGGCCGCGATCAGCAGCATCAGGACCTCGGCCGCGACGAAGGCCGCCGCGGCCAGGCGCCATGGTGCCGACAGGAACCTCCCGTCGGGGAACAGCAGCAGCGCGATCAGGAACACGAAGAACAGCTCGCCGGTGATAGCGCCCGCCCAGGCCACCCACGGAACGGCCGGAAGCTGCAGGCCGGCCGCTGCCGCGAACCTGGCATACTCCGCCGAAGCGACCGCGATCGCGAAGGCGAGACCCTCGGTCAGGAACAGCCAGCCGATCGGGTTGCGCGCGCGATGGCCTGCGATCAGCCAGCCCACTGCGGCGAAGGCGAGCAGGACGGGAACGAACTCAAGGCCGAGGGCCGGTGCCCCGCCGGCAACGCCGAGGCTCGCGCCGGCGGCCATGGCCAGGATCGTCGCGATGAGCAGGCCGGTGGCCAGCCGGCCCGGCCAGCCGCGGCTCACGCCGCGGCCTCCGCTCCGGCAGCAGCCGGGAGCCAGCCCCGGATCACGGTTCCGGCACCCGGCGCGCTGACAATTTCCAGCGCTCCCCCGTGGGTTCCGAGCCTGTCCTCGATGCCCTGAAGTCCCGACCCATACGCCCCGGCGGCCAGGTCGAACCCGATGCCATCGTCGGTCACCTCGAACGTCAGCTCGCCGTGCGGACCGGCGCTGAGCCGCACGCTTGCCGAGGTCGCACGCGAATACTTGGCCACGTTCTGCAGGGCCTCGAGGACGCAGAAGTACGCGGCCGCCTCGATCTCCCCCGGATAGCGTCCGATGCCGCCGCTGTCCAGCGCCACCAGCACAGCCGACTTGGCTACCTGCGGGCGCAGCGCCGCGGCAAGGCCGTCGGCTACCAGCAGCGGCGGGTAGATGCCGCGAGCCAGGTCGCGCAGGTCATCGACCGCGCTGACCGCCTCGACATGGAGCTCGCCGAGCACTTCGCGCTCGCCTTCGCAATCCGCGCCGACCATGGATTCCGCCAGCGACAACTTGATGGCGAGCGACACCAGTTGCTGCTGAGCACCGTCGTGAATGTTGCGCTCGATCCGGCGCCGCTCGGCATCCTGCGCGGCGACGAGACGACGCCGCGAGGCGTGCAGATCCGCGAGCCTGGCCGTCAGCTGCTCCCACAGCCTCACGTTGCGCAGCACGAGTCCGATCTGCGCGGCCAGGTCAAGCAGGAGCTTGCCCTCCGTCGGCGTCAGCGATTCGCCTGGCCGCTTCGTCAGCGACAGGGCTCCGAGCACTTCGCCCCGGTAGAGCACCGGCACGATGCGATCGGCGCCAGGGCAGCTGAGCTGTCCGTCCGGCGTGTCCGCGCTGAGCGGCGGAAGTGGCGGCACGCCGGGCGGCCAGCTCGCATCGTTCCTGAACTGCTCGTCGTCGGCAAGCCATACGTCTGCGCGCGCTGCGGCCGTCCCCTCAGCCAGCAGCTGAGCCATTCGCGGCAGCAACTCCTCCGTCGCGTAGGTGCCGGCCATCCGCTCGGCGAACTGGGCCAGCACTTCATACGGCGTCGCGCGGCTCCCGTAGACCAGCCTGTTGGCCAGGCGCTGGACGCGCTCGCGCACCGGCTGGAAAGCCAGCGCAACGATCGCTGTGGCGAGGATCGGCAGCAGCAGGCTCTGATGCCCGCGCGGCCCGGTGACCAGCGAGCCGATCCCGACCACGATCGCCACGTACACGCCAGTGATGAAGGCTGCCAGCGAGCCGTAGACGAGCGTCTTGTTGATGACGAGATCAATGTCGTAGAGGCGGTAGCGGAACACCGCGAAGCCGATGGCCACGGGCACCAGGGCGACCGCTCCGCTGGAGACGCCGTTTTGCAGATTGACCGAGGCGGGCGATGATCCCATGACCTTCTGGATGCCGATCTCGGCCAGGATCGCCGCCGCGATGAGGCCGCTGGTGTACAGCAGCCATTTCAGCTGCTCACGCTGGACCAGCTGAGCCCGCCGGTAGCGAACTGCAAGTGCGGCAACCGCCGCCAGGCCGGCGCCAACCGAGAGCAGTGCCCCGGCGACGGCGATTAGCTGGAAGATCGCGCCGGGCGCGCCGTGTACCCCGACCGGATTGCGGATGCGCGCTGGAGTCGCGGTGATGATCGTCGGCGCGAACGCGTTGCCCAGGACCCACGCAAGCGGCCCTGCGTAAGCTGCCCAGGCGGCCGGCCGCCACCGGCGAGAGAGCAGCTGTCCGGTCGGGAACAGCAGCAGGATCGGCACGGCCAGGCTCAGGCCGAACAGCCAGATCCAGCCGAACCAGTGGGCCAGCAGGAGCGTCGCGGGAAAGTAGGCCAGCATGAGGCTGACGCCGCCGGCAGCGAAGGCAAACCCGACCGCCGACAGCAGCCAGCCGATCGGGTTCGAAGGCCGCTTCCAGGCGAGCAGCGCGCCGACGGTCGCGAATGCTCCGACGAAGACGACTGCCAGCACCCCGCTTGCCGGACCGCCACCGAAATTGACCGCGCTCGGCGGCGGCCGATGAAACCTCGAGTAGCTGACCGACATCGTCATGGCAGTGATGGACAGCGTCCAGCACGACAGCGCGCACCAGAACGAGGCTCGCGATCCGCCGCCCCCGTCCGCCGACGGCAGCTCGCGGCGCTGATCCGGGTCACCTTCGGGTGCACGATCGCGGCGGCTCACGGCCGCACCTCCTTCCCGGCGCTCGCGCATGACCTGCGCTGGCAGCATTATGGGCGCGAATGGGCAGTCCAGACGAGGGTGCGAGTACATGACCCGACGGTGATGCCAGCACTAGTGCACGAAATCGCTGCCAATGCGATATAACTTGAACGCGCCCAGCGCCGCCGATACGACGAGCAGGCCCGGACGGTCAGGAGCTAGGCCGCACTCGGCTCAGTAAGGTAAGCGACCCACTGGGGGTCGCCGTCATTGATGGCACCGATGAGCCGCCAGTGCGGACCACGGGGGGCCGCCGGGTCTCGCGGCAGCGTCCAGCCAAGTTCCTCGATGAGCCTGTCCGCCTTGCGATGGTTGCACCGCGTGCAGGAGGCCACGCAGTTCTCCCAGGCGTGCTGGCCGCCTCTGCTGCGCGGCACGACGTGATCGATGGTGTCCGCCTTGGTACCGCAGTACGCGCACAGGTAGTTGTCCCGCCGCATCAGCGCCGCCCTGGTGAGGGGGACCCTGCTGCGATGCGGGATGCGCACGTACCGGCGCAGCCGGATGACCGACGGCGCGTCTAGCCACGTCGTCGCGGAGTGGAGCTGCAGGCCAGCAGCGTCGGAGTGGACAACGTCCGCCTTCTCGCCGAGCACCAGGCAGACAGCGCGATGCAAGCCAACCGTCGTCAGCGGCTCATAGGTGATGTTGAGCAGCAGCACCCGGCGCACTTGCACCTCCCGTTCAGGACGGGGTCTGATCCCTCACTCCGGTGCGCGCCGACACTGTGCCGCCGGGGCACCCGTGACCAGTGTGACTGCCCGCCGCCCAGATCGCCAACACCTAATGCCCTGTCGGCTCCCGGACAATGCCGCATCCGCGCCCAGACTATGGGCGCCGCAGCCATGCCGGCGCCGCGGTCACTAGCAGATGGCGGACCGACCGCGAACATTAAAGTGCCAGGTATGACGCAGTCTTCCTACCCCGAAGCGCCCCGCCAGGATGTCATCGAGACCATCCACGGCCGCCAGGTCGCCGATCCTTATCGCTGGCTGGAGGATCGCGGGCAGCCAGCAGACCAAGGCCTGGCTGGCGGCGCAGGAGACGCTCTATGCGGCCTATCAGGCCAGCGTGCCGGGACGGGAGAAACTGACCGACCGCCTCGGCGAGCTGCTCGCGGCCGGCGAGGTAGGTCCGCCCGTCTGGCGCGCCGGGCGGCAGTTCTTCACCAGACGCGAGCCCGGCCAGGAGCACGCGGTGCTGTACACAGTGTCGCCCTCCGGCGCCGAACGCGCCCTCATCGATCCGACCATGATCGACCCGACGGGCGCGACGACCCTGGACACATGGGAGCCCGACGCCGAGGGGCGGCTCCTGGCCTACCAGCTTTCCGAGGGCGGCCGGGAGGAATCCGTGCTGCGCGTGCTGGATATCGGCACTGGCCAGGACGTCGACGGACCGATCGACCGGTGCCGCTACTCCGATGTCGCCTGGTTGCCTGGCGGTACGGCCTTCTACTACGCGCGCAGGCTCGCCCCGGACGCCGTGCCGGCTGGCGAGGAGCAGTTCCACCGCCGGGTCTTCTGGCACCAGGTCGGGAGACCGGCCAGCGACGACGTCCTCATCTTCGGCGGCGGGCTGGACAAGACGAACTACTACGGCCTCTCGGTCAGCCATGACGGCCGCTGGCTCACGATCACGGCATCGGCTGGCACCGCTCCGCGCAACGACGTGTGGCTCGCCGACCTGTCGGCCAGCGACCCGCAGGCGCCCAACTTGCAGGTGGTGCAGCAGGGCGTCGACGCGAGCGCGTGGCCACGGCCGGGCCGCGACGGCCGGCTGTACATCCTGACCGACCGGGATGCGCCGCGCGGCCGGATCGCCGTCGCCGAGCCATCCGATCCGGCCTTCCCCGAATACGCCAGCTGGCAAGCGCTGATCCCGGAGGATCGCGAGGCCGTACTCACCGGCCTCGCGATCCTCGACGGTCCCGGCCTCGGGCAGCCGGTGCTCCTGCTCGCCCGGGCTCGGCACGCGATCAGCGAGGTCAGCATGCACGACCTCGCCTTCGGGGATCCGCTCGGGCAGCTCGACCTGCCGGGCCTCGGCACCGTCGGCGGCCTGACCGAGCGCCCGGAAGGCGGGCACGAGGCATGGTTCGCCTACACCGACTACACAACGCCTAGCGTCGTCCTGCACTTCGACGCGGGCGCCGGCACCACCGACGTATGGCAGCGCGCACCCGGCGCCGTCGAGGTCCCCGCCGTCTTCGCCGAGCAGATCGCCTGCACGTCAGCTGATGGCACGACGATCCGGATGGTCGTCGTCTCAGGCGGTACAGGCAACCCCGTCAGGCCGGGAACGGAGTCGTCAGTCGACCCCGTTCCCGGCCAGGCGCGGCCCGCAATCCTCTACGGGTACGGCGGCTTCAACGTCAGCCTGACGCCTGCCTTTTCCGCCTCGATTCTCGCCTGGGTCGAAGCGGGCGGCGTTTACGCGATCGCCGGCCTGCGCGGCGGCAGCGAGGAGGGCGAGGACTGGCACCGGGCGGGCATGCGGGAGCGGAAGCAGAACGTGTTCGACGACTTCCACGCCGCCGCGCAGCAGCTGATCGACGACGGATGGACTACTAGCGACCAGCTCACTGTCTGGGGCGGATCTAACGGCGGCCTGCTCGTCGGCGCCGCTATCACGCAGCGGCCCGACCTGAGCGCGGCCGCCGTGTGCTCCGCGGCGCTGCTCGACATGGTCCGGTACGAGCGTTTCGGCCTCGGCGAGACGTGGAACGACGAGTTCGGCACTGCCGCCGACCCGGCGGAATTCGGCTGGCTCATCTCGTACTCCCCCTATCACCGTGTCCAGCCAGGGGCTCGCTACCCGGCGGTGCTGTTCACGATCTCCGACGGCGACACCAGAGTCGACACCATGCACGTACGAAAAATGTGCGCCGCCGTGCAGTACGCCACCGCCTCGCCAGCGGCGGAGCGGCCTGTGCTGCTGCGGAACGAGGCCCAGGTCGGGCATGGCCCGCGCGCCCTCAGCCGGTCCATCGCCCTGTCAGCCGACACGCTGGCGTTCGCCGCCGCGCAGACGGGACTGCGCCTGGCCTGACCAGGCCGGGATCGGGACCAGCCCGTGATCATGGCAACGCCTGCGGGCGGCTACCCTGGAGCCGATGAGCGAGACGCAAGCCGAGAGCTTTTACGAGGCAGTTGGCGGTGAGCCCACGTTCAGGCGGCTCGTCCACCGCTTCTACCAGGAGGTCGCGGCCGACCCCGAGCTGCGGCCGGTCTACCCCAGCCGTGACCTCGGCCCAGCCGAGGAGCATCTGCGGCTGTTCCTGATCCAGTACTGGGGCGGTCCTGCTACCTACAACGAGCGACGCGGCCATCCCCGGCTGCGGATGCGGCACGCGCACTTCGCGATCGGCCTGGCCGAGCGCGACGCCTGGCTCCGGCACATGCGCACCGCGATGGACGAGCTCGAGCTGGACTCCGCAGCGGACGCCCAGCTCTGGGACTACCTGGTCATGGCCGCGGGCAGCCTGGTCAATCAGCTGGACGAGCGTAGTGGCGGGCCTGACCTCGGCCTGACACCGGCCTGAAGCCACCCTGACGCCAGGTCCGAGGCGGCGAGCCTGAGCGCCGGGAAGCGGCCGCCGCCTGGCCCCGAACTGGCCAGGGACCACGCCCCGTACCCGGGAATGCGCACAGAGTTCAGAGCGAGCCATTTGCGGGAGCAGCCGCATCTCAAGATACTGGGACCACCCCGTTCATCGCCTGGCACCACCGTGGCACTGCCGACGCTTGGTCCAGGGTGCCGAGCAAGCCCCGCCGCTGGAGATTAGCAGTGACACAGGACATCCATTCGGGACCCGGTGATCTCGCCCCCGGGGAACAGCTCGCCGGGTACGAGATCCAGGAACGGATTGGCCGTGGCGGCATGGCGGTCGTCTACCGTGCCCTCGACCTCCGCCTCGGCCGCCTGGTGGCGCTGAAGGTCCTGGCGTCGCACCTCAGCGAGGACGAGGCGTTCCGCCAGCGCTTCATGCGCGAGTCGCGCGCGGCCGCGGGCGTGGACCACCCGCACATCATCCCGGTGTTCGAGGCCGGCGAGGCGGCAGGCGTCCTGTTCATCGCCATGCGCTACGTCGGACACGGTGACGTCCGATCGCTGATCGAGGCCGAGGGCCGCCTCAGCCCGGAGCGGACCGCGAGAATCGCGAGCCAGGTCGCCTCGGCCCTGGACGCCGCGCACGCCCACGGGCTGGTACACCGCGACGTCAAGCCCGCGAACATTCTGCTGGGCCAGGCCACCGGCAGTGATCTGGATCACGTCTACCTTTCCGACTTCGGGCTCAGCAAGCACTCGCTGACGCCCTCGACCCTGACCTCGACCGGCCAGTTCCTCGGCACGCTGGACTACGTCTCCCCTGAGCAGATTCAGGGTCAGCCGGTGGATGGCCGCGCCGACCAGTACGCACTCGCCTGCGCGGTCGTCGAGATGCTGACCGGCGCGCCGCCGTTCCGGCGGGATGACAGCATGGCCCTGATGTGGGCGCAGCTCGAGGCGGCGCCACCCAAGCTGACTGAGCGGCGACCGGATCTGCCGCCTGCGGTCGACGATGTCATCGGGGCGGCGCTGTCGAAGTCGCCTGACGGCAGGTTCGCGACCTGCCGCGATTTCGCTGCAGCGCTTGCGGCGGCGTGCGCGGAGCACCCGTCCGGGCCGTCGACGGCCTTGGCCGAGCCCGTCGGGGCAGCAGCCTTTGCGACCAGCCCTGTCCCGTCGGATCCGTACCGGCCGGACGCCTACCAGGCTGACGCGACTCCGGCGGACCTCCACCAGTCAGACGCCAGGCCGACGGATCCGGCAGGCCCGTTCGCGCGCGGCGGCATCGGGGTCGGCGCCAGTCCGGTGCCGGGCGCGCCTGGTCCATGGTCGGATACGCCGCAAGACTGGTTCCGCAGCAGCGACGACCATCCGGTGGCAGCGGCCGAGGAGACCGTCGGTCCCGGCTGGCGGGCTGGCGGCGCCAGCGGGGACGGCCCCGTTCCCACCCCGATCGCGCCCTTCCGTCCCGCCGTCGATGCAGCGTGGCCCGCCGGACCGCCGCCGGTGAAGCGCGACGGGGTGATGCCAAACACCCGGCCGCGTCCGCCGAGTCAGGGCCAGCCTGGACGCGGCGGATCGGGTCAGCACCGGGCTCGCAACGTCGCGCTAGCACTGCTGATCATCGTCGTGGGCCTGGGCGGCGTCGCCGGCATCGCGTACAAGTTGTCGCACCGGACTTACCGGTCGCTCCCGCCGGTGACGGTCACCAGGACCATTCCGGCCACCAGCGTGGACCCGGCACGGACGGTCCGCGACTACTTCTGGGCCATCAATCACCATCGAATACCTCGCGGCGTGGCGGCTGAGCGGTGCGAGCGAGTCGTTCAAGGCGTTCAAGGCCGGCTTCGCCGGGACCGCGCACGACACTGTCACCATCCTGTCGACCAGCGGCAATGTCGTTACGGCCCGGCTGGTGGCCACGCAGGCCAACGGCACGGTCAAGACCTACCAGGGCACCTACACGGTTACCAATGGCGTGATCAGCTCGACCAACGTCCATCGGATCAGCTAGGCACGTCCTTGCCGTGGGCCTGGCCTGACCGCATCTCAATCCTGGCGAAAGATTCGGCACGGCCGGCTGTGCCGAATCTTTCGTGATCATGGCATTGTGGCCGGGCTACATCCTGATGCGTTTGCTGGCCGGATCGTAGAGCGGCCGCAATGACGCCCTGGCCGGGACGATCCGGTCGCCGATCTGCACGGTCCACTCGCCCGAGTCGAGCCAGGTCTGGTCGATCGGCGCCCCGCCCGATTCGATCATCGCCAGCCCGACTGCCCCGCCGAGAGTCCACCCGTAGGACGCGGCCCGGATATAGCCCACCTCGGCCCCGTCCCGGCGCACGATCTCGGCGTGGAACATCAGCGGCTCGGCATCGCTGAGCAGCACCTGGACCAGCCGCTTGGTCAGCGGTCCGGCTTGTTTCTGGGCCAAGACCGCGTCCCGGCCGATGAAGCCGCCAGGCTTGTCCAGCGCGACAGCGAAGCCGAGACCGGCCTCAAGCACCGTGTCGGTGTTGTCAATGTCGTGGCCGTAGTCGCGGTAGCCCTTCTCCATCCGCAGGCTGGCGAGGGCCTTCAGGCCGGCGTGCCGGAGCCCCAGGCCGCGGCCAGCCTCGACCAGCCGGTCGTAGACATGCACGGCCTGCTCGGCCGGGATGTGCAGCTCGTAGCCAAGTTCACCAAGGTAGGTGATGCGGATGCAGAGCACGCGGGCAAAGCCGATGTCGATGTGCCGTGCCGTCCGGAAGCCCAAGGCCTCGTCGCGGACGTCGGCCCTCGTGGCGGCCGCCAGCAGCTCGCGCGAGCGTGGCCCCTGGACGTTCAGCTGGGCATAGGCAGAGGTGACATCCGCGACGAACGCGTGCGCGCCGGTCTCGCCGAAGCGGCGGCGCATCCACGTGAGCACGTGCCGGTGCGCGGTGTCGGACGCGACCACATAGAAATCGTCATCGGCCAGCTTGGTGACCGTCAGGTCGGCTTCTAGCTTGCCGCCGGCGTTGAGCCACTGCGTGTACGTGATCATGCCGGGATCGCCGTCGATAAAGTTCGCCGACAGCCTGTCCAGCTCACGTCCGGCGTCCCGGCCCTGGACCGAGAACTTGGCCATGAACGACATGTCCATGAGGATGACGCCCTCACGGCAGGCCTGATGCTCGGCCTCCCAGTGGGGGTACCAGTCCTGCCGTCCCCAGGACAGCTCGCCGGCGACTGGCGCACTGCCAGCCGGGATGGAGCCCTCCGGCGCATACCAGTCGGCACCTTCCCAGCCGCTGACGTCGCGGAAGAACGCGCGCTGCGCGACCAGCCGGTGGTGGACCGGCGACAGCTTCGCTCCTCGCGCGGTCCGCATCGACCGGCCGGGGTAATGGGTCGCGTAGACCATTCCGAGCGACTCGACCGTGCGCGTCGCGCGGTATTCAGGATTGGCCTGGTAAGCGTGCAGCCGGTCGATGTTCATGCCCGGTGATGTCCACATCCGGGCGGCCATTGACGATCCAGTGGGCCATGACCCGGCCGATGCCGCCGCCGGTCAGGATGCCGATGGAATTCAGGCCGGCTGCGACGAAGTAGTTCCGCAGTTCCGGGGCCTCGCCGAGGACGGGCGCCAGGTCCGGGGTGAAGCTCTCGGGGCCGCAGAAGAACTTGCGGATGCCGACCTGGGACGAGATAGGGATGCGGGACATCGTCTTTTCCAGGAACGGGCCCATCCGGTCCCAGTCCGGCGGCAGCTCGCCGAAGGAGAAGTCGGCCGGGATGCCATCGACGTGCCACGGCGCGCAGACCGGCTCGAACATGCCGAGCATGAGGCCGCCGCCTTCCTCGCGGAAGTAGCCGTAAGTTGGCCGGGTCCTCCAGCACCGGCCAGTCCCGGCTGACCTCAGCGATCGGCTCGGTCAGCAGGTAGTAATGCTCGGCGGCCTGGAGCGGGATGGTGACCCCGGCAAGCTCGCCGAGCTGGCGCGCCCACATCCCGGCGCAGTTGACGACGAACTCGGCCTCGATGTCGCCGTGCGGTGTGCTGACCCCGGTCACGGTGCCGTTCCTGATCAGGACGCCCGTGACGGGCACGCCCTCGATGATGCGAGCGCCCTGCTGACGCGCGCCCCTGGCGAGCGACATCGTGACGTCGACCGGATTCACCCGGCCGTCAGCCGGGATGTAGAAGCCTGCCAGTACATCATCCGTGCGGGCCAGCGGCCACAGCTCGGCGACCTCTTTCGCAGAGATCTCGTGCACCTCGACGCCACAGTGCCGGTTGAACGCCGATACGCGGCGGTACTCCTCCAGGCGCCCCGGCTCGATGGCCAGCTCGATGAGCCCGACCTGGCGCATCCCGGTGGCCAGGCCGGTCTCGGCCTCTAGCCGCAGGTACAGGTCACGGGTGTACTTGCGCAGCTCGGTGGACGTCTCCGAGGTGGAGCCGAACGTCGCCATCAGTCCGGCCGCGTGCCAGGTCGTGCCCGAGGTCAGCCGGTCGCGCTCCAGCAGGACCACGTCCCGCACGCCCAGGTGCGCGAGGTGGTAGGCGATCGACGTGCCGATGATGCCGCCGCCGATCACCACGACCCGCGCTCGGTCGGGCACGGGGCCGCCGACCGGCCTGGCGCTGGCAGCGATGGGCTCACCGAAGGTCATGCTCGCTCACATCCGGGCTCGGGGTCTGGACGGGGCCCGGCTAGCTCGAGGCACGTGCCAGGCGGCTCAGGTGAGCATACGCGCCGAAATGTGCCGGGCTGCACTGCTATTCAGGGCAACCGAGCCCGGCTGCTCTCCCTCGGGAGGAAGCGTGACCTCTTGCGGGCGGACTGCGGTCAGTCCCTGGTCAGCTTGCGGTAGGTGACCCGGTGCGGCCTGGCCGCATCGGCGCCCAGCCGCTCGATCTTGTTCTTTTCGTAGGCCTCGAAGTTGCCCTCGAACCAGAACCAGTTCGCCCCGCCCTCCCAGGCCAGGATGTGGGTGGCGATCCGGTCCAGGAACCACCGGTCGTGGCTGGTGATCACGGCGCAGCCAGGGAACTCCAGCAGCGCGTTCTCCAGCGACGACAGCGTCTCGACGTCCAGGTCGTTGGTGGGCTCGTCCAGCAGCAGCAGGTTGCCGCCCTGCTTCAGCGTGAGCGCGAGGTTGACCCTGTTGCGCTCGCCGCCGGACAGCACGCCAGCCGGCTTTTGCTGGTCGCCGCCCTTGAAGCCGAAGGCGGCGACGTACGCGCGGCTGGGAATCTCGGTCTTGCCCGCGGTGATGTAGCTCTCGCCGTCGGAGATGACTTCCCAGACGTTCTTGTCCGGGTCGATCCGGCCACGGGACTGATCGACATAGGCGATGTCGACTGTCTCGCCGATCTTGATCGCCCCGGAGTCAGGCTGCTCCTCGCCTATGATCATCTTGAACAGCGTCGTCTTGCCGACGCCGTTCGGCCCGATCACGCCGACGATGCCGCCCTGGGGCAGGCTGAAGCTCAGGTCCTCGATCAGGGTCCGGTCGTCGAAGCCCTTGGTCAGGTCGCTGACCTCGACGACCTGCGTGCCAAGACGCGGACCCGGCGGGATCTGGATCTCCTCGAAGTCGAGCTTGCGGTTGCGGTCGGCCTCGGCGGCCATCT
Source organism: uncultured Actinomycetota bacterium (assembly GCA_963837255.1). Classification (GTDB taxonomy): domain Bacteria; phylum Actinomycetota; class Actinomycetes; order Streptosporangiales; family Streptosporangiaceae; genus JAJYUU01. The sequence goes on from CAWIMN010000009.1 coordinate 634,262, forward strand.
CCTCGTACCGCTGCAGTCGGGCGCGGCTCTTGGCCTGGCGTGCCCGCGGGCTGGAACGAACCCACTCCAGCTCGTCTTCCAGGCGCTTGCGCTTCTTGGCGTCCTTCTGGCCCTCGACCTTGAGCCGGGCTGCCTTGGTCTCCAGGTAGGTCGAGTAGTTGCCCTCGTACGGGTAGGCGCGGCCGCGGTCCAGCTCGAGGATCCAGCCGGCCACGTTGTCCAGGAAGTACCGGTCGTGCGTGACCGCGACGACTGTGCCGGGGTACTTCTCCAGGTGCTGCTCCAGCCACTGCACGCTCTCGGCATCCAGGTGGTTCGTCGGCTCGTCCAGCAGCAGCAGGTCCGGCTGGGACAGCAGCAGCCTGCACAGCGCCACCCGGCGGCGCTCGCCACCGGACAGCACGCTGACATCGGCGTCGGGCGGCGGGCAGCGCAGCGCGTCCATCGCCTGGTCAAGCTGGCTCTCCAGATCCCACGCGTTCTTGTGGTCCAGCTGCTCCTGCAGCCTGCCCATCTCTTCGAGCAGCTCGTCCGAATAGTCGGTGGCCATCTGCTCGGCGATCTCGTTGTACCGGTCCAGCAGCGCCTTCGTCTCGGCGACGCCCTCCTCGACGTTGCCGAGCACCGTCTTGGACTCATCCAGGCCAGGCTCCTGGTCCAGGATGCCGACCGTGAAGCCGGGCATGAGCCGGGCATCGCCGTTGGACGGGTGCTCGACCCCGGCCATCATCCGCAGCAGCGTCGACTTGCCCGTGCCATTCGGGCCTAGCACGCCGATCTTGGCGCCAGGCAGGAACGCGAGCGTCACGTCGTCGAGAATGACCTTGTCGCCGTGCGCCTTGCGGACACGGCTCATCTGATAGATGAACTCCGGCATGTCACCAAGGGTAGGGGCTCCGGGACACGGCTTGGAACGACGGGCTCTCAGCCGAACTCGGCCGGTCCACGTCTGCTGGCCAGGCTGGATCAGCTGGTCCGGTATGCGCCTCGCCCGAGTCCGATATGCCCCATCGAGCTGGTCCGAGTTGCCGTGTCAGCCGGGGTGCCGTGTCAGCCGGGGCCGGTCAGCCGGGGTGCCGTGTCAGCCGGGGTGCCGTGTCAGCCGGGGTGCCGTGTCGGCCCGGGGCGACGTGTCAGCTGAGCTGCCGCCAACGCCGCCCCAGGCCGCAGACTCAGGCCAGAGCGCCGGCAGGCACCGACGCGTCGCCCGCGTCCGCCAGCATCTGCCTGACCGCCGTATCGAACGCCCCGGTGGCGCCGAACTCGGCGTCGGGCCCGTCGTCTGACTCCGGCTCAGCCGCCTCGGCATCCGCGGACACCTCGTCGTCCTCGGCCTCGCCGTCCTCCGCCTGCTCCGCGATATCGGTCGCCCCGGCGCTGTCAGCCGGCTCGGCGCCCTCGTCGCCGTCGCGACCGGCGCCTTGCTCTTGCCGGACGGCAGATTCTCCGGCGTCGCGATCGCCTGGGAGCGGATTGCGGCCCGCCTCGGCCGCCATGGCCTGCTCGTGCTCGTAGGCCGTCTGCTCGACCTGCGCCGGCGCCTTGCTGAACACCGTGATGCCCCGAGACAGGTCGTGACCAATGGAGTCGGCTATCACCTCGACCGAGCTGCGCCGCAATCCGTTCTGATCGACGAACTCGCGGACTCGCAGTGTGCCCCGCACCACAATCGGATCACCGCGTCGCAGGCAGACGGCCGCGTGCTCGGCGACCTTCTTGTAGCACTGCACGGTGATGAAAGAGCTCGGCTGATCGCCCCACTCACCGGTGGCCCGGTCGAAGGATCGCGGTGTCCAGCCCACGCGCATAGACACGCTCCGCGATCCGGCCTTGGTGTACCCGCCCCTTGGCTGCGTGGCGACGAACCCGACCACGCTGAAATGCGCATCATTGGCCATCTCCGGCCTCCTCAACGTCCAGCGCGGCGACCGTCATTTCCGGCAGCGTCGCCGCAGAGTGCCGACGACCTGCTGCCATCGGCGTGCGTGACCAGGATCTGCCAGATCGCGCTCACCGTGTGGCCGCCGTCAGCTCCCTGTGCATAACGACGCGGCGAGCGCAGGGCCTGTGGATGCACGTAACCGATTCGGGCGTGACGGTGCGAGAATCCGGCCGCCATCCACGACGAGGGCGCCGCCCGACGCGCTCGGAGGCTGCCTATTGCCGCAGCGCCTGGCCCGCAGCGACCCGAAGCTGAGCCCGGAAATGCGCCAGCTCTGCCAGCTCGAGCTCGGCTGGCGCCACCACCAGCTCACGAGCCACGCCCGCAATCCGCTCGTCGATGTCCCGCCGCAGCAACTCCATCTCGCGCCTGGCGGTGGCACTCACGGCCCTCGTGCAGATCTTCGCCGTTAGCCAGCCGCCGCCGAGTCCGACGACGATGAGCCCGGCGGCCCACAGCAGGTACCAGCTGCTCGTGAACAGCCTCGGCATGCCCGAGGAGCCAACTCCGCCTACTCCGAGGATCAGCAGCGCGACGAACCAGGCTGCCCCGACGAGGACGCAGCCGAGCAGCAGACCCTGGATGACGCCGATCATGCGCCACCACCGGTCGACTGTGGTGTCGGCGGGTAGCGCCGCGCCGATCTCGCCGCCCACGGCGGCCGGGATGTCGTCCGCCCTCGACCTCACCGCGGCGCGCACAGTATGCGACCACGGCGTTGGCAGCCGGGGCACTCGTTCGTCCGCGACCTGGGTGAGCGCGTTGTCGATCTCAGCCTGCTGAGCGCCCGACGGGCCAGCGGTGACGCCGCGCAGCTCTGCCCAGATCTTCCCGAGCCTGATCTTCCTGATCGGATCGGGGCTGGTCAGCCGCTCGATCAGCCAGCTCACTGGCCAGCCGACATAATCCAGGGCCCGCAGCTCGCGCGCGCTGCGCAGCGAGTCACCGATGGCCGGCGACTCCCGCGGCCGCGGCGAACGCCGCCGCTAGTTCCTCCTCGGTGCCAGCAGGCAGCCTGTCGGCTGGGCCATCGCCGGCCGCAGGTCTCGACGGCAGCGTACGGCTCAAACTGCGACACCAGCTTGTCCACGTCGGCTGAGATGCGTGCCGCCGCGGCCTTCCTGGCGGACACGGTATTGACCAGCAGCTTGCGTAGTTCTTCGATGCCGTCGCCAGTCTTCGCCGAGGTGACCAGGATCTGAACCTCGGGCAGGCCCTCTGAGTCCAGTAGCCGACGCAGGTCATGCATGCAGTCCTCGACCTGGCCTGCAGTCAGCAAGTCCGCCTGGTTGAGCACCACGGCGACGACCTCGGAGTGGCCGGCCAGCGGCACCAGGAAGCGCCGGTGCACAGCGGCGTCGGCGTACTTCTGCGGATCGAGCACCCAGATCATGAGGTCCGACAGGCCGACGAGCTTGTCGACCAGGTTGGTGGCGTGGCCCAGCACGGAGTCGTGGTCAGGCAGGTCCAGGAGCACCAGGCCGGCCAGCGACTGCTCGCCGCGGCCAAGGGCGCTCGACCGGGCGTAGCGGTACCTGCGCGGCACGCCGAGCCACTCCAGCAGCGGACCCGAGCCTGCCACGCCCCATACGCACGCGTGGGCGTCTCGAGTCACCGGCCTGGTCACGCCGACGGTCGAGAAGTCAGCACCGGCCAGCTGGTTGAACAGCGAGGACTTGCCGCTTCCCGTGCCGCCGGCCAGTGATATCACGGTGTGATTCGAGGACAGCATGAGTCGCTGGTCGGCCCGGTCGAGCAGGTCGCTCGCCTCGGACAGCAGGTCGTCGCTGAATCCGTCAGGACCTCTGCCGCGCCCATCCGATGTGGACGAGCCGGGCTAGGGCCGTGAGGCGGGCAGACAGGCCGGCGCGATCGGCCGCGTGTCGGGCACCTCGCGCTGTCAAGGTGGCCGTCATCGGGCAGCCTCCAGCGCATAACCGGCCTGGAGCAGCTCGGCAGCCGCACTCGCCGGCGGGATCCCGGCGGAATCGATGATCGCGAAGTACCGCCGAGCCTCCGCCTCGAACAGCCCGCTCACCCGGTCCTGCAGGTCCTGCCGCACCCGCGCGCCCATGTCACGGAGCAGGCCCGCGCCGAGGAGTGATTCAAGCAGTCGCTGCGGCACCGCAGTTGCACCATCGTCGGCCTCGGCGTCAGGCGTGTAGCCGAGCATGCCGATGCTCAGCACCACGGCCAGCGACTCGTCGTCGAACGAGACGACTCGTGCGATCGAGCGCTTGGTGACGTTCTCTTGCTTGACCAGATGCAGCACATGCTCCTGCCAGCTGGCGACGACGCGCTCGGCGAGCGGCGTCAGTCCGGCGGTCGCCCTGGCGAGCGCGGCGGAGTCCTGTCTGCTGCCGCCGGCTGACGCGCCGCCCGTGACGCCCAGGTCGGCCAGGGCCGTGGCCACGAAGTCAGCCTCGTTCACGGGGCCGCCGCGCCTGCTTGCGGCGTCGATATCGGCAAGCAGCCGGGCGCCGGCGGGCTGCTGCCGCCATTCGTTCACAACCAGTTCCGCGGCACGGTCAGCGGTCGCCGCGATCAGCGACTCCACGCTCGCCCGGAGCGCTTCCTTCAGCGCGCTCGCTCTGGCCGGCAGGCGCTGCTTTTTCTGCTTGCCGCTGCCCCGGCCGCGCCGAGCCTGGAGGGTCCGCAGCAGGTCCCCCGTCCCGGCGAAGTCCCGCCATCTGGCCTGCACCTCTCCGTGCAGCAGCGACCCGTCCCTGGTTGCCTCGTCGAACTCAGCCAGGCTCACCGCGTAGGCGGCGTCGACAGTCTCCCGGAGGCAACGCCTAACGTCGAGTTGCTCGTCGACCTGATCAGCCAGCGCTGGCACCCTGCTGCGGAAGGTATCGAGCACGCCAGACATCGTCTGGGTCAGCACAGCGACGCGGCGATCCTCGCGGCGCGCAGTGTCGGCCAGCCAGTCCCGTATCGGCGCAGCGACCTCAGCCGGCAGCTGATCCTCCGTCACGATGGTCTCCGGGATGATGAAGCGGCGGACCTCACGCAGGCCGTTCGCCTCCAGCATGGCGTCAAAGTGGGCGGCGAGCTCTGCCGACGACGCCGCCGGGACACGAGACAGCGCCAGTGCAAGAGCAGCACCACGGTCGCGGGCGTCTTTGAGCATCTCCCACACGGCCGCATCGGCGTACCGGCGCGCAGTGGTGACGAACAGCCAGAGGTCTGATGCATCCAGGAACTGGTGAGCGAAGTCGCGGTGCGCCTGGACCACGGAATCGATGTCGGGGGTGTCGAGCAGCGCCACGCCCTTCGGCATGCCTTCGCTGGCCGCCAGCACGAGCAGTCCATCCCGGCCAGGCATCGCCAGGCCCTGCTGCCGCACCCGCGGCAAGGTCGGCAGGAAGACGTTCTCAGCGAACCAGCGCACGTCGTCCGGGTGGCAGGCCAGGACCGGGCTGTTGGTCGTGGGCCGCCGGATGCCCGTTGCACTGACCTGCTTGCCGACCAGGCTGTTCATCAGCGTGGACTTGCCTGCCCCCGTCGACCCGACGAGTGCCACGAGGATCGGCGCGCCGGACTGCCGGAGCCTGGGCAGCAGGTAGTCGTCGATCTGGCTCAGCAGCTTGACCCGTTCGGCCCTGGCCTCGGCCACGCCCGGCGCCTCAAACAGCAGCGGCACCGTGACGATCGGGTGCCGGAGTCCGAGCAGCGCGGCCTCCAGCTTCCGGGCGTCCACCCGGGCGAACGGCTCGTCGTCGCTGTCGTCATGATCGGTCGCTCGTGGACCGCGGAACGGCCCGCTTTGTGAGCGCCGCGCGGTCTTTGCTGGCTCAGCGCGGGCCGCCCAGATCCCGCCTGACTCGCCTCGCGGGTCGGTCCGGGGCTGGTCGGCCCTCTCCGGCGGTGGCTCGGCCGGACCCGCTTGGCCGCGGCGGCGCTCCGCTGATCTGGGCACGCCGGCAGCGGATGTGCGCCCGCCGGGTGCGGGCCGGCTGGGCCTAGCCGCTGCCGGTCCGGTGCCGCTGCGGCGGCCGCGCGGCTGACTCGCCGGCCGGCGACATGTCCTCGCTCGCCGCCTGGGCGTGCCTGCCTCTTGGCCAGGTCTCGGCCGGCGCGGCGTCCGGCTGGGCCGTGCGTGGCTGGCCGCCACCAGGCTGGCCTGCGCTCGCGCCGGGCTGGCCAGACTCGGGCGCAGGCCATCCAGTCCCGCCATGCTTGGGCGATCCGGTCCCCTGGCTCGGCGTGCCGGTGGTGGCCGCAACAGGCACCGGCGCAGCGGCATACCTCGGGCCGGGCCGAGCAGCGTCAGTCGCTCCGGGTCCGGGTCCGCCATCGTCGGGCCCCATCGCCGGCTCGCCGTCTCCGGGCACGCCGTCTCCGGGCACGCCACTTGCGGGCAGGGCAGTGCCAGCGCGGGCCTCGCCGGCGCACGCATAGCCCCCGTCGAGGCCGCCGGCAGCTGGCTGGCGCCGCTCCACAGCGCCGGCGCCGCAGTAGCGTCCTGTCCCTCGGTCATACTTCCGGGTCTCCCGCCCCAGCCGAATTGGTCGTCCTCGGTCTGTCCTGCTTATTCATTCCCCTGGGCCGCTGGCATCGCTACACCACGTAGGTGCCGGTCGCCAGCGGAGACGACCAGAAATGGACGCTCAGCATGCCGTCCGTCCCTTCGCTGGCCCAGGGCGAGCAGGACACACCTCACCACCACGACTCTCAAACGTAAGGTCAGCCATTGTCCAGCCCCGGGGACAGTATCCGGCCTTGAGGTAATTGTGCGCTGCTAGGGCAGATTACCGGCAGCAATGCTGCAACATGTACCGACGTGACCACCATGCGGCGTTCGACGGCCCCGCCAAGCTGCCCGCTGACGCTACCTCGTCACGCTGCTAGCAACGCCATCATTACCTTATAGATCAGACTATTTCGAATATGCGTTCGGGCCGAGCGGAGCTACTTCTCGGTGACTCCGGCCGAGTCGAAGGTGGCAACTTCGCGTAGCGCCCGGACTGCGCTCTGCACAATCGGGAGGGCCAACAGCGCCCCCGTTCCCTCTCCAAGCCGCAGGTCCAGGTCGACCAGCGGGCGGAGGCCCAGGTGCTCCATCGCGATGCTGTGGCCTGGCTCAACCGACCGGTGCCCGGCAATGAGGCAGCACGCCGCGCCGGGGGCCAGCGCACAGGCTGCGAGCGCCGCGCTCCCCGCGATCACGCCGTCGAGGATGACCGGGACTCGCAGCGCGGCCGCGGCGATGATGTAGCCAGCCAGCGCCGCGTGCTCGAATCCGCCGACAGCCGCCAGGGTTCCGAGCGGATCGCTGCGATCAGGCTGGTGCAGGGCAAGGCCGCGCTCGACGACGGCGACCTTCCTGGCCAGCGTGACGTCGTCCACGCCAGTGCCGCGGCCCGTCACCGCGCGGCGTCCCGGCCGGTGAAGGCGCAGATCAGGGCGGCCGAAGCGGTGGTGTTGGCGATGCCCATATCGCCGGTCAGCAGGCACTTGTTGCCTGCCGCCACCAGGTCCCGCGCGACCTCGATGCCCACCCCGATCGCCGCTACTGCCTGCTCCCGGCTCATCGCCGGACCGATGGTGAAGTCCGCGGTGCCCTTGGCCGATCTTGCGTGGCAGCAGGCCGGGCACCTGGTCTAGGTCCGAGCCGACACCGACGTCGACGACGAGAACCTCGGCGCCAGCCTGCGCGGCGAACGCGTTCACGACGGCTCCGCCGGCCAGGAAGTTCGCCACCATCTGGCCGGTGACCTCCTGCGGCCAGGGGGTCACGCCCTGCGCGTGTACGCCATGGTCCGCGGCAAAGATGGCGACCGCGGCCGGCTCGGGCATCGGCGGCGGGCAGGCGCCCGCCAGCCCCGACAGCTGGACGGACACGTCCTCCAGGACGCCAAGCGAGCCCGCCGGCTTGGTCATCTGCGCCTGCCGGTGCCGCGCCGCTGCCACGGCATCGTCGTCGAGCGGCCGGATCGCCGCCACGACCTCGTCGAGCAGGCTGACGGCCTCGCGGCCCGGCAGCTCGCGGCGGCCGTACTCCTCGGCGTGCACGGCCCAGCTCAGCGGGCGTCGGCGCGCCCAGCCAGCCTGCGCAAGCTCGGGCTCTGGCGCGAAGCTGGTGACGTACCCGACGCACAGGTAGGCGACAACCTCCAGGTGCGGCGGCAGCCCGAGCTCGGCCGCCAGCTCACGCTCGCTGAAGAAGCTGACCCAGCCGACGCCCAGGCCCTCCGCGCGGGCAGCCAGCCACAGGTTCGCGACTGCGAGGACGCTGGAGTAGGCGGCCGTCTGGGGCTGGGCGTGCCTGCCGAGGGTGTGGCGCCCGCCCCTGGTCGGATCGCACGTCACGACGATGTTCACGGGCGTCTGAAGGATCGCCTCGGTCTTCAGCCGGTCGAACGCTCGGGCCCTGGCCGCCGGCAGCGAGCCAGCGAAGTCGTCCCTGGACCGCTCTGCCAGGGCCTTGACCCTGGCCCGACGGCCAGGGTCGGTGATGACGATGAAGTCCCAGGGCTGGGAGAAACCAACCGACGGCGCACGGTGGGCGGCGGCAAGCACCCGCTCCAGCACGTCAGCAGGTATTAGATCCGGAACGAAGTCGCGACGAACGTCGCGGCGCTCGTCGATCGCGCGGTAAACGGCGGCCCGCTGATCATCGGGGAACGAATTCTGATCGGGCGACCGGGTGCCCGCCGATTCGGCTCGGTCGTCGGGCATCAATCCCGGCCTCCGTCCTGGCGCTACCAGCCTGCGCCGTCGTCATCCGCAATGGCGGCCGGCTGGCCGTCGGGGCCCCAGCCTGCCCGTGATCCGGTCGGCGCCAGGGCGTGCCGGAGCAGGGCATTGAAGGCGGCGACAGCCACCGCCGGGCCGCCCTTCTCCGACACGTTACTCACTGACGGGAGCCCGCTGGCCCGCAGCGCATCCTTGGCCTCGGCGGCGCCGACGAAACCGACCGGCAGGCCGACGACAAAAGCGGGCTCGACGTCGCGGCTGAGGATCTCGGCCAGCGCTGCCGGGCCGCCGCCAACCACCCAGACAGCGCCGGGCCCTACCTCGCCGAACGCCAGGCGCACTGCCGCGGCGGCTCGCGTGATCGATGCGGTCCTGGCCAGCCGCTGGGTCAGCGGCTCGCCGATCTTGCAGAGCACGGGACTGGCCGTGATCCCGGCCGCCACCATCGTGATGTCCGCGATGACCGGGGCGCCGGCGGCCAGGGCCGCGACGCCCTCGGCCAGCGCCTCTTCGTCGCAGACCAGGTCAGTGAAGTAGTCGAAGTCAGCGCTGGCGTGGATGACGCGTTCGGTGACGTCCCGGCTGAACTTCGGCAGTCGCGAGAGATCGATCCGGGATCGCAGTATCCGGTACGACTCCTCGGTCACGCTCATCGCAACTGGCGCCTCGTCCGGCCAGGCCACGCCGCCCCCACCTCCCATGTCCCGCAGGCAGAAGTAACCGTCGCCGGCGCGCCCGGCCATCCCCGCCTGGCTGTGCCGGATTCTCAGCATCGCATAAAGGACACTGCCTGACCCGGCCATTGGCCGGGCCGCGGCCACTGGGCAGGCGGGTCTTGGCAGCTACGAGCGGGGCGGCCCGGAGTCGCCGGACACCAGTGCCATCGGGCCAGTGTCGCTGCCGCGCGATGCATCGGCGGTCGCTAGCTCCTCCGGGGCTGACGTGCCCGCCGGGGCTGACGTGCCTGCCGGGCCTGACGTGCCCGCCGGGGCTGACCTGCCCGCCGGGGCTGACCTGCCCGCGGGATCAGCCGTGGCAGCGGCGGCAGCCGGGCGCTCCTTGGTCGCGAAGAGCACGTAGTGGAAGAACAGGAACCGGGCTATGAAGGTGACGCAGTTCATCAGGAAGTACGCGCCCTGGACCACCAGGTGCTTCTTGAGGTGCGTATAGCCCTCCGCATGGGCCCAGACGCTGGCGAAATGGGACGTGAGCCCGAGGATGCCCCACACCGCCATCGAGACCAGCCAGAACGGCACGGTCTCCCGCAGCAGGTCAGGCCTGCCCGTCCGCTCCCAGGCCCATCGGCTCAGCAGGTAACTGACCAGCGCTGCAGTCATCGAGGCGATGACGCCCGAAGCGCCTGCGCTCAGGTTCACCGGGCCGGTCAGCAGGCCCAGCACGACCTGGCTGGTGATCACTCCCACGATGGCGACCAGCAGGAACCGGGCGAATCGCTGGCCGGCCTCGGCGCGTAGCTTGCGCTCAAGAGGCGCCGGTACCAGGCGCCAGGCGGCATGAACGATCTTGTCCGGTACGGAGGTCATCAGAGTCCTAGCTCGACGGCGGTGGAAGCTGGGTCAGACACGTATACAGTACGGGAACTCTCGGAGGGCTTACCCTGAAACCCTCCGGCCCCGCCGGGTCCCATGGCTGCCGTCGCGGCATCGCGGGGCAGCAGGTCACACCGAGCGGTGCCGGGCGGTCGGCTGAGCAAGCCAGTGGCGACCCAGCATAGGCCAGCGAATTCGATGGGCCAGATGAGGCGGAGCTGGAATGAAGATCCTGATTCTCGGCGGGGACGGCTACCTCGGCTGGCCGACGGCTCTGCACCTGTCTGCGGCCGGTCACGACGTGGCGGTCGCGGACAACTTCGCCCGGCGCGGATACGACTTCGAGATGGGCGTGGACAGCCTCACGCCGATCGAGACCTTGCAAACCCGAGTCACCACCTGGCGCCAGCTCACCGGCAGGCCGATCGGCACCTATATCGGCGACCTGTGCGACGCTGAGTTCACCTACCGCATGATCGGCGACTTCGCCCCGGATGCGATCGTCCACTACGCCGAGCAGCGAGCAGCGCCGTATTCGATGGTCGACCGCAAGCACGCCGTCTATACGCAGACAAACAACGTCGTCGGCAACCTCAACGTCCTCTATGCGATTGCCGAGATCAATCCGGAGATCCACCTCGTCAAGCTCGGCACCATGGGCGAGTACGGCACGCCCAACATCGACATCGAGGAGGGCTGGCTCGAGATCGAGCACAAGGGCCGGACGGACAGGGTGCTGTATCCCAAGCGGCCCGGCTCCTTCTACCACCTGTCCAAGGTGCATGACAGTCACAACATCGAGTTCGCCTGCCGCGTCTGGGGCATCCGCGCCACCGACCTCAACCAGGGCGTCGTCTACGGGCAGCAGACCGACGAGACTGCGTTGGACGACAGGCTCGCGACGCGCTACGACTACGACGCTGTCTTCGGCACCGTCCTGAATCGCTTCGTTATCCAGGCCGTCGTCGGCCTGCCGCTCACCGTGTACGGGAACGGCACCCAGACGCGCGGCCTGATCGATATCCGCGACACCGTGCGCTGCATCCAGCTCGCCTGCGAGAACCCAGCTGACCGTGGCGAGTTCCGCGTGTTCAACCAGATGACCCAGTCGATGTCGGTCCGGCAGATCGCGGAGACCGTCGCGGCTGCCAGCCCCGAGGCCGTGACCATCGAGCAGCTGGCGAACCCGCGGGTCGAGCTCGAGGATCACTACTACAACGTGGTGCACTCAGGCCTGGCTGAGCTGGGGCTTCAGCCGCATCTGCTGTCCGACACCCTGATCGAGTCGCTGTTCGAGATCACCAAGCGGTTCGCGCATCGTGTCCGGCCGGAGGCCATGCTGCCGACGGTGCAGTGGCGCCAGACCTCGAGCGTCATCAGCAACTAGGCAGTGCTGCCGAGGTAGACCGGGCGACGCCAGCTGACCAGCGCTGACCGGGGCTAGCCGCGCGTCAGCGACCAGCGGTCCGTCATCAGGTCATGACATAGTTCATACGTCGCTGGCGGCAGCGTCCGTTCCGGCGTCGCCTCGACCCGGAAGCACTCGTGTCCGCCTGCCAGCGGATCTGCCGGGCTGGCGAGATCGGCCGGCGCTGCCGCCGGTGTCACCCGCCGGTCCAGAACGAACATCACCGTGTACATGCGCCCGCGCCACACGAACCTGGCGGGCCTGTCATGCCGCAGCCAGACCTCGACTGGCTCGCCGCGGATGCCGCGCATTCTGCCGCTCCCTGGCAAGGCGCCGCGTCGGCGCCGGCTCTCCGCCCAGGGGAAGACAGGCAGACTTACTTCTTTCGAACATACATTCGCTCGACGTCCGGAGCAAGGGTAACGTCAGGCCGGGACGGCCCAGCCTGGCATCGGGAAGCCCGCGAGCAGGTCCCGCACCTCGCCCGCGATGCGCTCGATGGCCTGCTCGTCGTCCTTGGCCGCGGCGAGGATGGCCTCGTCCATCCACGCGGCGATCTGCGCCATGTGCGGTTCGCCGAGCCCTCGAGTCGTAATCGCCGGCGTCCCGATCCTGATGCCCGACGGATCGAAGGGCTTGCGCTGATCGAACGGCACGGTGTTGTAATTCACCTCGATGCCCGCCCGGTCGAGCGCCTTCGCGGCTGGCTTGCCCCCGATTCCCTGTGCCGTCAGGTCCATCAGGATCAGGTGATTGTCCGTGCCGCCGGAGACCAGCGTGTAACCACGGGCCTGAAGTGCGCCGGCCAGCGCCCTGGCGTTCGCCACTACCTGATGCGCATACGTGCGGAACGACGGCTGCGCGGCCTCGCGGAGCGCCACCGCGATCCCCGCCGTCGTGTGGTCGTGCGGTCCGCCCTGCAGACCGGGGAACACTGCCTTGTCGAGCACAGCCGCGTGCGCAGCTGTCGACATGATCATCGCACCCCGCGGGCCGCGGAGCGTCTTGTGCGTCGTCGTCGTGATCACGTCGGCGTACCCAACCGGCGACGGATGCGCGCCGCCGACGATGAGGCCTGCGATATGCGCAATGTCGGCGACCAGGATCGCGCCGACCTCGGTGGCGATCTCCGCGAACGCGGGGAAGTCAATGGTCCTCGGGATCGCAGTGCCACCGCAGAAGATCACCTTGGGCCGCTCGTCCCTGGCCAGCTGGCGTACCTGATCGAGATCGACGCGGCCGGTGTCGGCGCGAACGCCGTACTGGACGGACCTGAACCACTTGCCGGTCACCGAGACGGGCCAGCCGTGCGTGAGATGACCGCCCATCGGCAGCGCCATCCCCATGACGGTCTCGCCGGGCGACAGGAAGGCGAGATAGACGGCCAGGTTCGCGGGCGAGCCCGAGTAGGGCTGCACGTTGGCGTGTTCGACGCCGAACAACTGCTCGGCCCGCTCGACCGCGATCCGCTCGATCGGGTCGATGAACTGCTGGCCCTCGTAATACCGGCGGCCGGGGTACCCCTCGGAGTACTTATTCGTCAGCACGGTTCCGGTCGCCTCGAGCACGGCGACGGATACGTAGTTCTCCGACGGAATCAGCCGGACCTTGTCACGCTGCCGCCGCGCCTCAGACTGGATGAGTTCCGCGATGTCGGGGTCGGTGCCCGCGAGGTGCGGGATGGGCGGCTGATGCATCGCGTGCTCCCCCTGCTCCAAGGCAGCTCTGATCCGAGACGGCCGAGAAGCCGCCAGCGGTCATCATGCCCAGGCAGCAGACCAGGCAGACGCAACGCCGACCCGCGTAACGCCCCGCGGACTTCGGCCTCGCCAGGACCCGACGATGGGACGAGCAACAAGCGGGACCCGGCCTCGCGTCGGACGAGCGCGAGCACGGCCGGAGAGTCGCCGAGCCGGGCAGCGCCGGAAACGGCAGCCGCCCGGTCCCAGCTCAGCCTGATACGGCCTCGAGCAGCTTCTTGCGCTGCTGCTCGCCCAGCCCGCCGACTCGGCGGTTGTCGTCAATGCCGGCCTCTTCCATCACCGCGGCGGCCTTCGCCGGGCCGTAGCCGGGCATGGCCTTGATGACCTGGGCAACCTTGGTCTTCTTGGTGATGTCATCGGTCTTAGCTAGCACCTGCGCGATGCTCGTCTTCCCGGCCTTCACTGAGGCCAGCAGCTCGCTGCGCTTCTTGCGAGCAGCCTGGGCCTTGGCCAGCGCGTCGGCGCGCTGCTCCGGGGTAAGTGTTGGCAGAGCCATGTCACTCCTTCGGTTGAGTCGATCAACTGTCCCACATACCCGCTGCTACAAGCGGTAGCCGCGGTCGTGTCGGGCAATGACGTCGCCAGCACACATTCTTGCTGGTCAGGGGCCTGCGAATCGATCACGAGTTGGTTTGCGTCTTTTATCCGGCGGAGCCAGCGCGGGCAGACGGGCCCGGCCGGTGCCGAGACTTCATGGTTTCGTTGGGTTCGGCGCCCCGATTTATACGTTTTGGCCTCGAGGAAACCATGAAGTCTGCCCTCAGGAAATCGTGAACTGTCACAGCAGCACGCACTGCGATCGCCCTTGGTTGAAGTTCAGGCTAGAACCTGTTCTACTTTCGGGCGAGCGCCTGGCGAGCCGGAGGAGACAACCCCATGCCGGATGAGCATTGCACCGCACGTGACCTGGCGCGCAGATCGCAGGCGGCGGTCAAGGTGAAAGACCGGGAGGGGTGGCTGAGCCTCTTCGCCCCCGATGCGATCGTGCAGGACCCGATCGGCCCCTCGCCGTTCGACCCCGACGGCAGCGGGCATCGTGGGCCCGAGGCGATCGCGGCGTTCTACGACACGGTGATCGGTCCAAACGAGCTGATCACGTTCGAGATCGAGGACTCCTATCTCTGCGGCGACGAGGTGGCCGACGTCGGCGTCATCCGCACCGTGCTGCCCGGCGGCAAGCACGTCGCGGTTGTGCACGGCGTCTACACCTACCGCAGCAACGGCACTGGCCAGCTTGTCGCGCTGCGCGCGTTCTGGGAGTTCGACAAGGCCGAGCTGATCGACGCCTAGCGGCGAGCCGCGCGAGTGCCGCAGATCACCGGGCATCCAGGAGCGATCGTTGCCGGCTAGCAAGTAACCTGCCTAAGCAGCCGCTCAGCCGGGCGGTGTGCGGCTGCGTGGTCAGCACGCCGCTGACCCCGACCTCGGAGCTGGCATGCGCATCGGGCAGATCGTGATCGACGTTGCCCCGCTGCGGGGGAGCCGGGACTTCCGCCGGCTGTTCACTGGCCGTTTCGTGTCTATGGCCGGGAACGCGGTCGCCACCACCGCGGCCGACTGGCAGGTCTACAGCCTGACGCACAACTCACTTGCCGTGGGCCTGCTGACACTTGCCTCGAGCGCGGGCATGCTGGTCGGGCTGCTGGCCGGCGGCATGCTCGCCGACCGGCACGACCGCCGCACGCTGCTGATGGCCGTCCGGCTGCCGCAGGCCGTTCTGGCTGCGCTGCTCATGGTCAACAGCCTCGTTAGTCACCCGGCATTGTGGCCGTTGTACGTCATTACGTTCGGCATCGGGCTGCTCTCCGGCCTCAGCTCCCCCGCATCGACGGCCGCGACGCCCGCGCTGGTCGGTGAAGACAAGATGTCTGCCGCCGCGGCGCTTAACGCCACCGCCAGCCAGCTGGGCAGCCTGGGCGGCCCCGCCATCGCGGGCCTGCTCATCGCCGGTCCGGGACTCGCCAGCTGCTACGCCATCGACGCAGTGTGCTTCGCCGTGTTCGGGCTGGCGATGATCGGGCTGCGCCCGATGCCGCCGACCGTCAAGGCCCAGCCACCTGGTCTCAAGTCGCTCGCCGAGGGCTTCCGCTACGTCCGGCACAACCGCGTCGTCGGTGGCATGCTGCTGGTCGATACCAACGCGATGATCTTCGGGATGCCGTCGGCGCTGTTCCCGGCGATGGCGAGCACCCACTTCCACGGCGGTTCGGCGACCTTCGGGCTGCTCGTCGCCGCGCCTGGCCTCGGTGCGCTAGTCGGCGCTGCTACCAGTGGCTGGACCGGCCACCTCAGGCGTCCTGGCGTCGTCGTGATCGTCGCGGGGATCATCTGGGGCGGATCGATCGCGGCGTTCGGTCTCGTCCGCAGCCTGCCGCTGGCGCTGTTCTTCCTCGCCCTGGCCGGGATGGGCGACCTGATCTCTGAGGTGCTGCGCAACGCGCTGCTCCAGATCTACACACCCGATCAGCTGCGCGGCCGGGTCTCCAGTCTGTACCTGGCGCAGGTGACCACCGCTCCGGCCCTGGGCAACGTCGAAGCCGGCGGGGTTGCGCGGCTGATCTCCCCGACGTTTTCGGTGGTCAGCGGCGGCCTCGCGTGCGTGGCTGGCGCGCTAGTGCTCGGGGCGCTGATCCCGGCGCTGCGCAACGCGAGGCTTGATGGAGTGGCGGGGGCGGACTCTACGGCGGCGGCCCCGCAAGAATCGGCAGCATGAGCTCCGTTATGAGCGAACACATCCGCCTGGTGGCAGCACGGGCAATCCTGACGGCGGCCCGCCCTCGATGAGCCGCAGCAAAGCCTCGGTGTCGAGGTTGTCGGCGACGAGATCGCCGAGCATGTCCAGGCTGGCCTCGCGGAGCGCGGCGAAGTTGGTGTCCGGGACAGACTTGAAGTCCCGCCCGGCAAAGGCCGCGACGTCGGCGAGGAAGGCGCGGCGGAACTGGTCGTTCTCCAGCGCGCCGTGCCAGCTTGTGCCCCAGACCGCGCCGCTGCGGCAGCCGTCGAGGAACGGCTCGGCCGTGATCCCGCTCACGCGCACGACCCCATGACGGATCTCGTACCCGGTTACCTCGACGCCGTACGCGGTGCCAGTCGGACGGCCGAGCGCCTTGGTCGGAGCGAACGTGACCGTGGCTGGTAGCAGGCCGAGGCCGGATACTGTCCCGGCGCCGGACTCGACGTCATCGGTTATTTCGTCGGCCAGCATCTGAAAGCCGCCGCAGATGCCGAGTATGGGTCGGCCCGCCAGCGCGCGAGCGGCGAGGACGTCAGACATACCCCGTTCCCGCAAAAATGCAAGATCAGCGACCGTCGCCCGCGAACCCGGCACGATGACCAGGTCCGCGTCGGCCAGCTCTTCCTGGGTGGACGCCATCCGGACGAGGACACCAGGCTCGGCGCCGAGGGCATCGATGTCGGTGAAGTTGCTAATCCGCGGCAGCCGGACGACGCTGACACGCAGCACGTCGTGCCCGAGCGGCGCGCCGCCCGCAGGGCGTGGGCGGGTGTCGAGGCTGAGCGAGTCCTCGGCGTCGAGCCACAGTCCGCGGGTCCAGGGCAGCACGCCGAGGACCGGCCGGCCGGTCAGGTTGCGAAGCTGGCCGAGGCCCGGCTCGAGCAGAGTTCTGTCGCCGCGGAACTTGTTGAGGACAAAGCCCGTGATCCGGGCCTGGTCCGCTGGCTCGAGCAGCGCGAGCGTGCCATAGAGCGCGGCGAGCGAGCCGCCTCGGTCGATGTCGGTGACCAGGACCGCGGGAAGGTCCGCGGCGCGGGCGAGGCGCATGTTCGCGATGTCGGTGTCGCGCACGTTCATCTCGGCCGGGCTGCCGGCGCCTTCGCAGATGACGACGTCGAACTCGGCACGCAACTGGTCGAGGCAGTCAAGGGCAACGTCGAGCAGGCGGTCGGCGTTCTCGGCGTAACCAGCCGCGTCGACCTCGCCGACCGGCTGGCCGAGCACGACCACCTGGCTGCCGGTTCGGCCGGGCGTGAGCAGGACGGGGTTCATCCGGGCGTCAGGTTCGAGCCCGGCGGCTGCTGCCTGCATGGCCTGAGCCCGGCCAATCTCCGCGCCGTCGAGGGTGACGAATGAGCTGAGCGACATGTTCTGGACCTTGAACGGCGCGACGGCCATCCCCTGGCGGCGCAGCCAGCGGCAGATCCCGGCCACGAGGACGCTCTTGCCTGCGTTCGAGGTGGTGCCGGCGACAAGGAGCGCGCCCCTCACCGGGAATCCGGGCGCAGGGTCGCCTCAGGCTCGTGTGCGCCGCCCGTCGCTCGTCTGACCTGCGGCTTTTGCGCACTGGGTGGCGGGCGATGGCACACGAGAGACGACGATAGGCAATCCGAGCCCAGAACGCAGCCACCGGAATCACAAGGCGTGTCCGGCACGTGATCTGCATCGGGCACAATGTGCGCGTAGGCGCCTGTAGCTCAGCCGGATAGAGCAGCTGCCTTCTAAGCAGCCGGTCGCAGGTTCGAGTCCTGCCAGGCGCGCTGGCCAAACGCCAGGTTTCAAAATCGAGAACTGCCAGATGCCTAGCTTCACTAGATGTGCGACGGATCGGCCCCGCTTGATGTGCGACCCATCTTAGGTTCCCTTTGAGTCCAGCGATCTTGCCTGCTGCATCGGCTTGCCGTCTCCGCGAACCTGGCGCAAGCCGGCCCTGGCTAGCACCTCGTCGGCCAGCTCCACCGGGGTGAGTCTGTCTGACCGCAGCAGGAGCGTCCCGGTCGGCTGGCGGGTGGCGGCGACGACGGCCGCGTCCAGCTGGTCCAGGCCGAACACGCGGGCCGCCCGGTTCGCCTCCGGGTTGCCGGGGATGAGCGCGCGGGCATTGAGCCGCTCCCGGAGCACGCCGGCGTCCGCATCCAGGAAGACCGGCAGGACCTCCTCGCCCGCGTCGGCCAGGCCGCCGAGGATCTCGGCCCGGTAGGCGTCACGGATAAGCGACATCGGGACGATAAGCATGTTCGCGTGGTGCCTGCGCAGCGACAGCGCCGTCGCGACGACCAGTTCCCGCCAGCTCGGCAGGTGCTGGAAATCGCCGTTGGGCCGCATCCACTTCCAGAGCATGAGGCCGACGTCCTCCGGGTCATATACGACCGCGTCCGGGAGCCGCCGGTGCAGTTCCTCCGCGAGCGTCGTCTTGCCCGCGCCGAACCCGCCGTTGATCCAGATGATCACCGGCACAAACTATCCGGTCAATCCCCGAGTTGTACTGCACGGAGGGTGCGGGCCTGGATTCACTCGGACCTGATGCCCGGAGATCTCAGCACCAGGAACGGGCGCCCGGCTGCCGCGATTGAACTCGACTCAACCCCCCGGTGATCCATCCCGAGATCTGATCGTCGCGTTGATGCTGCTCCCGATCCGGTTTCAGGCGCGCTACCGGCGTCGACGATGCCACGAGTAGAAAGGTCCTATGACCGAAGGCTGTGTATCTTGCGATCACGACAGGTTGCGCGAAGCGGACCTGTATTTCGAGAACGACTTGTGCATCTACTCCTCGATTAGAGACCTCGTGATCCGCCCTACGTGATTCCCGGCTGCGGCGGCATCGTCCTGAAATGTCACCGGGCTTCTCCGTTCGATCTGACCGCCGAGGAATGGGCTGCGACACGGGACCTCTTGCTTCTGGTACGAGCCGAGCTACACAAGCGGCTCGCTCCCGACGGCTACACGCTCGGACGGAACGATCAGGGCGGACTCCACCCCCACCTGCATGTCATCCCGCGCTTCGATGACGAGCCGATGGCCGACCATGGCGTCCGATCGGGAATCAAAGATCCCGCCAATCGGCGACCTGATCCGTGGCGTCCCGGCACCGGGAGGCACACGGCCGGATCATGAAACCAGCTCCGGCGGCAACCGAGAAAGGCGATGGCGTGGGTGGCGAGTCACCTGCACTACGGGTCTCCCGGCACTGGCCCGGCGGGGCTAGGACGAGCTACTGCATGCACGACCCCGGTACCCAAATGGATCTAGGACCGGTGTTATCTGTACGGCTACGGACCATCCGCTCGGCGCATCACGACGTCGAGCGTCGGCCACGGCGGACCCTCGCGCAGAGCGCCGAGGAGTTCACGAGCTGCTCGTTGCCCGTTCGGGAATTGGTCGCCCGGATCGCGGCGCCACGCGGCGACCATGGCAAGAACGAGGACTCGGCACTCACTGAGCAGTTCTTCATCAGCGTCCGGATAGCGCTCACTGACGTCTTCGGGGACATGGGCGAGGTCGAACTCGACGGGCCCACGGCAGCACGTCTCGAGATCGATGAACAGCAGTCCGGTCTTCGTACTGACCACGTTGCCCGGGTGCGGCTCGCCGTGCAGTAGCTGCTCGGCAGCGCCGCAGTCGCCGATCGCTCGTCTCCGGCTCCCTAGCGTGTTGACGAGAAGCTCCCGATCCGCGTCGGCAAGCTCCGGAGTGAGGTTACGGCTCTCCACAAGCTGCTGAGCTTCTTCCACCCGATCCGTGAAGTGCGGCGTCCTGACATCGATCTTGCGCATGCCGGCATGCAGTCGCTCAAGCGCATTGGCATAGCCGGCTCTTGAGACTTCCCCAGGCGTCACAGGTTTGTAGTAGGTCCACAGCGTGACGACGAAGCCATCACGCTCATAGACGCGCGGCTCTACTCGGGGTTCCAGAGCGGCCACAGGACTCTCGGTTTCCGCGAGCCGCTGCGCGAGCTCGACCTCGAACTGTGCGACCTGATGCGCTGTCGGTGCGACTCGGGCAACGACGTCACAAGGCAGCAGGCGCACAGTGAGCTTGTTCGAATCGTGAAGAACGATCGCGTCGTCGACAGTCAGGTCAAGCGCCGAGGCGGTCGACATGGCCGCAGCCACCGCGCGCTGGATCTCAGATGGCTGCATCCACCTGATTCTCCCACCGCTGCCGACCTCCACAGGCCGACCTCCACAGCGAAGGCAGCCTCATTGCCTGAGACCAGGTGATCGTTGACGGATCATGTTCGGTGAGGCTTGACGGTTTCTAGGCTCATCGTCCCGTGATCGGCAGTGGCGGCTAAGCGTGCCCAATAATCGTTGCCGCCCGCCAGTGCATTGGGTCGACGGGGGTTACTTCTCGGCGGTGCCGGGTTCCCCGCTGATCGACTCCTGATAGATGTCCGCGTAGGTGCCCGAGTCCTTGACCAGGTCGTCGCAGAAGGCAGCGACGTCGTTGCCGATGAGTTCCAGGACTCCCTTGCCTTCCGCGACGCCCTCGTCGAAGAAATCGACAATCCCTGAGAGCAGGCGCCCGTCAGGCAAGTCGATCGGTCCGACCTTGAAGAGATACCTCTGAATCTCCTTGTAGACGATCTGGTAGTCCGGCGGGAGCGCCTTGACCCGCGTCATGTGCGCCCGCCACTGCTTCTTGCCCTCGACGATGTCTTGGATGCCCACGTCAACCTCCTAGCTGGCCCAATTTCCTAGCGACGTTCCTGTTCAGCTGTTCGCGCCACCGGTCGCGATAGCTCCGAGCCCCTTCGCCGCCGGCCAGCGCCGCGCAGAAGCCCTCGATGTCGTCGCCCAGCACCTCGTGAATGCTCTGCCCATCCGCCGCTGTTTCTTCGAGCAGCCCCAGGGCGCCGTCAAGAATCGGCATCAGGTTGCGACCGGTGAAGCCCGAGTAGGGGGAGAGGTAAACCTTGATCTGTTCCCACGCCGCCCGGTAGTCGGTCGGCAATGCCTCGGCCCGCGCTTCGAACGCCTTCCATTCCCTCGTGAGATCGCTGCCTGTAATGGTCTCCCAGAAGCTCATCTCCCGCCCTCCTTGAGCTTGTCGATTCGTGATGAGAGGTACTCCCATTTCGCCCAGAACGTCGCGAGTTCTTCACGCCCTGCGTCGTTGAGCGCATAGAACTTGCGCGGCGGACCCATCCCGGATGGTCGTTTCGTCACCTGGACGAGCCCGTTCTTCTCCAGTCGCAGCAAAATGGTGTAGATCGTCCCCTCGATGACGTCGGCGAAGCCGATCTCGTTCAGCCGACGTGTGATGGCATACCCGTACATCTCCTCGCTGCCGATGATTTCAAGCACGCAGCCCTCAAGCGTGCCCTTCAGCATCTCCGTCAGGTCGTCCATCGCGGGTCCTCTTCGGTCCTCCTGGTACTGCGTACTACCGAGTACCACTACACGGTATCACAGAGTAGTGGACCATGCCCAGCAAGCGGCGAGCACTGACCATGGAAGCGATTGGAGTCATCGGTGCCGCGCTCGGTTCGCTGGCTCTGACAGTCTGATCTGGCCCCCACCGTGGCGGCCCGAAGTGGCCCCACCGGGTTGCCGGTTTCACTGTGGTGTGACGGTCTGGTTGACCTGCTCTGCCTCGACGAGCCGGGCTACGTGCAGCTCGACCGACGCGGCGCGGAGCTACTCCCATACGGTGGTGGCTCCCACCGGCCGCCCCCCGCGCCCGGTGACCGAGTTCCTTCACGAGTACCGCGCGGAATTCGCCTGAGGCCCGCGCGTCACCCTCACCCGATCCCGGGATCGATGCCGTCTCGCTTAAAGTGATCTACGACCTGCCCTGTCCCCCGTTATCTACATGGCAAATGTGGTGCTCGTGCGCGAAGCCAGCCGTCGGGGCTCGCGGAGTCGCTCATCGGTTGTGCGGAACCGGCGAAGATGCGCTCGATCCGGTCGATCAAGGCCGTCCCGTCTGGGTCAGTGGACTGGCAAGTATCAGATCAGGCGACTTTGATGAGCTGAACGGCGAAGGGGAAGAAGGCCCGAGTTAGGATGATCAGTCGCTAAAAGGGCATGCTGAGGGCATGGCCTTGCAGCTAGCGCCGGAAGAGCCGGAAGCGGCACCGTGGCGGGTGGAGTTGCTGACCACCGTCGCCGATGCAGTGATCAGACGGGGACCGGACCGCGGTAGTTCTGGTCGTCCGGCTGTGCTGGCCGTGGATGGGCGTAGTAACAACGGCAAGACCACGGTGGCGGCCCGGATCGGCAAGCTGGTGCCGGGAGCTGTTGTCATCCACACGGACGACATTGCCTTTGAGCATTCCCGTTTCGGCTGGGCCGACCTGCTGATTGACGGGATCTTAGTACCGGCGCATCAGGGCCGGGCGGTCCGTTACCGGCCGCCGAAATGGGACGAGCACCGCCGGGAGGGATCTCTCGAGGTTCCGGCCCGCTGCCCGCTGCTGATCATTGAAGGCGACGGTGCCGGACGGCGGGAAGTGGCACACCTGATCGACACGCTGATCTGGGTGCAAGCCGACGAGCGGGAGGCCGCGCGGCGCTCCGCCGCCCGGGTGGCCAGTCCGCCCGCTGCCGACCTGGTCAACAAGGCCGTTGATGGAGCTCCGTTCGATGAGGAGGGGTGGATGGCCGAAGAAATACCTTTCAACGCCGCCGAGCGGCCCTGGGAACGCGCCGACATCATCGCCTGCGGCACCCCGGAGATTCCTTACGATCCGAGCACCGAAATCGTCATTGCACAGCGACCGCCTCTGCTGGCCTGAACCCCAGGCTTCCTCGCGCAAGTAGCCACTGCGCCTTTGCACCGAGCAAGGTCTCTGGCCGCGGCTGACCTGAGTGCCTGCCGGGGCGGCACGCCAGGCTGGGTGTCATGGCCGTCAAACCCATGGGATCACGACCTGTCGCCGGGGCGACCGCGCCGCGGCGCTTCCCGACTTGATGGACCGCGGCGGCAGCCTGGTCAAGATCAGCTCCGCCGCCGGGATCAAGGGCACCCCGCTCAGTACCCCCTACACCGCGTCCAAGCACGGGGTCGTGGGCATGAGCCTGGCCCTGGCAAACGAACTGGCGGCACGGAACATCAGGGTCAACACGGTTCACTCCACCGGTGTGCCGACCGGCATGCTGCCGGGATTGCTTCCCCCCGCTCGCCGACGAACGCCCCGACCCCGGCCCCATCTACGCCAACGGGCTGCCCGGTGCGGCTGATCGACGCTAGAGACGTGAGCAACGCGGTACTGTTCCTGGTGTCCGATGAGTCCCGGCACGTCACAGGCCTGCAGTTCAAGGTCGACGCTGGCATCACCATTAGATAGGTGGTGCACGGCAAGGACTCGGCGCCCGGTCAACCTGCCAGGACGCTAGGAGTCTGCCAGCCACGCCAGAAATCGGCCCTGCGACCAGCAGCGGCCAATGGCCTCGGCGTGCAAAGCCGACCGGTCGAACACCGCCAGGCCGATGATGCTATGGCCAGAGGCGCGGCGATCGCCAAGTGTCGGTAAGGCCGGCGCGACGCCGACCCCCTCCGCTGACACCCACGCCACCGCCCGGCTGGCCGCCGCTTCGTCGAGGCGATGCAGGAAGCGCAGGCGGCCCTCGAGCGGGAAGTGCGACAGCGCACATGTCGTGGTGACGACCGGCAGGGCGTCCGCGGGCACATGGGCGAAGGCGACGGGCAGCACCTCGACGGCGTCACCTTGGAGCAGCAGCGGAGGGGCCGTCGCCGCCAACGCCATCTCCGCTTCGAGCCTCGCGACCCGCTCCGGCTGATCCGGCCACAGGCAGGCGTGCAGCCATCGGGCGTCATCCGCATCAGTCACGTCGACCGGATCGAGGTCGACGCCGATCCGGGCGACAACCTCGGGCATCGCCCGCGTCGGGATGGGCCGGTGTCCCACGATCGAAGACGACATCTGTACGGGAGATGACGGGTCGCCCAGCGATTGTCCGTTGCTGTACGTGATGCCAACGCGATCGACATTCAGATTGAGCCCAGCCGAACAGCCCACGTCGATCAGCCCAATCGCATTCGCGCCTACCCGGTGCGCCGCCTCGGCAATGGCCGGATACAGCACGGCGCAGCGTCCGGTCTCGTTGGTCCGCGTCTGCCGGCGCACGGCGATGGCCACGACGGAGTCGGTCATTCGCAGCAGCGTGTCGATCGCCGCGCCAGCGGCAGCGTCGCCGTCCGCAGCGGTATAGGCCGCGGCAAGCGCCGGGGCGCTTCCGGCGAGGGCTAGGTCGTGCAGCGCGGCGAGGATCACCGTGGGGTGCCGCTTGGGCGCCGGCGCCATCTCGATGGCGCGCAGCGCCTCGTCAGATTCACTCAGGGCGACGGCGACGCGCTCGTACAGCGGCGATGTTTCGGCGGCGTCGACCTCACCGAAGTGTCGG
Source organism: uncultured Actinomycetota bacterium (assembly GCA_963837255.1). GTDB lineage: Bacteria > Actinomycetota > Actinomycetes > Streptosporangiales > Streptosporangiaceae > JAJYUU01. The sequence continues at coordinate 658,733 of CAWIMN010000009.1, forward strand.
TACACCTGAGCGAGTGTGCGGGCCCTACTCACGGGTGCGGCGCTTCCCGCGGTCGGCCTGGCATCCCGACGATTCTAGAGCGAAGTCCCGGCTTTCCTGGCACTAGAGCGCCGAGGAGATCCTGGGCCGACTCACCGGCTACTGCCGCTGCCTCAACAAATAGCGAGCGGAGCATGCAGTTGTCGTCCCACCATCCCTGGCTGCCGGGCGCCAGACCGTCCTGCGAGGAGGAGGTCAGTTATTCGGCCAGCTCGCCGTGGTAGGCCGCGGCATCTGTCGGCGTGCGGAGTGATTCGATCGCCTTGGCCGCATCCTCTGGCGACGTGGCCAGGACTTCCTCCCGGTCCTGGTCTGTGTTTGCCCTGGCCGCAGCCTCGTCTGTGAGAAACAGGCGGAAGTCATCCACGTTCTCCTGGCCCATGCCGGCGAAGTAGTCGAGGCCTTCAGCGCCGAATGGGGCCAGCGAGGCGAGCGAGGCGGCGGCGGTCACCAGATCCGGGAGCCGGGCAGCGTACGCGAGCAGGCACGGAGCACCGGCTGAGATGCCCCACATGGCCAGCGATCGATGCCGAGCTCAGCACAGATGACCCGGACGTAGTCGGCGCAGTCGGCGACGGTGCGGCCTGGCTGCGGAGAGGACCCTCCGTAGCCCGGCCTGTCGTGGCTGCGGCGCCACGCTCGACGTGCACGGCAGCCAGGACGCGCACCGCAACAGGTGCGTCGCATCATTGTGCCATACCTCAACTAAGGCCGCTCCGCTCCGATGTGCCGCGAATGCGCTGCGCGCACGAGGCTCTCCCCTGGCAGGCCCGCCTGCCACCCCGCGCCGTCGCAACGGCCGCGGACGTGCCGTCAGGCGGCCGAAGGCCGGCTGACGGTCGATCTCGTAGTGCAGAGAGATGATGCCGTCTGTCGTGACACGAGTGTCCAGCAGCCGCAGCCGAGTCGGCAGCTTCCCCAGCTGAAGGGGAGCGCCGTCGAAGCTAGTCGGCGTTCCGAGGCCGCCGACCAGTGCCGGCAACAACATCAGATGAAGCTCGTCAACGAGCCCGGAACGCAACAATGCGCCGTTGAGACCACCTCCGGCTTCGGAGACGACACACGTGACTCCCAGCTGATCCTTCATTGTGCGCAAGGCGTCGCCCAGGTCGACCGGACCGTCACCAGCGACGATGTAGGGGATATCCTCGCGCCGTAGATGCGCCAAATACGGCGCCGGCGTAGTGCGCGACGCAATGACCACCAGCAGTCGCCTGCTTGCGTCGCGCTTGTGCGTCCATCTGATCCGGCCGCGGCCGTCGACAACCGCGAACCACCGGCAGTCGGTCTCGCGGGGCAGGAAGTCCTCAAAAAGGCCCGCGGCGTCGCCACTGGGCGCAGGCAAGTCTGCGATCGGCCCGTCGGTGTCCGCGACGAATGTTCCACTTCCCTCCAGAACCACCTCGGGCGCGTAACGCCGCTCGATCTCCGCGTGGCGTGCCCCGAACATCGCGTCCGCGCTCGCGGGGTGAATGGAGTGCCACAAATGTCCCGCGGCTTCGTCCAGCAACCGGCTAGCGCGATTGAGCGTCACCCGCCCATCAACCGAAGCAGTCACCGACACCACAAGCCGAGGCCGGACGGACCGAGACGCATGCACGTCCGCTGCGGTATCCACAATCGACCCCTCCCACGTCGTTACGGCCAGCGAGCGGCTCGCCGACATGCAGACCTTAACCGGGCGACCTTAGCATGACGTGTTGTCCATTGTGGTAATGTGCGTCAATGAAAGCAGCTCTCGGACATGTCGGAATCAACCTTTCATCCGAGGGCGAGCCATTCGTCTTCTGGAAAGACCTGCTGACGTTTCTGGACTTCGAAATCAAGCCTGACGGCAATCACTTTGATGCCACTGACGGACGAACGTCGCTATGCATTCAGGTGACGAAGCCCAGCTATCAGAACCCGAATTTTCACCGCAAGCGCACCGGCCTAGGTCACATAGCTTTCCGGGTTGGCTCTGCTGACCTGGTTGATGCGTTTGTCAATGACTTTCTCAAACCACGTAAGATTGAACCACTCTATGGTGGCGCTACAGCATACCCTGATTACGCGCCAGACTACTATGCGGTCTATTTCGAAGATCCGGACAGAATCAAGGTCGAAGTTGTCTATGAAGGGTGATCGTCGTAGTCACCTGACAGGCGGCGCCTATTGCGATCGTCACCGCGACAGCGTCTTGCGCAGGACGAAGCACTAGAGCCGCTTCATGACTTCTTCTTCGAGGCTCCAGCAGATCCGGGTCAGCTCGTCTGGGTGCTGAGGCGAGGGGAGCCGCGAATACGCCCGCGTGGACATCAACTCGATGGTCGTCCTGTCGCGGCAGACGGCGGCAACGCAGAACCCGCCCCACAGGGCCCGCGGGCGGACGACCTCAAAACCCGTGATCATTTGCCATGGCACGCGAACAACCCTGAACAGCCGATGATCTGCCAGACCCTCGTCAGTGACCGTCAGGTGCGTCCGCATGATCAGCACCGCCAGGCATAGGCCGACACCAACGGCAAGGCACGTCACGGCGATCCGCGCGGTCAGTGGCAGCCCCGTGTCGCCGACATGCCGAAGTCCCGGCCGGAATGACCCGGCGAGTACCCAGCCAATCAGTCCGGTAATCAGGGGAACCGTCGCCGCTCGCCACCGCCTCTCAGGCGATGCCATCCGCATGCTAGGCACCGGCGACGTCCTCTCGGGCGACCGAGTCATGGATGCTGCCGGTCCCGCTCGACCTGGCCAACATCAGGTGCAAGTATCACACGCCCGGGGTCATCTCAGCAGTCGGCCGGGCGCTCTGCAGCTCAGCGCTACTCCACAATGGAATCCATGGAGTAGCCAACGATTTCGGCAGGCTGGCTTACGCTGCGCCCGTTCACTACAGACGACATTCCCTGGGTGTGCGAGGTGTCGCAGGATGCGGCCGTCCAGCACTTCGTGCAGGTGCCGACGCCCTACAAGGTGGAGCATGCTGCGTTCTTCGTGGAGCAGACGGCCATCGTCGGCTGGGCTAGCGGGCAGCGAGCGGAGTTCCTCGCAGCAGCTGCCACTGGCGTGAGGCTGGGCCGAGTGGGCTTGGGCCTGGGCCAGGGCGGCGCTGCTTTTGCCGAGATCGGCTACTGGGTAGACCCGGCTGCCCGGCAGCACGGCGTCGCGACGCACGCGGTCATGACCCTGTGCCGGTGGGCGCTCGCAGCGCTGGATCTGGGGCTGATCGAATGGCGGACCGAGGTCGGGAACATCGCCTCCCGCAGAGTTGCAGAGAAAGCTGGCTTCGTGATCGAGGCGACCCTGCGTCAGCGCCAGATCCACCGCGGCGCGCGGGTGGACGTGTGGGTTGGCTCACTGCTCAAAGACGAGTGCGTCACCGAGCTGAAGTGAGATCGATTAGTCCGGCGCTCGTTGGCGTGAAGCCGCACCCATCGAAGTAGAACGCGCGCAGGTGGTCCTCGAAGTCGACGTGAAGCCACTCGCACCCGGCAGCGCGGGCCTCTTGAGCGGCGATGGCTACCAGGCCCGCTCCGACTCCCTGGCCCTGTGCCCCGGCAGCCACCATGACGTCCAGGATGAATGCGTGCGACGCGCCATCCCAGGGGACGTTGACGAAGCCGACGAGGCTGACACCCTGACGGGCGCACACCCAGCCAAGGCTGAGCCGGTTCAGCCGATGCCACCAGTCGTCGTCCCTGGCTTCGTGCTCGAAGGCCTCCGCGTGCAGCGAGTTGACTTCGGCGTTATTGAACCCTGCGCGCCACCGGTAAGTCGCCATCGCATCAGGCTAGAAGACGAGCACTCGGGCAACCGTTGCTGCGACGTGCGCATCACGACCCGCCCAGGCGATCGATGGTCCAGGGAACAATGAGATCCATTGACCGTGCGCGATCCCCTGTGGGCCAGCTAGGCGAGGAGCGGCTAGACGATGACGGCCATGCCGAGGGACTACGACACCGATCCTGGGCGATTCCTGGCGAGTACAGACTTGCCACAGGATGACGTGCATCCCTACGTGGCGGCCCGGCTCGCAGCCGTCGGTGCCCGCATCGTCCTCGACGTCGGGGGCGGCAGCGGCAAGCTGGCCTGGTTGCTGCCTGACCTGGGAATGCGCTGTCTGCTGATCGACCTGTCGCCGACGATGCTGGCCCTGGCGCCTCGTCCTGCGGCGAGGGCGGATGCCTCTCGTCTGCCGATCGCCGACGCATCCGTCGACGCCGTGACCGCGCTGTACATGCTGTATCACATCGACCACCCTCGCGAGCCCATCGCCGCGGCTCGGCGGGTGCTTCGGCCTGGTGGCCTGTTCGCGGCCTGCTCCCCTAACCGCGATAGCAATCCCGAGCTTGCTCACGTCCTGCCGGGCTGGGGGAGGTCCTCTCCGTTCGACGGCGAGGACGCGCTAGGCGTCGTCGCGTCCGTGTTCAATGCCCCTGGCGACGTGGTCGAGGTCGAGAGATGGGACGCGCCGCTAGTCACCCTCGCAGGCCCTGACCATGCTGCCGCGTTCCTGCGCATCCATGGCATGAGCGATGCGGCCGCGCGCCAGGCAGCGGCGACACTGGACTTGCCGTTGGTGCTCACCATGCGAGGCTGCTTCGTCTACGCCACCAAAGCGCCATGATTGCTGCCATGACTATCCGGCGCGTCCGGTCGGAGGATGCGATCGAGGCAGTAGGCCCGAGCTGAAGCAGGCGCTGCACGAGCTCCGGACTCGCGGCCGGGACGGCTCCTCGTCGTGTCCTGCTAATAGACGAGCTGGCGGCATCGCTCGACCAATTCATTGAGCGAAGATGTCGAGTCAACATCAATCAATGCGAAGTCCAGCCGGCGAACTGCGGTCAGCATCAGCTCGTTATACCGCTCGGTGCGCCCGACGAACTGATCGACCAGGACTTTTTCATCGTCAGATAGATCGGCGTATCGACTCGCCGAGTAAATGCGCTCGCGCAGTGTCTCCGGGGAGGAGGCCGTCAGCCAGATTGCAGCGACCTTAGCGTTGTCCACCTCGGCAACTCGGTCGGGCCACACTCCTGAGCCTTCCAGGATCAGCCGACCAGCGCGTTCACCGCACGCGTGGGAGTCGATCAGCGACTTAATCGAAGGCCACATTCGCTCGTAGTGGAGAAGTTGCTCGGTGGTAAGGTCTGCGACGGTTAGTGACAAGTAGTGAGCCACGACATGACCTGGAATCGGCCTGTCGTCGATCTTCCACGGTCGGCCTGGATGACGGCCCATCTTGTCGGTCGATACACAGCTCCCACCGAGACGTGCAGCCAGAGCCTGAGCAACAGTTGACTTTCCGACATTCGAGGTGCCGCCGATGAGGACAACCCTGAGGTCACGCATCAGACCATCTAACCTCGGCCGCCTCGGCCAGTCGTCGAGCCTGCAGTCAGCTCGGCTACCTTACGACGACGGTGAGCGTGAACTGCGTCGCGCGCTTGCCTGCACACCGGAGAGCCTCGCCGCAGGTGGTACGGCTCGCCTTGATGACCGCCGTGCCGCGAGTGAGGGCCGCGAAGGCGATCCGCACCGGGGTGCATCCGAGGCCCGCAATGTCGGGACAGCTGCTGGGCCTGGCCGGCAGCACAGCTGTGCCATCCTGACGGAGCACGCGCGGCGCCGAACTGCCGCTGACTTTCCAGTAGCTGCTCGACAGGATCAGCCTGAGCGAGTCGCCGACGCCAAGTGACACCGTCGTCCCGTTGGCGGCGTCGCGTGCGACGACCAGCTTCGGGTCGTGATGGCCGCGAGGGTCGCCTGAGGCGCTCGACGCTGCCGTCCCGCACCCGCCTGCCGCCACGGCGCACGTGGCGACTGCTCCGATGACAGCCGCCGTCAGCCGACGACCCTGGCCACGATCTGACAACATTCGGGCCTCCACGCACTTCTCGCTACATGCCTTGGACGCCGAGCGCAGGCGCCCGGTTCCTATCTGTGCGGCTGCGATCTAGGCAAGCCGGAAGCTGCGGCGCGACGGCAGTCATTCGCCATCGCGCCGCAGCGATAGCCGCGTGCTACGCGTACACAGAGTCGAGCCAGTTCCGCAGCGTCTGCTCGGCGGCCGCAGCGTCCACGTCGTCGCGGAACACGTGCGCGCTCATCCCGACCACGCTGCCGAATTGGTTGCGCCCGAAGAAGCGGTACAGGGTGTCCCCCGTCCGCACGCCGAGGAACGCGGGCGTCAGGTAGTCGATAACGCCGTCGAGGACGCCGGCGTCGCCGAGGTCGGCGTGCACAGCGTCGCCAACCGCAGCGGCGTCGCTGATGCCGAGCGCTGCTCGCAGCGTGTCCATGGCGTCCGCCGCGCCCGCCGCCTTGGGGCCCTCGATACCCGCCGAAGGCTGGCCGACGTAGGTAACGCGGCGGCCGTTGAAGTACTGCAGGTACTGCCCGAGGGTGTGGAGGTAGAAGTCCGTGTGCCCGTCGATCGCGTCGTACTGGTCCTCCCAGTCGTCAGCGAGGATCCCGCTGTGGACGTACCGCAGGTGTGCGGTCCCGCCGCTTCTCGCCTCGATCGCGTAGTCGAGGGCGTTGAACGTCCCGTCGGGCGACTCCATCCGGATTACGAGCCGGCGCGGCGGATCCCACGTCTGGATAGGCGCTCCCGCCGGCGGCGTGGTGCCGGCAGGGATCTCCATCCCCGTGGGGAACTGCCAGGCGGCCGTGTCGGCAGTGATCGCCGTCCACACGTCCTCCGGCTCGGCAGGCAGGTCGATTTCGCGGGTGATCTCGAATGCACGGCTCATGACTCAGTCTCCTTGGTGATCTTGGGGTGCAGTGCAACTACGAGGCGGTGGTCGCGACCGCCCGGCGCGTGCTCGTCGTGGTAGCGGGCGACCAGCCCGTTCACGACCTCGGCCAGCTCGACGGCGAACGCCGCCCGGTCCCGGGCAGACGCGAAACGCACCTCGCTGTCGATGCCCAGCGTCGCCACGGGCTGGCCGGCGGCGCTCGACCGGCTGATCAGCTCGCCGACCTCGCGGACCAGCCGCCCGGCGACCGCGAGCAGCCAGCGCGCGGAGCGCTGGTCCGGCTCGCGCGACGGATCCGGTGCGACAGCGGACAGCGCGGACGGCGAGATCACGTACGACGCGGCGGTGGCCTGGAGCACGCGCTCGGTGCAGTTGCCCTTGCGGCGCTCCTCGACGAGCTCCACGAGGCCATGCCGCTCGAGCTCGCGCAGGTGGTAGTTCACCTTCTGCCGGGCGAGCCCGACGCGCGTCGCGAGGGTGCTGGCGGATCCGGGCTGCGCTAGCTCCGCGAGCAGCCGGGCGCGGATCGGATCCAGCGAGGCCTCGGCGGCGGCGGGGTCGTCGATCACGGCTACGTCGTACATAACTGAATCCTCACACCGACAATATTATTTGTCAAGCCTGTTTTTCCTGTCGGTGGCGGGAGGAGTGGCCGGGAGCTGGTAGTCGAAGGCGACGGCCGGGAGCGGCAACCAGGAGGCAGCGGCCCGAAGCAGCGGCCCGAAGCAGCGGCCCGAAGCAGCGGCCCGAAGCAGCGGCCCGAAGCAGCGGTCCGAAGCAGCGGCCCGAAGCAGCGGCCTGGCGCGGCAACCAGGAGCGGCAACCCAAGGGCCAGCGGCCAGAAGCGGACCCAGGAGGCAGTCGTCCGGAAGAGGCAGTCGGCCGGAAGAGGCAGTCGCCCGGAAGAGGCAGTCGCCCGGAAGAGGCAGTCGCCCGGAAGAGGCAGTCGCCCGGAAGAGGCAGTCGCCCGGAAGAGGCAGTCGCCCGGAAGAGGCAGTCGCCCGGAAGAGGCAGTCGCCCGGAAGAGGCAGTCGCCCGGAAGAGGCAGTCGCCCGGAAGAGGCAGTCGCCCGGAAGCAGCGGGGCGGAGGCAGCGGTGCGGCGGCCGTGGCGACCCACCTAACTGGCGCGGTCGCGACGGCGCGGCACTCGTATACCACGGCGCGCGGCCCACGTGATCCAGCGAATATCGCCGCAAGCGCAACGGGCTCGGCTGCCCGAAATCGGCGACACGCGCCGGCACCAGGCATAACGCCGCCGCCATTACTCGGGCGCCCTTCCCGCATCCGCCTTTGGCAGCAAAAAACCAAGTATTTAATTTGCTGAACGCACTTGCGCCGTGCAACTTGCTCCTGAACAATCGGTAGTCGCACAGGTACGTGGCGTATGCCCGGGCAGCTCAACGCCGATGAGGGGCCACCAATCGGCTGGCGGCTACCGGGCAGCTGACCGCTGCGTGCTTGACCGAATAGGTGCGGGCAGCAACACACGCGAGAACAGACAGGGATTGGCCTTCTCAGTGGGGGAACTGTGGCGAGGCGACGAAGATTGCCCAACTTGTACGGCGAGACCGGCGACTGTCCGCCGCGGCATTACCGGCCGCGGCACGCGGCACCGCCGCTGATGATGCGCGCGCTGCGCCGGGCCGGATTGGCCCTCAATAAAGCGGATCGCGCGACCGGACAGACACGAGGCAGCACCACACCAGCCAGGGAGGCCGTCCTTGGCATGCAAGTCCGCTGGCTCGAGGTCGTGGGCCGGGAGACGACCGCAACGCAAGGCCGCAGGCCGGGGTTGAGCCTCATCCCGGCCCCGGTGGCCGCCCAGGTGGGCGGCCGGCGCGCGTGGTAGCGGCGCGGGTTAGCTCGGCGCGCGTATGAGGGCGCCGAAGTTCCCCCGGTAGTCGGACCAGCAGCGCGCCGACAGCGGCGAGTTGCTGCTCGGTACGGACCCCGTTCCCGTACCGGTCAGGAAGAGCGTCCGGCCGCTCGCTGAGACACGTCGTCCCGGTGAGCCGCGAGAAGGCGCCAGCCTGCCCGGAGTCGCATGCCTCACATGCATGGGAACGGGGTCCGTCCCGCCGGTCCCCGCGACGCGGCCGCGGCCGACTATCGTACGGTCCGTGACAATCGAGCCAGATACCAAAGACTGGACCTGGGTGCTGGGCCGGGCGTGTCCCGAGTGCGGTCTCGATGTTCGGGACGTCGCGCTGACGGCCATCCCCGCGATGATCCGTGCCAACGCTGACCAGTGGGATGCGGTGCTGACCGGGCCTGGTGATCACCAGCAGCGTCCCGGCCCGGCGAAGTGGTCGGCCCTCGAATACGGCTGTCACGTGCGCGACGTCCTGCGCCTGTATGACACAAGGCTCGCTCTCATGCTGACGGTCGACGGTCCGCGCTACCCGAACTGGGACCAGGACGCCACCGCCCTCGAGGACCGGTACGCCGAGCAGGAGCCGGCGTACGTCGCCGCCGAGATCGTGTCCGCCGCCGAGTTCATCGCGGCCAGGTTCGCTCGCGTCACCGGCGATCAGTGGCAGCGACCCGGCTTCCGCAGCGACGGCGCGGAGTTCACGATAGAGACGTTCGCGCGGTACTTCATCCACGACCCGGTCCACCACCTGTACGACGTGACCGGCGGGCCGTCATCGGCGTCCTAGACCGAAGCCGACGGCCGCGGCCTTGCTACGGTGCTGACTGCTGACGGCCCCGTTCCCCTCCTGATTGGTCTTTTTCATGGACGCAGCGTCGCGGCGGCATGTCGCGTTCGAGCGGCTGCATAACTTCCGCGACTTTGGCGGCTACCGGGCGGCCGAGGGGCGGCAGGTCCGCTCGGGCCAGCTGTACCGGTCCGATTCGCTGAGCAAGCTCGCCGGGGCCGACCTGAATCAGTTCACCGCCCTGGGCGTTCGCACGGTCATCGACCTGCGGCATTCGTGGGAGATCGACAAGTGGGGCCGGGTACCGGACGCAGCCGGGCTCGCGTATCACAACGTCAGCATCGAGCACCGGCCCTATGACCAGTCGAAGCTGAGCGACGTCGTCGACCCAGTACGGTTCCTCGCCGACCGGTACGCCGAGGTGGCCAGCGATGGCGTCGCCGAGATCGCTCAGGCGCTGCGGGTGATCGCGGCGCCCAGCAGCGCTCCGCTTGTCATCCACTGCGCATCTGGCAAGGACCGCACCGGCATGCTCGCGGCCATCGTGCTGACGCTGCTCGGCGTGAGCGAGGAGGACGTCGTGGCCGACTTCGCGCTGACGGGGCTCGCCACGCAGCGGCTGGTGGCTGACTGGCACGCCGCATACCCGGGCCGGCCGCTGCTGTGGCCGCATTTCGGGACCGCGCCCGCCGAACTCATGCGCGTCTTCCTGGCCGGGCTCGCCGCGCAGTTCGGGTCCGTCCGTCAGTACGTCACGGACTACCTCGGCGTCGCCGATGCGGTCATCGCCGATCTGCGCAGGCTGTACCTTGCCGATGAGGGGGTCGGGCTGGCGCCGTGACCCGGCTGGGCTAGCGAGGTCGTCAGACCGCGCCAGGTCACAAGTGGGCCACGGCCACCGGGTCCAGGCGCTGCGCGCGGAGCATGACGATCACGCGCTGCACGCCGAGCGACACCGCGAGGTAGAGAACGAGTGTCGCGCTACCGATGCCGCCGATGTCTTTGTACTGTCCAGCCAGGTAGTCGTAGCCGAGATGGGCGGCGAGGGCAAGGACCCAGAGCGCGGCCGTCAGCAGGTTCCCCTGCACCCAGGGCTGGCCATTCTGCATCCAGATCCTGACCGTGGCCGCGCGTGCAGCGCCGAACACCGCTGCCAGCACCAGGCTGCCCGCCAGCGCGACAATGGCGCCCGAGACGGAATGCAGCTTCTGCAGGTACTGCACCGCCTCGATCAGGCCGATCACGGCCAGCACCAGCACCAGTCGCTGATTGCCGCGCACCGGCCTGGCCCGCAGCTGGCGATAGATCAGCAGGCCGAGGACGGCAACTCCGATGACGAGGTTGAGCGTCGTCTGGCTGGACATGAGATCCCCTGTCAGCCGGCCCCGCGTGGGCCCGGTGGCCCGCGCGTCACTGGCGGGCCAGCTCCGCAGCTCAGGCTATGGCCGCGGCGCTGATCGGACCCCGTGCGCGGCGTCCGGATTTGGGCATGACGGATGTCACCCCTGCACGTCAGCCCGGTCACAAGATGATCACAACCAGCCTGTTAGGTTGTGCCAGGGGGAATTCGAGGGGCCAGATCGGAGGTGTTCGATGGGCCTGCCTGTACGCCAACGCAGAGTGCTTGAGCGCATCGAAAATGCGCTGCGGGGGTCAGACCCAAAGCTTGCGGGTCTGTATGCGATCTTTGCCCGGCTGACTCGGGACGAAGAGATGCCCAGGGTGGAGCAATTGCGGCATAGTGCGCTGATGGCGCTGGCCCGGGTCCGGCAGATCCTGGGCGCTATCGGCGGCCGGCGGCGAGTCAGGCTCGTGCCGCGGCAGCGCGCCGTGCTCTTCTTCCCGCTGGCCGTCGCCCTGGCGGTCACGTCGATTGTGTTCGCCGCCCGGTCAAGCTCCGGCACGTGCACCCCGGTCAAGCCCGTCGCCGCGACGAAGACCGTGGCCAAGTCCAATCTGTGCCGGCCGCCGACCCTCAACGGGCTGAACTTCGGCCGCTGAGGCGTCGCACGCGCCTCGCGCGCTTACCCGCCGCCGCGTGCCGTCGACCGCGGCTTATCTCGATCTGAGCAGGACAGCTGCTAGCTGCGGTCGCTTGCAGTCCGGCGCGACGGCCGCACTCGGCGCGGTTCCCACTTGCGCACACGTCGCCAGCAGCGCGATATCGCTCGACGGGCTGGCGCTGCCGCCGAGGCCAGAGAGGTCTACGAAGAAATGCGGCCAGGGCAGCGCCGTCGACGTCCAGACCACGCGCCTCGTGCTCAGGCTGTACCCCCAGGCCTCGCCTAGGGCGTTCTCGTCTAGCCCGAGTGCGACATTGTCGCTGACCCAGTAGAGGCTGCCAGCAACCGAAATGGGTGCCGTGCTGACCGCGGTTCCGGCCAGGGCGTCGATGCCGACCAGCCAGGAGCCTTCCCCGACGTACACGACGCCATGACCGGTGTCGGCTAGTTCCAGGACACCCGAGTGCTTCGGCCCGATCTGGCTGCCGTCCAGTCCGTAGGCGGTGACGCCGTCAGCTCCGGAGAACAGCAAGATCGTCTGCGGCTGCCCGGTCAGCGGCGTGACGTCGATCACTCCGCTGAGTGTCCCCGCGAAGGTCTTCGACCTGGGCCGCAGGACCTGCTGAGCGCCCGTCAGCAGGCTGATCCTGAGCACGGCTGGCACGCCCGCGGCGACGTTCCGGCCAGCGGCGTCGGTGACGTAGAGGTACTGGCCCGCGACGCGCCAGGACGGCGACCCCGACCCGATAGCGCGATGCCAGACCGCCCGGCCGGTTGCGTTGTCGTAGGCGACGACGGCGGGCCCAACGATGACGACGGTCCGCGCGGCGTCTGCCTCGACCGCGCCGCCGAAGGCGGCGGCCGGGTAGATCCGGATCCTGCCGGCCGCTGGCCGCCGACAAGATCACCTCGTCTCGGACGGCGCCGCCCTGCCCGGCCGGCGACTCGACGCCGACCGCCACCACACCGGAGAACGCCCGGACGCTCACGATGGCCGATCCTGCCTGGATCCCGGCTAGTCCGACATGCCACAGCAACTTGCCGGTCCGTGCCTTGTAACCGGTCACCTCGGTGCCAGACCCAACCACGGCGATACCGCCGCCAACGCCGACATACCCCGTATTCGTGTCAGCGACCGTGCCCGAGACACCCGCCTGCGCGATCCACGAACCGGGAAGCCCGCGGGTCCACAGGACCGACCCGGCCGTGGTGCAGCGCACGCCAGTGCAGTGCGGCGCCTGCTGGCTGGTGGCCCGGCCGGGAATCACCGCAGCGCCTACCAGGACGATGGCAAGCAGGGCCCGCCTCGCCCATGCGGCCGGCCCGCGCGCGACCCTCACTACCCCTGCCCTTCCCTGCCTCGGGCGATCAGCTGATCCCGCTGCTGCTTCACCGGGAATCCGAGCCCGGCGGCCCAGTGGCCCGGCCTCCGCGGCGGCCCGGCGACCTGGCGGCCCGGCGGCCCGGCCGCTCGGCGGCAAGCGCCATCTGCCCAGCTCGGCGCAGCCTAGCCGCGGACTCCCAGTGTCGGCTCAGAGCCGCCCGACCATCAGCTGGATGATCCCTGGCGCCCGCGCGGTCCCTGGCCCCTCATCTGTCACACCGTAGTGGTTCTGCTGGGCCGCAGTGACCGGGCGGGCCGGGTTCGCGTCTCGGGCTCGCGCCGGGCCGGGTCTCGGACTCGCGCCGGTGCCGGGTCTCGGGCTCGCGCCGGGCCGAGACTAGCCAGCAAGGGTTCCGGGCAGCGATTCAGGCAGTTGCCACCGCCGGGCCCGTCGTCGTTTCAGTAGCGTTGGGTCCGGCCAATGCCGGCCCGTGCTTACTGGAGGAACTGATGACAGATCGCGCCCCGCTCCCGCACGACTTCCTGCCGGAAGTACCGACGTTCACGGTCGAGAGCGACGACGTCGCCGATGGCCAGCAGATGTCTGAGGCGCACGTCTATAACAGCTTCGGCATGAGCGGCGAGAACATCTCCCCGTCCCTGCGCTGGCACGGCTTCCCGCCGGAGACCAAGGGATTCGCCGTCACGTGCTACGACCCGGACGCCCCGACCGGCTCTGGCTTCTGGCACTGGCTGGTGCTCGACATCCCGGCCACCGTGACCTCGCTGCCCAGCGGAGCCGGGAACGCCACCGGCACGGGACTGCCAGCAGGCGCGTTCTCGGTCCGGAACGACTACGGCACCAAGGACTTCGGCGGCGCTGCCCCGCCACCCGGCGAGCCGCACCGGTACGTGTTCACCGTGCACGCGCTCAATACAGACCATCTCGGCGTCGACTCCGACGTCTCACCCGCCGTGGCGGGCTTCAATCTCACGTTCGCCACGATCGCCAGGGCGTCGATCGTGCCCGTCTACGGCCACAGCGGCTGAGTTCGCGCTGGATCCGCTGCGGAGATCCCCCCGGAGCAGCATGGCTGCCCGTCTACTGCTGATAGAGCAGCAGTAGACAGGCAGCGATGACGTTTGGCTCAGTGGTCAGCCGCCCTGACGGCGAGTCAGCCGCCCTGGTCGCGCAGGCTGGCCAGGACCTCGCGTTCCCGGTCTGGGTCGAGTCCGTGACCGGGACGACCAGCCGGGGCCGGCGGATCGCCTTCGCGCAGCAGCCACGCCCAGGTGTCGGCGACGGTCTCCTTGACGGGTCGGCACGCGAGGCCCGCCGCGTACGCCTTAGATACGTCACCCGTGTGCAGGCCTGCGAGCTCGCTGCCGGGCGGTACCCACACGGGCAGCTCGGTCCAGGGGGCGATGCCGGCCTTCTCGATCAGCTCCGGCCCGACCCACACCAGCCGCGCGCCAGAGCCGGTGGCCTCGACGGCGGCTGCCAGCAGGCTGCCCATGGTTGCCAGGCCAGGCTGGCTGACCGTGTTGAACGTCCCGGTGATGTCGTGCCGCGCGGCGTGCAGGAGCCACCGGGCGAGGTCGCGGCAGTCGATGTACTGGAGCGGCATGTCCGCCGGCCCCGGCGCGAGCACGTCCCCGCCTCGCTCGATCCGGCGCAGCCACCAGGGCATGCGGCCGACGATCTCGTAGGGCCCGAGGATCAGCCCGGCCCTGGCCAGGACGACCCGGCTGCCAAAGCCCTCGACGGCTGCCAGCTCGCCGCCGCGCTTGGCGGCCGCGTAGTCGTCGCCGGACTCGCTGGCCGGGTCGGCCGTCACCACGGGGCCCGACTCATCCAGGCCGACGGCGATCGGCCAGCGGTACACCGACCGGCTGGAGACGTAGCCGTAGTGGCCTGCCCGGCCGGCGAGCAGCCGAGCGGAGTCGAGCACCACGCACGGTGCGCCGCTCCAGGTGTCGATCACGGCGTCCCAGTCCTGCCCGCGCAGCGCGGCCCGGAGCGCTGCCGGGTCGGTCCGGTCGGCGTAGAGCGCCCTTGCTCCCGCGGCCGGAGCGCCGCTGACCCCGCGGGTCAGCGTCGTGACCGCGTCGCCGCGCGCCAGCGCCTCTTCCACCACAGCGCGCCCGACATGATGCGTACCGCCCAGCACGAGAAGCCTCATGCGGATCATCGTGCCGGGCCGACCGCAGGTGTGCGGTAGGCGTGTTCATCCTCGGCGTATCCCGATCGCGCGGACTGGCGAATGAGCCGGCCAGGATGGTGCGCATGCTGCCCGCTGAATCCGGACCGCGCTCGGTCTTCGACGTGGCCGCGGCCGAATATGACGCGGCGCGGCCGTCTTATCCGGCGGCGCTGTTCGACGAGCTGGCGGAGCGCGCGGGGCCGCTGGCCGGCCAGCTCGTGCTGGACTGGGGCGCCGGGACCGGGATCTCG
Organism: uncultured Actinomycetota bacterium; assembly: GCA_963837255.1. Lineage (GTDB taxonomy): Bacteria > Actinomycetota > Actinomycetes > Streptosporangiales > Streptosporangiaceae > JAJYUU01. The sequence goes on from CAWIMN010000009.1 coordinate 673,955, forward strand.
AGCCGCCAGCTCGCTGAGCGCGGCGCCGTCGTCGTCTCGCTGGATATCGGCGAGCAGATGCTCCGCCGGGCGCTGGCCCGAAGCCAGGGGTCGGCATGCGTGCTGGCCGATGGCCACCGGATGCCGATCCGCTCCGCGTCCGCCGACCTCGTTACGTTCGCCCAGTCGTGGCACTGGTTCGATCAGCGGATCGGACCAGCCGAGGTCGCTCGGGTGCTGAAGCCAGGCGGGCTGTGGGCCGCCTGGTGGAACAGGGCGAAGGCGGACGGTGAGCGCTGGTTCGAGGAGTACCAGGAGCTGGTGTCGTCCGCGTGTCCTGGCTACAACTGGCGGCGCCTGCGCGATGATCAGGTGATACCGGACTGGACGGACGAGCTGGTTGCGGCGCAGGCCGCGGTCGAGCCGGTCGCGACCGTCGTGGTGCCGTGGGTCAGGCACGTGTCGGCCGCCGACTGGATCACCGACGACCGGAGCAAGTCATACTTCATCGAGCTGGAGCCGCAGACTCGGCAGGCGGTCCTGGACCAGGTGGCCGCCATCATCGCGAGCCGTTTCCCGGACGGGCAGATGACGGTCAGCTACCACACCACGCTCCTGCTGGCCCGCAAGGCCGCCTGAGCACCGCCGTCAGCGGCACTGCCGGATCGGGGCACTGCCGGATCGGGGCACTGCCGGATCGGGGGGATCCGGGGCACTGCCATCGGCACTGCGGCGGGCCTCGGGGCCTCGGGGCTGGCGGATCGGGGCCTAGCCTGCCCCGTCCTCCTCGGCTGGCCCGAGGTAGCCGTCCTGCAAGAAGTGCCGCAGCTCACGATGTGCCGCCAGGAGGCTCACGCGATCCGCTGGATCGACCTCGTCCAGCTCCGCCAGATCCGTGCCGATGTCGGCCAGCACCTCGTCCATCGCCAGCATGAGCCGCTCGGCGTCGCGGATCGCCATCAGATCCCGGTCCTGCCGCAGCATGACCTGGCCGCGGACCAGCTCGTCCGCCACATCCTGCGAGCACCCGAGGCCGGCCTGGAGCAGGTCACTCCAGCGGCGGCAGATTGACCTGATGCCCCCGGTGGAGCGGTACCCGACGAAGATCGCTTCCCAGGTATCGGAGACGAACCTCTCCAGGCCGAGCTCCTCGATATCCGCGGTGTCGCCGTAGTACATAACGCGCAGCCTAACCTCGGGCCGCCGGGCTTCGGCACCGGCTCGGGCGCCAGCCGACCGTTCAGGCTGGCGGCAGGGTCGCGACGCGCTCGCCGCACTGGGTGATCGTGTAGCCGGGCAGGCTCGCGAGCTGGTCGAGCAGCCACGGCGACGTCAGAGCCCTGAGCAGGCCCTGGACCTCCCGCGAGCTCGCCTGAGCGGTAGGGACGACCAGGTCGAAGCGCTCGGCAGTCAGCGGCACGAACGCCAGGCCGTAGGCGAGGGCGGCGGGCTCGCTGGCAATGCCGGCATCGGCCAGGCCGGCCGCGATGGCCGCCGCCACCTCCAGGTGACCGGTCGCCTGGGTCTGGTATCCGGTGACCTGGCCCACGCCAATGCCCAGCTGAGCTAGCTCACGATCCAGGACCCGGCGGGCCTCCGCGCCTGGCTCTCGGTTGACGAGCCGCAGCCCGGTCGCGGCAATGTCGGCCACGCTGGCGACCTGGCCTGCCAGTTCCGGCCGCAGCACCAGGCCCTCCCGCCACGAGCAGAACCCGATCACGTCGCCGCCGGCCCGCAGCAGTTCCGTGGCCGGCCCGGTGTTGTAGTCCCCTGATCGGCCGCGCAGGTGAGCGCCAGCCACGTGGACCAGCCCGTCGCTGGCAAGGCTCAGCGCCTCCTGACTGGCGCACGGCCACCAGGCAAACGAGATGGGCGGGTCGAGCAGGCTGAGCGGCAGCTCGAGCAGCGGCAGCGCAGGATCGCAGCCCGCCACGACGAGCGTGGGCCGCGGCGGCCCGAGCGGGATGACGTCCCCTGCGTCGGTGGCCCGGCCGCCTGCCGGGGCGAACCCGGCTCTGCTGACGGTGGCGCCGGCCAGCGGCAGCGCCACGAACGAGTCCCCCATGGGCGCCAGCGATACCCGCGACCCGGCCGGGCCGAGCGGCGCCAGCGACCGGACCGGGACGACCGGCTCCGGGATCGCGGGCCCGAACAATTCCTCGACGGTAAGGCCGAGCGCACGGCTCAGCGCGAGCGCGACTCGCAGCGACGGGTCGGACAGCCCCGCTTCGACGGCCGAGACCGCCTGCCGGGACACGTCGGCCATGCCGGCCAGCTGCTGCTGGGAGAAGCCCCTGGCCTGGCGGGCGAGGCGCAGCCGGGCGCCTGCTCGCCCGCCGCCCTGATTCGGGTGAGCCACCTCCGTCAGGGCTGGTGACTCGTCGGTCTCGCGTCGCCCGTCCGGCCCGTGCTGGCCCACGCCCACGGTCACGCCTCCCTGCAGACTTCGGCGGCCAGCGCATCGACAGCTGTCCCGTCGGGCCCGAACAGCGGCGGATCGAGCGCCGTCACCGTCATCTGACTGCCGACCGGAGCTGGCCGGTCGCCGAGCCGGCAGGTCACAACGGAGGTCGGCAGCTGAAGATCGGTCTCCCAGCCGGCGCCCGCCGGCCGGAACGCGGCGACGGTGCCAGCCAGCACGAGGCCGTGGTCCGGGGCCGCCCCGGCCACGACCCGATCGGGATGGATCCCGGCCATCAGGCCGCGCACCTCGGCGAAGCCCAGGTACCCGACGAGCTCCGCCACCCTGGTGGCGGACGGCCGCAGGACGACCTGATCCGGGTCACCGACCTGGAGCACCACGCCGCGGTCGAGGACGGCCATCCTGCTGGCGAACGCCTGCGCGTCGGCGAGTTCGTGGGCCACCAGCACGGCCGGAACGCCGCGCTCGGTCACGAGCCGGACTACCAGCGCTGTCAGAGTCCGGCGCGCGGCGGCGTCGAGCCCCGCGTACGGCTCGTCGAGCAGCAGCGCGTCGCACCGGGCCAGCAGCAGCCGGGCCAGGGCGGCGCGGTGCTGCTGGCCGCCCGAAAGCCGGGCCGGCATGGCCGACAGCAGACCGCCAATCCCGAGCGCGTCCGCCACCGACGCCACCGCGGCCCCATGCGAGTCCGCTGCCCTGGCGTAGGCGAGGTTGTCCCGGACCGACAGATGCGGGAAGAGTCCCGGATCCTGGCGCAGCAGTCCCACCCCGCGCTGCCACGGCGGCAGGGCTATGCGCGGCTTGCTGGTCCGCGTCAGCGTCCGTCCGGCCAGCTCCACCGTGCCCGCCTTCGGCTGCACCAGGCCGGCGATCATCTCCAGGACCGTCGTCTTGCCCGCCCCTGACGGCCCGAACAGGGCCAGCCGCTCGCCCGGCGCTACCTCGATCGCGGCGCGCACGGTGAACTCCCGGCGGTCAACCTCGACGTCGGCCTTGAGCACGCGCGCTCCAGACATAGGCGGCCAGCGGCAGCGGCAGGGCGACCACCAGCAGGACCAGCGCGTAGGGAAGAGCGGAGGCCAGCCCGGTCTCCTGGAGCGTGGTGAAGATCTGCAACGGCAGCCCGTAGGGGTGGTAGGCAATGATAATGACAGCCCCGAAGGCTCCCATTGCCCTCGCCCAGGCTACCGACATCGCCATCGCCAGCCCCGGCGCGGACAGCGGCAGCGTCACCCGGCGGAAGACCCGTCGCGGCCGGTCGCCAAGCAGCGCCGCCTGCTCCTCAAGCCGCGGGTTGACCGAGCCAAAAGCCGCCTGCGCCCCGACGACGTAATACGGCGCCGACTCATAGACCTGCGCGATGACGAGCGCGAGGAAGGTATTGGTCGCCGACCAGTTGAAATGCCCGATCAGGTTGCCGACCGGGGTATACGGGCCCACCATGAAGACCAGCAGCAGTCCGATGACCAGCGGGGGCAGCAGCAGGCTGCACAGTACGCCGGCCTCCCAGATGCGCGGGAACGGCAGTGCCCCGCGGGCCAGCATGTAGGCCAGCGGAGTGCAGATGACGAATAGCACCGCCAGCGTGACGCCGCCGGACTCCAGCGAGACGACCAGCGGATCCAGCGCGCCCGGATAGGTCAGCGCGTGCGTGATCGCGCCCCACGACAGATGCGTGAGCAACGTAATCACGGGCCCGAGCAGCGCGATCCAGATCAGCAACGCCCCGGCGACGGACACGGCACCGGAGACGGAGCGGATGCGGCGCGGCGCGGTCAGCCCGGCAGGCCGGCCCGGCTGCCCGGGGGGCTCCTCCACCCCCCGGGCAGTACCGGCCGCTGCCGGACTAGCCGCCCAGCTCACTGCTGATGGCCGCTGGAATGGTCGCTCGTCGTGCCGGTTGCTGTGGGCGTCGGCAGCGAGAATCCGCCGGCCTTGTACAGCGCCAGTCCGGCCTGCGAGAGCGTGTACTTGACGAACGCGATCGCGGCCGGCGTCGGCGTGCCGATGATGGTGATGTCGATCACCTGCGGCGAGCCGCTCTTGGTCGTCGGGCTGCCGCCGGCCGGGGTGACGGTGACGGTCGCCGTCTTGTACTGCGCGGCCAGTGCGGCGTCGCCCAGGTTGATCGCGGGCGGGAGCGGGATGTAGTCCAGGTGCAGTTCGGCCGCCTGCGTGATGAACGCGCTTGAGGCGTCCAGCTGGCCCGACTGCAGCGTCGAGTCCAGCGCGGACTCGGCGTAGATCTGCGACGAGGTGGACGAGCCGGGCTGGCCGCCCAGGATCTTTGTCACCGTGTCCGATGGCAGGTGGTAGTACTTCTGCGCCAGTTCGAGCATGTAAATGAAGTCGCGGCCCTGCGGGTCGATGGCCGGATCGGTGCGGCCCAGCTTGAAGCCGGGCGTCTCCATCAGCGTGAACAGGTCCGTCAGCGGCTTAGAGCCATCGGCGATCGCCTTGAACTGGCTGGCGTACTTGCTCTTGGGGTTGTAGGCCACCACGATCGAGGTGCCCGCGTACTGGACGTACCACTTGGTGAACTTGGGGAAGAGCGGGGTGACGTTGTCCCCGCCCACGCTCTCGAAGACATTGGGATGGATCTCCCCGCTGGCGATCTCCGACGACAGCGTGCCGGATGCCGCGCCCTGGCCGGAGTACTGGTAGCCGTCAGCCTTGGTGAAGGCCGGGCCGACCACCTTCTCGTTCAGGAACTGAAGCGAGGAGGCGTACGCCACGTTCACGGTGCCAGACGCCTTGGTGCCAGCGCCACCCGAGCTACTGGAGCCGCCGCTGGGGCTGGGAGAGGAGCTGCCGCAGCCAGCCGCGGCAAGCCCGGTGCAAGTCAGTGCGATAAGCGCGGCGATCTGGGCGCCGCGGCGAGTTCTGAGGGCCGCCATTCCAGAGACGATAGCCAGCATAGGTTGCGCAGCGCAAGAAACATGGACAACGAGCCTGGGCCCACGACGGGTCAGGGCGTTCAGCACGGGCAGAGCTAGCCTTCAGTTAGTCCTCAGCAGCTTCCGCTTCCATAACAGATGCGGCTGTACCGGCTGTCGCGCCTTAGCATTGTCTGCGGCACATCACTCCGACGCGGCGGCCGCCGGTAGCGACAGCCTTGGCCGGACGGGGCCCCGGCAAGCAGTGCCAAGCGAGACGAACCCCCACAAGCAAGGCGAGGCAGGCATGGGCAAGGCTGATCGGATCCGGCGGATGAACGCCAGGGAGAGGATCGCTGCGCAGCAGGCTGCCGCACGGCGCGCTGCGGCCCGCAAGCGCATGTTCCTGGCGAGCGGCAGCGTCCTCGGCGTCATCGCCATCGTGATCGGCCTGATCGTCTGGAAGAGCGCCAGTTCCAACTCGGCGTCGGCCGCGGCGAACACCAAGTCCACCGCCGCCGAGGCGAGCCTGGTGACCAGGCAGATCACCACGGTCCCGGCCGCCACGCTGAACGCCGTCGGCAAGGGCAGCGGCGTCAGTCCACTGATCCCGACCACCGGACAGCCCGCCCTCACCTCCGGCGGTAAGCCTGAGATCCTCTACGTGGGCGCGGAGTACTGCCCGTACTGCGCCGCCGAGCGCTGGGCGATGGCGGTGGCGCTCAGCCGGTTCGGCGCGTTCGCCAATCTGCACCTGATCCGCTCGTCGAACTCTGACATCTACCCGAATACGCCGACGCTGACCTTCTACAAATCGAGCTACACCAGCAACTACGTCCAGTTCACGCCGGTGGAGTGGTTCGGCCTCAAGAACAACGGCGTCGTCTTGCAGCAGCGGACGGCCGCCGAGGCCGCGCTGATGGCGAAGTACGACGCCCCGCCATACGTCTCGAGCCAAGCGGCGGGCACCTACCCGTTCGTTGACATCGGCAACCAGTACCTGATAAGTGGGGCTCAGTACCTGCCGAGCACCCTGGCCAACCTGACGTGGGCCCAGGTAGCGGCCGACATCCGGGACCCGAATAGCGCGGTCGCTCACGGTGTCGATGGCACGGCCAACGCCATCACGGCCGCCATCTGCAAGATCACCAAGAACGCGCCTGCCGCCGTGTGCAGTTCGGCGAGCGCCAAGGCCGGGGCAGGCTCGCTGTAATGGCCGGCCAGAAGCCGCGCCAGCAGTCGGCCGAACCAGGAGCCGCCCCCGGCAGGGTTACCCAGAGCTCATCCAAGCAGGGCAGGAACGGGGCTGGATCGGCCAGGTCTCGTCCAGGCGGGACCGCCGCGACGAAGGCGAGATCGGCCGACACCGCCGCGGCGGCTAAGTCCAACTCGGCCGGCCAGGCCGCGAGCCCTGCCGCTTCCGGCCCGCTCGCCAGGATCGTCGCGCCGTTCCGGACGGTCGGCGTCGTGCCGCTCGCGACGTTCGTGCTGTCGCTGTACGCGCTCGGCGCGTCGGTCTACCTGACGATCGCGCACTATGACACCAGCGTCACGCTCGCCTGCTCGGACAAGGGCCTGGTGAACTGCGCTGAGGTCACGACGAGTTCGCAGTCGATGGTGTTCGGCATCTTCCCGGTCGCCGTCCTCGGCCTGGCCTTCTACGTCTTCATGACGGCGCTGAACTCGCCCTGGGTCTGGCGCCTCCAGCAGACCGGCTCCGAGCAGGTGAGCACGGCGCTGCGGTACACCAGGATCGGCGCCATCGTGGCCGGCATGGGTTTCGTGCTGTACCTCATCTATGCCGAGCTCATCCAGATCGGCGCCATCTGCCTGTGGTGCACCAGCGTGCACGTGGCCACGTTCCTGATCTTTACACTGATCGTCTTCTACACGTCGTTCTCGTCCGGGACGCAAGCCCCGGCACGCCGGGGCTGAGCCTCCGGGCGCGCGGGGACCGTGACATTATTGGCTGACGGAGCGTAGTAAGACGTTTCGCTCTCCGCTGGCGAGCAGCAGACGTCGGGCGGCCTGTCCGCAGCGCGCTGACCGGGGATGCTCGCCGTGACTTCAGAGGGTCGGTCCTAGGCATGGGCAAGGCGCAACGCACCAAGCAGCAGAGCGCGCGTGCGCGGATCGCCGCGCAGCAGGCGGAGCAGCGGGCGGCTGAGAAGCGGCGCCGGATGCTGGCCATCGGCGGCATCGCCATCGCGCTGCTGGCGGTCCTCGGCATCATCATCGGCGCCGTGCATCAACAATGGGAGCAAGGGCAAGCAGGCCGGTGCGAGCAATGGCACCCTCCCAGCTAGCGTCCAGGCCAAGCTGTCGGTGCCGCCGAGCGTCCTCGCCCAGGTCGGCATCGGCAGTTCGACCGCTTCCGCGCTGAAGCCCGCGACCGGGCCGGCGCTCACCTCGGGCGGCAAGCCGGAGATGCTGTACATCGGCGCCGAATGGTGCCCGTACTGCGCCGCCGAGCGCTGGGCGATGGCGGTCGCGCTCACCAGGTTCGGCACCTTCTCCCCGCTGCGGGGCATCCACTCGTCGTCGTCCGACATCTACCCCAACACGGCGACGCTGACCTTCTATCACTCGACGTACACCAGCAAGTACCTGGTCTTCACGCCGGTGGAGAACCAGGACGTCAACCACAACCTGTTGCAGACCCCGACCTCAGCGCAGACGGCGCTGTGGGCGAAGTACCAGCCGCCGGGCAATGGCTACCCGTTCATCGACATCGGCAACAGGTGGATTGCGGCCAGCACCTATAGCCCTGCCGTGCTGCAGGGGCTGACCTGGAGCCAGATCGCGGCCGACTTGCACAATCCGTCCTCGCCGGTGGCGCAGGGCGCGAACGGCTCGGCCAACCTGTTCACCGCCGCGATCTGCCGGATCACCGGCAATCAGCCGGGCAGCGTCTGCAACGCGGCTCCTGTCGTGGCCCTGAAGGGGCAGATCTAGGACCTGGTGCTGTTGCGCAGTTCGCGTTGTGGGTACCCCCCTGATAGCGAATCGGCGTAAGGGAGGCACCGGTGACCACGCCAGCCCAGGCTCCGGGGAGTCTCCGCGCTGCGCGAGTACTTCCGCACCAATCAGCGGCCGATCTACTTCGTCTCGCCGACAGCGTTCAACCTGCTGGGCATCAACCGCTGGGTCCGTCAGTTCCGCTACGTCTGCCACTACGACTCGTTCGATGGCGGCCACCCCAACGTCTTCGTTCCGGCCGACCGGCGTGCGCCTGAGTTCGAGTCGATCGAGGACATCTGCAACTACCTGCTCCGCCACTCGGAAGTCCGCAGCCTCGTGCGCTCGAACGGGCCGGGTGGGCTCGTCACGTTCGTGATGTTCGACGAGCAGACCGAGGCGCTCGCGGCCGAGCTCGGCCTGCGCGTCGCCCATCCCCCGGCCGCGCTCCGGCACCGGCTGGACTCCAAGATCGTCACTACCCAGCTCGGCAACGCGGCGGGCGTGCCCAGCGTGCCGAACGTGCTGGGCCGGGCGACCAGCTACGCGGAGCTGATCCAGCTGGCGGCGACCGCCGGCCTCGGCACTGACCTAGTCGTCCAGATGCCCTACGGCGACTCGGGCAAGACCACGTTCTTCATCGCCAGCGCTGACGCCTGGGCGGCCGCAGCCGGCCAAGGAGCCGCTGGCCACCGAGGAACTCAAAGTCATGCGCCGGATCGAGCACCGCGCCATCGCCGTCGAGGCCGTGCTCACCCGGCACGGCACTCTCGTCGGGCCGCTGATGAACGACATCACCGGCCATCCGGAGCTGACCCCCTACCGAGGCGGCTGGGCCGGCAACGACTACCCGGCGACGCTCACCTCCGAGCAGAAGCAGCGCGCCAGGCAGCTGACGCGCAAGCTCGGCGACCAGCTAGCCGGCGAAGGCTACGTCGGCTTCTTCGAGGTCGACTACCTGGTCGATACTGGGTCGGGCGAGCTGTACCTCGGTGAGCTCAATCCGCGGATCAGCGGGATCAGCCCGATGACGAACGTCACGGCCGGCGCCTACGCCGACATGCCGCTGTTCCTGTTCCATCTGCTCGAGTACCTCGACCTCGACTACGACGTCGACATCGAGGAGATCAACGAGCGCTGGTCGCACGAGGCCGGCGTGGACGTCTGGAGTCAGCTGATCCTGAAAGAGACGGCCGACGGCGTCGACTTGCTCACGGCCGCACCGCGGACTGGCGTCTACACGATCGCACCAGACGGCAGCGCTGACTTCCGCCGGCACGCCTACGACTGGCACGGCATCGTCGACGAGTCCGAGGCCTTTTACCTGCGCATCCTGGCGCCCGGCGATTTCCGCTATAAGGGCGCCGACCTCGGCGCCATCGTCACTCGCGGGCGGCTGCAGGCCGACGACAACACGCTGGAGCGACGTTGCGTCCAGTGGATCAGCGGCATCCGCCGCCAGTTCGCCGGGACGCCCGTCGTTCCGCTCCAGCCGCAGCCGCCAGTCCGCGAGTCATTCAAGATGGCGTGACGCCCGCCTGTTACTCGGCGATGTGGCTGACAGCCTCGACGTTATTGCCGTCCGGATCGCGGACAAATGCCCCGAAATAGCTCTCGTGGTACTCCGGCCAGAGGCGCGGCACGTGCAGCACCTCAGCGCCCACGAGGACCGCTGCGTCGAAAAACGCGCGCACAGCGGCCCGGTCGGGCGCATTGAAGGCCAGGTGTGACTCGCGGAAGCCGTCACCGGTGGTCTGCTGGCCGATCCAGAACGTCGGCTGCGGCGGCAGGCCGTACCCGATCGCCTCGCCGAAGTCCATGATCCGCTGCGCCGCCGAGCGGTGCCAGCACCGCATCGTAGAAGGCAGCGCTGGCCGCGACGTCCGCGCACTGGATCGAGACGTGGTCGAGCATGAGACTCACCCTTTCGGTATCGGCTGGCCCGTCAGGAACGCGACGATCGCGGCCAGTGAAGGCCCTGGCCAGCAGGTGCTGAAACGCCGGGCTCGTGAGCAGGCTGGCGTCGGTGGCGTTGGGCATGTTGCCGCATTCGATGAGGATCTTGGGGACCGTGGTCAGGTTCAGGCCGGCCAGGTCGTCGCGCTCGATGATCCCGGCCTGGCCGTAATAGTCGCTCTCGGGCATGGGCGTGTACGCCAGCATCGCGGCCCGCACGTCACGGCCGAAGGCTATGGACGCGCTGATCACCTTGTCGTTCGGGCCGTCGGCGACCGGCTCCAGCACGGTGAAGCCGCGACCGTAGGCGGGGCCGCCGTCGGCGTGGATGTCGATCGCCACGTCGGCGTGCGCCCGGTTGATGATCTGCGCCCTGGTGGTGACGCACGGGCCGACGCCCTCGTTGCTGTGACGAGTCATGACGACCCGGGCACCGTCGGCGATCAGGTCAGCGCGCAGGTCCGTGGCCACGTTGAAGTTGAACTGCGCCTCGGTATACCCGCCGGCCGTCTGCGTGCCGGTCGTGTCGCAGGTCTCCTGCGCCCTGCCGTTCCAGATCATCGTGTTGATGTAGGCGGGGTCGTTGAAGTTGCCGCCGTCGTGACCAGGATCGATGCCGACGGTCTTGCCGGCCAGCGGCTGCGCGGCGACCGCGGGAATCGGCGCGGCACTGGGGCTTGCGCTGACCCGCCGGACGGCGAGCTGCTGCCGGAAACCCCGGCAGTCCCGGCGGAGCGGGCCGCGTTCGCGGCCGGCGACGAGCCGTGCCCGGTCGGGGCGGCCAGCTGCGGGTCCGAGGTAGCGCAGCCCGCGCACGCCAAGGCGACGGCGCCCAGAATGGCGGCGGCGCGCCTCGTCCGGTGCATTGTGCGAGCCTAGCCGCGCGCGGCCCGGCGCGCGCACCGCGCGCCGATTCCTCAGGGCCTGGCCCACTCCTCGCTCTGCTGCCAGAGCCGGGCGCCGAGCTCCGGCGTGGCGACCTGGCTCGGCTCCCGCTCCGCGCTCTGCTCGTAATACCTGCCGCTGACCTGCGCAAGCTCCGGCGCCGTGGCGCAGTACAGCGACGTGCGGGCGCCCTCGTCGACGGTCAGCATGCGCCTGGTGATCAGCGGACGGACCGGCCAGGGCACCCGCCGCCAGATGTCGGACGCCACCACGCCGGGGTGCAGCGCGTAGGCCGTCACGCCGGTGCCAGCGAGCCGGCGGGCAAGCTCCTGCGTGAAGACCACGTTGCAGAGCTTGGATACCGCGTACTCCCGCATGGCCGCGATTGTGCGAGCAGGGCGCCGCAGCCTGTCGAAGTCGATGCCCGGCGCCTGGAAGTGAGCATCGCTCGCGACGTTGACGATCCGGGCCCGGCTGTCGGTCAGGCAGCCCAGCAGGGCTGTGGTGAAAGCGAAATGGCCGAGATGGTTCACCCCGAAGAGCAGCTCGAATCCGTCGCTGGTCAGGCCCCGCCGGCCGGCGACGCCCGCATTGTTGATCAAGACGTGCAGCGGCTCGCCCGAGGCCAGGAACGCCTGCGCGGCCGCCCGGACCGAGCCGAGGTCCGCCAGGTCGAGCTTCAGGAACGCGACCTGGTCGCTGCCCGTGGCAGCGGCGATCGCGCCAACCGCCGCCTGGCCCTTCTGCTCGGACCTGCAGGCGACGTGGACGCGGCCGCCGCGGGCGGCCAGCGCGCGGGCGGTAGCCAGCCCGATCCCCGTGTTGCCGCCCGTGACCAGGAACGTCCGCCCGGATAGCTCACGCCATGGCTGGCATTATCCGGCAACCGCGCTACCAGCTCATCGAGCCGGTCGTCGTCGTCGCCTGCCAGAACGAGGCCAGCGCAGCGGTGCAGTTGCCGTTCTTGCGCGTCAGCCTGCCGAAAGTCCTGGTGACGAACGTGCCAGCGCCGGCCGCGTGGACATACCTGCCCCGGCCGCCCCGGATCTGGTAGTTGCCGCGGTGAACCTCGGTGAACTTGCAGGTCGTCGGGTTCGGTACCGACACCGAGCCGCTGGTGGTCTCGGTCACCAGCCGGACGGTGCCCTTCCCGAATACCAGCCGGATCACTTCCCGGCCGTGACCTGGTACGCCGAGGATGGCGTGGCCCTGTGTGGTCAGCACGCCAGTCGCTTGCACGTGTTCACGGGTCGCGGTCGCCACCTTGGTGGTCAGGCGGAACTGCTCGTGACCGGTCCTGGCCGCAGCCGCGGACGCCGCTTCCGCGGCCGTGCTACCTACCAGGGTGAACAACGCCGCCAGTGCTCCGGTCGCGATCGCGGCCCGGCTGTGAATGAGCATGTTGCCTCCTGCCGCCCGCCTGATGGCGAGCTGTCAACGCGTTACCTGAGCCGGAACCCAGCGACAACGGCGGCCGCCCCGGCCACCGCAAGCAAGACAAGGCCGTCCAGCGCACGCCACCGAAGCGAGCGCAGCAGCAGCGCAAATGGCTCGTCGGCCGGGCGGCCCAAGTCGCGCAGCAGCGCGGCCGCGCGCCCGGCTGCATGCGCCACGCCGATCACCCCGCCGACGACGATCCCCGCCGGGATGCTGCTCGCGGTCGCAACCAGCACGGGCAGGATCCCGAACCCGGCGTACGGGTTGCGGGTCAGGAAACCGGGCCCGAGTATCCAGCCCCAGACGAGCACGCGGCGGCGGCCGCTGGCACCGATCAGCAGGTCCTGCGGAACCTGCCAGCGGCGGCCCGGCGCGGCGGGCCAGGACGAGCCGGACACCTCGGCTGCGCCGTACCCGCAGCCGTAGACCGCGGCCGCGATGACGGCGGCAGGCCCGAGCCAGTGCACCGCCAGGGCCAGGGCGCTCAGCATGAGGCCGACGGTCGCCCACACCACAGCGCCCGGAATGAGGTAGGCAGCGAGCACGAGCCCGGTCCTGGCGCGCCTCCCGACCGGGAGACCGGCAGCCAGCGACGCTGCCGAGTTCGCGCCTCAAGGGGAGTAGGCCTTGCCGTACCCGTTGCTCGCCGCCAGCAGGATCGCCAGGATGGCGAGCACGACCACGCGGCCGGCCGCGAGCCATGCGACGGCCAGGCCCGTGGCCACGGCCAGCGCAGCGAGGGTGGCCCGCGCCGCCGCGCTGTCCAGCGCTGAGCTGCGGGCCAGCAGTCGCTGCGGCCCTGCGGTCACTGCGACGCGCTGAGCTGCTGGATCCGGTGCTGCTCGGCCCGGACGTCGGAGACAGTCTGGCATTGGCAGCACACACAGCTGCTCAGGCACGTGCACCAGCCGTGGCAGCCGGACTTACCAATGCAGTCGTAGCAGACGCGGTACCCGTAGCCCTTGCCGATGCCCATGCACGCTATCCACGTGCCCTGTGGCCACTCGCACCGGTAGCCCTGGGAGTTGAAGCAGTCGCCGGTGAACGAACCCTTGCACAGGTGGTGACCATGCGGGCAGCCGATCTCGGGACAGCCGCTGCACCGGCGCGTAGGACCGCAGTGACAGTCGGCTGCGAGCGCTGGCCGCTCGCCGATCGCGAGCGACGCCACGCCGACGGTGCCCCCGAGGACCGCGCTGCGCAGGGCGGCTCGCCGGCTCACCCGGCGGGCGACGCGCTCGGCGAGGTCGCCGACTCTGGTGTCGAACCGCTCGCCTGCCTGCTTCCAGCTCATACGGCGGCCTCGCTTTCCCTGATGATGGACGCTGCCTGCGCCTGGACTGCTGGCATCGTGCTCGCTGTCCCGGCAGCCCGCACGATCCCGTTGCCATCAACGGCGACCAGCAGCGGCGTGCCGGTCGCACGGTAACCAGATACCTCTGCCGCGCTCAGCGGGCGGCCGATCTCCAGGTGAGTGTCCTGGAATGCGGCCGAGATGCTGAGATAACCAGGCGGATCGGAGATGAGCAGCAGGACGCGGATGCCGGCCAGGTCGCCGGCCGTGTGGAGCGAGCCAAGGCTGCTGACAAGCTGCTCGCAGGCTGGGCAAGTCGGATCGACGAAGGCGATCAGGGCAGGCTGCCCCCCACCCGGCATGAGCTGGTCCGCGTCGCCGTCCGGCAGCCGCCGGTAGCGGATCGGCGCCGCTCGCTCGCCAACTGCCGGGCCTGGCTCGCCCTGCGCGGGCTCGTGCCTGAGCAGGCGGCCGAGTTGCCGGTACAACACGACGACCAGCGCGCCGAGCGCGAACAGCAGCGCCCACTGCGCAACCTCGAGATACAGGGGGATCCGCATCACGCTGCCACCTCCGGTGTCGCGAGCGCCTTGGCCGCTGTGCTCGCCGCCAGCGCAAGCAGGCTAGCGGCAGCGAGCAGGAGCAGTTGGGCCGTCAGCCCGATGGCCACGGCGTTCGTTGCGGGCGGCCACGATACCGCGAGCGTGGCGGCGGCCAGGATCACGAGCGACTGGACCAGGCTGCGCGCGCTGAAACTCCGCCGGGTAAGAGCACCGAAGCACTGGCACGGCCGGCCCCGGTAACGGGTATAGCCAACGCCGGCCACGACCGTGAACCCGCAGGCAAGCGCCAGGACAGGCAGGTTCGCCCAGGCGGCGGCCGGCCAGCACAGGCTGACAGCCCCGGCGATCAGTTCGGCCGCGATGACGGCGGCGGCCACGGCCGGGACGAGGGCCCGGACGCGCGCCGGCGCGAAGAGCCTGATCGCGGCCGCGAAGCCGGCCGGGTCGGCAAGCTTCGCGCCGCCCGCAGCGATCAGCAGGACGGCGATCGCAGCCTTGGCGGCCAGCACCAGCACGGTCACCGGGCCGCCGCCGTGATCGGCAGGCTGGCGAGCTGATACAGCTTGGCCACCTGCCAGGAGTGGTTCACCAGGCTGGAGGCGCGCACGAGGCCGTCGCGATCGACAAAGATCAGGAAGGGTCCGACCCGGACGTTGTACTTCGCGTAGAGCGCGGGTGAGCCGGTCAGGACGGCCACGGCGTGCAGGCCAAGCTCTGCGAGCACCGGCTCGGCCATCGGGTTCGGCTGCCTGAGCAGCAGCACGATCTCCACCGGCGCGCCGCTCGCCAGCAGGTCACGCAGGCCGTCCGCGACCGACGGGAAAGACTTGAGTGAGTGATCGGCGAACACCACGAGCTGGATCGGCGTCGACGGCGGCGACGAATGCACGGTTCCGGCCGAGTCGAGCAGGGACCAGCTCGGGGCGCGCTTGCCGGTAGCCAGGCCATCGCGCTCGATCGCGTCCTGCGCAGACAGCCGCACCTGGGCGACGCCGAGTAACGCCAGCGCAGCAGCCACCAGCAGCGTGGCGCCGCAGGCCGTGAAGGCCACCGCCCAGCTCACGACGCCCACGCAGGCCGCCGAGCCCCTCCCCTGGTCATGACACGAATGAACCATCGCAGCGCGCTTGGGTCAAGTATTGACACCTGTTACTGATGGTGCGCAAAGGACGCCGGGCATCGGCTCGTTGATTCGCTGCTGCACCGGCCTGGCGGGTAGCACGCCGCCTGCGCTCGGCCAGCTGCTCGGATCGGTCTCTATAATTCGCCTAATGCCATTTGCCAGGACGCCGCCAGCCGAGCCGGTCACCGGGCGGGACAAACGCCGCATCGTGGCTGTCGTTGCTGCGTTGCTGCTGGTCATGGCCGCCGTCGCGGTCTGGGCCGCGGTCCGGCCCGGCACCTACGGCACCTCGAAGGATGGGTGTATCACCGTCACTGTGCCGAGCAGCACAGGTGGTGGTCTCCTGCATCAGTGCGGCCAGTCCGCCAGGGCCACCTGCCAGCGGGCATTCGTCAGCACAGATAAGATCTCGGTCCTGACCCGCCCGCAGTGCCGCCTGGCCGGGATCGCGCCTTCCCGCTAGCGGCCCATTGGGCGCCAGATCCACATTGATGCCACACTAAGGGCAGCGGATCCAACCTCGCGCCCTATCCGCGCGGCCAGCGCGCCCGAAGCGACTTCCGGCTGACAGCCGAGCTGGCGAACTAAGCCGCTAGCTCAGCAGCACGTCCGCGTCGAAGCAGGTGCGATCGCCGGTGTGACAGGCGCCGCCGGTCTGGTCGACCCGGACCAGGACCGCGTCGCCGTCGCAGTCGAGCGCGACCGAGACCACCCGCTGCACGTGCCCGGACGTCTCCCCCTTGACCCAGTACTCCTGCCTGCTCCGCGACCAGTAGGTGCAGCGCCCGGTCGTCAGCGTGCGATGGAGCGCCTCGTCGTTCATCCAGCCCAGCATCAGCACCTCGCCAGTGTCGTGCTGCTGGGCGATGGCCGCGACCAGGCCGTCCGGGTTCCGCTTGAGCCGGGCGGCGATCTTCGGGTCGAGCCCCGAGGCCGCGACATCAGATTGCATTCCGCACCTCCCTTGCCGTTACCGGCCGGACCAGGTGCCCGGCCGCCGCCAGCGCATCCTTGACCGCGCCGATACTCAGCTCACCAAAGTGAAACAGGCTCGCAGCGAGCACGGCATCGGCCCCCGCGTCGATCGCCGGCCCGAAATGGCCCACCGCGCCCGCACCTCCGCTCGCAATAACGGGAACGCGGACCGCGTGCCGGACTGCCGTGATCAGCTCGAGGTCGAACCCGGCCTTGGTGCCGTCGGCGTCCACCGAGTTCAGCAGGATCTCCCCGGCTCCCGACTCGGCGGCCTGCCGCGCCCAGCTGACCGCGTCGATGCCGGTACCCCGCCGCCCGCCGTGCGTCGTCACCTCGAAGCCGGACGCGGTGCCGGATGACCGGCGCGCGTCAACGGACAGCACCACGCACTGCGCCCCGAACCGGTGCGCTGCCTCCCGGAGCAACTCCGGCCTGGCCACCGCGGCCGTGTTGAGCGCGACCTTGTCCGCCCCGGCCCGCAGCAGCCGGTCGATGTCGCCGGTGCTGCGCACTCCCCCGCCGACGGTCAGCGGGATAAACACCTGGTCGGCAGTCCGCCTGACCACCTCGTACATGGTCTCCCGGTCGTCGCTGGAGGCAGTGATGTCCAGGAACGTCAGCTCGTCGGCGCCCTCGCGATCGTAGGTCGCGGCCAGCTCGACCGGATCGCCGGCGTCGCGCAGGTTGGCGAAGTTGACGCCCTTGACCACCCGGCCGCCGTCGACGTCGAGGCACGGGATGACGCGCACCGCGACTGTCACAGCAGGCCGACCCCATGCGGATCACGGCCGGCCGAGCCAGCGATCGGCTTGTACGCGATGGCCTCGACCTCGACCAGCATCCGGCGGTCGATGAGGGCGCTGATCTGGATCATGGAGGTGGCGGGCATGACGCCAGCGAACGCCTCGCCGTGCGCGCGGCCGTATTCCTCGCAACGGCCGATGTCGGTGACATAGATCCTGGTCCTGACAACGTCGGCAAGGCCCGCGTCAAGCGCCGCCAGAGCCGACCGCGGACATTGGCGATGGCCTGCGCCGTCTGCGGCGTACGCATCGCCGGCATGGACGAACTCCGCGCCGTCGATGGACGTGCAGCCCGACACGAAGATGTAGTCCCCCGCCGCGACCGCCCGGCTGTAGCCAACTATCGGCTCCCACACCGCGCCGCTGGACACCTTGCGCGTCACTGCATGACCGGGCCCAGCGCTGCCGGACCCAGCGCTACCGGACCCAGCGCTGCCGGATCCAGTGCGGCCAGACCCGTACCTGCTGGTCACTGCGCCACCGCCGCGAGCGCCTGCGGCAGCGTGAACGCGCCCGCGTACAGGGCCTTGCCGACGATCGCGCCCTCGACACCCAGCGGCACCAGGTCCGCGATCGCTTCCAGGTCGGCCAGGCTCGACACGCCGCCGCTGGCGACGACGGGCCGGTCGGTTCGCGCGCAGACGCGGCGCAGCAGGTCCAGGTTCGGCCCGTGCAGCATGCCGTCCTTGTCGATGTCGGTCACGATGTAACGGTGGCAGCCGGCCACCTCCAGCCGGTCGAGCGCGTCGTCGAGTTCGCCGCCGTCGGTGGTCCAGCCCCGCGCGGCGAGGCGGGTGCCGCGGACATCGAGCCCGACAGCGACCCGGTCTCCGTGCTCCGCGATGATCTTGGCGACCCAGTCCGGGTCCTCAAGAGCCGCCGTGCCGATCACGACCCGCGTGCAGCCAGTGGCCAGCGCCGCGGTCAGCGCGGCGTCGGTGCGAATCCCGCCGGACAGCTCGACCCGCACGTCCAGCTTGCCGATGAGGTCGGCGAGCTGCGGGCCGTTCGAGCCGCGGCCGAACGCGGCATCCAGGTCGACCAGGTGAATCCAGGCTGCGCCCGCCTCCTGCCAGGCGAGCGCGGCGTCGACCGGGTCGCCGTAGCTTGTCTCGGTCCCGGCCGCGCCCTGCACCAGCCGGACCGCCTGGCCGCCGGCGACGTCCACGGCGGGCAGCAGTTCAAGCATCATCACGAGATCCTGTCGGTGTCAGCGGACAGTAGGTCAATCGGGGTCAACGCAGGGTGTCCAGCCAGTTGGCCAGCAGCGCCGCGCCGGCGTCGGCGGACTTCTCCGGGTGGAACTGGGTTGCCATCAGCGGGACCGTCCTCCACCAGCGCGACGAAGTCCTCGCCGTGCGTGGTCCAGCCGACCACGCGGCTCGGGCTCACCAGGCCGGAGCGGGACCTGCGTCGCGGCGTAGGAGTGCACGAAGTAGAACATGGCGTTCGCGTCGATGCCGGCGAGCAGGCGAGAGCCGGGCGGGCGAGTGACCCCGTTCCATCCCATGTGCGGCAGGACGGGAGCGGTCAGTTTCCGCACCACGCCGGGCCAGCAGCCGACCCCTGGCGGTTGTCTCACCGTGCTCCTGCCCGGCCTCGAACAGGATCTGCATGCCGACGCAGATGCCCAGCACCGGCCGGGCGCCCGCCAGCCGCTTGGCGATGACCTGGTCGCCGCCCGCCGCCTGTAGCCCGGTCATGCACGCGGCGAACGCGCCCACGCCGGGGACGACCAGCCCGTCCGCCCGCAGCGCCGCGTCGGCATCGGTGCTGACCTCGGCGTCGGCGCCCGCGCGCTGGAGGGCGCGCTGCGCCGAGCGCAGGTTGCCCGAGCCGTAGTCGAGCACGACCACGCTCGGCCGACGGCTGGTCACGGCAGCTCCTGTTCATGCTCGCGAGTCGGCTGGCCCAGATGCCGGCCGACCGCTTCCAGGCTATCGAGCGGCACCACCGCGATTCGACCGCGCGCGGCCCGGATCGCCTGCCCGCCAGGCGATCGCGGGTTTCACGCCGGGCGCGGCGGGTAGCGGAGGTGGCTCAGGAAGGGAGGTAGCCCATGTATATAGGTATCGGCACAATCGTCCTCATCGTCATCATCGTGCTCCTCGTCTTGTTCCTGCGGCGCGCCTAGCCGCCCGGGCGCGTCACGATTCGCGCCGCGAACCGCGCGGGGGAACCGCGCGCCGGGGACCGCGTCGGGCAGCCCGGCGACGGGTACGGTGCGACAGTGAGCAGCTCGCGACGCCAGGAGACACCATGGACATCACTCAGCTGATCCTGGACGATCATCACGAGCAGCGCCGTCGCTTCGCGATTCTCGAGCAGATCGATCCAGCGAACACCCGCGCGCTCGGCGACATCTGGGCGCGCCTGTCGGTCTTGCTTGAAGTGCACGCTGCGGCGGAGGAGGCGATCTTCTATCCCGAACTGGTCAGGCTGGCTGTCGGGCCGCAGCCACTCGGCACTGCCGAGCCGGAGACCATCGACGCCATTCATGACCACAACGAGATCCGCGACACCATCGCGGCGGTCGCCGATCATCACGTCGGCAGCCAGGGCTGGCGCGACGCAGTCGCCGCCGTGAACCTCGCCAACTCCGACCACATGGCCGAGGAGGAGCGCGAGGGCCTGACCGACTTCCGCCGCCGGGTGAGCCTGGCGGAGCGGCATGCACTGGCGGTGGAGTTCGCAGCCTTCGAGGCGCGGAACTTCGCGGGCGTCCGGCCGGTTGACAAGGATCCGGAGAGCTATGTGCGCGAGCAGGAGGAAGCGGCCAGGGCGCGCATCGGGCCAGGTTCGCTCGCCATCGGCGACCTGAAGGGCAGCTGAGCAGCCCCGGCGGCTAGCTGGCCAGGTCCACGCCGTAGCGGCGAGCCAGGGCGTCGACCGACAGCGCCTGGCCCGTCAGGCTGAGCACGTCGGGGCCCGCGACGAGCGCGGCTTGACCCTCACGCGGTGTGAGGCTGCACAGTAGACCCCGCGAGCGAGCACGGCGAGTACACGGTCGGTGAGGTCGCCAGGCTGTCCCGCGTCTCGGTGCGCATGCTGCATCACTACGACGAGATCGGGCTGCTTGTTCCGAGCGGCCGCAGCCCGGCAGGCTACCGCCTGTACTCGGCCGACGACCTGCGCCGGCTCCAGCAGATCCTGCTCTACCGCCGGCTTCGCGGACGCCATCCGGGCTGGCGAGCCGCCAACCGGGACCGCGGCGATGGACCTGGCCGAGGAGCACCGGCTGCACATCGCACGCTGGTTCTATGACTGCGGCCACGACATGCACCGCGGCCTCGCCGAGCTCTACATCTCGGATCCGCGGTACATCGCCAGTTACGACGAGATCGCGCCAGGCTTCTCCCAGTACGTGCACGACCCGATCCACGCCAACGCCGACCGCCACGCGTGACCCGACCAGACCATGATCACGTAAATAATGTGCCGCCGGCCATACGTTTCTTTACGCGCTGACGGCCGAGCGCCTAGAGCACGCCCTTGGTGCTCGGCACCGCGCCGCCTGAGCGCGGATCCGGCGCCGCTGCCGCGCGCAGGCCCGCGCGAACGCCTTGAACTGGGCCTCGACGATGTGATGCGGGTTGCGCCCGCGCAGCACGTCCAGGTGGATGCAGATACCCGCCGACTGCGCGAGCGACTCGAAGAAATGCCTGGTCAGCGTGGTGTCGTAAGTGCCGATGAGCGGCGACATACCGTCCGGCTCGGTGTGCACGACGTACGGCCGGCCGGACAGGTCGATGGCGGCGCGGACGAGCGTCTCGTCGAGCGGCACGAGCGCGTCGCCGAACCGGCAGATCCCGAGCTTCTCGCCGAGCGCCTCGCGCAGCGCCTGGCCGAGCGCGATCGCGGTGTCCTCGACCGTGTGGTGCGCGTCCACTTCGAGGTCGCCGCGCGCCTGTACGGTCAGGTCGACCAGCGAGTGCCGCCCAAGCTGGGCGAGCATGTGATCGAAGAACGGCACGCCCGTCTCGGCCCGGCCTATCCCGGCGCCGTCCAGGTTTAGCTCCACGAGAACCTGCGTCTCGCCCGTCACGCGCCCGATCCGGGCCGTCCTGCGTCACCGCAGCATCACGGTCGCGCCGCCGTCCAGCACGCCCTTCAGTTCCGACAGGAACGTGGCCGTCTCCGCCGGGGTCCCGATACTCACGCGCAGCCATTCGGGCGGGCCAGCCTCCCGGATCAGCACGCCGCGGTCGAGCAGCGCCTGCCAGACCACGCGCCGATCAGCGAACCGGCCGAACAGCACGAAGTTCGCATCGGAGTCGGGCGCGGTCAGCCCGATGCCGCGCAGATCGCTGACCAGCTGGTCACGCTCCGCGCGGATGGCGGCGACCGACGACAGCAGCTCGGCCGAGTGGCGAAGCGCCGCCAGCGCGACCGCCTGGGTGACGGCGGACAGGTGGTAGGGCAGACGCACCAGCAGGAGCGCGTCCACGACGGCCGGATCGGCCGCGAGGTATCCGACCCGCGCCCCCGCCATCGCGAACGCCTTGGACATCGTCCGCACCACGATCAGTCGCGGGTAGCGGCCGAGCAGCGCTAGCGCAGTGCCGCCGGTGTCCCTGGCGAACTCGGCGTAGGCCTCGTCCACCACGACCATGCCCGGCGCAGCGGCGCAGACCGCCTCGATCACGTCCAGCGGCGTCGCTGATCCGGTGGGGTTGTTCGGCGACGTCAGGAACACCACGTCGGGTCCGTGACGGCGAACCTCCGCGGCCGCCTGCTCCGGCTCGAGACCGAAGTCGCTCGTCCGCTCCGCGGCGATCCACCGCGTCGCCGTCGTCTGCGTGATCAGCGGGTGCATCGAGTAGGACGGCTCGAAGCCGAGCGCGCTGCGGCCCGGTCCGCCGAAGGCCTGCAGCACCTGCTGGATGATCTCGTTCGAGCCGTTGGCAGCCCAGGCGCTGGCGACCGTCAGCCCGTGCCCGAGGTAGCCGGCCAGCGCGGTCCGCAGCGCGACCGCGTCCCGGTCGGGATACCGGTTCAGGCCGCCGGCGACATCGGCGACCGCCGTCGCGATGTCGGCTACCAGGGCCAGCGACGGCGGATAGGGATTCTCGTTGGTGTTGAGCCGGACGGGCACGTCCAGCTGCGGCGCGCCGTACGGCTGGCGGCCGGCCAGGTCGGCGCGGATCGGCAGGCTGGCCGAAATCGACTCGCTGGGCGGCTGGCGGCGGCTGCCTGGTCCGCGGCCGTCACCGCTGATCCCCGTTCTCCGGCTGATCCGAGGTCTCCGGCTGGTCCCGGCCCTCCGGCAGATCCCGGCGCTCCGGCACCCGCACCCGCACCGCCTGCACGTGCGCGGCGAGATCTTCTGCGCCGCCGAGCGCGTCGATGTACGGTGCCACGTCGGCCAGCGCGGCCTGGTCGCACTCCACCAGGTGCACGCACCGCAGGAACGTGAGCACCGACAGGCCGCCGGTGTAGCGCGCCGTGCCGCCGGTGGGCAGCACGTGGTTCGAGCCGGCCAGGTAATCGCCGAGTGACACCGGCGCCCAGGGCCCGACGAAGATGGCTCCCGCGTTGCGCACCCGGCGGGCCAGGATCGCCGCGTCCGCCGCCTGGATCTCCAGGTGCTCGGGCGCCCAGGCGTCGGCGACCGCCAGCGCCGCGTTCGCGTCGTCGACCATCACGCAGGCCGACTGCCCGGCCAGCGCGGCGTGGACCCGCTCGGCGTGCCGCGCCTGCGCCGCCGCCTTGGCCAGCTCGGTGTCCACCCGGTCTGCCAGCGCCGCGCTCGTCGAGATCAGCAGGCACGCTGCCAGCGGATCGTGCTCGGCCTGGGCGACCAGGTCGGCGGCAATAAAGCCAGCATCCGCGCCGTCGTCGGCGACGATGGCGATCTCGGTCGGGCCTGCCTCGGCGTCGACGGCGACACGCTCGCGCAGCAGCCGCTTGGCCGCGGCGACGTAGACGTTGCCGGGTCCGGAGATGACGTCGACCGGCGCGCACTCGTCGGTGCCGTACCCGAGCATGGCGATGGCCTGCGCCCCGCCGGCCGCGTGCACCTCGGTGATGCCGAACAGCGCGCACGCGGCCAGGATCGCCGGGTGCGGCAGGCCGCCGTGCTCGGCCTGCGGCGGCGAGGCGACGGCGATCTCGGCGACGCCGGCCACCTGGGCCGGGATGACGTTCATGAGTACCGACGAAGGGTAGGCGACCAGCCCGCCCGGCACGTAGACGCCAGCCCGGCGGACTGGCAGGTACCGCTCCGTGACGGTCGACCCGGCTGCTACGGCAGTCCAGGTCTCGGCCGGCAGCTGGGCCACGTGCACGAGCCTGGCGCGCCGTGCTGCCTCGGTGAGTGCCGCCCGGACGCCCGGATCCAGCGCGGCCAGCGCGCGCGATAGGGCCTCGGCGGGCACCCTGGTGCTGGTGAGGTCGACGGCGTCAAACTTCCGCGTGTACTCGCGGACCGCGGCGGCGCCGCGGGCGCGAACGTCCGCGCACACCGGCCGGACCGCGTCCAGAGCCGCGCTGACATCCAGTGCAGCGCGCGGCAGCATCGCGGCCAGCTCGGCGGGCGCCATCATGCCGGGCTTGCGCCCGCGCAGGTCGATTCGGCTGAGCACGCCGTTACTCCACGATCTTGCTGATCGGGATCTCCAGGATGTCGCGTCCGCCCGCCGCCTTCAGCGCCGGGATCAGCGTGTTGACGCCGCGCTTGGGCACCACGGCCTCGACGGCGTGCATGTCACCGCGTGCCAGCGACGTGATCGTCGGCGACGACATGGCGGGCAGTATCCCGGTGACGGCCGCCAGGTCGCCGGCGCTGACGTTGAGCTTCAGCAGCACGCTGCCGCGCGCCTGGATCGCGCCCCGCAGCAGCAGTGCCACGTCCTCCATGGCGTCCCGCTTGACCGGGTCGGCAAAGGCGTCGTGGTTGGCGATGAGCTCGGTGTAGCTGGTGAGCAGCGTGTCGAGGATGCGCAGGCCGTTACGGTGCAGGGACGCACCAGTCTCGGTCAGGTCGACGATCGCGTCGACGATGTCGGGCACCTTGGCCTCGGTCGCGCCGTAGGACGGGATCACGACCGCCTTCACGCCGCGGGCTTCCAGGTACCGGCGGGTCAGCGCCGGGAACTCGGTCGAGATCCGGACGCCCTCGGGCATGTCCGCCGCCGCTCTGCCACGGCACCGTCGCCGGAACGGCGAGAACGACGCGAACCGGCTCGGACGTCGCCTTGGAGTACTGCAGCTCGCCCAGCGACGCGACGTCTGCGCCGGTCTCGGTGATCCAGTCGCGACCGGTGATGCCGAAGTCGAACAGCCCTTGCTCGACGTAGGACGGGATCTCCTGCGGCCGCAGGAAGCGCACCCGCTCGATGCGCGGATCGTCAATAATCGCGTGATAGTCGCGCTCGGACGACCGTCGTACCGTCAGGTCAGCGGCGTCGAACAGGTCGAGCGTGGCACGCTCAAGCGAGCCCTTCGGTATGACCAGCGAAAGCAACGTAGGCAGCCCTTCAAGCGCGGATCCCCGTGCCTGTCCCCGGCCAAGACTACCGTGGCTGCGTTGGCCGGCCTTGCGCGCAGTACCTGCTGGCAGCGGGCCGGAAGGGAGCCGAACAGGCCAGTGCCGAGGACAGACGGGAGCCGCTTATGCCGGGCCAGTTAACTGGCCTCGAGCTCAGGATGGAGCACAACCTCGCAGAGCATGCGTGCTACCTCCATCGCGGAATGCCCGGAATGACCGTCCGGCAGGCTGCTGACCTGCTGATCGCCGACAGCGGCCTGGACGACGACACGTTCAACTTCGTCGGCGCCGCCGCCTTCACGGCGACGACGGCCGCGGCCCGGATCAGCGATACGACGCAGGAGCTCGCCCCGACCGGCCGGCCGTTCGCCTGGCGGGTAGGCCCGGCGTCGACGCCCGCCAATCTCTCCCGGTTACTGACCGCGGCCGGGCTGCCGCCGACGGCTGTCGAGCCGGCCATGTGGGCCCGGCTGGCCAGCCTGCGACCGGTGCGGCGGCCCGACGGGCTGGAGATCTCCGTCGTGCGCACGAGGGCCGAGCTCAGCGACTGGTCCTGGGTTCTCGCCGCGAACTGGGATCCGCCGGCGCAGACCGTCGTGGATTTCTTCGCCGCGACCGCGCAGCGGGCGCTTGGCGCGGACTGCCCGGCGCGGTACCTGATCGGCTATAGCGAGGGCCGTCCGGTCTGCTCGGCCGAGGTGCTCGTCCACGCCGGCGTGGCCGGCCTGTACAACATCTCCACCGTGGCAAGCCAGCAGCGGCGCGGGTTCGGCACGGCTATCACCGCGGCAGCGATGCAGGCGGCGCCGGGATCTCGGGGCGCCGACGGCCGTCCTCCAGGCGTCCGAGCAGGGTGAGCCCGTGTACCGGCGGCTCGGCTTCCGGGTGCTCGGCCAGGTCACCGAGCACGCGTTCGTGCCCTAGCGCCGTCGGCGCCCGGGGCCGTCGCAGGCGGCAGCGGCGGGCTAGCCTGGATAGGTGGGCGACCTCCCGCAGGCACGCGAATTCGCGCTCTCGCTGCCGGGCACCAGTGAGGAACCGCACTTTGACATGACCTCGTTCCGGGTCGGCGGAAAGATCTTTGCGACCGCGTCTGCCGACGAGACGAGGCTGCACGTATTCGTCGACGACAGCGAGGTCGCGGCGACGGTCGCTGAACAGACCGGCGCCGGCGCGCCCCGCGCGTTCGAGCCGCTGCTGTGGGGCCAGCGCGTCCGGGGGCTGCGGATCCTGCTGGCCGCTGCACCGGACGACCGGGTCCGCGAACTGCTGGCCGAGGCGTGGCGGCGCAAGGCGGGCCGTCGCCTGGCGGCCGAGTTCGACTATGCCGGGCTCCTGGCACTGGCGACCGGCGGCCGGAATGACGTACGCGACCGACCCGCGGGTCGATGCCTACATAGCAGCACTGCCGGACTGGCAGCAGGCCGTGTGCCGCGAACTGCGCGCCCTCATCCACGGTGCCGATCCTGAGGTGACCGAGACGATCAAGCGCACCCGCCAGCCCTACTTCGTGCTGGCCGGGAACGTCTGCGCGCTTCCGCCATGGCGGGCCCGCCCCGCTCTAGGCTGCTGGGACCATGCGCTACCGGGCCACAGGCAGGACATACGCGGAGGTAACGAGATGGCCGATGGAGCTGACGTGCTGGTGGTCGGCGCGGGCCTCGCCGGCCTGGTCGCCGCCCGTGACCTCACGGCCGCCGGACGATCGGTGCTGGTGCTCGAGGCCAGGGACCGGGTAGGCGGACGCATCGTCAACGAGGAGATCGGCGCTGGCAAGGTCGTCGAGATGGGCGGGCAGTGGGCCGGGCCGACGCAGGACCGGCTGCTGGAGCTCGCGACCGAACTGAGCGTCGCGACGTTCCCCACCTACGACACGGGCAAGAAGGTACTGCACTTCAACGGCAAGCGCGGCACCTACACCGGCGCGATCCCGCGGATCAACCCGCTCGTGCTGGCGGACGTCGGCCGGGCGCAGGCGCGGCTCGAGGCGCTCGCCAGGAAGGTGCCGACCGACACGCCGTGGACCGCTGCCGACGCGGAGAAACTCGACAGCCAGACGTTCGAGACGTGGGTGCGCCGCAACACCGCGAGCAAGAGCGCCCGGATGCTACTGACCCTCGGCGCCGAGGCGGTGTTCGCCGCCGAGCCGGGCGACCTGTCCCTGCTGCACGTGCTGTTCTACAGCCACTCCGGCGGCTCATTCCAGCGGCTCATCGACACCACCGGTGGCGCGCAGCAGGACAGGTTCGTCGGCGGCTCGGCCCTGATCGCCGAGCGGCTGGCGGCGGAGCTTGGCGACGTCGTCCGGCTGGGGGCTCCGGTCAGCCGGATCGAGGTTGGCGGCGGCGGCGGCAAGGTCACGGCGACCACGCCGGGCGGGCAGTTCGAGGGGCGGCAGGTCATCGTCACGGCGCCGCCGCTGCTCGCCGGGCGGATCGAGTATGAGCCAGCCCTGCCATCCTGGCGCGAGCAGCTGACCCAGCGCACGCCGATGGGCTCGGTCATCAAGTGCCAGGTGCTCTATGACGAGCCGTTCTGGCGCCGCGAAGGCCTGTGCGGCCAGGCCACCGGTGACGGCACGGGCTCGCGCGTGGTCTTCGACAATTCACCGCCCGATGGTTCGCCCGGCGTGCTGCTGGCCTTCCTCGAAGGCGACGAGGCTCGCCGGCTTGGCCGCGAGCCGCTGGCGGTCAGGCGCCAGGCGGTCGTCGACTCACTGGTCCGGTACTTCGGGCCGAGAGCGGGCAAGCCAGAGCAGTACCTCGAGCGCGACTGGCAGCAGGAGAAGTGGAGCGGGGGCTGCTACGGCACCCTGTTCGGCCCGAACGTCTGGACCCGGTACGGGCCCGCGCTGCGCGAGCCGGTGGGGCCGATCCACTGGGCCGGCACGGAGACGGCAACCATCTGGGCTGGCTACATGGAGGGCGCGATCAGGTCCGGCAGCGCCGCTGCGCAGGCGGTCCTCGACAGCCTGGCCTGACCGGCTACCCGGGTCTCGCTGTGCTGTCTGCGGCTGCGGCCGAGCTGCGGCTGCCGCAGAGCCCGCGGCTGCGTCGGAGAACTCAGCTCCGGCATGGCGAATGCGGTGAAACGGTGCATGCGCGCCTGTGGTGCGCGCCGGGCACCAGGTGAGCGCCGGGGATCTGGAGCTCGCCGTCGGGCCTGGCCGCGGCTGACCGATGCTGGCGGCTGCGGGCTGGAAGCGACTGACGCCTGCCAGCGCGGCCGGCGAGTAAGACCACGCCGCCGGGTAGATACTGCGCACGATGAGCGCCCACCAGCACGCAAGCCGTCACCGCCCGGCCCGCCGCGGCCTGGCTGACCGGGCCAAAGGCCTGGTTCACGCCGTCGACCGGGCCCAGCAGACGCGGCCCTGGCTGGCCATCGCGGTGGCCACCTGGAAGAAGTTCAGTGACAACCAGGCGGGCAATCTCGCGGCGCTCATCGCCTATTACGCGTTCGCCTCGCTCTTCCCGCTGCTGCTGGTGGCTTACAGCATCCTCGACCTCATTTCCAGGAACAACGCCAAGCTGGCCAAGCGGCTGACAGCGGCGCTGCACAACTACCCCGTCATCGGCACGCACCTCGGCGGCGGCGCGAGCCAGGGCCTGAGCAAGACCGGATTCGCGCTCGTCATCGGGCTCCTGCTGACCCTGTATGCGGGCCGCGGCGTCGCGACGGCGATGCAGAATGCGATGAACACGGTGTGGGGAGTTCCGCGATTCCGGCGGCCAGCGTTCCCCAAGAGCCTGCTGCGCAGCCTCGGGCTGATCGCCGTGCTCGGGCCAGGCGAGATCCTGACGATCGCGCTGTCCAGCGTCGCAGGCGGCACCGGTCACCTCGGCGGGGTGGCCGCCAAGGTCGCCGCGCTCGCGGTTTCCCTGCTGCTGAACATCACCCTGTTCTGGCTCGGCTTCCGCATCGCGACGTCGCAGGAGGTCGATGGCAGGGACATGCGGCTCAGCGCGGTCCTCGCTGCCGTCGCATGGCAGATCCTGCAGTGGATCGGCGGGACCATCGTCCATCACGCCACCAACTCCGCTTACGGCGTGTTCGGGGTCGTGCTCGGCCTGCTCGCGTGGTTCTACCTGCAGGCCCAGATCACCTTGTACGTAGTGGAACTCGACGTGGTACGGGCGCGCCGGCTCTGGCCGCGGTCGCTCGTACCGCCGCCGCTCACCGACGCCGACTTGCGCGCCTATCAGGTGTACGCCGAATCCGGCTTGCTCCGGCCCGAGCTGGCGGTCAAGGTCTGGCAGCCGCCGCGCGCTGCCGAGGACGGGACACCCAATCGGCAGTAGGCTGCCACTGGGCGCAAGCGCCGCAACCGGGGAGCCTTCATGCCACTGTTCTCGAACCAGTCAAATCAGAGCGCCGCCACCTGGGAGCCGCAGGCAGCCGACACCCGGCTCGCGCAGACGGCGGGCGCTAGTCCGGCCGGGGTGTTCACCTCCGATCTGTCAGTCTCGGAGTACGTGCTGCTGGGCGAGGCCGGCTTCGAGCCGCTCGGCTTCGTCATCGGCTCGTCGATCTACCACGTC
The DNA here is from genome assembly GCA_963837255.1 of uncultured Actinomycetota bacterium. Lineage (GTDB taxonomy): Bacteria > Actinomycetota > Actinomycetes > Streptosporangiales > Streptosporangiaceae > JAJYUU01. The sequence continues at coordinate 703,256 of CAWIMN010000009.1, forward strand.
GGCCTGCAGGTCGGCCGCTGGAGCCAGAACCAGGAGCTGCAGGTCCTCACCCAGGCCATGTACAACGCGCGAGAGCTCGCGATGGCCAGGATGCGGGCCGAGGCTGACCACCTGGCCGCTGACGGCATCGTCGGGGTGCAGCTGCGGATGCAGATGTACGCCTGGGGCCAGGGCTGCCTGGAGTTCGTCGCGACCGGCACCGCGGTCCGTCACCTGGCCGGCACCGGCGCGCACCGGGCGCCCGACGGGCGGGCGTTCACCTCCGACCTGTCCGCGCAGGACTTCTTCCGGCTGCTCGCGGCCGGCGCGGTGCCGGTCGCGTTCGTGCTCGGCACCTGCGTCTACCACATCGCGCATCAGAGCGTTATGCAGTCGCTGCGCCAGACCGGGCAGAACCAGGAGATGATCCAGTTCACGCAAGGCGTCTACGAGGCGCGCGAGCTCGCCCTCGAGCGGATGCAGGTCGAGGCCACGCAGGCGCAGTCGTCCGGCATCGTCGGCGTGACGGTCGAGGTCAAGAACCACGTCTGGGGCGAGCACGCCACCGAGTTCCTGGCCACCGGCACTGCCATCCGGCGGCTCAGCGACGAGCACCGGCTGCCGGAGACGTCGCCCAAGCCGACCTTCACGCTCGGACTCGACAACTAGCGCGCCGGTGCCGCAGTGACCGCCGTTACCGTCGCGGCGCCGGCTGGAGTTGCGGCGCCGCCACCGTGCAGCTGGTCGTGGCCTCCGGCACGGGCGCTGGCCGGCCAGCGGGCCGCAGCACGTTGTTGTCGATCAGCAGCGCGGCCAGGACGGCTGCGACCAGCAGGATCGCGGCACAGATCGCCGTTGCGAGATCGAATCCCTGATTGAAACGTGCTGGCTCGTGGTAACTCGCCGAGCTCAGGCCGACGGCTGCCGGCAGCGCGGCAACGGCCACGAGTCCGGCCGCCCTGGCCACCGCGTTGTTCACGCCGCTGGCCACGCCGGCGTGGCGCACGTCCGCGCTCGCTAGCACCGTCGCCGTCAGCGGCGCCACGGTCAGGCACAAGCCGAATCCGAAGACCACGACCGCGGGCAGGACATCGGTGACGTAGCTGGCGTGCGGCCCGATGCGCATCATCAGCGCCATCCCGATCGCGAGCAGGGTGACGCCGATCGTGATGGGCCAGCGCGGGCCGATGTGCTGCGCCAGGGAGCCCGATCGCGCCGACAGCGAGAGCATCAGCAGCGTCACCGGCAGCAGCGCCGCGCCCGCCTTCAGCGGCGAGAAGCCGGAGACGACCTGAAGCTGGAGCACCAGCAAGAAGAGCAGGCCGCCGAACGCGCCGTAGACCAGGAAGGTGATGACGTTGATGACGCTGAACTGGCGGGAAGCGAAGACGTCAAGCGGGAGCATCGGGCTGACTTTGTCGGGCGTCCGGGTGCGCCGCCGCTCAACCAGCACGAATGCCACTCCTGCTGCGACGCCAAGCAGGCCCGCGACGGCAACTCCGGCCTTGCTTTGCTTCTCCGGCACCTCGATCAGCGCGTAGGTAATGCCCGCCAGCGCCAGGGCGGCAAGCACCGCGCCGGCCACGTCAAAGCTGCCGCGCACGGAGGTATCCCTGGTCTCCGGGACGTGGCGGACGGTGACCGCGACAACCGCGACGGCCAGCGGGAGGTTCAGCAGGAACACCCAGCGCCAGCCGGCTACCTGGACCAGCCAGCCGCCGAGCACCGGGCCTATCGCGGATGCGACTCCGGCCAGGCCGGACCAGGCGCCGACAGCCCGCGGCCGGTCGTCGGCGGCGAATGACGACTGAATGATGGCGAGCGAGCCAGGCGTGAGCAAGGCACCGCCGATGCCCTGGAGTACCCGCGCGCCAATGAGCACCCCGATGCTCGGAGCGAGCCCGCACAGCGCCGAGGCCAGCGCGAACCACACGACGCCGACGAGGAAGATGCGGCGGCGCCCAAGCCGGTCGCCGAGTGAGCCGCCGAGCAGGATGAGCCCGGCGAGCGTCAGCGTGTAAGCCGTGACTGTCCACTGAAGTCCGGCCAGCGAGGCGTTCAGGTGCCGCCCGATCGTCGGCAGTGCGACGTTGACGACCGTGGAGTCGAGCAGCGCCATGCTCGACCCGAGCACAGTAGCTAGCAGCACCCACCGGCCGGCTCGGCTGCTCGATGCGCAGCTGCGGGACTTGAGCAGAATTGTCGGCGCTCATTAAGTCGATCATCACACCCCGGCGGCTGCCGCGGCCAGCCTTCCCCTGAAAGGCCGGGAACGCAACAGCTGCATCAGGGGCTGGCCCGCCCGCCCTTGTCGCCGGATAGCGCTCGGCTGGACCGTCGGCGGAGGGTACTCGGCCGTGCCTCCGCGTCCTCAGCCTCGCAGCGGCCGCCCGCGAGGCAAGCTCACCTCGCGGGCGGTCCTACGGATCGGCACAGGGCCGTCTCCGGCTGTACCTACTTCATGCCTCCGGGCGGGTTGACGGGCCCAGTTGCGTCGTCCGGGTCACTTGGCGGTGACCCGGCGAGGCCCCTTCGGGCCGACGGCGCCGCCGGAGCCGGTCGTGCCTGCGGTCCTGGTCGGCTGGCCCGCTGCCGGCGGCGGCTGGCCGGGAGCCGCCGTCCCGGTCGTGGCTCGTGCGGCGGTTCCGGCCGGCGGTCCCCTCGTCCGCGGCCGAGACCGTCATCGCGGGCTGGGCGCGCATGCGCCGTGCTCCGACTTCGCCCATCGACACGCCCTCGCCCGGGTGGAACAGCATGAACACGCCCGCCGCGAGCACCGCGCCGACCAGCGGCGCAATGAGGAACAGCCAGAGCTGGCTCAGCGCCTGACCGCCGACGACAATGGCGGGGCCGAAGCTGCGAGCCGGGTTCACCGAGGCACCGTCGATCGGGATGCCCATGATGTTGACCAGGGCCAGCGCGACGCCGAGGACGGCACCCTGGATCGCGACGTTCGCCTGCGCCCGCGTGGCGCTCAGGACGACGAGCACGAATACCGCGGTGATGATGACCTCGGTGAGGAATGCGCCGCCGCCGGACGCATGCAGCAGCGAGGCGGGTGAGCTGCCATAGCCGTTGGCGCCGAGGCCGATCCGCTGCCTGTTGTAGAACGGCGAGCTGTGCAGGACCCACAGCAGCAGGAGCGCGCCCAGGAGCCCGCCGATGAGCTGCGCGATCACGTATCCGACCGCGTCTATCGACGAGATCCGCTTGGCCAGGAACTGGCCGAGGGTCACCGCCGGATTGACATGGCAGCCCGATATCGGGCCGATGACGGCGACGAGGCCGAGCAGGACGAGACCGAACGTGAGGCCCGTCAGCAGGATCCCGGAGGCAACGCTGCCGCCGAAGGCTCGGAAGCCGAAGGAGATCGTCGCCATGCCCGCACCGAAGAAGACCAGCAGCGCGGTGCCGATTAGCTCCGCGGTGTACTTGCGCGCCATGTTCGCGTCGATCACGACGGATCCCGTCCTGGGCTCTGACGAGCCGGCCTGGGGCTGCGTGCGCCCGAACTCAGGTTGAGATTGCCCGGCGCCGGGTTGAGGTTGCCCGGCCGTCGACCTGAGCGCCATCGTCCCACCCCCCAATGAGCGTCTTCGGGCCTTTGCCTGTCAGGTATGCCCACTCATCGGAGTCGCAAAGCTACCAAGCGTGACCACAGACGGCAGGTCACCCATGCGCGCCGGAGCGCAGCTCGCCGACGCGTGTGCGTCCTGGGGCGCAAATTGCGCCCCTGAGGCGCACGCGTTGTGCGCCAAGCCGGCCACAGCTGAGCGAAATGCCGGTTATTGCGAATTAACCAGGCTGGCTACAGGCCGGGCCAGCTGTGCGCCGGCTGGTTGGACTGCATCCGCTCGATGTAGCCCTGCGTCATCCGGCGCAGGGCCTCGCGCCTGTCGGCCTGGCCCCGCTCGAGGGTCCGGACCGTCTCGACCTGCCAGGTCGCGCCGGTACGGCCGGTCAGGCAGCGCTGCTCGATGATGCCGAGCATCCGGTCCGCGTCCTTGGCGTCCACCCCCCACTGCCGCAGGCCCTCCCAGGCCATGCGGCAGCAGCCTGCGCAGGGTGAGCTCCGTGACCGGCGCCTCGCCGGTCCCCGGCCAGTAGACCCGAGCGTCGATGCCATGCCGCGAGCCCTCGACCAGGTTGTCGGCCGCCGCCGCGAAGGACATCTGCGTCCAGACCGGCCGCTCGGTCTCGGCCAGCGCCCGCACGAGCCCGTAGTAAAAGGCCGCGTTGGCGACGACATCCGCGACCGTCGGCCCGGCTGGCAGCACCCGGTTCTCGACCCGCAGGTGCGGCCGCCCGTCATCGACGGCGTACACCGGCCGGTTCCAGCGGTACACGGTCCCGTTGTGCAGCGTCAGCTCGGACAGCGTCGGCGCCTCGCCGCTGTCCAGGGCCGCGGCTGGATCCTCGTCCTCGCGCAGCGGCAGCAAGGCCGGAAAGTAGCGGAGGTTCTCCTCGAACAGGTCGAATACCGACGTAATCCACCGCTCGCCGAACCACACGCGCGGCCGGACGCCCTGCTGCTGAAGCTCCTCCGGCCGCGTGTCGGTGACCTGCTCGAAGAGCGGGATCCGGGTCTCCCGCCAGAGTTCACGCCCGAACAGGAACGGGGAGTTGGCAGCCAGTGCCACTTGAATGCCCGCCACGGCCTGGGCGGCGTTCCAGTAGTTCCCGAACGCCTCCGGGCTCACCTGCAGGTGGAACTGGACGCTCGTGCAGGCCGCCTCCGGCATGATCGAGTCGACGTGCGTCAGCAGCCGCTCCGGCCCGTCGATGCAGATCCGCATGTCCTCGCCGCGGGCCGCGATCATCTGCTCATTGAGCAGCCGGTAGCGGGGGTTGGCCGACATCGCCTCGTCGGTCACGTCGGCCTGCCGCAGCGTCGGCAGGATCCCGACCATCACCAGGCGGCTGCCAGCGCCTTGAGCCCGGGCCTCAGCATGAGCGAGCTTGCCGCGCACGTCGTGCTCGAGCGCGCTGAGCGCGTCGCCGGTCAGCTGGCGGGGCGGGATGTTGATCTCGAGGTTGAAGCGGCCGAGCTCGCTCGCCCAGTCCGGGTCGGCGATGGCCGCGAGCACCGCTACGTTCGTCATCGACGGCATGCCGTCCGCGTCGACCAGGTTCAGCTCGATCTCCAGGCCGACCTGCCGGGGCTCGGTGTCAAACCTGGACTCGCGAAGCATCCGGGCGAAGACATCAAGGCACTGGCGGACCTTCTCCCGGTAGGCGCGGCGATCGTGCTGACTAACAGTGATGGACGGGACATCCCTGCCCATAATTGACCCCTCCAACTGCTGCCTGGGCGGGGGACTCGATTACACATTCGCACGTAACAGGCCAACTGACCAGGTTTGATAGGGACCCGCCAGCCAGTCGCGCAGCGACGGCGACCGGTCGGGCGGACGCGGACGCTCTCGCGCGGGGACAAAAGGCTGTCTAGCCGATCTTGGCCGGTGAAAACCAGCGGCAGGTCGGCGGTCAGGCGGGCCGGTCTGCGTCAGTCGAGCGCAGCGCTCGGCGCCGTGGCGGCCGCCAGCACCTGCTCGTTCGACCGCGGGCGCGTGCGCAGGCCGGCGGCGACACCTCGGGCCAGTGACGAGCGAAGCATGCGCCGGTCGGCCGAGCGGACGTAGGTGCGCACCCACCGGCGCAGCGTGGCGCGCTCCGTACAGGGCTCGCTCTGGCAGCGCTGAGCGAATCGGTCCTGAGCGTCCAGATCTTGTTCCGGACCTCGTAGAAGAACCTGTCCCCCGGATCGACGTCTGTCGAGCCGAAGGTCTTGGTCTTGTGCACGACGACGCTGGCCGGGCAGAGCAGCCCGGTAGCGCCGCGCAGCAGCCGGGTCGTGAACTCGAAATCGTCGTTCCACAGGAAGAAGTCGGCCTGCGGCAGCCCGCGCCGCCGACACTGCTCAGCCTCGACCAGGACCGACACGAACGACGCCGAGCGGATAGGAATGCAGCCGCGCGGCCGCAGCCGCCAGTCGCTCGGCCCTGCGCCGCGAACGGCTTGGGGCGCGGGGTGTTCATCGGATGCGCGCGCCCGTCGGTCCACTGCACGCTGCTCGCGACCAGCACGGGCGGGCGGCCTGGATAGCCGCCGCGGGCCTGCAGCAGCGCCTCGAGCGCGCCGGGCTGCTGGCACCGTGTCGTCGTCCATCAGCCAGATCAGGTCCGCGCCGTGCGCGAGGGCCTGCGCCATCCCGTAAGCGAAGCCGCCCGCGCCGCCGTAGTTCGCGCCCAGTTCGGCCAGGTGAACGGCCGGGAAGCTGGCCCGGACGGCAGCCGGCGGTCCCGTCGGCGGAGGCGTTGTCCACGACGATGACGCCGTCGGGCGGCCGGCGCTGCGCGCAGCACCGCCCCGAGTGACTCGAGCAGCAGGTCGCGGCGGTTGTAGGTCACGATGACCGCGATGACTCGCGGCTGATCGCCCGCCGCCGCGTAGCGGCCATCGCTGCCCTGCATGGCTAGGGGTTGTTCCGTGCCCTGGACCGCTCCAGCGCCCGCCACGCCAGTATCCGCAGCTGGCGCACGGACGAATGGCGGCTGCTGAGCTCGCGCACCGTCCGCTTGATCCAGGGCGAGGCCGCCACGGTCGATTCCACGCGGTCGGCCAGCGCCCCGCGCCCGATCAGGCCCTTCTGCGGCCTGGCCGCCGGGTGCTCCTTCTGGTACTGGTTCAGCACCAGTGCGGCCGCAGCCTGCACGGCCGCGTCGAGCATCTGCTCGGCCGGCTGGTCGGCCGGGCTCACGGCCGGTTCGGCGGGCGGCTGCGACCGCAGCTCCTCCAGATCGCCGACGATGTCGTAGGCCGAGGCCCGCAGGCCCGAGATCAGGGCCTCGGCGTGCTCCTGCGCCCAGGCAAGACGTGCATCCGGCAGGACGAGGCGCACGCCCACGGGCCGCGAGGCGAGGGCGTCATGCGCCAGCGCTTCCTTCACGTTCCACATGTAGAACCAGTCGGGCACCTCGGCGGACAGCTGCTGGTTCAGGCGCCGGAGGAACTCGACCTCGGCCAGTCCCAGAGAGGCGTTGGCCCGTGCCCGGCTGAGGTCGACGCTATCCGGGTCCACCTCGATCAGGGCCGCGAAGCGCTGCCAGAGCAGTCCGGGGTCCGCGCCACGCCGGGGGGCGGTGATGACGTGCACTCGCTCGGCCGGGATGTGGCGTGACCACAGATCGAGGATCGCGAGCGTGTCGTGCACGCGCCAGAACCACCACTGGCGCCGGTCAGCGGACACAGACTCGCGGTCGATCACGTCGGCGAGCCAGTCCTCCCAGCTCGAAGCGTTGCGGTGCTTGACCGTCTCCTGCCACTCGGCCGGCAGCAAGGTCGCCATGTCACGCACTGTGAGCACGAGATGGACCTCGGCCGGCTGGAGCGACTTCACCGCCATCTCGGCCTGGTGAGCGTCGGCGGCCGAGAACAGCTCGTGAGAGATGACGGCGGCGCGGGGGGCTCGCCTCGCCTGCGTCGCCAGGATCTCCCACTCGCCAGCCCACGACCCGGCCGGATCGCTGTCCAGCTTCTCGATGCCACGCAGATCCTGGCTGGCACGGAAATGATCTTGAGGATGATGGCCGGGCAGCACGACGCCCTGATCGGCGAGCGAGGCGCGGTTGCGCCAGACCACCTGCTGCAGGAAGGTCGTGCCGGTCTTGGGCTCGCCGATATGCAGGAAGGCCTTCGGCCGCCGGTCCGCGGCGGCCGAGGCGCTGCCAGCCGTGGCCGGTGCGTTACCGGGCCGATATCGGTCAGTTACCTCGCGCGCCATCCAGCTACCTCGTCGGGGTCGTTGTGGGGCGCGTCATCAGGCCGTCCCCGACCCGGCCGCGCGCAGAGAGCATATGCCCCAGAAGGTAGCCAAGGGGCGGCAGTTGCGGAGCCGGAGCCCACGAAGATGCATCTGACGGAAGACTCGCCGTCACGGCCACGTTACCTGCTGACCGGCCCTGGGCTGTAGTATCGAGGCGCATCGGGGGAAGTGGCATTTGAGGGTGTCCTGCACTATCCTCGCGCCTGCACGGCTTGGCGCCGGGTCGCGAATCACCACCCCCACCGGAGGTCTCCAGTTGCATGAGCCGTTCTCGTTGCTGCTCTCGGTATACGACGGCGACAGACCGGACTACCTCCGCCGAGCGCTGCGCAGCGCAGTTGACGACCAGACTGTGCGCCCCGATCAGGTTGTCATCGTGCGCGACGGTCCGGTCCGCGACGAGCTCGCGGCGTGCCTTGAGGATCTGCGGGCCAGCAGCCGCGTCCCGGTGACCTTCGTGCCGCTCGAGCTCAACTCCGGCCTCGGCCCGGCCCTCGACCAGGGGCTCGCCGCCAGCTGGTTCGACATCGTGGCCCGGATGGATGCCGACGACGTGGCCATGCCGCACCGCTTCGAGGTGCAGCTGCCGCTCATCGAGGACGCCGACATCGTCGGGGGCGGCCTGCTCGAGTTCGTCGCCGACACCGACGACATCGTCGGGCAGCGCGTTCCGCCCACCGATCCCGGCCGCATAGCCCGGTACGCGCGCGTGCATGATCCGTTTAATCACCCGACTGTGGTGTACCGGCGAAGCGCCGTACTGGCCGCCGGAGGCTACGGCGACTTCCCGTTGATGGAAGACTACGCACTGTTCGCGCGAATGCTGCAGGCCGGCGCCAGGCCGGTCAACGTGGCCGAGCCGCTCGTGTTCTACCGGGTCGGCGCGACCGCCTACAAGCGGCGCGGGGGCACCGGCCTGCTCCGCTCCGAACTGCGGCTGCAGCGCGAGTTCCGCCGGAGCGGGTTCACCTCGCCGACCGAGTACGCGCGCAACGTGCTGGTCCGCGGTAGCTACCGGATGATCCCCTGGTGGCTGCGCCGCGCGATCTACCGGCCGCTCGTGGCCCTGCTGTCGAAGCGCCCGGCGCCGCTGGCCGCCGAGCCGGCCCCGGCAGAGCACCGCGACTGGGAGTACGCCGAGTCGAGTGGCACGACCCGGACATGACAGCAGCCGGGATGCCGCGCGAGCCAGGGCAGCCGGTGGCCCGGTGAACTACGACCTCGTCGTCGTCGGGTCCGGGCTCTTCGGGCTGACGGTCGCGGAGCGATGCGCCAGCGATCTTGGCCTGCGCGTGCTCGTGGTGGAGCGCCGGGGCCACATCGGCGGCAACGCCTATAGCGAGGCGGAGCCGCAGACCGGCATCGAGGTGCATCGGTATGGTGCGCACCTTTTCCATACCTCGAATGCGCGTGTCTGGGATTACGTCAACCGTTTCACCGCATTTACCGGATACCAGCACCGGGTGTTCTCCGCCTATAAAGGCCGCGTTTACCCAATGCCGATCAACCTGGCTACAATCTGCGAATATTTTGGCCGGCTCATGTCGCCGGCGGAGGCCCGAGCGCTCGTCGCGGCGCAGGCCGGCGAGGTGGTACCTGGCGCCGCGGAGAACCTGGAGCAGAAGGCGATCTCCCTGATCGGGAGGCCGCTGTACGAGGCATTCATCCGCGGCTACACCAGCAAGCAGTGGCAGACCGATCCGGTCGACCTGCCCGCGGAGATCATCGCCCGGCTCCCGGTGCGCTACACCTTCGACAACAGGTATTTCAGCGACAAGTTCGAAGGGCTGCCGGTCGACGGCTATACGGCCTGGCTGGAGCGCATGGTCGACCATCCGAACATCGAGGTGCGGATCAACACCGAGTTCCAGGACGTTCAGCGGCGAGCTGGCGGGCCGGGTGCCCGTCGTCTACACCGGCCCGCTGGACGCGTACTTCGGCTACCGCGCTGGTGATCTAGGCTGGCGGACTCTTGACTTCGAGCAAGAGGTGCTGCCGATTGGTGATTTCCAGGGGACGCCTGTCATGAATTACGCCGATGACGACGTTCCATTCACGCGGATCCTTGAATTCCGGCACTTCTACCCCGAGCGCGACTGGTATCCAAGTGACATGACGGTAATCACGAGGGAGTACTCCCGCTTCGCCGGCCGTGGGGACGAACCGTATTACCCGATCAATGCCGCATCGGACCGGGCTCGGCTTCAGGCCTACCGGGAGATGGCCGAGCCGCGAGCAGGGCGTGCTGTTCGGCGGGCGTCTGGGTACCTACAAGTACCTCGACATGCACATGGCGATCGGGTCCGCGCTGACCATGTACGACAACCGGCTCCGTCCGCACTTTGCCGACGGGGAGCCCCTCAACCGACGCGGAGAGGACGCATGACCAGCACCGACGCCACCGACAGCACCGGCGGCCTGCGGATACTGCAGCGCATCGTCTTCCCGGGCGACGATCTTGACATCGTCCCGCTGTACGTCGAGACGAACATGGAACGGGGTGCCGCCGAGCTGGCGGCCGAGCTGGCCAACGAGGCGATGTCCAGGCGCAAGGAGAGCACGGTGAGCGTGCCGGTCGCCAACGCCGCGGTCGGCGAGACGCAGTCGAGCATCCGGTTCGGCACGGACGTGCCCGGCTACCTGGCCGACGATGCAGGACCGCGCCGCAGCGCGCTGATCAGCGAGGGGCGCCGGGTCTCCTTCGCCACCTACTTCAATGCGTTCCCGGCCAGCTACTGGCGCCGGTGGACCACCGTAGAGTCGGTCACGCTCCGGATCCGGCTGGCGGGTGAGTCGACGATCGTCCTGTACCGCTCCACCGCCAGGGGCTTCAGCCACCCGGTCGAGACGATCAGCGTGGACTCTGACATGCCCGAGACGATCCAGCGCACCCTGTCGCTCGATCCGTTCATCGACGGCGGCTGGTACTGGTTCGACATCATCGCCGGGTCGCGCGGGACCACGCTGATCGAAGCGGACTGGCTCGGGCTGGCCGAGCCGGCCCCGGCCGGGACGGTCAGCTTGGGCATTACCACGTTCAACACCCCCGATTTCATGCTGGAGCAGCTCCGCACCCTCGGCGAGGCGACCGAGATCCACGACGTGATCGACCGCGTCTACGTCATCGACCAGGGCACCGACAAGGTCACCGACCGGCCCGGCTTCGCCGAGGCAACCAAGAAGCTCGGCGACCGGGTGCGGGTCATCGAGCAGGGCAACATCGGCGGGTCTGGCGGCTTCGCCCGGTCCATGGACGAGACGGTTCGCGCCGGCCAGAGTGCCTACGTGCTGCTGATGGACGACGACGTCAAGCTCGAGCCGGAAGGCATCTTGCGGGCGGTCACGTTCGCCGATCTGGCCCGCAAGCCGACGATTGTCGGCGGCCACATGTTCAGCCTGCATGACCGCTCTCTGCTGCACGCGTATGCGGAAGCCGTCGGGCCATACAAGTGGTGGTGGGGACCCGCGCCGAACACAAGGGGCCGGCACGACTTCGGGCGCAGGAACCTGCGCAACACGCCCTGGCTGCACCGCCGCGCGGATTCGGACTACAACGGCTGGTGGATGTGCCTGATCCCGACTCGGATCATCGAGGAGATCGGGCTCTCGCTACCGGTGTTCATCAAGTGGGACGACGCCGAGTACGGCGTGCGGGCCCGCAACCGCGGCTATCCGACGGTGTCGTTGCCAGGGGTTGGCTCCTGGCAGGTGCCGTGGGACGACAAGGATGATGCCAGGGACTGGCGGGCCTACTATCACCTGCGTAACCGGATCATCTCGGCGCTACTGCACTCGCCCGAGCCCAAGGGCGGCGTCTTGATCTCGGAGAGCCTGGAGCGTCAGCTGCAGAGCCTGCTGTCCATGCAGTACTCGACGGCGGCGATCAAGCTTCTGGCGATCGAGGATGTCCTCTCCGGGCCGGATCACATGCACAGGGAGATGGGGACCAAGCTGGCCGAGCTGCGCAAGCTGCAGGCGCAATACCCTGATGGCCAGAAGGCACCGGACCTGGAAGCGTTCCCGTCGCCGCGGCGCCGGGCGCCCGAGGCGGTGAAGAGCTCTACCACCCCTACCAATAAGTTCAACCTGGTGACCAAGGCTGGCGCCGGGACCTTGCGGCAGTTCAGGCGGCCGGCGGACGCGGCCATGCAGCGGCCGCAGATGGCGCTGCCCTACCAGGACGCCTCCTGGTGGGTGCTGGCCAAGCTGGACAGCGCCCTGGTATCGGCCGCCGAGGGCACCAGCGCCGCCTGGTACAAGCGGGACCCGCAGGTTGTTCCGCTCGCTAGGCTGGCGCAGCCTGGTCGCGCACCGTCGGCTGCGACGGAACTGGCAACGGCTGGCAGCCGACTACCGTGCGGCGGCGGCGGACTTCAACTCGCCTGCCAGATGGCGGGAGACTTTCGCAGCCTCGCTGAACCCGCCGACGGACCGGGCCGTGATCAGCAGCCGCCAGGATGCGGGACCCGGTGACGGCGCGGCCAGGCTGAGCACCAGGCGCGGCCCCGTCGGCCGAAGGTACGCCGGCCCGGCGCTGGATGTCCTACGCCGCCAGGTATGGCCCGATCGCGATCCCGGCCGCGGCTATGGCCGCGGCCGGGATCGTCGGCCTGGCGCGCGACTCCTCGATGGGCAATGACGAGGTGGCGACCCGGTGGGCCGCGCTGCTGAGCCTGCGTGAGCTCGCGCACCTGGTCAGGCATGTCGATGCTGTGCACGGGCTGTACTACCTGCTGATGCACGCCTGGATGGCCGTCGGCACCAGCCCGGCCGTCATGCGCATCCCGTCGGTCATTGCCATGGCAGCGGCCGCGGCACTCATCGCGGTCCTGGCCCGGCGGCTGACCGGGTCGGGCTGGGCGGCGCTCTTCGCCGGCCTGATCATGGCGCTGACCCCGACGATCACCTACTACGCCCAGACCGCCCGCTCCTACGCCCTGGTCTACGCGTGTGTCACGCTCGCCACACTGGCCCTGCTGCACGCGATGGACGCCGAGACCGGTCAGGGCGCTGGCCGGGCGGGACCGCGCTGGGTGGTCTACGCCGGGCTCATCACGCTGAGCGCCTACCTCAACGAGATGGCGCTGCTGGTGCTGGCAGCGCACGCCGTCACCGTTTTGCTGGCTCGCTATGGCCGCCGGGCCTGCTGGCACTGGGCAGCCGCCGCGTGCGGCGCCGGCATCCTGGTGCTGCCGCTGCTGGCGATCAGCATCGGAGAGCACGCCGCGATCTCGTTCCTCACCCGGCCGGGCCCGGGCGCCCTCAAGACCCTCTTCCACGATTACTTCGGCGCGACCACGGCGGTCGCTGTGCTCCTGCTCGCGTGTGCCGTCATCGCCGTCGTGCCCGCCAGACCCGCCTGGCCCACGCGCCCGGCCAGCGGCCTGGCAGACTCCGGGGCCGAGCTTCAGCCAGCCTGGTGGCGTGGCGGGATCTCGCTCCCGTCCGTGGCCGCGCCGCTGCTGCTGGTGCCGGCGTTCCTGCTGCTGGCCGAGTCCTGGATCGCCACGCCGCTCTATATCGATCGCTATCTGCTCTACGGGCAAGCCGGCGCTGCGCTGCTGGCCGGAGCCGGTGCCTACCGCGCCGGGCAGTGGCTGGCCAGGGACGGGCGCTGGCGAGGACTGATCTGGGTCCCCGGCGCGGTCGTCTGCGTCCTCGCCCTCGTGCTGCAAATCGGGCCGCAGGAGCGGATCCGCACGCCGCAGAGCCGTGAGTTCGACTTTGGCGGTCCATCGCGCTACGTCGGCGCGCACGCCCGGCCAGGAGACGGCGTGCTGTACTTCGGCACGTTGTTCCGCAAGGCCGAGCTTGGCTATCCGGCGGACTTCCGGAAAGTCACCGACTTTGCCGAGGCTGTGTCGCCCATGCAGGCCGGCAACTTCCGCGGCACGGACAAGCCCTTCGCCGTCACCCTCCCGATCATGCTCCGCTACCAGCGGATCTGGGTCATCGGCGAGCGGCCGTCTGCCCAGCTGCCGGCCGGAGAACTCAGGCAGGAGAGCGAGACGCTCGCGAGTCAGTTCAAGCTGATCGGCAGCCGCCATTTCCGCGGCATCATCGTGACGCTATGGCAGCGCCGCTAACCATTCGGCGACGCTAGCCATGCAGCCCGCTCGAGAGCACGGTGCCGCTCACCAGTCAGTACCGCTAGCTGCGCCTGACCTGCTGGCCTAGCGCGCCAGCCGCCAGCCGAGGACGCTGCCGATCTGCGTGGTCGGCGGACCGAACAGCCTGATCAGGAAGCGCCCCAGCGGTGTCGCTGGCGCGATGTCGGCGACCACGGCCTCCGGCTTCATAGCGGCCAGGTCGGCGTGAATCTGAGCCGCCGAGGGGGCGACAGCCCCGCTCTGGCCGCCGTACAAGGCGTCGATGTAGATGGTGGTGGGGGTGAGGCCAGCGCGCCCGGCCCGGCCCTTGTGGCCTGGCACGCCCGGTGCGATGAAGTCCCCGCCGATCATGGTGACCGGCTCCCCTGTCACCGCCTGCCACCGCATGACCTGCGAGGTCCCCTCCCACGGGAACGGGGCCAGCAGGACCCGGTCGCTGGCAGCCAGGTGCAGTGCGCTGAAGGTCGCGCGCCATCCGGCTGGGGGCTGGCTGACGCCGAGGTAGTGGTACTGCGCGGGCACCACCGGCACGAGCGCGAGCACGGCGACGCCGGCGGCGACGAGGCCGCCCAGCTGGCTGCTGCCGAACGGCCGGCCCTCGCGGCGGGCCAGGTCGAGAGAGAACGCCAGGACGACGGCAGCGGCCGCGTCTGCCAGGATGCACAGCCGGTCGGGCACCATCCCGACGAGGACGGGCAGGTGCTGCAGGTACTGCCAGGGCAGCAGGAATCCGGGCAGGCTGTCAGCGTGCGGCACCAGCTGCTTCGCACCGAGGCCGAGCCACTCCAGGATCAGGCACGTGATGCCAGCGGCGCGGATGGCGAGGTGACGCCAGAAGTAGACGACGGCCACGATCAGCAGGATGATCAGCGGCACGCCGAGATAGGCCAGGTACTCCGGCGTGGGCTGGGGGTAGTGTGCCGCGCTAGCCACACTGGCCGGGGTGTTCAGCAGCGCCGTGTTCGACGGAGTCACGAACGCGTACGGCAGCGAGCCGAGGTTGGTCTCCCGGCCTTTGTAGTGGATCAGGACCGTAGCGGGCGCAGCGCCACTGGCGACTCCGTGGAACTGGACCCACAGCGCCCGCGCACAGAGCACCAGCGCGACCCCGGCGGCCGTGCCGAGTCCGGCGAGCGCGGGCCGGATCGCCTGCCTGACGAGCCGCGGCCGGTTCACGGCCAGCACGACCAGCAGGATCGCGGCCGCGATCACGGTATCGACGAGTGTCTCTTCGCTGATGAAAACCTGAGCGGCTGTCAGCAGGCCCAGCCATATCCCGTGGCGGACGGCACTCCCCTGGCCGGTCACGATCCGCAGCAGCCGGTCGATCAGTAGCGGCGGGATCATGGCCAGGACCAGGGAGTAATGCCCGATCCCGGAGTTGATCAAGGCCGGGGAGAAGCCATAGAGCACGCCGCCCAGCGCGGCCGCCAGCACCGACGACTGCCAGCGCCGCAGCACGTAGAACATGCTGGCTGCCGACCCCGCGAACCCGATCACGAGCAGCGCCGTCAGGCTGACCTGCGGTCCGAAGAGCAAGGTGACGGGCGTCATCAGGCTGCCAGGCAGCAGGAACGAGGTGTTCCACATCAGGTTCACGCCGTGCGGCGCGTTCATGGCGGTGGTGGTCAGCGCTGGCAGCCGGAAATGCTCGATGGCCGTGGCGGCGTAGCGGATGAACCAGGTCGCCTGGTTGACGTCCTGGACATCGCCGATCTGGCGGCGGGCAGTGGGGTGGACCCATAGCTTGGACGTCACGAACAGGGCGCCGAGCACGTACAGGACCGGGACGATGAGGTGCGAGTGGCTGCGTGCCCAGGCCGCTGGCCTGGAGATCTCCA
The DNA here is from genome assembly GCA_963837255.1 of uncultured Actinomycetota bacterium. Taxonomy (GTDB): domain Bacteria; phylum Actinomycetota; class Actinomycetes; order Streptosporangiales; family Streptosporangiaceae; genus JAJYUU01. Next base: position 719,011 of record CAWIMN010000009.1, read on the forward strand.
GCTGCTGCGGTGCATCCGCTGTCTCGGCGGTTACTCCGGACAGTGCTGCCTCCTCTGCGACTCAGGTCCGCCGTGCGCCAGCCGCAGCCGGCCAGCCAGCTTATCCCCAGGCGGCCGCGATCAGCCCGGTCGTGAGCTCGCGCGGGGTTGCTCCGCCCTGCGACACGTAGAGGCTGTCGCCTGCCAGGTACAGCAGCCAGCCCCCGTCAGAGCTTACGTCAAGGCTGGTGTGATCAAGGCTGACATAACCGACTGCTACCTGGTGGACTAGCGACCCTGCGGTGCTGACCTCCCACATCAGCCGCGAGGTGTTGCGGACGGGGATGCCCGCGCAGCAGGCCCGGCTGACGAACAGGTCGCCGTTCGGCATGTAGGCGCCCTCGCGCAGGTAGCTCAGCCGCGCGCTCGGACTGCCCGTCACCGGCATGCTCGTCACGCCGGTCCCCGCCAGGTAGTACTGGGCCAGCGCGGTATCGACGATGTTCAGGTTCCAGCCCTCGTTGTCCTCCGCGGCCGAAATCGAGACCGCGAGATGGTCATTGTCCGGGGCCCAGGACACGTGCGAGATCGGCTCAGGCAGGCCGCTGTCCTGACCGGCGGCGAGCATCGACAGCTTGACGGTCGCGCCAGAGCTCAGGGTCCGGATGTCCAGGTGGTACAAGGTCACAAGGTCGGAAACGGCCGGGACGCAGCCAGGGGTCAGGCTCGGCTCCTCGGCATAGGCCAGCTTGGCCCCGTTCGGGCTGACCGCGGGCAGGATGCCGGGCGCGATCTCGATGACGCTCCCGCCGGCGACCGGTATCGCCTCGATCTCGTCCGCGCAGCCGTGCTTGACGGCAAAGTAGACCATGCCCGTGCTGGACACCGAGACCTCGTCGCCCAGCACGTGCCTGGACACGAGGGTCTGGAGCACCGTTCCGGTGGCCGGGTTCAGCGTGACCAGGGCCCCGGCCTTGGTGACGCCCACCATGGCAGGCGGCGTCGCGGCAGCCGCGCTGGCCGACGACGAGGCGGACGAGGATGCGCCCTGCGTGACCGTCACCGTCGGCGCCGGACTCGGGTTGGTGTTGTGTCCGCAAGCTGACAGCGCGGTCGCGGCGGCGAGCGCGCCAAGCAGCACAGCGGCCGCGGACCTGTAGGTGGCAGGCATCTGGATCTCCATAGGGTGAGAGCAGCGGTACAGGGGTTAGAGCGCGCAACCACCCCGTTACCAACAGAAATCTGGTGACTGATCGTGACAGCGTGGCACGGCCGCTGCAACAGGTGTGCGTGATCGTGACCAGCCGCGCCACGGCGCTGGCGTGGCCCTCGAGCGCCTAGCTGGTCAGGGCGGCTGCCATCCGGCGGACCGCCTCGGCCATGAGCTCGGGTGCGGTGCCGATATTCAGCCGCGCGAACCCGAGGCCCTGCGAGCCGAAGTCAGGTCCTGAGCTAACGGCGACCCGGCCCCGAGCCAGGAACTCGGCTGCCGGGTCATCACCGAGCTCCATCTCCCGGCAGTCGATCCAGGCGAGGAAGCTGGCCTGCGGTCGCTGGTAGCGGGCGCCAGGCAGGTGCTCGGCTAGCAGCGTGGCCAGCAGCCGCGTGTTCATGTCGATCTGGGCCACGGCGGCATCGAGCCACGCCCGCGCGCTGCGGAGCGCCGCGACCGAGGCGTGCACGCCTAGGTGCGAGGCGAGCAGCGCATCCCAGCGCTGCGTCAGGATGGCGGCGCCCGCCGGGTCGCCCGCGACGGCGATGCCACACTTCAGGCCGGGGATGTTCCAGCCTTTGGACGCCGACGTGAACACGATGGCACGGCGGGCCGCCGGGTGATCAAGGCTGTGGAACGACACGTGCGCACCGCCCGGCAGCACCAGCGGCGCGTGGATCTCGTCGACCAGGACCGGCACGCCGCGACGCTCGCACAGGTCGGCGATCGCGGTCAGCTGGTGCCGCGACCAGACCCGGCCCAGCGGGTTGTGCGGATTGCAGAGCACGTAGGCGCCGACTCCGGGCTCCCGGAGCGCCCGGTCAAGGCCGTCCAGGTCCAGGTCATAGCGTCCGTCCTCAGCGGCAAGCGGCGCCTGGACGATCCGCCGGCCCGCAAGCTCGAGGCGGAAGAAGAACGGCGCGTAGACCGGCGGATTGATGACCACGCCGCCGCCGGCCGGGGTGACCGCCTGGATAACCTCGGCTATGCCCGTCATCACGTCCGGGATCGCGAAGATCAGATCCGGATCGGGCGACCAGCCGCCGAGGCGGTCTGCGGCGAACTCGGCGAACGCCGCGCCGAGATCACCCTTATGCGGATAGCCGAGGTCACCAGCAGCAAGCGCGGCCCGGATCGCGTCCTTGATCGGCTCAGCCGGGTCGAAGTCCATCTCGGCGACGAAGGCGGGCAGCACGTCGGGCGGATAAGTACGCCACTTGTGGCTCGTGCGCGTGCGCAGTCGCTCCAGCGAGCAGTCGCCAAGAATGGGATCCACCCTGTGGATCGTAGTGCGAGCGGTGTCGGCACCGTCGCTGGCTCGGCAGCCGATGAAAAGTTATTTCGATGTGGTAATATCCATTCTCGTGATAACTGCCGACGATCCCGGTCTCATCACCGCGCTGCACCAGGCGACGCACGCGACCCTGCGCGCTCTCGGCGCCCGGCTGGCGCACCTGTCACTCACGGCAGCCGAGCAGAACGTGCTGGCCGTGCTGGCAGACGGCCGTCCCCGCGCCGTCGGCGATCTGGCGGCGGCGACCGGGACCAGGCCGACCACGCTGACCAGCGTGCTCGATCGGCTCGCCGGCCGGCGGCTGCTCACTCGCGAGCTCGATCCCGCCGATCGGCGCTCGTTCCTGATCGCGCTGACGCCGGCTGGCCGCCAGACCGCCGGCACCGTGCGCGCCGCCGTGACCGAGCTTGAGCAGCATGTGCTCGGCTCGCTGACGCCAGCGCAGCTCGCCGGATTCCGCGCGGTGACCCGCGCGCTGACGGAGGTGCACTGATGCCTGACCACGCGCACGCACGCGGCCCCGCCATGCCCGACGAGCTCGCCCGGTTGCTGGCGGAGATCGTGCCGCCCGGCGGCGGATTCGGCCACCGCCAGCACGTGCACCTGGCGTTCCTGACCGTACGCGCGCATGGAACCGAGGCCGCGCGAGCGAGGATCAGCTCGTGGATCCGGTACATCGCCGCATACGAGCGCGCGCCGCAGAAGTACAACGCGACGATGACGCAGGCGTGGACCGACATCGTCGGCCATCACGTCGAGGCCGACCCGGCAGTCGCCGACTTCGGCGAGTTCGCCGGCCGCCACCCGGCCCTGCTGGACAAGCGCCTGCTACGCCGTCATTACAGCCCGGCTGTGCTCGCGTCGGCGGCGGCGCGCGGTGGCTGGGTGGAGCCGGACCTGGCCCCGTTCCCGTGGTCTTAGGGTTTCCGGCCGGCGATGTCCCCGTCGAGGTAGCGATCGATCGCCGGCCCGACGGCCGCCGCCAGCTCGTCCGCGCTCACGGCGGCGACCGGTCCGAGCTGGAGCACGTACCGCGTGATGGCAAGGCCCAGCATCTGGGAGGCCACAAGCGAGGCCCGGAACGGGGTATCGGCCAGGTCCGCCCCGGCCGCGACGCTCGCCACCGGCCCGAGTATTGCCTCGGCCAGGAACTCGCGCAGCATCGCGGCCGCCTGCTCACTGGTCAGGGCTGAGCGCAGCAGTCCCGTGAACGCGCCGCGTACCTCGGCGGTCTCCCACACGCCGAGCGCCGACCTGACCAAGTGCTCGCCGACCGATTCGCCTGGCCGGTCCGCGATCTCGGCCAGGGCAGCCGTGATGGCCTCGCTCGGGATGAAGGGCAGCTGCATCGCCGCGGCGAACAGCCGCTCCTTGGTGCCATAGAAGTGGTGGACGAGCGCGGGATCGACGACGGCGGCCGCGGCGATCGCCCGGATCGTGGCGCCGTCGTAGCCATGCTCGGCGAACTGAGTGCGGGCGGCAGCGAGTATCGCCTCCCGGGTGCCGCTATCACCGGCGCGGCGGCCGGTTCGCGTGCGCGGGTGCGCGCTCGTGCTGGCGGCCGCCTTCACAGCTGCGCTCGCTGCGGTGCTGGTGGCCGTGCTGGTGGCGCTGCCCGCGTGCGGGCGCCGGCTCGGCCCGGTCACGCGGCCACCCGCTGTCCGGCCGGCCGCCAGCGTGAGCTCGAAGAACCGCTCCTCCAGTGTCGCGGGCGCCTCGTACACGCGGTCGCCTGAGCCGCTGTTGTCGCCAGTACCGCCGGTGCCGCCGGTGGCCAGTGCCGCCAGTGCCGCCGGTGTCGCCAGTGCTGTCGGCCGGGCCGGCCGCCAGCGCCCGCCTGACCTCCGCCGGAGCGGCGCCTGATACGCGCAGGCTCCGGCCAGCCAGCGCCACCGGCAGCCCGGCGCGCTCAAGCTGGCTGAAGGCGGCGGGCCAGTTCGCGGCTTCGACGACCGTCACCCGGGCGGAGCCGATGATCTGGGCGGCGGTGCCAGCCGCCACCACCTGGCCGTCCGCCATGATGATCAGCCTGTCGCACTCCCCAGCCTCCTCCATGTAATGAGTCGAGACCAGCGCGCCGGCGCCGGCCTGGACGGCGCCCGAGATGGTCTGCCACAACCGGGCGCGACCGAGCGGGTCGACTCCGGAGGTGGGCTCGTCCAGGATCAGCAGCTCGGGCTGGTGCGCCAGCGCCTCGGCGAACGCGGCGCGGCGCTGTACGCCGAGCGGCAGCTGGCCGACCGGTATCGCCGGGCCGCCGATCAGCGCTGCCGTCTGACTAGCAGTGTGACCTGCAGTCTGGCCAGCAGTCTGGTCTGCGCGACGGCGGTCCCGGTGAGCCGCCCGCCGGGTCCCGAACACGGCAGCGGCAAACTCCAGGTTCTCCGCGACGGTGAGGTCGTCGTACAGGCCGAGGCCCTGCGGGACGTAGCCGATGCGGCGCCGGGTCGGCCGGCTCGGCCGCTCCCCCAGCAGCAGGATCTGGCCCGTCGTCGGCGGGATCAGGCCGAGCAGCATGCGGATCAGAGTTGTCTTGCCTGCGCCGTTCGCGCCGAGCAGGCCGACGATCTCGCCCGGGCGCACCTGGATGCTCACCTCGCGCACGGCTGCCACCTCGCCGAAGACGCAGCTGACGCCGACGCTCTCGGCCAGTGCCCGCGCCGTCCGGTGGCCGGGCTGGCTGGCCTGCCGCGGCTCCCGCAGCTCCCGCGGCTCCGCCAGCTCGCCTAGCTGGGTTGCCCCGGCCGCTGGCTCGCCCTGGAACTGGCAGGCGAGCGCCGCCACCGTGACGGCATCCTGGAGATCCGGGGCGACGGGATCGCCCGGGTAGGACATTCCCGGCGGGCACCAGACGCGCCAGGACGCACCCCGCCGCCACGCCCGGGTGCTGGCCTGCCCACCCGGTCGCGCGCTGGCCACGACGAGGGCGCCTGGCATCCCCGCCACGATGTCGGCCGGCGGGCCTGCGGCGAGCTGGCGCCCGCCGTCGAGCACGAGCACCGTGCTGGCGCGCTGCGCATCGTCGATGTAGGTCGTCGCGAGGACCACAGCCGCGCCGCCGGCAGCAGCGGACGCGATGAGCGACCATAGGCCGGACCGGCTCACCGGGTCGACGCCGGTGCTCGGCTCGTCGAGTATCAGCAGGTCCGGGCCATGCAGCAGGGCAGCGATGACGCCAAGCTTCTGCCGCATCCCGCCAGATAGCTGCCCGGCCAGCCGGTCGCTGGCTGACGACAAGCCGGCGCGCGCGACAAGCTCGGTGATCCGCTCGGTCGCGGCCTCCGCTGGCATGCGGTATGCGCTGGCACGGAAGGCGAGGTTCTCCGCCACGGTGAGATCCGGATAGACGCCAGAGCTCGCCGGCAGGTAGCCGATCCGCAGTGCGCCGGGACTTCGTATCTCGCCAGCATCCGGTCTGACGGCGCCAGCCAGGCACCGCAGCAGTGACGTCTTGCCGGCGCCGTCGCCGCCGACGACAGCGGTGACCTGGCCGGACGGGACCGTCAGCGATACGTTATCGAGCGCCACGGTGTCGGCGTAACGCAGCCGCAGGCCGCTCGCGCCAAAGCTCGGCCAAAGCTCTCGGTTCGTGGCCTGGTCATGCCGGCTGTCCCTGGCCGTAGGCAGCGGCGTCCTCCGGTGCCAGGTCGCGAGGCGCGGCGCTCCCGGCGGCCTCGCCCGTGCCGGTGGCAGTTCGTCGTCCGGCGCCTGGCCCGTGCCGTCGCCGCAGTCCGCCGCCGGACGGTGCCGGGGCAAGGTAGCGGCGGAACCGCAGTATCGCCAGCGTCACGACGAGCAACGCCGAGCAGCGCCAGGAACACGAACGGCTGCCACAGCGGCCCGAGGGGCTCGGCCCGCAGCATCACCCCGCGCGAGATCTCGTTGAAGTACGTGAGCGGCAGCAGGTAGGCCAGCCAGCGAACGCCCGCCGCGATCGAGGACAGCGGGAAGATCAGGCCGGACAGCAGCACCTGCGGCAGCATGGTCATGACAGCGAGCTGGATCGCCTGGCCCTGATTCTGGGAGACCGTGCTGATCAGCACGCCGATTCCGAGCGTGACGAACAGGAACAGGAGCGCGCCCAGCCCGAAGACCAGCGCCGATCCGCGGAACGGCACGCCGAACAGCGCGATGCCGACGGCCAGCACGATGGCCAGGTCAACGGCCGCGACGACGAAGTACGGCACGATCTTGCCGAGGAAGACGTCCCGCGGCCGCAGCGGCATGACGGCGAGCTGCTCGAGCGTGCCCGACTGGCGTTCCCGGACCACGCCCAGGCTGGTGATGATCGTGCCGATGAAGACGAGCACGACGCCGGCCAGGCCGGGGATCATCACGTACGACGTCTTGAGCGCCGGGTTGTACAAGATGGTGACCGATGGCTTCGGCGACGCGGAACCGACGCGGAGCCTGGCGGCGGGTGGGACGCGCCCAGCTTCGACAGGGCGGTCAGCGTCGCCTGCGCGGTGAACAGCTGACTGCCATCGATCAGCACCGCCGGGACGCCTGCGCCGCTGGTCACTAGCGCGGCGGCCGCGTGGCCATCGCGCAGCTCGGTCGCTGGCCCACGCCCGGCCGCCTGCCGGGTCCGTGCTCACCACATGGAACGGCGCCGGAAGCGACCGCGCGATCGACGGCGGCGTCCGGCCCCGCGACCGCGACGGGGATCGAGCTGACGTCGAAGCTGGCCGCGTAGCCGAGCACGACGAGCAAGATCACCGGCATCGCGACCATCATGGCCAGCGTTCGCCGGTCACGCCGCAGCTGCCGGAACTCCTTCACGATCATTGCCCACATGCGAGCCTCCGGACGCCGCTGCACTGATATCAACGTGCGTTGAATTCTACGCCCGATGAATTATCCGATCAAGACCGGCAGCGTTCTTGGTGATCATGACCAATGGCAAGATGGCCTCATGGTCGTCACACGGCACTCGGGGCGCTGGACGTTAGAGGACCGGTTCAGCTCGGCGTGGCATTACCTGCCGTTCGACGTCCCGGCCGGGTCGTGCGCCGTGCGGGCCGAGCTCGAGTACGAGCGGTCCGGCGCCATCATGGATCTCGGCTGCATGGGCGCGGCCGGCTTCCGCGGCTGGTCCGGCGGCGCGCGCAGGTACTTCGTCATCACCGAGTCGGCCGCGACGCCCGGTTACCTTCCTGGCGAGCTCGAGGCGGGCACGTGGCAGGTGATGATCGGCTTGCACCGGGTCCCGCCAGGCGGCGCCGACTACACGCTTACCGTCGAGGTGTCGAGCACTCCAGGCGAGCTTTCCCCGGACGAGCCGCCCGAGCAGATGCCGCCGCTGACGGACAGGCCACCGCACCGCGAGCTGCCGGCCAGCCCTGGCCGTCGCTGGCTGGCCGGGGACCTGCATACCCACACTGTCCATTCCGACGGCGTGATGACGGTGCCCGAGCTGGCCAGGTTCGCCGTCGGCCGGGGCATGGAGTTCATCGCCGTCACCGATCACAACACGATCAGCCACCACGCCGAGCTCGCGGCCGCAGCGGCCTTGCACGGCATCACGCTGCTGCCCGGCCAGGAAGTGACCACCGAGTCCGGTCACGCGAACGCGTTCGGCGACATCGGCTGGGTCGACTTCCGCCGGGCACCCGACGACTGGCTCGAAGCGTGCGAGGCAGCCGGTGGCCTGCTGTCGGTGAACCATCCCTACGGCGGTCAGGTGAGCTGGATCGCGCCGATGAAGCGCAGGCCGCCGCTGCTGGAGGTCTGGCACTGGAGCTGGCTGGATACCCGGTGGACGACGCCGCTTGGCTGGTGGCAGGCATGGGACCCGGCGGCGATTCCGGTCGGCGGCAGCGACTGGCACCGGCCAGGATCGGATGCGCCGCCAGGTTCGCCGACGACCTGGATCGAGGCCGAGGACGAGGACCCGGCGGCGGTGCTGGCGGCACTGGCGGAGGGGCGGACCGCGATCTCGGGCGGCCGGGATGGCGCCGTGCTGCTCCGGGTCGGCGAAGAGCTCGTCGCCAGCGACGCCGACGGGACCATCCTGGTCGGCCCGGACGGACCGACGGCAAGGGTCCGCGGCCAGCTGGCCAAGTTCCCGGCGGCTGAAGGCTGCCATCGCCTCGTCGACGAGACTGGCGCGACACTCGCCCTGACCGGCTGACCGACCGGCGCCTCATTACCGCGTCGGTGCCGATCTGCTGCTGATAGAGCAGCAGCAGATCGGCAGCCACGACGTTGGCTCTGGCCTAGCCCGCCACTGCCTAGCCCGCCACACCGGATCAGAAGCTGACCGTGTGCCAGGTGCGGCCGGCGCGCACGCAACTAAGACAGCGACCGCCCCGCCCCGGTTGGGGCGAACTCGCCAGGAACCAGCGGCGACGTCGGACGACACGGCGAGCGCGCCGCCGGCAGTCGCCGACGACGCGCTCGTTCCGGTTCTCAGTCTCTCCAGGCTGAACCTCGGCTAGGCGGTCGCCAGTTCAGGGCGAGACGGGCGCCAGCCCGGCAGCCTCCGGACGCCGGCACGCGACGCCGACCGCCACCACGACCTGGACCGCGAGCACCACGATGAACGCCGTGCTGACGCCGGTGCCGTCACCAGCCAGCGCCAGGAAGAGGCTGCCCAGCGTCGCGACACCGAGCGCGAGCGCACTCTGCTGCGTGGTGGTCAGCACCCCGCTGCCCGCGCCCGCTACGGCGGGTGGCACCTCGGACAGCACGATGCCGAACAGCGGGCTCATGACCAGCCCCTGGCCAAGGCCCGCGACCGCGAGGCCCGGCGCCAGGTCGGCGACGGCCAGGTGCGGCCAGCCCAGGTACACGGTGAGCCCGAGGATGATCAGGCCGACGGCCTGGAGCAGGCGCGCCCGCGAAGAGCACCTTGGCGCCGAAGCGCGCGAGCAGCCGGGAGGTGGACAGCGATGCGAGCAGGAACGTGGCCGCCATCGGCACCAGTCCGAGTCCCGCTGTCAGCGCGCTGGCGTGCAGACCGTCCTGCACCAGCAGCGCGTAGCAGAACATGAACGCGCCGAATCCGGCGAAGAACGGCAGCGCCAGCAGCGAGGCCGCGGCGCATGCTCGGGTGCCGGAGCAGCGAGGGCGGCACCAGCGGACTGCGGCCTGACCGCTCGGCCCGGCGCTCGACGGCGGCGAACGCGGCCGCCGCGACGGGCGCCAAGACCAGCAGCGCGATCGTCCACGCGGGCCAGCGGAGCGAGCGTCCTTCCGTCAGCGGCACGAGCATGGCGAGCAGCGTGACGCCGAGCAGGATCGTGCCCGGGCCGTCGATGGGCGCGGGCGCCCCGTGCCGGGTGTCCGGCACGAACCGCTTGGCCAGCACCAGCCCAGCCAGCCCGATCGGGACGTTGACGAGGAAGATCGGCCGCCAGCCGAGGCCGTCGATATTGGCCGAGACCAGCAGGCCGCCGAGCACCTGGCCGAGCACGGCGGCCAGGCCGCCGGCCGCGCCATAGCGGGCCAGTGCGCGGGTCCGCCGCTCGCCCGTGGTCGCGGCCTGGATGGTCGCCAGCACCTGCGGCACCATCATCGCGGCGGACGCGCCCTGGGCCACCCGGCCGACAACCAGGAACGAGGCCGTCGGCGCGAGACCGCACGCCAGCGATGTGACGGTGAACGCGGCCATGCCGGCCAGGAACAGCCGCTTGCGGCCGAGGCTGTCGCCCAGGCGGCCGCCGAGGACCAGGAGCAGGGCATAGGCGGTGGCGTACCCGGAGACCACGAGCTCGAGCAGCGGCTGGCTCGCTCGCAGGTCGGTGTCGATGGTGGGCAGCGCGACGTTCACGATGAAGAAGTCGATCATGGGCAGCAGCACGCCGACGAGGATGACGGTCAGGCCTGCGGCCGTCAGCGTCCGCGGCTCGTGCCGGTTGGCCATGGATACGGCCCGGCGTGGCCAGCGACCTGCGTCGGGTGGCAGGCACGTACAGTCGTGGAAGGCATGTACCTAGACTGGCCGAGAATCATAGCCAGGTACTAGAGCCTGTTTATACTGGTACTGACAGTAACTGGCAACAGCACAATGCCAGATGCATACTAGGAGGCAGATGCATACTAGGAGGCATACTAGTAGCTATGAGTGAGCACACCCTAGATCTAACCGGGGCAGATCCGACCGGGGCAGATCCGACCAGGGCAGATCTGACCGGAGCAGGCGAGCCACTCGGCCCGGCGCAGATCGCGCTGGGCCGCGATCGGGATATGGGCCGTCGGCAGGAGCTGGCCGGCTTCCTGCGCAGCAGGCGCGAGCGCATCGCGCCCGAGCAGGTCGGCCTGCCGCCTGCGTCGCGGCGCCGCACGCCCGGCCTGCGCCGCGAGGAGGTCGCCACGCTGGCCGGAGTCGGCGTCACCTGGTACACGTGGCTGGAGCAGGGCCGAGACATCAACGCTTCCCCGCAGGTACTCGACGCGGTAGCCCGGACCCTGCTGCTCGACCCGCACGAGCGCGACCACCTGTTCCGGCTGGCCGACGCGCCCGATAGCACGGGCCAGAGCGAGTGCAGGACGCTGCCGCCGACCGCCCAGCTGCTGCTGGACCAGCTTGAGCCGTTCCCGGCTTGCATCCGCAACGCGCGCTTCGACGTGCTCGCCTTCAACCAGGCCTACGACGACCTCATGGGCCCGCTGAGCCACCTGCCGTTCGAGGAGCGCAACTCGCTGTGGCGCCTGTTCACCAACCCGGCCTGCCGTGGCGCCATGCTCGACTGGGAGGAAGGCACCCGCCGCCTGGTGGCGGAATACCGCGCCGCGATGGCTGAGCATGTCGCCGAGCCAGCCTGGAAGTGCCTGGTCTCCCGGCTCACCAAGGCATCGCCGGAGTTCGCCGAGTTGTGGGAACGGCACGAGGTCGCCAGCCCGGAGAACCTGACCAAGCGCTACCTGCATCCCGAGGTCGGCCTGCTCAAGCTGAACTACACCCACCTGTGGCTCGGCCAGCGCCTCGGCACACGGATGACCACCTACACGCCGGCCGACGAGCAGACCGACGCCAAGCTGCGCAATCTGCATGACCGGCGCCCGGAGCTTACCGTCGCTGCGCGCTAGCCGTCGGCCGGAACGATCCGGCGACCGGGCTCAGCGGGCCGGGCAAACGCTGGCATACTCGCAGCCACACCGGAACGCTGCGAAGGGACGCCGATGGGATCGCACACTCGCTGGGGCCTGACTCTGCCGCTGCACGGACTGCCAGTTGCCGAGCAGCGCGACCTGGTGGCGGGGCTCCCCGACCTTGGCTACACCGATGTCTGGTCCGCCGAGCTCAACGGAGTTGACGCGTTCACGCCGCTGACCCTGGCCTCGCAGTGGGCGCCCCAGCTGCGCCTCGGCACCGCGATCGTCGGCATCTACGGCCGGGCACCCGTCACGATGGCAGTCCAGGCCGCCACGCTGGCCGATCTTGCGCCCGGCAGGTTCGTCATGGGCATCGGCACATCCTCCAAGGTGGCGGTCGAGCAGTGGAACGGCATCCCCTTCGAGAAGCCCTACCAGCGCTCGCGCGACATGCTGCGATTCCTGCGCGAGGCACTCGCCGGCGGCAAGGTGACGCACGAGTACGAGACGTTCTCGGTCGATGGCTTCCGCCTCGACCCGGCGCCGAAGGTTCCGCCGGAGCTAGCGCTCGCCGCGCTACGGCCCGGCATGGTCCGGCTGGCAGCGGCGGAGGCTGGCATCGCCATCACGAACTGGCTGTCGCCGATGGATGTGCCCAAGGTCCGCGAGGTGGCAGGTCCGGACTGCGAGCTCGTCGCGCGCATCTTCCTGCTGCCCACAACCGACGCTGACACGGCCAGGGCGATCGGCAGGCGCGTCCTCGCCGCCTACCTGACCGTGCCGGTGTACGCGGCGTTCCACCAGTGGCTCGGCCGTGGCGACATCATCGCCCCCATGCTCGCCGCGTGGGAGGCCGGCGATCGCAAGGCCGCGCTCGAGGCGATCCCGGACTCCCTGGTCGACGAGCTCGTCATCCACGGCGCGGCCGAGCACTGCCGGGACCGCGTCGCGGCCTACCACGAGGCCGGCCTGGACACGACTGCGATCGCGATCCTGCCGACGCCCGGCATCAACCTCCCCGACACGCTCGCCAAGCTCGCGCCGGCCTGACGTGTCTAACGGGAGCGGGCTCGCCGCGCGGACTGACGCCACAGGAGCAAGCCAGCCAGTACCGCGATGGCCGCGACAATGAGCAGGAACGGAAGCATGCCGGACCCGCCGAACTGCCCCCATTGCTCGGCGTAGAACGTCAGGCAGAACGTGGCAACCGCTACTGCCAGCCGGGCATCGATGGCGATCCACGCGATGCTGACGACCCCGAAGGCGAGTACGGGCGCAACTCGCAGTACCACCATCGCGTGGCCTGTCCAGCCGTACAGGGGGACCACCATGAACCAGAGGACCGCTACAGCGAACGCGCCGATCAGCCACAGCCATTTTCGCGGCGGGCGGCTGTGGCGCGGCGCTAGCAGGACGATCGCAGCCAGAGATACCAAGAGCGGCATAAAAGGCCAGAGCCGAAGGTTTTGCCCGTCACCGACGTAGACCGTCACAGCTGCCGCCAGGGCGCTGATCGCGGCAAGAGCGTGCGGGTTGATCCAGGTCAGCAGCACAGTCGCCACGAGGAGCGCCGCCACGAGCACATCAGGCCAGTACCAGGCGGGCCTAGGGGTTAGTCTGAGCTGGCTCAGGTCTATGCCGAGAGAGTCAGCTGCGAGCATCACCAGGTAGAGGCTGCTGCCGGCCATGACGGCGATGCGGAGATTGGCCATCACGGACAGGCGGCGGTTTTGCGCCGCGCGTGCCTGCAGACCGCCCACGGCCAGTCCGCGGACGTCGCGCAGCCGCGGCCAGCCCTTGCCGTCGGGCGTCGTCTCGAGCAGCGTGCCGATCATTTCCTCGCCGCGCTCGCGCCGGTAGGCGGCTGGGTAAGCGCGCAGCAGCCAGCGGCTGCGGCGCTCCAGCGCCGTCACGCGGTCCGCCTGCACTGGATCGCGGTTCTCACTTGCCATCACGACTCCTAGCCGCCGCTACCTGACTCGGGGCGCCGACTGGCGGCGCGCAGCCAGACTGGCAGCGCCGCGATCGCGACAACGGCCAACACGAACGGAAGCGTCCGCAGTGTTGAAGAACGGCACCATCCGCACGACCTCGAATGTCAGCACGGAACGTGGCAACCGCTACTGCCAGCCTGGCATCGATAGCGATCCATGCCACGCTGACGACAACCAAGGCGAGCAGCGGCGCAAGCTGAAGCCAGCCCAGCCTCAGCCGTAGACCGCAGCCATAGCACTGCCACAGCAAACGCGCCGATGAGCCAGAGCCACATCCGCGGCGGGCGTGCTGAGCGCGGCGCTAGCAGGACTATCGCGGCGAGGCACACGAGGAGCGCGATCCAGGTCCAGAACGGCGACTGCCTGTCAGCGAAGTAGATCGCCACGGCTGCCGCCAGGGCGCTCAGCGCCGCAATCATGCGCGGCGCGACCCAGGCAGGCAGCACAGCCGCCAGGATGAGCAGGCCCACGGCCATAATGTGCCACTCGTACCGGAGCGGTCACCGGGTCGATCACCCAGCATGCCCAGGTACCCCGCTGGCGATCAGGACCAGATAGAGGCTGACGCCGGCCATGACGGCGATGCGGAGATTGGCCGCCGTGGACAGGCGCCGGTTCTGCGCCGCGCGTGCCCTGCAGGCCGCCCACCGCGAGTCGCGCGGACGTCGCGCAGCCGCGGCCAGCCCTGGTCGGCGGGCGTCGTCTCCAGCAGCGTGCCGATCATCTCCTCGCCGCGCTCACGCCGGTAGGCGGCCGGGTAGGCGCGGAGCAGCCAGCGGCTCCGGCGCTCAAGCGCGGTCACGCGGTCCGCCCCTGCGAGATCGCGGTTCTCGCGCGCTGTCACGCCTGCCTCGCCTGCCGATCCCTGACCCTCGCCGCCGCTCCCGACCCTCGCCGGCCGGATCGCGGTGCTCGCCGTCCATCACGCGGTCCTAGGTCGCCGGGCCAGCCGGTGCGGCCGGCCTGGCTACTTCGCCGGTGACCAGCCGGGCCGCCTCGGCCATCCGCTGCGCCTCGGTGCTCAGCGCCGCCGCGCCGTCATCGGTCAGCCCGTAGGAACGACGAATCCGGCCGGCGACGATCTCCTCGCTGACCAGCCGGACGTAGCCCTCGTCCGTCAGCCGGTCAAGCGCCGTGTAGAGAGTGCCGGTGGCGAGGCGGACCCGGCCGCCAGACATCTCCTCGGCCCGCTTGATGATCGCGTAGCCGTGCAGCGGCCCTTCCAGCAGCGCCGCCAGCACGAAGTACGTCGGCTCCCGCATCGGGGCAGGTGACTTGGCCATGCCCGTCAGCATAAGTAAGTAGACCGATGCATTGTCAATCTGCCTATCGGTGCGAGCCTTCAGCTCATGATCACGAAGGCTTTGTGCGGGCCGCGAGCTTATGTGCTGATGACTGAGTCGGCTCACCAGCTGCCGGGCAGCGCGCTGCCGTACCAGGACTCGATGATCCGGTGCGCGATCGATACGGGCGGCGGCAGCAGGAGGCCGCCGCTGTCGACGGCCGCGCGCAGGTCGTCGCGGCTGTACCAGTGCGCTTCGGCGATCTCGTCGGCGTCAACCGTGATCTCCGTGCTGCCCGCCGCCTCGGCGCGGAAGCCGAGCATCAGGCTCTGCGGCATCGGCCACGGCTGGCTGCCGAGGTACGTCACGGCGCCGACGACGATGCCGGTCTCCTCGTGCACTTCGCGGGCCACCGCCTGCTCGGCCGACTCCCCCGCCTCGACGAAACCGGCCAGGATGGAGACGCGGCGCTCCGGCCACATCGCGTTGCGGGCCAGCAGGCAGCGATCGTCGCCGTCGGTCACCAGCACGATCATCGCCGGATCCACGCGCGGGAAGTGCTCGCTGCCGTCGACCGGGCACTTGCGGGCGTGACCGGACGCGATCGGGTCGGTCGGCGAGCCGCACCGCGGGCAGTGCGTGAACGTCTCGTGCCAGTTGGCCAGCGCGACCGCGTGCGTCATCAGGCCGGCATCGCGATCGGACAGCAGCGGGCCGGCCTCGCGCAGCGGGACCGCCCGGACGGTCTCCCGTGGCGGCTCGGCGCAGCGGCCCGGCGACGCCGAAGTACGCGACGCCATCGTCGTCGACGCCGAGCAGGAACCGCACGCCATCGGGCGCCTGCGCCGGCGAGACGAACACAGCCGGGCCAACTCGCGGCCCATGTCGCATAGCACCCGGCCGTGCTCGACGACGAGCACCCTGGTGCGCGGATCTGCCCAGGCCGCCGTCCAGCCAGGCCTCGTCGGCTGCGCAGGTGCGCTGACCTGTCGACCTCGGCGCGCGCGAGCGCAAGGTCGGTCAGTGCCGGCCCGGTCAGGCCCGGGTCACCGGCATCGGCCGCGCGTCGTCCGGCATGCTGGCCGCAGCGCTCACCGGCCTGCCGTCAGCTCGCCGGCCGCAGCGGCCAGTTCGTCCCACAGATACGCCGACGCCTCGGCGCCCTTGAGCAGCAGTGCCATATCGACCCGCTCATTCGGTGCGTGAATTCTGTCCGCGTCAAGTCCGACTGCGACGAAGACTAGCGGCGCGGCCAGGATGTCGGCCAGGTCGGCTTCAGGTCCGCTGCCGCCTTCCCTGGTGAACAGGACCTCCGTGCCAAAGGCCCGCTCCATGGCGCGCAGGCCCGCCCGAACCGCTGGCGAGTCCATCGGCGCGAAGCAGGGCCGGACGCCCGGCCCGTCCGCGATGCACGGCCGCTTCGATGCCAGGCGGCGTATGGTCCCGTACGTACTGGCGCAGACCCGCGATCACGTCGGCCGGCTCCTGGTTGGCGACCAGCCGGAACGACAGCTTCGCGTGCGCCTGCGCTGGCACGATGGTCTTGCCGCCAGCACCGGTATGACCGCCCCACATGCCGTTGACCTCAGCCGTCGGCCTGGTCCAGACTCGCTCGAGGGTGCCGAACCCGGCCTCGCCGGCTGCGGCGGCGCTGTTGCCGGCCTCGGCCAGCCACGCCTTCTCGTCGAACGGCAGCCGGGCGATCAGGTCCCGCTCGGCTTGCGACAGCGGCAGCACGTCGTCGTAGAAGCCGGGCAGCGTCACTCTGCCGTCAGCTGTCGTGCAGGCCGGACAGCAGGTCGGCGAGACGTGCAGCGGATTCGGCACGGCGCCGCCGAACGAGCCCGAGTGCAGGTCGCGTTCCGGGCCGCGCAGGCTGATCTCGGCGTCGACAACGCCGCGCATGCCCACGCACATCGACGGCACGTCCGCGGACCACATCGTCGTATCGGAGACCACGATCACATCGCACGCGAGCCGGTCCCGCTGAGCGCGCAGCAGGCTGGCGAAATGCGGCGAGCCCGACTCCTCCTCGCCCTCGATCAGCAGCTTGAGCGTCACCGGCGGCGCCGGCGCACCCGACGCAGCCAGGCTCGCGCGCAGGCCAAGCGCATGGAACAGGACCTGCCCCTTGTCGTCGGACGACCCGCGGCCGAGCAGCAGCCCGTCGCGCTGCACCGGCTCGAACGGCGGGCTATCCCACTCCGCGAGCGGCTCGACCGGCTGCACGTCGTGGTGGCCGTAGACCAGCACGACCGGCGCGGCCGGATCGCTGGCCGGCCATTCCGCATACACCGCCGGGAGTCCCGCCGACGCGGCCTCGCCCGTTGGCCATACCTCGACGATCGGGAACCCCGTTCCCTTCAAATGGTCTTGTAGCCAGGCCGCGGACCGGGCAACATCGTCGCGCCGAGCCGGATCGGCCGATATGGACGGGATGGCCAGCCACTCGCTCAGCGAGCCGAAGAACTCGGCCGCGTGCTCTTCGACGTACTGGCGAACATCCATGGTGCTGCTCCTTCGCGAGGCAGGACCCGGCCGGGCGATGACGTTCGCGGAGTGCCGCCGCCGCCGCGCAGGGCGCGGCGACCGCCTAGATCGGGTTCTCGGGGTGGTGGAAGTCCCACTCCTGGAGGGCGGCGACGGCGAGCCAGTCCAGGCCGCGGCCTGACTTCGGCCTCGATCCCGTGCGCGAGGGCCGCGATCGCGGCGGCGGCCGCGTAGCCGTCTGCCTCGTCGGCCTGATTGTTGGTGCCCTCGAGCGCGTGCACGAGCATCTCCTTGGCGGCGGTGGCCCTGGCGGGCCCGTGCGAGTAGGAGTTCGCCAGGTGCGAGATGGCGCGTCGGACAACACGCTCAGCGATGCCATCGCTCATGGCTACTCGTCGTTCCGTCACGGTGCCTGCCTCCATAGCGTCTAATCCGCGAATGCTACCCGGTGCGCGGCCGGTCGCCAGCGGCCCTCAGCCGCTCGGCGCCGTCGTCCATTCGACCAGAGCGAGCCTGACGAGCTCGGCGTTGTCCGGTACGTCCCGGCCATCCGGGCCCGTCAGGACGTCCTCGAGCCCGATCCGCGTGGCCAGGCCGAGCCGGCCGGCGTGCGCGACCAGCGGCCAGCACCCCTCGTCCTCACCATGCAGCAATATCGGCGCCGTCAGCCTGGCCGCGTACAAGACGTCCAGAATCTCATCTGCCCGCATCGTCGCGGTGGCCGAGGTGGCACCTTCGACCTCGACCAGGATCCGCAGCCAGTCGGCGGACAGCTCGAAGCTCGCGGTTGCCTCGGCGTCCGCGACGGACCAGACGCCGGCCTCGGCCCCGATGCCGGCAGTCGGCGAGGATGACAGTCAGTTCCTGCCAGCCGTCCTCGCCGACGTTGACCGAGGCGAAAGTCCGGTCGCTGCCGGTCGGTCAGGTCAGCCCAGCTCATGACCTCATCCCGGCGGGTCCGCCCATCCCCGGCCGCCCACAGGCCGGTCGTCACGCCGACCGGCGTGCCGGGGCACGCTGCCCGCACCGCTGCGACTGCCGCACCGACGTCGGCAGGGTGCAGCGACTCGCGGCCGCCGGCGCCGCGCGGATGCACATGAACGGCTTCTGCGCCCGCCGCCACGGCCCCAGCCGCCGCAGCGGCTAGCTGGCCGGGGTCACCGGTATGGCGGGATGATCGGCCGGGTTGCGCCGGCCGTTCAGGCAGGCCTTGATCCGCCAGATGCGATCAGACATGGTTGTGTCCCGTTCGCTCGCCGCGGCTGCCGCGTGCGCCGCTGGAACAATGGAATCGCATGCCCGTCCGCGCGGTGACCCGAGGAGCCCGATGCCAGCCAGGCAGGTCCGCCATCCGATTTTTGCCCGGTTCTATGCCCGGCTCGGCACCGGGATGGAAAAGTCCGGCGTCGGCGATCACCGGCACCGGCTGCTGGCCGACCTCTCCGGATCCGTACTAGAGGTAGGAGCCGGGAACGGGCTGAATTTTCGGCATTACCCGCCAACCGTGACCTGGGTCGTCGCGGTCGAGCCGGAACCGCATTTGCGCGAGCTCGCCGTGCTGGCCGCGGACCGGGCTGCCGTGCCGATTACGGTGATCGACGGCGCGGCTGAGCGGCTTCCGGCCGGTGACGGCGAGTACGACGCGGTCGTCGCCACCCTGATGCTGTGCTCGGTCAGCGATCCTGCGGCCGCCTTGCGCGAGATGCACCGCGTGCTCCGTCCTGGCGGGGAACTGCGGTTCATGGAGCACGTGCTCGCCGAGACGGCAACCATGCGTGTGGTCCAGCGCATCGCCGATGCCACCTGCTGGCCGCTGTGCTTCGGCGGGTGCCACGCGAGCCGGGACGCCGTGGCGGCTATCGAGGCCGCCGGATTCAGCGTCCGCGACCTCGTGCGCTACCAGTTTCCCGATACTCGCGTCCCGTGGCCGACAGCTCCGCACGCGCGCGGCACCGCCGTCCGCGGCTAGGCCCCAGGCCAGACGCTGCCAGCGTCGGTGTGGTGGCTACAGCGCTGGCAGTCACGACTCCAGGTACTTGATGGCCGCGATGACCCGCCGGTTGTCATTGTCTGACGGGGCGAGCCCGAGCTTGGCGAAGATGCTCGCGATGTGCTTCTCCACGACGCCGCCGGTGATGACCAGCGCTTCGGCGATGGCGGTGTTCGAGCGCCCCTCGGCGATCAGCGCGAGCACCTCGCGCTCCCGCGCGAGTAAGCGCGGCCAGTGCATCGGCACGCGAGCTGGCGCCGAGCATCTGGCTGACGACCTCGGGGTCCAGGACCGTGCCGCCGTGCGCTACGCGGCTGATTGCCTCGATGAACTCGCTGACGTCCGCGACTCGGTCCTTGAGCAGGTAGCCGACGCCTGCCGGGTGCCCCGGCGATGAGCTCAGCGGCAGATCGTGCCTCGACGTACTGCGAGAAGACGAGCACGCCGACGTCAGGATGCTCGCTGCGAATGGACCGCGCGGCACGCAGCCCCTCATCGGTGTGCGTAGGCGGCATCCGCACATCGATGACGGCGACATCAGGCTGGTGCGACCCGACGGCGTCGAGCAGGGCAGCCGCGTCGCCCACAGCGGCGACGACTTCGTGACCGCGCCGGGTGAGAGTCTGAGTGAGGCCGTCCCGCATGATGGCGGCGTCCTCGGCGATGACGATGCGCAGCGGGGCCGGGGCGGACATCAGGCATGCCCTGGCAGCGCTACGGTGACGGTCGTCGGGCCGCCGTAGGGACTGGCGACGGCCAGGCGCCCGTCGACGGTCTGGACGCGCTCGCCGCAGGCCGTCCAGGCCTCCGCCCGCGGTGATTCGGGCGCCGCCCGCCCCGTCGTCGCAGACGGTCATGACTAGCTCTCCATCCTGGTTGGTGACCGATATGGCTGCCTTGGTCGCGCGGCTGTGCTTGGCGACGTTCGCCAGGAGCTCGGCCGCGCAGAAGTACGACGATCGTCTCGATCGCCGGTGACGGCCGCTCGGCGATGCTGACCGTGAGCGCTACCGGTGTCGCGCTGGTCTCCGCCAGCGCCGACAGCGCGGCGTCCAGGCCACGGTCGAGTACGGCCGGGTGAATGCCCTTGGCCAGGTCACGCAGCTCCGCAAGCGTCTCCTTCGCGTTGCGGTGCGCGGCGCCGATGAGCATCCGTGCGCGCACTTGATCATCACCGCCGCCGCCGACCGCGTCCAGATTCTCCTTGATCTCGCCCAGCGTCAGCGCGAGCGCCGCGAGCCGCACCTGGGCTCCGTCGTGCAGGTCCCGCTCGATGCGCCGCAGCCGGGCGGCCGCGTCGTCGACGGCGCGAGCACGGCGCTCTTGCAGTTCGGCCGTGCGCTCGGCCGCCGCTGCGATCCTGGCTTGCGCGTCGCGCTCGGCCTCGAGCCTGGCCGCACGATCCTCCAGCGCGGCATAGTAGACGACCCGGTGCCGGTACGCGACGGAGTCGCCGAGCACCCACGCTGTCAGCGACACGCTGCCGAGCAGGGTGACAGCCGCCAGGATGGAAGCGCCCGGATGAGCCGTGTGCGCCGGTCCCCAGCGAGAGATCGCCGCGGCCGACAGGATCAGGCACGTCGCCAGCCCCGCCACCGAGTTGCGCCGCGGCGCATGCGCGGCCAGCGTGTAGAGCAGTATGCCGAGTGCTAGGTCGGCGACTGTGGGCTGCCAGGCACCGCTGTTGTAACCGCCCTGCGGCCGCAAGCCAAGCACCACCTGGGCCGCCACGATCGCCGCCGCCGCGATGAAGCACGGGACCGGGTACTTCCGGCGCGGGATCAGCGTCGCCGCGAGGCACAGGCTGATCGCCGCGATCAGCGGGTCGGCGCCCGCTTGACCCGCGGCTGGCCAGGAACACCAGGGCCGCCAGGGCAAGATCCGCCTCCCACGGATGGCTCCGCAGCCACGTCCCGATGCCCTGCACAGGCCTAGGGTACGTGCTGGCGCGGGAGGTGATCTTCTGCCCTGGCGGCCGTGTCATGTGTCAGGCATCCCTGCGGCGCAGCAGCACGGCTCCGGCGATCAGCACGACTGCCGTGTAGCCGCCGAAGACCGCCAGCTCACCCCAGGCGGAGAACAGGTGCGGCTGAGTGGCGGGCCGCTGGTCGAGATCGCGCGCGTCGAACTGCCCGCCAGGCAGCCATCGGATCGCGTCGTCGTACCAGGTGGTGGGCAGCGCCCTGGCCAGCTGCGGCAGCAGGAACAAGAACCCGTAGGCAGCCGTGATCGTCCCTGCGGTACTGCGCAGGACGGCGCCGAGCCCGTAGCTGAACAGGCCGCAGAGCACCACGAAGATGGCACTGGCCAGGATCGCCCGCAGTACGTTCGGCTGGCCGAGCGTGGCCTGCCGCGTGCGTGCTGACCAGCAGTCGCTGGCCGACGAACCAAGCCAGGAAGCTGGCTGGGAACGCGACCGCCACCGCGACAGCGGCGAACACTGCCGGCCTTAGCTCCATACAGGAACTCCGCGCCTGGGCATCACCGTCAGCGACGTCCTCATCGCTTGCGTCGAGTACTCGGCGGTGATCGTCAGGGCGCCGAGCACCGCGATCACCAGCTGGCCCAGCAGCACAAGCCCGATGACGCTGGACTGCGTCGGGTCGAACCCAGCCCGCGACTGCGCCGACATGTGCGGCCAGTGGGCCGCCGTCCCGGCACAGAACGCGATGCTCCAGGCGACGCTGGCCAGCACCATCAGCGCCAGGGACCAGTAGGTGGACCGGACTGAAATGATCTTCGTGAGCTCCGAGCGAAGCGTGCCGGACAGGCCCGCCCGCCGGCGGCGCACCGCGCTGGCGCCTGGACGTGCTTCCTGCGTCGTGACCGCGGTCATCGTCATGCCTCCGTTCCATGCTGAGCGAGCTCCCGGCTGGCCGGGCAGCTCCGCGTGATAGTCCACGCTTTCGGCGGTGAGTTCCATGAATGCCTGCTCCAGCGACACCTTCGTCGCCGCCAGGTGGTGTACGCGCACGCCGTTGGCGAATGCGAGCTCGGCTACCTGGTCCTCGCTGAGGCCGCGCACTGACAGTTCGTCACCGCTGTTGGTGACGGTGCCGCCGGCCGCCGTAACCGCGCTGGCCAGCACGTCGCGCTGCGGAGTGCGGACCAGGACGGCCGGACCGGAGCTGCGGGCGACGAACTCATCCATGCTGCAGTCGGCGATCAGGCGCCCGCGTCCGATCACGAGGAGGTGGTCGGCGGTGTGCTCCATCTCCGACATCAGGTGGCTGGACACCAGTACCGTGCGACCCTCGGCGGCCAGTGATCGCATGAAGGTCCGGATCCAGACGATGCCCTCGGGATCGAGCCCGTTCACCGGCTCGTCGAACATCAGGATCTGCGGATCACCGAGCAGGGCGGCGGCGATGCCGAGACGCTGGCTCATGCCCAGCGAGAATCCCTTGCTCCGCTTGCTGCCCACGTCCGTCAGGCCGACGGTGCTGAGCACCTGGTCGACCCGCCGCCGGGGGATGTCGTTGGTCTGCGCCAGGCTGAGCAGGTGGCTGCGCGCCGTCCGGCCCCCGTGCATGGCTCTCGCATCGAGCAGCGCCCCGACTTCACGCATCGGGTAAGCCAGCCGGGCGTATGGCACCCCGCCAATCGTGACGGTCCCGGTCGTCGGATAGTCAAGGCCCAGGATCATCCGCATGGTGGTGGTCTTGCCCGAGCCGTTCGGCCCCAGGAACCCGGTCACCATGCCCGGCCGGATCGTGAAGCTGAGATCGCTGACGGCTACTGTGCTCCCGTAGCGTTTCGTGAGACTGAGCGCCTCGATCATTGAGTGTCTCCCCTGGTTGGCGTGTTTCGCTCTGACAGCCACGCTAGGGAAATCGCCGGCCACGCAGCAGCCGACTAACACCCATCCTCATCTGGGGGATTACCCCTACTCCGACCGTGGCTAGCCGGCGCTATGGCACGGTCGGGCGGGCTCCGGCGTCGCTCGCAACAGCAGCGAGGGCGACATCCTCGATCAGCGCCGCCAGGCCGTCCTTGTCGAGCAGGTCCGCGGGGCGGACTGTCACGTCGTCGCGCACGTAGTAGAACGCGGCCCGCACGTCGTCGACCGGCACCCCCGCCAGGGCAGCCCACGCGAGCCGGTACGCCCCCAGCTGCACCGCGACCGCACGCTTCTCGGCCGCCGAAGCCGGCTGCCTGCCGGTCTTCCAGTCGACGACATCGAACCGGCCGTCCGCGGCATCGACGAACACCGCGTCGATGCGACCGCGGATCAGCCGGTCGCCGATCAGTGTCTCGAACGGCACCTCTACCTCGGCCGGCCAGCGGCTCGCCCATTCGCCTGCCTCGAAGCGCGCCTTCAGCTCGGCCAGGTCCGGATCGCCTGCCTGCGCGGCGACGTCGTCAGCGGCGCCCGGCAGGTCGGCGGCGTCGATGAGCTGAGCCTGCCCGAATCGCTGCTCCAGCCATAGGTGGAACGTCGTGCCCCTGGCCGCCTGTGGCACCGGCCTGCGCGGCATCGGACGGCGGACCTGCTGAGCCAGCTCGGCCGGGTCCCTGGCCATGGTGACGAGTGAGGAGACCGGCAGCTGCCGGGGCAGGCTGACGAGCACCTCGGGTCCGGCCTGGCGCCGGGCCCGCTCGGCTAGCAGCAAGTCGGTATCGCGCGTCCAGGCCGCAATCAGCGCCTGGTCCGGGTCGGCCGCGTCTGGCCGCGTCGCAGCGCTCTGGTCACCATCCCGGAGCGCGCGGGCGGCCGCATCGACCAGCCCGCCCGCCGCCCGGATGGCGGCGTACCGGGCGTCGGCCGCGGCGGCCGCGGGCCAGAGCGCCGTCGGCGGGTCGGCAAGGGCAGGGTTCACGGCGTCGGGTTCGGGCTCGCGCTGCCAGTGCACCACCTCGCCTGCGCCATCCGCACAGGCGGCTGCTACCTCGGTGAGGAACTGAGACGGGCCGAGCCGTGAGACGCCGTCCGACCACCAGTAGCCCGAGCAGCCCAGCATGAAGGCGGCCCTGGTCGCTGCGACGTAACCAAGCCTGCGCTCCTCAGCCACGTCGCGCGCGGTGCACGCGACACCGAACGCCGTCAGCTCAGCCGGGCTCAGGCTCGGCAGCTGGGGAAGATCGGCGGCGTCCCCGCGCAGGCTGAACGGCAGGAGCCGGGCGTTCTCCGTCCAGCGGGTGGTCACCCGCGGCTTGGCCGGGAAGACGTACCGCTGGGCGCCACCAGCGAACCCGGGCACGAAGACCGCCGCCCACTGGAGTCCCTTGGCCGCGTGCACGGTCGCCAGCTTGACCGAGTCGGTCTCGCCGACCTGGCCGGCCTCGAGGCCGAACTCCTCTGACTCAGCAGCCTCAAGATAGGCCAGGAAGGCGCCGAGAGTCGGCTCCTGTGCGTCGCCCGCGAACGCCGCCGCGGCGTCGGCGAAGGCATCGAGGTCGGCCCGCGAGGCCGCCGGGTCCGTGCCCGGCCGGGAGGCGACCTCAATGTCGAGGCCGAGCATCCGCTCGACCTCCATGACAAGCTCAGCGAGCGGCCGGGCGACGTGGCCGCGCAGCACGCGCAGCTCAGCCGCGAGAGCAGTCATCCTGGCGTGCCCCGCGAACGAATACGCGGCCGGGCTGCCCAGGTCATCGATGGCCTCCACCAGGCTCCCTGTGTCCCTGGTCAGGTCGGTGATCGCGCCAGCAATCAGGTCGCGCGGCCCGCTGTTGGCTCCGGCATTAGTCCTGGCCGCGTGATCTGCGGTCCGCGTCACCCGTGTCGCGGGCCAGGGACCTGGCGCGGCGCCCGAGTGCTACCAGGTCGGCCGGGCCGATCCGCCAGCGTGGCGAGGTGAGCAGCCGGGCGAGCGCTCCGGATGCTGCTGGGTCATGCATGACCTGGAGGGTCGCCACGATGTCGGCGACCTCGGGCACTGTCAGCAGGCCGCCGAGACCCACGACCTCGACCGGGATGTCGCGAGCCTCGAGGGCCGCGCGCAGCACGGCGAACTGGGCCCGCTTGCGGCACAGCACCGCGATATCGCTCGGCCTGACGCGCGCGTCGCTGCCGTCGGGCCAGGGCCCGCCGTCCGGCGCCAGTCCCGACGCAAGCTCAAGGAGCTGAGCGATCTCGTCCGCGACCCACGCCGCCTCATCGTGAACCGATTCCAGCAGCGCGCATCGCACGTTGCCACGGGCGGCCCGGCCGGGCGGCGCCACCAGCACCGGTACGTCAGGCGCCGCCGCGCGCAGGTCCGCCTGAATAGCGCCGGCGGCGGCCAGCACGTTCCCGGTGTTGCGGAAGCTGGTCGACAAGACCCTGACCGGCGCCAGCGCGCCGTCGGCGGCCGGGAAGTCGCGAGTGAACCTGCGCAGGTTGCCGGCACTGGCGCCGCGCCAGCCGTAGATGGACTGGCATGGATCGCCCACCGCGGTCACGGGATGGCCGCTGCCGAACAGAGACCTGAGCAGCACCAGCTGGGCGTGCGAAGTGTCCTGATACTCATCTAGCAGGACCGCCTGGTACCGGGCCCGCTCACCGAGGCCCACGACCGGGTGACGGGACGCTATACAGGCTGCCATGGCCATCTGATCGCCGTAGTCGATAACCTCCCTCGCCGTCTTCGCTGCGGCATAGCCCGCGACTAGGGGCAGCAGCTGCGCCCGGGTCCGCTGGTGCTTCAGCACATCGGTGACTGCCTTCGGCACGCGGCCTGTCAGGTCAGCGACGCAGCTCTCCAGCCAGCCGCCAGTCGCCAGCACGTCCTCCGGTCCCCGCAGGTGCTCAGCCATCTCGCCCGCCAGCGCCAGGACGGCGGCAGTCACGGTGGCCGGCGTCCACTCCAGGGCGTCGGTCGGGCCGTCATAGGCGGCGACGACCCTAGCCGCCAGCTGCCAGGAAACGGCCGGCGTGATGAGCCGCAACGTGGGCTCGAGGCCCTCGCGCAGCGCGTGTTCACCGACGAGCCGGCCCGCGTAGGCGTGGTACGTCGAGATCACCGGATCGCCCGCCAGGACATCCTCATCCGCGGACGGGCTGGCACCCGGCAGGACGATGCCGGCTCGCCGCAAGGCCGCCAGGCGGGCGCGGACCCGCTCGGCTAGCTCGGCTGCTGCCTTCCTGGTGAAGGTGAGGCCGAGGACTCGCTCAGGCCGGACAAAGTTGTTGGCGACAAGCCAGACGAGCCGGGCCGCCATCGTCTCGCTCTTACCCGAGCCAGCGCCAGCGATCACTGCCATCGGTGCGAGGGGCGCCGCGATGACCGCCGCCTGCTCGGCGGTGGGCTCCTGCGTGCCGAGCATCCGGGCGAGCTGCGCGGGACTGTATCTCGCCTCAGCGGTTGTCACGGTGCTACCTGCCCGCCGCGCTCGTCGACCGGGCAGCTGGACGCGACCGGGCAGACTCGGCAGCCTGGGTTGGCGGTCGCCCGGAACACCGGGCCCGCCATGCCTGCGGCAACGGTCTCAACCAGCTCGCGCGCCCACGCAGGGTCGGGATCGCTGGTGAGGGCGCGCTGCGCTTGCACACGTACGGAGGCCGACAGCCCTGCCTTACCGACCTGAACGAGCTCGGCGCCGCCAGGCTCAGTGAGACCGAGCTGCTCGAACGCGCCGAGCAGCACGGCGAGCTGGTAGACGCCGAGCTGCGGATTGCGATCCAGGTCGGCCTCGGCAGGCTTAGATGTGCCGGTCTTAAGGTCAACAACGATCGCCGCGCCGTCCTCGTCTCGTTCCAGCCGGTCCACCTGTCCCGTGATGGTGATCTCGCCCATGCTGACCCGCAGCTGCTGCTCGACGGCAACTAGCTCGCGTGGGTTATCGCGGTGCCAGGTCAGGAACTTGGCGACCATACTCTCGGCCTGCGTGCGCTGCCGCGCGCTGTACCAGGAGCTGCCGAAGTCCAGGTGCTGCCACAGCTCGTCGACCCGCTTGGCGACCTCGCCGTCGTCGGCGCCCTCGGCCGCCAGCGCCGCGGCTGCGTGGATGACGATACCGAGCCCTTGCGCAGCTCCCGGCGAACGGACGCCAACCGCCGCCTCCAGCAGCCAGCGGAGCCCGCACTTGGTAAAGCTCTCGACCCGGGACGGGGAGATGCTGATGCTGCCGGGCAGCCGCTCGCCGGCCGCGGTCAGCTCCGTCAGCGCATACCAGTGCCGCGGGCTCGCGCCGCGGACTCCGGCGGCGGCAAGCCGGGCCAGCTGCGCCGCCGCGGCGCTCCGGACGTGCGGCGGCATGCTGGCATCTGCCGTAGCGCGACGCAGCTCCGCAGTCAGCGCAGGCAGCGACAGCCAGCGGCGGCCGGTGCCCGCGACGTGCTCGATCTCGATGTCATCGCCGGCCAGCTCGGCGAGGAACCGCGACGGCCGCTCCTCGCTGTCCTCCGCCCCGATGGCCGTCACGACGAGCTCGCGCCGCGCCCTGGTCACCGCGACATAGAACAGCCGGCGCTCGTCAGTGAGCAGGCGTGCAGTGGCCGCGACGGCAGACACCGCACTGCCCGGCCTGATCTCGCCAGCCTCCCGGCCAGCGACGACCTCGACGAGATCATCCATGCCCAGCAGGGAACCGCGCTGGCGCACGTCCGGCCAGGTGCCCTCCTGCACGCCCGCCACAACCACCAGATCCCACTCGAGGCCCTTAGCCCGGTGGGCCGTCAGCACGGCGACCGCGTCACCCGACGGCGCGCGCTCCGCCAGCGTGTCGCCAGCGATCTCCTGGCCGGCCAGGCTGTCCAGGAACAGCCGCGTCGATCCGTGCGGCAGCCGGGCAGTGAACCTTGCCGCCGCATCGAACAGCGCCACCACAGCGTCGAGGTCGGCGTCGGCCAGCGCGCCGCGGGGGCCGCCGGCCGCGCTCACTGCCTCCCACTCCGACGCCAGCCCCGAGGCGGCCCAGACGGCCCAGAGCACCTCGTGCGGCGTACCGTCGCGGTCGGCTGCGCGGGCCACTTCCAGCAGCGCGGCCACCCGCCGCGCCGCTTTGAGCGCCGTATCCGTGGCAGCGCCTGGGCCGGAAGCCCCGGCATCTGGCGCGGTGGCCAGCCCAGCGCCCGGCCAGCCGGCCTGGGCCAGCTCGCGCGGATCGCGCAGGGCCTCCGCAAGCGGCTCCATGGCAGGCGGCTGGCCGGCCGCGCGCGCCGCGGCAGCGAGTCCCCGCCGCAGCCTGCGCAGGCCGAGCGCATCGGTACCGCCAAGCGGCCCGGTCAGCAGGTCGGCGGCCGCCTGCTCGTCGAGCGCAGCAGGCCGGATCGCACACGCCAGCAGTCCTAGCAGCGGCCTGGTCCCTGGCTCGGCCGTGAGCGGCAGCTCGTCGCCGGCCACGCTGACGGGAATCCCGGCGGCGGTCAGCGCGCGCTGGAGCGCGGGCGCCTGCCGCGCCGCAGAGCGGACCAGGACTGCCATCTGCGACCAGGGAATGCCATCGAGCAGATGCGCGCGGCGGAGCGTATCCGCGATCAGAGCGGCTTCCTGGCTCGAGCTGGCGGCGGTGATGATCTGCACGCGACCTGGATCGGTGCCGTCGAGCGAGGTGAGAATCCTGTGCTCACGGCTCGCGGCGACGTCCTGGTGGCCAACCGCCAGCGGCAGTCTTGCCGCGACGCGGCGGGTCGCCGCCAGCAGCCCGGCACCACTGCGGCGGCAGGTCCGCAGCGCGACAACGTCGGCTGGCCGGCCGTCCGGCGTGCGGAAGCGGTCAGCGAACCGCCGGATCGCGGTGACGTCAGCACCGCGGAAGGCGTAGATCGACTGGTCCGGATCACCGACAGCGATCAGCTCGCGGCCGTCGCCGGCCAGCTGCAAGAGCAGCTCCTCCTGGGCGGGATCGGTGTCCTGGTACTCGTCCACGAGCACCACGTCGTAGGCATCCCGCTCGCGCTCCCGGACCGCGCCGCGTCGTAGCAGCGCGCCCGCGATCCTGATGATCTCGGCGTAGTCGTAGGCAGGCACTGGCGCGAGGTCGAACCGGGCCGCGTAAGAGTCGAGGAACCGCCCGGCCGCCACCCAGTCGTCTCGGCCGTGCAGCCGGCCAAGAGCCGCCAGGCCGCTGCCGTCCAGCCCGCGCTCGGCCGCGCGCAGCAGGAAGTCCCGCAGCTCGGCGGCGAAGCCCTGCGTCCCGACCGCAGCCCGCAGTGGCTCGGGCCAGCCTTCGGCGCCGTCGCTCGCCTCGCCGCGCAGCAGTCGCCGAACCTCGAGCAGCTGCTCCGGACCTGGCAGCAAGATCGGCGGCGGCTCGCCGGCCAGCGCGTACTCACGCCGGACCAGCGCATACGCGTAACTGTGGAACGTCAGCGCGAGCGGCTCCCGCAGCGTGCGGTCCAGCCGGAGCGTGATGCGCTCGCGTAGTTCGGCCGCTGCCTTGCGGCTGAACGTCAGGACGAGGACACGAGCCGGGTCGATGCCGCGGCGCGCCACCCGGTCAACGACAGCCTCCACGATCGTGGTGGTCTTGCCGGTTCCGGGACCGGCCAGAACCAGCAGCGGCCCGCCCGCGTGCTCGACGACTCGGCGCTGGGCTTCGTCGAGGCGCGGCGGCACCACCGCCGGGGCTGGCCGGCGGACGAGGCGGTAGGCGGGCGAGGTAGTTTCCATCTCGCTCTGCATTCCAGCAGACGGTGCCGACATTGACCGCCATTACCGGCTACCTGCGCGCCGGATCAGGCGCGGCGGCGCGCCCGTGTCATGTCGATCCGCGGCACGCCGCCGCCCGCCGGGTAGCGCAGCGGCGTGCCCTCGGCCTCATACGCGGCCAGCGCCGCCCGCTCGTGCCCGGCCAGCAAGGAGCCGTCAGCGTGCACAACCCGCCACCACGCGACGCCGCCGCCCCACAGGGCCATGATGCGGCCGACCTGACGCGGACCGCCTTCGCCCAGGAACTCAGCGACGTCGCCGTACGACATGACGGTGCCCGGCGCGATCGAGTCGACCACGTCGAGCACGCGGCTCGCGTAATCGCCGATGCCTGGCACGCGCGCCGTCGCGGGCAGCTCGGCCTGGCTGCCGCCGCCGGCGCGGCCGTCGAGACCAGATTGTCGCCTTGTCACGACTGTCCGGCGGCGTTATGACTGCGTCCGCGTGGCGCCGCGTGACGCGCGGCCGGGCCGGCTACCGGCATCGGCGCGCGCTCGCCGGCAGCATCGTCGCCTCCTGGTCCGCCGTGCGCCTGCTGATCTGGCTCCCCCGCGGGCAGATCGCGCACGGACAGCAGCCTGCTCGTCGCCACCGCGACGAGGCCGAGGCAGCCGGCCGCAAGCAGGCAGTACAGCACAAGTCCAACAGGCCCGCGGGGCGCGACCGGCACGGACGGGATAGCCGCCGGCCCGCCGCCGAAATGGGCCACCGCGGCCATGCCTCTCGCCGCTGGCGGCGCGGCCGCCAGGCGTCCGGCCGCCGTCAGCGCGGCCGCCGCGTCCACGACGCCGAAGCCGATCTGCTCGTCCCAGCCTCGTGCTGGCCGCGTGCTGGGTGTCGTGCTGCTGGTGATAGCGGAGATGACCTGAGCGTCGGTCAGAGCCGGGTACTTCGCCTTGATGAGGGCCACGACGCCCGCTGTGAGCGCGCACGCTGGGCTTGTGCCGCTGACGTACCAGTACTGGCCGTCGCGGCCTTGCGCGGGGACCCTGACGCCCGGGGCGGCGACCTGCACCGACAGGTTCTCGCTGGAAAAGCCCGACACCCGGCCGCTGCTGTTGACTGCGCCGACCGCGAGGACGCCCGGGTAGTCAGCCGGGAACGAGTACGGTGCGTGACCGGTACCGGCAGCGCCTGCTGCGTCACCGGAGTTGCCGGCCGACGCCACGACCATCACGTTGTGGTCGTAGGCATCCTGGAGGGCGGCTCGCACGGGACGGCTCTGCAGGCCGTAGCCGAGGGACATGCTGATCACCTGGGCTCGGTGATCGACTGCGTACGTGATGGCCTCGGCAAGCTCGCGCTGGCCGCGGCTAGCCGACTGCGCCTCGTATTTCGCGTTGTTCGGGTCGGTGGCATCGGTGATCACCCTGATCGACAGCACCGTCGACTGTGGCGCGCTGCCGATAATGCCGCTGCCGCCGTCGTGGCCGTGCCCGGCTATCAGGGAAGCCATCCAGGTCCCGTGCACGCCCCAGTTCGGATCTGACGACGTCGTGCCAACCCCGGTGAAGTCCGGCCCCGTCGTGACGCTGCCCGCCAGATCGGAGACGGCCGGATTGACGCCGCTGTCGATGACAGCGACGACGACGCCCTTGCCTTGCGACACCGACCAAGCCGAGGGCAGGTTCAGCTCGCTGAGCACCCAGCTCTCCGTGCTCCGCACGATGTCAGCCCTAGCCGGCACGGTACCAAGCAGCGCTACCGGGAGGCCGGCGAGCGCGGCAAGCGTCACCGCTGCGGCGGCGCGCCGCCGCAGCGTGGTGAGCAGCCCTCGCGCGCACCGACCGCCCGGCCGCCGGGCGGTCAGCATCCCGGCGCCCCAGGACAGACGACCGGCGGCAGGGCCTTGCCGAGCATCTGCTCCGCGGAGCTGGCCAGGCCCGAGATCAGGCTCGACATCTCCGCGTCCAGGTACGGGTCCGCGCCGAGCCGCACACGATGGCGGCCGTCGGCGAACCCGGCGGTCGAGATGATCACATACGGCCCGGTGCCAATGGCGGTCGTTAGCTGCCGCTGCTCGTCGCCAAAGCTCGCCGCTGGCGTCCCGGCCACGGCCAGCGCGCGGACGAGGGAGGTGGAGATGTCCCCAGAGCCGGTCAGGCCCTGGACGACCAGGTGCTGCGCAGCTGTGTCCGGGAGCACGGCCACCGCGACCGTCGCCACGAGGCTGCCGGATGAGTCGACATAGCTCGCGCGCATCGCGGCAGTGCAGCCGTACTTGCTGAGGAGCTGCGCGGCAGTGCCAGTCACCGCCATCGCGCAGGCGCTATCCGGGCTGATGCTCAGCAGTCGCGCCCGCAGCATCAGGTTGCTGTCGGAGTTGAGATCGCCGCTTGGCACGGTGTAGCTGACCGAGCCGGGAAAGATCACCCCGGCAGGTAGCTCGCGCCAGCGCCGCTCGAGCTCCCAGGTGGTGATCTGGCGCCGCTGCGCAACCGTGAACTGGCGGGGCAGCAGGTTATGCGCGATCCCGACCGCGGAGACGGCAAGACCCGCGAGGCCGGCCGCCAGCAGGGCAGCGAACGCAGCTAGCCGACGGCCACGGCGCCGCGAGCTGGCGCGGCGCGCCTGGAAGTGATCGTCAGGCAGGCCAGAGCCGTCATCGCCAGCGGGGTCGGCCGGCGAGCTCTGATCCGGCTCTGGCTGCCATGTCACACGGGGATTTTACGGCCTGGCTCGGCTTGCGCAGGTCAGACTGAGCCCGGACCGGTCAGTAGGTCGGCAGGCTCGGATCCACCTGGTTGACCCACGCGAGCACACCGCCACCGACGTGGACCGCGTCGGCGAAGCCGGCGTTCTTGACCACGGCCAGTGCCTCCGCGCTGCGCGCGCCGCTCTTGCAGTGCAGCACGATCCGCTTGTCCTGCGGCAGCTTCTCCAGCGCGGCCCCGGTCAGGAACTGGTCCTTCGGGATCAGCGTCGCGCCAGGAATCGACACGATCTCGTACTCGTTCGGCTCGCGCACGTCGATCAGGAAGATGTTGTCGTCGCGGTCCAGCATGTCCTTGAGCTCGGTCGCGGTGATCGTCGAGCCCGAGGCCGCCTCCGCAGCGTCCGCCGACACCGCGCCGCAGAACGCGTCGTAGTCGATGAGGCCGGTGATCGTCGGGTTCTTGCCGCAGATGGCGCACTCGGGGTCCTTGCGGACCCGGACGGTGCGGTAGCTCATCTCGAGGGCGTCATAGATCATCAGCCGGCCGGCCAGGCTCTCGCCGACCCCGGTGATGAGCTTGATCGCCTCGGTGACCTGGATCGACCCGATCGACCCGCACAGCACGCCCAGCACGCCGCCCTCGGCGCACGACGGCACCATGCCCGGCGGCGGCGGGTCCGGATACAGGCAGCGGTAGCAGGGACCGTACTCGGCCCAGAACACGCTGGCCTGGCCGTCGAACCGGAAGATCGAGCCCCAGACGTAGGGCTTGCCGAGCAGCACGCACGCGTCGTTGACCATGTACCGGGTGGCGAAGTTGTCCGTGCCATCGACGATCAGGTCGTATCCGGCGAAGATCTCCAGCACGTTGTCGTTGGTCAGCGCATCGGTGTGCACCTGGACGTTCACGTACGGGTTGATCTCGGCGATGCTGTCCCTGGCCGATTCAGCCTTCAGCCGGCCTATGTCGGACTGCCCGTGGATGATCTGGCGCTGCAGGTTCGACTCGTCGACGACATCGAAGTCGATGACACCGAGGGTGCCGACGCCCGCTGCGGCAAGGTAGAGCAGGGCCGGCGAGCCGAGGCCGCCAGCACCCACGCACAGGACCCTGGCGTTCTTAAGCCGCTTCTGACCCGTCATCCCGACCTCCGGGATGATCAGGTGCCGCGAATAGCGCTTGACCTCGTCGATGGTCAGGTCGGCGGCCGGCTCGACCAGCGGTGGCAGTGTCGACACAACGTCTCCTGAATAGTTCTTCATCACTAAGTCCCTTGAACCAGCGCGGAGGCCACCGCATTCCGCGACCGGGAATGTCACCGGCGGCGAGTACAACTCATCACATGCAGCAGATTCCTCCCCCGCAGTTACCCTGGCACGGACCTGAAATCCCGGCCCGCCCGGCCGTCATCCCGATGCTGCCCACCCGCGTCCAGCAGCCGGGCCGGCAGGCACCACTGCCCGATGCCGTCGCTGTCCGGCAGTGTCCGGTGCCGGAGACAGCGCCGCCATTCGACGCTGAGATACCGCCGGCAAGCAGGCAGGAGAGCACCGGGGCCGACTCCGTCGCGGCCGCCGGCCCCGTAGCCGACAACGTCACTGGACCCGGCCGGGCTGAGTCAGCGACACGTGAGCCAGACGCCGGCCGACCGGACACGGATGCGCCAGACACCGACAAGTCGGGCACAGATCGGCCAGGCGCCGGTGTACCGAGTACCGGTGCGCCGGGCGCCCATCAGGCAGACGGCGCCAACCTGGGTCCGCCGGGCTGGCCGAGCCAGTTCGCCCAGGTCCTGGCGGAGACGCTGGCCGGATCGCGGTCCGCTCGACAGCTAGATCCGTGGACGACCGAGCAGGCGCGCCGGCGCATCCGGCAACTCGGCCCGCTGCTGGCCACCGATCAGCGGCCCAAGGTCCGGCGTGTCATGACCTCGGCGCCAGCGGCAAACGTGCTCGAAATGACCGCTGTGGTCGGATTCGGGCCACGTGTCCGAGTGCTCGCCCTGCGGCTTGAACGCGAGCAAGCTCCGGCCTATGGCGACGGCGGCGGCCGATGGTGCTGCACCGCGATCGAGTCGGCCTGAGCCGCCGCCGGGACGTTCCGCAGGACCGGTCTCCGAGCTATAG
Organism: uncultured Actinomycetota bacterium; assembly: GCA_963837255.1. GTDB lineage: Bacteria > Actinomycetota > Actinomycetes > Streptosporangiales > Streptosporangiaceae > JAJYUU01. Next base: position 753,647 of record CAWIMN010000009.1, read on the forward strand.
AGACGGCTTCAAAAACGCGTGTGCGTCTGGGGCTCAGGATGCGCCCCGGATGCGCACGCGTTGGAGCACGCGGATGTCGCACCTCAGACGCAATCGGCACTAAGCGACTATTTCCGGCGCGTCGGCGTTGGCCGCGGGCAGGGGAGCAGGCCGCGGGTGGCCGCGCGCGACTGGCGGCGGCCTGCGGACACGACCCCGTTCCCGGTCCTGATCGGGCTGTTACTAACGGTTGCGGGGATCGCCGTGGCAGAGCTTGAACTTGCGCCCCGACCCGCACGGGCAAGGTGCATTGCGGCCCACGTTGGCGTACTCGGCGCCGCCTGCCTGGCCGGTGCTGTGCTCGGCTCGGCCAGTCGCGTCCTCGCTCGGCGCGCTATAGCTCAGGCTGCCCTGCCGCTGCGGCCGCGCGAGCCCGCGAGCCAGACCAGCGGGAAGGCTCTGCTCGGCGTCGCCGCCTGCGGCAGCGGGCTGCTGGGCCTGGCGGTCGGGCTGCCTGGCCGGCTTACCCTGCTGCCCCTGCCGGGGCTGGGCCTGCTGCCGGGGCTGGGCCTGCTGCGGGGCTGGGCTTGCCGAGGCTGGGCTTGCTGCCGTGGCTGGGCCTGCTGCGGAGGCCGCGCTTGCTGCGAGGCTGGGCCGGCTGTGGCTCGATTGCCGGGGCGGTCTGGGTCAGGCTGATGACCTGGCCCGGCACTGCGCCGTCGGCGCCGTCCTCGGCCATGATCGGATTGTCCTGGACCTGCACCTGGAGGTTGAACAGGCTGCCGACGGAGTCTTCCTTGATCCCGTCCATCATGGCCGTGAACATGTCGTAGCCCTCGCGCTGATACTCGATCAGCGGGTCGCGCTGGCCGTAGCCGCGCAGGCTGACGCCCTCGCGCAGGTAGTCCATCTCGTACAGATGCTCGCGCCACTTGCGGTCGAGGACCGAGAGCACCACGCGACGCTCCACCTCGCGCATGACCTCAGGCGTCAGTTCCTGCTCGCGCCGGTCGTAGGCAGCGTGGGCGTCGGCCGTGACCGCCTCGACGAGCTGATCGCTGGTCAGGTGCGACTCTCTCCCCGCCGGCTTCCTCGACGACATCGTCGATCGTGACGCCGACCGGGTACAGCTGCTTCAGCGCCCGCCAGAGCTTGTCGAGATCCCACTCCTCGGGGAAGCCCTCGCCGGTCGCGCCCCTGACGTAGCCCTCGACCACGTCGTCGATCATGCCGCTGATCTGCGGCTCGAGGTCGGCGCCTTCCAGCACCGCGCGCCGCTCGTCGTAGACCACCTTGCGCTGGCGGTTCATGACGTCGTCGTACTTCAGCACGTCCTTGCGGATCTCGAAGTTCAGCGACTCGACGTTGGACTGCGCGGACCGGATCGCCCGGCTGACGGGCTTGGACTCCAGCGGCATGTCCGGCGGCGTCTTCATCAGCTGCATCAGGTGGGCGATCTTGTCGCCGTTGAACCTGACCATCAGCTCGTCCTCGAGCGACAGGTAGAACCGGGACTCGCCCGGGTCGCCCTGGCGGCCGGACCGGCCGCGTAGCTGGTTGTCGATGCGGCGGGACTCGTGCCGCTCGGTGCCGAGCACGTACAGGCCGCCGACCGACACGACTTCCTCGTGCTCCTCGGCCACGGCCTTACGGGCCTTCTCGACCGCTTCCGGCCAGGCAGCCTCGTAGTCCTCCGGGGTGTCGACCGGCGACAGCCCGCGCTGGTGCAGCTCCAGATCGGCGATGAACTCCGGGTTACCGCCCAGCATGATGTCGGTGCCGCGGCCTGCCATGTTCGTCGCGACAGTCACCGCGCCCTTGCGGCCGGCCTGGGCGATGATCGCGGCCTCGCGCTCGTGGTACTTAGCGTTCAGCACCTCGTGCGGCACGCCCTTGCGCTTGAGCGCCCTGGATACCCGCTCGGACTTCTCCACGCTGGTGGTACCGACCAGCACAGGCTGGCCCGCCTCGTGCCGCTCGACGATGTCCTCGACCAGGGCGTCGTACTTGGCTTCCTCGGTCTGGTACACCAGGTCCGGCTGGTCGGCCCTGATCATCGGCATGTTCGTCGGGATCGGCACGACGCCCAGCGTGTAGGTCTGGTGGAACTCGTTGGCCTCGGTGATGGCCGTCCCGGTCATGCCGGAGAGCTTCTCGTACAGGCGGAAGTAGTTCTGGAGCGTGATCGTGGCGAGGGTCTGGTTCTCGTCCTTGATCTGCACGCCCTCCTTGGCCTCCACGGCCTGGTGCATGCCCTCGCTCCAGCGGCGCCCCTGCAGGATGCGGCCGGTGAACTCGTCGACGATCAGGACCTCGCCGTTCATGACGACGTAGTCCTTGTCCTTGGTGTAGAGCTCCTTGGCCTTGATCGCGTTGTTGAGGAAGCTGATCAGCGGCGTGTTGACGCTCTCGTAGAGGTTGTCGATGCCGAGCCAGTCCTCGACCTTCTCGACCCCCGACTCCAGGATGCCGACCGTCCGCTTCTTCTCGTCGACCTCGTAGTCGCCCTCGCCGTCCTCGCCGCGGCGCAGCCGCGGCGCGATCTTGGCGAACTCCTGGTACCAGATGCTGTTCTGGTCCACCGGGCCGCTGATGATCAGCGGGGTCCGGGCCTCGTCGATCAGGATCGAGTCGACCTCGTCGACGATGGCGAAGTAATGGCCGCGCTGAACGCACTCGTCGAGGCCCCAGGCCATGTTGTCGCGCAGGTAGTCGAAGCCGAACTCGTTGTTGGTCCCGTACGTGATGTCGGCGGCGTAGGCCTTGCGACGCTCGTCGGGATCCATGTTCGAGAGGATCACGCCGACCTCAAGGCCGAGGAACCGGTGCACCCGGCCCATCCACTCGGCGTGGTATTTGGCCAGGTAGTCGTTGACCGTGACGACGTGGACGCCGCGGCCGGTCAGCGCGTTGAGGTAGGACGGCAGCACGGCGGTGAGGGTCTTGCCTTCACCGGTCTTCATCTCAGCGATGTTGCCCAGGTGGAGCGCCGCGCCGCCCATCAGCTGGACGTCGAAGTGCCGCTGGCCGAAGGACCCGGTTCGATGCCTCGCGGACCGTCGCGAACGCCTCGGGGAGCAGGTCATCGAGCGACTCGCCGTCGGCGTGCCGCTGCCTGAGCTCATCGGTCATCGCCCGCAGCTCGGCGTCGGACATGGCCCGGAAGTCGTCCTCGATCGAGTTGACCTGGCTGACGACGGCCTTGAGCTTGCGCAGCGTCTTGCCCTCGCCAGCGCGAAGGATGTTGTCAATGATGGCTGGCACTTGTTGTCGCGCTCCCTGCGGATCCTCTGGCTGGGTGAGTATCTGGCGTGCCATTCCCCGCTAGCCGCCAGCTAGCTGTCTAGCTGCGGCTGAGCAAGCTAGACAGCGCAGGCGGGGCCGTGGGGCCGCTCCCGTAGCAGTTCAACGCCATGGCGCTAGCAAGCGTTCCTGCTTCACCGTCATGGTAGGCGAGATAGCCGGCGAAGCCGAGTCCGCTGCCGTGCAGACTATTGCGGCACACTCAGATATGGGGCCGAGTACGCACCATGAGTGGCCCCTGACCACAATGATAGGGACAACGACAGGCGGTAGGAGAGGAGCAGCGCGCATGACGAACCAGGTGGGGCCGGCCACTGCTGGTGGGTCCGTGGCAGACCCTGGGTCAGGCGCGGCTGGCGCGAGGGAGGTCGGCGGCGGTTCGGCCGTGGCCGCCACGGCCGGCGCTGGCGGCCAGGATGTCGCTTTCGTCTCTCAGGTGCCGGGGACGCCGGTCTCGTTTCCCTCGTTCCACGGCCGGACCGTGTCCTGGGTGGCTGTCACGCTCATCTGCGCGGCGTTCCTGGTCGGCGGCCTGGCGCTGGTATTCGGGCCGACCTGGTGGCTGTTCTGGGTCGCGCTCGGCGTGGCCGCGCTCGGCGGCCTGCTCGCGCTGGGGACCGGCATATTCGACGACTGGTATTAAGCCGACCCGGCCAGGCGGCCGGACCCGGCGGGTCTGGCGCGCTTGACTCGGCCGGCGGCCCGACCCGGCGGGTCTGGGTCAGATGGGCAGCCATGACGGTGCCAGTTCGACGCGACGGCCCGCCAGATAGCTAGCGCGGCGACAGAACTTCGCATAACGGGCAACTGTCAGCAGCTGGCGGTAGCCTCCGTACCGTGCCTGGTCCCCCCCTGCCTGCGCCTCAGTTGACACTGAGCCAGGACGAAGCGCGCATTCTCACCCTGCGCGCGCAGGGGTTCATCGGCGCCGACGCCCGCAAGGGCGGCGTGCCAGCAATGCTCAGGCGGCTCGGCGCCGTCCAGCTGGACACCATCAGCGTCCTTGCGCGCTCGCACGAGCTCGTCGCCTATGCCCGCCTCGGGACGATCCCCCGAGCGCAGGTCGAGCGCGCGTACTGGCATCCGCGCCAGCCTGCCGCCTTCGAGTACTGGTCACACGCGGCTTGCGTGCTGCCGCTGGAAGAGTGGCCGTTCTACGCGTTCCGGCGACGCGCCTTCGCCCGGCGCGGGCTGCGCTGGCACCAGAGTCACCCGGAGGTCTGCGAGCGCGTGCTGGCCAGGATCCGGGCCGAAGGCGCGCTCACCGCCACCGAGCTGGGCGGCGCGAAGAACGGCGGTGCCTGGTGGGACTGGTCCGACACCAAGATCGCCGTCGAGTGGCTCCTCGACACGGGTGAGGTGATCTGCGTACGGCGGACCGGCTGGCGGCGTGTCTACGACCTGCCCGAGCGTGTTCTCCCGGCCGATCTGGCTGCTCTGGACCTGAGCGACGCCCAGTGCGTTGCCCGGCTGGCGGGCGTGGCCGCCCGTGCACTGGGCGTTGTCACCCAGGCCGACCTGTCGGACTATCAGCGCGTCAAGCACAGCGGTATGGAGCTGCGCTGGGATGGGGCGGATGGCCCGCCGCTCGCGGCGGCGGAGGCAGCTGAGGCGGCCGGTCTCGTTCCTGTCCAGATCGCGGCTGGGCGCACCGGCCCGGCACGGCGGGCCTGGGCGGATCCCGCCGCGATTCAGCCGGATGACCTGAACGGCGGCAGCTCGGCGAAGCGCGGCAGGCACCGGACAACTCTGCTGTCGCCGTTCGACTCGCTAGTCTGGGACCGCAAGCGGACGTTGCGCGTATTCGGCTTCGAGCACAGCCTGGAGGCTTACGTGCCCCAGGCGAAGCGGATCCACGGTTACTTCACCATGCCGCTGCTGGCAGGGGGCCGACTCGTCGGCCGCGTCGACCCGGCGCGCAGCGGCCGGACCCTGATCGCCCGCAAGCTCAGCCTCGACAAGCCGGGCGCGGCCGAGCCGATGGCACAGGCCCTGGCCGAGGCGGCAGCCTGGGTCAGCTGCGACACCGTCAAGCTTCAGCAGATCGAGCCGCCGCAACTGGAGGCGCGCCTGCGCTCCGCGCTGGCCGAGTACGGCGTCTAAGTGGCTGATGCTGGCCAGGCTCGGCGCTGGAGTGGCCAGGCTCGACGCTGGACTAACCAGGCTCAGGACTCGGCTGACCGGCTCGGGGCTGACCTGGCCCGACTAGTCCTCGCCGGAGAACCTCTCCCAGGCCGATTGACGCGTCATCCCGAGCGCGTCGCCGATCCTGGTCCAGGTGATCCCGCGGCCACGGGCCTGCTGCACCCAGCCGGTCAGCTGCTGCTCCACCTGCGCTCCGGCGACCGCGACCCTCGGCAGATGCCGCAGGAGGTCGTCGTCGGACATGTTCTGCTCCCAGCTGGCTACCTCATCTCTGTCCTGAGCTGGCAGCGCAATCAGCTCGGTGCAGAGGGCGACGCACTCGTTACAGATGAAGACGCCAGGGCCGGCCACCAGCCTGGCCACCGCGTCTGGCGGCTTCCGGCAGAACGAGCAGGCGATGTTGGCCTGAAGTTCGTCGACGGCCATTGCAAGAGCCTCCCATTACCGGGCAGCGTGTCAGGCAGTACCTGACGCGGTCGGGCACGACCCTAGTCTTGTCAGGCGCCCCCTGACAAGGACTTCTGGTACCCGGCCAGCGGGAGTGTCAGCCGAACTCGATGATCTTCTCCCGCACAGCGACCATTACGGCCTCCATGCGGGAGTGGATCTGGAGCTTCTCCAGGATGTTGCGCACGTGGTTCTTGACCGTGTTCTCCGAAATGAACAGCTCTTTGGCGATATCGCGGTTGTTCATTCCCCGTGCCACGAGCCGGAGCACCTGGATCTCGCGGTCGGTCAGCCTCGGCGCGGGGACTTGCTGCGGCGGCTCATCCTCGTCCCGCCTCGCTAGAGCCGCAAACTCGGTCAGCAGCTTGCCCGCCATCGACGGGTTGATCAGGGACTGACCGCCGTGCACCGCTCGTACCGTGTCAGCGACCTCGTCGAGCGGGATGTCCTTGAGCAGGTAGCCGCTGGCCCCGGCCCTGATCGCCTCGAACAGGTCCTCTTCCTCGTCGCTAATCGTCAGCATCACGATCTTGGTGCTGGGGGCCAGGTCCTTCATCGCCCGGCAGGCCTCGATTCCGCTGCTGCGCGGCATGCGGATGTCCATCAGGACCACGTCAGGCAGCGATTCGCCGGCTTTGCTGACCGCTTCTTCGCCATCACTGGCCTGGCCGACCAGTTCGATGTCGGGCTCGGCTTCGAGAACCATCTCCAGGCCGCGCCGGAACAGGGCGTGATCGTCCACGATCAGCGTCCGGATGGGCTCGGCCGCTGTGGGCTCGTCCGGGCCATCGTCATGGCCGGCATCCAGATCAGCGCTCGCCGTCGCCCGGCTACCACCGGGGATACCCGCCTGATCGTCGGGTGCCTCCGGGCTGACCCCGGCGCTGCGGCCCATGATCCTGCCTCCCTTAGCGACCGGGCCAGCCGTCGACCCGCCCAGCCCCGCCAGACCCTGACCCCGCCAGACCTTGACCCCCGCGATACCCCGTGCCTGAACTCTCGCCGACGTCGGCTCTTGTTGCAAGCCACCCCCAGGGCCGGCGTGGCGGTCGCCGCGCCGAGCCGCGGTGACCGAGGACGACGCCGAGCGAGCGGCTTACCGGCCGCCGCCCGCCCCAGTGAGGCGGGCGGGGCGAGCGACTGCTACAGGCCTAGCGATGGCTGATGTTAGTCGCCTGGCGAGACTGGTTCCTCGCCGGGACCTGGCTCGGCGTCGGCGCGGGCCGAGACGATGGCGCAGACTCAGATGGGGGCGCCGGCCGCGACGCTGCGGCCGGTCGAGGTCCCTGGGCGCGGCCGGCGGCAGGCGACGTGCCGTTGATTTGCCCACCTGGCGCGGCGACCTGGCCGTTCGGTGCAGCTTCGCCCTCGGAAGCCAGCGCCGCCTGCTCGTCGAGCAGCCTGATCACGCCGTACTGGTAGCCGCGCCGCCGGTATACCACGCTCGGCAGGCCGGAAACGGCATCGGTGAAGAGGAAGAAGTCGTGGCCGACCATCTCCATCTCGAACAGCGCCTCGTCAATGCTCATCGCTGCGGCCGCATGGAATTTCTCGCGCACGATAAGCGGGCCATCACCTTTCATCTCGACCGCGACAAGACCCTCGGCGTCGGGCTCTGCCGGGGCCGCGGCGTCCGCCTGGTCGGCGGCTTCCGCCATGTCCGCCATCGCCGCCCTGGCCTCTGCGCCGTGGCCCGCCAGGAGTCCGCCGCCCGCCCCGAGCCTGATCGCGGGCAGTTCTGCGTCGGACGCCAGGTCGGCCTCGGGCACGTCGCCGAGCCGGACTGCGTCGTGGTGGTCCTTGCGCCGGCCACAAGCTCGGCGCAGGCGGGACTCCAGCTTCGCGAGGGCCAGGTCCAGGGCGGCGAACCTGTCTTCCGCCGCGGCTTCGGCGCGGATCTTCGGTCCCTTGGAGACCACAGTGAGCTCGACCCGCTCCTTCTGTCCTGACAGCCGCGGGTTGTGCTCTTCGGTGACCTCAACGTCGACCCTGATCGCCCTGCTGTCCAGCTTCACGATCTTGATGAGCTTGCCCGTCGCGTACGTCCGGAATCTTTCCAGCACATCGGTGTGCCGGGCCGTGAAGATGATGTCCACGTAGGAACTCCCCTCGTGTCCAGTCAAGTGAGCGGCACCCGTCCGGCCGACCTGGTCTTCTACCCCACATTCGCCTGCTGAGGGGCTCGCGGCGGCTTGTGCCACTACTACCCTTCTCCCTACCCAGGGGACATCGGATCCCCCGGCGGGGCAGGACTTACTTCTAAGCCGCACCGTGATCGGTCGACGACAAGTCGCCTTACGTGGGCCGCTTTGCCTGCGGCTGGCATCGGCTTGCCAGGCCGTCTGCCCTGGTGACAGGGCGGCTGACCTGACGCAACCACGGACCCGGACGGGTGCCATGACACGACGTTATCCGCACCTCAGCCGAATGTCAGGAGCGGATGCCGGCCAGATGGGGGTCTTCCGGCCCTGGACGGGCACGGATGGGTCCTAGCCCGGATAAACGGGGTCCGAACCAGTCGTGACGCGGATCCAGCCGGGCGAACCCAGGGACGACACGAATATCTGGCCGTCTTCCGTCCCGGCTACCAGCTCGGCGCCGTTAGTCGTCAGCGTTTGCGCGCCCGACGGCGCTGATCCGAGTGACTGCGGCGAGCCGCCAGGCTGGAGCCCGGCACCGCCGGTGAGCGGGACCTCGAAGATGGCATCGCCGGCTAGGACAGCCAGGTGGTAGGGGTCTGACCAGCTGATCGCCACCGGGTCAGCGCCGCCGGCCCCGATGCTGACCGGCTGGCCGATCGACAAGACGCGGCCATCACCGGTGAATCGGACCGCGGCCAGAAGCAGCCTGTTCCCTGTCTTGGTATGCACCAGCAGCGCTGCGCGCACACCGTCGGGCGCCATCCGCAAATCCCGGATCTGGGTACCGGACTGGACGATCGCGGCCAGCGCGGCTACGTCAACAGCTGCGGGGCGCCGGCCTGGCTGCACTACCCAGATTGCCTTGCCGGCCGCAGCCCATAGGTTGCCGCTGTTATCCCAGCTCAGGGACGTGCATACGCCGCCTTTGGTGGCCAGGGCATAGGACCGGTACTGTACTTCGCCAGCCGCCTTCAGCTGGACCGCGCATCCTGTCCCGTCCTGCGTCGCGACGGCGATCTGCGGCTCGTGGCCGTGCGCCGGGGAGGCCGCGATAGCGGTGACCTGCGCCCGCCCGATCTGCGCCGGACCCGCCTTCGGCACCGGGACGGCCCTGGCCCCCGGGCTGGCTGACAGCTGACCGACGGTGTCGGGACCAGTTATGACGTAAACCGGTCCCGAGGCCAGCGCCGTGACCAGGTCGGAGTTGGCGGTGTTCGAATGGTATTGAATCTTGTTGTTGATGTAGAGCTGAACGTGACTAGCGAGTGGCTGTGAGTAGCTCTGATCGCCGAGCGTCGCCTGCAGCTGGGCCTCCATGCCCTGAATCTCGAATCCCGTCACGCGGACCGCGCCACCGAGATCGACCTTCGCTGTCCGGCCGGTGATGGTGACCTGTCCGACCAGGTGCAAGCCCGGTGGGAAGGCGGACGACGTAGCGCCAGCCAGCCAGTCGCCCTTGTCGTGGAGCAGCCCGTTGACCAGACGGGTGGCGAGATTGGTGTTGAGCGCGCTATTCGAGCTTTGCAGCGGCGCGTAGACGGGGTCGGGCACGAGGACACCGGCCGGCTGCCACGGGTCGACCGCGTAGAAGAACAGGTTCCGCGCCTGGTATACGGCCTCGAAATCGGACTGAGTCAAGAGCAAGCCGGGCTGACCCTGCGGTAGCGCCTGGATCCGCCAGACTCCATCAATCTTGGCAAGGATGAACTCGTACTGGACGTCCTGGCCCGGCGTGTACTGGTACTGACCCGTCTGGCTAAGCGTCGCCAGGCGCTGACCGGTGAACTTGACCGACTCCAGTTGCTGCCCGGTAGTCCCCGCAATCTGCGCCTGGTAGGGCAGTGAACTGATGCCCATCGAGTTGCCCAGCACCGCCACCGGCCCCGTGCTGGGCTTCCAGCTCTTCCGCAAAGATGGCACGAGGTACCGCTCGGCAGCGACCGGGTCGAAGGCATAGCTGGCGCTGGCATGCAGGAAGCCCATGACGACGTCGGCCGCCGTCCAGGTGCTGGTCGGAGGCGGTGGCGGCAGCGGCTGCACATACGCCTGGACCTGGCTGCCACCACCGGTAGCCCGGCGTGGCGGTCCACCGGACGGCGCGGTCGCGCACCCCGCGACGGCCACTATGACGGCGATGGCGGCCAGCCTCAGGGGCACGCGGAACCGACGACCGCTAGCCATGAGCTGCGACCCCACTAGCGGGCGGCGTGCTCGCGTCGGCTGCCGCGCCATCCTCCGGTGCGATGTCCGCGAGGCCAGGCAGGCCAGGCAAGCCTGGCGGGCTGGGCGGGGTGGGCGCGCTGGCAGAGCCTGGCGGGCTGGGCGGGGTGGGCGCGCTGGCAGAGCCTGGCGGGCTGGGCGGGGTGGGCGCACTGGCAAAGCTGGACGGGCTAGCCACGCCGGCCGGGCCGGGCGGGCCGGGCGGGCCAACCCCCGCGGCGCTCACCGACGCAGCCGCATCCACCAGTGGCAGGCTGACGCTGTCAACGGCAGCAAGCTCGACCGCGTCGATGCCGGCCGGGTGCGGGCTCAGCGGAAGCGGCGACCCGTGCAGCTCGCCGCCAACGGCGCGCGGCAGCGTCAGCCGGAACACCGAGCCCTTCCCCGGCTCGCCCCACGCTTCCAGCCAGCCGCCATGCAGCCGGGCGTCCTCCAGCGCGATCGCCAGGCCGAGACCGGTGCCGCCCGAGGTGCGCGCCCTGGCCGGGTCGGCACGCCAGAACCGGTCGAAGACCAGCTGCTCCTCACCAGGAGCGAGGCCCACGCCGAAGTCGCGTACCGAGATCGCCACGGCCGCTGAGTCCATGGCAGCGGTGACGATGGTGTCCTTGGTCTCCCCGTGCTCGACCGCGTTGAGCAGCAGGTTGCGCAGGATCCGCTCGACCCGGCGCCGGTCTACCTCCGCAATGCACGGTTCGGCCGGCAGCCTGAACTCGATCTTGGTCCCGCGACGCTCGGCCAGCTGCTGCGCGACATCCGCTGACTGCAGGATGATCGTGCAGACGTCGACCGGCTCGGCGTCGAGGGTGGCCGCATTCGCGTCGTAGCGGCTGATCTCGAGCAGATCAGTTAGCAGCGACTCGAACCGCTCGAGCTGGCTCTGGAGCAGCTCCGCCGAGCGGCCGGCGGCCTGGTCCATCTCCTCCTTCGCCGCGAACAGCACGTCCGACGCGATCCGGATCGTCGTCAGCGGCGTGCGCAGCTCATGCGAGACGTCGGACACGAACTGCCGCTGGACCTGCGACAGATCCTCCAGCTCGACCAGCTTCTCCTGGAGGCTGGCCGCCATCTCGTTGAACGCGGTGGCCAGCGCCGCCAGCTCGTCGGTACCGCGGACCTCCATCCGCTGATTGAGCTGACCCGTCGACAGCCGCCAGGCGCCCTGCGCCGCCAGCCGAACCGGGATCACCACCCACCTCGTCACCAGCCAGGCGATCGCGGCCAGCAGGAACACCACGGCAACCCCGACGAGCAGGAGCGTCCGCTGCATGCTGGCGATGCTGTGCTGCTCGGCTGCCAGCGGGAAGAAGTAGTACGCCTGGTAGGCGTAGCCGAACGGCGCGCCGATCAGCAGGCCGGGCACCGGCTTGCTGCTAGCGGCAAGCGCCATGCTCGTCCAGTACTCGAGCGGGTACCGGCGGTTGGCCCGCTCGGCCTTGACCTTCGAGACCAGAGCCTGGGGCAGCCGCGGCGGCGAACCGTAGAAGCCCGACCGCGGCGCCGGCGCTGAACACCTGCGGCCCCTGGTAGGCCGGCGGCAGCGTGATCTCAAGGGCATACGGCGTCTCGCCGGTCGAGGCCAGCTGGTGCGCGAGCGTCACCATGTCCTGCCGCGATCCCTGGGTCGGCCTGCCGCTGAACTCCGCCGAGCTGGCGGCGCCGCCGCCGAGGCCCACATCGACGATATTCACCGACGACTGGACCTTGTCGTTATAGAGCTCGGTGACGAGGTGCTGCATGAGCACGTAGCCAAGGACGCTGACGACGATCGCGGACAGCATCAGCGTCGCGGCGATGACGCGGAGCTGGAGGGAGCGCGCCCACCGATCACCGATCCGCCGCAGCCTGGCCCGCAGGGCGGTCAGCAGCCCCAGCCGAGGCCAGACTAGCCAGCTGCGGTAGCCCCCCGTGACGCTGGCTGCTGCCCTCATAACCCTTCCCCGCGAGATGGCCGACCCGGCGCCATCGCCTGAGACAGCCGACCCGGCGCCGCCGCCCGAGATCTTCCTAGGGGCGGAAACGGCGGGCGCCTGCGCCCGATCAGCCCGGGCCCGCCTTGTATCCAACGCCTCGGACAGTCACGACGATTTCCGGTCGCTCGGGGTCCTTCTCGATCTTGGCGCGGAGACGCTGGACGTGCACGTTGACCAGCCGCGTGTCTGCTGCGTGCCGGTACCCCCAGACCTGCTCGAGCAGGACCTCCCTGGTGAAGACCTGGCGCGGCTTACGGGCCAGCGCTACCAGCAGGTCGAACTCCAGCGGCGTCAGGTTCAGCGGCTCACCGGCCCGCTGGACAGAATGCCCCGCCACGTCGATGGTCACGTCGCCGATGGTCAGCGTCTCGGGGGCGGGGTCATCGGTGCGGCGCAGCCGCGCCCGCACCCTGGCGATGAGCACCTTGGACTGGAACGGCTTGACAATGTAATCGTCGGCACCCGATTCGAGGCCGAGCACGACGTCCACGGTGTCGCTCTTGGCGGTCAGCATCACGATCGGCACGCCCGACTCCGCGCGGATCTGGCGGCACACATCGATGCCGTCCATCCCTGGCAGCATCAGGTCCAGGAGTACCAGGTCCGGCTTTGTGTCCCGGAACGCATCCATCGCGCGGTCCCCGTCAGCGACGAATGTGGGCTCGAAACCCTCGCCTCGCAACACGATGCCGAGCATCTCAGCCAGAGCGGCATCGTCATCGACGACCAGCACGCGACCTTTCATAGTCCCCATCGTTCCACGTAGAAGGTGGCTTGGGGAGCCGCAACGGCGCCGTTAGCCACGCCCAGGTCTCGCAGATTACCTGCAGTAACGGGCTGCATCACCCCTAGTTCGGTGACGATGGCCGTCAGGAGCCCTGGCGGGGTCACGTCAAAGGCCGGGTTATAGGCCGCCGTACCGGGCGGCGCGATGGCCTGGCCGGCCAGGCTCGAGACCTCGTCGGCTGACCTGTGCTCCACGGTGATCGATGCACCGTCCGGGGTGTTGAGGTCGACTGTGGAAACCGGCGCGACCACCACGAAAGGCACATTGTGGTGCCTGGCCAGCACCGCCAGGCTGTAGGTGCCGATCTTGTTGGCCACGCTCCCGTCAGCGGCGATCCGGTCCGCGCCGGTGAGCACCAGGTCAACCTCGCCCGCGGCCATCAGCGATGCCGCGGCGCCGTCCGGCAGCAGCGAGTGCGGGATTCCGGCCCGCCCCGCCTCCCACGCTGTCAGCCGTGCGCCCTGCAGCAGCGGCCTGGTCTCGTCGATCCACAGCCGGGCGAGCCGGCCCGCCCGGTGCGCGGCCAGGATCACCGCGAATGCGGTCCCCGCCCCCGCGGAAACCAGATGACCGGTGTTGCAGTGCGTGAGGATCCGGGCCCCGGCGGGCACGAGGCTCAGTCCGTGGTCCGCCATCGCCGCGCTCGCGGCGGCGTCGTCCGATGCGATCGACCTGGCCGCCTGCAGGGCCGCTTGCGCCCCGCGATGTTGACCGGGAACGGGGTCGGTTCCGGCCGCCGCCCCCTGATAGGCCGCCAGCGCCTGCCGAACGCCCCAGCCAAGGTTCACCGCAGTCGGGCGCGCGCCAGCGATCGCGGCCGCCGCCGCCCCGACGTCGTCGCCGCGCATCGCCGCGAGCGCCACGCCGAACGCGCCGGCGACGCCGAGCAGCGGCGCACCCCGCACCGCCAGGCGGCCGATGGCCTCGACGAGCTGCGGGACGTCGGTGCACATCAAGAACGCCTCGGTGGCGGGCAGCCTGGTCTGATCGAGCAGCTCGATGGCCGGGCCAGTGGGCGGATCATGCCAGCGCAGCGCTGTCATGTCGGGTCCAGTCCCGCCCGTGATCGCCATCCTCCGAGTGTGCCGACTGGAATGCCAGGCCGCCAGGTCAAAGCAGCGGTACGAGAATTTCATGTTGATTAGGCCTATTTGGCTGCGGATAGCTGGCAGCCCCGTTGCCTGCATGCGACTATTGGCCGGATCCCCAGGCCGTGCAGCGCGCCACCTGGGCGTTAGGAGCACACGTGACCGACCAGATGCCGCCTGGCTGGGAGAACCAGGTCCCGCCGGGGCCTTACGGCCACCCTAACTATCCGCCCTTCGGCCAGCCTGGCCATCCGCCTTCCGGCCAGCCGGGCTACGGTCCGTCCGGTCAGCCTGGCTACGGCCCGTCCGGCTATCCGCCATACCCCCAGCCGGCCCCGCCTGGATACGGTCAGGGCGCCGGAGGGCCCGGCTACGGCGGGTGGAACGTCGCGCCGTCCCCTGGCGGAGTCCCGCTCCGGCCGCTGGCCCTCGGCGACATCCTCAATGGCGCCGTCACGCTCGCCCGCCGTAACCCGGCGGCCACATTCGGCCTCGCAGCGATCGTCATGACGGTCTACGGCATCGTCTCCGCTGTCGTGGACGGCATCTACCGGACCCGGCTCGCGACCGACGAGACCACCTTGCGGAACGGCCAGACGCTCACGTCGCAGCAGGTCGGCCATGTGCTCGGCGCGTTCTTCGCGGCCCTCGTCCCGCTCGTGCTCGTGACGGTCGTGCTCGGCCTGGTGCTGAACGCAGCACTGACCGGCATGCTCAGCGCTGTCATCGGCAGGGGCGTGCTCGGCCGGACCACTAGCCTGAGCGGCGCATGGCGAGCGGGCCGTGTCGGCGCCGTCCTCGGCGCCACGTTGCTGCTGTTCGCACTGGGCGTCGGCGTGCTGGTGCCGGTGGCGCTCGTCGTCGTCGTGCTGGCACTGCTGCACCTCGCGCCGGTGGCTGTCCTGCTCGGCGTGCTCGGCGGGATCGGCTGCATCGTCTTTGAGATCCTGCTCGTGATTCGGCTCAGCCTCACGCTTCCCGCTGTGGTCCTGGAAGGCATCTCGCCCAGCGCCGCGATCAAGCGGTCCTGGCAGCTCAGCCATGGCAGCTTCTGGCGGCTGTTCGGCATCCTGGCGCTGACCGGGATCATTGTGACCGTCGCCGCGGAGGTGCTGGCGATACCGTTCTCCATCCTCGGGACCGTCATCGGCGGCGGGTCAGGCGGTCTGTTCAGCGGGGCGACGACCACGTCCGTGCCCGCACTGATCGTCACCGCGATCGGGACGATCCTGGCCGCCACCATCACGCGTCCCATCAGCGCGGGGGTGAACGTCCTGCTATACGTGGACCTCCGCATGCGTCGCGAGGGCCTGGATCTCACGCTGCGGGACGCGGCCCAGAACCAGACGCTGACCGGCGACGAGTTCGCGGCCGTCTGGCGGCCGCCCGCAGCGAGCCAGGACTCTCCGAGCGCCTGGTGATGGCTGGCCTGCGGCTAGCAAGATGAAACGGGGCAGCGACCTGGCACCGGCCAGCGAGGCGAGACCGAGGAGTGGAAATGACCGAGGGCAGCGGGGGCAGCAGTCCGCTCCGCCCGCTGAGCCTGGGCGAGATCGCCAACGGCGCGGTCGCCCTGACAGCTGACGGCCAGCCCGCGTGGTAGCAGGGATGGACGGCACCCACGGGCCAGGGATCAGCAGGCTACGCGGCCAGCAGCTAGCGCGCCGCGAGCTCGCGCGCTCGATCTACCACCCGTCGCTGCTGACCCGGATCTGGCACGACATCACGCACTGGCTGTCCTCGCTCGTCAACACGACCGCGGCGGGCAGTCCGAGCTGGTGGGGCTTGATCCTGCTCGGGGTCGCCGTGGCGGCCGCCGTCGCGGTGGTCATGTACTGGCTGGGCCCGACGAGGACGCGCAAGCAAGCCCGCAGCAGCCCGGTCCTGGCCGGCCAGCCCCGCAGCGCCGATGAGCACCGCGAGGAGGCTGACCGGCTCGCGGCTAGCAGCCGCTATGGCGAGGCGATGATCGAGCGGATCCGCGCTATCGCCCGAGACCTGGAATCACGCGAGATCCTGCTCCGCAAGCCCGCCCGGACTGCGAGAGAGCTGGCCGTCGAGGCCGGCGCGGCGTTCCCGGCCGAAGCGGCCGAGCTGACCGAGGCGGCCCGGCACTTTGACGACGTCCGCTACGGCGGCCGCGCCGGGACAGAGCCCGGCTACCGCCGAATCCGTGACCTCGACGTCCGGCTCAAGGCGGCCGCAGCTATCTCGGCGGACCAGGCCGGGTACGCACCGGTCCCGGTCGGCCTGCCGGCCGGCCCGACGCTCACCGGTGCCGGCCGCCCGCCGGGAGGCGTGCCGTGACGATCGCGGCGCAGGCGCCGCTGCTGTGGCACAGGTGGCGCACCTGGCTGATCATCGGGCTGATCGTGCTGCTCGGCGGCGCGGCCATCGCAGCGCTGCACCGGCCGCCGGCGAACCCCTACCTGAACCCTGGTGCGGTCACGGCAGACGGGACGCACGCCCTCGCCGACGTCCTCGCGGGGCTCGGGCGCCAGGTGATCACCGCGACGTCCGTTCCGGCGGCCGTGCGGGCAGCGACGCCAGGCTCGACGCTCGTGATCACCAGTCCGGAGTATCTGTCGGATACTGAGCTGTCGGCGCTCGCCAAGGTGCAGGCAAGCGTCCTGCTCGTCGAACCCGATCCCGCTGCACTGGCAAAGATCGCCGGCCCGGTCAGCCTCATCGGCGCCAGCGAGCCCGTGACAGTGACGTGGCCGGCCTGCAGCTTGCCTGCCGCTGCGCTGGCCGGCACGGCGGACATGGGCGGCGAGAACCTGCTCGTGCGCGAACCCTCGACCACGACACAGCAGTGCTACACCTCGACGTCCGGGCCGACGCTCGTGCAACTGCCGGTCCGCGGCCGCACGGTCACCGTGCTCGGGACCGGTGCACCACTGACCAATGCCAAGCTTGCCAGTGCGGGCAACGCCGCTCTCGCCCTCAACCTGCTGGCCAGCCGACGGATCGTCTGGCTCGTGCCAGCGGTCGCGGCGGTGACCGCAGCCGCCACCGCCGGTCCCCGAACATTTACCAGCCTGCTGCCACTGGCCGTGTACCTGGTCACGATCCAGCTGTTTGTCGCCGCTCTGCTGGCCGCGGCGTGGCGAGCACGCCGGCTCGGCCAACTCGTCGCCGAGCCGCTGCCCGTCGTGGTCCGGGCGGCGGAGACGACCGAGGGCCACGGTCGGCTGTATCAGTCCCGGCACGCGCGCGCACAGGCGGCCGAGGCGCTGCGGAGCGGCCTGCTCAGCCGCCTTGAGCGCGTCGTCGGCCTGCCGCCCGGGGCCGGTCAGGACGCCGTCGTCGCGGCCGTCGCGCAGCACTCGGGCACCGGGCCGCCGCAGCTAGCGGAGCTGCTCTACGGCCCGGCACCAGGCAGCGATCAGGCGCTGGTGGCCCTGGCCCGCGATCTTGACGAACTGGAGCGAGAGGTAGGCGCGACGTGAGCATTGCAGAGACTGGCGGCGCCGGGCCAGCGGACGTGGCGGCCGCGGTGGCGCCGGCAACTGCCGACACAGCGGGCGGCACTGCACCGGCCGCCGCTGGCGCAGCGGAGCGGACCGCGCTCGCCGCGGTGCGCGACGAGGTCGCCAAGGCTGTCGTCGGTCAGGAGCCAGTCATCAGCGGACTGCTGGTGGCGCTGCTCTGCCAGGGTCACGTGCTGCTCGAAGGCGTCCCTGGCGTGGCCAAGACGCTGCTCGTGCGGGCGCTCGCCGCCGCGCTGGCGATCGACAGCAAGCGAGTCCAGTTCACGCCAGATCTGATGCCGGGTGACGTCACCGGGTCGCTGATCTACGACGCCCGCACGGCTGAGTTCCAGTACCGCGAGGGCCCTGTCTTCACCAACCTGCTGCTCGCTGATGAGATCAACAGAACGCCGCCGAAGACGCAGGCAGCGCTGCTGGAGGCAATGGAGGAGCGTCAGGTCTCGGTGGAGGGCGTGCCGCGGCCGCTGCCGGTGCCGTTCCTGGTGGCGGCGACGCAGAACCCGGTGGAATACGAGGGCACGTACCCGCTGCCGGAGGCGCAGCTGGACAGGTTCCTGCTCAAGCTGGCCGTGACCGTGCCGGACCGGGACGCCGAGATCGACATCCTGTCCCGGCATGCGGCTGGCTTCGATCCGCGGGACCTGCCCGCCGCGGGCATCCGGCAGGTCGCCACCGCGGGCAACCTCATCGCGGCGCGCCGTGCTGTCGGCAAGGTCCAGGTCTCCGTCGAGGTCACCGGCTACATCGTCGACATCTGCCGCGGCACTCGGCAGTCGGCATCGATTCAGCTCGGCGTCTCTCCGCGTGGCGGCACTGCCCTGCTC
Source organism: uncultured Actinomycetota bacterium (assembly GCA_963837255.1). Lineage (GTDB taxonomy): Bacteria > Actinomycetota > Actinomycetes > Streptosporangiales > Streptosporangiaceae > JAJYUU01. Next base: position 772,048 of record CAWIMN010000009.1, read on the forward strand.
GCTACGAGCCGGGCGTGGGCGTGGCTGTCAGGCCGCGACTACGTGACGCCTGACGACGTCAAGACGCTGGCTCGCCCCACTCTCCGGCACCGGATCCAGCTGCGCCCCGAGGCTGAGCTCGCGGGCGCGACGGCCGATGGCGTGCTGGAGAGCGTCCTGTCGTCGGTCCCGGTGCCCAGGTAGCGGCGCCGATGGCGCTCACCGGACGCGCGGCGCTGCTCGCGCTCATCGGCACCCTCGCTGCCGTGCTGCTGCGCACGGTCGCGGGCCTGGTCACCGTCGATGGCCTCATCGCCGTGGCCATCGCCGCCGACGTCGCGCTGGCCGGCAGCGTCCGGCGGCTGGGCATGTCCAGATCCGGCGACACGCGGATCATGCTCGGCGAGCGCGGCGCCACGACGCTGACGATCACCAATGCCGGCCGGCGCGCCGTCCGCGGCATCCTCCGCGATGCCTGGCAGCCGAGCCTCGGCGCGACCAGCCGCGGGCGAGATGACGGTCCCGGCCGGCGGCCGCGCCACGGTGACCACGACGATGCAGCCCACCCGGCGCGGCGACAAGTTCGCCGGCAAGGTCACTGTCCGGTCAGTGGGACCACTCGGGCTCGCGGCGCGTCAGGCCAGCCGCGCGGCGCCATGGACAGTCCGGGTGTTGCCCCCGTTCCTGAGCCGTAAGCACTTGCCGGAGAAGCTCGCCAGGCTGCGTCAGCTCGACGGGCAGCACCGGAGCCTGATCCGCGGCCAGGGCAGCGAATTCGACTCGCTCCGCGAGTACGTGGTCGGCGACGACGTCCGCTCCATCGACTGGCGATCGTCAGCCAAGCGCTCCGACGTCGTGGTCCGGACGTGGCGGCCCGAGCGAGACCGGCGGGTCGTGCTGGTGCTCGACACTGGGCGTACCTCGGCCGGCCGGGTGGCGGGCGTGCCGCGGCTGGACGCCGCGATGGATGCGGCGCTGCTCCTGGCCGCGCTTGCGTCTCGTGCGGGCGACCGCGTGGACCTGCTCGCGGTCGACCGGCAGGTCCGGGTTCGGGTGGTCGGTGCGAGCCGGAGCGATGTGCTGCCGAAGATGACTGACGCGATGGCCCTGCTCGATCCCGAGCTAGCGGAGTCTGATGGCGATCTGATGGCCAGCACGCTGCTCGCGACGGCCCGGCAGCGCTGCCTGGTGGTGCTCCTCACCGACCTCAACTCGGCAGCACTCGAGCTCGGCCTGCTCCCGAGGATCGACCTGCTGGTCAGCCGGTACCGGCTCGTGGTCGCCGCTACCGCGGATCCCCGGCTGGCCGAGCTGGCCTCGTCGCGCAGCGATGCTGCCGCTGTGTATCAGGCGGCAGCGGCCGAGCGGGCCCGCGCCGAGCGGGCCAGGGTCGGGGCGCTGCTGGCCAAGCGCGGCGTCGACGTCATCGACGCACCGCCGGGGCGCCTGGCGCCCGCGCTCGCCGACTCCTACCTCGCGCTGAAGGCCGCGGGCCGGCTCTGACAGTCACCGGGCAACGGTGTTAGCCAGCCACGGGTGCATGTGCTGGCGCCTCGGCTATGTCAGCGGACAGGCCCAGGCGCTGCGCACGCCGGCCCGCCAGAATGACATACGCCAGAAACCCGATCTCCGCCACGACGCCGATGCCGATGCGAGCCCACGACGGCAGCGAGGATGGCGTCACAAAAGCCTCGATGGCGCCCGAGGTGGCCAGGACCACGATCAGGCCGAGCGCGACAGTGACCGTTGCGCGGCCCTCTTCGGCCAGCGCCTGGACGCGTCGCCGAGGGCCGGGATCGATGACCGCCCAGCCCATCCGCAGCCCGGCGGCCGCTGCGAGGAATACCGCGGACAGCTCCAGCATCCCGTGCGGAAGTATCAGCGTGAAGAACTCGACCGTCTTGCCATGGCCGATCATGAGACCACCGTCGACGCCCAGGTTCAGCGCGTTGACGAGCAGCACATAGATCGTGCCGACCCCCAGGAACGCCCCGAGGATCAGCGTCTGCGCGGCCACCCACACGTTGTTGGTCCAGACCTTCGACGCGAAAGCCGGAGCGGTGTCCTGCGAGTAGTAGTCCCGGAACTGGTGGTTCACCAGGCTGGCGACCTGTGAGTGCGACGCGAGGCTGGCCTGCACGGCCGGCGACGCGGCGACCCACCGGCCGACGAGGAGCGCGACCAGGATCGACCCGGCCGCTGTCGCCAGCCACCACCACCGCGCCCGGTACGCCATCGCCGGGAAGGCCACGCCGAAGAACTCCCCGACCGATCGCCACGCGGGCGTATGCGCGCCAGTAACGGCGGCGCGGGCGCGGGCGAGCAAGCCGGACAGGCGCGCCGTCAGGGCCGGGTCATGGCCGCCACTGCGCAGCACTGACAAGTGCGTTGCGGTCCGCTGGTAGCTCGCGACCAGCTCGTCTACCTCGTCACCGGACAGTCGCCGGCGGCGACTGACCAGCACGGCCAGCCGGTCCCAGTCGGCCTGGTGCGCCGCGGCGAAGGCATCGACGTCCACGGACAGGAGACTACTGCCCGGCCTGGGTAATCTTGGCCCGGTACCTGCGGTTACGCGGGATGAGCGAGGAGCAGCCATGACCGACGTCATCACGGGCGAGGCTGTCGCGCTCGAACTGCCGGTGGCGACGTTCCCGAGCCGCATCGCCGCGCTGCTGCTCGACATGGTCGCGCAGATCGTGCTGCTGCTGATCGTGATCTTCATCCTCGTGGCCGCGGCCGGCTCGGTCAGCAGCTGACTACGGCGCCGCTGCGTTCGTGACGGCCTACGTGCTCGTGCTCGTCGCGTACCCGACCGCGTTCGAGACACTGAGCCGGGGCAAGACGCTCGGCAAGATGGCGCTCGGCATCCGCGTCATCGGCGACGATGGCAGCCCGGTGCGGTTCCGGCAGGCACTGGTGCGAGCGCTAGTCGGCGTCTTCGAGATCTGGACCTTCGTGCTGGCGCCGGTCGGGCTGATCACCTCGATCATCTCGGCTCGCGGCAAGCGCGTCGGCGACGTCTTCGCCGGCACGTACGTCATCCAGGAGCGGGTCCCGGCCCGGCCGGCGCTGCCGCCGGAGTTCGTCGCTGTCCCGCCGCCGCTCGCGGACTGGGCTCAGCTGCTTCAGGTGTCCGAGGCTGTCGGACCAGACGGCGGAGGCAGCGGGCAGTTACCTGCGCCGGTTCACCGAGCTGAGTCCGCAGGCGCGGGACTCGCTCGGCGTCCAGCTGGCCAACGCTGTCGCCGCGCAGGTCAGCCCGCCGCCGCCAGCGGGGACGCCGCCGGCCGCCTACCTGTCGGCAGTCCTCGCGGTGCGGCGCGAGCGTGAGCGGGCCAGGTTCGCGGCCTTTCAGCCGGAGCCGTCGACACCGCCAGTCCCGGCTGCGCACGCCTCCCCGCCCAGCGCCGGCTGCAGCCGCCTGCGCAGGCCGCTCCGCCGGCTGCCATCACGCCGGCTGACGTCCCGCCGCCAGCTCCCCCGCCGGCTGACACTCCGCCGGCTGCCACCACGCCGGCTGACGTCCCGCCGCCAGCTCCCCCGCTGGCTGACCCCCCGCCGCGCGGCTTCGCGCCTCCGGCCTAAGAACCCTGCCGCCAGGACTCCAGGTAGCGCAGCTGCGCGTCGGTCAGCTCGTCGATTCGCGTGCCCAGCGACGCGAGCGTGAGGCTGGCGACCTGCGCGTCGATCGGCGCCGGCACATCGAGTACCAGGCCCGGCCGCGCCTCGGCCGGTTGTCACCGTCCACCTGACCCGGCGCGCCGCCGGCCAGCCACGCCAGCGCGAGCGCCTGCACGGCAAACGAGGTGTCCATGACGGCCGCCGGGTTGCCCTCGGCCGCGACCAGGTTCACGACCCGGCCCTCGGCCAGCAGGATGAGCCGCCTGCCGTCGGCGAGCACGTACTCGTCCGCGTGCGGCCGGACTGCCGGGTGCACCTCCACGGCCGCGGCGGCTCAGCGCGGCCACGTCGATCTCCACGTCGAAGTGTCCGGCGTTCGCCAGCATCGCGCCGTCCGGCAGGGCGGCGATCTCGGCCGCGCCGATGACCTCGCGCGACCCGGTCGCGGTGATGACCATCTCGCCAGCCGGCGCGGCGCTGCTCATCGGCATGACCCGGAAGCCCTGCATGATCGCGCCGAGCGCGCGGACGGGGTCGACCTCGGTGACGAGTACCTGGGCGCCGAGGCCGCGGGCGCGCTCGGCGATGCCGGAGCCGCACGGGCCGAAGCCCGCCACGACGACGGTCTTGCCGGCCACGAGCGTGTTGGTCGCGCGCAGGATGCCGTCCAGTACCGACTGGCCGGTGCCGTACTTGTGATCGATCATCCGCGTGATCGCCGACAGCTCGGCCGCGATCATCGGGAAGCCGAGCGATCCGGCCGCCGCCATCCGCCGCAGCCTGGCCGCCCCGGTCGAGGTCGCCTCGCAGCCGCCGCGCACGCCGGCGACCAGCTCCGGCGCGGGCCTCGTGCAGCGTGTTGACCAGGTCACCGCCGTCGTCCATGACGAGGTCCGGCCCGCTGTCCAGGACCCGGTGGATGTGCTCGTAGTAGACGCTCCGGTCCACGCCTGAGCGTGCCTGGACGGTGACGCCTGGCTCGGCGGCCAGCGCCGCCGCGATGTCGTCCTGGGTGGACAGCGGGTTCGACGCGGCCAGGTGGACCTGGGCGCCGCCCGCCGTCAGCGTCCTGACCAGGACGGCGGTCTCGGCGGTGACGTGCAGGCAGCAGGCGATGGTCAGCCCGGCGAACGGCTGCTGGCTGGCGAACGACGCGCGCAGCATGCCGAGCACCGGCATCGCCCGCTCGGCCCACGCGATCCCGGGCTGGCCGGCCAGGGCCAGCCCGGGATCGGCGACGTGATGAGTGCGGACGACTCGAGGCCCGCCTCGGCCGGTCAGTACCGGTAGTGGTCCGGCTTGTACGGGCCATCGACCGGGACGCCGATGTACGCGGCCTGCTCCTTGGTCAGCACGGTGAGCTTGACGCCGAGCGCGTCCAGGTGCAGCCGCGCCACCTTCTCGTCCAGGTGCTTGGGCAGTACGTGCACGCCGAGCGGGTACTCGTCGGTCTTGGTGAACAGCTCGACCTGGGCGATGACCTGGTTGGTGAAGCTGTTGGACATCACGAAGCTCGGGTGCCCGGTGGCGTTGCCCAGGTTCAGCAGCCGGCCCTCGGACAGCACGATGACCGCGTGCCCGTCCGGGAACGTCCACTCGTCGACCTGCGGCTTGATGTTGACGCGCTTGACGCCAGGCAGCCGGGCCAGGCCCGCCATGTCGATCTCGTTGTCGAAGTGCCCGATGTTGCCGACGATCGCCTGGTGCTTCATCTGGCTCATGTGCTCGGCCGTGATGATGTGGAAGTTACCCGGTCGCGCTGACGAAGATGTCGGCGGTACCGACTACGTCCTCCAGCCGCGCCACCTGGTAGCCGTCCATCGCCGCCTGGAGCGCGCAGATCGGGTCGATCTCCGTCACGATCACGCGGGCGCCCTGGCCGCGCAGCGACTCGGCGCAGCCCTTGCCCACGTCACCGTACCCGCAGATGACGGCGACCTTGCCGCCGATCAGCACGTCAGTGGCCCGGTTGATGCCGTCCACCAGCGAGTGCCGGCAGCCGTATTTGTTGTCGAACTTCGACTTGGTCACCGAGTCGTTCACGTTGATCGCCGGGAAGCGCAGCGACCCGTCCTTGGCCATCTCGTACAGCCGGTGCACCCCGGTGGTGGTCTCCTCGGTGACGCCCTTGATCTCCGCTGCCGCCGCGGTCCACTTGCCCGGAGCCTGCGCGAGCGAGTCCGCCAGGACGGCGAGGATGACGCGCCACTCCTCGGCATCGTCGTCCTTGGCAGCGGGCACCGCGCCAGCGGCCTCGAACTCGGCGCCCTTGTGGACGAGCAGGGTGGCGTCGCCGCCGTCGTCGAGCAGCATGTTCGGGCCCGGCCTCGCCGGGCCACGTCAGTGCCTGCTCGGTGCACCACCAGTACTCCGGCAGCGTCTCGCCCTTCCAGGCGAACACCGGGATGCCCTTCGGGTTCTCGGGCGTGCCATCGGGACCGACCGCGACCGCAGCGGCAGCGTGGTCCTGGGTGGAGAAGATGTTGCAGGAGGCCCACCGCACCTGGGCGCCGAGCGCCACCAGGGTCTCGATCAGCACAGCCGTCTGCACGGTCATATGCAGCGAGCCGGTGATCCGGGCGCCGGCCAGCGGCTGCGAGTCAGCCCACTCGGCGCGGACTGCCATCAGGCCGGGCATCTCGTGCTCGGCCAGCCTGATCTCGCGGCGGCCGAAGTCGGCCAGCGACAAGTCGGCAACCTTGAACGGGACTGTCTCAGCGGGCATGCGGGCTCCTGGGTCTCTTGAGTCTGGGTGCGACAGCACGTGTATCCGGCCCCGATCCGGAGCCACAGCACGAAGGTACGCCACGTGGCCTACCCGCAGCACGCTTAGCCGACCTTATCTGACAATAACTTGTAAGATTATGCCGCATGAGAATCACGGAAGCGGCCCGGCGGCTCGATCTGACCCCCCGGATGCTCAGGTACCGGGAGTCACTCGGCCTGCTGCCGGCGCTGCGCCCGGTCCGCAGCCGAGGCGCCGGACGCTGGCCGGACCGGGGGCCCGGTCGGCCAGTGTCATCCGCACCTGGCGCGAGCCTGGCAGGGGCGCACCGGCAGTTCTCCGACGCCGACCTGGCGGCCGTCGCGCTGGGCCTGTCGCTGGAGCGGCGCTACGACATCAGCCCGGTCGCGCTCGCCTTCGGCATCCGGGTGCTCGCCGATCCTCGGGTCCGGGCAGAGGTCGCCGAGCTGGGACGCCGGATCGGCCGGATCCAGCCGCCGCCCGCGCGGGCACTGGACTTCGAGCAGGAGCGCGCGCTCCGGCTCCTGAGCCAGCCCTGATCGGATCCCGGTCAGGCGCCCTGCGCGGAAGTACGCGGCAGGCGTGACCCCGGTCTCGCGGCGGAACGCCTGCACGAATGCGCTGTCGGAGTCGTAGCCGACGTGCCGGGCGACGTTCCCGACCGGCTCGCCGCGAGCCAGCGCGGCGAGCGCGGCCTGCACGCGCAGCAAGGTGCGCCACCGGCCGAAGCTCACGCCCGTGTCGGCGAGGAACGCCCTCGCCAGCGTGCGCTCGCTGGCGCCGACCTCGCGGCCCCACTCGGCGAGCGTGCGGCCGTCGGCCGGGTTGGCTGCAATCCCGTCCGCCACCTGCCAGGCGCGGTCGTCGGCCGGCATGCGCACGTGGATCGTGGTCATGGCGACCGGCCGCAGCAGGTCGACGAGCACAGCCTCGGCGTTCGCGCGCGCGGCCGCGTCCAGGGCAGGGTCTTCCAGGTAGCCGATCAGCTCGGCCAGCAGCGGGCTGGCCGAGACGGGAGTCGGCTCGGTCCAGCTGATCGCGCACCGCGAGGGCCGGACATAGGCGGACCGCATCGTTGCCGTTCCCGCCGATAGGGTCTCGTGCGGCAGACCCGCAGGTATCCAGAGCGCCCGGGTGGGCGGCAGTACCCAGGCCGATTCCTGCGTGCGGACGGTCAGCACCCCGCTCGCCGCCCACGCCAGCTGGTGATCTTCGTGCGTGTGCCAGTCGAAGACCAGCCCGGCTGGCATCGGGAAGGTCGCCACCACGACTGCCGCGTCCGGGCCTATCTCGTCGGCAGCGCAGTAGTCGTCTCGGTCAGAAGCCATCTGGGCATGTCCGTCCTGCGACACAGCTTGGCAGCCTACGCCCTTGGCCTGCGGCGCCACAGTTCCTAGCGTCGTGACCATGAACGAAAACCATGCCAGAGTGTGCACCAGCCCGGAGTGGGCGCAGCATATCCAGACCGACATCCTGCCGGCGCTAACCCGTGACGTCGACCTCGGCGACCAGATGCTGGAGATCGGCCCGGGCCCTGGCGCAGCAACCGAGTGGCTACGCGGCCGGGTCGGCAAGCTGACGGCGATCGAGGTCGACGAGGCCGCGGCCGCGCTACTGGCCGCCAGGTACGCGGGCACCAACGTCGAGATCATCACCGGCAGCGCGGCCGAGCTGAGCTATCCGGATGGCAGCTATGACTCCGTCGGCTGCTTCACGATGCTGCATCACGTGCCGACGCTCGCCTTGCAGAACAAGATCCTCGCGGAGGCGTTCCGGGTCCTGCGGCCGGGCGGCGTGCTGATCGGCTCCGACAGCCTGGCCAGCAACGAGCTGCACCACTTCCACGCTGAGGACACCTACAACCCCGTCGATCCGGCCTGGGTGCTCGGCCGCCTGCAGACCCTGGGCTTCGCTGCGATCACGGTCATGATGGATGACGTCCTGAAGTTCATAGCCGTCAAGCCGGTCAGCACCCTCGGTGCAGCCGGTCCGCAGCAGGCGGACGGCTCGTGACCGGCCAGGAGGGGCTGCGCGCCGCCGTCGCGGGACTGATCGGCCTGGCCGCGACGGCGGAGCAAGAGCTGCTGGCCGGCCTGGAGTCGCGCGGCTAGCGGCAGCGCCGAGCAGCTGGGCCGCACTGCCGACAATCGCACACAACACCGAGTTCCGGCGTCAGCAGGTGCAGCGGCTGCGCGCCATCCGGAGCCGGCCAGGCACCGCCGGAGTTCGCTGAGGTCGATCACAAGTCGGCGACCCTGTATGCCGAGCTGGCGGCGCAGCCCGCCGACGCCGTGGCACGGGACAGCTGGCGCGTCGCGGGCGAACTGATCGAGGAAGTGCGCGTGGCGTGCCGCCAGGACCTGACCGAGCCTGCCCGGCATCCGTGGCTGCGCGGCAGGCAGCTGTGGCTGCAGGTCGTGGTGCGCGGGTTCTGGCATCCGACGGGGCACCTCGGCGACTACTACCTGGACCACGGGCAGCCGGATCGCGCCGTCGCGCTAGCCGAGCACGCGGTCGCGGCGGCGGGTTACCTGGACGCGCCAGCCCCGGCCCGCGGCATGGCCTGCTACAACCTGGCGTGCGCGCAGGCACGCGCCGGACTGCTCGACGACGCGGCGGCGGCGCTGACAGCGGCGGTGGCGCTCAATCCCGACGTGCGGGCGAACGCTGCGCGCGATACGGACCTGGCGGCGGTGCGGGACAGCGGCCGTGCGACCGCGCTGCTCGGCAGCTGAGCGCGGTCCGTGATAGTCCTGGTCCCGGAGGCACGCCATGAACGAAGATCCGGCGGAGATTATCGAGCTCCAGCAGCTGCTTGACCGCTCGCTGGCAGGCGCGAGCGAGCACCTGCGCTCGATCATCAGGCCGGATCGCGCGGTCCCGGCCGCCGACCTTGTCCGGCGCCTGACCGGCATGCGCACCCTGGCACTGGCCACCGTCAGCGCCGGCGGCCACCCGCGGGTCAGCGGTGTCGACGGTCACCTGCTGCGCGGACGCTGGGTGTTCACGACCAGCGGCTCGTCGGTCAAGGCGGCTGACATGCGCAGCCGCCCGCATGTCAGCGCCGCGTACCTGGAAGGCGATTCGTTCGGAGTCTTCACGCACGGGACGGCCGAGTTCCTGACCCCGGACCATGAGGACCGGCCGGCCATCGAGGAGCACCTGACCAGGCACTACGGCTCGTCACCGTCGAGCTGGGGGCCGGACATCGCCTACGTCAGGATCCAGCCGAGCTGGATGGTCGGCTTCGGGGGCTAGCGCACCGGCGGTTCTGGCCAGCCGTTTCGGGGGGCTAGCTCCGGGCGGCAAGGCCCTCCGACCGGTCCAGGCGGCCAGTCTCAGGTGGCTGGTCCCGGCGCCTGGTCCCGGCGCCTGGGCCCGGCGGCTAGGCCCAGGCCGCTAGTCCGGGCGATCGCGGGCAGTGCGGACGGCAGACCGGCCGGCCTCCCGTCGCGACCGCCGCCGGGCGGCCCTGACAGCCGGATCAGTGGGGTCAGCCCGGGCCGCCCGGTAGATATCGGGTTCCAGGAAGATCAGCTCCGCGATCGGGACCGCCGCGCGGATCCGCCGCTCGGCGGCGTCGATGCCAGCCGCGACGCTCGCTGCCGTCTCGTCATGCACGACGCCGATCTTGGCCGCGACGAGCAGTGTCTCCGGCCCGATATGGAGCGTTCGCAGGTGGATCACCCGGTCCACTTCCGGGCCGGCCTCGATGGCCGCCACGATCGCCGCCTCGACGTCGACATTGGCCGACTCCCCGATCAGCAGGCTCTTCATCTCGATCGCCAGCACTACGGCGACGGTGCCGAGCAGCACCCCGATCGCCACAGAGCCGGCCCCGTCCCACGTGTCGTCGTGGGTGAGCGTCGCCAGCGTCACGCCGATCAGCGCCAGGAGCAGGCCAGCGAGGGCCGCAACGTCCTCCAGCAGGACGGCAGGAAGCTCGGGTGCTTTCGCGTGCCGGATGAAGCTACGCCAGCTGGCCCGGCCGCGGCTGCGGTTGGACTCCCTGACCGCCGTTCGCAGGGACACGCTCTCGAGCACGATGGCGATGCCCAGCACGACGAGCGCGACGGCAGGCGAGACGAGGCGCTGCGGGTGCATGATCCGATGGACGCCTTCGTAGACCGAGAACACGGCCCCCACGGTGAACAGCACGAGCGCGACGATGAACGCGTAGAAGTAACGCTCCGCCCCGAACCCGAACTGGTGCTCTTCCGTCTCCTCTCGCTGCGCCCGGTTGCGGCCGATCAGGAGCAGCGCCTGGTTCGCGGAGTCGGCGACCGAGTGGACGGCCTCGGCCAGCAGCGAGGCGGAGCCGGTAATGACGAAGGCGACGAACTTCGTGAGGGCGATGCCGAGGTTCGCCGCCAGCGCGGCGAGGACGGCGCGCTTGCCGTCGTGGCCGCTACCGGCGCTCGCCCCCGGGCCGGGCGTGACGGGCGTAGCGATAGGCCCTCACTCCCGCGAGTCGTCAGCCGCCGGGTCGCGCGCCTCGTCGATCAGCAGCACCGGAATGTCGTCGCGTACCGGGTACGCCAGGCCGCAGTCAGGTCCCGTGCACACCAGCTCGCTGGCAGCTTCGTCGGCGCGGAGCGGTGAGTGGCACTTCGGGCAGGCCAGGATCTCCAGCAGCCAGCTATCGATCTTCATTACCATCTCCAGTCGCTCGTGGTGGCCAGACGCCTGCTCGCTCCCGAGCATCATGGGATCTTACCGGTGCACCCTACGCAGAGCCGCACCGATGATCGGAGTCTGGGGTCAGGAACGGGGGGCCTTCGCGCCGGTGCTAGTCAGCGGATGCGCAGCCGTCGGCCCTAGCGGAGTCGCCCGCCATCGGTCGGCGCTGAGCGCAGCACCCGCAAGTGGCCACGACGGCCAGTCTCGACACCCTGACCAGTCGGCTCGGCGGGCGTGGTCGGCGATGTGGCCTCCCGGACGGCGTTGGCGAGAGCCTCCAGGTCGTCAGCCGCGGCCGCCTCGTCGGGTGGCTCGCCCACCGGCAGCCTGACCACATCCCATCCCCGCGGCGCCGTCATCCGGTCGGCGTGCCGCGAGCACAGGTCGTAGCAGTGCGGCTCGACGAAGGCGGCGAGCGGGCCGAGCACGGCCGTCGAATCGCGGTACACGTAGGTCAGGGTATAGACGGCCACCTGCCTGCAGGCAGGCCGCGAGCACTGGCGAGCGGTCAACGGAGCACCATCCCGGCCTGATGCTGGCACCCGGCAGCCAGCCGTACCGGGGCGCCGGAGATCGGGGGATCGTGATGGTCGCTCACAACGGCTGACGGTATCGATCGGCAGACGGTAACGCCACCACCCGGGGCACACTGCGCGATCGTGTCTCCGGCTGCCAGATCGCAGCGGCCAAGCTTGCCGTCGGCGGCTGGGATACGCTCAGTTACTGTGCATGACGGCAACGACACCGGCCGCGCAGCAGCAGCCCGGATCCGCCGGCGGGACCGGCACGGCCGCGGGCTGCGCGGTTCGCTCGTCCCGCCCGAGGTGCCGCTGCACCGGACGCGTTCCGAGCGGTTCGATGACCTGGTCCTGCTCGCGGTCTCGCAGCTCGAGCCGCGCTGGGAAGCCGAGCTATCCGGAGTCGAATTCGGCGTCGAGGAGATCCCGCCCGTCATCCCCGACAACGACGATCCGGAGCCGATACCGCTGGCCCGGCTGGAGCCCGGTTCGGTCCAGCCAGGCGATCCGTCGGCGGCCGGCCGCCTGGCCACCGACCTGTCCGGGTTCACCGATCTCAGCGGGCTGCCTGACCTGCCCGAACTTCCGGACAGGCCCGCCCGGATCGTGCTCTACCGCAGGCCGCTGCTGGCCCGCGCCGACGGCCAGGAAGAGCTGGCCGAACTCGTGCTCGACGTGATCGTCGAGCAGTTCGCGCACTGGCTCGGCGTGGATCCGCAGACCGTCGATCCTGGCTACCCCGCAGAGGAATAACTCCGGCTGCCGGCCGAGCAATAACCCCTGGTGGGGGGCCTCCTAGCCCAGGATCGTCGACAGTGAGTCGGTCACGCCGGGTAGCGGTATCCACGTCGGCGAGCTTGGCACGGCCAGCACCGACTGGACGGTGCCGCCGGTAGTGATGATCCGGCCCGCGTAGACCGGTCCGCCGCTCACGGGCGTCACGATGACCGAGAACTCGGCATCCTTGCTCCCGGCTGGCGGCGCGACCGGGACGACGACCGACGACCCGGCGTTGATCTGCACGACCTGACCCTGCTGGCCAGCCGCGGGCACGGTCGACGTCGCCGTGGTGATCCGGACGGTCGCGGCATGCTTCGGCGCGGACAGGACCAGCTCTGCCTTGCCGGCGGACTTGGCCGGGTTGTCGGCGACTACGCCCTGCTCGCTAACCGGTCCGCCGACCGCGGCGAGCGCACCTGCCGCCCCGGCCGGACCGCCAGACACCTGCAGCGTGGCAGCGACCGGCACGCTCGAGGAGATGCTGATGGCGCCTGCAACGCCGCCGAGAGAGGGCAGCGGGATGGAGACCACCGATCCGCCAAGCAAGTCGATGCCTGTCCCGCCGGTGGGCTGGTAGGAGCCCTTGGCGGTGACCGCGGTGATCTTCACCTGCGCCGCGGCGGTGCCTGGCACGGCGATGTAGAGGTTACGTGAGCCGCCGGCGTTCGGCATGCCAGGGATCAGCAGGTGCCGGGCTGGCGACTGGGTGGCAGGCAGCCAGAGCCCGTCGTTAGTCGCCGAGCGGCTCTCCCTGACGGCAGCCACGACCTGGCCGACGCTCGTGCTCACGTTCAGCGCGATGACCCGCGAGGACTGAAGCAGTCGTCCGAGCGACTGCACCACCATGCTGTGCGGCGGGACCGTGATGCCGTTGTCCGCGCTCCCGAGCAGCGGCGGGCCCTTGGTGACGTCGGTCAGCAACGACACCTGCGCGTCGGCAGCCTGATTGCCGGTGTTGGCCAGGTACAGCTCGATCGTCGCGGCGGACGACTGGCCCGGCCCGACGAACCAGAAGCTCGTGCCGGGCGCTCCGCACTGAGCGGTGACCAGCCCGCCGGGGCCTGTCTGCTCGACCTCCAGGCCCTGGGCCATGGCACCAGTCGCCTGAACCTGCACGCCGCCGCGGCCGGCGCTCGTGCTGATGTTCGGGCTCGAGCCGGGCTGCCCGGCCTGCTGAGCCGACGACAGCGACGCGGCTGCCTTGACCGCCGAGATCTGCAGCACGCCTGGCCGGGTGTCGGTCGCGGCGACCGCACCCGCAGTGGTGCTGCCGCCCGGCGTCAGGCGGGTGATGACAGCGCTGCCCGTGGACGCCGATCCCGGCACCGCGGCTATCGCCACCGAGGCCGCCGTCGGTGCGGGTGAGCCTGGTGCCGGGCAGACCCGCACGGCGCTCGACACCGCGGCGCGGCTGGACTCGACAGCCTCCTGGGCGGCAGCGCGGGCGGCGGCCGCCGGGTGGCCTTTGCCCGCCGCGAAGTAGATCCCGGCCAGCGCGAGCACGACCAGTACAGCAAAGACAGCACGGCCGTACCGCGCCCGGCTCACCACGTCTCCCCCTCGCCGTCACGGCCAGGCGCGGGCCAGCCCCGCGAGGTCCTGTCGTCACGGTCCGGCCAGTCGTGATGCACTTCGCTGGCTGGCGGCAGTGACTCGAGTTCGTCGCTCTCGTCGGGCCAGGACTGCTGATCTGGCATCTGCCAGGCGGGATTGGCACCTCCGCCGGTCCCGCCAGCGCCGCGGTCCTCGGGCCAGCCGTGCTGCTGATAGTCCTGCGGCCAGCTGTGCTGCTGGCCCGGCGACGGCCACGCGGAAGCCTGATCATCGGATCCCCGGGCGGCGGCGTGACCGCCCGAACCGGCTGCGTCCTGATAGCCGGGCTGGCGCTCGTAGTCGCCGGGCTCCCGGTAGCCGGGCTGGCGCTGGTAGTCGCCGGGCTCCCGGTAGCCGCGCGGGCCGTCGTACCCGGCCTGCCCGCGGTCAGCGGGTGCGCGGCCGAAGCCGGCGTCGTCGCGGTACCCGGCCGCACTGGAGTAGCCGGACTCGCCGGCGTAGCCAGGCTCATCGGCACGACCGGCGCGGCTCCCGTAATCTGGCTCTTCACCATGCGGTGCGTGGCTGTAGCCCGGTGGCCCGGCGTAGCCGGCCGCGTCCGGATACGGCGACCCGGACGGCGATCGGCTCCCGGCGCCGTCACGATAGCGATCCCGGCCGCCCGGCCTGCCAGCGGGGTACGGCTCCTCGTAAGGCGTTCCGGATGGCGACGGCGCACTGTGGCGCTGCTGGTCACTGCGGGACGGCCAGCCACCGTGAGCGCCGGAGTCACCGCGGCCAGCGTCACCGTAACCGGCAGACTCGCCGTAGCCGGCAGGCTCACCGCGGGCAGCGCCACCGTAGGAGGCAGGCTCACCGCGGGCAGCGCCACCGTAGGAGGCAGGCTCGCCGTAGGCAGCCGGCCCGCCGTAGGGAGCGGCGTCACCCCGGGCAGATCCGCGCGTCCACTCCGGCTCACGCGGATCAGCTGACCGGGTCCGTTCGTCCGGCGGCTCGCTCATGAATCGGCTCGCAGGCTGTCCGGCCGGCCACGCCGCACCTGGCGGGCCGCCAGCGCGCGCCCCGCGGCGACCGTCGGCTGGTCCCGCGGTAAACACTTCGGTGACGGCACCGCCGGCGCCCGCACTCCCGGCCACGGCGCCCGCACTCCCGGCCACGGCGCGAGCACTCCCGGCCACGGCGCCAGCACTCCCGGCCACGGCGGCACCGCCGGCGGCCACAGCTGCGCCAGTGCCAGCCGCTGCAGCGTCTCTGGCGGCCGCCGCGCCTCGGCCAGCGGTCCGTCGGCCACCAGAGCGCGCTGGCAGCGAAAGTCCGCCGCCCCGTCGCTCGTTCCCAGCCCCGCGGCCAGCGCCGCCGTCGGACGTCTCCAGATCCTCATCGCGATCGGGCCGCCGGCTCGTGTTCCGCGCCTGGACCGGCCGAGCCCCTTGCCGCGCGCGGGGCTATCGCCGCGGGTGCGGCCGGACTTGCCGCCTCGGCCCGCCCGGCCTGCCCGGCCTAGCTGGACCGCTGTACCCGCCTCGCCTGGCCGGCTCGGCTGAGCCGCATCCCGGCCAGCGCCTACTAGGACCGGCTCGCGCTCGTCACCGGCCTCCTCGGCCAGATCGCCGGCCTCGCCACCGTACGCAGCGCCGTCGCCCCACTGCCCGCCTGCCGTCTCGACCGGGCTGGCCGTGGCCTCGCATCTCGGCGGCCGTACGGATGCCCGGCAGGGCGAGCGCGGCGACGACCACGAGTGCCAGCAACTCCAGTGCCATCACCAGATCGTGCAGCAGCGCGCTCCTGCTGATCGTCAGCGTGCCGCCGCCGGGCGGCAGCTTGAACGCCTGAGCCCAGCCTCCGGCCGGTGAGGCGACCGGTGTCAGCGCGTGCCCGTTGACGGATGCGGACCAGTTCCCGGCCGGCTCGGCTAGCAGGACCGTGCCGCCTGCGGCGGGCACGGTGGCGCCAGCGACGCCTACTGATCCGGCCGCGACCGGGACCACGGTGCCGTTCTGCTCCAGCACGCTGACCCGCGCTGGCAGGCTGGTCAGCCGCCACAAGTCGAACTGTGGCGTCATGCTCACTCCGGTCAGGCCCGGAACGCCGTCGAGCACGCTGGCCAGGCTGCTATCGATGGGAGTGCGCATGAGCACGAACCCGATGTCGAACCTGGCGAGCTGCTGGCTCTGGTTGACTGCCTCGCCGCCGCTCGGCGCCACCAGCGCGGCAACGGAGCTGGCGAGCGCCGCTTGAGCCGCGGGCGCCGGGGTCAGGCCAGGATCGACGAACTGCGGGCTGCCGCCGCGCAGCAGCAGGAAGGACACGTGGCCGCCGGCGGACGTCAGCACCAGCGTGCGAAGTTGCCGTCCCGAGCCGCCCGTGCTGGATACCAGCGACGGCACGACCTGGCCCGCGGCCGGCCCGATCGGGCCGCTGATGCCGTTCGTGATCCAGTAGCCGGCCGCCAGCACGGGCGCGGTGCAGGCGGCGAGCGCCAGGATGGCAACCGGCACGCCGCGCGCGGACGTCAGCCGCCGCAGACCGGTACGGCCGCCTGCCGACAGCGTGCGCCCGAGACCGTCGGCGGCAGCCGCGGCGGCAAGCAGCAGCCCGGCCGCAGCGATGGCGAGCGGCACGCCCGGCCACGCGACCACTGGCTGGCCGCCGGCTGGCGTGACCGTCACACGGCTAGCCAGCAGCCCGGCGCCGAGCCCGATCACCGCCATGAGCCAGCCGGACACGATCAGCGGCAGCCGCCTCGACGCCAGCAGCGCGGCCAGCCCAGTCAGCAGCAGTGCCGCGCTCACCCAGTACGCGGGCAGGCCGGGCCCGCCTGGGCTCAGCAGCAGCAGCGACCGGGCCGGCAGGCTGGCCGATGCCAGACCAGGCTGCTGGATCCCGGCTTCCAGAAGCAGCCCCGTTGGGTGCTCGAGCAGCGGGATCAGCCAGGGCAGCAGCAGAACGAGCGGCGTCAGGACGACGATGCGCCAGGTTGCGCAGCAGCGTCCGTGCCGACCGCCGCAGACCGAGCGCGGCAGCTACCGCGCCGACCACGGCCATCGGCCACAGCAGCGGCACAAACGCGGCGCCGACGGTGACCGCCAGCCCGGTGGCCCACGCGGCCCGGCGGGCTAGCTTCGGCGGCTCGCTGAACATCCGGCCGGCCAGCAGCCCGATCAGCGGGATCAGCACGAACGCGACCGCGCTGCCGAGCCGGCCAGCCGAGATGGCGCCGAATGCGATCGGCAGCAGCGCGTAGGAGGCCGCTGCCCAGACACGGATGGCAACCGACTTGGTGACGCGGCGCAGTGCGAGGAAGGCGGTGATGCCCGCCAGCGGCACGCAGCCGAGCAGCAGCACGTCGATGGCCAGCCAGGCCTTGCCGAGCAGGATCGTCGCTACCAGCGCCAGGAATCCCACATACGGCGGCCCTGGGCTCGCCGAGCCGATCCCGGTCGGGTGATAGGCGCGCAGGAACTCCGACCACAGGCCGGATGCGCCTTCCCACGCGGGCAGCAGCGCTCCGCCGCCTAGCGTGCCGCTGGTCACCAGGGACCGCTCCGCGACCGCCGGTGATGACGATCAGCGCGAGCAGGAGCAGCACGCCCGGCCTGGTCAGCAGACGCTGGAGGACCCCGGTGTCGACCAGCAGCGAGTCGTCATCAGTCGGGTCGTCGGTGGCGTGATGGGCGCCAGCCAGGTCCTCGGGAGCAGGCCGGGATACAACGGTGGCGACGAACTCGGCTATCCGGCGGATGGACCGGCCGGCTGGCAGATCGGCGCGCAGCCTGCTGTAGGCGGCCCGCCGGCCGCGCGCCCGGCGGCGCCGCGCGTTGCTCAGCTTGAGCGGATGGCCCACTACGGCTAGCACGGCCGCCGACTCATCGAGTGCCGCCGCCGGCCGCTTGGCCACCAGGTAGAAGACGGTGCGGGTCAGCGACAGCATGAGGTTGCCGGCCAGCGAGATGAGCATCGCGGCGAACGGCAGGTTACCGAGCAGCGTCACCAGGCCGTTGCGGCGCTCAAGCAGCCGGGCGCGTCGTCCCACGGAGATAGCCCGGCGGCGGTGCGATGCGGCCTGGGCGTGGAAGACGACGGCGTCAGTGATCACGCGAACCCGATAGCCGGCCGCGTGCACGCGCCAGCAGAAGTCCACATCCTCGCCGAACAGGGTCATGCCGGGATCGAAGCCGGCCGTCTGCTCCCACACGTCACGCCGGACCAGCATGCCGGCGCTGGACACAGCCAGGACGTCCCGGTCGCCGTCGTGCTGGCCCTGGTCGACTTCGCGCGGCTCGATGCCGGTGATCCGGCGGCCGGCCGTGTCGATGGTCAGCCCCGCCTCGACGATCACGTCCCGGTCGGTCCAGTCCATCAGCTTCGGCCCGAGCACGGCCGCAGTTGGCGTCTCGGCAGCGCCGCGCAGCAGCTGCTCCAGCGCATCTGCGGCAGGCTCGCAGTCGTCGTGCAGGAGCCACAGCCACTCGACCTGATCAGCATGTCCGCGGCTGGACTGGCCGCCAGGCACTGGCGCGTTCGCGGCCTTGTGCTGGACCGCGCGCCGCACCGCTGCGGCGTAACCCGCGGTCCGGTCCATCCCGAAGACGGCACTCTGCCCGACCAGCGCCGCCAGCACCGAGCCGCTGCGGTCACGGCTGCCGGTGTCCACGGCGACTACGCGCTGCACGGGCTTGGTCTGCTCGTTGAGCGCTTCCATCAGACGCGGAAGCCACGCGGCGCCGTCGTGGGCAACGATCACCGCGGTCACCACGTGCTGGGAATACGAGTCGGTAGGCGACAAGAGATTCGCTTGCTGTCCGGGGATGGCTGGCCGGGCCGACGGCATGGAGCTGCCGACTCGCCCTGGTGGGGGTACCCGTGAACAATACGCGAATCTGACCCAACTGGATGGCCAGACGGAATGTGCCAGCCGGGCTCGACGCCCGGCGCGGGGGCTAGACCGCCTGCCGCTTCAGCCTGCGTCGTTCCCGCTCGGACAGGCCGCCCCAGATCCCGAACCGCTCATCGTGGCCAAGCGCGTACTCCAGGCACTCGGCCCGGACCTCGCAGCTACGGCAGACCCGCTTGGCCTCCCGGGTCGAGCCGCCCTTCTCCGGGAAGAACGCCTCCGGATCCGTCTGCGCGCACAGCGCGCGATCCTGCCAGCTCTGCTCCCCGGCATCATCTGCGCCGATGCCAAGCGCGTCGTGCACCAGCGAGACGATGACGTCTGCCACTGCACACCTCCCTGCCTCAGTTCCCCGTGCTCCCGCCCCCGTCTGCTTCGGCGCGAGAATTACATGAGTGAAATTACACGCGCGTGTCTTGCTGCTCGTCAAGGGAGATACGTGATAGTGGCCACCTGGTTGCCCTGGATGAGGGGAAAGTCCGCGAGATTATTTCGGGGAACGGGGTTGGCTAGCCCCGGTCCCGGCCCGTCCGGGCGCGGCTCTCGCAGGGCGCAATCGACGGGGTTGCGCGCAGCGATGCCAACCCGGGTTGCAAGACTTTCGTGCATGCGCATCACAGTTCTGGCCGGCGGCGTCGGCGCCGCCAGGTTCCTGCGCGGCCTGCGCGCCGCCGTGCCGGACGCCGACATCACGGTCATCGGCAACACCGGCGACGACTTCACTCCGTTCGGCCTGCACGTCTGCCCGGACCTCGACACGGTCATGTACACGCTCGGCGGCGGCATCAGCGAGGAGCAGGGGTGGGGCCGCGCCGGTGAGAGCCACATGGTGCTGTCGGAGCTAGCCGCCTACGGCGCCGGTCCCGGCTGGTTCGGCCTCGGCGACCTGGATATCGCCACGCACATCCTGCGCAACCAGCTCCTGGCCGAGGGCCGCACGCTGACCGAGGTTACGGCGCTGCTCTGCGACGCGGTGGCAGCCGGGCGTCACGCTGCTGCCGATGTCGGATGATCCGGTGCGGACGCACGTGACCGTCGAACTGGACGGCCGCGAACAGGAACTGCACTTCCAGGAGTGGTGGGTCCGGCTGCACGCCGCCGTCCCGGCGCGCAAGATCGAGGCCGTCGGGGCACGGACAGCGAAGCCCGCGCCCGGCGTGCTCGAGGCCATCGCGGGTGCCGACTTCGTCCTGCTCCCGCCGTCAAACCCGGTCGTCAGCACAGGCGTGATCCTGGCCGTACCCGGCATCGCTGATGCGATCCGGGCCAAGACGGTGGTCGGCGTCTCCCCGATCATCGGCGGTGCCCCGGTGCGCGGCATGGCTGACGCCTGCCTGACGGCAATCGGCGTGCCGACATCAGCCACGGCAGTCGGCGCTCACTACGGCGCTGATCTGCTCGACGGGTGGCTGGTGGACGACCGCGACAAGGATGCGGTCGACGCTCCCGAACTGGCGGGCATCGCCGTCCGGAACCGGCCGCTGTACATGACCAGCGTGGCCGCCTCGGCGGAGATAGCCAGGGCCGCAGTCGATCTCGCACTGGAGGTGCGCCGGTGACCAGCCAGCAGTTCACGCCGCGGCCCAGCGCAGCTCACGATCCTGCCGGTCACCGGACTGCCCGAGATCACTGCCGGCGCAGACCTGGCCGCGCTGATCGCCGACGCCGCGCTGGCGGGCCCTGGCCTGCTCGACGGCGACATCCTGGTGATCACCTCGAAGATCGTCAGCAAGGCCGAGGACCGGGTCATCAGCGGCGACCGCGAAGCGGCGATCCGGGCCGAGACCGTCCGAGTCGTCGCGCGCCGCGGTCCGACGACGATCAGCCAGACGCGGCACGGTCTCGTCCTGGCCGCGGCCGGCGTCGACGAGTCCAACACCGAGCCCGGCACGCTAGTCCTGCTGCCGGTCGACCCGGACGGCTCGGCGCGAGCGGCTGCGCAAGGCCATCGGCGAGCGCGCCGGCGTCCGCCTTGGAGTGGTTGTCACCGACACCATGGGCAGGCCGTGGCGGGCCGGGCAGACCGACACGGCGATCGGCGCGGCCGGAATCGACGCCGCTGCGCGACCACCGCGGCCAGACCGACACCTTCGGAAACCTGCTGGAGGTCACGGTGGCCGCGGTGGCGGATGAGATCGCTGCGGCCGCCGACCTGATCAAGCAGAAGACGACCGGCGTCCCGGTCGCGATCGTCCGCGGCCTGTCCGAGCTGGTCACCGAGGCCGCCGGGCCCGGTGCGCGCGCGCAATCATCCGGCCCGCCGCCGAGGACATGTTCCGGCTCGGCGCCGCTGACGTGCTGACGGCTCGGCGGACGGTGCGCGAGTTCACCTCGGCGCCGGTGTCACCGGACGCGGTCCAGCGCGCCATCGCGGCGGCGATCACCGCGCCAGCGCCGCACCACAGCCAGCCGTGGCGGTTCGCCGTGCTGGAGTCAGCGGAGGCGCGGACGAGGCTGCTCGATGACATGCTCGCAGCATGGAAGGCTGACCTGACTGCTGATGGCTTCACCGCCGAGCAGATCGCCAGGCGAGTCCGCCGCGGCGAGCCGCTGCGCAACGCGCCGCTGATCATCGTGCCGTGCCTGGTCGCCGACGCCGCTCATACCTATCGTGATGCCCGGCGCAACGCCTCCGAGCGGACGATGTTCGTCGTGGCGATGGGCGCCGCGATCGAGAACCTGCTCGTCGCGCTCGCCGTCGAGGGCCTCGGCTCCTGCTGGATCTCCAGCACGCTGTTCTGCCGCGAGGTTGCGACGCAGGCACTCGGCCTGCCCGCGGACTGGGAGCCCATGGGCGCGATCGGCGTCGGCCACCCCGCCGCTCCTGCAGCCGACCGCCCCGGCCGCGACCCCGAGGAATTCACGGTGCGCTTGTAGTCAAGGCGCACGCCGAGTCCAGATGACCCAGTGAGCGCCCGGATGCGGCGCCGCAAAGAGCTGCCAAGCCACCTTTCACGGTTTCCTCGCCGGCAGACTTCATGGTTTTCGCACCCGCAAACTGCGCCAAACCAGGACTCAAGATCGCGCTGAAACCATGAAGAGTCTTGATAGCCAACCACTGACAGTCTTGATATCGCAGCGCAACTAAGGCCGCCTAGATCGCAAGCCAGCGTCAGGGCTTGCGCGCGACGCCGGCCCAGAGCGCGGCCGGGCTGCTCGCTTCCTCATCGGTCTCGGGCCGCCAGTCCGGGACGTTAGTCATGCCGGGCTCGATGAGTTCCAGCCCCGCGAAGAACGGCGCCACCTCGGCCTGGCTGCGGAATGTGACCTTCTCGGCCATCATCGCGTTCAGCCGGTTGGCCATCGCGGCCATCTCGGCCGCGTGGATGTCCCGGCCGGATGCGACAGGGCGAGGTAACTGCCCGATGGCACCGCTGCCATGAGCTGCCCCACGACTGCGTACGGATCGTGGTCGTCGCTGAGGTGCTGCAGGATCGCCATCAGCATGATCGCCACCGGCTGGGAGAAGTCGAGCGTCTCCGCCGGCCTTGGCCAGGATCCGGTCGGCATTGCGCAGGTCGGCGTCGATGTAGTCCGTCGCGCCCTCGGCGGTGCTCGTCAGCAGCGCCCGCGCGTGCGCGAGCACGACAGGGTCGTTGTCGACGTACACGATGCGGCAGTCGGCGGCGACAGACTGCGCCACTTCATGCGTGTTGTTGGCGCTCGGGATGCCGGTGCCGATGTCGAGGAACTGCCGGATGCCCGCGGTGCCGGCCAGGTAGGTGACCGCCCGGCGCAGGAACGCGCGGTTCGCCCGCGCCGAGTGCACGATGTCCGGGAACGCGGCCATCGCCTGCTCGGCGGCCGCGCGGTCCGCCGCAAAGTTGTCCTTGCCGCCGAGCCAGTAGTTGTACACGCGGGCGACGTGCGCCACGCTCGTGTCGAAGGCCGGCGCGTCACCCGGCTCAGGCGCCGTCTCGCTGTCTGCCGCTGCGCCTTCACTGGCCATTACGCTGCCCTTTCGCTGGTCGGCTGTGATCCAAAATCGTCGTATTTAACAGCAGATTATCGTTCTGTCCTAACGCCCGCCAGCGGCCCATGCTGCCGCGCCGCTAGATCTCGTTGATCAGCCTCTTCAGCTAGCTGTGCGCTCTCGGCCGGGGTCTCAGCCTCGGCGCTGAGGCTGTTCATGACCTCGCGGTAGTGATCGGCCTCTTCGAGCCTGTCCAGGTACAAGGCACCGGTCAGCTGCTCGATGTAGACGATGTCCGGCAGCTCAGGCTCGGCGAATCGGAGAATGGAGAACGATCCGCCCGCGGCCGAGTGGCCGCCACGGTCGAACGGCATGACCTGAAGGGTCACCTGCGGCAGCTCGGTGAGCTCGATCAGGTGGGTCAGCTGGGCGCGCATGACGTCGCGGCCGCCGAGCGGCCGCCGCAGCGCGGACTCGTCGATCACGGCCCACACTCTGGGCGTAGCGTCCGGCCTGGCCAGGATCTGCTGCCGCTGAAGGCGGAGGCTGACGCGCCGTTCTATCTCCTCGCCCGGCGCCGAGCGGTGGCCTAGCACCGTGACCGCTCGCGCGTAGTCCTCGGTCTGGAACAAGCCCGGCACGAACTGCAGCTCGTAGGTCCGGATCAGCGACGTGGCCTGCTCAAGCCCGACATAGGTCTCGAACCAGTCGGGCATCACGTCGTCGTACCGTGGACCACCAGCCCTGGCTGTTGGCATGCTGCGCCAGGTTGAGCATCCGCCGGCGCTCGTCCTCGTCGGTGACGCCGTAGAGGGTAAGC
Organism: uncultured Actinomycetota bacterium; assembly: GCA_963837255.1. Lineage (GTDB taxonomy): Bacteria > Actinomycetota > Actinomycetes > Streptosporangiales > Streptosporangiaceae > JAJYUU01. The sequence continues at coordinate 795,553 of CAWIMN010000009.1, forward strand.
AGGTCGGCGACGTCGCGCTCCTTGAAGCTCACCCGGCCGTGCTCGAGCCGGCTGATCTTGGAGCGCGACGCCCGGATCTCGTAGCCGGCCCGGTCAGGCGTGATGCCGGCCGCCTCGCGCAGCTTGCGCAGCTGCCCGCCCAGCAGGATGCGCAGCACCGTCGGACCGCTGATCACCTCGGCGGAGCTCAGCTCGTCCTCCGGCTCCTCGCCAGGCTGCTGAACGACGCTCACCTTCGCTCCCGCGCAACGTGGCGGGGCGCAGCATTGCGCCCCACCATGCCAGTCCCCTGCTCCGCTGTGCCAGGCGCACAGCTAATGACCTGCGGCGATGCCAGAACAATGGCTCACAGGCGGACTGCACGCACAGAGCACGCTATCACCTAGTACGCGGGCTATCGGTGCCGCTTGTAACCGTACCGTCACTTTTTCAGCACGAGCGGTCAGGAAGCAAGGTCGTCAAACTCGCCATTCCGCACGCCCGCGAGGAAAGCGGCCACCTCCGCGCGCGTATAGACCAGCGCCGCGCCGTCCGGGTGCGCGTGAGTTGCGCACCGCGACTGCGCCGTCGGCCAGCGCCGCGACCTCCACGCAGTTGCCGCTGGGGTTGCTCGCCCTGCTCTTGCGCCATTCCACGGCGCCCAGGTCGGCCGCCGACATGCCATTCGTGATCTGCATCTAATCTCCCCGGCTGAGATAGAAACCCTCGGCGCGCGCTCCGTCGTGCGCGCACCACGGCCGCGCCCACCGAGGCGGGCGCACCATCACGGTGATTGCAAATGCATGTGCACCTGCACAGAACGGCAGTAGCTTAGCGCGCACAGGCGCAGGCTAACAATGCAAATGCACGTGCAGATGAAGGTTGCGGCTGCTCTGTGCATGAGGCAGGATATGGCCATTAGCGCCTTATTTATCGGTTCCGCGTGCCAGCTACCCACTTGGACCTGCGATGACTACGCGCTCAGCCGCTTTAGCGCCCGCCCGAGGTGTCGACTGGCGGTGGCTTGAGTCAGCCGTCCACACGGCGTGGCGCTCATGCCGGGACTGGCCGTGCGATCAAGGCGGTGCCGACGGCAGCTGGACGGCAATGCCCAGGATCGCGACTCACACGCCGATCCCGGCTTCCCATGCCATCGCGAACGCGCGTAGCTTCACCTTCCAGACGATGCACAAGTGGGGCGTGACCGATCGCGCCGACGATGTCGCCGCGGTTGTCACCGAACTGCTGACCAACGCGATACGGCACGCGCTGCCGCAGGCTCAGCAGGCCGCCGGGACGGTCTCGCGCGTGGCCGATCAAGGTCGGGCTCCTGCATCCAGGCTCACACGTCATCTGCGCGGTCGCGGACCCGAGTCACCGAGCTGCCCGAGCTGCGCGCGCCCGACTGGCAGGACGAGTCAGGCCGCGGGCTGCTCGTGGTCTCCTCGCTGAGCGATCACTGGGGCTGCTGCGCCACGCCCGATGAGCAGGGCAAGGTCGTGTGGAGCGCATTCGCCACCACCGCTCGCCCGTACTAGCGATCCAGCCTCCAGCCGACCAAGTCGACCAAGTCGGCCCAGTCGGCCTAGCCGACTCGAGTCAGGCCGGCAGCAGCGGCAGTGACGTGCGCGCGCCGCGGACCGATGAGCAGACGCCATCGCTCGCGGCGGCCGCCGCCATCCGCTCGGCGGACGGCTGCCGTACAGCGTGGTCCGCTGCCGGAGCGGCCGCCCTGTCGGCGCGACGAGCTCGGCGAGCTGGCTGATGGTCTTGTAGGAGCCGTTCTCCGAGCCGGCCATCCGGCTGATGGTCTCCTCCATCAGGGTGCCGCCCAGGTCGTTCACGCCGCCGCGCAGCACGTCCTGGCAGACGTCAGCGCCGAGCTTGACCCAGGAGCACTGGATGTTGTCGATCGCGCCGTGGAGCATGATCCGCGCCAGCGCGTGCACGGCGCGGTTCTCTCGCCGGGTCGGACCAGGCCGCGCCATCCCGGCCAGGTAGATCGGCGAGCTCGCGTGCACGAACGGCAGCAGCACGAACTCGGTGAATCCGCCGGTGCGCTCCTGGATCCCGCGCAGGACGCGCAGGTGCCCGACCCAGTGCGCGGGCGTGTCCACGTGCCCGTACATCATCGTCGACGTCGTCCTGATGCCGAGCTCGTGCGCCGTGGTCATGACCTCGATCCACGCCGAGGCGGGCAGCTTGCCCTTGGTCAGCACCCAGCGAACGTCGTCGTCCAGGATCTCCGCCGCCGTGCCCGGCAGTGAGTCCACGCCAGCCTCGCGCGCCCGGATCAGCCACTCGCGCACCGGCAGGCCGGTGCGAGACGCCCCGTTCATGACCTCCATCGGCGAGAACGCGTGCACGTGCATGTCCGGGCTGCGCCGCTTGACCTCGGCCGCGATGTCGAAGTACGCCGTGCCCGGCAGGTCCGGATGGATGCCGCCCTGCATGCAGACCTCGGTGGCGCCTGCCTCCCACGCCTCGACGGCACGGTCGCCGATCTGCTCCATCGACAGCGTGTACGCGTCGGCGTCCGTGCGCCGCTGCGCGAACGCGCAGAACCGGCAGCCGGTGTAGCAGACATTGGTGAAGTTGATGTTGCGCGTGACGACGTAGGTGACGTCGTCCCCGGCCGCCTGCCGGCGCAGGTCATCGGCCAGCGCCGCCAGCGCGTCCAGCTCGGGGCCGTCGGCATCCAGCAGCGCGAGCGCGTCGGCGTCGCTGATCCCGGCCGGATCACGCTCGGCGCTGCGCAGCGCGGCCAGCACATCGGCCGGCGCGCGCCGCGGCGTACCGCCCGGCTGATCACCAGCGGGCTGCCCCGCGGCGGCAGGCCGGGCGGCCGGCTCGATCCGGGCGCCGACCTCGGCCCAGTCGCCGTAGACCTCGGCGAAGTCGTCCCGCCGGTCCTTGGTCCGCCCGGCCGTAGTCGATGGACGTGAACAGGTCGGTCCGCCCGCTCGCGCTCCACTTGCCATCATTGGCCCAGCCGCCGTCCGGCTCCTGCCACGGCAGTCCGCTCGGCCGCGCGCCGGGCCGGGCCAGCCCGGTCGACGGGTCCGCCAGCGCCGCCACGTGTCCGGCCAGCCGCGGGTCCAGCCACGGCTCGCGGATGTAGCCGGGGTAGATCGTCAGCCGCTCGGCGAGCTCGAACCCGCCTGCCGCTGTCCGCGCCGCCAGGTCGTCGATCTGCGGCCAGGGCCGCTCCGGGTTCACGTGGTCAGGGGTCAGCGGCGATACGCCGCCCCAGTCGTCGATGCCGGCCGACAGGATGAGCTGGTAGTCATTCCCGATCAGGTTCGGCGGCGCCTGGATCCGGGCGGACGGACCGAGGACCAGCCTGGTCACGGCGATGGTGGCCGCCAGGTCGGCCAGCTCGGCATCCGGCGCGCTGCGCATCTTGGTGTCCGGCTTGGCGCGGAAGTTCTGCACGATCACTTCCTGGATGCCGCCGTACTCACGGGCGACCTGCCGGATCGCGAAGATCGAGTCGGCCCGCTCGGCGAGCGTCTCGCCGATCCCGATCAGGATCCCGGTGGTGAACGGCACGCTGCTGCGCCCGGCATCCTGCAGCACTCGCAGCCGGACGGCCGGGTCCTTGTCCGGGCTGCCGAAGTGAGGGCCACCCCGTTCCGTGAAAAGTCTTGTGGACGTCGTCTCCAGCATCATGCCCATCGACGGCGCGACCGGCTTCAGCCGCTGGAAGTCCTGCCAGCTCAGCACGCCGGGATTCAGGTGCGGCAGCAGGCCGGTCTCCTCCAGGACCCGGATCGCCATCGCCCGCACGTAGGACAGCGTGTCGTCGTAGCCGTGCGCGTCCAGCCACTCGCGAGCCTGCTTCCACCGGGCCTCGGGACGGTCACCGAGGGTGAAGAGCGCTTCCTTGCAGCCGAGCGCTGCGCCATCAGCGGGCGATCGACAGTACCTCATCAGGAGACAGGAACGGGGCCGACAGCCGTCCCGGTACCGTCACGAACGTGCAGTAGGCGCAGCGATCCCGGCACAGTCGCGTCAGCGGGATGAAGACCTTGCGCGAGTACGTGATCACGCCAGGCCGGCCAGCTGCCGCGAGGCCGGAGTCCCGCACCCGGCCGGCATGCGCCAGCAGGGTGGTCAGGTCGTCGCCGCGCGCCTGGAGCAGGATGGCCGCCTCGGTCTGGTCAAGCGACTTGCCGTCCCTGGCCCGAGCCAGGGCGCGCCGCAGCGCGCTCGGGCTGGCCACCGGGTCCGCCGGGGCCGGGCTGCGCGCTGCCGAGGCTGGACTCGCGGGCGGTTGGCTCGTCGGCGCTGATGGCGGTACCTCTTTCGTCTTCGGGCATACGGCCTATCCCAACCCTAGGCTGCGGCGCCTGCAACCGGCCCGGCTGAGGCCGACGCGAGCGATAACGAGGGAAGCAGCGATGTGCTTCCCGGCTCAGATCGCCCGGTAGTCGCGGACGCTCATCCTGGGCCCGCGACGAGGCGCGCCCGGCCGCCCAGCTCGATAAGTCGCGTCGCCCGGTACCGCTGGCCGGCGTAGGGCGCCAGCAGCTCCAGCATGCCCGCGTCGTCGGTGACCTCGCCCGCCAGGGCCCAGCCCACGAGCGCCGGGATGTGGTAGTCACCGACGCTGACGGCGTCAGCGTCGCCGCAGGCCCGCTGCCTGACTTCAGCTGAGGTCCACGGCCCGATGCCGGGCAGCGAGCGGAGCTTGCGGTCGGCCTCGGCGGCAGGCAGCGAGCAGATGGCCTCGAGCCGGCTCGCCACCCTGGCCGCGTTGACGATGGTGCGTGCGCGCACGGCCTCGACGCCGGCCCGGTGCCAGTCCCAGGATGGGATCGCCTGCCAGGCCGCGGCGGACGGGACAACTCGCATCCCGGCCGGGGCCGGCCCGGGCGCGGGCGATCCGTGCCAGGTCAGCAGCCGGCGCCAGGCCCGGTGCGCCTCGATGCCGACGACCTTCTGCTCCAGCACGGCGGGGACGAGGGCCTCCAGCACCCGCGCTGTCCGGCTGATCGCGCAGGCCGGCCAGCTGCCGGACCAGGTCGCGCAGCCGCGGATGAGCCGGCTGGAACGCGGCCGGGTCGTCGCGCGCCCCGAGCAGATCCGGGAGCGTATCCAGCAGCCAGGCGGCGCCGTCACCCCACGCCGATGCCCGGATGCTGGTGCCGGCCCCGCGACTCACCGGCCGGTGGCAACGGTCTCGCTGAGGCCCGTCTCGCCAGCAGGCGTCCTGATCCGGACCAGCCGCAGCGTGCCAGGCCCGTCCGGCGTCAGCGACGTACGCCAGATGGCGCCCCGCTCGTCGACGCGGAACGTCGGATCGCCCGGTCCGCGCCTGTGCACCAGGAGGGTCAGGCGCAGGCTGAGCGGGAACGGGGCGTGCCAGTCGCGGTCCAGGCCGTCGCGCATCCAGTCGTGCGCCAGCGATGGCCGCGTCCACGCCACTCGCGGCTGTCCTGCTGCTCGCACACCCACCTCCTCGGCACCGCCTCGATCCGCACTGTGCTCGCGCCAGTTTCGCCGCATTTCGTCCGCCCGGCTGCCGTACGGAGCACGCCGCTAGTCGGGCATAGTTGGCTAGATGCTTTACTCCACGATTCTGGCAGGTGGTAGCGGCACCCGGCTGTGGCCGCTCTCACGTGCTTGTGAGCCTAAGTTCCTGCACCCCCTGACCGGGACGGACCGGTCGCTGCTTCAGGCCACGGTCGACCGCGTCAGCCCGCTGTCGGCGCGCCGACCAGGTCTACGTCGTCACCGGCACCGCCCACGCTGCCGCGATCTCGCGCCAGCTGCCCGACGTGCCCGTGGCCAACATCCTGGTCGAGCCGTCGCCCAAGGACTCCTGCGCGGCCGTCAGCCTGGCGTGCGCCGTCCTGGCCAGGCGCGATCCCGGTGCTGTCATGGCCGCGTTCTCCGCCGACCACCTCATCGGCGACCAGCCGCGGTTCGTCGAGATCATCAAGCAGGCGGCGGCCGCCGCGCAGGACGGGTACCTGACGACCGTCGGCATCCGGCCCGCACATGCCGAGGTGCGGTTCGGCTACCTCAAGCTCGGCGGTGCGGTCCGCGGCGAGGCCCGGACGGTGGCCGAGTTCAAGGAGAAGCCCTCGCGGGAGCTCGCGGCGAGCTACCTGGAGTCGGGTCAGTACCTGTGGAATGCCGGCATCTTCGTGTTCGGCGTCGAGGCGTTCCTGGCTGAGCTCGCCCGGCAGCGGCCGCAGCTGAGCGCCGGGATCGCCCGGATCGCGGACGCCTGGGACAGCCCGCAGCGGGACGCCGTGCTCGGCGGAGGTATGGCCGGGCCTGGAGAAGATCTCGGTCGACTACGGGGTGCTCGAAGGCGCCGCCGCCGCGGGCAAGGTCGCGACCGTGCCGGCTGACATGCCCTGGAGCGACGTCGGCGACTTTGACTCACTGGGTGAGTCGCTGCCCACCGACGAGTCGGGCAACCTGCTGATCGCCGGCCAGGCCGAGATCATCGCGCGCGACGTCAAGGATGCTGTCATCGTCTCGACAACCGACCGCGTGGTGGCGGTCATCGGCCTCGACGACGTCGTCGTGGTCGATACCGCGGACGCCACCCTCGTGTGCGCCAGGTCCCGCGCGCAGGAAGTCAAGCAGATCGTGGAAGAGCTGCGCGCCCGCGGGCACCAGAGCCGGCTCTAGAGCGGCGGCTCGGCCAGCTCTGCCGCGGGGGCTGCCTACTCCGCGCCCTGCGCCGCGGCCCGCTCATAGCTGATCATGTGGGCCTCGGCCGAGGCGGCCCAGCTGAACTCCATGGCCCTGGAGTAGCCAGCGTCGCCGAGCGCAGTCCGGCGATCGGGGTCCTCGAGCAGGGACCTGCAGGGCCGCCTGGATGCTCGCGGCGTCGGGCTCGGTATAGGCGACGGCGTCACCGCCGACCTCCGGTAGCGCCGTCCGGTGCGTCGTCAGGACGGGAGCTCCGCAGGCCATGGCCTCCAGCGCCGGCAGCCCGAAGCCCTCGCCGGTACTCGGGAACGCGACAACCTGTGCACCGCCGAAGAACCCGGGCAGGTCGTTGAAGTGCAGGTAGCCGGGACGGACCAGGTGCAGGTGAGCGGGCACCGACGCGATGGCCTCGTCGACCTCCTCGCTCCAGCCGCTGGCGCCCGCAAGCACCAGGGCGGGCGGGTCGGGCATGTCCGCCACGGCGGCCGCCCAGCCGGTGATGAGGGCCGGGACGTTCTTGCGCGGCTCCAGCGTGCCGAGGTAGGCGACGTAGGGCTTGCCGTGCAGGCCGAGCCGGTCTGACACGTGGCGCAGCTGCCGCTCGTCAGGCCGGTGGAACAGGTCATGGTCAACGCCGTGGTAGGCCACGTCGATCCGGGTCGGGTCGGCGGCCAGCACGCGGACCAGCTCGTCCCTGGTCGCCTTGGACGGGACGATGAGCCGGGTTGCGCGCCGGGCCGACGTGCGGATCGCTGCCTTGTAGAAGGTCGCGATGACAGGGCTGTGCGCGTCCGGCTCGGTGAAGAACGTCAGGTCATGCACGGTGACCACGACGGGCGTATTCGGCCGTAGCGGCATCGAGTAGTGCGGCGAGTGGATGACGCCCGCCTCGACCTGCTGGGCCACGAGCGGCAGGCCGCTCTGCTCCCAGGCGAGCCGCGCGGGTCGGTGCGCGATGGCGGGCGGTCCGGCGACGACCCTGGCGTTCGGCACCAGGCGGCCGTATCGTTCCTCGTCTGCCCGCTGGCAGGCGACAGCGAGATCGGCCCCGGCCGCATCCAGCGCGCTGACCAGGCCATCGACATAACGGCCCAGCGCACCGCGGTCGGCAGGCACCGCGGTTGCGTCAACCAGCACACGAGGCGCCACGACCAGTACCGCTCCTTTCCCCTCCGCTACGCGAGGACGTACCTAGCCAGGACCTGTGCACGCCAGGACCTGCTGCGTGTCAGGGAGTGCTCATGCCAAGACGTGCAGGCATGACCGAAAGCCCCGCCCTGGATGTCCCGTCAGATCCGAGCGTACGCCCTTGGCGGCGCGGACGTGCCGCGGTGGCGGCTGGTCTGCGCCAGGCTGATGCAGTGGCGAGCGCCATGGCCTGCCGGAGTTCAGTGCTGACCTGCCAACTGTTCAGTCAGAGTCCGGCCGGCCGGTCAGAATCAGGCCGCGCCGGATCCGGCTGGCCGGGCTTCGGCCTGTGCCTGGTGCTAGCACGACGGGACCGGCTTGCCCTGCGCGATCGCCCGCAGGTCGCTGACCGCGCCCGCCAGCGTGCTGACCTTCACCAGCCTCAGTCCGGCAGGTACGGCACCGGCGGTGTCCGCGCAGTTGGCGGCGGGCGTGAGGAAGATCGTCGCGCCGGCGGCCCTGGCGCCCGCCATCTTCTGCTGGATGCCGCCGATCGGCCGACACCGCGCCGGCGGGCGAGATCTCACCTGTCCCGGCGATGAAGCGGCCGTGCGCCAGGTTGCTTGGCGAGAGCTTGTCGATGATCCCGAGCGCGAACATCATGCCCGCGCTCGGACCGCCGATATCCGGCAAGTTGATCTTGATGGTGAACGGGAACACGTACGTGGGCGAGTCCAGGTTGATCCCGACGACCGGCTGGCCCTTGACGTCCTTGGTGGCCAGCTTGATCGTCTTGGTCACGCCCTTGCGATCGATGGTCAGCGTGACGGGGCGCCGGGCTTGCGGTGCCTGATCATGGTGACGACGTCGTGATGGCAGTTGACTGGCTGGCCATCCACGGCGGTGATCACGTCGCCTGGCTGCAGTACTCCAGAGGCAGGCGTGCCCTTGGCCGTCGCCGCGACCGTGTCCACGGTCTTGAAGCCGATGTTCAGGTAGCACAGCGCCGCGGCAGTGGCGTCTTCCTGCGAGCCCAGCATCTGCTGGGTGTCCTGCTGCACGACCTGCTGCTGGGTCTGGCCCGTGCCGATAGATCTCGCTGGCAGGCACCACCGCGTCATCCGGCGTCAGCCACGCCCGCAGCGCGCTGAAGATGTTGAAATCGGTGCCCGGCCCGCCGGTGTACGACACCGTCACCAGGTTGAGGTTGCCGGTCGTCGGATAGGTGCGATGTCCGGCGATCTGGATGATGGGCTTGCCGCTCCGGCTCGACCGAGCGTGTTCAGCGTCGGGCCGGGCGTCAGTGCGACGTACGGGACTGACACGAACGCTGCCACGGCGAGCCCGGCCAGCGCGCACGCGCCGGCAATCAGCAGCGTGGCCAGGCGATGAGACATCGGCGGGAACCGAGCGAGGCACAGGCCGAAGCCTACGCACTATTGACCCACTCGCTGTCACCGCCGGTGAAGAACTGGTGCTTCCAGATCGGCACGGTCGCCTTGACCTCGTCGACCAGCGCATGGCATGCCGCAAATGCGGCGTCACGGTGCTCGGCGCCGACCGCTGCTACCACGGCGAGGTCGCCTATCTGGAGGTCGCCGGTCCGGTGCACGACGGCGAGCGACACGATCGAGTAGCTGGCCGCGATCTTCTCGGCCACCCGGCCGAGCTCAGCCTCAGCCGATGGATGGGCGCTGTAGGACAGGGCCGTCACGCCGCGGCCGTGGTCATGATCCCGGACAGCGCCGATGAACACGGCGACAGCACCGGCCGCCGGATCGGCGGCCGCGGCGCGGATCTCGTCGACCGAGAGCGGCTCGGCGCGCAGCTCAGTCATCCTGATGACGGTCACCATGACAAGTTACCGCCACCCGGCGCGCGATTGACCCGGCCCCGGCCCTAGGCAAGGCCCGGCTACCGCGGGGTCGGGATCCCAGCGCCTGGACGGGCGGATGTCAGGACCCGCGCCGCCGGCGCCGGACCTGCCGGACAACGGCCGCAGTCCCGATGACGGCCACAGTCGCGCCGGCCGCCGTGATGGTCGCGTCCTTCTTGCCCAGCCGCGCCCGGCGACCGCGTGGTGCCCGGCCCGCTGCTCCAGCAGCACCTCGAGCGCGGTGGCGTTGTCATAGCTGCGGCTGCCAGCCGGCCTCCCGCAGCGCCTGGCAGTCAACGACCCACGGATACACGACATAGCGCAGGTCAGCGACGGGCGCCGGGGTGATCCCGGCCCGGTGCAGCCGCTGCGCCGTGGCGAAGGTCAGCCCCGCTGGCAGCTCGATCCTGCGAAGCCCGGCGATCTGCTCCAGCTCATCTTGCTCGAGCCAGCCGTCGCAGCCGACCGCGAAGTCGCCCGTCACCTTGCCGGCGACGGCGAGCTCAAGCGCCGACACCAGGTCATCGACATGACAGAACTGCCATCGGGCCGCGCAGCCCTTGACCGCCAGCAGGCGCGGCGCCTCGAAATGCCTGGTCACCAGCGTGTCAATGCCGTCACCGACGAGCGCGGCTGGCCTGGCGACGCTGATCTGCAGCCCCAGGTGCGCCCGCGGCGACCGCTCAGCGAGGTGCTCGATCTCCAGCAGGTCGCTCACCACGCTGTCGTCTGAGTCCGCGCTGAGCGGGGCATCCTCGGGCAGCGGCACCGGATTATCTGCCCGAGCCCCGTAGACCATGGCGCTCGTCACGAGGATGACGCGGCCGACGCCGCCCGCTGCGGCGGCAGTGAGCACCGTCTGGGCACCGCGCACGTTGAACGCCCGCCTGAGCCGGGCGTCCGATTCGGGTGAGAAGTCGATGTCGGTGTGCACGACGACGTCGACGTCGGAAAGCCGGCCAGCCAGAGCCGGATCACGCACATCCACGATCCGCCAGGTCACGCCGCTGACGTCGCCGCGTTTGTCGTCGAGCGCGACAACGCGCCCGACCAGCGGCGACTGGGCCAGGCGCGCTGTCAGCGCCAGGCCGAGACCGCGCGCCGCGCCGGTCACGGCGACGACCGGTCGCGACGCCTCGGTCTGCTGGCCGGCCAGCTCGGAGTCGAGCCGGACCGGGCTCGACCGCAGTGAACTCGGCCGGACTGGCCGCTGACCGCGTCGCCAGTGCCGGCGCGTCCGGCGGCCGGGTCGCCCGGCTGCCGCTCGCCACGGGTGCGCCGCCGGAGCCCTGGATCCGAAGTCAGGGCTGCGCTCAGGGCGAACCTGAGCTACTCGGTTGCTCACCGCGCACCGCTCCTGGGATAGCTTGGCCAGTGTGGACCCTTCCATCCTGCCTGAGAGTTCGGGCAGATGACCCCGAGAGGCCGGGCAGATGACTGAGCCTCCCTTCGGCTTCGGCCCTGGCGGTAACTCCGGCGACGATCCGGACGTGCCGGGCGGATCTGGCTCGGGCTGCGGGCGGCTCGGGCGCTGGCGGCGGCCCGCTCGGGCCGTTCGGCGCCATGGGCCCGCTTGGTCCCATGGGCGACCCGCAGCAGTTCGCTGACGCGCTGCGTCAGTTCGCCGATCTGATGTCGTGGCAGGGCGGCCCGGTGAACTGGGACCTGGCCAAGAACATCGCTCGCCAGACGGTCGCCCAGAAGGGCGACGCCAGCGTCCTGGAGATCGACCGCAGCAAGGTTGTCGAGGCGCTGCGTCTCGCCGACCTCTGGCTGGAGGACGCTACCGAGTTTCCGAGCGGGATCCGGACCCCGCAGGCCTGGAGCAGGTCCGAGTGGGTGGAAGCGACCCTCCCGGTCTGGTCCAAGCTGTGCGATCCGATCGCCGAGCGCGCAGTCGACGCGATGAGCGGACTCCTCAGCGATGACCCCGCCGAGCTTGGCGCGGACATGCCACCCGAGATGCGCGCGATGATCGGTGGCCTTGGCGGCCTCGGCGGCCTGGGCGAGATGATGCGCCGGATCGGCGGGATGATGGTCGGCGGGCAGACTGGCGCCGCTGTCGGAGCGCTGGCCGAGGAGGTCGTCAGCTCGACCGACGTTGGGCTGCCGCTCGGCCCGCCGGGAACCGCCGCCTTGCTCCCCGCCGGCGTGGCGGCGTTCGGAGCCGGCCTGTCGGTCGACGCCGACGAGATCCGGCTGTTTCTCGCGCTGCGGGAGGCCGCCCATCACCGTTTGTTTGCGCATGTGCCGTGGCTGCGTGCCCGGCTGCTCGGCGCCGTCGAGGACTACGCGCGCGGGATCAAGGTCGATGCCTCGGCGCTGCGTGACGCGATGCCGCAGATCGACCCGTCTAACCCCGAAGCGCTGAACGAGGCGCTATCGGGCGCCGCGCTATTCCAGCCGGAGGACACCCCGGAGCAAAAGGCCGCGCTGGCCCGGCTGGAGACCGTGCTTGCCCTGGTCGAAGGCTGGGTTGCGACAGTCGTAGCGGCCGCCGCTAACGACCGGCTGCCGCAGGCGGAGGCGCTCGCTGAGGCGATCAGGCGGCGACGTGCCACCGGCGGGCCAGCAGAGCGGACATTCGCCACGCTCGTCGGCCTCGAGTTGCGGCCGCGCAGGCTGCGCGAGGCCGCAGTCATCTGGCAAGGCCTGACCACCGAGCGCGGCGTCACCGGCCGGGACGCGATCTGGGCGCACCCGGACCTGCTGCCCACAGCCGATGACTTCGACGACCCGGACGGCTTCGTCCGCGGCCGGCCGGAACTGGATATCTCAGATCTGGGCGAGGGCACCGGCGACGACGGACCGGCACAGCCGGGTGAGACGCCGGACCCGCCCGGCCAGTCGTGACCCAGTTCGGCTGACGGTCGGCCCGCACGGGCGCCGGGGGCTCCATCGGCCCCTGGCAATCTCCGTCCACAGCAGGTGGATGGCCATACTGGCTGATCAGCGGGCGCCACGCCCGAATTTGTCCGGGCAATTCACATCGGCGTGCACACGTATCCACAACGACGCGCCGCGCGCTCCCCACGATGTGCACAGCTCCGTCCACAGGGTGGGCTTGACCAGCAGCACGGGCGAGCCTAGCTTCGCCAGCCAAGGGGTCCCCGGGCCCAGGCCGCTAGCCGCTTCCGGGGAAGGGGGGCGAATGGTCTGGCGGCCCGGGGACTTGCGGCCCCGTTCCCGGCCTGTAAGCCCGTTGCCCGCCTGGATTGTCGGTCCGCCGTGGCACCCTGCCAGCTGTGAGGCCAGCGTTGAGATCGGGCTTGCAGCCGCTGTGGCGCGACCGGGACACCGTGCAGATTGGCGTTGACCCGCGCCGCGCGGTCGCTGTGTCCGGCATGCGCGGAGCGGCCGACGTCATCCGGCTGCTGGACGGAAGCCGCAGCCGCGACCAGCTGGTGGCCGAAGCGGACCAGCGGGGCGTGCCGGCGGCTGTCACCGAGCGCGTCATGACGGTGCTCGCCGCGGCCGGCGCCATCATCGACTTCCCGGCCGACGCCGTGCGGTCGATGCCACGGGAGCTTCGGCAGCAACTCGCGCCCGTGCTCACGGTCGCGTCGCTGGCCGGCCAGGACGCAGATGGCGGCGTGCGGCTACTGGCCCGCCGGTCGGCGGCGACCGTGCATATTCGCGGCCGCGGGCTGATCGCGGACGTCGTCACCGATCTGCTGACCCGCTCCGGCCTGGCCGCGGCCGCCGACGACGCGGGAGGGCTGCCCCATGGCCGGCAGCCCGACCTCATCCTGCTCGTCGGGCACCCGCGACCAGAGGAGGCGGCCGAGTTGCAGCGCCAGCGGCTGGTCCACCTGGTCGTCTGCGTCAGCGAAGCGATCGGCGTCGTAGGCCCGCTCGTTCGGCCTGGCAGGACGGCGTGCTTGCGCTGCCTGGACCTCGCCCGAGCCGACCGGGATCCAGCCTGGCCGCTGATCCTGGCGCAGCTGCCCGCCAGCCGACTGGATGCGACCTCCGGCGATGCCGTGCTCGCGACCGCGGTCGCTGCGCAGGCGGCGGCGCAGGCGGTTGCGTTCGCCGACCGGTCCGAGCTGGCCGCCGCGACCACGAACGGGACGCTAGAGCTGGCGCTGCCGGCCTGGCAGTGGCGTCGCCGGACCTGGCCGCCACACGAGGCTTGTACCTGCGGCAGCTGGGAGTCAGCTGCGCGCGGCCGACGATGACCTGCGCAAGCGCAGCCCGGCTCCGATGGCCAGCAGCCCTGCCAGGGCGATGATCGGTCCGAGGGCAGCCCACACAGAACTGCCCGACATCACGCTGCCGCCGAGCACGCCGAAACCCTGGAGCGCGAAGATCGCGCCAGCGATGGTCGCGAGCGCGCCCACGATGATCATTAGTCCGCTCAGCATGGCGGCGTCTCCTCGGTAGCCGGCGTCAGGTGCATGTGCCCATGAACGTAACGGACCGGGCTGCGGCAGGGTTCAGCGGAGCAATTTCAGCTACCTGAGCGAGGCAGGCGGGCAGGCCCGTCACATTCGCTAGCACCGCTACCCGACAATGGAGATCATGAGTGATCTCCCGCATCGCGCTGTGACCAGGACGGCCAAGCTGGCCTCGCTCCCGGTGGGGATAGCCGGCCGCGCCGCGCTCGGTCTCGGCAAGCGGCTTGGCGGCAGGCCCGCGGAGATCGTCGCGCAGGAGTTGCAGCAGCGGACCGCGGAGCAGATCTTCCGCGTGCTCGGTGAGCTCAAGGGTGGCGCGCTCAAGCTCGGCCAGGCCCTGTCGATCTTCGAGGCCGCGCTCCCACCCGAGATCGCAGGCCCCTATCGCTCGACGCTGACCATGCTGCAGGAGTCCGCGCCGCCGCTGCCTGCCGCATCGGTGCACAAGGTGCTGGAGTCAGACCTTGGCCCGGACTGGCGCGCCGAGTTCGCTGAGTTTGATGACAGGCCGGCTGCGGCCGCGTCGATCGGCCAGGTGCATCGCGCGGTCTGGCGTGACGGCAGGCAGGTGGCGGTCAAGATCCAGTATCCAGGGGCCGCCAAGGCGCTCAGCAACGACTTCACGCAGCTGAGCCGCGTCGGCAGGCTATTCGGCGTCCTGATGCCGGGACTGGACGTCAAGCCCATGCTCGACGAGCTGCGGGCCAGGGTCGTCGAGGAGCTCGACTACCGCCTCGAGGCAGCGGCGCAGCAGGCATTCGCCGACGCCTACGCAGGCGATCCGGACATCGTCAGTGCCCGGAGTGATCACCGCCACAGATCACGTCCTCGTGACCGAATGGATGGACGGCACCCCGCTGGCGGAGATCATCTCCTCGGGTACGCAGGAGCAGCGCAATCGCGCCGGCATGCGACTGGTCCGGTTCCTGTTCTCCGGCCCCGCCCGGGCGGGGCTGCTGCACGCCGATCCGCATCCGGGTAACTTCCGGCTGCTGCCCGACGGGCGGCTGGGGGTGCTCGACTTCGGCGCGGTCGACCGGCTGCCGGACGGGCTGCCGCCGATCTTCGGCAGGCTGCTCTGGCTGATGCACAACGACGGCGACATCGAGATGGTGGAGCGCGAGCTGCGCGAGCACGGATTCCTCCGCCCTGGGGTGACTGTCGATCTCGCCGAGCTGCATGCGTTCCTCGCTCCGCTGGCCGAGCCGTCGCGGGGCGAGTGCTTCTCGTTCAGCCGCGAGTGGATGCGCGGTGAGGCCACGAGGGTCACGGACCTGCGCCCGGCCAACGTCGCCAGGCGGCTGAACCTGCCGCCGTCCTACGTGCTGATCCACCGCGTCTCAACGGCTGGCATCGGCGTGCTGTGCCAGCTGGAGTGCGCCGGCCAGTTCCGCGCCGAGGTGCTGCAGTGGATGCCGGGCTACGGCCCGCCGGACCACGCCCAGCCTGACCTGGCCGACGGCCCCGACCTGGCCGCCGGTCCCGACCTGGCCGCCGGTCCCGACCTGGCCGCCGGTCCTGCCCTGGCCGCCGGTCCTGCCCTGGCCGCCGGCCCCGACCTGGCCGCCAATGCCGACCTGGCCGCCAATGCCGACCTGGCCGCCGGTCCTGCCCTTTCCGCCGGTCCTGCCCTGGGCCACGGTCCTGCCCTGGCAGCCGGTCCTGACGTCCTTCCCGCTGACGGCGCGATTCCCGGTGTCGGCGCGATTCCCGGTGTTGGCGCGATTCCCGGTGTCGGCGCGATTCCCGGTGTCGGCGCGATTCCCGGTGACGACGCCATTCCCGGTGACGACGCCATCCCCGGTGACGACGCCATTCCCGGTGACGACGCCATCCCCGGTGACGACGCCATCCCCGGTGACGACGCGATCCCGGGTGACGACGTGCTCGCTCGGTCCTGACGCCATTGACCGGCGACCATGCGCGCCCGCGGGGCCGTGCGGGCGGCGGGACACCGATAATGCGCGACGCTGCAGACGCCGTCAGGCCCGGGAAGTCTGCTCACTTCCCGGGCCCGATGTCGCGCTGGCTCCGGCTAGCGCGCCGACTCGAGGTGCTCGAGTGCGGCCCGCAGCCGGGCGGCCTGATCGGCGCGGCGGATCTGGAGCCGCTCGGCCCGCTGCGCCCGCCTGGCGATCCGTTCGTGCTTCCACGCCAGCTGGCCGTCGCGCTGAGCGGCGGCCGCCGCGAGGAGGCTCTGTTGTCGGTCTCGTGCTAGTTCTGCTTGTACAGGCGCCATTGCACTGTCCCCTCGGTGAGTAAGTCGGTTGGTTATCCGGCGGTGCGGCCGAGGATCAGGCCGCGACCGCGTCCTTTCGCGGACGTCCCCGTGGCCGCTTGCGCGGGACGATCTCGCCCCGCAGGAACAGCTCGCCACCCCAGACGCCCCATGGCTCCGCGCGTGCGATGGCCCCGGCAAGGCAGACCATCCTGGCGGCGCAGCTTCCGCAGAGCGACTTCGCGAACTCCACGTCCTCCGGTGACTCCGCGAAGAACAGCTCCGGGTCGTCCCTGCACGGCAGCTCAGCGGTGCTGAGCGCCTGGCCGCCAGGTCCAGCTACCGCTGGGAACTCCGGCTAGTCCCTCCAGCACGTCCGTTGTGCCGGGCCACTGCATCGGTGCCATCCCCTCTCCACTCCTCGTCGAGCTTCTCGTATGCCTCTGACAATCTGTGGCCTCGCATAACGAAGGCCGCGGACCCTTTGTCGGGTCCGCGGCCTGGAGGAGATCTGGCCGGTCTGTGCTTAGACCGGTACCGGTTCCCTCGCCGGATGCGGACCCACTCCACCCGGGGTAACCGGGTACTGGCGAGTCATCTGGATGAAGTTGTGGGTGCCCGCCGGGACGCCGTCCGAGAGCGCGGTGACCGAGTGGGCGAAGCCGAGCCGACCTGTGCTGACCTGGGCAATCTCGACAAGGCTGGTCCCGTAGGCCGCGCCAGCGACTCCCGCCTGCACGCCACGCGCGCTGGAGGCACCGATAGCCGGCTTAATGCGTGGCAGTGCCAGCACAGCGGCCATCTCGGTGTCCCGAGAGCCAACCCGGGCGCCATCACACGTGAAGGCGCCCGCGCCGAAGCCGGCGAGCGGTCGCGTGGCGGCCTGCGTGGCGTAAGCGTCAGCGGTCTGTGCCGTGGTGGCTTCTGCCGTGGCCGGTGTGATGTTCAGCATCTCGGGCACCTCCTCTCGGGCGTAGTGGGTCAGCTTGCGGACAAGCAGAAGCCTACGTAGACCCCCAGGACCGAGGCAACTCTTTTTCTACCTGCGGCTTCTTCGTAGCCAGGCTGCGGCCTGCCTGTTATCTGCCAGGCTCGCTGCGGCGCAGCAGGCCCTCCTGGACCACCGACACGACAAGCTCTCCGTCTTCGGTGTAGACCTCGCCCCTGGCCAGGCCCCTAGCCCCGCTGGCCGTCGGCGAGTCCTGGACGAAGAGCAGCCAGCGGTCGATCCGGAACGGCCGGTGAAACCACATCGCGTGATCGAGGCTGGCGCCAATGGCGACGCTTTCGCCCCAGGACGCCCCGTGCGCGAGCAGCACAGTGTCCAGCAGCGTCATGTCCGAGGCGTAGGTCATCAGGCAGACATGCAGCAGCGGATCATCGGGAAGCTCGCCGTCGGCCCTGAGCCACACGACGCTGCGGGACGAGATGAGGGACGGATCCCTGGCCGCCTCGGCGGTCAGCGGGCCGACGTACCGGATGTCGATCGGGTTCGCGCGCACATAATCATCGACGCTCGGGCCGTAAAGCCGACGGAGCCGATCGGCGGTCGGCTCGATCTCGTCCGGGCCAGGCACCACTGGCATGGCATCGGAGTGCTCGAAGCCGGGCTCGGACAAGTGGAATGACGCAGACAGCGTGAAGATCGTCTTGCCGTGCTGGACCGCAGTGACCCGGCGCGTCGTGAACGACCGCCCGTCCCGGACCCGCTCGACGACGTAGACCAGCGGCACCGTGGGGTCGCCGGGCCGGATGAAGTAGGCGTGCAGTGAATGCACCGGCCGGTCGGCGGGAACTGTACGACCGGCCGCCACCAGGGCCTGCCCGGCCACCTGACCGCCGAACACGCGCTGCCGCCGTTCGCCCGCGGGGCTTCGGCCCCGGAAGATGTCCAGCTCGATCTGCTCGAGGTCCAGCAGGCTGATGACTTCATCGAGTGCCTTGGTCATGGCGCTGTCCGGACGCGCGCGTCGCCTGGCTTGCTGGTCCCGGCCGCGCTCGTCGCTGCCTCGGCATCCTGGCCGGCCGCGTCGGCGCACAGTGACAGCACGGCGGCACCGTACCGGTCGAGCTTGACCGTGCCGACGCCTGGCACGCTGGCGAGCTGCCCGCGCGTGGCAGGCCGCGTGTCGGCGATCGCCTGGAGCGTAGCGTCGGAGAAGATCACGTAGGCAGGCACGGACTGCTCCTTGGAGGTAGCCAGGCGCCATTCCCGGAGCAGGCGGAACAGCGGATCATCGGCATTCGGCCGGCTGGATGCTGCCGCCTCCCGGCCGCGGCGGCCGGCACCATCCCTCGCTCCGGCGCGCCGATCGGCTGCTCCGTGGCCGGGCACTAGCCCGGTGAGGAACCTGGATGGCTTCCGCGTACGGCGGCCGCCCGCCGTCCTCGCGAGAGCCCAGGACACATACAGCCGCTCGCGCGCCCTGGTGACGCCCACGTACAGCAGCCGGCGCTCCTCCTCGATCGCGTCATCCGTCTGCGCGTAGATGATGGGCACTATCCCGTCAGTCAGGCCAGGCAGGAAGACTGCCTGCCACTCCAGTCCTTTAGCCGCGTGGAGCGAGGCCAGCGTGACGCCCGCCATCGACGGGACGTGCCCGATCGCACTGCGAACTGCTAGCTCGGCGGCCAGGCCGTCCAGCGCGTGCCTGCGGATTGGCGGCGAAAAAGTCAGCCGCGAGCTGCGCCAGCGCTTCGAGAGACTCCCAGCGCTCGCGCGCCGTGCCGCGGCCACCCGGCGGCTGCGGCGTCAGCCCGATGCTGGCCAGGACGGCCCGGACTTCGGCAGCCGGATCTTCTGCCGCCGACGCCTGACCTGGCCGCGGCGCGCAGCAGACCAACCGCCTGGCGGACCTCAGCGCGGTCGAAGAACCGCTCCGCGCCCCGCAGCTGGAATGGCACGCCGGCCGTGGCCAGGGCCTGCTCCAGACCCTCCGTCTGCGCATTCGTCCGTACGAGCACCGCGATCTCGGCAGCCGCGGTGCCGGCCTTGATCAGGGCGCGGACCTGCCTGGCGACGGCGGCCGCCTCGGCGGGCTCGTCGGGGTACTCGGTCAGCTGCGGCGCAGGACCGGGCGGGCGCTGCGCAACCAGCGGCGCCTGGTCCGCAGCCGTGCCCGCCACGAGCTTGTTGGCTAGCGTCACCACCTGCGGCGTCGACCGGTAATTACGCACCAGGCGGATGACCGGCGCGGCCGGAAACTCGGCCGGGAAACCGGTGAGATACGCGGGCGTGGCACCAGTGAACGAGTAGATGGTCTGACGCGGGTCGCCCACGACGCAGATCTCGTCCCGGCCGCCGAGCCACATGTCGAGCAGCAGCTTCTGGAGCGGGTTCACGTCCTGGTACTCGTCGACCACGAAGCAGGTGTAGCGGTCGCGAACCGAACGCGCAGCCGCCGGATACTCGGCCAGGATCCCGGCGGTCAGCTCGAGCACCGACTCGAAATCGACCAGGTGCCGCTCGGTGCGCAGGTCCTCATAGCTGGCGTAGACCCGCGCCATGGTCGTCGGATCCAGCGGCGGAGTGCGGCCGGCCTTCGCGCTGGCCGCCGGGTAGTCATCGGGCCGTACCTGGGTGACCTTGGCCCACTCGATCTCCGCTGCTGCGTCTCGCAGCTCGGGCAGCCCGGCCGACAGGCGCAGCCGCCGCGCCGCCTCGGCTACCAGGCCGATCTTGGACTCGAGTACCTGAGGCGCCGATCCGCCAACCGTAGCTGGCCAGAAGTGGGTCAGCTGTCGCAGCGCGGCCGAGTGAAACGTCCTGGCCTGCACCCGGTCCAGGCCAGCGTCCGGCGCGAGCTGGCCAAGCTGGCGCAGCCGGGCGCGCAGCTCCCCGGCCGCCCTTGTAGTGAACGTCACCGCGAGCACCCTGGCCGAATCCGTCTGCGCGGTTGCCGCCAGGTAGGCAATCCGGTGCGCGACCGCTCGGGTCTTGCCAGTGCCAGCTCCGGCCAGCACGCACACCGGGCCGCGGGCGGCCAGGGCAACCTGCCGCTGCTCCGGATCAAGGCTGGCAAGCACCGCTTCCGGGCCCTCGGCCGCCCCGCCGCGCTCCAGCCCGGCCTCGCTGAGCTCCAACCCGGCCCCGCTGGCAGCCGGAACCGCCGGGTGCGCCTGAGCCCGCCGATCCGGCATCGTCTTGCGGCCTCCCGTCGTCGTCGCTGACCCCTGGCCAGGTAATGACCCCTGGCGCCGCCAGAGGACATACTTCCGCATGGCACTGACGTCCGCGACGTTGGCCGGGAAGTGCGCGAGCCTCATCAGCGTTAGTAAACTTGTCTTGGAAGTTGTGGATAGGGAGAGCTGAAGTGGCGCAGCCGCTGACGATGTACACCACGACCTGGTGTGCTTTCTGCCGGAGGCTGAAGAGCCAGCTGGCAGCCGAGGGGATCGAGATCACCGAGGTGAACATTGAGGAAGACCCTGCCGCCGCGGACTACGTCATGTCGGTGAACGGCGGATTCCAGACTGTCCCGACTGTCCTGTTCCCGGACGGCAGCGCCCTGACCAATCCGTCGACTGCTGCCGTGAAGCAGCGCCTAGGCGAGCTTGCCGGATCGAGATGACCACTAAGCGCAGCCGCCGGAGCAAGGCGGCCAGAGTAGCGGACGCCGCCGAGGCCATCCCGGAGAGGGCCGCGGTAGAGACCGGTGACGTGGCCGCGAGCGCTGCGGCGATCAGCGCGGACGGCAGCGCCGTTGTGACGGGCAGCGTGGTCAACACCGCGGCTGCGAGCGGCGCTCCCGTGACTGCGTTCGTGCCGGACAACGCCGTGGTCAGGCGCACCAAGGACGGCTGGCGGGTTGGCAGCGACGACCTGCCGGATCTGACCTGCGCCATGATCCTCGCTGACTTGCTCGCGGCGGAGAACGGCATGCCCGACTCTCCCCCGGCGAAGCCAGCCTGCGAGCCGACTGCGGCGAGCGAGGCCGGCCGGCTGCGGGCAACCGTGGGTCAGCTTGAGCACGCGCTGGCGACCCGCATCCGGGTCGAGCAGGCCATCGGCGTGCTTGCCGAGCGGCACCGCATCAAGCCGCGCCAGGCGTTCGAGCAGCTCAGGGAGGCGGCGCGGAGCCGCGGCCGCAAGGTAATCGACATCGCAGGCGACGTCGTCGCGAGCGCGACGAACCCGCTGCTCCAGCTGCCGGACGAGCTGTCCCGGCCGCGCTCGGGCCCGCGCCGCGGTGCGCACCAGCCCTCGGGCGCCCAGTAGCACTCGCACGCACTCGGCGCGAACAACCTTTTAAGGCTTTTGACCGCTTTGCGCCACCGCTGGGTGGTCAGCCGGCGGCGACATAGGGCGCCAGATCCACATTGATGCCCCACTAGGGGCATCAGATCCAACCTGACGCCCAATGGTGGCCCGAAGCACGCGGGCGATGCACCGTGGCCCGAGCGCAGAGCATCCACCGTGGCCGAGTGGCCGAGCGCAGGGCGCCACCGTGGCCGAGTGGCCGAGCGCAGGGCATCCACCGTGGCCGAGTGGCCGAGCGCAGGCATCCACCGTGGCCGAGTGGCCGAGCGCAGGCATCCACCGTGGCCGAGTGGCCGAGCGCAGGCCATCCACCGTGGCCGAGTGGCCGAGCGCAGGCCATCCACCGTGGCCGAGTGGCCGAGCGCAGAGCATCCACCGCGGCCGAGTGGCCGAGCGCAGGGCGCCACCGTGGCCGAGCGCGGGCCAGCGGCGCCCGAGCTAGCGCTGAGCTGCGACTGAGCTAGCGCTGAGCTGCGCCTGAGCGCGGCTGAGTGGTGGCCCTGGAACGAGGCACGGGGCCGGGGCGACCGGATTCACAACACCCCGTTCCCTGCCGTTATTTGCCCTTGAGGTTGACCCGATGTGACCGCGGGTAACTAGCCGTTCGTGGACCGCGTGGGGTCCGGGACAAGGGCGGAGGACGTGGACGACGGGGGATCGCCAGGTCGGCTGCTCATCATCGGCGGCGCCGAAGACCGCTGCTGCGGGGCAGGTCTGCTAGAGCGGTTCGTCGAGCTCTCCGGCGGCGATGAAGCCCGCATCGTGCTCGTCACCACGGCGACCAACATGCCCGACGAGGTACTCGCCGACTACGAGCGTGTCTTCCGCAAGCTAGGCGTCGACCAGACCAGCGAGCTGCGCCTGCGCGGGCGCAGTGACGCCGACGGCGATGACGCCGCCACCTTGCTGTCGAACGCCACCGGCGTGTTCTTCAGCGGCGGCGACCAGTCCAAGCTGCGCACTCTGGTGGGCTCTCGCGCTAACGACATCGTCAGCGACCGCCTGGCCGATGGCAGCCTCGTCGTGGCCGGCACCAGCGCGGGCGCCACGGCCATGGGGCGCACCATGATCCTAGGCGGCGCCGGGCCTGGCGTGTCAGCGGCCGCGGTCCGGACCGGGCCCGGCCTCGGGCTGATCCCCAAGGCGCTGATCGACATGCATTTCGGCGAGCGCGGGCGGCTGCCGCGGCTGCTCAGCGCCGTCGCCATGGATCCCGAGCACCTCGGCATCGGCCTGGACGAAAACACCGGCGTACTGGTGGAAGGCAACAGCTTCGAGGTCATCGGCAGCGGCGTCGCCACGGTCGTCGACGCCGAGGACGCCACCGTCGTGCACCCGGCCGGGGACTGCGATCCGATCACGCTGTTCGGCGTGCGGCTGCACCTGCTGCCTGCTGGGTGCCTCTTCGACTTCGGCACGCGGACGCCCACGATCGGGCCCGCGCACGACCGGTACTGACCCGTCGCCGACACGACCTCAGGCACGACACCACACACGACTCAGACACGACTCAGAACAGCCGAGGGAGCGGACGTGCGGTTCATTGACCTGCGCCACCTGAGCGGGCCGAACGTGTTCACAGGGAGCCCGGTCGCCGTCGCCAGGCTCGAGCTGGACGAGCTGACGTGCAAGGAGACCACCGACTTCGGCGGGTTCGCCGAGCGGCTCACCGACCTGCTGCCGGGACTCGCGACGCATCACTGCGCGGCCGGACAGCCGGGCGGGTTCCTCGCGGCGATGGCGAATGGCACCTACTTCGGTCACGTCACCGAGCACGTCATGCTGGAGTTGTCCGGCCTGGCCGGCCGCCCGGTGTACCTCGGCCGGACCATGTGGGCCGGCGCCGATGGCCGCTACGACGTGATGACCGAGTGCCCGGAGGACGAGCCTGCTGACTCCGTCGTACCCGCCGAGCTGCTGCGGCTGGCGATGCGGATCGTGCAGGAGCTGCTGAGCGAGCGCGATGCAGCGCCGGGCTTCGCGGCAGATCTGGAACTGATCACCGCCATCTGCGAACGCGAACGGCTCGGCGTCAGCACTGCCGCCATCGCGGCCGCGGCTCGTCAGCGCGGTATCCCGGTTCGCCGGGTAGCCGGGCTGAGCTTGCTGCGCCTCGGCTACGGATGTCATCGCCAGCTCGTATGGGCCGCGCTGACCAGCCAGACCTCGGCGGTCGGCGTCGACCTCGCGGCCGACAAGCAGCTCACCAAGCAGTTGCTGGCCGAGGCCGGCATCCCGGTCGCCGAAGGCGTCCCGCCCGGAGCCCGCTGGAGGCAGCAGCCGCCCTGGCCGAGATCGGCGGCCCGGTCGTGATCAAGCCGCTCGGCGGCAGCCAGGGCGCCAACCTGACCGTCGGCGTGCGCACCGCCGCCGAGGCAGCCGCCGCCTATGGCAAGGCGTCGGCCATCAGCGAAGCCGTGCTCGTAGAGGCGCTGGTACCGGGCACGGACTACCGGGTGCTCGTGATCGACGGCCAGATCGCGGCCGCCGCACAGCTACGGCCGGCCTCGGTGACAGGTGACGGCGTCCACACGATCGGCCAGCTGGTCGAGGCGGCGAATACCGATCCCCGGCGCGGTGCCGGCCACTCGCGCGAGCTGACGATGATCAGGCTCGACGCCGACGCGCTGAGCCACCTGGACGCGCTCGGCCTCGATGATCACTCGGTACCAGCGGCGGGCCAGGCCGTGACGCTGCGTCGCAACGCGAACCTGTCGACGGGCGGCACGAGCAAGGACGTCACCGACCTCGTCCATCCAGAGGTCGCCGAGGTGTGCCGCCGGGCCGCGGCCGTGTCCGGCCTGGACATCTGCGGCATCGACCTGCGGCTCGCCGACATCACCGCGCCGCTGCATGATCCGTCCGGTCACGGCCCGGCCCAGCCATGCGCCGTGCTCGAGCTCAACGCCTGCCCGGGCCTGCGCATGCACCTGTCCCCCACCGAGGGCAGGGCGCGCGACGTAGCCGCTGCCATGGTCGACAGCCTGTACCCGCCGGGAGCACCCGCGCGAATCCCGGTGCTGTCGGTGACCGGCACGAACGGCAAGACCAGCACCGTTCGCATGATCGGCCAGGTGCTCCGGCAGGCGGGGATGCGGGTCGGCTTGACCTGCACGGACGGCGTCTACGTCGGCGGCCGCCTGGTCTACGCCGCGGACGCTTCCGGTCCCCGGTCTGCCGAGATGGTGCTCGACGATCCGACCGTGGAAGCGGCCGTGCTGGAGACAGCGCGCGGGGGCATCGTCCGGCGCGGCCTCGGCTACGACCGCGCCGACGTCGCGATCGTCACGAACATCGCCGCTGACCATCTCGGCGACGAGGGCATCGACGATCTCGACGAGCTCATCCACGTCAAGGCACTGGTCGCGGAAGAAATCTGCGACGGCGGATCGGTCGTGCTCAACGCCGACGATCCGGCGGCCGCGGCACTCGCCGACCGTCCGGCGGTGCGCGCGCACGCGCCGGTCATCCGGCTGTTCAGCCTGGTCCCCGGCAACCCGGTACTGGCGAAGCACAAGGCAGCAGGCGGCGCGTGCTACGAGGTCGTCGACGGTCAGCTGACCGAGACCGTAGCCAGTGAGCGTCGCGCCATGCTGGCCGTCGCCGACCTGCCAGGCGCGTTCGGCGGCCGGGCTGCCCATGTCGTGGCGAACGCGCTCGCCGCCGTCGCCGCCTGCCGCGCGGCGGGCATTAGCGCCAAGGACATCGCCCGCGGCCTGGCCGCGTTCGAGCCGGGTGTCGACAACCCCGGCCGCACCAGCGTCTACCGGGTACGGACGAGCCCGGTGATCGTCGACTACGGGCACAACGCCGCGGCACTCGAGGCGACCGGCCGTCTCGTTCGCGAGGCCTGGCCCGGCCAGGCGGTAGCGGCCGTGACGCTGCCCGGCGACCGGCGTGACGACCTGCTGGTGGCGACCGCGGAGACCATCGCGCGCTGGTTCCCTGCCGTGGTGCTGTACGAGGACAGCGACAAGCGCGGCCGCAAGAGGGGCGAGATGCTGGCGCTCATCGGCGCCACGTTGCAGGCGGCCCGGCCCGGCATTACCTGCCGCCCGGCCGAGAACCCGGCCGACGCGCTGCGGACGGCACTCGAGCTAGCGGGCGGCGGCCCCGTGCTGTTCGTCTACGAGAAGCTCGCGCTGGCCATGGACGCCCTGGCCGCCGTCGGGGCAGAGCCGTGGCCGGCGGAGCGCCGTGAGGATACCGCGGGCACGGGCACACAACCCATGATGGGAACGGGGCCGACCGACGCCGCCGACGCCGCTCAGGCCGCGGTCGCCAGCGCGACTGCCGTAGTGGCCGGAGCGGCGGAAGCGGCCGAGGCCGCAGTCGCTGACGCTGCGGCGGTAGTGGCCGATGCAGCCGCGGCTGCCATCACGGACGCCGCTGATGCCGCACTGGTCCGGCCCCGCGTGCCGGCGCCCGCTACCCCGGCAGCACGGCCGGCCTCGCCAGCGCCGACCACTGCGACAGCACAGCCACGCCCGCCGGCGGCCACCGCCCCGGCCGCGGCCCCGCCAGCGGCCCCAGCCGCGGTCCCCCCAGCGGCCCCAGCAGCTGTCCCGCCAGCGGCCCCGCCGGCGGCCAGCCCCGCCACCGGCCGCGATGACACCCAGGCTGGCGACGCTTCAGCCGACTACTGCCTGTGAGGCGGGCAGCTCGGCTGTCCCGCCGCTGAGTGCAGCACAGCGCCTGCCGCGACGAGCACGCCGGGTGGCCTGACGTCGATTCCCATCGCCGCCTCTCAGGGCCGGCTTGACACATTCCCATATGGGCATATGATCGAGTCATGGCACGAGCGGCGACCACGACGGACGCCTTCAATGCGATAGCCGAGCCGAGGCGACGGCAGATTGTCGACGCG
This sequence comes from uncultured Actinomycetota bacterium, assembly GCA_963837255.1. Classification (GTDB taxonomy): domain Bacteria; phylum Actinomycetota; class Actinomycetes; order Streptosporangiales; family Streptosporangiaceae; genus JAJYUU01. The sequence goes on from CAWIMN010000009.1 coordinate 821,956, forward strand.
CTGGCCGGTGGCCAGCGCTCGGTCAACGAGCTGGTCGCCATCCTCGGCCTGGCGCAGCCGCTGGTCTCCAAGCACCTGCGCGTGCTCCGCGAGGTCGGGATCGTGACGGCACGGGAGGACGGGCGGCAACGGCTGTATCAGCTCAACGGCCGTGCCCTCAAGCCCGTCTACGACTGGGTGCAGGACTTCGAGCAGCTGTGGTCGGAGCGGTTCGACCGGATGGACATCGTGCTGGCAGAACTCAAGGAAGCGGAGGACGGAGATGGTTCAGATGACGACGAGTAAGTCGGCCGTGGTGACACTCCCGAGTGACACGCAGATCCTGATCACCAGGGAGTTCGACGCACCCCGGCACCTGGTCTACCGCGCGTACACGACACCCGAGCTGATCAGGCGCTGGTGGAGCGGTGAGCGTGGTGACGTCACGAGCGCTGAGGTCGACCTGCGGCCGGGCGGGACGTGGCGGTACGTGATGATCGCCAACGAAGGCTTTGAGGTCGCCTTCCACGGCGAGTACCAGGAGATCGTCCCGGACGAGCGCATCGTCACCACCGATGTCTTCGAGGGCATGCCGGACGCGGCGGCGCTGACCACGACGAACTTCGCCGAGAAGGACGGCCGCACCACGCTGTCCATGCTGGTCGAGCACTCGTGCCGGGAGCACCGCGACGCGCACATCAACTCCGGCATGGAAGGCGGCATGCAGGAGTCGATGGACAAGCTGGAGCAGGTCGCCCGCTCGCTGGCATGATGCGGCAGTTCACGAGGCCAGGCATCCGAACGCGTGTGCATCGGGGACGAAATCTTGGTACCGGACGCACACGCGTTCTGATGATCTTGAGCTAGTACTCCGACTAACCGGACATCTGGGGCTAGCTTGGCCGGGGCGAGCCTGGCGGGGGGCTCACGACCGCTGCCCACATGCTCGTCAGATCCTGCATTGGCGCCTGGCACGGCGGCCCGTCCGCGACGAGCACGGCAGGACGCCTGGCGTCGGCAGCATCGGCCGGGACTGTGACGATCATGCCGGACCGCGTTCCGTACCCGTCGGCGTGCACGCACACGGCCGACAGCGATGCCGGCCAGACCCGGCCCGTCGCATCGGTCCGCGGCTGCGGCACCGCCGGCTGGTGGTTGCCGAGGACAGTCTCCAGCGCGGTGATGGTCGCCGCCGCGTCATCCGCCGGGCGCCTCGCCATGGCGTCAGTCACGAGTGCGCGGACGAAGTCTGCCTTCGCCGACTCCGACCGCAGCGGGGCGTTCTCGAGTATGTGGAGTCCAGGGCCGAGCCGCTCGACCGCAGGCGCGGAGCTACCGGAGATGCCAATGGAGAACAGTGACTCCCGGTCGCCGACGAGCATCCAGCAGGGGTTGTAGGCCGCCGGATCAATGTCGCTGCGGACAGCGGCCACGGCCGCCGCGGCGCTGCGGTGCGCCGCAAACGCCAGCGGCAGCTCCCCGCGGGAGCGCTTCGTCGGGTCGCGGCCGTCGGCCGACGGCTGATTGGTCAGTCCCGCGACCACGCCGTGCTCGTTGACTGCCAGCCACGTCCCGCCGGCCAGCTCGTCCCGGCCGCCGAGTATCCGGGGCTCCCGCTCGCGGAGCACGGTCATCGGCACGGCAGGCCGGTCGAGCCGCTCGTCTCTATTCGCCGCCACGATCAGCGGTGCGTCGGGCACGACACCGAACATCGCGATAAGGAGGCACACGCTCCGACGCTAGCCCAGTCCGATCAGCACGGTGCGACCAGCGCAGCGGTAGCCATCTGGACATGATCGACGTGCCCCCGGTGAACACCTCCTGCCGGGCAGAAGGCATGTACCCGAACACTGTGCGTGCCGCATTGCGCCGCCAGAGTCATCGGGTCAGGCTGGGTAGGAAGCAGATCCTGCCTGGCGGGGACAGCGGTCTGGAGTACATGTCTCAGAACGGGGAGCCAGCCATTGACGCCGCGGCCCTGCACGGATTCGACCCCGCCTGGCTGCGCGACAACTGCCAGTGCAGTCTCGCTGGCTACACCATCGCCGAGCCAGACTCACGCAGCGAGGACGCCAAGCGGCTCTGGTCGGCGCGCGATTTCCGGACGGGCCCGCAGCCGACTGCCTGGCAGGCCTACCTAGCCAGCAACGCCGTGCGCCTCCGCTGCCTGCGCGAACTGCTCGCCACCGGGTTCATGCTGCTGACCGGGGTACCGGCCGAGGCCGACGCCGTCCTTGATGTCGCCGAGACCTTCGGCTATGTGCGCGAGACGAACAACGGCCGCATGTTCGACGTCCGGGTCGAGGCCCCGCCGTCGAACCCCGCCCATGCGGACATGCCGATCGGCCCGCATACCGACAGCCCCTACTGCGACCCGGTCCCGACTATCCAGCTGCTGCACTGCCTGGCGAACGCGGCCACGGCGGGCAGTCCGGGCTCCTGGACGGGTTCCGCGCCGCCGCGCAGCTACGCGCGGAAGATCCGGCCGCGTTCGAGTGCCTGAGCCGCACGCCGGTCACTTTCGCCTACTCCGACGAGGCGGCTGACCTGCGCGCCCACCGGCCGATGATCGAGGTCAGCCCGGCCGGCCTCATCCGCGGCGTCCGCTACAGCAGCTGCTCGATGCAACCGCTGCGCCCGCGGGCCGGCGCGACCCCCGCGCAGGCAGCCGCGGAGGTTCGCGAGTTCTACCTGGCCTACCGTGCTTTCGCGGCCATCCTGCTGCGCCCCTATCTGACGCTTAGCTTCGATCTCGCTCCCGGCGACTGCGTGGTCTTCGACAACACGCGCGTCCTGCATTCGTGCACGGGCTTCGCCGCGACCGGCGAGCGGCACCTGCAGGGCTGCTATGCCGACCTCGACGGCGCCGAGTCTACGGTTGCCGTGCTGGCCAGGAGCTGCAGCCGGCACGCCAGGTAGGCCTCCGGGCGGCGCGTGGCGGTCGGGTGATCGCCGCCGGTGAGGCTAGTGCGCGAGCCGGCGCCGGATCCAGATCATCAGGCGGCCGCTCTCCCCCGGCGTCTCGGGGTGCCGCTCCTCGATCCGGTCGAGCCGGTAGCCGAGCTTGCGTGCGATCGCCGCGCTGGCGACGTTCGCCGCATCGCAGTGGATTTCAACCCGGTCCACTCCGGGCAACGCCAGCGCGACCGTCGTGAGCGCCCGGCCGGCCGATGTCCCGTACCCCTGGTTTGCCTGGCTGGCCGCGATCCAGTAGCCCATCTCGACGCTGCCGTCGGCGGGCCGCCGATGCAGCGCGATCTCGCCGACCAGCGTGCCATGATCCGCGGTCAGCACCGAGTAGACGTAGCCGATTCCGGACTCCCAGTTGTGGTCAGCTTCGGCCACGCGGGCCAGCTGGCTCGCCCGCTCCGCCGCCTCCGGCGTCGCCCACGGCATCCACGGCCCCAGGTGGTCCAGGCTCGTCCCGACGGCAGCGGCGATGGCGCCTGCGTCACCGGCGCGGACCCGGCGGACGACCACCGGGCCAGCCTCGACCCGCTCCGGGGGCGCGTCGGGAGTCTGCTCAGGCACCGCTCCATCGTAGGGACCTATCCGTCCCCGCTGGGCGCCGGCAACCTTGACCGCCCGCGTAGCCCAAGCATCCGGCTACCAGGACCGGAACGGGGCCGACCAGCGTTTCCCGCCGCTATGCCGCGTGGCCCGGCCCGGTCGCAGACCACGGTTAGCTAGGAGCAGGCTCGAGCGTCTCCACCGGAATCGACTGGATCGCCGCGAGCAGCTCCGTCCAGAAGAAGGCGGCCGTGAAGAACATCAGCGTGTCGCCCTTCTCCAGCATGAGCTTGCGGTACATGACCATCTTGCCGACGTCGTAGCCCTCGAGCATGGATAGCCAGTCCGCATAGTCGCCCGCCAGCAGGAAGACGGCGTCTGGCTCAGCAGCAGCCCGCTCCCTGACTGATGCGCCAGTGACGGTGCCGCCCTCGAAAGCCAGCACCAGGGTGTCACCGTCGCCACCGGGCGGCAGGTCGCGAACGGTCAGTGCCAGCTGGCCCGTCACGAACGGGCGGATCATGTCGATCCAGTCCCAGAAGTCCTGCAGCTTGCTGGCCTTGCGATCCGCGTCCGGCCAGGCGTTGAGGACCTGCTGGCACTCCTGCGCCCACGCGGCCGTCATGAACTGCGTCATCTCAGCCTCCGGCCAGAGTGGGCTTCACGTCGGACAGCATGTCCTGCATGTCGGGCGGCAGCGTCACGCCGACCATCGCCAGCTTCCGGTTCAGCTGGTTCATGAACAGCTCGGTGACCCGGTCATCTGACCAGCCGAGGGGCTCGTAGTAGATGTAGCTGGACCGGGCCGCGCTCATGGTGAGCAGCGTCCGCAGCGTGTCGAACAGGTCTTTCACGTACGCGGGATCTTCGTTCAGCAGCTCGCGCACGAAGCGCAGGCCGCCCTGGACGTGCCGGGCCTCGTCGCGGCAGGTGGCGGTGAAGCCGGTATAGAAGCCCGGCAGCACCTTGAAGTCGCGTGCGTAGTTCAGCGTGATCTTCATGACCGACAGGGCCAGCACGCCCTCGATCCAGATGACGTAGCAGGCCGCGTACTTCATCTGGAGGTGCTTGTTGTAGGGGTCGCGGCGCAGGTCGTCGGTCAGGTAGGCGAGCAGCCCGAACGGCCCGACGAACGTCTCCTGGATGTAGGGCCACGACGCGTCCAGGATGTCCATGATGCCGTCGCCCTCGAGCCCGACGACCTCGCGGTAGAACCGGTCGAAGAACACCGTGTGCCGCGCCTCGTCCTCGAGATGGCTGGTCAGGAAGATCTTGTAATCTTCCGGCACGCCGAACAGCAGCGGCGCCAGCTCGACCGCGACCTGGCGCTCGCCGTGATGGAAGCCGGACGCGATCGACAGGAAAGAGTTGCGCGAGTCGTCGGTCATCCGATCGGTCCAGTCGTATTTGTCGGCCGAGAAGTCGAGCTCGTTGACGTTCCAGCGCTGGCGCAGGTACCGGTCGTACAGGCTCAGCCACTCCGGCAGGCGCGCGGTCGGGACGTGCACGTACTCGATCACGTCATCGATGTCGGCGCGGCCTAGGCCGGCCAGGTCGATAGCCTCGATGCGAGCGAGCCGATCCTCGGCGACAGTCATCTGATATTCCCTCCGTGACCCGCCAGCCCTGCAGCGCCGCAGCGAAGCGGATGCCGCGAGCAGGCACATTACCGATTAGTAATGCTAACCCCGCAGCCTGCTGGGCTTCTATGGCTGACTTCTGAAATCCGGTTCTAGGAGTGGGCTCCGGCTCGACTCTGGCACGGTGACGTGAGACGGGAGCCGGATCAGATGCCGCCGAGCATGATGACGAGCTGGATTATCCGGTAGGCCGTCGGATAGTCGGGTGCCGCATAGCGGAGGGTGCAGCCGCCGACCCGCTCGATTCCCGGGATGAGTAGCGCCCGCTCGGTCATTCCTGGCATCAGGACATCGACTTCGACGACGACCGGACCGTCGAAGCGGAGCGGCTGAATGACCTCGCGGTCGGCGAGTGCCCGCGGCACTTCCTCCTCGATGCGGTCGTACGCCTCCTCGGGATGCAGCAGTGCCGCGGCGCTGAAGCCGAGGGCCCGCTTGACCACCACGGTATGGACACCCGGCGCGACCGCGGCCGCTTCCGCGGCCACGCTGTCATCGCCGGATACGAGCACGACTGGCACGCCGTGGTGCGCGGCGAGCGCCGTGTTCAGGCCGATCTCGCCGAGCGAGCGCCCCTCGCAGCGGACGCCGGCGACGACTCCGCCATGAATGGTGTGCGCTAGCACCGAGCTGGCCGTACCGGCCTTGCCGTGGTAGCCAATGAATAGCGCGGCATCGGCGCCGTCCGTCAGCCCCGCCAGCATTCCGTCGGGCTTGGGCTTGCCGCGCAGCAGTTCGGCTCGCCGGTCCAGCAACTCGGGAAGAAGGTTCCGGAACGGCCCGTGAGCCTCGGTCACCAGCACCTGAGCATCTGCGTCATAGGCGTAGACGCCGCGGACCGCCGCGCTCGCCTCGGCGGTGATCAGCCGTCTGTTGCGCTCGTACTCGCCATGGCCAGGTCTGACGTCCTCGCCATCGACCACACCGGCAATGCCCTCCATGTCAACCGAGACGAGAACCCGCACGTGACTGCTCCCTTCACCCAACCACCGCTCGTTGCTGGCTCCGGCCAGTAGTCCACCAGATCCGGGCGATGCTAGACAACGCCCGCCGGTCGCGCCGCCAACGCGGCAAACCGCGCCGCGCGAGCCGGATGCTCACTGGCTGAGATCAATGGGCGCGGCCGATGACGCAGCCCAGGGAAGTAAGAGCACAGGCGATAGAGGTACAACCGCTTCCCGGGCTCCCGGGTCATACATGTTGTGATGACACGTGCCAGGCTCCGGGCTGCGGCCCTGGCGGTCAGCGTGTGCCTGCTGGCGGCCGGATGCGGCACCACTGCGGCACGCGAACCGTCCGCGCAGTCAGCCGGCTCGCGGTCACCGGCCGCCTCCGTGCGCCCGTCCACCCCCAGCCCGACGATCACGATCCCTCCGCGGTGCGCTCGCACTGCCGTCCTGTCCGACGGCGTGACCGTCGGTGCCTGGCGCCTTGGCAGCGTCAGGTTCACATCGCTGACGACCGCTGTCGCCCTCACCGCGCCGGGGATACCGTGCGACGTCCCGCTGGGACCGGGCCAGGGAGTACAGGGCGAGTTTCTCGCGCAGCAGGTGCGGCTGGCCGTGACCCGCGACGGCGGACATCACTGGGTGACCGGGGGGCGCGCGCTGCCATCTGCGGTGTCCGAATCGGCCAGGGAGCAGATCGCGGCCGTCTTCGGCGGCCATGTGTGGGCGCTCGTCGGCGAGAACCTGTATGAGATCGGCGATGGCGGGTCTACGTGGACCGCGGTGCCGCTGCCGGGCCGCGTAGCGTCCGCGGACGCGGTCAGCGGACGGCTGTGGGCGCTGCTCTGCCCGAGGACAGGGCAGATCGCATGCCGGCCAGAGGTCTACCAGATGAGCATTCCGACCGGAACCTGGACGCGGGAGCCGCTTCCAGTGTCGTCGTCTTCGGTGGATCCCCAGCTCGCTGTCAGTTCGGCTCGGGACGCGGTCGTGGTGACCAACCCGGCCGTACCGAATAGGAATCCCCTACTGATCAGCACCACCGATGGCGGCACGCACTGGACGGTCCTGGTCGTACCGCCGGGACCCGGGCAGATGTGCCAGGAAATGCCCGTCACTTTCACAGCAGCGGACGCGGAAGACTGGTGGCTGCTCTGCACTGGCGGCGGCTCAGCCGGCTCGGAAACGCACGCGCTGCTTCGCTCGACGGACGCCGGGCGGACATGGGCGACGATGTCGGCGGTCAGCCGCCTGGACAGGCCCTTTCCCGCGGATTCGCTGCCACGCGCACCCACCTACGCGATCGCTGCAGGATCCTCACGCCGGGTCTGGCTGGCCCTGGATAACGGCCTGGCCGAAAGCGCCGACGGCGGGAAGACCTGGACTCTCGCGGGCAATGCGGCCCTGGGAAGCGGTTGGACGTCCTTCGATGTCTGGTCCGCTACTCGCGCCTGGCTGCTGGATCCCGGCAACGGCTTGTGGCAGACCACCGACGGCACAACCTGGCGCGCCATCGGCGGCGCGCATCTCGGGAGTTAGCGCCCGCGCGCACTGCAGCAGAACGTCAGCGAGGAAGATTGACGTCAGGTAGCGGTAGGTGATTCGCGCCCATTCCATAGTGCCGGAGCTACTCACGCATCTGGCTGTGCTACAGGGCGATGACACGCCAATGCCAGTGGGACTGCCACCACCTCGATCGGGATACCAGCAATGGTGCGCATCCGGCGGCTGATGACGGGGGACCCGGCCGCAGGATCAGTCCGTGCGGGTCGCTCACCGGCTCGTCGCCGCGGCCACGCCGCTGTGGGCCCAGGGCCGGGTGAAGCCGATGGGATTGCGATCGCCGTAGGGCGCAACCCTGATCGGGAACCCGGTCGCGTAGGCCTCGATCATCAGCCCCCCGCCGATCACCAGCCCCACGTGGCCCGGCGATGCCGGCGTACCGTCTGAGCCCGCGAAGAACACCAGGTCCCCCGGCTGCACCTGGCTCGCGCTGACCCGCCGGCCAGCGACCCACTGCTGCTCCGACGTGCGCGGGATGTCAATGCCAGCCGCTCGGTACGCCATCATCACCAGGCCTGAGCAGTCGAAAGCATCCGGCCCGGTGCCACCCCACAAGTAGGGCTTGCCGAGCTGGTGCTCGGCGTAGGTGATCGCGGTTGCCACGGCGTTGTCAGCGGTCAGCGTCACTCCAGGCAGGCATTGCGGCGTGCTGTCCAGGGTGGCCGAACTGACGGTGTAGCCGCCGCTGGCGTACAGATTGGCCCAGGACAGCACCGCCTGGACGTAGGACTGCAGATGGTTGTAGGCGAAGATCGCCTGATCGACATTGTCGAGCACGCCGTGCTCGAGCAGGTATTTTGCGGCGCCGGCGATGGCGTCCGCTGGGTCGTACACACTGGCCGTGCCGTCGCCGTTGGCATCGGTGGCGACGCCACTGACTTTCTCGCTCGCGGGATGCACCGGTGTGCCACCCCACTGGTTCCCGGCCGCGCCGCCGATCCCGATCTGCATCGGGCCGGCCGCCCCGAAGGCGTTGGCGCCGCCGTGCACGCCGGGCAGGGTGGTCTGACCGTCGTCACTCTCGACCTTGGCGATGCCGGCCAGGATCACCCATGGGACCTTGTACTGCGCGCCGATGGACCGGAACAGCGCCAGGTAGTTCGCCGGTACCGAGTTGCGCGCTGACGAACTGACGACCGGCTGGGCAGTGGTCGTCGTGCCCTTGCCGCCAGACGTGCAGGACGTGCCGCTCTCGGCAAGCAGGCCGCTGCTTGCGAACATTGCCATCGGCGCCAGCAGCGCGGCCATGAGCAGCAGCGCGGCCGCGCACACCAGTGCCACGACCAGCCCGCGCCGGGGTCCGCCGCCCGCGCCTGCCGGTGCCGCGCGCATACCGGCGCGGCCTGGCCAGCTGATCACGAGTTGCCTGCGGACTGCAGCTCGACGTCGGTTACTTGCCAGGTAGTACCCGAGCCAGTGACCGTGACGGCATAGACGGTGCTCTGCTGACCGCGTCCGGTCGTGTCGGTGAGCTGCTGGTTGACCTGGACCAGGAATGTCAGGCTGGTCGGCCCGAACGCACGGAGCGATGCGATCGTGGCGGTGCCGATGGCGACCTGCTTACCGCTGACGCGCGCGGCTGCTACTCCGGGCGCGGAATAGGCGGCCTCGATCTGACCGACAAGCTGCGGCTCGGTAATGGGGGTCAGCCGCGCGGCGTAGGCGGCTGCGGTCTGCGTGTAGGAATAGCTGCCGTACGCGTCGCCGAACCTGACCGCGACCGACGCGGCCGAGGCGAGCCCGGCCTGCGTGAACGGCAACCACTGGTAGATGTCGGGCTGGCCGGCCGCCGATGTCGCGGCTGTCCCTGGTCCCGCCGTATGACTGGCGACCGGTCGAGGCGTCGTCGTCGCGTGCGGGGAGCCGGACCGGCCGGCGCCGCGTGCGATCGGGCCGAGCAGGTACGCGCCGAGCCCCACGAGCACGCAGACGATCAGTCCGAAGATGAGCCGTCGCCCTAGCGGGCTGATGTCCATCTGCTCGCTACTTCCGCCGCATCGGTCGCAGCCAGAACGGGACCTGCCGATCGGGCTCTGGCGGCCGGGCGAGGGGGCCGGTCATGGCCTGGCCTTGCCAGGGAACAGCCGGACCCGGCGAGGATCCCGGCTGGCCTGATTCGGTCCGGGCCGCACCCTGCTGGCTATTGGACGAGGGCTGGCTATTGGACGAGGGCTGGCTATGGGGCGACGGCTGGCCGCTGCGCGACGACCGGCCATCGCGCGGGGGCTGGCCGTTGCGCGAGGGCTGGCCCTGGCGCCCGCCGGGCTGGCGCTCAGCGGGCTGGCGCGTCGGCGCGCCTCCACCTGCCCGCCGGAAGCGCAGCCGGCCGCCTCCCGACGCCTGGCCAGAAGACTGCCGGGCCGACGGCTGCTGAGCCGGCGGCCGCTGCACCGGCGTTTGCTGAGGCTGGGCACGCTGAGGCCGCGGCTGCCGAGACCCGCCTTGCTGCAATGGCTCCTGCTGCGCTGGAGCTTGCTGCGATCGCGCCCGCTGCGGACGTGCTGGCTGACCCTGTGCGGCCCGTGCTCGCAGCGGCCGTGCGGGCTGGCTCGATCCCGGTCCGACCGGCGGTGTGGTGGCCTGCCCGGGCGGTGGGGCAGTGGACTGGCGCGGCGGCGGCGTGCTCGGCTGCCGTGGCGTTGCAGTAGCTGGCTGGCGGAGCGAGCCCTGAATCGTCGGACTGACACCGCGGCCGACGGGCCACGCTCCGGGGGCCGCGCCACCACTGCTCAGCGATCCGCCACCGCCCGATCCACCGCCGGTCGCCGATGCCACGGTGCTCGCGGCAACGCCGGTCACTCGTGTCAGACCAGGCGCCGCTGGCGGCGCGGCACCGCTGCGGGATGGCAGGTTGAGCGGCGGCGGCTCCGTGGCAGTGGCAGCCGATGCGGCCGCGGCCCTGGCTCTGGCGGTGAGCGCCATCCGGCCCGTTCCGTCTCCGGCTGGTACCCCGGACGCAACGGCCCCGGCTGCGGCAGACCCAGGCGCCACGGCCGTTCCGTCGCCAACGGTGCCATCGACAGCCGTGCCGGAGCCGCCCTCGCCCGCCTGCAGCCCCGCCGCGACCGCCGCGGCGGCCCCACCGGACGTGGCCGCCATCGCCAGGCTCGCGGCCTGGCCCGGATTGCGCCGGGCCCAGCGAGCGGCCCGGTAGGCGGCGAATGGCGGCACGGCAGCCGTCGCGGCGGCGAGCGTGTTGGCGCGCGCCGTCGCCCCGGCCCTGGCCAGGTCCGCCTCGGCCCGGTCCTGCGAACCGATCACGCCGTATCCGACCGCGGAGAACAGGTGCTGGAACGGCTTGCGGTAGATGAACGCGGCGACCGTGACCAGCGCGATCATCAGGATCTTCAGCGCCCACGGCAGCACCGCATCGCTCGTCCCCATGATCAGCGCGTAGCAATACAGCAGCACGCTGAGCACGAGCGCGATGGCAGCCTGCTTCAGCAGCACGCCGATCAGCAGCTCGACCCAGCGCAGCGCCACTACCCGGCCGAAGCCGGGATGAGCGCCGATCAGCAGGAAGAACGGCCCGACGATCAGCAGCAGCAGGAAGCTCAGCTTGAGCAGGATCAGCGTCACCGAGATCAGCAGCACGAGCACGCCGGCGACGACGGCGGCAAAGAGCGCGGCGAAGGCGACCTCGAGCCGGGTCGTCCACTGTTTCCCCTGGAACAGCGGATAGATCGCCGGATCACTCGACTGGATGCTGCTGGCGATGCCGGCGAACGCGTCCTGCTTGGCCTGGATGAGCGCGGGCGTGGCTTTCTCGTCGACCGCGATGGCCTGGGACCACAACAGCGCCCGGCCGTAGGTGTTCACCACTGTCGGCTTGGCGCCGCCTGTCGAGTAGGCGGACGTGCCGAACTCGCCGACCAGCCACGGCTTGCAGACAAGCACGGTCCACAGCTCGTCGGCGTTCTGATCGACGACCGTGCTCCCCGAGGTGTAGCTGTATGTCGTCGGCTGGACCTGCGGATCGCCCTTCTGAACGGGGACGCAGCTGGTCGGGCCGGGGCTTGGCAGCTTGGCGAACGCGACGTTGAGAGCCTGCGACATGCCGTCGGAGACGCCGCGGCCGATGCCGGTCACGTCCGCAGGCTTGCCGATGAGGAAAATGGCGGCGGCGCAGGCAACGACCATCCACACCGTGCCCTCGATGGTGCGGGTGGCGCGCTTGCGGATGAGTCCCTGCCACGCCAGCCAGATCGCGGCGAGGATGATCACTACGGCCAGGTACGGGAAGTAGATCGCGTTGCCGAGGCTCGTGATCAGCGTGTCGGTCACGCGCTGGAGCCAGCTGAGGATGCCCTCGCCTGCCGCCGACTGGTAGACGGTAATGGTGACCCGGTCGATCGACTTCGCAGCGTCGAACACCATGCCCGCGACGTTGTTGCCGATCAGCGACGTCATGTCCGAGCACTGCAGGTTCGTCGCCGCCCAGTAATCGCCGGCGACGCCGTACTGGTCGTACAAGGTCGCCGGCGGCTTGCCGGAGGACGGCGGCGCGACCATCGCGTCGATGCCGGCGTTCGCTGGCTCGGGGTTGGGCAGCGATGGCTGACAGACGTTGTTCAGGGCGCCCAGGACGCCGGAGCTGCCCGCCGCGCAGAAGCCAAGTAGACCGCCGATGTCCCCGATACCCGGCACCGAGCACAGCCCGCCGGCTGCCGCGGTCACGTCGGCCGCAGTGGCCGCGTTTGTGCTCGTCGTACTCGCGGCTGCCGCGCCGGCGAGCGTACTGCCCGCACTCGCGGCGGCCGAGGCGCTCGCCTGACGGGCAGATCCCGGCATGACGAGCACCGCCGCGAGCGCGGCCACGGCAATGGCCGTCATGCGCGGAATGCGGGGTCTGCGCATCCGGGGGGCTCCTGTTGGGGGTGTAATTGTCGCTGCACGTCTGACGGCGCTCAGCTAGTCCCGGTCTCAGCCGGCTCGTCGTAGGGCACCTCGCCCAGGCGGGACCGGGTGGGATTGGTGTCGAGGCTCTGGCGCAATTCGTCCGTGATGAGGTCGACGCCGATCCGGCCGGCCCGGCCATCCAGGTCGCGGAAAACGCACTCGCCATTGCCCAGCGCGCGCAGCGCTGCCTTGTGCTCGCTGGACTGCTCCAGTCCGAGCAGCGCCAGGACGCTCGCTACCTCGGTCTGCTCGGTGGACCGGAACGCGAAGACGCTGGAGATGCAGTTGGTGACCTGCTCGTTGAGCAGGTCACCGGCGTTCTGCGACACCATGATCAGCGCGGTGTTGCGCGACCGGCCCATCCGGGAGACTTCGGGGATCAGCTTGGCGCCCTGCGGCGTCGAGGTGATCGCCCACGCCTCATCCAGGAAGATCGCCTTCGGCAGCCGCCTGTCCATGCCGTTCAGCAGCCGACGCGCGAACTGCGACACCAGGTAGAGCAGCGCTACCGACAGACGCTGCTCGTAGGAATAGTCGTCCCGGCCCACCGCGGTGTCCGGAAGAGTGAGCCCGCCCAGGGTGAACACCGTCGTCCAGCCCGCAGCGTCGATCCGCTCGCCGCCGGACGGGGCGAAGCACAGCCGCGCCAGCCGCATCTCCGACATCGACCGGAGCACCGCGCCGAGGTTGACCGACGCGGGATCTTCAGAGCTCTCCAGATGGCCGACCACCTTGCCGAGGCTTGGCTGCTCGCCGGCCGCGACCGCAGCAACGGCCTGGATCATGGCGCTCTCGCGCTCCTCGCTCATGCGCGGCAGCAGGAGCCGGAGCGTCTCGGTCGCCATCGTGCGCCGCTCGGCTAGGTCGTCACCGAAGGAGAACGGGTCGAGCAGGCCCGGCGCAGCGCTGCCCAGCGGCACCACCCTGGCCTGCCGCCCGCGCTGCGTCAGCCAGGCCGCGAGCGACTCAGCGTCGCCCTTCGGGTCGATGACGGCGACCGTGACCCCGCGCAAAGCTAGCTGCAAGATCATCAGCAGCGCGAGAGTCGTCTTGCCGCCGCCCGGCTCGCCGGTGATCGCCACGGCGGTTGGCCTGTTCCTGGCCGCCGCCACCAGCGGGTCGAAATGCACGACGGACCGGGCCCGGCCTAGCGTCTCGCCGATATACGGGCCGATCCAGCCGGCATCTGGGGCGATCCGGTCGCCGAGATCGACGGTCGCGGTCGGCATGCCGCCCGCGACCGTATACAGCGGCTGGCGCTGCAGGTAGGAAGTAAGCCGGACGCGGTCACCGGGCAGCGACTCGCACAGCAGCGAGAACTGGTCGCCGGTCGAGTTCACGACGTCGATCCCGACGTCTCGGTAGTGCTCGACGACCGCTTCGGCCCGGCGGACGCACATGTCGCGATCTGGCGCGGTCACCATCAGCCGGTGCCAGCCGTAGACGAACGGGAGCCGTTCCTTGGTGATGCCGTGCTCCAGCAGCCGGGCGGCCTCGATCTGCTCGGCGAGGGCGATGGGCAGGTCGGCGCCGGCCTCCCTGATGTGGGCGTCCATGTCCCTCGCGTGCGCCAGGCGCCGGCTGACGTCCTTGCTCGCCCGCGCCGGGGCGATCAGCTTCATGCGCAGGCTGGCCTCGACCGGGAACGGCAGCGCATCCGCATAGTGCAGCCACGGCTCGCCTTCCGGGAAGTACATGACGTCGGGGAACCGGGCAAAGGACAGGAACGCGGCCCATGATTGCCCGCCTGGGTGGGACAGGCGCAGCACCGTCCTGCCATTGTCGATCTGGCCCTCCAGCAGGGACTCGATCTCCCCCGCTCCCCAGGTGCGGCGGCGCGCAGCCGACGGCGGCGGCTCGGCGACGGTCCCGGCAAGCGCATGCCGGAACAGCCACGCCACATCGTCTGCCGTCGCATGGGTCGCGCCGAGCGCACTGGATCCGAGGGCCCGGCCGAGCCGCTCGGCCTGCTCGGTCCACCGGGCGATCTCGGCGGCTGGCACGGCCTCGTCGGTCAGGCCGAGAGCCTGCTCGGCGGTCCGGTAGGAACTGGTGAGCTGGGCGAGCAGGCCGCCGGACAGCTGGGCACGCACGCCGCGCTGGCCAAGCCGCACACCGAGGTAGACCTCCTTGGTCCAGAAGTCCTTCGCCCAGACGTGCCGGTACATCTCCTCCAGGTAGGCGACCCAGCCAGGACCGCCGTCGGACGTGGCGTCGAGCTTGGTGGCCCACTCGGCAGCCGGGTACGGGCGCTGCGCGATGCGCAGGTGCACCTCGGCGTCCGTCATCCGGATCGCAGCGAGCGCCACCGTGATGCTCGCCGCGAGAGCCTCGCGCTCCACCGGGGTGGTGAACTCGTACGACACCGTGGGGACCCGGTAGTACGCCCAGGCGTGCGTCTCGGTCAGCACGATCCTGTCGTCGAAGTACCGGACCGAGAGCCGGGCCCGTCCGGCAGTGCGCGCGCTCACCGGCGGCTACTGTCCATCGGCGCGCCGTGCGCGCTTGCCCGATCAGCGACGCCGGCGATGAGGACGCCAGCGAGCGCCGTGTAGGCATGGACGGCGGCGATGCCGAGCGCGCCGCCGTCCGCAAGCCCGTCGTCCCACGGCACCCGGACGATCGCGCGGCACCGCCCGGCGGCCACGCCGGCCGCCTTGTCCACGTGCTCGGCCGTGGGCGTGCTGACGCCGTTCAGCACCGTGACAGCGCGCCGGGCGAGATCAGCGTCACCGTGCGCCTCGAGCCACTCGAGCGTCATCGCGAGCGACCCGGCGGCATCGGCGCTGGCCGGGGCCACGAGCACCAGCTGGTCGGCCACATGTACAGCGCGCGGCACGTGCGCCGCGGCGGGATCGGCGATCGTGATCCGGTACCGGGCAACCACCGCGTCGATGAGCTTCCCGGCGTCCGCGGGCTGATCGGCTGGCGGGTCGGCGGTGACGACCTGCAAGCCCCGTTCCCGTCCTGATCCTGCGGCGTCGTCGACGTCGCGGTGATTCGGCAGCAGGCGCGGGATCTGCCGCGCCTGCTCGGTCAGCGAACCGGGGCCGGAGCCGATGTCCAGCACAGCTACTGCTTCGGCGCGGAGGGTGGCGAGCAACTGACCGGTCAGCAGCGTCGTGGTCGTCTGACCAGCGCCCGCTGTGCAGCCAAGGACGACGATGCGAACTGGTCCCGGCAGCGGGAACCTGGCCCTGGCCTGATCGCGCTGCACCTGGTCCGGCTTGCCAGGCCGGTGGCCGCCTGGCACGACGACGACGCGTTCATGCCAGCCGTCGGCACCTGGCGAACTGCGCAGAGCGCGCTCGACGACCGGCAGCGGGCGCGCCGGGTTGCGGTCAGACCGCACCGTCACGGTCGGCCGCCCTGGCGGGCGTGGCGGGGCTGGCGCGCGCTGGGGTGACGTGGCCGGCGCCTGCATGGCCGGCGGGCGCACAGCCGGGGCCTCAACGGCCGGGGCTCCGGCGGCCGGTGGCGGCTCAACTTGTACGTGCACGGCCCGGTCCTGCACGGCCGGTGCCTGCGCGACGGGGACCCGCACGGCCGGCGAATGCGCGGCCGGCGCTGCCGGCGCGGGCGCCGGTACTAGCGGACTGTGAGCTGCCGAAGCCCGCCCGGCCGAACGCTGAGCGGCCCGTACCTGCACCGGCACCTCGTCGGCCGGCACCTCTGGGCCGGCACGTCCGCGGCCCGGCGCGGTGGCGTCACGTTGCGACGAGAAGCCATGGCCGGCCGAGTCGGCCACACCGGGCGGACGACAGCAGTGGCGGCTTCCGCCAGTGCGGGCTCGTCTTCAGCTGCGCCGGGGGATGATGCCGTGTCGGCTCGCACGGTGTCGGCTCGCACGGTGTCGGCTCGCACGGTGTCGGCTCGCACGGTGCTCGGCTCGCACGGTGTCGGCTCGCACGGTGTCGGCTTGCGCGTCGCCGTCGAGCACACCTATCAGGGCACTGTGGGCTGCTCGTCACCAGTCACGGCGAGGCCTGCCCCGACGGCTGGCCGGCGCCACACCCTGGCCGTCACGACGATCTGGTCTCGTTCAGCCAGGGGCGCCATCCGGCACCACGTGCGTGGCTCGGATAGGTAGCGCAGCTGGGACACCATTAGCTCGGGCAGCCGCTTCCCCTCCAGGACCGGCCTGGTCACCAGCCAGGCCAGCACGCCTGGCGGCAGCGCGTAGAGCCACACCCACGTGTGGCTGAACGGCATTCCCGCCATCGTGAGGATGAGCATGTACGGGATCGCGATCGCCAGGAAGGCGGCTACCTGGCCGACCGGCAGGGGCATGGGAAGGCGGAAGTCATACAGCTTGTAGAGCCGCTTTTCGATTTTCCAGATGTTGGTATAGGTCGGGAGTTCCACGTGCCGCCTCCTTCCGTCCGCTAGCGCGAGACCGACCGCGCGCCGGTTGCTGGCCTAGTGCACGCCGAGTGCGTTCGCGATGCCGGAGGCGATCGTCTGCACAATGCTGGGCGTGTAGAAGACGACGGCAATGGCGATGGCGAGCACGATGAATTGCACAAAGCGAATGATCTCGCGAGTGAAAAGGAAGAAGATCGCGACGATTCCGACGATCCCCAGGAAGAGCGGACCGAAAAGTCCCTGCAGATAGGAAACAAGGCCGGTGGTGCTAAGTGCCAGGGGATGTACAGCAATAAGCAGGTGAGCCGACATCGAATCTCCGGTGGTGAGTGAGCGCGGCCGTCGGGGGCGGGGACAGGCTTGCGGTGCCGTCGCGTCATGGCGGCCCCTGCGTGAGCGCCGTGGCAGACGCGCCGATGGACTGGACGTCCCAGCTGCTCTGCTGGCGGATGACGGTCATCTGATAGGTCATCTGCACCGACGCCGGGGCTGTCCCGACGGAGCCAGCGAGGGGCCCGGCCGTGGCTGCCGGCAACTGCCACGTGACGGTGACCGAGATCTGTCGGCGCGAGCCGCCGGCCGGAGCGTACACGCTGTCGATAGCGCCGAAGGTGACGGCGCCGCCAAGACCGCTGATATGCGTGCCCGGCCAGGTGAACCTGGCCAGCGTCGTGCGGTCGCCGCTGGCGAACGCCTGGAAGAAGGCCGGCAGCTGGCTCGTCAGAGCTGACTCGGTTGCCTGATCGGCGGTCTGACTCGGGGCTGGTGGCGTGACCTTGGCCGGGGCTGGCAGCAGTGCCGGATCCCCCGACACGACCATGCTGCCGTGTGCGGTGTAGATGGGCACGCCCAGTTCGATGAGGCGGCTCCCGCTGAGCCGAGCGAGCAACGTCACCACGGCGGAATGACGGCTAGTGACTGACACACCGGCCACCTGCTCGTCGAGCAGCCGCTGGGAGCCGGCCCCGTTCCAGCCAAGCTGTGGATCTGCGCCAGCCGGCAGGAAACGGGCCAGCTCACGACCCCGCTCAGCGGCGCTTGCCGGGCTGAAGTTGAGGTACACGTCGCCAAACTGCAGTGCGTAGGCCTCGGCCAGGGTGACCGGGAACTGCGCGTCAGCAGTCGGCGGCGTCGAACTAGCCGCCGTAACCGACGAGCGGCCGTCGATAATCGCGAGGATCCCGCGATAGCCAATCAAGAGGATCACGGCCCAGGCGATGGCCCGCGCAACCCAAAGAAGCCATCGACCGCCAGCACCACGCCAATGCGCGGCCACCTGATCGGGACGCGCGGGGAGTGGCTGGCTGGGGGGCAGTGCCTCATCGTCGGCTTGGAGCAGATCGCCACGATCGAGGAGTGCCCTGCGAACCATCACACCTCCGTCCGTTCTCCCGCGCTCGCGCAGCAAAGAGTTGTCGCGCGACGATGTTCCTGTCGGGCACCATTCTGCGGCAAATCGCCCACCCATCCCCGGCATTGACGCGGCCGGCGCGCCGGTCCGATTTGGAAAAACTAGGTTTCCGGCCCGCAATGCGTCGACATCAATGCTGTCCAGAAGCCAGTCAAGACTGTCCGGTGAGCGGCCGGCCGGATCTGTGCCAGCCGGGACAGCCGGGTCGCTTCCGGGCCACCACGACTCGTCAGGCGGCCAGTGCAGCTCCCGTGATGACCGGGCAGGGTCGTGCCCGTGCCCGGCGCCCGCTGACGCAGATGCGTTCCCGCTCCCGCACGGTGCTGGCCCGCACGGTGCTGGCCCGCACGGTGCTGGCCCGGACGGTGCTGACCCGCCCGGTGCTGACCCGCCCGGTGCGGGGAAGGCGCGACGGTCAGCATTCCGCGCAGACTCAGGCTCGTGGTCGTGCCACTGATTGCGCATGGGCTGTCCTTCGTCACGGCTCACCGGGCAGGCCGGCTCGTTGTCAGGCAGCAGCACAGCGGATGCGGTGTGACGTTCGTGTGACAGCCAGCCGCAGCCGGCCGCTGCTAGCGCAATTCGTGGCGAAGGCCCGGCGAACTGGCGCCTGCCGCGCCCCAGCGCCCGCTACTCCGAGCGCCGCTGGGCCAGGGCCGAATCGCGGACGCGGCACTACACGCTCTGGTTAGCCGGTTGTGGCGACACCGCCGGCAGTGTCGAATCTTTCGCCGATCATGAGCGGACCGGCTGCGACGACGGCAGCCGAGCCGGACCCGGTGCGCCCCCGGCCCACCCCGCGGTGACACCCTTGATCATGTGCTTGACCTGCTGATACGCGATGCCGGGATTCGCACCGTTGATCCGACTCGACCTATTGCCACCGCCGTCGGCATCTGGAACGGGGCGATTGTCGGGCTCGACGAAGAGGTGCTCGGCCTCCCGGCCCGATCGACCGTCCAGGCGGACGGCGCCGTCATCGTGCCCGGCTTCCACGACGCGCACTGCCACACGACCTCCTACGGGCTCGGGCTGGTCCTGCTGGACCTGACTGACGTGGTCGGCACGATCGTGGCCGGCGCGGCCAGCTACGACCATGCGGGTCTGCTCGGCGGGGTCTCGCCGGCCGACGCGCCGACGCGCCCGACGCGCCCGCCGCGGCCGACCCGCACGCCGCGGCCGACCCGCGGGCTGCGGCGCGGCCAGGTCCACAGTGATGCGCGACAGCGCGTGGGGCTTCCCCATCATCGACTTCCACTGCCACTTCCCCGTGCCGGACCCGGTGCCGCCGCCGGCTGAGGAGGCCTACCGCTGGCAGCACGGCGACCGGAAGCTCGCCGAGCTGAAGAAGAACTGGCGCTGGTACCAGGAGCAGTGGTGGGACGCCTACTCCTTCCCCTATCCGGAGGAACACGAGCCGGCGCCTGACATCCAGGCCGGCCGCTGGTCGGCCGAGATCGAGGCGGTCCAGCTCGAGGCTGTCGTGTTCGTGACCGGCGGTGGCAACGAGGTGCTCGCCGACGCCATCAGCGACTACCCGCGGATGCTGGGGTTCGCCCACCACGACCCCTTCGCTCCGGGCGCCGATGCCGAACTGCGGCGCGCGGTCGCCGAGGACGGGCTCCGCGGCTACAAGGTCATCGCACCTGCGCTCGCGGGCCCGATCGACGACGAATCTCTCTGGCCGGTCTGGCAGGCGGCCGAGGACCTCGAGATCCCGGTGCTCGTGCACTTCGGCACTCTGGACGGCGGCGGGGGCACTGCTGCGCACCTCAACATCAGCCCGCTGAAGCTGCACGACGTCGCCAAGGCATTCCCCTACACGACGTTCGTGATTCCGCACTTCGGCTGTGGCTACCCTGGTGAGCTACTCCAGCTGGCCTGGGCCTGCCGGAACGTCTGCGTCGACACCTCCGGCAATAACGAGTGGATCCGGTGGATGCCGTATCCGCTGACGCTCGCCGACTTGTTCCGCAAGTTCGTCAACACCATCGGCCCGGAGCGCATCGTGTTCGGCTCGGACTCGGCCCACTTCCCGCGCGGCCTGGTGCGGTCCTACTACGACGAGCAGACCAGAATCGTCAGCCAGCTGGGCTTGTCCGCCGGCGACCGGGAACTGATCTTCGCCGGCAACGCCGCCCGCCTGCTCGGCCTTGCCGGCACTTCATGACACCCGCGCCGAGCACGCACAGCGCTCCGCCCGCAGCTCACGATCGACGGCGGCGCGGCAGAGCTGCCCCCCCCGCAGGGCTCCTGGTCTGGACGGCCTGGGCCCGGCTCACCGGGCAGCGGCGCTGGGATCAGGCACCCGGCTCCGGCGGCATCACGCCGCGGCGCCAGCCGTGGTGACGATCCAGGCGAGCACCATCGCTTCCTCGTGCCACTTGTCGTAACGGCCAGACCGGCCCCCGTGACCTGAAGTCATCTCGGTCTTCAGCAGGAACGGGCCGCCCTTCGCCTCGGCCTGCAGCCTGGCGATCCACTTGGCAGGCTCGTGATAGAGGACGCGGGTGTCATTCAGGCTGGTGACAGCCAGGATCGGCGGGTACGCCTGGTCGGGGCTCACGTTCTCATAAGGAGAGTACGACTTCATGTACTGGTAGACCTCGACGTTGTGCAGCGGGTCGCCCCACTCCTCCCATTCCGGGACCGTCAGCGGCAACGTCGGGTCCAGGATGGTGGTCAGCGCGTCCACGAACGGCACCTGCGCGACGATGCCGCCAAACGCCTCGGGCGCCATGTTCGCGATGGCGCCCATCAGCAGGCCGCCGGCCGAGCCGCCGCGGGCGACAAGCCGCTCTGGTGACGTCCAGCCGTCCTTCACCACGTGCCGCGCGCACACGATGAAGTCGCTGAACGTGTTGGCCTTGTTGAGCATCTTGCCGTCGTCATACCAGCGGCGGCCCATCTCACCGCCGCCGCGTACGTGCGCGATCGCGAACACGAACCCGCGGTCCAGCAGCGAGATCCTGGAGATCGAGAAGCTCGGGTCGCTCGAGATCTCGTAACTGCCATACCCATAGAGCAGGAACGGGGCCGTTCCGTCGCGCGCCGCGTCCTTACGGCGGACTACTGACAGCGGGATCTGCGTCCCGTCCGCTGCGGTTGCCCACAGGCGATGCTGCTCGTAGTCCGCCGGGTCGTACTCGGAACCATCGGGGCCCGGCAGTACCGGCACGCGCTTGAGCAAGGTCAGCTGGCCCGTGGCCACGTCGCAGTCGTAGACAGAGTTAGGAGTCACCATCGAGACGTAATGAAGGCGGAACCTGTCCGTCTCGTACTCAGGGTTCGTGCCCGGGCTCACGTCGTAGATCGGCTCCGGATAGTCGATCTCGTGCTCGGCGCCGTCGTTGGGCAGGATGCGCAGGCCGGTAAGGCCGTTCCGGCGGAAGTACACCACCAGGTGGCTGGCGAACGCGTCCACGCCGAGCAGCCGGGTGTCATCGCGATGCGGGATGAGCGGCGTCCAGACGGCCGGGCTGCCGACCTGCGCCTGCGCTAGCTCGAAGTTCAGCGCGCCGTCGTTGTGCAAGATCAGCAGGCGCTCGGTCCCGTCCGGCAGGATCTGGTGCTCGACCTCGTACTCGACCCCGGTACGGCGCGGGGCGACGACGGTGAACTCGCCCGTCGGGTTGGCTGCGTCTAGCAGCCAGATCTCACTTGTGAGCTTGCTCGCCGAGCCGATCATGACGTATCGCTCGCTGCGCGAGAGGCCGACGCCAACGCCGAACTTCTCGTCGGCTTCCTCGTAGACAACGACGTCTTCGCTGGCCGGCGTGCCGATCATGTGCCGCCACACCCGGTAGGGCCGCCAGGCATCGTCGACCGTGATGTAGAACAGCGCCGACCCGTCGGCGGACCAGGCGCTTCCGTAGAAGGTGTCCGGGATCTCGTCGGGCGTGACCTCGCCCGTCACCAGGTCCTTGAACCGCATCGTGTAGCGCTCGTCGCCGTCCAGATCGATGGAGTACGCGAGAAGCCGGCCATCGGGGCTGACATCAAAGGCGCCAATGGCAAAGAAAGGATTGTCGCCAGCGACCTCGTTCCCGTCCAAGAGAATCTCTTCCCCGTCCAGCGGTCCGCCGTCCTCCGTCATGGGCGGGCCGTCGTCGTCGGGCCGGACTGCGCGGCGGCAGTGCACCGCGTACTGCTTGCCTTCGACCGTCCGGGCGTAGTACCACCAGCCACGGTCCCGGACCGGCACGGACAGGTCGGTCTCCTTGGTACGCGACTTGATCTCACCGAAGATCGCCTGGCGGAGTCCCTCCTGCCTGGCCGTCGTGGCTTCGGTGTAGGCGTTCTCAGCCGTCAGGAAGGCGATTGTCTCCGGATTGTCCTTGACGGTCAGCCAGGCGTACTCGTCGACGACCGTGTCCCCGTGGTGGGTGCGCTCGGTCGGCACGCGCTTGGCGACAGGCGGCTGCGGGCTGGCTGACGGCTGGTCGCTCATGAGCGTCGAGCTTACTGCGGCTCGCCGGCACCGCCGTGCGCTAGCTCGCCACAAGATCGCGGTGCCCGATCGGCGCCGCGGTGCCCAGGTCGCTGCCGCCCCCCCGCAGGCAGCGACCTGGGCCGCTCACCCGGACGCGGGGCTATTGCTCCGTGTCGCGCAGGTACGCCAGCACTGCCAGCACCCTGCGGTTTTCGTCCGGCCCTGGGCTCAGGCCGAGCTTGGTGAAGATCCGCGCGATGTGGGTTTCGATAGTCCGCTCCATCACGGACAGCCGGGCCGCGATGGCGGTGTTGGACAGGCCGGCGGATATCAGCTCGAGGATCTCGAGTTCACGAGGTGTCAGCCGTTCGAGCCCCTGCTTGCCAGGCCACCGGTCCGTGGCCTGATCCCGCACGCCCGCACTCATGTCGATACCTCGCCGGCTCGCGCGGCTTGCGCCGCGTGGTTTCCTGTCCGGGCCGCCGTCCGGCCCGGCGCAGCTAGCGTCGCAAGGTCCGATGTGCTGGCGATGTGCTGGCGATGTAATGGCAGGTCAGAGCCTGTGCCAGAGGTGTGCGGGCAGCGAGATTTGCGGGCTGTACCAGGCCCGCACAACCGGCGTGCGTTCGGCGTGCGGACCTGGTGCTGCCCATCATCGACCGGCCGGGCCGCCCTGGTCGTCAGTGCTAGCACTGAACTTGGTGCCTGCTTTCGACCCGGCCGCCAGCCTGCGGATCGCGCCGGAGCGTTCTAGCTGCAAGGATGCAGGCGTTCAGCGGTACGCATGCCTGGAGGCCCGGTGCTCGTCGTCGTCTTGCTTGTGGTGCTACTCGTGCTGATGATCCTGGGTGGCCTGGCCATCTGGATCAGGCGGGCACGATCGTCGGCCCGGATCATCGGCGTGCCGGCCGGGGATCAGGAGGGTCAGTTCTTCGGCGGCATCATGTGCAAGGGCCTGATGACCAGCGGGCCCATGGTGAAGCTGGAGCTCTTCGACTGGGGCATCCGGATCCGCGGGATCGCGCCAGCCCGGTGGGTCGTGCCGACCTGGGAGGCACGCTACGACGAGCTCGCGATAGCGGAGCTGGTGGCCACGCCGTTCAGCCGGATCGCCGTCTGGCTCCGCCTGCGCGGCGAGCCCGGCGGGATGGGGTTCCTCAGCGATCGAAGTACGGAGGTCATCCGTATGCTCGAGGCGCATGAAGTCCCGATTAACCGGGCGGTCGCGAAGATCAAGCGCGTCGAGGATTTGTACCAGGCACCGCACTAGATGCGCCAGGAGGCCCGCGGGCAGGTAGTCAAGGGACGGGCCGAGGCAAGATCAACTCGACATTTCGCGGCTGGCCGTCACTTTCTGTCCGAGTTGTGCCCGTTTTACGTGCACTAGATCCGTGAAACCTTGGCAACGATTGGAGCCTGTCGTTGGCGGAGCTACTGCTGCTGTCCAATTCGACGGCGCCAGGGCGCGGCTTCCTTGAGCACGCTGTCGAGATGATCGCCGGGGTACTGCGGGAGCGCAGCCGGGTCCTGTTCATCGCGCTGGCGTCGAGCGATCCGCAGCGGTACACGCACATCATGCGGGCCCGCCTGGCAGCGATAGGCGTCCAGGTGGAGTGCGCGGACGCGGCCGCCGACCTCCGCGGCGCGATCGCCGACGCTGAGGCGGTGTTCGTCGGGGGCGGCAACAGCTTCCGGCTGCTCAGGCGACTGCGCGCAGCCGATGCGCTGGACGAGCTCCGCGCGCGCGTCGCGGCCGGTGTCCCCTACCTGGGTGCCAGCGCAGGCGCGAACCTGGCGTGTCCGACCATTCGCACGACCAACGACATGCCGATCGTCGATCCCGGCTCGCTCCGGGGCCTGGGCCTGATCCCGTTCCAGGTCAACGCCCACTATCCGGTCGTGGAGTCAGCGGTCCCGCACGACGGCGAGACCCGCCAGCAGCGAATCGCGGAGTTCCTTGAGGAGAACGACGTGCCGGTACTGGGCATGCCCGAGGGCACGTGGCTGCGAGTGTCCGCCGCTACGGCTGCCACCGGCGGCGTGACCAGCTGCCGGCTGTTCCGCCGGGGCGCGAACCCACTGGAACTGCCCGCCGGATCAGACGTCTCCGCCCTGCTCGGCGTGCACGCCGAATTCGACGCCAGCCAGTCAGCGCATGATCTGGAGGCGTAGGGGCAGCCGCGTGGCGGCAGTCCGCGCTGCCAGCAGCGGCCCCGTTCCCAGCAAGCGTTGTCGTTAGCAAGCCGGCCTGCCTGGGCAATGATGCTGGGACAGAGCTCTTTCGGAGGCTCGGATCGATCAGGGGGCTTCGCTGGTGGCTACGTACAAGATGGTGTACGGAGAAGACGAGAACGTCGTAGAGGAGATGCTGGTCGACATAACCACCGTCGACAGCGAGGACGGCTGGATTGTCCTCTTCCGCGGGAATGATGCGATCCTGCGTGTCCAGGAGAGCCACGTGCAGTCGCTGGAGCTGGTCAACATATAGGCACTGGTCGGCGGCTCTGCTGGCGGCGGACCCGTGGGGCCCTGCCTCAGGCGACTGCCCGGTCCAGGTACTGCAGCAGGTCGTGGGCGGCAAGCTCGATTTCCTTGTGCCGCCACTCCGCGGCGCGATGGTGGCAGGCGATCAGGCCCAGGCGGTGCAGGCGCCGGAAATCCCCGTAGCTGAAGGCATACCTGGCCTTGGCGATCGATGAGCTGCCGCGCGAAAGCGACGGCCTCCGGTTTCACCGAGTACGACGGCATCGCAGAGTTGTGCCCATCCGGCGCGTTGCCGCGGCGGGCTTACCTCGTTGCCTACCTCTTCGCCGAAGCCTTCTTGCTCTTCTTGCTCGGATGCTCGATGACCGCGTCCGGACCGGGGAACATCAGGCAGCTATGACCATCCTCGAACTGCACGAGGTAGGGCGGTTCCCCGCTAACTCCGCGGACCTCGATGATCTCGCCCATCCGGTCCGGCTGACCCACGATGCTGCCATGTACGTGAAGCCGGTCCCCGACAACTGCCTGCATATCCTTACCCCCTGGTCCGCGTTATCTCAATTCCTGTCCGCATTCGGGCACAGTCCGCAACACGTCAGGACACCTGTGCGGTATACCCCCGATGGGCTGGCGGCGCACATGAGCAGCCCATCGCGCAGCTCACTCCTGGCCACTGGCCTGCCGTAGCCGCTGGCCCAGGGCCGCCGTGGCGCGCTGAATCTCGGGCGACCCGATGACGCGGAAGGGCGCCGGAATGGCGGCGAGTTGCCGGGCATACCAGTCCGGCTCGTCCGTAGTCGCCAGCAGACGCGTCCGCCCGTCGCCCGTTGCCTCCAGCAGGCCGAGGCTCCTCGCCACCCAGCGTGATGTCTCCTCGACGGTGGCGTCGACCAGGACATTGACCGGGTGGGTCCAGCCTTGCGACAGGTGCTCCTCCAGGGTGCGCAGTGCATCGAGTTCTGGCGGTGGCGCGAAGGTGTCCAGCAAGAACTCGATCGCGACGATACGGTCCACGCGCAGCACGCGCCGCTCCTGCACGGTGTGGGACCAGCCCAGCAGGTACCACCGGCTGTGTCGGAGCACGACTGCCCACGGGTCGACCTCCATCACCCGGTCCCTGGCGGTGCCCATCCGGTAGACGAGGCGCAGGCGACGCGCGGTCGAGCAGGCCTCGATCAGCTGAGACGTCAGGTCCGGGCTGGGCGAGGTCTCACCTGCGGAGCGCGGAGCGGAGAGCTCGCGGACGGATCTGACCGGCCGTGCCACTCGCTCCGGCAGCGCCCTGACGATCTTGGCCAGCGCGCCGCCTACCAGATCCGTTGGGCTAGCCGCCCGCCGGTGGCCTTCCAGCACGGCCATAACCAGGCCCATTGCCTCGGCGGCAGTGAACATCAACGGCGGAAGCCGCAAACCACGCCCCACCCGGTAGCCGCCATAGGGGCCGGTAACCGACTCGATCGGAAGGTCCGCTTCCCGCAAGATCGCGACATAGCGACGCGCGGCCCGCTCGGTAACCTCTAGTCGCTGCCCAAGCTCGCGCGCCGTGATGCCAGGGCTGTTCTGGATCAATTCCAGCGCTAGCAGCGCCCTGGCCGTCGGGCTCACTTCGCGCGCCATGCGCTCCCCCTATCCCGGAAGCAAGTCGTCCGGAATCAACGGTAGCGTCCCGGCCATGGACACAGACAGCATCTCGATCCTGCAAGAACCGCCGGTTTCAGGTAATGACACCCTGCTCGGTGCGCTGGAGCGTCAGCGCAGGCGGGAGTCGGTCGATGGGCTTGTCGGCGAGGATCCCGAATGACGACAGTGAGCACACTGGCGAAAGATCCCTCGCGAGATCCGATCACGGCCGGCCAGCTCACGATTGTTCCGGCGAACCTTGCTTCCTGGGCTGACTTGCAGACGATCTTCGGCACCACCGACTACCCCGGCCGCTGCTACTGCCAGCACTTTAAGGTCCGGGACTGCGACTGGAGCTCCGTGGCCATCCGAGCGCGGCAAGACCGCCTGCGAGAGCAGACCCGGTGCGGTGACCCGCAAGCACCCACCACCACGGGACTCGTGGCCTACCTGGAGCGCGAGCCTGTCGGCTGGGTGGCGGTCGAGCCACGCACGGCTTATCCCCGCCTGCTGCGGACCCGGACCGCCTGGACCGGCCGCCGGGAGAATAGGACGGACGCCAGCGTGTGGGCTGTCACCTGCTTCGTGACCCGGAAGGGATACCGCAAGCGCGGCGTCACCTACGCGCTCGCCGCCGCCACGGTCGACTACGCCCGCGAGCATGGAGCCCTGGCCCTGGAGGCCTATCCGATGATCACGGAACCCGACAAGGAGATCACGTGGGGCGAACTCCATATCGGCAGCCGTCAGGTTTTCGCCGACGCCGGCTTTACCGAGGTGAGCCGGCCCAGCCTGCGACGAGTCGTGATGCGGATCAACTTCGCGACCTGAGGCACGGCGCGAGGAGCCTGGCCGCGGAGCAGTTCGTCGAGGCCGCCGGTTGAAGTAGTCGCGGCGTGGACGCCGGGCAGGTCATGCACTACTTCGGTTCGAAGCAGGAACTGTTCCGGCGGTCAGTCCCTGACCGGTGCCGAGCCTACCTAGTCACAGGCTGATCGCGGCCGTACGCAGGTCGGTCATGCCAAGCAGGGTGTGCTTGCCGCCGATCCGCCCCCAGCCGGTCGCCCGGCCGCCGGCGCCGCCGAATGGCATATTCACATCCCACCAGCATGTGCTGTCATTGACGACCACCTGCCCCACGGCGAGCTCCTCGACAAACCGGTAAGCCCTGCCGATGTCCCTGGTGAACACGGCAGCTTGCAGGCCGAGCCGGTCGAGGTTGGCGACGCGCAGCAGCTCGTCGTCGCCGCCAGCGGTGATGATGGGCACCACCGGACCGAAGGACTCGTCGGTCGCGAGCAGGCTGTCCAGCGGGACCTGGTCGGCGACCGTGAACTCGTAGTAGAGATCGGTCGGATGACCGGGCTGACGGCGCCCGCCGCGCAGAACCTTCGCCCCGCGGCCTTCGCCATCGGCCACGTGCCGGTCCATCTTGGCGGCGACAGCCTCGTTGTTCAGCGGGCCGAGCGTGGTCTGCTCGTCGAACGGGTCGCCTAGGCGGACCGCGTCGGCCTCTGCGAGTACAGCTTCGAGGAAAGAGTCGTGGACCGCGCGATCCACCAGCACCCGCTCCGTCGCGCAGCACACCTGACCCGAGCATAGGTAGGCACCGTAGACCGCTGCCTTAGCTGCCGCCTCGACGTCGGCGTCGCTCAGCACGATCAACGGGCCGTTGCCGGAACACTCCATGATGGATCGCTTCAGCCCGGCAGCAGACTGGATCTTCGCGCCCGTGGCGGATGAGCCGATGAATCCGATTGCGTCGACGCCGGGGTGCTGCACCAGGGCCTGACCGGTCGGTCCCTCGCCCGGCAGCACGTTAACCAGACCGTCAGGTAGTCCCGCCGAGCGCAGGACCTCCATGGCCTTGAGCACGGTGAACGCCGTATGGGCGGGCGGCTTGACGACATGGGAATTCCCGGTAGCCAGGCCGGGAGCGACGAACTCGGCGAACATCAGCAGCGGGAAGTTCCACGGCGTGATGATGGCCCAGGTGCCGACTGGGCGGTAGAACGTCCACATCCGCTTGCTCGAGCTGGTAGACGAGATGGTCTCGCCGGTCATGCGTACCGCGTCCTCGGCGTGCAGATGAAACAACGTGGCCGCCTCGTCGACGTCAGCGAGCGACTCGTGCAGCGGCTTGCCCTGCTCGAGGGTCTGCAAGTGAGCCAGCTGCTCCCGACGGGCGGCCAGCCGGTCGCCGATCGAATGACAGATCGCCGCTCGGTCCCAGACGTTGACCCGCGCCCACTGCTGGCCAGCGGCTCTCGCCGCATCGACCGCCGCGTCCACGTCATCCTCGCCGGGGACGGGCACGGAACCAATCAGCTCGCCCGTGACCGGAGATACCACGTCCCGGCGTACGCCCGTCCCGCCGCGGTATTCGCCGTTGATGAAGAGCTGTGCATCGCCGGCTGCCTCAGGCATGCGGTACCTCCGGAATCGGGCCTCCGACGGGCAGGAACCCGCCGATGGCTGCTGATCCTAAGGGAATCGGACGTCAGGATGACCGGCGAACTGTGCTTGCTAGCTCTTGCTCAGCCGCGCCGTCAATGCCACGAGGCCACCGGATCCGTGCCTGGACTTGAACCACGATTTCGAACGTGTTCAAAATCACATTGTCGTGACGTAGCCCTGACTGCTCAAGCGAAGGAGACTTGAACATGTTCAAGAATCTCAGCCGAGGAGCGGCTATGAGCATCGTCGTTACCTACCTCGCCTATCTCCTCATCAGTGCGGGTCTTACGATCCTGGCTGGCCGGGTGCTATCGCGCAGCGGTCGAATGTTCCTCGTAGACGCGCTGGGCGGCAGCGATAGCGCCGCCCAAGGCATCAGCAATCTGATCGTCGTGTCCTTCTACCTGATCAGCCTGGGGTTCGTAGCGCTGACCATGCGGACGTCGGGCGACATCGTGAGCGCCAGGCAGGCGATCCAGTTGCTGGCAACGAAGATCGGCCAGGTCATGCTCGTGCTGGGGGTGCTGTACCTGGCTGGCATCGTCACATTGACCCGGCTGCGCCGCAAGCTCAGGGCCCAGGCCGCCACCGCGTCGACCGAGACCCCGACCCTGACGCCGCCGACCCTCACGCCGCCGACCGGGTCGGTGTCGCCGCCGGAACTCTGGCGGGCCGCGGCTGGGAAGCCCGCTCAGTGAGCCATCCGGCCGAGCCTGGGCTGACGCCACGTGCCGAGCAGACGCGGGCCGCCATCGTTGCGGCGGCGCTGCGGCTCTTTCGCGAGCACGGCTACGAGGCGGCCACGATGCGGGCGATCGCCCGCGAGGCAGGCGTCTCGACCGGCAACGCCTACTACTACTTCGCCTCTAAGGAAGAGCTGATCCAGGAGTTCTACCTGAGCAGCCACGCCGAGCACGCCGCCGCATGCCGTCGCCTGCTCGACACCGAGCCTGATTTTGCCAGCCGCCTGCGAGGCACGCTCACGGCCCTGATCGACGTGCTGAATCCCTATCACTCGTTCGCGGCCACGTTCTACAAGCACGCCGCCGAGCCAACGAGCCCGCTGAGCCCGTTCAGCAAGGAATCCAGCGCGGCTAGAGATGCGTCGATCGCGCTGTATCGCGAGGTCGCTGATGGATCGTCGGCCAGGATCGATCCCGAGCTCCGTGCCGATCTGCCGGAGCTCCTGTGGCTCTATTCGCTGGGCATCGTGCTGTTCTGGGTGTATGACACATCACCAGCCCGGGCGAAGACGTACCGCCTGATCGATGCGACAGTGCAGCTGACCGACCGGCTAATTTCCCTCGCGCGCATGCCAGTGCTGCGACGCACGACGCGCGAAATTATCATGATCGTCCGCGAGATCCGGAAGTAACGGGCCGGTCTGCGAGTATCCCGGTCACTAGGCTGGCGCTGTGATTTCCAGGGGGCTGTTAATCACGGGCCTATGCGCGGCGGCGACCGCGCTGGCTGCGTGCGGCGCAGGCGCCACAGCATCAGGCCATAAGTCAGCAGGGACGTCGGCGGCGGCGCACGCGAGCCAGCCCAGTCGGCGCACCCCGGCGAGGCAGTCGTCGCCCGACATCACCCTGGCGTTCGCCGGCGACGTGCATTTCGAGGGCCGCACCGCGCTGCTGCTCAAGGATCCGCCGACCGCATTCGGGTCGATCGCCTCGATGCTCAGGCAGGCCGATTTCACCGCGGTGAACTTGGAGACAGCGGTCACGAGCCGGGGCACGCCACAGCCGAAGACCTACCACTTCCGTACCACGCCGACCGCATTCACCGCGTTGCGCGACGCGGGTGTCGATCTGGTCACCATGGCCAACAACCACGTGCTGGACTACGGCCAGGCCGGCCTGGCCGACACCCTCGCCGCGGCCAGGGCGGCCGGGTTCCCCTATGTTGGGATCGGCGTCAACGCCGCTGCCGCGTGGGCTCCGTATGTCACGACCATCAACGGCACGAAAATCGCGATCATCGGCGTCTCACAGGTAACGGAGCTGGCTTCGTCCTGGGTCGCCACCCCTAACCGGCCCGGCGAAGCCAATGCGATCAACTTGCGCCGCACCCTGGCAGCCGTCCGCGCGGCCAGGCGACTCGCCAGGATCGTGATCGTGTTCATGCACTGGGGCACCGAGGGCCAGGCTTGTCCCGACGCGAACCAGCTCGCCCTCGCGCCCAGGCTCGCCGCCGCCGGCGCGAGCATCATCGTCGGTGCGCACGCCCACATGCTGCAGGGCTCGGGATGGCTCCAGCACACGTTTGTCGCCTACGGCATGGGCAACTTCCTGTGGTGGGAGCGCTCCTACAGCACTGCTACCGGGGTACTGGAGCTGACGTTGCACCGGCACGGCCCGCTGACCGCCCGGTTTGTACCGGCGGTGGTGTCCTCGACTGGCCAGCCCGTCCCCTTGACCGGCACCGCGGCGCGGAGAGCCGAGCGGCATTACGCGGGCCTCCGCGCCTGCACTCAGCTGGCTGCCGCGCCTTACTGAGGCAACGCGCGGATACGCCAGCTACCCCCACTGGCCAGGCTGGTACTCACCGCCGGGCTGACGCGTGATGACGTTCATCCGGTTGTAAGCGTTGATCAGCGCGATCAGCGCAACCAGAGCCGCGAGCTGGTCATCGTCGTAGTGCTTGGCCGCATTCGCCCAGGCCTCGTCGGTGACACCGCCGGCCGCATCAGCGATGCGCGTGCCCTGCTCGGTAACCTCCAGCGCGGCCCGCTCGGCTTCGGTGAACACTGTCGCGTCTCGCCAGACCGCTACCAGGTTGAGTCGCACCGAGGTCTCAGCGGCCTGCTCGGCGTCCTTCGTATGCATGTCTGTGCAGCCGGCGCAGCCGTTGATCTGGCTGGCCCGGATCTTCACCAGTTCCTGTGTCGCGGCCGACAGTGTCGAGCTAGTCACGACCGCGCCCGCCGAGTTCAGATACTTCGCGAACTTCGCCACAACTGCGTTGCCGTAATAGTCGAAACGGACGTCCATGGCGACCTCCTACCGCTTTCGGGGTTCACCTCATTGACCCGCTGAAGCGGTAAGACGTGACATCCACGCCCATGCCAGACGTGATATTCCGGCTGGCAGCTTCCAGGGCATCCCGGTGGCCAGCTACTGCTCGCGTGCTGGCTCGTCCAGGAGTGCCGATATCAGCAGCTCGGCCAGCCACCGCTCGTATTCGTCGCTGGCCCATCGCCGTTCACCGATGAGGCTGTGGTGGGTGCTGGGATTGGCGATGGTCCACATGATGTCGGTGGCACGGGTCTCCGACAGCCCGGCCCGCAAGACCCCCCTGCGGGACAGAGACGATGCGACGCGTCGCTGGTCCGTATAGCGGGCCTGCTGCTGCTGGCGGTACATTTCGGCGATCTCGAGGTCAGAGCCGGCCGCTCCGGCCATGACCTCATAGAGGGCCGCCATGCGGCTGCCGATGCGCGTGGCGATGGCGGCCAGAAGAGCGAGCTGGCGACGCGGGTCAGCCTCACGTTCCATGTCCTGCCAGTCCTGCCTGTCCCGAAGGGGAGTCCCGTCATCGTCTCCGACGACGCGGACGGCCAGGAGCTCGGTCAGGATGGCGCGCTTGGTGCCGAAGGCTGCATACAGGGTCTGAACGGCGACGTCGGCCTCCTCGGCGATGGCGGCCATGGTGGTGGTGGCATAGCCGGCGCGGACGAATAGCGTCTCTGCCGCGTCGAGCACCCGGCGCCGGGTCGCCTGCGCCTTGCGTTGTCGTCGACCGGGGCCGCTATTGACTACCTCCTCCATGTTGATAGAGTATCACTCTGTCCATAGAGTGCCGCTCCATTGTTAGAGCGCTACTCTCGAATGACGCTCGGGCACGAGCAGAGCCCGGGCCGGGCTGGCGCTGCGGGCGCTGCGGAGTCGGTGGTGCCCGCCCGCCGGGCTGAGGGGTCGGGATGGAGATATCAACGTGGATAGCGCATTGGGCGGAGTGGTCACCGTCGAAGATTGCCATTCGGTTCGAAGGAGCCCAGATCACCTACCGCGAGCTGGAGGATCGGATCGCGGTGCTGGCGGGCTACCTCAGGCGGCTGGGGACGACCCGAGGAGATCGGGTCGCTTACCTCGGCCCCAATTGCCCCGAGGTCGTGGAGACCTTGTTCGCCTGTGCGCGGCTCGGGGCCATTTTCGTGCCGCTCAACGCACGCATGCCGGCCGCCGAGCTGCAGGTCTTCGCGGACCAGAGCACGCCGCGCACGCTCGTTTGCGAGGCCAGTCTGCTGGCGACAGCCTCGGCAGCTGAGCTGGCGCCTGAAGTCGCGGCGTTCTCCGCCGGTGCCGGAATCGCAGCGCCAGGAACTGCCGGCGTGACTCGGGTGGCCGCAGACCCCTGCGCAGATCAGTCGGCGGCTGTGCTCATCGCGTTCACATCAGGAACGACAGGCACGCCGCGGGGCGCGGTGATGACCCATGAGGCGCTCACTGCGAATGCACTCGACACTGTCCTTGCGCTGCAAATGAACGCGCGCGACGAGATCCTCACCGGCACGCCCATGTTCCATTTCGCGGGACTGAACCTCCTGACGACGCCCGCCCTATCCGCCGGCGCCACGGTCACCGTGCACCGCCAGTTCGACCCGCCATCGATCCTTGACGACATCGACCGCATCCCAGTGACCATGCTGGTCAGCCCCCCGCCCGTGACGCGGGAACTCACCGCCCACCAGGGATGGGAGCGGGCGAGCATGGCCAGCCTTCGCTGTGTCGTGACGGGCGGCACGACGGTCACCGAGCGATCCATCCGGTGCTGGCGAGATCGGGGCGTCCCAGTTGTCCAGGGCTACGGCCTCACCGAGGCAGGAAACTTCAGCGTCGTGCCCATCCACGACACTCCGGATAAGAGCCTGACCGCCGGAAAGCCCACCATGCGATGTCAGATGCGGGTGGTCGATGCGGCGGGGCACGATGTCGCCACCGGGGCTCGCGGCGAAATCGTGGTTCGGGGCCCGGCCGTCATGCGGGGCTACTGGCAGAACCCGGCAGCCACCCGGCAGGCCATTCGCGATGGCTGGTTCCACACCGGCGATCTGGGCTTCGTCGACAAGGAGGGATTCCTGCACGTCGTCGACCGCCTCAAGGAGATCATCGTCGTCGGAGTCTCGAACGTCTATCCCGCCGATCTCGAAGCGGTCCTCGCCGAATCGCCGGACATCGATGCCGTGGCGGTCGTCGGCCGGCCGGACGAGGAACTGGGCGAGGTGCCCGTCGCATTCGTCGTGCCCGCCCGAGGGCGCACTCTTGATCGGGAGCAGGTCCTGGCGCTGTTCGAAGGTCGCCTCGCTCCCTACAAGCACCCGCGCGACGTGATCTTCGTCGACCGTCTCCCTCGCACCTCAGTAGGCAAGCCGGAAAAGCGAGCGCTCCGAGCTATGGCCAGCCGGCTCCCGGAAAGACTCCCCCGGCGCGGCGTCGGGGGCGGCGGCCTGCGAAGTTAATGCCGGATCGGGCGTTGTGAGTGGGTGCGCGCTGCGCTAGCGTCCGTGCTGGAGGGGCCGGCGCGATGAGCGCGCCGGGCTAGATCTGCGTGCAATGGCGCAGGATTCAAGGAGGGGATGGCTCATGAGCGTGCTCGTCTTGGGCAAGTTCCGCGGAGACACGGCGACGTTCCGGCAGGCTGTGGCCGACCGGGCCGGTGAGTTCGCCAAGATCGCCGAACAGGCCAAAGCCGCGGGCGGAATCCACCACCGGAGTTGGCGACGGCTTCGTCGTGATCGTTGACGAGTGGGAATCCGTGGAGCATTTCCAGCAGTTCTTCGGCAACCCCGATTTGCAGGCGTTCATAGGTTCTATCGGAGCGGAACCCGGTCCGCCCGAACTCACCATCGCCGAGAGCATCACCTCGGCGGATCAGTACTAGCGGGCGTAGCCGCTTCCCGGATGCTCAACTGATCGACATCGGTTCTGGTCGGCCAGCACCCGCCTGGCCGACCAGAAGCGTCGCCTGCGCGGCTTGAGATTGTCTACCGGCACGGTGACCTGGCGGCTAGCCGGTTCGCCAGCCGGCCTGACGTTTAGCTGTGGCAGAACTCGACGACGTTACGGGCCGCCACGCCAAGCCTGCGCAAGGACCACGACTGGTACTGCCGGCCGGATCCGGGCTGCGGTGAGCCCGTCATGGAGCGCTAGGAAAGCAGGATCCCGGCGTTCTGCGGCGACTAGCGCCCCCGTGTCATAGACGACGGTCGGCATCAGCTCGCAGCTCGGTCAGGTTCGTCATCCAGCAACCACGACGCCAGCATGAATTCTCGCGCGCCGACGAGACTCTGCCGGCAGCTGCCCGTGCTCCTGCTCATACTCGGCTATCAACTCGCGGGCGCCGGCACGACCCGCGGCGCACAGAGCAGTAGCTCTCCCGCCCAGCGGATCTGTTCCGACCCTGCTGGACCTGCGGCCGTGTAACACCATCAGACGTTGAACCTGAACTCGACCACGTCGCCGTCGCGCATGACGTAGTCCTTGCCCTCGATCCGCGCCTTGCCGGCGGCGCGGGCCGCGGCGATCGAGCCGGCCGCCATGAGGTCATCGAACGACACGATCTCGGCCTTGATGAAGCCGCGCTGAAAGTCGGTATGGATGACGCCGGCGGCTTCTGGCGCCGTCGCGCCGACCGGGATCGTCCACGCGCGGGATTCCTTCGGCCCGGCCGTCAGGAACGTCGACAGCCGCAGCGCCGCGAATCCGGCCCTCGCCAGCTGCGCCAGGCCAGGCTCCCCCAGGCCTAGCTCGGCCAGCAGTTCCGCCGCCTCGGCGGGCTCGAGCTCCGCCAGCTCGGACTCGGTCTTGGCGTCCAGGAAGACCGACTCAGCCGGTGCCACCAGCTCGGCGAGCCTCTTGCGCAGCTCGTCGTCGGCGAGCTCGGCGTCATCCTCGTTGAACACGTACAGGAACGGCTTGGCCGTCAGCAGCTGCAGCTCGCGCACGTCGGCCAGATCGATGCCCGCCGCGGCCGCCCCGGCGAACAGCGTCGTCCCCGAGTCCAGCACCTGCTGCGCCTTCTCGGCCGCGCCGGCGGCCCGCACGCGCTCGGGGTCCCGGCCGGACTTGGCTTCCTTGGCCAGCCGCGGTGCCGCCTTCTCCAGCGTCTGCAGGTCGGCCAGCATCAGCTCGGTCGCGATGGTCTCGATGTCGCGCTCGGGCGACACGTCCCCGTCGACGTGGCTCACGTCGGGGTCGGTGAAGACGCGCACTACCTGGCAGATCGCGTCGGTCTCGCGGATGTGCGACAGGAACTGGTTGCCCAGGCCCTGGCCCGCCGACGCACCGCGCACGAGCCCGGCGATATCGACGAACCGCACGGTGGCCGGCACGATCTTGGCCGAGTCGTACAGGCCGGCCAGCGCGTCCAGCCGCGGATCGGGAATGCCAACAATGCCGACGTTTGGCTCGATCGTCGCGAACGGGTAGTTAGACGCCAGGGCGTTAGCCCGCGTCAGCGCGTTGAACAGCGTGGACTTACCGACATTGGGCAGGCCGACGATCCCGATGGACAGACTCACTGCTGAATTCTATTAGGGGCAGGGAACGGGGCCGCCCACGCATCCGCCGCCCGCGATCGAGCCGCCGGCTCGGATGCGCGGGGGGCGGCGGATCCCGGGAACTCGCGCGCGCGGCCGGGCGTGTCGGACCTCAAAACTGTCGTGATCGGCTGCAAGCATGCTGGACATGGACGCGATTTCGCTGCTCATCGGGCTCCTGCTGGGAGCCGCCATCGGCGCCGTCATCGGCTATCTGCTTGCCCGCGGGCGGCTGGCGACGGTCGCGGCCGAGCTGACCGGCCAGGCCAGGGCGGCCGACGAGCGCGCCCGCTCGGCCGACGAGCGGGCCGATTTGCTCGAGCGCGCTGCCCGGGAGCGGGCCGACCTGATCGACAGCCAGCTCGCCGAGCGGTTCCAGGAGCTGTCGGCGCAGGCGCTTGACCGCAGCACAAGGACCTTCCTGGAGATCGCGGAAGGCCGGCTGACCGCCGCGAACGCCAAGGCCGCTGGCGACCTCGACAACCGGAAGGCCGCCGTCGAGCAGCTGGTCCAGCCGCTCCGCGACACGCTGGCCAGGGTGGAGGGCCAGCTGCGCGAGACCGAGGCGGCCCGGCGGTCGTCGCACGCCGCGCTCACCGAGCAGGTCGCGATCGCCCGGCAGAGCTCGGACCAGCTGCGAGCGCAGACGCAGGCGCTGGTGACCGCGCTGCGCAGGCCTGAGGCCCGCGGGCGATGGGGCGAGATGCAGCTGCGCCGGGTCGTCGAGCTGGCCGGGATGAGCAACAGGTGCGACTTCGACGAGCAGGTCGGAGTATCGACCGCCGACGGCGCCCTGCGCCCGGACATGGTGATCAGGCTCGCCGGCGGCAAGAACATCGTCGTCGACTCCAAGGTGTCGCTCGCCGCCTACCTGGAGGCGGCCGAGGCAACCGACGAGAGCGTCCGCGACGCCCGGCTGGCCGCTCACGCCCGGCATCTGCGTGAGCACGTCGACCGGCTCGCGGCTAAGGCGTACTGGGCTGCGCTCAGCCCGTCGCCCGAGTTCGTCGTGCTGTTCATCCCCGGTGAGGCATTCCTCGCTCCCGCGCTGGAGCACGATACGGCGCTGCTGGAGTACGCGATGGCGCACAAGGTGCACATCGCCACGCCGACGACGCTCGTGACGATGCTGCGCACGGCGCAGTACGCATGGCAGCAGGCCGCGCTCTCCGACAACGCGCGGGCCGTCTTCGATCTCGGCCGCGAGCTGTATGACCGGATCAGCGGACTCGGCAAGCACATCGATGGCCTCGGCAAGGCGCTGACGAACGCCGTCTCCAGCTACAACAGGACCGTCGGCTCCCTGGAGAGCCGCGTGCTGGTCAGCGCGCGCAAGCTGAACGAGCTTGGCGTTGTCGATGCCGAGCTGGAGCAGCCGAAGCCAGTCGAAGACACGGTTCGCGCGCTGTCCGCGCCCGATCTCGTCGTCGAAGCCGGGCCCGAGCTGGTGGCGCCCCCGGGACCAGCGCGCGAGTCAGCCACGCAGACTCAGCTGTTCGGTGGCGGCCGGGCCATCAGCGCGGCGGGCTAGGAGCTGACCGGTATGCAGGACTGGATCACCAGGACCGTCGGCCGCCGGGGCTATCGAGACCGCCGAGCCGAGCGCGGCCACGTTCCGGTCGCATGTCACCACGCGCGGCGCGCTGCTCGGTATGTTCGCGATCTGCCTGGTCGCTTGTGTGCTCGCGGCGTGGCTGCACACGGACGTGGTGGCGGGCGCGGGGTTTGTCGCCTGCGGGATCCTGGCACCTGTGTACGCCCGGCGGGATGCGCAGCTGCACATCGTGTTCTCCGCACCGGTCGTGTTCCTGCTGGCGGAGATCGCCACGCAGCTGCTGACCGCGCAGGGCGGCTCGAGCCGCGGCTCGGCTATGTCGGTGGTCGAGGGCACGTTCCTGACGCTGGCGGACGTCGCACCCTGGCTGTTCGCTGGAACCGCGATCTGCGTCGGCGTCGGCGATGATCCGCGGGCTGCCGCAGTGCGTTCGCGACCTGCGGGCCGGCCTGCGCGGTGAGGTGCGCGGGACGAGTCTGCGACGAAGCTGGCCGGGCCCTTAGGTCTAGCTCTCGGCGGGCTTGCGCAGCTCTCGCGGCAGGCCGAACACCATCCGCTCCTTGACGGCCTCGACTTCCTCGACGTCGGTGAAGCCGCTGTCGGCGAGCCGGGCGAGCACGCCCGACACCAGGTCCTCGGGCACCGAGGCGCCGCTGGTGACGCCGACCGTGCTCACGGCGTCCAGCCAGGCCGGCTCGATCCCGGAGGCATCGTCGACCAGGTAGGCGGCGCGAGCGCCAGCGTCGCGAGCGACCTCGACGAGGCGGACCGAGTTGGAGGAGTTCAGCGAGCCGACGACGATCACCACGTCGGAGTCGGCGGCGATCTGCTTGACCGCGGCCTGCCGGTTCTGGGTGGCGTAGCAGATGTCGTCGCTAGGCGGATCGAGCAGCAGCGGGAATCGCTTGCGCAGCGCCGATACGGTCTCGGTGGTCTCGTCGACCGACAGCGTGGTCTGCGAGAGCCAGGCGACCCTCGCCGGATCCCGGACCTCGACCGAGTCGCTGCCCTCCGGCCCGTCAACCAGGTGAATGTGCGCAGGGGCTTCGCCGGTCGTGCCGACGACCTCCTCGTGGCCCTCGTGGCCGATCAGCAGGATGTCATAGTCCTGCGCGGCGAACCGGCGCGCCTCGTTGTGGACCTTGGTCACCAGCGGGCAGGTCGCGTCGATGGTCCGCAGGCCCCTGTCCCTGGCTTCCTCCCGGACCTCGGGGGAGACGCCGTGCGCGGAGAACACGACCACCGATCCCTCCGGAACCGCCTCGGTCTCGTCGACGAAGATCGCGCCGCGGTCCTCGAGCGCCCGGACGACATGAGTGTTATGGACGATTTGCTTACGGACGTAGACCGGCGCGCCGAAGCGCTCAAGTGCCTTCTCCACGGTCTGGACCGCCCGGTCCACGCCCGCGCAGTAGCCACGGGGCTTGGCGAGGAGCACACGACGCGACTGAGCTGGCATGCTCCCTAGTCTAGATGATCATCAATGGGGTCTATCCCGGCACCGCATTACCGGCCGTCGCGTCTGGCCGCCGCGATCAGATCGGCCAGGAATTGGCCCCTGCTGCCTTGCGGTAGCACCGCGGCCAGCGAGAATGATCGCAGGATGATGGTTGTGCGGGGCCGTCGGCTCGCGGGGAATGGAGCCGTTGGAGCCGGGCACCGGTCAGGGCGAGGGAGAACGATCAGTCATGGGCATCCCGCAGGTCCCCGAGCAGGTCAGGCGAGCGCCGATCATGGCGCTGCGCGCCGTGTTCGCCGGGATCGGCCGGATCCTGATGTCTGCCAACAGGACCGATGCCGACCGCGCCGACGCACTGCCAGCGAGCGGGGCTGGCCTGGACCAGCGGCAGCTGGCAGCCGAGCGACAGCGGCCGGCAGCGCGAGAGCCGGCCGAGCGAGCGCCGGAAGCACGAGAACCGACAGCTCAGCGGCGGCCTCGATCCCGCGCCACCCCGATCGAGGAGCCGAGCTCGCGGTGGCGGTCGCTCGATCAGACCGGCAACGTCCGGCTGCTGTCAGCCGACGAGGGCCGCGATGGCGTCGGCCTCCCAGCCACGCCGGATGTGCCCGCGGCAGCGGAAGTACCCGCGGCAGCGGAAGTACCCGCGGCAGCGGAAGTACCCGCGGCAGCGGAAGTACCCGCGGCAGCGGAAGTACCCGCGGCAGCGGACGCTCACGCGGCCGACCAGACCGCCAGCGTGCCTGCTCTGCCGCTGGCCAGCTACGACTCGCTGTCGCTGGCCTCGATCCGGGCTCGGCTGCGGGGCCTGGACGTAGGCCAGCTGAGGGTCCTGCTGGACTACGAGGCCACCCACGCCGAGCGGCCTGAGGTCATCGGCATGTTCGAGCGGCGCATCGAGAAGCTCGAGTCCGGCGGGTGACCGGCCTGATCGGTATCGGGGCGCGTCCGTGCCGCTAGAGACGTCCGAGCAGGCACCTGTCCCGGTCCGCACTGTCACCCGACTCGTGGGCGAGTGGATCGGCCGCCTGGGCAAGATCTGGGTCGAGGGCCAGATCGCCGAGCTCACCCGCCGCGGCGGCACCGTCTTCATGACGCTGCGGGACCCGGTCGCGGCGGTGTCCGTGCGCGTGATCTGCACCGGCGCGGTTCTCGACGCCACGACCCCGGCGCCTGCCGTTGGCGCGCGCGTCGTCATCTGGGCCAAGCCGGAGTTCAACGCCGCCAGGGGCTCGTTTGCCCTGACCGGGCTCCAGCTCAAGGCCGTCGGCATCGGCGAGCTGCTGGCCAGGCTAGAGCGGCTGCGCACCGCGCTGGCCGCCGAAGGGCTGTTCGCCACCGAGCGCAAGCGCAAGCTGCCGTTCCTGCCGAAGTCGGTCGGCCTCATCTGCGGACGCGACTCCGCGGCTGAGCGCGATGTGCTGCGCAACGCCGCGCGGCGGTGGCCCGCAGTCAAGTTCCGGGTGGAGCAGGTGGCCGTCCAGGGTCCGCGGGCGAGCGAGGAGATCATCGAAGCGCTGCAGCGGCTCGACGCGGACAAGGCGGTCGACGTCATCATCATCGCGCGCGGCGGCGGATCGGTTGAGGACCTGCTGCCGTTCTCCGACGAAGACCTAGTCCGGGCGGTCGCGGGCTGTGTGACGCCGGTCATCAGCGCGATCGGTCACGAGCAGGATGTGCCGCTGCTGGACCTGGTCGCCGATGTCCGCGCCTCGACGCCGACCGACGCAGCCCGCCGGGCCGTGCCCGACGTGGCTGAACAGCTCGAGCTGATCGGCCAGCTCCGCGGGCGTGCCCGCCGGTCGCTGGCCGGCCGGCTCGACCGCGAAGGTTCCTGGCTCGGCGCGGTCAGGTCCCGGCCCGCGCTGGCGAGCCCGGTCCTGGAGATCGACCGCCGGCACGAGCAGGTCCTCGGCCTGGCCGAGCGCGGGTCGCCTCGCGATCGCCACCGGGCTGGACCGGGCCAGCGACGACCTGGCGCACATCAGGGCTCGCCTGCTCGCCCTGTCGCCGGCCGCGACGCTGCGCCGCGGCTACTCGATCGTCCAGCAGGCGGATGCCACCGTCGTGCTGTCAGCCGGTCAGGTAACCGACGGCGAGGCGCTGACCGTCCGGTTCGCGGCCGACCAGCTGACCGTGACGGCTGACGGCCCGGCCGACGACTAGCAGCGAGCGCCCGGCACCGGCCGCTCTTAGTTGTGCGGGCCGTCCAGCCGCCAGCTCGCCGGCGACCACGGGTACCGGCGGTACCAGCAGCTGCCGAGGTCAGCGAGGTAACTGGGCGGCGTTCGCAGCGCCTGGCAGCGAGCGCGCGGGTGACCGGGGCTGACAGGGACCGCGGACGTTAGCGACGCCGGCAGACGGCGGCGCGCCGGCAGGCCGGGCGTTGCACGGCGCGGCCAGGGATGCGGCACATGGCCGCCGGACGCCAGGGTGCTCATGACTATTCATGTCGTCCCTTCGCCGATGCCGGCAGAGCGGCCCCACGCTCCTGGTTGATCGGCGCGCCCGGCTGCCGCGTTACGGGCGCACTAGGCTAGCGATCGTGGCAGCGGCAACGGGCGGGTCCGGCAAGAACGAGCGTCCGCCCTATGAGCAGGCTCGCGACGAGCTGACAGAGCTGGTCAAGCGGCTGGAGGCGGGCGGGCTCACCCTGGAGCAGTCACTTCAGCTCTGGGAACGGGGCGAAGAGCTGGCCGCCATCTGCGAGGACTGGCTGGAGGGAGCCAGGGCCAGGCTCGCGACCGCCATCGCTCAGCGCGAAGAGCATGACAAGGCGCAGCAGCCCCCGGGCGCTCCGTTCTGAACTCGGCTCCGCGCCAGCGGACCGTTAGCGGCCCCGTTCCTGGTCCCTACGCTGGCGTGACGCGCAGCCGGGACAGCACCTCGAGCACCCCGTCAGCGAGCTGCCTGGCCCTGGCGGCGTCCGGGGCGAGGGAGACCTCGGCGACCGCCAGCATCATGGCGCCAGTCATCACGATCGCCGCCGCCTCGTCCAGCGGCTCGCCGCTGCGGGCGAAGAACTCAGTATTCCGGCTGACCCAGTCCGACAGGCGCTGCCGCCACAGCAGCTCGAAGCCAGGCGGCCCGTCACCGCGAGCGAACATGCTGGCCAGATCGCGCTGCTCGATGCAGACATCGAGGTAACCGCGCGCGCCTGCTAGCAGCAGCCGCATGGGATCGGTGACGCCTCCGATCGCGGCATTCCCGCACCGCCCTGCGCGTGCGGATGTCGTGCTCGTTGTGCAGTTCCTCGAACAGCGCCAGGTACAGGTCGGCCTTGCCGGAGAAGTGGTGGTAGAGGCTGCCCACGCTGGCGCCTGCCAGCGCGACGATGTCGGTGACGCCTGCCTCGGCATAACCCTCGAGCATGAAGACCTGGCGCGCCGCCGCCAGCAAGACGGCCCGGGTCGACGAGCCGCGGTCGGCGGTCCGGCCGGTAGCCGTCTGTTCAGTAGTCATTCGCTCCGGCATTCTCAGGCGGTCCCATGCAGGGCGGCAGGCCGACTGGCGAGCCTGGTACATAGGATTCCACCACGGCCCGCTGAGAGGGAAGGTGCGTTGGCGATGAGCGACGATCAGGCAGCAGCGCTGCCCGGCATACCGTCCGGCGTCGCAGGCGCTCCTGGCATCTCAGCGCACACCGGCGCCGCAGGCGACGCCACCGCCACGCCTGAGCCCAGTCGGCACGCGCCAGACCGCAACCTCGCGATGGAGCTGGCCAGAGTTACCGAGGCCGCCGCGATGGCCTCGGCCCGCTGGGTCGGCCGTGGCGACAAGAACGGCGCCGATGGCGCCGCCGTAAACGCCATGCGGCAGCTGATCAACACCGTCTCCATGAACGGCGTGGTGGTCATCGGCGAGGGCGAGAAGGACGCCGCGCCGATGCTCTACAACGGTGAGCAGGTCGGCGACGGCAGCGGCGCGCTTTGCGATGTGGCGGTCGACCCGATCGACGGGACCCGGCTGACGGCCAACGGAATGCCGAACGCGATCTCCGTGCTCGCGGTCAGCGCGCGCGGCTCGATGTACGACCCGTCCGCGGTCTACTACATGTCCAAGCTCGTCACCGGCCCGGAGGCGGCCAGCGCCGTCGACATCGACGCGCCGCCCGCTGTCAACGTGGCGGCGGTGGCCAGGGCCAAGAACTGCTCGTCATCGGACGTGACCGTGGTCATCCTGGACCGGCCGCGGCATGCGGAACTGATCGCCGAGGTACGCGCGGCCGGCGCCAGGATCAAGCTGCTGACCGACGGAGACGTGGCTGGCGCGATCATGGCAGCGCGGGAGGGCGCCGGGGTCGACCTGCTGCTGGGCATCGGCGGCACGCCGGAGGGCATCATCGCCGCGTGCGCCATCAAGTGCCTCGGCGGCGTCATCCTCGGCAAGCTCGCGCCGCGCGACGACGCCGAGCGCGCCAGGGCGCTGGATGCCGGTCACGATCTGAGCCGGGTGCTGAGCACTGATGACCTGGTGACGTCCGACGACGCGTTCTTCGCGGCCACCGGGATCACCGACGGCGAGCTGCTGGCCGGGGTCAGGTACAAGTCCGGCGGCGCGACGACGCATTCACTGGTGATGCGGGCTCGGTCCGGCACCGTCCGCAACATCTACGCCGAGCATCAGTTG
Organism: uncultured Actinomycetota bacterium; assembly: GCA_963837255.1. Lineage (GTDB taxonomy): Bacteria > Actinomycetota > Actinomycetes > Streptosporangiales > Streptosporangiaceae > JAJYUU01. Next base: position 866,446 of record CAWIMN010000009.1, read on the forward strand.
TGGAAGCTCAGCGCGTACAGCTCCGTCGACTTCCGCGGCGGGAAGCCTGCCGCGGATTAGCCACGCGGCAGGGTGCCGCGGCGCAGGCCGCCGAGCCGGCGCTGCCGCTTGGGGGACGTCACCTTGATGGTGCCGCCGAAGCCAACCGCGCGCACGTCCACGACTGGCTGCACGCTGCCACCCGGACCCGGTCCCGGCTGACCTGGCGGGGACCAGCGCGGGCCGGGCTGGCGGACCGTCCGGTTGATCGTCCGGACGAGCACCGCAGTGCCGCTCGTCTCGACCGACACGCCGTCGGGGACGATCAGGTGAATGGTGCCAGCGATCAGAGTGGCGTAGACGACGATCCGGCCGCTTTGCAGCAGCGCCTCGCGCAGGTCAAGCTCGACCTCGCCGAAGATGGCCACGACCGGCAGGCTGTCGGGGACTACCCAGCGGCCTTCCCGGCTGTCTCGGCCGAAGATGCCGGTGACCGCCCGCCTGCCGTCGAGCCTGATCGGCTGAGCATCCGGGCCGACTAGGTCAGTGGTCAACACGGCGAGTTCGCCGAGCGTCCGGGCCTGATACGCGCGCTCAACCCGCTCGGTGTGCTCGTCCGGCGTCAGCCTGCCGTCAGCGGCGGCCTCCGCCAGCAGCGTGATAACCCGGTCGCGGTCGAAATCGGAGGCACGAAGATCGCGCGGCGCCGGGCGGTATGTCACTCTCCGAAGATACTGCAGCCGCATGTCACCGGCGGGTCCGCAGCGGCACCCCAGTACCGCAGCCAGGCCGAGGGCTGTCGCCTAGTATTTTGGTATGCGCAAGTAATTGCGGGCACGAGTCATGACAATCACGGGGAGCTAGCGGGTGAGCGAGGCGATCGGCACTCAGGACGCCAGCGGGCGCGGTCTGCGGGACGGGAAGTATAAGTGGGTCGCCCTCTCCAATACGACTCTCGGCATGCTCGCCGCTACAGTCAACGCCTCCATCGTGATCATCGCGCTGCCCGCCATTTTCCGCGGGATCCACCTCGACCCGCTCAAGCCCGGCAACGTCAGCTACTTGCTCTGGATGCTGATGGGCTACCTCGTCGTCTCAGCGGTGCTGGTGGTGACCCTTGGCCGTCTTGGTGACATCTACGGCCGGGTCCGCATGTACAACGCCGGATTCGCGATCTTCGGGCTCGGCGCGCTCGCGCTGCCATTCGACCCGTTCACCGGGCCCAAGGGAGCGCTGTGGCTGATCGGCTTCCGCGTCATCCAGGCAATCGGCGGCTCCATGCTCATGGCGAACTCGCCCGCGATCCTGACGGACGCGTTCCCGGCCAACCAGCGCGGCACTGCCATGGGCATCAATCAGGTGGCCGGCATATCTGGGCAGTTCATCGGCCTGATCCTCGGCGGGCTGCTCGCTGCCATCGACTGGCGACTGGTCTTCATCGTGTCCGTGCCGATCGGCCTGGGCGGCACGATCTGGTCTTACCTGAGCCTGAAGGAGGTCGGCTTGCGGACGCCGGCCAAGATCGACTGGCTTGGCAACATCACCTTCGCCATCGGCCTGATCATGCTGCTGACAGGCATTACGTACGGCATCCAGCCCTACGGAGGTCACTCGATGGGCTGGACCAATCCGCTGGTCCTGACCGGCCTGATCGGTGGCCCGGTCCTGCTGGCGGTGTTCTGCGTCATTGAGACCAAGGTCGCGTCGCCGATGTTCGACCTGCACTTGATGAAGATCCGCGCCTTCGTGGCCGGAACGACAGCCACGCTGCTCGCCTCCATCGCCCGCGGCGGGCTGCAGTTCATGCTGATCATCTGGCTCCAGGGCATCTGGCTGCCCTTGCACGGCTACGCCTACAAGGACACGCCGCTCTGGTCGGGCATCTACTTGCTGTCGCTGACCTTCGGGTTCGTGGTCTCGGGGCCGATCTCGGGCTGGCTCTCGGACAGGCACGGCGCCCGCGCCTTCGCCTCAGGCGGCCTGATCCTGTCGGCGCTTGCCTTCGGCGGGCTGCTGCTGATCCCGGTCGACTTCAGTTACCCGCAGTTCGCTGCGCTGATCTTCGTGGCCGGGGCCGGGATGGGGCTCTTCTCGGCGCCTAACGCGGCCGCGATCATGAACAGCGTCCCGGCCAAGCAGCGCGGGGCAGCCTCCGGAATGCTGGCCACGTTCCAGAACTCCGGCTTCGTGCTGTCGATCGGGGTGTTCTTCTCCCTGATGATCGCCGGCCTGGCTGCCACCCTGCCGACCACGCTCACTACGGGCCTGACTGCCCAGGGCGTGCCTCACTCCATCGCCCACCAGATCGCCTCGCTCCCGCCGGTCGGCAGCCTGTTTGCCGCGTTCCTCGGCTTCAACCCCGTACACGAGCTGCTGGCGCCAACCGGGGTGCTCAGCCACCTGCCTGCCGCGAACGCCGCCCGGCTGACCGGTAAGACGTTCTTCCCGCAGCTGATCTCCCAGCCGTTCCACCACGGCCTGGTGATCGTGTTCACCATGGCGATCGCCGTGCTGCTGATCGCAGCGGCGGCGTCGGCGCTGCGGGGCGGCCGGTTCGTGCACGAGGACGGCGCAGAGGCTGCTGCCCTCGCTGTCGGCGCGGCCACCTCAGGCGCCGGCACCGACATCGTGTCCGACGAGTTCGCTGCCGCCGATGCGACTGCCGGCGAGGCCCCCAACCCAGGCGCGGCAAACGGTGCCGCACCGGACGGTGCCGCTACGGACGGAGCCGCAACGGACGGAGCCGCAACGGACGGAGCCGCAACGGACGGAGCCGCAACGGACGGAGCCGCAACGGACGGAGCCGCAACGGACGGTGCGACGACAGACGGGGCCGCCAGCAACGGCTCGCGCCGTCGCGCCGGTGCTGCGCCGCGACAGACGCAGTAACCGCGACGGAGCCAGTCCCCTGTCAAGCCGACAGCAGCGGCCGTGCTGCGGCGCTGGCGGGTGCGGACCTCGTTCCCGTTCTGATTGTCATGCTCGATGACATCTTGATGAACCCGCCTATATAGTTAGCTCTGTGAACGATTCATCTGCTACCGCCGCGGCGGATCTGCTCGGCGCGATCGGCCTGCTGCGCCGAGCAGCACGACGGTCAGCCCGGCAGGCCTGGCGACAGCAGCCGTTGCCGCCGGCGCAGTCGGAGCTGCTCAGGCTGGCGGCGAGCAGGCCCGGCATCACTGTCGCTGACGCTGCACAAGAGCTGCGCCTGGCGCCCAACACGGTGAGCACGCTCGTCAGCAAGCTCACGGCCGCCGGGCTGCTGCGGCGCGGTCGCAGCGCAACGGACGGCCGGACTGCGCTGCTGACCGTCACCGACCGGGCGCGCAGGCGGCTGGCTGAGTACCGCGACCTGCGTGCCGAGCTGGCTGGTCACGCGCTGGCCGGGCTGTCAGCGGCTGACCAGCGGGCGCTCAGGGATGCGGTGCCCGCCCTGCTCCGGCTGGCTGAAGGGCTCGAGACCGGTGCGCGGGCCGCGTGACATTGCCGGGGGCTCAGTCACCGCCGCGCGCTGCCGGCACGGTGACCGGCGCCGGCGCAGTGACCGGCGCGGGCGCGGGGACGGACACGGCCGGTCAGGAGATGCCGCAGCCACGCGGTAGCGCGGTGGTCTGCTCCGGGCTGACTTACCGGTTCGGCACGCATACGGCCGTCGACCACGTGGATCTGCGCATCGAGCGCGGCGAGACCTTCGGCCTGCTCGGCCCGAACGGCGCCGGCAAGACGACGACCATCCGGATGCTCACCACGCTGCTGCGGCCGATGGAAGGCACGATCAGCGTGCTGGGCGTTAATGCCGCCGAGCGGCCCATGCGGGTGCGCCGGATGGTCGGCTACGTGCCGCAGCTGCTGTCGGCTGACGCGACGCTGACCGGCTGGGAGAACGTCCAGTTGTTCGCGCGCCTGTTTGACGTGCCGCGCTCGCTGCGCCGGGACCGGGTCGAGAGCGCGCTCGCCGCCATGGGCCTCACCGAGGCAGCCAGCAACCTGGTCAAGACGTATTCGGGTGGCATGATCAGGCGCCTCGAGCTCGCACAGGCGCTGGTCAGCTCCCCGAGCCTGCTCGTGCTCGACGAGCCGACGGTGGGCCTCGACCCGATCGCGCGCACGGACGTGTGGGAGTACATCGCGGCGCTGCGCGAGCACGCGGACATGACGGTGCTCATGACGACGCACTACATGGACGAGGCCGATACGTACTGCGACCGGGTCGCGCTGATGCATGCCGGTTCCATCCGGGCCACGGGGACGCCCGGATTGCTCAAGGCAATGCTCGGGGAGGGCGCGACGCTGGACGACGTGTTCCGGCATTACACCGGCGGCACGCTCGATGACACTGGCGAGAAGGGAGGCATCCGTGACGTCCGTCGCGCCAGGCGTACCGCCCGTCGCCTCGGTTGAGGTAGCCCGCTCGGTGGCTGGCGGGTCGGTGGCTGGCGGTCCCGGCCACTTCGGGACCGTACTGCTGCCACCCGACGACACGCCCGCTGCCGTCGTGCGCCGGCTCGTGAGCCGGATCCTGACGCTGTGCTGGGTCGAGCTGCGCAAGATCCGGCACGACCGCACCGAGCTGTACACCAGGGCGATCCAGCCGGCGCTGTGGCTGCTCATCTACGGCGAGGTGTTCACCAAGATCCACGCGATCCCAACTCCGGGCGGCATCCCCTACCTTGCCTACCTGGCACCGGGGATCCTCGCGCAGTCGGCCCTGTTCATCGCCATCTTCTACGGCATCCAGATCATCTGGGAGCGCGACGCCGGCGTGCTGACCAAGCTGATGGTCACGCCCACACCGCGGGCTGCGCTGATCTCCGGCAAGGCGTTCGCCGCTGGCGTCCGCTCGCTCGTGCAGGCGACGGTCGTGGTGATTCTGTCGGCACTGCTCGGGGTGACGCTCACTGATGATCCGCTGAAGTTCGTCGGGGCCGCGGTGGTGGTGGTGCTTGGGTCGGCGTTCTTCTCCTGCCTGTCGATGACGATCGCAGGACTGGCGCTATCCAGGGACAGGCTCATGGGGATAGGCCAGGCCATCACGATGCCGTTGTTCTTCAGCTCGAGCGCTTTGTACCCGGAGCAGATCATGCCGGGCTGGCTGCAGGCGATCAGCAAGTGCAATCCGCTGTCTTACGAGGTCGACGCGCTGCGCGGGCCTGCTCATCGGCACCCCGGCGCATCTCGGGCTCGACTTCATGGTGCTGGCCGTCGCAACGGTTGTCGGAGTCGCCGCCTCGGCCGCGCTGCTGCCGCGCCTCGCGCGCTAGTGGGCGGTGGCGAGGCGCTAGCGGCGCGGTGGCGAGGCGCAAGCCGGCGGCGCCGGGGCGCGCGCTAGCGGCGCGGCAGCAGGGCGCGAACGAGCGTGTGCAAGATAATCTCCGTCGACGCGTGTGCGGCTGGGGCTGAAGTCGCGCCCCGGACGCGCACGCGTTCGCCGGACGGCATGAATGGCGCCCGAAATGCGGGGGATCTGAGGCGCCAGAAGGCCGAGCCGTCAGCCGCCGCCATAGCGCTCGCGGGCAGCATTGCCGACTGGGCAGCCGCCCGGCGAGCCCCGGCAGATGCCGGTGTCGCAGAGGCGGCAGATCCACCGAACCGCACCGGGCCCGCGCATCATGCCGACAAGCATCTTGCCGATCAGCCTGTCGAGATCGGCGCGCTCGGCGGCCGACAGAGCGGTAGTAGCGCGGTCGAGCACGTCTGCTCGCGCCCGGCAGACCTCCTCGGCCGCAGCCCGGCCAGCGTCCGTCAGGACGATCGCCGTAGACCTCCGGTCCGTGCCTTCCTGCCGCTCGATGTACCCGGCTCCGGCGAGCCGGTCGAGCAGCCGCACGGTGCCCGACGAGGTGAGCCCTAGCACCTGTCGCAGCAGGTCAACGGACGGCCGGTCGAGGAAATGCAGCAGCGCGGCCAGCGCAGCGGGCGCCGAGTCGGCCCGGCCGGCCGCTTCGGCAGTCGCGTCGGCGATCTGATCGGCTACGACAAGTGCCAGTGCCCCAAAGACGTTGGCAGGGCGGTCCAGGCTGGCATCCTCAGCCAAGGTTGTAGTCGAAGGTAAAGCTGCCCGGCGGGCTCGCCGTCGCCACAGCCTGTCCGCTGCCGGCCAGTCCGGCCAGGCCACCCGTGCCCGAGCCCTCGACGACCTCCCAGCGAGACCGCGCCTCGCCGTCGACGAACTCGCCGTCGGCGCGGACGACGAAGCTGCCGTCGGTGCCCGCGAGCTGGCCCTGGACGCGCTGGTACCCGGTGTAGACGGCCGTGCCGTCTGGCTGGTAGCACATGACGGCGTCCCACCTCGCCTCGCCCGTGATGTCACCCTCCATCGCGAAGGTCACTGTCGCCTTCGTGAGCTTGGCGTCTCCGTCCAGTTCCTGGTACGTGCTCTCGTCCCAGGCAGCGACCGTGAACGTGCCTGTTGCGTGCGGCATGGCGTGCCTCCCAGGGTGTCTCGCCGCTTCGCTTCATCCATCGCGGCGAACCATCAATGTGTGACTCACACACCAATCTAGTAAACAGCGGCCGGGGACCGCAGGCTGGGTACGGCGCTCCGAGCCGGGCAGCAGCCCGGGCCGGGCAGCAGTCCGGGCCGGGCAGCAGTCCGGGCCGGGCAGCAGTCCGGGCCGGGCAGCCGCCCGGCGAGACAGTCGCACCGAATATGATGGAAACGGCCCGACTGTCCGAGATTAAGACTTTTTCTTATTCATGTCGTGCTGGAATGCGATAGGGCCATCGCCGGGCTGCTCGCTACGCTTCTCGCATGGAGAATGAGCCTGGCGAACTGCACGTCAGGCTGCTGGGCCCGGTCGAGGTGCTGGCCGCCGGCCCGCTCCGATCACGCAGCCCGGGCTTCGAGCGCTCCTCGCGCTGCTGACGCTCTCGGCGAATCGAGTGGTATCCGAGTCAGTCCTCATCGACGGGCTGTGGCGCGACGAAGTGGCCCGGCCGCGTGAAGGCAATCTGCATGCCCAGATCTATCAGCTCCGCCGACGGCTAGCCGCGCATGGAGCCGGACCGCGACACCCCGCGGCTGATCACCAGGCCACCGGGATACCAGCTGATCCTCGGCCCCGCGGAGTCGGACCTGGCCATGTTCTCCGCCCTGACAGCCGGCGGCCGCGACGCGGCCCGAGCCGGGGACGCCGAGGCCGCCGCGACCACGCTGGGCCGCGCACTCGCGCTCTGGCGCGGCCCGGCCCTCGCCGACGTCGCCGATATCACCGACCGGCTTGCCGCGGAGGCGGCCGGCCTGAACGACCAGCGGCTCGCCGTCCAGGCCGACTACGCTGACGCCGCGCTGGCGGCAGGGCTGCATGCCGAGCTGGCCATTGAACTCGCCGTCCTGGTCGCCGAGCATCCGCTCTGGGAGAGGCTGCGCGGCCAGCTCATGCTGGCGTTGTACCGGGCGGGCCGGCCGAGCGAGGCACTTGCCTGTTACCAGGAGGGCTGGCGGGTGTTCAAGGCTGAACTCGGCATCGAGCCCGGTGCCGAGCTCAGGGACCTCCAGGACAGGATCCTGCACGCTGATCCGTCTCTCGCCGCACCGCCCCTGGCCGGCCCGGCCAGAGCGCTCCCGATCGTGCCGCGCCAGCTACCCGCCGGGGTCCGGCACTTCGTAGGTCGCGAGCCCGAGCTCACTCAGCTCGATGCCCTGCTGAGCCAGGAAGTGCCGGGCGGCACGGTGGTCATCACGGCGATCAGCGGCACCGGCGGCATCGGCAAGACGGCGCTCGCCCTGCGCTGGGGACATCAGGTCGTTGCCCAGTTCCCCGACGGCCAGCTCTACGTCAACCTGCGAGGCTACGACCCGGGCGGGGTGCCGCTCATGCCGGCCGAGGCGATTCGCGGCTTCCTGGACGTGCTCGGCGTCCCGCTGACCGATATTCCCGAGTCTGTGGACGCGCAGGCGGCGCTGTACCGGACGGTGCTCGCCGACCGCCGGATGCTGATCCTGCTGGACAACGCCAGGGATCCCGACCAGGTTCGCTCGCTGCTGCCCGCCTCGTCCGGCTGCCTCGTCATCGTGACGAGCCGCTCGGAGCTGACCGGGCTGAGCATCACCGACGGCGCCGTCACCATCCCGCTGGGGCTCGTCAGCCAGGCCGAAGCGGAAGCGCTGCTGGCCGCGCGGCTTGGCCGGGAGCGACTGGCAGCCGAGCCGGGTGCGACAGCGCAGCTCATTCTCCTGTGCGCGCGCCTGCCCCTGGCGCTGGCGATCACCGCGGCTCGGGCGGCGGCGAACCCGGCAGTGCCGCTGGCGTCGTTTGCCGCTCAGATGAGCAGCGAACACGACCGCCTCGATGCCTTCGACATCGGCGACGCCACGACCAGCGTCCGCGCCGTCTTCTCCTGGTCCGTCAGCCAGCTCAGCGACGGGGCCGCCAGGCTGTTCCGCCTTCTCGGCCTCCATCCCGGCCCGGACTTCACTGCGGCGGCCGCCTGCAGCCTGGCCGGCCTGCCCGCAGCGGAGACCCAACGGCTGCTGACCGAGCTGGCCAGGGCCAACCTGATCTCGGAGCACGTGCCTGGCCGATATGCGTTTCACGATCTGCTCCGCGCCTACGCGAGCGAGCAGGCCGCCAGCATCGAGGCAGCGAGCGAGCGCCATCAGGCAGTCAGGCGCATGCTGGACCACTACCTGTACACGGCCAGGCCTGCCGGGGCGCTGATCTTGGCCGAGGACCTGCCGCTGCCCGACCTGGCCCCGCTAGCCGACCCGGCTGTCACGCCCGAGCTCATCAAATCGACCCAGGGCGCGGTTAGCTGGTTCCGCGCTGAGCATCAGGTTCTGATCGCGGCGACAACGCTGGCAGAGGCATCCGGCGCCGACGACTACGCATGGCAGATCCCCTGCACGATGACGGAGTACTTTCGCGCAGTGGGACGGACGCGTGACTGGGCGAGCCTGGATCACGTGGCGCTCCGGGCCGCGACGAGGCTCGGAGACGACCGCGCGCTCGGCCGGGTGTATTTCAGCCTGGGCACTCGCTGCCGGATAACCGGTGCCTACGACGACGCGATCGGCTATCTCGGGCAGTCCATGTCGCATTTCGAAGCGATCCAGGATCTTGCCGCCCAGGCGTCTGTCCACCTGGCGTTCTCCACCTTGTACCGGTCCCGGCGGGAGGCTTATCCCGACCGGGTCGCCGAGGATGTGCCCATAGCGCTGTCACACGCTAGCCGCGCGCTGGACTGGTTCTACTCGGCCGCCGACCGGACCGGCGAAGCCCGCGCGCTCGTCGATCTGAGCAATCACTACCTGGCGCTGGGGGAGCTGGAGACCGCCAGGGACTACTGCGCAGCGGCGCTGCAGATGAACACCGAGATCGGTCACGTGACAGGTCAGGTCGACGCGCTGGACACCCTTGGCCGGATCCATGCCGGCCTGAGCGAGTATGACCGGGCCATCGCCTACTTCCTGGATGCCCTGGCCAGATGCAGCCAGGCCGGGATCCCGGTTCGCCCGCCGCACATCCTGGAGTCCCTCGGCGACGCCTACCTGGCGAACGGAGACCCGGCGGCGGCCCGCGCCACCTGGCAAGAACTCCTGGAGTACGCCCGCCGCCTGCAGCGCAGCGAGCACCCGTGGCAGCGCCACGCACGCGTGCTGGCCAAGCTCGAACGGCTTATGCCGGGCGCGCAGGCGGTGCCGCAGCAGCCGCCCCCGCCGTCTCCTGAGGCATCACGCTGGTCGCCAGCGCCCGCCAGCTAGCCAGCAGTGTCAGCAGCCGCATCAGCACGTCCCGCTCGAACGGAGCCCCGGCCAGGTCGAGCGCTGCGGTGACAGAGATCGGCTGGCCAGAATTCAGCCGGTTCACTAGCGGGACTAGGCATGGCATCGAGCGCGCGTATCCGACCCGGCCATCAGCTGCCACCCAGGACGTGCTCGCATCCCGGCGCGCCAGCACGATCGGATGCACGCCGTCGCGGATCAGCTCGTGGTCAGGTCGCAGCGCGACGTTGCGCGGAGGCGGCACGGCCGGGAAGCCCAGCGCTGTCATGCGCCGCAGCCAGCCGGCCGTGATCTGGTCGCGGACGATGTCGCGGTCCGCGTAGGCCGCGACCACCGACTCAACCGCGGCGTCGAGCTCTGGCGGCAGGCCGCGTACATCCGGGGTGGCAGCCGTCCAGCCGGGGCTGACGCAGGCCGCCAGCTTCGCATCCGGCCCGCCGCGGTCAGCGAGCAGATCACGAATGGTCAGCGGATCGTCGAGCACGGCGATGTGCAGGCCGGCCGAGGCCTGCCGGCTCTCCCCTACGTGCCAGTGCAGGGCAGGCCAGTAGACCAGCCGGCCCGGCGCGCATCGCAGGCGGCGCGCGCTGGCCGTCGCAGCCTGATAGCGCGCAGACCCAAGCGGCAGCCCGGTCGTCGCCGGCGGCCAGACGAGGATGTCCTTGGCACCGTGCACCATGGAGACGAAGACGCCCGACCGCTCGCGATGGATGCCAGGCATCGTGTGCGGGTAGCGGCCCATGAAAACCTCGACGTCCACACTGGCGGGCACTGCGCCGGTAGCGCCATACAGGCCGGCGAGGAACGTTGCCGCTTGCTTCCAGATCCGCCTGCTGGGAACGTGGCCGTGCTCGATCACCAGCAAGTAAGGCTCGCCGCCAAGCTCGTGCTCCATCCGGGCCAGGTAGCCATCGATCGAGCCGTCCGCCGGGACGGGCAGGTAGTCGGCCAGATCCGCGATGATCTGCCGCTGGCCGATGTGGAACCGTATCTGCGGATCGCCCGGCCCGGTACCACGGTCACGGACCGCTCGCACCACGAGCTGGAACAAATCCTCGTCGCCGACCGCGAGGGCCGGCGGGGGGTTGTCCGTCTCGAACGGCTCGCGACCGTAGTAATGCTCGGCGAAGTCCGGCCAGAATCCGCCGGCAACCGCGCCTGCGTCAAAGCCGCCGCGACTCCCGACGGGCTCGACTGGTGCCAGGTATGGCGCCGCGCCACTCACCACAAGTTCGGGCGCGCCGCTGGCCTCTCGGTTGGCTCGGCGGGCTCGGCCGGCTCGGCTGGCTCGGCCGGCTCGGCTGGTTCTTCTGGCTCCTCGGCCGGCTCGGCTGGTTCCTCCGCTGGCTCCTCGGGCTCGTCCGGCTCGGGATCCGGTTCCAGGCTCACGACGTCGGAATCGACGCTGTCGTCCGGCGCAGACCCCGCGTTCATATCTGTCATCATTGCCCCCTTCGATATGGATCTGGGCGTCACGATAACCAATCTGCCAGCCGCTTCGTTGTCATATTTCACTAGAAATAGGTCACGACTAGCGGCGCACAAGCTGGCCTGCCTTAGTTCCCCGCCCCGAACTCGCCCCGTCCGCGACGAGTAGCGGAGGCCGTTCGCGGTTACATTCCGTACCGGAGCTCAACCCTGTAGCTGTTTCCAGCGTTGGCAGGCGCCCGTGACCAGTGACGATGATCCGTCGGCGACGGAAGCGGCGAAGCACGCCCTGGCGGGGCCGGGACCCGGCCAGCCGCAGGTCTGGCCAGGCCGGCCCGGCCCACTGATCGCGCGCCGGACAAGACTCGCCGCATCGCGCCGCCGGCCGTGGTGGAAATGGCTTCTGATCGGCTTGCTGCTAGGTTTCAGCATCGCGACAACCTGGCTGTACGCCGCAGCGCTGATCCGCGATATCTCGCTCCGGCACTGGGGCGCCGCGCTGGACGCGTCGCGCGACGCCGTGCCGGCGGCCGTGGGCTGGGCTGCCCTTCTCCTGCTGTTCTTCCCCCGGACCACGCCAGGAGCCGACCGGCTGCTGTCCGCTGACAATCACGCCCTGAGCGAGAAGCTCCGGCAGGCGGCCAGGGATCAGGCGTCGATGGACAATGCCGAGCAGAAGGTGGATCGACTGACGGCGAAGCTCGCGAACCTGACCGCGAGCCGCGGGCGCGCGGCCACGCCCGCCGGGCTGGCTCCGCCAGGGCGAGCAGCTGGCCCTGCCGACGCGGGCGTGACTTACCTGGATCCTGGCGCCATCTACCTGGGCGCTGATGACGCCGAGCTAGACCGCGAGTTGTCCGAGACCACGGCCCGGCTGGAGCAGGCCCGGCAGTGGCTGACCAGCGCGCGGGATGCCGTAGCCGCCAGCCAGCTCGCCGTCGCGGACGCGGAGGAGCGGCTCATGAGCGACTTCCCGGATCTGGCCCGGCAGGCAGATCGGGCGGCCCGCAAGCCTGCCTGACAGCTGGCGCGGCGAGCGAGGCGAGCGAGCAGCCGGCTGGCCGAGCCCGCCTACAGCGGGCTGCCCAGCCCGCTGGCGAGGGCGACGCGCAAGATCTCCTCGGCGGCGTCGGCGGCCGCGCGGGCCGTGATCACGTTGGTATGCGCCTCGTCCAGATCGCCCAGGCCGATGCAGCTAGCCGCGACAGCGATGTCGTGGGCGGCAAGCTCTAGCTGGCGGGACGCCTCATCGAGATCCACGCTGCCGTGGCTCCGCGCCGGGTCAGCGCCCCGCTCAGCGAAGACTCCGGGCTCGGCAAACGGGCCCTGCTCACGGAACGAGCGCTGTTCCGCGTAGGGGCCTTGCTCGGGGAAGCTGCTCACCACTCACCGTCCTCACCATCGGGGCTGGTCCGGATGGCCTGCCTGCACCCCGACCTGCGCCGGGCGCCGGCCGGCCACCCGGCATGTGCTTGCTACCCGGGAACGGCGGGTGCATTCCGATCGGCGCCCATGCGCTGGCCAATAGCCAATGGGCTCGACCATGCGACGCCCTAGCGCCGGCCGCGGCAACGCGCGCAGCCGGCTAGCGTCCGGGGGTCGCCAGCACGCTGCCGATGACCAGCGCGAGAAGCCGATCGGGCTGCTCGGGATCCGACGGCTCGACCTCCGTCGCCATGATCAGCCCGTGCGTGAGGCGGAAGATGTCGGCACACTTCACCTCGGGCCGCGCCTCGCCCGCCTCCTGCGCCCGGCTCAGCAGCTCATCGGTCCGGCTGCGAAGGATCATGCTGCATGCAGACATGAGCTCGGAGTTCTTGCCGATGGTCTGGACGAGCGCCGAGCTCAGGCTGCGCTTCGTCCGGCCGAATGCGACGAACGCTCGCATCCACTCCCCCAGCGCGCTGCCGGGCGACTCCGAGACGAGCAGCTTGCCGGCCAGCGCGTCGAGCCCGTCGACCTGGTCCTTGTAGACGGCCTCGAGCAATGCCTGCCGGGCCGGGAAGTGCCGGTACAGGGTGCCGATGCCCACGCCCGCGCGGCGGGCGATCTCCTCGAGCGACACGTCGTCGGCACCGTGCTCGGCGAATGCCGCGGCGGCGGCGGCCAGCAGCCGCTCGTAGTTGCGGCGCGCGTCAGCCCGCTTTGACGGTCCGGCCTGGCTGGCCGGCTCGGCTGCGCTCATCACTTCATGACTCCAGCAAATATCGAGTTGCAAAGCGGAGGCATCCTCCGTATAGTTACCGGAGGGATCCTCCGCATAGAGCTTAGCTCACTCCAGCCGCCTTGGCCAAGGGCAACCAATGGCCGTCGCGGCCGACATCAGCCGCCTGCGCTACGGCATCTGCTCGCCATGGCGGTCCACTTCAGCACTGTTCCGGGAAGGAACCATGTCTTCTTCGCCTGCCTCTTCCTCGCTCGCCGGCTCCGGCTCGAGCGCCCGGCACCGCGACCGGCGGAACATCACCCTCGCCGTCGTGCTGTGCGCCCAGCTGATGATCGTCCTGGACATGACGGTGGTGAACGTCGCGCTGCCGTCGATGGCAACGGGCCTGCACCTGTCGGCGACCAGCCTGTCCTGGGTGCTCAACGCCTACGCGCTGACCTTCGGCGGCCTGCTGCTGCTCGGCGGCCGGGCCGGCGACATACTCGGCAGGCGCCAGGCCTTCATGGCCGGCCTCGTTATCTTCACGCTCGCCTCCCTGGCGGGCGGCCTCGCGACCTCCTCCGCCACGCTGCTGGCGGCGCGCGCCGTCCAGGGCGCTGGCGGCGCGATCGCCTCGCCCGCCGTGCTCGCCGCGATCGTCGGGAGCTTTCCCGAGGGCCGGGAGCGAGTCCGGGCGCTGAGCATCTTCACCGCGGTGACGATGGGCGGCTCGTCGCTCGGCCTGGTGCTCGGCGGCCTGATCACGCAGCTGGCCTCGTGGCGCTGGGTCTTCTTCATCAACGTGCCCATCGGCATCGCGGTCGTCGCGCTGGCACCGCGCCTGCTGGCAGCCTCGCAGCGCCAGCGCGGCCGCTTCGACGCCGCGGGCGCCATCACCTCCACGGCCGGCATGTCAGCCCTGGTGTACGCGTTCATCAGCGTCGCCTCGCACGGCTGGACCAGCCGGGTCTCGCTCGGCTCGTTCGCTGCGGCAGCGATCCTGCTCGCCGCCTTCGTGCTGATCGAGACCAGGACGCAGCCAGCCGATCACGCCGCTGTGGCTGCTGCGCGACCGCAGCCGCTCGGCGTCCTACCTAGCGCGGCTGCTGCTGGTGGCCGGCATGTTCGGGTCGTTCTTCTTCCTGACCCAGTTCGTCCAGGAGGTGCTCGGCTTCAGCCCGCTCAAGGCAGGCCTGTCCTTCATCCCGATGACGGCCGCGCTGTTCGGCACCTCACGGCTGGCACCGAGGCTCGTGGCCAGGTTCGGCCCGAAGCCGCTGATGATCGCCGGCCTGCTGCCGGTCGTCGCCGGCATGGCCTGGCTCGGCCAGCTCACGACCGGCACCGAGCTACTTCCCCGGCGTGCTGATCCCGATGCTGCTGCTCGGCCTCGGCATGGGCGTGGTCTTCGTGCCGCTCACCATGGCATCGCTGGCTGGGATCCCGCCGAAGGAGTCCGGCGCCGGGGCCAGCATGGTGAACGTCATGCAGCAGGTCGGCGGCGCCCTCGGCCTGGCCATCCTGGTCACGATCTACGGCACCGCGAGCCGGGCCGCCGCCCGGCACCCGGTCCTCGGCGCGAGCGCCGCGGCCCAGGTGCAGCACGTCCGGGTGCACGGCATGGCCGCGGCCTTCACTGCGGCCGCCATCTTCGACGCGATCGCGCTGATCGTGATCGCGGTGGCCATCCGGATCCGCCAGGCAGGCGCTCCGGCCAGCCAGCCGGCGCCGAGCGACGCGGAGGTGATCACGACCGAGGCGCTCGAGGCCGAGCTCCTGGAGTCCGAGGTCATCTAGTCGCAGGACGACCTCGCGCCGACGCCTCCCGGACTTGGGCGGGGCTGCCGCCGCAACCGCGGCGGCAGCCCCGCTCGCGCAAATAGCCGTGATGTACGTATAGCTGCCAATCGGGACTCAGAGGACTAAAATCGCGGCGACATCCAGCGAGCCAGCGTGGAGGCCCCGATGACCAGCTGACACATCGCCGTATCCAGAGTCCGCGCCGTCCGCATCGGCGCAGCCGGCGGCTGGACCGGCAGCGACCTGCTCGTCGGGACCAGCCTGATCGTGCTGCTGGTCGCGCTGTTCATGCCCTGGTTCAGCGGCACCGTGCAAGCTCGGCGCCACGGGGCCGCGCGAGTCCTCGGCAGCGCCGACGGCCCGCGTGCGCATGGTTATATGTGGTTCGTGTTCGCCCTGGCCATCATGGCGCTGATCGTGCTCGTGGCCCGCGACGCCATCGGCCGGGTGCCTGGCAACCTGCCGAGCCCGGAGCAGATGCTGATGGTCGCGACCGGCCTCGCGCTGCTGCTGACCATCCTCGCGGATCGTGCGATCAAGCCGTCGCCCGGCTTGGGCGTCGTCGGCCCGGTCTACTGCAGCTGCACGCCATCCTTGGCCGACGTCGTGTCTCGGTCGGCTGGAGCTACGGCGGCTTCGTCGCCGTCTCGGCCGCGGCCGCTCGTCGCCTTCCTCGCCGCGGTCCGGGCCAGGCCGGGCGTCGCTGAGCCGTCGGCCCGGAGCGCTGCTGCGTGCACGCTGCACGCAGACGCCCCGGCGCTGCCGGCGTAAAGCACAGCTCGCGCGCAGCTGTACCGAGCCGCCCGGCTCGGCCCAGCGCCTGGCCGCGAAATACGATGAGAGGGTCAACACCCGGCCACAAGGATGTGCCTTCCATGCCCGAGTTCTCCTACACCGACATGCTGCCAACGGGCGCCGATGACACCGAGTACCGGCTGCTCACGGCCGACGGCATCAGCGTGCAGCGGGCGCTCGGACGAGAGTTCCTCCAGGTCGAGCCCGAGGTACTGACCCAGCTCACCGCCGCGGCCATGCACGACATCGCGCACCTGCTCCGCCCGGCGCACCTGCAGGCAGCTGCGCGCGATCCTGGACGACCCGGAGGCCATCGGCGAACGACAAGTTCGTCGCCGGTGACCTGCTCAAGAACGCCTGCATCGCCGCGGGCGGCATCCTGCCCATGTGCCAGGACACGGGCACCGCGATCGTGATGGGCAAGCGCGGCCAGCAGGTACTGACCGACGGCCGGGACGAGGAGCACATCGCCCGCGGCGTCTACGACGCCTACACCAAGCTGAACCTCCGCTACTCCCAGCTCGCGCCGCTCACGATGTGGGAGGAGCGCAACACCGGAAGCAACCTGCCGGCCCAGATCGAGCTGTACGCCACGGCTGGCGACGAGTACAAGTTCCTGTTCATGGCCAAGGGCGGCGGCTCGGCCAACAAGTCTTACCTCTATCAGGAGACGAAGGCAGTGCTGAGCCCGGCCCGAATGGCCACGTTCCTGGAAGAGAAGATCACGGTCACTCGGCACGGCCGCGTGCCCGCCGTATCACCTGGCCATCGTCATCGGCGGCACCAGCGCCGAGTACGCGCTCAAGACGGCCAAGTACGCCTCGGCCAAGTACCTGGACGCGCTGCCCACGACCGGCTCGATGGACGCGCACGGCTTCCGCGACCTCGAGCTTGAGCAGCAGGTGCTCGAGATCACGCGCAAGGCCGGCATCGGCGCGCAGTTCGGCGGCAAGTACTTCTGCCACGACGTGCGCGTCGTCCGGCTGCCCCGGCACGGCGCCTCCTGTCCGGTCGCGATCGCGGTGTCGTGTTCCGCGGACCGACAGGCAAAGGCCAAGATTTCCGGGAACGGGGTCTTCCTCGAACGCCTGGAGACTGACCCCGCGCAGTACCTGCCGGACACCACGGAGACCGAGCTGGACGGCGACGTCGTCCGGATCGACCTGTCCCGGCCGATGAGCGAGATCCGGGCCGAGCTGTCCCGGTACCCGATCAAGACCAGGCTGGCGCTGACCGGCCCGATGGTGGTGGCGCGCGACATCGCCCACGCCAAGATCAACGAGCTGCTCGACGCCGGCCAGCCGATGCCCGGCTACCTGCGCGACCACGCCGTGTACTACGCCGGGCCGGCCAAGACGCCGGAGGGCTACGCGTCCGGGTCGTTCGGGCCGACGACGGCCGGGCGGATGGACTCCTACGTGGACAGGTTCCAGGCGGCCGGCGGATCGCTGGTGATGCTCGCCAAGGGGAACAGGTCCGCCGCCGTCACCGCCGCCTGCAAGGAGCACGGCGGCTTCTATCTCGGCTCGATCGGCGGCGCCGCGGCGAAGCTGGCCCAGGACTGCATCACCAAGGTCGAGGTCCTGGAGTACCCCGAGCTCGGCATGGAAGCGGTGTGGCGGATCGAGGTCCGCGATTTCCCGGCCTTCATCGTGGTAGACGACAAGGGCAACGACTTCTTCGCCGACGTCACAGCGCCGAAGGCGCCGCTGCTGACGATCGGCTCGGGACCGAGCTGAGCCGCCGATGACGGACGTCCAGCCCGCGACCGGCGCCTCGCCCGGCACGCGCATCGAGCATGACTCGATGGGCGAGGTCGCGGTGCCGGCCGACGCCCTGTGGGGCGCGCAGACCCAGCGGGCCGTGCAGAACTTCGAGATCTCCGGCGAGCCGCTGTCGCGCGAGATGATCGGCGCGCTCGCGTCGATCAAGGGCGCGGCCGCCGTCGTCAACGGCGAGCTCGGCGTGCTGCCCGGCGGACATGGCGCGCGCGATCCACGACGCGGCCGCCGAGGTGGCGCGCGGGCGGTACGACGACCAGTTCCCGATCGACGTGTTCCAGACCGGCTCGGGGACCTCGTCGAACATGAACGCCAACGAGGTCATCGCGACGCTGGCCAGCCGCGCGCTCGGGCGGCCGGTCCACCCGAACGACCACGTCAACGCGTCGCAGTCGTCCAACGACGTGTTCCCGTCCGCGATCCACCTGGCCGCGACCCGGCTGATCGTGATGTCGCTGCTGCCCGCGCTCGAGCCATCTCGCCGACGCCCTGGACGCGAAGGCGGCCGAGTTCGCCGACGTGGTCAAGAGCCGGCCGGACGCACCTGATGGACGCCACGCCGGTGACGCTCGGCCAGGAGTTCGGCGGGTACGCGGCCGCGGTGCGGCACGGCGTCCAGCGGGCCCGCGACGTGCTGCCCGATGTCGGCGAGCTGCCGCTCGGCGGCACCGCCGTCGGGACCGGGCTGAACGCGCCCGCCGGGTTCGCGGCCGCGGTCATCGACCACCTCGCCGCCGACATGGGCCTGCCGCTCACCGAGGCGCCGCAACCACTTCGAGGCGGCCGGCGCCCGCGACGGCCTGGTCGCCGCCAGCGGCGTCGCCAAGACCATCGCGGTCAGCCTGTACAAGATCTGCAACGACCTGCGGCTCATGGGGTCGGGGCCGCGGACCGGGCTGGCCGAGATCCGGATCCCTGACCTCCAGCCCGGCAGCTCGATCATGCCGGGCAAGGTCAACCCGGTCATCTGCGAGGCGGTCTGCCAGGTCTGCACGCAGGTCATCGGCAACGACGCGGCGGTGGCGTTCGGCGGCGCGGCCGGCAACTTCGAGCTGAACGTGATGATGCCCGTCATCGGCCGCGGGCTGCTGTCCTCGCTGCGGCTGCTGGCCTCGGCCGCCACGGCGCTGGCCGACAAGTGCGTGGCCGGCATCACCGCCGACGTCGCGCGGCTGCGCCGCTACGCCGAGTCCTCGCCCGCCATCGTCACCGCGCTGAACCCGTACATCGGCTACGAGGCGGCCGCCGCGGTCGCGCACGAGGCGCTGGCGACCGGCGCGACGATCCGGGACGTCGTCATCGCGCGCGGCCACGTGGCCAGCGGCGAGATCAGCCAGGACCAGCTGGACGAGGCGCTGGACGTCGCGGCGATGGCGAGGCCGCCGCACCGGGCGGACCGTATAGCCGCAGGCCGATCAGTAACGAATCCGGCGGGGTCCGGCGCTAGTGTCACGTCGACAAATTCTCATCTTGCTCACAGGACACTGAGCGCCAGCTGTAGATAGGGTCCCGCCATGCACGCAGTTATGGGGAGCGGGCGGCTGATTGCTGGGCGATACCGCCTGCAGGGGCCGATCGGCCGCGGCGCAATGGGCATCGTGTGGCGCGGCCGCGACGAGCTGCTCGCCCGCGATGTCGCGGTGAAGGAAGTCCAGATCACTGCGCACGCCTCGCCTACCGAGGCGGAAGGCATCTACCAGCGCACGCTTCGCGAGGCGCGGACCGCGGCCAGGCTGAGTCATCCCGGCGTCGTGACGGTGTTCGACGTCGTGGAGGAGAACGGCAGTCCCTGGATCGTGATGGAGCTCGTCAGCGCCCGCTCGCTGGACCGGGTCATCATCGAGGACGGCCCGCTGCCGCCCCTCCAGGCGGCCGAGCTTGGCACGTGCCTGGTCGGGGCGCTGGCCAGCGCCCACGCGGCTGGCGTCCTGCACCGCGACGTCAAGCCGAGCAACGTACTGGTCACTGACGACGGCAAGGCGGTGCTCACGGACTTCGGCATCGCGACGTTCACCGGGGATCCCGGTAACACCCAGGTCGGCATGGTAGTCGGCACTCCCGGCTTCACCGCGCCCGAGCGGGTCCGCGGCGGTGCCGCGACGCCTGCGTCGGATCTGTGGTCGCTTGGCGCCACGCTCTACGCGGCCGTCGAGGGCCGCGGGCCGTTCGACCGGATCGGCGGCGCTACCGCCGTCACCGTCGGGGTGGCGAAGGAGGACGCACCGCGGGCACCGTCGGCTGGCCCGCTCGGCCCGGTGATCGACGCGCTGCTCGGCCGTGATCCCGGCACCAGGCCAGATGCGGCGACCGCCGCGCGGCTGCTAGCCGAGGCAGCTGCCGCGGCATCGGCCGCCACTGCGTCGGCCGCCGGGGCGGCGGCAGCGACCAGCCCGGCCGGGCAGCCCGCGGCCTTCCTCGATCCCCCGGTCTTCGCCGCGCTGTCCATGCCGGAGCTCGCTGGTCCGGCCGACTCACTCAGCTCGGGCTCGATACCGCTCATGGCCGCGGGCCAGTTCGCCGATATCGGCACCGGAGCGACGGCAGAGCGCGGCGCCGTAGCGGCGCCGGACGCGGTCGCAGCACTGGACGCGGTCGCCGCACTAGACGCGGCCGCAGCACTAGACGCGGTCGCAGCACTGGACGTGGTCGCAGCACTGGACGCGGTCGCGGCGCTGGACGCTGGTGCGAGTCTCGCCGCCGGCCCCGACGCGGCCAGCCCCGACGCGGCTAACCCCGACGCCCTCAGCTCCGACGCCGCCAGCCCCGACGCCGCGGGCCTGGACTCCCTGGGCCTAGGTGCTGTCGGGCTCAGCGCCATCGGCGGTGCGGCCGGGTCGGACAACCGCGACGCCGCCACCGCGGCTAGCGCTGACGCAGCCACGGCTGCCGTCCGGGCCGCCGGACCAACGGCTACGCAGGCCGGCCATGGCAGCGGCGGCCGCCCGGTCTTGTGGCAGCCGCTCAAGTCGGCCGATCGCGGATCCGGCAGCGGCGCCGGCCTAGGTGACCCAGGCGGCAGCGTCGGGGGCCCAGGCGGCGCGGCCGGGCCAGGCGGCTCCGGCGGCCCAGGCGACCCGGGCGGCCCGGGCGACGGCGGAATGCGCTTCCGGTGGCGCGGCGGCCCGGCAAGACCGGCTGCTGGCCGATGGCGGCTGATGCTGGCGGGTGCGGGCATCGCGGCGATCGCGCTCGTCGCATTCATCGGCTGGGATCTCTACTCCCACACCCAGACGACGCAGGCGCTGGGCAGCCCGGCAGTGCCCGCCATCTCGGCTCCCGGTAGCTCCGGCTTGGCGCATCCCGGCCCGAGCGGATCAGGCCCGGCAGGCAGCACGCCAACGGCGGGCGCGTCAGCTCCCACGAAGTCAGCTGGCACGGGCAAACCCAGCTCGGGTGCGTCAGGCAAGCCGACTTCCAGCCCGTCGACTAGTCCGGGCAGCCCGAGCCCGTCATCGTCACCGAGTTCAAGCCCATCGCCATCGCCGAGTCCCAGCCACACCGGGCCAGTCCTGCCGCCGGGATACGTGTGGCATCGCTTCACCGCGGCCACGATGGGCACGACCACCGGCTTCGAGATCGGCATGCCGACCCTGTGGCGGCAGTCGGTCACCGGTAAGTCCGCCTACCTGAGCGAGCCTCTCACCAACTTCCACCTCACGGTCAGTCTCGCGCCGTGGACGTATGCGGGCCCGCTCGCGCAGGCGCAGTATCTCCAGGCCAAATACGCGAAGGCGGACAAGGGATACAAGGAGCTGGCCCTAGGCGCGATCGGATTCAAGGCGGTCGGCGGGTTCAAGGCAGCACCGGCAGCCGAGATCAAGTTCCGGTGGACCAAGTCGGTCAGTGGGCACCGTCACCGAACTAGTCGTCCTGGTGACGCTCACGACGAAGTCCGGTGCCCAGCCCTACACCTTGACCCTGTGGGCGCCGTCGGCCACCTTCAGCGTCGCCAATGGCGTCTTTGAGACGGCGATGACGACGTTCCGGCCGCTGCCCTCCTGACGCCGCGCGGAACCGCTCGGTCGCTCAGTACCAGCCCTGTACCTGCCAGGCCGCCCAGGCCTGGCAGGGGGAGCCGTACCTGCCCTTGATGTAGCCGAGTCCCCACTTGATCTGCGTGGTCGGGTTCGTCTGCCAGTTCGGGCCGGCGCTCGCCATCTTCGAACCGGGCAGCGCCTGCGGGATGCCATAAGCGCCGCTTGCGTTCTCGGCGTTGTAGCGCCAGCCGCTCTCCCTGGACCAGATGTCGTTCAGGCAGCCGTACTGGTCCGTGCTGAACCCGAACGACGGCAGCAGGTTGTACGCGATGCCCTGGGCTGTGGCCGGGTTCGGCGGCGGGCCGCTTGGCACGATCGTCGGAGCCGCCGCCGCCCTGGGTCCCCGACGACGATGAGCTCGGCGGCGGGGCAGTGCTGATCTTCGGCGTGCTCGTCACGGTGAACGCCTGCGTCGCGGCGTCCTGGAGAATGACATGCTGGCGCTCCTGCGCCAGCTTCAGCCCCTGCCGGCCGCTCGACACCTGGGCAACGGCAGCGCCGAGCGGATCTGTCGCGGATCCGGGACGGCCAGCGACCACCAGCAACGCGATCGCCACCACGACGACGGTCGCCGCGGCGGCGGTGACCATGAAGACTCCCACCCGCCGGCGCCTCGGGCGCTTGGCTGGGGGCCGTCTCCGGTGCTGTGACAATGCGGTCCTTCCGTCGGCCATGCGCGCCAGGCGGAACGCCCGGCACGCGGACCGCTGCGGTACAGGGCAGCGAGTCGCATGACGGCCGGGCCAGCAAGCAGCGGCTCCCGCGCTCTAGCGCGGGCCACTTGCCTCAGTCCCAGCACCGTCGCCGGTTAACGTTGCCAGAACTGGACACGCCGACAAAGCGTTTCCGCCGAAAAAGCTGTGCCGGAAACCCGTAATTGGTGTCGCGCAGATCACAGTTTGGCAATACGTACCGTAACAATTACTCGGCGTAATGACCGGCAGCTGTGATCACAGTTCGCCGACGCCGGCCTGCCGCGACACGCCGGCCAGCCGTCGTGTCGTTTGCGACCCGGCCGGGCTATCGGGCGATATATCGGTCGAGTGGTATCCGCCACCTGCAGGATCGCTACCACTTACTAGCCCGGGTGCAGCTAGCTTGTGACCAGTGTCAGCTATGCCACGGGGTCCGTGGCATCAACGGGCAGGGACGTGAAACATGAGCACCCCCCGGCATCGCGCCTGGGCTCTGGGCACTTCAGACGCCGAATCCGTGCTCGCCGAGGCGCGCAAGGCGCTGTTTGTCATGGTCGCATTCCTGGCCATTCTCTGGATAATCCAGCTGGCCAACGTGCTTGATCACTACCAGCTCACGACTGATTACGGGATCCGGCCGCGCGACCTGTCCAGCCTGCCGGAGATCCTCTCGGCCCCGTTCCTGCACGTCAGCTGGACGCATATCGAGAGCAACTCTGGTCCGCTCTTCATCTTCGGGTTCCTGGCCGCGTACCGCGGTGTCGTCCGCTTCCTCGGCCTGACCGCGGTGGTGATCGTCGCGAGCGGCCTGGCCGACTGGTCCTTCGGCTCCCCCGGCATGATCGGCGTCGGCGCGAGCGGCGTGGTCTTCGGCTACCTGGGCTACATCCTGGTCCGCGGGTTCTTCGATCGCCATGGCATCGACATCATGATCGGCGCTGTCATGGCGCTGTGCTTCGCTTATCAGTTCACCGTGCTGCTGCCGCACGCCGGCATCGGCTGGCAGGCCCACATCGGCGGTCTGGTCGCGGGCGTTGTCGGCGGCTGGATCTTCCGGGACCGCAGCGCCAAGGCTGCACGGAAGGAGGCCAAGGCGGCGGCCGACCGCCCAGTGACAGCGGCCGCGACGCCCGGAACTGTCGTGATCGCGTCCACAAAGCCCGCGGTCGGCCAGACCACAGGCGGCCAGACCATAGCCGGAGCACAGCCGGCCAGACCACGGCCGGGCAGACCACGGCCGGGCATACCCGGGCCGGCCAGCAGCCTGCCGGCCCGAGCGAGCTGTACTCGGGTCCGCGGGGCGACATCTACCGGCAACTCGACGACCTCGGTCTCTGAGTCGTCCGAGATGGCGGTCACTGGCCCGTCGGGGCGAGTGCCGATCGTCGACTCTCATCACCATGTCTGGGACCCGGCCGCACATGCTCAGCCGTGGCTGGACAGCGACGAGGCGCTGGCGCCGCTCCGCCGTGTCTTCTCGATCGCCGACCTCGCGCCGCAGGCAGCAGCGGCAGGCGTCGTCGGCACCGTCGTAGTCCAGACCATCAGCGAACCAGGCGAGACGCCCGAGCTGCTCGCCCTGGCGAGTACTCATTCGCTGGTAGCCGCCGTGGTCGGCTGGACCGATCTGGAGGCGGCGGGGGTCGCCGACGCGCTCGACGATCTGCGCGCCATGGCCGGCGGCGAGTATCTGGCCGGCGTTCGTCATCCCTTGCTGACCGAACCAGACCCTGGCTGGCTCGGCAAACCGGACGTGCGACGCGGCCTGGCCGCCCTCGCGGCCGCGGGCCTGAGCTTCGATCTCGTGCTGCATCCGGGCCAGTTGCCGGACGCGGTCCGGACGGCAGCAAGCCTGCCGGAGCTGACGTTCGTGCTCGACCACCTCGGCAACGTCGACGTCGAGAACGGGCCTGATCTGGCTGAGTCATGGGCCGCACCGTTCCGGGATCTCGCCGCGCTGCCGAACACCGTCTGTAAGCTCTCCGGGATCCTCAGCGTGCCCCGACTCGACGGCCAGCGCGGCCCCGAACGGCAGTGTGGCCCCGAGTCCGGCCCGGCTGGCCGCGACGCACCGGAGCGATCCGAAGCGCACCTGCGGCCCTTCATCGACCTGGCGCTGGAATGCTTCGGGCCGACGCGGCTGATGTTCGGGTCGGACTGGCCCGTCTGCACGCTCAGCGCCAGCTACGCCGACGTCGTCGCCACAGCGGCCACGCTCACGCGCGAGCTCAGCGAGCTGGAGCAGGCCGCTATCTGGGCCGGCACCGCCTGCTCGGTCTATCGCATCGGCGCGGCCTGAGGGGCTTGCTCACGGGACGGAGCAGATGACGGAGACGTGCACCGCCTGCGCCGCCACCACGGTGACGGGTACCTGCTGGCTGCACGCAGACTCCAGCGTCGCGCCAGACGCCAGTATTTCGAGGATCGAGGGTGAGCGGCCGGACACGCGATAAGCACCCGCGGGCAGCCAGACGGTGAACCGGCCAGACTTGCCGACCCGGACCGCGAGCGTGCGGCGGTGCGCGGCACTCAACGACAGCGTTCCCGAAAGCGGGACGCTCGGCGGTTGCTGTCCGTCCTGCCCCAGCGGTCCGCCTACCCGCGTGAACGAGCCGACGGCCTTGCCCTCGCCACCGGGCGCCCGCGTGCGCATCGCTGGGGCGGGGCCAGCGTGCGGCGCGGGCCCGCCCGCTTCGCACGCGGTCAGCATCAGCGCTAGCCCTGCCGCGGGCACCCAGGTTGCAAACTTCATCGGCGGCCTCCTGCCGTCGCTGACAATCAGACGGCGTCGCTAGCGCGCTGGTTCCAGCCGGTCGAGCCTCGCCAGCGACTCGCGCAGGTTCGCCTCGGACGTGAGCTGCGCCGCGTCCACCGTCGTCAGCCACCGCAGCGGCGCGTCCGCCGTCTCCGCGCGCACCGCCAGCGGCGATGCGGTCGCGAGCACGAACCTCAGGTCGGCATGCTCGTGGGCGGGCTCCCCGCGGCCGGCCGGCACGGGCACGATCACCGCATGCCGGAGTGCAGGATCCGGCCACGGAACGAGGTCGGTCAGGCCGGTCTCTTCGGCCGCCTCGCGGAGCGCCACGGCCAGCGGGTCGTCCTCGCCCGGATCACCGTGTCCGCCCACCTGAAGCCACGCCTGCTGACGCTGATGCCAGCGCAGCAGTACGCGGCTCGTGTCGGGATGGACGATCAGCGCCGATGCCGTGAGGTGCAGCGGGGTCGCGCGTGACCACGGATCTGGCTCGGTCTGCAGGACGTGCTGTATCCGGGCTAGGTCGTGAGCTTCCTGCTCGGTCTGCGGCTCATAGCCCGCGACCAACTCAGCCACCGAGCTTGGCATGGCAGCGCACCGTCCGTTCGCCGGAGTTCGTCATCCGGGCGGGTTAACTGTGGCACGCGGCGTGGAAGTTGCGCGGACACTTCCCCGAGAGCGCCGTGGTCGTCCGGCCGGCCGCAACGCGCCGGACGTAGCCCGCGCCGGCCTGCTGTCACCCGCTCAGCGGCCAGCTCCCTCGCCGGCTTGGGACGTGCGGAAACCGTCTACTTCAGGATCTGCCGGGCCATGACGACGCGCTGGATCTGGTTCGTCCCCTCATAGATCTGGGTGATCTTGGCATCGCGCATCATCCGCTCGACCGGGTAATCACTGACGTAGCCGTAGCCGCCGAGCAGCTGGACCGCGTCGGTCGTGACCTCCATCGCGACGTCCGAGGCGAAGCACTTGCAGGCCGAGGAAATGAACGTGAAGTCAGCGGCGCGCTCACCATGCATGGCCCGCTCAGACCTGGCCGCGGCGGCGTAGGTGAGCTGACGCGCTGCCTCGATCTTCATCGCCATGTCGGCCACCATGAACTGGAGCCCCTGGAACTCGGCGATGGGCTTGCCGAACTGCTTGCGCTCCTTCACGTAACCCGCGGCATAGTCGAGCGCGCCCTGTGCGATGCCGAGGGCCTGAGCGGCGATCGTGATGCGGGTGTGGTCGAGGGTCGCCAGCGCCGTCTTGAAGCCAGTGCCCTCGGCCCCGACGATCCGGTCAGCCGGGATCCGGCAGTTGTCGAAGTACAGCTCCCTGGTCGGCGAGCCCTTGATGCCGAGCTTGTGCTCGGGCGCACCGAAGCTGAAACCCTCGTCGTCCTTGTCGACCACGAACGCGGAGATGCCGTTGGCGCCCGCGGACGGATCCGTGACCGCCATCACCGTGTAGTACTTCGAGACACCCGCGTTGGTGATCCAGCGCTTGGTCCCGTTCAGCACGTAGCTGTCGCCATCCCGGACCGCGCGTGTCCTCATCGCGGCTGCGTCCGAGCCTGCCTCTGGCTCGGACAGTGCGTAGGAGAACATGGCCGCCCCGCTCGCCACTGGCGGCAGGAACTGCTGCTTGAGCTCCTCGGAGGCAGACAGCAAGAGCGGCACGGTGCCCAGCTTGTTCACGGCCGGAATGAGCGATGACGAGGCGCAGACCCTGGCGACTTCCTCGATCACGATCACGGTGGCGATGGCGTCGGCCCCGGCGCCGCCGTACTCCTCAGGAATGTGGACAGCATGTAGGTCAGCCTTGACCAGCGCGTCGTGCGCTTCCTGCGGGAACTGGGCGGCCTCGTCTACCTTGGCCGCGTGCGGCGCGATCTTTTGCTCGGCCAGGGCACGCACCGACTCGCGGAGCGCGTCGTGCTCCTCCGACAGGGCGAAAGCGGGAAAGTCGTGGCTCATGCCCTCGATAGTAGGACGTCCTAGTGACCACGCCAACGTGCCGGCCAGGTGCGCCCCGCGGCGGGACCGCCGGGGCCGCGATGATGGACCCATGAGCCAGTCCGCTGACGTGCTGACGCCTGCCGGCGAGCAGCTGCTGGACCGGCTGCGCGGCGTGACGGTCACCCCAGATCGGGCCTTGCGGCTGGCGGCGGAACTGCGCGACCGCTTTCCAGCTGAGCTGGTCGCCGCCGCGCTGACCCAGCAGTCGCTGCGGATGGCCGCGCGGGCGAAGTTCAGCCAGGCCGACGAGATGTTCTTCACCCGCGCCGGCCTCGAGCAGGCGTCGGCCGAGACGATCGCCAGGCACAGCGCACAGCGGTTTAGCGGACTGCCGCTCGTGGCCGATCTCTGCTGCGGGATCGGCGGCGACCTGGTGGCGCTCGCGAGCAGCGCCGATCGGGTCCTGGCCGTCGACGCTGACCTCGACACCCTGAAGTTCGCGCGGCGGAACGTATCGGCATACGCCTCCGGTGCCGAGGTGGGGTTCGTGTGCGCCGACGTCCAGGATCTGCCGCCTGCCGTCCTGCGCGGCATCTCGGGTGCGTTCATCGACCCGGCTCGCCGGGCCAGCGGCAATCGGCTGCGTACGGGCGATTCCGAGCCTCCGCTGGACTGGTGCCTCGGGCTCGCTGCCCAGGTCCCGCGGGTCGGCATCAAGACAGCGCCTGGCCTCTCGCACGAGGTGGTGCCGGCCGGCTGGGAGGCCGAGTTCGTCGCTGTCGGCCGCGCGCTCAAGGAAGCGCTGCTCTGGTCTCCCGCCCTGGCCACGACGCGGCGGCGGGCGACCATCCTGCCTGGCGCAGACACGCTGGTCGCCGGACCGCCCGCCGCACCAGTCCCCGTTGCCGATCCCGGCGAGTACCTCCTCGACCCGAACCCGGCGGTCACCAGGTCCGGACTGGTGCAGGAGCTAGCGCGCGAGCTTGGCGCCTGGCAGATCGACCAGATGATCGCGTTCTTGTCAGTCGGCAGTCCGGTCGCGACACCGTTCGCCCGGACCTTGCGGGTCCTGGAGTCGATGCCGTGGCACGAGAAGCAGGCGGCCAGGAAGCTGCGAGAGCTGGGTGTCGGATCCGCCGATATCCGCCGCCGTGGCCTGGCTGGCGACGTCCTGCAGATCCGCCGGCGGCTCGGCCTGCAGGGTGACCGGCGCGCGACCATCGTGCTCACCCGCCGCGACACTAGGCCCTGGGGTCTGATCTGCGAAGACGTCCTCGCTGCCGGACCCGCTCAGCCGACCGACCGGGATGCGCGCTGACTGCTGGCCCGGATGGCGGTCCGGAACGCGGTCCGGATGGCCGCCACCGCGGCTTCGGGCTGGGACGTGATGTCGTGCCACTCGAAGTGCACGACCTCGTAGCCCGCGGCGCGCAGCTTCTGATCGCGGCGCAGCTGTGCTCTGGCTCGGTACGGATCGGTGTACTTGATCAGCCCATCGACCTCGGCAATAGTTCGGTACCTCTCCCACAGGAAGTCGACCCGGCCGATGAACTCCGGGTCCCCGATCCGAACCTGCAGCGACGGCGGCGGCAGCTTGCCGTCGCGGAAGACCACCCGTGCGATCGACTCCAGCGGCGACTCCGCGAGCCCGTCCGCGAACTCGACCGCCTCGGCGGCCTGACGGCAGCCGCGAGCGTGCGGGTACTCCGCGAGCACTGCGCGAAGTTCCTTCTTCGACGTCAGGTGCTGGTGCAAGCGCGCTATCGGCGACGACCACCGCCTCCCGGAACTCTGCAGTCCGCGCGAGGTCGAGCACAGTCCTGGCCACGGTCGTGATGGGCAGGCCGAATCTCTCCAAGACTTGTGCGTCCGGCAGCCGGGCGACATAGAGATGCACCCCCGGTTTCGCAGAGCGGCTGCCGCGGCCGGGCAGACGCGTCACGGTGACCGTGCTGCCCGGATCCGTCAGCAGGTCGAGCCCGTGAATGTGGGCGGCCGTGCGGTGGCTCGCGACCGTCCCGCGGCCTAGCGCGCCGGTCACGGCGTAGGCGCGAAGGAAGTGCTCGCCGAACTGGAGGGAAGCCATCCGTTCAGCTAGGTCCGCCGTTGCGTAGTAGCCGGGTCCGATGCGGACAAGCTCGCCCCAGGTGACCTGAGCGGCGATCTGACGCGATGATCCGCCAGCGGCCAGCAGGTCAGCCGTTGTCATAATTCCGGCTAAACGCCGTATTCTCGGCGGTGGTTCGCTGCTCATGGCACCCAGAGTGGCGGCTACCGCCGACATTTCACGCCTGGCGTGCACTTTAGCGCCCGGCTTGTCCCTTTTGCGCGCACGTCAGCCGTGAAATGACGAACAGCGGGCCTGCGAACCTCGCAGATCGGGCGACGCGTTCGCGTCCGCGACGCAATATGGGGCGGCCTACAGCTCGTGGCCGGGAGCCGCCGGCGGGGTGAGCTCGTGGCCCGCGCGCAGGACCCGGACCTTGGCCCGTAGTGCCTCGCCCTTGGCCTGCGCCGCCGACCGGAGGCCGCGCTGGAACTCCGCCATGCGCTCACTGAGGTCAGGATCCGCAGCTGCCAGGATTCGCACGGCCAGCAGGCCGGCGTTCCTGGCACCGCCGACGGCCACCGTCGCCACCGGGATTCCGGCCGGCATCTGCACGATGGACAGCAGCGAGTCGAGGCCATCGAGGTGCTTCAGCGGCACCGGCACGCCGATCACCGGCAGCGTGGTCACCGACGCGAGCATGCCCGGCAGATGGGCAGCGCCGCCCGCCCCGGCGATGATCACTTTCAGGCCGCGGCCAGCCGCGGCCTGACCGTAGCTCGATCATGTCGGTCGGCATCCGGTGCGCCGAGACGACGTCAGCCTCTGCTGGCACGCCGAATTCGTCCAGCACCTCGACCGCCGCCTGCATCACCGGCCAGTCCGAGTCGCTGCCCATGACCACGCCTACTACCGGCCGTGCGCTCATAGTGCCGCTCCTTCGCTGTTCGGCGAGTCCCTGGGCGGTGACTCACCCGGCACCGCGGTCACGGTTCCTCGGTCCCGGTGGCGAGATACCGAGCCGCCCGCCTGGCCCGTTCCCGCACCGCGGCGAGATCGGTGCCGAGCGCGGTCACGTGGCCGACCTTGCGGCCGGGCCGGACTGGCTTGCCGTACAGCTGCACCTTCAGGGCGGGATCGGCCGCCATCACATGGTTCAGCTTGCCATGCAGGTCCGGGTCATCGCCGCCGAGCACGTTCGCCATCACGACGCACGGTGCGGTCGCGGTCGGCGCCCCGAGCGGCCAGTTCAGCACCGCACGCAGGTGCTGCTCGAACTGGGAGGTCCTGGCGCCTTCGATGGTCCAGTGACCGCTGTTGTGCGGCCGCATGGCGAGCTCGTTGACGAGCAGGCCGCGGCGTGTCTGGAACAGCTCGACCGCCAGCAGCCCGATCACGTCCAGGTCGCGCGCCAGCTCGAGGCCCAGCGTGATGGCTGCCTCGGCCAGCTGATCGGCGAGGCCAGGC
Source organism: uncultured Actinomycetota bacterium (assembly GCA_963837255.1). GTDB lineage: Bacteria > Actinomycetota > Actinomycetes > Streptosporangiales > Streptosporangiaceae > JAJYUU01. The sequence goes on from CAWIMN010000009.1 coordinate 897,043, forward strand.
GCCGGTGCCAGCACTTCGTGGCAGATGCCATCGCGCTGGACAGTCTCCACCACCGGATAGGCCGCTCCGTGCCCGCTGGGCGACCGGGCGACGAGCGACTGCCAGCTCGCGCTCGAACGGGACGAACTCCTCGACCAGCAGGCTGAGGCCATGAGACAGGACGTCGGCCACCTCGGCGGCACTGCGGCAAACCCAGACACCACGGCCGTCGTAGCCGCCGGACACCGCCTTCAGCACGACAGGCCAGGCGGTCTGCTGCGGCGAACGCCAGCACGTCATCCATGCTGGCCACCGGCTCGAACCGGGGGCACGGCACGCCGAGCTCTGTCAGCCGGGCCCGCATGGCCAGCTTGTCCTGGGTCAGCTGCAAGCGCGGCGGCACCCGGCCGGACCGCGAAACCGGCCTGCTCCAGGGCGGCCAGCTGCGGCTGCGCCACATGCTCGTGGTCGAAGGTGACCGCGTCACAGCCTGCGGCGAACGCCAGCAGGTCGGCGGTCGAGCGGTAGTCGCCGAGCACCGTGTCAGCACAGACCTGGGCCGCGCTCTCGTCCGGTGCGGCCGCCAGGACCCGGAACCTGATGCCGAGTCCGATCGCAGCCGCTGCGGTCATCCGGGCGAGCTGCCCGGCGCCGACCATGCCGACGACCGGCGGCCTGCCGCCACCCCCGGCCGACGACGTCCTGACCGCCGCACTCACGTGCGCCGAGCGCAGTTCCTGGTCATTCATTACCCGCCGTAGCCTACGGCCAGTCTGGCGAGGCCGTGCTACGCAGGCCCGGCGACCGCAGGCAGCTCTTCGGCGTCGGCCGTCGCATGGGGCAGGAACAGGGCGAACACCGCGGGCCGCGGCCGGACGAGCACGACCTGGCCGCCGTCTGCGGCCGCGATCGTGCGGGCTAGGGCGAGCCCGAGTCCGGTACCGGTCGGCGATCCGCTCACGCTTCGCTCGAAGATCCGCGGCGCCAGCTCGGACGGCACGCCGCTGCCCTCGTCGCGGACCTCGACTACCACCGAGCGGCGCGTGCGCGAAGTCCGGATCGTGACCGTACCCGCGCCGTGCACCAGTGCGTTGTCGAGGAGCGTAGCGATCACCTGGGCCGCGCCGCCCGGCGTGGCGTAGGCAAACAGGCCCTTCTCCCCGGCCACCGCGAGTCGCCGGTGCAGCCGCCGGAACGCCGGCTCCCACTCGATGACCTGCTGACCGACGATGTCGTCCACGCTCGCCACGGTTGGCGCGCCCGGCGCCGTCCGGCGGGCCCGGCCGAGCAACTGGCCCACCACGTCGGCGAGCCGCTCGGTCTGCGCGAGGGCTGCCGCTCCCTCCTCGCGCACCACGTCGGGGTAGTCAGCGGCCGCCATCATCTCCTCGAGCCGCATGGACAGCGCGGTAAGCGGCGTTCGCAGCTGGTGGGAGGCGTCGACGGCGAAGTCGCGCTCCGCCGAGAGCAGGTCGTTGATGCGCTGCGCCGAGCCATCGAGGCCCTCGGCGACCCGGTCTAGCTCCTGGATCCCGTATCGCCGGCCGAGCGGGCCGGTGTCTCCGGATCCCAGCCGGTCCGCGGCGCCGGCCAGCTCCTGCAGCGGCAGGGTGATCCGCCGGGCGTAGGCCAGTCCGAGGACCAGCGCGACGCCGACGGCCAGCAGCGCCACACCGCCGACTAGCAGTAGCTGCGTGGTCAGGTCGCCGGTCAGGGCAGCATCGTCGGCCGCGACGTAAACCTTGAAGTTACTCGTCCGCACCGTCGCCGACCTGGATGAACGCCGCGCCGGCCGGACGCCCGACCGCGTCGAGACGTGTCCGTTCTCCCAGATGACGACGTACCGGTCGGTCAGCGCCCGTGCGTCCTGCGCGGCATTGACGGGCAGGCCCTGGGCCTGGTTGTAGCGGTTCTGCAGGTCGGTTGCCAGCGTCGAGGCATCTCGGTGCAGCGTCTGGTTGGCCTCGTCAACCTGCAGGCGACCGAGCACGAAGCCGAGCGGGACCCCGAGTGCGAGCACCGCCACGATAGCGACGGCGAGCATCGAAACTCAGCAGCCGGCGCCGCATTACGCCTGCTCCAGCCTGTCAGAACCAGCCACCATACGAAGACCTCAGCGGTGGTCAGTCGCCGCGCTCGAATCTGAAGCCGACACCGCGGACCGTGGTGATGTACTGCGGGCTGTGCGCGTCGTCGCCGAGCTTGCGCCGCAGCCAGGACACGTGCATGTCGAGCGTCTTGGTCGAGCCCCACCACTTCGAGTCCCATACCTGCCGCATGATCTGCTCGCGGGTGACCACCTTGCCCGCCTCGGCGACCATGAGGGCCAGCAGGTCGAACTCCTTCGAGGTCAGCTCGATCTCGGTGTCGCCCAGCCAGGCACGCCTGGCGTCGGTATCGACACGGACGCCTTGCACTGTCTTGGTCTCAGTCGCACCGCGCCGCAGCAGCGCCCGCACCCGGGCGAGCAGCTCGGCGAGCCGGAACGGCTTGGTGACGTAGTCATCGGCCCCCGCGTCCAGGCCAATGACGGTATCGACCTCGTCTGCCCTCGCGGTCAGGATCAGCACCGGCACCGACTGGCCGGCGGACCGGATCCGCCGGCACACCTCCAGCCCGTCGATCCTGGGAAGGCCGATGTCGAGCACGATGAGGTCGATGCCGCCGTTCTTGGCGGCCTCCAGGGTGCCGGGGCCATCGGCAGCCACGTCTACTTCGTAGCCTTCACGCCGCAGTGCACGGGCTAGTGGCTCGGAGATTGCCGGATCGTCCTCGGCGAGCAAAACGCTGGTCATGCCTTCGATGGTAGGGCCCATCTGGTAATTCGCAGCCCGCTACACGCACCGCGCGCCGATGTCTTGCCCCCCGCTTGACCTTGAGTTGCGCAAATGCGCGGCTTCGCGCCGGTTCCTGAGCGGGGCCGTGACCGGCCTAGACCGGGGTCACCCCATGGCGTCGGCGCGAGAATGACCGGTCCTTCCCGCGCGCGGCGGCGAACCGCCGGATCAGCTGACCACGCAGATCCTCGGGCTCGACGACGTCATCGATCACGAGCTCGCCCGCCAGCCTGAGGATGTCGATGTCGGCCTCGTACTCATCGCGCAGCCGCCGGGTCTCTGCCGCCCGCGCCTCCGGGGACTCCAGCGCCGCCAGCCGGTTGTAGTAGACGGCATTGACCGCGGCTTCTGCGCCCATTACCGCGATCTTGGCGGTGGGCAGCGCCAGCGTGGCGTCTGGCTCGAAGCCAGGCCCGGCCATCGCGTACAGCCCGGCCCCGTAGGCCTTCCGCACGATCACGCAGATCTTCGGCACGGTCGCCTCCGACACCGCGCTGATCATCTTGGCGCCGTGCCGGATGATGCCCTGGCGTTCGACCGCGGTGCCGACCATGAAGCCCGGCACGTCGGCCAGGAACAGCAGCGGCACGTTGAAGGCATCGCACAGCTGGATGAACCGCGTCGCCTTGTCGGCCGAGTCGACGAACAGGACGCCGCCCTTGAACATCGGGTTGTTCGCCACCACCCCGATCGGCTGGCCGTCGAGCCGGGCGAACCCGACGACGAGCTCGCGTGCCCACAGGGCGTGCACCTCGAAGAGCGAGTCCTCGTCCACGATGCCGCGCACGTACCGGCGCATGTCGAACGCCTGCCGCTCGCTGACCGGTACCATCGCCCGCAGATCGACTGGCTTCGGCGGCTTGGGCGCGCCCGGCGGCGGCACGAGCTGCCAGTTGCCCGGCAGGTACGACAGGTAGGACCGCACCGCGCCGATCGCGTCGGCCTCGGTCGAGGCCAGGAAGTGCCCGACGCCCGACACCGAGCAGTGCATCCGGGCACCGCCCATTTCCTCGAGCGTGGTGTGCTCGCTGACCACCATCTCGACCATCCGGGGACTGCCCAGGTACATCGAGGCGTTGCCGTCGACCATGGCGACGAAGTCGCAGAACGCGGGGATGTAGGCGCCGCCGGCCGCCGACGGGCCAAACAGCGCGCACACCTGCGGGATCGAGCCGGACGCGCGGACCTGCGTGTGGAAGATCTTGCCCGCGCCCCGGCGGCCAGGGAACATCTGTACCTGGTCGGTGATGCGGGCGCCCGCGGAGTCGACCAGGTAGATCATCGGCACGCCATCGGCGTAGGCCTGCTCGATCACCCGGATGATCTTCTCGACGGTGCGGGCGCCCCACGAGCCGGCCTTGACCGTCGAGTCGTTGGCCATCAGCGCGACCGGCCTGCCCTCGATCGTCGCTGTACCCGTGATCACCCCGTCGGCGGGCAGGCCGCTGGCGAGCACATTGGCGAACGCGCCATTCTCGGTGAAGCTGCCCGCGTCGACCAGCAACTCGATCCGGTCCCTGGCGAACAGCTTGCCCTGCGCCGCCGCCTGCTCGTGATAACGCGGGGGTCCGCCACCGGAGATGCGCGCCCTGATCTCGGCGAGGTCGGGATGGGCGCCTCGCGTCGTGGATCCAGGCGCCGCGGGCTCGGTTGCTGCTTCGTCAGTGCTCACGTTGGCGAGCGTACGACAGTCGTGCCGGGGCGGCCGGAGTGGAGTGACGGCCGCCCCGGCACGAGTCGGGGAAAAGCGATCGAGCTAATGGAGATGCAGGCTGACTCCGAGCAGCACGAGCGGCCACAAGAAGATCGCCAGCAAGGCGGACAGCACGAGCTTCAGCAGATAAACAGTGATGTAGCTGTGCGTCCAGGCGACTACTAGGCCGACGATGACCCAGATGATGGTGAGCCAGCTATATTTGCGGCCGCTTAAGATAGCCATTGTTTTGACTCCGATCCGGCCTGCCGGTGTGTTAGCAGCCACCAAGTGTCCGGATAGGTGTCAATCAAACATGGCCACGCGCGACGAGCTCAGCAGCGCAGTTACTACACCCCAACAGTCCGGGAACGGGGCCCGGCCCGCAGCACTTGCGACGGCAGCTGGCGGCCGATGATGCGCTCGGCGTCCGCCGCTGCCTCGATCATCGCCTCGAGGTCGATGCCGGTCCCAACGCCCATGTCCTCGACCATGTGCACCAGCTCTTCGGTGGCGATGTTGCCGGTCGCGCCCGGCGCGTACGGACAGCCGCCGAGGCCGCCGACGGACGCATCGAAGTCGGCGACGCCGAGCTCGAGCGCGGCCAGCACGTTGGCCAGCCCGGTGCCCCTGGTGTTGTGGAAGTGCAGGTTCAGGCCGACCTCGGGGTGCGCGGACCGGAACTCGCCGACCAGCGCGTACACCCGGCCGGGTGTCGCCATCCCGGTCGTGTCCCCGAACGAGATCGTGTCGGCGCCGTCGGCCACTGCCCGCCCGGCGGTCGCCACCACCCGCTCGCACCGGGCACGTCACCCTCGTAGGGGCAGCCCCAGGCAGTCGACACGATCACCTGGCAGCTCGCGCCCCGGTCGTGGGCGAGCGCGATGATCTGGGCGATGTCGTCGAGAGACTCCGCCGTGCTCCGGTTGACGTTCTTGCGGTTGTGGGTGTCAGACGCCGACACCACCGCCTCGATCTCGGTCAGCCCGCTGTCGAGCGCGCGGACGGCACCGCGCAGGTTCGGCACGAGCGCGGAGTACCGGACGTCGACTGGCGCGGTCGATGCCCCGCCAGACCTCATCCGCGTCGGCCATCTGCGGGATGGCATCCGGCCGTACGAACGAGACCGCCTCGATCCGCTGCACTCCGGTCGTCGACAGCCGATCGATCAGCTCGATCTTGGCCTGCGTCGGCACGGGCTCCTCGTTCTGGAGCCCGTCTCGCGGACCGACCTCGCGGACCGAGATCTGGCGGGGCAAGTCTGACACCAGGCGACCTCGTTCCCGGAAAGAATCTGTAGCAGCAAGGCTAACCAGCCTGTCGCCAGTCGTGTTCCGCGCGCTACTGCTGTTCCCTGGCCAGCCGGGCCTGCTCGTCCTCTACGAGCTGGAACAGCGTTGCCTGCACGGCCTGGACGCGCGGGATCTCGGTGAGCACGAGCTGGCCGTGCTCGCCAGGCGACTCGACCACTAGCCGCCCGCAGCCGAGCATCCGGTCGAGCAGGCCTTGTGCGAAGGAGACGTCGCTGATCCGCGTCAGCGGGAAATCGCGGCCGGTCCTGGTGAGGATGCCGGCCCGCAGCCGGAGGCGGCGGTTGGTCAGCTCGTAACTCGTGGTGCGCCAGCGCAGCAGCGGGACCGCGACGAACAGGATGACGATCACGAGCGCAGCCGCGCCGATGGCGAGCCGGGCCGCGGCGGTGTCGCGCACGGTCGGCACGAGCAGGAGCAGGACAAGCAGCGCCAGCACGGTGGCGGCCAGGATCAGCACCGGCCGGAGCACCGTCTTCCAGTGCTGATGCAGCTTCAGGACGAGATGCTCTCCCTCGGAGAGACCTGCCGCGCTGGCCATACGCCCCATCGTGACACGAAACGCTGTATTGTGCGCGCGCCGCGCCTGCGGGCTTCGGCCGGACTGCGCGGGGGCTCACGGCGCGGGGCGGACGTGCACGACGTCGCCGGCGCTGACCGCGTGCATGCCGTCGGCCGCGCTGACCAGCAGCCGGCCGACGCTGTCCACGTCGCAGGCCCGGCCGGTGAGGGTGCCGCCGCCGGGCAGCTCGACCCGGACGTCGTGGCCCACGGTGGAGCAGGCGCGGACGTACGCGGCGCGCAGCCCGGACGAATCCGCGTCCCCTGCCGCCGGGCCATTCGCCCAGCGCCAGTACCACTGCTCGAGCTCGCGCAAGATGGCGACCAGGATGCTTTCGCGGCTGAGGTCGGCGGCGCCCTCGAGCCACAGCGACGTGGCCCCGCTGGCGGGCAGCTCGTCCTGCTCGGCGCTGACGTTGAGGCCGATGCCGACGACGATCGCGTCACCGGCCTGCTCGGCCAGGATGCCGGCCAGCTTCGCCGAGCGCTCCGGCGCGCCCGCCGCGGCCAGCACGTCGTTGGGCCACTTGAGGCTGACGTCCACGCCGGTCGCCGCCCGCAGCGCCGACGCCACCGCGACCCCGGTCAGCAGCGGCAGCCAGCCGCGGCAGGCGGGCGGGCACGCGTGCTGGCCGCAGCAATACGGAGAACGTGAGCGCTGCGCCCGGCTGGCTCTGCCAGCTGCGGTCGAGGCGGCCGCGGCCGGCCGTCTGCTTCTCGGCGACCAGGACTGTCCCAGCGGCCGCGCCTGCCCGGGCCGCCGCGAGCAGGTCGGCGTTGGTCGATCCGGTCTGCTCGACCACCTCGACTGAGGTGTACAGGCGGGTCCAGGACAGCACGCTCGGAGCGCAGCGAGGCAGCAGACAACGGCGCACGCTGCGGGCGTCGGGTCTGGCTTGTCATGTCGACTAGCTTCTCGCGGCGAGTCGGGTGCAGGGTGACCGGGCTGAAGTTTGCCGCGGCCGGACGCCTGCCGAGCCGTTCTGCCGCCACCCGTCGAAGCAGCGCACGGCAGTTCTGCCCTAACCTGTCCGGCATGGCCAACGATGCATCCGCGCCGCTCGAGCGCCTTCGAGTCGGCCAGCGGCCGACGGCGAGCCCGGCCGAGCCGGACCTGCACACCACGGCCGGCAAGCTCGCCGACCTGGAGAAGCGCAGGTACGAGGCAGTGCACGCGGGCGCCGCCCGGCAGGTCGAGCGGCAGCACGCCAAGGGCAAGATGACCGCGCGCGAGCGGATCGACGCCCTGCTGGACCCCGGCTCGTTCACCGAGTTCGACGAGCTGGCCAGGCATCGGGCCACGGACTTCGGGATGGCCGCTAGCCGGCCGTACGGAGACGGCGTCGTCACCGGCTACGGGACGATCGACGGGCGCCCCGTCGCCGTGTTCAGCCAGGACTTCACCGTCAACGGCGGCTCGCTCGGCGAGGTCTTCGGCGAGAAGATCGTCAAGGTCATGGACTACGCGCTGAAGACCGGCTGCCCGATGATCGGGATCAACGACAGCGGCGGCGCCCGCATCCAGGAAGGCGTGGTCGCGCTCGGCCTGTATGGCGAGATCTTCTACCGGAACGTCATCTCCTCCGGCGTGATCCCGCAGATCTCGCTGATCATGGGGCCATGCGCCGGCGGCGCGGTGTACTCGCCCGCGATCACCGACTTCACGCTGATGGTCGACAAGACCTCGTACATGTTCATCACCGGTCCGGACGTGATCAAGACGGTGACCGGCGAGGAGGTCAGCCAGGAGGAGCTCGGCGGCGCGCACGCGCACAACGTCAAGTCCGGCGTCGCCCACTACCAGGCGGCCGACGAGCAGGACTGCCTGGAGTTCGCCCGCGAGCTGCTGTCCTACCTGCCGTCCAACAACCTGGACGAGCCGCCCGCTGGCCCGGCTGCCGCCGATCCGGCGGCCGCGCTCGAGCTCACCGACGCCGACGCCGAGCTCGACACGCTGATCCCCGACTCGCCGCGGCAGCCGTACGACATGCACCAGGTCATCCAGCACGTCCTGGACGACGGCGAGTTCCTGGAGATCCACGCCGGGTTCGCGCAGAACATCCTGGTGGGGTTCGGCCGGGTCGACGGCGCGTCCGTCGGCGTCGTCGCCAACCAGCCGATGCACTCGGCCGGGACGCTGGACATCGACGCGTCCGAGAAGGCCGCCAGGTTCGTCCGTACCTGCGACGCCTTCGGGATCCCGGTGCTGACCTTCGTGGACGTGCCGGGCTTCCTGCCCGGCACGGGGCAGGAATGGGGCGGGATCATCCGGCGCGGCGCCAAGCTGATCTACGCCTACGCCGAGGCGACCGTGCCCAAGATCACGGTGATCACCCGCAAGGCCTACGGCGGCGCCTACGACGTGATGGGCTCCAAGCACCTCGGCGGCGACATCAACCTGGCCTGGCCTACGGCGCAGATCGCCGTCATGGGCGCCGACGGCGCGGTGGACATCCTGTACCGGCGCGACCTGGCCGCCGTCGCCGACCCGCAGGAGCGAGCGGCGCTGCGCAAGGAGAAGTCAGCCGAGTACGAGGACACGCTGTTCAACCCCTATATCGCGGCTGAGCGCGGCTACGTGGACGCCGTCATCAGGCCGGCCGAGACGCGGTCGCAGGTGACCAGGGCGCTGCGGGCCCTGCGCACCAAGCGGCAGACCCTGCCGCCCAAGAAGCACGGCAATATCCCGCTGTAGGCCGGGTCGTCCGCCGCGACGGCCGCGAGCCTGCCGTCGCCGCGCGGCGCTGCCGGGTCCTGGCGAGAGGGCTGACCAGGCAGGAACGGCACATCGTGACCGTCTGATCGCGCTGCGGTACCGCCTTCTGGCAGCTCAGGGACCGCCGGAGCGATTAGAGTCGTCAGTACTATGACCGAAACTGGCCCGCCGCTCCCGCTGCTGTCCCGCTACGCGATCATGGTCGACGTCGGGTACATCTACGCGTCGGCAGGCGAGCTGCTGTTCAGCGCGGCCTCCAGGCGCGAGTACCGGGTCGACGCCGACAAGCTGATCCAGGCGCTCACCAGGCACGCTGAGGACCACGTCCGGGGCGAGCTGCTGCGGGTCTACTGGTACGACGCGGCCAGGGACCGGGTCCCGACCATCGACCAGCGCGTCATCGCCCAGATGCCCTGGGTCAAGCTACGCCTCGGTAACCTGAACGCCCGCGGCCAGCAGAAGGGCGTGGACGCCCAGATCCGCGCCGACATGGAGGCGCTGGCCAGGCACCGGGCCATCACCGACGCGATCCTGGTGGCGGGCGACGAGGACATGGTGCCAGCGGTCGAGGCCGCCCAGGCGTTCGGCGTGCGGATCCACCTGTGGGGCGTCGAGCCGCCATACGGCACAAACCAGGCCGAGCGACTGGTCTGGGAGTCCGACACGGTCGACGTGCTCGAGCGCTCCTTTGTCGAGCCGTTCTTCACCCGCCAGCTCTCACCCGAGCCGGCCCAGGCCGCTGCAGCCGAGCCGGCTCCGGCGAGGTCCGGCCACTCCGTGCAGGCCCAGACCGTGCAGGGCGCCCCGTCGCCAGCGCAGGTGTTCGGCGAACGGCACTCGAGCCGGCAGTTCTCCAGGCCGTTCCCGGTCCCGCACCTGCCGTCGGCCCGGCTCGGCCCGGACCGGGAGCGGGTCGAGGAGGCCGGCGAGCACGTCGCGCAGAAGTGGATACTGACGCGCGGCGAGGACAACATCCGCGACCTGCTGCCGGGCCCGATCCTGCCCCCGGTCATCGACAAGGAGCTGCTCGTCGACGCGGAGAAGGAGCTCGGCCTGTCGCTGCGCGCCTACCAGGAAGCCAGGGAATGGCTGCGCGACGCCTTCTGGGCTAGAGTGCATCGCCAGTTCGGCCTCGGTGTCGGCAAGTCGAAGGGCTGAGTTCATGTCGCAGGGTCGCCGTCGAGCACTCCGTCGCGGGAGCACCGCCGCTGCTGACAGTCGTGCGCGGCGAGCCCACGGCCGCCGAGCTCGCGGCCGTCACGGTCGTGATCGGAGCCCTGGCGCGCCGCGGCAGTCAGCGCCGGCTCCCGGCGGACGCGCGCGAGTCCCGCTGGGCCGCCAGGGACCAGATGATGCGGCCGCTGCTGTCCGCCGGGCCCGGCGCCTGGCGAGCCAGCGCCCTGCCGCGCTAGTCGCATCCGCGCGCGCTCGCTAGCCCGCTCCGCGCGCACTTGCTAGCCCGGTCATCGCTGCCCCCGCAGCCGGCCTTCCGCGCCTGGTCGTGCCGGGTCGGCGCGGCCGGCTGCCCGGCCACCGAGCCGCGTTCTCACCTAGACTCCTCACAGTCGAAAGGAGACGATGCGGTGCACAAGGTCCTGATCGCCAACCGGGGCGAGATCGCGGTGCGGATTGTGCGGGCCTGCCGCGACGCCGGCCTGGCGAGCGTGGCCGTATATGGCGAGGCGGACCTGGACGCACTGCACGTCACGATGGCCGACGAGGCGTACGCGCTCGGCGGCCAGAGCGCGGCCGAGAGCTACCTGGACATCGCGAAGATCCTGAAGGCAGCCGCTGACAGCGGCGCCGACGCCGTGCACCCCGGCTACGGCTTCCTGGCCGAGAATGCCGACTTCGCGCGCGCGGTCATCGAGGCAGGGCCTGACCTGGATCGGGCCGCCGCCGGCCGCGATCGAGGCGCTCGGCGACAAGGTGCAGGCGCGCCACATCGCCAAGCAGGTCGGCGCGCCGCTGGCGGCGGGCACCGACGGTCCGGTCAGCGGCGCCGAGGAGGCGGCCGCGTTCGCGGCCGAGTACGGGCTGCCGATCGCGATCAAGGCGGCGTTCGGCGGCGGCGGCCGCGGCCTGAAGGTCGCCCGGACGACCGACGAGATTGCCAGCCAGTTCGAGTCGGCAGTCCGCGAGGCCGTCGCTGCCTTCGGCCGCGGCGAGTGCTTTGTCGAGCGCTACCTGGACAAGCCCCGGCACGTCGAGACGCAATGCCTGGCCGACGCGCACGGCAACGTCGTGATCGTCTCGACGAGGGACTGCTCGCTTCAGCGCCGCCATCAGAAGCTGGTGGAGGAGGCTCCGGCCCCGTTCCTGACCATGGAGCAGGACAAGCAGCTCCGGGCGGCGTCGGCCGACATCCTGCGCGCTGCAGGCTACGTGGGCGCCGGGACGTGCGAGTTCCTGATCGGCCAGGACGGCACGGTCTCGTTCCTCGAGGTGAACACCAGGCTTCAGGTCGAGCACCCCGTCACCGAGGAAGTGAGCGGCATCGACCTGGTGCGGGAGATGTTCCGCATCGCCGACGGCGAGCCGCTGACCTACGGCGACCCTGAGGTGCGCGGCCACTCGATCGAGTTCCGGATCAATGCGGAGGACGCCGGCCGCGGCTTCCTGCCCGCGCCGGGCACGATCACCGGCTGGCGCCAGCCGTCAGGTCCTGGCGTGCGCCTGGATGCCGGCTACACGGCCGGGATGACCGTGCCGCAGGCGTTCGACTCGCTCATCGCCAAGCTGATCGTGACGGGCGCGACCAGGACGCAGGCGCTGGAACGCGCCCGGCGGGCGCTGGCCGAGTTCGAGATCGACGGCATGCCGACAGTGCTGCCGTTCCATCGCGCCGTCGTCCGCGATCCGGCCTTCACCAGCGAGCCGTTCAGCGTGCACACCCGCTGGATCGAGACCGAGTTCGCCGCGGATATCCCGCCGTACTCCGGCGCCGCCGCGGCACCTGCCAGTGATGCTGAGCCGCGGGAGCGGATCACCGTGGAGGTCGGCGGCAAGCGGCTGGAGGTCACGGTCCCGGCGGGCCTCGGCGGCGCCGCGGCGCGCGGCCCTCCGGCGGCGCCAGCCGCGCGGCGCCAAGGGCGACCGGCGGCGCGGCGGCACGGTCGGCGGCGGCGCGGAGCGGTGATGAGCTCGTGAGCCCGATGCAGGGCACGATCGTCAAGATCGTCGCCGCTGACGGCGAGCAGGTCGCCGCCGGTGACACCATCGTGGTGCTGGAGGCGATGAAGATGGAGCAGCCGCTGACCGCGCACAAGGCCGGTACGGTCACCGGCCTGTCCATCAGCGTCGGCCAGACAGTTCCGGCCGGAGCCGTGATCTGCCAGCTGCGCTGATGAGCAGGCTGCCCGGCGATCCCGGCGTCCTTTCGTGGCTGAAGTTCTCGGCCGGATTCCGGCTGCCGGCCGAGAACCTGGACTGGGTCCGGCACGAGCTGACCGACGCAGGCTGGCGCGCCCGCACCGTCCTGCGCCACCTGGCGGTGATCATCCCGATCTGCGCGATCGTCGCGGCGCTCCTGCTGCTGCTGTCGCCAGCTCCGGCCTGGTTCGCGGTCATGATGTGCGTGCTCATCCTGTGCGGCAGCGTCTTCACGGTCGCCGCCTACGCCGACGACATCAGGGCGACCCGACTGCGCCAGCACGGACTGGACGTCCCCGACGACCCCGATCTCGGCCACCCAACGCACTAGCCGGCGCCCGAGGTCCGGCAGTCGGAGGATTTTGGGCGTTTTGCGCGTATAGTTCGTGCGACTCATGATCACTCCCGGAACGCGTGCGCGCTAGGTACGAATGATTGGTACCTGGCGCACAGGCGTTGGCGACGCGGCGCCTTCGAGCCGGTGACCAGCGGGAAAAACTCGCTGATCTGCCGCTTATAGACTGTCTTCCGCGGGCTGCATCAGCTTGCGCGCAGCCTCCGTCAGGCTGCCGGACAGCGACGGGTACACCGCGAAGGTGTGCGCGACGTGATCGACGCTCAGCTGGCGCTCGACGGCGAGCGAGACGGCGAGGATCAGCTCGCTGGCGCGCGGCGCCACGATGACGCCGCCGAGTACCGTGCCGGTGCTGCGGCGCGCGATGAGCTTGACGAAGCCGTCGCGGAAGCCTTGCATCTTGGCCCTGGCGTTCGTCGCCAGCGGCAGCTTGACCACGACGGCGTCCGGGATCTCGCCCGAAGCCACGGCCTGCTCCGGCACCCCGACGGTCGCGATCTCGGGCTCGGTGAAGATCGTCGCGGCCACGTTCCTGAGGCGGAGCGGCTTGACCGCCTCCCCGAGCGCGTGCCACATGGCGATGCGGCCCTGCATGGCCGCCACCGAGGCCAGCATCAGCACGCCCGTGCAGTCGCCTGCCGCGTAGACGCCCGGCGCCGAGGTCCGCGAGACCTTGTCGACGTGCACGAAACCGCGGCTGTCCACGTCGACGCCCGCTTCGGCCAGGCCGAGGCCGCCGGTGTTCGGCACCATGCCCACGGTGAGCAGGCAGTGCGTGCCCCGCACGGTCCGGCCGTCGCTCAGCGTGACGGCCACGCTGTCGCCCGTCCGGCTCACGCGCTCGGCCCTGGACTGGCCGAGAACGGTCATGCCGCGGCGCCGGAACACGTCCTCCACGACCACGGCCGCGTCCGCGTCCTCGTGCGGCAGCACCCGCTCGCGCGACGACACGAGGGTGACCTGCGATCCGAGCGCCTGGTAGGCGCTGGCGAACTCGGCGCCGGTGACGCCCGAGCCGACCACGATCAGCTCGGCGGGCAGCTCCGTCAGGTCGTACAGCTGGCGCCAGTTCAGGATGCGCTCGCCGTCGGGCTCGGAGCCGGGCAGCACCCGCGGCTCGGCACCCGTCGCGATGAGCACGGCGTCCGCCTCGATCTCGGCGTCGCCCGCGACGACCTTGTGCGGGCCGACCAGCCGGGCCGTCCCCGCGATGACCTTGACTCCCTCGGCCGACAGCCGCGATGCCACGTCGGCGGACTGGGCCCTGGCCAGGGACTGGACCCTGGCGTACAGGCGGGGCGCATCGAGGAGACCGGCCCCGTTCCCGGCCGCATTGACGCGGATGCCCAGGCTGGCGGAGCCTTCCAGCCCAGCCATCATGCCGGACGTGGCAATCAGCGTCTTGGACGGTACGCAGTCGGTGAGCACGCAGGCGCCGCCCAGGCCGTCCCGTTCGACCACGGTGACCTCGGCGCCGAGCTGGGCGGCGACCAGGGCGGCCTCGTACCCGCCCGGTCCGCCGCCGATGATCGCGATCCTCGCGCGCGGCTGGCTCACGTTATCCAATTCTGTCGCATCCGGGCCGCGACGACGACAGCGGCGCCGGCCGCGGACCTGCGGCCGCGTTAGCCAGCAGCGCCCACGCACTGACTCGTACGCTTGTCAATCGTGGCGATATACGCGGCCTACGGCAGCAATATGGATCCCGCGCAGATGGCGCACCGCTGCCCGCATTCACCCCAGGAGGGCACCGGCTGGCTGGAAGGCTGGCGGCTCACGTTCGGCGGCGAGGATCTCGGCTGGGAGGGGGCGCTCGCCACCGTCGTCGAGGACGAGGGCAACCGCGTCTTCGTCGTCCTGTACGAGGTATCCGAGGCGGACGAGGACGCGCTCGACCGATGGGACGGCGCGACCCTCGGCTACTACCGCAAGTCGAAGGTACGCGTCAGCACGCTCGATGGCGACGTGGTGGCCTGGCTGTACGTGCTGAACGACTACGAAGGCGGCCTGCCGTCGGCCCGTTATCTCGGCATCATGGCCGATGCGGCGGAGGCGGCCGGGGCTCCGTCGGATTACGTGGCTTGGTTGCGCAGCCGCCCGTGCGCGTCGGTGGGCAGCTAGCCCACCGGGTGGCCTGCACCTGAACGGCTCAGCGGGCCAGGACGAGCGCAGGAGCGCGGCAGCGGGAGCAGCAGGTAGACGACGGGCGGCCACGCCCACCGGCTCTCAACCGTCGCCGGCGGCACGCCCCGCTGCTTCGCGGCGGTCGACCTGCGGCCTAGCTCGCCCGCGATCAGGATCGCTGCGTCCGGCCGCCTGAGCTCGCCGATCTCGGCCGCGGTCCGCCGGGTGACGCGGGCCTCGCGCCGCTCCGCGCGCAGCTCATCGCGACGCCGCGAGCGACGGCCTGAGTACAGCGCCCAGCAGTAGACGGTCCGGCCTGCTTCGGAGCTCGGGCGGGCGCAGGTGAGCTCCAGCGAGTCGCCGAGGAAGACGCCATTCAGCGCGCCCCAGCGCACGGTGTGATCGCGGTACGGGTTGTGGACGTGGATCGCGTCGTCGTCGGCGACGACCCGTGGCCGCAGGGCGCAGGCGTAGACGACCGCCGTCACGGCCAGCAGCCCGGCCGTCAGCTCGAACGAGAAGTAGTCATGATCCGCGGACGGCGACGTCGAAGAAGTTGAAGAGCGCGAACGCGACCCACAGCCACCACAGCAGAAGCGGCGCCCCGCGGCGAAACACGGTCTTGCCATCGGCGGTGACTTTCCACGGGAGCTGGGCTGCAGCCGAGCCGCCAGGAGGCATGACCTGGCTGGCCGCCGGCGCAGCGAATGCGGGCGCTGTGGAAGTGGCGGCCGATACAGGCGGCGGCGGGGCTGCCACAGGCTCGCGTTGAGCCGTCGGCGTGCTGGATCCCGGCGCCGGACCGGCCGCCGCAGCCCCAGCGGGGGCAGGCACTGCCGGGTCGGGCGGCGAAGGCTGGCGCGGTTGGGTCGGGCGCGGTTGGGTCGGGCGCGGTCGGGTCGGGCGCGGTTGGGTCGGGCATGGAGCCGCGCGCGAGCGCCTCGTCGTGCTGGGACGACATTCGGTGCCACCTGCCACTCCACTGGCCGAGCTCGGGCCGGGAGTCGCCAGTTGCCTGGCGCTGCAGGCCAGCGATCGCCATGACATCGCGCGATCAGGAGGCCGGCGTTCCCGGCCACCCACTGTATGCGCAATGCCCCGCACTGGCTGATTTGTGCAAGTCCAATCGTGCCCGCCGCGCGATCAGGCGCACATCGTCGACAGTCAGGCCAGACGTGAACGTAGGGCGCCCAGGCTGGCAGCGTCCGCGGGGCTCAGGCGACAGCGGCACCAGCGATCTGGTCCCGGCTCGCGGTCGCGCCCGGGATGGCGCCTGGAGTGATGGCGCCCCCGTCGTGCATCGCCGTCAGCGCTGTCGCCGCCATGAGCCGGACGCCGTAGCCGATCGATCGCTCGTCGACGTCGAACACTGCCTGATGGATGTCGAAATCGGCAGCCGACCCCGGCGTCCTGCGTGCCCAGCCGGGCAAGCGCGCCGGGGATCGAGTCCAGGTACCAGGCGAAGTCCTCGCCGCCCAGGCTCTGCGGCGCCTCGGTGATGGAATCAGGGCCGAGCACGCGGTCCGCCGCCGCCTCGAACATCGCCGTGCTGATGGCCTCGTTGACGGTGGGCGGCACGTTGCGCTGGTAGCTGATCTCCGGTACCACGCCGTAGGCGCTCGCCACCGACTCCAGCAGCGCCTTGACCAGGTCGGGCGCCTCGTGCCAGGCCGCGTCGTCCAGGCACCGCACCGTGCCCTCGACGACGCCGTCGTCAGGGATCGCGTTGGCGGCGGTGCCCGCGCTCACCCGCCCCCAGACCAGGCTCAGGCTGGAGCGCGGGTCGACGCGGCGGGACAGCGCGGCCGGCAGCTCAGTGATGATCTTGCCGAGCGCGTACACCAGGTCGGCGGTCAGGTGCGGCCGGGCCGTGTGGCCGCCGGGGCCGGT
The DNA here is from genome assembly GCA_963837255.1 of uncultured Actinomycetota bacterium. GTDB lineage: Bacteria > Actinomycetota > Actinomycetes > Streptosporangiales > Streptosporangiaceae > JAJYUU01. Next base: position 913,880 of record CAWIMN010000009.1, read on the forward strand.
GACCTTGACCGTCAGCTTGTCGCACGCGGCAGTGATCGGACCCGTCCTGGTACCGATCTTGCCGACGTCCAGCCGCGGGTCGCAGTGCAGCGCGAAAATGCGGTCCACCGACGCGATGCCGCCGGCCGCCATCACGTCGATGGCCCCGCCGGGAACCTCCTCGGCGGGCTGGAAGATCAGCCTGACCTTGCCGGGCAGCACGCGCGCGGCGGCAGCGCGGGCCAGGAAGAGGCCGGTGCCCAGCAAGATGGCGGTGTGCACGTCGTGCCCGCACGCGTGGCAGGCGCCCCGGTTGACAGACCGGTACGGCACGTCCTTCTCGTCGTTGATCGGCAGCGCGTCGATGTCGGCGCGCAGCGCGACGACTGGCTCGTCCGGCCGCGCCCTCGCCAATGTCGACCGTCAGTCCGGTGCCCTTGGGCAAGATGGCCGGGCGCAGGCCAGCAGCCTCGAGCCGGAGCGCGATCCGCCGGGTGGTCCGGTACTCGTGGTAGCCAGTCTCGGGATGCGCGTGCAAATCTCGCCGGAACTCGATGAGCTCCGGCTCATGCCCGGCTAGGAACGCGTCGAGTTCCCCTTCGAGATCATGCTCAGCCATGCGCTGCCTCCCCGTGGGCAACGAGACATCCTGACTCGGCTTGCCGGGCGATAGTTCTGCGCCAGTCCATGCTGGCGCTCAGCGGCGTCTCCATCAGAACCTCGTCTTCACTCCAGCCCGCTAGCAAGCGTCGCCGGGACAGGAGATCGATGCCGCCAGCTTTGGCATCAGCCCCCAGGCCCAGGCCCGGTAACATGCCCGCTCCAGAACTGTCCCAGCGCCACGCACTGGGAAAACGCGACAGGGCAGATCGCTAGTGCACCCGCCGCTAGGTACCTGCCTGTACCGCCGCCAAACCTCTCCGCACGTGCCCGCGATTCCTGCATCCGGCTCGCAAGCACACTCCGACGTGACTGGCAAGATCATCGGGGCGCCCGCAGGCGCCCCGAGGCATCTCGACAATCGCTTACGAGATTCGCTCTTCTGGCCAGCATCGTACCGCTCAGACTGCCGGTCCGCTGCGGATGCGAGATTGTCGTATGCGGCCGGATCCGACTCTTCTGCGCTGCTCAGAGCCCCGTCGGGCCAGGCGCGACGGCGCTGCTAGTAGACCTCGGGCGGCTTGTAGACGCCCCACACATCGCGCAGCGCGTCGCTGACTTCGCCGATCGTGGCCAGTGCCTGCAAAGCAGACCGTAGCGGGTACAGCAGGTTCTCATTGGTGCTCGCGGCGCGTTTGATGTCATCGAGACGACGCCCGACCTCGGCCGAATCGCGCCGATCGCGCAGCTCGGCCAGCCGCGCCGCCTGCTCCTGCTCGATCGCCGGATCGACCCGCAGCGACTCGTACGGCTCCTCCTGCTCGCTGGTGAAGGCGTTGACGCCGACGACCTTGCGCTCGCCGGAGTCGACCTCGCGTGCGATCCGGTACGCCGACCGTTCGATCTCTGCCTTCTGGAAGCCCTGCTCGATGGCGGCTACGGCGCCGCCGAGGTCAGCCACCTGATCCATCAGCTCGCGTGCCCGCGCTTCGATGTCATCGGTCATGGACTCGATCGCGTAAGAGCCGGCGAGCGGGTCAACCGTGGCGGTCAGGTCGGTCTCGAACGCCAGGACCTGCTGGGTTCTGAGCGCCAGCGTCGCTGCCTTCTGCGTCGGCAGCGCAATCGCCTCGTCGTAGGAATTCGTGTGCAGCGACTGCGTCCCGCCGAGTACCGCCGCCAGCGCTTGCAGCGTGACCCTGGCCAGGTTGACCTCGGGTTGCTGCGCGGTGAGCTGAACGCCTGCCGTTTGCGTGTGGAATCGAAGCATCTGCGACCGCGGATCCTGCGCGCCGAATTCGTCGCGCATGATGTGCGCCCAGAGACGCCGGGCCGCGCGGAACTTCGCGACCTCCTCCAGCAGCGTCGTCCTGGCGACAAAGAAGAACGACAGCCGCGGCGCGAATTCGTCCACCGCGAGCCCGGACGCAATAGCCGCGCGCACGTATTCGCGCGCATTGGCCAGCGTGAACGCGATCTCCTGCACGGGCGTCGCGCCAGCCTCGGCCATGTGATAGCCGGAGATCGAGATGGTATTCCAGCGCGGAATCTCGGCCCGGCAGTAGGCAAACGTATCGGCGACGAGGCGGAGCGAGGGCTGCGGCGGGTAGATGTAGGTGCCGCGCGCGATGTACTCCTTCAGGATGTCGTTCTGGATCGTGCCGGAGATCGCGGCCGGACTGCACGCCCTGCTCCTCCGCGACCAGCTGATACAGCAGCAGCAACAGGGCGGCCGGTGCGTTGATGGTCATCGACGTCGATACCTGATCGAGCCTGATGCCGTCGAAGAGGAGCCGCATGTCCTCGAGCGAGTCGATGGCGACGCCGACCTTGCCTACCTCGCCGCGAGCCTGCTCGGCGTCGGAGTCGAATCCCATCTGCGTCGGCAGATCGAAGGCCACCGAGAGCCCGGTCGTGCCCGCTGCGATGAGCTGGTGATACCGGCGGTTGGAGTCCGCGGCGGTGGAGAAACCCGCGTACTGACGCATCGTCCACGGCCGCGTCAGGTACATGGTCGGGTAGACGCCCCTGGTGAACGGAAACGCACCCGGCTCGCCCAGGTCGGTCGCAGGATCGAGACCCGCGACATCCTTGGGTCCGTAGACGTCCTCGATCGGCGCGCCCGACTCCGAAATGCGACTCATGTTGCAAGCCTACGGCGAGCGCGCGCAGGCCACTCTTGTGAAGTGCGCCACCTTCCGCCGGCCGCGGACGGGGACCGCCGCCAGCGGCGGGTGGGCGGCAATCTGGCACGTGCCAATGCTGTTCGGGATATCAGCCGCATTCAGGTCGCCAATAGCGCCTAGGCACGCAATCAGCCGACGTCGCGCATCAAAGCTTTCGCAAAGTCACTGCAGGTCGTCACGCCTGCGCCTGATACGGCCGGAATATCGTGCGTGCCAACTGCGCCTGGTGTGGGGAACATCACACGGCGTGATTCACGGCGTCAGAAAGCACATAGGCTGCAGGCCAGCCGTCAGCAAGATCAGCATGAGTCTCGGCCGGATCCGAGCAGCTCACAGCGAAGGTCGGGACAACAGGATGAGGCTACGCTGCCGACCTGCCGCGGCAATCGCCGTCGGCGCGGCCCTGGCCACGCTCGCCGTCCCGACTGCTGCGCTGTCCAGCGCCACGCCAGCATCCACGGCAGCGCGGCCAGGCCAGCTGGCGTGCCGCCGACCAGCGCAACCGTGCCACCGGCGACTGCGCAGGCCGCCAGCCCGACCGGCCCGACCGGCGGGACCGCCGGGGCCAGCGCCGTCCCCGGGCTCGGCAGCGACGCCGCCCGCATGATCGGCGGCCCGCTGATGGCGAGCGCGCGGGATCGTGGTGGACCAGCCCGCGCGAGGACGCGCGGCCGTTGCCGAACGTCCCGGCTTCGGCGTGGGTGATCGCGAACGCCAACACCGGCCAGGTGCTGGCCGCCAAGGATCCGCACGGCGAGTTCGGGCCGGCCAGCACGCTCAAGGTGCTGACCGCGGTCACGCTGATCCCGTTGCTGAACCCGAACGCCATGGTGGTCGCGAGCAAGCTGGCCGCATCGCAGCAGCCGAGCCAGCGCCGGGCTCATTCCCGGCCGCGCCTACAAGGTCTCCGACCTCTTCAATGCGCTGCTGCTGATCTCGGCCAACGACGCCGCAGTGGCGCTCACAGAGGCCACCGGCTCGTTCGCGAAGGGCATGGCGCTGATCAACGCCGAGGCCCGCCATCTTGCAGGCATACGACGTCGACGCCAAGCTGCCCAATGGCCTGCCTGCCGCCGGCCAGGTCATCTCGGCCTACGACGAGGCGCTGATCGCGAGGCAGGCGCTGGCCATGTCCGGCGTTCATGCGCTACGACGCGACGCTGGCGAGCAGGTTCGAGGTCAAGCCCCATGACTGGGAGACCCTCATCAACCAGAACTACCTGCTGACCAAGTACAAGGGCGGCATCGGCGGCAAGATCGGCTGGACGGTCAGCTCGGAGGCCACCTACATCGGCCTGGCCCGGCGCGATGGCGTCACGCTCATCGTGACCGTGCTGCACTGCACCTCGTTGCAGGAGATCACCTCGGCCGAGCGGCTGCTGAACTGGGGATTCGCCATGAACGGCAGCGTCAAGCCAGTCGGTACCCTCGTGCCACCGCTCGCGACAGCCACGGCCGCGCATCCGGCGCGCGCCGCCAGTGGGCCGCGGGCCGTCGCACTGAGCGCGGCCGGAGCCAGAGTTCGGGCGCCAGCACCACTAGCTACGCGCTGGCAGCCAGCGGCGTCGTCGCCGCCGGCCTCGGCCTCGGCAGCCTGGCCCGGACGCGCCGCGGCCAGCACGCGGCTGGCCCCAGGCCCGCGCGGCCTGGCAGGCGCCCGCGCGGAGTCCGGCGACTAGCCCGCAAACCCGCGGTCAGCTGCTCTGAGCCGCGTCTGCCTTCGCATTCCGGCCTCGGCCTGCGCGATATCTGCTTCCGCGGCCGCCCTGCCCGCGGCTGCGTTCGCTGCGGCGCTGTCACGCCTGGCCCGGAACACCGGCACCGCCCGGACCCTCGCGACGGAGCGCGGTGCGGTGTCGACCGCAGCCTGTCCGCGCCACGCGGGGTGCTGACCGCACCGCGGCACGACGGGACGCGTCAGCACGGGACGCGGCAGCAGCGGCGTCGCCGCGCAGCAGCCGCGGCAGCCGCATCGCGAGCCGCCACCACAGTGAACCTGCCCAGCGCCAGCGCCGCCACGAACACGATCACGACGCCGAGGCCGGTGAAGAAGCCGATCTGCTCCAGCACGGCCCGAGCGCTGCCGCCAACCGGCGTCCCGGCGCCCGGCAGCCCGGCCCACCGCGCGGCGATCAGGTCGCCAACCGCGAACCAGGCGCCAGCCAGCGCCGCCAGCCACGCGGCCAGGACGGCGGCCGGCCGGAACCGGCTCATCAGCACCACGATGCCGCCCACCAGGGTCACGACTCCGGGCAGGACCTCCAGCCACATGCGGCCGGACGTGGCGACCCAGGCGCGGTCGGGCGCGTAAGCGAAGTGGAAGTAAGGGCCAACGAACGGGATCAGCGCGCCCCAGATGCCGAGCAGCACCAGCAGCACGCCACTGAGCGCGCCCTGGCTGCGGCGGACGCGAAGCGTCCCAGCCATCATGATCACTCCCTGGGCAGGCGTGGGGGGTGGTGGTGCCTGCCGGCGCGCAGCTACCCGCAGATCCCTCCCCTACACATCAGGAAGGGAACGGGGCCGGCTACCCCGGTGCCGCCCGGGCCCGCGCGGCCGCGACGCGATGAGACCCGCTAGTCGATCGCGGTTGGCAGGAAGCCAACCCGGTCGCGCACGCGCGCCATCGTCGGCCGAGGCTAGGTCGTGTGCCTTGACCGCCCCCGCCGCCAGCAGCCGGTCGAGCTCGGCCTCGTCCGCAAGCAGCTTCTCGGTCCGCTCCCGGATCGGCGCGAACGCGCCGACGACCACGTCGGCCAGGTCCTTCTTGAAGGCCCCGTAGCCCGCGCCCGCGTAGCGCTTCTCCAGGTCGGCGATCGGCTCGCCGGTCAGCGCTGAGTAGATGCGCAGCAGGTTCGTGACGCCAGGCTTGGCCGCCTCGTCGGCGCGGACCTCGCCGTCGGCGTCGGTGACCGCCTTCATGATCTTGCGGCGGATCGATACCGGGTCCTCCAGCACGTCGATGATGCCCTGCGGCGACGAGGCCGACTTGCTCATCTTGATCGACGGATCCTGGAGATCGGTGATCTTGGCGACCTCCGGCAGGATGTACGGCCCCGGCACCACGAAGGTCGGCCCGAACCGGTGGTTGAACCGCTGGGCCAGGTCCCTGGTCAGCTCCAGGTGCTGGCGCTGATCCTCGCCGACCGGGACCTGATCGGCGTCGTACAGCAAGATGTCGGCGGCCTGCAGGATCGGGTAGGTGAACAAGCCGACGCTGGCGGCGTCCGCGCCGCCCTTGGCGGACTTGTCCTTGAACTGGACCATTCGGCTGGCCTCGCCGAAGCCAGTGATGCAGGAGAGCACCCAGGCTCAGCTCGGCATGCTCAGGCACGTGACTCTGCACGAACACGATTGACCGGTCTGGGTCCAGCCCAGCGGCGAACAGCTGGGCAGCGGCCACCCTGGTCCGGCGGCGCAGCTCGGCGGGAATCTGCGGGACCGTAATCGCGTGGAGGTCAACTACGCAGTACACCGTGTCGTGGGTCTCCTGGAGCGCCACCCACTGACGCAGGGCACCCAGGTAGTTGCCGATGTGGAAGGAGTCGGCGGTCGGCTGGATGCCGGAGAGCACACGGGGTCTGGGCATGCGCCCGAAGTCTAGTCCGGCCCGATGGAAGCCTGGCCGTGCGGATTGCGCCGCGGCAACGACCGTCGCTAACTTGCGTAGCTGGCCAGGTCGTGTGGGCCGGCCGGCGGGTCGAGCAGGCCGTGCTGCACCGCGAATGCGGCGGCCTCCAGCCTGGAGTGGACGCTGAGCTTGGTCAGCAGTGCCTGCACGTGGGTGCGGACTGTCGCGGCTGAGACGCCGAGAGTGCTGACCATTGCCGCGGTGTCCTGGCCTGCCACCAGCAGCGCCAGGCACTGGCGTTCTCTGGCGGTCAGGTATCCGGCCAGCCGGAGCGCATCCTGCTGGCGAGCCAGCTGGCGCCCGGCGCCGGGCGCGGCCGGAACTTCGACGACCACCTCGCCGCGCAGCACCCGCTCGATCGTCTGCTTCAGCACCGATACGCCCCGCGTCTTGTGGACGTAGCCAGCCGCGCCGGCCCGCATCGCCCGCATGATCGCGTCGCTGTTCCCGTCGGCGGACAGGACCAGCACCTTTGTCCGCGGGGAGGCGGACATGATCTCGCCAAGCGCCCCGATACCGTCAAGGCCAGCTGCGAAATGCCGATCGACCAGGCAGATGTCGGGCTGCCGTTTGCTGACGGCGCTGACAGTATCCGCGATGGTCGTCGCCTTGGTGACCGCGCAGCCCTGCTCGGTCAGCACGGCGGAGAGCGCGTCCAGGAAAACCGCGTGATCGTCGCCTATCACCACCTCGATCATGCGACCGCCAGACTCGCGCCTGCGTCCGTACCGGCTGGTGGCGACGGCGCGTTAGCTCCTGCGGTGCGGCCGAGAGACATCTCGGGCATTACCTTCCCCCTGTTTCTAGGCTCTGCATTCCCTGCCCCGCCTGGCCCGCGACCATGCTGCCGGAGCGGGAGTGAAATGCGGTCTTGTCGCCGCTCGCAGGCCGCCAAGGGCACCCGGAGAGATCCCGGCCCGGCTGCTTATCGATGGTCAAAGTCCCATGTCGGGGAGAGTTCAGGAAATCTACGACCACGGCGTGCACTAAGGCGCAGCTGTGGGCGGCGGCGTCGAGCTTCAGGCCCGCTGCCCGGCGCCGGCTGGCGCGGCTCGGTCCGCACCGGCCGGGCCGAAGGTAACCCGCACCCGGCCGCCCCCGCCCGGCGCATCGCCGACGTCGAGACGGCCGTCGACCGAGTCCAGTAGCTGGCGCACCACGGTAAGGCCGAGGCCCGCAACGCCTGGCCGGATCACCCCCGAAGCCAGGACCGTTGTCCGTGACCTCCAGCACCGTATCGAGCCCTTGCTCGATCCTGATGTCGACGCGGCCGCGCGGACCAGCGGCACGCACAGCGTTGTCGACGAGGTTGGCCAGCACGCGCCACATCAGCGACGCACCCATCCGGATGACCGCCGGCCCGCCTGGTTCCACGATCACGGTCGTGGCATAGGCCAGGCCAGCCAGGTTCGCGACCTCGTTAGCGAGCAGACGGATGTCGACCGCGCCTGCTGCCGGCAGGCGGGGATCCGTCGGCATGGCATCGGCGATGATGTCCAGGATGCGGAGCATCTCCTGCATCACCAGCTCCATCCGCTGCCGGGATTCGGCGGATAGCGCGCTGTCCTCTCGCACCGAGTCGGCGAGCAGCGAGAGCGTCATCATCTGGTGACCGAGATCGTGCAGGAGGCCGCGGACGCTCAGCCCATCGTCGGCCGCGATCGCCGGTGCGCCTCGTGCGAGCTGATGGTCTGGAGAAGATCCAGTCACCGTGCGTCATCCCCCGTACTAGGAATTGGCCCCGCGCGCCGAGGTAGATACGGCGCTATCGCAGCATTGCTGCCAAATCCGGCAGACCTGCTCAGTGCAGACGATCATCGCCATCCCTGGCCCGGTGCGTACGCAGCGTAGCCAGGCGTAACTAGCTAGTTAGCCTAGGTGGTCTCCACGAGGCCACTGCATCCGGGCTCGCGCCAGTCTGGCCGGGCCAGATCAGCGTCCGGGCAGTACGCCGCTCCTAGTGCCGCGCGCAGGGCGGCCACGCCATACCGGGCCCCGATCCGGCTTCGCGCGGCCCTTGCCATCCTGGCCGCCTCGGCAGGCGTGTCGAGCAGGTAGCCCACTGCGCACGCCAGCAGGTCCGGCCTGGCGGGCGGGACCAGCAGGCCCGTGACGCCCGGCTCCACCAGGTCCGCCACCGCGTTCACCGCGGTAGCGACCACCGGCACGCCGCTTGCCATGGCTTCCGCGACAGCGGTGGGCAGGCCCTCGTACCGGCTTGGCAGCGCAAAGACGTCGAACGCCGGCAGCAAGTCGGCGACGTCGCTGCGATCGCCGCACAGCAGGATGCGCTGACCGGCCGCCCTGGCCTGCTCGGCGATCGCGGCAGCACGCTCGCCGCCGCCAACCCAGACGCCAACGACATCCTGACGGCCGAGCGCGCCAATGGCCGCGACGAAGTCCTCCGGCGCCTTCTGATACGTCAGGCGCCCGACGGCCCCGACGACCAGGTCGCCGTCCCGGATGCCAAGACGCTGCCTGGCCCTGGCCACGTCGGCTGGGTGGCGGTTAGCCTCGCGCTCACCGCCACCACGCTGGGCAGCATCGTGCTCGCCGGAAGCGGCCCGATCCGGAGCACCGAAACTGGCGTCGACCACCACCCCAATCGTCCGCACGCGCTCAGGCAGGATGAGCCCGCGGCGGATCGCCTCAACTGCGACGCCAGTGCCGACGCACAGCCCGACATCGGTGAACCTGCCGAGCCGGCGCTCGATCTCGACGTACGCACGCCTTCTTACGGCGGACTGGAATTCGTGGAACGGGAACCCGTGGTAGGTATGCACGATCCTGCGCGTCCCGGCGCGCCTGGCGGCTAGCCGGCCGATGGTCCCGGCCTTCGCACAGTGCGTGTGCACCACATCCGGCCGGCGATCGGCGAGCACGGACGCGAGCCAGCGCACGGCGCGCAGGTCACTCAGCGGGTCGACGGCCGGCTTCAGCACCGGGCTGACGATCACCTCGACGCCCCGTGCGGCGGCCGCCGCCAGTAGCCTGTCGCCGCTACCGGTGACGATGACCTGCTCAAACGCGGTGCGATCCAGGCTGAGGACGCCGTGCAGCGCTAGTGCCCCGGCGCCGCCGTCCAGCCTGGTGATGACCGTGACCACCCTGGTCACAAGCCACCGCTCGCCTCGAGCGGCTCCAGGCCGGCCGCCCGGGCCACGCTGACTGCCTCCAGGCGGCTGTGCACCTCGAGCTTGGCGTAGATGTTCTGCGTGTGGGTGCGCACGGTGTCCGCCGATATGTGCAGGTCGCTGGCGATCTGGCGGCCGCGTCGGCCAGTCATCATCGCCCGCAGGACCTCAGTCTCACGCGTGCTCAGCACCTCGAGGTCGTTGCCGTCGCTGCCCGCGTCGGCGCGAAGACTCCGCAGGATCTCGCCGAGCATCTCCGGCGGGTACCAGGAGTAGCCCCGGCACACGCCGCGGATCACCGACTCGAACTCCGTTGCGTCTTGTTCCTTGGCCACCCAGGCGGCCGCGCCAGCCCGCGCAGCCGCGACGGCGTGCGCAACATTCCGGTCAGCGCTCAGGATGACGACGCGTACCTCCGGGCTGAGCCCGGCCAGTCGCTCGACCATGTCCCCGATGCCGCTGCCGAACGGTTCCGCCTCCATCGCGATCACATCCGGCCTGACGCCGCGGACGATCGCGAAGAGGTTAGGGTCCGTCGCGGCGCAGCGCCCGGCGACCCAGATGTCCGGTACCGCGGAGAGCCGCGACGCGAGTGCCTCAGTGATCATGAGGTGATCGTCCGCCAGCAGCAGCCGGATCGGGTCCATGCCACCAGCCTGTCGCGACTGCGCCAGGGAGTGCTCATCCAGATGCATGACCGCGTTCCCTCAGATAATCGGGCGAACCAGACGGTTCGTTGTGGCTTATCGCCGTGGCAGGCCGCGTCAGCTCGGCGCGACCTGCGCTCGCTCGCGCCAGGCCCTCGGTGATCGCGGGACGTTCGGGCGGCGGATCGATGGTCCGCCGTGTCGGGCTCTGCCAGATCCCGTTCGACCGGACCAGCCAGCCGGCTGGCACGGCGGAAAGCGCAATCGCGGCGTCGATCACCCGCAGGATCGGGAAGAACAGGCCCAGGAAAAGCAGGCGCGCCCGGCGGTCCAGCCAGGCGACCAGGCAGGTCATCGCGTAGTCGGGCAGCAGGACGCCGAACAGGACGGCCGAGAGCGTAATGTGCGCGGCGACTGCTGTGTGCACGCTTGCGAAGGGTGCCCAGATGAGCGCGCTCGGAACTATTTCCGGAACGAGCAAGACCAGCACGACCAGCGGCAGCAGCACGAAGATCAGGCTGGACGCGAGCAGTTCGAGCAGCAGCAGGGCCAGCATGGCGGTGAAGAGGTTGGCGCGTGGCGGATGCCGCCGGACGGTCTGCCAGAGGCCGATGGCCCACCGTCTGGTCTGCTTGATGTAGTCGTGGAACCGGTCCGGATCCTGGGTGACGGCAACCGCCGACAGCGTGAAGGCGACCTTGCCGAGCCTCTTCTGGTAAACCTCGAACGTCATGTTGAAGTCCTCGACGACCAGGCCTGGCGGGTTCAGGTCGATGTAGGGCAGGACTTCGGTGCGGTACATGCTGGCGAAGCCGGGCACGATGTGCGTGGCGTTGATGCGCAGGTAGGTCTGGCCGAACTTGAGCACGCGCTGGCCGATGGCGTAGATCCGCTCCCGGTGGCCGACGAGGATGTTGCCGATCAGGCCAAGGCGCCGGTCCCGAGCAGTACGGACGCAGCCGGCGACGGCGACCACGTCGGGCGTGCCAAAGAGCGGCAGCGCCTCGGTGAAGTAGTCCGGCTCCACTCTCGTGTCGGCGTCCAGCAGGAGCACCACCGGGTAGCGGTCGATGAGCTTGAAATGGTCGATGGCCGCCCGCAGCGCTCCCGCCTTGCCGACATTGCGCTCGGTCTCGTGCACGTTCACGCCCGCCCGCCGGGCGATATCCGCCGTCTCATCGGTAGAGCCGTCGGACACAACGTGAATGTTGCGAGCCGGGACCAGTTGCATGATGGCTTCCAGGCTGCCGCCGAGCACGGCCGCCTCGTTGTGGGCCGGCATCAGCACGGCGACGTCGCTGACGCCGAGCGAGGTCTTCCTCGTGATCGGCGCGGCGATCGGCGCGCTGGCATGCCGTCGCAGCGCGACCACCCTGGCCAGCTGCCGCGTCAGCGTGCCCATGCTCCGCCGTGCCAGCCGCGCCGTGCGCGACTGTGCCAGCCGGATCGCGGCGGTCATGCCCCAGATGGCGGCGTCCACCCCGAGGGCGAACACGGCGCGCCGTGCCATGCGCGCCTTGCGGGAGTCAGCGAGCCGGATCATGCCGATCGTGCCCCAGAGGGCGAAGTTCACCCCGAGGGCGAACGCGGCCAGGAACCACCATGGCAGCGCTGGCATCACGGCACCGCGCTAGCCGTGCTGCTGGCGTTCGGGCCTGAGGTCGGCAGTGCGGCACGCAGCGACGACCAGGTAGCAGGGTCCTCATCCCCGTACATCCACAGGTAGACCCCGGCCACGCCGCTCCGCCTGACCGCCTCGAACTTCGCCTTGGAGCTCTCGGCGTTCTCGAACCAGACGATGTGGGTGCGTCCATCGCCGGCGTAGCTGAAGAACGGGGCCTGGCTCGCCTGGTTGTAGCTCGCCGCCGCGTGGTACTGGCGGGACAGGCGCGTCGCCTGCAGCCAGCTGACGGTCGCCGCCGGTGCAGTTGCGTCCGGCCAGTTGTATCCGAACAGCGGGATGCCGAGCACCACCTTGCTGGCTGGCATCTGGCTCGTGGCATACCGCAGCACTGACCGCACCCAGGCGATCGGGGCCGTCGCGCCCGGCCCCGAGTCCGCCCAGTGGTAGTTGTATCCCATGACGCGGATCTGGTCGGCGACCTTCCCGAGCGCCGCGTAGTCCTGCGCCGCGTTGGGCTGGCCGCTGGCCGGCCCCGCCGCCTGCGGGAAGACCGCGACCGACAGGACCTTGCCGTGAGCATGCAGCGCAGCGGCCAGTTCGCTGACGAACTGGCTGAAGGCCTGCCGATCGCTGGCGTGCAGTTCCTCGTAGTCGATGTCGATGCCGGCGTAATTCTCCCGCTGGACCAGGGCCGCGATCGCGTCGACGTGTCGGCGCATCAGGGTTGGGTCATGCAGGATGCGCGAGATTGCCTGATAATCCCAGGCACCCGCGGTGACGTTCGCGATGCTGGGCACGATCCGCAGGTCCGCGGCCCGCAGCCTGGCGACGTCGGCTGCCACGGCCGCGGCCTGGCCAGGCGAGTACTGCGGCAGGATGGCCCCGCTGCTGCTGAGCCCGTAGATCCACGGCGAGACCTCGTTGACGGCGGTGCGGTTCGCCAGCACGATGGCGGTGTCTTGCTGGATGTTCCAGTACGGCATGGAGGCAACCACCAGCGTGCGCCTGCTCGGCTGGGAGAGATGCGTCGCGAGCGTGAGGGCGACCAGCGCGACCGCGAGTATCGCCAGCGCTGGCCACCCGGCGCGGGCGCCGAGCCGCCGCAGCTGCCGGGACCCGGCGGGCCCGTCGCGTGCGCCTGCCTGTTGCTGCCCGCTGCTCATCACGACACTCCGCTACGCCGCCGCCGTCGCGGCCAGCGCCGATTGCTGGTCAGTGATGACGGCCTGGATGATCTCGTCCAGCGTTCTGGTGGCGGCGAATCCGACGAGCTCAGCGGCCAGTTCGCAGTTCGGCACGCGACGCAGCATGTCCTCGTAGCCAGATCCGTAGGCCTCGAGGTAGGAGGTCTCCTCAATGGCGCTGGCCGAGCCGGTAGCAGCGATAACGCGGCTGGCTAGCTCGCCAATCGAGACTTGCTCGGAGCTGCCCAGGTTCACCGCACGCCCGACGGCGCGGTCGGTGCTGACCAGCCGGACCAGCGCGGGCACGACGTCGTGCACGTGGCAGAAGCACCGAATCTGCTCACCGGTGCCGAAGACAGTGAGCGGCTGGCCGGTCAGCGCCTGCCGCACGAACCGCGGGATGACCATGCCGTAGCGGCCCGTCTGGCGGGGGCCGACAGTGTTGAACAACCGGACGATGACGGCACGCAGGCCGCGCTCTCGCACGTAGGCGTCAGCCAGGCTCTCATCGATTGCCTTGGCCTCGGCATAGCTCCAGCGGGATCGCAGCGGGGAGCCGATGATCCTGTCATCGTCTTCGCGCAGCCCTACGGTCATGTTCTTGCCATAGATCTCGCTGGTCGAGGCGAGCAGGAGCCGAGCGCCATGATTGCTCGCCGCAGCCACCACGTTCTCGGTGCCGTGGATGTTGGTGCGCAGGCTCTCCAGCGTCTTGTCCCGGATGACGAACGCCCCGACCGCAGCGGCGAGGTGGAAGACGCAGTCCGCCCCGCTAGTCAGCTGGTCCACCACGTCCTGGTCGAGCACCGAGCCGCGCACTAGCCGCAGGCCCGGGTGATCAGCGACGGGGGCAAGGTTCTCCTCGCGGCCTGTGCTGAAGTCGTCGAGCCCGACGACCACGTGTCCCGCCGCGAGCAGATTCTCGACGAGATGCGAGCCGATGAATCCGGCCGCGCCCGTGACGAAGCACCTCATGCCTGCTCCCCTCCCGCGGTCTCCGAGTTGGCAGGCCCGGCGCTCATCGGCCCGGCGCTCATCGGCCCGGCGCTCATCGGCCCGGCGCTCATCGGCCCGGCGCTCATGGGCCGGTTGCTCGTGTGTAGTGACTTGACGGGCGCGGGCTTGGCAGGTGCTGACGTGACGGGTGCTGACTTGGCGGGCGCCGACGTCACGGGCGCCGACTTCACGGGCGCTGACTTGCCAGGCGCTGGCGCCTGCCGCGCGGCCGGTGCGTGCGCTGGCCGCGGCGGCGCTGGCCGGGTGCGGGTTGGCCGTCCGGGCGCGGTGCCCGACAATGCGCTGGCCAGGCCGGGCCGCCGAACTGGCGCGGCGGCGGTGCCAACTGCTGCGGGCTGCGCAGCGACGCGGGCGCGCGCGCTTGCCTCCTGGCGAGCGCGGTAGCGCAGCCGGCCAGCCGCAGTGCGCCACGACCGGCGCGCTGCGAGGAACTCGTACAGGTCATCGATGCGAGCCGCGACGGCGGCGATGCCAAATTCCCGGGCAACCGCCGGCTCCGGAGCGCGCTCACTCGGACCTGCCGCGATCTCCTCGGCGATCGCCTTGCCCATGCTCTCCATGGGCACCTGGCGCGCCGACGTGACGCTGATGCCGTCCAGCGCCGGGCAGGTGGTGTACAGCACCCGCACGCCGTTGGCGAGGGCCTCAAGCACGCACAGCCCGAATGTCTCCTGCCGGGAGGACGCGACAAGCAGGTCGGCTGCCGAGAGCACGGCAGCGACATCGTGCCGCTCACCCGCGAAGATGACGTAGTCGGCGACACCGCACCGGCGGGCAGCTTCTTCCAGGTGCTCGCGTTCGGCGCCGCCGCCGGCGACCACGACCTTGACCGTCGGTGACAAGCTCGGCGCGGCCGCCTCGATGGCCTGGTCGAAGCGCTTGTTCTGATCCAGGCGTCCGAGCAGCAGCAGCACGTGGTCGTCTGCGCCGATGCCGAGTTCGGCCCGAACGCGCTCGCGGCCGGCCGGATCGAAGGCCACCCGGTCGAGGTCCACACCGTTCGGGATAACGGTCAGCCTGCGCGGCCGGACTCCCCACCTGGTCATCCGGTCCCGTACCGCCGACGAAACCGCGATCGTCATGTCGGAGCACAGCTCGGTGACAAGGTAGAGCGCCTGGACTGGCCGCGTCATCCGCCTGCGCTCGAGGTGCGTCTCGCCGATGGAGTGCTCGGTGCTGACGATGACGGGCGTGCCCGCTAGCCAGGCGGCGGGCCGGCCGTAGATCTGCGAGCGATACAGATGCGTATGCACGACGTCGTAGCGGCCGGCCCGGATGATCCGCCGGAGCCGGAGCAGGGCAGAGAACTGGGTGTTTCGCCGCATGCCGACCGTGCGCACCGCGGTGCCGTCGGCGCGGATCATGTCGGCGACCGGACCAGGGTTGTAGAGCGTGACGACGTCTGCGTCGTGCCTGGTCTGCTGGAGCAGGGCGCGCAGCTGGAGCTCAGCTCCGCCCACTCCGAGGCCTGTGATCACGTGCAGGACCTTCATCGGGTGCCTTCCTTAGTCAGTGCTCCGGACAGCGCCGCCATCCCAGTGCGGGCCAG
Organism: uncultured Actinomycetota bacterium; assembly: GCA_963837255.1. Lineage (GTDB taxonomy): Bacteria > Actinomycetota > Actinomycetes > Streptosporangiales > Streptosporangiaceae > JAJYUU01. The sequence goes on from CAWIMN010000009.1 coordinate 929,431, forward strand.
GATGAGCAGGTCAAGCCAGACGGACCAGTACTCGATGTAGAAGTTGTCGAACCTCGCCCGGTCCTCGATCGGGGTGTCACCGGTCAGGCCCTGTACCTGGGCCCAGCCGGTCAGCCCACCGCGCACCCGCTCGCGCGCGGCGTAATCACGGACGCCGTGGCGCAGCCGACTGGCGAAGTAGGGGCGCTCTGGCCGAGGCCCGACTAGCGCCATGTCGCCGCGCAGCACGCTCGCGAGCTGAGGCAGCTCGTCGGCGTGCGTGCCGCGCAGAAGCCGGCCAAGCCGCGTGGTCTGCTCGGCGGTCACTTCCCAGGTCGTGTCCGGGTCGCCAGCGGGTCGCAAGGTACGCAGCTTGGCGATCGTCGCGAGCCTGCCGCGACCGACGACCCGGACTTGCCGGAACAGCGGTGGCAGCCGGAGGTCCAGCCGCACCGCGAGCGCCAGCAGCAGCATCAGCGGCGCAGTCACCAGGAACAGGGCAGACCCGACTACCAGATCCAGGGCGCGCGTGGCAGCACGCCTGCCCAGGATGTCCGGGCCTGGCCGGAGCGGGACAAATGGGGTGCCCCAGATCTCATCCAGGCAGGCTCTGGGTACCGCGAGGCCAAGCTCAGGCGGCCGCGGCAGCACGCTCACCCGAACGCCATGCTCACGGCAGGCATGCAGCGCCGCAGCAAGCTCGGCGTCGGTCACGGCGGGCGCGCACACGAGCACCTGAGTGACGTCGAAGCTGGCCAGCACCGCATCCGCCGCTCCCAGGCTGCCCAGCAGCGGCAGCGCGTCCGCGCCAGCGAGCGAGCCGGCGGCTGCCGGGAACGCATCCGATGGCAGCGTCCCGCCTGCCTGGTTGTCCAGTGCGCCACACGGGCGCAGGCCGAGCTCCGGGTGCTCCCGCAGCAGCCGGTAAACCTGGCGTCCCGGCTGGCCCGCACCGACAATGAGGGCCTGCTGCAGCAGCAGGCCACGCCGCCGGGCCGACCGCTGACCCGCGGCCGCGGCCGCGCGCAGCACGATCAGCAAGGCGGCCGCGGTCCCGGCAACGCGGATCGCGATGCCGTCTGACGTCCAGGGCAGCAACGCGAGCGCGGGCAGCGCAGCTGCGCCCGCCAGGCGTCCCGCCTGGTCGCTGACCCGGCCGCCGATCCGCGGCTGGTACAGCCCGGCGGCCGCGGCGGCGATGAGGACCAGGACGCCGTAACAGGCGCCGCGGGCGGGACCAGTCGCCGCGACAACCGCGGCGACCGTCACTGCGATCACGTCGGTGCCGAGCAGCAGCCAGTTAGCGCTGGACTGCGGACGGCGCTTGCGGCGCCGGCGGCCCTGGCTGGCCACGCTACGCGGATCCGGCTCGCCCCGCAGATCCACGCGACCCGGCGCGACCAGCCGACCGGGCGATCCAATCGCACCTGGCGCTTCCAGCCGACCGGGCGGACCCACGCGATCCGGCGGACCCTGCCGACCGGGCGCGGCCAGCCGACCGGGCGGACCAACCCCACCTGGCGCTTCCAGCCGGCTGGCACCGGCGACAGTGCCGGACCGCCCGGCAGTGCATCCGCCGCTCGGGCTCGGGCTGGCCCGGCCGGGAGCGAATCTGGCGATCGTCACCTGCCTGCCACCCCAGCCAGCGGATGCGCCGGCACCGGGGCCGCCGCCGACCCTGCGGTTGACTCGAGCCGCCGTGTCACGGTGCGGGCCGCGTGCGCGCTGCCGTACACGAACCGCATGACCGGTCCGAACACCGGCGCCACCGCCGGACCGATCATGTACAGGCCCTCGATCGACGTCTGGTAACTCGCGTCCACCGCGGCCGTGCTGGCAACGGTCCGCAGCCGCGCGCGCAGCTGGTCGTCGATGAACGTCAGGCGCCCCAGGTCCGGGCGGTAACCGGTGGCCGCGACGACGTAGTCGGCTCGCACCTCAGATCGCGTGCCGCCACGCGAGAGGAGGTCGATACTCACCCCGTCTGCGGTCGCCCGCACCCGGTCGATGGCCTGGCTTGTGCGGACCGGGACCTGGCCTTCTACCCGGTCCCGCAGCCAGCTCGCCCCGGCCGGCCCGAGCGCGGTGCGCGCGCGGTGGATTCTTGCCTGCTCTGGCAGGTGGCGGAACAGGCCCGGATGCCGGGAGTAGAACCACGTGCCCCAGCCGGACCCAAGGCCGGCCTCTGGCTCCAGCAGTCGCCGCAGCGGTGGCCGGCCTGGCGGCAGTGGCGGGCCATTCCAGGTGATACCAGGTGACCTGGTGATGATCTCGACGTCCGCGCCGCTCTCCCGCATCAGGGCGCCCGACTCCAGCGCCGACTGGCCGCGGCCGATGACCACGACGCGCTTGCCGCAGAAGTCGGCTGGCTCGGTAATCGTCGAGCTATGGCTCACCGACTCGTGGCCGGCCAGGCTAGGCGGGGTGTACGCGAAGTGCTCGACCCCGGTTGCCAGCACCACGCGCCTGGCAGTCGCGGTCCCGCCGTTGGCCAGGCCGAGCTCGAACCGGCCGGGGCGCCCGGTCAGGCTCGTGACGAGCGTCCGCTCAAGGCAGCCGGCCAGCTGGCGAACGAACCAGTCTCCGTAGCCGATGAAGACGCCCAGCGGCACTGGCAGCCCGTAGTCCGCATACGCACGGCCAGTCGTGCTGCAGTACGCGGCGAGGGTGAATTCGTCGCCCGGGTCGGACATATTCGACGCGAACCCCTGCGACTTCAGGAACATGCCGCGCGGCATCTGCTCTCGCCACAAGTGCATAGGACGCCCGAACTGGCGGAAGTCCACCCCGGCTGCCCGCAGGTGCGCGGCCAGCGATAGCCCGTACGGTCCCGCGCCAACGATGGCTACATCGACGGCGTCGCTCACTAGTCATTCCCCCTTGTGCTGGTCAGCTGGCGTCCCGCCACCCTGGCGGCCAGCTTTGCTGCGGCCTCGATGCAGACGCGGTCCAGCCGGACCGCCCGCATCAGCCCGATCGCTCGGCGCCCGCACCCTGGCGCCTGGCACTAGCGATCGGGTCAGCCCTCGCCAGCCCATGCGGACGCACATGAGCTCGAACGGGCGCAGGTCGTCACGTGCGAACCAGGCGGTCTCGTCCACCCGGCGGGTGCCGGCCAGCCAGGACCGCAAGCTGATCTCGCCGCTCCGCCAGTAGCTGATCGCGCTCATGGCGTCGTAGCTCTCGACCATGAAGCTGCGACCGCTCTCCGGTTCGGCGCCGGTCACCGGCTGCCCGGTCAGGTCGAGGTAAGCCGCGCGCACGACGTCGAGCCCGCCCGGCGCGGTGAAGAGCCGGAACTGGGCACCGAGCCGCGGATTGAAGTCCAGCAGCTTGTACTGGCCGTCCCGGTCGTCGAGCCGGAGGTCGAGGTCCGCGATCCCGCGGTATCCCAGGCGGCTCAGCAATCCTGTCACGCTGTCGCGCAGGGCCTCGTTTGGCACGCAGCGGCCGAAGCTCGTCAGTCCGGCATGCGCCGGGTACGACCGGTCCTTGACACCGGTGCAGGCTGGCCGGCACCGGCCGTCAGTGCCCGCGTACCCGTGGAAGAACCAGTCGTGGCCAGGCGACGCAGGGATGTGCTCCTGGAGCAGGAGCCCGGCTCCGCCGGCCTGGCTGCCCTGCCAGGCTGCGGCGAGCTCGGCTGCGTCGCCGATGATCTGCGTGCTGCGCTGCTGCGACCGCGACCGTGACTGTGACTGCCACGGCCTCGCCAGCTTGCCCACGACCGGGTAGCCATAGGCCGCCGCCGTGTCCGCCGCCTGCGCCAGCGACGACGGCAGGCACGAACGCGGACTCGGGAAGCCAAGCTCGGCACACAGGAGGTGCAAGGAGTGCTTGCCCGCCAGCCGCCGGGACAAGCTGGCCGGCTGGTGTGGGAAGAGGAACGCTCCGCGCAGGTACTCCCCGTGCTCGGCCAGGAAGATAGCGCCGGCGTCGTCGGTGGGGATCAGCACGGACGGCCGGCCGATCAACTCGGCCAGCCGCAGCAGCCCGGAGCGTATCCGGTCGGCGCTCTGCCCAGCCGGCCGCCACAGCACCTTTCCGCGTAGATAGCGCGAGTGACCAGCCGGCGCCCAGGCGGACTCCAGCACCGCGTACACCGGGACGCCCATCCGGCCGAGGCTGCGGATCACGCCGAGGCTGCCGTGGTGCATGACGTTCGGATCGAACTTCAGCACTACCGCGGGCGTGCTCACGTCAGCTCGCCCCGGCGCCGTCGCGGTGACCGACCGGTCAGCGGCGATCGTCGTCATGCCGCCTGGCCTCACACGATGGCCCGGTGGGCCGCGTCCTCGAACCGGTAGGTGGCATCCAGCACGTGGCAGTCCTGCGCCCAGGTGTAGTCGACGTCGGGGTGCATCGTGTGCACGATGACCAGGTCCCAGTCGCTGCCAGGGCTCGGCTCGCTGCTGAGCGTGTGCCCGCCCGGCAGGGTCAGCGTGGGCACCAGCGGGTCGTAGTAATGCACGTCCGCCGCGTTGCGCAGCAGGCTGGCGATCATGGGCACGGCGGAAGACTCACGCAGGTCACTGACGCCGGGTTTGTAGCTGGCGCCGACGACGATGACACGCGCGCCGGCGAGTTGCCGTCCGTCCGCGGCCAGCACCTCGCCAGCCCGCTCGACCACGCGCTCTGGCCGCTGCCGGATCGAGCGCATCGCCTGCTCGATCAGCGGAGAGCTGCGGCCCTGGGTGCCAAGCTGCCACAGCAGGTAGTGCGGGTCGCACGGAATGCAGTGGCCGCCGACGCCGGGGCCGGGGAACGCCGCGAGGAACCCGTAGGGCTTAGTCGCTGCCGCCAGCGTCACCTCTATCGGGTCCAGCTGGAGAGCGCCACACGCGTCCGCGAACTCGTTGGCCAGCGCGAGGCTCACGGCGCGGAAGATGTTCTCGTAGAGCTTCGTCGCCTCGGCAGCGCCAGCCGAGCTGACGACGTACACCTGCTTGGTCAGCAGGCTGATGATCCGGGCCGCGTGGGTCGCGCATTCAGCGGTCACGCCACCAACCACGCGTGGCGTGTCCTCGGGCTGATGGTCGTGATTGCCCGGATCGATGCGCTCCGGGCTGAATGCCACGAAGATGTCCCGGCCTGGCTCGAGTCCGCGCCGCCGCAGCGGCTCCGCGAGCAGCTCCATGGTCGTTCCGACGTAGGTCGTCGAGGTCAAGATGATCGTCTGGCCCGGCCTGGCGTGCGCGATCACGTCAGCGCACGCACCGTGCAGCGCCGTCAGCTCAGGCTTGTGATCGGCATCCACAGGCGTGGGAACGCAGATGATGACGGCATCTGCCGTCGCGATGGCCGCCGGGTCAGCGGTCAGCCGGAAGGTCCCGTCAGCTAGTGCCGCCGTCAGCCGGGACCGGTAGCTTTCCGGCAGATCGGCCTGGCCGGCCGCCACGACCTGCAGCCGCTCGCGGCTAGTGTCGATGCCGATAACCTCGCGGCAGCTGGGGGCGAGGCCGACCGCGCTCGGCAGCCCGACGTAGCCGAGGCCGACGATCGCGACCCGCAGCTGACTGGCGGCGTGACCGTTGCCACTGATGTGCCCGTCTGCCTGGCCTGCCAGCGGAAAGGCGACGAGCCGGCCGCGCAACTGATGCTCTCGGCCGTCGACCGCGAGCGAAAGCTGAAGATCGGCCATGTACTAGTTCCCCCTAGACGGAGCCGGCGGCAATCTCATCTCGCCTGCCGCCGGCGCGAAGCCCCACCTGCAGCCTGCGCGACAAGCCGTATGGATCGCTCCGCTAGACGTCGTAATCTGCTTACGCAGTCCGACGTAGTTACGGCTCACGCATCTTGGGCGCACCCGCACCGGCACCCGCACTGGCGCTGGTCAGCCGGTGCCGCAGCCACTTGGCCCGCAATCGCGTGCCATCGTCGGAATCGCCGACATAGACGCGCGGCACGGCGTAGGGGCCGGTCAGCCCGCTTGTCCAGATCGCGCAGGCATAGTCGTAACCAGCCTCCTGCGCGCGGTCGATGACCCTGCCGTCCAGGTGCCCGTACGGGTAGCAGAAGCCTCCAACGGCCGATCCGGTGACGTCCTGAAGTATCTGGCGGCTGAGCCGCAGCTCCCGGATCAGCGCAGGATCCGTTGTGTGATTCAGCGTGACATGTCGTAGTCCGTGCGAGCCGATCTCGATGCCGGCCGACATCGCCGTACGCACCTGGCCAGCTGTCATCAGCGGCTTGCGCGGCCCGAGCGCATCCCAGGCGTTCACGCCCCCAAGGCGGCCGGCGATCACGAAGGCTGTCGCGGTGAAGCCGTATCGCTGCAGTACGGGCACCGCGTAGCTGAGGAAGTCGTCATATCCGTCATCGAAGGTGAGGCCGACAAGTCCGGCGTCGCAGTGCCGCCGCTGCGCCGCCTGCAGCTCCGCCATGGAGACCCCGCGCAGCCCGCGCCGGTCGAGCCAGCGCATCTGCTGCTCGAACCGCTGCGGGCGGACGGTCACCCGATAGGGGTCCTCTGCGTACGGCGCGACCGAGTGATACATGAGCACCATCGGCTGGCGCTGACGTGCAGGCTCGATGCCGAACTGACGTAGTCGGTGCGTCATGGCGTACTCCAGGAATTGGCTACCGGAGTACGGTACGGGCCACGTCGGGCGCAGCCGATCAGCCGAAGAGACTACCCGGGCTACGACATCAAGCGGAGCTGCTGCACTAGTCCGCCCGGATGCGCCAGGCCCAGTCGCCAGCGGCACCGGCGAAATGAGGAGATCTAGGCCGTGACCGAGTCGCCGTGGACTACCGGGACGATGTCGGGGGCGCCGAGTCGGATGGCGTCGGCGTCCTGGTCGCTGTCGGCCTCTTGTGAGGCGCGCTCGGCCGCGACGCGGAGGCGGTAATTCTCCAGTTCGCGGGCTACCTGGCGGGACTTCCACCTCATCGGGCCGGCCATCAGGGCCGCGGCTTCCCCGGCGGCGGACAGGCCGCGGTCCCAGGTCTCGATCGAGACGTGGGTACGGCGGGCCAGCACGTCGTCCAGGTGCCGGGCGCCCTCGTGCGACGCGGCATAGACGATGTCGGCGCGCAGGTAGTCCTCAGCCCCCGTCAGCGGCTTGCCGAGGCTGGGGTCGGCCGCGATCAGCTCGAGCACCTCGCCGATCAGCGAGCCGTAGCGGTGCAGCAGGTGCTCGATCCTGGCCACGTGCAGACCCGAGGAACGGGCCAGCGAATGCCGGGCGTTCCACAGCGCGATGAAGCCGTCCGCGCCCGCCAGCGGCACGCTGTCGGTGCACGACGGCGCCACCTTCCCGTCCAGTCCGTGCGCGACGGCGTCGACCGCGTCGCGGGCCATCACCCGGTAGGTGGTGTACTTGCCGCCCGCGATCAGCACCAGGCCGGGAACGGGATGGGCGACCGTGTGCTCGCGGGACAGCTTAGACGTCGATTCCGACTCGCCGGCCAGCAGCGGCCGCAGGCCCGCGTACACGCCCTCCACGTCATCGCGGGTCAGCGGCACCGCCAGGATCTTGTTGAGCTGGCCGAGCACGTAGTCGATGTCGGCCCGGCTCGCCGCCGGATGCGCCTTATCCAGCGACCAGTCAGTGTCGGTCGTGCCGATGATCCAGTGCCGCCCCCACGGAATGACGAACAGCACGCTCACCGGCGTCCGCAAGATGATCCCCGTCGCCGAATGGATGCGGTCCCGCGGCACCACCAGGTGCACGCCCTTGGACGCCCGGACATTGATCGACCCGCGGCCGCCCACCATTTCCTGGATCTCATCAGTCCACACCCCCGTCGCGTTCACCACCTGCTGCGCCCGGATCTGCACCCCGGTCCCGGTCTCCAGGTCGGTGGCACGCACGCCGGTCACCCGCTCGCCCTCCCGCAGCAGGCCAGTGACCTGAGTGCGCGACGCGACCTGCGCGCCGAACCCCGCCGCCGTCCGGACCAGCGTCGTCACATACCGGGCATCATCCACCTGGGCATCCCAGTACACCAGCCCGCCGGTCAGCGCCGACCGCCTCAGCGCCGGCGCCAGCCGCAGCGCGCCGCGGCGGGTGAGCTGCCGGTGCCCCGGCAGGCCGCGGGCCTGGCCCAGCGAGAAACCCAGCGTGTCATACACCGTCACCCCCGCCCCGACATAAGCACGCTCCCACACATGATGACTAAACGGGAACAAGAACGACACCGGCTGCACCAGATGCGGCGCCAGCCGCTGCAACAGCAGCGACCGCTCGCTCAGCGCCTCCCGGACCAGCCCCACATTCAGCTGCTCCAGATACCGCAGCCCGCCGTGAATGAGCTTGCTCGACCGCGACGAGGTACCCGACCCGAAATCCCTCGCCTCCACCAGCCCGACCGTCAGCCCCCTGGTCACCGCGTCCAGCGCCACCCCGGCACCCACCACCCCCCCGCCCACCACCAGCACCTGCAACTCCGCGCCCGCCAGCGCCTCCAACGCCGCCGCCCGCTCAGCCGGCCCCAGCCGCGTCGACGCACCCGCCAGACCAGCACCCGCCAGCTGGCCATTGCCCGCCAGCTGGCCGCCCGACCGGCCGCCCGGCCACACCCGGATATCAGCGCGGCGTCGCACTCGGCGTCACCACGACCTCCACCCGCTGGAATTCCTTCAGGTCGGAGTAGCCCGAGGTCGCCATCGTGCGGCGCAGCGCGCCCATCAGGTTCATGGACCCGTCCGGGACAGTGGACGGCCCGTGCAGGATCTGCTCCAGCGTGCCGATCGTGCCTACCTTCAGCCGGGCGCCGCGCGGCAGGTCAGCGTGGTGCGCTTCGCTGCCCCAGTGGTAGCCGTGGCCGGGCGCCTGGGTGGCCCGCGCGAATGGCGAGCCGACCATGACGGCGTCGGCGCCGAGCGCCAGCGCCTTGGCGATGTCGCCGCTGCGGGTCATGCCGCCGTCGGCGATGACGTGCACGTACCGGCCGCCGGATTCATCGAGGTAGTCGCGGCGCGCGGCAGCCACGTCGGCGATCGCGGTCGCCATCGGGACGGCGACGCCGAGCACGGCGGCCGTCGTGTGGCCGGATCCGCCGCCAAACCCGGCCAGCACGCCAGCCGCGCCGGTGCGCATCAGGTGCAGCGCGGCGGTGTACGTCGCGCAGCCGCCGACGATGACCGGGACGTCGAGCTCGTAGATGAACTGCTTCAGGTTGAGCGGCTCGGCCGTGCCCGATACGTGCTCCGCCGAGACTGTCGTGCCGCGGATCACGAAGATGTCAACGCCGGCGTCGATGACCGACTTGTAATACCGCACCGTCCGCTGCGGCGACAGCCTGGCCGCCGTGGTGACGCCCGGCCGCGCGGATCTCCTCGATCCGCAGCCCGATCAGCTCTTCCTTGATCGGCTCGGCGTAGATCTGCTGGAGGCGCCGGGTCGCCGCCTCGTCGTCTAGTTCCGCGGCCTCGGCCAGCAGCGGTTCCGGGTCATCGAACCTGGTCCACAGGCCTTCGAGGTCCAGCGCCGCCAGGCCGCCGAGCTTGCCGATCGCGATCGCCGTGGCCGGCGACACCACGCTGTCCATCGGGGCCACGACCAGCGGCATCTCGAACCGGTAGGCGTCGATCTGCCAGGCGATCGACACCTCTTCGGGGTGCCGGGTCCGGCGGGACGGGACGATCCCGATCTCGTCGAGCGCATACGCCCGCCGACCGCTCTTGCCCCGCCCGATCTCTACCACGCTCACGTTGCTCTCCCGCCCCTGCAGGTGCTCTCCAGCCCCTGCTCGCGCGCCTGGGCCTGGCAGCCAGGATTAGCGTGCCAGGGCTTAGCTCCGCCGGCCGCCGTAGTTGGGCGCCTCGGCGACCATCTGGATGTCGTGCGGATGACTCTCTACCAGTCCCGCGCCCGTGATCTGGGTGAACTGCGCCTGCTGCAGCTCGGCGATCGTCCGCGCGCCGCAGAATCCCATGGCCGCCCGGAGACCGCCGGTAAGCTGATGCGCCACCGCTTCCAGCGGACCGCGGTAGGGCACCTGAGCCTCCACCCCTTGCGGCACCAGCTTGTCCTCGCGCAGCACGTCGTCCTGGAAGTACCTGTCCTTGGAGAAGGACCCGCCCCGCCTCGCATTGCGCATGGCGCCGAGCGACCCCATCCCGCGGAACAGCTTGAACTGCTTGCCGTTAACGAAGACCATCTCGCCGGGTCCCTCCTCGCAGCCAGCAAGCAGCTTGCCGAGCATGACCGTGTCGGCGCCCGCGGCGATGGCCTTGGCGATGTCACCGGAGTACTGGATGCCGCCATCGCCGATCACCGGCACGCTGGCCGGGCGGGCGGCAAGCGAGGCCTGGTAGATCGCGGTGACCTGCGGAACTCCAACCCCAGTTACCACCCTCGTGGTGCAGATCGCGCCGGGCCCCACCCCCACCTTCACCGCGTCGGCGCCCGCGTCGATGAGCGCCTGCGCGCCCGCCCTGGTCGCCACGTTGCCGCCGATGACCTCGACCCTGGAGTTTGCCTTGACCTGAGCGACCATGTCGATGACGCCCTGCGCGTGGCCATGCGAGCTGTCCACGACGAGGAAGTCCACGCCAGCCTCGATGAGCGCCTGGGCCCGCCGCTTGGCATCCTCGCCGACGCCGACAGCCGCGCCCACGACCAGCCGGGCTTCGGCGTCCTTGGTCGCGTTCGGGAACTGCTCGCTCTTGGTGAAGTCCTTGACCGTGATCAGGCCGCGCAGCCTGCCCGATTCGTCGACCAGCGGCAGCTTCTCTACCTTGTTGCGTGCTGAGCAGCCGCAGCGCCTCGGCCCGGTCGACCCCGACCGGCGCGGTCACCAGCGGCATCGGCGTCATGATCTCGGCCACCCGGCGGCGATGGTCGGACTCGAACCTGATGTCGCGGTTGGTGACGATCCCGACAAGGATCCCGTCCGGATCGGTCACCGGCACGCCGGAGATCCGGAAGCGGGCGCAGAGTTCCTCGACGTCAGCCAGCGTGGCGTCCGGACCGCAGGTCACCGGATTGGTGATCATGCCAGCCTCGGACCGCTTGACCATGTCGACCTGCTGGGCCTGCTCCTCGACCGACATGTTCCGGTGCAGCACCCCGACACCGCCCTGGCGGGCCATGGCGATCGCCATCCTGGCCTCGGTGACGGTGTCCATGGCAGCGGAGACCAGCGGGATCCGCAGCGATATCCGCGGCGTCAGCCGGGCGGTTGTGTCTGCTTCGTTCGGCAATGTCGCTGAATATGCCGGAAGCAGCAGAACGTCGTCGAAGGTCAGGGCAGGCGGGCCGAACTTCTCGTCGCTCATCTCACGTTCCGTGTCCGGGATCTGGGATGCCTTCATCCTAGTGACCGGCCGCGCCGGATCCGCCGGGACAGGCCGGCGCCGCATTGAGCCCGCGCCCGGCGACGGTCGGCCGCCTCAGGCCCGTGTGCCAGCTGGCCACTCGCCCGACCTGGGCCATGCATCGCGCGTGCGAACTCCGCGCCGTGCCAGACGTATGCACTGCGCCAGCGACCGAGCGGCAGCAGGACCCGCGCTGGCAGCCGCCGCGGCGGCGGCTGGGATCGGAGATTTCGGGGGAACCGATCCAGCCGCCGGTCCGGCCGGAGTCCTCGCGGCGGGGCGCCGGGTCACCCGCCAGGGCCGGGATCCCTGCGACGGGGGAGCAGGGATCCCGGCGGACCTGGCAGGCCGCGGTCCGTGTGACGGGGGACGCACGGACCGCCTGGGCTGCGCCGACCGGCGCAGCGTGCTTAGGCGATGGATTCCTCGATGTCTTGAGCGATGGATTCGGCCACCGCGATGGCCCGCAGGCGTGCCAGCGCGCGATGCTGCGCGACGCGAACAGCGCCCGCGGACATGCCGAGGGCGTGGCCGGTCTCCTCGGCCGACAGCCCGGACAGCACGCGGAGCACGAGCAGCTCGCGCTGATTCACCGGGAGCCTGGCGAGCAGGGCGCGCGCCCGCTCCGCCTCGAGGTAGGCGACCGCCGTCTCCTCCGGTCCCGGCCTGTCGTCCGGGCCGTCGGGCAGGTCTTCGGTCGGGATCGCCAGGCGGGCCGCGGACCGCATCGCGTCCGCCACCTTGTGCGCGGCGATGCCGAAAACGAATGACGCGAACGGGCGGCCTACATCTTGATATCGCGGCAGCGCCGAAACAACGGCTATGCATACCTCCTGCGCGACATCATCGGCTGCGTGATAATGCCCGGAAATGCGACCGAGACGGGCCCGGCAATAGCGGACGACCATTGGCCTGATCTGTCGTAGCAAAGTATCGATTGCGGCAGGCTGACCGCGCACGGCAAGCTCGGTCAGCGTGCCCATATTGCCGTTCTTGGTCCCATCTAGCTGCGATTCCACCCGGCCCCCTGACTCAGTGGCGGTTTCACGCGCCGGTCTGTACAGAACCGTGATTCCCCATGCAGGGAGTAAAGGCAACATCAAAATAGGCAACGGAAAGGTCACAGTGAGGTGTCACGCCGATATTAAGGTCAAGTAATTGCCATGCGTAGTTAGATAGCTACTCAACGTTTTGATGGGTGTCTTTTAAATAGGCTAGTGACTACAGAAATAATGCCCTGATGAGCAATCAGATAGCTAGTGTCGACAAGAATGGTCATGTCATGATGTGCGCCAGCCGCGCGCAGGAAGATCCGCCGATCGTCGGCTCAGCGTGCGCGGGCGGCCGCGCGCAGGGCGTCGGCCAGGCTGAGCTCGGCCGCGCTGCCCAGGACAAGATCGGCCGCCGTGAAGCGCCGGACGTCGGCGTGCTTACCGGGGATCGCCACGCAGCGCAGGCTGGCCGCGCGGGCTGCGGCCACGCCGTGCGGGGCGTCTTCGATCGCGACGCCGTGGCGAGCGGGCAAGCCGAGTCGGCGCAGTGCGAGCAGGTAGACGGCCGGATCGGGCTTAGGCGCGGCGACCTCGTCGCCGCACGCGACGACCTCGAACTGTCCAGGTGGCCCGTGCGAGCCAGCAGCCCCCGCACCCAGGCGCGCGGGGAACTGCTCGCGATCGCCAGTCGCAGTCCCATCGCGGCCGCCTGGTCGAGCCAATCGGCGATGCCGGGCAGCAGGCCGAGATCGGCATTCAGGCCATCGCGGAAGGCGACCCGGCGCTGGTGGCTGGCGTGCCGGTCGTAGCCGGTGCCAGCCGCGCGGGCCAGGTCCGCGTACCGCTCGGCCGTGACATCGCCGCCATGATCGGCAAAGAACGTCGTCGTATCGAGCTCCAGCCCGTGCTGCCGCCACTCGAACTGCCAGCTCGCCAGCATGGTGCCTTCGGTATCCATCAGCAGCCCATCGAAATCGAAGATGACCGCCTGGATTGTCACGTGCTCATTATGCGGGGGCCTGACGCGTCGATGACGCACAGCAATAACCGGGCCCCGCCACCGGCGCCTGAGGCGCGGTGACGGGGCCCGGATCGTGCTGCTGGCTCGGCAGCCGCCAGATTAGTGCTGGTGGCCGTGCCCGTGGCCGTCGGCACGCGGCCGTCTCGGGCTCGGGCTTCTCGCTGACGAGCACCTCGGTGGTGAGCAGCATGCCGGCGATCGACGCGGCGTTCTGCACCGCCGAGCGAGTCACCTTGACCGGGTCGATGACGCCCTGCGCCATCAGGTCGCCGAACTCGCCGGTCGCGGCGTTGTAGCCGTGGCCGAACGGCAGCTCGGCGATGCGCGCGATGACCACGCCGCCCTCGACGCCGGCGTTCTCGGCGATCCACCGAGCCGGGGCCGACAGCGCGCGCCGGACTATCTGGACGCCGGTCGCCTCGTCGCCGGTCATGCCGAGGTCGCCAAGGTCCGCGGCCACGTGAACGAGCGCGGCGCCACCGCCTGCGATGATGCCCTCCTCGATGGCCGCCCTGGTCGCCGAGATGGCGTCCTCGAGCCGGTGCTTCTTTTCCTTCAGCTCGACCTCGGTGGCAGCGCCGGCCCGCAGCACGGCAACGCCGCCCGCCAGCTTCGCCACGCGCTCCTGGAGCTTCTCCTTGTCCCAGTCCGAGTCGGTGTTCTCGATCTCGGTCCGCAGCTGCCGGATCCGGTCCTGTACCTCCGACTGCTCGCCGGCACCGTCGATGATCGTGGTGTTGTCCTTGGTGACCACCACGCGGCGGGCCTCGCCGAGCACGTCCAGGCCGACCTGGTCCAGCTTGAGGCCGACTTCCTCGCTCACGACCTGCGCGCCGGACAGCACGGCCATGTCCTCGAGCATCGCCTTGCGGCGGTCACCGAAGCCCGGCGCCTTGACCGCGACGACGTTGAGCAGGCCGCGGATCTTGTTGACCACCAGCGTGGACAGCGCCTCGCCGTCCACGTCCTCGGCGATCACCAGGAGCGGCTTCTTGGTCTGGGCGATCTTCTCCAGCAGCGGCAGGAAGTCCGCCATCGAGGAGATCTTGCCGCCGGTGAGCAGGATGTAGGCGTCCTCCAGGACGGCCTCCATCCGCTCGGGGTCGGTGACGAAGTACGCCGAGATGTAGCCCTTGTCGAACTGCATGCCCTCGGTGAACTCGAGCTCGATGCCCATCGTCGGGGCTTCCTCGACCGTGATGACGCCGTCCTTGCCGACCTTGTCGAAGGCCTCGGCGATGACCTCGCCGATCTTGGCGTCCTGGGCCGAGATCGTCGCCACGTTGGCGACCTCACTGCGCTCCTCGACGTCGCGGGCAGACTTGACCAGTGCCTCGGCGACAGCAGCCGATGCGGCGTCGATGCCGCGCTTGAGCGCGATCGGGTTGGCGCCGGCGGCCACGCTGCGCAGGCCCTCGGCGACCATCGCCTGGGCGAGCACCGTCGCGGTCGTAGTGCCGTCACCGGCCACGTCGTTGGTCTTGGTGGCGACCTCCTTGGCGAGCTGCGCGCCAAGGTTCTCGGTCGGGTCCTCTAGCTCGATCTCGCGCGCGACGGTTACGCCGTCGTTAGTGATGGTGGGCGCGCCCCACTTCTTGTCGATGACGACGTTGCGGCCTCGCGGGCCGAGCGTCACCTTGACGGCGTCCGCAAGGTGGTTCACGCCGCGCTCGAGAGCGCGCCGTGCGTCCTCGTCGAATACTAGGCTCTTGGCCATCTGGTACCCCAGTGTCTCGTGCGCAGGATCAGTCCTGCGGATGTAGGTAAACCTTGGCTTTCACGCCACCGCCCCGGACCGGGCCGCGGACCGCCGGAGTTTCCTCCGCGTGCCGCGAGCCGAGCCGGGGCGGTGCCGGGCTGGCAGCTGCCAGCCCGGCGCGGGCCAGGCCCGCGCGTGAAACTCCGCTCGCTACTTCTCGATGATCGCGAGCACGTCACGGGCGGAGAGCACCAGGTACTCCTCGCCGTGATACTTCACTTCGGTGCCGCCGTACTTGCTGTACAGCACGACATCGCCGACCTTGACGTCCAACGGGACGCGCTTGGCACCGGCGTCGTCGAAACGGCCGGGACCGACAGCCAGGACCTCGCCCTCCTGGGGCTTCTCCTTGGCAGTGTCGGGGATGACCAGGCCAGATGCGGTGGTCTGCTCGGCCTCGAGCGGGCGCACCACGATCCGGTCTTCGAGCGGCTTCAGAACAACCTTGGTGGCGGTCGTCACGATCTGACCTCCCCCTCCGGAAAGGGCTAGCTGAATTAGAGAGTCGACCATGTCGGCCTGCCGTCGCGGGTGTCAGACCAACCTTGTCGCGTTAGCACTCTACCTTAGTGAGTGCCAGTTCTGCACATTAGCCCGCCCATTGGGGGCAGTCAACACGGGGGTGCCCTTAAGGCTAGGCGGCCGTAATCTCGGTTACCGGGAGCGAGGAGTCGGCCGGGAACTCCAGCGGCGACGGCGGCACGCCGCGGGCCACCAGTTCGGCGCCGAGAGCGGCCACCATCGCGCCGTTGTCGGTGCACAGACCCGGCCGCGGCACGCGCAGGTCCAGCCCGGCCGCATCGCACCGCTCCCTGGCCAGTGCCCGCAGCCTGGAGTTGGCCGCGACGCCGCCGCCGATGACCAGGTGCGACACGCCGTGCGCCCGGCAGGCGTCGACCGCCTTCCTGGTCAGGACATCGGCGACGGCCTCGGAGAACGATGCCGCGACGTCGGCCACTGGCACCGGCTCGCCGGCCGCCTCCCGCGCCTCGACCCAGCGGGCAACCGCGGTCTTCAGGCCGGAGAACGAGAAGTCGCTGCTGCCGTCGGCGTACTTGCTCCGGGGGAAGGCGATGGCGGCCCCGTTCCCTGCCGTAGCGGCCCTGTCGATGTGCGGCCCGCCTGGGAACGGCAACCCCAGCACCCTGGCTACCTTGTCGAAGGCCTCGCCTGCGGCGTCGTCGATGGTCGAGCCCAGCGGCACGACCTCGGTGGCCACGTCCGGCACGAGCAGCAGGGAGGAATGCCCGCCCGAGACCAGCAGAGCGATGGCCGGGGCAGGCAGCGGGCCGTGCTCAAGCTGGTCGACGGCTACGTGCGCGGCCAGGTGGTTGACGCCGTAGAGAGGCTTGCCGGTCGCGAGCGCGTACGCCTTGGCCGCACACACGCCGACCAGCAACGCGCCCGCCAGGCCTGGCCCGGCCGTGACCGCGATGGCGTCGACGTCGGACAGGCGCACACCTGCCTTGGCCAGCGCCCGGTCGACGGTCGGCACCATGGCCTCCAGGTGCGCCCGGCTGGCGACCTCGGGCACGACGCCGCCGAATCGCGCGTGCTCATCGACGCTCGAGGCCACCGCGTCGGCGAGCAGCTCGTGCCCGCGCACCAGGCCCACGCCCGTCTCGTCGCATGACGTCTCGATGCCGAGGATCAGTGGTGCCGTCACGAGGCCTCGTTCCCGCTGCTGGCCGGTTGCCTGAGATCGAGGCGCATCACGATCGCGTCAGTGCCGGACGGCTGATAGTAGGCGCGCCTGATGCCGACGTCGGTAAAGCCCCGCCAGCGGTAGAGCCGCTGCGCGCGCGCGTTGTCAGCCCTGACCTCCAGGAACACCTCGGTGCAGCCGCGGCTCCTGGCCTCGGCGAGCAGGCGGTCCAGCAACGCAGTACCGACGCCCTGACCCCAGCGCGCGGTCGCCACGGCGATCGTCAGCACATCGCCCTGCCCGCCAGCCGCTAGCAGTCCGGCGTAGCCGACGATCTCCTCGTCGTCTTCGGCCACCAGGTAGTGCCGGCTGGCAGGCTGCTGGCCAAGCTCGCCCACCAGCATCTGCCGCGACCAGGCTTCGTCGCCGAACAGATCCAGCTCCAGCGCCAGCACGCGATCCAGGTCCTCGGTGGTCATCTGGCGGAACTCCACCTGGGTCACGGCGTCACCCGCTTGGGCTTGCCCGGTTCCCGTGCATCAGGCCTGCGCAGGTAGAGCGGATCGGGCGGGTGCGGCGCCGCACCGGCGGCCGCGCGGGCGGCGGCGAGGGCGGCGAGGCGGGCGGCCGACGGATAGCGCGGCCCGATCGGCCGGGCGACCAGCTCCGGGTACAGCACGGCGCCCTCTCCTGCGACCGGCAAGCCGGGCGGCAGGTCGGCCGGACGGCTGACGTGCGGGCCGTCGGCGCGCTCGCCAGCGGCCGTATAGCGGGCCCAGTAGACCTCGCGCCTGCGCGCGTCGGTCGCGACCAGGAATTCCGATTCGGCGCTCGCTGCGTCGGCCGCCACGTCCGCCGCGATCACGTCGAGGGAGCAGATCCCGTCAGCCGGAATCTGGAGCGCGCTGCCAAGCACCCGCGCGGTCACCAGGCCAGCTCGCAGCCCGGTGTAGGGGCCAGGCCCGGTGCCGACGGCAACGCCGGTCAGATCGCAGCGTCCGGCACCGGCGTTGCGCAGCACCTTGTCGATGAAGACGGCGAGCAGCTCGCCGTGCCGCCGCGCATCGACAGCAGACTCCGCCGCGATGACGGTGACCCCGTCATGCAGGGCCACGGTCACCGCCGACGTGGCGGTGTCAAATGCGAGCAGCAGCACGGTTGACCAGCCTAGTGAGCGCCGCCGGGTGGTCGTGACGGGCCGCCGCGGCCGGGATCTTGGCCGATGGCCGGCCTATCCAGCCCGCGGCCGGTCAGGCGGGTCAGGCTGGTCAGGCCAGGCAGGCTGGTCAGGCTGTCGGCTGGGTCATGACCTTGGCCAGCATCGCGTTGGCTACCGCCTTAGCACCGGCCTCGAGCGTCGACACCGGAACGGGGCCGAAACCGTGCCCCGACTCCTGCCCGGACATGCTGGCCGTGATGACCACGTTCCGCTCCCGGATGACCACGGTGACGACGTCGGTGACGATCCCGCTCACATGCTCGTTCTGGAACGCCGTGAACGCCTGCTGGCCCAGCCCAGTCAGCGGGCTGATCTGCGCTGGCGGCAGGGGCGACTTCTTCGGCGGATGGGCGAGCCCCTGCTGCGCAAGCGCGAAGTTATCCTGCGCGTTCCCCGATGCGCTGCCGTCGCCCGCCGCGGCCGCGAACGGCTGGTACGACTGAGCCTGCACCTCCACCACGAGGAAGTTCGGCTTGGCGTCGACCGTGAAGCTGCACTGGCTGTTGGTGCTGCTGGACTGGGTGCTCGTCGACGTCCGGCCGGCAGACGGCATGAACTGGTTGAGCACCGTCGTGCTCACGCTGCTGCAGGCGGCCGGCACGGACTTGAACTCGCCGCGCTGGAGCGATGTCACGTACAGGGCAGGCTTGGGACTGTGGTGCGTCAGGATCGCGGTGATCCCGGCCGCGGCGATGCACAGCACGATCGCGACGCCGCACCAGCGGTAGACCCGGCGGCGCGACTTGCGCAGCCGGGTCGCGGCGGCGCGGCCCCGGCGCCGACCGGACCGCCGCCCGCCTTCGGCCGGGACGTCTGCCTGGCTCGGCTCACTGGTGACGTCGTCAGCGAGTACGCGGTCATCCTCGTCCTCGTACGGGGGCGACGAGACCGGCCGTCGTAGCGTCCCGGTCGCCCGGACCGGGTAGGCGCTTGGACCCGCCCACGGCGGCAGGTCCGTATCGGTGTCGGGCCCGGAGCCGAACGGGTCCAGCTGCTGCCAGCCGGGACGCTCTGGCCGCTGCCGGTCAGCGCGGCGCGGCCGGTCGGGCCGGGAGCCGCGATCTGGCTGAGACCGGCCGTCCGGCTGAGACCGGCCGTCCGGCTGAGACCGGCGGTCCGGCTGAGACCGGCGGTCCGGGCGGAAGCCGCGGCGCGGCCCGGACGGACGATCGGGCCGGGGGCCGTCGGGGTAAGACGCGTCGCCGCCGTAAGGCACACTCCCCCTGCTGTGGCCCTCGTCCCGGTACGGGCGCTCGTCCCGGCGGAGCGCCTCGTCGCGGTAGGACGCCTCGTCGGGGTAGGACGCCTGGTCGGGGTAGGCCGCGTCCACGGAGTAGGACGCATCGTCCGGGTGGGGCGCACGGTCGTAGCCGCCGAGTGGGTCGGCCTCGGGCCCCCGCGAATGCCGACCGGGCGGGAAGCCCTGCTGAGCCACGGCGCGCCTCCTGGCTAGGCGGATGAGACCGCGGGTTACCCACGGCAAGACTGGCTAGTGACCGGAAGTGTAGTAGGGCGAAGGGTGCTGGGTGGACAATTCGGCACGGAGCCACGGCACTGAACGGGGTCGTTCCCGTCGGCCAGAGCTCTCCGGCCGCCGCTGTCGGAGCCATTCTCGTCCTGCATGCGAGGCTCGCGCGGGGCTTTTGCTGCGGTTCCTCGCCGAGGTCCGGACGGCACCGGTCGCAGCGCCGCTACTTTCGCGGCCCGCTACCTTCGCTAGCCCTAGTTCGCCGAGGTGAGTGCTGCCCTGGCGGCGGCAGCCGCCGCGGGCGTGCGCCAGCGCTCGCCCCAGCCCTGAAGGCGCACGGTCCGCGGTACGTCGAGGTCGGCCGCGATCTCGGCTGCCGGGTCTTGGGCCTCGGGTACCGCCACCATCTCGCCGTCGGACCTGATGCCCACCGACAGGAAGCTGGCCGCGAGGTCTTCCACCAGTCCTTCGCCCCACTCCACGACCGTGACGGAACTCGCGAGATCGGCGTCCAGGTCCAGGTCGTCCACCTCGGCCCGGCTGCCGAGCCGGTAGGCGTCGGCGTGCACCAGGTCCGGGCCGGTGCCCAGGCTCGGGTGCAGCCGGGCGATCACGAACGTCGGCGAGGTCACCTGGCCGCGTACCCCGAGCCCCGCGCCGATGCCCTGGGCCAGGGTTGTCTTACCGGCTCCGAGCGGGCCGGAGAGCACGACCAGATCGCCGGCGTGCAGCAGGCCGGCGAGCCGGCTGCCCAGCGCGCGCATCTGATCCGCGGTCGCGACGACCACCTGCTCGTCGAGCGCGGGCGCCGGGCTCGCGGCATCGGGCTCGGCGCTCATGCCGGCCTCCGTCTGCTGACGGCGTCATCGAGCGCGGCTGCCGTCAGGTCCGCGATCGCCTCGGTCACGACCTCGGGCCGCTCCAGGATGACCATGTGCCCGGCGTCGGGCACGCTGAGCAGGCTGGCGCCGGGGATGGCATCGGCGAGCCAGGCCGCCTGGTCCGCTGGGATCAGCCTGTCCTTCGCGCCAGTGATGACGATGGTCGGGACGCGGCCCACGGCGGTCAGCGACAGCCGCTTGTCATGCTCGAGCAACGCCAGGTAGAAGTCCGCCACGACCTCGATCGGAGTGGCCCTGATTACTCGCTCGAGGAAGTCGACCACGGTCGGGCTGACGTCCGGGTCGCCGAAGGCGATGTACCTCGTCGAGAGGAACGCGAGGTCGCCCGCCGTAGCCCGGACCCACTCAGTCAGCACCGCCCGGCGGCCGTGGGCAGAGCTGCGCAGCAGCGACGGCCCGGCCCAGCGCGCAACCGGCCGCAGCGGGGCAGGCAGCCAGGTAGTCGCGTCCACCAGGTGAGCAGCCGTCGAGATCAGCACGACGCCGATCACCTGATGGCCGAACAGCTTCGGCTGCTGCGCCGCGAGCGCCATGATCGTCATGCCGCCCATCGAGTGCCCGACGAGCACGACCGGCTGGTCCGCGGGCACCGTCGCGGCCAGCACCGCGCCAAGATCGGCGCCGAGCTGGTCGATGCTGACGTGGCGCCGGGTCGCTCCGCCCGGATCTGCCGTGACTGCGCTGATCCCACAGGACTACGCGTGTGTCGGCCGCCAGGTCCTGCTGCTGGTAATGCCAGACCTCCTGGCTGAGCGTGTAACCGTGGCAGAAGACGATCGTGACCGGCGCATCCGGTGGCCCGAAGATCTCGGCGTGCAGCCGCACGCCGTCATCGGCAACGACGTCGACAGGACGCCCTCGCAACTGCCCGAACGGCTCGTCTCGGGCTGGATCAGGCCGCAGCCGGATGCGGCCGACGGCCACCTTCTCGGCCGCGATGACAGCGCCGGCGGATGCCGCCGCGATACCTGTTACCAGGCCAGCGACGCTAGATAGCCGCCGCCACGTGGCCATCGGTTCTCCCGTCCGGGCCGAGCATCGGCCGGTTGCCGGCCGCAGCGTCATCCTCGGCCGCTGTTACTCCAGAGTAAGTTCTCGGCACCTTACCGGTAAACCGGGTGACGATCTCGTAGGAAAGCGTGCCAAGAAGGTCTGCCCACTCCTGTGCGGTCGGCTCGCCGTGGTCGCCTGGCCCGAACAGCACGACTTCGTCGCCCGCCTCGGCCGGCTCGTCGCCCAGCTCCAGGATGATCTGGTTCATGTTGACCGTGCCCGCGATCTTGAACCGCTTGCCGCGCAGGAACAGCCAGCCCTTGTTGGTGGCGTACCGCGGTATGCCCTCGTTGTAGCCGAGCGGCACTAGGCCGAGCGTCATGTCGCGGTCGGTGATGTACCGGTGCGCGTAGGACACGCCAGTGCCCGCGGGTACGCGCTTGACCTGGATCAGCCGGACGCGCAGTGTCATCGCCGGGCGCAGCCAGTCGGGCGCGCCGCCGGGCAGCGTCGACAGCCCGACGACGGCGCCGCCAGGCCGGACCAGGTCGAAGTACGACTGCGGCAGCGTCAGCGTGGCTGGCGTGTTGGCCATGTGGCGCACCTCGGGCCGGGCTCCGGCCCGCTCGGCGAACGCGACGGCATCGCGGAATGCGGCCAGCTGATCGTCGATCGACCGATGACCGGGGATGTCGGCGCAGGCGAAGTGTGACCAGAGGCCGACGACCTGCACCAGTCCAGCCGCCTCCGCCGCCAGCGCCGCGTGCACGAGGCCGGCCCAGTCGGCCGCTGTCGCGCCGCCCCGGCTCATCCCGGTATCGGCCTCCAGGTGCAGCCGGGCGGGCTTGCCTGCACCCTCGGCTGCCAGCGCGATCTGGTCCACCAGCGCGGCCGTGCCGACCGTGAGATCTACGTCATGCCGGATCGCGGCCGCGTGCGGCGCGTCCGGACTGCCGAGCAGGCTGAGCACCGGGACCGTGAGCCCGGCCTGCCTGAGCGCGATCGCGTCCGCGACGTGCACCACGCCGAGCCAGGTGGCGCCGCCAGCCAGCGAGGCGGCAGCCGACTCCAGCATGCCGTGCCCGTAGCCTTCGGACTTGACGACGGCCATGACCTGAGCGGCTCCGACATGTCGGCAGAGCGCCGCTACGTTCGCCTGGATCGCGTCCAGGTCGATCAGCGCTTCGGGGTGACCGTCCATGGGATTCAGTCTGCCAGGGCCGGCCAGCCGATCGGCCCAGCCAAGCTTCTCGGCCCCCGGCATTCGCCGTCTGCCCTCCGGCTCCGTAGGTGCGACCAGTGGCATAATTCGCTCATATCAGAATATTTCGGCTAGCCCGCTCGGCCGTCTGGCGCCGCCGTAGGGCGTCAGGTTGGATCTGCTGCCCTACTAGGGGCAGCAGATCCAACCTGGCGCCCTATCCAACCGGCTCCTGGTCCCAGGTCGGGGTGGCATCCCGCGAGCGCGACGTGATAAGCATTGCGACATGTCTCAACTGATCCCGCTGTCGGTCCTGTTTGGCAACCCCGAGCGGGTGAGCCCGCGCCTGTCGCCGGACGGTACGCAGCTCGCCTGGATCGCACCGAACGACGGCGTGCTGAACGTCTGGCTCGCCCCGATCAGCCCGCAGGCAGGCGTCGACTGGGGCGCGGCCCGGGTGGTGACCGACGACGCTGACCGGGGCATCCGGCAGTTCGCCTGGGCGCACGACGGCCGCCACCTGCTGTACCTCCAGGACACGGGCGGTGACGAGAACTGGCGCCTGCACGATGTCGACCTCGCCACCATGCAGCGTCGTGACCTGACGCCGTTCGAGGGCGTGCAGACGCAGCTGATCGCGACCGAGAAGGACTTCCCGGACGAGATCCTCATCGGGCTGAACAAGGACAACGAGCAGCTGCACGACGTGTACCGGCTGGACCTGCGCACGGGCGAGCTCGCCAAAGAGCTCACGAACCCGGGCTTCATCGAAATGGTCGCCGACGCCCAGCTGGCGGTTCGCGCAGCGCTCCAGCCGCGGCCGGACGGATCCATGGTCCTCGTCGTCCGCGACAGCGCCGACAGCGAACAGTGGCGCGAGCTGCTCACGATCCCGGCCGAGGACTCGCTGACCACCGGCCCGGTTGGTTTCAGCGCCGACGGCGCCTCGCTCCTGCTTGTCTCCTCGGTGAACGCGGAAGCTGCCGGGCTCGTCAGGATCGACCTGCGCACCGGCAGCAGCGAGGTGCTGGCGGCCGATCCGGAGGCCGACGTCAGCGACGTCCGGGTCGACCCCGATACCCGCGAGCCCCAGATCGTGACCATCCGCAAGGCACGCTCGGAGTATCGGGTGCTGGACCCGTCGGTGGCCGATCACCTCATCGCCATCCGCGCGCTGCAATCCGGGTGACCCCGTGTTCGCCGACGCCGACGACGCTGACAGGGTCTGGCTCATCGCCTTCACCAACGACGCCGGGCCTGTCTCGTTCTATGCCTACGACACCGCGACCGGCGAAGGCAGCTTCCTGTTCGAGCATCAGCCCGAGCTGGCCAAGTATGAACTCGCGCCGATGGAGCCGTTCTCCTACCAGGCTCGCGACGGGCTTACCGTCAACGGCTACCTGACCTTCCCGCCCGGCGCCGACCGGTTCGACCTGCCGACTGTGCTGCTTGTCCACGGCGGCCCGTGGGCACGCGACGTCTGGGGCTTCGACGCGCAGGCGCAGTGGCTGGCCAATCGCGGTTACCTCTGCATCCAGGTGAACTTCCGCGGCTCATCCGGTTACGGCAAGGCGTTCCTCAACGCGGGTAACCGCGAGTGGGGCAACAAGATGCAGGACGACCTCAGCGACGCGGTCGCGCACGCCATCAGCCGCGGCTGGGCCGATCCGGCCAGGGTCGCCATCGCGGGCGGGTCGTACGGCGGTTATGCGGCGCTGGCGGGCGCTGCATTCACGCCCGATCTGTACTGCTGTGCCGTCGACATCGTCGGGCCGTCCAACCTGATCACGCTGATCGAGACCATCCCGCCGTACTGGGCGCCGCTGCTGGCGCAGTTCCACAACCGGGTCGGCGACCCGGCCACGGATCAGGACTTCCTCTGGTCCCGGTCGCCGCTGGCGCGCGCCGACCAGATCCGGATCCCGCTTCTGATCGCGCAGGGTGCCAACGACCCGAGGGTGAAGCAGGCGGAGTCCGAGCAGATCGTCGCCGCGCTCGAGAAGGCCGGGATCGAGCATGACTACATGCTGTTCCCGGACGAGGGCCACGGCTTCGCCAAGCCGGAGAACAGCATCCGGTTCTTTGCGGCAGCCGACAAGTTCCTCAGCCGCTATCTCGGCGGCCGGGCCGAAGCTCCGTAACTTACTCGGCTGGTTCGCCGCTTGTCACTGCGCGGATCGCCGCCGGAATGCCGCTGATCAGGTCGCTCGCGCCGATTGGGGCGTCACGCGCGGCCAGGCGGCCGGCCATGCCGTGCAAGTACGCGGCGGCGGCCGCCGCGTCCGGCGCGGGCAGGCCCTGAGCGAGCAGCGAGCCTGTCAGGCCCGAGAGCACGTCACCGGACCCAGCCGTCGCCAGCCAGCTCGAGCCGGTGGAGTTGACCCGGACCGGGCACCCCGTCCCCGGCTCGGCGATCAGCGTTGTGGAGCCCTTGAGCAGGACGGTGATGCCGAACTCCGCGGCCGCGGCGCTCGCGTAGTGCAGGCGGCGGGCCTCGATGTCAGCACGGTCGGCGTTCACGAGCCTGGCTAGCTCGCCTGCATGCGGCGTGATGAGGGTCGGCGCGGTCCTGGACAGCAGGTCCTGGTGGGCCGCCAGCAGCGTGATCCCGTCCGCGTCGACGAGCACCGGCACGTCGCTGGCCAGGACCGTGGCCAGCAGGGCGTGCGCTGTCTCTCCAGTGCCGATGCCAGGACCGATCGCCCACGCCTGGACGCGCCCGGCGGCCTCGAGTGCCTGCTCTGGGCGGTCCGGGTCGTAGGTCGTGACTACTGCTTCCGGCCAGTGCTGCCGGACCACGCTGATAGCGGGCGCGGCCGACACGAGGCGAACCATCCCCGCGCCACCCTTGATGGCGCCGCCGGCCGACAGCACCGCGGCCCCGGTGTACTGCTCGCTTCCGGCCACGAGACCGAGCACGCCGCGGCGGTATTTATCCGACTCCGCGGACGGATGCGGGAGCATCGCGGCGACGTCGGCCGCCTGAAGTGAGATGACAGCAGGGCCGGGCAGGTACAGGTTCAGGCCGATGTCGATCAGCTCGGCCGGGCCGGAGCATCCCGCGCCAGGGTCGATCAGCAGCCCGGGCTTGAGCGTGCCGAAGGTGACGGTCACGTCGGCCTGGATCGCGGCGCCGTGCACCTCGCCGGTGTCGGCGTCGATGCCGCTCGGCAGATCGACGGCGATCACCACGGCACCGTCGAGGCGGGCGCGGTTTGTCAGCTGGGCCAGCGCCGCGGCTGGCTCACGCAGGCCGCCATGGCCGCCGATTCCGGTCAGCCCATCGATGATCACGTCGGCCGCCGCGATCGCCGACTCGGCCGATGCAGCAATGCCGTCAGCGCCGGCCGCCGGGACGATCCGGCCGCCACGAGCGCGCAGCTCCGCCGCGGCGGCCTCATGCAGTCGCGGGCCGACCGCGATCGCGACGACGCTCGCACTGCGGTCCGCAAGCCGAGCGCCCGCGTAGAGAGCATCGCCCCCGTTGTCGCCACTGCCGGCCAGCACGACGACCCGCGCACCGTAGACCCGGTCGAGCAGGCTCGCGCAAATCGACGCAAGACCTGCCGCGGCGCGCTGCATCAGCACTCCGTCGGGCACCTTCGCCATGAGCGCGTGCTCGGCTGCACGAACGTCCGCCACCAGGTGCGCATTTCTCATCGCTCCGCCACCACCATGGCCACGCAGATGCCCGCGTCGTGACTGATCGACACATGCCAGTCGGTCACGCCGAGCTTGGCGGCCGCAGCGGCGACCGTGCCGCTGACCTCGAGCCTGGGCTTGCCGTGCGCGTCGTGGCTGATGACCGCGTCGGTCCAGAGCAGCCCGGGCGGCCCGCCCAGTGCCTTAGCCACCGCTTCCTTGACTGCGAAGCAGCCGGCCAGCGAACGAAGAGGAAGATCACGTTCGCTATCAGCGAACAGCCTGCCTGACAGCGCCGGCGTGCGCTTCAACGCCGTCTCCAGGCGCGAGATCTCGGCTATGTCCACGCCGATGCCCACGATCATGCGCCAAGCCTGCCACGGCGCGCGTGCATCGGCCCGCGCCACACACGGCTGGGGCGCGGGCACGGCCCGCGCCACGCAAGCGGGCACGGCTCGCGCCACGCAAGCGGGCACGGCTCGCGCCACGCACGCGGCCCGGCCACCCACGCTGGCATGGGCACGGGCACAGCCACGGGCCCGGCAGCGCGAACTAGCCGACTGCCTTGATCGTGTCGGCAAGCCAGCCGGCCAGGCGCTCGGCCTGGGCCGCGTCGGCAGCCTCGACCATCACCCGCACAGCCGGCTCGGTACCGCTCGGCCGTACGAGCACCCGGCCAGCATCGCCAAGCTCTGCCTCGGCCGCCGCTTCTGCCTCAGCAAGCACCGCCGACGACGCCACGCGTGCCTTGTCGACGCCGGGCACGCTGATCAGGACCTGCGGATACCGCGTCATGACGCTGACCAGGTCAGCGAGCGACCGGTCCTGCCGCGCTGCCTCGGCAAGGAGGTGCAGGCCAGTCAGCATGCCGTCCCCGGTCGTGGCGTGGTCCAGCATGATGATGTGGCCCGACTGCTCGCCCCCGAGGACGTACTTGCCGTCCAGCATGGCGGCGATCAGGTACCGGTCACCGACTGGCGTCTCCACCACGTGGATGCCAGCCGCGCGCATCGCGTGCCGGAATCCCAGATTCGACATCACCGTGGCCACCACCGTGTCGCCCGCCAGGCGGCCCTCCGCCTTCAGCGCGATCGCGAGCACGGCGAGGATCTGGTCCCCGTCGATGATGCGACCAGTGGCGTCCACAGCCAGGCAGCGGTCGGCGTCGCCGTCGTGCGCGATGCCGGCGTCCGCACCAGCCGCTACGACGGCCGCGGACAGCGCCGCCAGGCTCGTCGAGCCGACGCCCTGGTTGATGTTGAGGCCGTCAGGCTCGGCGCCGATGGTGATGACATCAGCACCGGCCCGGCGCAGCAGGTCGGGCGCGAACGCTGCCGCTGCCCCGTGCGCGCAGTCCAACACGACGCGAAGCCCAGCTAGCGGCGCTCCCGGGCGGCCTGGACTAGCAGGCAGCGTGCTCAGCAGGTGAGAGATGTAGCGCTCGCCGTGCTCGGCAGCGTCGGTGACCCGGCCGAATCCGCCCTCGGGCACGCCGGCTGGTCCGTGGCTGAGCGCGGCCGCGCCGTTCACGCCTGCTAGCCGCGCTTCGATCTCGTCCTCGACGGCATCGGGCAGCTTGACGCCACCTCGGGCGAAAAACTTGATTCCGTTGTCCGGCGCCGGATTGTGGCTCGCCGATAGCATCACGCCGAAATCGGCATCCAGGGCCGCGGTCAGGTGCGCGACGGCCGGCGTGGGCACCACGCCGAGGCGGACAACGTCCACGCCGCTGGCGGCCAGTCCGGCCACCACGGCTGCTTCGAGGAACTCACCAGAAGCGCGGGGATCGCGGCCCACGACCGCGAACGGCCTGCGCCCTCGCGCACTCACGTCCCCAGACTCGCGAGCGGCAGTGCCCGCAGTGCCGGATCCACCGGCCGCCGGGCTCGGCGCGCACAGCACGCTGGCCGCGGCCGATGCGACGCCTAGCGCGAGCCCGGCGGTTAGATCCCGCCCTGCGGCGCCCCTGATGCCGTCCGTGCCGAAAAGCTGACCCATAGCCCGCCAGAATCCTCCGTGCCGTATTGGCGGGGCGTGATTAGCGCTTGGAGTACTGCGGCGCCTTGCGAGCCTTCTTCAGGCCGGCCTTCTTGCGCTCGGTCACCCGGGCGTCCCTGGTCAGGAACCCGGCTCGCTTCAGCGTCGGCCGGCTATCTGGGTCGACGAGCGTCAGCGCCCTGGCGATGCCGAGGCGCAGCGCACCGGCCTGCCCGCTCACGCCACCGCCGTCGATGCGGGCCACCACGTCGAACTGGTCTTCAGCGCCGAGCGTCACGAACGGCTCGCTGATCAGCTGCTGGTGCACCTTGTTGGGGAAGTACTCCTTCAGCGACCGATCGTTGATCTTCCACTGGCCGGTGCCCGGCTGGATGCGAACCCGCGCGATGGCCTCCTTGCGGCGGCCGGTGCCCAGCGCTTTGCCGGTCACGACCGGCTTGCGCGCGGTCGGCTTCGGCTGCTGGTTGTCACCGGTCTGGGTCGTGTACTCCGACAGGTGCTCCTCAGCGGCCAGGTCGGCCTCCGGTCCCGTCTCCAGCGTCTCAGTGGACTCGGCCACGTTGTCTTCCTCGTGCTTCCCGCTTGACTGTTACTTGGCTCTGAAATCGGCAGCTCGCCGCTACTTGGCGGCACCGGCCTGCTCGACCTGCGTGATCTCGAACGGCACTGGCCGCTGCGCCGAATGCGGGTGCTCGGGGCCCGCGTACACCTTGAGCTTGCTGAGCATCTGCCGACCAAGGGTGTTCTTCGGGAGCATGCCCTTGACCGCCTTCTCGACGGCGCGCTCAGGGCTCTTGGCCATCAGCTCGGCGTACGACATCGAGCGCAGGCCGCCGGGGTAACCAGTGTGCCGGTAGGCCATCTTGTCGTGGAGCTTGTTGCCGCTCAGGGCCACCTTGGCCGCGTTGACGATGACGACGAAGTCGCCGGTGTCCACGTGCGGCGCAAAGATCGGCTTGTGCTTGCCGCGCAGCAGCACGGCCACCTGGCTAGCCAGCCGGCCAAGGACGACGTCCGATGCGTCGATGACGTGCCATTGGCGCTGGATGTCAGCAGCCTTCGGGCTGAAAGTGCGCACAGTCATAAGCCTTCGCGTGTGAGTCCTGAATCCTGGCCCGCGTCGGGGACATATCCTGCCTTGGCGCGGGAATCCGCAGGTACCGGCTGCAGCTCACCAGCCTATGGGGCTCGACGGGCATGCCGGTACGCATGGACGCCCCAGAAGAATACCGGCCGCTCCCGGCAACGGTCAAAGTGAGTCCGCCTCAGTAAGACCCGTGACCATCGGGCAGGGAACGGGGGCCGCCCGCCCGGTCCGGCATTTCAGGTCCGCCGGGCACGCGAATGGCGTAAACCGGGCGCTCATTCCGCCGACCGCGTGCCTGGTCTCCAGCATTTCACGGCAGACGTGCGGGCAAACGCGGCAAGCCGGGCGCAAAAGTGCACCCCAGCCGTGAATGTCGCCGCTGCCCGGCCAGCCTGCGGCGGGCTACCTGCGCCCGGCCACCTGCGCCGCCAACTGCGTCCGGCCACCTGCGCCGCCAACTGCGCCCAGCCACCTGCGCCCCGGCCATTCGGCCGCCGACCGGCCGCCCGGAACGGCATGGCTGGACTTCTGCTGACGCTGTTTCCGCAGTGGGCGGGCACCCATGACGTTCGGCTCGGCGTGCGCCAGCGATCCGGTCCCATGGCGGGACTCGGGCCGGCGGTCAGCACGCCATGTGCGGGTCATCGTCCGGCCGGAAACACCCGGACCAGCCAAACTTCCTGCTGCGGAACGCTACGCTCAACCGCATGCGTAACCCGCTCGGCGACGGCGCAGACAAGCGGCGCAGCCGTCGGCGCGACAGGGCTGCAAGCCCGAGCGACCGCGGCGAGAAGGGGCGTTTGGCCCCTGGCGTCGGCTCGCTCGCAAGCCGAGACTCCGAGCTTGCGGACGGCGCGCACCCCGATGGCCCCGCCCGCCATGAGAGCGACGCCGGGCCGGCGGACCGCCGTGGCTCGGGCCGCGACAGCGGCCCCTGGCCAGCGGACCGCCGTGGCGACAGGTCAGGCCGCGACGGCGACCCTGGGACCATCAGCCAGAGCACGACCAATGGCGTGCGCACAGGCCGGGATCGCGAATCCACGGCCGCCGGCCGCCCTGCCGACAGCTGGCGCGGGACTAACGGCAAACGCGGCAGCCGGGGCGATGCGGCTGGCCGCGGTGATACTGGCGGGCAGCCCGCCAGCACCGGACGCCCGGCGGCAGCGGGGTCGGTGTTCGCGCCCGGTTATGACGCGAGCCGACCCGAGCCGCCTGACCCAACCGCGAGCGGAAGCCGAGCCAGCGGCCCCAGCACGACGTGGTACGGCTCGACGGCCGGTGGGGCCGCAGGCAAGGGACCGGTGCGCGGCTACCCGCCGGTTCCGGGTCAGCCGCCGCCGATGTACCCGCCTGGTCAGTTTGCCGCCTGGAACCGCGGTCCTGGCCGGGTCACCCAGGCCAGCCCTGCGCCGGGCCTGCCAGCCCGCGGCCAGCCAGGCAGGGCTCAGTCAGGCCCGCACACCGGCCCGATTGCGCCCAGCGGCGTCCGGCCAGGCGCGAGCGGGCCGGGCACCGGCCAAGGCACGCCCGCGGGTCCCGACAGCCGAGCCGGCAGTGGGCCGTTCGCGCAGCCGGCCTGGCAGGCGGCGGCGGCAACTGGTGGTAGCGCCTCATCGCGGTACTACGACCAGGACCTTGCCGCCGATGCCGAGCCCGGCTACTCGATGCTGGCGGTCAGCGATCCGGCCGCGGACGTGACCTCGACCCAGACGTGGCAAGCGGTTGGCGACGGCCGGGCAACGGGGACGTGGACGGCTCCCGCACGGCCAGGCAGTGGCCCGGATGCACCACCGGACCGAGGCAACGCCTTTCCCGCCATGCCCGAGCCGGGGACGACGCCGGATCCGGCCCGAACCGCCGATCGGGAGCGCACCGACGCAGGCCCCGGCCGCCACGGCTCCGCCGGCCTCGGCGACGCTGTCGGCGCCGGTACAGCCAGCCGCCCCGGCGATCCAGCCAGCGCTGTAGGCGCCGTCGGGGGCCGCGCAGGCGACCGGACCTCCGAGCCCGCCCGACGCGGTACGCGCGGGCACAGCGGCGCGCACACAAGCGCCCAGCGTTCGCCGAGGCGAGGCGAGCGGCCGACGCGACCGGGCGAGCCGACGCGACCGGGCCGGAAGCCGCGTCGCAAGCATCCGGCCAGCGTCAAGGTGGCCATCGGCACCGCTCTCGTCCTCGTGCTGGCCGCTGCAGCCGCGCTGTCCTACGCCGTGCTGCACAACTCGGGCGCGCCCAAGGCAGCCGGGCCAGGTGCGAGCAGGCCCGCCGCCAGCCCGAGCGCCAGCACCTCGGCCAGCCCGAGCCTGGGTCCTTATGGCCATATCAGCTCCCGCACCGCCGACCCGACGCCGCTGACGATGGCCGAGCTGTATCCGGCTACCTTCACCGCTGGCGGCACGAGCGTGGCGCGGATCGTGGAGAGCAAAACTACCAACTGCGCAGCCGAACTAGTCGGGTCCCGCATCCAGTCCGCGATTGGGTCAGCGGGCTGCGACCAGGTGCTGCGCGCGACGTACCTTGCCTCGTCGGAGGGCCTGATGGGCACGATCGGCGTGCTCAACCTCAGCACGGCCAAGGCAGCCGCGACCGCGGTTCGCTCGGCCGACGCCAGCGACTTCATCAGCCAGCTCGCCGCCAAGCACGGTCCTACCCACAAGATCGGGCAGGGCACTGGCATCGAGGAAGCCGCGGCCAAGGGCCACTACCTCATCCTCATCTGGGCTGAATTCACGAGTCTGCGCAAGCCGAGGACGGCGGGTCAGCGCGACCGCCATCGAGCAGTTCATGACCGAGCTGCTGACGAACACCGCCAACATCAGCCTGGCCAACCGGATGGTGAGCGGCGCGCCCTGAGTCGCGTGCTGAGGGTGACGGACGTCAGTCGGGCCCGTTCCCGGCTTGCAGAGTTCTTATCCGCCGCGTCGAGGCGGCACGACTGGCCATCGCGGCCGGCTCGGGATAGCCGACCTCCTCCAGGCAGAGCGGGTGCGGCGGGGCGACCCGGACGGCAGGGTCGCGCTGGCGGGCCGCGAGGACCTGCCCGAGCCACTCCGGCGGCCTGGTGCCGTCGCCGACAGTCAGCAGCGCGCCGGTCAGCGCCCGCACCATGTTGTGGCAGAAGGCGTCGGCGACCACGGTGGCGACCGCCACGCCGGGCTCGGCCCGCGCCCAGTCCAGCCGCAGCAGCTCGCGGATGGTCGTCGCGCCCGCCCTGCGGCCGGCAGAACGCGGCGAAGTCGTGCTCGCCCAGGCACGCCACAGCCGCGGCGTTCATGCGGTCCAGGTCCAGCGGATCGCGATACCAGAGCGTGTCATGCCGTCGCAGTGGATCGGCCAGGGCCGGGGCGTCACAGACCCGGTAGGAGTAGCGCCGCCACAGCGCCGAGAACCTCGCGTCGAACCCGTCGGGCGCCGGGCCGATCGCAGCGACCCGGACTTCCGGCGGCAGGATCCGGCCTAGCCGACGGGCCGCCGACCCGGCCGCCGCCGTCCAGTTCGCCGCCGGCACATCCACGTGCCCCACCTGGCCCCGTGCGTGGACGCCCGCGTCGGTGCGTCCGGCAACCGTGACAGCAGGCGGCTCGGGCAGCGCCAGCGCACGCCAGAGCGCCTCCTCGACGGTCTGCTGGACCGTCGTCAGGCCCGGCTGGGTCGCCCAGCCATGGAACGCTGAGCCGTCGTAGGAAAGATCGATCCGGAGCCGAAGCGAGGCGAGCCCGGCCGGTGAAAGCCGGCCGGGCTCGCCTTCAACTGCCTCGTTATTCGTCGGTCGCCTGCTCGTCGCTCGCCGCCGCGTCCGCGGCCTCGTCAGCCACATCCGCGTCGGCGGATGCGTCCGCGCTGGCCTCGGTGTCGCCGGCTTCGCTGTCCGCGGCCGCGTCCTCGGTGCCCGGCGCGTCCGCGACGGCATCCTCGGCGACGGCATCCTCGGCGACAGTCGTCCTCGGCCACAGCTGTCCTCGGCCGCCGCTGGTGCCTCGGCCACGGCAGCCTGCCCGCGGCCCGAGCGGCCTGTCGCGGCAGCGGCTGGAGCCCGGCGCGCGCGGCGGCGGCGCGTCTTGGGCTCCGCCTCCTCGCGTATCAGCTCGATCACCGCGAGCGCTGCGTTGTCGCCCTTGCGCGGCCCGACCTTGGTGATCCGGGTGTATCCGCCGTCGCGGCTGGCGAAGCTCGGCCCGATCTCGGCGAACAGGTTGTGCACCACCGTCTTGTCCGTGACGACGGTCAGTACCTGGCGCCGTGCGTGCAGGTCACCGCGCTTGGCGAAGGTGATCAGGCGCTCTGCCAGCGGCCGCAGCCTACGGGCCCTGGCCTCAGTCGTCGTGATCTTGCCATGCTCGAACAGGGCGGTGGCCAGGTTCGCCATCATGTGCCGCTGATGGGCAGGGCTGCCGCCAAGTCGGTGGCCCTTAGTGGGCGTGGGCATCGAAGGATTCTCCCGGTTCAGTACTGTCGTGCGTCACTGCTGGCTAACCGCACAGTACCGGCAGGCCGTAGGCCTGTCAGTACTGCTCGGTCTCGACGTAATCGTCCTCGTCGTCGGCCCCGTAGCTGTCGGCCGCCGAGCCCGGGTCGAATCCGGGCGGGGAGTCCTTCAGGGTGAGGCCCATGTCGATGAGCTTCTGCTTGACTTCCTCGATCGACTTGGCGCCGAAGTTGCGGATGTCCAGCAGGTCCTGCTCGCTGCGGGCGACAAGCTCGCCCACGGTGTGGATGCCCTCGCGCTTGAGGCAGTTGTAGGACCGAACGGTGAGGTTCAGCTCCTCGATCAGCAGCGCGAGATCGGCCGCGAGTGCGGCGTCAGTCGGCGACGGGCCGATGTCGATGCCCTCGGCGTCCAGGTTCAGCTCCCTGGCCAGGCCGAACAGCTCAACCAGGGTCTTGCCGGCGCTGGCCACCGCGTCCCGCGGCCGCAGGCTCTGCTTGGTCTCGACGTCCAGGATGAGCTTGTCGAAGTCGGTCCGCTGCTCGACACGGGTCGCCTCGACTTTGTAGGTGACGCGCAGCACCGGGGAGTAGATGGAGTCGATCGGGATCCGGCCGATCTCCTGGCCCGGCTGCTTGTTCTGGGCCGCGGACACGTAGCCGCGACCGCGCTCGACCGTCAGCTCCATCTCCAGCTTGCCCTTGCCGTTCAGCGTGGCGATGTGCAGCTCAGGGTTGTGCACCTCCAGGCCAGCCGGCGGCGCGATGTCGGCGGCCGTGACCGGGCCCGGCCCCTGCTTGCGCAGGTACATGTGCATCGGCTCGTCGTGCTCGGAGGAGACGACCAGGTTCTTGAGGTTGAGGATGATGTCGGTGACGTCCTCGGTGACGCCCGGCACGGTGGAGAACTCGTGCAGGACGCCCTCGATGCGGATGCTGGTGACAGCCGCACCAGGGATGGACGACAGCAGCGTACGGCGCAGTGAGTTGCCGATGGTGTAACCGAAGCCGGGCTCTAGCGGCTCGATGACGAACCTGGACCGGAACTCGTCTACCTGCTCCTCGGCGAGGCCGGGGCGCTGTGCGATAAGCATGACTCTCCCTTTCCGCGCTGCCCGCTATATGACAGTCGCGCCTGGCGCCGACGGGGTAGCCGCCGGCGTTGCGGGCCGGGCCGCGTCGCGGCCGACCCTGGTTATGCGGCCCGGCCGTGCTGGCCGGACGTTGTGCGGGCCCGGCAGTGCGGCCGGGCGCTGTGTTCCTTACTTCGAGTAGTACTCGACGATGAGCTGCTCCTGGACCAGGGTGTCGATCTGGGCACGCACCGGCAGCGTGTGCACCAGGACTCGCATCTTGTCCGGGATGACCTCAATCCAGGCCGGCGGCGTGCGCTCGCCCGCCTCGGCCTTGGCCACGATGAACGGCGTCAGGGCCTGGGACTTCGGCGCGATCTCGACGATGTCGCTCTCGCTGACCCGGTAGGAGGGGATGTCCACCTTCCGGCCGTTGACCAGGATGTGGCCATGGCTGACGAGCTGGCGGGCCATGTCCCGGCTCTTGGCGAAGCCGGCCCGGTAGACGATGTTGTCCAGCCGGGTCTCCAGGATCTGCAGCAGCGCCTCGCCGGTCATGCCGCGCTTGCGGGCGGCTTCCTCGTAGTAGTTGGCAAACTGCTTCTCCAGCACGCCGTAGATCCGCTTGGCCTTCTGCTTCTCGCGGACCTGGAGCAGGTACTCGCTCTCCTTGGGCCGGTTGCGCCCGTGCTCACCCGGCGGGTACGGCCGGATCTCGATCGGGCACTTAGGGCTGTCGCACTTGGCGCCCTTCAGGAACAGCTTGGTCTTCTCGCGGCGGCAGCGCTTGCAGTCCGCACCGGTGTATCGAGCCATATGTGTTACTAACTCCTCAAACCCGGCGCCGCTTAGGCGGGCGGCAGCCGTTGTGCGGGACCGGGGTGACGTCCTGGATGGAGCCGACCTCGAGGCCGGTCGCCTGCAGCGACCTGATCGCGGTCTCGCGGCCCGAGCCAGGACCCTTCACGAATACGTCGACCTTGCGCATGCCGTGCTCCATCGCCCGGCGCGCAGCAGCCTCGGCGGCCATCTGGGCGGCGAACGGAGTTGACTTCCGCGATCCCTTGAATCCGACCTGCCCGGACGACGCCCAGGAGATCACGCTGCCACCGGGATCGGTGATCGAGACGATCGTGTTGTTGAACGTGCTCTTGATGTGCGCATGGCCATGCGCGATGTTCTTGCGTTCCTTCCGGCGTACCTTCTTGACGCCGGTGCGGCTCTTCGGAGGCATTCTGCTCCCTCTACCTTGCTGAGGTGGTCGGACCAGCTGCTCGGCCCGGCGTGATCACGGCGCGGGCCCGCAGCGGACTACTTCTTGCCGGCCTTCTTCTTGCCGGCCACTGTCTTCTTCTTGCCCTTGCGGGTACGGGCATTGGTCTGCGTGCGCTGACCGTGCACCGGAAGGCCGCGACGATGCCGGATGCCCTGGTAGCAGCCGATCTCGATCTTGCGGCGGATGTCAGCCTGCACCTCGCGGCGCAGGTCACCCTCGACCTTGTAGTTGGCCTCGATCCAGTCCCTCAGCCGGATGACGTCGTCATCGGTGAGCTGATGCACCCGGGTGTCGCCACTGATGCCAGTGGCGCCGAGCGTCTCGAACGCCCGGGTACGGCCGATGCCATAAACGTAAGTAAGCGCGACCTCAAGCCGCTTATCGCGCGGCAGGTCAACGCCGACAAGGCGTGCCATCGTGGGCAGTGCTCCTTCTCAATCTGCGGAGGTCCTGCGCGCCGCTCCGCGTCCCTGCCCGGACGCGCCCCGGCCTCCGTCCGGGGGTGCTCCGCTGCCGGCCTGGCCGGCAGCGGATTGCGGTGCGTGAGTTATTCAGTTATCGCCCGGGGCCAGTGCCTCAGCCCTGACGCTGCTTGTGCCGCGGGTCAGAGCAGATGACCATGACCCGGCCGTGCCTGCGGATGATCCTGCACTTGCTGCAGATCTTCTTCACACTCGGCTTGACCTTCATTGCCTGGTCTCTTCCTGTGGTGCCGCCGGCCAGTGGCCGACCGCGCCGTGCTCGTTTACTTGTACCGGTAGACAATCCGCCCACGACTGAGGTCGTAGGGGCTCAGCTCGACGACGACCCGGTCATCGGGCAGGATCCGGATGTAGTGCATCCGCATCTTGCCGCTGATGTGGGCCAGGACTTTGTGCCCGTTGTCCAGCTCCACCCTGAAAAAGGCGTTCGGGAGCGACTCCACGACCGTTCCCTCGATCTCGATGGCGCCGTCTTTTTTGGCCATGCCCTCCGCGCTTCGCTGCTTGTACTGGCCAGCTTGCTGTCGCCTGCAAGCTCGCCGCTTGTGGTTGGCTGATCTGCGTCCGCGTGCTCAGGCCTGGTTGCCCCGGGACCCGGCCACCCAATCCCGCCGGGAGCGGATGGCGTGGCTTCTCCTGCGCAGGTGCAGATGCACTCGGACAGAAGCACGGACGGCCCGGCTGACTGAGGTCGCATTGCGCGGCAGGAAACCCCGCACCCTGACAACAGCTCATGGGCCGTGGGAAAGTCTACTTCAGGTCCGGTGGCAACGCGAACCCAGCCCGACAGCCGGTGATCGAGTGCTGTAACCGCTACAGCGACCGCGATATTCCGGCCCGCACCTGCCGGGAGCTACCCCGTTCCCATACGCCGCACACCACGACATTACGTCCGGCTGCCCAGCGACGTCAGCTCCCTGGCCTGCCTGGCAGGTCCTCGTCGCCGCGCGGCAGCTGGCCAGGACCCGGTCCGCCCCGGATGGCGCCGCGGCCGGGTCCGCCCCGGACGGCGCTGGCGGTCAGCCAGCTGCCGGCCAGGACAGCACCCCACGGGCCGGCTACCCAGACCGGCCAGACGTAGCCGGGGGCGCTTGTCAGGCCCCAGATCACGAAGCAGACCAGGCTGACGGTGAACCAGACGCCCCACGCCGCTCGCCACGCCCCCGACGCCCGCCGACCTGAGGTCCGGGCCTGGCGCTGGCGCGGCTGGCGAGTCAGGACGGCGTCGGGCAGCCGGTACAGGTCGATGGTCGGCAGGTCTTTCAGCAAGCCGTCGATCTCGCCCACCGTCTTGGCCGCGAAGGCACGATCCAGCCGGTCGCTGAACTCCTCGGCGGTCAGCCGCCCGGCCGCGTGGTGCTCCCGCAGCAGCGCTGCCGTCCGGTCCCGGTCCGAGTCGGAAACTCGGACATTAGGGTCATACGCCATCGCGTGTCCCCTCCGCTGCGACCACTCCTGGCGGCCCCGACCTGCTCAGGCGGCGCTATGGCCTGCCCGGACCGCAGCGCGGCGAAGCCGGCTGCCCCGCCGTCCGCCGCGGTGAGGACGACCGGCCCGTCCTCCGTAACCGCGACGGTGTGCTCGAAGTGAGCGGCCCAGCTGCCATCGACAGTCACGACGGTCCACTCGTCGGGAAGCACCGCGGTCTGCGGGCTGCCGAGCACCAGCATGGGCTCGATGGCCAGGGCCATGCCAGGCACGAGCACCGGGCCGCGGCCTGCCCGGCCGTAGTTCGGGACCGGCGGATCCATGTGCATCTGCGTGCCGATGCCGTGCCCGGTGTACTCCCTGATGATCCCGTACCGGCCGGCGCCGCGCGCCGCCTGCTCCACCGCGTGCGAGATGTCGGTCAGGCGGCGGCCTGGCACAGCCTGAGCCAGCCCGTGCCACAGGGCGAGCTCGCAGGCACGCAGCAGGCCGGCCAGCTCATCCTCGCTGTAGGGCCCGGCCGGCGCCGGACCGTGCCGACGCGCAGCGTCAGCGCCGAGTCGCCATGCCAGCCGCGCACGATGGCCCCGCAGTCGACGGACAGCACGTCGCCGTCATGCAGCACCTGCTCCTGGCTCGGGATGCCATGCACGATCTGGTCGTTGACCGACGTGCAGATCGTGGCCGGGAAGCCGAAATAGCCCTTGAACGACGGCACGGCGTCAGCGGCTCGGATCTCGCGCTCCGCGATGGCGTCCAGCTCTGCCGTGCTGATGCCGGGCTCGACGGCATCGGCCACGGCACGCAGCGCCGCCGCGGTCACCAGCCCGGCCTCACGCATGATGGCCAGCTCGGCTGGGCTCTTCACCTCGATCGGGTCGTCCCGTCTCAGCCGCATTACGCCTCCCGTGCAATGACTTTCACGGTACCCCGCCTCAGCAGCGGGCGTCTCAGGTGATGAACCGGCGCAAGGCCGACATGGCACGGGCGGTGATCTCCTCGACCGGCCCCGTCGCGTCGATGCCGAGCAGGATGCCGTCGTCGGCATAGAAGCTGATCAGCGGCCGCGTCTGCTCGGCGTACACGTCGAGCCGGTGCCTGATGGTCTGCTCACGGTCGTCATCACGCTGGAATAGGTCGCCGCCGCAGTCGTCGCACAGGCCCGCCCTGGTAGGCGGCTCGAAGAGGACGTGCCAGATCCGGCCGCAGATCCGGCAGGTCCGCCGGCCGGACAGCCGCCGGACGACCTCGTCGTCGTCGACGACCAGTTCGAGCACGATGTCGAGCTTGGTGTCCCAGTCCGCCAGCAGCTTCCGCAGCGTCTCGGCCTGGGGGACGTTGCGCGGGAAGCCGTCCAGCAGGAAGCCATTCTGCGCGTCATCCTCCTGGAGCCTGGCCACGACCATCGCGATGGTGACCTCGTCCGGGACGAGGTCACCGCGATCCATGAAAGCCTTCGCCTGGCGGCCGAGCTCAGTGCCGGTGCTCACGTTGTACCGGAAGATGTCGCCTGTCGAGATCTTCGGTATCGACAGGTGTGAGGCTATGAACTGGGCCTGTGTCCCCTTGCCCGCACCGGGGGGCCCGACGAGGACGAGTCGCACTACCGCAGGAAGCCCTCGTAGTTACGCTGCTGGAGCTGGCTCTCGATCTGCTTGACGGTGTCGAGACCGACGCCCACGGCGATCAGGATGCTGGTGCCGCCCAGCGGGAACTGCGCGGTGGCGCCGAGCAAGCCGATCGCGACCACCGGGATGAGCGCGACCAGCGACAGGTAGAGCGAGCCAGCGGCCGTCAGCCGGCTCAGCACGTAGCTGAGGTAGCCGGCCGTCGGTCCGCCTGGCCTGATGCCGGGGATGAAGCCGCCGCTCTTCTTCATGCCGTCGGCTACCTCGGTCGGGTTGAACGTGATCGACACGTAGAAGTAGGTAAAGAACAGGATGAGCAGGAAGAACGCGACCGCGTACGCCGGCTTGTCGCTGATGACAAGGTTCTGAGTAACCCAGTACGCCCAGCCCGATGTCGCGTTGCGCCCGAACAGCTGGGCTGCGAGCTGCGGGATATAGAGCAGCGAGGAGGCGAAGATGACCGGGATAACGCCAGCCTGGTTCACCTTCAGCGGTATATACGTCGATGTGCCGCCATACATCCGCCGTCCGACCATGCGTTTGGCGTACTGAATCGGGATCCGGCGCTGAGCCTGTTCCATGAGCGCGACGAAGGCGATGATCGCGACGCCCACGATGAGGACCATCGCGAAGACGAAGGCGCCATCCTGGTCGTAGATCAGCTGCATCTGGCCGGGGATGACGGCGATGATCTGGGTGAAGATCAGGACCGACATGCCGTTGCCGACACCGCGGTCGGTGAGCAGCTCGCCGAGCCACATGATCACGGCGGTACCGGCGGTCATGATGATGACCATCGTGGTGATCGTGAAGACCGACGGGTTGGGAATGAGGCTCTGGTTACAGCCAGGGATCAGCTCGCCCGACCTGGCCAGCGCGATGATGCCGGTCGACTGGAGGATCGCGAGGCCGATGGTCAGGTACCGGGTGTACTGAGTGATCTTGGCCTGGCCGGTCTGGCCCTCCTGGCGCAGCGCCTCCAGGCGCGGGATCACGACCGCGAGCAGCTGGAGGATGATGCTGGCGGTGATGTACGGCATGATGCCGAGCGCGAAGACCGTCAGCTTCTGCAGCGCGCCGCCGCTGAACAGGTTGACGAGCTGGAGGACGCCGGTGTTCTTGCTGGTGTTCAGGCAGGCCTGGATCGCCTTCTCCGACACGCCCGGCGTCGGCAGTGCGGCGCCGAGCCGGAAGACGGCGATGATGAAAACCGTGAAGAGTAGCTTCTTGCGCAAGTCGGGCGTGCGGAACGCCCGGATGAACGCGGTCAGCATGCGCCGTCCCCTACTCGATAGCTCAACATCATCTGCCGCTCCTGTCGCGGGACAGCACAGCCAGTCGCCAGCTGCGCCGCCAGTGCGTCCGGCTTTGTGCTCGCCGAAGTCTAACGTGCCGATCAGGGTCCGTTAGCCATGCAGCATGCATGGTGCCGACGGCACGCGAATCCGGGCCAGCGGAGTCTAAGCTGACCCGGACGTGCCTTAGGGCGGCGGTCATCTCACAGTTCAGTAACAGTTCCGCCCGCTGCGGTGATCTTGGCACGCGCCGATGACGAGAATGCGTGGGCGCTGACCTGCAGCGCCGCCGTTACCTCGCCCTGGCCGAGTACCTTGACCAGCTCGCCGGCGCGGACCGCGCCCTTGGCGACGAGGTTCTCCGGAGTCACCGCACCACCGTCTGGATACAGCGTCCCTAGCCGGTCCAGGTTGACGACCTGATACGTGGTCTTGAATCGGGCGTTAGAGAAACCCTTCAGCTTAGGCAGCCGGCGGTGCAGCGGCATCTGGCCGCCCTCGAACGCCTCCGGGACCTGTGTCCTGGCCTTGCTGCCCTTGGTGCCGCGCCCGGCCGTCTTGCCCTTAGATGCCTCGCCTCGCCCGACCCTCGTGCGCTCGGTGCGCGCGCCCGGCGCCGGGCGCAGGTGGTGAATCTTCAGCCCGGCCCGGCCGCCCGGCTCGCTGGCCTTGCGGGTGTCGGTGTCTGCCATCGTTAGTCAACCTCCTCCACGGTGACCAGGTGGCGCACCGCCTTGATCATGCCGCGGATCTCTGGCCGGTCCTGCTTCACGACCACGTCGCCGATGCGGTGCAAGCCGAGGGAGCGCAGCGAATCGCGCTGCTCCTTCTTGCCGCCGATCTTCGACTTGATCTGCGTGACTTTCAGCTCTGCCATCGTCTCGCTCCGCCTCAGCTGTTCTCGGCCGCCGGGCCGCCGGCCGCGCCCGCGGTCGCCGCAGCGGCCCGGGCCCTCAGCATGGCGGCGGGCGCGACGTGCTCGATCGGCAGGCCGCGCCGGGCCGCGATCTCCTCGGGCCGGTTCAGGCTCTTCAGCGCCCGCACCGTGGCGTGCACGACGTTGATCGGGTTGGACGAGCCGAGCGACCTGGACAGCACGTCGTGGATCCCGGCGCACTCCAGCACCGCGCGGACGGGGCCGCCCGCGATCACGCCGGTACCGGGGCTGGCGGGCTTCAGCAGCACGACGCCGGCCGATTCCTCACCCTGCACGGTGTGC
Source organism: uncultured Actinomycetota bacterium (assembly GCA_963837255.1). Lineage (GTDB taxonomy): Bacteria > Actinomycetota > Actinomycetes > Streptosporangiales > Streptosporangiaceae > JAJYUU01. The sequence goes on from CAWIMN010000009.1 coordinate 971,429, forward strand.
GGGATCGTGCCGGCGATGCGCGGCACGCGGAAGAAGGACTTCTTGGCTGCCTCGACGCCCTTGGCGATCGCGGCCGGCACCTCCTTGGCCTTGCCGTAGCCGACGCCGACCATGCCGTTACCGTCGCCCACCACGACAAGCGCGGTGAAGCTGAACCGGCGACCGCCCTGCACGACCTTGGCCACACGATTGATGGTGACCACGCGCTCGAGGTAAGCGGTGCCCTTCTCCGGCCCTGCCCCGCGGCGGTCGTCGCGGCGCTCGCGCCGTTCGCCGCCGCCACTGGCGCCGCGCCGCGGTGTTGCTGCCATCAGATCTTCCTCTTCTGTCGTTGGGCGCTTGGTGTCACGCGGCCCGCTGCTGTGCTCGTCATCTAGAGGACCAGCCCGCCTTCGCGCGCGCCGTCGGCGAGCGCGGCCACGCGGCCGTGATACGCGTAGCCGCCGCGGTCGAATACCGCCGTGCTAATGCCGGCCTGCACGGCCCGCTCTGCCAGCAGCGCTCCGACCTGCTTGGCCTTGGCCGTCTTGTCGCCGGCCGCGCTGCGGATCGATTCCTCCAGCGTAGAGGCAGATGCGAGCGTGTTGCCCATCGTGTCGTCGATCAGCTGGGCGAAGGTGTTCTTGGCCGAGCGCGTGACGACCAGCCGCGGGCGGGCCGCGCTGCCCTCGACCCTCTTGCGAACGCGCAGGTGCCGCCGCTGCCGTGAGGCAATGCGCGGCGCGGTCCGTCCGGTGATCCGGCCGTGCGCCCTGGTCTTGGTGCCAGACATGTCTTACTTACCAGCCTTCCCGACCTTGCGGCGGATCTGCTCACCCTGGTAACGCACGCCCTTGCCCTTGTAGGGGTCCGGCTTGCGCAGCTTGCGGATGTTCGCGGCGACCTCGCCCACCTGCTGCTTGTCAATGCCTTCCACCACGAACCTGGTGGGAGTCTCGACCCGGAAGGTGATCCCGTCCGGCGCGTGCACTGGCACCGGGTGACTGAACCCGAGTGCGAACTCCAGGTCCTGGCCCTTGGCCTGGACACGGTATCCGACGCCGACGATCTCCATGGTCTTGCGATAACCCTCGGTGACGCCGGTCACCATGTTGGCGATCAGCGACCGGGACAGACCGTGCAGCGCACGGATCTCGCCCTCGTCACTTGGCCTGCTAACCGTGATGACGCCGTCGACCTGCTTGACCTCGATCGGCGCCGTCACCTCCAGGCTTAGCTCGCCCTTCGGGCCCTTGACGTGCACCTGGCGCCCGTTGATGGTGACATCGACACCGCTCGGGACTGCAACCGGCAGCCGTCCGATTCGCGACATAGCTGGCTCCCCTACCAGACGTAGGCGAGGACTTCCCCGCCCACGCCCTTCTTCTTCGCCTGCTTGTCAGTCATCAGGCCTGAGGACGTCGAGATGATGGCCACGCCGAGGCCGCCGAGAACGCGCGGCAGGTTGTCCTTGCGGGCGTACACCCGCAGGCCGGGCTTGGACACGCGCTTGAGGCCCGCGATGGAGCGCTCCCTGGTCGGTCCGAACTTCAGCGCGATCACCAGGTGCTTGCCTACCTCGGCGTCCTCCACCTTCCAGCTGGCGATGTAGCCCTCCTGCTGGAGGATCTCCGCGATGTGCACCTTGATCTTCGAGTGCGGCATCGTCACGGAGTCGTGGTAGGCCGAGTTGGCGTTGCGCAGACGGGTCAGCATGTCTGCGACCGGGTCGGTCATGGTCATGGCCTGATGGCCCTCCTCGCCGCGGTTTCCCTGTGCTTCGTCAGCACCGTGGACCTTCGGCGTGGTCGGTGGGCGCCTGTCGCGCCCAGGTTGGTCGTTCCGGCCGGACGCTCGCGCGTCCGGGTGCGCCGCTTGCGCGGCTGTTACCAGCTGGACTTGGTGATGCCGGGGAGCTCGCCGCGGTGCGCCATCGACCGGAAGCAGATCCGGCACAGGCCGAACCTCTGGTAGACGGCCCGCGGCCGGCCGCACCGGGTACACCGGGTGTAGGCGCGCACCGCGAACTTCGGCTTGCGGTTGGCCTTGGCGATGAGGCTCTTCTTCGCCACTGCTCAGTTCTCCTTGAACGGGAAGCCGAGTCGCCGCAGCAATGAGCGGCCCTCAGCGTCGGTGGTCGCGGACGTGACGACGGTCACGTCCATGCCGCGCTGCCTGTCCACCTGATCGGGGTCGATCTCGTGGAACATCAGCTGCTCGGTCAGGCCGAAGGTGTAGTTGCCGCGGCCGTCGAACTGGCGGTCGCTCAGCCCGCGGAAGTCACGGATCCGGGGCAGCGCGATCGACAGCAGCCGGTCGAGGAACTCCCACATCCGGTCACCTCGGAGCGTGACGTGCGCCCCGATCGGCATGCCCTCGCGCAGCTTGAACTGGGCGATGGACTTGCGCGCCCTGGCCACGGCCGGCTTCTGCCCGGTGATAATCGTGAGGTCCCTGACGGCGCCGTCGATCAGTTTGGCGTCCCTGGCCGCCTCGCCGACACCCATGTTCACCACGATCTTGGTCACGGTGGGCACCTGCATGACGTTCGGGTAGCCGAACTCCGACAGCAGCGCGCCGTGGATCTCGTTGCGGTAGCGCTCCTTCAGCCGCGGCTGCGAGCGCTCCGCCGTGCCTGGCGTGGCAGCGTCGTTGGTGGTGGCAGTCATCAGATGTCCTTACCGCTGGCCCGGGCCACCCGGACCTTCTTGTCACCGTCGATCCGGTACCCGGCCCTGGTGGGAGCCTTCGTCTCCGGGTCGATCAGCTGAACGTTGCTGACGTGGATCAGGGCCTCCTGCGTCACGATGCCGCCTTCCTTGGCACCGCGCTGGCCCTGGTAATTGACCTTGGTGTTCTTCCTGATCAGGTTCACGCCCTGGACGAGCACCTGCTGGCGATCCGGGCGGACGGCAAGGACCGTGCCCTCGCGACCGCGGTCCTTGCCCGCGATCACGACGATCTTGTCGCCCTTCTTGATCTTCATCCGGCGCGCCTTCCCCGGCTCTGTCTTCTTGGCCCCGGCCATCACAACACCTCCGGTGCAAGCGAGATGATCCGCATGAACCGCTTCTCGCGGAGCTCACGGCCGACCGGGCCGAAGATGCGGGTACCACGCGGGTCCCCGCCATCCCTGATCAGCACGGCAGCGTTCTCGTCGAAGCGGATATAGGAGCCGTCGCCCCGGCGCCGCTCCTTGCGGGTGCGCACCACGACGGCCTTCACGACGTCGCCCTTCTTCACCCCGGCTCCGGGGAGGGCATCCTTGACGGTGGCGACGATGATGTCGCCGATGCCCGCGTATCGCCTGCTCGAGCCGCCGAGCACGCGGATGCACAAGATCTCCTTGGCTCCGGTGTTGTCGGCGACCTTGAGCCGCGACTCCTGCTGGATCACGTCAACTCCTGCTTCTTCACGCGCGTGCCTGTCCGGTTGTCCCGGCTGGCCCTTGCTACTTGGCCTTCTCCAAGATCTCCGCCACGCGCCAGCGCTTGGTCGCTGACAACGGGCGGGTCTCCATCAGCAGCACCCGGTCGCCAACGCCGCAGGCGTTCTCGCCATCGTGTGCCTTGTACTTCTTCGTCCGCCGGATGACCTTGCCGTACTTGGGGTGCTTGACCCGGTCCTCGACCTCGACGACGACGGTCTTGTCCATCTTGTCGCTGACCACGAGGCCCTCGCGGACCTTGCGGTAGCCGCGCGCCTGCGCGGTCGCAGTCGCCTCACTCATCGGCCGACTCCTCACTTTCGACAACCACGATGCCGAGCTCGCGCTCGCGCTTCACCGTGTAGATGCGCGCGATCTCCTTGCGGACGGCCCGTAGTCGCCCGTGGCTCTCCAGCTGGCCGGTCGCCGCCTGGAAGCGGAGGTTGAACAGCTCGATCTTCGCCTCGGTGAGCTTCAGATCCAGCTCTTCCTCGGTCGAGGTCCGCAGGTCAGCGGCTGCCAGTGCCTTGGCCATCACGCCTCCCCCACTTCACGCTTCACGAATTTGCATTTCATGGGCAGCTTGTGCATGGCCCGGCGCAGAGCCTCCCTGGCTACCGGCTCGGGAACGCCAGACAGCTCGAACATGACGCGGCCGGGCTTCACGTTCGCGACCCACCACTCCGGTGCGCCCTTGCCTGACCCCATCCGGGTCTCGGCGGGCTTCTTGGTCAGCGGACGGTCTGGGTAGATCGTGATCCACACCTTGCCGCCACGGCGGATGTGCCGCGTCATGGCGATACGGGCGGCCTCGATCTGCCGGTTGGTGACGTAGGAGTGCTCGACCGCCTGGATGCCGTACTCACCGAAGGTCACCCTGGTGCCGCCCTTGGCCACGCCAGAGCGGTCTGGCCGGTGCTGCTTGCGGTGCTTGACCCGCCGGGGGATCAGCATGACTTAGCCCTCCTCGCCTGACGTGGCCGCAGGGCTCGCGCTGGCCTCGGGTGCCTCAGTGCCGGCCTCGGCTGGCGCCGCCGCGGCCGGCCTGTCGGTTCCGTCGGGCGAGCCAGGCCTGCGGCGCTGCTGGCGCTGCGGCCGGTCGCGGTCGCGGTCACGGCCGCCGCCGGGACCGCCGCCCGGACGCTGGCCGGCCCGCAGCGCTGCTGCGGCCGCCTCGCGCTCGGCCCTGGTCGCCGCGGCCTCGCCGCGGTAGATCCAGACCTTGACGCCGATCCGGCCGAACGTGGTGCGCGCCTCGTAGAAGCCGTAGTCGATGTCCGCGCGCAGGGTGTGCAGCGGCACCCGGCCCTCGCGGTAGAACTCCGAGCGCGACATCTCAGCGCCGCCCAGGCGACCTGAGCACTGCACCCGGATGCCCTTGGCGCCGCTCTTCATCGCCGTCTGCATCGCCTTGCGCATAGCGCGGCGGAACGAGACGCGGCTGGAGAGCTGCTCGGCGACGCCCTGCGCCACGAGCTGGGCGTCCACCTCAGGGTTCTTCACCTCGAGGATGTTGAGCTGCACCTGCTTGCCGGTGAGCTTCTCCAGGTCGCCCCGGATACGGTCAGCCTCGGCGCCGCGGCGGCCGATCACGATGCCCGGCCGGGCGGTGTGGATGTCCACGCGCACCCGGTCCATGGTCCGCTCGATCTCCACCTTGGAGATGCCAGCCCGCTCCATGCCGCGCTGAAGCAGCCGCCGGATGGCAACGTCCTCCGCGACGTAGTCCTTGTACAGCTTGTTGGCGTACCACCGGCTCTTGAAGTCGGTGGTGATGCCCAGCCGGAACCCGTGCGGGTTCACTTTCTGGCCCACTAGCGGGTCCTCTCCCTGCTCCTTGGCGTACTGCTCCTTGGCGTACTGCTCCTTGGCGCACTGCTTCTTGACGCACTGCTCCTTGACGCACTGCTCCTCGGCGCGTTGCCGTTCGAAGCACCGCGGTCGGAAACGATGACCGTGATGTGGCTGGTGCGCTTGTTGATCCGGTAGCCACGGCCCTGCGCCCGCGGCCGGAAGCGCTTCAGCGTCGGTCCCTCATCGACCCAGGCCCGGCTCACGACGAGCGAGCTGGGGTCGAGGTGACTGTTGTGCCCGGCATTGGCAATGGCGCTGGCCAGCACCTTGCCGATGGGGTCGCTCGCTGACTGCGGCGCGAAGGCAAGCGTCGCCTGCGCCTGGTCGGCAGGCATGCCGCGGATGAGGTCCACCACGCGGCGGGCCTTCCGCGGCGTGACGCGCACGTACCGCGCCTTAGCCCTTGCTTCCATCTCAGTCTCGCTCTTCTCGTATCCGGCGTTGCTGTCTCGGTGGTCTGTCGTTAGCGCCGGCTGCGCCGGTCGTCACGCACGTGGCTGCGGAAGGTACGGGTCGGCGCGAACTCGCCGAGCTTGTGGCCGACCATCGACTCGGTGATGAACACCGGCACGTGCTTGCGGCCGTCGTGCACGGCGATCGTGTGGCCGAGCATCGCCGGCACGATCATCGAGCGGCGCGACCACGTCTTGATGACGTTCTTGGTGCCCTTGTCGTTCTGGACATCCACCTTCTTGATCAGGTGGTCGTCCACGAAGGGACCCTTCTTAAGGCTACGAGGCATCGCTAGGTGCTCCTACCGCTTCTTCTTGCTGCGCCGGCGGGTGATCATCTGGTCGCTGGGCTTGTGCGCCTGGCGGGTCCGGCCCTCTGGCTGCCCCCACGGGCTGACCGGGTGACGGCCGCCTGAGGTCTTGCCCTCGCCGCCGCCCATCGGGTGGTCGACCGGGTTCATCGCGACACCGCGAACGGTGGGCCTGCGGCCCTTCCACCGACTGCGACCGGCCTTGCCAAGCTTGATGTTGCCCTGCTCAGCGTTGCCCACCTCGCCGATCGTGGCGCGGCAGGCCGCGTCGACCAGCCGGATCTCGCCAGAGGGCATCCGCAGGGTGGCGCGGTTACCCTCCCTGGCCAGCAGCTGCACTCCGGACCCGGCCGACCGGGCAATCTTGGCGCCGCCGCCTGGCCGCAGCTCGATAGCGTGCACCACCGTGCCGGTCGGGATGTTGCGGAGCGGCAGGCAGTTACCCGTCTTGATGTCCGCGCCAGCGCCGTTCTCGACCCGGTCGCCCTGCTTGAGGCCGACAGGCGCGATGATGTAGCGCTTCTCGCCGTCGGCGTAGTGCAGCAGCGCGATCCGGGCGGTGCGGTTCGGGTCGTACTCGATGTGCGCCACCTTCGCGGGCACGCCGTCCTTGTCATGCCCGGCGGAAGTCGATCAGCCGGTAAGCGCGCTTGTGCCCGCCGCCCTGGTGCCGGGTGGTGATGCGGCCGTAGACGTTCCGGCCGCCCTGGCTCGTCAGCGGACGCACCAGGCTCTTCTCCGGCTCATCTCTGGTGAGCTCGGAGAAGTCGGAGCCGCTCGCGCCCCGCCTGCCGGGGGTAGTCGGCTTGTACTTTCTGATAGCCATCTGGTTAAAGCTCCTCGTGATCGCCGGCTAGCTGACCGGGCCGCCGAAATGCTCAATCCGGTCGCCAGCGGCGAGGCTGACGATGGCGCGCTTGGTGTCCGGCCGCTTGCCCCAGCCGAACCGGGTCCGGCGGCGCTTGCCGGGCCTGTTAATCGTGTTCACGCCAGTCACCTTCACGTTGAAGGTGGCCTCCACCGCCTGGCGGATCTGAATCTTGTGCGTGCCGGGCGCGACGATGAACGTGTACTTGCCGTCGTCGGCGAGCCGGAGGCTCTTCTCCGAGATGACCGGCCGCAGCAGGATGTCGCGCGGGTTGACCGTCTTGTTCACTGCTGCTCGTCCTCCTGCTTCGCCGTCGCGCGGGATGCCGACTTGGTCCCACCGGAGTCGGCCGCCTGCCGTGTCCCGGTGGTGCGGGCCACGAAGCCGTCCAGCGCCTCCTGGATGAAGACCACGTGGTCGCTCACCAGCACGTCCCTGGTGTTCAGCTGGCCCTCCGCAAGCACATGCACGCCAGGCACATTGCGCAGGCTGAGCCTGGTGACAGTGTCACCAGCGGCGACCACGACAAGTACGTGCGCCGTTGGCCCGGTGATGCTCGCAAGCGCCGCGACCGCGCTCTTGGTCCTGGGCGTGTCGCCGTCAACGAGCCCCGCGACGACGTGCACCCGGTCGTGCCTGGCCCGATCGGACAGCGCTCCGCGCAGCGCGGCGGCCTTCATCTTCTTCGGCGTCCGCTGCTCATAGGAGCGCGGGTGCGGGCCGTGCACCACGCCGCCGCCGGCGAACTGCGGCGCACGCGTCGAGCCCTGCCGGGCGCGCCCGGTGCCCTTCTGCCGGTACGGCTTCCGGCCGCCGCCGCGGACGTCGCCGCGCGTCTTGGTGGCGTGCGTGCCCTGCCGGGCCGCGGCCTCCTGCGCCACGACCACCTGGTGGATCAGCGGCACGTTGACCTTGGCGTCGAAGATCTCCGCGGGCAGCTGCGCGGCCGCTCCGGCGGCCAGGCTTGGCCGCCTTCGGCTTGGCGGCGGCTGGCTTGACGGGCGCTCCGTTAGCTGCGGAGCTCGTCTGGGCCGGGCTCATTTCGCCTCACTCTTGACTGGGGCCTTGACGGCGTTGCGGACGAGCACAAGCGCCCCGGCCGGACCGGGGACGGCGCCCTTGATCAGCAGCAGCCCGCGGTCGGCGTCGACGCCATGCAGGGTCAGGTTGGCGGTGGTCGTGCGCTCGCCGCCCATCCGGCCGGCCATCCGCACGCCCTTGAACACACGGCCCGGGTAGGCGCAGCCGCCGATCGAGCCGGGCGCCCGGTGCTTCCGCTTGGTGCCGTGGGAGGAGCTCAGGCCCTTGAAGCCGTAGCGCTTCACGACGCCGGCGAAGCCCTTGCCCTTGCTGGTGGCCGTCACGTCGATCAGCTCGCCAGCGGCGAACGTCTCGGCGGTGACTTCCTGGCCGAGCGTGTAGTCGGTGGCGTTATCGGTCCGCAGCTCCACCAGGTACCGGCGCGGAGTGACGCCAGCCTTGGCGAAGTGCCCGGCAACCGGCTTCGTCACCTTGCGGGGGTCGATCTCGCCGAAACCCAGCTGGACGGCCGAGTAGCCGTCAGCGGCTGGGGTCCGCACCGCGGTGACGACGCAAGGGCCGGCCGCGACCACCGTGACGGGAACCATCCTGCCGTCATCGGCGAAGACCTGGGTCATGCCGAGCTTGGTGCCCAGGACCCCTTTGATCTGCTTGGTCATCACAGTGCTTTCTTCTTCGTCCCGGCTGCCGGCTACAGCTTGATCTCGATGTCGACGCCAGCGGGCACGTCGAGCCGCATCAGGGAGTCGACTGTCCGCGGCGTCGGGTCGATGATGTCGATCAGCCGCTTGTGCGTGCGCATCTCGAAGTGCTCGCGCGAGTCCTTGTACTTGTGCGGCGAGCGGATGACGCAGTAGACGTTCTTCTCGGTCGGCAGCGGCACGGGGCCGGCGACCTTGGCGCCGGTACGAATCACCGTATCGACGATCTTCCGCGCCCAGCTGTCAATGACCTCGTGGTCATAGGCCTTGAGCCGGATGCGGATCTTCTGTCCCGCCATGTGGCTTCGATGTCCTTCGCTCGTGTCGTGCCGCTGTCTTGCCTGCCGCCCCGTGCCCGCCGGCCGCGCATGCGGCCGGGGCGGCGGGACGACCGTGGAACGGGCCCGGGGTTTCCCCCGGGCCCGTTCCCTTGCTACTTGATGATCTTGGTAACCCGGCCGGCGCCGACGGTACGGCCGCCCTCGCGGATAGCGAAGCGCAGGCCCTCCTCCATGGCGATCGGCTGGATCAGGTCGACCTTCATCTCGGTGTTGTCGCCGGGCAGCACCATCTCGGTGCCCTCCGGCAGGTGCACCACGCCCGTGACGTCGGTGGTGCGGAAGTAGAACTGCGGCCGGTAGTTGTTGAAGAACGGCGTGTGCCGACCGCCCTCGTCCTTGGACAGGATGTAGACCTGCGCCTCGAACTCGGTGTGCGGGGTGTTGGTGCCCGGCTTGATGATGACCTGGCCGCGCTCGACGTCCTCGCGCTTGGTGCCGCGAAGCAGCAGGCCCGCGTTGTCGCCCGCCTGGCCCTCGTCGAGGATCTTGTGGAACATCTCCACGCCGGTGACCGTGGTCTTGGTCGACTTCTCCTTGATGCCGATGATCTCGACCTCGTCGCCGGTGTGGATGACACCGCGCTCGATCCGGCCAGTGACGACGGTGCCGCGGCCGGTGATCGAGAACACGTCCTCGACCGGCATCAGGAACGGCTTCTCGACGTCGCGGACCGGCTCGGGGATGCTGTCGTCGCAGGCCGTCATCAGCTCGGCGACCTTCTCGCCCCACTCAGCGTCGCCCTCGAGCGCCTTGAGCGCCGATACTCGCACCACCGGCACGTCGTCGCCGGGGAACTCGTAGGTGCTGAGCAGCTCGCGGACCTCAAGCTCGACCAGCTCGAGGATCTCCTCGTCGTCCACCATGTCGGCCTTGTTGAGCGCGACCACGATGTAGGGCACGCCGACCTGGCGGGCCAGCAGCACGTGCTCACGGGTCTGCGGCATCGGGACCGTCAGTCGCGGCCACGACCAGAATCGCGCCGTCCATCTGGGCCGCACCGGTGATCATGTTCTTGATGTAGTCCGCGTGACCCGGGCAGTCGACGTGCGCGTAGTGGCGCTTGTCGGTCTGGTACTCGACGTGCGAGATCGAGATGGTGATCCCGCGCTCCTTCTCTTCCTTCGCGTTGTCGATCTGGTCGAACGCGCTGGCAGGTGTTGACGTCGGGGTACTTGTCGTGCAGCACCTTGGTGATCGCCGCGGTCAGCGTCGTCTTGCCGTGGTCGATATGACCGATGGTGCCGATGTTGACGTGCGGCTTGGTCCGCTGGAACTTGGCCTTCGCCACTGATGTCTCCTCGTTGCGATCGTTTCCCCGCCGCAGCGGGGCCAGGCGCTCACGCGCGCTGCTTGCTTCGTGTCGTCGTTACTTCTGACTACTCGCCGCGTGCCTTGGCGATGATCTCCTTGGCGATGCTGGGCGGGACCTCGGCATACGAGTCGAACTGCATGCTGTAGTCGGCCCGACCCTGCGTCCGGCTGCGCAGGTCTCCCACGTAGCCGAACATCTCCGACAGCGGGACGAGGGACTTGACGACCCGCACCCCGGACCTCTCCTCCATGGCCTGAATCTGGCCCCGGCGGCTGTTGAGGTCGCCGATGACCTCACCCATGTAGTCGTCGGGCGTCCTGACCTCGACCGCCATCATCGGCTCCAGCAGGACGGGATCGGCATGACCCGAGGCCTTCTTGAAGGCCATCGAGCCAGCGATCTTGAAGGCGAGCTCGGACGAGTCCACCTCGTGGTAGGCGCCGTCGGTCAGCGTGACCTTGACGTCCACCATCGGGTAGCCGGCGAGCACGCCGAATTCCGCGGCCTCCTGGCAGCCTGCGTCGACCGAGGGGATGTACTCCCGCGGTACGCGGCCACCGGTGACCTTGTTCTCGAACTCGTAGCCGCCACCGTCGCCGCCGGTCGGCTCCAGGTTGATGATCACCCGGGCGAACTGACCGGAACCGCCGGTCTGCTTCTTGTGGGTGTACTCGACCTTCTCGACCTTCTTGCGGATCGTCTCGCGGTAGGCGACCTGCGGGCGGCCGATGTTGGCCTCCACCCTGAACTCCCGGCGCATCCGCTCGACCAGCACCTCCAGGTGCAGCTCGCCCATGCCCGAGATGATGGTCTGCCCGGTCTCCTCATCGGTCCTGACCTGGAAGGTCGGGTCCTCCTCCGCCAGCCGCTGGATAGCGGTGCCCAGCCTGTCCTGGTCGCCCTTGGTCCTGGGCTCGATCGCGACGTTGATGACAGGTGCCGGGAAGGTCATCGACTCCAGGATGACCTGCTTGCCCTGATCGGAGAGCGTGTCGCCGGTGGTCGTGTCCTTCAGCCCCATCACGGCCACGATCTGGCCAGCGATCGCGGTCGGGCGCTCCTCGCGCTTGTTCGCGTGCATCTGGTAGATCTTGCCGATCCGCTCCTTGCGGCCCTTGGTCGAGTTCAGCACCTGGGTGCCTGCCTCGAGCTTGCCGGAGTAGATACGGATATAGGTCAGCTTGCCCAGATGCTGGTCGGACATGATCTTGAAGGCCAGCGCGGCGAACGGCTCGTTCACGTCGGGGTGCCGCTCGATGAGGGTCTCCTCGTCGCCGACCGCGTGGCCCTTGATGGCCGGGATGTCGACCGGGCTGGGCAGGAAGTCCACGATCGCGTCCAGCATGGGCTGCACGCCCTTGTTCTTGAACGCGCTGCCGCACATGACAGGCGTGACGCTGCTGGCGATGGTGGCGCGGCGGATCGCCGCGATCAGCTGGTCGACACCGGGCTCGGTGCCTTCCAGGTAGAGCTCCATCATCTCCTCATCGTTCTCGGCGATGGTCTCTACCAGCTTGTCCCGCCATTCGCGGGCTGCCTCGGCGTGGTCATCCGGGATCGCGACGACGTCGTACGTGTCGCCCTTGCCCTCGGTCTGCCAGAGCAGGCCCTGCATGCGGATCAGGTCGATGACGCCGCGGAAGTCGGACTCGACGCCCCACGGCAGCTGAATCACGAGCGGCGTCGCGCCGAGCCGGTCGGCGATCATTTCCACGCAGCGGTGGAACTCGGCGCCGACGCGGTCCATCTTGTTGACAAAGCAGATGCGCGGCACGCCGTAGCGGTCCGCCTGCCGCCAGACAGTCTCGGACTGCGGCTCGACGCCTGCGACGCCGTCGAATACCGCGACCGCCCCGTCGAGTACGCGCAGGGAGCGCTCCACCTCGACGGTGAAGTCGACGTGGCCCGGCGTGTCGATCAGGTTGATGGTGTGGTCGCGCCATATGCAGGTGGTCGCCGCGGACGTGATCGTGATGCCGCGCTCTTGCTCCTGCTCCATCCAGTCCATGGTGGCTGCGCCCTCGTGGACTTCACCGATCTTGTAGTTGATGCCGGTGTAGAACAGGATCCGCTCGGTGGTCGTGGTTTTGCCCGCGTCGATATGCGCCATGACGCCGATGTTCCTGACGTTGGCGAGTTCGCTAGCGGTCTGTGTCGCGGCCACTGCCTTGATCCTCGATCCTTGTCTATTAGAAGCTCGCTACCAGCGGTAGTGAGCGAATGCCTTGTTGGACTCGGCCATCTTGTGCATGTCCTCGCGGCGCTTGACGCTCGCCCCGAGTCCGTTGCTGGCGTCAAGCAGCTCGTTCGTGAGCCGCTCGGTCATGGTCTTTTCCCGCCGCTGCCGCGAGTAGGTGATGAGCCAGCGCAGCGCGAGCGTCGTGCTCCTGGAGGCGCGAACCTCGACCGGCACCTGGTAGGTCGCGCCGCCGACCCGGCGGCTGCGCACCTCGAGCGTGGGCTTGACGTTGTCCAGCGCGCGCTTGAGGGTGACCACTGGGTCGTTGCCGGTCTTGTCCCGGCAGCCCTCGAGGGCGCCGTAGACGATCCGCTCGGCGAGCGACCGCTTGCCGTTCTTGAGAACCTTGTTCACCAGCGCGGTGACGAGCGGCGAGCCATAGACCGGGTCGGTCACCAGCTGCCGCTTGGTCGCGGGGCCCTTGCGCGGCATGTCAGCTCTTCTCCTTCTTCGCGCCGTAGCGGCTACGTGCCTGCTTGCGGTTGCGGACACCCTGGGTGTCCAGCGAGCCACGGATGATCTTGTAGCGCACGCCGGGCAGGTCGCGGACGCGGCCGCCGCGCACGAGCACGATCGAGTGCTCCTGGAGGTTGTGCCCGACACCAGGGATGTAGGCGGTGACCTCGATCTTGCTGGTGAGCCGGACTCGGGCGACCTTCCGGAGCGCCGAGTTGGGCTTCTTGGGGGTCGTGGTGTAGACGCGCGTGCATACTCCGCGGCGCTGCGGGCTGCCCTGCAGCGCCGGAGTCTTGTTCTTGGCTACCTTGTCCTGCCGGCCCTTCCGGACTAGCTGCTGGATCGTGGGCAACGCGTCTCCGTCTTTTCTCTACCGCGCGCCTTGCGGCGCGGCTCTCGCTTGCTGACTCTGCCGGGCTGACCGTCGGTCGGCCCGGTGCCGCACCGGGTGGTGTGGCCACTCTGGTGCTGTGTCTTGCGACACAGCGATCGCTCGCGACCGCACTCTGGGCGCGGCCTAGGACGTGCTTGGCCTGCTGGTTCCTGCCTCGGTAGCTGCCCGTCCGCCCCCCGCGGTCGGGCGTGTCGCGATCTTCACGACGCACCCGGGCCCGAAAACGGACCCGGAATCCGGAAGGGAAGTCATGCTGCCCGCCTGGCCACGCGGCTCATCAACCCTGCGTCAGTCAACACTGAGGTCGCGAGACCGCGGTCACACAGACGTGCACGCACCCATGAGGCATGGGCGCGGAGAACCAGAATACCGAACCCCTGGCTCGCTGGTCAAAACGGGCCGGCATCTCGCTCTTCGCTGGACGATAGTTTAGCAAAGCCTGACTAGCGGCACCGCCCGATTGCGACGGCCCCGCGTGCTTGGCGCCTGGCGGCGGTCGTGCAGGTACCAACCCTCGATCTGCCCACCATGGACAGACGGCTAGTTCAATCGTCTTCTCGCCTGATTTATTCCGGCAGGATCGCGAGGCAGCCGGCAGGCTGGAAGGCAGGCCGACGCACCGGAGGCGATGGCGTCTGACGGATGCCGGGCTGGGGCACGCTCAGTCCAGGAGCTTCCCGGCTCCTGGCCTGAGCGAAGGGAGGAGTGCTGGTGCCACTGATCGTCGGCACGTCAGGCTGGCAGTACCGGGACTGGCGCGGGGCCTTTTACTCCGAACGGCTGCCCGTGGCCAAGTGGCTCGAGGACTACGCGACCCGGTTCCCTACCGTGGAGAACAACGGAACCTTCTACCGCCTCCCTACGGCTGACACGTTTGCCTCCTGGCGCACCCGCACGCCGGCCGGCTTCCTGATGACAGTGAAGGCCAGCCGGTACCTGACCCACGTTCGGCGGCTGCGCGAGCCAGCCGAGCCGGTCGGGCGCCTGCTGGGGGTGGCCACGGCGCTCGGCGACCGGCTGGGGCCCGTCCTCCTCCAGCTACCGCCGACCATGCAAGCCGACGCGGCCGCCCTCGACGAGTGCCTGGCGCAGTTCTCGGCTCAGTTCGCGGGCCTGGCCGGGAGCGGGTCGCGAGGCCGCCGGCCACCGGCCAGCCAGCCACCGGCAGGCCGGCCAGCTGGCCTTCGCGTCTGCGTTGAGTTCCGGCACGATTCCTGGCTGACGCAGGAGATCAAGAGCATCCTGGCTGCGCACGGCGCCGCGCTGTGCTGGTCGGACCGGCGCGGCAGGCCGCTCGGTCCGCTATGGCGCACGGCCGACTGGGGATACGTCCGGTTCCATGAAGGTGGCGCGCAGCCATGGCCGCGCTACGGGCGGCAGGCGCTGCGCACCTGGGTCAAGCGGGTCGCCGACAGCTTCCCGCCCGAGGCTGACGTGTTCGCTTATTTCAACAACGACCAGCACGCGGCCGCGCCGGCCGACGCTGACGCCTTCATGAGCCTCGCCGACCAGGCCGGCTGGCCGGTCCGGTGGCCGGCGCAACCAGTCCAGCGGGCGGCGGCTGAGCAATCCTGACCGAGTCCGCGCGGCGGGTCCGATCGCAACATCATGGCTGCCCATCTGCTGCGGATACAGCAGCAGCAGGATTCCAGCGATGACGTATCAGGCCCGGATCGGCGCAGAATCTACCGGCTAAATCGTCACATTTCGGATCCCGGACGCCGACACCGACACCGACGCCGTCGCCGACGACGCCGGCGACGCCGGTCTATCGCCTGGCGAGGCGCCGGCCCGCAGCGATCGACGGCCCGGCCACATGCCCGCCCGGCCGAACAGCGCCACGAGCGCGGGCACGAGGAGCGATCGGGCTACGATCGCGTCGATCACGATGCCCGCCGCCATCGCGACGGCGACCTCCCGGAACTGTTCCAGCGGAATGAGCGCCAGCAGCGCAAAACTTGTCGCCAGCGCCACGCCCGCCACCGTGATGGCGCGCGACGCCTGGGACCCGGCGACGGCGATGGCCTCGCGCAGCGGCCGGCGCCGCGCTTCCTCCCAGATCCGGCCGACCACGAACACGTTGTAGTCGGCGCCGAGCGAGATCAGCAGTACCGCGACCGTGAACGGCACGTAGTACACCAGGCCGTCATAGCCGAGCCGGTGCTGGAAGATCCAGACCGTGACACCGAGGGTCGCCAGCAACGCCAGGACGCTCGCCGCCAGCAGGTACAGCGGTGCGAGCAGCGCGCGCAGGAAGAGGGCGAGCAGCACGAACGTGATCGCCAGCATGAGCAGGGCCAGCTGGCCGAGGCTGGCAGTCGTGGCGGTCACGGCCTCGGCCACCGCCGCGGTCTCGCCGCCGATCTCGATCCGCGCGCTCGGCAGGCCAGCGGACCGGACGAGGCCCGGCAGCCTGCTCTGCAGCGATCTGAGGTGACTGACCGCGGTCGGCCCGAGCGGATCCGTGCGCTCGATGATGCCGAATCGGGCCGCGTTCCCGGACTTGGCCAGCATCGGGTTCGGCAAGCCCGCCCGCACCGCCGTCGGCACTCCGGCCTTGGCCTCGGCGGCCGGGACCGTCGCCGGGCCGACCACGCCAGCCACGCCGGGCTGCCGAGCCAGCGCTGCCTGAAGTCGCTGAAGGGCAGTGGTGTCGCTGCCCACCCCGCGACCCAGCACCAGGATCTCGGTGGGCGACACGAGGCCGGCCGCGAACCCCTGCCCCGCGGCCGCCTGGGCCCGCGCCTGCTCCGTGCTGCCCGGCAGCGCCGTGACGAGCGGCGCGCCGAGCCGCATGCCGGTGGCGTCGAGCGCGGCCGCCAGCAGGCCGAGCACGCAGCCGCCCACGATCACGAGCGCGACGGGCCGGACAGCCGCGAACCTCGCGACGGCCTCCCGGATGGCCCAGGGCGGGCGAGATGCCCGCGGCGCCGGCTCGCCAGCCGCCTCCGCCGCGGCCGCCCGGCGCGCCGCGATCCTGGCCGTCCGGAGCCAGCGCGGCCCGGGCCAGTACAGCGCGCTGCCGAAGATGCCGATCAGGGCAGGTGCCAGCGTCAGCGATACGACCATCGCCGTCAGTACGGTCACCGCCAGCGCCGGGCCGAAGGCGCGGATGAGCTGCATCCTGGCGACCGCGAGCGAGGCCGTCCCGGCCGCAACCAGGAGGCCGGCCGCCAGCACGATCGGCGAGAACTCCGCCGCCGTCAGCCGGGCCGCCTGGACACGCGGCAGGCCCTCGGCGAGCCGGTTCCGCATGCCGGACATGAAGAAGACCGAGTAGTCCGTCGTCACGCCGAGCAGCAGCACGACGAGGACTGGCTCCACATCCGGCGGCAGGGAGACGTGCATCAGCTGCATGACCCAGGCGACGATCCGGACGGCCACCAGGTACGCGGTGCTGGCGCAGGCGAGCGTGGCGAGCGGCGCGCCAGGCGCGAGGAAGAAGAACCCGACGATCAGGAAAATCGCCAGCACAGTCACGATCTCGACCCACGGGAGGCGCTGATCGATGATGACGCCCTGCTGGTACAGCGCCGGCGCCACGCCGGTGACGCCGACCAGGTGATCGGCGGGCGCGGACGTGTACCGCTCCGCGTACAGCTCGCCGCCGGCCGCCTGGGCGGCGGTCGACGTGCCGGGCCGGAAGTACAGGAAAGTGATCACCGTCGTTGACCGCTCGCGTGAGCCAGGAAACAGACCGCCGGTATTGGGGATCGGCAGCGCGCCGGCCAGGCTCGCGATCGGGCTGCCCGCGGCCTTCCCGGTGTCGACGTTCACGGCGTTGCGGACCGCATCGGCCTGGGCCGACGACGTCAGCCCGCGAGCGGCACGCTGCACGACGGCGACCTGCGCGTCGAGCGGCGCGCCGAAGATTCTGGTCGCGGTGACCTCGGCCTGGACCGCCGGCGCACTCGACGGCACCAGGGTCGCCTCGGCGTTGGACTGGCTGAGCTGCGGCAAGTACGCGATGGCCGCACCGACGGCGACGATCCAGCCCGCCACGATTGGGTAGCGCAGGCCCACGACCACCGCGCCGTACGCGCGCGCCAGCCGACCGGTGACGGCCCGCGGCTGCGGCTGCGGCCGAGACCGAGACAAATACCGGGAACGGGGCCGAGTCCGGCTGGGCTGCGTCACGACGGCAGCCACTACCGCGAATCAGGCCCCGCAAACACGACTGGCTGACCGGAGACCGGCTGCCCGGAAACAGCAGACGGCGCCGCGACCGAATGGTCGCGGCGCCGTCCGGATAACGGCCCCGTTCCTACCTGTTGTAGGCCCCGAAGTCGTACTCCTCGAGCGGAATAGCCTGACCCGACACCTGGCCGAACGCGTACTCGGCCGGGCTGTCGTAGGAGGTCGGCGGGTAGACCGCGGACTTGGCCTCCTCTGTCGGCTCGACACGCAGGCTGCGGTAGCGCTGCATGCCAGTGCCGGCCGGGATCAGCTTGCCGATGATCACGTTCTCCTTGAGGCCCACCAGCGAGTCCGACCTGGCGTGGATCGCCGCGTCGGTCAGGACCCTGGTGGTCTCCTGGAACGAGGCCGCCGACAGCCACGACTCGGTAGCCAGCGACGCCTTCGTGATGCCCATGAGCTGCGGACGGCCTGCCGCCGAGGTGCCGCCCGCCTCGACGACAGCGCGGTTGACCTCCTCGAACTTCGGCCGCTCGACCAGCTCGCCGGGCAGCAGGTCGGTGTCGCCGGACTCGATCACGTTCACCCGCTTGAGCATCTGCCGGATGATGATCTCGATGTGCTTGTCGTGGATCGACACGCCCTGCGACCGGTAGACCTCCTGCACCTCGTGCACCAGGTGCAGCTGCACCTCGCGCGAGCCGAGGATGCGCAGGACCTCGTGCGGGTTGACCGCGCCCGCGATGAGCTGCTGGCCGACCCGGACGTGGTCGCCATCCGACACGAGCAGCCTGGCCCGCATCGAGACCTGGTAGGGCACTTCCTCCGAGCCGTCATCCGGCACGATCACGATCTTGCGAGCCTTGTCCTGCTCGTCGATCCTGACCTTGCCATCGACCTCGCTGATCGGCGCCAGGCCCTTGGGAATCCTGGCCTCGAACAGCTCCTGGATTCGCGGCAGACCGTGGGTGATGTCCAGACCAGCTACACCACCGGTGTGGAAGGTACGCATCGTCAGCTGCGTGCCGGGCTCACCGATCGACTGGGCGGCGATAATGCCCACCGCCTCGCCGACGTCGACCCGCTTGCCCGTGGCCAGCGAGCGGCCGTAGCACTTAGCGCAGATGCCGACCTTGGCCTGGCAGACCAGCACGGAGTGGATCCGCACGGACTCCACGCCCGCGTTCACTACCACGTCGATCATTGACTCGGTCATGTCCGACTCGGCTGTCACAAGCACCGTGCCATCGGGGCCGACAACGTCCTCGGACAGCGTCCGACCGGTGCCGGTGTTCTCGATGTTCGGCAGCTTGCGCAGCACGCCGTCGGGACCCTTCTCCGCGATCCGCATCGGCAGCGACCGGTCCGTGCCGCAGTCTTCCTCGCGCACGATGACGTCCTGCGCGACGTCCACCAGCCGCCGGGTCAGGTACCCGGAGTCGGCGGTACGCAGTGCGGTGTCGGCGAGGCCCTTGCGGGCACCGTGCGTGGAGATGAAGTACTCCAGCACCGACAGGCCCTCACGGAAGCTGGACTTGATCGGCCGCGGGATTGTCTCGCCCTTCGGGTTCGACACCAGGCCTCGCATGCCCGCGATCTGCCTGATCTGCATCAGGTTGCCGCGGGCACCGGAGTTGACCATCATCCAGACCGGGTTGGTCTCGGGGAAGGCCTTCTCCATGTCCTGGGCCACATCGGCGGTCGCGTGCGTCCAGATCTCGATGAGCTCCTGGCGACGCTCGTCGTCGGTGATCAGGCCGCGCTCGTACTCGCGCTGCACCTTGTCGGCCCGCTTCTCGTAGGTGTCCAGGATCTCCCGCTTGTTCGGCGGCGCGGCCACGTCCTCGATCGAGATCGTGACCCCGGACCTGGTCGCCCAGTGGAAGCCGGCGTCCTTCAGCGCGTCCAGCGCAGCGGCCACCTCGACCTTGGGATAGGTCTCGGCCAGCTCGTTGACGATCGTGGACAGCTGCTTCTTGCCGACCTCGAAGTTGACGAACGGGTAGTCCGCCGGCAGCGTCTCGTTCAGCAGGCAGCGACCGAGCGTGGCCTCTAGCCGCAGCGGCTGGCCAGGCTCCCAGCCGTCCGGCGTCGTAAAGCCGCGCGGCGGCGTGACGTCGGGGAGCCGGATCTGGATCTTCGCCTGCAGGTCGAGCTCGTCCCTGTCGTAGGCCATCAGCGCCTCTGCCAGGCTGCCGAACACCCGGCCCTCGCCAGGAGCGCCGGCCTTCTCCCTGGTCAGCCAGTAGATCCCGATGACCATGTCCTGGGTCGGCATGGTCACCGGCTTGCCGTCGGCCGGCTTGAGGATGTTGTTGGTCGACAGCATCAGGATCCGCGCCTCGGCCTGCGCCTCGGCGGACAGCGGCACGTGCACGGCCATCTGGTCACCGTCGAAGTCCGCGTTGAACGCGGTACAGACGAGCGGGTGGATCTGGATGGCCTTGCCCTCGACTAGCTGCGGCTCGAAAGCCTGGATACCGAGCCTGTGCAGCGTCGGCGCGCGGTTGAGCAGCACCGGGTGCTCGGTGATGACCTCCTCGAGCACGTCCCAGACCACTGGCCTGGCCCGCTCCACCATCCGCTTGGCCGACTTGATGTTCTGGGCGTGGTTGAGGTCAACCAGCCGCTTCATCACGAACGGCTTGAACAGCTCGACCGCCATCTCCTTCGGCAGTCCGCACTGGTGCAGCTTGAGCTGCGGGCCGACGACGATGACCGAGCGGCCCGAGTAGTCGACGCGCTTGCCCAGCAGGTTCTGCCGGAAGCGGCCCTGCTTGCCCTTGAGCATGTCGGACAGCGACTTCAGCGGCCGGTTACCAGGACCGGTCACCGGGCGGCCGCGGCGGCCGTTGTCGAACAGCGAGTCCACGGCCTCCTGGAGCATCCGCTTCTCGTTGTTGACGATGATCTCGGGCGCGCCGAGGTCGAGCAGCCGCTTGAGGCGGTTGTTCCGGTTGATCACCCGGCGGTACAGGTCGTTCAGGTCGGAGGTGGCGAACCGGCCACCGTCCAGCTGAACCATCGGCCGCAGGTCCGGCGGGATCACCGGGATGCAGTCGAGCACCATGCCGAGCGGGCTGTTGGTGGTGTTCAGGAACGCCGACACGACCTTCAGCCGCTTGAGCGCCCTGGCCTTCCGCTGGCCCTTGCCGGTCCGGATGATCTCGCGCAGGTTGGCGGCCTCGGCCTCGAGGTCGAAGCTGCCGACGCGCTCCTGGATCGCCTGAGCGCCCATGCCGCCGCGGAAGTACCGGCCGAACCGGTCCCGCATCTCGCGGTAGAGCAGCTCGTCGCCCTCGAGGTCCTGGACCTTGAGGTTGCGGAACCGGGTCCAGACCTCCTCGATCCGGTCGATCTCGCGCTGGGCGCGATCGCGGATCTGCTTGCACTCGCGGTCGGACGCCTCGCGGACCTTGCGGCGCGCGTCGCCCTTGGCGCCCGCGGCCTCAAGTTCGGCCAGGTCCTTCTCCAGCTTCGCCTGGCGCGCCTCGATGTCGGCGTCCCGGCGCTGCTCCAGCTGGCTCTTCTCGACCGTGATCTTGGCCTCGAGGCTCGGCAGGTCGCGCCCGCGCGCCTCGTCGTCCACGTAGGTGATCATGTAGGCGGCGAAGTAGATGACCTTCTCGAGGTCCTTCGGCGCCAGGTCGAGCAGGTAGCCCAGCCGGCTCGGTACTCCCTTGAAGTACCAGATATGGGTAACGGGGGCGGCCAGCTCAATGTGGCCCATCCGCTCGCGGCGCACCTTGGCGCGCGTAACCTCCACGCCACACCGCTCACAGATGATGCCCTTGAACCGGACACGCTTGTACTTACCGCAGTAGCACTCCCAGTCCCTCGTCGGACCGAAGATCTTCTCGCAGAAGAGCCCGTCCTTCTCCGGCTTGAGAGTCCTGTAGTTGATCGTCTCCGGCTTCTTGACCTCGCCGTGCGACCACGTCCGGATGTCGTCCGCCGTGGCAAGGCCAATGCGCAGGTCGTCGAAGAAGTTAACGTCTAGCACGTTTGCATTCCCCTGGGGTAGTTCGTCGGACTCGTCGGACTCTGGCGGCTATCAGACCTCTTCGACACTGCTCGGCTCACGTCGGGACAGGTCGATGCCGAGTTCCTCCGCGGCGCGGAAGACGTCCTCGTCGGTGTCACGCATCTCGATGGCCGCGCCGTCACTGGAGAGCACCTCCACGTTCAGGCAGAGCGACTGCATCTCCTTGATCAGCACCTTGAAGGACTCAGGGATGCCGGGCTCGGGGATGTTCTCGCCCTTGACGATGGCCTCGTAGACCTTGACCCGGCCGAGGATGTCGTCGGACTTGATGGTCAGCAGTTCCTGCAGCGCGTAGGCCGCGCCGTAGGCCTCCAGCGCCCAGACCTCCATCTCACCGAAGCGCTGGCCACCGAACTGGGCCTTACCGCCGAGCGGCTGCTGGGTGATCATCGAGTACGGGCCGGTGGACCTGGCGTGGATCTTGTCGTCCACCAGGTGCAGCAGCTTGAGGATGTAGATGTAGCCAACCGCGATCGGGTCCTTGAATGGCTCGCCGGTCCTGCCGTCGAAGAGCGTCGCCTTGCCGGTGGCGCCGACCAGGCGCTCGCCGTCACGGTTCGGCAGCGTGCTGGAGAGCAGGCCGGTGATCTCCTCCTCCTTCGCGCCGTCGAAGACCGGCGTCGCCACCGCGCTGCCTGCCGGGGCAGCGTTGGCATTGATCTTCTTCAGCCGCTTCTTCCAGTCAGCGTCCTGCCCGTCGACCTCCCAGCCGGTGGCGGCGACCCACCCGAGGTGGGTCTCCAGCACCTGGCCGACGTTCATTCGGCCGGGCACACCGAGCGGGTTGAGCACGATGTCGACAGGCGTGCCGTCCTTGAGGAACGGCATGTCCTCGACTGGCAGGATCTTGGCGATGACGCCCTTGTTGCCGTGGCGGCCGGCGAGCTTGTCACCGTCGGTGATCTTGCGCTTGGCCGCGACGTAGACACGGACCAGCTCGTTGACGCCGGGCGGCAGCTCGTCGCCGTTGTCCCTGGTGAACACGCGGACGCCGATGACCTTGCCGGACTCGCCGTGCGGCACCTTCAGCGAGGTGTCACGGACCTCACGGGCCTTCTCGCCGAAGATCGCGCGCAGCAGCCGCTCCTCCGGGGTCAGCTCCGTCTCGCCCTTGGGCGTGACCTTGCCGACCAGGATGTCGCCGGTGACGACCTCGGCACCGATCCTGATGATGCCGCGGTCGTCCAGGTCGGCCAGCACCTCGTCGGAGACGTTCGGGATGTCCCTGGTGATCTCCTCCGGGCCTAGCTTGGTGTCACGGGCGTCGACCTCGTGCTCCTCGATGTGGATCGAGGAGAGCACGTCGTCCTGTACCAGTCGCTGGGACAGGATGATCGCGTCCTCGTAGTTGTGGCCCTCCCACGGCATGAAGGCGACCAGCAGGTTGCGGCCAAGCGCCATCTCGCCGTTGTCAGTGCACGGACCGTCGGCGATGACCTGGCCGACCTCGACCCGCTGGCCCTCGATGGCCACCGGCTTCTGGTTGAAGCAGGTGCCCTGGTTGGACCGGCGGAACTTGGCCACCAGGTAGTCGGTCCTGGTGCCGTCGTCGTTGGCCACGGTGATGTAGTCCGCGCTGACCTGCTCGACCACGCCGGGCTTGTCCGCCACGATCACGTCCCCCGCGTCGACAGCGGCGCGGTACTCCATGCCGGTGCCGACCAGCGGCGCCTCGCTGCGCAGCAGCGGGACGGACTGGCGCTGCATGTTCGAGCCCATCAGCGCACGGTTGGCGTCGTCGTGCTCGAGGAACGGGATCATGGCAGTCGCCACCGAGACCATCTGGCGCGGTGAGACGTCCATGTAGTCGACCTCGTCCGGGCGGATGTAGTCGACCTCGCCGCCCTTCCGGCGGACCAGCACGCGGTCCCCGGTGAAGCTGCCGTCGGGCTCGATTGGCTCGTTTGCCTGGGCGATGACGTGCCGGTCTTCCTCGTCCGCGGTCAGGTAGTCGATCTGGTCGGTCACCTTGCCGGCCTTGACCTTGCGGTACGGCGTCTCGACGAAGCCGAACGCGTTGACGCGGCCGTAGGACGACAGGGAGCCGATCAGGCCGATGTTCGGGCCTTCTGGCGTCTCGATCGGGCACATCCGGCCGTAGTGGCTGGGGTGCACGTCACGAACCTCGAACCCGGCCCGCTCACGGGACAGGCCGCCGGGGCCAAGCGCCGACAGGCGGCGCTTGTGCGTCAGGCCGGCCAGCGGGTTGGTCTGGTCCATGAACTGCGACAGCTGGCTGGTGCCGAAGAACTCCTTGATGGAGGCCACGACCGGCCGGATGTTGATCAGCGTCTGCGGCGTGATCGCCTCGACGTCCTGGGTCGTCATCCGCTCCCGGACAACGCGCTCCATCCGGGCCAGGCCAAGGCGGACCTGGTTCTGGATGAGCTCGCCCACGGTGCGCAGGCGCCGGTTGCCGAAGTGGTCGATGTCGTCGGTCTCGACCGGGATCATCTCGCTGCCGGACTTCATCTCCTCCTCGCCGACGTGCAGCCGGACGAGATACTCGATGGTGGCGACGATGTCTTCCTCGGTCAGGGTGCCCTGGCCGATCGGCAGCGACAGCCCCAGCTTCTTGTTGACCTTGTAGCGGCCGACCTTGGCCAGGTCGTAGCGCTTGGGGTTGAAGTAGAGATTCTCCAGCAGGGCCTGCGCCGACTCCTTCGTCGGCGGCTCACCCGGCCGCAGCTTGCGGTAGATGTCGAGCAGCGCGTCGTCCTGGCCGGTGGTGTGGTCCTTCTCCAGGGTGGCCCGCATGGACTCGAACTGGCCGAACCGCTCCAGGATCTTGGCCTCGTCCCAGCCGAGTGCCTTGAGCAGTACCGTCACGCTCTGCTTGCGCTTGCGGTCGATGCGCACGCCGACGCTGTCGCGCTTGTCGATCTCGAACTCGAGCCAGGCGCCGCGCGACGGGATGACCTTGCAGCTGAAGATGTCCTTGTCCGAGGTCTTGTCGACCTGGCGGTCGAAGTAGACGCCCGGCGAGCGGACAAGCTGCGACACAACGACACGCTCGGTGCCGTTGATGATGAAGGTGCCCTTGGCCGACATGAGCGGGAAGTCGCCCATGAAGACGGTCTGACTCTTGATCTCACCGGTCGAGTTGTTGATGAACTCCGCGGTGACGAACATGGGCGCGGAGAAGGTCATGTCCTTGTCCTTGCACTCCTCCGCGGAGTACTTGGGCGGCTCGAACCGGTGATCACGGAACGAGAGCGACATGGTCCCGGTGAAGTCCTCGATGGGACTGATCTCCTCGAAGATCTCTTCGAGACCGGACTGCTCCGGCAGATTCTTATGCCCCGCCTTCTTTTCCGCATCGAGCCGGGCACGCCAGCGCTCGTTGCCAAGCAGCCAGTCAAAAGACTCGGTTTGCAGGGCAAGGAGGCTGGGGACCTCTAGAGGCTCATCGATGCGAGCGAAGGAAACACGACGGGGACCAAGGGCGGTAGCTGAGGCGCTGCGCGAGGCTGCCAACAGGGGTCCTTCCGAGCTTGTGGCGGACGGTGCACCGCGCGCACGCAAAACGCCCTGCGGCTACGCCGCTAGGGGTTTAGGGAGCCGAGGACGAGTTAGTGTGCAGCGCAAATTGGCAGTGTAGTCGAAGGACACACCGCTGGTCAACTGTACTTCACTATGAGGTTCACGGTTGCATTGGAGCATCGCTCTTCTGAAGCGAAACGTCAAGCCCTGAATGGCTTGTGTCGCAACCTGAAGCTATGAGACGAAGCTCACACTCACCAGCACGTTTAGGCCCCGATGGCGCGGGTATGGATAGCGGTTCGGTCAGTAGATGCAGCAATGAGCTCGTCTGATCTATTCCCTGCAGGCCGAGACTCACTCTTCGCGGGCCCAGACTCACTCTTCGCAGGCCCAGACGCAGTCTTCGAGCCGCTCCTCCGCAGCCCACTTCTTGCCCGCTCGGCATTTCACGGCTGGCATGCACGCAAACCGGATAACTCGGGCGCCGGCCTGCACCTCAAACGTGAAATGCCCGTGGCAGCCCCATGATGGCCGCGAGTCACGGCGGGCGGAAGCGCCGAAGGCCCGTCGTAACCGCGTTGCTGCGGGCATGACGGGCCTTCGGATCGAGGCGCCCCTCGCCTGCGGGGGCTCGCCGTCCTTACTTGACGGTGACCGTGGCGCCGGCACCCTCGAGGGCAGCCTTGGCCTTCTCCGCGGCCTCCTTGTTCACGCGCTCCAGCAGCGGCTTGGGCGCGCCGTCCACGAGGTCCTTGGCCTCCTTGAGCCCAAGGCTCGTGAGGGTCCGGACCTCCTTGATGACCTGGATCTTCTTGTCGCCAGCGGCCTCGAGGATCACGTCGAACTCGTCCTTCTCCTCGGCCTCTTCGGCCGCGGCGCCGCCGCCGCCGCCAGGAACGGCAGCTGCGACGGCCACCGGCGCGGCGGCCTTGACGTCGAAGGTCTCCTCGAACTGCTTCACGAACTCAGAGAGCTCGATGAGCGTCATCTCCTTGAAGGCCTCGAGCAGGTCGCCAGAGCTGAGCTTTGCCATTGTGGTGCTTCCTCTTTCGTTCAATCTGTGTGTCGCCGATGGCTGTCCAGCCACCTGCGGGGATCTGGTCAGGTCACCTGGGGTGACTGGTTAGCTCTCGGTGCTGTCCGACGCTGCTGCCTCGGGGGTCTCGGTCGTCTCGGCTGCCTCGGCTGGCCCGCCCGCGTCGGCTGCTGCACCCTCGGCCACCGGAGCGTCTGTGGCGGCGACAACTGCGCCTGCCTCGGCCACCGGGGTCGCCGGTCCCTCAGCCGCGCGCTTGCTCTCCAGTGCTGCGAGCAGCTGGGCCATCTGGACCGGCAGCGCCGCGAAGGTACCCGCGGCGTTTGCCAGCGATGCCTTCATCGCGCCCGCCAGCTTGGCCAGCAGCACCTCGCGCGATTCCAGGTCAGCCAGCTTGACGATCTCGTCCGGCGTCAGCGGCTTGCCGTCCAGCACACCGCCCTTGATGACCAGCAGCGGGTTCGCCCTGGCGAAGTCGCGCAGGCCCTTGGCGGCCTCCACCACGTCGCCCTGCACGAACGCGATCGCCGACGGCCCGCTGAGCAGGTTAGTGAGCTCCGGCGTGACCCCCGCCTCGGCGGCGGCGATCTTGGTAATGGTGTTCTTCACGACCGAGTACGTCGCGTTGCCGTCCAGCGACTTCCGAAGCTCGCCGAGCTGGGCCACCGATAGTCCGCGGTACTCGGTCAGCACCGCGCCCGACGAGCTCTGGAACCGCTCGGTCAGCTCGGCGACCGCGGCCACCTTCTCTGCCCTCGCCACGGGCCTCCCTTCTCGTTCCGCGCTCGTCGGGTTGCGACGGGCCCGGCTATGTCCGGCGCCGGCAAGGTCCGCAGAAAATGCGAACGCCCCGTACGCAGGCGCACGGGGCGTGACCGCAACGGGAACAGTCCAGCGTCCACGGTCTAGCTCGGTCGCCTACGCGGGCCGCCCGCTCGCACGGGCCTTCGGTCGTCGCGCTCGGCGCGCGGCGACAGCCGACGGTCTTTGGCAGGCTTACAGCCTACGCGGCTGCTGCCCGGCCGACCAAATCGGCCTTGACCTGGAGCAGGAGAGGCCGCCGCACCGAGGCGAGCCCGCGGCTAGACCCAGCCGGGCGCGCAAGCCGAATCTACGCGGCCACCGAAAAGGCCCGGGCCCGCCATCTCCTCGACGGCGGGCCCGGGCCCTGAGCGGTCCGATAAGCGTGTTAAGGGTCAGACGGCGGCCGGCTGCTCGCCTAGCTCGTCAGTCAGGCCCCTGGTGACGCTGGGGTCGACCTGAATGCCGGGACCCATCGTCGAGGTGATCGCCACCTTCTTGACGTATCTGCCCTTGGCTGCGGCCGGCTTGAGCCTGATGACCTCATCCAGCGCGGCGGCGTAGTTCTCGACCAGGTCCCGGTCAGGGAACGACGTCTTGCCGATTATCAGGTGCAGGTTGCTGTTCTTGTCCACCCGGAACTCGATCTTGCCGCCCTTGATCTCGGTGACGGCCTTGCCCACGTCCATCGTGACGGTGCCCGTCTTCGGGTTCGGCATCAGGCTGCGCGGCCCGAGCACGCGGCCAAGACGGCCGACCTTGCCCATGAGGTCCGGGGTCGCGACCACGGCGTCGAAGTCGAGGAAGCCGCCCTGGACCCGCTCGATCAGCTCGTCGGCGCCGACGTAGTCGGCGCCAGCGGCACGGGCCTCCTCAGCGCGCTCGCCGGTCGCGAAGACGAGCACGCGGGCCGTCTTGCCGGTGCCGTGGGGCAGGTTGACAGTGCCGCGCACCATCTGGTCTGCCTTGCGTGGGTCAACACCGAGCCGGAAGGCAACCTCAACGGTGCCGTCGAACTTGGTGGTAGACGTGCTCCGGGCGAGCGCTACGGCCTCGGCCGGGGTGTAGAGCCGGTCGGCGTCGATCATGTCGACGGCCTTCCGGTATGCCTTACTGCGCTTCATTTCTTCTCCTGAGTGTTGTCCAGGTTCGTGGTCAGCGGGCCAGCGCCTGGCCCTGCCACCTGCCGCGTCGCCCTTCGGCGCGGCAGTAGTTGGTGTCGCGGGCTCAGCCCTCGACCTTGATGCCCATCGAGCGAGCGGTGCCGGCGATGATCTTCTCGGCGGCCTCGATCGAGTTCGCGTTCAGGTCCGGCATCTTGACCTGGGCAATCTCCCTGACCTGCGCCTGGGTCATCGAGCCGACCTTGGTCTTGTGCGGCTCGCCGCTGCCCTTCTGGACGC
Organism: uncultured Actinomycetota bacterium; assembly: GCA_963837255.1. Taxonomy (GTDB): domain Bacteria; phylum Actinomycetota; class Actinomycetes; order Streptosporangiales; family Streptosporangiaceae; genus JAJYUU01. The sequence goes on from CAWIMN010000009.1 coordinate 999,709, forward strand.
CTGCGGCCTTCTTGATCAGCTCGGGCGCCGGCGGGGTCTTGGTGATGAAGGTGAACGACCTGTCTTCGTAGATCGTGATCTCCACCGGGATGACGTTGCCACGCTGGCTGTCGGTCGCAGCGTTGTACTGCTTCACGAAGTCCATGATGTTGACGCCGTGCGGGCCCAGTGCGGTACCGACGGGCGGAGCGGGCGTGGCGGCACCCGCGTTCAGCTGCACCTTAACGATCGCAGCGATCTTCTTCTTCCTCGGAGCCATCTCTGGGTCCTTACCTCACTGTCTGTCTAGATCGATCTTGCTGTGCTGGTTCGGGCTGGGCTAGATCTTGCTGACCTGATCGAACGAAAGCTCGACCGGCGTTTCGCGGCCGAAGATCGACACCAGCACCTTGAGCTTCTGGGTATCGGGGTTGATCTCGTTCACCGTGGCCGGCAACGTCGCAAACGGCCCGTCCATCACGGTAACCGACTGGCCTATCTCGAAGTCCACCGCGGCAGCGCGCACCGCCTCGGCCTTCTTGGCGGCCTTCTCCTCCGGCACCGGGGCGAGCAGGTTGGCGACCTCGTCCAGGCTCAGCGGCGACGGCCTGCTCGACAGGCCGACGAAGCCGGTGACGCCCGGCGTGTTGCGCACGGCGGCCCACGACTCGTCGGTCAGGTCCATCCGGACCAGGATGTAGCCGGGCAGCACCTTCTCCTGGACCTGCTGGCGCTTGCCGGACTTGATCTCGATCACCTCATGCGTCGGGACCTCGATCTGGAAGATGTAGTCCTCCATGTTCAGCGACTGAGTCCGGCTCTCCAGGTTGGTGCGCACGCGGTTCTCATAGCCCGCGTAGGAGTGCACGACATACCAGTCGCCGGGGAGCAAGCGCAGCTCGGTCTTGAACTGCTGGACCGGGTCGGCTTCCTCAGGTTCCGCAGCCTCGCCTGCGCTGTCGCCCGCCTCGCTGGCCTCTCCGGTGAGGTCGCTCGCCTGGGCAGCAGGCTGCCCGGCCTCAGCTGCCGGCGCGATGTCGGCAAACGTGAAGTCGGCCGCACCGCCGGACTCGCCATCGGTCGGCTCATCGGCCGCCGGCTGGTCGGCCGTCGGGTCGCCTAGCGGCAGTTCGGACTCGGACACGATTCTCTTTCTCCCCTGCGCTTCTGCCTGGGCCTGAGCGTCGCCGGACGTGTTGCTGCGACGCAGGCCGGGGCCCTCTCGATCATGCTGCCACGCTCGGTATCCGACTGGACACCCAGCCGTCAAACCTCAGCCGAAGAGGGCAAAAACTAGCCTGGTAAACCCATAGTCCAGGCTCGTCACGATGCCGACCATGATCAGGATGAAGACAAGCGCGACCGTGGTATAGGTCACGAGCTCCTTGCGGGTCGGCCAGACAACCTTGCGAAGCTCGTCCCGCACCTCGGTGACGAACTGGGCCGGAGTCGTCCGGCCCCGCCTCGCCGGGCGGTTGGGCTTCGCGGCCCTATCGGGGGCCGGTCCACGTGTCTGAGTCGCCATGTCCTCACCTGAGCAACAGTCTATTGTCGGCTGGCGCCGCCATCTGCCCGTGCACGCACAGGCCGTACTCGCAGGGCAGGAGGGACTCGAACCCCCAACCGCCGGTTTTGGAGACCGGAACTCTAGCCAATTGAGCTACTGCCCTGTGACGGCTCGCGCGGGCATGCACGGGCCACTGGTGGACACCACCAGATGCAGAAGTGTACGTGGCTGGCGGCCCGCAGTCGAACCGCACGGTTGAGTGATGGGCCAGGCATAGGCCGGGAACGTCGCCGCGGGCGCCCGGTGCTGTCGAATCACGACGCCTGCGGCACGCCACGAGGTACGGACTGCCGCCGGGCGGCGGCGGACCGAACCACGGCGACCGGCCGCACCAGGACGGCAAGGCGTGATGGCCAGCGGCCCGGTCACGGCTGCCGCGCTGCCGTCGGACACCACGGCCTGGCTGATTCACGGTACCTAGCGGCCGCCACGGCTCCTGATGATGTTTAGCCGTGCCGGGCGGGGAAGCTGGCGGGCTGCGGCGAACGGAATGAACTATGACCAGCTCAATGTCAGTGGCAGGCGAGCCGGGGCCAGGGCCGGGCGAGGAGACTGGCCCGATCCAGCAAGCGCCGGTGGCAGAGACACCGCCGCACCTGCCCCGGAGCCAGCCGCCGCGCAGGCCGGGCAGGTCGCCGCCCCGCAGCACGTCGTGCGACGCACCCGCGACGGCCAGGATCGTGCAGTTGCGCATGGCGGCGCGCCGCTACCGCAAGCTCGACGGTCCTCTAAACTCCGGCTGATGCCGCGCCACCAGGGCGCGGACAGCAGGCAGGCGGACGGCAGATGCGGCTGCGCGAGCTAGGACTGAGCGTCGGCTTCGGTACTCCCGGCCCTGAGAATGCCATCACGGACGTGCCCGGCGTCAGCGTCGGGCATACGACGCTGATCAGCGGTGCCGGACCGCTGGCGCCTGGCAGCGGGCCGGTGCGAACCGGCGTTACCGTGATCAGGCCCGCTCCCGGCTACATCCGTGAGACCCCGCTCTGCGCCGGTGTCCACACGCTCAACGGCAATGGCGAGCTGACGGGTACGGCCTGGATCTCGGAGTCAGGCTTCCTGACGACCCCCGTTGCGTTGACCAACACCCACAGCGTGGGCGTGGTGCGCGACGCGATGGCAGCCATCGACAGCGCGGACGGCAGGACCAGGACCGGCGGGCGCGCACTGTACTGGTCGATGCCGGTGGTTGGCGAAACCTACGACGGCGTGCTGAACGACATCGAGGGCGCGCACGTGCGCCCCGAGCACGTGGCGGCGGCCTACGCCGCGGCGTCCGCTGGGCCCGTCGCCGAGGGCAGCGTCGGCGGCGGCACCGGGATGATCTGCCACGAGTTCAAGGGCGGCATCGGGACGGCGTCCCGTGTCCTGCCCGAGCCGGACGGCGGCTGGCGCGTCGGCGTTCTTGTCCAGGCGAATCACGGGGGGCGCGCGGACCTGCGCGTCGACGGCGTCCCGGTCGGCCGCTTCCTGCCGGCCTCCGTCGTGCCAGTGCCGGGGGCACCGCCGGGCGCGCAGCTAGACCCCGGCACCGGATCGATCATCGTCGTCGTCGCCACTGACGCGCCTGTACTGGGCGATCAGTGCCGCCGCCTCGCCCAGCGTGCTGCCATTGGCATCGGCCGGGCCGGCGGCGGCACGTCCGACTCCAGCGGCGACATCTTCCTGGCCTTCTCCGCCGTGCGCCAGCCGGTGCCCGCCGAGTACTTCTTGTCCGGCACGCGGCAGCCGGCAGCGATCGAGCTCCGCGCCCTGCCGCACGACCGGCTGACTCCGCTGTTCGCCGCCGTGGCCGAGGCGACGGAGGAAGCGATACTCAACGCCCTGCTGGCCGCCACTGACATGACCGGCCGGGACGGGATAACCGCGTACGCCCTGACACCAGCCCTGCTCGCCCAGGCGTTCGCGCAGGCAGCCGACGACCTAGCGAGCACCGCGACCCGGCTCAGCCGCAGTGCGGGATATACGCCATCGCACTGACCCATACCGCACGTAACTTCGCCGCGGCGAGACGGCGCTCATCAATACTGCTGGAGCACAGGGGCGAGCCAGGCCGGCGGGGATGGAATCATAGGTCGCATGGCTCACCAACACCCGAGGATCTCTGCCCGGATTGCCGCGATCGCCGAGTCGGCCACGCTCGCAGTCGACGCCAAGGCCAAGGCGCTCAAGGCAGCCGGCCGCCCGGTTATCGGCTTCGGCGCCGGCGAACCGGACTTCCCTACCCCTGACTACATCGTCGAGGCCGCGCAGCGCGCTTGCGCAGAGCCGAGATTCCACAAGTACACGCCGGCCGCCGGGCTGCCCGAGCTACGTGAGGCGATCACGGTGAAGTCGGCTCGGGACTCCGGGCTCGTGATCGAGCCGAGCCAGGTCCTCGTGACCAACGGTGGCAAGCACGCTGTCTATCAGGCGTTCGCGACCCTGCTCGACCCCGGCGACGAGGTCTTGCTGCCGACGCCTTACTGGACCACATACCCGGAGTCGATCGCGCTGGCAGGCGGCGTCCCGGTGCTGGTGCACACCGACGAGACCAGCGGCTATCTGGTCACTGTCGACCAGCTCGAGGCGCACACCACCGACCGCACCAAGCTGCTGCTGTTCGTGTCGCCGTCGAACCCCACTGGCGCGGTCTACCCGCCCGAGCAGGTAGCCGAGATCGGCAGGTGGGCCGCCGAGCGCGGGATCTGGGTCATCACCGACGAGATCTACGAGCACCTCGTGTATGGCGACGCGCAGTTTGTGTCGATGCCCGTGGTAGCGCCTGAGATCGCGGACATGTGCCTGGTGCTCAACGGCGTCGCGAAGACCTACGCCATGACTGGCTGGCGAGTCGGCTGGATGGCCGGCCCGGCGGATGTCATCAAGGCCGCGATCAACCTTCAGTCGCACGCCACCTCGAATGTCTGCAACGTCGCGCAGGCCGCCGCGCTGACCGCCGTGTCAGGCGACCTGTCGGCGGTCGCGAAGATGCGCGCCGCCTTCGACCGCCGTCGCCAGGTCATGACGTCGATGCTGAACGACGTGCCCGGCGTCGTCTGCCCGCTGCCCGATGGCGCCTTCTACTGCTACCCGTCGGTCAAGGGCGTGCTCGGCAAGCAGATTGCCGGGCAGCGGCCGGAGACGTCAGCTCAGCTAGCCGAGTTGCTGCTGGACGAGGCCGACGTCGCGGTCGTCCCCGGCGAGGCCTTCGGCACAGATGGCTACTTCCGGCTATCGTGCGCGCTCGGCGACACCGACCTCGAGGAAGGCGTGTCCCGGCTGGCTAAGCTGCTGAGCACCGCGCATTAAGGAACCTCGGCGGCGACTGCCAGACCTAGTGCTCCTCCGTCCGCCGGTACGCGTTCCGTCGCCGATGAGCGGCCCGTCGCCGGCCCCTCGCGGGTCCGCGGCCGGACCGCCGGTGCGCCAGGCCTGGCACACCCTAGCCGGGCTGGCAGACTTAGCTGATGCCACGGCCGATCGCCGCGCTGCCGAAGGCGCACCTGCACTTGCACTTCACCGGCTCGATGCAGCATGCGACCCTCGCGGAGCTGGCCAGCAAGCACGGCGTGCACCTACCGGAGTCGCTGAGCGCAGGAGTGGCCGCCGCAGCTGAGCGCGGCCGACGAACGCGGCTGGTTCCGGTTCCAGCGGCTGTACGACATTGCCAGATCCGTCGTTCGCACACCGTCGGACGTGCGACGGCTGATCACCGAAGCCGCGCAAGGCGAGCAGGCGGAGGGCTCGGGCTGGCTCGAGCTCCAGATCGACCCGTCCGGCTATGCCCACCGCTTCGGCGGGCTGACGCCGATGCTCGAGCTGGTTCTCGAGTCGGCGGCAGCAGCTGCGCAGGCCACCGGCGTCGGGATCGGGATCATCGTGGCCGCGAACCGCACGAAGCATCCGCTCGAGGCGCGCACCCTGGCGAGGCTCGCCGCTGCGTACGCCGGGCGCGGCGTGGTCGGCTTCGGCCTCAGCAACGACGAGCGCCGCGGGGCCGTCGCCGACTTCGTCCCGGCGTTCCGGATCGCCGCCAGGGCTGGCCTCCGGTCGGTCCCGCACGGCGGTGAGCTGGCCGGGCCGGCCAGTGTGCGGGCCTGCCTCGACGAGTTGCAGGCAGATCGCATCGGGCACGGCGTGTCCGCGGTCGAGGACCCGGTCCTGCTGCGGCGGCTTGCCGACAGTGAGATCACGCTGGAAGTCTGTCCGACGTCCAACGTCGCGCTCGGGGTTGCTGCCACCGCCCTCGACGTCCCGCTGCTGCCGCTGCTCAACGCCGGCGTCCCGATCGCGCTCGGCGCCGACGACCCGCTGCTGTTCGGGCCCCGGCTCGCGGCGCAGTACGAGCTGGCCAGGCAGGTGTACGGGCTCACAGACGCGGACCTAGCAAGTCTGGCCAGGATGGCAGTCCACGGATCCGCCGCGCCCGCAGTTGTGCAGAAGGATCTGCTAGCCGGAATCGACGCCTGGCTAGCCACCCCGCCGCCGTCCTGACCGCAGACGCGTCGCCCGCCTGTCCCCCGCAGATCCGATCTCCTGCAGCCCAGGTCGTCGCAGCTCCGGTCCCGGTCTCGCAGCTCCGGTCCCGGTCTCCGCAGCTCCGGTCCGCCTGGTCCGGCCGTGGCCGGGCGAAGGCACGAGCCCGAAACGTCTTGGCTGCCTTGTTACTGCTGCTCTTTCAGCAGGAGAGGGGCAGCCATGACATTCGGCGGCACACGACTACTAGAACATAACGGCTATATGCCGCATTAGCACTTGGTAGCAAGCGTCGAGCGCAAGCCCTCGAGCCCGGAAAGCACGATTTGTCGCGATGGGTTCACAGCTGGAGGCCGACTAGCGTCGGCTCATTGGCGAGCTCGACGCCGAAAGCATCGCGCACGCCGTCGCGGATCGTCCGCGCCAGCCGAATCAGGCTCGCAGTCTGGCCTGCCCCGGGATTTGTCAGGGCCAGCGTGTGCTTAGAGGAGATGCGGGCTCCGTCCGGGTCATCGGCGAGCCGGAAGCCCCGGCTGAAGCCGGCGTGCTCGATCAGCCACGCCGCGGACAGCTTGACTCGCCCGTCCGCTTCTGGCCAGTGCGGGATCACGACGGCACCAGCACGGCTAGGTCCGTCACCGGGGCGCGCCGTGGCGCCAACGCGTGCCGCCGTGGCGCTCCCCGCGCTGCCAACGTCCACCGCGGCGTCCGCGGCCAGGTCCGCGTACTGCTGCGCGGGCACGATCGGATTGGTGAAGAACGAGCCGGCGCTCCGCGTATCTGGATCGGTGTCATCGAGCACCATGCCCTTGCCGCGGCGCAACTCCAGGACCGCAGCGCGTGCGTCGGCCAGCGGAACCCGGCCGCCTTGTGGCACGCCGAGTACCCGGCTGAGCTCGCCGTATCGAACCGGGCCCGACAGCGGGCTGGCCGTCAGCCGGAATGTTACGTCCAGCACGACGTACCTGCCGGTCGCCGTCGCCGGGTTCAGGGCCGCGCCGCGCGCGCCGCGGCCTGACCCACCGCTCGCGCTCGCCAGGCGCTTGAACATGCTGGTCCGGTAGCCGAACTCGCAGTCGGCCGGACTGAGCCGCACGACCCGGTCGGCCACCCGGTCATAAGCGCGCACCTGCGCGATTGTCTGCGCGACCTCCTGGCCGTAGGCGCCGACATTCTGGATCGGAGTGGCGCCTGTCCGGCCCGGGATGCCGGACAGGCACTCGACGCCGGACAGGCCTGCGGCCAGGCACTGTTTTACGAGCTCGTCCCAGTCCTGGCCAGCCTCGGCGGTCACTTCGACGGCGTCTCCCGCCGCGGCGAAGGCCAGTCCGGCGCCAGCTGCGAGGACGACCACGCCCGGGAAGCCCTCGTCTGCGACAACCAGGTTGCTGCCACCGCCGAGCACCAGCACGGGCTCAGGCTCGGCGTCCGCTGCCCGCACCGCCTCGACTAGCTCGTCCGAGTTTCCCGCCTCGACGAACCGCGCTGCGGGACCACCCAGCCGCAACGTCGTGTAGTCGGCCAGCCGGACCTGCTCGGTCGTGCGTTTCACGAATGCAAGCATGCCGCACTAGGCCAGCGGCCGGGGGCGGGGGTTCCGGCCCTCGAGCCCAGTGCTGGCCTCGAGCCCAGTGCTGGCGTCGAGCGCAGTGCTGGCGTCGGGGCACGGTGCCGGCCCTGGCCGCAGTGCTGGCTTCGGCCCCTAGGCGAGCGCGGCCACCTCGCGCAGGTCCGGCTCGCCAGCGGACTCGGCGAGCTCGTCGTCGATCGATGTCAGCGCGACCGCGGACCGTCCCGTCAGGCACCGCCCATACGCGGTGGCCGTCTCCTGGCCGATCCGGTCCTCGGCGTACCGCGACCGAGCCCGGTCGGCGGCCGCGATGCCGAAAGCCTGGAGCAGCGCCGGCCGACCCAGCAGCATGCGCACGCGGTGCGCCAGCATCGCCGGGTGCTCGGGCGCGACGAGCAGGCCGGTGATGCCGTCGACGACCGCGTCCTGGTGTGCGCCGACGGCGGAGACGACAGCAGGCGTCCCGCACGCCATGGCCTGGACCGCTTCGATGCCGGCTGGCTCGTACGGCGACGCGCTGACCATGATGTCCGCCGACCTGAGCAGAGCAGGCAGCGCCGGCTGCGCTACCTCCCCGGCGAAGATAAGCCGGCTGCGCACGCCGACCGCAGTGGCGAGCTGGGCAAGCTCGCGGAACGGGCCCGTCCGCGGCATATGCCGCGCATCCGGTCCGCCGACGATGACCAGCTCGGCCTCCGGCAGCTGCGTGAGCGCACGGAGAACGGACTCCAGGCCCTTAGTAGCGCCGCCGGGGGCGAACGCGATCAGCCGGGGCCGGACGCCACGGTCGGCGCGGTCGCCGTCAGGCGTGAACAGGTCGGTGTCGATGCCGCACGGGATAACCCGGATGGCCGACTTGGGGACGCTGAGCCTGGCCAGTTCGTCTGCCTCGGCTTCCGAGCGCGCCAGCACGGCGGCGACGGTACGGCCGATCGACGCCTCGAGCTTGACCCGGCTGGCCGCCACATCCCAGCCAGCGACCTGGCGCCGCTCAGCGGAGCCGAGCGACTCGAACGTCTGGAGTACGGGCACGTTCAGCCCGCGGACGGCACCGAGCGCCGCTAGTCCCGCCGTCCACGAGAACGCGTGCACGACATCAGGCTTCCTGACCCGCCAGTGGTCGGTCAGCTGACCGGCGAACGCAGGCAGGTGCCTGGCGGCCTGCTCGGCCGACAGCGGCCGGGCCGGGCCGGCCGTGATGTGCTCGGCCGATGCGCCGTTGCCCAGAATGGCGGTGCTGGGGCACGCGGCGTTGTCGCGACGCGTGTACAGAGTGACGCGGTGGCCGTTCGCGGCGAGGGCGCGAGCGAGTGACGCCGGCTGGCCCGGCTGGCTGCCGGATCGGTCGAGGGGCGCTAGCGGACTGTGAGTCGCGATGAGGGCGATCCTCATAGAAAGTGCCTCCAGGTGGTGTCGCAACGCCAGTGCCACAGCGCGATCACCAAAAGGGGCCCAGATGTAAGGAAAGGCACACCCTCCGGGTCGCACCATGATCACTGTGTACTGCGGTCCCGCCGGCCAGAACCGGTGTTACACCGCGTACCGCGTTGCCGCGTGATCAGTGCTTACGCCATGACTGGCGTGAGGGCGTGCCTTCGTCGTAGACACCGCTGCAACAGGTTATGCCCGAGAGCGGCTGAGCACAAACCACTCAGCCTCGCCCGGATTGACCACTTACTCCTCGATGTACTGCTCGATCGTGTCGCTCTCCACCGGGGCGTTCACCGCCACATCCGCCGGTTCGCCGTCCCGGCCGTCGGTAATCAGCCCGCCTGGCACCAGCAGCCGAGAGAAGTCATGCTGCCGAAGGTCGATCTCCTTGCGCTGACCGGAGGTGTTCAGTACCAGGCGGCGCCGCAGCCAGCCGTAGCCGCGGCGCGGAATGGCGACGCCGGCGATCCCGGTGAGCATGAGCACCCAGCCGGTTATGTGGAAGCTGAAGAAGGACGGTTGCGCGGTCACGGCGAAGGCGAGGATGGCGCCTATCGCCACGACAGTCAGGGCTGTCGCGGTCTTCATCGGGGGGTTCCCTTCACTAAGGAATCTGCTGCGCGAGGGCGCGGGCGGCTTGCCCGGTCCGGCCCGGCCGGGATTACCCGGCCTGGCCCTGGCCGCGTCCTCACGCTGACACCGTCGCTGGCTCGATGAGTTGCTCCCGCAGGTACGACAGCGCCTCGGCCAGCAGCCGGGATACATGCATCTGGGAGATGCCGAGCTGCGCGCCGATCTCGGCCTGGGTCATGTTGCCGTAGAACCGCATGAGCAGCAGTTGCTGCTCCCGGTCGGGCAGCTCGCTCCAGTGCGCCCAGACGGCTTGCATGTCGATCACGTGCTCCAGCTGAGGGTCCTCGTCGCCAAGCAAGTCGCCAAGGCTGGCCGAACCGTCCTGCGTGGTGACGGGAGAGTCCAGCGACGCCGCCTGGAACGCCAGGTCAGCCTGCCTGGCGGCGCGCACGTCGTCGGCCGTGATGTTGAGATGCTGGGCCAGTTCGGCGTCCGAGGGGATCCGGCCGAGCTCGTTGGTCAGGTCGGCCGCTGCATTGCGCAGCTCGAGCCGCAGTTCCTGAAGTGATCGCTTGACGTGGACCTGCCACCGCTTGTCGCGGAAGTGACGCTTGATCTCGCCGCTCACGCACGGCTGCGCGTAGCCAGCCAGACTCGCGCCCACGCGTGGATCGAAGTTGTTGATCGCCTTGAGCAGGCCAACGTAACCGACCTGCATGAGCTCCTCGTGCGGCTCAGTGCTGTTCTTGTACCGCAGCACGCACGACCGCACGAGCGGCCGGTACCGGGTCACGAGGACCTCGCACGCGGCATCGCGGGTGGTGTCACCATGCGGCAGGGACTGGATTCTGGTCAGCAACTCGGCGTCATCGAGTTCCTCGAGATCGACCGGTCGCATCGTCGTCACTGACGTAGCCATCGTGAACTCTCCACTCCTACAAACGGCGGGAGGGGGGACCCGCACGCGATGATTCGTGCCCCCTGTGCGGGGCTCAAACATCCCGCTGCCGGGCGACAGGGCCAGGGCTAGGGCAATAGGCGGGTATCGGCTTGCTATGAACTTCTCCATGTGCGGATCTTGCGAGCACCGCCGGACGTCACTGAAGCGTTAGGTGGAGAGTCAGGGACCGGATGTCCCGTAGCTCCCGGGGGCAACCGCAATGCTAGAGCCGCAGAGCACGGTGCTTTTCATTCTGCTGATCTTGATATTCGGCGGACTGATCTGCTGGCTGATGCGAACCCGGCGCGTGGTCCTCCGGGTGATCGCGGCCTGCCTGGCGTTCCTGGTCGCCATGCAGTTCGGAGTACTGGCCGTCAACAAGTACTTCGGTTACTACGGCACCTGGGGAGCGGCGATCGCCGACTTCTCCAACCAGGGCACCTACTCCGGCCCGCAGGTCTCTGAAGGCAGCCTGCTGGTCGGAAATCGGAGCCCGGTCTTCGACCAGCACACCGTCTACCTACGGCTGGCCCTGCAACAGGGCTACACGCTTCGGCTGACCGTGCATGGCAAGCTCAGCCACATCACCAGGAACGTGTACGTCTACCTGCCGCCGGCGTACTTCGAGCAGCAATACGCGCACTACCGGTTCCCCGTTGTCGAGCTCATCCACGGTCAGCCAGGCGAGCCGCAAGACTGGATCAACGTCGTTGGCGTACAGGTCATGCTGAACTACCTGATCAGGCACGGGGATGCCAAGCCTGCGGTACTCGTCATGCCGGACGCCAACGGCAGCAGCCGTGTCTCACTGCAGTGCCTCAACCAGGTTCGCGGGCCGCAAGACCTGACGTACCTGGCCGTCGACGTGCCGCTAGCGATCTCGCGCTTGCTGCGCGTCCAGTCGCCGGGTGACGCCTGGGGCGTGGCCGGTTACTCCGAAGGCGCCTTCTGCGCGGCCAATATGGCGCTGCGATACCGGTACCGATTCGGCTTCGCCGCCTCGATCAGCGGCTACTTCCGGCCCTACGACAACAACCTCGGCAACCCGAACCGGCTCGTCGACCCATTCGGCGGGAACCGGCTGCTGCGGGTGCAGAACACACCCATCGACGAGGTGCGCGCGCTGGCGCCGGGCGCACGCATGCCCCAGTTCTGGCTCGGCGCGGGTCAGGGTTCTCAGCAAGACGTCAGCAACGCCGAGTACTTCGCCCAGGAACTGCAGTTGCACCTGGCCGCGGTGCCGCTGGACCTGACGCCGGGCGGCGGTCACACCATGGGGACCTGGCACGGTCTCGTGCCGCCCATGCTGGTGTGGATGACCAGGGGCCTGGCCGACGCCGTGACCAACGCCAAGCGCATCGCGGCGCTCCAGGCGGCGGCTGCCCGCCACGGCAAAGCGCCGGCTGGCTCGCCCAAGCACCAGTCATCTGCCCATCCGTCACCGAGCAAGCCGGCTGCCAGCCGGCCACCGAGCCGGCGGGTAAATAGCCGGCTGCGGCCGGCACACCGACCGCGTTTAGGATCCGCCGCCCGCGGTAGCTTGCGTCCGCCAGAAACCGCCGTTACCCGGCGCCCACGTCGGGCGCAGGCCGCAGGGGCTCTGGCTGAGGGCGATCATGGCGATCGCCCCCCAACCGGAGGCACTGATGCGGATCATCGGAATATTGCTCGTTGTCTGGCTCATCATCGGCTTGTTCGCCGGACTGCAACGGCACTACTACAACGGCGCAGTCAGCTGTGCAAAGGCGGGCACGGTCGCGGCCACGATCGCCGCGGGACCGCTCAATTACGTCGGCGCAAATCCCCGGGTCCACTGCGAGGTCCCGCAGCCGAGCAAGTGACGCAGCCGTCGCGTGGCCGCCGCGCAACCGCTCACCTGACCGTGGCGATCGCTCCACAGCCGCGTGTACTGCGCGAATACTCTTTCATCGCCGACGGCGAGCGCGGCGCGGTGGTCGGGCCGGACGGCTGCATCGTGTGGCTGTGCATGCCGGCCTGGGACAGCCCGGCCGTATTCAGCGCGCTGCTCGGCGGCCGCGGCGGCTACGCGATCACGCCAGCCGACCCGCGGTACGTCTGGGGCGGCTACTACGAGCCGGGCAGCCTGATCTGGCGCAGCCGCTGGGTGACCCGGTCGGTTACCGAATGCCGCGAAGCCCTGGCACTGCCCTCCGATCCGCATCGGTGCGTCGTCCTGCGCCGCGTCGAGGCGATCGACGGCCCGGCCAGCGTGCGAGTCACTCTCGACCTTCGGGCCGGATTCGGCCGGCAGCCTATGACAGACATAAAACGGGAACGGGGTCGCTGGACCGGCCGCAGCGGTTCGATCAGATTCCGCTGGACGGGCGCCGCGCGAGCCCGCCCCGACCGTGACGGCTGCCTGGCCATGGCGCTGCGTCTCGACGCTGGCCGCCATCACGACTTCGTCCTGGAAATCAGCGACCGGCCGCTGACCGGCCCGGTCACCGGTCCGGACGAGGCCTGGCAGGCAACCGAGGAAGCCTGGTCGGCAATAGTGCCGCCCTGCGATCAGCTCATCGCGGTCCGCGACGCGCGGCAGGCCTACGCGGTGCTGGCTGGCCTCAGCTCGCGCTCGGGCGCGATGGTGGCCGCGGCGACGACGTCACTGCCAGAGCGCATGGACGGCGTGCGCAACTACGACTATCGCTACGCCTGGATCCGTGACCAGTGTTACGCGGGTCTCGCGGTGGCGGCGCACGCGCCGCATCAGCTGCTCAATAACGCGGTGCGCTTCATCACCGATCGCCTGCACGCAGACGGCCCCGATCTGCAGCCCGCCTATACGGCGCGCGGCGGCGCCATCCCGGCCGAGCACGGCCTGCGGCTGCCCGGGTATCCGGGCGGACAGGCCAGGACGGGTAACCGGGTTAACCGGCAGTTCCAGCTCGACGGCCTTGGCGAGGTGCTTCAGCTGCTGGCCGAGGCCGCCCGGCTCGACCGGCTCGGCCCCGTGGACTGGCATGCTGCCGAGATTGCTGTCGCCGCAATCCAGAAACGCCACGGCGAGCCCGACGCCGGAATCTGGGAACTGGACGACGACCACTGGGCGCATTCACGGCTGACCTGTGTGGCCGGACTGCGGGCCATCGCGGCCGCCGCCGCCGGACCGCCCGGCAGCTACATCAGCCGACAGGCAGCGAGCTGGAGCTCGCTCGCCGACCAGATACTGGCTGGTCTCGCTGACTGCGTCCACCCGACTGGCACGTGGCAGCGCGCGCCAGGGGACAATCGGCTAGATTCCGCGCTGCTGCTTCCGGGCCTGCACGACGTGCCTGGCCCGGCCGACCCTCGGTCCGAGGCGACCTACCGGGCGGTCATCGACGACCTGGTCGAGGACGGATTCGTGTACCGGTTCCGGCAGGACGCCCGGCCACTGCACGAGGCCGAGGGCGCGTTCCTGCTGTGCGGGTCCTGGCTGGCCGAGGCGGCTAGCAAGCGCGGCGACGCCGTGGCGGCCGCGCGGTGGTTCGAGCGCAGCCGGTCGGCTTGCGGGCCGGCCTGTACGCCGAGGAATACGACGTGCACCAGCGCCAGCTGCGCGGCAATCTGCCGCAGGCGTTCGTGCATGCGGGGATGCTCGCGAGCGCAGTGCGCCTTAGTCACGAGCCGGACTCGGCCGCTGGCTGAGCGCGCTATCCCGCCCGGCCAGCCGGGTAAGGAGGTGGGTATGAGCAATCCGGGCCGGCCAGCGACCGGCACGGACCGCCGGAACGAGTCGCAAGATGAACGCGACGACCGGAACCTCGCTGAGCTGCTCCAGGAGCTTCGGGTCGCGGGACTCGGCGTGCAGGTCCTGTTCGGCTTCTTGCTCGGCCTGCCGTTCACGAGCCGGTTCGCCCGGCTCAGCCACGCTCAGCGCGACTTGTACGTCGCCGACATCGTGCTGGCAGCGATCGCGACCGCCCTGCTGGTCGGTCCGGTCGCCTACCACCGGCTGGTGTTCCGGCAGCATCAGAAGGAGCACCTCGTCAGGATCGCCAACGTCATGGCCATCTCCGGCCTCGGCATCGTCGCGCTAGCCGTGTCCGCTGCCGTGCTGCTCGTCGTCAGTTACGTCACGCCCGGCGCGCCAGCCACGGTGATCACTGTCTGCGTATTCGTCACGTTTGCGGGCCTGTGGGTCGTGCTGCCCCTGGCCAGGCGCGGGGGGCGGCCGCCGCCCGATGACGTGGCGCCGGTCCGCCAGCGCCATGGTTAGCCGGCGCCGCGACGGGTAGCGACCGCCTCTCAGGCATGCGAAGGAGGCCGGCGTTGACGACCGAGAAGGCGATCGAGCACGACATCGAGCAAGCCAGGGCGCAGCTGGGGGATACCGTCGCCCAGCTCGCCGCGAAGGCCGATGTCAAGGCGCGCGCTCAGGGCGCGGCAGCCAGGCTGGCCGATCAGATCAGGACTGGGGCCGATCGGGCCAGGATCCAGTTCGCCCAGGTCAAGAGGCAGTCGGTACAGCATCGCCAGCAGCTCACGGGGCGCCCGGCGCACGTCACCGCGGTAGCTGTCGTCCTGGCCGTGATCCTGCTCGCGCGGCGCAAGCGGAAGTGATCGCCTTGGCGCCGAGGCGGGCCACGAGGCCAGCGCGGCGGGTACCTGGCTGGGCGGGTGCCTGCCGCGCTGCACGTCCGGCCCGGCGCTATCACGATGGCCGCGGCAACGGAACTGACCAGGAGACACCGTCCTGATCAGGGCGAATTGCCGACAGCCAGAGGGCAGGATCGCTGGCGCTACCCCGTTCCTTTCGTTTGACGGGTATCGAGGCGGGCAGCGGCCTGTCAGGTACTCATGACGGCAGGGCGGGCATGGGCGAAGATGGGCGGATGGCGGATCATGGCACTGGACACGGGCACATCGGCGGTCGATCGTTCGTTGGCGTGTTACCTGTCAGACCCGGTCCGTCGGCCACAGGCCGTCGTCCTGATCCCGGCCGGCGGCACGTACTGTATAGCCGGTGACGCCCTGGTGACCAACGAGTACTGCGAGCGCGGGCCATGAGCTGGGTCTACGCTGCGGCGACTGTCGTCGCCGCGATGCTCTGCGGCTTCGGCTTCGTGCTTCAGCAGCACGCCGCCGAGCAAGTCCGGACTGTCGAGTTCCTGCGCCCCGGCCTGATTGCCAAGCTTGTCCATAACCGTCGCTGGCTGGGCGGCCTCGCGGCCCTGGTTGCCGGGGACCTGCTCGGTGCGTGGACGCTCGGGCACCTGACCCTGTCGATCACCGAGCCCCTGCTGACGATGAGCCTGATCTTCGCGCTCTTGCTGGCGGTGCCACTCAGCGGGCAGGCACTCCGGCGGACCGAGATCGTCGGTGCCCTGCTGCTGACCGCGGGCGTGGCTGCACTGTCTGCCACCAGGACGGTGCGGGCGCCGGGCGAGTCGTTCGGCTCGGTCTCGCACTGGCCGGCCGCCGGCCTCATCGCCCTCGTCGCGGCCATCCTGGTCTCCCTGGGCCGCCGCCAGTCTGGCGTCCCGCGAGCTGCGCTGACCGGCACGGCAAGCGGACTGGTCTTCGGTATCGCCGACGCGCTGACCCGCACGAGCGTCCAGACCCTGGACGGGCATAGCCCTGCTCACCTGCTGATGACCTGGCCCGGCTATGCCACCGTGGCCACCAGCCTGGTGGGGCTCTGGCTGATGCAGAACGCCTTCAGCGCCGCCCCGCTCCACGCTTCGCTCCCGGCGGTGACCGCCGCCGAGCCGGTGGCAGGCATGGTGCTCGGCGTGGTCGTCTTCGGGGACGTCGTGCACGTCTCCCCGTGGCTGCTCGCGGTCCAGGCCGCCAGCGTGGCCGCCGTGGTAGGCGGCGCCATCCTGGTGGCCAGGGCCCCGGTGTTCCGTGAAGTACACCTGCGCGAACTGCCGCACGTGGCGCTGGAACGGCTGCAGCATCCTGCTCACCATCTGGCGGCCCGCGGGATTGCACCGGAGCACGCCCCGGCTGACGACCGGGCTGCGCCGTCGATGGCGCCCGGTAGCACCGCGCCGGCGGACGGGGAGCCGGCCGCGCCCCGCACCAAGCCGCTCCTACCCGGCGGCATACCGCTGCTGCCCGGTAAGCCCCTGGCACCCGGCGGTAAGCCGCTGGTACCCGGTGGTAAGCGGCCGGAGGGCACGGCTTCCTAGCTCGTCATCGCAAGGGCCCGCGATCCGTCTGGGTCGGATCGATGAAGACGTGCGGCACCACCGGCAGCACATCGGCCAGCTCCTTGTCGATGCTGTCGGCTAGGTCCTCGGCCTGATCAGCGCTGATGTCTGCGTCCAGGGCAACCCGCGCCGCGACGATCAGGTCATCCGGGCCCAGCCGCATCGTGAGCAGCTCGAGCAGCGCCTCGACACCCCCCGTCGCCTCGATCCGGGAGCGGATGAGGCGTAGCTGCTCCGGATCAGCGGCCTTGCCGATCAATAGGTCCCGATTGTCGGCACCGAGCCTGAACGCGACAACGATCAGCAGCGCGCCGATAGTGATCGAGGCCGCGGCGTCCCACACCTCCGACCCGGTCAGCTGCCGGAGCAGCAACCCGGCGAACGCGAGTGCCAGTCCCACGATCGCCACGCTGTCCTCGAAGAACGCTGCCTTCACCGTCGTGTCCGGGCTGGTCCTGATGTGCTCGATCAGGCCGAGATGCCGCTTCCTGGCCTGCCGCCGGGTCTGCCAGGTGGCCCGCATGAGTGAGACCCCCTCGGCGGCACCGGACAGCGCGAGGGTCAGGTAGGCGATGAGGACGCCGCTGCTGCTGGCGGTGCGGCTCAGGGCCAGGATCCCCTCGAATACGGAGAACCCGCCGCCGGCGATGAAGATCCCGAACGCGGCGAGCAGCGACCAGAAGTACCGCTCCTGGCCGTAGCCGAAGGGATGCCGCCGGTCGGCGGGCCGCTGCGACCGACGCACCGACGTCAGCAGGAACGCCTGGTTGAGAGTGTCGGCCACCGAGTGCGCCGCCTCGGCCAGCATCGCGCTCGAGCCAGCCAGGATGCCCGCCGCGAGCTTGATGGCGGCGACGAACAGGTTCGCGGCGCCGGCAATCAGCACGGTCCGCCGGGTCGACCGGCTCTCTCCAGATTCCATGCCCCCTTGCTGCCCTGACTCAACGGCGCAAACGTCGCGAACGCCTCAGCTCGGCCAGTTTGCAATCGGCCGCGCCGGGCAGCTTGGCATCGACGGCGGGGCTGGCGGGGCGGAGGTGGCCTGTGAATCCGGTAGAGAAGGCAATGCGCCAGGTCGATGCTGCCCAGCAGCGGCACCAGCCGGCCGCGCTCGTCGTCGGAGTCGTGAAGAAGTTCAGCGACGACAACGGCACCGTGCTGGTCGCCAATCTCGCCTACGCCGTGTTCGTGTCGGTCTTTCCGCTGCTGCTGATCCTGGTGACGGTGCTGGTGACTATCGCCGCGCGCGACGCGGCGCTGCGCAATCAGGTGATCAGCGGCGCAACGGCCCAGTTCCCGCTCATCGGCAAGCAGCTCGCGACCAACATCCACGTGCTGAGGCGCTCGACGGTAGCGGGCCTCATCGTCGGCCTGCTGCTGCTCATGTGGGGCGTGACCAGGCTGGCTCAAGCTGGCCTGTTCACCATGGAGCAAGTGTGGAACCTGCCAGGCCCCGCCCGGCCAGGCTATTTCCCGCGGCTCGGCCGTAGCGTGGTATTCCTCGCCGTCCTCGCACTCGGCGTGCTCGCCAGCACGCTGCTGGCGAGCCTCGTGACCTATGGACGGCACGCGCTCGCCTTCCGGATGCTGGCTCAGCTGCTGGCCGCGGCCGCCAGCGTGGGCCTGTACTTCCTCGGCTTCCGGGTCCTGACGCCGAAAGGCGTCCGCAGCCGCCAGCTGCTGCCCGGCGCGATCGCCGGCGGCATCTTCTGGACAGCGCTCCAGGCCGTCGGCGCCTACCTGGTGCACCATGACCTGCGCAGCAACTCGGTATATGGCATCTTCGCCACCGTGCTCGGCCTGCTGGCCTGGATCTACATCGCCACCGAGGGGACTGTGTACGCGGCCGAGGTTAACGTGGTGCTGGCGCGCCGACTCTGGCCGCGAGCGATCGTGCAGCCACCGCTGACCGAGGCTGACCGTGCCACCATGGCGCTCCAGGCCCTGCAGAACCAGCGGCGCGAGGAACAGCAGATCGAGGTGACCTTCAACGACCGGCCGGCCGGCGCGGAGGTGCCGGAGCAGACGCCCAGCAGACCGGAGGACGTATCCCCGCCGGCCACGACAACCAGCCGCGACCACCAGTAGCCACCATAACCAGGCGAGGAGCTCATGACAGGCACGGCACCATGGCCAGGGGTCAGCTACCCGCTCGGCGCGACCTATGACGGCGTGGGCGCGAACTTCGCCCTCTACACCGAGGCCGCGGACAAAGTCGAGCTGTGCCTGTTTGATGACGCCGGCACAGCGCAGGGCGGCACCGAGGAGCGGGTCCCGCTGACGGAGGTCGACGGCTACATCTGGCACGGCTACCTGCATGGTGTCGGTCCCGGCCAGCGTTACGGCTTCCGCGTGCACGGCGACTACGACCCGGCCGCCGGGCAGCGCTGCAACCCGCACAAGCTCCTGCTGGATCCTTACGCCAAGGCGATCGAGGGCGACGTCCGGTGGGGCCAGCCGATGTTCGGCTACCGCTTCGGCCAGCAACAGCAGCCCGACGACACCGACTCCGCCTGGTCGGTGCCGCGCTGCGTGGTGGCGAACCCGTACTTCGACTGGGGCAACGACCGGCAGCCGCGCACTCCGTATCACCAGAGCGTGATCTACGAGGCGCATGTCCGCGGTCTCACCATGCTGCATCCGGCTGTGCCGGCCGAGCAGCGCGGCACCTATGCGGGTCTCGCCCACCCCGCCGTCATCGAGCACCTGCTGGGCCTGGGCGTCACCGCTGTCGAGCTGATGCCGGTGCACCAGTTCGTCAGCGACGGCTTCCTCGCCGAACGCGGCCTGGCCAACTACTGGGGCTACAACACCATCGGGTTCTTCGCGCCGCATAACGCCTACTCCTCGGCGGGCCAGCGGGGCGAGCAGGTACCCGAGTTCAAATCGATGGTGCGGGCGCTGCACGAGGCCGGCCTCGAGGTCATCCTCGATGTCGTCTACAACCACACCGCGGAGGGAAACCACCTGGGCCCGACCCTGTCCTTCCGCGGCATCGACAACGCCAGCTACTACCGGCTGACTCCGGGCCCGGACCGCAGCCACTACCTCGACACCACCGGCACCGGTAACAGCCTCCTGATGAGCAGCCCGCACGTGCTCCAGCTGATCATGGACTCGCTGCGTTACTGGGTGCTGGAGATGCACGTCGACGGGTTCCGGTTCGACCTCGCCTCCGCGCTGGCCCGGCAGTTCCATGAGGTGGACCGGCTATCGGCGTTCTTCGACCTGGTCCAGCAGGATCCCGTCGTATCCCAGGCCAAGCTCATCGCCGAGCCCTGGGATGTCGGTGACGGCGGCTACCAGGTCGGCAA
Source organism: uncultured Actinomycetota bacterium (assembly GCA_963837255.1). GTDB lineage: Bacteria > Actinomycetota > Actinomycetes > Streptosporangiales > Streptosporangiaceae > JAJYUU01. Next base: position 1,019,699 of record CAWIMN010000009.1, read on the forward strand.
CTTTCCGCCGCTGTGGACGGAGTGGAACGGCAAGTACCGGGACGCTGTCCGCGACTTCTGGCGCGGCGAGCCGGCCGCGCTGCCGGAGTTCGCCGCCCGCCTGACCGGCTCTGCCGACCTTTATGACAGCGACAACCGGCACCCGATCGCGTCGGTCAACTTCGTTACCTGCCACGACGGCTTCACGCTGGCCGACCTGGTCAGCTACGACCATAAGCACAACGCGGCCAATGGCGAGGACAACGCCGACGGCACGGACGACAACCGCTCCTGGAACTGCGGTGCCGAGGGCCCGACCGACGACCCTGCCGTGCTGGCCTTGCGCGCCCGGCAGCAGCGCAACTTCCTGGCGACCCTGCTGCTGTCGCAAGGCGTGCCGATGCTGCTGTCCGGCGACGAACTCGGCCGCACGCAGGGCGGCAACAACAACGGCTACTGCCAGGACAACAAGCTGTCCTGGTTGCACTGGCCGGCGGAGCCGGGCACCACGGCGGCCGAGGGCAGGACCGACAGGCAGGGAACGAGGCCGTTCCTGGACTCCTTCGTTCGCGCGCTGATCCGGCTCCGGGCCGACCACCCCGTCTTCCGGCGGCGCCGGTTCTTTACCGGCGAGGCCGGCCGCAGCAGGCCTGATCATCTTGGCGACATCCGCTGGCTGACCCCGTCGGCCGAGGAGATGACCGAGGAGGACTGGGCGGCCGGCTTCGCCAAGTCGCTCACCGTGTTCCTGAACGGCGACGCGATCAGCGAGCCCGACCCGCGCGGCGAGCGGATCACCGACGAGTCGTTCCTGCTGATGTTCAACGCGGCCGAGCATGACCTGGACTTCACCGTCCCGGCGGCCGGGTTCGGCGAGCAGTGGATCAGCGAGCTGGACACCGCCGACCCGCAGCCGCCGCCTGGCGGCATAGCGGCCGTCAAGCCGGGCGACACGCTGACCCTGGCCAGCCGGTCGCTGCGGTTGCTGCGCCGTGCGTGACATCCGCGTGCCAGGCTCCACCTACCGGCTTCAGCTGCACGCGGAGTTCGGCTTCGCCGATGCCGCTGACCTGGCCGGCTATCTCGCCAGCCTGGGCGTCACGCACGCCTACCTGTCGCCGATACTCCAGGCCGCGCCAGGCTCGCGGCACGGCTACGACGTGATCGATCACTCACGCATCTCGACCGACCTCGGCGGCGAAGACGGATTCCGCTACCTTGCCGGGCGCCTGCGCAGGCACGGTATCGGGCTGATCGTGGACGTCGTGCCCAATCACATGGCCATCCCGGCGCCGGAGTATCTCAACCGCGAGCTGTGGTCGGTGCTGGCGGGCGGCCAGCAGTCGCCACACGCACACTGGTTCGACATCGACTGGGCAGCCCTCGGCGGCCGGATGCTGCTGCCGATCCTGGCCAGGCCGCCTCGGTTCTGCCTGACCGACCTGAAGGTCGCCCGCCTCGCCGAGTTGCCGGGCGCCGCGGCGGTGGTCGGCGACGACGATGCACCGGTGCTGCGGTATCAGGGCCATGTGCTGCCGCTGCGGCCGGGAACCGAGCAGCTGCCGATGCCTGACCTGCTGGCCGCGCAGCACTACCAGCTCGAGAACTGGCGCGCCGCGGCCACGGAGCTGAACTGGCGGCGGTTCTTCGACATCAGCTCGCTGATCGCGGTCAGGGTCGAAGAGCCGGACGTGTTCGCGGCCACCCACGGGCTCCTTCTCGGGCTGGTCGCGGAGGGGCTGATCGACGGCCTGCGGATCGATCACCCCGACGGCCTCGCCGACCCGCGCGGGTACTTGCGCCAGCTGGCGACCGCCGCGGGTGGCCGCTGGGTCGTGGCCGAGAAGATCCTCGCCGCCGCCGAGGAACTGCCGCCTGACTGGTGCTGCGCCGGCACGACTGGATACGACTCGCTCGCGGCCGTCGGCGCGGTCCTCACCGACCCGGCGGGCGCCGGGCGGCTCGGGGCCGAGTACGTCAGGTTCTCCGGCGGGCCGGCCGACTTCGCCGCCGTCGCCTGGCCGGCCAGGCGGGAGGTCGCCGGCCAGCACATGAGCGCGGAGATCGCCCGCCTCGCCCGGCTGCTCGCCGGGCTCGACGAGCCCTCGCTCCGGGTCCCGGCCGAGGACCTGCACACGATCCTGGCCGAACTCCTCGCTGCCTTCAGTGTCTACCGTGCGTACGTGGTCCCTGGCGAGCCGCCACCGGCGAGCAGCATCGCGCAGGTAGGCGCGGCTGCTGCGAGAGCACGCGGGCGTCTGCCTGGCCGCTTGCATGCCGCCGTCGACACCGTCGCCGCGCTCCTGCTCGGCCGCGGCGTCGCGGCGAGTCAGCGGGCCGGGCGGGCTGAGCTGATGGTGAGGTTCCAGCAGACGTGTGCCGCGGTCCAGGCCAAGGGCGTCGAGGACACCGCTGCCTATCGGTGGACCCCGCTGCTGTCCGCTAACGAGGTGGGCTCCGATCCTGATCGCCCGGCCCTCCGCACCGAGGCGTTCCACGGCTTCGCTGCGCGGCTGAGCGAGGACTGGCCTGCCACCATGACCACGCTGTCCACGCATGACACCAAGCGCCAGGAAGACGTGCGGGCCAGGATCGCCGTGCTGGCCGAGATGCCGGCTGACTGGGGACGCGAGGTAGCGGCCTGGCACGACCGGGCCGTCGAGCTCACCCGGACACGGCCGCCGGATCCCCCGACCGAATATCTACTCTGGCAGACCCTGGTCGGCGCCTGGCCGATCGACGGCGAGCGGCTGGCCGCTTACCTGCGCAAGGCCATGCGCGAAGCCAAGCTCACCACCTCGTGGACCGAGCCGAACTCACCCTACGAGGCAGCTGTGATCAGCTTCGCCCGGCACGCGCTGACGGACGCGGAACTCTCCGGGCGGATCGCCGCCTTCGTCGCATCGATCGGCGCCTACGCGCGGGCCAACTCGCTGAGCGCCAAGCTCCTCCAGCTGACGATGCCCGGCGTACCTGACGTGTACCAGGGCTGCGAGCTGTCCGGGCTGAGCCTTGTCGATCCGGACAACCGCAGGCCGGTGGATTTCACCCGGCGTGAGGCGATGCTGGCGGCGCTGGACCGAGAGCCTGGCGCGATCGCAGGCGGCGCGGTCGAGGCCGGCGCGACCGGCACAGGCGCTGACTGGGTCGCCGGCTTGGATGCGGCGAAGTTGCTCGTGACGTCGCGCACCCTGCGGCTGCGCCGGGACCAGCCGGACTGGTTCGCCGGTGAGTACAGGCCACTGGCGGGCAGCGGCGTCGCGGCCGCGCACGCAGTCGCGTTCTGCCGGGCCGATCGAGCTCTCAGCGTGGCGACCAGGCTGCCAGCTGGCCTGCACCGGGCCGGCGGCTGGCGGGACACGGCGCTGCCGCTGGCGGCTGGCCGGTGGCACGATGTGCTGACCGGCGCGGACCACCACGCCGCGCCGGACGGGCGGCACCAGCCGGCGGCTGGCTCCGGCTGGCCGACCTCCTGGTGCAGCTGCCGGTGGCGCTGCTCGTACGGGTCGATGACGGCCCGGCTCTTGACGACGCCGGGCTGGGAAGGGCGACAGCTGCGTGACGGAGTGCGCAACGACGGAGTTCAGGGTCTGGGCGCCGGCAGCGCGCCGGGTTCAGGTGGACGTCGACGACCAGCGGCACGATATGGCGGCGACGGCTGCGGGCTGGTGGACGGTCGACGTGGCCGCGACGGATCCGCAGGCGCGGTATGCGTTCCGGCTGGACGGCGGCGACCCGCTGGCTGACCCGCGGTCGCCGCGCCAGCCTGCGGGCCCGGCCGGGCCGAGCCAGCGCTACGACCACGCCGCGTTCGAGTGGACAGACGCGGGCTGGCGCGGGAATCCGCTGCCCGGCTCGGTCATCTACGAGCTTCACATCGGTACGTTCACTGCGGACGGCACCTTTGACGCGGCGATCAAGCATCTCGAACATCTGCTCGAGCTGGGCGTCACCGCGATCGAGCTGATGCCGGTGGCCGCGTTCCCCGGCAGCCGGGGCTGGGGTTACGACGGCATCGGACTATGGGCGGTGCATGAGCCGTACGGGGGCCCCGACGGCCTCAAGCGGTTCGTCGACGCCTGTCACGCCCGCAGGCTCGCGGTTGTCCTCGACGTCGTCTACAACCACCTGGGCGCGGGCAACCGGCTCGCCGAGTTCGGCCCGTACTTCACCGATGCTCACGTCACCCCCTGGGGTCCGGCGGTCAACCTGGATCAGCCGGGCGCGGACGAGGTCCGGGACTTCATCGTGGCGAACGCGCTGATGTGGCTGCGCGACTACCACCTGGACGGCCTCCGGCTCGATGCGGTGCACGCGCTCGAAGACCGCGGCGCCGTGCACCTGCTCGAGCAGCTGACGAGTGACGTCCGGGCGCTGGCCGCACGACTGAACCGCGAGCTTGTGCTGATCGCCGAGTCCGACGCCAACGATCCCCGGCTGGTAACCGCGCCGGAGGCAGGCGGCTACGGCCTGGACGCGCAGTGGAACGACGACTTCCACCACGCGGTGCACGCCGCTATCACCGGCGAGCGGCAGGGCTACTACTGTGACTTCGGCTCGATGGCGGCACTGGCCAAGACGATGACGCGGGTGTTCTTCCACGACGGGACCTGGTCGTCGTTCCGGGGCCGGTCACACGGCCGCCCGGTCGACGTACTCCGCGCCCCGAGCTACCGGTTCGTCAGCTACCTCCAGGACCACGATCAGGTCGGCAATCGCGCCGCGGGCGACCGGATCGCCGCAAGCCTGTCAGCCGACCTGCTCAAGGTAGGTGCCGGCCTGGTCCTCACGGCGCCGTTCACGCCGATGCTGTTCATGGGCGAGGAATGGGGCGCGGTCACGCCGTGGCAGTACTTCACCGATCATCAGGACGCCAGGCTCGGGCGGGATGTGGCCGCAGGGCGCCAGGCCGAGTTTGCCCGGCACGGCTGGCCGGGAGAGGTACCGGACCCGCAGGACGAGGCCACGTTCGAGCGCTCGAAGCTGAACTGGTCAGATCTCGACGAACAGCGGCATCTCGACACGCTGGCCTGGTACCGGGCGCTGATCGCGCTGCGTCGCCAGCAGCCGGAGCTCACCGATCCAGACCTGAGCCGGATCGAGGCCAGCTGGGACGAGGCCGAGCGGTGGCTGCTCGTCCGCCGCGGCCGGCTGCGGATAGCCGCTAATGCGGGGCACAACATGACATGCCTGCCGCTTGGCGCAGCGGGCCGCGTGCTCCTCAGCTCGCATGACCGCGTCGCCACAGCAGACGACGTCCTCGTCATGCCACCGGCCTCATTCGCCGTCATGCGCTTGTGATGCGCCATTGTTTGAAGCCCCGAGATAAGGGGAGCGGGATGGGACCCGACTTCAGGAGGTCCCATGTCCAGCGGAACTATCGCCATCGTGATCGTGGTGGTGATCATCATCGCCGCCTTGATCGCGTTCGCCGCCGTCACTGCGCGCCGCCGCAGCCTGCAGCGGCAATTTGGCCCCGAGTATGACCGGGCCGTCACCGAGCAGAGCAGTCGGCTACGGGCCGAGGCCGAGCTGTCAGACCGGCAGCGTCGGGTGCGCAAGCTTGACATCAGGCCGCTGACCGAGCAGGCCAGGCAGCAGTACAGCGCCGACTGGGTCGTCATCCAGGAGCAGTTCGTCGACTCCCCGCAGACTGCTGTCGCGCGCGCCTATGACCTCGTTGTGGCCGTCATGACCGACCGCGGCTACCCGACCGACGACACCGACCAGGTCGTGTCCGACCTGTCGGTCGAGCACGCCGCGACGGTCGGTCACTTCCGGGCGGCCCAGCAGGTCACCAGCGCCGCCGCCGCGGGTGACGCCGCCACCGAAGACCTGCGCCAGGCGCTGATCCACTACCGGGCGCTGTTCTCCGACCTACTCGGCGAGCCGGCGAGTTCGGACGGGGCAGGCGTCCCCGCGGCTGAGCCCACTGCTGCGGTCAGCAACGACCAGCAATGGAGGTAAGCACGTGACGTCGCAGCCCGATGAGTCCCTGCCAATGGATGCCGCGCACACAGGTGGCACGGCGACGGAGTGGCAGGACCGCGATCGCGTCGTCGTGGATGACGACGACGAGCTCGACCCTGCAGTGGACGATGCGGCCGGGGGTGGAGCGGCGTCGCCCGCGCCGCGGACGGACCCGCTAGACACTGAGTTTCCGAGCAATCGGACGCTGGGCAACGGACCGCTCAGTAACGAATCGCTCAGCAGCGAACCGCAGACTGGCCAGCCGGCTGGCACGTCACGCTATCCGGCCGATGGGCCGGCCGAGGACGGCCCCATCGCAACGGGCCTAGTCGCTGCGGGCCCCATCGCAGCGGACCCCATCGCAGCGGACCCAGTCTCAACCGGCCCAGTCTCACGACACCGGCCCAGTCTCAACCGGCCCAGTCTCAACTGGCGCGGCTCCAGCTGACGCGGCTCCGGCTGACGCGGCCCCGGCTGAGGCTTTCGCCGACGGGCTGACTGGCAACGGCGGTCTCAGCGAGCAGTGGCATGACATCCAGGCCATGTTCGTCGACGACCCGCAGGGATCCGTCCAGCGCGCGGCGGAGGCAGCTGACGCCGCAGTCGGCGCTCTGGTCGAGTCGCTGCGCCAGAGCCAGGCTGCCCTGGTTCCCGCGAGCGATCCGGGTGACACCGAGCAGCTGCGCGCGGCGCTGCGCAGTTACCGGGTCTTCTGCCAGCAGGTCGCCGGCCTCGGCGGGCAGCTAAGGCGCGCAGACGCCACGGCCCGGTGATGCTCCGGCGGCATGCTGCGCAGTGGCCGTGGACGCGGCCTGCATGATGGCCGGGTGCGCAGGGGCGTGCCCGGGTCTTCTGCCAGCAGGTCGCCGGCCTCGGCGGGCAGCTAAGGCGCGCAGACGCCACGGCCCGGTGATGCTCCGGCGGCATGCTGCGCAGTGGCCGTGGACGCGGCCTGCATGATGGCCGGGTGCGCAGGGGCGTGCCCGGCCATTGCTGTCACCTGGAGGGTTGTCAGCTCGACGGCTGCAGCAACGCAAGTCCCTTGTCTGGTATCTGGCGCATCTGAACCTTCTCGAATGAGCGGGCCGGGGGGCAGCGCAGTGCCTCCTTGTGCGGTTGGTGTTGGCGCCAAGCTGATGGGAAGGACCCGCGGCGGGCGAGATGGGCCACTGCCTGGTCCCCTCCTCGTGCCGCCCGCACGGCTTTCCTATGCCTCAGCCTCCGAGGCCAGCGAGGCTACACGTCCCTCAAGTGCGGTCGTTGATTCTCGGGACGTTCGCCTCTTCGCGTAGCCCGCGACCGCGACCGCGAAGACGATCAGCATCGTCGTCCCACGCGCGGGTCCGCGGACACGCGGTGTTGTCTCATCGCCGGCCTAGGAGTCGGCAGCGCGGATGTGATCGTCGGCGCCCGCAGACAGCAGCGCAATTGCCGCGGTACCCAGCCCAAGAGGGGGAACCATGAATATCAGAACGCGAATCGTCACCACGGCAGTCGCAGCGGCCGGAGCCCTTGCGCTGGGTACGGTCATGGCAAGCGCTGCGCTGGCCGGCACCGGCCCGCCGGGCACGGCCACCGCGGTGACTCACGCATCCAGCCACCCCGACACGTGCGCCTGCACCACAGACGTAACCAGCCCCAACGGGTACGTCTGGGCGTACGACAACCTTGCCCGGAAGTTCACCGTCACGGCCGAGAACGGTCCTGGCAACTACCAGGTCACCGTCACCGACAACGGTAGCTTCGCGGCGTTCGCCGAGCCGAACAACCCTGATCTGACGACCTTCTACCCGATCACCGCCAACGGCTCCGTCCGCGGGACCATCACCTATGACGTAGAGTCGCCCAACTCACCGGATCCTTCCGCTCTGCCCTCCCAGGAGCCCGGTGACGTGTCCACCTCGGACATGATCAGCGCGCTGTTCGGCGGCACCGCGACCATCGTCGGCGGCGGCGCGTACACCTACACCTACACGGCTGGTGGCAACACGTACGCGCAGTCCTCCCTGACGGGCATCACCGGCGACATCACCGGCCACTAATCGAAGGAGTGGGCGCCAGGGCCGTTCGCGCGCGCCATACAAGGACCGCGGACTCTACCGGGTAGGCGTGCCAATCAGGCGCGAGGTTGTGACCGAGGCCAGGTCGAGACTCCGCAGTGCCTGGCGCACCGCTGAGTCGCTATGGTGGTCGCGGACAGACAGGGCTCCGCAGGGCGGGGGCAGCGATGGGCGGGACAACGGGCGACGGCGAGCCAGCCGAAGGCATCCGGGCCTCGGACGCCGAGCGGGACGCGACCGTCGAGCGGCTGAGCGTGGCCACCGGCGATGGCCGGCTGACCCTAGAGGAGTTCAGCCAGCGGATGCAGCAGGCAACCTCAGCCCGTTCCCGAGCCGAGCTTGACCGCCTCGTGGCCGATCTTCCCGCGGACACCGCCACAGTAGGGACCGAGGTCGCTGGGCGTGCCCCGGGCCAGCCCTCCTGGCATGTCTCGCCGGTCGGCGGCCTAAGGGTCTACGGGCCGTGGCGGATGGACCGCCATGTCATCGTGATCAGCATCGTCGGCGGCACCCGGCTCGACCTCAGCCAGGCACAGCTAGCCGCCCCGGAGGTGACCTTGACCAAGGTGTCACTGGTGGGCGGGGTCCGGGTCTGGGTGCCTGCGGGGATCCGGATCGAGGTGTCGGGCTTCAGCGTAATCGGCGGTACCAGGTTCTACGGCGGGCCAGAGCCTGGCCCCGGCGCACCAACCGTCCACGTCCGCGCGTTCGGCTTGGTTGGCGGGGTCCGGATCCGCCGCGGCGGGCCGCCCCCGCAGTCGTCGGAGTATCGGCGCTCTGATCGGCGATCACGACGAGACCGGCGCACCCGTTTGTGACCTGGGCTCATGACCCCGGCGGTGGCATGAGGCCGGAGCGGCGGATCAGTCCGGGCAGCTGGCTAGCCCGGCGGATACAGCGCCATAACCGGACCCGGTGCGGGGAACACCGTGGAGCCGTTAGCGGGCCCGGCGACTGTAGTCGAAGAAGTTGAGGACCCACTCCGTCAGCTTGTGGCCCGCGGATGAGCCCGCGCTGGCAGGGTTGTTGAGTTGCTCGCCCAGAGCCCTCAACGCCGGAGCGAGCACGGGGCGGGCCATCGGTCTTCCGTGGCCCGGCGCCAGCACGCTCGGCTCCAGCCGGGCCAGCTCAGACACAGACTCAGTCGCTGCTCGCCAGTTCCAGGTGGCAAAGCGCGGTGGCCCGCCGAGGGTGTGCCTTTGCGACAGGGCGTCGCCAGGCGAATTGAGATTGACGGTTAGGACGGCGTCGCCCGGCATGAGGGCACGGTCTGCCTCCCGAAACAGCGCCAGGTGGCCAGGGGTGTGGCCGGGCGTGGGGATGACCTGCCAGTCCGGCAGGCCGGGGACGCCTACGTCCGGGTCGATAGGGCTCAGCCCATCCTGCCCGGAGGGGAACATCCAGCGCCGCTCGACACCGGCCAAGGCGCCGATGATGCGGCCAGAGGGGGGCAATGGCAGTTCGTCGGGGTGCACGAATACGGTGACGTCCCACATGCGGGCCAGTTCGGAAGCGGAGCCAGCGTGGTCCGGGTGCACGTGCGTCAGCACGATCGCTCGTGGCTGGGCGCGAACCCCGAACAGGGTCTCAGCCGCGCTCCTGATCAGCTCGGCCCGGCCCCGCCATGCGGTGTCGACCAGAACCCAGGTCTCGCCCGACTGCACGAAGTAGACGTTCGAGTCTCGCCGTTTCCCGGTGATCAGGCAGTAGACGCCTGTGGCGACGGTTTCTTCGAGCGTGGCGCCGTGCAGGTACCTGTCCACGTCAAATTGACGGCCCCCGAGCCAGTCCTTCTGTGATGCTTCCACAAAGCCCGTATATGACGACCCTGAGCGTGCAACCAGGGTCGTTGGTCCTTGTGCCGCGAAGGCCCTCAAGATGCAGATCATCTGATCGGAGTGGACAACGCTCATATCGCGCTTGCGGTAAAGGCCACACCGATCGGCCGATACCCGAGCAGCCATGACTGCGCCGGTCGGCGCGCTCGGGGACTGCAGCGTCTGTGGATGTGCGACTGACAGACGGCCGTTGCCCGCCAGGAAGCTGGTAGACGACTATGCGCAGTTCGCATAGACCTGCCCGGAGGATTCTTAGATGCGTGTGGCCCCGAATCCCCGGACTCTCACCGGGTGGTTCGGGGCCTCACCTCACGTCCTCCGGGTTTCCCCCGCGGGCTTTCCTCCGGTTTCCCGGTTGCCCGCCGGGTTCTTCCCCTTCGTCCGCCTTCCTCAGGTTTCCCCTCGTCGGGCGTTCTCCGGTTCGTTCCCTTCGGCCGTTGCCCGGTTCCGGGTCCCCTCCGGGTTCCCTTTCCCTTGGCAATATTCACGTTAGCGCGGCTGCGGTGCGGTTCCGCAGGCGTTGGTCCCGGGTGAAAGAGACCAAGGTCACCAGTTCTGCCGCGACCACCCGGTGGCCGACGGCCGCAGGTTTCAAGGCGGTGGCGAGCCGGCCTTCCCGGATCTGGCGTGGCTGGCTATTACCTGGCGGTAGGCGCGGGCGTATACGACGGCTGCTGCGCTGGGGGTGAACTGCCGGGCGTACGACCGGCCCTGGGCGGGGTCGGGGCGTCCGCCGGCCAGGACGCGCGACAAAGCATCGGCGAGGGCGCGGGGATCCTCGGGCGGGATCAGGATGCCGCGGCCCTCGCCCAGGGTGCGCGCGAGGCCGTCAACCGCGCTGCCGACCACCGGGACGCCGAGCCCCAGGGCCAGCACGGCGCTTTGCGACCACGACTCCTCCCGTGAGGGGACGACGTGCACGCTGGCCCCAGCGATGTAGCGGGCCGGCTCGAAGGACCATCCGGGCAGGTGCACGACACCGTCCAGCCCGCGGGCGGCGACCAGCCGGGTCAGCGCGCCGCGCAGCGGGCCGTCGCCAACCAGATAAGCCGGTGGCGGCGCGTCCATCAGGGCCAGTGCCTCGATGAGCACATCGGGGGCCTTGTCGCCGCGGAGCCGGCCGGCGAAGGTCAGCCGCGGCGAGCGCAGTCCCGGCAATGGCCGGGCGGACAGGCCCTGCACCGACGACCGGCCGTCGCGGAGCCGGCCGTCGTCCAGGCCGATCTCTGCCGCCCAGGCGCGAGCCGACGGTCCGTGGGCGAAGAACAGATCGACCCGCCGTGCCGCATCCCGGGCCTGCGGGGTGTAGTCGCTGGCCGGCCAGGTCATCTGGTTGTGCTCGCTGGCCACCAGCGGCATCTGCGGCGGCAGGACCCGCGCCGCGGCCCACCACGCGCCGAACATGTGGGCGTGCACCAGCCCGGCCTGCGCGAGTCTGGGGCCAAGCCAGCCAGCAAACTCAGGCGCGGGCGTCCACTGCAGGCTGTCGCGGGGCAGGATCTCGCTGACCCGGAAGGCGGCGGCGGGCACGCCGGAGCGGGCGGCAAGCTCCAGGCCCGGCGGGGTCGCGTCACCGGCGAGCAGCGTCGTGGTGATGCCATGGCGGCGCAGCGCCACCGATAGCTGCAGCGCGGACAGTTGCGCGCCGCCAGGTTCCAGCGTGCCCAGGATGCGGATAACCCTCATCCGGCCTCCCGTCCCGGCGCCACTCGCGGCGCTTCCCACCTGCCTCAATCAGCGGGGCGAAAGCTCGCGCGCGGCCAATCCCGGAGTGCGAGCAGACCCCACCGGTGCCACGGTATCGGCGGGCCTCGGGCGGTCCTCGTCCGGCAACTATGATGACCATGGCCGCAGCAGCGTGCCTCCGATGTTCGTCTGGGCGCCGCGCCGCACGATCTCAAGGCAAGGGTGAGGCAATTGCGGGCCGCCGCTAGGTGGCAGAGAACGGCTGCGATTTCGGGCCGGCTGAAGATGGTCGCCCTTGGGTCTGACATTGCGTCCTGCGATCCGCACGTCTCGGCGTCAGGTACCGAGCATGGCGGCGAGTTGCTGGGCGTTGACTTGTGCATAGTCGCTGTAGCAGTTGTTGAACAGGACGCTGGTTCTGTCAGCGAGACCGGCGAGCGTGCTGATCCGCTGCGCCCATTCGGACAGCTCGGCGTCGCTGTAGCGGTACCCGAACCGCTCGTGGATGTCCTTGCTGGTCCACTTCTGGGAATGGCCGTGCAGCCGGATCACGGCTAGGTCCGCCGTGGCGGCTAGCACAGGCGGGATCGAGTCCGGGTAGCCCTGCGGCATGTCCACGGACACGTATGGCAGGTCGTGGTCGGACAGGAATTTGAGTGTCTCCTGCTGGTTGTCCGGAGTCATCCAGGTGCGGTTGCGGAACTCGACGCAGACCCGGTCCGGAGCGACTCGCCGGGCGCAGGACAGGATGTAGTCCTTGCCGGCCCGGGAGATCGGGAACCAGCGCGGGAATTGCAGCAAGATCGCTCCTAGTTTGGCCGCCTGGCGCAGCGGCTGGAGCGCGGCCAGGAACCGGTCCCACGCCTGATCGACCACAGCCGGGTCCACCTGCCGCAGGTACACCGGGTCCTTCCCGGCCATCTCCGCGGCCGGGCGCAAGTCGGATGGCAGTGCGGAGATCCGTGTCGGGTGCTGAGTGAACAGGCTGAACGCCTTGACGTTGAAGATGAACCCGGCCGGCGTACGGGCCGCCCAGGATGCCGCGGTCTGCTCAGCCGGCAGCGCATAGTAGGTCGCATCCACCTCCACCAGCGGAAACCGGGCCGCATAGAACTGCAGCCGCCTGGCCGGCGTAGTCGCTTCCGGCGGGTACCACCCGGACTCCAGCAGCGTCCGGTCCGTCCACGACGCAGTGCCCACCCGGATCTCGCCCACCCCCGAAGACTACGAGCACACCTCGCCCTGCCCGGACGGGCCCGCGCAGAGATCGTCTCCCGCCGGTTGGCGGCCAGCCAGGCCGGCGACGACGCGTACATCGACCGGGGCGGACTGATCGCCGAGTGCGTCCGCGACGGTGTAGCGCAGCACTGAGTCGCGCAGCACTGAGTCGCGCAGCACTGACTCGCGCAGCACTGACTCGACGGCCGCTTGGTCCTCGGCTGACGGACGCGGGATGCTGAGCGGGCCGCAGGCCAGCGCGCCGGCGCCTCGGTCGGCGCGGTCAGTTGTCACCGCGATCAGCGGGGTCTGGCGCCATCTGGCCTCCTGTGCCGCCAGCCGGATCGCGTTCCAGGAGCCAGCCGATCCATCCATGGCGACGACGACAGCCATAAGTTCTCCAGTCCGGCGGTGACGCAGGCCGGCTACTTGCCGGGCAAGCTGCCGCGCAAGGCCTGGGCGGGGCACCACAGACGTGTTTGCGCCGCCGCGCGCTGACGCGGCGACGAGCCGCAGCCGGCTGTCCCATGGAAGCTGAGGCCCGCAAGGACCGTCAGGAGCACGAGCGCCATGGCGATCTGACTGGCAATCAGTAGGCGGCGCCACGTCCTGCGGCCCCGTTCCGCCCCTTGCTGGTGCAACCCTGGCCGGGACATCCGTGACCAGAACGCGGTGAGCACGGCCGCAAGCCCCCTGCCACCGGTCAGCTGCTCCCGCAGCGGTGGCGCCTCGCTTGAGCACAGGCGGGTGAAGATGGCGTACATGGCAGCGAGCTTCGGCTCACTGCGCCGCAGCCCGTCAGCTATTCCATCGAGGATGCGCTGCTGGGCTGCTGGCAAGCTCATGTGTACTCCAAGCCACTCGTACCTGCACCTGCACAGCTACCCGGGCGGTGCCCGCCAAACGTCAGGTCGGGCAGCAAATTGCGCGGGTCGGCTACCGGCGGTACATGTGCAGGCGAATGGTCGTGCCGAGTTCGCTAGACCGGATCTCCGCAAGGTCACAGACCTGGTTGACCAGCCAGAGTCCCTGACCACCCGGCACGTCGCCGGCTGGCCGCCAGTGCCCAGCCAGCGGGTCGGTGATGAACCCGGTGTCCTCAACCTGACACAGCAGCTCGGCGTCGGTTGCCCAGAGCCGGACGACGCCGCCGGCACTGGTATGCCGGAGCGTGTTCGCCGCGACTTCGCTAGCGGCGATCACCAGATCGGTGCAGCGGGCTGGCGACAGCCCGGCCTGGCCAGCGACCGCCGCGACTAGGGCGCGGACTGGCCGCAGGTCGCCGTCGTAGGGCAGCACCTGTGCACTGACCGGGGCCAGCAGCGGCTTGGTCAGGCTGTCGGGCCAGACAGCCGGGCCGAGGTAGTCCGCGTTGGCGCGCTCATCGCCCGCGCCATGCAACGTCGGATGCGCGCCGCAGGCGTCGGCGAGGACCGCAGCGGACAGCTCGGCCGCGTTGTATGGGCACAGGGCGCTGATCTGCGCGCCGACAAAGGCGTGGTTCAGCAGGCTCTCGTGCCGCGCGGTCTCTCGCAGTTCGGCGCCGGAACGGCCGGCCCAGGCGGGCTCACCCACGTACCGCACGCGCCGGCCAGGGAAGCGGTCCGCGAAAGCACGGAGTGCCGGGATGATGCGAGCCGGATTACCGCCTAGTTCTCGCATGTCCGCAACTGTGACACCCGGTTCGGCGGCCAGCCAGCCAGCCGGGACCTGGGAGCCGGGGAGCACAACGAGCACCGGCTCGCTGCACGCCAGCCCCGCCTGCACGAACTCCCGGATGCCGCCCAGGTACTCGGCGCGGGCGTGGTAGAGCCAGGCCGCGTGGCGGAATCCGCCATCCGCCGCAGCCTGCTCCCTCACAGCCAACCCCCACGCGTCGCCAGCCACCTGCCGCTGCAGGCAACGTCAGCGGGTCGCACGCGCGGGCGCTGCCAGGCCTGCCGCCTGCCACCGCCTGCTCCGCGCCTGAATGGCTCGCTTGCACGGTGCCCGCCCGCACGGTACCTTCCCGTCGGATTACGGTATATGCAATGGGCCATGTGAGCGTGCGCTTCTACTATGGGCCGGTATAGCGTCATTGTGCAGATCACTAGCCAGGAGTGGACCGTGGAAGAAGCCGGGCTCTCCGCCGAGAGCCGTGGTGACAGCATGGTCATCACGATCCACGGCGACCTGGACATCATCACCAGCCCGCGGCTCGACGAGTGTCTGATGCAGGCCCAGAGCAGCCACCGGCGGATCATCCTGGATCTCGCCGACGTCGACTTCCTGGACACCAGCGCGCTCGCCGTCATCGTGGGGCACTGGAAGAGGCTCGAGTCCGCGGGCGGGATGCTCGCGCTCGCCGGAGCCCGGTACCGGTATTGCAAAACGCTGTGGATCACCGGACTGGCCGACAGGCTGACGCTGTACCCCACCGTCGAGGAAGGGCTCAGCGCCCAGGCTGAGACGGCAGGCCCGGCAGGCACGTAGCGAAAGGTAGCAGATGCCGAGTTCCGATCTCGCCGATCGCACGGCGGCATTGCTGAGCCTGGCGGCGGCCACCGAGGAGCGCTCACTGAGCCAGCTCACGCAGCTCGCCGCCAGCCAGGTCCCGGGTTGCGCGGCAGCCAACGTGACCGTCTGGCGCGCTGGCGAGCTGACCAGTCAGGCCGCAAGCCATCCCGAGCCGCCTCGCCTGGTCGCGATCCAGCTCGCGGCCGGCCGCGGTCCCCTGATCGACGCGGTCACGGGGAACGAATGGGCAGCTCCCGGAGCGGGCATCGTGAGCGCCGGCGGCCTCAGCGGCGGTGGCGGCACGGCCCGGGGTAGCGCGGTGATCTGCGCCGACACACTCACCGAGACCCGGTGGCCCGAGTTCACCGCGGCCGCGCTGCGGATGGGTATCCGCAGCAGCGTCTCGCTCAGTTATCGAGGACAGGCGGTCGTCGTCCTGACCCTCATTGGCCTGCGGCCGCGCGCCATGGATCCCGATCGGCTCCAGCTCGCCGAGCTGCTGGTCGCCTACGGCGGCGCGCTGGTCGGCGCCGTGGCCGACTACGGGGACTCGCGGCGAGTGGCAGACCAGCTGCGCGACGCGGCGAGCTCGCGGGCGATCGTGGATCAGGCCAAGGGAATCTTGATGCACGCCCTGGGCTGCAGCGCCGACGAGGCGCTCGAGCGGATGCGCGAGGTCTCGCAGCGCAGCAACATCCGGGCGACCGAGGTCGCCAGGCGGGTCATCGACGCCCACAGTGGCCGGTCCGGCCGTGCCGCCCGCGACAGTGTCAGCCAGCTCGCCGACCTCGCTAGCCGGGCCCGGCGAATGCCCGAGTGAACCACTGGCAGAAAACCGGCAGGTCACCGGCGTCCTGGCCGGTCACGAGCACGTTGGGGCCCTGATCGCACACCACGACATGATCATTGCCAGGCCGCCGGGCAGTACGAGGCCGCAGAATTCGCTGGATGCCGCGTCGCCGACATAGATGTCGACGCGCGCCGCGCCGACGCGCGTCCCGGCAGCGTGGCCCGCGCCGTTGCCATCGTGCAGCCTGCATAGCTCTACCTCGCGCCGGGACGTCGAGACCAGCGCGGGCTGACCGCCCCTGGCGATGACCGCCTGCCAGGTATGCGTGAGCGCGGCGTGATCAGTGCCGCGGCCGGCGGCGAGGAAGGCGACCGCCCCGCCGATGAGTCCCAGTGTCACGTCTCCGCCGCGATCCCCACTACCCCGGCAGCGGCAGGCAAACGGATCCCCACTACCCCGGCAGCGGCAGGCAAACGATCTCACCTCAGCGCATTAGGCTGTCTCTACCATGGCCAACCACGACGCGAACAGGCAGCAGCATTCGGCTGACCCCGCCGCGGCGCCCGCCGACTTCGCCGGCCTGAAGTCCAGGGTTGCTGCTCTCCGGCAGGCCGCCGCGCTGCCACAGGCAGAGCGGCAGGTGCTGCTGGAGGCCGCGCTGGCCGAGCTGGACGGCGCCATCGCGGCACTAGACGAGGCCAACGGCAGTCCGGCCGGGCCCGGTGGCGACGGCCGGGCGCTGAGCGGGCTGCATTCGGACCGCCGGCTCCTCCACGCGATCTTTACCGGGACGCCCGTGCCCCTCTATGTCGTCGATCACGACGGCACTGTGCTGCGAGCAAATACGGCCGCCGCTGAGCTGCTCGGCGTCGGGCCCGGGTATGCGACCGGCAAGTCGCTGGCCGCGCTTGTCGACCCGCCCGTGCGCGCGGCCTTGCGCTCTCAGCTCGCCGCCGCCGCTCGCACTGGCGCGAGTACCCGGCTCAGCTGCGGCATGCTCGCCGACACTGGCCTGGTTCGCTGCCAGCTGGAGATCCGGACGCTGAGCGTGCGCGGGGACGTCGACCGGCTGCTGGTGATGGTCACGCCGGACAAGGCGGCCGGCACTGCGGGCAAGCCGGCACTCACGGCGGCCAAGACGCCGCGCCGACCGGGCGCCACGGCTGCGAGTGCCACAGGTGCCGGTGCTGGTGCCGCCGACACCGGTGACGCCGCCGCGGTCGCAACTTCAGCGCGGCGGCTCGACCTGCTGGCAAGCGCGGCGCGGCAGCTGCTGGAGAGCAGCACCATCAGCGAGTCCGTACTGCTGCAGCGACTGGCCCGGCTGCTGTCGGCTGGGCTGGCCACGTGGGCGATCGTGGACGTCCGACGCCGTGGCCAGCTGCGGCGGCATTATGTCGCCGGACCCGATGGCCCTGGCTCAGCTAGCCTGACGCACGCGGCAGCCGCCGCCGATCCCGGCCCCGGCTCTGTACCGGATCAGGTATTCGAGTCCGGCCAGACGCTGGTCCTCACGCACGTCGACGACGACAAGGCGCTCGGCCAGCCCGAGGATGGCCCGCCGTTGCTGGCGATCCTTGGCGGCGCATCGGTGCTCGCGGTACCCATGACCGACGGGTCGCGCCGCTTCGGCGTACTGACCCTGATCAGGCGCGCGGACGAGGGCCAGTTCAGCATGGGGGACGCCGCGCTCGCAGAGGAGATCGGCGCGCTGCTAGGCCTCGCCATTGCAGCCCGGCGGATGCTCCGGCAGCGTACCGAGACGGCCGACGCGCTGCGCGCGAGCCTGCTGCCGCACGTGCTCAAGCCGGTGCCTGGGGTCGAGATTGCCTCCGCGCACCTCGCGCCGACCCGCGGCCGCGAGGTGGGCGGCGACTTCTACGACGTCTACCCGACGCCCGGTGGCTGGGGCGTCGCCATCGGGGACGTCTGCGGCAAGGGCGAGGATGCGGCGGCCGCGACAGCCGCTGCGCGCCATGCGATCAGGGTGCTGGCGCACTCCACGTCTGATCCGGCCGACGTCCTGCGCGGCGCCAACGACATCATGCTCGACGAGGAGTTCGGCGGCCGGTTCGTGACCGCGAGCGCGGCCCACCTCAGCTGGCGAGATGGCACGTTGCGCGTCGTGCTGGCCAACGCGGGCCATCCGGCACCGGTCATCATCAGGCCGGACGGCAGGACCGAGCAAGTGCCGGGCGGCGGCGTGCCGCTCGGGATATTCCCCGATCCGGAGCCCGCCACCGTCGAGCTCGAGCTGTCCGACGGGGACGTGCTGTTCTGCTATACCGACGGACTGGCTGACGCGCGCAGCCCGCAGGCGACCTACCTGGAAGACAGTCTCGCCGATTGCCTCACTCAGATGGCCGGCCGCCGCGCCGCTGACATCGTGTCCGACATGCGCAAGGTCGTGCTCGAATTCAGCGAGAACGTGCTGCACGACGACCTGACCATGCTGGTCCTGCGGGCCGGTGCAGCACCTGGCTCGTAGCTCACCGGCGTTTTGAGCGCGCCCGGCACGGTAGCTACGGCCGCGTGGCGACTCCCCGGCAGGTACCTTCCCCGCAGCCCACGCATGACTTCGTTCCTGACGAAGCCGGGCCTGGCGACGACAAGGCGGCCGATGGCAAGCTGAGCCAGGCTCTCGCGGCCGCGGAGCAGACCAGCGGCCTCGGCCGTCCCGGCAGGCCACTGGACCGGCGGTCGCCCTTCTTCATCGGCATGGCCGCTGCGGCCGGCGTCGCCGTCACCTACGGGCTGGCCGAGCTGCTGATCAGGGCGCGGTCGGTCCTCGTGCTCATCGGCCTCGCGCTGTTCATCGCTGCGGGACTCGACCCGGTGGTCAGCTGGCTGACCAGGCGACGACTCCCGCGCTGGGCAGCGGTCCTCGCCGTTATCGCCGCCGCCGCCGCGGTGCTGACCGCGTTTGTGCTCGCCGCCATCCCGCCGCTCACCAATCAGGCCACTGCCCTGGCCCATCAGCTGCCCCAGGACCTGCACGCCCTGCGGAACCCTCATTCCGAGCTTGGGCACCTCAACATCCGGTACCACATCCAGCAACGGATAACTCAGCTGATCACCAACCGCGGCAGTGCCATCGCCGGCGGCATCCTCGGCGCCGGCATGGTTGTGCTCAGCGCCGCCACTTCCCTCGTCGTGCTGTCAGTCCTGACTACCTATTTCCTGGCTGGGATGCCGCGCATCAAGCTCTTCCTGTACCGGCTCGCCCCGCAGTCCCGCCGTACCAGAGTCATCCTGCTGGGTGACGAGATCTTCACTAAAGTCGGCGGCTACCTGCTCGGGAACCTGCTGACGTCCGTCATCGCGGGCGCCGGAACGTACATCTGGATGGTCTGCTTCGGCATTCCCTATCCAGCTCTGCTCGGGCTGATGGTCGCACTGCTGGACCTGATACCCGTCATCGGGTCCACGATCGGCGGCGCGATCGTCACGCTCGTAGCACTGACGGTGTCGCTTCCCGTCGCCAGCCTCACGCTGGCGTTCTACGTGGCTTACCGGCTTGCCGAGGACTATCTCCTGGTGCCGAGAATCATGGGCCGGACCGTGCGAGTGCCGGCCGCGGTCACCGTCGTGTCGGTCCTGGTCGGTGCCGCGCTGCTCGGCTTGATCGGGGCCTTGGTCGCCATTCCCGCGGCGGCGGCGATCCGCGTGCTGCTGCAGGAAGTCACCTTCCGCCGGATGGATAAGACCTGAGCGCGGCGCCGAGGAAGGCCAGCAGGCTAGCCACGGCGGCGTCGGTCAGGGCTGACCGGCGGGCTCTTGCGTCGGCAGCGGCCACACCGGCCATAGAGGCGGCGTGCAGGCCGTCCGCAGCTGCGCCGACAGCGAGCAGCATCACCCCGTAGACCGCCCGCCCGACCGCCAGCGCGGTGACCGGCGATATCGGGCCAGGCGCCTGCGCGCTGCTCATTTGCGCCTGGCCGTCAGCAGCCCGGCGAGCAGGGCGGTCGCGCCGGTCGCACCCGCCACCAGCCGCGCATGCTGCGACAGCCACAGCTGCGGCGAGTGCGCGTGCGAGCGCTCGTCAAAGGCACCATGAGCGCCGTGGTCGGTCCCGGCCGGTCCGTCGACGGGCTGCTTGAGGTTGCCCGGACGGCCTGGCACGGCTGGCTGGTCGGTCTGCTGAGACGAGTAGCCGGTCCGAGCGAGGTACCGGTCGAGCAGGCTCGGCACCACCCGGTTAGCCAGGATCGTGGCGGCCGTTGTCCCGCCCACCCAGTACTGACGGCGGTCGGGATGGTCGGCAGCGAACAACACGGCGCGCGCGGCGACCTCGGGCTGGTAGATGGGCGGCACCGGCTGCGGCTTGCGCGGCAGCCTTGACCGCACCCAGGAGAACTGAGGGGTATTCACCGCGGGCATCTGCACGACGGTCACCTTGATATGGGACTTGTCGTGCAGTAGCTCGCAGCGCAGCGAGGACGTGAAGCCGTTGATCGCGTGCTTGGCCCCGCAGTACGCCGACTGGAGCGGGATGCTCCGGTCCCCGAGCGCGGAGCCGACCTGGACGATCACCCCGTGATCACGTGGCCTCATCCTGGCTAGCGCTGCCATGGTGCCATGCACGAAACCCAGATAGCTGACCTCGGTCACACGCCGGAACTCGGCCGGGCTGATGTCGTCAAACGGAGCGAAGACCGAAGTGAAGGCGACGTTGACCCAGACGTCGATCGGACCCAGCTCTGCCTCAACCTGGCCCGCAGCGGCGTCCACCTGATCGAAGTCAGCGACATCGGCCACGATAGGCAGGGCCTTGCCGCCAGCGCGCTCTGCCTCGGTTGCCGCTGCGGCCAGCCCGGTCCGGCCGCGGGCGATCAGGCCGATGCTGGCGCCGCGATCGGCGAACAGTCGTGCGGTCGCGCGCCCGATGCCTGCGCTTGCCCCGGCGATGACGACGGTCTGGTTCATGGTCTCCCTCATATCTGTCGGCCTGCGCAGGCGGCGCGGCTAGCTGACCTGCGCCGCTAGTCGTCGCTGCCGGGCGGCGATAACGCGCCGCTCCTCCTCGCTCGTGCCGCCCCAGATCCCGTGCGACTGCCTGCTCTCCAGGGCAAAGTCGAGGCACTGCTGACGGATCGCGCAGCGCGCGCAGATGGCCTTGGCGCGCTCGATCTCGGCCAGGCCGGCACCGGCGCCGGAGACCGGGAAGAACAGCTCAGGGTCTGCGGACTGGCAGGCCGCGAGGTCCCACCACCCGCCGATACCAGCCTTGCTCGCCATAACGGCACCTTCCTGTGCAGATGCCGCCAGCTGCCCGTCACGCCGCGGTTTACACGTGGTGGCGCCGGGAAAGCTAGGAGCCGGACCGCGATGGAGAGGACCATGCTGGCTGACGCCGCATCGCTGGGCGGCCGCTCGGCGATCGTCCTTGGCGGCGGGGGCGTATTCGGCGCCACCCAGGTAGGCATGCTGCGCGCCCTGCTGGAGTCCGGTTTCGAGCCCGATCTGGTGATCGGGACCAGCGTCGGCGCCCTGAACGGCGCCGCGATCGCGGCGAATCCCACAACCGCAGGTGTCGACATCCTCGCCGATCTGTGGAGCTCGCTGGGCGAGCAAGGCCTGTTCACCGAGACGGTGCTCGCCAGGGCAAGCACGCTCGCCCGGTACCGGACCCATCTCTACTCACCGGCGCCGCTGCGCAAGCTGCTAACGAGCCACTTGCCGGCCACGTTCGAGGACCTGACTATTCCGTTCCAGTGCGTTGCCGCCAGCATCGAGCGCTCAGTCGCGCACTGGTTCAGCGCCGGCAATCTGACCGATGCCGTCATGGCCTCGTGTGCAGTGCCAGGGCTGCTGCCGCCGGTCGCCATCGACGGTGAGCACTTCCTCGATGGCGGGCTGGTGCATTCGATCCCGATCGGACGGGCCCTCGCGCTCGGGGCCACCGACATCTACGTTCTGCACGTGGGCCGTATCGAGCAGCCATTGACCGCGCCCCGCTCGCTCTGGGATGTCTGCCTGACCTCCTTCGAGGTCGCGCGCCGGCACCGGTTCGTCGAGGAGATGGCCAACCTGCCACCTGAGGTGAGCGTGCACGTGTTGCCCAGCGGCGAGGAGAAGATGCCGCTGGTGTCCATTCGCTACCGGCACGCGAAGGCGGTTGCCACCCGCATGCAGCGGGGCTATCAGGCAACTGCCGAGTACCTCTCCAACGAGGCTGACACCGCATGAGGCCACCGCCCGCCATAGTCCGCCGGGCCGTGCTGGATCCGATCTGGATACCGCTGGCGGTCGGCATCGCGCTGCTGTTCTGTGTGGTCGCAGCGGCCGGGGTGCTTGTCACCCCCCTGAGCCGCCGGCGGCGGCTGTCGCGGCTGAGCCTGTTCAGCGCGCTGTACCTCATGGTGAACGCCAGCCTCGTGCTCTGCTGCGCCGTGTGCTGGCTCCGGTACCCGGTTCGCCGTCATCGCGACCAGGCTCGCTGGTCGCGGCTGCATCAGGACCTCCTCGGCCGGGCCCTTGCTCTGCTGGTCGCCGCGGCCAGGCCGCTGCTGGGCTTCCGGGTCGAGCTTCAGGAGCCACCGGACCACCACCTGACCACCGGCCGCCCGCTGCTCGTGCTGGCCAGGCACGGCGGGCCGGGTGACTCGTTCGCGCTAGTGCAGCTACTGCTGTCGCGCTACCGGCGCAGGCCAGCCATCGTGCTGAAGGAGACGCTGCGGTGGGATCCCGGCCTGGACGTGCTGCTCGGGCGGCTGCCGTCGTGCTTCATCCGGCGCGGCGAGGGAAAGGCGCCTGAGCGGCTCGGCGACCTCGCCCGGACTATGCGCGGCGACGATGCCATCCTGCTGTTCCCCGAGGGCGGCAACTGGACGCCCGGCCGTCACAGCCGGGCCATCGCACGGCTGCTGCACGCCGGGCGACGCCAGGCCGCGGCGGATGCGGCCGAGAACCGGAACGTCCTGCCGCCCCAGCCGACCGGCATGCTGGCCTGCATGTCGGGCCGCCCGGACCTGACTGTCGCCGTGGTAGCGCATACGGGCCTGGAGGATCTCCTCTCCCCTGCCCTTGTCTGGCGGGCGCTGCCCGTCACGGCCAGGCCGATGATCGTGCGCTGGTGGTTCCAGTCAGCCCGCAGCCTGCCGGTCACCGATGACGGCCGGCGAGAGTGGCTCCGGCTCCAGTGGGCGCTCGTCGATTCCTGGATCGATGCCAGGAAGGCCG
The DNA here is from genome assembly GCA_963837255.1 of uncultured Actinomycetota bacterium. Lineage (GTDB taxonomy): Bacteria > Actinomycetota > Actinomycetes > Streptosporangiales > Streptosporangiaceae > JAJYUU01. Next base: position 1,042,918 of record CAWIMN010000009.1, read on the forward strand.
CGAGGGCCGGGCAGCCGCTGCCCGCCGGCGCGGTCGTGCCGGAAGCACCGCTCGCCAGCACCGCCGCCGACGAGCTCTGAGTGCCTCGACGTTCTCGGCCCTGATCACGCCCAGGTGTGCCAGGAGATCCCGGTTACGTTTGCTGCGTTGCGCGCCGGGCAGATCCGTGCCGCCCCCTGCACAGGACTCGCCTGTGCGTCAGCCCTCCCGGGAGGTAACGATGGTCGCCCGCTCCGCACGCCGAAGATCGGCTGGCCCGCGATCAGCTGGCCGCCAGGCCGCCAACAGCCGGGCCATGGCCTGGCTGGCGCGCGCCGGCCTGGCCGCGCGCGGCGTCATGTACGGACTCATCGGCATCATCGCGGTAGAGATGGCGCTCGGCACGTCCCACCAGCAGGCTGATCGCAGTGGCGCGCTCCGGCTCGTGGCCGCGAATCCGTTCGGCAAGCTGATTCTGTGGCTGCTCGCCATCGGGTTTGCCGGGCTCACGCTGTGGCGATTGTCGGAAGCCGCCTTCGGCGCGGCGGGGCCTGACGGCCACAAGACATCGACGCGGCTGATCTGCTTGATCAAGGCAGTCATCTACGGCTTGCTTACCTACAGCATCCTGAAGTACGCCCTCGGCCTCGGCGCGCCGTCGTCGACCAACCGGCAGTCGCAGGACCTGACCGCCGCCGCGCTGAAGCACCCCGGCGGCCAGGCGCTGGTAGCCATCGTCGGCGTCATCGTGGCGGGCGTTGGTCTGTACCTTGCCTACCAGGCCTACCGGCGCAAGTTCTTGCGCGACCTTCGCATGAGCTCGGTGTCGCCGACGACGCGTAAGGCGGTGACCTGGTTTGGCGAAGTAGGTGGCGTGGCCCGCGGCGCGGTGTTCGTCACGGTGGGGATCTTCCTCGTGGTCGCTGCCGTGCAAGCCAAGCCCGGTCAGGCCAAGGGCATCGACTCGGCACTGCGAGCGCTCGCCCACACGCCCCTGGGTCCCTGGCTGCTCGGCCTGGTAGCAGTCGGGCTAGTGCTGTTCGGTGTCTACTCGTGCTGTGAGGCGCGCTGGCGCCAGGTCTGATGGCTCCTGTTCCTTGATCAGCTTCTCCAGGTGATCAAGACGGTCCGTGAGATCCGCAGTAGTCACCACATCCGCGAGCGCGAGCCGGACCGCGGCCAGTTCCCTGGCCAGGAACTCGGTGTCGGTCTGCGTGCGCGCGGCGACCTCTCTGTCTCGCTCGATGCTGGCCCGGTCCCGGTCATCCTGCCGGTTCTGGGCCAGCAGTATGAGCGGGGCCGCATACGCCGCCTGCGTAGAGAAGGCCAGGTTGAGCAGGATGAACGGGTAGGGATCCCAGGCGCGGACGAAGCCGACGCCGTTGAGGATGATCCAGGCCACGACCAAGACGCTCTGCCCGGCCAGGAACCGGCCCGTGCCGAGGAACCGGGCGATGGCCTCCGACATGCGCCCGAAGGCATCTGCGTCGTATCGGCCGCCCATCCGGGAGGCCGTCCCGCGCGGAACTGCCAGCTCCGCCCGCTCTGTCGCACGCCGGTTACTCTGCAACTCTCTCTCCTCGGTTTCGCCAGTCCGCGGGCAACAGGCGGTCAAGTACGTCATCGACGGTGATCGCGCCCACGAGGCGGCCGGCATCGTCGCAGACAGCCACGCCAACCAGGTTGTACGCCGCAAGCCGGGTGGCCACCTCCCGGTCGGGGAGGCCGGGCCGGACAAAGCCGCTTTCCTCGATGCACTGCCCGACCGCCACAGAAGGCGGCTCACGCAGCAGGCGCTGGAAGCCGACGCTGCCGAGATAACGCCCCGTCGGGGTGACGGCGGGCGGCTCGCACACGTAGACCTGGGCCGCCTCAGTCGCTGCCCTGGTCGGCTGGCGGATGCGCGCGAGCACTTCGGCTACGGCCACCTCCGGCGTTACGATCAGGGGCTGCGACGTCATCAGGCCGCCGGCGGTGGTCGAGTCGTAGCTGAGCAGACGGCGCAGGTCAGCCGCCCGGTGCCGGGGCATCTCGGCCAGCAGCTGAGCGCGCTCGGCCGCCGGCATCTCGGCCAGCAAGTCGACGGCATCGTCGGGTTCCATCTGCTCGACGACGTCGGCGATCCGGTCGGCACCGAGCCCGGCCAGGAAGCGGATCTGCTCCTGCTCTGGCATTTCCTGGAGCAGATCGGCCAGTTCCTCATCCTGCAGTGCGTCGGCGACCTGGCGGCGGCGGGCCGCCGGCAATGACTCGACCACGCTGGCCAGGTCGGTCGGGTGCATGTCGCGCAAGCCGGCTATCTCGCTGCCGATCCCGCCGGACTCGAACAGCTCACGGTGCTTGTCCCAGGACACGATGCTGCCCGGCTGCCGGCGCAGCCCGCGCCGTTGGCCGATGGCGAGCACGGTCACCTCCCAGCCGCCACGGCCCGTCTCGGCAGGCGCAATGCCCACGTCCAGCACGACGCCGGCGGCGACCGGCTTGTCGTACAGATCTGACGCCAGGATCTCTCCCGCGCGCTGGCTGAAACGGCCGAGGTCGACGCTGCTGCCGTCCAGCAAGACGCCGTCGAGCGACATCTCCGCGACCCGCCCCAGGCTGACGAAAATGTGGCGACGCTGGAGGGTCGCGACCAGGCCGAGCGCGCGTGGCGGGTCATCGGCAGCAGGAGGCAGGAGCACGACGTCGCGTACTCTGCCAATAGACAGGCCGTCGCTATCCAGCAGCCTGCGGCCGGTGAGCCGCGAAGTGAATATCGGGCCCGGCGTCAACGGCTAGCTCGCTGTCCTTTTACGGCCATGTCAGCCTCCTCGTCCGTCGCTTAGCTGCGGAAACGGCGTCACATGCAGTCAACTACCACAAGCTGCCGGAAAAACCCAAGTGCCTGTGTCCCGGCCCAGTACTACGACATGGAGCGCATATCGCCTGCAACGCGGGGCAGTAGACGTGGCCGGCGCCGGGTCATTCCCCGTTCCCGGCGCCTGTCAAGACGCCGCTTCGAACCGACGGAGGGTCTTGCCTAGTGCTTGCAGCGCTGGTTCTCGCCGGGATCGTCGCCGCCCCGATCGGGACGGCCGCTTTGCTCGTGCAGTCACGCCGCCGTGCCCGCACCGCCGGAGCCTGGCCAACCATCAGGCGGTTCGCGTTCGCGATCGGCGGCACCGCCGCGTTGGCCGCCGCCGTCGTCGGCGCCCTCCGGCTGCTGGGTGACTCGCAGCACCTGGCCATCGACGGGGCGGCCGGCGTCGTCGTCGCCAGCCTGGTGTGGCTGCCGGTGACCCGACGGTGGAACGCACGCGGCCACCTGTGCTGGTCGTCGACGATCTTCCTGTTTGTCGTCTACCTGGCGTTCGTGCTCAGGTGGACCTTCGACAGCCACCTCGGGCTGGCCGGCACAGCCGGCGGCCTGCTGCTCTGGCTGCTTGAGCTGTTCGCCGCTGTCCTCGCCTGCGCTTACCTGTGGGAGATCTGCGACGCACTCGGATCGGAGCACTGGCGGCGGCGCCTGAATCGGCCGGAGCCTGGCCGTGTCCCCGACAGCGAACTGCCGTTCGTGAGCCTGCACGTGCCGGCCCACAACGAGCCGCCCGACATGGTGATGGACACGCTGCGATCGCTGGCGCGCCTCGATTACCCGCGATACGAGATCGTCGTCATCGACGACAACACCGACGACGAGACATTGTGGCGCCCGGTCCAGGCGTGGTGCAGCCGCCACCACGTGAAGTTCGCGCACCTGGAAGACTGGCCGGGCTACAAGTCTGGGGCGTTGAACTACGCGCTGCGCGAGCTGACCGATCCGCGCGCGGAGGTCATCGGCGTGGTCGACTCTGACTACCAGCTCAAGCCAGGGTTCCTGCGCCGGTGCGCGCCGCTGTTCGCCGATCCCTGGGTGGGCTTCACGCAGGCTCCGCAGGACTATCGCGGCTGGTCCCGCTCCCGCTACTACCGGCGGCTTTTCTACTCCTACCAGTACTTCTTCGCCGTCTCCCAGCCGTCGCGCAACGAGCGAGACGGCGCGATCTTCGCCGGCACGATGGGCCTGATCCGCCGGGTCGCCCTGGAACAGCTCGGCGGCTGGGATGAGTGGTGCATTACCGAGGACGCAGAACTCTCGCTGCGGCTGCTCCGGGCGGGCTGGTCCGGCTTGCACGTGGACGAGTCATGGGGCCAGGGCATCATGCCGCTCACGTTCGAGGCCCTGAAGGGGCAGCGGTACCGGTGGTGTTTCGGCGGGATCCAGATCCTGCGCATGCACTGGCGCGCCATGCTGCCGGGCCGGACATCCGCGCAGAACCGGATGAGCACCGGGCAGCGATGGTCGTACCTGGCGGGGGCCGTGCAGTGGTACGGCGACCTGCTCGGGCTGCTATTCCTGGTGTTCCTGCTCGCCGGCGCCGTGAACCTGGCGATCGGCGGTGGCGAGCTGTTCCGCAAGCTGACCGCGTTCCTCGTCGCTACTGTGCCGGTGCTGGTCCTGCTCGGCCTAGTCCGAGCCGTGGCGCTACTCCGCCGCGGTACCGGTGCCGCGTGGCGTGATGCGCTCGGTGCCTTCTTCATCTGGCAGTCCACCTCCCTGGTGGTGGCGCGCGCGTCGGTCGTGGCTCTGTTCGCGCGCAAGGCAGCGTTCCTGCGCACTCCGAAGACCAGTGAGCAGGCAAAGTGGTGGGAGGCGCTGCGGGCGAACTGGGCAGAGTCGGCACTTGCGCTGCTGGGGTTGCTCGGCATCGGATGCGCGCTGTCGAAGCCGACCGAGCTGGCTGGCCCGCTGCTCGCGGGCCTGCTGCTGTTCCCGACCCTGGGCATGGCAGCGGCGCCGGTCAACAGCTGGGCGGCCCAGCGAGCCGCGCTGCCGGCCGACCTGCGCGAGTGGCGAACGTCGGAGTGGAAGCGGACAGCAGACCGCCGCGCCTTCGTCCGGGGCGCGGCCACAGGCGGGATCATCACCGTGGGCGCGGTCATCGTGGCGGCTGTAGCGCTGATGCTGACCCCGAGCAAGCATCAGGTCCAGCCACCGGACCTGGTGACGACGCCGAGTCACCAGCACGCGCGGGCCTATCAGCACACCCGGCGACCCTCGCCGGCGGCTACGTCGCCTTCTCCGGCGGGTTCGTCCAGTACCAGCCCGGCGCCGGCCGGCAGTCCGTCGCCCACCACGACCTCGCCAACGCCAAGCCCGACCCCGAGCTCGCCCACCTCCAGTTCTGCGGCCTCGCCGTGACCAGCCGCCTTCGCCACGACGCTGCTCCGGGACAAGGTCGAGCAGCTCACGTCGTAGCGGTCGGGCCAGGCCGCCCTAGCCGGCCTGGCGTGGCTCGTCGGCCCGCAGCGCCTGATCCAGGTGGTCGTAGCGGCCGAACATGCTGCCCACGCCGGTGACGGTCAAGATGCGCTGGAGCGCCGTCCCCCGGACCACCAGGCGGATCGCGCTGCCCCCCTGGTCGGCCTGCCGGAGCGCGCGGACGAGCACGTTCAGACCAGTCGAATCGCAGAACTCGGTACCACTCATGTCAACGACAATGGCGGGCCGTCCGAATTCGGCCGCGGCCAGCAGCGCGGCGCGGAAGTGCGCGGCGTTCGCGACGTCAATCTCATCCGGCGTCGTTACGACCGCGAGGCCGTCGACCAGCCGGACCGGGAAGTCGCTGCTCGGCGGGGAAGTTGGCTCGGCCATGCCGTCCTACTAGGCGCGCATATGGAGGTTTGCCACGGCTGATCTTAGTGGCGACGGCCTCCTGCTGACCAGATTCGTCTCGCGAGATCACGTGCGTGCCAGGTCCTACTCGATATCGGCCGGCCCGCGGCGCCAGGCCCTTGGCCACCCACGATCGGACGTTGGCGTGCCGCCAAGCCGTCGTCATGTTTCGGGCCGCAAGCGTGCCCTGCTCAAACGCATGTTTGACCGGGTGATCGTGTTCCTGGAGTGGGACGCCGCTGCCACCCCTGACGTGCGGTGCTCGCTTGCTGAGCTACTGGAGTCGCCTACCGCCAGCCGGCCGCCAGCCGCGTCCGACTGACTCATCTTCAGACCTTTCGGCGACATGCCAGCGGGCGCTCGGCCGGTAGGAGACTGGCCGGACTGGTCGGGATGTCCGTTTAGGTTGCGGGCGGGTGCCGCGGAGTGCTACCTCTTACTCAGCGGCCAGCCTCGCGTGCGGCGCGGCCGACGCGGGTCAAAGACGCGGCCCGGCACTGTCCCTTGTCCGACTGGGGTGCTGGCTGTGTCTGATCACGACGAACGAGCTACCGCGCAGCGCGAGGCCGACTGCGTTGCCACCGGTTCTGCCTGGCCCGGCGCGGGCTCGACGCTAGTCTCGCTGCCCGCTGAGGTCGACATCGCGAACGCCGACGAGGTGCGGGCTGACCTGTTCGCGGCAATTAGGCGCGGCTCTCCCGTCGTCATTGCCGACATGAGCCGCACGTCGTTCTGCGACTGCGCCGCCGTCAGCGTCCTGCTGGCCGCGGCGAGCCAGGCGCTGCGAGCCGGCGCAGAGCTCCGCGTTGTCGCCAGGGCCACGCCGGTGCTCCGCACGTTCGAGCTCACTGGCCTGCACCTCGTGCTGCGCGTGTACCCGACGACAGGCGAAGCCCTGCGCGGGCCGCCGGGCGCCGCCGGTACCGTGCTGGCGTTGCCGCCAGCGACCGCGCGCCTCAGGCGTCGCCAGCCAACTGATGCCGGTTGATCTTCCCCGCGACCAGGTCAGCGGCGATGTCCTTGACCTTCCTGTTGGTGTTCTGCGACACCACGCTGAGCCGCTTGAATGCGACGTCAGGCGAATAGCCGTACTCGGCCACCAGTATTCCCTTGGCTTGCTCGATGACGGCTCTGGATTCCAGCGCGACGCGGAGATTGTCGACCAGTTGCCTGCAGTTGCGGTACAGCGTGGCGTTCCGAAGCGCTAGGCCGCCCTGAGCAGCGAAAAGGAGTGCGACGTCATGGCCTGTGCCAGCAAAGCAACCCCGTTCCCGTCCGTAAATCGCAAGAACGCCACCTGGCTCCCGGTCGGTGCGCAACGGCAGCACCAGGCAGCTCAGCAGGCCCTCGGCCATCATGGCTGAGCAAACCGGCGGCCAGCGGTCCTCGGCGCTGGCGTCGTCGATCCGCCGCGCTTCGCCGAACCGCAGCGACTCGGCGACGGGCCCGTGCCCGTCGTCGAGCTGGCTCCGGTGCAGGCTCGCGATCGTGGCATCAGACGCGGAATACGCCCAGGCATTGTCGCCCGCGACGACGACCCCCACCGCAGCGCTGCCAGGAACTAGCTCGAGGGAGAGCTCGGCCAGCTGCCTGAGCTGGACATCTGAGCTGTCGTCCGAGAGGAACAGCTCGGCGAGAGCCGCTATCCGCTCGGCCAGCTCCCTCGTCACCGTGACCATATATGCCTCGTTTCATCGCCGTAGTCCATGCCGGCACCGCTCTACCCCGGATCGTTTGAGTTGCACATCGCCGGGTAGCTGGGCGCCGGACCGAGCGGGCCGGCCTCCAACAAGGGGGGCCGGCTCTGACCGCCATGGCCGCTGCGGCCCGCTGACAAGTGATCGGCTCTGCATACTCACTGGAGCCTGTGCAAGGGGTGACGAGCTGTGCAGGCGGCAGGCGGGCGACCGATTCAGTGCTGCACGGATGCTGGCGGCGCGGATAGCGGGGGGACCGAGAGCGTGGCGTGCGCTGACTGGCGGCGGATTCGCCGGCTGTTTGGCGTGCTGGACGATGTCGCCAGGTACACGGCGGGATACGCGGTCACGGGTCTGCTCGCCGAGACCTGGAGCCGGATCAGCGAGCTGCTGGCGCGGGCCGACGGCACGCGAGCAACCGCGCTCGCGATCAGCGAGGTCAGCGCGCATGACACGGGCAGCGCTGCCTGGTGGCTCGCAGTTCGCGCTGCGGCGAGGATCACCGATGAGCAGCATCGGCTGGCTGACCGGGCTGGTCGCGGCCATCCGGAACCACGTCGTCTCGTGGCCCGGTACCCGGCCGAGACGATACGGTCGGACAAGCCGGCCAGGCTGAGTAGTTTTGACGGTGAGCTGCGAGCAGGGCGGCGGACCGCCTTATGCTGGCTCACGCTCAGGCTGGTACCGGGGCACCTAGAGCGAAAGAGGACGAGCGGGTCGAGATGGTGGCAGAGGGCGTCAGTTCAGGCAGGCCGGCTAGCGCCTCACTGCCTGAACCCGTTGCACCCGAGCGCATCCGGGTGCTGCTCATAGAGGATGACGACGGGGATGCGCTGATTGTCGAGGAGCTCCTGCTCGACGCCGGAGAGCCATTTCGGATGACCCGTGCGCGCACCCTGGCCGAGGCGCGCGGGTCGGCTGCTGACACCGGGTGCGTGCTGCTCGACCTGGAGCTGCCAGACTCCCGCGGCCTTCAGGGCGTCCGCTGGCTTCAGGAAACGTGGCCGGATCTGGCCGTGGTCGTGCTGACAGGACTCTCTGATGAGCACCTGGGCGAAGAGGCCGTGGCCGCCGGCGCCCAGGATTACCTGGTCAAGGGCCAGGTCGACGGCTTCCTGCTGCAGCGTGTCGTGCGATACGCCGTGGAACGCCAGCACGCCGAGGAGACACAGCGGCAGCTGCGAGAGGCGCAGCTCTACGCGGCGGAAAACTCTCGCCTGGAGCGCGGCCTGCTGCCATCGCCGGTACTCAGGGACCGGCGGCTCGCCGTGGCCGCGCGGTACCGCTCGGGCGGTCAGCAGATGCTGCTTGGCGGCGACTTCTACGACGTCGTGGAGGCCCCCGATGGCTGGGTGCACGCCATGGTCGGTGACGTCTGCGGCCGGGGCCCGGACGAGGCCGCGCTCGGCGTCTGCCTGCGGGTGGCCTGGCGGACCATGATTCTGGCCGGCCGGCCGGTCGCCGAGACCCTGTCAGCGCTCCAGCAGGTGCTCGAGCACGAGCGGCAGCATGATCGGTTGTTCGCGACCATCTGCATGCTGTCCATCGCCCCCGACCGGACTAGCGGGTACTTGCGCCTGGCCGGACATCCGCAGCCGGTGCTGATCACCGCGGACGGCGTGCGCGAGCTTGAAGCCCCCGTTAGCCTGCCGCCGGGGATCACCCAATCGACCGAGTGGCCGAGTGCCCTGGTGCAGCTCGGCGAGAACTGGTCGGTGCTGATGTACACCGACGGCCTGATCGAGGGCAAGACCGGCACCGGGCCTGAGCGGCTCGGGAGCGAGGGCCTGATCAAGCTGATCGAGAAGGAGCGCGCCCAGGGTGCGGCCGCCGGGCCGCCAGACCGCTCGGCAAATGAGCGGCTCATCGACGCGGTGATCACCAGGGCCCGCGAGCTCAACGGCGGCGACCTCGATGACGACCTTGCCGTCCTGGCCGTTAGCTGCTCGCCGGCAGGTCCATGAGCCGCGAGCCGGTGACGCCGGGCGGCGGAGCGCCAGCACCTGCCGAAGCTGACGCCCGCGCCGCAGCGGCGGCTGCGCCGCGTCCGGCGGACGGCCACCTTGCACCGGGGGTCCGCCTTACGGCATCAGCAGGGTCAGCCGGGGCTACGAGCACAGCGGGGGCAGCCAGCGGCCGGTGCCGAGCGCGTGCAACGAGCGCACCCAGGTCAGCCGGGGCGTCGCCGACACGTCCGCCGCTGATACTCGGCCGTCTTACCGCCGCCGAGGACGCCGCGAGCCGCTGGCCGCTCGGCCGGATCATCGGCGCCGCGATGCTGGCTCTCGGCCTCGTTCTGGTCGTGGCCATCGTGATCGGCGCGGTGGCGCTCGGCAATCTCAGCTCCAGCCGCGCCGCGGTAGTCAACAAGATCGATCCCGCCGCCCTCCACGGCTCCCAGCTCTATTCCGCGATGCTGAATCAGGAGACCGGCCTGCGCGGCTACCTGCTCAGCGGCCAGCGGCCATTCCTTACGCCGTACACCACCGGGGTGGCCGATGAGGCGGCTCAGGTCAAGGCCCTCCGCCCGCTGCTCGCCGGCCTGCCATCCGCCCAGCACGACCTCTCGACGGCGCTGAGCCGGATCTCGGCCTGGCGAACCAGTTACGCCGAGCCAGCCATCCGCAAGGTGGCGGCGGCCGGCCAGCCGCTGGCTGGCGCGAACGTCGCCGTCGGCAAGTCCGCTTTCGATGGCGTGCGCGCGCCGCTGACGGCGTTCCAGGGCGACCTCAGCGCACAGCGCACGCTGGCCGTGGCGCAGCTGAATTCGTCGGCCGTGGTCCTCGACTCAGTTGGCATCGGTAGCGCGGTCGCTTTGCTGCTGGTGATCATCGCCCTCGGCGTCGGCCTGCGGACGGCCGCGATCACGCCGCTGACCAGGCTGGCAGGCGATGCCCGCCGGGTGGCCGGCGGCGAATTCAGCCACGAGGTCGACCCGAGCGGGCCGCGCGAGGTGCATACGCTGGCCGTGGACGTGAACAGGATGCGCGAGCGCATCCTGAGGGAGCTGTCCGCGGTCCAGTCGGCCAACGTGGCCCTCGAGGCGCGGGCGCTCGACCTTGAGCGCTCGAATGCCGAGCTCGAGCAGTTCGCGTACGTGGCGTCCCACGACCTGCAGGAGCCGCTGCGCAAGGTAGCGAGCTTCTGCCAGCTGCTCCAGCGGCGATACGTCGGCCAGCTGGACGCCAGAGCGGACCAGTACATCGAGTTCGCCGTGGATGGCGCCAAGCGCATGCAGGCGCTCATCGACGATCTGCTGGCCTTCAGCCGGGTAGGGCGGCTCGAGCGGGAGGCGGCCCTGGTGTCCTGCGCGAGCGCGCTGTCGCAGGCGAGGGTCAACCTGGCCAGTGATATCCGCAAGTCCGGCGCCGTCATCGAGGCGCCGGAACTGCCATCGGTGCGCGCGGAGTTCTCGCTGCTGACATCCCTGTTCCAGAACCTGATCAGTAACGCGATCAAGTTCCATGGCGACCGCCCGCCGCTCGTCACGGTCTCGGTGACACGGCGGGACGACGACTACTGGCTGTTCTCGGTCGCCGACAACGGGATCGGGATCGAGCCGGAGTACGCGGACCGAGTATTCGTGATCTTCCAGCGGCTGCATGACCGGACTGCCTACGCCGGGACCGGCATCGGGCTGGCCATGTGCCGCAAGATCGTCGAGCACTACGGCGGGAAGATCTGGCTGGACACTGGGTATCAGTCCGGGGCAAGATTCTGCTTCACGCTGCCCTTCACGCCCGCTGACAATGAGGAGCCATCGCATGTCTGAGCGTGTCGGGCTGGAGCTCGTGGACGTCCTGCTTGTCGAGGACGATCCCGGCGACGTGCTCATGACCAGGGAAGCGTTCGAGCACTACCGGATCCCGAACAGCCTGTACGTCGTCGGCGACGGCGAGCAGGCGATGCACTTCCTGCGCAAGACGGGCGCCTACGCCGACGTGCCAACACCCGGCCTGATCCTGCTCGACCTGAACCTGCCGCGGCGCAACGGGCTCGAGGTACTCGCGGAGCTGAAGGCAGACAGCGAGCTGCTGGCGATCCCGGTGGTGGTACTGACGACCTCACAGGCGCAGGAGGACATCCTGCGCAGCTACTCACTGCACGCCAACGCCTACATCAGCAAGCCGGTGGATTTCGAGAAATTCGTTGGCGTGATCGGCCAGATCGATGACTTCTTCCTGACGCTGGTGAAGCTCCCGTATTCGCTCAGTTGAGCCCGGAAGCACTGGACCGCTCGTCGTAGAGCGGGTCGGCGGCAGCGTAGGCGCTATCTGTCCGGGGCACCCGGACCGAGCGTGCCGCGACGCCGCTGATCAGCGAGCCGATCGCGATGCCCAGCACGAGATTGACCACGGCGGTCGCGGCCTTCGCGGTGAGCGGTGCTGCGGTGCTGAACGGCACCAGCACGGCCAGCACCGTTGCCAGTGCGATGATCCAGCCGAAGAACGTGAGTGGCCGCGGTGTGCCGAGCATCAGCAAGTGCGCCAGCCCCGTAGCCACCAGCGCGGCGGCGGCGGCCATCAGCACCAGACCGGTCGTATGCGCGTCGCCGTAAGCGCCGTCCTGCTTGGGCGCGAGCAGTGGAATCCCGAACAGCCACCGGGAGACGAGTACGCCGACGAGCGCTACCAGTCCGGCTACAACGGCTGTCGCGACGCCACCAGACCATAGCCTGCCAGCATCCACCTGCGGCCGCTCCGAGCGCGGCCGGAGGGCGCCAGGCCGCTCCGGCCGTGGCTCATTGGGAATCGGAGCCGTGGTCATCTGAGTTACCCGCTTTCCGGCCGCTCATCTGTGGCGGCCGGCCTGCTAACTCCCCCGCCTCAGTAGCGTTCAAACGTTCGCGCGGGCGATAGGCCGCCGGTCAGGGCAGCCGGACGACCGCCCGGGCCCGCGTCAGCACCTTCGTGCCGGCGGCCCTGGCCGTCAGCGCTATCGCCACCCGGTTGCCGTCGAGCTTCTCCTCGACCTGGCCGCTGACCTCGATCGAGGCGCCAGCGTCGTCATCGGGCACCACCACCATCGAGGAGAACCGGACACCGAACTCCGTGACAAACGCCCGTGGTCCGGCCCAGTCGGTCACGAATCGGCCGGCCTCTGCCATGGTGAACATTCCGTGGGCGATCACGTCGGGCAGGCCGACCGACTTCGCGATCCGCTCGTTCCAGTGGATCACGTTGAAGTCACCCGAGGCACCGCAATACTTGACCAGGCTCAGCCTGGTCACGGGGTAGCTGACCGCATCAATCTCGGCTCCGGCCTCGACGCTGTCGTAGGTGACCTGCTCGCTCACGGCGCGAACCCTCTCTGCTCACAAGCGGCCCGGCAGGCATGCCGGGCCGGCGGACTGGTGCCTGCGCCTACGCGCCGCGCTCGACGATGGTGGAGACGGCGGTGCAGACCAGTTCGCCTGTCACGGTGGTGATGTCGGTGCTCGTCGTGAGCATCACGTTGCGCCCGGCGTCGCGGATGTCGGTGAGCGTGACCTGCGCGGTGACGACGTCGCCGGCCGGAGCGGCCGGGTGTAGCTGAACCGCTGCTCGCCGTGCACGACCATCGCGTAGTTCAGGCCGAGGCCGGGGTCTCCCAGCGCCGCACCCGAGCCGGCCATGCTGATCACGATGGCAAAGGTCGGCGGCGCGATGACGTCAGCGTGGCCGGCCGCCTGGGCCGCCGCCCGGTCCCGGAAGATCGGGTTGGGATCGCCGATAGCCGCCGCGAACTCGGCGATCTTGACGCGGGACACCTCATAAGGCTCCGACGCCGGGAACACCCGGCCCACGTACTCGCGGTTGATGGCCATGCGACTCCAGCCTCAAGACAGAATCCCGGACCCGCGGCCCGGAGGAGAGGTGCCGAAGCTATCGCAGCGGCGGCGTGCGCGACCAGCCGGCCAGGCCGGCCAGCCTCGTCGGCCGTGCGGCCAGCTAGCGCGTCTCGCGATGCGGCTGGTGCTTGCGGCAGAACGGGCAGTACTTGCTCAGCTCAAGCCGGTCGGGGTCGTTGCGCCGGTTCTTGCGCGTGATGTAGTTGCGGTGCTTGCACTCCTGGCAGGCCAGGGTGATCTTGGGCCTGACGTCAGTCGCAGCCACGTGGCGCGCCTTTCTACTCGTCCAATCATTGGAAGCCGCCGGTGCACAGATCCCGGCAGTGCCGGATGCCAGCGTGGTCCCGTAGCGGAGGCCGGACTTGAACCGGCGACACAGCGATTATGAGCCGCTTGCTCTGCCTGACTGAGCTACTCCGCCGCCCTGCCCGCCAGGCTCAGTCCAGACCGGCACAGCCGACTGGCCCCCGCCATAGCCCTGGGGCTGACCTAGCTTACCGGGAAAAAGCCGCGCCTTCGATTCGGGCACCCGCTGCCTGCAGCCAGGGCCCTCAGCAGGCCGCTAGCGGCGGATCAGGACCTTATTCTATGTGCCATCGCAAGAGCGGCCGACCACCACGGCCGCGGCCATGGCGTTACCAATTTGTCACCAAAATCCACGTGCCCGCCGTTTCTTTGATCGCTAGCGGGTACATTCGTCTGCAGTGTCGGGCCGCTAGGCTCTGTCCGGCCGGCTCGCCAGGCCGGCCCGTCAGGCTGGCCCGGTCGCCGCGCAAGCGGTCAGTTTTGAGGCTGCCCTCAGGTTGCCGTGGTCCCGTGGTTGCCGCACACCCGCGGTCTGCGGGCTGTACGGTCGGTTACGGGCAGGACCCCGCTAACGGGGGCAGGCGTGAATCGTGAATGATGTCGGCGAGTCCAAATTTGCGGCTATTGTGGACCGTCATAACCGTTCGGCCGGGACTGGGAGAGACGACGCAGATGCCGAGGCGAGAGCCACCAGCTGACGTTGCGTATCACGGGTTGCGAGAGGCGCCGGACACGGTGGCTGTCACCACCTCGGCCCTCCAGGCCTTCGCCCGCGCCTATCCCGATCTGAAGCTTCAGCCTCTGGTCGTGGTCATCGCCGCGTATAACGAGGCCGACAACATCGGGGCGGTCCTGGACGAGATTCCGCAGCAGATCGCCGACGTGCCGGTGTCACTCCTCGTGATCGACGACGGCAGCAGCGACGCCACGTCGCAGATCGCCGAGCGGCACGGCGCGCTGGTCTGCACCCTTGCGGCCAACCGTGGTCACGGCGTGGCACTGCGGCTCGGGTACCGCATTGCCCGCGACGGCGGCGCCCAGTACATCGCCACCCTGGACGGCGACGGCCAGTGGGACCCGGCCGACCTGCCCGCGATGGTCGCGATCATGGAGAGCGGTGAGGCCGACTTCGTCCTCGGCTCCCGCCAGCTTGGCCAGACCGAGAACACCGACGCGTTCCGCAACCTGGGCGTCAAGTTCTTCGCCAGGGTCATCAGCGCGCTCACGCGCATGCCGCTCACCGACACCTCCAGCGGCCTGCGGCTGATGCGGGCCGACCTGACCGGCACGGTGACCCAGACCCAGCCGCAGTACCAGACTTCCGAGCTGCTGATCGGCGCCCTGCTCCAGGGCTACCGCGTCGCCGAGGTGCCGACGGTCATGCGGCAGCGGCTGTCCGGCGAGAGCCGGAAGGGCCGCAACTTCGCCTACGGCCTGCGGTACGCCCGCGTCATCACGGAGACCTACCTGCGCGAGCGCCGCGCCTCGAGCCGGATCGCCCCGGCGGTCGCCCAGCCCGCGGCCGAGCAGGCGCCCGCCGCCTCCCCGACCAGGTCAAACTAGCCCAATACGGGGAACGGGGCGGACTACCCTCCCGTAGCGCGCCCGTCCGCGGCCGCCCAATCGTCTCCAGCAACGTCGTGGCTGGCGATCTACTGCGGTAACAGCAGCAGTAGATCGGCAGCCACGTTGCTGGCGACCGGCGGTGTCGGCTGCGCGCACTGATCGTCCGCGAGTTATACACCTTATGCGAGCTATATCCGTCAGCTCGGCTGCCGTGGCTGCGGTCAGCACTCGATAACGTTGACGGCCAGGCCGCCGCGCGCCGTCTCCTTGTACTTGACCTTCATATCGGCGCCGGTCTCGCGCATCGTCTTGATCGCCTTGTCGAGCGACACCTTGTGCTCGCCGTCGCCGCGCACCGCCATCCGCGCGGCGGTGATGGCCTTGACCGCCCCGATGGCGTTCCGCTCGATGCAGGGGATCTGCACGAGGCCCCCGACCGGGTCGCAGGTGAGGCCGAGGTTGTGCTCGACCCCGATCTCTGCCGCGTTCTCCACCTGCCCGGGCGTGCCGCCGATCACCTCGGCCAGGCCGGCCGCTGCCATCGAGCAGGCCGAGCCCACCTCGCCCTGGCAGCCCACCTCGGCCCCGGAGATCGAGGCGTTCTCCTTGAACAGCGACCCGACCGCGCCGGCCGTCAGCAGGAACCTGATCACGCCAGCGTCGTCGGCCCCCGGCACGAACCTGATGTAGTAGTGCAGCACCGCCGGGATGATCCCGGCGGCGCCGTTGGTCGGCGCGGTGACGACACGGCCGCCGGCCGCGTTCTCCTCGTTAACAGCGAGCGCGTAGAGCGTGACCCACTCCATCGCATACAGCGGATCGGCCGGGTCGCCGCTGTGCTCCAGCTTCTCCAGCAGCGCTCTGGCCCGGCGGCGTACCTTCAGGCCACCGGGCAGCACCGCCTCGGCCGAACTGCAGCCGTTCGCCACGCACTCCTGCATGACGGCCCAGATCCGCAGCAGGCCCGACTCGACGTCGGCCTTGTCGCGGCGGACCAGCTCGTTGGCGAGCATGATGCCGCTCACCGGCAGGCCGGTCCGGTGCGTGATCGCAAGCAGCTCGGCCCCGCTGCTGAACGGGTACGGCACCGGCGTCGGGTCGGCCACGATGGCCGGCAGGCCAGCCTCGTCCTCGCCGAGCACGAAGCCGCCGCCGACCGAGTAGTACGTCCGCGCCGACAGCTCGGCGCCGGCCGCGTCCAGCGCGGCGAAGCGCATGGCGTTGGAGTGAAACTCCAGCCGCTTGCGCCGGTGCAGTATCACGTCCTCGTCCACGTCGAACGGAACGGGCACGCGTCCGAGTAGCAGCAGTGAGCCCGAGTTCCTGACGGCGGCCACGAGCGGCTCGCCGGCCGACGGGTCGACGGACTCCGGCTGCTCGCCGGACAAGCCGAGCACAACGGCCTTGACGCTGCCGTGGCCATGGCCAGTCGCGCCGAGCGAGCCGAACAGCTCGGCCCGGACCCTGGCCACCCGAACTTCAGCCGCACCGCCGAGCATGCCGTCCTGCTCGAGCGAGCTGGCGAATGTATAGGCGGCACGCATCGGGCCGACCGTGTGCGAACTAGACGGGCCAATGCCGATCTTGAAGAGATCGAAGACGCTGACCGTCATCGGACCACTCCCCTGCTGCTAGGACAACGCTGTCCCGGTGGAGAGGGCCGTCGGGCCGAAGCAAGCCGGC
This sequence comes from uncultured Actinomycetota bacterium, assembly GCA_963837255.1. Taxonomy (GTDB): domain Bacteria; phylum Actinomycetota; class Actinomycetes; order Streptosporangiales; family Streptosporangiaceae; genus JAJYUU01. The sequence continues at coordinate 1,059,674 of CAWIMN010000009.1, forward strand.
CGCGAGCGTGCGAACTCCACCAGCGGGCGGCTAACCACGTTCCCCGCCCTTAATCTTCATGCCTGCTGGGTCATAGGGCGGACGCAGCCCGACGGTGGCTCCAACTAGCTGCCCGCCGACGTTCACCGCGTACGTCCCGGCCCGCGCGAACGCCGCCGTCACCGGGTCACCGGCAGGGTCGCGCACGTAAGCCAGGCCGACTGCGGCGCCCAGCGTCTCGCCCCACGCCGCCGAGGTCACCTGGCCAGCCGGCTCGCCGTTGCGCAGGAGCAGCTCGCTGCCCCACATCATGACGTCGGGGTCGTCGAGCACGACCGACACCAGCCGCCGTCGCGGGCCGTCTGCCTTGGCCTTCTCCACCGCCTCGCGGCCGAGGAAGGCCGTACCGCCGGCCAGCTTGCACGCGAACGTGAGCCCGGCCTCGACGGGGTTGTAGTCAGGCGTGAGCTCGCGGCCGAACGCGCGGTAGGCCTTCTCCAGCCGGAGCGACTCGATCGCGTAGTAGCCGGCGTTCGCTACGCCGAGATCCGCGCCGGCCGACATCAGGTCCTGATAGACCGCGACGGCAAACTCAGCCGGCACGTACAGCTCCCAGCCGAGCTCACCGACGTAGGTGATCCTGGTCGCCCGCACCGTCGAGTAGCCGAGGTCGATGAGCCGGCTGGTCCCGAACGGGAAGCCGTGCTCGCTCAGGTCGGCGGCCGTCAGCCGGGACAGCAGCGGCCGGGAGGCCGGGCCCATCACGCCGTACACCGCGTACGCCGAGGTTACGTCCACGAGGCTGGCCTGGCAGCCGGGCGGCATGTGCCGCCGGATGTGATCAGCGTCGCGCTCTGTCGTTGCGGCGCTCGCCACCAGCAAGAACTCGGTCGCCGACAGCCTGGTGACGGTGATGTCCGACTCGTAGGTGCCGTGCCCGTTCAGCATCCCGGTATAGACGGTCTGGCCGTGCGGCACGGCCACGTCGTTGGTGCACAGCCACTGCAGCGCCGCTTCGGCGTCCGTGCCGGTCACGAGGTACTTGGAGAACGAGGTCTGGTCGAACACCGCGACCCGCTGGCGGGTCGCCACCTGCTCGGCCGCGGACCAGGGCTGCCAGTTCTGCTTGTCCCAGGAGTACTCGATCACCGGGGGCTGGCCAGCGGGAGCGAAGAAGTTGGCCCGTTCCCAGCCCATCTTCGAGCCGAAGCAGGCGTTGCCGTCCGCCAGCAGCTGGTAAGCCGGCGAGCGGCGGAAGGGCCGCGCCGTCTCCAGCTCCCGGTTCGGCCAGCCGATCGCGTAGTGCAGGCCGAGCACCTCCCCGACCCGGTCGCGCAGCCAGCGGGAGTTGCCATTGAAGGGGGCGAACCTGCGGATGTCGACCGCGGTCAGGTCGGTATCAGGCTCGCCGTCGATGATCCACTGCGCGAGCGCCAGGCCGGCCCCGCCTGCCGAGGCGATGCCGACCGAGTTGAAGCCGGCCCCGACGTAGAAGCCGGCCAGCTCCGGCGCCTGGCCCAGGATGAACTGGTTGTCCGGGGTAAAGCTCTCGGGGCCGTTGTAGAACTTGCGGATCCCGGTCTGCGCCAGCACGGGGATCCGGTGCAGCGCGCTGTCCATCAGCACGGAGAAGTGATCCCAGTCCTCCTCGAGCAGCTGGAACTCGAACGGGTAGGGCAGCTCGTCCGGCGACACCCACGGCTTGGCCGTCGGCTCGAAGCCGCCGACAACCAGGCCGCCGACTTCCTCCTTGAAGTAGGTGTAACCGTCCGGATCGCGCAGCACGGGCAGATCGGGGTGCACGCCTTCGATCTGGTCGGTCACGACGTAGAAGTGCTCGGCCGAGTGCAGTGGCACGGTGACGCCCGCCAGCGCGCCTACGTGTTTGGCCCACTGGCCGGCGCAGTTCACGACCACCTCGGCCGCGACGTCACCGTGGTCGGTGCGGACGCCGCGCACCCGGCCGGCGTGATGCAAGATGCCGGTGACCCGGACCCGTTCGCGGATGGTCGCGCCGCGCAGGCGCGCCCCGCGCGCGAGCGCCGCGGTGAGGTCGACCGGGTTGGCCCGGCCGTCGGCGGGCAGCCAGATCGCCCCGGCGAGGTCAGAGGCGTTGAGCAGCGGGTAGCGCTCGGCAGCCTCGGCCGGGCCGATCAGCTCGCACTCGATCTGGTAGGCCGTCGCCGTGGCCGCCGTCCGCCGCAGCGTCATCATCCGCTCGGGGGTCCGTGCGACCGTCAGGCCGCCGCACCGCCGGAATCCGGTAGCCTGCCCTGTCTCCGCCTCAAGCTGCTCGTATAGCTGGGTCGAATACTGCACGAGCCTCGTGCCGGCCTCCGAAGCCCGCAGCTGGCCGACCAGCCCGGCCGCGTGCCAGGTAGTTCCGCAGGACAGCTGCCCCTGCTCCAGCAGCAGCACGTCGGTCCAGCCGAGCGCGGTCAGGTGGTAAGCCACGCTCGTCCCGATCACTCCGCCGCCGATGACCACAACCTGGGCCCGGTCCGGCAGTGCCTGCGCCATGCGCTGCGTCTCCGTCTCCGCTAGTCCGTCGCCGCTAGTCCGACTAGTCCGTCGCCTGCACGTCTGCGAGCAGGCGGTCAAAGTCCCGGCTGGTGAAGCCCGCCGCTGCGGCCTCGAACCGCTCCATGGCCCACGACCAGAAATCGAAGTCGAGCTCGCTGGCGGCGTGCTGGATGGCGCCCCACAGCGTCCAGCCGTACCTGGCCACCAGGCTGTACAGCTGGGCTCGCGCGATCCGGCTGCGGCGCGGCCTGCCGTAATAGGCCGTGACTAGCGCGGCTACGGCGTCGTCGGCCAGGCCGCATTCTCCCGCCACGTTGCCGAGCTCGAAGCAGGCGTCGTTGTTCCCCGAGTACTCGTAGTCGATCAGCCAGAGCCGATCGCCGTCATCGATGAAGTTCGCGGCCAGCAGGTCGTTGTTGCAGGGCACCGTGCCCTCGTCGCGGATCGCAAGCGCCCGCCGGGCGGCGGCGAAGGCGGGCATCAGGTCGGCATACCCTGCGGGGATGCGCATCCCGGCGGCCGTTGCGGTGGCGTAGTAACGAGGCTGGATCTCGAACATGTCGAAGTCGGCGGCGAACCGGCCGGCCCCGTGCAGCGTCCGGCAGGCTGCCGCGATCCTGGCCAGCATCGCCGGCTGCGCCACATCGGCGTTGGTGAGGGTCCTGCCCTCGACGAAGCCGAGGACAAGGACGCGGTCAGCCGGGCGGTACTCGACCACGGGCGCGCCAACCCCGGCGGCGGCCGCGATCAGCGAATTCTGGTACTCGTGGTCGCGGTCGATGGCCAGCAGCGCACCGCCGTCGGAGAAGACCCGCGCCACGAACACGCCGTCGGGCGTCGTCACCTTGAAGTTCTGGTTGGTCAGCCCGCCGGGCAGCGCGGCGACCTGCCGCGGCGATCCGGCCAGGCTCGGCACCCTGGCGAGCACGGCGAGCGCGTCGGCCTCGCGCACATCTGTCACGATCGCAGGCTACGAGCGATCAACGAAAAGGTCTAGACGGAACTGACCGTTTCAGACGGTGACGTTGACCGGGAACGGGGTCGCTGTCGCGAATGTCGGCTCTAAGGGTCTGGACAGTTAACTAGCCACGCCCTACGCTCCTGCCAACTGAGGTCACTCAGGTCACCAGCTGCACGGCGAGGAGGAGTTGTCGTGAGCGCAAGCTCAGATGTCAGCAGTCACGAGCGTGACTCTGCCGACCTAGCCAGGTTCGGCTATAAGCAGGAGCTCAAGCGATCGCTCGGCACGTTCAGCTCGTTTGCGGTGGCCTTTAGCTATATCTCGCCGTCGACGGGCATCTTCACGCTGTTCGCGCTGGGCCTGACCACGCTCGGCGGCGTCTTCATCTGGACCTGGCCGGTGGTCGCGCTCGGGCAGTTCATCATCGCGCTGAATTTCGCCGAGGTGTCGAGCCACTTCCCGGTGGCTGGTTCGGTCTTCCAGTGGACGAAATACCTGGCCAACCGGAGCTACTCCTGGTTCACCGGCTGGATCTACCTGTTCGCCGGCATCATCACGGTCAGCGCGGTCGTGGCCACCCTGCCACTCGCGCTGATCCCGGCGCTCAACGGGCTCGGCTGGAAGGGCCTGAGCGCGACCAGCCTGAGTACTCAGGTAGTCGTCGCGCTCATCACGCTCGCCGTCATCACCGTCCTGAACATCTACGGTGTGCGCCTGGTGGCGATCATCAACAACACCGGCGTGCTCTTCGAGATTCTCGGCATGTTCGTGTTCGCGCTGATCCTGCTGGCCTTCCATAACCACCAGGGCATCCACGTCGTGACCAACAGCGGCGGGTTCCACGTCGGAGCAAACTCGTTCCTGGCGGCGATGTTCATGAGCCTGTTCGTGATCTACGGTTTCGATACCGCCTCCACGCTGGCCGAGGAGACCCGCGATCCGCGCCGGGCGGCGCCCAAGGCCGTGCTGTTCTCGGTGGTCGGCGCGTTCGTCATCGGCGGCGTGTTCCTGCTCGGTGTACTGGTAGCGATACCGAACCTGCATGCGGCGATCACGGGCAATGGCGGCTTCGGACTCACCCCGGCAAACATCATTGAGGCGAACTTCTCGCATCCGTTCGCCACCATCTACCTGCTGGTGGTCTCGGCTGCGATCTTCGTCTGCTGCCTGTCGATCCTGGCGGCGACCATCCGGCTGACATTCGGCATGGCCCGCGACAATCAGCTGCCGTTCTCCAAGCCGCTCGCCAAGGTGTCTCCGAGGCTGCACACCCCGGTGGGGACGTGCATCGTGATGGCAGTGCTTGCCGCCGTGCCGTTCCTCAAGTACGCCGGCGTGGCGATCATTGCCATCGCCGCCACCGGAATGATCTACCTGAGCTACTTCCTGGGCAATCTGGCCATCATGCGAGCGCGCGTCGGAGGCTGGCCGAAGACGAGGGCCCCGTTCCGCCTCGGCAGATGGGGCATCGTGGTGAACGCGCTTGGGTTGCTCTACGGCGGGGCTATGCTCGTCAACTTCGCCTGGCCGCGAGCGGCGAGCAATCCCGAGCCTCGACAGACTGCGGGCCTACTCAGCCTCGGGCTCTCGTTCCTCAACAAGATTCCGATCTTGTGGACGGTGCTCGTGGTGATCGTCCTAATCGGCATCATCTACTACGCGGTCACCGGGCGGCGCAAGGAGTTCGCCCCGGTGACCGTGCCGGCCGACGAGCCCGTGCCCGCGGGCGGGACGGCCTAGGACGTCGCTAAGCCGGATGGCGCGCCGTAAGGGCCAGGCCGGGACCCACCGGGACCCGGCGACGGCGGGGAGGGCGGCGCGCCTTCCACCGGGCGGCGGATCGCAGCGGCCGCAAGGCATCTGCGATCCGCCGCCCGGCTGTGTATCTGCGCGGGGGAAGGGACACTAAGAACCATGCAGCGCCGGCAGCACTCCTGGCGCGGACCGACGGCGGCCGCGCTCGCGACGCTGCCCAGGAAGCCGCCGATGATCGCGCGGCAGCCTGGTGTCACGGCGCACGCCCAGATCGAGGACTGGCTGGCCGACGCCATCGCGGCCGGGCAGCTGACTCCCGGCGACCGGCTGCCGACCGAGCACGACCTCGCCGCCTGGCTCGGCGTGAGCCGGATGACGCTGCGGCACGCGCTCAGTGAACTGGCCCAGCGCGGGCTCGTGACCAGGACCGTCGGTCGCGGCGGCGGCACGTTCGTCGCCGAGGCCAAGCTGGAGCAGGATCTGACGACGCTGGCCGGCTTCTCCGAGCAACTGCGCAGGCACGGCAAGGTCGCCGGCGCTCGGGTGCTCGCCGCGACGCGCATCCCGGCTAGCCCGGCCGCCGCGGCGGCGCTCGAGCTCGCCGAGGGTGCACTCGTGCACGACGTCAGGCGCATCCGGCTCGCCGATGGCAAGCCGATCGTGATCGAGCACTCCCAGTTCCCGGCTGAGCTGTTCCCCGGCCTGCTGGACTGCCGGCTCGATGGCTCGCTCTACGAGCTGCTCGCAGACAGCTACGGGCAGCGGCCGCATCGCGCGCGCGAGTCGCTGGAACCGGTCGTGGCCGGCGTGCGGGAAGCCGAGGCGCTCGAGGTAGCGGAGGGTGCCCCGCTGATGCTGGTGGAGCGGACCGCCTACTCCACGACCGGGCAGCCGCTCGAGTACGCACGGGACCTGTTCCGCGGGGACCGCACCAAAGTCGTGGTCTGGAGCTCGGAGCTGGCGGGCGATCTGTAGGCCGTTCGGCCGGTGACAGATTGCCAGCGCGGGCGGTAGCGTCCCAGGACATGACGATCAAACTCATGGTTCTGTATACGCACCCTGACGACCCGGCCGCTTTTGACGAGCACTACCTGGGCGTGCACATGCCGCTGGTGGCCAAGCTGCCGGGCCTGGAGCGGGCCGAGACCGGCAAGTTCACGGCTGCGCTTGACGGCGGCGAGCAGACCTTCTACCGGATCGCCGAGCTGTACTTCGCCGATCAGGACGCGATGAACGCGGCCTTCAGCTCTCCCGAGGGAGCGGCGACCGCGGCTGATTATGCCGCGATCGCGCCGCCCGGCTCACGGATGCTCATCGAAGCACTCGACGACTAACGAGTCCGGCGATCGCGATGTCATGATCCACGGGGTCGGCTACGCCCGAGGGACGCGACCAGCACGCTGCCGAACCCGCGGCGGCCTGCGTGGGTCCGGCCGGCCGACCTGTTCTCGTACGCGCCGGTCTACCGCGCCCACGTATATGGCAGCAGGTTCGACGGCAAGGCGTACACGCCGCGCTAGCCGCTGACCGCTGACGACCGGCCGTCAGCGACAACACAACAGACTCGGCCTGCCCGGCCAGCTAGGACGGGCAGGCCGTTGCACATCTGAACGACCAGCTCGGCGCAGGACGCTCCCGCCCGCCCGCCGACCGCCCGCCGCCGACCGCCCGCCGCCGACCGCCCGCCGCCGACCGCCACCGACCGCCGTCGGCCGCTCGCCGTCGGCCGCCCGCCGGCGGCCGCTCGGCCCGACACCCTCGGCCCGACCAGACTTCATGGTTTTCTCGACCAGACTTCATGGTTTCCGCACTCACAAACTCGGCCAAACCAGGACCCAAGATCGCCTAAAACCATGAAGTGTGCCGGGGCGGTCAGCCTGACCGGGCCGGCTGGGCCATCGGGATGACCTCCATGCTGACGGGCTCCAGGCCAGTGATCTCCCACTGCCCCTCGCCGACTTCCACCGCGAGCCTGGACTTGCCGACGCGAAGCCCGCTCACGCGCAGCGGCAGGTACCGGTCGGGTACCTCAGGCCCGCACCAGACCTGCCGGTTGTCCACGTCTGGCGTGAAGCGCAGCAGGCTGTGCAGGAGCAGCAGCGGCGCTCCGGCTGCCCAGGCCTGCGGCGAGCACGACGTCGGGTACGGCACCGGCGTGCCGAACTCATCCCGGTCAAATCCGCAGAACAGCTCGGGCAGCCGGTATCCGAACGCGGCCGCCGAGTCGACGATCGCCTCCGTAATGCGCTGGGCGTGCTCGACGTAGCCATACCGCATCAGGCCGGCCGCGCAGATGGCGTTGTCGTGCGGCCAGACCGAGCCGTTGTGATAGCTCATCGGGTTGTAGGCGCCCATCGACGACGCGAGCGTGCGGATGCCCCAGCCGCTGAACATCTCCGGTGACATCAGCAGCCTGGCCACGGCCGCGGCCTTGTCCTTGTCGGCGATGCCGGTCCACAGGCAGTGCCCGATGTTAGAGGTCAGCGAGTCGATCGGGCGCTTGTCGCCGTCAAGGCCGACTGCGTACCAGCCCCTATCCGGCAGCCAGAACCGCTCGTTGAAATCCCGCTTGAGCTGCTTTGCCTTCTTGCGCCAGTACGCGGCACCGCGGTCATCGCCGGCGTGCCTTGCGAGCTGGGCCCTGGCCCGGTAGGCCGCGTAGATATAGGCCTGCACCTCGGCCAGCGCGATCGGCGCCGTGGCGATAGTGCCGTCAGCGAAATTGATCCCGTCCCAGGAGTCCTTCCAGCCCTGGTTGGCCAGGCCGTGATTGGTCTTGCGCCGGTACTCCACGAACCCGTCGCCGTCGGCGTCGCCGTAAGTCTCGATCCACTCCAGCGCCCGATCGGCATGGGGCAGCAGCGCAGCAACCGCGTTATCCTTGCCGCCCCAGCGCTGGAGCTCGCCCAGCAGCATGACGAACAGCGGCGTCGCGTCGGCACTCCCGTAGTACGCGCTGCGGCCGCCGAGCGCGAACGACGCAGCCGGGCCGAAGCGGACCTCGTGCAGGATCTTGCCCGGCTCTTCCTCAGAGGCATCATCGAAGTCGCTGCCTTGCCAGGCGGCCAGCGTCCGCAACGTGCCCAGGGCGAGACCTGGATCCCAGGGCATGAGCATCCACGCGGTCAGCAGCGAGTCCCGGCCGAACAGCGCCATGAACCAGGGTGCGCCGGCGGCAACGACGGGCCACCGTGGATGCTCGGGATCGAAGATGCGCAGCGCGCCGATATCCTCGACGCTGCGGCCGAGTACTTCAGCGAGGCTGCGATCCGGCGTGCGCACCTGCGGCCCGCGCTGCCGCCACTTGCGAAGCCTCTTGGCTGGCAGTGTCCGGTCGACCGCATGACCGCGCGGGTGCCGCAGCTGCATCGCCACGCCGTCATCGACCGGCACGGCTTCAAGAGTCACGGTGCGCTCGGAGTGGCCGGGTACCGACAGCCGCCACGCGAGCGCGCCGTCGTCTGTCATCGACGGATTGTGGTCGCCGGTGATGCGCAGCTCCTGCCGGCGCTCGCGCCGGCCGCTGGTAATAACCAGCCCGGAGTCCTCGAGCGCGGTGCTAGCCCCGGCCCTGGGCTTGGATCGGCCCTTGACCTCGAACAGGTCGGCGAAGTCGGCCTCCGCGATGAGCGTCACCTGGAATCGCCGGGACCTGGCCGAGGTGTTGCGCAGGGTGATGTCCTCGCGCATGCCGTCCCCGACGTAGCGGCGCCGGATCACGAGGAGCGTGCTGTCCGCCTTGCCGGCCCGCGGCGGCATCCGGCCGAGGAACGATGCCGCGTATGGCTCAGATTGCTGCACCGACAGCGGCTGCGGCTCGATCCCGTCGACAGTGAGCTCCCAGCGCGACAGCATCCGGGTGTCCCGGACAAACAGGCCCTGCGACCGGTCGGGCACGATATCGCCACCGCGCTCGCTAATGCAGAATGTAGATCCCTCGATCAGCGTGACCGGGCTGCACGCTGCGCCCTGACCCGGCGGTAGCTCGCCCGAGGACCACGGCTCGGTCATCTGGCTGCCCTCCGACTGCCCTGTGCTGGCCGACTGTCCTGTGCTGGCTGACTGTCCTGTGCTGGCTGACTGGTGTGCGCTGGCAGACTGGTGTGCGCTGGGCGCGGCACGCGGCTGCGCGCGGCCTGGTGGCCGCGCGCAGTCGCGCCGTACGTGCTAGGCGTTGATGAGCCGACGTCCCGCTGCCGGAATGCGTCGCATGATGCTGGACTCGCGGTCCAGCAGGCGACGGTAGAGCCGGTCGTGTTCGCTGGCCATTCGCTGCAGCGAGAACCGCTGCTCGGCCGCGCGGCGACACTGGCTCCGGTCGATCTGGCCCACCCGGTCAATTGCGCTGATCATCTCCCCTTCGTCGCGGCAGAGGAAGCCAGTCCTGCCTGGCTCAATGATCTCCGGAGCGGCCCCGTTGGGGAAGGCAAGAACTGGCGTGCCGCACGCGAGGGCCTCCGCCATCACCAGGCCGAACGGCTCGCGCCAGGTGATCGGGTTGAGCATCGCATCGGCGCCCCGCAGCAGTTCGATCCTGCGCTCCTGCGGGATCTCCGCCGGCATCTCGTCGCCAGGGTCGAGCAGCGGCTTGATCTCCGACTCGAAGTAGGCGATCTCGTTGTCCTCGCGCATCTTCGTGGACAGCACGAGATGCTTGCCAGCCTTCTTGGCCACCCGGATCGCATGGTGCACGCCCTTGTCGGGCGACATCCGGCCGATGAAGATCACGTAGCCGCCACCGCCTGGGCCTGCCTTGTAGAGGTCGAGGTCGATGCCGTGATGGATGACTCCCGCTATCTGCGCACCGCCGTACATTTCGGCCTGATCGGCCTGCGATTGCGAGATCGCCACGATCGAGGCGTGCTTGGCGATCTCGGTCAGCACCGGCTGGGTCTCGCCGGTGAACGGACCGTGGTTGGTATGCACGACGGGTGGCCTGCGCAGTCCACGCAGGCCCGAGATCAGCGGGCCAAGGAAGGTGTGGTCGTGGATGACGTCCATATCGGCCAGCGACTCGTAGGCGGCCAGGACGTGCGCTGTCTCCGGGACGGTCACGCCGATCGGCTCGATTGCCTTGGGGTAGAGGAAGTCCGTCGGTACCGGGCACTGCGACTCGCCCACCGTGAACAGCCGGACCTCGTGCCCGAGTTCCTGCAACCCCCGGGCGAGGTTATCGATGACGACCTCGGTCCCGCCGTAGGCGGGTGGCGGTACTGGCACCCAAGGCGGGGCAATCAGGCCGATTCGCATCTGCACTGCCTCCTCGTGTCAAGCCGCGTGACCATCACGCTTCGCCAGACCTGGCAGCGAGCGCCAGCACCTGGCGACGGTGGGTGCGTGCCGGCCTGCCGCGCCGTCACCCTGGAGAGCCTGGCTTGGCTCTCCGCGCGGCGGCACGGGCACACGGCGGCACGGGGAATGCGTCCGGTAGTGCCGGTCGTACTGACCGAGTCCGGCTCCCGTACTCTGCGCACCCGCGGGGAAGTGCCAGAGTTAATAGGCGACGCACCAATTACTATGCGTATGGAGCCGTTAACCGAATGCAATCTTCCCGTCGGAAAGGCGTGGCAAACGTTCGCGGACCGCGGAGATGATCATCAGAGTGGCCAGCGCTAGCCCCCCGCCGCAGGCCAGTCCGGCCTCGGACCTGCGGCTATCCGACCAGGGCCGGTCGCCCGACCCGATGCGCGCGCGAGCCGAGCATCGCCGGGCAAATGCCCGAGACGGCACGTTTGTCGCGTGACCGGTGCTGCCCATGGGTCCGCCGAGGGCAAGCTCGCCGCGCCCGCCAGCGTCGGGCATGTCTCGACTCGTAAGCCGCGTTTGTCGGCCTTCGCCAGCCTATCGGGGCGGTGTCGCTAATGATCGCCCTCTTCACCGGCATCAGCGCCAAGCCGCTAGATGGCCTCCTCATGGTGAGCGCAGCGGCGCGCCGTCTATGCCGGAATTATCGGCTCGGTTCGCTGCTGCAGCAGCCGCACCTGACCGCCGACTCCTGGCGCACCCGACCATTTACCGCGCTAACGGATCCGCTCCTTGCCAGTCATCCTGGGCGCTCGCTCACCCTGGGCGGCTGGCTCCTAATCGGCCGGTTCCTGGCGAGCCGATGACCAGCCACTACTTGACCATCATCGGCTACCTGGCGGAGCTGGCCGCTGGCCTCACGCTGCAGGGGCTGGCACTCGCGATGCCGCACCGGCTGCCGACAGACGGGCAGGTGTTCACGCACGTCATGCGCAGCACGGCGGGACGCGCCGGTATCTTCGTCGCCTGGGTCTGGCTCGGGCTGCACTTCTTCGCCTGGTAACCGCACCCGGCAGACCTGCCTTTTTGCGTCCGGTACGGCCAGCCGGCCGCAAGTCATATTCGGCCCGTCCGATCCCGCCATTCCTGCTAATGCCGATAGATACCTGCCAGTCGCTGCGACTGTGCGACGGCAGCGGCGATAGACCTGCGCCCGGGCTCAGTGAGTGCATCGCCGCAGTCCAGGCGGAAAGCACCTCCGGATATTTAGTCGGCAGCAAGCGCCACGAAGGTCGCAGAAAGCATTCCAGCCGGACATCCTTCCCCCTACGATTCGCTGCAACCGCATCCGCGGTTGCAGCTGAAGGGGAGGCAGTGATCCTGCGGAGGATGTACTCGGCGCCCGAGCACATCACGATGCTCGGACTGGGTGCAGGCGTAGTCGGCTCGGCTTATCCCATGATCATGGCGCACACCGGCGGCCGCGGCATCCCCTGCCCGTTGCGCACGCTGACCGGAGTGCCGTGCCCGTTCTGCGGACTGACAACCGCGACGGTCGCGCTAACCCACGGTCACTGGGCCACCGCAGCCGCCACCAGCCCGCTCGCGTACCTAGTGGCCGGGCTTGTCGTCGGCACCACCCCAGTCCTAGCGCTCCGGATCGCCGGAGTCGCGGGACCGCCGCGTCCGTGGTCTGAGACAGCGCGCCAGCGCACCCGGTATGCGGTCCTCGTCGTCGTGGCGATCAGCTGGGCCTTCCAGTTGCATCGGTACGGCCTCCTGTAGGCACTGCACGAACAACAGCAGCAGCCCTCACTCACATAAGAAAGGTCAGCCGTGACCGATCAGTTCCAGTCCGACCCTTATCCGTCAGCCCCGTACCCTGGCGGCGCGATCCCGACCGCCAGCCCGTACGCCAGCTGGATTCAGCGCGTCGGCGCCTACCTCATCGATGTCGCGCCGATCGTCATCCTGGAGATCATCTTCGTCCGGGTCACGGTGCTCTACTGGCTCATCGGCCTCGCCGGCCTTGGCTGGACGATCTACAACCGCTGGTACCAGGGCGGCACGACCGGCCAGTCGCTGGGCAAGAAGATGCTGAACCTGCGTCTGGTGAGTGAGGACACAGGCCAGCCCATCGGCATGCTGATGGCGTTCGTGCGCGATATCTGCCACTTCATCGACGGCATCATCTGCTATATCGGATTCCTGTTCCCGCTCTGGGACGCCAAGCGCCAGACGCTCGCCGACAAGATCGTCAAGACCGTCGTCATCCCAGCCTGACCCTGACGGCCACGCACCGGGCCCGCGACATCATGGTCGCGGGCCCGGTTCGGCAGCGAGCCGGCGCAGGTCCCCGGATGCCACGCCGGAATGGGGGCCGGGCCGGAATAACGTGCTGACTTAGTTAGTTCGCATGTAGCAACTAACATTGCGCCAGCACGAAGGGATGCTCATGTCGCGCGCCCTACTCAGCCCCAGCAGCAGCGGACCTGCCGACCCCACGCGGTCTAGCCACCTGCCGAACGGCCAGGACACGCGGCCAGCCGGGGGCGTCCACTACAAGTGGATAGCGCTGTCCAACACCACGCTGGGCATGCTGATGGCGACGATCAACGCGTCGATCATGCTGATCGCGCTGCCCGACATATTCCGCGGCATCGGCGTCGACCCTCTGCAGCCGGGCAACACGAGCCTGTTGCTGTGGCTGATCATGGGCTACCTGGTGGTGACCGCGGTCCTGGTGGTCAGCTTCGGACGACTGGGCGACATGTTTGGCCGCGTCAGAATGTTCAACCTCGGCTTCGCGATGTTCAGCCTGTTCTCGATCATGCTGTCCCTGACGTGGATGCATGGCACGGCCGCGGCCTGGTGGCTGATCTGCATGCGAATCCTTCAGGGTGTCGGCGGCGCGATGCTCATGGCGAACTCCAGCGCGATCCTGACCGATGCGTTCCCCCCTAACGAGCGCGGCCTAGCGCTCGGCCTGAATCAGGTGGCCGCCATCGCCGGCTCGTTCATCGGCCTGGTGCTCGGCGGCGTGCTTGGCCCGATCGGCTGGCGTTACGTCTTCCTGGTCTCGGTCCCCTTCGGCGTGCTCGGCACAATATGGTCCTACTTGAGGCTCCAGGAGCGCGGTGTCCGCCATCGGGCGCGGCTGGACTGGGCCGGCAACATAACATTCGGCGTGGGGCTCATCGCCGTGCTGGTAGGTATCACTTACGGGATCCAGCCCCAAGGCGGGCACACGATGGGGTGGACGAGTCCGCTCGTGCTGAGCCTCATCGGCTCCGGTCTGGCCGTCCTGGCTGCCTTCTGCGTGATCGAATCGCGTGTCGCCGAGCCGATGTTCGACCTCGCGCTGTTCAAGATCCGTCCGTTTGCCGCTGGCAACATGGCCAGCCTCCTGTCCGGCCTTGGCCGGGGCGGCCTCATGTTCACGCTGATTATCTGGCTACAGGGCATCTACTTGCCCATCCACGGATACGGCTTCAGCCAGACCCCGCTGTGGGCTGGCATCGCGATGCTCCCGCTGACGATCGGCTTCCTGATAGCCGGGCCGGTATCGGGCTGGCTGTCCGACCGCTTCGGCGCCCGGCCGTTCGCCACCGGCGGCATGGTCCTCGCAGCAGCGTCGTTCGTGCTGCTCGGGCTTTTGCCGATCGACTTCATCTACTGGGAGTTCGCCGTCATCCTCTTGCTCAACGGCATTGGCATGGGCTTGTTCGCCTCGCCGAACCGGGCCGGCATCATGAACAGCCTCCCGCCGGAGCGGCGCGGTGTCGGCGCAGGCATGAGCGCGACCTTCCAGAACTCCGCCATGGTGCTATCCATTGGCGTGTTCTTCACGCTGATTATTCTCGGCCTGGCGTCGGCGCTGCCGTCCGCGCTCGATCACGGCCTGATCGCGCAGGGGCTGCCGCACGCGGACGCCGCGCGCGTGGCGGCACTGCCCCCGGTGTCGATCATGTTCGCCGCGCTGCTCGGCTACAACCCCGTGCAGACCCTGCTCGGGCCCGCCATCAGCAAGCTGCCGGCCAGTCACGCGGCCTACCTCACCGGCCATACGTTCTTCCCGTCGCTGATCTCCGCGCCGTTCCAGCACGGCCTGGCCATCGCGTTCGACTTCGCGATCGCGTCCTGCCTTGTGGCGGCGGTAGCGTCGCTGCTACGCGGGAAGAAGTACGTGCACGAACTCGAGCCGGTGCCGGCAGTGCCATCGCGGCCAGCCCAGACTGCCTCGATCTCCGGGTAACCGGGCACCGGCCTCGAACGGCACCGGCCGTCACGACTCGCGCCCGCCGCTCGTCATCGGCAGCCGCGGGTCGGGCGCCTGCCCCCGCCACGTGCCCCGGATCCACGCGTGCGCCGGGTCGTCGCAGATCAGCCATGCCCGTTCGGTGCCAGGCCCGGCCATCACGTTGAGGTAGTACATGTCGTAGCCCGGCACCGCCATCGACGGCCCGTGCCAGCCGTACGGCACGAGCACGACATCGCCGGACCGGACCTCGGCAAGCAGGTCGGCGGGGCGGTCGTCGCTGCTGTAGACCCGGTGGTATCCGACGCCAGGACCGGCCGGGCCTGCACCCATTTCGAAGTAGTAGATCTCCTCCAGCACGGACTCGCCGACCCCCGCAGTGTCGTGCTTGTGCGGCGGGTAGGAGGACCAGTTGCCGGCCGGCGTCAGCACTTCACAGGCGATGAGCCTGTCGGTCTCGAACGCCTCCGGCGTGCAGAAGTTGTTCACCTGCCGTGAGCAGGCACCGCCGCCGCGCAGCTCCACCGGCACGTCAGCGGCCGACCCGTAGCGGGCCGCGAGCCGGCGCCGCGCGGACGCAGCCGGGAGCGCGAACCTGCCGCCCACGTTGCAGGTGAGCCTGGCCTGCGCATCCCTGGGCAGGTAGGCGAAGTCCGTGATGCCGCTGAAGACGCTGTCCCGGCCGGTCAGGTCGAACCGCTGGTCGTCGCACTCCACCGTGCATGAGCCAGCTAGGGGAAGGACCAGCATCTCTGCGTCCTCGGTCGCGATGTCCGCCGATTCGCCAGGGCGCAGCTCCAGCACCCGCAGGCCGGAGTACGACCAGCCCGCCTCCTCTGCTGTCAGGACGAGGGAGTACTGGCCGTCTGCCAGCGTGCCAGCCTTCCGGTGCAGCCCGGTACCCAACTGGCCTCCTCATGGCTCCGACGACATCGATGGTCGTCCTGACACTAGGACTGCTCGTCGGTTCGGTGCCAGCCGCCGGTCCCGGGCGACCCTCCGGCCTTGCGACTGACGCGTGCGAATCGACCAGTGGGAGCGACTGACTCCGTCGGCTAGCCGCCTATCCACACGGTCTTGAAGTTGCAGAACTCGCGGATGCCGTGCCTGGACAGCTCCCGTCCGAATCCTGAGGTCCTGACGCCGCCGAACGGCAGCTGGGGATACGACGTCACGTTCCCGTTGATGAAGACCATTCCGGCCGCGAGGTCACGGATGAACAGGCTCCGCTCCCCCTCGTCATTGGTCCAGGCGTTAGCGCCGAGGCCGAACTCCGTGCCGTTGGCCAGGTCGATCGCCTCGTCAATATCGAGCACGCGGAAGAGGGTCGCGACCGGTCCGAAGATCTCCTCGCCGAATGCGCGCATCTCCGGGGTTACGCCGGCTAGCACCGTCGGCGCGTAGTAGAAGCCCGGCCGGTCCGGCACTGCCCCACCGCAGAGCACGTGTGCTCCCTTGGCAGCGGCATCGGCGACCACTTCCTCAACGTCATTTCGCTGCTGCTCAGAGGCCAGCGGGCCCACCTCGGTGTCGTCGCGCATCGGGTCGCCGACCACCTTGGCCGACATCTCCTTGACAAACAGCTGCTCGAAGTCGTTGTAGATGGCGTCGTGGACGATGAAGCGCTTGGCGGCGATGCACGACTGGCCGTTGTTGATGCAGCGTGCGAACGCGGCGACCCGGGCCGCCTGGCCAAGGTCGGCCGAGGGCATGACGATGAACGGGTCACTGCCGCCCAGTTCGAGTACTACCTTCTTGATCTCGCTGCCGGCGATGGCGGCCACCGACTGTCCGGCCGGTCCTGATCCGGTCAGCGTGGCCGCCACCACCCGCTCATCGCGCAGGATCGGCTCGACCCGGTTCGAGCCGACGAGCAGGGTCTGGAAGGTGCCGTCCGGAAACCCAGCCCTGGCGAACAGCTCGCCGAGGAACAAGGCCGTCTGCGGCACGTTCGAGGCATGCTTGAGTAGCCCGCAGTTGCCCGCCATCAGCGCGGGCGCGGCGAACCGCATGACCTGCCAGAGCGGGAAGTTCCACGGCATGATCGCCAGGACCGGACCGAGCGGCTGGTAAGTGGCGTAGGCCCGGCTGGCGCCGACTGCGGCTGCATCGGCTGGCTCGTCGGCCAGGAACGCGGCGGCATGCTCGGCGAAGTACCGGCAAGCGCCGGCGCATTTCGCGACCTCCTGCCGCGCTGAGCTCAGCGTCTTGCCCATCTCGGTCGTCATCATCACCGCGACTTGCTCTCGCTCGGCGTCCAGGATGTCAGCTGCCGAGCGCATCCAGCGGGCACGGTCGTCGAAGGTCGTCAGGCGGTAGCTCTCGTGTGCGCCAGCAGCTGCGGTCAGGCGGAGGTCGACATCGGTCTCGGTCATCTCGTCGAATGTCCGCACCGTCTCGCCGGTCGCTGGGTTTACGGTTGCGATTGTCACAATGTCCCCCTTTGCCGCAAGGCTGCCTCGCCGCAGCGCTACACAGGGCCCTTGCCCCGATCGCGTCCGCCCACACTGGCCGGGACGCCAGCAAGCTGGCGGTGCTCATGGCGCGTCGTCGCAGGTGCAGCGCGCCCGGCGGCTGGCATAGTGTGTGGTGATTTGGCGGAAGGTATCCGGTCGATGTCTCGGAGTCCCTGGTCTGACCTGGTACGCGAATGTCTGCTCCGGCCCCCGCAACCCGGCAGCCTGCACGTTGCGCGGCCGGGCGAGCCGGAGGGCAGGCAGTTCAGGCGCGCCAGGACTACCCATCACCTCGATCCGTGGGACGAACTCATCGCCGTCTGGCAGTGGGCGCGGGTAGTCGGCATGTTCGGCACTGCACCTGGCAGCCTTATCTTCACCGGTCACGGCATCCGCATCGCCGAATCGCGGCTGCGCCTGAGCATCTCCTACGACGCGTTCGCTGACTACGCGTTCAGCTACGAGTTCACCGCGGGCGGACGCGCGGGCCCGGACATTTGCGAGCTGGTGATAGCGGGCCCGACACTGTGGCGATCGCCCAACGCCGATCAGGATGCCGAGCTGGTCGCTGCTGACCTGACCCGCATCAAGGAACTCACGGAGACGAGAGCTCGATGACAGCTGAGCCAGTCCCGACGCCGCGATGCCGCCGCATCGTCGACACTGCCGCGCAGATCGCGCGCGCCGATGGCCGGCCCTACGCCGGCGTCGAGCATCTCTTCCTGGCGCCTATTCGTGATCTGGATGCCGTGCCGACACAGGTGCTCGCTGGCCACGTCAGCCTGCCAGAGCTTGAGGGCGATCTCCCTGACCTGATGTCCTCGCCTGGATACAACGCTTGAGCGGACTCGCCGAGCTGCCCATACTGCTGGGCGTCGGCGTTCTGGCCGGCATCGTCAGCACAGTCGCCAGCCTCGCGTCTGTCGTGTCCTATCCGGCACTCCTGGCGCTAGGTCTGCCGCCGGTCAGCGCCAATGTCACCAACACGGTTGCCCTGATGTTCACCGCAGTCGGCGCGGCAGGCGGCTCGCGCCCGGAACTGGCCGGTCAAGGACGCCAGGTGCTGAGGCTCAGCGTCCTGACAGCCGCGGGCGGCGGGGCAGGCGCGGCCTTGCTGCTGCTGACGCCAGCCCGTGGGTTCGAGTACGCGGCGCCGGCCCTCATCGCTATTGGATCGCTGGCACTGCTGCGCCGTCCGGTCCCCTCGGGCCCGGAGCCGGTCCCGTCCGACTCAGTGTCCGAGCGGCGCGGCGGCTCAACGGGCTGGCTGTCGCGGCTGGGAGTCTTCGGTGTCGCGGTGTACATCGGCTATTTCGGCGCCGCAGGCGGAATTCTGATGCTTGCGGTGCTGACCCGCAAGTTCGCGCAGTCGCTGGCCAGGACCAACGCCCTGAAGAACGTGATATCGGGCCTGGCTAACGCTGTCGCTGGAATCGCGTTCGCGATCTTCGGGCCGGTGCGATGGGCGGCGGCGCTGCCGCTTGCGGTGGGCTTCCTGATGGGCGGCTGGATCGGCCCCGCGCTCGTGCGCCGCCTCCCTGCTCGCGGACTCCGCATATTCGTCGGGGTCTGCGGGCTCGCCGTCGCCATCCGGCTAGGCCTGAGCGCATACTCGTGAGCAGCCCGGGCCGAAGGGGGTAGCTGGTGCGCAGGAGCGGCTGTGGTACAAGACGCCGTTGATCGACCGGTACGCCTGTCGCTGGATGTGGGAGCACGGCGGCTGGGACGTGCTGCCGCCTACCTCAGCTGACGGCCTGGCCTGACCGCCCCGCCGGGGTTGCCCGGCTCAGAGCCGGTCGCGGCCAGCGCGATCCCTCCGGTCAGCAGGCCCGCCCCGGCGATCATGCCGATCGGCCGGAGGAGCAGGACCGCGCGTCGGATTGCCGTGGCATTGGGCCATCAGCCGTGGGCATCGCGCAGAGGGCCCAGAACGTCGCTGGTTGCCGGCAATTCGCCGGCGGTAAAGCGGGCATCCTGGCCGCAAGGCAGTGGCTCCCAGCTGGCGGGAGGTCTGGCGAGTTGGCAAGGGCCTGCCGATGCCCAATGCCCGACATCGACATCAGGCAGGCCCTAGCCGCCCCCTCCCGGTGCTTGTAGGCTTATCGGGTTGTCCGTACAAGCAGGCGAGCATGACCATATCCGAAAGCTGATGCCAGAAGCAGGCAAACATGTCGCAACGTGACGAACATCACTTCACGGTCGATGACCAACGGGCAGTTGACGGTGTGAGCGACATCATCGACGTCTCTGTCATCAACCCTCGGAGCATGCTGCCCGCGTATCTTCAGCTTGCGATCTACCTGCGCGGTGCGATCATCGTCCGGCAGCTCCCGCCCGGATCGGCACTGCCGTCCGAGCCCGAGCTGGTGGAGCGGTACCGGCTGAGCCGGGACACGGTGCGGAAGGCGATGCAGCTCCTCCGCGACATCGGCCTGGCCGAGACGCGGCGAGGCGTCGGGCACTTCGTGACGCGCACTCCTGAGATCCACCGGGTCATCCTGGCTCCTGGCAGCCGGGTGATCGTGCGCATGCCTCAGCCGCACGAGATGGGCGAGCTGCTCGGGCTGACCGTGTTTGTGGTGACCGAGCCCGGCAAGCAGCCTGTCTCTTACGACACGGCGCAGACAGTGCTGGTGTGCCCATAGCCGCCTGTCCCGGAGCCCATCGGTCGCAAGCTGTCCCCGTTAATCACGCCGGGATTCTGCGGCTTGACCAGCGTTACGCCGATGCTCTTCAGGTCGGCTTTATCGGCTACATGCGGTTTGACTCGCGCTCTAACGACCTGCGCGCTGCGGTTACCGTGAAGGCTGCGGCAACCTGATCTAACAACTTCATAGCAACTACAGAATCGGGCCGTTCCTTCGGGGGCGGCCCCTTTTGTTTACCTAATCCATTCCGGCTATTTGTTCGATTCTTACCTGCCTACCTGGACGCTGTGACCGGGATCACACATCTAGTTCGCTCCCCATGCTGGCCAGGCACTTCTTGCAGTTCGAAGATCACGAGATCTCTACCTGCCGGTAACTACAGCTTGACGTGCGGGATAACCTCTGCCCTACTTGTCTACCTGTACCTACAAGCAGGCAGGCAGGCGGAGCTCACCGTGGCTAGGCGGCGTAGCGGGCTGCGCACTTTCGAGCGCGACGCATACAAGGTGAGCCGGGCGGCAGTCGACCTCGATGCGGTCGAGCGCGGCGGGGCGCCGCGACTCGCTAGGCGCCTCGTGCGCCCGAAGATCACAAGATCAATTCTGAGCAGAATTTGGAGTAGGTAGAGATGCCAGAGACGAAGCACATTCCGGTTAAGGGCGATGCGTGGCTAAACCCGCAAGGTCGGCTCATGTTGACGCTGACCCTGCCGGACGGCTCTACGGCAATCCTGGCCGTTCCGCATAAAGACCGGAGCGGCAAGGCGGAGAGCAGTCAGCCATACCGGGCGATCATGGCCGCGCTGTCTGACGACGCGGCATGAACCGGGGCACGCGGGCAATGCGCGGCAACGCGACCGACCGGGGCGCTGTCAAGACCGCCAAGTCTGCGGGAGTCGCTACCGACGCACGCCGCGCCAGCACAGAAGGGCACACGGTCTTTGCCGTCAAGCTACGGGCCGGGGGTTACGTTCACCGCCAACCCAGTCCGGAGCATCCCTCACTTCGCGGAAGTGAACGAGGCAGGAGAGGCGGCAGGATGGCGACTCGCTCAATGCACTTTCGTTGTCCACAAGAACAAGCCAACGGGCTATCTGATCTTCCGGCGCACTGGCCGGGCGGCGTACTGATGACCGGCGAGGTAGTCGCCACGAGCGACACGCGGGAGGGCGCCGAAGCGCTCAAACGCCAGTACCGCGACCTCATGGTGAAACGGGGCCACCAGGGCATTTGTGAAGCCGCTGCGGACCTTCGGCGGCCATACGTGGGCGCAATACGTCGGGAGACACGATGAGCATTGAGCCAGACAACACACCGGCTCTGATCACTGAGCGGGTAGTCAACATGGCGTTTGCTGAGTCCCGCCAGGCGCGTGCCGAGCTTCGCAAGATCAGGGGTGCGGTCGTGTTCCTGGCCTGGCTCGCGGGGATCGTCGTCGCGCTAAGCGTCATCGGCGGAGCCGTGGTTCTTTACAACGCCCACCAGGCGAGCACGTGCATAAGCCAGGGCGGCACTCTCAACTGTTAGGCACAGACTCCCGCGCGGCTTCACTCCCGCGCGCGGGTAGGCAGGGCGCCTCCGGTCTAACGGCCGGGGGCGCTTTCGCGTTGTCAGGCATGACGACGCCTTACGAGCTAGTCGCCTTCGTCGATGTCAAGTTCAAGAGGGGTTATGGGTGTCGGGAGTGGTGTGCGAGACGATGACCGTCGGGGTCGCCGGTCGAAGCCGGGCCCGTCGTATCCTCATCAACAACGCCGGCATGAAGTCACCGCGATCTACTAGACGAGCAAGCGGCGCGGACCATGCTCACCTGGCAGTACGCCACCCGCTGCCCGACATCCCGGGTCACCGCCGGACTTGGTGGCCGGCCGCCTGCAGCACCTCGGAAGCCTCATCCAACCGATCGGTCGGGACGAGGACGAGGTCGCCGTCGTAGCTCGAAACCACCCAGACCGGCACTCCACCGGCCGCCAGCGGCGCCGCGATCGCGCTCAGCATCCCAGTCGCCTGCACGTCATGCGCCTCGTCGCCGTTCCACAGCGCCGACCATCCATCCTCGCCGGTGTCGTCGCGCCGCATCACTGTGGATCCGTCCGGACCGAACACAACGGCGAGGACGTCCGCGCGCGGGATAACCTCGGTGACGTCTGCCGGACGATCAAGAACGTAAGAACCGTCGAGCACCCGCAACGTCTGATGACCGGCCGGGCGTGGAGGTCGGCAGGATCACGCCGATCTTGATCGTCAGGTCAACGGGCAACGCTAGTGTCTTGTCGGCTTGTTCCCCGAAACATCCTTGAAGAGCCAGCGTTCGGTTACGCCACTCGGCTGGCTGTCGCGCCCGGCCCGTTCGGGACCGCTCCGTCAATTGTCATGTCGCCGGCTGGGTCAGCCTGGCCTCGGGAAGGATCGGCTGGAAGAGTTCGACCGGGTTGCCGGAGGGATCTTCAATGATGATCTGCTTGCCGCCAGTTCCGGTGACGATGTCGTTGCGGAACCGGGCGCCGCGGCTGCCCAGTTCACTGACGGTTGCCGCCAGGTCGGGGACCTCGATGGCGAAGCGGTTCCATCCTCCTGGCTCCTGCATCCGGCCGTCGGGCATCGGCGCGCCGCCCCCGGACGGGCCCTGCTGGCCAGTCGGCTTCACCAGGAGCAGGCGGAGATCACCACGCCTGAGCATGGCGAACAGGTCGTTCGGGCGCATCTGCAGCTCGAACTGCAGGTAGGTGGTGTAGAAGTCGACGGCGGCGTCGACATCGTGGACGATGTAACGGATGCTCACGGTGGACATTGGTGATCCTCTGGTGTCATGGCGGCAGTCGGACGGCGGCTACGGGCGGCCCGTTCGCGCGGCCCGCTCGTGGTACCCGGCGATCGGCTCGAACAGCTCGACCGGGTTGCCGGAGGGGTCCTCGACGCAGTGCTTGGCGGACGCCGACCGAGGTGACTATCTCGTGCCGGAACCGGACTCCGCGGGCCTGCAGCGCAGCGACGGCGCCAGCGAGGTCGGGGACCTGCAGCACCATCCGGTTCCAGCCGCCGGGATCAGGGAGCGTTCCGTCCGGCAGGGCGTGCGCCGTGCCGGGCACGCTGAGCAGCAGGCGCAGGTTGTCGTGGTAGAGCATGGCGAAGGTCGGGGCTGGCCGCAGTTCCACGTCGAAGCCGAGATCATCGCGGTAGAACGCGACCGCGGCGTCGAGGTCGGCGACGAAGTAGCGGACAGTCGCGCCGCGGGCGGCCGCTGCGGCCCGCTCGCCGCGCAGGCGGCGGAGCAGACTGGCGGCGAAGTCCGGCCGCGGCTCCACCGGCACGACCGGCAGGCGCAGGGCCTCGAGCGGGTCAGGCGTCATGGCCTTACGCCTCCTCGTAGACGCGGCGAAGCGCGGCGCGGGCCCTGACCAGGAGCGTCTCGGTGGCATGAACGCTGCGGCCCAGCTCTCCGGCGACCTCGGCGACCTGCAGGCCGTCCAGGTACCGCAGCGTCAGCGCGGCGCGATGCGGCCCCGACAGCCGGGCCAGCGCGGCGTGGGCGGCCGCGACGTCGAGCTGCGCCGGCCACGGATCCTCCGCCGGGTCGGCGCCGCAGTCGATCACGCCAAGCTTGCGGCGCTCTAGCTCGGCACGGCGCCAGTGGTCGACCAGCTTGTGGCGGGCGACGCCCACCAGCCAGGCAACCGTGACGTCCGGAGGGCGATCCCGCCCGGCGGCCTCGACAGCCGCCACGAAGGTCTCTGCTGTCAGATCCTCGGCCAGCACCGCGGAACCGCACCGTGGCAGGAGGTATCCGTAGATCTGCGGCAGGGCACGGTCATACAAGGCAGCCAGTGCCGCCGCTGCGCCCGTGTGCCGTTCGCCGCCCACAACAGTTCATCGTCCGACAGCCCCAGTCTCCGAACATCAGCCCACCGGAAAATGACGCCGCCCCGCGGAGACGGGACCTCGGTCGCGGACTAGCGCGGACGCGATGCTCCGCTCGAGCCGCATTCCAGGGCACTCGTGGGCACCGCATCGACTGTCAGCAGGTCAGATGCAAGATTGCGTTACTGTCTGCGGTGGCATGGCCAGCCAGGACCTCGATCGCCTGGGCGGTGGGCAACAGGACCAGCTCGACCTTGCGGCGGCGGGCTTCCGCTTCTACTTCCTTCAGCACCGGCAACCGCCCGTGGACGCCGGTACCGATCACAAGACGTCGGCAATGCCAGGGAATGTCCTCGCCGATCGACAGCGGCGTGTGGCCATAGGCACCACGGAGTTTCTTCGAGGCAGCCTTCTTGCGCTTGCGAAGCCTGCCCTGGTCGATGATCAGGTCGTGATCGTAAGTCACGCCATCGACCCGCACCGAGCCGAATGACAAGTCGCTGATTCGCATGAAGGACCTCCCCGCCCTGGCCTTCCCGGCCACCGCAGCCCCAGCCCGTGCCCGGTCACCTCTGTCACCAGGGTTAACCCCGGAATCCAAGCCACACCGCATTTCCAGGCTAATCCCAGGCTGACCAGCGCTGCCACGCGCGAGCCATGGCCCTCCGCCGAGCCGCGGTCAGGGCTCCGCAGCCGGGCCAGCATTACGGCACCGTGACTCCCTGAATGACGATCGGGCCGTTGAGCGGGTTCAGTTCGCTGGCCTGCGAGACGCCTGATGGCGTGATTACGTCCATCGCCTTCGGGACCGTCGCAGGATCCACCGAGCAGATCGGGCTGCTGTCGCCAGACGCGCACACCCCGAACTGGTACGGCTGCGGCGTCGGCGCGAAGCTGCGGGCCTGATCGGGGCTGAACCCGTCCTGGCCAGTCAGGACGACGCTGAACGTCCACCCTGAGCCCGGCGTGCCGAACTGGGCTTCCGGCAGCGCGATGGTGACTGTCCTGGAGATCTGCGAGACCGCCATGGCCGCGGTGCCCAGCCCGTTGCCGGACGCGTCCTGCCAGACGGGCGCGGCGAAACCCTGGACCTCCACCAGCTGGTTCCACGCGTCGGCCGGGGCGATCGTGTAGTTCCGCGTCGGGTAAGCGGCGGCCGTCGAAGTCGAGGACGCGCCCGGCGCGTGCACGTAGACGTCGAGCAGCTGCGCGCCGAACGACGAGCCGAAGGTCGGGTCCAGGCTGGCCAGGGTGGCCTGCAGGTAGACGGTGGTGCCGTCGCTGATGACGCGGAACCTGGTCAGGTCGAAGGCCCCGGCGTGGAAGTCGGACGCGGTCGGGTACTGGTAGGTGCCAGGGCCGTTGTCGTCTCCGGTGAGGTCACTGACGTCGAGCACAGTGGTCCCTCCGGTGACGTCACTGCTGACCGTGGTCTGCGCGTAGCCGGTCTGGTCACCGCTGGCGGTCGCCGAGACCGTGAGCACGCTGTCGCCGAATCCGACCGGCACCGTGACAGCGAACGAGCCGTCCGCGCCCGCCGTGGTGGTCGCGGTGGCCGACGCCGCCCCGGTGGTCGTGTCTTCCGTTTCCACGACGACGTGCGCACCAGGAGCCGTCGTCCCGGTGACGTCGGTGGTGGCCGTTGTGACCTGGGTCCCCGGAGCGGGCGCCGTCAGCGTCAGGGCGACCGAGCCAGGCGGCCCGCTCGTGACATAGCGGTGCGTCGTGACCGACGGCGTCTCGAGGGTCCGCCCGGCCCCGATGTCCAGGATCAGCCGGAGTTCCTGAGCCTGCGCCCAGGTCAGCGGTGACGCCGAGCCTGCGGCTTTGCCGTCGGTGAACCCGATCGATGCGGTCTCCGGATCGCTTCCGAACGGCGAGGCGGGCAAGTTCGGGTCTTCCCACGCCTGCTCGGGCACCAGCCCGACGCCTGCGGAGAACTGCGCCATGGCCTGCAGCAGCGCCGACGCTCCGGCCAGGTTTCCGCTGGCCACGTCGGACTCCGCCCGCTCGCCAGAGAGCACAGGCCACAGGTGCCCGGTGCCGGTATCGGTGGTCGGCCATGGCTCGCCCGGCACGGTACAGGACGTCTGGCTGGGCTGATAGCAGTCGCCGTAGCCGTCAGCGCTGCCGGCCGCGGCCGAGGTGCCGTACCGGTAGTAGCCGGTGCCGCTGGGCGTGGACACCGAGATCTGCTTGTCCAGCACGCCTAGCGAGGCCGTGATGTCCTGGTCGCTGACCGGGAGCTCGCCGAGGCGGACCAGCTCCTGGAACCCGCCGTCGATGACCTGGCGCTGGTCGACCGACGGGCCCCCGTTGCCCAGGTTGTAGGTGATAGCCGCGTTCGGGTCGCCGGTCTTGGACAGCCGGATGAAGTACCGCGCGGCATCCGGGCCGTTCGTCGTCAGGTCCCAGTTCTTGATGGTGCGCTGGAAGTAATCGGCGGTGGCCTGGTAGAGCTCTGCCCGGGCGGTGTCGCCGTGATCGGCGGCGATCACCGAGGCGGCGGCCAGGCCGGCGATCTCGGCGGCGATCGTGGACGGCGAGTAGCCGGACTGTTCCTCCCACCGCTCCGAGCCGAACGACGGACCCCTGGCGACCAGGAAATCGGCGGCTGGCCGGATGTGCTGCTGCCAGAGCCCGGTATCGCCGGCTAGGCCTGACTGCAGCGCCATCAAGATCGGGTAGGCGGTCTCGTCGAGCTGGGTCCCGCCCGTGTCGGGGGCGGCGGCCCCGTTGATCAGCGAGTTCCGTGGCAACTGGCCGTTGGCCAGTTGCTGGTGATCGAACAGGAACAAGGTAGCGGCTTGGGCCGTCGCGATGTCGCCGTCGGTCAGCAGCCCGGTGAACGCCTCGTAAAGATCGCGCGAGAATACCTCGCGATAGGAGCCGAAGTAGACCGGCTTGCCGTTCACTGCAGTTCCTGCCGGAACTGCCTGCCCCCACGGGCTGGCCAGTGACGCGACGATGGCGCCCGGGTAGGTCTTGTCCTCGCTCGCCTTGAGTACATTCGCCGACAGGTAGTAGCGGCGCTGCAGGTCAGCCGCCTGCGCGCCGGACAGGCCGGGGAAGTGCGACGGCGGCCTGCGCAGCCCACTGTCGTAGGCCGCCCAGCCGGCCAGGTACCTGGCCTCGGTCAGGGCGAACGGGCTCGCCAGGGAGGCGCCCGCGGTGGCTACCGCCGAGGCCTGGGTCCGGCCGAAGCCGAGGGCCAGCGTCACCACGCCGTCGCGACGGGGCGTCACGTCCTGCGTGGCGACGATGTGACCGTCCGGGGCGGAATCGTAGGTGGTCAGAGTGCGGGTCGTGTCGAGCTGGGTCAGCCCGTCACTGGCCGTGCCGGCGTAGCCGACGCTGGCCGCGCCGACCGGGCTGCTGCTGGCCATGGCCATGAACGTCGGGACCGCGTAGCCGCGATTCACGGCCTGGGTGACGGTGTTCGTGCTGGAGATGACCGGAACGGGGTTCCCGGACGACATGTTGATCGTCCCGTCATTGCCGCCTGCATTGGAACTCCCGCCGCCGCCGTCGCCGTTGACATGCGCGTCCAGGCGCGCGTACAGGTGCAGGCGGCTCAGGTTCGCGTGCGAGCCTGGCATCGCTTCCATCCGGGTCCGCATCAGCACGGTGTCGCGAGCGGGGTCGGTGAGGTAGGTGGTCACCAGTCTGATGCCGGCCTTCGGGTCGGAGCTCGTCACCGTGCACGCCATGCCGGTCGGATCGGCGCTGACCGTATAGGTCATGTCCCTGGTCTGCAGGTCGGTGAACGTCGAACCGTCGGTGACGACGTACTGCAGCGTGCTCACGTCGGTGTTGTCGATGGTCGGCTCATAAACATCGGACAGCACGCCGTTGGCGACGGTGTACCAGACCTTGGATCCCGTCGTGCGGGAAGTGCCGACGCAGTCCTTACGCGCCAGGTCGAAGAAGGACATGCTGCCAGGGGCGCCAGGGGCGGTGCCCGCGGCTGCCGGGGCAGTCCGGGCGGAAGTGGCGGCGCCCGCGGAGCTAGCCGGGGCGGCGAGCGCGGTTCCGAGCGCCAGCAAGCTGATCGCGGTACCCGATGCGGACAGTCTGAAAAGCTGGCGCCGACCCGAACCTGACAACCCCATCGGTCCTCCACGTAGCAGGCGCTCGCCTCAAGCCACCGGCCTAGGACCGTTCCTGGCCAAGGCGCGCGTCCGGATCACTTTCTAGTGGCGAAACTGCCGCCCGCCGAAGCGTCTCCCGGCTTCCCCGCCATGTCAACCAATCAGTGCGCGGCATGCAGTCCGCCGCGGCGCTCGCGGTCGATTTCGCTGGCCGGATCCACGTCGAGATCCGGGCGCTGGACTGGGTGACCTGCCCGCAGCGAGTCGCCACCGCCGATGGCTGCGACTTCGACGTACGGATGGTCAGCCGGCGTACTTCTTCACTTCGGTTTCCGCACCTGGAGGATGTGTCAGTGGTCTCGGCGCGACCAGAGCCGAACCGCCGCCGGGCCACTGCTGGCCGCCACCCCCGCAGACTGGACGAGCTTCGCTCAGCAGAACGCCGAGTTGTGCGCAGCCCTAGTACGACCTCCAGCGTGACCGGTGCCGCCGTCTGGGCCAGCCCGTTCCCGATCTAAATCCTTGAGCACAACATGATGATCTGTGTCGGCTTGCCCTATCTTCGGGCGCGGCCGCGGCGTAATGTCGAGGTGTTGCTCCGGACCCCGGCAGCTACAGCAGCGACACGTCGCGGCTGTGGAAAGGGCCCGGAGTTTCTTTTTGCCTGACCGCCTGCACACGCGGGCCGTTGTTTCGGGCAGGAGCCCAATGACCGACGTTGCCTGCCGCTGCAGTAACTGCGGCAGCGTGCACGAGGTGGAGTCGATCCGGGAGCGTCTGGCTGGCTTACCGTCTTGTTGCGTCTTGCCAACCGTGCGGGCTCACCCGATTTGAACGCCAGGATCGTGCGCCCGATGACAGCGAGATCCACATCGGATTCGCACGGAATGGCGCAGTAGGTTTTGTCGATCGCTGAGAGCATAGACATGCATTGTCTTGACGCCGGTGACCAGGGCCTGACCCGAACCGGGCATAGCGAGCCCGCGGCGAGCGAGCCGTTGCCCCCCGGCGAGGTCCAGCTCGAGGCGCTCTACCTGGCGCATTACCGCCAGCTGGTTGGGCTGGCACGGCTGGTCCTCGGCAGGAACGCGGCCGCCGAGGACATCGTGCAGGAGGCCTTTATCCGGGTGTACGGCTCGCGGTCGAAGATCCGCGATCCGGATCGGGCTGCTAGTTACCTACGGATCACAACCATTAACCTGGCGCGCAGCGTACTGCGGCGCCAGCAGACCGCGCTGCGGTACGCGCCCGATCCGCCTGCCGAGCCTGCAGGGCCTGAGGAGCAGGCGCTGACGAAGGCGAGGAACGCCGGCGTGATGGACGCGCTGCGGCTGCTCCCGTGGCGCCAGCAGCAGGTGATCATGCTGCGGTATTACGCGGACCTATCAGTACTCGAGACTGCGCAGACGCTGCAGATCAGCGCCGGAACGGTCAAGACGCACGGGTTTCGAGCGCTGGCCAACCTTGCGGAAGCTCTACAAGACCTCAGATGACAACGCAGCGCGAGGGCCGAGTCGCACCCAGTCCGCTCGGACCGCACTTTTCCGGCTCGCTGATCGCTTCCGATGGCGGCGACGCGTCGGTGGATGCTGCGTGGCTGACGGCGGTCGTGATGGCTGCCCGCAGCCAGCCGGGAGTCAGTTCCCTGGCGAGGGATCGGCAGTGCTGCGGTAGCGAGCCGGCGACGCCCGCAGCGAGCAGCGCCAGGCCCGCGAGCACGTGGAGGTTTCCGGCCAGTAGCTGCAGCCTGCTCCAGAGATATTCGGGGCGACAGGCGCCGAGCTCGTATGGGGTGATGGGGCATATCAGATCAGGCCCCATGGGACAGCCGCGCCGCCCCGCGCCACAGGCTCGGCCGTGCTCCGAAAGCCACAGCCACGAAAGCCACAGCCACGAAAGCCACAGCCACGAGCCCGGCGGCGAGCAAACTAGCCGATGCGAGCCCGCGGTCGGACGGGACGGCTAGCCGCCCGTCTCGCGCTTCAACCGGGCCAGCTCGTCGTCGACATCCGGCGTGTTGCGGCGGCGCAGCGGCCTGCTGTACTTGGGCCCGCGGACCTCCCCGTTGGGCCCCCGCCACGAAACCTGCTTGCGGTTAAACGCCACCTTGACGGCGAGGACGATGGCAGCGACGGCGACCACGGCGATCACGGCCTCAACAAGGAAGCCGACTACCGATGAGACAACCAGGAACGCGATCATTACGCCGACCACGATGGCGGCCACCCTGAACCAGCGCACAGCGGTTCTTCCTCCCCCCAGGGGGTGTGGTTGCGACCGTGCCAGCCGGACGCGGGGTTTTACAGCAGCTCGTGGCGGATAATCGCATGGGTGCGCACGGGAATGCAAGGCCGGGTACGCGCTGAAGGCCATGCCAGGCCCGGTTCAGATCCGGTCCCGGTTACGCGAGCTGTGGGAGAAGCTCGTCGGGTACCCGATGGGCTGCCTGAGTTCGGTCAGTGACCGCGTCTTAGCAGGTTCAGTCCTGATGACCCGGCCAGTCCTTCGGTCGGTCTGGCCCGGCAGCGCCGACCGGCACACTCGGGTACTGCCGCTGGATCAATGCCTTCAACAGTTCCCTGTCTGGGGCAAGGAGCGCCTTGATGCCCTCCGCGTTCACGTCCGCCGCGATGATGTGACCGACCTCGTCGTGCACATCGCTGAAGAGGCTATGTGCCTTCATCTTCTGGGCCTGGTAACGATTGTCGTCGGTGGGGCTGACGTAGTGGACCGCCCAGACCTTGTAGCGGTGGATCAGGAACAGGTGATTCAGCGTCATCAGTCGCTTCTGGCGCAGGCTGCTGTCGAAGGTGTTCTGGTCTCGAACAGAGAGAATATTGCGCCCCCGGCGATCCACAATCGCGGCGAAGATGATGTTGGCGACCTTCTCCCCGCTGGAGTTGGACAGGCTGAGTTCCAGCAAGTCTGAGCCCGCCATGAGCGGCCGCAGTCGGACACGCAGCGACTCAGTGAGCTGGTGGTGCTCCGTCCACATCGCCAGCCACTCCTCGAGCAGCTTGGTCGGCACCTCGGTCTGCACTAGGTGCTGGTGCTGCGTCGAGCCCTCGCCCATCGCCTTGGTGGCAGCGGTGCCACCCGAAGAAGCCATGAGAGCCGCGTCCGACCGTGGTCCGCCCACGAGCGTCTGGGGCGTCCGGTAGGGCGATTCGAGGAGGCGGAGCTTCCGCTGCAGCCGGGCCAGGGACAGCATGCCGTCCTGCTTGAGCGCGGTGGCGAACTCCTCGGCGGCAAGGCCGTCGATCTGATGTCCGCCGTAGGTAATGAAGTTGAAGACAAACCCCAGCTTGCCCAGCTCCTCTGGGAATCGCCTCATCTCCTCGTCGCTCATCCCGGTCGTGTCCCAGTTGAACGATGGTGACAGGTTGTACGCAAGCATCTTGGCGGGGAACTCAGCGTGGATGGCCTCGGCGAAGCGCCGGGCGTCGGCCAGGTCAGCGGTCTTGGTCTCCATCCACAGAATGTCGGCGAACGGCGCGACAGCCAGCGACCTGGCGATCGCGTAGCCGATTCCGCCCTGCACCTGGTAGTAGCCCTCGGGGGTCTTAGCGACCTCGCAATCCCAGGTGACGTCGATGCCCATCGATCTGGCCATGGCCCGAGCGGCGTGAAACGACGTGTGATTCGCGAAGGCCAGCCATTCGTCGGCGCTCATGTCGGACGACTCACCCTCGCTGGCGCGGAACTCGATGACGTCTGCCACCGCCTGCGGATAGCTCTTCAGGCTGGCCTCCGACAGCCACGCCTCCAGATAACGCGTCTCAAGGCTCTCCAGCAGTGCCTCGGCGGACGAGCCATCGGCCTGCTGGAATGCCTGTGCGCTCGATTCGAGCACTCGCATCACGCCAGTCCGAGCCAGCCAGGCCGCAGCCTCGTCGTACTCAGCCGCGGAGATCTTGAACAACAGATGACCACGCGCGTCGTCGACGCCCAGCTCGCGGAGCCTGCGCAACATTGTCAGGTAGCCAACCTTGTAGGTCGGAAGCTCAGCGTCGGTAGCGCCCAGGATGAACGGATGATCGCGCTCGTCCGCTCGCCCCTCCAGGAACGTGGCCGCCTCGGCGTCGGTTCTGGCCACGATCAGACCGGGCACCTTCATAACGTCAAGCTGGAAGCGCGCGGCGTTCAGCCGCTTGATCTGCTCATCGACTCCGACGAGCACCTTCCCGCTTTGATGCCCGCACTTCTTGGTGCCGGCCTTCTGGTCCTCGATGTGGTAGCCCGGAACGCCAACCTCAACGAAACGGCGAATGAGGTTTCTGACCTGCGCGTCTCCGCCGTGCCCGGTGTCGGCGTCGGCGATGATGAACGGCCGGTAGTCGATCTCGGGAGACGCAGCACGCTGAGCCTCGCTCAAACGCGAGCGCGCAAAACGCTGGTTCCGGTCCGCCGTCAGCAGAGCGCGCACGATCAGCGCACCCTCGTCGGGCACCTGTGAGAGCGGATAGCTGGCGAGGTCGGGACCAGGGTCCTCCGTGACGGATCCCTTGGCCGACGTGGCCCAGCCGCCGAGATAGATACCCTCGATGCCCATCCGTTTCAGCGCCACTGCCTGACCGGGCGAATACGGGCCGAAGGTGGTGATCTGCGTGCGACCAGCGAAGAGTTTCCGCAGGCGGTCGTGGAACTGCTCGGCCGCCAGTCGCGCCACCGGGTAGTCGGTGAAGATCGTGCCCCGTTGCTCGACCACCTGCCGTGCAGAATACAAACGCGTGATGCCGTCGAATCGAGAACCGGCAAACCACCTTGCGGTATCCACCACTTCCGCCTCGAACGAACCCACAGCAGGCTTCACAGCGACTTCCGAATCGAACGAATTCATGACCAACTCCTGCCGCCTGCCACACTCCAGCGCTTCTCGCGACCTCAAGACCAGGCATCTGTCTGCTGCGGTCCCACCGCCCCCGGCCAGAACCTTTCATGTACCGGCAGATTTGCTGCCTGCCCGTCTTCGCTGTTCTGCAGACACACTATGGCGGCCTGAAAGAAGCCCCACCCGGACCTTTTGTCATTAGACCCGGCTCTGGCTGCATCCGGAAGAGGCGAAGGTCCCAGGGCGGACGCAGGCGGCGCCCACTGGAGGTAACAAAGATCATGCGGTGATTGGGCAGCGAGGCAGATTCGCATCAGGGGGAGTGTGTCGATCTCTGGCGCATACGAGACAGCTCTTCTGGGATCGCCGCGCACTGGCACAGCCAGTGCTGGCACAGCCAGCCGTCCCAGTACCGGCGACAATCACGGCGAGCGATGACCACAGGACACATCGCGCGCGAGCACTTAGGTGCGGGCTTCAGGTTGTCACGTCGCCAGCCAGGATGGCTGCCGCGGCCTTGCACCAGAATTCGAATTTAACCATCTACGAGCCCCCTTACGGAATCGAACCGTAGACCTTCTCCTTACCATGGGGAACTGGCAGGTCTTCACAGTGCGTTTATGCAGGTCAAGGATCGCGGCTGCCTGGTGTTACGTGCCTGGGCATACCTGGCTGTGCCTGCCGAAGCCTGGCTAATGGCTGCGCAGATTCCAGTGACCGTCGCAACACGGTGACTGATGCTGGTGGATAGTAGTCGTTTCAGCGCACTGCTGCGAGGGCTATGTCGCGGACCGGCGTGTCTGTGTGGGCAGCCCAGGTCTGGGTGGCTGCGGTCAGGGTGAGGGCGCTTCCGTAGAGGACATGCTCGCCGCCTTGCCTGGCGATCAGGGTGTCGAGCGAGCTGAAGGCGCGTCCTTTGCGGCCGAGGACCAGGATGTCGGTTGCGGCGCGCTCGCCGCGCCAGTGCCCGGCGGGCAGGCGCACGTGCCGGCCGAGATCGTCCGGGGCGTGGGGGTCAGCGCCGGACAGCCAGTCGTCGAGGAGGCCGAGAGCGACGCCGATGCAGGCGGCGACGGTGGCAGCGGCGTTGCCGGGCGAGTCCGGCTGTACTTGGGCCAGGATCGCTGCGGCCTGGGTGGTGTCGCCGTCGGCGAGGGCCTCGATGACCAGCCGCAGGGTGGTGACGGCCAGGTCGCGGGCCTTGCCGACGGGGGTGAAGCGGGTCATGTTGTGCCGTTCGACGGCTCGGCTCAGTGCCGCTTGCAGGGTGTCCGGGTCCGGCACGTCGATGCTGTCAACGTCGATGCCTTCCTCGGCGAGCAGCGGCGCGAGCTCCCGCATGGTCTGCTCGCCCAGGCCAGGGGTGAGCTGGACCTGCGGCGGTCCCGGCGGTGGTTCGGGGCTGCGGCGGCGCATGTCAGCCATGAGGCCATCCTCCCGGGGCCGGGCACATGACTGTCACTTCGCGGCCGGATGAGGCTGCCCCTCACTCAATGCCGCGGCCAGCCGCGCCGCGGGGGTGTCCCAGCCGAGGATCTTGCGGGGCCGGTCGTTGAGCTCGGCGGCAACTGCGGCGAGCTGCTCCGGGAGGTGGATCCGCAGATCGGTGCCCTTGGGGAAGTACTGGCGCAGCAGCCCGTTCGTGTTCTCATTAGTCGGCCGCTGCCAGGGCGAGTGCGGATCACAGAAGAACACCGGCATGCCGAGCGCCCGGGTGATGCCGGCGTGCAGCGCCATCTCCGAGCCCTGGTCCCACGTCAGCGAGCGGCGCAGCTGCGCGGGCAGCTGCTCCAGGGCCGCCACCAGCGAGTCAGCGACAGCTCCGGCGGTATAGCGGGGACCCGGCACGTGCAGCAAGATAGTGAACCTGCTCGCGCGGTCGACCAGGGTCCCGATCGCCGACCGGTTGCCGGCACCGATGATCAGGTCGCCTTCCCAGTGACCCGTCACCGAGCGGCCGGCGGCCTCGGCCGGCCGCTGGCTGATGTTGATCATGTCTGTCAGCGTCCCTGGCCGGCGGGCATCAGCGCGACGGTGCGCCTTGCGGTGCCGCCGCCCGGTGCGCAGCACCCGCGGCACATCCCGGCAGAGCCCGCCGCCCAGCTCCGGCCGGTAGACCGCCTGGTAGATCGTCTCGTGCGCTAGATGGCGCGCCCGGTCACCGGGGAACTCGCCGTGCAGCGCCTGGCTGACCTGCTCCGGGCTCCACCGCGCCGCCAGCCGGCCAGCCACGAACTCCCGCAGCTCCCGATCGCGTAACAGCTTGCCGCGACCTGGCCGGGCGCGGCGCCCGGCCGCCAGCCGCTGCGCCGCGAATGGCCGGTACTGCCCGCTGCCAGGATCCCGGTTGCGCCGCAGTTCCCGGCTGATCGTCGACGGGCTGCGCCTTAGCTGCGCCGCGATCGCCCCAACCCCGAACCCGCCACCGAGCAGATCCGCGATGCGGACCCGCTCGTCCTCGGACAGGAACCGGCCCGAGATCACTTGCTTCCGCGTGTCGACCACCGCTGCAGACTGCAGCCTCGTGCCGCTGCTGCTGGTCACCACACGCCCGCGTCGCCAGCGTTTCCCGGTCTTCGGATGCACGCCGACGATCCGGCACGCCTCCGCGCTACCGACGCCCCGGGCGATCAACCGCCCAAACTGACCCCGCTTCGCCGCCAGCGGCGGCCGACCCGGCCGACCCTGAACCATCGCAACTCCCCGAATCCTCGAGCGTTGCGACGATCACTGGAATCCGCCCTGCCCTGAATGGCTCCCATGCCCCGACGGCGGCGAGCTGGACGCCGCCAACGTCCGCCGCGAATTCCGGACTGCTATCGAGGCCGCCGGGATTGACGGCAGGTGGTCGTCCGCGAGCTGCGGCACACGTCTACCGCCGCAAGCTCCGACCCGGTGCGGAGAAGAGGACAGGGCCCGCGGCCAGATGTCAGCCGGCAAACCCGGCTCGTCGGCGGCACGTTCGGGCGCAAGCGACCACCTTCTCCAGCGCAGAAACGGGGCTCGTTGTCCCCCAAGTCCCCCAGGCGCGAGAATGGCCGCCGGTTCTAATAGCGAAAAGACGCCATGACCTGGAGCCCCTTACGGAATCGAACCGTAGACCTTCTCCTTACCTTGGCCACGCCGACCGCCCGCAGCGCACTAGCTGCACCTACTGCACGCCCAGAAAGCACAGAATGCACGCACTGGAACGCCATCCCGGTCCACGACTCGTTCCACGCCAGCCGAGCCTGCCTCCTCACGCCTGGTGACCGGCCGCCCGGGACGACGCCCCGCCGCTCCCCGCCAGTTACGGAGCTGGGCGGGTGGGTGGCAGCCACGGCACATACATTGCTGTCCTACCACTGTGCTACCGTGAGGGCGTGGCTGTACGCAAGAAGCGCTCGATATCCCTGCCGCCCGACCTGGACGCCGAGATCGCCGCCGCGGCCGAGCAGGCCGGGATGAGCTACAGCGCCTGGCTGGCCGACACCGCGCGCAAGGAGTTCACCATCCGAGCCGGCCTGAACGCCATCAGGTCCTACGAAGACGAACACGGTCCATTCACCCCCGAGGAGCTGGCCGAGGCCGATGAGTGGGCCGCGCGGGCCATCCGCCGGGACGGCGACCGTCCGGCCGCGCCTGGGCGCCGGACGGCCTGATGGGAATCACCTATGACGCCGGCGCCCTGATCGCCGCCGAGCGTGGCGAGCGCCGCATGTGGGCCAGGCACAAGGCCCTCCTCCTGCGCCGCGAGGTCCCGGTCGTCCCGGCCCCCGTCGTGGCCCAGTGCTGGCGTGGCACCTCCCGCCAGGCCCTCCTGTCCCGCATCCTCGCCGGCTGCCAGGTTGAGCCGCTCGATGACCTGCAGGCCCGTGCCACCGGAACCCTCGCCAGCCGCGCCAGCACCACCGACATCGTCGACGCCTGCGTCGTCGAAGGCGCCCTCCGCCGCCGTGACCTCGTCATCAGCTCCGACCCTGGCGACCTCCGCGCCATCGCCGCCGCTACCGGCCACCAGCTCGACGTCGATCACCCCTGACCAACGGACACGGCGCCGGGGCGGCTATCGGGGAGCGGCCACGGCGCCGCATCGCGGCCTCCCCGCGGTTGACGACGGCGACGCGACTGAACACCGGCTGAGCCTCCCGGGGACGAGACCAGAAGGCGATGCCCTACCCCGAGCGTCGCGTTCACTCGGTTCTGTCCTGCTGCTCGCTCGCGAGCGGGCGGAGGAATAACCGGCGTCGGCGGGCAACCCGAGCTGATTTTCACGCCCGCGTGACATCCCCGCAGGGATACGGAGACTATTCGGCGGTCAGGTATGGGTTGTGGGCGACCGCACGGCCTGGTGCCGTGACCTGGAGTAACCGGGCTAATGTCCTTACGTTGAGGTGGTCATTGGCTGCCGGGACCAGGTCCGTGGTCCCGGGCCCGACGCGGTAGGTGTCCCAGGAGCACCACGACGACATCTACTGCCTGGTTCCGGCGGCCCGGTGTTTTCCGAGCCGGAGCGGCTGGCCTTAGCCGGGTTCCTGGCCGGTTATTCCGGTCTAATCCGCGAGGCCTACGCTCTGGACCTGCGCCAGTTCGCGGGCTGGTGCCAGAACCACGGCTTGCGGCTGTTCGGCGTGCGCCGCGCCGACATAGAGTGCTTCGACCGTGACCTGGAAGCCGCCAGGCGGGCCCGGGCCACGGTCACTCGGCGGCTGTGCACGATCGCGGGGTTCTACCCGTACGCGGTCGAGGAGGAGCTGCTGGGCCATTGCCGG
Source organism: uncultured Actinomycetota bacterium (assembly GCA_963837255.1). GTDB lineage: Bacteria > Actinomycetota > Actinomycetes > Streptosporangiales > Streptosporangiaceae > JAJYUU01. The sequence continues at coordinate 1,097,028 of CAWIMN010000009.1, forward strand.
CGGCGCACGTCCGTCGTCCGCGGCTGGAGTACGAGTCCCACGCCACCGGGCTGGACCGCAACGAGGTCGGCACGGTCCTGGTCGCCGCCGGGGTCGGCACCGCGGCGGCGGATCGTCCGCCGGGTCGCCCGGCGCTCCGGCCTGGCCAAGAAAATCGGGCCCCACACCCTGCGCCAGGCGTTCATCACCGCCGCCCTGGACGCCGGAGTGCCGCTGGGCGACGTCCAGGAAGCAGCGTCGCATGCCGACCCACGCACCACCATGAGATACGACTGTGTCAGAGTCTCGGTGGACCGGCACGCCACCTACATGTCGCCGCATTCGCCGGAGCCGCCCGATAGACGGGCAACCCGCCACGGAGCACCGCCTGGCAGCCTCTCCGCCGCCAGGCGGCAGGTGCCGAGCAACTACTCCGCACATGCCGAAGTCGGCTGGGGCCGCCAGATGGCACGACGAGGGCTCGTTTTGACCGGCCGTCTGATTCGCCCGACACCTTTCGGCCTGCTACCGAATCGGTACACTGTGTGCGGAGATCTGCCTTCTCAGCACAGTTCTCCGCCGTTCATACTCGGCGCTCCCGCCATCATCTGTGCCTTGAGGTCGGTCGTACAACGTGATGGGCTATCGGCTCGGCAAGGACGCGAAATCCGTCGTTCCGCGTCGCCGCCTCCTCCAGAAAGCCCGACGTTCGGCGCTGGCGTTCTATGTGGGTAGTGATCGGCAGTCTCGGGCGTTGGGCCGTCACCTGACCGACCCCCGGGGCGAGCCGCCAGGTTCACGCGTCGGGTGGGCGGGTGTTGCTCGTGAGGCCAGGTCGTCGCTCGGCATCGGATGTCACGATCCGCAGCGCCAACCGGCGGATCAGCGCGCTGAACGGGCCGACGAGTATCCAGTAGCGGGCGAAGCGGCGCAGGCTCGCGGCGTCGGTGGCCGCGGTCCGTGTCTCCGTCGTGATGAGGGCGCGCCCGCTGCCGTAGGGCTCCACCCGGATGTTGAAGGCGACCTTGACATACCCAGGTGTGTCGAACGCGGCGAACCGGCCGGGATCGACCTGCGGCGCGGGCCCGTCGGTGACCGCCTTCCACGGTTGCACGACGGAGCCGAACACGATCTCGTGGCCGGGCGATTCGCCTAGGAGCAGGAAGCCGGCGCGCTCCATGTCCTGCAGCGTCAACGGCGGGCGGGCAGGTCCCGGTGGCTGCCGCTTGAGGACCCGCTGCAGCCGGTTGGGGAGGCTGCGCAGCTCGAGAAGCACGTGTACCACCGCGGACCGCGACAGGTCGCTCCGCCGGACCGCCTGCCATGTGAGGTCCGTGTCGGCGTCGACGACGACGGCGTGCGCCTCGGTAACGTCGTACTGGGGAAGGTAGCGGTCCAAGAGCATCGCGTCGGCCTCAGATTGCACACCAGCCTCCCCACGTGGAGCCGAATCCCGGCAAGCACCACCCGACCGCGTGAAGCGGTCCTGTTCACACTCTCTGGCCGCGAAGGGATCATCGCCAGCGGCAAACGTCCCGCCCCTGACCCGGCGTAGGCGGGATTGAGCCCTTACCCGAGACCTGTGGGGCGCGACATGCCCATGCCGGAGGTCGCGGGCACGACTCAGCGGCTAGTGCTGTCCTCGCCATCGCCCGGGCTTCCGAGGGACCTTCGGCTCTGGATGCAGGCGGCCAGCGGGCGCATCGTAGAGGAGCGGGACATCGGCGACTGGCTCGATGTGAACCAGGGAGCCTGATGTTCGTGCTCGGAGAGTGAGGACACCGTGTCCTATCTGAAACCGCCAGCCTTCACCCGGCGGCTGGCCAATCCGCTGGCCATGAGGCTGAACGCCCGTGGCGTCGCCACTCTCACCCTGGCCGGCCGCCGAACCGGTGAGGCCCGCAAGGTGCCAGTCATTCCGGTAGAGGTCGGCGGGAGCCGCTATCTGGTATCGCCCTACGGCGAATCCGACTGGGTCCGCAATCTCCGGGCTGCCGGTAAGGGCGAACTGAGCTGCAAGGGCCGGAGCGAGGTATTCCACGCCGTCGAGATCCCAGTCGGCCAGCGTGGACCCGTCATCTCCCGGTACCGCGAAGTCGCCGGTCGCACGGTGGACTCGTTCTTCGCGAAGCTGCCTGATGCCCGGGATCATCCGGTGTTCCAAATCGACTCGGGCAACCCCGTCAGCTGATCGCCGTGGTTTCTTATCCTCGCCCGGTTGGTAAGCGCGCCTGACTCCTTGGTGCCTGGCTGCTCCGCCATGGGGATTGCCACACGTCACGCGAAGGGGCTTCGGAAGGGGCGTCGGCCACGCCGGCCGGATTTGTGACTATCTTGTCAAGATCAGGTGCCCCGGGCCTTTACCGCTGAGGAAATTGACCGGATCCGTGACCGGCTCGAGAAGGCGGCAAGGACGCTTCGCGCGCCGGGGGTCCGTCGGGTCACGTCTCGCCGAGTGGTGTAACTCCGGCGTTGCCCAGCTAACCGGGGTGCGCCTCCACCCGGACCCCGGCCGGTATTACCTCGGCCGCGTGAAGATTGACTACACCGCGAACCGGCAGCAGGGCTGGCAGCATCAAAGAATTCCTTCAATGAAACGCACGGCTCGGGTCACCCCTTCTTCCGCTGCGACCTTCTGGGCCATGACCCTCGCTCGCTCGTGCATCCGGTGATCGTTTGTCGCAAGACGAATCGCAGTTGCGAGCCGATCCGCAGTCAGATGCTTCCGGGGAATAGGAGGTGGGCCGGCACCGAGCTCGGCAATGCGTTGGCCCCAGAAGAACTGGTCGCCGTAGATTGGCGTAGTGATCGTCGGCACACCTGCCCGCAACCCGGCGGCTGTCGTCCCAGCTCCCCCATGATGGACGACCGCAGCCATCTCCGGAAACAGCCAGTCGTGAGGAATGCTATTCAGCAGCAAGACCTCGTCGGATGCGTCCATCTGGCTGATGCCCAAGGAATCGTTCTGTACGACCCCGCGCTGCCCGCTTTGTTCCAGTGCCTCAACGATCAGCCTGGCAACTCCAACAGGATCGGCGGACGTCATGCTGCCGAAGCCGATATACACCGGGGGTGGTCCGGCATCCAGAAAAGCCTGGAGCGCCGCGGGTGGTTCCCAGTGGGTTGGGGCATCCAGAAACCAGTAACCGGTCACGTGAATGTCGTCGCTCCAATCTGTAGGTCTCGCCACGATCGACGGGCTGTAGGCACAGAGAAAGGGATAGTGATCGCGCTGTATCTGACGGGCCATGCCCCATCTGGGCAACGGGCGAATATTGAATCGGCGCTGGTGCCGATTCATGCTGCCGCGGTAGAGCTGCCACACAGCCTCATTGAAAATGTCGTATGTCAGCAGATTGCCCGGCCCAGTCAGAGAGTGCCGTCCCGAACAAAAGGCGGGGTTGGGGAAGGCTCTCGTGCGCAGATAGGGGACGAGGATGGTTCCGATTGAAGGGACACTCAGTAGCTTCGAGAGCTGATAGCCAGGGTAGATCAGCAGATTCGACGTGATGATGAGGTCGGCCTCTTGTGCGAAAGCCAGAGCATCAGCCAAGAGGCGTTCCATCATGCTGCTGAGAATGCCTTTGGTCTCGTAGGCGCGCCGGAGAAAGCTTCCGTCAGAAGCGATCACTCGCTCAAGAAATGAGAGGGGACTCTCTTCGAACAAGGCGAAGTCAAGTCCGTACGCTCTAACCAGCGCTTCAAAGCGGCCAGGCGTGGCCAACTTGACCTCATGCCCCGCTGCCCGCAGGGCCGTGCCCAGAGCGACATAGGGCTGAACATCGCCACGGGTGCCAACAGTCAAGATGCAGATGCGCATTGGGACGTGAACTCTTTTCTTGGATCAGCGAGACTCAAGGGACGATGCGATATTAGGTGCGCGGCGAACGCCGCCATCGCCTCACCGAGCACCAGCTCGCGCCGCTGCTCGGCCGGCATCCGCAGCCCGCGTCCCGTAGCCGGGTCCCGGTGCCCCGTACCCGGCTCCCGCACTGCCTGTTCCGTCATGACGGCGAACCGGTCGGCGGCTGCGTGGTGCTCCGAGGAGGCGGATACGCGCGGCCTTCCCAGTCAGCATCTCGCCGATACGAAGCAGCGTCCACCAGACCTCGTACTCGTTGCCAAGCTTGTCCGCGGACCCGCCCGGCAAAGCAGACACCCTGTCCTCCACCAGCCTGCGCGCCGCGATGGCTCTCGACGATCTCGCCGTCAGCATCGACTCTCCCAGCAGCATGTTGGCAGTCGGGCGTACCCCATCGCGCTCACCGGTGACCGTGCGCCAGCTAGCCGAAGGTGGCAGTGCGCAAGAAGATGGTCGGCCCTTCGCCGTCAGGCGCCCAGCGACGCCCGGCGGGCCAGATCGAGCGCATGCTGCACGGCCTCCAGATCACTGAGGTCGCGATGCTGCTCCGCGCAGCCGCCATTGATGACGCCGCCCGCGACCTGCTCGCCAACGCCATTGAGAGCTCACGCCACCGCGTCAGCCTCAACCGCTCGCAACCGCCGCGCATCCAGCAGGCAGCACGCCGGGCGGGAACAGCTGCCGCTGGGGACCTCCCACGGGCACAGGCCGGCCGCAGTCAACACGTCAGGCTCAAGGCGCCTGTTGCCGCGCCTCCCGGCCGTGTACCTGGAAGAGTCCCGCGAACCTCGCGCCCGCAAGGCCCGGCGGTCTGAAGGAACCCTGACGCATTGTCGGCAAGCGTCAGGCCATTACGGGACCGTCGCCGCCCAGACGGAGGGCAGGAAGTTCGGCCCTACTTGCCGTCGACTCCGTTCGCCGCATTCGCGTGGCAGGCTGTTGCCACCGCCGCATGGGCGCGTATGTAGATCGGAGCGGACGGTCGCTGTTGCTGTCAGCTTGTGAGTGGCTTGCCTAATCTGAGCCACCTGCCCGGCTGCTCGTCGGGACTCGCAGAGGCCCCGCCAAAAAGAGCGGTTTTACAGCCCGCTTCTGCTAGCCCATCGGTATGGCCGCTGACCTGGCACTTCTTTATACACCGCCGCACGTGATCCACATTTCGTCCGCCCGGCGTCCGTGCATTCCGAGTCGCCCAGGTCAGCGCGCTGATGAACGCTGGGAGCGTCCATGGCCGTCCAGCCAGGTCTCACCGTGTCTCAACGACTCCTAGCCATATCTCGCCTTCATTGGCCGGCGCCGCCAGGCCGATGGACGGCCATGTCAGCGCGCGCCGTGACCGACAGGGCGCTGACTGTTCCAGGTCAGCAAGGCTGAGGCCGATCAGGACGTGGCCGTGACTCCGGCCAAGATCGCCAGCCGCGAGAACGACCGGCCTGTGGACTGCCGGCGCCGTTACCGTGACGACCGGCCGGGCCGACTGAACGCAACCGGCCGGACCAGCCGCCCCAGCTGGCGCAGCAGCCGGGGCCCAGCCGGCGTCTCATTCAGGGGCGGGCGGTATTGCACGAACGCGTAGCCTAGCCGCCGTGCCAGCAGGCCGTCGGTGGCGATCTGGTCGCCGACCACTACCCCTGGCCGGGGGAAGCCCTGGTACGGCGCTGTCCGCATGGGTTTGCCTGGCCGACGCCAGGTACACCACTCGCACGCCCGCGCTGCCAGGAACAGCCTGCGGGCGGCGCGTCGAGTTCGTGGCAAAGCACACCACCTGCACCTCCGGCAACTGGCCTGCCCGCAGCACGAGCAGCGCGACGCCCCGCTCCAGGGCGTCCTGACCGCTGTCCCAGGATGCGATCAACGGCTCTACATCGAAGATGACTGTGCGTGCCGCAAGCTCCTCGACGCGGCTGAGCACCGCGTCAAGCCCCGCAGCGCGCTCATACCCGGCTCGCACAAACCCACTTCAGCACAACAACAACCCCCGTGGCCAGCCGCCGCCGTAACGTCGCCGTCTCAAGATCACTGACCTAGGAGGGCCGGGGACCGGCGCGGTTTCCGCTGCCGGCGGCCCGTTTCCAGTCCCCGTCACGTCTGGCGGCGGATGCCGGCCTGCCCGGCGGCAACCCCAGGCTGCCCGAGGCGCTGCACCACAGCTCCTAGAGCGAGGCGGCGCTGCCTAGCACCGGGGAGTGCCGCGCGCCCGCAGGCTGTTCGCGGCTCCGGGCGGCGCCCGCTGCTACCCGGCGGTGACCTTCTTGCGGTCCTCGTGCCCGGTGATCTGGATGGTGCGGGGCTTGGCCTGCTCGGGTCGGCGTTCGCCGGAGCCCGCGGCCGTGCGGCGGGGGTTGCTATCAGCTCGGCGTAGTCGCCAGGTAAGGGCTGAAACTTGCGGAGGGCCGCGCCGGCAATCCGGCGGCGGGCCGCTGGCCCGCCGCCGGATTCGCCCGACGTTCGCCTGCCATGAGTAGTGCGGGAGAGCCGGTCGGGTCAGCCGGTGACTACCAGGTCATCGCGGACGTTCCTGACCCCGGTGCCCCTCCATGCGGCGTCGATCACCGCGTCATGCTCGCCCCAGGTTTCGATGTGGCCGGTGACGGTGATCGTGCCATCGCTGGCGCCTACCCGGACATCGGTGTCACCCGGCAGCAGCCCATAACGGACCATGGCTTCTTGCACTAGGTCGATCACATCGGCGGCCTCGATGTCGCTGTAGATCTCGATGTCGTCGGCGATGCCGCGTACGCCGGTCAGCCCGGCGACGGACTGCTCGGCCGCATCCCGCTGGAACCTGTTCCCCACCATGCCGGTGAGCCAGACGTTACCTTCGCTGGCGCTGGCTTCCACGCTGCCCGGTGGCACGCTGACATTCATCGCCAGCGCGTTGTTGGCGTCGGTGGTCAGCAACACATCGTCCCGGTAGTTGGCGTACGGCACGTCCACCATCAGGTGGTTATGCACCCTGGTGACCCCTTGCACGCGTTTGGCCGCTGCGGCCGCCTGCAGGTACTGCGGGTAGGCGGGCACGGTGCCGTTCAGGGCCACGTCCCCGCTCATGTTCTTCACGCTGATGTCCGAGGCGTCGATCAGAGGATCAAACTCCAGCTCCTTCTGCACTGCCTCGCGGATGTCCTTGGCTTTCTGAGCTGCTTGACGTGGGCCTTTCGCTGCCACGGCCAGGTCCCCCTCCCTGCTATCAGGCTGCTGTTCTCCTGTTCTCTTTGTGTCCTTCGGATGTACCCAGGGCGACCAGCGGCCAGTCGTCACAACCGCAGCCGTCCTGCGCCTGACGCGGTGGTTCCGGCAGTCGGTCTCCGGGAGCGGCACTGCCGCTGGGCGGGTGGTCTCGGCGGCCGTGCTCATTTAGGCCGATGCGCCCTGTACCTTATGAAATGCGAAGAGCTAGATCTCGGAAGTGCACCTGAGGCGGCGTGGCAGAACGGCCTTCCGGTCCCCGGGAAAACGGTGACGGCCAGCCCGGCCGGCCCGGCCGTCATTGCCAGCCGCCGATCTCTGGCAGCGGGACGGCTGCCAGGCGCGCGGCTTCGGCCGCGGGGATCCCGAGCATGCGCAGCATGCCTTCGGCCACCTGGTCGACGGTTGCCCGGTCGTGCTCGGGGTGGCGCTCAGCCTGGCGCAGGAGGGCCAGCAGTCCGCCGGCGACCGCGCTAAGCGCGATCCCAGCATCCGGGACGGTGAAGCGGCCTGCAGACTGGCCCGCTTTGATGTCACGCAGCGCGCGCGGAGCCAGCCCTGCCGGAGCATCCAGCAGATCGAGGCCGCGGCCGGCGAGGAACCGCGCCATGTCCGGGTGGGTCCAGCCGAGCCTCCCGGAGATTCGGAATGACACGGCGAACACCTGGGCCGGGTCGGCGATGCCCGCGCAGGCATGGTCGATCATCTGGCCCCAGCGTTCCATCACCTCACCGGACGCGGTCGCAAACAGCGTGTCCTTGCTGTCGAAGTGGTTGTAGAACGACCCGAAGCCGATGTCAGCCGCGTCGGTGATCTCCTGGATGCTCGCCCGGTCCCCGCGGCCCTCGGCGATGAGCTGCACCGCCGCGTCAACGAGTGCCTGCCGGGTGCGCGCCTTCCGCCGGTCCAGCCGCGAGAATCCGGGCGTGCCGGCCAGCGCCGCGTGCGTCATGTTCTTCCTCCTCAGAGCTGGCCAGCGCACCTGCTGGCCATGTCAACCCGTGCCCTGCCGCATCGACCACGGTGGCGTTTCCTGGCACCGGCTCGCGAAGCGAACTCATTACTGATGAGTAACAACAGAACTGATGCTATCAGCATTCCGAGCAGTACCGGGCCGGGGTCGTCCGATGTACGCGGGAGCGGCCGGCCGGCACCCGGCCGGCACAAAGCGGCGGCGGACAGTAGACGCCGCCGCCGCCTCCTCTGGCCAGCCTGGGGCCTGGCCAGGACCCGCCCGCCGATGATCTGGGCGACCGCCGCGGGCAGGCCCGGCTGTCCCGGACATCGTCGGGCTATGCCGCCGAGCCGTGCGCGTAGCCGGACGTGGTGCGGGCCGGGATCCGCTCGTGCACGGCCGAGTGCACGGCGTTGCCGGTACGCCGCAGCTCGATGCCCTGCACCAGCGCGCGAGCCCCGAAGACCATGTTGAACAGGCCGAACAGCAGCGCCAGGGTGAGCGCGCCGACTCCCGGGTGCGCGAACAGCACTACTCCGAACGCGACCGAGACCAGGCCGCCGAGGATGAACAGCGCCCGGGTGCCGGCCGCCTCGCCGCTGCGGAACGCGGCTGAGACCTCCACCAGCCCGCCGACGACTGCCCAGCTGGCCACGATCAGTACCAGCACCAGGGCAGTGGGACCCGGCCAGGCCAGCGCGACCACCCCGGCGGCCAGGTCAACCAGGCCGACCAGGAGGTGCCTGAGCACGGGCCCGGCGGTACGGCTGCCGAATGCCCGCATGGCCTCCAGGCCGGAGGCCATGAACGCGTACACAGCGAACAGGACTACTAGCGCGAGGACCGTGATCCCGGGCCAGGCCAGTGCCATGACGCCCACGGCAAGGGCGAGGATGCCCCGCAGGATCAGGCTCGTGCTCAGCGACTTCAACATGACTGTGCTCCTTCCGTTTGCTTCGCCGGCGCACCGCGCGGCCAGCGCTTGACACCAGATCTATCATAACTGATCTGAGACTACAAGACTGATTGTTTCATCAATTTGATCCAGGCAGACCAATGACCGCGCCACGCCACGTCTCGGCAGGCAAACCCGGCGCGAACCGGGGACCAGGAGCGCACGCAGCGCGACGACACCGGGGACTGGCCGGGCAGCACCGTGCAGGGTGACCCGACCCGCTAGTCGAGGTGCAGGGCCACTCATCGACGCGGCCACCAACACCATCACCTCACTTGGCGGCCCATGGCTCACGCTCCATAAGGTCGAGCGGCAGCTCGAATTCCTGTCCGCGGTCGACGAGCCGAGCGCCGTGCGGCTGATCCAGGCCGTCGCCAAGCTCGCCATGCCGCTGTCACCGCTTCCAGGGCTAGATCCACCAACGATGGCCCGGCTGGCCGGCCCGGTCACCGCAGCGGCCAATCTGCTGGGCGAGGCCACCGCCGAGGACCTGGCGACGGAGGTCCGTAAGATCCTCGATCCCCCGCGGTCGCGCCCGCTGACGTCATGACGATCGGGCCGCTGATCGATGAGCTCAAAGCCGCATTCCGGGCCTATGAGACGAGCCGGAGGCGGCTGCCGAGGCGGCTGATGGACGTCCCGCGGATCATGAGCCGGTTCAGCTGACGCCGCGAGCGGCCGGGCCATCCGGAACCGGCATAGGCGCTATCCCCTTGCCGCGAACCGCGCTGACGGTGACGCGCCTGGGTGGCGATGGGAGATCCGGACGCGCAGAGAGGCGGGTCGGATGGCGAATCGCAACGGCCCGCTCAGATCGGCTGCTTCCCCGTCGATCCCGGCGTGCACCGTTGCGGGCGCGCTCACCTCCAGGTACGCCGTGGTCCAGGCTCGCGCCGGGGGATGCGGCCGATCGCCTGGCGCGTCGAGCACCACGACCCCGAGCTGACCGGTGTCGAGTGCCAGGCGGGTGCCGCGAGCTACCGGCTGATCCAGCGCGTAGGGGTTGTTCGAAACGAGCACCAAGGCCGGCTGGCGGTGCTCGCGCCCGGCGTCGTCGGTGACAAGCAGGTCCGGCGCCCGCGCGCTAGGGCCCAGTACTTGCTGCGCGGTTTCCAGAAGGGTGCGCAGCTTGGCATCGCGGTAGGCGGGCCGCTGAACCGCATCGCCGTAGATGCCGAGCGAGACATTGTTGAGGAACGGCCGGCCGTTTACCTGCGCCATGTCGATCCGGCGCTCGACGCCGTCGCTGAACGCGTCGAGCGCGCCGGGCAGGTCCTGCCGGTCCACCCCCACGTCGAGCGCGAAGTGGTTGCGCGTCCCGGCGGGAATGCACACGAACGGGAGATCGTGCGCGGCGGCGGCCGTGGCCACGACCGCCAGGGACCCGTCCCCGCCGGCCATGCCGAGGGCATCGGCACCTTCGGCTACCGCTGCCTGAACGAGCGCTGCCAGGCTCTGGCCCGCGGCAAGGATGACAGCTTCTATACCCTGCTCGCGCGCCCGCTCAATGACCCCGCTGCGCGCGGCCGCACCCCCGCCGGACCTGGGATTGACAAACAGCACCGGCTGCCGCGGGCGGTCGGCGGCGTGCCAGCCACGACGCAACAGCTGCTGCTCGATCCCCTGGTGCGGTGATGCGAGCTGTTCAGATGATCGGATCGGGCCGTCACCCCCTGCGGGTCAGATCACCAGCGTGCCGTCAGGTAGATCGTTTCATGGCGGGGCACGCTGGTCACCAGAGGCCGGCGCGGCGCCGCTCCTTGGCCCGCCTGCCGCGGATCGCCTCCAGATCGGCCGCGGTGGCGTTCATAACGTGCCTGGCCTGGCGCTTACCGCGTCGGCGCGAGCTGGCGTCCCAGGATGTGGCTGAGCGCGCTGGCGAGTTCCGCGCGGGGGTCGGGGACCATGGTCGTGTGCCGCCAGCCGATGAACCGGTCGGGGCGCACCAGGACGGCGCCTGTACTGGTAATCTCGCGGTGGCGCAGCCAGGTGCAGCGCGGGTCGAACAGGTCGCCGTCGAGATGGCCGATCCGGACCGCGTCCAGCGGCAGGCCGGTCTGCGCGGCCAGGTCGCGCGCGGCCTGGCACCATGGCCCGCCGTCCTCTCCGGCGATCAGCAGGAAGCGCCCGGGTCCCACGAGGTCCTTGACGGGCCGGCGCACGCCGTCCTCATCGTCGATCCAGGCATGCGGCAGCGGGGCTCCTGGCCGGGTGCCTGGCTGGTACACCCGGATGTCGTCTGCGGATGTCGGGGCCGCGCTGCCGTCGGACACGACCGCGGCGGAGGAGTAGCAGTAGCCGTACTCGACGTTCAGCTCGCTGAACTCCATCGACTGCGCGCGCATCGCGCGCAGCGCCGCCGAGCGGTGGGCGGCGTCTTCTGGACGGCCGCTCCACATCCGGTGCAGGGATGCCATGTTCTGGTCCGGGGTGTTGCCCGGGTCCACGCCGAGCGCCGAGGCGACCTCGAAGTGGTTAAGCGCGTTCTCCAGGGAGCGCTGGGCGTTGCGCTCGTCTGCCGGCCGCCGCTCGTCCTGGTAGGTATCCAGCAGGGCCGGCGACGCGTGACCGCCCAGGACGAGCGCCAGCTTCCAGCACAGGTTCTGCGCGTCGTGGATCGCGCTCGTCAGTCCCAGCCCGCCGGTGGGCGGGTGCCGGTGCGCGGCGTCGCCGAGCAGGAACACCCGGCCGGCCCGGACGGTCGATGCCATGACGGCATCGACCGACCACCGGGTGATCTTGTGGATCTTCATCGGGACGTCCGGCAGGCCCAGCGCACGCCGGGCGTCGGCCTCGACCTGCGCGTCGGACTGGGCGCGGGGGTTATCGGCCGGGTAGTTGAGGTGGATCACCCATTCCTCCGAGCGCGGTCCCCAATTGTCCGGTCCCATCGGGACCAGCACGACCAGGGTTCCGGCCTGCGGTGAGAAGATCCACCGGATCAGCACGTCGGGGTCCGGCGCCCACTGTGACAGGTCCGCCGAGACGTGCAGTGTCGCGGTCTGCGTCACCACGCCGAGGCCGTCATACGTGACGCCGGTCAGGCCGGCCACGGTCCGCCCCCCGTCCGCCCCGACCAGGTACTGGCTGGCCACGGCGTAGCTGCGCCCGGAGGCGTCCCGGATCGTCGCGCAGACGCCGTCGCTGTCCTGGTCAATGCCGGTGAGCTCGTGGCCGAACCGGATCGCCCCGGGCGACAGTTCCTCGGCCCGGTGCTTGAGCAGCGGCTCGAGCCGGATCTGCGGCAGGTTCAGCTGCCTCCACGGGCTGGCCGCGCGCCAGTTCTCATCGGCAGTGCCGGCTCCCCAGCACTCCAGCCGGGCCAGCCGCCGTCCGTAGTTCTCGCCCGGACCGGCGAAGCCCGCGTAGTATGCCGTGGCTGCCATCTGTGCGGCGGGCGTGCTGCGCCGCTCGATCTCGGCCGCCACCCCGGCGTCCTCCAGGACCTCCATCGCCCGCTGGTTCAGCACGTGTGCCTTGGGCAGGTCGGAGGTCTGCGGCCGGGCGCTGACCAGCAGGTGCCGGACGCCGAGGCGGGCGAGCAGCATCGAGGCGGTGAGCCCGGCCCCGCCGCCGCCCGCGATCAGGACCGGGACCTCCTCATCGGCCTTTGCCGGTGACTGCATGGTCGGCTCTCCTTCGTCAGCGGGTCAGGGCTACGGCCAGGTAGCCAGCTGTGACGGCGAAGGCGGCCAGTGCCGGTGCCATCGCGGCGATGCTGTCCCTGGCCCTGCGGTGGGCGATCAGGGCGGCGATCAGCAGGATCGCCATCCCGCAGGCGGCGGCCACGCCGAGCGCGTGCACCCGCAGGCCCGCCAGCACCCCGATGGCGGCGGCCAGCTCGGGCACGCTGATCAGCCGGTACCGGTTCCACGGGATCCCGAAGTGCGCCGCCGACTCCCTGACGGCCGGGGCGCCTGCCAGCTTCGCGCTCGCCGGACCCATGCAGGTTAGGGCTAGGAGCAGGGACAGTGCTAGGAACATGGCGGACTCCAGGGTTGAGCGGCCGGGGAGATGGCCGGATCGGGACACAGGTGGGCGACCGGATACTGCGGGCGGATCGGCCACGGCACCTCCGGCAGCCTCCCGCCGGCGGCGACGGCAGCGATCACGCGGTCTGGCCGTAGGAGGACGGAAAGGCCGGGATCGGCCATGAGCGCCCGCAGCGGGCTGGCCAGGTCACCCGGCGGGAGGCAGACGTCGGTCCAGCGCGCCTTGCGGGCATCTTCTGCCGCTGCCTCCCGGAGCGGCACCGCGTTGTCCGCCGGCACGAATCCCGGCCGGATGCGCAGCAGCGCCAGTCCGTAGCGGTCACAGAAATCGGCCAGCGCCTGGTCAGGCTCGCGGGCGGTCAGTACGGCGGCCTGCCACGCCAGCACGCCGTCCAGCCGGACCAGGCCAGGACCCTTCACGCGAACGAGCGGGTTCGGGAGCAGGCTGCCCGCCCGGACCCCCCGCCGGCCCGGCCGGCCGCCGCGGTGCTGCAGCGCCCCGGCCTTCAGCCGCGGTGTCGCCGTGGACGCGATGGCCTCGCGCACCGGCGCGACCCGGACGGCGCCGGCGAGCGCGACCCGGCGGACCGCGGCGGCCCGGTCCTGGCCGCCAGTCATCGCCCAGCCGATCATGACGGCCTTCTTCACCATGGCCCGCGCGTGCGGCCGCCGCTCGGTCTGGTAGCTGTCCAGCAGGCCTGCCCCGGCCCGGCCGGTCAGCACGTGCTCGATCTTCCAGGTCAGGTTTTCCGCGTCCCGCAGCCCGGCGGCCAGGCCCTGGCCGATGAACGGCGGGGTCAGGTGCGCGGCGTCGCCGAGGAGGAAGACGCGCCCGGACCGGAAGGCCGAGGCCAGCCGGGCGCGGAAGGTGTAGGTGGTGCTGCGGGTGATCTCCATCCCGGCCAGGTCATCGCGGTGCGTCCACGGGCGCAGCAGGGCGCCGAGCGCGTGCTCGGTGATCAGGTCGTCCTCATCCTCGCCTTCGCGCAGCTGGAACTCCCACCGGTACCGGTCGCCGGTGACCTGCATGAACGTGGCTGCCCTGGCGGGGTCGCAGATCTGCTCGACGCCGTCCCAGGCCTCCAGCCCGCCGGCGACCCGGATGTCGATGACGAGCCAGCGCTCGGTGAAGCCGAGGTCCTCCATCACCAGGCTCGCCAGGTCCCGGATCGTGCTCCCGGCGCCGTCGCAGCCCAGGACCAGGCAGCCGGCGAACGCGCGCTGCTGGCCGGCGGGCCCGGTCCGGGCCGTGACGGTGACCGCAGGCGAGTCCGGTGCGCACGGCGACACGACCGTACCGGCTGGGTCATCGAGGCCTACCACCTCAGCCATCCGGTGCAGGGTGATCAGCGGGTGCGCGGCGACCCGGCCGAGCAGCAGCTGCTCCAGGTCGGGCTGGTGGAACATGTTGGCTTGCGGGAAGCCGTGTACGCCGGTGGCCGCCCGGCCGAATTCGGCCATGACCTGATGCCGGGCGTCGAGCAGCCGCAGGCCGCTGCACGGCCGGGAGCTGGCTAGGAACTCATCGCCGACACCCGCCTGGTACAGGATGCGGGCGACCTCGTCGTCCAGGTGCACCGCGCGCGGCAGCGGGTGCGGCGCGGCGTGCCGTTCCAGCATGACTACGGGGATCCCCGCATCGGCCAGCAGCAGCGCCGCCGTCGTGCCGACCGGCCCGGCGCCCACCACGATGACCGGCTGAATCCGCTGCCCGTCCGGCCGGTCAGGGGGCCGCGGCCCGCTGATCGCGCAGTCGATCTCGTTGCTCATCGTGGCTGCTCTTTCTCCCTGGATGCACGCATCGCTAGCTCGCGGCCCGGACGGTGAGCGGCAGGCCGGCCAGGGCCGAGTGCACCTGTCCTGGGTCGGCGCCGGCCACGCTCACCACGAGGCCGCCGTCGTCCGGCGTCACCGTGATCTCGCCCGCGCTCACGCCCGCGCGGTCCAGGGCCTCGGCCACGGCGTGCCGGGCGGCGTCGGCGGCCAGCGCGGGCTTGAACTGCTTGCCGACGGCGGTCAGCGGGATAGCCGGGACAGCATAGATCCGCTTCGGCCGCGCGGCCGGCTCGCCGATGGTCTTCGCGGCCCACTCCAGCAGCCCGGCCTCGTCGAAAGCGCCGGGATCAGCGGGCACGACATAGGCCACCGGAACCTCGCCGGCATGGGCGTCGGGCAATCCGACGGCTGCGGCCGCGGTCACGCCCGGGTGCCCGAGCAGCGCTTCCTCGATCACGCGGGGGTCGATGTTGTGGCCGCCGCGGATGATCAGGTCCTTGGCCCGGCCGGTGAGGTACACATAACCGTCGGCGTCGACGTGACCTAGGTCCCCGGTGTCCAGCCAGCCGTCGCGGACCGTCGCACCCCGGCTCACCCGGGGGCCGCCGTCCCGCGGGTCGGTGACGTACCCGGCGAACACGGCCGGCCCGCCGATCACCAGCACCCCGGCCTCACCCGGAGCGCAGTCCTGCCAGGACCCGTCGCCGCCGGTCCGGACCGCCTTGACTCGCTGGCCGGGCAGTACCTGGCCCACCGAGCCGGGCCGGTCCGCGCCCGGCCGGTTCCAGGTGCTGGCGCAGGTCGCCTCGGTGAGCCCGTAGCCCTCCAGCAGGCGCCGGCCGGTATGCCGGGCAAAGCCCTCTCGCACAGCCGACGGCAGCGGGGACGCACCCACGATCGGCACTCTCAGCGAGCTGATGTCCGCGTCCACCGGGACCTGCGTCAGCGCGCTGTAGACCGTGGGCACGGCGGACATGGCGGCGATCTGATAGTGCTCGACGATCTTCCAGAACCGCGCATAGAGAGCTGGGTCACGGTACCCTGCCGGTCCTGGCCAGACCACGCGGGCACCGCTGAGCAGCGGTGCGATGCCGGTCACGATCAGCGCGTTCACGTGGAACAGCGGCAGGCCGGCCAGCACGCCTTCGCCGGGCGTCACGCCCGACCACTCCGCGATCCCGCGGGCGCAGGCAAGCTGGTTCGCGTGCGTGTGCGCGGCGATCTTCGGTGCCCCGGTGGTCCCGCCGGTGTGCACGAACGCGGCCAGATCGGCAGCGCCGGGCGGGCGGATCCCGGCCAGGGACCCGGCCGGCTGGCCGCCGACCAGCTCGTCCAGGTACAGGGCCGGCATGCCGGGCTCGCCGTCCAGGGCTGGCGGGACGCCGGTGGCGCCATCGGGCCGCAGCGCGATGACCGCGCGCATCCGGGCCTGGCGGGCGACTGCGGTCAGCCGCTGCCAGAGCCCAGGGTCCGCCTCGGGTCCGGCTGCGATCAGCACCGGCGAGCCGGTACGCCCGATCAGCGAGGCGATCCGGTCCGCGCCGAGCGCCGGGCTGACCGGGGCGGCGATCCCGGCGGCCTGCGCGGCCAGAGTGGCGGCAAGCAGCCCGGAGCAGTTCGGCCCGCACAGCGTGACCGCGTCGTCGCGCTGGATCCCCAGGCGGGCCAGGCCGTTGGCGATCCGGGTAACCGTGCCGGCCAGCTGGGCGTAGGTCCAGGCCTGACAGCGGGCATAGTCCGCGGGGTCCGGGATCCACTGGGTGGCGACGGCGTCCGGCCAGGTGCGGGCGGTACTGGCCAGCAGCTCATACGTCGACTCCGGCACGGCAGCGGCGGGCGCGGTCATGGCGTCTTCCCGGTGACGGTGCAGAGCTGGGTGCCGAGATCGAGCTCGCCGTCGGCGCTGGCGATGCTGGCCGTCACCAGGTCTCCGTCGCGCAGGTAACGGGGGTCGCCCGCCTGCCGGCGGAAGAACATCTGCCACTTGACTGCGGGCGGCAGCAAGCCTGCCAGCTTCTCCACGGCCTTCGGCGGCGCCTTCAGGGCGGTTCCGCCGGGGGTTCCGGTGAGCAGCAGGTCGCCGGGCGACAGCGGCTGGAACTTCGACAGCGCGGTCAGCGCCCGGGCCGGGGTGACGATCATCTCCGCGGCCAGGGCATCCTGGCGGACCTCGCCGTTGACGCTGAGGGTGAGCCGCAGCGAGCCGATCCTGGCCAGGTCCGCGGCGCCGGCCAGGGCCAGCCACGGCCCTGCCGGGGTGAAAGTGGGATAGGACTTGGACTCGTAGAACTGCGTCTTGGTGAGCTGGATCTGCCGGGCGCTGACGTCGTTGGTGACCACGAGCCCGGCGACGTAGTGATGCAGCGTCTCCTGCGTCACGGTCGTGCCGACCGGCAGGTCTGCGCCGATGACCAGGCCGAGCTCGACCTCGTAGTCGAGGAACCCGACGCCGGGCGGGCGGGTGATGTCCCCGGCCGGGCCGGTCAGCGAATGCGAGGACTTCCGGAAGAAAACCGGCGGGATCTTGTCCGGGTTGAATCCGGACTCGGCCGCGTGGGACCGGTAGTTCACCGCCTGGGCGACGACCCGGGCCGGCGCGGTCACCGGGCTCAGCAAGTCCAGCGACCTGGCCGGCACCGCGGGTTCCGCCGCGGACGCGGCGGCGGCGACGGCCGCGTCCAGCGCTGGCCGGTCGGCCAGCAGGGCGCCCGTGGTTGCCGCGTCCAGGCCGAGCCCGACCAGCCCCGCCGGGGTGACCAGCCACCAGCCGTCAGCGGTGCGGGCCAGCCGGGCCGTCATGAGCTCATCGCCTTGGCCAGGCCCCGCAGGGTCGCCAGGTCGATGTCGTTGCGCTTGTCCCGCAGGGCCCGGATCGCGGCGAGGACGGTGCCGGGGTCGCGGGCGCCGGTGAAGTCGGCCGTGGCCCGCGGGCCCCACTGGGCCAGGCCGCTGACCGACAGCGGCGCCCACCCGGCCGGCTCGGTGCAGTCGAATACGTCGCCGTCGGCGTAGTGCTCGAACATCAGCCTGTCCGGGTCGCGCCAGTAGTCGAAGATCTGGCTGCCCTGGATGTGGCGGCCGATGCCCCACGAGTGCCGGTAGCCGCGATCGCGCAGGTACTGGCCGCTCGCGGCGACCTCGTCGAGATCGGTGACCTGGTATGCGGAGTGCACGTAGCCGGTCTGCGGTGCCAGCAGCATCGCCAGCGTGTGATGGTCGGCCGGGACGTTTCCCTGGTCGCAGCGGATGAACGCCATGACCGGGCCGCGTCCACGCTGGCCGTCCAGATGCAGGAAGTCGCTCACGATTAGGCCGAGGGTGTCCAGGTACCAGTCCAGTGCCGCCGAGAACCGGGTGGTGCCGAGGACGACGTGGCCGAGCCGCTCGATCTCCGCGGGCCGGCGCTCCGGCCGCTGGGCGGCGTTCACGCGGGCGGCGGAGGTGCCGAAGTTCAGCGGCAGCGGGCCGCGCTCGGGCAGGGCAGGCAGTTCCGGGACGCCGTAGCTGACCGTCACCGGAATGCCGCTCGGGTCCGTGAGCTGCACCGCGTGCCCGCCGCGGTGCGCGGCGACGCTGCCGCCCGTCCTGGCCGCCAGCCGGTCCAGGTCCGCGCGCGCTGCCGCCTGGAAGGCCAGGCCGGCGAACCGCGGCGCGCGCCCGCGGCGCACGACCAGGCACGGCACGGCGGCCTGCCGGCCCCGGAGCACGAGCTCCTCCGGCCCCCGGTCGGCCGCGGTGAACCCGAAGTCGGTCGCGAAGCGCTCGGCCTTGCCCAGATCCGGCTTCTCGAACTCCAGCCAGGCCAGCCCGACGACCTTCACCAGCGGGTCGCGCGAGCGGCCCGGATGCTCGCCGCGCACCGCGCCGGCCTCGCTGTGCAGCGAGCGATGCGGATCCTGATCTTGTCCGGGCCGGGCCGGCGATCCAGCGCGGCTGTCCTGCGTGACCATGGTCAGCCCCCTCAAGGTCCCATGTTCTTGTATGGTCTAATCAGTTTTGACAATAGTATCAATCATGAGGCTCGCATCGTCAAGAGGCTTCTCGTCAGGCCAGCCTGGTAACGTATGTTCGTCAGTCCTGTTACAAATCGTCAGAACTGACTGCGTCCGAGGGAAGTCGTATCGCGGCCGTCAGGCCGGCGCACAGGTGGCCCAGGCTGCCGGTCCGATACAGGAGGGCAATAAATGGCGGAAGCGGCACAACCCGAGACGCCCCGGCCAACCCGTCTCGACCGGCGGAAGGCGCGGACCAGGCAGGCCCTCATCGATGCCGCCGTGCGGCTGATCGCCGAGGGGCGCGCAGACCGGGCCAGCATCCAGGAGATCACCGAATCAGCCGACATCGGGTTCGGCTCCTTCTACAACCACTTCGACAGCAAGGACGAGCTGTTCGCGACCGCGTCCGCCGAGGTGCTCGAGCGCTGGGGCCAGATGATCGACCGGGCGTGCGCCGGCATCGCCGACCCGGCCGAGGTATTCGCCGTCTCCTTCCGCATCTCCGGCCGGCTCGGCTGGACCCACCCCGCCATCGCCCGCTTCCTCACCGGCGCCGGGCTGGACCTCCTCGCTTCACCCACCGGCCTTGCGCCCCGCGCCCTGCGCGACATCAGGGCAGGGCAGCAAGCCGGCCGCTTCACCGCCCTAGACGCGGACGTCGCCCTCAGCGCGGTCGCCGGAGGCCTGCTGGGCCTCCTGCGGCTCTGCCAGGACCACCCGGAACGGATGAACGAGAAGGTCGTCGACCAGCTTGCCGAGGCCGTCCTGCGCCTGCTAGGCGTGCCCGCGGACGAGGCAGCCCGGCTCGCTGCGCTGCCGATCGCCGACGCCGGCAACTGGTAGCCGGGCACCAGGCAGGCACGCCTGCTCCCCCGGCACGCGTGAGCGCCGCCGCGCGGCCACCGCAACCCGTCAGGCTGCCAGAGCCGCCGGGCGCCAGATTCCGGCCTCAGACGCCTCGCTTGGCAACCACGCGCCCGGCTTTGACCGCACGGGCTAGGGCGTGGTAGTCGCGCTCGTTCTGGTCGGCGTAGGCGGCGGCGAACTCCCCGATCGCCTGGTCGAAAACAGTGGACCGGCCGAGGTAAGCGGCGATCGCGATCCGGTCCCCGGACCGGGCGTGCGCCCGGGCCAGCGTCCACCCGCACAGCTGGCCGTAGGCGCGCATCGCGGCCGGGGCCATCGTCGCGACGTCGGCAGACGCCTTCCAGTCGCGGAGCTGGCGGATGTAGAAGTCGTACGACGCGGTGCCGGGCCCGAGCTGGCTGCGGTGCCAGCCGAGGAAGATGTCGCTGGCGGCCTGCATGAGCCGCTGCCCGGCGACCACCCGCTGGCCGTGGTTGGCGTACTTGCTCGGCCCGGCGAAGTCCTCGAGCACGGATGGCCCGGCCTCCTTCACCTGCAGGAACAGCGGGTCCGAGCTGTCGCGGCCGAGCATCAGGACGATCCAGCAGCGGGTCCCGACGCTGCCCACGCCGACCACCTTGCGCGCGATGTCCGCCATCTGGAACTGCTCCAGCAGGTAGCGGCGGTCGGTTCCCAGTGAGCGCCGGTACCTGGCGACCAGGGCCGTGAGCTCGGCTTGCAGGCGCTCCCGGTCGGCGTCGGCGGGCACCAGGTCGTTAGCCGGCACCACCAGCGGCGGGTCGGCCACGATCCGCGGCGCGCCGTCCTCCAGGCGGGTCAGCTTGCCAAGCTCGCGGATGCTGTCCCGGGTCCTCGCCTTCGCCGTGACCTGGTCCGCTTTCTTTCTAGCCTGGCGGCTGAGCTGGGCCCTGAACTGCTCGCGCAGCTCGGCGACATCCGCCCGCGCATACCAGACCGCCAGGTTGGCCTGGCCGGCGAAGCCGCGCATCGCCTCCCGGTACCGGCAGACGGCCGCGGTCACGATCTGCCGGCGCTGCCCGCTCCGGTAGCCGTTCTCTCGCCCGGCCACTTCCAGGCTCGCGGCGAGCCGCTTGACGTCCCACTCCCAGGGCCCCGGCAGCGTCTCGTCGAAGTCGTTGAGGTCGAATACCAGGGCGCGCTCTGGCGAGGCGTACAGACCGAAGTTGGACAGGTGCGCGTCGCCGCAGGCCTGCACTGCCAGGCCCGACACCGGGGCGGCCGCCAGGTCGGCGGCCATCGCCAGCGCCGCGCCGCGGAAGTAGCTGAACGGCGAGCCGAGCATCCGGCCGTACCGGACCGGCACCAGGTCGGGCAGCCTCGTGGCCGCCTGGCGTTCCAGCAGGCTCACCGGGTCGGCGCGGTCCGCGGGCGGGTCGTAGACGGCCTGCCGGTCCCTGGGTACCGCCGACCTGGCCGCCTTCCCGCGCTCGGCCCGCTGAGCCGGGCTCAGCCGCCCCGCAGCCGAATCCAGCCCGGACCTGCGGCCCGGACCCGGCGGCCCGCGGCCCGTCGTCGCGGTCATGACCGCACCTGAACCAGAACCGCGGCGGCCGGGGCGACCGCGGCGCGACAGGAACCGGTGATGTCCGCGATCTCTTCAGGCCATCGCGTCAGCGGCGAGGCGCCCGGCCCGGCCCGGGTAACGCCACGAGAAGACTCGATCAACACCAGTGTCCTTCCCGCGCCTGCCATGACGTCAGCGCCCGGCCCTGGCAAGCGATCCGGCAAACCGGGCTCGGCACTGATCCTTGCGCGATCTGTCGGTGAATGGCTCCGGTAATACACAAGGAGCCATCTGCATATCGAAGCCGGAGACGATGAAGGCTCCTCAGCGTGCGTCACGGCGGTTCAGTTTCCTGAGCGGTGCTCTTTCGGCCTGCAGCGGCAGGCAGGTCTCTTCCTGCAGCCGGAGCACCCGGCGGATGCCGGCCAGTTTCGGCCATCTCCGGTCAGAGCACATATTTCTGCAGGCGCAGGACGTCGTTGCGGCTGTACCCGAGTTTGCCCGCCGACTCCGGCGCGTTGCCGGGACTGAAGGCAGGGCACAGGCCGGGGTGTCCACGGCTTTGGCCACGCCGGGCTGCCGGCCGGGGCCTTACGCAGGCCTGAAAGACTGCGTTCATGCGGGCTGGGGTCCAGGCGGGCCGAGCATTGCGGGCGCATCAGCTGGTGATCGCGCCAGCGCCCGTGGCCGGCTCATAGCTGGCCGCGTGGTCCGCGTGGCCGGTCCCTTCTTGCCCTGGGCAACTGAAGTACTGAGCTAACAGCCATGCCGGCCCGACTCTCCGGGCACAGCAAGGGGATGACACGCCCACGGCAGCCGGCCGAACCGGGCAAGGCTGCTTCCTCCGCCGGGCGTCGCCCGCTGACCTGGAAGCTGCTGCTGCGCCACGCTGTGATCGTCGCCGTCGCCGGCCTGGTCATCTACCTACTGCTGCCTAAGCTGACCCGGGTGCTGGCCGCGTGGCCGCGCCTTGCCGGCCTTGCTCCGGCCTGGATGGTGCTGGCACTGGCCGCCGAGGTGGCCTCGTTCGCCTGCTACTTCGCTTTGCAGCGGCTAGCGCTGCGAACCAGCGCCTGGTTCGCGGTCGTGACAGCCGGGCTGACGGGGAACGCCGTCAGCGGCATCCTGCCCGGCGGGTCCGCGGCCGGCGCAGCCCTCCAGTTCGAGATGCTGTCCGCCGCAGGGCTGGACCCCGACAGCACGGTCAGCGGTCTTGCCGCCATCTCGCTCATCAACGTGGCTGCCCTGCTCGCGCTGCCGCTGCTGGCCCTGCCAGCGATGCTGGCCGGCATCGCAGCCAGTCCCGGCCTCGTGCACGCCGGTCTTGTCGGCATTGGCGGGTTTGTGCTGCTGGCCGCGGCTGGCGCCGTCATCCTGAACGCGGACTGGCCGCTGCGCTGCCTCGGGCGCGCCGTTCAGAGCCTGCACAACCACGTGTTCGCACGCCACCGTCAGCCGCTGACGGGGCTGGACAAGCGCTTCCTGGCCGACCGGGACTCGATCCGCGACGTGCTGGGGCGGCACTGGCGCCAGGCGCTGCTGCTGACCACGGGCCGGATCGGCTTCGACTTCGGCTGCCTGCTCGGCGCGCTGCGCGCGACCGGCGCTCACCCGCAGCCATCGCTGGCGCTGCTGGCCTACGCGGCGGCCAGCATCCTCGCGCTCATTCCGCTGACCCCCGGCGGCCTTGGCATCGTGGAAGCCGGCCTCGCCAGCCTGCTCGTCCTCGCCGGCGTGCCCAGCAGCGCGGCCTTCGTAGCCACCCTGGCCTACCGGCTCGCCTCCTACTGGCTGCCGGTCCTGGCCGGCGGCCCCGCCTACCTGCTGTTCCGCCACCGCTACGGGGCGGCCTGGCGGCGATCGTCAGCACGCCAAGCCGACAAGTAGCGACATCCCCGGATGTCCGCCTGCGTCAGACTGCTCGACGCTGTGAGGGCGTATGCGGGACTCTGGATCCGGTCAGAATCGATGGTGAGAATCATGATCGCGTCGGCCCGCTGATGGGTAGTGCCGCCTGGAAGACGATCGGCGGGCGTGACTCCTGCCGACGACGATCCTCGGGGCAACCAGAGGGGGACGAGATGAGCGTCAGAAGCACCTCCAGGGTGGAGTCCGGGCCGGCGCAGGTGGCCAAGCGCCTGACCGGACCGTGGTGGGCGTACCTGCTCGCAGGGATCGCCTGGGTCATCATCTCGGTGATTATCCTGCGCTTCAATATCGCCTCGGTGGCCACGATCGGCCTCCTGCTCGGGGCGCTGTTCCTGCTCTCGGCAGTGGAGGAGTTCGTATTCGCCTGGGTCCGGCCTAGCTGGGGGTGGGCGCACGGTCTGCTGGGCATCTTGTGCATCGGCGCCGCGATCTGGTCGTTCGTGACACCCTACGGGGCGTTCTGGGCACTCGCGTCCGTCCTGGGCATCCTGCTCGTGGTGGCCGGCACGGTGCACATCATCAGGGCGATCTCCAGCCAGGCCTTCAACGATGCGTGGTGGTTCGGCTTCATCGGCGGGCTGCTGGAAGTCTTCATCGGATTCTGGGTCTCGGCACAGTCGTTCCGGGCGCAGGCGGTGTTCCTGATCATCTGGGCCGGCCTGCTGGCGCTGTTCCGCGGCGTCTTCGAGATCGTGCTGGCGTTCGAAGTCCGCTCGGCGCAGGCGCAGCTAGAGAGATCAGAGCCTGGCCGGGCAACTGCAAACCGGTAAGTTGCCGTTGCCGGATGGCGATGAGTTATCGGGTGCGGTTTCCCGCCATACCTCCCGTATGACGGCCTGAATCGCTGCGGCGGTCGGGATCGCGAGCAGGGCTGCCACGAATCCGCCAAGGACGCCGCCCAGCCAGCCGCCAATGGACGCGTCGGCCAGCACCGAGACAAGGACAAACAGCGGACTGACTCGCACCGGCCTGCTCATACGCCGCGCCGTGGCCGACGCCGGCGTGATGTTACGGCCTTCATCGGGGATTGAGGAGACGAGGTCTGTCCTCGTCTGGAAGTGTCGCAGGTCAGGGGACTGGGATGTGTGGTCCACTTAGCGATCGCGGCGCAGCGCGGCACCGCTGCGCATAACCGGATGCCGTGATGAACCTGCTAGTCAGTGAGGCGCGAACCCTGCGCGGAATCGAGAGGGACCTCGTTGGCTCCGATCCGCGGCTGGCGGTACTGCGCGAGTTCAGCCGGTCGTTGCAACACCGGGCTGTTGGAGCGAGCGTAGCTGTTCCTCGAAGACTTCGGCGGGGGTCTTCCAGGCGAGGACCTTGCGGGGACGGTTGTTGATCGCGAGAGCGACGGCTTCGAGGTCCTCGGCCGACCACCGGGACAGGTCGGTTCCTTTTGGGAAGTACTGGCGGAGCAGGCCGTTCGTGTTCTCGTTCGTTGGCCGCTGCCACGGCGAGTGCGGGTCGGCGAAGAACACCCTCGTGCCGGTGTCGAGCGTGAACTGGGCATGGCCGGACAGTTCTTTCCCGCGATCCCAGGTGAGGGTCTTGCGCAGCTGCTCGGGCAGTTGCGTCATCGACGCCGTCAGCGAGGCGTTCATCGCGACGGCGCCGTACCCGCCAAGAGAGGGTCCGTTCTTCACCGGTGGCTTCTCGCCCCAGCCCTCGATCCGGGGCAGGTGGACCAGGATCGTTGACCGGCTGCTGCGCTCGACGAGCGTGCCGATCGCGGACCGGCCCGTCCCGATGATCAGATCTCCCTCCCAGTGCCCCGGGACCGCGCGGTCGGCGGCCTCGGCGGGCCGTTCGCTGATCACGACGTCTGCGGTGACATGGCCTTGCGGCTTGCTCCGCGACCGTGCCCGTGGCTCCCGCAGCGCCCGGCCCGTACGCAGGCACGCCACCAGCTCCCGTTGGAGCGCGCCACGCCCCTCGATGAACAGCGCCTGGTAGATCGCCTCATGGCTGATGCGCATGGAGTCATCATCGGGGAACTCGACCTTGAGCCGGTTGCTGATCTGCTCCGGGCTCCACGCCGTCGCCCATCGCCTGTCCTGCCGATGCGGCTTGTTCAGTCCCTTCCACGCGGGCGTCTTTGGTCCGGTCACGATCGCGCCGTCGAGCCGGCGGACGCTGCCCGACAGCCGCTCCTGCACGTACTCACGCAACCTGTCGTTGTCTGCGAGCTTCGCTGTCTTCGGGCGCTTCGCGGCCTGCTGAGCTTTCCATTGCGCCACCAGGGCGCGGTAGACGCGCTTCCCGCTCCTGGTCGCCGCGTTGCGGCGCAGCTCGCGCGAGATCGTCCCCGGGTCACGGCCGAGCCGGCGGGCGATCTGTCGCACCCCGACGTCCCGGGCGCGCAGCACGGCGATCTCCTCACGCTCAGTGAACGACAAGTAGCGGCCCGTCGGCTCGGCCAGGCTCAGCGGCGGCATCCCGCCAGCGTGGCGGAACCAGCGCGCCCCGACCGGCCACGACACGCCCACCGACTCCGCAGCCTCGACCGTCGTAACCCCGCCAGCGATCAGCCGCCAGAACTCCCGCTGCACCCCACGAGACGGCTCAGGCCGGCCCGGTGACCGCATCGGCGGCCGCAACGCCCGATCCGCCGCCCACTGCCGCCGAGCACTCGCGGGCGCCTGCGGCATCTGCTTCCCCCGTCCCATCGCACACCTCCGTGATCGAGGTGTTGCGACGACCGGTTGAATTCGCCCTGTTCTCCACGTTCACATTGGTGATGCGGGATGAGGAACTGCCCTCAGCCGAACGGCTCGCGACGGGTCCGGTGCGCCAGCTGGGGCGACGGATGCGGGCCGCTGGCCCGGGCTGGCCTGTCGCTGGCTGGCGCGCGCGGCTGTGGCCTCCATTGCTGCTGATGCTGGTGGCACTGGCGTGTGCGCTGGCCGCGGCCGGAATCGGGCACGGCGCAGTCAGATCTTGCCCGCCGCCGCCGGCGCAGCACGCCGTGCAGGGGGGTCATCCCTGGTGCGCCTGGGAATCGTCGGGGCCCGGCGGAAAATGAGTAGCGGCCTCGGACACTCTGCCGGCCGCGCCCAGGTGGCGCGCGGGTCGCGCTATGGCGCAGCGCGTATCAATGGCTGCGCAGATGGCCACGCGCCCGCGCTGACCACGCAGCTGAACCAGCGGTCGGGGAGCTGGCTGGAGCAGACCTCCTGCCAGTCCTGAAGCGGCTGGCGGCCGGGCTCGGCCTGCAGGTGACATGCCGCAAGAACGGCCGGGGCGTCCTCATCAGGCCCGACGGAAAGGACATCGAGCCGTGGCGGGAGGGCTATCCCTATCCTCAGCTGATGCGGCACAGGCCGTACGAGATCGTCAAGCAGTCACTGCAGATAGAGCTGCTGAAGCTGCAGCAGGCGGTGAAAGCATCCGGCCAGCGGCTGCTGATCCTCTTCGAGGGCCGTGATGCTGCGGGTAAGGGCGGGGCAATCAGGCGCTTTACCGAGAACCTGAACCCGCGTGGCACGCGGGTGATCGCGCTGGAGAAGCCGGCAGCGCACGAGCAGGGCGATAACTACCTGCGGCGGTTCCTGCCGCACCTGCCCGCACCTGGGGAGATCGTGCTGCTGGACCGGTCCTGGTATAACCGGGCCGGGGTCGAGCACGTGCTGAGTTTCTGCCAGCCGGAGGAATACGACCGGTTTTTGCGGGATGCCCCCCGACTTCGAGCGGATCCTCGTCGAGGATGACATCGACCTGATCAAGCTGTGGTTCTCGGTCACGAGGGCGGAGCAGCTCCGCCGGTTCATCGACCGTCAGCTGGATCCCGTGAAACGGTGGAAGCTGAGCCCGGTCGATCTGGCCTCGCTGGATAAATGGGACGACTACGCCGCCGCCGAGGACGTCATGTTCCGGCACACCCAGCTGCCGCACGCGCCGTGGAAGGTGATCAACGGGAACGATAAGAAGCGCGCGAGGCTGGAAGCGATGCGCTGCGTCCTGTCGCTCTTCGGCTACAGCGGCAGGCGTGACGAGGTCGTCGGCGCGCCGGATCCGCTGATCGTCAGCTCGCCAGCGCTGCCGGACGGGCTGCGAGTGGCGAGCAGTCATGCACCGGGCTGAACAAGCGCTGGCCCGCGGCCCCGCGGACCGGGACCTGATGCCGTTTCACCCTGGTCGTGGGGGGCCTGCCGATGACAACGGTGCTTAGCTGACGCAAAGGTTACCGGGCTGCCGTGGCTGCACCTCGCCTTCCGTGGACCAACCTGGCCGCCTCAGGCAAGCCGGCTCAGTCTTACCCGGCTTGTCCGCTGTTCGGCGGCCGACGGCTCGCCCAGAGTGGCGAGGGTGCAGCTGGAGCGAGCAGAGCCTGGCCGCCCAACCGCAAACCGGTAAGTTGCCGTTGCCGGAGGACGAGGAGCCATCGGGCGCGGTTTCCCGCCATAGCTCCCGTAGGACGGTCTGAAGGGCAGCGGCGGTCGGCACGGCGAGCAGTGCGGCCACGAAGCCGCCTGGGATCCCGCCCAGCCAGCCGCCAATGGACGCCCCGGCCAGTACCGAGACGAGGACAAACAGCGGGCTGACGCGCACCGTCTTGCTCATGACGAGCGGATTGAGCACATGGTTCTCGATCTGGGTGTAGACCGCGAATACGATCGCGGTGACAATGCCCGCCGTCAGCGAATGAGCCGCAGCGAACAGCACCGTCGGTATCCCTGCTAGCGCGCCACCGACCATGGGCAGGAGGTCGACAAGCGCAACCCAGAGCCCCCACAACAACGGGAAGGGCACCCGCAGGACGACCAGGGTGACGAACACGACGATGCCAGCGATCAGCGAGGTCAGGCAGTTGCCTGCCATGTAGCCGGTGGCCGAGCGGCTGGCCTCGCCGATGATCCGGGAGAATCTTTCCGCGTGGGCAGGTGACATCGCATTGAGTGCCCCTTGCATGAGCGCAGGACCCTCCAGGAGCAAGAGCACGACCAGCACGAAGACGGTCGCCAGCGCCGCCAGTAGGGATACGGCGCCCTTGCCGACGGTCAGGGCCGGCCCGGCCAGATCCTGGCCGAATCTGACGAGCTTTGATTCGTTACGGCGAACCCACGCGGCGACGTGGTACTGGCGCAGGAGATGACCGGCCCAGCCCCGGCCGTGCTCAGCCCGGGCGACATACCCGGGCACGGCGTGCGCCAGATGAGTGATCCCGCGCGACAGCGGGATACCGAACGCGGCTGCCAGCCCAGCAAACACCAGCACCGCAAGCACTGTCACGACAAAGACAGCCAAACCGCGGCGCCGGAGGCCACGGTGCTGCAGGGCAGCGACGATGGGGTTCAGGAGCACCGCGATGAATGCCGCC
The DNA here is from genome assembly GCA_963837255.1 of uncultured Actinomycetota bacterium. Classification (GTDB taxonomy): domain Bacteria; phylum Actinomycetota; class Actinomycetes; order Streptosporangiales; family Streptosporangiaceae; genus JAJYUU01. Next base: position 1,125,369 of record CAWIMN010000009.1, read on the forward strand.
ACAAGGAGCAGCAAGACAACATCGCGCAGCCGGTAGAGCAGCTTTCCGGCGAGGTAGGTTGCGGCGACGATTGCAACCGTCGCGACGATTGCCTGCAGCGGAATGCCCCTGGCATTGGCACCCGCCCAGAACCTTTCCGCCCGGGAGGCTGGCCGCCGATCCTTTTCCATGTAGCCACCATGACAAGCGGACTTGAGCAGCGCGCAGGCGGCTTGCTGGCCACGGCCTGTTTCCCCCTGCCAGCATCAGCCGCCCTGGTTTAGGGTGACTTACCCGTGGCGCCAGCCGGTAGTCCTCGCACCCTGGCCCGCCAGGCGGTTGGGGTCAGCACGTTATCTGAAACGGCACGCTGGTGACGATGACGCCTGGCAGGGTCCGGAGGGTTCGCTGAAGCCTCTGTGCGATCTGCTCGTACAAGATCCGGTGCCACCAGTGCTCATCGATAACCTCGGGGACTGCGACAGTCATCGTCAGGTCGGGCCGCTGCCGGTGCAGGGTCAGGATGTAGTTCACCAGCGGGGCCACCACGGCACGGTGGGGGGAGACGATGACCTCGAGAGGCAGGTGGTCTCCCCAGGCCTGCCAGTAGCTGATGAACCGTTCTGCCTCCTCCGTCGTCGGGCTGACATGCAGCGCGAACGCGGGCTGGCCGAGTGTGGCAGCGTATGCCAGGGTCCGCATGGCGGCCCGGTCCATGGCGGCGACCGGGACGATGGTGAGCTCGTCGATCGGTTCGGGGTTCTGTGCCGCGGCGGCCTCGCTGACCGGGTCAGCGGCCCTGGTTCCCTTCCCTTGACGTCCATCTGGAGGTTCTCGTGCCGCGATCCGGTCGGTGGCGGTGGTCGGCGCCGCGGCATCCTCAGGGCGCAGGGCTAGCTGCTGGCCGGCCAGCTCGTAGTACCGGTGGGTGCGCAGGGCAATCGCGATGATCCCGCTGATGAGCAATATCGCTACCCACGCGCCTTCGGTGAACTTGGTGACGCCCTCGATGACGAACACGATGCCCGACAGGACCGCCCCGGTGGCGTTGAAGACCATGCTGCGGCGCCAGTGCGGCTGGTCGCGGTGCCGCCGCCAGTGCATGATCATGCCAATCTGCGACAGGGTGAATGCGAGGAACACCCCGACCGCGTACAGCGGCAGCATGGTCAGCGTGTTACCGGCGAACCCGATGTAGATGGCGGCCGCGGCGACCGACAGCAGCAGGATTCCGTTACGGAAGGTGAGCCGGTCGCCGATATGCAGAAACGAGCGCGGTGCCTGCCGGTCGCGGGCCATCAGGAACAGCACCCGCCGGAACTCGTTGTAGGAGGTGTTGGCGGCCAGCAGCAGCACGGCCGCGGTGGCTGCCTGGATATAGACATACATCGGCCCGTTGCCGAAGCTGAGATGGGCGAGCTGGGACAGCATCGTCTGGCTTGCCACCGGCACTACTCCGGCGAACCTGCTGATCGCCAGCACGCCGGCGAACATCCCGATGAGCAGCGCGACCATCCAGGTCAGCGTGATCCGGGCGTTACGCCACTCGACCGGCTGGAAGGACGGCACGGCACTAGAAATGGCCTCGATGCCAGTCATGGCGGTCGAACCGGAGGCGAACGCGCGGAGCACCAGCAGCACGCTCAGGCTCTCCGCGATGGCCACGTGATGGCTGGGAACGGGGCTGAAGCCGCGCGCGGCCCAGTGCACCAGCCCGGCGATCACCAGCGAGCCGATCGCGACGATGAATGCGTAGGTGGGCACGGCGAACCCGCTGCTAGCCTGCCCCACGCCGCGCAGGTTACCGGCCAGCAGCACGACGATGACGGCGACGCCGATCCACACGGCGGCTGGCTGCAGGGACTGGAATGCCGAGGTCATCGCCGCCACGCCGGACGCGATCGAAACGGCGACCGTCATGACGTAGTCGATCAGCAGGCCGGCGGCAGCCATCAAGCCGGGGATACAGCCAAGCTCCTCGGTGGCGACGATGTACGACCCGCCGCCTTCCGGGTATGCGCGGATCGTTTGGCGGAAGGAAACGCCGACTGCCAGCATCAGTAGCACGATCGCTCCGCCGACCGGCAGAGAGTACGACAGGCCAGGCAGGCCAGCTAGAACCAGGACCGCGAGCATCGCCTGCGGCCCGTAGGCCACGGAGGACAGCGCGTCAGCTGACAGGACCGGCAGCGCGACGAGCTTGCGCATCCGTTCCGCCGCGAGCGCGCTTTCGTCCAGCGGCGGTCCCTCGACCACGCGCCGCAGTGCCCGGTCGGCTCGTCCCAGCCGCGTCCTGGGAGGTTCGGAGACGCTCGTCGTCTCGATCGGGCGAACCTGCCCGTCCTGGCCCGCCAAGGACACGACCCGGATGAACCGGGCCGAGCGGAACTCGCCTTCCTCGGCATACGCGCCGACCGCCGGATCGACCGGCAGCGCCTCCCGCCACACATGCGGGCCAGCGCTGACCTTGTCCCACTCGCGGCCGACCGCGCGCAGAGCGGCGAGCTGGCCGTCATCGAGGACCGGAATCACGGCGTCAGGCCGCGGACTGCCCCCGTAGTCGTCTCCACTGCCTCCGGCCTGGCGTGCGCCGCGCCCATCGTCGGACACGTGGCGGCGCTGCTCACGCTCGGACATGGTGTGACATCCTGCCTGTCTGGACCGCCGCTGCGGCCACCGCGGCGGACGCGCGCTCGACGTCTTCCGCGCTCATATACCCCGTGGTAAAACGTCGCCGTTACGGGCCACACCTCCCGGCGGCCGGAGTGCGCGTTCTCGCCAGGATTCAGGACCGGTAGCACGGCACCGTCAACCGGATCCCGGCGCAACTCCCTGTCAGCGGTCCGGTTCGGCCCGTCTCAGGGCCGGAGGACGATCCGCCGCCCGCCGCCACCGCGGCGATGCCAGGCCGCCTCGACCTCGGCGAGGGGAATCTCGTCGATCTCGACCGGCAGCTCACCGGTGGCGGCGATGGCCATGAACTCCGGGATCGCGCCGATGATGTCCGCCAGAGGGATAGTGCCCGGGCCGCTGCCGAGGATCTCCAGCCCGGAGCTGCGCAGCACATCAGCCGGCAGGGAGATGACCGGGCCGGCCATCCGCCCGACCTCCACCAGGCGGACGCTTGGCGCGCTGTGCGTTAGGCCGCGCCGGCTGATGGCCGCGATGGCGGCCTCGGTGGGCTGGCCCCACAGGTAGTCGATGATGACGTGGATTCCGTCCTGCCCGGCCGCCGCGGCCAGGGCGGCCGCGTCGTCGGCGCCGCCGAGCGTCACGATGGCCGTCGCGCCCAGCCGTTCCAGGATGGCCGGGTTACGGCCTGCGGCGATCACCCGGCCGGCTCCGATCCGAGCGGCCAGCGCCACGGCAATGCGGCCCGACACGCCCGTGGCGCCCAGCACTAGCACGGTTTCACCCGGCTGCAGCGCGGCCCGCCGGGTGAGTGCCAGCCAGGCGCCGTTTCCCGGGTTGATAATGGCCGCAGCGGTGACCTCGTCCAGCCCGTCGGGCAGGGACAGAACGAACGGCGCGGCGGCTCGCTGGGCCATGGGACCGTATGGGGGGCGGACACCGCCGAAGTAGACCCGGGTGCCGTCCGCAGTTCGGCCCGTGCCGTCGATTCCGGGAATCATCGGCAGCATGCCCTGGCTGCCGTAGTGCTCGCCGCTCGCCAGCATCCGCACGATCGGGTGCAGGCCAGCGGCGGTGACCTCGACCAGAGTGTCGCCGCCAGTGACGGCCGGCTCGTCGAAGTCGGCGAACCGCGGGCCTCGCTTCAGCGAGTCGATCACCGCCGCCTTCATCATCGAAACCTCCCGAAGATGACGCTCGCTCGGATCGTACCCAAGCCCGTTCCGGGGGACGCGCCTGGCTGCCGGGCTTCGCCATGCGGGCCGGTGACGGCTGGCCGTCGCTTCCCGCAGGCACGGATGAGCAACGGAATGCTGGCTCTGGACGGGTCGCAGCGGCATGCGGCCGGCCAGGAGACGGGCCAGCCGGGGAGATCTTCAGCAGAGGCCCGCTATCACGGCACCGCGGGCACGATCAGCTCGCGGCCCCGGTAGAACCCCTCCGGCTCGCTCAGGATGTACGGAGCGATCGCTGCACGCCGACGCGTTTCCTCCCACGATGCCCGCCACGTGTCACAAGAGTCCCGGGAAACCCACGACGAAGCTTCGATGATCTCCTGCTCGTCGTCAGACCAGTACGCGTACGCGTGAAGCATGCCGTCCGGATACCGCTCGGGCCGCCAGTTCCGGGCGAAGTCAGCCAGTGTGCCCGGCTTGATGCGGCGCGTTGTCATCCAGACAAGGTTGTCCTCCATCGGGCCTCCCCCAGGCCGGCGCGAGGTGGCCGCCGCCGGCCGGGCCGACGGCAACCATGGGATGTCTTACCGATTATTTACTCCGCATGCCTGAACCGGGTTCCGAGGGGCGGACCGGCGGCCGACTGAGCCAAGCGCGGCCCGGCATGCTGGCCAGGGTGAACAGCTTTCACCCGTGGGGGCGCGGGTACGCCAGAACGTGACCTCCGCCGGCGAGATATCGAGAAGCTACAGGTCCGCTGCCCGGAGCGGATGAGGAGAGACGCGATGGGGAAGGCCAGGGATGTCCGCGAGGCCGTGGAAAAAGAGCTCGGCCGCGACCGGCTCCTGCACGCGGGCGGAATCACCGTCATCAACGTCGACGGGAAGGTGGCGCTGAACGGCACGGTGCCGAGCTACCCGCAGTACCTGCAGGCGGCCGAGACAGCACGGCAGGCCGCCGGGGTGACCGGTGTGCGCAACCACCTGCAAGTGGTGCTGCCGCCAGAGGATTACCGTGACGACGCCATGCTCACCACGGCGGCCAACAATGCGCTCGCAGCTAGCGCCGCGGTGCCAGAAGGGGTAGAGGCGACCGCGAAGGACGGCAACCTCACGCTGACCGGCTCGGTAAAGTACGGCAGCCAGCGCGAGGCTGCCGAATCAGCTGTCAGCGGGCTGACAGGTGTCCGCGCTGTCAGGGACGAGACCGATCTTGTTTTCGACGTGGACCCCGACGAAGTGAACCGGCTCATCATCGAGGCGCTCCGCCGCCAAGCGGTGCCTCCCGATGACAGTAGCGTGGTTGCCATCGCCAGCGGTAACACGGTGATGGTCAGCGGCCGCGTGCGCACCCAGGAACAACGTGACGCCGTGGTCAGCGCGGCATGGCGGGGACACGCTGTCATGGCCGTCATCGATGACGCGCTTCAGATCACCGGCTGACCGCCCGCGATGACGCACGTGCGCTTCGCCTCGTGCACGCCAGTACGCGGACGACGCGAGGCTTTTCGTCCGCGACGCCGTTGCGCGGGTCAGTAACGAGCGAGTTGGGGCTGCCGGGGCTCTGAGAACAGTGGCGGGAGATAGCACAGCATGAGGAGCGACCATGTGAGGTGAGTGAGCGCCGGAGCCAGCATGCCGCCGGAGGTGCTGCGCTGGAGGCCGAAGAGCACGCTCGTCGCAGTACCGGCGATCACGAGCGCGGGGTTGCGGGTCGCGCCAGTCGTGGCAGCAGAGGCGAGAGTGGTCTTGACGACAGGGTGCGAGTCCTGCACGAGGGACCACAGCGCGCCGCGGAAGAACAATTCCTCGGCCACGGCGGCGGCGCACGCGGTGAGCAGCACAAGGCACGTTGAGCCGTCGTCCACATAGTGCAGGACCCCGCCGACTGCCCGGTTGAGCGGGGGGATGTGGCGGACAAGTCGTGCGGCGCCGTAGAAGATCCCGAAGGCGCCTGCGCCAGTAAGGACGGACATGACCACGGCGCGGCATCGGGCGGCGTCCCAGCCCTCGGTCATGTCCAGCGGGATGGGCCCAGAGCTCAAGGCGCCGGCGGCCCAGGTACCGGCGACGCTGATCGTCAGGATGTAGAACTGCCCAAGGGAGAGCGAGGACCCGAGCAGGCCAGCGCCGCCGATTCCGGTGGCGGTGACGATCCGCCGGTGCCGGGCGCTGGCTGCCGGGTGTGCGCGGGCCGGGGGGCATTGCCGGGCAATGGCGGGGTTCCGGCGCGCGGCTGCGGTGCGTTCCCGCCATGGGTTCCGACGTCTGGCAGTCATCGGCTATCACGCTTCCTGGACGCGCTCGCCGAGCGCCTGCCGACGGCGTCGTCGTAGGTCATGGGTCGAAGGGAGGTCGCGGCTCGACTGGTCTCGCACGACGACCTCGTTCGTCATCGAGCCGACGAGCGCTCGGCCGGTGGCCGTGTCCACGTCGGTGACCAGGGTCAGCCACAGCGAGGACAGCCAGGGCGTGAGCAGCGGCACTGGGATGATCGGGACGCGGCGGCCCTTGAGGGCGGCGACGCGGCGCAGCATGGTGATGTACTGCAGCACCTCGGGTCCGCCGGCCTCGAAGACCTGGCCCGCCGCCTCCGGCAGGGTCAGCACGCCGAGCAGGTAGCGCACGACGTCGTCGACGGCGATCGGCTGGGTGCGGGTGGCGACCCATCTCGGCGTGATCATGGCGGGCAGGGGGTCGAGCGAGTGCACAAGGCAGAAGGCCGCCTGGCAGCCGGCCATCGCGCTGTCCAGGGTGTCGGGGTCGTGAACGTCTCGGCAGACGGGCACGCCGGGTCCGGCGTAGCCGGCCGGGTTGCGGGTCATGGCGATGACCTCGTGGCCAGCCTCAGTCAGGGCCGGGCACAGGCGTCGGCCGACGAAGCCGGACGCGCCGGCGACGAGCAGCTTCACCGCGGCCATCCGATCTGCTCGGCTTCGGTCACTGGGTCGCCAGCCATCAGCCGGGCTCCGGCAGCGATGGCGGTCTCCAGCGTGGCGCCGGCGCCGGCCAGGGCGAGCGGGGCGCGACGTGCGAGAGAGGCGAGCTCCGGGCGGAGCGGCTCGAGGATTTCCGGGACGGTGGCGGCGACGACGACCAGGTCGGGTCGTGACGCGTCGACGGCCCGCTCCAGATCCTCGAGCGGGGTGCTCGTGCCCAGGTACTCAATCCGCCACCCGTTGCGATTGAGCACGATGCCGAAGGCCATGAGCCCCATGTCGTGCAACTCGCCGGGCGGGCACGCGAGCAGCGCCCGCGGCCCGTGTCCGCTGCCCCAGCCACGCCCGAGTCCCGCGAGCCTGCCACGGATGACATTGCTGGCGAAATGCTCCATGGCCACGCTGGCCGTCCCATGCTGCCAGCGCTCGCCCAGGTCAGCGAGGTAGGGCAGCACGACGTCCCGCAGGACGGCTGGCACGGACAGATCGGCCAGGAGCTGGTCCAGCTCGGCCTGCGCCGCCGGCTCGTCAAAAGCGTCCAGAGCCTGCCGCAGCGCGGCGCGGTAAGCATGCCCGGCTGGCATGGCACTCGGCAGCGCGGTTACCGGGGCTGGATCAGCACCTGCGCCGGCGAGCGCGGCCCGCGCGGCTTCGGCTGCGGACAGCCCGTCGGCGAGATAGGCCTGCATCCGGCGGACCCTTGCCTCATCCGCCACGGTGTAGAGGCGGAAGCCGCCTGGTGACCGCACCGGCTGCAGCAGGCCGTAGCGGCTCTCCCAGGCCCGCAGCACGTGATCGCTGAGCCCGAGGCGCCGGCTCAGCTCACCGATCCGCAGCAGCGGACCATCCTGAGAAACGTTCACGATAACACTCTACAGGTTCTCGACAGAAATTTGACAACCCTTCGCAGCCAGACCTAGCTTGAAGCTAGACCAACCCTAGACGGAACCTGGATAATGAACTCATCCTGCGCTAACGGCACAACGCCTGTCCCCGTTGCTGCTCCCGGCGTCCGCGACGGCTCCCGGCGGCCGTCCGTGGCCGTCATCGGAGCAGGTGTCTCCGGGCTCACCGCCGCCTACCTGCTATCCCGCAGCCACGACGTGACCCTCTTCGAAGCCGAGGACCGCCTGGGTGGCCACGCGCACACCCACGACATCACCGCCTCTGATGGCCGGCAGTACGCGGTCGACAGCGGATTCATCGTCCACAACGACGTGACCTACCCGTGGCTGCGGAAGCTCTTCGGCGAGCTGCAGGTCGAAGTGCACCCGACCGAGATGAGCATGAGTGTCCGCTGCGAGGGGTGCGGGCTGGAATACGCGGGCGGGCGCGGGCTGCGCGGCATATTCGCCCAGCCGCGGCGTCTCGCCGACCCTCGGTTCCTCAGGATGATCTGGCAGATCAGGCGGTTCCGGCGGCGCGCATCGGCCTTCCTGCGCACGACGGACGACGAGGACCTCACGACCTATGGCGAGTTCCTGGGGCGCGAGCGGCTCAGCGACTACTTCATCGCGCACTACGCCGTTCCCCTCATTTCCTGCGTGTGGTCGGCCGGACGGGAGGCGGCCTCGCTCTACCCTGCGCGGTACCTCTTCCGGTTCCTGGACCACCACGGCATGCTGCGGGCGGGCGGGTCGCCGCGGTGGTACACCGTCGCCGGCGGGTCGCGGGCCTACGTCGAGCGGCTTGCCCGGCTCCTCACGGACGTGCGCGCATCCCACGCCGTCACCAGCCTCAGCCGGCGCGACGACGGCGTGCAGATCCGGGATGTCACCGGGCAGATCACCCGGGTGGACCGCGTCGTCATCGCGACTCACGCCGACCAGGCCCTCGGCCTGCTCGCCGACCCGAGCGATGCGGAGGTCACCACCCTCAAGCAGTTCGGCTACTCGGCCAATGCGACGGTGCTGCACACCGACGGCTCGGTCCTGCCGCAGGCACGGGGTGCCCGCGCGTCGTGGAACTACCGGCTGGCGTCCTGCGACCGGCCCGGCCAGTCCGCCGTGGTGAGCTACTGGATGAACCGGCTGCACGGGCACAAGTCGCCCGATGCCTTCATCGTCACGCTCAACGACCGCGCACGTCTCGACCCGCGCTCGGTTGCCGCGGTGATGAATTACGAGCACCCGATCTACACGCCCGAGGCAGTGCGGGCCCAGCGCCAGCTCGGCGATCTCGCCACCGATCGCACCGTGTACGCCGGGGCCTATCACGGCTGGGGGTTCCACGAGGACGGCTGCCGCTCCGGCGTCGAGGCCGCCCGGCACTTCGGGGTGACGTGGTGAGCGCCGCTCGCCGGACGATCGCCGCCGATGCCACCGTCCCGAAGCCGCCCTGGCTGGAAGCCGGACTGACGCAGCTGCCCGCGCTGCCCGCTTTGCCGGCGCTTGTCAGCGGCTGGGTCACGCACCAGCGGGGCGGACCGATTCGTCATGCCTTCCGGCACCGTGTCTACCTGTGGCTCATTGACCTCGACTCGATCCCCAGGCAGCCCGGCCCCCTCCGCTTGGCCGCCGATTTCAGCAGCGAGGATCACCTCGGCGACGCCCGACTCACGATCAAGGACAACATCGAGAACTACCTGACACGGAACGGGGTCGACCTGGGTGCTCGCGGCCGGGTCCTGATGCTCGCCAGCGCCCGCGTCCTGGGCCACGTTTTCGACCCGCTATCTGTCTTCTGGTGCTTCGACGGCACCGGGCGGCTGGCCTGCGTTATCGCGGAGGTCCACAACACCTACCGGGAGCGGCATGCCTACCTCCTGCATCCCGACCAGGCAGGAGCCGCCACGACGGGCAAGGGCTTCTACGTCTCCCCGTTCTTTGACGTCAGCGGCACATACGAGCTGCGGTTTACCCTCACGCCCGACCGGGTGTCCACAGCCGTGACCCTGCGCCGCCAAGGCGCTGTTGCGTTCTCAGCGACCTTCCGGGGTCGGCCCGAACCTGCCACTCGCCGGAACCTGGCCCGGCTGCTCATCCGCCAGCCCCTGATGACGCAGCGGATCTCGGCCCTGATCCGGATGCACGGGATCTGGCTCTGGCTTCGTGGCCTGCCTGTCCGTGCTCACCCGCGCCACGTCCGGCAGTCAGGAGTCTGACCATGACCGTTTCCGCCTCCGTCGGCTGGCCCGCTCTGGCGACCAGGAAGCTGGCGCCGATCCGCGCCACCGCTGCCCGCCTGATCTTCGAGCGGGCCGTCGCCACCTTGCCCGTGCGGGTTACCTATCCGGACGGCCGGGTGCTCGGAGCCGGGTCTTTGGCAGCGCCCGAACTGGAGGTCGTACGGCCAGCCGCGTTCTTCGCCCGGCTGGGCCGCGACGCGAAGATCGGGTTCGGCGAGGCCTACATGGCAGGGGACTGGCGGGCTGGGCCCGGCACCGACCCGGCCGACCTGCTGACGCCCTTCGCGTCGCGGCTGACCACGCTGATCCCGCCAGCCCTGCAGCGGCTGCGCGTCTTCGTCGACAGGCGCGTCCCGCCGGACCAGGAGAACACCCTCGACGGCTCGCAAGCGAACATCGCGGCTCATTACGACCTCAGCAACGACCTCTTCACCGCCTTCCTGGATCCGACGATGAGCTACTCCTGTGCCTGGTTCGGCGACAGCGAGCCCATCGCTGGCGCCACCAGGCTGGAGGAGGCGCAGCTACGCAAGATCGACGCCATCCTCGACCTAGCGGGCTGTGGGTGCCGGTACCCGGCTGCTGGAGATCGGATCGGGGTGGGGATCGCTGGCCCTCCGCGCTGCGCAGCGCGGTGCGCGCGTCACGACGATCACGCTCTCCGGCGAGCAGGCGCGGCTGGCCCGTGACCGGGTACAAGCGGCCGGCCTGAGCGAGCTCGTCGAGGTACGGGTCCAGGATTACCGCGAGGTCGATGGCCAGTACGACGCGATCGTCAGCGTCGAGATGATCGAGGCCGTCGGGGAAGCATACTGGCCCGCCTACTTCGCGACCCTCGACCAGCTTCTCGCTCCCGGTGGCAGGGTAGCCATCCAGGCAATCACGATGGCCCACGAGCGCTTCCTGGCAACCCGGCGCAGCTTCAGCTGGATCCAGAAGTACATCTTCCCCGGCGGCATCATCCCGTCGCTGCAGGCGGTCGACGACACCCTCGCGGCCCACACCACGCTGGGCGTCAGCCAACGGCGCGAGCTCGGGCCGCACTACGCCAGGACCCTGCGCCTCTGGCGGGAACGCTTCCTCGACCAGTGGCCGAATATCCACGCGCAGGGCTTCGACGAGACCTTCCGCCGCATGTGGGAGTTCTACCTCGCCTACAGTGAGGCCGGTTTCCGCAGCGGCTACCTCGGCGTCAGCCAGCTTCAGATGACCAGGCGGCCGGCATGAAGCTGACCGGCAAGGTCGCCTGGGTCGTCGGCGGCTCCAGCGGAATCGGCGCCGCCGTGGCCCGCGAACTCGTAAGCCGCGGCGCCGCCGTCGCGGTCTCAGCCCGCCGCAAGGACCGGCTTGAAGCCGTAGCGGACGCGGACATGCTCGTCCTGCCCGCCGACGTCACCGACGCCGCCTCCGTTATGGCCGCCGCAGCACGCGTCCGGCAGGAGCTAGGTCCCATCGACCTCGCCGTGCTATCCGCGGGCTACTGGAAGCAGATGGATCCCAGCAACTGGGACACCGAACTCTTCAACAGGCATTTGGAGGTCAACCTCACCGGCATGAGCAACGCCATCGCGGCAGTGCTGCCCGGCATGCTGCGACGGCGGAGCGGGACCATCGCCGGCATCGCCTCCATCGCCGGCTTCCGCGGGCTGGCCGGCGCCGAGGCCTACGGAGCGACCAAGGCCGCCCAGATCAACCTCCTGGAATCGCTGCGCATCCACCTCGCCCGAACCGGCGTACAGGTCACGACCGTGTGTCCTGGGTTCGTGCGGACCGACCTCACGGCCGGCAACCAGTTCCCCATGCCGTTCATCTTCGAGGCCGACCGCGCCGCACGGTCGATCTGCGACGGCCTCGAACGTGACCGCCCGGAGATCGTCTTCCCCGCCCGGATGGCCCTGCTGGCGAAGGCCGCTCGCATCGTCCCCGTCCGCGCATGGATGGCCCTGTGGAAGACCGCCTCCCTGCGCTGACACGCGTTCCGCCGAATCCCTCGACCGAGACCACCCACAAGTCAAGGACGCCATGAAACTGGTCAGGACAGTCGTCGTCGACAAACCCCTGCAGGCCGTGTTCGACTACCTCAGCGACTTCACCACCACCACTGACTGGGACCCGGGCACCGTGATCACTATGCGCGAACACGGCAACGGCGGAATCGGCACCACCTACCTCAACACCTCAAAATTTCTCGGCCGGACGACGCATCTGACCTACGTCGTCGAGGAACTAGCTGACCAGCAACTCATTCGACTGCGCGGGGAGAACAAGACCGTCACCGCCGTAGACACCATGACCTTCCGGCCGCTGGCGTCCGGAACCGAAGTAACCTACGCCGCCGAGCTCACCTTCAAAGGAGCATCCCGCTTCGCCATCCTGCTGCTTAAGCCCGCCTTCGAACGCCTGGGCGACGAAGCGGAAGCCGGCATGCGCACGGCGTTGAACCGACTCTGACAGGGGCCGCATCCGCCCACCAAGACGACGATCGCCACTCTTGGCGCTGTAGCGGCGACCGCGGCGATCGGCGGCACGCCGAGCCCGGATCCGGGCGGCATCGCAGTCTGCGCAAGCCCAGGTGGCACCTCGGCCCCCGGCCAGCGCGCTGGTATCGACGCCGCTGGACCTGATCATCACCTACCTAGGCGTTCACTGCCAGCTCGCTGGGGACTGCTCCTTCACCTGGCCAGGCTAGCGATCGCGCCGTACGAGCCCAGGACCCGCACCGCGCCGGCGAGCGCGGCCGTCGGCAACTTCTTACTTACGGGCTGCGCAGTGACCCGGACGAGCAGCCGCGCGACGTTCTCGCTACGCGACAGCCGTACCGGCCGACGCGGCGGTTGGGCGCTGCGGCTTTAGTGGAGGAAGGCGCCGGCCGGTCAATGCTGCTCCCACCAGGGCAGGTGCGGTCGCTCATCGCCGCCCGCAACTCGCGCGCCGGGCGCGCGGGCGCGGCCAGGAGCGTGCCGCGCGTGCGCTGTCCGCGTGTCCAGGAACGGAGGCGGCTCGGTAGCTGACAGGCCGCCGTTCTCAGCCCGCGAGCCGACCTTCGCGTATCCGAGGAACAACACGCCGCTAACGAACGTGACCAGTATCCAGAAGATGTGCCCGTTGACCCGGCTCCAGTCATTCAGGCCGTGCAGGAGCGCGGCCGCTGCCAGACCGATCCAGCCGACTCCATACCACTTGTAACGGCTCGTGACCGCCAAGCCAACGAAGTAGCCGGTGAGGCCAGACCAGCAAGCATGGCTGATGGGGTCAGTCAGGAACCGCCACACGAAGTCCAGGATGAAGTCGAGCACCGGTCCGATGAGGGCGGAGAACACTGAGGTCGCGGCCGGGTTCCCGGCATTGATCAGGTGTCCGATGGTCGGCAAGGCGGACCGCACTGTCAGGTAAAACTGGTCAACGCCATTGATCGTAAAGTACCGCACGACCTCGGCGGCGCCGAAGGCCAATCCGCTGACCGCACCGAGGAACAGATAGTCCTTGGGCGCCAGCGCGTGACTGCGCCGGTAGATGAGCGCGACGATCACGATAGGCAGCGCCTTCGCCAGTTCCTCCGGCAGGCCAATGGTAAAAATGCTGCTGGCCAGGTTCGCGTTGCTGTCGTGCAGCGCAGTCTCCATTGCCACCGCCAGCGGTATTTCCGTGAGCAGTGCCGTGACGATGATCAGCACCAGCATTGTCCGGGTCACGTGCGCTGGCCGCACGATGACTCCGAGCAGGAGCAGCCACGCCAAAGCGAAGTAGGCCGCGAAGATCCACGCAACCTCGGTAAAGGTATCCGCGCTGACGCTGGTGCCCAGAACCACCAGGGCGCACGTCGGTATGCAGACGAGAGCGAGGAACAGCAGCACTGGCCAGCTGCGCAGCGAATCGTGCCGAAGCCAGTCGCCGAGTGGCAGCAGGTCATTGGCCGAGCCCATCCGCCGATGCGCGGCCGGTGGGCTTGCCGGTGCAGACGGGCCTTGCGTTTCGGCTGGATACTCAGGGTCCACCGGATGCTTATCCCCCAGGAAGATCGCTCTACCCTGCCCGTCGCCGACCCAGACGACTGGCAGCCACGCCCGGGCAGGCGAGCAGGCGGTTCAGCTTCCTGGCCCGTTCATCGGCGTGGACAACCCAACCTCCAGCGCGATCACGACCGAGCGGCTCGGGTGGAAGCCGGCCGAGATCTCGCTGCTGGACGACATTGAGCACGGCACCTATGTTGAGGCGCAGGCATGAGACACGCTCTGTCAACCTCAGGCCGCGGGTTTGAGCGAGAGTGCCCCGGCGCGGTTGGCGGCGTGGGTCGCTTCGTCGCAGAGGACGCCGAGGTGCAGGCAGTGCCGGAGGATCTCGAGCCAGCGGTTGGCGAGCTTGCGCAGTACGGCGTGGTGGGTGTTGCCGGCGGCGATCTTGGCGTCGTAGACCTCCTCAACGAAGTGCCGTGCCGGGCCATCCTGCACTGGTGTAGCGGCAGCCAGGCGTTGTCTCCGGATGTCTCGTCTGCACGCCCGGTGTTGCCGTCCTGAGTCAGGATCCGTCGTGGCAGACAGTCAGTCAGCTCACTCCTGTGGGCGGGAGTGTTCAAAGTCCCGCGCGGCGGCCTCAGCCGCCCTGCCATCGGGGGCCAATCCGTATCGCTCGATACCATCAACAGACGTCCAGAACGGCGATCAAATGACGGTCAGAAGATCTTGAATCTACCTTAGGAACGTCGGGAGCCGAGCTCTGACCTGGTGATCTGTGGAGCCCCCTTACGGAATCGAACCGTAGACCTTCTCCTTACCATGGAGACGCTCTGCCGACTGAGCTAAGGGGGCGTGGGCGGCTGCCGTGGATCCGGTCACCCGGATTCAGCACCGCGCCACGAGAGCATACACGACTGACGGCCGGCGGGTCAGCGCGAGCCGGCGTGACCAGGCAGACGAGCCGGCGTGACCTCCGAGTCAGAGCGAAAAAGCCTGGCGGGAGCGTTTATTTCGGCCAGCCGTGGGGACAGCGGACTCGACAGCTGTTGAAGCGTGCGCCAGCCTTAGGCGTCCATGATCCCGCCGGGCGCGCCTCTGGCCGGCCCACGAGAAGTGTGAGAAACATGGCGGACAGGCTTTGTCCTGTCCACGAAGCCGACTAAGCGAGGTTGCACAGGTGAGGGCGCTGATCACCAGGCCAGCCGCACTTGCCGCCCTCACCGGCTTCATCTTCCTGAGTATTGCGGTGTTCATCACCCCGTGGGCCGTCGCCGCTCCTACCGCCCCGTCCGCTAAAAGCGCCTGTGCAACACTCCCGAAGAACGCGGTGCTGACGGCCTCGGCCGCGAGGAACTCGAGCACCCTGGCCGCCGGAGCCCAGAAGGCGCGCCACCACCGGCGTAAGCGTCACCACACCACGTCGGCTTCCGCCAGTGCCCAGACGTCCAGCAGCTCGCCGGGTTCCGGCAGCTCGTCGGCGTCCGGGGGCTCTTCCGCGGGGGGCAGTTCGTCTTCCTCCGCCAGCACGTCGCCGTCGCCGAGCACGGCCGCAAGTAGCAGTCCGTCGTCGAACCCGAGCACATCAGCGCCGCAATCCTCCGCGCCTGGATCCTCGTCACCCGCTCCGTCCACAAGCTCCAGCTCAAGCGCGTCGACGACTCCCACGCCCTCCCCGACGCCCAACGACAGCTCGTCCAGTCCTAGCCCCAGCCCCAGCCCCAGCGGCAGCACATCGCCAAGCCCGGCGCCGAGTGGCTCGTCGACGTCGCCGGCGCCTGGGCAGAACGCCTCGCAGCTGTGTGTTCGCGTCCAGCCGTTCCCGTCGTCAGCGAAGGTGACGGCCGGGGCAAAGGCGAGCTTCGTGATCTGGGTATGGACCACGAAGGCAGCGAGCACCGGCATCACAGTCAAGGTGGCGGTCGCATCGGCCCCGCACATCGGCAAGCCCAGGTTCACCGTCTGCCCGTCCCTTAGCGGCGCGACCTGCAAGATCGGTAACTTGCCCGTTGGCCAGGCCGACGAGCTCCAGGCTATTGCCCAGGTGCAGGCCAACGCCGCGTCCGGTGAGCACGTGCGGATTACCGCGCAGGCCTCAGCCGCGGGCGCGAAGTCGTTCTCTGCCACCGCGACTGACGTCGTGGCGGTGCAGTCCACGAGCACCTCAGCAAGCCCGTCTGGCACCACGATCCCGCCAGCCACGCTGCAGGTACCGGGCACACTGCCGTCGATCTCCGGGACGGGCATCTCGCCGACCGATCCGTCGAGCTTGTTCCCGACCGTAGGGGCTTCACCCACGACGGGAACGGGGTCGCTTGGCCTGCCTCCCGCTAAGGCGCGCTCGGTCTTCCACGCGGCCACTGCCGCCGCTACTATTCCGCTCGATGGCAGCCTGATCGGCGGTCAGGTCGCCGGACTTGCCGTGCTAGCAGCCGCCGTCACGATCGCGATCGCAAGGCTGTCGCTGCGGACGCCTAAGGCGAACGACGACCACGAAGGCAAGTCGCCACCGAAACAATAGGTGACCACCAGCTCAGTGCACGAGCAGCTCAGTGCACGAGCTGGGCGGCAGGTCGCTCGGCGAACTCGTCCGCGAGCTCACGCCGCCGCCACCGCGACGGCACAAACATCGGCGCGATCATCATGGCGCCGAGGAGCGCCAGCATGCCGCCGGTCAGCATGGCGCGGAATCCAGTGGCGGCGCTCAGGCCGGAGAGCGGAATCACGCGCAGCGCCCAGTGCGCGCTGAACACCTCCAGGGCGGACCAGCCGAGCAGGACGAGGCCCGGCAGGCCGGCGCCGAGCGGAGATACCGCAGGGGCCACGATGAGGATGCCAAGCAGCAGGCCCGTGCCGACGATGGCCGCCAGCGCGAGCCCGCCAGACACGCTCACGAGGCTCACGCCATTCCGATGGAACGCAAGGACCCTCGCCGCGCCCCAGCCGCCGCCGAAGAACACCGCTGCCGCAGTCGCGATCGCCAGGACCAGCCCGCTTAGGTGCCGCATATCGCCATTACCTCCAGTTGGCTCGCGCGGACGTAACCGCGCGCCCTGTCAGGACATGGCTCCCAGCGCACGCCTGGTTGTCCAGGCGTGCGTTCGCTCCACCACCAGCCACAATACCGGCCATGCCCGAGCCGTGGCCATGAGATTGCGTCAACCGAAGCGACCGTTGACGTAATCGGCGGTGCGCGGATCCTGCGGCGAGTCGAACATCGCCTCCGTCGGACCATGCTCCACGATGAAGCCAGGAGTGCCCTGCTCGGCCAAGAAGAACGCGCACTGATCCGACACCCGCTGCGCCTGCTGCATGTTGTGGGTCACGATCACGATGGTGACCTCCCGGACAAGGTCGGCCATGGTCTCCTCGATCACCCGCGTGGATGTCGGGTCGAGTGCCGAGCATGGCTCATCCATGAGCAGCACGCGGGGCCGGACCGCCAGCGAACGCGCGATGCAGAGGCGCTGCTGTTGGCCGCCAGACAGCGCACCGCCTGGCTGCCGTAGCCGGTCGCGAACCTCGCGCCAGAGGCCGGCCTTGATCAGGCACTCCTCAACCAGGTCGTCCTTCTGGGCCCGGCTGGTTTTGACACCCGTAAGTTTCAGCCCGGCCAGTACGTTGTCATAGATGCTCATAGCCGGGAACGGGTTGGGCTTCTGGAAGACCATGCCGATCTGGCGGCGCGCCTCGGTCAGTCGCTGGGACGGGTCGTAGATGTCGATCCCGTCGAGCAGCACTTCACCTGCCAGCGCCGCCCCTGGCACCAGCTGGTGCATGCGGTTGAGTATCCGCAGGAACGTTGACTTGCCGCAGCCCGACGGGCCGATCAGAGCGGTCACCTCGCCAGCCCGCATCGTGAGCGACACCTGCTCGAGCACCATGTGGTCGCCGAACCACGCGGTGACGTCGCGGGCGTCTAGCTCCGCGAGGCGCACGTCGGTGATCGTCGCAGCGGACAATGCGGTCGCGTCCAGTCCTGACCGCGAGGCCTCGATCGAGTTCGCGCCTTGCCAGGAACGCCACGGCAGGACTGAATCCTTCTGGTTAGCCGACCGGATGGCGGTTGCGTCGTTGTCTGGTTGGTCGATCACAGGGTCCAGGTCCTTGTTCGGTCGCCGGCGAGGGCGACGCTTGCGACGTCGAGGTCATTTTGCGGGCGATCACATCAGGTTGGGGAGCAGTCGGGCGACCTGGTCAGCGACTGCCAGGCCAAGGTAACCAAGCACGGGAACCGCGACGATCCACGTCTGCCAGCGGCCCCAGCGTGATCCGAGCCAGCTCACCGCGATGGCAGCCAGCAGCAGGCATTCGCCCCACAGCACCAGCGGCACCCACGCGACCGACTCCGTGCCAAAAGCCAGTTCGCTAGGCAGGATGTCAGAACCGGAGATCACCATCGCCGGAGCGACTTTGGGCGCGGTGACGGTGTCGGCATCGACGCGCAGCACTCCCGTCGGCGCGAACGGCGGCCCATCGGCCGTCGCCAGCACCAGTCGGCCCTTGCCGGGTCTCAGCGGTGGCACCGGGTTTCCGGCCCGACGCACGTCAAGCACCCGATAGCGGGTCACGCCCTGCCCGGTGGTGACCGTGAAGATTGCGCCCGGCGCCAGGCTGGACAGCCTTGCGAACGGCCCACCGTATGCTGCCCGACGACCCATGATCTCGCTGAATCCGGCCTGGCCTGGCAGCTGAGTGTCACGCAAGTGGCCAGGGCCGCCTTCCAGTACGTCACTGCTGGTGCCTTCGAGCACCACCGCGTTGAGGTCAATCTCAGGAATGGACAGCACGGCCACAGGCGTGCCGGGCGCCAGCAGTTTCTTGGGGTTTGCCGGATCGGTGGGTCCGGTCGGCGCAACTGCCTGCGCAAGCTCGGCCCGGAAGGTGGCGTAGTCGTTGTGCTGGACCCGGTCGTAATACAGCCGCGATCCGACGGCCATCCAGCCGACGAACCCGAGCAGACACGCGCCCAGGATCAGCACCGCCGTGGAGCTGACTAGCCACGCTCCGCTGCGTCCCAGTGACGACCGTGACTGCTGTGGTGGCGGCGATGTGCCAGCCGACGCCACACCGCCCCCAGGCGCGCTCGGCGCGCCGGGCGGCGGCTCCTGTACCAGCGTCATGCCTGCTGCTGCGGCTCGGCACCGGACTTGCCGGTGTTGCCGAGGAGGCGGCGCTCGGTCTCGCGCCGAGCTCTGTCGGCGACGGCATCCAGCCTGGCGCGGAGCCGACGCCGCTGCCACCCCCGCGCCCGCCAGACGCCATAACTCGCAGCCACTACCAGGATGACCAGCAGGAGCAGCGTCCACGGCACGGCGAACAGCGAGGCCGTCCCGGTTGCGTAGGCGACCGGCGTGGTCAGCACCGGGGCGCCGATGGGGTCGCTCGGCTTCAGGCGCACGTGCGCCGTCATCGGGCCGGCTGGGAAGAGGCCACGGGGCTGCGCCGTGACACGGACTGAGTCGCCGGGCAGCACCGTCGGCAGGTTCTTCAGCTGAAGTTTGCGCGCCACGCCGAACGGGCCGGTCACCGACACGGTCTGGCTGCCGGTCAGTCGGATGTTGCCGGTGTTGTGAACCGTGTAGGCGACCGTGGCCGAGCCTGTGCCGAACGGGCTGAGCGGGTCGTGGAACCCGGTCGAGATGGACTCGACCTGCAGCCCGGCACGCAGCTTGCCCGTCACCCGCAGCTCGATCGGCACCGCGATCCGCTGGTACTCAATCACCTCAGAGCCCTTGGAAGTCTTGCGCGGGAAGCCGACAGCGGCCATCATTCCGCCGGTGTGGTCGCCCGGGGTTGCGTGCAGCGGGACAGTGAGCTTGAACGATTCGATGATCCCCTTGCCGGCGGGGATGACAATCGACAGCTGCGTAGCGCCCCTGGGGAATCGCACCCACGATCCGATGTCCTGCGGCTTCTTGCCGGTGGGCAGCAGCTCCAGCACGTTGCCCAGAGTGGTGCCGGTGGCGTCAGTGGCGTAGATCGTGAACGCGACGCTCTGCTTACTCCGGTTAAGCACGGCCACATGGTCGGAAATCGTCGACCCGGGCTGGATGCTCGCATAGGAGAACGTGGCGCGGTAGTCCGGCGCAGTGGCGCTGGCCGGGCTCTCCGACCAGGTGACCACATTGCCGCCGCCCGAGGTCTGAGCCGACTGGGCCACGGCTTCCGACCGGGACGCGAAAGCTGCGGGCCCGGCGGCTACGGCCCCCGTGAGGATCGCCGCAAGCAGCAGGCCGCCGGTCAGTACGCGGCCGCGGGTATCGCGCGGCCGGATGTGGTGAAGGCGGGAGACGTTCATGAGCGCAGACCGTTCATTTCGAGAGCCCCTAGGAGCCCGACCGACGATGCGAATAGTGCCGACATGAATCCGGCGTGGCTTATTGGGTTAGGGCGTCCGGCTGCATCGCCACTCGCGGCGCAGGGAGGAGCGACGGGCAGCAACTTCGCTGCCCGCGCCCCTCCCCTGGGCCCGCCCCTGAGCCGACTACCGCAGTCGGCTCAGGGGCCTGGAACTAGCGGCGCTACAACATGCCGCTCGTTACGGGCCGACCGAGAGATAGGTGACCGTCATGCTGCCGGCGTAGGAGCCCGCAACCTGTCCGGATGGGATATTGAGCGTCAGCGCCGCGTTCGCGACGTTGGTACCGAACCCGTTGCCCGGCGTCGCCGAAACCAGCACGCCGCCAGTGTCGCCGAGGCCGCCGGGAGAGGTTCCCGGAGCGACGGTCGGGCCGAGCACGGCGCCGTCGACAGCCGCGCCGACGAACGCCGGCACCCACCCGAGCTGGTCGCCCGGGATGGAGAAGCCGGACGCGGTGCCGCTGCCGACAAAGTTGGCCTCCTGGCCCGAGACTGACCAGCCCGGGAAGGTGTTGCGGCTGTCGTTCACTGTGACGTTGCCCAGCGTGCCCGTGGCCGCCGTGCCCGCGCTGTTGAGAGACAGCGGAACTGCAGTGTTCACCACCGACACCGACAGGGTGCCCGTCGGCGTGATCGTGACGGTGATCGGCACCGGCGACCCGGTCGCCGGCAGGCTGCCCGCGGTCTGCACCAGCAGGTTGAACGTGCCCGTCGACCCGGCGTAGGTGTTGCTGGTCGGCGTGAACACCGCCGACAGCGCCTCCGTGCCCGCCGCCGAGAACGTCGTCGTCGCCACCGCCGCGGTGGCCACACCACCGCTGTTCACCGCCACCGGAGTGCCGATGTTGGTCCCGCCGACCTCGAACTGCACGGTCCCGGCCGGGGTCGTGCTGTCAGCCGCCGACACATTCGCCGTCAGCGTCACCGTGGCACCCGTCCCGGCCGGGCTCGGCGACGCCGTCAGCGTCGTCGTCGTCGCCGTGATCACCGGGCCGGTCGAGCTGGTCGAGAACGTGCCGCCGCCGGTCGGCACCGTGACGAACGTCGACTGAGTGAACTCCGCCGTCCCGGTCGCACCGGCCTGGTTGTAACAGCCGATAGCGAACTCGACCGTCCCGCCCGAGCTGATCCCGGCCTGGTTCAGCAGTAGCTGCATGCTGCCGTCCAGCGTCCCGCTGAACCCTGCCGTCAGGCCGCTGCTCACCGCCGGCGAGATCCGGCTGATCTGCGTCCCGCTCGTGGTGAAATCAGACATCTCTGCCGACGCCTGGAAGCCTGCCGGGCACCCGTCCGTCGTCGACCACGTCGGCGTCAGGCTCAGCGCGCCGCTAGCCGGATTCAAGGCCAGGTTGCCCGGCTGCGAGCCAACGCCAGCCAGCGCCGACCCAGCGGTCACGACCGCCGCCCCGGCTGCCAGGCCCGCAACCCCAAGGATCACAGCACCGCGGCGCAGCCGCCCGGCCGTTCTCCATTTCCATTTCTCGTTCATAGCAGGGGGTTCCTCTCCCTTACTGTTAGCAGGCGTGCCTAGCGCGCACCCGCGGGTGGGTCGTCCCGGTTATGGGACGATGACCAGGTGCCTGCCCGGACATTCCGGGTCCGGGCAGGCACCCAGCCGGCTCAGCTGGGCCCGGAGTTGGTCTCCTGAACCCGCAGGGAGTTAGCCGTCGAGCCGCACTGGTCGGGAGTCGACGTCGACAGCAAGCCGAAGCCTTCTTCCTCGATCGTGAAGGCTGACTGGCACAGCGCAGAGCTCGTGCCGGCGAACAGCCCCGTGAGTACCGGGTTGTTCGAACCGCCGGTCGTGATCTGGTTGTCGGCCATCACGTTGTAGACCTCGCGAGTGATGGGGAAGCTGGTGTTGAGGTTGCCGCTGGAGAACGGCGAGACACCGCCGATCGACTGGAGTACGTCGCCGTGGCGGACGTCGGGGCTAACGACGCCGTTGCTCATGGCGAGCCACTTGGCGATGGAGATCGGCGCGATGCCATTCGGGTCACTGGCGACCGCGCTTCCGTCATGCTCCTCGACGGAGATGCCGACGGCGGGGCCGGCGACGATCGTCTGGTGCCAGCACGACTGCACCGCGGTGACGCCCATCGAGCTTTCCCAGAAGGACAGCGTGCCCGATCCGGCCTGCGGTGCGTACAAGTCAATCTGCGTCTGACCCGTGGTAGCTGTGTTGGGGTTGTAGGTCACGCCATTGACGGTGACGTTGGCGCAGCTCCCGTACAGCGACTTCAGGTTGGCGAGAGTGAACAGGTTCGCGTTGGTGATGGCGGTCGGCGCGGTGGTGAAGGTGATCGTGCCGATCCCGTTCTGCACGTTGGTGCAGCCGGACGTGGTGCTGACGCACTGCGTCGTCTCGCTCACCGCGGTCGCCGGACCGGTGGCGTCGGTCACTGCGTCCAGCGCGAACGGGACGTAGATCAGCCCACCGCTCGTGTCAAGGGCACCTGGGCCGGTCGCTGCGACGCTGCCGGGAGCGCCCGATGAGCGGGCGAACGCGAGGCAGCCCGCCTGCGGTGGGACCGCAAGCTGGCCCAGGGTCGTGCTCGGGTTGACGGAGAAGTCCAGCGCCTTGAAGCCCTGGCCCGAGCCGTTCGGCCGGGTGAAGCTGCAGTTCTGCTGCGCGCCGCCAGAGCTGGCCACGCCCGGCGTGATGATCTCGTCCGCGACCTGGCTGACCGGGTTGACCGCGTCGTAGGACCCGATGATGCCGCCGCTGGTCTGGCCAGCGAACAGGTCCATGACGTTCTCGGTCGTGTCCGAGCCGACGCCCACGAAGTTGAACGAGGGGTCAGCCGAGGCCGGTACCGCGGCTGCGAACGCGGCCCCGGCGAAGCTCAGCGTGACGGCTCCGACCACTGCCAGGCTCTTGAGCCTGGTCACCCGGTGGCCGAGCCACCCGGACCTGCCGGTCCGGGTGACGGGGGGTTTGGGATACATCGTGTCCCTTCCTCTGGGTTGAGGACGTACCCTCGGTGGTACGCCCGGCCGTTGCCCGCCGCGTGAACTGGACGGGCTGGGTACCGCCCTGACCGGCATCCCGTTGCCGGCCAAGCTGTTGGGTGTCTGGGGTGCTGCGTGCTGCCGCATGTGGCACCCCAGTCAGTGGCGATCACGGCCGCCTCCGGCGCGGCCAGCCCGCCAGGCTGGCGGAGCGCAGTACCGTCCCGCCTGCGGCGCACGCAGCGCCAGCCAGGACCACGACAAGCAGCGCCCAGCGGATGGCTCCGGCTGGCTGCCGCTGTGTCGTCGTCGCCGCTAGCTCCGCCGACGGCGGGGTGATGCTGAGGCCCACCGACGGAGCGGCGCTGCTCGCTGCCGTCCCGCCCGACAGCGCCGCGGCTGTGCCAGCAGTGCTTCCGGTCGTCGTGCCGGACGACGTGGCAGAACTCGTCGGTGACGGAGAGCGCGACGTCGACCCCTTGGCATCGGCACGCAGCTTGACGACCACGCCCTGGGCCTGCGCCTTGAGGCTGGCCGGCAGCGGCAGGTAGCCGGGCGGCAGGTCGCCGGGGGCAACACCCGGTGTCTGTCCGACTCCGGCCGCGTAGGCGATCAGGTCGGCGTAGTCGTTCAGCAAAGTCGCGCTCCGCCTGGTGTCCACGGCGGCGTACGTCACTTGCACGAACGGGTAACCGCCGGCTCCTGGACTGGCCGGGTTGACCTCGAGCAGGCCGGCGCTGTCGCGCTTGGCGGAGGCAAGCGCCGTCGTGATACTGGCCATGCTCGGCGCGACGCAGTTAGTGCCCGCGTCAATGCAGAGCTGCGCGTCGATCAAGCCGTAGGCGGCCAGGTCGGCCGTGTCGGAGATCCCCCAGATGAGGATGTGCCCGAGCGGCTCCGCGCCGTTCTTATCCCACCAGCCCAGTGTGCCGTCGGGGCCGATGGCCTGGTCGTCCCAGTTGCCTGTCGTCGGGTTGTCGGCGGTAAGGACGGACGACGCTGCCGAGTCGTAGCTGCCGATGTACGGCAGCAGGTCCAGGGAGCCCCTGGTCTCCTCCTTGCCAGTTGCGGACTTGCCGAGATCGAGGACGCCGGTATAGGCGCGCGGGAAGGAGTCAATCCCCTTCGTGGTGCCGAGCTTGAGCGCTGTGTAGTCCGGGTCGGCGGTCACCGCGTTCGCTGCGTTGGTCGTGCCATGGTCGAGCCACGCTGTGGCGGCTGGGTCCGCCTGGATCCACTGCCAGATCTGCTGGTTGAGGGCCGAGTGGTCCTCGGTGAGCAGCGGCGCGAGCGATGCATCCGGAGAGGTCGGCGGCACCTGGGGATTAAGCTTCTGGAACTCCGGGTCCTCGGAGATGTTCACCGGGTTTGACACTGACCACGCTGGCCCTAGGTGGCCGAAGCCTGACGGGTAGTAGTCGGGCAAGTCTGTCCGGTAGACCTGGGTGAGACCCTTGGCCAGCAACTCCGGCGTGAGCTTGACCGGCGTACTGATGTATCCGGTCGCCTCGTTGATGTTGAAGCCGAATCCGACAGCCGAGACCGCGACCGGGGCATACAGGATCGGCGGCAGCTTGGCCGTTCCGCCGCCGCCAGAGCGCGTGGCCTCGCTGCCGATCGGGATCGTGCTGAACGCCATGCCGGCAGGACTGCCCGACAGTGATAGCTGCTGCGTACTCGTCGCCTCCGGGACGGCCGAGTAGCCGTAGACCCGCGCGCAGTTCGCGGCCTTGTTGAGGGCTAGCTGCCAGGACTGCACTGCCCTGGCGATGACCTGCGTGCCGACCGTCTGGATTTCCTGCGTGCCGATCGGGCAGAACGAGCCGATCGGGGCATAGTCGAGGTGGATCTGGATGCGCATCGCCCAGTTCGAGGCGCTGAGCGGCGAGGACCACAGGAAGCCATTGGGTCCGACGCTGCCTGCGTTGATCTGGTAGCCGTTGGGCTCGTACTGGCCCCGGGGCACGATGACCAGCCAGCAATTGCGGGCCTGGCCGTTGCTCTCCTGCTCGCCGCAGCCGAGGCCTGGCGCCTCGGTGCCGGTCAGGGTCTCGAACTGCAACTGTCCCGTGCCGTCGGCGCCGGTGACCGCCTCCTGCACCTCGTTGCTGGTGAACTCGTCGAAGTACTGACTTGTATCGATGTTTCCGTAGGCTGGGCTGCCCTGGCTGGCCACGGGCACGAACGGGATGCTGTAGTCCTGGGTGTCGCCGGGCGCCGTGTCGGGCGGGCTGGCGCCCTGGACCGGCTCCTCCGGGTCGCAGCCGCGGAGCGATCCGTCACCGTTCAGGCTGGCTGGCGGGCTGGTCACGCTTGGCGCCGCGCCCGGCGGGCACAGGTCGCCGCCGCGGGTGCCAATCGGCTTGTTGGGATCGGTAGCGGCTAGCAAGCCGGCGCTCCCGTATTCGCAGCCCTGTGGCGACGGGCCGGTGCTCGCGTCGCCGTAGCACTCCATGAGTTGCAGGAAGTTACCTTGCAGACCGCCGCCGTTCTCGATCGACGGCTCGCCGCCCTGCCACCCGACCGTGACGCCCTGGTGCGTGATGTCCTGCGTCTGGCTGACGGTGACCTGGAGGTTCTTGAAGTCCGGGTACATGAACGACAGCGGACTAGTCGGGGTGGCGCTGCTGCGGTCGGCGTTCGCGGCCGTGATCGGCTTGTTGTTGTTGTCCAGCAGACCCTGCGTCCAGGACACGGTGAGGGCTGAGTTGGTCGACCCGGCACCGGTGATCTGGTTGTAGCCGGTTGCGGTTCCGATCGCTGCCAGGGCATGGCCAGGTGGCCCGATCGCGACGAGGGCGGCCAGCGCCGCGATAGCGGTCAGCGCGCCACACCACCGGACGCGCGAGAGGACTGCGCCCTCGGATCGCGCGGTCACTGGAAGTCTCCGGGCTGATCAGCGCCGCGCTGTTGCCGGCGCCGCCGGCTCGCCTGAACGATGAGCGGGGGAGCTAGTGCCATGCCGACCAGCAGGGCGGCGGCCAGTCCCATGAGTGTGACCTGAAGCCCGTCGTCGAGGCTCGCCGGGGAATTCGTGGGGGTGCCGTTGACCGTCTGCGCAGCCTGGCCGGCCGCGGTGAGTGAACCGCAGCCGCCGGAATCGGGGCTGCAGTTCTGCGCTGCGGCGCCGCCCGAGCCAGTGCCAGTACTCGTTCCTGTGCCTGTGCTGGCACCGGGGCTCGCGGTGGTCCCTCGGCTGCCGCTCGTGGCCGACCCGCTCGCACTCGGGTTGACCGGTGTCGGTGCCTTCGCGCCGCCAGTGGCCGTGCTGCACTGCGTCGTTCCCTGCTTGTCGCAAGCAGGCGGAAACGGGTCGGTTGCCGCCAGCGTGTTTGTGCCGTTGGTCGAGAACGTTGGATTGTGACAGTTCTGGATCTGCGTAGCTGTCTGGGTGGGCACCTGGCTGCCGGGAATCTTCTGCAACTGCTGGAAGCCCGCCTCGACCAGGTTGATCGGCAGCGACGAATAGCCAAGCGCATCGAGCGGCACCTGACCTTCGCACAGCAAGTACGCGCCGAACGCACCGAGCGTGTAGCCCTTAGCGGTGGTCATCGGAGCCGTGAGGCTGGTCGGCAGGATCAGGTAGGAGTAGCTCGAGAGCTCGTACGTCCGGGGGTCGGTGTCGGTGTAGACCTGCGAGAGGTTCTGCGTCAGGTAGAGCGGGCTGCTCTGGTCCGTGTTGATCTGGGCCTTGAGCAGCGACACGGCGACGTGACCGGCGGTTGGCTCGGTGTAGTAGCCGGCTGCGTTGAGGACCTTGGCGACGGGGAAGCCGGTCTCCAGCGCGTAGGAATATTCAACGTAGCCGATCGCTCCGTCGGCCTGCTGCTGGCTGACGTATCCCGACACGCCCAGGTCGCCGGACTGGCCGATCATCGCCGAACCCGGCAGCACCGGATAGGCGGACGTCTGCGTGCACGGGTTGCGGCCGACCTTCGCGCAGTACGCGTTCCAGTCGTGCGGCTGCGTGGAGAGCATCCACTCCGTGAACTCCGCCGTCGCGCCGGAGCCGTCGGAACGGACGACAGGCACGATCTGCAGCGCCGGCAGGGTCAGGCCGGGATTGTCGTTGGCGATGATCGGGTCGTTCCACTTCGTGATCACGCCCGTGAAGATTCCGGCGATGGCCGCGCCGGAGAGCCGCAGGTTCGTGACCCGCGTGTTGCCGATCTTCAGGTTGTACATGAACGTCGTGCCGCCAGCCGTGTCCGGCATGTAGGCGTAGCCGCGCGTCGGCGGCGGGTCGTAGTTGTTGCCGTCGCGCACGCCATACGGGATCTCAGAAGCGCCCCAGTCCGTGGTGCCGTTCGCGAATTCCTGTCGGCCCGACGTAGAGCCGACCGGCTGGTAGTTGACCTTCATGCCGAACTGGGAGACGTTCGTGATCCAGTCGGTGATGGCATTGGCGGACCAGGTCGAACCCGCACCGCTGATCGGCACGTACGACGCCGCGGATGCCGGCTGCACCGCTGGGTAGAGCGAAGTCGCGACGGTGGCCGCCACCACTACGACGCTCCCCGCCAGCCTGCGCACCCGCCTCCTGCTTCCCGGCTTCATCTGCTCTCTCCGCCTGTCTTGTCCTTGCTGGCAAGCCCGTCCTCGCGTCCGGCAGTCACGCGCTCGCCCCTCCGTAGTCGGCGGCAGAGCCGCCGCCGGCTGACGTCGCCGGCTGCCCGGTCGTGGCCCGAGCCGTGTACCGGTTCCACTCCCGCTGGGATGCGGCCATCCGGCGGCGCAGCTGCCGGCTGGTCAGCTGTCCGGCACCGCGGCCGCCGATCAACCGGGCGATCGCGAACAGCACGATGACAAGAGCCAGCAGGACAGCGGCGGCCCCGAAACCGCGGGTGATGTAGTTCGGCTCCGGATTTGCCACGAGGTCGAAGGCATCCAGCGGCAGCGACATCATCGGCCCAGTCACCGGATTGACGTTGAGGTATCCCGTGGCGCCGGCCGTGAGAAGCACCGGACTGGTCTCGCCGATCGCCCGGGCAGCGCCGAGGATCACCGCGGTCGCTAGTCCGGATCGCGCGGTCGGCAGCGTGACGTGCCATACCGTGCGCCAGTGCCCGGAACCGAGTGCGTAGGAGGCCTCGGTAAGACCGCCGGGGACCAGCCGGAGCACGACGTAGGCCGCTCGGCAGATGATCGACAGCACCGTCACCGCGAGCGCGCATCCCGCGGCCAGACCGCACAGCTGGAGACCGAAGATCAGGATCAGGGTCGCATAGATGAAAAGGCCCGCGAGGATGTCAGGCAGCGCCGTCATCGCGTCGACCACCGTGCGCACGAGGCGGTTCAGCCGACCTGGAACCTCGTTCAGGAACACCGCCGCCAGCAGGCCGAGCGGGACTGCGATCCCCATCGCGATGCCGACTTCGATGAGCGTGCCGACGATCGCATGCAGCACGCCGCCCTTGGTCAGCGGGTCCAGTGGGGTGGTCGAATGCAAGTCCTGCGTGTAGAAGTTGACGTGCACCAGAGCCTTCGCGGCGCGGAAGACTGTGTAGAGCACGATGTACGCCAGCGCCAGGATCACCACGGCCGCGAGGGAATGCACCACGACGGCTGAGATCCGGTCGCGAACGGTCGGCCGACTGTTGTCGAACGCGACCAGTACCGCGTAGCTGACCACGAACAGGCACCAGCTCACGACCACGTAGCCGAATATCCCCGTGAATGCCGCCAGTTGCGTCCACAGCAGGCCGGTAATGGCGAGCGCCGAGGCCAGCGCCCCTCCCACCGCGAGCACGTCCTCGCGCCGCACGCCCGCGATCTGGCGCCGCGTTTGCTGCGTGCGTGATGCCGGCCGGGACGACACGGTCGTGCGCGGCAGCAGCGCCTGAACCGACTGCGGGTCGCGCTGAGTGCCTGCCGGCCGTGACGCGGAGCGGAATGGCTCGTCTACGACAGACATGGGCTCACGCCTCGCTGACTGCGCCGGACCGGGACCGGGACACGATCACGGCGGCGATGACGTTGACGACGAGGGTCAGCGCGAACAGCGCGAGGCCGGCCGCCATCAGCGCGCTGACCGCGAATGGGGTCGCCTCGGAGTACTTCTGCGCGATGAGGCTCGCGATCGAGCTCCCGCCGTGCTGCAGGATGTGCGGCTGAATCGCGAAGTCCGGTGAGATGATCATGACCACCGCGATGGTCTCGCCCAGCGCCCGGCCAAGCCCGAGCATCGTGCCGCCGATCATCGCCCCGATGCCGAACGGCAGCACGACTGCGCGAATCATCCCCCAGCGGGTCGCGCCGAGCGCGTACGCACCTTCACGCTCGCCCGGCGGGGCCTGGCTGAACGCCTCGCGCATGATCGAGCAGGCGATGGGCGTGATCATCAGCGCGACGACGACGCCGGCGATGAACGTGGACGACGTGTATGCGGTCGCGGTCGGCTGCGTGGCGTTCCGCGTCACGCCGTCGACCTTGAACAGGGGGATCCAGCCGAACCAGTCGTTGATCCAGCGGGACAGCGCGACGATGTGCCACTGCACGAGGAAGGCGCCCCAGAGACCGAACACCACGCTCGGCACGGCGGCCATCAGGTCGACCACGCCGATCAGGAAGCGCCGCATGCTGCGCGGTGCGTACTCCGAGATGTAGAGGGCCGTGCCGAGGGAGAGCGGTACCGCCACCGCGACGGCCACGAGCGCAATAAGGATCGTCCCGATCATCACCGCGGCGATGCCGAAGCCGCCGCCGTCCGGGTTCCAGACCTGCGTCGTCAGGAACGACCAGCCAGCTTTGTGCAACGCCTGCGACGCTCGGTAGAAGAGGAACGTGCCCACCAGGCCCAGCAGCACGAGCACCACCACGCCGCCGGCTCGCGCGATGCCGCGAAATGCGCGATCAGGTGGGCTGAGCCGCGCGCTCAGGTTGCGCGGCACCGGGCCATTACGGCCATGAGATACGGACGGCTCTGCGGTTCGCACGAAACAGTCGCCCTCTTTGTCAGTCGGCCCCTCGGGCCGCACGCCCGCCCAATAGCCAAGGCAATGGTTATCCCAAGCCCGACTACGGGAGTAGTGAAGCACGGGCAAGACGGTCTTGGACGACTCGCTAGGAAAGCGTGGGTGAACACTGGAATGCGGCGCCTACCAGGGCAGAGTTATCCATACCAGCACGATGAGGCTGCCGATGGCGGGCAGAATGCGCCGCGCATGGGTCGAGTCGTTCTTCTACTCCTCACCGGCCGTACGGCCGGAATTTACGGCCCGCGCAGTAACGTCTGCGGCTATGCCGGCAATTAAAGGTGTCCAAAGTGCTGCGCGCGACGCGAAGGTCAGGTGGCGGACCGCCAGCAGAATCCGGCGTGCTGTGTTGCTCCTCGGGGCGGCCGGCCTGACCGGTGGGGCAGCGCTCCTCACAGCTGGGTTTGCACTGGCCGCGGTCGGCTCGGAGCCCGGCAACCTGATCCTCAAGCCGGCTAACGGCGCTAGCAGCCTGGCGCCCACGTGGTCGACCACCGACGGCTGCCCGACCGGCTTCCAGGTGTCTGCCGAGATGTCCGAGTTCAAGCCCGACGGGACACTCGCCAGCCGGATCTCGCCCGCCGTCAGCAGTGGCCTGACGCAGTCCTTCAGCGGGACCCTGGACGGCAATATCGGCGCCCTTCTCCGCGTCGCCGGCGTCACGAGTAGCGGCACGGTCGAATTCGCCATCGGGTGCTACAGCCAAGCCGGCGCCACCGGCACGCCCGAGTTCGTCCAGTCCACCTTCGTCACGCTCTCCGCCGACGGCAGCTCGTACTCGACGAGCTCGACCGGACCCTCGGGATCCCCGAGCCCGACAGCCACGCCCACCAGCACGCCGACAGCCACGCCCACCAGCACGCCGACAGCCACGCCCACCAGCACGCCGACGTCTACACCAACACCAACGCTGACGCCGACCGCGACACCGACACCAACCTCCACTGACACGGCAACACCGACTGCGCCGCCGAGCAGCAGCGCTATTCCGTCGGGAGCGCCCGCCACGGGTGGCGGCGGAGCATCGCCTCCCAGTAAGGGCAATGACCTGCTGATTGCCCTGGGCGCCACGCTCCTCGCCGGGTCGGCGGCGGCTGTTGGCCTGGCTGTCCGCCGCACGCGCGGGCAGCACGAGGACGACGGGCGAGGAGCCGTCGAACTCGGCGGGATCTAATGAGCTGGCCGATTCCGCGAGGGGACACCCGGTCGGGTGGCTCTCCTCCTCGCAGCGATGCCGAGTCGAGCAGGCCGCCGTCTGCATGGGATCAGCGGCGGCGGCCGAGCCGCTGGTGGCTGGCCGCGATCGTCATGTTCCTTGCCGCGGCCGGGGCCTTCGCTCTTGGCCTTCGCGGCCACGAGGGCTGGCTGCCTGGTCCTCTTTTTACGGGCAGCGGGTCGGCACCTGCGCCCGGGGTCAGACCGGCGGCCCGCTCCGTGCCGCTCACGCTGAGCATCCCGGCCATTGGGCTGCGGGTCCCGCTGTCCCGCCTTGGGCTCAATCCGGACCACACAGTCCAGGTCCCCACTAACTTTCAGGAACCGGGGTGGTACCAGTTCGGCCCATCACCCGGCCAGCTGGGGTCCGCGGTAATCCTCGGCCACGTCGACTCCTACCAGGGCCCGGCGGTGTTCTTCCGGTTGCGGTTCCTGCGGCCAGGGGATCACGTCGATGTAATCCTGGCTGACGGCGTCATCGCACATTTCGTCGTCCGCCAGGTAGCAATGTATTCAAAGGCGCATTTCCCGAGCTTCATGGTCTATGGATCGCATGGCGTCAGCGGGTTGCAGCTCGTTACCTGCGGCGGCGTATTCGACAGCCAGACCCGCAGCTATCTCTCGAACGTCGTCGTCTACGCAAACCTGGCGTCCACGAGCTGACATTCCACCAGCCTGGCTCGCCGTCGTTCTCCTACTTCTCACCGCCAGTACCTCCGGAGTTTACGACCTGCGCAGTAGCGTCCCGGCTATGCCGATAACTCAGATCGTCTTGAGCGCTCCGCGCGATGCGAAAGCCAGCTGGCGAGTCGCCAGGACAATCCGCCGCGCGGTCTTGCTCTTCGGCGTGGCCGGGCTGACCCTCGGGGCGGGCTTGCTCACCGCGGGCTCCGCCGTGGCCGCGGCGCACGGCTCGCAGCCCGGCGGACTTGTCCTGCAGCCGGCCAGCGGTGCCGCCACCCTGAAGCCCACCTGGCTGACGACCGACGCCTGCCCGGCCGGCTTCCAGGGGTCAGCCGAGATGTCTGAGTTCAACACCAACGGAAGCTACGCCAGCCGCATCTCGTTCACGGTCTCTTCTGTCACAACCGCGTTCACGGGCATCCTCGACGGCAACATCGGCGCGCTCCTGCACGTGACCAACATCAAGAAGGGCGGGACGGTCGAGTTCGCGATCGGGTGCTACAGCCTCCCCGGAGGCACAGGTCGCGTGAAATACGTCCAGTCCACATTCCTCACCCTCTCGTCAACCGGCAAGTCGTACACGACCAAGTCGGCCGTGCCCAAGTCCGTCAGCGGACAGCAGGCGTCCACGACTTCCAACGGACAGCAGGCGGCCACGTCCTCCGACGCACAGCAGGGCTCCACTACCTCCGACCAGGCGGTGAGTAGTGCTGACGCAGCCAATAGGAGCAGCGTCAGCGCGCAAGCTGAGGCGGCCTGGATCGCCGCTGCCTGTGGCCTGGTCGTGGCGGTCCTGGGAATCGCCTGGCACCGTCGCCGTAATAACCGAAGTCGCCTCATGTGACACGCGCAGCGCGGTGCAGACCAAGGGCCCTGACACAGGTGAGTGAATTTCTGCCGACTGGATCGAGGAAGCGGTGGTGAGGACACTGTTTGCCAGCCGCGCCGCGCTGTGCGCGGCTGCCGGATTCACCATTCTGAGCTTCGGCACCTTCCTGTCACCGGCCGCAGATGCGTCCATCGCACCCGTCGCCCAAGCGAGCACGACGTGCTCGTCGCCGCCCAAGTCAGCTGTGCTGACCGCCGCGTACGTCAGCAACGACACCAGCCCGTCGCCGTCCCCATCGGATACGTCTGCAGCGTCGCCCTCGCCATCAGATACGTCGGGCCCGTCGCCATCAGACACCTCGACGCCGTCGCCGTCGCCATCAGACACCTCGACGCCGTCGCCGTCGCCGTCAGACACCTCGACGCCGTCGCCGGCAGCAAGTCCGAGCCCGTCGGCTTCGAGCACTTCGGCTGGCCCGAGCCCCAGTCCAGATCCGACCACGAGTTCAAGCACGACGCCGGTCCCGACGCCAACGCCCTCCGGAACCACGACGCCTCCCAGGCAGGTAGTCCCGCAGCTGTGCGTCGAGGTGCAGTCGGCGTCGACTTCGTCGGAAGTCCAGGCTGGCAGCCAGGCGAGCTTCGCTATCTGGGTGTGGAGTACCAAGGCGGCGAGCACTGGCGTGGCGGTGACGGCTGTCGTGGGCGCAGCGCCCGGCATCGGCGTGCCGCAATTCACCGCTTGCCCGGCGGCCACCGGGACGACCTGCAAGATCAGCAGCCTGCCAGCCGGGCAAGCCGACGAGCTGGCCGTCTCGGTTCCGGTTCAGGCCGCGGCGCCGCTCGGTGAGATCGTGGTGGTCACCGCGGACGCATCTGCCGCCGGATCGCAGGGATATGGAGGCACGGCGGTCGACGTCGTCGTGCTGACCACAGTGACGACGGGCGCAGTCAACCTGCCGGTGCCGGGAGTGCTGCCGCTGATCGCTGGCACGGGCGTCAACGCCATCAATCCGTCGGCGCTGTTCCCGACGGTGGGCGGTGCACCAACCGGAACGTCGGTTGACCCAGCCGCATCGGGGAACTCGGTCTTGCGTGCCGCTACTGACGCTTCTACTGTCCCGCTCGCCAGCCACTACATGGGCATTCAGCTGGTCGGGCTCGTGGTCCTCTTCGGCGCCCTGGTCATCGCGGTCGTCCGGGTGTCGTTGCGAACGCCCAGGCCGGACGCACCAGCCAGGCGAGTCAAGTTGGCTAAGACCAGCGGGCCTTCTGAGCAGAAGTCCTGACCGCGCAGGCCATGAACCCCAGGGCTAGACGGCAGCTCGTCCTGGACGGTACGCGTGCCCGGCGTGACGTGTCCTACCCGCGAGCGGCACGAAATGTCCTACCTGCGGGCGTGCTCCACGAGCGGCCGCAGGGCCCGCAGCTCGTTGCCGAGGGAGGCAGCGCTCAGCGTCGGCGACGCGAACAGGCCGAACGTGTCGTTGTCAGCCCACGCGCACTCGGCCGGATGACCCGAATATCCCGGTACGCACGCGGCCTGGCCGCCGAGCGCGCCTGGACTGGTCACGAACGCCCCCGGCAGCAGCCCCGTGAAGCTGGAGATGAACGAGCTCGCAGAGCCCGAGAGGTTGCCGCCGATGAACAAGACGATCAGCGGGCCGGACGTGGCGGCCGGTCCGCTGCTGATCTCGTACACCGCGTCAACTACGTGAGAAGCCTCGCCATTGCCCTTCTTGACAATGGTGGCCCGCAGCGCCTCGGCGCCCATGCCCTGGGCAAGCTGTGGCTCTAGCGCGAACGCGTCGAGCTTGCTAGGCGTCGAGATCGTATGCGCCGGACCAGTACTGCCAAATGCGCCGCGGGCTGCCAGGTAGACGACGAGAGCGACGATGACGACGAGCGCCGTAGCAATAGGCAGTAGCACCGGACGGTGAAGCAGTCCGCGGGCCGGGCCGCGCCGCGACCGTTTGGACGCCTTCGCCGTCGCGCTCGTGCGTGCTCTCGTCGGCGACACCCCAGCCGCGGACACCGCGGTCGGCGACACTCCAGCCGCCGACACCGCGGTCGGCGACACCGCGGTCCGCCGCAGCGAACTCGTCGGCGGCTCATCCCACGGCGCCACGCTGGCCGCGGGTGCCTGGGCGGCGACGGGCCGGCCGGACTCAGCCCGACGGGCACTGCGCCGAGCCTTCCGGCCGGTCTTGCCCGCGAGGTCCGCTTCGCCGGCGCGATCCGCTTCGCCGGCGCGATCCGCCTTGGCCTGGCGACGGGCCGCCTTAGCCGAGCGGGCTGCCTTGCCGCGACCGGCGCGCTCGGTCGGCGCCGTGTCTGGCTCAATGTCGAGGTGGCGATCTGGCTCCATCTCAAGATCGCGCTCGGCGGGTACCCGAATCGCCATGGCAGGAGGAGCGACCGCACCAGCCCGCCGAGGCCGTCGCGGATCGGCGTCCATCGGTCGGCCGAAGGTGGCCGGACTGTCGGCTGCATCTGCTGTCCGCGCCTCAGCCGGCGCCCAGCGATGGAGCCGACGCTCCCGAGTAGGCGGTGCGATCGGAGCAGATGACGTCGGCCGAGCCGGCCCGAGATCTCCGATCGGGTCAGCTGCAAGCGCATCGTGCGGCTCGGATCCAGGCCATCTTGCTGGCGCTCGGCCAGGCTGGCTGGTCTCCGGCCACGCGGGGCGCGCCGCGCGCGGCTGCACCGTCTCGGGCCATGCCGATCCGGTCTCCCACGTTCCACTGTGCCGGGGCTGATCCCAGGGGCCAGACCAGGACGAGTCAGCCGGGGCGCGATCCGGGATCGGCCGATCCGGCGCATGCCGGCCGGGCCGGAACAGGTCCTGGTCCGGCCGCTCGGAGCGGGCCGGCGCGTCGCGGTCGCCACGCAGCCCAGTCGGCGCGCCGTTACCGTGGCGCGAACGGGCCGGGGGAGCGCTGTCGGTCGGGGCTACCCGGCTCGTCGGGTCGGTGTCGGCCACGTCGAAGAACCGCGTGGCTCGGCTGTCCGCGGACCGGGGATCGCTCTGCGCAGGCGGCGCGGCCGGCCAGCGCTGGGCGGGAGTCGAGGGCGCCGGCGACGAAGCCGACGGAGACGGGGCAGCGGAAGCACGGTTCGCCGCTGCCGGCGCAGCAGGAGCACGGCTTGCCGACGGAGTCGGCCCAGCAGGAGCACGGGGCGCCGCTGCCGGCCCGGCGGCAGGGGTCGGCGCAGCAGGGACAGGGGTCGGCGCCGCAGGGACAGGGGTCGGAGCCGCAGGGGCAGGGGTCGGCGCAGCAGGGGCAGCGTTTGCCT
Source organism: uncultured Actinomycetota bacterium (assembly GCA_963837255.1). Taxonomy (GTDB): domain Bacteria; phylum Actinomycetota; class Actinomycetes; order Streptosporangiales; family Streptosporangiaceae; genus JAJYUU01. Next base: position 1,161,482 of record CAWIMN010000009.1, read on the forward strand.
GGGCTGCGTGCCGGCGGTGCAGCCGTCGCCCGGCGCCACGTCCTTCGCTCGGCTCGTCATCAGCCGGGCGCCGGCCCGACTCCTGCGCTGGGCCAGCTTCCCCTAGGTACTTGATCCAGTCGTAATCGGCATCGCCGGCGCCGTCCAGCCCGGAGTCGTCCCGGTTGCCGCGCGACTTGCGGCCGAGGCGGCCGCGCTGCTGAAGATCGCGCATGGGGCCGACCGGAAGTGGTCCGCTCGGATGCTCAGTGCCCCTGGCCGACGGGCCAGATCCGGACGGGCCAGATCCAGCGCCGTCAGCGCTCCCTGGCTCGGTGTCGGTGGCGAGACGCCCGCGGACCGGACCGGCTGGTCCGGTGTCGTCGTTCTCGGCGTAGGGCCACCGCAGGTCTTGCTGGTTCTGCGGCCATCCCGTTGTCATACCGACTGTTACTCCTGAGACTGATGCGGCGTCTCTGCCCGATGTGGAGTCACTACATCATGCGGCAACGCCGACCGTGATCGCTACGTTATCGAGCTTTCGCGCCGCGACCTACAGTTACACGATGCTCACCGTCCGGACTATGGCCAGGTCAGAGGCACCTTGTAGCCCTGTAGCGAGGCGCGAACGATCGCATATTCCGGGTCAGTCAACGATCCAGCCCGGCGTGTCTCACCCGGAAGTGGCTGCGAGCGCCCTGGATTGCAGGGCGCGCAGCACCTGATCCCGACGCTCGATGAGGACCCGGATCAGCCCCGGCTCACGCTCCCCGGCGGCCAGGAACTCGTCGATCCCATTGATCAGATCCTGGCTGGCCGCAGTGACCGGGAACAGCGCCGCCCCGCGCGCAACCCGCAGGTGGCCGCCGCTAGCCGACCATATGTCCGGCAGCACGTCGAAGTACCGACGCGCATACGGGGCCAGTAGCGCGGACTGGCCAGGCTGGTGGAACGCGGACGCCACCGAGCGCAGCAGGTCAGCGGAGATGTCCGCGGACTCGGCCAGCAGCGCCCACGCCGCAGCCTTGTGCTCGGTGTCGCCGATGGCGGCCCGGCAGGCAGCCGCGCTCCGGTATCCGGCATCGGTGTTGTCCAGCTCGAGCTGCGCGTCGATCTCGGCATCGCCTGCCCGGCCGGCGACGGCCAGCCGCTGCAGCAGCGCCCAGCGCAGCTCGGTACTGACCGTCAGGCCGGCTGGCCGGTCGGTGCCGTCGAGCAGCCCGGCGATGAAGTCGAGCTGATCTCCTGACGTCGCGCTCCAGCTGAGCAGCTGCGCCCAGGCAAGCTGGTGATCGCTGCCCGGCTCGGCGGCCAGCAGCAGCCGGGTACCCGCGTCGGCAAGCTGCGCGCAACCGGTGGCCGCCCAGGCCGGATCGGCCATCGTGCGCAGCAGCTCCCAGCACTCCTCCAGCAGGCTCTGGAGCGCGGCGACCGAGGGCTCGCCGGCCATGCCGCCCGCCACCATGGCGATGAACGCTGGGAGCGGCAGCTCGGCCCGGCGGACCATGTCGACGACCGAGGTCCAGCAGATGGCGCGCGTCAGCGAGTCGCGGAGCAGGCCGATGGACGCGGTCAGCGTCGCGACCGAGCGGTCGTCAAACCGGATGATCGCGTAGCTCAGATCGTCGTCGTTCAGCACGATGAGGTCCGGCCGCGCGACGCCGGCCAGCTCGGGAATCGCCGTCCGGGCGCCGGCGATATCGGCCTTGACCTGGCTCGAGCGCAGCAGCACCCCATCGGCCAGGTGGTACAGCCCGATGGCGATCCGGTGCGGCCGCAGCGTCGGGTGCTCGACGGGCGCTTCCTGCAGCACAGCGAACGAGGTGAAGGTGCCGTCCGCACCGACCTCGAAGTCGCCGCGCAGCGTGCTCGGGCCGGCGGTCTCCAGCCATGCTTTCGACCAGTCCGTCAGGTCCGTGCCCGAGCTGGCCTCCAGCGTTCTGAGCCAGTCGGCCAGCGTCGCGTTGCCCCAGCCATAGGCGGCGAAGTAGGCATGGATCCCGGCGAAGAAGCTGTCGCGACCGATCATGGCGACAAGCTGCCTGAGGACTGATGCGCCCTTGGCATAGCTGATCCCGTCGAAATTGGCGATCGCCTCGCTGAGCGTCGGGACGTCGGCGGCGATCGGATGCGTGGACGGCAGCTGATCCTGCACGTAGCCCCACGCCTTGCGGCCCGTGGCGAACGTGGCCCAGGCGTCCGCGTACCGAGTCGCCTCAGCGCTGGCCAGCGCCGCGCAGAACTCGGCGAACGACTCGTTCAGCCACAGGTCGTCCCACCACCGCATCGTCACCAGGTCGCCGAACCACATGTGCGCCATCTCGTGCAGGATCACGCTCGCGCGCAGCTCGTACAGCGTGTCGGTGACCTTCGACCGGAACAGCAGCTGGTCGGTGAAGATCACGCAGCCCGCGTTCTCGGTCGCGCCGACGCTGTACTCGGGCACGAAGACCTGGTCGTACTTGGTGAACGGGTAGTCGGTCTGGAACAGCGCCGTGTAGTAGTCCAGCCCCTTGCGCGTCGTGTCGAGGATGTCCTCGGCCGCCAGAAACTTGGCCATCGACGCCCGGCACGCCAGCCCCAGCGGGATCACCTGGCCGCCGGGCGTGGTGTGCGTGGTGCGGACGACCTCGTACTCGCCGGCCGCGATGGCAAACAGGTAGGTCGACAGGCGCGGCGTGGGCTGGAACCGCCAGACGAGCCGAGCCGTCGCCGGCGGGCGCCTGCTGGTTCAGCGGCTCGTTGGACAGCACGGTCCAGTGGGCGGGCACGATGACCGAGATGCTGAAGCTGGCCTTGAGGTCGGGCTGCTCGAAGTTCGCGTAGACCGTCCGCGCGTAGGCCGGCTCGAACTTGGTGTAGGTGTAGACCTTCTGGTCAGCGGGGTCGACCGCACGGTGCAGCCCGGTCCCGTCGCGGGAGTACCGGCAGTCGGCGACGACCCTCAGCTCGTTCTGCCGGGCGAGGCCTGTCAGCGCGATCCGGCCGTCCGCCCACGCGCTCGCCGGATCGATCGGCGCGCCATTGAGCGTGATCTCGCGCACGGACTCGGCCACCAGGTCCACGTAACTCGCCGCGCTCGGCTCCGCGCAGCCGAACCTGATCACCGACGTCGACCCGAAGACCTCGCTGCCGCGCGTGAGGTCCAGCGTGACCTCGTAGCAGTCCACGGCCAGCAGCCGGGCCCGCTCGCTGGTCTCGGCCCTCGTGATCTCGGCGATCTGCATAGATATGTCCGATCTCGGGGCTTCGGGCCAGCTCCACATAACGGATTAAACAGGCAGCGCTCGCGACCGCAGCGCCTTCTCGACTATGTCCCGGCCCTCGATGACCACGCGGCTGAGCGACGGATCCAGGTCCGGCGCGGCCAGGAACGCATCGACCTGGGCCAGGAGCTCGGGTGAGGCCGCCGGATACGGGAACAGCAGCCGACCGAGCAGCACCCGCAGCAGGTCCGCGCGCGCGGTCCAGATCGCGGGCAGCTGCTCGAAGTACTTCGCGGCGTACGGCTCGAGGAGCGCCGCGTGCTCGGGCGCATTGAAGGCCCGCATGACCGCCAGGGATTCCTCCAGGCCGAGCTCGGTGGACTCGGCCACTTGCCGCCACGCCGCCGCCTTGTGCTCGGCGTCGGGAATGCCAGCTCTGGCCGCTGCCGCGTTGCGCCGGCCCGCGTCCGTGCTGTCCCGCTCGAGCTCCGCATCAATCTCCGCGTCCCCAGCGCGCCCGGTCGCGGCCAGCCGGCGCAGCAGCGACCAGCGCAGCTCGGTGTCGACAACGAGGCCGGGGATCTCCGTGCTGCCGTCCAGCAGGCCAGCGACCAGGTCGAGCTGCTCCGGCGTGACCGCGGTCCCGGCGAGGAGCTGCGCCCACGCGAGCTGATGGTCGCTGCCGGGCGCGGCCGCCCGTAGCAACGCGATCGCCTCCGCGGCCAGCAGATCCTTGCCGCTGCGGACCCAGTCCGGATCCGCGGTGGTCGCCAGCAGCCCCAGGGTCTCAGCGTGCAGCATCTGCAGCACCGCTACCGACGACTCGCTGCCCATCCCGGCCGCGACGATCCGGACGAGGGCCGGTACCGACAGCTCGGCCTGGCTGGCCATGTCGACGACGGCGCTCCAGCACAGCGTCCGCGCCAGCCCATCGCGGAACCGACCGATGTGCTCCGTCAGCGTCGCCAGCGAGCGGTCGTCGAACCGGATGATGGCGTAGCCGAGGTCGTCGTCGTTCAGCAAGATCAGGTCCGGCTGACCGACTCCGGTCAGCGCACGGCACCGGGGTGCTGGCGCCTGCCACATCGACCTGGACCTGATGCGTACGCACGAGCGCCCCGTCGACGAGGTTGTACAGGCCGATCGCGATGTGGTGCGGCCGCAGCGTCGGATGCTCGGCCGGCGCCGCCTGCGCCACCGCGAACGAGGCGAAGCACCCGTCAGGACCGACCGTGAACTCGGCGCGCAGCGTGTTCGGCCCGGCGGTCTCCAGCCACGCCTTCGACCAGTCAGCTAGGCTGCGGCCGGAGCTGGCCTCCAGCGCGCGCAGCAGGTCAGCGAGCGTGGCATTGCCCCCGGCGTGCTGGCCGAAATAGGCGCGGATCCCGGCGAAGAAGGCGTCCCGGCCGGTGTAGGCGACCAGCTGCTTGAGCACTGCGGCGCCCTTGGCATAGCTAATGCCGTCGAAGTTGGCCTCGGCCTGGCTCAGCGTCGGCACGTCCGCCGCGATCGGGTGCGTGGACGGCAGCTGGTCCTGCCCGTAGCCCCAGATCTTCCGGCCGCCGCAGAACCCTGTCCACGCCTGCGTGAACCGGGTCGCCTCGGCCGCCGCAAGGTATCCGGTCAGCTCGGCGAACGACTCGTTCAGCCAGAGGTCCTCCCACCACTGCATGGTGACCAGGTCGCCGAACCACTGGTGCGCCATTTCGTGCAGGATGATCACGGCCCGCTCTTCGTACATGGTGTCGGTCACCTTGGACCGGAAGAGCAGCGACTCGGTGAGGATGACACACCCGACGTTTTCCATCGCTCCCGCATTGTCAGGAACGAAGACCTGGTCGTACTTGTCGAACGGATACTCGCCGCCGAACAAGCCGGTGAAGTAATCCAGCCCTTGCCTGGTCACGAGCAGGATGTCCGCCACGTCGAGGAACGGGACCATCGACTGGCGGCAGGCCGCCGCCAGCGGGATCACCTGGCCGCTTGGCGTCGTGTGCGAGTCGCGGACCACGTGGTACTCCCCCGCGGCGATGGCAGTGAGGTACGTCGAGATCCGCGGTGTCGCCGGGAAGCTCCACACGGCGGCGAGGCCTGAGCCGTCACGCTCGCCAGCTGGCTGCGGGTCTGGCGCCGGCTGATTGGACAGGACGGTCCAGTGCTCGGGCGCCTTGACGTGGAAGGTGAACGTGGCCTTCAGGTCGGGCTGGTCGAAGTTCGCGAACACCCGCCGGGCGTGCGCCGCCTCGAACTGCGTGAACGTGTAGACCTTGTCATCGGCGGAGTCGACCGAACGCTGGAGGCCGAATCCGCCAGTCCCGTAGGCGCAGTCCGCCACCACTTCCAGCTCGTTGCGCGCGCCGAGCCCGGTCAGCCCGATCCGGCCATCGCCAGCGGCGGCACCGGGGTCGACTGGCGCGCCGTTGAGGGTGATCTCGTGGACAGCCTCGGCGATCAGGTCGACGTAGGTCGCCGCGCCAGGCTCGGCGCACTCGAATCGGATGACGGATCGCGAGCCGAAGACGTCGCCGCCGCGAGTCAGGTCCAGCTCGATGTCGTAGGACTGGACCCGCAGGAGCCTGGCTCGCTCAGCAGTCTCTGCCCTGGTGATATCAGCGGTGTGCATGCGATAGCCCCGTTCATCGCCTTTGATGTCGAGTAATAACGTAACGGGTCAGATTGCGCCACACAACGCCAGGGCTCAGTCAGTCCGGGAGGGCACGCGATCGCAGCGCGCGTTGGATGATGTCGCGGCGCTCGACCAGGACTCGCACCATCGACGCGTCACGCGTCTCGGCAGCAAGGAAGTCGTCGACCCGCTGGAGCAGTTCGGGTGACGCCGCCCAGTACGGGAACAAGCCGTCCCCGAGCAGCCGCTTGAGGTGGTCGCCGCGGCTCGCCCAGATCTCCGGCAGCGCCGCGAAGTACTCGTCCACGTACGGCGTGAGCAGTTCGGCGTGCTCAGGCTGGCCGAAGCCGGCCGCCACCGCCGCGATCCCCTCATGCCCAAGCTCCTGCGACTGCACCACGAGCTGCCACGCGGCCGCCTTGTGCTCGGCGTCCGGGATGGCGGCGCGGCTGGCGGCCGCGTGCCGCCGGCCGGCGTCGGTCGGGTCGAGCGCAAGCTCGGCGTCGACGGCCGCGTCATCGGCCCGGCCGGTCGCTGCCAGCCGGCGCAGCAGCGCCCACCGCAGCTCGGTATCGACCTCCAGCCCGGGAACAACCACGTTCCCTGTCAGCAGCCCGGCCAGGAAGTCCAGCTGCGCAGGCGTGACCGCCGTCCAGCCCAGCAGCTGCATCCAGGCGAGCTGATGATCGCTGCCCGGCTCGGCCGCCTGCAGCAGCTCCATCGCGGCCGTGGCGAGCTGTTCCTTGCCGGCCGGCAGCCAGCGCGGGTCGGCGGTGGCCGCCATGAGCCGGGACGCCGTCATGTGCAGGATCTGGAGGACCGAGACGGCCGGCTCCTTGCTCATGCCGCCGACCAGGATCGCGACGAACGCGGGGACTGACAGCTCGGCGCGCTGCACCATGTCGAGCACGGCGCTCCAGCTGACGGTGCGGGCGAGCGAGTCGGTGAAGGCGCCGATCGACTCGGTCAGCGTCGCCAGGGACCGGTCGTCGAACCGGACGATGGCATAGCCGAGGTCGTCGTCGTTCAGCAGGATCAGGTCTGGCTGCTCCAGGCCGACAAGGCCGGAGACCTCGGTCCGCGCGCCACTGACGTCAGCTTCGACCTGATGCGTGCGGACGAGGGCACCGTCGGCGGCCGTGTTGTACAGGCCGATCGCGATGTGATGAGGCCGCAGCGTCGGGTGCTCCGGCGCCGCTTCCTGCAGCACGGTGAACCCGGTGAACCTGCCGTCCGCGCCGACAGTGAACTCACTGCGCAGCGTATTCGGCCCGGCTGTCTGGAGCCACGCCTTCGACCAGTCACCCAGGCTCAGGCCCGAGCTCTGCTCGAGGGCCGCGAGCAGGCTCGCCAGCGTGGCGTTGCCGTGGCCGTGGTCGGCGAAGTAAGCCCGGATGCCCGCGAAGAAGTTGTCCCGACCGAGGTAGGCGACGAGCTGCTTCAGCACGGCTGCACCCTTGGCGTAGCTGATCCCGTCGAAGTTCGCGATGGCCTCGCTCAGCGTCGGGACGTCGGCGGCGATCGGGTGCGTGGTCGGCAGCTGGTCCTGCATGTAACCCCAGGTCTTGCGCGACCCGGAGAACGTGGTCCAGGCATCGGTAAAGCGGGTGCCCTCGGTGCTGGCAAGCGCGGCGCTGTAATCGGCGAAGGACTCGTTGAGCCACAGGTCGTCCCACCACTTCATGGTGACCAGGTCGCCGAACCACATGTGCGCCATCTCGTGCAGGATCACCATGGCCCGCAGCTCGTACATCATGTCCGTGACCTTGGACCGGAAGAGCAGCCGCTCGGAAAAGGTCACGCAGCCCGGGTTCTCCATCGCGCCAGCGGCGAATTCCGGCACGAAGACCTGGTCGTACTTCTCGAACGGGTACTCGCTGTCGAACAAGCCGGTGAAGTAGTCCAGGCCCTGCCTGGTCACCGCGAACATGTCGCTGGCCTCGAGGTAGCCGGCCAGTGACTGACGGCACGCGATGCCGAGCGGGATCACCTGGCCGGCCGGCGTCGTGTGGGTGTCGGTCTCGAGGTGGTACTCGCCTGCCACGACCGCGGTCAGGTACGTCGAGATCCGCGAGCGTGGGCGGGAAGTGCCAGACCGCCGTGCCCGTTTCCGTGTCGCCCGTGCTGGTGCCGCCCGTACTGGTGCCGCCCGTACTGGTGCCGCCCGTGCTGGCAACGCCCGTGCTGGTCGGCTCGGGTGCCGGCGTCGGCTGGTTCGACAGCACGGTCCAGTGGGCGGGCGCGACGACGTCGAACGTGAACACGGCCTTGAGGTCGGGCTGCTCGAAGTTCGCGTAGACCCGCCGCGCGTCGGCGGGCTCGAAGTTGGTGTAGCAGTAGACCCGGCCGTCGGCCGAGTCGGTGGCGCGGTACATGCCCTTCGAGTCGGCCGTGTAGGCGCAGTCAGCGACCACGCGCAGCTGGTTGCGGTCGGCCAGCTCGGTCAGCGCGATCCGTCCCTCGGCGCAGGCTTCGGCTGGGTCGATGGCCTGTCCGTTGAGCGTGATCTCGTGCACGACCTCGGCCACCAGGTCGGCGTACGTCGCCGCGCCGGGCTCGGCACAGTCAAAGTCGATCACCGAAGTCGACCTGAAGACCTTGTCGCCGCAGGTCAGGTCCAGCTCCACGGTGTACGAGTGCACCGTGAGCAACTCGGCCCGGTGGCTGGTCTCGGCACGGGTGATCTCGGCGATCTGCATGCTTTAGTTCCCCTGACGCTCGGCCGGCGCTGGCTGCCCCCAGGTTAGGACACGAAGTCCGCGGCGCCGGGGCCTCCCCCAGCCCCGTGCCAGCAGCGCACAGCCCGGCCACCAGCAATGACAACGTTCAGATGACGAAATCTGCTACTTGCCGTACTACGCCGGAAGATCGAAGATCCTGGTGAGGGATCATGCGGGGAGGCGGCCAGTGGATGACACCGTCACGTGCCTGGTCCGGGGGCCGGCCAGCAGGTACCCACGTGGATTCATCTGGCTCATCCCGGTCTGGTTCGCGATTCTGAGCGGGGCTGCAGTGCTCGTCGGCACCGACGCGAGTTCGACCGGCCAGATGCCCCTGTGGCTTGGCGTGACGGAGGTCGGCGGCCTGCTGCTGGCGGCCTGCATGGCGGTCGGCGTGCTCGCCACCGTGCGGAAGCGGGCCTTCCGCGCCGACAGCCACGGCATCTGGCTCGGCATCCGCACCACGCGCAAGCGACCCAAGCTCCGGCAGGTGCATCTGACCTGGTCGGACATCGCCCAGCTGCGGATTGTTCCGCGCCGGTACGGAGTGCTGCTGGAAGTCACGCTGAGCCCGGGGGCGGGCATCGTGCACCGGCCCAGCCTGGGCAAGCAGGTCCTGCTGTGGCTTTGCGCGCTCGTGATGCCGTTCGCGGTCGGCCGTGGCACGCCGGCCCTGACGATGCCGAAGCTGGGCCCGCCGCGCTATCGGGTCAAGATCTGCGACCGGACCGCCGCCGAGCTGAAGCTGGCCCTGGCCGGGGTGAAGCCCGCTACGCTCCCGGTCGGCGTCATGACCAGGAAGGGCGCGCTGCGCGTTACCGTGCCGCCGCCAGGCAAGCCATTCAGCCGCCCGCCGACTCCGGTGGCCTGAGCGATTCTGCCTCCTCTACCCGGGCTGCGATGACCAGCGGCTAGCCGGTCGCGAGATCGCCGACTGGCCGGGGGCCTGGCGACCGCGCGGGCGCTGCTGCCAAGATCGGGGTGCAACCGCGATCGTGAAGGAGCAGCAGGATGGCACACGAGGTCAAGGGCGTCATCGCCAGCGGCAAGGGCGCGCCGGTGAGCGTCGCCACGGTGGTCGTCCCCGACCCGGGGGCTGGCGAGGCCCTGGTGGCCATCCAGGCCTGCGGCGTTTGCCACACCGACCTGCACTACCGCGACGGCGGCATCGGCGAGGACTTCCCGTACCTGCTCGGCCACGAGGCGGCCGGCGTGGTCGAGGCGGTCGGCCCGGACGTCACGGGCCTGTCGGCCGGAGACTTCGTGATCCTCAACTGGCGCGCGGTCTGCGGCCAGTGCCGGGCCTGCCTGCGCGGCCGCCCGTGGTACTGCTTCGCCACCCACAACGCGAGCCAGAAGATGACCCTGGCAGACGGCACGCCGTTGTCGCCGGCCCTCGGCATCGGCGCGTTCGCCGAAAAGACGCTGGTGGCGGCGGGCCAGTGCACCAAGGTCAATCCCGCCATCAAGCCCGAGGTGGCCGGCCTGCTCGGCTGCGGCGTGATGGCCGGGCTCGGCGCCGCGCTCAACACCGCGGGCGTGACCCGGGGCGACTCGGTCGCGGTGATCGGCTGCGGCGGCGTCGGCGACGCCGCGATCCTCGGCGCCAGCCTGGCCGGCGCACGGAAGATCATCGCCGTCGACGTGGACGATCGCAAGCTCGACTGGGCACGCCAGTTCGGTGCCACCGACACGGTGAACTCCAAGTCCGGCGACCCGGTCGAGGAGATCCAGCGAGCTGACCGAGGGCAACGGCGCCGACGTCGTCATCGAGGCGGTCGGCCGGCCGGAGACCTATAAGCAGGCGTTCTACGCGCGGGACCTGGCGGGCACCGTGGTGCTGGTCGGCGTGCCGACCCCGCAGATGCAGCTCGAGCTGCCGCTGCTCGACGTCTTCGGCCGTGGCGGCACGCTGAAGTCGTCCTGGTACGGCGACTGCCTGCCGAGCCGCGACTTCCCGATGCTGGTCGACCTGCACCTGCAGGGACGGCTGCCGCTGGACAAGTTCGTGTCCGAGACGATCGCGCTGGACGCCGTCGAGGAAGCGTTCGCCAAGATGCACCGCGGGGAGGTGCTCCGCTCGGTCGTGGTGCTGTGACCAGTGACCCGGCGGCTGGCCTGAGCCAGGCAGGCATGAGCCGGACCAGCATGAGCCCGGCCAGCGGCGGCGCAACGGGGCGAGGCTCGACCCGGATCGCGATGTGGTCCGGGCCGCGCACCGTCTCGACCGCACTCATGCGCTCATTCGAGAACCGGCCCGACACCGTGGTCGTCGACGAGCCGCTGTACGCCTATTACCTCGCCGCGACCGGGGTAGACCATCCCGGCCGGGACGAGGTGATCGCCAGCATGCCGCGCGACTGGCGAACGGTCCTCAGCCAGCTTGCCACGGCGCCGTTGCCAGCCGGCGCGTCGATCTACTACCAGAAGCACATGACCCATCACCTGCTCCCGGAGATCGACCGGACGGCGCTCGCGGGGCTGACGCACGCGTTCCTGATCCGCGATCCGCGGCGGCTGCTGGCTTCCTACGCGAGAGTCAGGTCGCGCCCGGTCCTGGCCGATCTCGGCCTGGAACAACAGGTCGAGATCTTCCGCGCGTTCGGCGGCCCGGTGATCGACTCAGCCGACATCCTGCGCGCCCCGCGCGCGGCGCTGGAAGCGCTCTGCGATGCGCTGGGCATCGCCTTCGACCCGGCCATGCTGTCGTGGCCCGCCGGGCCGCGGCCAACCGACGGCGTCTGGGCGCGGTACTGGTACGACAGCGTCTGGCGGTCGACCGGATTCGGACCGGCCACCCAGGCACAACGTGTCGGCCTGCCGCCGGACCTGGCGCCGCTGGCCGCACAGTGCCAGCCGTTCTACGACGAACTGGCCGCCCGCCGCCTGCGGCCCTGACCCGAGGAGTACCGCATGCTGCAGTCCTTCGATGAGCGCAACCGGGATCTGATCGTCAGCGTCGCTGGCCGGCTGACGCACCGTGACCAGGCCGCGGTCAGCCCGTTCGACTCGGTCGTGCAGGGCGGCGACGCCGTGTGGGAGGGACTGCGGCTCTACCACGGCCGGATCTTCCGGCTCGATGAGCACCTCGCCAGGCTCCGCCGCTCGGCGCAGGCGCTGGCGTTTGCGCAGATCCCGTCCGACGCGGAGATCACCGCCGAGATCCGGCGCACGCTGGCGGCCAACAACATGACCGACAACGTGCACATCCGGCTCACCCTGACCCGCGGCGTCAAGATCACCAGCGGGATGGACCCGCGCCTCAACCAGTCGGGCCCGACGCTCATCGTGCTGCCCGAGCACAAGCCGCCGGTCTACGACTCCGGCGGCATCACGCTGATCACTTCAAGCGTCCGGCGCAGCGCCCCCGACAGCCTCGATCCCAAGATCCACCACAACAACCTGCTGACCTCGATCCTGGCCAAGATCGAGGCGAACGCCGCCGGCGCCGACGACGCCGTCATGCTCGACCATCGCGGCTTCGTCGCGGAGACCAACGCCACGCACATCTTCCTGGTCAGCGGCGGCGCCCTGCACACCCCGACCGCCGCCGCCTGCCCCGAAGGCATCACCCGCCAGGCGGTGCTCGACCTCGCCGCGAGCGATGGACTGCCGACCGCCATCGGCGACTACAGCCTGACGCAGCTCTACTGCGCCGACGAGATGTTCGTCACCGGCACGATGGGCGGCCTGACGCCGGTGCTGGCACTGGACGGCAGGACGATCGGAGATGGCAAGCCTGGACCGGTGACCGCGCGCCTAGCGGACCTGTTTGCGCAGCTCACCGCCAGCAGCGGCACCAAGGTCTGCTGACAAGATCAAACCCCTCACGACGGGAACGGGGCCGCCTCCCTGCATCCCGGCCCCCGGCGCGCGGCCGCCCACGCGCATAATGACCGCATGAGCACGCCTCGTGATGTCCCTGCTGTCACGCTGCTCGGCGGCGGACACATGCCCCAGGTCGGCTTCGGCACCTGGAAGCTGCGCCACGGTCAGGCGCGCGAGGCGGTGCTCACCGCACTCGCCGTCGGCTACCGGCACATCGACACCGCCACTATGTACGCCAACGAGTCCGAGGTAGGCCAGGCGCTGGCCGACGGCGGTGTGGACCGTGCGGACGTGTTCGTGACCACGAAGATCCGCCCGTCCGACGCAGGTAAGGCACGCGCGATCATCCACAAGTCGCTCCAGGCGCTCGGGACCAATTACCTCGATCTCTGGCTCGTGCACTGGCCGCCCCCGCGTCGCGGCGACAGCCGCCAGCTGTGGAACGAGCTGCTCGATATCCAGGCCGACGGGCTCGTCCGCGACGTCGGCGTCAGCAATTACGGCCTGACCGAGATCGACGACCTGGTCAGGTCCTCCGGGCAGGTACCAGCGGTCAACCAGATCGACTGGGGCCCCGCCCTGTACGACGAGCGCCTGCTCGCCGGGCACGCCGAGCGAGGCATCGCCGTGGAGGGCTATAGCTCGCTCAAGAACACCGACCTAGACGATCCGGTGCTAGCGAAGATCGCCGCTGCCCACGGCGTGACGCCGGCCCAGGTCGTGCTGCGCTGGCACCTCGAGCACGGCGTGACCGTCATCCCGAAGTCCGCCCAGCCGGACCGCATCGCCGCGAACTTCGACGTGCTTGGCTTCAGCCTGGCGCCCGACGAGGTCGCCAGCGTCGACGCACTGGCGGGCCGCTAGCCGCGTCAGCCTGGCGCCCGACGAGGTCGCTGGCGTCGACGCGCTGGCGGGCCGCTAGCCGCGCTTATCGCAGCAGCTCCGACGCGGGGTTGCCACCATAATGTCGGCATGGGCCAGCCGACGCGCACGCGCTTCCTGCCGTCACGTGATGGCTTCGCCTTCTCCAACTCCTGGCCGGACGAGCCAGCTATCCGCATTCCGACGCCGTTCGGCCAGATCGGCATCGGGAACGCGGCCCGCGGTCTCTGCGGCGGCATGGTGTTCGGCGCGCTCGACTACTGGCACGCCGGCACGCCGCCGCCTGCGAGCCGGCCTGCGCCTGGCTCGCCGCTGTTCCGGTTCATCGTCAGGCGGCTGATCCAGTCCTGGCGCATCCCGGCCGGGGTCGCCCGGTACTACTACTGGATGACGCTGCCGGATGCGGATACCTCGCTCCGGCTCGTCGCGCCTGTCGTCCTGCCACGACGCGGGTTGCGGACCCGCAGCATCACCGGGCACTGGCCGCGGATCCGGGCGCTACTCGACGCCGGCCAGCCGGCCGCGCTCGGCGTCGTCACCGTCGCCTCGCCCAATCCGCTCCAGCTCGGGCACAACCATCAGGTGCTGGCCTACGGGTACGCGACCGCCGGAACCAAAATAACCCTGCACGTCTATGACCCGAACTCCGGGCCCGCCGACGATGTCTGCATCCGGTTCGACGCCGCCACGGACAGCGACGCGGGCTTGACGCACAGCATCGACATCAGCAGGCCCGTCCGCGGCTTCTTCCTGACTGCCTACTCCCCCGCGGCCCCGCCGCAGACTGTCAGACCGATGGGCTAGCGTCACACGCATGGACTGGAAGATCGAGCTCGTCGCCATCCCGGTCACCGACGTCGACCGCGCCAAGGCGTTCTACGTAGACCAGGTCGGATTCAACCCTGACCACGACCACCAGGTCACCGAGGACCTCAGATTCGTGCAGCTCACGCCGCCAGGATCGGCGTGCTCGATCGTGCTCGGCACGGGCATCACGGAGATGGCGCCCGGCTCGCAGCGCGGCGTTCAGGTCGTCGTGGCGGATGTCGCCGCGGCCCGCGAGTCACTGCTCGAGCACGGCGTAGCGGCTAGCGACATCGACGTGCAGCCGTGGGGATCATTCGTGACGTTTGCCGATCCGGACGGCAACACCTGGGCACTCCAGCAGATCCCGCCCCGCCCGTAGCCGGTGCCGGGCATAGGGCTGCTGCGCGACACCGGGCGGCGGCGGTCTCGCGCCTGATGGCGTCGCGCCCCGTGATGCGGTGATGTCCGGCCCGGACCTCGCACACGCGTGTCGGGGATCGCCGTGACCGTCGTAGCCGGGTGATGTCGCTTGGTGGCCGGACTCGGTCAGGGCTTGAGGCTTGAGCGAAGCGTCAGAATCTGCGCGACCGTTGCCCGGAAGGCTGCCCTGGGGAGCTTGCCGTTCCGGTATCCGGCTCCGAGCGCGGTCATGCACTGCGTGCCCTGGCTCACCGAGTCCGACGCCAGTATCAGCTGCATTCCGGCTTCAGCGGCCATGAGCGCACGCGCCTGCGTCGATCCGTATGGCCCGAGCGCTCCGGCGCCGATGGCGTCGGTGATGGTGATGCCCTGGAAGCCGAGTCGGCTACGTAGCTGACCTTGCACGATGGTCGGCGACAGGCCGGCTGGCAGGCCCGAGCCAAGACGCGGGTATCTGGCCCAGGACACCATCACGAGGTCGACGTTCGCGCTGATGGCCGCCTGGTAGGGGTACTCGTCGTCGCCCTGGAGCACGGCCTTCGACAGGCGGATGCTGACTGGGCGCTGGTCGGTGTTCTGGCTGGCAGTCGCGGCGCCGAGGCCGGGGAAGTGCTTGGCCGTCGCCGCCACCCCGCCACGCTGTTGCGCTCGGATGAAGTCAGCCCCGAGAGCGGACACCACCTGCGGGTTCATGCTGTACGAGCGCTGGAACTGGTCGTCGAAGTCGCCAGCGGTGCGATACACATCGAGGACCGGCGCAAGATTGACGTTCAGGCCGTAGCTCAGCAGGTTGGCCGCCGCACCCGAGCCTGCCTGGCGGGCCTGGTTCGCGCGGGCGGCCGCGGTCGCGCGCGAGCCGATCCACTTCTGCGAGTGATCCGGCGGGCCAGGCAGCCGCTTGACGTACCCGCCTTCCTGGTCCGTCATCAGCAGCAGCGGATAGTCACGCGCCGGGTTGGTCGCGGCCCGGTTGGCCGCCTCGAGCCGCTGGACCGCAGCAGTGAACTGCGCCCTGCTCCGGTAGTTGCCGCTGAAGAAGATGACGCCGGCGGCCTGGCCCTGACGGATCAGCGTCAGCAGGCTGGCAGGCGGCGTGAGGCCCGAGTAGCCGTAGATCACGCGCTGGCCGGCTAGCTGACGCGGCGACATCGCCGACGCGACCGCCGGTTCCAGCGGCTGGCTGGCTGCGCGAGCGACTGCGGCATCGCTGAGCTGGGCGCTGAGCAAGACCCCGTTCCCGACATGGTCGGTATGGGCAAGGACCGCACCTCGGCCGACCGCACCTGCCATCGCGTTGGTCAGGCCGGCCTCGGCGATGCCGCCGGAGAGCGCCAGAGTCACCGCGGCGACGGCCACGGCCGCCACGACCGCACCGGAGAACCTGAACCATAGCTGCTTGCCCAAGGCGGGGGTTGCCTCTCCGCGGAGCCGGGCGCAAGCCCCACTCGCACGCAATCGCTAGCCGAACGGACATCTCTTGCTCGCAATCACGCTACTGGGTACGTCGCCACATGTCCGGCAGACGCGAACGCCGCCAGGCCGGCGGCTAGCCAGCGCAGATGCGGAAGCTCAGGACGGCAGGCTGGCCCGAAGCTGCAGCAACTGCGCAAGCTGCGCCTGGAATGCGGTCTTGGGCAGCGCGCCGTCGAGATAGCCGTTCTTCAGCCCGTCGACGCACTTCCAGCCGGGCAGCGGCTTGATCGCGGTGCAGAGCAGCGCGTCCATTCCGGCCCGCCCGGCAAGCATGGTCTTGTTCTGCAGCGAGCCGTACGCCGCGAGTGCGCCGGCGCCCAGCGCATCGGTGATCGTCACCCCGGAGAAGCCGAGCCGTCCTTGGAGCTCGCCCTGGACGATCGTCGGTGACAGGGCGGCCGGCAGCCGCGGGTCCAGTGCCGGATACCGCGCCCACGAGACCATGGCGAGCTTCACGCCCGCCTTGAAAGCCGCGCTGGTACGGGTATTCGTCGACGGCACGCAGCGTGCTCAGCGGCACGTTGATCGTGACCGACTCGTTGTCGGTGTTCTGCGTCGTGGTCGCCGCGCCAAGGCCCGGGAAGTGCTTGACAGTCGCGGCGACCTGCCCGGCTTGCTGAGCTCGCACGAAGGCAGCCCCTGCGCTGGCGACGACGGCCGGGTTCATGCTGTACGAGCGCTGGAACTGATCGTCGAAGTCACCGGCGGCGCGGTAGACATCGAGTACCGGCGCGAGGTTGACGTTCATGCCGACGCCGCGCAGGCCAGCTGCGGCCTGCGAGCCGGCTGTGGCCGCCGCGGCGGCCGGATCGGCCGAGGCGCCGATCTGCGCTTCAGACTGGCTGGGGCCTGCCCATGGCAGGCGGCGGACCAGGCCGCCTTCCTGGTCGGACATCAGCAGCAGCGGATACTGGCGGGCCGGGTTGGAGCTGGCCGAATTCGCCGCGATCAGCTGGCTGATGACGCCCCGGAGCTGCGCCTGGCTGGAGATGTTGAAGCTGAAGAAGATGACCCCGCCGACGTCGCCGTGCCGGATCAGGTTCAGCAGTCCAGCGGGCGCGCTAAGCCCGTTGTAGCTGTAGATGACGCGCTGGCCGGCCATCTGCTCTGGCGACAGCTTCGCGATCTCGCCCGTCTGCGCTTTGAGGGCGGCGAGCTGGGCCGTGGTCGGCACCGCGGCCGGGCCTTGCACGGCCTGCGCTGACTGTTCCGGCGACGGCGCGCTCGATCCGCTGTCGCCTGTCCTGCTCGACGTCGGCGTGGGCTTGGCCGTCGAGGACTGGCTGGCCGAATGGCTCGCGGCCGGGCTGCTGGCCGGGGCAGGCGAGCCGCAGCCGGCGGCGATCGCGAGGCCACCGGCGGCGGCGAGTCCGCCTGCCTTCGGCCAGAGCCGTTCGGTTCGCACGAGCAATTACCTCCATGGGCCTGGGTGTCGCGCTTTCTTGCCGGACGCGACGGCCGGCCAGAAATCGCTACGTCCCGCTCGCCGCACCCGAGCCGGCTGGAGCGGACTGCCCCCTATGACTGAGTTAAGCCAGTTTTGGTTAAGACCGCCCCCGAGACCCTTGAGACAGCCCCAGGAGACCCTGACAGTTTGGTGGGCATAAAAGGTACGAATCTGGCGTGATCGTGACTGAAAACGACAGGGTCTCCGTAGCGGGTGTTTGCGACTGCCGTTACGAGTTGCCGGTGCTTCCAGCTGCCGGCGTGCACGAGTTGCCCACGACTGCCACGGTACTCACGCGGCTCTCCCGGCGCGTCACTCGGCCTGCGCGCATTGGCACCGGCCCGACGACGGCGGCTTCCGCTCCGCATTAGACACGGGCGGGGGCGTAGACAGCGGCTCCGGCGCGCATTTATCACCGGCGCGCCGGTGGCGGCGGCTCTGGCGCGCATCGACACCGGCGCGCAGGATCGGACGATCGTCAAGGCGAGCTGGCGGCGTCTGCGACCGGGTACTCGCGAGCCGGGGCAGGCGGGGACGGCCCCGTTGCTGTCACCAGTGACCGCGATGAACGATGTCGCCGAACGGCCGGCGGTCCGGGTGCCGGATCGGGGCGAGCGGGCGGTCTGCCGGATACCCGAGCGAGATGAGGAACGCGCAGGACTTGCGGGGCGGCAGTCCGAGCAGCTGGCGGGCCAGGTCCTGCTCGCCTACGGCCGAGTGGCAGCTGCCGATGCCGAGGTCGGCCGCCGCGAGCATGATGCTCATCGTCGCCTGGCCGAGGTCGAACTGCACGCGCCCGGCCGCGTGGTCACTGTCGTCGACGATCAGCGCGATCGTGGCGGCCGAGCCGGCCACGTGACCGGCGCCGACCCACACTGTCGACAGCTGCTCGAGCGTGCTGCGATCGGTAACGAGGACGAAGTCCCATGGCTGGATGTTGCGGGAGGACGGCGTGCGGCGGGCCGCCTCCAGGATCTGATCCAGGTGCTCGGCGCTGATCGGCTGGCCAGCGAAGGACCGGACGTTCCGGCGCGACGTGATGGCGTCCCAAGTCTGCATGAACCCCAAGTCTGGCCCCCGGCTAGCGATACCGGCCAGGCAGGCCTCGGTAACTGTCGTTCCGCCCGCAGATTGTCGGAGGCCGGCAGTACGCTGCCGTGGTCCGGACAGCATCCAACGAGCTCGCGCCGCCTGACACGCGGCGGCGCTTGGAGGAGTAATGGTCACACGTGACACGGCCTGGGCGCCCGGCACGCCGTGCTGGATCGACCTCGGCGTAGCTGACATCCCCAAGGCGGAGGCGTTCTACCGCGCCCTGTTCGGCTGGGACGTCTTCGACACCGGCCCCGAGGGCGGCGGCTATCGCATGTGCTCGATCGGCGGCCGACCGGTCGCTGGCATCGGAGCTCAGGCCTCACCTGATAGCGGCACGTTCTGGACTACATACCTGGCATCGGAGGACGCTGACACCACCGCCGCGAAGATCAAGGCAGCGGGCGGCCAGGTCATGATGGACCCGTTCGACGTCATGGACGTCGGCCGGATGTTCATCGCCGCCGACCCGGGCGGCGCGATGTTCGGCGTCTGGGAGGCCCGCACGCACACCGGCACGCAGCTGGCGAACGAGCCGGGTTCGCTGATCTGGAGCGAGAACATGTCCCGCAACTACGAGGCCAACAAGGCGTTCTACGGCGCGGTGTTCGGCTACCAGTTCGGCGACATCGGGGCCGAGGGCATGCACTACGCCACGCTCGACCTCGACGGCCGTCCGGTGGGCGGCATCGGCGAAATCAGTGCTGACCATCCGGCTGAGACGCCGGCGAGCTGGGGCACGTATTTCGCGGTGGCGGATACCGACGCGGCCCTGGCGAAGGTGACCGAGCTTGGCGGCAGCGTGATCGCCCCGGCCTGGGATAGCCCGTACGGCCGGATGGCAGTCGTCAGCGACGATCAGGGCGCGGTGTTCTCTGTCATGTCGGCATCGCCGGAGGCCGAGGGGTAGCCGGCGGCCCGATAGCGGTGGCGGCCGACTGGCTCGCCGCCGGCCCGACAGCGGTGGCGGCCGACTGGCTCGCCGCCGGCCCGACAGCAGTGGCGGCGGACCGGCTCGCCGTCGGCACGCCGGCCTACGCAGCAGACTGGCTTGCCGCCGCCGCGCCGGCGGCGCGGCCGACGGGCCTGGCTGCGCAAGCAACGGACCACACGCGGCACTACGTGCCGGGCGCCTGGCCCGCGGCGACTTGATCGTGCCCCAGGTCGGCGCTGCCCGGCATGAGACGGCTGGCCGTCCGTCGGGCGGTCTCCCGTGCCCAGGCGCCGCTGACCAGCAGGCCGAAGCCGAGGATCGCGACGCCGCAGCCGGTCACGATCCACCAGCCCACGTGACTGGCACTGGCGAAACCGAGCTTGAACGGCCCGTGCAGCGCCGAGATCGTGGCTGACCCGATGACCGCGACGCCGAGCGACGAGCCCACCTGCCTGCTGGTGGAGGCGACGCCGGCGGCGACACCGGCCTGGGTTCGTGGCATGCCTGACACGGTGCTGTTCGTGATCGGGGCATTGACCATGCCGAAGCCGAGACCGAACAGCACGTAGCTGGCAACCAGCACGATCGACGCGGTGCCGGTCTCGACGTGCGTGAGGATGAGGCCGGCCGCGGTTATGCCGAGTCCGGCCACGATCAGCGAGGGGCGCGTGCCCCTGGAGCCGACGAGCCGGCCGGACAGGGGTGAGCAGATCGCCGTCATGGCGGCCATCGGCAGCGTGTAGACACCTGCCAGCAACGGCGTATAGCCCCGCACGTCTTGCAGGTAGAGGGTGTTGACGAGGAGGAATCCGCCGAGTGCGGCGAAGGCGCAGATGGCGATCACGACCGCGCCAGAGAACGGCGCGCTGCGGAAGAACCGCAGGTCGATGAGCGGCTCGTCACGACGCGGCTCGTAGATCGCCAGGGCGATCAGCGCGAGCGCCGCGAGGCCGAAGCAGGCCAGGATCTTGCCCGACGTCCAGCCCGAGCCCGGTCCTTCGATCAGTCCGTAGACCAGGCTGGCAAGCAAGATGATGACCAGGATCTGCGCCACCGGGTCGAGCTTGCGGGCGCGGGGGGCCTTGGACTCCGGCACGAATAGCGCCGTGAGCACGATGGCGGCGATCCCGACCGGAGCGTTGACCCAGAAGATGCCGCGCCAGCCGACGGTCTCGACGAGCAGGCCGCCGGCCAGCGGCCCAAGGGCCATGCTCAGCCCCACCACGCCGCCCCAGATCCCGATCGCCCTGGCCCGGTCCCTGGGCTCGATGAACGTGTTGGTGATGATGGACATCGCCACCGGGTTCAGCATCGAGCCGCCCACGGCCTGGACCATCCGGAATGCCACTAGCCAGCCGAGGCCCGGTGCCAGGCTGCACAGCAGCGAGCCCAGCGAGAAAATCGCGAGGCCAGTCTGGAAAGTGCGGCGCCGGCCGATCCGGTCAGCCGTCGATCCGGACAGCATGAGCAGGCTGGCGAGCACGAGCGTATAAGCGTCGATCGTCCACTGCAGGCCCGACACGCCTGCGTGTAGTTCGTGCCCGATCGATGGCAGGGCAACGTTCACGATGGTGACGTCGAGCCCGACAATGAACAGGCTCATGCAGCAGATCGCCAGTATCAGCAGCCGCCGCGAGTGGCTCAGTTCGTTCGGGCCCATGCACGTCAGTATGCCCGCGACCAGTTGGTCAACGCGAAGTTGACGATCGTTGCGTCAACTGGTAGTTGACGCAACGAACCTCGTCAACCTAGAGTTGACTCATGACACCTCCGCCCACGCTCCAGGAGCTCATCGAGACCGTCCGTCACGATGCGGGCTCCGACCAGCCTCTCGACCAGCTCGTCGTCGCCGCCGCGGCCGCGGCGCAGCTGGAAGAGACCACCGATGCCCTGCTCGGGCACTTCGTCGACCGGTGTCGTCGCGACGGCCGGTCCTGGGCCGAGATCAGCAACGCGCTCGGCGTGACCAAGCAGGCGGTGCACAAGCGGTTCGCTCCGGCGCTCGCGGCGCATATCTTCGCTGCCACCCCATCGCCAACATTCGAGCGGTTCACTGACCGGGCCCGCCACGTCGTCGCGGCGTCCCAGCAGTTCGCGCGGTCGCTCGGCGCAGACGCAGTGGGGAGCGAGCACCTCCTGGTCGGCCTGTTCGCCGAGCCGGCCGGGATCGCCGGCCGGGCACTTGCGGCGATGAACGTCAGCAAGGACACGGTGCTCGCCGCGCTCGGACCGGTCTCCGACCACGATGGCGCGACAGCCGACGCTGGCAGCGCAGCTGCGATCGCAGCCGACGTTCGCGGACGATGCTAAGCAAGTCCTGCAAGAAGCCCTGACGGTCGCGCTGCAGTTTCGGCCACAACTACATCGGCACCGAGCACCTGCTCCTCGGCATGTACCGCGACCCCGGCAGCAAGGCGGCCGGGATCCTCATCGACGCGGGCGCGCTCGAGGCCAGCGCCCGGGCCCATGTGACCGACATGCTGCGCGGGCTCGAGCAAGGGAAGTAGCTGGCTGCGCGGCAGCGCACTGTCGTACCCCGGTGCTTCACTAGCGAGGTGAGCGGTGCGGAATCCCCTGTTGCCTTTACGTCTGCTGCCGCCTGGCATGCGTGGCTCGAAGCCGAGCACGCCAAGTCCGCCGGCATCTGGCTGAAGATCGCGAAGAAGGGTGCCCCGGAGCCGACGATCTCCTATGCGGAAGCACTCGACGGGGCGCTGTGCTTCGGCTGGATCGACGCGCAGACCCGCGGCCTCGATGACGACTACTGGCTGAAGCGGTTCACGCCGCGGCGGCCAGGCAGCCGGTGGTCGAAGATCAACACCGACAAGGCTGAGGCGCTGATCGCTGCCGGCCGCATGCAGCCGGCCGGCCTGCGCGAGGTCGACAGCGCCAGGGCCGACGGCCGGTGGGCTGCCGCCTACGCGGGGCAGCGGACGATAGCGGTGCCGGACGACCTCAGGCTCGCGCTCGACGCCAACGCCGCGGCAGCGGCATTTCTTCGCGACGATCAGCAGCATCAACCGGTACTCCATCCTGTACCGGCTCACGACAGTCAAGCGCGCTGAGACACGGGCCAGGAAGATCGCGCAGTACGTCCAGATGCTGGCCGAGCACAAGACCATCCACCCGTAGCAAGGCGCGGCGCGCGGCCGGGCTTCAGCCGACGTCGCGACGGCGCAGGCCGATCAGGCCGACGGCGGCCAGCACCAGCGCGATCGCGCTCAGCCACACCAGCGGCGCGATGCTGAACGCGCCGCCCGGGCAGCTTCGGCACGTGCGTGAACGGCGAGATATCCAGCACCGCCTGCGACAGGTTCAGCGCCGGCCCGAACACGCCGATGAAGCCGCATACGGCCAGCGCCGTCCAGCCGATCGCCGCGCTCCACCTCGGCAGCAGGCCCACGAAGGCTGCTGCCGACGGCCGCCACCGCCAGCGCGGCTGGCAGCTGCGCCAGCCCGGCGCCGATGAGCCTGGGCACCTGCGTGCTCACGTCCGAGCTCGCGATGCCGAACGCGAGACCGACGCCGAGGCCGCCAGCCACGAGCAGCGACCACTGTGCCGACCGCGACGACCAGCAGGTGGCTGCCGCCCCAGCGCAGCCTGCTCACCGGCGCGGCCAGCAGCGGCTCGGCGCGGTCCGCCTCCTCGTCTGCCCGCAGCCGCGCGACCGCGGAGACGGCGTACGCGGCCGCGACCAGGCCTAGCAGGCTCATGCAGGCCGCCAGGTAGGCGTTGGTGAGCGCTGCCTGCCCGCCGATCTCGTCGATCGCCTTGGTGACGCCGGCGCTCGACCCGACTAGCTTGCCGACGCTCTTGGTCACCACGCCCGATCGCCAGGCCGCCGACCAGGAAGCCGGCCGTCCAGCCCGCCACCGCAGCCGCGCTGCAGCCGCCAGCTGAGCCCAGCCGGCCCCGACAGCGAGCCGCCCGGCCGTCGCCGGCCCGGGCCTCGGCTGCATCAGGCCAGCGCCCTGATCGCGCCGCGCGGCGAGCGCGAACGCCGTGCCCGATCCCGGCCAGGACCGTCAGCACCGGCAGCGCGAGGACCCACCACCGCTCGGCCCCGAAAGGCCTGGCCAGCTCGGCCCAGCCGATCGGCGATAGCCAGGTCAGCCACGTCAGGCCGTGGCTGCCGCCCGAGTCGCCGACGCCCGCGCAGCAGGAAGATGAAGCCGAGCACCGCGATGGCGATGCCCCTGCGCCCCGCGGGCGGTGCCGCTGACCTGCGCGGCTACCGCGGCGATCGCCGGCGAACGCGAGGCCGCAGCCCGCTTCGGCCAGACCGAAGGCGATGGCCCCGATGACTGGCAGTCCGGTAAAGACCAGGACCGCCGCGGTGAGCACGCACAGGAGCAGGCTCGCGGCGGACGCCACCAGCATCGCGACGGCCAGGGGGGCGTGCCTGCCCACGACCGTCGATCCGATCAGCTCAAGCCGACCGGTTTCCTCATCTGCCCTGGTGTGCCGCACTACCAGGAAAATGCTCATCAGCGCCGCGCCGAGAGCCGCATACACCAGATAGCGCCAGGCCATGATGGCGCCGGGCGAGTTGCCGTGCACCTGACCGTAGAGGAACTGCAGCGCCGGGGTCGAGCGAATGTTGCCCACCAGCGACGCCCGGCCGAGCGGCGTCTTGTAGATCTTCTTGGTGGCGTAACTGCCCGACGCAGCGACGGCAGTCAGCGCGTAGATCCAGACCGGCAGCATGATCCGGTCCCGGCGCAGCGCCAGCTTGGTCAGCTCGCCTGCCCCGGCCAGCGAGCCCGGCGCCGGCCCGTCGTGACCCGTCCGCGGCCGCCGCGCGAGCCGCCGCGGCCGGAGCGGCGCTCACGCCTCCACCGGCCTGCCGCTGGCAGCGCCGCGCGGTGCAGCCGCGCCGTCGCCGTCGGAGTAGTGACGCAGGAACAGCTCCTCCAGCGTCGGCGGCT
Organism: uncultured Actinomycetota bacterium; assembly: GCA_963837255.1. Taxonomy (GTDB): domain Bacteria; phylum Actinomycetota; class Actinomycetes; order Streptosporangiales; family Streptosporangiaceae; genus JAJYUU01. Next base: position 1,185,825 of record CAWIMN010000009.1, read on the forward strand.
GGCTCGCGAGCGTCCGGACGCCGGCGGCGACGAGCAGCCGCAGCAGGTCCTCCAGCTTGTCCGAGTCGACCTCGCAGCGCACCCGGCAGCCGCCGTCCTGGCGGTCCACGACCAGGTCATGGACGCCTGCCAGCTGGTCGAGCCCGGCGGCACGGCTGGCGAGCTCGGCCGAGATCGAGGTCCTGGTCAGATGCCGCAACTCGGTCAGCGTGCCCGGTCTCGACGGTCCGCCCGGCCCGGATGATCGTCACCCGGTCGCAGAGGGCCTCGACCTCGGACAGGATGTGGCTGGACAGCAGCATCGTGCGGCCGCGAGACCGTTCCTCCTCGGCGCACTGCCGGAACATCGCCTCCATCAGCGGGTCGAGCCCGGACGTCGGCTCGTCCAGCAGGAGCAGCTCGGCGTCCGAAGCGAGAGCCGCCACCAGCGCAACCTTCTGCCGGTTGCCCTTGGAGTAGGCCCGCGCCTTCTTCGTCGGGTCGAGCTCGAACCGCTCCAGCAGCTCGTCCCGCCGCTTGGCGTCCAGGCCGCCGCGCAGCCGCCCGAGCAGATCGATGACCTCGCCGCCGGTCAGGGTTGGGCCACAGCGTCACGTCGCCCGGCACATAGGCAAGCCGCCGGTGCAGCGCCACGGCCTCCCGCCACGGATCGCCGCCGAGGAGCCGAGCCGTGCCGCCGTCGCTGCGCAGCAGGCCGAGCAGCACCCGGATCGTCGTGGTCTTGCCCGCGCCGTTCGGCCCGAGGAAGCCATGCACCTCTCCGGCCGCCACTGACAGGTCGAGGCCGTCCAGCGCCACGGTCTTGCCGAAGGACTTGCGCAGCCCGGAGACTTCGATAGCGTTCACGGTTGCGACCTTACACTAAATTCATAAACTACTGAATATAGGAACGGGGAGGCTCTGGCGGCCCGTGACTGACACGCGCGACGGACATCGAGCGAGCACTTGCAGGCGCCGCTCCAGCCGAGGCGCAGCCGATCCGCTGCGTCCGGCGTCCGCGCCGAGGCGCGCCCGGTCGCCGCCCGTGACCCAGCCGCCGTCCGCTCCTTCATCGAGGGCTTCACCAGCCAGCTAGTCCAGGCCGGGTTCCCGCGCACCCCGGCGCGGATCTTCGTCGCGCTGCTCACCTCCGATTCCAGCAGCCTGACGGCAGCCGAGCTGGCCGAGCTGCTCCAGACCAGCCCGGCATCGGTGTCCGGCGGCGTCCGCTACCTGGTCCAGGTCGGGCTGGTCATGGCCGAGGGCGAGCCTGGCTCGCGGCGCCAGCACTACCGGATGCCAGCGAACGTGTGGCAGCGACATCGTCAGGCTGCGAGACCGGCTGTTCGCCCAGCTGGGCGACGGAGCTCCGCGACGGCGTCGCGGTGCTCGGCGCCGACTCGCCCGCCGGGGCCAGGATGGCCGAGACCGTCCGGTACTTCGAGTTCATCAGCGGCGAGATGACGGGCCTGCTGGCGCGATGGGATTCGCGCATCGCCAGCGGCCGAATCCGGCGAATTCCAGCCCAGCCAGTAGGTTTACGCCCTGCTGGGATTACCAGCGAAGCCCACACGTTGGTAAGACTGATAGGGAACGGCGAACACGAAGGGCTGGCAAGACGTGGCGCGTAATCCGGCCGACCTGTACGAGGTGGGCCCCGCCGCGCCCGAACCAGACGGCGACCTGGTGATGCTGTATTACCTGGACGGCTTCATCGACGCCGGCGCTGCCGGACGGCTGCTGACCACGCACCTGATGACGACGCTCGAGCACGAGCAGGTGGCCAGTTTCGATATCGACTCGCTGCTGGACTACCGGTCGCGCCGTCCGATCATGACGTTCGCCAAGGACCACTGGGACGACTACGACGCGCCCGAGCTCGCCGTCTCGCTGATGCACGACACCGAGGGCACGCCGTTCCTGCTGCTCGCCGGCCTTGAGCCCGATCGCGAGTGGGAGGCGTTCACCGCGGCGGTCATGCAGCTGTCGGCTGACCTGCGCGTCCGGCTGGCCGTTGGCTTCCACGGCATCCCGATGGGCGTCCCGCACACCAGGCAGCTCGGGGTGACCGCGCACGCGACGCAGCCCGAGCTGATCGAGGGCTACCGGCCGCTGGTCGACAAGCTCCAGGTGCCGGGCAGCGCCGCCGCGCTGCTGGAGTACCGGCTCGGCGCGAGCGGCCGCGACGCGATCGGCTTCGCCGTGCACGTGCCGCACTACCTGGCTCAGGCCGCCTACCCGGCGGCCGCGGCCACGCTGCTGGAGTCCGTGCAGCGAGTGACCGGCCTGGTCCTGCCGGGCGATTCGCTGCGCGAGGCGGCTCGGCGCACCGATCTGGAGATCGCCCGCCAGGTCGAGGGATCAGCCGAGGTCGCTGAGGTCGTCCAGGCGCTGGAGCAGCAGTACGACGCCTTCGCGGCCGACCGCGAGAATCTGCTGGCCAGCGACGAGGCGGTGCCGACCGCCGAAGAGCTTGGCGCCCAGTTCGAGCAGTTCCTCGCCGAGCAGCAGGGCCGCGAGAATCCGGACTGACCGCAGCCGGTGTCTTCGCTGGCGCGCCAGGGCGACACCGTCGGACTGGCTGCCTAGCTGACCTCGCGCAGCTTCCCGCTCGCGACGTCGAAGACGAAGCCCCGCACAGAGTCGGTGTGCGGGACGAACGGGCTCGCCTTGATGCGCCGGATCGACTGCCGTACGTCCTCGTCCAGGTCCGCGAAGGCCTCCGCTGACCACGTCGGCTTGATCCCGGTCTCCTTCTCGATGCCGGCCTTGAAGGCGTCGTCGGTAAAGGTGAGCATGCCGCAGTCGGTGTGATGGATCAGGATGATCTCGCTGGTGCCGAGCAGCCGCTGGCTGATGGCCAGGGACCGGATCTCGTCATCGGTGACCACGCCGCCCGCGTTCCGGATGACGTGCGCCTCGCCTTCCTGCAGGCCGAGGATGCCGTAGACGTTGAGCCGCGCGTCCATGCACGCGACGACCGCCACGCCCGCCGAGGGCGGCATCGGCAGCTGACCGCCGTGGGTCTCGGCGTAGCGCTCGTTGTTCGCCAGGTACTCATCGGTCTTTGACATGCGGCTGATCCTCTCTCGGCGGGCGGCAGCCGGCGCAGCACTCGCAGCGGGCTAGACAGTCAGTACCCCAGCTTTAGCCCGGGGAGTTCGGCTCTTATTCCCTAGTGATTCGCTAGTCAAAATCTGCCGCGCCGGAATCCGCCTGGCAGACGGAGATTTGGGCAACGGCAGAGGGAACTGATGCGCGACCGTGGGCATCTCGTCCTGACGGGACGGCCACCTGTGCACTGGCGCCAGGGCCGGTGCGCGGGCCGAGCGCCGAGGGAACGGGCCAATGAGCCGATCAGCCGTACGTGAGATCCAGGTCTCCGGCGTCAGCGTGCAGCGCGGTGAGGTGCTGGTACCGACTCGGATCGGCGATCCGGTGCACGGCATGCTGATCTGCCACGCTGCTCCGCTGGTGGCCGGCTCGCTGCGAGCCAAGGGCAGGCAGGTCCGGCTGGCCGAGCTGCCGCGCTGCGACGACTCGCCCGGCGACGCGGACATCACGCTCTACCTCGTGACATGTCAGCAGCATGACGGCAGCACGGCCGCGATCGCCGCTGCCACCGCGACCGGAGACGCGCTCGCGGCCGCGGCGGCGCGCGCCGTCGTCGACGAATGGGCGGCGGCATGCGGCACCAGGACGCTGCTCATGGCAGGCAGCCCGTGGTGCAGCGGGGCGCTGCATGCCGCCAGCACCGCGCGGCAGGCCGCCTCGGACTACCGTGGCACCGGCCGCAAGGTACACGTGCTGGCACCCGTCGCCATGCCCGGCGAGACCGCGAGCGCCCTCAGCGATCTCGGGGCCGCCATCATCACCTCGCTCGCCGAGGTCGCGCGCGGGCGACATCGTCGTCTTCCCCGCACACGGGGTGACCGCCGAGGTCCGGGCCGAGGCGGCACGACGCGGCGCGACCGTGATCGACGGCACGTGCCCGCTGGTGGCCGCCGCCCAGACAGCGGCCAGCCGCGCCGCCGATCGCGGCCAGCAACTCGTGCTCGTCAGCCAGCCTGGCCAGGCGGCCACGCGCCGCGATCACCAGCCAGGCGCCCGGCCACGTGACCGTGGTCGAGACCCCGGCCAAGACCGCGGCCCTGCAGGTCAGCGACACCCGGAATGTCACGTTCCTGTTGCAGCCCGGCGTCGTGCTCGAGACCGCGGCACCGATCGTGAGCGCGCTGCGGTCGCGGTACCCGGCGGTCAAGGCGGCCGTGCCAGCCGACGTCTGCTACGCCCCGTCCGACCGGGTCGGCACGATCTACTCCGTCGCGCTCGGCAGCGACCTGATGCTCGTCCTCGGCGATCCGCACTCGCCCGACGCCAAGCAGATCTGCGGCCACGCGCGCGACTCGGGTACCCGGGTCCAGGTGGTGACCGACATCGACGACATCAAGCCGCCGATGCTGGCGGGCATCCACACCATCGGCGTGGCGGAATCGACGTCTGCGCGGGCTGGCCTCGCGGCGCAGGTGCTCTCCGCCCTGTCCGGGCTCGGCCGGCTCAGCGTGGCCAGACGGCGCCTCAGCACCGAGAAGACCAGCAGCGTCCTGACATAGCCAGGTGCGCCGACGACGGCCCCGTTCCTGTCCATAGGAGGCCGCCGGACGCTGGGATAAGCTCATTCGCATGGCGGACAAACCGGACGGCGAGCGCAGTCAGCAGAGCTCGCCGGGCCTGCGCCCGCGGCTCGACGGCCAGCCGACTGCGTTCCAGCGGCGGCTGGCTGCCGGCGAGTTCGCCGTCACCGCCGAGATCGGGCCGCCGCGCGGCGCTGACACCGCACCGGTCGCCCGCAAGGCCGCGCTGCTGCGCGGCTGGGTCGACGCCGTCAACATCACCGACAACCAGAGCGCGGCAGTCCGGCTGTCGAGCCTGGCCGGCAGCCTGGCCGCGCTGGCGGTCGGCGTCGAGCCGATCATGCAGCTCACCTGCCGTGACCGGAACCGCATCGCGCTGCAGTCAGAGCTGCTGTCAGCGTCAGCGCTCGGCGTCCCGAACGTCGTGATCATGACCGGTGACCACCCGCGGCACGGTGATCACTCCGACGCGACGCCAGTGTTCGACCTGAACAGCACCCAGCTGCTGCGCGTCGCCACTGACATGCGGGACCGGGGCAGGCTGATGTCCGGCGGGGAACTGAAGCCGCCGCCGGCCTGGTTCCTCGGCGCGGTCGAGAACCCGCCCGGCCCGCGCCGGCGCAGCGACGCGGATGCGGCCGACGCAGTGGACCGGGCCACCTACCGGCTGGCCAGCAAGATCGAGGCGGGCGCGCAGTTCGTGCAGACGCAGTTCGTCTTCGACGTGCCGGCGTTCGCCGCCTGGATGACGCGGATCCGCGATCTCGGCCTGCACGAGCGCTGCCACATCCTGGCCGGCGTCGGGCCGGTCCGGTCCCAGCGGGCGCTGGCGCACCTGGCCACGATTCCCGGCGTCGTCATCCCCGACCACGTCGTCGACCGGCTCGCCGGCGCGAGCCCGGAGCGGTTCCGGGCCGAGGGCGAGAAGCTGTGCGCCGAGATCATCGCCGGCCTCGCCGAGATGCCGGGCGTCGCGGGCGTGCACGTCATGGCCATCGGCGCCGAGAGCTCGATCCCGGCGATCCTGCAGCAAGCGGGCGTGCCTGCCCGCTGCCGCGGGCGCCGCGCCCGAATTCTCCTAGTCGGTGAAGGTCGGGTCGGCGCGGTGCGGGCTTGGGCACGCGGCCTTCCGGCTCCTCTCACGCCGCGGACCGTAGCCAGCGGGCTGCGTCCTGCACAGACGGCGATCGGGCTAACCTCGATTAGCACAGGACGCCAGGCTGCGGCGCGATGTCCTTTGCCGGGATTCCCGTTCGTCGTAGGGACGACACGACGCGACCAGGAGGACGTGATGATGCGATACATGCTGCTGATGTGCGGTGAGGTCGAGGCGGCCGAGCCCGGTGCCCCGCCGGAGCCGACGCCGGTGGCAGCTGCCGACGAGCCGGACGAGCCGTGCTGGATGCCCTGGGCCAGGGAGATGGAGGCGCGCGGCGTCATCTTGCACGACGGCGCGCAGCTGCAGCCGGTCAGCCACCGCGACGACGGTCCGGACAAACGGCGACGAGGTCCTGGTGGCGGACGGGCCGTTCGCCGAGACCAAGGAAGTAATCCTCGGCTACGACGTCATCGAGTGCGCCGACCTGGACGAGGCCATCTTCGCGGCGTCGCGCCATCCGGTCGCGCACGCAACGGCGGCGTCGTCGAGGTGCGCCCGATCCTGGCCTGGTGATGCCCGACGTCGAGGCCGCGGTAGCCGCAGGCGTTCCGGCAGGAGTGGGGCCGCGTGGTCGCCACCCTGATCCGGATGACCGGCGACTGGGACCTGGCCGAGGAATGCGCGCAGGACGCGTTCGCGACAGCGCTGACCCGGTGGGGCACCGACGGCGTGCCGGACCGGCCAGGTGCGTGGCTGACCACGACCGCGCGCAATCGCGCCCTCGACCGGCTGCGGCGCAGCAAGACCGAGGCCGCGAAGCTTCAGGAGGTGGCGACCTTGTCGGTCCCGGAGGAGCCCCCGGACTACGGCGACAGCGGCGTCAGCGATGATCGGCTGCGATTGATGTTCACGTGCTGTCACCCGGCGCTGACGCTGGAGGCACGGGTCGCGCTGACCTTGCGCACCCTCGCCGGGCTGACGACCGCGGAGATCGCCAAGGCGTTCCTGGTGCCCGAGGCGACCATGGCCAAGCGGCTCACCCGCGCCAAGCACAAGATCCGCGACGCCGGCATCCCGTACCGGGTACCGCCAGCGCACCTGCTGCCCGAGCGGACGGGCGGCGTGCTCGCCGTGCTGTACCTGCTGTTCAACGAGGGCTACGCGGCGTCCGCAGGCGACGACCTGCTCCGGCCCGACCTGAGCGGCGAGGCCATCCGGCTCGGCCGGCTGCTGACCAGGCTCATGCCAGACGAGCCGGAGGCGGCCGGCCTGCTCGCGCTCATGCTGCTCCAGGACGCCAGGCGCGCGGCCCGGCTGGACGACGAGCGGCGAGCTCGTCAGCCTGGAGGATCAGGACCGGTCCCGGTGGGACGCAGCCGAGATCTCCGAGGGCATCGGCCTGCTGGAGGCGGCGCTGCGGCGGCAGCGGGCCGGCCCCTACCAGGTGCAAGCCGCCATCGCGGCCTGTCACGCGGAGGCCGCCGAGGCCGCCGAGACGGACTGGGCGCAGATCGCGCTGCTGTACGGCGAGCTGCGCCGGATCGTGCCGTCGGCGGTGGTGGAGCTCAACCGGGCCGTGGCGGTCGCCATGGCCGACGGCCCGGCCGCCGGCCTGGCGCTGGTCGACGACCTGACCGCCGGCGGCGAGCTAGCCGGCTACTACCTGCTGCCCGCGACGCGCGCGGACCTGCTGCGGCGGCTGGACCGGCGCGACGGATGCCGCCGCAAGCTATCGCGAAGCGCTGAGCCTGGCCGCGACCGAGCCGGAGCGGCGTTACCTGTCCCGCCGGCTCGCGGACATGAGCGCCTGACCGAGAGCCGGTGCATCAGCTGGCGTCCAGCGCTCTCGAGGACGGCCAGGTCGTCGCCGGTCAGCCGGATCGCGGCGGCGGCGACGTTCTCGGCCAGGTGAGACGGGTTGCCGGTGCCCGGGATCGCCAGCATGTGCGGGCCGTGCTGAAGCGTCCATGCCAGCCGGATCTGGGCGGCGGTCGCCGCATGAGCGCGCGCGATGTCGAGCAACTCGACTGGCTCAGCGTCGGACGGGCCAAGATGACGGCCCGCGCCAGCGACCGCGAAGAACGGCACGAAGGCAATCCCCTGCTCGCCGCAGGCCGTGACGAGCGGCTCCGAGCTTCTGTTGGTCAGGCTGTAGCTGTTCTGGACGCAGACCACCGGCGCGATCGCGCGCGCCTCCGCAAGGTCGGCGAGCTCGACGCCGGAGATGCCCAGGTGCCGGATCAGGCCGGCGTCGCGGAGCTCAGCCAGCGCGCCGACGTGCTCGGCTATCGACGTCATGGCCGGCATGCGCCGCAGGTTCACCACGTCCAGGTGGTCACGGCCGAGCTGGCGCAGGTTCTCCTCTACCTGCCGCGCAGCTGATCCGGCCGGGCCGCGTCCATCCAGTTGCCCCACGCGTCCCGGCCTGGCCCCACCTTGGTGACGATAACCAGGTCGTCGGGATAGGGCGCCAGCGCAGTGTTGATCAGCTCGTTGGCAGAGCGGAGCGCGGAGAAATAGAAGGCGGCGGTGTCGATGTGATTGACCCCGAGCTCGACCGCCCGGCGCAGCACGGCGATGGCCTGGCCACGGTCGCTCGGGACCGCGGCTGCTGCCGAACGCAGGTCCGTTCTGTGTCAGGCGCATCGCGCCGAAGCCCATCCTGTTGACCGTCAGGTCGCCGAGCTGCCAGGTCCCGGCCGCTGCCGCGGCCGCCGTCTCTGGGGTCATGACCGGATTCTGACAGGTGCGGCTCGCTTCGGGACCGCCGAGCTTGCCGCCTGCGGCCATCGGCCTGCGTCAGCCGAACTGGCCGGGCGCCCGGCCCGGCGACGGCGGGCCGGCGTACGCCTGGGCGAAGTCGAGCCACTGGTCGGCGTCGTCGCCTGTCGGCGGTCAGCGCCAGGTCGTCGCGGTGCCGGCGCCGGGTGACCAGCAGGCAGAAGTCCGCCGCCGGGCCGGTCACCCGCTGCGGCGCATCCGGCGGCCCGAACGCCCACAGCTCGCCGCTCGGCGCGGTCAGCTCGACCCGGAACTCCTGCGCTGGCGGCTCCATCGCGCGCGAGCGGTAGGCGAAGTCCCTGGTCCGGACGCCGAGCCGGGCCAGGTGCAGGATCCGGTCGGTCGGCGCCCAGGTAACGCCGAGCGCGTCGCGGATGTCCTGGCCGTGTCCGACGAGCTCCATCAGCCGCGTGCTCGCCAGCGTGGCCGGCGACATCGGCGTCACGATCCACTGCACCCGCTCCCCGGCCGGCACCGAGGACAGCGCCGCGATGACCTCCGCCCGCGCGGCGCGCCACTCGGCCAGGAGGTCTTCCGGCGGCAGCACGGCCGCGTCGGCCGCCGAGGCGTCGTTCACCTCGTTGAGTCCCGCAGGCAGGCCGCCGAGCTGCGCCGCGAAGGCCGCCGGATCGGTCACCGCGAGCGCAGCGAACCGGTCAGATGCCGCGAGGTGGCCGATCTGGTGCGCGATGGTCCAGCCCGGCGAGGGCGTCAGGATGTGCCAGCGATCCGGCTCGATGCCGGAGACCAGCTGGTCCAGCTCGTCCCCTTCGGCCGCGAGGTCGATGACGACGGCGTCGAAGGCGGCCACGTTCCCTCCCTCCCGAATCGATCCCCCGCGAACCAGGCGTCGTCAGCCTGCCGCAGCGCGCGCCGCCGCCAACAACGGGCATACTGGGCCCGAAACCTGGCCGCGCCTGCCCGGAGGCACTTGTGCTCTTTCCTACCTCGCTCGTTGGCAGTTATCCGCAGCCGGACTGGCTGATCGACCGGGCGAAGCTGGCCGGGCGGTTCCCGCCGCGGGTCCGGGCGACCGAGCTGTGGCGGGTGCAGCCGGAGTTCCTCGACCAGGCGCAGCAAGACGCGACGCTGCTCGCGATCCGGGCGCAGGAAGACGCCGGGCTCGACATCATCACCGACGGCGAGATCCGCCGGGAGAGCTACTCCAACGCGTTCGCGACCGCGCTGGACGGCATCGACATCGACAACCCGGGCACCGCGCTGGACCGCAGCGGCCACCCGAACCCGGTGCCCAGGATCACCGGGCCGATCAGGCGGCGGCACGCGGTGAACGTCGAGGCGCTGCAGTTCCTGCGCGCGCACACCGACCGGACCATCAAGGTGACGGTGCCGGGCCCGTTCACGATGGCCGAGCAGGCGCAGAACGACTACTACCCGAGCAAGGAGGCAGCGGCGTTCGGCTACGCGGAGGCGGTGAACGCCGAGATCGCCGACCTGTTCGCGGCCGGCGCCGACATCGTCCAGCTCGACGAGCCGTACCTGCAGGCCCGGCCGGAGACCGCCAAGGAGTACGGCGTCAAGGTGCTGAACGCCGCGCTGGACGGCATCACCGGCACCACGGCCGTGCACCTGTGCTTCGGCTACGCGGCGATCATTCACGACCGGCCATCGGGCTACTCGTTCCTGCCCGAGCTGGCTGCCACGACCGCCGACCAGATCTCCATCGAGACGGCTCAGTCGGGCCTGGACTGCGCGGTGCTGGCCGAGCTGGCGGGCAAGACGATCATTCTCGGCGTCCTGAACCTCGGCGACACTGCGGTCGAGACGCCGGAGGTCGTCGCCCGCCGGGTCGAGCGGGCGCTCGCCTACGTGCCAGCCGAGCGCATCGTGCTGGCGCCCGACTGCGGGATGAAGTACCTGCCGCGCGAGTCGGCGGCCGGCAAGCTGGCCGCCATGACGCAGGCGGCCCGGCTGCTGCGCGGCGAGACGGCCGCCTAGCAGCCAGGCCCGGGCCCAGCGGCGCTGCGGCCGCCGTCTGACCAGCCGGCCAGCCCGGCCCTGACATCTGCCTGGTAGCCGGGCGGCCCGCCGAGGCGCTGATGCAGTATCCTGGTGCGACCTGGAGAGATTTGACGACAGCTTGGCGACCAGGTCAAAAACGCCTAAAGAGTCCGCGCCCCGGTCGCGTCTCTTCTGGCAAGCGGGAGAGGGGCGGCAGTAGTGGCCGATTCGGAAGCCATCAGGGGCTTGCTCGACGAGCGGATCCTAGTCCTGGATGGCGCCTGGGGCACGATGCTGCAAGCCGCCGGGCTGGCGCCGAGGGACTACCGCGGCGAGATCTTCGGCGAGCACCCCCACGACGTGGCCGGCGACCCCGACATCCTGAACCTGACCCGGCCCGACCTGATCCTGGACATCCACCGGCAGTACCTGGCCGCAGGCGCCGACATCACCACCACCAACACCTTCACGGCGACCAGCATCGGCCAGGCGGACTACGGCCTGCAGGCCTCGGTCCGCGACATGAACCTGGCCGGCGCCAGGCTGGCCCGCCAGGCCGCGGACGAGGCGGGCGGCCTGGCCGGCCGGCAAGCTGGTGGCCGGCTCGGTCGGGCCGCTGAACGTCACGCTGTCGCTGTCGCCGCGGGTCGACGATCCGGCGTTCCGGACCGTGAGCTTCGACCACGTCTACGCCGCCTACGCCGAGCAGATGACGGCGCTGGCCGAGGGCGGCGTCGGACCTGCTGCTGGTCGAGACGATCTTCGACACCCTCAACGCCAAGGCGGCCATCGCCGCGGCCCGCGACGTCGCCCCGCACCTGCCGCTGTGGATCTCCGTCACCATCGTCGACCTGTCCGGCCGGACGCTGTCGGGCCAGACGGTGGAAGCGTTCTGGACCGCCATCGAGCACGCCAGGCCGCTCATCGTCGGCGTGAACTGCTCGCTCGGCGCCGCCGAGATGCGCCCGCACGTCGAGGAACTGTCCCGGCTGGCCGGCACCTACGTCAGCAGCCACCCCAACGCCGGGCTGCCGAACGCGTTCGGCGGCTACGACCAGCAGCCGCACGAGACCGCCGGGCTGCTCCGCGGCTTCGCCGAGGCCGGCCTGGTCAACGTCGTCGGCGGCTGCTGCGGGACCACGCCAGCCCACATCGAGCAGATCGCCGCCGCCGTCGCCGGGCCTGGAGCGCCGCAACGTCGCGGCCGGCGCGCGGCAGCTCGCGGTTCAGCGGACTGGAGACGTTCGAGATCGGGCCGGACACCGGCTTCGTCATGATCGGCGAGCGGACGAACGTCGCCGGGTCGGCCCGGTTCCGGCGGCTGGTCGAGGCCGGGGACAACCAGGCGGCGGTGCACGTCGCCCTGGAGCAGGTGCGCGGCGGCGCCAACCTGCTCGACGTGAACATGGACGCCGACCTGCTCGACGGCGAGCAGGCGATGACCTCGTTCCTCAACTACATCGCGACCGAGCCCGAGGTCGCCCGGATCCCGGTCATGATCGACAGCTCGCGGTGGACCGTGCTCGAAGCCGGGCTGAAGTGCGTGCAGGGCAAGGGCGTGGTCAACTCGATCAGCCTGAAAGAGGGCGAGGACGAGTTCCTCGACCACGCCCGCCGGATCCGGGCCTACGGCGCCGGCGTGGTGGTGATGGCCTTCGACGAGCAGGGCCAGGCCGACACGGTGGAGCGGAAGGTGTCCATCTGCGGCCGCGCCTACGACCTGCTGACCCAGCAGGCCGGCTTCGCGCCGCGAGGACATCGTCTTCGACCCGAACGTGCTCGCCGTCGCGACCGGCATCGAGGAGCACAACGGCTACGCCAAGGCGTTCATCGAGGCACTGCCGCTGATCAAGGCGCGCTGCCCCGGCGTCACGGACCAGCGGCGGCATCTCCAACCTGTCGTTCTCCTTCCGCGGCAACGACGTGGTGCGCGAGGCGATGCACTCGGCGTTCCTGTTCCACGCCATCAAGGCCGGCCTGGACATGGGCATCGTCAACGCCGGCCAGCTCGTGGTGTACCAGGACATCCCCGCCGACCTGCTGGAGCTCGTCGAGGACGTCATCTTCGACCGGCGCGAGGACGCCACCGACCGGCTGGTCGCCTTCGCCGACACGGTGAAGGGCTCGGGCACCAAGCGCGAGGTCGACCTGTCCTGGCGCGACGCGCCGGTGGAGAAGCGGCTGGCGCACGCCCTCGTGCACGGCATCGTCGACTTCATCGAGGCTGACACCGAGGAGGCCAGGCTGCTCGCCGACCGGCCGCTCGAGGTCATCGAGGGCCCGCTGATGGACGGCATGAAGATCGTCGGCGACTTGTTCGGCTCCGGCAAGATGTTCCTCCCGCAGGTGGTCAAGAGCGCGCGCGCGATGAAGCGATCCGTGGCGTACCTGGAGCCCTTCATGCAGGCCGAAAAGGAGCAGGCTGAGCGCCAGGCCGCGCAGGACGGGAACGCGGCCGCTGACCCCCGTGCCGCCGGCGGCCGCGCCCAGGGCAAGATCGTGCTGGCCACGGTCAAGGGCGACGTACACGACATCGGCAAGAACATCGTCGGCGTCGTGCTCGGCTGCAACAACTACGAGGTGATCGACCTCGGCGTCATGGTTCCGGCCGCGACGATCCTGGACACCGCGATCGCCGAGGGCGCCTGCGCTGTCGGGCTGTCCGGGCTGATCACGCCGTCACTGGACCAGATGGTCGGGGTGGCCGAGGAGATGCAGCGGCGCGGGCATGACGCTGCCGCTGCTCATCGGTGGCGCGACCACCTCGCGGCAGCACACCGCGGTCCGGATCGCGCCGGCCTATGACAAGCCGACCGTGCACGTCCTCGACGCCTCCCGCGTCGTCGGCGTCGTCTCCGACCTGCTCGATCCGGTCCGGTCCGCCGAGCTCGACCGGACCAACCGCGCCGACCAGGACAGGCTCCGCACCGAGCACGCCGGCAAGCAGCGGCGCCCGCTGCTGCCGCTGTGGCAGGCGCAGGCCAACAAGGAGAAGGTGAGCTTCGACGACCTCGCGGTGCCGTCGTTCACCGGGACCCGGCTCATCCAGCCGGACCTGCGCCGGCTGCGTGAGCTGATCGACTGGCAGTTCTTCTTCCTGGCCTGGGAGCTGAAGGGCAAGTACCCAGCGATCCTGGAGCAGCCCGCGGCCAGGGAGCTGTTCGACGAGGCCAACGTCCTGCTCGACGAGATCATCGAGCGTGGCCTGCTAGCGGCGCACGGCGTCTACGGCTTCTGGCCGGCCAGCGCCGACGGCGATGACATCGTCGTCGACGCCGGGTCGCGGCTGCCAGGGCTGCGGTTCCCGATGCTGCGCCAGCAGATGGCCCGCACCGACACCCGGCCCAACCGCAGCCTCGCCGACTTCATCGCGCCGGCCGGCCTGGGCACCGGTGATCACCTGGGCGCGTTCGCCGTCTGCATCACCGGCGCCGAGGATCTGGCGCACCAGTATGAGCAGCAGAACGATGACTACCGCGCGATCACCGTCAAGGCGCTCGCCGACCGGCTCGCCGAGGCATGCGCCGAGTACGCGCACCTGGAGGCCCGGCGGGCCTGGTACGAGCCGGCGGCCGAGCCCGACGATCGAGGAACTGCACGCTGAGCGGTTCCGCGGCATCCGGCCGGCGTTCGGCTACCCGGCCTGCCCGGACCACTCGGAGAAGCGCAAGCTCGTCGACCTGCTCGCGGCCGACCGCATCGGCGTGGCGCTGACCGAGTCATTCGCGATGACGCCGGCCGCGAGCGTCAGCGGGCTGCTGTTCGCCCATCCCGCCGCCCGGTACTTCGCCGTCGGCCGGATCGGCCGCGACCAGGTCGAGGACTACGCCGCGCGCAAGGGCATCACGGTCGAGGAGGCCGAGTACTGGCTGCGGCCCAACCTGTCCTACGAGCCAGTCACGGCCAGCAGCTCAGGTGCAGCGAGCTGATCCGCGGCGCCAGCCCAGTCGGCCTCAGTTCGATGGTCGCGGTGCTGATGCCAGTCCGATCCGGCCAGCAGCACGGCGCGCATGCCGATGGCGCTGGCGCCGGTCAGCTCGCGGCCGCCGCCGTCGCCGACGTAGAGACAGCCCGCCGGGTCGGCCGGCAGCCGCTGCGCGACGGCGTGGAACAGCCGCGGATCGGGCTTGCGCGTACCCTCCACGCAGGAAAACACCGGCGCGTCGACGACTGTGGCGAGCGGCAGCCGCGGCCAGGCGTCGGGCAGCTTCGGTCGTGCAGTCCGAGACCAGGCCGATGCGCAGGCCGCGGTCGCGCAGGGTCCCGATCACGCCGAGCGCCTCGGGACGGAGCGCGAACATCGATTCCTGTACCGCCCGCCGCGTCCGGCTCGCCTCGTCGAGCTGCTCAGTCGGTGAGGTGCACGCCCAGCCGGTCGCCGATCACCGCGCATGGTCTGCCGGACGTCGCCGAGCGCGCCGCTGATCCGCTCCGGGAAGCTGTCGTCGAGGACGCGGACGAGGGCATCGACGGGGACGCCCATGACGGCGGCCAGCCGGGCCGCGTTGCTCGCCCACGCCTCGCTGGGGCTGACCGGCGTCAGCGTGCCGTAAAAGTCGAATACCACTGCGGTCATGCCGTCGGTCAGGCCAGTCACCAGACCATCCTCGCTTAACACCGCGATTCCGCCACAAGAGGGTCGATGCGCCCTGGCAATGTGCCGGCTTGGCCGTGACGTCCCGCCGAACCGCCAGTTATCCTGCGTCAGTTCCGTCAGCAGCACCGATGGAGAGCACATGAGCAGCGGTCCGCGTCCTCCGCGCCGCCCGGCCGACGTCATGGCCGCCGTGATGAGCAGGCCGCTCAAGCTCGGCCCGAAGCGCAACAAGATCACGATCGACCGCGACGTCCGGGTACCGATGCGTGACGGCACGATCTTGCTGGCCGATCACTACGCGCCGGTGACAGCGCAGCCCGCGGCCGACCGTGCTGATGCGCACGCCCTACGGCCGGGGCTGGCAGATGGCAATGATGGGGCGGCCCTTCGCCGAGCGCGGCTATCACGTGCTCCTGCAGAGCTGCCGCGGGACGTTCGGCTCCGGCGGCGTCTTCACGCCCGGCATGGACGAGGCCGCCGACGGCCAGGACACGGTGGCCTGGCTTCGTCAGCAGCGCTGGTTCAACGGCCGCCTCGCGACCGCGGGACCGAGCTACCTGGCCTTCACGGCGTGGGCCATCGCGCTGGACCCGCCGCCGGAGCTGACCGCGATGGCGCTCTACGTCAGCCCGCACGACCTGGCGGCGGCGGGCTTCGGCCACGGCCCGTTCGAGCTGTACAACCTCCTGTTGTGGACCGACCTGATGGCGCACCAGGAACGGCACGGCTCGGCCCGGATGATGTGGCGCACGATGACGGCGGACAAGCGGCTCGCGCCTGCCCTGAACCGGCTGCCGATCGCCTCGACCGGCTCGACCATCGGCGGCGACGCGGTGCCGTGGTACGGCGACTGGCTGGCCCATCCCGATAGCGCAGACCCGTACTGGGCTGGCTACAGCGCCGCCGCGGCGCTCGACCGAGTCACGGTCCCGACGCTGCTGATCAGCGGCTCTCACGACTTCTTCGTCGAGCAGACACATGCAGCAGTACCAGGCGCTTGCGCCGGCGCGGGGTCACCGCGGCGCTGACCGTGGGCCCGTGGACCCACATGACGGTCGACATGGGCCTGGCGATCCGCGAAACGCTCGCGTGGCTGGATGCCTACGCCGACGGGAACGGGGCCGCTCGCCCGCCCCGCCGCAGTCCGGTGCGCGTCTGGGTCTCGGGTACTGACCAGTGGCAGGAACTGCCGGACTGGCCGCCGGCCGGCGACGGTGCCGACCACGTTCCACCTGCAGGCAGGCGGCGGCCTGACGGCCGCGCAGCCGGATGGCGACGCCGACGGGACGCCCTTCACCTACGATCCGGCCGACCCGACGCCCTCGGTTGGCGGCCGGGTGATGTCACTGCAGCGCCGGCGGCAGCCTGGACAACTCGGCCGTGGAGGCGCGCAGCGACGTCCTGACGTTCACGATAGCGCCGCTCGAGACGGCCGTGGAAGTCGCCGGCATCCCGTTGGTGCGCCTGCACCTGCGCTCCGACAACGCCTACTTCGACGTCTTCGCCCGGCTCTGCGACGTGAGCCCGGACGGCCGTTCGGCGAACCTCACCGATCAGATCTTCCGGTCGACGCCAGCCGATGTCACCACAGGCGAGACGTGGCAGGTCGACATCCCGCTGACCGATGTCGCGCATGTCTTCCGGGCCGGCCACCGGATCCGGCTCCAGGTATCCGGCGGGGCGCACCCGCGATTCTCCCGCAATCTCGGCACCGAGGCTGATCCGGTCCACGGGACGCACACCGCGACGGTCACTCATCATGTCCAGCACAGCGCCACTGGCCCGTCAGCGCTCATCCTGCCGCTGCTAGCCGCGCCCGCTGCCGCTGCGGCGCTCGCCACAGCCGCGGAGCCCGCCGTCCGCCCCGCTCCTGCGTCCTCCGCCCGCAACTGCGGGTAATGAAGCCGACAGCGGGTACTGGGTGATGATCAGGCTTTGACGCGACGGTAGCCCTTGGACTGCGGAAACCTTAGCCGCAGCGGGCAGTCCGTCCGTGGTCACGATCGGGGGTCGGCGACCAGATGAGCAGAATGTCGCCCGGCGTTCTTGCCCCGCCACACGAATTGCTGAATCCGGCTGAGTGGCGGGCCCGCGGCCGCGAGCAGCGCATTCTGGTCCCCCGCCCGAGTCATGCACACTGGGCGCCGCCACCGGACCGGCCGGATCCAGTTGCCATCCTCGAGGAGCAGGCCAGGACCCGGGTACCGGACCTGGTCCCGATCCGTTATGGCCGGATGGCCGCCTCGCCGTTTGCCTACTTCCGCGGGGCGGCGGCGCCGATGGCCTGGGATCTGGCGCACGCGCCCACGACAGACATCCGGGTGCAGGCGTGCGGTGATGCGCACTTGCTCAACTTCGGGATGTTCGCCGCGCCCGACCGGCGGCTGGTCTTCGACGTCAATGACTTCGATGAGACGCTCCCTGCTCCGTTCGACTGGGACGTCAAGCGGCTGGCGGCCAGTCTCGCGGTAGCCGCCCGCGACAAGGAATTCCGGGACCGGGACGCCCGCACCGCGGCGCGCGCGGCGGTCCGCAGCTATCGCACCGAGATCGCGACCTACGGTGCGATGCGCTTCCTGGAGGTCTGGTACTCCAGGGTTGACGTCGACGAGGTCACCAGCCTGTTTGACGCTGTCCAGCCCAAGGCAGCAGTGCGCCGCCGCCACCGGGACATCAAGAAGGCGCATCGCCGCACCAGCCTGAAGGCATTCCTGAAGATGTGCGACCAGGTAGACGGGGAGTACCGCATCCGGCCGGCGCATCCGGTGATCGTCCGCTATCCGATCGAGAACCACCCCGGCATGCTGGAAGAGCTTCGGCACGCCATCGCGCTGTACCAGGAGACGCTGGCGGTGGACCGCAGAGAGGTGCTGCGCCGCTACTATTTCGGCGACTTCGCGCGCAAGGTCGTCGGCGTCGGCTCGGTCGGCACTGAGGCCTTCGTCCTCCTGCTGCTAGGTGACCGTGCGGATGAGCCGCTGTTCCTGCAGCTGAAGGAGGCCCAGGAGTCGGTGCTGGCCCCGTTCGCCGGGAAGAGCGAGTACAAGCACCAAGGGGAACGGGTGGTCAGGGGCCAGCGGCTGATGCAGGCGGCCACGGACCCATTCCTGGGCTGGACGACGGGCATCCGCACGAGCGCGGCGGCATCCAGGAGACGACCGCAGGCGGGCTCCAAGGACTACTACGTCCGGCAGCTGCGCGACATGAAGGGCAGCATGAGCGTTCCCTTGATGGACCCGCTCCAGCTCAACTACTACGGCAGGCTCTGCGGCTGGGCGCTCGCCCGTGCCCACGCCCGGACCGGCCGCGCCGCCGTGATTTCCGGCTACCTGGGCTCCAGCGAGGACTTCGACCACGCTGTCGCCGACTTCGCCATGGCCTACGCCGACCAGAACGAGCAGGACTACCGACGACTGCTCGAGGCGGTCTCCGCCGCCCGAGTGCTAGCGACGGTCGAGCAGTAACCGCCCGGCGGGACCTGCCAGCCGGCGTTGCAGCCCCTGCTGGCTGGCACTGGCGATGAAGCTCGCGCCGGCCTCCGGGTCATCTGGTGCCTTGGTGGTACGGCGCTGCGGTGGCAGGCTGTCGGCATGGCTGATGACAGGGACCGGCTGGCCGCGTTCGCGCTGCGGGTGTGGAGCTACAAGCAGGGCGAGGTCGTTTCGCTGATGATCCACCTCGGCGACCGGCTGGGGCTGTACCGGGCGATGACTGGCAGCGGGCTGATGACGGCGGCTGACCTGGCGATGACGACCGGGCTGCAGGAGCGGTGGCTGCTGGAGTGGCTGCGCGGCCAGGCCGCAGCCGGCCTGATCGACACCGCCGACGGCGAGACCTTCGAGCTGAGCCGTGAGGCCGAGGCCGTCCTGGCGGACAGCACGGGGAGCCTGCTGTTTGCGGCCGGCGCGTTCCAGGGCGGAGTAGCCGCGCCGGACGTCGTGGACAGGCTCGCCGGCGCGTTCCACTCCGGGGTGGGGCTGAGCTACGAGGATCTCGGCCCTGCGGCTGCCCATGCGGTCGAGCGACTGACCGAGCCGTGGACCCGGCTCGCGCTGGTACCGCTGATCTTGCCGACGCTGGACGGCGTCGTCGATCGCCTCGCCGCTGGTGCCCTGGTAGCAGACGTCGGCTGCGGATCCGGGGTGGCGCTCGCAACGCTCGCAGCTGCCTTCCCTGCCTCCCGGTTCGACGGGTTCGACCCGTCCGGCCACGCAATCGACCGGGCCCGGGTGCGGCTGGCCGAGGGCGGGCGGACCAACGTGGAGTTGCGCACCGCCGGTGCGGAAGACCTGCCGGCCGATCACCGGTACGACTTCGTCATGACGCTGGACTGCATCCACGACATGCCCCGTCCGGCCGCGGCGATCGCCGCTATCAGGAAGGCCATCCGATCGGACGGCACGTGGCTCATCAAGGACATCCGGTCCGCCCCGTCCTGGCAGGACAACCTCCGCAATCCGGTGCTCGCCATGATGTACGGGATCTCGGTCGCCAGCTGCATGTCCTCAGCGCTGTCCGAGCCCGGCGGGGCCGGGCTCGGCACCCTGGGCTTCAACCCGGAATTGGCCGGCCGCATGTGCCGGGACGCCGGATTCTCGCGCTTCACCGTCCACGACTTCGACGACCCGGCGAACCTGTATTACGAGGTCCGCCCGTGAGCCTGCGGTAGCGGCCGCCGCCTAACCCGACGGCGGGTACTCCAGGATGACGGTGACTCCGCCGGGATCGATGGTCACCGGGTTGCTGAAGGCAGGCGGCGGCCCGTTCGGGTTCGGAGTCACGGTCGCGGTGATGACCTGGCTCTTGCCAGCCTGGAGGGTCCTGGTCAGCGGGCTCAGCGTGAGGTAGGCCTGCTCGCTGCTCGGCACGGAGATCGAGTATGAGACCGGACCGCCCTGCGCCGTGAGGGTGAAGACCCCCGTGTACGGGCCGCCGAGCGGTGACTGCATGAGC
The DNA here is from genome assembly GCA_963837255.1 of uncultured Actinomycetota bacterium. Lineage (GTDB taxonomy): Bacteria > Actinomycetota > Actinomycetes > Streptosporangiales > Streptosporangiaceae > JAJYUU01. The sequence continues at coordinate 1,205,830 of CAWIMN010000009.1, forward strand.
CGCACGTACGTCGCCGAGACGCTCAGGGTGCCGGGTGACGGGGTTGGCGACGGACTCGGCGACGGTGATGGCGCTGGCGTTACCGACGCGCTCGGCGCCGACGGGGCGGCCGCCGAGGTCACCGGTGCGCTAACGGTGGCTGTGGGATCGAGCACCACCGGCACGCCAGTGTTGCTCGGCGAGGCAGTGATCGTCAGCGTGACCGCCGGGCTGGCCCGGTCGCGGAGATGGCGGTGGTGGCTCAGCAGGTAGGCAGTCGTGCCCCCGCCGCCGGCCGCGACGATGAGTGCCGCGGCCGCCGCGAAGATGAGGGCGCGGGAGCGCAGTCCGCGCCCTAGTCCGCGGCCGGCCGGGCTGACCTGGACCGGGAAGCCAGCCGGGCCGAAGCGGCCGGCCCGCCGCACCACCAGGTCGCGGTAACTGGCCGCGTCGGGCGAGCTGTCGGACACCAGCCGCAGCACCTGCTGCCGGAGCCCGCGCGGCAGCGTGACCAGCGGCAGGACGCTGAACAGCATCGCCGGGCTCAGCTCGCGCCGCTTGCGCTCGCCGCATGTCTCGCAGCCGTCGACATGGCGGCTGATCCGCTTGCGCAGCAAGATCGTCAGCGTGCCGTCCCAGCCGGCGAGGATGGCGTCGAGCTCGGCGCAGGACTGACGCCCGGTGCGTGCTACCAGCAGCGCGCCGAGCGACCGCTCGAGCTGGGCGCGTGCTCGGGACGCCAGCGCGTGCGCCTGGTTGACCGGTACGCCGAGCGCGTCCGCCAGATCGCCGCCGTGCAGGTCGTGCCGCAGGTTCAGCTCGATGACCTCGCGGTCGCCAGGGTTAAGCCCGGACACGGCGGACGTGACCAGCTCCCGGAGGGCCTCCTGATCCGCGCCTCGCGGCTCGGTCGCGGCCGTGTCGCTCACCTCGCCCGCCTCCTCCAGGGGAGCGAACCTGGCCCGGCCGCGCAGCCGCCGGTAGCACTCGTTCCTGGCGACGGCATAGAGCCAGGGCCGCAGGCGATCGGGATCCCGCAGATCAGCGAGCTTGGCGGCGGCGATGACGAAGGTGTCCTGGACGGCGTCGGCCGCATCGGCTGGCTCGGCCAGCAGGGACCGGCAATAGCCGTGCAGCACCGCCGCATAGCTGTCATAGGCAGCCGCCAGCCCGGCTGGGTCGCCTGCCACGATGGCGGCGACGATCTCGCGGTCACGCATGGGCTAACGGTAGGAGACACCGGCCGCAGCCGGATATCGACAACAGCAACATTTCGCCTGCTTTCGGCGCCGCCATGCGCGGGCCGCCGGATCCGAGGCCTAGCGGCCACGGCCCGGCGGCCTGCAGCGCTCATCAGAATGAGGCGCAGTCTGAGTTGATAGGCAGCTTGGCCGACCAGCGCCCGGAGACTGTGTCGTAGGCGGTGACGTACTCGTTGTCGGTCGTGCCGGAGACGCCCGAGCAGTCGCCGATCGGGGTCTGCGCGTACAGGGCGGCACCGGGGAAGCCGGTGTAGGTGGTCGCGGTCACGGTGGTGGACCACAGCAGGGCGCCGTCGTTACGGTGCACCTCTAGCAGTACCGGGCCGAAGTTGAACAGGTCGCCGTTGATCTGGAAATTCGGGCCGTCCCAGCCGCCGTCGGTAGTCGTGCAGACGCCGCCCGAGCAGTTCTGCGTCGGCTGGCTCGGCGGCGTCCAGTCGCTGACCCACAGGTTGAACAGCGCCACCCGGCTGCCGGCCTGCGAGTTGTCGGACGCGGCTTGCGCACGGACCGCCGATGTGACGCACGTGTAGTCGTCTGGGACGACCTGTCGCCACACGTAACCCTGGATGCAGGTGTACTGGCCGTAGGCGCCGCCGCCAGACTGCACCCGGCTCACGGCGGCTGCGTTGTCAGTTGCCGCCTGGGCGCGGGTGGCCGGGGTGACGCACACGTAGTCGCCGGAGTACGCCTGTCGCCAGACGTAGCCCTGCAGGCACCGCACGCCCGGGTCACCGATCGTGCCCGTCGGGCTCGGGATCGCGGTGACGATCGTGATCGGCAGATGGGGGAACGACGGGATGACCGGGTGGACAGTCCCCGAGCCGGTGCCGCCGCTAGTCGACCCGCTGCCGCTCGACCCGCCGCCAGTCGACCCGCCGCCGGTCGACCCGCTGCCGGTCGACCCGGTGCCAGCCGACCCCGTGCCCGCCGACCCGGTGCCAGCCGAGCCCGTGCCCGCGCTGCCGCTCGTGCCGGTCCCCGCCGCGCCGCTGGCGCCGGCTGCCCCTGCAGAGCCGGCGCCTGCTGACGACTGACCGGTGCCGGAGCCGCCGCTCCCCCTCGTGACAGCGGCGGTTCCGGCGGTCACGCCCGTCGCGGTCCCGCCCGCGGGCGGCGCGTTGTGCACCGGCAAGATCACCGCGACCGCCACGGCGGCGGCTGACGCGAGACTGCCGGCGATGGCTGCTGCCTTGGCCAGTGTGGTCATATCGGATCTCCTTCTCCTGCGCCCGCGTCGCTGACGCCGCGGCCGGCCCGTTTGTGACACCGGTAGGAGTCCGCAGCCCCGCGCTCGCCAACAACTTTTCGCGCGCGGTTTCACCACGCCGCTCACGGCAGGCATGCCGAAGACCGGGTATGGCGGCGCCGTACCCGGTCGTGGCGAAGTGTGTGGGTGGCTACGCGGCCCGGCTAATCCGGCCGCGACCAGCCGCGCGGGCTACATGCGCACCCGGAAGTACATGGTCGGGTGCCAGAACGAGTTCATCAAGTGGAAGCCGATCCGGGTGCCGGTGTCTTGCGCACCGTAGGTCCAGGCTCCCCGGTCGTAGATCTCCACGTGGCCGGTGCCAAAAAAAGCAACGTCACCGCGCTGAGCCTGCGACTTGGCGATGCGGACCAGGCGAGTGCTGGCGAGCATGCCGTACGTCGTACGCGGCAACGCGATGCCGGCCGCGCGGTAAGCCGCGTAGACGAGCCCCGAGCAGTCAAAGCCGCGTGGGCCATCGTCACCGTAGATGTAGGGCTTGCCCTTCTGGCGCAGTGCATAGCGCCAGACCGCCAGCCGCATCTGCGCGACCGTGAGATGGGTAGCTGCAGCGGCCCGGGCCGGGATGGGCCGGGCTAGTCCGATCGATGCGATGAGTAAGACGAGGACCGCGAGCGCGGCCTGCACCACGCTGCGCAGTCTGGTGGACAGAAGAGCCGAAGCGCAGCCAGTGATGCGTTCGTTCACACGTTACTTTCTGACGCAGTTGCGCCCGGACGTGACACAGGCGCCTGACGGTTTGGGATCGTAGCAGGTCAGGCGTGCTCGAAGGCGGAGAAGCCCGGACACGCCGACCGAGTCAGGGCTAATCCGGGCCAAGCCGATGTCACCCGAAGTCCACCTCAGGACCACCGTGGCGCCGCTTGGCGAGCTCCCTCGCGGCGCAGTCCGCAGTGGCAGTCCGCGGCCTGACGAGCCGCCGGAGCCGGCCGGTGTTAATTCGCGCACAGGTGCGCGTCCCCGGCCGGCTGACGGTCTCAGCCCCGGCGGTCAGGGCTGGCTGTCGTTGCTGTCGTAGGCGACGATGTCGAAGGCGCCGGCGCCGCGTCCGTACGGCAGGATCGTCCGCGCGGTCCCGCCGGGCAGCGTGAGCAGCGCCAGCCTGTTGCGGTTCTGGCAGCCGGTCTCGGTGACCAGGAGCCGGTGACCGTAGACACCATCAACCACGGTGCTCTCCGGGTTACCGGGGATCGTGACCGGGACGACGGTCCCGCCCGCGCCCAGGCGGCCGATGAAACCAGCGCCGCAGCTCTGCTCGGCCTGGACATACGTCGCGCCCGCGATCGTCCACGCGTCGATGTCGCCGAATTCGCCGCTCGTGAAGTGCTCGACCGGCGTGACCGCGACTGGTGCGGCGCCGCTGATCGGGATCCGGAAGACCTGCGGCCCAGCCGACGGCGCTGACGGAGTGCACGTCGCGAGCACGACGCCGGCCGAGTTCCACCGCACCGGCAGGCAGGCACCCCTCGTATGGGGGACCGGCAGCTTGCGGAGCAGGACTCCGGCCCGGCTGACGAGTGACAGGCCTGACCGGGCCGGGACGACGACCTCCCGGCCATTGCGCGACATCACCGCGCCCCCGCTGCCCAGGTTCGCCGCCTGGCCCGCCACGGCCGACAGCCGGGCCAGCCTAGCTCCGGTCAGTGAGTACAGGTAAATCCCTGAGCCCTCGGCCACCAGCACCGAATGACCGGCGGGCGCGTAGCCGATCACGCGGCTGAATGACGGCAACGTGAACGCGCTCGTCGCCCCGCTCGCCAGCGTCATCTGGTGCACGGACGTCCGGCCCCCGGTCACCGACAGCGTCGCGAAGACCGCCCGGGCGCGATCCGGCGACCACGCCTCAAGCTGCCACTGCGTGCCATGGGGCCAGGTGTGCATCGCATAAGCGGCGCCCGCCGGGCTCGTCAGGTACAGCGTAACCCGGCTGTGCATGGCATCGCGGCCGGTCGCGTACATCGCCAGTGCCCAGCCGCTGCCGGCCCGGCTCAGCGGCTCATGCGCGGCCGCGGCCGGCCGCCCTGCCGCGAGGGCCGATCCACCCGTGAGCACTGAGCCGCCGACCACCACGGCCGCCGCCGAAACCGCCACGCCAGCCGCCAGCACCCTTCTGCGGCGGCTCAGCCGTCCGCCGCCACGCGTTCCCAAGTCCGCCGCTCTCCGCAATCTGCCCATGCTGATCTCCCCTTTAGTGGCGCGCGGCCATCGCCGCGCAACCGAAGAGTGCCTGGCCAGCCGGAGCCGGGACAAGGGGAGGCGTCCCCATCTGGGGACTCCTCCCCACGGGAATGCCGGGAGGGTCAGTCGCCCAGCTCGCTGCGACGGCGGCGTACGTACTCGTCCAGCTCGGACCGGATCGCGTCGTCCAGCGGCGGCTGCTGGTAGTCGGCGAGAGTCTTGGCGCAGATCTCGCCGGCCCTGGCCGTCGCGTCCTTCCCGCCGAGCTTGAGCCAGCGCTCGTAGTTGGCGGTCGATGACAGCAGCGGCCGGTAGAAGCACTCCCGGAACCGCTCCATCGTGTGCTGGGCGCCGAGGAAATGGCCGCCGTGCCCGACCTCCTCGTGCGCGCCGAACGCCAGCGACGCCTCGTCGATCTCCAGCGGCGTGAACTCCACGCGCAGCATCCGCAGCAGCTCGATATCGACGATGAACTTCTCGTAGCACGACACCAGGCCGCCCTCGAGCCAGCCGGCCGCGTGCATGACCCAGTTGGTGCCCGCGAGGAAGGTCGGCAGCAGCGTCATCAGCGACTCATAAGCCGCCTGGGCGTCACACGTCTGGCTGGAGTTCAGGCCGCCGCCCGTGCGGAACGGCAGCCCGAAGTGCCGGGCCAGCTGACCGGTGCACAGCAGCCCGATGCCGGACTCGGGCGTGCCGAAGCTCGGCGAGCCGGACTGCATGTCGATGTTGGACAGGAACGAGCCGAAGATGACCGGGCAGCCCGGCCTGATCAGCTGGGCCAGCGCGATACCGGACAGCGCCTCGGCGAGCTGCTGGACCAGCGCCGCCGGGATGGAGACCGGCGACATGGCTCCCATGAGAAGGAACGGGGTGAGCACAACGGGCTGTCGGGCTGCACAGTACTCAAACTGGGCGTCCAGCATCCTGTCGTCCCACCGCAACGGCGAATTGCAGTTGATCAGCGAGATCGTCGCGGGAACGGCCTCGATCGCAGCTCGGCCGCCAAAGAGGATCTCCGTCATGGCGATCGTGTCCACGGCATTAGGACCGGACACCACGTTCCCCATATAGATCTTGTCGGTCAGCGTCTGCAACGCGAAGATCATGTCGAGGTGGCGCGAGTCCAGCGGCGTGTCATTCGGCTCGCAGATCACGCCGCCGGCCGAGTCAAGCTGGCTGAACGACTGCGACAGCATGCACAGGCGGCGGAAGTCATCCATGGTCGCGTCGCGCCGGACGTCGCCCTCGCGCACGAACGGCGAGCCATAGACCGCGCCGAAGACCATGTCGTCGCCGCCAATGTGGACACTGTTGGCCGGGTTCCTGGCCTGCACGTCGAACTCGCGCGGCGCCAGCGCCACCTGCGCCAGCACGAAGTCCGGGTCCAGGTAGACGACCTCGCCGTCGGTACGCTGGCCGGCCTTGCGGAACAACTCGACGGCCTCGGGCTTGGCGAACTGGACGCCGATCTCGGACACGATCCGGCGCCATCCCTTGTCCAGCACGCCGATCGCGTCCGGCGACAGGATCTCGTACCTCGGCATCGAATTGCGGAACATTGCCACCTCGAATGGCGCCGCTTGACCGGCTGGAATGAGCGAACTTAGGATCACATCGTAGAACAGAGTTCCGTAACATGGAACTCTGGAAATCAAGGACGCAATGTGACCAGCCCCACCGGAACCCAGGCCGTCGACCGCGCGGCGCAGCTGCTCATCGAGGTCGCCCGGCACCGCAATCCGGTCTCCTTCACCGAGCTGACCGTGGCCAGCGGCCTGGCCAAGAGCACGACGTCCCGGCTGCTGATGGCGCTAGAGCGCAACGGGCTCGTCCGCCGGGACGGCTCCGGCCGGTTCTCCCCCGGTGAGGTGTTCCTGTCCTACGCCTGGCGCGGCGGCGCCGAGTCCGACCTGGTCAGCGTCGCCCAGCCGGTGCTAGCCCAGCTCGGGAGAGCAGACGGGTGAGACGGTCAACCTGGGTGTCCCCCGCGACGGCGGGCTGGTCGAGCAGATCGCGCAGGTCGACAGCAGGTACCTGATCGGCGGCACGAACTGGGTCGGGCTCACTGTGCCGCTGCACTGCGCTGCGCTGGGCAAGGTGCTGCTGGCCTTCGGCGCCGCCAAGCTGCCCAGGGGCAGGCTCGAGCAGCGCACCAGCCGGACCATCACCAGCCGGGCTGCCCTCGCCGCCGAGCTAGCCGCAGTGCGCGAGCGCGGCTACGCGGTCACCGTCGAGGAGCTGGAGCCCGGCCTCGTCGCGGTCGCGGCGCCCGTGTTTGTCCCCGGCGCTGTCGTCCAGGGCACCGTTGGTCACGGCACCGTTGGTCACGGCGCTGTTCCCGGGCACCGCGGCCGGCGGTCCGGCCGCGGTCGCGGCGCTGTCTGTCTCCGGGCCCGCCAGCAGGCTCACCGGCGGTCAGCTAACGGCCGCAGCCGATGCCTGCATGGCCGCCGCGCACTCACTGTCGGCGCTGCTCGGCCATAACCCCAGGACCAATCAGGAAGAAGGTGCCTCGTGACCCCGGACGACCTGCTCCGCCAGCTGTATGACTTCACCCTCGTCGGCAACGGACCCGAGGTGCTCAGCCTCACCCGGCAGGGGCTGGAGCTCGGCCTCGGGCCAGAGACGCTGCTGTACGAGGCGCTGATCCCGTCGCTGGAGGAGGTCGGCGCTCGGTTCGAGCGCGGCGACTTCTTCGTGCCGGAGATGCTGATCGCGGGCAAGGCGATGGCCGGGGCGCTGGAGATCCTGCGGCCGCTGCTGGCCGAGACCGGCGCGCAGACGATCGGCAAGATCGTCATGGGCACGGTCAAGGGTGACGTGCACGACATCGGCAAGAACCTCGTCAACATCATGTTCGAGGGCGCCGGCTTCGAGGTGATCGACCTCGGCGTGCAGGTGGCGCCGGAGAAGTTCCTGGACGCCATCCGCGAGCATCAGCCGGACATCGTCGGGTTCTCGGCGTTCCTGACCACGACGATGCCGATGTTCAAGGCCAACATCAACGCGCTGGAGAAGGCGGGCATGCGCGATCAGGTCATCGTGATGGTCGGCGGCGCGCCAGTCACCCAGGAGTACGCCGACGTGGTCGGTGCCGACGGGTACGCTGCCGACGCGTCCGCCGCCGTCGTGCGCGCCAAGGAACTGATTCAGCGACGGCGCGCCGTCGCCCCGGCCTGAGGACGGGCGCCAGTCATGGAAACCATCCTGTCGTCGGCGACGCGGGAGCTGCGGATCGGCGGAGACAACCCGTTCTGCATCATCGGCGAGCGCATCAACCCCACCGGGCGGAAGGTCTTCCAGGACCAGCTGCGGCGCGGCGACCTGTCCAGGATCGAGATCGACGTGGCCGAGCAGGTCGCCGGCGGCGCGATGATGCTCGACGTCAACATGGGCGCGCCGCTGGCCGACGAGGCCGAGCTGATGGTCAGCGCCGTCGAGCTCATCCAGTCGCGGTGCGACCTGCCGCTGTGCCTGGACTCGTCCATCATCGAGGTGCTCGAGGCCGGCCTCGCGACCTATCAGGGCAAGGCGCTGGTCAACTCCGTGACTGCCGAGGACGACCGGCTGGCGGCGATCTTGCCGCTGGTCAAGCGACACGGCGCGGCAGTCATCGCGCTGCCCAACGACGAGGAGGAGATCCCGGAGGAGCCAGAGCGGCGGCTGGAGCTGGCCCGCAAGATCGTCGACGTGGCTACCGGCACGTACGGGATCGCGCTCGCGGACATCGTCTTCGATCCGCTCGCCATGCCCGTCGGCGCCGACACCTCGCTCGTGCTTCGCACGCTGGAGACGATCGCGCTGCATGCGCGAGGAGCTCGGCGTCAACATGACGCTCGGCGCGTCGAACGTCTCGTTCGGCATGCCAGAGCGCGGCGCGATCGGTGCCGCGTTCCTGCCGATGGCGATCGCCAGCGGTCTGACCAGCGCCATCATGGACGCGCGGTCGCGCGCCGCTGGTGCGCGCGGTCAAGGCAGCCGATCTGCTGACCAACCGGGATCCGTGGGGCGCCGCCTGGATCGCGGCGCATCGCGCCCGCCAGGCGGCGGACGCAGCGGCGGCGAGCACTGCTGCGACGGCGGACGCAGCGGCGGCGAGCACCGCTGCGGCGGCGAGCACTGCTGCGACAGCGAACACGGGCGCGCCGTGACGCAAGCGACGGCGGCGCACCTTACCGGCGCGCCGGCCAGGGTCGAGCTGCATTTCCTGCCAGCCGGGCTGCGGGTGCGAGTGCCGCCCGGCGTTTCCCTGTTCGACGCCGCCAGCTGGAACGGCATCGCGATCGACTCGACCTGCGGCGGCCACGGCACGTGCAAGAAGTGCAAGATCAGGATCCTGGACGGGGATGCGCCGGCGTCGTCGCTGGACGCGCGCGCGTTCTCCCCCGACGAGCTGCGAGCTGGCTGGCGGCTGGCCTGCCGGGCGCTGGCGGACGCCGACGTGCAGGTCGAGGTGCCGCCGCTGGTGACGCGTCCCAAGGCGGCCACGGTGGGCGTCGGCCGCCAGGTCATCCTGCGGCCGGCCGCCCAGAAGCGCTATCTGGAGCTGGCCGAGCCCTCTCTGTCCGATCAGCAGACCGACATCGAGCGGGTCCTGGCCCGCCTGGATGACCTGGAGCTGCGCGTCGACCTGGCGGTGCTGCGCGGGCTCGGCCAGCGGCTGCGGGCGGCGGACTTCAAGGTGACCGCGGTCATCGTCGACGACGTACTCATCGACGTCCAGCCTGGCGACACGACCGGCCAGCTACTCGGCATCGCGTTTGACCTCGGCACGACAACCGTCGTCGCCACGCTGCTGGACCTGAGCACCGGGACCCCGCTCGCGGTCGCCTCGATGCTCAACAAGCAGCAGCCGTTCGGCGCTGACGTCATCACCCGGATCAGCGCGACCATGCTGGACCCGGCCGCGCTCGAGACCCTCGGCCGGCTCGCGCAGGAGACGCTCGCCGAACTGGCCGGCGAGGTCTGCGCCCAGGCCGGTGCGGACCGGCGGACGTGGCGGAGATCGCCGTTGCGGGGAACGCGACGATGACGCACATCGCGCTCGGCATCGACCCCGAGCCACTCGGCGTGGCCCCGTTCATCATGGCGGCGCGCCAGCTGCCAGAAATTCTCGCCACCGACCTGCGCGTGCCAGCGCACCCGCGGGCGCGGGCGTTCGTCTTCCCGGCGTTCGGCGCCTACGTCGGCGGCGACATCACGGCCGGGCTGCTCGCGTCCGGCATGAACCGGGACGCCAGGACGAGGCTGTTCATCGACATCGGCACGAACTGCGAGATCGTGCTCGGCAACCGTGACTGGCTGCTCGCGACGGCCGCGCCTGCCGGACCGGCGTTCGAGGGTGCGGCAATCCGGTGCGGGATGCGCGCCGCGGACGGCGCCATCGAGGCCGTTTCCATCAGCCCGGACGGACTGGCGCTGACGGTGATCGGGGACACCGAGCCGGCCGGGTTGTGCGGATCGGGCCTGGTCGACGCCGTTGCCAGCCTGGTCAAGGCCGGCCTGCTCGATCACAGCGGCCGGCTCGTGCCCGATGAGGCCGCCGCCGCGCTTGCGCCAGGCCTGGCGCCGAGGCTGACCATGCTCGGGCAGGAGCGCGTCTTCGTCCTGCACTGGCGCGGGGAGCCGGGCGACGTATCCGAGTCGATCTACTTGTCTCAGCGTGACGTACGTGAACTCCAGTTCGCCAAGGCCGCCATCGCGACCGGCTGGCAGGTGCTGTTCGACGAAGCGGGCCTGACGGCGAGCGACATCCAGCAGGTGCTGCTGGCAGGCTCGTTCGGGAGCTACCTGTCCCCAGCCAGCGCGATCGCGCTCGGACTCGTGCCTAGGCTGCCGGTGCTGCGGGTCGTCAGCGCAGGCAACGTCGCGGGCGAGGGAGCGAAGATGGCGCTGCTGTCGGTCCGCGAGCGGGCTGCCGCGCTAGCCCTGCTGGCGGAGGTGAGATATGTCGAGCTGTCGGACCGGGACGGCTTCAACGACGCGTTCGTCGAGCAACTCCAGTTCCCGTCCTGAGGACGGAGCTTCGAGCACACTGCGTGCCGGTCCTGAGGACGGAGCTTCGAGCGCACCCCGTTCCGGTCCTGAGGACGGAGCTTCGAGCGCACCCCGTTCCGGTCCTAACGTGCCGGTGCCGACGCTCGCCGTGATCGCCTGCGGTGCGCTGGCCGGCCACGTGCGTGACATCGCGTCACGCCGGCGCTGGACGGTGGAGGTGCACGCGCTACCCGCGTCGCTCCACAACAGGCCAGAACGGATCGCGCCTGCGGTCGGGGAACTGGCACGCGCCCTGCAGGCGCGCGGCCTGCGGGTGGCGCTCGGCTACGCCGACTGCGGCACCTACGGCGCGCTGGACGACGTATGCGCCACGCTGGGGCTCGCGCGGCTGCGCGGGCTGCACTGCTACGACGTGCTGGGCGGCGCCGAGCGGGTACGCGCGCTGCTCGAGAGCGAGCCCGGCACATACTTGCTCACCGATTACCTGGTGCGTAGCTTCGACCGGACGGTGCTCGCTGGGCTCGGCCTTGACCGGCATCCGCAGCTGTGGACTGACTACTTCGGGCAGTACCGGCGGGTGGTCTGGCTGGCGCAGGAGCGCGACGCCGAGCTCGACCGGCGCGCCGCAGCGATCGCCGCGCAGTTCGGCCTGCCGTTGCACGTCGTCGACGTCGGTATTGCCGGCCTGGAGCGCGAACTCGCTGCGCTAGTCGAGGAGTCCGAGTCAGGCGTCGCCAGCCAGCGTCTCCTGCGCGATCAGGAACCGGTAGCCGGCGATGACCGCGTCGAAGGCTAGCTCGCCCCAGGGCCGCTGCGCGAGCGGCGTTGTCACGACGCCCGCGGCCGCGTGGCGCGCGTGCACTGCGGAGATGTCCTCAGTCGCTGGCAGCCGGACGTAGACGGTCACTCCCGCACCACGGTGATCGCGGCTAGCGGCAGCCAGGAAACGCTCGTCAGCGGTGCCGAGCCTGACCTCCGCACCACCGAGGCTGACGCAGGCAAGCTTGTCGCCGCTGTCCGCGGGCGTCGCGAACTCCAGGCGCCAGCCGAGCTGCTCAGTCATGAGCTTGGCGGTCTCGTATGGGTCATCGCAGGCGAGGAAGACGGACAGCACGAAGGGGAAGTTACCGGATCACTGGTGAGCTTGCCACTGCACCGGCAGGCCGTGGGCGGGCGCGGATCCGAGGATCCGCCGGTGCCCGCCCGGCCACGTGACCAGCGTGACCGGGCAGCCTCCGGTACGTGACTGCTCCAGGTACAGGTGGGCGAATCTGGCCGCAGACGTCGCGGTGGCAGCGAGCTCAGCGACTCCGCTGGCGAGCTCATCCCGCTGCTCGTCGCTGAGGTACTGGCGGAAGATCGAATGCCAGAGCACGGTCCAGGTGCCGCCCACCAGCTCGGTGCGCGCCAGGGTCGCCGACGCCGACTCGGCGCGCAGCTCGGCAGGCACCTCGGCGGCGAGCGTGAACGCACCGCGCAGCCGGCTGAGCCGGTCGGCCTGATCGGGCCAGACGTAGGCGGTCAGCCGCAGCCTGCCGTCCGCCGTCGTCGGATCGACGGGCGACAGGTCGCCGCCCATCCGCTCGATCACATCGATGCGGCTATCAGGCGGAGCATCACCCTGCCAGCCACCCGCCAGCACGACCGGCGAATCCGGATCACCGTAGCTCCCCGCGTCACCGGGTATGTAGAACCGGTCGGCGCGCAAGTTCAGGCCAGCGCTGGCGCCGACCTCGATGAGCCGGATCGGCAGGGTCTGCTCGGCCGAGATATGCCGGAGGCCGCCGATTAGAGCGGCTGCCCGGCCGACTTCATTGGTCTGTGGCGGATGCTCAAGCCAGGTGCGGATGACGTCGCCCTCCTCAGCGAACGCTCGCCGGAGCCCCGCCCAGGCCTGCGGACTACCCGGCTCGGACTCAGGGGTGCCGCTAGCGCTCGGGTAGAAGGCAGCCAGCTGCGGGGCGCGGCCAGACAGCGCGAGGGCGTGCGCGCCCCCGAGGAGCCGTAGTGCAAGAACACTCGACAGCCGGTCGTCCAGATGACCGCGCAGCACCTCGGCCGTCGGGCCGCCTGCCAGGAGGTCGTCAGCGGCGTGCAGGAGCAGGTCTCCGTACAGTGGGCTGCCGAGTTCCCTGCAGGCGTCAGCCTGCCAGCGCAGCATCCGCGCAGTGCGCGTCTCCGGTGTGCCGTTAAGGTCCGCAGTCCCCACGGCGGCCACTATGACAGGAGATGCGCAGCCGCCGCCATTCTGGGCGACGAGTTGCGGCGCTGCCGGGTGCGGTGCAGATGCGGGTCTTGCCGCGCGTGATCGGTGGCAGGCGTGAACTGTGCCAAGCGTGAACTGTGCCAAGCGTGAACTGTGCCAAGCGTGAACTGTGGCAAGCACGGCCGGTGGCAGACGATGCGGGTGCCAGGCGGTGCCCGCGTCATGGGACCGACGCCAGACGGTGCGTGTGCCAGGCGGTGCCCGCGTCATGAGCCCGCGCCCTCGAGGCCGCGTCACGGGACCGACGCCAGCGGAGCCGCGCCGGACCGGCCCGTGTCTGAAACGAACCGAGGCCGGAAATGTACTGAGGCCCCTCCATGTATGAGATGGAGGGGCCTCAGCTGGCCGCGTGTCTCCAGTCCGCCGATTGCTCGGCTAACCATGGGTCTCGCGACCGCACTGCCTAGAACGGCCTCCTGCGGCAGATCACGGCTGCCTGGCTCTGCCTACCTGGCCCCGCGGCTCGGATTCCGTCTTGACTGTGAATGAATTTCTACTGCCTAGACCGGCAGTCGCGCAAGGGGTTCCGCAGAATTAGTTGAAGATTCTTTAGCGTGAACGCGACGGGGCGCGCGCAGCCTCAATGATGGCCCGTTATTGGCGATTTATTTGGCTCGCACCAGTGTGGGCCCTGACGGCTCGCCCAGGTCCCGGTTACCGTCTCGCTCGGGCTGTCCGCAGAGCCTGCGCTCACAGAGCCGTGAGGCCCCTGCATGTATGAGATGCAGGGGCCTCACGTAGCCTGGCAGCGCGCTGACCTGCCGATTCCTCGACTAGTCCGCGTCTTGCCCGGCCTACCACCGTACTCGCAGGTCCCTGCGCGATACCCGGTCCCCCGGGTCCCGCACAACCCTTGGGGTCGCCCCCGCGGTGGACTGCTGTTCAGGTGGTGAGTGAATTTCTACTGCCTATGACGGTGGCCGCGCAAGGGGTTCTCGTTAACCTCTTCAAGATTCTTTTGCCGTCCACAGAACGGCGATTGTTATCCCCTAGGACTCGGGTTTATCCACCAGCTATCCACAGCAATATGCACAACTAGGGAAGTGCGGTCAGGATTGCATGTCGGCCCCGTAAGGGGGCGTGCGCGCACCGTAAGCGGGTCTGCGCGACGGCCGTGCGAGCTGCCGTGGACGTAGGCGGGCGGAGGCCAGGGGCATCCCGCGCGGAGCAGTCGCGGATCCTCCCGTGCCCCCCGCCGCGGGCATCCCGCGCCGAGGTAGCCGCGGATCTCCCCGTGCGCCCGCTGCGGGCATCCAGCGCGGAGGTAGCCGCGGATCCCGCGGCGTGGCGGCCGTGGTGCAGCCTGCCGCTGCCGCACCGCATCCGCGTCCGCGGTCGATGCCGGAGTCGCCGCGATAAACTGTCGGACATCGACGAGCTCACTGTGGCTAGCCTCAACCTGCATTGCGGCTTCGGGTTCTTCGGGCAGCCATTCGACGTCGCAGCCGCGCTCTGCCAGCTTGAGGCGGAGGTCATCTGCGTCCAGGAAAGCTGGCTGCCGCTGCCAGGCGATGCGCTGATGATGCCTAGCAGCAGGGAGACTGGCCGATCCACCGTTGCAGAGTAGTCCAGAGCTTTCGGGACCGAGCACGCCATCCGCAGAACCTGACCCGCTCGCTGAGGCGGCGGCCAAGCTCGGAGCCTCGGTGCACCGCGTCGTGATGTTCAGGCCGCGCACTCTCAACATGACCGGGATCCCAGCCAATTCAGGATCTGGCGAGCTCTCCATTGCTGTGCTCACGACGCTCCCAGTCGCTGACTACAAGGTCATCGAGCTCGGCACAGCACCTGCCGATGAGGTGCCGCGGTCCGCGCAAGTCCTTACGCTCAACCTGGCCGCGGGAACCACCGTGCGAGTTGTCAACACGCATCTCACCCACCGCCTCACGAGCCCGCTCCAGCTGCGGAGCCTGCAGCAACGACTGCGGGCGGATGCCTGGCAGTCGGGGCGCATCCCGACCATCATCGTCGGCGACCTCAACATGCCTCGGCCCCTCGCCGGGCTGTCGATCACGTATGGCGCCACAGTCCGGGGCAGGACGTGGCCCGCCACGCGACCTCTTGTCCAGCTCGATCACATCCTCGCCGACCAGAGGTTCAAGGTCATCGAAAGTACGGTCCTGCCGCCCGCGGGCTCTGACCACCTGCCGATCAGGGCCCAATTGGGCGTCTTGCCGTCGCGATAGCCAGCCAGGGGTCATCTGGGCTCCGGCGCGCGACATTTCACGGCCGGCGTGCACCTAGGGGCCCGACTTGCGGCTTTTGTGCGCACGCGAGCCGTGAAAAGTGCGACAGCAAGATCATCCGAGAGCTAGTGGCCAGGCAACGCGGCGCAGTCGGCTTTCTGGAGCCGTAGCCGCGCGCCTGAGCCCGCCGCCGCGCGCGCCTGAGGCCGCCGCCACGTGCGCACTCAACCCGCCGCCGCGCACCCGGGCTGTCGTCGCGCAGCCGGGCCGTTGGCCGCGCGCACCTGAGTCCGCCGCCGCGCGCACATCCCGCCCACCGTCCGCATACCCGGCCCTTCGCGCACGTTCATATGCTAGCTAAAGCCCTGATTCCACCTTTGTGATGCGACATATCGCAGAAGCGCCATCTTTCGGACTAAGACTTTGCTAGCTCTTTAGAAACAGCTTGTTTAACCGTGACCATTGCTCACTATACGGTCACCACAACGTCCCGCTAGTGGTGATGAACGGCTTGAAGTCCTAGATATGTATCTTTGCCCAGACTCCAGATGAGTTTGGGCTTTTTTGCGGGCCGAGACATCGTCACAGCACACCTAGCCGAAGGAGATCGATGTCAAGACGCTGGAGCATTTCCGTCGCCACTGCAGTGATCGCTCTCGGATCGCTGCTGGGCCTGGCAGGCAACGCGTCGGCCGCAGTCGCTGCACGCCACCCAGCATCAGCGAACGGATACCGGCCTGGCGGCCCGATGGTGAGGCCGGCCGGCCACCTGGGCGCGCGCACCGTCGGTGGCCACGCAACGGCTGAGAGCACCAACTGGTCGGGTTATGCCGTGACAGGCGCGAACGGCGCTTTCACCAGCGTGTCGGCCAGTTGGACCGAGCCGACCGCGAAGTGCAGCGGCAACCGCCGCCGGACAGACCAGTACTCCTCGTTCTGGGTCGGTCTCGACGGCTACAGCAGTAGCTCGGTCGAGCAGACCGGCACGGACGCAGACTGTGTTGGCACCTCTCCCAGCTACTACGGCTGGTATGAGATGTACCCGGCCTACCCAGTGAACTTCAGCAACACCGTCAGGCCAGGCGACGCTATGAGTGCATCGGTGACCTTCTCCGGCACGCAGACCTACACCCTCGTCCTGAAGGACAACACGCAGGGCTGGACGCAGACCATCACCAAGAACCAGTCCGGTCTCGCCCGGTCGTCAGCCGAGGTGATTACCGAGGCGCCATCGTCAAACAGCGGCGTCCTGCCACTGGCCGACTTCGGCACTGTCAGCTACGGTGTCTCGACCGCCAACGGCACCTCGCTCAGCTCCCAGAATCCGACTGAGATCATCATGGTCGACAGCGGCGGCGCCGATAAGGACTCCACCAGCTCGATCAATGGCTCCGGCGGATTCAGTAACACCTGGCTCCGCGCCAACTAACCCGGCCGGGCACGGCCCCGTTAAGCTGCCCCGGCGACTGTCGAGCCGCCGGGGCAGCGGCCTGCCGGGACCACTCACCGCGCCGGATCACTCCATCGATGTGGAGTTGCTGTCGCTAGAGCGACAGCAACTCCACATCCATGCGACCGCGGCAGCATCCGGCAACGATCCGCCGACGGACCTAGCCGCCCCGTGCCTTAATCGCAGCGATCAGCGCGGGAAGGACCTCGTTCAGGTCACCGATCACCGCGTACTCGGCGTGCGCGATGATCGGCGCGTCCGCATCGGTGTTCACGGCGACGATGTGCCGCGCCGACAGGCAGCCCGCCATGTGCTGGATCGCGCCGCTGATGCCGCAAGCCAGGTATAGCTCCGGCGAGATCTTGGTGCCGGTCTGCCCGACCTGCTGCCGGTGCGGCCGCCAGCCCTGGCTAGTCACGACCCGCGAGACGCCGACGACGCCGCCCAGCAGGCCAGCGAGTTCCTCCAGCGCGGCGAAACCATCCGGTCCGCCTACTCCACGGCCGCCGCCGACGACGACTCGCGCGGTCGCCAGCGACATGCCCGAACTCTGCTCAGCCGACTCAGTCGCCTGGACCTGTAGGTCAGCCGCGGTCAGCTCAGGAGTGAAGCAGCGCACCCCGGGACGCGGCACACCGCGTTGCGCAGGCACCGCCTGCCCATCCGACGCCAGCCCATCCGACGCCAGCCCATCCGACGCCAGCCCGTCCGACGCCACCACATCCGACGCCAGTCCATCCGACGCCACCACATCCGACGCCAGCGCATCGGTCGCCACGGTCAGCAGCGCGCACGGGGCCTCAAGGATGGCGTCCTCCAGCACGCTGCCCGCCCAGCGCTGGCGAACCAGCTGCCAGCTGCCGGAGCCCGATGACTGCGCCGAGACGCAGTTCGCCGCGACCGGCAGCCCAGTCATCGCACCGAGATGCGCCAGCACCTCACTGCCGCGGTCGGTCGCCGCTGCGACGACTGAGCTGACACCGCTCGGCCGTTGCCAGTTGCTCCAGACTGCGCGCCCAAGCCCCGGGCGCGTAACCACTCAGATCATCGGACGACACGAGGCACACGTCCGTCGCGCCAGCGCCCGCGAGCTCGTCAGCGAGCAGTTCCCCATCCGGCTCCGCGCCTGACGCCGCGAACACCACCGCCGTCACGCCACCGCCCGCCCCCGCTAGCGATGCAGCGAACGTCAGCGCCCGCAGCGACGCCTCGCCTACGGTCGCGCCGTCGCGCTCGGCCAGGCAGAGCACGGGGCCGCCAGCGACCGTACCGTTCGCATCTCCAGGTACGCTCACGCGGCCGCCCCGTCACCACCACTGCGCGACGCGGACGGCAGCACGCCGAGGTCGCCCAGCACATCGACCAGCGCAGGTACCGCGTCCACTCCGCGGCCGAGCACCTGTGCCCGACGGGCCGAGGTCTCCGGCACCCGCAGGCCCAGCTTGCGCAGCCCCTCGGGCTGCCACTGCGGCCGCAGTACCGTGATCTCGGCGCGCTTGGCCCGGAGCCGCCCAGGCAGCGAGGGGTACCGCGGCAGGTTGATGCCTTCCTTGACGCTCACCACGGCCGGGAGCGCGACCTCGAACATCTCCTGCGCGCCACGGTAGTCCCGCCCCGCGCGCAGCCTGCCGCCCGCGACCTCGAGCCGCTTGATCCCCGTCACGCACGGGCGGCCAAGCGCGTGCGCGACCCGGATCCCGACCTGGTAGCCGCCGGTGTCCGCCGCCTCATTACCAACCAATATCAAAGGGAACGGGCTCGCCCCGAGTTCGCCAACCGCCCACGCGATCGCGGCCGCCGTCGCGACCGGGCCCCACTCCTGGCCGTCGGTCTCCAGCAGCACGCCGCGATGCGCACCGAGTGCCAGCATGTCGCGCAGCTGGTCGGCGGCCTCGGGAGGGCCGAGGGTCAGGACCGTGACCGTGCCGCCCTCGCGCTCGGTGATCTGCGCAGCTTCTTCGACCGCGCACTCCTCGTGCGGGCTGACGGTGAACCCCGACATGCGCGTGTCGACGTCCTGTCCATCGGCGGTGATCACGACCTTCCCGCCGACCATCGGCACGCGCTTGACGCAGACCAGCACGTCCACGGCCTAGCGCCTGACCCGCTCGTTCGCGGGGTCGAACAGCGGCGTAGAACCCGCCACCGCCACCGTCACGGGGTACTGCTCGCCCATGTACTCCACCGTCAGCGCTGTCCCCGCCACCGCTTGCTCGGGCGGCAGGTAGGCCATCAGCAGGTGCTTGCCCACTGACGGCCCGGAGCCGGCGCTGGTCACATACGACCGCCGCCCGCGGGCATCGACCAGCGGCTCGCCGGCGGCGGACAGCACTGGCTCGCCGCCCAGCATGTATCGCAGCTCGCCGGTGTCTGAGGCGTGGTCGTCCACCGTCAGCGTGCACAGCACCGCTGCTGGCGGCGTCTCGCGCTGGCGCAGGTACGCGGTCTTGCCGACGAAGTCCTGCTCCTTGACTTTCGGTCTGGTCATGCCGGCCTCGACCAGGTTGTAGCTCGCGTCGAGCTCGGCGCCGTAGGCGCGGTAGCCCTTCTCCAGGCGTCCGGTCGTGCCGTAGACCCCGATCCCGGCGGGCACCATGCCGTACGCCAGACCCGCCGAGAACAGCGCATCCCACAGCTTCGCACCCTGCTCGATCGGCACGTACAGCTCCCAGCCCAGCTCGCCGACGTAGGAGATCCGGGACGCCAGCACCGTCATCCCCTCGGCCTCGATGTCCCGGCAGGTCCCGAACGGGAATCCCGGCATTGGAGATGTCGTCGGCGGTGAGATGACCGCAGGATGTCGCGGGCCTTCGGGCCCCACAGTCCGAATGTCGTCCACGCCGAGGTCACATCGGTCACGGTCGCGGATCCGTCGTCAGGCAAGTGGTCGGCGATCCACTTGTAGTCCGCCATCCCGGTGGCGCCGCCGGTGACGACGCGGAAGTGACGGGGACCGAGCCGCATGATCGTGAGGTCGGCGCGGAAACCGCCTGCGTCATCGAGGAACGAGGTGTAGACGACCCGGCCGACCGGCACGCGCATCTGCGCCACCGCGAGCTTCTGTACCGCCTGCAGCGCGCCAGGCCCGGTCACGTCGAGGATCGCAAAAGCCGACAGGTCGAACAGGCCGGCCTGCTCGCGCATCGCCAGGTGCTCGGCGTTGATGATCGGGGACCACCAGCGGGACTCCCACTCGCTGGCACGGTCCATCAGCTGTCCCCGGTATCGGTCAAGCAGGTCGCGGTTGCGCTCATACCAGAACGGCCGCTCCCAGCCCGCGGTCTCGAGGAACACCGCGCCGAGCTCGCGCTCGCGCTCGTACACCGGGCTGACCCGCACCGGCCGTCCGGATTCCCACTGCTCGTTCGGGTGCACGATGCCGTACATCTTGTTGAAGGCCTCGGCCGCCCGGGCGGTGACGTGCGCCGTCGTGCGCTGGTGGCCGTAGAAACGGGCGACGTCGGCCTCGTGGATGTCGATCTCCGGCGTGACGCCGCTCATCCACTCGGCAACTGCGCGGCCGATGCCGGGCCCCTCCTTGATCCAGCTGGCCGCGACCGACCACAGGCCCGGCACCTCGGGTGTCTCACCGAGCACCGGATGGCCGTCCGGCGTCATCGAGATCAGCCCGTTGATGGCGTACCGGACGCCCGCCCGCTCGTCGCCGAGCAGTTCGGGCATGAGCTCGAGCGCGAGCTCCAGCTGCGGATCGAAGTCGTCTTGCGTGAACGGCATCTCGGTCGGCGACAGCACCGCCTCCTCGATCGACGGAATGTCGTCGGGCGCGACGATGATCGGCCGGTGCGCGTACGAGCCGACCTCCATGTCGCCGCCATGCTGGCGCTCGTACATGTTCTCGTCGACGTCGCGCACGATCGGGTAGGCGATCTCGCCCTCCGTGCCGTCGAACAGCGCGATTGGGCCGACGCTGATCATCTGGTGGACGATCGGGGTGAGCGGGATCCGCGCGCCCGCCATCTTCGCGATCCGCGGGCTCCACACGCCGCAGCAGATCGCGACCACGTCGGTCGCGATGTCGCCCTTCGTGGTGCGCACGCCGGCGATCCGCCCGTCCTCGGACTTGTCGATGCCGAGCACCTCGGCGCCAGCGAGGACGGTCAGGGCGTCCAGTTGCTGGGCCCGCTCGCGCATCAGCGTGCCCGCGCGCAGCGAGTCGACAACGCCGACGGTCGGGAAGTAGGCGCCGCCCAGGATCACCGAGTCGTCGAGGTACGGGACCAGCTTGCGCACGCCCTCGGGGGTCAGCAACTCGGCCGGGATGCCCCAGGACTTCGCCTGCGAGCAGCGGCGGCGCAGTTCCTGCATCCGCGCCTGCGTCCGGGCGACCTCGATCCCGCCGCTCTCGGTGAAGACGCCGAGCTCCTTGTACTGCTCCGTGCTGTCCCTGGTGAGCTCCATCATCATCTTGGAGTACTCGATCGGGAAGATGAAGTTCGAGGCGTGCCCGGTGGAGCCGCCGGGATTCGGCATCGGGCCCTTGTCCACCAGGACGAGCTGGGTCCAGCCGAGCCGGGCCAGGTGATAGGCCAGGCTGTTGCCGACGATGCCGGCCCCGATGATGACGGCACTGGCCCGGCCAGGTATCTCGCTCATACTGCGATCTCACTCATCTCGCTCAATCCGCCGAATCTTGCTGGTATCAGTCTGGGGGCCGAGCAAGGAGCACGGACGACTTCCCGTTCCCGGAAAAATCGTCCGTGCTCACCAAGCCCTGCCGATGGGGCCGCTGCACGTTATTCGACCGGTATCTCCTTGTTGATGAGGCCGAGGTCGATCCCTGCCGCCTGCGCACGATCCGTGCGACCAGCGTAGACGATGATGGCCAGCACGTACATCGCGCCCATGAAAATCAGCGAGGTCTTGTTGTTGACGTAAGTACAGGCTGTTGGTGAACCACTCGTACAGGTTGAAGCCCAGCAGCCCGATGGTGACCCAGCCCGGCGACCGGGACGATCGGCACGCCGAGGAACTTGAACTGGCTGGCGGGTGAGGCCTGCCCACAGGTCCGCTTGCGCCACGGCAGGATCACCACGGCGATCGCGCTGAACAGGATACGTCACGGCGATGACCAGCGTCGCGTCACAGGTAGTACGTCGCGAACGTTGACGTAGTAGGCATACACGGCGCTCAGGCCCACGCGCCGGCAGCAGCATCAGGATCAGCGAGTAGATCGGCACCTTGCGCTTCTCCGACACCTCGGCCGCCCGGTCTGGCAGTACGCGGTCGAAGGCCGCGGCGAAGATGACCCGGGTCGAGGAAAGGAACAGCGTGCCGACCCAGCCGAAGAACCACAGGCTCATCGCCAGGATCAGGATGACCTGGAACGCCGTGTTGTGCACCAGCCAGGCTGCGAACAGGACCGGGTACGGCCAGACGGCATGTCGAGGGACTGCGGAGTCGGACGAGGACCTGATAGTTCAGCGAGTTCAGGTTCTGGTAGAAGGCCCAGCCGATCGTCTTGTCGACCAGCAGCAGGAAGACGACCGTCAGGATGACGGTGATCCACAGGCCGGCGAACATGCCGGTGAAGACCCGCTTGAAGTCGCTCGCGCCGCGGATCTCGCCATACAGGGTTGAGCCCCAGTTCGGCCACAGGATGAAGAACATCATGGCCGGGACCAGCAGCATGGTCGGCCCGATCGGGCCGAAGCCCATGCTGTAGGTGCTGTAGCCCGCCTTCTTGGCCGCCGCGGTTGCGTCGCTGCGTATGCGTTGTCACGTCCGAAGAGCTTCTGCGCCTCGAAGTTGAACGAGCTGACGAACGAGCGCGTGGCTATTGACCAGGAGCAAGAGCACCACGATGACGGCGAAGGCGACGAGCCCGCCGGCGAAGCACCACTTCTGGATCCGGGCGTAGCCGGCCATGCCGAGCGAGACCAGCAAGCCGGCGATGCGCGATGGTGATCAGGCAGACGACGAAGATCCCGTTCTTGCGAGCCGAACCAGGCGGCACCGCCGGCCAGGTCCACTTCGAGCGTCGCCCACAGCGGCTGGAACAGCTGGACGGACAGGATGTTGCCGTAGATCGGCGCCCACAGCCAGAGGATGAACCACCAGCCGGTGGCGGCCATCACGAAGCCGATGCCGCTGCCCAGGATCCGGGTCTGCCAGACGTAGTCACCGCCGGCCCGCGGGATCGTGACGATCAGGCCGGCTGTACGCGACTACCAGGAACGACACCAGGATGGCTGAGATCACGATCGACGTGATCAGCTGGCCCTTGGGGAACGCCGGGCCGGCGAAGGTGAACTCGTAGATCCCCAGCGTGACGAAGTTCGTCGCCAGGACACGCATAGATCATCGAGTCCCGTACCGACCAGCCTCGCACCAGACCGGTCGCGTTACGCAGGAACAGGGTCGGGGTTCCGCTAACGGATTCTGTCGCCATTTCCGCCTCTCAGTTAAGAGCGGCCAGCGTGACTGACCGCCCGTCTTGGTCCCCGTCCGCCTGGCTCCCGGCTAGTGTCAGCCGTTCACCAGTAGGTACCTGACTGACCTTCGCCTTCTTCACGTCCAGGTCGAGTACCGCGCCCTGGAGCACCCCGTCGCCGTACACGCTGCCGGGGTTAATGGCCAGCGTGCGGTTCATCTTCTTGATGCCGCGGCTCTCGTGAATGTGGCCGTGGACCGACAGCATCGGCTGGTGCTTGAGGATCGCGTCCCGAACCGCCGTCGAGCCGACCGGCTTCATCACCGCGCCGCCGTGCATCGGCCGCAGTGTTGTCGTCCAGCGCCGGGGCCTCGTCCAGCCCGGTGCCGTAGGGCGGCGCGTGGAAATTGAAGATGGCCCGGCTCATGTCCGGGACCAGCGCCGGCGAGCTGCCTCGATCTTGGCGGCGAGCTCGTCCTCGGGCGCCTCCCGGTAGGTGTTCCACGGCGTCGGGTTCGTCCAGCCCATCGAGACCAGCGAGAAGCCGTCCAGGTCCATCAGCTTGCCCTCGGCGAAGCTCACGCACGGCGAGGACTCGATGACGCTGTCGATCTCGAAGATGTCGTCGTTGCCGCCGTTGAGGATGCACGGGATCTCGCCGCCGCGCAGCTTGCCGTCGGCCATGTCCAGCCACCGGTCCAGCGAGCTGATCATTTCCCGCTCGAACCGCTGGTCCGACCGCGCCCTCGTTCTCGCCCAGGTAGGTGAGCTCGTCCTGGCTGACGAGAGCCGGGTAGAAGCCGCTGTTGCGGATCCTGGTCATGATGTCGTCGAGTTCGGCCCTGGTGTCGAGCCGCATCGTCTCGCCGCGCAGCGTGACCTGCCAGTAGCCGTTGTACTCGGTGATCGGCACCATCGCCTTGCCGGTGACATCACCGCCGAGCACGACGAGGTCGGCCTTGTAGAAGGCGGCCGAGTTCAGGAATTTGCGCCAGCAGACCTCGGATCCATGGATATCGGTGGCAAAAAAGATCTTCATATGATGATCACGCCTTTACTGGTCCGCTTGTGCATCGGTCTAGCAGCATGCGTAACCGGGCGTCAAGATTGAAAACGGCGCAATGGCCGCATGGCCTGCGCAGATTGGCACCGCCGCCAGGGCAGCTGGCGTCCGCGATGCGCCGCCGTGGCGGCTTCCCGCGGCGCCGGTTAGTGCCAGGTCGCGGCGCGCCGGTCCGGCGTCGCTCAGTGGCCGACTTCCTCCGGCAGCTCGTACCACCGGACGCGGTCGCCGACGTTCGCGCGGAGCTTCCACTTCATGCCCTTGGGCACCGAATGAGCGAGCTCGGCGAGCTGCGCGGCGTGGGCGAGCGGATCGTGCGGCGCCCCTGGCGGGACCAGTTCCGGCTTCTCCGCCGCCAGCCCGGGGAGCTTGTCCAGGTTGCCGGTGACGGTGCGCCACCAGCCCCAGTCGGCGGCGAGCAGCTGGCCGAACCTGTCTGTGTCGAGGGCGACCTGGCGCGTCGCCGGTCGGCGCCGCCGTTCTCAGCTTGACGCCGGCCGCCGGCCGACGGGTAGCCCGGCGAGCAGCTGGAAGATGTCGCGCGCGTCCTTCTCGTTCAGCTCGACGATCTGGAGCTTGGACAGCAGGATGTCGATGGCGTCCAGCGTGAACGGCAGCCTGCCGTATCCCGGCCGGAAGTCCAGCACGTGGCACATCGTCAGCCGGTCCACCATCACGTCGATGGGCCGGCCCGATGGCGCGACGAAGTACATCTGCCGGTCGCCGTTGAGGTTGTTGAACCGGCGGTCCGGCTGGCAGCCGCTGTCCTGCCAGGAACGAGGCGGTCGCCTTGCGCCCCTTCGACAGGCACGCGAAGTCCATGTCCTGGCCGGCGCGCAGGCGAGGCGGCAGGTCCGGAGTCAGGACCCGGACGGCCAGCCCGCCGAGGAGCTTCAGGCCGACGCCCGCCTGCTGCGCCGCCTCGGCGAGCGCGATGGCCTCGGGCAGCGGATCGTCGGCGACGGCTTGCGGCGACTGGCCTGGCTCTGCCACGGCTGCTCCCGATGCGTGCTGAGACGGTAGGCGTCAACCGCACGATACAGCGCAGTCGGGACGAAGCGGGATGCAGAATGCGGTCGGATGGCGGCGTTGCCGGGCAGGCCAGCATGCTCGAGCAATGCTAACCGGACTAGACCCGACATAACGGGCGTGCACCGGCCCGCACGAGCGCGGGCGGTCCCGGTCCCACGGCAATTGCGGCCGACGCGTGCCCAGTTAGGGCGCAACTAGCGCCCCAGACGCGCACACGTTGAGTCGGAGCAGCCGCCGGCCGCAAGAGTCAGCGCATACGCGCGGACAGGGGGCGCTCCGGTTACTCAGGTGGCCAGCCGCTGCCGACCGGACCTGATTCCCCTGGCGGCCTGGAGCCGGTGGCGGTGGCGCGGTGGCGGTGGCGCCAGCCGCGCTGGCAACGTGCCCCCGCTCGGCCTCTTCCGCCCGCTCGGCGTCTGCCGCCTGATAGCTCTCAGCAGCAGCAGCCTCTCGCGGTTGGGGGATCGGCTCGACCGGCTCGCCCCACAGCGGCTCGAGCTGGCGACCGCTGTGCGTCGCTTCGAAGGCCCCGCCAGCGACCTCAGTGCGAGGCGGCTTACCGTGATGCTTCCACCGCGGGTGGAAGCTCGCGTAGTAGACCAGCGAGATCCAGAACGTCAGCACGACTGCGATGACGATCGGCATCACGATGAGGCTCACGTGTGATCCTGCCATGTGCCCGTCACCCCCCCTGGCTCGGTTCATACCCGCCCGCGCCGAAGGCATGACAAGTTGTAACCAGTAAGTGACATTCCGTGGCAGCTGCGACGGGGTATCAAGTGCCAGCACGGCATCTAACCGGCTATAAGGCCCTTATCGGTTAATCGATGCCAACCCCGGCTCGACAGCGGCCGCTCAGCCCACGATTACCTGGAACGTCTGCAGGCTCGGATCGGCGGCGTACGCGATGCGGCCGCCGTCCGCGGCTACCTCGCGCAGCGCGTCGACCGCGGCGGCGGTGATCAGCTCGCCGGGCGCCAGCACCGGCACGCCGGGCGGATACGGCGCGATCAGCTCCGCGCTGACCCGCCCGATGGCCGCGGCGGCCGGCACGGTCTCGTTCGGCGCGAAGAACGCCTCCCGCGGCGCCGAGCACCGTCTGCGGCTCGACGGTCCACGACGCGGCGACGGCAAGATGCGCGCGGTGTACCGCGATGCCGCTCGATCGCCTCGATCAGCACCTCGGTGAACCTGGCGATCTGATCCTCGTCGTCGGCGATCGTCGGGATCGGCACGACCGTGTCGCGGTCGGCCATCTCCACCGGCATCCCGGCGGCGATGATGTCGGCCTCGACCTTGTTGCCGTGCGCGCCGGTCGCCGGCCAGCAGGACGACCAGCTTCGTCGGCTCCACCCCGGGCCCGTCCAGCACGTCGACTCCCGGCACCTCCCGCAGGCGCTTGCGCGCCGCCGCGACGCCGCGGATCAGGCGGCCGCACAGCCGCTCCCCATCTGCTGCCAGCAGCGCGCGGGCCGCGTCGATGCTCGCCATGATCGATCCGGTCGGGCTGGTCGTGTGCGTGGCCTCGAACGCCCGGTCCAGCCGGGCCGCGTCCAGCCGCTCCGTCCGGGCGAGCACCAGCGCGCCCTGGGTGTAGGCGGGCAGCGCCTTGTGCGCGCTGGTCACCATCGCGTCCGCGCCCGCCGCGATCGCGTGCGGCGGCAGGTCGGGGTGGAAGCCCAGGTGCGCCGCCCAGGCCGCGTCCACGATCAGCGGCACGCCGGCCTCGTGCGCTGCCGCGGCGTGCCCGGCCAGGTCGCTGATCGTCCCGACGTACGTCGGGTCGCCGAGGAACACGCGCGCACGCGTCCGGGTGCGCCGCCAGCGCGTCCCGCACCGTCCGCACCGCGACCCCGGCCGGCAGCCCGGACGCCGGGTCGATCTC
Source organism: uncultured Actinomycetota bacterium (assembly GCA_963837255.1). Taxonomy (GTDB): domain Bacteria; phylum Actinomycetota; class Actinomycetes; order Streptosporangiales; family Streptosporangiaceae; genus JAJYUU01. The sequence goes on from CAWIMN010000009.1 coordinate 1,232,792, forward strand.
CGGCCGGACCCAGACCGGGCTGCAAGCCCAGCGAGCACCAGGCCGAGCAGCAGGGACCGGTGCAGGGTGCGGTTGATGATCGACTTCCTGGCCAGGCTGGCCGACGGCCAGCGCCAGCGCCTGGTTGCCGTGCGTGGAGCCGGCCACCGAGAACCGGCACCAGTCGGCTCCCCACAGCCGCGCTGCCCGGCGCCTCGGACTCGACCCGCAGGTTGTCGGCGTGCTTGATGGTGTCGAGGCCGCCGTAGAACGGCGCGTCCCCGGCGACCACGGCGCCGACCAGGTCCTGCCGCTGCTTGTGGCCAGGCACGCTCATCGGCAGCAGCTCGCCGGCCTCGGCCTGCCGGGTGAAGTCCAGCCAGGCGGCCAGCATCGGCGCGTCGGCGCGCAGGCCGACGCGGATCACGCGGATCGGAGCATCATCGCCCTAGTGTGCCCGATGGTCGGCTCCGGACCGGACATAGGCCGTCGATCTGGGCGGCGTCGTGCCCCGGCTCGAACGCCTCCAGCAGCCAGGTCACGCCCGCGTCGCGTCATCGCGGTCACGGCCGTCCGCTCGCGCATCCGCCGTCAGGCGGTGCAGGGCGACAGCGAACCACCAGATCATGGGAACGAGGTGCGTCGAGGCCGGTCAGCGTCTCCCGCAGCGCGGCCAGGTCAGCGACGGCCGGAGGCGGCCGGAAGCTGCCCGGAGCCCTTGAAGATCGGGAAGCAGCCCTCCAGGCGGGCGGCCCTGGCCAGGGGCTTGCGGTTCGGCCAGCGGACCGCGGCCCAGAACGGGACCGGGTCCTGTACCGGCGTGCGGCAGCAGCTGGGCCGGCGTCGACGTGGTAGTGGCGACCGGCGAAGTCGGCCACGTTCCCGGTCAGGAAGCCGCCGGATGACGTCCAGCGACTCATCCAGCATCACGCCGCGCTCCGCCGCCGAGGTCTCCGTCGCCGAATGCGCTGAACTCACGCCAGCCGTCGTCCCCGAGGCCGACGCCGACGGCTGAGCCGGCCCCGGACAGCCGGTCGAGGGTGGCGATCTGCCGGGCGAGCACCTGCGGCCGGCGCCGCGCGAGCGGCGTCACCATCGGTCCGGTGCGGAGCCGGGTCGTGCTCGTGACGATCGCCGCCATCGTGACCCACGGTCGGCGACCGCCATGCCGGGCTCGGCGAGCATGTGATCCCAGACGAACAGGCCGTCCCAGCCGGCCTGCTCGGCGTCGGCCGCGAGCGCGGCGACGCGGCGCGGGTCGGCGAATTCTGCGAACGGCGGCAGGAAGATCCCGTGTTTCACGACGCGATTATCCAGCGTCCTCGACCGCGGCCGGCCTTCGACGGCGTCGGGGTGGGTGTAGAACTCGGCGGTCGAGGGCGGCAGCGGGGTGTTGCCGAGGATCAGGTCGGCGGACTTCTCCGCGATCATCATCACCGGCGCGTAGATGTTGCCGTTGGTGACGTACGGCATCACCGAGGCGTCGACGACCCGCAGGCCGTCGAGGCCGTGCACCCGCATGGTGGCCGGATCGACGACGGACGCCGGGCCGGTGCCCATCGCGCAGGTGCACGACGGGTGCAGCGCCGTCTCGCCGTCGCGCCGGACCCAGTCGAGGATCTGCTCGGGCGTGTGCACGTCCGGGCCCGGGGACAGCTCGCCGGCGTTGTACGGGTCGAACGCGGGCTGGTTCAGGATCGCGCGGGCGACGCCGATCGCCTCGACCCACTCGCGCCGGTCCTGCTCGGTGGACAGGTAGTTGAACCGCAGCGCCGGCTGGACGGCCGGATCGGCCGGAGGTGATCTGGACCGAGCCGCGGGCGTCGGAGTACATCGGGCCGATGTGCACCTGGTAGCCGTGCCCGCCGGCCGGCGCCGAGCCGTCGTAGCGGATGGCGATCGGCAGGAAGTGGAACATCAGGTTCGGGTAGGCCGACCTCGTCGTTGCTGCGCGCGAAGCCGCCGCCCTCGAAGTGGTTGGTCGCGCCCGGCCCGCTGCGCAGGAAGAGCCAGCGGGCGCCGACCAGCGGCCGGTTGCGCCACTTCAGCGCGGGGGCCACCGAGACCGGCTGCTTGCAGCCGTACTGGACGTAGACCTCGAGGTGATCCTGCAGGTTCTCGCCGACGCCGGGCAGGTCGTGCCGACCTCGACGCCGGCCGGCTCGAGGACGTCCGGGCTGCCGACGCCGGAGAGCTGGAGCAGCTGCGGCGAGTTGATCGCGCCGCCGCACAGGATGATCTCGCCGGCCCGCGCGGTGTGCGTGCTTGCCGCCATGCCGGTACTCCACGCCGGTGGCCCGGCCGCCGTCGAGCAGGATCTTCGTGACGAACGCGCGGGTGAGCACCGTCAGGTTCGGGCGGCGCAGGACCGGGTGCAGGTAGGCGCGGGCGGCGCTGAGCCGGCGGCCGCGGTGCACGTTGCGGTCGAACGGCGCGAAGCCTTCCTGCCGGTAGCCGTTCACGTCGTCGGTCAGCTGGTAGCCGGCCTGCTGCACGGCCTCGAAGAACGCGCGGAACAGCGGGCTGTCGGCGGGACCGCGTTCCAGCACGAGCGGGCCGTCGCCGCCGCGGAACTCATCGGCGCCGGCCAGGCAGGTCTCCATCCGCTTGAAGTACGGCAGGCAGTGCGCGTAGTCCCAGCTGGCCATCCCGGGGTCGGCCGCCCAGCGCTCGTAGTCGAGCGGGTTGCCGCGCTGGAAGATCATGCCGTTGATGCTGCTCGAGCCGCCGAGCACCTTGCCCCTGGCGTGGTAGATCCGGCGGCCGTTCATGTACGGCTCGGGCTCGGACTCGTACTTCCAGTCGTAGAACCGGCTGCCGATCGGGAACGTCAGCGCCGCCGGCATGTGGATGAAGACGTCCCACTTGTAGTCGGGCCGACCCGCCTCCAGCACGAGCACGCGGTTGGCGGGGTCGGCGGAGAGCCGGTTCGCCAGCGCGCAGCCCGCCGAGCCGCCGCCGACGATGATGAAGTCGTAGCTCGCCGTCATCGCGCCCGTGCTCACCGCCTATGTCGTAATCGGCGATGATAGCGCGGCATCTGCGACAGCACGGCTGCTCCCCGCCGTCGACCCGCGGGCAGCGCCCTCATTGGGCACCAAGTTGGATGTGCTGCCCTTCTAAGGGCAGCAAGTCCAACCTCATGCCCTTCGGGCCGGTGGCCGGTACGATCCGCGGCTGCACGGGGCAGCGCTAGGAGCGGGGGGCGCCGCGGTAGGTGCCGAATGACCAGCGATTACCTTCCGGGTCGCGGACGGCGAAGTCGCGCGATCCGTAGTCGGTGTCATGCAGCCCGGTCAGGATCTCGGCACGGGCCGCCACGGCCCGCGCGAACAGGGCGTCTGGCTCGTCGGTGACGACGTAGGCACCGAAGCCGCCCGGCGCGAGCGACCAGTCGTCGTCGGTGTCCGAGTCACGAGCCGAGCCCAGCATGATGCCGCCACCGGGCGGCCAGGTCAGCTCGGCGTGGTCGACCCGCTCCCCCTCGCCGTAGACGGCGGTCGCCTCGAAGCCGAACGCGTCCACGAGGAAGCGGATCAGGGCGCGCGCATCACGTGCCCGCAGCGTGGGCCATACCTGTGGTGCTGGTGTCTTGTCGTCCATGCGGCCAGCCTGCCAGCGGCTACGCAGCGGTGGCTTGGAAGTTTCGGAACTCCTCGGCCAGCCACCTGCTCGGCGAGCAGCCCGCGATCAGGCCGAACTCCCGGTCCAGGTGCGCCTGATCGAAGTAGCCGCAGGAGGCCGCTAGGTCGGCGAGGCCGAGCGGCCCGCCCGCGGCGGCCCGGCGCTGAAGCGCATGCCTGGCCCGGTCGAACCTGATGACGCGGGCAGCCGCCTTGGGTGCCAGGCCCGTCTCCGCCCGGAACTGCGCACGCAGGTGCCGTTCGCTCCAGCCGGTCTCGGCTGCGAGCGCCCGTACCGAGGCTGTGCCGGCCGTCCGCACAAGCTGCTGCCAGGTGTAGCTGACCTCGGCGCTCACGTGGGCGCCGCAGCGGGCCTCCGCGAGGCGCGCCAGCAGGGCGTCGTCGAGTATGGCGAACCGCGCTGCCCAGTCGGCCGCGCACTGAAGCCTGTCCTGGATCTCGAATGCCAGCGCGCCGAGGACCTCGTCGGCAGGCAGGTCACGCTCGGCTAGCTCCCCGGCCGGCACGCCGAGCAGCGCGCGCGCTCCGAGCGGGTTCAGCCCTAGCTGGATGCCCGACTGCCGCCCGTCGTGCGTGATGATCGCGGGCGAGGTGTGCAGGCCGCCGACGATGGTGTCGTAGCTGCCGGGCGGCTGGGCCGGATCGGGGTGAGCGGTCAGGACCAGCGGGTCGTCGAGCGTGAAGATGAGCGTGAGCGACGGCGACGGCAGGCCCCGGTGGCGCCCGGGTTCCATGCCAGCCTGGCGGAAGCCGACGTAGGAGTCGACGAAGCCGCGCAGGCCCGGACTGGGAGTGCGCGAGGCGCTCTCGTTGACGACAGTCCCGGCTGCGTCGGCTGTGCTAGCAGCCCCGCTCATCTACCCATTGTCCACTTCCGAAGGTCGCGAGGCACCGACTGCTGACTCCCGATAGTGATCTGATTGTAATTCGATTAGTCTTTCGAATAAATCTCGAATCTGATACGCTATTCGAAAGTGTGACTACCATCGCGGTGTGACTGTAAACGAGCGTGGCACGAGTGCGAGCCGCGGGAATGACCCCAGCAACACCGCGATGACGGCGGCCGCTGCGCGCGCCGCGCACCTGATCGTCGACGAGTCCCCGGTCATCTTTGCTGACACGTGCGCAGCCGCTCTGCTGGGCGAGCGCGCCGATGAGCTGATCGGCTATCACCGGCAGCATGCCGCTCACCCGATTCTCGCGGCTGCGCGCGGCCAGGTCGTCTGCCGCAGCCGGCACGCCGAGGATCGCCTCGCGGCCGCGGTGGCGGCTGGCGTACGGCAGTACGTCGTGCTGGGCGCGGGCCTGGATACCTTCGCGTACCGGTCGCCGCTGGCCGGCCAGGTCCGCGTCTTCGAGGTCGACCGTCCCGGCACGCAGGACTGGAAGCGCTCCGCCCTCGCGGCCGCTCAGCTCGGCGTGCCGCCGGACGTCGTCTTCGTGCCCGCCGACCTGGCCGCTGACTCACTGGCGGGTGCGCTGCGGGCGGCCGGCTTTGACGTCAGCGAGCCTGCGGTGATCAGCTGGCTCGGCGTCACCATGTACCTCCACCGGGCCGCCATCGCCGAGACGCTCACCGCACTGGCCGGCTGCGCCCCGGGCAGCGAGCTCATCGCCGACTACATGCTCCCGCAAGCGCTGCGCGATGACACCGGCAACTTCTACGCCGAGATGATCATGGCGGCCGCGGCGGAGCGCGGCGAGCCGTGGCTGAGCTTCTTCGCGCCTGGCGAGGTGACGAGCCTGCTGGCTGAGCACGGATTCCGGCAGGCGACGCAGGTACGCCAGCGCGAGTCGGTCCCGCGGGAGCTCTGGCAGCGCACCGATACGCTGCAGCCGATCGAGCTGTCGATGATCGCGTGGGCTCGCCTCGGCGGCGCGTAGGCCGTACAGTCGCTGCGTGCAGTTCGAGCCGCGCCTGCGGAAGGGCCTTCACGACGGCAGCATCACGGTGGCGTTCCGCCGGTGGCGCCGCAGTCAGGTCGTGGCCGGCCATCAGTACCGCACCGGCCAGGGAATGGTGCTGGCCGAGGCTGTCGACGTCATCGCGCCAGCGGACATCACGCCTGAGCTGGCGCACGCGGCCGGCTTCCCTGACGTGCCGGCGGCGCTAGCGGACCTGCGCGGCGACCCCGAACTGCCGCTGTATTGCGTGCGATTCCGCGCTCTCGATGGCCCGGATCCCCGCGACGAGCTGGCCGGAACCGCGACACTGACCGACGAAGAAGTGGCGGCCATCACCGTCCGGCTGGCCCGGATGGATGCCGCGAGCAAGCGCGGTCCCTGGACGGCCGCGGTCCTCGCGCAGATCGCCGACCGGCCGGCCGTATCGTCGGTGCATCTGGCCGAGACCCTCAACTGGGAGCGCTTCGACTTCAAGCTCCACGTTCGCCGTCTCAAGGCTCTCGGGCTGACCATCAGCCTCGATGTCGGTTACCGGCTCTCGCCTCGCGGCGCCGCGTACCTCGCCAGCTCCGCCGGCCGCGAGCAGGCGCCCTGGCGTGGGGCGCCGGCCAGGAAGGACGCCAGCCGTGAGCGGCACCGGGCTTGATCACCCACTGGTCCTCGAGTACCTGGACGACCTGGATCGAGAACTGGCGAGACGACTGACCGAGCGAGCCGGGCAGCTGCGCGCTCAGATCTCCGCCCGGCTGACGGAGTTGCTGCCGCCGGGTGCGGACGACGACGCCATTGCCGCGGCGCTGGCCGGCTCGGTACGCCGTCAGAGCTGGCGGCAGAGGCTACCCGCGGTGTCCACGCCGGAGGTAGCGGACCGCGGCGCCGGCTGAACATGCGCGCGTGGCTAGCCCACCTCGGCTGGCGGCGACAGACCGCCCTCGCGGTGGCGGTGGCTATGGTCATCGCAGCCGTCGCGTATGTCACCGTCGTGCAGACCACGGCACCGCTTGTGTTTAGCGGCGCGGCGGGCTGGTGGTTCAGGGCCGACCGGTCGCGTGCGGTCGAGACCACCGCCGACGGAGCGTCGCAGACGACGGTTCCCATCCGGTCGGGGCAGCGGCAGGGGTACTTCGTCGACCTCTACAACCCGAGCAACCTGACCCAGACCATACTCGGGCCGGTAACCGGGCCGAATGCGCCCGGTGACGCCATTGGTGACGTGCCGCAGCCGGCCGACGTGGGCGTGAGCGCGCCGAACCGCATCATCGACGAGGGCAGCTCGGAGTTCGCCGGCGTGAAGTTCGTGCTCCCCGGCGTCATCCCGCCGCATCAGCTGCGGGCCGTGCGCGTGCTCTGGACATCGGTCACCTGCCTGACCGAGAAAGGCGACTCGATCGGGAGCGACGTGCTGGTACTGCGCGTGCGGATCGGCTGGATCGTGCGGATCGAGGTGATCCCGCTCGACGAGGGCTGGTACCTATCCGGGCCGAGTCACGGTAAGTGCATCTAGCCCGGCAGCGGCGACTGCGCGCTCGGACCCGACGCTGCTCGCTAGTAGCCGGCGGCCGGGTCGATGACGCCGACGAGCGGCTGGCCGGAGACGAACCTGGCCACGTTGCGCTGGATCCGAAGCGCGAGCGGTCGGGCGATCATCTCCAGGGTGTCGGCCGTGTGCGGGGTGATGATGCAGCGCGGCTGGGCCCAGAGCGGATGACCGTCGGGCAACGGCTCGGGATCGGTCACGTCGAGAGCCGCGCCCGCGATGGTGCCGCTGTCCAGCGCGGCGACGAGCGCGTCGGTATCGACGAGACGGCCGCGGCCGACGTTCACCAGCCAGCTGTCACCGCGCATGGCAGCCAGCTGCGGTGTCCCGATGATGCGCTCAGTCGCCGGCGTCAGCGCGAGCGCGAGGAAGACGACCTGCGCGTCCGCCAGCGCCTCGGCGAGCCGGCTCGTCGGCAGCGTCCGCGCCGCGCCCGGCACTGGCTCAGCAGTGCGGCGCACGATGGTCGTCGTCACCCGGAAGGGCGCGAGCAGCTGGAGCAGGCTCGCCGCGATGCCGCCGCCGCCGAGGATCGTCACGCGCCTGTCAAACAGGGACGTTCCACCGGGCTTGCCCCAGGAACGTGCCTCGATCCGCTCCGGCAGCATCCGCAGACCGGCCAGCGCGAGCATGAGCGCATGCTCGGCCACCGGCTCCGCGAACGCGCCTTTCGCGCACGTCCACGTCTGGTCCGGGCTGAACAGGCCAGCCGCCGCGACGTCCTCCACGCCAGCCGAGGCCAGCTGCACCCACCGGGCGCCGGTCACCCCGACCGCCTCGCGGAGGCCGTCGGTGTCCCACGGTGCCAGCCACACCAGGCCGGCTGCGGCAGAGTCGGCATCGGCCGGCTGGCCGCCGCCGTGTCGGATGGCGTCGTCAACGGACTCAGTGTGGCGGGGCCCGACAGCTATGCGCACTTCAGTCACGCTGAATGACCCTAGCTCAGCGCAACCTGATGAGATTGCCCGAGATCAGGCCCGCCGCGTCCGAGGCCAGGTAGGCGATCACCGCGGCGACCTCAGCCGGCGTCGCGATGTGGAAGAGCGTCGGGTTGTCCTGCACGGCGGCCCGGACTGAATCGGTGACCCAGCCGCTGTCGGTGACAGGCGGATGCACCATGTTGGCCGTGATGCCGTGACGCGCCAGCTCCGCGGCGGCCGACATCGTGTAGCTGTCTTGCGCCGCCTTCGCGGCACCGTACGAAACCTCCTGCGGAAAACCGAGGTCGCCGCCTGAGGTCAGGCCGACGATGCGGCCCCACTGTGCGCCGCGGGCGATATGGCGGCGAGCGAACTCGCCGATCAGGAGAGCCGCCGCCATGGCGTCGACCGCGAACTGCTGCTGGAATGTCGCCGCGGTCAGCGGGCGGAGGACACGCCCGAAGCTGTCGGCCGCTGCTGGCGCGAACGTGTCCTGGACCCAGCCGGTCGCGTTGTTGACCAGGATGTCGACCGGACCGAACTGCTGCTCCGCCGTGTCGAACAAAGCGGCCGGCACAGCCGGGTCGGACAGGTCTGCCTCGACCGCCACGGCCCGGCCGCCCGCCGCATTGATCTGCGCGACGATGTCATCAGCGCTACCGGCGCGGTAATCGCGGTAGGCCTGCGGGATGCCAGGATCGGGCTCGTCGTGCACCCGCAGGTACGTGCAGAGGACCGCGCAGCCCTGCGCGGCGAGCGCGGTCGCGGTGGCGGCGCCGATGCCGTGGTTTGCGCCGGTCACCAGCGCCGTATGGCCGCCAGTCATCTGATCCGCCTCCCGCTCAGCGGGTCCCGACCGTAGCCGGCCACAGCCTGAATCCCAACCGAGTTTCGGTGCGGCCGGTTGCCGCGGTCAGATATCGCGACCTACCGTGAGCCCGCGCCGGTCACCCGCCGTTCGCCGCGGACCTCCCGCCGGGCGAGCACGTAGTAGACGAGGCCGCCGACCAGCAGCCCGGTGAACACGCTGAGGTCCGAGCCGTCCGTGCGGCTCGACAGCGGGCCCGTCGCGGCCAGCACTCCGCCGCTGCTCGCGTTGAGCCACAGGTAGGCCGCGATGCCGCCTGCCACCTGGGCGACGATCGCGGGCCAGTGAACGCCAACCGACCGGAAGTAGAGTCCGCCGCGCTCGTCCAGCAGCGACTCGTGGTCGTAGCGGTTGCGGCGCAGCCAGCTGTCCACGAGGTAGATCGCGCACCACGGCGCCAGCCACACGATGATGTACAGCAGGAAGCCGGTCAGCAGCGCGAAGAAGCTCCGGGACAGGACCGCATACGCCGCGATGCCACCGCAGACGACCGTGTCAATCGCGACGCAGTGCAGCCGGTTGAGCCGGGGCACGAGGCTCTGGAGCGTGACCCCCGATGAGTACAGGTCGAGCGTGTTGATCGCGAAGAGCTGCACGATGGCGAAGATCAGGAACGGGACGACGAACCAGCTCTGGAAGCCTGCTACGAGCCCGGTCGGCGAGTTCGCGGCGGCCGGCACCGCCGTGCCAACGGCTGCGCCCAGGATCTCCAGCAGGGCCGACGGGATGGCGGCGCCGAGGGCTACGGCCACCACGATCGGCGTGGCCGGGGTGCTCCCCGGCAGGTAGCGCGAGTAGTCGTTGGCGTTCTCCGTCCAGCCGAGGCCGCCGGCCGAGATCACGAGCGCGAGGAACACCAGCAGCATCCCCCAGCTAGCCCCGTGGGCCGCGGCATGCAGGTCCGCTTTGCCCGCAGTGAGGACGGCCATCACCGCAAACAGCGCGACGAACGGGATGGCGAGCCAGCGCAGGGCCGTCAGCATGGCAGCGTGCCCGAGTGTGGGCAGCACCGCCTGGATCGCGACCGCGGCCACGATGAACACGACCTTGGCTGGGGTTCCGGCCCGGAATCCGGCCCGGTCCGTCAGGACGACCGCGGCGAAGACGATGAACGCGATGCCCTCGATCTCGAATCCGACCTGGGTGATCCAGTTAAAGAACGACGGCAGCTTGTTGCCCCTGGGCCCGAACGGCGCCCTGCTGATCGTGAACGTGGTCGTGCCCGCGCGCGGACCCTGCACGCTCGCGAGACCGGTCAGCACGTAGGACAGGTTCCCGACCAGGACGATCAGGACGGCCTGCGCAAAGGAGAGGCCAAGGAACACGACGGCTATGGCGCCGTAGTACACGTACTCGACATTCCAGACGGCTCCGGCCCACATCCAGAACAGCGCGCTGGGCCGTCCCCACCGGTCGGCGCGCGGCACATGCTCGATGCCCCGTCGCTCGATCGTCGTGATCGGCGGCCTCGCCGCCAGCCACGCCTGGATCCCCGAACTACCCACCGGCTGCCTTTCTCCCCGATCCGGATGGAACGCAGCCCGGACACTACTACGGCGGCTGCCGGCCAGATTTCTCAGCCACCGGTGGCGAGCCCACTCCGGCGGGTGGCACCGGGCCGCTGAGCCGTAGCATGCTCGCCATGGCGGCGGAAAGCGGACACGACGGGCACCTGCGGACAGACGAAGAGATCCAGGCGGACCGGGTCGGTCCCGTCGTGCCGCATAACGCGCCGATCACGCTGGCCGAATATGACCCGGCCTGGCCGACGCTGTTCGCCCGCGAGGCGGACCGGATCCGCGCCGTCCTCGGCAGCACCGCTGTCCTGATCGAGCATGCCGGCTCGACCTCGGTGCCGGGACTGGCCGCCAAGCCGATCATCGACATCGTCCTGGCGGTGCCCGACTCGGCCGACGAGCAGGCCTACGTGCCCGCCATGGAGGCGGCCGGTTATGTGCTGCGGGTACGCGAGCCCGGCTGGTTCGAGCATCGGCTGTTTAAGGGCCCGGACGCCGACATCAACCTGCACGTATTCACGGCGGGCGCGAGCGAGATCGACCGGATGCTGCTTTTCCGCGACTGGCTGCGCGCGAACGACGCTGACCGGGACGCCTACCTGCGGGTCAAGCGCGACCTCGCGCAGCGCACCTGGCGTCACGTCCAGCACTACGCCGACGCCAAGTCCGCCATCGTCGCGCAGATCATGGAGCGCGCCGCCGCGGCGAGCCCGCAGGGCACCGGGTAGCCCGGCAGGAGCACCCGAGGCCCGGGCCCGTCAGAATCCTGGCGGCGTCCATTCGCCCGGCCCGCGAGGCGCGGCAGTCAATCCGTGGCACTTTGTACTGATTGCGTGGCGTGCACGGTGGACCGAGCTTCGCGAAGACCGCGTACAGGCATAATCGCGGGCAAGCGCGATCGAGATTTCACGGATAACGTGCGCATAAATCGGGCAACTCGGGCGTCAAACCGCACGGCAGACGTGAAATGCTGGCGAACCAAGATCAACTGGGTCGGCCGGCGGCGGCTCGCGCCCGACGGACCCTGAGCCCGCGGGCAGCCGTCCCCGGGCTGGCGCGCGTACACCCCAGACTGCCGGGCCGCGGGCCCCCGGACCGCAGACCCCGGACCCCGGACCGCAGAACCGTCCGCTGGGCCGGACCGCCGAACGCCGGGCTAGTTGACCTGGCGGTCGAGGCCGTCCCAGTAGGGCTCTCGCAGCTTGAACTTCTGCAGCTTGCCCGTGGCGGTTCGCGGCAGCGCCTCGCGCACCTCCACCGACGTCGGGCACTTGAAATGAGACAGCCGGGCCCGGCAGTGCTCGATCAGGTCCGCCTCGGTCGCGCTGCCGCCGGACCGGAGCACGACGAGCGCCTTCACGGTCTCGCCCCACTTGGCGTCCGGAACGCCGATCACGGCGGCCTCGGCCACCGCCGGGTGCTGATACAGGCAGTCCTCGACTTCGACCGAGCTGACGTTCTCGCCGCCCGAGATGATGACGTCCTTCTTGCGGTCCGAGATCACCAGGTAATCCCCGGCCTCGATATGGCCCTTGTCGCCGGTGTGGAACCAGCCACCTTCCAGCGCCTTCGCCGACTCATCCGGCTGATCCCAGTACCCGGCGAACACGTGGTTGGACCGCGCCAGCACCTCGCCGTCCTCGTCGGTCCGCATCTGCACCCCGACGGCCGGCACGCCGGCGCGCGACTGCAGCCTGGCCCGCTCGGCCGGCTCCATCCCGTCCCACTCGCCGACCGCTCGATTGATCGTCAGCAGCGGCGCGGTCTCGGTCAGCCCGTAGATCTGGATGAACTCCCAGCCGAGCTCGGTCTCGACGCGCTCGATGGTCTTGGACGGCGGCGGCGCTCCGGCCACTACGATGCGCACCGTGCCGGCGCCTGGAATCGCGCGCCCGGCTGCTCGCCGCTCCGACGCCGCGGTCAGGATGGCGGCCACCACAGCCGGAGCGCCGCACAGCAACGTGACGCCGTGTGAATCGATCCGGCTCAGGATCTCCTCGCCGTCAATCTTGCGCACGACGACCTGTGGCACGCCCATGCCGGTGACGGCGTACGGCATGCCCCAGCCGTTGCAGTGGAACATCGGCAGCGTGTGCATGAACACGTCCCGGTCGGTCACGGCCGTGTGCCAGCCGAAGGTAGCGGCGTTCAGCCAGCAGTTCCGGTGCGTGAGCTGCACGCCCTTCGGCCTGGCCGTGGTGCCGCTGGTGTAGTTGATGCTCGCCGTCGCGTCCTCATCGGCGGCCCACGGCGCCGGCTGCTCGCCATCAGCCGCGGCCGCGAACAGCTCGGCGTCCGCGGCACCATCCAGCACGATCTTGTGCTTGGCGCTGATGCCGCGCAGGCTGTCCTCAGACTCCGGGTCGACGAGCAGCACCGAGGAGCCCGAGTGGTCGACGATGTAGCTAATCTCGTCGGCGTTGAGCCGGTAGTTCACCGGCACCAGGATCCGGCCGTAGGCGCTGACGCCGAAATACGAGATGACGAACCTGGCCGCGTTCGGGCTCACGATCGCCACCCGCTCGCCGTGCTCGACGCCCATCCGGTCCAGTGCCAGCGCCATGCCACGCGCGCGGCTGTCCAGGTCCCGGTAGCTCAGCGCGCCCAGCGATCCGGCCGTCCCTGGCTCGTCGACCACCGCGGTCCGGCCGCCGTAGACGGCCGCGCCACGGCTGAGGTAGTCCCCGATAGTCAGCGGCACCTTCATCGACAGGCTCCCTCGCGGCGTTCCCGGACGTAGACGTTGATGCCTTCATATCAGGACAGCCGCCGCTGCTTGTAGTAGCCGTCTTCCAATTGCCCGGGCGACCGGCCACCTAAGGCAGCGCCGGGCTCGCAAGATAAGGGCGGCCGAGCCCTTCCGACAAGGACCCGGCCGGCCAATCGGCGGCGCCACGCGGCGCCGCCAGTCCCTTAGCGGCGCGCCTGCGCCAGCGCCGGCACGAGGAGCTCGTCGTCACCGCCGGCCACGGTCAGCCTGATCGCGGCCATGGGCGCGGTCTGAGCACGGGACGCGGCATAGCGGGCCGCGACGGAGTCTGGCTGGGCCTGGCTCGGCTGCGCCAGGACAGGCCGGCGGTCAGGGTGCTTGAACACCAGCCACAGCGGGATCCCCGTCATCGCCAGGAAGAACACCGCCATCAGCGGGATGTTGAGCCAGAGCCAGTTCACGTAAGCCTCCTTGTCCTAGTGCCAGCTCTCGTCGCCGGCCACCTCTCTAGGTTCGGCAGCGAACTTCTGAGCCGCCTCTGCCAGGCCTTGGCCGACGCCATGAGAATCAGGACTGCGTCGAACAGGCGCTGCCGCGTCAGCGATGATGGGGCGATGGATCTGCCTGTGATGCCCCCGGTCGCGCCGATGCTCGCCAAGTCCGTCAAGGAAATCCCGGCCGGGCCGATGAGCTACGAGCCCAAGTGGGACGGTTTCCGGTCGGTCATCTTCCGCGACGGCGACGAGGTGGAGATCGGCAGCCGGAACGAGCGCCCGATGACCCGGTACTTCCCCGAAGTGGTCGAGGCCCTGCGGGCCAACCTGCCGGACCGCTGCGTGATCGATGGCGAGATCGTTATCCCGGACGCCGACGACCGCAAGCTCGACTTCGAGGCCCTGCTCCAGCGGATCCACCCGGCCGACAGCCGGGTGCGGCTGCTCGCCAGCCAGACGCCCGCCTCGTTCGTGGCGTTCGACCTGCTCGCGCTCGGTGCCGAGGACTGCACGCAGCTGCCGTTCGAGCAACGGCGCGCGATGCTTGAGACCGCCCTGGCCAAGGCGGCGGCGCCGGTGTACCTCACGCCGACGACGCAGGACCGGGATACGGCGGTGCGCTGGTTCAGCCAGTTCGAGGGCGCCGGCCTCGACGGCGTGGTGGCCAAGCCCCTGGCCGGCACCTACCAGCCGGACAAGCGCGTCATGTTCAAGATCAAGCACGAGCGCACCGCGGACTGCGTGGTCGCCGGCGTACCGGCCGCACAAGAGCGGGCCGGACGCGATCGGCTCGCTGCTGCTCGGTCTCTACGACGACGCCGGGCGCCTTGCCAGCGTCGGCGTCGTCGGTGCATTCCCGATGGCGATGCGCCGGCAGCTCTTCCAGGAAGTGCAGCCGCTGGTCGCCAGCTTCGAGGGACACCCGTGGAACTGGGGCGGCGAACTGCAGCGCCAGGAGGGCGTCCGGCATCCGCGCGAGGCCGAGGGCAGCAGGTGGAACGCGGGCAAGGACCTGTCCTTCGTGCCGCTGCGGCCAGAGCGGGTCGCCGAGGTCCGGTACGAGCACATGGAAGGCACGCGGTTCCGGCACACGGCGCAGTGGGTGCGCTGGCGTGCCGATCGCGACCCGGCATCCTGCGGCTTCGGGCAGCTTGAGGAACCGGTGAAGTTCAACCTCGCCGAGATCCTGCCACCCGGCTGACAAGCAAACCCATCAGGACCGGAACGGGGTCAGTAGACCTGGCAGCCCGCCTGAGCCTGCGCCGCCAGCATGCGCTGAGCCACGCCTGGCAGGCGCTCGAACGAGGAAGACCGCGGGAACGCCTCCGCTAGGCCGCCAGCGATGAGCGCGGACCGCTGGACGTAGCCGGCCGAGGTGAAGTGGATGCCGTCGGAGACGTACCAGGGCCGTTGCACGAGGTCTGCCCAGTTGAGTACCCGCATATTGGGGTAGGCCCGGCAGGCCCGCAGCAGCGCCCGGTCCCACTGCTGCATGTTCCGCTCGGCGTACGGGCCGTTGCTGAGCAGGGATCTCACGTTGACCCAGAGCACCGGCTGGCCGTGGATCACCGACATCATGCGCTGGATCCGCGCCGCCAGGCCCACATTCGAGCCGGCGGCGACGTCGGCGGTGTCATTGGTCCCGAGTGCCAGCACCCAGCAGCCGCGATAGCCCCCGCGCACGAGCCGCTGCGCGACGGTATAGGCGTTCGGCTCGTGCAGGATCGTCTCGGCGATCGAGGTACCGCCCTGGATCTCGAACCGCGTGCGGGTCACGCCGACATCGGCATACTGCGCGCTGATCCGCTGAGCCGGGTCGGGCAGGTAGCTGGCGGACACCAGCCCGTCAGAGGTCGAGTCACCGAAGTGCACGACCGACCGGCAGGAGGTCTTGAGCGGGACGGCCGGGCTGGCCGCCGAGGCCGGGCCAGGGTGCGCCGCCGTTCCGTTCGCGGCCAGGCTCGACGCGGTGCTTGCGCCTGGCGCCCCAGTCTGCACCGAGACACTGCTCGCGGCGACAGCGAGCCCGGCCGAAGCAGCCGGGACGACCCCCGCCAGCCCGGCGATCGCCAGCGCTAACACCCAGCAGGCCATGACCACCGCTGCCCAGCCGCGGCGCGCGGCGGGCTGCCACGCGCCGGCGCGCAGTTGCCTGATCCAGCGCCCGATCGCGCCGTGCCTGACCGGCTCCTCGATGAAGGTCCAGGACAGCGCCGCGATCACCACGGTCGCGGCTACCTGAAGCGACCCTCGCACGACAGACTCCTGCCCGCTCGCGGGTGTCGTGAGCACGATGACCGGATAGTGCCACAGGTAGATGCCATAGGACCGCACCCCGATCCAGCGGAGCGGACGCCAGCCGAGCACCTGGCCGATGCGCCCGGCCGGGGAGACGACCGCAAGGACGACGGCGGCAGTGGCCAGCGACAGCAGCACCATGCCGCCGCGGTACAGCAGTGGCGAGTACTGGCCAGTGCGCCAGATCAGCGCTGCGATGACGATCAGGCCGACCGCGGCTGCGCCGTCCAGCAGCAGCCGCCTGGCCCGGCCTGGCCGCGCCGGCATCAACCGGCTGGGCTGGAGGAACGCGAGCGCCGCGCCGATGAGCAGCGCGAACGCGCGCGTGTCAGTGCCGTCGTAGACGCGTGTCGGGTCGTAGCCAGGGCGATACAGCACCGCCATCAGGATCGCCGAGACCGCGGCCAAGGCCAGGGACCCGCCAGCGAGCCAGCGACGGCGCGACGTGTCGCCCTTCGTCCGGGTCAGGATCAGGCCCGCCAGGAGCAGCCACGGCCAGATCAGGTAAAACTGCTCCTCGACCGCCAGGGACCACAGATGGCCGAGCGTGGATGGCGGGCCGAATCTGGCAAAGTACGACGCGCTCTGCGCGGTCAGCCACCAGTTGCTGACGTAGCTGACAGCGGCCACCGTGGCTCCCCGCAGGGCAGGCAACTGGCTGCGCTGGAACAGCGCGACCCAGCCGGCGACTACCGCGAGCATGACGAAGAGCGCCGGCAGCAGCCTGCGCGCCCGACGCTGCCAGAAGCGCAACATCGCCAGGTGGCCGGCCGCTGACTGCTGCGCCAGCAGCAGGTCGGTAATGAGGTAGCCGCTCAGGGTGAAGAAGATGCCGACGCCGAGCAGGCCGCCCTGAGCCCAGCCGAGGTTCAGGTGATACGCGATCACCGCGAGCACGGCGAGCGCACGCAGCCCGTCGAGACCAGGTATGTAGCGCTGGCCGCGGTCGGCAGGCTGTGGCATGACCCCCCTTGGCCGGGCTGGCGACCGGCCTGTTCAGTCGGTTCCTCTTGCTAGGCGTAAGACGCGGGCCGCGGCCAGGTCGTTGTAGATCGCGGCGCGACGCGTAGCCAGCCGCCCCAGGCCGGGCCAAGACGTTACCGGGATGGCATAGCACTGTCACGGACAGTCGCCGCGTGTCCGCGAGTACCTCCAGCTGGCGGCGGAAACGCCGGTTAATCGGCCGGGACCTACCGGACGATCAGGTAGATGATGACGGCCACGACGACGAGGCCGACAGCGAGGGGCACGAGCCGCTTGTAGATGGCGCGGCCCGCGACGCTCATGAGGTCGAGCGGGGCAGGCTCGGGGCTCGCTGCGACGCCAGGGCGAGCGATCGTCTCGCTCGCCTGCTGGGGGGCGCCCCCGGTGGCGGCTGGCGCGCCGACGCTGCCCACCCCGGCGGCACTGCTAGCCGCGTTCCTGGTCGTCGTAGCTGCGGCCGCCGCCGTGCTCGCCGCCGCCGTGCTCGCCACCGCCGTGCTCGCCACCACCGGGCCGAGGGCGCCTGCGCCAGGCACATCGCCGCCGAGCTTTCCTTCCAGGCACTGGACGAACTGGCCGAGCAGCTTGGCCGACACTTCCTTGATCATGCCGCTGCCGAACTGCGCTATCCGGCCTGCGATCGTCAGGTCTGTGGTGACGTTCACCACCGTGCTGTCGCCATCGGCCCGCAGCTGCGCGGAGATGACAGCGGTCGCGTTGCCGTTACCGCGCGAGTCGCGACCGCGAGCGTCGATGACCGCGCGGTGGCTCACGTCATCCTTCTCCGTAAAGCGGGCGGTGCCCGAGTATTCCGCCGTCACCGGGCCGACCTTGACCTTCACCTTGCCGGTGTAGACGCCGTCGTTGACGCCAGTCAGCTGGGCGCCCGGCATGCAGGGCGCGATGAGCTCAAGGTCGGTCAGCACGTCCCAGGCCTGGCTCACGGGCACGCCGACGGTGAACTCGTTGTCCAGCTTCATGCACGTCCTCCAGAGCGGGCAGATCAGACGATCTTCCTGGATCAGGCCCGCCGTTGTCGAGGCTCGGTCAGCCTCGCGCGGTGTCCCTGCGCATCCGCCAGATGGCGCCGCCGGCGAAGATGATGAGCCACGCCAGCACGTTGACGACCCAGGTCCAGTCGACGCCGTTCCCGAGCAGCGGCGTATGCACGAGCTGGTTGAGCCCGTACAGCGGCGTCCACTTGGCGACGTCCCGGACCCCGACGGCGAACTGGCTGATCGGGATGAACAAGCCGCCCGCGAAGGACAGCAGCGCCAGGATGAGGCCGAGCAGCTGCAGGACGTTCTCGGCGGGCAGCAGGTAGCCGAGGAAGAGGCCGAAGGCGGCGAACAGGAGCGAGCCGATCCAGACCGAGAACCCGCTCGCGATCCACAGGCCGACCGGCATGGATGCCTTATGCGTGACGATCCCCGCGATGTTGACCGCGGCAACCGAGCAGAATCCGAGGACCAGCGCGGTCAGTATCTTGATGGTGATGTAGGCGACCGGCGAGAGCGGGGTCAGCCGCAGCTGCCTGCTCCAGCCCTGCGACCGCTCGATGGAGACCATCGCCCCGGCGAAGGACGTCGCGAGGACCGCGCCGTAGAGCGCCAGGCTGATCATCACGAACGCGGCCACGTTGCCGTGACCAGACGGCAGGCTGTCATAGGCCTTGTTCAGCCCGAAGAGCAGGAAGAACACAACCGGCACCACGATCGCGATGATGACGGTACGCCGGTTGCGGGTCAGCCGGCGGATCTCGAGCTTGAGCGCGGTGAGGTTGAAGCCGCCGAGGCCTGGTGCCCGGCGGGCCCTGACGTCGACCGCAATTGCTCGTGTGGTGCTCATCGGGTCACTCCCGTGCTCGAAACGGCGGCTTGGGTGTCGTCGCCAGTCAGCGCTATGAATGCGTCCTCGATGCCGCGCGCGATGATCTCGAGGTCCTTCGCTGGCGTGCTCGTCAGCAGATATCTGGCCGTCGCGTCGCTGTCCCTGGAGTGGATGAGCACGGTATCCCCGCGCACCTCGACCTCCTCGGCGCCCGGCACGTCGCGCAGCATCGGCCTCGGTCGCGCCCGGCAGCGTCGCACGGACCGTGCGCCCGGCCGCCATCGCCTTGATCTGCGCCGCCGTGCCGTCCGCCACGACCTTCCCGTGCCGCAGCAGCACGATCCGGTCCGCGTACGCGTCCGCTTCCTCTAGGTAATGCGTCGCGAACAGGACGGTACGGCCCTGCTCCGCGTCCTTCCGGATGGCCGCCCAGAAGGTGCGCCTGCCCTCGACGTCCATCCCGGTCGTCGGCTCGTCAAGGACCAGCAGTTCGGGGTCGGACAGCAGCGCCATGGCGAACCGCAGCCGCTGCTGCTCGCCGCCGGAGCACTTGCCGACACGGCGGTCGGCTATCTCGGCGATGCCCGCCCGGCTCAGCGCCTCGCGCGGGTTCTGGCTGCGCGCGAACAAGCTGGCGGTGTACTCGACGGTCTCGAAGACCGTCAGGTCCCGCAGCAGGCCGCCGGTCTGCATAACCGCCGAGATCAGGCCGCGGGAGATCGCCTGCCGCGGGTGCAACCCGAATACCGAGACGCGCCCGGCGCTCGGCTGGGAGAGGCCCAGGATGATGTCGATGGTCGACGTCTTGCCGGCCCCGTTGGGCCCGAGGATGGCAACGATCTCGCCCGTGGCGAGCTTGAGGTCGACGCCGTCGACCGCCCGCACGTGCCCGAAATTCTTGTGCACTCCGGTCAGGTCGACGGCCAGCAGTGAAGCACCCTCAGCTGGCCGTGCCCCGGAGGCCGCGCTCGATAGTGTCATGGCCCTAGTCTGTCGGATTTGGCGGCCTTGCGGTGAACTGGCCGTCACGACCTGCCCGTGACAACTGTCATGTCCTGCCTCGGCATCGGGCCCTGGCGGCGGGACTAGCGGACCAGTCGTAGCGTCCGGGCTGCCAGCCCGACGGTCACGACCTGACCCCAGCCAAGCCTGACGACATCGGACTCGACGCCGTCACCGAAGAGGACCAGCTCGTCCGACGCCACGCTGACCGACAGCGACTGGCCCGCGAGCAGCTCGCCCTCGGTGCAGCCGGTGCCGGTCGCGGGCGATGGCCAGGCTTCCCGGACGAACCAGGCGAGCCGCTGGTCAGCAGGACCGGGCAAGGCAAGCCGGCTGTGCCGCTCCAGCCAAGCGGACCGGCACCAGCCGGTGGCGCCGGTGCCCGTGCCGACAATGACGCCAGACGATGCCTGTGTCTCGCCCGGCCGAGCAGGCGGGGTGAGGACATAGCGTGCCGTCTGGTGGCTGGCGTGGCCCACATAGATCTCGTTGAGCGCAAGAAGTTCCTGCCCGTCGTCAGTGTGCGCCTGCACCATGCACAGGCGGTCGATGGCGGGCTCGGCGCCGCCCGCAGCGGCGAGCAGCGCTGGCGCCGCGGTCGGTGGATGCCGGACCAGCACGCCCGGATTGCGGCGCGGCTCGGGGTTGATGCCGATGACCGGCTGGCCGTCCAGGTATTTGGCCACGTTGGCGACCAGCCCGTCCTGCCCGACGACGACGATGACGTCGCCTGGCTCGAACACGAACCGCGCCAGCTCGGCGCGCTCGACGGTAGCCCGCCGCCATTTGTCGGGGATCGACCCGGT
This sequence comes from uncultured Actinomycetota bacterium, assembly GCA_963837255.1. Classification (GTDB taxonomy): domain Bacteria; phylum Actinomycetota; class Actinomycetes; order Streptosporangiales; family Streptosporangiaceae; genus JAJYUU01. Next base: position 1,253,286 of record CAWIMN010000009.1, read on the forward strand.
GACGGCGACCATCGCGGCGGCGATGTCATGATGCCGGGCCGCGACGTCCTCGATGCTGCGGCCGCGTGAGCGCAGGAAGAACGCAGCCTGCCCGCGGGTACCGTGCCGCTCCAGCAGGCCGGTCAGCTCGGTTCGCCGGTGCACGAGCACGGCGCGCGGCGGCAGCGTCGGTCCCGAGCCGCTCATGCCTGCTGACCGCCGGCCGCGGTGCTTCGGCGCACGGGGCTTCCGACCACGGGGCTTCCGACCACGGGGCTTCCGACCACGGGGCCGCCGACCACGGGGCCGCCGACCACGGGGCCGCCGACCGCGGGGCCGCCGACCGCGGGGCCGCCGAGCCTGGCCAGCACCGGCTGGAGCAGGTCAGGGCTGACCACCAGAGTGCCGATCTGCGGCAGCTGGCCTGCCAGCTCCTGGAGCGCGAGTGCGAGCACGGTGGCCGGCGGCAGGTGCTGATAGGCGCGGACGTGGGCCGCTTCGGCCGCCGCCTTGGCCTCCCCGATCGTCTGCGTTCCGGCCGCGCGAGCGCGGGCCAGTATGACTTCTCCGTTCGCCTTCGCAGCGACCTGGATGCCGCTCGCCGCGACTTCTTCCTCGGCCTCGCGCCGGGCATTCGTGCCTCTCTGGTCGATCAGCTCCGCCTCGCGCCTGGCGAGCTCGATCTGGTTCTGCAGCTCGTTCTCGGCTATGGCCCGCTCGCGCTGAACCGCCATAGCACGGCGCTCGTAGGTTGCCCGGTCGGCCTCTTGCTGGATCTGCTCTCGGGCCGGGGTGCGCAGTGCCTTCTCTACGTCGGGCTCGGGCCTGATGGCGACGACCCGCGCCCCGATCACCGCGATGCCGGTCTCGGCCAGCCGTGGGTCGGCGGTGAGCCCGGTCAGGATCCGGTCGCGCACCCGGCCTACTCCGTCGGCCAGCACGGCCGCCAGCGAGCTGGCCGCGATCAGGCCGAGTACCTGCTGCTGCGCGGTCTCGGTCAGCAGGCCCGCCAGCTGCTCCAGTGGCGTGCCGCGCCAGCGGCCGGCGTCCGGGTCGATGGAGAAGTCGATCCGAGCGCAGGCGATCTCCGGGTCGACAACGCGGAACGTCACGCTCGCCTGCACCGTCAGGTCCTGGAAGTCGGCGGTCCTGGCGTGAAACAGCACAGCCAGCTCCCGGTCGTCGACCGGCACCTCGGACAGCACGGCCGACAGCGGGCGGAAGAAGAACGACTGCCCGGTGCCGGCGTGCCTGACCTTGCCGCGGCGTACGTGCCGCACGTGCAGCGTCGCCGTGCCGCGCAGGTGCCGGGTCATCGGGTAACGAGTGATATCTGCCATCGGACGGCCTCCTTTATCGTCATGACGACGATAAGCGCCTCAACCCTTATTCGTCAACATGACGATTAAAGCTAGGCTGGAGGCATGCGCGGTTACGACCCGCACGACTATCCAGCGGCCGGAGTCACGGTCGACCTAGTCGTGCTGACCATCCGCCGCGGCGACCTCGCCGTGCTGCTCATTCGCCGCGGGGCGGAGCCATTCGCGGGCCAGCTCGCGCTGCCGGGCGGGTTTGTCCGGCCGGACGAGAGCCTGGACAGCGCGGCCGCCCGCGAGCTGCGGGAGGAGACCGGCCTCGACCTGCACAGCCCGGCCGCTCATGACCTGCGGGAGGAGGCCGACCTCGACCTCGACAGCGTGCCGCACGGGTATTCACAGCACGGGCGCGGCCAGCCTGAGCACGTGCACCTCGAGCAGCTCGCGAGCTACGGCGATCCTGGCCGCGATCCGCGGCTGCATGTCGTTACTGTCGCCTACCTCGTCCTCGCGCCGCAGCTGCCACCCCCGCGGGCCGGTAGTGATGCCGCGGCAGCTAGCTGGCTGCCGGCGGGCACGATCGGCGAGAGGCTGGCGTTCGACCACGACCGGATCCTGGCCGACGGGCTGGAGCGAGCGAAGTCCAAGCTGGAGTACACGCCGCTGGCGACCGCGTTCTGCCCGGCGGAGTTCACCGTCGGGCAACTGCGCCGGGTATACGAGATCGTGTGGGGCACGACCCTTGATCCACGCAACTTCCACCGGAAGGTCACTGGCACGCCCGGCTTCCTCGCGCCGACGGACCGCACGACCGAGGGCGAACGGGGCGGCCGGCCCAGCTCTACCGGCGCGGCGACGCGGCCGTCCTCTATCCGCCGATGCTGCGCTCGGCCGTCGGCTAAGCCCCGAGGCTGCGCGCGAATCCCGGCGGGATCAGCACGTCATCAGGTGTCAGCTCATGCACCGAGGACCGGCCAAGCCCGAGGAGGGTGGAATCGACCCCGTTCCGGAAGATATCCAGGACGTTCTCGACACCCGGCCTGGCCGCCGGCCGCGAGGCCCCACAGGTATGCCCGGCCGATCATGACCGCGCGCGCGCCGAGCGCAAGCGCCTTGACCACGTCGCTGCCGCGCCGGACGCCGCCGTCGAGCAGGACCTCGATCTGGCCGCCGACCGCCGCCGCGACGGCAGGCAGCACGCGGATCGTGGCCGGCGTGCCGTCCACGTTGTTGCCGCCGTGGTTGGAGACCGAGATCGCGCTCACGCCGGCGTCCACCGCACGCCTCGCGTCGTCGACCCGGCTGACGCCCTTGAGGAGGAACGGGGCCGCCCACTGCTCACGTAGCCAGGCCACGTCATCCCAGCTGGGCGGCGGTGTCTGCATCCACTCCCCGTACGCGCCGAAGAACGTCGGCGCGGTGCCGTCTGGCAGGGCCATGTTCGGGACCCTGAGGTCGGGCAGCCGCCCGGTCCTGGCGTACGCGGCCAGCCACCGCGGCCTGATGATCGCCTCCGGCGCGTGCGCGAGCAGCGTCGTGAGATCGTTCCGCTCCGGGATCTTCGGGCTGCCCCAGTCCCTGGAATGCGAGAACGTCCAGTCGAGCCGTCAGGATCAGGCCGACGGCGCCCGCCTTCCTGCGCCCGCTCCATCCTGGCCAGGATCTGGTCCCGGCTGCCGCACCAGTACATCTGGAAGAAGGTCTGCGGGTTCGCGGCGACGACGTCCTCGACGGGCTTGCTGGCGAACGAGCTCAGCCCCATCGCGGTACCGCGCGCGGCGGCTGCCCGGGCGACCGCTACCTCGCCGTCAGGATGCACGGCCTGCACGCCGGTCGGGGAGATGATCACCGGCAGCGAGATGGGCTGGCCGAGGACGGTCGTGGACAGGTCGCGCTGCGGGGCGTTCCCGGCCACGTGCGGCGCGAAGCCAAGCTCGGCGAAAGCGGCGATGTTGTCCTCGCGCGTCTGGCCGCGCTCGGAGCCGGCCATCAGCGCGCTGTACACCGACGCCGGCAGGCGCTTGCGCGCGCGCCGCTGCGCCTCGGCCACCGATTCAAACCAGGCAGTTGCCATGGCGATCAGACCTTTCCGTCAGTTCGTCCGTCGGTACGCGCGACGCGCACTGGGCCGCCAGGAGATGACCGGCGTGACGGGCACGAGCGTCCGCTCGCGCAGGCAGCCGGCCCAGACGCCGGCGCCGTAGCAGACGTCGTCGGCGATGTGGGCGAGCGCGTACCGCACCGGGTCGAGCGCGGCCGGCGCTGGGCGTACCCAGTCAGCGCAGGCCCAAGCAGCAACGACGCGGCGGCTGCGCGCCTGCAGCCGTGCGCAGCGGCCGCGCCCCTGCTGGCCGCGCCCCTGCTGGCCGTGCGCCCTGCCGAGCGCCTGCTTGCCGGCGCCTGCTTGCCGCGCGACGCCGCTGGGGCCGGGCGCGGCGAGGGCGACCGCCAGGGCGGGCGCGGCGAACTGGGCCGCGTACCGGCCGATGCCGAGCCAGGTCTGCCTGATCGGCGGTCAGCGCCGCGCCAGGTGCGCCGTCGGCTGGCACGCCGGCGCGGCGTACCGCCGACGCGATGTCCAGCCAGGCCGCTATCGTGCGCGGCGGTCGCGGCGGCCGGGCGCCGGGCAAGCGCAGCGCCGACGGCCGCGGTGGGCCAGGGCTGGAGGACGAGGGGAGCCAGGTTCGCCGGGTGGCGGCGAGCGAGCGGGGCCGCCGAGGTCCCGTAGCGGAACCGGCGCGCCAGCAGGCCGGGCCAGGTGGCCGGGCTCTCGTGCGGCACCTGCACTGACGGCTCGTACCTGATGCGCCAGCCCGCGTCGTGCAGCCGCCAGATCGAGGTCGACGTCCTCGCCATACCGCAGCGCGGGATCGAAGACGTCGCGCGGCCGGTGGCCTGCGCTGCCGCCCTGTGCCCGGCCGGGCGTCACGGCGTCGAGCGCAGCGCGGCGGACGAGCAGCGCCGCTGTCGGCACGTACCCGACCCGGCTGGCCGGAACGACGCGCGCTGCCTGATCGCCGAGGTCAAGGCTGCCGCGCGCCTGCTCATATCGGCCCGGCCGAGGTCCGCGGCGCCAGCGTGACGATCCGCGGCGCGACGGCTGCCACGAGCGGATCTGCCAGGTGCGCGGCGAGCGCCTCGATCCAGCCCGGCGGTGGCGCGCAATCGCTGTCGAGGAACGCGATCAGGTCGGTCGCGGATGCCGGCCAGGCCAGCGTTGCGGGCCGCGGCCGGACCGCCGCTGAACTCCTGCCGCAGCACGTTTGCCCCGTGCCGGGCCGCGACCGCAGCGACCCCCGACTCGTCGGCCGAGCCGTCGTCCACCACGACGACCGGGTACCGGGCGGCGAGCGACGTCAGGCAGCGGTCCAGCATCGCGGCGCGGTCGCGGACCGGGATCACTACCGTCACATCGAGCTGCCGGCCCGGCCGGGCGCTGTGGCGGAACCGGATGCGCGATGCCAGCGTCGGTGAGCCGCCGGGCAAGGACGGCCGCCGCGCCCGACCGGACCGGGCCAGCGCCCAGCTCGGCCAGTGCGTGCATGCCTGCCGCGGTAAGCCGCAACACCCTGGCGGGCGACCCGCCGAACAGCGATCCGTCGCTGAGCTGCTTCGTGGCCGGGTCCAGCGTCACGCCGAAGCCGGGCGGCAACGGCGTGCCGCGCGCTGCCGTCCTGGCGCCAGCCGTCATGCTGCCAGCCTCACAGAGCCGGGCCTCACAGGGCGAGGCCGCCGTCGACCGGAACTACCGCGCCGGTCATGCCGCTGCTGGCCGGGCTGGCCAGGAACGCCAGCACGGCGGCGATCTCATCCGGTTCCAGCAGCCGATGAGCTGGTTGCGTGCTAGCGAAGTCCTGCGCCCCGGCCAGGTGGTACAGCCGCGCGCTCTCGGCCAGCATCGCGGTGGCGGTCGAGCCAGGGCTGACGGCGTTGGCCGTGACGCCGGTCGGGCCAAGCTCGACGGCCAGCGCCCGGATCAGGCCCGCGACACCAGCTTTGGCCGCGCAGTACGCGGCGAGCATCGGCAGGCCGCGAGTCGCCGCAGCCGATGCGATCGCCAGGAACCTGCCGCTGCGTGGCTGCGGCCGCCGCAGCAGCGCGGGGACCGCGGCGCGCGCGAGGTTGAGCACGCCACCGAGATCGATGTCCAGCACCGCCTGTTCCTGCTCCGGCGGCACCTCCCACTGGCGCGCGCCGCCGGCGATCACCCCGGCGCAGCCGACGGCGGCATCCAGGCCGCCCCAGCGGGCTTCGGCGTCAGCCACGGCCGCCGTCAGCGCGGCCACGTCCCTGACGTCGGCCGGGCAGGCCACGACCTGGCCGCCTGCTCCACGGGCGTCGGCTGCCTCGCTGGCCTGACTCACTGCCGCCGCCAGCTCGGCCGCGGTCGCCAGCGGATACGGAAGGACCGCGTCGTCAGCGGTCCGGTCCACGGCGAGCACGTGCCAGCCGTCGGCTGCGAGTGCTCGCACGGTCGCCGCGCCGATGCCGCGGCCAGCGCCCGTTACCAGCGCGACGCGCCCGGCTGTAGTCACCGCGCGGCCGGCTGTAGTCACCGCGCGGCCGGTCCTGGTCACCGCGCGGCAGCTGTAGTCACCGCGCGGCCGGTCCTGGTCACCGCGCGGCCGGCGGCGCGAAGCCAGCCAGCGGGCTCTGGTCGCAAGCGCGGTCCGGCACGCTGCGAACGGTCGGCCCGGGCGAACGGTCGGCCCGGCGCGACCGGTCAGCCCGGCGCGACCAGTGCCTGGGCCGTGCGCCGCCAGCCCGTTGTCCGGCCGCGGCCCGATGGATACGGGAACCGGCGCGCGGACACCCGAGGTGCGCGCAGCAGCGCGGCCGCGGTGTGAGTGGTCGCCCGACGGGCGTGGCGCGGCCGCGACGTCGGCGGTCGCGAGGGCTGCCGCGCCGAAGCCGCGAACGCACTCCGGGTCGGGGCCGTCCAGCGGCAGCCCGGTGAAGAACTTGGCCGCCATGCAGCCGCCCTGGCACGCGTCGAACGCCGAGCACGACGTGCAGGCACCACCCGACTGAGGCCGCCGCAGGCCGGCGAACAGCTCCGAGCTCCGCCACACCTCGGCGAACCCGCCGGGCGCGCGCACGTTCCCGGCCAGGAACTCCTCGTGGATCGCGAACGGGCACGCATAAACGTCGCCGACCGGGTCGATCAGGCAGACCACGCGGCCCGCCCCGCACATGTTCAGGCCGGGCAGCTCCTGCCCGTACCCGGCCAGGTGGAAGAACGAATCGCCGGTCAGCACGTTCTCGCCGTGGGCGACAAGCCAGTCGTACAGCTCGCGCTGCTGGTCGGCGGTGGGATGCAGCTCGTCCCAGACGTCGGCGCCGCGGCCAGACGGCCGCAGCCGGGTGATCCGAAGCTGGGCGCCGAAGGAGTCGGCGATCGCCTTGAACGCAGCCAGCTGCGCGACGTTGTGCCGGGTCATGACCACCGAGATCTTGAAGCCGCCGAATCCGGCGTCGGCGAGGTTCTGCATCGCCCTCGTCGCCATCTCGAACGAGCCCTGGCCACGGACGGCGTCGTTCACCTCGGCGGTCGCCCCGTCGAGCGAGATCTGCACGTCGATGTAGTCGCTGCCGGCCAGCCGCCTGGCCACTTCGGGTGTGATCCGCAGGCCGTTGGTGGAGAACTTCACGCCCACGTGGTGCGCGGTCGCGTAGTCCACCAGCTCCCAGAAGTCGGGCCGGACCGTTGGCTCACCGCCGCCGATGTTCACGTAGAACACCTGCATGCGCTCAAGCTCGTCGATCACGCGCTTGCACTCGTCCGTGCTCAGCTCGGCCGGATCGCGGCGGCCTGAGCTCGACAGGCAGTGCACGCACGACAGGTTGCAGGCGTAGGTCAGCTCCCAGGTGAGGCAGATCGGCGCGTCGAGGCCGGACCGGAACTGTTCTGTCAGCGGTGCCGCCGTCACCGTCATGAGGTGGTCCTTCCGCAGATCATCTGGCTGCCAGCCAGGGTCGCCAGTGCCCCGGCATAAGCGGGCAGCTCAGCTGGCAAGATGCCGGCCTCGGCGCAGGCAGCCCGCGCGCTCGGCTGCGTCGCCAGGCTCGAGACGACGGTCAGCAGTGCGGGGCTCTTGAGGAACGACAGCCGCCGGGTGCCGAAGTGGTACAGCAGCGCGCCGAAGCGCTCGGGCCGGACCGACACCTGCGGATGCAGCCGCCAGGCCGCGTCCAGGTCGAACCCGGCAGCCGCGACGGTCAGCACCGGCTGCGCGGTCTGGCCGTTAGTAGACACCGCACATGCCGTCGATCGAGATCTCCTCGACCAGCAGGTCAGCAGCGACGACCTCGTCAGCCTGAACCGCAGTCGCCTCGGCTTCCCCGGTGCCAGCGACCTCGTCGGCCGGGCGCTCCAGCAGTTCAGTTGCGTTCTCGGGCATGTCCTGCTCCTTAGTTTCGGCACTACGTGACGAATAGGAGTTACATTAATCGTCGCCTGATGACACAATCAAGGCCAGGACGGGAACGGGGCGGGATGGGATCGCAGCCGACCTCACGCCTGGGGGTGCCCACCGTGGCCACTGACCCGCGCACCGGCGGCAGGCGAGGACGGCCGCCCGGCACGAGCGCGCGCGAACTCGAAGTCATCGCGCTGCGCCTGTTCACCGAGCAGGGCTTCGAGGACACAACGGTCGAGCGGATCGCCGCGGCCGCGGGCGTCAGTAAGCGGACGTTCTTCCGGTACTTCGACTCCAAGGCGGACGTGCTGTGGAATGCCTTCGACGGGGAGGTCCGCGCGCTGCGAGCCGCGTTCGCCGCAGTGCCGCCGCAACTGCCGCTGATGGCGGCGATCCGCCAGGTGGTCGTCGGCGTGAACCGCTACCGCGCGGAGGACGTGCCGGAACTGCGGACGCGGATGAACCTGGTCGGGTCCGTGCCTGCCCTCGCGGCCAGTGCCGCGCAGCACTACGACGCCTGGGAACGGGCCGTCAGCGAGTTCGCCGCCAGCCGGCTCGGCCAGCCCGCCGGCTCGCTGTACCCGCTAGCGATCGGGCGCGCGACGCTCGCGGTGTGCCGGTCCGCCTATGATCGCTGGGCGGAGCGCGCCGACGCGGACCTGACCGTGTACCTGGACCAGGCGCTGCAGGCACTCGCGGCTGGCTTCGACCCCGCGGCTCTTGCTGACGGCGGATAGGCAGGTGAGCGTGGACATCATCGTGGCGCGCCCGTCGCCGCAAGACGCCGCGGAGTTCATCGCGGCCGCTCTGGAGAGCGCCGCGCTGCACCGGCCCTGGGTGAGCGCGCCAGACAGCCCCGAGCGGTTCGCCGCCTACCTGAACCGGGCCGCTCGCGAGGACCAGGCCAGTTACCTGATCCGCCATGGCGCCTGCGGCGGCCTGGTCGGGTACGTGAACATCAACAACATCGTCCGCGGCGGGCTAAGGTCCGGCTACCTGGGCTATGCCTCGTTCCTGTCCCACGCCCGGCGCGGGCTGATGTCGGCGGGGCTGGCGGCCGTCGTAACCGACGCGTTCACCAGCCTCGGGCTGCACCGGCTGGAGGCGAACATCCAGCCCGACAACGCGCCGTCGCTGAACCTGGTGCGACGACTGGGCTTCCGGCGCGAAGGGTTCTCGCCGCGGTACCTGATGATCGACGGACAGTGGCGCGATCACGAGCGGTGGACCGTGCTCGCCGAGGACTGGCCGCAGGTCCCGGCCGACCACCAAGGACCACCGGACGACCCCGCAGGCTAGCCGCGGCTACTCGAGCGGCTGCCGCGCTATCGCTGGCGGTTCCCGGCCGGCCAGGAGCCAGGCCGCAACCAGGGCCAGCAGCGGCAAGCCGACGAGGAGCGCCGCCAGCTTGGCGAAGGGGACAGCGGACAGGGTGTGGAGGCCCCGATTCCAGGCGATGACGCCGAGATAGGCGGCGGCAGTGCCGAGTACCGCTCCGAGCAGCGCGAGCGCCCCGGCAGTCGCGCCCGTGAGCAGCCGCCGGGTGCCCCCGCTCGCCCCGGTGGCTGATAGCACCCGCAAGTCGCTTGCTGTTTCGCTGCGGATCAGCCCGACGGTCATGGCCAGCACGGCCAGCACCGCCAGCACGCCGATGGCGATGGCCCAGTCGCTGACCGACTGCAGCCCTACCTGCGCGGAGTGAGACGTCGTCTCCACCGTCAGGCCGTTCGCCGCCGCCCAGTGGTCGGCCCGGGTGACCTGAGCCGTGGTCAGCGGCTTTGGCGTCTGGATGAGCCACGCGGCCAGCACCGGGTGGAGCGCGAGCGCCGTCATCGCGTGGGCAGTGAGCAGGGTGTTCGGCGCGGAGGCGTACCTGGGCAGCCCTATCTTCTGAATGGCCGGCTCGCCGAGGTCGCGGCGGTCCGGTACCCGGCCACTTGAGCGGCTCCCGCCGGGCGCCGCGCAGTGCGTGCGCCCGGCCGGGCACTTGAGCTTGATAGCGCCGAAGTCCAGGATCTTAGTTCCGGTCAGCCCAGAGCGCGAGGTAATGACGTCGGTCCCGGCCGCGATCGCCGTCGGTGCGATCCCGTAGAACCGCAGCAGCGCGGGCGTCGCGACATACAGCTGGGCCTCTGGCATCAGGCCCTTGCGGCCACCGGGGCCCGTCACCGTGTTGGCGAGCGTGGTCGTCGGCAGGCCGCTTGCCTGGTTTATCTGCAGCAACGGAGAGCCGGCCGACTCGGCGGCCGCCAGCGGGACGACGTTCCGGCCATGCAGTGTGCCGGCGAACTCACTGACCAGGCCCTCGATGTGGTGCAGTCGGCTGGTGCTCATCGGCGGCAGGATCGCGGGCAGGGTCTCCACTCCGCCAGGCGAGAGGTAGATCATGAGCTGGTTCGCCGGCAGGTTGGTCCAGCCGGCTTCGCCCGCCAGCCCCTCGTTCTGAGCGGCCGCGGCGGCGCTGATGGCGATCGCGGCCACGATGCCGGTCACCAGGGTGATGGCGGCGAGTGCGGCGCCGGACCTGGCTCGATACCTGGCCAGATCTCGCAGCGCGAGCCTGATCGCTAGCGGCGAGCGGCTGCCGACGACGGCAAGACCGCCGATCGCGATCGGGCCTAGCAGCAGGACGCCGACTGCGGTGAGGATCAGGCCACCGATGATCAGCGGAGGTGTCTTGCCCTGGCGTGAGAACGCGATCGCGGCCAGACCGGTAGCGAGGAGCGCGCCGCCGAGCGCGGCGGGCCGGCGGCCCTGCCTGGGGGTGGCCGGACGGCCGGACAGCGCGGCCACGACGGGCACGCGCGCGGCTGCTCGGGCCGGCCACCACGCGGCCGCGACCGCCGTCACGACCGTCAGCACCATCGCGGTCGCCACCTCCCACCACGGAAGGCTGAAGGTAGCGATGCGATGCTCGACGATCGTCTCCAGTCGCGGCACGAACGCAGCCCAGCCCGCCAGGGCCGCCGCCGCCCCCGTCAGCGCCGCGATGATGCCGACCACGGCACCGTTGGCGAGCAGCACCAGCCGGACGTGCCGGTCCGTCGCGCCGACTGCCTGGAGCATGCCGAGCGCGCGGAGCCGCCGCTGCGCCAGCACGGTGAAGCCGGCCACGGCGATCAGCCCGATGAACAGCAGCGCGATGGTGTCAAATACCAGCACCGCAGCAGGCGGGAAGCCCACGGCATACGGCTGCCGGGTCTGCAGCACGGCGCCGAATGGCAGGCTAGCCGCGCGGACCTGCCTGTCAGTGGCATCAAACAGGACCGTCACGTGATCGGCGTGGCCGAGCTGGCCCGGCGCGACCAGCGCGAACTGGTCTTGCAGGTTACCCGGGTTCTCGACGATCCCCACGACGCGCAGCGCGCTGCCGCCCTCGTGCCAGACAGAGCCAATGCGCAGCCCGTAGATCGCCGCGACGCCGCTGGTGACCGCGGCCTGCCCGGCGACCGGGTAGCGGCCCGCGTCCAGCCGCAGCATCGGGCTTGAGTAGAGCCCGCCTGGCTGCTGGGCTCGCACGTCGACGGTATTGACCGAGCCGGGGACCGCCGCACTCGCGTGCTGGACCACCTCGATCCGGCCGAACCGCGTCCTGGCGGCCGCGATCCCGGCCGCCTGCTGGGAGGCCGGCCGGAGACCGTCAGCAGGTGGTTCGCCGTGCCGAATTGCGCGCTTGGCGATGACGGCCCGGCAGCCGCGAAGGCGATCGCGCCAACGGCGGCGGTGACCGCGATGGTGAGCAGCCCGATCACGGTTAGCTGCTGGCGCCATTCGCGCCGGAACAGGCGCCAGGCCCAGCGGACCACAGCCCGCCGCGCTGGCGCTCCGCCCGACAGCGGGCTGGCAGCGGGCGGCCGGTCCTGGACCGCGGTGCTCACTGGCTGCGGCCCTGCGTGAGCAGGGACTCAGGACCAGGCAGTGGCGCGGTCTGATCGCTGATGTGGCCGTCGCGCAGGAACACCACGCGGTCGGCCCAGGACGCCAGCTGTGCGTCGTGGGTGACGACGACGCCGGCGACCCCGCCCTGGCATGCGGCGCGGACCAGCCGCATCACGGACTCGGCATTGGCCGAATCCAGCGCCCCCGATGGCTCGTCGGCCAGGAGCAGCCTGCGCTCCCCGACCACAGCCCTGGCGATGGCGACCCGCTGCCGCTCACCGCCCGACAGCTCGTCGGGGAACCGCGCCGCCCGGTCGCCGAGGCCCAGCTCGTCGAGTGCCTGCATCGCGGCCTTGCGGGCAGCGCGCGCCGCGATTCCATCGAGTTCGAGCGGCAGCGCGACGTTCTCGGCCGCCGTCAGGCCGGCCAGCAGGTTGAAGTTCTGGAAGACGAAGCCGATGGAGCGGCGGCGCAGCCTGGCGCGCTCGTTGCGCGACAGGCCGGACAGGGCGTGGCCGGCCACGAGGACATCGCCGCTGGTCGCATCCTCGAGGCTGCCGGCGATGGTCAGCATCGTGCTCTTGCCGGAGCCGCTCGGCCCCATGACCGCCACGAGCGCGCCGGGCTCGACGGCCAGACTGACGTCGTCCAGCGCGTGCACCTCGGCTGCACCGTCGCCATAGGTCTTCGACACGTGCCGAAGCTCGAGCGCGTTCACCGCCGCGCTCCGGCCGGCCGCCGCAGCCTGGGCAGCGGGGCCCCGCTCTTGACCTGGGTCACCGGGTTACGCCGGATCCGGCTCTCGGCCGAGTCCAGCCACCGGATGACCGAGTCGAGCCGGAACAGCTCGGCATCGACCGCGAGGGCGAGGCCGATATCGTCCTCAGCCCCGTCCTCCTTGATCCGGGTCCACTGCTGCATGAGCTGGACCAGGTAGCGGCGGTGCACTTGCAGCACCTCCGGCACGTCGACACCGGGCACCCGGAGCGCCACCAGGACCTTGATGACAAGCTCGTCACGCGGCGGCGACGCCAGGTCGGGCGGCGTGCGCAGCCAGCCGGAGAGTTCGTCCTGGCCGGCGGTCGTGATCCGGAAGCCCTTGTGCTGGCTGTCATCGCCCGGACCGTCTGCCTCGATGAGCCCATCGCGCTCGAGCCGCTGGAGAGTCGTGTACACCTGGCCGACGTTCAGCGGCCAGACCTCACCGGTCCTGGCCTCGAATTCCTCGCGTAGCTGGAGGCCGTACTTCGGGCCCTCGCTGAGCAGCGCCAGCAGCGCGTGCGGGACGCTCATGACGTCATCTTCATCGGTAGCATACTCAGTATAGTACTGAGCATGTGGGATCGCCGCAATGCCTTCGGCGATACCGTCGAGGGTGCGGGCGGCGGCGATGGTGACGACCCCGTTCCCTGTCCTGTTGGTTGTTCGGAACGGAGCGCAAGCGGTGACGGACCCGGCCGTATCAGTGGATGCCATGCTCGTGCACGCGGGTGGACGGCGCGACCTCGGGCAGCCAGCGGTCCAGCCGCCGGTGCTCGCGACGATCCTCGCCTCGGCCGGCGAGCCGCGCGCCGGGGACTACGGGCGTGGCGGCAACCCGACCTGGGCCGCGCTCGAGCGCGCGCTCGGGGGGATCGAGAGCGCGGACGCGGTGGTGTTCAGCTCCGGGCAGGCGGCGTCGATGGCGCTGATGCTCGCGCTCGCGCGGGGCCGGGACGTGATCTTGCTGCCGCCGGACGGCTACTACAACGCGCGAACGCTGGCGGAACGGCTGCGGCCGCATGGCGCCGCACCTGTCCTGGTCGATCTCACCGACCTGGCCGCGGTCGAGCGTGAGCTTGCGGCGCGGCGGGCCGTGCTATGGGCCGAGTCCCCGACCAACCCGCTGCTGCGCGTCGCCGACCTGGCCAGGCTCGGCGAGCTCGCCACCGCCGCCGGCGCGCCGATGATCGTCGACAACACGGTGGCGACCGGCCTGCTCCAGCGCCCGCTCGAACTCGGTGCCGTGGCCTCGCTGTGCTCGCTGACCAAGTCGGCGTCGGGTCATTCGGACGTGATCGCCGGCGCGGTGATGACCAGGGACGCGGCGCTCGCTGACGAGCTGCGTACGTGGCGCACCCTGGGCGGCGGCATCCTCGGGCCGATGGAAGCCTGGCTGGCCATCCGCGGGCTGAAGACGCTGCCGCTGCGCATCGAGCGCCAGTCGGCCAGCGCGCTCGCGATTGCCGTCCATCTCGCCGGGCATCCGCGGGTCACGGCCGTGCACTACCCGGGCGTGGGCCAGGAATCGCTGGCTGTCGCGCGCACCCAGATGCCGCGTGGCTTCGGGCCGCTCCTGTCGTTTGAGGTCGACGGCACCGCCGCGGACGCGGATGCGGTCGTGCTGGCGTCGCGGCTGATCGGGCCGGCGACGAGTTTCGGCGGCGCGGAGTCAGCCTGGGAGCGCCGCGGCCGGTGGCCAGGCGAGACCGCGCCGGCGTCGCTGATCCGGCTGTCGGTCGGCATCGAGCCGGCTGCTGACCTCATCGCCGACATTGACCACGCGCTGGCGCAAGGCCGGCCCGCGGCCTGACGGGGCCACCGGTATCGGGCACGATGACCACGTGACCATCTACACCGGCTTCGCCCCGTTCTATGACCGGATCATGGGCGACCGCAGCGAGGAGGTCGACCGGATCCGGACCTACATCAGCCGGCACCTGCCCGGCGCTCGGTCGCTGCTCGAGCTGGGCTGCGGCACCGGGGCGCTGCTCGCCGGGCTGGCGGGCGATCTCGAGGTGACGGGCATCGACCAGTCGCCCCAGATGCTGGCGATCGCCGGCACGGCCGTGCCGGATGCCGGGCTGGTCCGGGGCGACATGACGGCGTTCCTGCTGCCTACCCGGTTCGACGTCATCATCTGCATGTTCGACACGCTGAACCACGTGCCGGCGTTCGACGGCTGGCTGTCGCTGTTCAGCTGCGTGCACGAGCACCTCGCGCCAGGCGGGCTATTCATCTTCGACGTGAACACGGCCGGCCGGCTGCGGCGACTCGACGGGGCGCCCCCGTTCGTGGATGAATTTGACGGGAACGTGGTGATCATGACAGTGCAGTCGGCTCACGACGGACTCTCGCTGTGGGAGACAAAGATCTTCGATCGGCAGCACGACGACCTCTACCGGCTGCACCACGAGCGGATCTACGAGCTCGGCGTCCCGCTCGCGCTGATCCGCGCCTCGCTGGCAGGCCGGTTCGAACTGCTGGAGGAGGCCAGCCTGGACGGCAGCCCGGTCAGCGATGAATCCGATCGGGTCTTCTTCGCTTACCGGCACCGGACGGCGCCGCCCGGCACCAGTCAGTAGTGCCAGATCACGGCTAACCGCGTCGCGCTACGACGGTCCCGAGTGCCGCTCGCGGCACCGTCAGCGCTCCTGCTCCCGGTCCTTCATCGCCTGCATGAGCTTGCCCATTACCGCGGAGAACTGCTCGCGCTCGATCGGAGTGAGCCCGGCAAAGATCTCGGAGATGGCATCGAGCTGCGGGCCGATCGCCTGCGCGGCGGCCTGCACGCCGTCTGCCGACAGCTCGATCAGCGTCGCTCGCCGATCGGTCGGGTGCGGCCGGCGCACCACGAGCCCAGCTTCTTCCATGGCGTCGACGATCGCGGTCATGTTGCGCGGCGTCGTGCCGAGCTGCGTGCCGAGGTCACGCATGATGGCAGGCCCGCCGCAGTGCAGGGCCTGGAGGAGCCTGAGCCGGGCGTAGTTCAGGCCGTCGCAGGCGCGGCCTTCCATCCAGCGCTGGAAACCCGACGTGAAGCGTGCGGTCTGGTCCACGAGGACGTGCCGGACCTGAGTATCGTCGAACCCAGTTAGATCGGGGATCTCGGCGCACGAGCCCACGCCGAACCGGGTGCCGACGGCCAGTCCGGGGTCCTCTTGCCTCACCTTAATGAGGGTACCGGATGACTCAGTTGACACGACTATTTCGTCCGGTACTATTTCGAGAGTGATCGTTCAAGACTCAATTACCTTCGATCTGGAATAGAGGTTCTGCAGCCGATGACCACTGCAAACGGCAACCAGGCAAGCGCGGCTGGCGGCGCCAGCGCGACGGCCCTGGCCGGCCCAGCCAGCTACCAGCTCGACCCCGGCTCGTCCGCGGTGACGTTCAGCCACAAGACAATATGGGGGCTTGTCTCGGTTCGCGGCGGATTCTCTGACCTGAGCGGCACTGCGGAAATCCTGGCCGACGGTTCCGCGCGTGGGCAGCTCGAGATCGGCGCTGCCTCACTCGATACCAAGAACCGCAAGCGCGACGAGCACCTGCGGTCCGCGGACTTCTTCGACGCGGCCGCGCACCCGAAGATCACCGTCGACGTCACGCAGGCGACGACGAAGGACGGCAGCACCGTGCAGGCCAGCGGGACCCTCACGGCGAGCGGCCGGACCAGGCCGCTGACGCTGACCGCCCAGATCACGGAGGCCACCGACCAGTCCGTCACCCTCACGGCCGACACCCAGATCGATCGGGCCGAGTTCGAAATGACGTGGAATCAGCTCGGCATGCTCAGGGGTGCCGCCCATATGCATGTCGTGGCGAGGTTCGTCAAGATGGCCGCGGCCTGAGCGCCACGTCTGCCAGCCCGCGGCCACCAGCACGGGGCGAGAAGGAACGAATGAAGCTACAGGTCATTGTCGGCAGCACCCGGCCAACCAGGGCCGCGGACAAAGTAGTGCCGTGGGTCACTGGCCGGGCGGCGCAGCACGAGGCGTTCGAGTCCGAGGTGCTCGACCTGCGTGACTGGCCGCTGCCGATGTTCGGCGAGCACATGGGCAGCATTGGCGACCCCGCTGACCCGTCCTACTCCGACGAGCGCGTCCGCACGTGGAACCGGAAGATCGCCGAGGCTGACGCGTACCTGCTCGTCACGCCGGAGTACAACCACAGCATTCCCGGCGAGCTGAAGAACGCCATCGACAGCGTGTTCGTGTCGTTCGCCTTCCGCAACAAGCCAATGGCGCTGGTCGGGTACAGCGCAGGGGTCGGCGGCGGCATTCGCGCGATCGAGCACCTGGTCCAGGTCGCGGTCGAGGTCGAGGCCGCGCCGCTGCGCAGCACGGTCGTGCTGCCGTTCGTGGCGAAGCAGTTCGATGACGACGGCCAGCCGACCGACCCCGCGACCGAGGTGAGCATGCAGATCCTGCTCGACGACCTCGCCTGGTGGGCGGCTGCATTGCACAACGCCCGGGCGGCCGGTGAGCTCATCCCCGGCAAGGTGCGCGCCCGGATGGCGACCGTAGCCCCGGCGAGCTAGGCGGTCGCGATCCGCCGGGTCTCCGCGTCCCTGGTCAACTGGGAGTCCCTGGTCAACTGGGAGTCCCTGGTCAACTGGGAGGCAGGGCCCAGCTGGGAGCCGAGCCCCGGCTGAGCATCCCGGCTCTGCTGCGACTCCCGGAACGTGCGCCGGTAGGCGTGCGGGCTGGTGGCGCGCCAGGCGCGGAAGTGATGGCGGAACGTGGCCGCGTTCCCGAACCCGGCCCGTTCCGCGATCGCGTCCACGGTCTCGTCGGTCTCCTCCAGCAACTGCTGAGCCAGCAGGACGCGCTGCCCGATCAGCCAGCGCTGCGGTGTCGTGCCAGTCTCCTGCACGAACCGCCGCGCCAACGTGCGCGGTGACATGGCCGCCAGCCCCGCTAGCTGATCGACCGTAACGGCCCGGTCGAGATTCCGCTGCATCCACTCGATGACCTCACCGAGGGTGTCACACGCGGGCTCGGCGACCGGCCGGTCGACGAACTGCGCCTGGCCGCCGTCGCGGTGCGGCGGCACGACCATTCTTCGCGCGATCGCGTTGGCGACCCGGCTGCCCTGCTCCTTACGGACCAGGTAGAGGCAGGCGTCGATGCCCGCGGCCGTGCCAGCACTGGTGATCACCGGATCAGCGTCGACATAGAGGACTGACGGGTCCACCTTGGCCGCCGGATACAGCTGGGCAAGCCGGTCTGAATGCCGCCAGTGGGTGGTGCAGGGCCGCCCGTCGAGCAGTCCGGCCGCGCCCAGCACGAACGCCCCGGTGCAGACGCTCAGCACCCGGCAGCCGCGCTCGACGGCCTGCCGCAGCGCGGCGAGCAGCGGCTCAGGCCACTCCGATCGCCCGCAGCGGGCGTCGCCGCTAGCCGGGACCGCGATGAGGTCGGCGGTCTCGAGGCGGTCCAGCCCGAACGGAGCCTGCAAGCTGAAGCCGGATCCCGATCGCAGCGGGCCCGGCTCCCCGGCGACAACAGCGAAGTCGTAACCAGGCAGGCCCTGCGCGGTGCGGTCGGTACCGAATACCTCGCAGACCACGCCGAGCTCAAACGGCGCGAACCCGTCCAGCACCACGACAGCCACGTTTTTCAGCATGACTCCATCATGCCGCACAGTTGGCAGGATGTTAAGGTCAAGTGTCTCTACTGCCACTTTCGGTTGCTGCCGCAAGCGCGCAAGCTAGAGGTATGAACCAGCCACCAAGCCCGCACATCGGTGGCCGCCAGCAGGCCGGCCGCCTCCGCCGATTCGCGCGCAGCGTCCGCGAGGCCGTCGCCGAGTGGTCCTACGCACAGCACCGGGTGATCGAACTGGCCACGGCTCCCGACCGCTACCTCCTCAACCCGGATGCCGCGCCCGATACGTTCGATGAATTCCTGTTCCGCACCTCTGGCGTCCTGCACCACGAGCCGCCGGCCCGCGCCCGCACTCGCTGCTGAGTTCATGGGTGCGGAATTGCTGCGGCTATGACGACAGCAACTCCGCACCCACGAACTCGCGGAGCGGCGGGACGCGCACCGCCGGTTGGGCGTTCAGACTGCCGATGGCTCGAGCACCTCGGCGAACTCGCGCACGAGCGCGGACTTTGACCGGGCCCCGATGACCTGCTTGACGACCTCGCCGCCAGCGAAGACGGCGACGGTCGGCACGTGCAAGATGCCGTACTGCCTGGCGACGCCGGGATTCTCGTCGACGTTGACCTTGACCAGGTCAATCACGCCGGCGTAGTCCGTGGCGATCGAGTCGAGTACCGGCGCCACCTGCCGGCACGGCCCGCACCAGGCCGCCCAGTACTCGACGATGACGGGCCGCGGGCTCTTGAGCACCTCGGCCTCGAAGCTGTCATCGGTCACAATCCTGGCAATGCTCATGCCGGTTCCTCTCACGGTTGAGTGCTGACTGACGCGGAGACTCACGCTAAGTGACGACCGGCTCAGGAAGCAGGAGCGCCGCGCACTCCTGACCGCTCCCGTGCTCGCAGACGCGCACGAGCTGGCGGAGCCTGCACCGCAGCTGCACGAGGTCTCTGACCTGGGCATCGACGGCGGCCAGCTTCGCCTGTGCGGCCGCTGCGATCTCGTGCGTCGACTGTGCCTCGGCCGGCCCGAGCAGCTCAGCGATCTCACCGAGCGTGAAGCCGAGCTGCCTGGCCCGTCGGATGAACACCAGCCGCCACCGGTCGGCCTCCGAGTACTCGCGGTATCCCGAGCCGCGCCGTTCCGGCTGGGCCAGGAGGCCGCGGCGCTGATAAAAGCGCACCGTCTCGACGCCGACTCCCTCGGCAGCGGCCAGCTTCCCGATCGTCATCCTGCTCATGTCCTGCACGGTACCGGCCGTACCCCGGTACGGAGTCAAGGCCGCCGAGCGGTGATCTTGCTACTGTTGCCTGGGTCATGACCAGGTACGCGATGCTGATCCTGCCGTCGGCCAACCGCGTCTACGCTGGCGCCGTCGGTCGATCTCGTCCGGGCTGAGCTCGCCGCGTTCAGCGACGCGGTGCCGGCGACACGCATCTCAGACGCAGCGCCGGCCGACCATGGCGGAGTGCCATACCTGGAGTTCACGGCCGCCGAGCTGGACTGCGCGCGCGGCGTCGTTCCTGGCCAACGTCTCGGGCTGCTACGCGCTGTTCGAGGTGACGGGCGACAGCCTGCTGCGGCCGGTGGACCTGCGTCGGCTTGACCGCTACGACGACGACCTGATCACCATCCAGAAGTATCCGGGGAAGACGAACGAGCAGTTCACCAAGCTGCTGCTCAACGTGACGCTGATGGCGTCGGCGTTCGCCGGGCAGATGGTCGATCGCAAGCTATCGGTGCTCGACCCGCTGTGCGGGCGCGGCACCACGCTGAACCAGGCGCTGATGTACGGCTACGACGCGGCAGGCATCGATCTCGACCAGAAGGACTTTGACGCCTACGCGACCTTCATCAAGACCTGGCTGAAGCGCAAGCGGATCAAGCACAAGGCCGACTACGACGGTCCGGTCCGTCGCGAGGGCAAGACCATCGGCAGGCGGCTCCAGATCAGCCTGGCCGCGTCCAAAGATGAGCACCGGGCGGGTCAGACGCAGCGACTCGATGTTGTCTGTGCCGATACGACGAGGGCACCCGAGTTCTTCAGGCCCGCGGCGTTCGACGTCGTGGTGGCGGACGCTCCCTATGGCGTCCAGCACGGCAGCCGCGGCCCGGCGGCCAGGCTCGCCCGGCGGCCGCAGGACCTGCTGGCCGCCGCGGCGCCCGGCTGGGCGGCGCTGCTGCGGCCGGGCGGCGCGCTCGGCATCGCGATCAACACACTGGTCGCGCCCCGCGAAGCGGCGGCGTCGATCCTGGCGAAGCCGGCCTGGAGCCGGTGGACTCCGGGCCGTACCGGCAGTTCCGGCACCGGGTCGACCAGGCCATCGTGCGTGACATCCTGGTCGCGCGTAAGCCGTAGCGGCTAGCCAACCGGCGGCGCTACGAAGCCGGGACCTGCGGCTGCGTCGAGGAGTTCGGCGATCCGCAGCAGTCGCATATCGCTGAGGAACGGACCGATGACCTGTACTCCGACGGGCAGGCCAGCTGGGTCCAGCCCGGTCGGCAGCGTCACGACGGGCAGCAGCATGGCCCCGATCGCGCCGCACCAGGCCGCCGCGAAGAAGTGCGATACGGCGACGCCATCGACGTCGAGCAGCCGCTCGGTTATCGGCCGCTCGGTGTCGTGGTCGAACGCCGAGGTCGGCATCACCGGCGCCAGTACGACGTCGTACCGCTCGAACAAGCTCGCCCACGCGGCGCGCTGACGCTGCCGAAGTTCCGTTGCCTGGATCCAGTCCCGGTATCGGCTGGTCGAGGCCCGCCCGATCTGAAGGAGCAGGTCATCACCAGGCACGGCCTCGAGCTTTGCCAGCTCGGCGTACTCGGCTTCCGGCAGGCCCAGTCCGATTGTCGGCAGCGTCAGGTCGCGCCACGTCCGGAAGCCGTCGGCCAGCGCGACTGGCAGCGCGACGGCCTCCACGCGGGCGCCAGCCGCCGCGAGCCGCGCAGCGAGGCCGTCCAGGCGGGATCGCACTCCGGCAGCCACGGGCACGACGTCCGTGCCCTCGCCGAAGACCGTGGCGATCCGGAGGTCGGAGACGCGTTCGATGGGTGCCCCTTCGTCCAGCTCCAGGCGCCACGCTGGGGCGTCCTCGGGCACCGGGCCCGCGGTGGCACGCAGCGCGATCCGCAGGTCGGCGACGCTGCGGGCGATCGGGCCGGCGACGCCAATGTCCACCTGGATCAGGCTGCCGGGCGGGCCAGGGATATGACCGCGGACGGGCACGATGCCCCAGGACGGCTTCAGGCCGTACACGCCGTTGTAGTGCGCGGGGTTGCGGATCGAGCCACCGATGTCGCTGCCGAACTCCAGCGGCGTCAGGCCGGCCGCGACGGCAGCGGCAGCGCCGCCGGAGGAGCCGCCCGTGGTCTTGCTGGTGTCCCACGGGTTGCTGGTCCGTCCATAGACGTCGTTGTACGTCTGCCAGTCGCCCGCGTACATCGGCGTATTGGACTTGCCGAAGATGATGGCGCCCGCCTGCTTCAGCCGGGCGACAGCGAGCGCATCGGTGGCTGGCACGTACTGCGCCAGCTCCGGCGCGCCCGAGGTCGTGACCAGGCCCTCGGTCTCGAAGACGTCCTTGACCGTCATCGGCAGGCCGTGCAGCGGACCGGCCGCCTCGCCGCGGGCGGTGGCCTCATCGGCCGCCGTCGCCGCCGCCCGTGCCCGGTCGAGGTCCCAGGCGACGATCGCGTTGAGCGCGGGATTCACGCGTTCGCTTCTGGCGACCAGCAGATCCAGCAGCTCGCGGCTGGAGATCGTACGCGTCCGGATTGCCTGGCTCAGCTCGGCGGCGGTCGCCGTCGCGATGTCGAGGTCCATAATCGGGACAGTACAGGCCTAACCGTCGAGTGCCCGGCTGGATTGCCCGGCCAGGTCGCGCACCTCCTGCGCCCAGACTTCATGACCGAGTCGCTCGAGGGTCGCCGCGAGCCAGGCACGGCCCGCTTCATCGAGCCGGGCAGCCGCCCGATCGGCGCGGTCCTTCGGCCGGTCGAGCCGCGCCTTGTGCAGCAGTGCGATCTCTGGCCGCAGGTACCGGATACCGGCCACCGTCTGGAGTGCCTGGCGCCAGGGCAGGTGCACGCTGTGGTCGCGCTTGAAGACCCATTCGGTGTCCGAGCTAGCTCGGTCCAGCAGCAGATCCAGTTGCCAGGGATGGTCCGCGTCCCGGCGCGCCCACAACTGCTCGCAGCCGTCGGCCAGCGGGACCTCGGGCAGCAGCGGCCGCAGCGCACCGTCGTTTGCCTCCCAGAGGTGCCAGTCAGCCAGCGCCTCTCGCAGCTGGTCGAGATCGGCCATGGCGACCGCGACATCGGTGTCGCCGTGGGTCCGCGGCTTGGCCCCGACGCGAGCCGCCCGGCCGCCAGCAATATGCCAGCGGACGGGCGGCCCGTTCGTCAGGAGCTCGGCGACGGCGGCCGGCTCGAGCGGGTCCCAGCTGCCATACAGCAACCGGGATCGCTCGTCGTCGAGATCATTAACTGCCTGACGGAAGTCGCGTGGCATCCGAGTAGTCTGCCGCACCTGTCGTCGCTGCCGCGTCCGTGGCGGCAGCGGCACCCGTGGCGGCAGCAGCACCCGTGGCGGCAGCAGCACCCGTGGCGGCAGCCGCATCCGTAGCCGGGGCGACACCCCTAGCCGCGGCTGGCGCCGTCGAATACGGGCCGGCCGCGTACGGCCAGGCCGGCTGCGGCGTCGACGACTCGTGCGCGAGCACCATCCAGGCGCACAGCAGAATCAGCGTGGCGAGGAAGGCGCAGAAGACCCAGAACATCGGCGTCAGGCCCGTGCCGATCGTGAGCCCGATCTGGTTGGCCTGCGCCTGGGAGATGCCGAACTGCAGTGGTGACGTCGCCCCGTTGATCTGCACGATCGCCGAGATTGCCTGCGCCGCCATCGGCACGATCGCGCCAGCGGCGAGCGCTGCGCCAAGGCGCATCGGCCGCCACAGCGCCGCCACGATCACCACGGCGAC
This sequence comes from uncultured Actinomycetota bacterium, assembly GCA_963837255.1. Taxonomy (GTDB): domain Bacteria; phylum Actinomycetota; class Actinomycetes; order Streptosporangiales; family Streptosporangiaceae; genus JAJYUU01. Next base: position 1,276,226 of record CAWIMN010000009.1, read on the forward strand.
GAGGGCCACCATGACCAGCACGTCGCCGAGGATCACCGGCGCCGGGTTGGCGAACGCGTTGCCCGCCGTGATGATCTGCGAGACGCCGCCCGCCGTGTGGAGCGTGAACTTATCCCACGACGGGGCGAACGCGATGGCCGCGCCCACCGCCGCGAGCACGAGCGTCACGATCGGCACGACGTCGTGGCTGGACGTGCGGCTGAGACGGCTCGCGATGCCGCGCACGGGCACGACCCCGTTCCCGGCACGACGTGTCTTGACGGACAGGGCGGTCCGCAACGCCAGCCCGACGCCTGCCGTGCAGGCGAGCCAGCCGAGGATGCCGAGCACGAGGCCCGCGCCCGTCAGGTGCGCCCCGCTGGCTATCGGAGTGCCGACGTCGGCCAGGAAGAGGCCGAACGTGACCGCGCTCACCCCGAGTCCGGCCAGTGCGCCGACCCGCAGCCGGGTTCCACCAAGCGCGATCAGGGCGGCGCTGAGGCTCCAGGCGGCGAGATAGATCACGTGCGGGACCAGGTTGAAGGGCTGCGACGCGAGGCTGGCGCCAGCGACATAGGTGGGGAACAGGCCCGCGATCCCGAGCACGACACCGAGGCCGAGGACTGCGGCCGCGAACCGGGACGTCCGCCTGACCCGAGCCGGGTCGGGTACGGGCGCGATCAGCTCCTGGGTCACGGGCTGGCCGAGCACCGCGTGCTGCGCCATCGGCTGCTGCGCTACCGGCTGCTGCGCCACGGACTGCTGCGCCACCGGCTGCTGCGTCACGGGCGCGATGGTGCCGGGGGCTTCGATCGAGGCGAACCGCGACCATGCCCCGAACCAGCCGTCCGGTGTCAGCGGCCACCATTCCAGCGGCGGCGACTGCGGCGCCGCGGCGTGCCAGATCCCGTAGAACTGCGGCCCCTGTCCGATCGCGAAGTGAGCGCCGCGATAGGCGATGCTGACGTTCTCAGGCACGTTCCGATCCTTCCTGCTCTGGTCATGCCACTCACGCTCTCACGAGAGAGTAAGGACTGAGCCTGTAGGTTGGCTGGAAGGTGCCTGCGGTATCGCTGACGCCCTGCTCAGGACCGGCTACCTGCGCAAACGCCCGGAAAGGGCGGTGCACAGCGCCGGAGCAGGCAATCCGCGCAAGGCGCGCCCTCCGGCTGGCGGCTACTCTGCTCGCGATGACTGACGACGAAGTCCCCGGCTTCCTGGCAGCCCTCGGCGTCCCCGGCATCGTCGATGCGCACGTCCATTTCCTGCCTGACAACGTCCAGGACGCCGTGTGGCGCTGGTTCGACCGGCTCGCGACACCGTGGCCCGTGACCTACCGGGCACCGGCAGAGGACCGGCTCGCGACGCTGGCCAGGATCGGTGTCCGGCATCACACCGCGCTCGCCTACGCGCACCGCGACGGCATGCTGAGGTTCCTCAACGAGCACACGCTCGGGCTGGCGGCCGCGGCGCCCGCTGTGATCCCGACGTTCACGATATTCCCCGAGCGGGGAGTGGCAGCCGAGACGGCTCGATGCCTGGCCGCTGGCGGCGGTGCGGTCAAGGTGCACCTGCAGGTCGGCGGGTTCGACGCCACCGATCCAGCTGCTCGACGAGGCCTGGGGCCTGCTGCAGGATGCGGGCACGCCGATCATCCTGCATGCGGGCGCGGTCGGCGACGGCTCGGGCAACGAGCGGTGGTGCGGGCCCGAGCCGGTCCGGCGTCTGCTTCGCCGGTTCCCCGGGCTGCGCCTCGTGATCGCCCATCTGGGGGCGCCGGACTATGACGCGTTCGTCACGCTCGCCGAGGAGCACGCGGGCGTCTGGCTCGACACCGCGATGGTCTTCATTGACCCGCCCTATCTGGGCCCGACCCCCGTGCACCTGGTCGAGCGAGTCGGCGCGATCGGCGACCGGGTCGTGTTCGGGTCGGACTTCCCCACCATCCCGCACGCGTTCGCCACACAGGTCAGCGGGCTGGCGTCCCTCGGCCTCGGCGACGAGTGGCTCCGCAACGTCTTGTGGGGGAACGGGGTGCGCCTGTTCGCCCTGCAAGTCGAGGGTCGCGGCCCGGTAAGTCGAGGCTGACCGGAAATTTGCGCGGCCGGACCGCGTGGCATGTCGAGAACACAGCGGCAGGTCCGTCCTTGGGGCAGGAGTGCCAGGATGGCGCACGAACGCTGAGGAGCACCACATGACCAGGTTCTTTCTGCTGGTGAACTACGACAACGGCGGCGCGATCTCCGAGCCCATGCGGAACTGGGATCCCGCCGACATCAGGGCGCACCTGGCCTATTACGAGGCGCTGAACGCCGAGCTCACCGAGTCGGGCGAGCTCGTCGGCGGCGAGGCCCTGGCCTGGCCCGAGAGCGCCAAGATCGTCAGGTCCGACGGGCGGACAGCGCCGGTCGTGACCGACGGCCCGTATGCCGAGGCCAAGGAGCAGCTAGCGGGCTTCCAGATTGTCGACGTCGAGTCAGTGGAGCGGGCGATCGAGATCGCCGCGAGGGTGTCGGCAGTGCCCGGACCAGGCGGCGTGCCGCTCCGGCAGCCGATCGAGGTCCGCCAGGTCATGGACGAGGTCGGCCTGGGCATCGACCTGTGAGGCCGGACCGATGAGCGAGCGATCGGCCAGCGAGGACCTGCTGCGCGAACTGGCGCCGCAGGTCCTCGGCGTGATGATGCGGCGCTTTGGCGGCCTCGATGCGGCCGAGGACGCTGTGCAGGAAGCGCTGATCGCCGCGGCCACGCACTGGCCCGCCGAAGGAGTGCCCGGCAATCCGCGCGGCTGGCTGCTGCAGGCCGCGACCCGGAAGATGACGGATCAGATCCGCAGCGATCAGGCCAGGCGGCGCCGGGAGGTCACCGCGGAATCGGCGGCACCGCCGCCTGTCCAGGTGCCTGCCCGCGATGACACGCTGACCTTGCTCTTCATGTGCTGCCACCCGGTGCTGACGCCCGTGTCCGCCATCGCGCTGACGCTGCGAGCGGTCGGTGGCCTCACCACCGCGGAGATCGCGAGCGCGTTCCTGGTACCCGAGGCCACGATGGCGCAGCGGATCAGCCGCGCCAAGCAGAGCATCAAGACCTCACGTGTGCCGTTCGGGCTGCCCGCCGCTGATGAGCGCGCCGAGCGCCTGCGCTCGGTGCTGCATGTGCTGTACCTCATCTTCAACGAGGGCTACGTCGCCAGATCAGGCCATGCATTGCACAGGCGCGAGCTGTCCGGCGAGGCGATCCGGCTGACCAGAGCCGTGCATGTGCTCCTGCCCGCTGATGGCCCGGTGACCGGGCTGCTCGCCCTGATGCTCCTGACCGAGGCCCGGCGGCCTGCAAGGACGGGCCCGGACGGTGAGCTGGTCCCGCTGGCGGAGCAGGACCGGACCCAATGGGACCAGGCGCTCATCACCGAAGGCGTCACGCTGGCTGTCCGGGCCATGACGCAGGGGCCAGCTGGCGACTACCAGATCCAGGCCGCCATCGCGGCGCTGCACGACGAGGCGCGCAGCGCGGCCGACACGGACTGGCCGCAGATTCTCGCCCTCTACCTCGTCCTGGAACGCCTGACCGGCAATCCGATGGTCACCTTGAACCGGGCCGTCGCCGCCGCCATGGTCGGAGGGCCGGCGGCCGGCCTGAAGCTGCTCGAGCCGCTGGATGATCAGCTCGCCGGTCATTACCGCCTCGACGCCGTGCGGGCGCATCTGTTCGAGCAGCTGGGCGACGCTGACACAGCGATCGCGCACTACCGCGCGGCGGCCCGGCGGACGCTCAGCCTGCCAGAGCGGAACTACCTGCTGATGAAGGCCGCCCGGCTCAACCGCGGCTAGCCCGACGTCAGGATGGCCGATACGCCCGGCGCCGCCGGCACCGGGGCGTGGTAGGCCCACTTCCCGCGCTTCTGACGGCTAAAGATCCCGGCGTCGACTTTGCTCAGGCGGAGCGGGCCCTTCCAAGAGCTACGTCCAAGGCCTGGTCGAGGCTGAGCGTCAAGCCCTTGGCGTAGGCCCGCTCAAGTTGCTCCTTGCCGAGGGACGTGCGCACCTTGTGGAGGCTGTCCCGGCGATACCCCGCTTCAGGGTCTTGCCACGGTTCTGCTGTTCGGTCAAGCAGGGCTTGCGCGATGCCGTGAAGCTCAGCGGACCGGTTCGGGTCGCCCAGGTCCGCCGCTATGCACGCCAGGCCGAGGCTGGCGTAGGCGACGCCTGACCCTTCCCCGTTCCGGCGGCTGACCCGCAGGCCTGCCTCGAACATCGTCCGCGCCCCGGTCCGACTCCCCTTCCTGCCGCAGCACCCAGCCCAGATTGACTGACACGTGGTGGCTTATCGCTCCGGGCGCTTGCATAGCTTGATCCGCCTGCTCCAGATGAGCCCGAGCGGCGGCGATGTCGCCAGCACGGAGCGCATGAACGCCAGCGTTGTTGTGCAGGAACGAACTCATCAGCGCGTCGCCGGACCGCTCGGTGCAGGCGATGGCCTCGGCGAACAGTCGTTCGGAACGAGCCGACTCGACGAGGTCGCCGCACAGCAGGTACCCCACCGGGCTTGCGGCCAGCAACACATCATCGCCAAGCTGGCGTGCGCGCTCGACTGACTCCTCCCCCAGCGGTAGACCTCGGTACGGCTCACCGGCGAAGTAGTACGTGCCGCAGAGTACGGCGAGGGATTCGATCAGCAACCGGTTGTCGTCGAGCTGGCGAGCGAACTCCACCGCGCGTTCCCCCAGTTGCCGCGCTGTCGTCAGGTCAATGGGCCGGGCAGCCAGCGCGGCATGGGCTAGTGCCGCCCCGAACAGTCCAGGATCGGTGCGAGCGTCGGCTCGCTCCAGCACCGGCGCGAGCAGTCCGAGTTCCTCGCCGCCCCGAGATCGCGCCAGCCAGTAGCCGTGGAGGGCGACATCGAAGCGAAGGACTTGCGCGGTCCCGTCGGGGTCGCTGGCCGCATGTTCGGTAGCGCGCCGCAGATTCGCCTGCTCAGCGTCGAGCCGCGCGAACCAACGGCTCTGATCCGGTCCGGCAAGGTGCGGCGCCGCCGCTTCGGCTGCATCCAGAAAGTACTGGCAGTGTGCCACTCCGACGGCGGCGGCCTCGCCGTTGCCCGCCTCCGCAAGTCGTTCGGCGGCGAACTGGCGGATGGTTTCCAGCAGCCGGTAGCGCAGGGCTCCCCCCGTTGACTCCGCCACGACGAGGCTCTTGTCGACCAGCGACCCGAGAATGTCGGTGACCTCAAACGCCTTGACGTCACCGAACCCGCACACACCTTCGGCGGCGTCCAGATCGAAGCCCTCAGCGAACACCGACAGGCGCCGCAGCAGCAGCTGCTCGGCGCCGTTGAGCAGCGAATAGGACCAGTCGACGGTCGCCTCCAGGGTCTGCTGCCGCTCCAGGGCGGTGCGGCTCCCCCCGGTGAGGAGGCGAAAGCGCTGATCGAGACGGTCGTGCAGGGCAACAAGTGACAACGACTGCAACCGGGCCGCGGCCAGCTCGATGGCCAATGGCATCCCGTCCAGCCGCGCGCAGACCGACACCACCAGCGGGCCGGTTTCCCCGTCGATCAGCAGGTCGACGCCCCGCTCCTTCGCCCGCTCGACGAACAGCGCGACCGCATCTGAGGAGCCAGGCGCCGGCGGGCCGCCGTCACCGGGTCCGGGAAGCGACAATTGCGGCACCCGGTAAATGGTCTCACCGCCGATGCCGAGCGGCTCGCGGCTCGTGGCCACCAGATGCACCCTCGGACAGCGCCGCAAGATGGCCTCGGCGGTCTTGGCGCAGGCGCCGACCAGATGCTCGCAGTTGTCGAGCACGATCAGAACGTCCTGAGGGGCAAGGGCATCCAGCAGAGTCTCCAGAACAGGCCGGCCCGGCTGTGCCGCGATCCCCAGTGCCTCGCAGATGGCCGGCGCAACCGCCTCCTCGTCTGAGACGGCAGCCAGCTCAACCAGCCAGACCCCGTCACCGGACCCATCCAGCAGCTCGGCGGCCACCCGGAGGCTCAGCCGGGTCTTGCCCGACCCGCCGGCCCGGTCAGGGTGACCAGACGAGAGGATCCGACCAAGGCCCGCACTTCTGACAGCTCTCGGTCGCGGCCGATGAACGTCGCCAGCTGAGCCGGGAGATTGTGCTGCAGCAGCGGATTACCGAGTGAGCGCAGCGGCGGGAACCCGGCCCGCAGTCCCGCCGCGTCAAGCTGGAAGATCTGCTCCGGACGCCCCAGGTCCTTCAGCCGGTGGACACCCAGATCCCGCAGAGCCGTACCAGGGGGGAGCGAGTCGCGGACCAGGGCAGCCGCCGTCTCCGACAGCAGGACCTGGCCCCCGTACGCCACGGCGGCCACCCGGGCGGCGCGGTGGACATCCAGACCCACCAGACCGGTGGCCGTCTTCGCCGCCTCGCCGGTATGGACACCCATCCGCACCCGGACATGCTCCCCGGCAGGCCACCGGTGTGCCGCCAGGGCCTGCTGTATCCGCGTGACCGCGGCCACGCAAGCCCTGGGCGAGGAAAACACCGCGAAGAACGCGTCCCCCTGGGTACCCACTTCCTCGCCCCCGTGAGCCGCCAGACTCGACCGGATGAGCGAATGATGATCGGCAAGGACCTGGGCGTAGACATCTTCCCCCAGACGCCGAAGCAGAGCCGTCGAGCCCTCAATGTCGGTAAAGAGAAACGTGAGAGTCTCCACGCGCAAAGCGTAAAGGGCCTGTCGCTCAACTGCAGCTGGCACCGACTCAGCTAGCCGAGACGCTTACACAAAGATCCCGACAGACCCTCGACGGCGATTTACCGAGCAGCGCACGACTGGTCATTTCCCGCTTTGCTGCCTGATGGGGCCAGGATGGTGGGGTGGTGAGCGAGCGGGCGGTCAAGGTGTGGGGGTGGATCGCGGCGGCCCACGAGGGCGATGCGCCAGTGTCGATGGCAGCGATCTGCACGGCGGCGGCGCGCGAATCTCGGGGTCGATGGCGCCAGCGTGACGGTGATGAGCACTTTGCTGGTCGGCGAGCCGCTGTTCGCCTCCGACGAGCTGAGTGCCCTGCTGGAGGAGCTGCAGTTCACTGCCGGGGAAGGTCCGAGCGCGGATGAGTTCTGGCTGGGATCGCCGGTGCTCATCGCGGATCTGGATTCGGCTGGGGCGCGGTGGCCCGGGTTCGTGCCGGAGGCGGTGGCGGCTGGCGCGCGGGCGATGTTCGCGCTGCCGCTGCAGGCCGGGGCCATCCGGGTGGGTGTGCTGTCGTTGTACCGGGCACTGCCGGGCCCGCTGTCGGCCGGGCAGCTCGCCGACGTGCTGGTGTTCGCCGATATCGCCCTGCAGCTGCTGCTGGACGCGGCCTCGGGCATCAGCGGGTCGCCGGGTTACGGGCCGCTCGACGGGCTGTCGGACCGCCGGGCGGTGGTCTACCAGGCGACCGGGATGATCTCAGTGCAGCTGGGCGTGAGCTTGGCGGAGGCGCTGGCGCGACTGCGGGCTTACGCGTTCGCCGGCAGCGCCACTGTCGGCGACGTTGCGGGCGACGTGGTGAGCCGCGGGCTGCGCTTCGATCCCGGCACAGACGCAGGTGCCTGATTCTCCCCGCCGATTACCGTAACGGCCATGTTGCGGCGGTATCTGCGGGTACTGCAGAAGGCTACCCTGACACCATGGCAGCGATAGTGGACGAGCGCCTCGCGCAGACGTTTGTCGAGCTGGCCGACACCCTGGTCGGCGGCTTTGACCTGATGGAGTTCCTGCACATGCTCACCGAGCGGTGCGTGGAGCTGCTGGAAGTGGATGCGGCGGGACTGCTGCTGGCCGACAGGCTCGGCGCGCTGCAGCTGGTGGCAGCCTCCACCGAGCAGGCACGGGTCGCGGAATTGTTCCAGATCCAGAACGACGAGGGCCCGTGCCTGGACAGCTACCGCACCGGACAGCCCGTCATCGTCCCCGACATCACCGCCGGACAGGCCGCGGAACGGTGGCCAAGGTTTGCCGCGGCCGCCCGCGAGATGGGCTTCGCCGCAGTGCATGCCATCCCGATGCGACTGCGCGAGCAGATCATCGGCACACTCAACCTGTTCGGCTCCGCGCCCGACGGTCTCGACCCGGCAGTCGCGCAGGCAGCCAGGGCGCTGGTCGACATAGCTACCATCGGGATCCTGCAGGAACGCGCCACCCGCGAGCACGAACTCGTCGCCGGGCAACTGCAGGTCGCCCTGAACAGCCGCGTCATCATCGAGCAGGCCAAAGGCATCCTCGCCGAGCGAATGCGGGTCACCCCCGACCAGGCATTCATCGTGCTGCGGGCCTATTCGCGCAACCACAACTACCCCCTCACCCAGCTGGCCGCCGATGTCACCAGCGGAACCGCGGAAATGCTCGCAGGCAGCGCGGCCATACCCCGGCCCGCCGGTGACCGCCCGACGCGCGGGTGAGGCTCCGCACACCGCGACTCCACCTGGCCCGTGGTGCGCACGGCTCGTTGCCGGATGCCGGATGGTGCAGGCCAAGAGGGCCACTTGCTCAGGCGGAGGCCCTGCACGAGACCTTCGGGTTCACGCCGACGAAGTTGAGCGGGCCCGCGGCGACGGTCACGGCGATCGTGCTGGCCTTGGCGCAGCCTGGGCCTGAACTGCTGAAGTAATGGCGCTGGCCAGCGGCGACTGCACCGATGATGAGCCAGATGACTAGAAGGATGGTTCCGATTCGCATTGCGTCCTCCTATGGTCGCAGCGTGAGGGGCGCTGACCGGCCGTGTCGGCGCCTGCACCAGGCCCGGCAAGATCACCGCGGCGGTTGCCGGTAGTCAAAGCCGCAAGCGACCGTGCTGGTTTTGCTTGTCAGTCAGTCAGTGCTTGAAGGCGTCTTTGACTTTGTCTGCGGCCTGTTTGGCGTGGCCGGTGGCCTTTTCGGTGCGTCCCTTGGTCCTGAGCCGGCGGTTTCCGGTCATGCGGCCGACGCTTTTCTTGGCTTCTCCTTTCGCCGTCTGGGCCTTGTGCCTGATCTTCTTGAGAATGCTCACGGCGCTTCCCTTTCACGGTGGGATTGTGCCTCCGCGCGCTCCGGGCTGAGCAAGCATGCGGTTCGCACGGATTTCGGCATGACAGGCCCTCTCGGGAAGCGCGCCTGGCGCGAGAACAGGGACCGCGGCGGGCAGCACCGCCGCGGGTGAGATCAGCACCCGCCAAGGGCCGGTGTGGTGGCCGGAAGCCGGACGGGTCACCGTCTGCCGGTCACGAATCACTGCGCGGGAGCGGACGCACCTTCATGCACGTCAGGGGCCGGGGAGACGGCAGCCATGTCAGCTTCCGACGCGCCGGCTGGCGCGTCAGAGGCGGGAGAGATGGCAGGCACGCCGACGTCGGGTGCGCGTGCGGGAACCTCGGCGGCTGGCCGGCCGGCGAGCGCCTCTGGCTGCCCGGCTGTCTGTGAAGGAGCGAGCCGGCGCTTGAGGTCGCGAAGCCTGCTCCACCGATCATTGCCTTCGCTCAGCGGCGGGCCTTGGGGGGCGGTGCCGTTACCCAGCTTACTGGCGTCGTTGGCGCGGGCAGTGTCGCGCTGCTCGATCAGGTCGTCGCGTTCCTGGCTTGCCGCCGCGGTCTCGCGCCGGGACTGCCGGAGGCCGCGGCGCGCGGCGCTGCCGCGCCGGGCGGTCCGGCGCGCGCCAGCCAGCACAAGACTCAGCCCGAGCAGGCCGGCAGCCCCGACCACAATGCCGGACAGGAACAGGGTGCCGCCCGAGCCGGTCAGGTGATAGCCGAGCACCGAGAAATGGCTGACCGCGTGCGCGGTGCCGCCGTTGCCCAGGACACCTGCCACCCCCACAACCAGCGCCGCGACCAGGATGATGAGCCCGAGGATGATGATCATGACAGCTCCGAATCACGTTGCATGGTGAAGACTCGCTGAGGGATCCCCGCCGGATCACCAGGAGGCCATGTCCGATCTCGTGATATCCCGGCGCCGGAACGCCGCCCGGGGGGCAGCCCGAGAGCCGGAGCGCCCCCCTGGCGGCTGTTAGCGGTGCGCGAACCAGCCGCGGCGGCTGGACGACTGGCCGCTGATGAAGTGGTAAGCAAGCAGCAGGATGGCCGCCCCGGCGATGGCGGTGAGCCAGGTGGAGATGTTGAAGAAGCCCTGCATGCTGTGGATGTGGAAGAGCTTGGTGGCGATCCAGCCGCCGAGCAGCGCGCCGACGATGCCGATGACGCAGGTGAGGATGAGGCCCTGCTGCCTGCGGCCGGGAATTAGCATGTTGGCGATCAGGCCTGCGGCCAGGCCTAAGACGATCCAGGCGATGATGCTCATAACTGACTCCTTAGCCAGCTGATCAGGGTGAGCTAGGCGGTAGCCAGTCATAGTCGTAGATCGTGGTAGGCGAGGATTTCGCCCGCGGTCTCTCGCAGTCGGCCGGATAGCGTCTTGCCATGGCACGGTCCTGAGTACAGATAGAAAAACTCCGGGCCCCCAGTGCGCCTCCGCGAAACATCGCGGATGCGGCTACCGAGGTCCGGAGCAACAACTACACGTTACGCGCCTTTTCCCTCGCGCGCAAAGAGCGATCGACGGCCAGATGGTTCGGCTCTCCGGCCAAGATTGGCCAGCGCAGTGGATATTCACGGACAGTTTCAGCCGGTCCCGCAAGGTCCCCGAAAGGCTCCCGCCTACCCGGAATGGGCCCGGATCAGCTTGCAGTTCTCCGGCCGCCAGCCGGTCAGTGCTTGAGCGTGCGGGCCGTCAGCCGGCACGGCACCGGAGCCTTCTCGTCAAGGTGATAGCTCGCGCAGACCCGGTGGTATCCGTCGGCGACCCACAAGGGGATCCCCTGGATCAGCAGGACCGGGGACAGTTTCTTTCCGGCCTTCACCTTGTCGAGGTCGGCGGCGACTTCCGAGTCCTCGGGGCCCAGCAGCGGTAGGCACGCGGCCCGCAGGATGTCCTTGGCGGCAAAGTGCAGCAGCGTTTCCTCTCTGCGTAGCGCCTTGACTATCCTGGCCGCGGCAGCAGGGCCGATCAGCAGGGAAAGATAAGACTCGGCAGCCGGGAAGTCCTGAGCTTCTGGCTTATCTTCCCAGTGTTCGCCAGCCACTGATAGTCACCATCCTCGAATTAGCGACAGGCCCGCTGCGCTTCCTCGGACTATAAGACTCCTGCGCTCCGGCCGGTACAGCGGACCTGGGCTGCGTGACGATCTCGGGCGAGCACGCCTCATCGCTCACCTGCTCGCCGCGGCCCGGCATCTCGCCTCCCCGTCGGCCGGTCAGCGTCGGCCGCCCCGATGTCCTGTTATCTGCTAGGCGCGAGGCAAGAACACGTGTAGCGTCAGCGATGTTGCTCTGGACCCTGGCAGCTGCCACCGCGCGTGACCCGCGCCGTTGCGGCGCCGCACCGGAGCGTTCTCCTTCGGCCCTGCACGGAACTGTCGACTTGGGCCTGCCGGAGGGAGTGATCGGTGCCTTCTCATCCTGCCGACCGGTCCTCGTCTCACATTGCCGCGGTTGCAGCCCCCGCGTCCGGAGACGAAGTGGCACGTGCCATGCCCGCGTTGCCGCAGGGTTCCGCGGCCGGGAACGGCGACGACCTCACCGCGACGGTAGCGCGCAGCTCTCTGGCCACCGCCGATGACCCCGGCGACGCGACAGGAACGGCGCCCAGCGTCAGCGCCTTTATCTACGGCTATGACTGCGCCGGGGACCCGACAATCACGGACGCCGTCCACTTCGGCATCTCGGTCGGCGAGCTGCCGGATTGATCGCGAGCTTGGCCGCAAGCGGATCGGTCTGCCCAGGCGAGCCCTCCCGGCTCTTCGTCCCGCGTCGGGGGCGCGAAGAGCCGAGAGGTGCATCAGGCGCCGGAGGCGCGCGAAGAGCGGAGGGGCTTCTTCGCGCGCCTCCGGGCCAGCGCAGATCGGCTAGCCCCGGCGATGCCGGGCGGAGGTCTGGGATCTCTCCCAGCCCGCAATGCTGGCGAGTCGACGCCGGCGTTGCCGTAGCCGTGATCGTGTTCTAGCCTCATGACAGGCTGAAATACCGTTGCGTCGGCGTGCGCGCAGGTGCTGACGGTTTCTAGTCGCCCCGGACCTCGGCGTCCCAATCTGGCGTTCACCTGAGCCGAGGCGTCCCATGGCAATGATGTCAATGAGCGAGTTCGCCGCCGCAGAGCACCTGCGGCCGCTGCCGGGCGCGACAGCCGGGTTCCGCCAGGATCTGTCGGGGCTGGAGGACCGGGAACTCCTGGCCCTGGCGGGTTCGCTGCCGCAGTCCAGCCAGCGGCGCGCGGCGGCGCGCGATTTGCTGGTCGCCCGCTACCGCAACCTGGTGCGGTCATGCGTGCAGCGGTATTCGCATGGCCCCGAGCCGCCCGAGGATCTGATGCAGGTGGGGTATGTCGGCCTGCTGAAGGCGATCAATAAATTCGACCCTGCGTTTGGCTTCAGCCTGGCTACCTACGCCGCGCCGTGCATCGCCGGCGAGCTCAAGCGGCATTTCCGGGATAAACGCTGGCAGGTGCGTGTCGGGCGCCAGCTGCAGGAGCGGGTATTGGAAGTCCGGCATGCGGAGCACCTGCTGACCCAGCAGCTCGGCCGCATGCCGACGGACTCCGAGCTGGCCAGCGACCTGGGAGTCGGTGATGCTGACATCCGCGAGGCCCGGCAGGCGGAACTGGTACTCCAGCCGCTGTCTTTGGATGAGCCGCCGCGCGGCCCCGACGCGGCCAGCCTGTCTGATCTTCTCGGCGCGGAAGACCCCCGCCTCGAGCACATGCTCGGCATGCAGGCGATCGCCCGGCACTGGGGCGAGCTTCCAGTGCGCGAGCAGCAGATCGTGGTGCTGCATTACTACCGCGGCATGACGCAGGCCCAGATCGGCCAGCAGCTTGGCATCTCCCAGATGCACGTGTCCCGCCTGCTCGCCCGCGCTCTGGGCTACCTCCGGCCGCGCGTTTTCGGCCGGCCCGGATACGTTACCGACCCCGTTCCCGGTCCGGCGCTCAGTAAGCGCACCGCCGGTGCCGCACCCGACCGACGCCAGCCGGGTTGCGCTCCCGCCGGGAACCTACGGTGACGTAAGCTACGGTTACGTAAGTTTAATCGCGTTGGTCCTGGACCCTGGTCGATGCGCAGCACTGTCCCTTGGGATTACCGCGACCAGCAAGCGAGGACCGCATGACAACAACTACTGACGCCACGGCGGCACGGACCGGCGATCTCTTTCCGCGAACCGTGGCCCGGCCGGAGATCATGCCAGCGCGGACCAGCGTCTTCGACCGCGTCCTGGTCGGCGTATTCGTGGCCGTACCCCTGGTCGCGCTGATCGCCGCGGCGCCGCTGGCCTGGGGCTGGGGCCTCGGCTGGCACGACATCCTGCTGGCCGTCGCGTTCTACTACATCTCAGGGCTTGGCGTCAGCGTCGGCCTGCACCGGTATTTCACCCACGGATCCTTCAAGGCAGCGCGCGGGTTCAAGATCGCGCTGGCGATCGCCGGGAGCCTGGCCATCGAAAAGCCCGTGATCACCTGGGTCGCCGATCACCGCAGGCATCACAAGTACAGCGACAAGGCCGGCGACCCGCACTCGCCGTGGCGGTTCGGGAACGACTGGAAGGCGCTGGCCAAGGGACTGGCGTACGCCCACGTCGGCTGGATGTTCGACGGCGATATTACGTCAGAGGAAAAGTTCTGCCCCGACTGGCTCTCGGACTCCGACGTCGTCAAGATCTCCCGGTGGTTCCCGGGCCTGGTCGCCGTCTCCCTTCTCGGGCCTGCCCTCATCGGCGGCCTGTGGTCCATGTCGTGGCAGGGTGCGGTGACGGCGTTCTTCTGGGCCACTCTGGTGCGCATCGCGTTCCTGCATCACATCACCTGGTCGATCAACTCGATCTGCCACACCTTCGGCAAGGAAGAGTTCGAGGTACGGGACAAGTCCAGGAACGTCTCGTGGCTGGCGATCCTGTCCTTCGGCGAGTCCTGGCACAACCTCCACCATGCCGACCCGACCTGCGCCCGCCACGGAGTGCTCAAAGGCCAGATCGACATCGCCGCCAGGACAATCTGGCTGGCCGAGAAACTCGGCTGGGTCAGTGACGTCAGGTGGCCCGATGCGGCCAGGCTGGCCGGCAAGCAGACCAGTGGAACCAGGAGGTTCGGCTCCATGACCAGGCGGGCGGCTGCCAAGCCGATCGGCTGACCGGCCGCGTCGGCTGCCGACTGTCCGGGTCTTAGTCGTCTCCTGTCAGCTGGTAGGTGCTTGCGCAGATGCGCGCGGCAGGATCGGCTGCGGTCGCCGGCCTGGGCGCAGGTAACGGCCACCTTGGACGAGCGGTTTCATGTCCGGCCCCAGCTCATAGAGCAGGGGAACGCCGGTCGGGATGTTCAGGCCGGCGATCTGCTCGGCGGGAATGCCGTCGAGATGCTTCGCCAGCGCCCGCAGCGTGTTGCCGTGCGAGACCACCAGCACGCAGGCTGCGGTGCGCAGATCCGGCACGATCGCGTCGTACCAGTAGGGCAGCAGCCGCGCCGTCACGTCCTGCAGCGACTCGGTTCTGGGCCGCGCTTCCGGCGGGATGACCTCGTAGCGGGGGTCGGCGAACTGAGAGTGCTCGGCACCCGGCGCGAGCGGGGGCGGCGGCGCATTGTCAGACCGGCGCCAGGCCATGAATTGCCGCACGCCAGCCTCGGCGAGCACCTCGTCCTTATTCCTGCCCTGCAGCGCGCCGTAGTGATTGGAGTTGAGCCGCCAGGAACGCCTGACCGGGATCCAGTCCCGGTCACATTGGGCCAGCGCGAGGTCAGCGGTCCTGATGGTCCTCTGCTGGACTGAGGTATGCACGACGCCCGGCAGCAGCCCATGCTGGGCAAGCAGCCGCCCTGCGCTAGCAGCCTCCGCCTCGCCGGCCTCGGTCAGTGCGACGTTCACCCAGCCTGTGAATAGGTTCAGCGCGTTCCACTCACTCTCACCGTGCCGCAGCATCACCAGGCGGCAGGCACCTCTCGTTGATTGCGGCGTCATGCTCTCCACCTCGGTCGCGGCGAGTCAGATGGCAGTGGGTCGCCGGGGCCTAGCGCCCGTTCCGGCGCTGTCGGTATCGATGCTCGCTCGATCCCGGAGCCGCACGATCAGCGCGCTGGCGTACCGCAGATCATTCCCTTGGGTCACCACGCCTCTTCTCAGGAGCTAGTGATCTAGGTCGCGTCGGCCTTGGTGCCGCCGTTGACTGCCGTCGGCGGCACCGCGCCATCCGCGCCGCCGGTTGCTACGGGCACGAGCGTCACCGCAGCGGAGGCGCTGGCAGGCCGGGTACTGGCGGCCGTCTCGCGGGCGAGGAAGGAGCCGAGCTCCTCGATGGTGGACATCAGCGGGGCGGGGAACACCACGGTGGTGTTCTTGTCCACGCCAATCTCGACCAGGCTCTGCAGGTTCCGCAGCTGCAGCGCCAGCGGGTGGGCCATCATGATGTCGGACGCGTCGCCGAGCGCGGCGGCGGCCAGCGACTCGCCCTCCGCGTTGATGATCTTCGCGCGCTTCTCCCGCTCGGCCTCGGCCTGCCGGGCCATCGCCCGCTTCATGCTGTCGGGCAGCTGGATGTCCTTCAGCTCGACCAGCGTCACCTCGACCCCCCATTCGACCGTCGACACGTCGAGGATCTTGCGGATGTCCAGGTTGATGGTGTCGGTCTCCGACAGCGTCTGGTCCAGGGTGTGCTGGCCGACGACCTTGCGCAGCGTGGTCTGGGCGATCTGGTTGATCGCGGCGTGCACATTCTCGATCGCGACCACCGACTTCACCGCGTCCACGACCCGGAAGTAGGCGACCGCGGATACGTCCACGCTGACGTTGTCGCGGGTGATGATGCCCTGCGACTGGATCGGCATGGTCACGATCCGCAGCGACACCTTGTGCAGCACGTCGACGACCGGGATGATCAGGCGCAGCCCCGGCCCGCGGGTGCCGCGCAGCCGACCGAGCCGGAACAGCACGCCCTGTTCGTACTGGCGCACGATCCGCACCGCGAGTGCGAACACGATCAGCAGCAGCACTGCCACGGCGACGATCACGATAATCAGGGTTTTCATGACATGACTCCCGTCACACGGGTACGCCTGCGGGAGCGGGCGGCCCGGCATCTATGCCCACGATGGGCCGCGCTGCACGGGCCATCCAGGGCCGAAAGTCCTCGCCGGCCAAGCGAGTGTCACGCTTCACGCCGGGCCGTGGGCTGCCGATGACGCCACCACGGCGCAGGAGGGGCCGCATCCGGGCCTCCGCGCGGAGGTAATAGTTCACCTGCCCGGGCCTATCGGGCCGACGGCGGGAGTAGAGTCGAAGCAAGACTGTTATCGGTAAGCATCCTGCACCAGGCCACAGTGCGGTGCAGGGACCGCGTCGCTCCAGGCCCTGGCGGCACGGCCTGTCAGGCCGGATCGGAATCTAGGTGCGCCCGCGATGCGCCAGTCATCTTTCACATGCCGTTTGACCGCGGTGATCAGCTCGGCCGGATGGCACCGCGCAGTCCCGTCCTGTTGTCATGCTTGACGACGTTTACCCGGTGCAGTGGGCCGGCTCGCAAGCTGTTGTGGCGCTGCCCGATCACGTCGATGTATCCAACGCCGGGCACATCCGCGAGGAGCTGCTTTCGGTCATCAATCGCGGTGCGACGTCTCTGATCGCGGACATGACGGCGACCATCTCCTGCGATCACTCGGGGGCGGAGGCGCTCGTGCGCGCCTACCAGCGGGCCCTAGCAGCTGGCACCGAGCTGCGGCTGGTGGTAGCGGCCCAGATCGTGCGCCGTGTCCTGAGCAGCAGCGGCCTGGACCGGCTGGTGTCGGTCTACCCGTTCCTGGAGGCGGCCACGGCTGCCGCGCGCCCGCCCGCGCCGGTACTCACCCTGGTGGCCGGGATCGCCGCAGCAGGGACCGGCGGCCGCACGCCGTTGCGCCACGGGCAGATGAGGCCTCAGCTCGTCGCCGCCCGGCCACCTGACGGGAACGGGGCGGCCATCACCCCGGCGCTCGTGTGGAAGCTAGTCGATGCCCTGCAGGACGGGGTGGCGCTGACCGACTGCGCCGGCATGATCGCCCTGGCCAACTCGCGGCTGGAGGAAATGTTCGGCTACGAGCACGGCGCGCTGATCGGCCGCCCGGTGGAGTGGCTGATCCCCGGGCACCTGCACGAAGCGCACTGGTGCCATCGGACTGCCTACGCCCGGGCGCCGCTCGTCGGGCTGCGCAGGACCGGGAGCAGTTTCCCGGCTGAGATCAGCCTCAGCCCGGTCGCCACCGCAGCCGGGACGTTCGCGCTCATCGTGATCCGCGATGTCACCGAGGCCCGGCGGCTTGAAGACCTCGCCGGCCTGGCCGCCGCCGCCGCCGCCGAGCAGGTACGCGGCGGCCAGCAGCTGCTCGACACAATCGTCACCGGCCTGTTCGGCGCCGGGCTCAGCCTGCAGGCCGCCATGGACCTGCCCCCGGACGCGGCCAGGCAGCGCATCGCCGGTGCCCTCAGCCACCTCGACGACACCATCCGTCAGATCCGCGACACCGCTTTCACAACAGAAGCCCCCGGAACGTCGCATCCGGCACCGGCTGATATCAGCGCGTGACGCTACCCGACGGAGCTGTGGCTCCCGGTCGCGCGGTTACCCGGCGCCGGCGCGTGGGCGACATGCCCTAAGGCAGGTTGGCCTGCCAGCCGTCGAGGAAGCGTTCGAGTCCGAGGTCGAATCCCCTTTCGGCGCTGTCGGCCACGTGCGGGAGTTCGGCGTCGAGGATGACCCGCGTGAAATGCGGATGGCGTCCAGTTCTGACGACGCTCTCGAAGTATGACGTGTGGGCATCCATCCATTCGCTGACGCCGATTCCGGATCGGCGGATGGCCTCTTGTTCAGCCAGCTCGCCGATCGCGTAGCCGCGGACATAAGCGTCCAGAGTGCCGACGACGATGAGCATGACATCAATGTCGAATCCCAGCGGCTCCACGGCGGCGAGGGCATGCTCGGTGGCGTCAAGGGAGTTCGGGCCTATCGACGGACGCCCGGCTGCGAGCGATACTATCCAGGGGTGTCGGTGAATAGTGGCTCGGGACCGGTAGGCGAGCGTTCGCGGGTCCGCGCGCCAGTCACCAGTAAGAGGCGGCGGCCCTCCATGTTCAGCGGCTGGGCCTAGTCCTCGCCCGGCCCGGGACGATGCGGAAACACGCCCCGGGCCTCAGTCAGCAGATCGTCCGCCGTCATCCTCATCTTGCCTGCCCTGCCTATCGGCGCGATCCAGCCGATAAGGGTGCCGAGTATGACGTCAGGGTCAGGCCCTGGCCACCAGATACCGGAACACGTTCTCCTGCCGGTAGCTGCCATCCGGCTTGCGGCTGCCAGCGAATGCCCTGGTCAGCGCACCGCGGACGGCCGGAAGCCCAGAATGCTGGATGGCGGCGCGCGCCGGGCCCGAGCTGAGTTGCGTGCGGACCGCCGTGGTGAGGTCGGGGTAGATCAGCGGGTTGGCCACGTCTTTGACGGCCAGTGGCGTGAGGCCAGCCGCCGCGGCGAGCTGCCCGAGCTGGCCGTCTTCGCTCCAGGCGATCGCACCCGGCGCGCTGGGCGGCGCGGGCGGCAGCAGCGGGCCCAGCTCGGTGAACAACACACCGCTCTCGCACTGCGCGGGCGGGCCCCAGACCACTACGCTGACGAGCCCGCCTAGCCTAGTCACGTGGCTCATGTTCTTGAGGGCAGCGACCGGGTCGGCGGCGTACTGCACCGAGTTGAACGCAGTGACAACATCGAAGCTGCCCGCGTCGAAGGGTAGCGGGTCTTCGAGGTCTGCTATGGCGAGGGAGGCACCGGGGACGCGCTCGCGGACGATATCGAGCAGCGCTGGGGTCGTGTCGATTCCCGATAGCGTGGCCCCCCGTCTGGCGGCGAGCAACATCGCGAATCCGCCGCCGCAGCCGACGTCGAGCAGCCTGGTGCCGTGGCCCACCTCGGTCGCGTCCAGTACCGCCTCATAGGACGGCGTGCACATCGGCTCGTTGTAGTCGGACCAATCACGCGCTCCGGGGCCCCAAAGCTCGGCCTGTTCTTTGCCTGTTCCCATGACCGTTCCCTTCCTTGTTCGTGGCAGGACCGGCTTCGGCGGCTGTGGCCTCCTGTCCGGTCCTGTGGCCTTGGCCCATCATTGGCTGGCCCGCTGATCATGCGCATCGGTAGCAACGCGTATCCGGCCATGCATTCGGCTGGCGGGGGACGTGGCGCGGCCCGCCGCGGGCAGGCTGGCCTATCGGTGGAAACACGTATCCGCGCACCATCCCGACGGCAGGACCTGCGGGGCTGAGATCCGGGCATTACTATCGCGGTTCGGCCGCCCCACCTTGCCGCGAAGCATAATGATCTAGTGACGGACCTGCTGTGTCCCGTGCTCATCGGCCGCGATGCGGAGACCGCTCGGCTGCGGTCCGCGCTCGCGGCCGCTCTAGGCGGCGGGGGCGGGGTGATGTTCCTCACCGGTGAGGCAGGGATCGGCAAGTCCCGGCTGGCTAGCGAACTAGCCGCCGAGGCGCGGGCGTGCGGAGCGACAGTGCTCGCCGGCCGTGCTGTACCCGCCAGCGCCAGCATCCCGTACCGGCCGCTGACCGAGGCGCTGCTGCAAGCGCTGCGCGAGCGCGCGTTTCCCCACGACCCCAGCCTGACGCCGTGGCTGCCCGCACTAAGGGCAGTGATTCCCACGATCGGCGGCCCCGAGGGTGATGGTCGCGGTGACCACGCGGCGCCGGTTCGCGGCGAGGCCGTGCTGCAACTGCTGCGGCGTTTCGCCGGAAACTCCGGCCTGCTCTTGGTGCTCGAAGACTTGCACTGGGCTGACCCGGACTCGCTAGCGGTCGTGGAGTACCTGAGCGACAATCTGTCCGCCGAAGCCGTGCTCTGCGTGGCCACCTGCCGGAGTGAAACCGCGTCAGCGGGAGCCGAGCTGGTAGCCCGGGTGACGGGTCGTCGCGCCGCCCAGCACCTTGCTCTCGGCCGGCTGACCGCAGGCCAGGTGGCCGCCATGGCGCGCGCGTGCCTGCCGTCGGCCTCAGATGAGGTCATCGCCCGGGTCCAGCGTGCTGCCGACGGGATTCCGTTCCTCGTCGAGGAGTCGCTCGCTGCCCCCGGGGTGCCACAGTCGTTCGCCGACGGCGTCCGCTCACGGCTTGCTGCGCTCAGTGTTGACGAGCGCCTGGTCGTGCATACCGCCGCGCTGCTCGGACGGCAGTTCGACTGGCGGCTGTTGCCGTCCGCCACCGGGCTGGATGCCGACGTTGTCGCCGGCGCGCTGGAACGCGGTGTCGGAGCACAACTGCTCGCCGTCGACGCCGATGTCTTCCGGTTCCGGCACATGCTGACCAGGGAGGCGGTGGCTGCCGTGCTGCTCCCGCCCCGGCGGGTCGCCCTCGCGGCCCGCGCGCTCGCGGCCCTGCAGGCGGCACACCCGGGGCTGCCCGGAGAAGCGGGTGATCTGGCCGCAGATCTCGCCCTCCAGGCCGGCGACCAGGACCGGGCAGGCGGCCTGCTGTTCGCATCTGGCCGGTCTGCGCTGGACCGGGGCGCGCTCGCCACCTCCATCGAGACGCTGCGCCGCACCGTGGAGCTGCTCAGTGAGCGTGAGCAGCGCGCCGAAGCCGAAATGCTCCTTGTCGAGGGCCTGGCGCTAGCTGGCCGAGTAGACGAGGCGATGCTCGTCGGCGACCGCCTCATCACCCAGATGCCGCCAGGTGCCGGCTCAGCCATCCCCCGGGCTGTGGTGCACCTGAAGCTGGCCCACGCGGCGGTGGACGCAACCCGGTGGACCGCCGCGAGGCGACAACTCGCAATCGCAGGAGACCTGCTCGCGGCCGTCCCGCAAGCCGACCTCGCCGCCGAGACAGCCGTGCTGAGCGCCGAAGTTGCATTCGCCGACAGCGACATCGACCAGGCTCGCGCCCTCGCCGAGAGCGCCATGGCTTCGGACCAGGCAAGTCCCCAGATCCGCTGCCACGCGCTCGAACTGCTCGGCCGCATTCTGCGGGGAAACGATCTGGACGCTGCCAGGGACGCCTTCGAGCAGGCGCTAGCGACCGCGGATACGGCAGGGCTGGCGGTGTGGCGGCTGCGTGCCCTGCATCAGCTCGGCACCATCGACATGTTCGACGATGCCCGCGCCGACCGCCTCTCCCAGGCTCGGCGTATCGCCGATGAGCTCGGCGCTGCCAGCACGGGCGCGGTCATTGACCTCCAACTCAGCGCTGTCGCGATGTTCCGCTACGAGCTCGGCGAGGCCGAACACCACGCCCAGTCCGCGCTGGCCATCAGCACCCGGCTCGGGCTGGCCAAGACCCATGCCATCGGGCTGCTCTTCCTCGCCGAGGTCCAAGCGTTGCGCCGTGACCGCGCGGGCATGGATCGCTTTCTCGCGCTCGCCCATGCGGCCGAACCCGGCGATCCGGAAATCGAAGGCAGCGCGCTAGCCGGCGCCCGCGGGATGCTGGCACTGCTCGACGACGACCGCGCGGGCGCTCTGGAGGACCTCGGCCGCGGCGTCGCCATCCTGGACACGCTGCCCCAGCAAGGCCCGGCCCCATACCGTGCAGTGTGGCCGTTGCTGCTGGCCGCGAACGGCGATGCGGATGCGGCGGCCGCGATTGGCAATGCGCGGCGGGCTGGCCTTACCGTCAACCGGGTCAACCGGGGAATCCTCGACTACGCTGACGCGATCCTCGTCGGCCGCGCCGGGAACCAGCACCAGGCCACCGACCTAGCTGTCGCCGCCGATCGTGAACTGCGGAGCTACCCGGTCTGGGCGGACCTGGCCCGGTTCTGCGCCGCCGAGCCGGCGCTGGCAGACGGCTGGGGCCAGCCGCGGCAATGGCTGGAGATAGCGGCCGGCGTGTTGGCCCGGCACGGGATCGAGCCGCTCGCGCTCCGGTGCCGCCGGCTGCTGGAACAGCCACAACCGAGCCGCTGGTCCAGGCTAGGCATCACCGGCCGGGAAGCGGATGTACTCCGGCTCGTGGCCGAGGGCATCTCTAACAAAGAGATCGCCGCACGGCTGCATCTCTCCCCCCGCACAGTGGAGAAACACATCGAAAGCCTCCTCCGCAAGACCGCTGCCCGGTCCCGAACCCAGCTAGTGGCAATCGCAGGCCCGGAATCACCCATAGACGCGCGGCAGTGGCGAGACCCTGCGTGACCATGGCAGCCACTGTCAAGGCGAACCGCCGTGTCAGCTCGAACTCCGCCGCGTCGTTGACAACGCCCAGGCAGTCCGCACTCGGGTTACCCGACGTCGGCGGAGGTGACGGCCAACTCCGGAACGGGGACTCCTCCCCCACAGCAACGGCCAGCACGAGCACGTTTACGTCGAACACGACCGACAGCGCCGCCGGGCCGGGCACGCTCACTGCTCCGGCGTCCCGCCCTTGTACGTCCGGCGGATACGTCCGGCGGATCTCCGCCAGCAGCGACTCATAATCCTGGCCCGCGGCCGCGGCCCGCTCCGCATTGCGGGCCTGGAACTCACGCAGCCGCTCTGCCCGGGCTAGTGACTCCATTACCGGCAGCGTGGCCGCACGTACGCCGACTTCCGCCAGGCGCTGAGCGAGGGCGACGCCCAGATCAGGGCATTCTGTCGCTGCCACCACGAGTAACGGCCGGCGCACGTCTCGCCGACACGTCGATGGACCGGGTGCCGTCCGTTCAGTGGCCAGGTCCCGGCCTTGCCGGGCTGCCCCTGGGGTGTCGTCGTGATAATGACTGGCTCCGGCTTAGTATAACGAGTATAGTAACCATTATGATGAGCGTCTGGAGCAACCGGTGAGCGTCCGGCATGCCTTGCTGGCGCTGCTGAGCGAGGGGTCGAAGCACGGCCTGCGACTGCAGCAGGAGTTCGAGGAACGAACAGGCGAGGTGTGGCCGCTGAATGTTGGCCAGGTGTACATCACCTTGCAGCGCCTTGAGCGCGACGGGCTGGTGGAATCCGACGAGGGGCCCAGGGCGGGCCCGCAGAAGAGGTATGTGATCACCCCCGCCGGGGGTGCCGAGCTGGACGGTTGGCTTCGGACTCCCGCCGGCGACATCCCTCCGCCGCGGGATGAGCTTGTCATTAAGGTGCTGATCAGCCTGCGGGTGCCCGGAGCTGATGTGCACGACATCGTGCAGGCCCATCGGCGGCGCATGATCGAGCTGATGCAGCGGTACTCGCGCCTGAAGATGGAGGCCGCAGAGGACGACATCGGGCTAGCGCTCGTCGCCGACGCCGAGTTGTTCCGGCTGGACGCGATTGTCCGCTGGCTCGATGCGGCCGACACCCGGCTGAGGCTGCATCCGCCACCCGATCCGACCAGCCTGCCTGCGGTTGCTGAGGTGGCTGCCAAGGGCGCAGCGGCCGTGCGAACGGGTGGAGCGGGGGCACGGCGATGACGACAGTGCTGGAGCTGCGAGAGGTGTCGAAGGTCTACGACGCCGGAATCTCCGAGGTGCACGCGCTGCGGCAGGTTAGCCTGTCGGTCAGCGGTGGTGAGCTGGTGGCGGTGATGGGGCCCAGCGGGTCCGGCAAGAGCACGCTGCTGACCATCGCGGGCAGCCTGGAGGAGCCTACTGGCGGGCAGGTGCTGGTGGCCGGGATCGACCTGTCGGGTGCCTCGGATAACGACCAGGCGAAACTGCGCCGCCGCCTGATCGGTTACGTCTTTCAGGATTTCAATCTGCTCGCCGGGCTGACCGCGGTCGAGAACGTGACGCTGCCGCTGGAACTGGACGGCGTCGGTATGAGGGCCGCGCTCCCGGCGGGAATGAGAGCACTGGCAGAGCTGGGTGTTGCTGACCTGGCTGGCCGCTTCCCGGACGAGCTGTCCGGCGGGGAGCGGCAGCGCGTGGCGATTGCGCGCGCAGTGGTGGGTGACCGTCAGGTCCTCCTCGCCGACGAACCGACCGGCGCCCTGGACTCGGTGAATGGCGAGGCTGTCATGCGGCTGCTGCTGGCCGCTTGCCGGCGCGGAGCGGCCGGGGTGGTCGTGACTCATGACGCACAGTTCGCGTCATGTGCCGACCGCGTGCTGTTCCTGCGAGACGGACGCCTCATCGACCAGACCCGAGCGGCGCCGGGCCCTGAATCGCTGCTAACGCCCGGCCCGCGGCGATGAGCGCGACGTTGCGTGACCGGCCGGTCCTGTCCGGCCCGGCGGGCGGCGGCGTCCCGGCCCGGCGGGCAGTGGCCCGCTGGGCGTGGCGGCTGTTCCGCCGCGAGTGGCGGCAGCAGATTCTGGTCCTCACGCTGCTGATCCTCACGGTCGCGGCTGCTGCCTTCAGCGTGTCCGCTGCCTACAACGTGGCGTCCCTGCCCGGACCGCAGTTCGGCTCCGCCAACCATCTGCTGCAGTTCGACGGTTCCAATCCCAAGGTCCTGGCGGCGGACATCGCGGCGGCCAGGAAGGCATTCAGCACCATTCAGGTGATCGGCCGCCAGTTCGTGCCGATCCCAGGCTCGGCCCAGACGGTCGAGTTCCGGGCACAGAACCCGGATGGACCCTTCAGCGGCCCGATAATCGCCCTGACCCAGGGCCGCTACCCCTCAGGCGCCGGTCAAGCCGCCGTCACCGGCCAGATAGCGCAGACTCTCCAGCTGCGTATCGGCTCCCCTCTGTCCCTCGGCGGCCATCACCAGACGGTGACCGGCATCGTCGAGAA
The DNA here is from genome assembly GCA_963837255.1 of uncultured Actinomycetota bacterium. Classification (GTDB taxonomy): domain Bacteria; phylum Actinomycetota; class Actinomycetes; order Streptosporangiales; family Streptosporangiaceae; genus JAJYUU01. The sequence goes on from CAWIMN010000009.1 coordinate 1,300,864, forward strand.
TCCCAGCGAGCTGAGTGACCAGTTCGTCCTCGTCTCGCCCTCGGGCGCGGGCCCGCCACAGTCGGTGACGGTGCTGCTGAACGCCAGCCCGGCCAGCTTTGGCGCCTTCCGCGCCGGTTTCCGCGGGCCGCTGGCATGGCAAGCGCAGGGTCCCGGCACCCAGGGAGCTGTAGCCGGCGGCACGCTCGGTGCTGTCACGGTCCTGCTGCTCCTGATCTCCCTGGTAGCAGCCGCGGGCTTCGCCGCAATCGCCGCGCGCCGCCAGCGCCAACTCGGCATGCTCGCCGCGATCGGGGCGACGCGCAAGCAGCTTCGGATGGTGATGGTCTCAGGCGGAGCCGTCGTGGGCGTCATCGCCGCCGTTACCGGGACCGTCGTCGGCCTGGCGGGGTGGATCGCCGCCGGGCCGGGCCTGGACACGTTCGCCGGGCACCGGATCGACCGGCTCAACATCCCGTGGGACCTGGTCGGGCTGGGCATGCTGCTCGCCGTCGTGACGGCGACGGCCGCAGCGTGGTGGCCGGCGCGGGCCGCTGCCCGTCTGCCGGTCATGCAGGCCCTGTCGGCCCGGCCGCCGCGGCCTAGGCCCGCGCATCGCCCGGCCATGCTGGCCGGCGTGATGATCGTGGCGGGCGCCGTCTGCCTCGGCCTGGCCAACCAGACCCGCCCTCCGCTGATCATCGCCGGTGTACTGGCGATGGCGCTGGGGATCCTGCTCATCAGTCCGCTAGCCATCCGGGCACTCGCCGCGCTGGGCGGGCGCGCGCCGGTCGCCGTGCGGTTGGCGCTGCGGGACCTCGGCCGTCAACAGGCCCGCTCCGGCGCGGCTCTGGCCGCGATCAGCCTGGCCCTGGGGATCAGCGCGGCGATCACCATCAGTTCAGCCGCCGACAAGACCGCCGCCAATGCGGGTAACCTCCCGGACACCCAGGTCCTGGTCTGGATCGGCCAGCCAGAGGGCGGCAATGGCACTGATGGCCCGGTCGTCCCGGCCAGGACGCCCGCCCAGCTGGGCGTCCTGGCCGCAGCCGTGCACCAGATCGCCGGACCCCTGGATCACCCCGACGTAATCGCCCTCGACATGCCCGTCAACCCCGCCGACAAGCCGCAGCCCGGTGGGCAGGGCAGCCCGGCAGGACAGCCGGTAGCTAGCCTGGGCGCACCGCAGAACCCAGCCGCCATAGGCCGGGGAGGGTCCTACAGCACGATCCCCCTGTATGTCGCCACGCCAGCCGTGCTCCGCTACCTCGGGATCACCTCCGCCACGATCGCCCCAGCCACCGACTTCCTCACCGGCAAGGCGGGGCAGCTCGTGGTCACCGCACCCTCCACCTTTGCGGCCACCAGCCACGTGCAGCGAATCCAGGCCTCGTCCTACTCATCCCAGCCAACCTCGCTCATAACCCTAGGCGGCCTACACCGGCGACGCTGGACGCAGATACCTTCGGGCTGGCTCGTCCAGTCCGCCGAGCCCTTCACAGCCGCGCAGCTCGCCGCTGCACGGGACGTTGCCGCGAAAGCGGGCCTGATCATCGAGGCCAGGAATAGCCAGACGTCACTCGCCACGATCAGCGCCGCAGCGACGGCCGCCGGGGCGCTCCTGGCGCTTGGCGTCCTCGCAATGACCGTCGCTCTGATCCGCACCGAGGCGGCCGGCGACCTGCGCACCCTCACCGCCGCCGGAGCCACCAGCAGGACGCGGCGCATGCTCACCGCCGCCACGGCGGGCGGGCTGGCCCTTCTCGGTGCGCTGCTCGGATCTGCCGGTGCCTACCTCGCGCTGGCCGCCGGACACCTCAGCGACCTCGGCGCGCTGAGCCGGGTGCCACTCCTGTACCTCGCCATCACAGTTCTCGGCGTTCCCGTCGTCGCCGCCATCACCGGCTGGATGCTTGCCGGGCGCAAGCCACCATCCATCGCGCGCCGGGTGCTCGAGTGATGTCGGCGTCCTGAGCCGATCAGGGCAAAGACGGCGATGCGCGACGTCGCCCGGCTCTGGGTGACCGACACGCACTCCGACCAGTCAGGCAAGGTTGAGCTCGCAGCCGACATCCGCAGCAAGGCGCCGGTCACGATGAGCATCGGGCCAGTCGTGCACCTGGACGACGTCGCCTGTGGAAGATGGAGGCGCTTTTCACCCGCGCCGAGGCGCGGGACTTCATTGAAGGCTTGCGCCGCAGCGGAACCAGCATCGTCCTGCCTGATGACAACCCGATCATCGACCGCATGCGAAGCGGTTCGTGCGCATGTACTCTCGCAGCGATAACAAGAGGAGCGGAGATCCGGTTCTTGCACTTCGCTGGTCGTCGTGTTGCTTACGCGGTGACCGGCGCCGGGCCGCCGCTCGTCGCCCCGGCGTGGTGGGTCAGTCACCTGGAGCTCGACTGGGAGGATCAGGCCTTTCGGGGGCTGTGGGAGTCGATTGGCGCGGGCTACACCGCGGTGCGCTATGACCGGCTCGGTGTCGGTATGTCTGATCGCGATCTGCGCGACGAGGACCTGACGCTCGACAGTGAGGTTGCCCTGCTGGGTGCTGTCCTCGACGAGCTGGCACTGCAAAAGGTCGTGTTGGTCACCGGTTCGTCGGGAGGCTGCGCGGCGGTCGCGTTTGCGGCTCGTTTCCCTGAGCGGGTGGATCGTCTGCTGCTTTACGGCGCGTACGCCGACGGATCCGCGATCACCTCGCCGGAACTGCGCGAGGCGATCATCGCAACCGTGCGCTCGCACTGGGGGCTGGGTTCGCGTGTGCTTGCTGACATGTTCCTCGGCGACGCCGATAGTGCTCAGCAGGAGCGGCTGGCGCGCCATCAGCGCGCAGCGGCGAGCCCGCAGACCGCGGCGGCGTTGCTGGAACTCATCTACCGCAGCGACGTTCGAGCAGAGCTGGCGCGGGTGCGCGCCCCGACTCTGGTCGTGCACCGCCGTGGCGACCGCGCGATCCCCTACCACCTCGGCCGCGAGCTCGCGGCGGGGATCCCCAAGGCGACGCTGATCCCGCTCACCGGGACCGCCCATTTCCCGTGGGCCGGAGATACGCAGTCGGTGGCGCGCGCGCTGCGTTCGGCTCTGGCGCCCGAAACTCCGGTCCATGTTGCCGGAGAGCCCGCGGCGGTGCTGCTCTCTAGCCGAGAGCGCGAGGTGCTGGCGCTGGTGGCGAAGGGGCTGAGCGACCCGGAAATTGCCGAGCAGTTGGTCTTGAGCCAGCACACCGTGCACCGCCACGTCGCGAACATCCGCAATAAGCTCGGGCGCGGTTCTCGTACGGCGGCGGTCGCTGAGGCAGCGCGCCTGGGCCTGCTCTGAGGCCGATCACCCGAACGGGCCATTCTGGTGAGATGGCCCAGGCGAGCGATGCGCTGCAAACCGCCGCGTCCGTACCGTCGCCTGCATGGAGCACCACGTCGCACAAGGCATACCATCGGGCGACTCGGCTTGGGCACGCGCTTTCGCGCTGCTGTATGACCCTTTCATCTGGGTCGGCGAGCGCACCGGACTGCGCGCCCACAGAAGGGCGCTGCTCAGCCGCGCGCGCGGGTGCACGCTCGAGATCGGCAGCGGCACCGGCCTGAACTTGCCGCACTACCCCGACGACCTCGACGATCTGGTCCTGGCGGAACCAGACGCCGCAATGCGCTCCCGCCTTGAGAAGAGGTTGAGCCGCAGCGGCCGGGGGACTCGGCTGGTTGACGCGCCGGCCGAACGGCTGCCGTTCCCCAACGGATCGGTCGACACGGTCGTCTCGACCCTCGTGTTGTGCACGGTCGACGCCCCCGACGTTGCCCTGCGGGAGATCGCGAGGGTGTTGCGGCCCGGCGGTCAACTTCTCTTCCTCGAACACGTCCGCTCTGAGTCACCGACGCTCGCCCGTTGGCAGGATCGACTAGCCGGACCATGGGGTCGCTTTGCTCGAGGCTGTCGCTGCAACCGCGGCACCGCGGAACTCATCGTGACCTGCGGGCTGGAACTCGAACAGACATACGAAACGTCGTGGCACGGAATGCCGCCGATCGTGCGGCCGCTCATCGCTGGCTGGGCGACCGTTCATCGTCGCCCAAGGCACGAAACGGAAGGAGCGGTGGCCGGGACTGGCTCACACGTCGTTAACCAACCGGAGCCGGGGAACATAGGATTCGTCGATGACTCGCGTCCGCGTCGGGCTGTTCCCTCCTAACGGTGTCGCTCGGGTCGCCGAGGAGGGCGTCGACAACATCTGCGTCGGCGATTATCGGAGCTTCTTCGTGGGGCGGGCTCGGACGGGCTGATCACTGCGACCTCGATGCTCGCCGCCCAGGCTGAGCTGCGGGGTGTACACCGCCTGACCTTGGACGACGGCACAACGGTGATCGCGTACTTGTGGGAAGAATCGGAGAATTTCTGGCCAGACTGGCCTGGTGTCGGCGATCGCGCTGACCAGTTCACCAACTCTGACGGCGCCGATTTGTTCCAGGCCGCGCATGGCAGGCTCGCGTCCCTGGGAATCCGGGTTCCGCAGATCTATCTTCTGGACCGCGATCGCACCCATTACCCGGCCGATATCGCGATCATCGAGGACTTCCCTGGCGAAGACCTGCTCGCGCTGTACGAGCGCGACCCGATTGCAGCCGCGCCGGTGCTGGCCCGGCTGCGCGAGTACCTGGCAGCTATGCGGGACTACCGCGCGGTCTCTCCTGGCAACGTCGGCCATGTTGATTCCGGGGGAAAGTCGTATTGGCCGACGTGCGAGGAAGGCGCGCTGGACTTTGCGCTGCGCTGCCTCGCCGAGGCCGCGAGGAGGGACAGCCGGATCTCCGAAGCCCGAGGACGGCTTGAGAACCGGCTGCGTGAGATGGCGGCGGCAATCCGGTCGCGGGCCGAGTACTCCATCGTCCACGGCGAACTGGGCCTGGACCACGTCATGGTAGATGCGGAGGGCGACCCGGTCATCATCGACATTGAGAACCTCATGTACTTCGACGTGGAGTGGGAGCACGCCCACATGCAAATTCGTCTCGATGACGACGACTGGGCGAAGACTGTCGGCGTCGGAGGCCTCGACGAGGACAGGTTTGCGTTCTACAAGCTGACGCAGCACCTGTCCCTGACTGCCGGACCGCTACGGTTGCTCGACAGCGACTTCCCGGACCGCGCCTTCATGCTGGACATTGCCAAGTGGAACCTCAATGAGGCACTGAGATTCCTTGAGGGATCGGGCCATCGCCAAGCCCCTTGGCGGCCTGGTGCACCAGATCCAGCTGACCGGCTCGGATGAAGCCAGCGGCGACGCGTGACCTGCTGGCTGTCGCCGGTTGTGCCCCGAAGCCTCGCCGAACGAAGTCGTAAAGCGCACCGGCAACCAAGATCCAAACTGTGAATCCCACGCCCGCGGAGCGCGCCACGCGGCGGAGCGCAGCGCAGCCGCGCTTGATCGCAACGTCGTCAGGGAAGCGCACCTGCCCGCGGTTCCCCGCAAAGGCCGGAAAGTGTGGAACGTCGGCCAGTTGCGCACCTTCCTGGAGAAGGCCCGCGCCGATCGCTTCTATGCGCTCTGGGTCCCGGAAGCAACCTCCGGAATGCGCCGCTGCGAACTTGCCGGCGCCCGGCGTGACCAGCTGGATCTCGAACGGGGGACGCTGAGCATCGAGACGACTCGCGTCGTCGTCAACGGCAAGGTCATCGAGTCAGACGGCAAGACCGAGAACGCTCAACGCGTGATGGCGCTCGACCCTTTCACCGTGGCCGCGCTTCGCGTCCTGGTCGACCATCTCGACGCCGAGCGCGCAGACTTCGGACCCAGCTACCAAGATCACGGGCTGCTGGTCTGCTGGGAGGACGGCCTGCCGCCGCACCCGGATACGATCACCCGCCGCTTCAAGCGGCTATCGGCACGAGCGGATCTCCCGCTGATCGACCTGCATGACGTGCGTCACAGCTACGCCACGGCGGGGCGGGACGCCAAGATCGACTGGAAGGCGCTGAGCCAGCGGATCGGTCACGCGGACGTGGCTTTCACGATGCGGCAGTACGTCCAGGCAGACCTTGAGGCTGACCGAAAGGTAGCCACGACTCTCGCCGAGCTGATCATCGGAGGGCCTGCTGGCGTCGGTTCCGCTGCCCGCTGAGGATGGCCAGGAAGGCCGGCACGATGCCGCCTGAGCCGGATCCCGTTTACAAATCCGTTTGCAAAACCCATGAAAAGAGGCCCTCGGCTGCGTGCCTCGGGCCTCTGACCTGGTAGCGGGGGCGGGATTTGAACCCGCGACCTCTGGGTTATGAGCCCTCCTTGTTCGTTCATGTAAGCCTGGCCATCAGTCGATCAACGCCATATAATCCCAAGTAGAATGGCCAAGGTAGTGACGGCTGCTGACTTCGGCTGACATGTGGTGACGCACCGTCCACGGTCAAATGACGGTCAAACGATCTTGGAGGTCCTTGTCGTGGGTTACTGCCGCAAGCGGACGAGCCGCGACGGCAAGGCACGTTACACGGCCTACTACTGGGACCTGAAGGGCCGCGAGCGCTCGGCCGGGACGTTCCCGACCAAGAGGGACGCAGATAAGGCATGGCATCGCGCGGAGGCAAGGCTCGCAGAAGGCCGGATCGGCGATCCGGCGAGAGGCCGGATGACGTTCCAGCACTACGTCGAGGAGATCTGGCTGCCGAACCACGAGGTGGAGCTGAGCACGCGGCAGGGCTACACCTACTCGATCTATAAGCACATCATGCCGGAGTTCGGACCGAGGCGAATGGTGGAGATCTTGCCTGAGCACGTGCGCTCGTGGGTGGCCAGGCTGAAGGACGAAGGCGTGACGGCGAAGACCATCCGCAACAACAAGGCAATGCTCAGCGCGATCTTCTCCACGGCGCTGAACGACCAGGTGACGTTCTTGCATCCGTGCAAAGGCGTGAAAACGCCGACGGTGCCAGTGAAGCCGCGCACGATCATCACGCCCGAGCAGTTCGACGTGCTCTATGATGCGCTACGGGGTGCCGAGGCTCGGCTGCTGGTCGAGACGGCGATCGAGAGCGGACTGCGCTGGGGCGAGCTGTCAGAACTGCGGGCTGGCGATCTGGACTGCGTAACCAGGATCCTTACGGTCAGCCGCGCGGTGATCGAGGTCCACCCGAGATTCCATCCCGAGCGCGGGCGGTTCCTGGTCAAGGAGTATCCGAAGGGCAGGGAGTACCGCCGACTCAAGCTCAGCGAGCAGATCACCCTCAAGATCGGCGCGCACGCGCGACTCCAGGGGCTGGGCCGACATGATCTGCTCTTCGCTGTCCGACAGCCTGGGTCGACCGAAGCTGATCGGGCGTCAGCACCTAATCCCGCGGATCTTGGACTGACAGCGCCGAACGACACCGGCAAGCGTTACCGGCACGGCACGCTGAGCGGCTATGCGGCGGGCAGATGCCGGTGCCGGTTCTGCCGGGATGCGTACGCGAGCTACCGCGCCAGGCGCCGCGCGGGCGGCCACGACAGCCCACGTGCGGCCCGAAGACGCGACACCGATGGGCACATACCCCGCGACTGGTTCCGGCGCCAGATTTGGCAGCCAGCCGTAAAGCGCGCCGGACTGGACATTCATGTGCGCATGCACGACATGCGGCACGCACATGCTTCGTGGCTGCTCGCGGGCGGTGCCGACCTGCAAGTCGTCAAGGAGCGACTCGGTCACGCCTCGATTGCGACGACAGAGAGGTATCTGCACACTCTGCCTGGCGCCGACGAGTCGGCGCTGGCTGCACTGTCCAAGATCCGCGGCCGAACGGCCGATGGCCCCATCCCACGCCAGCTGAGGGACACTGGAAACGTGAGCGCGATGGGATACGCGGCAACACGCCCTTACACGGTTCCGGACACCCTCGATGAGCTAACCGGGCCGACCAGGGGGGTTGTGGAACTGCCCGGTCACCTGGACTGGGGGCCGCGCCGGGAATACAACCTGAACGACTTCAGTGACTCACGCCTGCTTTACATGCGGGTCATCAGAGAGAGCACGCACGTAGAGGATCTGCGTCAATTCCTTAACGCCCAAGTCCTGATGCGCCTGTGGCCACAACTCGTCTTGCCGCCGCGGGTACGCGCGCTTTGGGAGGGCCGGTTCCCTAGCCTCGGCCGCGCGGCGTAAGTGGACGCCTTCCACGAGCGCCTCGCGCATGTCGCGCTGCGTGCCGGGTCCGGCCTCGGGTTCGCGCTTGCCGGCGGCTACGCCGTTCAGGCGCACGGCTTTCTCACCCGCCCAAGCGAGGACGTCGACCTGTTCACCTCTGCCGAGCGCACAGACTTCCGTGACGGAGTCAACACGATCAAGTCTGCGTACGAGAAGCAGGGCATCGCGGTACGCGTGGACGTCTGCAGCGATCACTTCGCCCGGCTGTGGGTGACCGACACGCACTCCGGCCAGTCAGGCAAGGTTGAGCTCGCGGCCGACATCCGCAGCAAGGCGCCGGTCACCATGAGCATCGGGCCAGTCGTGCACGTGGACGATGTCGCAGGCGGAAAGATGGAGGCGCTTTTCACCCGCGCCGAGGCACGGGACTTCATTGACATTGACGCCATCGTCACCAGCGGCCGATTCACCCGGACCAAGCTCCAGGAACTCGCCGCCAGCAGAGACGCCGGCTTCGATCCTCGAGTTCTCGCCGACATGCTCTCAGTCATCGACATCTACCCGGACGCCGAGTTCTCGGCCTACGGCCTGCACGGCGCCCAGATCCAGCAGATGCGAGAGCGCTTCGCCGAGTGGCGGGCCGAGCTGCTGCATGAGCTCGGTCCGACCAGCACGTAGTGAGCAACTCAGCCCGCCGCCGACAGTGGCCGTGCGGAGGATGACGAGGACGCCAGCGTCCCGGCGGCATTTGTGACAGCCATAGGGATCTGCCCGGCGACGGGTCTGAAGCCGGGGCTGGGGCCAGCACGGAAAGTGATCGAGCTCGCGGTTGCCCTTCCGCCAGACAACTGCCTATCGCCGAATCCGAGCGGCTAGTCGTCGGTCCAGGGCGAGCACTGATCACGTGCAGATCATCCAGTTCTGTCCTTCAGGCAAGGCGGTTTGGGTAGCCGGCCCGGTGCTGCGTTGTGTCGGTTTGCCGTCGCATGGTTACGGTTTCCGGCCAGATCGCGGGCCGGTCCCTGGGCTGCGCACGGTGTTGGGTTGTCGTTCACGCGTCGCTTAAGCGGAACAGGATCCCGCCGGCCAGCAGGGCCACGACGGCCCAGGCAGCCAGTACGCCGAGGCCCGCCCACGGGCTGATGGGCTGGCTCCCAAGGCTGGTGGTGGCCTGGATCGCCAGCCCCGCGGTCATCGGCGCGAGTTGCTCAAGGTGCCGGTGCCAGGTCCCGCTGCCGGCCAGCTGGCCGAGGATCGGGAACAGGTACAGCAGGCCGAGCACGATGCCGATGGTGGCCGCGCCGTCTCGCACCGCCGCGGCTGTGCCGAGGCTGAGCAGAGCGATCAGGGCGAGGTACAGCACCGAGCCCACGGCGGCCCGCAGCATCGGTCCGGATGCCAGGGACAGGTCCGGGTAGCCGCGCGCGGGACCGATGCCGTGGCCGGGAAGGATCAGCCGCCCGGCCAGCATCGAGCCGAGCGCGGCGAGGGCCCCGGCGACCAGGACCTGGCCGGTGAGCACGGCTGCCTTGGCGGCCAGCACGGCAACTCGGCGGGCATCGCGGCCAGCGTGACGCGGATCATTCCGCTGCTGTACTCACTGGTGATGGCCAGCACGGCCGCGATGGCGATGACTGCCTGGCTGAGGTAGATCCCGGTCAGGCTGATCCTGGCGGGGTCTTCGGCGCAATGCCCGGACGGGCACCTGACGGCCGCGGCTACCGCGGCGCCGACGATGACTGTCAGCACGACCGCGGCGAGCAGCAGCCAGCCAGTGCCGGGCAGCGTGCGTGCCTTCGTCCACTCCGCGTGCAGCGCGTCGCGCATGCTTGTCCATCGTGCCCGCGACGTCTCGGCTGTGTACGGCCGCTGCGCGAGCGGGGCCTGGGTCATGCGTCCCGCCTGCGCAGAAGGTACCCGGCCGCGCCGAGCGCGAGGGCGGCCCAGAGGCAGAGCACCGCGAGGCCGGCCCAAGGCGCGAGCGGGAAGTACCGTTCCCGGGCGTATAGCTGGCGTCGAGCTGCGGGTACCGCGGGTACGCCTGCTGGATGGCAAAGCCCGCAGCGGGGGTGAGCCGAAGCAGCCACTCCGCGGCGGCAGCGGGAAGACGCTCAGCGGCCCGGCGAAGAAGTACGGCAGCACGATCACCGCGATGACAGCGGTGACTGCCGCCGCGCCGCGCCGGAGCACGGCGCCGATGCCGAGAGCCAGGACCGCGGCCACGGCGAGCAGCGCTGCCGTGCCCACGATCATGCGTACCTCGGTAAGCGCCGGCACCGGGATAGGTGGCGATGCCGCCAGCGTGCTGCTTTCGTTCTCCGGTGAGCAGCGCGATGTAGGCGGCGGGCAGCCCCATCACGAAGGTGGAGGTACCGAGCACGATGGCCTTGGCCGCCAGTACCCGGTTGCGCCGCGGGCTGGCGGTCAGGGTGACGCGGATCAGGCCGCGGCGGAACTCGGCGGTGAAGAACATCGTGGCCACGACGAGCAGCGCGATCAGCCCGGCGAACGTGCCGGCCAGGGTGTCCGAGACGGAGCCGGCAATGCCGCCGTCGCCGCCGGGCAGGTCGGGGCGATATCGCCAGACCCGGTCACGGTGACCGCGCCGGCGGACTGGCGGTACCCGCCGCCCTGCGGCTGGTTACCCAGGTTAGGGCCGCCGATGTCGGTGCCGCTCCACCGGCCGCCGCGGCGTCCGTTGCAGGGCTGATGTGGTCGAAGGCGGCTGTCGCCTGGGTAGGCAGGCCGCTTGCGCTGGACCCGGTGGCGGACTGGCTGGTCACGTCAGAAGAACTCGGGGACGCCGCGAACAGCCCGACCTGCACGGTCGCGGGGAAGCGGGCCAGCGTGGCGGTGCCGACCCTTGTCCAGTGCGTGCCATCGGCGGAGTCGTAGCCGATGATCGTGTCGCCTGAGCGGGTCAGCCGCAGCCAGCGCGGCGCCGTCGCCGAGACCTTGCCGCCGAGGCCGGACGTGTCCTGGATATAGTCCCACTGCATCCGGACGCCATGGTCGCCGGTGACCATCATTGCCGCGTAGGCGGAACCCGGCCGCGTACTTGCCTTGATGATGATCCCGGCCTTGGACCACGGCTGGAGCGTTTTCGCCGCCTGACCGGGAGCACCGCCCGGCGAGTGCGAGCCGGTCATGGAGGTTACCCGGACGGTGATGCTGCCCCTGAAGGCTAGCGGCTGATGCACAAAATAGAAGCTGTCGGTCACCGCCTGGCCGGTTGGCCCGAGCGTTAGTGCGCAGCCCGGTCCGCCCGGGCTCGCCTGACCGTTCGACTGGATGCCGCCGCACTGGCCGCCGGGGATGAAGTTGACCGCGATGATCAGCAGGCCCGCGACGATCATGCCGATGACCCAGCCACGAACGGTCCGGAACTTGGTCCACTCGGCGTGCAGCAGCTGACCGAAGCCGTCGCGCTCGGCCCGCGACTGCGGCGCGGCGCCGGCGTGATGGTGGCGCTCATCGCGCAACCTCCGCGGCGTCGGCGCGGAATTCGGCTGCGTCGCGGGTGAGATCGAGGTAGGCCCGCTCCAGCGACGCGCTGGTGCGCCGACACCTCTGAGAACGGCACAGCCTTCGCGCCCAGCAACGCAACAACCTTCTCGGCCGCCAGCCCGGACACCATCAGCGTCCCGTTGCCGGCGGCGGCGACGGTGGCCCCAGCGTGCGTTAGCACCGACGTCGCTTCCGGCACCGCCGCTGGTGCGCAGCGCTGACCCGGTCACCGGACGCCGCGGCGAGCAGCTCGCGCGGTGCTGGTGTCGGCGATCAGCTTCCCGCGGCCGACGATCACCAGGTGGTCGGCCATGTCCTGCAGTTCGCTCATCAGGTGGCTGGACACCAGGACGGCCCGGCCCTGCCCGGCTAGCGACCGCAGGAACCCGCGCATCCAGACGATGCCTTCGGGGTCCAGGCCGTTGAACGGCTCGTCCAGCATCAGGACCGGCGGGTCACCGAGCATCGCCGCCGCGATCCCGAGCCGCTGCCGCATGCCCAGGGAGTAGCCGCCCGCCTTCCGCCGCGCCGCGGACTGCAGCCCGGCCTGCTCGATCACCGCGTCCACCCGCCGGGCAGTCAGGCCCTGCGAGTGCGCCAGCCACAGCAGGTGGTTACGGCCGGACCGGCTGGGCTGCAGAGCGGCCGCGTCCAGCAGCGATCCGACGTGGGTCAGCGGGCGCCGCAGGGTCCGGTATGGCCGCCCGCCGACCAGCGCGGTGCCTTCGTCGGGCGCGTCCAGGCCGAGGATGACCCGCATCGTGGTGGACTTGCCCGCGCCGTTGGGGCCGACGAACCCGGTGACGTGACCCGGGCTGCACAGTGAACGTCATCCCGTCCAGGGCGACGGTCGGCCCGAACCGCTTGTGCAGCCCGTTGACTTCTATGGTCGTGTCGAGCATGCGACCGTGCCTCCCGGGTTGTGATCGCCGTTTTCCGAAAATGGTTGTACGGCACCGCCGGTGTCAGCACGGTGTCGGCGGCTGACACCTGCCTGACACCGGTGCCCTGGCATTGTCTGGCCCAGGTCACGTAACGCGCTACGGGACGCAGCAGAAGGATCACGAGCAGATCATGAGAGTGCTGGTAGTTGAAGACTTCGAGGTCCTGGCCCAGGCGATCGGGACCGGGCTGCGCCGCGAGGGCATGGCCGTCGACGTCGTTCTCGACGGGAACGCCGCGCTCGAACATCTGGCGGTTAACCGCTATGACGTGGTGGTGCTGGACCGGGACCTCCCCGGAGTGCACGGCGACGAGGTCTGCCGGCGGCTGGCGGCCGACCGGTCGACGGAGCCGGATCCTGATGCTGACCGCGGCCAGCACGGTCAAAGAGCGGGTGGACGGCCTCGGACTGGGCGCCGACGACTACCTGCCCAAGCCATTCGACTTCGCCGAGCTGATCGCGCGCGTGCGCGCTCTTGGCCGCCGCACCGCCGCGCCGCTGCCTCCGACGCTGGAGCCGGCGACGTGACGCTCGACCCGAGCCGCCGGGTGGCATTCCGGGCCGGGCGGCGTCTGGAGCTCAGCCCGAAGGAGTTCGCGCTGCTGGAGTTCCTGCTGGCGGCCGGGGACCGGGTGGTCTCCGCCGAGGAACTGCTGGAACGGGTGTGGGACGAAGCAGCTGACCCGTTCACCACCGCGGTCAAGACCACGATCCGCCGCCTCCGGATCAAGCTCGGCGACCCGCCCGTAATCGAGACCGTCCGTGAGGGCGGCTACCGGATCGGAGAGCTGTGATGAACCTGATCCGCAAAGCGTTCGCGGCGGTACGGACGCACTGGCGTACGCTGCGGCTGCAGCTCGCCCTGCTATACGGCGGGGCCTTCGTGGCCCTGGTTGGCGCCGCGCTCGCCGTGTCGGGCTTGCTCGTGCGCAGCGCTTCTCAGAGCGTGAACGGCGGCAGCACGTCGCAGAATTTCTTCAGTGGCCGCCAGCTCAACATCGGTCCCGCCCTCGTTTTCATTGCCGCGGTGCTCGTGGCGATCGCGCTGGGCTGGCTGATCGCCGGGCGGCTCCTGCGGCCGCTGCGCACAATCACCTCAGCCGCACGGGATATCTCGGCTAGCAACCTCAGCCGGCGGCTGAGCATCACCGGCCGCGATGACGAGTTCAGCGAGCTGGGCGAGACACTCGACGAACTGTTCGGGCGGCTGGAGGCTTCGTTCCAGGCGCAACGGCATTTCGTCGCCAACGCATCGCATGAGCTGCGCACCCCGCTCGCTGCGGAGCGGATCCTGCTGCAGCTCGCGCTCGCCGATCCGGATGCCACCGTGCAGACACTGCGATCCACATGCCGGCAGGTACTGGCATTGGGCGATCGGCAGGAACGCCTGATCGACGCTCTGCTCACGCTGGCCAGCAGCGAGCGCGGGATCGAGCAGTGGGAGCCGTTTGACCTCGCCGAGATCGCCGGGAAGGCCATCATGGACTGCCGCCAGGAAGCCGAGCGCCGCCGCATCCGCATCGACGCCGAGCTGCACGCAGCCCCGGCTACAGGCGACCCGCAGCTGGGAGCCAGCCTGGTGGCGAACCTGATAGACAACGCCATCCGGCACAACCTCGACGGCGGGAGCGTGCAGATCTCCACGGCGACGACCAAAGGACAAGCGACGCTGGCGATCGGCAACGCCGGAGCGGTCATCCCACCCGGTGACGTGAACCGGCTTTTCGAGCCGTTCCAGCGCCTCGGCACCGACCGAGTCGGCCACGCCGGCGGGAACGGGGTGGGCCTGGCCATCGTCCGCGCCATCGCCGACGTGCACGGCGCGACCCTCACAGCGCACGCCCGGCCTGACGGTGGCCTTGACATCCAGGTGAGCTTCACCCTCTCACCCGGAAACGTGCCTACAGCGGAACATGAGCCGTCAGCAAACCGATCAACCCGGAACCCCCCAGCTCACCTGAAAACCTAGCCACCAATCTGGACGCCTCTTGTCTCGATCGCCGATCGAGACGGCTTGCGCGCGGATAACGGCGGATCTCGCGCGCAGGCCGCCGGCCAGCCCGGTCACCCAACCTGAGTCGACCTTCGAGCCTGGCGTGGCGCCGGATCGCCGACTTGGTGCTCGAGAGCTGTCAGGTGCAGGCGTCACCTACGGCGCTCATATCAATCCATTCCAGTGCGCCGTAAGGCCCAGCCCCTAGGGGTGTGACTGATCCGGCGGGCCAGCTTTTCGGAGGCAGCGGTTTCCCCCCAGCAGGATTATCAGCGCGCGCTCAGTCGGCCATGGCCAGGCCCTTCACGATCGCCCGGGCCACCGGCGAGGGATCGGAGCCGTCGAGTGCGAAGCCGTCCGGGGCGCTGACCGCGGGCTGGGCGATCATCCGGGGCCCGGCGCCCCGGTGCGGCCAGGTCGCCGTGTGCACCAGGAACGGATGGCACAAGAACACGTCCCCCGCCTTCCCGGTCGCGTGCACGGCGGTCAGGCACAGGACCGATGGCCGCCAGAAAACGGCGTCGGAGTCGGTGCCCGCCTCGCCGAAGGGCGCCAGGAACTGCGGGACGGCCAGGTGCGAGCCGCACAGCAGCCGGGTCGGCGCGTCGTCGCGGCCGACATCGGTGAACAAGATCAGTGCCAACAGCCCGCGGTTCCTGGACCGGATGTTGACCCAGCCCGCGCCGGACCCGTCCGGCGCGTCGTAGCTGCCCTCGATGTGGTACCCGGCGTTGGCCCGGTCTTCGGCCGGAAACCGCACCACGACCGTCTCGCCGATATCCGCCGAGCGCACCGGGTGCACCGCGCGTTCCCACCGGCCCGGCCCGATCAGCTCGTCATAGGCGGCGGTCAGCGCCGGCGCTGTGTACGCCGTAAGGAGCGGCTCGCCCGTTAGGTCGTCCATGCCCTGCACGAGCGGGGGCCAGCTGCCGGGGTCATCGCGGCGGACGCCGCGCCGTTCCATCGCCGCCCAGGTCAGCTCCCGGCACGCCGCCACCGTAGCGGCATCCACCGCCCCCCGGATGGCCACGTACCCGTCCCGCACAAACCCGTCCAGGTCCACCCGGCCATGATGGCCCGGCCTCGCAGGCCTGTCATCCGGTGAACCCGGCGCTCCGGGAACACTTGCGAGCAGGCCGGCCTTCCGGGTAGGCAGCAGGCGGCCCAAAGGGTCCTCGCCGATGGCGCCCTTGCCGATAGTCCGGTCGGCCGAAGAGCGCTGGCGCAGCGAATGCAGTAGTCACTTTCAGCGACCGGGTGGCCGACTCCGGGTATTTCTGGTGGCCGCCGACAGAGCTTGACGACGGCGTGCCTACGGGCGCTGTGCGGCGCACGCGGCCGCTGATACGGCGCCCGGTACCGCGACACCCTGGCGTCCGTGCATGGTGGACACCGCCCACAGGAGCGTCGTTCTCGCGGGGATGCCCCGAGGCGAGCGCCCGGACCGACCATCACATTCCGGGGCCCCGCGTCAATAACTGGCACCGAAACTGGATTTCTATCGATGGGACCGCAGCTTCATGAGGACCGGTCACAGCGCCATGCCAGCCTGGCATGACCGTGTGGCCAGCTTCGCCTGCCCGGCAGCCGGGACCAAACCGATCTCGACTCCCAGCGTGAAATCAGCCCCCAGCATCTGGAATTTCTCTATAGGAGGCGACTGACGTTGACTGCGCACCTGTGCTTGCCCCGGCTGGTGGTCCGGACGGCCGCCCGGACCATGGGCCGGACGCCCAGAACGGCCGACGCACCTGCCGGGCTACACGCAGCCGAAGCCGCTAGTCAGCGCCGGGATGTACCTGCGGCGACGAACCGGGACTGATGACTGATGGCATCACAATCTTCCGCCGCGCGGCGCGCGCGAGGCGCCGCGGCCGACGACTTGGCGGTGCTGAAGGCCGCCGCACGGTTGACCGATCGGGACCGCTACCTGGTCCGCACTGTCGCCGAGCATCGGGTGCTGACCACTGATCAGCTCACCGCGCTCGCATTCGACAACATCATCACCGCGCGCCACAGGCTCGACGTACTAGCCCGCCTCGGCGTGCTGCGTCGATTCCGACCGCACCGGGCGGTCGGCTCCGCGCCGTGGCACTACCTGCTCGGCCCGCTCGGCGCGGCGCTGCTGGGCGCCGAAGACCGCGACGACAAGAGATGGCTGCCCCAGGTGCACGCCGGACGGCAGGTCGCGCTGCAGCGTTCTCAGCGGCTCGCCCACATGACCGGAGCCAACTGGTTCGTCGTCTCCCTGGGCGCTGTGGCCCGCCGAGGCGACGGGCAACTGCGGACCTGGCTGACCGAAAGCCACACCGCCGAGTTCTTCTACGGCTTCGCGATCAGCCTGTCCGCGCTCGCGTCGCTGCCGCAACCGGACGGGCTCGGCGTCTGGGCCGAAGACGGCCGGGAGATCGCGTTCATGCTGGAGTACGACACCGGCAGCGAGCACCTGGCTCAACTGGCGGGCAAGCTCGATGGTTACGCCAGGCTGGCCCAGGTCATGTCCCGCTACCAGCAGCAAGTGCCGATGCTGCTGTTCTGCTTCCTGACCCCGCGCCGGGAACAGACCGCCCGCCGCGCCCTCGCCGCAACCACTGATTCGCTCGGCCTGAGCATCGCAACTACCGCGATCGATCCGCAGGTGACTTGCCCGGCCGGGCAGGTCTGGATGCCGCTGCACGGCTCAGGCCGCCGGGTCCGGCTGACCGACCTGGGCAGCGCCATCCCTGAGCTAGGCCGCCTAGCCCGCGCAGTCGGCAACCCGTACCGCTAGCCCGACCACCCAGTCGAACTCGCTCAGGAGGATGCCATCGACACCGTCCCGCTGACTGTCAGCCAGCTCGCCAGCCTTCCCGCCACCATCGACTTGATGACCGCCGCGCGGATCCTCGGCATCGGCCGCACCAAGGCGTACGAACTCGCTCGCCTCGGTGAGTTCCCGTGCCGGGTAATCCGCGTCGGAGACCTCTACCGCGTGTCCACACCCGACCTGCTGCGGCTGCTTGGCGCCAGCGCCAACTCGGTCCCCGCACCACAGGTTGCCGCCTACGGACGCGTATGAACACGTGATCGCGTTCAGTCGCACGGTCAACCAACGGTCAAACGATCAAGAGCCGGGTCGCCATCCCAGGGCGATCCGGCTCTGACCTGCACTTACTTGGTAGCGGGGGCGGGATTTGAACCCGCGACCTCTGGGTTATGAGCCCAGCGAGCTACCGAACTGCTCCACCCCGCGTCGTGTGCAATCACTTTATGGCTACCGCCTGCGGCTGGCAAATCAGGCGCCCGTATCGGCAGCGGCGGGTGCGGTCGTCCAGATCTGGTAGCGCACTGGCTGAAGCGACGTGGGTAGCTGCTTCAGGTCGTGCGGGTCCTCAGCCGTAGCGAGGTCAAGCACTCGGACTGGCGACCCGCCAAAGCGAAGCAGCCGACGCTCGGACCCGGCCGCGAGCAGCGGCCGACGTCCGGCCGCGGCGATCGACGCGATCACGCGCTGGACCGCGCTGACCGGCCGGTCGGCCATCCAGGCCACGGGAACACCGCACGTCCCCCTGATGACCTGGGAGAACTCCTGAGCCGTCGGGTAATCGATGATCACGACCGAGGAATCGCGCGGGATCGAGGCACACAGCTCGCGCAGCGCGCCGAACTCGCCGGCGCCGGTGCGGGTCAGCGCGAGCCCTTGCGCTACCGGCTTGAGGCCGCCTGACCTGCCCGAATGACTGAAGCCCAGGCCGAATGTCGTCGACACCGTGGGCACGAGCATCGCCGCTGCACACGCCAGGCCGACCGCCACTGCCGTTGCCGGCCGGGCGCCGCGGTCGCGCGCGCGCCTGGCGAGCCACGCCGCCGACCAGAGCGCGAACAGGATCAGTCCGGGGATCGCCATGACGATCAGCCGCCGGCTGGCCCAGGGCTGATCGGGGACGATGTCGGGAGCCCACAGCACCACCACCGAGCCCGCGCAGATCATCGCCAGCGGCAGGCCCCAGACGCGCCAGACACCGGTCGGATCCCGCCAGGTCAGCAGCGCGCGCAGGGACTGCCGCACGACGAGCGCAAGGCCGAACACGCCGAGTAGCACCGTCGGCAGGCCGACGTACCAGATCAGCCAGTACATCGTCTGCTCCGCGTAAGTGCGCGTCGGATCGATCGGCAGGCCCTGGCTTCGCTGCATGACCTCGATCGCCTTGTACACCGCCAGGCTCGGCTGGCCGTGCACTTTCTGCACGTACGGGCGGACGAGGAAGCCGACCAGCACCGCGACAGCCAGCAACGCCCCGGCCTCGGGCAGCCACCGCAGCGGCCGCCTCGCGAGGGCGCGCGGCACGAACCTGCGGACCCGGCCGATGCGCGTGAGCTGCAGCGCCACGATCGAAGCCGCCACCAGCCAGACGGCCACGACGCCGGCCAGCGCGACCGTGTGTCCCAGCGTGTCCAGCAGCGGGCGATCTAGCAGGTACAGGCTGAGGATTCCGTAGCACAGACCGACAACCAGACCGGATAGGAACGGGGCCGCCTGCGGCCGCCGCCCGATCACAAGCGCGGCCGCGAACGGGATAACCGCCAGCAGGCACACCAGCGCGCTGAGGCTGACGACCAGCCCGAAGCTCAGCGCCAGTCCGCCGAGCGCGGCCAGCATGCGCTGGGGCGTGAGCCCCGATGCCCACCGTGAAGGGACCGCGAGCTGCCATGCGATCGCTAGTCGGGTCCGAGCCGAGCGCGCGTCCGGCGCGTCAGCGGCCTGGATGGCCGCTACTGCACCCCTGCCGCGCAGCGCGACGGAGTCGGCGACCAGGCACAGCCCGCCAAACAGCATGATCTGCAGCGCCGTCTCGCTGAGCGAGGTCCGGCTCACGTACTGCTGGGGCAGGCTCAGGCCGAGGATGAGAGCACCAGCGGGCGCCCACTGCGGGCCGACGAGGCGGCCGGTCAGGCCGGCGAACGTCAGGGCGGCGAGTCCGCCGAGGATCGGACCGATAGCCAGTGCACCGCTGAATCCGTGCACCCAGAAGGCGCCGGCCAGAAGCAACGGCAGGCCCGGCATGACGGCTGGATAGATCGAGGTGCCCCGGACGAGGAAGCCGGTACTGCTCAAGTGCAGCCCGGCGTGGGCCGCGCCGAACGCCTTCACCATCTGCGGGATGGGCAGGGAGCCGTGCTGGGCGATCCAGTATCCGGTCTGCAGGTATGTTCCCTGATCGCGGAGCACGATCAGCGCCTGCGAGCTCTCCGTGAGCTGCCAGCCGGTGAGCCCGGCCACGACGCCGACGGTCGCGAGCAGGCCGAACCAGATGGTCCAGCCAGGCTCGTTCCTGCGGCCGCCCGAGATCAGCCGCGGCCAGCTCGCCGGCACCACGCGCAGTCCGTTGACTGTGCCGGCGGCTGCCAGCGCGACCGAGATCAACGTCATGGGGACTGGCAGGAAATGCCCGGTCAGCAGCAGCGGCACGCCGGGAATGAGCCACGCCAGGATCAGCACGGCAGGCAGGACGGTGAGCCGGGCGAGCACGGTGCCCGCGATGTCCGCGGACCTGACCTTCACGGCCTGGCCCGCCGGCAATGAGAAGCGCCTGGCTCGCCCGGCGTGCTTGACGACAGCGAGGACGGTGCCAGCCGCGGCTACGCCGGCCCGGCTGACAGCGCGGCCAGCGCTGCGCAGTCCGCGCCGCGGCGCTTGGCGCCAGGCGAGTCCAGTCCCGGCGAGTCCAGGGCCGGCCTCGCCCGGCCCGGGCGCTGGCAGCGTCTCGGTGTCCGGGTCTCTGGCGGCCCCGTTCCCGTCGTTAACGGCGCCAGCCTGGCCGCCACCGGCACCAGGCGCAGCGTCGGTCAGCACGGTCCGGTCGTTAGCGCCCCCGCCTGCACGACCGGGACCGGGTGCGCCGGCCGCCTGGCCGACCAGGTCGGTACCGAGATCCGCGCCCGCTGGCTGGTGCGCGTCCTCCCCCGGCGCCGGCGGCTCGCCGGTGCCCGCGACGCCCTGCGGAGTGTCTGGAGGGAGCACGGCTCAACTGTAGATGCGCAAGCCCCAGGACGGCCTGAGGCTCGGGGCGCTTTTGCGTTACCGTCCGCAGCGACGGGGGTGCGAGCCCTGGTCGGTACCGCACCTCCGGCTCGGGCTCCCGCCCAGGTCAGGCGGCCGAGGCCGACGGCGCTACCTGATCGCAAGCTGTGGTCTTGCCGTACCTTTACTCACTAATAGTGATTACTCCCAACAAGACCGCGTACGATGGACATACGCCTGGCGGGCCGGGCTCTCGGCTACGCTGTCGTCATCTGAGCCCAGGGGAGTTATGCCGCGCCGCCACGAGGAATCCGGCGATCAAGGGCGTCCGCAGCGCGCCGCCCGGCCGTTGCCGCCGCCCTCGAGCCGTGGCCCCGGACGCCCAGGGCCCCGGCCCGAGAGCCGTAGTCCGCGACGCCCGCGCAATGTCTCGACCCTCATCCTCGGCAGCCTCGCGGTGTTCGTGGCGCTCGTGCTGGCCGGGGGCTCCCTCGCCGCGTACGCGAAATACCGATCTGTCTGGGACGGCATTCAGCGCGTCGACGTGCAGGGCGACCTCGGCACGAAGCGGCCGCCGGCCGACCCGAACGCACAGAACATCCTGATCATCGGCTCGGACAGCCGGACCGGCATCAACGGCGCCATCGGCGGCACGTCGGACGTCTCCGGCGCGCGCTCGGACACGATCATGCTGCTGCACGTCGCGCCCGGCGCTCATCAGATCGCCGTGATCAGCTTCCCCCGCGACTCGGTGGTCCCGATCCTGAGCTGCACGGCCGAGGATGGCGCCCCGGGCCAGACGGCGCAGCCGTCGAGCGACATCGAGCAGATCAACTCCACGTTCGCCTACGGCGGGCCGGGCTGCCTGTGGAAGACCATCGAGCAGACCACAGGCATTCATATCAACGACTTCGTCCAGCTCACGTTCATCGGCTTCGAGAACGTCATCGATGCGCTGCACGGCGTGTGGGTGTGCCTGCCGCAGCCGATCGACGACCCGACCTCACGCCTGCACCTCACGGCGGGCCGCCACCACGTCTACGGCCGGGAAGCGCTGGCATTCTGGCGCACCCGCGAGGGCCTCGGGCTAGGGGACGACCCGCAGCGGATCCAGCGCGATCAGTTCCTGATGGCCTCGCTGGTGCAGGGCATTGAGCACAGCAGCCTGCTGAAGAGCCCGAGCACGATGCTGTCGGTCATCGACACGGTGACCTCGCATCACTACCTCACCACCGACAGCGGCCTGACGCCCACGTCGATGCTGCGCCTTGGCGAGGCACTGCGCGGCATCTCGGCCGGCTCCGTCCAGTTCGTCACGGCGCCGTGGACGACCTATACCGGCAACGCGCAGTGGATCGCCTCGTCGCAGACGCCGGCGACGGGCAACTCTAACTGGGTCCAGTGGGTGCAGCCGCAGGCCAACAGCCTGTTCTCGGCTATCGCGCACGACACCAAGCTGCCCAAGCCGGCCAAGAAGACCAAGGTCAAGACCGTCAGCCCGGCAGCAGTCAAGGTACGGGTCCTCAACGGCACGAGCACGTACGGGCTCGGCGCCACGACGGCCACGGCTCTCAGCACGCGTGGCTTCCACATCGTCGGCCAGGCTGGCGACGCGCCGACCCAGAACTACACGAGCACCGTGATCCAGTACGCCAGCGCCGCCGACCTGCCCGCGGCGCAGACGCTGGCGGACCTATTCAGCAACGTCACGCTGCAGCCGGACTCGCATCTGAAGAACTCGACGCTGCATTTGATCCTCGGGTCGAGTTTCACCACGCTGAAAGCGCCCAACTCGAGCTCCGAGATTTCCAGTCTGGCTAGCACTTATGGCGGAATCACGGGGAACGTCAATATCTGTCGCGATAGCAGCGCATTCAGCGGCTGAGGTCGGCGGCTGATCTGAATTACCGAGTTCCGACTTTGATCAGCCGATAGTAAGCAAACCTTCAGGCATTTACTGCTGCCGGCTTCCGGCAGCCAGCCCAGACCAGCCCGCCGGGTGCCGGGCGAATCCGGCTGGCAAAGTTGGCTTCAACCCACGGTTAGACCGACGCCGGCTGGCAACGATTCCCGGAGATCATGAGCCACGGCGGGGATGTGAACGCAGGCGGGGGGGCGCCAGGTCGGGCCCAGCCCGCGCCGTCTCCGCAGCCCGCGCCGTCCCCGCAGCCCGCACCGTCTCCGCCACGTGCGGCGGGGCGGCGCTCTGTTCGGATGCGCGTGCTCGGCTGGATCGCCGCCGGGCTGGCGGTCGTCCTCGTCGTCGCCTCGCTCGCCGCCTACCTGAAGTTCCGGGCGGTCTGGGACAGCATCCGGCGCGTCTCGGTTGCCGGGCTCGGCCCGCAGCCGCCTAAGCTCACGAATGCGCTGAACATCCTGGTCGTCGGCTCGGACAGCCGAGCTGGCCCGAACCGGGGGTTCGGCGCCGGGATCACGGGGCAACGGTCCGACACGATCATGGTGCTGCATATCGCGCCAGGCAAACAGGGCGTCATCGTGCTCAGCATCCCGCGTGACTCCGTAGTGCCGATCCTGTCGTGCCCGCCCGAAGCGGGCTCTGCGGGCCAGCTAGCGCAGCCGGGCCAGGTCGAGCAGATCAACGCCACGTTCGCGGTCGGCGGCCCGGGCTGCTTGTTCAAGACGGTCGAGCAGACGACGCGCCTGCACCTCGATCATTTCATCCAGCTTGACTTCAACGGGTTCGAGAAAGTGATCAACGACCTCGGCGGCGTCAGCATCTGCCTGCCGTTCGCCATCAACGACCCGCTCTCCAGGCTGCACCTGAGTCAGGGCCGGCATCACGTCTACGGCGCTGAGGCGCTCGCATTCTGGCGGGCGCGGTATATCGGCGAAGGCTCTGACCTCCAGCGCATCCGCCGGGACCAGTTCCTGATGGTGTCGATCCTGCAAGGCGTGGAGCATAGCGACGTGCTGGGCAGCCCGACCAGGATCGTGTCAGTCATCACCGACGCGGCCCGCTCGATGACCACCGATAGCGGCCTTGGCCTGACCGCGATGATCGGCATCGTCGAGAGCCTGCGTCATCTGCCGCCAGGCTCCGTGCAGTTCATCGAGCTGCCGACAGTGCCATATCCGCCCGACCCGAACTGGGTGACCTGGCCCGCGAGCGACACCGACCTGTTCGCCGCCATCGCTCGCGACCGGGTAGTCCGGCCGGCGGCTCAGGAGTCCAGCCATCCAGCCGGTGCTGTCCAGCCGGCCACCGACGCGCGGGATGCCGCGCCACGGCACGAGACTGCCGCGTCGGCCCCGACACCGCATCCCCGGAGCCTGGCCGGGTCCTACGGCGGCATCACTGGCAGCACGAACGTCTGCCGGGACACCGCCGCCTTCGCCGGGCCGCGTGGCGGCGCCTAGCTGGCCAGTGCGCTACTTCGCCAGGACGTAGACGACCTGGTCGAGCCTCGGCACGAATACCGGCCGCCAGGCCTTGAGGCCCTGCGGCGTCCGAGCCAGCAGTTCCGGCATCGTCTCGCCGGTCCAGGGCGCCATGCAGCCGACGTAGTAGGCGGCAGAGGGCGAGTCCATCGCGCATGGTGCCCTGATGCCAGCCTGGATCGCAATCGCGGCATTGGTCGCGAATGCACGCCCGTAGGCCTGTTCTGCGGCCTCGCGCTGCAGCACGACACGCTGGGAAACGAGCCCTGCCAGCAAGAACAGGCAGGCGATCGCGATCCCGGTCCGGTGCCAGCGAGCCTTCGTGACAAGCCACGCCACGCCATCCGCGGCGAGAATGGACATCAGCGCCAGGGACGGTGTGATGTAGCGCGGTGCGCCGAACGGCACCAGGAGCACGTACAGAGCGATGACCCAGATCGCGGTGGCCGCCGCCAGCACCGATGACGCCTTGGCAGACGTACGCCAGGCGACGCACAGCCCGAGCACGACGATGGCGAGGAAGGCCACCCACCAGACGGACTCGCCTGGCATCTCCCAGCCCCGGCAGCCCGTGGGCGGAATGCAGTACCACGGCCCGTTGAGAACCTTCGCCTGCGTGCCCAGGGAGAGGTACAGGCCGAAGCTCGGCGGCTCCTGGCCGGCCAGGTGGATCCGGCTACCGAGGCCGCCGTACCAAAGGTAGGCCCCGATGACCCACTCCAGGCAGCCCAGGGCGATGCCGATGCCCATCGCGACCAGCACCTTGGGCCTGCGCCAGGCGCGCACGATGACGACAGCCAGGATCGCCGGGCCCATGATGAAGACGATGTTCTGGGGCCGCATCAAGACGATAAGCAGGCTGGCGAGCGCGATAGCCGGAAGCGTGACCCGGTCTCGCAGCGTGCCATTCACGGCATGCAGCACGAGCCCGGTCAGCGCCAGCACCCCGAGCGCGCCCCACCAGTCGGGATAGATCTGGACTCCGCTGTTCTGGCTGATGGCCAGGCCGCCGTAGATCAGTCCGGCAATGCCAAGCACCCAGCCGGGCCGCAGCCGGCGCCAGCACAGCATCGCGAGGAACAAGCCGAGCGCGGACAGCACGGACATCCAGATCCGGATCGCCGTCAGCGACTCGGTGAGCAGGGTCACCGGAGCGGCCAGCAGCCCGACGCCCTGGCCGTGCACCGGCGGCAGGCTGACGCCGCTGACGAGCTTGCTGGTCCGGGCGATATAGGTGATCTCGTCCGCGCCCAGCGGCATCCGGAGCAGTGCCGGAGTAAGCTCGGCGGCGAGGAACAAGATCGAGACGGCGGCCAGCCAGAAGACGCTGTCGCGGCCTAGCAGGCCGCCCCGAGGCCGGCGGCTTGAAGGTGCCTCCGGGCCGCTTACCTTCAGGTCTTGCACTAACGACTCCCCTTAGAGGGCTACGGCAGCGCTCCGAGCCTAGCTTTCGGGCTTACCCTGCGAGCGCTCAGGGCAGTTTGGAACCTTCGCAGCATGGTCAAGTATGTGACGAAGCCCAATCGCCCCAGATGCTGTTGACCGTACCGTAAACTGGCCAGTACTTTTTCGCGGCTTAGCTTGACGGGCGCGCGGGAAACGTTCGTTAAGGCAACGTGGCGCTGCCCAGGATGGCACCGGGTTAATCCCGGCATTGCGCTGACTTTGCTGCGACGCGGTCCGCTCGTGAGGTGGTGAGTCAGGCCAATCACGAGTCCCGAATCCCAGAGGAGGCAGCGGTGACGAGACTTGCCGCCGAGGTGGTCGAGTCATCGCAGGAGCCGCGCCGCTCCCGGCTGATCGCCTGGGCCTGGAGCCCGTCGGCGATCACCATGTACTGCTATCTGGCCGGCGCCTTCTTCGTCACCTCCTTGATGTGGATCAACCCGGCTGGCTTCCGCCAGACCGGTGATCCGGAGGACGTCGACCAGGCCACCTGGTTCGTTCGCTACGCCGCCACCGCAGTCTCGCATTTCAGGCTCCCGGCGCTCGAGACAATGACGATGAACGCCCCGCACAGCGTGAACCTGATGTGGAACACGTCACTGCTGCTGCCAGGTGTCGTCATCTCGCCGGTCACGCTGCTGTTCGGCCCGCAGGTCGCGCTCACGACGCTGCTCGCCCTGGGTTTCGCCGGCTCGGCGGCCGCGATGTTCTACGTCCTGCGCCGCTGGCACGCGAGCCCGCTCGCTGCCGCCCTCGGTGGTGCCCTGTACGGGTTCTCGCCCGCCCTGGTGAACTCCGGCATCGGCCACTACTCGCTCGTTCTCGCGATGCTGCCCCCGCTGATCATCGACCGGGTCTTGCGCATGGTCACCGGCCAGGGCAGCCCCGTGCGCAACGGCCTCTGGCTGGGCCTGCTCATCGCCGGTCAGTTGTTCATCAGCGAGGAGTCGCTCGTCGACACCGTGATCGCCACGGTGATCCTGCTGGCCGTCCTGGCGCTCAGCAGACCGCGAGAAGTACTGGCGCGCGTCCGCCCGACACTGGTTGGCCTGGGCACAGCCGCCGTCGTGGCCCTCGTGCTGTGCGCTAGGGGCCTCTGGGTCCAGTTCCACGCCGTGTCCGCCAAGGGTGCGGCCGCAACCGTGATCATCAGCTACCACGGCAAGATGACCAACCTCGGCACGCTGCCGGACGCGTTCGTGAATCCGGCCAGTTCCGTGCTGCTGCACACCCACCGCACCGGCGTGATCGCGAACAACTATCCGCAGCCGCTGCCCGAGTACCTCGCTTACCTCGGCATCCCGATGGTCATCCTGCTGCTCGTCGCGATCGTCTATTTCTGGCGTGACCTGCCGATCCGGGTCGCCGGCATCACGTGCCTGCTGCTCGAGTGGCTCGGGATGGGGTCGAAGCCCATCCAGGCGAACCAGGTGACCCTTCCGTCGGCCCTGCTCCCCTGGCACCTCCTCGAGCATCTGCCGGTGATCGGCGGCATGGTCCCAGACCGGCTCTGCATCCTTGCCGATGCCGCAGCGGGCGCGGTTCTCGCGTTCGCGCTCGACCGGGCTCGAAGCGGGAAGGTGGCCCCGTTCGCGCGGTGGCGCTATGGCGCCAGCATCGCGACCGGGCTGGCCGTGCTGGCGCTGCTGCCGCTAGCGCCAGCGCCCTATCAGATCGTCCCCGTCGAACCCCTGCCGGCGGGTTGGCAGGCAACCTTTGCCGCGCTCCATCTCGCGCCACAGGACCGGGTGCTCCTGGCGCCCTTCCCGTACGCGGCAACCTCGCAGACGATGCGCTGGCAGGCAGTCAGTGGCGAGCCAAAGACGATGATCGGCGGGGACTTCATCGCCCCGGATCAGCCTGGCCGCGCAGGTCGGGCCGGACGGTCCGCTATGACGGTGACGTCGTACTACATCAACTACCTGTACAGCCACCAGATCTATGCGAAGACCCCGACGGCCGCCCAGGTCCGCGCCGACCTGGCCAGGTGGAAGCCCGCCGCGGTTGTCGCGCGGACGACGCCGCGCAGTGAGCTGGGACAGTTCCTGATCAGTTTGTTCGGCCGGCCAACGACGAGGATCGGCCAGATGCTCGGCTGGCGGCTCGTGAGCCACTGACGTAGGCGGCTACTGCACCGAGTGCCGGATCAAGGCCCTTCTCACTCGCTAATCTCTTCCTGCGGCGCGAGGCAGCTTGTCACGGCCTTCGCGCAGATCAGCGCCACGAGATAAGCGGTCAGGGCCACGTACCTGAGTTGGGCCACGTTTCAGCGGCGAGGGTTTCGGCGGCCCGCTAGGTGTCAGTTTTAGCGTGCGGGCGGGGCTGGACGCATCGCACCGGACGACTGGACGCTGCACTGCGCAGGGCGATATCGGCTACGCCGTGCTCTGTGGCAAGATCGCCTGATGCTACAACTCCTGGGCTTCATCATCGACTGCCCGGACCCGATGAAGCTGGCGGCCTTCTACTCCCAGGTGACAGGCCGCGCCATCAGGGAGGGCAGTTACGACAACTTTGCCGGCATCACCTTCGGCGAGGTCGATCTGGCCTTCCAGCGGGTGGCGGACTACCGCCCTCCGCGCTGGCCCGACGACGAACACCCCAAGCAGTTCCACCTCGACTTCGAAGTGGGCGAAATCGAGCCCGAACAGCGCCGTGTCGTCAAGCTCGGCGCGACACTGCAGAAGGACTTCATCGGACCCGAGGGCTACGGCTGGCAGGTCTACACCGACCCGGTCGGGCATCCCTTCTGCCTGTGCCGCCACGAAGGGGTCACGTGGACCGACGAAGGGGTGGTGTGGCCCTGAGTTGGGGCGCGTTTCAGCGGCGAGCGTTTCGGCGGCCCGCTGACCTCGGGTTTCGCGGCTGTGGTGGTCCGTGGTTGCGCAGCGGATACGACGTGCTGGGCTTCGGCGAGGCGGCCGGCGGTGATGAGGTGTTCCGCGACCTGGTGCTGGCGCGGATCATCGAGCCGGTCAGCAAACTGGACTCGCTGCTGGTGCTGGAGGAGGCCGGTGTCGCGGCGGCGTCGTACCGGACGGTGAAGCGCCGCCTGCCGGTTTATGCGCAGGAGTCGTGGCGGCAGGGGCTGTCGGCGGCGTGCGCAGCGCACGCCGGGCTGGGCTGCGCCAGCCTTGTGCTGTATGACGTGTCCACCTTGTACTTCGCGACCGATGCCGGTGACGGGTTCCGGGAGAGCGGGTTCTCCAAGGAGCGCAGGCTGGAGCCGCAGGCCAGGCCGATCTACCACCGCAAACGAGACTCGATCGAGACGCATCTGACCATCGTGCTCGCCGCGCTCGCGGTCAGCCGGTGGCTGGAGAACCAGGCTGGATGGTCCATCCGCAGATTCGTCAAGACAGCCCGCCGTTACCGCACCATCCAGATCCAGGCCGGCCGGCACACCTTCACCGCCGCCGACCCCGCTACCCGACGACCTTCGTCAGGCACTCGACCACGTCCACGGACCGCGCAGTGCCCACTAACGTGGCCCAACTCAGGTCTTACTCGCTGATCTCTTCCTGCGGCGCGAGGCAGCTTGTCACGGCCTTCGCGCAGATGAGCGCCACGAGATAAACGGTCAGGGCCACGTAGGCGTAGGTCGCGATGCCCATGGCGGCGGTCAGTCCGGCGAAGAGCAGGCGCCCTTCCCAGCCGAGGCTCGTCCCGAGTTCGGCCGGCTCTGCGTCCGGATCCCTCGGCCTGGCCAGCAGCACCGGACGGCCAGGCCAGGCGAGGTCGGTGTAGCGCAGCAGCAGCGCTGCGGCGAGCGCAAAGATCACCGGACCGGGCACCCGCGCCGCCATGCCGACCGCGGCAAGATAGAGGAACTGGGCGCCGAGCAGGAGCACCGGCACGAGCCAGTCGAACCGTCCTGTGTGCGGATGCGCGGAGCCTGGCGCGGCCAGCAGCATGACGATCGCCGGGCCGATCAGCAGCGCCCCAGGGAGCCCGTGCAAGCCGAGGACCGCCAGCGCGGATACCGCGCCTAGGCCCAGGATCGCCGGCGGCAATGGCATCAGGTTCCCCTGCACAAGCACGCCGAGCGCGCGGGCCAGGGCGCCGTCGTCACGCAGGCGCACCAGCTTTGACCGGGCAGCGACCTGGCCAGGCGGGCCACGGCGCCCGGCCCGGGCGGTCACGCCTGCGGCAGCCCGGCCAGCAATCCCGTAGCCGATCGAGATGATCGCCCAGTCGAGCAGGGCTAGCAGGGTGGCCCGTGCGCCCCAGAACGGTGCCACGATCCCGACGAGCAGGATGCGGCCGCCGACCGGCATGGTCAGTACCGCTTCGGAGAGCCGGCGAAACGCGCCGTCTGAACGCTCGCTGAAGCCGGGTGGCGTCGAGCAGGCCGTCATCAGGTTTCGGACCGCGACCAGGCTGAGGACGGCGACGGCGAGCGTCCAGGCGCCGTTCCAGCGCTCGGCGGCCGCACCGAGCGCAAGTCCCGCGTAGACGGCGCACTCGGCGGCCCCGGCACCAAGCCCGGCCAGCCACGTTACCGGTCCAGGCCGGCGACGTTCGGTGGCGCTCCTGGCACGTCGCACGGCCAGGCCCTGACCAGGGCGCGGCATAGTCATGGCGTCCGCAACGCCAGCGTCCACGTCCAGGCTGGCGCTGCCGCTGGCCGACTGGCCGCCCCCGACCTCTTCCTGCCGCACCTCGGCCTGACGTGCCTGGTCCTGCCGTACCTCATGCTGCCCGGCTTGGTCCGGCCCGGCTTGGTCCGGCCCGGCTTGGTCCTGCCCGGCTTGGTCCGGCCCGGCTTGGTCCTGCCCGGCTTGGTCCTGCTCAGGCTGGCGCGCGAGCCACTGGCCCGCCCGCAGGATGAGGTAGCCGCCCCACAGCGCAGCGACACCGCGGACGATGTCCGCCCTTGTGCCCGCGGAGAACCAAGCGGCCGCGCACACGGCCAGCGCGAGGCAGATGCCGCACGCCGAGGTAAGCCCGAGCGAGCGCTCCTGCGCCCAAGCGAACGCGATCCGGCCAGCGTCAGCCAGGAATCTCGCGCCGGCCACGTCAGCGGTACTCGTCGTCAGCCCGACCGGCATGGGCCTGCTGAGTGCCGCCGAAGAACGAGCCGATCGGGATGACCCGGCCTGACAGGACCTCGGCGACTTCGGTGTCGCTCAGCTCGACCTCGGGCGCCGCGCCACCGGCGGCCTCGACCTCGGGCGCCGCGCCACCGGCGGCCTCGACCTCCGGTGCCGCGCTAGCTGCGCGCTCGACGTCAGGCACGACGTCAGCCGCGGGCTCGGTGTCAGCTGCGTACGTGTCGGGAATCGGGCTGTCGAAGCCCTCGGTATCCGTACCCTCATCCTCGGCGGCGCCAGCATCGGGCCTGACTTCGTGCGCGCCTCCGGGACTCGCGGGCCAGGATGCTGGTACCTCCACGTCGGGAAGCCTGGCAGCGATGGGGCCGCTAGGACTGGGGCGGAGGTTGGCTGGCAGCGCTTCGGGCCGGCCCGTGTCAGCCAGCACAGCATCGGCGGACGGCGCGGGCCGCACGGCAGCGGCCGAGCCTCCCCCCAGGGGAATCCCGCCGGGCGGGGCGGGCGCAGACGGGGCGACAGCGGGCGCACCGCCCGCGAGCGGACCGGGAGCGGGCGTAGCGGCCCCCAGCGGCGGGGAGACGGGCGCGGCGGGCGCCGGTGAGGTTGCCGCAGCCGGGGATCCCGAGAGCGGATCAGCGGCGGACGGCCCGCGACGATGCGCTGAACCCGCAGGCAGGTCTTCATCGGGCAGCCGACCCGACGGCGGTGCTCCGCCGGTCAGGTGCGCGGCCGGTCCTCGCGGCCGCTGGGCGTCCGCGCGCGGCCCTCGGCGCCTGCGCCCGGGCGGATCGCTCAGCCGGGTCTCACGGGCCGAGGCCGCGGGCGCTCGGTCCGGCGGCCCCGGCCGGGGCGGATCGCTCAGCCGGGCCCCGCCGCAGCGCCGGGCGCCGGTCCGGCGGCCCCGGCCGGGGCGGATGGCTCAGCGGGCTCGCCCGGCGTCGGCGGCGGCCAGGCAGATTCGGCCGACGGTGGCGGCCAGGCGTCGTCGGGCAGCTGCGGTAGGGGCCGACTTGCGTTCGTCGTCGAAGTCGGCGGATCGGCTACATCGGCCATCGTGGGCGCCCCGGCGAACCCCGGCGAGCTCGGCCGGTTGGCCGGCGGCGGCGAGCCCCGGGCTTGACGCGGGCCGTCGGCTGTCGCGCCGGCTCGGTTGTCGGCCGTCGCTGAGAACGGCGGCGTCCCCGCGGGCGCACGCCGGCTCCGGGCGCGGAACTGTTGCTGGCCTGTCCCGCTGCCGCGTCGGCCGCTGGCTCGTTGACGCCAGCGGGGGTCTGATCCTCCGTTTAATCGTCCTTGCTAAGCAATTAGTAGCCAGAGCGCTACCTAGAGTACAGACAGCCGGAGCGCTGGCCCACGACCGCGGGCGGAGAATGCCAAGCGGACCAGGTAGGGTCCGGCCATGCGGACCGTTGCCGTCGTGCTAGCAGGCGGATCCGGGCGCCGGTTCGACTCGGCAAGCCCGAAGCAGCTGCGCGTGCTCGCGGGCCGTAATCTCATCGAGCACTGCGTCCTAGCGTTCGATCAGGCACCCGCAGTCGACGATGTACTGGTCGTTGCCGCCGCGAACATCAGCGAGCAAGTCCGCCATGAGCTGGCCGGTTACGGCAAGGTGGCCGACGTCATCCAGGGCGGAGTCAGCAGAACCGACTCCACCAGGCAAGCTCTCAACTGGCTCGGTGCGCGGCTGCCGGACAACAGCAAGGTGCTCTTCCACGATGCGGCGCGGCCGCTGGTCGATCAGCGGATCATCACCGACTGCGTGGAGGCGCTTGACCGCTTCGACGCCATCGGCGTCGTGGTGCCGTCTCCGGATACGATCGTCGAGGTCACCGGCGGCGTCATCGGGCGAGTCCTGCCGCGCGACACGCTGGCACGCTGCCAGACGCCGCAGGGGTTCCGCCTCTCCGTGATCACGGCGGCTTATCAGCTGGCCGACGCAGACCCAGCATTCACCACCGTGCCGGCGACCGACGACTGCGGCGTCGTGCAGCGTTACCTGCCGGACGTTCCGATCGCCGCCGTCGAAGGCAGCGAGCGCAACCTCAAGATCACCTACGCGGCCGACCTAGCGGTCGCGGCGGCCCTGCTCGATACCGCCGACCAACCCGACTGAGCCGACCAGACCCGACGCGGCGGCCGGGCCGCGTCCACGACTTCGGCTCGGTCAGAGGCCAGGATCCTCCAGCATCTCGGTGACCAGCGCGGCAATCGGCGAGCGCTCGGACCTGACGAGCGTGACGTGCGAGAAGAGCGGGTGACCCTTGAGCTTCTCGATGACGGCGACGACACCGTCGTGGCGGCCGACCCTGAGGTTGTCACGCTGGGCGATGTCATGCGTGAGCACGACCCTTGACCCAGCGCCGATCCGCGACAGCACGGTCAGCAAGACGCCACGTTCCAGCGACTGTGCCTCGTCCACCACGACGAAGGAGTCGTGCAAAGACCGGCCGCGGATGTGGGTCAGCGGCAGCACTTCAAGCATGTCCCTGTCCAGGACTTCCTCGATCACGGCCTGGGAGGTAACGGCTGCCAGCGTGTCGAAGACGGCCTGGGCCCACGGGTTCATCTTGTCGGCTTCCGAGCCGGGCAGGTAGCCGAGGTCCTGGCCACCGACTGCATACAGCGGCCTGAACACGACGAGCTTGCGGTGCTGGCGGCGCTCCATTACTGCCTCGAGCCCAGCGCAGAGCGCGAGTGCCGACTTGCCCGTGCCGCCCGTCCGCCGAGGGAGACGATGCCGACCTCGTTGTCCAGCAGGATGTCTAGTGCGATCCGCTGCTCCGCGCTCCGGCCGCGCAGGCCGAACGCTTCCCGGTCGCCACGAACCAGCTTCACCGACTTGTCCGGCTGCACGCGTCCAAGCGCGCTGCCGGCGCCGGCCACGCCTGACATCAGCACCAGTCCGGTATGGCAGGGCAGGTCACGCGCCACGGCCAGGTCCAGCTGGCCGTTCTCGTACAGCTCGTCGATCTCAGCAGCAGTTACATCCAGCTCAGCCATGCCCGTCCAGCCGGAGTCGGGCGGCAGCTCCGCCCGGTACTCCTGCGCCGTCAGCCCTACCGCGGCGGCCTTGACCCGCAGCGGCAGGTCCTTGCTGACCAGGATCACGCTCTCGCCCTCGGCAGCCAGGCTGCACGCAACGGACAGGATCCTGGTGTCGTTGTCACCCAGCCGGAAGCCAGCCGGAAGCACCGAGGGGTCCGAGTGATTCAGCTCAACCCGGACGCTGCCGCCAGATTCGCCGACAGGCAAATCGGCGTCCAGGCGGCCGTACTCGACACGAAGATCATCGAGGTAGCGAAGTGCCTGGCGGGCGAAGTAACCGAGTTCCGGATGATGGCGCTTAGCCTCAAGCTCGGTGATGACAACGATGGGCAGGACCACCCGGTGCTCGGCGAATCTGCCGACTGCTGCCGGGTCCGCCAGCAGAACGCTGGTGTCCAGGACATAGGTACGCCGCGACTGGCTGACGCTGGCGAACCCAGACTGCGGACCGGCTTGCCCGGACGCGGCGGGCACATGGCGGGCGGAACTTGGCTGGGCAGGAGCTACTGAGGCAGGCTCCCGCGGGGCGGATGTTGATCGGCGTGCTGAGGAACTGGCCACTCGCTCTCCCCTGGGCGCCGGCTGGCGCCGCGGTCGGACACAGACGTGTCGGCGGGACCGGGTCCGGCCAGCGAAGCGCCGGGGACCCGGCCCTTCGCTCATCTCGCCTGCGCACCAGGACGCGAAGCTCGAGGATCTCAAGGGCCTTCCCGGCGGGCGGCTAGGCACCGCCCGTCAGTTCCGACCGTACCTAAGGGAACGTGGTGGCGGAAGTACCGTAACGAGCTGTTCATGGCTGTCGAATGTCGCGTAACGAGCTGTTCACGCAGTACAGATCACCTGTCGCCGAACGAAACCAGGCCGCTACGCGCCGAAGCGGCGATGCCGTTCGCCATAGGAACGCAGCGCGCGCAGGAAGTCGACGCGGCGGAAGGCAGGCCAGTAGGCGTCGCAGAAATAGAATTCCGAGTGCGCGCTCTGCCACAGCAGGAATCCGCCTAGGCGCTGCTCCCCTGAGGTCCTGATGACCAAGTCGGGGTCAGGCTGTCCCGCGGTGTACAGGTGCTCGGCAATGTGCTCCACGTCCAGGATCTCGGCCAGTTCTTCGATGGTCGTGCCGCGGGTGGCGTGGTCTTGGAGCAGGGACCGGACGGCGTCGGCGATCTCGCGCCGGCCACCGTATCCGACGGCGACGTTCACCAGCAGGCCGCCGTTGGCAGCGGTCGCCTCGGCCGCGTTCTTGAGCACTTCGGCGGTGTCAGCAGGCAGCAGGTCGAGCGCGCCGACCGGCTTCACATGCCAATCCTGGGCCACGAGTTCGCGAACCGTGTCCTCGATGATCCGCAGCAGCGGCTCAAGCTCGGCGGCTGGCCTGGTCAGGTTGTCAGTCGACAGCAGCCAGAGTGTGACGACCTCGACGCCCGTCTCCTGGCACCACTCGAGCAGCTCGAAGATCTTGTCGGCGCCTGCCTGGTGACCGCTACTGACGTCGGCTAGTCCCGCCGACCTGGCCCACCGGCGGTTACCGTCGCACATCACCCCAACGTGCCGTGGCACCGCCTGAGGCACTAGCGCCGCCTCGAGCCTGCGCTCGTAGAGCCGGTAGACGAGACCGCGCAATCCCATCCGGCACCTTTCCTCGCTGTCGCCAGAGCGGCATCATCCCGCCGCCTGGCTGATTACCGGCCGGCTGGCCACCGGCCTGCGCGTCCGCTCTCGGGACCTCCTCCGCTGCACCAGCACTGTCCGGCCCCCTGAGAACCGTATCCAAGAATGCCACCAGTTCGGCCGAAGTCAGGACAGCTCGAACTCCAACACCGCCAGCACCCCAGGCCTCGATGACCGCACGCCTGGTCAGCTGCCACCGGCCGTGCTCACCCGCGGGATGCCGCCAGATCCGCGAGCCATGCTGGCCCGGCACCTCGTGCTGCTCCGCTGCCCCCTGCTGGGCCGGTGCCTCCTGCTGGACCGGCCCCGCTGGCGACCCCGGGCTGGCCCGGCACCCGGGGCTGGACAGGTGCCCCCTGCTGGACCGGCACCCCAGGCTGGACCGGCGGTCCGTGCTGGACCGGCAGCACCCCATGACGGCCGGGCGGCAGGCGCTGGCTGCGGTGCACGGGCCCGACGCCGATGCACTCGCCGACCCAGACCGCGCTCGAGCGAAGCACGCACCGCAGTTCGCCCGTGCCCGGCAGGTCAACGCGCTCACGCGAGCGGAGCGCAAAGTACTCGTGATCGCCGGGCAGGTAGCCATCAAGATGGCTCAGGTGGCCAGCACGGCGTCCGGCGGCTGTATCCGGGGCGGGACTGGAGTCCGGGCCCACCGGGAACCTGTCGTCCGGATCTGGCCAGGCTGCGGCCTGGTCGGGATCTTGCCTCGCGGCGCTGATCCGCTCGGCGAGCTCCGATAGCTGGTAGCCGCAACGCTGGCCGACAGCCGCGAACGGTACCGAGTCCCTGGCCAGGTTGAGCGTGATCTCGTACGGCTGACCGGCTCGATCGCGGCAGCTCACTGCCTCGACAGACAGCACGGAACCATCAACGCAACGCAGCGCCCCCATAACGGAACGTTAACATCGCGATGCCCGAATGCGACACCCCCACGCGCCGGCCCAATCGCGAGGAGAACACGGTGCCCATGCGCCGCTTTAGCCCCATAACGGCGCCGGTCTACCGGCTGCTGGCTCGCGCACGGGCCGGCTTGTCCAGCTAGACGACGACGAGCGCAGCGCGATGGGTAGCTCAGTCCGCTTCGGTGGCGAGCGCTGCCGCGACACGTCGGTGCGCGGCCCAGATCTCCTCAGGCAGGCCGTCGAACTGAGCGAGATGCCGCTCGCGGTCACCCATCTCCTCGGCCCAGCGCACGCGGTCGATGCTGAGGATCTTATCCAGGTCCGCCGGACTGATCTCGACGCCGTTGAGGTCGAGCTCGTCCTTGGTCGGGAGGATGCCGACGGGCGTCTGCCGGCCCTGGACGTCGCCATCCTTGAGCCTCAGCAGCCACAGCAGGGGACGGAGATTGTCGCGGTACCCAGGCCACAGGAAGTGCCCATCGCCGGGATCCCGCTGGAACCAGTTGACGTGCGCGAAGATCGGCCGGACGGCAGCCGCACCGATGATCTTGAGCCAGTGGGCCGCGTAGGCGCCCTCCGGATAGGACATGAACGGGCGCATCGACATGGGGTCGTAGCGGAGATGGCCTTCCACTCCCTCGGCCGCGAACGTTGCCTCGGCCCCGAGCGTGAGACCGTCGTAGACGCCCTCGGCGAGGTCGGTGAAAGCCCGGATCAGGGGCTCGCGATCGCGCGTGCGGCCGCCAAAGATGATGGCGTCGATCGGCACGCCCTTAGGGTTCTCGAAGTCAGCGGCGATGTTGGGCACCTTGCTCAGCGAGGTCGTGAAGCGGCTGTTCGGGTGGGCCCAGGGCTTGGCCTTCTCGCTATCGGGGCGCTCGGCGATCAGCTGCCCGGTCCAGTCACGCCAGCCGGTGAGGTCGGCGGGCGGCTCCGGCGTCCGTCCTTCCCACCACACGTCGCCGGTGTCGTCGTTGTAGGCGACATTGGTGAACAAGACGCCGGTGCCGGGGGCGACCGAGCCGAGCGCCGTCGGGTTGGTCAGCTCGTTGGTGTCCTTAGCGACTCCGAAGACGCCGAACTCAGGATTGATCGCATAGATCCTGCCGTCCTCGGGGTCGACCCGGAGCCACGCGATGTCGTCGCCGTAGAACTCGACGTGGTAGCGGTCACCGAGGCCGTCCGGCGCGAGCATCATGGCGAGATTGGTCTTGCCGGACGCGCTCGGGAACCCGCCGCAGATGTGCCAGGTGCGGCCGGCCTGCTTATCCGTGATGCCGATGAGCATGAACTGCTCGGCCAGGAACTCGCCCGAAACCCAGCCGTCGTAGGACGCCTGGCGAAGACCGTGGGCGATCTTGCCGAGCAGCGCGTTGCCGCCGTAGGACGAGCCGAAGTGCAGGATGGTCCGCTCGTCCGCGACCGTCACGAAGTAGCGCTGGTCGTCTGGCGTGCCCTGGCCGAGATTCTCGAGGTCACCGGTCACGTGCACGCCGCGCACGAACCTGTCGGGTTCGGCGAGGTCATTGACGTACTCCACGCCGCACCGCGCCATGCGGATCATGTGCAGCGCAACGGTCCGGTGGTCAGTCAGCTCGACGCCGACGGCAAAGGGCTCAAGCGGGGAACCGGGCGGCGCCATCAGGTACGGGACGACGTACATGGTCTTGCCGGCCGAGGCGCCGCGCATGCGCTCCTCCAGCAAGGGACGCATCTCGCTCGACGGCCGCCAGTTGTTGTAGACACCTGCGTCCGCCGGATTGGCCGTCGCCACGATGGTGCGCTCCTCGGAGCGCGCCGTGTCCTTGACGTAGCTGCGGGCGTAATAGCGCCCCTCGCCCGCGGGGAGGATCTCGCCGGCGGCGAGCGATTCGCTGATAAGTCGCGCGTCGTCGGCTGCGCCGACCACCTCGACCCGCTGTGCACCCGTGTGCGCGGCCCAGTGCCGTACGTACTCACGCACGCTGGGGTTCTTCAGCCCAGCGTCATCGAGACTTGTCTCAAGGTCACCGGTCGGGTCCCACTCATGCGCCACGACGGGTCCTCCTCAAGGGGCTTTGCGGGTTGCTCCGCAGCGGGGGTACCCGGCATCACG
Source organism: uncultured Actinomycetota bacterium (assembly GCA_963837255.1). Taxonomy (GTDB): domain Bacteria; phylum Actinomycetota; class Actinomycetes; order Streptosporangiales; family Streptosporangiaceae; genus JAJYUU01. The sequence goes on from CAWIMN010000009.1 coordinate 1,339,007, forward strand.
CTTGGGGAGGCCCTGTGACCCGGGATTCGGGGAGTGTACCCCGGCAGGACCGGTTCAATTCGGGCCGGTCCCGGCAATCATCTCCGCAGGACCTGTTGTGATAACGCGCTGATCACCTATTTTTTTGGCTGGCCGACGCCGTGGAGCCAGGTGCGCCGGCTCGAGAGGGCGGCTGCGCTCGGTGCCAGCGTGCCCTGGACGGTAGGCGCCGGCGGGCACGCAGACGCCAGGCCCGCGCGAGCGCGAGTGGGCCGGCGACCTGCCTACTGACCCGGTCCCTCGGCCCTGACCTGCTCAACCTTGCGCAGCGCGGCTCTCAGCTCGGCAAGCCAGGTGTCCTGGTGCTCACCGACCAGGCGCACGGACCAGGCGAGTGCATCGCTGCGGCTGCGCGCGACGCCGGCGTCAACGAGGGTGTCGAGTACCTGCCGCTCGGCCTGCCGCAGCCGGGTCATCACCGGCACCGAGAACGTGGTGAACATCACCCTGCGGCCGTCGCACTCCACGCCCCAGGAGACCTTCCGACCGAACTTGTGCTCGGCCTCCCTGGCGATCTCGATCCGATGCTCGCGGGTCTCCTCGCGGAACCGCCGGCTGCGACCTTCGGCGGCCGCGGCCGACTCGGCCTCGCTGGCACCGGCAGCGCCCTCAGGCCCGGCGATGGTGCCGACGATGGTGATCTCCTCACGGTCCACCTTGATGTCCGGCGTCCCGATGAACCAGCCTGCCGGTAGCCGCCCGGTGAACCAGCCGCGGAGCGCCTCCTCCTGAACGCCGGAGGCCTGCTTCTCAGTAGTCATGTAATTATGATTACACCTTGTCTGCGGGAGGCGCAAGCTCCCCCATGTAAGCGCTGCCGGCAGCCACTGGAGAACCGCAGAGCCGCCGGGACCGCCGGGACCGCAGAACGCCACGCGCGGCGCGACCCGGCGCCGCCGCTCAGGCGCCCGGCAGCGCTCAGCCCGCGATGTTCCCCGCCACGGCCGCAGCCACGCGCGGATACACGCGGACCGCGCCGGCGAACCCGGCGCCGAAGATGGCGGGCACGACCTGCACGTTCTCGCCGGGCTCCGGCGCCTGGAGCATCAGGCCGTTGCCGATGTAGATGGCCACGTGCGAGATGTAGGTCGGCGCCGTCGGGTCGGTGTGGTAGAAGAGCAAGTCCCCTGGCTGGAGGTCAGCCAGCGGGATCTGCGGCCCGGTCCGGGCCTGGTCGACCGCGACACGTGGCATCACGATGCCCGCCTGCCGCATCGACCACTGCACGAGGCCTGAGCAGTCGAACACGTTCGGCCCATTGCCACCCCAGACGTACGGCAGGCCGACCCGGCTCAGCGCCGCGGTCAGGAACGCCTTGGTCTGCTCGACTGTCAGGCCAGGCCCGCTGGAGGCGGAGATGCTGATCGCGCCCGCCGACCCGGCAGACACCGGCAGCCCGCGCTCGGCTGCCTGCGCTACCAGCGGCGCCACCGATGCGCCCTTCGGCAGGACGCGGGCGACCTCGTGTATCAGGGTGCTGAGCCGGGCGCTGGGGGCGCTGATGACGATGGCGTTCCCGGCCGGGATGCCGAGCGAGCGCGCGACCGGGTCGGATACGACCGCGTCCACGCCGCTGATGCCGACCGTGCCGAACCCGCCGACCTGAAGCTGCTCAGTTCGCGTCCCCACGACCGTCACGGTGCCGCCAAGCGGCAGCTTCTCTTGCCGCCCCATGAGGTAGGAGACCGCGATGCCGCCATCGGCCACGTTCTGCCACAGCACTGTGGACTTGGCCGTCGGCATGGCGGCGAAGTCGCGGAACGTCGACGGGTCCACGCCGAGCGTCGCCACGTAACTGCCGTTGACCTTGATACGCGCGGCATCCAGCAGGTTCACGGCAGACACGCCGGGCAGCTTGCTGATCGCCGCCATCGCTGTGGCCGGCAGCGTCTGCGGCGCGATCACGAGCAGGTCCGCCGGATGCAGTGAGGCCAGCGGCCGGACCGGCGGGGTGCCCTGCCGGGCGGCAATCTGCACGGCCGGCACCGCCGTCGTGGCGTTGTCGCTGGCGGGCAGGTTCACGCCTGCCCTGTCCGCCGCCACTACCTCGGTCTGCCCCGCCGCCTGCAGCGCCGCCGTCGCCTCCGCGACCGCCGATGTTGTGTGCCCGGCAGCCTGGCCAGCCGACGCATAGGCGAGCGGCATCGTGCCGAATGTCGCCAGCACGCAAGCGGCGACACCAACGGGAACGGTCAGCCACAGCCTTGCGCGCTGGCGGCCGACTCGGTCGCGCACCTCTGACTCCCCTCAGCAACTGCGGCCTTGTTCGGGCCCGTGGTCCTACGATGCCCCCGTCTGGCGCATGCGTCTATACCCCACAAATCGTTATGATCATGCCTGCTCTTGCTCACGAGTACCTAAGGGCGGCGAACCCTCGGCAAACTTCTGGCGCTGCGGTGGTAAAAGACCATGGCTGGGAACGGGGTCGCCGACCTCGGTGTCCCTGGCAACGCGCGCGGTCGCCTGACCCGGCGCGCCTGCGGCGAGGTCGTCGTCAGCCCAGTGCTACACGCAGCTGCTCGGGGTTGGTTACCGGGGCGCGGCAGCTGAAGTCACGGCATACATAGGCGGCCGGGCGGCCGTCGAGAGCGGTCCGGCCGGCCAGCAGCGGGATCTGCGCGCCGGCACTTCCGCTAGCCGCCTCAGCGCCAGCGCCGGCCTGCGAGACCTCGCCATCAGCGGCAGATGCGCCATCGGACGCCAGCGCGCCGTCGCCGACCACGATGACGGCGCCTGGCGGCGCCGCCAGCGCCGCCACGCGGTGCAGGTCAGCCCGGTCCGTGCCAGCCGGGCCGACAATGGCGATCTCGACCGGCCCCGACAGCACGGCCTCGGCGACCGCGAGCCCCCACCCGGCCGCCCGCGGGAACCGCGCCGCCAGCGCGGGCACGCTGGCCAGCGCGGCGATCGCGGCGTCGCGATGCCGTATCGAGCCCGTCAGCGCCGAGTAACTGAGCAGCGCGTCGGCGGCCGCGAACGTGCCCGACGGGCTCGGTCCGTCGGCGACATCCGCAGGCCGGTAAATGAGCCGCTCGCTGTCGTCGGCGGTGTCGTAAAAGCCCCCCGTTCCCGTTCCGAACCTGGCCAGGACGGTGTCGAGCAGCTCGCCGGCCAGCGCCAGCCACCGGCCTGCGCGGGCGGCACCCCCGGCGCCGTCCGCGGCGGTCGCGCTCGCCAGCGCGATGAAGCCGGCCGCGACGCAGCCGTAGTCGTCGAGGACACCTGCGGTGCCGGATGCGCGGCCGTCCCTGGACGTCCGCGCGAGCCGCGCGCCGCTCAGGTGCACATCGGCCAGCAGCTCGGCGGCGGCCGCGGCCGCGTCGACGAAGTCGGGCCGGTCCAGCAGCGTGCCGGTGTCGGCGAGGGCCGCGATGGCGAGCCCGTTCCAGGCGGCGACGACCTTGTCATCGCGGCCCGGCCGGGTCCGGCCGGCCCTGGCCGCCAGCAGCCGGCCTCGGATCCGGGCGAGCCGGGCCGGGTCGGCTGGGTCGGCCCGGAGCTGGAGAACAGAGGAGCCTTGCTCGAACGTGCCAGCCTCGGTGACGCCGTAGGCGGCGGCCGCGTAGCCGCCGTCCTCAGGCCCGAGCACAGCGGAGAGCTGAGCTGGCGTCCAGACATAAAACGCGCCCTCGACGCCGTCGCTGTCCGCGTCCAGGGCGCAGGCGAATCCGGCTTCGCCGGTGCGCAACTCGGCCAGCAGCCATTCGCAGGTCTCCTCGGCCACCCGCCGGGCCAGCCCGCTGCCAGTCCGCCGCCACAGGTGCGCGTAGACCCTCGCCAGCAGCGCGTTGTCGTAGAGCATCTTCTCGAAGTGCGGCACGACCCAGTCGGCGTCCACGCTGTACCGGGCGAAGCCGCCAGCCAGCTGGTCGTACATGCCGCCTCGGGCCATGGCATCCGCGGTGGCCGCGGCCATTTCCAGGGCGCGTGCTCCGGCTGGACCAGCCGCCTGCTCAAAGTGGCGGATCAGGAACTCCAGCACCATCGACGGCGGGAACTTCGGCGCGCCACCGAAACCGCCACGGCTGGCATCGAACTCGCGGCTCAGCACGGATACTCCCGCCTCGCACGCCGCCGCGAGCGCAGCCGCTGGCTCATCCGCCGCCGTATCGCCGCCGGTCTCCGGCATGCCGGTCACCCGGGCTGCGCCGCCCCCGGCTCAGTGGTCATCTCCTGCCCGCCCGCCGCGTCCGGCTCGGCGGCGACTGGCTGACCGGCGCGTTCGGCCAGGGCGGCCGCGATCTGCCTCGCCTGGCTGGCGACCTGGCTCTTATCCTCCTGCCAGGCCCTGGCGACGCCGAGCACCAGCCGCTGGAACTGGGCGCGCGGGAAGTAGGTTCCGCAGAAGAACGGCTCGCGGTCTGGCGTCATGAAAACGGTCATCGGCCAGCCGCCCTGCCCCGTCATCGCCTGGGTCGCGGTCATGTACACGCTGTCGACGTCAGGGCGCTCCTCCCGGTCCACCTTGATCGAGACCAGGTGCTCGTTCATGATCGCGGCGGTCTGCTCGTCCTCGAACGACTCGTGCGCCATGACGTGACACCAGTGGCACGCCGAGTAACCGACCGACAGCAGCACCGGTACATCCCGCTCGGCTGCCGTCGCGAACGCCTCGTCTGACCAGGGCCACCAGTCCACCGGGTTGTCAGCGTGCTGGAGCAGGTAGGGACTGGTCTCGCCGCGAAGCCGCTCTGCCATGACTCCATCCTTCCCTGCCCGTCGCTGTTGCGGGACCTGGGCCCGGCTTGGACGTGGGCCGGTTCTGGGCGGCGACGCCGGACGGTGGACGCCGGGAGCGGCCGGCAAGCTGCTGTGAGTTTGCTTCGTACTCGCTGACAATCCGCCGTTGTGCCTGTCCTGGCGGACGCTTGCGAGTCATGCTGGTGGGAAGGTGATGATGGCGGGCCGTCCGCCGGGCAGACAGAGAGGCTCAGGGACCCGGTGCTGGCCGGCTCACACAGCGGTGATGAACTGACCATCGCGGTGGAAATCGCCCGGTACACTGCCACGGATGCCATCGTTGAGGGCCTAGCTCTCAACCTCGCACTGACGGCCGAGGCGAGCACGGCCGACGTTGTTGGAGCGGTTGAGCAAACTTTTGGAGCACCCTATGCGCGTTCTGGTCCTCGGCGGCGACGGTTTCTGCGGCTGGCCCACGTCGCTGTACCTGTCCGATCGTGGTCACGACATCACCATCGTGGACAACCTGAGCCGCCGGAAGATCGACATCGAGCTGGAGGTCGACTCCCTCACGCCGATCCGGCCCATCAGCGAGCGGCTGGCCGCGTGGAAGGAAGTCTCAGGCCGCGACATCGGCTTCGTGAACCTGGACCTCGCAACCGAGTACGACCGGCTTGTCTCCGTCCTGCTCGAGATCCGGCCAGACGCCATCGTGCACTTCGCCGAGCAGCGCGCCGCCCCGTACTCGATGCGGACCGAGAAGACCAAGCGCTACACCGTTGACAACAACGTCCGCGGCACGCACAACCTGCTGACCGCGCTCGTCACGACAGGCGTCGACGCCTCGCTCGTCCACCTCGGCACGATGGGCGTCTACGGCTACGGCTGGTCGGGCACCGCGCCCATCCCGGAGGGCTACCTGACGGTCAAGGTGCCGACACCCGACGGCGAGCTGGAGCGGGAGATCCTGCACCCGGCCAACCCCGGCTCGGTCTACCACCTGACCAAGACCCTGGACCAGCTGCTGTTCTCGTTCTACGCCTCCAACGACAGGCTCCGGATCACCGATCTGCACCAGGGCATCGTCTGGGGTACGCAGACCGGCCAGACGGCCAGGGACGAGCGGCTCATCAACCGGTTCGACTACGACGGCGACTACGGAACGGTGCTCAACCGCTTCCTGATGCAGGCGGCCATCGGCCACCCGCTCACGGTGCACGGGACCGGCGGCCAGACGCGCGCGTTCATCCATATCCGCGACACCGTCCGGTGCATCGAGATCGCGCTCAACAACCCGCCGGATGCTGGCTCGAAGGTGCTCGTCCGCAACCAGATCACCGAGACCCATCGGGTGCTTGACCTGGCCAAGATGATCGGCGACATGACTGGCACCGAGATCGCGTGCCTGCCCAACCCGCGGCGTGAGGCAGACGAGAACGAGCTGAGCGTGCGCAACGACCAGTTCCTGGCCCTTGGTCTGCAGCCGACGACGCTCTCCGAGGGCCTGCTGGAGGAGATCACCGAGATCGCCGCCAAGTACCGGGACCGGGTCGACCCGCACAAGATCATTGCCCGGTCGGTGTGGCGGGCCGGCATGGAGACATCGCCTGACCTCATGACCGAGGTACCTCAGCAGTAACCAGACAGCTTCCAGTCAAGGCCGCCGGCCGGGTCCCTGACTCGGCCGGCGGCCTTTGCTGTTGCCTGCTGCCGACGCCGTGCTGCCGTCGCCGTGCTGCTGTTGCCTGCCGTCGCCGTGCTGCCGTCGCCTGCTGCCGACGCCGCCTGGCTCACCGGCGGGCGCGAGCAGGCTCGACGGAAGGCCCGACGTGCAGCGCCAGCCACTGCCCGAGCGGTCGGCTGGCAACCAGGAAGTCGGCGACGGCGGTCTTGGCCGCGGGGGTCGCGAGCCATGGCTCGACGGGCCACTGCTTCCACGCGACGAGGCCCTTGTGCCGCAGCAGCTCGATACGCGGATGATCAGGCGGGTAGCCGCGCGGCGCGCTCTTGAGCGAGTCGCGGCCATGCACGTCGATGTCCTGCTTGCGCAGGCCGGCGATGATGTCCTCGAGCGCGGCACCGGTCGAATCCGCCGCGACCGCGGCGCGGAAGCGCTCAAGCTGGTCCGGTGACATGCCGTACATGCCGCTGCCCGCCGCGAGCCCGGCCGCCGACAGCTGGATGTAGCCATCACCGGCGTGCGCGCCGATCGCTGTCTTGTACGGCGACTTGTCCTTGCTGAATCTCACGTCGCGATACGGCCGGTAGATCTTCGTCTCGCCATGCTCCGGCTCGAGGTCGGCGAGCAGTTCGGCCATCGGGGCCAGGACGCAGGTCTCGTAGATCTCCTTGTGCGCGAGCCAGTAGGCCTTGGAGTTGTCGGCCTCCAGTCCGTCATAGAAGTCGAGTGCCTCCTCCGGCCAGCCCTGAAATGACATCGCGATCTTCCTCCCTGCGATCAGGACGGGAACGGGGTCGCTGACCCTCTCGGCCGAGCATGACATCGCCACCGCAGCGGCCGCAGCCCTAATGTCCCAACGGCGATCACGACAGGACCCGCGCCGGGTGGCAGCGCGACCGCAGGTCGCCGGCAGCAAGCTCGAACTCGACGAGCTACTGCGACGCCAGGCCGGACGCGCGATCTCGGGCGCAGTGCTGGGCCTCGAGCTCGTCATCCTTGCTGGCGTCCTCATCGCGGGCAGCGCTCGGGTCGTCCGGCAACACCGCCGGCGGCGGTGGCGTCAGATGTGACCGAGCACCGGGTGCGGCACGTACGGCTCCTCTAGCCTGCGGATCTCGTCCTCGGTCAGCGTCAGTTCCTCGGCGGCGAGCGCATCCTCCAGATGGCCCGGCTTGGTGGCACCCACGATCGGTGCGGTGACGCCCGGCTTGTGCAGCAGCCAGGCGAGTGCCACCTGCGCTGACGGCACGCCGCGCTCGGCTGCTACCTGCGTGCACTGCTCGACCACGTCGAAGTCGGACGGCATCTTGTACAGCGAGTCACCGAAGGGGTCGGTACCTGAGCGCACCGTCCGGCGCTCGCCATCCCTGGTTCTGGTCCCGGCCAGCAGCCCGCGTGCCAGCGGGCTCCAGGGGATGACGCCGACGCCCTGGTCGGTGCACTGCGGGATCATCTCCCGCTCTTCCTCCCGGTAGACGAGGTTGTAGTGGTTCTGCATGGACACGAACCGGGTCCAGCCGTGCACGTCGGCCGCGTGCTGCGCCTTGGCGAACTGCCAGGCATACATGCTGCTGGCGCCGATGTAGCGGGCCTTGCCCGCCCGGACGACGTCATGCAGCGCCGACATCGTCTCCTCGACCGGCGTGCGGTTGTCGTAGCGATGGATCTGGTAAAGGTCGACGTAGTCCACGTTGAGGCGACGCAGCGAGGCGTCGATACCCGACAGGATGTGCTTGCGCGACAGGCCGCGGTCGTTCTCCCCCGGCCCGGTCGATCCGTGCACCTTGGTCGCCAGCACGAACTGGTCGCGGCCGAGGAACTTAGGCAGCAGCCGGCCGGTCGCCACCTCGCTCGCGCCACTGGAATACACGTCGGCGGTGTCGAAGAACGTGATGCCGCCCTCGACCGCGGCTTTGATGATCGGCTCAGTGGCGTCTTCGTCGAGTACCCACGGCCGCTCGCTGTCGTTGCCGTAGCTCATCATGCCGAGGCAGATGCGGGATACGCGCAGGCCGGTTGCGCCCAGGTTGACGTACTTCAAGTCAGGTCTCCGATTGCTCGAGGTAGCCGGCAGTTACGGAACCGAGCTTGCCAGACGCTCGCCGGCGGCCTTCCCCCCGTCTGCCTCCCTGATGCCGTACCGGGCGTACAAGCGGCGGAGCGGGCGCGGCGCCCACCAGTTGGCCCGGCCGAGCAACCGCATCGTGGCCGGGACCAGCATCACCCGCACGATCGAGGCGTCCACGATCAGGGCCACGATCATGCCAACGCCCATCAGCTTGATGAACGTGATCCCTGACGCGGAGAACGCACCGATCACGACGACCAGCAGCAGCGCCGCGCTGGTGATGACGCCGCCGGTGCGCTGGAGGCCGCTGGCGACCGCATCGGTGTTGTCACCTGTCACGTCGTACCGCTCGCGGATCCGCGACAGCAGGAAGACCTCGTAGTCCATGGACAGGCCGAAGATGATCGCGAGCATCAGGATCGGCATCGTCGGGTCGAGCGTCCCGGTCGGCGCGAACCGGAGCAGCCCGGATAGGTGGCCATCCTGGAAGATCCAGACCACGACGCCGAACGTGGCTGACAGTGACAGCAGGTTCATTACGATCGCCTTGACCGGCAGCACGATGGCGCCGAACGCCAGGAAGAGCAGCACGAATGTCGCGCCAGCCATCACCAGCGCCATCCACGGCAAGGTCGCCGAGAGACTGCCCAGCTCGTCGACGAGCTGCGCGGTCTGGCCGCCGACGTCAGCACTTGCGCGCGCCGGGGCAGCGACATCGCGGACGCGCTGGACGATCTGGCGGGCCTGCGCCGACAGCGGATCGGGACCATAGCGAAGGTCGATCCTGGCCACGTCGCCACGCACGCCGGTGATCTGAGCGCCGGTCACGCCTGGCACCCGGCTCAGGCGGCCGGCGTACCCGGCGAGCTGGGCCTGCCGGGCCGGCGAGGAGCCCACCGGTCCGGCGAAGGTGACAAGCGCCTCGATGGGCGCGGTGATGTTGCCGGGGAAGTCCCTGGCCAGTGTCTGCGTGACCATGCGCGGCGCCGCGCCCGCAGGCAGCGCCCGGGCGTCGGTGCCGCCCCACGTTATCTTCAGGAACGGCGACCCCAGCGCGAGCAGGATCACGACGATCACAGCGGCGAATGCAGCCGGCCTGCGCATGACGCTGCGCGCCAGCCGGTACCAGCCGCCGGTGGCGTCCTGCGACGCCGGTGCACGCACGGACCTGCGCACCCGAAGCGCGTTCACCCTCGAGCCGAGGACGGCGAGCAGGGCCGGCAGGATGGTCAGCGCCGCCAGCATGTCGACCAGCACGGTCGCCACCCCGCCATAGCCCATCGAGCGCAGGAAGACCTCGGGGAAGAGCAGCAGGCTGGCCAGCGCCACTGCCACGGTGACGCCGGAGACCGCGACGGTGCGGCCGGCCGTCGCGACGGTCCTTGCTATCGCGTCTTCCACGGTGGCCTGGCGGTGCAGTTCCTCGCGGAAGCGGCCCACCATGAACAGGCCGTAGTCGATGGCCAGGCCGAGACCGAGGATGGTGGTGATATTGATCGAGTAGATGGACACCGGCGTGGCCAGGGTCAGCAGGCGCAGCGCCGCGAACGAGCCGATGATGCCGATGCCGCCTACGGCTAGTGGCAGGCTGGCGGCGGCGAGACTGCCGAAGATGATCGCCAGCAGGACGAGCAGGAGCGGCATGGAGATGCCCTCGGCCCGGCCGATGTCGCTGGTGACCTCCTTGTTGATCGCAGCATCGGTCGGGATCTGGCCGCCCGCTCGGACGGTCAGGCCAGGTGCCGCGAGATCACCCTTGATCGCGTTGAAGCTGGCGATCCGGGCCGTGTCGCTAGCCCCGGCGAGCTCGAGTACTACGTAGCTCACCCGCCCGTTCGCGCTCGCGAACTCCGGCGAGCCCGTGGACCAGTAGGTCTGCACGGCCCTGACTTTGCTGCGCGGCAGCCTGGCCAGGGTGTTCGTCACGGCCGACCGGTACGCGGCCGAGTGCACGTCTCGTGCTCGTGCTTGTGTAAAGCAGTACCACGTCGCCCGCATCCCGGCCAAAGGCGCGAGCGGCCAGTGCTTGCTCGCGCTGGCTCTGGCTATCGGGCGCGGCAAAGCCACCCGATGACTGGAGGGACCCGAATACGCCGGTCCCCCAGACGGCCGCGGCGACGACCCCGACCGCAGCGATGACCAGTACCAGGCGGCGCCGGCGGAAGAGGATTCGTCCCCAGGCCTCGAACATCGCTTGCTCCGTAGCTAGACTAGTTACCGATCATTGCTTGAGTTAACGCCGTAAATATTTACGCTGTAAACTTGGCATACACAGTTAATGCGTGTCAAGGTCACAGCTGTCAAGGTCACAGCTGTCAAGCGCGGGACGGAGGAAGATGCCGAGCATCGTCCAGGCGCCGAGCAGGCGCGATCGCGTCCGGGCCGCGACGACTCAGGAGATCATCCAGACTGCCCGCAAGCTTCTGGTCCAGGACGGCCCGGAGGCAATCTCACTGCGGGCCATCGCTCGCGAGATGGGCATGACCGCACCGGCGCTCTACCGGTACTTCGGCAGTCATGAGGACCTGCTGCGGCACGTCGTGGCCGACATCTTCACTGAGCTGGCCACCCATGTCCGGACTGCCGTGCACACGGCCGCCGATTCGTCGACCTCAGACCTGACCGAGGCCGAGGTCATGGTCGTCAAGATGATCGCGGGCTGCCGCGCGTTCCGCGCCTGGACGCTGACGCACGTGCCTGAGTTCAGCATGATCTTCGGCAGCCCGCTGCCCGGCATGGAGGTCCTGCACGAGCTGCACCGCGACACGACCATCGACTGCGGATACCAGTTCGGCCAGGTCTTCCTCGACCTGTTCGGCGACCTGTACCGGCGGCGCCCGTTCAGCATTCCGGCCGACGACGAGATCCAGCCGTCGCTCCGCCAGCAGCTCGCGCGTTACCGCGAGCTCGTGCAGTCCGATCTGCCCCTCGGCGCGCTCCAGACATTCCTGCGCTGCTGGGTGTTGCTGTACGGGACCGTCAGCCTGGAGGCGTTCGGCCACATGCGGTTCGCGCTCGACGACCCATCGCCGATGTTCGAGCTGATGTTGTCCGACCTCGCCCCGATGATCGGCCTGGATTACCCGCTAGCTGCCGGCAGCGCCTGAGGCTGAGCCCGACGGGCCGAGCCCGGCGGGCGGGCGGCCGTGCCCTGGCAGTCGGGCGGCCGTGCCCTGGCAGTCGGGCCGCTGCGCCCTGGCAGTCGGGCGGCGGCGATCAGGCAACGAACGGCGCGGCGCCAGTGTCCGTCACCATCGGTCGGCCAGCCGCGGCCCAGTCCTGCATACCGCCTGCCACGTTGACCGCGTGCCAGCCTGCGCCCGTCAGGGCATTCGCGGCCCTAGCCGAGCGCATGCCCGACCGGCAGATCACGTAGATCGCCTCATCCTGCGGCAGCTCACCAGTGCGCGCGCCCAGCTGGCCGAGCGGAATATGGGTCGCACCGGGGACATGCCCGGCGGCCCATTCGTCGTGTTCCCGCACGTCGAGCAGCCACGCTGCATCGGGCACGGCTACGGCAGGCACATCGCCCAGCGCCTCGCTCACGGCCATCACCGCTTTCTCATCTACCGGTCTCCGGCTGGTTCTGCCGTCTCCGGCTGGTTCCGCCGTCTCGGCTGGTCAGCACGTCTCCGGCCGGTTCCGCCGTCTCCGGCTGGTCAGCACGTACCGGCTCAACCCTAACCGCCGCCATAGCTGACTCGGCCGCGGGCAGCGACTGCGCTGGCACGAGCCGCGGCGGCGCGCGGAGTACGGCTGGCAGCCCCGAATTAGGAGCGCGGCTTGCCGTCGAGGACCAGGCCGTATGCCAGCAGAGTCACGCCGGGTGCGGGTGACCAGTCGCGCTCGGGCAGGCGGGCGAAGCCGGCCTCGTCGTACAGGTGCTGGGCTGCCTTCATGCCGGTCTGCGTCAGCAGCACCAGATGCCGGATGCCTGCGCGGACGGCCCGCTCGATGACGGCGGCCAGCAACGCCCGGCCTACGCCGGCGCCGCGCGCCTCTGGCACCACCGCGAGCGCCCTGATCTCGGCCTCGTCCGGGCCGGCCAGGATCTCCCCAGCCTGGGGCCAGCCCTGGAGCATCACCGTGCCGAGGATCCGGGCTCGACCCGATCCTGGCTGCGTCGCTGCCCCCGCTGCGCTTGGCGATGCGCCGTCCTGGTCGCCGTCGACCGCGACCAGCACCTGATCGAGCCCGTCGGTACCGAGCCCGCGCAATGTCGGGGCGTATGTCGACTGCGGCGACAGGAACCCGTCAGCCAGGTAGGCCGCCACCCGCACGTCTCCCAGTTCGCCGAACTCGTCCTGGCGCGCATCGCGGATCTCAATCACGCCCGTTATCTAACCAGGAGGCCGGATATGCCCGCGCCGAGGGCGGCGGGCGACCGGTAGCTGTCGAAGGTGTCCGCGATGTCCAGGGCGTTGTCACGGCATCTTTCAAAGTCATGAGGTCGTTTCGCCGACCACGTCGCTTCCCGTCATCACCACGTAGGCCGGCCGCAGCAGCGTCACCAGGTCCATCCCGCCCGCCGTGATGAACGGCGGCTCGAAGCTGCGCAGCAGTAGATCGGCGGGCGTGGCCGGGGCTGGCGGCAGCGCGCGCAGCCGGGCCGGGCTAAGCGCCGAGGACCAGAACCGGTCCGGGCTTGGCGACAGCGGAGCATCCGCGACATCGATGACCGCGCGCCCGGCGGCCGGGTCACTTCGGCTAGTGAGTCGGCGCAGCGCCGCGAGCAGGTCGGCGCGGCCCTTGCCGCGCCAGGCGAGCATGCCGAAGGGGTCGGCATCGAACGCCTCTGCCAGCACGTAGCAGACGGCGGCCACGTGCTTGCACGTCACCTCCCAGTCCGGGCACGTGCACGTCATCATGAGGTCACGGGCGGACTTGGGGAACAGCGGCGTGCCGCAGTCGGCGAAGACTTCCTCGATCTCGGCCGGCATCTCGCCCGCCAGCAGCCGGGCGCGGAAGATGGCACGCGCGGCCAGCGCTTCCTCGACGCGCTGCCACTGCCGAGTCGTCAGCGGATCGACCGTGAGCCTGACCGCGTACGGCTTGACCCGCGATCCCTGAACCTGCGCCGTCACGTGGCCGGTGCTGATTTCCAGCCTCAGCACCTGCCCGGACCTGGCGTAGCTTCGACCCCTGGTGAGCCGGCTCTGCAGACCGAACGACTCCAGTACGTCGATGAACCGCCGTGACCACCACTGCTCGCCGATCGAGCCGCGCTTGCTGCGCGCCTTGATCCCGCCCGCAGCCTTGAGCGGTCGTGACGGCGGATAGAAGTCGGTCACCGTGCTGTCCTCACTGAGACACCGCTTCGGGCGATAGCTCGACAACCTGGCGCAGGTCAGCGACGGACAGCTCGGTCAGCCAGGTTTCACCCGTGCCGACGATCGTCTCGGCCAGGGCCTTCTTGTCCTCGATCATCTGGTCGATCCGCTCCTCGACCGTTCCCACGCAGACGAACTTGCGCACCTGCACGTCACGGCGCTGCCCGATGCGGAACGCACGGTCGGTCGCCTGGTCCTCGACTGCCGGATTCCACCACCGGTCGACGTGGATGACATGGTTGGCCGCCGTCAGGTTCAGGCCGGTGCCGCCGGCTTTGAGCGAGAGCAGGAACACTTCCGGCCCGTCCACACCCTGGAACTCGGCCACCATCTCATCGCGGCGCTTCTTCGGCGTACCGCCGTGCAGGAAGTGCACGGTGCAGCCGAGCCTGGCCGCCAGATAGGGCTGAAGCATGCGGCCGAACTCCGCGTACTGGGTGAAGCACAGGGCTTTGTCCCCCGCGTCCACGATCTCGTCGCAGATCTCCTCCAGCCTGGCCAGCTTGCCCGACCGCCCGTCCAGCCGGGATCCGTCGCCGAGCAGGTGGGCTGGGTGGTTGCAGACCTGCTTCAGCTTGGCCATGGTGGCGAGCACCAGGCCGCGGCGCTCGATGCCCGGTTCGGCGGCCTCGATCCTGGCCATCATGTCGTCCACCGTCGCCTGGTAGAGCGAGGCCTGCTCGGTGGTCAGGTTGCACCAGACCTTCATCTCTAGCTTGTCTGGCAGGTCAGCGATGACGGTCTTGTCGGTCTTCAGCCGGCGCAAGATAAACGGCCCGGTGACGCGCTTGAGCTGCTCGGTCGCCTCGGCCTCAGCGTTGCGCTCGATCGGAATGACGTACCGCCGCCGGAACCTCTCGGCCGGGCCGAGCAGCCCGGGGCTGGTGAACTCCATGATCGACCAGAGCTCGGTCAGCCGGTTCTCTACCGGGGTGCCAGTCAGAGCAACGCGTGCTGCGGCCGGGATAGCGCGGACCGCCTGCGCCTGCCGGGTGCCCGCGTTCTTGATGTTCTGCGCTTCGTCGCAGACCACTCGCGCCCATGGCACTTGCGCCAGCGCGTCTCGATCCCTCGTGGCGACCCCGTACGTCGTGATGACCAGGTCCGCGGCCGCGACCGCCGCACGCAGTTCCGCCCCGGTCAGCCGGTCGGAGCCGTGATGCACGTGGACAGCGAGGCCGGGCGTGAACCTTGCGGCCTCGTGCTGCCAGTTCCCGACGAGAGACATCGGGCAGATCAGCAGCGTCGGCCCGGTCGCGGTGCTGTTGTCGCGCTCGGCCTGCAGCAGCGCCAGCGTCTGCGGCGACTTGCCCAGGCCCATGTCGTCGGCGAGGACAGCGCCGAGGCCGAGGCTGCCGAGGAACGACAGCCACGCTAGGCCGCGCTCCTGATACGGCCGCAACTCACCCTGGAACGAGGTGGGCGTGCGCATCGGGGTGATGCGCCTGTCCGCCTGGCCGGACAGCAGGTCGCCGAGCCAGCCGTCGGCGTCGACCTCGGCCAGCGGCAGGTCCGCGGCACTCTCGCCGAGACCGGCCAGCAGCGCGTCACCAGCGGTCATGACGCCGGAGCCACCGCGTTCCAGGAATTGCA
Organism: uncultured Actinomycetota bacterium; assembly: GCA_963837255.1. Taxonomy (GTDB): domain Bacteria; phylum Actinomycetota; class Actinomycetes; order Streptosporangiales; family Streptosporangiaceae; genus JAJYUU01. The sequence continues at coordinate 1,354,398 of CAWIMN010000009.1, forward strand.
GCGCCGCCTTGAGGTGCCGCTCGTCCAGCTCGACCCACTGGCCTCGGAGCCTGACCAGCGGCACCTTGAGCCGCGCTAGCTCGGCGAGCTCGGCCGGGTCGAGAGTCTGGTCTCCGATGGCCAGCTCGTACTGGAAGTCGACGAGGTCGGCCATGCTGAACTTCGGCGCGGTGACCGAGCCAGGGCCAGATGCGGTCCTGGACCTGGCGGTGAGCTTCAGGCCGAGCCGGGACCGGCGCACCCAGTCTGGCAGCAGCACGCCGAAGCCAGCACCGGCGAGTAGCGGGCCCGTTTCCTTCAGGAAGTGCAAGGCGCCGCGGGTGTCGAGCGCAACCGACGCCGGCGCGGCGGTTTGCAGCGCCGCGTCCAGCTCGGGGAAGAGCCTGGATGCCCGGCCGAGGCCGGCGAGCAGGTCATCCTCGGGGTAGCCGAGGCCCGCCGCCGCCCAGCCGTCTGCCGTGTCCCCCGCCCAGATATCAGCGGCTGGCAGAAGCAGGCTCGGATCGTCGGTCGACTGAAGCGCGAACTGGACGAGCCAGCTCGCCTCGCGCTCCGGACTGGTCTGCCCCGGCTCGTCAGCTGTCGCTGCGAAGACGGCTGTCCCTGCGGAGGCGGCCGCCGTTCTCCGATTGGCCGCCGCTGCAGGATCGACCTTCGCTGCCGGGCCTCCCTTTGCTGCCGGGCCGACCGTCGCTGCCGGGCCGACCGTCGCTGCCGGGCCGACCGCCGCTGCCGGGCCGACCGCCGCTGCCGGGCCGACCGCCGCTGCCGGGCCGACCGCCGCTGCCGGGCCGACCGCCGCTGCCGGGCCGACCGCCGCTGCCGGGCCGACCGCCGCTGCCGGGCCGACCGCCGCTGCTGGGTCGACCGCACCAGCGAGGTCGGCCGTTGCCGCCGGATCGGCTGACCCGGCCCGGTCGGGCGGCTCGACCAGCCGGAAGCAGGTGCGGACCGGACCCGGCGGCTCCTGCGCGGCGTCTTGCCAGGCCCACAGCGCGAAGGCGAGCTGGGCCGCCTTTGGCTTGTCGCCCGCTGCCAGGCTGAGGTGACCGTCTGCCCCGGTGAGCGCCGCGGCCCAGCGATCGGTGAGCGGCGACGCCGGGCCAGCCGGGAGCAACTCGAAGCCCGCCATGAATGACAGCCGGCCCCGGACGGCCGCGTCCGTCAGTAGGTCGAGCGCTTCTGCCACGATGGCCGCCGACGGTTCGCCGTCCCCGCTCGTAGCCCGGCAGAGCGGCGGCAGTGCGATGGTCAGCTCGCGGGCGCGGAGCGCGTCGGCGCCGGCCAGCACCGGTCGCCACCGGGCGTAGTACCCGGCCGCGCTCGCGCCGCTGGCCGCGACCGCGCCTTCGACTGAGCCAGCATTCCCGCCAGTGCCCGCGTTTCCGCCTTTGGTCGCGCTGGCGGCTCGGCCCGCGTCCCCGCCTCTGCCCGCCGCGCTGTCGTCAGGTGCCTCCGCGAATCCGGGCAGCACGCGCCCGCGGGCGGCCAGGTCCGCAGCCAGCGCCGCGAGCGCGGCGAGGTAGTGCACGCTGCCCGACAGCACCGCGCGCTCGGCGCGTGCGTCGGGGCCGCCGAGCGCCGCGAGCAGGCTAAGCGCCGCCGCGGGCTCGAGGCTCAGCGCGGGCACCTGCCACGGCGACAGCCAGATCCGGCCTTCGCGCACTGAGCCCCTGCCGCTGCCCGCGCTGCCGCTGAACCGTGATGATCGCGAAAGATTCGACACAGCCGGCGGTGCCGAATCTTTCGCCACAACCCCGGCGGGACTCCGCGCGCCCGAAATATCCGCTGTGTCTATCGCGCTGGCCAGATCTGGCGAGGAAACCGGCCCGGTGACCGTGGTGGGCAGCCAGAGGGTGAGCTCGTCTTCGGCGGCCTTGCGGATGAGGTCACTAGCCGGTTCGCCGAACTCGGCGATCACATCGGCGAGAAATCCCGCGCCAGCCGCACAAGGGTGTGGCATGGGCGTGGGCTCGCGCAGCGTAACCGCAGCGGGCACTAGCTGGTCGGAGTCTTCAGCCCACAGGCTCAGCACGCCGTGGGCCCAGATTCCGTGGATCGCTAGCATGGCCTGCACTCCCGCGATAGCCGGGACTATCAGGCACGAAACTAGCAATCAACCGGCCGCGACACGCCGCAATCGGCGGGTGCTCCCGGGAGCACGTGCTTCGTGATATCGGGCGCCCATTTGACCAGCCATCCAGTTAGTTGATCTTGGTTGGGCGGCATTTCACGGCTCACGTGCACTTTCGCACCCGGTTTGCCTGACTTACGTGCACCTCAGCCGTGAGATGTTCGGATCAGGCTGACTGAGCCGCTGGCTCGAGCAGCAGCCGCGGGGCCGCCTCGGCCGAGCAGGCAGGCAGACTAACCCAGCGGGGGTCGTCCCAGCGAAGCGCGACCGGAGCGACCCTGCGCTACCCCAGCGGGGGTCGTCCCAGCGAAGCGCGACCGGAGCGACCCTGCGCTACCCCAGCGGGGGCTGGCCCAGCGAACCACGACCGGACAGACCCTGCACAGCATCGGCCTGCACCGCATCGGCCTGCACCGCATCGGCCTGCGCGGCATCGGCTTGCGCTGCCTCGAGCCGCGCCGCTTCGTTGATCTTCCTCAGGTGGCTGGCCAGCGACCGGAACACGAAGTACAGGATGACGCCCATCCCGAAGATGACGAGGAACGCGAGGGTTCCCGGCTCATCCCAGGCGCTCGTCGACTTTGCCGCCGCCGCAGCGAGTTCAATCACAGGCTCACCCTCTCCCGGATCCCAGCGAAGAGGTCGTCCTCCGGCAGTCCGGCATCCACCAGCGACCTGGCCAGATGATAGTCCTCGGTCGGCCAGGCGGTGCGCTGCACCTCGGCCGGCACCGCGAACCAGCCGCCCTCGGGATCAACCTGCGTCGCGTGCGCGATCAGGGCCTGGTTGCGGACCTCGAAGTAATCACCGCAGTGCACCCGCGTGGTGATCTCGTGACCCTTGCGATCGGTGTCCTCGTCCACCCACTCGTCGATCCGGTCCGTGTAAGGCGACTCCAGCCCGAGGTCGAGCATCGCCTGATGCAGCGCCATGATCCTGGCCCGGTGGAAAGTGAGGTGATAGTAGAGCTTGAGCGGCTGCCACGGCTCGCCGCAGCCCAGGTAGCGGTCCGGATCCGCGGCCGCCTCGAAGGCCTCTACCGACACCTGGTGGCACTTGATGTGGTCGGGGTGCGGGTAGCCGCCGTTCTCGTCATAGGTCAGCATCACGTGCGGGCGGAAGTCCCGGACAGCCTGGACAAGCGGCATGGCCGCGCTCGCCAGCGGCTCCAGCGCAAAGCAGCCGGCCGGCAGGGGCGGCAGCGGATCGCCCTCCGGCAGGCCGGAGTCGGTGAAGCCGAGGAACTGCTGGCGGACGCCGAGGATCTCACGCGCCGCCGCCATCTCAGCCCGCCGGATCGCGGGCAGGTCAGCGCGAACTTCCGGCCGCTCCATCGCAGGGTTCAGGATGTCGCCGCGCTCACCGCCGGTGAGCGTGCAGACCAGGACATCCGTGCCTGCCCTGACATACCTGGCCATCGTCGCTGCGCCCTTGCTCGACTCGTCGTCTGGGTGCGCATGGACGGCCATCAGCCGCAACGGCTCGCAGCCGGACAGCGGCCGGCTGCTGGTGGTCCTGCCTTCGTCAGGCTCGACAAGCACGCGGAAGTCACCTCGGGGTCAACAGGGCTGGGGTCGCAGCGGCGGGGGCGGAAATAACGCAGGCTGCCACTGTAGGACGAGCCACCGACAACCCTGCTTGCCGGCTGGCTCGGGCCCGATGGCTGCCCGAATGGTCAACACAGCGGCCGGCCGGGCTCATTCCCGCAGGCTTCAGGCCGGCCTGCCCAGGGAAGGGGAACGGGGCCGATTACGCCCGCCGGCTACCGGAAGCGCGCCATTAGCACCACTATTTTGCCCGGCTTCGCCCTGACTTGTTTGACCTGGACCATTGACAGGTACGACGTACTTGCGGAGCCTTGTTAGCCTCGAAGGATTACCCCCATGGCCCGCAAGGCCCAGCGGACCGTCTATCCGCATCCACTGAGGAGTACCCGTGACCGAGACGCGCGATGACACCTTTACCTGGCTAACGCAGGATGCGTACGACCGGCTGAAGGCCGAGCTCGACCACCTCTCCGGCCCGGGCAGGATTGAGATCGCGAAGAAGATCGAGGCCGCGCGGGAAGAGGGAGACCTCAAGGAGAACGGCGGCTATCACGCCGCCAAGGATCAGCAGGGCATGCAGGAGGCCCGGATCCGGCAGCTGACCCAGATTCTGGAGACTTCGCGGGTGGGCGAGCCACCCCGCACCGACGGAGTGGTCGGCCCTGGCATGACCGTGACCATCAGGTTTGAGGGCGACGAGGACGAGGTGACCTTCCTGCTGGCGTCACGCGAGGAGGTCGGCTCGCCGATCGACGTGTACTCGCCGAAATCGCCTCTTGGCAGCGCCATCTCCGGCAAGAAGGTCGGCGAGACCGCTACCTACAACCTGCCGAACGGCCGTGCCACCACCGTCGAGATCCTCGAGGCCGTCCCCTACAACGGCATCTAGCCAGCGTGGCCGCTCGGCGGCCGTAATACGCCAAAAAGTGGCCGGCTGCCCCGAGGGGAGCAGCCGGCCGCTGGCGTTGGACGCAGGTGACCTAGATGGCCCCCAGGTCCGCGGCTTCGAGCTGCTCCGGTGGTGCCGCCACCTGCTGCGCGGGGCTGTCGTTGCGCCCGCGCAGCGGGATCTCCTTGACGCACAAGGCGAGCAGGAAGACCAGCGCGGACGCGGGGATGGTCCACCAGAAAACCGCGTCCAGGCCCTTGCTGAGGCCGAAGAATGCGGCCTCCCTGATCACGGCCGGCAGGTTGTTGATGGTGGCCGGGTCCAGGCTGCCAACGCTGGCGTGTACGTGCGCGCCTGGCACCTGGGCGGCCATGGCCGAGGTGAGCCGGTGAATGAAGATCACGCCGAACACCGACACGCCCATCGAGCCGCCGATCTGCTGGAAGAACGCGCGCGAGCTGCTGGCCACGCCCATGTCCTTCTGCTCGACGCTGTTTTGCACGATCAGCGAGGTGATCTGCATCAGGAAGCCCATGCCGATGCCGAGCACTACGAAGTAGATCGCCGAGTTCAGCCGGGTCGTGTGCGGCCCGAGGTGGGTCAGCAGGTAGATGGCGATCGTCATGATGACGCCGCCGATGACCGGCAGGATCTTGTAGCGCCCGGTCCGGGTGGTGATCTGGCCGGCGAGGAGCGTGGTGACGGTCGAGCCGAGCATCAGCGGGATGAGCATCAGGCCGCTGCCGGTCGCCGAGGCGTGCTGCACTGTCTGCTGGTACAGCGGCAGGAACGTCAGGGCGCCCAGCATGACGAACCCGAGCAGGAAGCTCATCCCCGAGGCCAGCGAGAAATTCCGGTTCTTGAACACATGCAGCGGCAGTACCGGCTCGGCGGCGCGTCCCTCGACAAAGAAGAACGCCACGATCGCCGCGGCCGTGATGGTGGCGAGCAGCATGATCTCCCACGAGCCCCACGCGTACTGCGTGCCGCCCCAGGTCGTCAGCAGGACAATTGCGGTCGCGCCGATAGCGATCACCGCGGCGCCGAGATAGTCGACCCTGTGCTCGACGCGCCTGCGTGGCAGGTGCATGGTCGCCCAGAGGTAGACAAGCGCCGCGCCGCCGATCGGCATGTTGATGTAGAAGATCCAGCGCCACGACAGGCTGTCGGTGATGTAGCCGCCGACGAGCGGCCCGGCGATCATCGCCAGCATCATCGCCGCCATCATGTAGCCCATGTACTGGCCGCGCTCGCGCGGCGCGACCATGTCACCGATGGTGGCGATGGCGCCGACCATCAGACCGCCAGCGCCGAGGCCCTGGAGCGCGCGGAACGCGATGAGCTGGTCCATGGTGTGCGACAGGCCGGCCAGTGCCGAGCCGGCCAGGAAGATGATGATCGCGATCATCAGCAGCCGCTTGCGGCCATACAGGTCGCCGAGCTTGCCGTACAGCGGCGTCGTGATCGTGGACGCGAGCACGTAGGCGGTCACCACCCACGCGAGGTGGTTCAGGCCGCCGAGGTCGCCCACGATGCGCGGCAGCGCCGTGGAGACGACCAGCTGGTCGAGCATGGCGATGATGAGGGTGAGCAGCAGTCCGGGCAGAACGATCATGAACTCGCGCCGCGTAGCGAACGAGGTCCCGCTCGCTTGCGCCGCGACTGCCGGATTGTCTGTCATGAAATGGACTCCTCGCTCCACACAGATGCCGCGCAGCACAGACTCGCGGCGTTTCCTACTTACTTGCCGACCGGCTAGCATCCAGTCAGGGAACAGGCTAAGCTCGGCACTAACCGGCCGTCAAGTAGGTTACACGGCAGCATGAAGGGCTAGAACGCGAGGCCATGGAAGACAACGTCCGCGGCGATGAGCAGGACCGCAGCCACGACACCCGGTCGCGGCTACGCCAGCTTGCCCTCAAGCTGTTTGCCGAGCAGGGCTACGAGAAGACGTCCCTGCGTGAGATCGCCGAGCAGCTCGGCGTCACCAAGGCCGCGCTGTATTACTACTTCAAGTCCAAGGAAGACATCGTCCGCAGCCTGGTCGAGGACTATGTCGCCGACCTGGACGAGCTGATCGCGTGGGCGAAGGCTCAGCCCCGCACGCCGGCTACCAGGGCGGAGATAGTCCGGCGGTACCTGCACATCGTGGCGAACGGCACCGAGGTCTTCCGGATGCTGCACCAGAACCAGGCTGCCGTCAGCGGCCTGGCCAACGCCAAGGAGCGCGGCGAGCTGTTCAAGGAGCGGATGGACGCGCTGGTCGCCCTGCTGACTGAGCAGGCCGACGCATCCCTCCGGGATCAGATCCGGGCCGCATCGTGCCTGATGAGCGTCAGCTTCTGCTGCATGCACTATCAGGACAGGGCGGCCAGCCCGGCGGAGCTGGAGACGGCGTTGCTCGATGTCGCGCTCGAGCTGGCCGACGCCACCCCGGCCCGCTCCTCCGCCTGAGGGCCCGCCCCGCTCACTCCGGCCGCCGCCTCAGGCTGGCTGTACCCCGGACGCGGGAGCGGCCGATGCCTCGGCCGAGACCCTGATGAGCGGCAGCACCCGGTAGCGCAGCGGGCTGTCCAGCGCGATGACCGTCGATGTGCGCACCACGCCGTCCAGATCGACGATCGCATCGATGACTCGCTGGAGGTCGGCGTTGCTGCGCGCCACGACCCGGCACAGCATGTCACCCGACCCCGTGATGGTGTGGGCCTCCAGCACCTCGGCGATCGCGGCGAGCCGTCGCGCCACCGGGTCGTGTCCGCCGGCTTGCCTCAGCTCCAGCGTCACGAACGCCGTGACCCCGTAGTCGATGGCCGCCGGGTCGATGTCAGGCCCGTAGCCCGTGATCACGCCGCGAGCGTGCATGCGGTCCAGGCGTGCCTGCACGGTGCCGCGCGCGACACCAAGACGTCGCGACGCCTCCAGCACGCCGACTCTGGGCTCGGCCGTCAGCAGCTCGATCAGGCGGCCGTCGAGCTCGTCGATCACCTGGGCGCTCCTTGCTAGCAACCTGTACAAGACCAGTAGCATTCTGCTGGTGATAGTCAGCATATTGTCTAGTCAATCGAGGCTCAGTTGCTCAGTATGACTCACTGACGGATGCTGCGAGGAGAGCCAGGCGGCCGCGAGGGATGCAGGAGCGACGACATGACAGCTGTGGCAGCGGCAAAGGCGACACCGACCGACCAGTTCCCCGTAACCGGAATGGATGCGGTGGTATTCGCAGTCGGGAACGCCCGGCAGGCTGCCCACTTCTATTCGACCGCCTTCGGCATGCGGTGCGTCGCCTACCGGGGCCCGGAGACCGGCTGCCGCGACGAGGCTGCCTACGTGCTCGAGTCGGGGAACGCACGCCTTGTCTTCCGGGGGCCGGTGCGGTCCGGCACCGACCTCGGTGCGCGCGTGGCGCAGCACGGCGACGGCGTGGTCGACCTCGCCATCGGCGTGCCGTCCGCCACCGCGGCCTACGAGTACGCCCTCGCCCACGGCGCGCGTAGCGTGCGCGAGCCCGAGATCGTCGGGGACGAGCACGGCAAGGTGGTACTGGCCGCTATCGCCACCTATGGCGACACCCAGCACACGCTGGTCGAGCGCGCCGACTACACAGGGCCCTACCTGCCCGGCTACGTCGCGGCCGGCCCGCTGACCGCCGAGCGGACGGGTCCGTTCTTCACCGAGGTCGACCACTGCGTCGGCAACGTCGAGCTCGGCCGGATGAACGAGTGGGTGGAGTTCTACCACCAGGTCATGGGCTTCACGAACATGAAGGAGTTCGTCGGTGACGACATCGCCACCGAGTACTCGGCGCTGATGAGCAAGGTCGTCGCGGACGGCAGCCGCAAGGTCAAGTTCCCGATCAACGAGCCTGCGATCGGCAAGAAGAAGTCGCAGATCGACGAGTACCTCGAGTTCTACGGCGGTCCGGGCGTCCAGCACATCGCGCTCGCCACTGACGACATCGTCGGCGCGGTCCGCGGCATGAAGGCGCAGGGCGTGCAGTTCCTCGACACGCCGGACAGCTATTACGAGACCCTTGGCGAGTGGGTCGGCGACACCCGGGTGCCGCTGGACGAGCTGCACGAGCTCAAGATCCTCGCCGACCGCGATGAGGACGGGTACCTGCTGCAGATCTTCACCAAGCCCGTCCAGGACCGGCCGACCGTCTTCTTCGAGCTGATCGAGCGGCACGGGTCGCAGGGCTTCGGCAAAGGCAACTTCAAGGCCCTGTTCGAGGCCATCGAGCGCGAGCAGGAGCGGCGCGGCAACCTGTGAGGTGAGCCAGGCGCGGCCCAGCCCGGCCGGGCTCCGCAGGCCGTCAGCCGTGCGCTGTCGGTAGCGCTGCCAGGCCCAGCCGCGCATACAGTGGTGGTGAGTTCCGGGCAGCACGGCCGCACAAGGGAACCATCGCCAGGATGACGCAGCAGGACGAGACCAGCCAGGGCGCCGCGACGGACGAGCCTGCGCCGTCGCGCCCCTCGCCGTACCTGGATGCGGGCGGGTCCGTCCCGCAGGCTTACCTGGCGCCTCCGCAGCCAGACCAGCCCAGCTACGGCACGCCGCCTGCTTACCGGCCCGGACCGCGCTCCCGTGGATCCGCCCAGCAGCCCTACTCCCAGCCAGGTCAGGGCCAGCAGCCGGGCTACGGGCGGCCGGGCTACGGGCCGCGAGGCAGCCGCCCCGCGGGTATGCAGTCGCGACGCGACCCGGCCATCGCCGCACCCTGGGAGCGGCTGGCCGCCTGCATGCTCGACTGGATCATCATCTTCGCGGTCTCGGTCCTGGCCTTCTGGTCCCCGCTGACCCGCTTCTGGCGTGAGCTCGACGCCGTCATGACCAATTACCAGCAGCACAGCTCCCCGGCCGCGCAAGCGGCGATCAATAGCCTCGTCAAGGAGCCGGGGAATCAGCAGGTGCTGTGGTACTGGGCCCTGGCGATGTTCGGCATCGCGCTGGTGTACTACTGGGTGCAGCACGCCGCCTGGGGCGCGACCATCGGCAAGCGAGCGCTTGGCGTCCGTGTGGTGCAGGCCAGCGACCGGTCGCGGATCGGGATCAAGGCAGCCGGGATCCGCGCGGTGGCGTTCCTCGTCGGCCCGGCCATGCTCTGGCTGCTGAGCTTCCCGATCAGCGTAGTCGGCGGCGGGCTGTGGGCAGCCGACACCGGGCTGTCGCTGCTTGACCCGCAAGCCCAGTGCTTGCACGACAAGCTGGCCGGCACCATCGTGATCCGGCAGCGCTGGCTGGACCGGCAGGCACGCGCTGCTCGTCCCTGGTAGCCGCGGTCAGCCAGAGCGTCACACAAAGAGCAGTGTGTACCCCGACTTGCGCAGCTGGGTGATCACCGAGTCGGTGTGCTCCGGCCCTCGCGTCTCCAGGTGAAGGTTGACCTCAGCCTCGTCCACGCGCAGATCGGGTGTCACGCGCTCATGGACCACGTCGAGGACATTCGCGCCGAGCGCGGCGAGCTCCATCAGCAGGGTCGCCAGCGCACCGGGCCTGTCTGGCAGCTTGCAGCGAAAAGCCAGGAACCGGCCGGCCGCCGACAGGCCGTGCCGCAGCACCTTGGATAGCAGCAGCGGGTCGATGTTGCCGCCCGAGAGCACGATGACCGCCGGCGGCGTGAAAAGCGCGGGATGCTCCAGGATCGCGGCCACGCCCGCGGCGCCGGCGGGCTCGACGACCTGCTTGGCCCGCTCGAGGCACAGCAGCAGGCCGCGCGACAGGTTCTCCTCGGTGACCGTGACGATGCTCGTGCCATGGGCGGCCAGCAGCGTGACCGTGAGATCACCGGGCCGCGCGACCGCGATCCCGTCGGCCATCGTGGCCGAGGGCGTCACGCTGACCGGGTAGCCGGCCGCGACGGACGCGGGCAGCGGGGCCACGGCCTCCGCCTGCACGCCGATCAGCTGCGCATCCGGCAGCACATCGCTAGCCGCTACGGCAATCCCGGACGCCAGGCCGCCGCCCCCGGCCGGCACCGCGATGGTGCGGACCTGCGGGCACTGCTCGGCGATCTCGAGCCCGACGGTGCCCTGGCCGGCGATCACGTCGACGTGGTCGAACGGGTGGATGAAGATCGAGCCGGTCTCCTCGGCCAGATCACGCGCCATCGCCAGGGCATCCTCGACCGCAGCTCCGTGCAGCACCACGTCGGCGCCATAGGACCTCGTGGCTGCCACCTTGGGCAGCGGCGCGGCGGCCGGCATGACGACGGTCGCCCGAGTGCCGAGCGCGGCCGCGGCGAGCGCCACGCCCTGGGCGTGGTTGCCTGCGCTAGCCGCGACGACGCCGCGCGCCCGCTCTTCCGCCGACAGCCGGGCAATGCGCAGATAGGCGCCGCGGACCTTGAACGAGCCGCCGCGCTGGAGGTTCTCGCACTTGAGGTACACCGGACCACCGACCAGCGCGGACAGGGCGCTCGATTCCAGTAGCGGCGTCTCGCGGATCACCGGCTGGAGCATCACGCGAGCGCTGAGGACGTCAGCTGGCAGGACCGGCAAGTTCCCGGCCGGACCGGGGCGCGGCGATGATGTCACGTCTGAATTGTGGCACTGCCGGCGCGGTTGGCCGGCGTGGCCTGGCCTGTCTTCAGTCGCCGTGCCAGTACCGGTCGGCGGCGAAGATGAGCGCGGCCGCCCCGACCAGGCCCGCGCTTTGCCCGAGCGCCGCCGGCACCACGCTGACCTGCCGGGTGAAGTCGAGCCGCGCGTGCGCGCGGAGCGCCTCCTCCAGCGGGTCGAACAGCAGGGGGCCGGCTTGCGACAGCCCGCCGCCAACCGAGACCACCTCCAGATCGCACAAGCTGGTCGCGGACGCGATCGCGATGCCGAGCGCGCGTCCCGCCCGGCGCATCGCGGCCAGGCCGATGGGATGGCCGAGCGCGCCGTCGGTGGCGAGATCCTTGGCTGTCGCGTCTTTCTGGTCCGGCCGCCAGCCTTCCGCCTGCGCCCACGCCACCAGTGCCGGCCCGCGCGCGATCGCCTCGGCGCAGCCGCGGCCGCCGCACCCGCACAGCGGCCCGGTGTCCGGGTCCACGACGACGTGGCCGATGTGACCAGCGTTGCCGGACGCGCCCTTGATCAGCCGGCCGTCGAGGACCAGTCCGCCGCCGACGCCTGTCGACACGACCATTCCGAGCACGTTGTCACGCCCGCGGCCGGCGCCGCGCCAGTGCTCGGCGGCCACCATGCAGATGGCGTCGTTCTGCACCCGGACGGTAATGCCGTCCAGTCGCTCGATCAGCCGGGCGCGCAGCGGGAAGCCGCGCCAGCCGGGAATGTTCAGCGGCGACACCACGCCAGCCGGCCACTCCATCGGGCCGCCGCAGCCGCAGCCGCAGCCGGCCAGGTCCGCCGGGGTGACGCGGGCCAGGTCGAGCACGCCGGTGATCAGTGCGTCCAGGGTGCGCCATAGCTGCTCGGCGTCCAGCCCCCTGGGCGTCGGCACCTGGGACCAGGTCAGCACCCGGCCAGCCGGCTCGACGAGGCCTGTGGCGAGCTTGGTGCCCCCGATATCCACCGCGAGCGCTGGCCGGGAATCCTCCACTCACGCCTCCCAAGATGCGGAACCACGCCCGCATCGAGCTAGTGTCGCATCGCCACCCTAAGCGGTGAGCGGACGACCCGCCCGGTGCTCAGGTGCCGGGCCGGTGAGGCTCGGTCATGCCGAGCTCGTAGCTGAGCACGACAAGCTGGGCACGATCGCGGGCGCCGAGCTTGGCCAGCAGCCGGCTGACGTGCGTCTTTACGGTCGCGACGCTGATGAGCATGGCTGCGCCGATCTCTGCGTTCGACCGCCCCGAGGCGACCTGGGCTAGCACCTCGCGCTCCCGTGCGGTCAGGTCCCGGATCATCGGCTGGGCGCTCGCGGCGGCCTGCGGGGAAGGCGCGCGGGCGAATTCGGCGATCAGGCGGCGGGTGATGCTCGGCGTCAGCAGCGCATCTCCGGCCGCGACGATCCTGATCGCCTCCAGCAGCCGCTCAGGCGGAGTGTCCTTGAGCACGAATCCGCTTGCACCGCTGCGCAGCGCCGCGAAGACGTTCTCGTCGTCATCGAAGGTCGTCACGACCAGGACTCGCGGCACGTGGTCGCGGCTGCCGTCGAGAATCATCCTGGTCGCCTCAAGACCGTCCATGACCCGCATCCGGATGTCCATGAGCACGACGTCAGGCTTGAGCGCGCGAGCCTGGCTGACTGCCTGCGCCCCGTTCTCGGCCTCACCGACGACCTCGAGATCGGCGGCGTACTCGACGAGCAGCCGGAATCCGGCGCGCACCAGAGCCTCGTCATCGGCGATCAGCACCGTGATCCTGCCGCTCATGCCGCGCTGTCCCCGGTGCCTGCAGCGTCCTGGATCCGGTTGGCTGGCAGGACGGCCACCACCTCGAATCCGCCGCCGGGCCGCCGCCCGGCCCGGAACTCGCCACCATGCAGCAACGCGCGCTCGCGCATCCCGACGATCCCAAGGCCCTGCTGACCGGCGTCAGAGCGCGGATCGTCGCCAGCTCCGTCATCGGTCACGATGATGGTGAGCTGGCTGGTGTCCCGGGTGATCTGGAGGACGGCATGGGCGGCCGGCGCGTGCCGAGTCACGTTCGTCAGCGCCTCCTGCGCTATCCGGTAAGCCGACATCTCGACCGAGCCGCCGTAGCTGCCGGGTTGTCCGCTGCAGTGATAGCTCAGGTCGAGACCGTTCTCCTGGAACCGACGCACCAGCTCGGGGATGTCGCTCGTGACCGGACCCTCGCTGGCAGCGGGCTGCGGCGCTGCCCTGACCTGCCTGAGCAGCAGCCGTACCTCGGCTAGCGCGGACCGGCTCGCAGTCTCGATCGCGGCCAGCGCGGCGCGCGCCTCACCTGGCTTGTCGTCGAGCACCAGCCTGGCGACACCCGAGCGCACGGCGATCATGCTGAGACTGTGCGAGACAACGTCATGCACGTCCCTGGATAGGCGCAGTCGCTCCTCGGCCCGTATCCGCGCCTCTGTCTCGACGAGCTGACGGTGCGATGCCCGCGCCAGCGACTGCCGGTACCGGCGCCGGGTGCGCACCGCATCCCCGATAAACCAGCCGGGGATCATCACGCCGGCCTGCACCGCGTCTTGGTCGAGGCCAGGGTGCAGGTAGATACCGAGGCCCAGGACCGCCCATGTGGAGGCCGCGGCCACCCCGTAGGCGAGCAGCGACGTCCTGCGCTCGTATCGGTCAGCGACCGTGAAGATCGCAATGGCGAGGTTCGGGCTAGCGCTGCTAACAAAGGGCGTGAACTGTACGCCGAGCAGAGTCGAGCTGGCGTAGACGGCGACGAGGACGGCCAGGGTGGTGATCGGCCAACGACGCCGCACGATCAGTGGCGCAGAAGCGAGGACGCCGAACAGAGCGATGGCCGGGCGCGATCCGGACCCGCTAGCAAGGCCTGCCAGCACCGGCCCGGAGAAGGCAGCGAAACAGCCAGCCGCGATCAGAACGTCGAGGAGGTCAGGGGTGCGGCGATGGCCGAGCGCGGCCGACAGCCGGGCAGCCAGCCGGGCGAACCACGGCGTGCCGATGCTGCCGCCAGGATCTGGCGGCGGGAACGCTGCGGGCTGCGCGGCCATGGAACGACGGTAACGCAGGCCCGGTTAGGCTGGCGTCCGTCGCCTGGCCGAGATGATCATCCGTCGGAGGATGGAGAACGTGCCGTGGCCCGTTCGCGCGATGGAGGCCAGGTCGCGACGCTGGACCGACGCGCGCCTGGATCCGTGCGGGCCAGTGTGGAGGCATGACATCACCACTGCATCACCAGGTATCCCGCTCGCTCTCGCGCCGTCTGGTCGTGGCCGCAAGCCTGCTGTTCACCAGCGGCGTCAGCATCGGCTGGCTGTCTTACCTGCATAAGTCCACCGCAGCGGTTCGTCACGTGCCCGGGTCCAACGCCTGGTGGCAGCAGGGCGCGGTCGCGGTCGTCGCCATCGCCGTGGTTGGCGTTGCCTGGCTCGGCCGCAACCGCTGGCGGACCGGCCCGCGCCTGCTGCTCGCCCCGCTAAGCCGTTCGGCCGCGGAGCGAATCTCGCTGCTGTACCGCCAGGGGCTGCGGCGGCCGGCCAGTTTCGGCCGCGCGCTGCTGGCCGCACCGCTCCTGCTCTTGCTTGGCTACGGGTTCTTCCGGGCCGGTTACCAGGTCACCAACGGCCTGGACCCGAACAGCACCGTCAACGCCTGGGGCGGTCCTACCTACGTCGGTGCCATGGCCTGCCACTACCTCGACCTCTTCGTGATCATGGGTGGTGCTGCCTGGCTGCTTGACCGGCTGCTGCCACGGTGCGGCCGCACACCAGCGTTGGCGGACGTGCAAGCGCAGGCGCGCCAGACAGCGCAATCCAGGTTCGGCGGCCCGGCGATTGGCGGATAGTGTCGAATGGTGCAGCCTACGACTCGCAAGCAGCCAGCCTCCGATCAGCCGCCTACCTCATTGCCGCCAGATGTCAGCACACTGGGCGAGCTTCGCGCTAGCGGACACCAGCTTCGCACCGTCAAGCAGGAACTGCGGCGCAACCTCCTGGACCGGATGCGCACTGGCGACGACGCATTCCCCGGCATCATCGGATTCGGCCAGACCGTGCTGCCGCACCTGGAGCGCGCGATCATCGCCGGGCATGACGTGATCCTGCTGGGCGAGCGCGGCCAGGGTAAGACGCGGCTGATCAGGACGCTGACCGGGCTCCTCGATGACTGGACGCCCGCGGTCGCCGGATGCGAGATAAATGATCATCCGTTTGCTCCGGTATGTGCCCGCTGTCAGCGGCTGCTGGCCGAGCAGGGCGACGATCTGGCTGTCGTCTGGCGGCCGCGCACCGACAGGTACGGCGAGAAGCTTGCGACGCCGGACACCAGCGTTGGTGACCTGATCGGTGACATCGACCCGGTCAAGGTCGCGGAGGGAAGGACGCTCGGCGACCCCGAGACGATCCACTTCGGCCTGCTGCCGCGGACCAACCGCGGCATCTTCTGCCTGAACGAGCTGCCTGACCTCGCGGAGCGCATCCAGGTCTCGCTGCTGAACGTACTCGAAGAGCGAGACATCGGCGTGCGCGGTTACGCGCTGCGGCTGCCGCTGGACCTCGTGCTCGTCGCGAGCGCGAACCCGGAGGACTACACCAACCGCGGCCGCATCATCACGCCGCTCAAAGACAGGTTCGGCGCGGAGATCCGCACGCACTATCCGGTTTCGCTCGAGGCCGAGCTGGCACTGATCGACCAGGAGTCGGAGCTGGCCTGGGACGGCACTGACCCGGGCGCCCTCGTTCCGGCTCATCTGGTCCAGGTCATCGGGCGCTTCACCCGCCTGGTGCGGGCCTCGCCCGCCGTCGACTCGCGGTCCGGTGTGTCGGCTCGGTTCGCCATCGCCGCCACCGAGGCGGTCGCCGCGTCGGCCGTGCGCCGTGCCGCGATCACGGGCGAGGACCAGCCTGTCGCGCGCGTCTGTGACCTGCCCGCCGTGATCAGCACGTTGCGGGGCAAGGTGGAGTTCGAGGTCAGCGAGGAAGGGCGCGAGCAGGAAGTGCTCGATCACCTGCTGCGGCGCGCCACGAGCGACACGTTCCGCGCCACGCTTGGCAACGCCGACCTGGCCGGTCTGCTGGCCCGGTTCACCGACGGTGGCGTGGTCGAGACGGGCGACCTGGTGCCGGCCACTGACCTGCTCCGGCGGATCGGCGAGGTGCCGGGGCTGGCGAAGATCATGGAGCGGCTGCACATGGAGGGCGGCGAGTCACTCGGCCAGGCCGCGGCGGCGCTGGAGTTCGCGCTCGAGGGCCTCTACCTGATGCGGCGGCTGTCCAAGGACTCCATCGATGGCGGGGCGGTGTACCGAACCTGAGCAACACCCCGCAGCCGCACGGCCGATCGTCGCAGGGAGGTGAGCGCGCGTGACTGGCTATCGCTACGGACCCTATTCAGGCGGGCCCGATCCGCTGGAGCCGCCTTACGACGTCCGCGGGGCCGTAGATGCCCTCGGCGAGCAGGTGCTCGATGGCACGGACCCGGCGAGCGCGCTGCGCGACCTGCTGCGCCGCGGAATGTCTGGTCATCGCGGCATGGATGATCTGCTGCGCCGCGTGCGGGAACGGCAGCGCGAGATCCGCAGCCGCGGGCGGCTCGACGGGATCCTCGACCAGGTGCGCTCGCTGCTGGACACCGCCATCGGCCAGGAGCGCGCCGAGCTGTTCCCTAATCCGAGCGACGAGGCCAGGCTCCGCGAGGCCGAGCTCGACACCCTGCCGTCCGACACCGCCCAGGCCATCCGGCAGCTCGCCGACTACGAGTGGCAGTCGGCGGCGGCGCGCGAGACGTTCGAGCAACTGAAGTCGCTGCTGCGCAGCGAGGTGCTGGACAGCCAGTTCCGTGGCATGCGGCAGACACTGGCCGATCCTGACCCGGAGGCCATGCAGCGGGTCAAGGACATGATGGCGGCGCTGAACAGCATGCTCGACGCCGATGCCCGCGGCGAGCTTACGCAGCAGGACTTCGACAACTTCATGGCTGCCTACGGCGATATGTTCCCCGACTCGCCAGCTAACCTCGAGGAGCTAGTCGATGCCCTGGTCCGCCGAATGTCGGCGGCGCAGCGACTGCTCGATTCGCTGACTGACGAGCAGCGCGACGAGCTGGCCGGGCTCATGTCCCAGGCCCTGGAGGACGCCGGGCTGGCGGCAGAGATGTCGCGGCTCGCCGACGGGTTGCGGGCCAGGCGACCGGACATGGATGCGGGACTGTCCCAGCCAGGCATGACAGGCAGCGACCCGCTCGGGCTGAGCGACGCGACGGCCGCGCTGGCTGAGCTTGCTGATCTTGCTGACCTGGAGGACGCGCTACGCCAGGACTACCCGGGCGCGCGACTGGACGATGTCGACGAGGAGGCGATCCGCCGCGCGCTTGGCCGGCAGGCGGTCGACGACATGGAGGCACTGCGGCAGATCGAGCGGGAGCTCGAGCGCCAGGGTTACCTGCAGCGCACCGACGGCAAGCTGGAGCTGACGCCCAAGGCTGTACGCCGCCTCGGCCAGACCGCGCTGCGGAAGGTATTCGCCGAGCTGCCCGAAGGCGGCATCGGTGACCATGATCAGCGCGACGCTGGCCAGGCTGGCGAGTACACGGGCAGTACACGGCCGTGGCGGTTCGGCGACGAGCAGGCCATCGACGCCGCCGCCACCGTCCGGAACGCGCTGCTCCGGCAGGCGGGGCCGGCGCTGGCCGGGCCGGCCCGGACGGACCAGCGCTGGCGGGGCCCGGTGACGCCGGACCGGCGCCCGGCGACGCCGCGCCTGCTCGCCGGGGCCGCCGCACTGGCGTCCGGCTCGCGGTCGAGGACTTCGAGGTCGCCGAGACCGACCGGCGCGCGTCGGCGGCGGTGTGCCTGCTGGTCGACTTGTCGTACTCGATGGCGCTACGGGGCACCTGGGGAGCCGCCAAGCAGACCGCGCTAGCGCTGCACGCACTCGTGCGGACGCAATACCCGCAGGACGCGATTCAGGTCATCGGCTTCTCGAACTACGCGCGCGAACTGCGTGAGACCGAGCTGGCCGGACTGAGCTGGGACATGGTCCAGGGCACCAACCTGCATCACGCGCTGGTGCTGGCTGGCAGGTTCCTCGACCGTCGGCCCGAGCACAACCCCGTGGTCATGGTCATCACCGACGGTGAGCCCACGGCGCACCTGCGCCGCGACGGCCGGTTCTGGTTCGACTGGCCGCCGTCGCCGGAGACGCTGGAACTCACCCTGGCCGAGGTCGACAAGATGACCCGGCGGCGGGCGACGCTCAATATCTTCATGCTCGCCGACGACGAGCGGCTGACATCGTTCGTGGATGAGGTCGCCCGCCGCAACGGCGGCCGCGTCCTGCGGGCGATGCCGGACAGCCTCGGCGAGTACGTGGTCAAGGATTTCCTCCGGACCCGGCGCCAGTACAGCAGGTAGGACGATGCCGGCCGGGCAGACCCGATGCCGAGCAGGTAGCGCTGACCCGGCTGGTCGCTTGCGGCGATAGCTCAGCTAGCACGCTGCCCGAGTCCTAAGATCGTCGCCATGTCCTTTACCGACCGGCTAGTCCTGTGGCTGCATATCGGATTCGCCATCTTCACCGTGGGTCCGGTGGCGCTGGCCATCTCATCGACGCCGCGCTACATCCGCCGCCGCGACGTGCCGGTCCTGCGGTACCTGACGAGGATCACGATGATCTTCACGACGGGGTCGCTGCTCGTCCTCGTCTTCGGCGTGATTCTTGGCCAGATCGACCATGATTTCTCGCACCCATGGCTGACCGCGGCGATGACGCTGTTCCTAGTTGCGATCGTGCTGCTCGTACTGATCATTCGTGACCAGCGCCGGGCCATCAGGTGGCTCGCGCCTGGCCAGGAGGCCGACGGCGCCGCAGCGCCCGCCGCCGGGGCTGACCAGGCCGCCGGGGCTGAGCCGGAGCAGTCGGGCGGGACAGGCGCCGACGACGCTGCCGCGCCGGTCACGGGCGGAGCCACGCTCGCGGCCGACGTCGCATCCGTCGAACGCGGCCGGATCGCCGCCGTGGGCGGCGTTGTGAACCTGATCTGGCTGGTAATACTGGTCCTGATGGTGTGGCAGCCTTAGGCCAAGCACCTAAATAAAGGCCGACCTCGGCACGTGTTGTCCGCTCTGCGGGCGCGACCATGGCTGTGACCAAGATTTTGATCTCTTTGTTGTCATTTCCACCCAGTCAGCTCAACGAGCAGTAGTACCGTGCCGGTCGTAATCACCGCTGGCTAGGTTGTGCTCCGAGTGCACCGTGCGCAGCCAGCATCAAGGAGGAATTCGTGAGTTCTCAAAGCGTGTCCGGCGGCTCGAAGCGGTCGCTGACCATCATTCTGGCCGTGATCGCCGTGATCGCCCTCGTCCTCGCCATCCTGTGGCTGTCGGGCGCGGCTCCCTCGTTCCTGAACTCGGGCAGCCACGTGAAGGGCGGCGGCAACCACATCTACCGTGGCATCGCCGGGCTTGTCGTCGCCATCGTGTGCGGCGCCGGCGCATGGTGGACGAACAAGAAGTAGTGGTGAAAGCCAGCTGACCTCGGTCAGCCCCGGAGGACGACCGGGCGTACTCAGGCCACCGCGCGGCAGCGTCGGCCCGGGTACGCCGGCCAGTCCTATGCTGACGGCGACCCGCGCCGCGCCGCGCCTTTGCCGCGCCTGCACCGCGGCGCTCGGCCCTGTGCCGCTCACCTGTGCGGCCCCGGTCGCTGAGCGTCGCGTTGGGATGCCGCCGACAGCGGCTCGTTCCGAGAGTTTCGCCGACTGCGTCGCCAGCCGTGGCGTTGACACTCAGCTACCCGGACACCTAGATTTTCTTAGTGTTCGACCATGTAACTGATGTTCGTGAAGCGCACAGGCTATCTTCCCGCCCGCCGCGGATTCCGGTAGCCGCCGCGGCCCCGAAGGAGTTCTGGTGACTCTCGCGCCCTGCCCGTTCTAGCGCCTCGGCCGCGACCGGAACACATGCGCACGCGCACCCAGGTAGGCATTGTCGGCGCCGGACCGGCCGGGCTGCTGCTGTCCCACCTGCTCGCCCGGCGCGGCATCGACTCGGTCCTGATCGAGCTGCGCAGCCGGGAGTACTGCGAGGCGCGGCAGCGGGCCGGGGTGCTCGAGGATGGCAGCGTCGCGATCCTGCGCGACGCTGGCGTGGCAGGCCGGCTGGACCGGCAGGGGCTCGAGCACGGCGGGATCTACCTTCAGTTCGACGGCGAGCGGCATCACATCGACTTCCGGGACCTGACCGGCGGGCGGACCGTGACGGTCTACGCGCAGACCGAGGTCGTCAAGGACCTCATCGCTCGCCGGCTCACCGATGCCGGGCCCGGCGCAATCGAGTTCGGCGTGACTGACACCCAGGTAGCTGATCTCGACACCGACCGGCCCGTCCTGCGGTACACCGACAGCGCGGGCCGGAGGCACGAGGTGACCTGCGACGCCATCGCGGGCTGTGATGGCTCCCACGGCATCTGCCGCCCCGCCATCCCGGCGAGCGTCCTGACCACCTGGGAACGCGACTATCCCTACGCCTGGCTCGGCATCCTCGCCGATGTGCCGCCCTCGACCGACGAGCTGATCTACGCGCACCACGACGACGGGTTCGCGCTGCACAGCCTGCGCAGCCTCACGGTCAGCCGGCTGTACCTTCAGGTCGACACCGGCGCGGACATCGGGGCCTGGCCGGACGAGCGCATCTGGGCCGAGCTCAGCCGCCGGTTCGAGCTACCCGGCTGGACCCTGCATCAGGGCTCGGTGCTGGACAAGAGCATCACCCCGATGCGCAGCTTCGTCAGCGCGCCGATGCGCTACGGCCGGCTCTTCCTGGCCGGCGACGCCGCCCACATCGTGCCGCCGACCGGGGCCAAGGGCCTCAACCTCGCGCTCGCCGACGTCGCCGTGCTGGCGCCGGCCCTGGACGCCCTGCTGCACGGCGACGAGAAGCTCGCGGCCGCGTACTCGCCGACGTGCCTCGAGCGGGTGTGGCGGTCGACGCACTTCTCCTGGTGGATGACCACCATGCTGCACCGCACGCCGGGCGCCGACGCGATGACGACCCAGCTTCAGCTCTCTCAGCTCCGCTACGTGGTCTCCTCTCGCGCGGCCGCGGCCTCGCTGGCGGAGAATTACACGGGCTTCGCCTGTCACTGACCTAACCGGAACCGCAAACGAGAAACGAGGACACGGCCATCATGCGCACAACGCCGCCATTCCGGGCCGATCACGTCGGCAGCCTGCTCCGTCCACCCGAGCTGCTCGCGGCGCGAGCGGACTTCGCCGCGGGCACAATCGGCGCCGAGCACTTGCGGGCCGTCGAGGACGCCGCGATCGCGCAAGCCGTCACCATGCAGGCCGACGCCGGGCTCCAGTCCGCGACCGACGGCGAGTTCCGCCGTACTACGTGGCACATGGACTTCATCTACCAGCTCGGCGGCATCGAGAAGGCGCCGGGCAATCTCGCCGTGAAGTTCCGCAACGCCGCCGGGACCATCGAGTGGACCCCGGCGGCGCTGCACATCGGCAGCAGGCTGCACCTGGACAAGACGATCTTCGCCGACGACTTCCGGTACCTGCAGTCCACCGTCGGCGCGGCCACGCCCAAGCTGACGATCCCCTCGCCGAACATGGTGCACTACCGCGGCGGCCCCGCCTCGATCGACCACGAGGTCTACCCCGACATGGCGGAGTTCTGGTCGGACCTGTCGGCCGCGTATGCCGACGAGGTGCAGCGGCTGGCCGCGGCCGGCTGCACCTACCTCCAGCTCGACGACACCAGCCTGGCCTATCTCAACGACCCCGCGCAGCGCGCCGAGATCGCCCAGCGGGGCGAGGATGCTGAGCACCTGCACCTGCGGTACATCCAGCAGGTCAATGACGCCATCGGCGGCCGGCCGGACACCATGGCGGTGACCACCCACATGTGCCGGGGCAATTTCCGCTCGTCGTGGGCGGCCGAGGGCGGCTACGACTTCGTCGCCGAGGCGCTGTTCTCCGAGCTGGGCGTCGACGGGTTCTTCCTCGAGTACGACGACGAGCGCTCGGGCGGTTTCGAGCCGCTGCGGTTCGTGCCCAAGGGCAAGATGGTCGTGCTCGGCCTGGTGACGACCAAGCGCGGCGAGCTCGAGAGCCCGGACGCGATCAAGCGGCGCATCGACGAGGCCGCCAAGTACGTCCCGCTCGACCAGCTCTGCCTGTCGCCGCAGTGCGGCTTCTCCTCCACCGTGGAAGGCAACGTCCTGACCCAGGAAGAGCAGGCCGCGAAGCTGCGTCTCATCGTGCAAATAGCGCACGACGTCTGGGGCGAAGGCTAACCAGGACCGGAACGGGGCCGCTGGCCGCGGGTCAGGCCGTCACCGCTATCTAGCCGCAGCCAGTACCCGACGGGGAAGAGGCGCACGTTCACGCGGGAGTCCACGAGCCCCCACAGCCCGCGGCGCGCGAACAGGGCTACCGCGATCGCCACCAGGCCCACGATGATCAGGTACCACGCGTTGTACGAAGCCAGCGTCTGCTGCAAGACCATGTAGACGGCGGTGCCGATGATAGGCCCCTCGATCGTGCCGAGCCCGCCGATGATGGTGGCGAACGCCATCTCCGCGGTCCACTGCACACTGAACACGGCGCTTGGCTGCACCTGGAGCTGGCTGATCGCCAGCACCGCGCCAGCGGCTCCGCAGCCAGCCCCGGCCACCACGAAGACGAGCAGCCGCGCGAGCCCGACGCGCGCCCCCGAGCTCCGCGCGGCGACCTCGTCATCCCGCACCGCGGTGAGTACCAGTCCGAGCCTGCCGCGCAGCAGCAGGTAGATGGTGGCCAGCGCCACCACGGTGACGGCCAGCGCCGGCCCAGTACGTGTACGCCGTGATGAGCGTCGGCGAGAGCCCGGTCAGGCCCGGCAGCGGCATGCCGGTCCCGCCGCCGATCGACGAGAACTTCTCGATGACGAGCATGATCGTCGCGGCGAGCACCCACGTAGCGATCGCGAAATACCCGCTGCGCAGCCGGGATACCAGCCACCAGAGCGGCAGTGCCGCCACACCGCAGCCGATCGCGGCCACGGGCAGGGCAGCAAACGGCGAGAGGCCGTGCAGCGCGAGGATCAAGACGAAGTACGCGCCGAGCCCGACGAACGCCTGCTGCCCCACCGACACCAGGCCCGCATAGCCAGCGAGCAGGTTCCACATGCTCGCCAGCGTGAGCACGATGAACGCCTGCACCAGGATGGTGGTCGTGCCCGAGTACACGATGTAGGGGAACAGCGCGAGCACGACCACCACGGCCAGCGCCACGATCCCGGTCCAGGCCACGTTCCGCCGCGACCGGGTCACCCGGAATCCTGCTGCCGACGGCGTGGCGGTCTCCGTGGCCAGGCTCATGTCTGCGCCCTCCGGGAGGTAAGGCCCTGCGGGCGCAGCACCAGCACCGCGAGGAACACGATGTACCCGGCGAGGACCTCGTCGGAGATGTTGATCTGAGCGCCGATCTGCTGCGCGACGCCAAGCACGACACCACCGAGCAGGGTGCCCCAGAGCGAGCCGAGCCCGCCGATCACCACCGCGGCAAACGCGAACAGCAAGATGATGTCCGTGCCCGTCGTGGGCTGCAACTGGGAGTACATGCCGTAGGCGAGGCCGGCCAGCGCCACCGTGCCGAACGCGATCGCTGCCGCGATTCCGAACACGTGCCGGTAATCGGCCCCGGCAAGCTGCGCCGCCTCCGCGTCGTCGGCGCTGGCCCTGATCAGGCGGCCGTACTTGGACGCGGACAGGAAGTACTGCAGCCCGAGCAGCACCACCACGGCCATGGCGAAGATCACCACGAGGAGATAGCCGATCTGGATCTGCGAGCCGAGGTTGAACGATCCCCGCACCAGGGCGAGCCCGGTGCCGATCGCGCGGCTGTTGGCAGTGAAGAACTGGAGCAGGCCATTCTCGATCACCACCGACAGGCCGAAGGTGACCAGCAAGGTGGTGATGACGCTGCGGTCGAGCGCGCCCTGGATGATCGTGCGCTGCAGCACGTAGCCGAGCACTGCCATCACCGGCACCACGATGACGAAGGACCAGAGCACGGGGATGTGCGTGACCGTGATGACGCCGATTGCGACGTAGCCGGCGACGACCGCGAGGTCGCCGTGGGCGAGGTTCACGACCTTCATCACGCCGAACATCAGCGACAGGCCGCAGGCGAACAGCGCGTAGAGGCCACCGGTCAGCACGCCCTGGATGATGGCGTTAACCCAGGCCATTTACGGCTCGCTCCCTTCGCTGGGATGGCTGGCCGCGGCCGTGCCTGCCAGGCCGAAGTAGGCGGCCTCGACCTGCGCGGCAGTGACATCGCCGGGCAGGCCCTCCAGCGTGGTCCGGCCCTCCAGCAGGCAGTGGATGTGCGATGCCACCCGCCTGGCCTGGCTCACGTCCTGCTCCACCAGGAGCACAGTGAGGCCAGCCGCGAGCATCTGCGGCAGCATGCCGTAGATCCGCTGGACGACGACCGGCGCCAGGCCGAGGGACAGCTCGTCGAGCAGCAGCACCCGTGGATTGGCCACAAGCGCCCGGCCGATGGCGACCGCCTGCTGCTCCCCGCCCGACAGCTGCGCAGTGCGCTGACCGCGGCGCTCCGGCATCCACTCGAACATCTCGTAGACGCGCTCGATCGTCCACGGGCCCGGCCGCGCGTACGTGGCGCCGACCTGCAGGTTCTCCTCGACGGTCAGTGACCCGAACAGCCGCCTGCCTTCGGGCACCATGACGATCCCCTGCCTCGCCCGGCGCTCAGGCCGCAGGCTGGTCACGTCGTCGCCGTCAAGCAGTACCGACCCCGCGGTCGGCTGGTGCAAGCCGGCGATCGTGCGCAGCAGCGTGGACTTGCCCGCCCCGTTGGCGCCGATGATCGCGTAGACCTCGCCCGCAGACACGCGCAGCGAGATCGCGTCCAGGGCTTGCAGCTGCCCGTGATGCACGACCAGGTCACGGACCTCCAGCAGCGGCGGCTGGCCGACTGGCCGCTCGCCGGCTGGCCGCTCGTCAGCTACCCGCTCGCTGGTCACCGATCCGGTCACGGGTCACTCCGGTCGCCGTCGGACGCCGGTACCGCCAGCGCTCCGCCAGTCAGCGCCGCCGTGACCTCGGTACCGAGGAACACTTCGCGCACTGCGGGGTCAGCCAGCACGGTGGCAGGGTCGCCGTCGCCGACGAACCTGCCGCCAGCCAGGCACATCAGCCGGCTCACCACGGCGGTGAGCGCGCGCACGACGTGCTCGATCCAGATCACCGCGGTCCCGTCGGCGTTGACGCCGCGGACGATCTCGACAAGCTGGGCGACCTCAGGGTCGGTGAGGCCGCCCGCCACCTCGTCGAGCAGCAGCAGCGTCGGCCGGGTCGCAAGGCCGCGGGCCAGCTCCAGGCGCTTGCGCTGTAGCAGGCCGAGCCGCTCGGCGGGGACATTAGCCTGGCCGGACATGCCGGTCCGGTCGAGCGCATCGACCGCCGCCGAGTAGCTAGCCCGCCGTCGCAGCCCGGCGCCTTGCTGGGCAGCGACGAGCACGTTCTCGAAGACGCTCATGTCACCGAACGGCCGCGGCACCTGGTAGGTGCGGCCGATGCCCAGCCTGCACCGGGCGGCCGCGTCCAGCCTGGTGACCTTGCGCTCGGCGAACCGGATCTCGCCCGCGCCAGGGGCGAGATCCCCGGAGATGAGGCCGAACAGGCTCGTCTTGCCCGCGCCGTTCGGCCCCACGATCCCGACTGTGTCGCCAGGGCCGACTGCCAGCGACAGGTCGTCCGCAACGACGATGCGGCCGAACCGCTTCGTGACGTGGTCGAGCTCGAGCAGTGGTGCTGTCATTCGGTCACGCGTTAGTCGGCTTCAGATCGGCGGTGATCTTCGCCTGCGGCAGCAGCGTGTTGTCAACGACCTGCATTTCGAGCGCGTACTTGGTCCCCTTCTGCCATTGCACGCCGACCGGCGGGGTGATGGCCACGCCCGGCGCGGGGCCGCCAGAGGCGAAGTTCAGCGGCCCGGCGAGCGCCTGGATGTTCACGTTGTGGATGGCGGCGGCGACCTCGGCCTTGTCATGCGGATCGCTCACCGACGTGAGGGCGGCGTGAGCGGCCTCGAAGAGGCTGTAGTTACTGATGTTGGAGTTCCACTGGCCGTTGGTCGCCGCCTCGAACTCGGTGGCCATCTGCTGACAGGTCTCCCCGGTGAACGAGGACGTCCACGGCAGCGATGGCACCCACCAGGCGTCGGTGGCCACGTTGTAGGCAAGGCTCCCGAGCGCGTACGCGTCGGGCGGGAAGAGCAGTACCTTGGCCACCGTCGCCAGCTTCGGCTTGAAGCCCTGCTGCACCGACTGCTTCCACATGGTGGCGAAGTCCGGTGGCAGCGGCACGTTGGTGAAGAAGTCGGCGCCGGCCGACTTGAACTGGGAGATCATCGACGAGTAGTTCGTGGTTCCGTCCGGGTAGGCCGCTGACATGTCGAACTTGTAGCCCGCAGCCTCGGCGATCGGCGGGAACACCGCGCGGAACGCGTTGCCGTCGGAGTCGTTGGGGAACGCGGCGGCCACGACCTTGTTGGTGTGGAGCTGAGAGTGGATCCGGTCCCACATCGGGATGAAGCACTTGACCAGGTGCTCGGCACCGAGGAAATACATCACCACGTACTTGGGCTTGAGCGTCGGCTTCAGCGGGTTGCCCCCGAGGTTGATGTACCAGGCTTCCCACGGAATGTTCGCGCAGATCAGCGGTGTGCCGAGGGATTCGGCCTGGCTAGCCACCGCGTTCACGGTCTCCGGCGTGGACGACGCCAGCAGCAGATCCACGCCGTCGTTCAGGATGGCCGTCCTGGCCAGGTCCCCGGCCCGAGTCGGGCTGGACTGCGTGTCGTAGGACTTGATGGTGACCGAGTAGGTCTTGCCCTTGATCTTGAAGCCGCTCTTGTACGGGGTGGTCTGCATGATCTTGGAGATCACCCAGTTGTCTGGCGCGCCGAACCCGGCCAGGGACCCGGTCAGCGGGTGGATCCAGCCGATCGTGATGGCCTTCGTGCTGCCCGATCCTGACCCCGAACTGGCGCCCTTGATGCCGGAACTGCACGCCTCGAGCAGCCCGCCGGTACCTACTAAGGCCGCGCCGGCGCCGACCGCGCGCAGCAGGCCCCGGCGGCTGATGCCACCGGCCAGACTCGTGCCCCCGGACTGCACACTCTGGTCACTCATTTGTCATCGATCTCCTTGTGAGGTCGTGCCGCAGAGTCCGGACCGCGCCGAAGAGCGCGATCGAAGCATTGACAGTGTGCGCCTGGCGTACGGCTATGCGCAATACGACTATCGGCAATTGCGGAATTTCGCCGCCATCACGGACGCACGCACGCCGTCGCGTTACGCACCGGGCCGATACCGGGCCCGGCTTCGGTCTTGCCGAGAAGCTAGACTGCACCTGCAGTAATGCCAACAATTTTGCGATCTTTAGCTATCTTCTACCATCAGAGCTTTGGAGGCTTGGCTCGTCGCTGCGTCATCACGTTCTCAGATCGTTGACAATATCGACGACGCGGGATTACTTTCCGGAGGAGAGCTCGCCTTCGGGAAGGAACGAATGAGCGCGACTGATGCGGCGCCGGCCGGTGCATACCTGGTGGTCAGCGCACATGCTGGTGACTTCGTCTGGCGGGCCGGCGGTGCCATGGCGCTTGCCTCCGCGCGTGGCGCACACGTGACGGTGCTGTGCCTCAGCTTCGGCGAGCGTGGTGAGTCCGCGTCAGCGTGGCGCGAAGGTAAGCAGCTAGCCGAGATCAAGGCGATCCGGCGCGAGGAAGCAAGCCAGGCCGCTGAGGTACTGGGCGCCGCGATCGAATTCGCCGACGCCGGCGACTACCCGCTGCGCGAGTCGGACGAGCTCATCGACGTGATCGTGCGCTGTTATCGGCGGGTGAATCCGGCAGTCGTGCTGACGCACCCGCTGGCTGACCCGTACAACCCGGATCACCCGGCTGCGGCCCGGATGGCCCTGCACGCACGGGTGTTGGCGCAGGCGGTCGGCTATGAGGCGGCAGGCGAGCCGCTGGGTGCGCCGCCTGTATTCCTGTTCGAGCCGCACCAGCCTGAGCAGTGTGACTTCAAGCCGCAGCTGCTGCTGGACATCACCGAGGTGTTCGGCGTGAAGCGCAAGGCCATGGAGTGCCTCAAGGCGCAGCAGCACATGTGGGATTACTACACCGACCTAGCCAGGCGGCGCGGCGTCCAGCTCCAGCGCAACGCCGGGCCCAATCTTGGCCTGCCGCACTCGACCATGGCCGAGGCCTATATGCGGGTGTATCCACAGGTCACCAGGATGCTGACGTGAGGAGCACGCCGGCGGGCATCCGGTGCATGCTGATGCGCGGCGGTACTTCGAAGGGCCTCTACTTTCTCGCCTCCGATCTGCCGCAGGAGCCCGGCCAGCGAGATTCCCTGCTGCTGCGGATCATGGGAAGTGGTCACCCGCTGCAGATCGACGGACTGGGCGGTGCGCACCCCCTGACGTCTAAGGTCGCGGTCGTGTCGGCGTCGCAGCATGACGATGCCGACATTGACTACCTCTTCCTGCAGGTCGGAGTCGAGCAGGCGACGGTTACCGACCAGCAGAACTGCGGCAACATCCTGGCCGGCGTCGGCCCGTTCGCCGTCGAGCGCGGGATGATCAGTCCTGGCCGCGACTCGACGACGACGCGCATCCGGATGGTCAATACGGGCAGCGTCGTCACCGCGACGTTTGCCACTCCAGGCGGCGTGCCGGAGTACTCCGGCACAACTGCGATCGCGGGAGTCCCTGGCACAGCGGCGCCCATCAGCCTGCGATTCGCCGGCACCGTCGGCTCGGCAACCGGGCGCTTGCTGCCCACTGGCAGCATCTGTGACGAGATCGACGGCGTCGAGGTCACGTGCGTCGACAATGGCATGCCCGTAGTCGTCGCCCGCGCCGTGGACATGGGCATCACTGGGTACGAATCGCCCGCTGAGCTGGCCGGTAACGGTGAGCTCGCCGATCGCGTGCAGTCGCTGCGGCTCGCCGCGGGCCTGCTGATGGGGCTTGGCGACGTGAGCCAGGCGTCCGTGCCGAAGACGACGCTGGTCAGCAGCCCTCGAGACGGCGGAACTATCTGCACCCGCACGTTCATCCCGGTCCGTCCGCACACTGCGATCGGCGTGCTCGCAGCAGTCAGCGCCGCCACCGCGCTGCTGCTTCCCGGCGCGGCCGGAGCCGAGCTCGCGGCCTTGCCCGAGCCGGGGCAGCCGATCGACGTCGAGCATCCGAGCGGGCACCTGCTCGTGGACGCCGACGTGGACGCCTCCTGTCAGCCGCCGCTGGTCCGTGGTGCAGGGGTCGTGCGAACCGCACGCAAGCTGTTCGACGGAACCGTCTTCGCCAGCAGTCAGGCACCGCATGACGACCGATAGGACCGTTCCCCATGCACCTGCTTCATGACGTCGCGCATCTCAGCCACGCCGAGCTGCTGACGCCCGAGCCTGACAAGAGCCTCTGGTTCTTCACCGAGGTGCTCGGGCTTACCCAGAATGGTGTCAGCGGGGACTCCGTCTACCTGCGGACCTGGGATGACTACGAGCATCACAGCCTGAAGCTGACGGCCTCGGCCACCTCCGGGATACGCCGAACGGGGCTTCGCGCCGCCAGCGCGGAGGCACTCGGGCGGCGAGTGGCGGAGATCGAGGCCGCAGGCCTCGGTCTGGGCTGGCAGGACGGCGATATCGGCGTCGGGCCCACCTACTTGTTCCGCGACCCGGACGGCCACGAGCTCGAACTGTACTGGGAGACCGAGTGGTACCAGCCGCCGAGCGACCTCAGGCCTGCCCTGAAGAACCAGGCGCAGGCCTATCCGGGCCGGGGAGTCTGCGTGCGCCGGCTTGATCATGTGAACTACCTGGCCGCCGACACCGAGCCCAACGGCAGGTTCATCTGCTCCGCGCTGGGCGGCAGAGTGACGGAGCAGATCATGCTCGACGACGGCACGATCTCGGCGCAGTGGCTGCACTTTGCCCAGAAGTCCTACGACCTCGTCTATACCAACGACTGGACCAGGGCGAGTGGCCGGCTCCACCACATCGCCTTTGCGACAGATACCAGGGAAGACGTGCTTCGGGCTGCGGATATCTGCCTGGACAGGCGGGTGTTCATCGAGACCGGGCCGCACAAGCACGCCATCCAGCAGACCTTCTTCCTATACGTCTACGAGCCTGGCGGCAACCGGATCGAGTTGTGCAATCCCTGCTCGAGACTGATCTTCGCACCCGACTGGGAGACCATCACGTGGTCTACGGCCGAGCGCGCCAAGGGGCAGGCCTGGGGGCTGGCCACGATCCCTTCGTTCCACACTCACGGCACGCCGCCGTCTGAGTAAGCCGTTGCCTGGCCTGGCAGGCATCATGCGTCTCAGGGCCAGCGGGGAGGAGCCGAACCATGCCGGAGGACTCTAGGCCGGCCGTCACCGAAGCGCTTCGCGCGGCGATCCTGGCGGGCGAATACGCGCCGAAGCAGCGCCTTGTCGAGATAGACCTGTGTGAGCGGTTCGACACGTCGCGGTTCATTCTCCGCGCCGCACTACAGGAACTCGCAGCCCAGGGTCTCGTTGAGTTCCAGCGCAACCGCGGCGCCCGGGTGCGCGATGTGTCCTTCGCCGAGGCCATCGAGATCACCGAGGTCCGCATACTCCTCGAGGGGCTGCTGGCTGCTCGCGCCGCGGAGCGGGTCACCAAGTCGGACATCGCCATGCTGCGCAGGCTCGTCAAGGACATGCGCACAGCGGTACAGAAGTCGGAGCTGCTGACCTACAGCGAGCTCAACGCGCGCCTCCACATCGCGATCCGGGACATCGCGGCGCACGAGACGGCCGCCCGGCTGCTTCGCCAGTTGCGTGACCAGACCGTCCGCCACCAGTTCTCCCTGTCGCTGCTGCCGGGACGGCCGATGGTCTCGCTGCCGCAGCATGAGGCGATTGTCGCCGCGATCAGCGCACGCGAGCCCGAGCAAGCTGAACAGGCGATGCATCGTCACCTGCAGAGCGTCGTCGACGCGTTCCGGGCGCTGTCGGTCGCGGCGATCCAGCAATGACCATGACCACGTCCGCTCCGCCCGTGATCGCGGTGCTCGGGCTCGGCGAAGCTGGCGCCGAGATCGCGGCCGGCCTTGTCGCTGGCGGCGCGGTGGTCCACGCTTTCGACCCGAAGGTGCCGGCTCCAGCGGCGGTCCGCGGCTTCGGCAGCGATGCTGATGCAGCCCGCGGAGCACGTCTCATCCTGTCGCTGACCAGTGCGCATGAGGCGGTTGACACGCTCCGGCTAGCGCTTCCCGGCATTGAGGCCGGCGCGATCTACGCCGACCTGAACACGGGCTCAGCCAGGCTCAAGGCGACGCTGGCCGAGACAGCCGCCGGTGCGGGCATCGCCTTTGCCGATGTCGCGCTCATGGCGCCAGTACCGGGTCTCGGACTGCGCACGCCGATGCTGGCGTGCGGGGCAGCCGCCGATGATTGCGCGCGTATTCTGCGTTCGCTCGGAGCCGCCGTGACGGTCCTTCCCGGCCCGCCAGGTACGGCCGCGACCCGCAAGCTCATCCGAAGCGTCTTCTACAAGGGCCTGGCCGCCGCTGTCACCGAGGCGCTCCGTGCCGGTCGCGCCGCAGGCTGCGAGGACTGGCTTCGTGACGACATCGGTCAGGTTCTCGCGGACGCCTCGGCGGCGACGGTGGGCCGGCTCGAGCAAGGCAGCGTCCGGCATGCACGCCGGCGGATGGACGAGATGATGGCGGCGGGAGACCTGCTCGACGACCTCGGAGTTCCGCCGCGAGTCGCGCGGGCCAGCCAGGGCTGGCTGGAGCAGCTGATGACGGAGACTGACCAGGCAGCGCAGGGTTAGCCGAGGCCCTGCGACCTCAGGTCCGTCTCGATCCGGCGAGCGGTCTCCAGCAAGGGCGGCAGCAGATCAGTGCGCATGGCCGCCATGCTGACCCGGCTAGCGTGCGCCGATACGTTGATCGCCGCCGTTACCGCGCCGCCAGCGCCGTGAATGGGCGCGGCGATCGCCCGCAGGCCTTCCTCGAGTTCCTGATCGACGATCGCGTAGCCCTGTCGGCCGACCTCGCGGACGATCTCCCGGAGCCGGTCCGGATCGGTCACCGTGCGGCCGGTAATCGGCGCGAGGTCAGCCTCGGCGAGATAGCTTTCCAGGTCGTCCTCGCTCATCCCGGCCAGCAGCACCCGGCCCATCGAGGTCGCGTACGCCGGGAACCTGGTGCCCACGGAGATCGAGACGGTCATGATCCGTTTCGTCGGCACCCGGGCGACATAGACGATGTGATGGCCGTCGAGCACCGAGATCGACGACGACTCGCGCACCTGGGCAACGAGTTCCTCCAGATGCGGCGCCGCGACCTCGGGCATGCCAAGGCCGGACAGGTAGGCGTAGCCAAGCTCCAGGACGCGCGGCCGAAGGGAGAACTCCCGGCCGTCGTTGCGCACGTAGCCGAGCTTGACCAGGGTGAGCAGGAACCTGCGGGTCGCCGCCCTCGTCAGCCCGGTGGCCCTGGCGACCTCGCTGAGGCTGAGCCGTTCTCGGTCAGGTCCGAACGCCTTGATCACCGCCAGCCCCCGATCGAGGGACTGCACGAAGTCGCTGTTCCTGGCCTGGCCGCCGTCGGCTGCGCCGCCACGCCCGCTGGCCCGGCCGCCGTCGCCAGCCGCTGGCTGCGCAGCGTCACCCGGCGTGTTCGCCTCGTGCGCGGAAGTTGTCATCGAACGCATGCTAGCGCCAAACGCACTGGTCAGCGCTACGTGCTACGGCAGCACGCAGGTGCGCATCGAGCGCTGCGGTGACCCGCGCAGGCGCTGACACGGCGGCGAGGTGGGCCGCGCCGGGAATTACCTCCAGGCGCGCGCCGGAAATGCCCCGCGCGATTGTCTCCGCCGTGGTCGGGCGGAGTGGCCGGATCGTCCGCGCCAGCGAGCACCAGCGTGGGCGCCGTGATCGCGGCCAGGCTTGCCCGCTGGTCCATTGCCGCGATCGCCATGCAGCAGGCCGCGTAGCCGCCTGGATCTGTCTGCTCGAACCCGGCCCGGAACGCATCGACGACGCCGGGCGCCTGCGCGGCGTACTCGGGCGTGAACCACCGGCTGGTGACCGTAGCGGCGACCGATGCCATCCCGTCCGCGCGAACCCGGTCGGCGCGGTCGAGCCAGCCCGCCGCCGGGCGGCAGGTAGGCCGACGTGCAGACCAGGCCGAGCGCGGCGATCCGGTCTGGCGCGTGCGCCGCGAGCCACATGCCGATCATGCCGCCGAGCGAGATGCCGCAGTAGCCCACCCGGCCGATGCCCAGCGAGTCCAGCAGTGCGAGCGACGCCCGCGCCGAGGCCGGCGATGGTGTACGGGCCTGGCGCCGCTGCCGACCCGCCATGACCGGGCAGCTCGAACCGCAGCAGCCGGAAGCTCTGCCAGGAACTGCGGGACCTGCCGGTCCCAGACTGCGGCGCTCGTGCCGAGGGAGTTACCGAGGACGAGGACTGGCGCGCCGGGCGGTCCGTCTGGTGCCGTGGCGACCATCGGCACAGGCATCAGTCCCGCCGCGGCGGCAGGTCCCGGCGCGCTGTCGTCAGACATCGAAGAAGACGGTCTCGCAGTCGCCTTGCAGCCGGATGTCGAACCGGAACCCGGTGCCGGGCTGAGCCGGGTCAGCGGCGGCGATCAGGGTCGCTCGCCGCGCCGGGTCCGAGATCGCCGCCAGGACCGGGTCGGCGGCATTCGCGTCGGCCTCGTCCGGGAAGTAGATCCTCGTCACCACCCGGTCCAGCAGGCCACGCGCGAAGACGGAGACATCGAGGTGCGGCGCCTCCGTGCCGCCGCCCGGGCACGGCAGCGAGCCTGGCCGGAGAGTGCGGATCTGGTAGCTCCCGTCAGGGGCAGTCGCGGACCGGCCGAATCCCCGGAATCCGGCCGCGCGCTGGGGCAGCTGCACCGCGCGGATCGTCCGGATGGTCGAACCGCGAGTCGGGGTCGGCCTGCCACGTCTCAACAAGCGCATCCGGCACCGGCGCCCCGGCGCCGTCCAGGACCTGGCCGCTGATCGTGATGGCGCCCGGCGTGCCGGCCGGAACGACCGATGGTCCGTCGGTCCACGGCAGGCCGATAGCCAGGAACGGCCCGACTGTCTGCGATGGGGTGATGCCGTGAGTCACTCGCCCTCCCCGGTCTCGAACGCAGTGGCCGTCCGGCCGCGGAGCACGATGTCCCAGCTATATCCGAGCGCCCAGTCTGGCTCGGTCACGTCGATGTCGAACGTCGCGATCAGCCGGTCCCGTGCCTTCTCGATCCGGGATCGAGTTGAAGATCGGGTCCAGCGGGAACAGCGGATCGGCCGGGAAGTACATCTGCGTGATCAGGCGCTGGGTGAACGCCCGGCCGAACAGCGAGAAATGAATGTGCGCCGGCCGCCAGGCGTTGTAGTGATTGCGCCACGGATAAGCGCCCGGCTTGATCGTGACGAACCGGTACCGGCCGAGCGAGTCGGTGAGGCACCGGCCGGCGCCGTCGAAGTTCGGGTCAAGCGGGGCCGGGTGATCGTCGACCCCGTGCGCATAGCGGCCGGACGCGTTGGCCTGCCAGACCTCGATCAGCGTGTCCGGGACCGGCCGGCCGTCGGAGTCCAGCACCCGGCCGGTCACGATGATGCGCTCGCCGAGCGGCTCGCCCGGGTGACCGGCCGTCAGGTCGGCGTCGGCTGCGGTGACGCGTTCAGCCCCGAGCAGCGGGCCAGTAATCTCGGTCAG
Source organism: uncultured Actinomycetota bacterium (assembly GCA_963837255.1). Taxonomy (GTDB): domain Bacteria; phylum Actinomycetota; class Actinomycetes; order Streptosporangiales; family Streptosporangiaceae; genus JAJYUU01. The sequence goes on from CAWIMN010000009.1 coordinate 1,389,315, forward strand.
CGCCTGCGGCAGCGGGACAAGCGGCTGCTTCGGCGCGCGCAGGACCGATGACTTGTACGCGGGCGAGTCGAGCGGCGGATGGACGCCGGCGGTGGACGCGTAGTGCGGCAGCACGAGGTCGCCGCCGGCGGCCGATGCGTTGCTGGCTGTCATGATCGCGGCTCCTCCGGCGACTGGGCACGGTGGCGGTCGACGCGGTCGATGGCGATGCGGCCGCTGGCGCGCCTGCCAGCAGCAGGCGCAGGGCGGCCAGCTCGGCCTCCGATGGCGGCGCCAGCACGCTGAGATCGGGCGAGATGGCCAGGTCCCAGCCAGTGCTGCCCCTGACCTGCTCGACGGACACTCCTGGATAGATCCCGGCCAGCACGAGCTGCAGGGCTATCGGGGTCCGGGCGCAGCACGCCGAGGTCAGTGATCACCAGCCTCGGCCCCGCCCCCGGTCAGGCCGAGTTGCTGCCTGCTGCCCGCGCCTGCGCCGAATCCCGACCGACGTGACGAAGTCCAGCCGCGCGGCAAAGGTCCGCCTGGACTGGCGCAGCACGACCACCACTTCCTTGCAGGCGGCCGCGATCTCCGGTGCGCCGCCTGCGCCCGGCAGCCGGACGGCTCGGCTGCTCATAAGTCGGGCCGATCATCGTCGTGTTGATGTTGCCGTACCGGTCGAGCTGCGCTGCGCCGAGGAAGCCGACGTCGATGCGGCCCGGCTGCAGCCAGTAATTGAAGATCTCCGGCACGCTGACGACGGCATCTGCGGTCGCGGCGAGGACGCCGTCGCCGATCGACAGCGGGACGTGGCCCGGCTTCGCGCCGATCGTGCCCGACTCGTAGATCAGCACCAGCTCGGGGGCGTGCATGCGGCGCGCCAGGTTGGCGGCCTCGCTCGGCAGGCCGATGCCGACGAAGCAGGTCATCCCGTTGCGCAGCGACCGCGCGGCTGTAACGGTCATCATCTCGTCCGGGGTGTACGTCAGCATGCCACTCCGGCCCGGGCGGCGCGACCGGGGGCACCGTAGACGTACTCGTCGAGCCAGGCGGCGAACCGCTGCCGGTCCCGGCTGATCTCGTCCCAGGTCCGGTAGAAGTCATTGTCACGCTCGGTGTAGCCGAGCGCGTAGGACGGGTGAGCGCCGCCAGGCACGGCCGCGACGTAGCCGACAGTCCAGGACGGCAGCACGACGGCGCCGGGCTGCGGCGGCAGCGTGTCCACGATCTCCTCGACCGTGACGACCGAGCGAGCCGAGGCGAGCACGGCCTCCTTCTGCACGCCGCTGATTCCCCAGTACTGAACGTTGCCGTGCCGGTCGGCGCGCTGCGCGTGGATCACTGCCACGTCCGGATGCAGGGCGCTGACGGCGGTCAGCGTCTCGCCGGTGAACGGGCAGACGATATCGGCCACGCCGGTGGTCCAGGCCGTCAGGCTCGTGCCCCGATAGCCGCGCATGACGGCGAACGGCAGGCCGGAAGCGCCGGCCACGAACCGGTTCGCCATTCCGGCGTGACTATGCTCCTCGAGCTCGAGCGGATGCGGCCATGCGTTCTCTACCGCGTCCCGGAACCTGTGCAGCGATCCGACGCCCGGATTGCCGGCCCAGCCGAACACCAGCTTGCGGGCGCATCCGGCCCCGATCAGCTGGTCGTAGATGATGTCAGGCGTCATCCGGACGAGCGTCAGATCGCGCCGCCGCTGGCGGATCACCTCGTGGCCGGCCGCGTGCGGGATCAGGTGCGTGAAGCCCTCCATGGCGACTGTGTCGCCGTCATGCACCGTGGCCGCGATCGCGTCGGCTAGCGTCACGATCTCGCCACGTCCGACCCGTCCTCCTCGCTGCCTTAATCGAAACGATATCCGCAACTGCCGCCCAGTGAACAGCTGTGCGGACTACGAAGACTTCGCCATCACCTGTGCGGCGATCGCGAAGGCGCGGTTCGCGGCCGGCACGCCCGCGTACACGGCCACCTGCAGCAGTACCTCCCGGATGTCGGCCGGGGTCGAGCCCATTCCTGATACCGGCCTTGACGTGCAGCGCAAACTCCTCGTCCCGGCCGAGCGCGGCGAGCATCGCGAGCGTGATCATGCTGCGCTCCGGGCGGGACAGCCCAGGCCTGTTCCACACCTCTCCCCAGGCGTACCGGGTGATGAAGTCCTGGAAGTCGGCAGTGAAGTCGGTCGTGGTGGCTGCGACCGCGCGATCGACGTGCTCGTCGCCCAGTACCTCGCGCCTAGTCCGCAGGCCGGCGGCAGCGCGCTCCTCGTCATTCACGGGAACGGGGTCCTTTCTGCAGATGCTCGGTGTCGGGTGACGCCGCCCAGGCCGGCGTGTGCCGCCAGCGCGCGCCGGACGAACTCCGCCGACGCGCCGAGGTAGCCTGCCGGGTCCACCGCTGCGTCCAGGTCGGCCCGCCCGATCCCGGCATCCCGGAGCGCCGGCGCCGCGCCCTGGATCCGCGAGCAGCGCCTCGGGCAGGCTCACGCCCTGCTCGGCCGCCCGCGCGGCCGCCGCCGCGACAAGGTCGTGCGCGGCCAGCCTGCCAACCGCCGGAGCCAGCTCCGCGGCCACGTGCTCAGCCAGCGGCAGCCCGCCGGCCGCGTCCAGGTTGGCGCGCATCCGGTTAGCGTCGACACGCAGGCCGGTCAGCAGCGGCACCGCCCACGACGCAGCCGATCCGGTCAGCCGCAGCAGATCGGTCGAGCGGCTCCCACTCCGCGTGCCACGCTCCGGCCGCGCGCTGAAGCTCGTGCTCGGCCGCAGCGGCCAGCGTCGCGAGCAGGCCAGGCGCGCGCCTGGTGCAGCCGAGAATGACCACCGAGGCCACCGGGTTGCGCTTGTGCGGCATCGCCGACGAGCCGCCCTGACGCGGATCGTCGACGCCCTCGGCGACCTCAGCTATCTCGGTCTGGGCGAGCAGCGTCACGTCCCTGGCGATCTTGCCGAGCGCGGCGCAGGCGCCCGCGAGCGACGCGGCTAGCTGGAGGATGCGCAGCCTGTCGGTATGCCAGGGCAGCGACCGGCTCGCGCAGGCCGAGTTCCTGTGCCAGCAGGCCCGCCACTGCAGGCCCGGCCGCGCCGAGTGCGGCCAGCGTGCCCGCCGCCCCGCCGAACTGGATAGCCAGCCGCGTCGCGCCGACGCGGCTGAGCTCGCGCACGCGCCGCGTCGAGCGCCGTCAGCCATCCGGCCGCCACCAGCCCGAACGTGACCGGCACCGCCTGCTGGAGCAGCGTCCGGCCGGCCATGACCGTCGTCCGCGTGCGCGCTCGGCCAGCGCGGCGGCCCGGTCGGCGGCCGCCGCGAGGTCGGCGTCGATGACCTCGATGGCGCGCCTGGCCAGCAGCATCAGGGCGGTGTCGATGATGTCCTGACTGGTGGCGCCGCGATGCACGGCCTCGCGCGCCACGGCCGGCAGGCCGTCACTGAGCGCGCGCACGAGCGCGGGCACCGGGTTGCCTGTCAGCGTCGCCTGCTGGCCGATCTCGGCCGCGTCGAACTGGTCCGCCCTGGCGGCGGCGGTGACAGCAGCTCCCGGCGCCCTGCGTCAGCGAGCCCGGCGCGCTCCAGCGCGCGGGCCAGCGCAGCCTCGGTGTCGAGCATCGCCTGGAGCCAGTCCCGGTCGCCGACGCCGACCGCGCCGCGCCCGAACAAGCCGCCAAACAACCCTTCGGTGCCGGATTCGCTCACGTGTCCATGATCCTCGCGCCCGCGGCCGCCGCGTGCCGGACTCCGACTCCGGCTCGACAGGCGCGTCCGCGGGCTGGCCGTGATGCGTCGCTACCGAGTGATACGCCCGGCGACCCTGTAAGCGGCGCCGACGTTGTCAGGGCCGATGGCGAGGCGCCAGCCAGCGTTACCGTAGATGCCGTGCACGAACTGGCCGACTCCATGGCACTTCGGGCTGACCAGGCGGCCCTGCGGCATCGGCTGTCACAGGACGGCTATCTCTTCTTCCGCGGCCTGCTGCGGTCCGCCGACGTGACGGCTGCCTACGACAGCGTGCGCGCCGAGCTCCGGCTCGGCGGCTGGACTGACGGCGATGGCCACCCGGCCGGCCCGCAGCGCGCCGTGAACATCCGGGACGCCCTGACCGACCCGTCGTTCCGGGCCGCGCTGGCCAGCCGCGGCCTCAACCGGCTGCCCTACCTGCCGCCGCTCCGCGGGCTCGTCCGGCTGCTACTCGGCCCGGCCGCGTTCTCCTATCCGGCAAAGGTGCTGCGTACCGTGTATCCGGAGCCGCCGTTCCGGGTCACCAAGGGCCGCTATGTCCATCAGGACTTTGTCGTCTCTGGCGTGCAGGACATGCTGACGACGTGGCTGCCGCTCATGGACATCCCAGCGCAGCTCGGCGGGCTCGCCGTGCTGCCGGGCAGCCACCTCGGCCCGCCGCTGCGGCCACGGCTGCTGCGCGCCGACGAGCCTGGCTGGGCGACGACGGACTACCGGCCCGGCGACGTGCTGCTCTTCCACTGCCTGACCTCGCACGCCGCGCTGCCGAACCACGCTAACCGGCTCCGCATCTCCACCGACGTGCGCTGGCAGGCGGCCGACCAGCCCGCTCCGGCTGAGCTGGTGCTCGGCCCGGCCGCCGCGTCGGCCCGGCGCGGCCCGCAGGTAGAGCTGTTCAGCCGGCTGCTCAGCCGTGAGCCCTGGTGGGAGCCCGTCCCGTCGGGCCTGATGCTCGAGCCACGGCAGCAGCTCGCTGCCGCGCCGCCGGCGCCGTCGCGGCTCTTCCCGCTGCATCCGGCCTGGCAGCGCTGGCGGCCGCCGCCCGGACCTGTCCACTAGACCAGCATCGGCACTAGCCGAGGGCGGCGCGCAGGTCCTCGATCAGGTCGTCGGCAGCCTCGATGCCCACCGACAGGCGCACGAGGTCGGCGGGGACTTCGAGCGCCGACCCAGCCACCGACGCGTGCGTCATCCGGGCCGGGTGCTCGATCAGCGACTCGACCCCGCCGAGCGACTCACCCAGCGTGAACAGCCGCGTGCGGCCGCAGATCTCGACAGCCTCGGCGGCGCCGCCGCGGGCGCGGAACGACACCATGCCGCCGAAGCCGCGCATCTGCTTAGCGGCGACCTCGTGCCCGGCGTGGGAAGGCAGGCCGGGGTAGTAGACCTCGGCTCACGGCCGGGTGGCTGACGAGCATGTCGGCGATGCGCTGCGCGTTCTGGCAATGCCGGTCCATCCGCACGGCGAGGGTCTTGGCGCCCCGCAGCGTCAGCCACGCATCGAACGGGCCCGGCGCCGATCCGACCGCGTTCCGGAGGAAAAATAGCTGCTCGCCGAGCCCGGTGTCGCTGACCACCACAGCTCCGCCGACGACGTCGGAATGGCCGCCGATGTACTTCGTGGTGGAGTGGACGACGGCGTCCGCGCCGAGCGCGAGCGGCTGCTGCAGGTACGGCGAGGCGAACGTGTTGTCCACTACCAGCAGCGCCCCGGCCTCCCTGGCGATCTGGGCGAGCGCCGCGATGTCCGCGATCCCGAGCAGCGGGTTGGTCGGCGTCTCCACCCAGATGAGCCGGGCCGGGCGCGCCGCGAGCGCGGCGCGGACGGCTGCGGTGTCCGCCATCGCCACCGGCCGGTACGTGACTCCCCAGCCCGTCAGGACCTTGTCGAACAGGCGGAAGGTGCCGCCGTAGGCGTCGTCGGGGATCAGGACGTGGTCGCCGGGCTTGCAGAGGGTCCGGAGCAGGCAGTCCGAGGCGGCCATCCCGGACGCGAATACCAGGCAGCGCGCGCCGCCCTCGAGCGCGACCAGGCACTCCTCGAGCGCGCCCCTGGTCGGGTTGTCGGTGCGCGAGTACTCGTATCCCTCGATCCAGCGCGCGGCCTCGCCGAGTTCCTTCCCGCGCAGCCCGCCGACGCCGTCCTGCTTGTACGTCGAGACCTGGTAGATCGGCGGCACTACGGCGCCGGTCACCGGGTCGGGCTGCTGACCGGCATGGATCGCGAGGGTCTCGAACCCGTCGCGGTGCTGTGTCTGCATCGGCCCAGGCTATCCGGGCTGGCTGGACAGGAACGTGAGCACGTCCTGGCGGGTGATCACGCCTGCAGGCTTGCCGTCGACGAGCACGACCGCTGCGCCAGCGGCGCCGAGTGCCCTGGCCGCAGCGCTGACCGGCTCGCCGGACCCGACCGACGGCAGCGGCGGCGACATCAGGCCGGCGACCTACGTCGTCTGGCGCCGCCTTGCCGGTGACCAGCGCCTCGAGCAGGTCGTGCTCGACGATGGAGCCGACGACCTCGGCCGCCATGACCGGCGGCTCGGCGCTGAGCACGGGCAGTTGCGACACGTCGAACTCGCGCAGGCTCGCGATGACGGTCCGGACCGTGTCGGTCGGATGAGCGTGCACGAACTGCGGCAGCGACGAGCCTGCCTTGCGCTCCAGCACGTCGCCGACGCGCGGCTCGGCGGTCTCGGCGGTGAGGAAGCCGTAGTCGGCCATCCACTCGTCGTTGAAGATCTTGCCCAGGTAGCCGCGGCCTCCGTCGGGCAGCAGCACCACGATGACGTCATCCGGCTGGGCATCCCTGGCGACCTGGAGCGCGGCGACCACGGCCATGCCGCAGGAGCCGCCAGTCAGCAGCGCTTCCTCGCGGGCGAGGCGTCGCGTCATCAGGAACGAGTCCGCGTCGCTGACCGCGATGATCTGGTCGCAGATGCTCTTGTCGTAGGTCTCCGGCCAGATGTCCTCGCCGACGCCCTCGACGAGGTACGGGCGGCCCGTCCCGCCGGAGTAGACCGATCCTTCCGGGTCGGCACCAATAATCTGCACCCGGCCGCCCGAGACCTCCTTGAGGTAGCGTCCGGTGCCCGAGATCGTGCCGCCGGTGCCGATGCCGGCCACGAAGTGGGTCACCCGGCCCTCGGTCTGCGTCCAGATCTCCGGCCCGGTCGACAGGTAGTGGGAGTGCGGGTTCTCCATGTTGGCGTACTGGTTCGGCTTCCAGCCGCCGGGCGTCTCCCTGGCGAGCCGGTCCGAGACCGAGTAATAGGAGTCCGGATGGTCCGGGGACACGGTCGTCGGGCAGACGACGACCTCGGCGCCGTACGCGCGCAGCACGCTGATCTTGTCCTGGCCGACCTTGTCGGGGCACACGAACAGGCACCGGTAGCCCTTCTCCTGGGCCACGATGGCCAGGCCCACGCCGGTATTGCCCGACGTCGGCTCCACGATGGTGCCGCCTGGCTGGAGTTCGCCGGACTTCTCGGCGGCCTCGACCATCCGCAACGCGATCCGGTCCTTGACCGAGCCGCCGGGATTGAAGTACTCGACCTTGGCCAGCACGGTCGGGCCGTTGCCCGCGCCTGGCAGGGTGCGGGTGACCTTGCGCAGCCGCAGCAGCGGCGTATTGCCGACGAGGTCGATCAGGGAATCGTGGACTTGCATCTCTCGCCGCCCCTTGATGTGGTGTCGTGCTCCCGAAACATATGCCTCGGGCGGCTTGGGCCTGCCGTGGTCAGGACGCGTTCTTCGGTCATCGACGCTATCCCACAACAAGAGCGGACACCGCCAGGTCGCGGCCTCTGCGGTCCGGCTGATATATCCGTTTCCTCGCTATCCGGCGGCGCTCCCGCCCTGGTAGGCAACGCCACTGGCCAGGTGCGGCCGGTGCTGGGAAGCTGGAGGTGGCAGGTTCTGTTACGTAAGCTACTGTCGGGTTAACTACCAGTCGTGTCGCAGGGAGCCGTCATGCCCGAGGCAGTCGTCGTCGCCACCGCCCGTTCGCCCATCGGCCGGGCGTTCAAGGGATCACTCACCAGCATCCGCCCGGACGACCTGACCGTGCAGATGGTCGCTGCGGCGCTGGCCAAGGTGCCGCAGATCGATCCGGCGGAGATCAGCGACCTGATCCTCGGCTGCGGCCTGCCAGGCGGCGAGCAGGGCTACAACATGGCCAGGGTTGTCGCCGTGATGATGGGTTACGACTCGCTGCCGGGCACCACGATCACCAGGTACTGCTCCTCGTCGCTGCAGAGCACCCGGATGGCCTTTCACGCGATCAAGGCCGGCGAGGGCGACATCTACATCTCGGCCGGCGTCGAGACGGTCAGCCGATTCGCCAAGGGCAGCAGCGACGGCTTGCCGGACACCAAGAACCCGGTCTTCGCTGCCGCGGAGGCCAGGGCCGCCGAGATGGCGAAGGGCGGCTTCAGCTGGCACGACCCGCGCGAGGACGGCCAGATCCCCGATATCTACATCGCCATGGGCCAGACCGCCGAGAACGTCGCTCAGCTGCGCGGGATCAGCCGCGCCGAGCAGGACGAATTCGGCGTCCGGTCGCAGAACCTGGCCGAGAAGGCGCTGGCCGACGGCTTCTGGCAGCGGGATATCACGCCGGTCACCCTGCCCGACGGCACCGTGGTCTCGGCGGACGACGGCCCGCGACCTGGCACTTCACTGGAGAAGGTGTCCCAGCTCCAGCCGGTCTTCCGGCCCGATGGCACCGTGACGGCCGGCAACTGCTGCCCGCTGAACGACGGCGCCGCGGCTGTGATCGTGATGAGCGACACCAAGGCGGCTGAGCTTGGCATCACGCCCCTGGCCAGGATCGTGTCCACCGGCCTGACCGCCCTGTCGCCCGAGATCATGGGCCTGGGCCCGGTCGGGGCTTCGCAGCAGGCGCTCAGCCGGGCTGGCATGACCATCGACGACGTCGACCTGGTCGAGATCAACGAGGCGTTCGCCGCGCAGGTGATCCCGTCCTATAACGACCTCGGCATCGACATCGACAAGCTCAATGTCAACGGCGGCGCGATCGCGGTCGGCCACCCGTTCGGCATGACCGGCGCGCGCATCACGTCGACGCTGCTGAACAGCCTCCAGTTCCACGACAAGTCGATCGGGCTGGAGACCATGTGCGTGGGCGGCGGCCAGGGCATGGCGATGATCTTCGAGCGGCTGGCCTGACGAACAGCACTTCGTCGGCCTGTGCCTGTCTAGTACTGCCGCCGCGGGCCGTGATCTTGGCCGGCGCTGGCCGCCGCTGAGGTCTACGGGCAGAGCGCGCTGTCGTAGGACCCCTCGGCCGTGGTCCGGTGCGCGCCTAACATAGTCAAGATATCTTGCGCAAGATATGTTGCTCAGGATATGTTGCGTGTCATGACCGGCGAGCAAGCGGGCGGAACCGCATCCGATCCCCGAGCGCTGCGGGCGCTGGCGCATCCGCTGCGCTGGCAGCTCATCGACCTGATCGGCAGCGAGATGACCGCGACGGCGACCCGCTGCGCGGAGGTGCTCGGCGAGAGCGTGGCGAACTGCTCGTACCACCTCGGCATTCTCGGCAAGTACGGCTACATCGAGCTGGTCCCCGGCCAGGCAGGCAAGGAGAAGCCCTGGCGGCTGGTCAGTCGGGACCAGAACCTGGACCCAAGCGACCTGGACGCCGAGGGGGCGCTGGCGGCGGAGGCCGCCGCCGAGGCGTTCCTCGATCACGAGTTCGCGCGGATGAAGCAGCGGCTTAGCCGCTACGGCCAGGAGCCGGAGCCGTGGCGCAAGGCGACGCTGGTGATGGGCGCGACGACCTGGATGACAGCGGAGGAACTGCGGGAGATAACCGACCAGCTCAAGCGGCTGCTGGTCACGCACGAGGAGCGCGCCGCCGACCCCGCGTCCCGGCCGCCGGGAGCGCGCGAGGTCCGGCTCTTCACCACGACTACGGTGGCGCCGCCGGTCGCGCCACACGACGCCGCACCAGCGCATGGGGCCGCGCCACCGCACGCCACCACGCCCGCGAACGACGCTGCGGCTGGGGCCTGAGGGCTGCACGGCTGCTGGAGGATCCATGCCAGATTTCAATGACTATGTGCGAACGCTGGCGGGTGCCGAGGCGAAGACAGGCTCGGCCAGCTGGCCGGATGCCGCGGCGCTGTGGGCCCGGGTGGTACGACCTCAACCCGGTCGTGGGCCGTCACTGGGTCAGGCTCGCCGAGGCACGCTTCGAGCTCGGTGACTTCGACGGCGCGCTGGCCGCCTATGACACGGCGCAGGAAGTAGGCGTCTGGCTGCACCGGGACGAGATCGAAGCCATCTTCCCCGCCGAGATCGCCTACCGGATGTCCACCTGTCACGTCCGCCTCGGTGATCACGAGAGCGCCGTCCGGGAGCTGCGCCGGGCGCTCCGCCTTGGCTTGCGCGACCTCGGCCACCCGCAGGGCGACGAGCACTGGGAGCCACTGCTCGGGGACGAGGCCGTGCAGGAGATGCTCGGCATCATCGACACGGCAGGCCTGACACGCGACCAGGGCTGGCGCGCCGACCTGGCGTTCCTGGCCCGTGAGATCAAGCGCCGGGCGTATGCGCCCTTCCTCGAGATATCGGAGCCCGAGTTCGACGCCGCGGTCGCCCGGCTCGCCGAGGATGTGCCCGGCCTGTCGGACTTCCAGATCCTGGCCGGCATGATGCGGCTGCTGCGGCCGCTCGGCGACGGGCATGCGTTCATCCTGCCGGCGGTGGACAACAAGGACGCCCAGCTGGGCCTGCCGGTGAAGTTCTACCAGTTCACCGAGGGCCTGTTCGTGACCGCGGCCAGCGAGGCGTACCGCCAGCTGGTCGGAGCCCAGGTGCTGAGCGTGGACGGGCGCCCGGTCGATGAGGTGCTCGCGGCGGTCGAGCCGCTCATCAGCCGTGACAATGACCAGCAGGTCACGTGGATAGGACCGGAGGTGCTCCGCTGGACGCCGCTGATCCACGCTCTCGGGCTGATCAGCGATCCCGGCCAGGCCACGCTGACCGTGCGGTTCGGGGACCAGGCGACCGGGACAGTGGCGGTCGAGTCGGTCGTGGACCCTTACACCAGGCTGACGGCCCCGCGGCCACCGGGGTGGATCTCGCTGCCCGACACGGTCGGCGCCCCGATGCCGCTCTACCTGCGCAACAGCGACGCCCCGTACTGGTTCGAGTACCTGCCAGCCGGCGCCGTCGTCTATTTCCAGTTCAACGGCGTCGGCGATCAGCCACTCGAGGCGATCGCCGCGTTCTGCGAGCGCCTGTTCACTTTCATTGCCAACCATCAGGTCAGCAAGCTGGTCATCGACCTGCGCTGGAACGGCGGCGGGAACACCTACCTCGTCCAGCCGCTGCTGCACCGCCTGATCGGCTGCACGAAGATCAACCAGCGGGGCAGCCTGTACGTGATCATCGGGCGCGGGACCTTCTCGGCCGCGCAGAACACCGCGACCGCCATCGAGCGCGAGACTAACGCGATCTTCGTCGGGGAGCCGACCGGTTCGCGCCCCAACTTCATCGGCGAGACCGTTCCGTTCACACTGCCCTACAGCAAGGCTCTGGCGAACGTGGCAGACCTCTACTGGCAGACATCCTGGCCCATGGATCACCGGCCGTGGATCGCGCCGGAACTCTACGCGCCGCCTTCCTTCGAGGCCTACAGCCAGAACCGGGACCCGGCGATGGAAGCCGTCCTGTCCTGCCGTGAGCATCTGCCGGGGTTCTGACGACTACATGCCACCTCTAGGCTCACCAGGCAGGCACGGAGTGCGATAGGGTGCTTTGCCCGAAACGCGGTCGATAGTCAAACAGGGCATTACGGAAGGGTGGCCGCGGGGGGTTGTCATGCGGGCGAGGGTGGTGCACTCTCGACTCCAAGAGGACTTACCCCTCGAGCTGGAGGTGCCACTTGTCCCTGACCCACTCTCCGGAGATGCACAAGAACCTGATCGCCCGCATCCCGTCCGTCACCGGACTCCAGCTCCGAGAGTGGTTCACCCGACTTGAATCGGGTCCAGCCTTCCTGAGATGCAACGAGCGCGCGTACTGGCTGTCTGACGAGCACGGGCTGTCGCATGGCTATGCCAGCGCGATCGTGCACGAGTACGAGCTACAGCGGCGCATCAGGCTCAACAGCGCCTGACATCCGCTCCCGGTGGACATCAGTCGCGCTGACAAGCTTCCTGTCCACCCATCCGCGGGCGATTCTGGCGACCACGAGGTCCGATGGCCGTCCGCAGCTGTCTCCTGTCGTCGTCGCGGTGGATGACGACGGCCGCGTGCTCGTCAGCACCAGGGAGACCGCCATCAAGGCCAGGAACCTGGCCAAGAACCCGCGAGCCGCACTGTGCGGCATCAGCGACGGGTTCTTCGGCGAGTGGGTCCAGGCCGAGGGCGACGCCGAGCTCATCCACCTGCCAGCGGCCATGCCGATCCTGGAGGACTACTACCGGCGGATCTCCGGTGAGCACCCCGACTGGGCGGACTACCGGGCGGCGATGCAGCGGGACAAGCGCCTGATCGTCAGGATCACGATCGACCGTGCTGGTCCCGATGTCAGCGGGTGACTCGATGAAACGCAGGGGGGCCATCGTTACGTAGCCGTTTCTGCGTGCACGTCGGTGACCGCGAATATCGCCCGAAAGGGTCTAACCGGTCGCCCGCCACCCGCCTAATCCGACGAATCAGGCGAGCGATACCGGGCGATTCTTTCCGCCTGCACTCATTGAATCGCGCGTCAGTCTTGAGCAGATTGGCCGTGCATTGGTCGCTGGCTCAGCCTTCTCGGTGACCCGGCCCTGGAGCGCGTCCTACCAGGTCATTCAGTACCCCCGGTCGGAGTCGAACCGACACTGGGGACCCTTTTAGGGGCCGGCCTCTTCCCTTGGGCTACGGGGGCATTGCGATGATACCCCGCGCCCATCTGCCTACTCTAGATATCCAATTACTGCGGGCCGTTTCTCTGCCAATGTCACCTATCTAATCGTTGCGATCTTTCGCATCCTGATACTCGCCGTGACTAATACGCCATTCCTATTACCCTCGGTGATCCGGCTGGCCCGGTATGTACCGCGGAGACCAGTCTCGCACCGCCCTGCACGCGAACGCGCGGAAAACCGCTGGCGGCATCGGGCGCCGACACCGACAATCGCCTGTCATGGGCAGCGACAGGCACAGTGTCCGGGCTGTCACGTCCGCGCTGGCCAGCGCCCACGGCGCCCGGCAACGTCCGGCTCATAGTCTGGTGAGACGACAGGAAGGGTTGTCAGTGTCCAATGGGGTCGAGACCAGGACCATAGCGGACGGCGGCGGGCGCGAGATTTGCGTGGAGATGGCCGGTGAACCTGACGGAAAGCCGATCCTGGTCCACGCTGGCGAGCCGATGTCACGGCGCCTGTACAGCGGGTGGATCGCCGATGCCGAGAAGAAGGGCATCCGGCTGATCGGCTATGACCGCCCCGGCTACGGCGGCTCGACCGCGGATCCTGGTTACACCGTGGCGTCGGAAACGCAGGATATCCGGGCCATCGCCGAGGCGCTCGGCCACAACCGGCTTGGCATCTGGGGCATATCCGGGGGCGGCCCGTACGCTTTGGGGTGCGCGGCCATGCTGTCCGACGTGGCCGTCGCAGTCGCGGCGGTGGCGTCGCTTGCGCCCTACGGTATCGAGGGCTTCGACTACTTCGCCGGGATGGGCGAGTCGAACGTTGAGGCCTTTAAGTTGTTCTTCTCCGACCCGGAGGCATCTCGTCGCGATCTGCGCGAGGGCAGGGAGCAGATTCTCGCGGCCACGCCGGAGCAGTTCGCTGAAGAGCTCGAGAGCCTCCTCTCGCCCGTCGACGCCGAGGTCCTGACCGGGGACCTGGCCCGATGGCTCACTGAGACCCACAAGGTCGCCCTCTCCGCGGGTGACCAGGGCTGGTGGGATGACGGAGCGGCGCACCTGACTAGCTGGGGGTTCGATCTCCGCGACATCCGGGTCCCCGTCAAGATCTGGCACGGTCGTGAGGACCAGTTTGTTCCCGTGCAGCACGGCCAGTGGCTGGCCGCCAGCATCCCTGGCGCGGAGGCTGATATCAGCGACCGCGACGGCCATCTCACCATGATCGGCCGAATCGGCGAGATCCACGATTGGCTACTCGAGCACTTCTAGGAAGCCTGCACGTCACTGCCGTGGCGCCCACTGACCCGCGGCCCGGCCTCATCCCCGGCGCACCCCCTGAGGCAGGCGCCGCCGCCTGCGGCGGACCTTGCTCAGCTGAGCGCGTCCGCCAGCTCGCGCGCCCGGCCGAAGACGGCATCGAGCATGGCATCGGTCACCCGGCCGGTGAAGGTGTTCTGCTGGCTGGGGTGGTAGCAGCCCAGCACGGCGAGGCCTGCCGTGGCTGAGTCCGCCGTGCTGGTGACCGGAAGGCCAGCACCAGCAGCGGCGTCAGTACCAGCGGCGCCCCTACCAGCAGCGGCGCCCGTACGAGCAGCGGCGCCTGTACTCGAGCGGCCAGGCTCGCTCACGCCGGCGGCTCCGGCGGCCGGCAACAGAACCTCGACGCCGTGGCCGAACGCCGGCCGCGGCCGCGGCACCGCGTAACCCAGGCTAGCCAGCTGCGGCCACAGCGCCTGCCACGCGAAGTGACCGAGGCAGACGACGACGCGCAGGCTCGGGCGGAGCAGGGCTAGCTCTGCCGCGAGCCACGGCGCGCAGGCGTCGCGCTCAGTGGGGAGCGGCTTGTTGTCGGGCGGCGCGCAGTGGACGGCGGCGGCCATCCGGGCGGAAACAAGGCGCTGCCCGTCGCCAGCGGCCGTCGACGTCGGCTGCACCGCGAGCCCGCATCGCCACAGCGAGGCGAACAGGACGTCGCCGCTGCGGTCGCCGGTGAAGATGCGGCCAGTCCTGTTCCCGCCGTGCGCGGCAGGAGCCAGCCCGAGGATGAGGATCGCCGCCTCGTCGTCGCCCCAGCTTGGCACCGGCCTGCCCCAGTAGGTGTCAGCCTGAAACGACCGCCGCTTGGTGACGGCGACCTGCTCCCGCCACTCGACCAGGCGCTTGCAGGCGCGGCAGACCGACTCCCGCGCGGCCAGTTCGGCTAGCGAGCCTGCACTGGCGGCGAGCGTGCGGACCTCGGCGGCAGTTCGCGGCGACCGGCGTGTCGGAGCGTGGCCGGGTCTTCCGGCCAGCCGCTGCCGGGCGGCACGGCAGCCAGACCGCCCGCGCCGCCGGACTGCCCCCGCCCGCCGGACCGCCCCCGCCCGCCGGACCGCCCGCGACTGGCCGCTGGCCCGTTACCGCGTCAGCCACCGGCGATCGACCAGGCGATGCCGTCGAGGATGTCGTGCTCACTGGCGACCACCTCGGCGAACCCGAAGCGCTGCATGCACCCGGTCGAGGACCAGGGCACCGGCACCGATGACGTCGACGCGGCCGGGGTGCATCGAGCCGATGGCAGCCCGTTCCTGTCTCGTTGCCGAGAGCAGCTGCTGCGTGACCGAGTGCACGACGTCGGCCGAGATCCGGGCGTGGTGCGTGCGGCCGGGGTCGTACTCCGTCAGGCCGAGCGCGATCGCGGTGACGGTGGTCACCGATCCCGCCAGGCCGACGAGCGTGCGCGCGGCCGGCACGTCGATAACCGCGGCCACGTCGTCCAGCGCGCGGTCGATGTCGGCGGTGGCGCCCTTGACCTCGGCTTCGGTCGGCGGGTCGGAGTGCAGGTGGCGCTCGGTCAGGCGGACGCAGCCGATGTCGACCGAGATGCCAGCGAGTTCGGCAACTGCCTCGGCCGGGTCGTCGGCCGGCTCGCCGCCGAGCACGAACTCGGTCGACCCGCCGCCGATGTCCACCACCAGGTACGGCGGCTCGGGTCTCGCGGCCGACGTCGCTCGCCGCGCGAGCTCGGCGGTCGCGCCGGCGAACGACAGCATGCGCCTCCTCGCGGCCGCTGATGACCTCGGGTGCGACGCCCAGCGTGTCCCGCACGCCGCGGGCGAAGTCCGCGGCGTTGCTCGCGTCCCGGGTGGCGCTGGTGGCGACCATGCGAACGGCGGTGGCGCCAGCGCCGCGGATCTCGCTGGCGTAGTCGGCCAGCACGCGCAGCGTTCGCTCGAGCGCCTCCGGCGCGAGCATGCCGGTCGCGTCCACGCCCTGGCCCAGCCGGACGATCTCCATCCGGCGATCGACGTCGGTCAGCTGACGAGTCGCCAGGTCGGCGTCGGCGATCAGCAGCCGGAGCGAGTTCGTTCCGCAATCGATCGCGGCTACCCGCTTGGTCATCTGCCCGCCTCTCGCCCGCCGACCTCTGATGCTGTCCGTCGCGTCACCACCTGCACACGGCTCCAGCCTGCCACCACGGCCCGGCTGCCCGGACCGCCTCCTCGCCGAGCGGGTTGACGCCGGGCACCGCCAGCGCGTGCGCGGCCAGCGCATGCAGGCACTTCACCCGGTCCGGCATGCCGCCCGCGCTCTGCGTGCCCGGTGGCAGCGGCTCCAGGCCGAGCGCCACCGCGGCGGCGGCCCGACGGCGCACGATAGTCGGCATGCGCGGCCTGGTAGCGCGCCCGCAGGTCGGGGTCAGACTGCCAGGCGGGCGGTCATGTCCCGCATGACTCCCGCCGCCTCCAGCCGGCTGATCGCGGCGCAGGCCCGCGGGCAGGTGAGGTAGTACAAGGTCGGGAACGGGGTGCCGTCGGGCAGCCGTGGCGCTGTCTGCACGACGTCGGGCAGTCCGCACGGGCACCGGTGCGCGATCGCGGTGACGGCACGGGGCTCGCGGCCGAGCTGACGCGCCACCACGGCGAGATCGGCCGCCGCGGGGCGGTCGGCCGCCAGCGGAGGGCCAGGCGCCGCCGAATCATCGGCCACCTGGCCGTCGCGAGCCTGATTGCCGTCCGCCGGGATGCCGGGATCGGTCACGACCTCACCGGGACGGGGTCGCGTCGGCCTCCGCGACCGACTTCCAGAGCCGCCCGTACCACGGCGCCCCGAGGTGCTGCGCGTCGGCATTCGCGTGCGGCGCCGCTGGGTAGATCACCTCGTAGCACGTCTGCGACGGGAAGCACATGTGCAGGTCGTCTCTGGCCTCCTGCTCGATCCGGGCTGGCGAGGCCAGCGCGCGCTGCTCGGCCCTCAGGTGCTTGACCTCGGCGGCGACCTGCGCATTCTGCGCCTCGAGCTGGTCGATCTGGCGGCGGTCGGCGATGTACTCGCGGACCGGGTAGGCCAGCGTCAGCGCGATCCCGCACAGCACGATCGCCAGCACGGCCGCCCGGCTGGTGAGCTTCGGGCGCGGGGCGAGGACGGGTCGCCGGCCGGCCGGCCGGGCCGTCCCGTCCGGGCTCACTGGCTGCTGGCCGCCGACCGGGGGAACGCGCCGCGGCCCGCGTACACGGCGCCGTCGCTGAGCAGTTCCTCGATCCGCAGCAGCTGGTTGTACTTCGCTACCCGCTCGGACCGGCATGGCGCCCCGGTCTTGATCTGACCGCAGTTCAGCGCCACAACAAGGTCGGCGATCGTGGTGTCCTCGGTCTCGCCGGACCGGTGGCTCATCATCGTCGTGTAGCCGCCCGGTGCGCGAGGTCTACCGCGCTGAAGGTCTCGGTGAGCGTGCCGATCTGGTTGACCTTGACCAGCAGCGAGTTGGCCACCTTCTCGGCGATGCCGCGCCGGATGCGCTCCGGGTTCGTCACGAAGATGTCGTCGCCGACGATCTGCACCCGCTCGCCGAGCTCGGCGGTCAGCTCACGCCAGCCCGCCCAGTCCTCCTCCCCCAGCGGATCCTCCAGCGACACCAGCGGGTAGGAGTCGAGCCACTGCGCGTAGATGGCGGTCATCTCTGCCGCCGTCTTGGCTCCGCCCTCGAAGGCGTAGGTCTCGCCGTCCAGGAAGTTGCTGGCGGCCGCGTCGATCGCCAGCGCCACGTCCCGGCCCGGGGTCAGTCCGGCCTTCCCGATGGCCTCGACGATCAGGTCGAGCGCCGCGCGGTTGTGCTCCAGGCTCGGCGCGAACCCGCCCTCGTCGCCGACCCCCGTGGACAGCCCGTGCTGCTTCAGCACGGCCTTGAGCGCGTGATAGGTCTCGGCGCCCCACCGCACTGCCTCAGCGAACGTGCTGGCTCCGACCGGGGCGACCATGAACTCCTGGATGTCCACGTTGGAGTCGGCGTGCGCGCCGCCGTTCAGGATGTTCATGCACGGGACCGGGAGCACGTGGGCGTTCGGGCCGCCCAGGTAGCGGAACAGCGGCAGGCCGGACGACTCGGCCGCGGCCCTCGCGACCGCCAGGCTGACGCCGACGATCGCGTTCGCGCCCAGCCTGGACTTGTCCGGCGTCCGGTCCAGGTCGATCATGTCCTGGTCGACCATCCGCTGGTCATCGGCGTCATAGCCGAGCAGTTCCGGCTGGATCTCGTCGATCACCGCCTGCACGGCCTTGGTCACGCCCTTGCCGCCGTACTCCTCGCCGCCGTCACGCAGCTCGACAGCCTCGAAGATGCCGGTGGATGCCCCGCTCGGCACGGCCGCCCGGCCGAGGCTGCCGTCGTCGAGTACCACCTCAACCTCCACCGTCGGGTTGCCACGGGAGTCAAGGATCTGCCTGGCGAAAATGCCTTCGATCGAGGCCACGGTAGGAACTCCTGCGCTGCTAGCGATGCTGAGGGGTCGATTCGGAGCCTAGTAGAACGCCCGCAAGCGGTTAGCACCGGCCACGCCGGTCGGGCCAAAAGCCGCGAGACAGCCGCACTACCGGCCTGCCTCCCAGGCGCGCACCCGGTCGGCGTATGCCAGCGCGGCGGCCCGCAGTTCAAGCTCGGGATCACGACCCGCTGCCCTGGCGCGGCTCACCAGCGCGAACAGCTCGCGGCCGAGCTCGCCGCCGTCGGCCGTGTCGCCCGCGCCTGTCTGCTTCCGGCCCGGCGTGTCCGGCAGTCGCCGCTCCGGCGGCGTCGCCAGCTCGGCGGGCGCCCCCGCGCGCTCGGCTCGGCGCAGCAGCTGGGCTGCCAGGGACAGCGCGGGCTGGCTCAGCGGAACGCCGTCGAGCACCGATCCTGGCCCGCCAGGGCCGGCCGCCGCACGCTCCGCCGCCTTGATGGCGTCCCAGTTCTGCTTGACCTCGTCCGGGCCGGACACGCGTGACGTCGCCGAACACGTGCGGGTGGCGTCGCTTCAGCTTGTCGATGATGCCGTCGGCGACATCGTCGATGGTGTAGCCGGTGCCGTCGGTTCGCTCCTGCGCGACCCTGGCGTGGAACACGACCTGAAGCAGCACGTCGCCGAGTTCGCTCGCGGACCTCGGCCTGGTCGCCTGCGATCAGCGCGTCAACCGCCTCGTAGGTCTCCTCCAGCAGGTACGGCGTCAGGCTCTCGTGCGTCTGCCGGGCGTCCCACGGGCAGTTGATCCGCAGCGTGTCCATCACCTGCACCAGCTCGAGCAGGCGCGACCCGGGCGCCGGGTCGTCCGGCGGCAGGCGGGCGGGCTCGGTCACTGTGGGCAACCGCGCGTCAGCAGGGTGGCTTCGTCACGATGGGGCTGGTCCTGGGCGACGGCGACGGGTTGGCGGCCAGCCTGGACGCTGCGGGCACCACCGAGTAGGTGCGGTAGTCGAAGACGCCGAACTGCGGATTCACCTGCACGCCGAGGCTCTTGGCCGCCACGCACTGCGCGTGCGCGAGCTGGCCCTGGAGCTTGGTCTGCCCGGCTGTAGTGGTCGGCGCCTTGCCGCCGCTCAGCCTGCTCTCCAGCCTGGACACGATCGCGAAGTACTGGCCGAGCTGCGGCACCAGGTCCGGCGGCAGCGCGCCGGCGGCCGACACGTACTGCTCGAGGGTCACCTTGTTCTGGCTCGCCTGCGCGCTGAGCAGAGCCAGCTGCTGCTGTGGCCTGCGCCGGCGTCACGTAGATGCCGCTGCTGCTCGGCGAGCTTGTCGTAGATGCGGAACAAGATCAGCCACGTCAGCACCTGCTGCGTCTCCTGGCTGGTGGGCCGCTGCGGCTTGATGCCCTTGGCCTGGTCCGTCTCGTAGGCCGCGGCGAGGTTGGCGACCTGACTGGTCAGCGTGGCCGACGAGATCCGGCTGCTGCCCGTGATCGCAGCGGCGCCCAGCTGGTTCGTGCCGCAGGCCGATACCGCGAGGCCGGCGGCGACCAGCGCCGC
Source organism: uncultured Actinomycetota bacterium (assembly GCA_963837255.1). Lineage (GTDB taxonomy): Bacteria > Actinomycetota > Actinomycetes > Streptosporangiales > Streptosporangiaceae > JAJYUU01. The sequence goes on from CAWIMN010000009.1 coordinate 1,409,177, forward strand.
GGCCATCTTCACCGGATAGCGGGGCACGGCCACGCTGAGTCGCCCGGTGTGCTTCCTGGTCACGCCAGGTCCCTCCTCATGCTCAGCGCTCCGGATCCGCTCCGGCCGCGCCAGGCCCGTCTGGTGTCCCGCCGCCTGGTGAATCGCCACCTTGTGACGCACCGCCGGGCGACAGGCCGTCGAGCACCGACCCAATCAGTTCCTCGCACCAGGCCAGCAGTTCCTGATCGCGCAGTGGCGGCGCGCCGAGCGAAATGGTCTGCCCGGTGCCGGCGCGCGTGCTGCCCGACCTACTGCTGACCCTGCGTGCGCGCCAGGCACCGCCTTGGGCACTGGTACGAGCATGGTAGCGACGGCGGGCTTGAGCACGGTGCCCGGGTACAGCCGCTGCACGCGGACCTCTCGTGACTCCGGCAGCTCGACGGGCGAGAACCTGATCTTGTTGCCCTGGAGCGTGATGTCCGTCAGTCCGGCCTGCCGGGCGACGGCGCGCAGTCGCGCCACCGCGAGCAGGTTATCCACCTGCAGCGGGACGGCGCCGAAGCGGTCGGTCAGCTCGTCCCTGACGGCCGCGATGTCGATCGTGGCGTCGATGGACGCGATCCGCGTGTAGGCCTCCAGCCGCAGCCGCTCGCCAGTCGATGTAGTCGTGCGGGATGTGCGCGTCCACCGGCAGCTCAACCCGGACCTCGGCCCGTTCGGCCGGGCCGTCGCCGCGCAACTCGCGGACCGCCTCGCCGATCATCTTGACGTACAGGTCGAACCCGACGGCGGCGACGTGCCCGGACTGCTCGCCGCCGAGCAGGTTGCCAGCGCCGCGGATCTCCAGGTCCTTCATCGCGATGTGCAGCCCGGCCCCGATCCCGGTGTGCTGCTGGAGCGTCGCCAGCCGCTCGTGCGCGGTCTCGGTCAGCGGCTTCTCCGGCGGGTACAGGAAGTAGGCGTAGCCTCGCTCCCGGCCGCGGCCCACCCGGCCGCGAAGCTGGTGCAGGTCAGGCAGGCCGTACGCGTCCGCCCGGTCGACGATCAGCGTGTTCGCGTTGGGGATGTCCAGGCCCGACTCCACGATCGTGGTCGAGACGAGGACGTCGAAGTCGCGCTCGATGAACCCGCTCATCACCTTCTCCAGGATGTGCTCGTTCATCTGGCCGTGCCCGACCCCGATCCTGGCCTCGGGCACCAGCTCGGCCAGCCTGGCCGCGACCTTGTTGATCGACGACACCCGGTTGTGCACGAAGAACACCTGGCCGTCACGCAGCAGCTCGCGCCGGATCGCGGCGGCGATCTGCTTCTCGTCGTACGGCGTGACCGAGGTCAGCACCGGATGCCGCTCCTCGGGCGGGGTGAGGATCGTGGACATCTCCCGGATCCCGGAGATGCCCATCTCCAGCGTCCGGGGGATCGGCGTCGCCGACATCGCGAGCACATCCACCTCGGTGCGCAGCTGCTTGAGGTACTCCTTGTGCTCGACGCCGAACCGCTGCTCCTCGTCGATGATCAGCAGGCCGAGCCGGGCGAACCGCACCTCCGGCGACAGCAGCCGGTGCGTGCCGATCACGATGTCGACCTTGCCCGACGCGAGGCCGTCCAGGGTGTCGGCGACCTCGGCCGCCGACTGGAATCGTGACATCGCCCGGACCGTGACCGGGAACGGCGCGTACCGCTCGCTGAACGTGACGAAGTGCTGCGCCGACAGCAGCGTGGTCGGCACCAGCACGGCCACCTGCATGCCGTCCTGGACGGCCTTGAACGCCGCCCGCACCGCGATCTCGGTCTTGCCATAACCGACGTCACCGCAGATCAGCCGGTCCATTGGCACGGCGCGCTCCATGTCGGCCTTGACCTCGTCCACGGCCGCGAGCTGGTCCGGCGTCTCCACGTACGGGAACGCGTCCTCAAGCTCGCGCTGCCAGGGCGTGTCCGGCGCGAACTGGTGCCCCGGCGAGGCCATCCGGGCCTGGTAAAGCCGGATCAGGCCGGCGGCGATGTCACGAACCGCCTTGCGCGCACGGCCCTTGGCCTTCGCCCAGTCAGCGCCCCCGAGCCGGTGCAGCGCTGGTGCCTCGCCGCCGGTGTACCTGGTCACCTCGTCGAGCTGATCGGTCGGCAGGTACAGCCGGTCCGGCGGCTGCCCGCGCTTGCTCGGCGCATACTCGATCACCAGGTAATCCCTGGTCGCGCCCTGCACGGTCCGGCTGGTCATCTCCACGTACCGGCCGACGCCGTGCTGCTCGTGCACGATATAGTCACCGGACGTCAGCTGCAGCGGGTCGATGCCGCCCCGGCGACGGCTCGGCATCCGGTGGGACTGCCGGGTTCCCGTCCTGGTGCCGGCCAGGTCCTGCTCGGCCAGCACCACCAGCTGAATCGAGGGCCAGACGAACCCGGACTCGAGCAGCCCGGTCGTGACATGCGCCAGACCGACCTCAGGCGGCTCGGTCAGGTCGCCGTCCCTGGCGCCGAGACCGTCGCCGCGCAGCAGCTCGGCCAGGCGCCTGGCCGGCCCGTGGCCCTCGGTGACCAGGACCACTCGCCAGTCGTCGGCCAGCCACCGGCGGATGTCGGCCAGCGCCCGGCTCGTATCACCGCGGTAGCCCGGTGCAGGCTCTGCAGATACCGGGAACGGGGCAGGCTCGCCATCCTCGCCGTCAGCGAGGTCGCCGTCGCCGGCCGCGCCGGCCTGGCCCGAATCGGCCGCCGCGAACGGGGTGACGGTCCACCACGGCAGCTCTGCCGCCGTCGCGGCGGCCCGTGCCTCGGCCATCGGCCGGATCGCGGCATCCCCGAGGTCGATCGGGACCTGTCCGCCGGCCGCCGCGCCCACCCAGGACGCTTCGAGAAACTCCTGGCTCGTCCAGACCAGGTCGGCGGCCCGCGCGCGGATCCGCTCCGGGTCGCACGCCACGATCTTGCTGCCGCGCGGCAGGTAGTCCAGCAGCAGCTCCATCTTGTCGGTCAGCGCCGGGGCCAGAGCCTCCATGCCCTCGACCGTGATGCCCTCGGCCATCTTGCCGAGGATGTCGTGCAACCCCGGCCACTCGGATGCGAGCTGGCGGGCCCGATCCCGGACGCTGGGCGTCAGCAGCAGCTCGCGGCACGGCGGCGCCCACAGGCCGTCCTCGGCGGTAGCCAGGCTGCGCTGGTCGGCGGCCTTGAAGTAGCGGATCTCCTCGACCTCGTCGCCCCAGAACTCCACCCGCAGCGGGTGCTCCTCCGTGGGCGGGAACACGTCGAGCAGCCCGCCGCGAACCGCGATCTCGCCGCGCCGCTCGACCATCTCGACGCGCGCGTAGCCGACATCGACAAGGTGCGCGATGGTGTCGTCCATGCTGGCGCCTTCGCCGGCGGTCAGCTTCACCGGCGCGAGCTCGCCGAGGCCGCTCACCATCGGCTGGAGCAGACTGCGGACCGGCGTTGTTACCACGGCCAGCGGACCCGACCGCACGTCCGACGGATCAGGATGAGCGAGCCGCCGCAGGACCGCCAGCCGCTGGCCTGAGGTGTCCGAGCGGGGCGACAGCCGCTCATGCGGCAGGGTTTCCCAGGCCGGGAAGTAGCCGACCTTGTCCTCGCCGAGCAGCGACCCGAGCGCCGCTGCCAGTTCCTCGGCTTCGCGTGCGGTCGCGGTCACGGCCAGCGTGACTGCGTCGCGAGAATCATGGACAGCGGCGCCATCCGCGCCGTCGCCATTCGCACCGACGCCACTGCGGCCGCGCGCGCCAGCGAGCGCGGCGACAATGAGCGGGCGGAGCGAGGCGGGCGCGATCAGGTCGCCGCCGAGCGCTGGCAGCTCGGTGGCCTGGTCAAGCGCTTGGCGCAGGTCAGGATCGGCAGTGACGACATCCAGGAGACCGGAGAGGCTCATTGCGTCCCTACGTAGGCAGCACGAAAGGCCCGCTCCGGGTTACAGCGGGCCGCTAGCGACAGCCAGCGGGCCGACGGGGAAGCTCGGCGGCGGGATGCCCCTAGTCTACGGCCGGGGGTGGTCCCGGCTCGCCACGACGGGCAGCCCGGCCGTGAGCGCAGCCAACTCGCGGGCCCGCGCCGGCGTCAAACTGAGGTACGCAGCGTATCCGGACCACTACGCTAAGGCACCGTGGCACGAATGCACGGGCTTGCAGGGCCCGACGCCGCGCAGGGCCCTGGTCAGCATGGCAAGCACAGATCAGCGTCCGCGGCCGGCCGCCGGGCCGTACAAGCGGGCCAGGACCGCGCTGCGGACGCCAGCCCGGCGGACGTCTTCACGAGGTTCGCCGCCGACTACGCCGCCGAGCATCCAGGCCGCACGATCAGCCTCCTGCAAGCAGGCTGCACCACGGCCGGGCCGGAGCTGGATGTGACCGCGCTGCTCGCCAGCACGCCGGGGCTGGTCGTCAGCCAGGTGGATGACGACGGCGAAGCCGTGCGCGCTGCCGTCGCCAGCCGACCCGAGCTGAGCACCGTCCGGCTGACGGAGCTCAGGACGATGGCGCTCGCACCCCGTTCTGTCGACCTCGTGCAGTGCTCCATGCTGCTGCACCGGATCGGCCACGCCGAGCTGGTGCTGGATCGCCTGGTCGGGGCGCTGCGCCCCGGCGGGCTGCTGTTCCTGCGGACGGCCGACCGGGAGACAGCGGCGGGTTTCCTCGACCGCCGGCTGCCTGAGTTCGTGCGGGCACTGGCGTGGCGGACGGCGCGGCCGGGCGAGCCGGGCCCGTTCCCCGCCTGCTACGAGCCGATCGCGTCCGGACGCGGCATCGAGGCGTTCGTGGTCAGGCACGGGCTCGCGATCGCGCACCGGCAGATGTGCACCGGAGCGGGCCGTCCCGACGAGGCGCACCGGATCCCGACGACGGAGCACCTGGTGACCTGGCTGTCGCGCGGTCGCCTGGTCGCCAGCTACGACGAGCTGCGCTACGTCATCCGCAAGCCTGAGGACCGGTTCGCCAGGATCCTGTCCCCAGTAACGGGCAGGTACGGTCCCGGCGGCGGTGCCGGGGCTGACGCTGGCGGCCGCCGCTGGCGCCGATATCGCGTGTAACCTCGGGCATGCCAGGCTCAGGACAGTGTCGAGCTGACGAGCGCGCTGGAGGAGATCGTGACCGCTGAGGCTGAGGCCGTGTCCCCGGCTGAGCTCAGCTCCCTGCCGGCCTGCACGCTCACCGCGAGTCAGCTTGGCGATCTTGAGCTGCTGCTGTCCGGCGCGCTCGCGCCGCTGACCGGCTTCATGACGGAAGCGGACGCCGCCACCGTCGCGGCGAGCTGGCGACTGGCCGACGGCACCCCGTTCCCTGTCCCGATCACCCTGGATCTGCCGGCCAGCGCGCTGCCTGCGGATCCTGCGCCGGACCGGATCTTGCTGTCGGATCCGGAGGGCACGCCGATCGCGGTCCTGACGATCGAGGAACGGACCGTGCTGGACGACCAGGACGGGCTGGTGCGCCTGGCCGGCCCGGCGTCGGCGAACCGGCCGCCCGAGCACGGGCCGTTCCGCCGGCTGATGCTGAGCCCGGCGGCCGCCAGGGCTGAGCTCGGTGACGGGCCCGTCCTCGCCTTCGCAACCAGGGGACCGCTGACCAGCCGCCAGATCGGCCAGGTCAGGCACCTGGCCGGCCAGCTCAAGGCGCGGATCCTCATCCTGCCGCTCGTGAGCGGTGCCGCCGCGGTCGTCGGCTCACCGCGGGCACTGATCAGGGCCGTGCTCGCGGCGATGCCCAGCCTGCCAGCCGGGTCGCTGCTGGTTCCGGTCCCGCTGCCGCCGCACGCACGGGCGGCGGCCAGCCCGGCCGGGCGGGCCCGCGAGCTGGCCGCGGCGGCCAGGATCGCGGCGGCTTACGGCGCCACCCACCTCATGGCCGACGGCACCGTGCCCGCGCCCGGCGACGTGCCGCCCGGTGCCGACTTCGCCGCCTGCGCGCGGATCCCGGTACTGCCGTCCGGCGACTGGGCCTACGACCCGCGCGCGGAGGTGTGGCGGCCGCACGCGCTCATCGAGGCGGGTACCGAGCGGGAGGAGCCGTCTGCCGATCAGCTCGGCGATCTGCTCGACGCGGGCAGCGAGATCCCGCACTGGGTAGTCCCGGCCGCGGTCGCGCGCGAGCTGCGCCGGGTGCGCAAGCCGCGCTCCGAGCGCGGCCTCGTGCTGTTCCTGACCGGGCTGTCGGGCTCGGGCAAGTCGACCATCGCCAGGGACCTGGCCGACGTGCTCGCCGAGCGCAGTGACCGGCAGGTGTCGCTGCTCGATGGCGACCTGGTGCGGCAGCTGCTGTCGGCAGGCTTGTCGTTCTCGCGTGCCGACCGCGACCTCAACATCGCGCGGATCGGGTTCGTGGCCGCCGAGATCGCCAGGCACGGCGGCATCGCCATCTGCGCGCCGATAGCGCCGTTCGCCGCCGCCCGAGGCCAGGTGCGGCAGATGGCGAGCGAGGCCGGCGACTTTTTCCTGATCACGTGGCGACGCCGGTCGACGTCTGCGAGGCGCGCGATCGCAAGGGCTTGTACGCCAAGGCACGGGCTGGCCTGATCGGCCAGTTCACGGGTGTGTCGGACCCCTACGAGGAGCCGTCCGATGCCGAGCTCGTCATCGACACCTCGGCGATGAGCAGACCGGAGGCCGTCCAGGCAGTCCTGGGGATGCTGACGTCCGGCGGCTGGCTGGCCGAGCAGCCAGCGATCGGCCGTTAAGCCGACGCCTCCCTAGTCGGCGTCCTCGGCCTTCGTGCCGTCGTCGAGCCGGGACTGGAATCCGTCGACCTTGCGAGTCAGCGATGTCGACATGCGGTCGCGCAGCTTGGACAGCACCGGCAGGCTGATGATCGAGCTGATGACCAGCGCGACGACCAGCAGGGTGATCCCGTGTACCCCGAACAGCGCGAGCACCAGTGCGGCTGCGAAGAACAGCAGCAGCCGCAGCAGCGTGTAGGCCATGGTCGCGCGCATGATGAATTGAGATTAGTGCACGTCCGCACGTGACGGACGCCCGGACTACCGGGCCGGGAGTTGCGCGTGCGGAGTCGCGCCATCGCTTCTTTGCGCTCGTTGCGCGACTGGTCGCTTGCGCTAGCGATTCCGTCCGCTGGCATGCAGGATCGCAACTCGGGGTCTTGACTGCGGCCTTGACTGACCGCTTGACTTGGCGGACAGACGGAATTTCCCGAATCAAGGGATAAAACCTCTGTTTGTGGCTAAGTTTGCGAGTTTCTGCGACACTTGGGGCAGACCCTCAGGGACCAGGGAGTAGAACACGATGGACGGCAACAGTGAGCGTTTGCTCACACCGGGGGAAGTAGCCGCACTCTTCCGAGTCGACCCGAAGACTGTCACGCGCTGGGCTGCATCGGGGCGGATTAGCAGCATTCGCACGCCAGGCGGGCACCGCAGGTTCCGCGAGGCCGAGGTACGGGAGTTGCTCGACGGCCACGCGAGCTCGGCGGAATCACCCTGAGGCGGGCCAGGCCGGTACGGGGCCGGTAAGGTCGGCGCGGTCGGTCCTGACCAGCGCGGTCGGTCCTGACCAGCGCGGTCAGCCGGGGCCGTCGTTCCAGCCGCCCTCGGCGCCGTGGCGCGCCAGGTAGTCGAGGAACTCCCGACGGAGTGACTCGTCGCCGTCCCGCCAGCGCTTGCGCCGGGCTTCGTCGTCCTGCTCGGTGATCGCCTCGGCCGCCAGCCGCGCGTAGTCGGCGTGGTCGGGCCCGATCTCCACGTAGGCGTCGCCGAGCAGCCGGCCGTCGTGGCCGACGGCGTACTCGGGCACCAGCAGGTTGCCGCTTGCTAGCCGGATCACCATCATCGCCGCAGGAACACCTCACTACATTCCGTAACGCACGTTGAAGTAGAGCATCACATCGAGCGCCGTCCTGGTGTCACCGGACAGCATCTCGACCAGGGCGGGCCGCTGGCTCGAGGCGATCGCCGCGAACGCATCGGCGAAGAACTCACGACGCCCGAGGGAGTCGCCGTGCCGATGGAACACGCTGGCCAGGTGCGGGAGGCACCGGCTGTACAGGGCGCGGAAGTCGGCGGAGTCAGACTGCCAGCCGTCGTCTGACCCGTCGATATCGTCGAGCGCATGCCCGACCTCATGACACATCACATCGGGCGTCGGCGACGGCCGCGAACCCACGATGATCTTCCGGTCGCCATAGGCACCGGCGCACGCGTCCCAGGTGGCGCGTCCGGATGGCAACGGCACTCCGGCCAGTTCGCCCATGTGATCAAGGTCCGGCACGCCGCCAGCCCCGACGTGAATGGCGTCCAGGCCGGCGGCCAGCTTTTCCTTGACGAGGAGCGGCAGCGCGGCGAGGCGGTTGATGGCAGTGACGGCCTCCGGCACCGGTTCCTCGTCAGCGGCCCACTCGCGGATGAGCACCTGCTCCAGGCAACCGCAGTTGCGATGGCCCGCTGCCAGCCTCGTCGGGAGCGCGGTCTCGTACCACGGCTGCCCGTCGTCAGCCCTGGTCGCCTTGCGAACCGCACCGGCCGGCAGCGTTGCAGCGGCCTGCCGGGCCGCGCGCGTTGCGCCAGGCTGCTCGGCCGCGGCAGCCTCATCTGCGCCGTTCGGTGCGGTCCGGATCGCGACGCGGGCCGCGGCAGGAGCCCGTCCCGCGGCGTGTGTCCCGCCTGCCGGCCGGCCGCTGTTCGCCGGCGTCCTCGGCACGCTGGCCGCAGGCGCCTGGCGGGCGGTCTTGCGGTGGCTGCCGTGGGGTCCGCCCGGACGCTGGGCTGACGGCTCCGACTGCTGCGCAGTGCGGCCGCGCAGTGGTCTGCCGCGCAGTGGTCTGCCGCGCAGTGGCCTGGCCCTCGGCCTGACCGGCCGCCCGCCTGCGCAGGCCGCGCCCCGGCCACCAGATGCGACCGCGAAATAACCGAAGCCGCATGGGCGTCCACTCCTGGCTGTGCGCAATCTCACGGACGGGTCATAGCCTGCCCGACGTCGTCAGGTTATGCCCCAGTTCGGCGCTCTGTCAGCCAGTTGTGACCGAACGTCACCAGCTCGCCATGTCGGCCACCGCAGGCGGACGCATGGGGCTGGACCAGTCAAGCCGGACAGATGTTTGCATTTCATGACCGAGCATGCGGTTCATGCAGCTAGGCTGCCAACCATGTGGCTGGCTTGTGCACTTATTATCCTGCTTACGGTCGGTTTCGTGCTGCCGTGCATGCTCGACATCACGACCACTCCGGACTCGGAGTTCACCACGTTCACCAAGGGGACCTGGCTGCTGATCGCCGGTGCCTTCTGGGTGTTCGGCGCCATCGCGTGGCTTGCCGTCGGTCGCCCGCAGCGCCTGGCGTTCTTCCACCGTTCGAGTCCGTACCCGGCAGGTGGCTACAGCCCGGCCGACGCCCTCATGCGCCACCCGGCCGCGCAGGCTGCGGCCGGCTACGGCGATGCCGTTGGGGGTGTCGAGTTCATGGCCATCCCGCAGCCGCTCGGCCCAGACGACGACCCCGACTTCCTGATGGAGCTCGACCGCCGGATCCGCGAGGCCCGCGAAGACTTATGGGCTGGCGCGCACGCGCCTGACCCAATCTGATGGAGCAGCTGCCGGCCTGACGAGGCGCTGGCCACTTCGACGCCGCGGCGCCCAGGCGAGGACGGGAATCTTTCCAGGCCAGGCCTCCCCGAATCGCCAGCTAGTGATCAGCTTAATGGGCACCCAGGTGATCGTCAGAGCGGCTGCATCCCCATGCGCTCCCGCCGCCCTTACCTCATGCTGATGGAGACGTACGCCGGAACGTCGGCACTCCTAACGCGCCTTGCGTGCCAAGCCGTGGCGTACCTGGCCCGACTTTGGCTCAAAGAGTGCACAACGAGATCGTGGTGGATGCGTCTTTGGCGAGCTGCTCATCGATCCCGCGGAATCCCTCCCGCCAGCTCGGTGCGCCGGATTCCACGCCAGCTCGCGCCTGGCCTTAGCGTTCGATGCGCGACGGATGTGGTCATCATCACCACGCCGACCTCCCCGGCGAACAACCCGACCGACGGGGCGCACATCGGTTTCTTGGCGCCGAGCTGCCGGACCAGCGACGGAATCCACTCGGCGATCGGAGGGGATTATCGTCGACGACATCGTGACACTGCGGCGGCCGTCCTCGACCGCCGCCACCGTCGCGTTCAACTGGCGTAGGCTCGCCGGCGTGAGCGAAGGCCTGCGCATTCTCGTCGCCTACGCGACCGAGCACGGATCCACTAGAGGTGTCGCCGAGCGAATCGCCACCCGGCTCGCAGAAGCGGGAGCCCAAGTCGATGCTCGGCCAGTCGATGACGTCGACGACCTCGCGGGCTACGACGCGGTCGTTCTCGGCAGCGGCGTCTACAACCAGAGCTGGATCCCGGGCGCGACCGAGTTCCTGCGCGGCAACAGCGCCGCGCTTGCGGCGCGGCCAGTGTGGTTGTTCAGTGTCGGCTCGTTCGGTGACACGCATCGCGGGATCGGCAAGCTGATGAGGCGCGAGCCCAGGGAGATCGGCGAGTTCCGAGATGCGATTCACCCGCGCGAGTACAGGGTCTTCGCTGGCGCGATCCAGCGACATCAGTGGCCGTTGCCCTCCCGATTGTTCTTCCATGTTTTCGGCGGTCGGTTCGGCGACAACCGCAACTGGCCCGAGATCGACGGCTGGGCAAAAAGCATCGTTCGAGCGCTGAAAAGCCCATGACGCTCACCGCCGTCGAAGTCGAAGTAAGCGTCGCCTCAGATCGCAACCGTAAATCGCGGCCGGGGCTGATCATGAGCCATCTGCATAGGGCACTTCGGGTGTTGCCGCAGAGCGGCCACGACGCACTCGACACGCCCGAAGGCGCCTGATCAACGCGACACGGCTGGCAGCAGCCGCGGTATCAGCTCATCCCGGCGTAGGAATGCAGCCCGGTGATGAACAGGTTGACGCCGATCACGTTGAACATCAGGCAGGCGAAGCCGGCCAGCTGAATCCAGCCGGCCCGGCGGCCGCGCCAGCCCGCGGTCGCCCTGGCGTGCAGGAACATCGCGTAGACCACCCAGGTGATGAACGACCAGGTCTCCTTGGGATCCCAGCCCCAGTACCGTCCCCACGCGTGATCGGCCCAGATCGCACCCGCCATCACGCCGAACGTCCACACCGGGAAGCCGAACAGCACGCTGCGGTAGGACAGCCGGTCGAGTACCGCGGGCCCGGGCAGGTGCCGCAGGATTCCGGCCGACCAGGACGGCTGGCCCGCCGCGATGCGCCGCTGGCTCCGGTCGGCTATCAGGTACAGCGTGGTTACCACCGCGCCGAAGATGAACAGGCCGATGGCCACGATCATCGCGGTCACGTGGATCGCGATCCAGTACGACTGCAGGGCCGGCACCAGCGAGCCGGCTGGCGTGTAGAGGACCGTCAGGTCAACGCCCAGGCCGAACACGATGGGCACGAGCACGAACACGCCCATGTAGTAGGCCCGGTACCAGACCGAGGCCGCCACGAGCACGAGCACCGCCATGCACGTGAACGCGGCGATGAACTCGTACATGTTGCCCCACGGCACGCGGTGCTCGGCGATGCCGCGCGTGAAGATCGCGATCACGTGGACCAGCACGCCAACGCACGTCAGCGAGAACGCCAGCCGGAGCCAGAAGCCCGATGGCCAGCGGCTCGCGCGCTTGTCCGCCACGACGTCGGCAGCCGCCCGGCTCCCGCCGACGCCTGTCGACGGACCGCCGGCGCCCGCGGTGACCAGCTCGGGCACCGCGACCGCCGCCTGCTCGCGCACCTCGGCCAGCACCCGGTGCTTAGCGAACGCGAAGTCGCACGCGTAGCAGAGCATGGCGATCGCGTAGATGATCACCGTGCTGAGCAGCAATCCGTTGCTGGTGTCAGCGGCGGCTATGTTGATGGGCATCGAGCCTCACTCTCCGTCTGGCCGGGTGAGTGCCACCTCATGGCGGTCCGCACCAGCTCCTGCGATCTCGGCTTCTCCGGCGTCGGCTAGTACCTCGTCGGCTGGTATGTCGTTGGCCGTTGCGTTCTCGGCGCCGGTGGCAGCTTTCTCGGTCACCGGGTCTGCGCCCGTGGTACTGGCTCCGGGCGTCGCGATGACCGCGCCACCGTGCTCGCCCCGCAGCAGCTCAGCCAGCTCGGCGAACTCGGTCTCGAAGCCGCCGGCCGCGTCGGACCTGGCCAGTCCGCCGACGGTGACCTGCGTGCTGCCGTCGGCCGCCGCCACCGCCCGGACGAACAGGCGGCGACGGCGGACCAGGAAGGACAGGATGAGCCCGGCCAGGGCCGTGAAGCCGGAGATCAGGGCGGGCAGCTGGCCCGGGTCGTAGGTGATGGCCAGGCTGACCCACTGCTGGTAGCCGAGGTATTTCACGGTGCCCAGGCCGTTAGGCAGCGTCATCGACTGCCCGGCGGACAGCGGGCGGGTCGGCATCTGCAGCTGTCGCAGGCCCTTGGTGTCTAGCTGGTAGACCGACTGCGCCTGTCCTGAGTTCATGCCGAGGTTGCCCGTGAAGCCGACGAGGCTCACCCGCGGGTTCAGCGCGGCCGGGAACGCGGATTCCAGCCTGCCGCCCACATCCACCGTTGACGGCAGGAATACGCCGGCGAAGCCAAGCTGAGCTGGCTGGGCATCCGGCACCTTGATGACGCCCTCGGACGTGAGCGTCGTCTGGTCGACCGGGATAAACGGAACGGGGCCGTCCCAGCGCACCTTGCCCGTACCGTCGGTCACCTGGAAGACCGGCGCGTAGCCGTGGCCGATCAAGTAGACGCTGACGCCGTCGACGACGAGCGGGTGGTTCACCCGCAGCAGGTAGTGGCGCACTGGCGTGCCTGGCTGCGTCTGATAGCTGAGGCCAGCGTCATAGGTCAGCGGCTGGTCCAGCTCGGGCCCGGAGGTGACGTACTGCGCGCGGAAGCTGAGCAGGTTGATCGAGAACGGCTGGAGGTCACTTGGGCTGACCAGCCGGCCCGGCCGGAAGACGTCGAGCGCCGTCGGCGTGTTGGCGAAGCCCTGGCCGACGATCAGCAGCCGGTTGGCCTTGTAGCCAAGAACTCCGCCCAATCCCACCGAGAAGAGCAGCGCCAGCAGCGCGACATGGAAGAGCAGGTTGCCGACCTCGCGCAGATACCCCTTCTCAGCCGACACCCAGCCGTCGCCAGTTCGCAGGCGGAACCGGCGGCGGCCGAGCAGGCCAGCGGCTGACTCGAGCACGCCAGCGGGCGCGAGGGCGGTGCTGTAGCTAGCGCTGGCTGGCAGCCGGCCGAGATTGCTCGGCGCCCGCGGCGGGCGCTGCCTGGCTGACCCGACGAGTCGGACGGTACGCGGCAGCACGCAGCCGGCCAGGGACGCGAATAGCAGCAGGTAGATCGCCGCGAACCAGGGCGCAGCGAAGACGCTGAACAGCGACAGCCGGTTCAGGATCGGCGCCAGGGCCGGGTGCGACTGGTAGTACTGCGTCACCGCGGCCGGATCGATGCCCTCCTGCGGCAGCACCGAGCCTGGCACGCTGGCGAGAGCGAGCAGGAACAGCAGGATCAGGGCGGTGCGCATCGAGGTGAGCTGCCGCCAGCCCCACCGGAGCCAGCCGCCGATACCAAGCCGGGCACCGCGGCCGCTGCCGCTGGGCACCGCGGCCTGGCCGGTCATCGCGTCTTCCTCGGCTGCTGTCATGCGGGCTGGCCGATCACCTTACTGATGAGCGCCTGCAAGGTCGGCATAGCTGGAAGCGCCGAAGATACGGGCTGCAATCCTCCCGCTGCGATCGATGACCAGGGTGGTCGGGATAGCAGCCGGGGGCACGGTGCTGTGGAACTCCAGCGCGATCTCGTCGCCGGGATCGGTCAGGCTCGGGTAGCCGACGTTGAAAGTCTGCATGAAGGCCTGGGCGCTATCAGGCTGATCCCTGATGTCGATGCCCACGAACCTGACGTGATCCGGCGCCAGCTTCCGCGCCAGCTGGGCAAGCGCAGGAGCCTCGGCGCGGCACGGCGCGCACCAGGAACCCCAGAAGTTCAGCACGATGGTGTCGCCGCGATAGGCCGCCAGGCTCAGCCGCTGCCCGCTGGTCGTGGTGCCTGACACGGCGGGCGCATCTGGCCGCTGGCCTGCCTGGTAGAACGTCGACTCGTAGCTGTGACCGACGAAGCTCTGGCCGCTGCTGCCCGGGTCATTGGCCCCGATGCTGCCGCCATCACAACCGGCCGCCAGGACTGCGACGAGCGCCACCACGACAGCACCCAGTGCTGACCGGATCGGGGCGGGCGTGCGGGACACTGGAAGATCTCCTACAGGCAGTAGTACCGGGCCTATTGTGCCGGACTACGTGCCGCGAAGTGACGGCGGGCCGGCGATTGGCTACGCTGCAGCGCCCTATGCGCCCGCCACCTGGCGCCGCCCCTCGCCCGACGGGGTTGCGTACGCGATGGCAGTGATCTTGCCATCGGCGAAGGTCAGGCTGGTGACGCTGCCGAGCGCGCACTGCCGGCGGCGCGGATCGTGCCATAGCCGACGCCCCTCGGCGGCTCGGCGCGCCACCGTGATCGGCAGCTGGTGGCTGACGCACACGGCCTCATGCCCATCCGCGGCACGGGCTGCGTCGGCGACAGCCGCGAGCATCCGCGCTGCTACCTCTTGGTACGGCTCACCCCAGGACGGCCGGAACGGGTTCCGCAGATGCATCCAGTGCCGCGGCTGACGCAGTGCGCCGTCGCCGACCCCGAAGCGCATCCCCTCGAAGTGGTTCCACGGCTCGACGAGCCTGTCGTCGAGCTCGACCTGCAGCCCGAGCTCGGCAGCGATGGGCTCGGCCGTCTCCTGCGCCCGCTCCAGCGGCGACGACCGGAGCACCGTGATGTCGCGACCCGCCAGGAAGTCGGCGGCCGCCTTCGCCTGCATGCGGCCCGCCTCGGACAAGTGGAAGCCCGGGATGCGGCCGTACAGCACGCCGCCAGGGTTCTCAACCTCGCCGTGACGCACGAGGTGAACGGTGGCGGTCGCGCCCTTCGGCGGCCAGACGTCAGCAGTGCTCATAGCGGCCACAGACTACCTGGCGGCGCGGCGACGTCAGTCGCCGCGACCGCGCTCGCTCAGCCCTTCCAGATCTTGACGGACTTGATCAGCATCTGGCCATTGCAGGTGCCTGCCTTGGCAGGCTGGTATTCAGCCACGTTGGCGATGAAGTACATCGGCTGGCGCGGAACGTTCTTGGTGACGGTCAGGACGACCCTGCTGTCGACGTAGAACGTCAGTTTCGACCGCGTCCAGGACAGTGAGTAGGTGTGCCATCCGCGCGTCAGGCTCGGCGAGTACGTCGCTCTGGCCCTGCTGGTCGCGGCGTGGAAGAAGGATCCGGTGAGCTGGCTCACGCCCCAGCTCTCGACCATGTCGGTCTCGGGCACGTCCTTGCCGTTCGCTGCCGCCAGCCAGAGCGCCGGCCAGAGCCCGGTGGCATGCGGGATGTTAGCCACAACCTGCACGAAGCCGTACTGGAATCGCAGCCTCGGATACATCGTGACCATGCCGGAGGCGCAGCCATAGGTCTTCGGCTTGCCGCTCTGGTCGAAGCCGTGCGTGGTCCTCCGCGTCGCGATCAGCCGGAGGTTACCGCCGGAAACCCTGACCTGCGAACGCGTGTACCACTCGGCTTCTTCGTGGTTGCCCCAGTTCGTGCAGCCCCCGCCGTAGTTCGGCAGTAGCGGATAGCACGTATCCCAGATCTTGGTGTTCAGGCGCGCGCCAGCGAATGTAGCGAGCACCGTCGGCTTGCCCCTGGGTGTCGGCACTGATCTGGAAATCCCGGCAGCGGCGCCAGATCGGGCGATCGCGGCGGTCGAAGCTTGCGCACCGCTGGCCGGAAGCGCCCCCAGCAAGGCGACGGCTCCCGCCGCCGCCACACTTGCCGCCAGATTCACGCTCAGCCTCATCGTGCCGCCTCTCGTCCTGTTGGCCTTCCGACACGGCGACGGAGGGCCCGTATGCCGTTGAGCCCCGACAGACTAACAGGATCGCACGGCCGAAGGTCATCAGAGAAACATGACTTACTACGAAGGTGCGTAGTAAATACGGGCGTCAGCAGGAGCCGTCCGCGGGGATCTGATGACAGCGTCAGCACGGAGCGTTCTGTGGCCTGGACCACAGTTTGCCCAGGTAACTGGGCTAAGCCTCGACTGCCTAGTCAAGGGATGATGTGACCCGTTTCTAGATCTTTTTGTCATCTAGATAAGTCTTAGGTGGTATTTGCGATAGCATCGCCCGGCCGGGCAAGGCACCAGCCGGCGCGCAGACCAGTACATGGACGGTGGGAGTTGGCGGCACTCAGCCGTAGTTCACCTGTTCCGGCGCCGAGGTGGGGACTTGAGTCGTGGAGCAGCACATTTCAGCTGCGGCGAGCCTGCCAAGCTCGCCCTTGCAGCCCATGTTGACGGAGCAGGATGACGACGCTGGGGTCCGTGACGGCGTGGAACTTACCGTCCTTATGCCGTGCCTGGACGAGGCTGAGACGATCGCAATCTGCGTGCAGAAGGCTGCGTCGTTCCTGCTCCTGAACGGTGTGGACGGCGAGGTTCTAGTCGCCGATAACGGCAGCACGGATGGTAGCCAGGCCCTCGCCGAAGCCGCGGGTGCACGGGTCATCCATGTACCGGAGCGGGGCTATGGCAGCGCACTGCTGGCTGGGATCAGGGCTGCGCGAGGCCTTTACGTCATCATGGGCGATGCCGATGACAGCTACGACCTGACTGCCCTCATGCCCTTCCTGAACCGACTGCGCGCTGGCGCTGATCTGGTCATGGGCAACCGGTTCCAGGGCGGTATCGCGCCAGGCGCGATGCCGCGGCTGCACCGATACCTTGGTAACCCGGTGCTGAGCTTTGTTGGTCGGCTGTTCTTTCGCAGCCAGATCGGCGACTTCCACTGCGGTCTGCGTGGCTTCAATCGGGCCGAAGGTCTTGCAGCTTGGCCTGCAGGCGACCGGCATGGAGTTCGCTAGCGAGATCGTAGTTAAGGCCACGCTAGCCCGCTTCCTGGTCGAAGAGGTGCCCGACCACGCTCCGGCCTGATGGGCGCAGCCGACCACCGCACCTACGGAGCTGGCGTGACGGCTGGCGGCATCTGCGGTTCCTGCTTCTGTTCAGTCCGCGCTGGTTGTTCTTCTATCCAGGGCTGGCCATGATCTTGATAGGTATCGTGATCGGCCTCGCCATCATTCCCGGACCGCTGAGGCTCGGGGCCATCCGGCTGTCCGTCGACACAATGGCCGCCGCCTCTGCGCTGGTCGTCATCGGCGTTCAGGCGGTACTCTTCGCGATCTTCACGTCCGTCTACGCCAGCAACGAGGGCTTCCTGCCACGCAGCCCCGCCATCAAGCGACTACTCAGGATCTGGACCCTCGAGCGCGGTCTCGCTTTCGGGACTGTACTCGGCGTGCTTGGCGCCTCCGGCGTGCTGACCACGTTCATTCTGTGGTCCCGGGCTGGGTTCGGCAACGACCACAACTTCCTTGCTCTGCGAGTCGTCCTGCCGTCCCTGGCCGCTCTGGTGGTGAGCTGCCAGGTCGTCCTAGGCACGTTCTTCCTGAGCATTCTGAGTATTCGCCGCGCAGGCCACGAGGTCGCCCAAGAGCCGGTGGACCTCACCTGGTCTCGAGCCAGACCCGCTGGCCCGAGACCACACGAAGACGCATGCGGGACTGATCCGTCACCGCCAAGGCGACGCGGCCGCGCGCTGACTCGCCTTGGGCGACTATGCGCGCCGCCTCAATTCTTCCAAACCATGACGGAACGGATCAGCATCTGGCCGGTGCAGTTTCCACCCCGAGGTGGCAGATACTCAGCGACGTTTGCGAGGAAATACATCGCCTGGTGCGGCACATTCTTCGTGACAGTGAGAATAACCTTATTACCCGTGTAATAGATAAGCTTCGATCTGGTCCAGGACAAGGAGTACGTCTGCCACCCGGTAGTCATGCTGCTCGGGATCAGTCCCCTGTCCCGGTAGGTGCCCAGAGGGACCGGATGCAGGAAAGACGCCGTGAGTTTATTTACCCCCCAACTCTCGATCATGTCGATCTCGGGTGGGTAGGCCTCATTCGCAGCCGCCAGCCACAGCGCCGGCCATAGACCAGGCGCATGCGGCACCTTCGCGACCACCTGAATGAATCCGTACTTGAACTTGAGGCTCGGAAAACTCGTGATCATTCCAGATCGGCAGCCGTATTCTTCTGCGCTGCCATTGAGCGAGGCCGTGCCCTGCGCAGGCAAGCGCTGTGCGACGAGATGCAACACGCCGCCGTAGACCTTGTCCTGAGATGGCAAATACCACTCGGCCTCCTCGGGGTTGCCAAAGTTACGGCAGCCGCCCTGGGCGCCCATCGCCCCGGTAAATTCCGGATAGCACGTTGTCCAGACTGACGTATCCAGACTTTCCCCGGTGAATGTAGCGCTAAATACCGGCCGCCCCGGCGGAGGTGCTACCACCGGTGCCGCGAAAACGGGCCGCGTGGTCGGAGCGGTGGGAGGCGGTGCGGCCCGAATGGACTCTGGCCTGTCGTGCAACGCAATGGCTGCCACAACGGCGAGCACCATGATCGGTATGCTGTATGCGACTACCTGGTGCAGTCTCATCGTGCGGCCTCCCGTCTCCGCTCAGCCCGCCAGCGTCAACGGAGTACTGTCGCCATAGACCTACGCATGGGCAGGAGGCTGGAGTCTGCCCTGTCGATAGCATACGTAGCGAAGCTATTATCGCTCAAAACATATCATTTCGCTCCCTCAGATTAGCAGCTAGACAAGGCCAGGCGAGCGATGGACGCTGGCGGCGACGACAGCTGGGATGCCCGTTCGGCCCTGCACTGGCTGGGCGGACCGAAGGCGGTGTCAGCTGACCCGTCCGTTGCCAATGCGATTTCCGAGCGCTGTAGACACTTAGACCGCCTGCGGGCGACCGCTCGGCGCCCGCATGTTGGCGGTCCACGCCTCGACGCCAGGCGCTTCGCGGCACCGTTGCCCCTGACCCCACACCTGCCCCAGCCACAGACCTCAGCCGGGTTACCTAACCCGGCTCAGGGCCGACCTTCAGATCCGGAAATGCGTCAATTTAGGACCTCCGGTCAAGGATTCGGGCTAGCATGTTCGCGACGCAAGATCAACCAGGAAGAAGGGTTGAGAGCCAGGCTGTGGCCTCTCTGATGACCGTACTCGAACTTAGACAAGCCGCGAGTGGGGCAAGCCGGTGGTGTTCACACGCGGCAACTTCGCGGAGCGGCACATCATGATGCTCCGATTCTCCAGACAACGACAGCTCCGCGACTCAACAGGTCCTAGCCGACCGCCTATTGTCGCCCTTGTCGCCGACGCGGTCTTCCCCTATCACCTGGGCGGTAGAGAGGTTCGCTATCACGAGTTGACGACGCGTCTGGCTGATGCTGCGTCGATTCATATTTATACGATGCAGTGGTGGCAGGGCGAGCGTGAGCTCGTCGATGGGAACATCACCTTTCACGCGATATCGCGGCTGCATGCGATGTACGCCGGCGGACGCCGATCAATTCGTCAGGCCCTGTTCTTCGCGATAGCGTGTCTCAAAATGCTTGGACAGCGTTTTGACGTCCTCGACGCCGACCATATTCCATATATCCAGATTCTAGTGCTACGTGTCATTGCGTCTGTCAAGCGCCGGCGCCTCGTGGTTACCTGGCATGAGGTTTGGGGCAAGGACTACTGGCGCGAATACCTAGGTTTGCTTGGGACTGGAGCGTGGCTCATCGAATGGCTGGCTATGCGCTTGCCAGACCACATCATCGCAGCGTCGCCGCAGACAGCTGACCGACTGCGATCGATCCTCGGAGCCGGGGCTTCCATCACGGTCGCCCCGAACGGCGTCGATCTTGACGCCATACGCGACGCTTACCCAGACAGCTCCGCCACCGATGTTGTGGTCGTCGGCCGCTTGATAGATCACAAGAGAATCGGCATGCTGCTAGATGCGATTGCGCTGCTGCACGCCGAGGGCATGCCGGTGACCTGCCGTGTTATCGGCGACGGCCCCGAACGGGACGCCCTGAAGGGACACGCAGAAGCGCTGGGCCTTAGCGAAGCGGTCGACTTCCGCCACGATATCCGCGAGCAGAAAGAAGTCTACGCGCTCGTCAAGGCCGCCAAGGTAGCAGTGTTCCCGTCAGATCGCGAAGGATTCGGAGCTGCTGTTCTCGAGGCGCTGGCATGCGGGGTGCCCGTCGTGACCACGTCCTCGCCTGACAACCTCTCCCAGCATCTCGCCCGGCGCTCAGTGCGGGGCCATGTCTGCGAGCCTTCGTCCGCCGCGATCGCGGCGGCGCTGAGACCTCTCCTGGCGGAACCAGCAACTCAATCGGACCTCGTCGACGATTGGCTGGCCGAATACACATGGGACGCGATGGCCGACGAAGTCGCTAGCGCACTTGGGATATCAAGTGTCGGCAGGACTTCTCCAGCGGAGCACATGTCAGCTTAAGGACCGAGGACTGTGGCTTCTCGCGGGTGCCTCGGCGTCAGGAAAGCTTGGAGCTGAGTCGTCGGCCGTGGCGCCGCCCGTCTGGACAGTGCGGGCGGGTTGGGCCCAGAGCACGGTCAACCCGGTCAGCCGGCCCGCGAAGTACACCGCGAGAATGACGCTGTCCACGGCTATCGCCGCCAGCACGGCAGCCCATGGGGACTTGGCGGTATGAAAGCGAGTCCCCACGTGGACGCAGCTGGCTACGACGATCAGTCCGACCGGAATCGCCAGGCCCAGCAGCACACTTCCCTGAGCTACGCAGAACACGCCGAGCGCAACTGCGCCAACGAACGCGATCGTTGTCAGGTCGGGCATTCGCAGCTGACGGAGGGCACATAGCTGACGAGTAGCTCCGCGGCCCACCGCGTACAGCCACTTCAACGTGTTACCGAATGACTTCTTCTCCTCATGCCTGACAATGAGTCCCTCGACAGTCGTACAGGAAAGTCCGGCCCGGATCATGGCGTGGTTGAGAGCGCTATCCTCTCCCTCGCGAAGCCTCGGGTCGAACTCTGCTACATCGAATACCTCGCGCCGATACAGCGCGTTGGCTCCGGTTACGAGTGTCGTATGGCCCACTACCCGTGGGACAAGCTTGAAGTGCTGGTAGAGATACGCAACATCGGCATCTGGCACTGCAGTTCCGCCAACGGCATCGAAATTACGCAATGCCGCACGCGCGCGTGCCAGCCAATCTGAAGGCAGCAGAATGTCTGCATCGACGGTGGCGAGCAGGGCTCCGCGCGCAGCCTTGATTCCCCGCCGCCGGGCATAGCCGCGTCCGTAGTTCCGTTCAAGAGCAATGAGGCGCACGCAGGGGCACTGCCTCGCGGCAGCGCTGACGATTTCGGCAGTCTTGTCCAGTGATCCGTCGTCGACCACGACGATCTCGTAATCCCCGAGATCGTCAAGCTCCATGATCGCCGCCAACGTACCGGCGATGTTCGCCTCTTCGTTGTACGCGATCACCACGAAGCTGATCATGGCGTCATTGGTCACTTGACTACCCTCGGAGCGGTTCAGGCTCGGACTCACGCTCAAGCCACGGGCGCCATCGACGTATGACAGCCGTGGCAGCTCCGTGAATCTCCGGCGCCCCGACAGCAGCCGCGATGCATAGCGGCGGAATAGCGGCCACCAGGTAGCGGGCATCAAAGAGCGCGGTAGCCGCGGGTGTGACGACTATCAGAATGCCGACTAGCCACGGCAGCAGCACCGGGTTGCCCAGACGGCGCCAGCTGAGGACAAGGCTCACCATGCCAGCGAGAACGATAAGGCCGACAAGCGGACCAGGCACCACGGCGTAGCGCTGATACGTCTGTATCCACCGAGCGAATGGGCCCACTAGCCGCGTACTTGGGTCCTTGTGACCGTTGTATGTGTAGGAGGTCCCGTAGCAAGAGGCGGTACAGCCGGCCACCAGGGTTCGAACCGATGTCGGCGTGTATGACGGGAAGAGGTAGTACAGCTGGGACTGGCCCTCAGGCGTGTTTGGCCGCCGCCACTCGAAGGCTATGGCGGTAGATTGCCAGACAGCCTGCAGGTATGCTCCCGGCTGAGCCTCGATGGCACGGATGGCGAAGCTTGTTGAGAGCGTATTGACCTCGTTGCTGAATTCCGGAGCGGGCCCGTGCATTAGCGGCGATTGGCTACTCCAGACGAAGTACGTGCCCTGTCCCTGGCGCTTACTGAGCGGCATATTGAGGCACAAGAATCGCTCGTCGGCGGGCGGCTTGATGATTGAGCAGTCAGCAAAAGTGGCCACCCGGCCGTACAAGAACTCGCCGGTGCTGGACGTCAGGTTGAACGTTCCGTTGTCCTTGTCGAACCAGTATGCATAGGCGGCGAGCGGCGCACCGAACATAGCAACCACTAGTACGACGCCGACGATGGCGCGCCGGTTGAACTGCGTCAGCAAGTAGATCGCGAAAGGTATCAGCAGCGGCAGACCCTGCGAGCGGACAAGCGCTCCGATTCCTAGTAGCAGGCCCGCCACCGCGCAGGTCTTCAGGCTCGGAGCCGGACGCCAGAGCACCAGCACGAGCGCAAGCACCACGAGGGCTGCGAACAACGTGTCACTGAGCACATAGTGCTCTGTCTGAATCGCGTAGGCCGACAGCAGAGCCGGCGCGGCGGCCAGCGCAGCGGCCCAAGTGGGCAACTCGTACCTGTGCCGCAGCAGGGCGTACACGCCGATGCCCATGGCCAGACCCATGCTGTGCTGGAGTGCGGTCACAAGCGAGATGCTGTGGAAAGCCAGGAGCAAGTCCAGAAAGAAGGAATAGCCGTCTGGACGGATCTGGTACGGAAATCTCTCGATCGCAACCTGCAGATAGCCGATGCTGTCGGCGGTATAGAGAGCCGGCGGGTAGGCCAAGATCGCGATTAGCCGTATGAGACCGCCAATCGCTAGCAGCGAGCAGAACAACCTGTGTTCGCGCAAGAATTCGAGAACCTGCTTGCTCAGGTCATCGATCGGTGGCCGCTCCGCCCTCGTCGCCGCATGTTGACCGACCGAAGCCCACCCGGAGACATCAGGCAAATCCGGCAACTTGCGGGACTGCCGGAACTCCTGGAACTCGCTGCCGCTGTACAGTCCGAGACTGTCGAGTCCGGCTCCGGGTGCCGGAATAGCACGGGTTTCAGGCTCGCTTTGGCGGCCGGACGGGCGTCCACGCGGATTTGCCCCGTATGTCACTTTCCAACCGCCCGATCATCTCGCCAAGACGCCTTCAAAATACCCGTAGATGACAGCTAACCGCCTGTTTTCTCGCAAAGAGCCCGTGCTCGGCGCCTGCTCTCAGAACGCAGGACTGACGGGATGCAGCTGCTTCGGCGGACCGGCCAGGTGACGGCTCAGCCACGAGCCTCCTGGCCGACAGCCAGCCGGCCGCCATCTAGCTCCGTGAATCAGGATCTTTAGCATCATTACCACCCGATCTCTGGAACATGCCTATACTGTTGCAGCGCCTGTGCGGTCCTCCGTGAACGCTCGAGGTACTGGTCGGGCAGTCGCCGAGACTCTGAATGAGCTCGGGGAGTCGCTCATCCAAAGCTGCTCGAGAGCGAGAGGTAGGCATGTCCGTGTCCAGGGCGGCTACAGGGGAAGACTGGGCAAGCCCTGCAGGCCGATATGACCCCATCGCGATTGGCTGATGGGCTTGCAGCCGAACCTCGGACACTCGGAGGGCGGCCCAGCACGGCCCCGAGTTCCACAGCGCACTTCCCGCCGCGGACAGGCCCAGGCAGGTCTTTCGACAGAACCGCCTGACACAGCAGCGTCGTCGCCGCTGGGTCATTCCCCGCACCGGCCCGCGTCGCGATCGTCATATCGTGACCAACCAACCCGGCGCTGGTGGCCCGTTCTACTCCCAGTCCTAGCGCTCGCCCTCGCTGCCAGCTTGCTTGTACCTGCAGCTCGCCATCAGTGGGCACTGTCCCTGATCCGGCAGCCGACGCCATACACGACGCTCTCGTTCAACAACTCATGGGCCCTTCCGACTACTGCAGCAGCGGGTCAGCCAATCGCGTTCTCGTTTACGATCGATAACAGCCAAGGGCGCGCGATCAAGTATCGCTATGTGGTAACAGAAAGCACTGAACAAGTCTCCGAGACGTTGGCTCAGGATACAAAACGCGTTGCGCCCGGAGGGAAATGGGTCGTCAACAAGACAGTGCGCCTAGCGTGTGCGACAGGTCTGTCATGTCGTGTCGCGGTCAACCTCCCCGGGCACCCAGAGACTATCGACTTCCTAGTGACCATAGAGCCACGGCACAAGAGCCATGTCTGATCGGCGCGCGACAAGCAAGCACTTCATCATCGGTGCTAGGCCCTCATGATCACTGATCGCCCGAGAGATAGCGACGTCCCCAGCCCGGACGCCGCGCCGTCGCACCCTCAAGGCGCGCAGCGAAGCGCACGAACCAGTTCCCTGTCGGTGTCTTTCGCGACAGTAGTCCTCATTGTCAGCGCGAATTACATCGCCGTGACTGACGTTAGTCTTTCTTTCCTCGGACCAGCAGTCGGCTTCTGGTTCATTCTCCTTCATCCCGTCTATCTGCTCTCCACGACTTCGCTATGGGGCCGGACATCTGCGGCCGAGCGCATCGGCTACTCCCTCACTGCCGTCCTTCTTCTGCTCTTGACCGCTGGTCTTGCTGTCAACTTTGCCCTGCCTCTCATTGGCGTCCAAAGGCCGCTCGACAAGATCCCTATCGCAATTCTCGGGGATGTCATCACGCTGTCTCTCTACCTAATTCGGCACCGGCATCCCGCGACGCTACCGTGGCGCCCCGCTATCAAGACGCTCGAGTGGAGCGAGAACCGATTGCTGGTGGGGGCCACGGCATCGGTAGGGCTGGCCATCCTTGGCGCTAATCGACTGAACAACGGCGCCGACGACCGTGTCAGCCTCCTTGCCCTCGCATGCATGGTCGTCACCCTCTCGCTGCTCCTGCGCTGGCAACGGTCGGTACGAGATGGCATAGCGAGCGCGACCATCTACCTGATTTCCCTCGCCCTGTTGCTCATGACCTCGCTCCGCGGCTGGTCCGTGACCGGGCATGACATCCAGCTAGAGTATCGCGTATTCCAGCTGACAGATGCTAGCGGACATTGGTCTAGCTCGGCGCTTAAGGGTGCCTATAACGCATGCCTCAGCATAACGATACTTCCGACCGAGCTTGCGCATGTGGTGAACGTTGATAATCCCTATATCTATAAGGCGTTTTTTCAGATCATCTTTGCAGCGTGCCCAGTGCTCGTTTATACGCTATCGCGACGTTACTGGTCGAGGCCAGTCGCAATTCTAGCGGCGGCCTACTTTGCGGGCTTCCCGACCTTCTTCACTGACATGCCGTTCCTAAACCGGCAGGAAATCGCCTTTCTCTTTGTCTGCGCCGGCATGCTGGCAATAACAAACTTCTGGTGGGCCCAAAACCAGCGTCGGCTGCTGCTGATAGCGGCTGGTCTCGGCGTCGAGCTGTCGCACTACTCGACGATGTATCTGTTCGTTGGCACCCTGTTGCTCGCCTGGCTCATCGACCGGCTGATAGAAGCTGCGCCACGGTTGCGTCGCAAAGGCCTGCGCCCGTCGACTGGCCATGCTAGGTCTGCGAAGTGGGGACTCAGCGTGCGGAACGTAGGCCTGGGTTCGATCGCGGCACTGGCGTCATTCGCTTTCGTCTGGGGCGGCCTCGCGACGCAAACTGCGGGCTCGGCTCTAGGCACAGTGGGGTCGGCAGTCGCCGGAGTCTTCGATCACTCCGGGGCCAATACGCCCTATAGCCTATTCTCGCGCACGACGATAACTGCGCCAGCATTGCTCCAGAACTACCACGAGGCCACCCTTCGCATCAATGCAGGTTCCCACGCCTACGTACCAGTTGCTTCGTCTTCGCAGGTTCCCACACCGTTCATAACCGAGCCGCCGCTGCAGCTGACAACTGCAGGCCGCGTACTCGCCGACATTGGCGTGCCGATTGAGACGCTCAACGCCACGGTTCGTCAGAGCGCAGCCAAGGACGAGCAGTTGTTTGTGATCGTTGGCTTGGTCGTGCTTCTTACCGTGCGCCGATTCGCGCGCCAGATGAGCCGCGAGCTTGTGGCGCTCGCAGGCGGAAGCCTGGTTATCGTTGGCTTGTTTACGATATTTCCAGATCTATCAGTCGATTATGGCGCTCTGAGAGCGTTTCAGGAGGCGCTGATTCTGATTGCCCCGATACTAGTAGCAGGTTCACTTGCAGTCTTTTCCTTCTTCGGCGAGAGGTGGAGCCTCCGCGCGGCGACAGTAATATGCCTGGCCGTGTTTATTTCGACTACTGGCCTTATGCCGCAGATATTCGGTGGCTATCAGGCGCAACTCAGCCTCAATAACAGCGGCCAGTATTACGACGTCTACTACCAGCATCCGCAGGAGGCTGCAGCCGTCAGCTGGCTGGCGCGGCAGCAAGGCGTGGTCCATGATGGGCTTGATGCCCCGCTAGGCGCGACTACTGCTAATCAGTTCGCGTTCACCGCACTTTCCGATGTTACTGGCCGTCAGGAAGTCGAAGACTTCTACCCCATGTTGATAGGCCGGGCGAGCTGGGTCGTGCTCGGGTATGCGACGGTGCGCACGGGACGTGCAGTTCTCTACACTGACGGCCAGTTGATCTACTACCGATACCCCACGGGCTTTCTAATGAGTAACAAGAGTCTTGTCTATAGCAATGGCGGAAGCGAGATCTTCAAGTAGTCACCATGGCTGCCGACTGCCGGCCAAGCGCCGGGCGTCGTCGATTAGTCTCGGGCCGAGCCGTCGGCCCGCCGAGATCCCGGCGTCCTGGCTGCCGTGGAACGAACATCGAGGCGACCAGGGCGGCCGTGGCGCAGCTGGGATCTTGGTCACACTCGACAACCTGCGAAGCGCGCCACCGAGAGCACGTCACTGCCCGGCGGGAAAGTCTTGGCTACGTGCCGTCAAGCGAGTCAGTAGTTTTCTTACGCAATCTGTGCATTATGCCGGTATGATACTTTGCTGTGCTAAACGACCGGCCGGCCTGGCTCATTGCCCGCAACTTGATCCGGCCAACCAACTACTTCGCGCTGGCCCGTATGCCCCGCGTCTACGAGCGGCCGCTGTCAGCGGCTGGCGCCTATTTTCTCGGGCGGGGAGAATATCCCTGCGCCGTCCGCGTGAGAACGCCCGCCGGCCCGATCTCCATCACGCTCTTCAATAGTCATGACGCCGTTACCGTGCATGAGATATTTTGCCGCGAAGATTACCGGTGCCCGTCGCCACCCCAGGTCGTTGTGGATCTGGGATCGAATATTGGCATTTCGGCCCTCTACTTTCTGACGCGATCGCCATCGACTTATTGCGAACTCTTTGAGCCGGATCCGCGTAACATTTCAAGGCTACGAGTCAACCTGGAGCAGTTCGACGGCCGATTCGCGCTGCACGAGTACGCGGTGGCCGACAGGCAAGGCGTGCTTCCCTTCGTCCGTGAGCCAACGGGACGTTACGGCAGCCTGAATGCCGCAATCTCTAGTCCTACTGCCGATAGGACGGTCTCACTCGCACACTCGCCGACAACGCCCGGCCAAGACGTCATAAATGTCGATGTCGAACATGTCAATTCTGTGTTGGACCGGGCGATTACTCGTCATGGTGCGATAGACCTGCTCAAGGTTGACACAGAAGGCTCAGAGCTGGCGACCGTGAAGGCGATCGACTCTGGGCTGCGCAGTCATGTCCGGCGCATCGTGATTGAGTCATTCGAGCGGGGCATCGATCTGGATGGCTTCGAAGCTTCGTGGTCGTGCGACACGATCACCTTTACGAACAAGAGCGCCTGAGTACGCGGGCTGCTAGATCTCCCAGTTCGGCTCCATGGCTTGTTCGGGGTTCCTGGAGGACCCTCGCTCGAGGGTACGAAAGCGCCACCACCCCTCGATGAATCCGCAGTTGCTCCAGCTCTCTTGCCCTAGCTGAATATAGGCGTCAAGCAGGCAAGGCACGCTTCGACTGCTGACCGCTGCCCGTAGACCAGCGGGGTAGAACAGCTGCGGCAACAGTACCGCGACGGCAAGGAGCCAGAGGTACTGAGGCGACAAGATGAGTATTATGAGAAGAGTAAATGGAAACGGATATATTGCCGGATGCTGGTCTGGCCACTTGCGGCACATAAAAGCTTGCCCCCGGCCGTAGGCGCGACTCCGCCGGAGCATGTCCCGCAGCGAAGGGACGAAATGGTGAACTACCCGCACCTCGGGATCGAAGACTAGCGGCGAGCCGGGGAAAGCTCTGGCGAGGCGCCGAAATAGGTCGTCATCGTCGCCGCCGAACCGGATGCGCTCATCAAAGCCGCCGATCCTAAGGAGCGCGCTCCGCCGCACAGACATGTTCCCGCCGGCAAAGGAGAATACTTCGCGTCGGCCATGCTTTTGTGGTGGCAGCCACTGTCGCTTCAAATAGAGCCATAGCCGGTAGGTCAAATTGTCACTTTTAGCCAGGTCCAGCTCTTGCGGATCCAGTGGATTATGTCTCGCAAGATAGCTGATCATCAGCCCGGTCTCGCCCGGCGTTGCTAGCGCCCCGCCCAGCGCCAGGATGTCGCCGTCGAAGCTGGCGATGACTTTCTCCGCCCAATCTGAGGCCGGCTCGCAGTCATCGTCGAGAAACGCGACGACAGGTGCCGAAGCTGCTCGTATGCCTGAGTTCCGCGCTGCTGATAGACCGCGGCAAGTGTCGTGGCGGATGACAATCGCTGCATGTTCGTGTGCAACGTCGCTGGTTGAGTCCGTCGAGCCGTCATCAACGACGATCAACTCTAGCGATGACCGGACAGTCTGCCCGCTGAGCGCACGCAGGCAGCGGTCCACCCCCTCTGCGCCATTGAGAGAGCAGATGATGACGCTCAGGCTCGGAGCCATGTGAAGGTATCCCTGCTTTCCAGCTCGCGCCGCATTGCCGGCACTGGTCCCAGCCGCAGCCGGGACGACTATATGCCAGGTTCGGCGCCTTTTGCGCGCAGGCTGGCAGATACTCCGCAGTCGTAGTCGGGGTGTGCTGTGCTGCCAGCTCCGTCCTCGTCAGTCCGCAGGATGCTGCTGAGAGAGCGTCCGCGTGCAGGTCTCCGGCACAGGTGCAGGCGACGCCCGGTTCGCACTGCCGCGGGGGGCGCGGTGGGCTTGGAGATAACGGCAAAGGCCGAGGGAGACCACACACCCCGCAAGCGCTAGAACCCGCAGCGTTCCTTCCGTTGGCCACCGGGCGAAGTGCGTCGCCTGGATCGCGAGGGTCGCGGGATGAGTTATCGCGTTCACAGACAGATAGGCGACGAGACCGGTCGACATGACGACCACGGTCTCGGCGACCGCGAGGGCCGCCGAATGCGCCGTGCCTGAAGGTGGCCTGACGGGCCGTGCGACGCGGCCCTGACGTCTCCTTAGACGGAGGTACTCACTTACGGCGAGACCTATTGCCGAGACAACAAAAGCCACCGCGCCGCAGGTGTCCGTTCGCAATCCAGGAAGTGCGCTCCAGTACGGCGCTGCCAGCGACTCCACTCGGAAGCTGGCCACGGCACATGTGCTTGCCCAGCACAGGCCGCCACCGTAGCCCAGGCCGAGCGCAGCTGTCTCAACCGCGATGCGCCAATCGGCGCGGTTGAGTGCACGAATGATCATCACTTTGGGTCTCCGCCACGCTACGAAATGTAACTCAACGATGTCTCAGGCCCGCCGGATTTGTCGGCGCCTGCCGGTGCCGGGCCCGCGGCGAGCGCCGCGCCGTCGCGGCGACCGCTACTCCCGCAGTGATGGTCGCTAGTAGCGCGCCGATGGGCCACGCAGCGCAGATGGCAGTCAGTCCCCTGGGCGCCAGAATCCACGCCACGCTGCTGATAGCTACGACATAGACAGCGTTACTCAGCACGATGGCCCGGAGCTTGCCGGCCAGCCGGAGCAGCGTCAGAGACCAGTTCATGAACGCGAGCGGCACAGCTGCTGCCGCGAGCACGATAAGGGCGTCCGTAGCGTGCAGGCTGTATCTAACTCCGAACGCCAGCATGATCCACCGTGCTGCGACCGTCAGCACGAGCCACGCAGGAACGCAGAGCGCCATCACCAGGCGCAGGCTTCGTCGCCTAAGCTCTCGCCCGACCGCACCGTCGTGGGCGCCCTCAGCCAGAAGAGCCTGCTCCACCGCGGCTGCGCCAGAATAAAGGAGCGTCACAGTCTGGAACGCGACGAAGTAGTAGGCCGCGGTCTCCGCGCCAAGGCGATCGAGCACAATGAGGGGCACGACCAAGGTCGGAAGCATATTGAGCATGTTGCCCGCGTAGTTCGCTCCGGAGAAGCGGAGCAGTGGCAACAGCACCTGGCGAGACGACCGCAGGGTTGGGCGCCAGCGAACAACTCGTGTCATGAGCACTAGGCTGGCGACCGCAGCCGCGGCAAAGCCGCCTGCTGAGGCGCAGAAGAGCCCGTACGCACCGGTGCCGACCAGCACAACGCAAGACACGAGTTTAGCTATCCCGCCGATTCCCCCATCGATGACCGCGTTATAGCCGGCCTTGCGGGCGGCGATGAAGATCGAATCGGTTAGCAGGTTCACGGCTGCTGCCGCCGCGAGCAAGACGAATCCGACGGCTAGGACCGGGTTATGGGCGACGAAGGCCAGCTTGGGAGCAAGAAGGGGGGTCAGCAGAACGTAGCCCGACCCAATCGCCGCACCGCAGATCGCCACGAGGACAAGACCCGCGGTGATAAGCGAATTTCGCTTTGGTTCTATCGGCAAGAAGCGAACGAAGGTGCTGTTCAGGCCCAGCAGCGCCAGGAACGCGATTAGTCCGGTCGCCGAAATCAGGGAACTGGCACGGCCGACGTTCCCCGTGCTGAACAGCCGCGCTGCGACAATCCAGAAGGCGTAGCCCAGTGCCGCCTGAACCGCCGTGCTCAAGACCAGGTACAGCGAATTACGCATCAGGTGGTCAGTCTGCAACCTGGTCAGCAACGCCCCGAGCGGGCCGCGACGGACTACACCGTGATCGTCTGGCCCGGCCGGCTGAGCCGACCGAAGCGGACGCGGATCGAACTGCGCAGCATTGGACCCGACAGGTGTGGGTCCAGCCACCGTGACCGACGTGGCGAGCGACATCAGGACGGCGATGCCGGCCATCTGGAGGTCGCGCTTTCTATCCTCTGCCGGATCCGCGGGCGCCGCGTCATCAGCTTTGCCGCGGCCGGGCCAGGCTGTCATAGGATCAGAAGGAGCCTGACTTGATCGCTCCTGCGTGGCAGGATTCGTCCTGCTGGGCATGCGCCTCAGGTCGAGGACCCCGAGAGGATCAGCGTCCTCGCTGAGTACCTCGGGCTGACGTCGGCCGTCACTAGTGTTCGGCACTGCGAGCGTCGGCCTCCCTCCGCGGCCCGAGGCGGACACGAGCAAGGAGTCCCGCGCGCCCACTACACACTACGTGCGTCGAGCCGTTGGACCTCCAGACTCGACGGCAGGAACCCACGTCACCGCCTCGCTCGGACGCTGCGGCTGACAGGCACAGAGCCTGACCTGAATGCTCCAGGATAGCCGCTATGTGTACTAAACGTCGCTTCGCTGAGGTTGGCGCACCTATGCTGTAGGGACTGAGTGGTAGGCCCGGTACCTCGGGTCACGCGGAAGTAGCCGGGCACTGGTGAGCCCAGGATCCTGCCCACTTCCCCGCGATCTGGATCGTATCTGCGAAGACGCGGAGGCAACTTGAGCCGGTGGAGGCTGGTCCTCGGCGCGGTCATAGTGCTGGCCATTGGCATCTGGGACGTTGGGCTCCCTGGTCACGGCGGCTCGCCAGTAACGGCGGCCGCCAGGCCGTCAGTTTCGGCTTCGCCGACCCCGAATACGTCCAGGCCAGCTGTGCCGAATGTCGCAGGCGTCATTCACCCGAAGGGCGCTCCTGAGTTCAATGCGATCTTCACCGGATCGCGCCTGAACACCTCAATCTGGGGCACGTGCTATCCGTGGATGAATCTCAACGGCTGCACGAATTTCGGGAACGCCAAGACCGAACTCGAGTGGTATCTCCCGTCCCAGGATCAGGTCTACGGCGGTGCCCTGCATCTGGTGGCACAACGCGTGCCCACCGCCGGAAAGAACAGCACGGGCGGGCCAAAGCAATATGCCTGCCGCTCCGGCATGATCACGAGCTACCCAAGCTTTCGGTTCGAGTATGGCTACGTCCAGGTCGTGGCACGGATCCCAGCCACCGCCGGCCTCTGGGGCGCGCTCTGGCTGGATCCAGCCAACTTTGGCTGGCCGCCCGAGATGGACATGCTCGAGGCATGGGGCGGTCCTCTTCCTTACTCCGGGTCGTTCTTCCATTACCGCGCAGGATCGCGTCTCGGTCGCAACAGAGCCGTTTTCTCGCCGGCCACGAAAGCATTTGGCTGGCATACCTTCGCGTTGTCGTGGACTAGGACGCAGATGACCTGGCTACTGGACGGCAAAGTCGAGCTCACCGTCCGGCAGCACATCCCCCATCAGCCGATGTTTTTTATAGCCAACCTGGCCGAGGCCGTGTCACCTGGTCAGCCTGATGTCGGTCTCGGCGACTGCGATGGTGAGCTTCTGATTCGCTCGGTCAAGGTCTGGAAGGCCTAACCGAGTGCTTCAGCCGCCGCAGAAGCGGCGGCCGGCAGAGCGTCAGCTATCCGACTAAGCGCTCCGTCGTCATGTGCCGCCGATAGGAACCACGCCTCGTAAGGCGAAGGCGGCAGGTACACGCCGCCGTCCAGCATCGCGTGAAAGAACGCGGCATAGCCGGCCGCTGATTGACCGCGGGCCGCCCCGAAGTCACGGACCGGCTCGGTGACACCGAGGAACACGGAGAACAGGCTGCCCGCTTCCTGCAGCCGGAACGGCACGCCGACCCCGGTCAGCGCCTCTGCCGTGAGCTTGGCGACGGTGGCCGCCGCCTGGTCGACGCGCGCATAGACGTCTGGGGTGCATTCCTTCAGGGTGGCCAGACCGGCCGCTGTCGCGAGCGGGTTCCCGGAGAGCGTGCCGGCCTGATATACCGGCCCAGACGGCGCCAGCAGATCCATGATCTCGGCCCGCCCCCCGAACGCGGCGGCGGGCAGCCCACCGCCCATGACCTTGCCGAACGTCATGAGGTCGCCTGTGACGCCTTCCCGGCCGTACCAGCCCGATCTGGTGACCCGGAAGCCGGTGAGCACCTCATCCATGATCAGCAGTGCCCCGTACTCACTACACAACCCAGCCAGCAGCTCGTTGAAGCCCAATGCCGGAGGGACAATGCCCATGTTCGCCGGGCATGCCTCGGTAATCACACAGGCGATCTCGCTACCCTGTTCGGCGAATGCCTGCCGGACGGCCTCGGTGTCGTTGTACGGCAGCACGACGGTGTCGGCGGCCGAGGCGCCGGTGACGCCCGGTGAATCGGGCAGCCCCAGGGTAGCCACGCCCGAGCCCGCCGCTACTAGCAACGCGTCGACGTGACCGTGGTAACAGCCGGCGAACTTCACCACCAGCCGCCGCCCGGTGTAGCCTCTCGCTAGCCGGAGCGCCGTCATCGTCGCCTCGGTACCGGAGTTAACCAGCCGCACCCGCTCGATTGGGGTCCTCGCCGCGATCTCCCCCGCCAGCTCCACTTCTGCCGCGGTCGCAGTGCCAAACGAAGTGCCCAGGGCCGCTGCAGCCTGCACAGCCGACACCACTGCCGGATGCGCGTGGCCGAGAATCATTGGGCCCCATGAGCACACCAGGTCGACGTAACGGTTGCCGTCTACATCGGTAAGACAAGGACCGCTGCCCGACGCCATGAAGACCGGGGTGCCGCCCACCGCGCCGAAGGCGCGCACCGGAGAGTTCACCCCGCCCGGCATGATGGCGCTGGCGCGCGCGAACAACTCCGCGGACCGCCTACGTCCGCTGCTTGGGGTCATCGGCCAGTCTCCTCGCATACGTCAGCCAGCGTCTCTAGCACCGGGACGCCGTCTGGAAGCTCATGGCTCATCGGCTCGCGGAGCCACCGGGCTGTCCCGCTGCTCCCGTGGCGGGATGGCGGCGCCAGCACGTAGCTGTCCCGGCAGTGCCAGCGTAGCCCGCTGATTTCGGCGACTTCTTCCGGCTCGCAGTCGAGGTGACAGGACCACCACTCGTTCTCGTCGGCGGGAGCTCCACGAGTACGCACGAAGAAATGCGCCCGGTCCGCGGCGCTAATCGCCACCGGACCGGGCACCAAGCCAGACCGCTCCATCCTCGACAGGGCTCCCAGGCCGACGGCCGACGGCACGTCGAGAACGTCGAATACCCGTCCCGTTACGAGCACAACGTTGGCCTCGGGCATCGCCAGCCACCATCGTGCTACCAGCTCCGGATCCGTGCTCGCGAGCGACTGCCAGGCCGGCGACAGAGGATGCGCCCCTGGCGACGGGCAGCCGATCCGGTCGCATGAGCAGGACCGGCTGAGCGTCGAGGAGCGCTGCATCCGGCCGGGTGCGAACGCGCCGACGCAGACTGGCCAGCCCATGGCTGCATAGCGGATCGCGGCGTCAGCCATCCGGCCCGCTGTCCTGCGGCTGCGGCCGCGAAGCACAACTTCGACCAATTGGCTGCACTCCTGCCCGAATCCGGAACCTGTTGCATCGATGATGCACGGCGTCGCATCAGCCCGATCGCCCGCCCCGCCGGCGAGATCCGCCCGATGCACAACGGAGATTGCATGGTGATCGTTGCGACCTTACTCGCAACGGCTGTTGCTCGGGTCCGTGATCACTCAGACGTTACCCTGTTGCGCCGGGTTTCCTGTCTGCAGGTAGAACGCGTTTCACTCGTCGACGCGGCCGCAAGCACGTTTCCCGGTACGCGGGCTAGCGGATATTGATAATTCTCGCCACGCTCGGCGTCCCGTTGGCGTACATCGCAAAGAGCATGTAATTGCCAGGCAGTAGGACGCCGGTGCTGCGCGGATTTACAACAACACGGCCACTCAGCTTCTCGCCAAGATCCTCAGCCTGCCGCCATCAGGCGGCGAGATGACCGTGCCTGTGATGTAGCACGCTCGCCAAGGCTGGCAGCCGGAACCATCACGAGGGAGACCCGCACCTGATGACGCTGTCGCCGCTCGACGACTACCCCGTGCACCAGGCCGCGCTGCCGATCCGGCACCCGGCTACCTCCGATCGCAACTTCTATGACCTGACTTGTGACAACTTAGTGCGCGCCTGTCGGGTCGTTGATCGCATCGATGGCCTGGCGCAGGTCGTCGGGGATGGGGTCGGCGGCGGTGATGGTGTGCGGTCCGGCCTGGATCTGGACGGTGCGGTAGCGGCGGGCTGTCTTGACGAATCTGCGGATTGACCAGCCGGTCTGGTGCTCGATCCAGCGGCTGACCGCCAGTGCCGCGAACACGATCGTGAGGTGGGCTTCGATCGAGTCCCGCAGGTGGTGGTAGACGGGCCGCGCCTGCAGGTCGCCTTTGGCCATCCGGAATGACTTTTCGATCTGGAACAGCTGGTGGTAGGCGCCGATGACGAACTCCGCGGTCACGGGCGTGCCGTCCGGGCAGGTCCGCAGGTTGGTGACGTAGCCTTTCAGCCCGGCCAGCGACCTTGCTTTCTCCTCCAGTTCCCGGTTGACGGCGCGGGTGCCGCCGGCCAGCTGGACGAACCGGTTCCGCTTCACCGGGACCTTGCCGGCGACGGCCTGCTCGGCCTTCTTCACTTGCTCGTCGATGCCGCGCAGCGTCCTTCGGGCGCGGTCGGCCTTGTACTGGTAGTAGATGACCTGGTCGCGGCGGCCGTCGGCTGGCCCGGCCGGCCACGGCTGGGTGAAGATCTGCCCGTCGGAGATGTCCTGGCCGGGGTGCTCGCGCCGCCACTGCGCGACCAGGTACGGGACGTGCGGGATCCTGGCGCCGAGGATGAACGACAGCCCGGCTGCCTCGATCAGCTTCTGGTTCGCCTCGCTCACCATGCCCGCGTCCGCGACGACGGTCACGTCCGGCAGGTCGTGGGCGGCCATGAACGCCTCGATCACCGGCACGCTCCGAGCCGCCGAGCGTGTCACAAGTCAGGGATCCGGCACCCGGCTACCTCCGATCGCAACTTCTATGACCGGTACTACTTCAACTGCCACGCAGGCACTGACGAGCTGATGCTGATCATCGGCCTCGGCCAGTACCCCAACCTGGGTGTTACCGACGCGTTCGCGCCAGCCCGGCACGGCGACACGCATCGGGTTGTCCGCGCATCGCGTGAGCTCGGCACTGACCGCATGGATACACAAGTAGGGCCCTTCCGCGTCGAGGTCATCGAGGGGCTGCGGAGCCTCCGCGTTGTCCTGACGCCGAACGAGCACGGCCTGGAGTTCGATCTGACCTGGACAGGGGTTATACCCGCTCAGGCCGAGCCGCGGCATTTCATCCGTCAGCAGGAGCGCGTCATCTTCGACTCGGTCCGGCTCGCCCAGACCGGCCGGTGGTCCGGCTACGTGCGCAGCGGAGCCGAGCAGTCCACCGTCACGCCCGACCGCTGGCAGGGCGCGCGAGACAGATCCTGGGGGGTCCGTCCGGTCGGCGAGAGCGAGCCGCCCGGCATCCAGTCGAAGAATCCCGCGCAGTTCTACTGGGTGTACGCCCCCATGCAGTTCGACGAGTTCTCGATCCTGACGATCATCCAGGAGGACGCGGCGGGCAACCGAGTCCTGGAAGAGGCGGTGCGGGTCTGGCCAGAAAGCACTGGCAGGCCGCCGCAGCAGCTCGGCAGGCCCGATTACCGGCCGCACTACGTGCCGGGCACCAGAGAAGTGCAGACCGCCACGATCTCGTTCAGCCCGCCCGGCGGCGAGCCGTTCGAGGTCACAGTCCGTCCGGTCCACCCCGTTTCCATCATGGTCGGGACAGGCTACAGCCTGGAGCCAGATTGGAAGCACGGCATGTACCAGGGGCCTGACCTTGTCGTCCAGGGTGTCTGCTACGACGTTACCAAGCCGGAGGACAAGGCCCGGATGTGGGGGATGATCGACAGCGTCGCCGTATTCGAGTGCACGGAGAACGGCGTGACGAGCAACGGGTCCGGACTCTTCGAGTACTGGCCGTTCGGCCCGCACTCCCCGACAGGGCTGGACTAGGAGCCAGGCTCAGCGAAGCTGGCGTTCTGCTGAGGTCACCTTCGCTGGATTGAGGGAGTGCCTCGATCAGGACGGCGGCGGCTGTGACCCTGGCAGCGAAGCGAGATCGTCGACGACGCTCTGGGCTGCTGCCGAACCGTTGAAGGAGTCGCTGGCGATTCCGGCCACCAGCGGCCCGGGCAGATCGAGAGCAACTGTCGAGCCGGGAACGATGCTGAAGGTCACGCCGTCGGTAGAGGTGTAAGCGCTGTAATAGACCACCCCGGTAGCAGGGTCGGTGTACCGCGAAGCGAGCAACCAGACAGGTGCCGCGGGTGCCGACGCGTCCAGAACCTGGGCCGACTGCGCCGCCTGCGACGGCCGCCACTGAACGGCTACGCCGTGCTGCGGCGTCTCAAAGACCGCATAGTACGGCGACTGCGGGTCGGTGCCCGAACCTGACCGGATCATGACACCGGTCTTCATGAAGTCGCCGCCGGGAGGATCCGCCTGGGACACAACCCTGGCGCTGATCGTCCCATCGCCGTTCGTCGAGTTGACGGGCTCCTGCGGGAAGCCCTGGTAGATGAACCGGAAGTTATCGTAGTTTCCCCAGATGTCCGTGCCGCCGGCCTCGATGGTCCACGAACCAGCCGGGGTATCGCTCTGCTGCGGCGAGAGGTAGATCTGGTTGCCGGGGACCGTATCGGTCCCGACGTCGTTGCAGGTGAAGTCGACCGGGCACAAGCCTGGCGGCGGCGTGCTAGCGGCAGCGAGGGTGACGGCAGAATAGCTGACCGGGGACGTCGCTCCGGCAGACCCGGAGGTGGCGGCCATTCCCGCTAGGTAGCTGCTACCCATGTTGATGGCCACGGTCGAGCCGAGCACCGGCGTCCAGTTGGTCCCGTCGGCCGATGTCAGGGCCGAGAAGAAGATCTCCGCCGGGTTCAGCGCCGTGTCGTCGTAGCGCACGATCTCCACGTAGGCGGGCGAGGTGACCGACGGCAGGGGCAGATTGGTCAGGCTGGGGACTCCGTCGTAAGTCCGCCACTGTACGGTCGCGTATCCGCCAGGATTGAGCAGTACTGCATAGTAGGCGGCCGCTGGGCTGGAGCTTGCCCGCATCATGATCCCGTCCTGCGCAGATGCGGGCTGTCCGTTCTGCGGCAACACCTGGGCGCTCAGGGTCTCGTTGCCGCTGACCTTCTGGTACACGTAATGGAACGAGTCGGAGCCCGACATCTCGATGCCCGTGCCTGTCCCGTCCAGGGTAAAGGCGCCAGCCCCGCCGGAGGTCGTATCGCCGGGCGGACCCGGGTTGCCGATGTCAGAACAGGTCCAGCCGGACGGGCAGGGATGGGCCGGAGCTGGCGGCGTCATCGTCACCGTCCGGCGGCCACTGACCGAGACCGAGCGGAACGTGACCTTCGCCGTTCGAGTCGATGATCCTGAGTCAGCGGCTATCCCCTGCAGGGTGGCAGCCGGCAGGTCCAGGTCGACGGTGCTGCCGGGGATGAGCTGATAGTGCACGCCATCGTGTGAGATCCCAGCGCTGAACAGGTTGCCGGATCGCTGGATCATGATGTGGAGCGGCTTGCGGGCCGGGTCGAGTTTGGCGACCTCGACGGGCCTGCTGCCGGACTTCGCCCGGTACCAGATCCCCAGGTCGGGTCGCCCGGTGCCATCGCTGGGGTTGGCCAGTACGGCGTAGAACGGAGCTCCGGAAGCAGCGCTCTGCCGGACCATCAGCCCGGCCTGGGGCTGGACCGGGCCGGCCGTCCGGGCCTGGAACGTGATCACCGCACTGGACTGAGAATTTCCCGTGACTGGCTTGGAGATGAACCGGAACTGGTCGGACGAGCCATGGATGCCCGCACCTGGTGCGGTGACCGTGAGCGAGCCTCTTCTGGTCGTCTCGGCGCCCTTGGCGCGCGGCCTGCGGATGTCCTGGCAGGTAAAGCCGGCCGGGCAGTGACGGTCGGGTGCCAGCCGGGGAACCGAGCCGAGCCCGAAGCTGTACATGCGCCCATTCAGCGCGCCCAGGAAGAACTCGCTGCGAGCCACCGACACGGCGCTGTCCACCTGAGCCGGCAGCAAATAGCTGTACAGGAGCGCCCCGTTGCGCGCGTTGAGGACCTCGAAGGTTGAGCCCTCAGCCTCGCCGATCATGCCGTTGACGTAGGCGGGCGAGCCCATGATGGGCTGCTCGGTCTGCCGGGTCCAGAGCACCTTGCCGGTGCCCGGATTAAGGGCCGAGATCGAGCCACCCGAGCCGAGTCCGGTTTTGGCGTTGTAGTTGAAGCCACCCGCGTAGTAGAGCACTCCGTTGGCGAATACGCCGGACGAGATCGTCCCCTCGCCGCACTGGGGGCACGATCCGCCGATCGCAACCCGACGCTGCCAGACCGGTCCCTTGGCGATGTCGCTGCGCCTGAACGTGTAGAGGATGCCGTTCTTATTGGCAACCGACACGAGCTTGGCGCCCGCGCTGTCGGTAGTGAGAGTCGGCGTCGTGCCCCAGTCGGAGTCAGCCACGGCGGCCTCGAAGGGAAGCTGCCAGACGCTGCGCGTCCGCAGCGTGCGGGCGTTCAGGGCGACGATCGCCTGAGACTGGGTCTGGGTGTGGTCGTTGAGCGTCCCGGTAGATACGAAGATCGTGTTGGTCCCGGTGTCGAGCGTTGGCGATGTCCACACGCCGCCGCCGATCTCGCCATTCGGCACGAAGTCGTGGTCAGCGACAACCTGGCCGCGATGCGGCCCCGAGATGGCAACCTTCATGAGGTGCCCTTGAACGAGAGGGTCGTCGCAGTTGCTGGCCACGCCGATATAGGCATAGCCGCCGTAGATGAGCGGGCTCGACCAGTTGTAGTGCGCCCCCGCAAGGCCGACGGCACCGGTGTAGACCTTCCAGAGGATGCGGCCCGTGGCACGGCTCAGGGCATACCAGTAAGCTCCCCCGCCGCCGACGTACAGCGTGTCCCCGACGATCGTCGCCGACGAGGTCACGCCGAGCTCAGACGGGGCACAGCCGCTATCGGAATCGGTTCCCAGGAATCGCTTCCAGATAATCCGGCCGGTCGTGGTGCTGATGGCGTACTCGTCGCCATCCCATGCCCCGACGTAGGCGGTCGTGCCGACGATGCTGACCGAGGTCGCGATCGGACCGCCAGTCGCGACAGCCAGCCGCAGCTGCAGCCGTGCCGCTCTGGCGACGCTCAGGTTGGGATCAACCGAAGCACCTGTCCGCGCGGGGTTCTGCAGGAACATAGGCCAGTCCCGGTATGAGACCGCGGCTGCCCGCTGCACCTGGTCACGCCCTGTGCTAGCCGCCTTGGCGCCGGACAGGCCTGTCATAACAGACGCTGCAAGCGCGGCGACCAGCAGGCCGGGCAGCAGGCTCCGGCGTCCTATAAAACCCTTCACCTACGGCCCTCGTTCGGACGATCTTCCAAG
The DNA here is from genome assembly GCA_963837255.1 of uncultured Actinomycetota bacterium. Lineage (GTDB taxonomy): Bacteria > Actinomycetota > Actinomycetes > Streptosporangiales > Streptosporangiaceae > JAJYUU01. The sequence continues at coordinate 1,449,713 of CAWIMN010000009.1, forward strand.
CCCCCTGAGGTCCGGTTACGGACGCCCGGTCGCCAATGTCCCGGTCATATTACTGAGCTGCTACCGCCATGTGCAGAGAACACACTGACTGTGCGAAGACCGTTATGAGGGCAGCCGAGCCGGGGCGGTCCGGAGCCGGGAACGCTAGGACCGTCCCGCCTTCCGCGCTCGCGGCGGCGCGGCAGTCAAGCGCGTCAACGCTTCGCCGGGAGGCTATAGATCAGATACGCAGGGTCCTGGTACACCAGCCGGAACGGCGTGAGCAGCCGCGAGTCGTGAAACGTGGTGTAGACGACGTCTGGCGGCTCGCCGCTGGCCGGCAGCCGCATTACGATCACCCGGACTCCGAACGCCAGCGGGTTTCTGAGAACCGTGCTCCACTGGTTCCGTCCCGACTCTTTTGTGCCGTCGTAGATGGTGCGGTCGACGACGTCGAAGGCCACACGCTCGTTCTGAACGTTGTTCATCAGGATGAGTCCGGTCGTGTGCTGCACCAGGTAGTCTCCGGCACTGATCTGATACCGCTGCGCTACAAGGTCCTGAGCAGCTTCGGTCGCAAGCACCACCTGATGTCGCGCAAATGCAGGCGCCGAAATCGCAATCGCGGCGATCACGCCGACGATTGCTGCCGGAACTATAGCTCGCGTCGGGAGCTTGCCAACGAGGTAGCCAATCAGTATCGCCGCCGGAATCAGAGCTACCAGGCCAAAACGATAGTTCAGCAGGCCAACTTGCTGCGGCAGCGAGATCGGCTCGGCGCCTAGCTCCAGTGAAACCACAAAGAACGGAATGACAGTGAGCAGGCCAAGTAGTGGTATGGACCTAGCCGAGAAGCGCTCGGCGGAGATGAAGACGACCAGCGCGATGCCCGCGACAGCGATTACGGCAAGGCCGAGATCCGAACCGACGGCGTATTCGTAAGCCCTCACCGTCAGCGGCCAGTTACCAACGTTAAGGTCGGTGTGCCGCTGAGCCATCTGCGCGGCGCTTGACGTCGGGCCATTCACCCAGTTCAGCGGATTGCCGAAGATAAGGAAGTTGTACAGCAGCCAGCCTGCCGCTGGAACAGCCAGGCCGAAGACAGCATTGATGAGACTCAGCCCGCGCGCGTCGCGCCATGAATAGCCGAGCCGTCTTGCCATCACTACGACGCAGATGGTGTAGACGATAGCCAGGAACCAGCCTTCATAACGGCAGAGCATGGCGAGCATGCAGCTAACGCTGCTGATCAGCAGATTGCTTGCGTCCCTGGTCTCCCCCCACTTAACCAGGTAGTAAGCTGCCGCGATCGTGAATAGGTAGAACGGCAGTTCATCCATCGGCGTGCTCTGCTGGTAGAGCATGTTGACGTTCGTCGCGAACACTAGTGCGCCCACAACAGCGGGCGCCTTTCGCGTGCCCGAGTAGAGTCTGACTAGCCGATAGATCAGCACAGTTGACGCCACGTAGCAGGACATCGAGACAACTGCGCCTGCGAGGCCATTTCGGTAAAGCTCGCCGTTCCAGCTCAACAGATCCTGGAGCACCTGCGGTACGGGCAGCCACACTCCTCCGAGCTGAGCTATCCCCGGCGAGAGGCCTGCCACGACGCGACGGCTTATCTCAAGATGGGAGAAGGAATCCTGGTAGCCGAGGACGAGTCGATGCCGGAAGTAGTAGTAGCTTGTTGCGACTGACAGTGCAGTCGCGATGAGCCCGACGGTGATGGCGGCTCGGTCTCGGGATGGCCTGCGCTGCACGGCCGGCGCTTGTGGCCCGGCATATCCGGAGGTGCGAGGCTGAGCCTGCACTCTCAAGACCATTTCGAGGCGAAGCAGGCCTTGATGGCCTTGTCGCCGCGACCGATAAACGAGCCTGGCGGATAGCTGGCGGCCTGTGACGGCCGATCAATGCCATTTATGTCGTAGAAGTAGATACCGGCCATGCCGGTACGCTTCGCGGCAGCACAGGCAGCCTCGAACCACCTAACCTGTACCGGTATGTCTAGCGGCGTCCCGGCCGGGGCGATCTTCGCCGGCTCGGCATAGGAACCGGCGGCTGCCGCGATGCCGACTTCCTGAAGGACGGTCTTCCGCAGAACTGACTCTGGCTGTTGCCTGAGCCATCGGACCCACGCGCCAGTCAACTGGCCCGCCGTGGCATGGTTGCCGAGGCCAAGCTGGGGATAGGCGTCCACGGCCGCGTCGGGCACCGGTTCGTAGGGTGGATCTTGCTGCCAACGGCCGTAGTTGACGGCGTATTCGAGCTGGCCGCTGAAGAGCTTCGCGGCGTTGGCCTCGAATGTGGTCCATTCGGCCTCGTCCGGCGCGAGCGAGTCAAGCTCCGAGCCGACGTTGAAGCCGGTGGCGCCGTTGCGCTGGGCCGCGACAAAGTACGGCCTGAGGAAACGAAAGTAGCTCTCGAACCAGGCTCTGACTGACGGCGGCTGAATGGATCCGCGCCAGTCCCCGCGGGCATCGACGATGTTGTCCTCATTCAGCAGCGGACGGATGAGGACTCGCAGCCCGTGCCTGTGTGCGTCCGCGACAATCTCTCCGACAGTCGCCGGACTTGGCGTGCGGCGCCTCACGCCGTAGACCTTGGTGGGGTTCACGCCGTTGGTGAAGAAGAAGAAGTTGATGCCCACGCTGTTGGCGCCGAGCCCGACGACGTAGTTGAAGATCCGGTTCGCATCGACCGCAATCGACGCCGTGTTCGTGCCAGACCAGAAGACGTCGACCCCGAGCGTGGCACGCAGGGCCTGGCGCGCTGCCGACACCTTGTACACCGATGAGCTGATCGGAGCCAGCTGAGGTCCTGCGCTGACATGTCCGCTGGGCGCGGCGGTCCAGGATTCTCCGGGCGGGATGCCGGGGCTGACCCCAAGCCCGGCACACGCGCACAGCGCGACAGTCGAAGCCGCCGTGACCGCAGACAGCAGCCAAGGACGCCTCACCGGCGGGCCGGCGCCGAGTACCGCGGGGCATATGGTGGCGGCCATTCGCGCTGCCCGCCCCACGCAGTGAGTTCGTCGTCGTCGTGCTCGGCATGACCGTGCGGGGTCTTGTGCCAGGATCGCCGCCCGGTGATCATCTCGAGCAGGGCGATGTACGTGGAGCGGCTCATCCAGAGCCACATCAGCTGAGCCAGCAGCATGTACCGCACGAGGTCGAAGCGCCCTCTGGCCTGTTCGGCCTCGGCGAGGCAGGTGTGTACGAGTTCATACTGCAAACCGAGGTTGCCGAGCAGCATCAGCGCCAGGCTGAGGTAGTAGACGCCGCTCGGGAACAGCTGCGCGATCAGCTGAGCACGGGTAGTGAAGTAGGCGACAGTTATGCCGATGAACAGCGGGTTGAGCAGCATGCCCACTGGGACCGCGAGTACGAGAAAGTTGAAGCACAGCCAGCGCAGCGGGCCCATGCGGCGCATGGAGCGGAGCGGCTGGCGCGTATGCACCAGGCCAGTCTGGAAATAGCCGGCCTTCCACCGCCGCTGCTGCTTGTCCACGACCTTGATCTGGACGGGCGCCTCCTCCATCGTGATGGAGCGAAGCAAATCGACCCTGTAACCGCCCGCCGCGAGCCGTGCTCCGAGGTCGGCATCCTCGGTGAGGTTGTACGCATCCCACACTTGCCCCGATGGCTGCAGCGCCACGTCAAGCAAGGCGCTGACCCGGAAGTGGTTCGAGGTACCGCCAAGCGGGACTGGCAGTCCGAGGCGCACAAGCCCTGGCAGGAATCGGGTGAAGTGGATCTTGTATCCGACCCAGTACAGCGCCGTCACCCAGTTCGTGTCGTCATTCCAGAAGGCAAGTTCGGCCTGCAGACAGGCAAGCCTGGGGTCAGCAGCGCGGAAGGTGCCAACTGCCTTGAGGAGCTGACTGGGCTCCGGTCGGTCCTCTGCGTCATAGATGGTGACGAATTCGCAGCCCTCCCTGACCACGATGCCCATGGCCGCGTTCAAGGCATTCGGCTTGGTCGTCGGGCCGCCTGGCGGGACCACCACGACCCGCAGGTATCCGCCCGCAGTTCGGCCCGATCGTGAGTGAAACGGGATACCGAGCTTGCGCGCGGCGGTCAGCGTCTCCAAGTCGTCGTGCTCGATCAGCAGCAGGATGCGCAGCTGCCGCCGTGGGTAGTTAAGCCTGTCCACCCTGGCAACCAGATGACGCAGCATGTTGGCTTCGCTCCGCACGGGCAGCAGCACCGCGTAGCGCGGCAAAGGCGGTCCGTCGCGTCGTAGACGCAAGGCGCGGGGCGGCTGATAGCTGCGGCCCGCCAGTGTTATCAGGAGCTTGAGCAGGGCGCTGACGGCGTAGAACGCCATGGCGGCCGCGACCAGGGTTGTCACCGTGAGCCGAGGCCTGGCGTAGACGCCGATCGCAATCGCGGTCAGCGTCAGCAAGATGAGAGCCAGCTGGCCCTTGCTGACGAAGACGGACGCATCCGGGGTCGCGCGGACTCGATGGCGCCCAAGGCGGCCCTGCGGCGGCTGTGACCTCCCCGGCGACGGCTCCGCCCAGTCCCTGGTCGGCCTGTCAATGGCGTCGTAGCGCGCGGATCCTCGTTCGCCGGTCCGCGCAGCCATGATCCATTCCCTCGTCCCGTTGGCCACCCCGACGGCCATAGACCGTGGGCACGCCCTCCCCGACGCCTACATTAACTACCTAAACGGGCATGTGCCCGACGAATGCAGCAATAATGAAGCGGTAGTGATCCTTCGCACATCGTCTGAGATGAGGCCCCAGTTCTTGTCGCTGGCAAGCGCGGCGATCGTCGAGCGAGTCGGTCCCCTTCACAACCCGGAGCCCCCGACCAGGCTGAACTCGGGCACCTGGATCAACTCCGAAGTGCACGTCTCCCCAGGGCCTCTCCGAATCGACCTGTTGGGTAGCTCGCCATTGGGCTTGGCTGTCGGCACCAATCGATGCCTGCCTAGGCGAGCCCGAACTCAGCGAGCAGCGGAGGTCGCGAGTCGTGCAAGGCAGCCTGCTCCGCAACAGATCCTCACCTGCGCTAGCTTCAGTTGAAGACTGGATCTCGCCGCTAGCCTAACGGCGTAGCCGTGTCGTCACGCATGAATCAGGAAACGACACTGGCATCGCGTCGCGTCCATGCCGGCTTTAGGCATACGCGGCGCGCCGCGTCGTGACGCGGCGCCGGCCGCGCGCCCACCGTCCGATCTAGCTCAGCGAAGCCTGCGCGCGACCTCGGCTGCCCAGTACGTGAGGATGATGTCAGCGCCGGCCCGGCTGATCGCCGTCAGCGTCTCCATGATCGTCCGGTCCCGGTCCAGCCAGCCGTTCGCTGCGGCCGCCTCAACCATCGAGTACTCGCCGCTCACCTGGTAGGCGGCGACCGGCAGCTGGACGCGTGGCGGCCAGCTCGGCGATCACGTCCAGGTAGGCCAGGGCCGGCTTGACCATCACGATGTCCGCGCCCTCGTCGATGTCGAGCAGCGCCTCGCGCAGCCCGTCCTTCGCGGCCGCCGGGTCCTGCTGGTAGGCGGAGCGGTCGCCGAACTGCGGCGCGCACTCGGCCGCGTCCCGGAACGGCCCGTATAGCGCCGAGGCGTACTTGGCCGAGTACGCGCAGATCGCGACGTCGGCGTGGCCGGCCGCGTCGAGCGCCGTCCGGATGGCAGCGACCTGGCCGTCCATCATCCCGCTCGGCGCGACCACGTGCACGCCCGCCTCCGCCTGCGCCACCGCGATGGACGCGTAGCGCTCGAGCGTCGCGTCGTTGTCGACGTCGCCGGTCGCGGTCAGCAGGCCGCAGTGCCCGTGATCGGTGTACTCGTCCAGGCACAGGTCAGCCATGAGCACCGTGTCGTGCCCCACCTCGGCCGCGAGGTCGGCCAGCGCCAGCTGGACGATGCCGCGCGGGTCGTCGGCCGCCGACCCGCGTGCGTCCTTGACCGCGGGGATGCCGAACAGGATCAGCCCGCCGACGCCGGCGTCGACGGCCTCCGACGCTGCCTTGCGCAGGCTCTCCCTGGTGTGCTGGACGACGCCGGGCATGGACGCGACCGGCTGCGGCTCGCCGATGCCTTCCTTCACGAACAGCGGCAGCACCAGGCTCGACGGCCGCACGCTCGACCTGCGCGACGAGCCGGCGCAGCGGCGGCGTGCGGCGAAGCCGCCGGGGCCGGGATACCGGGTAACTGGCGGTCAATGCTGCTCCCGAGGGGTTGGGTCCGCCGGGTTGGCCGGCGCTAGCCGGCCGGGCGGTGCTAGCTGACTCTGGCTACCTGATCCGGCGGCGCGCGCCGCGGCGGCGCTCGCTGGGCTTGCGGATCGGCTCGCCAGCCTCGATGGCGGCATCCCGGAGCCCGGCGCCGTGCGCCGCGAGCGCCTCGACGAGCGCCGCTATCGATGGCTTCTCCGCGACGACGTCGACCCGCAGGCCGAACTCGGCCGCCGTCTTGGCTGTCTGCGGGCCGATCACGGCGATCACCGTGACCGCATGCGGCTTGCCCGCGATGCCGATCAGGTTGCGCACGGTCGAGGACGAGGTGAACAGGACCGCGTCGAAGCCGCCGCCCTTGATGGCCTCGCGGATCGGCGCCGGCGGCGGCGCCGCGCGCACGGTCCGGTAGGCGGTGACGTCCTCGGCCTCCCAGCCCAGCTCGGTGAGCCTGGTCAGCAGGCCCTCGGTCGCGATGTCGGCCCGCGGCAGCAGCACCCGGTTGATCGGATCGAGGATGTCGTCGTACGCGGGCCAGGCGTCGGCAAGGCCCTCCGCCGACTGCTCGCCCTCCGGCACGAGGTCCGGCATGATGCCGAAGTCGCGGAGCGCCTTCGCGGTCTGCTCGCCGACGGCCGCGACCTTCACCCCGGCGAACGCCCGGGCGTCCAGGCCGTACTCCTCGAACTTCTCCCGGATGGCGCGGACCGCGTTGACCGACGTGAAGCCGATCCACTGGTACCTGCCGGTCACCAGGCCCTTGACCGCCCGCTCCATCTGCTGCGGCGTGCGCGGTGGCTCGACCGCGATGGTCGGCACCTGCTCTGGGCACGGCGCCCGCGAGCCCGGAGCAGGTCGCAGACCTCGTCGGCCTGCTCCTTGGTCCTCGGCACCAGCACCCGCCAGCCAAACAGCGGCTTGGTCTCGAACCACGACAGCGCCGACTGCGCGCCGACGCCCTCGCCGACCACCGCGACCGCCGGGCCGTGCGCAGTCAGCAGGCTCACGCCGGCGGCCTTGAGGTCTGCCGCGATCGAGCCGAGCGTGCCGACTACGGTGTGCTGCTCGGTCGTCGTGCCGTTCCACGTAATGGCGAACGGCGCATTCTCGGCCCAGCCATTGGCAATCAGCATCTTGCCGAGATCGACGGGCCCGGTCTCGGCGCCGAGGATGACCAGCGTGCCGTCGCTGACCGATACGCGGCTGGCCTCGCTCGCGTTGATGATCCGGACATCGCCGGCCACGTCGCTGGTCAGCGGGATCCCGGCGTACTCGGGCACTGCCGTCGCAGCGGACACCCCCGGCACGATCTCAAACGGCACCCGCGCCTTCGCGCAGGCCGCCGCGTCGGCGGCCGCGTTACAGAACATGAACGGGTCGCCGCTGAAGAGCCGGACCGCGAGCTGGCCAGCCTTAGCCGCTTTGGTCAGCAGCTTGGGGTCGGCGAGCTGAGCGTCGGAGTCCGCCAGGGTGGCACCGGGCTTCAGCAGGTGGCCGAGTCGCTCGCCGATCGACTGCGACGCGACCACCAGGTCGGCGCGGCCGATCAGGGCCGCGGCCCGGACGGTCAGGAGCTGTTCGTCGCCAGGGCCGGCGCCGACGAACGCGACCCAGCCGGGCACGCGCGTGTCCGCCGCGTGGCTCACCGACCGCCCCGCCGCCTTCTCGGTGCGCGCCCGCTCGGTGCTCGGCTTCTTCTGCGGCGCGGCCTTGGCCTGCCTGCCGACCTTCCCGGTCGTGGGTGTGGGGTTCACTTGTCATCGTCCCCGCTGCTGAGGTGTCCGCCGGACACTGCCATATACCGTCCCGCGCCACGGCTGAGCAGATCGGCAGCCATCTGGCGGCCCATCATCTCGGCCTGCGCCAGTGCGCCGCTCGCGCTGCCGCGAAGCGCCATCCCCCCGTCGGCTGCGACGACGACGCCGTTCAGCCGAAGTACTTCCGTGCCGGCAGCATACGCGCCGACCGGCGCCGCACAGCCTGCCTGCAGGCCTGCCAGCAAACTGCGCTCTGCCGTTGTCGCGGCCCTGCTGACTGCATCGTCGATACCGCCGAGCAACGCAACGAGGTCTTCCCTGCCCGCACTGCACTCAACCGCGAGCGCGCCCTGGCCAGCGGCCGGCAGCATCTCGTCCGGCTCGAAGACCTGGGACACCGCGTCGAGCCTGCCGATCCTCGCCAGCCCCGCATGAGCCAGAACGACGGCATCCAGCTCACCGGTCTCGACCTTCGCCAGGCGTGTCCCAGCGTTCCCACGGACGGGAACGGGGTGGATATCGGGTCGCAGCAGCAGCAACTGCGCGGCCCGGCGTGGCGAACCTGTCCCGATCTTCGCCCCGCTCGGCAAGTCCGCCAGCTTGGCGCTATCCCGGCCGATGAGGGCGTCCCGCGGATCATCGCGGCCTGGCACGGCCGCGAGGGCGATGCCAGCGGCAGGCTCGACCGGCAGGTCCTTCAGCGAGTGCACCGCGATGTCCACCTCGCCGGCCAGCAGGCTCGATCGCAGCGCGCTGACGAAGACGCCGGTGCCGCCGATCTGGGTGAGCAGTTCGCGGCTCCGGTCGCCCGCCGAGTCGATGCCGACGAGCTCGATCTCTCGCCCCGTCCGCGCCGTGATGGCGCGGCCGACCAGCTGGGACTGTGCCACCGCCATCGGGCTGCGGCGGGTACCCAGGCGCAGTGGTGCGCTGCTCATCGCCCGTCCTCCCGGTCCGTGGTCACTTGCGGCCAGCCCGCCAGTTCGGCATCCGCCTGCGCGACAGCCTGCACCGTCGCCGGATCGAGATCAAACAGCACGCGCAGCGCGTCCTCGTACGTGTCCGCTCCCGGCGACCCGGCGAGTTCCTTCACCCGGACCGTGGGATCGTGCAGAAGCTTGTCGGTGACCCGGCGCATCGACTTCGCCACCTCGGCCATCGTCCCCGCGTCCAGCCGGTCGAGCCGGCCCGCGAGCCTGGCTAGCTCCGCCTCCACGACGCCAGCTGCCTTGGCGCGCAGCGCGACGACGGTCGGCGTGACGGCTGCCGCCCGGTTAGCGGATAGGTGCGCGGCGAGTTCCTCGGCCATGATGCGGCGGACATCGGCGACCCCTGCGTCACCTGGCCGAAGGCCAGCCTGGTCGTCGGCGGCCAGGGTCTCCAGGTCGGTGAGCGCCACGCCGGCCAGGCTCGCTACCGCCGGGTCGACGTCGCGCGGCATCGCCAGGTCGAGCAGCACCAGGGGTCCGCTGGGCTCGGCTCGGCGCTTGAACGCGGCCCGCACCATGTCGGCCGAGATGACGTGCTCAGATGCGCCGGTGCAGGTTACGACCAGGTCGGCAGCCGCCATGAGGTCGACGAGAGCGGACATGTCGTCAGCCCGGCCGCCAGCTGAGGCAGCCAGGCGCTCGGCGCGGTGCCTCGTCCGGCTCGCCACCGTCAGCTGTGCCGCACCGGCCCTGGTGACGCTGGCCACGGCGAGGCCACTCATGGACCCCGCGCCAACGACGACCACCCGCCGCCCGGCCAGCGCCGCGGTGCCGTCCTGCTCGCCAGGGAAATGCCGCGCCGCCGCCTGCAGGCCGACGCTGACCAGGCTGGCGCCCGCCGCGCCGACGCTCGTCTCCGCGTGCGTGCGCTTGCCTGCGCGCAGCGCGACGGATCCGAGATCGGACAGCGTCCGGCCGAGCGTGCCCTGCTCCCTCGCGATGTGCAGCGCCTGGCGCAGCTGGCCGAGTATCTGGCTCTCGCCGACCACCATCGAGTCCAGGCCGCAGGCCACGGCGAGCAGGTGCTGCACTGCTCGATCTTCGTAGTGGACATACAGGCACGGCGTCAGCTCTGCGGGCGGTACCTGCGAGTGCCGGGACAGGAGCTCGCAGATGGCGGCCACGGCGCCGTGGAACTTGCCGACCTCGGCGTAGATCTCGACCCGGTTGCAGGTGCTCAGGACGAGCGCCCCGGCGACGTCGTCGGCCCTGGCAACGTCGTGCAGCAGCTTGTCCAGTGCGTCACCGGCTAGCGCGACGCGCTCGAGCGTCGCCAGCGGCGCGCCCTTGTGGCTGAGTCCGACCACGAGAACGCTCATGTACCTACCGCCTGCACCCCTGCCGAGTAGTCGGGTGTCCTGCTATCGGGGCCGCCATCCACACCGCGGGTACCAGCGCCCGCTAGCCCTGCCGCCACGTCCAGCCTCCCGCTCACGCCGAGCTCCGCCGCGACGTCCAGGCCCAGATGTCCGGCCGGCACGCTCTCCAGGCGACGAGCGGGCAGGGTCGCGTCCCGACCGCCCTCGCCCTGCCGCGCTCCCGCGCCGCGCCGCTGTGCGTGGAAGGCGAGGATCTGCAATTCGATCGACAGGTCGACCTTACGCACGTCGACGTCAGATGGCACGTTGAGCACGACAGGCGCGAAGTTCAGGATGCTCGTGACGCCGGCCGCGACCAGCCGATCGCAGACATTCTGCGCTACTGCCGCAGGTGTCGCGATCACCCCGATGGAGACGTCGAAGCGGTCGATCACGTCCTCGATGTCGGCGGCGCTGCGAACCGTATGCCGCGCGATCACGGTGCCCACGACGGCCGGATCGCAGTCGACGAGGGCAGCGATCCGGAAGCCGCGCGAGGCGAACCCGCCGTAGTTGGCGAGCGCCCGGCCGAGGTTGCCGGCACCGACAATGAGGACGGGCCAGTCCTGGGTCAGGCCGAGCTCCCTGGAGACCTGGTAGATGAGGTAGTCGACGTCATAGCCGACACCCCGGGTCCCGTATGACCCCAGATGAGAGAGGTCCTTGCGCAGCTTGGCCGAATTGACCCCGGCGGCGGCAGCGAGTTCCTCGCTGGAGACGGTGGCGACCTCGCGGTCGGCCAGTGCGTACAGGGCGCGCAGATAGAGCGGCAGGCGGGCGACAGTGGCGTCCGGGATACCGCGGCCACCGGCGGCTTTGGCAGCCCCGGCCTGAGCTGGCCCGGCGTCAACCGGGCTGGCAGAAGCCGGGCGGCTGGCCGGCGAAGGGCGGCGGGACATGCGCCGGGACTCCTGAGGACTCGATCTGACAGCACCCGCGGGCTAAGGAGTGCCCGCGCGCGATTTCGGTCTCCACCGTACGCTCTTGTGAACGTTTGCACAAAGTCAGCGATGTTGGCCTCGCTCGCCGACGCGGATCAGTCCGGGCCCTTCCCCGTAGTCCACGACACAGGTGCTGACCTGGCCGCCGTTCCCCAGCAGGCCGAGCCCAGGACCTCGGGATCACGCCAGCAGCGCGGCCCGCAGCCGCTCCGCGCTGACCCGCCAGAAGTCGTGCTGGACACCGTCGACGAACGTGACCGGAATCATGTCCGCGTACTGCGCCAGATCGTCGGCGGAGTCGGTGATGTCGCGCTCATCCCAGCCGACGCCGAGTTCGCTGGCGACAGCCGAGATGACGGCGCGGGCGTCGTCGCACAGATGGCAGCCAGGACGGGACAGCAGTGTTATGCGCGCTGCCGGGGCGATCGGGGGCGCCGGGGTCGCGCGGGGCACAGCGGTCATCCGGGGCACAGCGGTCATCCGGGGCACGGGGGTGATGCGGTCGGCGGGGCTCACCGGTAGTCCGGCGTGCCACCGCTCGGCTGAGCCGACGCTCGCCCGTAATCACGCAGGTAGTCCGGGCGCTCGAAGCCGGCCGTGTCGTAGCCGGGCTCGCTGAAAAGGTCAGTGACCGAGGGGAACGGGGATACCTTCGCCTGCTGGAGCCCGAGCTCGATGACGTTGGTCGCGAGCACGTACGGCCGCTTGTCCGCCTCGAACTGCTGCACGTGCGCCTGCTGATTGTGCCACTCATAGGCCGAGCGATCGCGGTACACCTCGTACAGGATGCGCTGCATCGGTGCCGACGGCACGGCGTGGACGATGAACACGAGGGTGTCCGGTTCCCGGCCGCGGACCTGGTCGACGACGTGCTGGGTCAGCTGGTCGAACTCCTCGACCCGGTCCTCGAGCAGGGTGTAGATCGCGATCTGCCCGAACAGCTGAGACCGGCCAGGGTCCCCGGCAGCGTGGTCGGCGAGCTCGTTCGCTGCCCCGACCCGGCGGCCGCCGCGGTCGCCCTGGTGGTCGTGCTGGTCGTAGCGGTCGTCTGCTCCTGCCGTGGCTTGCCACCCGTCGGCGTCAGGACTGTGCTCACCGGGCGCGAAGTCTCCGGTCGCGTAGTCACCGGTCGCATAACCATTGGGCACGAAGTCCCCGGTGGCGAAGTCTGGCTGGTACCCGCTCCCCTGAAGGTCGCCGCGCCAGTCCTCGTGGTCACGCCAGTCGGCGTCATCGGCGTGGGCATCGTCTCGCCAGGGCCCGTCATAGGCGCCACCAGGCCGGTCATCCTGCCAGCCGAGGCCGGCCTCGTCGTGATCCCGCTCGTACCCGCTGGCACCTGTCCGGCCTGGCGGGTCAGGCCGGTACAGGCCGCCACCCCGGTAAACACCGCCGTCAGTGGCCGGCTCGAACCGCCGGAAGTCACCCGTCCGGTCCGCGCCGTCGTAGGACCTGGCCGGCTCGAAGGCGTTGGCCGCGCTGGCTACGGGCGCCCGCGAGGGCTGGCGAAGCTGCCCGACCCGCGCCCCGGCCAGCCACGTCAGCGCCGCCGCGGCCGTGCACGCCAGCGCGAATACCGACGCGCTGACGGGCAGGTGGATCTTGGCTTCGTAGGCAACGAGCTCGGCGAGTGCCGGATAGGCGAGCAGCAGGGCCGCCGCGCGCCCATCAGCTGGGCCGGGAGCAGGGCATTCCAGCCGGGCTGGCCGGACCGGCGCACTACGGTCACGACGGCGACCAGCGCCACGATGGCGGTCACCGGCCCGACCGCGAACTCCAGGACGTAGTTGGGCGGCGTGCCGTAGAACACGGCGGGATCCGGCCAGGCCTTGGTGAACGTGGTCTGGGCAAGCTGATCCAGGGCGAGCACCACGACCGCCACGATGCCCAGGGCGGGTATGTACAGGCGCGCGCAGAACCGCACCGCCGTGGTCTTGGCGGCGACCTCGGCCAGCGCCAGGATCAGCGCCAGCGGAGCGATGACCTGGCCGCCGAGCTCCATCGCGCGGAACATGGCCGAGTCGAAGCCAGCCAGGTAGCCGAGCGCCTGCGAGCCCAGGCTGATGAGCAGCCCGAGCAGCGCGACGGAGAACGCGATGAGGTCGATACGCGGCTGACGGAAGCAGCGCGCGAGCAGCACGCCACCGCCGACCGCGGCGACGACCGCGCCGATCGCGGAGATGACCAGTGAAATATGCATCGCTGCCTATGGTGCACGACGCAGTGCGGTGATGTGACCAAAGGGCTGACCTGCGGGCACGCAGCGCCGCCCGGCGCCCAGGAAGCCCAGATCGCCATTATGCCCGCTAGCTGGGCGCGGCGTACCCGGTGACGTCCGCGTGCCTGCCGGGCGACGGCCAGATTGCGGCCGAATGACGACTCGAATCGGGCCGTCTGCCGAGCCGGCGAGGAGGCCAGTCACCGGTAGGCTCGCCTACATGAGCGGCGAGTCCGACCTCGACAGCAGGCCCGGCGCCAGCGCCCGGTCCGGCGCCCTCGCTCGGCTGAGCCGGGTCAGGAAGAGCCCCGCGGTCGTGGCCGGCGAGGCGTCTGCCGCCGCGGCAGACGTCGAGCTCGCCGCGCCGGTCCCCGATCCGAGCGCGGCAGCGTTCTTCGACGTGGACAACACCCTGATGCGCGGCGCGTCCATCTACCACTTCGCGCGCGGCCTGGCCGAGCGCAAGATGTTCGGGCCGCGGGATCTCCTCCGGCTGGCCTGGGGACAGCTCGCCTTCCGGCTCCGGGGCGCCGAGAACGCCGACCACATCGATGCCGCCAGGGAGGCCGCGCTGGCCTTCGTCGCAGGCCACCGAGTCGACGACATCGTCGCGCTCGGCGAGGAGATCTACGACGACAGGATGGCCGACCGCATCTGGGAAGGGACGCGGGAGCTGACCCAGCAGCACCTGCAGGCGGGCCAGCGAGTCTGGCTCGTCACTGCGACGCCGGTGGAGCTCGCCAATATCCTGGCGCGCCGGCTGGGGCTGACCGGAGCGCTCGGCACCGTCGCCGAGACCTCGGACGGCGTGTACACGGGGCGGCTGGTCGGCGGGCTCCTGCATGGCCAGGCCAAGGCCGCGGCCGTCCGGGCGCTGGCCGAGCGCGAGGGCCTGGACCTGAGCCGGTCGAGCGCGTACAGCGACTCCTCGAATGACCTGCCGATGCTGGAACTCGTCGGCCACCCGAGCGTGGTGAATCCGGACGGCGACCTGCTCAGGCAGGCACGGAGCAGGAACTGGCCCGTGCACGACTTCCGTTCGGGCAGGCGCGCGACGATGATCGCCATGCCGCTGGCCGCGAGCGCCGGGGCGATCGCCGGCGGCCTGGCAGCGGTGTTCGCGCTCCGGCGGCGCCGGGCTGGCCCCGAGCGCTAGCCGAACGCGGGGCCCCGGGTCGCGACAAGCTCGTCCAGCTTGGCCTGGATGGTGTCCCGCACCCGGTCGGCAAGCTCGGCCACGAGGTTCTCGTCCGGCTCACCCTCGTCGTGCCCAGCCCCGTGCGCTCCGCAGGCCGGCTACTGGTTCGCAGAACTCGATGATCCACTTCGACGGCAGCGGCACCGCGCCGACCGGGCCCAGCCAGGGGAAGAGCGGCGTCAGCGGGAAATACGGCAGCCGCAGTGCCCGGGCGAGCGCCTCGGAGTTCCCGAGCATCGGGTAGATCTCCTCGGCGCCGACGATGGCGCAGGGAATGATCGGCACGCCGGCCTGGAGCGCGATCCGGGCGAATCCGCCCCGGCCGAACCGCTGCAGCCGGTATCGCTCGCTGAACGGCTTGCCGGTGCCCTTGAACCCCTCCGGGAAGACCCCGACGAGTTCGCCCGCGTCCAGCAGGCGGCGCGCTTCGCCCCGATCCGCCCTGGTGTGGCCGCTCCGGCGGGCCAGCGCGGACAGGACCGGCATGGTGTAGATCAGGTCGGCCCCGAGCAGGCGCAAGTTCCGCCGGGCCGGATGCTCGGCGAAAACTGCCGCCTGCAGCATGATGGCGTCAATCGGGAGCACGCCGGAGTGGTTGGCCACGATCAAGGCCGGCCCGCTACCCGGAACGTTCGCCAGCCCGCGGGTCTGCACCTGGAACCAGTTCCGGTACAGCGCGAGTGCGGCGGGCATCAGCACGGCCGAGTTCAGGTCGGGATCGAAGCCGAACTGATCGACCTCGTACTCGCCGGCCAGCCGCCGCCGGGCAAACTCGGCCGCGCCTGCGAGCCGATGCCGCCAGCCCGGCGACCCATTTGACTGGGTGCCAGTCACTGCGAAGCTTTCACGGCGGACCTGTCTTGGCGGATAAATCCTGGCGGATCAGTCCAGGCGGCAAGGGCCACGATGACATCGGGCGCGACCGGCTCGCTGGCCTGTCGGCAGGCAGACTACTTCTTGTTCCTGCGCTGGACGCGCGTCTTGCGCAGCAGCTTGCGGTGCTTCTTCTTCGCCATCCGCTTGCGCCGCTTCTTGATGACTGAACCCACGAGACCACCTTCAATTGCTTCCTGGCTGACGGGCATGTCCGCATTCCATGCTCGCCACAACTGGCGGCCGGGCACATGCCAACGCCACAGCGTACCTCCGCAGGGCCGCATTGCCCGGCATCGCCCGGCATCTGGCCCATCTGCGGTCTCAGCTGGACCCGGCCCGACACGCCCGGCTAGCGCTGATCCGGCGGCGGCGCGATCAGTCCGATCCCACGAACGCTTCCCTCAGATATCCGGTCACGGCCTGCTCGGGCACCCGGAACGACCGCCCGACCCGGATCGCCTCGAGCTCGCCGGAGTGAACGAGTCGGTAGACAGTCATCTTGGAAACCCGCATGATCGCGGCCACTTCGGCCACGGTCAGGAACCTGACCTCGCTGAGCGGAGTAGCGTCTGCTGCCATTGATAGCCCTCTTCCGACCGAACTGGTACGCCATACGAGACCCGGCGCATCAGTCACGCCCGTCTCCAGCGTAAGTCCTGTATGGAAAAGGGCAAGCCCGTGCGAGCCCTGCCAATTCGGCGGTACCTCGCCCGATCGCCGCTGATTCGCCGAGACTTTGGTCATTTCCGCAGGTGAGACGGGCTAGCGAGTCGAGCAGCCGGCGGGAAACATCAGCCGCCATTTCAGTGCCATTGCGGCTAGCCATACTCAGGACTCGCGTTGCGTTACAGCCGCGTCACGCAACCGCGGCGTCCGGCCGGCGGCTAGCCCGCGCCAAGCTCCCGGCCACGGTCTCGGGCGGCCTCGATGGCGGCGAGCACGGCCGCGCGCACGCCATGGCGCTCTAGCTCGCGGATCGCGTTGATCGTGGTGCCGCCAGGCGAGGTAACGGCCTCGCGCAGCAGCACGGGATGCTCTCCGGAATCCCTCAGCATCGTGGCCGCGCCGTAGACGGCCTGCTTCACCATCTCCAGCGCGGTCTGGCGCGGCATGCCGAGCAGGATGCCAGCGTCCACCATGGCCTCGACCAGGAAGTACACGTAGGCGGGCCCGCTCCCGGACAGCGCCGTGGCGGCGTCTTGCTGGGATTCGGGAATTCGCAGCACCTTGCCGACCGGGCGCAGCAGTTCCTCGGCTCGCCGCAGATGCTCCTCGGTGGCGTGCGGGCCTGGCGAGATCACGCTCATGGCCTCGTCCACCAGGACCGGCGTGTTGGACATCACCCGGACAACCGGGACGTCGCCCCTGAGCCTGCGGCCGATGAACGCGGTCGTGATCCCGGCCGCGACGGAGATGACAAGCTGATCGGGCGTCACGACCGGGCTGATCTCCGCGAGCAGCGTCTCCATGTCCTGTGGCTTGACGGCGATGACCAGCGTCTCCGCCTTCGCGGCCGCCTCCGATGCGGACAGCACGTCGATGCCGTACCCATCGCGCAGCTGCTGAGCGCGGTCGGCGCGCCGCGCCGCGGCGACGATCTGGCCCGGCGAGACGACACCCGCGCGCAGCAAGCCGGAGGCCAGCGCCTCGCCCATCTTGCCCGCGCCGAGAATGGCGATCACGGAGGAAGCCTACCGGGCGCCGCGAGCCGCGGCCGGCGGCCGGGCTAGTGCCGCGAGCCGAGCGCCCGCAGGAAGAAGGCCAGGTTCGCAGGCCGCTCGGCCAGCCGGCGGACCAGGTACCCGTACCAGTCGCTGCCGTACGGAAGGTAGACCCGCATCTGGGCACCCGAGGCTGCCAGCCTGGCCTGCTCGGCCAGCCGGATGCCATAGAGCATCTGGTACTCGAAGGTGCGCGCCTCGCGGCCTGCCGTGTCCGCCTTGACGCCGGCGATCTTGATCAGGCGCGGGTCATGGGTCGCCAGCATCGGGTAGCCAGGGCCCTCGAGCAGGATCCGCATGCAGCGCGCGTAGCTCAGGTCCACGTCGGCCCGGCTCGCCAGGCCGACGCCGTCGGGCGCCTGGTAGGCGCCCTTGCACAAGCGGACGCGCGATCCGGCCACCGCCAGCGCGCGGCAGTCGTCTGCGCTGCGCTGCAGATACGACTGGATGACGCAGCCCAGGTCGGGGAAGTCGGCCCGAAGCTCGCCGACCAGCCGGAGCGTCGCCTCGACCCTGGCGTGGTCCTCCATGTCCAGGGTCACGGTGGTGCCGGCATTGCGGGCCGCGGTCGCGATGCGGGCGATGTTTTCCCGCGCGGTCTTGTATCCATGCTCGGGCAGGCCCAGGCCGACGGCTGTCGGCTTGACCGACACCTCGGCGCGGCCGTGCCCGGCCAGTCCGGCTGCGGCCAGGCTCGCCGAGCAGCCGCACGTACTCGTCGGCGACCGCGGCGGCCTGATCCGGGTCGGTCGTGTCCTCGCCGAGGAAGTCGATGGTGACCAGGCGCCCGTCGGCGAGCGAGCCGCTCGGTGACGGCCAGCGCCTCGGCCGCAGTCTCGCCTGCGACGAACCTGGCGACCACGTCCCGCGTGACCGGCGTGGCCATGATCACATCGCGGGCCTGATGACTGGCCGACAGGGCCAGGAGGGCTTGGCGAAGCACGGCGGGGGGAACCTCCGGGGAACGACGTTGTTCGCGGCCGGCCCAGGCTACTCGCGACCTCGGCCTATCAGGCCGCCGCGCACACGCTTGAGCTCAATCTGGATGTTAGCGCCAGCATCCGGCGAAACAATGACCTCCTGGGCGGCTGCGACGCCGTCGACAGTCAGCGTCGCGTCCACCGGCGTCGTCCGCTTGATCAGCGCCAGGCCGATAGGGCCAAGCTCGTAGTGCCGGGCTGTCGATCCGGTGAATCCGACGCTCGCGCCATCGAGCAGGACCAGGTCGCCGTGCGCCTGGCAGCTTGTCGTCGCTGCCGTCGAGGTGCAGCAGGACCAGCCGCCGCGGCGGATGGCCGAGGTTGTGCACCCTGGCGACCGTCTCCTGCCCCCGGTAGCAGCCCTTGCTGAGGTGCACGGCCGTCTCGATCCAGCCGACCTCGTGCGGGATCGTCCGGTGGTCGGTGTCGAGGCCGATCCGCGGCCGCCCGGCCGCGATCCGCAGCGCCTCGTGCGCCCACATCCCGGCGAGTGCCGCTCCTGCCGCGCGCAGGCCAGCGACGCGCTCGGCCAGCTCGGCGCGCGCCACGATCAGGTCGATCTCGAATGCGGTGGCCAGCCGCGCGGCGGCGGGCGTTGCGTCGGCCGCCGCGTCGGGGCCGAGCAGCGTCACGACCGCGTAGTCGGCCGAGACGTCCTGCGCATCGACACGCATCATGAACTTCATCGACGTCAGGAAGTCCAGCAGGGCGCCCGCGGTACCCGGCTCGACGTGGGCCCAGGTCGCCGTCCCGTCGTCGGTCAGCGTCAGCTGGTGCTCGACGTGACCCTGCGGGCTCAGCACCAGTGCCTCGGCCGTCTCGCCTGGCGTCAGGTGCTCCAGGTGCTGGGTCGTCAGGCTGTGCAGCCAGCCGAGCCGGTCGGTACCGGTGATCCGCAGCACCCCGCGGTGCGACCGGTCGACGACGCCCCAGCGGGTAGCGAGCGCGCGCTGCTCGGCGTAGGGGTCGCCGTAGTGCGCGGCGACGCCCGCGTCCGGCCCGCCGGCCGCGACAGCTCCTGGCTCGGTCAGCAGCGGGCTGCTCATCGGCCGGACGGACGGCTGCGCGTGGTTACGGCCACGGTCCCGTCCCCTTTCTTGTGCTTGTCAGCTATGGCGGCGGCAGGCTGCGCACAGGCCGAACACGGTCAGATGCCCGACGTCGGTCAGGAACCCCTGGTGCTCCTCGAGCGCGACGACCAGCGGCAGGACGGCAGCCTGATCGACCTCGGTAACGAGCTCGCACTGGCGGCAGACCAGGTGCACGTGCTGGGCGTCCTCAGCCAGGTGATAGCTGGGGGCGCCGTGGTGAATGTGGGTGTGCTGGACCAGGCCAAGCTGCTCGAGCAGCTCAAGCGTGCGGTAGACGGTGGAGACGTTGACGCCGCGCGCGGTCTGCCGTACCTCCCCGTAGATCTCCTCGGGCGTGGCGTGCTCGAGCCGGGCGACAGCCTCCAGGACGAGCTGCCGCTGCGGGGTCACCCGGTACCCGCCGGCCCGCAGCTTGTCATCCCAGGTCTGCACCATGCTCCCGAGTCTAGTGACGACCAGGCCATAACACGCTTGCCTGCTACAGCCGCAGTGACGTAGCGTTTCGGCTAACGCAGGAAAGGAGGTGGTCCAACAGTATGCATAGATGTCGGACTTGCGAGGTGGCTGTCCGCTAGCCGCCGCCTGCGTGAAGCGCCGTGTTGCGGGTTACCCGCGGCCAGCGCATCACCGGCCGCTCGATCGAGCTGACTGGTTCTGATCTGACTTAGGCTGCGGGCTATGCCTGCTGCCGAGGAAGCGCGTGAATCAGTCAGGGCGGAGGCCGGCGAATTCACGGCAGACACCGGACCCCCGGGCTGACCGGCCTGTCCAGCCGGTCCCCGTGGCGGGCCTGCGTAACGTGCGATCGTTTCGATCGCACCGGCGGGCTTCGGCGCGGGAGCGGCCCGGGGGTTTCTTATGCGATGGCCTCCTGGCTAGCCGACGCGCTTGAGCTGGGCCGAGACGTGCGACTGGAGCGGCTGTCCCATCGCGGCCATGTCATACGCCCAGCCAAGGTCCGGCGCCGATGAGCCCGTAGAGGCGCGTCCCGGCCGTCACCTCCTTGGCCGTCGCCGTGCGCACGACGGCGTCAGTGGCGAGCTCGATCTTCGTGCCGGTGACCTGGCCGATGTAGATCTCGGTGATCCCGGTCGGATGCGCGAGCACGACCTCGATGCCGCCGTCTTCCTGCGGCCGCCAGAAGCCCGTCTCCATGGCGAGCGGCCGGCCGATCGTGCCGTCTTCCTCAATGAGCCAGGTCCGGCTGGTGTAGATCAGGAATGGCTTGCCGTTATGGCTGAAGCTGATCTCCTGGCCGAAGTTGGCGCTCTCGATGGTCGGGTAGCCGACCACCCCGGCGCCCTCCCACCGGCCGAGCAGGAAGCGCACTGGCTCCAGCCGCGGGTGCAGCTCGAACTGCTCAGGCAGGCCGCCGACGCACCGTCGGCCGGCTTATCCGTATCCACTGCTAGCTGCCTTCCGGGCCGGGCTGGCTGACGTCGCCGTGCTGGCTGAGGTTAGTGGCGGCACGGGCCGCGGCCGGGCCGCTGACCCGGTACAGCGCCACCACGAGTACCAGCGCGGCGATGGCCGTGAGGCCGAAGGCGGCGACCAGGACGACGCCGCTCAGCATTGCCGTCATGCCTGCGGAGTGTAGGCAGCAGCGGCCGGCAATCGCACGGCCGCCACGCCGCGGCCGGCCGCGCGGTACGGGCCGGATCGCGCTAGGGTGCAGATCATGGCCCCGCGCTCTCTGGTGCTGAAGGTGACCGTCGGCAAAGACGACCCGGAGCGCTGCAACCAGGCGCTCACTGTGGCCGCCGCCGCTGCCGCCAGCGGCGTGTCAGTATCGCTGTGGCTGACCGGCGAGGCGTCCTGGATGGCGCTGCCCGACGGGTGTCCGGACCTGGGCCTCCCTCACGCGACGCCGCTCCCTGACCTGCTCGCGGCCGTTCTGGGCGCGGGCACCGTGACGCTGTGCACGCAGTGCGCGGCCCGCCGCGACATCGGCCCCGAAGACGTCATCAGCGGCGTCCGGATCGCGGGCGCCACGACGTTCGTCGCGGAGATACTGGCCGACGGGGCGCAGGCGCTCGTTTACTAGCGCCCGGCGGCTCACGGCTGCCGTGGTCGGCTCCCGACACGCGTCATCGCCTGACGTAACGACGCCGGCGGATCCGGCTAGCTACGTGCCGACTGCTGCCAGCCGCTCGGCCCGCAGCTGGCTGGCCCACTCCTCGGCGTCCGGGTCAAGCGGTGCCAGCCGCCCGACCACCCAGCTCAGCAGCAGGTCGGCCAGGCCGGGGTTGCGGGCGAGGGCAGGCCCGTGCATGTAGGTGCCGAGCACCTTGCCCGCGTAGGCGCCCTCGGTCCCGTCGCCGTTGCCGACGCCCATCGTGACCCGCGCGAGCGGCCGGGCGCCGGAGCCGAGCTTGGTGACGCCCTGATGGTTCTCGAACCCGGTGAATCGCGGCACGCTGAGCGCGGGGTCGACGTCGGCGACGAGCTCGCCGACGCCGCGCCGGTCGCCGCGGCCGCTGGTGATATCGAGGATCCCGAGGCCGGTAACGGGCTCGCCCTCCACGCCGCCGAACCTGTGCGCCGAGCACCTGATAGCCGGCGCAGACGGCGAACACCACCGCGCCCTGGCTGGCGGCGGCCGCCAGGCCGCCATCGGCTCGCAGCCGGTTCGCGGCCAGGATCTGCGGCAGGTCCTCACCGCCGCCCAGCAGGTAGATGTCGCCCTGCTGCGGCACCGGCTGGTCGGAGTTGACCTCGATCAGCCTCGACGTCGATCCCGCGCAGCCGGGCGCGCCGGGTGAGCACGAGCAGGTTGCCGCGGTCGCCGTACGTGCTCAGCAGGTCCGGGTAGACCCAGACCAGCCGCACGCGCGCTGCCGCCGCCGCTGGCCCGCCGGGCGGCCGGAGCGGGATCGGGGCCGGCCCCGCCGCGCAGGCCGCTGGCGAGGTCGGCCGGGGATGCTGCCAGGCAGGTCGGCGGCAACGTCGCCGTTCACGGAGACGCGCGGGCCGTCGTCGGCATCGCCGCGCGGCTCAGCCGTGACCTGGTCCGCGGGCCGGCCGGCCGCGTGCCGTCCGGCGGCGCGCCTGATCCGGGCCGTCCGGCCCGGACTCCCCGTTCCCGTTCTCATCAGGCCAGCGCTGGGCCGGGATGACGAGCGTCTCGGCGGCATCCTGGGCGGCGGCGTGCCGTCCTACGCGGTCGGTCATCGGTGCGTCTCCCGCCTCACTCAGTCCGGCCGACGTATCGCCCGGATCTG
Source organism: uncultured Actinomycetota bacterium (assembly GCA_963837255.1). Classification (GTDB taxonomy): domain Bacteria; phylum Actinomycetota; class Actinomycetes; order Streptosporangiales; family Streptosporangiaceae; genus JAJYUU01. The sequence continues at coordinate 1,472,227 of CAWIMN010000009.1, forward strand.
CTGAAATGCCGTGTAGTTCGCGATCACGTCAAGCTCGCCGCCGGCGACCCGGCCGACCGCATCGTCGATGCCGTCGACGAGCTCAAACGGAATCTGATCGGCTTCCAGCCGGACGGCGAGGTCCAGCCGCCGTTCCCCGGCCACGAACACCGGCCGGCCGCGCAGCACGCGGTAATCGACGTCCCAGAGCCAGGAGGTGTCCTTGCCGTCGGGCGTCTGGGCGTTCACCGCCAGCAGCACCGGCCCCGGGCTCGGCGCGAGCACGTCAAAGGCCTCAAGCCAGCCGGCCGGATTCTTCGCCAGCAGCAGCCGCACCAGCCTGCCGTGCCGCTCCACCTGGGTGTACCGGCCCGCCACCGACTTGACCTCACGCAGCCGCGGCAGCGCGTGGTCGACGTCGGCGCCAAAATAGCTCGCGACGGCGAGGGCGATGACGGCATTCGAAGCGTTCGCACGACCTGGCAGGGCCAGCTTCAGCTCGCGCAGCTGACCAGAGTCGTCGATGACCGAGTCCTCGCTCAGCACCCAGCGGGTCGACGGCCGGGCGAAGCCGCACTCGCCGCAGCGCCAGCCAAGCTCGTCGCGGCGCAGGTGCGAGCCGCACTCGGGGCAGCACCAGGAGTCCTCGTGCCAGCGCTGGCCGGCGGCCACCCACGTCACCCGCGGCGCTGTCGATGCGGCCCAGGCAATCAGCGGGTCATCGGCGTTGGCGATGACGAGGCAGCCCTCGGTCTTGGCCAGCGCCTCCCGCCAGCGGCGGGCAGTGAGCCAGATCTCCGCGGCCCGGTCCATCTGATCCCGGCTCAGGTTGAGCAGCACGACCACGCGGGGGCGGGTGGCCTCGATGACGGCCGGCAGGTAGCGCTCGTCGGTCTCCAGCACCGCGTACGGCGCGTCCGGGGCGCGGCCGAGCGCGGAGGCAAGGCCAGCCTCCATGTTGGCGCCGAAGGCATTGCTGGCGACGTCCTGGCCAAGCGCGCCGAGCGCCGCGGTAATCAGCCGGGTGGTCGTGGTCTTGCCGTTGGTCCCGGTGACGAGCACGACCTGCCGGTCGGCGGCCAGCAGCCGGAGCAGCTCAGGCTCGACCCGCAGGCCAAGCACGCCGCCGATGACAGAGCCGTCGCCGCGGCCGGTCAGCCGCGACACCCGGCCCGCTGCGCCGCTCAGGGACGTGGCGAGGCGCGCGCGCAGCGGAAGCTTGCTCATGTCGGCAGATGTTATCCGGCGACCGGATCGGGCTGGCGTGTCGTCGAGCTGCTCGCCTGGTCGTCCGCGCCGACGATGAAGCGGCGCGGCCAGGACAGCACCGCCTCCAGCCAGCCCGTGACGCCCATCTCACCAGCGGCCTTGCGCAGCTGACCGCGATGGCTCACGCCGATGGCGACGGCGGCGAGATCCTCGATGAACGCGCTCTGATCGTCCTCGCCGAGCAGTGCGGACCAGGCGATGAGCCGGTTGCGGGTGACTTCCATCGACAGCGGGTGGCGCCGCAGGCCGCTGATGCGCTGGCCGATCTTGACGTCGGCCCGGTCGGCCAGGTCGGGCAGCGCGTAGTCAAGCGCGGGCGCCTGCGCGAACGGGTCTGGCGCCGGGGCGTCGTGCGGGCAGACCCGCTCGAGCTCGTGCAGCCAGCGCAGCTGCGGGATCACCCAGGTCGTGCCGGGCCTGGTGCCCGCCCCCTTGCCGCCGTCCAGCATCGCGGCGGCCGATACCGCGCACGCCGCGGCCAGGTCGGCCGGGATCAAAGGACTCCCGCAGCGCCTGACCGCGGCCAAGCACCGCCTGGTCGATCGCGGTCGCGAGCACGCACTCGCGCAGGCGCCCGGACAGGCTCGCCCAGCGCTGCCGCAGCGGCACCGGCACCCGCGGCCGTGGCCGGTTCACCAGGTGCGCGAGCACGTAGACCTCCGACCAGACGCGCAGCCAGGCGTCCTGCGGAGACCGGGCAAGCAGGTCGGCGGCCCGGATCTCGACCAGCGTGCACGGCCGTGCGCCGGTGCAGGCGCGCCCGCAGGCGGCCGACCTGCGGCCCGCCAGCGGCGGTGCGCGTGCCGCGGACCGGGCTGTCAGCGGCGCGTGCTCACGGTCACCGCCGAACGGGACCCGGACCCGCATCGGCCTGTCCATGCCGTCGGTGAAGACCGCCGCCTCGCCGGGCGGGAGCGACACCACGTGCCGCGACTGATCGGCGTCCAGGTTCATGGTGGCGCCGACGAGTTGCCGGTCGTCCGCGGCGGGCAGCCGGTGCAGCACCTTCAGGGCTGTGTTCTTGATCGCATCCGGCACGAGCTTGGCCGGGATCTGCTCGGCGATGACGATGCCCTCGCCGTAGGCGCGGATCTCAGCCAGCAGCCCGGCGAAGAGCTCGACCGCGTGCGAGCTGGCGCCGGTCCGCCCGGCGCGCAGCAGCCGGTGTGCCTCCTCCAGGACGATGACGTGCCGGAGGCCGTCGGCCCGGCGGCCATGTTCGGCAGGCTCCGTCTTGGAGCGCAGCCGCAGGTGCTCGACGATCCTGATGATGAGGGTGCCGATGACGAACGCCTTGTCCTCGTCGTTGGCGACGTCCTCGAGCGCGAGCACGACGTTGCGGTCCAGCAGCGCGCCGATGTCTGCCGGGTGCCCGCCTTCGAAGAACCGTCCGGCCGACCCGGTCCGCAGCGACCTGAGGCGGACGTCGACGAAGCCGCGCATGTCGGCTTGCAGTTCCCGGCCGTAACCCACGTCGTCGATCACGGCCAGCGCGGCCGCCTGGAGCCTGGCCAGCGTCGGCACCGCCGGGCGGCACGTCCAGGTCGGCCCGGCCCCCGCCAGTCAGCGGATCCCAGCCGCACTCTTCGTAGCTGCGCTGCAGCGCCTGCGACATGATCTGCGGGAATGGCTCCGGTGCGTCAAACGCGGCCAGGAACAGCGCGCGGACCATGTCGATGTGCGCCTGCACCGGGTAGCCCGGCTCGGGTGCCAGCGGGTTGACTGACAGCGGCACCGACTCCGGGTCGGCCGGGTTGATGATCGTGACCGCCCTGCGGGCGGCTGCGTTGCGCCCGTCATCTGTGTCGTCTGCGCCGGCCGCGCCCGTTCGGGCAGGCCGCGGCCGGTGCGCCAGCCGGCCCGGCGAGCCGCGCGCCCATGGCCGCGTACTCCGACTTGACCGGCTCGATCGCCAGCCAGCCAATGCCGGCCTGGGTCAGCTCTGCCAGCAGGTGCCGGATCGTCTGCGACTTGCCAGCGCCTGTGGCGCCAGTGACCAGGGCATGGCGGTTCAGCGTGGCGAGCGGAATGCGCATGGCGCCGACTGGACGGTCCTGGCCGTCCAGGATCTTGCCGAGTTCGACGGACCGCCCCGCGGCGGGCTCGCTGGTGACGTCGAAGTAGCCCGGCTGCATGACCCGGACGCCCGGCACTTCGCGCCTCGGCAGGCCGGTCAGCGCGGCGAGCGCGCCGGCGGTCGCCGCGAACGGCACCATCGACCCGTCCGCCGGGTCCGCCACCTTGGCCGCCAGCACGTCGGCGAACTCCTGCGCGCCGTCCGGGCATCGCAGCCGGTATGGATGCGCGCTCAGGTCAGCGGAGCCGACCAGCACCGGGGCGATCAGCTGCAGGTCCTGCTCGGTGGCTGCGCCCGCCAGCACGCGCACGTTCCACAAGCCCGCCTCGCGATAGGCGTCTAGCTCGGCCAGCCGGCGCTCGGCCCGGTCTGCCTCGAACCGGGCCTGCTCGTCCTCGTAGCGCCGCAGCACCGTGAGCTGGTCGCGCAGGTCAGCCGCGTCGGCATCGAGCAGGTCCGTCGGGTCGGCGACGATCAGCCAGCCGAACGGCCTGCCCATCAGTGTCTGTAGCGCAGACTCGAACAGCGTTGGCGGTCCCAGCCCATCGCCGCCGCGCGCGGCCTGACTAGCGGCAGTGCGCGGCCAGCGGCACCTGCCGGCCAGGGCACGGCGCCCAGACAAGCTGATCGAGGTCGGCCAGCATGTTGCCGTCGATCATGACGCCGCGGGCGCCCCACGGGAACAGCATGTCAACGGCGGGCGGCGCCTGACTCGCCGGCCGAGGGCTGGCCGGAGCCGGGTCTGGCCGACGGTCCGCCGGCAGGCAGCGGTCCGGCGTTGGTGATCAGCTCGAGCGGCGCGCCGCCGCCGCGCGACAGCCAGCCGGCGATGAACGGCCGCCGGTGCCGCGCCGCGTTGCAGGATGGCTGGCAGCACGGAGGCGTAGTCGCTATCGGCAGTGCCGCCGAGGGAATGGGCGCTGACGGCCTGGACCCGGTACCAGAGTCCGGCCGCGCCGCCGCCGATGCCTGACTCCACGCTCCCATGGTGCGTGCTTACCAGGCAGACCGGGGACGTGCTACCGGATTCAGGCGAATTGTGACACTGGGCCGGGCACCGATCCGTCCGCTTACAGCTCTACGGTGCCCGTGACGCAGGTGATGGTTCCGCCGCCGACCCAGACCTGGCCCTCGTCGTCAGCGGTGATGTGGACCACGCCGCTACGGCCGAGGGCCGTTCCCTGCCGGGCCACGTAGGGCGCCCGCGCGCGGCCAGTGGCCAGCAGCCACTGGGCAAGCGACGCATTGAAGCTGCCGGTGACCGGGTCCTCGTCGGTCATCCCGTTCTTCGGCAGGAAGGTGCGCACCTCGAACGCCGCCGGCGCGCCCGCCGGGTACGGTCCGGCGATGCCGAGATCCAGATCGGTCGGCCCTGGCGTGACTGCGAGCACTGCGTCGGCGCTGCCAAGCAGCACGGCGATCCAGCCAGGACCGTTGTCGGCCCACTGCAGGTCGACGATCTCGTCCCGGCTGATGCGGAGTACGTCGGCCACGTGCTGGGCGAGTTGCTCATCCACCGGACCAGAGCGCATGAGCGGCGGTGCGGCGAACTTCAGGCCGCGCTCATCAGTGGCGATCGTCACCAGCCCGGCGCCGCATTGCTGGATCACCCGGCCCGGCTCGCGCGGTGAGCCGCCAGCCTCCAGCCACGCGTGGCAGGTGCCGAGCGTCGGGTGCCCGGCGAACGGCAGCTCCAGGCTCGGCGTGAAGATGCGCACCCGGTAGTCGGCCCGGTCGTATCCGGCTCGAGGACGAACGTCGTCTCGGACAAGTTCGTCCAGTTGGCGAACTGCTGCATCTGGCCGGTGGTAAGGCCGTCCGCGTCGAGGACGACTGCCAGCGGATTGCCCCCGTACGGGGTGTCGGTGAAGACGTCAACCTGACGGAATCGCCTGAGCATGTACTACATCCTGGCAGACTGCCCGCCGGCGGCGGGCGTGGCCGGAGCCATGGCCGGATCCGCCGGCTGGCGGCGGGCCGTCGACCGCAGGGCGCGCCGCCAGCGTGGCGGTCGGCAGCGCCATGATGGCTGGATTCGCGTCGGCCAGCAGCACCTGACGGCCTCCCGGTGCCGGGTAGCACAGGAGGACGGCGCTCTGCGGCAGCTGCTGAAGCTCGTGCTGCTCGACGAGAGACTCGCGCGAGCGCTGCGCTGGTCCTGGCCGCCGAATCGCTGCTGCCGACGGCCCGTGACGTGCTCCAGCCCCACGACGTGCCATCGCTGATCCCAGCCGTGATAGACCGCGAGTCGCACGACGCCGCCGAGGAACTCAGATCCCGGCTGGCTGACCCAGTGAAGTCGGCAAACGGCGCGAAGGCGCCCGGCCGGCTGCGGCCGCGAGCTGCGGCCGGTGGTGCTGGTGACCGAGTCAGATCCGGTCACCGAGTCCGCTGTGCCGACCGTGCTGGTGTAGGAGACGCCGATCGTGTCGGTGAGCGACATGCCAACGGTGTCGGTCAGCTGGCTCACCAGGAACCTGTGCTCGGTGCCGATCTGCTCGGCGGCGACCCGGGCATCCTCGGCGTTGCCGAGCCGCATGAAGCCGACGGCCGCATCGCCGCGGCCGAGTCGTTCGCGCACGTGCGCCGGGATCGAGCGGATAGCCGAGAACGAGCCCGGCGCCGGTGATCTCGGCGGCGTCGCACAGCCGGTCGAGTATGCCGCCTGGCAGCCGCTCGGCCCCGAGCAGGCAGATCGTCTGCTGCCACCGCCTGCCGGGCGGCGCCTGGCGCAGCACGGCGGTGAGCGCGATCACCAGGTAGGCCGCCAGCGACGCGTTGCCGACGCTGGCTGCGCGCCGGTCGAGCCACGCCACCTTGAGACGGCTCGGCGGCCTGCTGGCAAGGGACGTCGCGAGCGGCGCCAGCACGCGCAGGCGGGCCTCGATGCTCCAGGCGCGCTCAGTGGCCAGCGGCCCGGCTGTCGCGCCCCGCCAGGTTGCTGAGCCTGGCCAGCTGATCATGCGTGAGCCCGCCCGAGCCCAGATGCTCGGCTGGCCCGCCGATCTGTCCGAGCGCCCGCAGGCCCGCGATCAGCTGCGGCATCGAGGCGTCGGCCGAGAGCCTGCGAGGACGCTGCCGAGCAGCGCCGCGTCCTTTGCCGGGTCCGCCGCGCTGGCCGCGGCCGATCCTGCCGGGCCGTCGGCAGCGCTGACGGTCTGGGCGAGCACGTCCGCGCAGCACATCGGGCGGCAGCAGCGCGCCGAGCTCCAGCTGCGGCAGGTCGGCTGGCAGCACCCAGACCAGCGGGCCGATGCCAGACCGGCGGGCCACGGCGAGCAGATCGGTCGCCACGCCGCCCTTCGGTCAGGTCGAGGACGGTCACGTCTCCGCCGGCCGCCAGCCGTGCCGCCGCGATCATCGTCACCAGCGCAGACCAGCCGGCCAGCGTGCCGCCTGCGACGTCGACACGGTGCACGCTCGTCGGCAGGGTCACCGGATACCACTGCGGCTGACGGCGGAGCGCGCTGGCGCGCTGCTTCCAGGCGCGGACCTCGCGGGCGTGCTGCTCCTGCCGCGCGGCTAGCTGGCGGTGCTGTGCCTCGGCAAAAGCCGCGACGCGCAGTTCCTCAGCGCGCAGCTGACCAGCCAGTGCCCTGTCGCTGCGCCATAAGGCCCGGCCGCAGCGGCCGGCCGCGTACGCCGCAGCGCCGGTCACCAGCAGCGCGACGCCGCCGGAAAGCAGGCCCGCCAGCCACGTCGCGCGCGGCGGCAGCCACCGCCACCACGCTGGCCGCGCCCGTCAGCCTGGCTGGCCGGGCGAGCCTGCTGTGCCTCGCGCCGCTGCGCGGCCAGCCCAGTCAGCGCTGACCACGTCGGGTTCTGCCGGATCTGGCGGCCGCGGCGGCGGCCCAGGATCGGGCCGGGGAATGACGTGCTGCCAGCCCACGTACACCAGGTCGGCCCTGACTCGGCCGCGCGGGCCCAGGCTGCGCGGTCCCAGGCTGCGCGGTCCCAGGCTGCGCGGGCCCAGGCTGCGCGGTCCCGGGCTGCGCGGTCCCAGGCTGCGCGGTCACACCGCCCGGTTGGCTCCCGGTGGCGCTGCCGCAGCCGGTCACAGCAGGTGCTCCGGCGTGATCGGGACAACGCGGCAATTCGCCGTGACGCGCGGCGCCCCGCCGTCCGGGCGCCCATGAACGAGCATCGTGAATTCACCTCGCCGCTGACGGGTCAGAAAGGTGACAATTGCCCGGCTTGACCTATCGGCACCGAGCTCAGCGACCGACTCGAAAGGGCAAGAGGTTGGAATTGCTGCCCCTAGTGGGGCACCATTTCCACTCTCGCGCCCTATGGCGTCTGAGCCAGGAGTCCGCGGACTGCGGCCAAGCGGTCAGAGCCCTGGCCAGCTCGGCTCCACCGGGTCCGCTGACCACGACGACGCCAGCCAGGTGCGCGAGCAGAGCCGCGTGCTGCGGGCTCGTCGTGCTCAGGACTATCGCGGTCCCGGTCACTGGCCCCAGGGCCAGGAGCTCGGACAGGCTGGCGGAATCCACGACCTCGCAGCCGCTGATCCAGGCGAGGCAGTCTGCCCGCAGACCGAGATCACGCAGGCCGTCCAGCACGCGAGCCAGGTCGCAGGTGGCCTGCCGGGTCGCGTCAGCGTGTGATGTCGCGATCAGCACGGTCTCGCGTCTGCGGATCGCCCGGCCGGCAAGCCCGCTGACGCCAGCGGCGTCGGCTGGATCGCTGCGGGTCTCGCTGACCGGCACGCCGAGCGACCTGGCGAGCACCCGGACCAGGTCGGCCACGACGTCACGCCCGGCCACCGCGTCACGCCCGCCCACCGCGTCACGCCCGGCCACCGCGTCACGCCCGGCCACCGCGTCACGCCCGCCCACCGCGTCACGCCCGGCCACCGCGTCACGCCCGGCCACCGCGTCACGCCCGGCCACCGCGTCACGCCCGGCCACCGCGTCACGCCCGGCCACCGCGTCGCGCCCGGCCACAGAGTCGCGCCTGGCTACAGAGTCGGGCCCGGCCCTGCCGCCTCCGCACTCAACGACGAGCACCGTTTTGCGCCGCCGCAGCGCTGCGCAGGCGACAGCCAGGCCGAGGTGATCCGCATCCTGGCCCGTCAGGAGCACGCCGTGCATCGCCTCGGCCCAGCTGAGGCCGGCTAACTTCCCGGTGCTGGCCACCAGGCCGAGGGCGGAGCCGTCAGCCGTGACGGTGTGCCCGGCCGCGAGTGCCGCCGCTGACACGTGCCGGCGCACCACCGCCACCAGCCCGGGCCGCCAGCACCAGCCCGGCTCGCGCCGCCACCAGGCGAGCCACAGCACGAGCCACGCCTCGCCCGTGGCGGCGAGCAGCGCCAGCGGCAGTTGCCTCGGCAGCCACGCCCCGGCGCCCACGACCGCCGCGGCCGCATGCGCCAGCCCGCCTGGATGCGCGAGGCGGCGTGATGGACGGCGACGTCGAGCAGGAACGCGGACATCTGCCGCGCGCCCTCGTCAAACCCGGCTGCCGCTCTAGCCGGACCGACCGCGAGTAACCAGACCAGGCTCGCCAGCGCCGGCCCGGCGAGCCAGTGCGGCCGCCAGCGCGACAGCGCGGCCGACCGACGACAAGCGCTACGGCACGCCACGCACGGTGACCTGGGCGAAGAGAAGCTGGCCGGCGATCGCCGCCGTGGCCAGCCCAGCGGCTAACTCGCCGCGGCGGAGGCTGCCAGCCGGGTCATCCAGGCGCGAGCGCAACGGTGCGTCGCTCGGCCACCCCGGCCGTCGTGGTGCGCATAGCGGGTCAAGATTCCCAGTCCTCGACCGCATGCGTCCAGGAACCTGACAAACTGCCCGCATTTCCGTCTGGCAGCGGCGGCAGCGGCGTCTGCACGACGACGCGGAACATGTCGGGCCGGAGCACGGCGATGGTCAGCGCGATCGGCCGGCCAGAGTCCAGCGTCGTCGAAGCGGACCGTGACGATCATGGCCGGCTGGCCGGCGCTGAGCCGGAGGCTGCGCGCCACCGATGGCGGCGGCGCCTGCAACTCGATGTACAGCGCCGTTGCCGTCGCGGGGCCCGCAGCTCGCTTGCCCGCGGCATTGCCCGGCGATGCCGAAGCCGGGCCGTCGGCGAGCTCCGGTCAGCTGAAGGAGGTTCAGGATCATCGGCAATCCCGGCTCGCCGCCCGCCTCCGGCCTGCATGCCGAGGTCCGCCGGGAACGTAGGTCGTGCACAGCGCAGCAGGCTCGCCGCCCGACGGTCCACAGGTACCGCACCACGCAGACCTGCTGATCGGCCGGCAGCCGCAGCGCCCAGCTGATGTCCTCCGGCGGCAGCCGCCAGGTCACCTGGCGGCTCCGGCACGAGAACTCCCCGCCCATGGCGTCGACGAAGGACGCCAGACCGCGGAATGCCTTCCAGCCTGATGACGTACTCGGCCGGGCTGGCGCGATAGACCTGGCCATCGGCAAGGCGCCGGACCAGGTGCCGGCTGGACAAGCTCCTCGACTGCGGCGTCGATCTCCGCGGCGCTGACGTTGTAGCGCCGGGCAAGCGCGGAGTGCCGCGGCAGCCGCCAGCCGGGCTCGTGGTGTACGAGCGCGGCCGCGAGCCGGTCAGCCAGCACGCTCACCGCTGGCCGCGCGACCTGCGCTCCCCGGCCGTCCGTCCCGAGTCGGCGCGACTCACTGACCACGCCCTGGACCGATCCGGCTGGTCCGGACGGCTCGTCATCGTCCGCGGCAACCGGCCAGCCGGCGTGCGGGATGCCAGACACTCAGTCAGCTGCGACGTGCGGAGTTGCCGGCGCGAGCTGACGGCGCCGACGATCACCACGCCTATCTGCTGCCTCGCCTCTGACTGTCGGTGATCGCCAGTCTGCGATCAGGCGGCTGACGACGTCCTTTCTAGGCGGGCCAGGTGAACAGACAGTTGAACCACAGGCAGCCAGGAAGGCGACGGCCAGGTGGCAAACAGGAGAACAACAAGCTGGGGCAGTGCGCCCGGCTCACCCGGTCGCACTGCCCCATCCTGATCGACGCCGTGCCCGGCGCTGGCCGCGCCGCTAGACGGCTACTTCCAGCTCCCTGATCTCGCCGATCGCGGCGCTGACGCCCCGGTCGGTGCTGATCCCGCCGGGTGCCAGCACCCGCAGGGTCCAGTCGCCTGGCGCCGCGAAGAACCGGAACCCGCCGTCCTCGCCCAGCGGCACCTCAGCCACGAACTCGCCGCCCGAATTCAGCAGCCGGGCGTACCCGACCGGCACCGGCGCGCCATCCTTGGTGACCTTGCCCTGGACGATCGCCTGGTTGCCGGCGTCCTTGATGGGCGCGCCGCCAGCGGGCGCGCCGCAGCCCGCGCTGAGTAGCGTCGGTCATGACTCGTCCCCGAGCTTGATCGGAACGCCGACCAGGGAGCCGTACTCGGTCCACGAGCCGTCGTAGTTCTTGACGTTCGGCTGGCCCAGCAGCTCGTGCATGACGAACCAGGTGTGCGCCGAGCGCTCGCCGATCCGGCAGTACGCGATCGTGTCGGTGCCGAAGTCGACGCCAGCCTCGCTGTACAGCGTCCGGAGCGCGTCGTCGGACTTGAACGTGCCGTCGTCCTCGGCCGCCTTCGACCACGGGACGTTCCGCGCGCGTGGGCACGTGGCCGCCGCGCTGCGCCTGCTCCTGCGGCAGGTGGGCGGGGGCGAGCAGGCGTCCGGCGAACTCGTCTGGCGATCGCACGTCGATCAGGTTCTTGTTGCCGATGGCGCTGACCACCTCGTCGCGGAAGGCCCGGATGGAGGTGTCCTGCTCCTGCGCCTTGTAGCTGGTCGCGGGGCGCGACGGCACCTCGGTGACAAGCTCGCGCGAGTCCAGCTCCCACTTCTTCCGGCCGCCGTCCAGCAGCTTGACGTTGTTGTGGCCGTACAGCTTGAAGTACCAGTACGCGTAGGCGGCGAACCAGTTGTTGTTGCCGCCGTACAGGATCACCGTGTCGTCGTTGGAGATGCCGCGCTCCGACAGCAGCGCCTCGAAGCCCTCCCGGTCGACGAAGTCACGGCGGACCGGGTCCTGCAGGTCCTTCTTCCAGTCGATCTTCACGGCCCCGCGGATGTGGCCCTTGTCGTAGGCGCTGGTGTCCTCGTCAACTTCGACCAGGACGACGCCGGGGTCGTCGCGGTGCGCCTCGACCCAGTCAGCGTCCACCAGGACGTCGGAACGGCTCATGCTCAGATCCTCCTCTGTATCAGCCTGGACTCGCGGTGAGCTCCGGCTCGTCGAGCGTTTTATTCAGTTTATGTCAGCTTCGGCCGGCGTCGGCCTGCGCTGGCCAGGTGCGCCGGATTATCAGGTACATCTCACATCCCAGGCAGAGCCCGAACACCCCGTTGAGCACGGCGGCGACCAGCCCGAGCGCCGCCGCGACCAGCCCGAGCGGACGCAGGCCGGCCGCGAACCCAATAATGCCGATGATCGAGATCACCAGGCCCAGCCGCCTGGGCGAACCTGGGCGGCGCCTCGGCCTCGAGCTCGCCAGGCGGCCCCAGCCGCGGCCTGCACCAGCCACTTGTAGACGAGCCCGTACGGGGAGTTGCGCAGGCCAAGGAACGCGCCTGCGGCGAACACCACGGCCTGCGCCGCGAGCAGCCAGACGTTGCCGGTGATCAGGACGACGGCGAACACGACCATCGTGATCAGCGCACCGAAACGCGGTCCTCGCGGGTCAATCTCCATCTGCCGAGTTCCCTTCGATGGCTGTCCGGCTGGATGCGCTTGTCCTGCGCGTGGCTGAGGTGTCCCGTACCTGCCCGCATGTGCACATTTCGGACGGGAACGGGGCCGCGTGCGTACGCGGCGCTCTGCATGTCCGTACGGCCTGCGGCCGCATGAGCAGCGGTCAGCAGGCCTGCGGCAGCTGGCCTGCCGGACAGATGGCCGTGGCGACGCGGCAGAAGTCCACCGCGCGGCGCTTGGTCAGCGCGATATCGGGGCATCGGGCCGAGGTCGCGCGGTACATCGGTGCAGGCACGTAGCCGATGCTATGCGGGCGCACTGCTGCTGTCACTATCCTAAATCCCGATCTTATTTATAGGCATCACAGTGCATCATCGTCACGGGCCGACCGCGACGCCGATGGCCGCGATAACGTCCGGCTTGCGTGGCTGCCCGCTGGCACGGCGCACGATCCGCCCGTCGTCCGCCAGCACCAGGACAGTTGGCGTCCGCAGCACGTTGAGCTCCCGGACGAGGTCGAGCCGCGATTCGGCATCTATCTCGATGTGCGCGACGCCCTCGGTCATGCCCGCCACGTCGGCGAGGATCCGGCGGGTGGCGCGGCACGGCGCGCAGAACGCCGACGAAAACTGCACCAGCGTGGCCCGCTCGCCCAGGGCCTGCCCGAGCTGATCGCTGGTCAGCACGGCCGCTCCGGCCATTGACTCCAGGCGCGCGGGCGCGCTCACAGCAGCCCGGATACCAGCATCCTGGAGGACCCGCGGGCTGAGCGGCACTGACGCGCCGCGCGCCAGCCCGGCCCGGCCGAGCCGCTCAGGGCTGCGCATCCTGCCATTGGTCAGCCGCCAGGCGGTGCCCCCGATCAGGGCGATAGCGAGCGCGCCAGCCAGCGCAGCAAGTCCCGGTGTCATAGCTCCTATCAGCACGCCGGCGGCGCGCGGCATTCCCGACTTAGCTGGCGGGAATGTTCACCAGCACCTTGCCCGCGCTCGTGATCTGGAAGCTGTGCACCGAGCTGGCCGCGACCGGTGACGAGACGAGTACCAGGCCTTCTGGCCGTAGGGCTCGCGCACCGTCCAGGAGCCCGCATAGGCCCGGCCGTTCTTGCCGACAACCCAGAACTGGCAGGTCGTCCCTGGCTTGATGCCGCTCACCTGCACCCGCATCGCGGTGCTGGCCCACGGGAGTCTCGGTGTAGTCGACGACCGCGGCCACATGAGTGCTGGCGTCAGAGCCGCGGGCGACATCGCTGGCCGCGACCGGCGCCGGCTGCGAGCCGACCAGCTGCGTCGACCGCGGTGGCGGCGCCTGCGGCGATGGCCGCCGAGGCGGCGACGGCCACCGCGCCGCGCCACAGCCGGCTCCGGCGCTTGACCGAGACCTTGCGCAGCAGCGAGTTCAGCAGCTCAGCGGGCGGCTCGGTCATATCTGGCAGGCCGCTGGGCGCGAGGCTCAATAGCTCGACGTCGGCGGCGGGCACCCGGCTCAGCATGGCCGGCAGGCCAGCCAGCCCGGCCAGCTCGTCCCGGCAGGAGGGGCACTGCCCCAGGTGCTCCTCGACCGTCGCCCGCTCGGCCGGGTCGATGGCGCCTACTACGTAAACCCCGAGCAACTGCCGAATCTCCCGGCACGCGGGGCCGCTGAATCCGCTGATCGTCATGGCGCCAGCCCCCGTTCCTCCAACGCGAGCCGAAGCGCGCGGAGCGCGTAGAACGTCCGCGATTTCACAGTTCCGGCAGGCACACCCAGTGTTGCGGCCGCCTCAGTGACCGACTTGCCCCGATAGTAGGTCTCCAGCAGCACCCGTTTGTGCTCTGGTCGCAGCGAGCTCAGCGCGTCGGCTACCGCCCAGGATTCCAGCGCTCGCTCCGCCTCGTCGGGTGAGGCCAGGACCTCCAGCGCAGCCTCGCCGACCTCATGCGGCCTGGCCTTGCGTGCCCGGTATGAGTCGATCGCCAGGTTGCGTGCGACGGCGAACAGCCACGGCCTGGCCGGACGGCCGGCGATGGCCTCGGGATGCTGCCACGCTCGCAGCAACGTCTCCTGCACGATGTCCTCGGCGCGCTGACGGTCGCCGCTCATCAGATGGACCGCATACCTCAGCAGCGGGGCGGCATGCTCGGCGTAGAGCGCGCGAATGAGCTCCTCGTCGGAAGAGATCCGCCGGGAGTTCCGGGCGCCAGCGCTTCCCAGGCCTGCCATGTCCTCTACTACGTACGCCGCTCACTGGCGGTTCAATCGGTTCTGAACCCACTTCGCCTGTCCGCGGACCCGCGTTACGCCACGCGGGAATGCGCACCTGGCTCGGTGGCGGGCGGCCATCTCAGCCGCCCGCGAACGGCGGCAGGACTTCGATGACGCTGCCATCGCGTCAGCAGCACCGACTCGGCCGCACGGCGCCCGACCGGATCCCCGTCGATAAGGAACGAGGACCTGGCGAGCACATCAGGCAGCCGCTCCGCACCAGCGGTCTGCCCAGCCTGGGCCAGGGCCGCGGCGAGCGTGTCGGCGGTCAGGCGCTGCTCGGCAACGCCGGCCGCATCCTTCGCTGCTGCCCAGTAGCGCATGGTCACTGTGGCCATGTCAGCTATCCTCGCTCATAGCGGCACCGGACAATGACGACCCGGGTGTAGACGCGGGCGATATGGGTTCTCGTTCCGGCAGTTAGCGCCGGGGGCCGGAGGTGGCGGCGGTTTGAGCAATGTCCTGCTGCTGACCAGCGGGCGCGAACCGCCTGCCGATATTCTGCCGTCACTGAGCCTGCTGCCGCATTCGGTTCGGGTAGCTCCGGCCGCGGCCGAGCGCGTGACCAGCGGCCCCGTTCCCGACGCTGTGCTCGTCGACGCACGCCGCGACCTCGTGCTCGCCCGGCGAGTGCTGATCGCGCTGCGATCGATCGCGAACCCGATACCGGTGATCGCGATCGTGACCGACGGCGGCTGGGCGGCGGTCTCGGCGGACTGGGGCGCGGACGACCTGCTGCTGCACACGGCCGGGCCGGCCGAGGTCGAGGCGCGGCTACGGCTCGCGATCGGGCGGCGCACCCAGTCGGCCGCCCAGCTTCCGGACGAGATCCGATCCGGCGGCCTGGTCGTCAACGAGGCGACGTACTCGGCCCGCATGAACGGCCGCTCGCTCGACCTCACCTTCAAGGAGTTCGAGCTGCTCAAGTTCCTGGCCCAGCACCCAGGGCGCGTGTTCACCAGGGCGCAGTTGCTGCAGGAGGTGTGGGGCTACGACTACTTCGGGGGCACCAGGACCGTCGACGTGCACGTGCGGCGGCTCCGGGCCAAGCTCGGCGCGGAGAACGAGGCGCTGATCGGCACCGTCCGCAATGTCGGCTACCGGTTCGTGCCGGTCAAGACCAGCAGCCCCGGCGGCGACGGCACGGACGGCGGCGACGGCACGGACGGCGGTGACGGCGCGGACGGCGCCGCCGTCGGCAGTGGCATCGAGGCCGTGGCGCCGGACGACCTGGCAGGCCCGGACTCCGAGGACGCGCTCGGCCTGCCGACAGTGGCGCATGCCGACCGATAGTCCAGCCGGCGCGCTGCCTGATCGCACGCAGGTCCGCGTCAGCGGGCCGCTGCCAGCCGAGGAGGCGGCGCAGGTGCTCGACCTAGTGCGTCGCGCCGCCGAGGACGACAGCGTCAGCCCGCTGTCGGAGCACGTGATGCTGCACCTGCGCTACGGCGGCGACCCCCGTGCCCGCAACATCCTGCTCTGGCGCGACGGCTCGCTCGCTGGCTACGGGCACCTGGATCCCACCGATCCGGTGGAAGGGCCAGCAGGCGAGATGGTCATCGACCCGGCAGCCAGGCGCCGCGGACTCGGCCTGGCACTCGGCCGCGCGCTGGCGGCCGAGGCGGGCCCAGCCGGACTTCGGCTGTGGGCGCACGGTGACCTGCCCGGCGCCGCCCGGCTAGCGGCGGCGGCCGGATTCCAGCGTTCGCGGGCACTCTGGCAGATGCGCCGGTCGCTCCAGACGCACATCGGCAGGCCGCAATATGTCGAGGGCGTCTCGGTGCGCCCCTTCCGAGTCGGCCAGGATGAGGACGCCTGGGTCGCGCTCAATCGCCGGGCGTTCTCCCGGCATCCAGAGCAGGGCGCCTGGACCAGGGCCGACCTGGACATGCGAGAGCATGAGCCGTGGTTCGACGCCGACGGGTTCTTCCTCGCCGAGCGGGACGGGCACCTGGTCGGCTTCCACTGGACGAAGATTCACGGCGGGCACGAGCAGCCCGAGGACGCTGACGGGCACGGGCACGAGCCGATCGGCGAGGTCTACGTCGTCGGCGTCGATCCAGCCGAGCGCGGCTCCGGACTCGGCCGCGCGCTCACCCTGACCGGCCTGCGCTACCTGCGCGGCCGCGGCCTGGCGCAGGTGATGCTCTACGTCGACGAGACGAACACCGCGGCCATCGGGCTGTATGAGTCGCTGGGCTTCACCCACTGGGACACCGACGTGATGTTTAGCAGTAAAGCTTCCACCAGCTAGGACTCCGTGTACCTGGACTCAGGTGGACATCCGCTCGCTGAGGTAGCTGGTGGCGGGAACTCCTGCACGACGGGAAGTCTTTTCGAAGTAGTGCGCCCGGACCTGCTGACGTAGCTCGTCCGCGGTGTCGGCGGTCAGCACGCTGGCCGGGTCGACGGGCTGATCGGAACCGTGTCCGGCTGGGGCACCTGTGTAGCCGAGCGCTGATTGTCATGACCGTAGCGCGGTTGCGTCAGCGGTGATCTGATTGCCCTGAATGCGCGTCAAGAACTACGGCCCGGTTCTGCATCGGCCGGCGCGTGAGGAGGCGGGCTGTGTTCGGGCAACATCGGGAGAAGAAGGCGGCGAGGCTGCATCAGGAAGCACTCGGCCGCTGGAAGGCGCAGCGCGACTGGTACGCAGACCTGCTGCAGACCGCAGAGACCTTCAATGGAACTGGCGCAAAGGAGCTTGTGCTGGGTCCGTCAGAAGCCGTCTTTTACCGGGTGACCGGAGCTTCGCTGATCGAAGAACGGCGAGGCGCAGGACACTATCAGGGCCAGTCACGGGGCGTCTCGATCCCGGTTGGCCTCGGCGTGCGCTACCGCACCGGAGGATCTCGCGGGCACTACGTACAGGGCACGCCGACGCCCACTGCCATCGACACTGGGACCGTCTACATAACCAACAAGCGGGTGATCTTCCAGGGAGCCAGGCAGACGAGGGAGTGCGCGTTCGCCAAGCTGATCGGGTTCCAGCACTCCGACAGCGAGGGATCTACGACCTTCTCGGTGTCGAACCGGCAGAAGCCCACGACCATTCATTACGGCCCCAGCCTGTCATCCTCGTTCGATTTCCGCCTTGACCTGGCGCTGGCGCACTACAAAGGCACGGTGAGTGCTCTGGTGCAGCAGCTCCACTCGGAGCTGGCCGCGATTGAGGCCAATAGGCCGGGACCGCCAGGATCTCCAGCCGTTCGCGGGGCACCCGAAGTGACTTCTGCCCGGGCTGCCGCCGGGAAGTGGGTCGGCCCAGCGCAGAACGTTGCCTTCAACGATGGCAGCCTCCGGTTCTCCATCCGCGACCCGGACCGTCACATGAATGGAGAGTTCACTATTCCCGGCCCTGTGCCGGACGAGCTGACCTCCATGGCGGACGGCGATGTGGTTCAGGTGCTCATGAATGAGGTCGGTCGGGACGTGGAGGTCGACATCATCCGCAAGGCGGACGGCAGCACAGCGGAAGCCCGCTAACGGAGGCCCGCCAGCTAACGACGCACCAGCACCTCAAGATGACTCGCTGCCCGAGGCGACTGCGGAGCCGCAGCTTCGCCCAGCCGAGATCCGGCGCCTAGCATGGTCGCCGTTACGAGTCGATGGACCTGCACGTCGTGGCATTCGACTGGCCCCGCGCCTCGGCGGGACGTTCGACCCTGACGGCCCTGCCTGCCGAGGTATAGGACGCAAGAGTAACAATGGGCGGCCTCGTCGCCGAAGACATGCTGCCGCTCGTCATGCCGCGAGGACGCGGAACCACCAGGAGGAGTCATGCGAAAGCCCGCCGCCCTATTGGGAGCAATGGTGCTCGGGATTTCCACAATGCTGGGAGTTGCCACGATGCTGGCGCCAGCGGCTCAGGCGTCGACCTCCCCTGTCGTGATCCGCGAGATCTTCTACAACTCGCCGGGGAAGGACACCGGCTCGAACGCGAGCCTGAATGCAGAGTGGGTCCAGCTCCACAACCGCACTGGCCGCACTATCATCCTGACCCACTGGACCCTCCGCGACCGGGCCGGGCACATCTACACGTTCGGAACGTACCGGATAAGGGCCTTCGGGAACGTGAAGATCCACACCGGCCGGGGCACCAACACCCAAACGAACCGCTACTGGGGTCACAGCTGGTACATCTGGAACAACAACGGGGACGGCGCGACACTCAAGAATGCGAGCCGCATCGTGCAATCCCGATGCTCCTACTCCGACCCAAGTGAGGTCCACGCCTTCAGGATCTGCTGAGGGCATGCCGCGGCCAGCCGTTAGGCACCTTGACCTGCAATGCACTGCTCAGGGCATCGCGTTAGAAGATAGCCCGGGACACCGATGTGATGTTCAGTAGCCGGCCTCCCGCTAGCGATTCCTGAACCGTAACGGCTCAGTAAGCGTGCGCCTCGGCACTGGTGCACTGGCGCAGCCCGAGCACCTCGTCGATCTCGTCGTTGGTGAGCGGCCGGTCGGCGATCGCCACGGCGCTGAGGACCTCGGCGTAGAGCTCGATCTCCTCGAGCGCGACCCGGTCATGGAACCTGAGGTCGACGTCGTCGTGCATGCGCCCACCTCCTGAGTTCATAGGTTCCTGTTAACTCCCCTGTAACAAGGCTAATGGCGAGAAAGCCCGCCCGCATGACTCATCAGGGCCATTTCCCGGACCACCTGGCTCGGCGGGGTCCCGTCGCTGGCACGCGGCGTGACCGCGGGGACACGAAGCAGGATCAGCGACCGGTCGCTGGGTGTCCTTACTGGTCGGTCCAGATCGCCGCGCGGTGCCGCTCGGAGCGCTGGACGTAGTGCGCAGCCGTCTCGGCGAACGACTGCCGATCGGCGTCGGTGAGGTCCCGCACGATCCGGCCGGGGACGCCGGCCATCAGGACGCCCGCCGGGACGGTCGTGCCGGGCAGCACCACGGTGCCGGCGGCGATCAGCGTCCCGGCCCCGACACGCGCGCGCCCGAGCACGACGGCTCCGATGCCGACGAGCGCTCCGGTCTCGATATGCGCGCCGTGCACCATGGCCCGGTGGCCGAGGCTAACGCGATCCTCCAGCACCGCCGGCTCGCCCGCGTCGACATGCAGGCAGGACAGATCCTGGATGTTGCACTCCGCGCCCACCACGATCTCGTCGTCATCGGCGCGCAGCACGCAGCCATACCAGACGGACGCACCCCGCCCGAGCGTGACCCGGCCGACGACGACAGCACCTGGCGCAACCCAGGCCTCGGGATGGATGACGGGGCCGTCGTCACCGAGCGATCCGATCAGCCGCTGCGCCTGCACTGGCCCACCTCGTTTCTTGTCATCCGGCCTTTTTGACCCTCGGGGAATCGATTGTCGCAGTCGGACCCGGCATCGGCTTCTCGTCGTGAATCATGCCGCAAACCAGATAAGTGAGTACAAAACATCGTTTCGGTTGCGCCTGGGGAAGCTTAGGGACAGAGTCAACCCCGACGTCTCAGTTCGTCGCGCGCGCCCGGTGGCCGTTCAGTTTCCCGCGAGTTGCCCGGCGGGCGTGACACAGCCAGCCGTAACTACCAGCAGTCCCCGTGGCCACCCCGCTTGCCCCACCTGGGTCCGGCGACTGCCTGATGACCCGATAGGTGAAACGATGAGCGACCAAAGCCACCTCTCCGCTGACTTGGGCCACGACGACCAGTTCGAGCGGGAGATGCGCGGTTACAGCCGCCGGGCCGTCGACGAGTACGTCGCCGCACTGCGGATTGACCTGCGCGGGCTTGAGGACGGCAAGCGTGACCTCGAGGACCGGCTGTCCCAGGCGCTCGACGATATGGAGCGGCTCAAGCTAGAGCTGTCGGCCGCCAGGTCCACCGACAAGCCGGCCCACGAGGAGATCAGCGAGCGGATCGGCCAGATCCTCAAGCTGGCCGACGACGAGGCCAAGTCGCAGCGCGTCAAGGCCGAGGACGAGATCGCCAAGCTCCGCGCGGACGCGCAGGCTGATACCAGCAAGCTGCGTGCCGACGCCAAGGCCGAGACTGACCGAAGCCGGGCTGAAGCGCATGAGCAGGCGGAGCGCATGCTGAGCGCCGCGCAAGAGCAAGCCGATTCGACAGTCGCGACCGCGAAGGCAGAGGCGGAGGCCGCTCGCAAGAGCGCGGCCAGCGAGGCGCAGCACGTCATCGCGGAGGCGACCAAGCAGGCCGACACGGCCGTCGCCACCGCCAAGAGCCAGGCCAAGCAGCAGCTCGACGAGGCGACGGCACGCGCCACGGCGATCCACGATGGCGCCGAGCGGCGGCTGAACCTGCTGATGTCGCGGCACACCGAGGCAGTTCGCCGGCTCACCGAGATCCGGGACGTCGTCACCACGCTCGTCGCCGGCGAGGCCGACCGCGGCTCGCTCGAGGACGAGGTGGCCAGGATCGTGACCGGCGCTGCGGCCGACGGCCAGCCAGGCCGCCCGGGGAACGGCCGCCCGGCAGGGCCGGCCGAGGGCCGCCACGCGGGCGGGAACGGGCAGCCTGATGGCCAGCCGGCGCTGTCCACAGCGCAGCGGCCCGGCCAGGCGGGCGTCCCGACCCAGGCAGCAGGACGCCCGTCCCAGGGCCCGATCGGACCCAGTTCGCAAAGTGGCCCGGGCAATGGCCTGCACGCGGTCCCAGCCGAGGTCAGGACCACAACCGCAGTCGGTTCCAAGGCCGACACAGACGACACCGCCGATGGCATCAAGATCATCAAGGACTAGCCCCGGCATGGCGGGGCTACGACGGTAGCGTGTCCAGCTGCCGCAGGATGACGCCCTCGCGCAGCGCCCACGGGCAGATCTCCAGCACCGGGATGCCCAGCAGGTCCATCGCTGCGTCCGCCACCATCGCGCCCGCGGCCAGCTGGTGCGCCCTGCCCTCCGACACGCCGGGCAGATCCTCCCGCTCGGCTCTGCTGAGCTGCGGCAGGCGCTCGGCAAGCTCGATGACATCGGTGTGCTTCAGTACCCGCTTGACGTACTGGCCTTCGCTCGACGGCGCGGCCCCGGCGATCCTGGCGAGCTGCCGGAACGTCTTGGACGTGGCCACCGCGTGATTCGGCGGCCCGTTCCGCAGCAGCGGTCCGGCCATCGTCGCGATCTCCGCGCGGATATGCCGCCGCAGCCTGCGGACGTCCTCGGCCGACGGCGGATCGCCCGGCAGCCAGTCGCGAGTCAGCCGCCCGGCGCCGAGCGGCAGCGATACGGCGCTGTCGGGTTCCTCGTCGAGCCCGGTGGCGATCTCCAGCGAGCCGCCGCCGATGTCGAGCAGCAGCAGTCGTCCCGACGACCAGCCGAACCAGCGCCTCGCAGCGAGGAAGGTCAGGCGTGCCTCATCCGGGCCCGGCAGCACCTTGATGGCGACGTTCGTCTCGGCCTCGATCCGGGCCAGCAGTTCGTCGCCGTTGGCGGCGTCCCGGACCGCCGATGTCGCGAAGGCGAGCATCTGATGTACGCCCTTGTCCTCGGCGATCTGGAGTGAGTCATGCACGAAGCCGCGCAGCCGCGCCGCGCACTCGTCCGTGAGCCGGTTGGCGTCGTCCAGATTCTCGCCAAGGCGCAGCTCGGCCTTGTGGGAAAAGGCGGGGAGTGGCCGGCCACCCTGGTGGGCGTCGACGACCAGCAAGTGCACTGTGTTCGAGCCCACGTCCAGCACGCCGAGTCGCATACCTCAGACGCTACCCGCACGTCATCGGCGAGAACATCAACGTTCCCGGCGCACGGCCGGCGCAGGCGGCCGCCGCTTCCCGCATATACTTCTGTAACAGAACCAAATGTCCCGCCCGAAGACAGCGGCGGCCGGCGAGTACGCGGCTGCGACGAGTCGAGGGAGTAAGCGTGCAGGCCGCTGATAACGGCGGCGCGGGCAGCCGGCCAGCCCGCCTGCTGCGCCGCGGCCGCATCCTGGAGGGCATCACTCTCGGCTGGAACATCGCGGGCATCGTCGTGCTGGCCATCGCCGCGATCCGGGCCCGGTCGGTCGCCCTCGCCGGGTTCGGCCTCGACTCGCTCATCGAGATCGGCGCCAGCACGGTCGTGCTCTGGGAACTGGCCGGCACCGGGGCGGGCCGCCAGCGCCGCGCGCTGCGCCTGATCGGCGGCGCGTTCGTCGCGCTCGCCGGCTACCTGACCGTCCAGTCGGCCATCGTCCTCGCGACCGGCTATCACGCGCGGCCGAGCCCGCTCGGTATCGCCTGGACCGCCATCACCGCCGCCGCGATGTTCGCGCTCGCGACTGGCAAGGCGCGGACCGGGCGAGCGCTCGGCAACCCCGTGCTCATGGCCGAAGGCCGAGTGACCCTGGTCGACGGCATCCTGGCCCTCGCCGTGCTGCTCGGCATCAGCCTGAACGCCGCCGTGGGCTGGTGGTGGGCCGACCCGCTGGCCGCCCTGGTGATCGTGTTCTACGCCATCC
This sequence comes from uncultured Actinomycetota bacterium, assembly GCA_963837255.1. Taxonomy (GTDB): domain Bacteria; phylum Actinomycetota; class Actinomycetes; order Streptosporangiales; family Streptosporangiaceae; genus JAJYUU01. Next base: position 1,494,863 of record CAWIMN010000009.1, read on the forward strand.
GCGAGGCCCGCGAGATCTTCGGATCCGGCTAGTCAGGAGCGACGGGCCGTCTGCGCAGCGCGCCTATCCGGGAACATCTGCGCCCCCGCTGGGCGCTGTCCCAGTGACTGATGCCGGACCTGGAGGCGAACATGACCGCACCGCACGACATCCGGGTGGAGCACGGCCGCAAGCGCGTGCGCATCCTGCTGGCCGGAGAGCTGGTCGCGGACACGACCAGCCCGCTCCTGGTCTGGGAGCATCCCTACTACCCGATGTACTACATTCCGGCCGCCGACGTGCGCGCCAAGCTCGTCCCGGCCGGAGCTGATACCCACCGGCTGCTCGGTGCGGCCGAGGTGCTCACCGTCGAGGTGCCCGGCGGGGCTACCGCCGAGCGCGCGGCCCGGCGCTACCCAGCCAGCCCGGCCCGGCAGCTGCATGATGCCGTCCGGTTTGAGTGGGAAGCGATGAGCGAATGGCTCGAGGAAGACGAGCCGGTCTATACCCACCCGCGGGACCCGCACACGCGGGTCGACATCCTGGCGAGCTCACGGCATATCCGGGTCGAGATCGACGGGGTGACGGTCGCCGACTCGCGTAGCCCGCGCATCCTGTTCGAGACCGGCCTGCCGCCGCGGTACTACCTGCCGCTCACCGACATCAGGACCGACCTGCTGCGGCCGTCAGACACGCAGACCCACTGCCCGTACAAGGGGATGGCCGGTTACTGGTCTGTGGACACCGGCACCAGCCTGCACGAGGACATCGTGTGGATCTACCGGACGCCGCTGCCGGAGAGCCAGAAGATCGCCGGCCTCGCTGCTTTCTACGACGAGAAGGTCGACGTCTTCATCGACGGCGTGCAGCAGCGCCGCCCGCAGACGAAGTTCAGCTAGCACAGGCTGTCAGGTAGGACTTGCCGTCAGCTGGGGCCATCCAGATCCTCAATGCGGGCCGCCGACGGCCCGCGCCTGGTCTGGATCACCCCGGCGGCGGTCTCGGCGTCGCGCATGACGCGCAGCAGGTTGGCGCCAGTGAGCTTGCCGCAATCCTGCTCCGACCAGCCGCGCGCCAGCAGCGCCTCGATCAGCGCGGGATAGCAGGAGACGTCCTCGAGGCCGACCGGCAGCTCGTCGACGCCGTCGTAGTCGCCGCCGAGGCCGAGGTGATCGACGCCGGCCACCTCGCGGGCGTGCTCGACGTGCGCCACCACGTCGGCGATCGTGGCCTTCGGCCGCGGGTGATCGGCGATCCAGGTGCCCCTGACCTGCTTGCGGCTGGCCGGGTCGCGGTAGTCCAGGCCCTGGCGCTCCAGCTCAGCGGCCAGCTCCAGCTCCCAGTCCCGGCAGCGCTGCGCCACGAACGCGGGCACGAAAGTGATCATGCACAGGCCGCCGTTGCTGGCCAGCCTCGCCAGGATCGTGTCGGGCACGTTGCGCGGGTGGTCGCAGACCGCGTGCGCCGAGGAGTGCGAGAAGATCACCGGCGCCTCCGCGGCGTCGAGCGCATCGCTCATCGTGGTCGCCGCCACATGCGACAGGTCCACGAGCATGCCAAGCCGCTGCATTTCCCGGACGACCTCGCGGCCGAACTTGGTGAGCCCGCCAGCGGCGGGCGCATCGGTCGCCGAGTCGGCCCAGGGCAGGTTCAGGTTGTGGGTCAGCGTCATGTACCGGACGCCCATCAGGTAGAGCGCCCGCAGCGCGCCCAGCGACCCGGCGATCGAGTGACCGCCCTCGGCGCCAAGCAGTGAGGCGACCCGGCCCGACTCCATGATCCGCCGTACGTCCGTCGAGGTGAACGCCAGCTCCAGGGCGCCCGGGTAGCGCGCGACAAGCTGGCGGACCAGGTCGATCTGCTCGAGCGTCGTGACCAGCGCCGCCTCGCCCTGCAGCTGAGCCGGGACGTAGACAGACCAGAACTGCGCGCCTACGCCGCCGCGCGCCAGCCGCGGCAGGTCGGTGTGCGTGAAGGACACCGGCATCGAGATGTCGGTCCGCGTCGGGTCGAGCGAGCCGGCCGCGCGCAGCGCCCAGGCCAGGTCATTGTGCCCGTCGATGACAGGGAAGTGGTCGAGCAGCGCGCGAGCGGGGGTGGTGTCGGAGGTCACGTGCCCAGGGTAGGCAGCCGAGGTGATCGTCGGCACTCGGGGATGCCAGGATAAGAGCGTGCAGCGGCAGCGGCTTACTCCCTGGATCATCGGCACCGCCGTGCCGTGCGCCGCGCTCGGAGCCTTCTTCGGTCACCACATCGGCGATGGCGGCGGCGGCAACATCGCGCTGATCAGCGCCACCTGCGCGGTGCTCGGGTCGTTCCGCCCGGCGCCGTCCTGTGGGTGCGCGGCCTGGTTGCGCGATCATGGCCGGCCGCACCGCGGCGCCGCCTGACGGCACCCGGTCACTCGCGGCGGTCGCCCGCCGCAACCGGTCCTGCCAGAATGCTCCGGTATGGGACTCGATCTGGCCAGGCTGCTCGACATCCGCCTCTACCAGGCATTCGACCTCGACGACGCCGGCCGCGTGCTCGCGGGTGGCGACGACAGCGGTAGCACGCAGCTCATCGAGATCCAGCCCGACGGCAGCATCGTGCCGCTCACCGCGCTGCCGGGTCCGTGCACCGGCCGCTACCTGCCGGCAGAGTACCTGCCAGGCGCCCGCGCTGTGCTCGTCTCGCACGACGAGGGCGGGAACGAGCTGCATCAGCTCTCGCTGCTCCGGCTGCCGACCCCGGGTGGACAGCCGGGCCTCGGTGAGCTCGTGTCCCTGGTCCGCGATCCGCGCTACATGCACACGCTCGGCGACGTGCGAGATGGACAGCTCTGCTACCTGACCAATCGGCGGAACGGCGTCGCATTCGACCCGGTCATCCGCCACCTTGCTGACTCGTCCGAGCGGGCGCTGCTGCTTGGCGACGCCATGTTCGGGCAGGCGGCCCTCTCGCCGGATGGCCGGTGGCTCGCCCTGACAGTGCTGTCGCCCGTCACGGCCAACGCGGCGCATGCCGCCCTGGTTGACCTCACCGCCCCGCCAGGCCAGGAGCGGCTCGCCGAGATTACCCCGGCCGACGCGCCGGCGACCTGCGGCGCCCTCGGCTGGTCACCCGACAGCTCCGCCTTGTACCTGAGCGCGGACAACGACCGCGAGTTCACCGCGGTCGCCCGGTACGACCTCGGCAGCGGCGAGCTGACCTGGCTGGTGTCCGACGACAGCGCCGACCTGACTGGCTGGCTGTCGCCCGACGGCACGCTACTCCTGGTGGAGCGCAACGACGACGGCGCGTCCACGCTGGCCCTGCACGACACGGCGACCGGCGCGCGGCTACGCGAGCTGCCGCTGCCGAGCCGGTCCTGCGTCGTGGCCAGCCCGCGCTGGGCGGCAGACTCGACGGCCATCGCGCTCACCGTGAGCGCCGCTGAGCTGCCATCCGACGTGCTGCTCTGCCCGGCGGCCGGCGGCCAGCCTGGACCGGCGCCCCGGCTCCTGACGGGCTCGGCGATTGGGCTCGGCGACGATCCGCCCGCGCGGCCAGAGTCGCACCGCGTGCCGGCGCCAGACGGGGCGCAGATCCCCTGCATGGTGTACCGGCCGACGGCCGGCGCGGACCCGGACCGGGCCGGATCTGCAGTGCTCGTGGTGCACGGCGGCCCGGAGTCCCAGGCCAGGCCGGGCTTCAGCACCTACGTGCAGGTCCTCGCGGCGGCCGGGCACACGGTGCTCGTGCCGAACGTCCGCGGATCCACTGGCTACGGCAAGAGCTGGTACTCGGCTGACGACGGGCACCGGCGGCTGGATTCGGTCGCTGACCTGGCTGCCTTGCACGCGTACCTGCCGACACTCGGCCTCGACCCCGCCAGGGCTGCCTTGTGGGGCGGCTCGTACGGCGGCTACATGGTGCTCGCCGGCCTGGCGTTCCAGCCCGAGCTCTGGGCGGCAGGCGTCGACATCGTCGGCATCGCGTCGCTGGTGACGTTCCTGGAAAACACCTCGGCGTACCGGCGCGCCTATCGCGAGCGCGAGTACGGGACGCTTGCTCATGATCGCGACTTCCTGCTGTCGGCTTCGCCGCTGAGCCGGATCGACGACATCACCGCACCGCTATTCATCATTCACGGCGCGAATGACCCCCGAGTCCCGCTCAGCGAGGCCGAGCAGATTCACGCGGCGCTGACCAGCCGCGGCCGCGAGTGCGAGCTGGTCGTGTACGCCGACGAGGGGCACGGGCTGGCCAGGCGGCCGAACAGGGCTGACGCCATCCCGCGGGCCGCCGCGTTCCTGGCCCGGCATCTGGCCGGCCCGGCGGCGGCAGCTCGCGGCGCCACCGATGACGGCCGGTCAGGTGCTCGCGTCGGCTGAGCGCGCCGGGTCGGGCGGCCCCGTTCCTGGTCCTCAGAGTGAAGCTCAGCCTGCGGCCTCCGCGTCGGTCATGAGCACCACGTAGGTGACCTCCCGGCCCTCCTGGATGCAGGTGTGCGTGCCGACGGCGCGGAAACCGAGGCGCGCGCAGAGCCGCAGGCTGCGCTCGTTCCACGACTGCACCAGCGCGCGCAGCCTGGCCTCGCCCGCGACGGCCCTGATGTGGCCGAGCACCGCTGCGCCGAATTCTGTGCCGATGCGCGTGCCGACGAGGGTGGGCCGCAGGCCGGCGCCGACGTCGAGGATGCCTGGCTCATCGCCGATGCCGGGTACGCGCGCCTCCGGCCCGAGGCAGATGTAGCCGACGAGCGCGCCGGTGCTGGGATCGGCGACTGCTTCGTAGCCAGCCTCCCGGCTGACCCTGTCCTCCGCCCTCATGTCGTAAGTGCGCCACGGCCCGTCGTACTGCCAGGTGGCGATGTCCTCGGCGTCGGCCGCGGTCAGGGGGCGAACGACCAGGCCAGCGGGCCGGTCTGAGGCGGGCATGGGGGGTCTCCGTTCGCTGTCCGTGACATCAGCTTCGTGTTGGCATCAGCTAATGACAGCCTCGGGCGGCGAGCAACTCATATTTGGGTGAAACAGGGACAGTGCGCCCGTCACTCTGCACCGGTCTGTAACGGGCTGTAGTCCCCTCATTACCATGAGCCACGGCCCGTGGCTTGCCTTCGGGATCGCGCTACTGAGGGGGACCGCTTGCGGGCGGCCAGGAGGAGGGACCGCCGTGGTGGCGACGATGAACAGCGGCGCGAGCCGCAAGTCGCTGGTGCTGGCCGCAATGATCTTCGCGGTGGCCATGACGTTCATCGACCAGACGATCGTGTCCATCGCCGTCCCGAAGATCGAGTCTGAGCTGCACCTCTCGATCAACGGCGTGCAGTGGGTAGTCAACGCGTACCTGCTGGCGCTGGCCTCGATGTTCGCGTTCGGCGGGCGCCTGGCCGACATGGTCGGTCACCGCAGGATGGTGGTCATCGGCATCCTGGTCTTCACGCTGGCGTCCGTAGCCTGCGGGCTGACGCCCAATGGGTCGCTCGCCGAGGCGTGGATCGTCACCTGGCGGGTGATCCAGGGCTTCGGCGGGGCGATCATGTACCCGGCGGCGCTCGCCATCGTGGTGTCGGCGTTCCCGGTTCGCGAGCGCGGCCGCGCGATGGCGATCTTCTTCGGCGTCGCCGGCGGCCTGACCGCGATCGGCCCGATCCTCGGGGGCTACCTGAGCGAGTGGACGTGGCGGGCCATCTTCTGGGTCAACGTGCCGGTGGCGATCATCGCGCTGGTGCTGACCGCGATCGCCCGGCCGCAGACGCAGACGAGGCCGGGCAGGCTGGACTACCGCGGCCTGGTGCTGATCGCCAGTGGCGTCGGGCTGACCGTGTTCGGGCTACAGCAGACTCAGATCTGGGGCTGGGCCAACGGCATCGTGATCGCCAGCATGATCGTCGGCGTGCTGCTGCTGGTGACGTTCTTCTATGCCGAAGTGCGCGAGTCCCAGCCGCTGATCGACGTGCGCGTGTTCCGGATCAGGGCGTTCCTGGTACAGAACATCGTGCTGTTCATCTCGATGATCGTCTTCATCCCGATCTTCTTCTTCGCGAGCGTCTACGCCCAGGTCTCGCTCGGTGACGGACCGCAGGAAGCAGGCTTGTACCTGCTGGTCTTCTTCCTCGGCTTCGCGCCCGGCGTCCAGGTCGGCGGCCGCCGCCTGGACCGGAGCGGGGCGAAGGGCGTGGTCGTGGGCGGCTGCGTGATCGCCGCCGTCGGCCTGGCCCTCTGGGGCGCCAACGTGACGCACCTGAGCCTCGGCCAGCAGTGGTACTACATCGTCATTGCCGGGTTCGGCCTGGGCCTCATGGTCGGGCCATCCAACACCGACGCCATCAACCAGGTCGGGCGGCTGTCGTACGGCGAGGCGACCGGCGTGACGCAGACGACGAGGAACTTCGGGGCCAGCTTCGGGCTGGCCTTCCTTGGCACGCTGCTCGTGACGACGCAGAAGAACCACCTCGTCACGAGGCTTATCACACTCGGGTTGCCCGCCGGGTCGGCGCACGCGGCCGCTAGCGCGATCTCGCAGAAACACCAGGCGAGCGTGCCCACCGGGGTCCCGCGTGCGCTGGCCGGGCCCATCTATCACGCGGCCCAGCTGAGCCTGGCCGACGGCATGCAAGTAGTCCTGTATGCCATGGCGGCCGTCATGGCCGTCGCGGCGATCGTCGCGCGCGTCGGCCTGCGGCCCGGCATTCACGTGGCCGCGGACGCGCAAGCCGACGACGCCAAGGCAGGCACTGCGGCCGCCCGCGGAGGCGCGCGCCGCTGATGCGGCCACAGACACAACCTCGGGGCCAGACCCAGGCGCCGCGCTAACCGGGCAACGATCCGGGCGCGCGAGAATCAGCGCATGAATGTCGCGCGCTCCATCGGACTGTTCATCGCGGCCGGACTCGCCGAGATCGGCGGTGGGTACCTGATCTGGCGCTGGCTGCGCGAGGGCGCGCCGATCGTGTTCGGCGTGCTGGGCGCCATCATCCTGGTGATCTACGGCGTCATCCCGACGCTGCAGCGCAGCCACGACTTCGGCCGCATCTACGCCGCGTACGGCGGCGTGTTCGTGGTCGCGTCACTGCTGTGGGGCTGGGGCTTCGACGGCATGCGGCCCGACCGCTGGGACCTGGCGGGCGCCGCTGTCGTACTCGCCGGCGTCGGCATCATCTACTTCGCGCCGCGCGGCTGACTCGTTCGCTGGAGGCCCTGTTGAGCTGGGCGCCCTCGACTGGATAACGGGGGCGGCGCCCGGTAAGTTTTTGGCCATGGTCGAGAACCGGCAGGAATTCCAGCGTGACCTCGAGACCATCGAAGCTAAGGTCATCGAGCTGTTCGCCATGGTCGCCGAGGACCTGCCGGGGGCAACTAATGCGCTCCTGACTGGCAACACCGATGTGATGCAGGCGCTGACCGAACGCGAACGGGCCATCGATTCCCTCTACCCGGAGATCGAGGACCTGGCCAACCGCGAGATCCTCCTGCAGGCACCTGTTGCCTCAGACCTGCGCTTCTTGCTCTCCGTGCTGCGCATCGTGCCCGAACTCGAGCGCACCCACGACCTCGTCATGCAGATCGCCTCCCGGGCCAACCACGTACTCGGCGAGGACCTCTCACTGCGCGGCCGCGGCCTGGTCGAGCGGATGGGCAACCTGGCGTCAGAAATGTGGCGGGAGGCAGCAGACTCCTGGTATCAGCGGGACCGTTCCGCCGCCGCCGCGCTCGACGAACGTGACGACGAGATGGACGAGCTTCACGCCAGCCTGGTCGCTGAGATCGCCTCGGGCGGAATGTCACTGCCGATGACGATGGAGATGACGCTGGTGGCGCACTTTTACAAGCGTCTCGGGGACCACGCCGTCAACATTGCCCGACGAGTGGTCTACCTCGCTGGGTCTCACGACTTGTAATGCGGCAGGACGCGCCGCTCAGACGTGCGCGGCGCTCGGGATGACGACGACGGGGCATGCCGCGTGGTGCGTGACCTGGCTGCTCACCGAGCCCATCATCAGCCTGCCGAACCCACCGCTGCCGCGCGATCCCACGACCAGCATGTCGGCGTCCTGTGAAGCTCTCACGAGTTCCTCGGCCGGATTCCCGGTGGCCACGCTGACGTTGACCTCGGGCGGCGTCCCGCCGATCTCGCTCGCGACCTTGTCCACGAGTTTCTGGACCGCGGTCCGCACTAGGTCGTCGTCGCCGTGGCTGCTCTCGGCGTAGGTGCGCAGGCCCCAGAGAATCGTCGTCACCGGGCGAACCGCCGCAGGGAGAACAGTCATGACCGTCAGCGGCAGCTGACGCAGCACGGCCTCATGCATCGCCCAGCGAACGGCGTCGCACGCATGATCGGAGTCATCCACACCGACGAAGATTCCTGACATCGATACTCCTCGGATTCCCGGCCCGTTCCGATTCAGCCTGATGCCAGGATGCCCTGAAGATCAGGCGAAAGACAGTCTCGAAGGGGCCTGCCGCGACCGCCTCAGCCGACCCGGCCAGTCACGTAGGCCAGCGTGCGGGGGTCTTGCGGGTCCTGGAAGATCTGGTCGGTCCGGCCGTACTCGACGAGCACGCCCGTGCGGGTGTCGCTCTTGCTGTCGGTGAGCACGGAGAAGAATGCGGTCCGATCACTGACCCTGGTCGCCTGCTGCATGTTGTGCGTGACGATGACGATGGTGAACTGGGACTTGAGTTCCCGCATCAGTTCTTCGATTGCGCCCGTCGCAATCGGGTCGAGCGCTGAGGCGGGCTCGTCCATGAGGACGACGTCCGGCTCGACGGCGATCGTGCGAGCGATGCACAGTCGCTGAGCCTGCCCGCCGGACAGGCTCAGGCCCGACATGTTGAGGCGGTTCTTGACCTCGTCCCACAACGCGGCGCGGCGCAGCGAGCGCTCGACGATCTCGTCCAGCTTGCGCTTGTTGCGCTCGCCGTTGATGCGCGGGCCGTAGGCGACGTTGTCGTAGATCGACTTCGGGAACGGGTTCGGCTTCTGGAAGACCATGCCGATGCGCCGGCGCACGGCTGTCGAGGAGACATCGGTGCCGTAGAGCGACTGCCCGCGATAGTCCATCTCACCGTCCAGCCGGGCGCCTGGGATGAGGTCGTTCATCCGGTTGAATGCCCGCAGCACGGTTGTCTTGCCGCTGCCGGACGATCCGATGAACGCCGTGATCTCGTTCTCGTAGATAGCCAGCGAGACGTCGGTGACGGCCTTGAAGTCGCCGTAGGAAATCGAGACGTTCCTCACGTCGAAGATGGTCTCGCCCGGCGGTGAGTCCGGCTGCGGCTGGAACGCGGTCGCGGGTCGCTGGAGGTGGGTGACGACGTTCTGCTCGAGCTCTTCCATGACAGTCCTAGCGCGAGTATCTGGAGAATCGTGCGGTGACGAGACGGGCCACGATCATGAGGATGAAGGCAATGGCGATCAGGGTCAGCGCCGCGCCCCAGCCGCGGGCCTGGGCGCCGGTATACGGCTGTGACGCGTTCGAGAAGATCTGCGAGGGCAACGCAGTGTTCGCGCCACTGAACACGTTCGGGTTCGCCGCGGTCACCGTGAGGATCGTGAACAGCAGCGGCGCGGTCTCGCCCGCCGCCCTGGCCACGGCGAGCAGGGCGCCGCTCACGATTCCGCCGAGCGCCGCCGGCAGCACCACCGTCACCGTCACACGGGCCTTGGTGGCGCCCAGAGCATAGGCTCCTTCGCGGAGAGTATTCGGCACCAATCTCAGCATCTCATAGGTGGACCGAATCACGACCGGCAGCATGAGGCAACCCAGCGCGAACGCCCCGGCGAGCCCCGAGTAGCCGAAGTGCAGCACCCAGATCGAGAAGATGAACAGTCCCATGACGATCGACGGGACTCCGGTCATCACGTCGGACATGAACCCGATGAACCGGCCCAAAACCCCCTTACCGCCGTACTCGTTGAGATAAATCGCGCCCAGGATGCCGAGAGGTACCGCGATGACCGTCGCCAGTCCCGTGATCAGCAGGGTGCCGAGCACAGCAGGCCCGATCCCGCCAAAGCTCGCGGGCAGCACGGCCGGCGGGATCGAGCTAGTGAGGAACTTCCAGCTGATGATCGAGGCGCCCTTGGCGATGACTGTATACAGGACGAACCCCAGCGGGATGATCACCAGGACGAACGAGAGCACCATCAGGACCGTCGCGATCCGGTTCTTAGCGCGGCGCCATGAGCGCGGCTCGCGCAGATCGGCCCGGGGTTGCTGGCCGGTAGCGACGGCCATCAGGCCCCCTTCCCCCGCCGGGCAGAACGCTCCACGACCGTGCGGGCAACGACGTTGATGATGATCGTAAACAAGAACAGCAGCACGGCGAGCCCCATGAGCGCTGCCCGGAAGACGCCGGTGGCTTCGCCAAACTGGTTCGCGATGACGGACGGCATGGTGTACCCCGGCGCGAGCAGGTGCGAGGTGATCGTGGGCGACGAGCCGATCACGAGCGCTACCGCGATCGTCTCGCCCATGGCCCGGCCGAGCCCGAGCAGCACCGCCCCGACGATGCCGCCCTGGCTGTGCGGCATGACGACGCCGCGGATCACCTCGAGCCGGGTGGCACCGAGCGCGTAGGCGCCCTCCCTGTCCATCGCCGGCACCGTCGCGATCACCTCGCGCGACAGCGAGGTGATGATGGGGGTGATCATGAAAGCCAGGATGATGCCCGCGGTGAGGAACGACGCGCCGCTGACCGGCGGCCCGAACAGGGAGCCCAGCACCGGGACACCGGTGAGGGTGGAGCCCACCGAGGTGTAGATGGGCTGGAGCCAGGGCGCGAATACTAGGATCCCCCACAGGCCCCAGACCACCGATGGCACGACGGCGAGGAGATCGATCACGTACACGATCGGCCGCGACCACCGGTACGGCACCACCTGCGTCAGCAGCAAGGCGATGCCCAGGCTGACGGGGACGGCCAGCACCAGCGCGATCAGCGACGAGATCGCCGTGCCGTAGATGAAGGTCAGTGCGCCGAACTGGTTAGCCTGGGGGTCCCACGTCTTGGAGAAGATCCCGCTGATGCCTTCGGTCGAGAACCACGATGAGGCCTGCTGGCTGGTCGTGACCGCGATCAGGACGAGGATCACCAGTACCAGCAGGCCCGCCACCAGCGTGACGAGCTGGAAGGTGCGGTCGCCCAGCGGCCGCTTCTTCGACAGGCTGGCGGCGGACCCAGCCGGGACGGCTGGGTCCGCCGATGTCGCGGCGTTCACGACTGCAAACCGATCTGATTTGCCTGCACAACTGTGCTCAACACGACAAGCCCCATCTGATCTGCCTGCAGTACGGAACCGATACTAGGAGGTGATCTTGCTGAGCTGCGCCTTGGCCATCGAGTCGATGCTCGCGGGCAGCGGTGCGTAGCTCAGTGAGGTCAGCAGCTGCTGGCCGTCCCCGACCAGGTACCCGATGTAGGCCTTGAGCAGCGCCACGTCGTTCGCGTTCGGCTGCTTCTGGTACACCAGCACCCACGACTGAGCGGTAATCGGGTACGCGGTCGCACCCGGCGCCCAGACTGCATGGAACGTCAGGTCCGGCGCCACGGTGGTTCCGGCTGCCGCAGCCGAGGCGGCCGCTGACGACGGCGCGACGTAGTTCCCGTCCTTGTTCTTGATCGATCGCGACAGCCAGCGAGGACGCCTTGGCGGTCGCGTAGTCCACGTATCCGATGGCGCCTGGGGTGGACTTGACGATCTGCGCCACGCCCGAGTTGCCGCTGCCGGCCCGGGCGGTGGACGGCCAGGTGATAGTGGAGCTGCTGCCGAGCTTCCAGTCGCTGCCTGCCGCGTCCACGAGGAACAGGGAGAAGTTCTGCGTCGTGCCCGACGAGTCCGACCTGACGGCGACGGTAATCGCGGTGCTCGGCAGGTTAACGCCCGGGTTGATGGCCTTGATCTCCGCGTTGTTCCAGGTCTTGACCTTGCCCTGGAAGATGTCCGCGATGACCGTCGGGGTCAGCTGCAGCGGCTTGCTGAGGCCAGCCAGGTTGTACGTCACCGCGATCGGGCCGATCAGGATCGGGAAGTACAGCACCGTCTTGCCCTTGAAGTTCGCCGTCTCCGTCGAAGGGATTGGCGAGTCCGAGCCGGCGAAGTTCACCGTGCCGGCCGCCAGGTTCGTGCGTCCGGTACCCGAGCCCACGCCGGCGTAGTTGACCGTGATGCTGGGCTGGACAGACTTGAAGGCCGCGATCGCGGCCTGCTCATATACGAGTTGCAGGGTCGATCCGCTCCCATTCAGCGTGCCGGATACGGTGCTGGCCGACGAGGATCCGCTGTTCGACGAGGAGGGTGAGCCCGACGATGAGCATGCGGCAAGGAGCAGAGCCGAGCTGACAGCGGCTACCGCCGCCGTCGTGGTGACCTGCCGTTTGCGTCGAGGGTGCATAGCTGTACTCCTTATAGATTTGTATGTGTTCAACCGTGTTGAGCCCAGCCCTGGCCGTACGGTCAGCCCGCAACACCGGTCATCCCCCACACGGTGGTGTGCCAATTCAGTCTGCCGGGCTGTGCTACTTGCAGCCGAACCAGTAGTGAACGGCCACGGGATAGAACATGAACATATGGTGGCCCAGCGTCCTGGCCGTCTTAGCGACAGCGCGGCCGGCCGACGGAGCACCTAGCACGGCATCGCCTCACATCGGCTCACATCGGCGCATACGTCCCCTTGACCTGCGCGAAAGGCCACCGCACGGTACCCAGCATGCGCCTGCCGCTACGGTGGCGCCCATGGAGATCGACGCGGTCACGCGCATCCTGCGGGAGGCGGCCGAGATTGCGATCCTGCCGCGATTCCGCGCCCTCGCCGACGGCGAGGTCATGCGGAAGCCGGACGGCGATGTCGTCACGGTCGCTGATCGCGAGGCGGAGGACTACATCACCGTCAGGCTCCGCGCGCTCGTGGACGCTCCGGTCGTCGGCGAGGAAGCGGCCGCGAGCAACCCGGGGCTGCTCGCTGCGATCCGCGACGCGCCGACCGCCTGGGTGGTCGATCCGCTGGACGGGACCGCGAACTTCGTCGCCGGGCGGCCGGAATTCGCGGTGATGGCCGCGCTCGTGCGCGACCGGCAGACTGTCGCCGGGTGGATCCTGCGGCCCACGGACGGCACCGTCCACGTGGCCGAACGCGGATCTGGCACCTGGCGGGACGGCGTCCGCGTACGGCGGGAGCCTGCCTCGCACCGGACGGCCGAGCTGCGCGGGATAGCGCACACGCGATACCTGGACGCGGGGCTGCGCCGCCGGGTGCAGGCGGCCGCGGTGCTGTTTGGCGAGCTCGGGCCGGGCACGTCGTGCGCGGGCGTCGACTATGCGCAGCTGGTGGACGGGGCTGTGGATTTCGTCCTGACCTGGCGGACGCTGCCGTGGGATCACGCGCCGGGCTCGCTGCTCCTGACCGAGGCTGGCGGCGTTGCCCGGCGGCCGGACGGGACTGACTACCGGCCAGGCGACGACCTGACCGGCCTGATCAACGCGGCAGACGACCGCTGCTGGCGGGTGGTGCGGGCCCTGCTGCTGCCTGCTGTCGTGCAGGCGTGACTGGCCGGCAAAGGCGCGCGGGGTCCGGGACTGGCGGTGGCGGCCGCGGCCGGGAGCGGGCGGGGGTGACGGGTGACCCGTTCCCGGCATGGCGGGGTTTGTCATCACCGATACTGGGCGGGGGGCTGCCATCGGGCGGCCGGGAAGGGGCCGGGTCGTGCCGCGGTACAACAGGGTCGTCCTCAAGCTGAGCGGCGAGGCGCTCGCCGGGGAAGGGGGGTCGGGCGCTGATCCAGCCAGCCTGTCGCGGGTCGCGGACGAGATCCTGTCGGTGCGCGAGCTCGGCGTCCAGGTCGCGGTCGTGGTCGGCGGGGGCAACTTCTTCCGCGGGCGGATGGCGGAGGGCTGGGGCATCAGCCGGGCCGAGGCGGACAACATCGGCATGCTGGGCACGATCATGAACTGCCTGATGCTGCGCGGTGCGCTCACCGCCCGGACCGACATCGACATCCGGGTGATGACGGCGGTGCCGATCCAGAGCGTTGCCGAGCCCTTCATCCGGCTGCGCGCCGTCCGGCACCTGGAGCACGGCTCGATCGTGCTGCTCGCCGGCGGCATCGGCCAGCCATACGTGACGACGGACTACCCGGCCGTGCAGCGTGCGCTCGAACTGGACGCCGATGCGCTGCTCGTGGCGAAGAAGGGCGTCGACGGCGTTTACGACAGCGACCCGCGGCTGAACCCGCATGCCGTTCGCTATGAGCAGCTGACCTACGACGAGGCGCTGGCCGGCGGCGTTCGGGTGATGGACACCAGCGCGTTCGTGCTGGCGAACGAGCAGTCACTGACCATGCACGTGTTCGACGTCGCGGCCGTCGGCGCGATGCGCCAGATCTGCGAGGGCGCCGATCTCGGCACGCTGATCAGCGCGAAGGCGTAGCCAGGAGCAACAAGACCTGGTTGCCCTCTTTTCGCCGTCTTCGCGGCCTGGCAGAGTGTGGCACGTTCCGCTGCGAATCTCGTCAGGGCAAGCGCCGGACGGACGGGAGAGGCCCATGCCAGCACGCCGCATCCGCCGGCCCCCTGCCAGGCGCGATCTCCTGGCCGCTCTCCTCACCACGATCCTGGTAACGGGCACTGCTGCCTGCGCCGGCGGCCCGGCGGGCACGACCACGAGCGGGTCCGCGTCATCCCTCGTGGTCAGGACGGCCGATGGCCAGGTCCACGGCCTGGCGACGGCCAGTGTCGACGACTATCTCGGCATCCCGTACGCGGCGCCGCCAGTGGGAGCGCTGCGGTGGCAGCCGCCCCGGCCCCCTGCGCCCTGGCGCGGCATCCGGGTCGCGACCAGGTTCGCGCCGCACTGCCCGCAGCCAGCGTCGCCGTTCGGCCGGGCGAGCGTCTCGGAAGACTGCCTGTACCTGAACGTCTTCACGCCTCCCACGCACCACGGCAGCGGCCTGCCTGTCATGGTGTGGATTCACGGCGGAGCTCTGGTGTCCGGCGAGAGCGACGACTACGACCCCAGCGCCCTCGTCGCGCACGGCGTCATCGTGGTCACGTTCAACTACCGGCTGGGCGCTCTCGGCTTCCTCGCCCACCCGGCGCTAGCCGCCAAGCCGGGCGGCCCGTCGGGCGATTACGGTCTGATGGATCAGCAGGCCGCGCTGCGGTGGGTGCAGCGCAACATCCGGGCCTTCGGCGGCGACCCGGCTAAGGTGACGATCTTCGGCGAGTCGGCCGGCGGCCAGAGCGTGCTGCTCCAGCTTGCCTCGCCGACAGCACGCGGGTTGTTCGCGCGGGCGATCGCGGAGAGCGGCGGCTACGCCCTGGGCCAGGCATCGCTGGCCAGCGCCGAGGCCGCCGGCCGGGCCTTCGCGGCCAAGGCCGGCTGCGCCACTCAGACCGCCCAGTGCCTGCGCAGCCTGCCGGTCGCGACCATCCTGGCCGACCAGGACCAGACGGGCGCCACGATCGACATCGACGGCCGGGTGCTGACGAGCCAGCTGAAAACCGCGCTTGCCAGCGGCGAGTTCAACCGGGTCCCCGTCATCGACGGCTCAAACCACGACGAGTGGCGGTTGTTCGTGGCGCTCTCGACGTTCGAGGGTCATCCGGTGACGGCTGCCGACTACGTTCCCATGATCGCGACGACGCTGCACGTCTCGCGCAGCATCGCCGAGATCATCGCGGCCCAGTACCCGCTCGCCGACTATGCGAGTCCGGCTCTCGCCCTGGGCACCGTGGGGACCGACGCGATCTTCGCGTGCCCGACACTGCTGCTAGACCAGGCCCTGGCCAGATACGTGCCCATGTACGCCTACGAGTTCAACGACGAGCACGCGCCAGCGGGCAGCTTGCCGCAGCCCGGCTTCCCATACGGCGCCACGCACGCGGCCGAGCTGCCGTACCTGTTCGGCCTGCCCGGTACCGCCGCCAGCGACTTCACGTCCGCGCAGCAGCGCCTCGCCGGAGCGATGCAGGACGCCTGGACCAGCTTTGCAGCCGCCGGCGTGCCATCGCTGACGGCCGGCGGTCCGTGGCCGCGCTTCGCCACCGCCAGCCAGCTGATGCTGTCGCTGATCCCGCCGCAGCCCCAGCCAGAGACCAATTTCGCCGCCGAGCATCACTGCGCCTTCTGGGCCCTCGGCGGAGACTAGGAGTACCGCGACTAGCAGTGCCCCGCCGTCCGGCCAGGAACACGACGATGCGGCCTGCTCTCGCAGGCCGCATCGGTTGGGACTCGACCGAGGAACGGACCGTCACGCGGTCTTGTCGGCCGCGGGGGTCCCGGCCTGAACTCGGCTGAGCAGCTCGCGGATTGGGGTGTGCAGACCACGCTCGTGGTGGTGGCGCTCGCGGTAGCTGGCCACCAGGCCATCGACGCCGAGCCAGCTCGAGGTCTTCCACATGGTCAGGATGACGATGGCGAACAGTGCGTAGAAGGCGCACACGCTAGCCGTGCCGGACATCACGTACGTGAACAGCAGCACCAGGCTTCCGAGCGCCGCGATGCGGGTGAACCAGCCGAGGCAGAGCGCAATGCCGATCGCGAACTCGCCAACCGCGACTAGGACGGCAATCCAGCCCGCGTTCGGGACGACGAAGCTGTGCAGGAAGCTGCCCCACCAGGTGTAGGCAGCAGCACCGTGGCCGGCAAAGCCAGCAACTGCGGCGCCGCCGTTGTGCAGGAATCCAGCGTTCTCCGCGCCCCACAGCTTGGCAACCCCCGCCTGAATCCACATGACACCGAGCCAGATGCGCATTGCTGTCCAGCCAAGCGCCATGATCTTGGACTGCTTCACCCATTCCCACACTGCTAGGTTGCGGCGTGCAGTCGGCTCACCAAGAAATTCGACTGGGCTTGCCATTCGAATCCCCTTCTTTCCTTCGCTCATGAACCCGGTTCCTGCGGGTTCTGAGAACAGCTTCGCTCCTGCCTGACCTGCGCCGTCATGAGCGAATGTCACCACTGCGCGGGACTAAAGGCACCAGGTGACAAAAATAGAAGGGACCGGGAACGGGGCCGGGAACGGCCGCCGCCGTTAGTTAGCCGTTAGATGCCTGCCGCTAACCGCCAGTCACGTATCGTCAGCCGGCGGCTGGCAGCTTCAGGGCGAAGCCCCAGTTGAGCAGGCTCTCCGCCGCCTGTGCGCCGGCCGCGGGTCCGGTGTCGGGACTGCCGAGCACGACGCCGATGAGCGTCGTGCCGTGGCGCACGGCCTCGAAGAGCAGGCAGTGCTTCGCGGCGTCGGTGTACCCGGTCTTGATGCCGATCGCGCCCTGATAGCTGCCGATCAGGTCGTTCGTATTCCCCCACCAGTAGGCGTGATGGTAGCCGCGGCTCTTCGGGAGGTTGTAGAAGCGCTGATCAACGATCGTGCGGAACAACGGCACCTGCATCGCCGCCAGGCCCAGCGTCAGCAAGTCGGCCGGCGTCGAGTAGGTGGAGTACTCAGTCGGGTAGGGCAGGCCGTCCGGACTGGTGAAGTGCGTGTGCGTCATGCCCAGCTGGAGTGCTGACGCGTTCATCTTGGCCAGGAAGGCCGGCAAACCCGGACCGTAGGTCACGGCGAGTACGTAGGCCGCGTCGCAGGCAGACTGGAGGAGGAGGGCCTCGAGCAGATCGCGGACAGTGAGGACATCGCCAGGACGCAGGCCCGCGCTCTCGCCCTGGTACTTCGCGACGTACTGAAGGACCGCCTTCGGAATCCGGATCTGCCTGTCCAGGCCGCCTTCCTGGAGCACAACCAGCGCGGTCATGACCTTGGTGATGCTGCCGATCGGCCGTTCGGTGCCGAGCTCGCGGCTCCAGAGCAGCTTGTCCGCGGCCGCATCGGCCAGGGCGCCGCTCGCGGCCCTGACGTGCTGGGGTGCGCTGGCGACCTGGATGGCCTGCATTCCTGACGGGCTGGGCGTAGCAGACGGCCGGACGCTGGCCGACCTTGCGTGCTGGGCCGCTGCCGATGCTGGCCCGGCGCCCGGCGTGCTGGCGCAGGCGGACAGGCCCGCCGCGACGACAGCGGCAGCCGCCGCGAGCGCCGCGAGGCGGCTAGCGAAGGGCATGCCCGTTCCCTGTCCCGGAGCCAGCCGCTGCACGGGATGACCCTACCTGTCCCGCCCCTTCCCACCCAGCGTCCGCACCCGGATCCCGGCCTGGCGGCGACGTCCGTCGGGGGGCGAGCACCATGGGTGGAACTCTGCTGCTGCTGTTTCCGCAGTGGATCGGCAGCGATGACGTTCGGCCTCGCCATCGGCAATCCGGCGCCGCCCGGTTCGCCCGCCACGGTGTGTCGCAGCGGGCGCGAGCAGCACGGCTGTTGCAGACTGGGGCCCGTGCCCGAGAGGGATAGCACCGCGAAACGGGCGGCCGCGGGCCCGGCTGTTGCGGCGATCGTCGGCGCGCTGGCATTAGGCAGTGCGTTTGTCGCCGGTACGCCGTCCGTAGCGGCCAGCCCGGTGTCGGCCGCGCGGACCGTGGCGTCAGCAGCCAGGAGCGCGCTTCCGGCATCAGCCTGGCCGGCCTACCTGGACGGCCCGCGCCATGCCTCCTACAACCCGTCCCAGACGCGCATCACGCCAGCGAACGCCTCGACGCTGCGGCTGAAGTGGCGCTTCACCCGCGGCGAGCCGTACGTCGCCAGCCCGACTGTGGCAGCTGGCGCGGTCTACATCGGCTCAGGCCGCGGGTGGTTCTACAAGCTGAGCGAGCGCACGGGCAAGGTGCTGGCCAGGGTCTTCATCGGCAGGCAGCCTGCGCTCACCTGCGCGGCGAACGGCGTTACCTCGACGGCCACAGTCGCGGCTGATCCGGCCAACGGCGTCCTGACGGTCTACGTGGCCGGCGGCAACGGCTACCTGTACGCCCTGCGTGCGTCGAATCTCAGCCGCGAGTGGCGGTCCGCCATCGCCATCCCGTCTACCAAGGTCAACGACTTTTACGACTGGTCATCGCCGACCGTCGCGAACCGGAAGATCTACATCGGCGTCGCGTCCAGCTGCGACATCCCGCTGATCCGCGGTGCCGTCCTCGCCTTCCGGCAGTCCTCGGGCGCGAAGCTCGCTGAGTTCCACACCGTTCCGCCCGGCCCGAAACATGCTGGCGGCTCGGTCTGGTCCAGCATCGGAATCGGCGGGAACGGGGATGTCTACGCGACCACCGGCAACGGGCCCGAGGGTCATTTGCAGGAAAAGTGGGGAGCGTCGATCCTCAAGCTCGATCCGAGCAGTCTGAAGCTCCTGGGCGCCTTTCAGGTCCCGGCGAAGCAGGCGACTTTCAACGACGACTTCGGCGGATCGCCGGTGTTCTTCGGCAGGTACGTCGGCGCCTGCGACAAGAACGGCGTCTTCTACGCGGTTAACCAGCGCACCATGAAGCTGGCGTGGTCGGCACGGATCGCCGCGCCGTTGGGCGGTACTCCCGAGTGCCTGGCCGCGCCTGTCTACAACGGCCGGGACCTGTTCTTCGGCGGGCAGCGGCTGACGATCGGCTTGATGACCTTTCGCGGTTCAGTGCAGGAGCGCCGGGCGGCGACAGGCCGGCTCATCTGGGAGACCGGACTGCCCGGCGGCGTCATCGGCAGTCTCGCTCTCGACGGCGGCGGCGTCCTCACCGCTGGCACGTACCTGCCGCGTCCGAGCGGCATCTACCTGCTCAACGCCCGGACCGGCGCGATCATCGACGAGCTGACGACCGGCATGACGTTCGCTCAGTCCGTCTTCGCCGGCAACCGGATCTTCACGGCGGACAACCACGGCGTTGCGGCCTGGGGACTCCCGGGGGGCTAACCAGCGCCGGTCAGCAGCTACTAGCTGGCGCTCGCGCGGGACTAAACCAAGATCACGAAAGCTCGATGCTGGCGCAGTCCGGATTGCCGAGAAACCGCCCCCGAAAATATACGATAATCCGCTAGATCGCTTCTGCCCGACTGGTAGCGTCCGACCGGGACCAGCCGAACGGACAGCTAAACGGAGCGGTGACATCGATATGAGTGACGCTGCCGCATTTGATGCGTTGACGACAAAAGTGAACGAGCTGGCACAAGTCTGTGGCCAGCTGAGCCAGGAGAACGCCGAACTCCGGAGCCAGATCTCCCGGCTCACGGCCGTCGAAGCTCAGGTTGCTGAGGAATCAGGACAGCTGACGGTCAACACGGCCGCGGAGATGTCTGAGCCAGGCAAGATCAGTCGCCGCACCGTCGGCGTGGCGCTCGCAGGCGCTGCGGCTGGCATCGTGGGCGCAGCGGCCCTGGGCGACTGGGGAAGTCGCCGCAATGCGTCATCCGGCGAGGCGGTGTCGGCGGCGGAGGTCGCCTACACCGAGCCCGAGCACCACGCCCGCGCCGCCGGACCGAATGCCGGCAGCATCATCGAAGCAAGCCTTGCGACCTCCGCGGCGGTGGTCGGTGTGGCCAACACGAGCGGCGGGGCTGGCGTCCAGGCGACGAGCAGCGGCGGACGCGGCGGCATCTTCGCAGGCGCCGCTGCCGCCCAGATCCAGCTGACCCCGGGGCATGCGAGCCATCCCAGAAGCGGCCAGCGGGGCGACCTCTATGCCGACTCGGCGGGCCGCCTGTGGTTCTGCAAGAAGAGCGGCGCAAGGGCCACCTGGCATCAGATCGCCTAGCGAGTGCGTCCCGCACCGACGACAACGTCGCCCAGGTGATGATCCGATCCGCGCTGCTCCTGCACAGACGTCCGCAGGGCTTCGCCGACACCGCCCTAGCCTGTTGGCCGCGCCGAGATGGCCGCCGGAGCGGCCCCGGGACAGAAGAACTGCCTGCGAACATGCGTACCAATAAGGAGGCTCACGCCAATGAGCACTAGAATCACCGCCGGTTACGTCGCGCCGGCTGTAGTGGGTCTGGCCGACGCGCCGACGATTGCTGTCAACGCAGCCCTCGGCAACGACTTCCGGGTGACGATCGCCGCGAGCCGGACAATCGCCAACCCGTCCAGCCCGGTCGACGGGCAGCGGATCACGTTCCAGATCACGCAGGGCGGTGGCGGCGGCTTTGCCGTGTCCTGGGGCAGCCAGTACGCGTTCGGCGCCGCGGGCGCGCCCACGCTGTCCCCGGCTGCTGGCGCAACGGACGTTGTCGGCTTCATCTACAACGCCGCCCTCGCCTCCTGGCTCTGCGTTGGATCGGCTCTGGGGTTCTGATGGGCATTTACCGGCTGTTCGGCTCCACGAACGGGCCGTCGGCCCCAGCTTCGCACTCGGGCCCGTTTCTCTCTGGCGTCGTGTTCGAGGCCACGACGGGAGGGTGCTGGCTGCAGGGTTTCTGGTGGTGGGTATGCCCGACGGGGCAGAGCACCGCACCACAGGAGTTTGCGCTGTGGCTGCCATACAACAACATGCCGAACGCCGGAGTGCTCATTGCCAAAGCAACGGTTACCTCGGGTGCTTTGACCCCAGGGCAGTGGAACTACGTGCCGCTCGAGGCGGCTATCCCCCTCACCATCGGCCAGAGTTACATCGCGGTCACCGGACTCACCGGCCCATTCCCCATTACGAGTAGCTGGTTCGGCGCCGGGGATACGTACGCCAGCGGCATGGTGAGCGGGCCGCTCGTGGCGTATTCCGACGTGGGCGGCTTGCGATCGCAGCCTTACGGTATCGGACAGGGCCTGTTCAGCAGCGCCGGTGGTAACGATCCGACGAAGTTCATGCCGGTCTACGCCGATAGCCAGCACAGCAACTTCTGGCTCGACGTACAGCTCACCACCGAGGCGCCGGCTGGCTCGTCCTATCGGCTCTGGCCGACACTGCCAGCGATCCCGGGCCCAGGGGGGATGCCAGCGCCGGACAATCTTGAGCAGTCCATGGGCACCGAGTTCTGGCTATCGCAAGCCTGCACGCTGAACAACATCTGGCTCTGGAGCCCGCCGAAGTCCGCGAGCGCTCTCAGCACGCCTGGTGTGAGCGCACTGCCAGATGAATGCGCGATCTTTGACGTCAGCACCCAGGCTATGGTCGCCGGAACGCAGAAGTCGTCATCGTGGTCGGGCAGCCCCGGAAGCGGCTGGGTAGCATGCGGCTACAGCGGCATCACGCTGCCTCCTGGCAGATACAAGACATGCGTCTGGTCCGCCGGCGGCAACGCATTCTTCGCCGAGCAGCGTTCGTACTTCGGCAATGGCGGCCCCGCGTCCGCTAGCGGAATCGTGAACGGTCCGCTGACCTCACCGAACGTTGCCCTGGCCACGTCGCCGGGGAACAGCTCGTATCAGCTCGGAGCCGGCTTTCCTTATCCGGACACGTTCGACGCCGGCGACATGGGCGAGAACCGCTGGGTCGACGTGGAGGTCACTCCGATCCCCGTGGCGGCGCCAGCCGGCTCCGGCACGATGCTGAGTTTCTTCCCGTAACCAGTGGCTGACGCGCCTGACAGCAAGGAAGGAACGGTGGAGGAAGGCAGTCTGACGCGCCATGCCTTGCGTGCCGGATTCGACCGCGCCGCGGACGATTACCAGCGCACCAGGCCGGTCTGTCCGCCTCAGGCTCCTTCGAGGACTGGCAGCCACCAGGTGCTCCGTTCGATGCCGTTGGCTACCTGATCGTCGGACGCAGAAGCGGCGCTAGGGCAGTTTGACCGAGGCAACCAGGGCATCCAGCGCGCTCGCCTGAGTGGCGGCGCTAACATCGGCGAGCGGACCAGCCCAGGACATGCCAAGCTCCACGGCGCTGCTGGTGTCGTGAACCTCAATGGACTGAGCCTGCCTTCTGAAGAAGGCGTTGAACTGACTTGTCCTCGCGGTGACAGCGAGGACCTCGAGGTCGCGGACGAAGATGCCCTTGAACGACCGGGTGTTGGTATCGAGCCTGGCGGCACAGTCAGCACCCTGGCACGGCTCCGTCAGCACGCCGGCCACAGTGAGCTGCCCGATCGCCGCCCTAGCGATGCGCTCTGCCGTGCTCAAGAGCGAGCGGTTCCCGGTGGCCTGGTACAGCTGGGCGAGCCCGGCCAGGATCACGCCCTGGTTGTAGGTCCAGGTCGTCTGGGCGTTGTTCTCGCAGCTGTTGGTCAGGCCATCATTGATCAGGTTGCTCTTGTTGATCATTCCGCTGTGGTCGAACCATTGCCACTCGGCCTTCGCCCACCCCAGGTATTTCGCGTCTCCGGGGATCCTGTTGTGCAGCGCCGCGGTCAGTTCGAGGAAGAGCTCGTTGCTGATCGCGTTCTTGTAGGAACGCGGGCTCCGCTGCCACCAGATGCCGCCGCCGCACGTGCTGTCCCAGTCTTCATGGATGTAGTCGGCGTCGGTCTCGGCCATCGACAGGTACGACGAGACGTGGGTGAGGTCGTAGGCCTGCAGCCAGACCAGTGCCCACCAGGCCGTGTCATCGTCCGAGCTGTTCTCGAATCTGCCGCTTGAGTGAAGCGCGAACGCACGTGCGATGGCGAAGTCGTAGCTGGTGTCTCCGGTGGTCTGCGCGTAGGTCTCCACGGTCGATAGCGCGACCGCGGCCTGCCACCAGGAGTTGCCTATCAGGCCTGTGCCCGCGTCGTAGGACGTGAACAGATCGGTGATGCCGGCCTTCTGCGGGCTCCTCGCACCCTGCGCCGCCGATTGTGTCGAACCGGCGAGCGTGAGAACGGCGAGAGCGACGGCTGCGATGGCTACGGCCGGGTTCCGAGGCAGCGGTCGGCGCATCAACCCGGCCGCTGACCAGCGTCGCATCATCGACAAAAAGCTGCTCAATCGTGATCTTCGTTACTAATCCAACAGAAGTGGATTACCTTAGCTTTACCGATTGATGTGACGCAAGCTTCACTGCAGTCAGTCCGGGATGCATTACCGTGCGTCAACGCCTCGGAGGGCCGGGCGACCGGGGAGTGGCCAGTGCCTTGGTAGCCTGCCGAGACATGACGTCAGCTCTGGGCGTCGCCGCGATTGTCGCCGCAGCAGCGAAGGCGGGCAGGCGCCACTGGTGGCGGATTCTTGCCGTCGCCATAGCCGTGTCTATCCTCACCGCCCTGGCGGACATCGTCGTCGCCGACTTCGTCGACAGGACCAACTTGCCGGCAGCGCTCATCGCCGATCTCAGCGCGTCGGGGGTGACCCTGCTGGGAACGGTCTTCCTGTCGGGATTCCTCTGCAGGCTGATCGGCGGATCACAGGATGGCGCCGAAGGCACCTCCGTCTGGAAGGTATTTCGGACCCTTGCATGGGGTCGACTGGTCGCGGCGGATGTGCTGGTGGCCGTGCTGGTGGTTATCGGCCTGATCGCGCTGGTGATCCCAGGACTGATTGCCATCAACCTCTTTGCCGTCGTCGGACCCGTGATCGACATCGAAGACAGGTCGGTCATTGCCGCCTTGCGCCGGTCTGCGCACCTCGTTCGGCGGCATTTCTGGGCGACCGCGCTGCTGGTGACACTGCCGCTGGCGGTTGCCAGCGAGATTGAGGCGGTCGCTCCTGACTCAACCAGCGTGCGGGCAATCCTCGAGAACCTCGCTATCCGCGGAGTTTGGCAGGCCGTGGTGGAAGCGGCGATCGGCCTTATGTCGGTGCAGCTTTGCTACCGGCTGATCGCGCTAGAGCGCGTACCTCCTGCGGTTGAAGAGGCGGCCGGAAGCTCACAACTCGACGCTGTTTCTGACAGTCGTCGAGGAAGTACGCCGGACGCCTTACCACATGGTTGGGCTCCGCTGAGCTGGTGGCACGCGCTGCAGTGACCAGCCTGCCGAGCATCGCTGTCCAGAATTTGCCCGGCACTTCGTCGTCGTAGTGGAGCTCTCGCTAGTCTCGCGGGAGTCGGCAGAACCGCCCTACTGAAGGAGACAACAGTGAACGACAGGCCGGAGAAGCTGACGATGTCGTCAGAGGCAACGGCGAACGCACCGCTGCCAGCGGTGACGGACCGGGCCACCTGGCAGGCCCAGCTCGACCATCTGCTAGGCAGGGAGAAGGCGCACACCCGCGAGGGTGACGCGATCGCGGCGGCCCGGCGCAGGCTGCCAATGGTGGAGGTAGATCCGTCGACTCCGGTGATCGGAGAGCACGGCCGGGTCCCGCTGGCGGACGTCTTCGAAGGCCGGCGTCAGCTGATCGTCTACTTCCACATGTGGCACACCGGCCAGCCCGCCAAGGACCAATGCGAGGGCTGCACGTTCTTCAACGGGCAGGTCAGCGAGCTCTCCTACCTCCACGCGCGCGACGTCACCTATGCGACCTTCTCCCAGGGGCCCTACGAGGAGGCCGCCGCCTACCGCCGCTTCATGGGCTGGGACATGCCGTGGTACTCGGCGCAGGAATCGGCCGACGCATTGCTGGCCGGGCGCTGGTTCGGCATGCTCGTGTGTTACCTGCGAGACGGTGACCGGGTATTCGAGACCTACTGGACCTCCGGCCGCGGTTCCGAAGCCACAGCACCGGCCTACGGACTGCTGGACATGACGATCTACGGCCGCCAGGAGACCTTCGAGGACTCGCCGACGGGCTGGCCGCAGCACTGGGCGAATAACGGCGACCAGTTCCGCACGGAAGGCCGACCGAGTGCGCAGTGGCAGCGGCTGGCCGCGGGCCGGTCCGACGACCTGACCACTACTCCGCCGCGCTGACCGGTGCCGACCAGCCGGCGGCTGGCTTAAGTTGGCCCAACCTCGAGGTCTCGGCTGGCCTCGACAGGCACACGATCGTGCGCGCGATCGCCGCCCTCTGACTAAATCTCTTTGCGTGGCGTGCCGCCCGGCGCCTAGCGTTGTTTTTCTATGGGCGCGGCGGACGTGCGCTGTACGCGGCCTTGAGAGTCAGCAGATCGGGGGTGCGGAGCGGAATGACTTGTCATCTCCTCGCGATCTGCTTCGATGCGAACGATCCGCTCCGTCTCGCGCACTTCTGGGCCGGTGTCCTGGGCTGGGAGATGGCCAACGACCCCCAGGACGGCATCGAGCTGGTGCCGAGCGATGACACTGGGTTCCGGATCCGATTCCTTCCAACTCAGGAGCAGAAGGCCGACCAGAACCAGATGCACTTCGATTTGACGAGCACGTCCCTTGAGGACCAGCAACAGACAGTGGCGAGGTCGCTTGGACTCGGCGCCCAGCACATCGACATTGGTCAGCGCCCGGAGGAGGGTCATGTTGTGCTCGCAGACCCCGAAGGCAACGAGTTCTGCGTCATCGAGCCCGACAACAGTTTCCTCGCCGACTGCGGATTCATCGGAGCGCTTGCGTGTGAAGGTTCGCAAGAAGTCGGG
This sequence comes from uncultured Actinomycetota bacterium, assembly GCA_963837255.1. GTDB lineage: Bacteria > Actinomycetota > Actinomycetes > Streptosporangiales > Streptosporangiaceae > JAJYUU01. Next base: position 1,521,000 of record CAWIMN010000009.1, read on the forward strand.
TACTTCTGGAGCGAAGCGCTGGGCTGGCCGTTGGTCTGGGATCAGGATCAAGAGACCGCGATTCGCTCGCCACGCGGCGGTCCGAAGATCACCTGGGGCGGTCCGCCACTGACGCCGAAGACCGGGAAGTACCGGCTGCATTTCGACCTCGCTCCACCTGTCCACGGTGATCAGCAAGCGGAGGTCGACCGTCTCGTCTCCCTCGGGGCGACTCGCATCGACATCGGCCAGGGCGAGGTCAGCTGGGTGGTCATGGCCGATCCCGATGGCCATGAGTTCTGCGTGTTGACCCCGCGATAGCGCGACCCGTCGCAGGACAACCAAGCCTCACCCGGCACAAGACAACTTGTGCTCGGCATCTGCCGCGGAAGAGCACCTAGCCATGCGCCTGCCGGTGTGTAGCGCGAGCTGACCGCGGGTAGCCGAGGTGTCCGGTTCCGGCACGGTCGCTTCCTCGTCAGTTGAGCAGGTCGGCGACGGCCGAAATGGCCGGCTCAATGGCTCGCTCGCGGACGTTGCCGAAGCCCATCACCAGCGCGGGTGGCGCTGGGGTGTCAGGATTGCCGCGATAGGCGCTGATTCCGTGCAGCCCGACCCGCCGTTCACGCGTCGCGGCGATCACCGCTATCTCGTCGGCCCTTGGCGGCAGGAGTGCGACAGCGTGGAATCCAGCCGCGAGCCCGGTGAGCTGGATTTGGGGGGCGTGTCTGGCGAACGCGTCGGTCAGTGCGGCCCGCCGGGCGGCGTAGACAGTTCGCATCCGGCGCAGGTGGCGGTCGTACCGGCCGGTAGTGAGGAGTGTTGCCAGGGCGAGCTGGTCTAGCGTGCAGGAGCCGCGGTCGCTCATTTCTTTCTCGGCGGCGACCGCTGAGGCTAGTTGTGAAGGGGCGTGGACCCAGCCGAGGCGGACTGCGGGCGCCAGTGCCTTGCTGGCAGTGCCGAGCAGGAAGACCTGGTCTGGGGCTAGTCCCTGCAGCGCACCGACGGGTTCCTTGTCGTAGCGGAACTCTGAGTCGTAGTCGTCCTCGATCACGTACCCGCCGCCGCGCCGTGCCCAGTCGGTCAGGGCGTGCCGCCGTGCCGGTGACAAGACCACCCCGGTGGGGGACTGGTGTGCCGGTGTGACCACCACCGCGTGGGCTCCGCTGGCCGCCAGTTCGCTGACCACGAGGCCTTGCTCGTCGACCGGCACGTAGGTGATGTGGATGCCCATCGTCAGGGCCGCGCGGACTGTTTCGTCTGCCTGCGCGCTGCCGTAACCGGGGTCTTCGAAGGCCACGCACGTCACGCCGCTTTGGCGAGCCAGAGCGCGCAGTACCAGGTTGATTCCTTGCGCAAAGCCGGTGCTGATGATCATTCGCTCTGGGCTGGCGGCGGCGGCTCGTACCCGCCGCAGGTACCCGGCCAGGACCTCGCGCAGCACCGCGCTGCCGTGCGGGTCGCCGTATCCAAGGTCCGCGGATGCGGCCTGGGTGCATGCCTGCTTGATGGCCCAGGCCCAGTCGGTACGCGGGAAGCTGGACAGGTCCGGTATGCCGGGTTGGAAGTCCGCGATCAGCGCCGGTTCCGGGGCCTCGCGGGGCGGCGAGACTACGGCCGGGCCGACGGCCGGCTGGTCGCCGGCTTGCTGGCCGCTGACGTCGGCAACCCGGGTGGCGGACCCGGTGCGGCTGGTCAGATATCCCTCGGCCAGCAGCTGCCCGTAGCACTCCTGCACCATGCCGCGGGAGATGCCGAGCGCACGTGCCAGCTCCCGCGAGGACGGCAGCCGCTCCCCGGCGTGCAGCCGGCCACCCCTGATCGCCTCGCGCAGGCTCGCCTCCAGCTGGGCGCGCAGCGGCTGGCTGGCCGAACGGTCGAGCCGCACCAGCAGCTCCGGGCTCAAACCGGACCACTCAATCGTCATGAAATCGGACCTTACCAGCGTGCCGGCTGCCTCCTAGCGTGCTTGCTATGAGCACCTTGACACAGGCGCAGCCTGGCACCGCGGCCCCGGCCCGGCTCCTCAGCGTGCCGCTGGCAGTGACGTTCCTGGCCGAGTTCACCTCGCTCACCAGCTTCTTCCTGCTGCTGTCTGTAATGCCGATGATGCTGGCGGCGGCCGGCGCCGGCAGCTCCGCTGCCGGGCTGATCACCGGGGCCCTGCTGCTCGGCACCGTGGCCGCCGAGGCCGTCGCGGCGGCAGCGATCGGGCGGTTCGGCTACCGGATCGTGCTCGCGGCCGGAGCCGTGCTGCTGGGTGTGCCGGCCCTTGCCCTGCTCGCGCGCGAGCCCCGGGCCGTGATGATGAGCGTCAGCTTGGTGCGCGGGCTCGGTTTCGGCCTGTGCGGCGTGGCTACCGGCGCGCTCACCGCCAAGCTGCTGCCTCCCGGACGGCGCGGTGAGGGGCTCGGCCTGCTCGGGGTCGTATCCGGTGTCCCGGCCGTAGTCGCGCTGCCAGCCGGAGTCTGGCTCGCCGGACACCACCTGGCCGCCGTGGCCGCGGTGATGGCGGCCACCGTCGGCCTGCTGCCAATGGCGGCGATCCGCTGGCTGCCGGGCGGGCGCGAGGAACGGCGTACCGCCCGCGCCGGCCGGATGCCGGGTGGCCGCAGCTCCGGGCGGATGGCGGGCGCTGCGGTGCGCCTGCCGCTGATCTTCGCCGCCGCCACCGTCGCGGCAGGCGTTCTGGACTCGTTCCTGCCGCTCGCGAAGGGGATCCCGAGCAACCTCTGCTCGGCCGCCCTGCTCGTCCAGGCGGTCACCGCCACGCTCAGCCGCTGGCAGGCTGGCAAGCACGGCGACCGGTATGGTCACGTCCGGCTGCTCATCCCGGCGCTCGTCGTGGCGGCGCTCGGCATGGCCGCGATGATTGCGCTGGGCTCGCCCGTGGTGATCTTCGCAGGCATGGTGCTGTTCGGCGCCGGGTTCGGGGTGATCGAGAACGCGACGTTTGCGCAGCTGATCGAGCAGCTGCCGGAGGCTAAGGCCAGCGCGTTGTGGAACCTCGCCTACGATGCCGGGTACGGCGCGGGCCCGGCGGTCTTCGGCCTGATCTGCCTCCGCACCGGCTACCCGGCGGCGTTCGCCCTTACCGGTGCATTGATCCTTGCCGCAGTCCCGGTCGCTTTGCGCGAGCGGAAGGCCCTGGCCAGCGTTGCACGACCAGCGTGACGATGCCGGGCATCACGGCGTCGGCACAGAACACGGTTTCACCCGCAGTGCGGATTGTCTGCGTTGGGGTGGCTTAGGTGCCGCTGCGTGGTGGAGGCGGTTAGCGCTTCGGTTCGGCGGTGCAGGACCTCGGTGGTGCGGGCCACCCAGTCGGCGATGGTGGCGAGCTGCGTCGGGCTGTAGTGCGAGGCTACTTCGGTCATGTCCTCGGCGAGCGGTTTGAAGATGGCAGGCAGCAGCGCATCGCGGGGGGTGTTGGGCCGCAGCGTAATGAGCACGCTGCGTCGGTCGGCGGGGTTGGGAGTGCGTTCGACGTAACCGGCTCGAGTAAGGCGGTCGATCATGCCGGTGACCGCGCCGGTGGTCAGGCCCGTGTGCTCGGCGATACGCCCGGCGCTGACGGCGCCGAGCCGGTCGATTATGTCGAGGCACTTGCGTTCGGCCCCGCTGAGCCCGAGTAGCTGACCCACGGCCTCCTGGAACATCACGACCGCGCTGGTGAATTCACGGCCCAGAAGCACGGCCGGTTCGTTGTTGGTGGCATTCGGCTCGACCATGACTTGACAGTACCTCAGTCTCTTGTAATCTTAGTTTCTAAGTAAACGACTTACTAAGCAATACAGCATTAAGGCAGGCAAGGACGGCCCGGTCGGGACGCACTGGATGAGTACATGCGAGCAGGTCAGGCGGAAACGGGAAGGGGCCACCGGTGCCGGTCGACCGGATCGAGATCGACTCGCTGTGGAAGAGCTTCGGCGAGGTCGTCGCCCTGCGGGAGATGAGCTTCACCGTCGGCGCGGGTGAGCTGTTCGGGTTCGTAGGCAGTAACGGGGCGGGCAAGACCACCACGATGCGCGTCATTCTGGGGGTGCTCGCCGCCGATTCCGGGCAGGTCCGGATCGGCGGTCGGCCAGTGGATCTCGATACTCGCCGGCGGATCGGCTACATGCCCGAGGAACGCGGGCTGTACCCGAAGATGAAGGTCGGCGAGCAGCTTTCCTACCTGGCCCGGCTGCACGGCCTACCGCCACGCCGCGCTGCCGCGGCGGCGGACGAGTGGCTCGAGCGGCTCGGCGTCGCCGCTCGCCGGGAGGACGAGGTGCAGAGACTCAGCCTCGGCAACCAGCAGCGGGTTCAGCTCGCCGCCGCCCTCGTGCATGACCCGGACGTGCTGGTGCTCGACGAGCCCTTCGCCGGGCTCGACCCGGTCGCCGTGGAGGTGATGAGCCAGGTCCTCACCGAGCAGGCCGGCCAGGGGATTCCGGTGATCTTCTCCAGTCACCAACTCGACCTCGTCCAACGCCTGTGCCACCGCGTCGGCATTGTGCACCACGGGCACCTGCAGGCCTGCGGCACCGTCGAGGAGCTTCGCACCGGCGCGGTCAGCCAGGTGCTGGTCCAGGTCCCTGAGGCCCCCGCGGGGTGGGCGGAGGGCATTCCCGGGGTCACCGTCGTTGCCGAGGCCGTCGGTCCCGCGGGACCGACCGTGCTGGAGCTCGCCGAAGAGGCGGACGACCAGATCGTGCTCAAGACCGCCATGGCCACCGGGCCGGTGCGCGAGTTCACCCGACGCCGGCCCTCGTTGACCGAGCTGTTCCGCCACCTCGTCACCGAACAGGGCGACGCAGCATGAGTGAGCCGACGCTATCTTCTGCGGCCGCGGTGCGGCTGATCGCCGTCCGAGAGATCACCACGATGCTGCGCTCGAAGACCGTCCGGGTCGTGACCGCGCTGATCTTGCTGGTCATCATCGCCGCCGTAGTGATCCTCACGATCCTCACCGCCACCGAAGGCTCCGGGACAACCGTGGCGCTGATCCGCAGCGAAACCAGCTTCGCCTCTCCGCTGCAGGCCAGCGCCATGGCGCTCGGGCACAAGGTCAGCATCCGGACGGTGCCGAGCCAGACCGCGGGCCGGGCGCAGGTCGCCAACGGCTCGCTGGCTGCGCTGCTGATCGAGAACAACGGCCGGCTACGGGTGATCGTCGAGCACGGCCTTGACCCCGGCCTGCGCCAGACGCTGAGCAGCCTGGCCCGCCAGCTGACTCTTGACCAGCAGATCCGTGCCCTGGGCGGTAACCCCGCCACGGTGAACCAGAAGGTGACCGCTGCGACGTGGCGGTCGAGGTGATCTCTCCGCCCACGCACTACAACGTCGCCGCCATCGTGCTCGGCAGCGCCGACGGTGTGCTGATCTATATCTCCTTGATGATCCAGGGGCAACGCGTCGCGCAGGGCGTCGTCGAGGAGAAATCCAGCCGCGTGGTAGAGCTGTTGCTCTCCACTGTGCGGCCCTGGCAGCTCATGGCCGGCAAGGTGGCCGGTATCGGGCTGGTCGGCCTGGTCCAGATGCTGGTGTTCGGCATCGTCGGGGTCGCCCTGGCCGTTGGGCTCGGCCTGCTGCACGTGTCGATATCCGCCGCCGTCGGCACCGTGGTGTGGCTGGTCGTCTGGTACCTGCTCGGGTTCGTCCTCTACGCCTTCGCTCTCGCCGCCGCCGGGGCCCTGGTCTCCCGTCAGGAAGACGCCGGCGCGGTGGTCATGCCAGTGCTGATCCCGGTGATCGCGGGCTACATCCTCGGGATAAGTTTCCTGCCCGGCCACCCCGATAACCGGTTGTGCGAAATCCTCTCGATCATCCCCGTCTTCTCGCCCACCCTGATGCCCATGCGCCTGGCCATGGGCTCCGTGCCCGCCTGGGAGACGATCGCCTCGATCCTGCTCGCCGCCGCCGCCATCCCGCTGCTGGCGGGCCTAGCCGGCAGAATCTACGGCAACGCCGTCCTCCGCACCGGAGCACGAGTCTCACTCAGCCAGGCTCTTCGCACCAGCTAGGGGGTATGCGCTAGCAGCAGCCGGCGGGCTGCCTCCAGTCGGCTCTTACATCGGTAATCATGATCCGCGCATGGGTTCATCGGTCGTTGCTAGGGATCGGCTCAGCTAGCGCCGCCCGCGAGGCAGGCGCGGGGAAGGCGTCGGCGAAGTACTGGGTCTCATGTGTGACCAGATCGCCGGTGATCTCCATGACGCTTACAGAGTAGGTTGGCACGCCGTCGTAGGTGATCACGCACTCGCTCACCCACAGGTCGCCGCCACCCCTGATCCGCAGGACAGTGAAGTGGCGTTCAGCCGGGTGCCCGCCGCGCTGCGCCTGGATCTTCGACCGACCCCGGAAGCGCTCCCCGGACTGCGGGTAGCCCAGGATCGCACCTACGCCGCGCTAGCAGCAGGGATCTCGCTGTCGCCCCGGATCAGATAGTGCCTGATCGGCGTCGGCCGCTGCTTGGTGCTGCCGGCTTGGTCAGCGTCCCAGGACAGGCGCGGAGCACGGTTGCTGGTGGTGAGCGCCGGGCCTCGCCTGCGATTGAGACTGGCATCACGCGCAGCGGGCGGCCGCACAGTGCTTTGCCCCCGCGCCCGACGGACTGAACACTGCCTGACGTGTTGAGCGAAAGTGGCGGAGCCGATTACGAAACGGGCCGAAGCGTCGGACGTCTGCGAGGCCACATCGAGGGAAGGGCTGACTACCTGGAGGGGCTCGTGAGTAGAGCCACTGTCCCTCACGCCGCCGGAGTGGAGCAACCATGACAGAACCCGCGCCCCGCATCGACTTCGCCAATCTTCCCGAGCCCGACGAGGGCTTCCTGGCGACGCTGTTCATCACCGTCCGGAGTGTGGCGCGGTCCCGGGACTTCTACTCGCGCGTCCTGGGCGGCACGGTGGTCCTGGAGGAGAATCCATGCATCGTCAGGCTGTCCAATTCGTGGATCCTCATGAACCCGGGCGGTCCGCCCACTCCGGATAAACCAGGCATCTCGGTGGTCGACTACCAGCCTGGTGACACGACCTCGATCTTCCTGAACTTGCGGGTCGCTGATATCCAGGCCTGTTACGAGGCCTGGAAGAAAAGGGGGGCCGAGTTCGTCACGCCGCCCATCGACCGCGAGGCCGAGATCCGCTGCTACATGCGGGACCCGGACGGATATCTCATCGAGGTCGGCCAGGCCACCGGCCTGCTGCACGGCAAGCTAGCCGCGAAGCGCCCGGAGGATCTCCCCGGCTGAGCCCAGTCACCTGTGCGCGGCCCCGGGGCAGCGACCGTCCTCGGCAATCGTGGGGTCCGGTCCGCGAGACGCGGGGAGATTGCATGGCGCTTTGAGGCTGGCTGGCGAGGCGCGAGTGTGGGTATGAGCGCCGACGGGCACGCCTACGGGCAGGCACAGGTGCCTTCTGGTACACCCAGATTCTTACAGCAAACAGACACGTGCACATTCCAGGTCGCACCAGCGGCGTCAGGGGAGAGGCGGTCATCCCGTGCGTTCCGACATCGTCCCCGGCGGCACCTTCCCCGATTATGCGCTGCCTGACCACACCGGCACCGTCCGCGCGCTGAGCGAGCTCCAGGGCCGGGACCCGATGATCCTGACGCTCGCGCGTGGCAACTACTGCCCGAAAGAGCACCGCCAGCACTTGGAGCTGGCCGAGCACTATCCGAAGATCGCGGTCGCTTACACACAGGTCACGACGATCGCTACCGACGACCATCACACGCTGCAGGAGTTCCGCAGCTCGATCGGCGCCCAGTGGCCCTTCCTGTCAGATCCTGGGCGGATTGTCCAAAAGGATCTGGATATCCAGGAGTACACCGATCCCGAGCACGACCCGATGATCCCGCACACGCTCGTGCTGAAGCCGGGACTGGTCATCCACAGCGTCTACAACGGCTACTGGTTCTGGGGCCGCCCTTCGTTCTATGACCTGTGGCGCGACCTGCGCATCGCCACCGCCGAGATCCGCCCGGACTGGGACCTGAGCACGCCGGGACTGCGCGAGGCCTGGGACGCCGGCGACTACTCGAAGTTTCATGGATGGGACCGGCGTTCCCCGCAGTCAACTCCGGACTCTTATCAGTCATAGGACAGCGGTTGCCGCTGCTCCCGCAGGCCTGGTGGCTGGCCGGGCCATGGGCTACGAGAGCTCCCCCGCGGGACTCTCTGAAAGGGGCGCCGGTGGTTGCCGGAAGCGCCAGGGCTGATCCTGGCTCGTGTCGCCAACTGGCCCGCGGGTACATCGTGGCTCATGACCACTGCGGTGCGTGAGTTGCTGGGGATTGAACGGCCGATCGTTCAGGCGCCAATGGCTGCAGTTCCGCGACTGGCCGCGGCGGTCTCGAATGCCGGCGCGCTCGGGATGGTGACGCTGACCTGGTCGGCTGACACCGGAGCCGTGGTTCGTGAGACGGCGGCGCTGACGACGCGGCCGTTCGGGGGCAACTTCGTTCTCACCGAAGATCATCACCGTCGCCTTGACCGGGCCCTCGAGGCCGGCTTGCGGATCGTATCGCTCATGTGGGGAGACCCCAGCGGCTACATCGAGCCCGTGCACGCCGCCGGGGGAATCGTTATGCACACAGTAGGAAGTGCCGAAGAGGCACGGCGGGCTGTCGCGTCCGGCGTGGACGTGGTCGTTGCGCAGGGCTGGGAGGCCGGCGGCCACGTCTGGGGTAAGGTCGCGACACTGCCGTTGGTGCCCGCTGTGGTGGACGCGGTGACGCCAGTGCCGGTGATCGCGGCTGGCGGGATCGGTGACGCTCGCGGAGTTGCCGCGGTGCTCGCCCTCGGCGCCCAGGCCGCGTGGCTGGGCACACGGTTCCTGCTGGCCGAGGAGATGCCTCTGCACGAGGACTACCGGCGCCGGCTGATAGCCGCAGCCGAGACTGATCCGCAGTGGTACCCCGACCTGTACGACGTCGGGTGGCCCGATTCTCCCCACCGCGCTCTCCGCAACTCAACAGCCAAGGCATGGGAGGCCGCGGGGTGCCCCCCAGACGGCCAGCGGCCAGGAGAAGGCGACGTGATCGCACACTTCGCCTCCGGCGAAGCCATCGTTCGTTACGAGCCGGCGCCGCCGATGGCCGGGACCGCCGGGGACATCGAAGCGCTCTCGATGTGGGCCGGACAAAGCGTCGCGCTCGCGACGAGGTCACAGTCAGCGGCGGAAATCGTTGCCGAGCTAAGCTCCGGCCTGTGACCCGAGACGGAGACGTCCGCATCGCGGTCGGGTGAGGTCTGAAGCTCGGCCCAGAGCCATCACTAGCGGCCAACAGCAAGATCATTCCCGACGAAGCTGGCGCCCACCGTACGCAACTGCCATCAGGCCGGATTGTCAGTACCTCTGCCTAGGCTTGCGCTTATGACGGATAGCAGCTTGCCTGCACGCGATCGCGAATCCTTCTTGGCCGAGCCTCACGTCGCGGCTTTGTCGGTGTCGGCAGGTCAAGGTCGTGGTCCGTTTACCGTGCCGATCTGGTATCAGTACGCACCGGGCGGGGAGGCGTGGGTGCTGACCGAGGCAGGGTCCCGGAAAGCCCGGCTCATCGAAACAGCAGGGCGTTTCACCCTCATGGTCGAACGGGTCATGCCCACCGTCCGGTACGTGTCGGTGGAGGGTCCGGTCACGCGGACGGTTCCGGGGACCGATGAGCTATTGCGGGAGATCGCTGCGCGATATCTGCCGCCGGAGCAGGTCCCGGCCTATATCGAGTTCGCCGAGGCGGAACTGGGCGAGCAGGTCGCGATTTACCTGCGTCCGGAGCGCTGGCTGACGGCAGATCTCGGGCCAGGAGCCGTGCCACCGCGGGTGACTTGATCGCCAGGTCGGCCCTATGAACGATCTGGGTCCTGGCCTCGTGCTGCCATCTCCTCAGCGGATCTCCCTCATTCGGTCCTCGCAAAGGCGGACTTCCGTAACTGGTGTCCCGCTCCCCCGTCTTCCCTCGTACTCAGCGCGCAGCTTGGCCGGATGATCGGGATTGATCAGGAGGATTGTCCGGCACCGGTGCGCTCGTGCCGGGCGGGCGTCCTCAACGCGGAGCCCGGCGACCATCCGCCTATGCGTAACGCGGCGTTGCCGTCAGGGATACCAAGGACGCGCAGACGTGACCACAGGTCAAAGGGTGGTCAGGGCCGAGTCGACCCGCCGACCCTCCGCCTTTCAGGGATAGGAGCTTGCCCAGGTCGACGATGGGATCGGCGTCGACAGCGACCGGCGACTTCGGTAGCTCGACCCGGCTCCGGCGCACCGTCACCGTCGTCACCTGGAGGTCAACATCCGCAAGGCGCAGCACCAGGACCTCACCGCGGCGATGGCCACACCAGGCGGCCAGCACCACAGCCGCCCGGTAGCGAGGCGTGATGGCTTCGACCCATCGTTTGTGGCGCTTTCCGACTCAGCGCCATCACGGTCACGAGTGGGTCCAGGGCGCCTCACGGTTGGTTGGGCATGGGTAGTCATTGACCGCACCGCCGGAACGTCAGGTCGGCCAATGTGGTGAAATAGCGCGCAAGTGACGTATCCAGTGCAGCGCCGCCAGGCCACGTGCGCGGCGCGGGATGGTTGAGAGCCAGAGAGGCAGCGGCATGCCCAGCGCGCAGTTGTACGACACCATCGGAGCCACTTACACCGCGACGCGACGTACCGAGCCGCGGATCGCCGCGCAGGTCTGGGCTGCGCTCGGCGATGCGCGGACGGTATTGAATGTCGGGGCTGGCACCGGTTCCTACGAGCCCGCCGGCCGTGACGTCACCGCAGTGGAGCCGTCGGCGGTCATGCGTGCGCAGCGTCCCGCCGGCGCGGCGCCGTGCGTGGCGGCCGCCGCCGAGAGCCTTCCGTTCGAGGACCAGTCCTTCGACGCCGCGATGGCTTTCGCCACCGTGCATCACTGGCAGAACCCGATCGCGGGCCTGCGCGAGATGCGGCGCGTGGCTCGCCGGGTGGTGGTGTTCACCCACGACACCAGTGACACCCGATGGCGTAGCCGGTTCTGGCTTACTCGCGACTACCTGCCTGAGGTCGCGGGCCTCCTGACCGGTCGGCCCTCGCTGACCGAGCTGGCCCGCGCGATCGGAGCCCGGTCCGAGCCGGTGCTCATCCCGTGGGACTGCGCGGACGGGTTCTTCGAGGCCTACTGGCGCCGGCCCGAGGCATACCTGGACGATCAGGTCCGTCGCGGTGTGTCGGTCTGGGCCAGGGTCGGGCCGGAGGCCGAGCAGCGGGCAGTGCACAGCCTCCGTGATGACCTGGCATCCGGTCGGTGGGCCGAACGCAACCGCGACCTCGTTGCTCTCGATGCAGCAGAGCTCGGCCTTCGCCTGCTTATCGCCTGAACCCTACACAGCTGGGTACAAGTTGCTGCCCGCACTGGCGGGGCTGGTCCACCTCGCACCGGTCAACGGTCAAGTCACTCCAAGCTTGGGTGGATGCGGTGCGACTGCCCTCACCCGGCAGCCACTCACCTGGTTTGGCGCCCGCGAGGAGGACGGATGAGAGGAGGAGACTCTGCTCAGCAGCCACGGCAATCCGCCCCGGGGCGTTCCATGACCCAGATCAGCTCCCGCCCTGAGTGTGCGGGAGCCTCAGGCGGAAGGTCGTCCACCACCCTGTCAAGCCGGTAGCCCAGCCGACGCGGGATGGCAGCGCTGATGGCGTTGGCCTCGTCGGTGTGGATCTCGACCCGGACCACGTCGGAAAGGGCCAGTCCCGCTCGGGTCAAAGCCCTCGCGCACACGGTGGCATAGCCACGCCCGGTGAAATCGACGTGCACCCAGTAGCCGAGCTCGACGGCACCCGGGGCGATCCGCCACAAGTCAAAGCCGCCGATCACCTGCTCCGATTGCCCGGGACGCAACACGTAAGCGTATTCGGAGCCGTCCGCCCAGTGTGCTTCGGCCTCGCGGCAGCGCCTACGTTGCGTTTGCGCATCGGCGGCTTCTTCCGTAGCCCAGGTCAGCCACGGCCGAAGATGATCCAAGCTTGCGCCGACCGCGTGCGCCAACTGGTCGGCGTCAGACTCTCTGGTTCGCATCAGCAGGCCATGCGGCACTTCGAGCACTTCGGCAGGGGTTTCGGGCATCTTGCATTAGATGCAAACCGCGCAGTGCGCGGCAAGTCAATTTGGGCAATCTTCGTACCCTCCACTCGCACCAGCCGGCGGGCGGCACGGTTCTAGGCCTCGGTGGCTTTGCCCAGAGTCGGCGAGTACTTCCGCGATCGTGTACCGGCCGATGTTGCCAAGCACCGGGTTGTCAGCTGAATAGGCGGCGGCCATCAGTCCCAGATGCAACGCCCAGCCCCGGCCGCGTGCCCAGGTCGCGTCGTCAACGGCCAGCGCGTCGCGGAACACCGGGCGGGCATCGGCTGACAGGTAAGTCCAGGCCACCATCAGATCGCACGCTGCATCCCCCACGCCCAGGAGGCCGAAGTCGATTACCCCGGCCAGCTCGCTATTGCTGACCAGCAGGTTCGCTGGGTGAAGATCACCATGCATCCATACCGGCTGCCCCGTCCAAACCGGTTCTGCGACGGCGGCATCCCATGCCTCCAGTGCAGGGCGGACATCGAAGCTGCCTCGCAGCGCCGCAGCCGATTCCCGGCTTACCGGATCGCGGTCAGCAAGAGTCCCGCCGCGGAACGCACTGACCGGGCCGCCCGCGGGATCAAGCCCCTGCAAGGCGCGAACGAACTCAGCCAGGGTCAGTGCCGCCTGGCTCATGTCCGCGACAGCCGCCAAGGCCGCTATCTCGCCGGGCAGCCAGGGGCATACGGTCCAGTGCCACGGGTATCCCTCGCCAGGCACGCCTTTCCCGACCGGAACCGGGACCGCCAGCGGCAACTGCGGGCCCAGCGCGGGCAGCCACTGATGCTCCTTCTCGGTCTGTTCGGCGCCAATGCGCCGCCGGGGAAGCCGGACGGCAAGGTCGGTCCCGAGCCGATAGATCACGTTGTCCCAGCCAGCCGACTCAACCGGACGCACAGCCAGCCGCGACCACTGCGGAAACTGACCCCTAAGAAGCCGGCGGATCAGCGGTCCATCGATCGGAACCTCAGCCGCAGGCCTGGTACCACGAACCAATTAAGGCCCTCCAAACGGGTGATCAAGCGTCGTGCACCCCACGTGCACTGCCGACCGGCGAATCACAGTCACAGACGGGCAGCAGCGGCCAATCTGAGATCTCGGCTACGGCGACTGCCAGGAGACAACTGCGCAGGTCAGCGCAGGTTTGAGAGTGTCGCGATGTGGTGGTCAGGGCCGGGGTCGAACCGCCGACCTTCCGCTTTTCAGGATTAGGGACGACCGTCCACCACCGGCCATGCAGGTCGTCCTACCTGCACAGCGCCCCTCTGTACCCTGCGATCGACTCACGTGCACTGACGTGGATGAGACCCGAACTGCGACCCTTAGTGTCGGCCGCGCCAAGCGATCACCGCCCTTGCAGGCGAGCCGCCAGCGGCCGACTGCCGCTCCCATGCAAATCGGCGGGCACGTCCTACGGACAGAGCGGCAACTTCGTTTCCGCAGGTGAACTGACATGCCCCCATAGCCTTGGGTCTTGCGGGCAGGCTGGTGCGGCGCAACGTGGCCGGACCTGCCGGTGTTTGTCCCATTCTCCCGCCAGCTCGTCGGCTAGCTCGCAACCGTCGAACCCCCTAATCGAAGCACGTAACGCCTTCTCGGTGCTCCATGGCGCAGCCGCGCTGGTCACGGGCCTCGCGACTGGGGACCCGCCATCGGAGCATCGTCACTGGGTTGGTCGGGGACAGGTCACAGGAAGCCGAGGCCGCGTCGGCCGGCCTGGTTGAGGTCGCGCGGGTGGAACCGGTTGGGCCAGTCCCGCTCGTAATTCTCGGCGGGGAAGTCGCTGGGGCTGGTGCCAGACATGAATGCCTCGCGGACGGCAGCCGCGTAGCGTTCGTTGCGCTGGCACCAGGGGGCGGCCGGGATGTACATGACGTTGCCCCAGCCTTTCTGGTTCTGGACCGGAGCGACGCTGTGGATCATGTCGCAGTGCCACCAGACCGAGTCGCCGGCCCGGACGTCGGGGATGCCGGTGAGCGCGGCCAGGAGCAGCGGCTGCCAGGTGTCGCTGACGGGGAAGACCTTGTTGGTGGTGACGCCGCACATGTCGTCATCTGGGACGTCGTGCAGGAGCGGCCGCAGCATGAGGTAGCCCATGGCCTCGGGGATCGGGACGGTGTGGAGCACGCCCTGGTCGTGGTCCATGTCGGAGAGGGCTGTCCAGCCCTGGAAGGTGCGGAACGCTGAGCACATCGTCGTGCCGGGATATTGAGGCCCGCCCGTGCGATAGGCGGCGTCCCACGGGTCATAGGCCTCGATGGTGCCGTCGAAAAGGTGCCGGAAGGCCCGCTGGTACGCCTGTGTCATCCATAGGTCCAGGGTGCCGGGGTCCAGGTGCGTGCCCAGGCCGGCGGAATCGGCTCCTTCGGGGCGCCGGCGGATCCGGTCGGGGTAAAGCGAGTCGCGCTGCGGGTCGAACCACTGCACGCCGTCGGACTGGCTGGTCCACTGGGCGTTGAGGAAGGCCTGGACGCGGGCCATGCGGTCGCTCTGCCGAGCTTGCATCTGGGCGCATGACCAGTAAATGGGGTAGATCTCGGGCTTGGAGCCGACGCTGCCGAAGAAGTCGTCGCCAGGGCCGCGGTAGGTCTCGAAGAACCGGTTGGACTCGACGTAGCGGACGATGTCCTGGTCCCAGCCGAGTGCCTGGTCGCGGTCGAAGTGGCTCCGGACGATAAGGCAGCCGCGCTGCCGGAGCCTGGCGAGCTCATCCGCTGTCACGGTGCCAGCGGCGATGTCTGCGTAGTGGACGACGGGCCATACCGTCTCGCCGCGGGATTTCTCAGCGGCGATCTGCTCGACTTGCTCGCGTACGCGCCTCTCGATGACCGCGAATACCTCCTCTACGGACCGGCCTGTTGCCGTGATCCGTGCTCGCAGTGCCGTCTTGATCTGCCGGATGGCGCTGGGCAGATCCTCGGGCGCTATCTCCCAGTGCGGCAGCACCGGCAGGTCCGCGCGCGCAGGCGTGGTGGTCGGCATCTCATCCTCCTTTGAAAGGACTCCTTACCAAGGCGACGCTATGGCGATGACTGGAGGCGAGGGCGAGCCGGCGTCATGTCCACGAGTGCCGTTCGGCCCACGGGTGCCTGCGAAAGACGATGACCGGAGACTGCGGCGGGACGGGTCGCGGAATGGCGACCGTCCGTTTGTGCCAAATGAGACTGCAATGAGACTACAGGCCACCTGCGGGAGTCTGAAACGATCTCTGGCAACGTATATCCGCACGTCAGAAGTGGTGGTCAGGGGCGGGGTCGAACCGCCGACCTTCCGCTTTCAGGCGTAGCGTGCCCCCCCAAGTCGCAACGTGGTCGCGAGCATGTTGTGCTGCGACACGCAGTGGCGGGGTGCCGCTGGTCGTGCCGGTTGCTGTCGGCCGTGCCCGTGAACCTCTTCGTCCCGAACTAGCTGCAATGCTGGGCGTGCGGGTGTCATTCCAGCTAGATGAGTGTGCTGTCGGTAGTGGTCGCTGGCGCCGGTGGGGGGACGTTGCTGTACTTCGGTGCTGTACATCTCCGGGCTGCGCGTAAGTTGGCCAGACCGTGATCGCCCGGTGGTTAGCCCGTCCTGGGAGTCCTACGCTGGCATCCGGAAGGATCGGTGGTCTCGGTGCCGGATCTGACGGTAATCGCAAAAGGTGAGACAGTCGCCGGTGAGCACTGGTATCTCAAAGCTGGCGAACCAGCTGATGACAACTACACCATGCTGGAAACCGTCCACCCGGACGGGCACTGGGACGAAGGCGGAATGGGCGGCCCGGTGCTCTACCCCGGCCAGCTGCTCAATCTCTATACCGGATGGGCCAGCCCCGGGCTCCTGAGGGTAATCGTCCGGGCTGACCCGCGCGTGCGGCAGCTGCGCTTCCGATCGCAGCGCGGTGAGCAGTGCGAGATGCGACCCGTCGCCCACGACGCCGAGCTTGGCGTGACCTTTTTCGCAATCCTTCTTCCGTGGGAAACCGAGCTTGTGTCACTCGAGGCGCTGGACGGTGACGGCCAGGTCCTGCCGGTCACCGCGTCTTAAGATGTGCCTTGGCTGCTCTAGCTGCTCGGGTTGCCGCTGCCCATCCAGACTCCCAGCCCGCTGACGTTTCATCGGCCGTGGCCGCAGGTGGCACGCAGATCGCCAGGGTCGGCACCATGGGGCGCGACGCCCGGTGCCTCCTCGCGCACCTGGGTTAGGGTCGCCGAGCAGCCGGCAGTCAGCCGGCAGCTGCGCGCACCGCAGGTGAGCGCAGGATGGCCAGGCTGAGAATGAGACCCGTCGCCACAAGCGCGATGCCTGTGCCCTGGCTGATGTAGGTCCAGTTACTGATCTGGGTGGTCTCGGACACCGCGCCGGCCGACGCACGGGGCCGGCGGGCTGGCTACCGCTCTGGGATTCGATTACCAAGCTGATGACACCGAGCCCGACCGCAAGAGCCTGTACACCTGCGGCAGCGGTGATCAGCCGACCTGCCCGCTTTGTCAGGCCGCCGGCGAAGGTGACGAGCAGGACAGCGAGGATAGGGAGAATTGCTACGTACACCTCGCTGAAGTAATTCATTGCCAGCAGAGCTCGGTCCACAACCCCGCCGTCGCCGATGGAAGGCCCGCCAGGAAGGCCGGCAAGAGTCCAGATGCCAAGCGCTATGCCGACGGTGGCGATGATCAGCAGAATCCAGGCGATGGGCTCGCGGACCCGGCGCGCGTTGTCCCAGTCCATTTTCGTCCCTCGCAGTCCGCTTTCATCGCCTTGATGGATCCGCCAGTATGTCAGTAATCAGGTGGTCTGCGCCATAATCGATCTGCGGCACCTGTCCGGTCACCAGCGAGGGGTCACGAAGGCGTGGTCCGTCTCCATCTCATCCCCGGACTGGGCAAGAAGCGGCTCGCCAAGCTCACCGCGCAAGACGTGCGCACGTTCATCACCCGCGTCCGCCAGGAATGCCAATGCTGCAAGCACGGCTGGGATGCCTCGCGGGCCGAGCCCCGGTG
This sequence comes from uncultured Actinomycetota bacterium, assembly GCA_963837255.1. Classification (GTDB taxonomy): domain Bacteria; phylum Actinomycetota; class Actinomycetes; order Streptosporangiales; family Streptosporangiaceae; genus JAJYUU01. Next base: position 1,538,042 of record CAWIMN010000009.1, read on the forward strand.
CTGTGCGAACTCGCCTCGGGAATGTTGCGAAACGAAGCTCTCCCCGCGGATAGTGCAGTCCATCCATGCCGTTCTCCGGAACGCGCTCGAAACCGCTGTGCGTGAGGAACTGATCCCGCGCAACGTGGCCAAGCTCGTCCGGGTCCCGGCCCCGCGTTACAAGGTCAATCGCGGTCTGACCGTGGCGCAATCCAAGGCAACGCTGAAAGCGTCCGCTAACCATCGGCTGGCTACGCTCTACGTCCTGGCGCTGTTCCTTGGCCTCAGGCGCGGCGAGCTGCTGGGTCTGCGCTGGGAGCACGTCGACCTGGACCAAGCGAAGCGCGAAGTTGTCGAGACCCTGTAGCGGGTCGGTGGGTCGCTGCGGCTTGTCCCTCCGAAGACCGAGGACTCTGCCCGGACTGTGCCGCTGCCTCCTGTCTGCGTCGAGGCGCTCCGAGAGCACAAGAGACGGCAGTTCAGCGAGCGGGCGGACGCATGGCCGGACTGGCAGGACCACGGACTGGTCTTCCCGTCCCGCCGGGGAACTCCGATGGAGCCCGACAACCTGCGCCGCAGCTGGGCAGCGATTCAGCGTCAGGCTGGGCTAGAGACGACCCGATTTCATGATCTCCGGCATACCTGCGTGACACTGCTTGTTGATCTTGGCACTCCGCCACACGTCGTCCAGGAGATCGTCGGCCACTCGGCCGTCGAGGTCACGATGACGATCTACGCGCATGTCTCTCTTGCTGAGAAGCGCAAGGCCCTGGGCAAGCTCGGAGAGGCGTTGGGATGACGCGGTTGCTGTCACCGTTGCTGTCATTCGCCGGACCGGCACCTAGCGGCCAGAAAGTCGCCGCAGGTCAGAGGTGGTGGTCAGGGGCGGGGTCGAACCGCCGACCTTCCGCTTTTCAGGATTAAGGATCACTGTGCAGGGCTGGCCAGGTTGGTCTTTCAGCCTGCTCAGCGAGCCACGGTAACCCGTCATCGACGGAGATGCACGATCATGAATGAGACTAGAAATGAGACTGCTCCGGCCTCGCCTCACCGCTAGTCGGCCGGGTACGGCAGAGCGCTAAGAGACGCCACGCTGCTATGCAACTTGATAACTCAACAGTGGAGCAAGAAGTACGTGGTCAATCATCGCGCGAACGGCGTTCCATCTGCCATGCCGGTCGTCGCTGCTGACCCGCCGCAGAGCCGCTGGCGTTAACATGTGGCCACCGGCGCCTGGGGACGAATAGTTCAAGACCTGTGGATCGGCGTGCCATGCTCTTCTTCTCGCCCGCCGTGTCGCCGAGGGCTGCATCCGGGGCGGCCGGACTCCAGGAGTCCAAGAGCGATGAATCTCGCTGTGGTAGCCAGTCTGCATCCAACACGCGATCAACCCGCACTCGAGGAGAGCATCATGACCGCTACCTATACATTCGACGTCTTTTCCAGCCTTGATGGTTTCGCCTCGATCAGCGGCGGCGACTGGGGCGGCTACTGGGGCAAGCAAGGCCCCGAGCTGCTCGACCACCGCCTCGCCCTGTACAGCGAGGAGCAGCGGATGGTCTTCGGGGCCAATACGTACCGCGCGTTCGCGGAGATGGTGGCCTCGAGCGCCGAGGACTCCGAGGTGTTTGACCCATGGGTCAACCGGATGCGGAACATGCCGGCAACAGTGGTCTCGACGACGCTCGAAGGACCCCTCGACTGGCCGGACGCGACGGTAGCGAGTGGTGACGCCGTCGTCATCGTCGCCCAGCTCAAGAAGGAGTCCGCGGTGCCGCTGCGCTCGCACGGCAGCCTGTCGATGAACCGGTCGCTGATGGCCGCCGGTCTGGTCGACCGCGTCCAGGTGACGATCTTCCCCGTGATCACCGGTCAGACCGGAGATGAGCCAGTCTTCCAGGGTGCGGCCGACTTCGACCTCGAGCTCATCGAGAGCAGGACGCTCGACGGCCACATCCAAGAGCTCATCTACCGGCCCACCCTGCATGTCTGAGTCCGTCTATGCACCACACCCCGTCAAGCAGCCGAACCTGACCGGAAGTTCCCGCCGACCGACATTCCGCTACGCCTGAGGGTGCCAGAAATCAGGTGCGACCGAACGCGGGTAACGGGGATGATCCGGAGATGGAGCTGGAGGCCTACGGGGCTGCGGTCCGCCGCGTCGGGTTCCGCTTCGGCACGGATGCGGAGCTGGCCGCGATGCATCTCGTGGAGTCGGAGATCGAAGCTGAACGCCGACCCGGCGCGTCGCCGCAGCCGCTGGAGTCCTACATCGCGTTCGCTCGTCACCTGCCCAGCCAGTTTGACGACCATACGTGGCTTGCTGAGACCAACGAGGGAACGCCCATCGGCTGCTCGGCCTGCTGGTCAAACTCAGCCGGCGATCCGACGGTCATGGAGAGTTACGTATACGTGCGAAAGCCCTGGCGACGGCGAGGAGTTGGCTGGCAGCTCACCCGGCCTATCATCGACACGGCAGAGGCTGAAGGCCGAGCGAGCCTCGTAGGGAACGCTTTCGACGACCAGGCGCTCGCCGAAGCCGGACGGCAACGATGGACGATCTTCATTCGCGACATCGATGGTCGCTGCGTGGGCGGTACAGAAGTCACCTTCGAACCATGGGATGCGACTGTTGCGCTGCAGCAGAGCACGGCGATCGGCAAAAGTCACCGCGGACTAGGGCTCGCCAAGTTGGTCAAGGCGTCGATGCTCGACCGCATCCGGCGTGATCGATCCGAAGTCGAACGCGTTCGCACGTCCAACGCGTTCTCCAATGCGCCGATGCTCGCGATCAACAACAGCCTCGGCTTCAAGATCATCGAGGTGCGCGCCGAGTGGCAGGGGCAGACGGTGGAACTGCGCCGCGCGCTGTGCGTCTGAACCCGCCGCGTGGCTGGCTCGGACAACATGCCGGTGACCTGCGACTGCACGCGGGACAGCTCGCTGAAAGGCGACCGCCTGCTTCGAGCAAATGAGACTGAAATGAGACTAAGGACCGCCTAGCGGCATCTAGAAACGATCACCAGCCGGATATAACCGCAGGTCAAAGGTGGTGGTCAGGGGCGGGGTCGAACCGCCGACCTTCCGCTTTTCAGGCGGACGCTCGTACCAACTGAGCTACCTGACCGGGGCTGGCATCCGGCTCCCCGCTGAGAGCGAGAAACCCGAACCAGGGACTGAGCGGTCCTGACGGGATTTGAACCCGCGACCTCCACCTTGACAGGGTGGCGAGCACTCCGAGCTGCTCTACAGGACCAAGCGTTGTGCTGGTCTTACCCAGCGTGCCCCCAACGGGATTCGAACCCGTGCCGCCGCCTTGAAAGGGCGGTGTCCTAGGCCGCTAGACGATGGGGGCTCGACGGACCTCGCCGCCTTGCCCGTGGCGCCCGCCGTCGGGGACCGCCCTAGCATAGGGGACGAACGGCATTGCCGGCAAAGCGACCGCCCTGACCCGGGCAATCCGCGGCTAGGTCATTCGCTCCACAGGCGATCTGCCCACGTGAGCCGCGAGACCACGCCGGCCAGCGGACCAGCGGACCCAGCGCACCCCGCGGAGCCAGCATGATCATCTAGGGCACGCATGCGGCCGGCCCATAAGGCGGACCTGGGCAGCGCTCAGGTACCGCTCTTGTTGAAGAGCTTCTCCGCTATCGAGACCGGCTCGCCTTCCTCGGGCACGAGCGCCCACGCCAGGACGTAGGCGATGGCCCCGAGTCCGCTGAACAGGGTCAGCACGGCGAAGATCACCCGGATCAGGGTCGCGTCGAGGCCCAGGTAGTCCGCCAGCCCGGCGCAGACGCCGGCTAGCAAGCGTCCGTTCACCTTCCGCACTAGCTTCTTGCCGCCCAAGCCGCCCGCACCATCCGGACTGCTCGGCTCGCCAAGACCATTGCCGTTCAAGTCATCGCTCATATTTGCCATGATGCCCGATTCCAGCCCGGTCCCACCTACTCCTTGCCGGACCGCGAATACGCTAGCGGCGAGGCCGCGGCCAGCGACCCGGCCCCAGAGAGGATCAGCCATGCCGCGCAGCACGGACCCCGCGCCCACCGACCTGCTCCGCATCGACGACGAGCTCAACGACGAGGAGCGCCTGGTCCGCGAGACGGTCCGCAAGTTCGCCGCCGACCGGATCCTGCCCGACATCGCCGACTGGTTCGAAGCCGGCACGCTGCCAAAGGAACTCTTTCCCGAGATCGGCAGACTCGGCCTGCTCGGCATGCACCTCAAGGGCTACGGCTGCGCCGGGATGGGCGCCATCGCCTACGGCGTCGCCTGCCGGGAACTGGAGGCGGCCGACTCCGGCCTGCGCAGCCTGGTATCAGTCCAGGGCTCCCTCGCCATGTTCCCGATCTGGAAGTACGGATCAGACGAGCAGAAAGAGGAATGGCTGCCCCGGATGGCCGCCGGAGAGGCGGCCGGCTGCTTCGGGCTGACCGAGCCGGATCACGGTTCCGACCCCGCCAGCATGAAAACCCATGCGAAACGGAACGGGGCCGATTGGGTTCTCAGCGGCTCCAAAATGTGGATCACCAACGGCGGCGTTGCCGATATCGCAGTCGTCTGGGCCAGCACGGACGATGGCATCCGCGGCTTCCTGGTCCCCCGCGGCGCCCGCGGCTTCACCACGCGGAACATCCACAAGAAAATGTCCCTCCGCGCCTCCGTCACCTCCGAGCTCTACTTCGACGACGTGAAACTGCCGGGCAGCTCCGTCCTGCCCGGCGTCCGCGGCCTGAAGGGTCCGCTCTCGTGCTTGTCCGAGGCCCGGTTCGGGATTCTGTGGGGTGTGACCGGCGCGGCCAGGACCTGCTTCGAGTCGGCGGCTGAGTACGCCAGGACCCGCGAGCAGTTCGGCCGGAAGATCGGCGGCTTCCAGCTCACTCAGCGCAAGCTGGCCTGGATGCTGGCCGACCTCCAGCGCGCGCAACTGCTTGCCCTCCACCTAGGCCGCCTGAAGGAGGCCGGGACGATCACGCCCGAACAGGTCAGCCTTGGCAAGATGAGCAACGTCAGGACCGCGATCGACATCGCTCGCGAGGCCAGGACTGTCCTCGGCGCGAACGGCGTGACGCTGGAGTACCCGGTCATCCGCCACGCCAACAACCTGGAGTCGGTGCTGACCTACGAGGGCACCGAGGAGATTCACACGCTCGCCCTGGGCCAGGCCATCACCGGGATCTCGGCGTACCGCTAACCAGCCCGACCAGCGACCCGGGCCATCCACTCGGCATGGATCACCTAGGGCCGAGGCCGTCACAAGTGCCCCAAGATCAGCGTCCGCCGCAGCAGTGTCCGCCGCAGGCCGATCGTCGCCTGCCGGCGGGCGACGCCCTGGCCGCCGTGCTTGTGCGCGCCGCGTCCGGCAAGTTCCCGCCGGCGGACGGCAGCGTCGAGGTGCTTGGTCAGCCGTCCGATCGCGACGCGGGCGTCATATCGTTCACCGGCTACGCGGTGGTCTTCGCCGACACCGACTCCGACTGGGTGTCCGCGCACCTTTCGCCCGATGACCTGTCCGGCCCGCTTAGCCCGAGCTTCCTGCACGCTCTGAGCCAGCGGCTGGGCAGGCACGGGCACAGCGTCGACATGCTGACCTGCGCCACCAACCTGGCCGGGCCACCGCCCCCGGACCTCGGCCTGGTCGAGCTGACCCCTAGGGACGACGTCGCGCATCCCCGCATCGTCCGGGCGCTGCACTATCGCGACGACGTCCGCGCCTGGCAGGCGCCCGGCGGCGTGGTCCTGCTCGGCCGCGGCGTCGCCGGCCGCTTCGAGGTCGCGATCGAGGTCGATCCAGCGGACCGCGGCCGCGGGCTCGGCACCCGGCTCGCGACGGCCGCCCGGCACCTTGCCCCGCCCGGCCAGCCGGTGTGGGCGCAGATCGCGCCCGGCAACGCCGCGAGCGTCCGGGCCTTCCTCGCGGCCGGATTCCGCCCCGTCGGCGCCGAGGCCCTGCTGAGCCGGGATCTGCCCGAGTAACGCCACAGCATCGTGACGCCCGCGCTGCCCGGGTCAGCCAACTGGGTGCGTGCCAGACTGACACGATGGCCGCCGCTCCAGGACACGCCGCTGCCAGCGTCGCGGACCCAGGCGAGCGCACTCTGCTCGCAAGCCTGCTGGCCCTAACCTTGCTCAGCGGACTCATCGATGGCGTGTGTTACCTGGGCCTGGGCCGCGTCTTCACTGCCAACATGACCGGGAACGTAGTCGTCCTGGGCTTCGCCGCCGCAGGCGCGCCAGGTTTCTCGGTGACCGCCTGCCTGACCTCGCTCGGGCTCTTCCTCGTCGGAGCCATCTGCGGCGGCCGGATCAGCAGCCGGGTCTCCCGCCGCAGCCTCCTGCTCACCACGGCCGTGGGGCTGGAGGCAATCTTCGTCGCGGCCGCGGCCGTCGTCGCGTTCGCCGCCACCAGCGTCTCCACCGGCTGGGCCCGGTACACGACGATCGCCCTCCTGGCGTTCGCCATGGGCATCAGGAACGCCGTGATCCGCCGACTCGCCGTCCGCGACCTGACAACGACCGTGCTGACGATGACCTTGACCGGGCTGGCTGCCGACTCAAGCCTGGCGGGCGGCAGCAATCCGCAGGCCGGCCGCCGCGCCGGGGCGGTCCTTGCCATGCTGATCGGCGCGATAGCGGGCGCCGCGCTGTTCTTGCATCGCGGCGCAGGCCTGCCGCTGGCGATCTCGGCCGGGGCGGCCGCTGTCACCGCAGTCGCCGTATACGCCGGCCGGGCCGCCGCTTACCTGGACAAGACATGATGGCTCCATGACCGACACCAATGACGCAGCGGTGGTCGACAACCAGGCCGAATCCCGGCTGGAAGTCCGCGCCGGGGATGAGCTTGCCGAACTCGTCTACCGCAAGAACGGCAATCGCCTCGTGCTGGTGCACACCGGGGTGCCCGAGGCGCTGGGCGGTCACGGCATCGCGGGCAAGCTCGTGCTCGCCGCCATCGACAAGGCCGCTACCAGCGGCATGACGGTCGTACCGCTCTGCCCCTATGCACGCTCCTGGCTTGAGCGGCACCCCGACGCGGCGGCCAAGGTCTCGATCGACTGGGGCTCAGCGCCCTAACCTCCACGAAGCAGCCGCCCGTGCTGCTGCCGCGCACCACCCATGATGGCGGCCAGGTCTGTCCGCAGCCCGCGGCCCCTCCCCTTACTCGAGAGCACACTGGCCCGGCAGCCGGCCACCATCAGCACCCGCGCGCCACTGGCGGCGAGCCAGTCAGCGACCTGATCGGCGCTCAGCTCGCCGGGCTGCGGGCACAGCAGCGGCCGGCCAAGTTTCCGCGCGGCCCGCGCCGTCTCCCGGCAGCCCGAGCCGCCGGCCGGGTCGAGCAGCACGACCACGTCGGCGAGATACACGCATGTCCAGGTCCGGTACCGGAAACTGGCCGAGCCCAGTTCGTGCAGCGCGGCGCCAGTGAGCCTGTGGCGGCGCGCGGGAGTCAGCGAGCCGTCCTCCTGCCGGTAACCCGCCGGGAAGACGACGTGCACCGGGAGCCCGGCCCGGAGCGCCGCAAGCGAGGCGAGGGTGTCGACGCCCGTCTGGCCGCCAGTCACCACGTTCAGGCCCGGTCCCGACCGCACCTGGTCACGCAGCCGCTGCTCGGCCGCCGCCCTAGCCACCAGTTCGCTCCCGCCGGGCACGCTGCCTGCCGTTTGCCGACCGTGCTGATCTCTACCGCGGCGACACGAGCAGCGTCTGGATGCCCGTCCCGATGACGCCGCGGGTATCCGACAGCTGCGTTTCGGCCAGCCCCGTTCCGTTCCCGCCCATGGAGCTCTCCGAGTCGAGCAGAAGCCACTCCCCGACCGGATCACGCTGCAGGATGACGGTCAGGTCGACGTTGATGAAGATGAAATGCCGCGGGTCGAGTGCCATGCTGATGCCGCTGCCGGTGTCGGCGAGCAGGAGGGCGAGCGACATCGGCGCGATGTCCTCGGCTGGCAGCACGGGAATCATCGGGCGGCCCCAGGCCCGGCACGGACCCGGCTCGTCGAAGTTGCCGCCGTCGAATCGCCACTCGATATGCGACAGGTAGCCCTGAACGTGACCGCCGGGGAAGCTCGCCGGGCGGCCGGCGTCAGGGAGAACCGCGGGCGCACGCCCGTTGCCGATGACCGGCCCCTCGGGCAGCCTGGCGATCCGCCAGCCTCTGGCGTACAGGACCTCCTGACCGCCTGCCTCCAGGACAGTCTCCAGCAGCGCGACGCGCTTGCCAGGCCGTACCGTGCGTGTCCGCGCCGTCAGCTCGCCCACCGGGACGGGCCGCAAGATGTCGATCGCGACCCGAGCCAGGCGCATGTTGTCGTCAGGCTCGTGCCGATCGAGTTCGCGGGCCGCCAGCGCCGACGGCGGGCCGCCGTGCTGCGAATCCGGGTCCCACGGCCCTGCGCTCGCCGCGGTCGCCCAGAATCTGCCTGGCCCGACCGGCTCGAAAAAGCTCGTCTGCACGAAGCGGATGCTACCCAGCCGTCGCAGCATCCGACGTGAGCGGCTCCTATTGGTAGCCGGTTGCGGCGCCGACCGGCTGGGCGAGTGGAGCGGCGACAAGCATCGGGCCCGGAACTGCCGGCCGCGCTACTCGTTCGACCAGTGCGTCGACGGCGTCCGCGAATCGGGTCTGGGCGTCGAGGTTATCCGGACCCAGGAGGTACCTTCTCAGCTCCCGCCGGGCTTCCGCGAACCTGTCATCGCCAGGCGCGGCAGCCTCATCCAAGATGTCGGACAGCGCTGCGCAGTCCGGGTCGAGCAGGTACGCGGCTGCCGCAGTCGGGAATTTCTCGCGGAACTCGTCCTCATCGAGGCCATCAGGATTGGTCACGACGTAAGGCTTCCCGGCAGCTATGAAGTCGCTGACCACACTCGAGATGTCGCTGATCAGCAGGTCAGCGCGGTTGAAGCAGTCGTATAGGACAGGCAGCGGTCCAGTTATCACCCGGTGCTGCCACCAGCCCTGCGATCTCCAGTACGCCGCATGCCAGGCGTCGTTCAGCTGCAGCCATTCCGTGTCGTCCGCGTTCGGCCTGCTGTCGCGGGACAGCGTCGCCTCGTCCTTCGCCGGGCGCAGCCACGAAGCCCGGCCGCCTGTGCTGGCATCGCCCCCCTGAGTCAGCGCGGCCATCCGCGCGCCGATGCGGGACAGCTCGGCGGCAGCGCCTCGCCGGTCTGCCTCGCCGGCCGCAGCTTCCGCCGACCAGGTGGCCGCCTGCCGCTGTTTGTCGTTGGCCTGCTCGATCAGGGCGACGATCGCCTCGTGGACGGCCAGTACGCTGCGGTCGCGCGTCCCGGTCAGCGGGTGCGGCTTGTAGAGCACCCGAACTTGCGGGCTGTGATCAAGGAGCGCCTGGACGATCCGCAGTCCCATGACCCTGACCGAGGTCTGGCTCTCGGTCCACCCTTCCCAGGTCGGTGCGTACAGCACCGTGAACATCCGGTCGCCGGGGCCATCGTTGGCCGTCCGGATTCCCGTGAGCTGTGGTCGGCCGACCTCAACGATGTCCTCGTCCCGCACGCCGACCTGTGCGCGCAGGTACCGGTCACGTCCCGCCTGCCCAGCGACCCAGACCTGGTCGTATGCCCTGCTGAACGGGTTGACGCTCGCTTCCTTGTCGCTATCGCCGTGGCCGATGAATACGCTGCTGACCCCGGGTATCCGGAGTTGGAGGATGTTCTGGGCGGTGTTGGCCGGGAACAGCGCGACCCGCACGCTGGGCAGGTTGAAGTTCATCAGGTCCACCGTCTCGCCGACGCAGACCACAGGCAGGCTGGTCCGGCCGACCAACGGCACCAGGTATCGCTCGCGCACGATGATCACCGCTGGCCGCGGCAGTCGCGCGAGGGTGGAGAGCCACATGTTGAGCTGGTAAGCGGCATTTCGGGAACCGCTGAGGTAGACGACGATCTCCGGCCCGTACGCCGTGATCTGCTGACGCACGGCCGACAGGATCCGCGTCGCGCTGTTGAGGTGCCGGTTGCGGCGAGCGAAAACGGCCATGATCACGCACAGGATCGCGCTCACGGCGATCGCCAGCGACAAGCCGGCGAACGCCCACGTCATATCAGCCGTCAGCGCCGCCGCCACGCCGCCAGCCACCGGAATCGTGTCAAGGTACAGCAGCTTCTGCACGTCGTTGTCGGCAAGCCAGGCTGGCGGCGCAGCTGGAATTCGCAGCTCCGCCAGGTCCACGTTGCGGGTGACCACCGGCAGCGTTCGGCACTGAGTGAGGCGGATGGCCAGCGCCGAATAGACGGCGCGGACCGCGTGCATGACCATCAGGCCGCCGACGAAGCCTACGAGCGCGGAACTGGGGGACAGCACGCGGGCTAGCAAGAGGATCAGTGCGAGCTCGCGGAAGGCCCAGCGCAACTGCACCCCTACCTGCACCCAGTTGAGCGTGTTCATCAGGTCGGGCAAGACGTACCGGGCCCACACCTCAGCCAGATAGCTGACGACCGCCACAATGAGAAAGAGCCAGCACCCTGGCTGCCGCCCGGCTATGCCGGCCGGCAGCAAGGCAGCGGCGAGCAGCAGCGGGTAGGAAGCCAGCAGCACTGTTGCGCTCGCCAGGCGGACAAGACGATTCGCCGCGACGGGCTGCAGGTCTCGGGACATCGTCACCCTCGCGTCAACGTCGCAGTGGCCGGGCACGCATCCAGGACACTGCTCTCCTGGACTGGCAGCCTCGCGCCATTAAGCGGATCCATCAGCCGCACATCGATCACGTGCCCGGTCAGTTCAGAAACCAGAACATCGACCGAGGTCAGGGCCACGGCCATGGGTGACAAGAGCGTGCCAGGGTGCTCGGCACCGAAAGCACGCAGCCGCATCGGCGTCTGCGTCCGCTCGGGATTCACGCAGTTGACCTTGACGCCGATCTCCGACCATTCGTCGGCGAGCGCCTGCGTGAGATTCACGATGGCGGCTTTGGTGGAGGAGTACAGGCTGTAACCGGACCTGCCGCGGGTGTAGGAGCTGGAGGTGTACAGGAGCAGGTGGCCTCGGGTCGCGGCCAGGTAGCCGATCGCCGCCTGCGCGATCGTGACCGGGGCCAGGTAATTCACCCGGACGGTTTCCTCAATCACCGCTTGGTCGGTGTCCGCGAGCTTGCCCATCGACAGCACGCTTGCGGTGTTGACGACGAAGTCGATCCGCCCCGTGGCGTCATGCGCCTGCCGCAGGGCTGCCGCGACGTCGGCGGCGCTTTCGACGTGGGTGCCGGTCTGGGTGCGGCTGAACGAGAACACCCGAGCGCCGAAGCTGGTGGCGACCTGGCAGATCTCGGATCCGATTCCGGAGCTTCCCCCGAAGACGACCATCGTCTTGCCGGCCAGCCTGCTTCGGTACCCATCGGGGGTCACCTCTGGCGGCGCTTCGTGCGACGCCAGCTGGAAGAGCTTGTCAGCGAGGTGCAGATCGACAGGATGCGTCACTTTAATGTTGTGCTCGCTGCCGGCCACGACGTAGATCGGCGTATCTGGCAGGTAGCGCAGCACAACCCCGCAGTCGTCGGTCGGATGACTGGCAGTGAAGTCCGGGTCGTCGTGGGCGAGCTCGTATGCGCGTCTGATGACTGACAGCCGGAACCCCTGCGGCGTCTGGCCCCGCCGCAGTCGGCCCCTCGGCGGGATCTCGGTGATGACGTTGGCTTCGTCGACCACGATCACCGTGTCCGCCGACGGAATGGCTACGTCGACAGCGCTGTAAGTGCGAAGGGCCGTGACGCACTCAGAGATGATTTTCGGTTCGAGGAGCGGCCGCACGGCGTCATGAAACAGAACGTTGCAGTCCGTCGCGTGCCCATAGCGCTCACCAAGAGCTTCGATCGCCTTTGCCGTCGACTCAGTACGCTCCGCTCCCCCGTCGAGCACGCGCATCACCTTGCGGTAGCCGCCCCTGTCGACGAGTTGCTGTACCTGTGCCGTATGGCCGGCAGCCATCATGACCAGGATCTCGTCGATGTCCGGATGCACCTCGAAGGCATCGATCGTGTGTTCGATTATGGTCTTCCCAGCAATCTTGAGCAGCTGCTTCGGGATCGTCAGGCCTAGCCGCGAGCCGGTGCCGCCTGCCAGTACCACGGCCACCGTGCGCGGCCGAGCCGCGGACACTGTCATGAGCGACCGCAAGGTGCCTGAAGGCCCTGATGACAAAGTCTTCGGACACTCTTTGGACGAAACATGCTGAGACTTTAGCTGCCCGTTACCTTCAGTTAACCTAATTCTCTCGATTTGCTCAGAAACCTGCGACGTCGGCTTGGGTTGGGCTGGCGGCGCTCATGCGGCACCGCGCGGACCCAAGGAAGCCGGCGGAGGTTCGCTCGCGCTCTGACACAAGGATGGCCAGGATGTGTCGGGTTCCACATGCCCGGTGCCGTCCGGCATATCGTGATCCCGCAGGAACTTGGGCGGTGATCTGACGGAGGCGGCGTAACTCTTGATGGTCTTGGGGCTTTTGTTATCCTGCAGGTCACCCTGACCAGCAAACTGGCACGTCAAGCATGTGAGTATTCCGGGGCGTTAGCTCAATGGTAGAGCAGCGGACTTTTAATCCGTGGGTTCTGGGTTCGAGCCCCAGGCGCCCCACCCTCTGACCTGTATTAGTGCGGCTGATACCTGACATCTGTCCTTCGGCTGATGCCTGACGGTGTAGCGGCTGATGGTTGACAGTTACTTCGGCTGATCCTTGACACTCCCTTTATGAGGGAGCTGAGTGTGGCAGAGCAGAGGTATCAGGCTGTCCTGGCGGTTATCGGCGAGGGCAGCACGGTGAGCGAGGTGGCCGGGCGGTGGGGTGTGTCCCGCCAGTCGGTGCATGCGTGGCTGGCCCGGTATGAGGCGGGGGGCCTGCAGGGGCTGGCGGACCGGTCGCACCGGCCGGGCAGCTGCCCGCACCAGATGGATCCGCAGATCGAGGCGCGGGTGCTGGAGCTGCGCCGGGTGCACCGGTCGTGGGGAGCGCGGCGGATCACTTTCGAGCTGGGCAGGCTCGGGGTGAGGGACCTGCCGTCGGAGTCGGGGGTGTACCGGGCGCTGGTGCGGGCCGGGCTGATCGAGCCCGGTGGTCGGCGGCGGCGGGCAGAGCACTGGCGGCGGTGGGAGCGGGGCGCGCCGAACGAGCTGTGGCAGATGGATGTGGTCGGCGGGTTCCTGCTCGCCGATGGTTCGCACGCCAAGGCGCTGACCGGGATCGATGACCATTCCCGGTTCTGCGTGTCGGCGGCGCTGATGGCCCGTGAGCGGACCCGGCCAGTGTGCGAGGCGCTGGCTGGCGCATTAGCCGTATTAGTGCGGCTGATACCTGACATCTGTCCTTCGGCTGATGCCTGACGGTGTAGCGGCTGATGGTTGACAGTTACTTCGGCTGATCCTTGACACTCCCTTTATGAGGGAGCTGAGTGTGGCAGAGCAGAGGTATCAGGCTGTCCTGGCGGTTATCGGCGAGGGCAGCACGGTGAGTGAGGTGGCCGGGCGGTGGGGTGTGTCCCGCCAGTCGGTGCATGCGTGGCTGGCCCGGTATGAGGCGGGGGCCTGCAGGGGCTGGCGGACCGGTCGCACCGGCCGGGCAGCTGCCCGCACCAGATGGATCCGCAGATCGAGGCGCGGGTGCTGGAGCTGCGCCGGGTGCACCGGTCGTGGGGAGCGCGGCGGATCACTTTCGAGCTGGGCAGGCTCGGGGTGAGGGACCTGCCGTCGGAGTCGGGGGTGTACCGGGCGCTGGTGCGGGCCGGGCTGATCGAGCCCGGTGGTCGGCGGCGGCGGGCAGAGCACTGGCGGCGGTGGGAGCGGGGCGCGCCGAACGAGCTGTGGCAGATGGATGTGGTCGGCGGGTTCCTGCTCGCCGATGGTTCGCACGCCAAGGCGCTGACCGGGATCGATGACCATTCCCGGTTCTGCGTATCGGCGGCGCTGATGGCCCGTGAGCGGACCCGGCCGGTGTGCGAGGCGCTGGCTGGCGCATTAGCCCGGCACGGGGTGCCGCAGCAGATCTCACCGACAACGGCAAGGTCTTCACCGGGCGGTTCGCCATCCTCCGGTCGAGGTGCTGTTCGACAAGATCTGCCGGGAGAACGGCGTCGATCACCTGCTCACCGCCCCGCGGTCACCCACCACCACCGGCAAGATCGAGCGGTTCCACCGGACCCTGCGGGCCGAGTTCGACACCGCTCAGGTGTTCACCTCACTCACGACCGCCCAGCAGGCCCTCGATGAATGGGTCGGCTACTACAACACCCAGCGGCCGCACCAGGCGCTGGGCATGGCCACCCCCGCCTCGCGGTTCACTGGCCAGGCGCTGTCCCCGGCAGCCCGGCCAGCCGACCTGTCCGCACTGGCGCCCGGCCGCTCCGGCGAGGACTGGGTAGCCCGCAAAGTCGGCCCTAACGGCGTGGTCTGCGTGTCCTGGCAGCAGGTCAGCGTCGGCAAGCACCACGCCGGCCAGCGCTGCGACGTGCACGTCGGCCGTGACCTGCTGCAGTTCTGGGTCGGCTCCGACCTGCTCAAAACCGTCCAGCGGACCAGCAGCGGGGAGGTGCGCAAGAAGAACGCGGCAAGAACCTAACCTGGAAACGACGAGTGTCAAGGATCACCCGGATGACAAACGTCAGCAGTCAGCCGAAGGTCCACAGCCCCACCCTCTGACCTGCTACTTTGTCGGCCGCGGCCGACGTCCGCGTGTGCCCGTCCGGGCTTGGGTGTCCGTAGGGTGTCCCAAGGTTCCCGTTGACCCTCGCGGAATCATCGCCGCGCCAGCCTCATCAGCGCTCCGTGCGGTCTCGTCTAGGACCGATGTATAGGTGTCGCGAGTCAGGGTCGAGGTCGAGTGACCGAGCCGCTGCTGCACTATCTTCACGTCCTGCCCGGCCGCCATGAGATAGGTGGCCGAGCCGTGACGCAGCCCGTGGAACGCCACCGGAGGCAAACCGGCATCGAACGCCCGCTGGCGGAATAGTCCCGTGATCGCAGCAGGGTGCAGCGGCGCACCATCCTCGCGAGTGAAGACCAGGCCGCTGTCCGCCCAGGCGTCACCCCACGCAAGCCGCTCTCTGCTCTGCTGCGTCCGGTACCGGCGCAACGCCTTGCCGGTTGCCTGGCTGATCGCAACAGTCCGCTCCCCCGCCTCCGACTTGGGCGTCTCCTGCACGACCCGCCAGCCGATCGTCACCCTCGTCTCGGCGATCGTCACGAAACCGCCATCAAGATCGACGTCCTGCCAGCGCAAACCGGCTATCTCACCTCGGCGCATGCCGGTGTCGGCGACGAGCTCGAACATCGCCGACAGGCGGTCGCCAGCTACAGAGTCGAGAAACTGGCCGGTCTGCTCGGGCGTCCAGACCATCACCCTCGCCGGCCGCAAACTGATCCGGCCCCAGATGAGCCGCTTGTCGTGTGGCTGCGTGTCGTCCTCGATGAGACGCCGGTAGCTCTCGAAGAACTCAGCAGTTCGCGCTGGCGTCCACACGACCGGCCGCTTCTTGCGTTCAGCCGGGATCCTGACCCGGCTCGCCGGGTTGTACGGGATCTTGCCCTCGCGGATCGCGTCGTTCAGGGCGGTGCGCAGCGTGGCCCGGATGCGCTGCCAGGTGACCGGCCCGCAGTAGACCTGGTTCGCGTAGTGCTTGATGCCTTCCTCTAGCTCCTCGTTCCACTGGCTGATCGTCGCGAACATGTCGCTGACGTCCGCGCTGCTGAGGCGGTCGAGCGGAGTGTGGCCGAGCAGCGGCTTGAGGTAGATCCGAATGTGGGTCTTGTATCCGTTCAACGTGGACTGCTTGAGGTCGAGTCGAGCGGCAAGCCAGGCGTCAAGGAACTGGCCGGTCGCCTGTCGCAGCGACGGGTCGGCGCCCTTGCGCAGCTTCTCCTTAGCTGCCTCGCGGGCAGCTACGGCGGCCTCACGCGTCGGGAAGCCGCCCTGACGTAGTGGTGTCCGCCGCTTGCCACCGGGACCTGCGGGCAACTCAAGCCGGAAGTACCAGGTGCCGTGCTTCGGGTTCCACGCACCGTCTGGGCTTCCTCCGGTTTGACGGACATCCAAGATCAGGGTTGCGGCCCTGGACGAGAGGATGTTCATCATGGAGACCATGGAGCGGAAGAAGCCGCGCCGCCGCCGGGCTTTCACGCCGGAGTTCAAGGCGGAGATCGTGGAGCGGTGCCGGGCTGGTGACCGGTCGATCGGGCAGGTGGCCCGTGACTTCGATCTGACCGAGACGGCGGTGCGGGCCTGGGTGACCCAGGCGAAGACCGATGCGGGCGAGCGGCCGGGGCTGACCAGCGACGAGCGGGCCGAGCTGGCGCGGCTGCGCCGGGAGAACCGGTCGCTGCGGGAGGACGTGGAAGTCCTCAAGCGTGCGACGGCTTTCTTCGCGTAAGGAGACCCCGTGAAGGTGCATCCTTTCATCGAGGCGGAGAAAATCGCAGGTCACGGCGTTCAGCGCGCGTGCCGGCTGCTGGAGGTCTCCCGTGCCGCCTACTACCAGCGCCGTAACGGCGTGCCGTCGCCGCGGGCGGTGGCCGACGCCGCGATCACCGCGAAGATCGCCGTCATCCACGAGGAGTCCGGGGGAACGTACGGGTCGCCGCGCATCCACCAGGCACTGCGCAAAGACGAAGGAGTGGCCTGCGGGAAGCGGCGGGTCACCCGGCTGATGCGGACCGCGGGCATCGAAGGCCGCCGCAAGAAACGCTGGCGGACCACCACCATCGCGGACCCGGCTGCCCAGCGGGCACGCGACCTGATCCGGCGGGACTTCGCGCCGTGCCCGGACACTGACCGGCGCTATGCCGGGGACATCACCTACCTGGCTACCTGGCAGGGCTGGGCCTACCTTGCTACCGTCATCGACCTGGCCAGCCGCCGCGTGGTCGGCTGGGCGCTGGCCGACCACATGCGCACCGAACTGATCGAAGACGCCCTGACGATGGCGTTCACCACCCGCCGGCCGCCTGCCGGGGTCATCTTTCACAGCGACCGCGGCTGCCAGGGCTGAACTCGCGCAGTACACCAGCCGGGACTTCGCCGCCCTGGCCCGCGTGAACGGCGTGGTCCTGTCAGTGTCCAGAAAAGGGGAATGCTGGGATAACGCCGTCGCTGAGAGCTTCTTCGCCACCCTCAAGCGCGAGCTCACCGACGACCGCGCCTGGCCCACCCGGGCAGGCCTGCACCGTGCCCTCTTCGACTACATCGAAGGCTGGTACAACACCCGCCGGCTGCATTCCTCACTCAATTACCTGAGCCCTGCCGAGTACGAGATAATCCACCACAGCAACACCCAACGGGCAGCATGACCAACTCAGCCGACCTGTCCGTCAAAGCGGATCAAGCCCAGTCACCGCGCCTTAGCCTCGGGCACGCCGTCCCCAGTTCCCGGCCGGTCTCCTCGTCCCGGCACCGGCATCGCTTGTAGACGGGCGTGTCCTTCACGGTTATCGGTCCTTTCCCGAGCCGGCGATAGCCAGCACACGCAATTAACGTAGCGCCATACGCTAATATCTTGTCACACGACAACACCGCACCGCACGTGACAGTACGAAGGAGCACCCGTGGCGCACAAGGGCATCACCAACCGGGAAGTCCACGCACTACCTGTGGTCGTCGACATCCTGACCGCGGGCAAGGTCTTCGGCCTTGCCCGGAACACGACCTACGAGCTGGTGCGCCGCGACGAGTTCCCGTGCCCCGTTCTCAAGGTCGGGAGCCGGTACAGGGTCACCAAGACGGCCATCCTCGAGGCTCTTGGCATCGCGCACCCCGGCAAGCCGTCGGAAACGTCAGCCGGGTCCGACGCTGCCTGATGTCACGCCATCCCGCCTTCATTGGCGTCTGGGACGACGAACGGCAGGACTACCGGCCGCTTGAGCCGCACGAACGCATCTGCACCGCACGGTGGGCGTCGACCAATCGGACGCAATTCGCAGGCGACCTGTGCGGCGGCCCGGCAGACCATCGCATCGGCGACATGTGGGTCTGCCAGCATCACTGCAACCGCGCCGAGACGTGGGTGATCGGGACGACCAGGGCGCAGCTGGAAAAAATCGAGACCGAGCGGCAGCGGCTCAGCCAGCTCGCGACGCGACTCGACCGGGCTGTTGAGCGCCGGATGCGCGACCGCCTTGATGATCAGGCGCGGCAGCTGCGGGCGCAGTGCGTCGTCTACTTCGTTCGCCGGGGCGACGGCCTGGTCAAGATCGGCACGAGCCGTGTCCTACAGCACCGTCTCACGTCGCTTGCCGCCGAGCACGGCCCGCTGGAACTGCTGGGCCAATGTCCCGGCTCGTATGAGACCGAGCGGGAGTGGCATGAGCGTTTCGCTGCTTGCCGGATCGAGGGTGAGTGGTTCCGGCCGTCACCCGATCTGCGGCGAGCGATCCGGCGAGCGAGCCGGGAACGACAAATCCCGGCCCGTGGCTAGCTGCCACGAACCGGGCCGGCCGTGCCGGTCAGCCGACCTGAGTCAGCTTCCGGCACGACCCGCACACGAACCCGTGAGCCTCGCGGCCCCGTGCGGTCCAGCCCTCGTACCGCACCCACAGCTCGGGGCGCTCGGGGCACTGGCACCACGTCTGCCGGCTGGCGCCGTGGCCGTCGGCCGTCATGGTGACGTGCTCGCGGGCACCGAGCGCGCCCAGCCACTCGGCCGAGCCGGGCGTCGCGATCGCGTCGGCTGCGGCGGCGGCCTCGGCCGACCAGCCACCCGACACGACGACCATGCCGCCGAGCGGCCAGCCTTGGTTGCGGCCCAGCTTGGCGGCGATGGCTCGCCACTCCTTGGAACGCCACTCTCGAAGTGTGCCACGGTCGGGCGGTCAGGTCCCTGCCTGAGGAAAGCGAGGCAGGGACCTGACCATCGGCCCGGTGTGGCGGGTCGTACCAGATCTGCGGGCAGCCCGGACCCTGACAGCGAACCCAGTGATGACCCGTGTGCCCCTGCTTAACCGACGCCACCACTTCTCAGGCACGCGGGCTGCTAGTGGGTCACCAGGTGCTATTTCTGCGCTGCGACAGGTGATAGACATCCCCGTCGTCTCCGAGAACGAACAGCTGCAGGAGGTCGTTGCGCGTGATCCGGCCGACCGCCGGGTTCGACGCCAGCGCGGGACCAGGACTGCCGAGGGAAACCCAGCGTTCCGGTATGGGCGTGGGGCCTTGCTGGAGAATGCCTGGCCCGGGACCGCTGAGGGGGCTTAGCTCGGGAGTTCCTGGCCAGCGACCCGGGCTTTGCTGGCGGATGCGATACACGGTGTTATTCTCCGCGACAACGTAGGCCTCGAGCGTTCGTGTCCCCGTTGTCCCCGATCACCGGGCACGCGACCACTGGTCCGAACGCGTGGCCGCTCACGGCTAGCCGCGGGCCTGGCGTACCCAGGTCGGCCCACCGCCCCCAGCCGTTACCTGGCTCGGTTTGCGATATCTGATACAGATGCCCATCGCGGCCGACTACCAGCACCTCAAGACAGCCGGCCCGGCTGCCCGCCAGCACGCCGTTACTGGCGGCCGCCACATCCCCGGCCGCTCCCCCACCTGGCACGCCGAGACTCCCCCAGCCCGACCAGCCCCCGCCCGGCGAGGTCTGCCATATGAGCTGCACGTTATCCCGAACGCCTCGCACGAACACTTCGAGGCGGCCGTCCAAATCGCCGGTCACGGCCGGCCGGTACGCCGGCTGCACGTCGCCGCCCAGGTTGTGCCAGCCCGAAAACTGGCCGCTGTCCGGAGAAGTCTCGGCGCTGTGCAGGAGGTAGCTCGTCAGAGTGTCCGGATCCGTCTCTGCCACGAAGACGTGCATGGCGCCGTGCACGTCAATCCCGGTGACGGGCTCGCCCAGGTTGGTGCCCGGGACTCCGCCGTCGCCGACGGCGGTCCACACCGGGTCAGGCCAATTGCCGGGAGGACTGTCGGAGCGCCCGGCCCGGAGCTGCTCGGTATACCACACGGTGATGAGAGGGCTAGTCGGATCGTCGTCCGACACGAACAGCGCGAGGCGCCGGTCACTCCCGTGACTGACGGCGACCCGGGCCGCTCCGAGCGCGCCCGGCCTCAGGTTAGGAGTCGGCGAGGCGATTGACAACCAGGGGCCCCAGTCACCGCTCGGCGGCGTATCATTCAGTACGAAGGACACGCCGTCTGGCTGACCGACGAACACCTCCACGGCTCCGGCCCCATCCGTTACCGCCACAGGGTCAGATAACGCCTCAAAGCCACCATTGGCTGGCCCGACGCTTTTCCACGCCATCGCCGTCTCCTCCCCTACCTTTGGCATCCATAGTGTCAAGGCGCGTGCTTACTTGTTAGCCACAATTGCGGCTGCGGTGTGGCGGGTCGAGCCCAGAACCGGCCTCAGCCGCTCGCTCGCTGTCTTGCTGACGTCAGACAAGGCCTCGGCGACTAATCGCCTGCGGCTAATACGGCGATGGGGGCAGCAATATCGAAGGAATTCACGTCATGTATTTATCAGGTGCAGGTCCGCGTAACGACCGAAACTGGCCAGGACCGGGCTGAACGGTCAGGTCCCTGCCTGAGGAAAGCGAGGCAGGGACCTGACCATCGGCCCGGTGTGGCGAGTCGTACCAGATCGATGTGCAGCCCTCAGTTGCGCAGCGGACCCAGTGATGGCCGAGCCGCGGTTGCGCGCAGTCGCAGGGCATCCAGCCGATGGTGACGCTGCTCCTGGCCCGCCAGTCGTGGCCGTACCGGCATTTGGCTGGGTAGCCGCCTGATGCGAACACGCTAGCGGGTTGCACCCTGTCGATTAGAACATGCGTTCGTTGAAGTGGCCAGGCCGGGGTCTACTACAAGAGCTAAGCCTCAATCCACCACGTAAATAGGTGCATGCCCGGGCGTGGCAATAGGAAAGGTGTCCTCTGAGCTGGGACGATGGGAGTTGCGAAGCTTCCAGGACCCGGGCCCGAGAGGACACCTGCCAGATGCGATTGTCGCATGATCCGCCGAAGATCTCGGCGTGCTTTGACGACCCGAATCTGGTGTCGCGGGGCGGGCTGGTCCCGGTAATGGGCCTGGCCGAGAGGGCCGGCCTTGCCGCGCTGGTCCGCGACTACGTCCATATCACCGCGAAAGCCGGAGTGTTCGCGGAGGCGAAGATCGGCTGCCTGGTCGCCGGGATGGCCGCGGGCGCCGACTCGATCGACGACATGAACGTGCTGCGCCACGGCGCTATGCCGGAGGTGTTTGAGGGAGTGCGGGCGCCGTCCACGCTCGGGTCGTTCCTCCGCTCGTTCACCTGGGGGAACGTGCGGCAGCTGGAGAAGGTGAGCCGGGAGCTGCTGGCAGAGCTGGCGCGGCGGGCGCCGCTGCTGCCCGGCGCCGGCCAGCTGGCATTCGTCGATGCGGACTCGATGCAAAAGCGGGTTTACGGCCACAGCAAGCAGGGCGCGGCGTTCGGGCACACCAAGATCCAGGGCAAGACGGTGCTGGTGCGGGGGCTGAACGCGCTGGCCGCCACAATCTGCACGCCGCAGGCCGCGCCGGTGATCGCCGCGACCCGGCTGCGCGGCGGCAGCGCGAACACCGGCCGCGGCGCCGCCTCGCTGCTGGCCGAGGCCATCGGCGCCGCCCGCGCATGCGGGTGCACCGGGATCGTCGTGGCCCGGATGGACTCGGGCTACTACAACGCCGCGGTCTGCCAGGCGGCCCGCCGCGCCGGAGCGTTCTTCTCCATCACCGCCCGGATGGATCCCGCGGTGAAAACGGCGATCGCAGCCATCGGCGAAGACGCCTGGACTGCCATCAGGTACCCGCGGGCGGTCTGGGACGACCAGCTGCGCTGCTGGGTGTCTGACGCCGAGATCGCCGAGATTCCCTATACCGCGTTCGCGTCGAGGAAAGGCCAGGCCATCACCGCCCGGCTGATCGTCCGCCGGGTCCGCGACCTCAGCAAGGCCGCCGCCGGGCAGGGCGAGCTGTTCCCGGCCTGGCGCTACCACCCGGTGTTCACCGACTCCCCGTTCACGCTGGCCCAGGCCGAGGAGCAGCACCGCGACCACGCCGTCATCGAGCAGGTGTTCGCGGACGTGACCAGCGGGCCGATGGCTCACCTTCCCTCTGGCCGGTTCGCCGCCAACGCCGCCTGGCTCACGCTGGCCGCCATCGCTCACAACCTCCTGCGGGCCGCCGGCTGCCTGGCCACGCCGTTCCACGCCAGGGCCAGGGGCGCCACCATCCGCACTGACCTGATCAGCGTCGCCACCCGCATCGCCCGCACCGGACGCGGCCACCTCACCCTGCACCTGCCGCTGGGCTGGCACCGCGAAACCGAGTGGATGAGCCTGTTCCAGGCCGGCTGCGGCCGCCGGCCCGAGCGGCCTGACCAGCCCCGACCAGGTCACGCCCCTCTCACGGCCGAAAGCCCTTCAGCACTCAGACCCGACCCGGACACCCGGACACGCCGCAGAAACAGCCAGCGGCAGCACCGTCACGCCCCGGCCACACCAAGATCAACGTCCGGCACGCGCAATTCCCGGGAAACGATCACGTGCATTCAGTCGGTGGATCGAGGCTAAGGGCGCCCCCGCATGTGCTCGACTTCACTCCGCTGCACGGAAGCACGGGCAGGCAGGCCGGGGTTGCAATTACGGTGAGCAGCGGAAACCTGACGACCCTAATCGTTCTCATCACCCTGATCCACGTGGCCGCGTTCGTGGTCATGATCGTGATTCGGGTCCGGCGAAACGAGGTCGACGGCACCGCGGGCAACAGCGCACTGATCACACCATGCGTTGTGTGCGGCGAGCCGGCTAGCCACCGGAGCTACGACGGGCTCGACCCTAACGAGCAGCGCGACCCGCACACCGGCCGGGCCTACTCCACCGACATGGCCCACTATCAGCCGCTGTGCCCGGCCCACTAAGCCTCAATCCACCACGTAAATAGGTGCATGCCCGGGCGTGGCAATAGGAAAGGTGTCCTCTGAGCTGGGACGATGGGAGTTGCGAAGCTTCCAGGACCCGGGCCCGAGAGGACACCTGCCAGATGCGATTGTCGCATGATCCGCCGAAGATCTCGGCGTGCTTTGACGACCCGAATCTGGTGTCGCGGGGCGGGCTGGTCCCGGTAATGGGCCTGGCCGAGAGGGCCGGCCTTGCCGCGCTGGTCCGCGACTACGTCCATATCACCGCGAAAGCCGGAGTGTTCGCGGAGGCGAAGATCGGCTGCCTGGTCGCCGGGATGGCCGCGGGCGCCGACTCGATCGACGACATGAACGTGCTGCGCCACGGCGCTATGCCGGAGGTGTTTGAGGGAGTGCGGGCGCCGTCCACGCTCGGGTCGTTCCTCCGCTCGTTCACCTGGGGGAACGTGCGGCAGCTGGAGAAGGTGAGCCGGGAGCTGCTGGCAGAGCTGGCGCGGCGGGCGCCGCTGCTGCCCGGCGCCGGCCAGCTGGCATTCGTCGATGCGGACTCGATGCAAAAGCGGGTTTACGGCCACAGCAAGCAGGGCGCGGCGTTCGGGCACACCAAGATCCAGGGCAAGACGGTGCTGGTGCGGGGGCTGAACGCGCTGGCCGCCACAATCTGCACGCCGCAGGCCGCGCCGGTGATCGCCGCGACCCGGCTGCGCGGCGGCAGCGCGAACACCGGCCGCGGCGCCGCCTCGCTGCTGGCCGAGGCCATCGGCGCCGCCCGCGCATGCGGGTGCACCGGGATCGTCGTGGCCCGGATGGACTCGGGCTACTACAACGCCGCGGTCTGCCAGGCGGCCCGCCGCGCCGGAGCGTTCTTCTCCATCACCGCCCGGATGGATCCCGCGGTGAAAACGGCGATCGCAGCCATCGGCGAAGACGCCTGGACTGCCATCAGGTACCCGCGGGCGGTCTGGGACGACCAGCTGCGCTGCTGGGTGTCTGACGCCGAGATCGCCGAGATTCCCTATACCGCGTTCGCGTCGAGGAAAGGCCAGGCCATCACCGCCCGGCTGATCGTCCGCCGGGTCCGCGACCTCAGCAAGGCCGCCGCCGGGCAGGGCGAGCTGTTCCCGGCCTGGCGCTACCACCCGGTGTTCACCGACTCCCCGTTCACGCTGGCCCAGGCCGAGGAGCAGCACCGCGACCACGCCGTCATCGAGCAGGTGTTCGCGGACGTGACCAGCGGGCCGATGGCTCACCTTCCCTCTGGCCGGTTCGCCGCCAACGCCGCCTGGCTCACGCTGGCCGCCATCGCTCACAACCTCCTGCGGGCCGCCGGCTGCCTGGCCACGCCGTTCCACGCCAGGGCCAGGGGCGCCACCATCCGCACTGACCTGATCAGCGTCGCCACCCGCATCGCCCGCACCGGACGCGGCCACCTCACCCTGCACCTGCCGCTGGGCTGGCACCGCGAAACCGAGTGGATGAGCCTGTTCCAGGCCGGCTGCGGGCCGCCGGCCCGAGCGGCCTGACCAGCCCCGACCAGGTCACGCCCCTCTCACGGCCGAAAGCCCTTCAGCACTCAGACCCGACCCGGACACCCGGACACGCCGCAGAAACAGCCAGCGGCAGCACCGTCACGCCCCGGCCACACCAAGATCAACGTCCGGCACGCGCAATTCCCGGGAAACGATCACGTGCATTCAGTCGGTGGATCGAGGCTAAGACGCCACCCGATCGAACGTGTCAACGAGTAGACGCGCGGCGGCGAATGAGGGGCCTGACCCACACAGCGAAGTCCCAGAGAGACCAGGCGAAGATCGCAGCCATGATGCCGACCACCAGCCACGCAGCAGCCGACGATGAACTGGTCGCGCCCTTAACTAGAACCCACACTCCGTACAGGATCGAGACCACAAACCAGCGCAGAATGATGCGCCGCCCGGCCACTTCCCACGAGGCTGAATCCCCGCAACGCCTCTTAAGGGCACGTATTTGCGACAACATCCAGACTGCGCATGCTGCGGACACGACGATGAACACCGAGGCCAAGGTGACGGTCAGGGTGCTCATCGCCGGTCAGTCCTCTCAGGCTGATGGTGCCATTATCCCACTAGATCGACAGCCAGGTTCGCAGATCCTCCCCGCCGCTGATAGCGCCGTGGAGGTAAGCCTGGCCGGAGCTGGTGTCGCTCGGCGCGGTCAGCATGTCGTCGTTGACGTTCGGGTTCTTGCCCTCATCCTCGTCGATTCGATGATCACGGCTACTGACCACACCGGTCAGCGGGTTACAGTCAGCGCTGCGCTGCGCGCCACTCACGCCGCGACATTCGACCTGATCAAGGCGCTGGATGCTGTATCGCCGGGCATGGAAAACACCATCTTCCGTTACAGAAGCCACAGGATGAATCTGGAGACCATGTGGAACGAGGTCGTGAAGATCAGCGAGGAGATCCTGATATTCCTTGCTCATGCCGAAGCCCACAGCGAACTCGATAAGCCAATCCTTGGCACCGTTGAGCACCGAGGAGCCTCCATCCTCGCGCCAATCGCCGCACCTCTATTTGAGCATCTCAGGGAAGCTCCACTCCTGCCGGATGCTGGGGAGTGGGCTGCCGACAAGGCAACTCTGCAGTAAGGAAGGCCTCATGGCAATGTGGGCGAGCCTTGGGCTCCACCCCCGTCCTCGGGATGGCGGTGTCTATCTAGAGGTAACCGCTCCAGCTTGGTCTGAGCCTTGACGGTTTGAGGTAGCACTACGCCGTGCAGGTGAACACCGGTCAGGTCCCTGCCTGAGGAAGCGAGGCAGGGGCCTGGCCGTTGGCGTGGTGCGGCGGGTCGTGCCAGATATGCGTGCACGACGATGCTGTGGACCTCCTTGGGTCACCAAGCGCGCCATGCCGGCAGTCACTGTTCTTTCGGGCGGTGCCGGTAGGTGTGCGCCGGCAGGTCTGCGAGTTGGTGCATGAGGTGGTCACCCTCGGAGGCGTAGTCGAGAGCGTCGCTGCGCGGGTCGCCGATCAGTCTGCCGATGCTGGCGCAGGCCAGCCGGGCGCGTCGTTCCAGCAGCGTCAGGTACGCCAGGCGGTGCCAGAGGCGTGCTGGCGCGGGAAGATCGAGTGCCTGGTGCACGGCACACAAGAAGCGCCGGATCGCCGTGTCGTCCGGCGGTGCAGGGGTCGGCTCGGGGGCGTCGGGCACCGATCACCTCCAGACCTCGGCCGCGCTGCGGCGACTTGCTCGGAGTGCCGCCTGCTCCACGGACTTTCTCACGCTTCGCGGTCGGCTGATAGCTGCCCGTGAGCGTGTCGCGCAACCTCGGGACTGTGCCGACGCGACCATGCCGCGTCAGGGCTGGCGGGACTCATGTTCTCTGCCGCCTGGGTGGCCGCCTCGGCAGGTTCTGTCCACGGGGAGGTGTGCGGTGCCGCGCCGAACAGTGACCTGCGGGGTGACTCGCTGGCGCACGCTGGTGACCGCCTGGTTGGCCAGGCGGACCAGGTGGAAGTGATCCACGACGATGACCGCGTCCGGCAGTGCTCGCTGGACCGCGGACCGGTAGACGGCGCAGGGGTCGATGGCTACGAACTTCACCTGGTCCTTCCAATCCTGGCCGCGCGCATCCAGCCAGCGGGCGACGTCTTGCCGGTCCGGCCGGCGACCGCCGAGCAGCCTGCGCTGGCCGGCGAGGTCGGTGAAGTTCGTCTCGAACCGCTCGGTCGCACCCACCGGCTGGTCTCCTCGTCCCGGATCCACTTCGGCGCGCCGCGGCGGGTCTCATCGATCCCCAGCACGCCGGCGGCCGGGCTCAGTCAGCAGCGCATCCGCGTGCGTGACGTAGTGCCGGTGCGTCACCGGCCAGCTCACCTGGTACTAGGCCGCGACCGCCGACACGCTGCGCGGGAAGCCTTATGTGGCATCGGAGGCAAGATGATTACTGGATTGTTGGCTGGGTAGCCGTCCCCGGTCGCGGCCCAGGGCC
Source organism: uncultured Actinomycetota bacterium (assembly GCA_963837255.1). Lineage (GTDB taxonomy): Bacteria > Actinomycetota > Actinomycetes > Streptosporangiales > Streptosporangiaceae > JAJYUU01. The sequence continues at coordinate 1,564,862 of CAWIMN010000009.1, forward strand.
GACTCCGGTGCGCCGAGCGGGGAGCGCCCGGGATGCAGGTGGGGAGCCCTGGGCCGCGGCCTAGGTCCGGCGGCTGGTACCGGGCACGACAGCGCGTCGCCAGCCGCGCGGGGCTCGCCGGGGCGCAGCTACTTCGGCGCGGCCGCGCCATCGCCGGGAACCGTTTCCGGGCTGATTCCGGCCGCCTCTACGAGCAGCTCGGTGACCCGGAGCAGGTTTTGCTGGAGGTATTCCAGCTGGCGCACCTCGGCGTAGAGGGCGTCCAGCTCGCGGCGGGTGCGGAAGATGCGCCGGTGTAGCCGCCGCCCGGCGTTGCCTGCATGGCCAGCCAGCAGCCACCTGGACGGCATCGATCTGCCGGGAACTGGCGGAACGGTCCTGAATTGCAGAATCATCGGAGGATAGTCCGTGGTGCGGCGAATTGCGAGGCGTGTTGTTGACATGACGCGCGCCCCGGCCGTGGGGTTTACATGCGGCACGTCACGCGGCCCTACCGACCGCGGACTGCCGATGACCACAACCGCGTGACGCAGGACCATGCGAGAAGGCCCCCGATCACGTCCCTGCCTGAGGAAGCGAGGCAGGGGCCTGGCCATCCGGCCGGTGCGGTGGGTCGTACCGGATCGACGTGCAGCCTTCGGCCTGGCACCTGACCCAGTGATGACCCATATGCCCCTGCGCGACCGCGCAGTCACAGGGCATCCAGCCGATGATGACGCTGCCCCTTGTCTGCCAGTCGTGGCCGTGGTGACATTGCGCAGGTCGCGAGCCGGATGTGAACACGGTTGCGCACATCATCCGAGTGGACGCCACATAATCGAACCTGTCAACGAGACAGCTCTGCAACCGGCGCGACCGTGCGACATATCGCAGGGTCCTGCGTGTTAACCCTGATGCCGCGTGTTGCGAATGACTCAACTCTTGACACCGGGTCAGAGCGGCGTCACGCTTGCCACCATCTGCGGCCATTCACCTGGGCCATTCGCGCGCGTGCAGGAGGGATCGGCAGCTCACCAAGTGTCAGGGGATCGCCGGGGCGCGAGAACGCCCCGGCGACCATTTCCCACGGCTACACCCCTCGGAAAGGACAAGCCCGTGAGAACGTTCTCAACCTTACTCCGCAGGAAAGTCCCGCTCCTGGCCTCTGCGAGCGCGGCGGTCGCACTCGGCTTGGTGGCAATAGTGCCGGTCACCGCAAGCGCGGCCACCACGAGCTCGCCGTCACGGATGACTTTGACGGGTCATGTCCTCCAGGGCACGGTCGGCGCGCGCGCCGTGGTCAGCCTCGTCGCGCAGCCGCCCGACTCACAAACTGACCAGATGGCTGTCGGCCAGACAATGCACTGGACTCCAATCGCCACCGGCGTATCGTCTTCCGGCGGCACTTACAGCCTGACCTTCTCCAAGGCCGCGCTGATCCCATACGAGAACCCAGATGGCACCGTGAATCTCGTCGCTCTGGCGGCCGTGGCCCACAAGTTCTCTGCCTACGGAATCGTCGTCAAGATGAACAGCGGGGTTCGCGCCTTCACGACTCACGGCATGCACCTGTGGCCGGCGCCAACCAAGGCGGGCTTCCCGGCCGTGGCGTCATACCTGGCTCATCCCCAGGCCGCGGCCGTGACCCCCATGCCCACCTTCAGCTGCTCAGGGCTGCAGCTCCAGCAGATCTACAACCCGCAGTGGGCGAAGGTCGGCGAGACTTCCATCACCATCACAGGCGGCGAGACCCAGCAGTTCACCTATCAGCGTGGTCAGAATTCGAGCCTCGGGATTGCGCTCGCCGAGAGCGGATGGAGCGAGTCCGGCACGCGCTCCATGAGTAGTTCAAGCACCGTCCCGTTTGCGAAGGAGGGTGTCAACTCGACCTGGGTCTACCGGAGCGAGTTCCGCTACGGGCTGTATGCCGGCACATGCGGCCAGTTGACCGAGGTCTACGACTACTGGGGCGGCTCAAACACCATTAGTGCAGGCGCAATCACGCTGACCCACTGCGCAACGTACGAGGGCGGGACAAGTCCTGTGTTCAATACGACGACAGCGGCCACATTCAACGCCGGCATAACCGTCCCGAACCTTGGGATCACGCTGACCGCTCAGACAGGCTGGGACACCACCGGTTACATCACCTACTACATGGGGCCGAACGGGCACAAAGTCTGCGGCTACTCTGGACCTCCAGGTGACAACCCTCAATGGCTCGGTATCAGGTAACACATGAGGATGGCTAGACACACCGGCATCAGGATCGCCGCCATCACGGCGGCGGTCCTGGTGGCCGCTGTCGTCGCATTCTTCGTGAGGTCTGCGCTGGACCCCGCGGTGAATACCGGGCCGCTCGGCAACGGCGGGACCGCCGGCGGAATCTGCGTGCCGCTCGCACACGGCCAGGTCGAGTCATGGGGAATCACCTACCTGGGCAACACCGGAAGTTCCGATGCTGTCATCAAGAAGGTCGACCTCGTCAACGCCCGGAACGCCCGCATCGTGGCCTCATACGTGGTGCCGATCACCGGAAACAATGAGTACGGCTCGTGGTTCGGGTATCCGCCGGCGCGGCACCTGGCGCCGGGAGTCCACTGGCCGGCGCACCAGCGCGTGCCCGGTGCCAGTGTCGCTCCGGCTCACGGTCCCGATCATGCGGACCTGGTCACGGTGATCCAGCCCACGGGACCGCTGGCCGAGGTGCAGGCGATCGACGTGTTCTACCAAGAGTCCGGTACTAATTACCACCTGCAAACCCACTGGCGTTTCGTGCTGCTGGTCGGGCAGAAGACGTGCCCGTCCAACTGGCCGCAGAAATACCCAGCCTCGTAGGCATCCGGCCAGGATCACACGAGGGTCTGACGTGCGGAAGGCCCCGCCCGAGTGGGCGGGGTCTTCTGCGCTGCCGCAAGGAACCTTGCTCAGTCCCCCTTGACGTTGACAAGCTGCCGGAACTCGTGAACCGGCTCCACCAGGTCAGCCGAATCGGCCATCACCACGTCGATGGCCTTGTACGCATCGGGGTGCTCATCGAGAAACGCGGCGTCGTGGCGCCACTCGATGCCAGCCATGCGCTCCTCGAGCTCGTCGAGCGTGAACGTCCGCTTGGCTGGTCGCGGCGAGGGCGGCAGCGCCACTGGCGAGTACGGCGGCCACGGCCAGGGCTGCGGTCACGATGCGGTTACGTAAGGGTGTTCCTTTCGTTGGTTGCGGGCCGGGCGTCTTGGTAGCCCCGCCTAAGCCGCCGAATCTGCGGCGGCGGCTATCTCGCGTTCGATCCATGCCTGGATCTCGGTGACCGGGATGCGGACGATCAGGGGGCCGGGCCGGAAGTGCTTGACCTTGCCGTCATGGACGAGCTTCTGGGCGGTGCTCTTGCTCACGCCGATCGCGTCCGCAAACTCCTGGTACGTCAGGGCCAGCTTGAGCTTGTCCAACGTGGTTCCCCTGTTTTCGGCTACCCGGTAATCGGGTACCACTATACCTTGTATGCGGGTACACGGATGCGAGGTAGGGTAAGCAAGCGTGAGCGAAGGTAAACAAGACCCGACCGCAACCCGGTTCGCCGCCAACGTCAGGGCTCGCCGGGAACTGCGGGGACTGTCGCAGACCGACCTGGCGCAAGCCGTCGCCGACCTCGGCCACCGGTCGTTCCGGCAGCAGACCATCGCCGAGATCGAGGCCGGTAACCGCGCCGTCAAACTCGACGAGGCGCTAGCCCTGTCACGCGCTCTCGGCATCAGCCTCGACAGCCTCACCCGGCCGGCCGGTCTCACCCGGCAGGCAGGGGAACTGCTCGACGCCACCCGTGAAGTCCGCGACACCATCCGTCAGGCCGACGTCTGGACACGCAAGGCAGACGACGCCCGCAGGCGGCTAGAGCGCGCGATTGAGCGGGCCGCGGGCCATGAGAGGGAACTGGCCGACGAGCTCACCATCGCTCGTCATGCCCTGGCCGAGACAAGTCACTGATAACGCCATGTCGCCTGTGGGTGTCCGCAGGGAGTCCAGTCGTTCTGTCAGCGGCCAGTCTTTTATGTCACGCGCCAGCACTTCAGCCCGGCGCAAAACCGGCTCTGACCTGCGAGGGTCCGTCTAATCGCCACTGGCCGGTAGGCGCTGGTACGTCTCATGTCAGTCTTTTAATCCGTGGGTTCTGGGTTCGAGCCCCAGGCGCCCCACCAAATTGGTCATTGCGCGAACCGCATCTACGGTGTTCGCGCCGTGTGTTGCTGCCGGGACAGCCGAACCTTCGGCCGGGTCCGCGCTTGACGGCTGGGGTATGCGGAACACGGGGACGATCCGGCCCGGCCCGGTGATCTTGATCCGTGCGATCAGTGCTTCGACGAGCGCCTTGCGCTGCTTGTCGCTGCCAGAACTGATGACCTGGTCGATGTGGCCGGCGACCTGCCGAAGCGTCGCGGGCGGCGGCGCGGCCGGCTCGCAGGCCAGCTGATCGGCAAGCTCGTCGCGGCGGGCCCGCAGCTGCCGTGACCGGGCTTTGAGCTGGGCGAGCCGTCCGGCGAGGTCTTCGGGCTCGAGGGTGCCGTTCTCGAACGCGGCCAGGTACCGGTCGATGGCCGCGCTGGTCCTGCCCAGCTCGCGCTCGGCGGTGGCCAGCTCTTGCCGGCGAGCGTCCTGTATGGCGGCGTGGCTGGCCTGAGCTTCGGTGATGGCATCGGCGATCAGGTCGTGCTGGTGCCGGTAGAAGCCGGCCAGGGCGGCGATGACGGCGTGCTCGACGGCGTCGGCGTCCAGGCGGCTGGCCGGGCAGCGCCCGGTGTCGTATCGGATACGGGTGTAGCAGGTGTAGTAGCGGTAGACGCGGCTGCGGCCGTGCGCGCGGGTGCCGATCAGTGCCTTGCGGCAGGCCGGGCAGCGCATCAGCCCGGTGAGCAGGTAATCGGAGCCGTTCGCCGCTCGCTTGGAGTAGTCATCGCCACGGGCGGCGAGAATCCGCTCCGCCTCGGCAAACACGGCGTCCTCGATGATCGCCGGGTGGGATTGGGCGGCGGTGATGCCGCGGAAGGTCAGCTCGCCCAGGCAGATGCGGTTGGACAGGACACGCAGCACCTGGTGAGCGGACCAGGGCCCGCCGGTGGTAGTCCGGTGGCCGCGGTCATTCAGCGCATGCGCCACGGTCTTGGCGCCGAGCCTGTCCCGCGTGTAGAGCCCGAAGACCAGCCGCACGACAGCGGCCTCGCCGGGATCGGGGACCAGGCTCTTAGTGGCTGCGTCGACCTGGTAGCCGAACGGGCGGCGGCCGCCCTTCCACTTCCCGGCGGCGGCCTTGCGTTCCATCCCGGCGATGACCCGGTCGATGATGGTGTCGCGCTCGAACTGGGCGAACATGCCCAGCATCTGCACCAGCATCCTGCCTATCGCGGTGGCAGTGTCGAACGGCTCGGTCGCCGACCGGAACGCCACCCCTGCCCGGTCGAGGTCATCCAGCACAGTGACCAGGTCGCGCAGGCTGCGGGTGAGCCGGTCGACCCGGTAGACCAGCAGCACGTCGATCACCCCGGCCCGCGCGGCGGCCAGCGCCCGCTGCAGGCCGGGCCTTGCGGTGGTGGCGCCGGAGGCGTCGTCGGCGAACCTGGCGGCGTGCCGCCAGCTGGGCTGGGAGCTGATGTAGGCGGCGAGCCGGGTGTCCTGCGCTTCGATCGAGTAGGGCTGGTGCTCGTCGTCGGTTGAGCGGCGCACGTAGACGCCGATCCGGACCTCCCCGGTTAGGCCGGCGGTGGCGGCCGCGAGCTGCTGGGCAGGGGCGCGCGTCATCGGGCTGTCCCTTCTCGCCGGCACCACGTGCTGCCGCGCAGCGCCATACGCGCCGGCGGGTTGTCATGCGGCGTGGTCAGTGTCGCTCGCCGCGCCGGGAAGGGGAAGCGCCAGCACGCCGCCGTCGCCCGGCTGCTGCGGATGTAGGTCGTACGCGTGCTGCCAGGCTGCGATGAGCGCCGCGAGGGCGGTGACGGCTTGCTCTCGCTGCTGGCCGCTCATCGGTTCGGCGCGGATCTCCTCGACGACAGCAGGAGCCGACTGCCTGCTGTGGTGACTGCCTGAACGTGCCATGGCTGGTGTGACCCCGCTGCCGTCGCTGACCGGCTGCACGAGAAATCCGGTCCTGAGACGGGTTCTTGACGCCGCGGGCCGCCGACAACTTAAGACATCGGGTTTCGGGGCGGGTTTCACCGGCCGCAGCGGACCAGACGCGGCCGCATGCGCGCCCGTGCGGGCCGCAGCGCCCGGGGCGGGCGCCAGGCCGCGCCGCGCCGCGAGCGGGCGACACGTTCGCACGGTGCGCCGCCGGCGCCGGGCGTGCGGGCTGCGCCAGCGTGATGACCCGCAGCGGGACTGGCACCGCAAGCGGGGTCGGGTCAGCTGCCAGCCGCTGTCTGCGGGACCGGCCCGCCTCGCCCCGCAGCAATCGTTGGATACCTCATCTCAGGTATCAGTCTGGGATCCCACCGGAAGGCCCAGGGCGGCCGCTGCCAGCGCGAACGCACCCTGCAAGGTTGCCGGTCTCAGCAGGTACCCGGACAGGAGCACAGACTGGCTGACGGACTGGTATCCGCACCCAGCGGCCTACTCCGGCCAGTGCCGGCTGCCAGCAGCACGGTGTTGCATGGCCGCGCACGATCGTGGTGGTCGCCCGGCGGATGCGCCCGCGGCGTGACATCCGACTCAGGCACGAGCTCCAGCTGGCCATCTACGCCGCGGTATGCGCGGATGTCCGGCTCGCCGAGAGCGGCGGGTACACGCGAGACACACCGCAGGTACATCCGCGGACCATGCCAGGTCAGCCGACCGGAACGCCACGACTCCCACGCGTCGCCGCCAGTTTTACCGCTCCCGCATCCCGTGTGATGTCGCGACAGCTGGACGGCGGACCAGGCGTCCGGTCGGTCGAGCCGCTGATCGGGCCGGCTGGGGCATACTGCCTGGTTCAGGTGAACGGGAGGAACCGCCCTGCGAGCGAGGCGGCCGTCACGGCGACGATTGGAGCCGCGCGGTAGGGGTGGCCACGAGGTAGATCAACTCAGGACGGCGGAGTGATCCGGAGGCGGCTGCCTCAAGGCCTACCACATGACCCGCGAGGCTACCGGCTCAGCACGTCGCGCCCGGCAGAACCTCGGGTATCTTCCACAGGCCTTCGGCGTCGACCTTGGCGAACAGGACCGTCTGCAGTTGCGGGCCTTGGGGTTTGTCGTTCACGCGTCGCTGAGGCGGAACAGGATCCCGCCGGCCAGCAGGGCCGCGACGGTCCAGCCGACGAGCACGCCGAGGCCCGCCCATGGGTTGATGAACAGGCTGTGCAGGCCGGTGGTGGCCTGGATCGTCAGCCCGGCGGTCATCGGCGCGAGTTGCTCGAGGTGCCGGTGCCAGGGTCCGTTGCCGGCCAGCTGGCCAAGGATCGGGAACAGGTACAGCAGGCCGAGCACGGTGCCGATGGCGGCGGCGCCGTCTCGCACCGCAGCGGCTGTGCCGAGGCTGAGCAGCGCGATCAAGGCGAGGTACAGCACTGAGCCCACGGCGGCCCGCAGGATCGGCCCGGATGCCAGGGACAGGTCCGGGTAGCCGTGCGCGGGGCCGATGCCGTGGCCGGGCAGGATCAGCCGCCCGGCCAGCATCGAGCCGAGCACGGCGATGGCCCCGGCGACTATGACCGGGCCGGTGAGGACGGCTGCCTTGGCGGCCAGCACGGTGGCGCGGCCTGGCATCGCGGTCAGCGTGACGCGGATCATCCCGGTGCTGTATTCGCTGCTGACGGCCAGCACGGCCGCGATGGCGATGACGGCCTGGCCGAGGTAGATCCCGGTCAGGCTGATCCTGGCGGGGTCTTCGGCGCAATGCCCGGAGGGGCACCTGACGGCCGCGGTTACCGCGGCGCCGAGGATGACGGTCAGCGCGACGGCGGCAAGGAGCAGCCAGCCGGTGCCGGGCACCGTGCGGGCCTTCGTCCACTCTGCGTGCAGAGCGTCGCGCATGCTTGCCCGGCGTGCTCGCGACGTGTCTGCCATCTGAGCCCGCTGCTCGGGCGGGGTCTGGGTCATGCGTCTCTCCTGCGCAGCAGGTAACCGGCCGCGCCGAGCGCGAGGGCGGCCCAGAGGCAGAGCACTGCGAAGCCGGCCCACGGTGCGAGCGGGAAGTACCCGTTCCCCGGCGTATAGCTGGCGTCGAGCTGCGGGTACCGCGGGTAAGCCTGCTGGATGGAAAAGCCCGCGGCCGGGGTGAGCCGCAGCAGCCAGTCCGCGGCGCCATCGGGCAGCAAGCTCAGCGGCCCGGCGAAGAAGTACGGCAGCACGATGACCGCGATGACGACGGTGACTGCCGCCGCGCCGCGCCGGAGCGCAGCGCCGATGCCGAGAGCCAGGACCGCGGCCACCGCGAGCAACGCTGCCGTGCCCACGATCATGCGCATTTCGGTGAGCGCCGGCACCGGATAGGTGGCTATGCCGCCAGCGTGCTGCTTTCGGTCTCCGGTGAGCAGCGCAATGTAGGCGGCGGGCAGCCCCACCACGAAGGTGACGGTCCCGAGCACGATGGCCTTGGCCACCAGTATCCGGTTCCGCCGCGGGCTGGCGGTCAGGGTGACGCGGATCAGGCCTCGGCGGAACTCGGCGGTGAAGAACATCGTGCCCACGACGAGCAGCGCGACCAGCCCGGCGAACGTGCCGGCCAGGGTGTCCGAAACGGAGCCGGCCGTGCCGCCGTCGCCGCCGGGCAGGTCCGGGGCGATATCGCCAGACCCGGTCACGGTGAGCGCGCCGGCGGCCTGGCGGTACCCGCCGATTTGCGGCTGGTTACCTGGGTTAGGGCCGCCGATGTCGGTGCCGCTCCACCGGCCGCCGGGCATCCCTTGCAGGGTGATGTGGCCGACGTCGGCTGTCGCCTGGGTAGACAGGCCGCTTGCGCTGGATCCGGTGGCGGACTGGCTGGTCACGTCAGAAGAACTGGGGGATGCCGCGAACAGCCCGGCCTGCACGGTCGCGGGCAAGCCGGCCAGCGTGGCGGTGCCGACCCTTGTCCAGTGCGTGCCATCGGCGGAGTCGTAGCCGCTGATCGTGTCGCCTGAGCGGATCAGCCGCAGCCACCGCGGCGCCGTCGCCGAGACGGCGCCGGCCAGGCCGGACGTGTCCTGGGTGTAGTCCCACTGCATCCGGACGCCATGGTCGCCGGTGACCATCATCGCCGTGTAGGCCGACCCCGGCCGGGTACTCGCCTTGATGATGATCCCGGCTTTGGACCACGGCTGCAGCACATTCGCCGCCTGACCAGCAGCGCTGCCCGGCGAGTACGAGCCCGTCATGGACGTGACCCGGACGGTGATGCTGCCCCTGGAGGCCAGCGGCTGATGTACGAAGTAGAAGCTGTCGGTCACTGCCTGGCCGGTTGGCCCGAGCGTCAGCGTGCAGCCTGGTCCGCCCGGGCTTGCCTGGCCGTTCGGCTGGATGCCGCCGCACTGGCCGCCGGGGATGAAGTTGACCGCGATGATCAGCAGGCCGCCGACGACCATGCCGATGACCCAGCCGCGAACGGTGCGGAACTTGGTCCATTCGGCGTGCAGCAGATTACCGAAGCCGTCGCGCTCGGCTTCGACTGCGGCGCGGCGCCGCGTGATGGTGACGCTCATTGCGCAACCTCGGCGCGGAATTCGGCTGCGTCGCGGGTGAGATCGAGGTAGGCCTGCTCCAGCGACGCCTGGTGCGCCGACACCTCTGAGAACGGCACCGCCTTCGCACCCAGCAACGCAACGACCTTCTCGGCCGCCAGACCGGACACCGTCAGCGTGCCGTTGCCGTCGGCGGCGACGGTGGCCCCAGCGTGCGTTAGCACCGACGTCGCTTCCGGTACCGAGCTGGTGCGCAGCCTGACCCGGTCACCCGACGCCGCGGCGAGCAGCTCGCGGGTGCTGGTGTCGGCGATCACCTTGCCGCGGCCTACGATGACAAGGTGATCGGCGATGTCCTGCAGTTCGCTCATCAGGTGGCTGGACACGAGCACGGCACGGCCCTGCCCGGCCAGTGACCGCAGGAATCCGCGCATCCAGATGATGCCTTCGGGGTCCATGCCGTTGAACGGCTCGTCCATCATCAGGACCGGCGGGTTGCCGAGCATTGCTGCCGCGATGCCGAGCCGCTGCCGCATGCCCAGCGAGTAGCCGCCCGCTTTCCGCCGCGCCGCGGACGCCAGGCCGGCCTGCTCGATCACTGCATCGACCCGGCTGGCGTCCAGGCCCTGGGAGTGGGCTAGCCATAGCAGGTGGTTGCGGCCGGACCGGCTGGGCTGCAGCGCGGCCGCGTCCAGCAGCGATCCGACGTGGGTCAGCGGCCGGTGCAGGGTCCGGTATCGCCATCCGCCGACTAGCGCGGTGCCCTCGTCGGGCGTGTCCAGGCCGAGGATGACCCGCATCGTGGTGGACTTGCCCGCGCCGTTGGGGCCGACGAACCCGGTGACCTGACCGGGCTGCACAGTGAACGTCATCCCGTCCAGGGCGACAGTTGGCCCGAACCGCTTGCGCAGCCCGTTGACTTCAATGGTCGCGTCAAGCATGTGACAGTCCTCCCGAGGTTGCGGTCCCGTTCCCACCATGGTTTGTACGGCACCGCCGGTGTCAGCACGGTGTCGGCGGCTGACACCGGCCTGACACTGCCGGCCTGGCATTGTCAGGCCCAGGACACGTAGCCTCACCGCAGACAAGGATCACGAGCAGGCCATGAGAGTGCTGGTAGTAGAAGACTTCGAAGTCCTGGCCGAGGCGATCGGGACCGGGCTTCGGCGAGAGGGCATGGCCGTCGACGTCGTTCTCGACGGGAACGACGCGCTCGAGCATCTGGCTGTCACCCGCTATGACGTCGTGGTGCTGGACCGGGACCTGCCTGGGGTGCACGGCGACGAGGTGTGCCGGCGGATGGCGGCCGAACGGTCTCCGGCCCGGATCCTGATGCTGACCGCGGCAAGCACGGTCAAGGACCGGGTGGACGGCCTCGGCCTGGGCGCCGACGATTACCTGCCCAAGCCGTTCGACTTCGCGGAGCTGACCGCGCGCGTCCGTGCCCTGGGCCGCCGAACCGCCGCGCCGCTGCCCCCGGTACTGGAGCACGGCGAGGTGACGCTCGACCCGAGCCGCCGGGTGGCGTTCCGGGGCGGGCTGCGGCTTGATCTCAGCCCGAAGGAGTTCGCGCTGCTGGAGTGCCTGCTGTCGGCTGGGGACCGGGTGGTCTCCGCCGAGGAGCTGCTGGAGCGGGTGTGGGATGAAGCGGCCGACCCGTTCACTACCGCGGTCAAGACAACGATCCGCCGCCTGCGGGCCAAGCTCGGCGACCCGCCGGTCATTCATACCGTCCGTGAGGGCGGCTACCGGATCGGAGCGCCGCGATGAACCTGCTTCGTAAGGCGTGGGCGGCGGTCCGCACACACTGGCGTTCGCTGCGGCTGCAGCTTGCCCTGCTGTACGGCGGGGCCTTCGTGGCACTGGTTGGCGCCGTGCTCGCCGTGTCGGGCTTGCTCGTGCGCAGCGCATCCCAGAGCGTGAACGGCGGCGCCAGCACGTCACGGAATTTCTTCACTGGCCGCCAGCTCGAAGTGGGCCCGGCGCTCGTCTTCCTGGCCGCGGCGCTAGTCGCGGTCGCGCTCGGCTGGCTGATCGCCGGCCGGTTCCTGCGGCCGCTCCGGGCGATCACGTCAACCGCGCGGGACATCTCGGCCAGCAACCTGAGCCGGCGCCTGAGCATCACCGGCCGCGATGACGAGTTTGCCGAGCTAGGCGAGACACTTGACGACCTGTTCAGGCGGCTGGAGGCGTCGTTCCAAGCGCAACGGCATTTCGTCGCGAACGCCTCGCATGAGCTGCGCACCCCGCTCACCGCGGAACGGACCCTGCTGCAGCTCGCGCTCGCCGATCCGGACGCCACCGCGCGGACACTGCGATCAACCTGCGAGCAGGTACTTGCGCTTGGCGATCAGCAGGAACGCCTGATCGACGCGCTGCTCACGCTGGCCAGCAGCGAGCGCGGGATCGAGCAGTGGCAGCCGTTTGATCTCGCCGAGATCACTGATAAGGCGATCATGGACTGCCACCCGGTGGCCGAGCACCGCCGCATCCGCATCGACGCCGAGCTGCACGCAGCCCCCGCTACCGGCGACCCGCAGCTGGCAGCCAGCCTGGTCGCGAATCTGGTAGACAACGCGGTCCGCCACAACGTCGATGGCGGCCGGGTCGAGATCTCGACCGCGACAACCGACGGACAGGCGACACTCACGATCGGCAGCACCGGGCTGGTGATCCCGCCCGGCGAGGTGGACCGCCTCTTCCAGCCCTTCCATCGCCTCGGGACCAACCGAGTCAGCCCTACGCACGGGAGCGGCCTGGGCCTCGCCATCGTCCGCGCCATCGCCGACGTGCACGGCGCGACGCTCACAGCGCACGCCCGGCCCGGCGGCGGCCTCGACATCCATGTGAGCTTCCCCCCTCACCCGAGAGACCGCCGGCCGTGGAAGACCTGCCGTCAGCAAGCCGGTGAACCCTGAACCTCGCGAGCTCGCGCACCGTCGGGCCCACCCGGTAGCTTCGCGCCCATCTGGAATGACGTTCGGTGTTCAGCGGGAATGACGTCCAATACCCGTTCCCGAAGTGGTCGGGCACCTGCGGCCGCTGGCCGTCATGGTCGCGAACGCACCGAGTCGCCGGATCCGTGCCGCGTCTCAAGCTGAAGATGATCAATGGCAGGCCAGCCTCGAGGTATCCGCCGCCCAGCTCAGCGTAACCGGGTGTCTCCGGCAGCAAGGCGCCGTGCCTGCACCGGCTGGACAGTGATCTCGGGACCAGCGACCAGCAGCACCGACGGGTTCGGGTTGTGACACCTTAGGCCCACCAAATTGGTCATTGCACGAACACCCGACACTTCGCCGCTGCTGTCGGCGTGTTCTGCGCCCGTGGCCTGTGGGATGCGGAAGACCGGAACGACCCGGCCCGGCCCGGTGATCTTGACGTTAGCGACCAGCGCCTCGATGAGCGCCTTGCGCTGGGTGTGAGTGCCCGCGCCGATGACCTCGTCGACTTGGTCAGCGACCTGGCGGAGCGCCGCGAACACCCACCCGGTCAGCTTGCGGACCTTCGCCTGGGCCGCGCCTGCGTGGAGCACCGCTGCCTACCGAATAGGTCTGCCGCCCGATTTGGGCAACGAGCTCGTCGATCAGCATGCGCTTGCCATGGCCAGATGGGACGTTCAGACACGGCGTCCCCAGACTGGCCGGCGCTCGCCGTCAGATCCGGCGTTCGCGCACGGCACGAGTCGTAAGCTCCGGGCCGCCGCTGTGGGCAGCTTGTCGAAGCTGCATTCCTGGCCGGTTCCCGCCGTTCCGTATCAGGAGGTGAAGAGCTTCCAGGTCCCTTCGGACACGACTTGGACGTTGCCGTCGGTCACCTTGATGGCGGTCTGGTCGTCGATCGCGTAGGTCGGCGCCGGTATCCTCGCGGCCCATTGTTCTGCGATGGCCATGTCTTGGTGATCTGCGTAGTCCACGTGCGGAATCATCGCAAAGTCAACCAGTCCGACTCCCTGAGCCTTGACCAGGATCATGCGGAGTTCACCACCGGGTGTATCGAACACGATGTCTTCCGTCGAGAGCGCTTCACCGCTGCCGCGACGCGGTTCACGGTAAGTCTCGGCAAAGATGGAGCTTGCTGCGATGCTCCCGGCGCTCACCCCCAGGTAGACCGTCTCGCTAGGCATCGACGGCAAGATGTCTGCAAGCCCGGACCGCCGCATCCAGTACGACAAGAACACTGGATCGCCGCCCCAAACCAGCAGGGCGTCAGTGTCCTGGACCGCCGGGACCCAGCACTCTTCGTCGATGCTGGGCAGCACGGAGAGCTCTAGCACTCCCAAAGACTTCCAGCCCAATCCGGCGAAGGGACTCTTGCTCCTTCCACAGATCGCCTCCCATGCGTGGCCTGCACCGCCGGGGAAGGGATATATCGCGGTCGGAATGACGAGGGCGCTGGACTCCTCAATCGGCTTGCCCAGTAGGTCGAGAAGCGCGCCGCGGATGCTCGTGTTCGCGATGCCAGAAGACGTCAGCAGAAGTTTCATGGCGTTCCCTCTTTATCGAGCATTGACATCAGGTAATTCTCCAGTTTGTCGAGGCCGGACTCCTGGCCGTCGTCCTTGGTCATGTGGTCACGGCCGACCGTGTCACGGAACGCCATCGTCACCGTCAGCTTCGTCACTCCGCCAGTTTCTTTCAGCGCATCCAGAGCCGCACGCTGATCGGCAACGTCCCGTGGCCGCCAACATCCCCGATGTGGGCGCAGCGCTCGCTTGCGGCCGGTGCAGTCATCCGGCCGCACCAGACGCTGAATCTCGTCATCGGCCTGGCGCGAACAGCCCCCAAAGGCACCGGCGGCGGCCCGATCGTCAGCTACACCGCGGGGCAGGCGACCTACACGCTGAACGAGCAAACGGGGGTGCTGCTAGCGGGCGGGAGCTGCTGAGAGAGGCGGGACTTTCGGGGTGTTAGCCGGTCCATCAGCTCTCCCCAGGCGGGCATGACGCTGGTGCTGATTTCCCTGATCCCGCCGCGCAGATTCACGCGTGGCCTCGATGTTGACCACCACGCCGCCGGCTTTCTCGACGCGGTCACGAACTCAGTGAGCTCACCAGCGGTGAGTACGGCTTCCGCTAGGGGGTTAGTAGCCGCGGTCCACTTGGACCTGCGACTGCTCCCGGACGCGCTCGCCGTTGACGCTTATCGCGGGGGGCCCGCCCTCCCCCAGAACCTGGCCCAGCCACCTTCCGATGGCCCGCAGCACCCTCATCATGAGTCTCAGTGTACGAGTGACTATGCGGTGGCGACAGGATCACGTGCGCGGCGGCGCTCACCACGTCGGCGCCGAGCCCACGGCCCTGGTCGACGCTCACCTCGACGCATTCCTCAACAACGGGGCAGAACTCTGGCAGAGGGCGGCGGGAGACCTCGCGCGCGACCAGGCGCGCGCACACTAGACCGAGTCTCACGCCTCCCAGCTACGGCGTCAGGCAGAAGACGCCAGACGGACTCGGGACTGGCCGACGGGCTCGCGTGGCGGCGGCGCGCGTCATCCCGGCCGGGTGTCTGGTGTTGCGGCGGCCTGGCCGTCGGGGTGCTCGGGGGTGCGGTTAGCCAGCTGCCGCGGTTCGTACGGGCTCCAGGCGTGGCGGCGCGGGCCTGACCAGCGAGCCGGGACCGCGTCGAGGCCCGACGCTAGCTTGTACGCGGCGGCCTCGTAGTTGATCCGCCAGCCCCGGAAATGCGGCCAGGCCTCCTCGGCTGTCCGCTCGACGGGGAACCCGACGGCCGTGATCCGTTCCCAGCCTTGCAGGAATTCCTCCCAGCTCAGCTGGACCGGGCCATCGGGGCGCGGGTCCTCGTCGACTGGTATCCGCAGCGTGCGGGTCAGTTTCCGCAGACAGGTGAAGCCCATCTGCACGCATAGCCGTGCCGTGAATGGCGCGCTCGCCGGGCAGGCCGCCAGGTGGAGGGCGGCGGCGTCGAGCACGGCCAGCTGTGAGATTACCCATGAGCTGTGCGGCTCGGGTGACCGGAAACGCAGCAGCGACGGGTAGCTGGAATGGGACTCGGCCACGTCGGCTGACCAGCGCTCCCAGTCGTCGTAGATGACTGTCAGCTGCTCGACGCCGTGCACCATCTGTGCTCTGGCCAGCAGCTCCGGTCCCCACGCTGGGCTTCCGGCACGGGG
Source organism: uncultured Actinomycetota bacterium (assembly GCA_963837255.1). GTDB lineage: Bacteria > Actinomycetota > Actinomycetes > Streptosporangiales > Streptosporangiaceae > JAJYUU01. The sequence goes on from CAWIMN010000009.1 coordinate 1,580,589, forward strand.
ACCGAGCAGCGTAACTACCGTTTCGCGGCGGTTGTAGGCCGCGTACAGAGTGGGCAGGTAGGCGATCTGCAAGGCAACGATGATCAGTCCGGATGCGGCCGCGAGGAACTCGGCGGCGGTCGGCTCCGTGCCGTTCCTGAGGGCGAATCCGAGGGTGAACAGCGACGAGCCTGCTTCGCGAAGGGCGGCAGGGAAGCTGCCTCCGGGCAGCCACAGCAACAGCCCGTAGCCGAGGAGGAAACCGGCCAGCCAGATGAGCAACAGCAGGCCGAGCGTGGCGACAGGCTGGCTGGCGAGCAGGGCGTCACGCCGGTCCCATCGCCTGACCAGGCGACCGCTCGCGGTGTACACGCGGTCTACGAGCCGGTCGACGACCTTGATGAACCCGATGCGGCCGCGGGGGATGACGAGGGTGATGGCTACGTTCACCCACACGGCGCCGACAAGTAGTATCCCGAGAACTGCCCCTGCGATGCGCACGCCCTTGATGCTAGGGCCGACCTGCCCAGGCTCGGCGCTGCGAGCGATCATCGTTGCCTCAGAGTTCCGCTGCCCATGATCGCGGTTGGGTCGCGCGAAAAGACCGCGCCGTGACGGCGCAGATGGTGTCAGGATGCTCGGCATGTCTGATCGCGCACTGAGCTTCGGAGTGATGGCGGAAGCATACGAGCGGTTCCGGCCGGGGTATCCCGTGGAGCTCTTCGACGCGGTGATGGCGTACGCGGGTCAGCCGGTACGGACTGCCCTCGAGATTGGAGCTGGGACAGGCAAGGCAACGCGTCTGTTTGCCCAGCGCGGGGTCACGGTCACCGCGACCGAGCCTGACGGGGCCATGCTCGCCGAGCTGATTAAGCACGTGCCAGCGAACGTCAAGACCGTCCAGGCCGCGTTCGAGGACTTGCGACCGGGCGAGAGCTACGGGCTGGTATATGCGGCAGCGGCGCTGCACTGGACGAACCCAGTGGGTCGGTGGTCGCGCATGGCGGCGCTGCTGGAGCCGGGTGGCGTGTTTGCCTCGTTCGGCGGACCCGCCCGGCTGGCTGACCCGGCGGTGGAGGAAGCTGTTCGCGCGGCCCGGGCGCCGTTCTTGGACAGCGACGAGGTTCCGTCTCCAGATGCGACGCCACCGGGACATGAGATGCAATGGCCGGGTACCGAACTCCAGCGGTCTGAGTTGTTCGCCGATGTTCAGCAGCTGGTGATCGAGCGCAGCCTGACGATGAGTGCCGGCGACTTCGTTGGCCATCTCTCGACCATCTCGGCTTATCTCGAATTGCCAGCCTCGGTGCAAGAGCAGGCATATAGCCAGATCATGCAGGTGCTGCCGGAGACGGTCGACGTAACCGCCGACATCACCGTCCATCTCGCGCGCCGGCGCAACGAGCGGCCGGAAGGAGAGTCTCGCAGACCGACATCGACGAGCGACTGATCGTCCGCCTTCTCGAAGAACAGGCTCCTCACCTGGCCGGTCTTCGTCTGGTGAAGGTGACAGACCGGTCGGACAACGCGGTGTGGCGGCTCGGCTATGTGCTGGAGACCCGGATCACCCGGCGCGCGGTGGTCCTCTTGCGTCGCGTATCGGCTGCGGAGCTCAGTCAGTACTGGAAGTCGAGACCGTGCAGGCTGGCTCCGGTAGCCCAGTCATGGTGTCGCGGAGCCAGATCCATCGTCAGGTCGATGTGGCCGCCCAGCGTTCGGAATCCGGCGGCATGGAACCGGCGGATGGCAGCGACGTTACGGGCCACGGGGCGGACGGCCAGGTACCCGTAGCCACGCGCGCGGGCCTCCTCGACGGCCCTGTTGATAAGAAGGTGCCCAATGCCCCTATCACGGACGGCCTCGGTTACGACGACCGGCTCAACCTCGCCACTGGTACCTCGTTCGAACAGCCCGGTCATGCCGACGATTACCCCGTCAAGTTCGGCGACCCAGAACCCCGCCCGCTGCGGCGTGGTCAGGTAGGTGTCGAACCCGGCTCCGGGGTCGTCACCGCCGATCGATGGGTCGGCGTAGATCCGTCGGTGGTACTCGGTCAGCTCTGCCCACAGGGAGCGACAGCGAGGGTAGTCGCTCTCGGCGTAGTCGCGAGTGATGAGCTCCGGCGTACCATGCGGGTCCCGCCGCGAAACCGTCATTGCCCAATATTGGCAGTGTGCTCGTGTGCTGCACCGTATTCACGAGGTCTCCATGAGGGTGCGAGCCATCACGAGCCCCGCTGCGCGAGCGCGGCGCGCACCTGAGCGAGGAAATCGGCCTGCTCGGCGGCGCTGGTAACGCTTATGCGCTCGAACCTGCTATCGAGCCTGACATCGACGTACAGGTCACCGGCATCTTCGTGGAAGTGCAGGAAGGCGCGGGATCCGCGCGAGAACGAGCCGCGCTTACGCTCCCGCAACTGCGGGAGTTTACGCAGCTCCGCCAGCAGCGGGTCGACGCGATCAAGGTCCTGGTCCGTTGCGTGCCGCACCCATCGAGGATGACGTCCGCTTCAGACGCAATGCAAGTGCAGGTCACAGATGGTCCCTGACGACCGCCGCGGCGCCGGAGAAGGCAAAAGCCGTGGCCGCGACACTACTGGCAGCAGTCAGAGAATGTTGCCGCCCCAGTCACCCCACCTAGCCCGCAGATGGTAGGTCAGCACTGCCAGGACAAGCCCGACGAGGACCGCGCTAACCAGCAGCAGCCACCTTGCCCGACTGTCGCCGAGCGCGTGGATCGCGCGGTCAGCCGGGCGACTGGCGAGCAGGTGCGGCAGCTTCGGCACGTAGGCGATGAGGTGGACGATGACCACCAGCAGCCAGAGATAGAACGATCGCTGGTGGATCTTCTGCCACGAGAGGTCGGGGCCGCTCACCGCGAGCATGACGCCGCTGCCGAGCACAGCGAGCGAGGTGAGGATGAGCACCGGCCCGAGCACGCGCTGCAGCGTCGCTGGCGGTCCTCGCCGGACGTACGGCTGCGAGCCCGTGTAGTAGCGGACGAACCGCCACAGCGTGGAGCCAACCTTGAGGCAGACCGGCCCGATCAGCAGCATGCCGAGGAAGAAGTGCAGACCGAAGAGGCTTCCCATCAGCAACGTCGTCACGACCTCGGCCGCGAACAGGACCAGCAGGATGGTGCCGGTCATCGCGGTGAGCTTCTCGTTTCCCGCCGGGTTCTCGGCCGCCGGAGCGGCGTCCGTCGCGGTAACCGCAGATTCCATGACCGAGATCCTGGTGCAGGAACATCCGCCCCGCCATAGGGGTAGCCCCCCGTCTTCCCCTGATGCGGCTGGGCACCAGTTGGCCGAAAATCTGTCCCGGATCGCCGCCGGATCGCGAAATGCTAGGAGCCATGTCAGCCACGCAGCAGCCCGGCCGGCAGTTCGGCTGGTGGGACATGTTCGTCCCGCCTGAGCAGGATCCGCGCGAGCAGGGCGCCCGGCACATCGGGCACCCGGACTTCCTGTGGGAGCGGATCGACGGCAGGGTCGGCCGGTAGCCGGGTCGGTCAGTAGTCGGGCCAGCCAGACAGCCGGGCCAGCCAGATAGCCCGGCCAGCCCAATCCGGTGCTAGGAGGCCGGCCGGTCAGACGGAGCGGACCGATTGCGGTTGAGCGTGGCGGCCGGCGGCGCCGGATCGGGCTCGGTGAGACCCAGCAGCGGCTCGTCGGTTGAGCGAATGTCGGCCGTCGGCAGACCGCCCGGGTAGAGCTTGCGCGCCTGCTCGGCCACCGAGATCGCGATCTCGACGTGCTGACGGCGCGAGGCCGCGTAAAAAGCCTGGGCATCGCCGCTCAGCTTGGGGCTGGCGTGCAGGGGCTTGTCGCTGACCGCGAGTAGCGTGGCGGTCGGGATGCGGTAGCGGAAGCCGTTGGCGGCGACGGTCGCGGACTCCATGTCGACCGCGATCGCCCGCGACAGCCGCAGCCTGTCAGCGACGGTGGCGAGGTTGAGCTCCCAGTTCCGGTTTGCCGTGGTGAAGACGATGCCCATCCGGCTGCGCAGACCGCGGGCCGTCACCTCGTCGAGCAGGAGCGCGTTCAGCGTGTGGTTCGAGACCACCGGGACGCTCAGCGGCAGCACGTCATCCAGGACCCGGTCATCGCGCATGAAGGCCGTCGCGAGGACCAGGTCGCCGATCTCCTGATGGTTACGCAGGCCGCCGCAGTGCCCGATCATCAGCACGAGATCGGGACGCAGCACGGCCAGATGATCGGTGATGTTCTTGGCATTCGACGGGCCGACGCCGATGTTGACCATGGTCAGCCCGGCTCGGCCGGGCATCTCGTGATGCCAGGCTGGCATCTGCCGGTCGTCGGAGTCGGGGCCGGTGCAGTCCGGCAGCGCGGCGCGGAACTCCTCGACGTGCCAGGAGTAGTTCGTTAGCAGCACGTAGCGCTGAAAAGATTCGGCCGCGGTGCCGGTGTAGTGCCGTAGCCGGTCGATGGACAGAGCCATCCGCTCGGGCCCGAACAGGAACAGCTTCTTGCGCCGCAAGTCCGAGGTTGTCTCGTCAACCGCCGGCCCGAGCGCAGGATCATGCAGGTCGATGGCCGGGCGGCCAGGGCTGACCGCGATCCGGGCGCCAGCCGCCGCGAGCCGGCCGAGTTCGCGCTCCAGGTACCAGCGGATCGCACTTGGCGAGGAGAACTCACCTTCCAGGATCGGATTGTGCATCGACCAGGGCCGCTCGACGGTCAGCTGGGGATACCGCCCGGCCTTGTCGGCCTCCTCCAGTGCCTCGCACACGCGCGCGATCGCCGCCTGTCTGTCGGCGGCCGGGATGACCGAGAAGTCCAGCGACATGGTCACCCGGCCATCATGCCAGTTGCGTCGGCAGGCGCCGCCAGGTACCGAGCGGCTCGGCAGGCCAGGGACGCAGGCTCACGGCCGCGTGCCGAACGACGGCCTGCCCGGCCGCGACGGCAGGATCGCGTAGGCGTCCTTGACCCAGTCACACAGCAGCGGCCGGGTCTCGCGCGGATCGATGATCTCCTCGACGCCGAACCGCTCAGCCGTTCGGAACGGACTGCGTACCGCATCCAGCCGCGCCCGGATCTCGGCCAGCAAGGCAACCGGATCCTCGGACGCCTCCAGGTCCGCTCGGTATGCGGCCTCGATGCCCCCTTCGACCGGCAGCGATCCCCAGTCGGCGGACGGCCACGCCCAGCGGCGAACGAGCCGGTGCCGGTTCGTCAGGCCAGCGCCGCCGACGCCGAACACGCGGCGCACGATGACCTCGGCACCCGGCACGGTGCCCTGGTACACCGCGCTGATCGCGCGCACGCCATGGCGAATCGTGGCTCGCTGCTCCGCGCGGGTGCCGATCAGCAGACCTGGCTGATCGGTGAACGTCACGACCGGCAGGTGGAAGGTCGAGCACAGGTCGGCGAGCCGGACCACGGCGTCGGCACCCTCGGCGGTCATGCAGCCACCAGCCACGTACGGGTCGCACGCGACGACCCCGACCGGATGTCCATCGAGCCGCGCCAGCGCGGTGACGATCGACCCGCCGTAGCGCTGGATCTCCATGACCGAGCCCGCGTCGAGGACAGCGCGAAGGATCTCCCGGATCTGGTACGGCCTGCGCCGGTCCCGCGGCACCGCCGACAGCAGCGACTCATCCTGCCGGTCCGCCGGGTCCGCTGACGCGATCACCGGCGGCAGCGCGTACGCACTCGGCGGCAGGTACGACAGGAAGCTCCTGATCAGCTCGAACGCCTCGGCCTCGGAGGCGGCGACAAGGTCAACGGCCCCGTTCCTGGCATGAACGCGGGTGCCGCCCAGCGCCTCCTTGTCGACGGCCTCGCCGGCGCCGCTCTTGACCACGGGCGGGCCCGCCACGAACAGCTGCGCGGTGCCCTCGACCAGGATCGACAGGTGCGCCGCGCAGAGCCTGGCCGCGCCGAGGCCAGCGACCGGGCCGAGGCCGGCGGCGACGACCGGCACGACGGACAGGTTGTCGACCACGTGATCCCAGCCAGGGTTTACCGGTACGTAGGTGTGGCCGGTCTGCTCGAGCGACTTCACGCTGCCGCCCCCGCCAGTGCCCTCGACCAGCCTGATGATCGGCAGCCGCAGCTGGTTGGCCAGCTGCTCGGAGTAGATCTGCTTGGCAATGATGCCCGCGTCCGCCGCGCCGCCGCGGATCGTGAAGTCGTCGCCGCCGACGACCACCTTGCGGCCGGCGACGCGCCCGGTGCCGGCGACGAAGTTCGCCGCCATGAAGCTGGCGAGCGTGCCGGCGTCGTCGTAGGCGGCCGTCCCGGCCAGCGCGCCGATCTCGCGGAACGAGCCCTCGTCGAGCAGCACCGCGATCCGCTCGCGAACAGTCAGCCGCCCGGCGTCATGCTGCCGCCGGATCTTGTCCGGGCCGCCCATGCGCTCGGCTAGGTCCTGCCGCCTGCGCAGCTCGTCCAGTTCCGGTTGCCATGTCATGCCGACAAAAGCTAACTCACCGTGGCATCTGTCGGCCATAGGCGGCCGCTTCCGGTGCCGAGCCGGGCAGCTCCAGTGCGGGCTCCTGGCCCGACCGCCACTCAGCGAAGGCCATCGCCAGCAGGTTCGGCACCAGGTCGGTCGAGCGGCGTGCTACCCAGGCGGTGCCCTTGGTCGCCATCCAGGCCAGCTGCTCCGGCCTTGGTCGGCGGCTGGTTGACTGGCTCGGCGCCCGGCGGCGGACCGACGGGATGACCGGCCTCGGCCAGCAGCGCGTGGAACCGGCGGGCGATCAGCCGGTGGCCGCGCTCGCTCGGGTGCAGCCGGTCGACGGCCCACATCCGCGGGTCGTAGGCCGCGTCGTCGCTGGCGGCGTCGAAGTACAGCGTGCCGAACCGGCTCGGCCACGTGATCCATGACCTCGTTGACCTGGTGGGCCCGCCGCGCCAGCGGCCTGGCCAGCACGCCTGGCATGCCCAGCATGCGCCCTGGATCGGGCAGCCGCATGGTCAGCACGTCGGCACCGGAGGCCCGGAGCGCGCCGACTGTGTGCGCCGCGGCCGCCGCGATCCGGTCGGCGTCGAAGTTCGGGCGGAGCGTGTCGTTCACGCCGATCACCACGCTCGCGATATCGGGCCGTAGCTGAAGCGCCCGCGGCAGCTGATCGCGCTCCAGGTCGGCCATGCACGCGCCGTTCCCGGCGACGATGTGCAGACCGCAGGCCGGCAGGCTATCGGCCAGCAGGACCGCCCAGCCGCGCCAGCCGCGCGGGCCCTTGCGGCGCCGATCCCCGGAGCCCTCTCCCGGCCTGGCGGGCAGCGGGAGCCGGACCGGGTCGCCGATCCCGAGGGTGATCGAGTCGCCGAGCGCGACGAAGGTCGTCATGCCGCGACCGCCGTGCGCTCGACCGAGCCGAGCCGCCGCCAGTACGTCGACGTAGTGCTCGATCAGCTCGTCGCACAGCGTCGGCCAGCTGCGGCCGAGCACCATCTGCCGGCCAGCCTGGCCTTGCGCCGCGCGCAGCCCGGGGTCGGCTGCGAGCCTGGCCACAGCGCCAGCCAGGGCGCTCGCGTCACCGGGCCTGACGAGAAACCCGGTCACGCCGTCGCGCACTAGGTCGAGCGGCCCGCCGGCCGCCGGCGCCACGACGGGCAGTCCGCTCGCGGCGGCCTCCTGGAGCGTCTGGCCGAACGTGTCGTGCGGGCCCGCGTGCACGAACACGTCGAGGCTGGCATAGATCACGGCCAGATCGTCCCCGCCGCGCTGGCCGAGGTACACGGCCGAGGGCACCGCGCGCCGGATAGCGGCCTCGGCCGGGCCGGCGCCGACGATGACCAGCCGCACGCCGGGCAGGGCCGCGACGTCGGCGAGCAGGTCGACGCGCTTCTCCGTGGCGAGGCGCCCGACGTAGCCGACCAGGACCTCGCCGCCTGGCGCGAGGTCGGTGCGCAGCTGGTCGCTGCGCTTAGCCGGGTCGAACCGGCGGCAGTCCACGCCGCGGGCCCAGACCTGGACCCGCTCGATGCCGTGCTCCCGCAGGTCAGCGGCCGTGGCCGTACACGGTGCCAGGGTCCTGTCGGCGGCATTGTGGATCTTGCGAAGCCGGCGCCAGGCGACTGCCTGGCCGAGCGCGCCAGCGTGATATGCGCGCGCGTAGGCCGGCAGGTCCGTGGCGTAGACCGCGACCATCGGCACATGCTGCTCGAGCGCTGCGGCGCAGCCGCCGGCGCCGAGAACGAAGGGCCCGGCCAGGTGGACGAGATCGGCCCGGTGCGCCGCCACGGCCGTCCGCACGCCGGCGCCGGGTAGGCCGACCCGGAAGCCCGGATAGACGGGAACGCCGATCGACCGCACCCGGACGACGGGAAAGTCGAACCCGCGATCGGGCAGCGGCACGCCGCTGGCCGGCTCGGGCGCGATGACGAGTGGCTCATGGCCGCGGGAGATCAGGTGCTCCGCCACGCGCACCGCAGTGTGCGCGACGCCGTTGACATCGGGCGGAAAGGACTCTGAGACATAAGCAATTCGCACGCTCACACCGTGGGCTACGCGACTGCCCGTTACGGGCGCTAGGCCGTGACGGTGCGGCGAACTGTAGATGACATCTCTGTACCTCGAACCGGCAGGTCAGAGGCCATCTCGGCAGTAAAAATCGGAATCCGGACGGGAACGGGGAAGGTCCCGCGCGCGGCCTTCCGACCGTACGCGGGACCTTCTGCCGGCACTGAGCCTCAGCCAGCCGCAGCTAGCCGGACCGCCTAGCCGTGGTTCTTGAAGTCAAGCGCGAGCTTGCCCAGGTTCGGCGTGCCCAGTCCGGTGCCAGGGTTGTAGATGTGGCCCGCGCCTCCGCCGGTGTAGTAAAGGTTGTCGTTGCTCGCGCCCGAGCCGTTCAGCGGCGTGAACGGCGTGAAGCTGCGCGCTGCGAACCTGTAGATGGCCGGGTTCCAGAACCCGCTCCGGTGGTGCAGGAACGAGTCGATCACCGCAGCCGAGCCATTCAGCTGCGGCGCCACGAAGCTCGTCCCGCCCCAGCCAGATTCCAGCCTCGGGCTCTGCCCGCTGAAGTACAGCTCATAGCCCGTGTCCGGGTCGGAGTCGGCCGAGAGGTCCGGCACCGCCCGGCCCGAAGCCGTGCCAGTGGTCACCGCTGGTGGCGCCACCACGCCGGTACCGCCGTCCGCCCAGGTGCTCCATGCCGTCGGCACGCACGGAATCCCGGCGGTGGTGGGCCCCGTACAGGCCGTCGCGGTGCCGAAGGTCACGTAAGTGGTCGGCGTCAGGTAGGGCACGGCCGTATAGCTACCGATGTTCGCGATCTTGCTCTGATAGGCCGGGCGGGGCTCGACGACGCTGTAACCGCCGCCGCTGCCTCCGGTCCAGGCCGGGTCCGCGGCGAACTGATGCTCGGTCGGGTCTCCCGTGATGTAGGACAGCGTCGCGTAGTACGGCCACAGGTAGTCATAGCCCCAGGCCCGCTGCGCCGGAATGGTGATGTAGGAGATGTTGCCTAGCGAGTCGGCGATCGGGATCTTGCCGGCCTCGGTGGTGCCGCCGGCTGCGGTCATCCACGGGCTGTTGGCCGGGTTGTCGACAGAGAGTTCGGTGTAGGGAGTTGAGTCGAAGGCGTCGTCGTAAGCGCCGGCGTCGCCAGCCGCGTCAAACGCGCTCTGGCCCTGGGCCGCCATCTCCAGCCCGGCCTCGTCGAAGATCCCGCCGTACGTCGCAGCCTCGGTGCCGTTGGCGCCGATCGCCTCGTTGAGGATCTCGGACTCGCCCCAGCTCGTCGAGACGGTCGCCGCCGTGTTCTGGCTGGCAGCGGTGAAGTATGCGTCCGCCGAGCCGTAGTCGGAGTTCGGCGCCTGGTAAACGACGATGTTCGCCTGCGGCGCCAGGGCACCCGACTGCTCGACGTCGAGGGTGGACTCGCCAGAGCCAGCAGCGGCCGAGACCTTCCCAGATCCGCCGTCGATGTTGTCGAGCTTGATCCGGTTGGCCTTCGTCTTGATCTTGAGATCCCTGGCCCAGAACGTAGTGGCGTCCGCCGGACTCACGCTCGCGTAGGTGATGATGCCAATGGTCTCGCCCTGGCCCTTGGCACCCTTCTGGTACAGCGAGGTCAGGCCGTACTGCCTGGCGAAGTCCGCAGGCGTCCGGTTGCCCAGCTGGACGGCGTGCGCCGCCTGCTTGTCCGTCAGCAGCGTATGCACGGCGTCGCTGGCCGCCACCGGGTAGCTGGTCAGGCCCAGGATGGCGTACACGAACTTGCCGAACCTGGCAGGCAGCAGCGCCCTGTCGGTGGTGCCGTGCACGACCATCGCGGGACGAGCCGCCTGGTCGCCATGAGCAGGCACCGCGCGTGAGCCGGTAGAGGCTCTGGCGCACGGACAGTGCCTTGCCGTACTGGGCTGCCGTCCCGGTGGTGCTGATGTCGAGCCCGTCCGCGTAAGCGGTCGACTTGATGCCGAAGCGGTTCAGGTACTTCTCCAGCGCCACGATGTTGGCGTGCGGCTGGCCGTAGCGGCTGGCGAAGGTGCGCACCGACAGGAAGCCATGCGGCATGCCGTTCTGGACGTTCACCTTCAGCGCGCCGGGGTTCTGCAGCTTCAGCACGAAGGAGATTGTCTCCTTCGTGGTCGCCGGTGCCGCGGCTATCCGGGTGCCGTGCAGCGCGGCCGCGGTGATGCCCTGCGGGACCGCGACCTCGCCCGAGGTCGGGCCGGTGGTGGCGCCCGCCGGGGCCACCGCCGACAGCACGACCATCGAACCGGCAGTGCCAGCCGCCATCAAGGTCCCGACGCTTAGCCGCAGCGACCAGTGAGCAGACTTCAAAGTGTGATCCTCCCGTTCAAGTGCTAGGAGGCACTCTGCCGTCCATTCCTGGGACGAGCGACTGCTTTGTCGAAGTTGCGACCGCACCGTTAGGCACGTCGGCGCCAGTGCGCAGGCCGACGGCTAACCCCGACCTTGTGACTTAGATCACTGCGCTGGTGCCTGGCCGCCAGGAGCCGCGGCCCGGCGTGGTCGCGAGCCCGCCGGATGGTGTGCGGCCGCCCGCGGCGGGCGGCCGGTCCCGCGGCGGGACCGCGGCGGCGCGGTCGAAGGACGGGGCCGCCGCTCTGCCGCCGGCGGGCGTGGCGGCACCGGCGTTCCAGTCGTCGCGATCTCGCGCACGACCGGATGGCCTGCCTCGACGTGATGCCGCGCCGGCTCGACGCCAGCGGACTCGTGCAGGCGCTGGATCTCGCGCAGCTGCTCGCGCATCGCGAGGGTCACCACCAGTCCGGATCGCGCCGGCCCGCGCCGTCCGGCCCGACCGGTGCAGGTAGTCCTTGTGGTCGTTGGGCGGGTCGAAGTGGACGACCAGCTCAATCCCGTCGACGTGGATGCCCCTGGCCGCGACGTCAGTCGCGACGAGGACGCGCGGGTGACCAGCGGCGAACGCGTCCAGCGCCCGCTGCCGCTGGCTCTGGTTGCGATCGCCGTGGATGGCCGCCGCACTGACCCCGGCCCGCTCAAGCTGCTTGGCCAGCCGGTCCGCGCCGTGCTTGGTACGGACGAAGAACAGCGTCCGCGCCGGGCGGCTCGCCATCTCGGCGGCTACGGCCAGCTTGTCCTCGGCGGCCAGCACGAGCACGCTGTGCTCGGCCGCGCTCCCGGCGACGACCTGCGGCGTGACCGCGTGCAGAGCCGGATCGGTGAGGTAGGACCGGACGAGCTTGTCCACGCCCCGGTCCAGGGTCGCGGAGAACAGCATTCGCTGGCCGCCGGCCGGCGTCTCGTCCAGGATTCGCGTGACCGAAGGCAGGAAGCCCAGGTCGGCCATGTGATCGGCCTCGTCGAGCACCGTCACGGTGACATCGCCGAGCCCGCAGGACCGGCGCTCCATCAAGTCGATCAGTCGGCCAGGAGTGGCGACGACGATGTCGACGCCACCCGCGAGCCGGGCGATCTGCCTTCCGATCGGGACGCCGCCGTAGACCGTCGTCACGCTCACGCCGATCGAGCGGCCGAGCGGCGTCAGCACGCCAGCGACCTGCTGCGCCAGCTCGCGGGTCGGGACCAGGATCAGGCCCCGCGGCGCCTTCGGCGCTGCCTGGCCGCGCATCCGGGCGATCCGGCTGAGCATCGGCAGCCCGAAGGCGAGCGTCTTGCCCGACCCGGTCTCCGCCCGTCCGAGGACGTCACGGCCGCTCAGCGCGTCAGGCAGGGCGCGCGCCTGGATGGCGAACGGCTCGGCGATGCCGCGGGCTGCCAGCGCGCCCACGAGGCCCGCATCGAGGCCCATCTCGGCAAAGGTCTGCGCCGGGGGCTGCGGCACGTGAGCCGCCGCCTCGAGCGCGCGGTCGAGCTCGGAGCGCGCGGTCCGGTCGCTGGGACTCATCGGGCCGCGCGTTGGGCCGCCGGGCGGTGCTGTCGTGCTTTGCCGCGATAAGGTGCGGGCGCGCGGCGGCGCCCAGAAGTATGAGGCATATGTGTGCCAGGCTCCATCGGTAATCCTGGGCCGCGTCATGTCAAGAGTCGACGACAGCGGCGAAAATAAGGGATTCACCGAGCAGCGGACAGCTCGCACAGCGACCGCGCGAGCCCGTTCCCTGGGTGAGCACAGTGCTCGCGAGACGGTGCATTAAGCACCATAGGCAGCCAACGCTATCAGTAGGCCAGATGTTCCCCAGCCCGATCATGATCCGCACCAGTTCCGGGCTCCGGTCACCGCACTCGGGCTTGCCTCGGCCAGGCGGGTTATCCTGCCGATGTGAGCACGTCGCCGGTGGACCCGCAGGATATCCGCGCGGCCGCCGAGGCCTACCGGGAGCTCGGTCCCGAGTACAGCGACGAGGTCGTCGCTGCCTTTATCGATCGAGTCGACCGGGCCGTCGCCGCACGAGTCGAGGCGCGGCTGGCCGCCGAACGAGCGCAGCGAGCCGAGCCGGCCGAGCGCGAGTGGCAGCCGGCACCGCGTCGCGGTCGCCGTGGACTGCTGAAGGGCGTGGCGCTCGGCCTGTGCGCGGGCGCCCTGGTGGCGGGTGTCAGCATCAGCCACGTGCACGCCGGCGTAGCGCACCAAGTACGCAGCGAGGTACCCCGTCCAGTGCCGCCCGGGCCGCCTGGGCCCTGACCACGGCAGCGCGAGCTTAAGCGCGGCGGCGCGAGCCTGAGCGCGGCAGCGCGAGCCTGAACCGCCGCCCGATGCCGGCCGCCACCGCGGGCGCTGAACTCACGATCTAGCCCACCTGAGAGGGAGCCTGCGATGACTGTCCTGCGCGTGCGCGGCTACGCACTGCCCACTGGCGAAGTCATCGACTTGTACGCCGACGGCGACCGGTGGACGACGGATCCGGTCGCGGGTGCCGACCTGGCCGGCGAGGGCTGGCTGCTGCCTGGCCTGGTCGACGCGCATACGCATCCGGGCGCCGAGTCACCAGGCACCGCCTTCGACGAACAGCTGCTGCGCGCTGATCTGCGCGAGCACGCGGCCGCCGGGGTGACGCTGATCCGGTCGCCCGGACTCGCCGGTCAGCCGCCCGACTGGTTCGGCGCGGATCCTGATCTGCCGCGCGCCGTGCACGCCGGACCGTGGTTCGCGCAAGATGGGCAGTTCTTCGATGGCTGGGGCCGGCGGCCCAGCCACGCCGAGCTGCCGGCGCTCGCTGCCGAGCAGGCCCGGGCGACCGGCTGGGCCAAGCTCATCGGCGACTGGCGTGACGGCGATGACCCCATTCCCGCCGAGGTTCTGGCCGCTGTCGCCGCAGCCGTCCACGCCGCGGGCGGCCGGGTAGCCGTGCACGCCAACTACGCGCAGACCAGCAGGTCAGCCATAGCCGCGGGAGTCGACTCCATCGAGCACGGGATGCGGCTTGACCCCGAGCTGCTGCCGCAGATGGCCGCGGCGGGCATCGCGCTGACGCCGACACTGTCGGTGATCGAGGCTGCACTCGCGGACCGGGCGATCTCGACGGCGGCGGATTCGCATCGGTGGTCGCGGAGCATCGTCGACTGATCGCGCAAGCGGCAGAGGCCGGCGTGACGCTGCTCGCCGGGACGGACTCGCGCCCGCACGGGCGGGTCACGGACGAGATCAGTGCGCTCGTCGAAGCCGGCCTGCGGCCGCACGACGCGCTGGCCGCGGCGTCCTGGGCTGCCCGCGACTACCTCGGCTGGGCCGGACTCGAGCCGGGCGCGCCCGCGGACGCCGTCGTCTACGACGCCGATCCGCGGGCCGATCTCAGCCAGCTCGCCAGCCCGGCCGCGGTGATCCTCCGCGGCAGGCTGGTCTATCGCCGCGCTTAACTCCACATCATCTACACCTGACGCGCGTCGTCGCGTCGCTACCGTCGGGCTAATTCGCCGAGCGGCAGCTGGTCAGCTGGAGGAGGACGCCATGAGGAAGACCGCAGTTGCGGGCGTAACCGCGATTCTGACCGGCCTGAGCGTGGCGGTGGTTGCGCTGCCCGCGCAGGCTGCCACGTCCGTCGCCGCCGCCTGCTCGACTCACTGGGGTACCGGGCCACGGGACAGGGCCCTGATGGTGCAGAACAAGGTACATGCCGTCCGCGCCGGACAGCACGCCTGCTTCGACCGGCTGGTCGTCGATCTCGGCGTCGGTCGCGCCCCTGGCTATCACGTCAGCTACGTGCGTGCCTTCCACGCGGACGGCTCAGGCAAGCTCGTGCGGACCAGCGGGCACGCGAAGCTGCTCGTCGTTGTCCGAGCGCCAGCCACCGTGAGCTTCAACGCGACGAACCGGCACCTCGTGAACGTCGCCGGGCTTCGGCGAGTTCCGTCAGGTCGCGGGCCTTGGCAGCTTCGAAGGCATCACATCAATCGGCCTCGGGCTCAAGACGAAGGAGCCATTCCGCGTCTTCGAGTTCAGGAACGCCAGCCACCAGGTCGAACTCGTCATCGACGTAGCCAGCAGCTGACAGGCGGCCGCCCGGACGCCTGCGAGGGTGCTCAAGCTCAGCCTGACTTGGTGCCGGTCTAGCGCAGCAGCAGCCGGGCGGCCAGTTCCAGATGCGACGCCACGTCGTTAGCTGACGCTCGCCGCGTGACCCAGGCCACGAGATTCGACAGCCAGACGTCGCCGATGACCCTGGCGATCGCACGCTCGTCCGCGGTCGGCTCGCCGTCGTGCATGGCCTTGGTCAGCATGTCTTCCATCATCTTCGCGACGGTATTGACCTCGGTGGCCGCGCTCGGGTCGGCGAACATGAACGCCCTCGTCATGGCCTCCGTCAGCAATGGCTCCCGCTGCATGGACCTGGTGACGCGGCCCAGCACGTAGAGCATCCGGTCATAGGGTGTCTCGCCTGGCAGCGGCGCGCGATCGAGCCGTTCCTGTGCACGCTCGAATTCCCTGGCGAGGCCGGACACCAGCAGATGGATCTTGGACGGGAAGTACCGGTACAGCGTGCCTAGGGCGACGTCGGCACGCTCAGCGACCGTCCGCATCTGCACGGCTTCGTAGCCGCCCTTGGACGCGAGCGCCAGAGTGGCGTCGAGGATGCGCTTGCGCCGCTCCCGCTGGGCAGCGGAGCCCTAGCTCGGCCTCCGCCGGTCCAGACGACACAGCCGGTCCAGACGCAGCCGGTCCAGACACAGCCGGTCCAGACGCAGCCGGTCCAGACACAGCCGGGTCGGGCGCAGTTGCGGAGCCGGCAGACGCAGACGCAGCCGGATCGGCACTGCCACTGTTACGTGTTCTCGGCGCTGCCATCCCGGCCTTTCGTCCTGACATACAGCACTGCCGCGCCGCGACCCAGTCGGGTCCGCGCTTCGCCGTGCCTGGTAGATCGCGATCCTTGCCCCGGTCAGCCTAGCAACGAGACCACTTCTGGCCTGGCTGAGACGCCACCCGGCGACCAGTGCTGGGCACGCTGGTCCACTACAGGTATAACGTGTTCTAATTTTGACTGGCAAGGAAACGGGAGGACGGGTTGCCGATCGCGAGTACCGATGAGCAGCTTGCGCTCCAGGCCTCGATCCGCGAATGGGCCAAACGCACCCGGTCGATCGACCTCGTCCGCGGCCTCGAACCGGGTCATCTCGCGACTCGCCCCGACGAGAGCGGCCAGGACGGACAGGCGGCCGAGCGCTGGTCCAGCCTGGCCGAGCTTGGCGTCTTCGCGATCGGGCTGCCGGCTGAGTCCGGCGGCGCCGGCGGGATGCCAGAACTTGCCGCAGCGCTGGCCCAGCTCACCGAGTCGCTGGTGCCGGGTCCGATCCTGCCGACGTGCTCGCGGCACAGGTGCTGACCCGCAGCCAGGACAAGGAGCGGGCGCAGGCGGCGCTTGCCCTCATCGCAGCAGGCGCGGCTTCAGTGGCGGTCGCGCTGGACCCGGGCATGGTGACGGCGACGCGCCGGCCAGACGGCTCAGTCGAGCTGACCGGACGGGCCAGCCCGGTACTCGGCGGCGGCACCACCACGCACCTGCTGATCGGCGCGTCATCGAGACCCGCCGACGCCGCGCCGCCCGGCGCTGCGCACTCCGGTGACATCCGGCCGCTAAGCGCGCCGCACTCCGGCGACACCGGCGCCGAAGGCGCAGACCACGGCGGCACCCGCAGCCGGGGTAGCGACGCAGACGTCTGGTGCCTGCTGCCGGCCGACCATCCGGGCATCACGATGACGCCTCGGGCGCCGGCCGACTTCTCCCGGTCGCTGGCCGATACCGAGCTGACGGCCGCCGTCGCAAGCCCGGCGCAGATCCTGGCCGGCGTCACCACCCGCGCCGTGCGCGACGTGGCTGCCACGCTGTGCGCAGTCGAGGCCGCTGCCGTGGCGAGCTGGTGCTCGCGCACCGCGGCCGAGTACGCCGCGATACGGCACCAGTTCGGCCGTCCGATCGGTTCGTTCCAGGCGGTCAAGCACCTGTGTGCGGGCATGCTCTGCCGCAGCGAGACTGCCGCCGCGCTCGCCTGGGATGCCGCCCGCGCGATCGACGACGCGCCAGCCGAGCTGCCGCTGATCGCCGCGGCTGCCGCGGCCTTCAACCTGGATGCGGCCGTCGACACCGCCAAGGACTGCATCCAGGTGCTCGGCGGTATCGGCTTCACCTGGGAGCACGATGCGCATCTGTACCTCCGCCGGGCGCTGGCTCTGCGCCAGCTGCTCGGTGGCACGGCGCGGTGGCGCGACAGGACGGCCCAGCTCGCGGCCACGGGCGTGCGCCGTCGGCTTGCGCTGGCTGACGTGGATGAGCTCGACCACGAGCTCGCGGCCGTACGGGCTGCGGCCAGCAAGCAAGCAGCCCGGATCGCCGCGCTGCCGGCCGCAGAGCAGCGGCGTGCGCTCGCCGACTCCGGCTACGCCGCGCCCGGCTGGCCATCGCCATACGGGCTGGCTGCAACCCCGGCCGCGCGCCTCGTCATCGATGCCGAGCTCGAACGCGCGGGCCTGGCCAGGCCCGATATCGTCATCGGCGGCTGGGCCATCCCGGCGATACTCGGCCACGGCACGCCGGCCCAGGCCGACAGGTTCGCAGGGCCGACACTGCGCGGCGAGATCACCTGGTGCCAGCTCTTCAGCGAGCCTGAGGCGGGCTCCGATCTGGCCTCGCTGCGGACCAGGGCGGACCGGGTCGACGGCGGCTGGCTGATCACGGGCCAGAAGGTGTGGACATCGCTAGCCCGCCAAGCCGACTGGGCGATCTGCCTGGCACGCACCGACGCCAGCGCGCCCAAGCACAAGGGCCTGACCTACTTCCTCGTCGCGATGGACAGCCCGAGTATTGACGTGCGGCCGCTGCGCGAGATGACCGGCCGGGAGATGTTCAACCAGGTCTTCCTCGACCAGGTCTTCGTGCCAGAGGACGGCGTGGTCGGCGCTCCCGGCGATGGCTGGCGGGCCGCACGGACCACCCTGGCCTCCGAACGGGTCGCGATGGGAACTGGTACCTCCGTCGGCGAGGCCGTCGAGCGGCTGCTGGATCAGGCAGTGCGCTGCGGCGCCGTCACTGACCCGGTCGTGCGGCAGCAGCTGGGCTCGCTCGTCGCGGCGGGCATGGCCGTCTCCCTGCTGGATCTGCAGGCCGTCATCACTCAGCTACGCGGCGGCGATCCAGGTCCGCTCGCAGCCGTGCGCAAGCTGGTCGGCGTCAGTCATCGGCAGGCCGTTGCAGAGGCGGCACTGGAGCTGACCGGTCCGGCGGGTGCAGCGGCGGACGGCCAGGCCGCCGAGATGCTCGAGGAGTTCCTGCTCACCCGCTGCCTGAGCATCGCGGGCGGCACAACGCAGATCCTGCTGTCGGTGATCGGCGAGCGGCTGCTCGGGCTGCCCCGCGAGGAGGCGCGCTAGATGGATTTCACCCTCGGCGAGGCGGAGGCGGCGGCGGCGGCGGCTAGCCGCGCAGGTGCTCGGCGCACCCAGTCGGAGCGGCGCACCGTCTGGCGCCAGCGACGTCGCCGCAGACCTTGACTGCTCGCTGTGGAAGGAGCTGGGCCAGGCCGGGCTGCTGTCGCTCGCGCTGCCGTCCGAGCTTGGCGGCGACGATCTCGGCGTCCTGGCCACCGCCGCGGTCCTGACCGAGGTCGGCAGGCACGCGGCGCGGATCCCGGCGCTTGCCACCCTCGCCCTCGGCGTCCTGCCAGTGGCCAGGTCAGCCGACGCGGAGCTGAAGCTCCAGCTTCTCAGCGGCGTCGCGGCCGGCGAGACCATCCTGACCGCCGCGATCCGCGAGCCGTCGCATCCGATGCCGCCGACGCCGTCGACGACCGCGAGGCTGGCAGGAAAGAGCCGGCACGATTTCCGGCGTCAAGGTCGGCGTGCCGTATGCGGCAGCGGCCCGCTGGATCCTGGTCCCGGCCAGCACCGATGCAGGCGACACGGCCGTCGCGATCGTCGAGTCGGACGCCGACGGGCTGTCCTGTCAGCGGACGCGCAGTTCGTCGGGCCTGCCGGAGTACACGCTCCGGCTGGACGCCAGCCCCATCCTGCACATGCTGGATGGCTGCAGCATCGCCGACCTGTATGCGCTGGCAGCGGCGGGTGCGTGCGCCATCGCCGACGGCGTGCTGGCCGGCGCGCTCGAGCTCACCACCGAGCACATACGTCACCGCGAGCAGTTCGGCCGGCCGCTGGCGACGTTCCAGGCAGTCGCGCAGCAGATCGCCGACGTCTACGCGACCGCCCGAACGCTGCACCTGGCCACCTTGTCGGCGTGCTGGCAGCTCGATACGGGCCGGGATGCCGGGCGGGACGCCGACGTGGCCGCGTACTGGCTGGCCGAGTACGGGCCCGCTGCGCTGCGGACCTGCCATCACCTGCACGGCGGGCTCGGGATGGACGTGACCTATCCGCTGCCGCGGTACTCGGCGCTCATGACCGACCTGGTCGCCTTCGTCGGCGGCGCGGCCGACCGGCTGGACCGGCTCGGCGCGCGGGAAGCGGCGGTGCCTGATGTTCCTCGACCTGACTGACGAGCAGCGGGCGCTGCGCGACGAGCTGCGCGCGTACTTCGCGACGCTGATCGCACCGGCCGAGCGCGAGGCGATGCTGACTCAGCGGCACGGCACCGTGTACCGGGACGTCGTGCGGCGGATGGGCCGCGACGGCTGGCTCGGCGTGGGCTGGCCGGTCGAGTACGGCGGCCACGGCCTCGGCCAGATCGAGCAGCAGATCTTCGTGAACGAGGCGGCGCTCGCCGACGTACCGCTGCCTGCCGTCACGCTGCAGACTGTCGGACCCGACGCTGATGGCGCACGGCACGACGGAGCAGAAGGACTTCTTCCTGCCGAGGATCCTCACCGGCGAACTGCATTTCGCCATCGGGTACACCGAGCCGGAGGCCGGGACGGACCTGGCCTCACTGCGCACCAGGGCCGTGCTCGACGGCGACCACTACATCGTCAACGGCCAGAAGATCTTCACTACCGGCGGCCACGACGCCGACTACGTCTGGCTGGCCTGCCGCACCGATCCGGCTGCGCCCAAGCACCAGGGCCTGTCGATCCTCATCGTGGACACCACCGATCCGGGCTACTCCTGGACGCCGATCATCACCCACGACGGGGCACATCACGTGAACGCGACCTACTACGCCGACGTGCGGGTCCCGGTCGCAATGCGCGTCGGCGCGGAGAACGCGGGCTGGCGGCTGATCACCGCCCAGCTCAACCACGAGCGGGTAATGCTAGGCCCAGCCGGCCGGCTGGGCGTGCTGCACCGGCGCGTGCACGACTGGGCAGCCAGTCAGGCCGGGCCGGACGGCCGCCCCGTGCTCGACCAGCCTGACGTCCGGCGGGCGCTGGCCAGGGCCAGCGCGGCCGAGCGGGTGAACGAGCTGCTGAACTGGCAGGTGGCGGTGACCGAGACGGTCGACATCGCCGACGCCTCGGTCACCAAGGTCTTCGGCTCCGAGCAGGCCCAGCGGATCGGCGCTGAGCTCGCCGAGGTCGTCAGCCGGCACGGCGACCTGGCCGAGGAGCAGACCGCCGAGCTCGCCCGGTGGCTAGACGTGCAGAACAAGCGCAACACGGTGCTGACATTCGGCGGAGGAGTCAACGAGGTGCAGCGGGAGCTGATCGCGATGGCCGGCCTGAAGCTGCCGCGGGTGCCGCGGTGACCGGCGACACGGCGAGCGCCACGATCCTGGCGGCGGCCGACAAGGTCCGGGCAGCCGGGCCGGGCTCGCCGCGGTCGGCCAGGGATCCGGTGAACCTGCCGACGATCCGCAACTGGACCGACGCCATCGGCGACACCAACCCGGTCTACACCGACGCCGAGTTCGCGGCTCGCTCCGTGCACGGTCAGCTGGTGGCGCCGCCCGCGATGGTGCAGGTCTGGACCATGCAGGGCCTGCAGCCGCAGGCGGCCGACGACGGCACCGATCCGCTCGGGCAGATGATGCGGACGCTGGACGAGGCAGGGTTTCCGTCGGTGGTGGCGACCAACTGCGCGCAGACCTATCACCGCTACCTGCGGCACGGTGAGCTGCTGAGCCTGCGCGCCGAGCTGACCGACGTCGTCGGGCCCAAGCGCACCGCGCTCGGCGAGGGCTGGTTCGTGACCACGAAGAACATCTGGTACTCCGGCGGCGAGCCGGTAGCCGAGATGGACTGGCGGGTGCTGAAGTTCCGGCCCGCGGCCGCTGCGCAGCTGGCCGTGAGACCGCCGCGAGTGCTGGCGGCCAGCCCCGCGGGGCAGCTGGCCGCGGCACCCGCGTCCGGCCGCTGGGGCCGGTCATGCGGCCGCCGGTCTCCCCCGATACCGCGTTCTTCTGGGCCGGGACTCAGGCTGGCGAGCTGCGGATCCAGCGCTGCGGCGAATGCGGCGCGCTCCGGCACCCGCCAGGGCCGGCGTGCCTGAGCTGCGGCGCGACGCGTCAATCAGGGCTTCGTTGTCGCAGCCGGGACTGGCACGGTCTACAGCTACGTCGTGCACCACCATCCGCCGGTGCCCGGCAAGCGGCTGCCGATAGTGATCGCGCTCGTCGAGCTGACCGAAGGCGTCCGGGTGATGGCCGAGCTGACCGGCACCGACCCTGACCAGGTACAGATCGGGATGCCCGTCCGGGCCAGCTTCCTGCGGATCGATGACGACCTCGTACTGCCCGGCTGGCGCGCCGACGAGCGAGGCGCGCCGGGCGCGCTGCCCGAGCTCGTCATCGAGGTGACGCCGACGGTGGTGGTCGCGACGGCCCTCGCGACCCGCGACTTCTACCCGGTGCATCATGACCACGACATGGCTGTCCGCAGCGGCAGCAAGGACATCTTCCTGAACATCCTCACCACGACGGGCCTGGTGCAGCGGTACGTCACCGACTGGGCCGGGCCGGAGGCGATCGTGCGCGCGGTGTCGATCAGGCTGGGCGTGCCGTGTTATGCAGGCGACACGCTCACGTTCACCGGCCGGGTGGCGGGCACAGCGGATGGCGAGCAGGTGATCGAGGTCACTGGCAGCTGCAGCCTCGGCCAGCACGTGACCGGAACCGTCAGCTTGGCCGCGCCCGGAGCTCCGCGATGACCGCAGGCGAAGCGGCGATCGCGGGGATCGGGGCCACCGAGTTCTCCAAGGACTCCGGGCGCAGCGAGCTCAAGCTCGCGGTTGAGGCGGCGCAGGGCCGCGCTGGACGACGCCGGCCTGACTCCGGCTGACGTCGACGGGCTCGTGACCTTCAGCATGGATAGCAACGCCGAGATCGCGGTGGCCCGCGAGCTCGGCGCCGGCGAGCTGAGCTTCTTCAGCCTGATCGGCTACGGCGGCGGGGCAGCCTGCGCGACCGTGCACCAGGCCGCGATGGCGGTCGCGACCGGCGCCGCGAACGTCGTCATCTGCTACCGGGCGCTGAACGAGCGATCCGGCCGGCGGTTCGGCCAGGTCTCGGTGGGCGCCGTCCAGGGCGCGACCTCGTCGGCAATCGACAGCGGCTGGCACTACCCGATGGGCCTGGCCACGCCCGCCGCGACGGTGGCGATGGCGGCCCGCCGGTACATGCACGCTTACGGCGCGACCAGCGCCGACTTCGGCGCGGTCGCGGTGGCCGACCGCAAGCACGCGGCGACCAACCCGGCGGCCTGGTTCTACGAGCGGCCGATCACGCTGGCTGAGCACCAGGAGTCGCGCTGGATCTGCGAGCCGCTGCGGCTGCTCGACTGCTGCCAGGAAACGGACGGCGCGGTCGCCGTGCTGGTGACCAGCGTGGAGCGAGCCCGTTCCCTGAAAAATATGCCGGTGGTAATCCGCGGCGCAGCCCAGGGCAGCGGGACGAATCAGTACACGATGACGAGCTACTACCGCGATGACCTCACCGGGCTGCCCGAGATGGGCGTGGTCGGGCGGCAGCTCTGGGCGCAGGCCGGGCTCGGGCCGGACGACATCCGGACGGCGGTGCTCTACGACCACTTCACGCCGTACGTGCTGATGCAACTGGAGGAGCTTGGCTTCTGCCCGCGCGGCGAGGCTCGCGACTTCATCGCCGACGGGGCCATCGAGCTGGGCGGCCGGCTGCCGCTCAACCCGCACGGCGGCCAGCTCGGCGAAGGCTACCTGCACGGCATGAACGGGATCGCCGAAGCTGTCAGGCAGGTTCGCGGCGGCGCCGTCAACCAGGTGCCCGGCGACGGGCCGGTGCTGGTCACCGCTGGCACCGGCGTTCCCACCAGCGGCCTGATCCTCGGGCCGGCCTGACTGTCAGGCCCGGCGCTGGCCGGATCGGACGGCCGAGTGCGCGGCGCTGATCTGCGCCAGTTCGTCGGCGTGCCGTCCGCGCCGACGGCGTCGGCGGGATAAGCGCACAGCAGCGAGAACGAGTACTGCCGGGCTAGCTCGTTCCAGAGCGCCTCCAGGTCCACAGCCGCGCCCTGATGGCCATCGTCCCAGAGCAGGGCGACCATCTCGCCGAAGATGCGGACCGGCCCTGGCCGGGCCGCGCGCACTCTTGACGACCGGGCTCATTGTCTGCCAGAACGCGGCTGCGTCGGGCCAGCCGTCCACCATGAAGCTGGTCATGGTCTCGCCCGCGTCCAGGGCCACGAACGAGCCCTTGGCCCACTCCGCCGGGACGTCGATGCCCGCTTGCCCGAGGCGCTCGGTGATGAGCCGACGGTGCCGCGGGGTGGCGATCACGATAGCGGTGCCGGGCTCGCCGCTCCCGAACAGGTGCTCGTAGACCTGGTCAGCCAGTTCCCGCTCGCGAGTGTGGAAGAGTACGACGTGGTCGTGTCCACCTGCGCTGAGCACCGCAAACATCCTCTCTGCGTAGCTTGTGCGCGTTGGCACCGTCTGCGTAACCGTCAGGCACCCTTCCCGTTACGGGCCGGGCTAATC
Organism: uncultured Actinomycetota bacterium; assembly: GCA_963837255.1. Classification (GTDB taxonomy): domain Bacteria; phylum Actinomycetota; class Actinomycetes; order Streptosporangiales; family Streptosporangiaceae; genus JAJYUU01. The sequence continues at coordinate 1,604,271 of CAWIMN010000009.1, forward strand.
ACGTCCCCTGGCCGTCTTGCTCCTGGGCTGCCGCTTCGTTGCCGGCTTCGTCGTTGCCGGCTTCGTTGTTGCCGGCTTCGTCGTTGCCGGCTTCGTCGTTGCCGGCTTCGTCGTTGCCGGCTTCGTCGTTGCCGGCTTCGTCGTTGTCGGCCGCGTCCAGGGCCGCCAGGTAGCCGAACGTCATGGCCGGGCCGATGGTGGCGCCCGGCCCCGCGTAGCTGCGGCCCATCACCAGGGCGCTGGTGTTGCCCGCCGCATACAGGCCCTCGATCACGCTGCCGTCGGCGCGCAGCACTCTGGCCCGGTCGTCGGTGCGCAGCCCGCCCTTGGTGCCGAGGTCTCCGGGCACGATCTTGATCGCGTAGAACGGCGGCTGCGCGAGCGGGGCCAGGTTCGGGTTGGGCTTGCAGTTCGGGTCGCCGTAGTAGTGGTCGTAAGCCGAGTCGCCGCGGCCGAAGTCAGTGTCCTTGCCGGTGCGGGCGAACTCGTTGAACTTGTCGACGGTCTTGGCGAGCCCGTCGGCCGACACCCCGATCTGGCCTGCGAGGTCCGCAAGCGAATCGGCCTTGAACACCGCGCCGGACTTGTACCAGCGGCGCGGCAGCGGCTTGCGCGGCGGCATGCCGGTGAACACGTAGCGGTTGCGGTACCGCTGGTCGGTGATCATCCAGCACGGGATGTGCGGGTTGTCCTCGGTGTGCTTGTCGTACATGGCGTGCACCGCGTCCACGTATGGCGCGGCTTCGTTCACGAACCGCTCGCCGGCGGCGTTGACAAACAGGGAGCCGGGCAGGCTCCGCTCGGCCAGGCAGAACACAGGGCCGCCGGTCAGCGGGATCGACGGCCCCCACCAGGCGTCGTCCATGAGCTCCAGCACGCCGCCGGCGTGTTCACCCGCCACGATGCCGTCGCCGGTGTTGCCGGGCGAGCCGACAGTCCAGTCCGTCCCGACCGGCGCTCGCTGGTAGCGCTGGCGCATGTCCGCGTTGCGCTCGAAGCCGCCCGTTGCCAGCAGCACGCCGCGGCTGGCCCGGACGAGCGCCGGCTGGCCGTCGCGGAGAACCTGCACGCCGATGACCCGGCCGTCCTCGGTCTCCAGTCCTGTCATGGGCGTGCTGAGCCAGACCGGCACGCCCAGCCGTCGCAAGGCCGGCGCGGAGCCCGGCGGCGAGAGCCTGCCCCATGCTGAGCAGCTGACGCTTCCGCAGCTTGCTGACGATCATCCGGGCGGTCACTCTGGCCGTAGTCGTGAGCGCGCGCGGGTGGCTGGTACCCAGGCTCATCCACCGGTAGTTGGCCTGGGTCACCGTGATGCCGGCCGGGGCCGGCAGGTAGGGCGGCCGCAGCTGTGCCAGCGTCCGGGCCGACCGCCTTGGCGTCCAGCAAGGCCGGCTCGACGGACCGGCCGGACGCCTTGCCGCCGGGCGCCTCGGGATAGTAGTCGGAGTAGTTCGGCACCCAGTCGAAGTCCAGCGGCGTGTGAGCCAGGACGAGGTCGAGCATGGCCGGGCCGTGCTCGAGCAGGGCGTTGCGCAGGCGCTCCGGGGTGTCCTCGCCCGCGACGAAAGCCAGGTACTGCGTCGCAGCCTCGGGCGTGTCGGTGCGCCCGGCCCTGCGCAATGCGGCGTTACCCGGCAGCCAGACACCGCCGCCGGAGCGGGCCGTCGAGCCGCCGTAGTACTCAGTCTTTTCCAGCACGACGGTGCGCAGGCCTGCGAGCGCAGCGGTGAGCGCAGCCGTCATCCCAGCGGCGCCGCTGCCCACGACGACGAAGTCGAACTCCGGCTCTTCGGCTGTCATCTGGCCTCCGTCGTCGTCGCTGCCGGCCTCGGCCGATGCGCTGGTGCGTGGTCTGCAGCCCTGGCGTGGCCCTGCCGTCCATAGTAGAACACGTTCCAGTTTTGGCCAGATGCACCGAACGGGCCAGGTGCCGGGACCGCCACGAATGCCACTTCATGGTTTCCTCGACCACTCTTCATGGTTTCCGCGACCGTAAATCCGGCAAACTAGGACTCAAGATCGCCTAAAACCATGAACTGTCAGCGGCAGCCGCCATCCTCAGCTCATGACCAGATCCAATCTGCCGGGAGAATGGCGATTAGCCGGTATGAGGACCACGGCCAGCCTGCTCGCCGCGGGCAAGTCGGCCAAGCAGATCGAGACCCTTGTACGTCGGGGAGAGTTCATCCAGGTACGCCGCGGGGTCTACGCGCGCGCTGACATGGCCGCTGAACTACGGGTCCGGGCGGATGGCGAGCACCTGCTGCAGGCTGCTGCTGCCCTGGCGACCACAGGTCCTGCGGCGGCTAGCCATCAGACCGCGGCCCTCATTCACGGACTGGCAATACTCGGCGAGCCGCCGCGGGAGGTGACGCTAACCAGGCCTCCTGGCCGCAACAGATCAGGCCAGCCTGGCGCTCGGCTGCACTGGGCGCAGCTGCCGGCCGACCACATCACCGTGCAGCACGGCATGCGCGTGACCACGGTGGCAAGGACCGTCGTCGACCTTGCTCGCACAGCCGAGTTCCGGGCTGGCGTAGTCACTGCAGACTCGGCACTTCACCAGAAGCTCGTCACCAAGGCCCAGCTGGAGTCGCTGCTAGCCGACTGCCCACGCCGGCGTGGTAGCCAGCTTGCGACCGAGGTTGTGGCCTTCGCTGACATGCGTGCGGAATCGGTGCTGGAGTCGATCGCGCGCGTTGTGTTCCGGGACTGCGGCCTGCCGCGGCCCGATCTCCAGGTGTGGGTCGGCGGCGCCGAGGCGGTCGGCCGCGTCGACTTCCTCTGGCCGCCACAAAGGACAGTCGCCGAAGTCGACGGCCTGATGAAGTACGCCAGCCCCGGCCGGGCTGTCCTGCAGCTGGAACGAGACAAGCGCCTGCGCGACGCCGGCTACGAGGTCGTGCACCTGAGCTGGCACGAGGTCACCGAGAACCCTGCCTACGTCGCGACAGCAGTCAGGACCGCGTTCAAGAACGCGAGCCGCCTGGCCGCCTAGTTAAGCCGCAGCCAGGCAGAGCCGGTTGTCTCACCGCAGGAGTCCGGCCGACCCGGCCCGCCGATTCAGCCCCGCGCGATTTCAGCCGCAGGGATTCAGCCGGCGTGGACGTGGCGGACAGCTCGCTGGCGGGCCCGGTTCGGTGTCATGGTGGGTCCAGGCTCGGCGGAGTCGTTGGCATCACCTGACGAGAAGGAGGTCCTCGTGCGCTACGGCGTCGTGCTGTTCACCAGCGACCGCGGCATCACCCCAGCACGCGCCGCGCAGGCAGCCGAGGCGGCGGGCTTCGACTGTTTTTACGTGCCCGAGCACACGCACATCCCGGTCCGCCGCGACGCGGCGCACCCGCGGACCGGCACGGCCGACCTGCCCGACGACCGGTACCTGCGCACGCTCGATCCGTGGGTGTCGCTCAGCATGGCCGCGGCCGTCACGACGCGCATCAGGCTCGGCACTGCAGTCGCGCTGCCAGCCGAGCACGACCCGATCACGCTGGCGAAGACCATCGCCACGCTCGACCACCTGTCCGGCGGCCGGGTCGATCTCGGCGTCGGCTTCGGCTGGAACACCGACGAACTCGCAGATCACGGCGTCCCCGCTGGCCGGCGGCGCACTGTGCTGCGCGAGTACCTCGAGGCCATGCAGGCGCTGTGGACACAGGATGAGGCGAGCTACGACTGCGGCGAGTTCGTCAGCTTCGGCGCCTCGTGGGCCTGGCCCAAGCCCGCCCAGCCCCGCGTCCCGATCATTGTCGGCGCGGGCGGCACCGACAAGACATTCGCGTGGATCGCCAGGTCGGCCGACGGCTGGCTGACCACGCCCGGCGAGACCGACGTCGACGGCAAGATAGCCCTCCTGCGCAAGGCCTGGCACGACGCCGGGCGGGACGACCTGCCGCAGGTGCGGGTGCTGTCCGGCAAGCCGGATCCCGCCGTGCTCGCGCACTGGGCCGAGGCAGGGGTGACCGATGTCGCCTTCGGCATGCCAGACCGAGCCGAGGACGAGGTCATCGGCTATCTCGGCCGGCTGGCGGGCAAGCTCGGCCTGGCACCTACGTGACGCTCCCGCGCTACTCGTAGCTGATGCTCACGCCGGGGGTTAGCGCCACCGACTGGCAAGCCAGGATCAGGCCGTCAGCGAGGTCGGTGTCCTCGAGCACCTCGTTGCTGGCCATCTCCACCTTGCCGCCAGTGAGCTGACAGGCACACGCGCCGCAGATGCCCTCCCGGCAGGAGAACGGCGGGTCCAGGTCCGCGTCGATCAGCACGTCGAGCATCCGGATGCCTACCGGCCAGTCCAGCGACGTGGTTACTCCGTCGAGCGTGACCTCCAGCGTCGCCGCGATGCCGCCGGCCACCGGCTCGGGCGCTTCGAACGGATTGTGCTGGAGTGACAGGAACCGCTCCACATGCAGGCCCCGCGGCGGGACGCCGACGGCCGACGCCGCTTCCCTGACCACAGACAGGAACGGGTCGGGCCCGCTGGCGAAGATCTGATAGGCGGCGAACGGCCGGATCAGCGGCGCCAGCTGCGTGGCAGTCGGCAGGCCCTGGAGCACGTCCAGCCAGTGCACCAGCACGAGCCTCGACCCGGCGGCAGCGGCCAGTTCCTTCAGTGCCGGGCCGAAGATCACCGATCGCTCGTCGTGGTTGGCGTAGACGAGCACGATCCGGCCGCGGCCAGCGGCGAGCACCGACTTCAGGATGGACATCACCGGCGTGATGCCGCTTCCGGCCGCGAGCAGCAGGAAGTCGTCGTCAAGCGAGGACGGCACGAACATGCCGGCCGGCGGCAGGACGTCGAGGACGCTGCCCGGCCTGACGTTCTCCGCGATCCAGTGCGACGCGTAGCCGCCTGGCGTCTGCTTGACCGTGACCGTCAGCGGATCACCCGTCAGCGGCGAGCTGCACAGCGAGTAGCACCGCGCGACGGATCCGTCCCGATCGCTCGGGATCCGCAGGGTCAGGAACTGGCCCGGCTGATAGTCGAACACCGGGCTCAGCTCAGGCGGCACGTCGAAGACCAGCGAGCAGGCTTCGGCGGTCTCGGCGATCACGGCCGCGACCGGGAGCTGGTGGAAGACGCGCGGCCCAGTCACGGGGGCGCCACCGGCAGCCTGCCCTCGAGCGCGGCGGTCTCGATGCTGGCCCGCATGGCGCTGCAGCGCTCGATCAGCGGAGTCTGCTCGCCAGCGGCGGTCCGCCGGGCGAACTCGGCACACTGCCGCACGGCCGCGGCGTCCCACTGGACGCTGGTGTGCTGCACGCTGAACTTGGCGGCCAGCACGACCGCGCCGCACACCCGGCATTCGACCGGGCAGTACAAGGACTGCCGCTCGTCCGGCCGCGATGCCATCCGCACGCCGTCTGTCAGGCCCGACTGGCTGAGACCCGACTGGCTCACGCCCGACTGGCTCATGCCCGGCTGGCGTCCACGTGGCTGGCGTCCACGTGGCTGGCGTCCACGTGGCTGGGGTCCGCGCGGCTGCCGTCCGCCGGGCTGGCGTCCGCCTGCCGGGCAGCGAGGTTGGCCGCGACCTCTGCCTCCCACGCCTCGACTGCGCGCGTGGTGTCGATCTCGAACTCGTGCCGCGCGACCATGTCCGCCGGGATGCTCTCCACGTCCAGGTAGAACTGCTCGTACCAGCGGCGCAGCTGGTACACCGGCCCGTCGTCCGCGCACAGCAGCGGGTTGTCGATCCGGCTCTTGTGCGTCCAGATGTCGACGTCCTGCTGGAAGCCGAGGCCGACGAACTTGGCGAACTTCGCCGCGACCTTGTCCGCCTGCTCCGGCGACAGGCCCGGCAGCTTCTTGACGATCACGCCCCACTGGAGGATGAACCGCTCCGGCGTGACCGGGTAGTGGCAGTTGATCAGCACGGCATCCATGGGCACGCCGTGGTAGTCGTAGTTCAGGTAGTCGATCATGTACGAGGGTCCGTAGTACGCGGCCTCCGACACCAGCCCGATCTCCGTCGTCGGCCCGTTCGCCTGCCGGGCGTCCGGCTCGTAGTCCGGCCGCGACCTGGTGTTCAGGTACTGCGAAGCGACATGGCCCTCGAACACGTTCCGGAAGTAGGTCGGGAACGCGTAGTGAATGTAGAAGAAGTGCGCCATGTCGACGACGTTGTCGACGACTTCGCGGCAGTTCGCGTCCACCGTGAGCGAGTCCCAGGTCCAGTTGGACCACTCGTCGGAGTAGGCGCCGTCGATGCGCGGGATCGTCACCTCCGCGGCCGGGCGGTTGCCCTGCGGGTCATGCCACACGAACAGCTGCTGGTTCTGCTCCATCGTCAGCCAGGACCTGGTCCGCGCGGTCGGCGGCACCCGGCGCGAGTACGGGATCTTCGTGCACTTGCCGTCCGGGCCCCAGCGCCAGTCGTGGAACGGGCACGCGATCGCGTTGCCCTTGATCGTGCCCCGGCTGAGGTCGCCGCCCATGTGCCGGCAGTAGGCGTCGAGGACGCGCAGGTCCCCAGCCTGGTCAGCGAACACGACGAGCTTGGTGCCGAACGCCTCGACCGCGTGCGGGCTCCCGTCGCGGAACGGCGCGGCCAGGCCGAGGCAGTGCCAGCCGCGGGCAAACCTGGTCGGCGGTGCGCCAGCGTCGATGCTCCGCACCCCGCTCCGGTCGTTCATATAACCTCCAGCAACGCCCGCCCGCCGCTCGGCCCGGTAGGCCGGCAGCCGCTACCCTAAGACTAGAACATGTTCTAGTCTTAGGCCCTAGTGTAGGCCGACTTGTGCGGCGGGCTGCAGTCGTTGCGATCGGAGGGCGCGAAGTGGCGGAGAACGTCGGGCACGAGGTCATCGACGGCGTGCGTGAGCTTCTCCCGGTACTGCGCGACCGGGCGCAGGAGGCTGAGGACGGCCGGGTCGTGCCCGCTGACTCCATCAAGGCCCTGGAGGGAACGGGGTTCTTCCGGCTGCTCCAGCCCGCGGCCTTCGGGGGGATGGAAGCTGATCCGCTGACCTTCTATACGGCGGTGCGGCTGATCGCGAGCGCCTGCGGCTCGACCGGCTGGGTGTCGTCCGTGCTCGGCGTGCATCCCTGGCACCTGGGCTTGTTCACGCCGCAGGCCCAGCAGGAGGTCTGGGGCACCGACCAGGCGACGCGGATCTCGTCCTCCTACGCGCCGACCGGCAAGGCGGTGAAAGCCGACGGCGGCCACCAGGTCAGCGGCCGGTGGAGTTTTTCCTCCGGCTGCGATCATGCGACCTGGGTGCTGCTCGGCCAGATCGTCACCGACGCGGACAACCGGCCCATCGACTTCCGCACCTTCCTGCTCCCGCGCTCCGATTACGTCATCGAGGATGTCTGGGACACCGTCGGCCTGCGCGGCACCGGCAGCAACGACATCGTGGTCGAGCGACGTGTTCGTGCCGGCGCACCGGTCGCTGAGCTTCGCCGACGTCTTCAAGCTGGTGTGCCCCGGCCAGGAGCTGAACCCGGCGCCGCTGTTCAGGCTGCCGTACGGCTCGGTGTTCTCCTACGGGATCACCACGCCGATCATCGGGATGGCGACCGGCGCGTACGAGGCGCACGTGGCGTATACCGCGCGAGCGGGTCCGGGTCGCTTACGTCGGCCAGAAGGCCGCGCAGGACCCGTTCGCCCAGGTCCGCGTCGCGGAGGCGGCGGCTGAGATCGACGGCGCGTGGCTCGCGCTCGAGCGCAACATGACCGAGCTGATGGGCTACGCGCGGGCAGGCGAGCAGATCCCGGTGGACCTGCGGCTGCGGGTGCGGCGCGACCAGGTCCGCGGCACCGGCCAGTCCATCAGGGCCGTGGACCGGCTGTTCGAGAACTCTGGCGGCCGGGCGCTGAAGTCCGGCACGCCGATCCAGCGGTTCTGGCGGGACGCCCATGCTGGCCGGGTGCACGCGATCAACGACCCGGAGCGGGCGCTGTCGATGTACGGCGGCAGCGAGTTCGGCCTGCCGGTGCCCGCCGACGCGATGCTGTAATCCGGCCGGCCGGACCGAAGGAGCTCGATGACCGGGACTGCACTCGATGCAGAGTCGACCAGCCACATCGCCGACGTAGCCGGATACGATGTCCGCTACCACGACTCCGGGCCTGCGACCGGCGCGCCCGCGGGGTCTGGCCGCGGGGACGCCGGCACCGTCGTGCTCCTGCACGGCGGCGGGCCAGGCGCGTCGGCATGGAGCAACTTCGGCCGCACCATGCCCGTCGTCGCCAAGCGATTCCGCGCGCTGATGATGGACCTGCCCGGCTACGGCAAGTCGGCCGCTCGGCCGGTCACCGGGCACTTCTTCACCGTCGCCGCCGAGGCGCTGGCCGGCCTGCTCGACCAGCTCGGCATCGACAAGGTCCACCTCATCGGCAACTCGCTCGGCGGCGGCACCGCGCTGCGGTTCGCGCTGAACTACCCCGACCGGGTCGGGCGGCTCGTGCTGATGGGGCCGGGCGGCCTGACGCTCAACGTGTTCGCGCCCGATCCGACCGAGGGGGTGCGCAGGCTCATGGAGTTCGGCGCACCGCCGGGCCCAGCCGGGACAAGATGGCGGCCTTCCTGCGCACTATGGTCTTCGACCAGCGGCTGGTGACCGACGAGCTCATCGACGAGCGTTTCGCCATCGCCAGCCAGCCAGCGGCGCTCGCGGCGATGGTCGCCATGGGCGCTTCGTTCTTCGGCGAGCACGCCGAGGACGGCATGCTGTGGCGGGAGGCGCACCGTGTCAAGCACGAGGTCCTGCTGATCTGGGGCCGCGAGGACCGGGTGAATCCGCTGGACGGCGCGCTCATCGCCCTGAAGCAGCTGCGGCGAGCGCAGCTGCACGTCTTCGGCGGCTGCGGCCACTGGGCGCAGCTGGAGAAGTTCGACGAGTTCAACGAGCTATCGCTGCGATTCCTCGCCGGAGGTGCGTCATGACCGGCCTGATCAGCTCCCTCGGCTATCTGCGGATCGCGTCCGCCGACCCGGCCGGCGTGGCGGGAGTTCGGCACCAGGGTGCTCGGCATGACCGAGGGCCGCGGTCCCGACCCGGCCGCTGTCTACCTGCGGATGGACGACTTCCCGGCCCGGCTGGTGATCGTGCCCGGTGAGCAGGACCGGCTGCTGGCGTCCGGGTGGGAAGTCGCGGACGAGCGCGCGCTGGCCGAGGTGGCGCGCGTCCTCGCGGCCGCGGGCGTGCCGGTCAAGGCAGGCGACGCGGCGGAGCTCGCCGACCGGCGGGTGGGCCAGCTGCTGCACGTCGACGACCCGTCCGGGAACTCGCTGGAGATCTTCTGCGGGGCGGCGCTGGACAACCGGCCAGCCGTCAGCCCGTACGGCAACGTCTTCGTCACCGGTGATCAGGGGCTCGGGCACGTCGTGCTGCCTGCCACCGACGACGAGGAGACGCTGGCCTTCTACACCGGCCTGCTCGGCTTCCGGCTGCGGGACTCGATGCGGTTGCCGGGTGAGTTCTTCGGGCGCCCCGCGGGCGGCCCGCCGGTCTGGATGCGCTTCCTCGGCTGCTGCCCGCGGCATCACTCGCTGGCGCTGGCGCCGATGAGCCCGGCCGCCGGGATCGTGCACCTGATGGTCGAGGTCGCGACGCTGGACGACGTCGGCCGGGCCCTCGACCGCTGCCACCGCCGCAAGGCGGCGGTCAGCTCGACGCTGGGCCGGCACGCGAACGACTTCATGGTCTCGTTCTACGTGCAGACGCCGGGCGGCTTCGACATCGAGTACGGCACCGACGGACGGCTCGTCGACGACGCCACCTGGGTAGCCGGGAGAGCACGGCCGTCAGCCTCTGGGGCCACGTATTCAGCCCCGGCAGCGCGCACTGAGGTGCACGGCGCCGGTCTTGAACCTGGCATCGCCGGGCGGTCCCGCACCAGGATCCGGTCCTGGCTAGCGTTACAGTCACGGACATGCACGCACCTGACGGCGGCGGGCCGCCGCATTCCTATGAGCCGGATCCGCAGCGATTCCGTCAGGTGCTCGGGCACTTCGCCACCGGCGTGACGGTCATCACCGGCATCGACGGCGATGCCCCGGTCGGCTTTGCCTGCCAGGCGTTCGCCGCGCTGTCGCTGGAGCCGCCGCTCGTGCTGTGCTGCCCCGGCAGGTCGTCGGGCACGTGGCCGCGCATCGCCGCATCGGGCCAGTTCTGCGCCAACATCCTGGCCGCCGATCAGCGCGACCTGGCCCGCCGGTTCGGGGTCAGCGCGCCGGATAAGTTCGCCGGGATCGGCTGGACACCAGCCCCGAACGGGGCGCCGGTCCTGCCCGGCGTCCTGACCTGGGCGTCGTGCTCGGTCGAGACCGTCCACGAGCAGGCGACCACTACGTGGTGATCGCGCGCGTCACCGACCTCGGCGACAGCATCGCCGGCGATCCGCTGCTGTTCTACCGCGGGAGGTTCACGCTCGCGGCGCAGACCGCCGTGGACAGCGCGCCAGAAGTTGTGGACACACTCCTGGCCTGGCCTCGGTTCGCCGACTGGATGTAGCGAGCGAACCTGCCGGGGATCGGCTGACTGCTCGTGTAGTGTGCGGCACGTGCCGGTCCGCGTACCCATAGTGACGCGTCGGCGCGGCGCTGCTGTGCGGAGGGGCCCGCCGGGCCGCGCTCGGGATTACCGGCACGGAGTTCAACGGGGGAGAACATGAGATTCAGTCGAGTGATTCATCTGGCGGGGGCGCTCCTCACGCCGCTGGCGGTCGTCGGCGCGCTCGCTTTACCAGCGGGAGCCGCCACCGCGAGCGTCACCGGGCACCACCACAGCAACATCCTGTACGTCTCCAAGCAGGCAAGGTCATGGAACGCCGACCGGTCCTGCCGCTCAGCCGCCTTCAAGACCATCCAGTCGGCTGTCAATGCGGCGCCCGCGTGGGGCACCGTCGTGGTGTGCAAGGGCGTGTACCACGAGCAGGTCGTGGTGAAGAAGCCGCTCTCGCTGCAGGGGCGCAACGCGATCATCGACGAACGGCACGTGACACCGTCGCTCGTAGTCAACCCTCCTGGAGTCGGCCCGCTGACCATCTTCGCCGGCGTGGTCATCCTCAGCTCTCACGTCAGCATGAGCGGCTTCACCGTCAGGAATGCGCTGGGTGAGGGCATCCTGGCCGCCGGAGTATCCGGCACCATCAGCCACATCTCCATCTCGAATAACGCCATCGTGCACAATGACCTCGGCGGCGGTGTGCCACCGGTGTCGAACTACTTCGAGTGCGCCGCCCAGGGGCAGGTGCCGGGCGACTGCGGCGAAGGCGTGCACTTCCTGGCCGTGGCCTACTCGACGATCCGCAGCAACTTCATCAGCCGCAACTCCGGCGGGGTCTTGCTGACCGACGAGACCGGCCCGACTCACCACAACACCGTCGCGGACAACATCGTCACGGACAACGCGTCGGACTGCGGCATCACCGTCCCGGGTCACAATCCGAATGCGCTGAGCGCCTCCGGCACGCGGCAGCCGTCGGTGGCCGGAGTGTACGACAACACGATCCGGGACAACATCGTGACCGACAACGGCCTCAAGGGCGAGGGCGCGGGCGTGCTGTTCGCCAACGCAGGGCCGGGCACCGCGTCGTACGACAACCTGGTCGAGGGCAACTACATCGCCGGTAACGAGCTGTCCGGCGTGACCCTGCATGCTCACACGCTGGGCCCAGGGCAGTTCGAGGATCTCAGCGGGAACACCGTTATCCGCAACGTCATCGGCACCAACAACACCGGCGGCGATCCGCTGGACTCGCCCGCGTCACCTGAGGATCTGCAGACGACCGGCGTGCTCGTCTTCTCTGGCGGAGCGTCCGTCACTACCACCATCGCTCACAATGTCATCTTCAACAACGCGATCGGCATCTGGCTGAGCAGGCCGGTGACAGCAACGGGACTCCGGACCAATACGTTCTTCAACGTGACGACACATATCTCAGCAGGCAACTGAGCTGCGGCATTAGCGATGTCCCGATCGGCCCACGGTCACCCGGCCGTGGGCCGGTCCGTCGCTGGCAGGAAGGGAGTCCGGGCATCCAGATGTCTTTGACGCTGGCGACGCCGGGCTGACCTGGCCAGACGTGCCCGGCTTATGATGGCGGGCAAGCAAATGGCTGGCGGACCAGGCCCGCCGCCTGGAGAATCGGACGGCATGAACGCCAGCGCCGGTGCGCCTGAACTCGGGGACGCGTTCGGGCGTGCTCTGCTCGACGTTGTCGCCGGGATGCCGGATCCGATCGTCATCGAGCGCGACGACGGATTCGTCAGCCTGGACACTCTGGACTACCTGACGGTGCGAGACGAGCGCGACCAGTGGGCCTTGGATCGCGTCCGCGGTCGCGTGCTGGACGTAGGCGCCGGTGCTGGCCGGGGCACCCTTGCCCTGCAGGAGCGGGGTCACGACGTCGTCGCGCTGGATGTCTCGCCAGGGGCGATCCGGGCCTGCCGTCAGCGCGGCGTGCGCGAGGTGTACGAAGGCTCCGTCGAGCAGGCGGCCGCCGATGGGATGGCCGGCACGTTCGACAGTGCACTGCTGCTCGGCAACAACCTCGGCCTGCTCGGATCTCCGGCGACCGCGGCCAGCTTCCTGACGGCCGTCGGCCGCCTCCTCCGCCCAGGCGGGATCATCGTCGGCACGTGCCTGGATGCGTACCAGACCAGCAAGCAAGCCCACCTGGACTTTCACGAGCGCAACCGGCGCCGGGGCCGGATGGCAGGGCACTTGACGATCCGAGTCCGGTACCAGCGGCTTGCCACGGACTGGTTCGACTATCTGGCGCTGTCGCCAGCTGAGCTAGCGGACCTGGCCGGATCGGCCGGCTGGCGCGTGACCGATCTGTGGCCTGGCACCATCTACGCGGCGGTGCTGGAACGGATGTAACTGACCAAGCTGCCGGTCCTGCCTGGCGTGGGCTGTCCCGACTACGCCGCGGCCGCCCTGACGGCAAGGGAATCAGCATTCCAGCAGCCGGAGGAATCGCATCGCCGCCGGATCCGATCCTGGCGCCAGCATTTCAGGAACCTGCTAACGTCCCTCGCATCAGACCGCACGCGAGGCGACGATGAATTCAGTAGCGAGGCGCCGTCCTGGTCATTCCGCGACTAGTGCGAGCTTGGCTCGCTGCGCGGCTCGTCCCGGCGACTCAGCCACGAGCAGCGCGGCTTTTATTGGCTCCATGATCGTCGGCGCAGGTCTGGTCGACATGGTTGTCTTTGCCGACCTAATAACGCGCGAAGTTATCCGTGGCGCCGTCCTCAATGGAGCAAGCCTGAGCCGAATATGCGCGGCGGGCCTGTGCTTCATTAGCGCAATCGCGGGCGGCGCATTCCTGATGCGACAACGCTGAGCCACGCCGCCGGGGCCGCGCAAGCGGTCGAACTCGGCCTCGACGTCGCAGACGCTTCAGGATTCACGCGATCGCGGGCGACCCCGAGCTGACGACGTGGATGAGTCCGTCATCTGATCAAGGAAGGCCCGCGTCTTGCCGATGCGGGCATCCAGATCGGCAAGGAAGCCCTCGATCCCCTGTCGCTTGGCTTCGACGGTCGCACGCAGCACATGCTGGAGCTCTAGGCTCTCACGGACGAGCTCCCGGCGCTCGGCGCAGGTCGTTCCCTCGTCGTGATAGGCCAGCTTGATCTCCGCCATCCGGTCCTCGCCGCGCGAGCACCACGGCGATCTCGTCCAGGTTCAGCCCGAGTAGGTCCTGCAGCTGCCGGATCCTGGCGACGCGGGCCAGATCCTCCTCGCAGTACCGGCGCAGTCCGCCAGGCGTGCAGCCGCGCGGGGTCAGCAGGCCGAGCTGCTGGTAGTAGCGCAGGGCCCGCTGCGATACCCCGGCCTGCTCGCGCCGCGGCGCCGATGCCGACGAGCTGCTCCTCGCTGTCGTCCGACGTGGACGTCCGGCTGGAGCACCGCGACCGCCTGCTGTGCCCTCGCGCTCATCGCTACACGCTCTCACCCAGTGCTTCCGGGCCGCCGGCCAGCTCGGCGTCGACGGGCAGGCTCACCATCTCGCCGACGATCGCGTCAACCGGAGCCTCAGCCTCAACGTGGCCGGGCGCCGCGTGCACATAGCGCTTCCCGCGCAGTGCCGAGGCGACGATGGCGATCAGGGTGGCGATCGCCGCGAACGTGAACGCCAGGTGCAGGCCACTGGCGAACGGCTCCTCGATGAGCTGGGGGAAGAAGGAGCGCCCGGTGATGTAAGCGACCTGCTTGGCGCGGCAGGTGCTGGAGCGCGCCAGTCGGCCCGAGCAGTTCCTGAATCGGGTTGTAGCCGAGGAACGCCGAGAACAGGCTGCCGATCGGCGGCTCGTTGGCGACCGTGTGCGCGGCCGCGGGGCTGACGCCCGCCGCCACGAGGCCCTTGAACAGATGCGCTGGGCAGCCGGGCCGCGAGCCCCAGGGTGACGATCGTGAAGAACAGGCCCATCGACAGCACGGTCGCCGAGTTCTGGAAGGTGTTGAGCATGCCCGCGCCCGCGCCGCGCTGCTCGGGCGGCAGGCTGTTCATGACGCTTGCCTGGTTGGGCGAGAAGAACAGCCCCATGCCGACCGCGAACAGGAAGATCAGCACCGCGAACCACGACGTAGCTGAAGTTGATCGGCAGCGTCTCCAGCAGCAGGAACGCGGCGCCCGACACGATCAGGCCGGTGGTGGCGAACAGCCTGGCCCCGTGCCGGTCAGACATCCAGCCCGCGAGCGGGCCGACGATGAGGAAGCCCACCGTCAGCGGGATCATCGCGATGCCGGCCCACAGCGGCGTCTGGCTGAAGCTGTAGCCGTGCTGCGGCAGCCAGATGCCCTGGAGCCAGATAATCAGCATGAACTGGATGCCGCCGCGGCCGAGTGCACCGAGCAGGCCGGCGATATTGCCGAATGTGAAGGCGCGGATCTTGAACAGGCTCAGCCGGAACATCGGCTGGTCCACCTTGGTCTCCACCCAGGCGAACAGCACGAGCACGGCGATGCCGCCGAAGATCGCGGTCAGCACGTACGGGTTGGTCCACCCGGTCGGGTGGCCGCCGTAGGGCAGCAGCGAGTAGACGATGCCGGTGAGCAGCGAGATGAGGCCGACGGCAAACAGCGTGTTGCCCAGCCAGTCGATCTTGGCCGGGATGCGGATGCCGTTGTCCTTGAGCTTGAGGTAGGCCCACACGGTGCCGAACAGGCCGAACGGAACCGACACCAGGAAGACCAGCCGCCACTCGATCGGCGCGAGCACGCCGCCGAGCATCAGCCCGAGGAAGGAGCCGCCGACCGCCGCGATGCCGTTGATCCCCATCGCCTTGCCGCGCTCTTCCACCGGAAAGGCGTCGGTCAGGATCGCGGTGGAGTTAGCGAACAGCAGCGCGCCGCCGACACCCTGGAACACCCGCATGATGATGATCCACAGCGCGCCGCCGGACCCGGTCAGGAACGTGACCGACAGCAGGATCGAGAACACCGTGAAGACAGCGAAGCCGAGGTTGTACATCCGGACCCGGCCGTAGATGTCGCCGACCCTGCCCAGGCTGACGACGAGCACGGCCGTGACCAGCATGAAGCCCATGAACACCCAGAGGAAGTACGAGGTGTTGGACGGGACGAGCGGGTTCAGCTTGATGCCGCGGAACAGCGCGGGCAGTGAGATCAGCAGGATGGACTGGTTGATGGTCACCATCAGGATGCCGAGCGTCGTGTTCGACAGCGCTATCCACTTGTAGTTCTTGCTCCGGCCGGCTGCGCCGGTACTCCCTGATACCAAGCTCGCTTCGAGGCTGCGCTCCTCGATCGCCATGCATGCTCCCATCACCGCCGCGCCGACCCGATCCGCTCTCAACTCTAACCTTGACGTTAGCGTCAGGGTTAAGAGGGCCGGGAACGAGGCCGATGCCGTCGCGACCGCGTGAATCGCACATGACATTTGTGCGAACGCACACAGCTTCTGTACGTTAGGGCTCGTGGATGCGAACGCGCGGCTCAGCGCCCTGGTCGGGGTGCTCCAGCGCGACGGGCGGCTCGACGTCGCGGAGATGGCCGCCAGCTTCGGCGCGGCCGAGATGACAATCCGCCGCGACCTCGATCGCATCGTGGCGATGGGCATGGCGCGGCGCGTTCGCGGCGGGGCTATCAGCCTGCTCATGCGCGGCGAGGAACTGCCCTTCGCCCTGCGCGTCCTGGACCGCGCCGATGCCAAGGGCCGGATCGCCGCGGCGGTGGCCGAGGTGCTCCGTGACGGCGAAGCGGTCTTGCTGGACAGCGGCACGACTGCGGTGCTGGTCGGCCGCGAGCTAGCGAGCCGCCGGCTGACCGTCATGCCCATGTCGATGCACGCGGCCTCGGCCTTGTCGGCGCACGAGTCCATCCGTGTCCTGATGCCCGGTGGTGAGCTCAGGCCCGGTGAGCTCGCGATGGTCGGCCCGCTCGCCCTCGCGAGCATCCGCGCGCTCCGGTTCGATACGGCAGTGCTGACCTGCTGCGGGCTGGCCGACGACCGCGTGACGACGCACGACCTCGGCGACGCCGAAGTGAAACAGGCGATGATCCGGTCCGCGGCCCGTGTCATCCTCGCGGCAGACAGCACCAAGTTCCGGCAGACGGCCATGGCGGTCGTCGCGCCCGCGACCGCTGTCGACATGATCGTCACGGATGCGGACGCGCCCTCGGAGATCGTCGCGTCACTGCGCGCGGCCGGGCTCGAGGTGCGGTGTGTCTAGCTCGGCGCTCGCCCGCCTGACCCGGCGCGATCCGCACGCCGCTGGCCGGGCGCAGCGGGCCGCGACCTTCGCGGCCTTCATCAGTCACGGCCTGCTCTTCGCCTCCTGGACCGCGCACATTCCGCAGGTGAAGGACCGCCTCGGGCTGTCTGACGGGACGCTGGGCCTCGCGCTCCTCGGCGCCCCGCTCGGCTCGGTGACGGCGATGCTCGTCGTAGCTCGCGTGCTGCCGCGGCTGGGCAGTCAGCGCCTGGTGCAGGCCAGCCTGCTCGGCTACTGCCTGGCGGGCCCGCTCGTCGGCGTGGCTGGCTCGTTCGCCGGCCTGTTCGCCGCGCTGTTCGCATGGGGCGCCTTCCAGGGCGCGCTTGACGTGTCCATGAATACGCAGGCCGTCACCGTCGAGCGGGCGGCGGGACGGCCCCTGATGTCCGGCTTCCACGGCAGCTGGAGCATCGGCGCCTTCGCCGGTGCGGGCATCGGCGCGCTCGGGGTCGCGGCAGGAATCTCGCTCACGTCGCAGTTGCTGCTCCTGGCGCTGCCCGTGCTCGCCGTGGCCGGCCCGCTGTCGCTGCGGATGCTGCCCGACCCGGTCACGCCCGACCCGGTCACGCCCGACCCGGTCACGCCCGGCCGGAGCCGATCGGGCGGCCGGGCCGTCATCAGGCTGTCCGGTCCTGTGCTGGTCCTCGGCTCGATCGCCTTTGCCTCCATGCTGTGCGAGGGCGCCAGCGCCGACTGGGCATCGGTCTACCTGCGCGGGTCGATCGGCGTCAGCGCGGCCGTGGCCGGAGTTGGGTACACGGCCTTCTCGCTGGTCATGGTGATCGTCAGGCTGTCCGGTAACCGGCTCCTCGCCCGGTTCCGGACCCGCCAGTTGCTGCCCGTCCTGGCCGCGGTCGCGACGGCCGGATTCTCCGCCGGACTGCTCGGCGGCGCCAGCGCGACTGTCATGGCCGGTTTCGCCTGCCTTGGCGTCGGCCTCGCGCTCATCATTCCCACTGTCAATAGCGCCGCCGGACGCCTGCCAGGCGTCAGCCAGGGCACCGCGATCGCCATGGTCTCCGCCTGCGGCTGGGCGGGATTCGTCTTCGGCCCGCCGATTATCGGCGAGCTGGCGTCAGCCTCCTCGCTCACTGCCGCGCTCGGCGTCCTGCCAGTGCTCACGGCCTGCATCGCGGTGGCCACCGCCAGGGCACGTGCACTGCACGGACAGACCGACGGCAGCTAAGCGCAGGCGGCTGCGCTCATTGACCTGACCCTGCCGCCACGCGTCACCCCATGCGGGTGACGCGTACGCCGGGCTGGCGGGGCATGGTTACCTGGGGGCGGTGATTCGTCGCGCCGTGCGCGGCGAAAGTGCCGCAAATCGGGGGGAGAACGATGACTGCAGTAATAACCGAAGTTCCGCGACTGCGGTACACGCTCGACACCGGGCTCGGGCGGCTGACTCCTGCCGAGCGAGCCGAGCGGGGCCGGGCAGCGCGCGAGCAGGTGCCTCGTGAGAGCCACGAGATGTTCGAGCGCCAGCCAGGGCGCCCCGACCCGCTGATCCTGCTGGCGGCCCAGGCCGCGATGCGGGTGCCGGAGCTCGTTCCGATCCGCTGGGGCCGGATGATGGCCTCTCCGTTCAGCTACTACCGCGGGGCAGCGCTGCCGATGGCCAGCGACCTGGCGGACACGCCACTATCGGGACTGGCAGTCCAGGCGTGCGGTGACGCGCACCTGTCCAACTTCGGCATCTTCGGCTCGGCTGAGCGCCGCCTGGTTTTCGACGTCAACGACTTCGACGAGACCCTGCCAGGTCCGTGGGAGTGGGACGTCAAGCGGCTAGCCGCCAGCATGGAGGTAGCAGCGCGGGAGAGCGGCTTCGCCGGAAAGGATCGCCGCCGGATCGTCGCGGCGACAGTGGCCCGCTACCGGCAGGCGATGCGTGACTTCGCCCGCATGCACGACCTGGATGTCTGGTACGCACGCGCCGACATGGACGAGCTGCTGGCCCAGACCGCGCAGCTCAAGAAGCGGCAGCGCAAGCTGGTGGGCAAGGGGCTGGCCAAGGCACGCACCAGGGACAGCATGCAGGAGCTCGGGAAGCTGACCAAGAGCGTCGACGGCAAGCCCCGGATCATCTCCGACCCGCCGCTCATCGTCCCGATCGACGAGCTGCTCCCGCGGCAGATGGACAGGAAGGCCTTCGAGGCCCAGATCACCGACCTGCTGGGCAAGTACCGGCGCACGCTCGAGACCGACCGCAGATTCCTGCTGGACCAGTTCGAGTTCGCCGACATGGCCCGCAAGGTCGTCGGGGTCGGCAGTGTCGGGACTAGGTGCTGGATCGTCCTGATGCTCGGCCGCGACGTCGACGACCCGCTGTTCCTGCAGGTGAAGGAAGCAGAAGAGTCGGTGCTCAGCCACTTCGTCGGCGCCAGCAAGTACGCCAATCAGGGCCAGCGGGTAGCGGCTGGCCAGCGGCTCATGCAGGCGTCCAGCGACATCTTCCTTGGCTGGCAGCGCACCGAGGCAGGCCTGGACGGGCTGCAGCGCGACTTCTACGTCCGCCAGCTACGGGACTGGAAGTTCTCTATCGACATCCAGGCCATGATTCCGCGCGGCATGCAGCTCTACGGCGAGCTATGCGGCTGGACGCTGGCGCGCGCGCACGCCCGGTCCGGCGACCGGATCGCGATCGCGTCCTACCTAGGCGGGTCGGACACGTTCGACCAGGCCATCGGCCGATTCGCGGTCGCCTACGCCGACCAGAACGAGCGCGACCACTCCGAACTCGTCCAAGCCGTGGCCGACGGACGGATAACGGCGCAGCCCGACATGTAGCGCGGGCCAGGCGACAACGGGCCGGGCGGTTATCCGCCCGGCCCGACGTACAACGCGGGCTGGGCGGCAACGGGCGTCGTGCCACCTGCCGGACCAGGAATCAGCAGCCTTGTCTGCAGGCTCAGTCATGGCGGCCGCACCCGGCCGCTAATCCGACGGCGCGTCAAGGACGACTGGCCGGTCGGACTGCCGGACCGGCACGGCGTTGCAGAACGTAATCATGTAGATCATCCGCGATCCTCGCGACCGCAGCCGCGCGTTCACCTCGTCGACGAGCGCTCTCGCTTGCTCGATGAGCGCATAGTCGGCTGGCTGGACGCCCACGTCAGCGAGGGCTGCGAGCAACTGCGGATTCGCCGGCCTGGTCATGGGGCCACTCGTGTACGACCGTATTCCTGCATCATTCATCCATCGCTCATGGGCACACGGCACTGTGAATCGGCGTCAGTGAACGGAGAGTGAACGCCAGGTAGCTGTATTGTTACCCAGCGTATTGGTGATCTAACGGCCGGCTTTATCGGGCTGAGCAGCGCCTCAAGGAGCTCCCGCGGGATGCGAGGATGCGAGGACAATGGTGCTTGACGACGAACCGGGCCAGACCCACAGCGTCACCCGCCGCGCGGAGACCCGCGCATCGCCGACCATTCACCACTGGACCGACGTCAAGGCCGGCATCGCGGAGATGCGCCGGGTCGCCCGGCACCGCCTCGTGATCCTGCCCTGCGACTCAGCCTGAGCAGCGAGATCGTCAGCCCGGCGGCGGTACCGCGGCAGGGCCACTCACGGATGCGGCGTGGCGCACCGTCGCGAGCAGCACGACACGGACGTCACGGTTCGCGAGGTGCTTGCCGTTCAGGCTGAAGCTCGTCTGGCCGCCGGCGCCCAGCTCCCGGGACCGCAGGTAGACCCAGCGGCCGTCGGCCGACAGCACCTGCAGCACGACGACATCGGCGCGATGAGCGTACTGAGCCCTGACGACTAGCCAGTCCTGCAGGCCGCCTGCGCCGACATCGAGCACGGCAGAGATCGGCGGGCTCACGGTCACCATGACGCTCGGGCTGACCGCCCGGCCGGGGATCGTCAGGCGGAACACGGCGTTTGCGACGAGGGCGGGGACGGACACGGCCACGTTCCCGCCCGATGTTGTCTGTCCCGTGCCGGCGACGTGCCAGGTCACGTGCCCGGCCAGCCGCTCGACCAGAGTGACGGTCACGCCCTGCACGCCCGCTCCGGACCTGGTCAGCCGGCCATCGATGACAGCCTCGGAGCCAGCCGTGATCTGTTCGCTGGCGGCAGTCGCCGACAGCACGAGCGCGCCAGCAATCGCGGACACCGAGGGGGACGCGGACGCGGTGCCGGTAGCCGAGGGCGACGGTCCGGACGGGGTGGTCGCCGCCGGCGTCGGCAGTGCCTGGGCCGGGGACGACCGGTGGTGGCCGGCGCCTCTGTGCTGACCGGGCTTGGGCGGGCCCGGCGCGGAGCTGCTCGCGTGCGTGTCGGGCACGCCGGCGAAGCCCAGCACGGTGTGCGCGAGATGCTGCACGGGCGAAGGCAGGACCGCGGCGTAGGCGGCGGCCGCCGCGCCGCCGCCTAGGGCCAGGGCCGCGGCGGCAGCCAGCCTGACGCTCCAGCGAACCGGGAACCGGAGCAGACGGCCGGGCTGCCTGGACCCGGCCGGTTCGGTGTCATTGCGGCCGTTGGCCCCCGGCGGGCTGGCGGGCGGACGCACGTTGGCCCGGAACATGGCGAGCGCATCGTGCTCACGTGCCAGCTCAGCAGGTGTCGCGGGGGCGGTCAGCGTGCGGAAGAGCTGGTCGAGGCCGGGATCGAGCGGGCCGCCCGCATCGGGCAGATCCGAGGTCACTAGTCCACCTCCTCCAGCGTCCTGAGGGTCGGGTCGGGGCCAGATCGGCCGGCGAGGGCGCGGACCACTGGGTCGTCGGCGAGCGATTTCAGCCCGCGATGCAGGGCCACTCGCACGGCGCCGGCCGACTTGCCGAGGATCTTGGCGACATCCGGGGTCTCAAGGCCCGCGATCACGCGCAGCGCCACGGCCTCCGCCTGATCTGGCGACAGCCTCGTGAGCAGCGCGATAGCGCCATGGACCGACATGCCGTCCAGCACCTGGTCCTCGACTAGCTGGTGGTCAGCCAGGATGTCCAGCCCGCTGATCATCGGCACGGCGGGCCGCCTGGACTTGGCCCGGGCGGCGTCGATGACACGGTGCCGTCCGATGGTGAACAGCCAGCGCCGGAAATCGTCCTCGCCGCCGGAGAACTTGTGCAGATCGCGGACGACCTGCAGCCACGTTTCGCTGGCGACGTCCTCCGGGTCGTCGCAGCCGAGCACGCGCAGGAAGCGAAGCAGCCGGGGCTGGAGCGCGCGCCACAGCTCAAGAAACCCGGCCTCGTCGCCGGCGCTCGCCCTGGCCAGGGCTTCATCGAGCACACTAGTGTCACTCGCCATTGCGCGTGTAAGCGTCGCACACCGGCGGGCATGTCCGGGACATGTCAGCAAACCCGGAATGCCCGCCGGTGCTGTGCTCAGCGCGGATTAGGGGATGGTAACGACGGAGCTCAGCGACGGGGCGAAGTTCTTGGTGCCGCGGAAGGCAAGCCGGAAGCGCACGGGCTTCTTGCCGACGTGCACCCAGAACAGGACATGGCCGAACCGCTCCGTCAGCCTCGTCTGCGCCACGTACCAGTGACCCTTGTAGCCCTTGCGCAGCAGCCAGACCCGCAGGTGGCGCAAGTTATAGGTGCCCGCGGTCAGATGTCCGTTGATGATGGCGGTCTTGTGCTTCGGCAGGGTGTTGCTGATGGCCAGCGCGGTCGGGATCCGGTGCGCGGCGTGGGCGACGGTGGCGATGCTGGCGGGCGCCGCGGTAGCGGCGCTGGCTGCGGTCGTAGCGCCGGTGACTGCGATCGCGGCCGTGGCAGCAACAACGCCGATGCGGGCCGCCAGGGACTTGGGAAGTCGCATTGTTCTCCTTGAGGTTGGGCCCCGATCGGGTCGAAGGCCGCCGACAACACGGACTTGAGCGGCGGCGGTTTCGCGAGCGTTACTCGGCCGAATGTGACCTGCGTCACATTGCTGCCGGGGCAGATGCGCGGGTTGTCAGGCGTCGATAACCGCGCTGGCGACCCTGCCGACGTGGTCGGCTGGCGCGCCGAAGAGCATGGCCGCGCCGTGGGCACGCTTGAAGTACCGGTGCGCGACGTGCTCCCAGGTCATTCCGATGGCCCCGTGCAGCTGAATCATCTCGGCACTGACTTGCTGGAGCGCCTCGGAGCAGTACGCCTTGGCCGCGGCAGCGCGCAGCGCGGTGTCGGCGGCGCCCCTTTCTGCGGCCTCGGCCGCGGCGTATGACAGCGATCTGGCCGACTGGACAAGCACGTGCATCTCCGCCATCCGGTGCTGCAGCGCCTGAAAGCTGCCGATGGGCCGGCCGAACTGGACGCGGACCTTGGTGTAGGCCACGGTCAGCGCCAGCGCGGCCGCGGCGGCGCCTGCCTGCTCGGCGGTGAGCGCGATGCAGGCCGCGTCCCTGACCTGGTCCAGCGAGATGGCGTCGCCGATACGTCGGGCCCTCGCGGCGTCCAGGCGCACCACGCTCAGCCGGCGCGACCCGTCCACGCTGGTGCAGGCGGCGCGGGTCACCTGCGGCTGCCGCGGCAGCACGTCGAACAGGCCGATTCGGCCGTCCGGCAGCCGGGCCGGAACGAGGAGTACCGAAGCGCGGGCGCCGTCCAGCACGTAGTGCGTTTCGCCGGTCACGATCCAGCCGCTCGCCGCGGTGGCCGACGCGCGGCAGGCTACCCGGGCCGGATCCCAGCGGCCGGCCTCGGTCGTCCAGGCCAGCGCTGCGGTCTGGCTGCCGTCAGCCAGGCCAGGCAGTAGCCGCTGGCACGCCGCCTCGTCTCCGGCCGCCAGCAGCGTGCCCGCGGCCAGCACCGCGGAGCCCAGCATGGCGGACGGCGTGAGGGAGCGGCCGAGTTCTTCCATCACGACGTGAACTTCGACCGGCCCGGCGCCGGATCCGCCGAAGCGCTCCGGAATCGCGAGGCCGCCCACGCCGATCTCCGCGCACAGGCGCTGCCACAGCCGGTCCTCGGCGGCGTCGCCCGCATCCGGTCCTGCCGGGTAGCGGTCCAGCAGGCCGCGTACAGCAGCGCGCAGGTCGTCCTGCTCGCGCGTCAGGCGCATGCCAGTCCGCCCGGCTGGCTAGCACTGCCGCCGCCGGTCAGCGCGGCGAGCACCCTGGCCCGGTGCCAGGCCTGGCTGCCCCACGCTGACCCGAGTGCCTGGATCTTGGTCAGCCACAGACCAGCGTCGTGCTCGGCGGTATAGCCGATGGCGCCGTGCACCTGAAGCCCGGTGCGTGCCGCCCGGTGCGCCGCGGCCGCGCACGCCACCCTGGCAGCCGACACATCGCGGGCCACTGTTGCCGAGTCGTCGGCCAGCGCCACCGCCGCGGCGAACAGCAGCGGCCGGGCGAACTCCAGGCCGATCAGGACGTCCGCGAGCTGATGCTTGACCGCCTGGAAGGAGCCCACTGGCACGCCGAACTGCACCCGGTCGCGGGCGTGCCGGGCCGCGGCAGCCAGCAGCGCGCGGCCAGCGCCAACCAGCTGAGCCGATGCCGCCAGCGCGCCGTAGTCCAGCGCCCTCGCCACCGCCCTGGCAACGTCCGGGCTGTCAGCGACCAGGCGACCGCGAGCGACCGCGGACACGGTGCGGGCAGCGTCAACCGATCGGTGCGTGCGCCCCGGCTCGCCGGTCCAGAGCCGTCCCGGCTCAGCGAGCAGGACGAGGCCGGCCACATCCGCGTCGGCCGCATACGGCATCATCGGTGGCGCCGCGAGGGTGGCGATCAGGTCGCCTGCCGCCAGCCGCGCGAGGCAGCCAGCGAGATCCGGCTCACCTTCGGTGGCGCGGAACCGCGGTACGGCGGCGAGGAGCTGCGGCACGGCGGCGAGCGACTCGGCGACCGGGCCGGGCACCGCGTGGTGGCCTAGCTCTTCACAGGCGATGACGAGATCGACGGGGTGCGCGCCAAGGCCACCGTGGTCAGCCGGGAGCGCGAGCGCGGGCACCCCCGCCTCGGCGAGCGAGCGCCAGATCTTCAGGCCGGGGCCGCGGTCGCCGCTCGCCCAGCTGCGTGCCGCGGCTGGCCCGTCGGCAGCGGCCAGCATGTCGTGCAGGGCGGTGGCGAACTGCTGCTGCTCGCCAGCGAGGACGAAGTCCATCAGACGCTCCGCGGCAGCCCGAGCAGTCGCTCGGCGATGACGGAGCGCTGGATCTCGTTCGTGCCGGCGTAGATAGGGCCAGCCAGCGAGAACAGATAGCCGTCGAGCCACCGCCCGTCCGGCAGGTCCGCCGTGCGCACCTCAGCCCGGGGCCCGAGTAGGTCGAGCGCGGTCTCGTGGAGCGCGACGTCGAGCTCAGACCAGTAGACCTTGCCCAGGCTCGACTCGGCGCCCGCCGCGTGGCCACCGTCAGGATCGCTGGCGATGCAGTAGCCGTGCAGCTGGTAAGCGCGCGCCCCGATCCAGGCATCGGCCACCCGCCCGGCCATCGCGGTGTCGGCCGGGCCGCTCGCGCGCTGCCACAGCTCAATCAGCCGCGCGGCCGCCGCCAGGAACCGGCCGGGACTGCGTAGCGACAGGCCCCGCTCATGGCCGGCCGAGCTCATCGCGATCCGCCAGCCGTTCCCCGGCTCGCCGATGACATCGGCGTCGGGCACGAAGACGTCGTCGAGGAAGATCTCGGCGAACCCGGCCTCTCCGTCCAGCTGCGCGATGGGTCGCACCGTCGCGCCGTCGGCGCGCAGGTCGAACATCAGGTAAGTGAGGCCGCGGTGCCGCTCGGCGTCCGGTTCCGACCTGAAGAGCCCGAACGCCCGGTCCGCGAACACCGCGCGCGAGCTCCACGTCTTCTGACCCGACAGCAGCCAGCCGCCGCTGGTCCGCACCGCGCGCGACCGCAGCGCGGCCAGGTCGCTGCCGGCGCCAGGCTCGGACCAGGCCTGCGCCCAGACCTCGTCCGCCCGCGCCATCGGCGGCAGGATCCGGGCTCGCTGCTCGGTGGTGCCGTGCGCGAGCAGGGTGGGCGCGAGGACGAACAGGCCGTTCTGGCCGACCCGGACCGGGCCGCCGGCCGCGTGGTACGCCTCCTCGAACACCAGCCACTCCAGCAGCGAAGCGTCCCGGCCGCCGTACTCGGCCGGCCAGCCCACCGCCACCAGCCGCGCGTCAGCTAGCTGCGCCTCGAAGGCGCGGTGCAGTGCGAATCCCTCGGCGGTGTCGACCGAGGGCAGCGGCACGGCCGGGACGTGCGCGGCCAGCCAGCTAGCGACCTCGGCCCGGAACTCGGTGAGCCGCGCATCGAAGTCCAGGTTCACCCGGCTGCCTGCTTCACTCCATGACTTTGTGCACCCGCCGGCCGCCGGATGATCTTGTGCACCCGCCTGCCGCTGGCGTTCACCGGCCGGCCGCCTTCTTCATGGACCGGGCGTCCATTCCCGCCAGCGAGTCGGCGCCGATCTCGGCGTTGTGGGCGTGCGCGACGTGATGCAGCCCGAACGTCGAGTCCATGCCGTTGCGCATGCCCATCTGGTCCTCGCACTGGTTCACTGCGCGCTTGGCGAGCGCCAGGCCGAACGCCGGCATGGTGGCGATCCGGTCCGCGAGCGCGAACGCCGCGTCCGCTAGCTCGGCCCGCGGCACGACCCTGCTGACCATGCCGAGCTCATAGGCGCGCGCGGCGGAGAAACGGTCCCCGGTGTACAGCATCTCCTTGGCGAATCTCGGCCCGAGCACCCAGGGATGGGCGAAGTACTCGACCCCCGGAATGCCCATCCGTACCACCGGATCAGCGAAGAATGCGTCGTCGGACGCGACGATCAGGTCGCACACCCAGGCCAGCATCAGGCCCCCGGCGATGCACGCGCCCTGCACCATCGCGATGGTGGGCTTGGGCAGCTCGCGCCAGCGCCTGCACATGCCCAGGTAGACCTCCATCTCCCGGGCGTACCTGCTGTCGGCGCCCTGCCTGCCCGCGTGGTCCCACCACATCACGGCCGTGCGCTCGAAGGACTTATCCATGTCCCGCCCCGGCGTGCCGATATCGTGCCCGGCGCTGAAGTGGTCGCCCGCGCCCGCGAGCACGATGACGGCGACCGCGTCGTCGTTCACCGCGCGGGCGAACGCGGCGTCGAGCGCATAGGTCATCGCCGAATTCTGCGCGTTGCGGTAACGGGGCCGGTTCAGGGTGATGACCGCCGTGTGGCCGCGCGCGTCGTACCGGACGACGTCCGTCTCGCTCACCGCATTCCCGGTCACGCGGACTCCTCCCTGAGCAGCCGCTTCAGCGGCTTGCCCGCCGGATTGCGCGGCAGTTCCGAGCGGAACTCGACCTGCCGCGGCACCTTGAAGTTGGCCAGCCGCTCGCGGCAGTGCGCCAGCACATCTGCCGCCGCCAGCTGATGACCTGGCCTGGTCACGACGAACGCCTTGCCGACTTCGCCCAGCCGTGCGTCGGGGATGCCGATCACCGCCGACTCGGCGACCGCCTCGAGCCTGGCG
This sequence comes from uncultured Actinomycetota bacterium, assembly GCA_963837255.1. Classification (GTDB taxonomy): domain Bacteria; phylum Actinomycetota; class Actinomycetes; order Streptosporangiales; family Streptosporangiaceae; genus JAJYUU01. The sequence goes on from CAWIMN010000009.1 coordinate 1,631,343, forward strand.
AGTACCTGTTCGACCTCGGCCGGGTACACGTTGAAGCCGCCGCAGATGTACATGTCCTTGAGCCGGTCCGTGATCGTCAGGTAGCCGTCGGCGTCGAGACGCCCGACGTCGCCGGTGTGCAGCCAGCCGTCGGCGTCGATGGCCTCTTTCGTCGCCGCCAGGTCGTCCAGGTAGCCGAGCATCACGTTCGGCCCGCGCAGCAGGATCTCGCCGGCGCCATCATCGCCAGCGCCATCATTCGCGGCCACCGCGGCGCGGGCGCCGTCCCATGCGGCACCTGTCGTTGCGGTACCGGCCGCGCCGAGCCTGATCTCGAATCCCGCCGTGGCCCGGCCCGACGTCGTGGCCACCAGTCGCGGCGGGTCACCAGGGCGGCACATGGTGACGACGACGGCCTCGGTCAGTCCGTACGCGGTCAGTACCGTGTCGAAGCTCAGCTCTGCCTGCATCCGCTCGACCAGCGCGACCGGCACCGCCGCAGCACCCGTCACCGCCAGCCGCAAGCTGGACAGGTCGTGCTGAGCGCGGGCCGGGTGGTCGAGGATGGTCTGGTAGATCGTCGGGGCGCCGGGCAAGATCGTGATCCGCTCAGCCTCGATCAGCCGCATGGCCTGCCCGGCGTCGTACACGAGCTGCGGCACGATCGTGGCGCCGGTGAGCAGGCAGACCAGGATGCCGGCCTTGTAGCCGAAGCTGTGGAAGAACGGGTTCAGCACCAGGTAGCGATCATCCCGGCTGACCTCGCCGCACTCGGCCCAGGCGGCCGCGACGGACAGTGCCTGCCGGTGCGAGCTCATCGCGCCCTTGCTCCGCCCGGTGGTCCCGGATGTGAACAGGATGTCGCTGACGTCGTCCGGGCTGATCGCCGCGGCCCGCTCGGCTACCAGACCGGGCAGGGCGGCCGCGCGGCGGCGGAGCTCGGCCCAGTCCAGCACCGTAGCGCCGGGCCAGCGCGGCCCGGCCGCTGGCGTGCCTGGCTCGACCGGGATCGAGACGATCAGCCGCAGCCCGTCCAGCTGGCCGGGCTCGGCGTGATCAGCGTCGTGCAGCGCGCGGAGCCGGTCGGCACCGAGGAACGGCCCGGCCACGAACAGGGCCCGCGCCTGGCTGCGGCCGATCACGTCCAGCGCCTCGGCACCGGTGAACCTCGTGTTCACTGGCACGAGCGTGCAGCCCGCCGTGTGCACCGCGAGGGCGGCAACCACCCAGTGGTGCGTGTTCGGCGACCAGATCGCGACCCGGTCGCCGGCCTGGATCCCGTCTGCCGCCAGTGCCGCCGCAACTTCGCCAGCCTGCTCGTGCAGCTCGCGGTAGGTCAGTCGCGGCCCGCCCGGCTCGGCCACCGCGATGCGCTCACCGAACTGGCCCGCGGCGCTCGCCAGCGCGGCCGGAATGGTGAGCTCCACGAGACTCCTTAAGCAAGCAAGTGCTTGGTAGGCTGAGCCTACTTGTCACATGCGACGCTGGCCAGGCGCGGCCGAGGAGCGCTCCAGACCTGCCGAGCACCAGCCTGGCCGCGGGAGATGGAGTGCAGCTGACCGCTGAGGACGAGGAGTTCCGCGGTCGCATCCGGGACTGGCTCGCGGTCAACCTGGCAGGTGAGTTCGCCGCCCTTCGCGGCCTGGGCGGTCCGGGCCGGGAGCACGAGCATTTCGAGCAGCGTCTGGCCTGGAACCGGCATCTGGCCGCGGCGGGCTGGACGTGCATCGGCTGGCCGGCCGCATACGGCGGCCAGGGAGCGACACTGGCCCAGCAGGTCATCTTCCACGAGGAGTACGCCCGCAGCGGCGCACCAGCGCGCGTCGGGCACATGGGCGAGGAATTGGTCGGGCCCACGCTGATCGCGTTCGGCACGCCAGCGCAGAAGGAACGGTTCCTCGGTCCGATCGCGGCCGTCCGGGAACTGTGGTGCCAGGGTTACTCCGAACCAGGCGCCGGGTCAGATCTGGCGTCGGTCAGCACGTCGGCCGTGCTCGACGGCGACCACTGGGTCATCACCGGCCAGAAGGTCTGGACGTCGCTGGCGACCGTCGCTGACTGGTGCTTCCTGATCGCCAGGACCGAGCCGGGCTCCCGGCGGTCGGCAGGGCTGTCCTACCTGCTCGTGCCCATGAATCAGCCGGGCATCACCATCCGGCCCATCCGGCAGCTCACCGGGACGGCCGAGTTCAACGAGGTGTTCTTCGATGGTGCGCGCACGCCGCGCGACCTCGTCGTCGGTGACGTCGGCGACGGATGGCGCGTGGCGATGGCCACGCTGGCGATCGAGCGTGGTGTCTCCACCCTCGGCCAGCAAGTCGGCTACCGCCGCGCGCTCGACGCACTCATCGACGTGGCGAGGCGCAACGGCGCAGCCCGCGATCCGCTGGTGCGCGACAAGCTGGCGCGAGCGTGGATCGGCTTGCAGGTCATGAGAGAGCAGGTACTGAGCATGCTGGCCCGTGCTGATGACAACCGTGCTGATGACAACCGTGCTGATGACAACCGTGTTGATGACAACAAGCGCGTTGACGACAACCACGCTGCGGGCACCGGAGCGGTCGCACCGGCGGCGTCGGCCGACGCCTCCGTGGTCAAGCTGCTGTGGTCACGGTGGCACCGCGAGCTTGGCGAACTGGCGATGGCGGTGCTCGGGCCGACGTCGATGCTCGCGCAGGGGCCGCCCGACGACCTGGACGACTGGCAGCGGCTGTACCTGTTCAGCCGCGCCGACACGATCTATGGCGGCTCGCAGGAGATCCAGCTCGGCATCATCGCCGATCGCGCCCTCGGGCTGCCCAGGCAGGCGCGATCATGACGGCGCACGCAAGCGCGCCCGCCGGACCGCCTGCGGGCCGCGACATGCTCGCGGGAAAGGTCGTCGTGATAACGGCGGCCGCCGGGGCCGGCATCGGGTCAGCGACCGCCAGGCGCTGCCTGGCGGAAGGCGCCAGCGTGGTAATCAGTGACCAGCACCCGGTGCGGCTGGCCGCGTACCGAGACGAGCTGGCAGGCGAGTTCGGCGACCGAGTCTGGTCAGTCCCTTGCGACGTCACCGACGACGACGCGGTCACGGCGCTGATCGCGACGGCGGCCGGCCACTTCGGCCGACTAGACGTCATGATCAACAACGCCGGGCTCGGCGGTACCAGCTCCGTGCTGGACATGACCGACGCCGAGTGGCTGCGCGTCCTGGACATCACGCTGAACGGCACGTTCCGGTGCACGAGGGCCGCACTGCGGCAGATGGTCGCGCAAGGCGGCGGCGGCGTCGTGGTCAACAACGCCTCGGTGCTCGGCTGGCGCGCGCAGGAGGGCCAGGCGCACTACGCCGCGGCCAAGGCCGGAGTGATGGCGCTGACCAGATGCGCGGCAATGGACGTGGCCAGCCTCGGCATCCGCGTCAACGCAGTGGCGCCGAGTCTGGCCACGCATCCGTTCCTGACCAAGGTGATGAGCGAGGACCTGCTGGCCGAGCTGGCGGGCCGGGAGGCGTTCGGACGCGGCGCCGAGCCGTGGGAGGTCGCGACTGTCATCGTGTTCCTCGCGAGCGATTACTCCTCGTATCTGACGGGCGAGGTCATCTCGGTGAGCAGTCAGCACGCCTAACGCCCGATTCGTCTGGTTGTGAGGATCGCACAGCGTGTTTAACGCTTTCTTAATGATCACGTCTGCGGAAATCAGTTATCAATCTGACTTCAGGAGTACCTAAGCGGGACTTAGCACCACTACTGTTGCCCCGATTCCCACTTTGATGGCCATGTGGGCCAGGTGACAGGAGGTAGCCATGCGCTCGCGCATGAGCAAGAGATGCCTTGTGATGGCAACGGTGCCAGCCGCCCTCGTCATGACGGCAGTACCGGCGGGGGCTGCTTTTGCGGCAACTCAGTCCAGTACCTCAGCCGGCGGGGCTGACCAGCAGTACATCGTGATCTTGCATAACCAGAACGCTAACGTGTCAGCCCGGTCTGCTGCCAGGCTCTCGGCCGTCGCGGCTGAGCAGCGCCCAGTCCTGTCCCAGCTTCACTCCGTCGGCGGTCATGAGGTCGCCTCAACCAGCCTCGTCAACGCGATTGTCGTCAACGCGTCGGCGAGCCAGGCGCAAGCGCTGGCCGGCAACTCGGCCGTCGCGCAGGTCGTGCCGAACCAGGTGATCCCCGGCCCGGCGCTGCCGGTGCCGCAGGCAGTCGCCGGGCCCACGCGCCGGGCCGCAGCCAGCGCGTCGATCACGCCGAACCTGTGCGGCAGCTCCACGGCTCCGCAGCTCAACCCCGAGGCACTGTTCCCCATCCACGCGGTGGCGGCGAACGCGTCCGGCGCGACCGGCGCAGGTGTCACCGTCGCGACGATCGCGGACGGGCTTGACCCTGCCAACCCCGACTTCCAGCGGAACGCGGCGTACGCCAGCTCCGGATCGCCCAAGGGCTCTCCGGTCGTGAAGCAGGTCGACTTCAGCGGCGACGCGGCCACAGTTCCGACGCCGGGCGGGGAGATGTTCCTGGACGCCAGCTCGATCGCCGCCCAGGGCAACTCGGCCTACGACCTGTCGCAGTTCGTCTCCCCCGCGGACCCGAAGCCGCTCCCCGCGGGCTGCGACATCAAGGTTGTCGGCGACGCCCCCGGTGCGAGCGTGCTGGCGCTGAAGGTGTTCTCGGAGAACAATGACACCACGACCTCCAACTTCCTGCAGGCCATCAACTACGCGGTGAGCAAGGGCGCGAAGGTCATCAACGAGTCGTTCGGCAGCAACAACATCCCCGACCTCGCTGCCGACGTGGTTCGCCAGGCCGATGACGCCGCTGTCGCGGCGGGCGTTACTGTCGTCGCCTCCACCGGCGATGCGGGCGTGACGAGTACGATCGGATCACCGGCCACCGACCCGAACGTCCTGAGTGTGGGCGCTACCACCACGTTCCGCGCCTTCGAGCAAGGCAACTTCGGCGGTGCTGACGTACCGGGCGCGAGCGGGAACATCGTCGACAACAACATCGCCAGCATCTCCTCGGCCGGCTTCTCCGAGGCGGGCAACACCGTCGACATCGTCGCTCCGGGTGACTGGAACTGGGCGCTGTGCAGCCCCAACGTCTCGCTGTACACCGAGTGCACCAGCTTCGCCGGCACGCCCTCGGGGATCCAGTTCACCGGCGGCACCAGTGAGTCATCGCCGCTGGTGGCCGGTGCTGCGGCCGACGTCATCCAGGCCTACGCCGCGACCCACCACGGCACCGACCCGACGCCGGCGCTGGTCAAGCGCATCCTGATGAGCTCGGCGACCGACATCGCCGCGCCCGGCGACCAGCAGGGTGCCGGCTTGCTGAACATCGCGGCAGCCGTCAACCTGGCCCGGTCCATCAGGGCGCCCAAGGCGAACGGCGGACTGCTGCTGAGCCCAGGCCAGGTCAACATCAAGCAGCAGCCTGGCGCGACCGCGAGCCGGACGATCTCGGTGACTAACACCAGTTCGCACCGGGTCACTGTCCACCTCTCCACCCGCGCGCTGAGCACGCAGGTCGCCAGCCATTCCGGCACGTTCTGCATGCAGCCCGGCACGCCCACCACGTCCTGCCCGGCCAACGACGGTGTGATCACCATCTGGAGCGGGGCTACGGAGGTCTACCAGAAGGAGACGTTCACCGTGCCGCCCACGGCGCACCCGTCGCGGCTGGACTTCGCCTTCGACTACCAGTTCACGGGCCAGACGTCACTGATGCACGTGGCCCTGCTCGAGCCGGACGGCGCCTACGCGGGGTACTCCGATCCGCAGGGGCTAGCCGACTTCGGCGAGATCCACGTGGCGAACCCGTCGGCCGGGACCTGGACCGCGGTGTTCTTCACGGTTCAGGACAACGGCTCGTCCGCCATCGGCACCAGCGGCCCGATCCAGTGGAACGCCGCCGTGCGCCAGTTCGCGCCCGCTGGCGCGATCAGCCCGGCCAAGCTGGTCCTCGGCGCGGGCAAGAGCGGCACTGCCACGCTGAGCGTGACCAGCCCGCACACGGCCGGGGACACCAACCAGTCGGTGGTGGTGTCCGGTGGCAGCACCCACACCACGATTCCGGTGACGGTGCGGACCATCGTGCACACCACCGCGTCAGGCGGCCACTTCCGCGGCACCCTCACCGGCGGCAACGGCCGGCTGGGCCCGCAGGCCGAGGCGGACTACTACACGTTCAACGTGCCGAAGGGCGCGCAGAACATCCACGCGGACATCCACCTTGCCAACGACCCCAACGATCTGCTGACCGGCTACCTCATCGACCCGAGCGGCCAGAACCTTGGCTACTCGACCAACGTCACCACAGATGGCAGCGGCAACGTGGAGAGCACGCAGTCGGTTGACTTGTACCACGCGCGGCCGACGGCGGGGCAGTGGACCATCGCGCTGCAGTGGGCCAACCCGGTCAGCGGCCTGGAGCTCAAGGAGCCCTTCACCGGGACCATCGGCTTCGGCAAGCTGCCCATCTCCAGCAACCTGCCGGCCGGCGGGAAGCTGGCAAAGGGCAAGGCCCACACGTACACGGTGACGATCAAGAACAGCGGTAGCGCACCCGAGGCGTTCTTCGTCGACCCGCGCCTCAACGGCACGGTGACGCTGACGCTGCCCAACCAGAACGCCAACGTGACGAACGCGGCGAGCCTCACGCTCCCGCTGCCGGCGGTCGGCAGCGTGAACGGCGGACCGCCGTTCCCGTACTACTTCGTGCCGACCCAGACCAGCGAGATCTCGGAGAGCCTGACCGGGAGCGCTCGAGTGAACTTCGACTCGAGCTATTTCCCGGGTGACCCTGACCTCGAGGGCATCCGGGCCGGTCATTCGGCGAGCCTCACCTTCAGCAACCCGGAGGTCAGCCCGGGCCTGTGGACCCTGAACCCGTCCGAGGTAGGGCCTTACCCCAGCACCGGAGCGCCGGCGGTCACCGCGGCCGCCACGTTCAAGGCAGTGACGAAGGCCTTCGACTCGGCGGTCTCATCGTCCACGGGCGACCTGTGGCCGGCGATCGAAGGTCTGTCAAATACGCTGGCGCCGGTCTACGTTCCGGCCGGCGGCAGCGCGTCCATCACCGTCACGATCACGCCGGGCGGGCGGCACGGCTCCACCCACTCCGGGATCCTCTATGTCGACGATCTGACGCTTGCCGGTTTCGGAGCGAACGCTCAGGGCATCGCGTTCGGCGACCCGAACGGCGACGAGATCGCCGCGATTCCCTACCACTACACGACGAAGTAACCGCGACGCCGGAGAGATCCGGCTCAGCACGTGGCCGGGCCCGAGCGCAAGCTCGGGCCCGGCCCGTTCTATCCCGGCCTAGCGGCCATCGCGAGGACCGAAGGCCGATAGCGCCTCGCTGTCACTGGCGCGCGCGTGCAGGAAGTAGTCGGCCCAGTCCGCGACGCCGGGGAAGGACGACTGCGCGCAGATTTCGGCGCACGCCTGCGCCAGGTCGAACTCCGTGCGCCGCAGTGACACCATGCCGCCGCGCAGCAGCGCCCAGTGCGCTCCGGGCCGCCCGTAGGGCATGCCGACGCTGCCCGGGTTGATGACCTCCCGGCGGTGCGCGAGCCGGGCGAACGGCATGTGCGTGTGCCCGCAGACGACAGTCCTAACCTCGGCTGGCAGGTCGGCAAGCACCTCAGCCCACCTCGCCAGGCGCGTGTCAACCAGCACGACCTCCGCGTCGTCGCGCGGCGTCCCGTGGCAGAACAGCACCGGCCCGAAGCCGTCGACCTCCAGCGTGACCGGATGCGGTAGCCTGGCCAGCCATTGGACGTGATCGGCCCGCAGCTGGCGAGCCGCCCAGGGCGAGATCTCATCGGGAACGGGGATGTTGGCGCCGCCGGCCAGCCCGACTAGGTCGCGGTCGGCGTTGCCACGTACCCAGGTGACCCGCTCGCCCAGGCCCAGCAGCCGGTCCAGGACAGCCGCGGGCTGCGGACCGGCGGCAATGTCGCCGGTCAGGACTATGCGCTCGGCAGCCGCCACGTCCGGCTCGGCCAGCACCGCGTCCAGTGCTGGCAGCACGCCATGGATGTCGGAGAGCACAGCGATCGAGGTGGCCATGGGCCTAATCGTCGTCCGCGCCGGCCGCCGCTGGCCAGTAGCAACGCGAGGCTGCCTGCCCTGGCGATGGACCTGCCCTGGCGATGGACCAGCGCTAGACGCGCTCGATGATCGTCGCGGTGGCCATCGCGCCGCCCGCGCACATCGAGATCAGCGCCGTGCTGCCATCGGTGCGCTCCAGTTCGTGCAGCGCCGTCGTGATGAGCCGCGAGCCGGTGCTGCCGACGGGGTGACCGAGCGCGATAGCGCCGCCGTTGACGTTGACCTTGTCGGGATCCGGCTCGTGGACGCTCATCCAGGACATGACGATGGCCGCGAACGCCTCGTTGACCTCGAAGATATCGATGTCGCCGATGGTCATCCCGCTGCGCTTCAGCACGCGTTCGGTTGCCGCCACCGGTCCGTCCAGGTGGTAATAGGGCTCATCGCCGATCAGGCACTGGGCGACGATCCTGGCCCGCGGCCGCAGCCCGAGTTCGCGCGCCCTGGCCTCGTCGACCAGCAGCACCGCGGCGGCGCCGTCAGAAATCTGCGACGACGTGCCAGCCGTGTGCAGTCCGTCGGGCAGTACCGGCTTGAGTCCGGCCAGGGCCGCCAGGCTGGTCTCACGCAGGCCTCCGTCCCGGTCGACGACGCGGCTCTCACCGGTCGCGTTGCCATCGCCATCCAGCACCGGCGCCTTGACCGGCGTGATCTCACGATCGAACCGCCCCTCGGCCCACGCGCGCGCTGCGTTCTGCTGCGAGCGCAAGCCGAACGCGTCCACCTGGTCACGCGTGAAGCCGCGGCGCCTGGCGATCCGTTCGGCCGCCTCGTACTGGCTCGGCATGTCGATCGCCCACGAGGCCGGCCGCGGCGACCCGATGCCAGTGCCGATATTGGCGCCGAGGCCGACCCGGCTCATCGCCTCGACGCCGCAGCCGATGCCGACGTCGATCGCGCCCGCCGCGATGAGGCCGGCGATCAGGTGCACCGCCTGCTGAGCGGATCCGCACTGCGCGTCCAGTGTCAGCGCGCCGGTCTGCTGCGGCAGCCCGGCGTGCAGCCAGGATGTCCGGGTAACGTTGCCGGCCTGCTCGCCCGCCTGGGTGACGCAGCCGCCGGCCACCTGCTCGACCTCGGCCGGCTCGAGCCCGGCGCGCTCGAGCAGGGCCGTCTGCGCGTGGCCGAGTAGCTCTGCCGGGTGCAGGCCAGCGAGCGCTCCGCGCCGTCGCCCGATTGGCGTCCGGACGGCTTCGACGATGACCGCAGTGCCCACAGCTTCTCCCTCGCGTTGCCTGCGCCCATAGTAGAACGTGTTCTTGAAATTTCGACAGGGAGGCGGTTCACCACCGGCCTTGGGCGTGCTTGAATCCCACTAGAACACGTTACAGATCTGGAGGCCCGTCATGGCTGAGCCGCGGATTGCGCCCGGCTTCGACCTCACCGATCCTGACCTGTACGCCGACCGCGTGCCGCAGGAAGAGCTGGCCGAGCTGCGCAGGGCCGCCCCGGTCTGGTGGAACCCGCAGCCATCGGACATGGGCTTCAACGACGACGGGTTCTGGGCGGTCACCAGGCACCACGACGTGGTCGCGATCTCGCGCGACAGCGAGACCTTCTCCAGCTACGAGAACACGGCGATCGTCCGGTTCATGAGCGGCAGTACGCGCGATCAGATCGAGATGCAGCGCGTGATCATGCTGAACATCGACCCGCCGCACCACACCAAGCTGCGCGGCATCGTCTCCCGCGGCTTCACCCCGCGCTCCATCAATAACCTCCGTGACATCCTGACCGAGCGGGCCCAGAAGATCGTCCAGACTGCTCTGGAGCAGGGCACCGGCGACTTCGTCACCGACGTGGCGTGCGAGCTGCCGCTGCAGGCCATCGCCGAGCTGATCGGCGTCCCCCAGGAAGATCGGCACAAGCTCTTCACCTGGTCCAACGACATGGTCGGCTACGACGACCCGGAGTACCAGGGCGACGGCGAGAACGCCGCAGCCGAGATCCTCGGCTACAGCATGGTGATGGCCGAGGACCGGCGCGCCTGCCCGCGGGACGACATCGTCACCAAGCTGGTGCACGCGCAGGTCGACGGCGGCGAGCTCACCTCCGACGAGTTCGGCTTCTTCGTGATCCTGCTGTCCGTGGCGGGGAACGAGACCACCCGCAATGCGATCTCGCACGGCATGCTCGCCTTCCTCGACAACCCGGAGCAATGGGAGCTGTACAAGGCCACGAGGCCGATGACAGCCGTCGACGAGATCGTGCGGTGGGCCACGCCAGTCACTGTGTTCCAGCGGACCGCCACCAAGGACACGGTGCTCGGCGGCCAGCAGATCAGGAAGGGCCAGCGGGTCGGGATGTTCTACCGGTCGGCCAACTTCGACGAGGAGGTATTCGAGCACCCCGAGCAGTTCAACATCATGCGCAGCCCCAATCCGCACGTCGGATTCGGCGGCACGGGGGCGCACTACTGCCTGGGCGCGAACCTGGCCCGGCTGGAGATCGACCTGATCTTCAACGCCATCGCCGACGCCATGCCGGACATCAGCAAGGCGGGCGACCCGCAGCGGCTGCGCAGTGGCTGGCTGAACGGCGTCAAGCGGCTGCCGGTCGCCTACCGCTAGGTCGAGCGCGGGCCGCGAAGTCCGGCGATACTTCCGAGCCTGCTCACCGCGTCTACAAGGTGACATCGTAGGAAGCGGCGAGCAACGGGGAGGAACCTGTGGCCGACGGCGCGGTGCGCAGCCACGAGGAATTCCGCGAGTTCGCGTCGGCACGAGCCGGCTTTTACGGCTACGACATCTACGACCAGCGGCCCGACAACGTCGAAGTCTTCATCCAGGTTGGCAACGGCTACTTCGATCCGTACCTGCCGCACGTCGACCGCGCGACACCGCCAGGCTCGATGAGCCTGTGGGAGTCAGTCGTCGAGAGCCCGGCCTGGCGCGCCTGAGCCAGCCCGGCAGCTCAGGCCGGCGTGTCTGCGACCACCCACATAGAGAAGTACTGCGACCCGCCGCCGTAGGCGTGCCCGAGCGCGGTCCGCGCCCGAGCGACCTGGTGCTCGCCGGCCTTGCCCATCACCTGCATGGCCGACTCGGCGAACCGGAGCAGCCCGGACGCCCCGATCGGGTTGGAGCACAGCACGCCGCCGGAGGGGTTGATCGGGATGAGCCCGCCGATCTCGGTCTCGCCGGCCTCGGTCAGCTTCCAGCCAGCGCCGGCCTCAGCGAATCCGAGATTCTCCAGCCACATCGGCTCGAACCACGAGAACGGCACGTAGATCTCGGCCACGTCGATCTCGTCGATCGGCCGCGCGATCCCGGCCTTCGCCCACAAGGCGGCCGCCGCGTCCGCGCCCGCCCGCGGGTTGACGTTGTCCTTGCCCGAGTACATGGTCGGCTCGGTCCGCATCGACGTGGCCCGGATCCAGGCCACCGGCCCGCCCGTCGCCTCCGCCGCTGCCTGGTCGCCGATCACCACGGCGCAGGCGCCGTCGGAGGACGGGCACGTTTCGTCGTACCGGACCGGATCCCACAGCATCGGCGAGGCCTGCACTGACTCCAGCGTGATGTCTGGCTGCCGCAGGTGCGCGTACGGGTTGCGGGCCCCATTCCGGCGATCCTTGACCGCGACCAGCGCACCGATATGCGCGGGCGCGCCGCTGCGCCGGATGTAGGACCTGATGTGCGGCGCAAAGTACCCGCCCGCGCCAGCCAGCAGTGGCATCGAGAACGGCGGCATGATCGACAGCGCCCACATGGCGTTGGACTCGGACTGCTTCTCGAAGGCGACCGCGAGCACCCGCCGGTGCAGCCCGGCCTGCACGAGGCTCGCCGCGACGACGCCGGTCGCGCCGCCGACCGAGCCTGCCGTATGCACCCGCAGCAGCGGCTTGCCGACGGCGCCGAGCGCATCCGCCAGGTAGAGCTCCGGCATCATCACGCCCTCGAACAGGTCTGGCGCCTTGCCGACGACGACGGCGTCGATGTCGCCGAGCTCAAGCCCGGCGTCAGCGAGCGCCCGGTCGACCGCCTCCCGGCACAGCCCGGCGATGGAGACGTCAGGCCGCTTGCTGCGGTGGTAAGTCTGGCCGGTGCCGAGCACGGCCGCGCGCTGCGTCACCGAACCCCCCCTGTCGTCGTACCGCCGCTCATCGCGCCGCCATCACGCAGACGAGGTTCTGCTGCAGGGCCGGGCCGCTCGTGGCGTGCCCGAGCGCGCTCCCGGCGGCACCGGAGATGATCTGCCGCGCGGCGTGGCCGATCCGGGCCAGGCCCGCGGCGAACATCGGGTTGCCCGCCAGCGCGCCGCCAGACGGACTGATCCGCACCGACTCGGGCAGGTCCAGCGCCGCGCTGAGCACGATCTCCTGATGCGTGAACGGCGCGTGCAGCTCGGCTACCTCCACGCCTGCCGCCCCCGCCGCAGCGCCGGCCGCGGCGGCCGACGGCGACGAGGTCAGGTCCCGTGCCCCGAGCGAGCCGGAATCGATCCGGTGCTCGAAGCCGGTGATCCAGGCAGGCCGGGCGCACAGCTCGCTGGCCCGGTCCGCGTTCGCGATGATGACGACAGCAGCGCCGTCGGTGACGGGCGCGCAATCGTGCGCGCGCAGCGGGTCGGCGACGAAGGGCGCCGCGAGCAGGTCGTCCACGCTGACCGAGCCGGACAGCTGGGCGCGGGCGTTCGACACGGCCGCGGCCCTGCTGCGGGCGGCGACCTCGGCCATGCCCCGTTCCGTCCAGAGTCCTTGCTCGAGACCGAGCCGGGCCTGCAGCGCGGCGATGCTCACCGAGTCCGGCCACAGCGGCGCCATTACGTACGGATCGAGCTGGAGGGCCAGCACCCGGCGCAGGTCGCCGGCTGACGACTTGCCGAAACCGTAGGCGAGCGCGATGTCCGCCTCGCCGGTCAGCACCTTGACCCAGGCCTCATACAGCGCGAACGCGCCGTCCATCTCGACGTGCGACTCCATCACCGGCGGGAACGCGCCGATCGCATCGACCGCCGACACGAACGAGAACGCGCGCCCGGCCAGGTAGTCGGACGAGCCCGAGCACCAGAAGCCGATGTCGTGCTTGGTCAGCCGGGTCTGGTTGAAGACCTCGCGGAAGATCGGCACGAGCATCTCGACGCCGTTGGTGGTGCCGTCAGTGCGGCGCACGTTCGGCGCCTCGGCAAAGCCGATGACGGCGACTTCGGTCACGAGCGGCGTCCCTTACAGGTGATGGGCGTAGGAGTCATAGGGCGCGTCGGGCTCCCCCGTTGGCTCGAAGTGGTCGATGTTCTCCGACGTCGTCCCCCACTCCTGCGGCGGCTTCCAGACGGCGCGCACGCGCATGCCCATCCGGACCGCCGCCGGATCGCAGCCGAGTATCAGGTGCTGGAACGCGATGTCGGCACCGTCCAGCAGCACCGACGCGGCCACGTACGGTGAGGGCACACGCTGGCCCTGGAACGGGACGTTCACGATGCAGAACGTCGTCACGGTGCCGACGTCAGGAAGCTCGACGTCGGTGGTGGTCGGCACGCCGTCGACCGGGCACGCGCCGCGCGGCGGCACGTACACCTTGCCGCACGCGGGGCACCGCTGGCCGATGATCTTGCCCTGCTGCAGGCCGCGCAGGTACCGGCTCTCCTCGGCTGAGGCGCTGTGCTGGTAGTGCAGGCGGACCGGCGTGATGATCATGCCGGGATCGGCGCCTTCCAGGACCGGAACGGGGTCGGCTGCCGCTGGTGCCGTGTCAGCGCTCGGGCCGTCCTCGCCGGCGGGCTCGAAGCACGTGATGTCGGTGATGTGGCCGGCCGGGCTGTCCGCCCAGCGCGGCCGCACGCGCATGCCGGTGCGCATGCTGGCCGCAGCGCCCACGTCCACGGCGTGCAGGAGGCTGGTGTCGGCGCCGTCGAGCCGGATCAGCGCCCAGGCGAAGGGGCGGTCGAGGGGCTGACCCTCGCGTGGCGCCGGCTGCCACGACCAGGTGAGCACCGTGCCGTCCGGACCGACCTGGACCAGTTCCTGCGGCGGCGCGAACGTCACCGGGTCGTACTCGGCCGGCGGCACGTAGACCCGGCCGTCCGCGCCGCGCGAGCCCAGGATGCGGCGATCCGCCAGCCCGGCCATGAACTGCGTGAGCACCGGCCCGAGCGAGCGGGTGTAGTCAAAGCTGATCTCGAGCGGTGCGCTAAGCGGCGCAACAGGCGGCGTAGTCACGGATCAGAGTGAAACACGTTCTAGGTCAGCGCGCCAAGGGCTGCGGCCGGATTCGGCCGCGTTCACGCGGCCGCAGCTCGGGCCAATCGAGGCCCTAGCGAAGCCGATTCCCCGCCCGCCGCCCGGTCGGCCCGGGCCTGAACGTCATCGTTGCCTATTTACTGCGGATACAGCGTCAGCTGGGTTCCAGCCATGACGTTGGCGGCGGCATGCAGCTGCCGATTGACCGCGCAGACGTGCCGCTAATGGCCTGTGAAGTCCGGTTTGCGCTTCTCGGTAAAGGCGCGCGGACCTTCCTTGGCGTCCTCGCTGGCGAAGACGGCCATGCCGATCTTGGCTTCCAGGGCGAACGCGTCGTTCTCGGCCATCCCATCGGACTCGCGGATGGTCCGCAGGATGGCCTGGACGGCGAGCGGCCCGTTGGCCGCGATCATCTCGGCGATCTCCAGGGCCCTGGCGAGCGCCTGGCCGTCGTCGACGACGTGCCCGATCAGCCCGACGGCCAGGGCTTCGTCGGCGGTGATGTGACGGCCGGTCAGCAGCAGGTCAGCGGCCACGGTGTAGGGGATCTGGCGAACCAGCCGGACCGCGGAACCGCCCAGCGGGAACAGCCCCCAGCGAGCCTCAGACACGCCGAACCGCGCGCTGCGGCCTGCCACCCGGATGTCGGTCGCCTGCAGGATCTCGGTGCCGCCGGCGATGGCGGGACCCTCCACTGCGGCGATGAGCGGCTTGGTCAGGCGGCGGCCCTTCAGCAGCGGCTCGATCATCGACGGGTCGAACGCGCCAGACCGGAACGAGTCGCCTGGGTGCGCAGCCGTCATCGCCTTGAGGTCAGCTCCGGCGCAGAACGCCCCGCCCGCGCCCGTGAGGATGCAGGCGCGGACGCGCGGGTCATTGTCAACCTGGTCCCAGGCCTGCTGCAGGATCGCCATCATCGGGCCGGACAGCGCGTTGCGCGCCTGCGGCCGGTTCATCGTGACGATCAGGACGTGGCCGCGCAGCTCGACCAGGGCGTGCGGCTGCTCCTGCCCCTGCTCCTGATCGGGGGGACTCGAGGTCATCGCAGACGCCCTCCTCAGCTGCGCGAAAGGGTTGCCCCGAACGATAACACGTTCTAGTTTCATACCCATGGCGCTGAACATCGCTGACCTATTCGAGCATGCTGCCGACGCGGTTCCCGAGCGCCTGGCCATCGCCTGCGGCGACGCGGAGATCACCTACCGCGAGCTTGAGGCCCGCAGCAACCAGCTCGCCCACTACCTGGCCGCCGCTGGCGTCGGCGTCGGCGATCACGTCGGCGTCTACGGCCGGAACTCGATCGAGCTGATCGAGACGATCCTGGCCTGCTACAAGCTGCGGGCCATCCCCGTCAACGTCAACTACCGGTACGTGGAGGCTGAGCTTCGGTACCTGTTCACCGAGGCAGAACTGGTCGGCCTGGTGTACGACCGGCAGTTCAGCGACAAGGTGGCCGCGCTCTTGCCTGACTGTCCCGAGATCAAGGCCGTGCTGGCCATCGATGACGGCAGCGGCGCCGAGCTGCCAGCGGCGGCCGTCGACTTCGCGGCAGCGCTCGCGGACTGCTCGGAGCACCGGGACTTCGGGGAGCGCAGCGCCGACGACATCTACATGCTCTACACCGGCGGTACGACTGGCTACCCGAAGGGCGTGCTCTGGCGGCATGAGGACGTCTGGCGCACTCTCGGCGGGGGCATCGACTTCACCACCGGCGAGCGGCTACCGGACGAGTGGGAGCAGATCCGCCGTGGCACCGCCGGGCCAGCCGGCCTGGTCAGGCTGACGACCGCGCCGCTCATTCACGGCAGCGCCCAGTGGGGCACGCTGCCGGGCTTGTTCGGCGGCGACACGGTGATCTTCGTGCCGCAGTTCGAGCCGCATGCGGTCTGGCGCGCGGTCCAGCGACATCGAGTCAACGTGCTCATGATCACCGGCGACGCGATGGCCAGGCCGCTGATCGAGGCGTACCAGCAGGAGGAGTACGACGTCGCCTCGCTACTCGCGATCTCCAGCAACGCCGCGCTGTTCTCGCCGAGCGTGAAGGACCAGTACCTGACGCTGCTCCCGAACGTCGTCATCACCGACGCGATCGGCGCGTCCGAGACGGGCTTTACCGGGCTCGGATACGTATCGGCGGGCAACAAGAAGGCCGAGGGCCCGACGGTCACGGCTGGCCCCGCCACGATTGTCATCGATGAGCACAACAAGCCGGTGGGCCCCGGCGGGATCGGCAGGATTGCCCGCGGCGGCCACATCCCACTGGGCTACTACAAGGACCCGATCAAGACGGCGGCCCTGTTCGCGGACGTCGACGGCGTCCGCTACGCCGTGCCCGGCGACTTCGCCCGGGTCGAGGAAGATGGCTCGATGACGCTGCTCGGCCGGGGCAACACGTGCGTCAACACCGGCGGCGAGAAGGTGTACCCGGAGGAAGTCGAGGGCGCACTAAAGTCGTTCGCCAGCGTCTTCGATGCGCTGGTGATCGGCGTACCGGACGAGCGCCTCGGTCAGCGGGTGGCCGCGGTGGTGCAGCCACGCGACGGACAAGATGTCGACCTCGCCGAGCTTGAGGCCCACCTGCGAACTCAGATCGCCGGCTACAAGGTGCCGCGGTCGGTCTGGCTGGTCGAGCAGATCAGCCGGACGCCTGCGGGCAAGGCCGACTACCGCTGGGCTCACCGCTACGCCGACGAGCAGCTCGCCGCTACGGGCCAGGGCCAGCAGGGCCAGCAGGGCCAGCCGCCGGGGCCAGCCGCCGGGGCCGACGTTCCCGGCCTTCAGTCAGCCTGAGGAGACCCATGCGCACCCCGCTCTGCGATCAGCTGGGCATCGAGCACCCGATCGTCGGGTTCACCCCATCGGAGCACGTCGCCGCCGCGATCAGCCGGGCGGGGGGCCTTGGCGTCCTCGGCTGCGTGCGCTTCAACGACGCGGCCGAGCTGGACACGGTCCTGGACTGGATGGACGACAACACTGGCGGCCGTCCGTACGGGATCGACGTGGTCATGCCGGCCAGGATCCCGGCCGAAGGCGCGGCCATCGACCTGAACCAGTTGATCCCGGCCGGGCACCGCGAGTTCGTCGATCAGACCCTGCTGAAGCTCGGCGTGCCGCCGCTGCCCGCCGATGCGCAGGCGGCCGACGGCGTGCTCGGCTGGCTGCACTCGGTCGCTCGCGCGCAGGTCGAGGTGGCCCTCGCGCACCCGGCCCGGCTGATCGCCAACGCGCTCGGCTCGCCGCCGCCGGACGTCATCGCCAGCGCCCACGACCGTGGCATGCTGGTAGCCGCACTGGCCGGCAAGGCCGCGCACGCGCAGTCGCACGTGGCGGCAGGCGTCGACATCGTCGTGGCGCAGGGGTATGAGGCAGGCGGCCACACCGGCGAGATCGCGAGCATGGTGCTGATCCCTGAGGTGGTCGACGCAGTGGGGCCGCAGGTGCCAGTGCTCGCCGCCGGCGGCATCGGCAGCGGCCGGCAGATCGCGGCCGCGCTCGCGCTCGGCGCCGCTGGCGTCTGGATGGGCTCGGCCTGGCTGATCACGTCGGAGTACGCGAATCTGTCGCCGCTGCCGGGCTTGCGCGAGGCGCTGCTGAAGGCGACCTCCTCGGATACTGTCCGGTCCAGGATCTACTCCGGCAAGCCGGCCCGACTGCTGAAGAACAGCTGGACGGACGCCTGGCTCGCGCCGGAAGCGCCAGACCCGCTCCCCATGCCGCTTCAGAATCTGCTGGTCAGCGAGGCGCACCAGCGGCTCATGCGATCGGGTAACCCTGACGTCATCCCGATGCCCGTCGGCCAGATCGTCGGCCGCATGAACGAGGTCAGGCCGGTCGCCGAGGTCATCAGCTCGCTAGTAGCCGAGCTGGACGAGGCGGTGGCCAGGCTGGAGCGCTTGCGCTAGTCGCCGGTGACGCCGTCGATCAGCTCGCGCAGCAGGTCTGCGTGACCGTTGTGCCGCGCATACTCCTCGATCATGTGCAGGTAAATCCACCGCAGGTCGAGGGTTTCGTCTCGCCGTGTATTCACAAACGTGTCATCGAGGGAGCCGTCGACCGCCGCGGCGTCGGCCGCAGCGCACTCGGCCGCGAACGTGGCGAAGTCCTCCGCTGCTCGGTCGCCGTCAGTCAGGTCGAAGTCGCCGTCGGGGAACTCCTCGTCGCAGTAAAGAGCGCCGAGATCCTGCTGGCCGGCGAACCGAATCCGGAACCAGGAGCGCTCCACCTCCGCCATGTGCCGGACGAGGCCGAGCAGCGACAGCGCCGAGGACTGGACTGGCCGTAGCGCGAGTTGCTCGCCTGACAGCCCCGCGCACTTCCACCGCAGCGTCTGGCGGTGATAGTCCAGCCAGCCTTGCAGGGCGGGTCGCTCGCTGCTGACGTTGGGCGGCTCTGTCCGGTCTACTGGGGGCGCTGTCCAGGTCACCCGGACATGCTGCCCCGCATCTGCAGATGCATGCAACGGAGTTTCAGCCGGGTGCCGGGCGGTCCTTTTTCGACAGCTTGCTCACGACCGCCTCGTAGGACGAGTCGACCGCTTCCAGCAGCTCATCCGCCGGGATCGCGCCGCCGACCCGGAGCGAGTTCCAGCCGGAGCGGCCGATATACGGCATAACCATGGCATCGTCCGGGTAACGGGCGAGCCACTCGTCCGCCGCATCGCGGGTGCTGCCGCACTTGAGGCCGACCATGCCGCCGTCGCCTGAGCCGAGGAACGCGAAGATCTTGGTACCGACCTTGGCCACGACATCGCCGTCCCACGGCTCGTCCCGCCAGGCGCCAGGCTTGGTCAGGCAATAGGCGAGCAGCTCGTCCCAGGTCACTTCCGCCTCCTCGGATCGCGGGCATGCTGTCGCATCGACGCGCCGCGCGGCACCGGGGTTTACGCCGCCTTGGTGGATGACCAGGTTCGCGGTAACTTCGGGCCCGCGCGAGCTCAGCACGTGCAGCTCACGAGGGAATAATCGGTGCGTTCAGTATTGGGCCGCGGCCCGAGCGTTACCCGTAGCGACATCCCGTGAGATCGGCCCGCTGACGTATGGGCTGGGCCGATCTGGATGAGGGACCTCACCCCTGCCGTTCATTGTCGAAGAAGATCACGATATCTTTCGCGATCTGCTGAAGGCTGGGGTTAAGCGCCTTCGGTCCAACACGCACGAACATGTGGCCCATGTTCTGGACCAGGACAAGTTGAGTGTGATCACCCGCGGCTTTGAGGTCACGATAGAGCTCAATCGATTGCGATTTGAGAACTTTCGTGTCGTCGACACCCTGAATAAGGAGGACTGGCGGCGAGTTCGGCGCAACGAAATGCGTGGGGCTGGCAAGAACCAGGTCCGGGTGATTATTCGTGCCGAAGACCTGCTGAATGCCCGAGGAAGTAAACCCTGATGCACGCTCGGTCAGGTTCGCCGGGCCGAACATGTCCGCTACTGCAATGAGATTGCTCGGTTCCGTCGCATATGGGCCGACATCGAATGCCGAATGGGAGCCGGTTAGGGCAGCCAGTGCGACAAGCTGTCCGCCAACACTCGTACCGAACGCGAATATCTCGCGTCCGTTCAGGCCGTACCCGGCTGCCCTGGCTCGCAGGTACCTTATTGCGCACTTGACGTCCTCGAGCTGAGCGGGAAACCTGAACTGCGGAGCGAGCCGGTAGTTCACGCTGACGACCGCGTAACCAGCTGAAGCCAATGAGTCAAGGAACACTGGGTTCAGGTCCGACTTGTCGCCTGCGGTCATACCTCCGCCATGGACGTACATTGCGATGGGAAGAGGGCGGGTGATAGCGGCGCGAGGAATATAGAGATCCAGCGTTTGTGAGTTGCAATAGGTCAGATTCCGATGCGCAGTGCCAAGCGGAAACGGCACATTGCCTGGTGCGGTGCTGCACCCAGCCATCAGCCCCGCCACGAGCAGGCCGACAGGAAGGAGCACTCGCCGAATCACGTCGACCAGCATGAGGTCGGCCCTCGGGTGTCGCCAGGGCCCTTGGTCACCGGGGTTCCGGGCGAGCGCCGGCGTTGGCGGCTGCAGGCTACGGGACGGCCGGCGGACCGCCGCCGGCCTGGCAGTCGGACTGGACCCGGACGATGTCGGTCTGCATCTGGTGTCCGGCAACGCCCCGGATGGCCAGTGATTCCGGCTTGCTCGAGACAACCTCAAAGCGGTGAACGGCTGCCAGGAGTGCCTGCATGTCGTGTGCGAGCCTCGGATCGGATCCGTCCAGGCAGTGACCACGGCGACATCGAGGGCAGAAATGCTGCCCGCTTCCGGGCCCCCCAGCGGGCCCGCGAGAGGCACGCCGCGCTGAGGTCCGCCGCTCTCGGGCGTCCGGGAGCCGCGTCGCACGCCGGGCCGTCACGAGTTGCCAGACGCGGCATCCCTCGTTCGCGGGACCGATCCTGCCACTCATCTCACGGCAGCCGTACCGCCCGGCTCGCGGCCGAAGGGGGCATGGCCGATGGCGGGCTGATACGTGTGTTCATGCAGCCCATCACCCTGTTGCAAACTGCGCTTTCCAGATTGGTACCTGCACGAACCTGGTGCCGTTCCGCCCTCGTCGTTATGATCCGCTCAGGTGTGTGGCGAGCGGCGATCCTCAGCCGCGCTCCGACGGCTCGGGACGAGGAACGTCGTCAGAGGAGGTCGCAATGCGAGGCGCTCGCGCAGTTGGTTCGCTGGCCGGGGTAGTACTTGTCCTGTCGGCCGTCGCCACCCCGCCGGCCTGGGCCGGGCCGTCCCCGCAGCTCAGGCCGCGGGCAGCCGCGACGGCTGCGGCCGCCCTGCCTGCCCCGGTGCCGTGCAATACGTCGGCTGGCTCCTGCTGGCAGCCACCGGTCGTATCGCGCTGGCAGTACCAGCTGCAGGGCTCGGTCAACTCGGCCGGCCAGTGCATATACCCGGCTACCGGGTTCATCAACACAGCCGTTACCGGCGCGTCATTCGCGACCGGGCAGCAGGTGGCCCCGTCGGTCTTCGACATCGACATCTACCAGGACGGCAAGTGCTACACACCGAACAACTACGGCGTCTTGAATACTGCCGCGGTCAGCGCCCTGCACGCGCTCGGCGATAAAGTCATCGGTTACATCGACGCGGGGACAGCCGAGACCTGGCGGCCCGACTACCCGCAGTATCAGAGCTTCAACTCAAGCTGCGGCGGCTGTCTGTTCGGCAAGCCGGTCGGCGGATTCCGGGACGAGTTCTGGCTGAACATCAACACCAGCGTCTCCGGAACGAACCCCAACACCGGGCAGACCGAGACCGCCCAGCAGTTCATCCTCGACGAGATCGCCGCCCGGCTCGCGAAGGCCCGGTCGGTCGGCGCGGACGCGATCGAATTCGACAACGTCGACGCCTACCAGAACAAGACCGGGCTGACGATCAGCGCGGCAACGCAGGAACAGTTCGACGCCGCGATCGCCAACCTGGCGCACACCGCCGGCTTCGCCGTCGGGCTCAAGAACGACCTCGGCCAGGCCAACGACCTCCAGCCCTACTTTGACTTCGCCATCAACGAGCAGTGCTGGCAGTACCGCGAGTGCAATTCCCCCGCGCCCGGGCTGCAGGTCTGGCCGTCGGGATTCGGCAAAGCCGTCTTCAACGTCGAGTACAAACTGGCGACGTCGAAATTCTGTCCCCAGGCGAACTCATCCAGCTATAACTTCAATTCGATCCTCAAGGACGTCAACCTCTACGACGTCCCCTACACTCCCTGCCGCTGACCAACGCCCCGCTCCGGATGTTGCGCGGATTCGCTGTGGAGCAGCTCGGCATGGGAGTCGTGGCGGATCACGCGATCGTCGCCACCGATACGGACGGGCACATTACGTGGTGGAGTCCGGGCGCCGAGGCACTGTTCGGGCATAGCGCGGCGGACGCGCTTGGCCAGAGCCTGGATCTCATCGTGCCCCGCGCGCTGCGTACGCGGCACTGGGCCGGGTTCCGGCGGGCCATGCAGGCGCCGCAGGTCAAGGATCTGGCAGCTGACATTCCGGTCCTGTGCGCGGACGGACAGGTGAAACAGTTCGCCGGCCGCCTGCTGATCCTCAGTGACGGGCTCGGCGTTGCCCTTGGCGCGGTGGGAATCTTCGCAGCAGCAGGAACTACCGGGATTAAGCCCTTCAGATGATCGCGGAGGCACAACCGCAGGTTAGGTGGCCGCACTCAAGTCGGCGCCAGGCTCTTTGCTTACGACAGCGGCCCCGCCGAGGCGTGAGTGCACCCGGCGGAGCCTAGATCCCATCCCCCCGCCAAACCGGAAGAACGAGACCATGTAAGAGACCGTAGTCCAGGCGCACGGTGCAGTGTCCCTCACCCTGCCGACATCATCGCCGTCCAGAGTCCGGCCACCGCCGTGGACGAACTGCACGACGCTTTCGCACCGCCTAGAGATGGCTGCCGTCGTCGCCACACACTGCAAGGTTCACCCCGGCAGGGCAGGCACCTGGCGCGAGCATCGTCTGCTGTAGCCAGCGAGCTGCTGTAGCCCTAAGCGGCATTGGTGCCGGGCCATACCCAGCGCAGCGAGGTCTGCGTTCCTCAGCTGAAACGAATGACCTCGGCTGGCCCGACTGGCCGCCAGACGACGGACTCAAGCTTGCCGGCCCAGATGGCTTGCAGATCGTCCTTAAGATCCGCGGCGCGGGCGCGCTCGATGTCGAAGCACCAGACCGCGCTCCGCCTACCCGAGTCCCACCGGCCGTGAACGACCGCGCCATGAACTTCGATGGTGCTCGCCGCGGCTGCCAGGCTGGCCTCGTTCAGTTGCAGATCCTCGTGAGCGGGATCGCCGACGACCAGTGCGACCGTGATCATGCTCTCGGTCATGTGATTGCTCCTTCATAGTGTGCGGCGGCGTTCGCGTCTTCTCGGTGTGGTCGGTCACGGCAGGATCTCGACGTACCCGTCGGTTCCGTGCACGCGGATCCGCTGCCCGTCCCGGATCAGCCGGGTGGCCTGCTCCACGCCCACGACGGCCGGCAAGCCGTATTCCCGGGCGATCACTGCGCCGTGGGTCATCAGGCCGCCCACCTCCGTTACCAGGCCCGTGACCGCGACGAACAGGGGTGACCAGCTGGGATCCGTGTAGGCCGTGACCAGGATGTCGCCCGCCTCGAGATCGGCCTCCGCCAGGTCGAGGATGACGCGGGCCTTGCCCTCGACGGTTCCGGCGGAAACGGGCAAGCCGATCAGGGCACCGGCCGGCACGTCGTCGCGCCGGTACGCCCCGGCGATGGCCTCGCCGTCGGAGGTGAGCACCCGGGGCGGCGTGAGCGCCTGGTAGGACCGGAACGCGTCCTTGCGCTGCTGGATGAGCTGGTCGTCCGACCGGTTGGTGCGCACGACGTCGTGGAGCTCCTGGAACGTGAGGTAGAAGATGTCCTCCTTCTCAGGCAGCACGCCGGCCTGCACGAGGCGCTCGGCCTCTTCCAGCAAGGCCTGCTTGTAGACGAAGTAGCGGCTGACGATGCCGTACTTCGGGTACTCCCGGTACCCGATGAAGGTCCGGACCCGGTCGATCATCCGCTTGGTCTCGTCGGCCTTCTGCTCCCCGTCCGGCAGTGCCCGCAGGCGTTCCAGCAGGTCCTGTCGCTTCTTCTCGGCCTCCTGCCGCCCCTGGTGGAAGCGCCGCTCGGCGGCACCCGGCTCGAAGAGCTTGATGTTGTCGAGGATCACGGGCACGAGCGTGGTGGGGCGTTCGCTCCAGCGCGGCCTCGTGATGTCGATCTCGCCGACGCAGCGCATGCCGTACCGATCGAGGTAGGCCTCGATGGCGTCGCGCGCTTCGGTCCCGCCCGCGAGTGTCGGCAGCTTGTCCAGGAAGCCCTCGTCCTCGACGCCCTGCAGGAACGCCACCACCTGCGGGTGAGGACGGATCACGTCCGCGACATCGAGCAGCGCCAGTCCCATCTCCGACGTGACGTTGTTGGGGGCGGACAGCGTGAGCGTGTCGGCCGCGTTCTTCTCGCCCAGCCATTCCCGCAGCTTGTCGTTGAGCCACCACGTGGCCTCCATCCCCGCCATGATCGCCGGAAGGTTCAGCGGATCACTGAGGACCCGCTTGTGCTCCTGGAAAGCCTCCAGCAGGAACTCGAACAGCGCCGGCCCGGTCTTCGTCCGGATCTCGCGCAGCAGGGCGGCGATGGACGCCTGGCTGCGCTCGATCAGCCCGGTGACGATAGCCGGATCG
This sequence comes from uncultured Actinomycetota bacterium, assembly GCA_963837255.1. Taxonomy (GTDB): domain Bacteria; phylum Actinomycetota; class Actinomycetes; order Streptosporangiales; family Streptosporangiaceae; genus JAJYUU01. Next base: position 1,655,793 of record CAWIMN010000009.1, read on the forward strand.
GTCTCGATCGGGGCGGACGCGCCGCCGACCAGCGGCCCGCCGGGACCCCCGTCCGGGAGCGACGGGATGAAGTCGCCACGGTCGAGGACCGTCTCCAGCGCGTCCCTGATCAGCGGATCGGACCTCCCCACCATCTCCAGGAGGCCGGCGCGGCTCGCGGGCGAGGCCAGGCGCCGGGTGACGTCGACGAACAGCCGCCCGCCGGCCTCGTGCATCGGCGCCATGGCCGTCAGCTGCCACACAGAGACGCCTAGCGGCTTCATGGCGTCGGTCATCATCTGCCCGTGACCGACCGAGAGGTAAACGTGATTCTCCTGGGCGCTGGTCCCGGGGATGGGGAACAGCGTGGTGATCGGCCGACTCTGAACGATCTGGAAGCCATCATCCACCAGGCACCATTCGATGTCCTGCGGGCGGCCGAAGTGCGCTTCGATCCGCCGGCCGAGCTGCACGAGCCGCACGACCTGCGCATCCGTCAGCGCCGGCAGCTCCTGCCGCTGCGGGTCCATCGGCAGTACCTGCGTCCCGCCCGCCGGCGAAGCGTGGATGGCACGCTTCTTGGCGGCGACTGCCCTAGCGACGATTTCACCGTCTCGCACCTTGTAGACGTCCGGGTTCACCACGCCGGAGACCAGGGCCTCGCCGAGGCCGAAGCTGGCCTCCACGGTGGCGACCTTCCGGTTGCCCGTGACGGGGTCGGCCGTGAACATGATGCCGGCCGCCTGCGGGAAGACCATCTGCTGCACGACCACGGCCATGCGGACCTTCCGGTGGTCGAAGCCGTTCCGCAGGCGGTAGGTCACGGCCCGCTCGGTGAACAGCGATGCCCAGCACCGGCCGACGTGCCGGAGGATCGCCGTCAGGCCCACGACGTTCAGGTAGGTGTCCTGCTGGCCGGCGAAGGATGCAGTCGGCAGGTCCTCTGCCGTCGCGCTGGATCGCACGGCGTAGGCGGCGTGCTCGCCGAGCTGCGCGAGCGAGCGGGTGATCGCCGCCGCGAGATCGTCAGGGATGGCGATCCCTTCGATGGTCCGGCGGATCTCCGCGCTGAGCGTGCGGATCACCTCCCGGTCATCCGGGTTCAGGCGCGACAGCTGATCGAGCCGATCGTCGATCGGCGGCGCTTCCGCCATGATCCGCCGGAAGGCGTCCGTCGTCACGCAAAAGCCAGCCGGCACTCGGATGCCTTCGATCCGCGACAACTCCCCCAGGTGCGCGCCCTTGCCGCCAACGACCGCGACCTGCATCTCGTCAACCTCTTGAAGATCCAACACGTGCTGCTCGATCATTGCGACACCTCCGAGGCAGCCGTGCTCCGTCGCACTGCACCGGCCGATCGAATCACCGGCTCCTCACGCTCTGTCGAACCCCTTGTTGGGCACGTTCCCATCTCTCGTTGCCTTCCCTCCGACGAGTCGGCCGCCCGCTCCGCGCCGGGGCGCCCCCGCACACCGCACCTGCGCCTCGAGCGCCCCAACCACACCGCCAGTCCCACCAGCGGTTCGACGCCACCGCGTCCCCCATAACATCGACAACGACACACGCACGTCGAACCCCACTCCGCAGGTACTGGCCTCGGCCGACGATTCTGCGGCAAGATCCGGGTCTTGCCGCAAGCCCCCGGTGCGCCTGCCGGCGAGCCAGCGCCTCGGCTGAGGGCCTGGCTCGCGACAGTGCCAGGTCGGCTAACTTCACAACGGTTCGGCTGAGCTCGCGAACATGCCCTCCAGGCTGCCTGCAAATCCGCTTACTGCTGCTCACCCGCCAGTTACGCGCTACCCCGACCTCAGCTGGCGTGCCGGTCAGGCTTTGTCCGGCGGCTCGGCCTGACTAGAGCCACTGGACGCCTCGGGGGCCGGGGCTATCTTGTTCAGCCAGCAGACCGGGCACAGCACGTGCGGCCGACCATGCCGACCCTGCTCGTGCTCCCACGCGAAGTACGCCGCACCAGCGACAAGCACGACGTCGAGGCCTCCGCCAAAGGGAAGCCCTGGAACTCTCGGTATCCGGCGAAGCATCGGCGGTTCACCTGCCCATCGAAAAGGCGGCCGGTCGGGGGCGATCGCATTGCAACCGGCCATTCCAGTGTGACACCACCACGCCGCAGAGCGCCGGGGGCCGGGATGGTTGCGGTGACTTGGCCGGCGAGCCACGCCGGTAACCACCCTGGACGAGCGGTGGCACACCGCCGGGCGGCCGCGATGATGGGGCCACCGGCGACGGCGGCATTACATCTCCTTCAGCACGGAGATCATGAGCGCCGCCGAGTCGTCGAGCGACAGGGCAGAGGCCTGCAGGTGGTGGAAGAACATGTTGTACCTGTGGACCTCGGCCATGTCCTCGATCCATAGCACCCCGGTCGCGTACCCCATGCAGACAACATCGGGGTCGGCGGGATCCGGGAAGCCCATGATGACGAACGGCAGGTCCATGGCGACGTGCGCGCCGCCGCTGAACGGGATGAACTGCAGGAACATGCCCGGCGTGGCGCCCACCTCGATCAGGTGCTCGATCTGCGCGCGCATGACATCCGGGCCGCCGACCTGACGGCGCAGGGCAGCCTCGTCCAGGACGACCCACACGTTAGGCGGGCTCGCCCTTGCCAGCTGCTGACGCTCCACAACCATCTCAACCGACCTGTCGTCAACTGGAAGCGAACGGCGCATCCGGCCTGCAGCGATTACCTCGCGCGCGTAGTCCTCGGTCTGCAGGAGGATAGGTATGCGGGTTAGGTTGGCGTGCTTGATCTCGGAGGCGGCGCTTTCCATTCCCAGGTACGTCGCGAAGTGCGGCTGCACGCTGTCGCCGTAGGCGTGCCACCAGCCTTTCTGACGCGACTCCCGGGCCAGCTGGATCAAGCTGTCATGCTGGTCGCTCGGCACGCCGTAAATCCCGAGAAGGTCGCGGACGTCCCGCGGTGAAACTGTGACCCGTGCGGTCTCGATCCGGCTGATCTTGGACGCTGAGCACTCGAGCAGCTCGGCGACGTCCTCGCAGGTCAGCTTCGCGGCCTCGCGCAGCCGCCGGAGCTCGAACGCGAGACGGCGGCGCCGCACCGTCGGGCTCAGCGTACCGGACACTTTTCCCGTCCGATCTGGGCGTTCCGCGCATGTTTCTGCAGCAGCAGTACACCCGCTGCCGTCATGCGACTCATCCGCCTCGGATAATGGATTCCTACGCAATACATATATGACGCGCGTTGATTCTGGCGAGTTGTCCGCCGTCCGATCAGGGTTCAGGATCTGGTGGTCAACGTCGGTGGCCACCATCGCCTCTTACCTCCTGCATGTAGGAGACCGAAGCGCGATGTGGTTGCTGTCCAGGCGGGGTGCCCGCCACGTCCGGCGGGCACCCCGCACCGGCTAGGCTGCAAGGCTTCGGCGCAGGTTACGTTCCCGCGGACTGCTTGGCCGGTGCAGTGCAGCGCGACTTCGCTCCGTGCATCCCCGCGTGCAACGACCACCGGCTCCGGCAGCTACTCACAAACGGATGTCAGCTCCCGGTTGCGGCGAACCAGGCGTCGGTTCCGGCGGGTGCCGTGACGAACACGATCGGGGCAATGCAGGGGTGAGGCAGGCTCACGCGCGCATCGACCCGTGCATTCCCGGCTGTGCTGGCCGTAAAGTTGCCGGTGCTGACGTTGACGACTGTGGCAGTATTGCCCGCGCCGATGCTCTGGCAGCTGATGATAGCCCGGAAGTCGGGGATCGGGTTGATCCCTCGCAGGGCTGGTGGCACAGACGGCTGGTTGGCGAGGACCAGGCCCCGCACGACCACGAGCACGTGACCGTTCTGCTTGAGTGAGCCGGCGGCGGACCTAATCATCCAGGGCAGCCCGCCGCCCGGTATGCCGCGGACAGGGTTAGCTGTACCCACGTACGGGCCGGTGACGGGCGCCATCGTGCCGAATTTCAGCACGGTCGCCGGACCATGGTGGGCCGGGCTGGCGGGCGCAGCCTGCGCGGCTGCACCGCCTAACAGGGCGATGCCGGCTGTGGCCGTCAGCATCCAGATGAGCTTGCGCATTTTTCGCTGTCCTTCCGTCGGTTGGCGGTGCGCGCTGCCGAACGTGCGCATCCCAAGAACGTGTGGCGGGCGGGCAACGTTCACTACACCGGCTACCGGTCCGGCGGGCACAGAGCATGCAGGGCGGGACGCACCCTGGCTCGGGAGGCGAACTATTGGGTCGGCTCGCTGACCGCAGGGTGAAGCGGCCCGGCCCGCGCGCCGGGCGTTTGGTGGTGGGGAGCGGCACAGCTGACGGCCGTCACCGGGGTCCGGCGGTTCAGGGGCTGGCGTAGCGGGCGAGCAGGGGGATGAGGACCTGGGCGTTGGGGCTGCCCCAGCCGGTGACCGGATCCCAGCCCGGTGCGGCCTGGTAGCCGGTGATCGTGGCGGGCGGGAACTGCACGGTGTTGTTTCCGGTGGTGATGTCGTGGAAGGCCTGGTGGTAGTGGGGACTGCGGGCGATCTGGTAGATGGCCGGGTTGATGAAGCCCAGGTGGCGCCTCGCGTACTGGTCGGCCAGCGCGATCAGCGCTGCCCAGATCGGGGCGCTGGCGCTAGTCCCGCCGTGGCTCTGGACCGTGTCCCGGGTTCCGTTGCTGAAGACGACCGCCACGCCCGTGCGGTCGCTGGCATCGGCGGACACATCGGGAACGCCTCGGGTAGCGCCCATGCCAGGGACGCCGGCCTGGTAGGCGGGCCGCGCGAACAACCGGCTGAACCCGCCGCCGGAGGCCTGGAAGGACCCGCCCTGGTTTCCGGGGTTTCCGGACGCCAGGCCCCAGGCCGTTTCGCTGATCCAGGCGCCGGTGGCATGGCTGGCCGTCAGGCTAGTGCCCCCGGCGCCGAGGACGAGCGGATCGGAGGCCAGCAGGAGGACCCCCGTGACTGGGGCAGCAGGCGCGGTGCCGGTCAGTGCCGAGTAGAGATCGCACTGATAGGCCGCCGCTCCTATATCGCCTGAGGCGGCGACTACCGTCATGCCGCGGTCGACGGCCGCCTGGAGCGCCGCGTTCACGCTGCCGGCCTGCGCACGGCTTACGCAGTGCTCGCCGCCGATCTGTCCCGCGGCGCTGATCGACATGACGCTCCCGAGAGTGGGGCCCAGCCGGAGCTCGGCGACGGCGGCGGCGACGGCGTCCGCGAGTGTTGCGCAGGGATGTTGACGGGAGCAGGAGGATGACGAGGGTGGCGGCCGGGGCGAGTGCGTGCACTAGCTCCACGTCCAGCACTTCCTCCCCGAAGGCAAGCCAGGGAGAGCCAGCGCCAGCGAGGGTGGTCACCACCCGCATCCGCGCGGCCGGAAGATGGAACAGGTCGTCGAAACCCGCCATGTCCTGGCGCAGGTCAGTGACCAAGGGCGGGTCCAGTTGCGATTCGGCCAGCTCGGGCAGCACCACGGTCTCGCCACGGCCGTCGATCCCGCGCTGCAGGAGCGGCTTGACGCCGTAGGCAACCTCGAGCTGCTGGGGCGTGTAGCAAGTGGCCGCAAAGCTGCAGTCGGCGGTCCCGACCCCGGATCCGGCGGCCCTGCTCGCAGGTGCCTGAGGCGTGCTGACGCTTGATGAGCAGGCCGCGGCTAGCGTCATGCTCGCGACCACGGAGAGAGTCGCGGCCGCGACGACGAGGAAATGCGTTCGCCCGGTCATAATGGCACCGTAGGCAGTGAGGCGGCGTCAGCGCATCGCGCGCGCGAGTGAATGCTCCATACATCGCGAAGGTGACCCGCATCCCCTCATAGGGTCATAGCCGGCGGTAACCGCCGGCTGGTGCGCCCTAGCTAGGCGGCATGAGCGAGCGCACCGACTTCGTTGCGGAAGGCTTGGAAACAATCGTGGCCGGGGTGTCGATTGACGCGAGTGCGTTCGTGGAGAAGGTGAGCGGCAGCCGTCCGGGCTGCCCGTGAGCAGAGGAGCTTGAGATGGCGCTGTACCTGATCGCCTTCAACGACGAGTGGGTGCCCGACCTCAAACTGGAGCAGCTGCGCGAGAGGGCCACGTCCGCCAGGGCCTTGATCGAGGAGATGACGGCCGCCGGTGTCTTCGTCTTCAGCGACGGCGGCCTGGACGCGTCGACCGCCGTGTGCAGCGTCGACCCGAGCAGCGGCTCGCCCCTCTTCACCGACGGGCCGTTCGTCGAGACCAAGGAGCACCTCGGCGGTTTCGCGGTCGTCGATGTGCCCGACGACGCCGGGGCGCGGTATTGGGCCGGCAGGATCGCGGTCGCGGTCGGCTGGCCGCAAGAGGTACACCGCTTCCCGCACCGCATAGCGCTGAGCAATGACACGCAGTCCGAGGCCAAGTCTTGACCGGGATGATCTGAACGGCATGGCCTGCCGGACGGAGACGGCGAGAGCGGCCGACTTCACCGTCGCGGGTAGCTGCGCGTTGAGCGCTTGGTGGCCTGCGACCGCCGGCGCTGGCTGACGGATCGGGACCTGAAGCGGCCTTGCTGGCCGAGGAGGCTGGTTGCAGACTGGCGTGGTGGGCCAGCTCGGGGGCGATTGGTGAGCGCGGGGCCGCGGGATGAGGTGGTCATCCGGACCCCGGACCGGCGGCTGCGCGTGTTCGTTAGTTCCACGCTGGGTGAGCTGGCTGAGGAGCGACGGGCTGTTTCACGTGCCATTTCGGCGCTGCGGCTGACCCCGGTGATGTTCGAGCTCGGCGCTCGGCCGTACCCTCCGGCCGAGCTGTACCGGGCGTACCTGACGCAGAGTGATGTGTTCATCGGGCTGTACTGGCAGCGCTATGGGCAGCTCGTCCCAGGCGCTGGGGTCTCGGGCCTGGAGGAGGAGTTCGAGCTGTCCGGTGAGCTGCCGCGGCTGCTGTATGTCAAGGCGCCGGCGCCCGATCGCGAGCCCCGCCTGGCTGATCTGCTGGCCCGCATCAAGGACGCGGCCTCGGCGTCCTATCGTTCTTTCCGGACCCCCGCTGAGCTGGGCCGGCTGAGTGCGTGATGACCTGGCGGTGCTGCTGAGCGAGCGGTTCGCCGCCGCTGGCGGCCAGGCCGCGGCAGCTGCGCCGTCGTCGGCGGGTACCCGCTGGCCGCATCCGCTGCCGGTGAGCACGACGTCGCTGCTTGGGCGGGAGCGGGCCATCGACGAGGTGGCCAGGCTGTTTGCGCGTGCCGGGGCGCGGCTGGTGACGCTGACCGGCCCCGGCGGAGTCGGCAAGACCCGGCTGGCGGTGGCGGTGGGCGAGCGGCTGCGTGATCGCTTCGCCGCGGGCACGGTGTTCGTGCCGCTGGACGCGGTCACTGATCCGGGGCAGGTCCCGGCCGCCATCGGCCGGGCGGCGGGGACCGACCTGGCGCGGACTGGCTCCCCGGTGGAGGCACTGGCCGAGACATTCGGCGATGGCGCGTGGCTGCTGATCCTGGACAACCTCGAGCAGGTGGTCCAGGCCGCCCCCGGCCTGGGCGAGCTGCTGGCTCGCTGCCCGGGGCTGGCGATCGTGGTTACCAGCCGCACAGTGCTGGGGCTGCGGGCCGAACGGGAGTACCCGGTGCCGCCGCTGGCGCTGCCGGCCGACCCAGCTACCGTGCCGCTGGCGGAACTAGAGTCCTCGCCGGCGGTGGCGCTGTTCGTGGACAGGGCCCGCGCGGTACGGCCCAGTTTTGCGCTCACTAGGGGCAACGCGGCGGCGGTGGCCGAGATCTGCGGGCGGCTGGAGGGTCTGCCGCTGGCCATCGAGCTGGCCGCCGCCCGCATCCGGCTGCTAGACCCCGCCGCGCTGCTGGACCGGCTGGCGGCCTCACTGGATGCGCTCGGGACCGGCGCGGTGGACCTGCCCGACCGCCAGCGCACCCTGCGGGCCACGGTGGAGTGGAGCGTCGGCCTGCTGGAAGACGCCGAGCTGTCGCTGCTGGAGGTCGCGGCAGTGTTCGTGGACGGCTGGACGGTCCAGGCCGCCGCCCAGGTGGCGGGCCTGGAGGAGGAGCGGGCGCTGGAGCTGTCTGAGGCGCTGGCCCGCCACAGCCTGATCTATTTCGACAGCACTGGGCTCGGGCCCCGGTCGCAGATGCTGGAGACCGTCCGCGAGTTCATGGCCGAGCGGCTGGCGGCCCGGACCGACGCCACCGATGTCGGGCGGCGGCACGCCGGCTGCTACCGGGCGCTGGCCGAGCAGGCGGACCGGCCGCTACGCGTCACCGGCCAGGGCGAGTGGCTGGAGCGGCTGGACGCCGAGGCGGGCAACCTGGCCGCCGCGATGCGCTGGCAGCTGGCCCATGACCCCGGGCCAGTGCCGCACCTGTTCCGGGTTCTGTGGCTGTTCTGGTTGCAACGGGACCTTGAGGGCCAGGCCTGGTCATGGGTTGAGCAGTTCCGGCCCGCAGAGACGCTGGACCTGCAGGCCCGTGCCGAGCTGGCCTGGGTGGCGGCAATGATGGCCGTCGACACCGGGGACGACACGGCGGCGCTGGCGGCCGGCCAGCGCCTGGCACCGCTGCCGGCCGCGATCCAGGACCCCTTTCTGCGCGCGGCGTGCCAGCTGGCCTTGGCGTGGAGCTTGCCGATCGCCGGCGACTTGGACGGGGCTCTGCGGCAGGCGACGGTGTCGCTGCAGGAGCTCCGTGGCCACGATGAGCCCGTCCTCATGGCCATCGCCGCGTTCACCGTCGGCTCCCTGGAGATGGCGCTGGGCCGTTACGACAATGCCCTGCGCTACCTGTGCGAGGCGCGTGACCTGGCGGAGGTGTGCGGCGGTGACTGGTTCGCCGCGGGCTGCCGGGTGCAGCTGGGCATCCTGGCTGTCTTGCGGGACAGGCTGGATGAGGCCCGTGCGCTGCTGGATGAGGCGCTGGAGCTGAGCCAGGCGGCCCGCAGCACCCGGTTCGTGACGCTGTGCCTCGCCGGGTATGCCCGGCTGGCGCTGGCGGAGGGTGACCCCGAGCTGGCGGCGCGGCTGAAAGGCGCGGCCGAGGGACTCCGCCAGCGGGTCGGCCTGCCGGCCTGGCCTCATCTGCGCCGGGTGGAGGCCGATCTGGTGGCCCAGGTCCGCCAGAGGCTGGGAGCGAGGCGGTTCGATCAGGCGTTCACCGCCGGTTCGGGGCTCACCCAGCGGGAGGCGGTAGCGATGATCGTCCGGGACCAGCGTGGGGCCAAGACCCAGACGTCGGGTCTCACTGTTAGACGGCGCCGACGCTGACGTAGCGACTCATCCGGTGCCGTCAGCGGATGCCGCCGCGAGGTATCGGGACGGCGGAACTCGTGCACCGCCAACGACGGAGATATCGAGGTTTTGGCTGACATCTCAGCCACCATGCTGATGTCCGCATCGTTCGCGGGTTCTTTCAGCCCCGGCTTACGGAGTCGTGGTAGCCGACAGCCAGGTTGGCGGTCGCGTGCGTGTTGCCTGTGGGGCAGACTCGTTCGAGACTTGCATGGTGGAACCTCAGAGGGGGCGATCGGGGAGCGAGGGCCTGTCGGGGGACGCGGTCATCCGGACTCCGGACCGGCGTCTGCGGGTGTTCGTGAGTTCCACGCTGGGCGAACTGGCGGATGAGCGGCATGCGGTTTCACGCGCCATCTCGGCGCTGCGGCTGACGCCGGTGATGTTCGAGGTGGGGGCGCGGCCGCACCCGCCGCAGGACCTGTACCGTGCGTACCTGGCGCAAAGCGATGTGTTCGTCGGGCTGTACTGGCAGCAGTACGGGTGGGTCGGGCCGGGCAAGGAGATCTCAGGTCTGGAGGACGAGTTCGACCTGTCACCGGCGCTGCCTCGGCTGCTCTATGTCAAAGCGCCCGCGCCGGACCGCGAGCCCCGCCTCACCGAGCTGCTGGCGCGCATCCAGGCGGAGGCCTCGGAGTCCTACCGTCACTTCCGCACATCGGGGGAGTTGGGCCGGCTGCTGCGCGACGACCTGGCGATGCTGCTAAGCGAGCGCTTCGCCGCCGCGCACCCCTCGGCCGCCGCCGCGGCGCTGCCAAGCCTGCAGGCGCGCCCGCTGCCGGCGGACGCGACCTCGCTGGTCGGGCGGGAGGAGGCCATCGAGGAGGTGGCCGGCCTGGTGGGGCGCCCAGACGTGCGATTGGTGACCCTCACTGGGCTGGGAGGGATCGGCAAGACCCGGCTGGCGGTGGCGGCAGGCGAGCGGCTGGTTGACCGCTTCGGGGCGCGGACCGCGTTCGTTGCGCTGGCGACGGTCACCGATCCCAGGCTGGTGCTGACGGCCGTCGCCAAGGCGGTGGGGGCTGAGCTGGCGGGGGCGGGCTCGCCGCTGGAGGCCCTGGTCGAGTACTTCGGCGACGACCGCTGGCTGCTCATCCTCGACAACTTGGAGCAGGTTGTCGACGCCGCCCGCGACCTCGACGCGCTGCTGGCCCGCTGTCGTGGCGTGGTGATCCTGGCGACCAGCCGCACGGTGCTGGGGTTGCGGGCGGAGCGGGAGTATCCGGTGCCGCCGCTGCCGCTGCCCGCCGACCCCGCCACGCGTGCCGGTGGAGGCGCTGGCGGCCTCGCCGGCGGTGGCGCTGTTCGTGGACAGGGCCCGCGCGGTGCGCCCCGGCTTCGCCCTCACCGCAGGCAACGCAGCGGCGGTGGCGGAGATCTGCCGGCGGCTGGAGGGCCTACCGCTGGCGATCGAGCTGGCGGCTGCCCGCACCCGGCTGCTGGACCCGGACGCGCTGCTGGGCAGGCTGGCCAGGTCGCTGGACGCTCTCGGGACCGGCGCGGTGGACCTGCCTGAGCGGCAGCGCACCCTGCGGGCCACGGTGGAGTGGAGCGTGGGGCTGCTGGAGGACGCGGAGCGGTCGCTGCTGGAGGTCGCGGCGGTGTTCGTGGACGGCTGGACCATAGACGCCGCAGCCCAGGTGGCCGACCTGGATGAGGACCGGGTACTGGACCTGACTGAGGGGCTGGCCCGGCACAGCCTGATCTACCTCGACCCTGCGGGCGACGACCCCCGGCCGCGGATGCTGGAGACCATCCGCGCGTTTGTGGCCGAGCGCCTGGCGGCCCGGCCGGATGCCGCCGAGGTCGAGCGCCGGCATGCCGGTTTCTACCAGGCGCTGGCCGGGCAGGCCGACCGGCCGCTGCGCGGCTCCAGTAACCGCGAGTGGCTCGAGCGGCTGGCGGCCGAGGAAGGCAATCTTGCCGCCGCCGTGCGCTGGTACCTCGGCCACGACACCGGGCCGCTGCCCCACCTGTTCCGGGTCCTATGGCCCTTCTGGTCCCGGCGCGACCATCTGGGCGAGGCCCGCGCCTGGGTCGGCCAGCTGCTGCCCACCGCCGGCTCATTCGACCTCCAGGCCCAGGTTGAACTGGCGTCGACGGCGGCGGCGGGCGACGCCGAGGCGGGCGATGACCAGGCGGTGGTGGCGGCCCGTGACCGCCTGGCGCCGCTGCTCGACCGGATCCGGGACCCCTACCTCCGCGCTGTGTCCCAGCTGGTCATGGCGTGGACCTCGGGGATCGGCGGCGACCTTGATGCCGCCCTGCAGGGGGCGCTGGCCTCCCTGAAGCAGCTCAGCGCCCAGGACGAGCCGTTCTGGACAGCGCTTGCCAACTCCACCGCCAGCTACGTGGAGATGACCATCGGCCGCTACGACGACGCCCTGCGCCACCTGACCGAGATGCGCGACCTGGTCGAGCGCCTCGACAACCCCTGGCTCACCGCCGTCTACCGGGTGTATCTGGGCACCCTGGCCATCGCGCAAGGCAGGCCGGAGGAGGCCCGGGCGCCGATGGATGAGGGACTGGAGTTGAGCCTGGCAGCCCACAGCACTCGTAACGTGACTATCTGCCTGGACGGGTTCGCCCGGCTGGCGTTCGTGGAGGGTGACCCCCAGCAGGCGGCGCTGCTGGCCGGGGCCGCCGAGGGCCTGCGCCGACGGGTCGGCCTGCGAGCCTGGCCGCTGCTCCGGCGAGACGAAGCCGAGTTGGTCGCCCAGGTCCGCCAGGCGCTGGGCGGGGACCAGTTCGACGAGTCGTACGCCGCTGGCGCCCGGCTCAGCCAGCAGGAGGCGGTGGCGGCCGTCCGCGACCGGCGCGGCGTCGGCACCGCGGCGCCCTGATCCGTGGCTTCGACATTCGGGCTGCGTTGCAGCCCGAACCTCTCCTGAAACCGGCCGCGCCCGGCATCCACCGGAGCATCGAGACCAACGACTCGCATAGCCATGCGGCCTGGCAGCGCGCTCAATTCGGCTATGTGCGCACCGGGTGCTCAGTCCGCGAATGGCGGCGTCCACTGCGTGACGAGCGGCGCTGACCTGTCCCCCACGCTCGCCAATTCGAGCAGATTCAGATGCGCCAGATGGTAAGGAAGGGGGCTTGCGGTGCCACGGCGATCGCCGTAGCGGCGCTATTCGTAGACCAGGCCAGCACAACGTTTACCGCATTCTGGCTCTGCACCGCCTTTGGCGTCCTAGCCGGGTGCCTGACTGGCATTCTGCTGGCCGGAGTAGGACAAGGAGACCACGTCATCGCGCTGCTGTGAGATGACCCAGTCGGAGACTTCAGTTAGGTCCAGCTCCGCGTGCAGCGCCTGCGGCGTGGTGCCGGTCGCCTCGGCGAGCACCTCGCCCCGCGGCGTGACGATCAGGCTCGGACAGTGCTGATCACGATGCGCCACGTTGGCGGCCAGCACGAATCGCTGCGTCTCGGCCGCCCGGCTGACGAGGTGGCTGCGCCAGACGCCGCGGGGGACTTGCGGGTTGGCGGCGTAGGTAAGGTACGCGAGCACCTGAGCGCCACGCCGGGCGAGCACGTGCCACTGCTCGGGGTACTTCAGCTCCCGGCAGAGCTGGACGCCGACGCTGATCGGCTCCGTCGTCGAGGAGCTATCCCGGCCCCGTGCACGGGCCGACAGGGTCAGCAGCGGGAGGTCCGACCCGGCCGCCAGGCGTCCCCGCTCATGGGTCGCCAGGTTGACCTTCCGGTAGATCCAGCGCTCACCCGCCGGACCGAAGTACAGCGCGGCGTTGTACCAGGTGCCATTCTCTGGCAGCAGCGATCCGCAGAGCACGTGCAGGCCGCACCGGGCGGCGGTCGCGGCGACGGCGGTTACCGCACTCGCTAGCGCGCGATGGTCAAGGCTGTCCAGACCAGTTAGCTCATCGTCATAACCGGACAGCGCCGCCTCGGGGAGCACGACGAGGCCGCCGGTACTGGCTTCGGCCTGCAGGAACGAGGTGATGCGCGCGCTGTTGCCCGCTGGATCCCAGCTGACCTCGACCTGCCCGACCACGACCGGGATGCGCGTCATCGGCGCGGCATCCTTCGCCCTGCTAGGCCCAGGTCACGCCCGCTAGGAGTGAGCGGCGTGAGGAGGGCCAATCTGGGCCTGGTCCAGGACCTGACAGGTGCGGCAGCCGTTGACGGGATACACGAGGACGTCGCCGATCTGCCGGCCATGCAGCCCGATCTTTCGGAAGATGCCGATCCACTGCAGCTCATGATTGACGTCGATAAGAATCGCGCCGATCTTGGCCTTCTTGACGTACGCCTCGAACTTCGCGATGCGCTGCGGCGTGGCGGCCGCCAGGTCCTGCACCGGCTTGGGAAGGTCGCTGCGGTGCGTGATCGCCTGGTTGATGTATCCGCCGGCTAGCCGCGTATAGAAGTTAGTGTCCGCCTGCCACAGCATGCCGGCGTTACCGATGGTGGAGACGACGACCACGATCTCGTCAGGCTTCAGCTGACGGCGGTAAGTCCCCGCCGTGATGAAAGCAGGCACCGTGGAATGCGGCGTGGTGCCGATAGGCGGGGCGTCCTGGACGATCGCAGCGATCACCAGCAGGCCGAGTGGCCACCGGAGCCAGATGAGCTTGCCAGGCCTGGCGAGGAACAGCGCGGTCACGACCGCCAGGATCAGGTAGGCAAAGAGCATGAGCCGGGACGGATATGCGTTCTGGACGATCGGCAGGTTCCAGAGCCGGGACCACGGGAGGCTAACGACCTGGTGCCCGGCTACGTCGAGCGCGGGGCCGAGCGAGGCGACGAGGACGAAGACCAGCATGCAGGTCAGGAATCGCACCAGCTTGCTGGACCAGCGCGTCAACGCGAGCACGAGGGCCAGGATGAGCAGTGGAATGCCGACATAGCCCGCCGCCGAAACCGACTCCGGCTTCAGCGCCAGGTGATACAGCCACGGATGCCCCTGGACGCTCGTTGGCCGCGGCACGACCAAGCTGGCGAGATCCAGCGCACGCGGCGCCTTGAGCTTCGGCGCGTGGGTCGTGAGCGCGTAAGCCAGATATGGCAGCGCGAGCACGATCGCGACGCCGTAGGCGGCGGCCAGGTGCTTGGTGAGCCGAACCATGGCGGGCCAGGCCCGCCCGGCCACGAGGACGCCAACGACCAGCGAGACGGCCAGCAGTGCTGTCAGGTCGGCGAAGGTCTCGAGGAACAGGTAGAACTGCACCGCCATGGTGAGCCCGGCCAGGATCACGAAAGCGCGGGTGCTGATGCTCTCCTCGTGCCACCGCACGACGAGATATCCCAGGATCGGCAGCAGCAGACTGTAGATCAGGTTGAGCTGGCCGGGCACCACGTGGTTCATCTGGTACGCGGAGAACCCGAATACGGCACCGCCGACCAGCGAGGGCCAGAACTGCCTGGTCAGCCGGCGGCACAGCACGAAGGCGGCCCAGGCGGCCAGCGGCAACGCGATAGCGGTGAGAACGTTAAACGTCGCTATCGGGCCGAACAGCAGCGTCGCCGGCGCGGCCAGCAACGCGATCGGCGGCACCGTCGTCACCCAGGCGAGTGAATGACCGCCGGGTGCACTGACCATGTGCGTGAACAGCGGGTTGTGCCCGTGCCCCACGGCATATGGCCACCAGCGCAGGCACCAGGTATAGAAGTTCGGATCCATGCTGACCTGGGTCAGGTGAGCATCGCTGACGTTGCGCACGATCGGGTGCGCACCGGTCAGCAGCCAGATCGTCGTATAGAGGGCCAGCGCGAGCACACCCTGGAGCACTGGCGAGCGGGCCCACGTACGCCAGTCGCGCCAGTCCCGGCGCGGGGCTGGCTCAGCTGTCACACTCTCCTGAGGATCCACGAGCTTGGACCCGGCCTGGCTGGCGCGCCCGTCGTCCTGCTGATTCAGCGCCGTCATGAGGGCGGCAACGGCGGGACGCGCTGGCCGCGCGTGAGCGAGTCCTGACTGGCGGCCGGCCACAGTGATTCCGCGTCAGCGGATGCCCGGCCATCGCGGCTGCCCGCGGAGAACCCCCTGGCCTCGCGCACGAGGTACAGCGGCCGGGCCCGAGCCTCGTCGTAGATCCTGGCCACGTACTGGCCCATGACCCCGATCACGATCAGCTGCACCCCGCTCAGGAATGTGACGGCCACGAGCAATGAAGCATAGCCGGACAGATAGGGCACGCCGGCGAGCTTCAGCGCAATCGTCACGATGCCAAAGAGAACGGCACCTATGGAGATCACCAGCCCCGCGGTCAGGGCGAACCGCAATGGCGCGGTGGAGAAGCCGATGAAGCCATCGAAGGCCAGCTGGATCATCTTACGGAGGGGATACTTGCTCTCGCCGGCCTCGCGCGATGCCCGGGTATACGGCACCGCGGTCTGCCGGTATCCGACCCAGGAAAACATGCCGCGGACATACCTGTTCCGCTCCCGCATCTGCAGGAATGCGTCGAGGGCCTTGCGGTCGACCAAGCGGAAGTCCCCGACCTCCATGGGCTGATCGATCTCGGCGAGCCGACGCTGAATGCCATAGAAGATAGTCGCTGTCTTGCGCTTGAAGATCGTCTCGCCCTCGCGGTGCTCCCGGACGGCGTAAACGACCTCGTAGCCCTCTTGCCAGCGGGCCGCCATCTGGAGGATTACCTCCGGCGGGTCCTGGAGGTCGGCGTCCATCACGATCACCGCCTGGCCCGAGGCAACGTCCATGCCTGCGGTGATGGCGATCTGGTGGCCGAAATTCCGGGAGAGCTGAACGATCTTGAACCGGGAGTCCTCGGCGTTGACGTCCTTCATCAGCTCGTAGCTAGCATCCCTGCTGCCGTCGTCAACGAGGACTACCTCGGTCGGCCCGTCAAGCTGGTCCATGACCTCGCGGAGGCGCTTGACGAGCGTCGGGAAGGACTCTTCCTCGTTGTAGATGGGGATGACGATGGAGTACTTGACGGTGTCCACTGGGTCTTTCTCCCCATCCCACATCGAGGGCCCCCTGGCCGCAATCCTGGGTATGTTACGCGAAGTTGGCCGTGGCGGGCGATTCGGTAAACTACCGCTGTCCGTCATATGAGGGCGCCGGCAACCTTGTCGCCAGGATTACCTGACGATACTGGCACAGCGCTCATGGATCGCACCTGGTCCGCGCTGAGGTGGATCAGTCGGCTCTGAGCATCCGAGCCAGCGCTGACACACTATCTGCTCCCCCGGCGCCGGGGCGGGCTGGCGGCAGCATCTAGCCTCAGGAGGTGCCCTGTGGCCGCCGCAGCCGTGGCTAGAACGAGGCATGCCACCAGTCCGCATGCGGGCCGTCTGGCTGGGTAACCGAGGCCGGACTATGACGATGGACGACATGACAGCGACTGAGCAGCCGCCACGACGCAGGCGGCCGCTGACCAGGATGCGGCCGGGACGGCCTCGCCTGGGCAGGCCGCTGCTGGCCGCCGCCGGCCTGCTCCTGACGGCGGCGCTAGCCGTAGGCGCGGCGCTCGAGGTAACCCCGATGCAGACCGTGTCGGTGGCCGGCCAGACGATCACCGTAGGCGCTGGCCTGCACCCAAGCCTGTCCGGCCCGGGCGAGGTCGACCTGTTCGGGCAGGCGCTGGCCACCGCCGTCACGTTCCCTGGCCCAGTCCGCCCCCGGCTAGCACTCACCCAGATCACGCTGAACAGCCAGCTCGCTGACTTCGTCAAGGGCGGCACCCCGAGCCAGGCGGCGGCTAGCCTGCGGACCACGCTGATCTCGGGCTGGGAGCACTACTTCGGCTGGGAGGCGGCCGCCGCCGGGCTGGCGGCGCTGATCCTGGCCGGCGCGCTCGCTGGCTGGCGCCGGCTGCCACGACGATCAACCATGTGGATCCTGGCGGCCGCCCTGGTAGCGACCGAGCTGATCAACGGCGGCGTGGTCGCGCTGACCGCGAGCGGCGCTCAGGATGCGCTCCGGCACGTTCATTCGCTCAATCAGCTCGTGGCCAGCGCCCCGATTCCCGCGCAGCAGGACCCGCAGCCCCGCCGACTGGTGCGTGGGGTCCAGGAGGTGATCCTGGGCGACTCCACGGCTGCGGGGGCTGGCCTGCCGCTGGTCGCTCGTCCCTCCGTGGCGGACCGCGGCTGCGGCCGGAGCTCGGACTCCTACGGCCAGGATCTCGCGGCCGCGAACGGCTGGAAAGCTGTCAACCTGGCATGCGATAGCGCGACCATCCGGCAGGGGCTGCTAGGTGCGCAGCAGCGGTCGGGCATCGAGATCCCCGCCCAGATCACGGCCGCGAGCCAGATCAGGGATCCGTCCGTGGTCATCGTCAGCGTCGGCGCGGATGACTTGCAGTGGTCGGACATCCTGGCGATTTGCGCTGTGGAGTCGCACTGCGACAACCGCGCGACGGCGGCATTCTTCCAGCAGAAACTGGCCGATTTCAGCACCAGTTACCTGCAGCTGCTCATCCAGCTCGGTAGCCTGCCGGGACACCCGGAAGTGATCATCAACGGGTACTACGACCCGTTCGGCAGCGACGTCGGGTGCGTCGTCCGGCAGGGCCTGACCGCCGCCAAGATCCGCACCCTGAACGCGTGGCTGACTGCCATCAACCAGGTCCTGGCCAAGGGTGCGGCACAGTCCGGCTTCCTGTCGGCGCAGCCGAGCTTCGCCGGTCATCAGCTCTGCTCACCGCAGCCGTATGTGCAGGGACTCGGGTCCGCGGCCCCGTTCCATCCCACTGTCCTGGGCCAGCTGGCGATCGCGCTTGCCGACCAGGCTGCCCTAGCCCGCCAGCCAGCCTCCGGCACCCCAGCCAGCCGCGGCTCGCCGCTGCGGTAGCGCGGCTCCCAGGTCATCGGTTGGTCCGGGCACGCCGCGGGTATCCCTCGCCTGAAGCGAAGACGAATCCGAAGCGGTGCAGCCCGGCCGCTAATCCGGAAGGAGCAAGCCACATGACGGCTCTGCCGAACATCGTCCTCGTCCACGGTGCCTGGGCGGACGGGTCGTGCTGGGAGGGCGTCATCGAACGCCTGCAAGGCGACGGATACCACGTCACCGCCCCCCAGTTTCCTGAGTCCTCGCTAGCCGACGACGTCGCGCGGCTGCGCGAGGTGCTCGCTCGCCAGGACGGCCCGACCATCGTGGTCGGACACTCCTACGGCGGGCAGATCATGACCGCCCTCGGCGCCGACGCCCCGAACGTGGACGGCCTCGTCTATATCGCAGCCTTCGGCCTGGACGAGGGCGAGACCATCGGCCAGCTCGTGGCGCAGGGGCCGCCGACGCCGGCCCTGGCCCACCTGGACGTCGACGACCAGGGCTTCAACTGGCTGCCCGAGGACGACTTCATCAACCACTTCGCAGCCGACGTCGAGCCCGCCAAGGCCAAGTTCATGTTCGCGGTCCAGCAGCCCCTGGCCGCGTCGACGTTCAACAACGTCATGGGGCCGCCGGCCTGGAAGACGCACCCCACGTGGTACATGGTCGCGGCCAACGACGAGGTGATCCCGCCCCAGGCCGAGCGCCAGTTCGCCGACCGCATGGGTGCCGTGACCGAAGAGCTCGCGTCGAGCCACGTCGCGATGGTCTCCCACCCCGACGACGTGGCGCGCTTCATCGAGGTCGCCGCGCCGGAGCCGCCAGCACCCATCTACGTCTAGCCGGTCTACGGCCAGCCGGTCTGCTGCGGCTAGCCTGCAGGACGTTCGCTGTCGCGGCAGGGCCAGTCGGCCCTGTCGCTACGGTCGTCGGGCGCAGTTACGGTCGAAGCATGGTGTGAGGGGGTTGCCATGCTCTTCAGAGATCGCGTCGACGCCGGTCAGCAACTGGCTGCCAAGCTGCACCACCTGCGCGGCAGCAAGGTGGTCGTGCTCGGCCTGCCGCGGGGCGGCGTCCCAGTCGCCGCCGAGGTAGCGCGTGCGCTTGGCGCACCGCTGGACATCATCGTGGTCCGCAAGCTCGGCGTGCCGTTCCAGCCCGAGTGCGCGATGGGAGCCATCGGCGAAGATGGTGCCCGGGTGATAAATGAAGAAACAGTGTGGTTTGCCGGTGTCAGCCCGAGCGAGCTAGCCGCGACGGAGCAGCGCGAGGAGCAGGAGATAGCTCGCCGGGCGCGGCGCTACCGCGGCGGCCGTGAGCGCCAGTCGCTCGCTGGCCGGGTGGCTGTGGTGGTCGATGACGGGATAGCTACCGGCGCCACGGCCAGGGCGGCGTGCCAGGTAGCCAGGGCACTCGGCGCGGCGCGGGTGATCCTTGCGGTGCCGGTCGCGCCGGAGGGGTGGCAGGCCAGGATCGGCGCCGATGCCGACGAGGCGGTCAGCGTGTCCACGCCGCCATCGTTCTTCGCGATCGGGCAGTTTTACGATGATTTCTCCCAGACCAGCGATGCCGAGGTAACCGCGTGCCTGAATCGTGCGGCCGGCCCCGCCCACCCGGCCCACGCTGCGCACGGATCCCGGGCTGCGCCACCTGGCGCCCACGCTGCCCACGGATCCCACGCTGCACCACCTGGCGGACCCGCTACCTGAGGAGGGACACTGTGATGGTGTCTTTTAGCCGTTTACGTCCCGCTGCAGCCGTCGCGGCCGTCGTTGTTGCCGCCGCTCTGTGGTCTGCCGTGCCGGCGAACGCCGGCGGCGATCCGACGGGCGGCTTACGCGGTACCGAGGGGCCAGCGGGGGCAGCGGCCCGGATGCCTGACGGCCAGCTTGCGACGCCGCCGGCGCTGGATCGCTTGTCTGCCGCCAACCACTGCCCGGTTCCGCCAGCAGGGGCGCAGTTCTATGCGCCCGGCCGGGTCAAGACGGTAGCGCTGACCTTCGACGACGGTCCCGGCAAGACCACGGCGACGATTCTGCGTATCCTGCGCAGCTACAAGGTTCCGGCCACGTTCTTCAACATCGGCGAGAACATGGCTGCACGTCCAGGGCTCGTGCGCGACGAGGCCAGGGATGGCTTCGCACTTGGCAACCACACCTGGAGCCATCCAGATCTGACGAAGCTGACCCGGCATCAGCAGGCGGCGCAGATTGACGAGGCGAGCGCCGAGCAGGTCAAGCTGGTGGGGAGCCTGCCGTGTGTGCTGAGGCCGCCCTACGGCACCTACAACAGCACGACGCTGAGCGTGGCCAGGTACCGCCGGCTCGCAGTCTGGCTCTGGTCGGTCGATACCGAGGACTGGAAGGCGGCCGGATCGTCCTCGGCCTACTGGGTCGATCGCATCATCCGGCTGGCTGAGCAGGAGGGCGGACGGCTGAGGCATCCGGTGGTCATCATGCACAACCAGCCAGGCGGCAATCCGGCGACGGCACTGGCGCTCCCGACCATCATCAGGTTCTTCCGGAGCCACCATTACCGGTTCGTCGCGCTCGGCTAGCGCACCATTCCATCACCAGGTCCGCCGTCCCGTTCATCACACTGTCCGGCGTCCCGGCCGCCCCGTCATCCAGCTCGGGGCGGGGAGAACCAGTCCAGCCCGATCGGGAAGAGGTACCGGTCCGCGGTGGCGTTCAGCACCCGGCGTGCCTGGTGGATGTGCTCGGCGTTGTCCCGCAGGTCCGGCACGCTGATGGTGGCCGTGGCGGCACCCTGGCGACTCGCGGCAAGCCGGTACCAGCCGGCGCCAAGCCACTCGAAGAGCTCGGCCGGCCCGAGGTCGGGCGACGGAAGCGCGCGGAGGCCCGTTGACCGGGCCAGCCAGGCCGGATCGAGCCGGCCGGCGAGAGCCCTTTCGATCGCGGCCGGAAAGACCCCGGTGAGGAACAGCGCCAGATCGCCCAGGCGGCGCCACACCGGGGGCCGGTCCGCTTCCGGAAGCGCGCCGAGGAGCATGGCCAGCCTGCCGACGTCCAGGTCGTTCCAGCGCCGACGGCGCGGCCCTTGTGGAGTGCGGGTCACGATGACACCGCTGGAGGACCGGGCGAACGAGGCCAGCAGCTCGGCGAGGTACAGCCGGTGACCAGGCAGGGCCAGATACTGCGCTAGCTGCGGGCCGTCAAAGACCGGCACGCGCAGCCGGGCGGCCGTCCGCTCAGGCGCGTAACCCGTGACGCGAAGATCTGCCGCAATGCGGTGGACGGCTGCCGCGAAGACCAGGAACGGGGAGATTAGCGCGAAGCTCCCGCCGACCTCGGGGCCGACAAGGTTGAGCAGATGCGCCGAAACGGCCGGCCGGTCCAGTACGTCCACGAGCAGGCCCGGCTCACGACACAGGGCCTGGATCCTGGCAGCAGCTTCTTCGGCCGAGACCTCGTCCGCGTGCGCCAGCTCCCGCAGGTCGGCGTCGGTGAGGTGAGCCAGGTACCCGGCTCCGACGCGGTCACGGTCGTCCATCTACCCATTCTCCCTCAGACGGCGCCGGGCAGGTAGCTGTCGAACCGGCGGACTGTCATCCGCGCCGCGCACGACGAACCGCCCCGGCGGCCTTGTCGGCCGCCGGGGCAGTTCGCCCGCTCGGGTTCGCCTGCTTCTTGTCACAGGTGCGCGCTGACCCGGATGGCTGGCTGGGCCACTCGCTGCGCGGTGACGCGGCGAGCCTTGGCAGCCAGGGTTCCGGTCCGGGCTAGCAGCATCGCCACGGACAGGAAGATCAGGCCGTCGGTGAGAGCGCCCACCGTGATCTGGTTGCTGATCATCCAGTGACCAAGCTGCGCGCCGAAGACATGGGTCGCGCCGTAGGCGAAGTAGATGCGGGCGCCGACGACAGCGATCCAGATCAGCGCGTACGGCAGGCCGGCCCACGACGCGGCCTTGCTCGTCTGCTCGTCGTAGGACACGCGCATCATGGTGGCCGCGAGCACGCCCAGGGCCAGGCCGGCCGCCGCGGCGGCAGCCCAGAGCACGAGGCCGTTCCCCGACGTGGCGGCCCCCTTGAAGAAGAAGGGGATGATGACGACTGCGGCGATGAACGGGCGGAGCAGGCGCAGCGGCGTGACCTTCCGGTGACCGAGGTCGGAGATCAGCACCATGAACAGGATGACGAGGTTGGGGATCAAGACGCTGGCGTCCACGGGAACTCCTTGGTGAAGCGTGTCGGTGTGGTGCGCTTACACCGGCAACGCTAGGCAGCGGGCCCGGCCCAGCGCGTCCGCCTGCGGCTTGATGCCGGGTCCAGGCTGGGCCTACGTCGAGGTGGGCAAGGTGGAGGCCGGGTGGAGACGGCCAACTCCACCCGAGGTCAACCTCGCTGCTGAAGCAGCCCGGTGCCGCGGCCGGATACGTTGACAACGTGAGTCGCTCTCTCCCCGCGCGGTTGGGCGCCGCCACTGGCAACGCGGACGTCCTGCCGGTCCTGAACGCCGTCCGCGTCCTCGTGCTCGTGGGAGTACTCATCACGGTTCCCCTCGCCAAGCCGCACCTGGGAGCGGGTCCCAGCGGCGTCGCCGTCGCCGTCGCGCTCGGTGTCTCTGAGGTCAGCGGCGTCGTCTGGCTGCTTGCGGGGCAGAAGCAGCACCTGATGGTCACGGCGCTGGTCGTACTGGGAGCGGCGGGCGGTGCGCTCGCGGGACTGTCGCCCCTCAGCCCGGCCATTGCCGTCGGCTGCATGGTCACCGCTAGTGCGGGCATCCGCCTGAGTACCGAGACATCGCTGGCCATCACGGCGACCACCATCGCAGCCTTCCTGGCGGCTGGCCTGGCCACGGGAGCGCCAGCCGAGACGCTGTTCGGCTATCCGCTCGCGTTCATCGGGGTGTGGGCGCTCGGCCTGACGCGCCACGCCTACTTGCTCAGGGCCGTGCAGGCCGAGCAGGCGCTCGCGGAGACCCGCCGGGCCGCGAGGCCGAGACCCAGGCGGCCGCGCTGGCCGAGCGGGCCAGAATTGCCAGGGAGATCCACGACGTTCTCGCCCACTCGCTCGCGGCCGTGTCAGTGAACCTGCAGGCCGCCGAGGGATTGCTGGGTACCCTGCCCGCCGAAAGTGCCGAGCTAGCCAAGGCGATCGAGTGCATCGGGCGGGCCGGCGTCTTGACCAGGGAAGGCCTCGCGGACGCCCGCCGCGCGATCATGGCGCTGCGAGATGACACCGCGCCGTTGTCCGAGCAGCTGGCCGCGATGGCGGCTGATGCCCGCTCCGACGGCGACGTGCCAGTCGACTTCAGCGTCAGCGGCCCGCCGCGACCGGTCACCGCGGAGGTGGGCCTGGCCGCCTACCGCACCGCCCAGGAAGCGCTGACCAACGCGCGCAAGCATGCGGCGGGACAGCCGGTGCGGCTCACCCTTGAGTTCGCGGCCGCGGAGATTGCCGTCCGGGTAGTCAACCCGCTGTCGGCCGCGAGCGCGGGTGGCGCGCTCGCCGCCTCCGGCGCCGGCTACGGGCTTACCGGGCTGCGCGAACGCGCCGCGCTTGGCGGGGGCACGCTCACTGCTGGTCCGGTCGGCGCGGAGTGGCAGGTATGTCTGCGGATTCCGGCATGAGCCCCGAGGAACCTGACGAGGCCGTCACGGTGATCGTGGCGGACGATCAGTCCGCGGTCCGCGAAGGCCTCGTGCTGCTTCTCGGCACGCTGCCCGGTATCGTCGTGGCTGGTCAGGCGGCGACCGGCGAAGCTGCGGTGGACCTGGTCGCGGCGGTGCACCCGCAGGTCGTGCTCATGGACCTGAACATGCCAGGCTGCGGCGGAGTGGCCGCGACACATCGCATTACCGCCGATCACCCGGATACCCGGGTTGTCGTGCTCACCACGTACGCCGACGACGAGTCGATTATCGGCGCTTTGCAGGCCGGGGCGCTCGGCTACCTGACCAAGGACGCAACACGGGCGGAGATCGGGCGTGCCGTGCTCGCCGCGACGGCTGGCCAGGCCGTGCTCGACCCGGACGTCCAGCAGCGGCTGCTCTCGGCGGCGGCCCGGGCACCGGCGGCGGCGCCCGTCTTGCCAGGCGGTTCGCCAGACGACGGGGACCTGACGCCGCGCGAAGCCGAGGTGCTGCGGCTGATCGCAGCCGGCCAGTCCAACCGGGAGATCGCCCGTACGTTGTTCGTGACTGAGGCGACGGTCAAGACGCACGTCAACCGCATCTTTGCCAAGACCGGATCACGGGACCGGGTCCAGGCGATGCGGTACGCCTACGCGCATGGGTACGCCGACCAGCCGTCATCGCCGTGAGCCTGGCAGGCGGCAACGCCGGGACCGCGCGGCGGGACATGCGCAACCGAGCTAGCGCGCGAGCCACTCCCGATAGTGTGTCTTGGCGATGACGGCGCCGTCCTTGGCAATGAGGGCATCGCCAGAGGCGGCGGCGAACATGCCGGCGCTATTGTCGGTCACGACGGTGCGATGATCACCATGGGCGGCGAGGGTGATTCTGCCCAGCTCGTCGAGCGCGAAGACCTCAGGACCGGCGATGTTGCGTACGCCCTGTAGTGGGCTGCCGACGCTGACGTCGGCCACTGTCTGGGCGACGTCGGCCGAGGCGATGGGCTGGATGAGCGTGGCGGGCAGGCGGACGGTGTTCTCGCCGGCGGTCTCGGACAGCACCGCGTCCATGAACTCGAAGAACTGCGTGGCCCGGACGATCGAGTAGGGCACGGGGGGGGCCTTGAGTATGTCCTCCTGCAGCACCTTGGCGCGGTAGTACACCAGGCCTGGCACCAGGTCGGCGCCCACTATCGAGAGGACGACGGCGTGGCCAACGCCGGCCTCCCTGGCGGCCGTGAGCAGGTTGTCCATGGTCTTCTGGAAGAACGCGGGTGAGGCGTCGTCGAAGGTCGGCGAGTTCGTCAGGTTGACGACGACGTCGGCCCCCGTCAGCGCCTCGGGCAGGCCCTGCCCGCTGAGCAGGTCCAGACCGCTGGCCGGCGAGTGCGGCACCGCCTCGTGTCCGCTCGCGTTCAGGATCCTGACTACCTGAGATCCGATGAGCCCGGTCCCACCGATGACAGCGAGCTTCATTTCTTTGACCCTCCCTTTGCTCTCGGATATGAGATGGCCGAGTTCTGAGTACGAGGGACATGCAGCGGTCCGGAGCGCCGATGCGGAGGGTTGCCAGGAGCGCCCGGCGGGAACTCAACGACGATGGCCATCGCGTGCGCGGCCGCCGGGATGAATGGAGGCTCCACCTCCCACGCCTGCAACTTTACGCGGCACGGCCGAGCACGACGGCCCGCACCCCAGGCTCAGGAAGAGACAGCGACGCCATGACCGAGGCCAGCCAGATGCCCGGCAACCGCGCCAGGAACCGCCAGTTCTACCGTTGAACGAATGCCGCATTGAGGCAGCGCGATAGGAGTACTTCGATGGCCGAAGCCAGCCTTGAGCAAAACATGACAGCGGCCCGCCACGAACACCTGGTTCCTGGCCGGGAGATCCACATGCAGGACATGCGCGGCTACCGGTTCTGCGAAGTGGGCCTGATCACTGGCCCTGGCCAGGACAATGCCGTCGCGAACATCTGGAACACGACCGGTGCGTGCGACCCGACACCCGAGCAATTCGACGCACTCGACGCCGACGCCATCGCCCGCGAGAACGGGGCCATGCGCGCCTGGCTCAACCCGGTCAGGCGCTGGATGTCCGACAGCCTCGATGTCCGGGAAGCCGGAGACGACAGAACCTTCGGGGGCATCACAGGCACCTGGATGGGCGTGGTAGACGCGGCAACGCTGACGCAGGCCACGGTTCAGGGGAGCTACTTCCCCGGCTATGTCTACGGCAACAACACCTACACCTTCAAGAGAGGCAGCGAGGTCTACCTGCTCCACGCCCCCGACGGTGAGGTATTCGTCATGCAGTCCTTCACTCAGCACTGGGACCCGGATCTGAGCGAAGACAACCTCGCCCATCTCAGCAGCCGGCTCGACCTGCCCGGCGGCTGGGGCTTCCGTGCCGAGATGCTCAACCAGGAGCTGGAGATCTCGTCCAACCCCGACAACCTCGCACACGTCCTGCAGGACAACCTGCACAACGTCTACCTGGGCTCAGATGCAGGCAGGGCATTCAGCTACCTATGTCCAGAAGACGCGCAGTGGTAGCCACGTCAGCCGGCCGCTGTGCCAGCCGTGCGCTCCGGCGATGGCGGGCGCGGCGTGTCAGGCTCGCGGTTTTGTCCACGTCGAGCGGTACGGAGCTGGCGCTGATCGCCCCGAACGATGTGACTTCTGGAGGCGTGGTCGCGTTCAGGGCCCAGTCGGCCAGGACACGCATCCGATTCCCTGCCATGGCAGACAGGTGGTAGGCCCTGGTGACGGCGTTTGCGGCGGGCCCGGACAACGGGACGTTCAGCGGGTTCGCGGCGGCGGCCAGGCCGCCCAGATCCACCAGGAAGCCCTCGTCGTTGTGCTTGTACGGCTTGGCCTCCCCGGTGCCGAGCGCGGCGGCGACGTTCCTGGCGACTTGCTTGCCCTGCCGCACGGCGTGCTGGGCGGTCATGCCGCAGACCTGGCCGGGTCGGGTCAGGTCGGGCACAGCCGCGCAGTCCCCGCAGGCGTAAATGTCCGCGGCGGCAGGCACCGACATGAACTCATCGACCACCAGCCGCCCCCGGTTGGTTTCGAGGTCCAGACCATCCACCAGCGGGTCGGCGCGGACCCCGACGCACCAGATCAGCGAGCGCGTGGCCACCTTCTCCCCGGTGGACAGCTGCACGTAACCCTCCAGTGCATCGGTGACCGACTGCCCAGTCCTCACCTCGACACCCCGGCGTCGCAGCACTCGGTCGGCGGTCTTCGACAATCGCTCGCTCAGCTCGGGCAAAAGCCGCGAAGCGGTGTCGAGCAGCATCCACCGCATCTGCTGCCCGGCCAGGCCAGGCATCTTCCGGACCAGCCGAGTTGTCAGCAGCTGGCCCTGGGCCGCGACTTCGGTGCCGGTGTAGCCCGCGCCGACCACCACGAAGGTGCAGCGCGCCTCACGCTCGGCTTCGTCGGACGCCACGGCGGCCAACTCCAGCTGGCGGGTGATGTGGTCGCGCAGGTAGATCGCCTCGGCGACGCTGCGAAACCCGTGCGCATACTGGGCGATGCCCGGGATCGGCAGCAGCTTGTTCACGCTGCCAGCCGTCAGGATGAGCCGGTCATAGCGAACCTGGCCTGACGCGCTCTCGGGGCCCGCCCAGCTGACCATCTTCTGCCGGGAGTCGACGTGCTGCACCGTGCCGAGCACGCAGCGGATCCCACGGAGCCGGCCGGGCAGCGAGAAGCAGATGTGCCGCGGCTCGAGCAGCCCGCCTGCAACCTGCGGCATCAGCGGCAGGTATAGAAAATAGTCCGTCGAGTTGATCAGCACGATCTCGGTCGTGGCACCAGCCAGCCGTGACAGCTCCCGCGCGGCGCTGAAGCCGGCGAAACCTGCCCCGACGATCACCACGCAGTGCTCTTGCTGCGAATTCTCTTGCGCTAGCGGTTTCGCCATGGTTCCTCCCGTGCGGGGTCGGTCCTGGCATCCACTCGAAGGCGGCCCGTCGCCGCCTGGTTCACTTGGCCAGCGCGGCGAGTTCCGTTCCACGCGGCGAGCTGGCCGGCCACGCGGTCCTGGCCGGCGGAGCCGTCTCTCGGAGCCATGTCCTGCCCTGCGCCGGGCTTCGCTGGCATTAGGCAGCGGGAGACCGTCGGAGACGATCTTGAGGCGGGCCCGAACTACGCCGACGAACTGCACCCCGCCAGGGCCACTGTGCCAGGTTAACCCCACAGCGAGGACAAAGGCTGGCGGCCCTGGGCCGAGTCTCAGCCGTGCGTGACATGGAGTTCCCAATTCTTGCCGCAGATCGTCATCCGCCATGGTGAGGAGATCGCCATAGTCATACACATCGCCGACTACACATGCGAGGCGGGATCACCCAGTTCAAGGACTACGTTCGGTGCGGCCAGGCCTTCGAGGACCTGGACCTGAGCCGATCCACCGACCGCCCACGCAACGTCGACCTGGCGAATCAGGCATGACTTCTCTGCTCGACACCAGCGTCGTGTCCGAACTCCGCAAGCGCGACCCCGACCCGTAGTCCTTGCTTGGTAACGCGACCGTCACCCCAGCAGACCTCTTCCTGAGCGTGCTCACCATCGGCGGGCTCCGACTCGGCATCGAACGGCTGTGCAGGGAAGACCCGTCCCGGGCCGACACCGTTGAGCAGTGGCTGCGCGGGCCGGCGACGGCGAGGACGCCAAGGGCCACGGTGGCGGTGACAGCGACGTAATCGACGCCGCGGGCGAGCGGCTCGTGGCTGGCCTCCGGGCCATCATGGCGTATCCCGCGTCGCTGGGTGTTTATACAGTGTCAACCGTGACGCACTCGATGGCGGTGTCGCCGTCGGGGTGCCGTGCCCGGAACGGAGAAGATGAGAGACAACGGTGACTCAGCACACAGAGGGAGCGACCGTTCGCTTCGACGCCACGCTTTTGACGATCGACACATCGACTGTGTTGAGGCTGCCTGAGGCGGTGAGCAAGAACCTGCCTTCCCGCGGGCAGGTGGCCGTCCACGGAACGATCAATGGCGTCGAGTTCCAGACGGTGCTCGAACCAGACGGAGAATTTGGTCACTGGATGAGGGTGGATGACACGCTGCAACAGGCCGCTGGCATCAGCGCAGGTGACACTGCGACGCTCGACATCGAGGCGACCAAGGATTGGCCAGAGCCGAGCGTTCCCCAGGATCTTGCGACAGCTCTGGCAGCTGCCCCGCAGAAGATCCAGAGTCTGTGGAACGAGATCACCCCGATGGCGCGCTGGGAATGGGTGCGTTGGGTCAACGCTACGAAGAACCCTGACACGCGCACACGACGGGTCGACGTGAGTATCTCGAAGATGAAGAGCGGGAAGAGACGGCCCTGCTGTTTCAACCTCTCCGCATGCACCGACCCGGACCTGTCGAAGAACGGCAGGCTTCTCGAGCCAGGGGACGACCGCCTCTGACCGACAATCCGGGCACATAGCCGGTCGGAGGCAGCCGGTACCCGCTGCCGACGTCAGAAACGCCCGCCGGCCCGAACGCCCCTTCCACCGCAGTAGGCGGGATCCACGACACGCACGTCGAGGTGGCTTCGAATCGCATCAGGACCTCCTGCCTACGGACCGAGCAGGTCGTCCGGGTCATGGACGGCCCGGCCGCCCACGATGGTGAACGCGGGGGACAGCTCGGCGAGGTCGCCTGGGTCAGCGGTGAACGGGTCGACTGCATAGGCGACGAGGTCGGCGAGCTTGCCCGGGGTGATGCTGCCGAGCCGGCCTGCCTCGTGGTTCAGCGCGGCGCTGCCCGTCGTGTACAGTTCCAGCGCCTTGGGCACGCCGATCGCGTGTTCCGGGCCCTGGATGCCGGCGGTCTTGGTGCCGCGGGTGGCCATTTCCCACACGTTAGTCATGGGGTTGAACGGCCGGGCGATGTCGGTCCCTGCGGCCAGGCTCGCGCCGGCGGCGAGCCACTGGTCCAGCGGGTTCACCTGCCGGGTGCGCTCGGGGCCCCAGGCGGTCAGCATTTCGCTGCCCATGTTCCACAGCAGCGGATGCTGGACCGTGACGCCGAATCCGCCACGGACCACCCGGGCCCGCAGCGCGTCGTCGGACAGCAGCGCATGCTCGATCACCAGCGTCCATGGCGGAAGGTCACCCACCTCGGCGACCACTGCCTCGTAGACCTCCAGCACGGTGCGCACCGCCCGATCGCCGCAAGCATGGGCGCCGATCCGCCAGCCGCGTCGGGCCGCCTCCGCGCATAGGCGGGTCATCGTGGCCGGGTCCCAGTTGAGATGACCCGAATTGTGCTGGTCGTCGGCGTAGGGCTGCTCCAGCGCGCCGCCCTCGACCCCGCCGTCCATCACGAACTTCAGCCCCCACAGCCGCAGCCAGTCATCCCCGAATCCGCTGCGTGCGCCGAGCCCGCGGATCAGCGCGGTCGCCTGATCCTCCGACAGCTCGTTGCCGACCCGGATCAGCGGGCGAACCCGCACGCTGAGCAGCCCCTGCTCAGCGGCGTCCTGGTAGGCCAGCAGTTCCTCGAGGTTGATCATCGCCTCGCGGATGGTGCGCACCCCCAGGGCGGCGTACGCCGCCGAGCCCTGGCGCAGGGCTTCGGTCAGCTCGGCCCGGCCTGGGGTCGGCGCGAACGCGGCCACCTGATACACCGCGCCGCCCTCCAGCAGGCCGCTTGGCTGGCCATCCGGCAGCCGGCCGATCTTCCCGCCGGGTGGGTCGGGCGTGCCGGGCCCGACCCCGGCCGCCGACAGCGCGGCAGTGCTGGCGATGGCAAGGTGCCCGCCACGGCGGGCAAGCACCGGGTGACCCGGCGCGGCTGCATCCAGTTCCGCCCCGGTCGGCAGCCGGTTCTCGGCCAAGTTTGACTCGTGCCAGCCCATCGAGGTCAGGATCCAGGCTCCCGGCGCGACGGCGCGGGCGGCGGCGCTGACCAGGGCGGTGAACCCGGCCACGCTCCGGGCCCTGTCCACTGCGACCAGCAGCATGTTGCGGCTGGCCTCCATCAGGTGCTCGTGGGCATCGCTGAACGCCGGGAGCAGGGTCAGGTCGCCTGCATCTACCACGACGGTGCCACGGCCTGCCAGGTCGTCAAGGCCATGCGCCTCCGCGGAGAGCGCCGCGATCTCGGGGCCGCGCAGGCCAATGCAGCGGTACACCTCGCCGGTCATGGAATGGATCGCTCCCGCGCGGATCAGCCGGTCGAGCCGCAGCGGCTCGTCAGACAGCGAGGTCATCGGCCGTTTCGGAGTGGTGTGTGGAGTGTTCATGACGTTCATCCGGATCTCGCCCTCGACTTGATCCACGATCTGCGCCGAACGGCGTCAAAGTCCATGTAGTCCAGTGGCCGGTTGCCACCCAGAATATTGTGAGCGGCCGCCAGCGACTGGCGGACCGCGGAGTGAAAGAGCGGCGACCGGCCCGTCCACGTCCCCGCAGGCGTAGATGTGCGACAGGCTCGTGGCGCTCCTGCTGGCCAGCTCTGCTGAATGTGACCATGCAACCCTGGCCATTCAAGGGCGTAGATGTCCCGGCTAGTCAGCCACAGCCCGGCGCCGGGAATGGGCGGCGCCGTGATGTCGGCGCCGCTGGCCATGATGATCGCGTCCGCGTGCCACTGCTCGGTCCCAGCATCGCTGGTGATCTGCACGGAGTGCGGTCATCCGGCGGCCGTCGATGACCATCCGCGCCATCTCCCACACCGCCTTGGAGGGACGCATCCCTCAGCGAGACAGTTCCCGCTCATGACGCCGTTGGGATCCACCATGACGACGCGCCGGGCCGCCCTGGCCAGGCGAAACCCGGCCGGGTAAGCCCGCCGCCAGCGCCGATGGTAACCGTGTCGGCGTGCTTAATCAGCGCACTTCCTGGTCGTCGGGTGCGATGGCTGCGGCGGTATGGGCAGGCCTGTGTGCGGTCGCAAGTAGGTATTCCTGGTCAAAGATCAGCGTCCCGTCGGTCGCGAGGTTCGCGCTGGAGTAGAGCCGGACCAGGGCGGCCCGCAGCTCTTGCGACTGTCCATGTGCGGCCGCCAGCTGCATGGCGACGATGGTGGGCCCGTGGACCTGCTGAATGAAGGTAACCCAGCCTTCCGCGGAGTTACCGGTCATCCGGGCGACGCGGCGGTGCTGTGCGAGCTGGACATCGTAGGGCGCAAGCAGCGTGCGCACGGTCCCTTCGTCCGCCCACGCCCACGGCGACGGCCCGCCCTCCTTCGGAGCCGGCATATAGGCGGCCATGACCCGTGACGCCGCGCCGGCGACGCCTTCCGCGGTCCAGCTCGCCAGCGACAGCAGGCCGCCCGGCCGGCACACGCGGACCATCTCGGCCGCCACCCGCCGCGGGTCAGGCGCCAGCGCGAGCGGGCCGCCGACCGCCGACAGGACCAAGTCGAAGTGGCCGGCCGGAAACGGCAGGTCCTCGGGATTGGCCGCGATCCAGTCGGCGTGGACCCCAGCCGCCGCGGCGCGCTCCGAGCAGATCACGAACTGGTCATCGGTCAGGTCGACCGCGGTCACGGCGGCTCCGGCCCGTGCGGCCAGGATCGCGGTGTTGCCGGTCCCCGCACCCATGTCCAGCACCCGCATCCCAGGCCGCACCCCGGCGGCCTCCACCACGGCGGCGCTCACCTCACCAAGCCGCTCGGCGACCAGCGAGTAATTCCCGGGCCGCCCACAGCACCTGATGCAAGCGTCTGGCCCGCTGAAAGTCGTCCACCAACTGGGGCTGGTCCATGCCAGCACCTCCGGTCCGTGACCCACCACCAGGATGCACCAGGACCCGCCAGGAAACTCCTGCCGGGTGGCCCCGGTGTCTCGCCGTGTCCGCTGACGTGCGCCTGCGTTATCAGCGTCCACCTGCGCATCCACGCGATCCAGCTGAGGATTTTGATGATGGCGGCTGACCCACCAGTTGTTCACCGTCGCTGGCGCCGCCGATCGTCAGGGTGACTACGATTAAGTTCACGGCCTGGTGCACGGGCGTCGTATAAATCCCTAAGCGCCAGTCTGGGTGGCTTGCTGACCGCCGCAGCGCGCCCGAACAGTTCTTCTGTCCCCCGCCAAGCCGGTGCACATGGGCGAGGCCGCCGGCAGCTGTGAGGACGATGCCGACGGCTTCCGACGGCAACACGGCCAGCCTTCTGCCTGCTGATGACGTTGCCTGGGCATCCAGCCCGGCGTTGGTCTGCCGTCGAGGGGGCAAGTCCAATGGAGGTCGCCGAAGGCGTTCGCCGTCTGACACAAGGTGTGACGAACTTCTATCTGATCGAGCAGTCCGGCAAGTTCATCCTGGTTGACGCTGGCACGCCGGGTGACTGGGATTACTTCGAGCGCTCGCTGACCGCGCTCGGCGGGCGGCTGGCCGATGTGGAGGCGGTGCTGCTCACCCATGCGCATCCCGACCATACCGGGATCGCTGAGCGGGCACGCGCCCAGGCGCAGGCGCGGGTGTGGATCCACCAGGCCGACGCGGAGGCGGCCAGGACCGGCAAGGCTGGCGGGAAGGCTGACGGCAGGGTCACGTCCTACCTGCTCAGGGCCGAGTTCTACCGGACGTTGATCTCGCTGGCCCGGCGCGGAGCCACCAGGATGATCCCGGTCAAAGAGCTCTCAGCCTTCGCCGACGGCGAGACCATCGACGTGCCGGGAGACCCGCGAGTCGTGCACGCGCCCGGCCATACGCCCGGCAGCGCGGCCGTGCTGCTGGCCGACCGCCGCGTGCTGCTGACGGGCGACGTGCTGGCGACAAGGAACCCGCTCACGGGCCGGATCGGGCCCCAGATCATGCCGTCGGGGCTGAATGAGGACACACCGCTGGCGCTCGCCTCGCTCGACGCGCTGCCGGGAATCGATGCTGATCTGCTGCTTCCTGGCCACGGCGAGCCGTGGCGGGGAGATGTGGCCGAGGCGGTAAGCCGGGCGAAGGCAGCCGGCCGCTCCTAGCCGTTCAGCAGCGACCAGGCGCCGGCCCCACCAGCAGGAGCGCAATCAGGCGGGCTCAGCCGCGCGGCGCCCTGCGCGGCGACGATGAGCCAGACCACGGGCTGGGGCTGGCCGCCAGGGCACGGTGCCCGGCCCGGCCAGGCCAGGCACCGCGCGCCAGGTACCACGGGGCACCCGTTTGACAAGCTGGGTTAATGTCACTAACTTATGAGTTAACTCAACTAACCAACGACAGGGAGCCGTTGATGACACCGCAGACAATTACCCCTGCCCCCGCGCGCGCTGCCCGCACACCCCGGCACCGGGGCCTGCTGAGCGTGCCCGCGGCGGCCGGCCTCGCCTACACCGCGTCGTGGCTGGCGGGCCTTGCCATCGCGCCGTCCTCAACCAGCGTCCGCTCCACCGGCGCCCAGGTGCTGGCCAGTTATGCCGGGCACCAGGGGGCCGCGGCCACGCAGTTTGTGCTCACCGAGGGCATCGCGTCGCTGGCGCTGGCCGTGGTGGCCATTGCCCTGGGGCGGGCGGCCTGCGCGCGGGCGCTGGCCGGGTGGCGCGGCTGACCGCCGCCGCTGGCGCCGCGGCGGCGGCGATAGCGCTAGCGCAGTGCGTGCTGGGCCTGTACCTGACCATCTCGGTGGTGCCCGCCGGGCACGCCGACATCGCGGCGGCGGTGACCGAGGCGCTCAACCGGCTCGACGGTGTGAAGATGCTCGTGCTGGCCGCCATGGCTGCCGCGGGCACAGTGATGGCCCGGCGGACCGGGCTGCTGCCCCACTGGCTGCAATGGACCGGGGTGGCGCTCGCCGCCGCGATCATCGCATCCGGCATCGGGTACGCGCTGCTGAACCCCGCCCTCGCCCTGGCCGCGTGGGTGTCACTGCCGCTGCTGCTGGCCTGGGTGACCGGGGCGGGCATCGTGCTCGGCCGGCGGGGCCGGTAGTGGCCGGCGGGCAGGCACCGCTTCCGGGTGCGCGCGGCGCCGCGGCCGGGGCTGGGAGGGACAGCCGATGCCGCGCATGGGCCTGAACCGCCAGCGGGTAGTCGCGGAGGCGGCGGCGGTTGCTGACGAGGCAGGGCTGGACCGCCTCACCCTGGCCGCCGTCGCCAAGCGCCTCGGCGTCTCGCTCCCGGGCCTGTACAAGCACATCAACAGCCTTGACGGGCTCAAACGCGACCTGGCAGTCCTCGGCGTGCGGGAACTGACCGCGGCGATGGCCCGGTCCGCAGTCGGCCGGTCGGGCCGCGACGCCCTGCACGCCATCGCCGCGGCCTACCGTGCATACGCGGCCGCGCACCCCGGCCGGTGCGCGGCCAGCATCCGGGCCCCCGACCCCGCCGACAGCGAACATCTTGCCGCGGCCGAGGCCGCCGCCGCAGTCCTGCTCGCCGTGCTGGACGGCTACCAGATCAGCGGCAAAGACGCCATCGACGCGATCCGCGTGCTGCGGGTCGTCCTGCACGGGTTCACCACCCTGGAGGCGGCCGGCGGGTTCGGCCTGCCCCAGTCGGTGGACGACACCTTCACCCGCCTCATCGACTCGCTCGACGCGACCTTCACCCGCTGGGCCAGCGACCAGGAACCCTCATGCTGACCGCCATCAAAGCCCCTCAGCCTGGGGATTCACGACCGGCTCGAACCTCGCCACCAAGTTGCTGGCCGGGATCGGCATACCGGCCTGGTTCGCCGCCGCCTGCGGCGTCTTCGGCGCCCCCGGCGCACGAGGACGGCCCCCTTGCACCTTTCCTCGACAACAGCCCGGCCCGGCAGGTCAGCCGGGCATCCCAGCACGCCATCTAGGAGGTTCTCGTGACCGGATTCGCAGCCATCGCCGCTCTGATCGGGGTGCTGGCGGCCGGGATCATCTACGGCACCGATGTCTTCTGCACCCTGGTGCAGAAGCCTGCGCTCGCCAACTTGGACGACGCCACCATGGCCGCGGTCATGGGCAGAGTGCATCAGTACGGCGACCAGCGGCTGCCCGTCCCCGGGGTCATCGGCATCCTCGCCGCGGTCGCGGCGACGGCAGCCGGGGCGGCCGGCGGATCGCTCGCCATCGCGGGGACAGCGGGCATTGCCCTGGCCGCGATGCTCGTGTGGCTCGGCCTCTACCTGCGCGTGGCCGCGCCGATCAACCGGGCGCTCACCGCGGCGGCCATCGCCCACGCGACTCCCGGCAACGCCCGGAACCTCCAATCACGGTGGGACTCGATCATCACCGCTCGCGCGCTGCTGATGACCGTCGCCGTCGCGGGCCTTGCCGCCAGCGCCGCAATGCACTGACCGAAGGCGCACCAGCAATCCGCGAGCCGCGCCGCTAGCGCGGCGCCAAAGGAAGGACGTGAATCCGCCATGCTGCTCACCAACATCGGCTACGGGCTGTCCGCATTGCTCGGCCTGGGGATCATCCTCGTAGGCGCTCGGTTTCTCCTCGCACCCCGAACGGCCGCCGCCGGATTCGGAATCGCCGCCGGGCAAGGCGGCATGCGCGCCGACCCCTACCTATCCGTCAAGGGCGTACGTGACATCGCCTCAGGCCTTGTGACATTCGTCCTGCTGGCCGTCGCTGGGCCGCACGTCCTGGGCGGGTTCATGCTGGCGGCCAGCATCATCGCGATCGGCGACGCCATCATTGTGCTGCGAGGCGACGGCCCCAAGGCAACCGCCTACGGCGTGCACGGCGCGACCGCGGCGGTGATGCTCGCCACCGCCGCGCTCCTACTCATCTCACCGGCCTAACGTGCCACGCAGGCCCGTGCAGTCAGAGTCGGCCTGGTCAGCGCCGTGCCTATTCTGGATCATGTCCCGCTGAGTCCAGCCGAGTCCGGCTGCGTCCCGCTCGCTTGACGCAAGGCTCAAACTGCATTTTCCCGAAGCGCTTCAGCATGTGAGCGCAACGCCGACGCGACGGGTTCAAACCGGCGGTCGCGCTGCATCTCGATCTGCGCTCTCGCCGCGGCGTCGGTGAGGAGCTCCGCGCCGATGAGCCAGGCAGCTCTGCGGTGCGGGAGAAGGTAGTCGGGCTGGTAGAACAGCTCGAACGTCGCGCCCGCGGTGCGTCCCGGGTGTTCGGGTCCGACGGGCATTGTGGTCAGGATGTCGGCCAGTGGCCCGATGACGTCGTTCATGATGCCTACGGCCACCGTCGCCAGAGTACCGATCTGATCTGCCGACTCGTCGATGTGGCTCATGAGCCGGTAGAGCAGGTGAAGGAGCACCTCGTAGGTGACGTTGCACAGATCGGCAACGCGTGCGGTGGCCGGGTCGGTGATCAGATTCGCCTGCGCGCCGGTCTCGGGGGGTCGCACGAGTACGGGAAGTACCGGACGGGTGACCTCAAGGCCGGGTGCGTTCTCCCTCATCTGGAGATACTCGCTCAGCACCGAGAGGAAGCGGCCGAAGTGCGCGTTGCGCCAGTCACCGCGAGGCCCTTCACCCTGCTCGACGATCGCCTCGATGGCGCGGACCGCTTCCTCGGTGCTCGTGATCGGCTCAAGCTCCTTCCAGCCGAACAGGTCGCCTCGGGTCTGCGACCGGCTCGGGCCGAGGAACAGGTTCTCCTCGCCCATCTTCTCCGCCAGGTGGCGAAAGCCCGCTTCGATCGACCTGTACAGGTGGCCGACGGTTCGGAACTCCTGCAGGTGAGGCGCGATCTCCTCCTCCCCCATGACCGGGATCGCGTTTTCCATCGCGGCCAGCCCTTCGGCATCGTTCAGATCCATGCCCTCGGGTCGCTCGAGGAACAGGAAGTGGCGAAGTGCCTGCTCACCGAACGGCAGTAGCTCCAGGCGCACTCCACTCGGATAGTGCCGGGCCGGCTGGGGCAAGTTGGGCCGCGACAGGTGGGGGCTTACGCCGATGGACGTCAGCAGGTTGCAGGCGATGGCCAGATGAAGCATCTCCTGCCTGGCAACCGCCAGGATGGTGGATCGCCACCGCTCGACGGCTGCGAGTTGCTCGCGGGTGAGCCCTTCATCGACGGAACGTTTGAGCGAGAAGGCCGCATAGAGGTACTCGCACATGAGCGCGTGCTCCAGCTCTGCGGCCGCGCAGAGCATGTAGATGAGCGGGCTGCGATGCTCGATGACGATGGCGCGTTCGTCCACATGCTGTTCACTTCGCAGGCCGAGGACTCTGCGCAGCCCACTCTCGATCGCCTCCACGTTAGCCGTCGAGACCCCGCCTGGTTCTGCCAGTCCGGCCGAGGCGGAGAGCGGATCAGAAGCTGTCTCCCGCGTCCCCGTGTCCATCCACCGGCGGAACAGCTCGACCCGCTCGGAAGGCCACGCGCCGTCGCACGGCATGGCGCCAGTGCTCAGCTTCTCGAAGATCGCGGCCGCGCTGGCCGACACGTCCTCGTAGGACCACAGGTCGAACGCGAAGCGCATCGACTCGCGGTCATATTCCCTGAACAGCGGCCGGATGTGCTCGTCATAACCGACGGGCGTACCCGGCTTTGGGATGCCAACGCTCACCTGTCAGCTCACCTACCCAGACGCGTGCGGGGCGGCCGGGACCTGGATTCGCGTATTCGTGGCTAGCGTAGGGCATGCCCGCTTAGCTCAAGCGCGGACCCTTGCTCATTGAGCTGATCCGCCGCGGCTGCCAGGCGCAAGCGGGCTCGAGGATAACCTTGGTGTCGCCTGCCTCGCCCGTTACCTCGGCAAACCCGGTGGCAGGCCTGGACCGCAAGCGCAGGTGGACATCGTGCCCGAACCGCGAATGCGCCAGCAGAGGTACGCAGCCGGCGCCTCTGCAGCCGGTTCGTCGGTGTCAGGCGTGGTGAACGGACACGACCTCGCACAAGACCGGGTCGGGAGTGCCGATTTGCGCGAGACGCTCGAAGTAGGAGGCGACATCAGAATCTTGCAGTGATGAGGTGAACGCATCGACACTCGCCCACTGCGCGTAGTTGATGACCTTTGTCCCGTCGAGACTGCGGTGCACGTTCGCGGATATGAAGCCGGGGAGGTGGCGCATCACCTCATCGGTGCCCTCTTGCCACAGCTCGACGAGTCGCTCTTGGTCTTTGGGATCGACGGTGAACACGTTGATCAACGTGACGAGGGGTGCGCCGGCACGGATGGTGGTCTCGGCCATGGGACTTGCTCCTTGATCGTGAATCTCGTAGTTCACAGCTCGGGCGAGCGGCCGGTACTGCCCGCTATCCGGATCCTGATTGCGGCGCAGATCCCGGCTGACCGTTGATGCGCTGCGGTCTAGTCTCCTGCGATGGCCCGCACCCCCAGTCCCGCCCGTCGGCGATCAGCGATAGCGACCCGCTCGTCCTCAGACAGATACCGCTCCGAGATCACCTGATTCCGCGCATCGGTCACGCGTCGAGAGTGCACCTTCATGCCGCTGCTGCTGGTGATTGTGCGCCCGCGTCGCCAGCGTTTCCCGGTCCGTGGATTGGCGCCCGCGATCCGCATGCCTCTGCGTTCGACGTGCCACGCGCGATCAGCCCCGCGAACTGGTCCCGCTTCCCTGTTTATGGTGCCGGACCCGGCACACCACGGGCCATCGCAATTGCCGGAAACCTCCGGTGTTGCGACGATCGCTAGAAACTTCCGCTTGGGAAGTGGCCCCGTCACAGCCGATCTGGCCGTTCACGTAGCGCGATTGAGCCCCTGACCTGCGGGCCGGTGGGGCCTCGCCCTGACGACTCTCCTCCACTTACCCGCCCTGTCCTGGCCGTCCCAGGGCCCCGACATTAGGGCTCTAGGACGAGCGGTACGGGCCTAACGCATTGTCGCTCGCCAGACGCGATGGGCCCGTGCTGGGTTGTCACGCGCGGCCCGGGATGACCTGGGGGGTCACCTGCTCGATATCGTGACGCTCCCGCAACTCGGCTATCGCGACGTCCAGCGGCCCTGTCGCGGTAGCCACCAGCTCGGCGAGTTCCCTTTGATAGTGCTCGTGGCCGGGCGGGGAAACCAGGAAGATCATGCTCGCCGGGCCGGGCCCAGGGTTTGCGAAGGCGTGCGGGCAGCCGCGCGGGACGAACATCACACTGCCCGGTCCCGCCCGCGCCACCCGGCTGCCGCTACGAGACTCCCAGCGCTGCCAGTCGGCGGGGGTCCTGACGCGCGGCTCGAAGGCGAGGAGGTCGAGCTCGCCCTCAAGGACGTAGAACAGCTCCTCAGCGTTGCGGTGCAGGTGCGCCCCAACGTCAAATCCCGGCGGGATGCCGACGACCTCGAACATCGACCAGCACTGGGAGCTTTCGTCGCCCACCTTGAGCGTCATTGCCGGGGTGACCCGCTCACCCGCTCCGGAGCCCAGAACGAAGCCATCTTCCACCGTTACAGAGTTACAGGGGAGCGGACTGGGGTCAAGATCGTTTGCGCATGGTGTCTGGTCGACCATCTCCGTCGCGACGCCCGGCTCGAGCTGCACCGCCGCCGTGTGGCCGACCGACGCTGTCATCGAGATCTCCGCGACGACGCCTGGGCCGACAGCGGCCTCCTCGTCTGTGAACGGGAGTGCAGGTTCGAGCCCCACGTGTCCACAGCGACCGGGCAGCTTATCCGCCGCGCGTTGATCGGCAGCCCGCTGTGGCTCCGCCAGGCCGCGGCCGGACGCCTCAGTGAAGACCATGTGGAGGCAGTGGTGCCGCGCTAGCTCGATCACTCGCGCGTTCGCGCGCCGCAGCACGTAGGCGTCCTTGTAGATTCGTTCGCCGAACTCCGTCACGGCAATAACTCTGCCGTCTGACCGCCGCCAGTCGGCAGCTGGACGGCCTGCTGCCGCCCGGCGGCCGACCGCCAGTCCTTCCGCACCTCCTCAGCCGCCCGACCAGCCCACCTCGCTGCCGATGTCGGGGTGGCGGTGCAGTGCCCGGCGCCCCAGCAGTACTAGGCCGATGACAGTCGTTGGCCAGCATGGTCCTTCAGGCCGCGTCGGAACGTTCATTCTGGGGAGCCCGGGCGCCTGCTGAAGGTCACCGACCTGATTCGTGGCGTCCGGCACACTGGGGGTAAGGCACGGCGGCGGAGTGACCGGATCTGTTGCCGACTGCCGCGCCTGCCTAGGCTGTGGAGTAATGGCCGAGACGGATCTGATCCGCACGCCCGACCAGCGGTTGCGGGTCTTTGTGAGTTCCACGCTGC
This sequence comes from uncultured Actinomycetota bacterium, assembly GCA_963837255.1. Taxonomy (GTDB): domain Bacteria; phylum Actinomycetota; class Actinomycetes; order Streptosporangiales; family Streptosporangiaceae; genus JAJYUU01. The sequence continues at coordinate 1,696,362 of CAWIMN010000009.1, forward strand.
AGGAACTGGCCGCCGAGCGGCAGGCAGTGCGGGACGCGGTGACCCGTCTGCGGCTGGCGCCGGTGATGTTCGAGCTGGGCGCCCGGCCGCATCCGCCGCGCGAGGTATACCGCTCCTACCTGACGCAGAGCCAGGTCTTCGTGGGCGTGTACTGGCAGAGCTACGGCTGGGTCGCGCCGGGGGAGCACGTTTCCGGGCTGGAGGATGAGTACCTGCTGTCGGCGGGGCTGCCCAGGCTCATTTATGTGAAGTCGCCGGCGCCGGAGCGTGAGTCGCGGCTGGCGGAGATGCTGACCCGCATCAGGGACGACGGCGACGTGTCCTACCAGCACTTCTCTGCTGCCACCGAGCTGCAGCGCCTGGTCGAGAACGACCTGGCCGTGCTACTGAGCGAGCGGTTCGAGATGGCGTCACCGGGAGACGGCGCCACAGGCGAGCCGTCACTGGCAGGAGCGGTGCCGGTGCCGGCGACGCCACTTGTGGGCCGCGACGATGACGCCGCGGCGGTGGGCGACCTGATGCGTGCCGACGGTGTGCGCCTGGTGACCCTCACCGGGCCGGGCGGGGTCGGGAAGAGCAGGCTCGCGGTGGAAGTCGCGCAGCGGCTAGGTGCGGGCTTCGCGGACGGGGTGCGGTTCGTTGAGCTCGGCTCGGTCGCGGCGGCCGAGCTGGTAACGGCCGCGATCGCCGCCGCGCTGGGACTGAGCACCTCGGGCGGCAGGCTGATCAACGACCTGAAGTCGTACCTGCGCGCCCGGCGGCTGGTGCTGGTGCTGGACAACTTCGAGCAAGTGATGGGGGCGGCTCCGCTGGTGGCTGAGCTGCTGGGCGCCGCTCCGGGCGTGGTGGCGCTGGTGACGAGCCGGATGGTGTTGCGACTCAGCGGTGAGCACGAGTTCCCGGTGCCGACGCTCCCGGTGCCGCCGATCGGGGCCGGCGGGGACGCCGCGGACGTGCAGCGGTGCGCCTCGGTGCGCCTGTTCGTGCAGCGGGCGCAAGCCTCGTCCGCGGGTTTCGAGCTGACCAGCGAGAACGCCGCGGCGGTCGCCGAGATCTGCCGGCGGCTGGACGGGCTGCCGCTGGCCATCGAGCTGGCCGCGGCCAGGGTCGGGCTGCTGCCACCGCAGGCCCTGCTGGCCCGGCTTGGCGACACGATGGGGCTGCTGACGGGCGGAGCGCGCGACCTGCCCCCGCGGCAGCGGACGCTGCGAAACACCCTCGACTGGAGCTTCGATCTGCTGTCCGCTGGTGAGCAGGCGCTATTCGCCCGCCTAGCGGTGTTTGCAGGAACCTTCGACCTGCCCGCCGCGGAGGCCGTCGGCGCCGCCGGGCCGGCGGACCCGGGCCGGGCCGGGCACGTCATGGACACGCTGGGCTCGCTGGTGGACAGCAGCCTGGTGCAGCCGCAGGCGCGCGACGGCGAGCCGCGCTTCGGGCTGCTGGAGACCATCCGGGAGTACGCGCTGGAGCGCCTGCGCGACGGCGCTGACTGGCGGGAGGCGCACGACCGGCACGCGGCCTACTTCCGGGCGCTCGCCGAGCCGGCTCCAGCCGAGCTGCAGGGTCCCGGACAGCTGGCGTGGCTGGACCGGCTCGAGACCGAGCACGGCAACCTCGGCGCCGCCATGTCCTGGCTGGTGGAACAGGACCAGCTCGAGCCGGCGATACAGCTGTCCTGGGCGACATGGAGGTTCTGGTGGCTGCACGGTCACGCCGAGGAACTCGCCTCCTACGTGGGCATCCTGACCAAGAGCGAACACCTGCCGCCGCAGCAGCGTGCCCTGGCGCTAAGCGGCACCGGCTTCGGCCTCTTCGCATCCGGGGACCAGGCCACAGCGCAGCCGCTCCTGGAGCAGAGCCTGCCGCTGTACCGCCAGGCCGGGGACATGCTGGGCGCAGCCACGACGGCAGCCATGCTGGGTCACCTCCTGGCATTGCAGCACCAGGACGCGCGGGCCAGCGAGCTGCTCGAACAGACGCTCGCCCCGCTGCCGCGAGGCCGGCAACGGCCGGCTCGCCGGACCCGTGCGTCTGCAGCACCTGCTGGACGTGGCGCTCGTGTGCAATTTCCTCGGCCAGATCCGGCTCAGCCAGGCAGATCACGACCGCGCAGCGCAGCTGTTCACCGAGGCCCTGAACGCGGCCCGCAGCGCGCAGGACCGGTTCACCATCCTCGTCTCGCTCTACGACCTGGCGCTCAGCAGCCAGGCCCAGGGCGATCTGACCGGCGCGGCGGAACGCCTGCAGGAAGGGGTGTCGCAGTCGGCCGAGGCCAGGGACGAACCAAGCGTCGCTTACTACCTCGAGGCACTGGCCGCGGTCGCCATCCGGCAGGACAACCTGGAGCGCGCCGTGCATCTGCTCGCCGCCGCAGGTGCCCTCCTGCAAGCCAAGGGCAGCGGCTGGCTGCACGCACTCGTGCCCCGCGCCGCCCACGACGATGGTCTCCTGGCGGCGCTGCGCTCCCGCATGGGAGATACGGCATTCGAGCAGGCCTGGACATGGGGCCGGTCGCTGGGAGGCAGCCGCGCCGTTGAGTACGCGCTAGCGGAAGCAGCACCTGAACCCACCCGCCCAGCCGGCCCGCCGAGAGCCGGCGATACCGGAGCCTTCAGCTAGGCGCCCAACCCGCCGCCGAACGCGTCCGCGGGACTGCCAGGCAGGACCGCCACCAGAAGGCCGATACGCCCGGCCGGACTTGGACCGCTCCGAAATGGCTGATCTGTACTCGCCAGCGCGTTGAGGCCAATGCGAGGGGAGCCGCAGATATTCGGCGGTCTGTTCCGCGGCTGGGCTCTTGGCGGCTATGCCCGCGGTCACATTGCGTGGCTATGCATCCTGCACACTGTCTGCACCAACTACCTCCACGGCCCGCAAGACATCGGCAGCTGCCAGATCGGCTGCGCCCTTCGCCGGCAGGGCCGATCACCGTCGGTGACAACAGGCGGTTCGCCGAACCGCCGTTCCCGCCTCTCGCCTGTCCGCTATATGTCCGTGACTGGCGGACCACCCGAACGCGCGACCGTAGTGAGCGGCGGCGAGTCCCGTTGGATCGAACGTGTAGTCGATCAGCGCCTTTGCTGGACCTTTTGGAGCTCAGCCGACGTAATCGAACACAACACCGAGCCGCAGGAGAGCGTGTCCCGCCGACGAGAAGCAGCCGCACGTACGCTCGCGCTGCTAGAGCGAGCGGTTCGCAGACCGCTCAGCTCCACCTTGCAGCGTGGCCTGGACCAGATCGCTAATTGCAGCGCTGACCTGCGGATACTACGATCTGTGATCAGTGGCAGGTGTTGGGTTCGAACCAACGTAGGCTGAGCCGACGGTTTTACAGACCGCTCCCTTTGGCCACTCGGGCAACCTGCCGTGCGCCGTCCCGCAGAACGGGCACTGTGAAGAATAGCGGAACCTGCCTGTTACTTCAGCATCGCGGTTACGACACCGCGGCTGTGACGGCGATAGCCTGATGTCCGTGGCAGCCGAATCCTCTTTTGACATCGTCTCGAAGATCAATCATCAGGAAGTCGACAACGCGCTGAACCAGACCGTCAAGGAAGTCGGCACCAGGTTCGACTTTCGCGGCGTCGGCGCCTCCATCGCCTGGTCCGGCAAGGAAGCAGTGGAGATCAGGGCCAACAGCGAGGAACGTGCCAGCGCGGTGCTCGACGTCTTCAAGGACAAGCTGGTCAAGCGCTCGGTCTCGCTCAAGGTCCTGGACGCCGACGAGCCCAAGCTCTCCGGCAAGGAGTACCGGCTCCATGTCGGGCTCAAGGAGGGCATCTCCCAGGACGACGCCCGCAAGATCTCCAAGATCATCCGGGATGAGGGGCCGAAGGGCGTGCGCGCCCAGGTCCAGGGTGACGAACTGCGCGTCTCGTCCAAGAAGAAGGACGAGCTCCAGGAGGTCCAGGCCCTGCTGAAGGGCAAGGACTTCGATATCGCGCTCCAGTACGTCAACTACCGCTAAGACCCGACCGCTACGCGGCCGACCGCCGCAGGCCGCCCGGCCAGCGACCGTCGCATGAGACCCTGACAGTTTCGTGGGTGCAAAAGCCGCGAATAGGTCACGTTCAGGACTGAAGACGACAGGGTCTTAACGGGCGGCGGCGCAAGCCGCAGCTCGGCCGTCACTTGACGACGACCCCTGTTACTTGACGACGACCACGTGCCAGAGACCGCCGTTGAGGTTGAGGTTGTTGCCGTTGTCCTGGCCAGGGCCTGAATCGCCGACGTAGGTGTACAGCGGGTGCCCGTTGTAGGTCTCCTGCTTGGACCCGCCGGTGCGGGTGATCGTGCCCAGGGTCCCGGTGACCCCGCTCCCGGCCTTGAGCGGCCCGGCAACGGGCGGCCAGTACGACGCGCACGAGCCATAGCAGGCAGACTTGCCATTCGTGTCGGGCGCGAACGTGTACAGGGTCAGCCCGGCGGCGTTGGTCAGGACGGTCATCCCGCCGATGGAGGTCGTCCGCAGGCCCGCGCCGGAGGACGCCTGGCTGACCGACGCGGACGAGCTGCCGCCGGTGCTGCCGCCAGACGCCGCGAGGGCACCGGCCAGCAGGCCCAGGGCCACCACCGAGACGACACCAGCGCCAAGCGCAGCCTGCGTACGGCTGACCCCGGCGGGCAGCCAGGCCGGGCCCCGGACGGGCGCGCTGTGCACCCCGCCGGGTATGGAGTCGGCTGTGCCGCCGACCCCGCCCCGGCGGGCAGCCGCGTCAGCCGCTGCCCTGGCCGAAGCCGAGCCGGACGCCGGGACCTTCGAAGCTGGCGTCGCCGCGAGGAAGGCCAGCACGGCGAACGCCAGCACTTCGATGATTCCGGCCACGATGCCAGCCGTAGTGCGCACCTCGCGGAACCCGAAAAGCCCGAATTGCACGGTCAGCAGATACCCGCCGAGAGTGCTCAGCGCGAACCCGGCACCCAGCGCGGCCACCAGCCTGCTGCCCGTGACGAGCACGAGGCCGCCAAGAGCGAAGGCCACGATGACCTGGAGCAGGAACAGCCAGCCGATAGTCGGGATAGTCCGGTATCCGGTCAGGTACAGGTCCAGGTGTATGGCCGCGGTAGCGATCAGCAGTCCTGCTCCGATAACCCGCAGCAGGAGCCGTGACCCCACGCCCTGCCTTCGCTCTGCGCTCATGTTTGTTACCACGGCGGAATCATGCCCAGGGTTCACGCCGGGCATTCCGCGGGCCGGGCAGCGCCGTGCCAGCCGACCGTGCTGGGATAAGACGTGGCAGCCAGCAAAGGAGACGCGACATGCCGGACGTTCCGCCGCTCCGCGAGCGCAAGGCCTGGCAGGCGCTCGACCGCCACTACGCCGAGATCCGCGACCGTCACCTGCGTGAGCTGTTCCAGGCGGACCCGGGCCGCGGCGAGCGGCTGACGGCCGAGGCCGAGGGCATCTACCTGGATTACTCCAAGAACCGCGTCACCGACGAGACCATGCGGCTGCTCGTCGAACTGGCCGAGGAGTCGGCGGTGCCAGAACGTCGCGACGCCATGTTCCGCGGCGAGCACATCAACGTGTCGGAGGACCGCGCGGTCTTGCACGTGGCTCTGCGTATGCCGGCGACCGCGTCCCTGGTCGTCGACGGCGTGGACGTGGTCCGCGAGGTGCACGAGGTGCTGGGCCGGATGAGCGCGTTCGCCGACCGCGTCCGGTCCGGCGAGTGGACGGGCTACACCGGCAAGCCCATCCGCAATGTCGTGAACGTCGGCATCGGCGGATCTGACCTCGGCCCGGTGATGGCGTACGAGGCCCTTCGCTATTACTCCGACCGCAGCCTGACGTTCCGGTTCGTCTCGAACGTCGACTCCACCGACTTCGTCGAGGCCACCAGGGACTTGCGCGCGGACGAGACGCTGTTCATCATCTCGTCCAAGACGTTCTCCACCCTGGAGACGCTGACGAACGCGACGTCCGCCCGCGACTGGGTGGTTGCCGAACTGGGCTCCGAGGCCGCGGTCGCCAAGCACTTCGTCGCGGTGTCGACCAACGCGGAGAAGGTCGCGGCCTTCGGGATCGACACGGCGAACATGTTCGGCTTCTGGGACTGGGTCGGCGGCCGCTACTCGATGGACTCCGCGATCGGCCTGTCCACGATGATCGCGATCGGCCCCGACCAGTTCGACGAGATGCTGGCCGGGTTCCACGCGATGGACGAGCACTTCCGCACCGCGCCGCTGGCGCAGAACCTGCCCGTCCTCATGGGCCTGCTCTGCGTCTGGTACTCCGACTTCTTCCGCGCCGAGACCGTCGGCGTGATGCCCTACGACCAGTACCTGAAGCGGTTCCCGGCCTACCTGCAGCAGCTGACCATGGAGTCCAACGGCAAGAGCGTCACCATCACCGGGCGCCCGGTCGACTACCCGACCGGGCAGGTGTTCTGGGGCGAGCCGGGCACAAACGGCCAGCACAGCTTCTATCAGCTCATTCATCAGGGAACGAGGTTGATCCCTGTCGATCTCATCGGGTTCGCGAAGTCGCTCAACCCGCTCCGCGACCACCACGACCTACTGACGGCCAACGTGTTCGCCCAGGCCCAGGCGCTGGCGTTCGGCAAGACCGAAGAGCAGGTGCGCGCCGAGGGCACGCCCGAGTACGTCGTCCCGCACCGCGTCATGCCAGGCAACCGCCCCACCAACGTGCTGTTCACCGACGTGCTGACGCCGCGCCTGCTCGGCTCGCTGGTCGCCCTGTATGAGCACAGCGTGTTTACCCAGGGGGCGATCTGGCAGATTGACTCCTTCGACCAGTGGGGAGTCGAGCTCGGCAAGGTGCTCGCCAGTCAGATCGCGCCTGAGCTTGAGTCCCCCGATGAGCCCGAATTGCGCCACGATTCGTCGACCAATGCCCTGATCCGCCGCTACCGGGCACTCAAGGTCAGCCCATAACGGCCCCGTTCCCGGACAAGAAGATTGGAAGGCAACCGCGATGCCTACAGATAAGCCCATGCAACTCGGCATGATCGGGCTCGGCCGGATGGGCGCGAACCTGGTGCGCCGCCTCATGCGCGACGGTCACCGCTGCGTCGCCTACGACCGCAGCGCTGACGTGGTCAAGCAGCTAGCTGGCGAGGGCGCTGACGGGGCTGCCAGCCTCGCCGAGTTCGTCAGCAAGCTCGAGCAGCCGCGGGCTATCTGGATCATGGTCCCGGCCGCCGTCGTGCAGTCGACGCTGGACGGGCTTATGCCGCTGCTGGCCGAGGGCGACATCGTCATCGACGGCGGCAACTCCTACTACCGCGACGACATCGAGCGCGCGAAGCAGCTGAAGTCCGCCGGCATCCACTACGTCGACTGCGGCACCAGCGGCGGCGTCTACGGCCTGGACCGCGGCTTCTGCCTGATGATCGGCGGCGAGAAGGCGCCGGTCCAGCACCTGGACCCGATCTTCAAGACCATCGCGCCCGGCGAGGGCAGCGCCGAGCCAACGCCGGGCCGGAGCATCGCTGATAGCACAGCGCCGCACGGCTACCTGCACTGCGGCCCGAACGGGGCTGGCCACTTCGTCAAGATGGTCCACAACGGCATCGAGTACGGCATGATGGCCGCGATCGGCGAGGGCCTGTCGATCATCAAGCACGCCGACGCGGGACTGCACGAGCAGGAGGCCGACGCGGAGACGGCGCCGCTGCGCGACCCGGAGGCCTACCAGTACCAGATCGACGTCAGCGAGGTCGCCGAGGTCTGGCGCCGTGGCTCGGTCATCAGCTCGTGGCTCATCGACCTCATCGCCGCCGCGTTCGCCAAGGATCCTGAGCTCCACGACTTCGCCGGACGCGTGTCGGACTCCGGCGAGGGCCGGTGGACCGTGCTGGCCGCAGTCGAGGAAGGCGTCCCCGCCGCGGTGATCACCGCCTCGCTATACGAGCGGTTTGAGTCGCGCGGGCTCGGTGACTTCACTGACAAGGTCCTGTCGGCCATGCGCTCGGAGTTCGGCGGGCACGCGGAGAAGAAGGACTAAGCGGTGCAGCACGAACTCGAGGTAGCACCGGACGCCGCCGCCGTGGCCGCGCGCGGCAGCCAGGTACGTCGCCGCGCGGGCGCGTGAGGCCGTATCGGCCCGCGGCCGGTTCACGTTCGCGGTCAGCGGCGGCAAGACGCCCTGGGCAATGTTCGCCGAGCTAGCCAAGGAGGACGTGCCCTGGGCGGACGTCGAGCTCTTCCAGGTCGACGAGCGCGTCGCGCCCGACGGCGACCCGGACCGCAACCTGACGCACCTGCGGGAGAGCATCGGGGACGCGCCCGCGCGCGTGCATCCGATGCCCGTCAACGATCCGGACCTTGACGTGGCCGCCGCAGCCTACGCCACCGTGCTGCCGCAGCGGTTCGACCTGGTGCACCTCGGCCTGGGCCCGGACGGCCACACCGCTTCGCTGGTGCCAGGTGACCCGGTGCTCGAGGTCAGCCGACGCACTGGTGGCGGTGACGCAGCCGTACCAGGGCCACCGGCGCATGACACTCACCTATCCAGCGCTGACGCGCGCGGACCAGCTGCTGTGGCTGGTCACCGGCGCCGACAAGCGGGACGCGCTGGCTAAGCTGCTGGCCGGAGACGAGTCCATTCCCGCGGGCCGGGTGCTGGCGACGCGGTCGCTGATACTCGCCGACGAAGCGGCCGCGCCCCCGGGCCGCTAGCCGCCGCCATGTCTGTGACCGCGACCTCGCGCCGATAATCCCTCCCCCGACCACGAGGACGTCATGACCGCAGAGAGCACCAGCAGGACACAAGCGCACGGCAGTGTCCGCCGTCCTGACGATCACGTGATCGTGCTCTTCGGCGCGACGGGCGACCTGGCCAAGCGCAAGCTGCTGCCCGGCCTGTTCCATCTCGCCGCGGCCGGCCTGCTGCCGCATAACTACCGCATCATCGGGTCGTCGCCAGCCAAGTTCGCGCTCAGCACCGAGGAGTTCCGGGCGCACGCCCGGCAGGCCGCGCAGGATTTCTGCATCAGCAAGCCAGACCGGCGAGGCCGACTGCTGGACCGACTTCCAGCGGCATCTGTCCTTCGCCTGCGCCGATCCCGACGACTACAGCCCGCTGAAGGACGAGGTCGCGCGTGCCGAGAAGGAGATCGGCGAGGGGGTGCGGCGCATCTTCCACCTCGCGGTGCCGCCGGCGGCCTTCTCGTCCGTGGTCGGCATGCTCGGCGCGGCCGGCCTGGCCGGCGAGAGGTCGCGGGTGATCATCGAGAAGCCCTTCGGCATGGACCTGAAGTCAGCGATCGAGCTCGGCAACGCCGTGCACGCGGTCTTCGACGAGTCGCAGATCTTCCGGATCGATCACTTCCTCGGCAAGGAGTCGGTCGACAACATCCTGGCCTTCCGGTTCGCCAACGGGCTCTTCGAGCCCGTCTGGAACCGGTCGCACATCGCCTACGTGCAGATCGACGTGCCGGAGACGCTCTCGATCGAGGGTCGCGCCGACTTCTACGACAAGACCGGCGCCTACCGCGACATGATCGTGACGCACCTGTTCCAGGTGCTGGGGTTCGTCGCCATGGAACCGCCGACGGCACTGACCGCCCAGCAACTGCGCGCCGAGAAGCTGAAGGTTTTCGACGCGCTGCGGCCCGTCGACACCCGGCACGTTGTTCGCGGCCAGTACGACGGCTACCTGACCGAGCCAGGCGTCGCCGCCGGCTCGCAGACCGAGACGATGGTCGCGCTCAAGGCCGAGGTCGACAACTGGCGCTGGCACGGGGTGCCGTTCTACCTGCGGTCCGGCAAGAGCCTCGGGGCCGGCCGTCAGGTGGTCACGCTCGGCTTCCACGAGCCGCCGCTGCGGATGTTCAAGGCACACCGCAAGGACATCCCGGACGGGCGGCGGAACGAGATCATCATCGACTTCGCCGACCCCGGCTCGATCACCGCGAAGTTCCTGGCCAAGGAGCCGGGCGCCGAGATGGCGCTCGGGAGCGAGAAGATGATCTTCAAGTACGCGGACTCGTTCGCCGCGGCCAACGCGCTCGAGGGCTACGAGCGGCTGATCCTCGACGCGATGATCGGCGACCAGGCGCTGTTCACCAGCTCGGACGGCATCAACCGGCTGTGGGAGATCTCCGAGCCGCTGCTGCAGAACCCGCCGCCGGTCGAGCCGTACGCGCGCGGCTCGTGGGGGCCATCCTCGGTCGCCAAGCTCATCGAGCCATTCCGCTGGCACTTGCCGAACTCTGGCTGACGACGTCGTCCTACCAGGAGGTGCGCATGACGCTCGGGTACGGCAAGCCGTTGTACCTGATGGCCTTCGATCACCGTGGCTCGTTCGAGCACGACCTGTTCGGCGCGTCCGAGCCAGTGTCACCGGCCGTCCGCGACGGCATCACCAAGGTGAAGGAGATCATCTTCGACTGCCCACGCGCAGGCGCGGGCTGCGGGCGCGCCCGCCGGAGCATGCGGCGTCCTGGTCGACGAGGAGTTCGGCGCCCGCGTCGCGCGGCGCGCGAAGGACAGCCGGCGTGCCGCTGGCCATGCCGGTCGAGCGCTCGGGCCAGGACGAGTTCGACTTCGAGTACGGCGATGACTTCGGCGCCCACATCGAGGCCTTCGATCCGACGTTCGCCAAGGTCCTGGTGCGCTACAACCCCGACGGTGACGCCGACCTCAACCGGCGGCAGACCGCAGCGGCTGGCGCGGCTCAGCCACTGGCTGCGGGATCAGCAGCGCAAGTTCCTGTTCGAGCTGCTGGTGCCGCCGACCAAGGCCCAGCTCGATCGATTCGGCGGCGACCAGCGTGCGTACGACCGCGGACTGCGGCCGGACCTCGTCGTCGCGACCATCGCGGCCCTGCAAGCTGGCGGAGTCGAGCCCGACATCTGGAAGATCGAGGGGCTGGACAGCCGCGCGGCCTGCGAGGAGGTGGTCGCGCAGGCACGGTCGGAAGGCCGCGACGGCGTCAAGTGCATCGTGCTCGGCCGCGGCGCCGACGAGCCGCAGGTAATCGAGTGGGTCAGGATCGGCGCCGCGGTGGACGGTTTCGACGGTTTCGCCGTCGGCCGGACGCTGTGGGACGAGGCGCTGACGGACTATCTGGCGCAGAAGGCGACCCGGGAGCAGACCGTGGACAGGATCGCCGAGCCGCTACCGGGACGTGATCGACGCCTACGTCAGTGCCGATTGCCAGGCGGCAGGCGGGCGGTGCGCGGTGACGACGCCGACGGTCAAGCTGCTGCTCGCCGACGTCGACGGCACGCTCGTCACGCCGGACAAGGAGCTGACGGACAAGGCGATCGCGGCCGTCCGCGACCTGCACGAGGCCGGCGTCATCTTCGCGATCACCAGCGGGCGCCCGCCGCGCGGCATGGCCATGCTCATCGAGCCGCTCGACATTCAGACTCCTATCGCGGCGTTCAATGGCGGCTTGCTCGTCGACCGGCACATGTCGGTGATCGAGCAGCGCGTGCTGCCCGACGACCTCGTCGTGCCGGTGGCCGACGAGATGGCCTCGTTCCAGCTGGACGTGTGGCTGTACAGCGGTGCCGACTGGTACGTGCCGAAGGCCGACGGGCCGCACGTTGCGCGCGAGGCCTGGACCGTCAAATTCCAGCCGAAGGTCATGCCGCCGGACGGAGTGCGCACGCTGACGCACGACGTAGCCAAGCTGGTGGGCGTCAGCGACGACACCGATGCCGTCGAGAAGGCGACCGCCGCCGTCCACGACAAGTTTGGCGACCATGTGACCGCGGCTCAGTCACAGCCGTATTACCTGGACGTCACGCACCCGCAGGCGAACAAGGGCGAGGTGGCCAAGTACCTGGCGGCCAAGTACAAGCTGGCGCCCGAGGAGATCGCGACGATCGGCGACATGCCGAACGACGTGCTGATGTTCGCTCACTCGGGTCTCAGCATCGCGATGGGCCAGTCCAGCCACGAGGTGAAGCGGGCCGCGCGGCGGGTGACGACGCCGAACGACGACGAGGGCTTCGCCAACGCCGTCCGCAAATTCATCCTCCGCTAGAAGCAGCATGGCACCGGCTCGCGCGTCTGTACTTGTATGAAGCGCGAGGATCTGAGCGCGGCCGCGGCCGTGGGCCTGCCGGGGCTGCCCGCGCACCTGGCGCTCGACCAGGCCGCGACCGCGGTCACGACGCTGTACCAGGACAGCGCGCTCACCCTCATCCGGCTGGCGTACGTCATGCTCAGCGACAGGCAGAGCGCCGAGGACGTGGTGCAGGAGGCGTTCTGCAACCTCTACCGGCGCTGGGATGAGCTGGCGGACGCCGACAAGGCCCGGCAGTACGTGCGGGCATCGGTGCTGAACGGCTGCCGCTCGGTCCTGCGCCGGCGTGTCGTTCGCAACCGCCGGGTCATCTACGAGCTTCCGGCCCCATCCGCGGAGTCAGCGGTGCTCGGCAGCGAAGAGCGCGTCGAGGTGACGCGGGCGGTAGACAGGCTGCCGCGCCGCCAGCGCGAGGTGCTCGTGCTGCGCTTCTACCTCGACCTGACCGACGAGGAGATCGCCGAGCTCATGGGCGTGCGCCCGAGCACGGTCAGATCCACCACCCACCGGGCACTTGAGTCGCTCGGCCGCACCATGAAGGAGCGGTCATGACCCAGCTTGAAGACAGGCTCCGCACGGCCTTCCAGGCCAAGGCTGACGACATCTCGCCGGAGTTGCCCGCGCTCTACCTCCAGCCGGTCCGCCGGCCAGGCTCTGTCGCCCGCGGGGGCGGCAACAGAGCCTGGCCCTGGGCTAGCCGGCGCTGGCTGACACCCCTAGCGGCGGCCGCCGCGGTCCTGGCGGTGGTCGCCGCCGCGCTGGCCGCCGCCGGTGCGCTCCCCGGGACCGTAGCGCCAGTGGTGCCGATCCAGACCAGCGTGCCGCCTTACTACGTGGCGCTGGTCAACAACGGGCTGCCCGCGCCGCAAGCCTTCCCGCACGGCTGTGGCCACCGTTCGGGCGACGGCGACCGGCGCGGTGATCGCCCGCATTACCCCGCCCCGGCCGTACGCCGGCTTCGACGCCGTGACCGGGGCGGCAGACGATCGCACCTTCGTGCTGTGGGCTCGCGGCGACACCAACTCGCATACGGGCGTCACTCCGGAGCGCTTCTACCTCCTGCACATCGACCCAGCCGCGACGTCGGCCGCCGGCCGGGTCAAGCTGACCGCGCTGCCCACTAGTGACATCCCGACTGGCAGCCAGGTGAACACGATGGCGCTGTCGCCGGACGGAAGCACGCTGGCAGCGGTGCTCCAGAACGGCCTGACGATCCCCGGCCAGCTAAATGTGTATGACCTGGCGACCGGAGCGACGAGGACCTGGATCAGGAGACTCTGCAGTGCCTGCGGCCAGACCACCATCGATGGCGCGTTGCCGGCTGAATCTGCACCAGTGCCCGTCTACTTGTCCTGGACGGCAAACGGGAAGTCGCTTGCGTTCATCCCCGACGTCTATGCCCCGCAACTGCGGCTCCTTGATCTCGGCGCACCTGGTAACAACGTCCAGTCGGCTAGCAAGCCGTTCGCCATTCATGGCGTGCCCGTGCTGGAGTGGCAGGACGCCTATCTGACGCCGGATGGCAAGACAGTCTTCATTACCTATCAGGAGAGCAAAGGCCAGACGAACTGGACAGGTTTGTTGCGCTTCTCCGCCCGCACAGGCGCGATGACCACGATCAACAAGGTGATTCAGGATCTTGAGGGCCGTCCGGCCGGCGGCGGCAGTGACCTCGTCCTGTGGAGCAACTACAACGGGAGCCAGCTGATCGTCACCGGGGCAGGGCGCGGCCTCGATGCCCCGACCAAGCAGGTGCTATTCGGCCCGGACGTGACGGCCGGGATCTACCGCGGCGACCACTACACGCCGATTCCATGGCCAGCCGACGTGATCGACGCGGCGTGGTAGGCCTGGGGCAGGTGAGGGAACAGTCATGAGACAGGACAACGGTGAGCTTCCAGCGGCGCGCGCGCCGCGCCGGTGGCTCGCGGCGCTGGCCGCGGCGGCAGCCGCCGCCCTGCTGGCCGCCTGCAGCGGTGCCCCGACCCAGGCAGCCCAGCAGACGACAGCCGCGGCCAGGGTTCAGGTCAACGTGCCGCCCTACTACGTAGCCCTCGTCGGTTCGCAGCCGGAGTACCAGCAGGATTCGCCGCCCGCGGACGTGGCCGTCGTCCGGGCCACCACGACGGGCACCGTGGTGGCCCGCATCACTCCGCCGCGGTCGTACACCTTCGCCGCGGTGACGGGGGCGGCCGATGACCGCACCTTCGTGCTGTATGGCGTGGGTCCGACGACCGGGGGTACCACGCTGTACGGGACGTACCGGCAGCGCCTGTTCCTGCTGCACATCAATCCGGCCGCGTCGAGCTCATCGGCTCGGGCTCAGCTGACTGAGCTTCCCGAGGCCGACATCCCAGGCGGGCAAGGACGGCAACTGCTCGCGATGGCGCTGTCACCGGACGGCGAGTCGCTGGCAGCGATCATCTTCCGTCGTACCGACACGGCCACCCAAATTCAGGGTGATCTCACCGTTTTCAATCTGGCCAACGGCACGCAACGAACGTGGACAAGGAACGTGTGCGACCGTGGCCAGTGCGTCGAGGAATCGATCGGGGATGGATTCCCGCTCATCCAGTACCCGAGCAGAGTTCAGCTCTCGTGGACGTCGAACAGCCGATCCCTGCTCTTCATCGCGGGGCAAACGGGCGCCCAGGTCCGGCTCCTCGACGTCGACGCTCCCGGTGCCGACCTGATGGCAGATAGCCACGCGCTTCCCGCCAGCCCCCGCGTCATTTCGTGGCGGGACGCCGTGATCACTCCGAATGGCAAGACCGTCTTCATTGAGTACGGCACTGGCGCCGCCGAACTCGTGTCGCATCTCCTGCGTTTCTCGGCGGCGACCGGCCAGGCGACAGTCGTCAACCAGGTGCCGACCTTCCTCGAGGGCCACACGACCGGGGCTGGCCCGGACGACGTGCTGTGGACGAATGACGACGGCAGCAAGATCATCGTCCTGGGCGCCCAGCCTGGCCCCAAGACGGGCGGTCCCTTCACGCCGATTCCATCTGGCCAGACGGCAGGGGTCTACAGCGGCACTCAGTACACGCCTCTTCCGTGGCCGGCCAACGTGATCGACGCCGCCTGGTAGCACGCGCGTCGGCCCGCTGGCCCGGCCATTGGGCGCCAGGTTGGCATTACTGCCCTTAGAAGGGCAGCAAGTCCAATCTCGTGCCCTACTCGGTAGCGGCCCCAGGGGCTCCGTGGCGGTCCCAGGGCTCCGTGGCTGGTATAACTGCCGCATATCGCCCGCCCCGCCGCGCCAGTCCGCCGGCGCCAGCGGCTAGGAGGCCTCGGCCCGGTCCTTGATGCCAGCCAGCGTGGCGATCATATTGGCCTGGTGCTCGGCCAGCCGGCGCCGCAGGATGCGGTGCTCCTTGTCGGGCATCTGGGCGATGAGCTCGCTGATGCCGCTCTCACCCGGTCCCATCTGCATCCACTGCCGGATAACAGTGCCGTCGCCGTCAGCAGCAAGCGAGAACCGCCAGCGAGCCGCCGGGACCTCGGGATCGCCGACCGCCCAGCCGAAGACCTGCTCCGGCTTGAACTCGCAGATAGTCGACACCGTCTCCCAGGCGCCGCGCGCTTCGTGAAAGTTGTGCCCACGGAACCGGGCCCCGAGCGCTGGGCCCGTCGCGCCGTCGAGCCACTGACCGCCCTGGAATTCCGAGCTGAACTCCGCAGGCGTCTGGATGTCGCAGACGAGCCGCCAGACCGCCGCGGGCGGCGCGTCGATGTGCAGCTCGGCCTCCGTCGTCGGGCAGTCGGCGTATCTGAGCTCGGCGGCTTCCACGGTCGCATGCTACGCCGCGCCTGACCGTGAGCCCAAGCGAGACAATGAGGGCATGCAAGTAGGCATCGCCGCCCGCGTGGCCTCCCAGCAGGACGCGGACTTCGTCCGGGACGCCGAGCGGATCGGTGCTATCTCCGTGTGGGTGGCCGAGGCGTGGGGGCAGGACGCGCTCACGCCGCTGGCCTTCCTGGCCGCACAGACCGAGCGGATCAGCCTGGGCTCGGCGATCGCCCAGCTCGGCGCCCGCACCCCGGCGATGCTCGCGATGTCGGCCATGTCGCTGCAGCTGCTATCCGGCGGCCGGTTCCGGCTGGGCGTCGGCACCAGCGGGCCGCAAGTGATGGAAGGCTGGCACGGGGTCAGGTTCGAAGCACCGCTGGCGGTGACGCGCGAGACCATCGAGATCATCAGGACCATCGCAGCCGGCCAGCGGCTGAGCCACCAGGGCCGGGCCTACCAGCTACCGCTGCCGGGCGGCCAGGGCCGCGCCATCCGCTCCATGCTGCCGGCGACCACGGTGCCCGTCTACGTCGCCTCGCTCGGACCACGCAACCTGGAGCTGACCGGCGAGCTGGCTGACGGCTGGATCGGCAATACCTTCATGCCCGAGCACGCCGACGTCTTCCTGGGTCCGCTCAGGGCCGGTGCCGCGAAGGCGAACCGGCCCCTGGCCGAGCTCGATCTCGTCATCCCGGTGGGCGTCGAGATCACGCCGGACGAGGAGGCGGCAGCAGCGGCTGCGCGGCGGCATGCTCGCGGCTACGCGTTCACCATCGGCGCAATGGGGTCCAGGGAGCAGAACTTCTACAACGCGGCCTTCAGGCGGCAGGGCTACGGCGCTGATGTCGACGCGGTGCAGGACCTCTGGCTCGCCGGCCGGCGCGACGAGGCGGCCGAGCGCGTGCCAGCCGAGCTTGGCGTCAAGACGAACCTCATCGGCACGCCCGACATGATCACCGAGCGTCTGCGGCTGTACCGGGACGCGGGCATCACCACCTTGCAGGCCAAGCTCGAGGGGGACCGCAGCCGGCGACTCGACACGCTCGCGCAGCTTGTCGACCTGACCGCGGCCGTGAGCCGGGAGCGACCCGGCTGACGGCCGATCCGCGCCCAGCGCCTGGCAGCGGCCGAGGCGGGCCGGGCGCTGCCAGGATCAGGACGCGACCCGCTGCCGGGACCCAGCCGGGACCAGGACCCGATGGAGATCAGGACGCGACAGGGGCGCGGTGCCGGTAGCCAGGATTGTCCCGGCGCTGCGGCAGTCCGTCCGGGCTCGCGCCAGGGCGGCTCGTCGCGGCCGGGCTGGGCAGCGCCGCTGCCACCTCCGCGTTGGCGCGAGCCCAGCCGGACGCCGGTCAGCGCTGCATACAGCGCGGACCGCGCCGTCACTCGGCCTGAGCCAGGCGCGGCCGGCGAGATCTGCACGGCAGCCGAAGAAGCTGCCTGCGCGCCACGCGGGCTGGCAGGCTGGCCGCCGGCCTGGCCACCAGACTTGCCGCCGGACTGGCTGGCATCCGCCGCCCGCCGCCCGCTGAAACACGACGGCGTCGGCACGACAGCTGCCCGGCTAGCTGTCCGTCCACCGTCCAGATCTGTAATCACGCTGTGGCCCCCTTGCCCGGCGCCCGGAACAACCTTCCGGTTACCGCCGGCAGTCCGCCCGCCCGCGTCCTGGCGCACCCCTGGCGCGGCAGTAATGGCAGGACTTCGCGAATATGACGCACCGGAGCGCTACCGGGTTGACACGCTACGTGACTGAGGTGTGGCTATTTCCGTCGCCCGGCAACGCCCCGGGACGCCAGTGAACCGCGCTGCTCCACAGTGCGTCGTATAAGGGGAGACC
Organism: uncultured Actinomycetota bacterium; assembly: GCA_963837255.1. Taxonomy (GTDB): domain Bacteria; phylum Actinomycetota; class Actinomycetes; order Streptosporangiales; family Streptosporangiaceae; genus JAJYUU01. Next base: position 1,713,999 of record CAWIMN010000009.1, read on the forward strand.
GAACCTGGATGTCATGACTTCTGTACTAGAATCGGGTTCTAGCCGCGACAGGAAGTCCGGACGAGGCGGGCGCCTGACGTGGCGGCGGGCCGCCCACGACGGTACAGGTCGTAGTCTCGCCAGTAGGATGCCCGCCATGCCGTCCGGGGGCCCCCGGCAGGCACCACTAACAACAATGCACGAGACTAACGACAGCAAATATGCACGCCGTCACCGCGTCTGCACCCGGCCTCGGCGCGTGAGGGAGGCCGGGAGACTGTGACCAAGCAGGTCCAGCAGCTCGATCGTGTCATCATCAGGTTCGCCGGCGACTCCGGCGACGGTATGCAGCTCGCCGGGGACAGGTTCACCCAGGAGACTGCGACTTTCGGCAACGACCTGTCCACGCTGCCGAACTTCCCAGCAGAGATCCGCGCCCCGGCCGGCACGCTTCCCGGCGTGTCCAGCTTCCAGCTGCACTTCGCTGACCACGACATCCTGACCCCGGGCGACGCGCCGGATGTACTGGTCGCGATGAACCCGGCCGCGCTGAAAGCCAACCTTGACGACGTGCCCCGCGGCGCGGACATCATCGCCAATACCGACGAGTTCACCAAGCGCAACCTGGCCAAGGTCGGCTACCAGGCGAACCCGCTCGAGGATGGCTCGCTGGAGGCCTACCGGCTGCACGCCATCCCGATCACATCGGTGACGGTCAAGGCGCTCGAGGATTTCGACATCACGCGCAAGGACGCCGAGCGGGCCAAGAACATGTTCGCGCTCGGCCTGCTGTCCTGGCTGTACAACCGGCCGGTTGAGGGCACGTTCAAGTACCTGGACTCCCGGTTCGCGTCCAAGCCCGAGATCCTGGCCGCCAACAAGGCCGCCTTCCGGGCTGGCTGGAACTACGGCGAGACGACCGAGGCGTTCTCGGTCCAGTACGAGGTCAAGCCTGCTCCGCTCACTCCCGGCACCTACCGCAACATCACCGGCAATACCGCGCTGGCCTTCGGGCTGGTCGCAGCCTCCCGCCGGTCGGGGCTGCCGCTGTTCCTCGGCTCGTACCCGATCACGCCGGCCTCCGACATCCTGCACGAGCTCTCCAAGCTGAAGCGGTTCGGCGTTCGCACCATGCAGGCCGAGGACGAGATCAGCGGTGTCGGCGCGGCACTCGGCGCCTCGTTCGGCGGCGGCCTCGGCGTGACGACCACGTCCGGTCCTGGCATGTGCCTGAAGGCGGAGACGATCGGACTGGCCGCCTCCGTGGAGCTGCCGCTGATCATCTGCGACATCCAGCGGGCCGGCCCGTCGACCGGCATGCCCACCAAGACCGAGCAGGCCGACCTGCTGATGGCGCTCTTCGGCCGGAACGGCGAGTCCCCGGTGGCGGTCGTCGCCCCGTCGACGCCGGCCGACTGCTTCGACACTGCGCTGGAAGCGGTGCGGATCGCGGTGAAGTACCGCACGCCCGTGATCATCCTGTCGGACGGGTATCTCGCCAACGGGTCCGAGCCGTGGCGGATCCCCAGCGTGGACGGGCTGCCCAAGCTGCGCGATGAGTTCAAATTCGCAAGCGGGAACGTGGTCGTCGACGGGGCTGCCGGCCCGCCCTTCCTGCCGTTCCAGCGGGACCCGAAGACCTTGGCCCGGCCCTGGGCGGTACCAGGGACTCCCGGGCTGGAGCACCGCATCGGCGGCATCGAGAAGGCCGACGTGACCGGCGCCATCTCCTACGACCCGGACAACCACGACACCATGGTCCGGCTGCGGCAGGCCAAGATCGACGGCATCGCGGCGGATATCCCGCCGGTCGAAGTCGACGATCCTGACGGCACCGCCCGGGTGCTCGTGCTCGGCTGGGGCTCGACCTACGGCTCGATCGGTGCCGCGGTACGCCGGGTGCGGACGGCGGGCGGTTCGGTCGCCCAGGCGCATCTGCGGCACCTGTCGCCGCTGCCGGCCAATCTCGGCGATGTGCTGCGGTCCTACGACAAGGTGCTGGTGCCCGAGATCAACCTGGGTCAGCTGGCGCTGCTGCTGCGCGGCCGCTATCTGGTCGACGTGGTCTCCTACAACCGGGTCCGCGGCCTGCCCTTCAAGGCCGCCGAGCTAGCGAACGTCATCCAGGATGTGATCAGCAATGTCTGACAGCGCTGGCAACGACGCCGAGTTCCCCGAGCCGCAGCACCGGTTCGGCTCGTTGACGCTGGTCCCCAAGGCCGACGAGAAGCTCGCCACCAGGGACTTCAAGTCGGACCAGGAAGTCCGCTGGTGTCCTGGCTGCGGCGACTACGCCATCCTGGCGGCGTTCCAGGGGTTCCTGCCTGAGCTGGAGATCCCGCGGGAGAACCTGGTCATCATCTCCGGCATCGGCTGCTCGTCGCGCCTGCCGTACTACGTCAACAGTTACGGGATGCACTCGATCCACGGCCGCGCGCCCACGATCGCGTCCGGTCTGGCCGCCTCCCGGCCCGACCTGTCGGTCTGGGTGATCACCGGAGACGGCGACGCGCTGTCGATCGGCGGCAACCATCTGATCCACGCGCTGCGGCGGAACGTGAATATCAAGATCCTGCTGTTCAACAACCGGATCTACGGCCTGACCAAGGGCCAGTACTCACCGACGTCTGAGCAGGGCAAGGTCACCAAGTCGACGCCATTCGGCTCGCTCGACACGCCGTTCAACCCGATCTCGCTCGCGCTCGGCGCCGAGGCCGGCTTCGTGGCCAGGACCATCGACTCCGACCGCAAGCACCTGACCAGCGTGCTGCGCGCGGCCGCTGATCACAAGGGCACAGCGTTCGTCGAGATCTACCAGAACTGCCCGATCTACAACGACGACGCGTTCCTGCCGATCACCGATCCGGGCCAGCGCGAGCAGCGGCTGATCCGGCTTGAGCACGGCGAGCCGATCCGGTTCGGCGCTGACGCCGGTTTCGGCCTGCGGGCCGGCCGGTATGGCGGTCTGGAAGCCGTGCCAGTGGCGGGCGCCGACCCCGACTCGCTGCTCGTGCACGACGCGCACGCGAGCGACCCGTCCTACGCGTTCGCGCTCTCCCGCCTGGACAGCACGGACTTCGCGCACACGCCTATCGGCGTGTTCCGCACCGTGGAGCGGCCCAGCTACGACGAGGCGATGTCCGCGCAGATCGAGGCGGCGAGGCTGAAGCAAGGTGACGGCGACCTCGCCGAATTGCTGGCCGGCAGCGACACCTGGCAGGTCGGCTAGCCGTGTCGACCCCGAGTGCCGCCCGGCCGGCCCACTCGGGTGGCAACGCGCGGACGCCAGCCAAGGCCAGTCCGGTCCGGGTTGACCGGGTCGGTCCCGTCACCACGGTGATCCTGGATCGGCCCGAGGTGCGCAACGCCGTCGACGGCCCCACGGCGGCAGCGCTCGCCGAGGCGTTCGCCGACTTCGACGCCGACGCTGACGCCGCGGTGGCCGTCCTGTTCGGCGCCGGCGGTACCTTCTGCGCGGGCGCCGATCTCAAGGCCATGGGCAGCACGCGCGGGAACCGCACGGAGCCCGGCGGGACGGCGCCGATGGGGCCGAGCCGCATGCGCCTGTCCAAGCCCGTCATCGCTGCGGTAGCCGGTCACGCCGTCGCTGGCGGCCTGGAACTGGCGCTGTGGTGCGACCTGCGCGTCGCCGAGGAGGACGCGATCTTCGGCGTGTTCTGCCGCCGCTGGGGCGTCCCGCTGATCGACGGCGGCACGGTCCGGCTGCCCCAGATCGTCGGCCTCGGCCGGGCGCTCGACCTGATCCTGACGGGCCGAGCGGTCCCGGCTGCCGAGGCCTACGAGATGGGCCTGGTCTCCCGGCTGGTGAAGCACGGCGACGCGCGCGAGGAGGCCGAACTGCTCGCGCGCCAGATCGCCGCGTTCCCGCAGGCCTGCATGCGCAGCGACCGTGCCTCGGCCCTGGCAGTCGATGTCGCTTGGCTTCGATGAGGCGATGGCGAACGAGTTCGCCCGCGGGATGGCGACGCTGGCCGATCCGGGCGTGGTCGAGGGAGTGTCGCGCTTTCGCGGCGGCGCCGGCCGCGGCGGCGCGCCCGCCTGATCATCCGACGCACTAGCGCCGGCGCTGCGCGGGTGTCAGCCTCAGGCGTAATCCGCGAGCCGCCACCATGGAAGTCGATGCCCTCGTATCGCGCTCCAGCGTGATTTGCCAGAATTGCGGTCGTGGACGCGGAGGAACTCGAACGGGCTTACCGGGCCGAGGCCACCAGCCTGCGGGCCACCCTGGCCAGGCGGCTCGGCGACGTGGGCCTGGCCGAGGAACTGGTCCAGGACGCGTTCGTCGCGGCACTTGAGCACTGGCAGGCCGACGGCGTGCCGCCCAACCCCGGCGGCTGGCTGACGACGACCGCCTGGCACAAGGCGATCGACCGGCAGCGTCGGGTGAAGGCGGGCCGCGAGAAGCTGGCGCTCCTCGCCGTCACGGCCGACCGCGCGCCCCCCGGCGGCGAGGAGCCAGGCGCCGACTCTGATGACGACCTGCTGAGCCTGGTGTTCGCCTGCTGTCATCCGGCGCTGCCTGCCGATTCCCAGGTCGCCCTGACCCTGCGGGCGGTATGCGGCCTGACGACTGCGGAGATCGCGGCCGCGTTCCTGGTCAGTGAGCAGGCGATGGGACAGCGGCTGTCGCGCGCTCGCCGGTCGCTGCGCGACGCGGGCGTGGCCGTCCGGATACCCGATCCCGACGAGCTGGGCGAGCGGCTCGCGGCGGTACTTGCCGTTGTCTACCTGGTATTCAACGAGGGCTACCTGGCGAGCGCGGGTCGGACGCCCGCGCGCCGCGACCTCGCTGCCCAGGCAGTTTCGCTGGCCCGGCTGCTGCACCGGCTGATGCCGCGCGAGCCGGAGGCGCTCGGACTGCTGGCGCTGCTTGCTACTGCACGAGTCGCGGGCGGCGGCCAGGTTCGACGGGTGGGGTCGCCTGATCCGGCTCGCCGACCAGGACCGCAGCCGCTGGGATAGCGATCTCGCGGCCGAGGCGACCGCGCTGCTCGACCGGGCGATCGCCCTGCATCAGGCCGGACCGTACCAGGTTCAGGCAGCCATCGCCGCGCTGCACTCAGCCGCGCCGACGTACGCGGAGACTGACTGGCAGCAGATCCGGCTGCTCTATGACCGGCTTCAGGTCATGACGCCGTCGCCGGTCGTCCAGCTCAACCGGGCCGTGGCCACCCGGTACCTGCTCGGCCCGCAGGCTGCGCTGGCCGAGGTCGAGCCGCTCGCCGCCGAGCTGGATGACTACCGGCTGTTCCACGCGGTCCGCGCTGAGCTGCTGACCGCCGTCGGCCGGACCGCCGACGCGCGGGAAGCCAACGAGCGGGCGCTCGCACTGGCCGCGAACCCGGCCGAGCGCGAGCTGATCGCCCGTCGGCTGTCTAGCTGAGCCTGGCTGACAGGCGACGCCTACATCTCCACGACTGGCCGGACCTCAACGGTGATCAGGCCGCGATCCACGCCCGGCCAGGTCCTGGCGACATCGATCGCCTCGTCGACAGTAGCTGCCTCCAGCACCGAGTACCCGCCGAGCACTTCCTTGGACTCAATGAACGGACCGTCGGTCACGCCGCTGGCCCGCGCTGTCCTGGCCGTCTCCGGTCCTTGTAGCTGGTGGCCCATGTCGGCGATGGCGCCGCTAGCTGCCGTGCTTCTCGTACCAGGCCATGATCTCCGCGTACCAGGCCTGCTGCTGGTCCTCGGTCAGCTGAGCTCGCCGCGTCGGTGTTCATAATCAGCATCACGTACTTCATCTCGCTTGCCTCCTGCTGGTCGCGCGGGTGCCGGCGGCACCCTCCTCATCCAGTGCCACGAACGCGCCTGGGCTGATTTCGACATCGTCTGGCCGCAAATTTCCGCCAATTTGCTGCGCTCTGCGGCAACCTGGACGAGATCCCAAGCGTCATTTCAAGTATCGACGACGAGGGAGCTGCGATGAGCCGCGTTTACCGGGGGCCTAAGACAATGCTGGCAGCAGCGGGATGCGTGGCTGCACTCGCCGCCGGGGCCGCGGTCCCGGCGACCGCCAGTGCCGCCGCTACCGCGGCGGAGCATCTGCACGTCCGCCAGACACCCGAGGATCGCCGGGCGAATCTCTCGCGGCATCGCGGCCGCCATCGCCAGCCGGCCCAAGTCGTTCGTGGGCCTGGCCGCGTCGGATCCCGCCGAGGGCTTGACCTGCTCGTATCGGCAGTCAACCCACTTCTACTCGGCGAGCGTCATCAAGGTCACCATCCTCAGCGCGCTCCTGCTCAAGAAGGGCGGCCCCGGGCACCTGACCACGCGCGAGCGCAACCAGGCGTTCCTGATGATCACGCAGTCCAGCAACAGCGCGGCGACGTACCTGTGGGACGACGTGGGCATCAGCCATATCCAGCACTTCCTCAACGAAGCGGGCATGGGGCAGACCATTCTCAACGACGAGGCCTGGGGCCTCACCCTGATCACGCCGCACGACGAGCTGCGGCTGCTGCAGCTGCTCACCGCCAGGGGTCCCGTGCTGAGCGGTCCATCCCGTCATTACGTGCTGTCGCTGATGGCCCAGGTCGTTTCGTACGAGCGCTGGGGCGTCTCGGCGGGCGCGCCATCGGGCGTGACGGTCCACATCAAGAACGGGTGGCTCCCCTACCCAGGGAGCAACGACTGGCGCATCAACAGCATCGGCGCGTTCACCGGCAAGGGGATCACTTACGAGATCGCGATCCTGACCGGACCGTCCGGCGGCGCGGGTCAGGCCGAGAGCTACGGCATCGACACTATCCAGCTGGCTGCTGCCGCGATCAACAGGAATCTGGCCGGGACGTCGGCATCGACCGTCGTGCCGCCGTCGGACGCTTCGCTCGACGCACCCGGCGGCTGATTCGCCAGACTGAGCCGCGCCGTCCGATAATGCGGCGTGACCCCAGCGCCTTCTTCGACTGAGCGCCCGGTGCCGTGGCTGATTCGCTACCGGCTGCTGGTCGGCCTATGCAACCTGCCACGCTGCCGCCGGGGAGCGGCGAGTTCCCGGACTGGCGGTTCGCGCCCAACATCGGCGGGCATCCGGATCGGTACGAGCTCGAGAACAAGGCGCTTGACCAGGCCGGGCACGTGCTGACCGCGATGCGCGCGATCGCCCCGTGGGCCGGGCGGACCATCGTGGACCTCGGCTGCGGCACCGGCTACTGGCTGGGCAGGTACTCGGCCGAGGCCGCGAGGGTCATCGGGATCGAGCCGGACCCGGCGCTGCGCTCCGCTGCGCGCCGCGCCGCCGCGGTCGCTGCCCGGCGCCGAGGTCCTGGCCGGCTCGGCAGAGCACATGCCGCTCGGACGATCACAGCGCCGACGTCGTGCACGCCCGGTTCGCCTACTTCTTCCCGCCGGGCGCCGACGCCGGGCTGGCGGAGGTCCTGCGCGTGCTGCGGCCGGGCGGTCACCTTGTCGTCGTGGACAACGACTACCGGTGGGGCGAGTTCTCCCGGCTGCTGGCAGCATCGGCGATCCGGCCGCCGCTATCGACCGCTGCTGCTGTCGACGGCTGGTGGCGGGATCGCGGGGCGACCAGGCACGAGGTGCGGTCGCGGCTGGACTTCGCGAGCCGGGCCGACCTGTCCGCGGTCTTGCACATCGAGTTCCCGGCCGAGGTAGCGCGCTCCTGGCTCCGCCGTCATCCGGCGGCGACCGGCCTGAGCTACGGTTACGTGCTATTCGCCGTGCGCGCCTGAGCAAGCCGACCGTGCGGCGGGGCCTCGGCGGCGAGCTCGGGCTCGGGTCGGTCGCGACGACCGCCGGATCCCCTTGTCCAGCTCGCGGCCAGCACCCCCAGGCACACCACGACGGCGCCGACGACCTGCACGACGGTCGGCTGCTCGCGCAGCACGACGGCCGCCAGCACCAGCGCGCCCGCCGGCTGGAGGAGCAGGAGCAGGGATGACATCGCAGCGGGCAGCCGCGGCAGGGACGACGTAATGAGCAGCCAGCCCGCGGTCCCGCTGAGCACGGCCAGCATCAGCAGCCAGCCGAACGACGGCCAGGGGATGACGAGCTGGAAGCCGCCGAACAGCAGGCCGAGCACGACGGAGCCGACCGTCGCCCCGACGGTCGCGTCCGCAAGCTGGCCGGCCACGTGCGGCGTGCGCCCGCCCGTGGTGCGCAAGGTCAGCAGGAAGCAGGCGTAAGCGGCGGACGTGGCCAGACCGAACCCGACGCCCGCTAGCGGATGTAGCCCGGCTGCGTGCCCGCCCAGCATGCCGGATACCAGGACGACGCCTGCCAGCACCACCGGAAGCATCACGAGGTAGCGGGTGCCGGGCCGCTCCCGCAGGACCAGCCAGGCAACGGCCGCGACGAACAGCACCTGCAGATTCCCGAGCACTGTCGCCACGCCCGCGCCGACGTCGGCGATCGCGTGATTCCACAGCACGAGATCCACCGCGAGGAACAGCCCGGCGATCAGGGCGTTGCGTCGGCTGGACAGCGGCCGCGGCCCGAGCCTGCGCTGCTCGAGCACGGCGAGCGGCACGAGTATCGGGAGCGCCAGGGCACAGCGAAAGAACGCAGTGGTCACATCGCCGACGTGAGCGAGCGTCACCAGGATCGCGGAGGACGAGATGCACGCGGCCCCGAGGACAGCCGTCAGTACCGGCCGTCCTGAGCTGGCGGGACTGGTGGTCATGACCGTTCCGTCGTACGGTACTGACATGACCACAACCCTATTGGGCGCCGGTGACAGGAGTCAAAGTCACTTTGATGCTGACCAGCTTGAGGCGATGGCTGGCTGCGTCGAGCTCATCAACACCGGGCGTGCGAGCGGCGGGGACGGGCTGCGCGACGTGTCTGACCTGCAGGCAATGGCGGACAGATATGCCTTCGCCGGAGTTCCGGGCACCAGCGGCCGACGTCGCCAGGGTGCGCGAGTACCGGCTGCGCCTTGACTCGATCGTCACCAGCTGCGAGGAGGGCGATGAAGCCCGCGCTATCGAGCAGATCAACGCGCTGCTTGCGCAGACCGGCGCCAGCCCGCAGATCGTGGCCCACGATGGCCGCGGCCCGCACCTGCACGTCTCGCGTCCGACGGCGCCGCTCGCCGACCGGATGGCCGCGCACTTCGCCATGGGCCTGGCCTGGCTCCTGGTCGCGGGCGAAGGCCGCCGGATTCGCAGCTGCGAGTCGCCCACCTGCCGGGACGTCTTTGTGGACCTGTCCAGGAACCGGTCGCGCCGCTACTGTGACAGCCGGACATGTGGCAACCGGCTGCACGTCGCCGCCTACCGCGCCCGCAAGCACAAGGCTGCGCCCGGCTGGTCGGCGGCCGGCTAGATGACGACTGCCAGGTAACGGGCGCTACTAGGTAACGGCCGCTAGGTAACGGTCGGCGGGCGCTGACCGCCAGTGAGGAAGATCGACTCCGCAGGCTTGGCCATCACTGACAGCGGCCGGGCTACGTCCTCCAGCGACTTGCCCTCGGCATCCACGGCGAGGAAGGCCGCGACCAGGCCACCGGCCATCATCGCGCCGGCGCCGATCAGGTAGCCCACGTAGAGCGAGTTCGGGTCCTTGCCGCGGCCAATCAGGTGCCCGTACAGGTGCGTGCCGAGGAAGCCGAAGCACTGCGCGAGCGCGAAGAACACCGCGATGGCCTTGGCCCGGACCTCCAGCGGGAACACCTCGCTGACGGTCAGGTAGCCGGCGCTCGCCTCCAGCGGAGGCGAAGAAGAAGATCACCACCCAGCACAGCGTCTGCGTGTTGGCTGTCAGCATCCCCGCCTTGAACAGCTGCGCGCTGATGACCAGCAAGAGACCGGCGAGGAGGTAGGTGCCGGCGATCATCTTCCGGCGGCCGATGGTGTCGAACAGCCGCCTGAGTGTCAGCGGGCCAGCCAGGTTCCCGATGGCGAACGCAAGGAAGTAGTAGCCGGTATCGGTCGGCTTCACGTGGAAGAAGAACTCCAGGACGAGGCCGTAGGTGAAGAAGATCGCGTTGTACAGGAACGACTGCGTGATCATCAGCGCGGCGCCCAGGACCGAGCGGCTCGGGTAGCGAGCAAACGCGCGCCGGCCCAGTACGTGCCGTTGACCGCAAGGTCCACCCGGCCCCGGTACCGCGCTGGGATCATCTCGTCGATGGCCGAGTTGATCGCCGCGTATTCACCGCCGATCCCCATGCCCGCGATCACCCGGGTGGCGTACAGGTAGATGAACCATTCCCGCCGCCGGGCGTCGCGGCGGTCAGGCCGCTGCCGACGAGGTACACGGCAAGCGTGATCATGAACAGGTTGCGCCGGCCGAGCTTGTCCGACAGCCGCCCGAAGAACAGCGCGCCGATGACCTCGCCGATCAGGTACCAGGTAGCGATGTCGGCGACGGAGCTAGCGGAGAGCCCTAGCGAAGTCTTCTGAGTCAGATCCGGGCCCACGTTGCTGGCGATCGTAATCTCCAGCCCGTCCAGTACCCAGGCGACGCCGAGGGCCACCACCATCCTGGTGTGGAACCTTGACCAGGGAAGCCTGTCGATCCGTGCCGGGATCAGACTCCGAATCCCGTGCGCGCTCGCGGTATCAGTAGCCATCGTTACCCTCCCCGGGCGTAGACGGCCCCGGCTACCCCGGCGATGCCGATACATTCACGCCGCTAGCCGCTTGGCACCATCGGCCGGAGTGACAGGGAACCCGAATCGGGGCGAATACTGCGGCACCAAACGGGCACAGACATGGCGCGCCGATCGTGGCACAATCTGTACGGACCGGACCTGTGGGGGGCGCCGGTTGCGGGAGTTGGTATGGGCCATGTTCAGCATGACGTTGATGCGCACCTCATTGACCTCATGGCGGGATCACGCCACCAGCGTGAGTTCGCGCGCGCTCGGCGCGGATATGACACGCACCAGGTCAACGAGCTACTAAGGCAGCTTGACGACGAGCTGGACCAGCAGCGAGGACAGATCCAGGCGCTGCAGGAGGAGCTCGCCGAAGCGCTCCGCAAGATTCAGGACCAGCGGCCGCCGGCCCACTCAGGGCTCGGCTCGCGGATCGAAGAGGTGATCCGGACTGCGGACGAGCAAGCGAACGACCTGATCAGCACGGCCCACGCGGAGGCCGAGGCGACGACGAAAGCTGCCAGGGCCGCGGCAGATCAGCTTCGCGCTGCGGCCTCGAGCGACGCGGCCGACCTGCGGGCTAGCGCCGAGCGCGAAGCCGAGGTCATCAGAGTCGACGCGAGCAGCGAGGCCGAGATCATCAAGGCCGGGGCGCGCACCAAGGCCGCGGCCATCAAGGCCGACGCCCTCCGCGAGGCCGCTGAGCTAAAGCAGCGCGACGCCGAGGCCAGCGCGCAGGCCGAGCAGATCCGCGAATACGCCCGGCGGCTCGGCCAGCAGATCATCGTCAATGCCGAGCAGTCCGCCGAGCAGATCGTGGCCGAGGCCAAGAAGCTGCTGACCGACGTCAGGGCCGAGGCCCAGCGCGTCCGGGAAGCCGCCGACCTGCATGCCAAGGAGCTGAGCGAGCAAGGTGAAGGCATCGCCGCGCAACTGGAGCAGCTCGGTCACTTGCTCGTACCGCTGGCACCGGCTCCCAGCGACGAGGCCGCGAGCCCTGGATAAATGAAGCCGTCGGCGACGGTACCCCGGTCGTCATAGCTCACGACCGCGTCGAGGTCCTCGGCGAGGATGCGCGCGGTGGCGAGGTGGATAGCGTCCACTGAGCGCAGGCCGCGATCTGGCTCGTTCATTGCGCCTTCGACAACCTCGTCATCGATCGCGATATAGGAAACAGAAGTTCACGAGCACGACCCCGACCACGAAGGCATGCGCACACGACCGAACGCGGTCGCCTAGCGGAGCGAGCTGAAGCCGGCGCGGACCTCTTCCGAGAACAGCTGCGGCTGCTCCCATGCCGCGAAGTGCCCGCCCTTGTCGAGCTTGTTGTAGTGGATGAGATTGGGATAGGCCTCTTCAGCCCAACTCCGCGGCACCTGATAGAGGTCGTCCGGGAAGACGCTCACGGCTACCGGGACGGAGACGCCCTTCGGGTCGAAGAAGCCGAACTTGTTTTCCCGGTAGAGACGTCCCGACGAGACCCCCGTGTTCGTCAGCCAGTAGTAAGTGACGTTGTCGAGGATGTCGTCTCGGGTAAGGCCCTCGGCCTGTCCGTCGAAGACACGTGCGATCAGCGCCAAGCTAGTCGCGTCGTGGTCGAGCAGCCAGGCGGCCAGGCCGACGGGTGAATCCGCGATTCCGTACAGCGCCTGCGGGTGGGTCCCCATTTCGAGTGCGTAGGCCACGTCTGTCGTGAAGAAGTCCTTCAGCTTGTCGTAAAGGCGTGTCTCTTCGTCATTGAGACCGGGCGGCGCGGGGGCGCCGGACTGGACCGCCGCTGAAACGTCGGGTCGGACGGCACCGGGGAAGTTGGTGTGAATCCCGGCCAGCCCCGGAGGTGCCTGTGCTCCCATCAGATCAGAGATTTGCCCGCCCCAGTCGCCGCCCGAAGCGACGTAGAGGTCGTATCCCAGGCGCTTCATCAGCTCCGCCCAGGCACGCGCGATGTGGTCGGGGCCCCAGCCGGTCGTGGTCGGCTTGCCCGAGTATCCGTAGCCCGGCATCGACGGGATCACTAGGTGGAACGCGTCCGCTGCGCTCCCGCCATGTGCCGTGGGATTGGTGAGTGGTTCGATGATCTTCAGCTGCTCGATGATCGAGCCGGGCCATCCGTGGGTGACGATGAGCGGCAGCGCATTTCCGTGTTCCGAGCGAACGTGGATGAAATGGATGTCCAGCCCGTCGATCTCGGTCATGAAGTGCGGCAGTGCCTTCAGCCTTGCCTCGCACCTGCGCCAGTCATACTCTGTCGCCCAGTAGCGCGCGAGCGCCTGCATCGTCGCCAGCCGCGGGCCTTCCGACTGATCTTCGACGGTCTCCTTGTCGGGCCAGCGCGTGGCCGCGATACGAGCGCGCAGCGCCTCGAGTTCCGCCTCGGGGACCTCGGGGATCGTGAACGGCCGGATCGCTGCGGGGCCAGCTGAACTTTCGGTCTGGACAGACATATGGGTCTCCTTGGTTGGATCGGTTTGGTGGCCGGTGGAGAGTCGCCGCCCTGAGCCTGCTGGCCGCGGCGCGCGGGTCATGCGGCAACGCCCTGACCGCCTCGGATACCGGGATCACGGCGAAGACGCGCCGTCCTAGACGAACCGTTGGCCCCCGGGCCGGGCAGGCAGGCCGAAGATCAGCTGACCCGGCCACGGCGAGCCACCTCGTGGCAACCCCCGCTGGATCGTGCCTAGCCTGCCGAATCCAGCCCCGTTCACTTCACTCTAACTGCTCACCACGAGACGCAAACGTGGAGTGGCGTCCGCGGACGTGGTGTATGGCTTCCCGCCGAGATGTGATGGTTTGCCCTAGGTGCAGGACTCAGTCGGTAGCCTTAACCACACCGATCGGGCAAGACACGCCAGTGCCGTGGTCGGGGCAGTACCCATGCGGGTTCTTGGCGTCGCTCAGGTACTGCTGGTGATAGTCCTCGGCGAAGTAGAAGTTGCCGGCCGGCACGATCTCGGTCGTGATGTCCCCGTAGCCGGCCTCCGACAGCCTCTTCTGATAGCTCGCCCGCGACTCCTCGGCCTCGGCTTGCTGCTGCGGCGACTGGTAGAAGATCGCCGACCGGTACTGGGTACCGAGGTCGTTGCCCTGGCGCATGCCCTGCGTCGGATCGTGCGACTCCCAGAAGACCTTCAGCAGCTCGCCGTAGCTGACCTTGGCTGGGTCGAACACGACCCGCACCGACTCGGCGTGACCGGTCTGGCCGCTGCAGACTTCCTCGTACGTCGGGTTGGGCGTAATCCGCCCTCGTAGCCGACGGCGGTCGACACGACGCCAGGCGTCTGCCAGAAGTTCTTCTCCGCGCCCCAGAAGCAGCCGAGCGCGAACTCGGCGACCTCAGTACCTGCCGGATACGGCGGCAGCAGCGGAGTACCGAGCACCTCGTGCCGGTCCGGGACCCGCATCGCCGTGTCCCGGCCTGGCAGCGCGTCCTGCGCTGTCGCCATCTGCGTCTTGCGGCTTCCGAATATGCTCACTGCGCCTCCTTGGGTCGCCTGGCACAACCAGTCGGCCTGGCACGGGATTCCCGCGCCGCGACTGGCGGCCCTATAGTGTCCGGTCGCGACTGGTACGACCGGATATCTGGCTACTTGAGGTTGTTCAGGTTCAGGACCTGGTTCGCTGGCGGTGCGACCGGCTTCGGTGCCGAGTTCCACTGCGAGTAGGTGACCACCTCGCGCGGATTGCCGCCGGTGGAAGCGGCCAGCGGATAGTGCTGGCTGGTCGAGCTGACATCGAGCGTGCTGCCGTCGGACGCACGCAGCACCCACGCGGACTGACCGTTGACTGTCACGCGGCCGGCCTCGGTGAGGGCGGGCAGCTGGCCCGTGAACGGGGCGGTGAGGCTGTTCATGCTCAGGTCACCCGTCAGCTGCCTGGCCTGAGTGGACGTCAGCTGCAGCCACTTCCCGCAGACGACCGGGCACGCGCTGGTCGGCGCTTTCACGGCCTGCAGGAATGCGCGCGTCGCCTTGATGTAGATCACTCTGCTGACGCCGATGACCTGGAATGGCGCCCCATTCTGGCTGACAGCTCCAGACACATCACCGTTTCTATGCATATCCAGGTTGACGCTAATGGGAGTGCCGTTGCTGGTCAGGTGCCCGGCCACGTGCACGCTGCTCGCCTGCCGGACCGAGGTCTGCATCGTGGTCAGCAGCGCCGTCGACGAGGGCTCCCTGGCCGCGCCGCCGCTCGGGCCACTCGAGCTGCCAGCGCTACTCGAGCTGCCCGGGCTGCTGGACGATCCGCCGCTTCCGCACGCCGCGATCGCGATGACCGCGCAGCTGGCGACGCCAACGGTCAGTGCTCTGGCAGGCAGGTCCATAAGGGCTGACTACCCCGTGCGCTCGACCACGAACTCGCACAAAGCCTCGAATGCGGACCGGGCGGGGACGTCGGGCAGGCCGAGAATCTGCGTGCGCGCCAGCTCGGCCCAGCGCCGCGTGTCCGCCTTTGCCATCTCCATCGCCGGGTGGTCCCGCAGCAGGCCAAGCGCCTCTTGGTGCAGGGCGGGATCGGTGAGCTCGCCCATGCTCAGCAGGTCGACGAGCCTGCCGCCGGTCCGGCTCGCTGACCGCAAGGCATGCAGCATCGGCAGGGTACGCACTCCCTCGCGCAGGTCGGTGCCGGGGGTCTTGCCCGACTGCGCCGACTCGCTCGCCACATCCAGGATGTCGTCGGATAGCTGGAAGGCCACGCCCAGCGCTGCGCAGGCGGGCGTGATGCGCTCGACCACGCTTGGCGGCGCGCCGGAGAACATGGCGCCGAACTGGCCGGAGGTCGCGATGAGCGAGGCCGTCTTTTCCGTCACCACGCGCAGGTAGTGCTCGAGCGGATCGTCGCCAGGGCGGCAGCCGACAGTCTCGGCGATCTGGCCGGTGACCAGCCGCTCGAAGGTCTCCGCCTGGATCCGGATCGCGTCCGAGCCCAGGTCGGCCAGGATCGCCGACGCCTTCGCGAATAGGTAGTCGCCGGTGAGGATCGCGACGGTGTTGCCCCAGCGGGAGTTCGCGCTGTCGCTGCCGCGGCGCACGACCGCCTCATCCATCACGTCGTCGTGATACAGCGTCGCCAGGTGGGTCAGCTCGACCGCCACGGCGGCCGGGACGATGCGGGCATCCCTGGGGTCGCCGAACTGGGCGGCGAGCAGCACGAGGGTCGGCCGGAATCGCTTGCCGCCAGCCTCCATCAGGTGCGCAGACGCATCGGCAAGCACGTCATGCTTGGCCTGCGCGGCAGCGCGCAAGCCCTCCTCGACCAGGGCGAGCCCGTCCACGACGTCGGACGCGAGCGCTGCGTCGGTGAGCTCCATCGGAACGGCGGCAATCACATGGGTCCCCTCATGGCCCGCCATTACTAACTGCGGGCCAGTCATAGCTGAGGCTATCCTTCAGCCTTCCCCAAGATATGCGGATAGCTTGGCAAAGGCTGGACTGCGGTCCTCCTAGCGGACGAACAGCGAGCTGGCCGCGTGGTTCGCGAGGTTCAGCAGCGGCTGCGGGATCACGCCGAGCACGACAGTCGCCGCCGCCCCGATTGCGACGGCCAGACCGGTGTACGCGCTCGGCCGGACGACGACCGGGCCCTCGGGCGCGGGCTCGCTGAAGAACATCAGCACGATCACGCGGACGTACGGGAACGCGAGGATCGCGCTGCTGATCGCGCCGACGACGACCAGCGGCAGCGCGCCACCCTGGATCGCCGCGTTGAACACAGCGAACTTGCCAGTGAATCCGCTGGTCAGCGGGATGCCCGCGAATGCGATCAGGAACAGCGCGAAGGCCCCGGCGACGAGCGGCGAGCGCTTGCCGAGGCCGGCCCAGCTGGACATGTGGGCCGCCTCGCCGGCCCGGTCCCGCACCAGCGTCACGATGGCGAAGGCGCCGATGGTCGCGAAGCCATACGCCGCCAGGTAGAACAGGCTGCCGGAGAGACCCGCGGCGTTAGCCGCGATGACGCCCGTGAGGATGTAGCCTGCCTGCGCGATCGAGGAGTAGGCGAGCAGCCGCTTCATGTCGGTCTGCGTGATCGCGATGATCGATCCGGCCAGCATCGTGACGATAGCGACGGCCCACAGGGCCGGCCGCCAGTCCCAGGTCAGCTGGCCGAAGGCGACGTAGAACACCCGCAGCAGCGCGCCGAAGGCGGCGACCAGCGTGCAGGACGCCATCAGCGCGGTGATGGGCGTCGGCGATCCCTGGTACACGTCAGGCTTCCAGGCGTGGAACGGCACCGCGCCGATCTTGAACAGCAGGCCGAGGCCGAGCAGCGCGATCCCGGCATACAGCAGCGTCGACGACTGAGTGCCGGACTGGGCCGCCGATGCGATCGCGGCTAGCTGGACCGAGCCCGAAAACCCGTACAGCATGGCCACGCCGAAGATGAAGAACGCCGACGAGTAGGCGCCGAGCAGGAAGTACTTCATCGCGGCTTCCTGCGACAGCAGGCGGCGGCGGCGGGCCAGGCCGCAGAGCAGGTACAGCGGCAGCGACAGCACCTCGAGCGCGATGAACATCGTCAGCAGGTCGTTGGCCGCCGGGAACAGCAGCATGCCGCCGACGGCGAACAGCGTCAGCGGGTACACCTCGGTGTGCGCGAGCCCGGCCAGCAGCGCCTCCCGCTCCTCGGTGCTGCCCGGCACCGCCGCGGCCTGCGGCGTGAACGCGCTGACCTCGCGCGACGACTCCGCGATCAGCAGCACGCTGACGAACGCGAGGATCAGGATCGTCGCCTGGATAAACAGCGTCGGCCGATCCACCCCGACGGTGCCGACGGCCGCCACGGCGCCGTGCTTGCCGTCAGCGAAGATCGGGCTGCGGGCGGCCAGCACGATGGTGAGCACGAAGGCGCCCGCCAGGCTGCCCAGCGTCAGCGCGACATGCATCGGCCGCCGCAGTTCCCGGCTAGCGAAGGCCTCGATCAGCACGCCCGCCAGGGCAGCCGCGAAGACCAGCAGCATCGGGGACAGCAGGCTCCACTCGATGTGCGGGGCTGCGATTGTTGGCGCGGCAGCCGCCACGATCCGGGTCACCCCGAGCTCCCTTGCTTCAGTGCGGACTTCAGAACGGGCTTGGTCATGCGGGTCGCCTGCGCCGGACCGAAGAGCCGGCCGTGGTGCAGCAGGATACTGGTCGCGGTCACCGGGCTGACCGGTGTCGCCGGGTGCGGCGGGACCGGGTCGGTGCTATGCGTCCCCACCAGCGTGCTGTGCACGGCCGGATTGATGATGTTGAGCACCGGCCTGGGATAGACGCCGAGCACGACGATCAGCGCGATCAGCGGTGCTACGGCCCATAGCTCGCGCGGCCTCAGGTCGGGCATGCTCGCGACCTCGTCCCGGACCGGGCCGGTCATCGTCCGCTGGTACATCCACAGGATGTAGATAGCGGCCAGGATGATGCCGAGCGTCGCCAGGATCGCAGCCGCCTCGTACCTGGTGAAGGTGCCGACGAGCACCAGGAACTCGCTCACGAATGTGTTCAGGCCCGGCAGCGACAGGCCGGCCAGGCCGGCGATGAGGAAGAGCCCGGCCAGCACCGGCGCGACCTTCTGCACGCCGCCGTAGTCGGAGATCAGGTGCGAGCCGCGCCTGCTGACCAGGAAGCCGGCGATGATGAACAGCGCGCCGGTGGCGAAGCCGTGGTTCACCATGTAGAGCGTCGCCCCGGACTGACCCTGCGTCGTCATCGCGAAGATGCCAAGGGTGATCAGGCCCATGTGGGACACCGAGGTATAGGCGATCAGGCGCTTCATGTCCGCCTGGCCGATGGCCACGATGGCGCCGTACAGGACCCCGATCACAGACAGCGTGATCACGAGTCCCGCGAAGTAATGCGAGGCGGCCGGGAACAGGTCCAGGCAGTACCTGATCATGCCGAACGTGCCCACCTTGTCCAGCACGCCGACGAGCAGCACCGCGGCGCCAGGCTGCGCCGACGTCGCGGCATCCGGCAGCCAGGTGTGGAAAGGCCATAGCGGCGCCTTGATCGCGAACGCGATGAAGAAGCCAAGGAACAGCCACTTCTGCACGGTCGAGCTCAGGGCCAGATGCGTCAGCGAGGTGAACAGGAACGTGCCCTGGTGCCCGCCGTGGGTGGAGTACACGTACAGGGCGATGACCGCGACCAGCATGAGCAGGCCGCCGAGGAGGCTGTACAGCAGGAACTTGACCGCTGCGTACTGCCGCTGGCCAACGCCGAAGCTGCCGATCATGAAGTACATCGGCACGAGCATGGCCTCGAAGAACACATAGAACAGGAAGACATCGGTGGCCGCGAAGACACCGATCATCATCGTCTCGAGCACCAGCATCATGGCGAAGTACGACTTGACGCTGCGCACGCGCGGCGGCCGCGCGGCGCGGGCTGGCGTACCCGCGGCCGTGCCGTCCGAGACCCTGGCCGCCGCGTTGCTCGCGGCGATCGCGGCGGCCGACACGTCCTCGACGTCATTCCAGGACGCCAGCACCACGACCGGCATCAAGACGACGGACATGAGGATCAGCACGAGCGCGATGCCGTCCACGCCGACCGCGTAGTGGACGCCGAACTGCGGGATCCACTGGTAGGTCTGCTGGAACTGGAACCGCGGGCCGCCAGTCTTGTACTGCACGGCCATGGCGATCGTGACCCCGAGGGTCAGCAGCGAGAACACCAGCGCGATCCGCTTGACCAGCAGGTCGCGCGACCGCCTGTCGGCCGGGCTGCCAGGGGCCGACCTGCCCGGGGTTAGCGCGATCGCGACCGCGCCGACGAGCGGGACGGCGCCCGCTACCGTCAGCCAGGGGAAGTTGCTCATCAGATCCGCAGCCTCATCAGCTCTCTAGAACTTCACCAGCAGGAACGCGCCGACCAGCAGCACGGCCCCGACCAGCATGGATAGCGCGTACGACCGGACAAAGCCGGATTCCCACTTGCGCAGGCGCCCGGACGAGCCGCCGAAAGTAGCCGCCACCGTGTTCACGATTCCGTCCAGGCCGCGGTTGTCGAAGAACACCGATAGCCTGGTCAGCCACATTCCGGGCCGCATCAGCAGTCCCTCGTTCAGGGCGTCGCCGTACAGGTCCTTGCGGGCCGCGACGGTGACCGGGCTGCCGACCGGCGCCGTCACCGGCACCTCGCGCCGCCCGTAGAGCGCCCAGGCGAGGCCGGCGCCGAGCACGACGAGCACCAGCGTGATGACGCCGTACTTGGTCCAGATGCCGGTGCGAGGTCGGCGGCACGCCGGTGACCGGGCCGAGGAAGTTCAGCAGCCGGTTGCCGAGGATCAGGAAGCCGCCGGCCGCGGCCGAGCCGATGGCCAGGACGACCATGGGCGAGGTCATCACCGGCGGTGCCTCGTGCGGGTGGACGCCCTCGTCCCAGCGGCGCCCGTTGGCGAACGTCATGAACATGACCCTGGTCATGTAGAACGCGGTGATGCCAGCGCCGATCAGCGCCGCCGTGCCGAGCAGCGCACCAGAGACGCCGCCCTTGGCGAAGGCGGCGTCGATGATCGGGTCCTTGGTGAAGAAGCCGGAGAACGGCGGCATGCCGATGATCGCCAGGTAGCCGATGCCGAACGTGACGAAGGTGATCGGCATGACCTTGGCCAGGCCGCCGAAGCGGCGCATGTCGACCTCGTCGTTCATCTCGTGCTTGACCGCGCCGGCGCCGAGGAACAGGCCGGCCTTGAAGAAGCCATGCGCGAGCAGGTGCGCGATCGCGAACACGTAGCCAGCCGGACCGAGGCCGGCGGCCAGCATCATGTAGCCGATCTGGCTCATCGTGGATCCGGCCAGCGCCTTCTTGATGTCGTCCTTCGCGCACCCGATGATCGCGCCGACGAGCAGCGTCACCGCACCGACGATCGTGACGGCGAGCCTCGCGTCGGCGGTCAGGTTGAAGATCGGCGCGGACCTGACGATCAGGTAGACACCGGCGGTGACCATCGTGGCCGCGTGGATCAGCGCCGACACCGGCGTCGGGCCCTCCATCGCGTCCAGCAGCCACGACTGCAGTGGCACCTGGGCCGACTTACCGCACGCGCCGAGCAGCAGGAGCAGGCCGAGCGCGGTGACCACGCCGTGGCTCGCCGAGCCCACGGCGCCGAACACCCCAGTGAACGTGACGGAGCCGAACTGCGCGAACATCAGCATGATCGCCAGTGACAGGCCGACGTCGCCGACGCGGTTGGCGATGAATGCCTTCTTGGCCGCGGTCGCCGCCGTCGGCTTGTACTGCCAGAAGCCGATCAGGAGGTACGAGGCGAGGCCCACGCCCTCCCACCCGGCGTACAGGCCCAGATAGTTGCTCGCCAGCACCAGCAGCAGCATGGCCGCCAGGAACAGGTTCATGTAGCCGAAGAACCGGCGCCGCTCCGGGTCGTTCGCCATGTAGCCGACCGCGAAGATGTGGATCAGCGAGCCAACGCCGGTGATCAGCAGCACGAAGCAGATGGAAAGCTGGTCGAGCCGCAGCCCCATCGGGACCTGGAACCTGGCCACGTCGATCCACTGGAAGATCGTGAGCTCGCGGACGCGCTCGGCGGCCGGGTAGCCGAGCATCTGCACGTAGGCAGCGACGCCGTAGGCAAAAGCCAGCACCGGCATGGCCACGCCCAGCAGGTGTCCCCACGAGTTGGTGCGCTTCCCGCCGAGCAGCAGCACCGCGGCGCCGAGCAGCGGGAGAGCCAGCAGCAGCCACGCGTAGTCCTGGATGCCGGTGGCGTGCAGTGGCGTCAGCGCCGACGACTGTGGCAGCGCCCCCAGGGCATGCGACACCAGCGCATTGTGGACTGAGCCGGTCATGGCTCCCTCTCGTCAGTACTTCATCAGGTTCGCGTCGTCCACCGACGCGGACCTGCGGGATCGGAAGATGGCGGTCAGGATGGCCAGGCCGACGACTACTTCGGCGGCTGCGACCACCATCACGAAGAAGGCGATCACCTGGCCGTCGAGGCCACCGTGCATCCGGGCGAAGGCCACGAACGCCAGGTTGGCCGCGTTGAGCATCAGCTCAACGCACATGAACACGACGATCGCGTTGCGCCGGACCAGCACGCCCACGGCGCCGATCACGAACAAGATCATCGAGAGGGCGATGAAGTGCGCCGGGGTAACCACTACTGATCGCCTGCTTCCTGGCCTGCCGAGCCGCGGGTGGCGTCAGGTCCACCTGGCAGCGCGGGCGGCGCGCTGGCGGCGCCCGCGCGACCTGACAGCACCGGGCTCACCGACAGCTCCGACTGGCTGCCGTCGGGCAGCAGCGCCGGCATATCCACCGCGTTGTGCTGGGCGTAGGTGCCTGGACCTGGCAGCGGCGTGGGCCGGCCGCTCGCCACCCGCTCAGCGGCGAGGTCACGCTGAGTGGGCTTCGGCCGGACACGCTCACGGTGCGCCAGCACCATCGCGCCCAGGGCAGCGGTGATCAGCAGGGCGCTGGTGATCTCGAACGGGTACAGGTACTTGGTGAAGATCAGGCTGGCCAGCGACGTGACGTTGGCGTTGCCGAACTTGGCGCTCGCCGGCGCGGCCGGCCCGATGACGGCGTTGCCGATGACCAGGCTGAGGAGCACGAGCATGGCGAGACCGCCCAGCGTCGCCCACAGCCGCTGGCCGCGGATCGTCTCGATGATCGAGTCGGCGGCCGAGATGCCGACGATCATCAGGACGAACAGGAACAGCATGAGGACGGCGCCGGTGTAGACGATGATCTGCACGAGGGCGAGGAACGGCGCGCCGAGCATCGCGTACAGGATGGCGAGCGACAGCATCACGACCGCGAGCAGGATCGCGCAGTGCACGGCCTTGCGGGCCAGCACCATGCCGAGCCCGCGCCGCTACCGCGACGATCGCCAGCACCCAGAAGCCGATGAGCCGGGCGGTCTCGGCAGCCGGGCCCGCGAGCACGATGGAGTGGCTCACTGCTCGCCTCCTGGCTCCGACCGTGCCAGCATCGCGCCCAGCCGGTAGTAGTCCTCCTCGGTGTCGCCGAGCCGCATCGCATGCGGCGGCGGCTCCATGCCGGGCTGGAGCGGCGCGACGAGCTGCTCCTTGGTCCAGATCAGGCTCTCCCGGCTGTCGTCAGCCAGTTCGTACTCGTTGGTCATCGTCAGCGCCCGGGTCGGGCACGCCTCGATGCACAGCCCGCACAGGATGCAGCGCAGGTAGTTAATCTGGTAGACGCGGCCGTACCGCTCACCCGGCGAGTACCGCTCCTCGGCTGTGTTGTCCGCGCCCTCCACGTAGATCGCGTCGGCCGGGCAGGCCCAGGCGCACAGCTCGCAGCCGATGCACTTCTCCAGGCCGTCCGGCCACCGGTTGAGCTGGTGGCGACCGTGGAAGCGCGGCGCCGTCGGCCGCTTCTCCTCCGGGTACTGGACCGTGTCGACCTTGCGGAACATCTGCCGGAAGGTGACACCAAAACCCTTGACCGAGTTGAGGAAGTCAGGCACGTCAGACCTCCTTCGTATCGTCGGTAGTCACGGTGGCCAGCACCGGTTCGCCCGGGCTCGCAAGGCCGATGCCGTGGTAATGCGGCAGATCCAACGGCGGAGTCGGGAACGGGGCCGGCGTGGGTGCCTCGTTGCCCTCGGCCGCGCGCTCTTCTTCGGCTTCCTCGGCCAGCCGTTCAGCTCGCTGGCCCGGCGACTCAAAGCGCCACACGAGCGCCAGGAGCACGACGATGATGAGGCCGGCGACGATGTACACGGCCGGGCTGCCGCCCTGGCGCCGGTACACCCGTGCCGTGGCTACCACGAGCGTCCAGGCGAGCCCGCCAGGGATGAGCACCTTCCAGCCCAGCTTCATCAGCTGGTCGTAACGGATGCGCGGCAGCGAGGCTCGCAGCCAGAAGAAGAAGAACACGAAGGCGACGACCTTGCCCAGGAACCACAGCACCGGCCACCAGCCGGTGTCGGCGCCTGACCACACGCTGATCGGCCACGGCGCCCGCCAGCCGCCCAGGAACAGCGTGGTCGCGAGCGCAGACACGGTGATCACGGCGCAGTACTCGGCCAGCTGGATCATCGCGAACTTCAATGATGAGTACTCGGTGTGGTAGCCGCCCACCAGCTCGCCCTCGCCCTCGGGCAGGTCGAACGGCAGCCGGTTGGTCTCGCCCACCATGGTGACGATGTAGATCACGAACGATGGCAGCAGCAGGATTGCGTACCAGGACGGCCAGTGCCAGATGTAGCCGAAGAAGTGGAACTCCGGACCGTGGATCTGGCTCGCCACGATGTTCGAGGTGGACAGCGAGCCCGCATACAGGAACACGGGCACGAACGACAGGCTCATGGCGATCTCGTAGCTGATCACCTGCGCGGACGACCGCAGGCCGCCGAGCAGCGAGTACGGCGACTGAGACGACCACCCGGCCAGCACGATTCCGTAGACGCCGAGCGAGCTCATCGCCAGCACGAGCAGGACGGCGACTGGCAGGTCGGTCAGCTGGAGCGGAGTCCGGTGGCCCGCGATCGAGACGATCGGTCCCCACGGGATGATCGCGAAGCTGATGAACGCGGGGATCACCGAGATGGCCGGCGCGATCACGAACAGCAGCCTGTCCACGCCGCGCGGCACGATGTCCTCCATCAAAGCCAGCTTGACGCCGTCCATCAGCGACTGGAGCAAGCCGAACTTCCCGGCCCTGTTCGGACCCGGGCGCTGCTGCATCCTGCCGATGATGCGCCGCTCCGCCCAGATCGCGATCAGGGTGCCCAGCAGGAGGAAGAGGAACGCGATCAGGACCTTGATGATGGCGATCCACCACGGGTCGTGCCCGAAGCTGGCCAGGGTCGGGACGTTGCTGGCCGGCGTCGCGGCAGCTAGCCCACTCATTCCGCGCTCCTCAGGGATTCCCCGCTGCTGATCGAGACCAGCGCGCCATGGCCGGCCCGCAGCGCCGACCGGACTGAACTGCCGGCCGAGTTGGTCGGCAGCCAGACGACCCGGTCAGGCATGTCAGCGATCTCCACGGGAACAGTAATTGCGCCGTGGCCGGTTGCCACGGTGACCTTGCCGCCATCGGACGTACCGGCTTCCGCTGCGGTCGCGGCCGACATTCGCGCGACTGCAGCGCGCGCCGTGCCGGCCAGATTCGGCTCGCCGTCCTGCATCCTGCCGACGTCGAGGAGATTATGCCAGGTCGCAAGCAGCGCACGGCCCGGACCCGGATGCTCAAGGCCCAACTGGCCGATCTGACCGGCCGGCGCGTCGGTCGCGGCCTGGCTGGCGGCCGACGGGCTCGGCCGGCCAGGCGCGGGCGACAGTGCGGGCGACTGCGTGAGCATCGTGAGCTCACGGCGCGCCGCGGCCTCGTCGGGCAGGCCGAGGTGCACGTCCATCTCGTCCGCCAGCGCGGCCAGCACACCGAGGTCGGCGCGGACCGCGGGCACCGACAACGCGGCGGTGAAGGAGCCTGGCCGGCCTTCCCAGTTCACGAAGGTGCCCTGCTTCTCGGCCACGGCAGCGACCGGGAACACCACGTCGGCCCGGTCGGTGACCGCGCTGACCCGCAGCTCCAGGCTGACCACGAAGCCTGCGGTCTCGATGGCAGCCAGCGCCGCGGCCGGGTCGGGCAGGTCGTGCGGGTCGACGCCGCCGATCAGCAGCGCCTCGATGTCGCCGCGGCCGGCGGCCGCGAGTATCTCGGCTGGTGCTGAGACCAGCTGTCGGTCGGCAGCGAGGCGACGCCCCAGGCCCGCGCGATCTCGCCGGGGACCTCGGCCGTGCCGAGCCGGCGACCGCCAGGCAGCAGGCTGGGCAGCGCGCCCGCCTCGATAGCGCCCCGCTCGCCGGCCCGCCGCGGGATCCAGGCAAGCCGCGCGCCAGTCTGCGCGGCCAGCCGGGCGGCTGCGGACAGCGCACCGGGCACCTCGGCGAGCCGCTCACCGACGAGGATTACCGCGCCCGGCTTGCGCAACGCTGCGGCGGCGGCGGCTTCGGGCTGGCCGGTTTGTGCCACTTCGGCCAGCGCGCTGAGGGCCGCCGCCTCGGCTCCCGGCACCGTCGGCAGCAGCGTGCCCGACAGCTTGGTCAGCCCCAGGCTGGCGAGCGCCGCCAGTGAGTACACGGCCGTGCCGCGATGCCGGACCGCCTTCCGCAGCCTGAGGAATACGATGGGGCTCTCGTCCTCGGGCTCGAACCCGGCCAGCAGCACGGCCGGTGCCTGCTCAAGCTCGGCGTAGGTCAGGTTCACCCGCCCGGCGACGTGATCGCCGAGGAACTGCAGTTCCTCGGCCGAGTGCGGCCTGGCCCGCATGTCGATGTCGTTGGTCGAAAGCGCGACCCGGGCGAACTTGGCGTAGGCGTAGGCGTCCTCGAGCGTCAGCCGGCCGCCGGGGAGCACGCCGGTCCGGCCGCGCGCCGCCTGCAGCCCGCGCGGCGGCAGCCGCTAGCGCCTCCGGCCACGAGGCGGGCTGGAGTACGCCGCTCTCGTCCCGGACGAGCGGGCTGACCAGCCGGTCCGGCTGGGTGGCATAGGTGAACGCCCAGCGACCCTTATCGCAGTTCCATTCCTCGTTCACCGCGGGGTCATTGCCGGCCAGCCGCCTGGTCACGACGCCGCGGCGGTGGTCGGTCCGCTGGCGGCAGCCGGAAGCGCAGTGCTCGCACACGCTCGGGGTGGACACCAGGTCGAACGGCCGGGCCCGGAACCGGTAGGAGGCGCCGGTGAGCGCGCCAACCGGGCAGATCTGCACCGTGTTGCCGGCGAAGTAGGAGTCGAACGGGACGCCTTCGGCCACGCCGACCTGCTCCTGCGGCCCGCGGTCGAGCAGCTCGATCAGCGGATCGCCGGCGATCTCGTCGGCGAACCTGGTGCACCGGGCGCACTGCACGCACCGCTCGCGGTCCAGCAGCACCTGCGTCGACAGGGCGATGGGCTTCGGAAACGTCCGCTTGGCCCCGTAGAACCTCGTCTCGCCCTGGCCCGTGGACATCGCCTGATTCTGCAGCGGGCACTCGCCGCCCTTGTCGCACATCGGGCAGTCGAGCGGGTGATTGACCAGCAGCAGCTCCATGATGCCGCGCTGCGCCTTCTCCGCCACGGGCGAGGTCAGCTGGGTGCGCACCACCATGCCGTCGGTCACGGTGGTGGTGCACGAGGCTGGCGGCTTGGGCTGGCCCTCGACCTGCACCAGGCACTGCCGGCAGGCGCCGACGGGAGCGAGCAGCGGGTGATCGCAGAACCGCGGGATCTGGATGCCCAGCTGCTCGGCTGCCCTGATGATCAGCGTGCCCTTCGGCACCGTGATCTCGAAGCCGTCGATGGTCACTTTCACGCCGTCGGCCGGGGCCGTCGCTGGCTGCACTGTCATCGAGCCGACTCCAAGGCAAAGAGGGTCGAGGCGGCCGGGTCGAACGGGCAGCCGCCGAGGCGCTGGTGCTCGATGTACTCGTCGCGGAAGTACTTGATCGACGAGGCGACGGGCGCCTGGATCGAATCGCCGAGCGCGCAGAACGCGCGGCCGGTGATGTTGTCGCAGATGTCCAGCAGCTTGTCCAGCTCGGCCTCGGTGCCCTCGCCCGCCTCCAGCCGCTCGAGCAGCTGGACTACCCAGTAGCTGCCCTCCCGGCACGGCGTGCACTTGCCGCACGACTCGTGCTCGTAGAACTCGCACCAGCGCAGCGTGACCCGGACCACGCAGGTGGTCTCGTCGAAGAGCTGGATCGAGCGAGTGCCGAGCATCGACCCGGCCGCGGCGACCGACTCGTAGTCGAGCGGCACGTCCAGGTGCTGGTCGGTGAACAGCGGCGTGGACGAGCCGCCAGGGGTCCAGAACTTCAGGCGGTGCCCGGCCCTGATGCCGCCGGCCAGGTCGAGCAGCTCGCGCAGCGTGGTGCCGAGCGGTGCCTCGTACTGGCCGGGCGTGGTGACGTGACCCGACAGCGAGAACAGGCCGAAGCCCTTGGACTTCTCGGTGCCGAAGCGCGCGAACTCCGCCGGCGCCGTACTGAAGGATGTACGGCACGGTGGCGATCGACTCGACGTTGTTGACCACGGTCGGGCAGGCGTACAGGCCCGCGATCGCCGGGAACGGCGGCTTGAGCCGGGGCTGGCCGCGGAACCCCTCGAGCGAGTCGAGCAGCGCCGTTTCCTCGCCGCAGATGTAGGCCCCGGCGCCGGCGTGCACGACCACGTCCAGGTCCAGGTCCGAGCCGAGGATCTTCTCGCCGAGATAGCCGGCCGCCCGCGCCTCGGCGACGGCGAGCTGGAGCCGCCTGATCACGTGCACGACCTCGCCGCGCACGTAGATGAAGGCCTTGTCGGCGCGGATCGCGTAGCTGGCGATGATCATGCCCTCGATCAGCGCCTGCGGGTTATTCAGCAGGGTCGGCATGTCCTTGCACGCGCCGGGCTCTGACTCGTCCGCGTTGACGACGAGGTAGTGCGGCTTGCCGTCGCCCTGCGGGATGAAGCCCCACTTGACCCCGGTCGGAAAGCCGGCCCCGCCGCGTCCGCGCAGGGCCGAGTCCTTGAGGGCCTGGATGACCTGATCGGGCTGCATCGCCAGGGCCTTGGGCAGAGCCTGGTAGCCGCCGTGGCGCTTGTAGGCGGCCAGGGTGAAGGAGTCCGGCTCGTCCCAGAAGGCGCTGAGCTCGGGGATGAGGATCGTCGACACTACTGCTTGCCTCCGTCGTCTGGCGCCCAGCCGTGCTCCCTGGCGATGCGCAGGCCCGCCAGGGTCGCGTGCCCCGCGGTGTTTCCGTCGGCCGCCTGGTCGTCGGGGAAGCCGGCCAGGATCTTCGACGTCTGCTTCCAGGTGCACAGCCGCGGCGCGCCGCGCGTGGGCTTGACGTCAGCGCCGGACCGGAGACCGTCGACCAGATCACGCGCCGCCTGCGGCGTCATGTCGTCGAAGAATTCCCAGTTGACCATCACGACGGGCGCGTAGTCGCAGGCTGCGTTGCACTCCACATGCTCGTAGCTGACCTTGCCGTCCGGCGTGACCTCGTCGATGCCGATGCCCAGGTGCTCCTTGAGCTCGGCGAGGATCGCGTCGCCGCCCATGACCGCGCACAGCGCGGTGGTGCAGACTCCGACGTGATACTCGCCGATCGGCTTGCGCTTGTACATCGTGTAGAACGACACGACCCCGGTGACGTCGGCCTCGGTCAGCCCGAGCTGGCTCGGCGCAGAACTCGATGCCGTCCTGCGACACGTAGCCTTCCTCGGACTGCACCAGGTGCAGCAGCGGCAGCAGGGCCGAGCGAGTCTTGGGGTATCGCCCGATGATCTCGGCGGCTTGCGGCGCAAGCCTGGCCCGCGCCTCGTCGCTGAGCGCCATTACCTATCCACGCCTCCCATCACGGGATCGATGCTGGCGACCGCGGCGATGACGTCGGCGATCATGCCGCCCTCGCACATCACGGAGACCGACTGCAGGTTGGTGAACGACGGATCCCGGAAGTGCACCCGGTAGGGCCGCGTGCCGCCGTCGCTGACGGCGTGACAGCCGAGCTCGCCGCGAGGTGACTCCACGGCCGAGTACGCCTGCCCGGCGGGCACCCGGAAGCCCTCGGTGACCAGCTTGAAGTGATGGATCAGCGCTTCCATGGACTGGCTCATGATGTGCGCGATGTGATCGGGCGAATTGCCGAGCCCGTCCGGGCCGAGGGCCAGCCGCGCGGGCCAGCCGATCTTGGCGTCGCCGATCATCACCGGCTCGCCAGTCGTCGCGGCCAGCCGCTCTACGCACTGGCCGATGATCCGCAGCGACTGGTCAAGCTCGTCCATCCGGACGAGGTACCGGCCGAAGGCATCGGCGCTGGTACGCACCGGCACGTCGAAGTCGTAGCTCTCGTACCCGCAGTACGGCTGGCTCTTGCGCAGGTCCCAGGGCAGGCCCGCGGCGCGCAGGATCGGTCCGGTGACGCCGAGCGACATGCAGCCGGTCACGTCCAGATGGGCGATGTTCCTGGTCCTGGCCAGGAAGACCGGGGCGGCGTCGAAGAGCGCCCGGATCTCGCCGAGCAGGCCCGGCATGATCCGAACGTACTCGCGCAGGCGCTCCAGCGCTCCGGCCGGCAGGTCCTGAGCGACCCCGCCCGGCCGGATGAAGGCGTGGTTCATCCGCAGCCCGGTGATGAGCTCCAGCAGGTCGAGCGTCTTCTCCCGCTCACGCATGCCGTAGATGAACACCGTGGTCGCGCCCAGCTCGAGGCCCATCGTCCCGACCGCGGTCAGGTGCGAGCCGATCCGGTTCAGCTCCATCAGCAGCACCCGGATGACGCTGGCCCGGTCGGGGATCTCCGCCGAGATGCCCAGCAGCCTCTCCACCGCCAGGCAGTACGCAGTCTCGTTGAACAACGGCGACAGGTAGTCCATCCGGGTGCAGAACGTGACGCCCTGCGTCCAGCTGCGGTACTCCATGTTCTTCTCGATGCCGGTGTGCAGGTATCCGATCACCGGCCGCAGCTCGGTCACCGTCTCCCCGTCCAGAGTCACCACCAGCCGGAGCACGCCGTGCGTCGACGGATGCTGCGGGCCCATGTTGACGACCATGTGCTCGTCGCCGGACCAGTCGTCGCTGCCGGCGGCGGCGCGACTACCTCGTCCCAGTCCTGGCCGCTGACGTGATAGACGCGGCCCTCGTCGTAGTCCTCGTAGAAGCTGTCGCCGTCGCTAGCCTCGCCGGCGGTGGCGGCCCTCCCGGCCGCCGAGGCGCCGTGGGTCTGATGATCTGCCGGGGCGGTCATTGGTAGGACCTCCGCTCGTCCGGCGGCGGGATAGTCGCGCCGCGGTATTCCACCGGGATGCCGCCGAGCGGGTAGTCCTTCCGCTGCGGGTGCCCGCGCCAGTCGTCCGGCATCTCGATCCTGGTCAGGGCCGGATGGCCGTCGAAGATCAGGCCGAAGAAATCCCAGGTCTCGCGCTCGTGGAAGTCACAGGTGGGATAGATGTCGACCAGCGACGGGACGTGCGGATCGGCGTCGGGCGCCGTCACCTCCACCCGGAGCCTGCGGTTGTGGGTGATCGACAGCAGGTGGTAGACGGCGCGCAGCTCCTCGCCCGCCTCGGCCGGGTAGTGCACGCCCGAGACGCCCAGGCACATCTCGAACGCCAGCGCCGGATCGTCCCGCAGCTTCGACGCGACCGCCCGCAGATGCTCGCGGCGAACGTAGAACGTCATGTCGCCGGCCGCGACGATGACCTGCTGGACCGCTGCGCCGAACGGCGTGCCGTCGGCCGTCAGCGCGGCCTCGAGGTTGTCGGCGATCTCGTCGAAGTAGGAGCCGTAGGGCCGCGGGCTCGATATCCGGGGCGCCCGGCGGACCTGCAGGCCGCCGTAGCCCGAGGTGTCGCCGGTCGTCAGGGTGCCGAACATGCCGGTCCTGGCCACCTGCTCGGCGAGCCGGTCCCGGCCCGCCACCGCGGCCGGGTCGGGCACGGCGGTGCTGCCCGTCGAGCCCGGCTCCTGGTCGTCGCGCTCGGTCACTGCGCCGCACCCGGACTCGAGTCCTCAGCGGGCTGGCCGAGCAGGCCGAGCTGGCTCCGCCCTTCCGGCTGCCCAGTGCCAGGCTGTAGGGGGCTGCCAACCGCGAGCGGCAGCCGCCGGAGCCTGGCTTCCTCCAGCTCGGTCACCTGGCGCTCCCTGTTCGCGCCGAGCTTCATGTTCTGGATCTTGTCGTGCAGCTTGACGATGGCGTCCAGGAGCATCTCCGGCCGGGGCGGGCAGCCCGGCAGGTAGATGTCGACCGGGACTATGTGGTCGACGCCCTGGACGATGGCGTAGTTGTTGAACATGCCGCCGCTCGACGCGCAGACGCCCATCGAGATGACCCACTTCGGCTCGGACATCTGGTCGTAGATCTGCCGCAGCACGGGCGCCATCTTCTGGCTGACCCGGCCTGCCACGATCATCAGGTCAGCCTGGCGCGGGGTGTTCGATGCCCGCTCCATGCCGAATCTGGCCAGGTCGTGCCTCGGTCCGCCGGTCGCCATCAGCTCGATGGCGCAGCACGCGAGCCCGAACGTGGCCGGCCAGACCGAGCTCTTGCGCGCGTAGCCAGCGAGCTTCTCGACCGTCGTCAGCAGGACGCCGCTCGGCAGCTTTTCTTCAATTCCCATTGCTCAATCCCACTCCAGGCCGCCGCGGCGCCAGACGTAGACGTACGCGATCAGCACCGTCACGATGAACGTCACCATCTCGACCAGGCCGAAGACGCCGAGCTTGTCGAAGTAGACGGCCCACGGGTACAGGAAGATGATCTCGACGTCGAACACGATGAAGAGCATCGCGGTCAGGTAGTACTTGACCGGGAACCGGATGCCTCGCGGCTGCCTCGTCGGCTCGATGCCGCACTCATAGGCCTCCAGCTTGGCCCTGTTCCACCGCTTCGGGCCGGACACCGAGCCCGCGACAAGCGAGAACACCGCGAACGCCGCCGCCAGCGCGGCGAGCACGAGAATCGGCACATAGAGGCTCATTGTCCTGTCACCCCCTTATCTGGATCCGCACTGCCCGGATGGGCACTGTCTGGATGGGCACTGTCTGGGTCGGCACGGTATGGATCGGCATTGGCTGCTACGCCGCCGGCGTCATCTTAGACACCACGTTGATCAGCCGGTCCACGGCGTCACCGCCGCGGGTCTCCGTCAGGTTGCCAAGCAGCTTCATGGTGAAGCGCATGATGTACGGGCGCTTCACCCCGTGGCGGGTGGCGAACTGCATGAATGACGGCTTGCCGATCAGCTCGACGAAGACGCGGCCCAGCGTGTAATAGCCGCCATAGGCCTCTTTGAGCTGCCGGGGATAGGTCTGCAGGACGCGCTCGCGGCCGGCCGCCGTCGGCCGCGCCAGCGCCTGGGTGATGACGCGGGCCGCGAGCTCGCCGGACTCCAGCGCGTAGGCGATGCCCTCGCCGTTGAACGGGTTCACCATGCCGCCGGCGTCGCCGGCCAGCAGCAGGCCGCCGGTGTAGTGCGGGGTGCGGTTGAAGCCCATGGGCAGCGCGGCGCCGCGGATCGGCTGGGTCCTGTTCTCCTCGGTGAAGCCCCATTCGGCCGGCATGGCGCCCAGCCACTTGCGCAGCAGCTCGCGGTAGTCGATCTCGCCGAATCCGGTCGAGGTGTTGAGCAGCCCGAGCCCGACATTGGAGGTGCCGTCGCCCATGCCGAAGATCCAGCCGTAGCCGGGCAGCAGCGAGGTGCCATCCCAGAGGTCAAGCCACGCCTCGAGGTAGTCGTCGTCGTGGCGTGGCGAGGTGTAATAGGTGCGCACCGCGACGCCGAGCGGCCGGTCGTCGCGCTTGTGCAGGCCCATCGCGACAGACAGCCGGGAGGAGTTGCCGTCGGCGGCGACCACGAGCCGGCCCCGGAACTGCTGGCCGCCCTTGGCTGGTCACCCCGGTGATCCGGCCGGTCCTGTCGTCGAGCAGCGGACCCGTCACGTTGACGCCCTCGAGCAGCCGGGCCCCGGCCTTCTGCGCGTGCCGGGCCAGGATCTGGTCGAAGTCGGTCCGGGTGCGGACCAGGCCGTAGCCCGGGTAGCTCGACAGGTCGGGCCAGTCAAGCTCGATCCGGCCGCCGCCGCCGATGATCCGCAGGCCCTTGTTGCGCAGCCAGCCGTCGCTCTCGGCAATCGGCACGCCCATGCCGGTCAGCGCCTTGACGGCACGCGGGGTCAGCCCGTCGCCGCACACCTTCTCCCGCGGGAAGGTGGACTTTTCCAGGACCAGCACGTCCAGGCCGGTGGTGGCCAGGTAATAGGCCACGGCGGAGCCAGCTGGCCCGGCGCCGACGACGATGACATCGGCGCTGTCGTCGGCCCTGCGGCTCCTCGAGCGCGGCTGCCGCGATGCGCGGCACGCGCAGCACCGACCGGCTCATGCTGAGGGGCCAAGTCTGGCGTGCCGGCGGGGGGTGCTTGCTCGGTCACGGACCCGTCCTGATCTGTCTTGTGAACCTCTTCACAAGAGCTTCCGTTGTCGAAGTCTAGTCCTGGTGACTCGCAGCCGTGTCCGCCGCCCCGCGGCAGGCCAGCCGCGCAGGCAGAGCCACCCCGTTCCGTCTCTATAGTGGCACCGGCGACGGCCGGTCGCGGCGTCGCGCCTCGTGCAGCGCGACGACGCCCAGCGTCAGGTTTCGCCAGCTCACGCCGGACCAGCCCGCCGCCGCGATCTTGCCCGCCAGCTCGTGCTGCGGCGGCCAGTCCCGGATCGACTCGGCCAGGTAGTCGTAGGCTTCGGCATTGCCCGATAGCCGCTTGGCCACCACCGGCAGGACCCTGGTCAGGTACTGCTCGTACAGCGCGTTCAGGCGCCGGCGCCGGCAGGTGGCTGAACTCACAGATCACCAGCCTGCCGCCGGGCCTGGTGACGCGCAGCAGCTCGGCCAGCGCCTGGCTGGTGTCGGCGACGTTGCGCAGGCCGAACGAGATGGTCACGACGTCGAACGCGCAGTCCCGGAACGGCAGGGCCAGCGCGTCGCCGGCCACGAAGCTCAGGCCGTCGGCTGGCCGGCGGGCGCCGACCGACAGCATCCCGAACGAGAAGTCGCACGCGACGCACCGGCCGCCGGCCCGGACGAACGCGCGCGCCGAGGTACCCGTACCCGCCGCCAGGTCGAGCACGAGCTGCCCGGGCCCGCCACCGACCGCCCTGGCCACGGCCTTGCGCCAGTGCCGGTCCAGGCCCAGCGACAGGGCGTCGTTCAGCAGGTCGTAGCGGTCGGCGACCTTGTCGAACATCGCCGAGACGTCGGCGGGCTTCTTGTCGAGTTGCGCGCGGGTCATCTGCTCAGCCTGGCATATGCGACGGACCGGCCAGGCGGGCCGCCGGCCGGTCAGCAATTCAGCGGCTGGCCGTGCCGCTAGTTGTCAGTGATCATCGCGGCACCGAGCGTGGTACTCGTCGCCTCGTCGATCAGGATGAGGCCGCCGGTCATCCGGTTGCGCGCGTACGGGTCGCAGAACAGCGGCTGCGTAACGCGCAGCGTGACCCTGCCGATCTCGTTCAGGCCGAGCTGCGTCGCCGCCTCGTCCCGGTGCAGGGTGTTCACGTCGAGCCGGTAGTGCAGGTCACGAACGATGGCCTTCACCGTCCGGGTCGTGTGCTTGACGATCAGGCGGCCGCCGGCGACCAGCGGCCGCGCATCGGTCATCCAGCACACCATGGCCTCGATGTCCTGGGTGGCCGCGGGCTGGTTGTGCGGCCGGCAGAACATGTCGCCGCGCGAGACGTCCAGGTCGTCGGCCAGCAGCAGGGTGACCGACATAGGCGGGAACGCCTCCGGCACTGGGCCCCTGGCCGTGTCGATGCGGCGGATGGTGGTGGTGAGGCCAGATGGCAGGTGCATGACCTCGTCGCCGGGCTTGAGCACGCCGCCGGCGACCTGGCCCGCGTAACCGCGGTAGTCATGCAGCTCCGGGTCGGTGGCCTGGTGCGGCCGGATCACGTACTGGACGGGGAACCGGACGTCGATCAGGTTGCGGTCTGAGGCGATGTGCACGTGCTCCAGGTGGTGCAGCAGCGACGGGCCGTCATACCAGGGCATGTTGCCCGACCGCTGGACCACGTTGTCACCGTGCAGCGCCGAGATCGGGATGAACGTCAGGTCGCCGATCTCCAGCTTGACCGCGAAAGCTGTGAACTCCGCCACAATCCGGTCGAACACCTCGGAGCTGTAGTCGACCAGGTCCATCTTGTTGACGGCGAGTACGAGGTGCGGAACCCGCAGCAGGGTGGCCAGGAACGCGTGCCGACGGCTCTGCTCGGTCAGCCCGTTGCGCGCGTCGACGAGCACGATCGCGAGGTCGGCGGTTGAGGCGCCGGTGACCATGTTGCGCGTGTACTGAATGTGACCGGGCGTGTCCGCGATGATGAACTTACGGCGCGGCGTCGCGAAGTAGCGGTACGCGACGTCGATCGTGATGCCTTGCTCGCGCTCGGCCCGCAGGCCGTCGGTCAGCAGCGCCAGGTTGGTGTACTCCTCGCCGCGCTCGCGGCTGGTCCGCTCGACCGACGCCAGCTGATCCTCGAAGATCGCCTTGGAGTCGTACAGGAGCCTGCCGATGAGCGTGCTCTTGCCGTCGTCTACCGAGCCAGCGGTGGCCAGGCGCAGGATGTCCATGTGCCGTCCGCTGTCGGCCGGGTCGCCGGTCGTGCCGGGCTGCGTTACCGTCATCAGAAGTAGCCTTCCCGCTTGCGGTCTTCCATGGCAGCTTCGCTCGCCCGGTCGTCAGCCCGGGTCTGCCCCCGCTCGGTGATCCGAGTGGCGGCGATCTCCACGATCACCTCCGCGACCGTGCTGGCCGTCGACTCGACCGCGCCGGTGCACGTCATGTCGCCGACGGTCCGGTACCGCACCCGCGTCTCGAACAGCTGCTCTTCCTCGCCCTTGATGACGAACTCGCTGTCGGCCAGCAGGATGCCGTCACGCTCGAACACAGTCCGGGTGTGGGCGAAGTAGATCGACGGGATCTCCAGCCCTTCCCGCTCGATGTAGTGCCAGACGTCCAGCTCGGTCCAGTTCGACAGCGGGAACACCCTGATGTGCTCACCGCGGCGGATCCTGGTGTTGTAGATGCTCCACAGCTCAGGCCGCTGGTTCTTAGGGTCCCACTGGCCGAACTCGTCCCGGAACGAGAACACCCGCTCCTTCGCCCTGGCCTTCTCCTCGTCCCGGCGGGCGCCGCCGAACACCGCGTCGAACCTGTTCTCCGCGATCGCGTCGAGCAGCGACGTGGTCTGGAGCCGGTTCCTGCTCGCAAACCTGCCGGTCTCCTCGACCACCTTGCCCGCGTCGATGGCCTCCTGCACCGACGCCACCACGAGGCGGGCGCCGACCTCGGCGACCCGGCGGTCGCGATAGTCGATCACCTCGGCGAAGTTGTGCCCGGTGTCGACGTGCATGACTGGGAACGGGATCTTCGCCGGCCAGAACGCGCGCTCCGCCAGTGCCAGCATGACGATGGAGTCCTTGCCGCCCGAGAACAGCAGGACCGGCCGCTCGAACTCCGCGGCGACCTCGCGCATGATGTGGATCGACTCCGCCTCGAGCACATCGAGCTGCGACAGCAGGTAGTCACCTCGGGGCGATGTCATGACTGAGGCTCCGGATCACTGGACGTTGGCGGGCGGCGGGGTGCCTGTGCTGGCTGGGCTGATGCGGGCTGAGCTGGTGCTGACGCGCGGGCGATGGCCGACAGCAGGCCAGGCGCCAGCCAGGCTGGGCTAATCAGGATATCCGGTATTGACACGTCGGCCTGGTTGTACGCCAGGGCCGAGCCGTCGATCCGGGATGCGTGCAGGCCAGCGGCACGGGCCACGGCGACGGGAGCGGCAGAGTCCCACTCGTACTGACCGCCCGCGTGAATGTAGGCGTCGTACTGCCCCTGGACCACGGCCGCGGCCTTGGCGCCGGCCGACCCCATCGGCACCAGCTCCGCGTCGATGTCGGCGGCCAGCCGCTCGACGAACGCAGGCGGGCGCGACCGGCTGACGAGGATGCGAAGACCGGCCGGCAGCGCCACCTGACGGTCCCTGATCGGGGCCGGGAACGGGGCCGATCCTGCCGTGCTCGCCTCGTAGTCCGCGGTGCTCAGCGCGAGGCCCTGAGCCGGCAGCGCAACAGCCCCGGCCACGAGGTCACCGCGGGCCCACAGTGCGACGTGCACGGCCCAGTCCGGCCGCGGCGGCTCGCCGAATTCCCTGGTGCCGTCGAGCGGATCCACGATCCACACCCGCGCGGCCGACAGCCGGGCCAGGTCGTCCTTGCCCTCCTCGGACAAGACCGCGTCGTCCGGCCGCAGCCGGGCCAGCTCGCCGGTGAGGAACTCGTGCGCCGACAGGTCGCCTGCCTTGCGCAGGTCGTCGCCGGACCGGGACGCGTCGGACCGCAGCTCCATCAGCAGGCGCCCCGCCGACACGGCAAGATCACGGGCTAGTTCATGGTCAGAGGCGTCGGCTGTCAGCTCAGGCTCCGGTTCCGTGCAGATGAGTCTCACACCTTATAGCAGTCAGATGGGGAGAAATCTCCCACGCGAGCCCTCCCTCGGCCCGGCCCGGTGGCAATCGGGTCACGGCTAGTGCACCTCGTTCTGGGCGACGGCCAGGCCACGCTCCATCAGGAGCTGCACCGAGTCCGCGGCCCTGGCCACGATCTCTGGCAGTTCCTTCCGCTCGGCGGCCGAGAAGTCACGCAGCACGAAGTCGGCCGGATCCATCCGACCCGGCGGCCTGCCGATCCCGATCCGGATCCGGTGGTACTCCCGGCTGCCGAGCGCCGCGGTGACGGATCGCAGGCCGTTGTGGCCGTTATCGCCGCCGCCGAGCTTCAGCCGGACCGTGCCGAACGGCAGATCAAGCTCATCGTGGATGACGATGATCCGCTCGCACGGGATCTTGTAGAAGTTCCGCAGCGCCGCCACCGGGCCACCAGAGGCATTCATGAAGGTCATCGGCTTCGCCAGCACGACGCTGGCGCCGGCCAGCATCCCGGTCGCCGCGAACGCCCTCGACCTGTCGCGCTTGAAGGTCACGCGCAGCTGCCCGGCGATCTCGTCGCAGCACAGATAGCCCACGTTGTGGCGGTTGCCTGCATACTGCGGGCCGGGGTTCCCGAGGCCTGCTATCAGCCAGCGATCAGAGGTGGCCATGTCCGCATCGTTCTCGTTCCCGGCGTGCCCCCGGCGATGCCAGAACGCTCGCGCTCGCCAGCCGGCTCCGGTCACAGACACCTCGTCGCGATCGCTGCGGGCCGGAGCCTTCGCTAGCTAGCTCAGGCGGATTCCTCAGCACCCGCGGACCGGCCACCCTCGGCAGCAGCCTCGGGCGCGGCGGGTGCGGCGGGTGCGGCGGGCTCGGCGGGAGCCGCCGCCTCGGCCTCGGCCGGCGCCTCGCCGATCTCGGCTTCCATCTGCTCAGCCGTGGGCGCGGCCAGGACGTGCAGGACCAGCAAATCCGGCTCGTCCGCGAGGATGACACCGGCGGGCAGCCTGAGGTCGCTCGCGTGGACCGACGCGCCGATCGCCATGCCCTGGATGTCGACCTCGATGCCACCGGGGATGTTGGTGGCCTCGGCCTCGACCGAGATCTGCACAAGCTGCTGATCGAGCAGGCCGTCGGGCACTACCTCACCGACGATCGTGACCGGGATGTCGACCGTTACCTTCTCGCCACGGCGCACTGTCAGCAGGTCGACGTGCTCGACGGAGCCCTTGATCGGGTCGCGCTGGACGGCCTTCGGCAGCGCCAGCTGCGCGCCGCCGGACAGGCCCTCGAGCCGGATCAAGACGTTCGGGGTCCGCAGGGCCAGCAGGACCTCGTGACCCGGCAGGGTGAGGTGCTTCGGGTCGGTGCGGTGCCCGTAGAGCACAGCCGGGACCCGGCCGTTGCGCCGGATCCGGCGGGCCGGTCCCTTGCCGAACTCGGTGCGCGGCTCGGCGTCGATACGTACCTCGGGCACTGTAGGGCTCCTTGCGATGACAGAAAATCCCTGGGCAGTCTAGCCGATCCGCGCCGCTAGCTGCCCGGCGGCGGCCGATAGGGCCGGCTGGCCCGGCTGACCCGGCTTCGGCCGATCAGCTCTGGCCGTCGAACAAGCTCGTGACCGAGCCGTCGCTGAACACCTCGTTGATGGCCCTGGCGATCAGCGGCGCGATCGACAGGACGGTGAGCTTGTCGAACCGCTTCTCGTTCAAGATCGGCAGCGTGTTGGTCACGATCACTTCGCTGACGCGGGAGTTCTTGAGCATGTCCACCGCGTTCCCGGACAGCACGCCGTGAGTGGCCGTGACGATTACCTGCGCGGCGCCTTGCTCGAAGAGCGTGTCGGCGGCCTTCACGATCGTCTGGCCGGTGTCGATCATGTCATCGACGACGATGCAGGTCCGCCCCGCGACGGCGCCGACGACCTCGAGCACACGGGCCTGATTCGCCACGTCGGGATCGCGGCGCTTGTGGATGATGGCCAGCGGGCAGCCGAGCCTGTCAGTCCACCGCTCACAGACGCGGACCCGGCCGGCGTCCGGCGCGACAACGGTGACCTGCGAGACGTCGAGCTTGTCCTCGAGGTAGCTGGCGAGGATCGGCAGCGCGAACAGGTGGTCGACCGGACCGTCGAAGAATCCCTGGATCTGGGCGGTATGCAGGTCCACCGCCATGAGCCGGTCGGCCCCGGCCGTCGAGAACAGGTCCGCCATCAGCCGCGCCGAGATCGGCTCGCGGCCCCGGCTCTTCTTATCCTGCCGCGCGTACCCGAAGAACGGGGCCACCACGGTGATCCGCTTCGCCGACGCTCGCTTGAGCGCGTCCACCATGATCAGCTGTTCCATGATCCACTGGTTGATCGGCGCCGTGTGGCTCTGCAGGACGAACGCGTCGCTGCCGCGCACCGATTCGAGGAACCGCACGAAGATCTCGCCATTGGCGAAGTCGTAGGCGGTCGTCGGCGTCGGCTCGACGCCGAGGCAGCCGGCGATTTCCCGGCCGAGCTCCGGATACCCCCGGCCGGAGAACAGCATCATCTTCCGCTCGGGGGTCGCGGTAATGCCGGTCACTTGGGTCAACTCTCCTTGTATGGCCGCGTGCCTGAGTTCCCTTGCGCAGGCGATCGCGCCGACGCACCACGTTCCCTGCCCTGATGGTCGCCCGCCGCAACGCCGCCGGGGCGGACCGCGGTCAGGTGCGCGAACGGGCCAATCACGACGCCTGGCGAGATCTCGGACGCCTCGCAGACAGCCTGGATGACCGTCGCGCCCGCCCCCACGGCTGTGTCCCGCAGCAGGCAGCCGGGGCCGATGCTGGCACCTGCGCCCACCGTGGTCCGGCCCTCCAGCTGGGTGGCCTGGGAGATCCGCGCGCTGGGCTCGATCTGCACGTCCACGTCGATCCAGGTGCTCGCCGGATCGACGATGGTCACGCCAGCCGCCATCCAGTGCGCCAGCAGGCGCTCGTTGAGTATGCGCCGCGCCTTGGCCAGCTGCGCCTGGTTGTTGACGCCCTGGATCTCGTCGAAATCCGGGCAGAACGCACTCGCCACCAGGTGCCCGTCAGCGCGCAGGATCGCCGGGACCTCGGTCAGGTACTCCTCGCCTGTGGTCTTGGCGGCAGGCACCCGCTTGACCGCGTCGGCGAGCAGGTCGCCGTCAAAGGCGAACATGCCCGAGCTGATCTCGGTGACCTTGCGCTGCTCAGGGGTGGCGTCGGCTTCCTCGACGATGCCGGTCACGCGGCCCGCCCCGTCGCGCAGGATCCGGCCGTAGCCCTTCGGGTCTGGCGCCTGCGAGGTCAGCACCGTCACGGCCGCGCCAGCGCCGTCGTGCTCCGCAACGAGGCTGACCAGCGTCTCGGGTCGCAGCAGCGGC
Source organism: uncultured Actinomycetota bacterium (assembly GCA_963837255.1). Classification (GTDB taxonomy): domain Bacteria; phylum Actinomycetota; class Actinomycetes; order Streptosporangiales; family Streptosporangiaceae; genus JAJYUU01. The sequence goes on from CAWIMN010000009.1 coordinate 1,754,857, forward strand.
GTGTCAGAGAACAGCACGACCACGGTGCCACCGATGACGCCGACCGACTCGATCACCGTGCGTACCGCGTGCCCGGTGCCCCAGGAGCCGCGCCGCTCCTGCACGATGAGGGTCGCTTCCGGGCAGAACTCGCGGGCATAAGACGCAACCTGGCCTGCTAGGTCGCTGACGACCAGGATGAGACGATCCGGGTCGAGCTCGCGGGCGGCGGCGACGACGTGGCCGAGCATGGGCCGGCCGCACACCTCGTTGAGCATTTTCGGCGTGGCGGTCCGCATCCGGGTGCCTTCGCCGGCCGCCAGGACGATGACGGCGGCTGGCCCGCCTGACGCCACTCGGCCTGAAGTCACTCGGCTCGGCTCCTTCTCTCAGGTAAGGCCGGTCGGGGCTGATTGCACGGTAGCTGCTGGCACCATCGCGCTGGGAGGCGGCGCTGCTCGGGCGACGCTGCACCAGGTCGCAGCGATGGCAGGACGTCACTCTCCCGACAGGGGCAGGATACCGGCCGGTTACCTACCTTCGGCCGGGCTGGGTGGCCGTTCGCACCTGCTGCGGCGCTTGCCCCCGATCGTGCCACAAACTCAGATGCTCCGCCGGGCCGCGCATCACCAGCACCCGATTCCAGCCTCGAGGCCCACACTAAGGCGCAGCGCTAGCCGCTTTCGGACCGGCGCCATCCCCGGTGACAGGATGGCGGCCCTGACGAGCCCTCCATGCCGGGCCAGACCGTAGCGACACAAACGCCTTGAGGCCCCGCAGACTCGCGGCTGAGCTGTCATCGGCCCGGCCGGGCTCGAATCCCGGTAGGCTATGCTCCGGACCTTGACCTTCCCGGGTGGTCTAATTGGCGAGGACGCGCGGTTTTGGTCCGTGAGGTTGAAGGTTCGAATCCTTCCCCGGGAGCGCAAACTTGGCGTTCAAATGCTCACCCGAGACCCGGCGCGCGAGTGAGCAGATTCGTCGGCCACGTGTGCGGCAGGAGAAGCCATGGCGGCACACGCCCAGCCTTCAATCCGTCGGTAGAGTTCAGAGCCACGACGAACGCTGATCACCAAGCAGCCGTGATAATCCACTCCCGTGTTCTTGCGGACGGTCTTGGGGTTGTGTCGCTTGATGGTGGGCCGCCCGAAATGCTGTGGCTCGAGACCAGTGACGTCCTGCCAGAATTCCTGGGCCTTGCTGACATCGGCGCTCTCGTGGATGTGCACACGACAGATGAGTTGGTCTGACGTCGTGCCTGCCAGCGCCAGGAAGCGCAGGAAGAGCCTGATTAACCCAGGATCAGTATTAACAAAGGTAACTCGATAAACCGACGATAAGGCTTGCTCTTGGTGCCCTCGCACCAGTACGCGATCGCGCCTGCGATGAGGATCTCCCGGTCAGTCAAGGAACCGATCTCGGCTGCCGCCGCGTCGCTGACCGCCTGCCGCCTGGCCTCGCGCCGCAGGCCCTCGGCTGCCCAGTACTTCGACACGCCCTGAGCGTTGCGCTCGCGCGTCTCCTCATAGCTGATTCGGCCGACCCGTGGCAGGTCGCGCGCCCAGAGTGAGACGGAGCTCCTTGACACTCCGAGGGCAGCCGCTATCTCGCTGTAGGTGTAGCCGCGGGCGCGCAGATCACGCGCCTTGAGGTGCAGGTCGTCCTTGGCTCTGGGCCTGCGCGTCCACAGCGGTGGCGGTATGCCGCACAGTGCCTTGTCCAGAGTCGAATTCCCTACGCCCAGGACCTGCCTGATCTCCGAGCGAGACTTGCCCGCGCGGCGCAAGCGCGATCGCCTGGGCAGCTAACTGATCAAACTTAATCCTGTCGGTCATATCCGAACACTAGATCGAGGCACTGACAGTCTGCCCGCCCTGAAGTGCCAGCGGGCAGGGCGCTGGCACCGGCCCGGCCCGGCAGGCGGGAATGCGAGCCCATCCGGTCGCGCCTGACGCTCGGCTGCCACCTGGCAGCCGGGAACCGGCATAGAGGACCCCAACACATCCTCAAACTGAGCCGCGTCCGCCCGTATCACCGGTACTGTCTCACCACTCCTATGGAACGTGCCGGCATCGGCGCTCCACGACCCAGGTGCATGCCCTCTCACCGGACCGCTCGGCTTGGGGGTCGCGAGCCCGCAACAAAGAAGGTAACGATGGACTTCAGGCGGTTCTGGCAGGCCGTGCGGCGCTTTAAGTACATCGTTATTCTCTGCGTGATCATTGGCGCTGGCGGGGGGATCGCCTACACGGTCGTGAAGCCACCCCTGTTCACGGGCACTGCGCTCGTGGTCCTGCCGAACGGCGCCAAGTACAACATCCAGACGCAGGTGCTGGAAGCCAGCAGCGATCCGGTGCTGCTGGAAGCCGCCGAAACGGTCAGTCCGCCGATGTCGCTGCAGTTGCTCCGGCAGCGAGTCCAGGTCGGGAACCTGACCCCCAATGTCGTCTCGATCAGCGGTAAGGCGACGACCGCCGGCCGCGCTGAGGATCTTGCGAACTCGGTCGCCAACAGCTACCTGGCGTACATCAAGGCTCCGAGTAGCCCCGGCGGCGTGCTGCCAGGGCGCATCCTGCAAGCCGCCACAACAGCGAGTGGCTCGGTCATGCGGGCCCGGGCCGAGGAAGGCGCGCTTGGCGGCCTGGTCGGCTTGCTGATCGGAATTCTCATCGCACTCGGTCTTGGCCGGGCCGATAAGCGCCTGCGGCTGCGCGACGACATCGCCGATGCCATTGGCATCCCCGTCCTGGCGTCGATTCCAGCGCTGCGCCCATCAGACGCAGCAGGTTGGACCAGGCTCCTCGGGGGCTACGAACCATCGGTCGTGGACGCCTGGAGCCTCCGCAAAGCACTGCGCTATCTCGGGCTCACCGACGTCAAGGGCGCGAGCGGCGCGGGGATTTCGCTCACGGTCGTGACCATCTCTGGCGACCGCCCGGCGCTGGCGCTTGGCCCGCAGATCGCGGCATTCGGAGCGTCGCTCGGCATCCAGACGGCAATCGTCGTCGGCCCGCAGCAAGATCCGGGCACGGCCACGCTCGCTGCTGCGTGCGGCGGTACGGCCGACGGGCCGTCCGGGCGGCCGTTCAACATCAGCCTGCACAGCGGCAGCGACCGCCAGGCTGGTGCCGCCCTGACCGTCGTGATAGCCGTCGTAGACGGCCAGCAGCCGCAGTTCGCCGAGACGATGCGGACCACCGCGACGATTCTCGGGGTATCGGCTGGCGCGGCCACTGCGGAACAGCTCGCTCAGGTGGCTGTGAGCGCCGCCGGTGACGGCCGTGAGATCAGCGGGATCATCGTCGCTGACCCAGATCCGACAGACGTCACGACTGGCCGTTTGCCGCAGGCCGAGCGCTCAGGGCACCGCAGGATGCCGAATCGGATGACGGGCACGACGACGTGACCGCACGGCACGCTCAGCGCAGCTCACGGGGTCCATCGACGAGTCCCCGCGTACCGGCGGCGCGACGCCCGTCAGCCGATGCTGCGGCTGGGCTGGTGAGCTTGTCGTTTATCGGTGCAGCTGTCCATCGCCGGATGCGCTTGTGGTGCAGCTTTGCCGTGGCCGGCATGTTCCTGGGCCTCGCGATATTCGTGCTGGTCCCGCCGCCTTATCAGGCGTCCACCTCGCTCTTTCTGACCGGCGATCCGAGCCAGGCTCCGGCCGACTCGATGCAGACTGACGTCGCGCTGGCCCAGACCCGCGCCGTGGCCAATCGAGTCGTCCACGACCTCGGCCTCAGCGAGAGCGGGACCAAGTTCCTCAGTACCTACCTCGTGGTGGCCACCACGGACCGGATCATGACGATAACGGTCAGCGCGCCGACGAGCAGCGAGGCGGTCCGCGGGGCTGCAGCGCTCGCCACCGAGTTTCTTTCCTTCCGGGCTAATCAGCTGGAACTGGATCAGCGACTGGTTATCCAGTCACTGAAGCAGCAGATCTACCAGGCCAAGCAGCAGCTAGCTCAAGACAACCTGGTGCTGACCAGGTATCTGGCGCTACCGGCGGCGACGCAGCAGAAGACGCAGCTCAGGGACCTGCACTCGACCGTAGCCAGGGACTCGACGGTGTTGATAGGGCTCCAGGACACCGTGACGAACTATCCGGCGACCACGGCCCAGGAGATCAAGGGCAGCCAGGTCATCAATAGCGCGACCGCGCTAACGCGATCCCGCATCCGGCTCCCGCTTCAGTTCGTTGTCGCCGGGCTGCTGGCAGGTTTGACCGTGGGTCTGGGGATTGTGGTGGTGGGGGCGCTGGTGTCGGACCGGCTGCGGCGGCGTGATGATGTGGCGCGGGCGCTGGGCGCGCCGGTGGAGCTGAGCGTGGGCCGGATCCGGTCGGGGCTGCTGTCGGGACGGCGGGGGCTGGCCGCGGCGCGGGGCCAGGATCTGCAGCAGATCGTGGCGCTGTTGCGCGGGCTGGTGCCGGAGGGGCCGGACGGGCCGCCTGCGCTGGCGGTGGTGCCGGTCGATGACGCCCGCCCGGCGGCGCTGGCGGTGGCGTCGCTGGCGTTGTCCTGCGCGGAGCACGGCATGCGGGTGCTGGTAGCGGACTTGTCCGGGGGCGGGCTGGCGGCCCGGCTGCTGGGGGCTGGCGGCCGGGGCGTGCAGCCGGTCCGGGCGGGCGGGACGCAGCTGACCGTGGTGGTGCCGGCTGAGCTGTTCCCGGCCGGGCCGCTGGAGCGGCCGGCCGGTGCGATGGGGGCCGGGCGCTGGCTGGCCGGGATCTGGCGGCCGCGTATGCCGCGGCGGACCTGCTGCTGACGCTGGCGACTGTTGATCCGGCCGTCGGCGCGGATCATCTGGGTACCTGGGCTACCGACACGGTAGTGACGGTCACGGCCGGGCAGTCCTCCGCCACCAGGATCCACGCCGCCGCCGAGCTGATCCGGCTCGGGGGCACCCGCCTGGTCGCCGCGGTGCTCCTCGACGCCGACAAGAACGACGACAGCATCGGCACCGTCCGGCTGGCCCCGGACCGGCGCTCATCTTCGCCAACGCCCCGGCGGCCATCGGCTCGTGGTCTTGGGGTAGCAGGCCGATGAGCGCACCGGCAGCGGTACTTGACCCGACCCGCGGCCCGACCCGCCGCCCGCTCGCTAACGTGCAGGTGCTGGACCCGGACGAGGAGTTCGACCGCAAGGTACGGCGGCGGGTGGGCCTCGCGTGGAGCCTGCTCCTGCTCAACACGCTGACGTTTTACCCGAAGACGTGGAGCGGCCAGCCGCTGTTGCTGCCGGTGCCGTCCATCGTCGGCAAGGCCATCACGCAGGGCGCGCTGCCGCTCGCGCTGCTAGCGGCGCTGTCGGTCAACCGGCGGATCGCGATCAGGCCAAACGTCTTCCTCTGTCTCACCGGTCTGCTCGCGATAGAGGCCGCGATGAATACGGTCGAAGCGACTCATATCGGCACCATATATAGAGCCGTCCGGCTGGCTACGTTCTTGGTCACGCTGTGGCTCCTCACGCCGTGGTGGGGTCGCCGCGATCTCCTGCTGGTGCGCTGCCACCTGCGCGCCGTCTACATAGTGCTTGCCTCGGTCCTCCTCGGGCTGGTCGCAGCTCCTAGTACGGCACTGGCACAGGGTCGGCTAGCCGGGGCCATCTGGCCGACGCCGCCGACGCAGGTCGCGGAGTTTGCCGCCGTGACAATGGGCGTCGTCATCGTGCTCTGGATGGGCGGTCAGTTCTCCGGCCGTTTCGCCCTGCCAGTCGCCGCCGGGTGCACGGCTATTTTGCTGCTCACGCACACCAGGACAGCGCTAGTGGCCACGATTGGCGGCATCGTGGTCGGCGGCTTGAGCCTCCTTGCGAGCAGGGCCCGGGTAAGAAAGCTCTTCGCCGTTGGCACAGTCGTCGCGTCAGTAGCCGGGATCGCCCTGTCCGGCTTCCTGACTACCTGGCTAGCGCGTGGCCAGAACACACAGGAGCTAACGAAGCTCACCGGCCGGACCATCGTGTGGAGCGCGGTCGAGAACATTCCCCGGACGAAGTTTCAGGACCTGTTCGGCTTCGGGTTGTCGAACAAGTCCTTCAACGGCCTGCCCATCGACAGCAACTGGCTTGCGTCGTATCTGGACCAGGGACTGTTTGGCGTCGCAGTCTCCGCGGCCATCCTGGTGTTCCTGCTCGTGACTGCTTTCTTCCAGCCGCGTGGTATTCAGCGGGCTCTCGCCCTGTTCCTGGTGACGTATTGCCTGGCCGCATCGTTCACCGAGACGGGGTTCAGCGATGCGTCAACCTACCTGCTCTACCTCGCTCTGGCGGCATCCCTGCTCGTGCCGCGCAAGGCGGCAGCAACCTGACATGAGAGTGATGCAGGTTCACAACCGGTACCGCTCTGCGGCTCCGAGCGGCGAGAACCGCGTTGTCGACCAGGAGCGCGAGGCGCTCACGGCGATAGGCCACGACGTCATCAAGTTCGAGCGATACAGCGACGACATCGAGCACTGGTCCAGGGTCAAGAGGGCAACGATGCCAGTCCAGGTCGTGTGGAGCCATGAGTCTCGCCATGGGCTCGCGGCCGAGCTGCGCGCGCACCGGCCTGACGTTGTCCACCTGCACAACACGTTCCCGCTGCTCAGCCCGTCAGTGCTCTACGCCTGCCGAGCTGCGGGCGTGCCCGTCGTCGCCACCCTGCACAACTACAAGCTGGCGTGTGTCAGCGGCGACTTCTTCCGCCACGGCGCCGTCTGCCACGACTGCGCCGGCGGCCTGCCGGTGCCTGCCGTCGTCCACGGCTGTTACCGCGGCTCACGTATCGCGACCGCGCCTGTCGCACTCGCCACGAGCGTGCACCGGAGCGGATGGCGGTCACTCGTGTCGGCTTACATCTTCATCAGCAAGTCGCAGCGCGACCTACTGGCGGGACTGCATCTTCCGCCAGACCGCGTATTCGTCCGCGACAACCTCATTCCACGCCGGCAAGTGCCCGCAGCCTCGCGAGAGCCCATGGTTGTCTATGCGGGTCGGCTAGACGAGGCGAAGGGGCTGCGGCTGCTGATGGCTGGCTGGGACCACTATCTCAAGAGCTCCGACAGTGCGGGCCTGAGGCTGACCATCGCCGGCGCCGGGCCGCTCGACGGGGAGGTAGCCAGCTGGGCATCGAGCCGCGCGTCTGTCGACCTGCCTGGGCAGCTGGACAGCGCCGGATGCGCAGCGCTCATGGCCAGAGCGCGAGCCGTCATCGTCCCGTCAGCGTGGGAGGAGACGTTCGGTCTCGTCGTCGTCGAAGCCATGGGGCTAGGAGTGCCTCCCGTCGCCGCCGCGCACGGATCCCTGACCGATTTGATCTCGCCCGGCGTGGATGGCATGTTGTTCCGGCCAGGCGACGCCGCCTCGCTCGCCTCGGTCCTCAGCGACGTCGCCGCAGACCCAGCGCGATACGAGTCCTACGGGGATCAGGCCCGCACGACCTATGAACAGCGCTTCAATCCAGAACGCAACCTGGAGCAATTGCTGGACATCTACCGCTACGCCATGTCGCATCCCATCTGATGGGCGGCTCCCGCCCGAGGCTGACCCGCTCTGTGGCGGTGGCCACTGGCGTTGCGGGCGTGGCGGCGGTGATCGCGAGCGTGGCGGTCCTCGATTCGGCTCCGTCGAAGCCATCAGGAGCAGCCACTGCCCCGACAGCCACGAGCACAGCCGGCGCCGCGACGACCCCCGGCCGGGCACTCCAGCGGGACCCGCAGGCAGCGCCCGGCGCGGCTGCACTGCGCCTTGCCAGCCCGCTCCACGTGTGCGGGAACGCGTCGATCCTTGGCGCTGGGCCCAGCTCACTTCCAGCAGGCGCGACCAGGGTGCCGGCCGGCGACAACTCGCACGTCAACTGGAGCAAGGCCGACCAGACGTACTGGTTCGCTCCTGGCGTGCACACGCTGGGAGCCGGGCAGTACACGCAGATCCTGCCGGCCAGCGGCTCGACATTCATCGGGGCACCCGGCGCCGTTATCACCGGCCAGCACAACAACTCTTACGCCTTCGGCGGCCCAGCCGCGAATGTAACCATCAGTTATCTCACGATCGAGGACTTCGGCACCAGCGGCGGCAACATGGACGAGGGCGTTGTCAACCATGATTCCGCCAGCGGCTGGCAGGTCGACCACTCGACCATAACGGGCAACGCCGGCGCAGGCGTCATGCTAGGCAGCGACAACGCGCTCACGTATGACTGCCTGCAAGACAATGAGCAATACGGATTCAACGCGTACTCCCCGAGCGGGCCCCGGAATCTTGTGCTCGAGCACAATGAGATCGCCGGCAACGATACGTATAACTGGGAGAAGCGCGAGCCAGGCTGCGGTTGCACAGGTGGCGGCAAGTTCTGGAGCGTCGACGGCGCCACGATCGAGTACAACTGGATCCGCCAGAATCACAGCGTCGGCATCTGGGCCGACACTAATAATCGCGGCTTTGACATTGAGCATAATTATTTTGACAGTAATTACGACGTCGGCCTGATTTACGAGATCAGCTACAACGCGCTCGTGCGAGCCAATGTATTCGTCCGCAACGGACTGGGCGAGGGTCCGCACAACCAGGGATTCCCGAACGGTGCAATCTACGTGTCGGAGTCCGGGTCGGACGCCAGGGTCCCTAGTAGCTACAGCCACGTCTTCGACATCACCGGCAACCAGTTCGTCGACAACTGGAGCGGCGTAATCCTCTGGGAGAACGCGAACCGGTTCTGCAATTCGCCAGATAACACCAGCACAGGATATTGCACGCTGGTAGATCCGGCGCTGGCCAATATCCATGGCTGCACGTCGCAAACGCTGCGGCACGCCACGTCCAGCCGCTCGCCCGATTACTTCGACCTGTGCCGATGGAAGACGCAGAACGTCTCGGTCACGCACAATGTGTTCGACTTCAACCCGGCAGACATCGGGCCTGCCTGCACCGTCGCGAACGGATGCGGCTTCGTGGGCGTCTTCTCAAACTGGGGCAGCGATCCATCCTGGAGTCCCTATCAGGGGCCGGTGATCGAAGACCGCATCGCGCTGGATCAGAACAATCACTTCGCGGACAATGCCTACAACGGACCGTGGCGCTTCATGGTGCGCGGACTAGGCGCAATCGTCAGCTGGCAGGCCTGGCGCGGCGAGTCCTATCACCAGGATGCGGGGAGTTCGCTGCACCCATCGTCCCGCTGACGGCGCGCCCTCGCGAGCGCTAGGTCGCCAGCGCCAGGTCGGTGCTATCGGCCGTCGCCACGGGCCACACGCCGATGCTGTCGTCGTTCTTGTCGGCGTCGAGGAGCACCGCGGCGACCAGGCGGGTGCCCCCGAGCCGGATCAGCTCGGCGGCGGCGTGGATCCTGGTGGCGGAGGACTGCCCGGCCGTGACCGTCACTACCGTGTCGGTAGCCCAGGTACCCAGATGATCCGCGCCGACGGCCGGATCAACAGTCGCCAGCGTCAGCAGCAGGTCCGCCGCGGCATACGCGGCCGCCAGATCCCGGCCAGCCGGCCCGGCCCCCATCGCACCGGCCGGCCGCTCCAGCGGCCCGGCCGGGAACAGCTCAGCCGGCACCACCACGGTCAGCTGCGTCCCGCCCGCCCGGACCGGCTGCACGCCCCGGCCGCCAGCCCCCAGCAGCCGGGCCGCCAGCCCGCCCCCGGACAAGTCCGCTACCAGCACCCGCATGCCGTGCTCCGCGCAGGACAACGCCAGCGACGCCACCGCCAGCGCCGCCGGGCGGGCGTCATCGACCGGCACCACCGCCAGCGCAGGCGGCCCGTCCGGCCCCTCCGGCACCAGCCCGCGCAACAGCGCCACGATCTGCTGCAGATCCTGGCCCCGCGCCGCGGCCAGCCCCCGCCGTCCCGACAGCAGCCCCGACCGGATCCGGCCCACGCTCAGCTCCACCGGCGCGCCCAGCGCCCGCGCCACATCATCACGCCGCCGCAGCCGGTCCGACACCAGCGCCCCCACCACCACAATCCCCAGACCCACGGTCAAACCTGCCAGCAGCCCGGCGATCCCATAGCCCGGCCGCGACTTCAGCTTCGAAGGCGGCGCGGCCGCAGCCGGACCAAGTATCCGGCTCCCGGAGATGATCTGGTCGTTCGTGAGCTGATTGCTGACTTCGTAGCTTGAGATGGCCTGCTGCAGGCCCGTTATCGCGTTCAGGTCACGCGTCCGGTCGGCGTCCAGTTGACCAAGCGCAGCTCGCTGCGTTGCTGAGTCGTGCCGGGCGGCGGACGTTCCGGTTGCGGGCTGGTCGGCTGCGATCTGGACGTCTACCCCAGCGATCTGCTGATTCAGCGCGGCCATCTGCTCGTCCATCGAAGTGACCACACGCTGCTGCTGAGCTTGCAGCAGATTGGCCTGGTAGGTAAGGAATTCAGTCGCGATCGCCGTGGCGCGCCGGACGGCCTCGCTCGCCGCTGGCGCGCTTGCCGTGATCCCGATGACCCGGTCTGTCACCTGGGTGACCGCGTAGCTGGACAGGAACTTCGTCACGCTCTCATGCAGGCCCAGGCTCTGCACGACCGGGGCAGCCACGGCACGGCTTTGTACCAGCGCCATCTCGGTGAAGATAGCGTCCATCGGGTTCTGGCTGGCGCCGTCGGTGATGAGGAGCGAGACCGACGCCTTGTGAGCAGGCGGATGCACTGAGAACGCCGCCAGACCTAGTACCAGCCCGATCAGGCCGGCCGCGCACCACAGCCGCGCGCGCCGCCGGATCGCCCTGCCGATGTACGGCAAGGTAGCCAGCCCGGTCGTCAGCGCCCTGGCCAGTTCAGCGGCTGGGTGCTCGGCGATTACATCATCGATGGACCAGGCACTATCCGGCATAAGTTCGGACCCAGGTCCGGGCCCCCGGTCCGTCGCGCTACGACGCGGGATATCGGCTTCAACGCGGGGGAAGACGACGGTCTGATCGTCGTCCGGGGTCCAGTCCCCTGCGTCGACGCCTTCCGCCGCGTCAGCAGCGCCCTGGCCCATTCGGCCTCCTCGGGGGTCCCCCGTATTTTCCGCTATGAGCGGTGGAAGGTTCACCATAATAAGGTCACTTCTGCCACGGTATCGTCGAATCGGCGCCCTCGAGGAACTTCAGGCGCGTCGTGAACGGGGCCCCTTCGGAGCGGCCGCGGCCAAGAAGCGTGAATGCCGGTGTCCGTCGTCCGAGGCCGTCTGAGTACCACCCGAGTATCGGGTTGGTCTGGCCCCGGTGGAGGCTCCATTGCAAAGGCTTGGCGAGTTCGAGGCTGGCTGCGCCGGGGCTGGCGGCGCCGGGCCAGCTGAGGACGGCACATGAGCCGTAAAGCTCGGCCTCGACAGCCGGGCCGAGGTGGAAAGCGAGCCGGACGTCATGACTGCCGCTGATCTCGTCGACGATGTCGACTGTGCGTGAGGCCCGATCCAGCCGGACGCATCGACGGTGCGCCGCTGGCGGGTCATGCGACTGGTAACCGTCGTGCTCGGCCGTCCATTCGGCGGCGTCGCCGATGTCGAGCACCTCGATTTCATGCGCATTGGCGTGGCGTAGCCAGAGGAACGGGCCGCCTTCGATGGACTGGCTGCGTCCGTCCAGCTCGATCGTGTTGTGGGCAATGGTCGACCTGAAGTAGGAGCGCCAGGCTGGTTCGCCGTGATAGCAGTACGTGCCAGGATCCGCGAGGATATCCACGCCACCGTATCTGAGCTCCACCGACAGGGCATCGGCGTGGGCGTGCGCGGCGATGCTCAGGTATCCGTGCGGGCCGCCGTCGCACCGGCACCATATCTCGGGCGCTCGGGTGTTTGTCGTCCGCAGCACGGTGGTGCCGGCGTCGGCAAAGTGCCACGGCCTGGTCGCGGGCCGGTCCGCAGCCGGCCTGGTCGCGCCCGGCATGGCCCCGATGATTGTGCTCGCCACGTCGGCTTCTGTGCGTGGCCACCAGTCGAGCCTGCCGAAGAGCGTGGCACCGAGCGCAAGCAGTGACGGCCAGCGGTTCGCCACCGGCGCGTCCAGCAGCAGTCCGCGGCCGTCGTCGCCGTCCCCCTGACGGGGCGGGCGCAGCCGCTCGTCGAGTAGTGCGGCACCGCTGTCCACCATCGCTGCTAGCCGCTGCCAGGTCGCATCGCTCACGGGGAAGCCCGCCGCTTGTGCTTCTACGGCGGCGAGCAGGCCAAGCTCAGCCACGAAACACTGGTAATCGGATGCCAGCTCCCGCCCGATGCCGGAGGGAAAGGTATTGCGCGCAAGCTCGCGCTCGAATAGCCGAGCGGACGTCCGGAGCCAGGAATCGCTCTCCGGGAACCACCGGAAGGCGCAGCTCGCCACTAGCTGACCGGCTGCTTCGGCGATGACGTGGTTGTTAGCCGACGAGCCCCGGCTCTTGAAGGCGTCCAGGTATTCCTGGTGCCACCGGATCTGCTGGACCGCGAGCTCGTCGTGCTCGAACAGGTCAGCGGCCTTCGGCCAGTCATTCAGCAGCCGCCGGATCCAGGTCATGCTGATGAGGCGGATGCCGATCTCGATGCCGCTGGTCCAGTGCACTCCGGACAGGAACGGGTTCTCCCGCCACCAGGACCGAAGATGGTCAGCGGCGAGTGCCGCGTAGGCTTCGTCGTGGCTGATAAACCAGGCAGCGGCCAGCATCGTCACGTGCTGCAGGCGGGAGATCTCCCATATCTGCTTGACGTTCCCCGTCTGGCTCTCTGACCGATGGTTGATACGGAAGGCGTACGAGTCGGCCGGGGCACGGCGCCTGGTCACCGGGTCGAGGAACCAGTCGGGCGTTCGCAGGTCGGTCCTGGCCAGGCCGAGTACATGCCACTCGCCCCGGAGCAGGCCGTCCGCGGCGGTGAGGACGGCCTCGCTAGCCGCCGGCGGGATTCGCTTGGCCGTCTCCGGCGGCAGCACAGTCCTGAAACCTCGGTTGCCGGCCGGTGCCGAGCCACTAGCGACCATCTCGTCGCGCCTGACCTGCCGCACCGACCAGGCTGTCTGGAGGGCTTTGTCCCGAGCTCGCCAGCCCATCTCGGCTGGTGACATCCGGGCGAATCGGTGCACGTACCAGCCGAGCCGCGACGCCTGCGACGCGCTCATACCTGCTCAGGCCTCGCACTCGACAAGCTCTCCCCGACGGCGATCGTCGCCCGGGTAGTGGCGGCTAGCGATTCGAGCGAGATGGGCATCGGATCGCCGGTCCGGCATGCCGCCAGGAACCGCTCGAGCTCGTGCCGCTGGCCCTTGTCCTGGCCGCCGCGCGACCGGATGCGGCTGCGGCGGCGTCCAGACCAGACGGCAGCCTGCGTGAAGTTATCAAGCCTGGCGCTCTTGCCATCGGCGGCAGCGTCGAGAGTCTCCTTGGGATAGCGGGCATTGCCGCCGGTGACATAGCTGATACAGCCCGTCGAGCCATTCTGGAATCGGAGCGTCACGTGCAGGTCGTCTCTGTCCGGTCCCGCGACGGCGTATACCTCAGTCGGCAGGCTGTCGGCCCACCAGCTCAGCGTGTCGATGAAGTGCCCGCCCTCGCCGATGAACCGAGATCCCTCCAGATTCTCATTCCGGTACCAGCTGTCGGCGTCAAGCCGTCCCGCGTTGACCAGGTAGCGACTGGCTGATGCCTGACCGCGACTGCCGAACTCGGACCTGAGCTGCACGAGGAGCGGCGCAAAGCGACGGTTGAACCCGACCATCAGACGGTCGTTCCCGGTCTCCGCGATAGCGTCGGTGACGCGCTGCAGCTGCTCGCGGGTCAGCGCTAGCGGCTTCTCAACAAAGACGGCCTTCCCGGTGCGCAGCGCCTGGCACACCAGATCAGCGTGCGAATGATGGCGGGTCACGATGAAGATCGCGTCCAGGGACTCGTCGGCGAGCACGGCGTCGGCGGCAGTCGATGTCGTCGTGAAACCGAACTTCCGCTGTGCGTTGACTGCCGACAGCGACCTGGTGGTCGCGACGTGGGCCAGCTCGACATCGCCGAGGCCGCGCAGATGCGGAAGCAGCATCGACGAGGCGTAGTTGCCAGCACCGATGAAGCCGAGAGCGAGCCGGCCTGATCCGCTTCCCGCGCGAGTGCGGGAAGGCCGGACGGTGACCGGAGTGCTGACCGCCGGAGGCTGCGCGACCTGCACCGACGGCGCGGGATATTCAAGCAGCACGCCGACGGCGGAGAGGGAACCGGACGCCAGATCGGCGTAGACGCTGCTCGCCTGCTCCAGCGGGAAGGTACCGGAGACGAGCGTGCCGACTTCTATGTCAGTGCGCGCGATGAGGTCGAGGAAGCACTCCAGATTCCGCCGCTCGGTCCAGCGCACATAGCCGGCCGGGTAGTCGATGCCCTCGAGCTCGTATCGCTCGTCATACCGGCCGGGCCCATAGGACCGGGAGAAGCGGACGTCGAGTTCCTTGTCGTAATAGGCGTTCCAGGGCAGGTCCAGCCGGGTCTTGCCGATGTCGACAACCCGCGCCCGGTCTCTGGCCAGCCTGGCTGCGGTCTCCACTGGCTCGTTGGAGGATCCGCCGGCTGCCAGCAGTACATGATCCGCACCGCGCCCGTCAGTCAGCTGGCCTAGTGCTTTCTCGACGTCGGCAGTGCCCTCGTCGGTCGGGGCGGCGCACAGGATGGCTCCTGCCTTTTCGGCGAGGCGGCAGCGATCCTCGACGAAGTCGAGTCCAACGACGCGGACGCCTGCTGCGACGAGCAGCCGCACCACAAGCTGCCCGACGAGGCCGAGCCCGATGACGAGCGCGGTGTCGCCGAGCTGGACCTCGGCGCGCCGGACGCCCTGCATCGCGATGGCCCCGACGGTCGCGAACGCCGCGTGCTCGGGTAGCACGCCGGCGGGCACGGGAACGCAGAGGTTGGTGGGTATCCAGTTGAACTCCGCATGCAGCGCGTATTCGTTCCCGGCACCGGCCACCAGCTGGCCGACCCGGAACTCCTCGGCACCCCGGCCAACCTCGACGACCACGCCGCATAGCGAGTAGCCGAGCGGCGTGTAGGAGTCGAGCCGGTTCATGACCTTCTTATAGGTGTTGACCGCGCCCTGCTGGGCTACCGAATCCAGCACCTTGCGCACCTGGTCCGGCCGGGCCCGCGCCTTGCCGACCATCGACATCTTCGCCTCGGTCAGCTTCATCATCTCTGTACCGGTAGAGATGAGCGAGACCAGCGACTGGACAAGTACGCCGCCGGGGCGACACGACGGAGTCGGCACCTCGAGGACGGTCAGCTCCCCGGACTTGTAGTTCTGCGCTATCTGCTTCATGCCCGCCCTTTGCTCAGCTTGCTCATCGATACCGCGCCGCTGCCCGTTCGCCGGCTATCCAGCCACGCCCATGGACTGGACGTGCCGGTACCACAGTTCGAGTGTCAGGAGCTGCCATATCTGCTTGGACCGGTCCTCCCGGCCCGCCTCTTCGTCCTTGACTAGCTGAGCCAGCGCTTGCTGCCGGACCATCCCGGATCCCACCAGCTCGCCCTTGATCAGCACGTCCTGGATGAGGTCGTGCAAGTCGCTGCGTACCCACGCGCGTAGCGGCGCGCTGAACGAGGCTTTGGGCCGGTGCACGATCTCCCGCGGCAACCAGTTCTCGGCGGCCTTCTTCAGCGCCACCTTGCCCTGGCGCCGCCGGATCTTGTCCGTGCCAGGGAACGAGAACGCCGCTTCGGCTACGACCGGATCGACGAACGGCACCCGGACCTCGACCGAAGCCGCCATGCTCGCCCGGTCGGTATAGGCCAGATTCAGGCCTGGCAGGAACATGCGCGCATCGGCCAGGCACATCCGGTTGACCTCGTCGGTCAGCGAGTTGTCGTGATAGAGATCGCTGTGCTCTTGCACGACATCATCGACGTAGCGGGCAAGGTCGGGACTGACCAGGCTAACTAGCTCGGCGGGGTCGTACAGGGTGTAACTACGCCGGAACCGCGGCTCCTCCGGGAGCTCGGCGAAGGTGAGGAAGCGCTTGGCCCAGCGGGCGTAGCGCAGGCCCCGGCCGGCCGCGCTCACGGGCATCCGATCCACCGCAGTCTGCACCAAGCCGTGCCTGACTCCGGCCGGGATGCGGCGGTACTTGCTGGCGAGGACGCAGGCAAGGTGCTTGCGGTAGCCGCCGAACAATTCGTCGGCGCCCATCCCGGACAAGATGACCTTGACGCCGCGCTCGCGGGCGGCTTCGCACATGAGCAGCGTGTTGATGGCCGCCGGGTCTCCGATCGGCTCGTCGAGTATGTCGACGATGCGCGGCAGCAGGTCGACGATGTCGGGCGAGATCTCGATCTCATGCAGGTCGATGCCGTACCGCGCGGCTACCTTCCGGGCGTAGATGGCATCGTCCGGCATCGCCTCGAGCCGCTGGTCCTCAGGCCGGAATGTGATGGTGTACGCATCGATGCCGGTCTCCGCCTGATGCGCCAGCACGGTCACGATGCTTGAGTCCAGGCCGCCGGACAGGAAACTGGAGATGGGCACGTCGGCGACCAGGTGGGCGGTGACCGACTCCTCGATGACCTGGCCGAGATCGGCTGGCGGGCCGGCGGCCGCTGCCGCCGCGACGTCGGCCACGCGCCAGTAGTGCTGCACCGTCAGGCTGCCGTCGGGACGGACGAGGGCCCACGAGCCGCCGGGAAGCTTGCGCACATCCTCGATCGCGCACCGCTGTTCCGGCAGCCAGTAATAGAGCATCGACGCCACCAAGGCGCCCGGCTCAACACGCAGCTCGGCGCCGATAGCCGCGACCAGAGCCTTGAGCTCGGAGGCGAAAACGACTCCGCCTCCTCTGGGCAGGTAGTACAGCGGCTTGATGCCGAACGGGTCACGGGCCATGACCAGCTCGCCGGTTCGCTCGTCGAGCAGGCCGAACGCGAACATGCCGCGGAACCGGCTGAGGGCGCGCGGGCCCCAGCAACGCCATGCCTCCAGCACGACCTCGGTGTCGGAGTGGGTGATGAACCGGACTCCCCTGGCGGTCAGTTCTGCCCTGAGCGCCCGATAGTTGTACAGCTCACCGTTGTAGACGATCGTCAGGCCGTCTTTTCGTAGCGGCTGGTCAGCCGCGGTGCTCAGATCGATGATCGAGAGCCGGCGGAAACCGAGCTGCACTGAGACACGATCGTCGTCGTGCCGCCAGGTCCCGGTGGAGTCAGGGCCGCGGTGAGCGATCCGGTCGGTCATGATGTCGACCAGCTTCTGGCCGTCAGCCTGCTGGTAGCACCCGGCTATTCCGCACATGTCAGTCCCCGGTCCGTGTCGGAGCTGGCTGGCCGGCCGTGAGCAGTCGCTGATAGACGCCCAGGTAGGCACCTTCCTGGTGACGCCAGGCCAGGTCCTGCTCGACGCGATCCCGGCCGCGCTTGCCCAGCAGGGTTCGCCGCTGCTCGTCATCGATCAGGTCCACCAGCGCCCTGGCGTAGTCATGCACGTCATTGGGCTCGGCGTAGACGGCCGCGTCACCGGCCGAGACGCGCGTCTCGCGCAGGTCGAACGCCACTACCGGCAGCTCAAATGCCATATATTCCATGGTCTTGTTCATGGTGGAGACGTCGTTGAGGGGATTCTTGGGATCGGGCGACAGCCCGACATCCGCGGTAGACAAGATGCGCCCGACGAGCTCGTCCGGCGCGCGGCCAGTGAACTCGACATGGCCGCCCAGGTCGAGGCTGTCCCGCAGGGCCACGAGCTCGTCGAAGCAGTCACCGGAGCCGATGAGGGTGAAGGCGATATCGTCGCGACGCAGTTCGTGCACGATGATGCCGGCCGCGCGCACCACGATGTCGACGCCATCCTGGGGTCCCATGACTCCCAGATAGGCCGCGAGGAACCGGCGGCCGCGGCGCAGCGCCAGGTCTTCGGCACCCCGGCGCAGGCGGTCCGGATCCGGACCTGTGCGGACGACGGTCACGTCGCTGGCGGCCTTGCCGCTCCGCGCTATGGCCACGTCACGGTAAGAGTCGTTGGTCGCGATGACGTGATCAGCGCAGCGATGCGTACGCCGCTCCAGCGCTCGCAGGGCCCGGTACGGCAGCCTGGGCCCGGCCGGGAAGCGCGACTCATACAGCTCAGGGCAGAGGTCGTGGTGGTCGAATACGAATCTGGTGCCGTCCAGGGCGCGAAGGACTAGCGCAATCGGCCAGAAGATGTCCGGCGGGTTGCAGGCCTGCAGGACGTCGAACCTGCCAGACCGCCGCGCTCTGAGCGTCAGCCATGCGGTGGCAGCGAACGAGTAGACATACTCGGTGATGAATCCCGCCTTGCTGCCGCCCGGCGCGTAGGGCCGGTACTTGTGAACCTCGACGCCTTGGACCACCTCGTAAGCCGGGTCGCCCTTGCCCTTCGGGCAGACGACTGTCACGTGATGGCCTGCCGAGGTGAGGGCCTGACATTCAAGCCAGACCCGGCGATCGAAGGGAACGGGCAGATTCTGGACGATGATCAGGATGCGGCTCACCAGCCGAGCCCTTCGTAGCCGGGAAGCATCTCGACCTGTCCGTCCAGGCGGCCGCTGAGGTCGATGACATGACGCGGCGGGCGCGCGGTCAGCGCCGCCAGAACCGCGCGGTGGCTCGATGACACGACGGCGACATCCGCGCCCAGGAGTGCCTCGGCGGGCTCACGGGATAGCAGCCGCCCGAGATGGGGAAGCTTGGACTCCACGTATCGGCGGTTCGCTCCGATCAGCTGGTCTGGATGGACGACCGGATCATAGATGCGCAGATTGAAGCCCTTGCCGATGAGCCGCTCGGCCAGCTCGACGTTCGGGCTCTCGCGCAGGTCGTCGGTGTCCATCTTGAAGCTCAGGCCGAGCAGGGCCACCGAGCGGGCGTCGCAGGCCACGACCCGGTCGATCACATCCCTGATCACCAGCTCGTTGGTGGCCAGCGTGCCGGCTAGCTGCGGCAGGTCGACGCCGTTGACGCGGGCCAGGTGCAGCAAGGACCTCAGGTCCTTGGGCAGGCACGAGCCGCCGAACGCGAAGCCTGGCCGCAGGTAGAGCGGCGAGATGTTGAGTACCCGGTCCTCGCAGAACAAGGACATGACCTCGCGCGCGTCCACGCCCAGCGACCCGAGCAGCCGTGACATCTCGTTGGCGAAGGAGACCTTGGTCGCGTGGAAGGCGTTGCAGGCGTACTTGAGTGACTCGGCGACCTGGGTAGCGACCACGCGCACGGGCTGATCAAGGAAGCCGAACAGGCTGGTAACGGCCTCCGCGACCCAACCGTCGCTGGTCCCCACGACGAGGAACGGCGAGGCATAGAAGTCGGCGATGCCAGTGCCCTCCCGCAAGAACTCCGGGCACATCGCGCCGCCGGCGATGACCTTCGATCCAGCCAGGCCCTCGGTCAGCGCCGGGATCACGACCTGCTCGACCGTGCCCGGTGGCACGGTGCTGCGGATAACGACGCTGTGGCGGCCAGGCGCGAACGCATCAGCCCGTCGCAACGCCGCGACGATGTCGGCGACCGCCCGGCGGACGTAAGTAAGGTCCGTGGCGCCGCGTGCCGTCGAGGGCGTGCCGACGCAGACGAGCGATACCTCGGCATTCTCGAGGGCCTCGGCATAGGTGGTCGCCGCGTGCAGCGAGCCATCGGCGACCGCGCGTGCCACCACATCGTGCAAGCCGGGCTCGGCGACGGGGCTGTGACCGGCCCGGATCGCATCAACCTTGACGGCGTCGACGTCGACGCCCCAGACATCGTGGCCATTGACGGCCAGGCATGCCGCTGTAACTGTGCCGACATAGCCAAGACCGATCACCGCAACTTTCATAGCTGAGTCACCTTTTCTGCTCCCGCGGCCGGGCGCGTGTCCTGGATGCCTGCGGCGTGGTGCGTGTGTGCATAGGAGCGTCGAACCAGCGCCTGTGATACGACGCGCGCCGCTTTCCGTTCGGCGTGGCAGCGCCGTGCCGCTCCTCGGCTCAGCGTGTACTCATCTGCCGGCCCGTGCGCGTCTTGTTATCGTGACCTTGCGTAACCCCGATGGGTCCGGGCGCGAGGGATGTATCACGGGTGGATAGGCGGCGATCTTATGGCTGGCCGGGTCGTACCCGGGTGCTGAGCGGACTGGGGTGGCTGTGAGAGTTCTGGTTGCGGGTGACCGAGGTTATATCGGCGCGGTGCTGGTTCCGGTACTGCGCGAGGCCGGGCACGAGGTGGACGGGCTCGACCTGGGGCTGTACGAGGGATGTGACCTCGGTCCGGTGCCGGAGCTTGGCCCGTCCAGAGCGCTGCGGGATATGCGGGATGCAGAGCCGAGTGAGCTAGCCGGTTATGACGCGGTGGTGTGCCTGGCGGCCCTGTCGAATGACCCCCTCGGGCACCTGAACCCGGCGGCGACCTACTCGGTGAACCTGGATGGCACGCTGTGCCTGGCGCGGGCAGCCAAGAGTGCGGGCGTGCCGCGGTTCTTGTTCGCGTCCTCGTGCAGCCTCTACGGTGCGGCCGGGTCGGCGGGCGTCGCCGAGGACGCCGACCTGTCGCCGGTGACGCCATACGGAGAGACCAAGGTGCAGGCCGAGCGGGCGCTGTCGGCACTAGCCGACGATAACTTCAGCCCCACGTACCTGCGGAACGCCACGGCCTACGGGGCCTCGCCCCGACTGCGGCTGGACATCGTGGTGAACAACCTGACGGCGGTGGCGATGATCTCCGGGCAGGTGCGGCTGGAAAGCGACGGTTCGCCGTGGCGGCCACTCGTGCACGTCCAGGACATCAGTCGGGCGTTCCTGGCCATGCTGGAGGCGCCACGAGAGCTCATCCACGACCAGGCGTTCAACGTCGGCCGCGGCGCTGACAACGTCCAGGTCCGTGACATCGCTGAGATGGTCCGTGCAGCGGTACCCGGCTCGGCACTGTCGTTTGCCGACGGGGCCGGCCCGGACCTGCGCAACTACCGGGTCGACTTCGCCAAGCTAGAAGACACCTTCCCAGCCCTCAAGCTCTCCTGGACCGCGGCGGAGGGAGTCGGTGAGCTGCTGTCGGCCTACGGCAGGTACGGCATGACCGAGCAGGACTTCGCCTCAGCACGCTACGTCCGGCTCCGCAAGATCCGCGAGCTACTGGACGCCGGTCAGATCGACACCGCTCTCCGCCGCACCGTGCCGGTCCCGGCGCCACCGCCGGCCGCCTGTGAATGAGGCCCCGGCCCGCGAAGACGGGGCTGAGTCTGATGAGGAGCACGCCAGCGGCGCGTCGGCGAGGGGCACCGTCAGCGCGCCGAGATGGCAGCAGCCCGTGCGCCCACGGTACCTGGCGCACCTTCCGTCAGCAGTCAGCCAGGAAGTGTCAGACGACACTGAGGAGCTTCCGTACAGCCGTGCGCTGACTCAGCTGGCTGACACTCGTCCTGGCTATCCCGACGACACGCTGGAGTGGTCGCTCAGCCTGATCCTCGGTCATATGCCGCCGGAGCGGCAGCAGGCCACCCTTGACGCCCCTGACGATCTCATCGCGGCCGAAGGCCCGCAGGATGGGGGCGCTGCCCTCCGCAGCGGGGCGAGGCATGCCAGGCCACGCCCGGCCAAACCAGCCCCTGGCGAGGGGAGGCGTAGCGAGCCAGCAGCGGCTGCGCAGGACGTGGCCGAGCGCAAGGGCCTCGTGGCCCGGGCACTCCGCCGCCTCGGGTGGGGCGTCGCGGACCAGGCGATGTCAAGCCTGAGTAACTCCTTCATCAGCATCTACGCCGCTCGCTCACTTCCGGCGGCCGAATTCGGCGCGTTCAGCCTCGCCTACGTGACCTACGCGTTCGCGCTCAACGCTTCTCGCGGGCTCGCGACCGACCCGCTGGTGGTGAGGTTCAGCGGCGCTGACCGGCCGACGTGGCAGCGGGCCGTCGCGAGCAGCTCCGGTACCGCGGCAGTGGTCGGACTCGTCGCCGGTGCGTGCGTCCTCGGCGTCTCCGCGCTGCTCAACGGTACGGCTGCACTCGCGTTCCTGGCGCTGGGCCTGACGCTACCCGGCCTCATGCTCCAGGACAGCTGGCGATATTCGTTCTTCGCGCTGGGGAAGGGCGGCCAGGCGTTCCTCAATGACTCGATCTGGGTGCTGGCGCTGCTCGGGGCAGTGATCCTGATCCGGACGACGCATCACGTGAACGTGTTCTGGTTCGTGCTGGTCTGGGGCATGTCCGGGTCGGTGGCCGCAGCTGCCGGTCCGATCCAAGCCAGGGTCCTGCCACGACTCTCAGGAGCACGGAGCTGGGTGACGACGCATCGTGACCTCGGCGTCCGCTATCTGGCCGAGAATACCGCCAACAGCAGCGGCTCTCAGCTGCGCAGTTACGGCGTCGGCCTGATCGTCGGGCTGGCGGCCGTGGGCTACGTGCAGGCAGCAACCACTCTGATGGGTCCGTTCATGGTCATCTTCATGGGCCTGTCCCTGGTGACCGTGCCAGAGGCCGCCCGGATACTTCGCCGGTCCCCCAAACGGCTGCGCCTCTTCTGCCTGCTGGTTGGCGGCGGGCTGGCGTTCGCTGCTATCGCCTGGGGTTCGGCCCTGCTCGTCGTGCTGCCGCTCGGCTTCGGTCACTGGCTGCTGGGACCCATCTGGCGAGCTGCGTATCCCGTGATCCTCCCGACGACGGCGGGCTTGGCTGGCGCGTGCTTCATAGCCGGGGCGAGCGCCGGGCTGCGCGCGATGGGTGCCTCACGGCGAAGCCTGCCTACCCAGATCGTCAGCACGCTCTGCTACGTCGCGGCAGCCCTCATCGGAGCTGCGATGGACGGCGCCGTCGGGGCCGTGTGCGGTACAGCGCTGGCCATCTGGATCGGGGCAGCGCTGTGGTGGTGGCAGTTGCACGTTGCCATGCGGGAATACGGGGCCACGTCGGAGGCAGGCCCGGGCTCCGGCCGGCGGCGCCGCAGGGACCGCAACGTGACAGTACCTCGCGCAGGACCTGAGGCTTCATCTCACGAAGCTGCGCGCATGCGTCCGATAGGAGATGACTAGATGAGTGCAGTGCCACAGATGAGTGCAGGGCCACGCCTAAGTGTCGGGCTTCCGGTCTACAACGGCTCGAACTACCTGGCCAAGTCAATAGAGTCGCTGCTGGGCCAGAGCTATGAAGACTTCGAGCTCCTGATATCCGATAATGCCTCGACCGATGACACGGCTAGCATCTGCCGCCGCTACGAGAAGCTGGACTCACGGATTCGCTACTACCGCCAGCCTCGCAACGTCGGTCTTGCACCTAACCATAACTTCGTCGTCGATCAGGCCAGGGGCGAGCTTTTCAAGTGGGCGTCGAATGACGACGTCTACGGTCGTGACCTGCTCAAGCGCTGTGTGGACGCGCTCGATGAGAACCCGCGAGTCGTCCTGGCGCACTGCTGGACCGCCATGATCGACGGGTCGGACGCCATCACCAATGGCATCGGCTATCCCCTGGCGACATCGGCGCCGCGCGCCCCGGATCGTTTCCGGAGCCTGCTATTCGACAACGGCGGTGATGACGACGGCGGCGTCATGCGCACCGATGTGCTGCGCCAGACCGCCATGAAAGAGAGCTACCACCACGCGGACCGGACGATCATCGCGGAGCTTGCCTTGCATGGCCCGTTTTACCAGGTGCCGAACTGGCTCTACTTCCGCCGTGACCATCCTGAGCGCGCGGAGCGGGCCTGCCCGACGGTCCGGAGCAGGTGCGCGAACATGGATCCGCGCCGCGCGAGCAGGCTGCGGAATCCGGTCGTGCGTCTGTACGGGGAGTACATCTGGGGCTACATCGCGGCGATCCGTCGGGCCCCGCTCTCGGGTGCGGACCGGCGGGAGTGCTACGGCCATCTTGCGCGATGGCTGGCGAGCCGGGCACATGTCGGGCAGCACGGGCAGGTCATCGAGCCTGACGGCCAGGCCAATGCCGAACTGCCCAGCTCCATCGACCTGGTTGTAGCCTCGTGGCGAGGAGGGCCAGCGTGAGCCGGCCCGGCTCGGCCGGCCGCCGGGCCCGCTCGGCCGCCCGGCAGGGTGGTGGTGCCCCACGAATCGGCATGTTCGGCCTGCTCGGCTCCGGCAACACCGGGAACGACGGATCACTGGAATCAGTACTCGCGTACCTGAGGGTCGCCTACCCGGACGCGATCCTCGACGCCATGTGCACTGGCCCAGATGGCGTGCGGGCTCGATTCGGGATCGATGCGGTGCCGCTGCTGTGGTGCCAGAAGTACGAGAACGGTGCATCGCGCCCGGTGGCAGCCGCGGCCAAGATCGTGGGCAAGGCTGTCGACGTCGTCAGGATCGCGTCCTGGACGCGTCGGCACGATGTCGTCATCATCTCTGGCGCTGGCGTGCTCGAAGCGAGCCTGCCGCTCCATCCCTGGGGCCTGCCCTATGCACTGCTGCTGCTGTGCGCGTCGGGCCGGGTCTTCGGGACCAAGGTCGCGCTTGTCAGCGTCGGAGCCAGCGGGATCAAGAAGCGAGCGACCAGGTGGCTCTTCACCGCCGCGGCCAAGCTCGCCTTCTACCGGTCCTACCGCGACGAGTATTCACGCGATGCGATGCAGCAGCGTGGCCTGGACACGTCGCGTGATCCTGTGTACACCGACCTCGTGTTCGCCATGCCAGTACCGGCCCACGACGCCGGTGACCCGGCGATAGTCGGCCTGGGCGTCATGGCGTTCTACGGGGGGAACGACGACCGGCAGAACGCCAGCGCGATCTACGCCAGGTACCTCGAGAACATGAACAGCTTCGTGCGCTGGCTGCTGGACACCGGGCACGCTATCCGGCTCTTCACCGGCGACGCTGTCGACGATGCCGTGGTCCAGGAGATCATGGCACACGTCCGGGAGCAGCGACCCGCGTGCGTATCGAAGGTCAGCGCACCTCCGGTGCCCTCGCTCGAACTACTGCTCGAGGCGATGGCTCCAGTCGGCACGGTCGTCGCGACGCGCTATCACAATCTGATCTGCGCGGCGAAGCTCGGCAAGCCGGCTATCTCGATCAGCTACAGCCCGAAGCATGATGTCCTGATGGCCGACATGGGGCTGGCTCAGTTCCACGTCGACGCCAGCGCGCTGGATGCGGAGCAGCTGATCAAGCAGTTCACCGAGCTTGAGAGCCAGTCCGCAGACCTTCAACGCTCGATGGAGCAGCGCACCGCCGGCCAGGTGGAGCGCCTGGACCAGCAGTTCGCGCTGCTGTCCAGCCTGCTGCTGCCGGAGTTCCCGATAGCGCAGCCAGCGGCCGTCCAATCGCGGTAAGGGTGCTGCCGCGGCCGCGTTACTCCGCGGCAGCACAGCCGGGCCTAGCTCAGCCGGGAGCGCCGAACACCAGCATGGCGTCCGCAGGCGGCGGACCGAATAGCTCCGTCACTGTCTCCTCGGCGAAGCTGCTGCCATCTGCGATGTTGCGGAAGTCCCGGATGGACGTGCCGGTGCAGTGGACGTCCGCGAAGGGCGCGCCCCGGCCGGCCACCAGGTCCCTGGCATCCACTGTCCGGAAGTCGACGCTGTAGCGAGCCCGCCCGGACGTGTTCGGGATCGACCTGTGCAACTGCGCGCCAGAGAACAGCAGCACGCTGCCAGGTCCAGGGAGCACCACAAGGTCATGCAGCGGCTCATGATCGATCGCGCCGGGCCTGGCCTGCACTTCCTTGCCGACCTGGCTCGCGGTCGTGAGGCGCTGAGCATTGTTCTGGTAGTAGTCGAACGCGGCTGAGGTGTTCGGCACCGCCTGATCGAAGTTCTGCAGGTCGAAGCTCATGGAGTTGTCCGGGCGCGCTGCGAACACGGGCAGCCACCAGTTGATCTGCTGGGCCGGAGCGCTGTACCACACGTCGCGATGCCACGGGAACGCAAAGGCTACCCCCGTCGTGAGGTGGCCAACGGGAAACGACGTGCGCGGCTTCGGGACGTCGTAGTGAGTGTGCTCGGCCGCGAACCCAGCCTGCTGGATGATCTCGCAGACAAGCTTCTTCGACCTGTCGGAGTGAATGAAGGCGGGTTTCCAGGCGCCGAGCATCTTCGCCATGGTCGGCGGATCGAAGTGCTCGTGCGCATGCTCCGGATCGTACGGCTTAAAGAGCTCGGTCAGCTGCTCGCGCGCGTGCTGTACGAACTCGCCGACGCAAGTGAGCCGCGTCAGGACAACCAGATTGCCGTCGTAGAGGCTCTGCCGCAGTTCTTCGGGTGGAACGTCAAGATCGACGAAGATGGACATCGGGGGGTTCACTCTCTTTCACGGGTCGTGCGGTATGTGCAGGCTGCCGGCTGAAATCAGCCGACGGCCGCCGGGGGTTGGAGCACGGCTTTGGAGCAGGAGAAGGCCTCGGCGTAGGGCGCGCGGCATTCCATTCCGCGCAGTCGGGCCAGGCCCAGGAAGACCTCGTCGTCCCACCAGTCGCGCCCGTGCTGGGACGGGAAGCACTTGCGCAGCAACTCGGCCTTCAGCCGTGCCTGCGCTACCGATAGCGGCCAGTACAAAGTCGGCCGGCCGAGGTCGCCGTCCCACTTGGGTATCTCGTAGGACAGGCAGAGCTGGTCGCGGAAAACGGTGGGGATGATCTCCGCGATCAGCCGGTGATCTTGATGGGCATCGCGCTCTGACGGCGCGATGATGACATCTGGTGTACACGTCCTCGCGACATCCTCGAGGACCTCTTTTACCTGCCCCCAGACCGCGGGCAACCGGCCGTCTGGCAGGTCGTGAAGCCGCACAGTCACGTCTGCGCCGGGGAAGAATGACATCGCCGCGTCGCGGGCTTCAAGCTGCCGCTCGGCGCTGCCAGTCAGCACGACGTACTGCACGATCAGGCCCGGATGGCTGCTGGCAAGGCAGAGTGCGGTCCCGCCCGCGCCGATCTCGATGTCATCCGGATGCGCGCCGATCGCGAGCACCGACAGCGGGCCGCCTGGCGAGGGCTGCAGCTGCAGGGAGATCATCAGGAGCTCACCGGGGAGTCGCCACGACGGCGGACGAGCCGGCCGCTGCCGTGCCTTGATCACCGGACCCGCCGTCGAGCGGCAGGACGCCACCGGAGCGGTCAGCGTCCCAGATCATCCAGGGACAGGTTCCTCGGTGGTACATCTCTTCTAGCTGCGCCCGTTCCTTGACCGTGTCAGCAGGCGACCAGTACCCCTTGTAGGGGTAGGCGAGCACGCGGCGCACCGGCACCAGCCGGCGCATCATCGCGTCCTCGACGAGGTCCTCGCCCTCATTCAGGTAATCGAAGATCTCCGGCCGGAGCACGAAGTAGCCGCCGTTCTCCCACTGGCGCAAGTCTCGCATCGGAGTCACCTGATTGATCAGGCCGTCATCGCCAATGTCCACGACGTGATGTGAGGACTGCGGCGGCACGGCGAGCAAGCTGGCGACCGCCTCAGAGGACTCGAACCGCTGGATCATGTCGGGCAGCGGCACGTTCGTCAGCACGTCGGCGTAGTTGGCGAGGAACATGGGCTCGCCATCCACGAAGCGCCGTACCCGGCGTAGCCGTTCCCCGATCGGCGAGTTCAGGCCGGTGTCGACGAACGTAATCCGCCAGTCCGAGATGTCAGTCCTGAACAGGCTGACGTCACGAGCGCCGTTTTCCAGCACGAAGTCATTGGAGGTGGTCTCGTCGTAGTGCAAGAAGAAATCCTTGACATACGACGCCCCATAGCCCAGGCACAGCACGAACTCGGTATGACCATAATGCGCGTAGTAGCGCATCACATGCCAGAGCAAGGGACGCTCACCGACCATCGCCATCGGCTTCGGCGCGTTAGTGACGCCGTCGCGCATTCGCATGCCGAGGCCACCGCAGAACAGAACTACCTTCACGGGGTTACCTCCTCAGATCACTTCGAGCGCAGGAATCGGGAAGACCAGCCGCCCGCCCCACTCCCTGACATAGTCGAGCTGCGCGCTTATCTCTTCTTTTAGGTTCCACGGGAGCACCAGGACGTAGTCGGGCCTGGTTTCCGCCAGCCGGTCGGGCGCGAAGATGGGGATGTGCGTGCCGGGCAGGAACTTGCCCTGCTTGAACGGGCTCCGGTCGACTGTGTACGACAGCAGGTCAGACCGGATCCCGCAGTGGTTCAGCAGCGTGTTCCCCTTGCCGGGGGCCCCGTAGCCAGCCACGGATCGGCCTTGCCTGGCGGCGCCAAGCAAGAACTCGAGCAAGTCACTCTTGATCTGCAGTACTTCGCGGGCGAAGCCAGCATGACCCGCCACCGTGTGCAGGCCAGCGGACTCCTCCGCAGTGAGTACGTCCTTGACCCGGGTGCCTGGCTCGCCGGCGGACTCGGTCGGCTGAGCGTAGACGCGAAGCGAGCCGCCGTGGGTCTCGAGTTCGTCGACGTCGACCACCTGCAAGCCAGCCACGGAGAGGGCACGGGAGGCGGTCAGCAGCGACAGATACGAGAAGTGCTCGTGGTAGATCGTGTCGTACTGGCGTCGCTCGATCAAGCGCAGGAGATGCGGAAACTCCAGCGTCACCAGGCCGCTGTCCTTCACCAGGGCGCGGAGGCCGATGGCGAACCCGCGGATGTCTGGAACATGCGCGAACACGTTGTTCGCGGCGACCAGGTCGGCCTGCCCGTGCCGCTGTGCGATCTGCTCGCCGGTCTCCGGTCCGAGGAACTCGACCTCTGTGCTGATCCCCCGCGAGCGCGCGGCCTGCGCCACGTTGGCCGCGGGCTCAACGCCGAGCACCGGGATTCCCGCGGCCTGGAAATGCTGTAGCAAGTATCCGTCGTTGCTCGCTACCTCCGTGACCAGGCTGTCACCAGTCAGCCCGAGGCGACTGACCATCGCGTCGGAGTACCGCTTGGCGTGCGCTACCCAGGAGTCCGAATAAGACGAGAAGTAAGCGTAGTCCGAGAAGATATCCTCGCCCGGTACGTAGGCAGGCAGCTGCACAAGCAGGCAGGAGTCACAGATGCGAACGTGGAGCGGATAGAAGGTCTCGGCCGCATCGAGCTTCTCCGCGGGCACATAGCTCTCACACAGCGGCGACATTCCCAGATCTACGAAAGTCTGGGTGACAGCCGCGTCACACAGACGGCATGCATATAGCAACGACACGCTCCGCCTTCCATCTCGCTGATGCACTGTTGAGCATGCTCAGCCCGACTGCCCGGTCGCGCAGGCTGACCGGGTAATGGCGGACGCGCTCAATTCCTGACATATCTTGCCTTAGGTGGCCTGCAGGATCAGCCGCAGCCGCTCTAGGCAGCGACCGCGGGTCGGACCGATGCTCCCGACCGGGACACCCAGCTTGGTAGAGATCTCCGTATAGGAAACCGGCGGATCAGTCATGAGTAGCTCCATGAGCTGCTGCGACCGTGACGGCAGTCGAGCCAGCGCAGCGCGCACGGCCTCGTCCCGCTCCTGGGCCAGCAGGCGCTCGTCGATGTCAGGCTGATGCGCTTGGGCGGGGCTCAGCACGCCCTCGTCCTCAGCGACGAAAACGAGCTTCTTGCGTGCCGCCAGGTGGCGCAGGCATTCGTGCCGAGCCGTAGTCGCTAGCCAGCTGCCGATGCGGTCCGGGTACTCGATCCTGTTGATGTTCTCCAGCAAGCGCAGCCAGGTTGCCTGGACGACGTCAGCAGCATCTACTTCGGCCAGCTTGAAATCCCTGGTCATCGCCCATATCAGCCGGGAGTACTGATCGACGAGGCGCTCCCACGCCGACTTATCGCCGGCTGCCGCGCATCGGACGAGCCGTCCAATCTCGATACCGTCATCGTGTTGATCAGGCGACGCCGTGACAGCGTTGCCGGCGAGTGCCGACCGCTCACGCGAGTCCTCATTCCGATGACGGGCAGTAGCGACCCGCCCAGTCACTCCGTTCCTCCTTGCCTGGACGCGCCACGCCGGCACATCGCCTTGCCTGCTGCTGCCTGGTCAGGTGAGCTGATCAATATGCACCGGACCCGTGGATGACAGCGGACCAGGTCTTCCACAACACCTGCAGATCGAGGACGAAGGACCAGTTCTCGACGTAGCGCACGTCGAGGCGCACAGCTTCGTCCCAGGACAGGTCGGAGCGTCCGCTGACCTGCCACAGGCCCGTGATTCCCGGCTTGACCGCCAGCCGTCGCCGCACGTGAGCGCCGTACAAGCTCGTCTCCTCAGGCAGCGCAGGGCGTGGGCCCACGAGCGACATATCACCGATCAGGACGTTGATGAGCTGCGGCAGCTCGTCGAGCGAGTAGCGGCGAAGCCAGCTCCCCACCGCCGTGATCCGCGGGTCCTTGCGGATCTTAAATAGCACGCCATCGCTCTCGTTCAGGGCCAGCAGCGCGGCAAGCTGGCGCTCGGCGTCAGTGACCATGGTGCGGAACTTGTAGACCGTGAACGTCCGGCCGTCCTTGCCCACCCTGGTCTGCCGGAACAGCACGAGCCCGCCATCGTCGAGCTTGATGGCCATGGCGAGGGCCGCGAATAGTGGCAGCAGGAACAGGAGCGCCAGGGCGGCTGCGCTGCGGTCGAACAGTGACTTGATGAGCCACCGCGCGCCAGTGAACTCAGGATGGTCCATGTGGAGCAGTGGCAGGCCGGCTATCGGCCTGATGGTCGTGCGGGGCCCGGCCACGTCCAGTAGCGCTGGTGCAACGCACAGGTCAGTACCCGTCTTCTCAAGCGCCCAGGCCAGGTCTCGCAGCCGGGCACCGCTCATCTCCGGGCACGCGAGCACGGCCACAGTGTCAGCCTGCAACTGCTGCACAACATCAACGACGCTGCCCAGCCCGCCGATCACCGGAATGCCGTCGATCGAGTCGGGCCGATCTGGCCCGAGGATGCACGCCCCGACGACGAAAAGTCCGTGATAGGTGTCACGCCGCAGCGCGGCCGCGAGATCCGCGACGACGTCCGGGTGCCCGACGACAACCACCCTGCGCATGCAGCTGCCCTGGCAGCGGAGCCGATGCAGCCGCTTGCGCAGCGCGTACCTGATCAGCAGATCGAAGACAGTCACGCAGGGCAGCGCGACGACGACATAGCCGCGGGCAATGTCAGTCTTGGTCGCGTAGGCGGCAATGGCGACCACGGCGGTCAGGCAGACGCCAGCGTTCACCACGCGGCGGAACTCGTCGGGGCCAACCCCGATGAAGCGAGCGTCGTAAGCCCCGGCCAGCGCGAGCGCGGCCAGCCACAGCGCGGGCATGCAGAGGGCGAGCCAGAAGTACGCCACGGCCCCCACGGCATCGCTGCCGAACCGTACATCGAAGGCAATGAGGCCGGCCGCCAGACCACACGCGGCATCGGCGATGGCCACCTGATTCAGGTGCGTGGTAGTCCACGCCGTTAGGCTGCGGGTCGCAATCGGGGCGACCCGCAACGACTTGGAGACAATCAGTTTCTCGGCCACGGCCGCCCCTTCAGCACACTCCCCAGCGAGCGCTTTGCCATCCAGGGCCTGCACTCACGTCCCACTCCTGTGCGTTCTGGCACAGATAAAGACGCGCAGCTACGGACCGTGGTTGACAACTATGGCGCATGGAAGCACCATCTGTTTCCCCACGTACCAGCAAAGCGCATCTGTCCTTGACTCCGGGTACATATCGCAAGATGGCGATGGATCTCGCTCGGTTCCCGGATTCCTGCTCGACAGGTAAGCTCACGACAGGAGTGGGCGCGACCGGAGTGGGCGCGACAGGGTGGCGAGTGCGCACCGCGTCATGGCCCGCGAGCTGGCCTTGCCAGCGGGCCATGGGCGCAGGTGCTCGATTACCAGGTGTAGCGTGATCGAATACAGGCCGTTACCTATTCATGGCGAAGCCAGAAAAATTTCCCCGCCAGCAGGTGCAACCTACGGTCACGTAGGTTACGGTTACGTAAGCGTACTCTGCACGTGCCCCTGTCCATGGCTCTGCAGGACGTTCAGACCCGCAGATACCCGCTATGAGGGCCAGGCGAGGACACCATGACCACTGTCATCGACACCGCGAGCAGCGGCGCACCGGAGGCTGTTGCCACCGGCGGCCAGGGCACCACTGAGCGACCTCCAGGACGAACCCAAGGGCAACGGCGAGAAGGTCCTCGTCGCCCTCTTCGTCGCGATTCCTATGCTCGCGCTCGTCGCGGCGATCCCGCTGGCCTGGGGCTGGGGCCTGGGCTGGCACGACGTGATCATCGCCGTGGCCTTCTACTACGTCTCCGGGCTCGGCATCAGCATGGGCTTCCACCGGTACTTCACGCACGGCTCGTTCAAGGCCAGGACAGGCCTGCGCGTCGCACTGGCCATCGCCGGATCGCTGGCCATCGAGGGGCCCGGTCCTGACCTGGGTCGCCGATCACCGGCGGCATCACAAGTACAGCGACCGCGAGGGCGACCCGCACTCGCCGTGGCGCTTCGGCGAGGACTGGAAGGCGCTGGTCAAGGGCCTGGCCTGGGCGCACATCGGCTGGATGTTCGACGGCAACCACACGTCGCGGGAGAAGTTCTGCCCGGATCTCCTCGCTGACAAGAAGGTCGCCAAGGTCTCGGCGCTGTTCCCGGCTCTGGTGGCCTTCTCGCTGCTGGCGCCCGCCCTCATCGGCGGCCTGTGGTCCTGGTCGTGGGCGGGCGCGCTCACCGCGTTCTTCTGGGCGCAGCCTCGTCCGGGTCGCCTTCCTGCACCACGTGACCTGGTCCATCAACTCGATCTGCCACACCTTCGGCAAGGAGGAGTTCGAGGTCAGGGACAAGTCACGCAACGTCAACTGGCTGGCGATCCTGTCGTTCGGCGAGTCCTGGCACAACCTCCACCACTCCGACCCCACCTGCGCCCGGCACGGCGCGCTGCGCGGCCAGATCGACATCGCCGCCAGGCTGATCTGGGTGGCCGAGAAGCTCGGCTGGGCCTATGACGTCCGGTGGCCGGATGAGGCCAGGCTCAGCGGCAAGCTCACCGGCACCCGCCGGCTGGGCTCGATGACGCGACGCGTCGAGGCGGAACCAGTTAGCCGCATCGGGGCCTAACCGACCATGATGGGGACGTGACACATCAGTCCCCGCCGAGCAACCGTCGGCGCATGACCGGCAAAGAGCGCCGTGAGCAGCTTCTGGACATAGGTCGGCGCCTGTTCGCGGAGCGCGGCCTGGACGGCACCTCCATCGAGGAGATCGCCGCCCAGGCCGGCGTTTCCAAGCCCGTCGTGTACGAGCACTTCGGCGGCAAGGAAGGCCTGTACGCGGTCGTCGTCGACCGCGAGGTCGAGCGGTTCCTCACCATGGCCACCAGGCTGCTCGAGGGCGAGGACACCATGGCCAAGTTCGAGGTGGCCGCGGTGCACCTGCTCCGGTACATCCAGGAGAACTCCGACGGCTTCCGGATCCTGGTCCGCGACTCCAACCCGACCTCAGGCTCCGGCACCTTCGCCAGCCTGATCAGCGACATCGCCAGCCAGGTCGAGTACATACTCGGCGACGTGCTGAAGGCCAGGGGCTATGACCCCAAGCTGGCGCCGGTGTACGCGCAGATGCTGGTCGGCATGGTCGCGTCCGCCGGCCAGTGGTGGCTCGATGCGCGGAAGCCGAAGCTCGAGGAGATGGCCGCGCACCTGGTAAACCTTGCCTGGAATGGCCTGCGTGAGCTCGATCCCAAGCCACGGCTGTCCGCAGAGGCCACCGAGCTACTGCGCCAGGGCAAGTAGCGCGCCGACCGGGCAGCCTGCGTCAGCGCCGTGTCGACTCAGGCCTTATGCGCGACCACGAACACCCGCCGGAACGGCAGCACCGTGCCGTACGCCTGCGGCCGGATAAGCCGCCCGGGCCCGCTCGCGCGTACTGCGGCGACGAACTCGGCGGCCTCCTGCGGCCTGCAGCGCGGCCAGCACTGGCCGCAGGCCGGTGCCCTTGTACCACTCGGTCACCGGATCAGGCCCCGAGCAGCACGTGCAGGTACGTCGTCTCCCACGCGTCCACGGCCAGGCCCTGCCGGGCCAGCAGATCCAGGTACTCGCCTGGATCGGCCGACTGGCGGTTGAGCTGGACGCCGGCACAGCGCACTCCGCCAGCGATCGCGAGCCGGCCAGGTCGCGCAGGATCGCGTGGCTCGGCTGGTCGAAGTTGCCTGGCAGCTGGAAGGCGAGCCACCCGCCGTCGGCGAGCCAGCCGGCCCAGCGCGGCAGCAGCTCCAGGTGACCTGGCACCCACTGGAGGACGGCGTTCGAGATGATCACGTCGACCGGCCCGTCGGGCTTCCAGTCGGACACGTCCTCGACCCGGAAGCTCAGCGTGCCGCGGCCTGGCATGCCGCGGTCGTCGATTCGCTGCGCGGCCGCGATCATCTCGGCCGATGAGTCGATGCCGAGGACGTTCGCGTGCTGGCCACCGGGCTGCCAGCGACGCCGTGAGCTGACCAGGCCCGCAGCCGAGATCCACGACTGTGCCAGGGGATGTGGCGGCTATCCGGCCAGCGAGGTCGAAGAACGGCCGCGAGCGCTCGTCAGCGAAGCTGAGGTACTGGGCAGGATCCCACATCAGATCGTCCATCTCTCTCGACATCAAGATATCTATCCCTGTGTACCGCGCCCGAAGTCTCGATGTCAAGAGATATGCTGCGTCATGTCACCCGCGCCCCGGCCAGTCCGGGACGAGGTCGACGAGATCGTCGCGCGCTGGCGATCCGAGCGGCCTGACCTGGACGTCGCGCCCTTGCATGTGCTCAGCCGCGTGACCCGCCTGGCCCGGCACCTGGACCGGGTGCGGCGGGACGCCTTCGCCGCGCATGGCCTGGAGACGTGGGAGTTCGACGTGCTGTCCGCGCTGCGCCGGGCCGGGCCGCCGTACCAGCTGAGTCCCGGCGCCCTGCTTCGCGCGACGCTAGTCACGTCCGGAACCATGACCAACCGCATCGACAGGCTGGCTGCGGCGGGACTGGTCAGCCGCGGCCCCGACCCCCAGGACAAGCGCGGTGTCCTGGTTCAGCTGACCGCCGACGGCCGCCGGACCGTCGATGCGGCCATGTCAGATCTGCTGACCAGCGAGCGTTCGCTGCTGACCGCGCTTGGGGCGGCGGAGCAGCAGGAGCTCGCTGGCCTGCTGCGGATCCTGCTGGCGCCGTTCGATGCGGCCGGGCTTCGACGGCGGCTAGTGAACGTTCGTCGACAACGTGTACCTCGTCAGCGAGAAGTCCATCGGGCCGCCACCGGTCGAGGCGATCTCCCACCCGAAGTTCACCTGAGTCAGCACGTCCGAGCCCCTCACGTAGTGGTGGCGGATCAGCCAGTGCAGCGGCGTCAGCAGGTCGACCTGCCCGGCGGGCTCTGGCCGGCCAGAGATCACGAAGCTGAACATGCGCGCGCCGCCCTGGTACACGTCGTACGGCCGGCCGGAGATGACCGCTTGATCGATGACGCCGCCTTCCGGCGTCTGGCCATGGTTGTCAACCCACACCATGACCTCCACCTGGTAGCCGTTGAGCCAGAGGTCGTAGGCGGCCTCAGCGTCATAGCGAGCCGCGACCGGCGGCATGGCCTGCGTGAACGTGCTGACGAGCCGGGTTATCGAGCTCAGCGTCGGGTTGCGGAAGTTCTGCTGGACGCACGGGTAGGTCTTCACGCTCGCTGAGCTGGGCTGCTCCGATCGCACGCCCCAGTGCTGGTACGAATATGCCCAGATGGTCTGCGGGCCTGCTGCCGACTTATTCCATTCGTTGTTGTACACGTCGAAGCCGGCGTCCTTCCAGCTGCCCAGCTTGGCCGACGACCGCCAGGCCGCGCCGGCCGGCACCGCCGCCGCCTTGACCTTGATCGCGCGCGACGTGCCGCACGCGGCCAGCGCCGACAGCACCACGAGTCCGATGGCACCGAGCAGAAGCTGCCGAGCGCGCGGCACTGCACATCACCGCCATAACGGCCTACAGGCAGGGGAACGAGGTCAATCACGCTAGCACCAGCGGCGTGCGCGGCCGTCGACGTCGCGGAACCGTGCGGGGCCGTGATAGGCGGGCGGGCTAGCTGACTTCCTCGGCGACTTCGAGCCAGCGCTCCTCCAGGCTCGCGCGCTCCTGCTGGACCCCGCGCAGCTCGGCGCCAAGCTCGACCAGCCTGCTGTAGTCGCTGGCGTTGTCAGCCAGGTCCGCGGCGAGCCGCGTCTCGGCGTCCGTCAGCCGGGCGATCTGCCGCTCGAGCCTGGCGAGCTCCTTCTGGCCGGCGCGCTGCTGCGCCGCCGACGGGCCCTGGCCCGATCCCGCACGCGCACCGTCACTCGCTCCGGCCGCCGCGACCGGCACTCTTTCCGCCTGCTGCGCCCGGCGGCTGAGGTACTCGTCGACTCCGCCCGGCAGGTACGCGAGCCGCGCGTCGACCAGTCCCACCACGTGGTCGGTGACCCGCTCGAGGAAGTACCGGTCGTGGCTGACCACGACGACCGAGCCTGGCCAGCCGTCCATCAGGTCCTCGAGTTCGGTCAGCGTCTCGATGTCCAGGTCGTTGGTCGGCTCGTCGAGCAGCAGCACGTTCGGCTCGGCGAGCAGCATGAGCAGGAGCTGCAGCCGCCGGCGCTCGCCGCCGGACAGCTCGCCGACCCTGGTCCACTGCCGGTCACCGGTCAGCCCGAGGCGCTCGAGCAGCTGGCTGACCGACAGTTCACTCTTGCCGACAACAGCGGAGCTGCGCACCTGCTCCGCCGCCTCCAGGACGCGCACGCCAGGATCGACCGTGCCCGGCTCCTGCGTCAGGTAGCCAAGCTGGACGGTCGTGCCAGTCACTACCTGCCCCGTCGTAGTGAGGTCGCCAGCGGACGGTACCGGAAGCACCCCGGCCAGCAGCCTCAGCAGCGTCGTCTTGCCGGAGCCATTGACGCCAACGATGCCCACCCGGTCACCGGGGCCGAGCTGCCACGTGACCTGGTCGAGCAGCGTCCGGCGGCCGGCGATCACCGACACGTCGTCGAGCTCGACAACTGTCTTGCCCAGCCGCGTCGCGGCCAGCCTCGCCAGTTCCACGCTGTCCCGAGCGGGCGGCTCGGTCGCGATCAGCGCGCTCGCGGCCTCGATCCGGAACTTGGGCTTGCTCGTCCGCGCTGGCGGACCCCGGCGCAGCCAGGCCAGCTCCTTGCGGAGCAGGTTCCGGCGCCGCTGGTCGGTCGCTGCGGCGATCCGCCCGCGCTCGGCCTTGGCCAGGACGTACGCCGAATAGCCGCCTTCATACGCGTGCACCTGTCCATCGGCGACCTCCCAGGTCTCGTCAGTCACCGCGTCCAGGAACCACCGGTCGTGCGTGACGACCACGAAGCTGGCCGCGTACTGCCGGAGATAGCCGGCCAGCCACGTAATGGCCTCGATGTCCAGGTGGTTCGTCGGCTCGTCCAGCAGCAGCAGGTCGTAGCTGCCGCGCAACAGCGCCGCCAGTGCGGTGCGGCGGCGCTCACCACCCGACAGGCGGCTGACCTCTGCGCTGGTGTCGATGTCACCGAGCAGTGCCTCGACGACAGCGCGGCTGCGCGGGTCGGCGGCCCACTCGTGCTCGGCGATGTCGCCGAACACCAAGCTGGCGACCAGGCCGGCTAGCTGCTCAGCCTGGGGCAAGTAACCGATGGTGACGTCGCGGGCCCTGGTCGCCCGGCCTGAGTCCAGGTCAGCAGCGCCGGCCAGCGCACCGAGCAGCGTGGTCTTGCCGGCACCATTGCGGCCCACGACGCCGATGCGCTGCCCGGCAGCGACCCCGAGTGACACCCCGTCAAGCAGCACGCGCTCGTGGTAGGCCTTGGCCGCCTGCTCCAGATTCACCAGGTTCATGACGGCTGGCGGTCTCGGTCCCGCACGATGACCGCGCCGGGCACCGGGCCGCTGGCCCGCGCGACCGCGCGGCACACTCCCGACCCGGTGAGGGCGACCGCGAGCTCGCGGGCTCGCCCGGCATCGCGGGCCAGGAACGCGCAGGTCGGTCCGGAACCCGACACGATCGCGCCGAGCGCGCCGTGCTCCCGCCCGGCTGCAAGTGCGCGCCGCAGTGCTGGCTGCAGCGACAGAGCCGCAGGCTGGAGATCATTGGCCAGCAACGGCCCGACGTGCGCCGGGTCGCCGGACCGGAGCGCCGTCATCAGCGGATGACTGAGCTCGGGCTCGCCGGGCAGCGGCTGATCGCCCGCGGCCGCTCTGGCGGCGCGGAGCCGGTCGCAGGTGGCGTAGACCTGAGCTGTCGACAGCCCCTCCTGGCCGAACGCGAGCGCCCAGTGGTAGGTGCCGGCCGCGAGCGCAGGCGTCAGCTGCTCTCCCCGGCCACGCCCGACGGCGGTGCCGCCAACCAGCGCGAACGGGACGTCGCTGCCGAGCGTCGCGGCGAGCTCGGCGAGGTCTCGCGACGACAGGCCGGCTTGCCAGAGCTCGTTGCAGGCGACGAGGGTCGCGGCCGCATCGGCGCTGCCGCCGGCGAGGCCGGCTGCGACCGGGATCCGCTTGCTGATCTCGATCCGGACTGCGGCGCCGCGCTGGCCGCTTGCCTTGGCCAGCGCGCTGGCGGCCTGCCAGGCGAGATTCGACCGGTCGGCCGGCACCACGGCAGCGTCCTCACCGGTCACGGCGATGGTGGTCTTGGCCGCGGCTGCGACGGTCACCTCGTCGAACAGTGACACCGCGTGGAAGACGGTGACCAGGGAGTGATAGCCATCGGCGCGCACTGGTCCCACGGCGAGCTGGAGGTTGACCTTCGCCGGCACCCGGACAGTCACGGCCGCAGGAGCTGGCCTGATTGCTGAGATCACGATCTGCTGATCGTATCCGGAGCGGCCCCGAGCGCGGGAAACGCCGCCGCGGCCGCGAGCGTCGCGCGGGAGTGGCCGATCGGCTGGCTAATCAGCGCGGGACCAGTGCTTCCAGCGGCACCGATGGGTCGCGCAGCACGTCGTCGGCGACCGGCTGGCTCCTTCGAACCAGGGCCTGGATCGCGTCGTTGACGTCCCAGACGTTGACGTTCATCCCGGCGAGCACCCGGCCGTCACCGCCAACCCAGAAGGCGATGAACTCGCGCCTGCCGACGTCACCGCGGAAGACGACGTGATCGAAGCCGCCTGGCTCGACGTAGCCGGAGTACTCCATGCCGAGGTCGTACTGGTCGGTGTAGAAGTACGGCACCCGGTCGTAGCTGACGTCCTGGCCGAGCATCGCCCGGGCCGCTGCCTGCGGCTGGTTCAGCGCGTTGGCCCAGTGCTCGACCCGGATGTGCCGGTTCAGGAGCGGGTGGAAGGCGTTGGCGACATCTCCCGCCGCGTAGATGTCGGGATGGGATGATTGCAGCTGGGCATCCACCAGGACGCCGTCGTCGACTGTGACGCCCGCCGCCTCGGCCAGCTCGGTGTTAGGCCTGATCCCGACCCCGACGACGACCGCGTCAGCCTGGATCAGGCTGCCATCGGCCAGCCGGACGCCCGCTGCCCGGCCGCCGTCGCCCGCGATCTCGCCCACCTCGACACCGAAGCGCAGGTCGACACCGTGGTCGCGGTGCAGCGCCGCGAACACCTCGGCGACCTCGCGACCGAGCACCCGCAGGAGCGGCAGTTCGGCCACCTCCAGGACCGTGACCTCCACGCCAGCGGCCCGGGCCGACGCGGCGACTTCAAGGCCGATCCAGCCGGCCCCGATCACGGCGATCCGGCTCGCGCCCGAGAGCACGCTCTTCAGCCGGTCGCAGTCGGCGACGGTCCGCAGATACAGCACGCCGTCGAGGTCAGCGCCTGGTACTGCCAGCCGGCGCGGCGATGAGCCAGTGGTCAGCAGCAGCTTGGCGTAGCTCGCCGTGCTCCCGTCGGCGAGGGTCACCTGATGCGCGGCCGGGTCGATGCCGGTGACCCGCAGCCCGAGGCGCAGATCGACATTGGCGCTGGCGTACCAGTCGGCCGGGTGCGCGTAGATCTTCTCGCGTCCGGCCTTGCCCTGCAGGTAATCCTTCGACAGCGGCGGCCGCTCATAGGGCAGCTCTTCCTCAGCACCGATGAGGGTCACCGGGCCGTCGAAGCCGGCCGCCCGCAGCGCTTCCGCCGCCGTGGCCCCGGCCAGGCTCGCACCGACGATTAGCTGCGTCGTTTCCTGACTCATCGCGTTCTCCGCCTCCCTGCCGGGCTATCCCCGCGACGCGCGGCACTACCCGCGCTGCCATCGCTCAGTCTTCCCCGCCAACGGTTCCCCTGCCCGCCGATCCCCTGCCCGCCGGATTCCTGCCCGCCGGATGCCTGCCCGCCGCCGCCGCGGCTATCCGGGCAAAGTCCGCGATGCCGAGCGCCTCGCCGCGCAGCGCCGGATCAACGCCGGCCGCGCGCAGCGTGCCTTCTGCGGCGGCAGGCGAGCCGGCCCAGGCCGCGAGCGCCGAGCGCAGCGTCTTGCGCCGCTGCGAGAACGCCGCGTCGATGACCGCGAACGTCTCCGCTCGCGTCGCCGGGCCCCTGATCCGAGCCGACTCGGCCGCCCCGAGACGGACGATCTCCACCAGGCCCGAGTCAACACGCGGCACCGGCCAGAACACCGCGCGCCCGACCGATCCGGCCCGGCGCGCGGTCGCGAACCAGGCCAGCTTCGCCGACGGCACCCCGTACGTGCGGCTCCCCGGCGGCGCGCACATCCGGTCGGCGACTTCGGCCTGGACCATGATCACGCCGCCCCGCAGCGACGGGACCGTCGCCATCAGGTGCAGCACGACGGGCACCGACACGTTGTACGGCAGGTTGGCGACCAGGACCGTCGGCGGGTCGCCGGGCAGGTCGGTCACCCTGGCGGCATCAGCCGTGACGACCGACAGCCGCTCAGCCAGGTGCGGCGCGCGCGCAGCGACGGTCGACGGCAGTTCAGCCGCGAGCACCCGGTCGACCTCGACGGCGATGACCCGGCGGGCGGCAGCTAGCAGCGGCAGCGTGAGCGAGCCGAACCCTGGCCCCACCTCCAGCACCGTATCGTCGGCGCGCAGGCCCGCCAGGCCGGCGATCCGGCTGACGGTCCCGGCGTCGATGACGAAGTTCTGGCCGAGGCGCTTCGACGGCAGGATGCCAAGGCGCGCTGCCAGCGCCCTGATGTCGGTCGGGCCTAGCAGCTGCGCCGCGCCGAGCGCGGGCCCCGCGGGACCAGGCCCAGGCCCCGCCGGACCTGACGCGGCCCGGCCGGACTCCGCCGGACCTGACGCGGCCCGGCCGGACTCCGCCGGACCTGACGCGCCCGGACCAGACCCCGCCGGGCCCGGCATTACGGCTGCCACGGGCCGAAGACGCGCTCCCCGGTCGCCTCGATGACCGCGCACAGCTTGGCCACGTCCATCTGCTTGGCGGCGGCGAGCGCGCGCACCGTATGCGCGACCTGAGCGGGCGCGTTCGACCTGCCGCGGTTGGGTGACGGCGTCAGGAACGGCGCGTCGGTCTCGGCCAGGATCAGCTCGGCCGGCGTGACCGCGGCCGCGTCGCGAAGCGCGGTCGCGTTCGCGAACGTCACCGTCCCGGCGAAGCTGAGCACGTAACCGGCCTGCGCGCACCGCTGCGCCAGCTCGGCGTCGCCTGAGTAACAGTGGAAGATGACCTGATCCGGCGCGCCGTCGGCGGCCAGGATCGACAGCACGTCCGCGTGCGCGTCCCGGTCGTGGATCATCAGCGGCTTGCCGACCTGCTTGGCGATGTCGATGTGCGCTCGGAACCAGTCGCGCTGGACATCCGGCGCGGCACTGTCGCGGTAGTAATCAAGCCCGGTCTCGCCGACGGCGCGGACCTGCGGCAGCGCGGCAAGCCGGGCGATCTCGGCGAGCACGGCGTCCCGCTCGGCGGCCGAGGCGGCCGCCGCCGCGGTCTCGTTCGGGTGGATGGCGACCGCCGCATAGACGGCTGGGAACGCGGCCGCGCAGTCCGCCGCCCAGTGCGAGGACGGCACGTCGCAGCCGACCGTGACGACCTGACTGATGCCTGCCGCCGCCGCCTGCGCGAGCGTGTCTGCGACCGCCATGTCGATCATGTCGAGATGGCAGTGGCTGTCGAATGCCGCGGCCGGCAGCGGCTCAGGCGCTGGCGCCTGCGGCCGCCCGGTGCCGTGCCCCGGCCCGAACCCGTCGCCAGGCGACCGGGCGGTCGGTCACTTGCGCTCCAGCCTGGCCAGTTCCTCGTCCACGACGGACGGAGTCCAGCTTGGCGAACAGCGGCACGGGCGGGCTCAGCGGCGTGCCGGGCCTGATCGGAGCGGACGCCCAGCGGGCCGCCGCGACGGCATAGTCGCCGGTGATCACCGGGTAGTGCGGGCCGCCGTCCTCGCTGACCTCGTCGATCCGCGGCATGCCCGACCAGACTCCGCTGCCGCCGAGCATCTCGAACACCTTCTGCGACGACCGCGGCAGGAACGGGGTGAGCAGCGTCTTGCCGTCGTCGACGAGCTGCAGCGCGACGTGGCAGATCGTGCGCATCCGCGCCGGGTCGGACTCCCGCAGCTTCCACGGTGCCTGGTCGGACAGGTACTTATTGGCCTCGGCCAGCGTCCGCATGGTCTCGGTGATCGCCATCTTGAACCGGCACCGGGCCAGCGAGTCACCCACCGTCTGGAAGGCGGCCCTGGACCGGTCGAGGACGGCACGGTCGGCGTCGGTCAGGTCACCGGCCGCTGGTATCTCGCCGATGTTGCGGGACGCGAACGAGATCGAGCGGTTCACCAGGTTTCCCCAGTTAGCCACCAGCTCGTCGTTGTTACGCCGGACGAACTCGCTCCAGGTGAAGTCGGTGTCCTGGTTCTCCGGGCCCGCCACCGCGACGTAATAGCGGAGTGCGTCCACGTCATACCGGGCCAGGAAGTCGCGAACGTAGATGACCACCGAGCGGGACGAGGAGAACTTCCTGCCCTCCATGGTCAGGAATTCGCTGGAGACAACCTCCGACGGCAGGCTTGAGCTCACCGAGCTGACCGGGCTTCCCGCCCCTGGCACCCTGGCC
The DNA here is from genome assembly GCA_963837255.1 of uncultured Actinomycetota bacterium. Classification (GTDB taxonomy): domain Bacteria; phylum Actinomycetota; class Actinomycetes; order Streptosporangiales; family Streptosporangiaceae; genus JAJYUU01. Next base: position 1,797,579 of record CAWIMN010000009.1, read on the forward strand.
GTCGTAGCCGAGCAGCATGGCGGGCCAGATCTCGGCGTGGAAGACGATGTTGTCCTTGCCCATGAAGTAATAGGAGTCAGCATCTGGCGCCTGCCACCAGGCCCGCCACGCGTCCGGGTCGCCCGAGCGCCTCGCCCACTCGATGGACGCGGACAGGTAACCGACGACCGCGTCGAACCAGACGTAGATCCGCTTGTCTGGCTTATCCCGCCAGCCGTCGAGCGGGATCGGCACGCCCCAGTCCAGGTCCCTGGTGATGGCTCGCGGCTGCAACTCGCCGAGCAGGTTCAGGGCGAACTTGAGCACGTTCGGCCGCCACTGACCGCTCTTGCTCTGCAGCCAGGTGCCCAGCACGTCGGCGAAGGCGGGCAGGTCGAGGAAGAACTGCTCGGTCTCCGCGAAGATCGGCGTCTCGCCGTTGATCTTCGACCGCGGGTTGATCAAGTCGACGGGGTCCAGCTGGTTGCCGCAGTTGTCACACTGGTCGCCGCGCGCAAACTCGTAGCCGCAGATCGGGCACGTGCCCTCGATGTAGCGGTCCGGCAGCGTCCGCCCGGTGGACGGCGAGACGGCGCCGAGCGACTTGCGCGGGAAGATATAGCCGTTGTTGTACAGGCCGAGGAACATCTCCTGCACCACCGAGTAGTGGTTGCGGCTCGTCGTGCGGGTGAACAGGTCATAGGACATGTCGAGCCCGGCCAGATCCTCGGCGATCACACGGTTGTACCGGTCAGCCAGCTCACGCGCGGTCACGCCCTCGGCGTCGGCCTGGACCTGGATCGGCGTGCCGTGCTCGTCCGTGCCGCTCACCATCAGCACCCGGCTGCCGATCATTCGCTGATACCGGGCGAACATGTCGCAGGGCAGGCCGAAGCCAGACACGTGTCCGATATGTCGTGGACCGTTGGCGTACGGCCACGCCGGGGCAGCGAGAATGTGACGGCTGGTCATGGCTCCCAGCCTAGGGGAGTCGGCAGCGTAGGGGAGGGCAGCGGTGCCGCGCCCGGGCTGAGCGCGGCCGCAAGCAGTCCTCAGTGCCGGTGCACGCTGGCCACGACCGCGTCATAGACCGCGCGCCGCGTTAGCCCGACCTCCCGCGCCACCGCCGCGATCGCCTCCTTGCGCGGCTGGCCCGCCTCCTCGCGCTCGGCGACGGCCGCGGCGGCCTCGGCCGGGGTCGTGACCGCCTGCGCGGCCGGAGCGCCGGCCACCACCAGCGTGACCTCGCCGAGCACGCCGTCGGCCAGCCGCGTCGCCAGGTCCGCGAGCGTGCCCCGGATGACCTCCTCGTGGGTCTTGGTCAGCTCGCGGCAGACGGCCGCCCGGCGCCCGGCACCGAATGCGCGGCAAGTTCGGCCAGCGTCGCCCCGAGACGCCGCGGTGACTCGAAGAACACCAGCGTGCGGCGCTCGGCCGCCAGCTCGGCGAAGCGGCGGGCCCGCTCACCTGCCCGCCGCGGCGGGAAGCCCTCGAAGACGAACCTGTCGGACGGGAGCCCGGAGATCACCAGCGCCGTAGTGACGGCCGAGGGGCCTGGCAGCACCGTCACCCGGATCCCGGCGTCGGCCGCGGCCGCGATGAGCCGGTAGCCGGGGTCGCTGACGCCCGGCATGCCCGCGTCGGTCACCAGCAGGACGTCCTGCCCGGCCGCTGAGCTCGGCTAGCAGCGCCGGGCACGCGCCGCGCCTCGACGTCGTCGTAGTAGGACAAGCACCCGGCCGGCCAGCCGGACGCCCAGGGCAGCCGCGAGCCTGCGCAGTCGCCTGGTGTCCTCGGCCGCGATAACCGCTGCCGACGCGAGCGCCTCGGCTAGCCTGCCGGACGCATCCGCTGGCTGGCCGATCGGCGCGGCAGCGACGGTCAGCGTGCCGCCCCGACTCGCCGGACTCCGGCCGCGGCGGACTCCGTCTCCGCCATGACCGGATATGCTGCTGCGTGCGTCGCCTGCCTGTGCCATTTCCCGGCCCAGGCTAGCCGGTCGGGCCCCTAACATGGCTGTCGATGAACGCCTACCAGACTGTGTCGGCCGCCGACACCGACGAAGGCTCGCTGCTGACGCAGGGCCAGCCGCCGGAGCAGCGCGCTCGTACTCGGCAGCCCGTTCTGGGGCTGGGCCGGGCCGGTGCTCATCATGATCTTCGGCGGCTTCCTGCGGTTCTACCGGCTGAGCCAGCCTGACGCTGTCGTCTTCGACGAGACGTACTACGTGCCGGACGCGAACTCGATCCTCCATCACGGCGTCGAGCTGCAGCACGTCCAGAACGTCAACAAGCTGCTGGTACGCCGGCAACCCCACATCTTGCTCAAGCGTCGGCGAACGGCCGGTTCCTGCCCGAGGTCGTGGCGCCACCCGGCGCTCGGCAAGATCATGATGGCGTTCGGGCAGTGGACGTTCGGCCTCACGCCGTTCGGCTGGCGATTCTCGGCGGCCGTGGTCGGCACCCTGGCCATCCTGATCCTGGCCCGCATTACCCGGCGAATGACCCGGTCGACGATGCTCGGGTGCGTGGCCGGGCTCCTGCTCGCGCTCGACGGCCTCGAGCTGGTGCTGAGCCGCACCGCGATCCTCGACATCTTCCTGATGTTCTGGGTGCTGGCCGCCTTCGGACTGCTGGTCATCGACCGCGATCGGCTCGTCGCCAGGCTCACGGAGGCCGCGGCCGGCCCGGGTCCGCACGAACTGGCCGGGCCGAAGCTTGGCATCCGGTGGCTACGAGTGGCCGCGGGGCTGTGCCTCGGTGCGGCGTGTCGCGACCAAGTGGAGCGGGATCTGGTTCCTGCTGGCCTTCGCCGGCCTGGCCATCGCCTGGGACTTCGGCGCCAGGCGGGCGGCCGGATACAGTCACTGGCTGGCAGGCGGCCTGCGCAGCGATGGCAAGTGGCTGCCTGTCTGGTTCGGCCTGGCCCCGCTCGTGGTGTACGTCGCCTCCTGGACTGGCTGGTTCGCCACCAGCAGACGGATACGACCGGAACTGGGCGGCGGCGAACGGCAACCACACGCCCATCTGGTCCACCATCGACTCCTGGTACCAGTACAACCACTGGATGCTCCAGTTCGGCCTCGGCCTGCAGCTCGCCTCAGTCCTACAAGTCCAACCCGCTCGGCTGGACGATGCTGGCGCGGCCGATCTCGTTCTACTGGTGCTCATCCACGACGTCAGGCTGCTCGCTGCCGAAGGGCACCGCTCTGAGGTGCTCGCCATCGGCACGCCGCTGATCTGGTGGGGCGGCACGCTCGCGCTGCTGTTCTGCCTTGGCTGGTGGCTGACCGGACTCATCGGCGACCTGGTCTTCAGCCGGACGCCGCGACGAGACTGGCGGGCCGGGGCGATCCTGCTCGGCGTCGCTCGCGGGCTGGCTGCCGTGGATCTGGTACGCCTGGCACGACAACCGCACCGAGTTCTTCTACTACGCGGTCGCCTTCGAGCCGTTCATGATCATCGCCATCGTGCTGTGCCTCGGCCTGATCATCGGCCCGGCCCGGGCAACGCCGGGCAGGCGCGCGATCGGCGCCGTCGCGGCCGGCGGGTACCTGGTCGCCGTGCTGCTGAACCTGGCCTATCTGTACCCGGTGCTGACGGCCCAGGTGATCCCGTACGCCTCGTGGCTGTCCAGGATGTGGTTCCGCCGCTGGATCTGACGGTCTGGCCAGCTTCTTTTGTCGCCCTTTAGTCGCGTCTGACCTGCGACTATGCCTCTTCGTAGTTGCTCTGTTACCCAGATCACGCATCTGGTTACTCGCCGGTTGCGTCATAGCAGTGTCAGTTCACCGAGGGGAACCGGAGCAGACAGTGAGCCAGCTTGACGTTGACGTAAGCCAGATTGAGCCGAACCGGCCGGCCGAGATGCCCGACCGGGACGTGCGATTCGAGCAGGACGTGCTCCCGTTCCTTGGCCAGCTGTATCCGGCTGCGCTGCGAATGACGCGGAACCCCAGCGACGCTGAGGATCTGCTGCAGGAGACGTTTGCCAAGGCCTACGCGGGGTTCCATCAGTTCAGGCCAGGCACCAACCTGCGGGCGTGGCTGCACCGGATCTTGTCGAACACCTTTATCAACAGCTACCGCAAGAAGCGGCGCGAGCCAGTCCAGGATCTGGGCTTTGATTTCTCCGAAGACTGGCAGACCGGCGGCGATCCGCTGATGCCGCCTGCCAGGTCGGCCGAGACCGAGGCACTCGAGCGGCTGGCCGACTCGGAGATCTTGCAGGCGCTGCGCGAACTGCCGGAAGAGTTCCGGGTCGCCATCTACCTCGCCGACGTCGAGGGCTACCCGTACCGTGAGATCGCCGAGATGATGGGCACCCCGATCGGCACCGTCATGTCGCGGCTGCACCGTGGCCGGGCCAAGCTCAGAGAGCGGCTGGCCGAGCACGCGCCACGGCGCGCCCTGGCCACCTCGCCCAGCTAACGACGTATCCGAACCCCGCGGTCAGCGAACTCAGCCGGTACTGATGACCGCACCCCGCCCGGCGCGCAGACCCCCGCTGCGCGCCACCCCGGCGATGCCCCGCCCGCTGCACTCCCCCGGCAGCGACGCGGGGCATCGCCATCAGGCGGCCCCGTTCCCTGCCTATTGAGCCGTCCGGCGACGGACGCCATGCGACGCGTCCCAGGGTGACGCCGCCGGAGAGCAGTCGATTACCGGCCGAAGGCCGGCCGAGCCAGTCACTCGCCTCGCCATTGCGGCTGGCGCTTCTCGGCGAAGGCCAGCGCGCCTTCCCTGGCGTCGGCCGACGTGAAGACGGGCGTGATGATCTTGCCCTGGCGCTCGAATGCCTCCGCGCTGCCCCAGTCCGCCGATTCGACGATGACGCGCTTCGTCGCCGTCAGCGCGAGCGGTCCGCCGAGTGCGACCCTGCCTGCGAGATCCCTGGCCGCGGCGAGCGCCTCGCCAGTCGGGACGATCTCGTTGACGAGGCCCGCCTGGTGCAGCCGGGCAGCCGGGAAGTGCTCGCCGGTCAGGGCGATCTCCATGGCCAGGTGATACGGGATCCGCTTAGGCAGCCGGAGCAGGCCGCCAGCGCCGGCCACCAGGCTGCGCCTGACCTCAGGCAGGCCGAACTTGGCCGTCTCGCTGGCCACCACCAGGTCGCACGCCAGCACCAGCTCGAAGCCGCCGGCCAGCGCGTAGCCCTCCACCGCCGCGATGATGGGCTTGACCGGTGGCCGCTGGACGATGCCGCCGAAACCCCGGTCGGCGAAGTTCGGCGAATCGCCCGACAGGAACCCCTTGAGGTCCATGCCAGCGCTGAAGGTGCCGCCAGCCCCGGTGAGCACGAGAACCTGGACGTCCTTGCTCGCCGTCGAACTCATCCACGGCGGCCGCGATGCCACGGGCCACGTCGCCGTTGACCGCGTTCCTGGCCTCTGGCCGGTTGATTGTGATGACGGCTACGCCGTCGCTGACCTCGGTCAGGACTGCCTCAGGCATCGGTTTCCCTTCACGTTGCGGCGCACGTCCGGCGTCGGTCATGTGCCGTGCCGCCGCCTGGCGGCCGGGTGGCGCGCGCTCTTTACTTGGGCTGGAACCGGATGCCGCCGTCGAACCGGATGACGTCCGCGTTCATGTAGTCGTTCTCGATCAGCATGCGGACAAGGTGCGCGAACTCCGCCGATGTGCCCATCCGCTTCGGGAAGACCACCGGCGCGGCGAGCTTGGCCTTGAACTCCTCGCTGGCCGGCCCGGTGCCGTAGATCGGCGTGTCGATGATGCCGGGGCAGATCGTGTTCACGCGGACGCCGATGGCCGACAGGTCCCTGGCGGCCGGCACGGTCATGCCGATGATGCCGCCCTTGGACGCGGAGTAGGCAAGCTGGCCGGTCTGGCCTTCCAGCCCGGCGATCGAGGCAGTGTTGATGACCACGCCGCGAGCGCCGTCGGTGTCAGCCGGGTCGGTCTTGGCCACGGCCGCGGCGCCAATGCTCATGAGGTTGAAGGTGCCGATCAGGTTCACGTCGATGACCTTGCCGAAAGCGCTCCGGTCATGCGGCTCGCCATCGCGCCCCACGGTGCGCTGCGCCCAGCCGATGCCGGCGCAGCTGACCACGAAGCGCAGCGGGCCGGCCGAGGCAGCGAGGTCCACGGCCGCCCGTACCGAGTCGGCGTCGCTCACGTCGGTCCGGGCAAACAGGCCGCCCACCTCGTCGGCCAGCGCCTTGCCACGCTCGGTGTTCAGGTCAGCCACGACGACCTTGCTGCCGGCCGCGGCAAGCTCGCGGACGGTCGCCTCGCCGAGGCCGCTGGCCCCTCCGGACACGATTGCGGCGGTTCCGTTGATTTTCATGGCCGGAGCATACTTCGCGCGACGCGAGCACACCGAACGGGGTTCGGCTAACCACCCAGCGCGGCCGACGCGGCCGACGTCGAATGTGACCGAGCGCCGCAGCGCCCGACCATAACAGCCGCGCGCAATGTCCGACCCTTGCCGTAGCGTTATCGGCAGGTTGCAGGTTACGGAGGACAGCAGTGGTAGCAATGGCACCGTCGGCGCGCGGCCGCGGTAATCCGTGGGTCATCCTGATGGTCGTCTCGCTCGGGTTCTTCATGACCCTGCTGGACCTCACGATCGTCAACATCGCGATCCCCAACATGATCTCGAAGCTGCACGCTTCGCTCGACGACATCCTGTGGGTGATCAACGCCTACGCGCTGGTGCTGGCCGTGCTGCTCATCACGGCCGGGCGCCTCGGCGACCTGCTCGGGCAGCGCAGGGTGTTCTTCGCCGGGATCGCGCTGTTCACCGTCGCCTCAGCCGCGTGCGGCTTCGCGCAATCGCCAGGGTGGCTCATCGGCTTCCGCGCGGTGCAGGGCCTCGGCGCGGCGCTGCTGATGCCGCAGACGCTCGCCATCTTGACCATGGTCTTCCCGGCCGACCGGCGGGGCGCCGCGTTCGGGGTTTGGGGCGCGGTCGCCGGCGTGGCCACCATCGCCGGGCCGACCCTGGGCGGCCTGCTGGTCACGGCCTTCGACTGGCGGTACATCTTCTTCATCAACGTGCCGATCGGCGTGCTCGTGCTGGTGATGACCCCGCTGCTCATCCCGGACTTGCGGACTGGCCGCAAGCACAGCTTCGACGTCGGCGGGGTGGTGCTGGCCAGCCTCGCGCTGCTGGCGATCTGCTACGCGCTTGTCGAAGGGCCAGAAGTACAACTGGGGCACGATCAAGTCCGTTCATCTCGATCCCGCTGCTGGCTCGGCGTGGGCGTCGTGCTGCTCGGCATCTTTCTCTGGCTCCAGGCGAGGCGCCAGGACGGCGAGCCGCTCATACCGTTCGCCTTGTTCAGGGACCGGAACTACTCGCTGATGAACATGGTCGCCGGGTTCATCGCGATCGGCATGCTCGGCATCTTCCTGCCGTTCTCCATCTACCTTCAGTCGGTGCTGGGCTTCTCGGCGCTCAAGGCGGGCCTGACGATGGCCCCCGCTTCGCTGGTGTCGATGTTCGTCGCGCCGGTCGCCGGGCGAATGTCGGACCGGATCGGCGGCAAGTACATCCTGATGGTCGGGCCTGCTGCTGTTCGCGGCCGGCATGGGCTCGCATCGCGCTGATCGCCCAGGCCGACTCGGCCTGGTACGACTTCCTGCTGCCGCAGGCCGTCGCTGGCATCGGCATCGGCTGCACGTTCGCGCCGATGACAACCGTGGCGCTGCGCAACGTCAACCCGATGATGGCCGGCGCGGCCTCCGGCCTCTTCAACACCACCCGGCAGGTCGGCACCGTGATCGGCACCGCTGGCGTCGGCGCGCTGCTGCAAAACCGCCTCGTCGCCGGGTTCACTAGCCAGGTTCAGCAACTCGGCGGCCACCTGCCGCCGCAGGCGAGAGAGAAGCTCGTATCCGGATTCCAGTCTGCCGCCAAGGGCGGACTGGAGGTCGGCTCGGGCGCGCGGACGACCGGGCTCGCCGGCGAGATCTTCACCCACGGCTTCGTGGCCGCGATGCGGCCGACGATCCTGGTGCCGATCCTGTTCCTCATCGCCGCGGCCGCGAGCTGCGTGTTCATCAAGCGGCAGCCTGCTGAGGCCGGCCGCGGCGCGGCAACCGAGGTCGGCGAGCCGACCGCCACCGCCGCGGGCTAGCCGGGCTCGGGAGGTCAGTCAGCCCGCGGGAGCGCGGGCGGCTCAGTCGGCTGACGCCAGCAACTCGGCGTCCCAGTCGGCATCCTGGTCGTCGCTTGCCGGGCCCGGCTGGAACGGGAATCTGTCGGCGAACGCGGGCTGGAGATCCGAGATCCAGACCGCGTCCGGATCGTAGCGGGCAAAGAACGGCCGGCCGACCAGCGCCGGATCGCGAGCCTGGATCATGTGCAGCACGAAGACCCGCTGACCCGCGATCTCGGTGACACCGTCGACGCACACCTTGCCGGGCGTCGACGACATCGACGGACCGCGAACTGTCCGGCAGAGGCCAGAGACACTGGCGTAGCGCGTCACGGAACACCTCGACAGCGCGGCCGAGCGGCACCGCGAAGTAACCCTGCGGCCCGGTATCGCGCTCCACGAACATGTAGTACGGGACCAGGCCGAGCCGCAGCTGCGTGCGCCACATCTGCGACCAGCACGCGGCGTCGTCATTGATGGTCCTGATCAGCGGCGCCTGGGTGCGGATGACAGCGCCCGCGGACCGGATCCGGCTGATCGCGCGGGACACCGGCGTCGGCTCGAGCTCGCGCGGGTGCGAGAAGTGCGCCATCAGCGCCAGGGACTTCCCGCGGCGGCTACCTCTTCGAAGAGCCGCAGGGTGTCGTCGGCGTCGGGGTCGGTGAGGAACCGCTGTGGCCAGTAGGCCAGGGACTTGGTGCCGATCCGGATCGACTCGATGTGCTCCAGGCTAGGGTCGAGCAGCGGCTCGACGTAGCGTCGCAGCACCGCGGCTCCCATGATCATCGGGTCGCCGCCGGTAATGAGAACGCTCGTGACCTCAGGCCGAGACCGCAGGTAGGCGCATACCCGCGACATGTCGTCGGTCGCTATCTTGAGGTCCGGCTCGCCGACGAACTGAGCCCAGCGGAAGCAGTAGGTGCAGTAGGCGTGGCACGTCTGGCCCTGCTTGGGAAACACCAGGACCGTCTCCGGGTACTTGTGCTGCACGCCGGGTAGCGGCTCGTCGGAGAAGGCCGGGATGTTCAGCGCGAGCTGGCCCGCCGGATGGGGGTTCAGCCGCATGCGCACCGCGTGCGCGGCATGCCTGGATCTCCCGTTCAGGTGCACCGCGGGCGAGCATGGCCGCGATGGGACTCACGTCCTCGGGCGGCAGCATGTCCGCCTGCGGGAAGACTAGCCGGTAGATAGGGTCTGCCGGAGCGGCTGACCAGTCGATCAGCGACTCGAGCACGTAGTCGTTCGTCCGAAATGGCAGAACCGTCGCCACTGCCCGGACGGCAAGCCGTTCAGCATCGTCGAGCCCTGCTCTGGCAGTCAGTTGGTCCAGGTGCTTTGCCGAATATGCCCGGAACCCCCGACCCTGTGCGGGTACTACAGGCAGTATCTCCTGAACGCTCATGCAACTCCCTCCGGACGCTGCACCTGCGGCGCCCTGATGTGCGCATGATCTCCCCGTCATGCCGCCAGTCGGCGTGCTCTAACTACTCATTCCCGGTCCCGCGACATCAGACGCGTTCGCGTGGCCGGGCGTTGCAGCGAACTCAGCGAACGAAGTAACGATTAAGAAACGCTCGGGCAGCCCTCCACGTTGCCTGAAGCTGCCGCGAACTTCCCAGCCGCCACTCGATTTCCCGACAGGTCCAGGCCAGGAAATCCCCGTTTACCCGCCTTCCGGGGTACCAAACGTACTACAGCGGTGCGCGCCCAACACCGGTCAATGAGAAGCTAGGCGGCATGCGGGACGTGAGGCGGGCAGCACGCTGAGTCGGCCAGCGGATGCCGCTTCCGTCGCTTCCGCCGGACCGGCCCAGCCAGCCGGCGTCGCGGCGGGCACCGACCTTGCCCAGGGCGCTGCCGTCGCCCCGCCGCCGGCCGAGCTCAGCAGGATGATCGCCGTCGACGCGATGGGCGGCGACCACGCCCCTGAGGAGATCGTCGCCGGGGCCATCGCGGCGGCCCGCGAGCTCGGCACCCGGATAGCGCTGACTGGCCGGCCAGGACTACTGCGGCCACTGCTGGCGAGGCTCGGGCCGGCGGCGGGGGTGTACATCGAGGCGGCCGAGGAGTCCATCGCGATGGACGAGGGCGCGCTGGCTAGCTGGCGGCGGCCGAGATCGAGCATCGCCGTTGCGTGCCAGCTCGTCCGTCGCGGGCAGGCGGGCGCGGTCATGTCCGCGGGATCGACCGGCGCGATCGTCGCGACCGCGCAGATGCGGCTGCGGCCGCTGGCTGGCGTGTCTAGGCCCGCGCTGGCGGTCGCGCTCCCGACTCGCCCGTACCCGACTGTACTGATCGACGCGGGCGCCATCGCCGATCCGAAGCCAGAGATGCTGGTGCAGTTCGCCCAGCTGGGCATCGCGTACGCGGAGGTCGCGTTCGGCATCGCTGAGCCGAGAGTCGGCCTGCTCACCATCGGCGTGGAGCCTGGCAAAGGGAACAAGCTGGCCAAGCGCGCTCATGAGCTGCTGGACGCTGATCCGCACGGCGGGCTGCCCATCAGCTTCGCCGGCAACGTCGAAGGCGGCGACCTGCTCGCCGGCAAGGTCGATGTGGTCGTGACCGACGGTTTCACCGGTAACGTCGCGCTCAAGACCCTGGAGGGCACGGCCGGCTTCGCGGCCGCTCAGCTGCGCGAGGTGCTGGGCAGCTCACGCGCGGCCAGGATCGGCACGCTGTTCCAGCGCCGCGGCCTGCGTGAGCTAGCTGAGCGACTTGATTCCGAGACCTACGGGGGGGCCGCGCTGCTGGGGCTCGAAGCCACGGTCGTGATCGCGCACGGGGCGGTGCAGGCCCGCGGAGTCGCGGCGGCATGCAAGCTAGCTGCGGCACTGACCGAGAGACGCATCACCGAGCGGATCCGGGAGCGGCTCGGACCGACCCGGCCACACTTCCTGCGTCGCCCCTGAATGTCGGCCTCGACGCTATGCCGTAAATAGACCGCTATGTTGGCACAGCAGTGGCGGTGCGTGTCATGACTGGTTACTGCCAACCAGTTGAGCAGTCGAACTGCTCGATCGCGGCCATGGCCGGCATCATGGCCAGGAGCGCGGCGCAGGTGCCGACGCGCAGGAACCTGGCGGCCCGGCTGTCGCCGACCGGCCGAGGAACGGGCGCGCCAGCAGCGGCAGCCCGGCCAGCATGCACGTGCTAGCCACCCGCGCCACCCGCGGACGGCGGCCGCGATGCGATCGGAGACTACCTCGTCGCCCTGCGGCACTGGGTCATGGCGACAGCCTGAACGGCGGATACCGATCGGTGACCAGGACGAACGCGTAGGCCGCGACCCGGTTGTGCCAGCGGAGTACGCCTTCGACGAAGGTGAATATGTCACGCGGATAACGGCCGGTGAACAAGATCGCGAACCAGGCCACGATCACTGCGAAGAACGCGGCGATTTCCAGGAAGAACAGCACGATGTAGTGCGGGATGGCAAGCAGCCATTTAACCAGCGGCAGCCACCGGTTAAGGTCTGCGGCCGCGTCCGGATAGGCGTAATCAAGATGGACCCACTGGTGATCGTCGGTGGATGGATAACTGTCGTTCATGAGGGCCAGGTAGGTCCACACCCGGTTGATGAAACGCTGCAGTTCCAGGTTCCAGTCGAACCACCACCGGGGGTACTTCTGCCTGAACAAGATCATCAGCAGCGGACCGAAGAACAGCAGGCCGCCCGCGCCCGCAGGGCCGTAGTACGTGGTGGAATGGTGGAGCGCGGAGGTGCTTCCCGCGGATTCCCAGGTCGCGCCGGAAACGGTGCCGAGCACGATCGCGATCGGGATGATCACGAAAATCCGGAAGAACGAGGTCAGCCGATTGAGCGGCCGGTCCGGGTACTCGACGGAATACTGAACAGGATACTGATCTGGATACGAACCCTGAGCCTTGGTCATAACGCCCTCCTTGTGGCCAGTTCCGGATGCATACCCATTGGCGAGCATCCTCAATGATCAGCTCATCCTGTTCGGCAGCGCGCCTGCGAACGCCCTTTTGCCCGTAGTTGCGCTGCCGCGACGGAGTAACGGCTCCGCGTGGTCAGTCCCCGATCGCATGTGCTCGGTCAGCGTCTAAGGCGGCTAAGGCCGCACCCGGCTTGGTCCGCGCCCTATCCGGTCAGCGGAGAGTTGCGTGCCGTCGAGGACATAGACCTCATACAAATCACTATGGTCCGCGACCGGCCTCATCGCTGGACAGGTCAGTCGGCTCGTGCCACGCTGAGACCGCGATCACAAGATGCATCAAAGCAGTCACTGAATGTAGTCAAAGCCGGTGCGTCGCCCGGTGCCCAGACTCCAGCTCTGACCGCCCGGCACGCTTGCTTGCCTGCCTGGCGGCGGGGCAGCAGGAACGAGAGGCAGGACCGCAATGTCCCGCAAGACTAGCGCCGCGCCCAATGCTCAGTCCGGCCAAGACGAAGCGGGCCGCAGCGGCTACATCTCCAGCCAGCGCGCGCCGGAGGGTCGCCGGTCCGGCCTGCTCCGCCGTCGGCGCGATGCGCCATCCAGTCCATACCGTGTCGGCGGCTGCCCTGCCTGCGGCTTACGGATCCGGGATCTGGTCGCTGCGCAGCTGGGCTTCTGTGACCGGTGTCGCGAATTCACGGGCATGTGCGGCGCCGGCCGGAAGATCATCTGCCCCGACATGATGACCAGGACGACCTGGCACACTCCATGCACGGAACTCGGAATGGTGGCCTGGGAAATCACACAAGTCCAGGGCCGGTGCAAGACTGTGCTGTGTCGCGTGCATGACGCCCAGGTCAGATTCGGCGGCACGCCGTGGATAGTGGCTGCTGTTCCGCTTAGCAAGCAGCCCAGTAGCGACAAGATCGCCGGCCATCGCTGATCAATTCGTCGTGCGGACACGCGCCGCGGTCAGCCGAAGGGCTTGATCCCGGCGATGACGATGGCGTGATCGGCCACGACTCCTATCCTGTCCCGCTGCACGCGCTGGCCCACCCGGTAGCGACGATCCAGCGGGCGACCAGGATGTCCTCGGCGCTGTCATGGGAGCCGGTGCGGTGGCCAAAATAATCCCGGGACGAGCCCGGTAGGCTGGTGAAATGACAGATCCGGAAGCAGCACTCGGTGCGCTGGTCCAGCAGGCGCTGGCGCGCGAGCTCGGCGCGGAGTTCGCCGCTGCCGATCCGCTGATCCGGCCGTCCGGGTTCGCCGACTACCAGTCCAACGTCGCCATGTCGCTGTCCCGGCAGCTCGGCCGCGCGCCGCGGGATATCGCCAGCCCGGTAGCCGCCCGGCTGGCCGGCGACGAGGCAGTGGCCAGCGCCGAGGTGAGCGGACCCGGCTTCATCAACATCACGCTGTCCGACGAGTGGATCGCCCGGCGGTCCAGCGCGCAGCTCGCCGACCCGCACCTTGGCGTGGCCGTGGCCGATCCGGCCCAGCGGATTGTGGTCGACTACTCAGGCCCGAATGTCGCCAAGGAGCTGCACGCCGGACATTTGCGGGCAACCGTTGTCGGGGACGCGATCGCCCGGGTACTAGAGCATCTGGGGCACGACGTCGTCCGGGCTGCTCACCTCGGTGACTGGGGCACGCCGTTCGGCATGCTCATCGAGCACGCGATCGACATCGGCGACCGGGCGACCTACGACGAGCTGGCCTCGGGCGAGTTCACGGCGTTCTACCAGGCCGCGAGGGCGAAATTCGACGGCGATCCGATCTTCGCGGACAGGGCACGCAAGCGGGTCGTGCAGCTGCAAGCCGGCGAGCCGGACACCATGCGGCTCTGGCAGGTGCTCGTCGACGACTCGCTGGAGTACCTGCGGGCGCTCTACGCCCGGCTCAACGTGACGCTGACCGACGCGGACATGGCGCCGGAGAGCTTCTACAACGCGATGCTCGGCGATGTCTGCGACGAGCTGGAGAGCAAGGGCCTCGCCGTCATGAGCGACGGCGCGCTGTGCGTGTTCCCACCGGGATTCACCGGCCGGGACGGCAAGCCGGTCCCGCTCATGCTGCGCAAGAGCGACGGCGGCTACGGCTACGACAGCACCGACGCAGCCGCGATCCGGTACCGGCTGACGCAGCTCGGCGCGACCAGGATCATCTACGTGGTCGGCTCCGAGCAGCATCAGCACCTGCAGATGATCTTCGAGCTGGCCAGGCAGGCCGGCTGGCTTGTCCAGCCCGCTACGGCCGAGCACGCCGTGATCGGGCTGATGACCGGCCCTGGCGGACAGCGGCTGCGGACCCGATCGGGTGAGCAGGTCAAGCTGGCTAGCCTCATCGACGAGGCCGTCGAGAGGGCCGCGACCGTCATCGCCGACCGGTACGACGATCCGGCAGAGCGCAGCCAGATCGCCGAGGCGGTCGGTATCGGGGCCCTGAAGTATGGCGACCTGTCGGTGGCCAGGGACTCGGGCTACGTCCTGGACTTCGACCGGCTGCTCGCCCTGACCGGCAACACCGGCCCGTACCTGCAGTATGCGGCGGCGCGGATCCGGTCCATCTTCGTCCGGGGCGGTCTTGACCCAGCGGCCGCAGGCGGCCCCATCGTGCTCGGCACCGCCGCCGAGCGCGGGCTGGCTCTGCGGCTGCTCGGGTTCAGCAGAGCGCTGGACGACGTGGCAGTGGCTGCCGAGCCGCACAAGCTGGCGAGCTTCTTGTTCGAGCTGGCCAGCTCGTTCACCACGTTCTACGAGCAGTGTCCGGTGCTGACCGCTGCGGGCGAGACGCGGCAGAGCCGGCTGGCGCTCAGCGCGCTGACCCTCCGGGTGCTGGTCACTGGCCTCGGGCTGCTGGGCATCCCGGTGCCCGACCGGATGTAACCCGAAGTGGATGTAACCGCGGCGGCGAGCACGATCCTGATCGTATTTGCTGCCAGTTCCCGGGAAGCTCACAGCCTGGGCCTGCGCATTACCCATGATCGAGGGCCAGGCTGATTGTCATGGACAGCATGGACAACATAGACACCAGTGAGTTCGAGGCCATCAACCCGGCTAGCCCGCTCGCCCCGGCAGGGCGGTGGTCCGGCCGGACGAAGCGAGTCGTGACCTCGGTCGCGGCCGGTGCTGTGCTGCTCGGCAGCGGCGCGGGGATCGGCGTAGCGCTGACCGGCGGTGCGTCGGCGTCGACGGGCTCCGGGGCGAACGGCTCGGCTACAACCCCGGCCCCGCACTCCGCCGCGGCGCGATGCGCCAAGCTGGAGCAGCGGCTGCGCAGCAACGGGCACCCGACAGCGGCGAACCGCCTGCAGGCTTTCTGCAGCAATCCCCTTGTTCGCCTGGTACTCGTCGGCGGCGAGCACGGCGAGGTGACCTTCCAGACCAAGTCAGGCCCCAAGACCGCTGCCTTCGAGCGGGGGACCATCCAGGCTGTGAGCAGCTCCGGCATCACCGTCGCAGCCACCGACGGCACAACCTGGACCTGGGACTTCACGAGCAGCATGAAGATACGCGACGCTCAGCAGCAGGTGACGAGCGCCAAGCTCAGCACCGGAGAGCTGGTCCTTGTCGTGGGCCAGGCGGTGGGCGGCACCCACGACGTGCGGCTGATCCGGATCGGCAAGACCAGCGGCAGCTAGCCGCATCGAGTGAGGCCAGGGGCCGCCGTGCACGGCGGCCCTGGCCTCGCGCACGCTGGCCGGCGGCGCCAGGCGCATGACCAGGGCCCGGAATTTGCCGGTAGCCTCATGACGCCGGAGATGCGCCGGGCAGGCCGTGGTCGCGGCGCCGTCAGGCCGAGCCGAGCGTGAGCCCAGGACGCCATTACCAGGACGCCATGACAGAGAACGACCGCATACCCCAGGTGCTCGTCGTCGACGACGAGCCCAACATTCGCGAGCTCGTCCAGGTCGCGCTCAAGTTCCACGGCTGCTCCGTGACGACCGCGGCCAGCGGCAAGGAGGCCCTGCGGCAGGCGGACGCCACCAAGCCGGACTTGATCGTCCTCGACGTCATGATGCCGGACATGGACGGCTTCGAAGTGTGCCGGCGCCTGCGTGCAGCCGGGAACGAGGTGCCCGTCATCTTCCTTACCGCCCGCGACACCTCGTCTGACACGGTCACCGGGCTCGCCATCGGCGGGGATGACTATGTCACCAAGCCGTTCTCGGTCGAGGCCCTGGTGGCCAGGGTCCGCGCGGTCTTGCGGCGGGCATCCAGGACGAGCGCAGCTGACCGGTCGGGCCACGTCACGGGTCCGCTCCGGGCCGGCGACCTGGAGCTCGACGAGGATCGCTGGACGGTCCACCGGGCTGGCGTGCCGGTCGAGCTATCGCCCACCGAGTTCCGCCTGCTTGCCTACCTGATGCGGCATCAGGGCCGGGTACTGACCAGGGCGCAGCTGCTGGAAAGCGTCTGGGGCTGGGATTACGCGGGCGAGTCCCAGATCGTCGAAACGTACGTGAGCTACCTGCGGCGCAAGCTGGACCCGCTCGGGCCGCCGCTTATCCACACCCAGCGCGGCGTCGGCTACAGCCTGCGGCTCGACCAGCCGCGATGAGACGCCAGCGGAAGCTGTCCCTGCGGGCCCGCATGCTCGTGATGCTGGTCGGGGTGACAACGGTCCTGCTGCTGATCATGGGCGTCGTCAGCACGTACCTGCTGGCCCGCCGGGTGGCCAACGAGCCTGCGGCGGCGGACAAGCGCCTGAATGCCGCGGCGACGGTACTGGCCCACGCCCCATCGCTCGCAGCCGACGTGGCCGACTACTCCGCCGTTGAGGTCCAGCTGCAGCCGCAGGTGGCCGTGGTGCCACTCACCAAAGGCGCCCAGACGGGCACGCTGGCCAGCGCTGTCAGCCAGTGGCTGAAGAGACCGGGCCTCGCTCAGGTCGTATCGCTGGCCGAGCAGGGTCGAGCTGGCCAGGGCCAACGCGCTGCTGGTCGCGGCGGGCTGCCAGCAGCTTCCGCGGGCGGGCTGCAAGCCGCTGGAGATCGCGCCGAAGCTGGAGGTGGTCGCCCGGCGCACGCCGGCTGGTGGCGCGATCTTGTTCGTCGGTCAGTCCATCAGCAGCAGCGGCTCGCAGGTTCGCAGCTTCATCATCGCCGAGCTGATCACCGGCACCGCCCTCATCGCGCTGGTGGCGCTCGGCGGCGAATGGCTGATCGGCCGCGGGCTCGAGCCGCTCGACGACATGGCCAGGACAGCCAACGACATCACCTCGCGCGGTGATCTGACCGCCAGGATGCCGGATGCGGACAACCAGACCGAGATCGGCAGGCTCGGCTCGTCGATCAACACGATGCTCGACCGGATCCAGCACGCGTTCAGCTCCCGGCTGCGGTCAGAGGAAAAGGTGCGGGAGTTCGCCGCCGACGCCTCGCACGAGCTGCGCACGCCGCTGACGACGATCCGCGGTTACGCCGAGCTGTACCGGCAGGGCGCGCTCGGACCGGACCAGCTGCCGAACGCCATGCGCCGGATAGAGCAGGAAGCCGAGCGGATGAGCAACCTGGTCGCCGAGCTGCTCGAGCTGGCCAGGCTGGACCGCACGTCGTCACTGGACCTCACCGAGACCGACCTGGCCGGCGTGGTCCGGGACGCCGTGGCGGACGCCATCGCCGTGGAGCCGAAGCGGCCGGTGCGAGCGGAGGCGCCACCTCGGCTGGTCGCGATCGTAGACGAGGCCCGCATCCGCCAGGTACTCGCGAACCTGCTGGGCAACGTCCGCACTCACACGCCCGTGACCACGCCGGTCGCTGTGCGGCTGGGCGAGATCACCGGCGGCGTCCTACTCGAGGTGGCCGACGCCGGCCCCGGCATGTCTGCTGCGGACGCCATCCGTGCATTCGACAGGTTCCACCGGGTGGGCCCTGCGGAGGCACAGGATCAGGACGGGAACGGGGCGGGCCCAGCGAGCGCCCGCAGCACGATCCCGGTCTCCTGGGCGAGCCAGGACGCCGCGCCGGGCCAGCGAGGTGAGGAGCCCGCGCCCACCGTGCCGGACGGCCGTAGCGCCGAGCGGCAATCTGGCGCGCACGCCAGGGCGGAGCGGACCAGCGGCAGCGGCCTGGGCCTGTCCATCGTGCAGGCCATCGCCAACGCGCACGGCGGCCAGGCAACGCTGGAATCTCGTCCTGGCCAGGGCACCAAGGTACGGGTCTGGCTGCCGGTCAGGATCGTCCCGTAGCCCCGCCGGGCGGGGCCTCCGCATCGTCGGCTTCCGACGGATCGGGCAGGTGCTCGAAGAGGTAATAGACGGCGAGCAGACCGAAGATGATCAGCGCCGTGATCGGGGATGCCAGCGCGATCAGCGTGCCGGCCACGTACCCGCCGTTCCCGGCGACGAACCTGACGGTCGACAGCCGCGGCGTGTGCACTCGCCGGCGCGCCCCGAGTGCGTGCTGGTGCGCGGCGATGTACATCCACATCGACGCGTAGCCGATCGAGATCGCGATCATGACCAGCCCGTAGGTGACGGCCGCCACCGTGGCCTGGTGACCGCTGGCGGTCAGGTGGTCGGCGACCAGCGCCGTCGGGAACGGGATGGCGACCACGCCCATCAGCAGGAACAGGTTCAGCACCAGCACGGTCCGGTTCACCTTGCTGACCTGCGCCAGCATCGTGTGGTGGTTCAGCCACATGATCCCGATGGTCAGGAAGCTGACCACGTAGGCCACGTACGCCGGCCAGTAATCCCGCCAGATTACTGGCGCTAAGGGTCAGGGTCCCCGGCGTCCCGGCCGTCTTGTCTGCGATCGGCAGCAGGTTGAAGACAAGGACGGTGATCGCGACGGCGAAGACGCCGTCGCTGAACGACTCAGCCCGTCGCGAGTCCACTCACGCCTGGTCTTCCTGTCCGGCAGGCGGCTCCACCGCTCCGGCCTGGGCGCCGTCGCCACCGCCCGCCTGCCCGCTGTTCGGCTCGATGGCGGTCGGTTCCGGCTGCGGCGCTCCGACGGCGACAGGCACCTGCACCGACCGGACGAGCAGCTGAGCCACGTCCACGACCTCGAGCGACTCCTTAGCCTCGCCCGCTCCCCTTCTTCGCGGCGACCGCGTCACCGAGCATGACCAGGCAGAACGGGCAGCCGGTCGAGATCGTATCCGGGTCTGTGCCGAGCGCCTCGTCGATCCGCTCGGTGTTGATCCGCTTGCCGATCCGCTCCTCCATCCACATCCGGGCACCGCCGGCGCCGCAGCAGAAACCGCGCTCCTTGCACCGGTGCATCTCCTGGGCCTGCACGCCGGGCACCTGCTCCATGATCTCCCGCGGCGGGGTGAAGACCCGGTTGTGGCGGCCGAGGAAGCACGGGTCGTGGTAGGTGATCTTCTCCTCGATGGGGGTGACCGGCGTCAGCTTGCCGTCGGCCACGAGCTGGGCCAGCAGCTGCGTGTGGTGAATGACCTCGTAGTTGCCGCCGAGCTGCGGGTACTCGCGAGCGATGGTGTTGAAGCAGTGCGGGCAGCTAGCGATGATCTTGCGGGCGCCGGCCTCGTTGAGCGTCTCGATGTTCTGCTGGGCCAGCATGCTGAAGACGAACTCGTTGCCCATCCGCCTGGCCGGGTCGCCGGTGCACGACTCGGCCGGGCCGAGCACGGCGAAGCTCACCCCGGCAGTGTGCAGCAGCTGCGCGATCGCCTTGGTGGTCTTCTTCGCCCGGTCTTCCAGGGCGCCGGCGCAGCCCACCCAGAAGAGGTACTCGACGTCTTCGCCGATCGGCGCCGTCGACGATCGGCACCTCGAAATCGAGCTCGGTGATCCACTCGGTCCGCTTGTTGTCGCCCATCCCCCAGGGGTTGCCCTTGTTCTCCAGGTTCCTGAGCATGGTGGCCGCCTCTGCCGGGAACGCGGACTCGACCAGCACCTGGTGCCGGCGCATCCCGGTGATGTGGTCGATGTGCTCGATGTCGACCGGGCACTCTTCCACGCAGGCGCCGCAATTCGTGCACGACCACAGCTCGTCGGGGTGGATGACGCCATGGGCGTCGGCGTCGCCGACGATCGGCCGCTCGGCCTCGGCCCGGACGGACTCGGGCAGCGCGGCGCGCTCCTCGTCTGAGCTTGCCAGCAGGTAGGGCGCCTTAGCGAACGCATGGTCGCGTAGCTCGAGAATGATCATCTTCGGCGACAGCGGCTTGTCCGTGGCCCACGCCGGGCACTGCGACTGGCACCGGCCGCACTCGGTACAGGTGGCCAGGTCGAGCATGCCCTTCCAGCTCAGGTCCTCGATCTTGCCGATGCCGAACACGTCCTCGTCCGGGTCGGCCTCCTCGAAGTCGAGCACCTTGCCGTTGGAGCGCATCGGCTGGAGCGGGCCGAGGCCGTCAGGCCGCCGCGCGAACAGCACGTTGATCGGAGCTATCACGATGTGCAGGTGCTTGGAGTAGGTGACGAACACGCCGAAGGCCATGAGGACGGCGAGCTGGAGCAGGATGAACGTGGTCTCGATGCCCTTGTTGGCGGCGCCGAGCGGATGCAGCCAGTGGCCGACGATCTGCGAGGCGAAAGCGCCGTGCGGGTAGGGGAAGTCGCCGGTGTTGATCTGGGCGCCCCGGTAGATCAGCAGCGTGGCGACGACCAGGAAGATGCCGAACAGGACGACCCAGGCGGCCCCCGTGTGCGAGCCGGCGAAGCGCGACCTGCGGCCCTCGCGCCTGGGGTCGGACGTCAGCCTGATGATGGCGAAAGTGACGATGCCCGCCAGCACGGCGACGGCGAACAGGTCCTCGATGAAGCCGACCCACGCCCACGTGCCGATGAGCGGGATGGCGAAATGCTCGCTGAACAGCGCGCCATACGCCTCGATGATGGTCAGGATCAAGACGATGAAGCCCCAGAAGGTCAGCGCGTGGGCGACCCCTGGCACCGTCCACTTGAGCAGCTTGCGCTGCCCGATGACCTGTGTTACCTGCGTCTCGGCACCCTCCGCCGGATGCTCGCGGAGCGCCTGCACCCGCTCGGGCGCCGGCTGGCCCGTGCGGCCGAGCCGGAAGAGCCACCACAGGCGGCGGCCCGCGATCGCGCCCGCGACGAACCGTCAGGGCTAGTCCGATGATGATGCGCAGTGCCAAGGCAACCTCCAGGTATGGCAATGGGTGACAGCGTAACGCCGCATGCCGCCCGACTCGCGATCACCGTGCGCCTCCGCCTGCCTGGCCGGTGCTGCCGGTTAGCCGCCGTGGCTGGCCATGCCAGCCGCTAGCCTGTGTCGAACGGCGCTAACCGTCGCAGACCAGCGCTAACAGGCCGGACTTCCGGGTACCGAGGGAGACGGCTGCCAACGGATGCAGGGGCTAGGCACATGAGCGTGGACATTGGGTGACGACGCTGCGTCCGACCGCGGGCTAGCGCCGGACCGGCGGGCGCCGCTAGGCCGCTGGGCCGCCCTGGGCGGCTCGGCGACCGTCCTCGTCCTGGCGAGCCTGGCCGCCGACGGCATCGCGTTCGGCGCCAAGGAGGCGTGCCGGGCCGGGGCGTGGAACGTCGGCGTCGCGCAGTACCAGGCCCACTGCTACACCGACATCTACCCGCTGTACTTCGTCGAGGGCCTGTCGGCAGGCAAGGTGCCCTACTTCGACCACCACGTCGAGTACCCGGTCATCATCGGGGCCGTCATGCAGGGCGCAGCCTGGGCGGTCCACTGGCTGCTCGAATCTGTACTCCAGGGGCCTGCACTTCTTCGATGTGACGGTCGCCGTGCTGGCGCTGTTCCTGGTGGCGGGGGTGCTCGCGACGGCGTACTGCGCCGGGCCGTCCCGACGCTGGACGGCACTGCTCGTCGCGTTCTCGCCCGCGCTGATCCTGTCGGCGTTCATCAACTGGGATCTCATCGCGATGGGCCTGATGATGATGGCCCTGGCTGCCTGGGCCGCCCGGCGGCCAGTGCTGGCCGGCGTGCTGCTCGGCCTCGCGGTGGCGACCAAGTTCTATCCCGTCGTCGTGCTGTGGCCGCTCTTCCTGCTGTGCCTGCGGGCCGGGCGGCTGCGGGCGTTCGCGGTGACGGCTGGCTCGGCGGCTGCGGCGTGGCTGGCCGTGAACCTGCCAGTCGCGATCGCGGCGCCGCACGGCTGGGCCACCTTCTACACCTTCAGCAGCAGCCGCGGCGCGGACTGGGGCGGGATCTGGTACTTCCTCCAGTACCTGCACTGGCCCGTCCTCGGCACCTCGTCGACACCGCAGCTCAACCTGCTGTCTGCGGCGGCGTTCGCCGTCGCGTGCCTGGCGATCGGGCTGCTGGCCCTGGCCGCGCCGCGGCGGCCGCGGCTGGCACAGCTGATCTTCCTCACCACGGCCGCGTTCCTGCTCAGTAATAAGGTCTGGTCACCGCAGTACGTGGTCTGGCTCGTGCCGCTCGTCGTCCTGGCCAGGCCGCGGTTGCCGGCCTACCTCCTGTGGCAGGCGGCGGAGGTCGGTTACTTCTACGCGATCTGGGCCTACCTGATCACGGTCGTGCAGAGCGTGCACACGCCGGGCGCGATCAGCAGCCAGCTGTACTTCGCCGCCGTGCTGGCGAGGTTCGGTACTGTCCTGCTGCTGTGCGCGCTGGTCGTCCGGGAGTGCCTGCGGCCTGACCGGGACGTCGTCAGGTCGGCGGGCGTCGACGATCCCGGCCGGCGGAGTCCTGGCTGGCGCGCCGGATCGGCTGTCGCTACGCGCCGGGCTGCGCCGGCTGGCAGCCCCCGCCTAGATCCTCCACTGACTAGCCAGCCCACTGGCCCGACAGGTACAGCATGGCCAGTACCACCGCGAGCGGCGCGCTCACGCCGAAGTAGGCATACCGCAGCCATGGCCGCCGCGCCTCGAGGGCGGCAAGGCCGATCCATACCGGGAAGAGCACCAGCAGCGTGCGCGGACCGGTCTCGAACCAGGTGCGTCGTGCCCAGCGCGAGCCAGCGCGAGCCCGCAGTACGTTGCCTGCGGCCAGCGCCGCCAGAGCACGAACGCGAGAGTTGCCGCAGCCATGACCGCCAGGGCGCCGAATTCCAGCTGGAACTCAAACGCGGTGCTCGCGCTGAAGGCATGCCGGAAGGCCGCCCACCAGGTGGTACGCAGGTCCTGCAGCGGCGTCGACAGATGCAGGTCCCAGCCCTTGCGCAGAGCAGCCGACCAGGCCAGCGGGTTTCCGGTGCGCGCCCACAGGTACACCTCGTAGGCGGCCGGGCCGGCCAGGGCGCAGCAGGCCTTCGCAGCGTTGGCAAGGCGCTGGCCGACCGTGGCGGCGGCTGCCGGCCACGTGCCAGGCCCGCGGTAGCCGGACAGCGCCATCACGGCCAGCGCCGGGATCAGGAACAGGGCATCCGGGCGAACGAGCCCGGCAAGCCCGGCCAGCAGTGCAGCTCGCCACCAGCGACCGCGGGCTGCGGCGTGCCAGGCGGGGATCGCGAAGGCGAGGAACACGGCCTCGGCGTAGCCGATCATCAGGAAGATCACGGCCGGCGTGGCGAGCAGGTACAGCACGACGCGACTGCCGCCTGCTAGCCGAGCCAGGGCCACGACCGCAAAGCAGCCAGCCACGCCACTGACGACGAGCTCGGACAGGACCCAGTTCCGCAGCAGGAGGTGCGCGGCCGCCAGCGCCGCCGGATACCCAGGGAAGAACGCGGTGTTGTTCGCCGTGGTGTGCGGCCCGAAATAGCCGTACTGGGCGATGTTGCGCAGCAGGCCGGCGTCCCAGTGCTCGAATGCCCCGGTCAGCGGAGCGTGCTCGCGGGTCGGACGGAAGGCCCACGCCGCGGCCCAGGCCAGCGCCAGCAGGGCCAGGTGGGCTGCCGCCCACAGGCCAAGGGCCGCGCGGTCGTCGGCGCTCAGCGCCACGAGCCGCGAGCCAGCGGTGCGCGGCGGGCTGCTTACTTGCGCTGGCGCGGCCAGCTCCGGCGCCAGGGGACCGGTCACGGCCCCAGCGTGCATGCCGGGATCGGCCGCCGCGTCGCCGGCGTCGTTCTGCAGCATCCACGCCCCCTTCTCCCACCGCACGATATGCGGCCGCGAGCCCGCCGCCTAGCTCGTATGGAATATCAGAGCACGTGGTGCAGTTCACAATCGATAGCCAGCAAAGTTGAGCCTGATAGACTCAACTCAGTTGCGAGTGGTTAGTCAGCATGGCAGACTTGAGTCGGTCAGACTCAATCTTCCAGCGCTCGACCAAGCCACCAGAAGCAGACCCACACAAGAAGCAAACCCAAGTAAACCCACTAGAGCAAACCAAGGACAGAACACATGGCACGTGCGGTAGGCATCGACCTAGGGACGACCAACTCCGTCGTCGCCGTCCTCGAGGGCGGCGAGCCCTCGGTCATCGCCAACGCTGAGGGCTCCCGGACCACGCCGTCCGTGGTCGCATTCGCCAAGAACGGCGAGGTGCTCGTCGGCGAGGTCGCGAAGCGGCAGGCTGTGACCAACGTTGACCGGACCATCCGCTCGGTCAAGCGGCAGATGGGCACCGACTGGACGGTGTCGATCGACGGCAAGAAGTTCACGGCGCAGCAGATCAGCGCCTTCATCCTGCAGAAGCTGAAGCGAGACGCCGAGGCCTACCTGGGCGAGACCATCACCGACGCGGTGATCACGGTGCCCGCGTACTTCAGCGACGCACAGCGCCAGGCCACCAAGGAGGCCGGCCAGATCGCCGGACTGAACGTCCTGCGGATCATCAACGAGCCCACGTCGGCCGCGCTGGCTTATCACCTGGAGAAGGACAACGAGGCGACCATCCTGGTCTTCGACCTCGGTGGCGGCACGTTCGACGTCTCGCTGCTGGAGGTTGGCGAGGGCGTCGTCGAGGTGAAGGCGACCAGCGGCGACAACCACCTCGGTGGTGACGACTGGGACCAGCGGATCGTGGACTGGCTGGTCAAGGACTTCAAGAACAGCTACGGCACCGACCTGTCCAAGGACAAGATGGCGCTGCAGCGGCTGCGGGAGACCGCGGAGAAGGCGAAGATCGAGCTGTCCAGCTCGGCCGAGTCGCAGATCAACCTGCCCTACATCACCCACTCCGAGCAGGGCCCGCTGCACCTGGACACCAAGCTGACCAGGGCCGAGTTCCAGAAGATGACCTCGGACCTGCTCGACCGCTGCAAGGCGCCGTTCCAGCAGGTGATCAAGGACGCCGGGATCAAGCTCAGCCAGATCGACCACGTCGTGCTCGTCGGCGGCTCCACCCGGATGCCGGCCGTCGTCGACCTGGTCAAGGACCTGACCGGCGGCAAGGAGCCCAACAAGGGCGTCAACCCGGACGAGGTCGTCGGCGTGGGCGCCTGCCTGCAGGCCGGCGTGCTCAAGGGCGAGGTCAAGGACGTGCTGCTGCTCGACGTGACGCCGCTGTCCCTGGGCATCGAGACCAAGGGCGGCATCTTCACCAAGCTGATCGAGCGCAACACCACCATCCCGACCAAGCGCTCGGAGATCTTCACCACCGCTGACGACAACCAGCCATCGGTGCAGATCCAGGTCTTCCAGGGCGAGCGCGAGATCGCCGCGTACAACAAGAAGCTCGGCATGTTCGAGCTGGCCGGGCTCGCTCCGGCGCCCCGTGGCATCCCGCAGATCGAGGTGGCGTTCGACATCGACGCCAACGGCATCGTGAACGTGTCGGCCAAGGACCTCGGCACCGGCAAGCAGCAGTCCGTGACCATCTCGGGCGGCTCAGCGCTGGGCAAGGACGACATCGAGCGGATGATGCAGGACGCTGAGAAGTACGCCGAGGAGGATCGCCAGCGGCGCGAGGAGGCCGAGGTCCGCAACCGCGCGGAGTCCCTCGCCTACACCACCGAGAAGTTCCTCTCCGAGAACGCCGACAAGGTCCCGGACGACGTCAAGTCCGAGGTCGAATCCGCGATCGCTGACCTGAAGAAGGCGCTTGAGGGCACCGACACCGAAGCCATCAAGACCGCCAGCGAGCACGCTGCTCAGGTGAGCCAGAAGATGGGCACGGCTATCTATGCCCAGTCGCAGGCTGCCAGCGCGCAGGCCGGCGAGGCGGGCGAGGAGGCCGGCGGCGGCCAGGACGACGACGTCGTCGAGGCTGAGATCGTCGACGACGACAAGCCGGCCCACGAGGAGGGCGGCGCCGCCTAATGAGGCCCGACGAGGAGAGGCAGGGCCCGGTCATCCGCGATCGCAGGCGGATTGACCCGGTCACTGGCAAGGTACGCAATACCGGGGAGTCCGGCCCGCAACGCGGGCCGGCTCCGGCCGGCGGCCAGCCTAAGCCTGGTAAGCACTCGGTTTCTGCGCCCGGCGATACGGGTGCTGGCGAGGGCGGCGGCGCGGGGCGCGGATCCAGGGCGCCCAGCAGGCGGCGCGACAGCGACAGCCGGACCGCCCGGCGCCGCCGCAAGTCCCGGCGATGCAGGAACGCCCGGCGGCGACTCGCCGGCTGGCGGCCGTGCGGCTGCAGGCGGGAGTAGCGCCGCCGACGCGACCACAGATCAGGTGGTGACGATGCTGGCCGAGCGGACCGCGGACTTGCAGCGGCTCCAGGCCGAGTACGCCAACTACCGCAAGCGCGTCGAGCGTGACCGGCTGGCGGTGCGCGAGCAGGCGCTGGCCAACGTGCTGCACGGGCTGCTGCCGGTGCTGGACGACATCGGCCGGGCCAGGGAGCACGGCGAGCTGACCGGCGGTTTCAAGTCGGTCGCCGAGTCGCTGGAGGGCATCGTGGTCAAGCTGGGTCTCACGGCTTTCGGCGAGAGCGGTGACCCATTCGACCCGACGCTGCACGAGGCGCTGATGCACTCCTACTCGGCTGACGTGACCGAGCCGACTGCCGTTCAGATACTCCAGCCCGGCTACAAGGTGGGCGAGCGGATCATCCGCCCGGCCAGGGTCGCCGTCGCCGAGCCCGGCGGCGACGTCCCCGACGAGGGGCGATGCGTCCGACGACGCCGACCCGGGCGCGCCGGCCAGCGGCGACGTTAGCGCTGAATAACGACCGGGGGCCGGGATCCGCTCGCGCGGGTCCCGGCGCCAGGCATCGAGATAGCTCACGAGAGAGGCGCGTTGAGCACCAAGGACTACCTGGAGAAGGACTACTACAAGACCCTCGGGGTGACTAAGACCGCGACCGCCGACGACATCAAGAAGTCGTACCGGAAGCTGGCCCGCAAGTACCACCCGGACGCCAACGAGGGCGACCCGAAGGCCGAGGCGCGCTTCAAGGAGATCTCCGAGGCCTACACCGTGCTGTCCGACGAGGGCCGGCGCAAGGAGTACGACGAGGCACGGTCGCTCTTCGGCGGCGGAGTCCGGATGCCAGGGTCCGGATCGACGGGCAGCGGCTATGGCGGATTCGATCTTGGTGACCTGTTCGGCGGCACGGCCGGCAGCGCCGGCGGCCGCCTCGGCGACCTGCTCGGCGGCGTCTTCGGCAACAGGACCGGTGGCACGACGACGCAGCAGACACGGCCACGGCGCGGCGCCGACGTGGAGACCGAGACGACGCTGTCGTTCAGCGACGCCATCAACGGCGCGACCGTATCGCTTCGGCTGACCGGCGAGGGTCCGTGCAAGGTGTGCAAGGGCACCGGCGCGAAGGCCGGTACCGTGCCCAGGGTCTGCCCGACATGTGAGGGCACCGGCCAGGGCAGCCGGAACCTCGGCAGCTTTGCCTTCTCGGAGCCGTGCAAGACCTGCCGCGGGCGTGGGCTGGTCGTCGACGACCCGTGCGAGACGTGCTCGGGCAGCGGGCGCGCGATGAGCACGCGGACGATCCAGGCAAGGATCCCGGCGGGCGTCGCGGACGGCCAGCGAATCAAGCTCGGCGGCAAGGGCGCCTCTGGCGAGCGCGGCGGACCGCCCGGTGACCTCTACGTCCGGGTACACGTCCAGCCGCACCCGCACGGAACGTTCAGCCGATCGGGCGCCAACCTGACTATCACCGTGCCGGTGACCTTCACCGAGGCCACGCTCGGCGCCGAGATCAAGGTGCCGTCGCATGGCGGCATGCCGGTCAGCCTGCGCATCCCTGCGGGTACGCCCAACGGCCGGACGTTCCGGGTACGCGGCAAGGGCGTCCGGCGCAAGGACGGCACGACCGGTGACATGCTCGTCACCGTCAACATCCAGGTCCCGCAGGAGCTGAACGACAAGGCACGGGATGCGCTGGAGACGTTCCGGGACGCGACCGCAGGGCCCGACCCGCGGGCCGATGTCCTGAGGAACGCCAACAGCTAGCTCGCCGACGGCCGGAAGGAGATGACATGACCAGCCAGTTTGAGCTATCCGATGACAGCCCTGTCTACGTCATCTCCGTGGCGGCTCAGCTGTCCGGCCTGCACCCGCAGACCCTGCGCGCCTACGACCGGCTCGGCCTCGTCTCACCCGGACGGGCCGCCGGTCGTGGCCGACGGTACTCGCTGCGCGACATCCTGATCCTGCGCGAGGTGCAGCGGCTGTCCCAGGAGGAAGGCATCAACCTCAACGGGATCAAGCGCATCCTCGAGCTCGAACTGGCGGAGCGGCGCAGCCGGATGCTAGTTGCCGAGATGGACGCCGAGATCAGCCAGCTGCGCTCCGAGCTGGAATCGACCCGGGCGGTCGCCGCCCGGCTGGCGAACCTGGCCCGCAGCCGCCCTGACGCGGCCGCTCTCGTCCCGGTCCGCCACGGCAGCGCGGCGGGGCAGCAAGCGGCCGGCCCTGGCGTCGGCACCGATCCGAGGCAGGCCGTTGCCGCCGCGGCCGAGATCGTCCCGCAGCCGGCCGGGCGCGAGGCCGGTTCCAGCTAGTCCTGCACACCAGGCGGGCGCCGCGCCGCCGAGCACGAACCCAGCGGCAATGCTGAGAACTTGGAGAGAGAACACCGTGGATGAGAAGCTGACCAGGAAGAGTCAGGAGGCTCTGTCGCAGGCCGTGCAGATGGCCGCGTCGGCGGGCAATCCCAGCACCGATGGCCTGCACCTGCTCGCCGCCCTGGTCCAGCAGGACGGCGGGACCGCGGCGCCGCTGCTGCGCGCCGTCGGCGCTGACCCGGCCGAGTTGCTCAAGACCGTGCGGGATCAGCTTGCCAGGCTGCCGCAGGCGGCCGGCGCTACTGTCAGCGCACCAGAGACGTCACGACAGCTGCTCGCGGCTCTGGCGACCGCCGGCAAGCTGGCCAAAGAGATGTCGGACGACTACGTGTCCACCGAGCACCTGCTGGTGGGCCTGGCAACCGACGGCGGCCAGACGGCCACGCTGCTGCGCGCGGCTGGCGCCGGGCCGAAGCAGCTGACCGACGCGTTCGAGCAGGTCCGCGGCCACGCTCGGGTCACCTCCCAGGACCCGGAGGGCACCTATCAGGCGCTGGAGAAGTACGGCATCGATCTCACTCAGAGCGCCCGCGACGGGAAGCTCGACCCGGTCATCGGCCGGGACGCGGAGATCCGCCGGGTGATCCAGGTGCTGTCCAGGCGAACCAAGAACAACCCCGTG
This sequence comes from uncultured Actinomycetota bacterium, assembly GCA_963837255.1. GTDB lineage: Bacteria > Actinomycetota > Actinomycetes > Streptosporangiales > Streptosporangiaceae > JAJYUU01. Next base: position 1,826,997 of record CAWIMN010000009.1, read on the forward strand.
CTGATCGGCGAGCCCGGCGTCGGCAAGACCGCCGTGGTCGAGGGCCTTGCCCAGCGCGTGGTGGCAGGCGACGTGCCAGAGTCGCTGCGCGGGAAGCGCGTCGTCGCGCTCGACCTCGGGGCGATGGTGGCCGGCGCGAAGTACCGCGGCGAGTTCGAAGAGCGCCTCAAGGCGGTCCTGAACGAGATCAAGCAGAGCGAAGGCCAGATCATCACGTTCATCGACGAGCTGCACACTGTCGTCGGCGCCGGCGCGGCCGAGGGCGCGATGGACGCCGGCAACATGCTGAAGCCGATGCTCGCGCGCGGCGAGCTGCGGATGGTCGGCGCTACGACGCTCGATGAGTACCGCCAGCGGATCGAGAAGGACCCCGCGCTCGAGCGGCGGTTCCAGCAGGTCTTCATCGGCGAGCCGTCGGCCGAGGACACGATCGCCATCCTGCGCGGACTCAAGGGCCGGTATGAAGCGCACCACCAGGTCCAGATCTCCGACGCCGCGCTCGTGGCGGCCGCGACCCTGTCCGATCGCTACATCACCGCCCGCTTCCTGCCGGATAAGGCGATCGACCTGATCGACGAGGCGGCCTCCCGGCTGCGGATGGAGATCGACTCCCGGCCGGTCGAGATCGACGAGCTGCAGCGCGGCGTCGACCGGATGAAGATGGAAGAGCTGGCGCTGGCCAAGGAAAACGACCAGGCCAGTCGCGAGCGACTGGAGCGCTTGCGCGCCGACCTGGCCGACAGGCAGGAGCAGCTGACCGCGCTGGTGGCCCGCTGGGATCGGGAGAAGGCCAGCCTCAACAAGGTGGGCGAGCTCAAGAAGCAGCTTGACGAGATTCGGGGGCAGGCCGAGCGCGCTCAGCGCGATGCGGACTTCGAGGCTGCGTCCCGGCTCATGTACGGCGAGATTCCGCAGCTTGAGCGGCAGATTGCCGAGGCTGCCGCCACGGCCGGCGAGGAGAATGCCACCGGCGCTTCAGGTCTTGGGGATGCAGGCCCCCCGATGGTCAAGGAGGAGGTCGGTCCGGACGACGTGGCCGACGTCGTGTCCGCCTGGACCGGCATCCCCGCTGGCCGCCTGATGGAAGGCGAGACCGGCAAGCTGCTGCGGATGGAGGACGAGCTAGGCCGCCGGATCATTGGCCAGCGGGTCGCGGTGCAGGCAGTGTCCGACGCCGTCCGCCGGTCCAGGGCGGGCATCTCAGATCCGGACCGGCCATCGGGCTCGTTCCTGTTCCTCGGCCCGACCGGTGTCGGCAAGACCGAACTGGCCAAGGCGCTCGCTGAGTTCCTGTTCGACGACGAGCGGGCGATCATCAGGATCGACATGAGCGAGTACTCCGAGCGCCACTCGGTCGCCAGGCTCGTCGGTGCCCCGCCTGGCTACGTCGGGTATGAGGAGGGCGGCCAGCTCACTGAGGCCGTCCGGCGCAGGCCCTATTGCGTCGTGCTGCTGGACGAAGTCGAGAAGGCCCACCCCGAAGTTTTCGACGTGCTCCTGCAAGTGCTCGACGACGGCCGGCTGACTGACGGCCAGGGGCGGACCGTGGATTTCCGCAACACGATCCTGATTTTGACCTCCAACCTCGGCTCCCAGTACATCGCCGATCCGAGCCTGGACGAGGCGGCCACGAAGGAGAAGGTCATGTCGGTGGTGCGGGCGACGTTCAAGCCCGAGTTCCTGAACCGGCTCGACGACGTGATCGTCTTTGATGCCCTCACTACCGCGGAGCTCACCGAGATCGTGGACCTCCAAGTGCGCAAGCTGGCCGCCAGGCTGGCCGGACGCCGGCTGGCGCTGGAAGTAACCCCTGCGGCCAGGGAGTGGCTGGCCGTGACCGGCTTCGACCCCGTCTACGGTGCGCGCCCGCTGCGACGGCTCATTCAGTCGGCCATCGGTGACAAGCTCGCCAAGAGCCTGATCGCTGGCGAGATCACCGACGGCGACAAGGTCAAGGTGGATCTGGACGACGCCGCCGACGCGCTCCTAGTGACCCCCGAGCGTGCCGTGGCCACGGCCGGCAACCCGGCCTAGACCTCGTCGAGCAGGGCGTCGTAGTCGTCTTCTGGCAGCCCGAGGTCGTTACGGATCCGGTAGCGGAGCCTGAGCAGGAGTCTCAGCTCAGGCTCCTCGGCCGCTACCGGGTCTGACTGCCCGGCGGCGAGGCACAGCTCGACGCCGACGGTCGCCCAGTCGAGGGCGCCGGCGAGATCGCCGCGGTCGACCAGCAGCTCGGCGACAAGGTCACAGGTCTGCGGATCTCGCGGACCCTCGGCCTTCAGCCTGCTGATGAGCGCTTGCGCTTCGGACTGCCTGCCGAGCTGGAACAGCGCCCGCGCCAGCGGGACTCGCGGATCAGCGAAGGCCGACCCGCCGTACGTCATCGCGCGGCGGAGCCCGATCACGGCCTCGGCTGGCATGTCGGCGAGGAGCCATTGCTCACCAGCTCGCAGAAAGGCCTCGGCGCGCGGCATCCCCGCTGTCTCAGTACCGGTGCTGGCCAGCTCGGTCATCGCCCGAGCTGCGGCAGCGTGATCCCCGCTGGCAGCTGCGTCGAATTCGATCGAGTCGAACTGCTCACGGGTCAGCTCTGCCACGTGACCACCGTAGCCGGGAATCCAATCGACTGGGTCGGGGAAGTGCGTGCGGTAATGGCTTCGTGACAATCCCGGCAAGACGACTCGCGGAACGGTCAGTGACGCGAGCGCTCGAGCGCGTCCCAGAACCCGCGTCGCAATGCGTGCCTGACCTCGTCATGCAGCAGCGAGTCGATCGGCAGCGCCGAACCCTGGAGCAGCCGGGCCTCCAGGTCCGACGGCATCCGCGGTTTCCGGGCGAGGACGGCCTCAAGCCACAGCGCGGGCGCGTCCCTGGCGACCGCCTCGCCGAAGCCAAAGCCTTCTGCGTGCGCCGACTGGACAGCCTCACCGACTGACATCGTGACTGGCGGCGCGACTGGCTGCTGGCCGCCGTAGGAAGCCGGGCCGTACCCGGCCGCTCCGCCGGGACCAAACTGGCCCGGCTGCGCCGGCCCGCCGTAAGGCATGCTTCTGTCCTGCGAATATGGCGCACCGTTGCCAGCCGGCAGCTGCCGGTGCTGCGCGGGTGGGCGCTGCGCGTCCAGCGGCATCATGCCGTTCGATGGCATAGCTGCCGGTGGCATGGCGATCGGGGGCATGGCCGGGCCGCGCTGCTGCGCGAGCTGGCCCGGTCCTGGCTGGGCCGGTGCTGGCTGGCCCGGTCCTGGCTGGCCCGGTCCCATATGGCCCGGTGCTCGCTGACCATGGGCTGCCTCACCGTGGGCTGCCTGATCCAATGACGGCTGAGCCAATGACGGCTGAGCCAATGACGGCTGAGCCAATGATGGCTGACCAAGCGCCGGAAGCCCTTGCTGCTGCTGACTTGGGCCCTGCTGGAGCACCGGCTGCATCGGCACGTCCATGCCTGACCCCGGCGGCCGGGCGCCCAGCTGATGCTGACCGGCGTTCGGGGCCCCGCCGGGCTGCGGCGTCCCGCCGGACTGTGGCGTCCGGCCGGACTGCGGGGCGCCTGGTCCAGGTCCCCGCTGGCCGTTACTACCCTGGTTGCCAGCGCCGTAGCCGAGCCCGGGCCCGCCGTATGCCGCGCCTGCCGACGGCAAGGCGCCGCCGTTCGGTGCGGAGCCAGGCACACCCGTCCCTGGCATGGCGCCGGGCTGACTACCACCGCTCAGCCCGTTAGGGGCGCCCGCCGACATCGGCCCGCCATGACTGCCCGGAATCCCGTTCGATTGCATGCCGGGCAGTGGCTGGCCGCCGATTGGCTGCGACCCGGTCCTATGACTGCCAGGGCCGCCGCCCTGACCACCCGACAGGCCATTCGGGGGCAGGCCGTTCGCGCTGCCGGGCAGGCCGTTCGCGCTGCCGGGCAGGCCGTTCGCGCTGCCGGGCAGGCCGTTCGCGCTGCCGGGCAGGCCGTTCGCGCTGCCGGGCAGGCCGTTCGCGCTGCCGGGCAGGCCGTTCGCGCTGCCGGGCAGGCCGTTCGCGCTGCCGGGCAGGCCGTTCGGCGGCAGCCCGCTGCCGGGTGTGGCGCCAGCCGACTGGCTAGCTCCACTCCGGTGACCGGCAGTTGCGTGGCGGCCGTCATCGCTCTGCAGGCCAGCGCCCTGATGACCGACGCCCGGCTGACCGACGCCCGGCTGACCGGCGCCGCCCGCGGGACCGAATCCGCCGTACTGGCCGCCGGCCTGCTGACCACCATCCGCACCGTTGTTCATGGGACCCAGCACCGCCGGCTGGCCGTTCTGCCCAAACTGACCGAGGCCGAGGCCGTGCTGGGCCAGGCCGTTGGATGCCTGCAGCCCATGCTGGCCAGGGACCGCGCCGCCTTGCATTCGGCTCGGCAGCGAGCCGGGCTGACCGCCGCCATTGTCGGCCCCGGCCCGCTGGTCGAAACTGCCAGCCTGCTGATAGCTGGGCTGCTGTGGCGGCTGACCGCGCTGCTCCTGCGCCACGAACCCGCCGTCCTGGCCGAAGCCCGCCGCTGCGACAGCGGATAGCTGGTCCCGGCTAGCTACGGGTTGCTGGTACTGCTGCGCCGGCTGACCCTGGCTCGGCTGACCCTGCGCAGATTGGCCGTGCGGCTGCTGTCCCTGCGGCTGCTGCGACACCGACTGCTGAGCCACCGACTGCTGAGCCACCGACTGCTGAACCACCGACTGCTGAACCACGGGCTGCTGAGCTACCGACTGCTCAGCTACCGACTGCTGACCCGGCGACGACTGTGCCTGCGCAGACTGTGCCTGCGGTGCCTGGGCCATCGACGTCTGGGCCACAGGCTGCCCTGATCCCTGCATCTGCTGGTCGTGCGGCTGGCTGGCGCCACTGGCAGCAACCGGGCCGGCGGTCAGCGTCTCGCCGTGGCCACCAAACCGTCCGGCGTCCTGCCGCTGGTCCTGGCCCAGTCCGACGCCAGCGAGCTGATATTCGGCCGCGACCGGCGTCGTGTACAGCCGGACGGCAGGCGCCTCGATCGCGGGCTGAGGCCCGCTCGGCTGCGCTGCACCGGCGGAAATCTCCCGGTAGCCGACCGTGGCGAGCTGCGGCTCGGCCCCAGAGATGAGGTCGACATACGGCCGCAGGTGGCCCGAGCCTATGTCGATGATGTCGTCGCACTCCTGCCGCAGGCTGCGCGAAGCCGTCCAGTTACCGTCGGTGGCGACGTGCAACAGGATCGCACGGATCCCGAGGTCCTGCACTTCGGCGATGACGGGGGCGAGGTCTTCCTCGGCGCTCACGATGACGACGTCGCTGACCGCGTGGTTCCTCGCAAGCGCAGTCAGGTCCTTGCGGATCTCGGCCTCGACGCCCTCTTTGCGGCTGGGCCGGGCCTTGTTCAGGCGGAGCTTGAGGCCGGGGATGTCGGCCAGCGTGTCGTGCTCGGCGGCTCGGGCGCCATCGGATGCGGTGTCGTACCAGTAGCAGCGCAGCAGTTGCAGGCCAGTCCGGTCCCTGGACAGGCCGCCGAGCAGCTTCAGGAGGCCCGCGTAGTCCCAGGAAACCGAGTCACGATTGCGAGTGCCGTGGACAGCCAGCGCGCCTTCGGCTAGCGCATAATTAGCGTCCACGAACAGCGCGCAGCGATCCAACGCGACACCGTCCTTCCCTTGCGCGTGACGTTACCAGCGCGTGGCGGCAGCCGTGACACATAGCGCGGATCGCGGACGTATCCGCCCAGCCGGGTTCTTACCGCCAGTGCCGGTAATTTACTTATTCAGCCGCCCCGTCCGCGAGGGCAGTCCGCGCCAGCACGCCGCCGGCCCGCAGAAGCTACCAGGCGCCGGCCCGTGCTCCGCCCCGACGGCCAGATAGGCTCGGCTCCCGTGGCTGATCGAGACGAGCTGCTGGCAATGATCAGGGACCTCGCCGTCGTCCACGGCGAGGTGATTTTGTCCTCCGGGCAGCGGGCTGACTGGTACATAGACCTGCGTCGAGTGCTGCTGGATGGCCGCGCCGCGCCCGTCGCCGGCCGGGTCATGCTCGACGTCACCAGCGGCCTTGCCTATGACGCCGTCGGCGGCCTGACGCTCGGCGCCGATCCTGTGGCGACCGCCATGATGCACGCCGCCGCCGCGCGCGGCCGCAAGCTTGACGCCTTCGTGGTCCGCAAGAGCGAGAAGGCCCATGGCTTGCAGCGCCGGATCGAGGGTCCTGACGTTGCCGGGAGGCGCGTCCTTGCGGTCGAGGACACGTCCACGACGGGCGGCTCAGTGCTGACGGCCGTCGACGCACTCACCGAAGCAGGCGCCGAAGTCGTCGGGGTCGCGGTCGTCGTTGAGCGCGGCGCGAGGCAGCAGATAGCGGAGCGCGGGCTGCCTTACCTGGCTGCTTTCGAGCTTGCTGACCTCGGTCTTGGCTAGGGCTGTCAGCCGTGTGAGAACGCGGTGAGCGCAAGCGCGGCTACGGTCAGCATCGCTAAAACCAGCACGGACAGCAGCACCACGCCGGTGTAGCGGCGACGGTCAGCGGGATCCGCATCATGGTGTCCCATGGACTGAGAGTAGACCCGTCGCGGCCCGGCGCCCGGCAATGCGCCTAACTCCGCCCGCCGGAGTTGGGCGCGCCTGCTAGCTCAGCAATACTGGGCACTGACAGCACACTGAGAGGATCCGCGCCATGCCGATCGCGACGCCAGAGGTCTACGCACAGATGCTCGACCGGGCTAAGGAACACGGCTTCGCTTACCCGGCTATCAACGTCACCTCGAGCCAGACGCTCAACGCGGCACTGCGTGGCTTTGCCGAAGCCGAGAGCGACGGCATCCTGCAGGTCTCGACCGGAGGTGCCGAGTACCTGTCTGGCCAGGCCGTCAAGGACATGGTCACCGGCTCGGTCGCGCTCGCCCACTTCGCGCGTACGGTCGCGGCCAAGTACCCGGTGAATGTCGCGTTGCACACCGACCACTGCCCCAAGGACAAGCTCGACGGGTTCATGCGGCCGCTCGTGCAGATCTCCATCGAGCGCGTCGCGCGTGGCGAGGAGCCGCTGTTCCAGTCGCATATGTGGGACGGCTCAGCGGTGCCGCTGGCAGAGAACCTGCAGATCGCAGCCGAGCTCCTCGACAAGTGTGCGGCCGCGCACGTTGTCATGGAGATGGAGATCGGCGTGGTCGGCGGCGAGGAGGACGGCGTCGTCGGCGAGATCAACGAGAAGCTGTACAGCACCCCGGAGGACGCGCTTGCCGTCGCCGAGACCCTCGGTCTCAGCGAGCGCGGGCGGTACTTGCTGGCCGCCACGTTCGGCAATGTGCACGGCGTTTATAAGCCAGGGCACGTGAAGCTGCGGCCGTCTGTGCTGAAGGAAATCCAGGACGCGGTCGGCGCCAAGTACGGCCGGGAGAAGCCGTTCGACCTGGTCTTCCACGGCGGCTCGGGATCGGACCTGAGTGACATCAGGGATGCCATCAGCTACGGCGTGGTCAAGATGAACGTGGACACCGACACCCAGTACGCCTTCACCCGGCCTGTCGCCGGACATATGTTCACGAATTATGACGGCGTGCTCAAGGTCGACGGCGACGTCGGCAGCAAGAAGGCCTACGATCCCCGCGCCTGGGGCAAGGCGGGGGAGGCTGGCATGAGCGCTCGGGTCGTACACGCCTGCGAGGACCTGATGTCCGTAGGCAAGCGCATGTCCTGATTCTTGCCGTGCCCCGAGGTTCGGCCATCGGGGCGCTGCGGCAGGATGATCACATGATGCGCGAAAACCTGCTGGGCGGTCCGCCGGAGACCTTCCTTCCTGATAACCAGACGGCTCGGGCAGAGCTGTCGGCTGGCGCCGACCCGGCCGAGGTCGCGGCCCGGTTCCCGGCCTACTGCGCCGCCTGGGCGGCCCTGGCCGAGCGCGCGATGGCGGGCGGCGAGCCAGTCACCGCCTATGCGTTCGCCCGGACCGGTTACCACCGCGGCCTCGACCAGTTGCGCCGGGCCGGCTGGAAGGGGCACGGCCCGATCCCGTGGCAGCACGAGCCGAACCAGGGATTCCTGCGTGCGCTGCACATGCTCGGCGTGGCCGCGGGCGCGATCGGCGAAGACGACGAGGCGGCCCGGTGCCAGGAGTTCCTCGTCGACAGCAGCCCTGCCGCGGCGGCCGCGCTCTCGTCATGACCGGGGCTCGTGTCGTGGGGCGGCCGACGTCGTGACCGCGCTCGGGCTGGTGCCCGACTCCCCGCGCTACGACCGGTGCCTGCCGCCCGGTTCCGGTAACATCTGAATGCAAGAGCCCCTACAGCGCTTGCGTGCCTGACCGCAATGACGCTGGCTGGGGCTTTCGTTCTGTTACGGGAAGGGACCTGTCACATGCCCGCCATCGTGATCGTCGGCGCGCAGTGGGGTGATGAAGGCAAGGGCAAGGCGACCGACATGCTCGGCGACCGGGTCGACTTTGTCGTCCGATATCAGGGCGGCAACAACGCTGGCCACACGGTCGTGATCGGTGACGAGAGCTACGCCTTGCATCTCCTGCCGTCGGGCGCGCTGTCCGAGCACGCGACGTCCGTCATCGGCAACGGCGTCGTGATCAACCCGGAGGTGCTGCTCGAGGAGATCGACGGGCTGACGCGGCGCGGCGTCTGGCGGGACCAGCTGCTCATCTCGGCCGACGCGCACCTGATCATGCCGCACCATATCGCCCTCGACAAGGTCACCGAGCGCTACCTCGGCGATGCGCGCATCGGCACGACCGGGCGCGGCATTGGCCCTGCCTACAGCGACAAGGCCTCGCGCGTCGGGATCCGGGTGCAGGACCTGTTCGATCCCGGCATTCTGCGGCAGAAGCTGGACCTGGCGCTGCGAGAGAAGAACCAGGTGCTGACCAAGCTGTACAACAGGCGCGGCATCGACGCCGGGATCGTCACCGAGCAGTACCTCGGCTTCGCCGACCGGCTCGGCCGGTACGTCGCCGACACGGGCCTGGTGCTCAACAAGGCGCTCGACGAGGACCGGGTGGTCCTGCTGGAGGGTGCCCAGGCCACGCTGCTCGACGTCGACCACGGCACCTACCCCTTCGTCACCTCCTCCTCGCCGACAGCGGGCGGGGCGTGCGCCGGATCCGGCATCGGACCAACTCGGATCACCCGGGTGCTGGGCATACTCAAGGCGTACACGACCAGGGTCGGGCCGGGCCCTTCCCGACCGAGCTCACCGACGCCCAGGGCGAGTGGCTGCGCAAGACCGGCGGCGAGTACGGCACGACGACGGGCAGGCCGCGGCGGACAGGCTGGCTCGATACGGTCATCGCCCGGTACGCGACCCGGGTGAACGGGCTCACCGACTACTTCGTGACCAAACTCGATGTGCTGTCCGGGCTGGAGAAGGTGCCGGTCTGCGTGGCTTACGACGTGCACGGGAAGCGATTCGACGAGATACCGATGACGCAGACCGACTTCCACCACGCCACCCCGGTCTATGAGTACCTGGATGGCTGGTGGGAGGACATCTCCGCGGCGAAGGACTTCGCCGACCTGCCCAAGGCCGCCCAGGCGTACGTCCGCGCGGTCGAGGACTTGATCGGCGCCCCGATCTGCGCCGTGGGCGTCGGCCCGCGCCGTGATCAGACGGTGCGGCTGCACGAAGTGCTGTAAGGAGCGATCAAGAGACGCGGTCAGCTCGGCGGCGGCGGTGCGGGCTTCGCTGGCCGCAAGTAGCCGATGGTGAGCTGCCCGCTCCCGACAACGGCCGTCATGACTCTGGCGGCGTTGCTGACGTTCAGGCCAGCTCCGAGCCGCAGCGACCCCGTCCCGCGCTGCCCCGCTACCCGGTAGCGGGCTCCGGGCGGCACCGTCACGTTGGCGGCGCCGGAGCCTACGTCGAGCGCCAGCGCAGCGGGCGGCTCGCCGAAGCTGAGCGTGAGCTGCCCCGAGCCGACCGCGGCGGTCACCTCCGGTGACGTCAGGCCGCTGGTGGCGACGATGCTGCCCGAGGTCGCCCGCACCCAGACCGGGCCGCTGACGTCGGTCAGATGAATGCTGCCGGAGCTGGCGATCAGGTGCACGGGCCCGGTCCGCCCGGCGACGGCGACGCTGCCGGAGCCGACGTCGACCCGCACTGCCACGTTGGCGGGCACCCGGATCACGAGGCCGACCTGGCAATCCTCGAATGCGTTGAATGCCGGGCAGCTAGCGCTGATCTGCAAGGTCCCGCCATGCCAGGCAGGGCGGACCGTCGGCTTGCCGAGCAGCCAGGTGACAGCGCTCATCACCGTGACCTGGCCGGCCCGGCCCCGGATGACCGTGACGCTCTGCCCGGGCGCGTCGACCTGGAGCTCGCTGACCGGCCGCTGGAACAGGGTGAGCGGCACAATCTCGTGCCGGATCTCACCCTTGAGCCCCATCCGGAACGCGACCGGCACCACCAGGACCACCGCCGTGAGGATCGCCACCAGGGCCCAGATCCAGCGGCGCCGGGGTCTGGCCGCGACGACGGCCGCCGCGGCGCTCATCCCACGTCCAGGAAGCGCAGCACAGCGAGCACCCGCCGATGGTCGCCGTCATCGGGATGCAGATCGAGCTTCGCAAAGATGCTGTTGATGTGCTTGGCCACCGCGCTCTCGGTGATCACCAGGGTCTGCGCAATGGTTGCGTTCGACCGGCCTTCGGCCATCAGTCGGAGCACCTCGTGCTCGCGCGGTGTCAGCCGGTCGAGCGGATCTCGCTGCCGCCGGATCAGGAGCTGCGACACGACCTCGGGGTCCAGCGCGGTCCCGCCCTCCGCTACCCGGCGCAGGGCAGCGACAAAGTCGCCCACGTCAGCGACGCGGTCCTTGAGCAGGTACCCGACGCTGCTGGTGTTGGCCGCCAGGAGATCAGCCGCATACCGCTCCTCGACATACTGCGACAGCACCAGCACCGCCACCGCAGGCCATTCCCGCCGGATCACCAGCGCTGCCCTGATCCCCTCGTCGGTGTGGGTCGGCGGCATCCGGACGTCGACGATCGCCGCATCGGGATTGTGCTGCGATACCGCGGACAGCAGCTCGTCGGCATCGCCAACGGCTGCGAGCACTTCGATGTCGGCTGCCGCGAGCAGCTTGGTCAGGCCAGCCCGGAGCAGCACCGAGTCCTCGGCGATCACGACCCGCATGGCAGCTCCACGGTCACCACAGTCGGACCGCCCGGCGGGCTGTCGATCCGCATCGTTCCGTCCACCGATCCGGCCCGCCTCTTCAGACTCGCCAGGCCGGTGCCGCGCCCCGGATCGGCTCCGCCGACGCCGTCATCGGTGATGCGGACTCGCAGCAGCGCATCCGTTCGCCGGACGTCGATCTCGGCCCGGCTTGCTGCTGCGTGCCGGGCGATGTTCGCCAGGCACTCAGAAGCCACGAAATATGCCACCGCCTCGACCGTGGGCGACGCCCGCTCGGGCATGTCCACCGTCAGCCGGACTGGCAGCGGTGCGCGCGCCGCGATCCCGGACAGGGCGGCATCCAGCCCGCGGTCGTCGAGCACTGCCGGATGGAGGCCCCGGACTAGGGCGCGGAGCTCGGCCAGTGCTTCCTTTGCCTCGTCGTGCGCCTCGGCGATCACCTGCCTGGCCTGCGCCGGCAGGTCGGTCAGATTCTCCCTGGCCATCCCGAGATTCATCGCCAGCGATACCAGGCGCTGCTGGGCTCCGTCGTGCAGGTCGCGCTCGATCCGCCGTCGCTCCGCATCGGCGGCGTCCACCACGCCGGCGCGGCTCTCCGACAGGCTCTCCACCTGGCGCTCGAGCTCGACCGACCGGCTCGGTCCGAGCAGGACTCGCGCCAGCTTGCGGTCCAGCCAGCTGACGGCCGCCGCGAGCGCAGGCGCGGTCAGCAGCACCAGCGCGCCCACGATCGTCAAGATCAGCTTGAACTTCGGCGGGACCGACCCGGCCCGGCTCATTGGCGGGAAGACGTACTGGTACGCGAACGCCGCGACAAGGCCCGCGCCCGCGGCCCAGGCTCCCAGGGTGAGCAGGCCCCCGAACGCCATGACGGGCCCCGCGGCCAGGTGATATCCGAGCTGCCGCCAGGTCGTCTCCGACCGCAGTGAGTCCGCCAGCCGGCCCGGCAGCGAGCGACCGGCCTCGGCCGGGACGCGCGGGATCTCGACCCCGAGCAGCGACCAGCAGCGATGCCGATGCGCCGCGGTCAGCGGGACCCGCATCACCAGCACCAGGCAGGCCGACACGGGGAGTGCGGCCGCGACCTGCCAGGGACCGGACAGGACGAGCCGCAGGATGAGCCATGGCGCGGCCATGACGACCAGCATCACCAGCTGCACGGGAACGCCGGCGATCACGAACGTGGTGGTCCTGACCATGGCGGCCAGCCACCGCAACGGGGCCGTTAGGCCGCCGCGGGAGCGCCGCAGGCGGCCATCGTTGCCATGGATCCCACCGTATGTGCCCTGACGAAGTGGTCACCATGCAGCGCAGACCCGCATCGGGGGCGTACCTGGCACCACCGTCGATTCGGACTTGCGCGCTACTGACCGCGACCGCCGCGCTCGGAAGGCTGGTGACGTGCCGCACGCTGCAGGCACGAAAGGAGCGCGACGTCATGGCGACCACTTCGCTGGACTACGATCCAGCGCGGCCAGCGGGCTGCTCCCTGCCCGGCGTGCCGTGGTCGTTCCGGGTGGCAGGCGGCCGCTCGGCGCGGCCTGCGCTGGAACTATACGAGGGCGGCGTCCTGCTGGACGTCGTGAGCTCGACGCCGATCGCGCCTCGGATCCTGCGCGGCGCGCGGGCGGCGGCCGGCGATGGCGGCCGCGAGCGCACGCTTGCCTGGGGCCGGCTGCCAGCGGCTGGTGCCTGCCTCGCGGTGCAGTTCGGTCGCGGCAACATCCGGCGCCGCGCGTATCCCGCTGCCGTGATCGAGATCACCGGCTGGTGCTGGCTGGCTGTCGCGAACGGCCGATTCAGCCGTGTGGTGGCCACCTTCGCTGGACGCTCGCTCATTCACAAGGTCTCCGGAGGCCCGCCGTGGCGCTGAGCCTGCTCGGCCAGGCTGACCACGCCGCGGCGATCTGCGGTCTGCGGTCAGGTGCGGCGGCCCGCAGTGGCCGCAGAGCACGCCTGTCATCCTTCCTCGCGGTCGGCCTGGCTGCCGCCGGCGTCGGCCTGCTGCCCTGGATGATCTACCTGGCGGTCAGCCTGCCAGTGCACACGACCGCCTGGCACTGGCCGGCCGCCTGGATCGGCCTGGACGCGCTCAAGGCCGGCGGCCTGATCGGGACCGGCGTCCTGCTGCTGCGCCGCGACGCCCGGTACTGCCTGATCGCGATGGCGACGGCGGGCGTCTTGCTCGCTGACGCCTGGTTCGACGTGGCCACCGCCGCACCGGGCGCTGACGCGCTGAGCTCACTGCTCATGGCCATGTTCGCGGAGGTGCCGGCGGCGGCTCTGTGCATTGGCCTGGCCGTCACTGGCCTGCGCCGCTCGTCTGGCCCGGCCGCCAGGAGGCGCTGCGCGGCACCCGGCACCCGGGGATGAACACGGACGCGACCCCAGCGGCCGGAGCGGGCGGCGGCCCAGCCGATAGGCTCTGCGCCGTGCGAGTACTAGTCCTGGGGTCAGGTGGTCGCGAGCACGCGCTGGCTCGCGGGCTGGCTCGCGACGCCGCGGTGACCGAACTGCACGCGGCCCCCGGCAATCCCGGCATCGCTGCTATCGCCGACGTGCACGACGTTGCCCCGACAGACCCAGCCGCGGTCACCGCACTAGCCGAGCGCCTGGCAGCCGACCTGGTCGTCATCGGCCCTGAGGCCCCGCTGGTCGCCGGCGTCGCCGACGCGCTCCGGACGGCCGGCATCAGCTGCTTCGGCCCCGGCCAGGGCGCGGCGATGATCGAGGGCTCCAAGTCGTTCGCGAAGCAGGTGATGATCGCCGCCGGGGTGCCGACAGCAGCCGCGGTGACCTGCCGCAGCGAGGCGGAGGCGGTGGCCGCGCTCGCGGAGTTCGGGCCGCCGTACGTGGTGAAGGCCGACGGGCTGGCCGCGGGCAAGGGCGTCGTCGTCACCACCGACCGTCGCGAGGCGCTGCAGCACGCGCGGGCCTGCGGCACCGTGGTGATCGAGGAGTTCCTCGACGGCCCCGAGGTGTCGGTCTTCGCGCTCGCAGACGGCATAACGGCCGTTACGCTGCTGCCGGCGCAGGACTACAAGCGGGCGTACGACGGTGACGAAGGCCCGAACACTGGCGGCATGGGCGCCTACGCCCCGCTGCCGTGGGCGCCTCCCGGACTGGCCGACGAGACCCTGGCCACCGTCGTCCTGCCTGCCCTGGCCCAGCTCCGGCAGCTCGGCCGTCCGTACAGCGGCGTGCTGTACGCCGGCCTGTGCCTCACCTCGCGCGGGCTGCGGGTGATCGAGTTCAATGCCCGGTTCGGCGATCCGGAGACCCAGGTCGTGCTTGATCGCCTCGGCACGCCGCTGGGCGGCCTCCTGGCGGCGAGCGCGCGGGGCGACCTGGCCACGGCGCCAGCGCTCGACTGGCTGCCCGGTGCTGCAGTGACGGTCGTGATCGCCGCCCAGGGGTACCCGGCGAGCCCTGCGCGCGGCGATCGGATCGACGGCATTGACGCAGCCGGCCACGTTCCCGGCAGTTATGTACTGCACGCCGGGACGGCGACGGACGAGTCAGGCCACCTGATCGCCAGCGGCGGCCGGGTCCTGAACGTTGTCGGCAGCGGCCCTGACCTCGCCGCCGCCAGGGCCAGCGCCTACCAGGCCGCGGGCCGGATCTCGCTGCGCGGGGGCTGGTACCGGTCGGATGTCGCTGACCCGGTGCGCCTGGCTGCCAGTCAGGCCTGAGCGCGCGGCGGGGCTCGAGTGAGGGCAGATGGCAGCTCAGGCGCTGAGTCGCCAGCAGAGCCGGCCAGCCATGCGCCTGGCGACGACCAGCTTCAGCCGGGCGTCACTACGCTGGAGATCTTCTTCGACCTGGTCTTCGCCTTCACCCTGACCCAGCTCACATCCGTGCTGGCAAGCCAGGTGTCGTGGCTGGCCGTGGGGCCAGGTTCTGCTGGTGTTCCGCTGCTGTGGTGGATGTACGGCGCCTACGCCTGGCTCACGAACGCGCGGCCACCGGTGCACACGACTGAGCGGCTGCTGCTGCTCATCGGCATGGCGGGGTCGGCGTACTGGACTCGCGCTCAGTGCCTTTTTCTATGGTTTCATCCCGCTGCTGCTCGGGCTGGTGGCCGTCGCCGCGGGCGTCTTGCGATCGGTGCTCCTGGCCGGCGAGCAGCCGGCACCCGCCTTGTCGCCCGGCATCAGGGCCGGGCAGGCGGCCATCCTGGCGGCCGGCGCGGCGCTATTCCTGGCCGGCAACGTGATCATCCGGAGGCAGCTGGAGACCGGGCAGGTGCTGCTGCGTGCCATCGCCGCGGTGCTCGCGCTCGCCTCGGCCGCCGTTGGCGTTGCCGCTGGCCTGGAGGCCCAGCTTGCCGTGGTGACGGCCGTGCTGGTAGCGCCCCTGGTGGTCGAGCGCGGGCTAGCCCGAGGGAGGCCAGCCGGCGGCGGCCAAGCGAGAGCGGATGCGGCAGGATAGTGGGGTGATCGACCGCTACACGCTGCCCGAGATGGGCCACGTCTGGAGCGAGGCGCACAAGTACGAGCTCTGGTGCCAGGTGGAGACGCTCGTGCTAACGGCTCAAGCCAAGGCTGGCACCATACCGGCGGACGCCATCGGCCCGGTGGCCGCCGCACCACCGCCGACGCCAGAGGCTGTGGCCGCCCTGGAGGCCGTCACGGGCCACGACGTGATCGCGTTCCTGTCAGCGTGGGCCAACAACACGACGCCGCGCGAGGCGGCGGCCTACGTCCACTACGGCATGACCTCCTCGGATCTGCTGGACACCGCTCTGGCCCTCCAGCTCGCCGAGTCGACCGACCTGCTGACGGCGCGGTGCGAGCGGCTGCTCCAGGTACTCCGTGACCACGCGCTGGCGCACCGCTCCACCCTGCGGGTTGGCCGGACGCACGGCATCCACGCCGAGCCAGACGTCTGGGGGCACCGGGTCGCCGATTTCGCCTTCGCCATCCACCGCTGCCGTGACCGGCTGCTGCGCGCCCGGCAGTCGGTCGCGGTCGGCAAGCTGTCCGGGGCGGTGGGCACTTACTCCAACATCGACCCGGCGATCGAGGCCGAGGTGCTGACCGAGCTTGGCCTGCGGCCGGCGGACGTCGCCACCCAGGTGGTACTCAGGGACGGCGTTTCTGAGTGGGTGAGCGTGCTGGCTCTGATCGCGACCGTCTGCGACGCCATCGCGCTGGAGGTCCGGCACGGCCAGCGGACGGAGGTGTCAGAGCTGGCTGAGCCCTTCGGGACGGGCCAGAAGGGCTCGTCGGCCATGCCGCACAAGCGGAATCCGGTCCGAGCCGAGCGGATCAACGGGCTGGCCAGGATCGTGCGGGCCCAGGTCGTGCCCGTCATGGAGGGCATCCCGCTGTGGCATGAGCGGGACATCTCGCACTCCTCGACCGAGCGGATCGCGCTGCCCGATGCCGCTATCGCCACGGACTACATCCTCGAGCAGACCATCGGCGTGATGGCGGGCCTCGGCGTCGATCCGGCCCGGATGCTGGCCAACCTGGAGTCAAGCCACGGCCTCATCTACACCTCGGCCGTGCTGCTGGAGCTGGTGGCGGCGGGCATGTCGCGGGAGGACGCCTATGCGCTCGTGCAGGGCGCGGCCATGGACACGTGGCAGTCGGGCGTCGATTTCCGGGAGACGCTGCGCAAGCACGCTGCCGTGCGCGGCCAGGAACTCGACGAGGTGCGCCTCGACGAGGTCTGCAGTCCGGAGCGCTACATCCGCAGGCTGGGCGCGGTCTTCGACCGGCTGGAACGGCTCGCGTGAGCACCCCCGCGCTGCGGCATGTCTACTCGGGCAAAGTCAGGGAGCTGTACGAGACGTCCGACGGAGTCCTCCTGCTGGTTGCCTCTGACCGGATCTCTGCCTTTGATTACGTGCTGGACACGGCTATCCCAGATAAGGGCAAAATCCTGACCCAGCTTTCGCTCTGGTGGTTCGAGCGCCTGGCCGACATCGTGCCTAACCATCTGGTCGATGCGCCGATCCCGGCGGAATTCGCGGGCCGGGCGATGGCGTGCATGCCGCTGTCGATGGTGCCCGTGGAGTGCGTCGCCCGCGGCTACCTCACCGGCACCGGCCTGGCGGACTACCGGCGCGATGGCATGGTCGCCGGCGTTGAGCTGCCAGCCGGCCTGACAGACGGGTCCCGGCTCCCCGCACCGCTCTTCGATCCCGACAGCAAGGCACCGCAGGGCCAGCATGACGAGAACATCACGATGGCGGAGATAGCCGCCCTCGTCGGTGACCAGGCTGCTGCCGACCTCGCGCGGATCACCGTCGCGGTCTACCAGCGGGGCGCCGACCTGGGCGCCGAGCGCGGCATCATCGTGGCCGATACCAAGATTGAGCTGGGCTTCGATGCGGCTGGAACGCTCCGGCTGGCCGACGAGGTGCTGACACCGGACTCGTCGAGATTCTGGTCGGCGCAGACCTGGCAGCCCGGCCGCAGTCAGGTGTCATTCGACAAGCAGTTCGTCCGGGACTGGCTCACGTCCCCGGCGTCGGGCTGGGACCGGTACGGGCAAGAGCCGCCACCGCCACTCCCCGACAACGTGGTCGCGCAGACTCGGGACACGTACATCGAGGCGTTTGAGCGTATCACCGGCACGCGCTGGCGTTAGCACCAGGAACCCCTGGCAGTCACTAAATGCATGCGCTCAGATACGTTACGTAACACTGTCATCATGGTCTGGGGGGCGCGATAGCGGTGGAATACTTGACGTCACGACGGGCGGGCATCATGGACGATTGCCTGCCGTCCGCATGGGCAGATGACCCGGTCGTGTACCGGGGCGGCAGCTTGGCGCAGCCAACCGACGGGAGTTCCATCCAGATGACGAGCGGTCCAGAAACCCGCTATATCGTCCGAGGCGGCAACCCGCTGCAGGGCACCGTCTTCGTGCAGGGCGCTAAGAACGCCGCGCTGAAGATGATCGCCGCATCGCTGCTGGCCGAGAAGGGCCGCACCGTCTTGCGGAACGTCCCGGTGATCGAGGACGTCCGGCGGGCCGTGGAGCTTGCCCAGGCGGTCGGGGCCGTGGTCAAGTTCCACGAGGCCGAGCGGACGCTCGTCGTCGACGCCTCGGAGCTCACCAGCTCGGTGCTGCCCGAGGAGATCGCCCGCAGGTTCCGCGCGTCGGTGCTGTTCGTGCCCGCGCTCCTGCACCGGCTCGGCGAGGCGACCATCGAGGGCGTCGGGGGCTGCAACCTCGGCCGCCGGGACCTCGACTTCCATTACCGCGGCTTCGCCCGGCTCGGCGCCATCGTCGAAGAGGGCGAGAGCGTCATCCACATCAAGGCCGACCGGCTGCGCGGCGCGCACCTGTACCTGGACACGCCGTCGCACACCGGCACCGAGAACCTGATCATGGCGGCGTCGATGGCGCCGGGCACCACGATCATCGACAACACCGCGCTCGAGCCCGAGGTGCTCGATGTCATCGCGTTCCTCACGAAGATGGGCGCACGCATCACCGGCGGCGGTACCGGCTTCGTCACAGTCGAGGGCGTCGACGAGCTGACGGCCGTGGAGCACACGGTCATGGAGGACCGCATCGACGCGGCCGTATTCGCGATGGCGGCAGCCATCACCGGCGGCGAGCTCAGCCTGGTCGGTGCATCGCTCGAGCACTTCGGCGTCGCGCGCTGGAAGCTGGAGCAGATGGGCGTGGAGTTCGCTACCCACGGCGCGATCCTTCAGGTCCGCCGCGATCGCCAGCTTCGCCCGATCAACGTGATCACCGACACCTATCCTGGCTTCGCCACGGATCTCCAGTCCCCGATCATGGCGCTCAGCTGCCTGGCCGACGGCACTAGCTACATCCGCGAGACGATCTTCGATGGCCGCTACATGCTGGCTGAGGAGCTCAACAAGATGGGTGCCAAGGTCGAGGTCGCGGGCAACGCCGTGCTCGTGCACGGCCCCACGCCGCTGCACGGCTGCGAGGTCATCGCGCACGACCTGCGTACCGGGATCGCGCTGATCCTGGCCGGCCTCGCCGCCGACGGCGAGACCGTCGTCGCGCCGGGATACCTCATCGACCGTGGCCACGCCTCGGTGGCGTCCCGCCTGGCGACGCTCGGCGCCGACATCACTTCCGAGGTAGTCGGCTAGCACGGTCCGGTCGGCCTTCTTCGGTCTCCCGCGCCAGTCGGTGCTGCGCTGACCGGAATTGCCCCTTCCCCTGACGGCGATGCTGAGTTACGAAGGTGTAATAAGGCAAATTCCGGGGGCCGGGACCGCACTGCCTGGGGTGAGTGAGGACGTCAGATGGCTGGCTTAGCCACGCCCCAGGGGACCGAGCAGGACGTTACCGTCGGGCTGGTCGGCCCGCATGCACTCCTGGAGCGAATCGTGCTCGCGGCCGGGCTGCCAGGGCAGGCCAGTCAAGACGCGCTCGCCGCGCGCGGCCGGAGCGCTGCCACTCAGCCTCGCTGCCGCCTGCTGCTGGCTGCGTACCGCGACGAGCAGGAAGCGCCGGAACGCGCCGCGCGGCTGGCAGGCGCGGCGGATGCGCTGCTGTTCGCCGGTCCTGCGCCGCTCGCCTACGCCACTCGAGCTAACGTGCTGAGCTGCCCGGCGACCAGCCTCGAACTCGCTGGCGGCCCGCTGGCCGCGACCTTGACCCGGGCCAGCCGGGCAGGCATCGAGCCAGGACGGGCCAGCTTCGATTCCTTCAGCCGCGCCGACGTCGCCCAGGCACTGGATGACGCGGGCATCTGCGCCGATGGTCCGCACGTCCGCGACGAGCTGGCGAGCCCGGCCGCTCTGGCGTCATACCATGCCCGGCTGTGGCAGATCGGCGTCACCTCGGCCGCGATCACGTCGCTCGATGAGGTAGCCAGGCGGCTGGCGGGCAGCCAGATCCCTGCATATGTCGTCCGCCCATCCGAGCAGTCCATCAGCTCGGGACTCCGGACAGCGACCCTGCTAGCTCAGGTGCTGACGCTGACGCGCTCGCAGCTGGCCGTGGCGCTCGTGGAGGTGCCGGCGCTGCGGGACGTGGCCGACGCCGGCGAGCCGCGGCAGGCCGCCGACGAATTGCGCCTGCGGGCGCACGCATTCCTCGTGCGTGCAGCACTGCGCATGGGCGCCGCAGTCAGCCCGGTGAGTGATCACGGCTTCCTGGTAGTGGCCACCAGCGGCGCGCTGACCGCGGCTGCCACTGGACTGTCGCTCGCCGCTAGCGCACAGCAGGAGCTTGGCTTGGCCCTGGAAGTCGGCATCGGTACCGGGCGGACCGAGCGCCAGGCCGAAGAAGCGGCCCGGCAGGAACTCCAGCGGATCCGGCCGTCAGCCACGCGGCACCGGACGCGGTCCGCCGTGGCCCTAGCCGCCAGCCGGGCTGCAGGCCTGCATCCGAGCGTGTCCAGCCTGCCTGGACGGCTCGCGCCGGTTCCGGGCGGCGCGACTACGAGCAGCCCGGGCAGCCAGGTGACGCGGGCCCCCGGAGCGCGGCAGCGGGCCGACAGTCTTAGCAGGTTGCGGAGCTTGGAAACCCTCGCGAGGCTCGCGCAGAAGCTGGCCGCCAACGCCAGTCCCGTCGTCGACGCCGAGCTCACCGGCAAGCTGCTCGCGGTGACGCCGCGGACGGCCAGGCGCCAGCTGCGCGCGCTCGCCGATCAGGGACTGGCACTGCCACTGCCACCGCGGCGCACGTCGCATCCCGGCCGGCCACGGCAGGCTTACCGCCTCGTCGTCGAGAAGCTGGACCGCGCCGCGGCCCAGTGAGGAGCGCACCGCGACCGCGCTCGCCAGCCGCGAACCAGGCCAGCGGCTAGCCGGTCCAGCGGCTGATGACATCCCGGCTGAACCTGGCCATCTCCTCCCGCTGCGGCGAGAACTGCAGCAGCATCAGGTCCACGCCCGCATCAGCGTAGGCACGCAGGCGCTCCATGATCTGGTCCGGCGTGCCGATCAGGCCACTGCGCAGCCCCCGGTTGGAGACGCTGTACTCCTCCAGTGACACCTGCGACTCCAGCTGAGACCCTTCCACGAAGTCCCGGTAAGAGGCGTACGCCTCCGGCGACGACCGCACATCCAGGATCCGGTCCAGCTCGGCGCGCGCCTCCTCCTCGCTGTCGCGGCAGATCACGTAGCCGGACACGCCGAAGGTCATCGGCTCCCCGCCGGCCGCGGCGCGGCGCGCGCTGAGGTCGGCGACCTTTGCCGCGATGACCTCAGGCGCGTCGCCGTGCATGACGTACGCGTCTGCCTGCGCCGCGATCACGTCCTTGGCCTTGGGTGACTCGCCGCCCATGTAGACAGGCGGCAGCCGGGACGGCTTCGGCTCCAGGACAGCCCCCGCGAGCTCGTACAGCGGGCCGGAATGGCTGACGGTGTCCTCGCGCAGCAACCGCCCGACAACGTCGAGCCACTCCTGCGTCCGGGCATACCTGGCGTCGTGCACGTCGAATGGCGCGCCGTACTGCGCGGCCTCGTCTTTCCACCACGACGACACCACATTGAGCGAGATCCGGCCCGGCGCGATCACATCCAGAGTGGACAGCGCCTTGGCCGTCAGCGACGGCGAGTGATAGTTCGGGCGGACCGCCAGCATGAGCTCCAGCGTGCTCGTTGCTGCGGCGACTGCGGGCGCCAGGGTCCAGCAGTCCAGCGACGGTGCCCGGTGACCCTTGATGTCGTTGAGATTCAGCTCGGCGATCAGCGACAAGTCGAAGCCTTGCTGCTCGCTCGCCGCGGCCAGGTCACGGATATAGGGCCACGACACTGGCATGCCCTCGTTCTGCACGTTGCGCAGCCAGCCGCCGAAGATCGGCATCCAGTACCCGAACCGCATGGCAGATCGCCCTCCTAGAGTCCTGGTCGCTGCGCGCGGGTCGACCCGGCCAGCAGGCCGCCCAGGTACGACGCGACGGCCGCCAGCGCCGGCCGGGGCGCCTCGGCCTCGATCTCGGCGTTGTAGTTGGTCGTGGTGTTGATGTCGTAAGTGACGAGCCGACCGTCGGCGGTCTCGATGAACTCAAACCCGGCGATGCCGATGCCGTGTGCGGCGGCGAAATCCAGGTAGCGGCCGATCACCGGGTGGCTGAAGCCCGCGCGCAACGCGAACAGGCTCGGCTCAGGCCCGCCCCCGGTCCCGATAGCGCACGCGTCTGCCGGGCACAGCTGGAAGCCGCCGCGGGCCGTGTCCGCGGTGATGGCATACACGAACTCACCGCCGACGATCTCCGCGCGCGTGATCTGCGGCTGCGCGGCCACCAGATACTCCTGCAGCAGCGTGATCCCGTCCACCGGCGGCTCGTAATCGGGCCCCGCGAGGTAGGAGTCGTAGTCAGCGTGGCTCGCGAACAGCTGCACGCCCAGCCCCTTGCCGCCCTGATTGTGCTTACTAATAAAGGGAACGGGGAGCTTCCTCGCCGCCGCCGACAGCCCGCTCGGGCCGGCCACGGCGACGGTCCGCGGCACGTCGAACCCGGCTGCCCGCAGCGCCGCGAGCTGCTCCACCTTGCTCATCTCCAGGTCCAGCACGCGGCGCCCGTTCACCACGCGCCGGCCGTGCGCCTCGAGCCAGGCCAGCACGCCGCGGGTCTGGTCCTTGGCGAACAGATGGCCTCTGGTGTGTGCGGACGCGCTCATCCGGGACCAGAACACGCCCGCAGGCGGCTCCTCGTCGAGATCGACGGCCGCATCACCAAGGAGCCACTGCTCGTGCGGCACGCCAGCCCGGTCGAAGGCAGCCGCTAGCGGCCCGAACCACTCCGGGTTCTCGTGCAGTACGTAGAGCTTCGGGACGTCGGTGTCTTTCGTCACAGGGCCAGCTTCATCCCCTCGTGCGTGGCGACGAACCCGAGCCGCGCGTAGAACCGGTGCGCATCGGTGCGCGCCTTATCGCTCGTCAGCTGCACGAGCGCACAGCCGCGGCGCCCGGCCTCGTCGATGGCCCAGCGCATCATGGCCGCGCCCACGCCAGACCCGCGCTGGCTCTGCGCTACCCGGACCGCCTCGATCTGCGCCCGCAGCGCGCCACGCCGGGCGAGGCCAGGCAGGAACGACAGCTGGAAGGTGCCCACGATCTGACCGTCCTGCTCCGCGACGAGGAGCAGGTGCGCCGGATCGGCATCGATGCGCCGGAATGCCGCCGTGTAGGCGGCCAGGTCAGCTTCGTCCCGCACGCCATCCCTGGTCGCGCCGAGCTGGTCGGCTGCGAGCAAGTCGACGACGGCCGCGACATCGGCTTCCGTTGCAGTCCGAAGTACTACAGGCGCTGACCCGTCCGCGAGTACCGCCAGCGTGTCCATACCTGCCATTCTGGGCTATCGGGAACCGGAGTATCAGACCGGACGGCCTCAGCGGGACCGGGTCTGGCTCGCGGCCCAGCTCTCGGCCCACTGGCTGAGCGGCGCGATGGCACGCCCTAGCTCGCGGCCGATGCTAGTGAGCTCGTACGCGCCCGCTGTGCTCCTGCCGATGAGCCCGCCGTCAGTGAGCTCTCGCAACCGCTCGTACATCACGCTGGAAGACAGGCCCTCGGTGCGCGCCAGCAGGGAGCGCGCGCCGACCGGACCGTCCCGCAGTTCCCACAGCAGGCGCAGCGCCCA
Source organism: uncultured Actinomycetota bacterium (assembly GCA_963837255.1). Classification (GTDB taxonomy): domain Bacteria; phylum Actinomycetota; class Actinomycetes; order Streptosporangiales; family Streptosporangiaceae; genus JAJYUU01. The sequence goes on from CAWIMN010000009.1 coordinate 1,850,657, forward strand.
CCTGCGGCCCAGCAGGTCGAGCGCAGCCATCAGTGGCCGGCCTGATGCCGAGCCCCTGACCGGCTGCCCGGGCACCGGGGCCTGCGACATACGCACCTCACTTGCCGTTTTGGAATCCGAAACATAGGCTACCAGTCACGGATCGTTTCTGATTCCGAAACACGCCTTGCGCCGAGACGGAGGATTCTGATGGCCCGCATTGAGGCCCTGTCGCCGCCCTACGACCCGGAAGTGGCCGCCTACCTGGCCACCACCATGCCGGCCGGACTCGAGCCGATCGGCCTGTTCCGTACCCTTGCCGTCAACCTGGACATGGCGACGGCCATGTGGCCGTGGGCCCGGCATGAGCTCGGCCGCACGCTCACGATCTCGCTCCGCGAGCGGGAGATCCTCATCGACCGGACGTGCGCCCGCTGCCGCTGCGAATACGAGTGGGGCGTCCACGTCGCCTACTTCGGCGAGAAGGCGGGCTTCACCGCCGACCAGGTGACGTCCCTGACGTCGGGCAGCGCCAGCGATCCTTGCTGGGATGTCGAGGCCGAGCGGCTGCTGATCCGCGTCGCCGATGAACTCCATGACCACAGCGACGTCGGCGGCGACCTCTGGGACGCACTGGCGCGGTTGTACGACCGGGCGCAACTGCTCGACATTGTGCTGCTGTGCGGCTGGTACCACGCGGTGAGCGTCGTCGCCACGGCCACGCGGGTCGAGCCGGAGCCGATGGCGCCGCGGTTCAACTCCGCGAGTGCCTACAGCTAATACGACGGGCCGGCCCATGCCTCGTCGGCCCGCGATGACGAGCACGGCTGCAGCAGCAGCCGCAGTCCGTCGGTGCCGCTCACGGACCCGACAGCGACGCACATCTTGGCTGGGGTAGTCGCGCGCAGCCACCACAGCCTGCCCTGAGCGGTCGTAGTCCCGAGGTACAGGAATGTCTGCGTCGGGCCGCCCGTGCACGGCGCCGCCGTCAGCTGGGTGCCGGCGGCGGTGCCCGGCGCGGCCAGGCAGAGGCCTGGATCGTAGACGGACCGGATCTCGAAGCCACCAGCGACGCTCACCTGGAGCCAGTCCTGCCTCGTGTACCAGGCGGCTGGCCCAGGACTCGGGGCCGCGCCAACCTGCGCCCTGCTGAGCTGGCTCCGGACAGGAGCAGGTCGTTGATAGGCCCACCAGAGCGTCGTGGTGCTTGGCCCTGCCATGATGCCGCTGAATCGCCGACTCGCATCCGTGCTGCTGCAATCGGCGAGGTTGAGTGGCACGCCACTGTCCTCCGCCGAGGTGGGGCTCGCACACACCATGGCGTCCTCGACGGGGTGCAACTGGACCGGGCTGGCATTGGCGGCACCGGTGTAGGTGGAGATCCACCACTGATCAAGCTGGTTCGCTTAGGTGCTGTCGCCCGTGATCGCGGACCCGGCGCTCGTCGGATGCTGCGCTTGGATGCCGAACTCGTCGCTGAAGAAGCCGGCTACGCCGTCGAGATTGGTTGCAGACCAGGCTCGCGTCGTGAGCGACGCGCACGCCGCCAGGCCAACCTTGGCGCCAGACTCATAGGGCGGAGCACTGAGGCTCGTCAGGCAGTACCCGGTCCGCTTCGCCGGCTGCACAAAGAACACCGCGGTGTGCTGCGACGGCGCGCTGGTCGAGAAGCGTTCACTAGCGTGGCCGTCGCAGGTCCAGAGCTGCAGCTTCGCTCCGCTGCGGTACCTGGCGCCCGGCACATTCAGGCACAGCTTCGGGTTAGCGGCGGGCCGTAGCGTCTGGTGCCTGCCGAAGATCCAGCGCTGTCCGGCGGTACCGGAGCTGGCAGCCACCCGCCGAGATTGACATGATGTCGGTCTTTAACGCAATACCGGTGGCGGTGTCGCTCAGGGCGGAGATGGGCGCGGCCCCGTTCCCGGCCTGAATTCGGGGCTGTTAAGCGCGGCGCCCGTACCGGGCCGCTGCGGCGAGGAAGGCGTCGTTTGCCTCGGGGTCGGCGATGGTGACCCGGACCCCGTCGGGTGCGTAGGGGCGGACGCTGATGCCCACGGCATCGCAGTGCTCGGAGAACTCGGCCGAGTGGTCGCCCAGCGGCAGCCAGACGAAGTTGGCCTCAGTCGGCGGCACCGTCCACCCGTCGCCGAGCAGCTCGTGCCGGACCCGATCGCGTTCCTTCACGACCAGCTCGACCCGCTCCAGGAGCTCCGACTCGGCCGCCAGGGACGCGGTGGCGGCGGCCTGAGCCAGTGAGTTAACCGTGAAGGGCAGCATCGTCTTGCGCACGGCCTGTGCCACCGGTTCGTGCCCGATCAGGTAGCCAACTCGCAGGCCGGCCAGCCCGTAGGCCTTGGAGAAGGTGCGCAGCACGGCGACGTTTGGCCGGCCGGCGTACAGGCTCAGGCCGTCGGCCACATCAGGGTCGCGCACGTACTGCACGTAGGCCTCGTCAATGACGACGAGGCAGTCCGCCGGCACTTGGTCCAGAAACGCCACGAGGTCGTCCCGGCGTACCGCGGTCCCGGTCGGGTTGTTCGGCGTGCAGACGAAGATCAGCCTGGTGCGGTCAGTGATGGCGGCTGCCATGGCGGACAGGTCGTGACCGTGATTCACCAGTGGCACCTGCACCGAGGTGGCGTTCGCCAGGTCGGTCAGGTACGGGTAAGCCTCAAATGACCGCCACGCGTAGATGACCTCCGCGCCGGGCTCGCCCACGGTTTCGAGCAGCTGCTGGGCGATGCCGACGGAGCCGCAGCCGACGGCGACATGCTCGGCCGGCACGCCGAACCGGCTGGCGATCGCCTCAGTCAGCTCGGCCGCGCCATTGTCCGGGTACCTGTTGATGTGGCTGGCTGCCTCGGCGAGCACGGCCTTGACCGACGGCAGCGGCTCATACGGCGACTCGTTGGACGACAGCTTGAAGGTCCGGCCAGCCGACCGCGTCGGCGCCTTGCCTGGCTTGTAGCCCGCGAACTGGTCAAGTACGGCCCGGAACCGTGGGTACTGCTCGGACACCGTTGTCCTCCTGAGCTGCTCGGCGGTGGGCATCTGATCCTCTCAGGGTAGTGCGCGATCGTCACCGTGCCAGCGCGGCCGAAGCATGGGCGGGTGCAGCAGTACCGCGCTGCCGCGCCGGTACAACTGGGCAGGCCGGCCGCCACCGGACGCTGTGACCTCGCCGGTCTCGACCAGGAAGTTGTGGGCTCCGGTTACCTTCCGGTGGAAGTTGCGCGGATCGAGCGCCGTGCCCCACACGATCTCGTACACGCGGCGCAACTCGGCGACGGTGAACTCATCCCGGCAGAAGGCGGCGGCCAGCGAGGTGTACTCCAGCTTGGAGCGAGCGCGCTCCACGCCATCGGTGAGGATCCGGGCGTGGTCGAACGCCATCCGGGTCAGGGCGCTCACGGGCTGCCAGCTCATCTGCGGCTGGTCGGGAGCTGGCAGGTCCGGAGCCAGACCCAGGTAGGCCACCGAGACCGCGCGCCGGGTCGGATCCCGGTCCGGATAGCCGTAGGTCTGCAGCTGTTCCAGGTGCACCGGCGCGCCCGGCAAGCCGGCCCGCTCGGCCAGGACACGTGCCGCGGCGGCGGGCAGGTCCTCGTCGAGCCGGATGAAGCCGCCGGGCAGAGCCTGCATGCCCGCATAGGGCTCGCCGTCGCGGCGCCAGGCCAGGGTGGCGAGCTGGCCGGCCCGGACGGTCAGGATGACGAGGTCAACGCTCACGCCAAGCCGGGGGACCGTCACAGTCGCACGGTAGCGCTGGAGCCACCCTCCTAGCCTAGAGAGGCCGTTACGTCCCACGGTAGAATTACCGTGTGAACCGACTTGGGGAGCTGGAGCGCGCCATAATGGACGTGCTCTGGGAGGCTGCAGACCCGCTTAGCGTGCGCGAGGTGAGCGGCCTGCTCACTGATCGGGACCTGGCTCACACAACCGTGATGACAGTTCTCGACCGGCTCGCCAAGAAGGGGTTTGCGCGCCGAGAGCGCAATGGCCGTGCGTGGCATTACCGTGCCGCCGAAAGCCGGGAAGCATACGTGACCGAGCTCATGCTGAGTGCGCTGGACCAGACCGGCGACCGGCAGGCTGCGCTGGCGAGGTTCGCCCGCAGCGTGTCCGGCACCGAGGCCCAGGCGCTCCTGCGGGCCCTGGGTGCGCTCGGCGGGGCTGCCCGGGGTTGAGGTCGTGTCCGCCGCTGTTCTGATCCTCGTTGCGGTTGCCATCGGCTGCGTCCCCGCCGCGAGCGCGCTAGCAACCGCATCCTGGCCGCGCCGGTCCCCGGCCGCGGCGATCTTGCTCTGGCAGGCGCTCGGCCTTGGCTGGGGCCTGGCCGCGGTCGGCGCCCTGATCGGATTTGGCGCGACAGCTCCTGGTGCCGCCGTGGCGACGGGCGCCGTTGACCGGCTGGCCAGCATCGCCAGAGCTGGCGGCGTGCCGTCGGCCATCGACGTGATCGGCGCCGCGCGCCTTGTGTGCCTGGCGGCGGGCGTGGCCCTGCTCGGCATCCTGTGCTGGATTCTGCTGGCGGCGTCCGCTTCCGTGCTGCGTGCGCGACAGCGTCAGCGGGAGCTGCTGAGCCTGCTCGCACACGGCGATCCCAAGGTGCCGGGCGCGCTCGTGGTCGACCATCCGGCCGCCGCCGCCTACTGCCTGCCCGGCCTCCGGTCGGCCATCGTCATCAGCGCGGGGACCCTCGACCTCCTCGACGCCGACGAGCTCGCCGCGGTGCTGGCCCATGAGCGAGCTCACCTGCGTGAGCGCCATGACCTCGTGCTGCTGCCATTCCTCGCGCTGCTGCGCGCGTTCCGCTGGGCTGGCATAGCCCGCCAGGCATACCGGGCTGTCGGCCTGCTGGTCGAGATGCACGCCGACGACCGGGCGCGTCAGCATCGGCCGGCCAGGGAGCTGGCTACCGCGCTGCTGCGGGTCGGCGCCGCCGGCGGCGGCGGCGTTCCGTCCGGCGCGCTCGCCGTCGCCAGGGCCGAGGAGTGCGAAGTCGCCGCGAGGGTGATCAGGCTGCTGCGGCCCGCTCCCGGACTGAGCCACGCGGTCGTGGCGCTGGTCATCTCGGTCTCCGCCGCTATCGTGATCATCCCGGCGGCACTGCTGGTCCTGCCGCTGCACTGATGTTCGACTGGCGCACCCGGCGCCGCTGGCACTGGCCCCGGGCCCGGCCGCGCGACCTCGCTCGCTCTGACCGGACCCGCCCAGCCGCGCTATCTGACGCCGGCAGACGGCGACGGCGACGGCGTTACCCGGACGCCGGCACACATGGGCACGGGTAGCGTCTTCGCGGCCCACAGCACGACCTGTCCGGGCGCCCACGGGACCGCGTTATAGACCAGCCAGCTGCCGGGCACGGTGCGCCGGGCGTCCACGTAGCACTGCCCGGCGCGCTGCACCCGCCACTGCGGCACCGTGACACCCCGCTTGGCCAGCATGGCGAGCACGGCGGCGGCGGACTTGCCCACGTAGTGGAGGCCGTGCATGGCTTCGCCTGGGCCGTCCGCCTGGGCGGTGGACTCATACTGCTCACCGGGTCCGGCTGCCCGGCCGAACACCAGCGACGCGCTGCCGCGGAAGTCGATCGGCACCAAGACGCCGACCGGGCACACGTTCCCGCCGCCGCCGGTGACGCACCTGCCTGTCGCAGTGATGGGCTTCAGCTCCGCGCCGGCGGCGCCCGACGACACGCTCTCCTCGACCAACGTGCCGACGACCGACGGCGACGCGGGCACCAGCGTCAGGCTGATGTCCAGGTGGTGCGCGGCGAACTCGGCCCGGTAGCGCCCGGGGTCGGCCAGCGGATTCCGCACGATTACCTTGATGTAGCCGCCTTCCTTCGTGAAGGACAGCACGGCCGCCTGGGCCTTGGGCGGACCGAGCGGAATCGGCCCAAGATGCTGGCCCGGCGCGCCGAGGGAGGACAGGATCAGGCCGGTCACGGCCAGGGCTGCGGCGACCGGAATGCCGATGAGCAGCCGCCTGCGAGACTGTGGCGGCATGCCACCGCTTTGCCCGGCGCCGCCTGCCGTGGCCATCGGCGCAGCGGCGAGCGTTGGGATACCCGAGCGGACGATGTCGTCACCGAGGGCGGCCATGGTGTCGCTCCGCACGAGGCGCGCCGCCTCCGCGTCCGTCACCGGGGAAAGCTGGCTGATCGGGTTCATGCGGGGTCTCCGTTCGTAACGTCCGCGCGGGCGGGACCAGTACGCGGCATCGGCAGCTCGATTTCGGCGGCCAGGCGCCGCCGGGCCCGGTGCAGCCTGATCCTGGCCGCGTTACGAGAGCAGCCGACGACGACGGCGATCTGGCCGGCGTCCAGGCCCTCCCAGCCCGCCAGCGCGAGCAGCTCCTGGTCTGGCTGCGGTATCCGGCGGAACGCCGCCGCGATCTCGGCAACGCCGCCCGCGTGATCAGGCGGCCGGTAGGTCACGGCCAGCTCGGTCCTGAGGCGGTCGGCAAGCGCCAGCCGTCGCCGCTCCCCGCGTCGGTGATTGGCCAGCACACGCCGCGCCGTGCCGTACAGCCAGAGCCGGGCCTCGTCACCAGCCGGCACCTCGTCCAGCCGCCGCCAGGCGGTCAGGAACGTCTCGGCCATGACATCGGCCGCATCGTCGGTGTTGTCCGTTCGGCGCAGGGCGTACCCGAGCAGAGCGATCCGGTGTGCCTCGTACAGTTCCTCGAACCGGTGCCGTCGCTGGGTCTGCGCGACGTCAGGCGGAGATAGCAAGGCTGCTCCTTTCGACACCGGCTACATGTCCGCAAGGCGGCGAGCATTTCACGACCAAGGCGTTGGCCCTCTGGTTGCGCAGGCAGCCGAGTAGGCTGAGGCGCCCAGCTCGGGGCCGTCGACATCGGCGGGCGCAGCGTGGGCGCCGGCCGAAAGGTCCGCGCAGATCATCGCGTGCACCCGGAGCGGGTCGTCAGCTCCGAGCTTGGCGACGGCGACCGTACTCAGTCAGCGATCTTGATCCGCAGGCGTCGGAAGCCGCGGCCCTTGTTCTCGATCTTGGCCACCTCGATGCGGCCGATGTGCTTCGTGCTGGCCACGTGCGTGCCCCCGTCGGCCTGCTGATCCAGGCCGACGATGTCAATGATCCTGACGTCCTCAACCTCGGGCGGGACCAGGTTGGTCGCGGTCCTGATGATGTCGGGCAGCTCGAAGGCCTGCGCCCGGGGCAGCACTCGGGCCTCGATCCGCCGGTCTGCCAGCACCTCGGCGTTGCAGGCGGCTTCGACCGCGTCGCGGAAGCCATCGGGCAGCTCGGGCAGGTCGAAGTCCATCCGCGCGACCAGCGGTTCCATGTTTCCGCCGGTCACCAGCGCGCCGTAGTCGCGAAAGACGACGCCGCACAAGACGTGCAGGCCCGAGTGGGTCCGCATCAGCGCCGTCCGGCGCTCGTCGGCGATGGCTCCGCGGACGGCCGTTCCCGGCGGTGGCAGCGGCTCGCCGTCGGCCGGGATCAGGTAGAGGTCGTCGCCCTTGCGGGCACCCGCGATCCGTGTCTGAACGCCACCCCAGAGCAGCACGCCCTCATCCGGTGGCTGGCCACCGCCGCCCGGGTAGAACGCGGATCGATCCAGGACGATGCCGTCCTCGCCGGAATGTAGGACGACGGCATCCCATTCGCGCAACGTCTGGTCGTCAAGCTCGAGCCGGTGCGTGCGCCACTGCGCTTCGGTCATAACCGGATCCTGTCAGTGATTACCCGCGCCCGTGCGGGCTTACCAGGGACCGTACGGGCCCTGGCGCGTCCCGGACTTGATCGACTTGATCTTGGGACGGACGTCCACGAGGTAGATCGCCGCGGCCACGAAGGCAACGATGGGGAAGATGCTGAGCAGGGCCAGCTCGCCGACGGCACCGCCGACGCCGATCACGAACGCCACGCCGAGTATGACCAGCCAGATCGGCTTGGTCTGCTTGCCAGCGGCGGGGAAGGCAGCAGTCGGACGGATGATCGCGTCGATGAAAGCCCAGGTCTCGATGACGAACGCGCCCAGCAGCAGCACCCAGAAGAACAAGTTGACGACCGACAGCGCGGTCGGGTTCACGATTGTCACGGCGTCTGTCACGGCGTCACGCTACCTGGTCGGCGAGGGCGGCGGGAACTGATGGATCGTGCCGCCCTGGCGAGCGTCGCCGGTGTCAGGCGCATGCCACGGGCTGTCAGCTAGTCCGGCGGGTCCGATCTCGTCCTCGTCGAGCCAGCCATCGTCGTCAGCCTCGGCGTCATCAGGCTCGCCGCCGTCGCCGGGATCTAGGCCGGGCCCGGTACTCGGGGCGATCGCGAGCCTCCGGGGCCGCCCGGCTAGTGCCGCGGGGCTGAGGTTCTCCGGCCAGCTCAGCGCTGCTTCGTCGGGCGCCAGCCCGGATTGGTCATCGGCGATCTCGCCGGCCTCGGCCCTGGCCATGGCCGTTTCCTTGCGGAACGACTCGTAGACCTCGATCATCATCTGCTTCTGCCGCTCGGTGAGCTCGGCGTCGGTCAGCACCGCCTCGCGCACCAGCGACCCTGGCGGCCTGTCTTCCAGGAAGCCGGCCTGGACGTACAAGGCCTCAGCCGAGATGCGCAGGCCCTTGGCGATCTGCTGGAGAATGTCGGCACTCGGCCTGCGCAGGCCGCGCTCGATCTGACTGAGGTACGGGTTAGAGATGCCGGCCGACTGCGCCAGCTGGCGCAGCGAGATCTTGGCCTGCTCGCGCTGGTCCCTGATGTAGGCGCCGATCGCGCCCACGTTCACCGGGCTCATGACGCCAGTCTTGCACCGCAGTGCTTGCAGTTGCAAACACGGCTCAGCTGGCAGCTCACGGCCGGGATTCGCGCGCGTCGGGCATGGCGATTTATGACCGTTTGCCCTGCCTGCTGCGCGGGCTCCAGCGCGCGGCGGGCCACGCACCCCGTTCCCAGGGATGTGTACCTTCTTGCCCGTCACCTCGGTGACGTGTCCGGATCCCGGGCCGCAGGTTCCCTCCGGGCCGACTTCATGGTTTCCACGCGGGCACTTCATGGTTTCCGCGCGGACAAGACGGATAAACCAGGACACGAGGGTCGACGAAACCATGAAGTGTGGTGCTCCTCAGGGCTCCAACTGCGGCAAAGGCCGTCCGGCCCGGCGAGCTCGCCGCCACACAATTGCGGACAAAAGGTAAACAGGGCACGTGAGGTGCGACACAGTCGGTGCTGGTGGCCGGCCTGGCCACAGGCGCGCTGACCAGGCGGATGCGAGCGTAAACAGGGAGTAACCGTGCGCCCTGTCCTAGTCGCCGCGCCGAGGCGACGCGGAATCAGCCCCCTCGAGCATGGCGTTTTTCGTGGTACGGCGGCACGCCACGAGGTCCATCGCGCCGCCCCCGGCCATATCTGGCCACGTCCTGGGTAGCGCCGAGGCGCACGCCCCCGTGCACCATCAGCACTTTGCCGCGGCTGAGTCTTTCCAGGCCGCGCCCACACGAGCCGGAACGGAGACGCCTATGCGCAGGCGCACGAGCCTCACCTCGGATTCGCCGACCACTGCCAGCACGTCACGCCGTGGCCTGCGCGGTTCACAGCGGCTTGGCATCGTCGCCGGCCTGGTGGCCATGCTGGTCGTCTCGCTTGTCAGCGCCGCGTTCGCCGGCGTCTTCGCGGGCTCGGCGCATGCCGCGGCGGCCAAGCCGGCCCGCGCTCCGCGTGCTGCCACGCCGGCGAAGCGCGCTGGGCGGCCGGCTGCGCACGTCCGTACCGCCGCGAGCCCGCGCAACCCGCAGACATCGTGCACGTCCGTCGCGCACATCGGCGACTCCACCTCGGTCGGCATGGTCTCGCCCACGTGGCTGCCCAACCCCGCGCAGCGGCTGGCCGCGCAGTACCGCGACGTCGGGGTGCGCCACGTCCGGATCGACGCCTCTGGTGGTCGCTCAATCGTCGAGCAGATGCCTGGCCAGATCAACGGTTATCGGGTCGCGAGCAGCTGGTACCAGGCGGGATACCGGGGCTGCTGGGTCATCGCGCTCGGCACTAACGACACCGCTAACGTCGCGGCGGGCTCGAACATCGGCCTCCTGGCCCGGATCCAGGAGATGATGACCGCGGTGCACGGCGCGCCTGTCATGTGGGTCAATACGCAGACCAATCTGAGCAGCGGCCCGTGGTCTGAGGCCAACATGCAGCGCTGGAACAGCGCCCTCGCCCAGGCCGCCAAGCAGTACCCGAACATGCGCATCTTCAACTGGGCGGGCGTCGTGCAGCCGGCCTGGCACCTGAGCGACGGCATTCATTACACATCGGCTGGCTACGCGATCCGCGCCGCGGCCATCGCGCAAGCTCTTGGCCGCGCCTTTCCGGCGGGCGGCCACAGCAGCGGCGTGCTCGTTAACTAGCGCGTCGCGATTATCGGCCGGCTGCACGTCGTTGTGCAGCCGGCCGTTTTTTACGTTCCATTTTTTGTCAAGGACAATACGTAGTCGTGAAACTACTGCGGGTAGTTCCCCCGTGCACTTGTGGTGTTAGCCAGGGGGGACCATGCCGAAGCCAGTTGGCTCGGACCAGCGTTACATGCCGGGGCTCGACGGCCTCCGCGCCATCGCGGTGCTGGCCGTCATCGCCTTCCATGAGCAATTCAGCTGGGCGCCCGGCGGCATGCTGGGCGTCGGGGTGTTCTTTACCCTGAGCGGCTATCTCATCACCGACTTGCTGCTGAACCGGTGGCTGCGCTCCGGGCGCCTGCAACTCGCCAAGTTCTGGCTAGCGCGCGCCCGGCGCCTGCTGCCTGCGCTGTTCGTCATGCTGGCGATCGTCACGGCCTGGGTCACGCTGCTCGACCGGGCGCGCCTTGGCAGCCTGCGCGGCGCGGTGGCCGCCGCGGCCACGTACTCCAGCAACTGGTACGCCATCGTGCAGGGCCAGTCGTATTTCTCGCGCTTCGCGCCGCCGCAGCCGCTCGACCACCTCTGGTCACTCGCCGTCGAAGAGCAGTTCTACCTCCTCTGGCCCTGGCTGCTGCTGCTCGGCGTGATCTGCCTCCGGCACCGCAGCACCGCCGCGCTCCGCTGGCTCGCGCTGCCGACGCTGGCACTCGCCGCCGCCTCCGCGGTCGCCATGTACACCATGTACCGCCCGGCGGTCGACGCGACCAGGATCTACGAGGGGACCGACACCAGGGCCTGCGGGCTCCTGATCGGCGCGGCGCTGGCGATGGTCTGGCCGAGCATCGTGGCATCGCGCGCCAGCCAGACCTGGACGCGCGTGCTGGACGTGCCGGCGGTCGCCGGGCTCATCGTGATAGCAGTGATGATCTGGCGTGTCGGCCAGTACTCACCGTTCCTGTATCGCGGCGGAATCGTCGTGCTCAGCGTGGCCACCGCCGCCGTGCTAGCCGCGGCGGCCTGTCCCGGCAGCGTCACCGGAGCGGCCCTCGGCTGGCGTCCGCTGCGCTGGATCGGCGTCCGTTCTTATGGCATCTATTTGTGGCATTACCCGGTCATTGTGCTGACATCGCCGGCTAATAGCACCGAGGACCTGCCGCGAGCCATTGCCCAGATCGCGGCCAGCATCGGCATCGCCGCGCTGTCGTGGAAGTTCGTCGAGGAGCCAGTGCGGCACGGCGCGATCGCCCGCGCCTGGCGCCGCATCCGGACCAGGCGGCTGGCCAGCCTGGGCGTGTCGAGGCTGACCGCAGCGGCTGCCGCGGCAGGAGTCCTGGTGGTGGCCTGCGCCGGCCTGGGCGGGCTCGTCGCTATCCCGGCCGCGTCGGGCGCGGCCGCACTCGGGCCAGGCGCGGGCGCCTTGTCCGCTTCTACCAATTCGGTCACCCATGCCGACCATAAGCACGTCCGCGCAGGGAAGAGCCCGTCACCTGGCCCGGAGTCGGCCGGGCTGCATTCGGGACCGCTGCGCACGTCCTGCACATCTGCGGCGCACATCGGCGACTCGACCTCAGACGGCCTGGTCTCGCCTGACTACCTGCCGAACAGGCGCCAGCGGATCCAGGCGCGCTACGAGGACGTCGGCGTGCAGACCGTCTGGACCGACATCACCGGCGCCCGCTCCGTGGTCGAGGTGCTGCCCGGCACCACGAACGCGTACGAGGCGGCCAAGCACCTGGAGAGGGAGGGCTTCCGCGGCTGCTGGGTGCTTGCCCTTGGCACAAACGACACCGCTGACGTCGCCGTCGGGTCCAACGTGGGGCTTGCCGCCCGGATCAGCGAGATGATGGCGGTCACCAAAGGCATGCCCGTCATGTGGGTCAACGTCATCTCGCTGCTGCACTCGGGTCCCTACGCCGAGGCGAACATGCAGAAATGGAACGACGCGCTGCTGAAAGCGTGCGCCAGGTATCCGAGCATGCGCGTCTTCAACTGGGCCTCCCTGGCCCAGCGTCCGTGGTTCATCAACGACGGAATCCACTACACATCGGCCGGCGTATGAGAAGCGCGCGCTGTTCATCGCAGACGGGCTGGCTGCGGCGTTCCCGGCCAGCGGCACGAGCCCAGGCTGCCTGGTCGACCTGCCGACGTCGGTCACGTCGCCGGCACCCAGCCCGTCGCCGAGCAGCCCATCCCCGAGCAGCCCATCGCCAAGCAGCCCATCGCCGAGCAGCCCATCGCCAAGCAGCCCATCGCCGAGCACGGCCGCGTCAGGCGTGCCTGCAGACAAGCCGGCGCCAGGCACTTCAGCGTCCGCGAGCCCGAAGGCCACGTAGCCCGGGAACCAGCTAGCCCAGCAGCCAGCTAGCCCAGCAGCTGCGCCGCCGCCCTGATCTCGCCGACCACCTGGCCACCGCCGTAGACCGGGCTCGTGGTCAGCCCGGCGAGGGCGGCCAGGTCAACGCCGGGGCCCGCGTCCGCGCCGAGGCGGCGCAGCAGTGCCACCGTGACCGGGACGCGGCCGCGGGCCGCGCCGTCCTCGATCTTGAAGGCGCCCGCCCGGCCGTCGGCCAGCGCGAACCCTTCGACGCCGTCGGCGCCCGACTTCAGCAGCAGGCCGGGCACCGCCTGCATGAGCGCACACTCTGGCCTGGCAGTGCCGGATGTCCATGCCGGATTGGCGCGCATCGCATCCGCCACCGCGCGCTCGGCGGTGCCCGGTTCGGCCAGGACGACAGCACGGAAGGCGCGCGCCAGGCCGGCGACCGAGATCGCCATGAGGGGGGCACCGCAGCCGTCGACACCGACGGCGGTGACCGGCTCCCCGGCCAGCCGCTCGACGGTGGCCTTGATCTGCTGCTGGAGCGGATGCTCCGGATCGGTGTAGGTCGCAGTCGGCCAGCCGGCCGCGACGCACGTCGCGAGCATTGCCGCGTGCTTGCCGCTGCAGTTCATGTGCACCCGGTCGGGACCAGCCCCGGTCCGCACCATCGCCTGGCTCGCCTGCTCGTCGAGCGGCAGATCGGGCGGGCAGCGCAAGTCATCCTCGGTCAGCCCGGCCGAGGACAGGATCGACCGCACGCCGGACACGTGGAAGTCCTCGCCAGAGTGGCTGGCCGCCGCGAGCGCCAGCAGTTCACCGTCTAGCTTGAGTCCGCACCGCAGCATGGCGGCGGCCTGGAACGGCTTGTTCGAGGAACGGGGGAACATCGGCACGTCGGCAGTTCCTGCCGACAACAGGGTGGACCCGTCCGCCGCCAGGGCGGTCACGGCGCCCCGATGACGTGACTCGACGAAGCCTGACCTGACGACCTCGGCGAGAACCGGATTGGCCGGCCGCACGTCAGCGCTGATCGGGCACCCCCAGCATGGCGCGCGCGTCGGCCGGGCTCATGGCCGGCCGCTGCGCGAGGTCGGCGGCGGCCGCAGCCCGCTCCACCAGCTCGGCGTTGCCCGTCACCGGGCGGCCACGGGAGAACGTGACAGTGTCTTCCATGCCCACCCGCAGGTGCCCGCCCGCCGCCAGCGCAGCGAACAGAACCGGAACACTGGTCCGTCCGATTCCCGTCGCCGACCAGGTCGCGCCGGGAGGCAGTGCGGCGACCGCCTGGACCAGGGTCGCGGCGTCGCCGGGCATCCCGCCTGGCACGCCCATCACCAGATCGCAGTGCACGTGGCCGCCGGCCGGCGCACCCAGCTCGGACAGGAGCCGGTGCAGCGCAGCGATGTGGCCGAAATCGAACAGCTCGAACTCCGGCACTACTCCCAGCGCCTGCGTCTTCGCGTAGAGGTCCTTCATGAACCCCCACGGGTTCATGAACACGTCGTCGCCGAAGTTGACGGTGCCACAGGTCAGCGAGCAGGCGTCCGGACCCGCGTCGAGCACGGCGAGCCGCCGCTCGAAGCTGTCGGTGACGGCACCCCCCGTCGACAGTTGCACGATCAGGTCAGTGGACTGGCGCAGGGCGTGGACGGTGTCCTTGAGCCGGGTGAGATCCAGTGTCGGCTTCGCCTCGTCGTCCCTGATGTGGACGTGAATCACCGCCGCGCCAGCCTCGCGGCATTCCTTGGCGGTGGTGAGCAGCTCGTCCAGGGTGACCGGCAGCGCGGGGACCGCGGACTTTTCCGACTCCGCGCCCGTCGGGGCGACAGTGATCAGGGTGGCCTGCCCTGGCCTGCTGTCAGCTTTCGTGCCGATGTGCACAGTCATGCGATTCGCGCCCTTCCTGCACCGCAGCGTTGCGAGCTACCGCAGTCTACGCGGCCCCGTTCCCAGCCAATGTGCAGGTCATGTCCGTATGGCGCGGGCCGGCGTGGCCGCGTCGCCATGCGAGAATGCGGACTCGTGCGAGCGGTGGTGCAGCGTGCCAGCAGGGCTAGCGTCAGCGTCGGCGGGTCCGTGATCGGGCGGCTGAGTGCGCCTGGTCTGGTGGTCCTGGTCGGGGTCACGCACAGCGACACCACGGCCACGGCAGCCGCCCTCGCCGGCAAGATCTACAACCTGCGGATCCTGCCCGGCGAGAAGTCGTGTGCCGACCTGGCCGCGCCGCTGCTGGTGATCAGCCAGTTCACGCTCTACGCCGACACGGCCAAGGGCCGGCGGCCGAGCTGGAGCGCGGCGGCGCCAGCGCCGGTTGCCGAGCCCCTGGTCACCGCCTTTGCGGATGCGCTGCGCGGGCTCGGGGCTGGCGTCGAGACCGGCGTGTTCGGGGCGGACATGCAGGTGGAGCTCGTCAACGACGGCCCGGTGACGCTCATTCTCGAGGCCTAGGAACGGGGTCGTCACGGAGGCGGCGCCCCTCGCGGCCGGTCACCGTCGGCGGCCTGCGGCGGCCGGATCCTGCTTCAGGTGACGGCGCGCGAAGTCGAGGGACTCAGCCAGGTCAGCCTGGCGGTCGCCCATCGTGGCCACCCGGTGCGTGCTGACCTCCAGGACGACGTGTCCCTCGTAACCGGTGTCGCTGAGCCAGCGGAGCAGCTCGGCGCATGGCTGGGTACCGCGCCCCGGCACCAGGTGCTCGTCCGGCAGGCCGGGCTTCGTGCCGTCGCCCAGGTGGACGTGCGCGAGGCGGTCACCCAGCGCCTCGGCCATGGCGAGGACGTCGGAACCGGACACCGCGGCGTGCGACACATCGAGGGTCGCGGCGGCTGAGTCCATTTCAACCGGATTCCAGTGCGGAGCGTACGCGGCGATCTCGGTGTCGCCCCGCAGGAGCGGGTACAGGTTCTCGACCGCGAACGCCACGTTGCCCTGCCCAGACATCTCGGCGATGCCCGCCTCGAAGTCCTTCGCATACTCGCGCTGCCACCGGAAAGGCGGATGCACGACGACCACGCGCGCGCCGAGCGCCTCGGCTAGGTCGCGCGACTTCGCCAGCTTCGTCCACGGGTCGCGGCTCCACACCCGCTGGGTGATCAGAAGGTTCGGCGCGTGCACGGCGACCACGGGGATGCTGTGGTAGTCCGACAGTTTGCGCAGCACAGCAGCGTCCTGGCTGACCGGGTCGGCGGTCACCATGACCTCCAGCCCGTCGTAGCCAAGCCGGGCGGCGGTCTCGAATGCATCCGGAGTGCGCTCGGGGAAGACCGAAGCGGTCGACAGCGCGATCTTGATGGCTGTCACGCGGGTGACCTGCGCAATCGCCTCTCCTTTGGCTGTGCTCGTACTGCCAGCTTATGCCGCCCGGCGCGCCGTGCTGCCGGTGGCGGCCGACTGTCGGCACTACCCGGTACGTTCCCACCATGCCGAGATCAGCAACCGCAACCGTGTTCGAGTGCTCGGCCTGCGGCTGGCGGACATCGAAGTGGGTGGGCCGCTGCGGTGACTGCGAAGCGTGGGGCACCGTGGCCGAGGGACTCGCCGAGGATCTCGGCCGGGCTCATGCTGGCGGCCTGAGAACCTCGCGCGCCCAGCTGCGAGCTGCGCAGCCCGTGACCGCGGCCGTGCCCATCGGCCGTATCGACGCCGCGGCGGCCAAGGCCAGGCCGACGGGCATGTCCGAGCTGGACCGGGTGCTCGGCGGCGGCCTGGTGCCCGGCGCGGTCGTCCTGCTGGCCGGCGAGCCCGGCGTCGGCAAGTCGACGCTCCTGCTGGAGGCGGGCGCGCTCGCCGCCGCGTCGGGCCGCGTGCTGTATGTGACGGGAGAGGAGTCAGCCGCGCAGGTTCGGCTGCGAGCCGACCGGATCGGGGCGATCAGCGACTCGCTGTACCTGGCCGCGGAGACGGACTTCGCGGCGCTACTCGGTCATGTCCAGGCGGTCGAGCCCGCGTTGCTGATCGTCGACTCGATCCAGACGATCAGCGCGGCCGGCATCGATGGCGTGCCGGGCGGCGTCACCCAGGTTCGGGAGATCACCGCCGCCCTGACGGCGCTGGCCAAGCAGCGCACGCTGACGACCGTGCTGGTCGGGCACGTGACCAAGGACGGCTCGGTGGCTGGGCCGCGCACGCTTGAGCACCTGGTCGACGTCGTGCTGCACTTCGACGGCGACTCACGCGGCCAGCTGCGGATGGTGCGCGCGCTGAAGAACAGGTTCGGCCCGACGGACGAGTTCGGGTGCTTCGAGCTCGGCGAGTACGGCCTGACCGGGCTGCCGGACCCGAGCGGGCTATTCCTCTCCGAGCGGCACGATCCGGTGCCAGGTACCTGCGTGACCGTGACGCTGGAAGGCAGGCGGCCGCTGCTGGCGGAGGTCCAGACGCTGGTCTGCGACACCGCCGGCGACCTGCCGCCGCGACGGGTCGTCTCCGGCCTCGACTCGGCCAGGGTGGGCATGATGCTGGCCGTGCTCCAGCGCCGGGCGGGGCTTGGCATCGGCAAGCGCGACGTGTTCGCCGCTACCGTCGGCGGGGTCCGGCTGACCGAGCCGTCGGTCGACCTGGCCGTCGGCCTGGCGGTGGCGAGCGCGGTTGCCGATCTCAGCGTGCCACCCGACCTTGTGGCGATCGGCGAGGTCGGCCTCGCGGGTGAGATCAGGCGCGTCACTGGCGTCCAGCGGCGTATCACCGAGGCGGAGCGGATGGGCTTCAGGCGGGCGATCATTCCGGCCGGATCCGGGCTGCCGACTGTCGGCGGACCGTCGCGCCAGGGACGCGCCGACAGCGGTCATGCTGGACACTTGCACGTGGCGGGGTCGGAGCTCGTGGTGACCGAGGCCGCCGACATGCAGTCCGCTATCGCCGCCGCGCTCGGGCGACGGTAGCGGCGCTGCTTGGTCGGGCGCCGGCTGAGCATGGGCGCCGGGTTGGTCGGGCGACGGCTGGGCCTGACGCCGGCTGCTGGGCCTGACGCCGGCTGCTGGGCCTGACGCCGGCTGCTGGGCCTGGCGCCGGCTCGGCCGGCGACGGCTCGGCCGGCGACGGCTCGGCGGGATACCGGGTTGTCGCGGGCGGTGAGCTAGGCGCGCCGGAATGTCGCGGGCGGTGCAGGCTTGCGGTTAGCGGCTGCAGCCCTGGGCAGGGTCAGCGCTGCGTGCGAAGGCGAAATGCGGGTTGTGTCCCGTGGCTAGACTGCGCGTGACAAGCGAGGTCGTTAAAGGCAGGTGCTTGCGATGAGCATCGGGCGGGACGAGCGCCGGCGCGCTGCGCTCGCGATGGTCGCCCCCGGTACTGCGCTGCGCGATGGCCTGGAGCGGATCGTGCGCGGTAACACTGGTGCGCTTATCGTGCTCGGCTTTGACCCGCTGGTGCGCCAGATCTGCTCTGGCGGCTTCGAGCTCGACACTCCGTTCTCCCCCACCCGGCTGCGCGAGCTGGCCAAGATGGACGGCGCTGTCGTGCTCGACCAGGCCGGTGACCGCATCCTTCGAGCGGCTGTCCAGCTGGTGCCTGATCCGCAACTGCCAACCCAGGAGTCCGGCACGCGGCATCGCACGGCCGAGCGCGTCGCCAGGCAGACCGGATATCCGGTGATCACCGTGAGCAAGTCGATGCGGATCATCGCCGTGTTCACCGCCAGCGAGCGGTACGTTCTCGAGGATTCCGCGGCACTCCTGACGCGGGCCCATCAGGCGCTCGCGACGCTTGAGCGGTACAAGCGTCGCCTCGACGATGCGACCGGAGGGCTGACTGCCCTGGAAATCGAGGACCGCGCGACGGTCGGCGACATCGCCGTAGTTGCCCAGCGGCTCGAGATGGTCAGCCGGGTGACCGATGAGATCGGCGGCTTCCTGGTGGAGCTCGGTACTGACGGCGGCCTGCTGGGCCTGCAGCTCGAGGAGCTGACCGTAGGCACGCGGCGGGAGCGCGAGCTACTCCTGCGTGACTATGCCGCTGATCCGCCGGTGGCCGGGGCGGCCGCTGGAGACGATGCCGATCAGGCCGACGAGCTCGCCACGCTCGGCGCCGACGAGCTGCTCGACCTGCCCGGGGTGGCTGCCGCGATTGGCCTCGGCGCCGCCGATGGTCTCGGCCAGCACGTCACCTCGCGCGGTTACCGGCTCCTTGGCCAGATCCCAAGGCTGCCGCCGGCGATAGCCGACAGCCTGATCGAGCACTTCGGCGGTCTCCAGAAGCTGCTGTCGGCCAGCGCCCAGGATCTCCGGCGCGTGGAGGGCCTGGACCCGGCGCTGGCCACGAGTGTGCGGGAAGGGCTGTCCCGGCTGGCCGAGTCAGCGCTCATGGAGCGCTACTCCTAACCCGCGCGGCGGTCAGCTGAGCCGGAACGTCAGTGGGCGGCTGGCTGGCACTCCACCGGTGGCTGTCGCCGTGGCCGTGTACACGCCGGGAGCGGCCGCGCCGCCGTGTACTGGGCAGCCAGCCGACGAATGCCGCCCGTTCCACGCGATCGGCACGACCGTCGGGACACCTCGGCGGAGCATCGTCACCCGCGATACCTGGCCGTCAGCGCACTCGGCCGACGACCAGACCTGGCTGGACCCGGCATCTATTCGCAGGAACAGGTGGCGTGCGCCAATGTCGAAGGCGCAAGCCCGGCTGGCGGTGGATACCACGTCGACCTCGAATTCGGATGCCTGGCGAACCGAGTAGCTGGCCTTGCCGTAAAACACGCTCAGCACGACGTCCCCGGCCAGGCACGGGCGCAGTGACCTGCGACGATCCGTAGCGTGCCGGGGCTGCTTCGACCCGGCCGCGGCGTGCCCTGAGTGCTTCAGTCCCGCGGCAGCGAGCCAGGACTGCTTCGGACCCGCCGCAGTTAACCGGGTCTGCTGCCGCCCTTCCGCGGCGAGCCAGGACTGTTTCAGCGGTGCCGCAGCGACCAGCCCGGTAGCGCCTGTGCCCCTTGTAGTGCTCGGCGTCCTCGGCAGACCTCCGTGCATCGACCTCGTGGCTGCCTGGTTGCCAGCCGGAGCTGAGCCTCCGAGCACCCCCGCGACAGCCCAGGTGGTGAGCGTCAGGACGGACATGCCGATGAGCAGCACCACGAATCGGCGCCGCCAGTACACGGCGGCGTTCCGGTCGGGCTTTAGCCGCCGTAACGTGCTCGTGCTCGTGCTCATGCTCATGCGCAGAGTATGCAAGAGCCGCGCGGCGCTCGCGTTCTCCCCCGCCGTGCCGCGCCCAGCCGCATTTGCGCAGGTAGATGCCTTGCCCAGGTTGTTCCTGGCGCTGGGCAAAGGCGCGGTTCGACTGTGCTGACGCCGCTTCGGCACGGCCGGTCCGTTATCACGCCGGCCTGCCTCGGTTAGCTCGTGGGAGGATCGGACGGCGATGTCCACGCCTTACCTGTCCCCAGTGCTGCGCTGGTATGCGGCCAATGCGCGGGACCTGCCGTGGCGCCGCCCGGACGCGACGCCGTGGTCGATCCTGGTCAGCGAGATCATGCTCCAGCAGACGCCAGTCAGCCGCGTGCTGCCCGCCCACGCCGCCTGGATCAGCCGCTGGCCTGAGCCCGCCGCGCTCGCAGCGGCTACGCCAGCAGACGCGGTCCGGCAGTGGGACCGGCTGGGCTACCCGCGCCGCGCAGTCCGGCTGCACGCGAGCGCGGAGCTCATCACGACTCGCCATGATGGCCGCGTACCGACCTCCGTCGAGGAACTGCGCAGCTTGCCCGGAGTCGGCGCGTACACCGCTGCCGCGGTGGCTAGCTTCGCCTACGGTGAACGCCACGCCGTCCTGGACACGAACGTCCGGCGAGTCCTCGCCCGGCTCGTTGTCGGCGACGATCTGCCGCGTCCGGCGCAGACCGTGGCGGAAGTCCGCCTAGCCGAGTCGCTGCTGCCGTCGGACGGCAGGCTCGCCGCTCAGTGGTCGGTGGGGATCATGGAACTCGGCGCTCTTGTCTGCGCAGCGACACGCCCGCGCTGTGCCGATTGCCCGGTCAGCAGCCAGTGCGCCTGGCTGCGGCAAGGTCGGCCGCCTGCGCCCGTCCGGCGCACGGCCCCGCGTTATGGCGGCAGCGACCGCCAGTGCCGCGGCCGGCTGCTGGCCGTCCTGCGGTCTGCACGCGGGCCAGTTCCGCCCGTCGACCTGGATGTGGCCTGGAACGATTCAGGGCAGCGAGCGCGTGCACTCGCTGCCCTGATCGATGACGGACTAATCATCCGCTGTGCGGATGGCTCGCTAGCCCTGCCCGGTGAGACAGCGCCGACGATCCGGCCGCCTGCGGATGGGTGGCTGCCCGGTGAGACAGCGCCGACGAGCCGGCCGCCTGCGGATGGGTGGCTGCCCGGTGAGACAGCGCCGACGAGCCGGCCGCCTGCGGATGGGTGGCTGCCCGGTGAGACAGCGCCGACGAGCCGGCCGCTTTCGGCCGGCTCGTCGGTCTTGCCTGTCTAAGCCCGCGCCGGGCTGTCCTGCTAGTCGGACGCCGTCGCGGTTGCCCCGCTGGCTCCCGCCTTGGTCTCGACCTCGACGGGCGGCGCATCCGGCACATCGGACGGCTTGTTGATGCCGGTGAAGCTGAACTTCGCGTCCTCGCCGCTGCCCTCCGCGTCGACGATCACGATCTGGCCGGCCTTGAGCTCGCCGAACAGGATCTTCTCCGACAGGTGATCCTCGATCTCCCGCTGGATCGTGCGGCGCAGCGGCCTAGCGCCGAGCACCGGATCGTAGCCCTTCTCCGACAGCAGCTTCTTGGCCGCCGGACGGATCTCGATGCCCATGTCCCGGTCGCGCAGCCGCTCGTCGACCTTAGTGATCATCAGATCGACAATCTGGAAGATCTCTTCCTGACTGAGCTGGTGGAAGACGATGATGTCGTCGACGCGGTTGAGGAACTCAGGCCGGAAGTGCTGCTTGAGCTCCTCACCGACCTTGTTCTTCATCCGGTCGTACGAGCCCTTCGACTCGCTGGCGGCGCCGAAGCCCACCGTGACGCCCTTGGAGATGTCCCGGGTGCCGAGGTTCGTGGTCATGATGATCACGGTGTTCTTGAAGTCGACAACCCGGCCCTGGGCGTCGGTCAGCCGACCGTCCTCCAGGATCTGCAGCAGCGAGTTGAAGATGTCGCCGTGCGCCTTCTCAATCTCGTCGAACAGGACGACTGAGAACGGCTTGCGACGCACCTTCTCGGTCAGCTGGCCGCCCTCCTCGTAGCCCACGTAACCGGGCGGCGAGCCGAACAGCCGGGAGACCGTGTGCTTCTCCATGTACTCGCTCATGTCCAGCTGGATCAGCGAGTCCTCGTCGCCGAAGAGGAACTCGGCGAGCGTCCTGGACAGCTCGGTCTTGCCGACACCGGACGGTCCGGCGAAGATGAACGAGCCGCCGGGGCGCTTCGGGTCCTTCAGCCCGGCCCTGGTCCGCCTGATGGCCTGGGACAGCGCCTTGATGGCGTCGTTCTGGCCGATGACGCGGCGGTGCAGTTCGTCCTCCATGCGGAGCAGCCGCTGCGACTCCTCCTCGGTGAGCTTGAACACCGGGATGCCGGTGGCGGTCGCGAGAACCTCAGCGATGAGCTCCTCGTTGACCTCAGCCGGCGTGTCCATGTCGCCGGCCTTCCACTCCTTCTCCCGTGCGTCCTTCTTGTCGATGAGCTGCTTCTCGGTATCGCGCAGCGAGGCGGCCTTCTCGAAGTCCTGGGAGTCGATGGCCGACTCCTTCTCCCTCCGAACGTCGGCGATCCGCTCGTCGAAGTCTCGCAAGTCCGGCGGTGCGGTCATCCGGCGGATACGCATCCGCGAGCCCGCCTCGTCAATGAGGTCGATCGCCTTGTCCGGCAGGAACCTGTCGCTGATGTACCTGTCAGCAAGCTGAGCCGCCGCCACGAGTGCGTCATCGGTGATTGTGACCCGGTGATGTGCCTCGTACCGGTCGCGCAGGCCCTTCAGGATCTCGATGGTGTGTGAGATCGTCGGCTCTGCCACCTGGATCGGCTGGAACCGCCGCTCAAGGGCCGCGTCCTTCTCCAGGTGCTTGCGGTACTCGTCCAGCGTGCTGGCGCCGATGGTCTGCAGCTCGCCCCTGGCCAGCATCGGCTTCAGGATGGAGGCCGCGTCGATCGCACCCTCGGCGGCGCCCGCACCGACCAGCGTGTGGATCTCGTCGATAAACAGAATGATGTCGCCGCGAGTCCTGATCTCCTTCAGGACCTTCTTCAGCCGCTCCTCGAAGTCACCGCGGTAGCGGGATCCGGCGACAAGCGCTCCCAGGTCGAGGGTGTAGAGCTGCTTCTCCTTGAGCGTCTCGGGCACTTCGCCCTTGACGATCTTCTGCGCCAGGCCCTCAACGACCGCAGTCTTGCCAACGCCAGGCTCGCCGACCAGGACAGGGTTGTTCTTCGTCCGGCGCGACAAGACCTGCATTACGCGCTCGATCTCCTTGTCCCGGCCGATGACCGGGTCAAGCTTGCCTTCGCGCGCGGCAGCGGTCAGGTTGCGGCCGAACTGGTCAAGGACGAGCGACGTCGACGGCGCACTCTCGGAGGGAGCGCCGGCTGCCGCGGGCTCCTTGCCCTGGTAGCCGTGGAGCAGCTGGATGACCTGCTGGCGGACCCGGTTCAGGTCGGCGCCAAGGCGGACCAGCACCTGCGCGGCGACACCCTCGCCTTCCCTGATCAGCCCGAGCAGGATGTGCTCAGTGCCGATGTAGTTGTGACCAAGCTGAAGCGCCTCGCGCAGGGATAGCTCAAGAACCTTCTTGGCACGCGGCGTAAAGGGGATGTGACCAGACGGTGCCTGCTGGCCCTGGCCGATGATCTCCTCAACCTGCTGCCGTACGGCCTCTAGGCTTATCCCTAGTGACTCGAGTGCCTTAGCGGCAACACCCTCGCCCTCGTGAATGAGGCCGAGCAGGATGTGCTCAGTCCCGATGTAGTTGTGGTTGAGCATCCTGGCCTCTTCCTGAGCCAGGACAACAACCCGCCGCGCCCGGTCGGTAAACCTCTCGAACATCTCGTCGCTCCTCACAGCGCGGTCGGTGGTGGCAAGAGAACTGCCCGTCCCTTCCGCATGTTAGCCCGTGCGCCGGGCGACGCCATCGCGTGCGACATGCCGCACTACTCAAAACGTTCCCCGCCAGTAGGGCGTTCATCCCATTCAACCTAGGCTGAAGGAGCAGTGTTCCCAGCTACGCCCGCAGCGAAAGCGA
>CAWIMN010000010.1:0-5173 GCA_963837255.1 uncultured Actinomycetota bacterium
ACGAGGACGAGATGGCCAGCTACCACCGCCGAGCCGCCACGCTGGTACTCCCAGCCCGCGTCGCCCCGCAGGCCGGGGCCGCCGCAGGAGGCCGCCGAGGACGATGGGGGCCCGGCTGAGCCCGGGCCGGCCGAGGTGACCCCGGCCGAGGTGGCCCCGGCTGAGGTGGCCCCGGCTGAGGTGGCCCCGGCTGAGGTGGCCCCGGCTGAGGTGGCCCCGGCTGAGGTGGCCCCGGTGGGGGTGCACCCGGAGCAGGCCGACGGGGTCCGCGGGCCCGGCTAACCAGCCAGCCGCCCCGTGCGGGCCGGGCAGTACTTCTTTGCGCCTCCGGGGTCGGCCGTAACCCATCAGCGCGGTGACTTGTGCCCCGCCGGCGGGCATAACTCACCGCACTCTCACGAGTTTGGGCTTGGGCCCCACACGAAGTAGGTGATCGGGGCGATGCCGGCCGAGTTGAGGATGGTCAGGGCCGGGATCCAGGCCCACTTCGGGCCGCGGATCTGGCTCGCCGGGCGTCGCTTGAGGTCGATCAGCGCCGCCGCCTTCAGGCTGGTCTCGACCGCCGCCGCGGCGATGAGCAGCCGCTGGTTCCGTTTGCTGAGATCGCTCCACTTGGCGCCGGCCACGACACGCTCCGAATAGCTGGCAGGGACTCCTGATGGCCTGCACTGTACCCCGGGCCGGGCGGGCTAGAGGTCGCGATCGCGGCGAAGCCGCTCGATGACCTCGTCCGGGCACTCGGTGGTGACTCTGATCATGGCGCGCACCGCGTCTGCCAGCGCGAGGCGCGGCACATCCAGCTCGATCGCGGCCGAGTGGCCCACAGGGTCAGCTGCCGGTACAGTTCCGGGCTGAGGTCGAGCGTGATCCGTACCGGCTTAGACCGGATAGCCGTGCCACCGGCTGACCGGGCACCAGGTTCGGTGCGGCTCGCAGCGGCCGCAGCCATCTGCGCCTTGCGCCGTTCCTGCTCTGTCGTCATTACTGGACCTTCCCGAGGGGAACGCACCGTTCGATAAGGTCGCCCGCCACGCCGCGCCACAGGTCGCGGCCTATCTCGGGAATCGGCAGTCCGAAACTCTGAGCGTAGACCTCCAGCCTCGGCACGGCCGTCCGCAGAACGTCATAGCCCAGGCCCGCCAGGGCTTCTCGGGCGTTGGCAGTCGAGTGCGCACGGGTGATACACCGGTTCAGCAGCACCGCGGACCGGGCGGGCTTGTCCCGGATCGCTTCGACTTCGGCGATCTCGTCGCGTACTGGCGTAGTGCGATTGATTTCAATGGGACTCGGCGCGCACGGGATCAGGATCTCGTCGACGTACCGCATCACTGACCGGGCTATGGCGGCGTGGTCTTCCAGTTGCGGAGCGTCGATGATCACCACGTCATCCGGATAGGCGATCTCGGGCACCCGCAGGTGAAGCCGGCGGGAAGGCAGGGCCACAATCCGAAACGGGAACGCCGCGCTGGGCGGCAGCCGCGGATCCATGGCTGCCAGGTCCGACCATTCCAGCGCGCTGCCGGAAGGGTCCGCGTCCACCAGAAGTACTGCTTCCCGGCCTGCGACGAAGATGTGCGCCAGCCAAACAGCCGATGTGGTCTTGCCCGTGCCTGGCTTGAGGTTGAGCAGAGCGACGCTAAGACCGGGCATCAATGCAGTATTGCAGTACCTACGGCATTACGGAAGCTAGTTGGCTCATCCCGCCCGGGTAAACCCACCCGTAACGGCAGGAAGCCGGACTTTCCACAGGAGCGGGGACACTACCCCGCAGTTCGGGCGGCCCGGGCCAGGAGGTTGCCCACAGCCTGTGGACCGCCGTGGCTGGCCGGTTTTCCCGGCCGCCCCGGCGATCTTCCCCCGGCGAGGACGCCGAATTCGCTAAGTTGATCCTGCTCTGGATTGGCTCGTGGCGCTGGGAAATGGCTCAACTGCCCCGGTGGCCAGCGAGACGGGAAAGGGGGCGCGCGGTGGACGCAGCGGAGCGCCGTCACAGCACCGGCGCGGAAGATTTACCAGCCATTGTGTTCGCGCCTGCCCGGCCGGATATCCGCGCGGACCATCGCGACGGCGTGGTCTTCGAAGTCCGCCGGGCGAGCGATGGCGGGCTGGCCCTGGACTTCGGCCAGCAGTGGCATCAGCACAGCGCGCTCGGCATCCTGACCGACTTCGGGGCCGCCGGGGTAGGCAGCTGGGACGACACCAAGCAACTCGTGGGTGACATCGGCGGGGCGGCCAAGAGCGTGTGGCACGGCGTTACATCGCTGTTCTGAGCGGGCGGCCCGCACGGACAACCCTGAAGGTGGAGGCAGGCCATGCCGCTTTTTGACCGCACTGGCGACAAGCTGGCGGCCCGACGCTGCTGCTGGCCACCGGCCTGGATGACGCGGTGATCGAGACGGCCCGGTTCTATGACCCGCAGTTGCGCGTCTGGCATGGCCGGCTGGTGTTCGGTAACGGGGTGCTGCTGTTCGGGCCGGTCACCATCACGCCCAGGCTCGCCGGGCAGGCCGGCCTGCCGGCCAGCGCCGCGGTGGCCTGGTACGCGGCCTCGGCGCTGCAGCGGTACAGTGAGCGCCGCCCGGACGACAGCAAGCGGGCCGACGGTGAGTCCCTGGTACTCGGGCTGGCCGCGCGGCTCGGCGGGTCGGTGCATCCCTGGCCGCCGCTGCGCAAGCGGCCCTGGCCGCCTCGGTATACAGCGAGCGGCCACTCGACCCGGACGAGGTGGTCCGGGTGCTCCGGCCCTACGCGGGCAGCGATGTCGGCGTCGAGGACGCCACGGACGACACGTATGCGATCAGCGGCCAGCACGCCGTGTTCTATACCGCGTACTGGTCGCCCCGGCTCTATAGCGCCGCCCTCGAGCCGCCCGCGCTGGGCGCCATGCGCAAGGGCCCGCTGCATCACTGGGACCTGAACACCGGGCTGCACGCGGGCGCGGCGCGCCAGGACCTGCGGCAGAAGGTGGCCAGCGGCGCCCTCGCGCTGGCCATGGCGGCCGGTGGGATGACCGTGGACATGTGCGGATTCCGGTTCGAGGCGCCGGAGGAACTGCGGCCGGTCGGGGACCTGGTGCCGCAGGGGCAGTGAGCGCTGGCCCCGGTCCGGCTGCCTTCTCAGCTCACCCGGCCGGGGTTGTCGTTGACGCGTCGGCGCGTCCACCAGGCGAAACGTGGGCTGCGGCAGTAGCCGGCATATCTAGGGGGCGCAGTGACACAGCAGATCGCCGCGGTTCCGGCTGGCCCCGATAGCCCAGCCGTGGCGCCGGACCGCGTCCGGCCGTTCGCGTGGCCGGTGTTCTTCCTGGTCTTCTGCTGGGCGCTGGTGGCCTACCTGGTCATCGCCGGTCTGCTCGGCTTCGTATTCGTCCGCGATGACACACCAGGGGCGACGCTAGCCGTCCTGGTGGCCACGCTGCTGGTCTTCGGCGTTGACGTCCCGCTCATCCTGGCCTTCACCGTGGCCCGGTACGCCGACCCCGGCCCGGCCGCGGCTGATCCGCGCACCCGGTGAGGATGCGGGACGGCTGGGAAGCCGAGGCGGAGAACTGGGCCCGGTTCGCCCGCGCGCCGGGCCTGGATCATTCGCACCAGGACGTCAATCTGCCCGCGCTGCGGCACCTGCTGCCCGCAGCGGGCCGCCGGACGCTCGACCTGGGCTGCGGGGAAGGACGGCTGACCACGATCCTGGCCTCGCTGGGCCACCAGGTGGTGGGCATCGATGCGGCGCCGACCATGGTCCGGCTCGCGGTCAGCAGGCCGGACCCGGCGCCCGCGGTACTGGCCGACGCGGCCCGGCTGCCGTTCGGCAGCGGCACCTTCGACCTGGTCGTGGCGTACATGTGCTTGCACGATATGGATCAGCTGGCACAGGCCGTCCAGGAGGTTGCCCGGGTGCTGGCTGAGGCCGGGCGGTTGTGCCTGGCCATCCCGCATCCGCTCAACACGGCCGGGGAGTTCCCCTGGCCGGGCCGCGGACACCCCGTTCGTGATCTCCGGCTCGTACCTGGAGCCCGCCCCGCGCGGCATGGTGCTGGAGCGCGGCGGAGTCCGGCTGACCTTCCACAGTGAGCACCGGCCGCTGGAGGCCTACTTCCGGGCGCTGCAGGACGCCGGCCTGCTCACCGAGGTGCTGCGCGAGGTACGGCCGACCGGGCAGCTGGCCCGCGAGCCGGCTGACCAGCGCTGGCAGCGCATCCCGTTGTTCCTGCACCTGCGGGCGGTCAAGCCCGGGCCCGGCTACTTCCCGGCCCGCGTCCCGGGCTGAGCCTGGCTCAGGCCGCACCGTCCTGCGCGTCCATCCGCAGCTGGAACACCTGCTGGCGGACCCCGGCCCAGGTCCCCGCCCAGCGTCACGACGACCTGGGCGGCCACGTTCCGGCCCTCGCGAAGCAGGCCGAGCAGCAGGTGCTCGGTGCCGACCCGCGCCGTGCCCCAGCTGGAAAGCCTCCCGCTGGGCCAGCTCCAGCACGCGCCGCGCCCGCGGCGTGTACGGGATGTGCTCCGGCGGTTCACTCCGCCCCCGGCCGAGGATGTCTTCCACCTGCTCACGCACGGCGCCCAGGTTGATGCCCAGCGAGCTGAGCGTCTCGGCGGCCAGCCCGCCGCGGTCGTGGATGAGCCCGAGCAGGAGGTGCTCCGCGCCAGCATGGTCGTGGCTGAGTCTCCTGGCCTCTTCCTGGGCCAGGGCCAGCGCTCGAAGCCCCCGCTCGGTAAACCGGTCGAACATGTGCCGCCGCCCTTCGATCCCCGTGAACCTGGCCAAGCCTGCCTGGTATCAAGATACATCGCGTTGGCCGATAAGGCGAGATCCATCGCGAGTGATCTAGGGCGGCGCCGTCACATCTGCTTCCATCCGCAGGAAACGGCGGATGTCGTCCTGGCCTACCAGCAGGGCCGCGCAGACCACGGTCACTGACACCAGGAGGAGCCACTTCTTCATATCCGCACCTCCTCTCGCTGCTCCCCGGTACTGCTCTCGGCTGGCTTCAGCCGGCGACCCGCCCGCGGGCTGCCCGGCCGGCTGGACGCCGCCCAGGATTCCTGCCCGCTCCGGGCCGCGCGCTACCCTCCACGCCGCGCGCTACCCTCCACGCCGCGCGCTACCCTCCACACTGGGCGGATCGCCGGGCAGGCCGGCGGCCGTCTGGGCAGCGCGGCCGGTGCGACCAGCG
>CAWIMN010000011.1:0-1858787 GCA_963837255.1 uncultured Actinomycetota bacterium
CCAGGATGGAGCTCAATGCCCCGCTCCGCCGCGTACCTGCGCAGTTCCCGCGCGCTGGTATCGGGCGTGACCGCGGTCCCGAGGGCCGCCGACAGCGCCCCGTGCACGGTCTCCTCGCGCCAGGTGCCGCTGATGTCGACCTCGGTTCCGTCTGGCCGGACGGCCACCTGGCGGCCGTGCGCGGCTTCCGCGGCCGCCTGCAGCAGCTCCCTGGTGAGGGTTGCCATCGTGTTGTAGTCGCCGTAGGCCTGATAGACCTCCAGCATGGTGAACTCCGGATTGTGCGTAGCGTCCACGCCCTCGTTCCGGAAGATCCGGCCGATCTCGTAGACCCGATCGATACCGCCGACGACCAGCCGCTTCAGGTAGAGCTCCAGCGCGATACGCAGATAGAGGTCCAGGTCGAACGCGTTGATGTGCGTCGTGAATGGCCTGGCGTTAGCGCCGCCGTGCAGCGTCTGGAGTACCGGCGTCTCGGCCTCCAGGTACCCCTGCGCATGCAGTCCCTCGCGCACCGAGCGGGTGACCGCCGCGCGTACCTCGGCCATCCGCCGGGCCGACGGGTTCGTCATCAGATCCACGTAACGCTGTCGCACTCGCGACTCGGCGTCCGTCAGGCCATGGTACTTGTCCGGGAGCGGCCGCAGCGCCTTCGCGGTGATCGCGAACGACTCCGCGAGGACCGACAGCTCGCCGCTCCGGGACGAGATGACCTCGCCCGTCACGCCGACGTGGTCGCCCAGGTCGATGTCCTGCTTCCAGGCCGCCAGCGCCTCCGGGCCGACCCGGTCCAGCGAGATCATCACCTGAAGCTCACCCGAGCCGTCCCGGAGCGTGGCGAAGCACAGCTTGCCGCCGTTGCGGTACAGCACAACCCGGCCAGCAATGCCGACCACCTTGCCGGTGGCAGCATCGGGCGGCAGCTCGCCGAACTCGCCGCGCACCTCGGCGACCGTGTGCGTGCGCGGATAGCCGACCGGGTAGGGGTCGACGCCAGCCGCGCGCAGCCGTTCAACCTTGGCCAGCCGGACCCGCATCTGCTCGGGCACATCGAAGCGGGCGGCCCCGCTCTCCTGATCCTCCGTCATCTGCCCGAGGTTACCGGTGCCCTCATCAGTCGGTCACCGCAGTATCGCGGCGCGCCGCCCCCGCCCGATCTCCGGCGGCACCGCGATCTCCGGGGGCAGGATGGCGGCCCGGTCCGCTGTGTTGCGCTCATAAGTCAGCCGCAGCCCGATCAGAGTCAGCCACGGCTCGTACGCGTCGATGACCGCAACCTCGTCGATCACCAGCGGCGCGAGGCCGCCGGTGGCGATGATCGTGACAGAGTCCGGATCCGACGGCGCCAGCTCCGCGGCCATGCGGGTGGCAATGCCCTCAACCTGCCCGGCGAACCCGAAGATGATCCCGGACTGCAGCGCCTCGACCGTGCTCTTGCCGATCACCCGGCTCGGCCGGGCGAGCTCCACCTTCAGCAGCTGCGCCGCACGGCGGGACAGCGCGTCCACCGAGATCTCGATGCCGGGCGCCAGCGCGCCGCCGACGAACTCGCCCCGCTCGCTCACAGCGTCGAAGTTCGTGGACGTACCGAAGTCGACGACGATCGCCGGGCCGCCGTACAGGTGCACCGCCGCGACCGCGTTCATGATCCGGTCGCTGCCGACCTCCTTGGGATTGTCGTAGCGCAGCGGCACGCCGGTCTTCACCCCGGGCTCGACGATTACCGCCGGCACGTCGCCGTAGTACCGGCGGCACATCTCCCGCAGCTCGTGCAGCACCGAGGGCACGGTCGAGCACAGCGAGATGCCGCTCACGTCTGGCTCGGCAAAGAGCGTGCTTTGCCGCAGCAGACCCTGGATCAGCACCGCAAGCTCGTCGGCCGTGCGAACCGGGTCGGTGGAGATGCGCCAGTGCTCGACGACGTCGGGGCCGTCGAAGACGCCGAGGACCGTGTTGGTGTTGCCGACGTCGATGGTCAGTAGCATGTCGCTCCCGATGGCTAGCGGGCCTGGACTAGGTCGAGGCCGATGTCGAGGGCGGGTGCGGAGTGGGTCAGCGCTCCTACCGCGAGGTAGTCCACGCCGGTCTGCGCGACAGCACGGGCGCTGGCAAGCGCCAGGCCGCCGCTGGCTTCCAGCAGCGCCCTGCCGTCCGCCAGCCGGACCGCCTGCGCCAGGGCCGGCACGTCGAAGTTATCAAGCAGGATCAGGTCGGCGCCTGCCGCCAGCGCCTCCGCGACCTGCTCGAGGGTGTCACACTCGACCTCGAGCGGCAGCCCTGGCGCCCGCGCCCGGACCGCGGCGAACGCCGCGCCGACACGACCCGGCTGCCGCCACGTGATTGTCCTTGATCAGCGCGGCGTCCGACAAGGACATGCGGTGGTTGACACCGCCGCCGCAGCGCACCGCGTACTTCTCCAGCGCCCGCATGCCGGGCAGCGTCTTGCGGGTGTCACGGATCCGGGCGCCGGTCCCGGCGATGGCGTCGACCCAGCGCCGGGTGAGGGTCGCGACGCCGGACAGATGGCAGAGCAGATTCAGCGCCGTTCGCTCGGCCGTCAGGATCGGGCCTATCGGACCTGACACCGTGAGCAGCGGCTGCCCGGCCGCGACGCGGTCGCCATCGGCCACCAGCGCGACGGACTCCACCTCGGCCGACACGAGCCAGAACACAGTCGCCGCGACCGGCAGGCCGGCGACGACGCCCGGCGTCCGCGCGACCAGGTCAGCGCGCCCACGCTCGGCCGGCGGCACGGTAGCGGCCGTGGTCACGTCGAGACCCCCGGCCAGGTCCTCGGCCAGCGCGCCCGTCACGAACGACCGCACCGCGCCCGGATCGAGGCCCGCAGCGCTGAGCCGCAGTGCGAGGTCGGGATTCAGATCCGGAACGGGGCCGCCTGCCTCCGCCACCGTTCCCGTGCTGGCATGCTGCGGGCCGCTCACTCATCGAGCACCGGCTCAAACACCGAGCTCAGCCCGGAATCGGTCAGGGAGAAGATCAGGTGCCCTCGCCAGGCCTCGCTTGTCTCGGCGAAGTCATCCCGCCAGTGGCTGCCGCGCGTTTCCTCCCGTGCGAGGGCGGCCTGGACCAGGGCGGTCGCGACCAGGTGCAGGTTAGTCGCCTGCCACGCCTCGGCGTCGGGCTTGTCGCACTGGTGGCGGCTGAGGTCGGTGAGGCCGGCGGCGGCCTGAGCCAGCCCCGTTCCCGATCTAAGCACGCCAGCGTTCGCCGACATCAGCTGCTGAAGCGGGCGGACGATCGCCGGATCCAGTAGCCCTGGCGCTCTGACGGCCTTCGCGGGCTCGGCCGGCGGCGGCAGGCCACGGGCCAGGGCGGCGCCAATCCGCTCGGCGAATACCAGCCCCTCCAGAAGCGAGTTGGACGCCAGGCGGTTGGCGCCGTGCACGCCGGTGCAGGCAGCCTCGCCACAGGCGTACAGGCCAGGCACGCTGGTGCGGCCGAAAAGATCGGTGCGGACGCCGCCGCTGACGTAGTGCGCGGCCGGCACGACCGGGATCAGGCTCGTGACCGGATCGATGCCGTGCGCCCGGCAACTCGCGAGGATCGTCGGGAACCTGCGCTCCCATTCCTGCGCGCCGAAGTGCCTGCCGTCCAGGTACACATGATCGGTGCCGGCAGCGATCATCTCGCGCATGATCGCCTTCGCGACGACGTCACGCGGTGCCAGGTCGGCCAGCGGATGCTGGCCGGCCATGAACCGCACGCCCGCGGCGTTGACGAGCACCGCGCCTTCGCCGCGCACGGCCTCGGAGATCAGCGGCTGGCGCCCGCGCGAATCCGGGCCCAGCCACAGCACGGTCGGGTGGAACTGGACGAACTCCAGGTCAGCCGCCTCCGCGCCGGCGCGCAGGGCGAGCGCCAAGCCGTCGCCGGTCGACACCGGCGGGTTGGTCGTCGCCGCGTAGACCTGGCCGAAGCCGCCGGTCGCGAGTACGACAGCGCTGGCGTGCACAGCTCCGACTCCGTCGGTCTGACCTTCGCCCAGTACGTGCAGCGTGATGCCGGCCGCGCGGCCGTCGGCGGCTGCGCAGCAAGTCGATGGCCAGCGCGTGCTCGATCACTTCGAGCTCCGCGCTCGCGCCGGCCTCGGCCAGCGCGACGAGCAGCGCGCGCGAGATCTCCGCGCCAGTGGCGTCGCCGCCGGCGTGCGCGATCCGGCGGCGAAGGTGACCGCCTTCCCTGGTCAGCGACAGCGGACCGGACGGCTCGCGGTCGAACTCGCGCGCCGAGTTCGATGAGCCGCCGCACCGCGCCAGGTCCGTCGGTCACGAGCGCGCGCACGGCCCGCACGTCGCACAGGCCGGCGCCCGCCGTCAGCGTGTCCTGGAGGTGATCTTCGGGCGAGTCGCCCGGGCCCAGCGCGGCGGCCACGCCGCCCTGCGCCCAGCGGGTCGACCCGTCGTCTAGCACGGACTTGGTCGCGAGCAGGATCCGGGCGGCTGGCAGCGCACGCCGGATCGCGAGCACGGTCGTCACGCCAGCGACGCCGGAGCCGACGACGATGACGTCGGTCTCCTTGCGCCAGCCGGGCGGCGGCGCGAGCAGCGTCCCGGCGATCACGCGCGCGGCCGCCGATCTCCAGGCTGACGTTGTCGATCAGCCGCGTCGTCCCGACACGGGCGGCCACCAGCAGCACGGCCGGCCCGCAGTGGCCGGGCCCGACCTCCTCGAAGCTATCCGGATCGGCAAGCACCAGGTAGTCGAGTACCACGGGCGGATCTGCCAGAGCGGCCTCGTCGAGAACGGTGCCGGCCGCGGCCAGCACGGCTGTCGTCCCCGGCCGGCCACGGTGCGCCCCGCAGCGAGCGCGTCGGCCAGGGCGAGCGCGGACTCCGCGCTCGGCTGGTGAGAGGTAGGTGTTGCGGCTCGACGGCCGCCAGCCCGTCTCGATCGCGGTACAGCGGCGCCCCGGCGATCTGCACGCCGAGATCGAGATCAGCCGCCATCTGCCGGATCAGCGCGAGTTGCTGGGCGTCCTTCGCACCGAACACCGCGATATCCGGCTGCGTGAGCTGGAACAGCTTGAGCACGACTGTCAGCACGCCATCGAAAAAGCCGGGCCGGGACTTGCCTTCGAGCAGCCGTCCCATCGGGCCGGGATTGACGGTGACAAGCGGCTGCGCCGGGTACATCTGCTCCCGGCTCGGCGCGAAGACCGCGCGGACGCCTTCCTCGGCGCAGACGGCGAGGTCGTGGTCGAGCGGCCGCGGGTAGCGGTCGTAGTCCTCGGCCGGCCCGAACTGGAGCGGGTTGACGAAGATCGACACCAGCACGCTCCCGCCTGGACCGGCAAGGTCGCGGGCTAGTCGCAGCGGTGATCGGTGCCCGTCATGCAGCGCCCCCATCGTCGGCACCAGGACGACCGGGCCAGGCAGCGCCGCCCTGGCCGCAGCCAGGCCCTTCCTGGTCCGGACCAGCATCGGCGTCGGCGGCACCGTCGTTCCTGGTGCCGCCGCCTGGCTGCCCGCTGCCCTGTCGCTTGCTGCTCTCATGTGGCTGGCTCTCATGTGGCTGGCTCTCATGTGGCTGGCTCTCATGTGGCTAGCTCGGTCATATCGGCGCCTCGGCGAGCACGTCGAGCAGGCGCTGCGCGTCCGGCGCACTGAGCATCCCGCTCGCCAGCGCCCTGGTGGCAGTCAGGCGGGCCAGCGCGAGATAGGCGGGCAGCGCCTCCGGCGCGGCAGCCTGGAGCGCCTGGAGGTGGCCGGCGACCGTCTCCGCGTCGCCTCTGGCGACCGGACCGGTGAGCGCAGCGTCGCCGAGGCGCAGCGCGTTGTCGAGCGCGGTCGACAGCAGCGGGCCGAGCATCCTGGACGGCTGGCTGACGCCCGCCCTGGTGAGCAGGTCGGCCGCCTGGACGACCTGAGTGACCAGATGGTTGGCGGCGCCTGCGAGCGCGGCATGATACAGTCCCCGGTCCGCTTCGGCGATGAAGACCGGCTCGCCCCCCATTTCCAGCACCAGGACCTCGGCGGCCGGCCGGAGGACGGCGGGCGCTGTCACGCCGAAGCAGATGCCAGCCAGCCGGTCGGCGTCGTCGGGCCGGCCGGTGAAGGTCATGACGGGATGCAGGGCGAGCGGCAGCGCGCCCAGCTCGACGGCGGGCTCGAGCACCGCCAGGCCGTGCAGGCCGCTAGCATGCGCGACCATGCGCCCGGCCAGCGGCGCGCCCGTAGCCGCCAGGCCGCGCACGAGGCCGCGCAGTGCATCGTCGGGGACGGTCAGCAAGACCAGGTCGGCGCTCGCGACGACGTCTTCTGGCTGCCTCACCGGCGTGCCCGGCAAGAACTTCTCGACGCGCTGTCGTGATGCCTCCGATACCGCCGAGGCGCCGGTCACGCGGTGACCAGCACGGCTCAGGGCAACGGCGAGCGCGGTTCCCACCCGGCCAGCGCCGACAACGCCGATATCGAGCCGAGCTGGATGCTCGGATCCCGGCTGGCTGGCGTTGCCGCCTGGTGCGGGCGCAGCGCTCATAGGCCATCCGCGATCATCTGCTGACCGCCCCCTCCCGCCGTCCTGGCGCCATCGCTCGCTGGCACTGCCTGCCCGAGAATCCTGCCGGATCCGGCCGGCCTGGCCGCAGCCGGGGCCGCGCCTGCCCAGGCTAGGAGTGCCATTGCCAGGTGTCGCGCGGGCGCTGCGAGTCCTCGTCGTCCGAGTCATCGGGTGGCTTCGGAGCGCGGCAGCAGCGCTCCAGGTAGAGCGCGGCGGCGATCAGCGCGAGCGCAGCCGCGAGCGTCGCGCCGGCAACCCTCGCGTCCCTGGCCGGCACGGACTTGTCCAGCTCGCGCAGCACGTAGATCAGGTAGCCGCCCGCCAGGCCGCCAAGTGCCGCCGCCGCGGCCGAGCTCGCCTTGGCCAGCGCCACGAGCCTGGCTACCGCGATCGGTGCGATCGGCTTGGCCGCCGCCTTGCGGCCGGTGAGCCTGCTGCGGACGTTCCGGCCGATGGCCGCCTCGGCGAGAGCCAGGGCCGCCAGCGCCGGAACGGCTGTGATCGGCAGCAGCGGCAGGCTGGTGTAGGTGGCCCGCACGGCCAGCCAGGCGACGATCGCGCAGATCGCGAAGATCCCGGCCAGCGTGCCGGGACGGGTCATGTGCATGGCTGGCCAGCCTCCGCGCCCGCGCCCGCCGGCACCATGAGCGCGAGCTCGGGACGCCTGCGCACGCCCGCCGTTCCGATCGCCGCGAGCAGCTCAGCGACCGTGCCCCAGCCCGGCAGCACGGCGTCCGGGTCGACGTTCAGCCAGGGCGCCAGCACGAAGGCTCGCTCGTGCGCGCGCGGATGCGGCAGCGTCAGCTCGGGATCGGCGCTGATCTCGGCACCGCAGACGATGATGTCCACATCCAGCGTCCGGGGTCCCCAATGCACGGCACGCACGCGGTTCGCCGCGGTTTCCGCGGCGGCGCACAGGCGCAGGACATCGCGGGCGGGCATGGCGGTAGCGGCCAGCAGCACGGCGTTCAGGTAGTCGTCCTGCTCGGGGCCGCCAACCGGGGCGGTCTCGAAGACGCCCGAGACCGTCGCGCAGGCGAGGCCGCCGGCCACGACGACATCGACGCCGAGCTGGAGGTTGGCCATCCGGTCGCCCACGTTGCTGCCCAGCGACAGCACAACGGAGCGCAGGACGCTGGCATCCCGCCTGCCGTCGTCCTGCCGGTGGCCGTCGACGCGACCCTCGCCGCTCGGCGCGCGGCTGCCGACGTGACCGGTCATGGCCGGCTCCGGCGGATCGTGACGGCGATGTCGGCGAACTGATGCTGCACCGGTGCCTGCGGCTTGTGCACAGTCACCTCGGCCTCGCGCACTACCTCGTCGGCCAGGCAGGCCGCCGCCAGCCGGTCGGCCAGCGTCTCGATGAGGTCCACCGGCTCACCAGCCACGATCGCGGCCAGCCGGTCGGCGATTGCGCCGTAGTCGGCAGTCAGCCTGAGATCGTCGGCGGCCGCTGCCGGGGCAGTATCAAGCCACAGCACCGCGTCGACCACGAACTCCTGGCCGGTAGTGCGCTCGCTGGCGAACACGCCGTGCGTGCCGCGAGCCCGCAGCCCCATGATCGAGATCCGGTCCAGCATCAGCGAGCGCCTGCCATGCACTCCTGGCGCAAGCGCGTGACCACGCGTACCGCGTCCAGGTTGCCGGGCACCGCGTGTACCCGGACGCACCACGCGCCCGCCGCGGCGGCCAGCGCCGTCAGCGCGATCGTCGCGTCGTCGCTGCGTGCGAAGGACCGCGGCTGCCCGTCTGCAGCTGCCAGCAGCTTGCCGAGGAAGCCTTTCCTCGACGCGGCCACCAGCACCGGGAAGGGCTCGGGGTAGCCCGGCAGGCGACCGATGCGGTCGAGGTTCGCCAGCAGCCGCCAGTTGTGCTCGGGCAGCTTGGCGAAACCCAGGCCAGGATCGAGTATGAGCTGAGCCGGATCCACTCCGGCGGCGACGAGAGCCTGCACCCGGCGGTCAAGCTCCGCCTGCACCTCGGCGACGACGTCGGCGTACTTGGCAGGCCCGTACATGTCGGCGCTGTGCCCGCGCCAGTGCATGACGACGTACGGTACGCGGGCGGCGGCGATGACCGCGGCCATGTCGTTGTCCGCCAGCCCGCCGCTGACGTCGTTGACCATCGCAGCGCCGGCCGCCAGCGCTGAGCTGGCGACCTCCGCCCGCATCGTGTCGATGCTGACGCGGCAGCCTGCGCTGGCCAGCGCTGTGACAACGGGCAGCACTCGCCCGAGTTCCTCGGCCATCGGCACGCGCTGCGCGCCTGGCCTGGTCGACTCGCCGCCGACGTCGACGATGTCGGCGCCCTGGCTGGTCAGCTCGAGGCCATGCGCGATGGCCTTGTCCGGATCCAGCCAGTTGCCGCCGTCGGAGAAAGAGTCAGGGGTGACGTTGACGACGCCCATGACCAGGCAGCGCTGTGCGGCGGGCAGGCCGGTCAGGCGCGGTCGCCGCTCGCCGTCGTCGGCGGTAGTGCCGCCTGGCGCAGTGTCTCCTGGCACGGGGCTCATAGCAGCCAATCTACGTTCGTCCTTGCGAGGGTCAGGCCGAGACCCTGGCACTTCCGTGGGGTCAAATGCCGCAAACTAACCGCCGGCGTGACTGGAACCGTCAGGCTCTTTACTGCCAGCCCTATCAACTGCCAGCCCTTCAACTGCCAGCCCGTATCAGCGGCAGCGACCGTTAACGTCGGGCTGGGGCCTGCCCGGTTAAGGTGCGCAGTCGGTGCCGGAGGCGGCTTAGGCCGAGCTTGCGCGCGATCCTGCGCATCTCGATGGTCGGCCAGACGAGGAACGCCTCGGCTTCGAGGGCAGCGAATCCGATGCGCGGCGTGTCCCTGGTGCTCGGGAACACGAGGAACCGCGGCACCCACTCCGGGCTGAACTTGGCGTTGAACTTGTACAGCGACTCGATCTGGAACCATCGCGACAGGAACAGCAGGAACCCGCGCCACGCCCGCAGCACGGGCCCGGCCCCGATCCGCTCGCCTCGTTCCAGTGCGGCGCGGAACACGGCGAAGTTGAGGGAGATCCGCTTGACCCCGAGATCGTTCGCGGCCTTAATCACTTCGACGATCATGAAATCGTTGAGGCCTGGTGCCGCCGACCTGTCCCGGCGCATCAGGTCGAGCGACAGCCCGTCATTGCCCCAGGGCACGAAGTGGAGCATGGCGCGCAGCACGCCGTCTTGCGTCGCGGTCGCGACGACGCAGCGGCCGTCCTCGCCGCCACCGACACGACCGAGCGCCATCGAGAATCCGCGCTCGGTCGGGCTGCCGCGCCAGCTGTCAGCCTGGCGGACCATTCGGTCTAGCTCGGCTGGCGGTACGTCCTCCACCCGGCGGATCTCGGCCGTGTATCCCTGCCGGCAGACACGGCTGACCATCTGCCGGACGTTACGCATGGACCGGCCCTGAAGGGTGAAGTCGGCCACTGTGACGACCGCCTCGTCGCCCAGTTCCAGCGCGTTGAGATCGCCTTCGCGGCACCAGACCTCGGCCCCCAGCTCCCCGCAGCCGATGACGGCCGGCACCCAGGCATGCCGCGCAGCCTCGTCCAGGAAGGTATGGATCGCGCCAGGCCACGCTTCCGGGTCGCCGATCGGGTCGCCGCTGGCCAGCATCACGCCAGACAGGACGCGGTAGCCGATGCAGGCCTTGCCGGTCGGAGACCAGACGATGCTCTTGTCCTTGCGCAGCGTGAAGTAGCCGAGCGAGTCCTGCTCACCATGCCGCTCCAGCAGGTCCCGGATGCGGGCCGCGTCCGCTGGCCTGAGCCTCCCCGCAGGCTCGGCCGGGCGCAGGAACATGAGGAGGGCGACGATCAGGGTGAACAGGCCGAGGCCACCCATGAGGAAGCCGAAGTGATCCGTCCGCTGCTCCGTGGTGAACCGGACCGGCCCGGAGAATCCGGCTAGGTTCGCGATCACGGAATAAATGCGCGGACCAAGCGTGTAGTCCGCCCGGGTCCCGCCGATGACGGTGATGGCGATGAGCCCGAGGACTAGGTCTGTCACCACCAGCCCACCCAGCACCCATAGCGCACGCCACCTGGACCGGCGGTCTCCCACCGCGTAGAACTGCCGCCGGAAGGCGTACAGGGCGACCAGCAATGCGGCGGAGATAATCGCTTCAAGCGGATGGAAATGTGGCAGCGGGATATCCGGCTGCAGGCGGTGCAGGACGATTCCGACGCCTGCATGAATAATGAGGCCCACTGCGAGGAGCGCCATGACCGCGGCCCACGCCCGCCGCTTGCGGCGGCGCAGCCCGTGAGACAGCATCAGCAGCAGTAGCCCGATGATCACGTCGGTGGTGCGGGTCAGGTTCGCCAGCGTGCCCGGCGCGAGGTAAGACAGGCCGCGGAGGCGCCGGTGATAGAGGCCGGGCAGCAGGCCCTCGGCGATATAGCCGAGACCGATGACCAGGGCTGCGAGGCCGGCGGTGAGCGGCACCCAGCGGAGCTGCTGGCGCAGGTCAGTACCCCGAGCGGCGGCTGGTTCTGCCAGTCGTTCCTGCTCACCGGTTATGGGCTCAGCCGGCCCGGGCCCGTTATCGTCTATCATCTCGGACAATGAGGTCAGGCCCCGGCTCACGGGGCATCAGCGTAGTCTTCGGCGACCTATGCCGGAGCCAAAGCCCGGCAATAACTCGTCACCGCTCAGCGGCGGTCCGTCAGCAGACTCATTGCCTCCGCCCTAGTGCTTTCCGAGCTCAGGAACATACCCCGGACAGCAGAAGTAACCGTCTTGGCGCCGGGCTTGCGTACGCCCCGCATGGACATGCACAAATGCTCGGCCTCAATGATGACGATAACCCCGCGCGGCTCCAGAGTTGCCATCATTGCGTCGGCAATCTGGCTGGTCATCCGCTCTTGGACCTGCGGTCGCCGCGCGTACACGTCGACGAGCCGGGCCAGCTTCGACAGGCCCGTGATCTGGCCCTTCTCATTCGGGATATAGCCAACGTGCGCACGGCCGATAAATGGCACCAGGTGATGCTCGCAAGTCGAATACAGCTCGATATCGCGCACGAGGACCATCTCCTCGTGGTCGGCATCAAATACCGTGGTAAGCACGTCAGCCGGCGCCAGCCGCAACCCGGCGAACTGCTCGTTAATCGCACGCGCGACGCGCCCCGGAGTCTCCCGCAGGCCATCACGCTCGGGGTCTTCACCGACTGCGAGAAGTATTTCCCTGACTGCGCGCTCGATCCGGGGGAGATCGAATTCGCCCACGCTCAATGACCCTCGGCGTCGCCAGGGCCATCCTGCCCCGGCCGGTCGTGCCCTGGCTGGTGGTCACCGTGCTGGCTGTCGCCGCCCAGCGGGTTGCCGCCGCCCAGCGGGGCACCGCCGCTTAGCGGGTTGCCGCCGCCCAGCGGGTTGCCGAACCCGGACGACCCGGCGGGCGGCGGGCCAGCAGGCAGCCCGGCGGCGCTGGACGCCTGACCGTTGCCGAGTGACTGCGTCAGGTTGCCGTCAGTCGCCGCGGTCAGCGCGAGCTCCTTGGGCGTCAGCACCGGCGGCTTCTCGGATGGCAGCCGCTTGCCGTAGCCGGTGTACGAGCCGCGAGTAGGCCGCTTGTGCACGGGCGCGAAGATCTCCAGCACCTGATCGCGTGACAGCGTCTCGTGCTCGAGCAGCTGGAGCACCAGGTGGTCAAGCACGTCCCGGTACTGGACCAGGATCTCCCAGGCCTCGTCATGCGATGACTCGATCAGCCTGCGCACCTCGTCGTCGATCGCGGACGCGATCTCCTCCGAGTAGTCGCGCGCGTGCGACATGTCCCGGCCCAGGAACGGCTCGCCGTCGCCGGTGCCGAATTTGCGGGCGCCGAGGCGCTCGCTCATGCCGTACTCGGTCACCATGCCGCGCGCGATCGACGATGCCTTCTCGATGTCGTTGGCGGCACCGGTCGTCGGCTCGTGGAAGACCATCTCCTCCGCCGTCCGGCCACCCAGCAGCATCGCCAGCTGGTCCATCATCTCCGCGCGGCTGACCAGGAACTTCTCCTCGGCGGGGGCCGCCGCGGTGTAACCGAGTGCACGCCCGCGCGGGATGATCGTGATCTTGTGAACGGGGTCGGCGTGCGGGAGCGCGTGGCCCACCAGGGCGTGACCGCCCTCGTGGTAAGCGATGATCTTGCGCTCCTTCTCCGACAGCAGCACGCTCTTACGCTTCGGTCCGGCGGTTACCCGGTCGATGGCTTCCTCAAGCATGGCCATCTGGATCTGGGTCTGGTTAGCCCGTGCCGTCAGAAGCGCGCCCTCGTTGATGACGTTGGCCAGGTCCGCACCGGTGAAGCCAGGCGTCCGGCGGGCGATGAGGTCCAGGTCCACGTCCGGTCCGAGCGGCTTGCCGCGGGCGTGCACCCGCAGGATGCCCTTGCGCCCGGCCAGGTCTGGCTGGGCGACGACGATCTGCCGGTCGAACCGGCCAGGCCGCAGCAGCGCCGGGTCCAGGATGTCGGGCCGGTTCGTGGCCGCGATCACGATCACGCCGCCCTTGGTGTCGAAGCCGTCGAGCTCGACCAGCAGCTGGTTCAGCGTCTGCTCGCGCTCGTCGTGGCCACCGCCGAAGCCCGCGCCACGATGGCGGCCGACTGCGTCGATCTCGTCCACGAACACGATGGCGGGCGCGTTGGCCTTCGCCTGCTCGAACAGGTCACGGACGCGGGACGCACCGACGCCGACGAACATCTCGACAAAGTCCGAGCCGGAGATCGAGTAGAAGGGCACGCCGGCCTCACCGGCGACGGCCCTGGCGAGCAGCGTCTTGCCGGTACCAGGCGGGCCGTACAGGAGCACGCCCTTCGGGATCTTGGCGCCGATCGCCTGGAACTTGCCCGGGCTCTGCAGGAACTCCTTGATCTCCTGGAGCTCCTCAATGGCCTCGTCAGCGCCGGCGACGTCGGCAAACGTCGTCTTCGGGGTGTCCTTGGTGATGAGCTTGGCCTTGGACTTGCCGAAGTTCATGACCCGCGAGCCGCCGCCCTGCATCTGGTTCAGGAACACCATGAACAGCAGGAAGATCACCAGGAAGGGCAGGTAACTGAAGATCAGCGTCCAGAACGAGCTGCTCTTCGGCACCTTCACCGTGTAAGCAGTGGGCGGCAGCTTGCCCGCATGAACCTGCTGCTGGAGGTCGTTCGCGATCTGCGAGCCCTGGGCGCCGACCCAGGAAGACTGCCAGTTCTGGGTACCCAGCTTGCCCGTGGTGGTCAGCTGGATGGTCTGGTCGACATCGGTCAGCGTGACGTTCTTGACGTCGCCGGCCTGGATGGCGGCGATCGCCTGAGACGTCGGCACGAGCTTGTACTGGGGCCCGGTGTTGACGAGTTTGTACAGGATCACAAGGATGATGGCGACAAAGAGGATGGCGAGCACCCAGCCGCGGAAAATGCGCTTCAGATCCATCGATGAACGGCCCACGGGTCCGGCCGGTCCCTCCTGACGAGCCTCGTGCCCCGCCGACGCGGCGAGGCTACCTTGCGTTCCAGCGCGAATGCGCGGCTAATTCTTCCCGAGCGCAGGCACGGGAATACTCGACGGTACACCGCGCTGACGGTGCCCGGTACGCGGCAGGCCGCACAGGGGCAATGGCGGCCGTCGTACGCCTCTTACCCCAGGTTAACGAAATTGATCGCCAAGTCAGTTCCCGTCCCAACGCCGCTCCCGGCTCAGCCGCCACCTGGCCGGTAAACGTGCTCGGCCAGGGTGCCGATGAAAGGCAGGTTCCGGTACTTCTCGGCGTAGTCAAGCCCGTAGCCGATGACGAACGAATCCTCAATCTCGAAGCCGGTGTAGGCGACGTCCACGTTCATCCGCGCGGCCATGGGCTTGCGTAGCAGC
This sequence comes from uncultured Actinomycetota bacterium, assembly GCA_963837255.1. Taxonomy (GTDB): domain Bacteria; phylum Actinomycetota; class Actinomycetes; order Streptosporangiales; family Streptosporangiaceae; genus JAJYUU01. Next base: position 14,371 of record CAWIMN010000011.1, read on the forward strand.
ACGCAAACCTGGACCGACGCAGGTCCCCGTGACCGCAAATTCCCGATTAGCCAGGACAAAGTGAGCCCCGAATCGACGATGTCCTCGACCACGAGCACGTGCTTCCCGCTGATGTCGGTGTCCAGGTCCTTGAGGATCCGCACGACGCCCGACGACTTGGTGCCAGAGCCGTAGGACGAGATGGCCATCCAGTCCATCTGAACCGGCTGGTGCATGGCCCTGGCGAGGTCGGCCATCACCATGACCGCGCCCTTGAGCACGCCCACCAGCAGCAGTTCGCGGCCGGCGTAATCGGCGTCGATCTGACCTGCCAGCTCACCGATGCGCTGATGCAGCTGCTCCGGCGTAATCAGGACCTCCTTGAGATCTGCGCCCATGTCATTCGCGTCCACTCGGGTCCTCCGATCGCGCCGCAGCTTCAGTCCGGGGAGCCACCCCCGGCGCCACCGGCTCTGGTGAAGAGCAGCCTGCCATACCGGCGCAGACAGCGGATTCCGCCTGGCAGGTCAGCCCACCGTTGCCCGTGCCAGCCGGTGACGAGCTCGTCCAGGCTGGCGACGTGGCGCTGGGACAGGGCGCCTGCCGGGCAGCCCGCAGTGAGGGCCGCCTGGCGCAGCACCCGGTGCCTGATCGCATCCGGCAGCTGGGCGAGTGCCGCGGTCGGCCAGCCGTCAGCCAGCACGGCGCTGGAGCCGCCGAGCCGGTCCGACTCGGCGGCTGCGACGGCATCAAGAGCGTCGGCGTCGGCGCGCAGCAAGTCCGCTGTCCTGGCCAGCGCCTCCGCGACACCATTACCAAGAGCGGCCGTGAGGGCCGGCATGAGCTCATTCCGGACCCTCGTCCGGGTGAACGCCGGATCGCAGTTCTGTGGATCATCCCAGGTCACGAGCCCGAGGGCGGCGCACGCTGCTACCGTCTGCGCGCGCCGGATCCCGAGGAGCGGCCGCAGGTAACGGCCCGATACCGGCGCCATCCCCGCCAGCGAGCGCGCACCTGAGCCGCGGGCTAGACCGAGCAGCACCGTCTCCGCCTGATCGTCCAGCGTGTGCCCGAGCATGATCCAGGTAGCACCGGGCGTCGCGGCCGCTTCAGCCGCGGCTGCCAGGGCGGCGTACCGGGCGGATCGCGCGGCAGCCTCGGGGCCCTGGTAGGCGTCGCGATTGTCCGGCGTCGCCACGTCCACCCGAGTGGCGAGCGCCGGGCTGAGCCCGAGGTCGGTCATGATGCCCGTGACGCGGGCGGCCTGGTCAGCCGATCCGGCCTGGAGGCCGTGGTCGATGGTGATGCCGCCGGCCAGGATGCCCAGCTTGGGCGCCTCGAAGACGACGGCCGCCGCCAGCGCCAGCGAGTCAGCCCCGCCCGAGCAAGCCGCGAGCACCAGGTCGCCGGGCGCGAGGGCCGACAGGCTGGCGCGGACCGCATGCCGGATCGCTGCGACGGCCGGGTGCGGGCCCACCCGGCGTCAGTCCACGGGGCTCGAGTCAGCTGCGCTCGAATCAGCCGGGCTCGAATCAGCCGGCTTCGAATCAGCTGCGCTCGAGTCAGCTGCGATTGCATCAGCTGCGGGTGCCGCCGGGGTACCGTGGTCGACGCGCTCCAGCCAGGAGTGCGGATTCTGCAGCTCGTCCCGTGTCGGCAGCGTCTCCGGCGAGGTCCACACCTTGTTGAACGTGGCCATCCCAGCCTCCTCGACGACGGCCGTGACGAAGTGCGAGCCTTGCTCGTACTGCTTCATCTTGAGGTCGATGCCGAGGACCCGGCGGATGGCCTGCTCCATCCGGCCGGCCGAGCCGCGCCGCGCGCTGAACTTGGCCCTGATCTCGGCGACCGACGGGACAACAGCCGGGCCGACGGCGTCCATCACGTAGTCGCCGTGGCCTTCGACGACCGTCATGACCGACGTCATCCGGTCCAGGATCTCCCGCTGGCGGGGGCTCTGGATGGCCTCGATCAGGCTCTCGCCCTCGCCGCCGCGCACCGCGCCCGCTACGGCGTCAGCGGCCGCGCGGAGGCGGTCCAGGATCGAGGCCGGATCAAGATCGGAGGCGAGCAGGAATTCCGACATCTGCTCCTGCACGTAGGGCCGAAGCCACGGCACCGAGGTGAACTGCGTCCGGTGGGTCTCCTCGTGCAGGCAGACCCAGCGGCGGAAGTCGTGCGGATTGACATCCAGCTCGCGCTCGACCATGACGATGTTGGGCGCGACCAGGGTCAGCGGCCGGCCGGGGCGTCCCGGCCTGATGCATCCGGGTCAGGCGGCAGGAACAGCTCGTACTGGCCGAGCACCCGGCCCGCCAGGTACGCGAGGATCAGTCCGGCCTGCATACCGGTCACGCGGGAGCCGACCGCGGTGATGACGGATCCCGGCTGCGGGACGTTGCCGCTCTCGGCCATGCGCTGCACCAGCGGGTCCAGCACGACCCGGAACCCGTCGACGTTGGCCCGGATCCAGCCTGGCCGGTCGACGACGGCGACCTGGCCGTCCTCGGCTGAGCCAGGCAAGCCGGTCAGCTCACGTACCGGCTCGGCCACGGCGGCCGCGAGCTCGCGCAGCTCCGCCACGACCTTCCTGGCCTCGGCCATGCTGACCTGGGGGCCCGGCCTGACCCAGCGGACCCCGGTGGACGTGGCCACCTGCCAGTCGATCATCTGAGAGCTGCTCACCCCTCCACCGTACGTGGACTCGCGCTATTACGCGCTGTCGGGCCATTAGTGGCCCGCGATCAGCGGCAGCCGCAGCCAGCCAGCGCGCTGGCTATCTTCACCATGGCCGTCGCCGCGCTATCGAGGGCGCCGGGGGTAGTAGCGATCTGATCCGCCATCACGGCGAACGCGAGCAGCTGGCCATTCCTGGCGTAGGCGGTCCCCGCCAGCGCCGCGACAGTGCTGAGGTTGCCGGTCTTCGCCCTGACCACGCCGAAGCCCGGCAGCCCGCCAAGGCCGAAGACGCTGCCCCCGCGTGCCAGCGTGCCGGAGAAGCCCTCGACCGGCAGCCCGGCCAGGACCGGGTGCAGCTCAGGATGGCTGGCAGCGAGCCGGATCAGCTGGACCAGAGTGTCGGGCGCGATCCTGTTGTCGGGCGATAGCCCGCTGCCGTCATAGAGGCTGAGCTCGCCAGTGATGCCGAGCCTGCGCAGCACGGCGGTCTCCGCGGCGGCCGCGCCGCTGAACGACGGCTGCTGCCCGGCGGCGATCGCGATGTGCCGGGCGAGGTTCTCCGCGATGACGTTGTTGCTCTCCTCGAGCATCCACTGGACGATCTGGGTCAGCACGGGTGACTGCACACTAGCCAGCGCGGTGGCCCCCGCCGGGACCGGCGCGACAGTCGGCGCCCCGTGCACGGCGATCCCGTCGGCGGCCAGGAACCGGGCGAACGCGGCGGCGGCGACCGCAGCCGGATCAGCTGCCCGCGGTCCGCTCGAGGCCTCGGTGTTGGCCGGCGCGCCGCTCGTCGTCACCCGGCCCTGGTCGGCCTCAAGCGGGGTGATCACCGACACGTTGCCCGTCGCCACGTAGCTCGATGGCCAGCCAGGCCCGAGGCCAGGCCCGGAGTACAGCGATGTGTCGTAGCCAAGGCGCACGCTGTGACGGCCGCGCGCCTTCAGTACCTGCGCCGTGCGGCGCGCAAGCTCCAGCAGCGTGGCCGGCTGCGGATAGTCGGCGGCGGGCGGCGGTCCGGCCGCCAGCGTCGGGTCACCGCCGCCGACCAGCACGATCGCGTGGGCACCGGGCCCAGTCACCACCGTGGTGGTGAACCGGGCGGTCGGCCCGAGTACGTGGAGCGCGGCGATCGCCGTCGCCAGCTTCGTCGTCGACGCGGGGGCGAAGCCCGTGCTCGCATTGCTGGCGTAGAGCACCTGCCCGGAAGTCAGATCGGTGACGAGGACGCCAAGCCGGCGGCCGAACGACGAGGCACTGATCACCGGCGTGATCGCGCGCGTCACCCCGGCCCCTGTCGCGGACGCCGACGCCGGGCCGGCCACGCCGAGCACCTGCGCCGGTCCCGCGACGCGGCTGCCGACGATGCCAGGCGGCTGCCAGAGCGCGAGCCGCCGTGGCAGCAGCCTGCTCACGCTGAGCCCGGCGGCGATGGTGAAGACGCATAGCACAGCAACTGCAGCCGGTGCCAGGCGACTACGGCGGCGCAACGATAGGTTCCCTTCGCAAGCTTGCGGTACCCCCGCGTTGAGTTCCCGTCGCGCGATGCGGTACTCCGAGAGGGACTAGCCGAGGACTACCGGGTAGACATCAGCCAGGCACCAGAGCCGGGCATTCGAAGCGCCAGGAGTGGCAAACGTGGAGTTCGAAGTAGTAATCGAGATCCCCAAGGGGCAGCGTAACAAGTACGAGATGGATCACGAGACGGGTCGGATCAGGCTAGACCGGATGCTTTTTACCTCAACGCGCTATCCGGCTGATTACGGGTTTATTGAGGACACGCTGGCTGACGATGGCGACCCTCTGGACGCGCTTGTGCTGCTGGACGAGCCGACGTTTCCAGGCTGCCTGATCCGCTGCCGAGCCATCGGCATGTTCCGGATGCGCGACGAGAAGGGCGCGGACGACAAGGTGCTGTGCGTGCCGGCCACCGACCCGCGGATGGCGCACCTGCGCGATATCACCGATGTCCCCGGATTCGACCAGCTTGAGATCCAGCATTTCTTCGAGGTATACAAGGCCCTGGAGCCTGGCAAGGAAGTCGATGCGGCCACCTGGGTCGGCGTCGGTGCCGCCGAGGCGGAAATCGAGGCCTGCCGGGAGCGGCTCGCGAACTCCGCTGAGCACCCGTCAGCGTGATGAGGCCCGTAGCTGGGCACCACAGTAAGGGCACCTCACAACAGGCGCCCGCGTAGTTCTACCGCCCGTAGCTGTTCCGGCCGAGGAGGTGCCGTGTCTCACGTCGACGACGTGCTCAGAGAGGCGCCGCTGTTCGAGGCGCTGAGCGAGGAGGACGCCCGCGCGCTGCGATCCGGCATCATCGATGTGCACCTGGACCGCGGCGAGCGGCTGTTCGCTGAGGGGGACGCCGGCGACAAGCTCTATATCATCCTGACCGGCAAGATCAAGCTGACCAAGGCGGCGTCGGACGGCCGGGAGAACCTGCTCAGCGTGCACGGCCCCGGTGAGATGTTCGGGGAACTATCCCTCTTTGACCCGATACCACGCACGTCGAGTGCCACCGCTCTCACGGGCACCCGGCTGGCCGCCATCGCGCACGACGACCTGCGCGCCTGGCTGAGCACCCGACCCGAGGTAGCGATGCACTTGCTGCAGGCGCTCGCCCAGCGGTTGCGCAGGATCAACGAGGTCAAGGCCGACCTTGTCTTCACCGACGTGCCCGGCCGGGTGGCCAAGGCACTGCTCGACCTGTCCGAGCGCTTCGGCGTGCTCACGCCCGATGGCGTCCAGGTCAATCACGACCTCACGCAGGAGGAACTGGCCCAGCTGGTCGGCGCATCCAGGGAGACGGTGAACAAGGCACTGGCCGACTTCGCCGCGCGCGGCTGGATTCAGCTGGCGGCCAAGTCTGTCCTGGTGACCGACACCGACCGGCTCCGCAAGCGAGCCAGGTAACCGGCTCCTACCAGGTGATGCCCGCTGGCAGCTCGCCCAGGTCGGCGAGGTAGCGCAGCTGCGCCCGGACCGAAGACTCCGCGAACCGCCAGAGCGCCTTGTCGACGGCCGCGTACACCCTGGCCACGATCGCGGCCGGATCGGTGTCGCCAGCCGCCAGCGCGCCCCGGACCTCGTCCAGGCGCTCGGCTCGGTGATCGAGGTAGAAGTCCAGGACGGCGGCCGGGTCGGCCAGCAGCGGTCCGTGGCCGGGCAGTAGCTGGCGCAGGTCCGTCGAATCGGCCAGGGCCCGCAGGCGCTGCAGCGAGTCGAGGTAGTCACCGAGGCTGCCGTCGTCCGAGATGACCGCGGTACCGCGGCCGAGCACCGTGTCACCGGTCAGCACCACGCCGTCGGCCGGGACTTGCAGGCTGACCGAGTCGGACGTGTGCCCCGGCGTGACGATGATGCGCAGCTCACAGCCGGCGCTGTCCAGGACGTCGCCGCCGGTCAGGCCCTCGCTGCCGAGCCGATGGGCCGGATCCACGGCACGCACCGGCGCGCCGGTCAGCTCGGCCAGTCGAGGCGCGCCTGCCGAGTGGTCCTCGTGCCGGTGCGTGAGCACGATGTCGGCCACGCGCTGGCCGCGCTCGGCGGCGACCGCGCAGATCCGCAGCAGGTGCCCCTCGTCAGCGGGGCCAGGGTCGATCACGATGGCCGTTGCTGACCCCGGCTCGGCGATCAGCCAGGTGTTCGTCCCGTCGAGTGTCATCAGCGACGGGTTCGGCGCGAGCACGCACCGGGCCCGGCTGCTGCCGGACCCATCGATCGGATTGACGTCCGCGACGCTGCCAGCTGTGGCGTCCGTCATCACGCTGCCCCGCCAGGGGCCGCCGGGAACTCGCTGAGACCGGGCACCGTCAGCCACACAGCGCCCTCCCGCAGCTGGATCTCGGGGATGATCGGGGCTACCTCACGCGGTCCGGTCAGTACCGTCTCAACGTCGCCGCAGGCAGCTAGCTCGGACAGCGTCACCGCGGTGGGCGGGAAGAGCCTGATTTCACCCCGTTCCCAGTCTTGCAAGGCTTTTGCTGGCGTGAGCCACGCGACTTCGGACGCCTCTCCGCCGACGTCCCTGGTGCGCTGGCCGGCCGGGAGCGCCGCAGCGAAGAAGCGGGTGTCGAACCGGCGCGGCTCCACGACCGGCGTGATCCACCGTGACCACGGCCGCAGCAGGTCGGCGCGAAGTACCAGGCTGCGGCGGCCGAGCAGCTCGGCCAGCGACACCGACCGGTCCAGCAAGGCGTGCCGATCGGCCTCGAAGTCGTCGCTCGTGGTGTCGGCCACGACCGAGTCGGACGACTCGCCGGCCAGCAGGACCCCGGATTCCTCGAAGGTCTCCCGGACCGCGGCACAGACCAGCGCCCTGGCGTGCGGGGGCGGCGCGTCGAAGATCCGGCCCCACTCGGCGGCGTCGGGCCCGGCCCAGGCCACCTGCTCATCGGCATCCCTGGCATCGACCGAGCCGCCAGGGAAGACGTACGCTCCCGGCGCGAACGCCATCGACGCCTTGCGGCGCAGCATGTAGACCTCGAGGCCCGCCGGGCCGGGCCGGAGCAGCATCACGGTCGCCGCGTCGCGTGGCTCTGCCGGGGCCCGATCCCCAGACAAGATCGCCCTGGCCGAGTCGCCGAGCTCGCCAGGGATCCGCATGAAGGCAGCGTTCACTGCTTCTTCTGCCACGTTGCCTCCTGCCCGGCGGGCTAGTCCTTGACTTCGACGATCAGCTCGATCTCGACCGGAGCGTTCAGCGGCAGGACGGCAGTGCCGACTGCGCTGCGCGCGTGCCGGCCCGCGTCGCCGAAGATCTCCAGCAGAAGCTCGCTGGCCCCGTTGACGACCTGCGCCTGCCCGGTGAAGTCGGGTGCGCTGGCAACGAAGCCGGTGAGCTTGACGATCCGCCTGATCGACGACAGGCCGCCGGCCGCGTCGGCGGCCGCCGCGAGCGCGTTCAGCGCGCAGGTCCGGGCCAGGGCCGCCGCCTCCGCGGCGCCGACCTCAGCGCCCACCTTCCCGGCGGAGAGCAGCTTGCCGTCGACCATCGGCAGCTGGCCGGCGGTGTAGACCATCAAGCCCGAGCGGACCGCGGGCACGTAAGCAGCCAGCGGCGTGACGACTGGCGGCAAGGTAAGGCCGAGCGCGGTGAGCCGCTCCTGCGGCCCGGAGGCGCCGTCAGCGACGTCCGCAACGCTCATTCCTTGACCCGCTTGAGGTAGGCAACGAGCTGCTCCGGGTTCGGCCCTGGCACGACCGCGACGAGCTCCCAGCCGTCGTCGCCCCAGTTATCCAGGATCTGCTTGGTCGCATGCACCAGCAGCGGGACAGTTGCGTACTCCCATTTGGACATAGCCGAACCCTACAGGTGTGCCGTCCGTCCGCACCTGTCTACGTCCGGCTCCTGCGCTCGCGGTCTGTGCGGTCACGGGCCCGGCGGCGCGTCCTTGTCGGCCGCGCCTGGCTGAGCCTGGCCCTGGCCGCCACCGGGCTCACGCACGTGATGCACGGTGCCGACCTCACCCTTCTCCTCCGGCGACAACTCGGGAATCGCTGGTACGTCAGGGATATCAAGCGGCACGTCAGGCGCGCCGCCAATGGCGGCCGGCGCGGCCGCGCTCGATGGCCGCGTCGCTGAAATCCGCCATCGACTGCGAGTCAGCTTCCGCCTGCGGCCCGCCCCGGCCGCCCGTGGTCGGAGTGAACTTGTCGAAGAACCGGAGCAGCTCAACCGGAATCGGCATGACCAGCGTGCTGTTGCGCTCGCCTGCCACCTCGACCACGGTCTGGAGCAGGCGCAGCTGGAGCGCCGCGGGGTCACGGGCCATGACGTTGGCGGCCGCAGCGAGGCGCTTGGACGCCTGGAACTCGCCGTCAGCGGTGATGATCCTCGCCCGCCGTTCCCGTTCAGCCTCGGCCTGGCGTGACATCGAGCGCTTCATGCCCTCGGGCAGGGAGACGTCCTTGATCTCGACGCTCTCCACCTTCACGCCCCAGGGAATCTCGGTGCCCTCGTCGATGATCGTGGCGAGCCGGCGGTTCACCGTGTCGCGCTCGGCCAGCAGCTCGTCCATCTCGGACTGGCCGATGATCGAGCGGAGCGAGGTCTGCGCGCGCTGCGAGATTGCGTTCTGGTAGTTGAAGACGTTGATCGATGCCTTGATCGGATCGACGACCCGGAAGTACACCACGGCGTCGACGCGAACGCTGACGTTGTCCCTGGTGATGCCCTCCTGCGCGGGCACGCCCATCGCGATGATCTGCTTGTTGACCTTGACCAGCTTGTCGCCGATCGGCCGGATGAACGTCAGACCAGGCCCGCGAACGCCGGGCAGCACCTTGCCGAACCTGAAGATGATGCCGTCCTCGTACTGCTGGACGGTCTTGATGGACTTGCTCGCGGTGATGATGCCGATCACGACGATCAGCGCGATGATGGCGTACAGCGCTTCCATGTGCCGAACACCTTCTTCCCTGCGCCCGCAGGCGTGCGGGCTACCAGTTCCCAGCCTAGTGACATTCCCCGTGGGGCCAAGCTCCCGGAGATAACGGACATGTCACGCGAGCCGCCGAAGCTCGCGCGAGCGGGCACCTGCGCCACCTGGCCGCCGGCCCGGATAACCTCCAATCGTGGCGACGCGTGACACCGACTGGGACGGCGTGCGACTGCACGTGGTCACTGGCAAGGGCGGCACCGGCAAGACGACCGTGGCTGGCGCGCTGGCGCTGGCCCTGGCCGCCGACGAGAAGAAGGTCCTGCTCATCGAGGTGGAGGGCCGCCAGGGCATCGCCCAGCTCTTCGACGTGCCGCCCCTGCCGTACGCCGAGCGCCGGATCGCGGTCGGCCTTGGCACCCGCGAGCATCAGGGCGGCGACGTATTCGCGCTGGTAGCCGACCCCGAATCGGCACTGATCGAGTACCTCGAGATGTTCTACAGCCTCCGGCACGCCGGCACGGCGCTGGCCAAGCTCGGCGTGATGGATTTTGCCACGACCATCGCGCCTGGCCTGCGCGACGTGCTCCTGACTGGCAAGGCGGCCGAGGCGGTCAGGCGCAAGGACGATAAGCGCGGCCGGGCCTACGACGCGGTCGTCATGGACGCCCCGCCTACCGGCCGGATCGGCCGGTTCCTGAACGTCAGCAGCGAGGTGTCTGACCTGGCCAGAGTCGGTCCGATCCGCGGCCACGCGGACACGGTGCTGAAGGTCATCCGCTCGCCTGAGACGGTTGTCCATTTCGTCACGGTCCTGGAGGAGATGCCGGTACAGGAAACCCTCGACGGCGTCGCCGAGCTCCAGGCCCTCGGCGTCAGGGCCGGCGGCATCATCGTGAACATGACCAGGCCGCTGGAACTCCCGCCTGGCCAGTTGCAGGCCGCAGCCGACGGCGATATCGATCAGGCGCAGCTCGCGATCGGGCTGAAGTCGGCCGGCCTGGACGACAGCGCTGGCCTCGCCGCGGCGCTGGCCGCGGAGCTGTCCGCACAGGCCAAGACCACCCTAGGCTGGGAACTCCAGCAGCGGCGGCTCGACACGGTCGGACAGCCGTGCTATCAGCTGCCCTGGCTCAGCGGCGGCATCGGCCTGGCGGGCCTCTACCGGCTGGCGTCGGCGCTGCGCGAGCAGAAGGCGGCGTGATGGCCGACCGTCGCCCGCCCGAGCTCGACGTCGACCGGCTCATCGCCGACCGCCGGACCCGCATCATCGTCTGCTGCGGCTCCGGCGGGGTCGGCAAGACCACGACCGCCGCAGCCATCGGCCTGCGCGCCGCCGAGCGCGGCCGCCACGTGGTGGTGCTGACGGTCGACCCAGCCCGCCGGCTCGCGCAGTCCATGGGACTGAGTTCGCTAGACAACACCCCGCGCCTGGTGCCAGGCGTGCGGCCGGGCACCGGCCCTGCTCAGGACGGGAACGGGGCCGATTCGGCCGGCAGCCTGCACGCCATGATGCTGGATATGAAGCGGACTTTCGACGAGATTGTCGAGGCGCACGCTGATCCGGATCGCGCTGCCCAGATACTCGCGAACCCCTTCTACCAGTCGCTGTCGTCCAGCTTCGCCGGGACGCAGGAGTACATGGCCATGGAGAAGCTCGGCCAGCTCCGGCGTGCTGACGAGTGGGACCTGATCGTGGTCGACACCCCGCCGAGCCGCTCGGCCCTGGACTTCCTCGACGCACCGCAGCGCTTGTCCAGGTTCCTGGATGGCAAGCTGCTCCGGCTGCTCACCGCACCAGCCAAGGTTGGCGGACGGGCCTATCTGCGGGTACTGAATGCCGGCTTCGGCGTCGTGACCAGCGTGCTGACCAAGATTCTCGGCACGGCCGTGCTGAGGGACGTGCAGACGTTCGTCTCGGCCCTGGACACGATGTTTGGCGGCTTCCGCGAGCGGGCTGATTATACGTACCAGCTTCTGCGAGCGCCCGGCACCTCGTTCCTGGTCGTGGCAGCACCGGAGGACGACGCGCTGCGGGAGGCGTCTTATTTCGTCGAGCGCCTCGACCAGGAGCGGATGCCGCTAGCCGGGCTCATCCTGAACCGGGTCCAGCAGCTTCCCGCGGCCCATTTGTCGGCGGCACGCAGCCTGGCTGCTGCCGAGGTGCTCCAGGCAGCGGGACCCGATCCGTGCGCGGACGGTGCGCAGCCGGGTGACGGTGCGCAGTCGGCTGCCGGTGCGCAGTCGGCTGCCGGTGCGCGGCCGGGTGATGGTGGGCAGCCGGAGGAAGCGGCCCGGCTGCTGACGATCGCGGCCTTGCGCCTCCATGCGGATCATATGGATCAGGCGGCGGTCCAGCGCCGGACGGCCGAGCAGTTCACCGCGGCGCACCCGCTGGTGCCCGTGGCCGAGATCCCGGCCCAGGCCGAAGATGTTCATGATCTTGACGGACTGCGTGCGATCGGCGAGGCCTTCGGTGCTGGCTAGACGGCCAGCACTGGCCGATGCGTCCTGCTAGTGCGTGCTCAACATCGTCATCACGACGGGCCTGTCGGCCGTCAGCCGATCAGATCGTCACGTGTTGGTGGGAGCGCCAGCCTCAGCTGGCGACGAGCTCGTCCCCGGTGCGCTCGTAATGATTGCGGGCGTTCTCCAGGAGGTCGCGCCAGGATGTAACGTCCGGCCGGCGACGCAGCAGCGCACGCCGCTCGCGCTCGGTCATCCCGCCCCAGACGCCGAACTCGATCCTGTTGTCCAGTGCGTCCGCAAGGCACTCGGTCCGCACCGGGCAGCCCCTGCAGATCAGCTTGGCCCGGTTCTGCGCCGCACCCTGGACGAAGAGCTCGTCCGGGTCAGTTCCCTTGCACGCGGCACGCGCAGTCCAGTCCGTGATCCACATATGGCCCAGCTCCTCTGATCGTCACGCCCGCGGGGGGTGATCACGCCCGGGTGGCGCTCAGTTGCGGTCCGGAGCCGACTCGGGGCGACCGGCTCCGGCAAGTGATGGTCGCGGAAGAGTAACTTACGGAAGTCCGGCGCGCAGCGCTAGACCCCAGCAGGCCCATTTCCCGTATAGCCCAGATGAGCTATACAGACAGAAGCGACGAGTGGCTACACTGCGGCCCCTCGTGGCGCGTGGCCCGCATGACGGCGGCTTCGTTGGCTGTGGCTCAGTGACTCGCGGTGACCGCATCGGAACTCTGCCGACGGGCCGCGCGGAGGATCGGTTCGTCTGTGGCTGCTAGTTGACGATGGAGCGTAGCCTGTCAACGTGCAAATCCCCTGGCGCCGCGCCGGCGCGTTCTATGGCACGATCGGCCGGCTCGTCGTCATGGCCGCAGTGGCCGCATTGCTCATCGCGGCAGCGGCCGTCCCGGTGGTCGGCCTTGTCGGGATCGCCGCGCGCGATGTCGCCAACACCTTCAATACGCTGCCCGTCGGCTCGCTCGGCGTCGCGCCGTCCCGCTCGGTCATCTACACCTCCGACGGCAAGGTCATTACCTACCTGTATCCGAACCACATCTACCGGATACCTGTCGACTACTCACAGATCGCGCCGGTCATGCGCGACGCCATCGTCTCGATCGAGGACAGCACATTCTTCCAGCAAGGCGCTCTCGACCCGCGGGGCACGCTGCGCGCCCTGCTCCATAACAGCGGCGGCAGCGGGCTGCAAGGCGCTTCCACCCTGGCGCAGCAGTACGTGAAGAACGTGCGCGTGCTGCAGGCGACTAATTCGGCCCAGTACAACGCGGCTGTCTACCCTGACCTCAGGCGCAAGATCCAGCAGCTGCGCATCGCCGCCGACGTCGAGCACCAGATGACGCCGAATGAGCTGCTCGCGGCCTACCTCAACGTCGCCTTCTTCTCTCACAGCGCCTACGGCATCGAGGTCGCATCCGAGGTCTACTTCAGCAAGCACGCCGACCAGCTGACGCTGACCGAGGCCGCGCTGCTGGCCGGGCTCGTGCAGGCGCCGAGCACGTACGACCCGGTGGCGCACCCGGCCGGCGCCCTGCAGCGGCGGGCCGACGTACTGATGCGGATGGAGCAGCTGCACTACATCACCAAGGCGGACGAGCTAGCCGCGGACAAGGCTCCGCTCGGGCTCAAGATGTCGTCCGCGCCAGTGGCCGCTGGCTGCGCCAGCCCGCGGGCCGCGTCGTCAGCGTTCTTCTGTGACTACGTGCAGCACGTCCTGGAGCTCAACTACCCGTCAATCTGGAAAGAGATCAACACCACGGGTGGCCTTGCCATCTACACGACCCTCAACACGAGGGACCAGACCGCGGCCGACCAGGCAGTCAACTATGTCGAGCCGCCGCATAACTCGGCGGCGAACCCTGGCCATAACGCGGACACCGAGGTGCTCATCCAGCCAGGCACAGGTGCCGTGCGCGCGATCGCGGTCAACCGGGTCTTCGGCCAGGACGATATCGACTACGCGGTCAACTCCAACTACGGCGGCGGCGCCGGCGTGCAGACAGGCTCGTCGTCCAAGCTTTTCACGTTGATCACAGCACTGGAGCAGGGCAAGCAGTTCGGCTACACGATCAAGGTGAAGGCTCCGGCCACTGTCGGCCCGTTCACCAGCTGCAAGGGCCAGTACGTCCCGGCTGCGCCGTTCAACAACGCCGAGGGACCGAGCAACGGCACCGAGATCTGGATGCTGAACCAGGCTACGGTCGACTCGATCAACCTGTACTTCGCCAACCTGGAGCAGCAGGTCGGCCTGTGCAACGTGGTCAAGACTGCGGTCGACATGGGCATGACGCGAGCCGACGGCACCTCGCTGCTGCAGTATGACCACGCGCTTGGCAGGAACGGCCTCTCGGCGGACAACGTCGCGAGCTTCACCCTAGGCGCGGTCTACGTGTCACCCATGAGCATGGCCGCCGCCTACGCCTCGGTTGCGGCACACGGCTGGTACTGCAGCCCGCGGGCCATCTGGCGGATCCAGGTAATCACGTCGGGCCAGCAACTGCCGATTCAGCCTCCGCAGTGCCACCGCGACATGCCCGCAGGCGTGGCCGATGCCGCCAACTACATCCTGCAGGGCGTGCTGAACGTGCCGGGCGCGACAGCAGCGGGCCGAGGCATTCCCGGTCACTATGCGGCGGCGAAGACGGGTACCGCGAACGGTGGCTACTACGCGGCCTTCGCTGGTTACACGCCCACGCTGGCGGCCTACGTGTCAGTCTTCAACCCGACCAACCCGACCGGGGCCGGCGCGATGCTCGGCGGCAATTCCTGCTACCGCGACCTGGGCGGCGAGAACTGCCCAGGTCAGATGTTCGGCGACAATGCGCCGGGCGCGACATGGGAGTACACATTCCTGCGCGCGGGTCTCGGCCCGAATGTCGCCTTCGCCAGCCCGCCGGGCTACTTCTTCGGTCTCGGCAATGGGCTCGGCGCGCCGAAGACCGTCGGCGGCAAGAAGAAGAAGGGCGGCGGGAACGGGAACGGGGGCGGCAACGGCGGTGGGAACGGGCCGCCGCCGCCGCAGCCGCCACCCCACCACTAGGGCGGGCCAAGGTCTCTGAACGGCTGTCGGCCGACGGCGGGCAGCCTGGGGCCGCGGCGGGAACGGCGGCGACCGTTAGCTGCCAAGCTGGCTGCGAACCAGGGCCGCTACCCGGCTGCCCTCGGCCCGGCCCGCGACTCGCGGCGTGATGACTTTCATGACCTGGCCGATCCCGGCCGGGCCTGAGGCGCCCGTCTCCTCGATTGCGGCCGCCACCATGGCCGCCAGCTCGTCGTCGGCCAGCTGCGCGGGCAGGTAACCGGCCAGTACCTGCTCCTCGGCACGCTCGGCGGCCGCCTGATCATCGCGCCCCGCGTCTGCGAAGGCGGCCGCAGCCTCACGCCGCCGCTTTGCCTCCCGGGTCAGGATCTTGATGACCTCGTCGTCGGTGAGGCCGCGAGCCGCCGAGCCTGCGACCTCCTCGTTACTTATCGAAGTCAGGGCCATCCGAAGTGTCCGGGTGCGGGTCTCATCCCGCGCTTTCATCGCTGTCGTCAGGTCGGTCCTGAGCTGATCCTTGAGTGTCGGCATGAGCCCTATCCTGCCGCTCCGCCCGCCCGGCCAGCCCCTCGGGCGGCCAGCGCAGTGCCGCAGGCGTGGCACCATGTGTGCATGCGAGCGCGAACCCTCCTCAAGGCCACCGTCCTCGCCGGCGCCGCCGGCTTCGGCTATGCCTCGGTAATCGAGCGGAACTGGTTCGCTCTGCGCCGAGTCGAGGTTCCGCTCTTGCCCGCCGGGTCAGCTCCGCTTCGCATTCTGCATATTTCGGACGCTCACCTCACTCCCGGACGCCACCGGCTGATGTCGTGGATCCGGACGCTCGACGCGCTGGAGCCGGATCTTGTCGTCAACACTGGCGACTCGATCGCGCACCCCCAGGCCGTCGAGCCCTTCCTCACGGCGCTCGGACCGCTGCTGAACCGGCCCGGCGTGTTCGTCTACGGCTCTAATGACCTGTACTCGCCCGTACTGAAGAACCCGACCCGGTATCTGTGGCGCACGAGCGCAGACGAGCACAGACGCCACACCCCGGACCTGCCGTGGGCCGAGCTAGGCGAAGGCATGGAGAGCGCCGGATGGCTCAACGCCAACAACCGGCGCGGTCGGATGAAGGTCGGCGAGCATGACGTCGAGGTCGGCGGCGTGCACGACTCGCACGTCGCGCGCGACCGATACAACCAGATCGCCGGGCCGACGGACCCGACCGCCGACCTGCGGCTCGGCGTCCTCCACTCGCCGGAGCCCGCCGTCCTCGACCAGTTCGCCGATGACGGCTACAACCTGCTGCTGGCCGGGCACACCCACGGCGGCCAGCTCCGGCTGCCAGGCTCTGGGGCGCTGGTCACCAACTGCGGGATCCCCCGCTCGATGGCGAGCGGCCTGCATCGCTACCCTGCCGGGCAGGGCGACGCCGACCCGTGGCTGCACGTCTCGGCCGGGCTCGGTACCTCTCCATATGCCCCGATGCGGTTCTGTTGTCGGCCCGAGGCTACGCTGCTCACGCTGGTAGCCGCGATCAGCTAGACTTCTCGGGCGGTCAGCGGGGTGTAGCGCAGCTTGGCAGCGCGCTTCGTTCGGGACGAAGAGGCCGCCGGTTCAAATCCGGCCACCCCGACCCAGGTCACGGGCCACTTGCGAGCTTGGCAGGTGGCCCTTTTCCATGCCGTGCAGCAGCAAAGTACAGCAATGCCTGCCTGTCGAGCTGCTCGCCGAGCCGCAGGATGCTCATGGCCACGCGCGGGTGCGGTGTGCCGTTCGTCGCTCTGGGTAGGACCGGCACCGATTCCCATCGGTGAGGTCAGCGACCGAACCGGGTCGCGACCTCCCCTGCTGTGACGGGAGACTTCTATGAAGGCCGTTCGCTACCAGGAACCGAAGGGCTTCGAGGGCATCGATGGCCTCGTCTACGAGGACGCTCCCGATCCCCAGCCTGCGATCGGCGATGCACTCGTGCGGGTGCGCGCCGCGAGCTTCACCCCGACCGAGCTGATGTGGCCGCTCTCGACCGATCGCGCCGGACACGACCGGGGGTGGCGGATCCCGGCCCACGAGGGGTCGGGCATCGTAGTCGCACTCGGCTACGGCGCCGCCGGCGTGTCGGTGGGCGACGAGGTATACGGCCTCATCGACGGGTACCGCGACGGCTGGGCCGCCGACTACGTGGCTATTGAGGTTCGCAGCCTGGCACCGAAGCCGACGAATGTCGACTTCGTCCAGGCCGCCGCCATCCCGCAGGCCGCGCTCACTTCGTGGCAGGCGCTGTTCGACCACGGCCATCTCGAGTCCGGCCAGACGGTGGTCATTCACGGCGCCGGCGGCGGGGTCGGGTCGATGGCGGTGCCGCTCGCCCGCTGGGCCGGCGCCCATGTCATCGGAACCGGTCGAGCCAACGCGCGCCAACGCGCGCTTGACATCGGGGCCGAGGAATTCGTCGACGTCGAGCGGGATGACTGGGAGACCGCCGTCGGCCAGGTCGACCTGGTCTACGACACCGTCGGCGGCGAGGTGCTCGCTCGTTCTGCGGCGATCGTCAAGCCCGGTGGAGCGCTCGTCTCGATCGTGGCTCCACCGCAAACCGATCGAAGCGACATCCGCACGGTCGGTTTCGTTCGGGACGCGAACGGTGCCCAACTCCGCGAGATTGCCCGACTCGTCGACGAGGGGACACTGCGCCCCCAGGTCGGCGCCGTGTATCCGCTGGCGGACGCGCGAGAGGGGTTCATGGCCAAGTCCACCAGGCACATTCCGGGAAAGGTCGTTTTGACACCCTGACCAACCTGGACCACGAAGCCGGAACCCGCGCGCGCCGATTTACACCGGACTCCGGACGCCAGCCGGTGGTGGCGTCGTTATCCGACTGGGCACATCGGGCAGCTTCCCAGGGCTGACACGCACGGTTGGGCGCAGTGCCACATACGTGGCTACGCGTGCCGCGCGCCATCCTGTGGCTAGGCAAGCTAGCGGGGCTGTGGTACTACGTTGCGCATGGACACCATCCTGGCTGCGGACCGGGTCCGGTTAGCCCTGCGAGAGGCCGGCTACCAGGAGTGGGAGGGAGGCCGGCCAGGCTTTGTGGTTGAAGCCGACCCGCAGGGCGGGTGGGTCGGGGTCAGCTTCTTTCCCGCCTTTCCCGGCTTTCCCGGCGCACGACGAAGGCGTGAGCGCGGACTGCAGAAGTTCAAGGCCGTCCTTTCGGCGGCTGGTTTCATGGTGGCGGATAGTCCTTACGCGCCGGGGGTGCTGCGGGTCACGCTCCCCCCGGAGCCAGCCGGGGCCTGATTGCCGTATCGGTGTTTCACGGTTTGGGCAGGCAACTATCCGGCGCGTCCATCTGAGCGCTTTAACCCTGGTGGCGTGCGCTTCGTCCGGTGGAGTGTGCGCCCGAACTTGATCCGGTAAGTCTTTGGGGGCACCGGCCGGACGTTCTGAGGTCGCTAGGCGGTCGTCCTGGCCCAGTGGATGTGCGCTCACGGCCGGTGCCTTGCCTGGATCCTCACCCGGCTCAAGAGGGCTGTCAAGACTGGTTGTGCGGGCTCACTGAAGGCGTGACCATCACCTGGGAAAGCGCTGGAGCTGCTGGGACCCTCTGGGCGCGGGCCTGCGCGCGACGCCGCAACGTGTGAACCGGGCACATCCTGAAAACGTCCTACATTTGGCGCGCTGCCGCGGCCGTCCTAGCAACCTCGGCGGAAAGCTGTGCGGGACTGGAGGCGGGGTGCCTTAGCGCGGCGGCGCGCCAGCCAATTGCTCCCTCGCTGCGTGTGCCACGACAGTCCAGGCACGGAAGGCCGATGGGATTCGCCCGCCGGGTAGTCCGCAAGACCGCCGCGGAGCGACACCGCGGCATCTGAAGCAGGCGACGCATCCGGCGCGGAAGAGCTTGCCGGCGTCGCTGCCGCCTGAGGCCGGCGCGCCTTTGTGCAGGCGTGCTGCCTTCGCGAGCATTCCAACGCTGAAGCCGAGACTTAGGCTGACAACGAGAACCATCAGGTGTTCAGGCAGGCAACGTGATGCGCGGTCGCAGTAGCGCCAATATCCGCGCCTACCACCGCGAGGACGAGCAAACCAACAGACAGCATCGCATAGTGCCGAGGAACGAGGCTGTGGCCGCCGATTACCCGATGCTAGATCGGCGCAATCGCGCAGCTTGCGGCCGGGGATGTCCCGCCTGCGCACTGGGTGGGGGCGAACATCGCGTACAGGACAGTGATCAGCACCGCCAGCGCGATCAGTGCGGCGAGCAGGCCGGGCAGCGCCCGGCGAGTGAACCATCCCACGAAAGGCATTATGCGTCTGACTCCGCCTTGCCGGCAGCGACCTGTCTATAGTTTGCGACCGAAGCGTAACCTGCCAGGCAGCCGGCATCGTGCGGCTGGCTGGGAATGATCGGCAGCCGTCCTGGCTAGACCCGGCGCTGCCCACGCTGGGGGGCCGCGTGAGACAGCTAACCGCCGGGCCGTGCCCGGTCTTCCAGGCGATGTCCTGGCCGCAGCGCGGCTGCCGAATCGGCCGGGCATCCCCGGCTTTGTGGCTCTCGTAAACGGTGCTGGTGGTGCCCGCCGGCCACTACCGCGGCCAGCAGGACCTCCTCGATTCCCCCGAGCCACCTGTGCTTGCCCCCCGGCACACAGGTGACAGGCTCGCCTGCCGAGGCGGGCACCGCCCAGCTACCTTCCCCCATACGGCGCGCTGCTCCCGATATCACCCGCCGTCCTGTGAGCCACAAGACCGCATGGTTGTGCAGATCCGCTGCCAACGATGTGTGCGAGATGTGGAGGATCTGCCGACGATCACGGCCCGCATCGATCGCAGGCGTGGTCCGAGGTATATCTGACGGCCGGACGCCAACTCAGTGTGAGTAACGCTCTACGTGCAGAGACAGAACGGGTGCCCTGCGGGGTCGGCAAAGACCCGGAACTGCTCACCGCCCGCGGCCAGACGCGAGGCGCCCAGCTCCAGCGCCCGCGCCTCGCCCGCGTCCATGTCGTCAACGAGGATGTCCAGGTGCGCCTGCTGAGGGCGTGCCGGGTCGGGCCACCTTGGCGCGGTGTACCCGCTCACCTGCTGGAACATCACGCTCTTGCCGTATCCAGCGATGAGCGCGCCCTCTGGCCCCTCGTACGTGACCTCCATGCCGAGGAGGTCTGCATAGAACCGAGCGAGCGCCGAGGCATCGCCCGTGTCGATGGTCACTGCGAACAGCCCCATCACCGGGCCGGTGCCCTCCTTCTGGCACAGGTCGAATGGGTGCCCGGCCGGGTCGGCCAGCGTAATCCAGGTCGGGCCCGCGGCTAGCCGGCTAGCGCCGAGGCCGATGGCCCGCTCGGCTGCCGCCTCATGGCCGTCCACAAATAGGTCGAGGTGGAACTGCTGCGGGTGCTCCTGGCCTGGCCACTCGGGTGCGACATGGTCCGGTGCCAGCTGAAATGCAACCTGCTGGCCGTCCGCCGTCTGCAGGGTGATCCAGTCGGATTCCCTGTCGGAGATCTCCCACCCAGCCAGCTCGGCGTAGAACGACGCGAGCTTCTCGATGTCCGGCGCGTCCAGCGCGACGAGCTCCAGGCGTCCTGTCACAGTCATGCGGCCATCTTGCCCTGACCCTCTGACAATCTCGCCAAGCCCGCCAGTTCGCGCGGCAGCCAGGCTGCCGTTGCCTTCGTCACCGGTGCGGGGCCAGAACCGAGTGGCGGTCGGCCCCGTCAGGGGCTTGCGGATCCGCGTGCACCAGCGCGGCGGTCAGCCGCGGCACAGCGTGGAGCAGGTTGTGCTCGGCGTCAACGGCTACCTGGTGCGCCTCGATGGCGCTGGCGCCCGCATCCACCACGACCTCGCATTCGGCGCGCAGCTGATGACCGATCCACCGCAGCCGCACGTCACCGACATCCAGGACACCGGACGTAGCCCGCAGCGTCTGCTCGGTCTGGTCGACAAGATCCGGGTCGACCGCGTCCATCAGGCGCCGGTATATCTCGCGTGCCGCCTGGCGCAGCACCGCCAGAATCGCGAGCGTGATCAGCAGCCCCACGACCGGGTCCGCCCAGTCCCACCCGGCGGCCACGCCGCCGACACCGAGCAGGACAGCGAGCGACGTGAATCCGTCGGTACGAGCGTGCAGTCCGTCCGCCACCAGCGCGGCCGAGCCAATCTTGCGGCCGACGCGGATGCGGTACCGGGCGACGGCCTCGTTGCCAGCGAAGCCGACCAGCGCCGCGATACCGACCGCCACCAGGTTCGAGACGGGCCGCGGATGGGCGAGCCGGGTAGCAGCCTCGTAGGCCGCGAATGCCGAGGACGCCGCGATGACCATCACGATGGCAACGCCCGCCAGGTCCTCAGCGCGTCCGTAACCGTAGGTGTAGCGCCGATTCGGCGGCCGCCTGCCGATGACGAATGCCACGCCGAGCGGCACTGCCGTGAGCGCGTCCGCAGCATTATGCAGAGTGTCACCCAGGAGCGCGACCGAGCCCGAGAATGCCACCACGACAGCCTGGACAGCGGCAGTGGCGCCGAGGATTGCGAGCGAGATCCAGAGGGCACGGATCCCTTCCGCGCTCGCCTCCAGCGCGGTGTCCACTTTGTCGGCGACCTCGTGGGAGTGCGGCCGCACCAGATGCACGAGCTTGCCGATCAGCCCCGGCTTGCGGTCATGGCCATGGTCGTGCCCATCCGCACGGTCGTGCCCATCCGCACGGTCGTGCCCAACCGCATGGTCGTGCCCAACCGCATGGTCGTGCTGGGCCAGTTGGCCTGAGCGCTCAATCTGGTGGTCGTGCTCATGCGTGTGGTCAAGTCCGGGCGAGTGGTCGTGGTCGCGGTGACCAGATTCGGCGTGCGGCTGGCTCATAACGCTCAGGATGCTAGACCTGACTCGCTCCGCCATAGAGGCTGGCACCGGCCCGTCCGCGTCTGGCACAAGGCGCAGTAGTCAAATTTGAGCACTCGTGTTTTACTGGCCTCGTGAATCCGACACGGCTGTTCATCCTGGGTGCCCTCGCCAAGCACGGGCCGATGTATGGCCACCAGCTTCGGCGCGACGCCCGCATCGACCGGACTGACATGTGGTCAGAGGTGCAGCCCGGATCTCTTTACGGCGCCCTGCACCGGCTGGCCGCCGAAGGCCTGATCGAGCCGCTGCGCACGGAGCAGGACGGCCAGCTTCCCGCTCGCACTGTCTACGGCATCACCGCCGAGGGCCGCCGAGAGCTGCGCGCGCTCCGCTCCGAGGCACTCCAGGAGATCAGGCTGCAGCCCGACCCGGTTGACCTTGCCCTGGCGATGAGCGGCGACCTGAACGAGGAGACCCTTCGCGGCTACATCGAGGACCGGATCCGCGCGCTGTCGGCACACTCGAGCCAGCTCGAGCATCAGCGCGATCGCAGCTGGCCCGACCAGACTGTCGCCGATGACCTCGTCATCGAGCACGCGCTCATGCGCGTGCGGGTCGAGCTCGACTGGCATCAGCTGGTAATCGACCGGCTGGGCAAGCTCAGCGCCGAGAGCGACCAGGACGTCCGGAGATGAGCATCAAGCCGTTGCGGTATCTCGGCGACCCCGTGCTGCGCACTCCGGCCGATCGGGTGACTCGCTTCGATGATGCGCTGGCCAGCCTCATCGATGACCTGCTCGACACGGTCCAGGAGCCAGGGCGCGCAGGTCTCGCCGCGAATCAGATTGGCTCCAGCCTGGCGGCCTTCTCCTACAACGTCGACGGCCAGCTCGGCTACCTCATCAACCCCAGGATCGTGGAGCTAACCGGCGAGGCTGACGGTGTCGAGGGCTGTCTGTCCATTCCTGGCGTTACCGCCCTGCGGCGCAGGGCGGCCCGCGCGATCGTCGCCGGGGTCAACCTCCAGCAAGAGCAGGTCTTCGTGTCGGGAACGGACGAGCTTGCCCGGTGCCTCCAGCACGAGACCGACCACCTGCACGGCGAGCTGTACATCGACAAGCTCGACGGCGGCGAGCGGCGGCGGGTGCTGCGGCAGGTCTACGCCGAGCTCGCCGGTGATTACCCGTCGGCTGGCTGACGATACTGATGCCGTGATACCACCCGTCACGCGCTAACGAGGGCAGTGGACGCCGATAGCGCACCTCCCGCAGCGGGAACCCGCGGCTGTCATCGACCTTCAGCGCCGCGTCGGCATGGAATCCGGCTGCCGCTGAGAAGTGCCGGGCCCGTGCGTTGCTGTCCAGTACCCAGAGCGTCCCCCGGGAGTGGCACCAGCGGCACCAGCGGCACCAGCGCGAGGCAGGCCTAAGGCAGTCGCCCAGCGCTGGCCAGATGGGACACACCCGCGACGTCCCCTACGCGTCGCATGGCGCGCACCGTGCCGTCGCCCGCCAGGTAGTGGTCAAGGAAGGCGATCGTGACCCGAGCGACTATGGGCTCCGGCGTGCCGTCACCCTCGTACGGCGCCAAATGATCTGCGCCGGTCAGCTGCAGGTAGTAGCGGGTACCGTTGCTGTCCGCCTGGTACATCTGGAGGCTCGCGGCCGGCGGGTTGATGGTGTCGGCCGTGCCCTGGACGAAGAGCATGGGTGCCGTCGGCGCGCCGAACCAGGTACCCGAAAATGCTGGCCACTCCGCGCCGGCGAGGACTATCGACTGCGCGCAGGCCCGGGTACTGGCAGCAGCTCATTGCCGCCATCGCGGCGACAGTGTCGCCTCCGTCGGACTGACCTGCGATGCCGACCCTGGACTCGCTGACCAGTCCTGCCAGCGGACCATGGGGTCGGCTGGACAACTGATGCAGCTGGCGGACGACGAACGCCAGGTCGGCAGGCTGATTGACCAGATCGGATTCGTCCGGGCTCGCAACGTGACAATTCGTGCGCGGGAAATTAACGGCCGCGACGACGTAGCCGGCACTAGCCCATTGCTGCAGCAGATCGCTGTAGTTCGCGCCGCACTGCCGGTAACCGGGCGCAAAAACAACGAGCGGGAATGAATTCGCTGCCGACGCACCGGCCACTTGCGCCGAGCCCGCATCCGGATAACGCACGGCAACAAGCAGGACGCGAGTGCCGAGGGCACCGCCGCGGCGCTCGGTAAAGGTGAACAGTCGCTGCGTTACGCGGTAATCGCCGAGACTGCCGGCCGGATGCGGCGCCGCCGCGGCTGTGCTAGGCGAAGCGCTGGCCGTCGGCCTGAGACTCCGACTAACACCAGGCGATGCTTGCTTAGGCGGCCCCGCCGACGTCCGCGTGGCCAGGTAGATGCCGCCGCCGAGCGCCGCGGCGAGCACGACCGCGAGCATGGCAAGCAAGCCCAGCCCGCACACGGGGCTGGCGCGAGGTCCGAGCGTGCGCGCGTCGCGAGGTGACTCCCGATGGCCTACCAGTTCTGCTAATGCTATCGAATTCCTCTCAGCCTGCGCAGAATTTAATGAATTCTTCATGACGGTCATAATCTTAACCACTTCTAAACCAGAAACTAGCTTAATCTGAATTGCCTGAGCTTGGCCAGACGGGCCAGCTGGCGATTAACCTGCCAGAATGGTCAACGACAACGAGGACGACAATAAGCCGCCGGTCCGCTACCGGCCGCCGGCCGCCCGGCTCGCCTGGCTGGCCACGCAGCGGTCGGTGCAGCAGGCAACGTCGAGTCTGGTCGAGTCGCGTCGGCAGCTGGGACCAGCATGGCTCGGCCAACCTCGGCAGCGTGACGGCGGCAGTCGTCGGCGTTGCCGCGGCTCAGCCTGGCGACGCCGTCCTCGACCTCGGCTGCGGCACCGGCCAGATCAGCCTCCCGCTGGCACGCCGGGGCGCCAGCGTCCTGGCGGTCGACGTGAGCCCAGCCATGGCCAGCCGCTTGCGCGCCGAGGCACGACGCTCGCGGCCTGCCCTCGCTCACCGTGGTCGCGCTGCCCATCGAGGAGCTTGACCTGCCACCCGCCAGCGTCGACCTCATCGTGTCCAGCTACGCGCTCCACCACTTGCGTGACGCCGACAAGGCCAGGCTCGCCACCGCGGCTTACAGCTGGCTCCGGCCCGGCGGCCGGATCATCATCGCCGACATGATGTTCGGCCGCGGCGGCTCAGCCCGGGACCGCGCAATTATCCGCAGGAAGGTCAGCGCGCTCGCGCGCAAGGGCCCGGGCGGCTGGTGGCGCATCGTCAAGAACGCCGCGCGCTATCTGCTGCGCGTGCAGGAGCGGCCGATCTCGATGTCGGCCTGGACATCGTTGCTGGCGGGCGCAGGCTTCACTGGCATCACGGCGTCCTCGATCGTCGCCGAGGCCGGCCTCGTCACCGGGCACCGGCCCGATCCGCTCAGGCCGATCCTGGCCGAGCCCGCCGCCGCAGCGCGGTCCGGGTCACGATGAGAACATCGCGATCTGGCGTCGTCGGCCCGCGGGGCATCACGGTGCTCGCGGTCACCGGCGTCGTCGGCGTCCTGCTCGCTGTCCAGGGCTGGGCGCACCACAACGCCAGCGGGCCACTCGGGTCGATCGGCGCCAGTTCGACGGCAGCCCAGCAGCCCGCCCGGACAGCACGATCGGCATCCGGGCCGTCCACATCCGCGCCGTCCACATCGGCACCCTCCGGGTCTGCGCAGACGGCCGGGCCGCCGGTGCACTCAAGTGCCCCCGCCAGCTCGCCCCGGCCGCTGTTGAAGTCGCAGCCGTTCGCGCCGTACGCGTTCGGCATCTGGCCGGGCACGCCAGCCAGCGCCGCGAAGGCGGCGCTCACCGGGCTGTCGAGTCAGCGTCCGCCGGCAGGCCAGCCGGGCTGTCGGTCACCGCGTCGGCGAACGGCCAGCAGGCGGGCACCGCGCACTTCTACCCGGGCGGGGCTCGCGTCTACGTGGTCGAGGCCGCCATGGGCGACGACTCTGGCAGCAGCGATTACAACCTCGGCGACGATGGCATCGTCGTGACAGACGCCACGGCAGGATCATCTCGTGACCGCGACGCGGGCCACCCCGCCAGCACGTGCAGCCGAGGTCGCCGCCGGCTGGGGACCCACGGCGGGCCGGATACTTCTCGGCCTGGTGCTGGCCTGGTTCGGCTACCACGAGCTCGTCCAGCCCGCGCTGTGGACCGGATATGTTCCGCTGGCCAGGTCCACGTCGGCGGCGGCGGTCGTCCTCGTGCTCGCGCATGGCTGGCTGCTGCTCGTCCTGGCCGTAGCACTGGTCGCCGGCATCGCCGCCAGGGCAGCCGCAGGCATCGCCGCGCTGCTGCTGGCGCAGATCGTCATCTGGCTGACGATAACGGCGGGCCTGTCGGATCTGACCCTGCGCGACGTCGGCGTCCTGGGCCTCGCGCTGTGCATCGCGGGCTCGACAGGGCAGCGGTTCACCCTCGCCCGCTAAGGTCGGCAGTGCAGGCGGCCCGGCCTGGACGGCTGCTTGTGGCTGCGAGGTTGAATGAGCGCGATCGCGTTGCTGGACTGGCGCCGCAAGGTCGCGGCGATCTACGCGGACATCCGGGCGAATCCAGACCCCGCGGCGGCCCACCAGGCGTGGCAGCGGGCACGCAACCACCTGCTCGCCTCACATCCGGAGTCGCCGGTCCCGGCAGCCGAGCGGGCTGCGTTTGCCGGCGTGCCGGTAGCCCCGTATGACCCTGGGCTTCGCTTCAGCGCGCGCGTGGATACCGAGGTCGAACCTGTCCGGATCGAGGTGAGTACCGGGACCGACGGCATCGTCCCGTTCGAGCGGGCGGGCGTGGTGCACCTGCCCGGCGTCGGGGATCTTGACGTCTGGTGGCTGGCCAGCTACGGCGGCGGCATCTTCGTGCCCATCCGGGACACGCGGACAGACGGCGCCACTTACCCGGGCGGGCGGTACGTCCTCGACACTGCGAAGGGCGCCGACCTCGGCGGCGACGACGGCCACCTGGTCGTGGACCTGAACTTCGCCTACAACCCGTCCTGCGCTTACGACCCTGCCTGGGCCTGCCCGCTGGCTCCGCCCGGCAACGTCGTGCCCGTCGCCGTCGACGCCGGCGAGCTCATGCGCACCGCGACCAGCACCCGACCGGCGCGTCGCTGACCGATATGCCCGGCTCGCCGGGCGACGCACCGCGAATCATTGGGCGCCATGTTGGATACTGCTGCCCTTCTTATGGCAGCAGATCCAATCTCGTGCCCAATAGGACCACGGACCCGGGACCGCCCGACCGCCGGACCATCGCGGCATCGGAGCACAGGACCATAGGACCAGGGAACGGGGCCGCGCCCAACGCCGCCTGCCAACGGGCCGCGGCTCACCTCGCCAGTTCAGGCGCCAGCAGCTCGGCGATCTGGGCCGCGTTGAGCGCCGCGCCCTTGCGCAGGTTGTCGCCGGACACGAACATGTCGATCGCGCACGGCTCGTCCATGCTCTGGCGGACGCGGCCGACCAGCGTCGGGTCGGTGCCGGCCACGTCGGCCGGCGTCGGGTACACGCCCGACTCCGGGCTCGTCGACCAGCACGACGCCTGGCGACTCGCGCAGCACCTGCTGAGCTTCGGCTCGCGTCACCGGGCGCGAGAACACCGCATGCAGCGCGAGCGAGTGGCCGACGATCACCGGGCACGCGGACGCAGGTCGCGCTGACCCGGAGATCCGGCATGCCGAGGATCTTGCGCGTCTCGTTGCGGATCTTCAGCTCCTCCGACGACCAGCCGGCATCCCGCAGCGGATCCGGCCCAGGGGACCACGTTCATCGCGAGCGGCGCGCCGAACGGCCGCCGTCGCCGAGCGCGGCCCGGATGTCGCCGGGGCGCTGCCCGAGGGTCCGGTTGCCGCCGACCTTGGTCAGCTGGTCGTACAGCGCATCCGAGCCTGCCTGGCCCGCGCCAGACGCCGCCTGGTAGGACGCCGCCACCAGCTCGCGCAGCGCGAACGCGCGATGCAGCGCGGCGAGCGCGACGATCATGGACAGCGTGGTGCAGTTCGGGACCGAGATGATGCCCTTCGGCCGCGTCCTCGCCGCGTCCGGGTTGACCTCGGGCACTACCAAGCGGCACCTGCGGATCCATCCGGAACGCGCCCGACTTGTCGATCACCACCACGCCGCGCGCGGCCGCCACCGGCGCCCACTCGCGCCGATACCTCGTCCGGCACGTCGAACATCGCCAGGTCGACGCCGTCGAATACCTCCGGCGTCAGCGCCTGCACCACGACGTCCTCGCCGCGCACCTCGAGCCGGCGGCCGGCCGACCGGGCACTGGCCACCAGCCGGACCTCGCCCCAGATGTCGGCGCGCTCGGACACGATGCTGCGCATGACGGTCCCGACCGCGCCCGTCGCGCCGACGATCGCCAGCACCGGCCGGCCGGACCCGGCCGGGCCGCGGCGCTCATCGGCCGGTCCCGCCGTAGACGACCGCCTGCTCCGACCCGTCGCCGAGGTCAAAGGCCTCGTGGGCGGCGGTGACCGCGACGTCGACGTCGTTCTGGTCGACGACCACGGAGATCCGGATCTCGGATGTGGAGATCATCTCGATGTTGACGCCCGCCTCGGCGAGCGCGCCGAAGAACGTCGCGCTCACGCCCGGATGCGACCGCATCCCGGCGCCGATCACCGACACCTTGCCGATCCTGTCGTCGTAGAGCAGCGAGTCGAAGCCGACCTCAGCCTGCAGCTGGCCAAGGCGCGTCATGGCGGCGTGACCGTCGTCCCGCGGCAGCGTGAACGAGATGTCGGTGCGCCCCGTCGCGGCGGCGGAGATGTTCTGCACGATCATGTCGATGTTGATGCCGGCCTCGGCGATGGCGCGGAAGATCCTGGCGGCCTCACCGACCTTGTCCGGCACGCCGACGACCGTGATCTTCGCCTCGCCGCGGTCTTGTGCCACGCCGGAGATGATCGCCTGCTCCATCGCCTCGCCTTCCGCTCTGCCCCGCGTCGATGACCCAGGTGCCTTCCCTGTTACTGAATGAGGAGCGAACGTGAATGGGCATCCGGTAGCGGCGCGCGTACTCCACGCACCGCAGCATCAGGACCTTGGTGCCGCAGGCCGCCATCTCCAGCATCTCCTCGTAGGAGATGCGCAGCAGCCGGCGCGCGCCGGGCACGATCCGCGGGTCGGCGGTGAAGACGCCGTCCACGTCGGTGAAGATCTCGCAGTAGTCAGCGCCGAGCGCCGCGGCCAGCGCGACAGCCGTCGTGTCCGAGGCGCCGCGGCCCAGCGTCGTGATGTCCTTGGTGGTCTGCGACACGCCCTGGAAGCCGGCCACGATCGGGATGGACCCGTCGTCGAGCGCCGCCTGGATCCGGCCCGGCGTGATGTCGATGATCCTGGCCTTGCCGTGCGTGGCGTCGGTGATCACGCCGGCCTGCGAGCCGGTGAACGACCGCGCTTCCAGGCCCAGGTTGGCGATGGCCATCGCCAGCAGTGCCATCGAGATCCGCTCGCCCGCGGTCAGCAGCATGTCGAGCTCGCGGCCGGGCGGTGCCGGGCTTACCTGATTGGCCAGGTCCCTGAGCTCGTCGGTCGTGTCGCCCATCGCGGACACGACGACGACGACGCTGTTGCCCGCCTTGCGGGTCGCGACGATCCGCTGCGCTACCCGCTTGATGCCGTCCGCGTCAGCGACCGACGATCCACCGTATTTCTGCACGACCAGGGCCACGGCTGTGCCTGCACCTCGTTACTGGCTCGCGTACGGCGCCTAGCCGCCGATCCGGGCCGCCAGGCCCTGGCCGCGACTGGCCGAACCCCGAGTCTACCGAGGCGCTGGCTGGCTAGCGCGGCGCCGGTTCCTCGGCCACATCGAGCCGGGCATGCGCCACGACCGAGTGCAGCGCCCGCAGCGCCGCACCGCCATGGGTGCCCCAGTGGTTGACGTAGGAGAACTGCCACCACCAGAGCGCTTCGGCTACTCGTCCCGCTTCGTGATGCTTCAGCCCGTGGACAAGGTCTGCTGCCACTGCCGCTAGATCGTCAGAGAGCCGGAACGGGGTCGCCTGCAGTGTCCGCGAATGGATCAAAGATCTCGGCGTAGTCGTCGAATCCGGCCAGCCGCGCGGCCAGGCCCGTGCGCAGCGCATCGAGGTCGACGTCGGGGTCGGCGCCGACATCGGGCTCCCAGTTGTTCGGCAGGATGACGTCCTTGCTGGCGCCGAGCTGCGCCCCGGCCAGCATCATCTGCGCGGTCTCCAGCAGCAGCAGCGGCACGGTCTCGTCAGCGCCCTCGCCCCGCGCGACGGCGGTCAGGCCATCAAGGAAATCCCGCGCATTCCCGGCTATCCGGTCGGCTAGCGGCCGCCACTCGTCGGCTGGCTGGCCCGGCGCCAGATCCGTGCCGGCGCCGTTGGCGGTCGCGGATGTCCTGGACTGCCCGCTGACCTGCCCGCAAGCCCGCCCGGTGACTCAGACATCTAGCAGCCTCCGTCCCTCGAATGCCCTGCCCAGCGTGACCTCGTCGGCGTACTCAAGCTCGCCCCCGACCGGCAGGCCGCTGGCCGGCCTGGTGACCCGCAGCCCCATCGGCTTGATCATCCGCGCCAGGTAGGTCGCGGTCGCCTCGCCTTCCAGGTTCGGGTCGGTGGCGAGGATGATCTCGGTCACGGCGCCGTCGGCGAGCCTGGCCATCAGCTCCCGGATGCGCAGGTCATCGGGCCCGACGCCGTCGATCGGGCTGATCGCGCCGCCGAGGACGTGGTAACGGCCGCGGAACTCGCGGATCTTCTCGATCGCCGCGACGTCCTTGGGCTCCTCGACGACGCAGATCACCGACAGGTCCCGGCGCGCGTCCTTGCAGATGCGGCACTCGTCGTCCTCGGCGACGTTGAAGCAGACCCGGCAGAACTTGACCTTCTCGGTGACCTCGACCAGGACCGCGGCGAGCCGCCGGACATCGACCGGATCGGCGGACAGCAGGTAGAACGCGATGCGCTGCGCGCCCTTCGGGCCGACGCCCGGCAGCTGGCCTAGCTCCTCGATCAGGTCCTGGACGACGCCCTCGTACACCGCGGGGCCGCCTACTTCTCGCTGGCCGGATCGTCCTGCGGCTGGCGGCTCGTCCGGACCAGGCTGGCCCGGACCAGGCTGACTCGGCGCGCCTGGCAGGCCGGGGAAGCCGGAGAAGCTGCTGAGATCGGGCATGCCGGGCAGGCCGCCGCCCGCCGCCAAGGCCGGCCGCGAACGGCGCCATCGTCTCCTGCTGGAGTTCGTCGACCGCGCGGCACGCGTCGCGGTAGGCGGCCAGGACCAGATCCGCCAGCGTCTGGGCCGTCTCCTCCGGATCGTCGCCGTCGATGGCCGCGGCCGCGATCGACAGGTCGACGAGCTCGCCCTGCCCGTTGACCGTCGCGGTGACAAGGCCACCGCCAGCCGTTCCCTCGACCTCGGCCTCGGCGAGTTCGGCCTGCGCCGACATCAGCTGGCTCTGCATCGCCGCAGCCGCCTGGAGGAGCTGCTGCATATCAAGCTGGCCACCAGGCTCCACGCGACCCTCCATGTTCCTTGCGGCGCCGTCTGCGTCTTCCTTGCGGCCCGTTCCCTGCGGCACTGCCTGTTGCTTGCGGCACCGTCCGTGCTGCGCTCGATATCCCGAGCCTACGGCCTCCGCTCCGGCGGGGCACGTTGCGGGCGGTCCCCGGCCACGTCGGCCTGCCGCCCAGCTGCGGGCTGCCACGCGGGCGCTGCCGAGTTACGGGCCGTCGAGCTCCTGGATGACGCGGCCGCCGAGTTCCCGCTCGATCAGGTCGGTCCCGGTCAGCACGTCGGGCGCCGGCAGGTCGCCTGGCGCTGGCTCGTTGTCGGCCGCGCGCGCCGACGCCGGGCTGCCGAGGCGGGCAGGTCGACGCGGCGGGTCGAGGCGCCTCGGGCCGAGGCCGGGCTGCGAGGCCGGGCTGTCGAGGCCGGCGGTCGAGGCCGACGGGTCGAGGCCGAGCTCGAGGCGCGCGCGCTCGCCTGCGGCTGCGACCGGCCAGCGCCGCCGCGGCGGCCGGATCAGCCGCTCGATCCGCCGGACCCGCCGGCCGCGTCGTCGGCGGGCCTGGTTCAGCGTCGGCAGGCCGAGGCGCGGCCGTGCGCTCAGCGGCCGCGACGAGGGTGAATAGACGACCCGGCTGCCGCGTCCGGGCTGTGCGATCGCCGGCCGTCCCGACCGAGGTCCTGATGGTCGGCGTCATCCCGAACATGTCCGATCAGGACCTGGCCGAGGTCCTTGTCGTACCCGCCGGTCACGAAGCCCTTGGCGACGCCAGCCTGAGCGAACGCCAGCGTCAGCACCCCGTCGGCGAATGACTCGACGCTCGCGTTGCTGAGCTGCATCCAGGCGACGCGCTTGCGGCCCTGGACCGCCGCCAGCACGTCGGGCCACCGGGTGCGCAGCGCATGCGTGTCGGCCGGGACCTCGCCAGGCCGGGTGCCGGCGCCGGCGCCTCGGCGCTCGCGACCCGGCGCCGATCCGACCCAGCCTGCCCGGCCCAGCCCGACCCGGCGCAGCTGGCGCCGTGCAGCCGCTGTGGCCGCGCCAGACGCTGCGGCCGCGGTCCGCGTGCGCTGGCGCCTGCCGTCCGCAGTCGTCCGCGCGCTCCGCGGCTCGCGGCCCAGGTTCCCGTCCCGGCTCGCTCGGTGCTGCCGACGCTCGATGCCGGACTGCTCGATGCCGGACTGCTCGGTGCCTGCTGCCCGGTGCCTGAGGCTCGCCGCCGAGCCCGCGGCCGCGGCGCCGCCGGCGCTGAGCCGGCGCTCCAGCCGGTCCAGCCGCTCGGCCAGCCCGGCTGCGTCGGCGCCCGCCGCCGGCAGCAGCACCTGGGCGCACATCAGCTCGAGCAGCAGCCGCGGCGAGGTAGCGCCGCGCATCTCGACCAGCCCGGCGCTGATGATCTCGGCCGCCCTGGTCAGCCCGGCCCGGCCGAAGGCGGCGGCCTGCTTGCCCATCTCTTCCAGCCGGTCCGGCGGGGCGTCGATGAGCCCGGTGGCGGTCGCGTCCGGCACGGCCGAGATGACGATCAGGTCGCGCAGGCGGTCGAGCAGGTCAGCGGCGAACCGGCGCGGATCGTGCCCGGCCTCCACCACGTGGTCGATGGCGTGGAAGACCGCCGCGCCGTCGTCGGCGGCGAACGCCTCGACGACCTCGTCCAGCAGCCGGTCGTCGGTGTAGCCGAGCAGCGCGATGGCCCGGTCGTAGCGCAGGCCGCTCTCGTCCGAGCCGGCCATCAGCTGGTCGAGCACGGACAGCGCGTCGCGGACCGACCCGGCGCCGGCCCTGATGACGATCGGCAGCACCGCGGGCTCGTACGGGACGCCCTCGCTGGCCAGGATCTGCTCCAGGTGCTCGCGCAGGACCGCAGGCGGGACCAGCCGGAACGGGTAGTGGTGCGTCCGCGACCTGATCGTCGCGATGACCTTCTCGGGCTCGGTGGTGGCGAAGACGAACTTCAGGTGCGGCGGCGGCTCCTCGACGAGCTTGAGCAGCGCGTTGAAGCCCTCACGGGTGACCATGTGGGCCTCGTCGATGATGTAGATCTTGTACCGGCCGGAGACCGGCGAGTAAAAGGCGCGTTCCCGCAGGTCCCGGGCGTCATCGACGCCGCCGTGCGAGGCCGCGTCGATCTCGATCACGTCGATGCTGCCCGGCCCGGCTGGGGCCAGGGCGACGCAGGAGGCGCAGACGCCGCACGGATCGGGAGTCGGGCCCTGCTCGCAGTTCAGCGAGCGGGCCAGGATCCTGGCGCTCGACGTCTTGCCGCAGCCGCGCGGCCCGCTGAACAGGTACGCATGGTGCACCCGGCCGCTGCGCAGCGCCTGGCGGAGCGGCTCGGTGACATGATCCTGGCCCTTGACCTCGGCAAAGCTGGCCGGCCGGTACCGCCGGTAGAGCGCCAGGGGCGCGGCGGGAAGGCCTGACCGCGTGCTGTCAGCCTGGTCAGGGCCTGGACCGGGACTGCCTGGACCGGGACTCGGGGCGTCGCCTGCCATGACCTCATCCTCGCCGGGATTGCTCGCCGGGACGGTAAAGGACCCCCCGCACACCCGACAGAGCCCGCGTACCCTTGCTGCCTTCCGGCCCTGGGGGGGTTGGCGGGATGAACGCCGTGCGAGGGGTCTGGCAGCCAGTCTAGCCGCGGCCGGGGGGTGCGTGAGCCCGCCCGCGATCCGGTAGCCCACGCCGGGCGTCGTGGCGATGACGGGCGGCTCGCCGAGCTTGCGGCGCAGGCGGCCGATCGTGACCGCGACCGTATTGGTGAACGGGTCGGCGAACTCGTCCCAGACCTGCTCGAGCAGGTCTTCGGCCCGCAGGTAGGCGGGGCTGGCCCGCAGCAGGGCCTCGAGCACGCCGAACTCCTTGACCGACAGGTCCAGCTGACGGCCGTCCCGGCTCGCCGTCCGCCGGACCGGGTCCAGCTCGACCCCGGCCGCGCGCAGGATCCGGCCGCGGGCCGACGGGCTGCCGCCGGGCGAGGGCCTGAATCCGCAGGATCAGCTCAGGGAAGTGGAACGGCTTGGCCAGGTAGTCGTCGGCGCCGAGGCCGAGCCCGCTCACCCGGTCACCGGGCTCCCCGGCCGCGGTCAGCATCAGCACCATGACCCGGTCATCGCGATCGGTGATCATCTGGCAGAGCGCGTCGCCGTGGATGCCGGGCAGGTCGCGGTCGAGGACCACGACGTCGTAGGCGTTCACGCCGAGCTTGGCCGCGGCCTCGAGCCCGTCATGCGCGGCGTCGACGGCCATGCCCTGATCGCGCAGTCCCTCGACCAGCACGTCAGCGAGGGACCGCGAGTCCTCGACGACCAGGACCCTCATGCCGGCGCACCCGCCAGCGCCGCGGCGGATCGCCAGCGGCAGCGGTGATCACGACCCGGAGGCCGCCGTCCGGCCTGGCGCGCAGGTCGAGCGCGCCGCCGTGCGCCGCCGCGATGGCGGCGACGATCGACAGGCCAAGGCCGGACCCGCCGCCCGTGGCGATCCGGCCGGTGCTGGCACCGCCTGGGCCGAGCCGGCGGAACGGCTGGGCGAGCTGGCCGACCTGGCGCCTGGTCCAGGACCGCGCCGCCGTTCTCCACGACGACGCGGGCGCAGTGGCCGTCGTGCGCGTCGACGCCTCGGCCGACACGCTGATCCAGCCGCCCGGCTCGTTGTGGACGATCGCGTTGTCGATGACGTTGTCCACCATGCGGCTGACCAGCGCCTGGCTGCCGGCGACCCAGGCCGCGCCCGGGCTCACGTCGCGCGTGCACGGTCAGCCCCGCGGCTCCGATGGCGCTGGACCGGACCGCGAGCGCGGCGGCCGCGAGGTCGCTGAGCGAGACCGCGGCCCGGTCGGGCAGCGCGCCGTGCTGCGCGCGGGCCAGCACCAGGAATCCCTCGAGCAGCTCGTCGACCCGGTCAAGCTCCGCCCGCAGCCGGTCCGCCGAGCAGCACGGTCTGCGACCGGCGGCGGCTCAGGCTTGGCCATGGCCACATCGAGGGAGGCGCGCATGGTAGCCAGCGGCGTGCGCAGCTCGTGCGAGGCGTTGGCGACGAACCGGCGCTGCGCCGCGAAGGCGCCTTCCAGCCGCTCCAGCAGCCCGTCGATGGTGTCGGCCGAGATCCTTCAGCTCGTCCTGCGGTCCGGCGAAGGCGAGCCGCTCGTCGAGGTTGTCCTCCGAGATCCGCCGCGCGGTCGCGGTGATCGACGCGCAGCGGCCGCAGCGCGCGGCCGGCGAACACCCAGCCCAGCAGCGCCGCCGCCACGGCCATGATGCCCAGCGCGATCAGCGAGGACAGGAAGAGCTGATGCGACAGCGACGACTGGCCGGGCTGGCCGCGGCCTGGAGCTGTGCCTCGAGCTGATGGATCTGATGCTGGGCCGCCGACAGCCGGGATTGCAGGTCCGGACTGGCCGGCGCCGGGTTCGGCCGGCGCCGCTTGCGATGTCGACTGGCCCACGACCAGGCCGCTGGCGATGGCCAGCAGCGCCGCGCCCGCCAGCACGAAGAGGATCGCGAACATGCGCGGTCAGCCGCAGCCGCACAGTGCGGCGGGGCCGGAATGGCCGCTCAGCCAGCGGGCCAGTTGCATGCTCACCGGTCCTCTCGGCAGGTCCTGGCACTTACAGGATGGCCGGCCGGACCTAACGGCGAGATAACAGTCTCGCGTTCGGCCCGTGTTACCGGCCTCGCCATACAACCAGGTCAGTGGCAGTAGCTAAGCCAGCACAGGAGAAGGGCAACCAACGTGGAAGCGACAATTGAAGTGGCCGGCGTGCGCAAGCGCTTTGGCCACGCCATGGCGCTGGACGGGATGACGTTCACCGTCCAGCCGGGCCGGGTCACCGGCTTCGTCGGGCCGAACGGCGCGGGCAAGTCGACGACGATGCGGGTGATTCTCGGCCTGGACCATCCAGACGAGGGGCGGGCCCTGGTAGGCGGGCGACCCTATGCGAGCCTGGCGCACCCGATGCGTTATCTGGGGTCACTGCTCGATGCGGCCGCGCTGCAGCCCAGCAGGTCGGCGCGGCATCATCTGCTCTGGCTGGCCTATTCCCAGGGCCTGCCCGCGGCACGCGTCAGCGAAGTGATCGAGCAGGCAGGCCTGCAGGACGTGGCGAAGCGTAAGGCGGGCGGATTCTCGCTCGGCATGCGTCAGCGCCTGGGCATCGCGGCCGCCATGCTGGGCGACCCGGCCATCTTGATGCTGGACGAGCCGTTCAACGGGCTCGACCCCGAGGGCATCATCTGGATGCGCGGCTTCCTCCGGTCGCTGGCGCGCCAGGGCCGGGCCGTACTGGTGTCCAGTCACCTCATGAGCGAACTCCAGGACACCGCCGACCACCTGATCGTCGTCGGCCGCGGCAAGGTCGTCGCGGACACCAGCGTCGGCCGAACTCGTGGCGGCCGCGTCGGGCGACAGCGTGACGCTGCGCACGGCCGCGCTGCCGGAGGCGATGGCGGTGCTCGAACGCGCGGGGGCCACCGCCGTCGCCTCCGGCCACGACACGCTGACCATCTCCGGGCTGTCCGCGCAGCGGGTCGTCGCGCTCCTCGGCGCCGCCGCCGTGCCGTTCTCCGAGGTGTCCGCGCACCGCGCGACGCTCGAGCAGGCCTACATGGACATCACCAGGGACGCGGTCGAGTTCCGCGCCGAGCCGACGCAGGAGGTCGCGCAGTGACTACAGGAACAGCGACCAGCGGCGCCCTGTCGCGGCACCGCGCCGACGACGAGCGTGCGCCGGGCCGACTTCGGCCAGCTCGTGCGGTCCGAGTGGGTGAAGTTCCGCAGCGTCCGCGGCTGGGTCATCGGCATGATCGTCGCCGGGATGCTTGTCGTGTTCGTCGGCGTGTTCCTGGCCGCGAACGGCAGCATCAGCTGCCAGAACGGGCCCGAACAGCCCGGTGCTCACCGGCAAGCAGTGCCTGCCCCCAGTTCCGATCGGGCCGGGCGGCGAGGCGGTGACCGACAGCTTCTACTTCGTGCATCAGCCACTCGCCGGGAACGGCAGCATCACGATCCGGGTGACGTCGCTGACCGGCACCTATACGCAGGGACTCGCCCAGGCCGGTCAGGCTGCCGCCGCCGGCCCACAAGGGCCTCGAGCCGTGGGCCAAGGCAGGGATCATCATCAAGGCGAGCACGAAGCCGGGCTCGGCGTACGCGGCCATGATGGTGACCGGCAGCCACGGCGTCCGGATGCAGTACGACTACACCGGCGACGTCGCTGGCCTGCCCGGTGCCGTCAGCGCGACGTCCCCGCGCTGGCTGCGGCTGACCCGGTCCGGCGACATCATCACCGGCTACGACTCAGCTGACGGCACGCACTGGACCCTGGTCGGGACAGCTCAGCTCGCCGGACTGCCCGCGACCGTGCAGGCGGGGATGTTCGCGGCGACCCCGCCGATACAGCAGGACGACCACGTCCTTCATCGGCTCAAGCGACGCTGGGCGGACCCAGCTCTGGCAACCGCCGTCGTTCGACGACGCCAGCCTGCGTGGCAGCTGGCCCGCGAGCGGGTGGACCAGCGGCAGACGTCGGCGCCGGCCCGCTCGCGCCGGCACCGGCGGCGGCGGCTTCCGCGCAGGCGGGCGGCACCTACACGGTGAGCGGATCCGGCGACATCGCGCCGATCGTGCCCGGGCGGGCAGTCGTCGATACCCAGCACCACGGTCGAGCAGCCGCTCGCTGGCGTATTCGTCGGCCTCATCGCGGTCGTCGTCGTGGCGGCGATGTTCGTCACGGCCGAGTACCGGCGTGGCCTGATCCGCGTGACGCTGGCCGCGACCCCGCAACGGGGGCGGGTGCTGGCCGCCAAGGCAGTCGTGATCGGCCTGGTCGCTTTCGTCGTCGGGCTGGCTGCGTCGGTCCTCGCGGTATCGGCTCGGCCTGCCGAGGGAGCGCGCCCAGGGTCAGTACGTGCTGCCGGTCAGCACGCTGACCGAGGTCCGCGTGATTGTCGGCACGGCCGCGTTCGTGGCCATCGCCGCGGTCCTGGCAGTGGCCATCGGCGCGATCCTGCGACGCAGCGCCGCCGCGGTCACCACCGTCATCGTCGCGATCGTGCTGCCGTTCCTGCTGTCGGTCACGGTCCTGCCGGTGAGCGTCGCAACCTGGGTGCTGCGGCTCACCCCAGCGGCCGGCCTCGCCATCCAGCAGAGCATTCCGAATTACCCGCAGGTCAGCAGCAATCGCCTCGGCTAATGCGGGCGTCTATCCGCTGGCACCATGGGCCGGATTCGCCGTGCTCTGCCTCTATGCCGCCGTGGCGCTCATCGCTGGCAGCGGTCGTGCTCCGCCGGAGGGACGCATGAGTGCAGGCACTACCGGCGCACGGCCGAGCGCCGATCAATCCCGGCCTGGCCGCGCTACGGGGATGCAATGCGCGCGGAGTGGATCAAGGTGCGCACAGGCTCGGGCGCAGCGTGGCTGCTGGCCGGGCTGGTCGTGCTGACCGTTGCCATCAGCGCAGCGGCTGTCGCGGCGACCCGGTGCCCGGCCGGCCTGTCTTGTCCGGTCGACACGACCAAGCTCAGCCTGACCGGTGTGCAGTTCGGCGAGGCGATCGTCGCGATCCTCGCGGTCCTGCCGGTCTGCAACGAGTACAGCACCGGGATGATCCGGGTGACACTCGCCGCCATGCCGCGGCGGATCACCGTCCTCGCGGCCAAGGCCGCGATCGTCGGCAGCCTCGTCCTGCGGCCGGCGCCGTCGCGGTACTGGGATCGGTGCTGGCCGGGCGGCTCATCCTGCCCGGCCACGGGTTCGACGCCGCGCGCGGCTTCGCGCTCATCTCCTTGGCCGACGGCCCGACACTGCGCGCCGCCGCCGGCTCGGTGCTGTACCTCGGCCTGATCGCCCTGCTGAGCGTCGGGATCGCCGCGGTCGTGCGGGACTCCGCAGTGACGATCGGCGTCGTCCTTGCCGTGCTCTATCTGTTCCCGATCATCGCCGGCTTCGTCGGCAACCCGACCTGGCACGACCGGATCGAGCGCTACACCCCGCTGGCGGGCCTCAACATCCAGGCCACCACCGGCCTGCGCAGCCTGCCGATCACACCGTGGGCGGGCCTCGGCGTCCTGGCGATCTGGGCCGTGGTCGCGCTGGCCGGCGGCGCGCTGTCGATGCGGCTGCGCGATGCGTGACCCCGTTCCCGGCAGGCGGGCCGGTGCCTGGAGGGTGCCGCGTTACGCGTAACATTGCTGCATGGGCGAGGAGCGTAGCTGCGAGCAGTGCGGCGCGGCGTTCACGCCGCGTCGTGAGCACGCGCGGTTCTGCTCGGCGCGCTGCCGGGTGGCATGGAACCGGGCGGCACGCTCGGGCCACCACCCGCCCGCTGAGGCCAGCGCCCTGCAGTGGGCGATCACCGCCATGCGCGACATCACCGACCGGCTGCCACGGGTCACTGAGCTGGACCAGCCGCGGGCTTTCGCCGTGATCAGCGAGGCCGTCTGGTGGGTCACCATCGTCGACGGGACGCTGGTGCGGTATCACCCCGAGGCGTACGACCGCGAGCTGCGCAGCCGCACCGAGGCGGAGCAGACGCTGATCGAGGAGACGCTGGCCGGCCTTCGCTTCGTCCGGAACCAGATGGGCCAGGACGTCGACCACGTCGACTTCATCCGGCCGCGCTAGTGGCAGCCGGGGCGCCCGGCCAGGGCGCGTGCGCGACTGGACGTGGAACCAGGTGCCTGAGCCGGACTGCGAGTCGCTGTCGCCGCGGGGGCAGGACTGGGAGCTGACGAGGTATCGGGCCTACCGGTCGCGGCTGGCCGGCCATGCGGTGGGACCGACCTTCCGGCGGGCTGCCGACTTCCTGATGCTCGCCGCCGCGAGTGCCACGACGCCTGGTGAGATCGGCGTGCTCGGCTAGTCGGGCCGCCGCTGGCCGGTCCGAGCGGGGGGTTGCAGTCGCGCGGCAGCCACGAGCCGGGTCAGCGCCAGCTTCAGCCGCCGGCGAACCTGGCTTCGACAAGCCGGTGGATTGCGTAGGCCGCGCAGCACATGCCCGCGACCATCACCACCAGCAGCAGCCAGCGGTTGAGATAGCGGCCGATCAGGTTGATGATTACGAAGCCGTTATAGGCGTGCACGAGATACAGCGGGTACGTCAGCGCGCCAGCCAGCGCGAACCAGGGCCGCCCCACGCTCTTGGTAACCCGGAAGGCGATCAGCGTCATCACGATGAAGATCACAGTGATGACGACGGCGATGACGGACGAGTCCAGTGTCTGGTGATAACGATCAGCGACGAGCCGGCCGAAGTTGATCGCCTGGTAGACCGCGTTGGCGTACGCGATGGCCAGGATCGCGCCGAGCTGCCAGGAGAAGCCGGTGCGGTAGATCAGGCAGAGGGCCATCCCGGCGATGAAGTAGTGCGACCACTGCGACTGCACGATGATGTCGGTCGTCGTGGCCAGGCCCGCAGGCAGGACGTGCGACTCAACAATGGCGGTCGCGGCCAGCCACGCCCAGAGCACTGCGACAACTCGCGACCGGGTGATACCGACCCACGCCAGCACGAAGACGAGGAGGTAGAACCGGATCTCGGCGTAGAGCGTCCAGTACACGACGTCGACGTTGGCGATATGCGGGACCGCGTTGAGCATCGTCATGTTCGCGACGTACTGCATCGGCGTGACCCTGAACAGGCCACGGCTCAGCGTGAGCGCGACGATGGTCGTGATGGTGACGGCCACCCAGTACGCCGGATACAGCCGCACGATCCGCGAGATCACGAACTCGTGCGGCCGGCGTCCCCACGCGCTCAGCAGGACAACGAACCCGCTGATGGTCAAGAACATGTCGACGCCCAGGTAGCCGTAGCGCGTGCCGACGCTGAGGGTCGGGTAGGCGATCGACGTCAGGTGCCGGGCGTAACCCGAGAATGTGTAGTGGTAGATCACGACCGCGAGCGCAGCGGTGATGCGCAGCAGGTCGATCTCGTAGAGGCGGTCACGGCCGTCCTGCTCACCCTGGCCGGAGCGCAGCGCACGGTGCCGGCCTGGCACGCGCCGGGAGGCTACAGCCGGCGTCGGCCACCCGCATCCCGACGTCAGCGCGGCGTGCCTGCGTCGTCGTGGGCACTGCGGGCCGCCTGCCGATGCCGGCCATTGCGGTGGTCATCCGGCACGTCCGTGGCTGCGCTCGGCCGCCGCAGATAGCGCCAGGCGGCAATGGCCAGGCCGATCACCACGATGGCAGCGATGATGTACGTCGGGCCCTTGAAGTCCTTGACGATGGTGTTCCAGTTCGCTCCGACTGCATACGCCGGCCGCCGCGAGCGCGGCTGTCCAGGGGATGCAGCCGATTGTGGTGTAGATCCCGAAGCGCACGGGCTTCATGCCGGCGATCCCGGCAGGTAGCGAGATGAACGTGCGCACCACCGGCAGGAGCCGGCCGATCAGCACGGCCCGCGGCCCGTACCGGTCGAACCACCGGTTGGCCCGGTCGAGCTCGTGATCGCGAATGTGGAGCCGGCGACCCCAGCGTCGCAGCGCTGGCTGGCCGCCGTAGCGGCCGATCGCCCATGCGATGTAGCTGCCGACAACATTGCCTGCCACTCCGGCGATGATGACCCCAGCCAGGTTCAGTCCGGTGCCGGGCACCGCGCCGGCCGCGAGCGCCCCGCCGAACGTCATGATGAGCTCGGATGGCACCGGTATGCACGCTGACTCCGCCACCATGAGCACGAAGATGGCGAGATAGCCGTAGGTCGCTATGAAGTGCTGCACGGATTGGCTTCCTTCCGTCGGGGGCCGCCCAGAGCAGGCCTTCTGTCACCAGCACGAGCTGTCACCGGACCAGGCCGAGGTAGACGACGCTGGCCAGGCCGGCAACGAGGCAATAGACCCCGAACGGGGTGAGAGTGCGGGTGCGCAGGTAGCGGAGCAGGAACCGGACCGAGAGGTAGGCGCCGACGCCCGACAGCACGCTGCCCAGCAGGATCTGGCCCCGGATCCCGTTACCAAGCGGGCCGAGCAAATCCGGGATCTTCAGCGCGCCGGCCGCCAGGATGACCGGCGTGGCGAGGAGGAAGGCGAACCTGGCAGCGTCCTCGCGTGACAATCCGCGCGCCATGCCGGCCACCATCGTGACGCCGTCCCGGCTGATGCCGGCCAGTAGCGCCAGGACCTGGGCGGATCCGATGACGACGGCCTGCGGATACCCCGTCGAGGCCAGCCGCTGATCGGCGCGCCGGGCGTCGGCCCGCTCGGCGGCCCGCATCGCCTGGCCGCTTTGCTGCGACCCGGTCCCGTGCCGCCCGGGCACCGCGACAGTCTCCGCTGGCCGGCGCAGCACGTGCTCAATGAAGCCAGGCTCTAGCGCCGCCGGCTCTAGCGCCGCCTGCTCCGGCGCCGGCGATGCAGGCACGCCGATTAGGCCGGGTGTCATCGCCACCGGCTCTGCCAGCGCCGCCGCTCGCACCGGCACCTCTGGCGCCGCTCGCTCCGCGGCCGCTAGCTCCGGTGCCGCTGGCGCCCGTCCGGCTAGCTCCCGTGCCGAGGCGACCGCCGCGTCGGCGGCCAGTGACGCGCGGCTCCGGTAGCGCTCTCCCGCGATGAGGATGAGGCCGTTCACCATGAGGAAGATCCCGGCCAGGATCGGCTTGGCGAACAGCACCCGGAAGGTGTGCTCGAACGCCACGCCGGCGATGCCGACCGGGATGGTCGCCAGGATGATCATCCAGGCGAGTCTCTGGTCCGCGGTCTCCACCCGGAAGTCTCGAAGGGAGGAGACGAAGCCGCCGGCGATCCTGAGCCAGTCCCGCCAGAAGTAGATGAGTAGCGCGATGGCAGTGGCAACATGCAGGCCGACGATGAACGCCAGGTACGGAGACTCCGGCGACGAAACGTTCAGGTCGCGAGCCCAGCTGCCGCCGACGATGGCGGGGATCAGGACGTTGTGGCCCAGGCTGGAGACCGGGAACATCTCCGAGACTCCCTGGATCAGGCCGACGACAGCAGACTCCAGGAAGGTCAGGTGTGCGGTCATGTCGCGCCCTCGCTTCGGATCGGTGCTGGCTCGTGCCCTGCCGCCTGGCATTGCACGAGGAGCCGTCCGCGCTGAGAAGCCGCGATGGCATACTCGGACGCGTAGTGCTCTACAGCATCTGTAAATGCTTCTACAGAATTTGTAGATGATACCTGTGGCGGGAGGGGCCAGATGCACGAACCCGGGCCCCGGCATGCCGACAGCTCGCCTGGCACGGGACGCCGCGCGGCCGGAACGCTGGAAGCCGAGGTGCTGGGCATCCTGCGGGCGGCTAACCAGCCGCTCGCCCCCGGCGAGGTGCGCGAGCGGATCACAGCCGGGCAGGAGCGCGGGCTGTCTTACAGCACGGTCGTGACGATCATGTCCCGGCTGTATGACAAGGGCCTGCTGGCGCGTCA
The DNA here is from genome assembly GCA_963837255.1 of uncultured Actinomycetota bacterium. Lineage (GTDB taxonomy): Bacteria > Actinomycetota > Actinomycetes > Streptosporangiales > Streptosporangiaceae > JAJYUU01. The sequence continues at coordinate 57,684 of CAWIMN010000011.1, forward strand.
GCGGTCTGGGCGTGGCTTCACCTACACCCCCGTCGACGAGGCGAGCGTTGCCGCCAGCCGGATGCGCCTGGCGCTCGGCAGCGGGACCGATCGCCACGCCGTGCTGACCCGGTTCGTGTCGGGCCTGTCGGGCCGAGACGCCCGGCTGCTGCGCACCCTGCTAGCCGACGCCAGGGAGAGCTCAGCGGACGGCACTGACCAGCTCAGGGAACGGGACTAGTCCCATGTGGCTCCTCTATCTGCCATTTTTGATCCCGGCTCTGGCCGGGATCGCCGCCAGGCCGCTCGCTGCCCGGCTGGAACCGCGCCAGGCGACCTGGCTGCTCACCATCGCGGCCGTGGCCCTCGCCGCGTGCAGCACCGTTGCGCTCGCGCTGCTCGTGGCCTACGCAGCGGCCAGGTCATCCGTCCTGGCCGCACTCGGGGATTATTCGCAAGAGGTGATCCGGCGCGGTGACCCCATTCCCTCCGTCACCGGAGCGATCGCAGGGCTCGCTCTGGCCGGAGCCGCGATAGCCGTAGCGGTGCTCTTCCGCAACCGGGCCCGCGCGCTCGCCGAGTCGTACCGCCGCGCCGCCGAGCTTCGTGGCGACGATTGCGTCGTAGTGGTGCCGGGCCCGGCCATCGAGGCTTACGCGCTACCCGGCAGGCCCGGCTGCATCGTTGTCTCGGACCGCCTGCTCGACCGGCTGGACGCTGATGGCCGGGCTGCACTGATCGCCCACGAGCAGGCGCACCTGTCCGGTCGGCACTACCTGTTCGCCGCCGCGGCCTGGCTGGCCGCGGCGGCCAACCCGATGCTTCTGCCCGTGGCCCGGGCAGTGGAGTACACGGTCGAGCGCTGGGCTGACGAGCACGCCGCGGCTGTCACCGGGGATCGCGGGCTCGTGGCTGAGACCATCGGTCAGGTCGCTTTGCTCGCCAGTCCGCGGGCAGCGCGGCTGCCCGTGATGTCGCTGGGCATCGTCGACGCACGCACCCGGCGCACGTCACTAGCCTGGGCTGGACCCGTGCCGCGGCGAGTCGCCGCCTTGCTGACGGCGCCGCCGCGCCAGCGGATCGTCCTGCTCGCCGCCAGCGCCGTCATCGTCCTGCTCGCCGGCATTGCCGCCCTGGAGACCGCAGGCGACCTGCACGCCCTGCTGGAAGTCGCCCAGGCAGGCCAGTAACAAGCTGGCGGCGGGCGTCAGGTCAGCATCTGACGCTCGGTTCGCGGGCTTCGTTCACATGGATACGTGCGAGCGGCTTCCTGCTGTGAATTCAGTCCTCTTCCAATCCGCCCACCGCCCGACGAAGCGTAGGCCCGCAAGCTCTCCCATCAAGTCGAGTTCCGCTGGCCAGACGGACCGGTGCGGAGACCTGAAGACACCCGCCTTGCCCGCCTCGATCCAGTAATGGTGCGAGACGAGGTGCTGGCGTACGAGGTCGTAGGTGTCGAAAATGACCTAGTCGTCGGCCAACGCACACCGCTGGCAGGTATCTGTGCTGCGCCGTCTGGGTGAGGTGATCGTCGCCGGAAACGTGCTGCTGGAGTTCTACGGGCTCGCGATCACTACGACGTAGCGATCAGCTTCCCCTTGAGGCGATCGAACTCCTCGCGGGTGATCAGGCCCTGTTGTAGCAAGGACGCAAGCTTGCCCAGCTGGTCAGGGATCGACCCCGAAGCCAGGTCAGTCGCCGCGTCCGAGTCCGCAGTCTGCGACGCGCGCGCATTCTCGATGGCCCTGAGGGGCTCGGACAGTTCTATCCGCAGGTCGTCTGGAGGCTTCGCGGCGTGGGAGAAGTAGAACTCGGCGTCTCGCCCGCGAAGCCGGACTATCGTGTCGGCCTTGCTCGAGGCGACTCCGGCCAAGGCACCCACCAAGCCAAAGACCAGGGCTCCGAGCAGGAAGCCTACGAGGCCGAGGCCGAGAACGACGAGGCCCAGCAAGGCGCCCACCAGACCGAGCGCCAGGATCAGCACGATGAGCTCGCCCGACAGCTTGCCGGAGCTGGACCCACTGACCTCCACTGTGTCGACATCCCGGTACGGCACCTCGACAACGGTGCCAGCCGAGCCAGGCAAGCAAATCATGATCCGGTCACTCAGGAAGCGCACGTCGTAGGCCCGGCCCTTGGTCAGCGGCGCTTCGCCGGCTCCGCCGTTGTAAGTCACGCGCCGGAGACAGCGCACGGACTCAGCGTCCAGCGCGGCCAGTGCCGCTGCCGCTCGGCTGCCCGCCTCCAGCCGCGCGAGCCTCTCGGCGATCGCGGCAGCCGCGACGGCGTCAACGCCAGACAGTGTCTGCCAGGCATCGGCCCAGCCCCGCTCAGTTAGCGGGAAGCGCGCACTGACGTTGATCCTGTCGAGCGCGCTCAGCCGGACGACCACGAAGCTGGGGCCTGCCTTGCGGTCGTCCTGCCACCCCAGACTGTGACGAAGGCCCGATTCCAGCAGCAACTTGGGCCTGCCACGGTATATGACGGTGCGTGGAATGCTCGGCATCGCGGGACTCGGCGGCAGCTGGCCCACGCTGACCTGCGGCGCCTCCTGAGAGCCATCGTCACTCACCACGCTTGACCTCCGGTCTCAGCCATGACGCGAGAACTGTAACTTCTCGGCGGAGGCTCCGGCCAGACTCTGCGCAACACGACGGTGCCACGAGCGGACATCTCGCCGCTGGGCGGAACACGCCAGGCACGCTACGTGACCGGCCTAGCTGCCCAGGTACCTGAGTACGGCCAGGACGCGGCGATGGTCGGTCCCGGTCGGCGGCAGGTTGAGCTTGGCGAAGATGTTCGTCACGTACTTCTCCACCGCGCTGGGGCTGACCTTGAGAAGCTCGACAATGCCGCCGTTGGAACGCCCCTCGGCCATCAGCCTCAGCACCTGCTGCTCGCGCGGCGTGAGACGGCTCATCGGGTCGCCGCGGCGGCGGACAAGAAGCTGGGCGACGACCTCGGGATCAAGCGCAGTACCGCCGGCCACCACCCGGCGCACCGCTTCAAGGAAGTCGCTCACGTGCGCGACCCGGTCTTTGAGCAGGTACCCGACCGAGTCCGTCGCCTCCGACAGCAGGTCGGTGGCGTAGCTTTCCTCGACGTATTGAGACAGTACGAGCAGCGCGACACCGGGGAACTGGCGCCGGATCACCAGCGCGGCCCTGATGCCCTCATCGGAATACGCGGGCGGCATCCGCACGTCGATCACGGCTAGGTCGGGCCGGTGCTCGGCGACGGCCCTGAGCAGCTGCTCGGCGTCGGCCACGGCCGCCACGACCTCGTGCCCGCCGTCGCTGAGCAGCCTGGTCAGCCCGTCTCGGAGCAGCACCGAGTCTTCGGCGATCACGATTCGCATGGAAGCTCCGCGACGATTACGGTCGGCCCGCCGGCCGGGCTGTCGATGGTGAGCGTGCCGTCTACCGAGGCGGCCCGCTGCATGAGGCCGCGCAGCCCGGAACCACCGGCGCCATCCGGAGCCGCGGCCGCGCCGCCCGTGCCGTCGTCCGTCACCGCGATCGTCAGCAGGTTCCCCGCGCGAGTGACGGTCACTTCGGCCTGGCTCGCCTGAGCGTGCTTGGCGACGTTCGTTAGCGCCTCGGACACGATGAAGTAGGCGACCGCCTCGACGCTCGGCGAAGCCGACTCCGGCATGTCCACGCGGAGCCGAACCGGCAGTGGCGCGCGGGCCGCGAGGCCTGACAAGGCCGCGTCCAGCCCGCGGTCAATCAGTACCGCGGGATGCAGTCCCCTGATGAACTCGCGCACCTCAGATAGTGCCTGCATGGCTTCCTCGTGCGCGTCGGCAATCGCGCGCCGAATCGGCTCTGGCACGTCAGTGAAACGAGCCCTGGCCATGCCGAGGTTCATCGCCAGGGACACCAGCCGCTGCTGCGCGCCGTCGTGCAGGTCGCGCTCGATTCTCCGGCGCTCGGCGTCGGTCGCGGTGACGATCTCGGCCCGGCTCTTAGCCAGCGACTCAAGGCGCAGCGCAAGCTCCTCGCTCGGGCTCGGTCCGAGCAACGACCTGGCCAGGGCCTCGTCGGCCCGTGCCACCTGCCGGGCCAGCCATGGCGCGGCGAGCAGCAGCACCGCCGCAGCTGCACAGGCGGCGGCGCCGGCCGCGGCTGCGGGATGCCCGGCGGCCAGGTAGCCGATGGCGGCGGCAGGCGCCAGCCAGCACGCGGCCGCCAGGCCACCAGCCGCCCCGGTCCCGGCCGACAGCAGGTGGAACGCGAGCTGCCGCCAGGTCCCGGCGGCCAGCCACGGCCCGACCGGCCAGGGTGCGCGCCCGGCTGAGCGCGCCCCGGCCGCGATGTCCGCACCGGCCACCACCCGCAGCCGGGATCGCTGCAGCGCCGTCATCGCCTGCACCGCCCACAGCACCAGCACCGGGCCAGCTAGGACCATGACGACGTACGCCACGAGGTGCGGCCAGTGCCGGCCCCGTCCAGCAGGCTGAGCAGTGCGGCGGTCCAGAGCACGCCGAGCCCGCCCAGCAGCACGATGCCCACGAGCGCGACTCCGAGCGCGGCCAGGTCGCTGCGGGTCGCGCGCCAGGCCGGTGCCGACCAGAGCGACCTGACGACCACGCCAAACCGGCGCGAGGTCAGGTGTGCTGAGGCCATGACGTCAACGTACAAGTACGCCGTACCGCTCACCATCGGGCTGTCCTGCGCGCCGGTTGCGGAAAACCCCACCTGCGGCCGGCTGGGCGCCCCAGCGACACCGCGCGGCCGCGCTGGCACCGTCGTAGTCATGATCGAGATACACGCACTGACCAAGACCTACGGACGCACCGCCGCCGTGTCGGACCTCACGTTCACCGTGCGGCCCGGCACGGTCACCGGCTTCCTCGGCCCTAACGGCGCCGGGAAGAGCACAACCCTGCGGATGATCCTCGGCGTGGACGAGCCGACCGGCGGCTCGGTCATGGTCAATGGTCGGCCGCCGCGCACCCATGCCGCGCCGTTGCACGAGATCGGCGGGATGCTCGACCCGCAGGCCGTGCATCCGTCTCGCAGCGCCTTCCACCACCTGCTCGCACTCGCGCAGACTGCGGGCATCCGCCGGTCCCGGGTCGACGAGGTCATCGACGCGGTCGGGCTCGGGCCAGCGGCGCGCGGCAGGCGGGCAAGTTCTCGCTCGGCATGAGCCAGCGGCTCGGCATCGCGGCGGCATTGCTCGGCGACCCGGCGACCGTCGTGCTCGACGAGCCGGTCAACGGGCTCGACGTCGAGGGCATCAGGTGGATCCGCGGACTGCTGCAGGACCTGGCCGCTCAGGGCAAGACCGTGTTCATCTCCTCGCACCTGATGAGCGAGATCGCGCAGACCGCCACGCACCTGATCGTCATCGGCCGCGGGAAGCTCATCGCCGACACCCCGATGGCCGAGTTCATGGCTGCCGCCGCGCCGCCGACGGTCCGCGTACGCAGCTCGGACCCCGACGGGCTCGCCCGTCTGCTCCGCGGGTCCGGCGTGAGCATTTCCGCGGCCGCGGACGGCGTGCTGACCGTCAGGGGGATGACTCCCGCGCAGGTCGGCGTCGCGGCGAGCGCCGCCGGGATCACCGTGCTCGAGCTCGCCGCCGAGCAGGCGTCCCTGGAAGACGTCTTCGTCGGCCTCACCAACGACGCGGTCGAGTATCGCGCTTCCACCTGACCAGCCCCCGTAACTCATCAGCTCAAGGAGTGAACGATGACCCCATCAACGAACAGCCTCACCCCGCCTCGCAGAGCGCTCGCGCCCTACCGGCAGCCGCAGCGGGTCAGCCAGGCCCGGGTGCTGCACTCGGAGTGGACCAAGCTGCGCACCCAGCCGGCCGCGTACTGGGCGACGGCGGCCGCGGTAGCACTGGTCGTCGGGTTCGGCATCAGCTACAGCCTGCTGCGCGCGGGCAGGCCGCCGCAGGGCGCCGCCGCGACGGCATCCTTCGACGCGGCGGCGGTCAGCTTGTCCGGCGTCCAGCTCGCGCAGATCGCGACAGGCGTGCTCGGCGTCCTGCTGATCACCGGCGAGTACACAACCGGTCTGATCAGGGCCACGTTCGCCGCCGTGCCGCGGCGCCTGCCCGTGCTGTGGGGCAAGGCTGTGCTCACGGCGGCGACCGTGACCGCCGTCAGCATGCCCGCCGCGTTCGCGGCCTTCTCCGGCGGCCAGTCGGTCCTCAGCCGGCACCACCTGTCGGTGTCGCTCAGCCAGCCGGGCGTGGCCCGCGCGGTGATCGGCAGCGCGCTATACCTGGCCGTGATCGCGCTGCTCGGCCTCGGCCTGGGGGCACTGACTCGGCATGCGGCTGGCGGCATCGCGGCGCTGTTCGCCCTGCTCTACGGGGCGCCGCTGGCCGCCAGCTTCCTGCCGGGTCACTGGGCAACGGACGTGACCAGATACCTGCCGGCGACAGCAGGGCAGGCCGTCACGGCGGTCAAGCCAGATCCGACGCTGCTGCCGCCGTGGACCGGGTTCGCGGTGCTCTGCGGGTACGCGGCGGTTCTGCTGGCCATTGCCGCAGCACGGATGGGCAGGGGCGACGCCTGACGCCTGACACCGGCCGCAGCGCCGACCCCAGAAGGCAGGCCGGGTGCCCGTATTCGCACGGGCACCCGGCCGCGCCACTCCAACCCGTGAAGCTGATGCCGGCGCGTGTCCTTGTCGCGCAGTTCAGCGAACTCAACGGCGCATGACTAGCCGGCGCGCCCCTGCGGGCCGGACGGCGCAGACCTTGTCGTGGCCAAATCTGAGACAAATCTCGATGTCGAGGCAGGTCTGGCGGCACTCGCCGAGCCTAATTCAGCAGGTCAGCCTCACGGAGGAGGCGAGATTCGAACTCGCGAGGGGTTGCCCCCAACACGCTTTCCAAGTCTGCACGTCGGCGTCCGGGCTGGTTCGGATCCGTCTACACCAGGGCTGTCATGCCGTCGTGGTGCTCGGCGAACGCCTTCGTACCTTAACGAATGAGACTGCGAATGAGACTGGCGCCACTGGGGCTGATCTCCTGCTTGCAAAATACGCCCAGGCTGTCGGTCGGTATCGCTCACCTGGGTTTGCACTCACAGCGTGTCCGTCAGGATCGACCTGCGCCGGTTCCTGTTGTGGTCAACCTTGGTCGTCAGCAAGAGCGGTCTGACCTCTTCGTCCCGAAGCCAACTAGCTGCCTCCGTTGACAGGACTTTGCTGTGCCTGATCTGCACGAGGTCGTCCGCTGCTGTGCGCTGTTGTCCGCCGTTATCGGCGGCGATCGTTACTCACAGGGTTACTCGGTCCAGCGATCGGGGTCATCGCGGTGGCCGAGCAGCCATCGCCCTGGGCGGTGGAGTGGCGCCCACCAGGTCTCCTCGCAGCGGGGGTCGTTGCATTGGACGTGCGCGATCGTGCAGCGTTAGGTGCGCTCTGTCGATTCGCTGCTGCTCAGACCGCTCGAACTTCGGCGAGCCGCTTGACTGCGAACTGGTCGGTCCCGCTGGGGTCCCAGCAGACGGCGGCTTCCCATGCGGCCCGCGCTTGCGCGGCGATGCCGTACGCGTCGTCGTCGAGACCGGCGGCGTTGTGCGGCAGTGCCAGGTCGAGGTCGGGGACGTCGACGTGCGACTCGTCCCAGTCGATCATCGCGACGCGATCCGCGGTCATGCGGATATTGCCCGGGTTGGGGTCGCCGTGGACGACGCACGTCGTGCGACCGGTGAGTCGCGCCCACGCTGCTCGGCATCGAACCACACCCTCAGGCGGCAGCTCACCGAGGTTGACCCTGGTCCCGGTCTCGGCATGCAGAAGGTCGGTCGACGATCGCCAGCCCGGGCGCTGTGGCCAGCCTTGTGTCAGCCGATGCAGCTGGCGGAGTGTATCGGCGACGCGACACCAGTCGGCTTCGGTCTCGGGCGATCCGCCCTCCACGTAGGTCATCACCACCAGACCGGCGGCGAAATGCCGGCCGTCCGTGGTCGGGATCGGCACCGGCACCGGCATCCCTTCACGGTCGAGGTGTCGCAACAGGTCGGTCTCCCACGCGAGATCAGCGTCGCTGCGTTGGCCGAGACGACCGACCGCGAGGTGCCCGTTGACGCACACGCTCCACACCTCGTTGACGCCAACTCCGCCAGTGAGCGGTTCGATGCGAACGACGTCGTCACCCCACTGCTCGAGTGCTTCCCATCCCACCGGCCACATCATCGCAGAGGGTCATGAAGCGGTCGACGAAATTACGAACCCGTGTTCAAGGCCCGTCCCAACCCGGTCCCGCCGGGCCGGGACGGTCTCTGAGAACACTCACGTCGGTTATCGCGTCGATGTTGATAAGCACTTGATCCCTGGTCTCGGCCTTCATCGCTTGGAGAATCTTGCTCCCGAACATGCAGAGCGGCTCTACGCGAGGATGCAGCGCAACGGTCTGGCAGCCGGCACGGCGCATCACGTTCACAGGACGCTGCGCAACGCTCTGAATGAGGCGGTCCGCCGCGATCACCTTGCCCGTAACAAGGTGCTCCGAGCCAAGGCCCCGCTGCTGGATGATGCAGAGGTCGAGACGTACGGCCTGGACGAGATTCGGCGGCTACTAGGTGTACTGACCACGGACGTTGGTGACGCGACACGCCAGCGATGATCTTGATGTAGGGAGGGCCTTCCGGGTTCGGTGTGGATCACCACATCTACGCCGAGCCACCGGGAGGCCCTCATGCCCCACCGTAATGCCCCGCTGACCGAGACCGGGCGGCTGCGCCTGGCGCGGTGTGTTGTCGATGACGGCTGGCCGCTGCGCCGGGCGGCCGAGCGGTTCCAGGTCGCGCCCACGACAGCGTCCCGGTGGGCGTCCCGGTACCGGCAGTACGGCCCGGCGGGGATGGCGGACCGGCCCTCTCGCCCGCACCGCAGCCCGAACCAGCTGCCGACCCGGACCGAGCGGCGGATCATCGGGCTGCGCGTGTCGCAGCGGCTGGGCCCGGCCCGGATTGCCTGGCGGCTGGGCTTACACCCCTCCACCGTGCATAAGGTGCTGGTCCGCTACGGCTGCCCGAGGCTGGCGTGCCTGGACCGGGCCACCGCGGTTGCGGTCCGCCGGTATGAGCGGGACCGGCCGGGCGAGCTGGTCCACGTCGATGTCAAGAAGCTCGGCAACATCCCCGACGGCGGCGGCTGGCGGGTGACCAGCCGCCTGCAGGGCAACCGCAACCGGGCCGCCACACCCGGTGCCGGGCGCAGCCGCGACGGCCACGCGGCGCTGGGTTACGGCTACCTGCACACCGCCCTGGACGACCACTCCCGCCTGGCCTACACCGAGATCCTGGCCGACGAGCGCAAGGACACCGCCGCCGCCTTCCTGCGCCGGGCCCACCAGTGGTACACCGAAGCCGGCATCGCCATCGAGCGGGTCCTCAGCGACAACGGAGCCTGCTACCGCTCCCGCGACTGGGCCGTTGCCTGCGCCGAGCTTGCCATCACCCACAAGCGGACCCGGCCCTACCGGCCCCAGACGAACGGCAAAGCCGAGCGCTACCACCGCACCCTGGCCGACGAGTGGGCCTACGCCCGGCCTTACCACTCAGAAACAGAACACCGTGCCGCCTTGCCAGCGTGGGTCCACACCTACAACAATCACCGCGGACACACCGCACCTGGCGGCCACCCACCCGCCAGCCGCGTCACCAACCTGTCAGGGCAGAACAACTAGGTGACCGTCCAGCGTCTCGGCGGTTTGCGTGGCGGACCAGTCCAGCAGGGCTACCAGACTGGCAAGCGCCTGGTCGATGACAGCCAGCCCGACAGGCCGGTGGGGCGTGCTGTTGTAGAACGTCATCAGGTCATGCCTGGCGCGTTTGGTCGTGTCCAGGTCAGCCGCGGTGGCCGAGCCGGCGACGGCGGCCCGTAGGTGCTGCGCGAGGGCGCTGGCCAGCGCCGCTGCCTTGCGGCGCAGCTGGTCTCCAGCCGACTTGGGCGACAGGACCAGCACCGCCAGCGTGCTGACGGCGCAGCCCAGCCACCATCCGGCCAGCCGGTCAGGAATTGCCGACGCCGTGCTCATAGACGCCACCGGGAGGACATAAGCGAGCAGCGTGGCGGTGACGCCGGCGGCAGCGTTGGGTCCGAGCACTCCGGCGAAGTAGATTCCGAACGCGATGGGCAAAGACCACCGCGGCCAGCCAGGCTGAGCCGCTGACGAGCGTGCCGACGATCAGCGCGGCGCTGCCTCCCACGGCCACGCCAAGGTGCGCGATCGCTTTGTCGCGCCGGGCCCCGCCGAAGGTGGTCAGGACGAGAGAGCCGAAGCTGCCGAAGACGGCGAACAGGGCCATCTGCTCGTTGTGCAAGACCTCGAACGTGAGCGCGAGCATGGACGGCACCACGATCGTCGCGCGCACGGCCCGCAGGGCCGCAGGCACCGACCACCTCGGGGCCCAGGATTGCATCAGCCGCCGAGCGCCGCCGAGCGCCGCCGCATTCATAAGCGAAGCAGCCGTCGTGCTGCGAGCTGCAGCTGATTCGCTACGTCGCTGGCCGACGCGAGGCTGGTCACCGGGGCGACTGGCGCTCGGTCCCTCCCGGTCCTTCCGTCGGGCACGACCGGGAACCTTTCCATGGTGGCCCCCGCCTTTCCTGAGTGCCTGCATAGCCAGGTGGCGTCGGCTCAGCCAGGAAGGTCTTCCGGGCGCTTGGCGGCAAGCTGGCCGTGCAGAACGCCGGTGGCCTGGCCAACCCTCGATGAGATATCCGTCCGGGTCACGCATGTAGCAGCGGATCTCAGCCCCGCGGTCGATGGGCGGCGTGACGAACTCTGCCCCCTTCGCCTTCCACTGCTGGTAGCTGGCCTGGATGTCCGCGACCCGCAGATTCAGGAACATCGAGGTCGTGTCACCAGGTTGGTAGTCCACCACCGTGATCCCCGGCTTGTCGGGCGTGGGCGGGCCGCCCGGGTTCATGAGGATCCACGAGTTGGAGAGCCTGACAATGCACGGGTTCTCCTCCATGACGACCGTGCCGCCCAGGACACGCGAGTAGAAGTCGCGCGACCGCGCGACACTGCGGACAGTAATGAACGTCGTCGTCAGGAAGCCCTCTTCGGGCGCGGGAATGCCGGCGTAGTCGATGTACGGCGCATGTTCTGTCATGGTTCTGCCCCAAGTCAGTGCCGATCTGTCCACGCTAGGCGGCCGCATCGAGAGGCTGCCGGCCAGGCCCGCATAGCTGGACTCGAGAGACCACCTCGCATCCATCTCCGTTGCCGACGTGCCTCACGGGCGCCGTGAGGCACGTTGCGCAAAGGATCAGCACGCCCTACGGCGATGGGTTTTCGTCTCCGGATGCGCGAGCACGCCTTTTTGGTCAGGCTCAAGCCGGCCGCCGGCCTGGTGCGAATGGGCTTATTGGGGGCATCGACCTCCGGTCGCGCGCAACCGCGAGTGTCAAGGAGACTTGTATGTCTTCTAATGACAGTATTCGCCCCTTCCGCATCGACATCCCGGAAGAGTCGCTCCAAAAGCTCCGCCGCCGTGTAATGCAGCCCCACTGGCCCGACCGTGAGACCGTCAGCGATCGCACCCAGGGCGCGCAGCTGGCGAAGGTACAGGAACTCGTCGACTACTGGGCCACTGAATATGACTGGCGCAAGCTCGAGGCCAGGTTGAATGCGCTCCCGCAGTTCGTCACGGAGATCGACGGGCTCGATATCCATTTCTTCCGCGTCGGCTCCCAACACGCGAACGCGCTGCCGCTGATCATGACTCACGGCTGGCCGGGCTCGTTCCTCGAGTTCGTGAAGGTGATCGGCCTGCTGAGCGATCCCGAGTCCCATGGAGCTCGCGCGGAGGACGCCTTCGATCTCGTCGTGCCCTCAATGCCCGGTTTCGGCTTCTCAGCCAGACCCCAGGCGACCGGCTGGAATCCCGAACGCATCGCCGGCGCCTGGGAAGAGCTGATGAGACGGCTGGGCTACGGGCGCTACGTCTCCCAGGGCGGCGACTGGGGTGCGGTCGTCACGGACGTGATGGGCCGCCACGCGCCGGAGGGACTCGCGGGTATCCACGTCACCACGCTGCTCGGCGCGATCGAACGGCCACCAGCGCCGAACATGCAAACGACCGTGCCTCCCGAGGTCGCGAACGCCCTCAGGAACGGCGAGCCGGCGCCCGCGGGCCTCTCGGCCGAGGAAACGATCGCCTATGAAGGATCAAGAAACTTTGCCGCGCGCGGCTCGGGCTTTCGGGCGATTCAGGGCACGCGCCCGCAGACGATCGGCTACTCGCTCGCGGACTCGCGGCCGGCCTGGCCGCCTGGTTTTACTTGAAGTTCGCGGAATGTACCGACACCGACGGCGAACCCGAGCGCGTCCTCACGAAAGACGACATGCTCGACGACATCACGCTGTACTGGCTCACGGACACGGCGGCGTCCTCGGCCCGCCTGTACTGGGAGAATAACGCCCACAAAACGAAGGCCGGCGAAGTCTCGATCCCTGCGGCCGTGAGCAGGTTCCCGAAAGAGATCATTCCCCTGCCGCGCAGCTGGGCCGAGCGTGCCTATCCCAACCTCGTGTACTTCAACGAACTTGACAAGGGCGGTCACTTCGCCGCCTGGGAACAACCGGAACTCTTTGCGGGCGAGATGCGAGCGGCGTTCAGCTCGCTGCGGTGACCGGTGCACGTCGCCGTCAGCTATGTCGCTTCGCATGGCATCGAGGAAAACGCCAATATCCGCCCCGCCAAAGAGTGTGTTCGCGCCCCTTGGCTGACGGCAGCCCACACATCAAGGAGCCAACATCATGAACGCATCGCACACATCCCGGCAGGGACCGCCCGCCCCGCAATCGTCTGACGCGTCTGCGGACTCTGGCACCGCCCCGACTGTGACCATCAACGGCGGCCGCGTCCGCGGCCTGACCGTGCACGGGGGGTACGTCTTCCGCGGATTGCCCTACGCCGCGCCCCCCACCGGTGACATGCGGTGGCGTCCCCCAGGCCCGCCGGCCGGCTGGCAGGGTATCCGCGACGCCACCCGGTTCGCGCCGAGCAGCCCGCAGCCGCCCAACCCCGCCCTGACCGGTCCGACGAGCGAGGACTGCCTGTACCTCGAGGTGTACACGCCGACGCTTGGAAGCAACGGCGACGGCGGCCTGCCGGTGCTCGTGTGGATCTTCGGCGGCCGCTTCACGCTCGGCGCGGCCCGGGATTACGACGCCACCAAGCTGGCAGCGAACGGCATCGTGGTCGTCGCCATCAATTTCCGGCAAGGCGCTCTAGGCTTCCTGGCCCACCCGGCGCTAGCGTCCGAGCCCGGCGGCCCATCCGGCAACTACGCGCGGATGGACCAGCAGGCTGCCTTGCGCTGGGTGCAGGACAACGTCGCCTGGTTCGGCGGCGACCCGCAGAACGTGACGATCGCAGGCCAGTCCAGCGGCGGCCTGTCCGTGCTCGCCCACATGACCTCCCGCGGTTCCCGCGGGCTCTTCCACAAGGCGATCTTGCAAAGCGGAGTCGGGCCCTGGGCCCTGGAGCAGAAGTCCCTGGCCGCCGCGGAAGCCGACGGCGAGGCCTTCGCCGCGAAGGCGGGCTGCCCGGACCAGACCGCGGAGTGCCTGCGCCGCGTGCCGGCCGCGGACCTGGTGAGCAACTTCCCGGCGGCCGCGGTCCCGGCCGTCGTCGACGGCGCTGTCCTCGAAGAGCCGATCGGGACGGCGCTGAACGCCGGGCGGTTCGAGCACGTGCCGATCCTCAACGGGACCATCCACGATGAGGAGCGCGTCTTCATCACCGCCGGAATCGCCGTCACCGGCGCCGTCGCGCCGGTACCCCAGCCCGTGACGGCCGAGAGCTACCAGCAGGTGATCGCCTCGGTGCTGGACGTGCCCGCCGAGCGCGCCGAGGCGATCGCGGCCGAATACCCGCTGAACGCGTATCCGTCGCCGACGGTGGCCGTCAGCGCGCTGGTCGGCGATGCCAGCTTCGCCTGCCCGGCACTGCAGCTGGACTTGCTGACCTCTGAGTGGGTGCCGACCTTCGCCTATGAGTTCAACGACGACAACGCGCCGCGGCGCTTTGACCCGCCGGTGACCGGCCCGAAGGTGGCGACCCACAAGGCCGAGTGGCCGTACCTGTTCGACCTGCCGGACGCGCCGTTCCAGGAACCGTTCAGCCCCGACCAGGAGGCACTCGCGGCCAGCATGCGAGCGGCCTGGGCGAGCTTCGCGGCCAGCGGCAACCCGTCCACCGCGGACGTGCGCTGGCCAGCGTTCGACGCGGACGACATGCAGATGCTGTCGCTCGTGCCGCCGCAGCCGCAGGTCGAGACAGACTTCGCCGCCAGGCACCACTACGCGTTCTGGGCCGCGTAACCGCACCCGCGAGCGGCACCGGGTACCACCGCGGCCACCAGCCCGGTGGCTGACCACGGAAGGAGCAGATCATGGCCAAGACAGCTGCTGATCTCATGGTGACCGCGCTGAAGGCGTCCGGCGTGCGGCGGGTGTACGGGATCCCGGGTGACACGGTGAACGGGTTCACGGATGCGCTGCGCCGCGACGGCGATATCGCCTGGGAGCACGTACGGCACGAGGAGGCCGCCGGGTTCGCGGCGGCGGCGGAAGCCGCCGTGACCGGCCAGCTGGCGGTATGCGCAGGCAGCTGCGGCCCGGGCAATCTGCACCTGATCAACGGCTTGTTCGACGCCAACCGCAGCCGGGTGCCCGTACTGGCGATCGCGGCGCAGATCCCGCGGGAGGAGATCGGCGGGAACTACTTCCAGGAGACCCATCCGCAGGAGCTGTTCCGCGAGTGCAGCGTCTACCGCGAGCTGGTCAGCATCCCCGAGCAGCTTCCCTGGATACTGGAGATCGCGATTCGCGCAGCGCTGGAGCGCGGCGGGGTCGCCGTCGTCGTGGTACCCGGCGACGTCTTCCTCGCCGACGCGCCCGCCGACGGCGACCGCCCGCCGGTCCGGCCCACGTCGTCGGTCATCCGCCCCACCGACACCGCCCTGGCCGCCACGACCGAGACGCTCAATACCGCCAGCCGGGTGACGATCCTCGCGGGCGCCGGCTGCGCCGGGGCGCACAAACAGCTCATCGACCTTGCCGCGGCTCTGCAGGCGCCAGTAGTGCACGCGTTCCGCGGCAAGGAGTTCGTCGAGTACGACAACCCCCACGACGTGGGGATGACCGGACTGATCGGGTTCAGCTCGGGTTACCGGGCCATGGAGCGCGCGGCGGCAGGCCTCGCGCACAGGCCTGCCGGCTTAGCGGGCCGGGACATCAGCACGTGGCCAGCGGGAATGTGCGCACGGTTGCCTCCCTCCGCGCCCGCAATCGAATCCGACGTTTACGCAGGTCAGGTATGGCGGAGGATAAGAGATTCGAACTCTTGAGGGGTTGCCCCCAACACGCTTTCCAACACTGCGCGCCGGTGTTCACCTTCGGCCGGGACCGTTCGTGAGCTGCACGAACACGACCGGCGTGACTGCCGGTGAACCGTCCTGGCCCCAGGGTGAATGAGCCACAATCTGAGCCACGACCGCCGATAGAACTCAGTGCGCGACAGGCTCGATCAGCTCAAGCTGCCGGAGTTCTTCCTCGTCGTGGGACGCTCGGTACAGGTCCAGTGCAAGCTGGCCGTTGAGCCAGAACTGCGGAGAGGTGCCGAGAGCCTTCGCCAGCCGCAGCGCCGTGGAGGGAGTGATCCCGCGCCGGCCGTTCACGATCTCGTTCAGTCGCACGTACGAGACCCCAATGTGGTCGGCCAGCTCCGCCTGCGTTATGCCAAGCGGCCTGATGAACTCCTCTAGCAGCATCTCGCCAGGCGGAGTCGGCGGACGCTCAGCCGGGATGCGTACCTGCGCCATCTCTGTCATCTCCCTCAGTGATAGTCGACTACCTCGACGTCCTCAGCTCCTGACTCGGTCCAGCGGAAGCAAATCCGCCACTGGTCGTTGATCCGGATCGAGTGCTGTCCCTCCCGCCCGCCCTTCAGCTTCTCCAGGTGGTTGCTCGGCGGGGCCCGCAGATCGCCTAAGACCACGGCCTGATTCAGCTGGTCCAGCTTCCTCCTGGCTACCCGCATCAGGTCAGACGGGCAGGACTTGCGGGCCTGCTTGGTCTCGCGTCCGTCGAAGAGGTCCTCGGTGCCCGTGCCCCGGAACGATACGATCACTTGCCTCAGTATAACGGACCACGTAATCCATGGCAAGAGGCGTACGTCAAGGCGGTTGCGCCAGTGGCCGGCAATGGTCCGCCGGTGGTGTCAGGTTCTCGACAAAGCGAGCATTGTCGGACTACCATGCGGTGCATGGTAGATGGCGAGGCCAGTAACCTGGTCGCCCAGATGCGGCGGGGCGTTCTTCCGTTCTGTGTGCTCGCCATGCTCGGGGACCGTGAGCGGTACGGGTTCGAACTGGTTCGCGCGCTGGCCTCAGTAGAAGGGCTGGTCACCGGTGAGGGCACCATCTACCCGCTGCTGGCGCGGCTGCGACGACAGGGCTTGGTAGAGACCACGTGGCAGGAATCCGATGCCGGGCCGCCGCGCCGCTATTACCGGCTGGCGCCGTCCGGGCGGACGACGCTTACCGAGTTCACTGGGTCCTGGGCCTTGTTTCGGGACAGCGTAGACAACCTGCTGCAGGTCGGCGAGAAGGGCGGCACTCAGTGAACGACGACGATCTGGTCGCCGGGTATCTCGGGCGGCTCGTACGTGCGGCGCGCACGCTCCCGGCGGACCGGCGGGCGGACCTGATCGACGAGATCGCCGATCACATCGAGGAAGCTCGTGCGGCGAGCGAAGCGTCAGGGCCGGATGTGTCGGATCTGCTGCTCCGGCTCGGCGAGCCGGAGGCCATCGTTGCGGCGGCAAGCGACTCACCGGGCGACTTTCCCCGCCCTGGCCAGCAGCCTGCTTATCCGGCCATGCGGCCCTCAGCTGAAGCCGGGCCACGTCGGCAGGGTTGGCTTGACCTGGCTGCGGTACTGCTCGTGCTTGGCAGCGTGCTGCTATCCGCGGTCAGCTTCGTCCTCGCGCTGCTCGGCTGGGCAGTGGGCATCGTGATACTGCTGCTGTCTCCGCGGTGGCCTAAACGAGCAAAAGTGCTGGGTGCTGTTACCGGCACGCTCGCTCTGGTGCTCTTCGGCGAACTGCTCGACTTCTTCGCCAAAGAATGGAACCGCTTCTACTGGCAGCGGCCGGCCCTTTGGCTGGCAGGCAGACCCTGGCATCTTCGTCTCTGCACTCCTGGTCACAGGTGGAGTAGTTGCCGTCACTCTGGTGGGTGTTCGGCTTCTGCGATATCCGTTCTCCCAGCCCGGCAAAACGAGCCCGGCCACGCCTGGGCAGGTGGCCTCCAACGGACCACCCTCGCCCGTTGCTCCGGAGCCAGCGACGTCGGCTCGGGCGAGCTGACAGCCCGTTCCTCCGACACGCCATAGCGCCCGGGTGCACCTGATGCTCCTCGGGTGGCAGCCGAACAGAACGTTCAAGGCGCCGCACCTTTGCTGAGGACATGCGCACAACCACGAGCGCAGGGGCGCACGATTTTCCGGCGTGCGGCTGCCGGCCGGATGGCAGCGGCTTTTCGTGGCCAAGAACTGAGCCAAATCTCGACGTCGAGACAAGACCGCGGCCGCCTCCCGTCGCGTTTCCGCAGGTCAGCGTGGTGGAGGATAAGAGATTCGAACTCTTGAGGGGTTGCCCCCAACACGCTTTCCAACACTGCGGGCTGGTGTTCACCAGCGGCCGGGACCGTTCGTGAGCTGCGCGAACGTTCCCGTGCGGGACGCTGCTGGACGGTGTCGGACGACGGTGAATGAGCCACAAACTGAGCCACGACCGACGCGAGTCACTGTTGCCCTGCTGGCCGCAGCAGGATCTCGTTGATGGCCAGGCGGCGCGGACGGCTGAGGATGAAGCCGATGATCTCGGCGATGTCTTCGGGGGCGACCTCGGCCTTGTCGTAGAGCTGCTGGACGCCTTGTCTGGTGTCGGCGTGGGTGATGTGGTCCGGCAGCTCGGTGGCCACGACACCTGGCTCGACGAGCGTCACGCGGACGTCGGGCAGCAGTTCCTGCCGCAGTGACTCGGACCAGCCGTTGATGCCCCACTTGGTAGCTGCGTAGACGCCGTTACCGGATCGGGCAGTTCGCCCGGCGACCGACGAGATGTTGACGATATCGCCGCCGCCGTCCTTGAGCTGGTCGAGGAACACCTCGGTGGCGGTGATCGCACCGAGCAGGTTGACCTCGATCATCTGCCGGTAGTCCGCACGCTGACCGGAGCCGAACGGACCGAGCAGCATAACACCGGCGTTATTGACCAGGACGCCGGCGGTGCCGAGCTCTTGGCGAACACGGTCCGCGGCGGCAACGATGCTGTCGCGATCAGTGACGTCCGCTTCGATGGCGGTGGACCCGTTGCCCAGTTCGTCCGCGAGAGTGATGATGCGATCGAGCCGGCGGGCCAGCAGAGAGACGCGGTAGCCGTCTGCTGCCAGGGTGCGGGCGGTTGCCGCGCCGATGCCGGACGATGCGCCGGTGACGACGGCGACCTTGTCCAGTGTGCTGTCGCTGGTCATCGTGGTCAGGCCTCCGGGATCTCTCGGCCGAAGTCTTCAAGGGTGATGGCGTCCGGCTCGGGACCGCCGCGCTTGCCGGTATCGAGCCTGTCGATGGCCGCGACCTCGTCTGTGGTGAGCTCGAAGTCGAACACGTCGAAGTTTTCAGCGATGCGGCGGGGCTTGGTTGACTTCGGGATGACCGAACGTCCCTCCTGCAGGTGCCAGCGCAGCATGACCTGCGCGGGACTCTTGGAGTGGGATTCGGCGACCTTGACGATGGTCGGGTCTTCCAGGGTGCTGGTGTGCTGGCCTTCGCGGTAGAAGGTGATGCCGCCGATCGGTGACCAGGCTTGGGTCACGATGCCGTGCTCGGCGTTGAACACCTGCACCTCGGGCTGCTGGAAATAGGGGTGCAGCTCGATCTGGTTGACGGCCGGGACGACTTCGGCCTTGTCCAGCAGGTTCGTGAGGTGCTCGATCATGAAGTTGCTGACGCCGATGGCGCGGACCTTGCCGTTCTTGAGCAGCGTCTCCAGCGCCCGGTAAGCCCCGAGCGTCTTGTCGAAGTCGGACGGCAGCGCCTGGTGCAAGATCAGCAGGTCGATCTGGTCGACGCCGAGCTTGCCGGCGCTTTTGTCGAAGGCGTGCAGCGTCTCCTCAACTCCGTAGTCGCTGATCCAGATCTTGGTCTCCAGGAAGACCGCCGCACGGCCGCCCTTCGACGCGTGCACCGCTTCGCCAACTTCGCGCTCGTTGCCGTACGCGGCGGCTGTGTCAATGTGGCGGTAGCCGGTGTCGAGCGCGGCTGCGACCGCGCTGCGCGTCTCGTCCGGCGGCGTCTGGAAGACGCCGAGTCCGATCGAGGGCATCTCTACGCCGTTATTCAGGGCGATGCTTGGTACATCGTGTGCCACGGTGATACTCCTCCGAATGCTTGCTGTGGCTCCGAGCCCGACTTGCGCCTCAACCTTTACACCGCTGACCCTGACACACCTGCGGCCGACGGACTCAAACTACTTGCCAGCTGGGAGGCCACCCCCACCGCCGACAACACCTGCGCGGGAGACGCTCACAACGTCCGCTGATCAACCAGCGCTCCGGCAGAACCCGCTTGCCGGCGCGTTCGAAAACGTCGCGCTGCGCCCGGCGCCGACCCGGAACGCCAAGGCGCACGCTTATCCGGCGTGCGCCTGGTGTCGGCCATTTCGTGGCCAAAAACTGAGCCAAATCTCGACGTCGAGACAGTTCCGGCAACAACGCGCGAGTGTATTTCCGCAGGTCAGGCATGGCGGAGGATAAGAGATTCGAACTCTTGAGGGGTTGCCCCCAACACGCTTTCCAACACTGTTGACCGCTGTTCACGACTGGCCGCCACCGTCCGTGACCTTTGCCGATGCCAATGGGAAGCCGCCCGTGACCTGTCGCGGACGCCGGTGAATGAGCCCACATTTGAGACCGCCAGTCGGCACCCGGCCATGAAGACCCGGAACCGTGGCTGTCACCGACAGGAAGCGGTGAGCCAGACGATGCCGTCCTTCCGGAGGCGCCAGATCGCCGAATATTTGCCTGCCGCGACCGGCCTGCTAGTCAGGTTTTCTGCGTGCAGATTGTCCAGTTCTGGACTTCGCGGGATCCTCCACGGCGGTCTGAGCGCAGCGGATTCGGAGTCCCCCGTCGCTGACACTTATTCTTTATTCGTCACCTGCTGGTTCCCGGCAGCGGCTGAGCTGTTTCGCCCAGCCTCCGCACGGGCGGCCAGTGCTCGCTGGCGGTGCGGAGCAACAATATGTTGGAGAGGTTTACCGCCCGGGCGCGGCGGGTTGTGGTCCTGGCTCAGGAAGAGGCCAGGATGCTCAATCACCACTACATCGGCACCGAGCACATCCTGCTGGGCCTCACCCGGGAGGGTGAAGGCGTGGCCGCTAGGGCCCTGGAGTCGCTGGGCATCAGCCTGGAGGCGGTAAGGCAGCAGGTCGAGGAGATCATCGGCCGGGGACAGCCGGCTCTGTCCGGGCATATCCCCTACACCCCAGGCGCCAAGAAGGCGCTCGAGCTGTCGCTGCGCGAGGCGCGGCAGCTCGGGCGGAACTACGTCGGCACCGAACACATCCTGCTCGGCCTCATCCGCGAAGGCGAAGGTGTCGCCGCCCAGGTGCTGGTCAAGCTGGGCGCGGACCAGATCCGGGTCCGCCAGCAGGTCATCCAGCTGCTGCACGGCTGGCACAGCGAAGAACTGGAGACAGCGGACACCAAGCTGCAGCCCGCTCCGGCGGGCGGGAGCGAGCGCCGGCTGCTGGCTGCGCTGCAAGCTCGGGTCAGCGCGATCGAGTCACGCCTGCCGGTCATCGAGCAGCGCGTGGGCACCGGGCCAGACACCGGCGACCTGGACCGGCAGATCGACCAGGCCCGCGGTGAGCGAGAGGCCGCTGCCGACGCCCAAAGATACGAGCAGGCCGCCTCGCTGCGCGACCAGGGAAAGCAACTGCTGACCGAGAAGGCCGCTCGCCAGAAAGAGTGGTCGGCCGCGCACCCCGACCTCGCATCCCTGGCCGAAAAGTGCCATGAGCTGAGCAGCGAAATCGACCGCCTGCGTGCCCTGCTGCGCCAGCACGACATCGACGCGCAAGACACGACGGCATAGAAAGACGTTCCGCGTGTCGGTTCGTGACGTAGGAACGTCCCCCTGATGCGCTTCGGGCTTGGTGTCCCACGCAGCAGGAGGACGTTCATGGGTAACGGTAGTGGCTTGTCCAGGGGTGACCGTAACCGCAATGCTCGGCTGGAGCGGCTACGTGCCCTGGTTCCTGTGTCGAACGCGATCGCCGGGATCGACCTGGCTGATGCGAAGCAGATGGTCGTCGTCACTGACCATGACTCGAAGGTGCTGGCCCGCAAGACATTCCGGTGCCGGGCGTGGGATCTGGGCGAGGCGCTGGACTGGGCCGCGGTGCAGGCGCGGGCTCGCGGGTTCGCCGGCGTGACGGTGGCGTGCGAGCCGGCCGGCCACCGGTGGCGGGTGCTGGGGCAGCTGGCCGGCGTGCGGGGCATGCCGTTCGTGTGCGTGCAGCCGATGCTGACCTCGTGGGCGCGCCGTAGCGAGGATCTGACCTTCGACAAGACCGATGAGAAGGACGCCGTCCTGATCGCCCGGCTCACCGCGCAGCTGCGCTGCTATGTGCCCGAGCCCGTCGATGAGATCTGGGCCGGCTGCGGCACCTGGGCACGCGCCGGATGCAGCTGCTGGCCGAGGCAGGCAGCCAGGTCCAGCAGATGCGCGCGCTGCTCGAGTGCGCCTGGCCGGCGTCACTGGACACCGCCCGGCAGCCGTTCCGGTGGGCGACGTGGCCGGCGGCGATGTCGGTGATCCTGGACCGCGATGGCGGCGACCTGACCCGGACCCGTCGGCTCGGGCTGGCACGATTCGAGGCGGCAGTGCGCAGGGAAGTCATCCGCCGTGGCCGGCAGAAACCGTGCATCAGGATCGTGCGTCAGTTGTTCGCGGCGCTGGCCGATCCGGCCGGAGTGATCGCCCACCGCCCGGGAGCGCTGGAACGAGTCGGGTTCTTGATGGACGACTGGCGCCAGACCCACCGCCGCCTGGCCGACACCGAGACCCGGATGACCCAGATCCTCGGTGACATGCAGCTCACCGAGCTGGTCACCTCCATCACCGGGCTGTCGCCGGTCGGGGCGGCCGCGATCCTGGCCGAGACCGGCGACCCGCGGCGCTTCGCCACCGGCCGTGCGCTGGCCAGGCACGCCGGCCTGGCGCCGCGGGAGAAACTGTCCGGGACGTTCACCGGCCGCACCAGGCTCACCGGCCAGGGCGGCCCGGCCTGCGGCTGGCCGCCTGGCGGGCCGTCTGGGGCGCGCAGCGCGCCAACCCGGTCTACGCTGCCCGGTTCACTCACCTGACCGGCCGCGAGCACAACAGGCTCACCGCCACCCAGGCCCAGGCAGTGATCGCCGCGGCAATATTGCGCCAGCTGCACGCCGTCATCACCACCGGCCAGCGCTGGGACCCCGTCATCGCCACCCGCGGCTCCAGACCCTCCAGCGCGGCGCCCATCGCGGCCTGACACCAGGCGGCCCATCGAGCAGGGTCGGGGCGAGCCCCACGCGGCATGCCATAGTCACCGCCCTGGGACCTGCCTTCTGACCGATGGTGACCACGGGACAGCGGTGCCGCATGCAGATGGACCAGTTCGAGAGCGCCATAGATAGCCAAAGCTGACGACCGGATCGCCACCCAGATCGGCGGAAGTGTGCGCGTTAACAGATGTCGTGGGCTGTTGTGCGGCGTGGTGGCCGTCTACTGAGTGGGGGTTGCCAGGCCGTGCTGGTAGGCGTACCGGACGGCTTGGGCGCGGTCGCGGGCGCCGGTCTTGGCGAAGATCCGGTTGATGTGGGTCTTCACCGTCGCGTTGCTGAGGTAGAGGCGCCGGGCGATCTCGGCGTTGCTCAGGCCGGAGGCGAGGAGGGTGAGCACCTCGGCTTCGCGGGCGGTGAGTCCGGCGGGCGGTTTGAGGCTGGCACCCGCTGTGCCGGGGGGCGGCGGCTGGCTGGTGACCGCGGCCACGAGGGTTTCCTGGACGGCGGGGTCGAGGTGGGTCTGGCCGGCGTGGACCGCGCGGATCGCCGTTTCGATCTGCTCGGCGCTGGCGTCCTTGGTCAGGTAACCCCGGGCGCCGGCCTGCAGCGCGGGCAGGATGGCGGTCTGGTCGGCGTAGGTGGTCAGCACCAGCACCCGGGCGGAGGGCAGCCGCTCGCGGAGGTCCGCGGTCGCGGTGATGCCGTCGGTGCCTGGCATCCGCAGGTCCATCATGATCACGTCGGGGTTGCGGGCCTCGGCCAGCCGCACGGCCTCGGCTCCGTCGCTGGCCGTGCCGACGACCTCGACCCCGTCGATGAGCGCGACCAGCATGCTCAGCGCCTCGCGCAGCACCCGCTGGTCGTCGGCGATCAGGACCCGGATCGGGCCTGGCTGGGGCGCGGCCGTCACGCGGGCACCTCCAGCTCGACCCGCCACCCGTCGCCGGTTGGCCCGGCCCGGGCGGTGCCGCCCACTCGCCGGGCCCGCTCGGCCATTGCGGTCAGGCCGTGGCCGCCGCCCGCCTCGGCGAGCAGGGAGGGCCGGCGGAGGGCGGCCGGGCTGGTGGCCTCGGGGCCGCGGGCGTGGTTCTCGACGGTGAGCAGGGTGCGGTCCGGCTCATAGCGCACGGTGATAGAGGTGGTGGCACCGGGCGCATAGCGGGCGATATTGGTCAGCGCTTCCTGGGCGCCGCGGAACAGGGCCAGGCTGGCCTCGGCCGGCAGCGGCCGGCGGGCCCCGTCGATCGCCAGGGTGGCATCTGCGCCGGTGTCGCGGCGGAAATCGGCGACCAGGGCAGCCAGCTGGTCCAGGGTGGGCAGAGCGTCGCCGCGCAGCGCGCCGACGGCTTGCCGGGCGTCAGATAGTCCTGCCCTGGCCAGTTCGGCTGACCGCTCGATCGCGGCGCGCAGGCCAGCGCCGGCCGATTCCCGATCGGCGAGCTTGCGTGCGCCCTGAAGCTGGATCGCCAGCCCGGACAGCGAGTGGGCGAGCACGTCATGCAGCTCGCCGGCGATGCGGCTGCGTTCGGCCAGCGCAGCGGCGGCTGCCTCCGCCTCGCGGGCGTCCTGCAACTGGGCCAGCAGCAGCTCGGTGCGGTCCTGACCCTCCCGGCCGCGGCGGATGAACTGGCCGGTCACTGCCAGCAGCAGGCACACCAGGGCCGCGGTGATGGCCGACTGGACCGCCGGGCGCTCAGTCAGGCCGACCGCCACAGCTAGCGCGGCAGTGATCGCTGCGGCGGTGGCGACGGCCGGGCCTGGCGGCAGCCGGACCGAGGCGATCCACGCGCCCACCGGCGCCGCCAGCTCGGCCGGGCCGTGCGGCTGGACGGCGGCTAGCGCCACCCCGGCCCCGCCGATCAGCCCGATCACGACGGCCTGCGCGGCCACGCCGCGCCGCGCCCAGCCGGTGGTGATCGCGGTCGCGACCGCCGCCGCGTATACCAGCAGCAGGACCAGCACGGCCAGGCCAGCGCCCTGCAGACCGGGCGCGGGATGAGCTTGCGCGCTGGCCGTCACCACGACCGCGATGAACACCCAGCCCAGCGGCAGCAGCGCCTGGCGCTGCCGGTCGCCGCGCTCGCAGGCCCGCGACCGCGCCGCCGCGACCCTGGCCGAAATGGCCTCGCCGCCGCCGGGCGCGGCAGGCGGATCAGGCCGCACGGCGGCATGAAGAAGGCCCGCCGCGCCCAGCTGTGCCTTCATGGTCACAGTCTGGCCCGCGGCGGGCGGGGGCGGAAGATCAGGCATGAGCGCGCGCCGGGACGCGCGCGTGCGCGGCGGCCGGGCTCGCGGCGAGCCGGCGGCCGCGCAGGTAGACAACGGCCAGCCGGGTGAGCACGTCGGCCAGCGCCATCATCACCAGCGCCGCCACCCAGGCGTCGGAGCCGGTGATGTGGTGGGCGATGCTGAACTGTCCGATCGCCGGGCCGGCGCCGTGGGTGGCGGCGAACGCGAAGGCCATCCGGGCGCCGACGCCGCCGACCCACATGCTGGCCGCCAGCCAGCCCGCACGGCCGGCGGCCGGCCGTCGGCACCCAGGCGCAGCCGGGTCGCAAGGCCGCCGATCGCGCCCATCGCCGCGCCAGCCAGCACGCCCAGCAGCTCCAGCGCGATGTCGTTGCCGCCGCCGGGCACCGAGTGCAGGAAGAACACAGCGGCAGCACCCACCGCCAGCACCGGAACAGCCAGGGCCCGCAGGTCAAGCCGGTGCTCGCGGATCTGGCGGACCACCATCAGGACGAGGATTGCGTTGATCAGGTACATGTTCATGTTCATGCCGCAACAGTGCCGCCCAGCACCCATGCCACGCGCCGGCCCACAGGTGGGAGTCCGGGTTGACACCCGATCTCCACCCGCAGGCTGACCCGGGCCGCGAAGCTCGCCGGGGACCAGCCACCAGCCCGACCTCCGCCCGCGCCGACGCCACCACGATCGGCGGACAGCCCGGCATCGTCATTGAGGCTGTCCGGACGGCAGGCCGCCCGGCGGCGGAAACGAACGCCGGCGAGCAGCGTGGTGGTTGTCATCGGCAACGTGAGGCTCGATTACGCGATCCAAGTCCCAGGCGGCCCCACGAGGATCGCCGCGGCAACAGAACAACCCGATATTCGGCACGGCCACTGGCCAGCCCGGTGCCGCCGCCGGCGTACAGATCGGCGGTTCGTGGCTAGTTCCTTGACTCACGCTGCGTGACGTAGGCTTCCGCCTGGCTGGCACTCTGCCGCCAGGCGGAAACTAACTGCTGCTATCTGGCTGCTCCGGCGATGAAGGCAGCCAGGATGTAGTTCGGGTGGCGGTCGAGGTTCTGGCGGGCACGGTCGTATCTCATGGTGGTGCGTGGGTCGGCGTGGGAGGCGGCTTCCTGCACGTCCCGCAAGGGCACGCCGGCGTCCAAACTGGTAGAGAGCGTTGTTCCGGCCGTGTCGAATAGCTGCTGTGCTGGCGGTTGCGTGGGAGGTAGTCGTCAGTGCTGGTGATTGCTGGTCCGGGCGATGTCTGCCGCGTAGCCTGACCAGTCTGCTCCGGCCTGGCGTGCCCAGTGCACCGCGGTTCGCGCTGACAGGTGGAGAAGGTCGGCGAGGACGGCGGCGGGCAGCTGGGCGGCGAGATCGGTGAGCGCGGCCCTGCGGTTCGCCATGGCGTAGATCCCGAGGTTGCGCAGGCGCTGGCCGAGCCGGGCTGCGGTGATCGGCTGGCCGGGCAGTCCGCCGGGGAACAGCCATGGCGTGTCGGCGGGAGATCCGATGCCGGTGTGGGAGCGGCCGGTGCGGATGAGCTCGGTGAGGATGATGCCGAGGGGCTCGGGCGCTGGCAGGTCATGCTGGCCGAGCCGGACGAAGACGCTGCTGTCACGGCGGGTGACCTGGCTGGCGGTCATGGCGGAGATACGCGACAGCTGCTGGCCGTAGAGCAGGAGCAGGCAGCCAGCGGCCCGGTCGGTGAGGTCGAGGGTGTCATCGTGCAGCAGCCGGGCTACCTGTGCCCACCGCTGGTCCTGGCTAGCAGCGGCGCCGTCGTGGTGGGCGGGGGCCGGGATGTCCAGGTCCGTGCAGCGGCCGCGGGCTGCGGCCCAGAGCAGGAAGTCTCGCGCCTGGCAGGCAGCCGGCCCGGTGCCTAGGCCACAGGTCAATGTCGGCCTGCCCGCATGCGGGCAGGCTGGTGCCGCGGTCGCGGAGCCAGGCGAGCAGGCTGACCGCCACCCGGACGTTGTTTCGCGCGTGAGCTGTGCGAGTGCGGTTCCGATGGTCGTGGCCGGCGCTGGCACGCAGCCGCCGCATCACGTGCCAGGTGATGTAGGCCTGGATCAGCCGCCGGTCGTCGTGGTCGGGGATCGAGCTGAGGACGCCGGCGGCCCAGTGCTCGGCGCGGGCGATGCCTTCGTCGCGGGGTGGCAGGATCCTGCTGGCGGTGAGCATGTGCCGCAGGTAGTCAGCGGCCCGCTGACGTGGGTGAGCGTCCAGCGCCTCGTGCGTTGCGGCGAGGCGGTCGGCGGCGATGTCGGCGAGCAGGCTGGCGCCTGCCCCGCTGCGGAGCCAGTTCAGCGCGCTGCGCGGCTGGCGTGCGGCGGTGACCGCTTCGAACACGCCCGTCAGGTGAGACGGGACGTCACCGAGCCCTGCGGATAGCAGCTCGCGTGTCCGGCGGTTCAGGCTGCACCGATCGCAGCGGCCTTTCTCGTAAAGCTTGTCCTCGAGTCCGCAGTCGCAGCAGGCGTGGGTGACCGGGATCCCGGCGCAGTCCGCGCAGGTGTCAGCGCGCGGCCCGGGCGGAGCGACCAGCCGCCGGCTCTGTCCGCAGCGGGCGCATGGCCCGCGGCTGCGCAGCGCCGCGGTGTAGCACGGGTCGCAGACCGGGCCTTCGGGCCAGCGGGCAGCGGGCGGGCGGTCATGCCCGCGCCGGGCGCAGCACGCGGTGGCCCGCGGCGAGCACGCCGGGCAGACCGGCCGGCTGGTGCTTGCGAAGTTGCATTCCCGCGTCTTGCCGCACACGCCGCAGACAGCCTCCGGCATCCGGTAGCAGCGGGCACAGACGTCCGGCTCGCTGTCGCCGCGGGCCCGCACGACGATCGACGCGGTCTGGCCGCATATCCCGCACGGGCGATGTCCGCGGTCATGGCGGCGGCACCGTTCGCAGATCCGCTCGCCAGCGGCATCGCGGCTGACAACCGGCTTGACCTCGCCGCAGTGCGCGCAGGCAGCGGTGAGCCGGCGTGCCGCGCACGGCTTGCACATGGCGCCGGCATCGGTGCGGGTCAGCGGCATCCCGGCCCGGCCGCAGCGCGCGCAGGCAGGCGGGCTGAGCGTCGCCGACCCGCGGGCGATCAGCTCGCCGGCCAGCCGCCCGGCCACCGGCGGCGCCCCGTGGCGGAGCATGTCCCGGTCAGCGACCAGCGCCGCGGCCAGGTCCCGTAACACGGCCGGGCTGGTGGCCACCGCATCGACGGCGGCAGCGATCTCGCTGGCCGGCAGCGACCCTTCCGCCGTAATCACGTACTGGATTAGCGCGTCCCGGCGGCAGGCGGCACACGGCCGCCGCAGGCCATGGCTGGTTAGCTGGCGGCCTGCGGGGCAGCCGGCGGCCATTACCGGTGCTGCGCGCCGGGCACCCGAGCGCGCAGCGGGCGGGGCCGCTGCTCCGGCGCCTGGGCCCGTGACCGGCTTGCGCCCGGTGACACGACCGGCTCGATGATGTCGCCGGGACCGCAGCCGAGAATGTCGCACAACGCGGCCAGCGTCGCCAGGCTGAGGCGTTCGGGCGTGCCGGTGACCAGGCGGTAGATCTGCTCACGCGACAAGCTGATGCCCCGCTCCGCCAGCGGCGCCGCCAGCGCCGTGGTGGCGTACATGTCCCGGTCGGCCATCAGCCGCCGCAGGTGCCAGTGATAGCTCACCTTCCGCGTCACGGTGCCGGCTCCTTTCCGTCGTAGGCGCGGGCCAGCGCCGCCCGCAGCATCCGGTTCATCGCGTCACTGCCGACGGTGGTGTAGGTGGCCGTTGCCGAAGCCCAGGAATGGCCCGCCTGGTGCTGCACGAACAGCGGATCCACGCCGTCCTCGATCAGGTGCGAGACATAGGAGTGGCGTAGACAGTGCACCGAAAGCTCGGCCGGGAGCCCGGCCGCTGTCCGCCAGCAGGCGAACCGGTCGTCGATCTGCCGCGCGGAGATCCGCTCGCCCCGCTCGGTCAGCCACAACGCCGGGTGCCCGTCGCACCCGTAGTGCGGCCGCACGTCGGACAGGTACTGCCCGAGCGCCTCAGCCGTCCACGGCATCACCGTGGCCACCGCCCGGCGGCGAGGCGGGCTGCCGCGCATCGCCTTCCCGTAACGCACATGGCACACTCCCAGGCCGCCGAGCTCGGGCGCGGCCGGGCTGGCGCCGAAGTCGGCAACGTCCAGCATCGCTGCCTCCCGCCGCCGCAATCCCCACCCGTAGATCACCTTGAACAGCGCCGAATCGCGGAATGCCGGAAGCCACCCCTTGCGGCGCGAGCCCGCCGCGTTCTCCACGTGGTCATCGGCGGCGTCGAAGAAGGCCTGCAGCTCAGCCCGGGTCAGCGGCCGGCGCTCAGGCCGGCCCTCGTAATCGGCGGCATGCACCGCGGTGTTGCCCGCATGGCAGACCTGCTCCGGCGCGGCGCCGACGCGCTGCCGGCACTCAGCTGCCCAGCCGTACCGGGGATCGCACACGTAGTCCAGGAAGACAGCCAGCGCGCCCTCATACGACCGGACTGTCGAGTGCGCCCACGTGCCGGAGGCAATCCAGCTCTCGACCTGCGCGGGCGTCCACTGCCACGGCCACGCCCCGGTGAACGCCTGGAACCGGCGTACCAGGCGGACCCGGCCATCGACCAGCGGCACGGTCAGCCGCCGCGCTGCTTGCTGGCGCTGCCAGCCCTCCAGCATCGCCTCGAATAACGCCGGCTCCGGCCGCAGCGGTGTGGCCTCGTCCACCAGCACCAGCGCCGCCGACCCCGCGGCCCTTCCCGTCCTGGGCACGGCACCCCCAGTTCATGCACCAGAAGCAACAGACCGGTTACCCAATGCAACACGATCAGGCGCCACATCATGGCAGCAGGTGCAACCAGCGCGATGAACCCGCAGGTCAGCCGCGTGTTGCGGCTAAGCGCGCCCGGAGGTCACGAGCACGCCCCTAAGCTGCAGCGCAGCTAGAACGCCATTCATGCAGAGTGCCGAATGATACATCCGATGCAACTCCGCTCATTTGGGCGGCGGTGATGAAGGCGTGCCGGAGCGTGTGCAGGCCGACGGTCTTGGTGATCCCGGCGCGGCGGGTGACCCGGCGGACGATCCGCCCGGCACCGTGCCGGTCCAGCCGGCCTCCGGCGGGAGTGAGGAAGATCGGCCCTTCGCACCGCTCGCCGATGGCCAGGTCGACCGCCCGGGCGGTGCGCGGGGCGAGCGGGATGGTGACGATCTTGCCGCCCTTTCGGGTAATGGTCAGGGTCCGGTGCCCGCGCTCCACGCCCAGGGCCTGGATGTCGGCGCCGGTGGCCTCCGACACCCGCAGCCCGTTCAGGGCCAGCAGCGAGATCAGCGCATGCTCGGCCGCCGCTCCGAGTCCGGCGGCGACCAGCAGCGCGCCGACCTCGTTGCGGTCCAGCCCGGTCGCATGGGACTCGTAGTCCAGGCGGGGCCGGCGGACGTGCATCGCCGGGGAGTGGTTCAGCAGTTCTTCCTCGACGGCGTACTTGTAGAACCCCGCGACGGTGCACAGCCTGCGGGTGACCGTGGCCCGGGCCCGGCCCTTTGCTTCGAGGTCGCGGGCGAAGCATTCGATGTCCGCACGGCGCGCCTGGAACAGGCGGACATGGTTCTGCTGGCACCAGCCGGCGAACTGGCGCAGGTCCAGCGCGTATGCCTGGCGGGTCAGGCCGGTGTAGCCGGCCAGGAACCCGGCTAAGGCGAGCCGTTCCTGGGTGCTGAACATCGGCTCGACGGCGATCAGGGCAGTGGACGGGGCGGCGGTGGCGGTCATCGGTAACCTCCCGGTCGGGCTGAGACCAGAAGGCTGGGCCAGCCACGGCCCCAGCAACGGATGGCACCACGGTAAATGGGCCAGCGGCACTACGCCAGGTCACACCGCGGTCCTCGGCGTCGGGTCCTGCGACCCGCTCCCGAGCGCCGATTCGGCGCACGTACCTCTGTTTGCAAGATCGCCCCTCTGACTGTCGTTATGCGTGGTTGGCGTCGGCCGGGGATTGTGAGTGGCAGGTTGCCAGAGCGAGCGTCCGGCTGGATGGTCGGCACAGCCGGTTCCCTCCCGGCGGCCGACGGACCTGGTGATCTCCGCGGCCCGGCTTCCATGTCAATCGCCGGGAGTGTGCGGCACGGCGAGGGGCGGCTGGGCGGCTGTTGCCTGCCGACAGCGGCCATATTCGTTCTTCGGTCTTACTGTTGGCGTCAAGTGGCCGCGTCGTGGACCAGGAGTGCAATCTGGACGCGGTTGGCCACGTTGAGCTTGGTGATCAGTTGCGATACGTGGGCCTTGACGGTGGCCAGGCTCATGTGCAGCTGGGTGGCGATCTGGGCATTCGAGTGTCCCTGGCCGACGGCCAGTGCTACTTCGCGCTCGCGCGCGGTGAGCGATGCCAGCTGTCGTCGCGCGTGTTCCTGGCGGGCGGCTGCGCCGTGGTCGCCGGCCACGAGCGCGATCAGGCGGCGGGCGATCGGCGGGGAGAGCGTGCCATCGCCGGCGTGCACGGATTCGATCGCGCGCACGATGTCGGCGGGTGCGGAGTCCTTGAGCAGGAAGCCCGCGGCCCCAGCCTGCAGGGCGCGCAGGACGAGCTCGTCGGCGTCGAAGGTCGTGAGCACAAGCACCGGCGGCCGGTGGGGCTGGCCGCGGAGCAGGCGGGTCGCGGCGATGCCGTCGAGGTGGGGCATGCGGATGTCCATGAGGACGACGTCGGGGTGGTGCAGATCGACTGCCGCAAGGACGCCCCGGCCGTCTTCGGCTTCGCCGACGACTTCTAGTTGCGGCGCGCCGGCGAGCATCATCTTCAGGCCGGCCCGCACCAGCGGGTCGTCGTCGGCTAGCAGTACCCGGATGCGGCCGATCATGGCGGTGCCGGGACGGTTGCGCGCAGCACGAATTCGCCCGCCGGGCTGGCGCCGTGCTCCAGCGTGCCGCCGGCGAGCGTGAGCCGTTCGGCGAGGCCGATGAGCCCGGCTCCTCCCTCCGGCAGCGGGGCGCACTGGGTACGAGTCCCGGCGTGATTGTGGCTGACCACCTCGACGAGCAGGCCGGGCCGGCTGTCGGTGCTGACGGTGACGGTGACAGGAGCGCCGGGCGCGTGCTTGCGCGCGTTGGTCAGCCCTTCCTGGACGACCCGGTAGGCGGTCCGCCCGAGCGCCGGCGGCAGCGACCCGGCGTCATGCTCATCGATATGCGCCTGCAGGCTCATTCCGGCCGCGCGTGATTCCTCGATCAGAGCGGGGAGCTGCGCGAGCGCGGGCTGAGGCGGGCCAGCGTCGTCGTCGCGGAGCACCGCGATGACCTCACGCAGCTCGCTGAGCGCGGCCGAGGCCGATGTCCTGATCACCGCGGCGGCCTGGGCTACATCTGAGGCGGGCGCGTCGGGCCGGAACTCCAGCGCCCCGGCGTGCACGGCCAGCAGCGACAGCCGGTGGGCCAGCATGTCGTGCATCTCCCAGGCGATGCGCCGCCGCTCGCCTTCACGGGCCAGCTCGGCAGCGCGCTGCTGGCCGGCTTCAAGGAGCCTGGCCCGCTCGCGGAGCGACGCAACCTGCTCGCGCCGGGCGCGCAGCAAGAACCCCCAGCCGAAGGCGACCGCAGTAAACAGGACAGCCGGGAGTGCCTGTCTTACCGGTACCAGTTCCCCGATGGCCGGGTTTACGATCGGGAAGACGACACTGCCGGCCGCGATCACCAGCAACGCCGCCGCCAGCACGCGGCCCCTGGCGTGGGTGGCAGCAGTGCAGACGGCAACCAGCCCGGCACCGGCAGCAAGCGGAGAGAACGCGGCGGCCACGATCGTGGCCAGCACCGCGCCGGGCCTCGACCGCCGGACCCACAGCGCCAGGCACGCCAGCACTCCGATGGCGAGATCCAGGGCGTTCACGACCACGCCGTGGCTGTGCCACACGTACCCGAGGGCAAGCGCGCCCACCACGACAGCGAAGCCGAACAGAGCCCCGTCGACGACCCGGTCCCGGGACGGACGGTCCCCGGCCCGGTAATCCCATTCGACGTCCGCCAGAACCTGCCGCCAGCGCGCCAGGCGCCCGCCAGGCCGCACCGGCTCGTCACTCATGCGACGAGCGTACGCCGGGACTGGCCGGGCCACCCCCTACCAAAGCCGGCCCTGCAGCCGGCCAAAGACGGGCCGCAAATGGCCGCCCGGCCGACGCGCTGACCGGCACCCGGGCCGCACAGTGAAGTCATGAGGGACAGCCGCACAGCCAGCAAGAGGGTGACAGAAATGAACAGCATCACGCCAAAGGATCATCGGCACTCCGCTGGAAGCGAGGGCTGACCACCGGGGTCATCGCCTACCTCATCATCACGGGCGCCGGGATCGGCCTGTTCTTCCTGATCGCAGCCATCCAGCACACCGGGAGCTATAGCACTCCCGTGAAAGACCCTTCCTATCTTCTCGAGGAGTGGTTCCTGCCGCTGGCGAACCTGCTGATCTGGACAGCATGCGGCCTGGCCTACTTCGGCCAACGGCGCGACACGGTGCACCCCTGGAGCTGGGAGCCCCTCGGGCTCGGCGCCCTGTGGCTGGCCCTGGCAGTGCCAGCCGACTTCCTCGATAGCGTGGCCATCAAGAACCCCGAGTCCATGTCGGCACACGACTTCTATATCGGACAGGCTCCGTGGATATACCTCATCTACGCCGCCGTGTTCATCAGCCCCGCATGCGCAGCCGCCGCAAGGCCATGGCTCAGGCGCCACCACCGCGGCCAACGGCACTCGCCAAGCCCGCAGAAGGCTGAGCGGCCCGCCAGTACGTGAAATCGGCAGCCAGGCCTGCCCGCCAGGCTCCTCGCCCGGCGGGCCGGCCTCGACCCGCGGCAAAGGACAAGCGCCGCGCCCGTGGGCGCGGTCAGGGATTCCCCGCGCTCCTCGAGCCAACGGCTGGGCCGGCCCGCCAGGCGGACAGCAATAGCCGCCTCTAGCCTGCCAGCCCGCTCCGAACGATCCATCTGATACACCGCCAGAGCCCAGGCCAACAACCGGCTCAGGGTGCATAACGGCGGTTCGCGGGTTCCTTTTGGGTTCACGTTGCGTAACGCGAGCTTCCGCCTGGCTGGCACAATGGCGGCCAGGCGGAAGGCCTGCAGCTGCCTAGCGAGCGGCTCCTGCGACGTAGGCGGCGACGATGTAGGTGGCGTGCCGGTCCAGGGATGCCCTCGCCCGGTCGTGTCTCATGGTTGTCCGTGGGTCGGCGTGGGAAGCGGCTTCCTGCACGTCTCGCAAGGGCACGCCTGCGTCGAGGGCTGCGGTGATGAACGCGTGCCGGAGCGTATGTGGCCCGACGTTCTTGGTGATCCCGGCCCGGCGGGCGACACGGCGGACGATCCGCCCGGCGCCGTGCCGGTCCAGCTGCCGCCCGCATGGCGCGAGGAAGATCGGTCGTTGGCATCGCTCGCCGATGGCCAGGTCGATCGCCCGCGCAGTGCGCGGCGCCAGCGGGATGGTGACGACCTTGCCGCCCTTGCGGGTGATGACCAGGGTCCGGCGCCCGCGTTCTAGGCCTAGGGCCTCTATATGGGCGCCGGTGGCCTCGGAGACGCGGAGCCCGTTGAGAGCCAGCAGGGAGATCAGCGCATGCTCGGCGGGCGGGCCGAGCCCCGCGGCGACCAGCAGAGCGCCGAGCTCGTTGCGGTCCAGGCCGATAGCGTGCGACTCATAGTCCAGCCGGGGACGGCGGACGTGAGCGGCCGGGGAGTGCTCCAGCAGCTCCTCCTCCACCGAGTACTTATAGAACCCGGCGATCGTGCACAGCCTGCGGGTGACCGTGGCGCAGGCCCGGCCGCGAGCTTCCAGGTCGCGGGCGAAGCACTCGATGTCCGGACGGCGAGCCTGGAAAAGGTGCAGGTGATGCTGACCGCACCAGCTGGCGAACTGGCGCAAGTCCAGCTCATACGCCTGGCGGGTCAGGCCGGTGTAGCCGCCAGAAACCCGGCCAGGGCGAGCCGCTCGGCGGTCGTGAACACCGCCACCACGGGGACGAGGGCGACGGACGGGGTGGATGTGGCCATCGGGCACCTCCCGGATCGTGCTGAGACCCGGAACTCGGGCCGCCCGGGCCCCAGCGATGATGACTAATTCACCGTTAGACCCACCCAGACGATCACGCAAGGTCACCGCGTCCTTCGCCAACGGGAACCGCGGCCCAATTCAGAACCCGCTCCCGAGCGCCGAGTATGAATTACGAGCCGTGCGGCCAAATACGCAATCCTCTGCGTGCATATTTGCCGGTTCAGGGTGGCGACGGGCTCCTCGATCGGGTCCCGTAGAAGCACCGGGGGCCGGCGCGCCCAGTACGTCCTCGGGGCGATCGGGAGACCGCGCGTTAAGGACACGGCAGATCGGTACGACCCCGAACCGGTCGCGGTGGGCGTTGTAGCGGCGCCCAGGTGGACCTGGGAAGACCAGCCGCAATTCTCGATGATCAGGGCCTGTCCGTCGTGAGGTGCCATAGGTAAGTGCTGCCATTGCCGTCGCCGGTGGCCAGGGTGGTGCCGCCCGGGCGAACGCCACCGCCTGGACGTCCCGCTGTAGGGGTCGGGTGAGGGTAGAGGTGATCTGGGGGATAAGTAGATGCTGCCGTTGCCGTGCCGGTGGCCAGGGTGGTGCGCCCGGGGCGAACGCCACCAGTAGAGGTCCGGGGTAGGTGAGGGTAGAGGTGATCTTATGGGTGGCGACATCCCACAGGTAGGTGCTGCCGTTGAAGTCGCCGGTGGCCAGGGTGGTGCCGCCTGGGGCGAACGCCAACGGCCAGCCGGCGCCCGGCGCGCTCGCGCGCGCCCTCAAGGACATCGCCAGCTCAACCGAGCCAATACGGACAAGATGAGGATGCGGAAATGCCGCTCCGGAAGATCCACCCCCCGGTCGGCGCCTGCACGGCCGAAGAGAAGAAGGAGTTCGCGGAGATGAACCTCACTGACCACGCCGGAGTCCGGCTCACACACGGCAAGCCCAAGGTCAACGGCGTGGAGATCCACTACGCGATCGGCGGCGCCGGCGAGCCGGTGTTCTTGCTGCACGGCGTGCCGAAGACCATGTCGTACTGGCGCCACGTCGTGCCGCTGCTGACCCCGCACTACACCGTCATCGCGGTCGACAACCGAGGCTGCGGCGGCTCCCAGCGCCCCCTGACCGGCTACGACACCGCCACGATGGCCGGTGACGTCGCCGAACTGGCCACCCACCTGGGCTTCGACCAGTTCCGCGTCGCCGGCGAGGACTGGGGCGCGGCCATCGCCTACGCCGTCGCCGCCTTCCACCGGCCCCGGGTGCAGCAACTGGTGTTCCAGGAAACGCTCCTACCAGGATTGCCAGCCCCAGGATTGCCAGGCGGCGAACACGACCCCTCGCTCGCCGCCGACGACATCCGCACCGGCTGGCACTTCAGCTTCTTCAGCCTGCCGAACCTGCCCGAACTGCTGCTGGCCGGGCGGGAACGGCCGTTCTGGACGTACTACGCCAGACGCCAGATGTGGGACCCCAGCGCACTGGCCGAGGAGGACATCGACGAAATGGTGCACTCGGCCGAGCAGCCGGGCGGCACCAGGGCCATCTTGGAGATGTACCGCGCCCGCCAGACCGACGCCGAACAGAACCGCCCGCATTACGCCGACCCGATCAGCTGCCCGGTCCTGGCCGTCGGCGCGCAGGACTATCTCGGGGACGAAGTATCCAAACAGCTCGCGCAAGTGGCCCGCGACGTCCGCGGCGCCGTCATCCCCGCGTCCGGTCACAACATCGCGCTGGAGAACCCGGCCGCCCTGGCCCAGGCCTACCTCGACTTCTTCGCAGGCGGCTAAGCCGCGGGTTCAGCCATGTGACCCACCGGCCTACAGATCATCCATTCGGCGCGACACCGGGCAGCCAACTAGCGACCAGACTGCCGTTCATAACGGCGGGAACTGACTGTCACTAGTTGGGTATAGACTGGCCGTAGTCCATGAACGGCAACCAGGACGGCGGCAACAATGGCAAGGCAACGGCGCGACACCAACAACCTGACCGGGCAACGTACCGGGGTCTATCTGCGCGTATCCCGCGCTGACCAGGACGACAGGAAGAAAGACACCTTCGACGAGGAAAGGTCCACCAGTACCCAGCGGCGGATCTTCGAGGAGTGGGCGGAGCGCTCCGGTGTCCATTTCGCCGATGAGTACGCCGACCCGGACATCAGCGCTTCCCGGTTCGCCGTGAAGAAGAACCGGCCCGAATTCGAGCGCATGGTCGCCGACGTGAAGGCCTGGCAAGCTCGACATCCTGTGGTTCTGGGAGATCTCCCGCCAGCAGCGGCGGCTGGACGTGTTCGCGAGACTGCGCGACATCTGCCGCGACCACGGCGTCATCTGGGTCATCCGCGACCGGGTGGTCGACCCAGCCAACTCACAGGACATGCTGCTCGCAGGCATCCAGTCGATGATCGCGGAGGACGACAGCGAGAAACTGTCCGACCGGGTGTTCGACGGCAAGGAGTCGTCCGCGCTCAACGGCAAGCGCGCGGGCCTGTTCCCCTATGGCTACCGGCGCGGCAAGCTGATCGATGCGGAGTCGATGACGTTCGGGCCGGACCAGCCCGATGTATTCGACGGCGACGGCCAGGCGGCGCAGGACTCGCCGGCCTATGTCGTCCGTGAGATCTTCGAGCGAGTCAATGGCGGCGACTCGGTCACCAGCATCCGCAAGAGCCTCAACGATCGCGGCCTGCGCACAAGGCGCGGCGCGCTGTGGGCTAACTCGACGGTCCGCTACATCGCGATGAACCCCGCCTATGCCGGCCTTTGTGCGCGCCACGTCGGGCACGGCGGCGAACTCAGCGGCCGGGCCAGCAAGATCCTTGAGCTAGCACCCGGCGTCGAGGTCAAGTGGCCGGCGCTGTGTCACCGAAGAGACGTTCTGGACGGCCTATCGGATCCTGGCCAACCCGGCCAGGCTCACGTCCAAGCCGCACCGGCCCGGCGGCCTGCTCCTGGCCGGCGTGGCGAGCTGCGGCGAGTGCGGCTCCAAGCTGACAACCCGGCTCGCGAACAAGCAGCAGCGCCACCGCGCCGACATCTATGCCTGCCGGGAGAAGTCGTGCGTGGGGATCTACGAGCCCGACCTGGACGCCTACGTCGAGAAGGTCATGGTGGCGTGGCTGGCCGACCCGGCCACGGCGGCAGCGCTCCAGCGCGGCGGCGACGAGTCAGCCCTGATCCTCGCCCGCGCCGACGCGGAGAAGGCCCGCGGCGAACTCGCCGACTGGCGCCGCATGGCCCAGGCCGGCGACATCTCCGCAGCCGGATACATGGCCGCCGAGAAAGGCCTCTTCGCGCGGATCGCCGATGCCGAGCAGCGCGAGCAGGAAGCATCCACGCCGCCGATCCTGGCCGGCCGGGTCGGGCCGGCGGCAGCGGCCGGCTGGGCAGCGCTCAGCCTCCCGGTCAAGCGGCAGATCATCGCCGCCGTCGCCGACATCCGTCTCCGCAAGGTCGGCCGGACCTGAAGCCGGGTATCCCGGCCGCTGACCGGGTCGAGTGGCACTGGCTGACCGGGCAGGACGCCGGAACCGTCGTTGAAGCTGGCGCAGACGTAGAACAGCGCGTGCTGGCCGCTGAGGCTGCCCGGCTGGCGGAACGGCGAGCGAAGGTCATGCACCTGCGCGAGTCCGGCATGTCCCGCGCCGACGAGATGGGCATGACCCTGGCCACGGTCAAGAAGGACATCTCCGCCAGCCTCGGCGTCTGACCGGCTCAGCGGTTGCCGTTGAGCCAGTCCTCGACCTCATCAAGGATGGTCCTGGCGCTGTCGCCGGGTGTGAACTCGGCGAGCATCCCGTTGGTCCGGGCGTCGATGAGCCACATGCGGCCGTAGTCGATTGCGCGAGGATCGCGGCGTCGCGATACCTGGAGCCTGAGTCCCTGCCGTTCGGCCATGCGCCGTAGCCGGGTTTCCCGGCTCTTGTCTGTAACCATGGCTGGAAGTGTAGCGTGAAGCGTCACGCGAAATGTAGCTGGAAGCGTAACCGGCTGATACAGTCGCGAGTGAGCGTCCTCATCCGAGACGTCAAAGCGGGCCGGGCGCAGCTCCCACTGCGTGATCCCGGCCCTAACCCCTGACTGGAGGGGCTGTGCACGATTCTGGCAACCCTGCCGCCAACCCGCCACAACCACCCGCCCACACGTTCATCAAGCCGGGTCAGCTCAACAGCTTTGACCCGGTACCGGATTTCTGCATGCGCTGCGGCGAGCCCGCAGCCGTACACCCCAAGTCCACCTATGCCGAAGAGGCCAGCATCCAAGATCAATTGCTGGACCAGAAGCTGATGCAGATCAGCGTCCGGCTCGACGACGGCGAGATCACGCCGATGGAAGCCGGCAATCTCCGGGTCGCCGCGATCGGCCACCATCTGCTCGCCGTCACGGACCTCAACCACGAATGGTTCGGTGATCCTGAATGAGCCGACCCCGCGTCTGGATGCACTGCGGCTGTCTCGGCTGCTCGCTGCCGTTACTGGCACTGGCCGCGGCGATCGTGCTGCTGATCATCGCGCTGTAGGAACGGCGGAAGGCCGGTCCCTGGCTGACAAAGGTCAGGACCGGCCTTCCCGCATCCCCGGAACCCCGAACGGGGACGTTCAGCTACGCCACACCGGCTCGACCGACGTCATCACTTGCAGCGGTGCCGGTTCCGGCCAGCGCCGCTCAGCCATGCCCGCAACTTGCGCCTCGGGCGACGGATCCGCGGCGGCAGCGGCTCGTTACGCAACCAGGCCCAGTAAAGATCCTCGTACTCCATCTCGCGCCTGGCGTCGCTCAGAATCTGCGCCACGGTCCGCGGCTGCCGGCCCCTGGTGACGGCCTGCATCTCGCCCTGCAGCTGCGCCACCCGCAACGGCGGCATCGCAGGCATCCGGTGCAGCTCCATCGTCAAGCCCCCGGCTGGTCGCCCTGCGGATAGTCCGGGGACGCAGCCGTCACGTCCTGCTCGGGCACTGGCGGAATTTGCATCTGGTCGCCGTGGCTCGTGGCGCCCAGCGGAAGCATCCCGGCCATGTACCGGCCGCGCCGGTCGCTGTCGGCGTTCTGGCCCGCGGCCATCGCGGCAGTCGCCGCGGCAGTGTCCTCGGCGACTACGGAATGCCGGGTGTCGGCCAGCACGCCAGCCTGCACGGTCCCCTCCGGGTATCTCGGCGTCGGCGCGACCACGGCCGGCGAGTGCGACGGCGTCGAGCGCCAACGGCGTTTCGTGTGACTCCGGCTGCCCAGTTGCGATGATCATGCGGTTCCCCTTCCGTACTTCGCCGCGTCGCTCTGACCGTGGTCGACGGGCGGGCCGTGGCTTGGTCGTTCATCTGCTCGACGTGGACTCGTCGGGCGGCCTTCGTGCTTCACGAGCAGCTCGCCGTCATGGTCAGGCAGCGAGCCGCGGAGCTCATCGGACGAGTGCTTTCACGCCACGTAATGCCCTTGGCGTGAAAACTCCGCGCGGGGTAGTCA
The DNA here is from genome assembly GCA_963837255.1 of uncultured Actinomycetota bacterium. GTDB lineage: Bacteria > Actinomycetota > Actinomycetes > Streptosporangiales > Streptosporangiaceae > JAJYUU01. The sequence continues at coordinate 97,982 of CAWIMN010000011.1, forward strand.
CCGTCCCCGCCTCCACGGACGCCGCACCGACGGCACCTGCCGCTCCAGCTCGGCCCGCTTACGCCTCAGCGTCCCGCTGCGTCTCGACCGCCGCGCGGAACGCCTCGGCTCGCCGCTCAATCGCCCGTGCTGTCGCCCTCTTCGCGCTGCGGGTGCTCGGGTCCTCGGGCTCGCCATCCGGCAGCAGCCGCCTGCGGGCCGACGGGTCCTCAGCTCGCCGATCAGGTTCAGCCGCTCGCCCCGCTTCCGCCGTTCCTCCGACTCCGCCCTGGCGTCCTCAGCCTCAGCGGTCAGCCGTGCGTGCTCCAGAGTGTCGGCGAGACTGCGGCCCGTCACATGCCCGGACGCCATCGCCACCGGATCCACGTACTCGCCGCGCGCCTCAGCCTCACGTGCGTACGTCGTCAGGTCCGCGCCGCGCCGCGCCTCGCACCCGCTCAGCGAGGTCGGCCGCGTGCTGCCGCGCCTCCGCCGCCTCGGCGCGGTCCTCAGCCGCCCAGGCCCTTCGCACCGACAGCGGCAGCCAACTCCCCGGCGCCGCCTCAAACCCCGCCAGTCTCACTCATCGGGAACGTCCTTCCGCTCAGTCAGCGCGCCGATAACCTCGGCCCGCAGCGACGCCGGCAGCTCGTCCCGCCGCTCGATCACGGTGCGGGCAGCCCGCACCGGCACCTGATTGCCCCAGCGGGCCATCGCCAGCGACCGTGCGGCCCGGTGCGCCTCGCCATACGGATCCGTCATGCGTAGCAGCATAGCGCGGCATAGAGCAGTGAAGAGCAGCAGATGGCGGTCAGGCGCGGCGTTCCGCGTGCCCGGTCACGATGTCGTCGAACTCCTGCTCGGCGAACTCCGGATTCGCCTGCCGGTACACCCGCGGCGGTCCGGCCCTCCGCAGAGCCGGACGGATTGCGGTTCGCCAGTTCGCCCAGCGCGATCGTAAGCAAGATCACGCCGTACCTGATGCCTTGTAAGGGTCGGCGACCGCAACGCCGTCACCTGCGTATACGTGCCGGTGACCGTGCATTCGCCATAACGCGCTGACGTGCGGCTATGCGTCTCGGGTTGCGTGAGAGCCATCGTGAGCAAGATCGCTGCCAGTTGCGTTGTCGCCTGGCGCTGCCATCGCGAGTTGCCATTCTTCGAGGCGGGCGAGTTGGTCGTCTCGGTGGTCATTGCTGGCGTGGCCGCCGCAGTCGCGGTCTGGTCCTGTGGTCCAGCGTCGCGGGCATGACCTATCGCCGGTGCATCGTGCCAATGGCGTGGTCGTCACAAGGTCATTGTGCGCTGCCGGTAGGTGCTGATGCTGGCGAGCTAGTGGCGGCGTGCCTCGCCGATTGCGAACGACCACCGGTCGGAGGTGTGCTGGAATCCCCGGCTGGCAAGCTCGCACCCCTTGCACGCCGATGAGCGTTCAACACCGTGGTCGTCGGTGAAGTACTCGGTGTCATCCTCGAAGTCGCCACGCTCGCCCAGGTCTTCGAGCAGTGCGTCGACGGCTGCGATCACCCCGTTGGTGTAGCCGCGCTTGTACGGGTCGCTGGCCGGCTTGCGCTTCGGTGTCGTCTTCTTGCTCATGGTCGTGCTGCCTTCCGGTAGGTGCTGATGCTGGCGAGTGTGCGGGCGATCGTGCCGTCTGCGAGGTCGGCCGGCCGCCACAGGAACCATGCGGCGCCGGCGTCGAGTGAGTGCGTCTCGCCAGCGTTCCTGTTCTGGCCGGAGTTTGCCGCGTTCGGACTTGTTCTCGGCGAAGATGACGCCGCCGGGTCCGGCGATGCACCAGTCAGGGAAGCCGCTGCGAGCTGCCGCGGGAGTCGAGTGTGTGGTAGGCGGTCAGGCCGAGGTCGTGGGAGAGTTTGCGGACGTGCTTGTCCAACTCCTTCTCGGTCATCAGCGAGTAGGTGAGGGATGCCGGCGCGGTCACTGGTCTGGCCTCCTCGCCGAGCTGCCGTCGGGCCAGTCGCAATCAGGAAACCGGGGACTAGAGTCCCCCCCGGTTTCTGATTGCTCTGGCCGCAAGCGGTTTCGGATTGGTTCTGATTGCTTTTCTGATTGCTCGCCGTCAGGATCTTTCGGATTGCTCGCGGCCAGGAACCAGGTCGCGGGTCGCGGTCTTTGCCGCCTCCGCGCTGCCGCCGACGGCGGTACAGGACACCTTCGGCAACCTTCTTGTTGAGCCGGTAGACGGCTTTCTTGATCTGCCGTCGGTGGGCTTGTCGGCGCCGAACAGGAGCCGCGGCGGCAACGTCGGCGGTGATCCCGTTGGCGCCGCGCCAGCGGATCTGGTCGACAAGGTCGAAGGCGGGGCGGTCAAGCGTTACGTCGCCGGCGGCCGGGTCGATGCGCCATCTTCCACGGGCCGGCCTGCCCGACTGGGGCCTTCAGGTGGGTGAACTCGACGACCAGGTCGCCGGGCTTCGCCCCACAGGCTGATGACTGATCCGGCGCCGGCGGTGATCCACCGGCTGACCGTAGAGGTCTTCGAGCTTGGACGGCTTCTTGTTGTCGCCCTGGGCTTTGCGGGGATGGTGGAGCTCGACGAGCTCGACGCCGGCCTGGATGCACATCTGCCGGGCACGGTTCCATCCGGAGCCGGTCTCGTCGTCGGCGAGGTTCAGCGCGGCGTCTTTGAGCGAGTCGATGATGACGGTGTCGGCGTCGGCGAGCGCGGCGAGCTCGGTGAGCATCAGCGGGTTGCGGGCAAGGTCGGCGGGTGGCGGCCCTGCCAGATCCGCAGCCGCTCGTCGAGGATGTCCCGGTCGGCGATGGTGAACTGGCGGCGCAGCGCACGGCGTGCCTGCCGCGGCCGGTCCATCGAGCAGCAGCAGCACGTTGCGCTTGCCGGGGCGTGACTGGCATGCCGAGGACCTGGCCGTCGCCGAGTGCCGAGCCGGGCGCGGACGAGCAGGCCGGCCAGGGTGGTCTTGCCGACGCCGTCGGGCCGGCAGATGATCAGCGATTCGCCTTCGGCCCACAGGATGGTCTCGCCGTCGCCCCCAGACTGCGGGCGGCGTCTCGGGCTCGTCGAGGATGATCCCGCCGGGCAGTATCCGCGCGGCCAGTCCGCCGGGCCGTGCGGCTGCCGGCGGGTCGCATCCGCAGTAGTCCGGCAGGGCGTGGCACTCCGGGCACGTCGCCTTGAGATCACCCTTGGCGACGACGGTCGTCCGGCCGCAGTTGCAGATGTCGTCGTACTCGCCGACGGCAGCGAGGGGCGCCATCATGCGCTCCAGGTGAATCGCTGCCGGATCTCCCAGTGCTGCCAGCCCTGCCGCCGCAGCGACCGGACGTGCCGGGCCAGCTCGATCGGCTCGAGTGAGTAGTTCGACGGCTGGCCGAACGGCGGGTCTTCGGCAGGATTGAGCAGCAGCCGTAGCCGGCGACTGTCCCGGTCGCGGGTTAGCATGGGAACGCCTACAGCGTCCGCGCCGGGCGTCGAGATGGCTTCAGATAGGCCGGGGAGTTGCTGCCCCGGCCTATCGCCGTTCCGGGTCACCCGCCGGCGTCCGGGTCGATGTAGGTGAACAGCCGGCCGACGCGGGCGGCCTGCTCGGGCGTCATCCCCGGCGCACGCGCGATGATCTCATCGATGGCACGGTCGGTGCGTTCCCGTTCGAGGTCTTCGGGATCGGCGCCGGGATGGTGGCGCGCATCGGCTGCGTTGCGGGCCCGGACGTGGCGCTGCTCGGCGGTCAAGGGCATGTGAGTCTCCTCAGCCATGCCCCGCCGGCAAGATGAAACGGGAGACTCTGCTCCGTCGACCAGAACGGGGAAACTGCGCTACACGTTAGCATCGCTGCTAATGGCGGCCACCGTAATCACCGTGTCGCCGCGCGAATCGCTAGCGCGGCTAGAGCTGCTCGTCCGGACGCGGCTGGACAGGGATGGCGTCGCGGTCCTGGCTGGCAACAAGGCCGACAGGCGGCAGCGGCAGCAGCTGCGACGGATCCGCGCACGACTGGCCGCTGATCCCGAACTGGACGTCTACTTCGGAGACCGCCCCGACGGAACATCTCAGGTGACCGTGTTCCGGGCCGGGAAGCATGACGCCGGCTGGTGGGGCGAGCCGGTGATCGGCTGACCAGCGGACCCCTATACCCAACTGGCGGCAGTTCGTCGGTACGGATCGTCAAGGCAGACAGGGGCTGATCACGGAGCGTGACCCGGACGCGGCCGACTCGCGGCGTACTGCCAGCCGGATCGCCGTGTTAGCGCGCCGGGCTGCGAGGGAGGGCTCGGCTGGTGCCAAGCGCACAGCATCCAGCTTCCGTATTCGGACGTCGGCCGCGAAGCCGATGATAGCCCGCTGCCCGGCCCCGACCAGGAGGCCGTAGACCAGTGCTGGCTGGCGGCACACGGGAGCCGCGCACGGCCGAAATCCCGTCCCGGACGTCACTACCGCCCGACACGCACACCGCCCGATGAACGCTTCCCCGATAGGCCATCTCCAACCTGGAGCCGGCCGCAAGACGCTATGGCAGGGCCGCAACCTGGCCAGGGCCGGACCCGTGCAGGTGCGTCAGCTGGTTCAGCCGCACCGCTGCGGAGTCGACCCAGGTAGGCCCGTCACGGCCTGGGCGGCAGCTGAGCTCGTGCAGCCACAAGGTTTGCCCGGCCCGTAGCCGGATACCCACGACCCGGCGATGTACCCGGATCGGCAGCCATTTCCCCTTCACCGGCCGGGTCTCCGCGGCAAACCCGTCAATCAGCTGCCAGCGCCATGACCTGGTCCAGACCAAACCACGAAACCTCACCCCAGTATTGGTGGCCGTCAGCGTCGGGCCGCGCCAGCCGCGTACCGCAAACACGGTGACCCAGGCGAGCAGCACCGCCATCAGCGCGAGGCTGCCTGGCCGGGTTCCGTTCGGATCGGAGAAGATCAGATCCAGGATGAGCGCCCAGACCAGGATGCCCGCGAGCGGAAACACTGCCCGGCGCCAGGGAGAAGTAGTGACCTGGTAGCGCACCATGCCGTCTCCCTGGCTGCCTGGCTCACCGCATCGCTGCTCTGCAGGCGTCTGCTGAGGCCGGAGAGGCTGCGCCCGGCTCAGAGCGGATGGTTCGACCGGCCGGTTGCCGCACTTTGCTGCTTTGGACATCAGACGGAGAAAAGGTCCTTTTGCCGCGTGATGAATTCTTCGAAGGACTCAGCGGGCTGGCCGGTGACGTCCTCGACCGTGGTGGTCACGCGGTCAAACCGGTTCTCCCGGTGCAGCCGGGCGACGGTGAGCAGATCCTGATCGACGTATGGCCCGAGTCCGGCGCGTGCGAGCACTTGCTCGGCCCACGTCTCCGGCGGGATGTCGACGTAGGAAACCGGCCTGCCCAGCGCGCGCGTGTACTCTTCGGCAACACCATTCATGTCCTGCGATCGGGGACCGGTCAGCTCCAGTACCCCGCCGACGTACGGCTCCGGGTCGGCCAGGACAGTAGCGACGACCCGCGCGACGTCGCCAGTAGTGACCGGGGAGGTGCGACCGGTCCCGAACGGGAGCCGGATCGTGCCGCTATCAGCGATGGAATGCGCAGCCGCGCTCGTGAACAGCGGATTGTCCAGGAACAGAGTCGGCCGAAGGTGCACGACAGGTAGGCCGGACCAGTTCAGCACCTGCTCCGACAGCCAATGGATCCGCTGATGGTGTGACTCGCTCATGCTGAGCGCGTTCATCTGGGACACCGTCATCTGGGACATGGCCACGAGCGCATCCAAGTCGCCGACGGCACGGGCGACTGTCGCGACTGTGGCGGCGGCCTCAAGGTAGGACGGCGAAAGGCTCATGCTGAAGAACATCCGCTGGACCGACTCCAGGGCCATCGCGACATCTGCCGGCCGCGTAAGGTCACCGACGACGACATCGGCGCCAAGCGCGCGCAGGGCATCGGCGCGGTCGTCGTCGTGGTGTGCCATCGCTCGCACGGCCAGGCCGCGCTGACGCAGCAACGCCACAACCTTGCCGCCCACGTCGCCGATTCCCCCGCCGGCGCCAGTCACCAGGATGAAACCAGGCTCAGCCATCGCCCGCCCCCTTTGTTGTCGCCGCCAGCCAGTGGACGGCCTCAGAATCGATGATTCCTGCATAATCAGTTGTTAAGTCGGATATATACAGCGACTGACCGCCCGCCCGCCTAGTTCGATCTGCCGCTCGATGCTGGCGGGCCGCGCGTTCGGCGAGTGGCTACGTCTCGGCGTGCGAATGGATGCGCAGGATGTTGCCGTCGGGGTCGCGAAACCAGGCCTCGCGGAGGTGCCCGGTCGCCGAGATGCCGTCCTCGGTTTTGACGTCCGGGAGGTCGTATTGTTCGAAGCGCACGCCACGGTCGCGCAGTTGGTCGACGGCGGCTTTCAGGTCGCGTACCTGCCACGACGCGAGTGTGTGCTGAGCGTCACCCGCGGTCGGCCGTTCGTAGACTTCGAGCAGCGTGCTGCCACCGCACCGGTAGAGCACCTGCGGGCCGGGCGTGGGTACGCCGGCCTCGACGAGCCCGAGTTTCTCGCCGTAGAAGGCCCTGGCGCGTTCCAGGTCAGTGGTTGGCACGATGGCCATAACCTGGGCGCCGGTCAACATGGTTTCTGCCTCAATCACGTTCATCGAACGCTTCGCCTCCAACCTTTTGTGCTGTTCGTTCCGTGGTGCCGTGGCTGGCGTTCCGGCCTAACGCTTCGCAGCGTTGGCGCCGCCCCAGAGCGATCCGGGGTTGGCTCGGTCCGGGTAGAGCTCGATCATCGCGTCGAACAGCTGGCGCGGAGTGTCGGTCGCCTCATCGAGACGGATGAAATCGCGGAGATAATCGCGGGTTTGAGTGATCGCCGTCGGGTCGTCGTCGTTGCTTGGGATCTTGTGCCCGGCGACAACGGCGCGAGGGTTGAGCGTGTCGAGCTTGTCGAGTGCCTCAATCCATTGCAGCCGCGTCTGAGCACCGGACTGGCCCAGATAGGGATGAATGCCGTTGTAGACGACGTCACCTGCCGCGATCAGTCCGATTGACGGCACGTGCAGGCTCGTAGAGTCGGCGGTGTCGGTGAACCCGGTGTCGACCGGGACCCCGCGTGTCCCTCCAGCTCGATCGACCCCTCATCAGGACTCTCCGGGAGTTCCGGCTTGTCCGCTATCTGACCAGGGAACCGCTGGCGCCAGAACCCGTCCAGCACATCTGGATCGAGCTGGCCTGCGATGCGGCCGATGGCTGCCGCCGTGGCTACCGCCCTGGCGCCCGGAAACCGCTGTTTGAGCGGACTCAAGCCGAAGAAATGATCGCCGTGGCCGTGCGTGATGTAGGCGTGGGTCAGGGTCCTGCCGGTTGCCGCGACCTCGTCAGCGAGCTGGACAGACTGATCAAGCGTAAGGAACGCGTCGACCAGCACCGCGTCCCGGGCGCCGTAGATCCGCGTCGCCGAGTTCGCCACCCACGCCAGCGACTCATAGCCAGCCGGGATGTCGGGAGTCAACCCGGGGCATCTGACGGTGAACACCCGGTATCCGAGCCGGCCCGAAGCGTGGTTTTGTTCAAACTCGGACATCTAGCCTCCCTCGTCGGGTGCAGTGAATGTCACGAGGATCCCCCGGCTCGATCGCGACTGGCGAGCGTCCGAATGAGGCTTACGGGCGGCCTCTGCTGGCTACTCTCAACTCTGCTCGCCAGGCGCCATGTGACCTTCCCCAGGTCAAGTTCCTCACGCTACTCGCGCGGCCCGCGGTCGGCTAAGCCGCGGTGGCTTAGGGCTGCCGAGTTGCCGCGGGAACCGATGGCGCTGGCAACCGAGCCGTAGGCGACCTGGGTGGCGCCCGACGGCGGCATGCGCCTGCCGCTCGTGGCGGCAAGAGCCCGCCCAAGAGCCCACGTCCGGCGCCGTGCAGTAGGCGGGCGTTCCGCGAGGAGTCGTTCAGCGCGGACCGTTCGCTGTCAGTGGGTTGAGCGCCGGTTCGTCAGGAGACGAGCGGCTTCTCAGAAGCCGGCCGCCGTGCCGTGCCGAAATACTCGCGTGCCGGCAGTGAGGGTGATGATCCGTTCCGTACCCGGCGAAGGAGATTTCAGATCCGACACCGTGACCAGGAAACCGCCGCGGCCGAGCCGGATCGCGCGAACTACGAGTTCGTCATCCTGTCCTGACAGCGCAATCAGGTCCCCAGCGCTCAAGTCGCCGGGAAGAATTGCCTCTGCCATAAGGCGTGACGTTACCTCCTGGCATCGCCGATGTTATCGAGGAGCCACGGCTGCGCTTCAGCCCAGTGGGCATCCGCACGCTCGTGCCCGACAGTCCGTCACGGCAGATGCGGGCGGTCGCGCCCGTGCCGACGACGCATAAACATATGCCTGACCGCTACATGCTCGGCCATGGTCTGAATCGTCGATGACATGCGAGCCGTTGGTAGCCGCCTGCCGAGTCTCCGTTCTCCGCGGCCAGACCGGCATGACGATCTGCCACGGAGCACACAGTGTGTAACTAAGACGATCTGCCACGGAGCACACAGTGTGTAGCTAATCTGTCTCAGCGCAGAGGGCCAGTCGGCGGGGCGGTTGCAGCGATCACTTGACCAAGGTCGCGTAGACGTTCTTTTGGCGGCAGATCGGGCTCGAGCAGCAGTCGCTGTCGAGTCGGCCGTGGTTCGTTCGGCTGGGGTTCGGGCATCATGCGACGCGGGGGCGTTGGCGAGCAGGGGGGGTACGGCGGCCGATGGGCTGGGCAGATCGTCAGATGCCGCGCGCGCGGGGCGGCCGCGGAGATCAGAGATGCCATCACGCTGCGCGCGTTCCTGCTGGTCTGCGGCGTCGGCGTGCTGCAGCTTGCCTTCATCACCTCCTATATCGGCGCGTTTCATGATCCTCGCCCGCATCAGGTGCCGGTCAGTAATCCTGGCGCCTCCGCCAGTCGCGTCTAGGGTTACCGGCCAGCTCAACGCGCTGCCCGGCGATCCGCTCCAGGCCACCCCGGTATCCTCGGCCGCCGCTGGCACCGCCAGCCTGCAGGCTCGGACCAGCTACGGCGTGCTGGAGGTAAACCCCCGCCTCGGCTACTGACCGGCTCATCCTGGCCAGTGCCTCCGGGCCGTCTGCCGCCGTCGCCGTGGCTACCGTCATCAGGGCCGCCGAGCAGCGCGCAGGCAGGCGCCTGGCCGTGACCGACATCCGTCCTCCGGCTCGTGGCGACCACGCGGGCTTGTCCCCCTTCTACCTGATCGTCGGCTGGATGATCGGCGGATACCTGGTCACCGCCCTGCTCGGCACGAGTATCCGGGGCCCGCCCGGCGAACCTCACCAGGGCCACCGTGCGGCTAGCGGGCATCGCCGTGTACGCCATCATCACCAGCCTGCTCGGTGCCCTCATCGTCGGCGCGTGGGTGCGCGCGCTGCCCTCGCAGCTCATCGGGCTGTGGTAGCTGGGCGCCTTCGTCGTGTTCGCGGCGGGTCCGTTCACGACGGCGCTGGTGGTGCTCGCCGGCACCATGGGCATCGGCCTGGCCATCGCCCTGTTCGTCGTGCTGGGCAACCCGAGTGCCGGCGGCGCATACGTCTGGCCGCTGCTGCCGACTTTCTGGCGGTCCATCGGCCCGTGGCTGCCGCCGGGCGCCGGAGTCGACGCCGCCCGCGGCGTCGCGTACTTCGGCGGTGCAAACATCACCACGGACCTACTGGTTATCAGCGGCTACGCGGCGGCCGGTCTCGTCGTTACCTACCTGGTGATGTTCCTGGTCGGCCGGCCGCTGATGCCGGCCACGGCCGACCCAGCACCCGACAGCGCGGCTTGACATCGGAGCAGCGTCGAGACGCAAGGAACCAGTGTGATCACAGGGCCGGAGGCGCGGAGCGGATAGGAGCGAGCAGTCATGGCCAAGGGATATTCGGAGCTCCCCAACGAATCGGTCAGCGCGGACGACGGCGTCGACTACGCCTATCGCGACACCGAGGGCAGCCAGCGCGCCACGGTGCCGCTGCTACTGCTCCAGCATTTCCGCGGGAACCTCGACAACTGGGATCCCGCACTGATCGTGCCCCTCCGTTCACGACCGTGCGCGATGCCCCTGACCAGGCACACCGCAGCGGTTGATACCGGCAGCGGCAAGCTCCGCGGCCGGGAAATGAGCCCGTCAAATGAGCCCACCGGGACACAACGAGCCGACTCGTTAACGACCACTCACAGGTGTTCTTGCAGGTCAGCTTGGCGGAGGATAAGAGATTCGAACTCTTGAGGGGTTGCCCCCAACACGCTTTCCAAGCGTGCGCCCTAGGCCACTAGGCGAATCCTCCGCCGGCCAGCTTATCGATACGCATGCCCTGTTCAGCCACGAACCCGGCGCTGAGTTCCGGCGGGTCCGCCTGACGGCGTCCAGGCGGACGCGCGTGGCCGCGCCGCAGCCGGACCGGGCGCACCCGGGCATACCCCGTTCCCGGAATGAAGGATTTCGTGGTTCCTGGGCGTGGCGGCGCAATGACCAGCGGGAAGAACTGACTCTCCGCCGCTGCCCCTGAGCCTGGACCCAACGGGATGAGGGATAGCTGCGTGGTCTTCCCATACCGGGGCCGGCGCAGCCGGAGCAGGCTGAAGCCGCGCCACCGGATCCCGCACGACTCGCTCAGCAGCTGAGTGCTGCCCGGACAGTCTGAACGGATGATCAGTCATGGACACGCTGATTGAGATCAGCGACGTAACGAAGCGTTATGACGACGATGGTCAGCCAGCCGTGAGCCGGGTCAGCATGACCATCGCCGCCGGCGAAGCCGTCGCCATTATGGGCCCTTCCGGTAGCGGCAAGTCGACCCTCCTCAACCTCATCGCCGGCCTCGACCGGCCCGCCAGCGGTGCGACCGGGTTCCCAACGAGACCGGGAAGTCCGTCGGCGACTGCATCACGATCACGATAGGGGGCAAGGTCATCCCGATGCGGATCGCCGGTGAGGTGTTCGATTCGCCGAATCGCGGCATGGACGTGATCACCGGTACCCAGACCGTGGCCGCAGCGGGCCCCGGCCAGTCTGCGCCGACGCACTACGACGTCGGCCTGCGGGCTGGCACCTCGCCAACGACGTACGCGCAGTCACTGCAGACCACGCTCGGGAACAGCCTCTCCGCACAGGTCAACAGCCGAAAGTCCGTTGTCATCGACCTGATGGTCGCGATTATCGGCATGCTGACGCTGATGCTGGCGGTCGTCGCCGCCCTCGGCGTCCTGAACATGGTCGTCATAAATACCCGAGAGCGGTTCCACGACCTGGGCGTATTCAAGGCGATCGGGATGACGCCGCGGCAGACCATCGCGATGGTGGTGTGCTGGGTCGCGGGGACTGGGCTCGTGGCCGGCGTCCTTGCCGTGCCGGCCGGCATCGCGGTGCACCGGGTCGTGCTGCCGATCATGGCCTCGGCTGCCGACCTCGCGCTGCCGCCCAGCTTCCTCAGCGTCTACGGCGCCTGGGAAATAGCCGGGCCCGGGCTGGCAAGTACCGGCACCGCGGTGGTAGGAGCGCTGCTCCCGGCGGGCTGGGCCGCCAAGATCCGGACCGCGACGGCCCTGCACTCGGAGTAGCCAGTGCTGGGCAAGTGCCGCGGACCGCCTGGTGCACAGCGCCGAGCGGTACGCGCCGCCCTCATCTAAACTCAAGTCGTGGTCTTCAAGCAGGTCGGGGACGGGCGGCCCTACCCCGACCATGCCCGGACCGGGCGCGAGTGGGCAGAGATACCGCCCCGGCCAGTGCGGCTTGACCAGCTCATCACGACCAAGAACGTGCTGGACCTGCATACCGTGCTGGCGACAGACTCGACTTTCTACGGTGACCTGTTCCCGCACGTGATCAGCTGGCGCGGCGAGCTGTACCTGGAAGACGGCCTACACCGGGCCCTGCGGGCCGCCCTGCAGCAGCGGTCAGTGCTGCATGTCCGGGTGCTCGAGCTCGACGAGCAGGTGGCGGAGCAGCCCGGCCGCGCGAGCCGCAAGCGCACTGGCGGTGGAGGTGGTGTCTAATTTCGCCGCAGGTTTCGCCCGCCCATCGCGCCAGCAAGGCTTCCGCCTGTAGGAAGGACTGCGAGCTGCGGTCGGCCCTCGTCGCCGGAGTCGTGGCGGTCATCGAACGGGCCGGGGGGGGGGAATGGCTTGGCGGGAAGCTCCGCTCCGCCACAGGCAAAGCTTGATGCACTGTTCTAGCAATATATTGCTAGTTTTTTACAGCCAGCGTAACGTGGGGCACAGGCCTGGGAATCAGCCGCTGACGGCCGGCACTGCAGGTCACAGGAGGCATCCTGATGAACGCACCGAATGAGAACGCCGTTCCCCCGCGATCGGGCCTCATGAGATTTCTGGTCCCGTCATGGGAATACCGTCGGCCCCGTATCTCGGCGCACGTGCATTTTGCCGCTGGTACCGTCCTGGTCGGCGTTACCGTCGTGCTGCTCTCTTACGGCTACGGGTGGGGAGCGCTGCTGCTGCTGGCTGCGGCGCTGCACTTCTGGCTCGGTTATTTCGACATGACTGTCGCCCGCTCCGCAGCTTCCCGAACCTGAGCGTGCGCCACTCGCACTTGTCTCGCGGGTTGCTATTGCAGCCTGAGGCGAACCTGGCGTGCGACGGAATCGGGTGAAGGCTCGGCGGATTGCCTGCGCCGGCCGCTGCAGATGGCCATGCGAGCTGAGCGATGCAGACGATCAGGCTGCCTGCGCTGGGGACGAGCGCCGCTGACAGCGGCGCCGACTAGATCAGTCAGCTACGCGGCCATCGGGGGTCTGCTTGCTGCCGTTAGGCGGGAGACGCCACGGCAGTAACGGAGAGTTGGTAGTTCCGTTACTCACGGCACTGCCGTTGGGGTGCCAATCGCCGACTCTGAACGGCTCGATGGCAAGGCCTGTGCCCGAATGGGGTAAGCCAGGAGTGCCAGTTCTGCGTGTTGAGTGATCGCCTGTCCATCAATTGGCGCCGAGTGGTCCAGCCCCACGGACCCGCCCCTTGGACCCCAGCCGCCTGGCGAGGCGTGGCGCTAGGGTTTTGCTGTTAGCGCAGCCCATCCCAAAGCTGGCGCTCGTCGCCGTGCGGGTCCTGGGCCAGCGTGCTTTCGGTGTTGAAGACCATGGTCGCTCGGTTCTTGGTCGTGTAGCGGTCCCAGCCGGGATCGCCGCTGGCTGCGAAGCTCACCCAGGTGTGGTGCATGGAGTCGGCGAGGCTCTGCGGCGGCTCGGAGCCGAGAAGCCAGTCGGCACCCTCGGATTGCAGGGTGTCGAAGATGAACGCGACGTCGGCGTAGTGGCATGCGCCGAGGCGTCCGCCGTGCTGGGATGTGGCCCAGGCGAATTCGTACATCCAGGTCGGTGACTGGGCGCGTGCCTCGGCCACGCGGAGGGCGGGGATGCGGAAGAACCAGTCCCCGGACACGGCCGCGAGGATGTCGCCTGGTGACGCACCTGGCCGCTTCTCCCGGTAGGCCGGCAGGGCAGCCTCGGTAAGGCCGTAGGCCGCGGCAGCGGCTTGGAGGATCGTGTCGTTAACGTGGTCCATGGCGCCGGTCGGCACCATGAAGAACCGCTGCTCGTCGGTGTTGGTCCCGATCAGGACGTGCACGTCGCGGCCTGCGCCTGCTCGCAGTCCGTCCAGCGGCAGGGCCGGCAGTATGTCGCCGTCGATGACAGGCTCGAAGACCATCAGGTTGGCGGTGATCTCGGCCCAGCGGGCGGGATCGGGGGCGGCCTGCAGGTCGAGGCCGAGTGCGTTCTGCGCGTCGAGGAGTTGCTGCAGCGGGACTGCGGCGATGGCTTCCCGGTTCGCCGGGACCCCGAGTTCCTTGGCGAGGTAGCCGCCGGCGCGGGCGGCCGTGCCCGGTGTCAGGGCGTGCTGGCCGGCGCCGCTCTGCGCGATGGCGCGGCGGAACAGGCCGGTGGCGCGCGGCATCGACAACAGGGTGATGACGCTCATCGCGCCGGCGGACTCGCCGGCGAGGGTGAGGCGCGTGGGGTCGCCGCCGAAGTTCGCGATGTTGTCATGGACCCACTGCAGGGCCGCGATCTGGTCGAGCAGGCCAACGTTGGCCGTGCCATCGTCGAGGAACAGGAAGCCGTCCGCGCCGAGCCGGTAGTTAATGGTGACGCAGACGATGCCGTCCCTGGCGAATGCGGTGCCGTCGTACTGCGGGACCGCGCCGGAGCCGTTGGTGAACGCGCCGCCGTGGATCCAGACCAGGACCGGCAGGCCGGCATGGCCGGAGTCGGGTGTCCAGATGTTGAGGTTCAGGCAGTCCTGGCCAGGGATGACTGGCTCGGGCAGCAGCGTGTCGAACGGCGGTGCATAGGGGTTCTTGGGGACTGTCGGCCCGAATTCGGTGCAGTCCCGGACTCCGTCCCAGGACGGCGGTGGCTCGGGAGCGCGCATGCGCCGAGGGCCGAACGGGGCTGCCGCGTAGGGGATGCCCTTGAACGCGTGCACGCTATTGGAGTAGTTTCCCTCGACCGTTCCCTGCTTGGTCTGAGCCGTGGCCATGCTGTCGTTCCTCTCCCTGGGGTTTTGGGCTGGTGGCGGTAGCCGGATCTCAGGCGCTGCCGGGCGGAGCGGCGATGCCGCCGAGATAGCTGGCTTCCAGGACGTCAGCCTGCGCGTGCAGCTCCGCAGCGGAGCCGGCCGTCACTACCCGGCCGCGGCTGAGCACGTACCCGCGGTCGGCCACGCTGAGCGCGGCTGCGACATGCTGCTCGACGAGCAGGACGGCCAGCTGCTGCTCAAGCACTATGGTGCGCAGGACCGGCAGCAGCCTGTCCAGCACGACGGGGGCCAGGCCGTGACTTAGCTCGTCGATGAGCAGCAGCCTCGGGCTGGAGACCAGAGCGCAGCCGAGGCCGAGCATCTGCTGCTCCCCGCCGGACAGCAGACCGGCTTTGTGCCTGGCGAGCGGCCGGAGTTCCGGGAAGTGGTCGAAGACCTCGTCTGCTGCTGCGGGCCGGGCGCGGCGGAGGCGCAGCCGGAGGTTCTCGGCGACGGTGAGTTGCGAGAAGATCCCGCGATTCTCGGGCACGAGGGCGAGGCCGAGGCGGGTGACCTGGTGCGGGCTCTGTCCGGCGGCCGGAGTTCCGAGGATCTCGATCTCACCGGTCATCGGGGTCAGCTCCCCGGCGATGCTGAGCATTGCGGTCGTCTTGCCGGCGCCGTTCGCGCCGAGCAGTGCAACCAGCTCGCCGGGCGCGACGTGCAGGCTGATCCCGTGCAGCGCCGGAGCGTGCCCGTATCCGGCGGTCAGGTCGGTGACGCGCAGCGCGTTCGCAGTCATCGTTCGTCTCCGGCGCATGCGCCGGCCGGTCCCGGCACCGGCAACTCCAGCGTGCCGGGCCTGGCTCGGTGGCCCAGGTAGGCGGAGATGACCGCCGGCTCGGCGCGTACTGCGACTGGCGGCCCGGCGGCGATCAGTTTCCCGAAGTCCAGGACGTAGACGTAGTCGCAGACGCTCATGATCAGGCTGACGTCATGCTCGACGAGCAGGATGCCGACGTCATCACCAGCGACGATGACGCGCAGTTCACGTCCCAGCTCGCGGGCCTGCGAGCCCGACAGCCCTGCGGCCGGCTCGTCGAGGAGCAGCACCTGCGGCTGCCCGGCAAGCGCCCTGGCGACGCTGACGAGTTTCTGCTCGGCGAGGGTGAGCTGGCCGGGCAGCCGGTGCGCCAGGCCAGCGAGCCCGGCCGCGCCGAGCAGTCCGTCGGCCAGGCCGTCCGCGGTGTCCCGGCCGGGGCGCAGGAGGTCTAGCATCAGTCCACCGGGCCGGGGCCGCCGGGCGGCGACGGCCAGGTTTGCTGTCACCGTGAGATCGGCGAACAGCTCGGTAGCCTGCCAGGTGCGGGCAAGCCCGCGGCGTGCCCGGCGGTGCGCAGGCAGCGCGTCGAGGCTGCGGCCGGCCAGCGTCACCGATCCGGAGTAGCGCGCGAAGCCGCTGATCGCGTCGAGCAGCGTCGTTTTGCCTGCCCCGTTCGCCCCGATAAGGCCGACGATCTGGCCGGGCCGCACCTCCAGCGAGACAGCATCCGCGGCGACCATGCCGCCGTAGCGGACGGTGACACCGGACAGACTGAGCACCGCGGCGTGCGTGGCGTCGGTCCCGCGGGCTGGCGCGCCAGCCGGGCTTCCCGGTGTGGCCGGCAATGAGACGCCGGGCCGCTCCGGCAAACGGCCCGGGGTCTCGTCCTGGGCCGCGCGCAAAGCGGCTGGAGAGTGGGCACCGGCTGGCTGGCCGAGGGTCGGCTCAGGTGTCTGTGCCCGGGCCGTGGCCTGGGTTTGCGTGCCGTCCAGGGCGCGGCCCGGCGTGCGCGCCGCGACAGCTGCCGGGGTGGCCGGGGCGCCGCCGCCGGCTGCGGCAGTATCCGAGCTTGGCGCTTGCCGGTTCCGGCGCTGCAGGCGCTGGCGCCATGCTCCTGCCATTCCCTCCGGGTTGAAGATGGCCGTCAGGATCAGGCCGACAGCGACGATGAGCTGGTAGATGTTGCCAGACATCGGCACGAGCCGGTTGACGACCACGAACACGATGCCGAGGGTGGCCAGCGTGCCGGCGGTCAGCGCGCCGCCGATGCTGGTGATGCCGCCCAGGTAGGCGAGCATCAGCCAGGCCAGCCCTGTGAGCGCGGTGAAGGATGCGACCGATACCGAGCCGTAGCTGTAACCGATCAGCGAGCCGCCCAGGCCGGCGATGAACGCGGACAGGCCGAAGCCAGTGAGCTTGGTGACGGTGACGCTGATGCCAATCGAGGCACTGACCCGCTCGTTGGATCGCACCGCCAGCATCCGTCGTCCGGTGCCGCTGCGGGTCAGGTTGGCGACGGCCCACGCGGCTAGCGTCAGCGTGATGAGGCACAGGATGCCGAAGGCGAGCCGGGCCGTGTCAGATCCGCTGCGCACCGACAGGTCCAGTCCGGGCAGCATTGGCGGGGGCACGACGGCCCCGAAGACGCCGCTTAGCGCGGTGTTGGAGAACACTGCCTGCTCGAACGCCAGTCCGAGAGCGAGCGTGACAACGGCGAGCTGGGTGCCGCGGACCCGCAGCGCGGGCAGCCCTACCAGCAGGCCGAGCACGCAGGCGATGAGCGCGGCCAGGAGGGGCGCCCACGGAAACCCGAGGCCCGCTGAGGTGGCGAGCTTGGATAGCGCGAACCCGCCGACGCCGGCGAAGGCCGCCTGTGCGAATGAGACCTGGCCGAGCAGCCCGGTCAGCACGACAAACGACAGCGCCACGAGGCCCATGATCATCGAGGTGATGATGCCGAACCGGTATGAGCCGCCGGTGACCAGCAGCGCGGCGAGCCCGACTAGCAGCAGGCCTGCCAGCAGCCCGAACCGGTGGCGGACCACCGGCACCACCGGCAGCCGGGCGGCCGCGACCGAGTCGCGCGCCGGCAGCGACTTGCCGAGCAGGAACAGCAGCACGACGACGCCGAGGAGCGGCACGGTTGAGCTGACTCCGGTGCCTGCCCACGACGGCCACCATGGCTGGCTGGACAGGTAGGTCACTTCCGAGCCGATCATCCCGAGGACCAGGCCGGCGATGACGGCCGGGCCGATCGAGCTGAGACGGCCGGCCAGCGCGCAGGCTAGCGCCGGCACGACATACAGCGCGTATCCGGTGGCGCTGAGCCCGGTCACCGGCGCGGCCAGCACCACCATGAACCCGGCGATGCCGGATGCCAGCGTCCACGACACGGCGGCGAGCTTTTCGGAGTTGAGGCCTGCGAATGCGGCTGTGCGCGGGTCCTCGGCCGCCGCGCGCAGGGCCAGGCCGGTTCGGCTGTACCGGAACCAGGCACCTGTCATCACCGCGGCGACAACGACGACCGCGGCCAGCCAGAGCACGTCCTGCGGGATCGTCACCCCACCGATGGCCAGGCTGCCCGACGGCAGGATCGGGTTGACGATCACGGTGGAGCTGCCGAACCGCTGTACGATCAGCGCCTGGAGTGCCAGCATCACCCCGGCGGATGCCACCACTTTGGCCAGCGCCGGCGCCGATCGCAGCGGCCGGAACACCAGCACGTGCACGGCGAGGCCGAGCAGCACCCCGGCTGCGACGCTGATCAGCACCGCGGGTACGACCGGCACCTGGTGCGCGAGGTGGACCGACGGATGTACGAAGACCACCGGGAAGACAAGCGTGCCGCTTGAGCGCAGCTGGCTGTAGACATACCCGCTCCAGGCGCCCATCGCCCCGGCGGCGAAGTTGATGACACCCGTTCCCTTGTAGGTGATGACCAGGCCCAGGGAGAGCGCCGCGTACGCGGCGCCGCTCCCGAGGCCGGCCAGCAGGATTGTCAGGAACGCGGTCACCGGTCAGCTACCCGAGCAGCCCGGCAGTGTTGAGCCAGCCGCTGCCCACCAGTGTGCGGACGGGGCCGTTCGGGCCGACAGTGACCTTGAACATCAGCATGTCCGCGTTGCAGGCCGCTGGCTCCAGGGCGCCGAACGGGCGCTTGGCGCAGTTCACTGCAGGGCCGAGGAATCCCGGCACGTCCGCCTTGGCCAGGGCTGTCTTGAGCGAGGCAGCGGTCACCGGGCCGTGGATCGTCTTCATGATCTCGGCGAGCTCCATCATGGTGGCGAAGGAGGCGGTGGCGAAGCCGTTCAGGTTCGCGCTCTGCCCGTCGGCGTCCATGGCGGCGGTGTACGTCTTGATCTGCGCCTGCACGGCCGGCGGGGCAGAGGATGCCAGCTGCGGGAAGTAATACGGCCACAGGCCCAGGGTGTCGCCTGCCTTCTTGCCCGAGCGCGGCGATATAGGCAGTGCAGGAGCCGACACTAGATCGGGCCGCTGAACCCGGCAGTGCGGGCGGCGCTGACCATGCCGATGCAGTCGTTCTCCTGCAGGATTCCCCACATCGAGTCGACGTGATCGGCCATCGCTGTCGCCACGGCGGCGGTCCAGTCCGCGTTGGCGGCCGCGATCGGGATCGGCACCAGCTTGATCCCGAGTTTCTTGGCGATCGCGGTGGAGAACTGCAGCAGGCCCTTGGTCGTCGGCAGCCCGTCGTAATAGAAATCGCCGACGGTCGTGGCATGCACGTCCTTGAGTGCCTGCAGCGGCGCGGCGTAGAACGCGGTGTCACCGCCGCCGAGGGCGAAGGCGTCCGGGCTGGACCGCTGCACCGTGCCCCAGGGGAACTCGGTGACGTACGGGATCCCGGCGCTGGACAGAACCGGTACGGCTGCGTCGGCCCCGATATCGATGCCGGTGTCGTAGACCACCGCGTGGGCGTCCACGAACTTATTGGCGCAGTTGACCGAGCCGGACGGCGACCCGTCGTCGGTGCACTCGTCGAGATTGATCTTCTTCCCGTTGATCCCGCCGTGTGCGTTGATGTACGTCACCGCGGCCTCGGCGCCGTAGCGGTAGGCCGGGATAGAGATCGCCGCGCCCTCGTTGTTCGCGAAGCCGACGGTGATCTGCGCCGCTGACGACGGCGCGCTGCTGGAGGGGGAACTGCCTGCTGGAGCCGAAGGGCTCGAGCCGCCGCAGGCTGCCAGGCCTGCGACGCACAGCGCCGCGGCTGACAGCACGGTCAGCATTCGACCCTGCTGAGTTGTCATGTGCACTGCTGCTCCTGTCGTGCGCGGAGCCAACACACGGGACTGCGGGCCCCGTCCCGGACAGCGTCGTTAACCGACCCCGGGGCGGCGTTGACTCAGGGCCGGGGTTCCGGTCGTGAGTAGGTGAGTGGCTCCACACTTACCTTGGTCGGCGATGCTAACCTTGGGCGATCGCCAGCGTCAATAGGCGCCAGGTAACGGAAGGGGGCGAGATCCGCAGAGATGGCCGGGGCCCGCATGTCATCTGCCGAGCGGCGCACCGAGCTGCTGGCCGCGGCCCGCGAGCTGTTCCTGGCCAGCGGCTACCGCGGCACCACGACCCTGGCCGTCGCGCAGCACGCAGGCGTCAGCGAGGCGCTGGTGGTCAAGCACTTCGGCACTAAGGAGAACCTGTACCGGCAGGCACTCGCCGAGCCCGTGCTCAGCATGCTCGACGAGGACCTGCAGGGAAACATTGACGAGCGGGACGAGTTGGTCGCCGGCACCCTCGACGAGCACTACGACAGCGTCCAGGAGTTCGGAGAGCACTGGGCCGCGCTGCTCGCCGAGCAAGGCCCGGCGCTGGCCGCGCTGATCAAGGACCTGCATGATTTCCCCGACATCGCAGGATCGCTGATCAAGCTGTTCACCGGCCGCGTTAACGCGATCGCCGACAGCCTCATCGACGTGGCTAGCCGCGATGACTACATCGGCTATGACGTCCGGGCGGCTACGTTCGCCGCGATCGGCGCGTTCGGAGTCGCGGCGCTCACCGGCGACGACACCACCGAATACATCGCCAAAGTCACGCACATGCTCTTCTTCGGCATCGCATCCGAGACCGGGCGCCACAAGGCCAAGCATCTGCATGACATCCCACCGCAACGTGGAGGCTAGCCAACCGTCAAACAGGGCGGTGGCACGGAGGCCAGAGCCATGGCGCTACCTCGCCCTCGGACCTCGCCAGCGCCCCATGTCCGTGGCGACGTCCAGCCGAGCAACAGGGAGCACCGGAGGCCATAACAGGGCCGGACAGGCCGGTGCAGAATAGCCAGATCTGGAGCCGCTGACAGAGAGTTACCAGCTCCAAGGACCTGCGCCAGATCGTCGGCTCTTGCCGCATCTGCAGCCGGAGTGCCGACTACCCTCTGCGATCGGCATCGGGCCGGAGTGCGGAGATGCCCTGCGGCAGCAAATGTGGCCTTGACCTGGCACAACAACCGTTCCGTGGCCAAGTGAGACAAACGCAACGGTCACGGCAGCTCGCATAGTGAAGCGAACTCGCATCGCCGCAGGTCAGTGGCGGTGGAGGTGGGATTTGAACCCACGGAAGGGTTGCCCCTTCACACGCTTTCGAGGCGTGCGCCCTCGGCCACTAGGCGACTCCACCGGAGCCGAGCCTACCGGAGGCTGGCCATCCGCGGGTGCTGGGCCGCCAGCGGCTACCGGCGCTGGTCGAAGAACTCGCGCAGCACCGCCGCGCACTCGCTGGCGAGCACACCGCTGACGACCTCGACCGGCTGGCCAAGGCGCGGATCGTGGAGCACGTCCCACACCGAGCCGGCGGCGCCAGCCCGCGGGTCGCGGGCGCCGTAGACCAGCCGCGCGATACGCCCGGCTAGTAGCGCGCCGGCGCACATCGTGCACGGCTCCAGGGTCACGACCAGCGTGCAGCCATCGAGGCGCCAGCTGCCGCGTGCCTGCCCAGCGGCCCGCAGCGCCACCACCTCGGCGTGCGCGGTCGGATCGGCGCTCGCCTCGCGCAGATTCCGGCCCTGGCCGATCACGGCCCCGGCTGGGTCGAGGACCACGGCGCCGACCGGCACGTCCGCGACGTTGGCGCTGGCAGTAGCGCGCGCCTCGGCCAGGGCGGCCCGCATGGCCGGCTCGAAGCTGGCCAGATAGCCCGTCATCGGCTGACAAGCCGGTCAGACGGCACCGATGGCCGAGTCCAGAGCCCGCTCGAGGGCGGCGCCGAACCCGATTCGCCTGGCCAGGCTCGCAAGCACCTCGTCCGGGAAGAGGTCCAGGTCGCCAGACAACGCGCCTAGCTCCATCTCGTCGACCCCCAGGTCAGCGAAGATTGACATGTCTCCAACTGGCAGCACCTGATCGAGGTCTTCGTCCTCAGGAACGGGGATATCTAGGTAGTCGAGGACCTGTCTGGCCAGTGGCCAGTCGACCGAGGCAGTGACGTCGGACAAGAACACGGAGACATGATTGCCAAGAACTCGCAACGCGACGAAAAAGTCGTCACCAACGGCCGTCAGGCCAATTGCTCCGCCAATGCCCGGCTGCTGACGCAATGCCAGGATCAGGCCATCGAGGTTCTCGGTCAGGGCCGTTGGCAGAACCTCGGCCTCCCACACGTCGTCTTCCCGGTAGACGACGACGGCGAAGTCGCTCGGGCTCACATCGGTCATCGTCACCCCGTTGGCTGGGATCCCAGAAGGAATGGTGTCAGACTCGCCGCCTTCGTGCGCACCGATCGGGCCGCTGCGTGGCCAGGCACATGCCGCGGCGAGGTTGCCAGGCCGTCGCCGCGCGCCGCCGCGCTCGTAGCCGACTGCTCCCGTATGGTTGCTAAGGGTTACCGGTCCATTGGCCGGCTAATTACGCTCAGCTATGCTGATGCGCGACGCAGAGAAGTCAATTGGTCACGTGAAGTAGTGGCCGATTACGGCAGTTTGGAGGAGGTGATCACGTGTTGCGGAAGGTCATTACATGGGCAATCGTTGTATTCTTCATCTATTATCTAGCCACCAACCCGACTGGCGCGGCACATGCCCTCCAGCATGCCTTTAACGGCCTCAGGTCCGCAGGGAACTCAATGTCACGCTTTGTGGACAAGCTCTAGCGATGCGGCCCCCACCCTCAGGTGCCAAGGCCCCCGTCGCCATCAACAAGTACCTGCTGCCCCGCGAAGTCCAGGTAGCGACTGTCCGCCAGCACCCGGCCGTGCTCATCGTCCCTGGCATCATGGCCCTCGGCGGCCTGCTGGTGGTCGGCATCGTCACGGCGACAGTCGTGCACGGCGTGTACGGCACGATCCTGTGGGCTGCCTGGCTGCTGCTGTTCTTGCGCCTGATCTGGAAGGCAGTGAACTGGTGGGTTGACTACTTCGTCGTCACCAGCGAACGGCTGCTGCTGACGACGGGATTCCTGACCCGTCGTGTCAACATGATGCCGCTGACCAAAGTCACCGACATGAGCTTCCGCCGGTCATTCCCTGGGCGGCTGCTGGGATATGGCGAGTTCATCGTGGAGTCCGCCGGCCAGGACCAGGCCTTGCGAAACGTGGAATTTATTCCGTACCCAGAGCAGCTTTACCTGCTCATTTGTGGGATGCTCTTCCCGTCGAGTGCACCCGATCCAGAGGACGACGAGAGTCGCCCCCCGGCCCTCGCTGACGAACTCTGATCTCAGCGCTCTGCCCCTTCCCCGGGGTTCGTGCGGCCGGATGACATCCGATTGACGTCCGGCCGCACGAGCTTGTCTAGGGCCCCTCCAGGGACGGGGTGCCTTCAGCCGGGCCCGCCTGAGTCCGCAGTTCCTGCCCGCCCGTCAGACCGTCACCAGGATGACGCCGAGCGCTGCCAGCAGCAGGCCGGCTAGCTGGGCAACGCGAAGCCGCTCGCCGAGCACGAACCTGGCCAGGACGACGGTCACTCCGGGGTACAGCGACGTCAGCACCACGGCCAGGCCGAAGAGGCCATGGCGGGTGGCGACCACGTAGCTGACGTTCGCGCTCGCATCGAGGATCCCCGAGCCGAAGGTGGCCAGCAGCAGCCTCGCTCCCCCCGAGACAATGACCGGCCGGGTCCTGGTGATGACTGCGACGATCAGGATGACGAGGAATCCGGCGAGCCTGGACGCGACGATCGGCCAGAACGCCCCGGACTGGCCGGCGTTGCGCAGGAAGATGAAGAACAGGCCGAACGTCGCCCCCGCGGCAAGACCGTAGCCGATTGCCCGAACGTGGAAGCCGCGCGCGGCGAGGCGGCGGACGAGCCCGGCGGCGCGCTGCCTGCCCGTGGCCGCGCCGCGATTGCCGACCCCACTGGCGGCCGCACTGGCGGCGCCTGGGCTGGCCCCGGCCTTGCTCTCCCCGGCGGGGCTGCCAGCGGCGCTGACCAGCACGATCGCGGCAAGGCAGATCAGCGCGCCGACGTAGACCGAGGCACTCGCGCGCTCGCCGTCGGCGATGGACACGCCAACCGGCAGAATCGTTGCAGTCAGCGCGGACGTCGGCGCCACGATGGTCATGGGGCCTTCGGCCAGGCCGGCGTAGAAGACGATCAGCCCGACGCCGCCGATGGCGCCCGCCGCGACGCCCCAGGCCAGCCCCGCCAGACGCGGGGACTCACCCGCAGCGAGGGCGGCGACCAGCACGATCGCGAGTCCAGCCAGTGCCGAAGCGGGCAGGATGGACAGCGCCCGCGCGCGCCGCGTCGCGACGCCGCCAAGAAAGTCGGCGCTGCCATACAGCAGCGCCGCGGCCAGAGCGAAGATCGTTACCACGAGATGATCGCCCCGGCCTGTCGCATTGCGAAACGGAGCATACCGGCCCGCACTCTGACCGGGCTGGCGCCGTCACAACCTTCGCCGGCAGATCGACCGCGGACGGATTCCGCCCAAACAACGTGATCCGGGCACAGTCTCGTGTCGCACCGTAGCCAGAATGGCGGTCATCGGCCAGATTTCACGGCTGACGTGCACTATTGCGCCCGGCTTATTCGTTTTGCGCGCACGTCAGCCGTGAAACGTTGCGATCGCACGCGCACGGGAGCGCTCACCATGCAATGCCAGCTCCCCGCTAGAGGTGGCGGTGGCTCGGGGGTTGAGGTCTGGGATTCAGCAGCGCGGCCGCGCTGGCCAGCAGCGGGACGTCCAGAGGCCGGCGCGAGCGCCCAGGGCCAGGGTTGTTCCCCGCTGGCCAAGGGTCCGGAGACGACGACAAAGGTGCGTGGCGGCAGCTGACCCGTTATCTAGCCATCATGTCTTCGGCCGCCCGGATCCCTCGGCGTCGCCGAGCGTCCAGCGCACGGACGCCTCGGGGTTCGGTTCGTAGCGGCAAACGGACCCGGTCCGGACGGACTCGTGCAGGTGCCGGCCGAGTGCGGGGTGGACCTCGACTATGCGGAGCAAGGCCGCCACGATCGCTTTGCGCACGGAAACCCGGGCGCGCTCAGCGGTGGAGCCGGTGCTGCGAAGGCCGGCCGCCGAGGCCGGCGGCGGCGTCGAGCTGGGCCTGGATTGCGGTTCGCTCGGCGGTGAGCTGTGACTTCGCCGGCAGGTCCGTTCCTAGCAACCGGTCGATCTCGGCGACGCGGCGGCGGTATGCAGTTATCGCCTGCCGGTCGAGCAGGTCGCCGGTATCGGACTGGATGACGGTGGCCAGTCCGGCCGGGGCGCTGGCCAGGTCCAGGGCGCTGATGTCGGTGCTCGGCTGCGAGAGCAGCCGGTGCAAGTACTCGATGCCGCGCATGGCAGGCACCGTCACCGGGTCGGACGGCGATCCGATCACCCAGAGGCCGCCGGCGGCCGGTCGCAGGGCGTAGGTCGTCGGGGCGGCATCGGCCGGTATCCAGGCTTCCAGCCGTTCTCGCCACCAGGTGGCGCCGATGCTCCGGTACGTTCGCACTGCCTGCTCGCGCAACCGCCGGGCGGTGCCAGGGTGTCCGAGCAGATGGTGGCCGCGCGCGAGGGTGTCGTCGGTGACTCCGTGGAACATCACCGCCCCGGCGTTGATGACCGCCCGTCCTTCGTGCGGGGCGAGCAGGTCGGTGGCGGTCTGGATGACGTCGAGGCTGGTGGTGGCGATCGCGGCTTCGAGGACGCATTGCAGGGTGAGCAGCCAGTCGCCGTCGCGGGGCAGGCCGGTGAGTGTCTCCTCGCTGAAGTGGCCGACCAGCGCCGCGGCCCGGTCGGGCAGGCGGCTCCGATCCACACCCAGGCCCCTTCGGCCAGGATCGCGGTGGCGCCTTCATCGAGAGCGAATTCCTCGCAGGCGGCTGCCTCCCTAGCGCAGGTGTCGCGGTCGCCGGCCATGAGGGCCGGGTACGCGGTCATCGCGTGCAGGACGGCCTCGTGGTCGGCGATGAACACCTGCCCGGCGGCGTCGCGGGCCAGGCCGCGCAGGTACTCCGCAGTGTCGAGCCGCCCGCGCATCAGATCCACGGCGAGGCGGCGGGAAGCGGCGAAGAACCGTGCTTCGGGTGACTGCTCGCCGAGGGTTTCGAGGGCGCGCAGCTGGCGGTGGATGCGCGGCACGTCGAGTGTCTCGAAAGCAACGGTCAGACCCCACAGGTGCGCCTGCTGACGGGCACCGGGGTCGAGCAGGTGGGCGGCGGTGTCATCGAGCTCGGCCGCCCAGGCCCGCCGGCGCGGCAGATCGTCGGGGCCCCAGTGCGCGGCGAGCGCGGCGTCCAGGCTGTCGGCCAGCACAACGGGGTCCAGCAGCGTGCGGGCGATCTCGACTGCCTGGTCGGCGAAGGGAACTGCCCGGCCTGGCTGGCCGGTGTAGGCCCAGATCCGGGCCAGCGTCGCTGCGAGCCGTGCCTTCGCGGCCGGGTCGTCGACCTGGATGTACACCTCATGCAGCCGGGCCGGGAGCAGGCCGGCCCCGGTCTCGAAGCGCTGACCCCTGGCCAGGCCGAGCACGGCCGCGGTCGCCGCGGGCAGGTTCCCGGCGGCCAGTGCCAGGTTCGCCGCCTCGTCGTAACCCGCTATGGCGTCGGCTCCCCGACCGGCCGCCAGCAGGCGGTCGGCCCGGTTGAGGAGCTCGCTGATCCGGTCGGTCACGGTCGCGAGAGGCTCACTTCCGCGGCGTGCCGGCGCACGGTCGCCTCGTCCCAGTCGCCGCAGCAGTAGATCGCGAGATCGCTGATCAGCCCGCCGGCCACGTCGGCGCGGAACATCTCGCGGCAGTACCACGGTGCGCCGTCCTCGTCGGTCCAGCGTTCCTCGATCTGCATCACCCAGCCGCGCGGGGTCGGTTCGAGCCGCTCGACTCGGACTGTGCCCGGGTGCGGATGGCCGCCCTTGCGGATCGCGGTAAGGTCCCTGGCGGTCCCGGCTTGCAGGCGCCATTGCGGCAGCGTGACGTCGCCGAAGACGTCGGGCGCGAATACTTTGTCCGCGCCGTCGCCGGTCTCCAGCCAGCGGACGAAGCGGTCCGCGGTGGCCGGGCCGTCGGCTGGCCCCGCCCACGCCGACTCCGGGTTGTCGATCACGCCGTCCCTCCCTCCATGTTCGCGCTGATCACACTCTGCACGGCGTGCAGGTCGGCGGTCGGGCTGAACTCGACCACGCTCGTGCCTGCGGTGATCAGCGGCAGGTGGCCCGGCGGCGCGAAGTAGGCGTCGCCTTCACCGTAGGTTTCCTCGTGATCCGGCCACCGGAACGTGATCTGGCCGCTGGTCACCACCCCCCAATGCGGGCAGCTGCACCGGTCCTGCGGCAGTCCGGTGAACAACGGGGCAGGATCGACATCCTGCGGGAACCGCTCAAACGCCACCGTGTACTGGCCCAGCTCGGCGTACCGGCCGACGATCAGCTCGTCCTCCACGGCGACCGGCGTCGTCATCGGGCTCGCTCCAGGCATCATGACCTCCTCGACTCGGATGCTCTGACACCCATCCCGCGTGACTTTCAGAATCACACCCGTGACCAGCCCGTTCCTCCTAGGGCACTGCCGACGCCGACCGCAGCGCCATCTGACCGGCAGGTGCGGGCCGCAGCGCAGATGAAGGCAAGGTGCGTGCTGATTGCCCAGATCCCGTCGGGTAGCCCGAGGAGCGCAGCAAGGCCGCACGTCCATGCCCCTGCCATTGTGACCGGCAGCCATCCTCCGGTGAGCAGGGCGATACACGGGCCGACGATGAGCAGTCCGATCAGGACCACCCTGGGGGCCGGTTGCAGCGTCGATCGCAGCGACCGCGGACGCGGCGATCATGCTGGCACGCCACAGTCGCCGCACGGTGCATCCGGGCAGCAACGGTGCGCGATGGGAACCCGCACCGGCAGACGAGCTCGGCCTTGGCTGAAGTAGCGTTCTGCCGCTAACGTCCGGACTCGGGATCCGCGCGCCAGCGCTGGTACAGCGCGATGAACTCTGCGCGCATCACCGGAGTCAGGTCGTCGGGCGTGATCTGGCCGGTGAGGGCGATCGTCGCCCGCATCTGCGCCAGGTACTCGGTGCAGTGCGGGCAGCCGGCCAGGTGCTTGTCGAACCGGCGGCGATCGGCTTTCCCGAGGGCGTCCTCCAGGTAGTCGGTCACCAGCTCGACAGCCTGCCGGCAGACGAGGTCGCGGCGCGGCGCGAGTCGCAGGCGCATGGTCAGGCCCTCCCGAACTCAGACTCGAGAACCTGCCGCAAGCGGCTGCGGCCGCGGTGCAGGAGCACCCGCTGATTGATCTCGGTAATCTCCAGCACGCTGCATACTTCCTCGCTAGACATTCCCTCGATATCGCGCAGCGTGACGACCTCGCGCTGGCGGGCGGGCAAGCCGGCCATGGCCTGCCGGATCTGGCCGGCCATCGTCTCCGCCGTCAGCCGGTCGTCGACCTGTTCCAGCCAGCGCTCGGGCGGGTCAGCCCACTGCCCGCCAGCGTCGAACCTGGCCTGGTCCACCGCGGGCTCGAACGCACCGATTGCGATCGTGCGCCGTTCCCGTGCCCCGGCCGTCCTGGCCCGGTTCACTAGTATGCGGAAGAGCCATGTGCGCACCGATGCCCGCTCCTCGAAACTGCCGAGACCGCGCAGCACGCCCAGCCAGGTGTCCTGGACGACCTCCTCGGCCACGGCCTGGCTGGGCACGTAGCCCGCGGCCAGCTGCAGCATCGACGCGCGGTACCGCTGGACGAGGATGACGAAGGCCTGCTCGTCGCCAGCGCGCAGGCGGGCGAGCAGCTCGGCGTCCGGATCGGGGCTCGGCGGCACTGGAAGCAGCCTAGGAGGCGTTCCTTTCTCGTACTCGCGTCTCGCCGTTGAGCCCGGCCCGGCTGGCCGCGCCAGGACCGGTCGCAGTCCGCCGGCCCGGGCTCAACTCCATCAGGGTCAGCCAGCCGCGATGCCTTCGCCGCCGACTGCGCCGGGCACGGTGACGCTGCCCACGGCCGTGAGCGCGCCGCTCGCGCCGACGGCGTACTCGTCGACTCCGCCATTGCCGCCGGTCTGCACGTAGAGGTAGCGCCCGGACGGCGATGCGGACGCGTCGACAGTGCCGGGGTCGGTGCTCGTCTGGCCGAGCAGGGTCAGCTGTCCGGCCGGCCCGTCGGCGTATCCGGAGATACTGGCGCTGCCGGCGTTGGACGCGAAGAACAGGCCGCGCGCCGGGGCCACCCAGCAGGTCGCGGCCTGGCCCGTGCCCACGGCAGCGAGCTGAGTGACTGAACCCGCCGGGCTGAGCGAGAACGTCGCGAGCGCGTTCGTCCCGGCCTCGGCGATCACCAGGTGTCCGGCCCGGTCGAAGCTGATCGCGAACGGCACGGTGCCCGGCTCGGGGTTAACGACCGGGGCCGCGCTGAGCCGGCCATCGCCCCCGACCCCGAACACGTCGATGTCATTGCCGTTCGCCTTCGTCGTGACGATCAGCTGCCCGCCGCCGGGCGAGAACGCGACCTGCCCCGGCGTGTTGGTGAACTGCGGCGAGGCGGACGGGTCCAGGCCCAGGGACCGGTTCGAGCCGGCTAGCGGGAACAGCCTGCCGCCCGCGATCCGGTAGCCCTGCAACGAGCCGCCGCCCAGCGCGTTGAGCACGTAGGCAAGATCTCCGTGCACCGCGATGCTGACCGGGAACGCACCGCCAGAGCGAACGACCTGGCGCAGGCTGAGCCGGTCGCCGCTCGCGCCGAACACCGAGACGGTGTCGCTGCCGGCGTTCACCGCGAGCAGCAGCCCGTGGGCCACGTCGTAGCTGAGCGAGCCCTGGGACGCCAGGTGGTCGACGACCGAGCCGGCCAGCTGGCCGCCCAGGCCGCCCGTCGGGTAGACGCCGGCCAGCCGCAGCGTGCCGCCGGCCCGGCGGTGATAGGCGACGACCGCGTTGCCCGCGGTGTTGTCGGTCTGTACGAAGACAACGTGGCGGGCACCGCCAGGGAAGTGGTTCCGGTGGACCGACGCCAGGGCCGGACCTGCCAGCGCGAGACCGGCGGCCGCGAGTCCGGCTGCCGCGAGCACGAGTACCGCGACGAGCCGGCTGAGGATTCTCATCCGCTGCTTCTCCAATCAGGATTCGGGCATGCGTTACACAGTCCCGGCAGCAGCGGCCGCGTTACACGGAACTTTGCGCGGTGCCCGAGCACGGTTCGCCTCGGCGGAACGGCGCGGAAACCGGATCCGCCCAGCTGCCCGTAGCCGAGCTGAGCTCTCAGGTCACCCAAGGTGTCGGTGCGCTGCCGGCAGCGGGTGTCCTCGACGCAACCAGCCACGGCCGGACGCGCCGCACGCACCCGCCCTCAGGGAACCGACGGATTTGACCGAACGAGCGCAGGCGTGGTGGCGCTGCCCAGGATCGCCGGGCCCACGAACCTCGGGGTCTTTGGCAGAACGGTGTCCACGAGCTGGGTGACGGTGAAGCCGGCCGCCTTGATGGAATCGAGCGTCGGGCGGTTGCAGTCGCAGCACACGACGATCCGGTTGAGCCAGTTCATCCGGTCCTGCAGCCGTGCCGTGTGCGCGTCCTCGGCCCGCACGTGCTCAATGAACAGCAGCTGACCGCCGGGGCGCAGCACCCGCCGCAACTCCCGCAGCGCCCGCGGCTGATCGCCCACCCCGCACAGGACCAGCATCGACACGGCCACGTCAAGCGCCGTCCAGGCGCGCACGGGATCTGGCGCCTGACGTGCCGGCCTGACCGGGACGGTCAGGAGGTCGGCTCGCTCGCACCGCCGCGACCTGCTGGGGGCGCCATATCGTGCACGTGGGGCAGTTCGGTGCGGATCAGGTTCCCAGCTGTAGCGGGTCGGAGTGGGCGACGAGCGCGGGGTCGCGGCGCCAGAGCGAGGGATCGCCGTCGACGTAAAGCTCCAGTAGGTTGCCATCGGGATCGGACACGTATATGCCCTGGCTGACCCTGTGGTCGAGGACCATGTGCACTGTAACGTCATGCGAGTCGAGGTGCTGTTTCGCTGCTGCCAGCTCGGTGCGGGAGTCGCCTACCTTCAGGGCCACGTGGTGCAGACCGGGGGTGTCGTCCCGGCGGGCCGTGGTACCGGCCTCGACCAAGGCGAGATCGTGGTGACTGTTGCCAGCGGACAGGAACACCATCGGCCCTTCGCCGAAGTCGCGCCGGGCTACCTCCCGGAGGCCGAGGACCCCGACATAGAAAGCCAGGGCGGTGTCGAGGCTGCTGACCTTGAGCACGACATGGCCGACCTTGGAGACCGTGATCGGCATTCGGTTCGCGGTGGTCATCGTGTCCTCCTTGCTTTCGGCTGGCTTGTCATCTGTGACGGCGCCCCATCCGGCGTCGCAGCCGCTACGCCGGACGTCGCGCACAAGGGGATGAGGGCAGACGGCGGACCGAAGGAGTGAGCGTGATGGTAGCAACCGAGGAAAAAGGGACAGATGCGGCTGCCGAGCAGGTGGAGACGGTGCTTGGCCGGCTGATAGATGACTTCGCGGGCACGGCTGGCGTGCTGCTGACGGCGCTGGGCCTGCGGCTGGGCTTGTGGGATGCGCTCGCCGCCGGGCCGGCCTCCACCGAGACGGTGGCGGGGCGGGCTCGCGTCGCAGTCCCGTACGTGCGCGAGTGGCTGCGCTCGCAGGCGGCCGCCGGCTATGTCGCTTACGACCCGAAGGCCGGGATGTTCTGTCTGGCTCCGGGCGTGGCCGCGGTGCTGGCCGAGGAGCCGCTGGCCGGGCTGGCCGCCGGAATGGCGGCCCAGTTCCGGGCGTGGTGGGCGGAACTGGACAGCTACGAGGAGGCGTTTCGTACCGGTCAGGGCATTTCCTGGGGGGTGTTGCCTACTGCGCATGCCGAGGGCATGGACCTGATCACCCGCGCCGTGGTGGCCCCCGCCCTGGTGGGCGGCTGGCTTCCCGCTCTGGATGGGCTTGCTGACCGGCTGGCCGCAGGTGCCGCCGTGGCGGATGTCGGCTGCGGTTACGGGGCGCCCACGATTGCCATGGCCGAGGCGTTCCCGGCATCCAGGTTCGCCGGGTTCGACATCGATGACGCTTCGGTGGCGCGCGCCCGCAAGGCTGCCCTGGCAGCTGGCGTAGCGGACCGGGTCTCGTTCGAGGTGGCGGCGGCCACCGAGGTGCCGGGCGGTCCCTACAACCTGGTGACGTTCATCGACTCCCTGCATGACCTCGGTGATCCTGAGCGGGCGCTGCGGCGCATCCGGCAGGTGCTGGCCGATGACGGCGTCGTGCTGCTGGTCGAGCACGCCGGCTCGGACCAACTGGAGGACAACCTGCACCCGGCGGGACGGTTCTTCTATGCAGCGTCGGCGCTGGTCTGCGTGCCCAACGCACTCGCCGACCAGTCGGTCGGCAGCCCGCTCGGCTCGATTCCGGGGGAGCAGGCGCTGCGCCGGGTCGCGGCGCGTGCCGGGTTCTCGTGGGTACGCCGGGTCGAGGCGGAGGCACCGATGAACCTCCTGCTCGAGCTGCGCCCCTGACCAGGCCGGGGTGGACAATGGGCGGGTGAGCAGGCCAGTCTCCCTTGTCGGTCGCGGCCCGGCGCTGGCCGCGCTGGAGGAGGCGCTGGGCGCGGCGACCGCGGGGCGCGGATCGCTGGTCCTGATCACCGGCGATGCTGGCATCGGCAAGACCGCCCTTTTGAACCGCCTCGCTGGCCAGGCGGCCGCATTCGGGGTTCCGGTGGCGTGGGGCCGCTGCGCCGAGGCAGAAGGCGCGCCCGCCTTCTGGCCGTGGACACAGGTGCTGCGGGCCACCGGCGGCCTGGCCGATGGCGAGGACCACATCGGCCAGCACGCCCGGCCGGCTGGCGCCGGGACGGCTGGCGCCGGGACGGCCGGACGGTTCCGGGTGTTCGACCGCGTCGTGCGCCACCTGCGTGAGGAGGCGGGCCGTCCGGGTCTGCTGGTGGTCCTTGACGACCTTCACTGGGCCGACCCGGATTCGGTGGGGCTGCTGGAGTTCGCTGCCCGGCAGCTGGCCGGCCACCGTCTGCTGCTGGCCGGGGCCTACCGCGGCGTCGAGGCTGTCGGTCGTTTGCGCCGGGTTGCGGCCAGCGCCGAGGTGACCCGGCTGGAGGGACTGGAGACGGCTGACGTCGGCGCGCTGATGGCCCAGATAACCGGCGGGCCGGTCCCAGAGGAAGTCGCGGCGGACATGCGGGCGCGCACCGGCGGCAATCCGCTGTTCGTGCGGGAACTGACCCGGCTGCTCCAAGTCCGGCGACTAGGGGCAGGCCGGTGGCCTGACGCGGCGAACCTTGACTCGGTACGCGAGGTGATCGACCGCCGCCTCGCCCGGCTATCCCAGCATTGCATCCGCATGCTCACGGTGGCCGCGCTCGACGGACCAGCGCTGCGCCCGTGGCTGCTATCCCGCATTCTCGGCGCCGGCGCCGACTTGCCCGCCTTGATCGAGGAGGCAGCCGCGGCCCGGGTACTGGCCGCCGACGATGAGGCCCAGGTACTGGTGGCCGACGAGGACAGGACCCGGATGCGCTTCGCCCACGACTTGTTCTGCGAGGTGCTGACGGCCGAACTCCCGGCTGCCGCCCGCCGCACCCTGCACCACGACCTGGCATCCGCCCTGGAGGCGGCCCGCGCCGACGGCGCGGTGGTCCACCCCGCCGAGCTGGCCGCCCACTTCGCGGCGGCAGCAACCGCGGGTGACGCCTCGGCCTGCGAGCCTGCGGTGAGCTACGACCGGGAGGCAGCTGCCGACGCGGCCAGACGGCTGGCGTTCGAGGACGCCGTCGCTCATCTCGAGCGCGCTCTGGCAGTGCTCGATCTCACCCGGCCGGGACCGGCGGAACGGCTTGGCTTGCTGCTGGAGGTGGCCGACGCCCGCCGCATAGCAGGCCACCTCGCGGCCGCAGCCACCACCTACCGTGACGTCTTCTCGGCCGCCCGACAGCTCGGCGACTCCGGGATCGCGGCGCGCGCCGCGATCGGCTTGCACCAGACCGGGGTGAAGACCGGGCCCTCCGCCGAGCGTGACGGCCACGCTGCCGTACTTGCAGCCGCCATTGACGCCCTCGGCGACCACCCCGCGCCTCTGGCCGCCCGGCTGCACGCAGCCCTGGCCCGCACGCTTTACCACTCACTGGAGGCTGGGCAGATGACCCGGGCAGCTCAGATCGCCGAACACGCCGTTGAACTCGCCCAGGATTCAGCGGATACCGAGGCCACCGCCGACGCCCTCCTTGCGCTGCACGACGTGCGCTGGTATCCGGGGCACGCCGAGCAGCGCCTTGAGGTACTCGGCCGCCTCGCCGAGGTGATACCAGGCCCGGGCGGGGTATCCCATGTCACCCGGCTGCTTCGAGCCCAGGCCCTGCTGGAGCTCGGTGACCCCCGCGCGCTCGCTGATATTGACGCCTACTGCCTGGCCGCAGACCGAGAAGGCGATCCTGTATCCCGGTGGCACTCGCTGTCGCGGCGGGCCGCTGCCGAAATGCTCGCCGGTCGCCTCGACGCTGCCACCGACCAGGCGGCGCAGGCGGCGCAACTGGCTGAGCTCCTCGGCGATGCCGACGCTGTGTGGATCAGCGATATCCAGCGCTGGGAGCTTGCCCGCTTCACCGGCGGCCGCGGCGGCTACCGCCGCCACCGGCCCGGCTCTCTTCCGCCCGTCGAGACGTGGGCGCCGTGGCGCGCGTTGATCCTCGCCGGCGCCGGCGACGCCGACGGCGCCACCTCCGCCATGTCCGGCTTCACCGCCAGTCAGGCCTGGGGCCCAGGCGTCAGCGCCGGCTACGACCTGTGGTTCCCCGCGATCGCCGCCGAGGCTGCCGCACGCTGCGGCACCAGCGGACTGCAAGCCGACCTCTACGCGCTGGTCGTCCCCTTCGCGGGCAGCCAGGTCGGATGCGGCGCATGGGTCGCGTACTGCGGCGCGGTCGACTACTACCTCGGGCTGCTCGCCAGCTCGCAAGGCGACAATGCCGCCGCAGTCGCCCACTTCGACGCCGCGACCGCGCAGCACCTGCGGCTCGGCGCGCCACGCTGGGCCGAACTGAGCCGCCAGCACCGAGACCGCCTCGGCCAGCAGCCCGGCCGGGCCGCGCCCAGCCGCTTCCAGTCGGCCGGCCCGGTCTGGACCGTTGCGTTCGACGGCGTCGAGGCCCACATCCCCGACAGCAAAGGCCTGCACGACATCGCCGCGCTTCTCGCCCGGCCCGGCCAGCCCGTGCCAGCTACCGATCTGGCGGGCACCGCCGCGCCCTCCCGCGGCCAGCCCGCCCTCGACCCGCTGGCCCTCGCCAGCTACCGGGCCCGGCTGCGCGACCTCGATGACGACATCGCCGAGGCCGAGGCGAACAATGACCCGGCCCGTGCCACCCGTTCCCGCCTTGAGCGCGACGCCCTTATCGCCGAGCTCACCCGGTCCGTGGGCCGCGGCGGCCGGCCCCGCCGGCTCGGTGACGACACCGAGAAAGCCCGCAAGACCGTCACCGCCCGCATCCACCGGGCCCTGCGCGTACTCGACACCCACCACCCGGCACTCGCCGCGCACCTGCGCGCCGCCCTGCGCACTGGCACAACCTGCAGCTACCAGCCAGCCCAGCCGATCGACTGGCAGCGGTAACAGGGAAGGGCCGCCCCCGGCGGGCTGCACTGATCAGCCAGATCCCGGTCAGGACAGCATCGCCGCGTCGCGATCGTCGTGAACGACAACGGTCGAGGGGGAGCCCCGCCGGCAACAGCTGACCAAGATCGAGACAACGCCGTCAGTAGGGGTACGCGGGTGGCTGCGGCGAACTCCCGCAGTAATGTGCCTGTGGCTTGCGGGTCTTCCAGCATCGGGGTGTATCCCACGCCAGGCAGCAACTCGACGCGGGCGCCGGGCACGACGCGGTAGGCGGCAGCCGACGAGGAGCAGGGTCGCGTTCGTGCAGCTCACGAATGGTCCCGGCCGGTGGTGGACACTGGCGCGCAGTGTTGGAAAGCGTGTTGGCGGCGACAGCTGGGGCGCGGCGCGGAGCTTGCAGCGCGCCCCCATGATCCTCCGCGGCCGCGGCCGCGGTCGCCCGGGCCCGTCAGCGAACCCTGATGTGCGGGCTTTGCGCGGGCCTGGGTCCGACTAGGTGCCGGGCAGAGATACCCGGCAGCGCGCTGCCGGAGAAATCCCTGCTCAGGTGGCGGAGGCTCGGGGATTTGAACCCCGGATGGGCGCGAACCCAAACCGCATTAGCAGTGCGGCGCCATAGACCGGACTAGGCGAAGCCTCCTGGTAGCCCTACCGGGCCGGGCCCTAGGGTACCGGTACAGCCCGACGCTGAGCAAAGCCCGGTAGGAGTGGCCGCGGGTGACAGCTATCAGGTCGCCTCAATGACCTGATAGTCGCCATTTGCGTAGGCGTCGCGCATCCTGGTCTTGGCGAACTTGCCAACGCTGGTCTTGGGCACCTCGTCGATGAACGACCAGCGCTCAGGCAGTTGCCAGCGCGGGATCTGCTCGGCCAGGAACGCCTTCAGCTCGGCTGCGGTGGCGGTCGAGCCCTCGGCCAGGACCACTGCGGCCAGCGGCCGCTCGCCCCACTTCTCGTCCGCCACGCCGATGACCGCGGCCTCCGAGACCGCGGGGTGGGCCATGAGGATGTTCTCGAGCTCCATCGACGAGATCCACTCGCCGCCCGACTTGATGACGTCCTTGGCCCGGTCGGTCAGCGTCACGTAGCCGAGCGGATCGATAGTGCCGACATCGCCAGTGCGCAGCCAGCCGTCCCGGAACTTAGCCGGATCATCGTCCTTGTAATACGAGCCAGTGATCCACGGGCCGCGAACCTCGATCTCGCCCACCGCCTCGCCGTCGAACGGCAGCTCGACCCCGCCCTCGCCAATAAGGCGGTACTCGACCTGGCACATCAGCCGACCCTGGGTGTCCCGGTACCGCCACGCCTCCTCGTCGGTGACGTTGGCAGGCGGATGCGCCACGCTGCCGAGCGGCGACGTCTCGGTCATGCCCCAGGCTTGCAGGATCCGGACGCCGAGCTCCTTCTCGTATGCCTCCTGCAGCGAGTGCGGCACCGCCGAGCCACCGCAGGGCACGAGCCGGAGCGAGGACAGGTCGCCGCCTTGCGCCCGGACGTGCTGGAGCAGGCCGTTCCAGATGGTGGGCACGGCGCCGGCGATGGTCGGCCGCTCGGACTCGATGAGCCGGACGAGCGGCGCGGGCTGGAGGAACCGGTCCGGCATGATCAGCGATGCGCCTGACAGCATGGCTGCGTAGGGCAGGCCCCAGGCGTTGGCGTGGAACATGGGCACGACCGGGAGCACCCGGTCGGCGTCTGACATGCCGAAGACTCCGTTCATGCAGACGGCCATCGAGTGCAGGTGCATCGAACGGTGGCTGTAGACCACGCCCTTGGGGTGGCCTGTGGTGCCGCTGGTGTAGCACATCGCCGCGGCAGATCGCTCGTCCACCTCAGGCCAGTCAAACGTGTCCGGCTGGGCGGCGAGCAGCGCCTCGTACGAATGCACAGGACGGCCGAGCGCGACAAGCTCTGCGGGCGGCACGAATTCGGTCTCGTTCTCCGCGGCAGTCACGATGACGTGCCTGATGGACGGCGCATGCGGCAGCACCTGAGCAAGGAGCGGCACAAGCGTGGCATCGACGATCACGACGTCGTCCCCGGCATGGTCGGCGATGTATCCGATGACCTGGGGGTCAAGCCGCAAGTTGAGCGTATGCAGCACCGCGCCCATCGACGGGATGGCCAGGTAGGCCTCAAGGTGCTCGGCGTTGTTCCACATCAGGGTTGCGACGCGCTGATCCCCGTCGACGCCCAGCGACCTGAGGGCATTGGCGAGCTGCGCGACTCGTAGCCCTGTTGCCCCATATGTCTGTCGGCGGAGGCCTTCCGACGTGATCGTTACGACCTCGGAGCTCGCATATGCCGTGGTGCCATGGCGCATGATCGCCGTCACGGAAAGCGGAGCGTCCATCATTGTGCTGCGCACGGCCGAACCCCCTGGGGGATAAGGGTGCCGGCGCAGCCAGGCACCTGCTGGCCGCGTCGGTAACCGCCCTGACGTGTAGTTAAGGCCACGGTAGCGGCAAATTGCCGGCCGTGTCAGCAGGCAGATCGCGCAGCCGCGGCGCTCACTCGGGCTGGAGTTCGGCGTCGATGCGCAGCTTGGCCACGGCACGCGACACCGTGCTCTTGACCGTGCCGAGGCTCACGCCCAGGACCTCAGCGACCTCCGCCTCCGACATGTCGTCGTAGTACCGCAGCATCACCGCGGCTCGCATCCGCTGCGGCAGGCGGTCGATCGCGCGCCGCAGCGTCTCCTGGAGATCGCTGCTCACGGAGTGGTCAACGACTGCCTGCTCCGGGATCTGGTCGGTCGGGAACTCCTCCAGGCGGCGCCGCCGCCACCAGGAGATGTGGGTGTTCACCATGGCCCGCCGCACATAGCCGTCCAATGCGCCGCGATCCTCGATTCGGTCCCAGGCGAGGTACGTCTTAGCGAGTGCCGACTGAACCAGATCCTCGGC
The DNA here is from genome assembly GCA_963837255.1 of uncultured Actinomycetota bacterium. Lineage (GTDB taxonomy): Bacteria > Actinomycetota > Actinomycetes > Streptosporangiales > Streptosporangiaceae > JAJYUU01. The sequence continues at coordinate 136,128 of CAWIMN010000011.1, forward strand.
GTCGGCCGCGTTCCCGGTCAGGAGGTAGGCGGTGCGCAGCAGTGCGCGGCTGCGCGACCGCACGTAGTCCCGGAATGCGGGGTCATCGATCCTGGCCGTCCGGGTGGCCATCTCAGCGTCGTCGACGGCCCTGGCCGCCGGGACCAGCGGCCGCTGCCGTGTCGCGCCGGACTCCTGGGCCGCGCCGGACTCCTGGGCCACGCCGGACTCGTGACCAACGCCAGAGTCCTGTGTCGTGCCGGACTCATGAGCGGCGGCGTAGCCAGCGGCCCCGTGCCCGGAATCGGGCACCGGAACGGCCCGCACGCTGTGGTCGACGACGCGCTGGCCGCCCTCGCGCGCGGCCGGATCCGCGACTCGCGGTGCCGCCCCGGCCGCGCTCGCGTATGTGCCAGTAAGACTGTGATCGCCCCCGACGCTCACACCCCAACCGTACCCAGCACAAGGGCACTACAGTCAGTTACCTCATGTAACGGCGAGTCCCGGTGTGACGGATATTGACAGATCGGTCAACCGGTCAATCTGGCCGACCAGTGACATATCTGCGTCTGGCGTCCAGAAAGATCACCAAACCGCTTGACGCCGGCCTCGCGAGGTACGCATCGTCGTCAGGCTGGGTTCGTGTGGGGGCTCAGGAGGAGGTTCCGATGGCGAGCGCGCCAGCCAGCTTCGTGTGCTGTGATCGCTGCGCATATCTGGGGACCGCGGTACTCCCGGGCGGCGCCGACATGACGGGGGCCACTGGCCGCGATGTGACGGACTCAGGGCAGGGCGCCGACGTCGGCTCGCAGGCCGCCGGCCGACCCGCAATCGGCATGGCCGCCAACGCAGGGGCCGTAGCGCGCAGGCGGCTGCTGAAGGCCGCAGTCTTCCGGCCGCAGCCCGGCGCTGACTCCGCGCATCGCGAAGACCCTGGCGGCCGGCCAGACACCAGCCCGCCAGCCAAGTCCTGCGGAGGGCCAGCGCCGGTCGGTCCGCCGAACCCGACAGCCAGTTTCGCCGACACCGCCCAGCTGCCGCGTTCGGTGTCGGGCACCGTGCTGGACGTCAGCCCGCACGTTCTGGTCATCGGCAGCGCGGGCAGCGAGCAGCGGCTCACCCTCATGCCAGCAGCGCTCGCCTGGCGGGGCGCCCAGTTAGAGCCAGCCGCGCTGCACCAGGGCGATCACGCGGTCGTCAGGCTGCATCCGTCGAGCCGGCACATTGCCGACCGTATCTGGGCGAACATCGGCCGGGTGACTGGCATCATCATCGAGCGATCGGGCAGCACGCTGCTCGTCGACGAAGGTGCCACCAGAAAGCTGCAGGTGGTCGCCATCCAGCCGCGCGCGGTCGGCCGGATCCAGGTGCGTTTCCCGACGCTTGAGCCTGGCTACCTCGTCGACATCATCGGCCTGCGGCATGGCGACGAGCTCATCGGCATGATCCCGGCCACCTCGCAGCCCGCTTATCCGGCGCACCGGCTGCCCGAGCCAGCGCTGGTTATCGGCCACGTGCCCGCGTCTATTAGCGGCTCAGCCACCTGGCATGAGCCCCGAGACGAGCCACCTGGCATCCTGGGTGTGGCCTACCCGGCGCTGGATCCGGAGACCGGCTGCGCGGAGGACGCCGCGAGCGGCTCGCACCACGGCTTCGCCAGGATGCCGTACCTCGCGATCGGCAGCGTGCTGCGCGTCAGGAACGACTGCACGCGGATGGAATGCCTCATTCCGGTGACTGGCTGCGCCGCCATCGGCCGCTTGTTTAACGACCGGTGCGTGACCTGCGGGACATCCCCGCGTGGCCGGATCGCTGACCTGACGCTGGCGAGCTTCATCGCGCTCGGCGGCGAACTCGAACGCGGCTGCTTCAACGCCACCATCGCGATCGGCGAGTGAAACGTGCCCATGCTGCAGGCCATCCGCGAGGCGCAGCTCCTGCTGGTGGCTGCCTTGCTGCTGGCCGGCTGCCTAACCAAGTTCGCCAGGACGCTGCGGACCGGCGCGCTCGATTCGAGTCTCGGGCCGACTGCCCTGTTCCCCGTGAGCATGCGCAGGCCACTCGCGATGACCGTGTGCGTCATCGAGTGCAGTCTCGGGCTGGGCCTGATCATCACGGCCGGCGGCGCGGGCGGGATGCGGGCCGCCACCTGCGTGCGCATCGGTGCCTGCCTGCTGTTCCTGGTCGCTACCAGCGCGCTGATCGAGCTGCGGACGGTGCGCCCGGGCGTCGGCTGCGGATGCTTCGGCGACTTCAGTAGCGCCCCGGTGAGCGGTCGGACTATCACCAGGTCGGCCCTGCTGGCCGCCGCCGCGCTATCGACCGTCGGCATGCACGCCCTCAAGCCGCCACACACTCGCGGAGCCGTGCTCGAACCGCTCGCGTTCCTTTGTATCGAGTTGCTGGTGATCGGCGCGCTGTCGCCCGAGGTCGGCGAGGGGCTCATCCGCCTCGGGTACTCCGAGCCATGCGAGCTGCGCGCCGTCCCGCCGGCGCGCACGCTGGCCGCCCTGCGGCGCAGCAAGCAGTGGCGCTGGTACGCGAGCCTGATCGGCTCGGACGTCCCCGTCGATGTCTGGCGGGAGCTGTGCTGGCGCTACGTGGTCTACCCGAGCAGCTATCAGGAACGGCCAGCGGACCTCGTGTTCGCCGTCTTCCTTCAGCATCGCCGGCCCGCCGTTCACGCCGCGCTGGTTGACGCGGCAACTGGCCTGCCACTACCGTGGCCCACCGCGCCAACCGGACCGCGCCGCGCTGCCCCGCCGCAGGGTGTCGGGCTGCGGTTGCCGGCCGGCATGGCGGCCACTCCTGCCGGAGCCCACGCCGATATGCCGCTCTCTACCGATCTCTAGCGTCAGGCGCAGAGAGGCCAAGATTGCGCCAGACGTGCAGCCGGCCTCCGCCAGGCCGGCCTCCGTCAGGCTGGCCTACGTCAGGCTGGCTGGGTCCGCAGGAACCGGCCGAAGTGCGGGACAGTGAAGGCGATGAGGCCGCGCTCAGAGCTGTAGATCAGGCCCTTCTTGATCAGGTTGTCCCTGGCTGGCGACACGCTCGATGGCTTGCGGCCAAGCTCCTCCGCGACCTGCGCCGTCTGCACGGGCTCGTCACCCAGCATCGCCATGGCCCGCATGTACTCGCGCTCGGCCGGGGTCGCGCGCTCATACCTGCTGCCGAAGAAACCAATCGCGAGTTCGCCGGCCGCGACCGGGCCAGCCACGCTAACGTCGTGCGCCGTGACCGGGCTGGACGCCGCGACGTCCCAGGTCACCTTGCCGTATGCCTGGACGAAGTACGGGTAGCCGTCAGCCGCCGCGTACAGCGCCTCGAGCGCCGCCGGCTCAAAATCGGCGCCCTCGCGGCGAGCCGGCGCGAGCAGCGCGATGTCGGCCGACTCCCGGTCCAGCCTGTCGATCGCGACGTACCGGAACAGCCGTTCGGAATAGCTCTTGCTCGCCGACAGCACCGACGGCAGATGGGGCAGGCCGGCGCCGACGACGATCAGCGGGCCATTGCTCTGCGATAGCTCGTGGCAGGCCGCGCACAGTGCGGAGATGTCAGGCGCCGGGATGTCCTGCATCTCGTCTACGAACAGCGCAATGCCGACGCCGAGGTCTGCGGCTACCGAGGCGGCGTCGGCAAACAGCTCAGTCAGGTCGACCTCGAGGTCACCGGAGTCAGCGCGACCGCGGACTGCGGGGGCGTCGATGCCGAGCTGAGTGACAAACGAGCCCTTGGGCGCGCGGAGATCCCTCGCTGCGAACGCCTTGAGCACGCCGAGGAAGTGATCGATCCGGTCCGGTGCGCGGTGCCGCGGCGCCAGCTCGCGCACCGCCATGTGCAGGGCGCTAGCCACAGGCCTGCGGATTGACTGATCCGGCCGTGCCTCCAGCTTGCCGGTCCCCCACAGCCGCTGCATCGCCATCGACCGGAACGAGTTGAGCAGCACGGTCTTGCCAACACCTCGCAGGCCGGTCAGCACCATGCTGCGCTCCGGCCGGCCGCGGGCTACCCGCTCCAGCACGATCTCGAACTGGCCGATCTCGCGGTCGCGGCCTGCTAGCTCGGGTGGCCGCTGACCCGCGCCGGGCGCGTAGGGATTCCGCACGGGGTCCATGCACAGGAGATTATGGGCGCGTCTAGCGGATTCCTTAGATTGACTTAGAAACCACTCGCCGGCGTGTCGCGCCCACCTCGCCGCCACAGCCACCCGCGGCCACGGCCGGGCTGACGCATATCCGGCCCGACACGGCGTTAGCCCGCCGGGCCAGGCAGCGGACGGGGCCATTAGTCCACTACCTCTGCCCGGCGGGCGACGCCCCGCGCCAACGGGTGCGGCCACGGCACGGTGCTGTCTAGTAGTACGAATCGCGGTCTACCGAGGTTCACCGTCAGAAGAAAAACTTTGCGGGAACGGGGCCGCGAGCCGAAATGTCGATGCCGAGCGCGCGCTCACGATGGGCACTTCATGGGTTCGTCGCGGTTGGCGACCCAGTTTGCCCGCTTTGCCCCCGAGGAAACCATGAAGATGGCCGAGTCCTCAGCTCGCTCCGGCCCCGGGCGGTTGATGAAGCCTCGCCAGATACGCGTTGTAAGCGGCCAGGTGCTCGTCGTCGTCGATCGTGCTGCGGCTTACGGCCGTCCCGGTCCCTGCGGCAGCCGCGCCGATGACGTCAGCGCCGGCGGCAGTGGCCGGCTGCTGCGAGGCGACGAGAGTCGCCAGATTCTGCTGCCGGGCCCGCTCGAACCAGCTGCGCCCATTGAAGGCCGCCCGATCATCCCGGCTCCACGCCAGGAAGACAAGCATCATGAGGCCGAACATGATGCCGTCCCCGCCGATCCACATCAGCGCGCCGCCGAGATGCAGGTCGGCGACCGGGTTCGGCGCCCAGGCCGGCCGCGGGCCGGTCGGCACTCCGGGCGAGCTAGCGCTGCCGTATCCGAGCGCCAGGCCAGTGAACGTGTCCACCGGCATGAGCAGCACCAGGATCACGAACCTGATCGGGTACGACAGGCGCCAGCGGATCGGCTCGCTGCCGAGGATCGGCAGGTAGAACAGGTAGCCGATGAGCACGAACAGAGCGTGCTCGGCGTTGTGCGCTGCCTGGTTCTGCTCGACGTAGTTCGCGACCGCGGACAGGTGAGTGGCCAGGACGGCGAGGGCGTAGGCGATCGCGCCAAATACTGGCCAGGTCAGGAAGCTCGCGACGGGTGACCTGAGGGCGCGCTTGGTCCAGGTGTGCAGCGGATTCCGGCTAGCGTGCAGCAGCAATGTGAGCGGCTGCCCGGCGATCAGCAGCGGCGGCGCCACCATCAGCAGCAGCAGGTGCTGGACCATGTGGTCGTAGAACAGCACGTCGTCGTACGCGCCGATGCCGCTCTGCGTGGCCAGCACGATGACCGCGATGCCGGCGACGAACAGGGACGTGCGCCAGGCGGGCCAGGGCCGGGCCGGGTGCCGCCTGGCTACCCGGATGACGCCCCAGCCGTAGAGGCCGACCGCGATGACGGCGAACCCGGTCACGATCGGCGCGAACTGCCACTGCGTGAGCACGGCCGACAGGCTGAACGGGGGGAGCATGCGGTCTCCTTTCACCGGCGAGCCTACTCACCAGCTGACGTCGTCCTGGCTACGGTCTGGCCGCTATCGTTATCGGCGGAGGGTTCGCCTAGTGGCCGAGGGCGACGGTCTTGAAAATCGTTGTGGCGCGCGAGTGTCACCGTGGGTTCGAATCCCACACCCTCCGCCATGTGATCTCTCAGGACATAGGAATGACCCCGGACCCACGTCAGGGTTCGGGGTTGTTTCGTTTGCGGGGCAGGCGCGGAGTTGCGGGTGTGGGTCCGGGCGGTTGCCGGGTGGGCTGGTAGTTCCGGCCAGGGTCGAGGGTGAGCTGGCGGAGTAGCTCGCCGGTGGCGGCATCGATGATGCGGATGTGCAGGTCGCGCACGAGCAGTAGGACGTGGGTTCCGGCGTGGGTCCGTCCGACGCCGATGTGGTAGAGCCGGCCGGCGTGGCGGAGGGTGACGGTGCCGGTCTTGCCGATGATGTCGGTGCGGACGCGGTTGTGGGTGTCGGCGGCGCGGTTACCGGGGACCGCCTTGGGGCGGGCTGCGTAGGCGGTGGCGGGAGTGCATCGGTGCGGTAGCGCCCGGTGGGGCCGCTGGCGGTTGTAGTAGGCGGTGAAGGCGTCGAGCTGGGCCTGCAGGCCGGTCAGGTCAGCTGCGGGAGGCTGGGCGGCCAGCCATTTCTTGAGGGTCTGCTGGAACCGTTCGACCTTGCCCTGGGTCTGCGGGTGGTTCGGCTTGCCGTTCTTCTGGTCGACGCCCAGGCGGCGGAGCTCGTGCTCGAGGTGGTTGCGGCCGCCTTTGCCGCCGGAGAACCGGGTGGTGAACACCATGCCGTTGTCGGTCAGGGTGCCGGCTGGGGCACCGTAGGCGGCGACGGCGGCGCGGAAGGCGGCGCGCACGATGGGGCCGGTGACCCGCTGGTGGGCGGTCACGCGCAGCGCGTACCGGGAGTGGTCATCCAGCCACGACAAGATCTCGGTTTCGGTGCCGCCGGCGAGCTGCCAGTGGGTGAAATCGGACTGCCACAGCTGGTTGGGCAGCTCGGCGACGAACCGGATCCACGACGACTTCGGCCGTTTCTTCGGCTCGGGGACAACCAGCCCGTGCCGGGTCAGGTACCGGCTGGCCGTCGCGGGCGAGACCTTGATCTGGTGATGGTGGCGCAGGTGCCAGCTGATGGTGTCCGGCCCGGCGTCCAGGCCCTGCCCGGCCAGCTCCTTACGGATCCGGACGATCAGCTCGACCGTACCCGCGCTGATGGCGTTCGGGGAGGTCTTCGGCCGCCGCGACCGCGGTTCGAACGCCGCCTCCCCGTCAGCCCGGTACCGGCCGACCAGCCGGGATACCCAACCCTGGGAAACCCCGTACGCACGGGCTACCTCACCCTGAGACCGGCCCTCGATGACAACAGCGGTGATGACAAGACGCGCCTTCGACATCCGCCGACCGTGCTGGCCAGGCCATTCCTATGTCCTGAGACACGCCGCGACCGCCAGCCCCGATCCGCGCCCTGCCGCTGGCGAGATGGGTATTCCTAAGTCTTGAGACACCCCATTCCGATGTCCTGAAACTGGACACCACACCCTCCGCCATTGTGATGTCTCGGGACACCGTTCACAGGTGTCGCGAGACATCGTTCCCTTTTCTGGGTTGTGGCTGGTAGTCCTTTGCCGGATTCAGGGTGAGGGCGCGGATGAGCTCGCCGGTGTCGCGGTTGATGACGCGGATGTCGAGGTCGGCGATGAGGGCCAGGATGTGGGTGCGGGCGTGGGCCCGGCCCAGGCCGATGTGGTGGAGGCGGCTGTTGTAGCGGATGGTGATGACGCCGGTGTCGTCGACGCGGTCGTGGCGGATGCGGTAGTGGGCGGCTGGGGGCAGGCCGGCGGGTCCGGCCGGGGGCCGGGCGGCGAACGCGGTGGCGGGGGTGCGGCGGCCGAGGGCGCGGTGCGGGCGCTGGTGGTTGTAGTAGGCGGTGAACCAGTCGAGCTGGGCCTGAAGTTCGGCGAGGGTGGCGGCGGGGGGCTGGCGGGCGAGCCATTTCTTGAGGGTCTGGTGGAATCGCTCGACCTTGCCGCAGGTCTGGGGGTGGTAGGCGCGGGAGTGCCGGAAGGTGATGTGCAGGGCGGCCAGCTCGATCTCGAGGGCGACTTTCCCGTGGCCGCGGGGCCGGCCGGTGAAGACCGCTCCGTTGTCGGACAGCATCGAGGCGGGCAGCCCGTGAGCTGCGGCGGCGGCCCGGAACACGGTGACCACGCCGGCGGCCTTGAAGGTCAGCCGGGCGGCCGGGGCGGTCAGCAGCCGGGAATGATCGTCGATGATGTTGAGGATCTCCGCCGGGCTGCCATCGCCGAGCTGCCAGTGAGTGATATCCAGCTGCCACCGCTGGTTGGGCTGGTCCGCGGCGAAGCGCGTGTAGCTGGCCCTGGGCCTCTTGCGGGGCTGCGGGGTGACGAACCCGCGGCGGGTCAGGACCCGCCAGATCGTCGACACCGCCGGGGCCCGGCCGTGCCGCTGGGCCAGGTGGCAGGCGATGGTGGCCGCGCCGGCGTCCAGGCCCTCCCCGGCCAGCGACTTGCGCAGCGCCACGATCTCTTCTTCCAGCTCCGCCGGGACACGGCGCGGGCTGGAATGCGGCCGCCGGGACCGGGGCTCGAACGCTGCCTCGCCCTCGCCGTTATAGCGGGCGGCTAACTTCTGCACCCAGCGGCGCGACACCCGGTACTCGCGGGCCACCTCGCTCTTGCTGCGGCCCTCGACATAGATCGCGGTCACGACCAGGCGAGCCAGCGACATCGCACACCCCCAGGCATGTAGGTGTGAACTATGTCGCGAGACACCTGCGAACTATGTCATCGTCTCAGACACCACACCCTCCGCCAGGGAGGCGATCTTGCACGCGGTTGTCATCGACGAACCAGGCGGACCAGAAGTACTCACGGTCCGCGAAGTACCAGATCCGGTCCCGGCCGCCGGCGAGGTCGTCATCACGACCGTTGCCGCTGGCCTCAACCGCGCCGACCTGGCACAGCGGCAGGGTTTCTACCCGCCGCCACCGGGGGCGCCGCCCTATCCGGGGCTGGAGTGCTCGGGCCGCATCACCGCGATCGGCGCCGGGGTGACCGGCTGGCAGCTAGGCGACGAGGTATGCGCGCTGCTGGCGGGCGGCGGTTACGCCGAGCAGGTCGCCGTGCCGGCGGCCCAGGTGCTGCCCGTCCCGGCCGGGCTCAGCGTCCGCGACGCCGCGGCGCTGCCCGAGGCGGCCTGCACCGTGCACTCCAATATCGTCGGCTACGGCCGTCTCGCAGCTGGCGAGACGCTGCTCGTGCACGGCGGCGCGAGCGGCATCGGCACGACAGCGATCCAGGTTGGCCGCGCGCTCGGCGCGAGGGTCGCGTGCACGGCCGGCTCGGCTGACAAGCTCGCCAAGTGCCGCGAGCTCGGCGCCGAGCTGACCATCAACTATCGGGACGAGGATTTCGCCGCCGCCGTGCTCGAGTTCACTGGCGGGCGGGGCGCCGATGTCATTCTCGACATCATGGCCGCGGCCTACCTGCCGCGAAACGTCACGGCCCTGGCCACCGGCGGCCGGCTCATCGTGATCGGCATGCAGGGCGGCACCCGGGCCGAGATTGACCTGGCGCAGCTTATGCACAAGCGCGCCAGCGTGCAGGGTTCGACACTGCGATCACGGCCGCCTGGCGAGAAGGCGGCGATCGTCGCCGCGGTGCGTGCCGAGCTGTGGCCGCTGGTCGGGGCCGGCCGCATCAGGCCGGTCATCCAGACCGTCCTCCCGCTGACCCAGGCAGCCGAGGCGCATCGGCTCATGGACAGCAGCACGCATATCGGCAAGATCCTCCTCGACACCACGGCCGCGACCGCGACCGCGGCATGAGCCGCCTGAGCCGACCCCGATTGTGCATCGGGGCCCCTACGCCGGCAGACTAGGCAGCATGACTGAGCAGACGAACGGTGAGGTTCACGACAGTCCCCGGATCGTCGTGGTCGGCCCGGACGGCGTCGCGACCGAGACAGATATGCAGGAGTCCCGCGAGCGCCCGGTAACCGAGATGATCGAGCAGCCGGCGAAGGTCATGCGCGTCGGGAATATGATCCGTCAGCTGCTCGAGGAGGTCAGGGCTGCGCCACTCGACGAAAAGAGCCGGGCCCGGCTGAAGGCGATTCACGCCAGCTCGATCAAGGAACTGGAGGACGGCCTGGCACCGGAGCTGATCGAGGAGCTCGAGCGGCTCTCGCTCCCGTTCGCTGAGGACGAGGTGCCGAGCGAGGCGGAGCTCCGGATCGCCCAGGCGCAGCTTGTCGGCTGGCTGGAGGGGCTGTTCCACGGCATCCAGACCACGCTCTTCGCGCAGCAGATGGCGGCCAGGGCTCAGCTCGAGCAGATGCGGCGCGCGCTGCCGCCGGGCATGATGCCGCCGCAGGGAGCGGAAGGCGATGACGCGCAGCACATGCCCCGCTCCTCCGGGCCCTACCTGTAAGGCGCCGAGCGGGACTGGGCTACGCCCGGCCCGAGCGGATCCGGGCCAGCCAGTCCACGGCGTCGATGAACTCGGCATCCGATTTGTCCTCCTGGCGAGCCTGCACCTGCCCAGCGCCAGCAGGGTCCGCCTCGGGATAGCTGCCGAGGAACCGTACCGCGCTGCAGATCCGGCGGAGCCCCATCAGTGCCTCGCCGACCCTGGCCTGCGCGACGTGGCCCTCGCAGTCGATGAAGAAGCAGTACCGGCCGATGCCGTCGCCGGTCGGCCGGGACTCGATCCTGGTCAGGTTGACGCCGCGGATGGCGAACTGGCCGAGTATGTCCATGAGCGCGCCCGGATGGTCGTCGGCCAGGAACGCCACGACCGATGTCTTGTCAGCCCCGGACCGCTCGGGGAGCGTTCCCGGCAAGCGGACGGCGACGAACCGGGTCACGGCGTCGTCGCGGTCGTGTACACCCGTCGCCAGCGGGACAAGTCCGTAGAGCTCGGCGGCGAACACGCCGGCCAGAGCCGCGTCGAGCTCGCCATCAGCCACTTGCACAGCCGCGTCTGAGTTCGACGCCGCCGGACGCCACTCCGCGTGCGGCAAGTTCGCGGCCAGCCACTGACGGCACTGCGGCTGGGCTACGGGGTGCCCGCCCACCAGCCGGATGTCGGCCAGCACCGCGCCGGGCCTGGCCAGCAGCGCGAACTCGACAGGCACCAGGACTTCGGCACAAATCACAACTTCCGTGCCGACGGCCAGCTCGTCGAGCGTGGCAGTGACGGCACCTTCGACCGAGCTCTCGATGGGGACCACACCGAGCTCGGCCTGGCCAGTCCGGACCGCGTCCAGGGTCGCCTGGATCGAGGCAGACGGCAGGGCATCAGGCGCGGCGCCACCGTCGAGCGCGCGAACGGCCGATTCGGTGAAGGTACCGCGCGGGCCGAGATAGGAGTAGCGGTAGGTCACCGCATCATGATCGCATCGTCCGGGCCAGCCGCGCTCGGCCCGTCACGAGGATGAGTGGTGCCGTGCCCGAGCCAGCGCCGCAGGCCTGCTCAGGAGCTCGTCAGCGCCCGGCGTGCTTCGCCCCGAGGGCGGCGGCCCGGCGCAGCCGCATTGTGGCAGGCTCCCGAGCCGCGAGCGCCCTGGTGACGTCCGCCAGCTGCCGCAGCCGATGAAGCTGGGCCCGCCAGTCGTTGCCGGTTGCCCGGTGCGACAACGGCACGTCGACTTCGGCGATCCGCATGCCCTTGCGAAGCAGGTCGATGGTCAGCCCGGTCTCGATGCCCCAGCCTGCGGCGAGCGGCAGCGCGGCGGTAAACGCGGCTCTGGTCAGGCATCGCTGCCCGTTGAGCGGCTGGGCCGGCCGCCAGCCCGTCGCCCGCTCGATGCCGATGCCGGATATCGTCGTCACGATGCCGAACCCGCCCTTGCGCACTCTGGGTGTGAAGACCGCGATGGTCATGTCCGCCGCTCCGGCCCGCACCGGATCGGCGAGCGGCCCGGCCTCGGCTGCGCTGTCGGCCAGGTCGGCATCGAGGAACAGCAGGTGCCGTGGCCCGGGCCCGGTAACCACGGGACCGGCGGCGCCAGACTCGATCAGCCGGACGGCCTCCGCGCCGGTTTCCATCGCGGCGGCCTTGCCGCGATTGCGCGCGTGCCTGACGACGTGGGCGCCGCCTGCTGCTGCTAGAGCCGCCGTCTCGTCGGTCGAGCCGTCGTCGACCACCACGACGATGTCAGCGCCCGAAACCGTGCACGCGGCCCGCACCGTGGCGCCGATGAGGTCGGCTTCGTTCTTAGCGGGAATGATGATCGCTAGATCGCCGGTCGGCATGGCAGCGATCCTAGTGCGGACAGCCGGGCGGCCCCGACGACGAGCTACTGGCCAGTTACCCGGACCGGATCGTTGAGCACGGTAAAGACCGACTCCAGGCCAGTAACCTGAAGGACCTTCCTGGTGGCGGATCCCGGTCCGGCGAGCTGAAGCTCGCCGCCGCGCTCGCGGGCCTGCCGATGCGCGGCCAGCAGCACGTTGATGCCGGTCGAGTCACAGAAATCGACGCCAGACATGTCCACGATCAGGCGGGCGGGGCTAGTCCCGAGGGCCGTCATGAGCTCAGACTGGAGTTTCGGTGCCGTGTACAGGTCGATCTCGCCCGTCACGGAGATGACGGTGTGATCGCCTTGCGACCTGGTCGTGACCTTTAGCTCCACGTGCCGCAGACTACCGGGTCAGCGCTGACGTCGGCTAGATGGGCGGGTGTGCTCGACCGGTTAAGAGCGTTTTGGCGCAAATATGCGCCATGTAATGGATGATTTTACCCATTGCTCCTGCAGATGGCGCTGCCCACTGCAACCCGGCGAGCCCGGGGCTGCCAGCGCAGACGTAGCGTGGACCCATGCTTCGCATGCTCGTGCTGATCGTCCTCGCCATCGTGGTCGTGCTCGTCGCCATGGCCGTCATCAGGACACTGTTCTGGCTAGCGCTGATCGCGCTGATCGTCGCCGCGGTCTGCGCGGCGCTCGGCGTGTTCCGGCTCGGCCACCGCTCGGGCCACCGGTCGCGGAGGCGGTTCTAGCTGGCCGGAGTCAGCTCAGCCGGGTCTCGGTCGGCCGCCTGACCGCTGCCCGCGGCGGCCGGGACCGGCACCGGCGGCACCTCCACAGGGTCCGGCTGGCTGGCCGACCGCGAGTCCGGCACCGAGGGCTCCGCCAGTACCACCGGGGGCTCCCGCCTGACCGGGACCCGAAGGCCTGGCTCCACCGCGACCTCGGCAGGCAGCGCGGCCGGCTCCCGGCTCACCGGGCAGGTCATGCACCTCGGACCGCCGCGTACGCTGCCAAGCTCGCTGCTCGGCACGCGGATCACGTGCACTCCCGCAGCCTCGAGCCTCGCATTGGTCTCGGAGTTGCGTTCGTGGCTGATGGCGACGCGACGGCCGACCGCGAGCACATTGCTGCCGTCGTCGCGCTGCCCGGGCTGACCCCAGATCGGATCGATGCCCGAGTCGATGACGTGCAGCCTGCTGATGCCCATCGCCTGCGCGGCCGCCTCCAGGAACGGCTGCTGCCTGGACATCCGCATCCCGGCCGCCCGCGGCGAGATGGTGTGAGCGGTCAGCGTGTACGCCACCGCCGGATGCATGACGACGGCGTCGACGTCCAGGACAGCGCAGACGGTGTCCAGGTGCCCGGCGCCGCCCGACTGGCTGATCGGGACGGCGAGCACCGTGTGGGCGAGGCCGGTGTCGAAGAGCCGCCTGGCTAGTCGCTCCGCCCCGGCTGGCGCCGTGCGCTGGCCGACACCGATGGCCACGACTCCGGGCGCCAGCAGGAGCACATCGCCGCCGTCGACGTGCTCCAGGTCGGACTCGTAGAGCCACTTGGTCCCGGCGAATGTCGGGTGGTGCCGGTAAATGATGGTCGCCAGGTCGGTTTCTCGGCGCCGCCGCCCGGATACCAGGCTGGCCACAGCCACCTGATCGCCGACCCAGAAACTTGCGTCCCTGGTGAAGACCAGGTTCGGGAGCGGGTCGAGCACGAAATCATGTCGGTCCAGCAGCTCGAACACCACGCCATGGCCGATCCTCAGTTCCGCTGGCGTGAGCCCGGCGATCAGCACCTGCGCGAGCTGCTCCGGCCCGAGATCTTCCAGGTGCGAGCGAAGCTGGCCACGCAGTTCGTCGCCAAGGCCGGCGTCGGCGATCGCCATCCGGATCGCCTCGTCCCGAGCCGCCTGGTACTCCAGGCAGTCCTGCAACAGCTCGGTGAGGTACAGGACGTGCACGCCCTGGTCACGCAGTACCTGGCAGAGCATGTCGTGCTCCTGCCTGGCCTTGCTGACCCACGGCAGCGATCCGAACAGCAGGCGGCCCGAGTGCCGCGGCGTTATCCGCTGGAGCTCCAGGCCCGGTCTATGCACGAGGACCGTTCTGAGCTGGCCGACCTCGCTGTCCACGCCGTGGAACTGGCTCACGATTTCCCCCCGCAGTCACCGCCGTGCCGCGGGTACCGACACCTCGCCCGACGCCGCCCCCCGACGGTCCCTGGATTGCACCCGCTGCGAGAGGTATTACCAGTCCGGCCCTGAGTTACCCCTAGCGTGGCTAGCTACCTGCGACATCTCCGGCGCCCCGACGGCTCGGTGCCGGTCGGGTGGTGCCGCCAGCACCGCCCAGACCGTCAGCCCGCCGTCTTCTGACCGCACGCCCCAGGCCCTCGCCAGGTACTCGACGACGGCAAGACCGCGGCCGCCGAGCGAGGACACGGTCGCCTGGGCCAGCGTCGGCCGTGTGAGCGCGCCGCCATCGCTCACCGCCACCTCGACTGCATCCTCATCCAGGGCCCAGGCGACCTGGACGCTGGCACCAGGCAGGGGCCTGGCGTGACGGATGGCATTGCTCAGCAGCTCACTGACGACGAGCACCGCGTCGCCGACCGCCCCGGCGAAGATTCCGGCTGCCAACAGGTCGGCGGCCAGTCGCTGGCGGGCCACCGCAACGCTGGCCGGAGCGTAAGGCAGTAGCACCGTGCCCACTGTCCCCACCTCCCTGGTACCTCGCCGAGTGCGCGCCGCCGCGTGGAGCACCGCTGTGACCGGAATGCCCCGCCGGCTGGACCGGAAACTGGCCGCGCGTGACTAGGCTGGCCAAGCGCCGGCGGCGTCCCCTGGCCGGGCCGGTCGGGCCGCCTCAGCTGCTGGTCGCCGCCGGGTCGTTGAGCAGGCCCTCGGCGGCCAGACTGCGCACAAGGCCCCCCAGACCCGCGCTCAGTCCGGCCCGCTCATCTGGAGACAGGGCGGCCAGGATGCGGGCCTGCCGGGACTGCCAGGCCTGCCACACTCGGGCCGCTACGTCGCCGCCTTGCGGCGTCAGGTACAGCCTGACGTAGCGCTGGTTGCCTTCGTCGCGGCCGCGCCGGACCCAGCCCTTGCGCTCCAGCCCGGCAGCAAGCCTGCTCACCGTGCTCTTGTCCAGGCCCAGCAGCGCCGCCAGCTCGCCCTGCGCTATGCCGCGCGCCGAGACCAGCTCGATCAGCGCGCGTGCTTCAGACGAGGACACCGCGGGCAGGGGCTCGTTGGCTAGCCCTGGCTGCCCCGCCGATCCCGGCTGGCTCGCGGGTCCTGGCGCGGCGGCTTGTCCTGACGTGCTCGCCGGCAGTCCGGCAGCGTCGGCGGAAACGGGCGCCGTCCCCCGACCGTCTATCACGCCGACGGCGGCGCTGGCCTTGCCGCTGGTGTCAGCGGCGCTCAGGGCGGGCGATACCATCCGCAGCAGCTGGGTAAGCAGATGCTCCAGCTCGCTGTCATCCGGCGATAGGTTGGCCATGACAACAGTTGTATCGCACAACTGCAGTGGTGGTACAGTCGCCGCGTGCTAGTTGCCCCGCACAACTCACCGCCGAGCAGGAGCGGAACGTGACCGACCAGAAGACACCGAAGGGTGCCAGGCTGGCTGCCCGCTCCGCTGACCACGACCCGAACGCGGGCCGGCTGGCAGCTCCAGGCCAGCTTCAGGCCGGGGACGTGGCGGTTCTGTCGCCGGAGGTCGAGGGGGAGCCGCTCGCCGAGCTAGCCGGTCGGTACGGCCTCCGGCCCAGCGCCGAGCGACCCTCCGTGAGCGCCTATCTGCGACAGCTCTGGCGCCGGCGGCACTTCATCATGGCGTTCGCGACGGCGCGCAACATCGCCATGTACACCGAGGCCAAGCTCGGCCAGCTGTGGCAGGTACTGACGCCGCTGCTGAACGCCGGCGTCTATTTCCTTATCTTCGGCCTGCTGCTGCACATCAACCGCGGCGTGCCGAACTACCTCGCGTTCCTGGTGACCGGCGTCTTCGTCTTCAACTTCACCCAGCGGGCCTTCATCTCATGCTCGTCGGTGATCACTGACAGCCTGCCGCTGATCCGGGCGCTGCAGTTCCCGCGGGCATCGCTACCGCTCGCGTACGTGATGATCGAGCTTCAGCAGATGTTCCTGTCGATGGTCGTGCTGGTCGCCATCGTGCTGGCGACAGGCGAGCCGCTGACCTGGTACTGGCTGCTCGTGATCCCGGCGCTGCTGCTGCAGACGATCTTCAACGTTGGCGTCGGCATGCTGGTGGCGCGGCTGGGCTCACAGGTCAACGACTTCAGCCAGCTGCTGCCGTTCCTGATGCGGACCTGGCTGTACGTGTCCGGCGTGCTGTTCAGCATCCAGACGCTGGACATCAAGACGCACCGCTGGCTTGTCGTCCTCCTGGAGCTCAACCCGGCCGCCTTGTACATCACGCTGATCCGCAATGCCCTGCTCCAGAGCCAGCGCCTCAGCGCGCCCGGCAGCAAGCCGTACAACCAGGCGCTCTGCCACACCTGGGCCACACTGGGGCACAAGGTGGGCGCGGCGGTCAGCTATCAGTACGACAGCGCCTACTGCCACTACTACGCCAACCCGAATCACTTCTGGTACTACGCCATCGGTTGGGCAGTGGTCGCGGCGGTCATCGGCTTCTTCTTCTTCTGGCGCGCGGAGGCGAGGTACGGCCGTGGCTGAGCCCATGGTGGTCGTTGACGACCTGCACATCGTGTACAAGGTCTACGGCGCAGGCGGCGACCGTGGCACCGCGGCGACGGTACTGCTGCGCCTGCTCGGCCGCAAGACTCGCGGGTCCATTCGCGAAGTGCACGCGATCCGCGGCATCTCGTTCGTGGCCAACCGCGGCGACGCCGTCGGCGTGATCGGTCGTAACGGGTCTGGCAAGTCCACGCTGCTGCGAGCCATCGCCGGGCTGCTTCCGCCTGAGCAGGGCAACGTCTACACCACGGGCGAGGCATCGCTGCTCGGCGTCAACGCCGCGCTGCTCGACGACCTCACGGGCGAACGCAATGTGATCCTCGGCTGCCTGGCCATGGGCATGACCAAGCAGGAAGCCAAAGACAAGTACCCGAGCATCGTGGCCTTCTCCGGCGTCGACGACTTCATCGACCTGCCGATGAAGACCTACTCCTCCGGCATGGGCTCTCGGCTGCGTTTCGCGATCGCGGCGTCGAAGAGCCATGACGTGCTGCTGGTCGATGAGGCCCTCGCGACCGGCGACGCGGAGTTCAGGGTCAAGAGCCATGCCCGGATCGAGGAGCTCCGGCAGGAGGCAGGGACCGTCTTCCTCGTCGCGCACAACCTGGAGGAGGTCGAGCTGACCTGCAACCGGGTGATCTGGATGGAGCGCGGCCAGATCGTGATGGAAGGCGAGGATGTCGTCGGCATCATCGACAAGTACATCGCCGCGTCCGGCGGCAATCCGGTGCTACGCAATCCCACCACCGGGGAGCGCATCAAGGCCGAGGCCCCGGCTCCGGTCAAGGCCTGACCGAAGCCGAACCGGTCCCTTGCCGCCAAATGCAATGCGCCTGGCGCGTATAGCATTATCGACAAGCTAACGTTCTCAGGAATCCCGCCAGATCCTTTCAAGAACTATTAAGTGAATGCGATTTACCGAAGCAGAGCGAAATAGCGAAGACCGACTAATTCGGCCGGCCGGGCCCGGCCAGGCTTGGGCGCAGCCCTCAGGCGGCTGGTGGCCCGCTGGCCGGCCGCGGCATTGGCAGCGCGGGCCTCGCCCCGACTTTTGTCAGCGTCGCGGATTTTTGCGGGCTGCAGCTCTCTGACCTGCGGGTTTGATCTGGTGCGGTGCGGGATCTGCGCACTAGCGTCAGCCGCCGGATCGAGCACCGGGCCGGCTGGTCAGTCCGCAAGTTCGTCAAGACCGCCCGCCGTTACCGGACCATCCAGATAATGGCCGGCGATCACGTCATCACCGCCGCCAACCGCCATCCCGACGACCTCCGCGCAGCCGTCGTCAAGATCAACAACGGCGGGCGCGGTCCGCACTAGCCTGATAAGAGTAAGGACCGCGCGGCTCGGGCGGCCAGATCCCTGGTGGTCCAGCTCGCGAAGGGAACCGGCTCACAGCCTTCCTAGATCTGCGGGCTTGTGGTCTGCGAGAATGGCGCTGCCATGAGAGCCGCGCGTGTGCATCGCTTCGGGGACTCCCTCCAGATCGACGACCTCCCCGAGCCCCAACCCGGCCCCGGTGAGGTGCTCGTTGACATCGAGTTCGTTGGGGTCAACCCGCTTGATGTCTGGGTGACCCAGGGCACGGTCGCCGGCGGCAGCCAGCCGTTGCCATTCATCCCCGGCATTGAGGCAGTGGGCGTGCTGGATGGCCGACGCTACGTCGTCAATGCCTCGGACTTGGGCACCGCTCGTGACGGGCTGTACCGGGAGCGGGCGGCGGTGACAGAGGCAGCGCTGCTCCCTTTGCCTGAGGGAGTGGACCCCGCCCAGGCCGCGGTCATGCCGGTGACGGGAAGGACAGCGTGGTGGCTAGTCAATGACGTAGCACCGGTGAAAGTCGGGGACCGGGTAATCGTGCTCGGCGCGTCGGGTGGCGTCGGATCCCTGGTGGTCCAGCTCGCGAAGGGCAGAGGCGCTGTGGTCTGGGGGCAGACGAGCAGCCGGGAGAAAGCAGAGTCCATCACCGCAGCCGGGGCCGATCGGGCGGTAGTAGCTAATGCAGATGATCTCGCCGTTCAGCTCGCCGAGCTGGCACCCACAATTGCCTTTGATGCGCTGGGCGGACGCTTCACTCGGGTGCTCGTCGAGGCGCTGCAGATGGGCGGGCGGATTGGCCTGTACGGTACCTCGTCCAACCCAGAAGGGACACTTGACCTGAGAAGCCTCTATCGAAAAGGGGTGAGCCTGCTACCGGGCTCAGTACCACCAGATCGGCAGCGGGCCGCCGTCGAGGCGGCGCTGGCCGAGCTGGCGGCCGGGCGCCTGCGGGTAACGGTGGACGAAGTGTTGCCGCTGGATCGCGCAGCCGAGGCTCACCGTCGCATTCTTACCAAGGCCGTTCGCGGGAAGCTGATCCTGCGGACTTAGCCTGGATCCACCACGGGCTCGCCGCCTCGCCATCGCTCGATCCAAGGCGCCATCCTGCGGCAGCGATGTCTGAGCCTCAACGCCATTCCCGCTGCTGACACCCCGGCCGCCGACCTCGTGTAGCCAGATCAAGATCAACGACACCGGATAGGTGCGCACTAGTTTAATAAAAGTCGGGTTTCAAGAACTATTAAGTGAATGCGATTTACCGAAGCAGAGCGAAACAGCGAAGACCGACTAATTCGGCCGGCCGGGCCCGGCCAGGCTTGGGCGCAGCCCTCAGGCGGCTGGTGGCCCGCTGGCCGGCCGCGGCCTCGGCAGCGCGGGCCCCGCCGCGACCTGGGCAGCCTCGCCATCGGCAAGCCGGCGCTCGGCGGCGGTGCGCAGTCGCAGGCGCATGGTCGTGCCAGGTCCCTCGCGTCCCTCGGCGGCGATCGCACCATCCTGCGCCTCGGCAAGCTGCCTGACGATGTACAGGCCAAGTCCGATCCCGCCGAACCTGCGGCGATCGCCCGCCTCGCCTTGCACGAAGCGCTCGAATACCCGCTCCCGGTCCTCAGCCCTGATGCCGATGCCCTGGTCCTCGACAGTCACCTCGATGGTGTCGCCGCTGGTCCGTGCCCTGACGCTGACTGCGCCGCCCTCCGGTGAGTACTTGAAGGCGTTCTCCAGTAGCTGTCCGATGATGATGTCGGTGGCCATCGGGTCACCGTTTGCCTCCGGCAGTGTCTCCGGGATGTCGAGCTCCAGCGTGTGCCGGTCCGACAGTGGCCGGAACGCCTGGACCGAGCCGCGCAGCAGGCCGGCGAGGTCGAACGCGTCGTTGCTGACCTGTAGCTGATCAGCGCCGGCCCGCGAGCCGAGCAGCAGTTGCTCGACGAGCCTGGCCAGCGAACCGGCGCGCTCGGCGATCGTCTGCACGGCGGCTCTGCGGTCGGCATCCGCCAGCTTGTCCCACCGGGTCGCGAGCGTGCTGGCGAAGCCCTGCACCACGGTGATCGGCGTGCGCAGCTCGTGACTGGTCGTGGCCAGGAACAGGTCCTTGGCCTCCTCCAGTTCCTTCGCCGCAGTGATGTCGCGAAAGTCGAGCACCTTCTCGCCCCGGCCGCTCAGGCCGGTGCAGAGCAGGTCGATCCAGCGGCCGTTGGCGAGCTTGTACGTCAGCTTCGCGCCGGGCTCGGGAAGCGGGAACGGCGGCCGCCTGCCGGTGGCCAGTTCCGGCGAGAGTCCGGTCAGCCGGTGCGCGGCCGGATTCCACTGCCGCACCAGGCACTCAGAGTCCAGCACCGCGATGCCGTCCGCGCTCGCGTCGATCACGGCTCGCTCATGGGCACGCTGCCGGACGACCTCCTCGAAGGCTGTGACATTGGAGAGTGCGACGCTCGCGTGCCCGGCCAGCAGTTCCAGCAGCTCAAGCTCCACGTGGCCGATCTTGCGCCCGCTGTAGAGCGCGTACAGAGCGCCGTAGGGACGCCCGGCCACATGCGAGAGGCTGAGCGTGATCGTGTGCAGGCCCGGCAGTGCCGCCCAGATCAGGTCGTCGAAGCCGCCTGAGTCGCTCGTAGCCATCAGCACGGTCTTGCCGGACCGCATGAGCTGGCCCACCGTGCTGCTTTGCAGGTCGGCTGTCCGGCCGCGCAGGTCAGCGGGCAGTCCGTCCAGGCTCACCAGCCGGAGCTTGTCCTTCTCGATCAGCACGAAGCCGCCGGCGTCGGCCCTGGTCAGCTCGCGCAGGCTAGCGGCGATGCGGTCCAGCACCGACTCCAGGTCCAGCTGGGCGTTCATGTCGGCGACGACATCGCCGAGGCGCCGCACCACTCTGGCCCGCTCGGCCATGTAGTGGCGGACAGCCTCATCGTCACCGCTGCGATGGCAGACACAGACCCACCCGCTGAGCTCGCCGGCGCTATCGACCATCCGGCTCGCGTCGATCCGCAGGTCGACCATCGAGCCGTCCTTGCGGCTGCGGCGCGTGGCGAACGAGACCTGGCCGCCGCCTGCCACCCGCTCGAGTACTGCGTTGTGCTCGGCCCGGAGTTCCTCCGGCACGAATGGCGGCTCGAGCCCGACCACTTCGGCGGCGCTCCAGCCGAACAGCCGCTCCGCCGCCGGATTCCAGACCGTAATGCGCCGGTCCGGGCCAACGGCGATGATAGCGTCGGCGGCGCATTCGATCACGGCGCGGGCAGTCCCGTCGATCCGATCACGGTCACGCTGCGTCACCGAAGCCTTCCAACCCACGCCCTTATGGTCCCACTTGGTCCCGGCTTAAGGTCGGTGAACTGCGCAAACCCTTGTCCGCCGGCCGCCGGACAGCCTGCGCGCCAGTTCAGATCAGTTGGCGGTAACGGGAACCAGCAACAGAGAGAGCACGTCCAATGGCCATGACGCCACTATCTGACGAGGTGCGGTCACAGCCACGGGCCCGAATGATCCTGACGCGCGGCGCGGCCCTCGCCGCGTGTGCGCTCGTGGCCGCCGCATGCGGCAGCACCGCTGCGCCAGGCTCCGGGGCAGGCTCGAGCGGGGCAGGCGCAAGCTCTGCGTCGAGCTCGACGGGGTCGAGTTCGGCAAGCACAGCCTCGGCCGCGAAGGTCTCCCTGGAGGTGACCTTCGCCGCGTCCGCGAGCTCCCCGGCAGCTCACTACACGCTGCGCTGCGAGCCGGCCGGCGGTACTACCCCCGATCCCGCCGCGGCGTGTGCCAGGCTCCTGACCGGCGCGAGCTTGTTCGCCCCACGGCCAGGGCACGTCATGTGTCCGATGATCATGGAGAGCGCCGCGCGCGCGACGGTGTCTGGCACTTACCTGGGCAGGAAGGTGCATGAGTCCATCGTCGACGGCGGCTGCGATCTGTCACGGTGGGCCAAGCTCAAGGCCGTCTTTCACTAAGGCGACGGCTATTTGAGCAGGCGGGACATCCGCCGGTCGGCGAGCGGCTTGCCGCCGGTCTGGCACGTGGGGCAGTACTGGAGCGCGGAGTCGGCGAACGACACCTCGCGCACCGTGTCGCCGCAGACGGGGCACGCCTCGCCGGCCCTGCCATGCACGCGCAGGCCTGCCTTCTTTTCCTTCTTGAGGTCGCCGGCGGCCAGCCCGTCCGAACGGCCGATCGCCTCGATGAGGGTGCCGACGATGACGGCGTGCAGGTCGGCGACGTCCTGCGGCGTCAGGCTGGAGGCAAGCCGGAACGGCGACATCTTGGCCGCGTGCAGGACCTCGTCGGAGTACGCGTTGCCGATCCCGGCGATGAGCTTCTGATCCCTGAGTACGCCCTTGATCTGCGTGCGCCGGCCGACCAGGATGCCCGCCAGCACCGCCGGCGTGAAGCCGGGGTCGAGCGGCTCGGGTCCGAGCGAGGCCACACCGGGGATCTGCTCGATGTCGGTGACCAGGTAGACCGCCAGCCGCTTGCGCGTACCAGCCTCCGTCAGGTCGAAGCCCGAGCCGTCGGTGAACCTGAGCCGGAAAGCCAGCGGTCCCTTGCCTGGCTTGGGCGGGGTATCGGGCAGCGCATCCCGCCAGCGCAGCCAGCCGGCCCTGGCCAGATGCGTGACTAGGTGCAGGGCAGGGCCCCCGCCAGCCGGCTCGGCGATCAGGTCGAGGAACTTACCGCGCCGCGACGTCCCGGTGATGCGGGCGCCGCGCAGCGCCGTCAGCGCCGGATCGTAGGTCTTGAGCACGGAGAACTCGGCCACATCAGCCCGGTCGATCTCCCGGCCGACCGCACGGTCGCGCAGATCGGCGGCGAGCGCCGCTACCTCTGGCAGTTCAGGCACACATCGATTGTGCCTGATCTGGTCAATTGAGCGGGCCGAGTGCACCTGGGCGAGGCGCACCGGTGCTGAGCGCACGCACGCCAGGCGCGTCCGTGCCGCGGGCGGTCAGCAGCGCGACCAGATGCTCCTTGATAGCCGGCCGCGAGCCGAAGACGAGCAGGAACAACGCCTCCCTGGCCAGCCGCTGCGGGTGCTCGCCAGCCAGGATCGAATGGCTGCCGGCGGCAGCCACCAGCAGGCCGGCGGCCTGGAACGCAAACGCGCTGGCGCCCGCGCGGGCCGCGGGCATCGATGCCGTACCCGATCCCGGCCCCGCCACATCCGGCCCCGCCACATCCGGCCCCGCAGCATCCAGCGCGGCAGCATCCAGCGCGGCCCGGCGCGCCGCCAGCTCGGCCGCGAGCGGCCCAGAGCTGCCGTGGGCGGCCCCATCGGCTGGCCCGGCCAGCTGGTCGAGTAGGCGGCAGCAGCGGCCGGCCACCCCGAGAGACAGCGAGCCATTGGGCCGCAGCCCGGCCGCGTCCCTGGCCAGCCAGTCCGCGTGCGGCGTGACACCAGTGATCAGCTCGTCCGGCACGAAGTGCCCGGTGAATGCGAGCTCGACGGTGCGGCTGGCGTTGACCGCCACGAGGTCAAGACGGCTCGCCGTCAGGGTGTCGCTCACCTGGGCCGGGAGCAGCGCCGCCACGAGCCGGCCCGCATCGTCGCGGGCCAGCGCGTGCACCACGTCGATCATGTCCCAGCCGGTGACCCATGGAGCCGACCCGTCGAGGACGTGGCCGCCTCGGACAGCGCGTGCCCGTAGCAGCGGCGGGCCGGGCCGGGCGCCCCCGAGCGCGATCCCGGCTCGCTGTGAGCCGCGGCACAGCGGCGCGAGCCAGTGGTCGCGCAGGACAGAATTCCGGGACGCGGCGAGTGCCCGGACCGTCCCGTGATGCTGCAGCCAGACGAAGGTCGTCGCCAGGCAGCCGCCCGACATGATCTCGGTCACACCGCAGAACGTGGCCGGGTCAGCGTCGAGCCCGCCGACCGAAACCGGTGCGGCCAGTCCGTATAGCCCCGCCCTGGCGATGGCGTCGAAATGCTCAGCCGGGATCCGGTCCGCAGCGTCCACTTTCATCGCAGACGGGAACAAAACTTCCTCTGCGACCTGCGCTGCCCGGCTCAGCACGTCCGCTGTGGTCATGCCGTCATGGTGCCAGAGCGTGATAGGCCTGCCGATCCCGGTGACAAGGACCGCATCCTCGCCTAAGCTGCCGCCAGCTAGCCACTGTGCTGTCATGGCCGCCGGAGGACGCGCGTTTGAAGGGTGGGCGAGGAGGGATTTGAACCCTCACGTCCTTTCGGACACACGGACCTGAACCGTGCGCGTCTGCCGTTCCGCCACCCGCCCTGGGAGCAGCAGTCAGGTTAGCACGTCCGCAAGCTGTCCTACATCGCCGATACGATCGGATACGGCAGGAGAGGAGGGCACCGCGGTGGGAGTGCTTCAGCGCTTTGAGCACAGGCTCGAGGGGATGGTCGAAGGTGCCTTTGCGCGAGCGTTCAAATCCGAGCTGCAGCCGGTTGAGGTAGCCAGCGCCATTCAGCGGGAGATGGACGACCGGGCGGCGATCGTGGCCCAGGGCCGGACTTTGGTGCCTAACGACTTCGTCGTCGAGGTGGCCGAGGACGACTACGCGCGCCTCGACGTCTACGCCGACAGCCTCGGCATCGAGCTGGCGACGCTCGCCAGGGAGTATGCCAAGGAGCAGGGTTACTCGTTTGTCGGACCCGTCCGGATGCGGTTCGAAGGCGTCCGCGACCTCACCACCGGCACGTTCCGGATCCTCTCCGGCGTGATCAGGGGCACGACCGTCGAGGATGGCGAGATCAGGCGCCCCGCGAGCGACCTGCCGCAGCCAGCGGCGGCTTCCACGGCAACCCGCGGCTTCTGGTCTCCGGGCCAGAGGCGGCCCCGGACGGCAGCACTCAGCGCACCTATGAGATCAGCACGCCGTTGATCATCCTCGGCCGCGGCACCGACTGCGACCTGCGCCTTGTCGACCCAGGGGTATCCCGCCACCACGCCGAGATCCGGGTTGAGGACGGCGAGGTCGTACTCGTGGACCTCGGCTCCACCAACGGCACGTTCGTCAACGGCCAGCCCGTCCGGCGGGTCGCGCTGACCGACGGCACCAGGGTGACCCTCGGCCGGACCACGCTGGTCTTCCGCAGGGACAGCATCTACTGACGACATCTGTAATCAAAACCTTAGAAAGGCAGGGAACGAGGCGGCGCCGGCCCGGTGCCGCCCGACAGCCGAACCCGGCACAGCTGACAACCCACTGGCACGCCAAGGACTCATGACCCGATGAACCCGCTTGAGCTCACCCTCATCAGGATTGGGTTCCTTGCCGTCCTGTGGCTCTTCGTCATCGCGGCTGTCGGCGTGGTCCGGACCGATCTATCGGGCCGGCGAAGCAGCGGCGCCGGCGGTCGGGCGGCGGTGCCCAGGCAGCGCGGCAGGCCAGTCTGAAGGCCAGGCCCGCCAAGCCCGCCAGGACTGGGCGGTCCGCGCCGCAGCAGCTACTGGTGACGAGCGGCGCGCTAGCCGGCACGAGCCTCGGCCTCACCGATCAGCAGATCACGATCGGGCGCGCGGATGACGCCACGCTCGTGCTCGCCGACGACTACGCTTCGACCCGACATGCCCGACTGTTCCCCCAAGACGGCCAGTGGCTAGTCGAAGACCTCGGCTCAACTAACGGCACGTACCTGGACCGGCAGAAGGTGACTCAGCCGACTCCCGTGCCCATTGGCGTCCCGATCCGCATTGGCAAGACCGTTCTGGAGCTGCGCAGATGACCCTGGCACTGCACTACGCGCTCCGCTCGGATGTGGGGCTGCTCCGCGAGGGCAATGAAGACTCCGCCTACGCCGGGCCCCGGCTGCTCGCCATCGCCGACGGGATGGGCGGCCATGCAGCCGGCGAGGTCGCTAGTGCGGTGGCCATCTCCGCGATCGCGCCGCTGGACAAGCAGAATCTCACCGACAGCGAAGACATGCTCGACGCGCTGGCCGCGGCGGTCGCCGCTGCGCGCAGCACCCTGCACGACATGAGCGTCTCCGATCCGGCGGTCGAAGGCATGGGGACCACGCTGACCGCGCTGCTGTGGGCGGGCGCCCAGGTCGCGGTCTGCCACATCGGTGACTCCCGGGCCTACCTGCTCAGGGACGGTGACCTCTACCAGATCACCCGCGACCACACGCTTATCCAGTCGCTCGTCGACGAGGGCCGGCTGAGCCCGGCCGCAGCGGCCAACCACCCGCAGCGGTCCCTGATCATGCGGGCGCTCCAGGGCAGCACGGACGCCGACCCCGACCTGGCCATGCACGAGGCCCTGCTGGGCGACAGGTACCTGCTCTGCTCGGACGGGCTGACGGACGTCGTCGGGGACGAGGCCGTGCACCAGGTGCTGTCCACCATCCCCGACGCCGACCAGGCGGTGAACCAGCTGATCGCGCTCGCGATCCGCAACGGCGGCCCGGACAATATCACCTGCATCGTCGCTGACGTCATCGACAGCGCGGCCGGGTCGCTCGCGCCGAGTGTCGACGCGCAGCTGGCCGGGGCCGCCGCCAACGGCGACGTCAGTACGCTGCTCCAGGCCGCTACGGGCGGTTCGGGCCCCCCGACCGGTCCGGGCCTGACGTCTGGTGTTGCCGGCGCGAGCCTGAACGGGCATGGCGGCCGGTCACAAGTGCTAGCCCCGCTGGCGGACGACGAGGACGAGGACGATTTCGACGAGCCGCACCGTCGGTGGCCAGTCGTCACGACAGTCCTGGTGGTCCTCGTGCTGCTGGTGGTCGGCGGACTCTATGTCGGCTACCGGGCTACGCAAGGCAACTATTATCTCGCCTCCGACGGCGCCCAGCTCAGCATCTACCGGGGCATCAACCAGAAGCTCGCCTGGATCAGCCTCTCGCACGTGTACCGGCGGACGGGCGTGCCGACGTCGCACGTTCCGGGCGACCTGACCATTCCGACGACGCCGACCACGCTGCCCAAGACCATGGCGACGCTCACGTCCATCGAGCACACCTACGCCTGCAGCCAGGCCCAGAAGGCGCTGGAGGCATGGACCGCGAAGTACACAATCAAGACAACGCCGCCGAAGACCAGCAAGAAGAAGACGGTCAAGAAGCCGCCTGCCGTGAAGGTGCCGCCGAAGCCAGTCGTGCCGGCGTCCTGCCCGGCACAGGGGGCAGGGTGACGGCGGGCGCAGCCACTGACCGCCAGGTCCCGATGCCGCGCGGGCGCCGGCGGACTGAGCTGGTTATGCTGCTGTTCGCGCTGGCCGTCGTGCTGCTCGCCTACGCCGCGGTCGGCCTCGGCCTGCGGGGCAAGCTGCCGTCAGGCCTGCCGCTGTACATCCTCGTGTACGCGATTGTCGTGCTGGCAGCGCACGCCGCGGTGCGCAGGTTCGCACCCTATGCCGACCCACTGCTTCTGCCGCTTGCCGCGCTGCTCAACGGCCTGGGCATCGTGATGATCTACCGGCTCCAGGAGTCGGGCCGCAAGGGCTATCCGGGCAACCTTGTGTCGCCGGTGATGTCGACCTCCACCACGCTGTATCAGCTGGTTTTCTCCGCCGTCGGCATCGTAGGCCTGGTCCTGGTGCTGGCGCTGATCTCCGAGGCGCGCGTGCTCCAGCGGTACACCTACACGCTCGGCGCGGTCGGCCTGCTGCTACTGGCCATCCCCGCGGTGCTGCCATCCAGCCACAGCGCGGTCAACGGCGCCAAGGTCTGGATCAAGTTCGGCGGCTTCTCCCTCCAGCCCGGCGAGTTCGCCCGGCTGGCGCTGGCGGTGTTTTTCGCCGGCTATCTCGTGGCCAAGCGGGACGTGCTGGCGCTGGCCGGCCGCCGCGTGCTCGGCATCGACCTGCCCCGGGCACGTGACCTCGGGCCGGTGCTCATCGCGTGGGTCGCGAGCCTGCTGATCCTGATTTTCGAGACCGACATCGGCCAGTCCGCACTGTTCTTCGGGCTGTTCGTCGTCATGCTCTACATCGCCACCCAGCGGACGTCGTGGCTGCTGATCGGTGTCACGCTCTTCCTCGGCGGGACGTTCATCACCGCCAGCCTGTTCCACCACGTGATGGAGCGGTTCACCGCCTGGCTGCACCCGTTCCAGGGCAGCAACCCGCTGGGCCTGTCGTACCAGCCTGTCCAGGGCCTGGAGGGGATGGCGTACGGCGGCCTGTTCGGCACGGGGCTCGGGCACGGCCAGCCGTACTTCACCCCGCTCGTGCAGAGCGACTTCATCTTCACCGCGTTCGGCGAGGAGCTTGGCCTCGTGGGTGTCATGGCGCTCTTGCTGGTCTTCGGCCTGCTGGTGCAGCGCGGACTGCGGGCAGCCGTCGCGGTCAAGGACCCGTTCTCCAAGCTGCTCGCCGGCGGACTGTCCTTCGTCCTCGCCCTCCAGGTCTTCGTGATCGTCGGTGGCGTCAGCGGACTCATTCCGCTGACCGGGGTAACGACCCCGTTCCTATCCCAAGGGGGTTCTTCGCTCGTGGCCAGCTGGATCCTGGTCGGGCTGCTCATCCGGATCAGTGACTCGGCGCGCAAGCCCGCGCCGCAGCCGATCCAGGACGAGGGCATGACCCAGGTGGTGCGGGCCGCATGAATCGCGCGCTGCTCCGCATCTCGCTGGCCTGCCTGGCCATGTTCGTGCTGCTCCTGCTCAACGTCAACTACGTGCAGGCGTTCGAGACCAGCAAGCTGGCGGGCGAGCCGCACAATGTCCGGGTTTTCGATGCCCAGTTCACCTACCAGCGCGGCGCGATCCTGGCCGGCGGTGACGGCACCGACGTCAGGATCGCCTACTCGAGACTGCCCAAGGGCAGCGACCAGTACCAGCGGTACTACCCCGCGGGCAAGGTCTACGCGCCTATCACCGGCTACGACACGATCTACGGCAAGTCCGGCATCGAGCAGGCCGAGAACGGCCTGCTGAACGGGACCGATCCGCGGCTGACCATCCACAACTTCACCGCGCTGCTGACCGGCAAGCAGAAGCAGGGCGCGGCGGTGGATCTGACCATCAGCCCGGCCGCGCAGGCCGCGGCGTACAAGGCGCTGTCGAGCGACGGTGGCCACGCGGCGGCCCTGGTGGCGATTCAGCCCAGTACCGGCGCGATTCTGGCGCTGGCCTCCTACCCCACCTTCAACCCGAATGTGCTCACGACGTTCGACGGCAGGCAGTTCGACAAGATCGACAACCAGCTGCTGCGGGACCCTGGCCAGCCGCTGCTGAACCGGGCTACCCAGGAGACGTATCCGCCCGGTTCGTCATTCAAGATCGTCACTAGCTCGGCCGCGTTCTTGCAGCCGGGTGTGTCGAAGGTGACGAACCCGAGCACGCCGGTGACCGCGCCGCCGCTACTGACGCTGCCGAATGGCAACCACCTGATCAACGACGGGGGCGAGCTGTGCGGTGACGGGCATCCGCCGCTCATCCAGGCGTTCTGGCAGTCCTGCAACACTGCGTTCGGCGCGCTCGGCATCAAGCTGGGGGCGCCGGCGCTGCGCAATCAATCGAGCCAGTTCGGCATGAACAGGCCGCTGTCGATCCCGCTGCCGGTCGTACCGAGCGTGGTTCCCGAGGTGAGCGGCTGGAAGGACCCGTCGCTGACGGCGTTCACGGCCATCGGGCAGTTCAACGACTCAGTGACGCCGCTGCAGGAGGCGATGTTCTCCGCGGCCATCGCCAACCACGGCACGCTCATGTATCCCTACCTGGTCCAGCAGGTCGTCGGGCCCGGCCTCTCGGTCATCGAGCGCGCCCAGCAGCGGATGCTAGGCCAGGCCGTAACGCCAACCATTGCCGGTTACATGCAGTCAATGATGTATCAGGTCACCCACAACCCAGGCGGGACTGCCTACGCTACGGCGGGCCCGCAGGCAACCGGCGGGATCACGATCGACGGCAAGACCGGCACGGCAGAGAACGGCGTCAGCAACGGGAATCCCAATGACGCCGTCTTCACTTGTTTCGTGCCGGGCAGCGGCGGGTCGCCGTCGCCGATCGCGGTCGGCGTGATCGTGCAGGGCGGCGGGTTCGGCGCGGACGCTGCCGCCCCCATCGCCGTGCAGGTGATCAAGGCCTACCTGGGAGCGCACTCATGAGCGCCCGACCTGGCGGCGACTGCAGCACGTCTGCTGCATCGGCGCCGTGCAAGGCGACAAGCCGGGAGGATGGCTGCGGCCCCGGCCTGTCATGCTGGTCGCAGCCCCCGATAAGCAGGACGGTAACGTAAGTGCGCGACATGACTCAGCCACGGCTCCTTGGTGGCCGCTATGAACTCGACGGCATCGTCGGGCGCGGCGGCATGGCCGAGGTGTTCCGGGCCCGCGACATCCGTCTCGACCGAATTGTCGGGGTTAAGACACTCCGCGACGACCTCGCCCGGGACCAGACGTTCCAGGCCAGGTTCCGCCGTGAGGCCCAGTCGGCCGCCTCACTGAACCACCCGTCCATCGTCGCCGTCTACGACACCGGCGAAGACATGGTGGGCAACACCCCGGTGCCGTACATCGTGATGGAGTTCGTGGACGGGCGGACGCTGCGCGATCTGCTCCGCGACGACCGGCGGCTCCTGCCCGAGCGGGCCGCCGAGATCACCGACGGCGTGCTGCGGGCGCTGGACTACAGCCACCGTAACGGCATCGTGCACCGCGACATCAAGCCGGGCAACGTCATGCTCACCAGGTCCGGCGACGTCAAGGTGATGGACTTCGGCATCGCGCGGGCGGTCTCCGACTCCCAGATGACGATGACGCAGACCGCCCAGGTCATCGGCACGGCCCAGTACCTGTCACCGGAGCAGGCGCGGGGCGAGCGAGTCGACGCTCGCAGCGACCTGTACTCGACCGGCTGCCTGCTGTACGAGCTGCTGACGGGCCGGCCGCCGTTCACCGGCGACTCGCCCGTGGCGATCGCCTACCAGCACGTGAAGGAAGACCCGGTGCCACCGTCGCAGGTGGACCCGGAGGTACCGGGCTGGGCTGACGCGATCGTCCTCAAGGCCATGCAAAAGGATCCGGGCGACAGGTACCAGTCCGCGGGCGAGATGCGCAACGATATCCAGCGCGCGCTGTCAGGCGCGCCGGTCGCCGCGCCGATGCTCGCCGACGGCTACGGCGCAGGCACGCGCCGGATGGGTGCGACGGCCACGCAGGTCGCCGGCCGGACGTCCGCCATTCCGCCGTACCGGTACGGACCCGAGGACGGCGGCCCGGACGGACCGCCCCAGCGCCAGCGGCGTGCCTGGCCCTGGGTGGCCCTGGCCACCGTGGTGATCGTGCTGATCGCGGCCATCGTGCTGCTCAAGTACGTAACCGGTAACAGCGGCGGCGTGCCGGTGCCGAACGTCCTCAACGACACGCTGCCCGTCGCCCGCCAGGCCATCACCAGCGCCGGCCTGAAGGTCGGGACGGTCACGCCCAGGCAGGATGCGTCGATCGCTAAGGGACTGGTGATCTCGACGAGCCCAGCCTTCGGCCTGACCGAGCCGAAGGGCAGCGCCGTCAACATCGTCTACTCCAGCGGGCGGAAGCCGGTGGCGAAGAAACTCGTGCCGTACGTGGTGGGCGAGCCACGGGGCAAGGCCGTCGCCGCGCTTAGAGCAGCGGGCTTCCAGGTGGCCGTCGTCCCCGGCAATTCGGCAACCGCGCCGCCGAACACCGTCGTCAGCGAGTCTCCGGCGGGCAACACCATGCAGCCGGTCGGCAGCACCATCACGATCAACGTGACCGGTGCCGCAGTCACCGTGCCGCAAAGCGTCATCGGCATGACTGCCTCGCAGGCCGTCGCCATCCTGTCCGCTGCGCCCTACAGCTACGTGGTCACCACGCAGACAGTGAGCGGGCCCGGCCAGCCGGGGACCGTGTTCCAGACCAGTCCGGCCCCGGGGACCACGCTGGCTCCCGGCTCGCCGATCACGATCTTCGTGGTCGGGTCTTCGTCCCCGTCGACGTCGCCGAGCTCCAGCCCGTCGACGTCGCCGAGCTCCAGCCCGACGCCGACACCGTGACGCCGCGGCTATCCGACTCCGGCCTGATCGAACGGCAGGTGCAGGGACGCCCACGGGTAGACCAGGTACCACAGCACCAGGCCGACGGCGACCAGGAGCACGACGACCTGGGCAGTGCGGGCCGCTGTGCCGCCAGGCAGGCGCTGCCAGATCCAGCCGTACATCGCGCTAGCCCTCGATTCCCGGCCGCGGCAGCAGCCGGAGCAGGATGCCTGTGACGATCACCCGGCCGGTGCCGGTCCACGGCGGATCGCAGGTGATCAGCGTTATCATCCGGCGCTGCGGGGCACGGCCGGGGTGGTCTGGCACGGGCGCCAGCGCCGCGGAGTCGCCGGGCGAGACCCGCGACGGCTTGCCCGTGACCGCGTACTCATAGGTACCGGCGATCGTCTCGACGTCCACGATGTCGCCCGGCCGCAGGCTTGGCAGGCGCCAGAATGGGTGGCCGGCGGTGATCCGGTGACCTGCGACCGCGAAGTTGCCGACCATGCCCGGCAGGGCGGTCCCCGGCACGTGGCCGGGGCCAAGCGCCAGCTGCGGCGGGCCGATGCCCTGTACGACAGCGAACTGCCATCGCGCGCCGAACCGCGGGATCCTGATCAGGGCGAACGGCGTGCCGAGCGAGAGGTCGTCCGGGCTGACCAGGGCGGCCAGGCTCTGATTCGCCGTGGACCACTGCTCGCCCAGCTCACCGGCGAAGGCGTGCTGTGCGTTGCCTTCGCGCGCTGCCGTGCCCCAGTACAGGTACGCCATGAAGCCCAGGACGACCACGGCTAAGTGGATCAGGATCTGACCTGAAAGTCGCAGGCTGAACCGCGCGCTCACGCGTATCTCTCCCGAGGGCAGCCGTAACTGAGAGTGGTCACATACTAGCGATTCGTAGTACCGCCCGCAGGAAGAAGGCGCGGGCGCGGCGGCTCCAGGCCCGCTGGCGGCGAGGAGGCGCGTCATCTCGCCCGACCAACTACGCTTACGCCAATAGGGCGCCGGGGTCCCCGCGTGCCCGGTCCGCCGGGTACCCCGCCGGCGGCTAGCCAGCAGTTACACAGGAGACGACCGTGCCGAAGTCCCGCGTCAGAAGCAAGGCGGTCTACACCCCACCGCCCCGGTCGGCCAAGGCGAAGGTCAGCCCGCCCTGGCTGGTGCCGACGATGCTCGGCAGCCTGGTTATCGGCCTGATCTGGATCGTGATCTTCTACGTCAGCCAGCAGAAGTGGCCGATCGGCGCTATCGGTCCGGGGAACCTCGTCGTCGGCTTCGTCTTCGTGGTGGGCGGCCTCGGCCTGGCGACCAGGTGGCATTGAGCCGCCTGCCGGGCCTCAGAGTCTGAGCGCGCCGACCAGCTGGTAGTCCCTGGTCACCACGCCGGCGATCAGCAGCGCCACGATGGCGGCCGTAGCTGCGACCTGGATCAGCGTGCGATTCCGCCGTGGCGCGTACGCAAAGGCAGCCGTCAGCGCAGCGCCGACGATCAGGCCGCCGACGTGCGCCTGCCAGGCAATGAACGGCACGGCGAAGCTGATCCCGAGATTGAGCGCGATCAGCAGGACAACCTGCCGCGAGTCGAGTCCGAGGCGCCTTGCCAGCACGAACCAGGCCCCGAAGAGACCGAAGATCGCGCCGGACGCGCCCAGCGCTGGCTCATTGGGCTGGGCCAGCAGGTAGTAGAGCACCGAGCCGCCGAGCGCGCTGGCCAGGTACACGGTCAGGTACCGCGCCCAGCCGAGCACACGTTCCAGTGCCGGTCCCACCACCAGAAGCGCCCACATGTTGAAGGCGATGTCCAGAATCCCGAGGCTTCCGGTGCCGGGCAGGAAGGCGGCGGTGATCAGGCGGTAGTACTGGCCGAACGCCACGCCGACCAGGTGCCCGTCAGAGTCTCTGGCAGCGCCGAGCATCCACCAGTCGCTCGCCAGGCTGGAATGGGCCAGCTGGACGAGGTAGAGGACCACGTTGATGCCGATGAGTATCCAAGTGACCCTGGCCTTGGCCGTGATCTGCCCGCCGAACCGGCCGCTGGCCTGCCGTACACCGCGGTTCTGGCCCTTGATGCAATCCACGCACTGATGGCCGACAGCCGCCGGGCGCAGGCAGTCCGGGCAGGCGGGCCGGCCGCAGCGCACGCAGGACACGTACGTCGGCCGGCCCGGATGCCGGTAGCACACGGGCGGGGCTGCCTGGCTCTGGTCCTGATCCTGGTCCGGGGGGATGGCCATGGGAGGTACCGCTCTACTCGCTGTCGTCGCGCCCGATCTCGACGGACTCCAGCACCACGTCGGTGACAGGGCGGTCACCGCGGCTGGTCTGCACCCGGCTGATCTCGTCGACCACGCTGGTGCCCTCGACGACCTCGCCGAAGATGGTGTGCTTATTGTTCAGCCACGGCGTCGCCGCCGTGGTGATGAAGAACTGCGAGCCGTTGGTGCCCGGGCCCGCATTCGCCATGGCGAGCAGGTAGGGCCGGTCGAACGACAGGTCGGGGTGGAACTCGTCAGCGAACTTGTAGCCAGGGCCGCCAGTCCCGGTCCCGAGCGGGTCGCCGCCCTGGATCATGAAATCGGGGATGACCCGGTGGAAGATCGTCCCGTCGTACAGCCGCTCCTGGCTGGGCTGGCGGGTCGCCGGGTTCGTCCACTGTCGGCTTCCCTCGGCAAGGTCCACGAAGTTGCGCACGGTCTTAGGCGCGTGATCTGGATAGAGCCGGACGACGACTGGCCCCCGGCTAGTCCGCAGCGTTGCGGTCAGCGTGTTGGTCATAACCAGAATCCTCCCACGGCGTGACGGCGCTCTGGTCACGCTGCCCCGGGCACCGGCTCGCCCCGGCGTGGTGGTTGGCCCCACGTTTGCAGGGAAGGTGTCCAGCCTGGGAAGAACATCGGGAGGTCTTTGTGTCTGTCTTGACCAGGAAACACCAGAATAATGGCAGTAACGGGTTCCGCACTCAGGCTGTCTCGGCGGCTCGCCAGGCCGGGCCGCTTGCGAGCAAGAGCGTGCCGATGGCCCAGCAGGCAGCACACCAGGCCGCGCAGCAGGCCCAGATAGCAGCGCAGCAGGCGCAGATGGCGGCGCAGCAGGCCGTCCCGCTCGCCAGGACCGCAGGCGCGTCGATGCGGCACAGCGCGGACGGCGCCGTCGCCTGGGCAACGCCCAAGGTCGACGCCGCCAGGGCGTGGGCCGCGCCGCAGCTCGAGCAGTCCGCGCGGGCGATCAGCGAGAGCCTCGCGCCGAGCATCTCCGTCGCGCTCATGAACGCCGCGCGCAAGATCGATGCGCCGGTCCGGAAGAAGCCGCGCCGCCGCGGCATGATCGCCGGGATCGTGCTGCTGGTCGCGGCCGCCGGCGGGGCCGCTGCCGCGGTGATGTGGCTCCGGCAGCAGCCGGTCGAGGTGACTTCCGTCACGATCACTGAAGAGGACGGCCCGCCCGACCCCGACTTGAACGGGCACTCTCAGATCGTCTGAGGTCCGCGAGCCAGCGTCCGTCCGCGAGCCAGCGCCGGGCTGGCAATCGCCGCGGTGGCATAACCGCGCGCGGCGGGTCTGCTCGTGACCCGGGTCTGGTCATGACATCTGTCATGACCAGACCCGGACTGGCGTGATGTGACGGCGCGCCTGTCACTGCCTAGCCTGGATAAATGAACCGCGACCAGTCCGTCCTGGCTGCCGATGACGCGGACGGACGCTCGTGGACCATGTTCCGCCGGACCGCGGTGAGCGGGCTGATCATCTTCGCCCTGCTGCAGCCCGCGATTAACCTGCTCGGTCATCCGCTCGATGGCCGGCGCTGGTTCCAGGTGATCGGCGCCGTCGTGCTGACCGCGCTTGTCTGCTGGCGGGTGAGCTCACGTGAGATGGCCAGCTATCCGGTTCCGTGGCTCTCGCTCGCTGTCATCCTGGCGATTGGCATCGCGCTCTTCGCGGTCGGCGGCGGCGACTGGATCGCGACCCTGGCCGTCACAGCGGCAGCGTTCGGCCGGTATAGCCAGACGCCAGTCCCGGCGGTGGTCGGCGCTACCGCGTGTGGCGTAGCTGGGCTCACCGTCTCGGTCATCAACGGGTCCCAGTCCGGCCTGATCCTGGCCGCCGGCTTCATCGCGCCGATGGCGGGGCTGTTTGCCTACAGCGCTGGCAGGCGCGCTGACACCCTCGCGATGCTGCGGCGTACCCGGGCCGAGCTGGCCAGGGCAGCGGTTGCCGAGGAGCGGCTGCGGATCGCGCGCGACCTGCATGACCTGCTCGGCCATTCGCTGTCGCTGATCACGCTGAAGGCAGAGCTGGCTGGCCGCGTCGTCAGCGCTGACCCGGAGCGGGCCGCCAAAGAGATCGCCGAGCTCGAGTCGGTGGCCAGGCAGTCGCTGGCTGATGTCCGCGGGGCGGTGGCCGGCTTCCGGCAGCCGGACCTGGCGGGCGAGCTGGCGGCCGCTCGGCAGCTACTCGATGCGGCCGGTATTGCCAGCCAGATCAGCTCGGCCGACACCACCTGTCTGCCGCAGGACGTGGACGCCGCGCTGGCGTGGGCGGTCCGCGAGGGCACGACCAACGTGGTCCGGCACTCCAGGGCAACGCACGTGGCCATCGCCATCAGCACCGGCCCGGCGATCGCCATTGCCGAGATTAGCGACGACGGGCCCGCCGTCGTGGACGAACTCGCCCCGGCAGGGATTCTGGCGCTGACCGCCGGACCCGATGGGCGCGCCGTGGCCGCCCGAGCCACGCCGAAGTTCACCGGCTCGGGCCTGGCCGGCCTCGCCGAGCGGGTGCGTGGCCTCGGCGGCGAGCTGGCGGCCGGAACGGCGGAGTCGCAGGGGTTCCGGCTGCGCGTGGCCGTGCCAGTCTCCAGGCAGGCGTGACGGCGTCGCCAGCGGGGCCGGCTGGCGGACACGAGGGCCGACTCGCGGGACAATGGGCGGGTGACAGTGCGGATCATGATCGCGGAGGATCAGACCATGGTCCGCCAGGCCCTCGTCGCACTCCTGGAGCTTGAAAGCGACATCGAGGTGGTGGCGGAGGCCGCCGACGGCGACGAGGCGCTCGCCATGGCCCGCAAGCATCACCCCGAGGTAGCGGTGCTCGACATCGAGATGCCGGGACCGAGCGGCATCGAGGTCGCCCGCCAGCTAACCGCGTCGGGCTTCGGCGGCCGGGTCGTCATCGTGACCACGTTCGACCGGCCCGGCTACCTGCGTGCCGCGATGTCAGCCGGTGCCAGCGGGTTCCTGCTCAAGGACGCACCGGCCGCTGACCTTGCCGCCGCCATCAGGAAGGTCGCCGCGGGCCAGCGCGTCGTAGATCCGTCGCTCGCCGCGGCAGCCCTGGCGCAGGGCGATAGCCCGCTGACCGACCGGGAGGGCGAAGTGCTGGCGGCCGCGGCCGGCCATGATGCGATCGCCGAAATCGCCGCGCGGCTGCACCTGTCGCCAGGCACGGTGCGCAATCACATGTCCGCCGCGATCCAGAAGCTCGGCGCCCGCAACCGCGCCCAAGCCGTTGAGATCGCCCAGCAGAAAGGCTGGCTGTAACTCGATGCTGCTGGACAGCGTGGTGCGTACCTCCGCTGCTGTCGCGGCGTCGCCCGGCCGCCTCGCCAAGATCGACCACATCGCCGCCCTGCTGAAAGATGTCCCGGCAGCTGAGATCCCGGTGGCAGTCTCGTTCCTGGCCGGGGACCTGACGCAGCGGCAGATCGGCGTCGGCTACGCGGCCCTGACTGACCTGATGGGTGGCTACGGGCCCGCGGCGCCGACGGCGCCAGCCGGAGTGGGCGATCCTGCCGCCGTCCCGCAGCTGACCCTGGCCGAGACCGACGAGGCGCTCGGCCACATCGGCGCGCTCGCCGGACAGGGCTCGCAGGCCGAGCGCCGCCGGCTGCTGGCGGGCCTGCTGAGCCGCGCGACTGAATCCGAGCGGCAGTTCCTCGTCCGCCTGCTGGCTGGTGACCTGCGGCAGGGCGCCCTGGACGGCGTCATGACCGATGCCGTCGCCAGGGCGGCCGGAGTGTCAGGTGCCGACGTGCGCCGCGCCCACCAGCTCAGCGGATCGCTGCCAGCGACAGCCGCCGCGGCGCTGGCAGCGGGCGGCGACGCGGATACCGCGGCCGCGGCACTTCGGGCCGTCTCGCTCCAGGTGGGACGCCCGATCCGGCCCATGCTGGCCGCTGCCGCCCCATCTGTGGCGGCGGCACTCGAGCGGATCTCGCCGGCCGCCCTGGAATGGAAGGTGGACGGCATCAGGGTTCAGGTGCATCGGACCAGCATCGGCGTCCGGGTGTTCTCAAGGACGCTGGACGACATCACGCACCGGATGCCGGAGATCGCGCAGGCCGCGATGTCGCTAGCCGTGTCCGACGCCGTGCTGGACGGCGAGGCGGTGGCGCTGCGGCCGGACGGGCGGCCCCACCCGTTCCAGGTCACGGCGGCGCGTGCGGCCAGCCAGGCTGCCGCGGACGGCGAGCCGGAGCAGGTGCCGCTGTCGCTGTTCCTGTTCGATGTCCTGCACCTGGACGGGTCCGACCTGATTGATGCGCCAGCGGCCAGGCGGTTCGAGCGACTGGCCACGATCGCCCCGGCCGACCTGGTCATCCCGAGGCTCGTGACAGCCGAGCTATCAGCGGCCGAGCAGTTCTTCGCCGCGGCCATCGAGCGCGGTCATGAGGGCGTCGTCGTCAAGTCGCTCGACGCTCCGTACGGAGCCGGCCGCAGGGGCAGTGCGTGGATCAAGGTAAAGCCGCGGCACACGCTCGACCTGCTGGTGCTAGGGGCGGAATGGGGCCACGGCAGGCGCCAGGGCTGGCTGTCCAACCTGCACCTGGGCGCGCGCGACCCGGTCACAGGCAGGGCGGTCATGCTCGGCAAGACGTTCAAGGGCCTGACCGACGCGCTGCTCACGTGGCAGACGGAGCGCCTGCTCGAGCTTGCCGACCCACCCGCCGGTGGCGCTGACGGACCGCGCCGCGGCGTGGTGCGGGTCAGGCCCGAGCTCGTGGTCGAGATTGCCTTCGACGGAGTCCAGGCCAGTACCAGATACCCGGGCGGCGTGACGCTCAGGTTCGCCAGAGTTCTGCGATACCGGCCGGACAAGCAGCCGGCCGAGGCGGACACCATCGACGCGGTGCGCGCGCTG
Organism: uncultured Actinomycetota bacterium; assembly: GCA_963837255.1. Classification (GTDB taxonomy): domain Bacteria; phylum Actinomycetota; class Actinomycetes; order Streptosporangiales; family Streptosporangiaceae; genus JAJYUU01. The sequence continues at coordinate 175,056 of CAWIMN010000011.1, forward strand.
TGGTCCGGCGACGACCTGGACGCTGGCACATCGAGCTGACGGGCCAGCCCGACACGGCCAGCCCGACACCACCGTTCTGGCAGGACGCACTGCTAGGACGCACGGGCAGGACCGGGCCGTGCGAGCCGGCCACGACCCTGGCACTATGGCTGCGATGCGGACGCCTGCCCGACCACGGACGGCAGGCATGGCCGAAGGGATCTCGCTCGGTGCGCACGCTATGGCTCGATCAGGAGGGCACCTGGCGGACGACGCTGCGCGGGCGTCAGGTGCTGACCGATCCGCGGATCAACAAGGGCACGGCCTTCAGTGACGCCGAGCGCGCTGACCTTGGGCTGATCGGGCTCATCCCGGCCGGGCACATGACTCTTGAGCAGCAAGCCGACCGCGTCTATGCGCAGTTCCTGCGGCAGTCTTCCAACCTGGCCCGCAACGTGCTGCTGAACGAGCTGCATGACCGCAACCAGGTGCTCTACTACCGGGTGCTGGCCGATCACCTGAGCGAGATGCTCCCGGTCATCTACACCCCAACGGTCGGGCAGGCCATCGAGAACTACAGCCATGAGTTCCGGCGGCCGCGCGGCGTGTACCTGTCGGTCGACCAGCCGCAGCTGATCGAGCAGTCGCTCGAGGCGTACGGCCTCGGCAGCGATGACGTAGACCTCATCGTCGCCACCGACGCCGGGGCGATCCTGGGCATCGGCGACTGGGGAGTCGGCGGCATGAGCATCGCCGTCGGCAAGCTCGTCGTCTACACGGCGGCCGCCGGAGTCCATCCGGGCCGCACCCTGCCGGTCATGCTGGACGTCGGCACCGACCGGCAGAGCCTCCTCGACGACCCCATGTACATCGGCAACCGGCATCCGCGGGTGGCGCCCGACGAGTACGACGCGTTCCTCGGCGCCTTCGTGGCCGCCGTCAAGAAGGTCTTCCCCCGCGCGCTGCTGCACTGGGAGGACATGGCCACGTCGAACGCGCGCCGCCTGCTCACTCAGTACCGTGACGTACTGCCGAGCTTCAACGACGACGTACAGGGGACGGGTGCGGTCAATATGGCCGCCGTGCTGGCAGCGGTCAAGGCCACCGGGATCCAGGTGCGCAGTCACCGCATCGTGATCTTCGGCGCCGGGTCGGCCGGGACCGGCATCGCCGACCAGCTGACTGTGGCGCTGGTAGCTGACGGCCTCTCGCCTACGGACGCGCGGGCCAGGTTCTGGGCCGTGGACCGGCACGGCCTGCTCGTGGCCGACGCCGGCGGGCTGTCTGAGGATCAGCGCAAGTACGCTCGGGACCGGGCCGAGGTGGCGGACTGGCAGCGTGACGAGGCGCTCGGCGGCATCCCGCTCGCCGAGGTGGTGCGCCGCGTCCACCCGACCGTGCTGATCGGCACGTCAGCTCGCGGCGGCGCCTTTACCCAGGACATCGTCAAGGACATGGCCGCTCATTCCGACCGGCCTGTCATCATGCCGATGTCCAATCCGACCGAGCTGGCCGAGGCGAGGGCGGCCGACCTGATCGAGTGGACCGGCGGGAGGGCGCTGGTGGCGACTGGCAGCCCATTCCCGCCCGTGGAGTATCGAGGCACGACCTACGTGATCGGCCAGGCAAACAACGCACTGGTCTTCCCGGGCCTTGGCCTCGGTGCCATCGCCGTGCGTGCCAGCAAGATCACCGACAACATGCTGAGCGCGGCAGCGCACGCGGTTGCGCGCCTCGTGGACACGGGCGCCGCCGGCGGCCCGCTCCTGCCCGAGGTAGCAACGCTGCGAGACACGTCGCTGGCAGTTGCTGTCGCCGTCGCCGAAGCCGCCATCGCCGACGGCATCGCGACCGCCCGAGTGCCCAAGGATCTGCCGGCCTACGTCCGGAAGCTCATGTGGCAGCCCGCCTACCGGTCGGTCCGGTCGGCCTGAGCACCTGGCCAGTCAGCTGCCCGGCAACCCGCTGACACGATCCAGGCTGGCTGGCAAGCGGCCCGGCCGCCGCTTCCTGTCCGACCTGCGAGGCGGGCGCGCCTTCCTGGCCGCGGAGCTGAGTCAGTCTGGCTGGCTCGACTTCGGCGCGTTCCGCTGGCGCGACCTGGCAGTCGGCCAGTCGGTCCGGGCCACGATCGGCGTCCTGACCCCGCTGGTCATCGGCATCGCGATCGGGAAGACCGAGTACGGCAGCTACGCGGCCCTCGGCGCGCTGCCAGCTGGCTTCGTATCGTTCCGCGGCGTCAGCCGCACCAGGGTCCTGGCCGTCCTGTGCGCGGCCGCGGGCATGGCGGTCTCCACGTTCGTTGGCGCAACTACCGCGGCCGACCAGCCGTGGATGCTCGTCCCGGTCGTGTTCGCGTGGGCGTATTTCACCGGCGTCCTCGCTTCGCTCGGCCCGACGGTCCTGGCGGTGACACTCCAGTGGCCGATCGCCCTGCTGATCGCCAGCGCCCTGCCGCTCGGTCCGGGGCCGGCCGCGGCCCGGGCTGGCCTGGTGCTCGGTGGCGGCCTGTGGCAGGCCCTGCTGGTGGTCACGTCCTGGACGGTGAACCGCGGCAGCACCGAGCGCACCGCCCTGGCCACGAGCTATGCCGGGCTCGCCGGTTACGCGGCCGACGTCGCCGCTGGCCGGCAGGCGCCACCGAATCCCAGCCAGCTGACCGGCAGCTACGTCCTCGGCGATCCCAACCCGCTGATGCGGACTGCGGCCCGCGAGTACATGCTCGACCTCGCCGAGGAGGCTGAGCGGATCCGGGCCACGCTGACGGCGCTGTCCCTCCGCGGGAAGGACGGCCCGGCGGGATCCGGCAGCCGCGGCATCCTCGATGCCGCCGCGCGCGTGCTGACCGAGCTCGCCGCCGCGATTGGCGGCAGGCCGAAACAGCGCGCCGAGCACCTGGCTGGCGCCAGGCGGGTGCTGGACGACGCCTCGGCGGAGATCGGCACCGGCTGGCAGTGGGCCGAGGATGCGCTGCTCGGTCAGCTGCGCAGCGCGTATCGGATCGCCCAGCGACTCAACGCGGCGGAACCTGTCAGGGCCCCGGCTGGTCGCGATAGCCCGCAGCCGATCCGGCGCGCCTGGCGCACGGACGCGTGGCTCACCGTGCACGCGAGTCTTGGCACCTCGTCCGAGGCCGGGCGGCACGCGCTGCGGCTTGCCGTTCTGTCGGCGCTCGCCGAAGTGATCGCGCAGGGCTCTGGCCTCAGTCACGGGTACTGGATCGTACTGACGATCTTCATCGTGCTGCGGCCCGACTACAGCTCGACCCTCTACCGCGGACTTCAGCGCGCCGCCGGTACCGTCGTCGGGGCCGGGCTCGGCGTCGCGACAGTCCTGCTGGTGAAGGTCAGCCTCCCGGCCTTGCTCTGCGGCATCGCGATCTCGCTGGTGATCGCCTACGCGGTCTTCACGGTCAGCTATCTGGTGTATGCCGTGTTTCTGACTGACTTCCTCGTCGTGATGCTCGCCTTGCTGGGCCTGCCACCGGACCCGACCGCCATAGCCCGCCTCATCGGCACCGGAATCGGCACCGGCCTCGCCATCCTCGCCTACCTGCTGTGGCCGACGTGGGAAGGCACATCAGCAGCCGAGAAGTTCGCCCGGCTCATCACCGCCCAGGGCAGCTACGGCCGCGCGCTGCTTCGCGCGTACACCAGGCCAGGCGGCGCCGAGGCGGCCCGGCTCGGCTCGCTCCAGCTGGCCGCGCGGCGGGCCCGGATCGACGCTGAGGCGTCGGCGGACCGGCTCGCTGGCGAGCCTGAGCACGCGCCGATGAGCGCCAGCACGGCCCGCGCACTGGCAGCGGCCAGCCACCGGATTGCGCAAGCACTGCTCACCCTCGGGGCCGCGGTGGCCGCTCACCACGCCAGCAGGACCACGACGGGGGACGCGGACCTGCGGCCCCATCTCGACGAGCTGGCCGCAGGCGTGGCGCAGGCCACCGACCAGATCGCGGGCGTGCTCCGTGCAGCCGGGCGGGGCACCGCCGGGCTAGGCGCAGCCGGCGCAGCCGGGCCAGGCACAGCGGGCCCAGGCACAGGCCAGCTAGGCACAGGCCAGCCAGGCACAGCCGATGCGGGCACAGCCGCGCTCCCGCAGCCGCAGGAACCTGGCCGCCGGCCGCGGCTCGGCGACCTTCCGCCGTTGCGGGCGCAGCAGCAGGCGATCTGGCGGCGACCGCGAGCACCGGCCGGCGAGAGCGGGCGCCGTCGTGGCACAGAACCTCCGGGCGCGGCTGGAGACTCAGGAAGCCAGGGCGCGGCCGGCCCGGCTGGACGGCCGGATGACGAAGCCGCCGGGCTGTTCGCAGCGACCGACGGCCTCGTCGACGCCATCAATACGGCGGCGCACGTACTCAGGGGCTAGCCGTCCGGGCCGGTGCCTAGAGGTAATGACGCCCCAGTCGCGCTGGGTTGTCAGCCATGCCATCTCATCGACGGCAGGACGATGCGCCGGCGGTGCCGTCGCCTGGCTCAGGAGCCCGCTCGGGTCATCACCGCGGCCGCGGCGATCGCCGCGGCGGACGTGAGCGAGAGCCCGGCTGCCTTGGTGCGACTCCTGCTCGACAGCACCACGATGAGAAGGACCTGGCTCCCGTGCCGCACGACGCCGATGCTGTTGACGTCCCACAAGTGACCATCGGGCCGCCAGCCCTCCCCGGCCGCATAGCTAGTGCCGGCCGTGGCAGCGGCCGGTACGCCCCAGCGCTGGCCCGTGGCTTCACCGGCCATCAGGCCCAGCACGTAGTCGCGGGCAGCGCCGGGCAAGGGCGAGCGGGCTGAGGTCAGGTCGGTCAGCAGCTGAAGCTGGTCGGCTACGGTCGTCCTGGCCTGGTCCCACGAGGCATCAGGGCCAGCGACGGTATGGCGCAGCTTGAGGAGGCGATTGGCCGACGCGACCCCGTTCCCGCCCCCGATCGCCCGCCACAGGCCGGTCGTGGCCACGCCGCTCCCGCTGTCCATCATCACGGTGGCCAGGTACGCCTGCTGGCCGGTCACGGGCGTGCCCGCCTGCTGATGCCGGACCAGGAGCGTGGTCAGGATGTCAGCCGTCATGATGCTCGCGGCGCGGAACTGCCTGCTGGCGCGGTACTGCGCCTGCTGACCCGAGGTGATATCGATGACGCCGACCGCCACCTGGTCGCGGTGCCCGCGCACCATCCCGTGCAGTGCGGTGGCCAGCAGTGCGTTCAGCCGCGCCGTGGGCGGCCTGACCGGCACAGCGCCGCCGACGGCTGACCGGTCGGCCTTCTGGGCGGCGCTGCTGGTGCTGCCGATAAGCAGTCTGGGCGGCGTGGCCGCGGAGGCGGGCACGCTCGCGGTCGCGGTCGGCCCCGCGACCGTCAGATGCTGGCGCTCTCTGGCGGCCGACACGGTGATGACCACGACAAAGCCCGCCATCAGGGCGAACACCAGCGCGAACGCGAAACGTTCCGATGGCCGCAGCGACCCCGCGTGCGCAGGCACTCGCGTCACGTCGTTCTCCGGAGCACAGCCTTATCCCCCGCTTGCCCGTTTTAACCTGCACAGGGGCGGCTTGCGCTGAGCCGATGAGTTTGACGCTATTTAAATGGCTATAGCAAAGATCCGCCCGAGCAGGGCTTAATTCCCCGTTATTTCAAAGTCTATTGACGCTCCGACAATAGCAGAGGGCCGAAAACAATCCCACGTGTATAGGGGCGGAGCAGGGAAATCGTTATTGACTCGTGCACGCGCATAGCCGCAGATGAGAAGCACCGTTAGAATCCGGATCAGCATGGAATAGGCGGCACTCAGCGTATTGGTGAGGCGCGGTCCCGAATTTCCATAAAGACTCGTCGACATGACCGGAGTCTGCCGTGGCGGCGGCGTACGGCGACCGTTAATTTCTGGCGGACTCGGTGCTTTGGGGCCGCGCGGTGCCGCGCTTAGACCGCGGTGCGCTTAGACCGCGGCGCGCGCTTAGACCGCGCGGTGCCGGCCCTGGCGGGCTGCCTGCCACCCGCCGCGGAATCGCGCGCCACATCGACATGCGTGACCGCCATGTACCCGACGGCGATCAGGATCGGGATCGTCAGGATGGCCGAGACGACGCCCCGGCCCCAATCCAGCCCGCCTACCCTGGCCGGCACGCCCAGCCAGTCCGCGAGCGAGGCGCCGAGCGGCCTGGTCACGGTGTAAGCGAACCAGAAGGCAAGCACGGAGTTCATCCCGAACCAGCGGTGCGCAACCGCCGGAATGGCGATCACGACAAGGAACAGCACGCCAGAGGAGAAGAAGCCGATCTTCAGCGTGTACGCGGTCAGGTCGCCTAGCGCGGTCCCGAGGGCGAACGTGGCCATGACCGTCGCCCAGTAGAAGGCCTCACGGCGGAATGTGGTGATGCTGTGGATGGACAGCGTCCCCTCGGCCCGGTACCAGACGACGAAGATGGCGGCCAGGATGATCGCGTACAGGGCAGTGGTCACCGTGTACGGCAGGTGCATGACGATGTGCAGGCCGTCCGCCGCCATGGTGCCGGTCACGCTCACCGCCACCACGGCCAGCCAGTAGATCCAGGTGCTGTACCGCCGCGAGCGGAACTGGAGCACGAGCGCGCCGATCAGCAGTACCGCGCCGACGGCCCCGGTCGGGACCGTGCCGTACCTGGCATACAGCCAGTCGGCGAACGCCTCGCCCATGCCCGTCGAGGCAACCTTGGCAATCCAGAACCAGACCGTGATCTCGGGCACCTTCGTGACCGCCACCCGAGCCTGGGCGCCGAGTCGTCCTGCGACGTCACCTGTGGTCATGGCGGTCAGCATGCCACAGCACCACGACTGCTTCTGACGGCCTTTACGAAGACTTTTCGGGTCGGCCCTCCGTTGAGCCAGTCGGGCCGTCGGGGCCGTCCTAACGGCGCCGCCCGGTGGCCGCGACCAGGCGCTGCACGGTCGCGACCAGACCGGCCCAGCCCACCTCGGTGTCCTTGTCCTGCTTATGTACAGCCCTGAAGTCGGCCAGCAGGAGGCCGATGTCGTCCAGATCCCAGCGCAGCCGGTACAGGGACACGGCCTGCTGGCTCACCTCGCAGCCGGTGAGTTCGGTGTAGCGGGCTGCCTCAGCACCGGAGTCCGACAGGATCCACCACAAGTCGCGCTCAGGCGGCGCGAGCCCGACCGTGTCCCAGTCAATGAGCAGGAAGACCTGCCCGCGCCGGATCACGTTGTTCGGCTTCGGCTCACCATGGGTCACTACGAGCGCGCTGGACGCCGCCACCTGCGCTGCCAGATCGTCGAAGACCGCGAGCGCAGTTGCCAGCCCGTCCGCCTGCTGGGACACGAGTTCTCGGGCGGCCTCGGCGTAGGGGCCGCCGCGCCAGGATCGACCCCGTTCCCGTAGTGATATCTCCAGATGCGGACGGCTGGGAGGGCTCAAATCCCGGACCGGCACGCCAGCGGCCGGAGCAACGGTCGTATGCAGCAGTGCCAGCATGTCCGTCATCGCCACGCGATCGGGCCCGGTGAACGTGTCGCCCCAGTGCCCCGGAACGCCGTCGATGAAAGGGAACACGCTTATCGCGTAGTCAGGCCAGGCGTGGATCACGACGTCGCCGCTGCTGGCTCGCATCGGGGCCACGACGAAGTGCAGTCCGGCATCGGCCAGGTCGCGCGCCGCGAGCATCGTGGCGCGCAGGTCGGCCAGGTCCCCGGTCCTGCCCAGGCGGCTGACGGTCACGAACCAGCGCAGGCCGGACGCGTCTAGCGCCGTCCAGTGATAGCCGCCGTAGCCCACCGGGGCGTAGCGCACGTCGGCGATGTCGAGCCTCCAGTGCTCGCGAAGCGCGGCCACCAGCTCAGCGTCGGTGAGGTCAGCCGGGCGCTCGTGCACGCCCCGATGCTAGGAACGCCCGGCGACGGCCGGCAACAGGATTAGCTCCGCGGCGCGCGCGTGGCCCGCGGCGCGCGCGTGGCCCGCGGCGCGTGTCGGGCCCGCGCCGGGTGAGTAGTCTCGGGCGCGTGCTGCGGACGCTGGCGATCGAGAACTACCGGTCACTGCGACAGCTTGTGCTGCCGCTCACCAGCCTGAACGTGGTGACTGGTGCCAACGGCAGCGGGAAGTCGAGCCTGTACCGGTCGCTGCGGCTGCTGGCGGACGGCGCCCGGAACGGGATGGTCGCGGCGCTGGCGCGCGAGGGCGGCCTGCCGTCGACGCTATGGGCCGGTCCCGAGCGGATCGGGCGCGCGGTCCGGGAAGGTCGCTACCCGGTGCAGGGAACGGCCAGGCCGCGGCAGTCGGTCGCGCTCAAGCTGGGCTTCGGCGAGGACGACTTTGGCTACGCCATCGACCTGGGCTTACCGCAGGAAACAGGGACGGCGTTCGCCCGCGACCCGGTGATCAAGCGCGAATGCGTGTGGAGCGGACCACTGCTGCGGCCGTCGACCATGCTCTGCGACCGGCTCGGCGGCTTCGTCCGCGTCCGGGACGACGACGGAGCGTGGTCAACGCCGTTCCCGATCCGGGAGTACGACAGCATGCTGAGCGAGTTCGCCGACCCGCAGCGCGCGCCCGAGCTGCTGAGCCTGCGTGACCGGATCCGGTCCTGGCGGTTCTACGACCAGTTCCGCACCGATGCCGGGGCGCCGGCCAGGGCCAGCCAGGTCGGTACCCGCACTCCCGTGCTCAGTCACGATGGCGCCGATGTGGCCGCGGCGCTCCAGACGATCTGCGAGATCGGCGACTACGCAGCGCTCGAGGCGGCCATTGACTCCGCGTTCGCTGGCAGCAGCCTGACGATCGAGGCCGCCGCGGACGGCCGCCTGTCCCTGCAGCTGCACCAGCGTGGCCTGCTCCGACCGCTGGAGGCGGCCGAGCTGTCGGACGGGACCTTGCGCTTCCTGCTCTGGGTGGCAGCGCTGCTGAGCCCGCGGCCAGCCAGCCTCCTGGTGCTCAACGAGCCGGAGACGAGCCTGCACCCGGACCTGCTCCCGCCGCTCGGCGAGCTGATCGCCCAGGCCGCAGCCGCGACCCAGGTCATCGTGGTATCCCACGCCAGGCCGCTGATCGAGGCAATCGCCAGCGCGGCTGCGGCGGCCGGCCAGGTGGAACGGGCCGGCCAGGTGGAACGGGCCAGCCAGACCGAGCGGGCCGGCCAGACCGAGCGGGCCGAGCTGACGGCGATCGAGCTGACGGCGATCGAGCTGACAAAGGACTTCGGGGAGACGAGGATCAGCGGCCAGGACCCGCTCGACGGCCCTGCGTGGGTGTGGCCGAAACGCTGATCAGCGGTAGCCGCAGGCCCAGGCGTCAGCGACCATGTCGCGCAGGTTGCGCTCCGGCCGCCAGCCCAGGTCCCGGCCGATCCGCTCGGACGACGCGATCAAGATCGCGGGGTCACCAGCCCGCCGGCCCATGACTTTGGCCGGGATCGCCAGCCCGGTCACTTCCCGGCACGTCGCCAGCACCTCGAAGTTGGAGTAACCGGTCCCGCAGCCAAGGTTGTAGATCGTGTGCAGTCCCGGCGCACAGGCTTCAAGCGCTAGCAGGTGCGCGCTGGCGAGGTCGGTCACGTGGATGTAGTCCCGGACGCAGCTGCCGTCGGCCGTCGGGTAGTCGTCGCCGAAGATGCTGACCGGCCCGGAGTCCTCGCGAGCGATCCGCAGCACGTTCGGGATCAGGTGCGTCTCGACGGTGTGCCGCTCGCCCAGCCAGGTCCGGGCGGCATCCCGGTACGCGCCCGCGACATTGAAGTACCGCAGGCTGACCGCGCCGAAGCCGTACATGCGCGCGTACTCAACGAGCGTCGTGTCCACCGCGAGCTTCGACGCTCCGTACGGGCTGGTCGGCCTCGTCGGCGCAGTCTCGTCGACTGGGACGCGCTCCGGCTCGCCGTAGGTCGCCGCCGTCGACGAGAAGACGATGGTCCGCACGTCGGCCGCTCGCATGGCATCCAGCAGGGTCAGCGTGCCGCCGAGGTTGTTGCTCCAGTACATACCGGGATCGGCGACCGACTCGCCGACCAGGGACTTGGCCGCGAAATGCAGCACCGCGTCGATCCCGCCAGCCAGCACCTCCGCAGAGCTGTCGCGCAGGTCGCCCGCGACAAACCTGGCGCCTGGCGGTACCGCGTCGGCGTGACCTGTCGACAGGTTGTCGAGCACTGTGACCTCGTGACCAGCCGCAACCAGCTGGGCAGCGACGACGCTGCCGATGTAGCCCGCGCCGCCGGTAACGAGCAGTCTCATGGCATCCCCAGGTTCGTGGTCGGGCGGCCGCCGTTGGCCGTCTCGCCGCTGAGGATACTGGGGCACGCTGACTGCCCGTGAAGGACGGCGGCACCACGTCGCGCAGTGTCACGCCCGGGCTCGACCAGCATTAGGGAGGGATGACTCGTGATCGAGCTGCCAGCCGAGGCTGAGATTCACTGCCCGGCCGAGAGGATCTTCGACGTCATCATCGACTTCGGCGGCCAGGATCGCTGGCTACCGCCATCATCGGCCTTCCACGGCACCACCGAGATCTCGTCGGACCCCGTCACGCTCGGAACCACCTACCGTGAGCCAGGGCCGTTCGGGGTCCGCAACGGCACCGTGACGGAGTTCGAGCGGCCGGGGAAGATCACCTTCCACCAGCCGATGACGCTGCGGCTGCACGCTGGCATCATCGACGTGACGCTTCGCTACCTCCTCACGGCAGGAACGGGGTCGACGCATGTCAATCGAACCGTCACGCTCGGGATTCCCTCGTCACTGACGCTGCTGCGGCCAGTGATCCTGCGCCAGTTCCGGCTCGAGAGCGCCCGCACGCTGCGGAAGCTCAAGGAGCACGCCGAAACACTCGGATCGGCGCCGCCGCCATCGCCGCCGCCGCCATCGCCGCCGCCGCCATCGCCGCCGCCACCGTCGCCGCCATCGGCGCAGATGCCCTAGCAATCGCGCCTGCCCTGCTCGCCGCTCTCGTCGGCACCCATTTAGTAAGGCCAGCCTTATTAGGCTAGGTTTACGGTATGAACCAGGACCTTGACGTCAGCGAAGTGGCCGGGGCGCTCCGCCTCAGCATGGGACTGCTCTTCCGGCGGCTGCGGCAGATCAAGGCCGAGGGAGAGCTCACGATGCCCGAGAGCTCGGCGCTGGCCAGGCTTGATCGCGGTGGCCCGACTACATCGGGCGCGCTCGCGCGGCTGGAGCAGATCAGCCCGCAGTCCATGGGAGCGACGCTGGCCGCCCTGGAAGCACGCGGCCTGCTGGACCGGCAGCCCGACCCGCAGGATGGGCGTCGTGCTGTCGTCTCCGTCACCGAGGCTGGCCGGGTGGTCCTGCGCAGCCGGCGGAACGACAGCACCGAGCGGCTGGCCAGAGCACTGTCCGCCGGCTTCACGCAGGCGGAACTGCACCAGCTGATGATGGCCGCGCCGCTCATCGAGCGACTGGCGCAGACGGTCTGATGCAAGGAGCACGCGGTAGCGAGGCAGCCGGCCAGCCGGCCGGCGACCGGTACCGGTGGGTAGCGCTGTCGAACACGACAGCTGCCGTGTTCATGTCCGCGCTCGACGGCTCCATTGTGATCATCGCGCTTCCCGCGATCTTCCGTGGCATCCACCTGGATCCGCTAGCACCGGGCAACATCAGCTACCTGCTGTGGATGATCATGGGATACCGGCTCGCGCAGGCGGTCCTCGTCGTCACCCTCGGCCGCCTGGGCGACATTCGTCCCAGCCAGGCATCGTGGCGCCGCGTCGGGCATGCGCTCGACGTATCAGAACTCAGGCACGGCGCTGTCGATTGGCGTGTTCTTCTCACTCATGATCGCCGGACTGGCCGGCAGCCTGCCGCAGACGCTGACCCGCGGCCTCCAGCTGCACGGCGTGCCGCACGCCGTCGCCCATCAGATCGGCTCGCTCCCGCCGGTGTCGTCGCTGTTCGCGGCTGTACTCGGCGTGAACCCCGTGCAGCACCTGCTGTCCGCGGCCAGCGTCCTCGCCACCCTGCCGAGCAGGAGCCAGCACGTGCTGACCGGCAAGACGTTCTTCCCGTCGCTCATATCTGGACCGTTCCATCACGGCCTCGTCGTGGTCTTCGCAGTCGCCACGGGGGTCGCGGCCATCGCCGCAGTGGCCTCGCTGCTGCGCGGCGGCCGGTACGTCCACACCGAACCTGCCCATCGCTCCGAAGGAGAAGCCCGTGCCTGACACCCTTCCGGCCATTGACCCCAGGCGCACAGCCCTGCTCGTCATGGACTACCAGGCAGGCGTCCTCGGCCGCATCCCCGAGGCTGACGCGCTGCTCGGGCGCGCGGCGCAGGCCATCGATCTCGTCCGCGACCGGGGCGGCCAGATCGGCTACGTCCGGGTCGCGTTCGAGGATGTCGACTATGACGCGATCCCGGCGACCAGCATGATGGGTGCCAGAGTGGCGGCAGCTGGCCAGACATTCCACGCGGACTCACCGATGACCGCCATCGACGACCGGATCGCCCCGCGGCCTGGCGACGTGCTAGTTCGCAAGACCCGCGTCGGCGCTTTCTCGACCACCGACCTGGACGACCAGCTACGCCAGCGCGGCATCGACACGCTGCTGCTAGCCGGGCTCAGCACCAGCGGGGTCCTGCTATCCACCGTTCGCGACGCCTACGATCGCGACTACCGTGTCTTCGTCGTGGCCGATCTCAGCGCTGACCCCGAGCCGGACGTGCACGACTTCCTGACGCAGCGGATCTTCCCGCGCCAGGCGTCCGTGATCACGATCGCCGACCTCGACGGCCTGCTGCAGGCAGACGCCGCGGCCAGTCTTAGCCGGGCGCACGGCAGCGCAGCGCCTCTGCCTCGGCCCGCCCCGGCGGGTCGGCGCCCGGCCGGCTGACCGTGATGCCCGCGATGAGCGAGGCGTCGTCCAGGATGCTCGCGAGCGTGTCGGCGTCGTCGAGGTCGGCTAGCCTCGCCGGAGCCAGGAGGCTACGCCGGGCGAGCGAGTCGAGCAGCCCGCTCATGAACGCATCACCAGCGCCGACGGTGTCGACGAGCGGCGCAGGGAAGGCTGGCCGCCTCACCGGCGGCTGCCGCCGCGTCAGCATGGTCGAGCCGTCCGGACCTGCGGTGATGACGACGATCTCGGCACCGAGCTCCAGCCAGCGCCGGCCGACGACCTCGGCCGTCTCGGCGCCGTAGAGCCAGGCCAGATCCTCCGAGCTGGCCTTGACGACATGCGCCAGGCGCACGGAGTCCTCAACCTGCCGGCGCGCTGCCGCGACGTCGGGCAGCAGCGCGGGCCGGACGTTCGGGTCGTAGCTGATCAGGACCGAACCGTCGGTCCGCAGCCTCCCGACGACCGCCGCGATCGCGCTGTGTCCCGGCGGCAGCCAGGATGCCAGCGAGCCAAAGTGCACGGCGCGCGCGCCAGCAGGAAGGAAGGCCAGCTCGGACTCTGACCACTGAAAATCCGCTCCGCGCAGTGAGAACTGGTAGCGCGCCTGACCGCCCGACAGTTCGACCAGCGCGATCGTGCTGGGATCGGTGGCGTCTACCACATGACGCAGGTCGACCGCCGACCGTTCCAGATGCCGGCGCAGCAGCGTGCCAATCGGATCGTCTGACAGCCTGCCCACGAACGCGGTCGGCTGCCCCAGCCGGGCCAGCCCGATGGCCACGTTCATCGGGCTGCCGCCCGGACGGGCGACGCTGGCACCGTCATCGGCCGGGGCCGCCAGGTCGATCAGTGCCTCGCCGATGACCGCGAACGTCGGCGGCAAGCGGTCAGGCACAGGCGCAGGCTACCGAACCCCGAGCGCAGGACGGTAGCTTCTGGACATGGCGCTCCGATTGCGCGCTGCGACCGTGGGCGACCTCGGCGGGGATGTCGCGGTACCCGGCTACGACCGCAGTCAGGTCCGCGTCGGCATCGTGCACTTCGGCACGGGCGCCTTCCACCGCACGCATCAGGCGATGTACATCGACGAGCTGATGAGCGCCGGCCTGGCGCTGGACTGGGGGATCTGCGCGGTCGACGTGCTCGCGGCCGACCGCCCTAAGGCCAGCGCGTTCGCGGCACAGGACGGTCTGTACACGCTGATGGTCAAGCAACCCGACGGCGCAATCCAGCCGCGCGTGATCGGCTCGCTCGCGGAATACCTGTTCGCGCCGGACGTACCGGGTCAGGTGCTGGACCGGCTTGCGGACCCGCGCACCCGGATCGTCACGCTGACGATCACCGAGGGCGGCTACAACTTCTGGCCGGCGACCGGCGAGTTTAATGCCGGGAACGCGGCCGTCCAGCGCGACCTTAGCTCTGACGGTGCACCAGAGACCGTATTCGGCTTCGTGACCGAGGCGCTGCGCCGCCGCCGGGCCGCTGGCATTCCCCCGTTCACGATCGCGTCCTGCGACAACATCCAGGGCAACGGCGACATCGCGCGGGCGATGTTCGCCGCGTTTGCCGACCTGACGGAACCGGGCCTCGGGCCGTGGGTTCGAGCGCAGGTCGCGTTCCCGAACTCGATGGTGGACCGCATCACGCCCGTCACGACGTCGGAGGACATCGAGCGGCTGCGGCAGCAGTTCGGGATCGAGGATGCGTGGCCGGTCGTCTGCGAGCCGTTCAGGCAGTGGGTGCTTCAGGACAGCTTCCCGGCCGGCCTGCCGCTGCTCGAGGCATGCGGCGTGCAGCTGGTCAGGGACGTCACGCCGTATGAGCTGATGAAGCTCCGGCTGCTCAACTGCAGTCATCAGGCCCTCGCCTACGCCGGCTACCTGGCCGGCCACCGGTACGCGCACGAGGCGGCGGGTGACCCGGTCTTCGCCGACTTCCTGACCGGGTACATGCAGCATGAGGCCCGCCCCACGCTGCCGGAGGTGCCCGGCGTTGATCTGGACGAGTACATCGCGACGCTGCTGGCTCGATTCAGAAATCCAGCCGTGCGGGACACGCTGTCGAGGCTCTGTGCCGCAAGCTCGGACCGCATCCCGAAGTGGCTCGTGCCGGTGATCCGCCACAACCTTGGGGCTGGCGGCCCCGTCGTGCGCTCGGCCGCAGTCGTCGCGAGCTGGGCACGCTACGCCGAGGGAATCGACGAGCAGGGCCAGCCGATCGACGTCGTCGATGCGCTGCGCGAGGAGCTGATGCCGCTCGCGCGCAGGCAGCTCGACGAGCCGCTCAGCTTCATCGCGAATGATGACCTGTTCGGCGACCTGGCCGGTCACGGTGCCTTCGCCGAGGCGTATCTGGACGCCCTGGACGCGTTCCACCGGCTCGGCGCGCGCGCCACGTTCGAGCAGATCAACGCCAGGCTCCGGGTTCGCGGTGGCCACACCGCCGGGGAGGCAGTCTGACCCCGCATTCGCTGCCGATAAATTCAGCTCGACGTTCGCGCGGCCGAGGCCGTAACCTCGCGCCCGTGCCCGAGTTCGTGAAGCGCCGCGGCCGGCCGGCGCCCGGTTCCATCCCGCAGGCGCTCGACATATTCCGCTCCGAAGTCTGGTTCTACCGCGAGGTCGCGCCCGAGGTAGGCGTGCGGGTCCCGGCGTGTTACGGGGCCGCTGCTGGTCCTCGAGGACCTGTCGTCCTGGGCGCCCGGTGCCGATCCTGCCGCGGCCGCGCGCGTGCTGGCCGAGATGCATGCTCGCTTCGCCGGCCGCGCGCAGGTTCGCTGGCCCTGGCTGCGGCCCGTCGGCGCTGCCGTTGACCTGGTGGAGGCGCTGTATCAGGACACCTGGCCAGCACTGTCGGCGCGGCACGACCTCACCCCCATGGTGCAGGGACTGGCTCGGCGGCTCGTTGGCAACGTCGCCGCCAGCGAGCGCGCGATCACCCAGGCTGGGCCGCTGACACTGGTGCACGGCGATGCGTCGCTGGCCAACATGCGGACCAGTGCTGCCGCTGAGGTCGCACTCCTCGACTGGGAAGACGTGTCTGCTGCGCCCGGCGCCGCCGACCTTGCGTGGCTGCTGGTGTCCTCAGTCGACCCCGTTCGCTGGCCTGAAGTGATCGCGGCCTACGGCACCTCGGCCGGTCTGGCGGATGTACTGCCCGCTGTCGCCGTGCAGGGCCTGCTTGAGCTGTCCGACACCCCGGACGGGTCGGCCGCGGGAGCGGCGTGGCTCGCGCGACTGGAGGCCGTCGGCCGGTACCTCGCCACGTGACGGCGGGCACTTGCCGGTCCGGGTCGTCGCGCGCGGTTGACCAGCACTGCCGGCTCACTCGGCCCGGTACTGCCGATCGCCGGTCGCCGGGTCGTACCACACGCGCATCCGCTGACCAGTAGCCGGATCAATGAACACCTCGCTCGTGGGCTCGGAGCCGCTGCCGGTGCCGGCGCTCTTCCGGTTCCCGCGGTACCGGTCCCAGCCGAAGATGGCAATGACGATTCCAAGGACGACGACCGCGAGGATTACCCACTCCACCGCATGCATGACTACCCCCTCAGCCCTGCGCGCTGCCGGAGTCGGGAGCGTCAGTAACCGTCTCGATGATCCGGGCGGTGCCGTAGGCCACGATCTCGCTCATGGACCGGCCCATCTCAGTGGAGTCGAATCGCATCATGGTCACGGCGTTGGCCCCCATGGCGGCTGCGTTCTGCACCATGCGGTCGAGCGCCTGGCGCCGGGAGTCCTCGTTGAGCTTGACGTATGATCCGATCTCGCCGCCGACAAGGCCCTTGAGGCCTGCGGCGATGTTGCCGCCGAGGCTCCGTGACCGGACGGTGAGGCCAAATACCTGGCCGATCGTCTTCACCACCCGGGTGCCAGGGATGTTCTCGGTCGTCGTGACGATCATGGGTCCCGAAGAAGTGACGTTCTCGGTTGAAGCCTGCATCGGGCTGCCTCCAGTAACTTTGACCGCGGCCGTACCGCATCTATCAACGTGATATCACTTTGATAGATCGCTGTCAACCAAGCCGACGGCAATCTGCGGCTACCGGGATTCGATGTCGATCCACTCGTTTTACTCGCATCGATCCCGATGTTTTCGTCCCGGTGGCTGCCTCAGCTAGTGAGTTCCTGCACGTCTCGCCTATCCAGTTGGCGCCGTTTGCCGGTCAGTGACCACGTGACCGTCGCCATAGTGCTCTTGCCAGGACCGCGAGCACGAAGACGACGGTCTCCGTAGTCAGGATCGTAAGGTTCCACCTGAATTGGAAGCGCGCTTCCCACTGCCACCCGGCCACGCCCGGGTAGCGATCGGTCGCGATGCGGCCGATCAGTGTGTCTTGCAGAACGATGGCCCATGCGATCGCGCAGACGATCATGATTGGTGTCGCCGTGCTCGCCACCCATAGTCGGCCCGGCGCGGCGGCCGGGCTACCGAGGATCTGGCGGCGACGACCTGCGTGCAGCGCCAACCCGATTCCGATGAACAGGCGCACGAAGCCCGGTCATTGATCCTGCTGGCCGCCGACGCTGAGATAGGCGAGAACGGCCCGGACGCGCCGGTTGGTGTCGTCGGCGGCGGCGAGCCCGAGCTTGGCGAAGATCGCGGTCGTGTACTTGCTGATCGCGCCCTCGCTGAGGAAAAGCTGGCCTGCGATCGCCGTGTTGGACAGGCCCTCGGCCATCAGCGCGAGCACCGACCGTTCCCGCTCGGTGAGCGTGGCGAGCGGATCGGCCCGCGCGGGCCTGCCAAGCAGCTTCGCGACGACCGCCGGGTCGAGGGCAGTACCGCCACCAGCGACGCGGCTGACCGCGTCCATGAACTGGGCGGCGTCGAGGACCCGGTCCTTGAGCAAGTAGCCGATGCCGCCGTGCCCGTCGGCGAGCAGTTCGCGCGCGTAAAGCTGCTGCACGTGCTGCGAGAGGATCAGCACCGGCAGTCCCGGCACCTCTCGGCGGGCGGCGAGCGCGGCCTGGAGCCCCTCGTCGGAGAACGTCGGCGGCAGCCGGACGTCGACGATGGCCACATCCGGCTGGCTGGTGAGCAGCGCGTCGAGCGTGGCGGGCCCGGTACCGACCGCCGCGACCACGGTGTGCCCGTGGGCCTCAACGAGACGGACCAGCCCGTCGCGCAGCAGGAACAGATCTTCGGCTATGACAACGCGCACGGCACCGCCACGGTGATGCGGGTCGGGCCCCCGGCAGAGCTGTCGATCTCCAGGCGGCCGCCGAACGCCGCCATCCGGCGTTCGATCCCGCTCAGCCCGGAGCCCGGTGACGCCGCGGCTCCGCCGGCCCCGTCGTCGGTCACGGTCGCGGTCAGCGTTTGCGCCGCGTAGCTGAGTTCCACCGTCACGTGGCTGGCGTGGGTATGTTTTGCTACGTTCGTCAGCAGTTCCGCGACAGCGAAGTAGACCGCCGACTCGACCGGCCGTTCCGGCCGGGACGGCACCGTGCTGCGCACGTCGACCTCCATGGGCGCGTCGAGCGCGAGCGCACGGACGGCGTCGACCAGGCCGCGCTCGGCGAGCACGGGCGGGTTGATTCCGTGGACCAGCGATCGCAGCTCGGCGAGCGCGTCGGCCGATGAAGCCCTGGCCTTGGCAAGGATCGCCTTGGCCGCAGCGGGATCGGCGTCGATCAGTTGCTCAGCGGCGCCCATCGACATGCCCAGCGCGACGAGCCGGGCCTGCGCGCCGTCATGCAGCCCCCGCTCGATGCGCTCCAGCTCGGCCGCCTGGGTCTGGGTCAGGTCAGCCCGGATCAATTCCAGCTCTTCGACCCGGTGGCCCAGCCGCGTGCGTGACGCGGGCCCGAGGAACCGCAGCGCGACCGGGTCGAAGATCTTCCACGCGAACGGAGCGCTGACCAGCCCGGCGGCGATGATGGCCACGCCGAGCTGCCCCACCAACCCCGGCGTCAGCGCCAGGTAGATCCCCACGGCCAGGCCGAGCAGCGGCAGGGCGGCAACCGGCAGCACCGTCACGGCCGCGACGGCGAGCCAGACAGCATCCCGGTACAGCTGCGGATCACGGGCGCCGTGGCCCATCCGGGCATGCCAGCGCGCTTCTCGCTCCGATCGGTGATATTCGTAGCCGTCCCACCAGTAGCCGGTAGCCATGCGGGTGACCGGCGGCGGCGGCCGGTATCGCACCTCCAGCCGCACTCCCAGCCAGCGCTCCGCCAGCAGCCGCGCCGCCTGGCTCAGCGGCCGGCCCGGCGGCCGGCGAGCCCGACGGCCACGGCCGTCCACACGGCTGCGAGCAGCACCTCACCCGCGATCGCCAGTACCCGCACGATTAGTGGCGCGGTCAGCTGCGCAGACAAGGACAGCGCGAACTTGGAGCCGAAGAACCCGATGGTCACGCCGAGCGCTGGTATCACACCGGTGAGACCGGCCAGCAGCACGGACCGGTAGAGCCCGAGCACAACCGCCCGGCCCCAGCGCAGGGGGCTCCATTTCGCAGGCAGCCTCATCCGACTGCCTCGCTAGCCATAATCACCATTGTGTCAACCGCGCCCGGCCACGGAAGTGTCGGCGGGCACAGGGCCGGACACTGCGGCCCGCCGCCTGTTGACGACGGCCCTCGCGCACATCACGGCGCCGACCACGACCAGGGCTACCCCGTGTACGAGCAGCCCGGCGGACAGAACGGCGGACATGGCGGTCAGCGTCAGTCCGGCGGCCACAAGGGTCACGCCAACGACCGTCACGGTGCGCGGGCTGAGACGGCGCAGCAGCAGAAGCAGCAGCATCTCTCTTCTCCAATCTCCGGGCGGGCGCCTGTTGCACCCGGCCGATATGGAGAAGCTACGGACGATGGCCGCTGGCCGGTATCCAGCTACACCCCGTACCTGGTGGGCCTAGCCCCACCGGTCCTGACCTGCGGGAATGCTGACGGCCAGGCGGCGGCGTGGCGGATCCGCCACGGGCACGTGACGGCCAAGACGACGACGGCGCCGAGGAAGGCCGTAAGCTCGCACCATTGCAGCGGCCAGTAACGGCCGGCCTGCTGTAGGACACCGCCGCGCAGGCCAGCCACCGCCACCGCGCACTCCGGCGGATCCGGTACCCCAGGGCTCGCAGGTCGCTCATCATGACACCGTGTTCGATCAGTGGACAGAAATCCGGTTTCAAGATCATCGGAACCGAGTTCTCCTTCCACCGGGCCGGAAAAGCCAAATCGAGGAACCATTTTGCGCGAGGACTAGCGCCCCGGCCGGACCCCGGGCCTGCCTGGGTCGGCGACGCCGACCGGCAAGGGGCATTCGATCGTGGAGATTGTCAGCAACCGGTCGACCGGACGGCTGGATGACGTAACACGAGCGCTTGGCTCGGCGCTGTTGGATGCCTACACCACGATAGAAACCCCTGGTGGAGCTAAGGGGACTCGAACCCCTGGCCCGCTGCTTGCGAAGATGGTTCGTCCGGCTTCCTGACATGCGTGACTGCTGGCCGAGGCTTAGCAGCCATGTCTGCGGTAACCGCGATTGACCGCCGATTACCCTCCGCTCGGGCCCGCGGCGGGCACGGCGGCTTACTGCTTGACAATGAGGAAGGAACAGCGCGCACCCTTGAATGATTGAGGTGCGACAATTGGGCGAGAGGACAAATGTTGGTGCCGCGAGAGAATGGCTCCGACGACGCCGAAGCTGCGGTCTGCGCTGATGTTGGAACGAGCCATGCGGTGATCGACGTAGCGAAGCACCAAGGGCTTGCCTCGCTGTCGGGCTTCCCGTTTGAGGTTCGCACCAGCGCCTCGACGCGCGAGCAGGCCGGGCGGCTGGCTGACCGCTGTGCTAGGGCCTACTCATACCTAGGCGAAATGCTTGCGTTCCGTCCCCGGTGCGCACTCCTAGTACTCAACCGAGCCGACTGGTCCGAGCGGGCGTCGAACCCTTCGTACGTCATGCCGTACTACGACGCCGGAAACCTCTTCCTCACAGGCGAACCCTCAGACCTCACCGCCTGGCTTGAGGAAGTGGCTAGCTCTGCTCCTCCGGCAGCAGCCAGGGAACTCGATCAGGTCTACGGGTCTGGCGCCGACCGCCTGGTGCCTTTCGCCGACATGCTCGTCGTCCACGAGCTGGCGCACGCCTTCCACGACGGTGTTCCCTTCGTGTTCCCGCGGTCGTGGCTGATGGAACTCTTCGCCGACATGGCGCTCTACGCGTTCGTGGCTGCCGAAGAACCCGATCGGCGCTTGCATTTCGAGACGCTTCCGCGGGTCGCGCTGCAGCACCGCCTACTCAAGCCAGTCGCACGTGACCTCCGCTACTTCGAGGCGTTCTATCCCCACATTGAGCCGCTCACCTACGTCTGGTACCAGTTCCGCTTCACGATGATGGCCAAGAGTCTCGTTGACGCAGCAGGTCCGAACGTGCTCCGCCGCCTCTGGGAAGCGTTCGCCCTCACGGACGAGCAGCTCGCTGGCGTGCTCGGCGGCCAGGTCGACCCGGAGGCCGGCCAGTGGCTCGCGTCGTGGAACGAACAGGAGTGGACGTGACCATGGTCGCTATTCCGGCTGCCCGGGTGCGGCCGACTCCCCTTGCATGAGCCGGTCCATTGCGGCCGCCGCCATCTGCTCCCGCTCGGCGGGAGTTGGTCGGCTGAGCGTAGCGCGCTGGGTGTCGAGGAAGACCTGTTCGACCGGGTTCGCGGTGAGAGAGCGGGCCGTGGCATAGGCGGCCGCGGCTTCCTCGTCTCGGCCGAGGCGGCGCAGCAAGTCGGCGCGTGCTGCGTGGAACAGGTAGTAGCCGTCGAGGCCGCCGCCTGACGTGCGCAGTTCGTCCACGGCGGCCAGGCCGATCGCGGCGCCGCGGACTTCGCCGAGCGCGACTGCCCGGTTGAGCGCGACGACGGGGGTCGGCGTGAGTGTGTAGAGCTGGTTGTAGAGCGTCAGGATGGCGTGCCAATCGGTGCTGTCAAAGCTGCGCGCGAGGGAGTGAACGGCGTTAATGGCGGCCTGGATCTGGTACGGGCCGGGGCGATCGCGCTGCACGCAGGCGCGCACTATGGCCTGGCCTTCAGTGATCAGATCCCGGTCCCAGATCCGCCGGTCCTGTTCAGCCAGGCGGACCAGCGACCCGTCGGCGGCGACGCGAGCGGCGCGCCGGGCGTGCAGCAGCAAGAGCAGCGCCAGCAGCCCCTGCGCCTCCGGCTCGTCGGGCATCAGCTCAGCGAGCACGCGGGCGAGCCGGATTCCCTCCGCGCACAGGTCAAGTCGCATCAGGGAGCCGGCGGTCGCCGCGTAGCCTTCGTTGAAGATCAGGTAGACGACGGCGAGGACAGGCGTGAGGCGGCCGGGAAGCTCGGCTTCGGCCGGCACGCGGTAGGGGATGCGGGTGTCCCTGATCTTGCGCTTGGCCCGGACGATCCGCTGCGCCATGGTCGCATCAGGAACGAGGAACGCCCGCGCGATCTCCGGCGTCTCGAGCCCGCCGAGCAGCCGCAGCGTCAGCGCGACCTGGGCGGGCTGGTTCAGCGCCGGATGACAGCAGGTGAAGATCAGCCGCAGCCGGTCATCGGGCACGGTCCCCTCCTCTTGCGGCGCGGCGCTGCCCGTGGTGCCCGCCCCGTACAGGTGATGGGCCTGCGCGTGCCGCTCGTCGCGGACCGACTCTCGGCGCAGCCGGTCGATGGCCCGGTTGCGGGCGGTCGTGACGATCCACGCACCGGGATTCGGCGGCTGCCCGTCCGAGGGCCACCTAGCGACCGCCACGGTGAACGCGTCCTGGACCGCTTCCTCGGCGGCGTCGATATCGCCGAGGAAACGGATCAGGGTGGCGACGCAGCGACCGTACTCGCGGCGGAAGACAGCCTCAACAGTCACTGGGCCAGAGTTCATGGCCGCTGCACGGATACGCTCACTGCGCGTCGGACGCGTTAGCCTGGATCGCGTCGTCGAGGTCTCCATCGAACAACGGGCGGACCTCGATCGGCAGCTGTTCCGCGACCGCGGCGAGCTTGGCCCACTCCAGGGCCTCGTCCAGGTCGGCGGCGCTGATGATCCAGAACCCGGCGAGGTGTTCCTTGGTCTCGGTGTACGGCCCGTCGGTAATCAGCAAGTCGCCGCCGGACTGGCGCACCACGGTCGCCGACTCCGCGCCACCTTGCATGCCGCCCTTGAAGATGAACGCACCGGCGTCCTCCAACTTCGCGCCCAGCGAGTTCACGTCGGCCCACACCTGCTGGCTCCTTTCCGGGGAAATGGGAACGGCATAGTCGCGGTAGAGCGCGAGCAGGTACTGCGTCATGACGATCACTCCCGTTTGTCATCCGGGGCCGGTCTCGGGCCGACCCTCACTCCCGCTACGAACTGACCCCCGCCGAATCGACGCCCGCCCGCCACGATGCCAG
Organism: uncultured Actinomycetota bacterium; assembly: GCA_963837255.1. Lineage (GTDB taxonomy): Bacteria > Actinomycetota > Actinomycetes > Streptosporangiales > Streptosporangiaceae > JAJYUU01. The sequence goes on from CAWIMN010000011.1 coordinate 198,208, forward strand.
AAACCCTTGCGCCAGGCTCGCCGCCGTTGTGGCGCTTATCTACAGCCCTTGCCGACGATATGCTGCGGCAGCCGGTCGGAGCCGATCGTCCCGGCCACTTCCGGTGTCGCGGTCGATTCGCTGACCATGCCGACTCATACTTCGGGCACGGAGCGGGCACGACCGGACCGTGTACGGTTGGCTGATGAGCTTGGACTGGGAGCAGGTTGCCGTGGACGCCCGGGATCCTGTTGCGCTCGGACAGTGGTGGGCAGACGTGCTGGGCTGGGTGATCTTGAACGACTCGCCTGACGAGTTCGAGATTCGCCCGTCACCAGACCAGCTACCCGGGCTGATCTTCGGGTTGGTGCCGGAAGCCAAGGAATCCAAGAACCGGCTTCACCTGGACTTCCGGCCTGATGACCAGCAAGCCGAAGTCGAACGGTTCCTCCGGGCGGGGGCGCGCCGGGCGGACGTTGGGCAAGGAGCGTCACCGTGGGTTGTCCTGGCTGACCCGGAGGGCAACGAATTCTGCGTGCTATCGGCCCGGAAAGGCTGACACGTCTAGCCGCGTCGGCTGCTTCTGTCCGTCCTTCTCGCAGGCGCCGAGGCGCCGATCTTCACCAGTTCCGGCGGTTATCCGCTGAGACGGCAGAACTTCCGGCAACGAGTATGGCTCCCGGCGCTGAAACAGGCCGGGCTCGTGCCGATGCACTTTCATGATCTGCGGCACAAGCTTGAGGCTGAGGTCAGCCAGTGAGGTGATCTCAGTGAAATTCATGTGATGTAGCCGTGCTCGAGATGCGTGAGGATGAGGGCGGCGCCGGTGATGTCGCCGATCTTGCCGGGGCTGGCGGTGATGTGCTGGAGGGTGTGCCAGCGGCCGGTGAGCAGCGCGAACCCGCGTTGGCCGGGGCAGCGATACGGGCTGCATACGCTCAAGGCGGCGACCACGCATGACAACATCGCCTCCCAGAAGGTGCTGGCCAAGAACCGCTTCGTGCCGATCGGCCAGGCCGAGCTCAGCGGCAAGCCAGGGACCTGGTACGAGCGCGACCTGAGCGCAGGCTGACACCGGGCATTTTGCGTATCATGCCTGGTCGGCGGTCTTCGTGATGTCGGCTGGCTGAGGATCGGCGTCGCTCGTTCCCGGTCCCTCGAGGGCAGCGGCGGCCATCATCGGTTCGCCCTTCTTCCCCTGGTATCTGCCGTAGGCGACCGTCCACGCGATGAAGATGCCCGCCCAGATATACGGCATGACCTTGGAAAGGGACAGGGCTGTGCTGGTCGAGGTGTTATTGACGATGGCGACCCGCAGGGCGGCTTCGAGCAGGAAACCGACGCCCCATACGGCGGTGATGATCCGGAAGATGTGCCGGAAGCCCTCATATTGCCACAGGCTGATCATCTCGCGGCCTTTAGCAGGGTCCGGGCCGATGAACTCCACGGCGAAGCCGTACATCAGCGGGCGCCGCGTCCACAGCGAGCCCAGGCAGGCCACGCCGAATATGGCCGTGGGCGCCGATCCCTCCATCAGCACCAGCCTGGCGCTGTGGCTGATTAAGCCCAGCACCGTGCCGACGAGTATCCCGGCTAGGACCAGAGCGCCGACGACGTCGAGACGGCGATGCTGGATGATGCCAATGGCCACGCCCAGTGTGGGGAACACGCCGCTCAGCACCAGAGCCGTCACCGTGCTCATCCCGGCGGAGCGCAGCAGGCTGTACGCGATCAGCGGTGCGGCGCCGTCGATGATGACGATTTTCGCGATGGAGCGAAGCCGGCCGGCTATCTCCGGCTTGGTTCCTGCGGTTGGCTTGGCATCGCGGCTCGCGTCCACGACAAGTGCCTTTCGTGCTGGCCTGCGGATCCCTGTCCTCGTCTAGCCGTGGCAAGTGCTGCTGCTCCGAGCCAGGTGAAATGGTGCGCACCCCAGCTATCTTTCCCTGCAGCATAGGTCGGTCTTTCCCTGCAGCATAGGTCGGTCTTTCCCTGCAGCATAGGTCGGTCTTTCCCTGCAGCATAGGTCGGTTCGACCTATGGAGGCAAGGTAGATTGCAGAGCATGGCCGGACCACAGCTCACCCCGTTCGAGCACATACTGATCGGCCTGGTCTGCCTGTCGCCGGCCTCCGGCTACGACCTGAAGCGGATATTCGCCGCCACTCCGATGGGCATCTACCAACCCAGTTCCGGTTCGCTCTATCCGGCGTTGCGCCGCCTGGAAGCGAAGGGCCTGGTAAAGGCACCGGACGGGACCGGCGAGTCGGCCAGGCACCGCCGCGTGTACGAGCCGACCCAGGCCGGCCGGGCGGCCCACGCGATCTGGCTGCACACGCCCGTGGAGGTGTCCACGGTCTCGCGTGACCTGGGGTTGCACCTCATGCGCTTCGTAATGATGGAACACGCGTCTTCACGCGAGGAGGTGCTCAGCTTCCTCGACAACCTCAAGGACGCGCTCGCGGCGTTCACGGCCGGGCTGGAGCGATACGCCGGGGCCACCGCCCAGCTCGACGATCGCCACCCGGGCCTGGCCCTAGACCACGGCTTGGCGGTCTACCGCGCCAGCCTGCGATGGACCAGGCACGCCATCGCCGCACTCCGCGCCGCTCCTGCCCCCTCCTCGCAGCCGTCGTCTTGGTAGCCGCGGGTCACGCCTGTGCCGGCACTCCCAGTTGCGGATCCTGCCGGTAGGCCTGCCAGTAGAAGAGGTCTCGCCAGAGATCGGCTTCCGCTGGGAGCTTCACGTGATCACCTATCGCGCCACCCTTGATGTGCCCAGGGAACTGGTCTGGTTCGTTGCGCGGTTGCTGATGGCCGAGCGGCGGCGGCGCGGGACACCGGAAGGCAGCCGGGCGCTGACCTGCTTCTGGCAGGCGGTACTGGGGCTGCGACCGCCTACCGCTACCTGGACGAGATCATCGCGGTGCTCGCCGAAGGCGCACACTGGCGATGTCAACCTGACCTGGCCCCGGTATGACGGCCTGATTTGGCTCCGCAGGTGCGGGATTGGCGGGCGTGGGCGTGCTGGTCGCGGGTGGAGCGGGTGGAGGGCTGGGAGGGAACGACCGCGCGTTTCCGGCCGGGTCATCGTGATGCTCGGCGCCATTCGGCGGCGAGCAGGCTGTAAGCGACTGAGTCCCGGCGCTCGGCGGGAAAGGCAAGGCCCTGCCGGAGGATGCCTTCCTCGACGAACCCGAGGCGGCTGGCCAGGGCGCGGCTGCGTTGGTTGGCAACCTCGGTGTGCAGGCTGACGCGTTCCAGCCCGAGCGGGCCGAAGGCCTGGTCGAGGACCGCGGCGACGGCCCGCGATACCAGGCCGCGGCCCTCATGCTGGCCATCGATCCAGTAGCCGAGCTCGCCGCTGCGCGAGTAACGGTCGATCCGCAGTCCGACCGATCCGGCCAGCCGCCACTGCCCGTCCTCGCGGACCGCGATGACGACCGGCAGTTCGGCGCCGGCGACCCAGTTCCGCGCGCTTGCCTCGACGAACGAGCGCGTCTCGGCTAGCACCGGGGGCTGGGCTGCCCAGGGTTCCCAGCGGGCGAGCCGCTCGTGGTTGGCTGCGAGGAGATCGTGGTAAGCCTCGGCAAGGTATGGGGTCCGCGGCACGAGCGCGACGTCTTCGGACAGCGGGAAGCTGAACATCGGGGGCGGTATCGTCGTCACGCTTTCCTCCTCGCGGCTGGACAGGGTGTCTGCCTGAGCAGGTCCGCTAGTGCCAGCACGGTGCGCCAGTTCCGTTCGGTGCCGTCGACTCCGAGAATGCGCGTGAAGTAGGGCGCTGTCCGGTGCGTGTTGTGGTAGCCGCGGACGTAGTCAACGTAGACGTGGTTGCCGACGACCCGGCAGGTGTCCTGGATCGCCTCGACCGCCGCCAGGCGCTCGGCCCGCTCCTTTGACGGCACCGCGTCGAGGAAGATGACCCGGATCAGGTGCGGCCGTCGCTGAACGTGGGCCGCGAACGGGTTCGCGGCGATCAGCCGGTCGATCTCGGCCGGCCGCCGGGTGATCACCGGGAGGTCCAGGGCGAAGTCTGCTGCGATGATGGTCCGGACAAGGCGCGACACCTGCGCGTGGGTCCGCAGCGGAGAGCCGGCGATGATGTTCCCGGTTTGAATGTAGGTGCGGACATCGGTCATTCCCGCGGCCGTCAGTGAGTCACGCAGCGCTGCCATGGGCAGTTTGTGCTGCGGTCCGAGGCCGCGAAGCAGGCATACCCAGGCCGCCACGGCAGCACCGTAACAGGTCTGGTCGCGCCGGTTGTGTCAGTCTGGTCGGCTGCTGGCGACGGATCGCTTCTTCCTGCTCTGCGCGAGCCGGTAGCTGGTGGTGCCGGTTTCGATGATCTGTCCGGCGAAGGTGAGCCGGTCAACGATTGCGGCGCACAGCCGCGGGTCGGTGAAGGTCCTTGTCCAGCCAGAGAACGGCTCGTTGGAGGCGATGGCGATGGCCGAGCGTTCCTCTCGTTCGGTGAGGACCTGGAACAGCAGTTCGGCTCGGCGGCGGTCGAGTTCCATGTATCCCAGCTCGTCCAGGCAGAGCAGGTCGACGCGGCCGTAGCGGGCGATTGTCCTGGAAAGCTGCTTGTCGTCGGCCGCTTCGGCGAGCTCGTTGACCAGCTTGGACGCCAGGGTGTACCGGACGCGGTAGCCGGCCTCGGCCGCAGCGGTGCCCAGCCCGATGAGCAGATGCGACTTGCCGGTGCCGGAGTCGCCGATCAGGCAGAGCGGGTGCCCGGCCTTGACCCAGGCGCAGGTGGCCAGCTGGTCGATGACCGCCGGGCTGACGGACGGGTTGGCGGTGAAGTCGAACTCCTCGATGCGCTTGTCGCGGGGGAACCCGGCGTCGTGGAAGCGGCGGGCGGCGCGGCGGCGGTCCCGGTCGTCGCATTCGGCCATCACCAGCTCGGCGAGGAAGCCGAGGTAGGTCAGCTGCTCGCGCTGCGCTGCAGCGGCGATCTCCTCGAACCGGTCGCGGATGGTGGGCAGCCGCAGCACTCGCGTGGCGGAGTCGATCGCCGCCGCCGCGGCCTGCTCGGTCACGCCGCGCCGGGTGGATGCGGCGCCGCTGGCAGTGATCGTGTTCATGAGCCGGCCTTTCCGAGCAGATCGTCGTAGACGGCGACGCAGGGCAGCGGCCGGTCGCCGCCGGGCAGCCCGGCCTGGCGCCGCTGCGTGAGGCTGATTACCTGCTGCCGCGGAAGCGCCGCCGCGATGGGCAGGGTTAGCGCGCCGCGCCGCTGGGCGGCCCTGCGGGCTTCGACCGCGACCACGTCAGGGCTGACCGAGCCGACGGCCAGGGCGGCAGCGATCCCGGCGTGCACGTCGCCATGCTCGAGGTGGCGGTGCAGCAGCAGCACCTCGACCAGCGCCCGGGTGCCGGGCCCGTCGCCGAGCGCCTTCCGGGCCGCTGCCCAGAACGCCTCATGCGCCGGGGTGAATGTCCCGGTCGCGCGGGCCTGGACCAGGGCGGTGGCGCCGGCAGCGCACCCGGCTTGCGCGCCAGGATCTCGAGGTAGTGGTCCAGGTCCAGCACCTTCACGCCCTTGCCCGCAGCCCGCTGATGCCGCGCCACCATCGTGTTCTTGTCGTAGATGGTGACCGCCGAGGCTGACAGCTTCACCCGGACCCGGTGGCCGATGAAGCGGGCCGGCACGCTGTACTGGCAGCAGCGGACCATTACCTGCGCATACCGGTCGACGCGGGGCGTGAGAGTGAGCGTCGTGTCGAACGGCTCGGCGGGCAGCGGCCGCAGCAGCTGGCGTTCGAATGCCCAGTCGTTTCCGACGCTGGCGGCCCGGCTGGCGATGCGCCGCCGGTCGTCGGCGTCATCCCAGGCCTGCAGCAGCGCGTTCAGCTCATCGACGGAGCCGACGGCGGGCATCGGGACGCAGTGGGTGCGGCGGAACCGGCCGCTCTCGCCTTCCACGCCGCCTTTCTCGTGGCTGCCCTCATGGCCGGGCTGGCAGTAGAACGCGTCAAAGCCGTAGTGCGACCGGAACGCCACCCACCGGTCGGACTCGACCCGGCTGCGGCCGAATAGCACCCGTGACACCGCGGGCTTGAGGTTGTCGTACCGGATCTGCACTAACGGCACGCCGCCAAGCCGTCCGAACGCATAGACGTGGGCTTCCAGGAACGCCTCCTGACCCTGCGACAGCGACGCCCGGTGCGCGGCCCGGCCCGAGTACGACAGCCGCATCGTGAACAGCGCGGTCTTGGTCTTGATGCCGCCGAGGATCACCCACAGGTAGTGGAAGTCGACCTCCGCCTCCGCCGCGGGCGGGTGGGTCTGCGGCACGCACCCGGCCTCCAGCGGCTTCCCTGCCTCGGCGGCGATCTGCGGGCGGCGCCGGGCGACATAGTCACGCACGGTCGAGTACGACAACTCCTGCGCGCCGGGCTCGTCCACCAACCGGGTCAGCACCCTGCGGGCGGTATGCCGCTGCTTCTTCGGGGCGTCCAGGTCCGCGCGCAGCATGCCGTCGATCGCCGCCTGAAACGGCGCCAGCCGCGGCGATGTCCGTGCCGGTGTCCTGCGCGGCGGCGGGATCGCGCTGGCCAGCGCCTGCCGCACCGTCCGCCGGTGCACGTGATACCGGTCCGCCAGTTCCCGGATCGAGCAGCCCTCGACCCGCGCATCACGCCTGATAGCGGCGAACAACTCCACCCTCGACCCCACTCCCTCGGCCCCTTCCGTGATCACCAGTCCGTCGGTGATCACGATCAGGCCGGGGCCAGTTCAAGCCGTCACAACCAGCCCGGCGTGTCGGCAACTGGGGCCAGAACACACGGTGCGCCGCTTGAGTGGAGCCACTTCGGGCCGTCACTCTGGGGCCAGATCAGAGTGTCACGGCCACGCACACCCACGACCGTATTAGAACCACTCCCAGCGCACTCTGCTCGCCTTGGCGATGCGAAACGTCTGCCGATCGATCACCGCACCCTGCTGCTGAGGCAGCGCGCATCAAGGCCGAGCTGGCGTAGCAAGAGGCCGGGCGAGCTCGTCGCCCACCCGCACCGTCATGCCGCCGACGACCCGCGGGTCGAGCACCACGTTCAGGTACACCTCGTTTCCGTGAGCCTGCGACAGAGCCGCCGAGAGCCGTCGCCGGTGTCAGGCGGTAAGGGTGGCCGTCACATGCACCTGCGCGACGAGCCGAGCGCGACGCCGCGCTGTCAGCCGGGCGTAAGGAATCTGTCAACGACCCCGCTCTGTCGCACCCCATCCTCCAGCGACTCACCGACGATCTTGCTCGCCAGCTGCACCGACAGGGTGCCGATCTCGGCCCGCAGCGACGAGAATGCCTGCTGCCGGTCGGCCTCGATCTGAGCGCAGGCCGCCTCGGTGATCCGCCTTGCCTCCGCCTGCGCCTGCTCGCGCATTTCGGCGATGATCGCGGCCCCTTCCTCCCTCGACTGCTCGCGCAGGCGGGCCGCCTCGTGCCGCGCGTCAGCGAGCTGCGCCTGATACTGCTCGCGGAGCCGGTCCGCCTGGGACTGGGCCTCGGCTGCTCGCTCGAGGCCGCCCTCGATCTGATCGTTGCGCTCATTCAGGGTCGTCATGATCCGCGGCAGCAGAATCTTCCAGAGCACGGCGAAGACGATGAAGAACGCGAGCGCACCGACGATCACCTCGGTCCAGTTCGGGGGGAACAGGGGGTTGGGTGGCGATGACGAGGCCACTAGGAGATCAGACATGGGTGGCCCCTGCAGCACTCACGCCTACCAACCCCGTCGACGAAGTCGACTAGCAGGCTGCTGGCCATTATGTAGTCCATTGCGCGGCAAAGCCTATCGCTAGCCGATTCCACTGCGCCCGGACGCGGATCCGACCGGATACGCCGTTTGCGATGCGGCCGATGAGCGCCGGCTTCGGCTCGCTACTAACCGCTATTCCCAGTAGCGCCCGACGAGGGCGACCACGCCGAGGATCGTCAGGCCGAGCATGATCCAGTCTCGGAGAGACTGTTCAGTCCAGGGCCGCGACGACCGATGTTGACGTACTCCCGGCCGAAGAAGTAGGCGGCAGCTGCTAGGCCCGCTAATAGGACGATCACCAGCAGGATCCCCAGACCCACCGGGTGGATGCTGTGCCCGAAGATGTTCAGGGCGACCCGGCAACGTTTGGACGAGGAAGTCTGTGCTTTGGAGCCCCGGACTCCTCGGATTGATCATGGGCTGAGATGTGCAGCACCTACCTCCGTCACAATGCCACGAGGCAGCGGCCAGTCGCACGCGAGACTGGCGGTTCGGCAAACCCGAGCCGCTCGCTGAGCATCGCGCAGGGCGGGCTTGTCACTACCAGATGGACAGACTCCGTCTGGATGCTGGAGAGATCTCGCGCGTCCCCCCTCCCTCGCTAGATGCCGCGTCGGTCCCGTCGTGGCCATCGCACTCGCCTGCCTCGTCACTCGTCAGACGGTACGGCGCGCCAGTGATCGGTTACATCTACAACGCGCAGATGCGACAGAAGAACTCAACCCCGCAAATCGTGCTCGACCCAGACGTTGGGCTCGACGTAGACGGCGTGGTCATGCTCGACGTCGCACCGGACCGGGACCAGGGCCTTCGGAACGATCACATCCCCGGTCTGGTCGAAAGGCAGGCCGGTCCAGGCTCGCCACTCCGCCAGCGAGCCCGGCATGACCATCGAGGCAGGCGCGACCCGCAGGATCCGCCCGCCCGCCCGGACGTGGACCCGCAGCCACGGGTCCACCGGCAGCCCGTCGGCACGGACCATCGTGATGTACTCCGCCATCGGCTGGTGCGGGTGCTCGTGCTTGGCATTGGGCCGAACCGGGGCCACCAGCCTGGTCAGGCCAGCTGCGCGCGTTGCCTCGCGCAGTGCCGCCAGCATCCGGTGCGATAGGCCGGTGCCCTGATAGTCGCGGCCGATGGCGATCTCCACGGCGGACGCGATGTCCGGGGTGCGTCCTGCCAGCCGGTCGTTGAAAGCCCAGATGGTCACCCGGTCGAGACCGCCGTCAGGAAGCTCGCCCCGGTTCGGCAGGTCCAGGGCGAACGCAAGCGCCCGGCCGGTCGCGATCACGGTGTCGGCGTCGTCGGTTGCCACCGCGCACAGGTTCGGGAAGGTCTCGGCGACCTGCCAGTACAGGGCGTTCGCCACCGGGTCGCGGGTCATGAAGTCGGGCCAGGTGCTGTCGACCTCATACACGCGGTCGATGAGGTCGGGCCGCTCGTCCAGGCGGTGGATGGTGATCTCGGGCATGGCGTCACGTTATCCAGATACGCCGGACGACGCATCGCGACAACTGGGCTTGTTTAACCCCGGCGGCCTTCTCCCAACCGTTACCGGACGCGGCATTGCCAATGTCGGACACGCGCGTTCGACACTCGAGGGATGCCGGACAGACCCTCGTGGTGGTGCTACCCAACCCAACGCACCACGGTCACCCGGTAGAGGCCGGGACTAGTGATCGTCGGCAAGCGCAGCGAGGTGTCCGACAGCCACAAGGAGATCGTCATCGGCGCTCCGGCGCCTGAACAGGAGGCTGCCGCCAGGATCGTTTCCGACCTTGGCGCTCCGGGACACATGGTCGCTCGTCGCACGAATTCTTGGACGTCAGACCCGACTTGGCTCACGATCATGGATTCCTTGCGGGATCGGCCTGCTGACCTGCGTGTTCGAGGCTTCTGGTGAGCCTTCTTGCGCGCTAAGTCCGGGTCTTAGAGTGGCCTGGTGTCCCCCGTATCTGGCGGACGGTGAAGAGGAAGAGGCTGATTCTGGATGGCTGACGAGGTCCGGTTCGCGGCTGACCTGTACCGGGGAACGGCAGCAGCTTACGAACGGTACAGGCTGCCTTATCCAGCGGCGATGACCGCGGATCTGGTCCGCAGCGCCCAGGTATCCGGGCGTGGCCGGTTGCTGGATCTGGCCTGCGGGACTGGCCAGCTCGCCTTTCCGCTGCGCGGCTGGTTCGCCGAGGTCTGGGCTGTCGACCAGGAGCCGGACATGGTCGAGGCGGTCCGGGCCAAGGCCGCCACTGCGGGGGCCTGGAATCTCCGGCCGGTGGTGTCGAGCGCGGAGACGCTTGGCGCCCAGCCGGAGTACTTCGAGCTGGCCGTCATCGGCAACGCGTTCCACCGGCTGGACCGGGATCTGGCCGCTGGCCGGATCTTCGGCTGGCTCCAGGCAGGTGGCCACCTGGCGCTGTGCTGGTCTTCCCAGCCTTGGACCGGTGAGCAAAGCTGGCAGCGGGCTCTGGCCGCCGCCTTGGACAGGTGGAAAGCGGCGCTCGGCGCGGAGCAGCGGATCCCCGCTGGCTGGGAAATAGCGCGGTCGCGCAGGCCCGACTCCGAGGTGCTATCAGACGCCGGATTCGAGCTGGCCGGAAGTCATGTGCTCGCCATCGACCACCGCTGGACCCTGCCAGAACTGGCAGGGCTCATCAGGTCGACGTCCTTCCTCCCGGCGGCGGTACTCGCTGACCAGGCCGCCGCATTCGATGCCGACCTCGCGGCCAGCCTCGGCCCCCACAGCGACGATGGCGTTTTCACCGAGACCGTGAGCTTTGCCTACGAGCTGGCCCGAAAACCTGACTAACGCCGTCCCGGCTTCGATCGCACTGCTGCTGCCGCAGCACGGGTGTGCACTAACTTGAGCCAAGTCGGGACGTCAGAGGTAGCTAAGGACGGCTGCTCTGAGCCGTCATTCTCTCCGAAAAGGTCTGAGCTGCGTCGGCAGCACCACCTATCTCTGCACTTCGCCGCGGCTGCGTCCCTGTGCGCTGGCGCGCAGTTCCCCGGTAGGAGCGGCGAAGGCGGACCACCGCGGGTTGGTGGTGCTGATTGCCTGGGCGAGCTGGCGTGCCGACTCAGTTCGCAGTGCGGCGATCGAGGTTTCCTGCCACGCAGTCGTGTCGTGTCCCTGCGTTTGATCGGCGGTGCTGGCTTGCGCTGGGACGACATCGACCTCGCTCGCCGGCTCCTTCGCGTTCGTCAGCAGCTTCAGCGCGTCAGCGGCCAGCTGTACATCGGCCCGGTCAAGACCCGCGCTGGCGCCCGCGACCTCCCCTTTTGGGCCTCGCCAGCGTGGCTCTGACAGCCCGGTTCGATCACCAGGCAGCAGCCTTCACGGTGTACCTCAGTTCGGCCATGAAGCCCAGCCTAACGCGAGCCACGGTAGCCTCTTCGCCCTGAACTAGCAGCGGGTCTGCGGCGTTGGGGTCCCGTCGCTGGCACACAGGTGAGCGGCCGTGCAAGGTCGCCAGCGGTCTGAGGCGTGCTGGTGTACCTTGCTGCTGTACGTCCGGTACCGGAAGGATGAGGAGGTGAAATGGCTGAGGTATTGCTGTTCCACCCCGCGCACGGGCTGACCGCAGGGTTCGTCGCGTTTGCTGATGAGCTGCGCGGCGCCGGGCATACCGTGCACACGCCGGACTTGTTCGAAGGCCGCACCTTCGGCACCATCGAGGAGGGGATGGCATTTGCTGGAGAGATCGGCTTCCCCGGCGAGGTGATCGAACGCGGAGCCCGGGCGGCCGAAGGGCTTCCGGCCGAGCTAGTGTATGCCGGGTTCTCGCTCGGCGTGCTCCCCGCGCAGAAGCTGGCGCAGACGCGGGACGGGGCGCGCGGGGCGCTGCTGTTCTACGCCTGCGTCCCGGTTTCGACCTTCGGCTCCGCATGGCCCGACGGGGTGCCGGTGCAGGTGCATGGTATGGACGCCGATCCGATCTTTGTCGGCGAGGGCGACATCGACGCCGCCCGAGAGCTTGTCGGTCAGGCCGATGACGCGGAGTTGTTCCTCTACCCCGGCGACCAGCACTATTTCGCCGACAGCACCCTGCCTTCCTATGATGAGCGGGCCGCCGGGTTGCTCACAGAACGTGTGTTCAGCTTCCTGAACCGCGTGGCACCGTGACCGCCGCCACCCAGATACCGCTGGCGATCTGACCCGGTTCTTGGCACGCCCCCGTCCTTCTCTTAGGCGCCGGTGGCCCGGCGCGCGCCGGCCGGGGCCTCCCAAGGCCGGAGGCGGGCGGTGGCGCCGGGGCCTGCGGCCTTGACCTGCACTCCACCGACGAACGGCAGCGCCAGATCGCCGGCGCGCTCGGCGAACTCGCGGCAGGCGAACTCAACCGCAAGCCCGGCAGCCGGGCGGCAAGGCGGCCGGAGGGCAATCGGGCACGCAGCGGGCACGACGACCGAGAAACGCCCCGTGAAGATCAACAAGCAGGTCGGCGAAACAGCCTCTGACCTGCGGGGAAGGTGATGTGGAGCTAAGGGGACTCGAACCCCTGACCCCCTGCTTGCAAAATACGCTCGGGCCGTAGGACACCGTCGCTCACTTGGGATTGGACCTCGGGCGCCTCCGATGGGATCTACCCTTGTCGGGTCTCGTTGTGGTCAGCATTGGTGGTCAGATTTGAAGGGCTGCGCGGCGTCTGCTTGAGGCAGGCTCCTTGCCTGCCCCTCCATCTGCCGATGCCGTGCCAGAGGCTCGCGGTCAAGGACGCCGAAGGCGCCGCGTCGCGGGCGAAGCTCCTTGACGGCGAGGGGCACGGCCATACCCTCAGCCGCGCAGCCCGGCCCGAGCACTAGTTGTACTGACCACGGACGTTGGTGACGCGACACGCCAGCGATGATCTTGATGTAGGGAGGGCCTTCCGGGTTCGGTGTGGATCACCACATCTACGCCGAGCCACCGGGAGGCCCTCATGCCCCACCGTAATGCCCCGCTGACCGAGACCGGGCGGCTGCGCCTGGCGCGGTGTGTTGTCGATGACGGCTGGCCGCTGCGCCGGGCGGCCGAGCGGTTCCAGGTCGCGCCCACGACAGCGTCCCGGTGGGCGTCCCGGTACCGGCAGTACGGCCCGGCGAGGATGGCGGACCGGCCCTCTCGCCCGCACCGCAGCCCGAACCAGCTGCCGACCCGGACCGAGCGGCGGATCATCGGGCTGCGTGTGTCGCAGCGGCTGGGCCCGGCCCGGATTGCCTGGCGGCTGGGCTTACACCCCTCCACCGTGCATAAGGTGCTGGTCCGCTACGGCTGCCCGAGGCTGGCGTGCCTGGACCGGGCCACCGCGGTTGCGGTCCGCCGGTATGAGCGGGACCGGCCGGGCGAGCTGGTCCACGTCGATGTCAAGAAGCTCGGCAACATCCCCGACGGCGGCGGCTGGCGGGTGACCAGCCGCCTGCAGGGCAACCGCAACCGGGCCGCCACACCCGGTGCCGGGCGCAGCCGCGACGGCCACGCGGCGCTGGGTTACGGCTACCTGCACACCGCCCTGGACGACCACTCCCGCCTGGCCTACACCGAGATCCTGGCCGACGAGCGCAAGGACACCGCCGCCGCCTTCCTGCGCCGGGCCCACCAGTGGTACACCGAAGCCGGCATCGCCATCGAGCCGGTCCTCAGCGACAACGGAGCCTGCTACCGCTCCCGCGACTGGGCCGTTGCCTGCGCCGAGCTTGCCATCACCCACAAGCGGACCCGGCCCTACCGGCCCCAGACGAACGGCAAAGCCGAGCGCTACCACCGCACCCTGGCCGACGAGTGGGCCTACGCCCGGCCTTACCACTCAGAAACAGAACACCGTGCCGCCGTACCAGCGTGGGTCCACACCCACAACAATCACCGCGGACACACCGCACCTGGCGGCCACCCACCCGCCAGCCGCGTCACCAACCTGTCAGGGCAGAACACCTAGTCGTCGTCCTTGACGCCCGCCATCGAGACCACGCTCACCCACTCCCACTACTTCTTCAGCCAGCCATGGCTGACGCATGCGCCGCGTCGCGCTGCCGGTTGCCGTGCCGGCCTCGACAGCCACCCGAACCCGCTCGTCCGCGCGGATCCTGGGTGTCCAGCTCGACCTGCGAGGTATGCATGGCAGCCACGACGCTCCCCTCCACCGGATCACGCAACGCCAGGGCGCGCGAACTGTGCGCGCCCCGAGGCGGCCGGGCGCGAAACGCAGCAGGCCGCCGATCATCTTCTTTCCCTTCCCCTTCGCCTGCTTCTACTGCCGCTCCCGCGAACGCACTGTCTCGGTATAGACGCAAAGTTTCGAACCACCCGCTGGTGGCCTGCGACGATCCCGCCGGATGGCGCCGCGGCGCGCGGACGAACCTGCGGGCTCTCGCGGCGGCCGATCCGGACACGCCGATGCGGCAGCGCAACTGCGGCGCCGTCTCTGTCGGTGACCGGGTAGAAATCCGGATCAAGGACGGCTCGGCGTACTACGCCGGGCTGGAGACCTGCGGGAGCGTGTGGCGGTGCCCGGTCTGCTCCGCCAAGATCCACCACCGTCGCGCCGCCGAACTCCGCGACGCCCTGACCACATGGGAAGAGGCAGGTCACTCTGCCAGCCTGGTCACGATCATCGTCCCGCACGACCTGGACGACCCGCTCTCGAAGCTCGTCGGCGCCGAGCGCGACGCCTGGAAGCACGTCACGGCCGGGGCCGCGTGGCTGCGGCTCAAGCGCCGCTACGGGATGACCGGTCACATCATTGCCCTGGAGTTCACCTGGGGCGACGAGAACGGCTGGCACCCGTACTACCACGTCCTGCTCATCCACGACCAAGGCCTCGACGCCGCCGCCATCACCGCCCTACACATGCACATCCAATCCCGTCTCGCCGCCGCCTGCCGCGACCAAGGCCTCCGCGAGCCCGCCCAAGTGCACGCCGTCCGCGCCGACCCCAACGTGTCCGCCACCGCCGCCGGCGCCTATATCGCCAAGGGGGGCGACTGGACACCGGCCGAGGAAATAATCAGAGGCGACCTCAAGACCGGCCGCACCGGCAGCCGCACCCCGTTCCAGATCCTCGCCGACTACTACCAGACCGGCGACACGCAAGACAGAGACCTCTGGCACGAATACAGCCGGGTCATCCGCGGCCTGGCCGCCGTGCGGTGGTCACGCGGCCTACGTGCGCTGATGCTCGGCCCGGCCGCCGAGCCCGAGCAGAGCGACGAGCAGTTGGCGGCCGAGGACGTTGACGGCAAGCTCGCTTTGGTTGTCCCGCTCCCGGCCTGGCAGCGGATCCGCCTCGCCGGTGTCGAGCACGCCGTCCTGGTAGCTGCCGAACTCGGCGGGGTCGCCGCCGTAGACGTCCTCCTCCACCAGGTGTTGCCGCCCCCGAGGTTTGAGTATGTAGCGGCGGAGTTTATCCGGCGACGACTCGCCAACCTCTCGCTCACATGCCGATGACAGTGCAGTGCCGACCGCCAAAAGCTGACGACCTCATGCGGGTATTGGGCCGATCTGATTGCGCCGGGGTCGGCCGCCGCTGCGCGCGGGGTGCCGCTGGTGACCGGCTGGGGCCCCGCGGACTGGCGAGCGTCTTCGGACCTGAATAGACAGAGCAGTGTCCAAGTCAGATCAGCTTGCGGGCCGGCGACGGGGGCGGGCGGCATCCCTGACCCGCGCGAACAGGTCGGCTGCGTCAGGGTCCATCCAGTAGCCGCCGTCGGCATCCTCGCAGCGGAACAGCGGGACGTACCCGGCATCGGCGCAATGCCGGGCGGGCCAGGCGACGATCCCGGCAACGCCGCGCTTGCCGTTGGGGATGTCGAGTTTGCTCGCGATGTCCTCACCGGTCACGGCAAGGCCCGGGTTGTCGATCAGCAACGAGAACACGGCCTGGGCCCGGGGGCTGAACTTGCGCCAGACCTCGCGGGCCGACTCAAAATCACTATCCGCTGTGCCCCAGTCGACCGGCGATGCATGCTCATCTGCAACGTCCGGCCTTGCTCGGTTGAGCGTGGCGCCTACCGCGATGTAGAAGCTGCCTAGCAGATGGTCGGGTATTTCGAAGGTCACCTGCACCATGTCAGGCCTCGGCTCCGCCCTCGTCCAGGCTCTGCTGGGTGCCGCTCGCAGCCCGCCTGCGCTCCTCAGCCGCCTCTTCCTCGGCGTCACGAAGGACCCGTCCGACGGCGATGTAGATATCTCCTAGCAGCTCTTCAGGTACCTCGAGGTTCACTATCGCCACCGGGTCCGGCTCCTTTACCTAGCTCAAGATATGCAAAGGTTACTCTATGTGCGGCAGGGTGAGAGGTCAAGTATCGGACTTCGCCGCGCCGGCCGCACCAACCGCACAAGGCGAGCTTTCCCGCGATGCTCGTCGTGCCCGCGCCCAAGGTGGCGATGACGCAAGCCGACTTGCGGGCCGCTAACCGGCTAGACCTGCTCGACCTGATCTCCGGCCACCTGACGCCGCTGCAGGTGAGGGGCTCAGCCCGGCGATCTTGGCCGCACGTTCAATCCCTTCTTTCCAGCGCAGGAATGATCGCCCGCTTCTGGCTCCCCCGGGGGGTCCCCTGAAACTGTGGAGACTCTGTTAAGGCGGATCTTGTTCTTGGCCCGGTTCTCCGTTGTCCTATGAATACGCCGGAGCGCAGGCGCTGTCCAGGTGGAAGCCCCCGCAGGCAGGCCGGCAGGCCGCCGAGGAGGAACGACCTGGACTTCGCCGAGCACCGGCACATCATCGGGGGGCAGGAGAAGCGGGCGCATCTCAGGCCGCCTCCTTAGCGGCCAGCAGCTGCTCGTAAGCGACCGGGGACATCATCTGACAGGCCGAATGCCGCCGGTGGTGGTTGTAATCCTCGATCCACGCCGCGACCCTGACGCGGGCCGCGGTCCTGGTGGCGAAGTGCTCCACTGACCGGAGTTCGAACTCCAGGGTGGAGTGCCAGGACTCGATGACCGCGTTGTCCAGCGCCGAGCCGGGCCGGCCCATGGACTGGGAGATGCCCAGCCGCTGGCAGGCCTGCCGGAACGCTCCGGCGGTGTATTCCGCGAGTTCAGCCGGTCGTTGCAACACCGGGCTGTTGGAGCGAGCGTAGCTGTTCCTCGAAGACTTCGGCGGGGGTCTTCCAGTCGAGGACCTTGCGGGGACGGTTGTTGATCGCGAGAGCGACGGCTTCGAGGTCCTCGGCCGACCACCGGGACAGGTCGGTTCCTTTTGGGAAGTACTGGCGGAGCAGGCCGTTCGTGTTCTCGTTCGTTGGCCGCTGCCACGGCGAGTGCGGGTCGGCGAAGAACACCCTCGTGCCGGTGTCGAGCGTGAACTGGGCATGGCCGGACAGTTCTTTCCCGCGATCCCAGGTGAGGGTCTTGCGCAGCTGCTCGGGCAGTTGCGTCATCGACGCCGTCAGCGAGGCGTTCATCGCGACGGCGCCGTACCCGCCAAGAGAGGGTCCGTTCTTCACCGGTGGCTTCTCGCCCCAGCCCTCGATCCGAGGCAGGTGGACCAGGATCGTTGACCGGCTGCTGCGCTCGACGAGCGTGCCGATCGCGGACCGGCCCGTCCCGATGATCAGATCTCCCTCCCAGTGCCCCGGGACCGCGCGGTCGGCGGCCTCGGCGGGCCGTTCGCTGATCACGACGTCTGCGGTGACATGGCCTTGCGGCTTGCTCCGCGACCGTGCCCGTGGCTCCCGCAGCGCCCGGCCCGTACGCAGGCACGCCACCAGCTCCCGTTTGAGCGCGCCACGCCCCTCGATGAACAGCGCCTGGTAGATCGCCTCATGGCTGATGCGCATGGAGTCATCATCGGGGAACTCGACCTTGAGCCGGTTGCTGATCTGCTCCGGGCTCCACGCCGTCGCCCATCGCCTGTCCTGCCGATGCGGCTTGTTCAGTCCCTTCCACGCGGGCGTCTTTGGTCCGGTCACGATCGCGCCGTCGAGCCGGCGGTCGCTGCCCGACAGCCGCTCCTGCACGTACTCACGCAACCTGTCGTTGTCTGCGAGCTTCGCTGTCTTCGGGCGCTTCGCGGCCTGCTGAGCTTTCCATTGCGCCACCAGGGCGCGGTAGACGCGCTTCCCGCTCCTGGTCGCCGCGTTGCGGCGCAGCTCGCGCGAGATCGTCCCCGGGTCACGGCCGAGCCGGCGGGCGATCTGTCGCACCCCGACGTCCCGGGCGCGCAGCACGGCGATCTCCTCACGCTCAGTGAACGACAAGTAGCGGCCCGTCGGCTCGGCCAGGCTCAGCGGCGGCATCCCGCCAGCGTGGCGGAACCAGCGCGCCCCGACCGGCCACGACACGCCCACCGACTCCGCAGCCTCGACCGTCGTCACCCCGCCAGCGATCAGCCGCCAGAACTCCCGCTGCACCGCACGAGACGGCTCAGGCCGGCCCGGTGACCGCATCGGCGGCCGCAACGCCCGATCCGCCGCCCACTGCCGCCGAGCACTCGCGGGCGCCTGCGGCATCTGCTTCCCCCGTCCCATCGCACACCTCCGTGATCGAGGTGTTGCGACGACCGGTTCAATTCGCCTTCGCTGCCCTGGTCGGTATGCAAGATGACGCCCGGCACCGAGCCGCCGCGCACCGCCACCGCCATCGCCAGCGCGCCGTAGGCCAGCTGCGCGTCATGATGCTTCGACAGGGCGAACCCGAGGACCCGGCGGGAGGCCACATCCATCACCGACGCCAGGTGCAGCTTGCCCTCGGTGGTTTCGATCTCAGTGCCGTCGCCGAACCACTTACGGTTGATCCGGTCGGCCGGGAAGTCCCGCTTGACCAGGTCGGGGGCGCGCCAGCGGCCCTTCCCCGGCCGGGTCGTCGCACGGCGCTTCTTCTTGCTCCGGGCCGCCAGGTGCTGCTCGCGCATCACCGCGGCGACGGTGTTCTCGCTGACCCGCCAGCCGGCATCGCGCAGGTCGGCGGTGATCCTGGGCGCGCCGTACTTGCCCTGATGCAACGCGAACAGGCGGGCCACCTCCGCGGCCAGCCGCGCCCGCCGCGCAGCACGCGGCGGTAACGTGCCGTCTTTCCACTTGTAGAACCAGGACTGGGACACCCCCAGCGCCCGGCACGAAAGCGCCTGCGGGATCCGGTGCTGCGCCCTCTGGGCGGCAATGAACGCGGCCACCGCTACCGCCCCATCGCGTCCTTCACCCAGAGGGCCACGCTGCGCTTGAGGACATCACGCTCCATCGCCAGCTCGGCGTTCTCCTTACGCAGCCGCGCCAGCTCCGAACGCTCATCGTCGCTCAGCGCGCCGTCACCCTCGCCGCGGCGCCGCTTGTCGGCGTTCACCCAGTTGCCCAGGGTGCCCTCGTTGATCCCCAGGTCCCGGGCCACCTGCGCGATCGGCTTGCCGGTCTCCCGGACCAGCCGGACCGCGCCCTCCCGGAAATCATGATCGAACTTCCTGCGTGTCTCTGCCATAGCCACTCCCTAAAGGCGATGTCTCCACGTTACGAGGGGAAGCCCACCCCTTTATGTCAAGAGGCTTCCCGGATCGGTGTTCTAGGCTGGGGCGTAGCGGGTCCGGGAAGTGGCTTGTCCGAAGAGCCGATGTCCGGGGTCAGATCGGTCACGCTGGATTTTAGTGTCGTCCCCGACTGCCCTCCCGGGCCCGTCAGCTGCTTGCTGTCCTGGTCGCGGAGCATCTGACGGCAGGCCACGTTGGACAGGCGTCGTTTGAGGCACCGCATCGCTTCCATCGATGTTTTCCCGGCGACTTTGCGGGCGTCGTGGCAGGCGCGTCCTTCGGTGGGGTTGCGGAGCTGGACGATGGCCATGATGTGCAGTGCCCGGTTGATCCGCCGGTTGCCGGCGCGCGACAGCCGGTGTCGCAGTTGCTGGCCGGAGGAGGCAACCAGCGGCGCGGTGCCGTTCCAGGATGCGAAGTGATCCCGGCTGGCGAACCGGTGGATGTTGCCGGCGTCGGCCAGCAGCCGCGCTGCGCTGGAGGGGCCGATGCCGTGCAGCTGCAGCAGCGTGGATCCGCGGGCTTCGACGAGGGTGGTGATCTCTTTCTTGCTGGCCTTGATCTTGCGGTCGATTCCTTCCAGCTCGGTGATCAGCTCAGCGGCGAGCCGGCGCCGGGTCTTGCCGACGATGTCACGGGGCCTGGTGGTGGCCAGCAGCGCGCGGGCCTGCGCCGCGTACAGGAACTGCCTGGCGCCTCCGGGGATCAGCTCGAGCAGCAGCCGGCGGGTTCCGGTTGATCGTCTGGGTCCGGGCCCGGCCGAGCTCGTCGCGCCGGTCGGCCCTTCGACCGGGAGGCATCCTGATATGACCAGCGGCCACACTTCCTACGAGCAGCTGGCCAGCCAGCGGCGTGAGAGCGACGAGTACCGCCAGGGTCACGCTGAAGCTCAGCGGGCCTACCTGCTCGGCAAGGCCGTCCGCGACCGCCGCCTCGCACTCGGCCTGTCCCAGGTCGAACTCGCTGCCCGGGCCGGCATGACCCAGCCCGCGCTTTCGCGCCTCGAAGCCGGCGGCGTGATCCCCACGATCCCGCTTCTCGACCGGATCTCTGCAGCTCTGGACGCCGACCTCATCGTCCAGATCGCCCCCGCACGCCGCATAGCCCTGGTCCCAACTGCCGATGACAGTGTGCCGCGGTGGTGGTCAAGCTCAGCGCCCGGCGAGTGCCTCGGTGAACATCGCAAGATAGCTGTCATGAGCGAGGCGCAGTCCTGCGAGTTGGTTCTCCTGGAACCACCCGATGGCATCGTGTTCGTCCAACGCGACATTGTCCGGAGCTCCCGTCCAACTCTCGATCAGCCAGACTTGCATGTCGAACGCATCGGCCTGGATCTGCAGGATGGGCGGGCCGGCTGGCGCCGCGACGTCGATCCCGAGCTCCTCGTGCAACTCCCGAGCAAGCGCCGCGCCGGGAAGCTCGCCCGGTTCCACATGTCCACCGGGTAGGTCCCACACGTCGGGGTACCAACGGCGCTGGGGAGATCGGTGACACAGCTACACCGGGTTGCCGTCACGCAGGAAGGCCGTGACGATCCGAGCCTGAGTGGGGTCTAGCGCAGAAGTCGACACACGAGCGTTCTGTCAGCGCTGTGTCCCTGCACAATGTCGGCAACGAGCGGCGCACTGATCTGCCGCTCGCCGGGTGTCGCGAAGCGGACTTGGACCTGGTTTGTGCCACGCTTACCGAGTGGGATCAAGACAAGGTGATGAGCGTAGCCAGGTACTGGACAGGTTCGCGTCCCTGCGCCAGCACCAGCGTGATGGCCAGCGCTCTCCGCACAAGCCTTTGCTTGTTCTCCTTGCGCTAGGCCGTCTGGCCGCGACCGGCTCCAGCGAGTTGCCCTGGTCGGCGGCGGAGTCGCAGCTTGCCGACCTCATCGCGGAGTTCGGCCCGCCATCACGCACCAGCCGGGCGCAGAGCGCTGCCTATCCGTTCACCCGGCTGCGCACTGACGGCGTCTGGGTGCTGAACCAGGACTTGCAGATGGATCTCGTCGGCCCGCTTGCTAGCAAGCATGTCGCCGGCTGCCTTGAGTCAGCTGTGGAGTCAGCACTCCGCGACCATCCCGCGTTGGTCAGCAGCGCGGCGCGCACCCTGGTGCTGAGCAACTTCCCCGAAACCGTGGCTCCCGACGTCTTGGCGGCGGTCGGCTTCGAACCCGAAGCAGTTCTAACCCCGGAAGGCGATCAGGGAGATGACCGGCACGCAGCTATGCAGCGCCGACCGAGTCCCGGGTGGCGAACTGCCGTACTCCAGGCATGGGACCGTCAGTGCGCATTCTGCGGATATGACGGCCAGATGGCCGGCGCAAGTGCCGGGATCGACGCGGCGCACGTGCGCTGGTTCACCTTCGACGGGCCAGACGACCTGGACAATGGCCCTGTGCGTCCTGCATCACAAGCTGTTCGACCTCGGAGCTCTCGGCTTGGACCTGAACCATCGGGTGCTGGTATCAGGCGCGTTCACCGCTCGCACGTCAGCAGGCCGGGCAGTGTATGAACTGCACGGACGGCTGCTGACACCGCGGCCCGGCGCAATCACCCCATCGGACAGCCACATCACCTGGCACGCGCGCCAAGTCTTCTAAGGCAAGCCACTGGCCGCGTAAGAAAAGCGACAACCTGCTTAACGCCCCAGGCCGGAGCGACCAAGCACTTCGGTCGACGCACTCTCTTGCCGCCGACGGTGCGCGGCGTCGGACTGGCCATCTTGCCGAGAAGCGCGTGTTCAGTCGTGGTCAGGCTCGATGCTCGGCAAGAATCTTGCTGAATATGGCAAGGTAGCTGTCATGAGCTAGGGACAGTTCTCCAAGCGCATCTGCGGTGAACCACGCGATGGCATCGTGTTCGTCTGGCGCAACGTTGACCGGAGACCCCATCCACGCTTCGATCAGCCAGATCTGCATGTCGAACGTGTCGGCACGAACTTCTTGCACGGGCGGACCCGATGGCGCCGCGATGTCGATGCCCAGTTCCTCTCGAAGCTCTCGAGCAAGTGCCGCGCCAGGCAGTTCCCCGGGCTCCATGTGCCCACCGGGCAGGTCCCAGACGTCGGGATACCAACGACGCCGGGGAGATCGGTGACATAGCAGTACCCGGTTGCCGTCGCGCAGCAACGCCGTGACGATGCGAGCCTTAGGAGAGCCTTCCGCGGAGTTCGACACAGGCGTATTTTGCCACCGGTCGTAGCCGACACTGTGCCTTGCCGAGCGGTGGCCGGCATACTGATCTGCCGCTGTTGGCACGGCAGACCCCCGCCGGCGAGCCGGAGTTGCAGCGGTGCACGGCCAAGGTCCGGCAACGGCACCGCGATGACGACCCAGAGCATGCCGTGCGCAGGCCGGCCCGGCCAGATCCGGCAAGGCGGGCCTCAGGTCATGGGGTGCCGGTACGCGACAGATGTCGCCCGTCCCAGGCGCCGCACAGGCCCGTACCTACGCCGCCTGCACTACGACTCGGCGGAGGGGACGCAGGAACTGAGGCCGCGAGGGGTGACCGAACGAGTGAGCCGCCACGGCTCACAGGGTGGCGAGGCGGTCGGCGGCCATAAGCATCTGCCGTCCCAGCGGCTGCAGGTCGATCCGGGTGCACCACAGCCCGCTCGTCACCCGCTCCACGACGCCCCACTCCCAGATCGCCGTGGCGTCCAGCCCGCAGCGCTGCGCCAGCCAGCGCGCCCTGGCCCGCGGGTCGCCGTCGAGCAGCTCCACGGGGTCGTTCCGCATCATGACTCCAAGGTCGCACTCGGCCTCGGCGAGCAGCCCGTCGGGGTCGACGAGCTTGAACGTGGCGCCGCCAGGGACCTGAAGGGCGTTCAGCTGGTGAACGTCTCCGTGCGTCAGCACGGCCCGCTCGTCGTCGTGGGCGGCTATGCGCCGTGCCGCGCAGGCCAGGGCGTGGTCGACGGCCGCCTCGGTGCACGGATGGCCCAGCTCCTCCCACTGGGTCGTGACGAAATCGGCGAGCCGGCGCGCCTTGCCAGCTCCAGTGGGCAGGCCGGAACCTGCAGCCGGCCGCCACACGGTGGCCGCCGTCGCCACCAGTATCTCCAGCCGTTCGGAGAGTGGGCGGCCCAGCTCGTAGAGGGAGGGCCCGAGGCGCTCCAGCAGCAGCGCACCCCGGGCGGCGTCGTGGCGCAACAGGCCCGCGCAGCCCCGGCCGCCGGCCAGCCGCAGCATGGTGATCTCGTGAAGAGCAGCCGCGCCGTCGCGCGGAATCAGCAGTTTCAGCACTGCCGGCGTGCCGTCGCCGAGACTGGCCTCGGCCACGAAGGCCTCGCTGGCGTGCGGGTAGGGCTGCTCCACCGAGACAGACCACTCGGCCTCGAGGTCGGCGACCAGGCGCGGGAGGTCCCGCAGCCACCAGCCGGCTCCGCAGGCCGCCGCAGCGTTGGCCACCACATCGGGGACGCGCAGCGTCATTTCCCCAGGTTCGCACAGGCGCCGGGATCCCCGCGCTTGCCAGCCACGAGCTCGCGCTCGTCCGGCAGTACAGTCCGGCGCTCGATCCGGTCACCAACGCCCATCGGCGGCGCTCTCATGCCCGCCCATCTTGCTCCCGGCGGCGCAGCGGCGGATGACGGCGCCCAGCACGACACGTGTTGCGCCTCCAATGCAGCCATGCGGGCCTCGTGACCTGCGAATCTCGCCAGCACATCCGCTTTAACCGTTTTGCACCCCCAGAGAAGAGGCGTGACGCCCCGGCCGTGAGGAACTGACGGATCTGCGAGGCGTGCGCAACGACATGCAGCGGCATGCTGCCGACAATCACCGCGAACAGCATGCCGTGGTATCGATGGGCGCTAGGAAGTGGCCGAGCGGCCATCTCCTCGGTGAGGCCGTCAAGGGTCTGGCGGACGCGGCCGCGGCACCAGTCGACGTACCCCAGAAGCTCGGGCTTGGTGAACCTGCGGCTCGGGAAGCCGCAGGTGTTGTCGTCAGACGGTTGCGGCGGTGCCCAAGGCTCAAACTCGCCAGCCAGGTCATAGTCGAGCGTATTCAGCGCGTGGTAGCCGAGAAACCAGGGAGCCGAGCCGTGCAATCCCCCGTGCGACGCCGGAGCCGTAGGCGCCTCATCCGGCCACAAGTCCGTCTGCCACAGGTCGTCGGGGCAATCGTCAGCGCCGCCTCCATCAGCCGCAGCGCATGTTCGAAGTTATGAGCCATGCTCTGCACAAACGCGTTCGACACGCTGCCTATAGCGCAATTAGGCGATCTGGCACTCACATACACGCACGCTCTTGCCGCGGACGGCACGCGATGTCCGGAGTGGCGATCTTGCCAAGCTCCGCGCACTCGACTGAGATCAGTGCGCAGGCGGGGTCCCGAGCGCGAGCGACTTCAGCGTCTTGTCCAGCGTGGAGAAGACGACATCCGAGCCGCCCTCCCAGGCTGGCCGCGGATCGGGCTGGCCCGGCGCCGGCGCCCACAGCCACCAGATGTTCGGCCAGTCATCGAGCATCCTGCCCAGGGTCACCTGACCGTAGAACGCGGTCGGCTCAGTGACCGTGGTAGCGCCCGCAGCGCTGGCGTGCTGCAGCACCGACGGGACGTCGCGAACCCGTACCTGGAGCAGCCTGGGCCGCAGCGGCCACCCGTCAAGCCGGTCAGCAATCATCAGATCGACGCCGCCAAGGCGCAACTGGGCATGGATCAGCTCGCCATCAAGCATCTGGGTTCTCACCTCAACGTTCTCCGCAACGCCGAAGACGGCGGAGACGAAGCGAACAAAGCCAGCGGCATCATCGACGATGACGAACGGATTGAGTACAGCGCCGCCGCCGGGAACAGATGGCGGGGGAAGCAGCACCTCGCTGTTCATGCCGGCAGCCTCGCATTTGGATCAGACAGCCGATCCGGGCACCTTCGCTCGAAGTCGTGAATGTTGCTGGGGACTCAGCTGCCGGGCGTGACCGCATCCAGTCGGCGCTGAACCTCCGACGTGTTCACGCCGAGAGCGCCCAGCAGCACCGCGGCAGGATCTGGTGGCTGGAGACTGAGGATCTGGGCCAGCACCTGCTGGGCCGTGACCTGGAGCCCCCGGCGGTTGGGCTTGACCGCTTCCTCAAGCACTTTCTTTGCCGCGGGCGTCATGCGGAGGCGATCTCTTTTCGCGACGTCTCTGAGCCTCGGCTTCTTGGGGACGGCGCGCATCGGCAGTGCGGGAGCGTCGGTGCCGGAGACCATGCCCAGGGCACCCAGGGCTTCGTGATCGAGCGACTCAAGGGCCTGGCGAGCTTGCTGCAGGCTCACGCCCAGCACGACTTCGATCGAGGGATCGTCCAGCAAGGCGAGCAAGAGGTGATCGGTGCCAGTTCGGCGATCACCTCGGCGACGAGCCTCCTCACTGGCCCGCAAATAGATGGCCCAGGGGTGAAGCACCTCTGGCACAACGGATTCGGTGGTCATGATGACTCCTTGTTGTACTTGGTGTGCACGGATTGGCGCGTGACGCCCAAAGCGTCTCCGATCTGCTGCCATGACCAGCCCTTTTCCCGGGCCGACGCGACCTGGTTCGCTTCGACCCTCTCAGCCAGGCGATGGAGCGCCAGCGAGGCGCGAAGCCCGATTGCCGGGTCATCCGACGAGAGATTCGCGCTGAGTTCCTCGAAGTCCATGCCTGTCAGTTTAGACTGACATCCTTGATGTGTCAATCCAAACTGACACAGCAGATCGGCACAGCGGAGTGCCCCAGATGGCCAGGTGATGGACACACCTTTCCGGGCTCTGACGACCGGATGCCTGCTCCCCGCTAGCGGTTGGAATACCTCCGGCGGATCGGCCCCCTGAGCCTGCCCACGGACCCGTCCGACGACTCCGGCGTCCGAGGGTGTCCCAGAACGCGCGGACAATATTCCGGTTGAGGGTGCCACCTACCGCCAGCCCCTGTTCCCTTATTCGCGGTCGGAGAACCGGAGTGCGAACTTCGGCGAGCGCGCCACAGCGACCAGTCTGGAACGGACGCGTGTACGGAGCAGCGCTGTGCCTCTGGATACATATCGGCGGCAATGCGCGCCGCATCTGAGTCCAGGGTCGGTTACGCACCGTGAGCAGAAACACCCGGTGACGCGCAGGTATGATGCTCAGCGGCCACGGGCTGGCGATGACTTTGGCCAGTGGATCGTCCTCACTGGTGGCGAGCCGCGGCAACCGGTCCCAGTCGCTGTGAAGCAACCTGTCAGGAGATCATCGTGTCGCAAGTCCGGGTGCACAACTTCTCGGTGTCGCTGGATGGATTCGGCACCGGCGAGGAGCAAAGCCTGGATGCCCCGTTTGGACATGCGGGAACCCGGCTGCACGAGTGGTTCTTCCCGACCCGTACCTTCCGCGCCATGCAAGGCCAGCCCGGCGGCAGCACCGGCATCGACGACACTTTCGCCAGTGCCTGGGCCCCGGGCATCGGCGCCGAGATCATGGGGCGCGGCAAGTTCGGCCCCCACCACGGCCCCTGGCCGGACCAGGAGTGGAACGGATGGTGGGGAGACACCCCGCCGTTCCACACCCCGGTCTTTGTCCTCACCCACCATCCCCGGCCATCCGTCGAGATGGACGGTGGCACCACCTTTCACTTCCTCGACGCCAGCCCCGCCCAGGCGCTTGCGCAGGCGCGCCAGGCCGCCGCCGGAGCGGATATCCGCATCGGCGGCGGCCCGTCCACCATCCGCGAATTCCTGGCCGCCGGCCTGATCGACTACCTGCACATCGTCGTGGTGCCGATCGTGCTGGGCCGCGGGGAACGACTCTGGGACGGGCTCGAGGCGCTCGAAGACCGCTTCCAGATCGAAGCCGTAAACAGCCCCAGCGGCGTCACCCACGTCACCCTCAGCCGCCGGTAGAAGCCGGAGCACGGCAAGGCAAGGCAGGGCACCGGCCAAAGCTGTTCAGCACCTCATGACGCCTGCAGCGTCGCCATGCGAATGATCCGGCGAGACTGCATACTTATCCACGATCGCTGACGTTGTGAACGTCCGGATCTACCGCCGACGGATCACGCATTCTCGGCTATCGCAACGGCCAGCAGGCCGGCCAGACGCTTGAGATCCTGCTGCGAGCGAGGCCGCAGTTCGATCCAGTCCCGTCGCGAAGGATCACGATAGACGGCTGGATCGCTTCGATATTCGTCCTTTACCCGTGACCATCCCTGCCGGGTGATCCTGAGATCGATGATTCGTGGTGCCTCCAAGTGGGCGACTTCTCGGCCCTCGATGTACACGGCGGGTTTATCGCCGTAACGGGATCGACGTTCGTGCGCCTTGCCTGTGACGAGCATGCCGGCGACGAAGGCGTCCCAAACCGAATCGTCGTAGGCGTCGTCCATGTGCGCGAGCATAGGCAAGACGACGGCGACTCAGCGTGAGTCCTGTACAACTCGCTCTCTTGCCGCTGCGAGTACCGCAAAACTTCACGCATGCCGAGATGCGCCGCCGCCTCCGCAGCATCACTGACCTGTGCGGGCAGCGGAACGCCTGGAACGCCGGCGGCCCCACGGAGGACCTGCCGCTGCTGGTCACCGTGATTGACGAGTGCCAGACCTACCTCGACCTGGGCCAGCACGAGGCGACCGTGCCCTGGAAGGCCTCACCCGCCGCTGCATCGCCCTGACCGGCGAGCTCATCCGCAAAGGCCGATCCGTTCTCTGCCTGACCATCCTGGCCACGCAGAAGACCACTGGTGATTCGATCCCGACCAGCATGCGCGACAACTCCGGCCTCGCTGTCTCCTTCGCCCTGAAGACCACCGTGCGCAGCGTCGCCGCTCTCGGCGATGCCATCCGCGAGTACCCCGGCTACTCACCAACCCTGCTGCGCGAGACACCCAACGGCATCGGCACCGCCGTCGCCACCCTCACCACCGGCACCGACCCCTTCTGCCGCCTCCGCGTCCCCCAAATCACCGAACAATGGGCCGCCGAACGCGCCACCGCCGCCGCGCACAACCGACGAGATCCGTGCGCAGCCGCAGATTCGATGGCTTGCGCTGATGCTCGGCCCGCGACGGTCCTCGCCGATCTGAACGGCCCGACCGATCCGATGGAGACGTCGCGCCTAGCTAAGAACGGGCGGACCTGAGATGGACAAGCTGCTTTACCGGCCCAAGGAAGCCGCCAGCATCCTCGGCATCGGCCGCGACAAGCTCTACGACTTGATGCGTGCGGGCCGACTCGATTCGGTCAAGGACGGCGGCGCACGGTTCATTACCGCTGACGCGCTCCGGGCATACGTGTCCATGCTGGAAGCCGAATCGGCAGAGGCAGCCTGATGACACGCCCGAAGCAAACAGCGAGGGGACGGTCGCGGCTGAACGGGGAGGGCACGATCTCCGGCCCGCGCAAGGACGGCCGCTATGTCGGCGCGTTCTACGCCTCGACCACTGCCGGAACGAGGAAGCGGATCTACGTCTACGGCCGCAGCCGCGAGGAAGTGCATGGCAAGCTCGTTAATGAGCAGGCCAAGGCCTCGCGCGGCGTCCCGGTCCCAGCGCAGTCGTGGAAGCTCGGACCGTACCTGGACTACTGGCTAGAGCAGGTCATCAAGCCGAATCGCCGGTCGGCTACCTACGCCCCGTATGAGATGGTCGCCCGGCGCCACCTGATTCCGGGGCTGGGCAAGTACCCGTTGAGACGGCTGTCCGTCCCGGTCGTGCAGACATTCCTGAACGGCCAGCTTCGGGTCGGCCGCTCGGTTCGTCTGGTGCAGGTCATGCGCCAGGTTCTCAGCGCCGCACTCGGCCGAGCGGTCAGGGAAGAACTCATCACCCGCAACGTCGCCAGGCTTGTCGAGCTGCCCGGCTGGGAGCCCAAGACCGTCCAACCGTGGTCGCCAGCGGAGGCTCTGGCGCTCCTTACCACGGCGGCCGAGGACCCTCTCTACCCGGCATTTGTGCTGCTGCTGCTCTACGGCATGCGGCGCGGCGAAGTGCTCGGGCTCCCCTGGCATGACATCGACCTGGACCGAAGCCTCCTGCATGTCCGGCAGCAGCTGCAGCGCGTTAGCGGCGAACTTCACATCGGCCCGGTGAAGACCCGTGCTGGTGCCCGCGATCTCCCGTTGCTAGGCCTGGCCAGCGCCGCTCTGACGGCCCGCCGCACAGCCCAGGACGCCGACCGCAACCGGCTCGGATCCGCCTGGCCGGATACCGGGCTCGTCTTCACGACCCGCACCGGCCGCCCGGTCCAGCCACGCAACCTGGTCCTGTCCTTCACTCGCCTTTGCGATGCCGACGGTGTGCGCAAGATCCGCCTGCATGCCCTTCGCCACACGACATCCTCGCTGCTCAAGGACCTGGGCGTCCCGCCCCGCGATGCGCAGATCATCCTCGGGTATTCGCACATCACCACCACGCCCAGATCTACACCCACGTTGACGAAGCGGCCCGGCTGGACGCCATCACCAAGCTGAACAAGTTGCTCGGCGGCACAGATGAGTGACCTACTGTGGTCGGGATTGGTGGTCAGCCGCCCGGATAGCGGTCCGGGCGGGCAAGAAACCCCAGGTGGAGCTAAGGGGACTCGAACCCCTGACCCCCTGCTTGCAAAACAGGTGCTCTACCAGCTGAGCTATAGCCCCAGGAAACCGCACGTCAGCGGCCCTTTATAGTAGCGTGCCCGCCCTGCCTGCACGCCGGAGACGTTAGCAACCAGGGCGAGAGCTGCTCGGATCAGCTGCGTCGGTGAAAGACCACCTGCTTTGTCACTGCAAGTAGCCCGGTCGATGGCTGACTCAAGTTCCGCGGCGTACTGCGGCCAGGTGATTGCCGGTGAACTGCGTCCCCGCTGGTACGGCGCCTGGGTGGGCGCGCAGTGCCGCCGATCTGGTCGGCTGAGCTGAGCGGGCGGATGCCTCGGGCGAGTGCTCATACTTGGCGGATCTGCGCGAGGAGAAGCCCGGCGGGCGCGATGCCCAGGGATCGGGTCTGCGGTGTGCCCTAGCTGGCGGGCTCGCCATCGCTCAGCTGACCGAGCAGATCCACGGTGAGCTCCGGCAAGCTATCGAGGACGAGCTGGGCACTGGCGAGGATGTCGCCGGGCGGCGGGTAGTCCCTGTTGGGCACGGCCACCACCTGCATGCCGGCGGCGATGGCGGACTGGATCCCGCTGGCGGAATCCTCGACCGCGGCGCATGCAGCGGGCGGCTGGCCCAGCCGGCGCGCGGCCTCCAGGTACACGTCCGGCTCCGGCTTGCCCCGCGCCACCTCTTCGGAGGACACGCTGGCCCCGAACTCCTCACTAAGCCCGGCGACGGCGAGCACCGTGTCGATGACCACCCTGTTCGCCGACGATGCCAGCGCCAGCGGCCACCGCGCTGCGATCCGCCGCACCGCCTCCACCGCCCCGGTGATGAGCGGCAGGCCGTGCCGGTAGCGCTCGAGGAGGTCGGCGACAACCAGGTCGCTGATCTGGTCCGGCGTGAGGTCCACGGCGAGGGCATCCCGCATGTACCTGGACCATTCGGCGGAGCTCATGCCCTGCATGGCGGCGGTCGCTTCGTCACGCCAGCGGCCATGGTGGCGGGCCGCCACCTCCCGCCGGGTTTGGTCCCACAACCGCTCGGAGTCGAGCAGGACCCCGTCGAGGTCGAACACTACCGCCCGGATCATGGGCCCCAGTATCGCCAGTGCCGGAGCCGGGGACCCACAAGGAGGTCTGGCTCTTTGCGGTCTTAGGCTTCGTGATCCGGGGTTCTGTGTCTGGGCAGTCGTGGAACAGCAGCACTCCCTGATCCAAGCGCTCATCTACGCTGTGTCGATCACCTTGTTCAGCTGTGCCTGCCCGCGCCGGGCGGCGAGGAGCATGCCGACGGCTGCTCCGATGAGCCAGGCCGCCGGAAGGCGGCGCACGCGAGGGCTCTGCCTGGTCACCTGGGCAACCCTCGGGTGCACCAGATGAAGTGCGTCCCGGCCGCGCAGCCCGCCAGCACCTGCTCCAGCTCCCTGCCCACGTAATTACTGGCCGCGTCGCCCCACAACGCTTCGATTGCGTCGGCCTGGCTGGCCACCTCGCCTAGCTCTCGGACGTCGCGATCGGGGTGCTGGGCTCGCGACCTGGCGATGTCGGGGCAGCCGGTCTGGTGCACGCGGAAGGATCCTGCCTCTGCATAGATGGCTGTCAAGATCATGTAGCTCTCTCCTTGCCGAGCCTGGCCCTGCTGGCCGGCACCCGCCTTCGGCCGGGAAATGCTTACGCCTTGCCGGCCGTATACCAGTCAGTGCTCTCGGCGCCGCATCCGGCGACCACGCAGCCGGCCGCAATCGCTAACGCCAGACTGGCTGTCCCTCTCATCTGAGACTCCTGCCCGTGATTGCCGCTCGGCATAGTCATTCCGGACCAAATAGCGCAGTTCCTCTGCTGTCTCCCGTGCGGATCTCTCTCGGCGTATCTACTGCCCCTGGCTGACCCCCACATCCTGATCAACGCCGGACGAGTAACCCGTGCCGCGCTCGCCTTCGGCGGCGCGCAGGTCGGCGGCCGAGCAAGCGATCGACGGCCTTTGGACCCCGCCCGCACTGGCCTAAGTCATCCCGGCGGCACCTCAACCGAGATGCCGCCAGCACATCACACGGTCAGTTACGCCGCACCGGCCTCCTGCGCCCGGGACCTGCAATGGCGCAGACGGCGCACACGTTTCGCGACGCGGCGACCGCCAGAACCCGGCCGGACTACGATCATCCGCCTTTGGCTCGGACCGAGCGCTTTAGCTGGCTGCAGAGCGTGGTCCAGCCGAGGCACGGACCGGCGCACTGAGCCGCCGATAGGTACGCGCAGAGCTGCGGGCAGTTATCGATCTGGGTAGCGCCGAACAGGCTGATCTGCTCGGCGGCGGACTTACTGTCGTGCCGAGGAGAGCCCGATCGGGTTGAGTACGCAAGCGGCCATTCGGGCGGCTACTTTCGCTGCCGAGTCGCCCGGTGCTGTCAGTCCTTTCTCGGTAGCCTTCCGGCTGTGACTGTGGACACTTCGCCCGACGAGCCCGACGACGGCGAGAGCCGCGAGCTCACCCCTGAGGAGCGGGAGAAGCTGCGCCGCCTCGCAGGGAGCCTGCAGGGCATCTCCATGTCGAAATTCGACTTCAAGATCCCCAATGTCGTAGACACGAGTGCATTCGCCAAGGTGGCCGCCGATGCGGCCAAGCTCTCCTCCTTCGCACTCCCCGAGTCCACGCTCAGGAGCTTCTCGGCTCTTGCGGCTCAACAGTCGCGAATCCTCGACTCGCTGAAGCCCCTGCTCGACATGCAGAGCACGTGGAAGAAGCAGTTCGACCTCTTCAACAGCGACTTCTTCAAGACCCACGCGGCCACTCAGGCACAGTTCGCCAAGTTGGCCACGAACCTGACACAGACGATCGACTTCGGCATCAGCGACTCTGTTGCCAAGATCGCGCAGCAGTTCGCCGCGCAACAGTCCTCGTGGCTCAAGACGCTGGGGCCGACGCTTGAACGGTTGAGGGAGAGCTTCTACCCGCCCAACCTTCGTGGGATCGAAGACCTTGAGTTCGAGGACGTAGAGAAGGTCGTTATGGCGGACAGCATCGCGCTCTACGGCGTCCCTCGGACCGCCCTTGCAGAGGCACTGGTCCGCGCCGATAGCGTTGCCAAGCGCAGAGAGATTCTTGGCCGCCGCTGGAAGGCCCTCTCCGCGGACTGTCGAGACGCGGTTGAGGGGTTCCAGTCAGAAGCTGTCGCGCCCTATGTGCCCTCCGCCCTGGCGGCGTTGGATGCGCTCGACGGCGGCCATACCGCCGCTGCTCAGGCCCTCGCTGGCTCGCTAATCGACAGCCTCCTTACCGCCTATTTCGGCAAGAACCGCTACCAGTACACGCCCGACAGGAAGGGCAAGCGGACGACGAAGGTCTACGAGGAGTTCACGGTCAGGCAGTTCATAGCATTCGCCCCCATGTGGCAGACCTACCAGCAGTTCTGGGTTGACGAGGGAGACACCGTTCCGACCACGTTCAGCGGCAACGCCACGGCCCACACGGTGAGCCCGCGCCAGTTCAACCGCCGCAACACGGTGCAGGCTTTGCTTTTCGCCACGAGCCTTCTGTACTTCCTTGACGAGCAGGCTTCGCGGCGAAGGGCAGCCTGACACGAGCGCAGGACGGGCAGCTGCAGCGGGGTCGACAGATGAATTTGGCATCGAGGACCTCTCTTGCAACCGGAGTGCGGCTAAGACCATCGACGGCGCTAGTGGCTGCCCGCCGTTGCTGTAGAGAATCTGACCGGTGATCCAGCCGCCGGCGTCGGACAGGCAACCACGACCACGACCAGCCCCGGCAATCGAGTAACCGGCTCCGCGAAACGTCCTCATCTAGCCGCGTGGAGCACGTTGCCGTCACTGATGACGAACGCGCGTCTCCTAACAGCCATCCTGCTGTCCAACGCCGCCTTTGCAGGCTCTTCGAAGTTGAGGGGGCTGGTCACCCTCGCACCGGCCGACTGATGATCGTCCGCTTGCAGTGCAACCGTACCCGGCGGCGCTGGTTATCCAGGTTGCGGAACCCGAAGGCGATCCGGGCGGCGTCCTTGACCATCCTGTTCGTCGCTTCGGTTCGGGCGTTGGTGATGCCGGTGTCGAGGAATGCCAGGATCTGCGGCCACCACGCCTCGATCGTGCGGGCGAGTGTGGTGACCTCGGGGACGTCAGCCCTGGCGCACCAGTCGTAGAAGGCGAACAGCCGGCTGCTGATCTCCGAGCGGGGCGCCTGCTGGCGGGCAAGCGACAGCAGGTAGCGCAGCTCCTCCTTGGCGATCCAGGCGGCGAGCAGCTCGCCGGTGGCCTCCTGCTCCTGAATGTCGTCCCACATCTTCGTGAACTGCTCGCTGGTGAGCCGTTCGCGCGCCCGCAGCAGCCGCCGGCGGTTCGCCCACGCCGGGTCCCGTGCGGTGCCGCGCCGACCCGTGACCTGCCGGGTGACCCGCTGGCGCACCCTGGTGACCGCCTGGTTGGCCAGGCGGACCAGGTGGAAGTGATCCACGACGATGACCGCGTCCGGCAGTGCTCGCTGGACCGCGGACCGGTAGACGGCGCAGGGGTCGATGGCTACGAACTTCACCTGGTCCTTCCAATCCTGGCCGCGCGCATCCAGCCAGCCGGCGACCGTCTTGCCGGTCCGGCCGGCGACCTGCCCCAGCAGCCTGCCCTGGCCGGCGAGGTCGGTGAAGTTCGTCTCGAACCGCTCCGTCCGCACCCACCGGCTGGTCTCCTCGTCCCGGATCCACTTCGGCGCGCCGCGGCGGGTCTCATCGATCCCCAGCACCGCCGGCGGCTCGGGCTCAGTCAGCAGCGCATCCGCGTGCGTGACGTAGTGCCGGTGCGTCACCGGCCAGCTCACCTGGTACTCGGCCGCGACCGCCGACACGCTGCGCCCGGAACCGACCTGGACGCCCATCTGCCGGCACAGCCGCCCGGTCAGCCGCGCCCGTGCCGGAATCTCGGCGATCGACTCGCTGAACGCCTTCCGCGGGCAGGACTCCTCCAGGCACCGGTACTGCCGCTTGCGCCAGCGCACCGACAGCGGCTCTTCCCCGTATGGCAGGTCCCGCGGCCTGGTCGTGCGGTACTGCTTCACCGACGTCGACACCACGCCGCACTTCGGGCAGCCCGCCGCGCTGCTCGCCACCGTCTTCACGTGCACTAACCGCACCGCATCGCCATGCACATCAGCAGCGCGCTCGACACGATCGACCGTCACGCCCGGCAGCCCGAACAGAATCGAAGTAGCGTTCTCCATAAGCCTGTGGCTCCTCCGCCAGCTGTCCTTGATCAACAGCCAGTGTTCAGGAGTCACAGGCCTCTGCACGTCAGGCTGAGCCCGTGTCGTGCCCCCTCAACTTCGAAGAACCCCTTTGCAGCCGGTTAGGGGACTGTGGATCTAACGGTGTTTCCGGCCCGATCACGCTGAGCCTGGCGGCTTGGCGGGAGAGGTGCCGTGAATGACCGCGACACTGGACGATGTGACGAAGAGGATCAAGCCGGAGCCTTCGGCTGAGCAGCTGGCGGCGGAGGAGCTGGTCCGGCGGGCCCGGGAGCAGGGTTTGTCCTTGACCGGGCCGGACGGGTTACTGAAGCAGCTGACCAAGACGGTGCTGGAGACGGCGCTGAACCAGGAGCTGACCGAGCATCTGGGGCATGAGAAACACGGCCAGCCGGCGGAGCCGGGCAACATCCGCAATGGCACCCGGCCGAAGACGGTCCTGACTGAGAGCACCGGCCAGGTGCTGCTGGACGTGCCGCGCGACCGTGACGGCAGCTTCGAGCCGCAGATCGTGAAGAAACGGCAGCGGCGGCTGACCGGCGTGGATGAGATCGTGTTGTCGTTGTATGCCAAGGGCCTGACTACCGGGGAGATCAGCGCGCACTTCGCGGAGATCTACGGGGCGTCGGTGTCGAAGGAGACGATCTCGAGGATCACCGACAAGGTGATCGAGGAGATGCAGTCCTGGCAGCAGCGGCCGCTTGATGAGGTCTATGCGGCGATCTTCGTGGACGCGATCGTGGTAAAGGTCAGGGACGGGCAGGTCGCCAACCGGCCCGTCTATGCCGCGATCGGCGTCACCCCCTGCGGGGCGAGAAAGACATCCTGGGGCTGTGGGCCGGGACCGGCGGTGAGGGCGCCAAGTTCTGGATGGCCGTGCTCACCGATATCCGCAACCGCGGCGTGCGGGACGTGTTCTTCGTCGTGTGCGACGGGCTGAAAGGCCTGCCCGAGGTCGTCGGCAACGTGTGGCCGCTGACCATCGTGCAGACCTGCATCATCCACCTGATCCGCAACACCTTCCGGCTGGCCTCCAAGCGGGACTGGGACGCGATCAAGCGCGATGTCCGGCCGATCTATACCGCGGTCAACGCCGCCGCGGCGCGGGCCGCGCTCGATGAGCTCACCGGGACCTGGGGGAAGCAGTACGGGGCGATCATCCGGCTGTGGGAGAACGCCTGGGAGCAGTTCATCCCGTTCCTGGACTACGACCTGGAGATCCGCACCGTGCTGTGCAGCACCAACGCGATCGAGTCTTTGAACGCCCGGTACCGGCGGGCTATCAAAGCCCGCGGCCACTTCCCGACCGAGCAGGCAGCGCTAAAGTGCCTCTACCTGGTCACCCGGTCCCTGGACCCGACCGGGACCGGACGCACCCGATGGGCCATGCGGTGGAAGCCAGCACTGAACGCCTTCGCTATCACCTTCGGCGACCGGTTCCCGTCCGCCGAGACCTACTAGAAGAACCGCCGGAAACACCGTTAGTGAGATAGACCCCCGGTTTAGGGGAACCGATGGGGCATGTGATCAGGCGTCTTGAACTTGGCGGCAAGCTGCTCGGGCTAGGTCCTGTTCGCTTTGAGGTTCGGCTGTAGCCGGGCGCCAAGCTTTCGGGGCGTCTCGTCATAGGGCCTAGATCTCCGGAACCTGGTCCTGGATCGTCGTTAAACCCGGGTCTGCTGGGCCGTGAGCCGGTGGGTGTCTGGCCGCCGGTCGCCGACGATCGGGGGCGGGATCGTGTTGATCTCGTTGATCAGCAGCGCAAGGGCGCGGGCCAGCCGGGACGGGCGGGCCTGTCGAGGTGACGGTGATCGCCGCCGCGTCTTAGGTGACCTGCCCGCCGCGGTACAGCAGGTTGGGGGCGATCGCGCGGTACTCATTGCTGTTGTGGTTATCCAAGGCGCGTGCGACCAATCCGGTAGGACTGGTGGCCCGGCAACTGCAGTAGAAGAATGCTGCATGTGGCGAGTGCGATCGTCGTTCGCGGGATCGGCATCGATCTCGAGGCCGTCTACGAGCGGATGTGCGCCGAGGCGTCCCGTGCCGCGGATGGACGTCTTATCCACACGCGTGGCCTCAAGTACCTGCTGGCCGAGTTGTACGGCATGCACGCAGCCGGCCGCGTGCCGTCCCAGCCTCTGTTCGACATGCGCCGCGAAACCGCAGCCGCGCTCCGCCAGCTTGGCTGGGTGGCGCCTGTCACACGCAACAACGGGTGGTACGAACTCGTCCGTAGCCCGTCAGCATCCACTTAGCCGGCTGGATGCTCAATGTTAGGCAAGCGAAGCCTCTGCACGATCTCAGGTAGTCCAGGGCCACGAACGTCCTCATCCGGCTAGCCGACTCGACGAAGGGGCGGGAGACGGCGCGAGTTGTTGTGCGCTACTCGCACGGCGCGGCCCCGGAAATGAGACGCCGCAATGACGGGCGCACTTCGCCCTGTGGCAGCAGCTGACTCCGATGGCTAAGCTGCGCGACCATGACCGACAGTGCGGCGCTGGGCTGGGCCGCCGGTGTTGCGCTGCCGACGGGTATCGCGCCCGGGAGTGCTGATGCTCGCCGGTGGCCTGCTCAACGCGGTCGGAGCGATTTCCTGCCATCGCCGCCGCGCCGCGACGGCGGCCAGAACGTTTCGCCGCAGCGCCCGTCAGGCGTCGTCGTCCGGCACGTCCAATGCATCCATGGCGTCGCGGAGCCGTTCCACCGCGGCGAGAATGGCCGCGTCGATGACCGGGCCCTCACCGCCGCTGCTGGCCTCCGGGCTTGGCCAATCGTAGGAGTCCACTACCGCCAGCGCCGCTTCCTGCAGATGCGCAGCCGGCGCATCGGCCGCCAGAAGGCTTGCAAGATGCTGCACGGGCTCCAGCAAGGCCGTGACCTCGGGCTGCACGTCCGGGGCTGGCAAATGATGACGCATCGCCTGGACTAGGCGAGCCACATCCGCGCGAAACGCGTCCTGCCGCTCCCGTCGCGCCGCGTCCTTCATGCCTGGACCTTACCCGGGTTGCTTCGCACCTCACCCCCGCGCGGCACCGGCACCGGCCCGTCGTGGGGATTGCGCACTCACCATCCTGCGGCCGACGCTGCCGCGTCGGGTCGCGCAGCGCTACCAGCGACAGACGGGAAGGGCTCCGCGTCGTGCGGATCGCCATTGCGCGGTGCACGGACTCGCTCCGTTACTCCGCGTCTGCTGGTCCTGCCCTTCCCGCCGCCTTCACTGTATCTTGGCATGGCGCTCGCCTGACGGCCGCGGTGCCAGATCGACAGCCACCCCGGCCGGCGACTGACTGTGACCTCCAGCAGATCGCTCGCGCTGCACCGGAGCGAGGGCGACCTGGGGCAACGTCGACCGGCAGCATCACGCTGAGTGACGGGGAAGGTCAGGGAGAACGCGCTACCGAGCCGCCGTTCTGGACGGCTCGCGACTCCTCGGGCGATCACCGGTTAAGACGCGCAGATTAGGTCGCTCTGCGCGCCGCCGCGCCCGGATCTGCCGATGAGCGGACGACCGTTCCTATGGACACGGCAGAAGGCGGGCAGGTTGTCCGGCTGACGCATCTGCTCCGGCTCAACCCGCCTGATGGACGCTCATCCCATATTGAATGGCAGCCTGAAGGACATCGACGTTTATGACTGCGAGGTGTCTGAACTTGATGCAATAGCCCGTAACACTGGCCTTGCCGATCGAGCCGCCATAGGTGCGCGCCAGGTAGGTCTTGCCGTCGAGGCCAAGCACATAGACCGAAATGCCAGTCGTATTGGCGCTCAGGCCAATGCGATAAAACTCTCGCGACGACCCATCGGCGTAGGTGATGGTGTAGGCGCCGTAGCCAATGCTCGGGTTGGCCACAACCTTGCCGTCCGCGTTCGTGCCATCGGTGAACCACAGCCTGCAGCCGGGAAATTCCGCAAGGATGTGTGCGTGCAGCCGTCGGAGGTCGGCATGCTTAGGCTCGGGTGAGCCGCGAACAGAACGACCATCCGCTCGTGCCGCTCTCGGCGCGAGATTACAACTGCAAGTGATCAGGATGCCCGGCCAGCGATTGCGTCGGCATAAACGTCGACGAGGCGAGGCGCGCCGGTGCTGAACCGCCGGCTGGCTACGGCAACTACATCCAACTCACGGCTCGACGCGGTGAGAACCACCGGATGGCCGTTCGGCCACACCCGCCATCGGGCACCTGCCGCGTTGCTGACGATCACGGCGCCGAGGAACAGGCCGACGTCGTTGGCCAGCGCTGTCATCAGA
The DNA here is from genome assembly GCA_963837255.1 of uncultured Actinomycetota bacterium. GTDB lineage: Bacteria > Actinomycetota > Actinomycetes > Streptosporangiales > Streptosporangiaceae > JAJYUU01. Next base: position 237,383 of record CAWIMN010000011.1, read on the forward strand.
GGATCGTGATCCAGCTCGCCGATTTCGTCGTCGAGCAGCTCCAAGTCCTGCGGGACGCCGGTCAGCACGAGCCCGCGGCCCTGAGCCCAGCTGCGCAACGCTGGACATAGTGCCAGATGCGCATTCAGCCCATCCACATCCTGGGCGTAGCCGGAACTTCCGAACACCACCACGCCACGCGCAACACCGTGCTTGGGACCGGGCAGCCATCGCCTCCATTGCTTCGCCACCGTCCCATTCTCTCCGCCACGCGAGGGTACCCGCCCGCTCTTGGCTCCCTTCTATGACAGCAGTTGTCAAGAGGGGGCCGGGGAGGCTTGCAATGGTGCGGCGGCGCTTGTCGGTGTCAACGTCGTTCGTCCGGCGGGGCGCTCCACGTTGACACCTGCGGCGCGCCGTCGCTGTGGGACGCCTGTTCCCGGACCGGAGGGGTTTCTGGCAGCGGCGGGCGGGAGTAGCGTCGGCTGCGCGGGTCCGGGAAGTGGCTGATCCGAAGAACCGATGACCGGGGTGAGGTCGGCCGCGCTGGATGATACAGACGCCCCCGAGTGCCCTCCCGGGCCTGCCTCGCGCAGTGCGCGCGCGGCAGCGTCCTGGACGAGCTGGCGGTAGACGACGTCGGACAGGCGGCGGCGCAGGCAGCGCATCGCTTCCATCGGCGTTTTGCCGTCGGAGAGACGGCGCCGGTAATACCGGCGGCCCGGGGTGTCGTTGCGCAGTTGCACGAGCCCGGCCATGTAGAGCACGTGGTTGAGCCGCCGGTTCCCGGCTCTCGACAGCCGGTGGCGGATGTGCTGCCCGCTGGAAGCGTCGATCGGCGCGGTCCCGGTCCAGGACGCGAAGTGGCCGCGGTCAGGGAATCGGGCGACATCACCCCACATCAGCCAGGATCCGCGCCGCCCCGGCAGGGCCGAGGCCGTGAACGTCCATCAGGTGCGATCCGGTGGCCAGGACAGCTTCTTTGAGCTCGGCCTTCATCGCTTTCAGCCTGGCGTCGATCCGGTCGATGTCGGCCAGTTCTTCTGCGGCCATCCGGCGGCGCATCTTCCCGGCCGCATCGCGGGGCCGGACGGTGGCCAGCAGCGCCTTGTACTGACTGGCGGACTTCTTCACCGGCGCGCCGCCGGGCACCAGCTCCAGGAACAGCCGGTGCATCCGGTTCAGTGCCTGCGCCCTGGCTTTGGACAGCTCATCGCGGCGGTCGCACAACAACCGCAGCACCGTCAGCTCCGGATCGTTGCTGACCTCGCGTAATCCCTTGTCCCGCAGCGCGACCATGACGATCGCGTGCGCGTCAGCGGCGTCGATCTTACGGCCCTGCCCGGTGTCGAACACCCGCGCCCGGGCGGCCAGCTTCGCGGGCACATCCAGCACCCGCTCACCGGCAGCCAGCAGCCGCTGCGCCAGCGGACGGCCGATCCCGTTCGCTCCCTCCACCGCCCAGATGCGGTCTTCCCACTGCGCCGCGTACCGGATCAGCAGCCGGTAGCCGCTGGTATCGGTAGGGAAGGACCCGGTCGCGCGCAGGACCTCCCGCGTATCCCTGGCCTCGAAGGTTACTGATTTCTTATGCGGATCAACGCCGATGACCACCCGGTCCACGCCCGGCCTCCTCACTCGCGATGCGACTGTCAGCGAGGACGGGCAACGCTACTTCGAGCTGGGCAGACCCTTCTTGAGCCACGCCTCGCCACGGCACCCGGCCAGGACGCAACCCATGAAAGAGCCACGCCCCGGAACCAGGCGGGCAGCCGCTAGGGAGAGCGTCCAGCCGGGCACCTCACCCGAGCCTGCGCCGGCCCGGGCGGTCTTGGAAGACATAAGTAGCCGCCTGGCGCGTTAACCGCGCTGTGGTCGCGGCAAGTCAGGAGATGGCGGCTTCGATCAGCTCGGCGATTTTCTTCTCGACCAGTAGGCTCCACTTCTGGAGCGCGTACGAGACCGGCCAGACGTCGCCGTCGTCCAGGTGCGCCGCATCCTGGAATTCCAAGGTCGAGTAGCGGGAGCCGAACTTGCCGGAGTTCTTGAATGCGACGACAACCTTGCCATCGGCGTTTGTATAGGCGGGCATCCCGTACCAGGTCTTGGGAACGAGCTCCGGGCCGGTAGCCGTCACCGTCTTGTGCACGCGCTCGGCGAGCGTGCGATCCTCCGGCGCCATCTGTGCGATGCTGTCCAGCAGCGCCTCCAGCCCCTCGGCTTTCTTGGCGCCCTTCTTGCCCTCGGCGCGTAGCTCGGCGGCGCGCGCCTTCATGGCGGCACGCTCCTCGGCGCTGAAGCCCTCGGACTCGGTCGTGGGATTTCTCGCAGGCATTCTCTGCCGCCTTCCGACGCTTAGTGGCCATGCCGGATGCCGACCATCTCAACCGAGGCTAGAGTCCGCGGACGCCTGGCCGCTTCTCGATTCCTGCTCGGGCGAGCTGGCCTGCTGGAAGTGGCTGCCGCCAGAGGCGAGGATGGCCCAAGGACGACGGTGTCCTGCTGGCGCAGACTGCGGCCAGGAGTTCCAGCCGACGCCGGTCTGACCCGTCAACCCCGTGCCGGTGAAGGAGCGCTTCTGCCGCTCCTGGTGCGCGGGCTTCGGGGCTAGCTCAGCCGAGTTTGCAGGTGATCCCTCGGAGTGGCCAGGGTTACCGTTGAGCTGTGCCGCGCGTGGATCCCGAGGATGACAGCATCGAGCGTTTCGTCGTCTGTCATTACCGCTATGACCCGCAGCGCCGGGAGCGAAGGCTTGTGGTGGTAGCCGCGTTCGACGGCGAGCGAGAGTACCGGGCCTGCTTCGAGGGCGTGCAGGCGGACATCAGGCGCCGCCGGGAGGCCGGTGAGCCTGTCGATGCCAGTGAGCACGTCTCAGGGCGGATATACGAGCCCGGCTACCTGCGCCGGGCGGCGAACGGACACTTGGTGATGCGAGCCCTTAGGCACGGGGCTGCGGGGCCGTGGATCGATGAGATGGAGCTGCCCTCAAACATCTCCGTGAGCCGAGCGGAGCGCCCACCGCACTAGCCTGGCGCGATGCCGTCTGCGGCACCGGCCTCGAGGTCGACGCTCGCTCTCGCCGGACCACACTCGGCTCGCTGTGCCCGAGCAGCTAATAGAAGCCCGAACATCCGCACATGCCGCACGCCGCGCGGGCGATTCGTTGATTACGGACCGCATTTGACTCTGGGAACCGAGAGGCCGATGCGAGCCGACCGTCCGTTACGTGATGGGTCGGTAGGTCAACGGTGGCTACTGTGGGCGTGTGCGGCGCGCTGCGACTGTCCTGACCGTGGTGTTGATCGGTGTTTCGATCGCGGCATGCTCGAACGCGCCGCTACGCCCGCAGAGTTCTGCTCCGGGTGGCGGGACGTCTTCGCTGCTGTCCCTGAGCTGCTCGGACTCTGTCGGCCAGCAGGGGCCAGAGCAGGAGACCGTGGTCGGAGGGGTCACGGGCCTGGTCCTTGCCGGATCGGATGATCCGGCCGGCCTGTACCCGGTCCGAGCCGGTGACGGCAAACGCTACTTCGTCTACAAGGCCCTCCTGGCCGTTTCCGCAGCCGCGGCACCCTACGCGACGGTTTCCATAATCCGTCCTGCCGGTGCCACGCTTGTGTACGGGCCGTCAGCCCTCACCTCTTCAGGCCGGGCCCTGGTCGCGGCCTCGCGGAGACAGGTCCGGCTGCCTGTGTGCGGGCAGCGATTCACTGGCTTCGTCGGCGGCGTCATCGTCACCCGGCCCGTATGCGTCACCTTCCAGGTTTCCTCACCATCGGCCAGCCCGCAGACGGTCAGCGTCCCCATCGGCCCCACTCAGTGCCGAGCGGGATCACCCGCCGGACCCTGATTCGACCACCGGCGCCGCGCAGGAACGGGGCAGCCGTACGTTATGCATTGCCGACGCCGAGCGTGAATGCTCGCTCATGCCGCTGGTGGGTAACCAATCCGTGTCAGGGCGCGTTCGGGCGCCTCGATATTCCGGCAATGCCGGTTGAGGCTGACGAGGCTGAGCGCGATACTGACGCGCAGGGTCAAATCAGATCTGTGTCCTTGCACTTGGGGGTGGTGGCGGTGGCAAAGTACCTGGTTCTGTTCAGCCTCACCGGCGAGACGATCAAACGGTTCCTCGCGAAGCCTTCCGACCGGGCCGCAGTGGTGCGCGAACTGGCGGAGTCGGTAGGGGGCAGCCTTGAGTGGTACTACTGGATGTTCGGGCAATACGACGGTGCGGGCGTCTTCGTGCAGCCTGACTCACACACCATGGCGGCGGTGAGCCTGGCCGCTACCAGTTCGGGTGCGTTCACGCGTTTTGAAACGCATGAACTGATCGAGGCTAGCGATCTTCTCGCGATTGCTGATCGGGCGAAGGGGATCGCCTACCAGCCGCCGGGTGCCTGACAGAACCCGCGCCGGCGGTATTCGCTGCCGCGGCGAGTTCATGCGGCGAGCGCTCACGCCTCATCCGCTCATGGCCGCAGGGCGATCGACTCGCGGAGTAGGTGTGGCCTGGGCCTACCGGCGCGTGGATACTTGCTGTCGTGGACAGGAGCCGCAGCGGTGGCAGCGACGATCCCCACGCCATTCCCGATGTGTACCGCGGAACAGCGGGAAGGCCCGGGCCGATATTGTTCACCCTCGACGTCGATGGCGAACGGTTCGCCATCCGCCAAGGTGGGTACCGGCGGCACCAACTACGACTGGCTGAGCGGGCCCAACAAGGGCTACGGATTCGCGTCGAGCGGGACACCGAATCGGTCGGTGGAGGAGCACGAGGAGAGCATCCGCGTGTTCCTCGCCATGATCGATCCCAATACGGGCTACATCGGCGACGACTGAGCCGAGGAGCTTGGATATGTCTGCGGTAACGTCCGGTCATCAGCGTAAGGCGGTTTGCGTCAAGGCTGTTGGGTCGGTGCCTCGTCCGTCGTCTGTCCCTGCATAGCCGTAATGGGGTTGGTCCCGGCAGCGCGTAATCGGGTTGATGGGACGACGGGCGGGGCTGCCCATGATGACCGTCGAGGTAACCGGAGTTCCTCAATGCCGCGTGGGGCTCGCCCCGACCCTGCTCGATGGGCCGCCTGGTGTCAGGCCGCGATGGGCGCCGCGCTGGAGGGTCTGGAGCCGCGGGTGGCGATGACGGGGTCCCAGCGCTGGCCGGTGGTGATGACGGCGTGCAGCTGGCGCAATATTGCCGCGGCGATCACTGCCTGGGCCTGGGTGGCGGTGAGCCTGTTGTGCTCGCGGCCGGTCAGGTGAGTGAACCGGGCAGCGTAGACCGGGTTGGCGCGCTGCGCGCCCCAGACGGCCCGCCAGGCGGCCAGCCGCAGGCCGGGCCGGCCCTGGCCGGTGAGCCTGGTGCGGCCGGTGAACGTCCCGGACAGTTTCTCCCGCGGCGCCAGGCCGGCGTGCCTGGCCAGCGCACGGCCGGTGGCGAAGCGCCGCGGGTCGCCGGTCTCGGCCAGGATCGCGGCCGCCCCGACCGGCGACAGCCCGGTGATGGAGGTGACCAGCTCGGTGAGCTGCATGTCACCGAGGATCTGGGTCATCCGGGTCTCGGTGTCGGCCAGGCGGCGGTGGGTCTGGCGCCAGTCGTCCATCAAGAACCCGACTCGTTCCAGCGCTCCCGGGCGGTGGGCGATCACTCCGGCCGGATCGGCCAGCGCCGCGAACAACTGACGCACGATCCTGATGCACGGTTTCTGCCGGCCACGGCGGATGACTTCCCTGCGCACTGCCGCCTCGAATCGTGCCAGCCCGAGCCGACGGGTCCGGGTCAGGTCGCCGCCATCGCGGTCCAGGATCACCGACATCGCCGCCGGCCACGTCGCCCACCGGAACGGCTGCCGGGCGGTGTCCAGTGACGCCGGCCAGGCGCACTCGAGCAGCGCGCGCATCTGCTGGACCTGGCTGCCTGCCTCGGCCAGCAGCTGCATCCGGCGCGTGCCCAGGTGCCGCAGCCGGCCCCAGATCTCATCGACGGGCTCGGGCACATAGCAGCGCAGCTGCGCGGTGAGCCGGGCGATCAGGACGGCGTCCTTCTCATCGGTCTTGTCGAAGGTCAGATCCTCGCTACGGCGCGCCCACGAGGTCAGCATCGGCTGCACGCACACGAACGGCATGCCCCGCACGCCGGCCAGCTGCCCCAGCACCCGCCACCGGTGGCCGGCCGGCTCGCACGCCACCGTCACGCCGGCGAACCCGCGAGCCCGCGCCTGCACCGCGGCCCAGTCCAGCGCCTCGCCCAGATCCCACGCCCGGCACCGGAATGTCTTGCGGGCCAGCACCTTCGAGTCATGGTCAGTGACGACGACCATCTGCTTCGCATCAGCCAGGTCGATCCCGGCGATCGCGTTCGACACAGGAACCAGGGCACGTAGCCGCTCCAGCCGAGCATTGCGGTTACGGTCACCCCTGGACAAGCCACTACCGTTACCCATGAACGTCCTCCTGCTGCGTGGGACACCAAGCCCGAAGCGCATCAGGGGGACGTTCCTACGTCACGAACCGACACGCAGAACGTCTTTCTATGCCGCAGATCGCGCTCGTGACTGCCCGATTCAAGTGGTCCCGGTCCTGCCTTACAGCCTGCTGTTTGCCACCACCAATCGGCCGGCGAGCGTCACTTCGTACACCTGGAGATTCGAGGCTTCGGCTATGCCCAGGTCCTTCAGATGACCGAGAACCGCGAACAGCCGGTGCCGGTGTTCGGGCGACATGCCGCGCTGCACCGCCACCACGGGAAGGGCATCAAGACTTGGCCGAGGGACGGGCGTCTCCGTGCCGATGAGGTCGAGTCTCTGGCGCTGTTCGACCATCCCCGAAAGGATCGTGGCGGCGTCTGGGTCGTGGCGCGACCACAAGCGCAGCAGGCGGGCGTAGACGATAGCCTGGGCCGGCGCCCAGGCGATCGTGGGCACGCCTCTTGGCTTGACCTCGACGGCGAGAAGGCGGCCGGAGGAGTCGAGAGCCAGCAGGTCGCATTTGCCGCCGAAGGAGCTAGGCCTCGCCCCGGGCACTGGGGCCTCCCGGGTAGCGCGCAGCAGATCAGCGTAGACACTGTCCATGACACGTTTCTTGGTGGGCGTGTCACGGAAATGCAGCAGGACTTCACGGTCGAGCATGACGCGCTTGCCCGAGCCGAAGGACGAGACCGCCGCCTGCACGGCGCCCTCGACTGCTGCGCTCCCGGCGGAGGCGACGGGGATGACGGCGTCTAGGTAGCCGTCGACCGCGTCCGCTCTCGCCTCGGCTTCCCCGACCGCCGTCCATGACATCCACGCCGGGTTGAAACCCTTGCCAAGAAACTTGCTTTGGGCCGCCAGCTTGACCGAACCTGGCCTCCAGTGGACGTCGAGCACTGTGGTAAGGCCGACGTAGAGAGAGGCGTGCTAGTAGGGCAGCAGCACTTAGTGACTTGACGGGCGGCCGGCAGGGTTCGCCGGGCGGTACTGCTGGTTAGCTGGCGAGCGCGGACAGTGCCTGGACTGCGTCGGCCAGGCCGGCGAGGCATCCGGCGGCGGTCACGGTGGCTGTGGTGACGGCCTGCTCGCAGGCCGCGACGAGGGCCGCGGGTAGCTGGTCGCGGAACTCGCCGGGCTGGATGGCGGCGGCGAGCTTGCCGGCGAACATCAGCACGGGCAGCCCGACCTCGGGGGCGCCCAGCTCGTCGCCGGGCTCGGCGGTGACGGCGCGGACGGCGGCGGCGGTCAGCGCCAGCAGGCAGGCCGCATGCTGGGCGATCATGGCGGGCCGGGCGGTGGCGTCTTCCCGGCCGAGGGCGTCTGCCAGGGTGACCAGTTCGGAGTACCGCCTGGACTTGCCGCGCCGGCGGGCCCAGGACGGCGTGCACATGCCGCACTCGCAGTCCTCGGGCATGGCCAGGATGTGACGGGCGGGCTGAATGATCTCGGGAGCAGCAGCCATATCCGAATCGTCGCGCGGCTGCGGGACTGCTGCCCAGCCAGCGCGCCGGCGCTGGACAGGAGCTCACTGCCGCAGCCGCCGCCGCTGGTAGTGGCAGTGCCGGGCACGGGCCTGGTGCCGGCGGCGCCAGGCCGACCAGCGCAGGTGGTGGCTGACCGGGTGGGCCGGCAGGCACAAGGTCGCGTGCAGGCGGCGGATCTCGTTCACGGTCAGGCAGATCACCGGCCGGCTGTCACCACGGCTAACCGGATAGTCCTGATTGTCCGGCCGCGGCCGGGGAAGTTGTCCACAGGCCGGTGGCCCCCTCTCTGGCCCGGCCGCCTGCACCGGGCCCGCCGCCGGACGCTGCTTCAGGCGGGGGCCGGCTAGCGGCGGCGGTGACCGCCAGCCACGCATGGGCGCACATGGCCAGGGTCACGTGCCGGTACCAGCCGGAGTGCCTGCGGACCTGGTAATGGTCCAGCGCGGTCTCGTTCTTGGCGGCCTGGAAGCACTCTTCCACCGCCCACCTGGCCCCCGCCACCGTGACGAGCTCGGCCAGCGTCGCGCCGGCCGGTGACCAGCACCGGTAATAGGCCAGCTCACCGCTGGTCAGCGACCGGCGGATCAGCAGGAAGTGGCCTGCGGGCCCGGCGCCGGCCAGCGCCCAGTCATACCATCGCTCGCCCTTGGAGCCCGGCCCGCACGACATCGTGTGCCAGCCGCGGGCCGGGACTTTCGCGGCGAGCCTGTCGGCACGGATCGTCTGGCCGGCCCCGGCCGGTACCCGGTGGTCACAGGCCACAGCGGCGACGTGGGCGACCTTGTTCTGCACCAGCCAGTCCCGCAGCGGCCCGTTGTCGCCGTAGGCCTCATCAGCGGTGAACCAGCCGAACGGCAGTCCGCCGGCGATGGCACGCTCGATCATCTTCTGCGCCAGCTGCGGCTTGGTCGCGAACACCGTGTCGGCGGGGATGCCCGCCGCCGCGCACCGGTCCCGGTCTCCGGTCCACGACCGGGGGACATAAAGCTCCCGGTCGACCAGCACCCGGGTGCCCATCGCGGGCACCGCGTAGGCCAGGAACACCCCGACCTGGCAGTTGGTGATCTTCCCTGCCGTGCCGGTGTACTGCCGCTGCACCCCGGCCGAGCAAGGACCGCTCTTTTCGAACCCGGTCTCATCCGCGATCAGCACCCCGCCCGGATCACCCAGCCGGGCGGCCACGTACCGGCCCAGCGCATCCCGCACCGCGTCCTGGTCCCACCGGGCCGAGTTCAGCAGCCGCTGCATCCCGTCCGGCGTGCCGTCGCCGGCGAACTCCGCCAGCGTCCACCCGTTCTTGCGCTCCAGCCCCGACACCAGGCCCAGCAGATACGACTGAGCCCGCAGCCGCGGCTCACGGCGGTAAAACGTCGGCGCCACCACCTCCGCGAACATGTCGTCAAACCGTTCCAGCCAGCCAGCCGGGTCAATCTCCTTTACGCTGGGCGGCACGGCCGCAGCGTGATCCATCAGAGCAGTCACAAGCCCGATGATCACGGTGCGGCCGTCTCACGTCACGCAGGCACGCCGCCCAACATCACTAAGTGCTGCTGCCCTACTAGCCGGCATCCGCGACAACCTGCACGCCCGCATGGCCGAAGCCCGCCAGCACGGATGGCTCGGCGAAGTCGAAGGACTCAAGGTCAGCCTCGCCGCGGCCACCACCAAACTTGCCCAGCTCGACGCGCTGGCCGCCCGCCGCGACACCGCCGTGCACCTGGGCCTGCCCGGATTCCCCCAGATAGCAGCCAGCACCGTCACAACCCCCGGCGCCGTCTCTACGGGCCAGCAAGCCCAGTGACACCGCCTTCCTCCAGGCCCCGGTACATCGGCCAGCACCCAGGATTCCATGATCATTTCTTAGTTCAGGGAAGCCGGGACCAAGATTGACTCGGTCGCGTCCGAGCTACTGGGTAAGTCCGGCCGGGCGATGATCGAGGCGCTGATCGCCGGGGAGCGCGACCCGGGCCTGCTGGCGGACCTGGCCAAGGGAGTGCTGCGCCGCAAGACCGATGAGCTGCAGCTGGCCTGCGACGGCCGGTTCACCACCGCCCACGCCCAGATGTGCCGGCTGCACCTGGACGCCCGCGATCACCTGACCGCCCAGATCGCCGGGCTGGACCAGCTGGTCGCCGGGGCGGCCGCGCCATTCCAGCGGGTCATCGCCCGGCTGGTCACGATCCCCGGGATCGGGCAGCGCACCGCGAGGTGATCGTGGCGGAAACCGGCGGGGACATGGCCCGCTTCGCGACTCCCGCCCGGCTGGCCGCCTGGACCGGGCTGGCGCCCGGTGACAACGAATCCGCCGGGAAGCGCAAGCACGCCGCCGCCCGCAAAGGCGACCAGCACCTGCGCACCGCGATGGTCGAGTCGGCCTGGGCCACCGCCCGCACCCGCAGCCGGCCCGGCGCCCGGTTCCGCCGCCTGGCCCGCCGGTTCGGCCGGGGCCACGAGAAGAAGGCCGCCGTCGCGGTCGCCCACACCCTGGCCTGCATCGCCTGGGCAGTCATAAGGTACGATCAGGACTACGCCGAAGCCGGCGAGGACTACTACGACCAGCGTGACCAGCGCAACCACGACCACCTCATCCGCCACCACCGGCAAGCCCTCGCCCGGCTCGGCTACCAGGTAACCCTCGTCCCGCCCGGGTGACGGCAGCCCGCCCCCCACTGCCAGCACCGGCACCACCCAGCACCCGGCAGCCTGACCGTCAGCTTGTCACCGGCGCGCCTGAAGAGCCGGCTTCGCCGGCGCTGCCGCGCGCCCAGTCCCGTCCCCGAGTTTCATCACAGCATCAAATTGAACCTGGGGCGCGCGCTATCCGCGGCTAGCGCGGCGACGGCGCAACTGCATCCACGGGCGGCGCCTCGCCAACTGCGCCGTCGGCATCCAGCGTGACCCGTTCCAGGTCATCGCCTCACCGCACGGGCACTGCCGGAAATGCGGGTGACCTTCCTTCGGCGGACCACCCGCGTCGTGCTCGTGGTCGGGCCGCGCGTGGTACTCCAAGGGCGTGACGTCGAAGCCCAGGACCAGTTCTTCGCACTCAACCGCGTCGTGCTGGCGGCGCCCAGCAGGTACGTGCCGCTGGTGACAGCGGTAGCCGCAGCCCGGCTCACACGGCGTCGGGCACACGTACGTCACGGCGTGATCGTATTCATGACCGGCGCAGCTTCGCCAGGTCGGCATCTGACATTTGTCACCGTGGACCAGTTAGCCGCGGCACTACAGCAGGGGGCCTGGCCTGGGCCACGCTCGTTCCATGATTCCTGACACAGCTCCCGAAGGCGGGATCGTTCTCAAGCACCTGTCCAAGTCCTACGGCGCTGCGCCGGCGGTCCGGTCGCTCGACCTGGCGATAGCCCCAGGCGAGACCGTCGCGCTACTCGGCCCGAACGGCGCTGGCAAGACCACCACCATCGACATGATGCTCGGTGTCACCCGGCCGGACCACGGGACCGTCTCGGTCTTCGGCGTCCCGCCAGCCAAGGCCGTACAGGCAGGCTGGATCGGCGGCATGCTGCAGACCGGCGCACCGCTCGATCATCTCCGGGTGCGTGAACTGATCGCCCTGACGGCCTCGTACTACCCGGCACCGCTCGAGGTCGATGATGTACTCAGACTGACCGGCGCTGACGCCTTTGCCGGGCAGTGGACCACGAAGCTTTCCGGCGGGCAAGCCCAGCGGGTCCGGTTCGCGGCCGCGCTGGTCGGCGACCCCGACCTGCTCCTGCTCGACGAGCCTACCGTCGGCATCGACGTGGAAGGTCGCCGCGACTTCTGGCAGTCGATGCGGGAGATTGCCGGGCAGGGCAAGACCGTCGTCTTCGCGACCCACTACCTCGAGGAGGCCGATGCCTACGCCGACCGGATCGTGCTGATCGCCAGGGGACAACTCGTCGCCGACGGCTCAGCGACCGAGATCAAGGCGCGGGCCGCCTCGCGGACGATCAGGGGAACGCTCCCGCAGGGCGACGCGGCAGCACTCGGCGCGCTGCCAGGTGTGCTCGCAGCTGACCGCCACGGGGACGCGGTCATTCTGTCCTGCTCCGACGCCGACGTAGCCCTTCGCGCCCTGCTTGCCGCCTTCCCGGCCATCCGGGATATCGAGGTTCGCGGCGGCAGCCTCGAGGAGGCGTTCATGGAACTCACCGCAGACCTGGACGACACCACGGCCGATGTCATGGAGGTAGCACGATGAACAGCGCGATCCACTTTCGCTACGAAGTCCTGCGCACCCTGCGCAACCGGGTCTTCTACGGCGTCACGCTGGCGCTGCCGCTGCTCCTGTTCTTCGGGGTTGCGTCCGGACAGCGGCACGCCACCTTCAACGGCACAAGCTTCCCGCTGTACTTCATGACGGCGATGGCGGTGTACGGGTCCATGTTCGCCGTGGTCGGGCCCGGAGCGCGGATCGCGCGCGACATAGCGGGAGGCTGGACGCGGCAGCTACGGATCACGCCGCTGCGGGCACGTACCGACCTGACGGCGAAGGTAGCCAGCGCCTACCTGCTGGCGCTGCCGACGCTGGCGTTGCTCTACCTGGCGGGGGCGTCGCTTGGCGTGCGCCTTACCGCCGGCCAGTGGCTGGAGATGACTGGCCTGATCCTGGTCGGCCTTATCCCGTTTGTCGTGATCGGGTTCGTCCTCGGGTACCTCATGCCCGTCGACGCGCTGACGCCAGCGCTTGGCGGGATCGTGGTCCTCTTCTCCCTGTTCGGCGGCGTGTACGGCTTCGAGCTTGCGACATCCGGTCCGCTGTTCGACGTCATGAAGGCTTTGCCGTCGTACTGGCTCGTGCAGGCCGGGAAGACGGTAGTCACCGGCACCGGCGGCTGGCCAGCCGAGGCATGGATCGTGATCGCCGCCTGGACTGTCATCCTGGTACCGTTCGCCGCCCTCGCCTATCGGCGGAATTCGGCCAGGGCCTGAACCCACGCAAGCCGCATTACGCTGCAGAGATATGGATGCCGAGATGGCCATGAACCGCCCGCCGGCGACGCCAGGCGAAGCTGCGTGGATAGCGAGTCAGCGCAAGTGGATCGGCGGCTGGCGCCGGGTCGCCATGGCCGCGCTGCCGCTTGTCTACCTCGTCTACGTGGTCATCTCGGTGACCGAGAACTCGCGCGGCGCGGGCCGGGTGGCGGGCTACGTCATCCTCGCCGCCTTCGCAGGGTGCTGGCTCGCGGCCCCCGCGTTGCTGTCGTTTGAGGCATCCTGGCAGAGATACTGGGGCTACTTCGGCCTCCTGCTGGCGCTGTCCGTGGCCGAGCTGCCATTTGCCCGCGCTGCCGGGTTCGTCGCGTTCATCTTCCTCACCATGCTCGGCGTGGGACGTTACGGGCGCCGCGCCCTGCCTCTCGTAGCCGCGTTTTCGCTCATAGCGCTGATAGTTCCCGTTTTGATCCCGTCCTGGCACGTAAGCCTGGGCGCGTCGTTCGACGACGTCACGCCGGTCGCGATCCCGGTGGTGGCCTTCGTCATGTTCGCCGTCATGCAGGTACTGCGCGGGAACCAGGCGCTTGCGGAGGCGCGCGCCGAGCTGGCGCAGCTAGCCGCCGAGAACGAGCGCATCCGGATCGCTCGCGACCTGCACGACCTGCTTGGGCACTCGCTGACGACAATCACGGTCAAGGCCGGCCTCGCCAGACGGCTGGGCGCAACCGACCCTGCCCGGGCGGTCAGCCAGATCTCCGAGGTCGAGGAACTGTGCAGGCAGGCGCTAGCTGACGTGCGCAACGCGGTATCGGGCTACCGGGATGTCACCCTGGCCGGCGAGCTAGCCCGCGGCAGGGAGCTGCTCCGGGCTTCGGGCATTGCGGCTGACCTGCCCACCGCCACCGACTTTGTCGATCCCAAGCACCAGGAGCTGTTCGGCTGGACCGTTCGGGAGGGCCTGACGAACGTGGTAAGGCACGCCAGGGCCCGTTCCTGCGCCGTCAGGCTGTCCCGATCCACCATCGAGATCGTGGACGACGGCATCGGCGGGCCGACGCCCGGCGCAGACGTGCCGCCTGGCAACGGCCTCAGCGGTCTGCTCGAGCGGGCGGCAGCGGCGGGCGGCTGCGTCAATGCCGGCCCGCTTCAGGCGGGAGGCTGGGCGCTGCGGCTAACCCTGGTACCCGAAAGCGGCAGATGACATCTCACATCCGGCTTCTGCTGGCCGACGACCAGGAGCTGATCCGCAGCGCGCTCGGGATCATGCTGGAACTGGAGGACGACTTCGAAGTCGTTGCTTCAGTCGGCCGCGGCGACGAGGTGGTCGCGGCGGCGAAGGCACATCAACCTGATGTTGCCCTGCTCGACATTGAGATGCCGGGAATCGACGGCCTGGCGGTGGCCGGCGTCCTGGCTCAAGAAGTCCCGCAGTGCCGGTCGCTCATCCTCACCACGTTCGGCCGCCCAGGCTACCTTCGGCGCGCGATGGAGTCCGGCGCGTGCGGTTTCGTGGTCAAGGACGCCCCACCGGAACGGCTGGCAGAGGCGATCCGCCGCGTCGCCGCGGGCGAACGAGTCGTCGATCCGGCGCTGGCCGCCACGACGCTAGCAGCTGGAGCGTCGCCGCTCACCGCCAGGGAACGCGACGTCCTCGTGGCTGCCAGGGGCGGGGCGATCGTAGCCGAGATCGCCGCCAAGCTATTCCTCTCCGAGGGCACGGTCCGCAACTACCTGTCCGCTGCGATAGCCAAGACCGGTACGCGCAACCGGGCCGAGGCAGTCAGGGCCGCGGACGAGCGCGGCTGGCTTTGACCGGGCGGGCGAGTCGCCCCCTAGTAGGGCAGCAGCACTTAGTGATGTTGGGCGGCGTGCCTGCGTGACGTGAGACGGCCGCACCGTGATCATCGGGCTTGTGACTGCTCTGATGGATCACGCTGCGGCCGTGCCGCCCAGCGTAAAGGAGATTGACCCGGCTGGCTGGCTGGAACGGTTTGACGACATGTTCGCGGAGGTGGTGGCGCCGACGTTTTACCGCCGTGAGCCGCGGCTGCGGGCTCAGTCGTATCTGCTGGGCCTGGTGTCGGGGCTGGAGCGCAAGAACGGGTGGACGCTGGCGGAGTTCGCCGGCGACGGCACGCCGGACGGGATGCAGCGGCTGCTGAACTCGGCCCGGTGGGACCAGGACGCGGTGCGGGATGCGCTGGGCCGGTACGTGGCCGCCCGGCTGGGTGATCCGGGCGGGGTGCTGATCGCGGATGAGACCGGGTTCGAAAAGAGCGGTCCTTGCTCGGCCGGGGTGCAGCGGCAGTACACCGGCACGGCAGGGAAGATCACCAACTGCCAGGTCGGGGTGTTCCTGGCCTACGCGGTGCCCGCGATGGGCACCCGGGTGCTGGTCGACCGGGAGCTTTATGTCCCCCGGTCGTGGACCGGAGACCGGGACCGGTGCGCGGCGGCGGGCATCCCCGCCGACACGGTGTTCGCGACCAAGCCGCAGCTGGCGCAGAAGATGATCGAGCGTGCCATCGCCGGCGGACTGCCGTTCGGCTGGTTCACCGCTGATGAGGCCTACGGCGACAACGGGCCGCTGCGGGACTGGCTGGTGCAGAACAAGGTCGCCCACGTCGCCGCTGTGGCCTGTGACCACCGGGTACCGGCCGGGGCCGGCCAGACGATCCGTGCCGACAGGCTCGCCGCGAAAGTCCCGGCCCGCGGCTGGCACACGATGTCGTGCGGGCCGGGCTCCAAGGGCGAGCGATGGTATGACTGGGCGCTGGCCGGCGCCGGGCCCGCAGGCCACTTCCTGCTGATCCGCCGGTCGCTGACCAGCGGTGAGCTGGCCTATTACCGGTGCTGGTCACCGGCCGGCGCGACGCTGGCCGAGCTCGTCACGGTGGCGGGGGCCAGGTGGGCGGTGGAAGAGTGCTTCCAGGCCGCCAAGAACGAGACCGCGCTGGACCATTACCAGGTCCGCAGGCACTCCGGCTGGTACCGGCACGTGACCCTGGCCATGTGCGCCCATGCGTGGCTGGCGGTCACCGCCGCCGCTAGCCGGCCCCCGCCTGAAGCAGCGTCCGGCGGCGGGCCCGGTGCAGGCGGCCGGGCCAGAGAGGGGGCCACCGGCCTGTGGACAACTTCCCCGGCCGCGGCCGGACAATCAGGACTATCCGGTTAGCCGTGGTGACAGCCGGCCGGTGATCTGCCTGACCGTGAACGAGATCCGCCGCCTGCACGCGACCTTGTGCCGGCCGGCCCACCCGGTCAGCCACCACCTGCGCTGGTCGGCCTGGCGCCGCCGGCACTAGGCCCGTGCCCGGCACTGCCACTACCAGCGGCGGCGGCTGCGGCAGTGAGCTCCTGTCCAGCGCCGGCGCGCCGGCTGGGCAGCAGTCCCGCAGCCGCGCGACGATTCGGATATGGCTGCTGCTCCCGAGATCATTCAGCCCGCCCGTCACATCCTGGCCATGCCCGAGGACTGCGAGTGCGGCATGTGCACGCCGTCCTGGGCCCGCCGGCGCGGCAAGTCCAGGCGGTACTCCGAACTGGTCACCCTGGCAGACGCCCTCGGCCGGGAAGACGCCACCGCCCGGCCCGCCATGATCGCCCAGCATGCGGCCTGCCTGCTGGCGCTGACCGCCGCCGCCGTCCGCGCCGTCACCGCCGAGCCCGGCGACGAGCTGGGCGCCCCCGAGGTCGGGCTGCCCGTGCTGATGTTCGCCGGCAAGCTCGCCGCCGCCATCCAGCCCGGCGAGTTCCGCGACCAGCTACCCGCGGCCCTCGTCGCGGCCTGCGAGCAGGCCGTCACCACAGCCACCGTGACCGCCGCCGGATGCCTCGCCGGCCTGGCCGACGCAGTCCAGGCACTGTCCGCGCTCGCCAGCTAACCAGCAGTACCGCCCGGCGAACCCTGCCGGCCGCCCGTCAAGTCACTAAGTGCTGCTGCCCTACTAGGCCCTGGTTTTCGGATTCGAGCGAAACTGCAAGTCGACTGGGTATCGGGCCTTCCGGGCGTACTCGGTGAGAGTGCGGAATGGGCCGTGGCTGGCGAAAAGCGCCAGGAAGTCTTCATCGACCCGGCGGTCGTATCGGTAGTCAAGGTCGTCCGGCATCACATCACCACTATGTCCCATGTCGGCGAGATTTGACCCAAGCGTGCCTGCGGTCAAGCCGGATTGGTGGACAATGGCCTGAGGAAGACCCTCGGCGGTGCGATGCAGGAGGCGCCGGTGCCGATCCAGATCAAGCCCTGGCACGCCGTACCCAAGGACCCTGGCCTCTACGCCATGTATGGCGGGCTGCCGCCTCGGACGTGGGCAGCATACGTCGGCCAGGCGGGCAATCTGGCCCAGCGGCTCTCCCAGCATCTGGATCGGCGGAGTAGCAGCGTGGCTACAGGCACATCGGCCGTTGGGCTCAACATCGACCACGTCACCTACGTCGCATGGTGGGTACATCCCTCCTTCGGCGACGAGAGCCATCGGCTGGCCGCCGAGCTGATCGCATTCCGGGTACTCGAGCCGGCACTTAGGAGCCGGGGCGGGATCAGGCAGTCGGCCATTGACCTCTCGGAAGATCCGGGGTTTATCACCAAGATCGAGGCCCTTCTCAGCGGGGAGCCGAGCGGCAGGTACCAGCCGCCGGCGCTACATGATCTGGCAGATCGCGTGGCAGAGCTTGAAGTCAGAGTGAAGAAACTCGAAGCCTCTCTCTCGAAGGCGTCGTCGTGATGCACACTTAAGTAGCAGGAATGGTGGTGCGCGTGATCCGCGCAATAGCTTGGACTAACGGTAGTCAGCGCAGCTCCGGGGCGGGTTACGGCATTAAGATCAGCCGACACGACCGTGATCGCTTCTTCGACCCAAGCTGGTCGGCGATTGTGCTACAATTGCCTGGACAAGATCCGGTGATCATTCAGTTGTCCGAGTCCTTCTGGAAATCGTGTATCGAGTTGCGCAGCGCGGCGATAGGTCGCTGGCTGATCCTTAACGGCCTCGCTCCGTGGCCACCGGGCAGCCCACCTGTAGTACCGCTGCATAAGACGGGCGAAAGAGCCTTCAGCGTCCGCGCCGCCCACGCACAAGCCGACAGCTAGCGGCTGTCGGTCTGTGGTCAGACGCCCTCTTCTGCCGCAGGCGGGATCATCGGCGGCTTGGTTGCTGGCCTTCAACGCTGAGTCTGCGCTTATGGAGCGATTTGCAGATGTCCAGCCTGTCCGACTCATCGATTCAAGGGCTGCCGACCCGCTGAGCTGGCGGTAGCTGCCTACCTGGCCCGGTATACGGGCTCCTCACGTGATCACGCGCACTCTGACTTGCGGTGCTTCCTGTCGTTGTGCGCCGAGCGCGGCCTCGATCCGCTGGCAGCTAGCCGGGTGCATCTGGAGTTGCACATCCGCTGTATGCAGGAAGTGCGCCGGTTCAAGCCCTCGACAGTCTGGCGGCGGTTCTCGGTCACCGCCGGGTTCTACCGCACCGCCGTGATCGACGGCGTGCTCGATCACTCTCCGGCCGAGCATGTCCGCCGGCCTGCAGTACCGCCGGAGTCGCCCACGCTCGGGTTCACCCACCTGCAGTTCGAGGCCATGCTGACCGCCGCCCGCGAGTCGCACAGCCAGTGTGACTTCGCGCTGGTGGCGATGCTCGGCCTGCTTGGCGAGCACGGCCCCGCGCACGACACCTTCGACCGGAGGCATCCTGATATGACCAGCAGCCACACTTCCTACGAGGAGCTGGCCAGCCAGCGGCGTGACAGCGACGAGTACCGCCAGGGTCACGCTGAAGCTCAGCGGGCGTACCTACTCGGCAAGGCCGTCCGCGACCGCCGCCTCGCACTCGGCCTGTCGCGGGTCGAACTCGCCGCCCGGGCTGGCATGACCCAGCCGGCGCTTTCGCGCCTCGAAGCCGGCGGCGTCATCCCCACGATCCCGCTTCTCGATCGGATCTCCGCCGCCCTGGACGCCGACCTCATCGTCCAGATCGCCCCGCACGCCGCATAGTCCTGGTCGCAACTGCCGAATTGAGGGCTCTTCAAATTTGAGGGGGCTGGTCACCCTCGCAGCAGCTAGCTGATGATCGTTCGTTTGCAGTGCAACCGTACTCTGCGGCGCTGGTTGTCGAGGTTGCGGAAGCCGAAAGCGATGCGGGCGGCGTCTTTGATGAGGCGGTTGCTGGCCTCGGTGGCGGCGTTGGTGATGCCGGTGTCGATGAACGCGAGGATCTGGGGCCACCAGGCTTCGATGGTCTTAGCCAGGGTGGTGACCTCGGGCACGTCGGCTCGCGCGCACCAGTCGCAGGACGCGAAGAGTCTGTTGCTGACCTCTGAGCGCGGCGCGCGGGTGCGGGCGAGTGCGAGCAGGTAGCGGAGTTCTTCCCTGGCGATCCACGTCGCCAGCAGCTCGCCGGTGGCTTCCTGGGCGAGGATCTCGGTCCACATCCGGGCGTAGGCCTGGTCGGACAGCCGCTCGCGGCCGCGCAGCAGCCGCCTGCGGTTGGCCCAGGCCGGGTCGCGGGTGGTGCCGCGGCGGCCGAAGACCTGCCGGGTGACCCGCTGCCGGACTTTGGTGACGGCCTGGTTGGCGAGCCGGACCAGGTGGAAGTGGCCGGCGACGATGACGGCGTGCGGCAGGGCCCGGGTGATCGCGGACCGGTAGACGGCGCACGGGTCGATGGCCACGAAGGCTACCTGGTTCTTCCAGTCCTGGCCGCGGTCCTCGAGCCAGCCAGTGACGGCCTTGCCGGTCCGCCCGGCGACCTGGCCGAGCAGCAGGCCCTGGCCGGACAGGTCAGTGAAGTTCGTCTCGAACCGCTCGGTCCGCACCCAACGGCCGGTCCCCGGGTCCTGGATCCACTTCGGCGTGCCGCGGCGGGTCTCATCGATGCCCAGCACCACCGGCGCGTCCGGCTCGGTCAGCAAAGCGTCCGCGTGCAGCACGTAACGGGCGTGGGTCACCGGCCAGCTGACCTGGTACTGGACGGCGACCGCCGACACGCTGCGGCCAGAGGCGACCTGCCGGGCCAGCTGACGGCACAGCCGCCCGGTCAGCCGGGCCCGGGCCGGGATCTCGGTGACCGACTCGGTGAACGCCTTCCGCGGGCAGGCCTGCTCACGGCACCGGTACTGCCGCTTGCGCCACCGCACCGCCAGCGGCTCCTCGCCATAGGGCAGATCCCGCGGCCGCGTGGTGCGGTGCTGCTTCACCGACGTCGACACCACGCCGCACTGCGGGCAGCCCGCCGCGCTGCTGGCGGTCGTCACGACGTGCACTAAACGCGTCACGTCGCCGTGCTCATCGCGGCTGCGCTCGACGCGCTGCACGGCCACGCCCGGCAGCCCGAACAGAATCGTCGTACCGTTATCCATACCTGTGGCTCCTCCGCCAGCTGTCCTAGATCAACAGCCAGTGTCGAGGAGCCACAGGCCTCAGCCCGTCAGGCAGAGCCCGTGTCGTGCCCCCTCAAATTTGAAGAGCCGAATTGAGTGCGTCGCCAAGCCGCGTAGCTATGCGCCGACCGGCATGTTCAGTCGTCGGCTCGAGGCTCGGCTGCCATGCCCGGCCCGGCCAGCATTTGATATCGCATGTGAGCACGCAGAGCGCCGACCCCGTACAACGAGTGGTCCACTCACGCGTCAGCCGGCGTGCGGAAGCTGCTGACCGGGTATGTCGCCGGTGACCCTTGGCACCGCGTCGGCAATATCTGCATCCAGTTCATCGGCAATGTTCGGGTCTAGCACGATTGCGCGGGCAAAATCCACAGCCGCTTGGTCGTACCGCCCGGACAGCCGGCACGTCTCGCCGCGCGCTGCCATGATCACTGCATTGCTGGGGTCTAGCTCGATCGCGCGGGTGAAGTCGGCAATGGCCTGGTCGTACCGCTCGGACAACTGGTACGTCTCGCCCCGCAGTGCGAGCGTCTCAGCGCTGCTGGGGTCTAGCCTCGGCCTTTCGCCTGGTTAATGGCTGACCCCGCGTCATTCACGCAAAAAGTGCCTTTGACCTGGGAGGATAGGGCTTGTCGAGAGTCATATCCGGTCCGAGCCGAAGGCACTTTGCAGATGCAGAATACAGCTCGCCGCCCGAAGATCACGGTGTCTGCTGACGGATCGGGGATCGTGTCCCATGCCGGCCAGCTGGCTGACCAGCTGCTGGGCAAGGCGCAGGCCGAGGGCGTGGAGCTGCTGGGCCCGGACGGCCTGCTGTCTCAGGTGACCAAGGCCGTGCTGGAGCGGGCGCTGGCTGAGGAGATGACCAGCCACCTGGGCTATGAGAAGCACGACCCGGCTGGCCGCGGGTCGGGCAACAGCCGCAACGGCTCGACGGGCAAGACGCTGCTGACCGATGTCGGCGCGGTCGACCTTCAGGTACCGCGGGACCGCAACGGCAGCCTCGACCCCAAGATCGTGCGCAAGGGCCAGACCCGGCTCGAGGGGTTCAACGAGCGGATCATCGCCTTGTATGCGCGGGGCATGACGACCCGCGACATCCGGGCGCACCTGCGCGAGATGTATGACGTGGACGTCTCGCCGGACCTGATCAGCCGGGTCACCGACGGGGTGCTCGAGGAACTCGCCGAGTGGCAGTCCCGGCCACTCGACCGTCTACCCGGTGGTCTTCATCGACGCGTTAGTGCGCCACGAGGCGCCATGTATCCGAGTGGAGGTGAAAGACCTTCGCCGTCAGGTCGTCGCAGCGGCCTGATGAAGCTGGGGACAGTCTGATCCGGGGAGCGCCGGTGAGGGCGGGAAGCAGTCCCGGCAAAGTCAGGGCGGCCTGGTACTGCCAGACGGGCCGGGCCTGGTGAGCGTGGCGGGAGGGTGCAGGAGACGAACCAGTGGTGACGTCCCGTAAGCGATGAGCCGGCTCAAATCTGGCGGATAGGGGCCGGGGTGCAGTGCGCGGCTGCTGTTTAGCGTGCGGCGGCCGACTCCGTAGCCAGTTGATTGCGCTGGCGGGGAGGCCATGGTGAAGGTCTGCGGCGTAGTCATGGCGATGCTGCCGGGATATCAGCTGGGCACCGGACCCGCTGATCGGTGCGTGGTGAACGTGGGAACCGTCCGGGGTCGCCCCCTGCCAGGCCCGCCTGGTCTGGGGAGGGGGCAGGCTCGCTGCCAGCTGATGGCGCCGGGCGGGGCGGAGGCCTCGTAGTAGTCCGGGGGCGGGAAAGCCGCCCGCATGGCGAAGGGGGCCAGTGAGTTGGTGACGCGGAGGGTGGAATGTCGGGAGATGCGCTGGTGAATACCGGCGGGCCGTTGCAGTGGCCGGGCTTGCTGTCGGCTCAGCGGCGGGTACTGGAGATCCAGTCCAAGTTGCACCTGCGGGCCGGCCGCGATCGTGACCGGCGGTTTGATGACCTGTTCAACCTCGTGGCCGATCCCGCGTTCTTAGTTGTCGCGTGGGACCGGGTGCGGTTCAACAAGGGCGCCCGCTCGGCAGGCGTGGACGGCCAGACGGCCTACTGCGTGGAAACCGAGCGCGGCCAGGAACGGTTCCTGGCCGAGGTCCGGGACGCGCTGCGGTCGCGGACGTTCCGGCCGCTGCCGGTCCGGGAGCGGATGATCCCTACGCCGGGCACGCGCAAGCGCCGCAGGCTGGGCATCCCGACCGTGACCGACCGGGTGGTGCAGGCGTCCCTGAAGCTGGTTCTGGAGCCTATCTTCGAGGCGGACTTCCGGCCATGCTCGTATGGCTTCCGCCCGAGCCGCCGTGCTCACCACGCGGTCGCCGAGGCTCGCTACTTCACTTCCCGCACTTACGAGCGGGTGGTAGAGGGCGATATCGAGGCATGCTTCGACACGATCAGCCACCCGGCCCTGATGGACCGGGTGCGCCAGCGGGTCGCAGACAAGCGCGTCCTGGCGCTGGTGAAGGCAATCCTGAAGGCGGGCATCCTGACCCAGGACGGCCAGCTCGCGGATACCCAGACCGGCACGCCGCAAGGCGGGATCTTGTCGCCGCTACTGGCGAACATCGCCCTGTCGGTGCTCGATGAGCACTTCACCGGGCAGTGGGAGCAGTGGAACGCATGGCGGCGGGCCGAACGGCAGCGCAAGGGGCAGGGCACGTGGCGGCTGGTCCGGTACGCGGACGACTTCCTCATCCTCGTCTCCGGAGAGCGTCACCATGCCGAGGCCCTGCGCGAGGAAGCCGCGGCGGTCCTGGCCCCGATGGGCATGCGCCTGTCGATGGCCAAGACCAAGATCACGCACATCGATGACGGGTTCGACTTCGTCGGCTGGCGCATCCAGCGCCATGTGAAGAAGGGCACCTGCGGCCAGCGCTACGTCTATACCTACCCGGCGAAGAAGTCGGTGGCTTCGATCACCGGGAAGATCAAGGCGCTGTGCAGGCAGGACACGAACCTGCCGCTGGATGCCGTGCTGCACCAGCTCAACCCGGTGCTGCGCGGCTGGACCACCTACTTCCGGCCCGGCGTGTCATTCGCCACGTTCGACTACCTGCGCGCCTTCACCTGGAAACAGGTGATCGCGTGGATCCGCCGCAAACGCCGGCGGATCACCTGGAAAGAACTACGGCGGCGATACTGCGGCGGAGGATGGTGGCCCGCCACCGCGAGCGTGACCCTGTTCAACCCGACCGATACCGGCACCAGCCGTTACCGCTACCGGGGAACCCGGATCCCCACGCCGTGGACCAGCAGCCTGGCAGAAACCTGACACCAAACCACAGGGACTCATGGAGAGCCGGATGCGCGGAGACGCGCACGTCCGGTTCGGGAGGGGGTCCGCAGAAACGGGCCGGCCGCGAGACCGGAACCGCGCTGCGGGCCTACCTCACATGGTGAAGATCAGAGACGGAGTCGTCACTAACAGGGCGGCCTGCCTGGCCATCGGCATCGACTGCGACGGGAACAAGCAGGTCCTGGGCCTGTGGGTCGGCCCGACGACCGGGGAGTCGGCGAAGTTCTGGATGTCGGTGCTGTCGGAGATCAAGAGCCGGGGCGTGGCCGATGTGTGCATCGTGTGCTGCGATGGCCTCACCGGGCTGCCCGACGCGATCGGCGTGGTCTGGCCCCGGGCCATCGTGCAGCGTCATCAGTTGACACTGGTCCGTGGCGGGATGGTCCCGCCGGTCACCGCGCCGCCGGGAGAGGACCTATGCAGACGCGTGCCTTCGAGGCCCACATGCAGACCTGTCCCTCCTGGTGGAGGCGGGCCGCGTAGTGGCCAGCGGGAGTAGCGCTTCGAGCGCCGTGATGAGGTTCCAGCCCGGCCGGCCGTCCGGTGACGTGTCCGGAAAGGACTCAGCGAGTGCTGAATTCGGTATCTGCCGACCCAGCCGCCGGTGGTCTGTTCGCCGGGGTGGACTGGGGTAACTTCCACCATCAGCTTTGCATCGTCGATCCGCAGGGCGAGGTTATTTACCAGGGCAAGTTCGCCCACGATGTCGCCGGCCTTCATCAGCTAGGCCGGGAACTGCGCCGGCACGGCCCGGCTGCCGGCATCGCGATCGAGCGGGCCGAAGGCGTGTTAGTGGAGATGCTGCAAGAGGCCGGGCACCGGTTGTTCTGCGTGTCGCCGAGGATGTCGGCGCGGGCGCGGGAACGGTACCGGATCGCACCGGGCAAGTCCGATGCGTTCGACGCGTTCGTCCTGGCCGACTCACTGCGCCATGAGCACCGGCACTGGCGTTCCCTGGCGGTGCCCTCGCCGCTGCTGGCTGAACTGCGCGCGCTGACCCGTGACCGCGAGCGGCTGGTCTGGAACCAGCGCGACACCGAGAACCAGCTCCGCGCGATCGTGCTGGCCTACCACCCGGCAGTGCTGCACCTGTTCTCCAGCCTCGACCGCGACATCAGCCTGGCGTTCCTGCGGGACTACCCGACACCCGGCCAGGCCCGGCTGGTCGGCCCGGCGCGGATGGCCGCGTTCTGCTCCCGGCACGGCTACTCGGGCCGCACCAGGCCCGAGCTGCTGACCGACCGGCTGCGCGCTCACCTGCTGTCGGCCTCCGACGGCACCACCGCCGGGAAGGCGTTCACTGCGCTACTGTTCGCCGATCAGCTCGACCTGCTGAACCGGCAGGTCCGGGCAATCACTGCCCGGATTACCGAACTGCTAGCCGCTCACCCCGACGCCGGGATCTTCCTGAGCATCCCGGGCATGGGCCAGATCACCGCCGCGACCATGCTGGCCGAGATGGGCGAGGACCGCTCCCGGTTCCCCACCGCCGACGTGCTGCTCGCTGAGACCGGGACCGCGCCGGTCACCCGTTCCAGCGGACGCAGCCGCACGGTGCGGTTCCGCTACGCGGTGAACAAGCGGATGCGGCACGCCATCGACTGGCAGGCCTTCGTTTCCGTCCGCGAGAACGACTGGGCCCATGCCGCCTACCAGCAAGCCCGCGCCCGCGGCCAGCAGCACAACCGGGCACTGCGCGGTGTCGGTGCCCGCTGGGTCCGGATCCTGTGGCGATGCTGGACTGACCACACGCTCTACGACCCCGCCCGCCACCTCAAGGACACCCCGGCTAGCTAACCACCGTCACCATCAGCAGGCCCGCGGCCCAGGGCGCCGCGGGCCCATGCAGTATGCCCGCATGCAGGCCCCTCGGACGCGCACTCAGACACCAAAGGTTGACAGCGGGAGTCTGCGTGGTGCACCTCATCCGGGCGTCACTGCGGTATGCCTCCAAGCGCTACTGGGTGCCGCTGTCGAAGGACCTGCGGCGCATCTATACCGCCGCCGACGAGCAATCGGCTGCGGCGGCGCTGGAGGACTTCGCCGCGGCGTGGGGCGACCGCTACCCGGCGATCGTGAAGGTATGGCGGGCGCACTGGGCCGAGTTCATCCCGTTCCTGGCGTTCCCGCCCGAGGTCAGGAGAGTCATCTACACGACGAACCTGATCGAGTCGATGAACGCCAGGCTGCGCAAAGTGACCCGCAACCGGGGCCAGTTCCCCTCCGAGCAGGCCGCCCTCAAAGTGCTCTACCTGGCGGTCCGCAACCTCCAGGACTACCGGAGCCCGAACACCGGGATCCGGAGCTCCGGCTGGAAACAAGCCCTGCAAGCCTTCACGATCTACTTCGAAGGACGAATCCCAACCCCATGACCGCCACGATCACTTACACAGACGGTCGGACGCTCCCTACGAGGGGAAGCCCAGTCAGCAGATGATGCTGGTGCGGACGGCGCGGATGGCGTCGGCGCCGATGATGGAGCCGGAGGGGTTGCCGCCGTCATCGGACAAGACGATTGTGGCGGTGCCGTCGGTGGTGCACACGGCGCCGAAGGTCGCCCACTGGTTGGTGTAGTTGTTCTGGTTGACGTAGCCGTCGGCGCAGCCGCCACCCGGAGAGCAGAAGTGGTAGTGGGCGTTGGGGGCGTCGGAGTAGTTGTTGGGGATGTACGCCTGAAGCTGGGAGACCCGGGTGGTGTCCAGGCCGCTGAGGCTGTAGTGGGCGGTGGAGTCGACCACGTTGCCGTTGGAGTAGGTCCAGATCTCCTGGCCGAAAAGCCCGACGCCGTGGCCCGAGAACCACACGCTGCCGGTGTAGAAACCGACGCACGCGTTGGGGCCGGTCATCGTAGACCCGCCGTAGTTGGTGCAGGTATTCGGGTTGGGGCCGTGCACGACGACTCCGGTCGAGGACGTCCAGGTCATGTAGCAGTTGACGAAGTCCTGCCGGGTGCCGCCGCCGTAGCTGTAAGCGTTGTCGGTCGGCGCGAGGCAGGTGGAGTTGTAGCCGCCGCTGATGTAGGCGGTGCGGAAGCCGTAGTTGACGAAGAAGGTTCCCTGCGGGCCATCCACCATGACCGCAGGGCCGAACGAGCCGCCGGTGAAGTCCTGGACGTTCGCCTGTGGCCCGCTCCAGTAGTGCACGAACACGCCGCCGCCGTTGTCGAACGGGCAGCCAAGACTGGAGTGGCCGCCGGAGGCCAGGTACGCGTTCAAGATGCCCTGGTCGACGCTGCCGTTGGCGAACCGGCCCGCGTTGCAGTAGTTGTAGGTAACGACGCCGTTGTCGATACGGCCGCCCTGGAAGACCTGGTGCCAGCCCGATGAGTCGGCGTACGCGTCAGCTTCGGGCTGGCCGAGCGGGCCCGACGCGCCCCCGAGGCTCTGCCACTTCGTGTAGAAGTCATTCGAGCCGCCGAGGTCCCAGACGCTCGGCGCCCAGCCTGAGCCTTGACCCTGGATACCCTGGATCGCCTTGTCGCTGTCAGTGGTTATGGCTGGTGTCTGGTTCTCGTCCCCGTGCCGGTTGACGAGCTTGGGAGCGTTGATCGGGTTCCAGTCACATACCCCGTCGTCGCTCGTGCAGTAGCTGTGGAGCCCGGCCTGACCATGCCGACGGGAAGGTGTAACGCTGGTTGTAGTACCAGCCGATGAAGCCTAGCCATCCCGATGAGCTGATGAAAACTGACCCGCCCGGGTCGGCGCCCTTTGACAGAGAGTCATTACCGTTGAATTCCGGATCGGCCCACATGATGATCCCGGAGACCGGGCCGCCCGAACCGGCCGAGAGGCCGGGGTGGTCGCGGGCGAACTGGCCGACGACCATGGCGCCCTGGGAAAAGCCGGCGATGACGAACCGCTCGCCGGGGCACTGGCTCTCCTCGCTGGTCACCTGGTTATACAGATCTGTCTCTCCGGCGTTGACTGCCGCCTGCAGCTTGTTCACGGCCGCCGTGAAAACCGACGGGTCCTGGTTGACGAGGTAGACAGCGACCCCGGCACCGAGGTCGGACATAAGGCTGCTGTCGTCGCTCCAGCCATTCAGTCCTTGCTCGGGCAGGCCAGTGTGCGCGACCACGCCGTTGTACAGGCTGGCCAGCTCGTTGCCGATGACACCGGTCTCCTCGCCGGTGCCGTGGACACCGATCAGCATCGTCGGCACGCATGACGTCGAGGCCAGCGCCGCCTGGGGCGCGGTCAGGGTCGCCAGGCACGCCGCCGCCGCGCACGCGACAGCCGACGCCGAGGCCTGCAGTTTGCGCATCGTATTCATCCCGGCACCCCTGAAGTCCCTGGCCGCCGGACTAGCGGCTGCTGCGAGATTAGTGCCGCGTTGCCAGGCCGCACCAGGAAGGAATTTACGGAAGATAGATTCAGCCCTGTCGCCCGCAGGATGCCGAGGTGCCAGCGATGCCAAAGCCGGGAGCACCGCCGCGAGTCGCGCCGGACTGCGCCGAGTTCACCAGCGTTGTGGAGGCCGTATTGGCGCGGCGTCGCGCTGACCCGGCCCGTCGAGGCGCGGCCGCCTCGTGGGGCGCCGTGCCCAGATCCTGGACCAAGGACGAGTTGTGCGACGTCGCGTACAGCTCGTACCGCGCGTTGCTGCGCGGCGCCGTCCGCCGGCTCCCGCGCCGGGAGGTGGTGCTGACCATCGCCGACTACCTCGAGTGCACGATGACCGAGCGCAACCAGCTGCTCGCCGCCGCCCGTTACGCGATTGAGCATCCAGGTCCGCGCGGAGCGGAGCTGCGCCGCGTGATCGATGAACTGCGGGTCGTCATCGGCGCGCTGCCACTCCCGGCGTACGCGGTAAGCCGGGACTGGACCGTGCAGCTGATCAACGACCATCTGCTGGTGGCGCTGGGGCTTGCCCGCGCGGACTTGGCTCGCCTGCCCACCCCGTCCAGGAACGTGCTCAGGCTGCTGTTCGATCCGGCGCTGCCCGTCCGCCGTGTGCTCGAACCCAATCAGGCCAGCTGGTCTCGGCTGGCCGCGTTCAGCATCGTCCAGTTCCGCCAGGACAATGCGCTGTGGCAGCATGACGCCTGGTATCGGGGCTTGATCGCCAAGCTCAGCGACTTGCCTGACTTCTCGCGGTACTGGCGGCAAGCGCAGTCCGGCCAGCTCACTGACGCCGCAGCCGGTGGGCTGGCGTCCTCCCGCATCACCGTCACTCGGCCGGATGGGCGTGCGTTGTGCCTGCGCCCGCTTAACATCGAGCTGCACGGCATGGGTTATCCAGGCATCGTGGGCTTCCTGCCCGCCGACAGTGCCACCAGCGACCAGCTGAGGTCACTCGGCCTGCCCGGCCCTGCAAACCACTGGGGCACCGCCGGCGGATGCCAGTCCGACGAGGTTCTGGTGCCACGTTCGTAGCGCCGACCAGGAGCTTCCCCCGCCTTCTTGCGTCCACGGCCGAGCCGATGCAGAACGTGGCATTCTGCATCCCACACCAGGTGCCGTGGCGCAAGTGAGCGGTAACACGGAGTCGGCAGGGAGTATGTGGATAGTACTTCTGGTTCTTATTGCCCGGCGGTGACATAGCGGGGCGTACTGTCAGGAGCCTGGGTCCCGGCCTGACCTCCGAATCGGCTGACGCCGCTCGGGTTGTCCTGCGAAACGATCTGTCGGCCGGGTCCCAGTTTTTCTGGCACCCACCGGCGTGCCGGTCTGATCTGCCTGGCCTGTGCAAGAGGTCGGGTTCACAGGGTCCGACGGCCAGCGGGTGCGTGCCATCCCTTCAACCACAGAAAAGAGATGGCATTGCCCATCGTAGAGACACGCGCCATTACCGGCGGCACAGACACGGCACGGGTCAGGACGAGGAAGATCAGCTTCAGGCCTGCAAGCCGGAAATCATCGCACGCCAGCCGAACCAGACCTGCCCGCCATGCATCGTTCAGCTGACCGAGCCGATGGCGTCGCGCAAAGCATCTGACCAGGTAGCGCAGGTTTCGGCACCCACAGAAGTTCAGTCCGTTATCAGGCCGTGTAGCGTTGACGCGTGCCCGCCGCCGTGACGCTAGCTGTCACCATCTTGGCCCGGATACCGCCTGAACAGCCAGGAGCGCGCCAGTCACGTCTCCGAAATGAGACGGAAACCGAAGACATCGAACTCTAGCCACGCGATGGGCAAACCGGCTCCCACCAGGGAGACGCGCACGCGCGCGAGAAGGCCAGACGGCGTATTCGGCATTGGTTACTGCTCGAGCCGGGTGTCGGCCATCTCGTCGGTGAGGCCGGGGAGATCGAGGCGGGCTAGTTCGGTGCGGGTGGCTACGCCAAGTTTGGGGAATGCCCGATAGAGGTGATGGCTGATTGTCCGTGGGCTCAGGAACAGCCGGGCCGCGATGTCCCGGTTGGTCTCACCCGCTGCGGCCAGTCGGACGACCTGGAGTTCCTGGGATGTAAGCTGGCTCACCGCGCCCGCTGGCGCCTGGGTAGCGGACGTCTTCCCGCCTGCCGCACGCAGTTCGGCCTGGGCGCGGCCCGCCCACAGTGCCGCGCCGACCTGCCCGAACCGTTCCAGGGCGCCGTGCAACACGCCACGCGCCTCGCTGCTGCGTCGGGCGCGGCGCAGCCACTCGCCATACAGGAGTTCTGTTCTCGCCAAGTGGTAGGCGCGTCCGCTGCTGGCGTGCAGCCGCAGCGCGGCTAGATAGTAGTCCTCGGTCGCTTCGCCGGGATCGGTCAGCGCCCGACAGCGGAGCAATACGGCTTCATTGGCGGGCTGCCGGGAGGCGATGTTCATCCAGTCGGTGAGCCGGGTCATCGCCGGCGCGGCCCGGCCCGGCTGGCCCAGCCGCGCCGCCGCCTCGACCTGGTCAGCGGCAAAGTAGACGAGTGCGATCGCGCGGTGCCCCGGCGTCCGCGCGGTGGTTTCCAGCCGGTCGAAGGCAGCGTCCCAACGGCCAGCGCCGAGGTCGACCAAGGCCAGCGCCCATTCTGCCCAGGTTCCCCCAGTAGGGTTGTCGGTCCGAGCGAAGCCGCGCACGGACTGCGTAGCGAGCTCCCGGCAGCGTTCCTCCTTACCTTGGGCAGCAGCCAGCCAGGCAAGGACTCCCTTCAGTGTCGCGGCCTGCAGCGGCTGGCCGGTAGCCTCGGCGAGCCGGAGCCCGTCGGTGGCGGTGGTGGCCGCGTCGTGGAACCGGCCAAGCTGGATTTCGGTCGCCCCGAGTACGGCGTGCACGAACGGCAGCCGGCTGATCAGTCCTGTGGCGCGGCACTCCGCGGCGGCGGCTAGTCCAAGATCCCGGGCGGCGTCGTAGTCCCCGGACAGGTTCGCGTACACCGCGGCGTTCAAGGTGTCCTGCCGCGGGCCGGAGCCGTTACGGACAGAAAGGGCCCACTCATGCGTCCGCATCAGCATCTCGACGGCCGAGACCGCCGGATCGCGGGCCGTGAGGATGGCGGCCTCGCCGGGCGAGGTGATCGCACACAGCCGGGTAAAGGCTTTCCCGGCCAGTGCGTCGTCGTGCCGGCCGGCCACGATCGTCTCCGCCAGCAGGAGCGCCGCCGCCGGTGGGTCGAGCTCGGCGATGGAGTCGGCTGCGGCCGTCATGATCTCGTGGGCCTGGCGGGTCTGCCCGCGCTCGTTGGCCACCCGGCCCTGTATCCGAGCGATCCGAGCCAACTCGAGCGGATCGGCGATCAGCTGGGCAGCCTGCTCACTCAAGCTGAGTGCCACCTCGGTCCGACCGCTAACCGCTGCGGCCTCGGCCGCTGAGATCAGGCGGCCTGCCCGGGTCCCCTGGTCCGGGGTCAGCGCTGCCGCTCGTTCCAGCGCGACTGCTGCAGCGGCGTACCCGTCCCGCTCACTGGCTCGCACAGCGGTCCGCTCCAGTTCGGCGGCGATCTGCTCGTCCGGGCCTGTCGCGGCGGTGGCCCGATGCCAGGCCCGCCGGTCCGCGTCCTGCTCACCGGTCAACACGGACGCGATGGCTAGATGGGCGGCACACCGCTCGGCGAAAACGGCGGAATGATAGACAGCGGACCTGACCAACGGATGCCGGAACCGCACCGTGTGCCGCTCGATGGTAATAAGCCCCGACCGTTCGGCGACCGCCGCGGCCTCGCCGGTCTCCTGCAGTACTCCGGCGGCACCGGCGGCACGCAGCACGATGGTCAGATCGCCGGTCTCCTCGGCCGCGGCGACCAGCAACAGGGTCCGCGTGGGCCCAGGCAGCTGGCTAATCTCCTGACGGTATGCCTCCTGGAGTCGCTGCGGCAGCGGCAGGGCACCCAGTACCGGCGGCTGGGCCACCGCCAACGGCAGTTCCAGCAACGCGAGCGGGTTCCCGTGGGCCTCAGCGAGCACTCGCTCCCAGACCTCTGCGGACAGGCCGGCTGCGCGCCCGGAAAGCAGCGCCCGGGCAGCGTCACCATCAAGACCGCCGAGTCTGAGCTCCGGCAGGCTACGCACCCCGAACACTTCATCGCGGGCCACGAAAAGCATGGCCACACCTTCGGCGTCCAGCCGACGGGCAGCGAACAGCAGCGCATCCGCAGAAGCGTGGTCCATGCAGTGCGCATCATCGACCAGGCACAGGACCGGGCCGTCGGTCGCCAATTCCGACAGTACCGACAACGCGGCCAACCCGACCAGGAAACGATCCCCGGCTGCTGCCCCAGCCAGGCCGAACACCCCCCGCAGCGCGGCGGACTGTGGCCCGGGCAGTGCATCCAGGCTGCCCAGCCCTGGCCGGAGCAACGCGTGCAGCGCAGCGAAGGCCAGCTCCGCCTCAGACTCGATCCCGGCGCACCGCAGCACCCGCAGGCCACTCGCGGCGCCTGCCGCATAGTCCAGCAGCGCCGACTTGCCCACGCCAGGCTCACCCCGGA
Organism: uncultured Actinomycetota bacterium; assembly: GCA_963837255.1. Lineage (GTDB taxonomy): Bacteria > Actinomycetota > Actinomycetes > Streptosporangiales > Streptosporangiaceae > JAJYUU01. Next base: position 269,780 of record CAWIMN010000011.1, read on the forward strand.
TGACCAGCGCTGCGCTGCGGCCGTGACGGGCATCAGCAAGCATCGCATCAATGCGCGCTCTCTCCGCCGACCGCCCGATCAACACCCGCCGATCATACGCGCGTGAAGACTGGCGGTGAATCGCAGCAGGCCCGTCACCGGCAGCGCCAGTAACTCGTCCGATACCCCCGCGATCACCGCAACCGTAGCGTCTAGGTCACAAGCCAAGCACCCAAGGAGGCAAACATGATCGAGATACGTGAGCTGACCAAGCGATACGGGACTACCACTGCCGTTGAGGGCCTGACGTTCACCGTCGAGCCGGGGATGGTCACCGGGTTCCTGGGCCCGAACGGGGCGGGGAAGTCGACCACGATGCGGATGATCCTGGGCCTGGACGAGCCGACCAGCGGCACGGTCCTGGTCAACGGCCGCCCGCCGCGCTCCCACGCCGCGCCGCTGCGGGAGGTGGGGGCGATGCTGGACCCGCGGGCGGCGCTACCCTCCCGCAGCGCCCGCGCCCACCTCCTCGCCCTCGCCGCCACCTCCGGCATCCGCCGCTCCCGGGTCGAGGAGGTCATCGACGCCACCGGCCTCGGGCCGGCTGCCGGGCGGGCGGCGGGGAAGTTCTCCCTGGGCATGGCCCAGCGGCTGGGCATCGCCGCGGCGCTGCTCGGCGACCCCGCCACCATCGTCCTCGACGAGCCCGTCAACGGCCTGGACGTCGAGGGCATCCGCTGGATCCGCTCCCTGCTGGGCGACCTCGCCGCCCAGGGAAAGACCGTACTGGTCTCCTCCCACCTGATGAGCGAGGTCGCCAGCACCGCCACCCGCCTGGTCGTCATCGGCCGCGGCAAGCTCATCGCCGACACCACCGTCGCCGACTTCATCGCCTCCGCCGCACCCCCCGTCGTGCGGGTGCGCAGCTCCGGCCAGCACGCCCTGGCCGCGCTGCTGCGCTCCCCCGACGTCACCGTCACCCCCGCCCGCGGCGGGGCGCTGACCGTCACCGGCCTGGACGCCGGGCAGGTCGGGCAGGCCGCGGCCGCCGCCGGGATCACCGTATTCGAGCTCGCCACCGAGCAGGCGTCCCTCGAGGACGCATTCGTTGACATGACCAGCGACGCGGTCGAGTACCGCGCCGTCACCCGCTAGGAGAACCCCATGACCGCCACCGCCATCGCCCCCCGCCCCCACGCCCCCCAGCGGGTCACCCAGGCCCGGGTCACCCGCGCCGAGTGGGTCAAGCTGCGCACCCAGCCCTCCGCCCTGTGGTCCCTGGCCACCGCGGTAATCCTCCTGGCCGCGTTCGGGATCCTGTACAGCCTCCTCACCGCAGCCCGACCGCCCCAGGGCGCCGCAAAGATCGCCGCGTTCGACCCGGTGTCAGTGGCGCTGTCCGGCGTCCAGCTCGCCCAGGTCGCCACCGGGATCCTCGGGGTCATGCTCATCACCAGCGAGTACGGCACCGGCCTGATCCGCGCCACCCTCACCGCCGTCCCCCGCCGCCTGCCCGTCCTGTGGGCCAAAGCCGTCGTCGCGGCCATGGCCACCGTCACCGTCACCCTGCCCGCCGCCCTGGCCGCGTTCTGGGCCGGGCAAAAGATCCTTACCCCCCACCACCTCGCCACCACCCTCAGCCAGCCCGGCGTCACCCGCGCGGTGGCCGGCGCCGCCCTGTACCTGGCCGTCACCGCCCTGGCCGGCCTCGCCCTGGGCGCGGTGCTGCGCAGCGCCGCTGGCGCCATCTCCGCCCTGTTCGGCATCCTGTTCGGCCTGCCGATCCTGGCCAGCTTCCTGCCCGGCAGCCTGTCCGGCGACATCGGCAAGTACCTCCCCTCCAACGCCGGCCTGGCCATCACCATGGTCCACCACGACCCCGCCACCTCACTCGCACCCTGGACCGGACTAGCGGTCTCCTGCCTGTACGCCACCGTGCTGCTGACCCTCGCCGCCCTGCGGATGCGACACGGTGACGCCAAGTAACCCTGCGGCAACCCCGCCCCGGCCCCGCGATGGCCCCGGCTCCCTGAACCCAGGGAGCCGGGGCCATCGTCATCTGGCCTGCTGAAGGCGGGCTGCTTTCACAGGCTTCGCGCCAGGCGCATGCCAGCGCTCGCGGTGCGCCCGCGCTGCCGACTCCCAGGTGGCAGGGTCGCTTGTGAGCTCAGGGCGTTCCCGGGCGGGGCATGCCACTTCCAAGGTTGAGAACACCAGTGACCAGCCAGCTCAGCGCGGCGCTGCGCGCCGCAGCCGTCGGCATCCACCCGACGAGGCTGCCGCCAGGCTGATCATCAGCCACGGATCCTTCCTGCACCGCGACGACTTCACCTTGCACATCAAGACCGCCGCCTGCAACAGCGCCGCCATTCGATGTCACGCCAATTCTCGCCAGGACGCTCGCCGTCAGGTCGCCGTAGGCGGGTTCACCGTGTTCGGCGAGGTCAAGCCCGGCCTGTTCTTGATCCGGGTCTACCTGCAAGCCCACCGTCTTGTCGGTGACCCACAAGATGATCCAGGTCATGACGAAGGGGTAGGCGATGCCGGCCGCGGCCAGCACGGCCTGGCGGCCTAGCTGGGTCAGGCCACCTGGCTGCCCGGCCGCGTTCACGGCAAGGCTCGCGAAGACTCCGGTCAGCACCACCCCGATCAGGCCGCCGACCATGTGCACGCCCACGACGTCGAGCGAGTCGTCGTAATGGAAGATGTCCTTCAGGTGCACGGCGCCGTAACACAGCAGCCCGGCCGCCGCGCCGATGATGATCGCCGCCCACGGCGGGACGTAGCCCGATGCCGGGGTGATCGCGGCCAGCCCCGCGACGGCGCCTGCGGCGATCCCGGCGCCAGTGGGCTTGCCCCGGCGCCACCACTCGACGGCCATCCAGGCCAGCATCGCGGTCGAGCCGCCCAACTGGGTGTTGACCAGGGCCGAGGTGGCGACTGATCCGGCCGAGAGCGCACTGCCCGCGTTGAAGCCGAACCAGCCGAACCACAAGATCCCGGCGCCGAGCAGCACCAGCGGAATGCTGTGCGGCCGCTCGAGCTGGTGCCGGCGGCGCAGGAACAGGGCGGTGGCGAGGGCTGCCGCGCCAGCCAGTTCATGCACGACCGAGCCGCCGGCGAAATCGATCGCGTGCAGTCCGCCGGAGCCGAGGATGCCGCCAGCGCCCCATACCGCGTGCGCGAACGGGAAGTACGACCAGCGACCACAGCCCGATGAAGACCAGATAGCCGCGGAAGCGCATCCGCTCGCAGAACGCACCCGCGATCAGCGCCGGCGTGATGACGGCGAACTTCATCTGGAACGCCATATAGAGCAGAGCCGGGATGGTCGGGGCGTAACTGTTGGACTTGTGGACACTCACGCCGATACCCATGTCGCCGCCGCGCTCGACCCGGTCGGCGGGTTACTGGGCGTCCGGCAGTTCCCGGCCACGGCGGCCGGCTACGGCCGGCTGATGGACTGGCTGGGCGGGTTCGGGACGGTGTGCCTAGTGGGCATCGAGGGCACCGGCAGTTACGGGGCCGGGCTGGCCCGGCACGTCACCGCGGCCGGCATCCGGGTAGTGGAGGTGGACCGGTCGGACCGGCAGGACCGCCGCCGTCAGGGCAAATCCGATCCGCTGGACGCGGTCAGCGCAGCACGCGCAGCACAGTCCGGCAAGGCCCGCGGCGCGCCGAAGGGCCGCGACGGGTCGGTGGAGGCAATCCGGGCGCTGATGGTCGCCAGGCGCAGCGCCCGCGCCGACCGGACCCAGGCCATCAACCAGGCCAGGTCCCTGATCGTCACCGGGGCTGACGACCTCCGCGTCCGGGTTCGCTCGGCACACGCCCACCGCCCTGGCCGCCGAGCTGGCATTGCTGCGCCCCCGGCCCGGCGACGTGGTCGGCTATGCCACCCGGATCGCGTTACGCGAACTCGGTCGCCGCGCGCAGTTCCTCGGCGATCAGATCGGCCAGCTGGACGAGCTCATCGTCCCGCAGGTGACCGCCCGCGCCCCGGGTCTGCTTGCCCTCTACGGCGTCGGCCCGCACACAGCGGCGCTGCTGCTCATCGCGGCCGGCGACCACCCGGAACGGCTGCGCAGCGAGGCCGCCTGGGCGCACCTGTGCGCCACCGCCCCGATCCCGGCATCATCGGGCAAGACCGTCCGGCACCGGCTCAACCCCGGCGGTGACCGGCAGGCCAACCACGCCCTGTGGCGGATCGTGTTCACCCGGATGAGCTCGCACCCGCCCACCCGCGACTACGTCGAACGGCGCACCGCCGAGGGCCTGTCAAAGAAGGAGATCATCCGCTGCCTCAAGCGTTACGTCGCCCGCGAGGTCTATCCGCACCTGCGCCCGCCAGTCGGCTAACGCCCAGTTACTCCGGGGCGGCCTGGCCCTCTAATCGGCTGCCGCATCCACGCTGGCCTGCGAACAATTCGCCGGCCGTCCCCGGACCCCACGATCGAACCTGCTGCGCGTGACCTCATAAGAGCTTGCCCTCCAACCCGGAGCGGCCCCTCCCTGTCTTGTCCGCAGCAGCAAACCGCAAGACCACCCAGCATCAGTCCAGGAACGCAACCGGAAAATCTCACTAGAGCCCTTGACGCGGCATAGGAGCATCGCTCGGGAGCTCCCGTTGACCAGCGGATCCGCCTGCGTGAGGGCTGCCACGTGACCTGGTGTGATGGCCGCTAGCTGGTTTACCGTGGGGCTCTCGCTGGTTCCTGGGGCCTCGGCTGGCCCAGCTTCGGGGTCTCAGCCCGAACCCCGGAGGTGCCTGATGGCCACCACGACCCCGTCCGCTGCTCTTATCCCGGTTACGCCCGTCTTCACCAACACGGAACGGCTGGCATTAGCGGGATTCCTCGCCGGGTACAGCGGCCTGACCCGGCAGGCCTACGAGGTGGACCTGCGGCAGTTCGCCGGGTGGTGCCAGCAACACCAGCTTCCTCTGTTCCAGGCCCGCCGCGCCGAAATTGAGTGCTTCGCCCGCGATCTGGAAACCCGTGGCCGCGCCCGGGCCACCATCACGCGGCGGCTGTGCACCGTCACCGGGTTCTACCGGTACGCCGTCGAGGAAGAACTCCTCGATCACTCACCCGCCGCGCACGTCCGGCGGCCCCGTCTGGATTATGAGTCCCACGCCACCGGCCTGGACCGCAACGAGCTCGGCGCGCTCCTGGTCGCCGCCGGGCTCGGCCCGCCAGCTGAGCACGCGCTGATCTCCCTGCTGGCCCTCAACGGGCTACGCGTGTCCGAAGCCACCAGTGCCGGCATCGAGGCGCTCGGCATCGAGCGCGGCCACCGGACCCTGGTGATCACCCGCAAGGGCGGCAAGGTCGTTACCATCCCGCTCGCACCCCGCACTGCGCGGGCAGTCGACCTGGCCATCGGCGAGCGCAGCGAAGGACCCATCTTGCTGACCGCAGATGGCTGGCGGCTGGACCGGCACGGCGCCGGGCGGATCGTCCGCTGGATCGCCCGGCGCGCCGGAATCACCAAGTCCGTCGGACCCCACACGCTCAGACACGCGTTCATCACTGCAGCACTGGACGCCGGGGTCCCGCTCCGCGACGTGCAGGAAGCCGCCTCGCACGCCGACCCGCGCACGACCATGAGATACGACCGGGCACGGACCTCGCTTGACCGTCACGCCACGTACATCGTCGCCGCGTACGTCGCTGGAGCCGCCCGGTAAGAGGCTTGCGACCGCAGCCAGTTCCGCCTGGCCGGTCACCGGCCAGGCGGACACCGCGACAGCTTTGAACTAAAAGCGGCGCGGCCCCGTCATCGTGTGTGAGCCGACGAACGCGCGCGACCCTCGTCGTCGACATGTATCCGACGCAGAACTCCCTCCCTAGCTGGGCTTCTTCCAAATGGGCTTCAGATAACCGCCGTTCGGTGCGCCTGGGTAAGAGGGCGCCTGGTTGGCTATAGCCGCGCATTACCTGGCATTCTGTACGCCAAACAAGGCGGGGACGACAGAGATCGCTGGTCTGCTTCCTGACAGGGCCTGCCAGATCCATGCACGAGGTCGGTGTGTATCTCACCTCTAACGATGAGCGGCCGCCCGACTCTCGCACAGCCGCCGTTGCGTCCAGTCCCTCCCGCAGTCCGCCTGCTGTTCCGGCGATGTGAGGATGTCGATGACCTGGCCGTCCCGAAGCCAAGTTCGTACCATTTCACCTTGCGGCGTCGGACCCCAGCCTGCTGCAACTGTCCGTCAACGTCCGTTGTCGTGCGTTGGCAGTCGATGCGATCGGTCACTCGGGCTGGTCTGTTCGGGTCGCGTCGCGTCGCGTCGAAGGCGATCTTGTCCTTTCAGCAGATGGGGCGTAGCGTCGCAAGTTGCGAGGTGTGCTCGTTTATCCGCGTGTAAACGAGATTGAGATTTCTCCCAGCTGCTCTGGACCTCGGTGGTGTTCTAGCGCGCAGCCAAGCCGAGGTGGCCTATGGCAGCACCCGTCCTTCATCAGGCTCCGCTCCCCGTCAGCGATCCGGCCATCACGGCGGACCATCTGGTGGTGCTGGCCGACGACCGCGGTCTGCAGCCGGCCGAGAACGTCGTCCCGCTGGTGCGCCGGGATGTCGTCGCCCACGCCCGTGTGCCAGCCGGGCGGAAGCTCGCGTCACGCAACGTGATCCCGAAAGTAACCCGCGAATCGCCGATCTGCGCGGCTGGCCAGGACATGATGCGATTGCCGTGATAGGTGCAGAACTGGCGGGTCTGCGCGCGTGCAGGCGACTGCCAACCCTTTCTGGTTTTGAGGGCGCCCCGGCCGTGGGCCGGCGGGTCGGGCAGGCGCACCCGGAGAGGTATGTCGACTCCAGATCCCCGTACTGCCCGCACTCCGTCGGTGAACCGCTGGTCGATTGGCAGGAAGGCGAAGTACTCGCCTGTCGCCGCCGCGCACACGAACAAGTCCTCGACCACACCGTACTGGACGAAGTCTGGCTGGCCGGACCGACCGTCATAGAACAGGCCAACCACGCCACGAAGATCTCCTCGTTACCCTCGCCGGTCAGCTGCGCCGCCAGCAGCCGCGATGTCGCGGCGCGCGGGGTGAAGCTCGAGCGCACGCCGGCGCAACCAGAGGCCTGCGAAAGTGTCTTACTAGTGACACGATCATCTCCGGCGCGGAGCGAGGTGGACTGCGGTGCGCGGTTCTGCGCTTGGCGAGGCGGGCTCGATGGCAGATAGAGGACCTGCCGAGATTGCCGCGCTGAACCAGGCGGTCGTAGCTTTGCATCGCTCGCACCGACTCAGCCTGCGTCGGCTTGCCGCCTTCCTTGTCGATGACCGTGCCCTCGCCGAAGAGCTGCAGGATGCCTTTGCGGCCCTCTATCAACGCTGGGAGTCCCACGCCGACAAGTCGGCCGCGCGTTCCTATCTTCGTGCGACGGTGGTCAACGGTGCTCGCTCCGCCCAGCGCCGTCAGGGCATCGTGCGCCGCCATCTTCGTGTTGCCGAGCCCGACGCCTTGCCGCCAGCCGACCTCGCTCTGCTGCTGGCCGAGGAACACCGCGAAGTCGTCGCGGCACTGCGTCGCCTGCCCGCCGACAGCGCGAGGTGCTAGTACTTCGCCACTGGGCGAACCTCGACGAAGCCGAGATCGCCGAGACTCTCGGGATATCGCGAGGCACCGTGAAATCGACCGCGTCCCGCGCCCTCAATGCGCTCGAGAACACGCTCAAGGACACGCGATGAGGACCGACACCGAGCGACGGCTGCGAGCCGCTCTCGAGGCGAGCGCCGAATTGATCACCGAGCCACCGGGTTCCACCGACTACCAGCCGCCGGCTGACATCCCGGACCGCGGCGACCACCGGAAGACGCGACGTCGCCGTGATGGCCGCCGGATGGCACCGCTGCTCGCCGCCGCGGCAGTCGTGGTGACCGCCGCCGGTGCCACGGCCATCGTGCGAACCGTGAACACGCATCACGGGCAACCCGTAAGCCACCGATCGCCATCACCGGTGACGTCACCGCGGTCGCCGACGTCATCACCGACGGCGACGCCTGGTGCCGGACAGCAGCCGCTGGCTGGACCCCAAGTGTCTGACGCCGCGCTGTTCGCGGGCGGGCACGGGTACGTCCGTACACAGCACGCGTTGTTGTGGACCGACAACCTCGGTGCGACCTGGCGCAACATCACGCCCCCCGGCCTCAGGCAAGCACAGCTGCAGTCCGCAGGCATCGTCGTGCATCCCGACGGCCACCAGTGGGTCGCCGTCGCGCCGAAAGCCGGCAGCACCACCGTGACCTTGCTGCGACGCTCTTCTACCACCCAGGGCTGGACCAGCGCGAGCATCCCGCTCGGTCCGCTGACCATCTCACGGGATGCCTGGGTCACGACGTCCGTGTCGTTCAGCGACGCGAACAACGGGTGGCTCCTGGTCGGCGAACAGATCACGCACACCGGATTCGGCGAGCTGCTGCGCACCACAGACGGAGGAGCGAGATGGACGCTCCAAGCTGGCCAGCGAAACCTGCCAGCCGTCGGAACGATTCACTTCGTCACCGCGCAGGTCGGCTACCTCGACGCGAACAGCTGGTGGGCCACGAGCGACGCCGGACAGAGTTGGACACAACTACAGCTACCGACGCCGGCGGCTAAGAGATCCGACTCGCTGAGCATCATCGGCGCTCCCACCCTCGCCGGGGATGCCGTGGTGCTGGCGGCGAGCTTCACGACGCCCGTCCAGGGCAACGACGACGGTGTCGGCATCTACCGCAGCACCAACCTCGGGGTCACCTGGACCGTCCGCAAGCTGGCAAGTGAGACTCCGGCCGAGCAGTACAACTTCGCCGTCACACCCGATGGCTCGTCCTATGTGCTGCTTCGATCACAAGCTGCCCGGGACCTTCAGACGTTCACATGGGTGACATCGCGCAGCACCAACGGCGGCCAGAACTTCACCGACACGATCAGCGTCCACAACTTCTACCCCGGCCCGCTCACGCTCGCTGACCCCGGCAACCTTTGGACCCTCGGTGGCGCCAACGGCTGCATTAGCTTCAAGACCGGCTGCTGGAACACCGTCGGCCTGATTGCCTCAAACGACGGCGGCACCACCTGGCACCAGGTGAAGCTCCCGTCCTGACAGCCACCCGCTCGCGTTGAGCCGGACCGTGTCCGGCTCTCTGGGAAGGAATACCCGACTACAACGGGTCGATCAAGGCACCTATGTCCCAGTCAAGGTGGCCAGCGCCAACCATGCCGGCTCCGCACGGGTCACCCACAACGGGAAACGCCACGGTCGGCGTGGGCTTTCCGGAGATGGTGAGCTTCGCGACGGATCGTCACCGTCGGCCTGGGAGCGGGTGGGCTATATCCCGCCGATCTGTACTCTCAGAGGCCGTGACCGGCGGATGGCCGTCGCCGCACGGTCTGGATGATCTGCGTGCCCGGCACGTTTAGTCGCGACGTCCGACTCCGCATGTGAGCGTGCGCTCGATCAGCGCCGGTTGTCCCGGCGCCTGCCCGCCGCGGGCGGCGGCAGGCGCGCTGGCGGCGCGCCGGGGAGCACCAGGTCCCGCAACCAGCGGCGTGCCCGACCAGATCACCGCAGCTCAGGCCTCCCGCATCCGCCACGCAGCCAAGCGTCCGGCGTCGCCGGGCAGGCCCGCAGCGAGCTGGCCGCTGAGCTCGCCAGGATATGCGCCGCTTGGACGCCCAGATCCGCGAGCCGACGAAGAAGCTGGCCATCGCGGTCTACGCCTCGGGCACCAAGGTCACCGAGATCTTCGGGGCCGGCCCGGTCATCGCCGCCACCGTGACCGGCGACGCCGGCGGCGTGGCCCGGTTCGCCAGCCGGGATCATTTCGCCGCCTGCAACGGCACCGCCCCGATCGCGGTGTCCTGCGGGAACCGCAAAATCTACCGGCGGCCCGGCGCGGTGCGACACTTCTCTATGCGATCACCCGGCCAGCGTCCGGGCGCTCGCGGCGGCGGCGGGCAGCGCGCCGCGCGAGCCAGCCTGGGCGTCCAGGCGGACCTGCCGCCGAGGCGTTTGATGGGCTCCATGCAACGTGCGGCGGCCCTGGCGAGTCACAGTGGATAGGAGGAGAGGAAGCAGCGGTGCCGGAGACCGATCTTGGCGGCGAGGACTTCGCCGGGTTCGTCGCCGGTGCCCTGCCCGCGCTGCTGCGGTTCGGGCACGTGCTGACCGGCAGCCCGCAAGAGGCGGAGGACCTGGTCCAGGAGGCCCTGGCGAGGTCGCTGCGCTGGTGGCGCCAGGTCAGCGCCGACGATCCCGTCGCCTACGTGCGCAGGGCCATGGTCAACACCTACGTGACCAGGTGGCGGCGGTGGGGCGCTCATGTCCGGCTCGGGGATGTGCCCGAGGCCGCAGCCGACGATGCCGGGCTGCGGCGCTCCGAGGAACGGGATGTGCTGCGGCGGGCGCTGGCAGAGCTACCGATCCGGCAGCGGGCCGTCCTCGTGCTTCGGTACTTCGAAGATCTTCCTGATCCGGCGATCGCGGATTTGCTGGGCTGCCGGACCGGCACGGTGCGCAGTCTGGCATCGCGGGGCCTTGCGGCGTTGCGGCCGCTGCTGGCGGCCGGGACGGCGGGAACGGTGCCAGGGAGGTGAGTTGCGTGGCGGGTGACGATGAGGTGGAGTACAGGCTCCGCGAGTTGCTGCGCGACCCGGGGTGGTCACTCCCGTCGTGGCCAGATGCGCAGGCGCGGGTGCGGAAGGCGGCGCGGCGGCAACGCCTCAAGGGCACCGGCGTTGCCGTCGGCGCGGGCGCCGCCATCGCCGCCGTGGTTGTGCTAATGACGCTGCTGGCCGGAAACCGGCCCGGCTCGTCACCGGCGGTGAGCCCTAGCCGGCATTCGAGGCCGGGTGCCACGCACACCCTCCCGCCAGTCGGTGCGGCCGGATTCCCGGCGAACATCTACCCGGCACCGCAAGGCGTGCCGCGCGGCAAGGCACACTTCCTCGGCGCCTGCCCGAACCCTGCCGGGCTGCAGCCGGCCGGGTCCGGCAGCGCCGCCGCTGCGTTGAGGGTGATCAAGAATCTGGGCCGCAGCTTCGGGTCGGACCTGAGCCTGAGCGACCGGTCGTTCTGGCCACCAATCCAGAGCCAATGGCAGCCAGGCGGCACACGTGTGTTTCCATCGCCTGGGCAAGGCATGCCGGTGCTTTTCTCCGGCCCGCTGGACTCTTACTACCAGGCGTTCGGGCCGCCCGATCTGACCACTGCCATCGAGAGGGGATGCGGCAGCCGGATCGCACGCGACTCGTGGATGATCGTCACCGGCACGGTCAACCGGCCTGCCAAGCAGCGGGAGTTCCTCCTGCTCGACCGCCACGGCCGCATGCTCCTCTGGAGGGCGCAGTGAGCCGATCACCGGCAGGAGAGGGCCTGCTAGTCCGTCAGTCTGCACGCTGGAGACCAGCCTCCAAGGCAGGGGTTATGTCTGGCAAGACCGTCGCGGCAGCCCTCGCGGTACTCGCCGTGTGGAGCAGTGCCTGCGCCGGGCCGTCACGGCCTGCGACTGTCAATCAGCGAACTTCCGCGCAGGCGCATGTCCGGTCGGCAAGCGCCACGCCCGTGCCCCTCTGTTTCGGCGCGATGCCCGCCGACTGGGCCCGGGCGCTGCATGCCCGCAGCATCACAACTGCAATGGGCGTCAGGTTCGGGGCTGGCGCGATCGCCGGCGGCGTCGCCTACGGCCAGTTCAACTCCGCCGCGCACAGCGGCATCGGCAGGCTGGATTTCAGCACAGGCAGGCTGACGACGATCTTGCGGTTCCCTGCAAAAGCGGGGGGCATGGGCGCGATGGCGATCGATCCTCCCTGGCTGGTCTGGGAACAGACTGACTCCCAGACCGACCTGGGCGACTGGAGCATCCACGCGTGGAACCTGGCGTCCGGCACCGGCTCGGTGCTGGCGACCGCGCCACGGCTGATCAACGGGGACCACATTCTTGGCTATGTGCCGTCGCCCGTGCTCAGGAACGGCTCCGCTGCGTGGGCGCAGCCGGGGCTAGGCTCGGGCGGCTACCAGGCCCAGGTCCGCGTGGCCAAGCTGGCCACCGGCAAGGTGTCCACGCTCGACACAGGTCACATCCTTCTGCCGGTATATGCCGGGCCCTACCTCGTCTGGGGAAAGATCGACAGCGCCGGCCGCGACTCCCTCCGGGTCGTTGACGCGAACAGCTTCAGGCCCGTCGCCACACCTGGCCCGCTGCGCAACCCCGGTGCCATCAGCGACCTAGGCGGATCGCCCCAATACCTTGACTGGAGCACCGAAAACGCGAATATATTGACTGTCTGGCCGGTCGGAGCGGCACGCGTGCTCAAGTTCACCCAGGCCGACTCCGGCCACCCCTTCCATTTCCTGCAACTGGCCGGCCACTTCTTGCTCTGGTACACGGGAAGCGGGTCGTCGGTGCTCGACCTGCGGACCGGCAACGCTTTCGATGTCCAAGGAGCGCTGGCCGCTTCGGCGGACGCGATCGCTGTCGACGAGTCCACCACGCAGCCCGTGCCGAAGGGCAGCTTCGCGGCAACCCGGGTCTCCACCCTGGCGATAGCGGACATGCCCGGCATCCTCGGGTGCGCCAAGTGACAGAGCTATGGCAGGCGCCGGACAGGCACGCAAGCCCATATGCAGCCAGAGCATGGCGGCGGGCGTCGTAGCGGCCAGCTGGACAGCCGGCATGGATGCGGGATGAACAGCCACAGCGATGTTCGCGCCGGCACGGGTAACGACCGCACAGCTGGCTGCCGCAAGCGTGCTGCCGACCGTCCACAACCTCGAACTCCTCTGGCACATCGCAGCGCAGGCGAGGGGTCCGCCGCCTGGCTGGCGCACTTGGCCTCGGAAGGCTGGAATCGGCAGCCGCGAAGATCAGCTCCCCGGCAGCGGATGCACGCCGAGCGACACCGAACTGGCTGATCTGTGCACCAGACCCATCTCGCGCCCAACCACGGCGAGGCGCACCTACTCGGCGTTCGGGCGCCGTCGGGGCTTTTGCCGTGGCCCGGCTCCCGCGGACGCACGGCCGCGGCGCGAGAGACTGGGCCCGGGACCACGATTCTGCGGAGGCACTGGCTCATGACGGAACAAGCGCACCCAGAGTGGGACGCCAGCTACACGGGAGACACGCCGGCCCCGTGGGACATCGGCAGGCCGCAGCCGACGTTTGTCCGGCTCGCTGACGAGGGCCGCCTGACCGGACGCCTCCTCGACGCTGGCTGCGGCACTGGCGAGAACGCGCTGCTCGCAGCCAGCCGTGGCGCCGATGTCACCGGCATCGACATTGCGCCGGCCGCGATCGTGCGGGCGCGCGCGAAAGCGTCCGAGCGCGGGCTGACCGCGCGGTTCGAAGCCGCAGACGCACTCGACCTCGGCCGCCTCAGCCTCACTGCCGACACGGTGATCGATAGCGGGATGTTCCACGTATTCGGCGACGACGACCGGGCCCGGTACGTCGCCAGCCTCGCGGCGGTGCTGAGACCAGCCGGCGCTTGCTACCTGATGTGCTTCAGCGATCGGCAGCCAGGGACCTGGGGCCCGCGCCGCGTCCGCGCGAACGAGTTGCGCGCGGCGTTCAGCGACGGCTGGGCCGTCGAGTCGATTACCGCCGACACCTTCGAGATCCACCCGGTGGACGGCACGACGCAGGTCCAGGCCTGGCTAGCCGCGATCAGGCGTAACTAACCAACCCGCCCCGCACGCACCCGGTGCCGCTAGCGTGCAGTTGCTAACGGCCAGCCCTTGCGCAGCCAGGCGATCGCGACAGATCACGAAGGAGACCACGACCAGGTCCATCTTCGTGTCACTTCACTGCACCGATCATTGACCCGTTGCCCGGGCCCGGCGCCTTTGCGTCGCACGCAGTGACCGCCACCTCAAAGGCGCCGATTCGGCGCTCAGACTTCGGAGCCGCGGACGTCTGTCACCACATCCCGTGATCAGCGCTCGTCTCGAGGGACGCGCACACTCCCGCCGATCTGCGCGGCTCAGACCGCCTCGCCGTTGGCCCGGTGCGGTGCCATATCGGGGTAATCTGCGTGCCGCCACGCGCGCGGTCGGCGCGGCTGATCGGCGCTTGGTCGTAGCCGATGGGCGGTCGGCGGGGCGGACCGGTGATGTGCTCGCGTCGGCCGCCTTTGCAACAGGGTGGGCAGCCTTGGGCGCCAGTGGTGACTGCCGTGCGCTAATGGCTGCTGCTGCGGTGGGGGAGGTGCCCGGTGATGGTGGTGCCCTCGAGCCGGCCGCCGAGCGCGGCGAGCCGGTCGGCCATGTTCCGCCCTGACCAGCCAGCCTGTCCTACTGGACGCCCGCCCGTTTGACGGGGCGACATACTCGACCACATGAGCAAACTGAACGATGCGCGCGCACCGCTGGCCGAGAGCAAGCGCACAGCTGCGCTGCTCCGAGACGCCCGCTCGGTGCTGCGCCGAATCGACACCATGGCAGCCACGGCGGCCGCCGTGGAAGACGACAGCCTGGAACTCATCGGCACGGCTCGGAGCGTGGCCGAGCACCTGGTGTCGCACCTGAGCCGGCGCCAGCAATCCGAGCAGCGGGGTATGAAGCAGGCGGTCCGGCGGTTGCGCTGAGACCCTAACAACGACGGTTCTGAGACGGTGCCTTTCGCCACGGGGCGGCTGTGCTACGTCCCGGCTCGATGCCGTAACGTCGCAGGCTGTCGGCGCCGGTGGGATCGGTCCCTTCGAATTGCTGGGCTAGCGAGTGGACGGCGAAAGAGTTCCCGGCCTCGATGATTCGGCGCCACACCTGCTCAGCTTCCCCGCCTCGGCTCGCCTGCTGGAGTCGTCCGGCCAGGACATGGAGTGCGTTGAGATTGCCGGCCTCGGCCGAATCGCTCAGCCACCGGTTGGCCTCGGAACCCCCGGCCTGCCGCGTCGAATCGCTCCGCCAGAGTCCGCATTGCAAAGAGATCACCGGCCTCGGCGGGAGGGCGGAGCAACGCCTCGAAATCGTCCAGGCCGCCCCCCGGATTGCTCGATCTCCGCGATCGCGAACCACAAGGCGAAGTATTCGCCAGCGTCACGAGCCCTTTGCCGCCAAACCTCGGCCTCGCCGTCCCACGCTCGGGTTCCCCGCGGATGTCATGCCGGAGGCCTCCGTCGTCGCCGGGCTCTACGGCGCCCAGCTACCCGACATCGACGACCCCGCGCCCAGGCCGTCCGCCGCACCACCACCAGCACCTAGCGGTCTGCCTGCGTATTGATCTGGTTCAACGTTTCGTGTCCGCGTTTGACCTGGCGCAGAAGGCGATACGGGCCTTCGCTGGCGGTCGCGAGCACGCTGTGGAGATGCTGGCCAGCGGGCGCGCGATTCGGCTACCTGCTCAAGAGTCGCATCACGGACGTGGACGAGTTCCTCAGCAGGCTCGAGCGAATCGCGAATGGCGCCTCGGTCGTGGACCCCGCGCTGGTCCAGGATCTGGTGGCGGTCCGCCGCCGGGACGACCCGCTCGCCATTCTCAGCGACCGGGAACGCGAGGTGCTCGCCCTGATGGCAGAAGGACAACCGGCGCAGGGCGTCACGGCGCCACTCCGGTGCCTCCGTCGGTAGAGGCAACGGCCGCATTCGAGAAATTGGGTTTGAACCCTGAGGGCGCACCTGGGCACGTGGTCGGCAAGTCCAAGATGAGCGTTCTCAAGAACCGCTGGTCCGCCATGGTGATCGCGGACATCACGCCCTACGCGACAGGTTCACTGGTTGCGCTGCGAATAGAGATGCCGGCAGGCACGAGGCATTACGCGGTCGCCTCTGACGTGGCCGCGGCAGTTGGCGATGATGTGTTCGACGACCGCGGCCTGACAGCCGTGAAGAACCGGCTGAGCAAGATCAGCAAGATCGGTGGCTGGCTCGAGCTTCGCAACGTCCGGAACTACCTCACAGCCACCGAGACCGTGCTGGAACTCGGTCAGGGAACCTGGGGCAGGGATCAAGGCGTGGTCGTGCTGACCGATGAGCGGTTGTTCTTCTTCGACAAAGCGCTCGTTGGTGCGACCGTCACGGAGTTCCCGCTGGCCGCGATCACATCGGTCACGGCTAACAAGAAACTATCCGGGGAGGCGCTCGCGATCACCGTCGCCGGGAATGTGACGGCTATCACCGGCATGATGCACGGTCAAGGCGATGCACTAACCCGCACATTCCGTCAGCCCAAGAACGCCGCGGCCTCGGCGGCAGCCACTCCGGCTCAGACCGTGATTGCCGGGCGCTCAGATGCCGACGAGTTGGCCAAGCTGGCTGACCTTCGAGACCGGGGCATCCTCACGGAGGAAGAGTTTCAGGCCAGGAAGGCACAGGTTCTCGGTCTCCCTGGGTAACCGCAAGCCGTAGCGCCGTTTACGAGCCCATCAAAGGACGGGCACTCCACCCCGACTCTCCGTCCGGCACGAGACGCGAGCCAGCATGTCGTGCGTATCGCATGCGCCGAGTATGGCCCCGAATGGAGTCACTGATGTTCTTGCCACTGCGGGCAAGCGCGCAACTGCGTCTCCAAGTGCTTCGCCGCTTCCCAGCCTCCGGCCAGAAGATCTGCAAATTCATCAAGCTCAGCGAGGACAATTGTCTCCGTTTGTGCTCTCCACTTGCCTCCCCGCGTCGAGGCCTTCCATCGGCTGGTTGGCTCCTCGCCGTCGCCGGTCATGTAAAACCTGACTTCGGCCACTTTTTGGATTTGATCTTGGCTGTAGGTCGCTGACCTGCGGGTTCGGTCTTGGCGATTGCCGAAGTTGCGCACTAGCCGCAGCCGTATCGTGGTCGGGTGTCCCCGTATCTGCGGACGGTGAAGACGTCGTCGGGCGCGACGGCCGTGCAGATCGTGCACTCGTCGCGGCGCGGGTCGCGGGACATCGAGCACCTGAGCTCGGCTCATGATGACGCGGAGCTGGAGCTGCTGAAGGCCGCGGCGCGGCAGCGGCTTGCGGCCGGGCAGGGCGTGCTGGACCTGGGCCTGTATCCCGTGGCGCCGGGCGGGCCGCTGCCGATCACCGCGTCGCGGATGGGCTGCCTGCTCGACGCCCTGCAGCACGCCTACCGGGTGCTGGGCTTTGACCAGGCCACGGGCGGAGACGGGGCGTTCTTCCAGCTGGTGCTGGCGCGGATCATCGAGCCGGTCAGCAAGCTGGACAGCGCGCGGGTGCTGGAGGAAGCGGGCGTGGCGCCGGTCCCGTACCGGACCGTCACGCGGCGGCTGCGCGTGTTCGCGACGGACTCGTGGCGGCAGCAGATCTCCGCGGCGTGCGCCGCGCACGCGCGGCTGGGGCCGGCCAGCCTGGTGCTGTATGACTGCTCCACTCTCTACTTCGAGACCGACGAGGGTGACGGGTTCCGGGAGAGCGGGTTCTCCAAGGAGCGGCGGCTGGAGCCGCAGATCACCATCGGCCTGCTCACCGGTCAGGACGGCTTCCCGCTGGTGTCCGCGTTCGAGGGCAACAAGGCCGATACCCGCACGATGCTGCCGGTCATCCAGGCGTTCATGGCCGCGCACCAGCTGCCCGACGTGACCGTCGTCGCCGATGCCGGCATGGTGTCCGAGTCGAATCAGAAGGCGATCGAGGCCGCGGGCCTCTCGTTCATCCTCGGCGCGAAGATCCCCTACGTCCCTTACCTGGTCGCGCAGTGGCGCCGCGAGCACCCCGGCCAGGACATCCCCGACGGGCACGTCTTCACCCAGCCCTGGCCTGCCGCGCCGAACGGCCGCCGCCGCGACCAGGTCATCTACTACCAGTACAAGGCCGACCGGGCCAGAAGGACGCTCCGCGGCATCGACGAGCAGGTGAAGAAAGCCGAACAGGCTGTCGCCGGGAAGACACCGGTGAAGCGCAACCGGTTCATCCGGCTCTCGGGCGGCACCCGGACCGTCAACCGCGAGCTCGAGACCAAGGCCAGAGAACTGGCCGGGCTGAAGGGCTACGTCACCAACCTGCGGGCCTGCCCTGACGGCACCCCGGTCACCGCGGAGTTCGTGATCGGCGCCTACCACCAGCTGTTCCAGATCGAGAAGAGCTTCCGGATGTCCAAGCACGACCTGCAAGCCCGGCCCATCTACCACCGCAAACGCGACTCGATCGAAGCCCACCTCACCATCGTGCTCGCCGCGCTGGCGGTCAGCCGCTGGATCGAGAAGACGACCGGCTGGTCCATCCGCAGATTCGTCAAGACAGCCCGCCGCTACCGCACCATCCAGATCCAGGCCGGCAACCACATCATCACCGCGGCCGACCCGCTACCAGGCGAGCTCCGCCATGCCATCGAAACGATCAACAACAGCCGCTGACGTGCGCACTAGTTTGGCCGAAGTCAGGCATGCGCCGAGTATGGCCCCGAATGGAGTCACTGATGTTCTTGCCACTGCGGGCAAGCGCGCAACTGCGTCTCCAAGTGCTTCGCCGCTTCCCAGCCTCCGGCCAGAAGATCTGCAAATTCATCAAGCTCAGCGAGGACAATTGTCTCCGTTTGTGCTCTCCACTTGCCTCCCCGCGTCGAGGCCTTCCATCGGCTGGTTGGCTCCTCGCCGTCGCCGGTCATGTAAAAGGAGTGCATTAGCTGATTACGCCGGTCAATGAGGGCCCTGCTTGCGTGGACCCAGTCGCGGAGCAAGCCGCTGGCCCGCTCATCGTTCAAAATCTCATCGGCGATCACGGCCAGCATGTCAAGCTTCCAGCGGATGTCCTCGCCTGCCACGAGCAGAGCAGCGATGTCACCGCTGATGAAGCCATCAAGCAAGTGCCCCGCCGCAAAATCAAGATCAGCGAAGTTAATAACGATCCTGCCGATTGCTTGCAACTCGCTTTCGCTGAGCGCTTGTGATCCTAATTCTCTCAACTCAGTTCATCTCCTAGTCGTTAATAATCCGGCATCTGAGCCGCCGCGCGGTGGTCACAGCTACTCGCCGATGTCACTCACGTGGGCCTCATCCGCGATTGTCCGGAGGCGCGCACACTGCGAGCCGTGAACAGTGACGTTAGACAGCTGATGCTTCGCCGCCGCAGCTGCGATCAGCCTCGCCTGATCAGCCTCGCTGGTGATCACTATCGCTGCTGTCCTCCCATCCGGAGGTGCTGCCTCAAGGTCATGCCGCCCCGGCGGGCCGCGCTACCTGCTCCGGTCGATGACTGACGTCGGCCCGAGGGACTTCTCCAGGCGGTGACGCACCCACTGCTCCTCAGGTTTCAGGTACTCGTCGTCAATCAGCTCGTCCATGTCGGCAGTGTCCTACAGGACACAGGCTGGCCGAACCTGCTTTTTGGCGCCGACGCGGGCCTGCGCTGGGAGATCGATGCGGACTGCACCTGTAGAAGTTTTATCAGCGCGACCATTGGTCAGTTGCGGTTGATGACCTTCGGCGCAAACGGTGATCGATGGAAGACCTCGATCGGGCTGAGCGGATACCAGGCGCGTTGGTCAACCATCGTCCTGGTCAGTTCAGTGGCATCGAGCGCGATAGATGGCGGGTAATCCGCTGCCCCGGTAACCGGCCAGATTCGTGCCCAGCGGTCCAAGAGCAAAGGGGGCGGGACCACGGGAGGCAGGTCGCCGTGATCGCCGCCGATGAACACCAGCAAGGTCAGGTACCGGTAGACGATCATCGTGAGCAGCGCGTAGCGCTCTTTCTCACCCGGCACAGGGCGCGGGCCCGCTCCGATGGACGCTCCAGCCAGCGCCGTTCCCGGCGAGTAATCGCGATCGTTTCGTGCGGCCCAGACCACGCTGCCGCGTAGCGGCAAACCATCGTGTAGGTGCCGGCCCATGGCGGCGTTGGTAACCCTTACGGACATCTGGCTGACTAGCTCGTTCGTGATCGCGGTCTTCTCCGCCCACATCGCCAGGGCGCGTCTCTGTCCGGGGTTCAACTCCAGCGGCGTCCCGTCCCGCGCAGCATCGACGAGGCCGAGGATCAGCGGTTTCGCGGTCTGCTCGAGGCGGCTCATCCAGCCGTTATTGCAGTCCTGGCAGACCTCGCGCGTGATTATGTGCACCGCCGATGCCTTATTGGTAGTGGTCACAGTCGGGAGCTCTACAAAGGACTGCCCGTTCGGGCTGGTGGCAAAGCCGAAGACATGTGACATGCGCGAGGACGGCAACTCCCGGCCATCGTTGCGTAACGCCCCCCACACATGCTCGTCGGACCGCGTAACGACCCCGCGCTGCCAGGCGCGTCCGCAAAAGATGCAGGTGCCGACCGGAGCCGATTGCTTGTCAGCCCCGGTCTGTGCCTTCTCGGTCGTCACGGCCCGACTGTATGGCACAGCCGACCACTAGCAAGCGCAATAAAAGGCGCCGGACCTCGGCGAGGTCGGACCGGCGTCGCAGCGGTCCTGCGCCGTATGACAGCGATCCGCCTGCGGGGGCGGTTCCGCGTGATCTGGCTGCAGTGCCTGCTGGTCCTCGGCGCGCGGCTGCGACGGATCGTCGCTAGCATCACAGCGAGGGACGTTGGGGGCGCGGACAGGCGATGCCAGGGGACGAATCAGGAGCGAGCGGACACGCGAGCGCGTACTCAACTGGTGGCGGGGGCGCGGTGCTCGAACACGCCTATGGTGGCGCACTGCTAGCCGAATTGCTGCTCGGCGCCCCTGTCACTGGTCTTGGCAGCGATGTAACTCCGATACAGATCGGGTTCCAGCAGAGCGCTCACAGCGCGGTAGATGATCTGATGGTCGCTGGGGAAGGGCCGGGAGGCCAGCGAACGCTGTTCATCGGAGTCCGCCGACGGCCCAGCATCGGCGCGAGCCAGAAGCCGTTCGTCAAGCTGATGGTCGACTACCTGCGGGTGCTTCGCGAGCACGGGGATGAGCTCGACGCGGATTCCTGGCGGCTCGGGCTCGCTATCGAGGCGCCGCACACGCCGACAGACGAGATCAAGACCCTCACGTACTTCGCCCGCCGTCAGCCGGACGCCGGGCGATTCCGCGCTGCCGTACACGCTCCCCGCGCTACCACGGGCCGGGTGCGAGCGAGGCTCGGCAACGTCGATGAAGTCGTGGCCACTGCGGTAAAGGAGGCGAAGAAGTCCGGGATAATTCTCGCCGACGAGGGCGCTGGTGATGAACTGACATGGCGGTTTCTGAAATACCTGCGCGTTCTTGACCTGCGACTAGAGGGTGATGACGCGGCAGGCAGGACGAGCCTCGTCGCCCGGCTTGTCCCGCTCGCCGGGGATGCCGCTGCCGCAGATGACCTCCGGCGCCGGCTCTACGAACTGTCAGCTGGATATGCCATCGGTTCGGCCGTGGTCACCCAGGAAATGCTGCGCCGCGACTTGTCACCAGTCATCCGGGTAGCAGCATCGCCAGCCTACCGCGCCTCGTGGGACGTCCTGGAGTCGCTGGAAGAAACCCTCAACAGCCGGACCCACCGATCCCTGGCAGCTCGCAGGCCCGGCCCAACGGCACGCGCCGGCCAGTTCGTTGTCGATCGGACAGACATACACGCCAGCCTCGTCGAGGCAATGGGCGCTGCTGGCCGGGACGCCGGGCAGCTGGCAGTTCATGGCGAGCCGGGCGCAGGGAAGTCAGCGGCGGTACTGACTGCGGTCGAGGAGATCCGCCGCGCTGGTGGCGCGGTGATCGCTCTGAGCCTCCGCGACCTTCCGGCTGCCCCGGGGCTGGCTGCGACGCAGTTCCTGCAAGGCCCGCCGCGTGCCGTCTTCGCGGCCACCGCGGCCGCTCCCGTCCGCTTGGTGGTTCTGGACGGTGCGGAGGCCGCACAGGAAACCGGCGCCGGGATGCTTCATGACCTAGCCCGGGCAGCCTCGGAGGCCGGACTGGGCCTAGTCGCAGTAACGCGCGACGATGCCCGCGCGACGGTCACCGACACCCTGGCCGGTGCAAAAGCGGCAGTGGCGGGTGACGGCGACGCCCCGCTGCGCCTTGCCGAACTGGAAGTCCCCCCACTGGTCGACGACGAGATAGGCCAGGTCCGGCAGACGTTCGCAGAACTGGACCGGCTGGCCGCCGATCAGCGGTCGGCGTGGCTGCTACGCCGCCTCGGCATCATCGACGTCCTGCTACGCGGCGATGCCATTGCCTCGCTGCCTGACGGATCCCTGTCTGAAGCGGATGTGTTCGCAGCTGTCTGGCATACGTGGGTCCGCAACCGCGAGCAGCCCTCACCCGGCGGGGCTACCCCTGAGGGGCGGGACGAGGCAATGATCGGCCTGGCGCGACGGTACCTGACGGGCAGTAGCACTCGCGGGACAGTGGTGACGGCCGACCCTCGTGCCTTGGCGTCGCTGAGGTCGGATGGGCTGCTGCTGCCCACCGGGCCACGGTTCGCGTTCCGGCAAGGTGATGAGTTCTCCAGCGACATGGTTCGTGACTTCGCGCTGGCTGTCCTGTTCATCCGAGACGGGTTCGATTTCCTCAGGCAGGCTGGGGCTCCCCGGTGGGCCTTGCGGGCAGCCCGGATGGCCTGCCAGGGCGCGCTGATCTCTCCCCGGCCGGGCAGCACCATGGCAGGCAGCATGAGCGAACTCCAGCGCGAGTTTGACACCGTGGCCGCCGCGTTCGGCGACCGCTGGACCGACCTGCCGTGGGAGGCGGCCCTGACAGCGGGCGTCGCCGAGAGTGTCATAAGGAAATGCGCTCACGATCTGCTTCAGCCGGGCGGCGCCCTCCTCGACCGCGTTCTGCGGCTGATAACGCAGCGGTTCAGCGATGTAGGAGTCGCCGATCCTGCCATCTCTGCACCAGTCGTCGGGTTCCTGGTCGAACGCGCGCCAGAGGTGGGGACTGTCCGTTACCGGTTCGCCGAGGAGGCCGACAAGCTGATCGCCTCCTGGCTGCGCGCCGTCAGGCGGGCCGAGATGGAAGGCGCAACGATCGAGCATTGGCGGCCCCTGCGGACCCAGGTGCGTGACTACCTGCTGCAGTCCAACGGTGCCGACTACGAGGTCGCGGTTGAATGCCTGGCCCTGCTCGGGGGTGATACCGATGTGCGGGTGACCGGCCGCCTCCGCGACGTTGCGGCTAGGCAACCGCATCGGCTCGCCTCCTGCGTCGAATTGTTCGATCCCGCGATGAGCCTGGCGGCAACGGACCTGGACTTGCTGTTCGATCTGACCGAGGCCTACTACATCGAAGATCATGCGGCCGCTGGGATCGGGTGGCTCAACAGGGGGATCCGCCGCCATGAGCACACGGGAAGCATCGGCGTTCCCTTCGCGGACTGGCGGTTCGGCCCGTTCTGGCGGCTCATCCCAGGCGCGCCGGACCGCGCGCTCGCCCTTATCAACCGGATGCTCGACCACGCCGCGAACTGGCGCGTCAGCGCAGACCCCCAGATGTCTACCCGGCCCGGCCAGGCAAGCGACCGGGCGCAGGACCCCCGCACCCGGCCCGGAATCCAGCTGGACATTCCAGGTGTCGGCAGCAGGTACTTCGCTGGGGACGAGCACGTTTGGGCGTGGTACCGGGGCACGGCCATCGGCCCGTACCCGTGCATGAGCGCCCTGATGGCCGTCGAGCGGTTCGCCGACCAGTGGCTCCAGCTTGGGACACCGTTGCCTAGCCTGACAACGGCGCTGCTGCGCACCGCGCACAACCTCGCCATGCCAGCCCTCGTCGTCGGACTCTTGACCCGGCACGCCGAGCAAGTCGCTGGCGAAGCTGACCCGTTTTTGAGCAGTCCCGAGGTCTGGGGACTTGAATCCGCAAGGGCCGCCATGGAGGCAGGAGTTCACGCGCAGGGCCGCGAGGATCCCAGCATCCAGGGCAGCGACCGACGGAGCTGGACCATGGTCGACCTGGCGGGACGCCTAGTCTTCAAGGCCGTGAACCACCGCGATCAAGACCGCCTCGACACACTGCGCGCGGTTGGCGGCGCACTAGTCGCTGCCGCCGTCGGCTCGACCGGACAGGCAAGAGAACGGGACGACGAACCGTCCGGCGGCACGTCCGAAACGACTGCCGGTTATTCGGGCGACGCCAGCCGGTTCCTCGCTGTCGTTCGGCGCTGGGCAACGCATGCTCGACGCTGACAACTACACGGTCGCGCACGACAACGGGAAGATCATCTGGGAATGGCAGCCACCTGCTGATATCCAGGACGCGATGGCTGAAAGCCGCAGCGATCTCGAACGACGCGGCCAGACATACCGGCTTGTCAACGCATACTCTCTCCGTCCGGCCCCGCCGTACCTGGCTACGCCGCCAGCGCTCCCACCGGCAAAGACCCTGACCGCCGATGTGCATACCGCACGCAGCCTCGACATGCACCCGCCTGGAGCAGGACCAGAGCCTCTCGATGCCGCCACAGCAGTGGCTGCGGCCCTCCTCCGGGCGACGGTCAAGCAGCCCGGCTCGATGGCAAGGGAGGATCTCGAGTGGGCGGCCACCACCGTCGCGGGAGCGCTGCTTCATACCTTGGATGCTCCGGGGGCATTCGAGGGCGCCATTTATCCCCTGGGCGCGGTCCAGTCCGCGGCGACCGCGGCACCGTGCCTGCTCATGCCCGCATTCACCGAACCGAGTGACGTCCAAGCGCTTCTCGATGACGAGGACTGGGCTGCGCTTCCTGAGATCCTTGCCGCCGCAACGGCCAGCCGGTCAACCGAGGTTCGGATGATCGTGGCCAGAAGCCTCGCACAGGTATGGGCCGCTCCATGCGGGCCGGGGCCGAGCGGCAGCGACCGTTGCCGTCATGCCATCGCCTGGGCTGCCGTCGAGGTCGGCGCTCGTCATGTCGCACTAGGTCCGCTGTTCCCTGAAGGGCGCCGAGGGCGCCGGCAGCTTGAGGGTCCGCTCACATCAGCGCTGGCCGGATGCCCGGCGGGCGACCTGATGCTCGACCTGCTGGACCCGCCCCTCATCGCCGCGTGCAACGCCGCGAGCAGCAGCAGTTGCATCGCAGCCGTGGCACGGGACCTCCGGAATAGCCTCATAGACGCATACACGCGGACGTCTGTCCTCTGGGGCGACGAAGGGTATGACCACCGCGACGAGTACCAGTACGCGGTTGCGGAAGCCATGCTCGCCGGGGTCGCCGCAGAACCTGGGCTGCTGACCAAGCTCGGCGCAGACCTCGCAGACCAGGCGAGAGCACTTTCAGAAACCCTCCGAGCCATGACATTCGCAGCTACCTACTTCGCCAGCGCTCGCGCAGCCCTGAGGACTACCTGGCCGGCAATCATGACCGCAGTCCTCGACGCGGTCGACGCAGGCGCGCCGGGACTCAGCGACCGCCACTGGGGCGATTCCGCCCTGGCGGAGATGATCCCCAGCCCTTCTCCCACGAACTGGGATACCGACCCGGATGCCACGATCAGCGCTGCCAGCGAAGGCTGGCCCGCCCCGGCCGAGCTAGCCAGTCAGATCGAAAGGCTGCTGCCCTACGCCGCCGGTTACTGGCATGTCGCCGACAACCTGATCGGCCTGCTGAAGGCCTTGCCGGTCGCCGACCAGGCTCGAACAGGCCTGCCGTGGGTCCACCTGATCATCACAGGTCGCGAGAGGATGCCTGGCATGGGCAC
The DNA here is from genome assembly GCA_963837255.1 of uncultured Actinomycetota bacterium. Classification (GTDB taxonomy): domain Bacteria; phylum Actinomycetota; class Actinomycetes; order Streptosporangiales; family Streptosporangiaceae; genus JAJYUU01. Next base: position 295,230 of record CAWIMN010000011.1, read on the forward strand.
TTGGTTGGCTGTGGAATGGCTCCGCTCGCTCAGCGAGGGGAACGCTGTCGACGACGCAACGCGGCCGCTGTATGACGCCGTTGTCGACGCTCTGGCTGCAGAAAGCTACCAAGCAGCGGTCGAACTTCAACGGCAGGGCGAAAGTGGCTTGCGATGACTCGTCAAGGATCAGTTTGGCATGACGTACGGAGTCCAGGCGCCGAGCGGCTCGCGACCTCGAGCGCTCACTGCTCAGCTTGTCAGCCTTGCGGCGAGGCCGGATCCATATATGGCGTAACGCTCGTGACGTCAGAGCCGACCATTTCGCCGCCGCGACGGCATGGACTTCTTTAACCTTCTGCTTTTTCCGGTACCGGTGAGCGCCGCAGGCATTTGACCTGGTCAGACAGCGTTGCGCTGCCTCGGTTGACGGTGGATGCTTGCAAAGCAGGTGCTCTTCCAGCTGAGCTATAGCCCCGGAGAAACCGCAGGTCACGCGGCAAGACGCGATCCCAGCATTCCGGGCCAACTCCAGCACCCGCCCAGCTCAGCGGCGTGACCACATAAGCCCAGGTCAGCCCGGCTGCAGACGAGCTGCGTCGGTGGAAATCATCATTCCGGCACTGAAAGCACTACGGCGCTCTCGATGACGTCCCGGAGCTCGGCGCCGAAGCGGGTCGCGGGCGCGCCGTCCACGACGTTGTGATCGATGGCAATTGAGAGATCGAGCACATCCCGAATCTCAATGCGCCCGTCGACGACCCGCGGGCGCTGCGTCATCCCGCCAATCACAATCTCGAGCGTCATCAGGGTCATGGGGGAGATACCGAAACCGCCTCCGCCGGCGAACATGCCCACAGCCGTCACGGCCACGGTACCGACGCGCTGGCGGACAGCCACGGATCGTGCCATCACGGCGTACATGGCCCGGATAGCACCCGGAATCCTGGTCGCGACCGGCGCGGCGCGCTCCAGCCAGCTGCCGCTACGGCTCGTGGCTGGATCGCGCTTGACACGGTGCAGCTCAGCCGTCAGATCAGAGACCTCACGAACGTCGGCGTTATGTAGGACGTGAGGGAGCGTGAACGGGCCTTGCGGCGTCGATATCTCCACGATTGTCGTCACATCGACGTATTTATGGGTGACCAGTTGTCCCCGCCAGTTGCGGTAGGCGTGGACATCTGGGTGGGCAGCAGCGGCACGCGCAACACTGGCCACGACGAAGGCGGTCAAAGTGGCGGGCGGATCGCAGGCGGCCAGGAGCCGGTTCGCCTTGGTCACGTCCACGTCGAGCAGGCCCTGCATCGGCGCCATCCGCCTGCCCGCTCGCATAGCAGCGGTAACCAGTCGCCGAGCTGAGGGAAACGCCCGGACATCGACGCTGCGTAGACGTTCTGCCGTCATGCGCACAGCCTCACACCGAAAACCAGCCTGGGGCGGAAGGCTATGGGCCCGGAACCAGGAGCCGGACGTCCCATGTTCCGTCGTTCCGTCGTGGTCACATCGCCGCAGCACGTCGGTGCGGCCGCGGCGCAAGTTGAGTCGCGCCGGCCCGGTCGCCCTACCTAGAATTCTTGCGGCAGACGGGAGCAGCGATGAGCGCCCAGACTGAGACACGAATCGGCGAGTCCGCCAGGAGTGACTGCTGGTGCTGCGGCCGCGTTACGTCCGAGCAGGCTCTGGTGCGACTGGGTAAGCACCCGGAGGTCGGCGTATGTGTCAACTGCGTGCGCTTCCTCGGTCGCCGGGCCCGGGATTACCAGGCATCGGTTGTGCGCAAGCAACTGCGGGGGGCAGCCGAGTCGATCCGCGGCGACGTCATGTCACAAGGCTGGCACGAGCGGCCGGTCATCGGGCCGGTGCTCAAGTGGATCAACAGGCACGTGCCCTGGTAGCTGCGCCATCTCCGGCGCGCGCTGAGCTATCAGGCGGAGGTACGGCGTCCTGATAGGCCCTGCGCCGGCACATCGACGCTGGCGGCCGTGCCTGCGGTGGCCACGCCGTCCGCCAGGAGGGCTGGCAGGTCCGCGATGCTGGGCAGGATGCTGCTCGCGCCGGCTGCTCGAAGCCGCGCCGGCGGGTGCGGGCCTGTCAGCACGCCGGCCACGACACTTGCACCGGACCGGCGGCCGGCCTCCACGCCGGCGCCCGTGCCGTGGACGACAGCGACCTCCTGGACTGCGCCGACACCCGCGCGGAGTATCCCGGTCAGGACCAGGTCGGGCGCCGGAAAACCACGCGGGGCATCCTCGGCGGCTAGCGCCAGGTCGACGTGACGGCGCAGTCCCGCGGCGTCCAGCACCAGGTCCAGCACGCGGCGCGGCAGGCTGGAGACCACGCAGACCCTGCAGCCCGCGGCGCGGAGCTGATCGAGCACCTGAACTGCGCCGGGCAGCGGTCGGATGACAACGCGGCCGATCGCATCGGGCAACGCCCGGTCGAACGCAAGCTGCGCGGCCTGCGCGCGCGCTTCGTTCTCCGGAAACAGCAGTCGCATGACGTCGCCAGGGGCCCGCCCGCGCGCCTGGTGGACCTGCGCCATCCGGCGCGCGAAGGCGCTGGTGCCGCTGACGACACCCTGGGTGGCAATCGCCTCGGCGAACGACCGCTCGATGAGACCATCCTCGGTAACCAGGGTTCCGAGCAGGCCGCAGCACGCCAGCGAGATGCCTCGGCAGTCAGTCACGCCGTTCACCCGCGGCGGCCGCGCGGTCAGTCGTCGGCCGTCGTCGCCTCGGTCCACAGGTCAAGCTCAGCCCGGTCCGCCTGGACCTTCCGCCAGACGGCGAAAGCGCTGAGTCCGAGCAGGACGACCACGAGCAGCTTCTTCACCACGGTGCTTGATCCCTCCGGTTCCGCTGCAGGGGGAGACCTGTCTACATACGCTGCCCCCCGGCAGACCCCAGCAGCCTAGCAACTAGAGCGCTAGCGCGGCCTCTGCACGCGAGTCTCGTCCCAGACCGGCTCCGCCGACTCATAGACCTCGCCATCGGCGCCGAATACCAGGAACCGATCGAACGACTTGGCGAACCACCGGTCGTGCGTGACGGCAAGGACTGTGCCTGCGTAGAACTCGAGTCCTTCTTGCAGCGCCTCCGCGCTTGCCAGGTCCAGGTTGTCGGTGGGCTCGTCGAGCAGCAGCAGCGTCGACCCGGCCAGCTCCAGCAGGAGGATCTGGAGCCGGGCCTGCTGACCGCCCGACAACGTGGCGAAGGGCTGGCGGGCGCACTTGGTCAGCTCGTACCGGGCCAGCGCCGACATCGCCTCATTGATGAGGAGCGCATGCTCGGTCATCAGGATTTCCAGCGGTGTCCGCCCAGCCAGGTCCGGCCGCGCGTGCGTCTGGGCAAACATTCCCGGCACGACCCTGGCGCCGAGCCTCGCCACACCGGAATGGGACACGCTGTCGCCCGCGAGCAGGCGCAGGAAGTGCGACTTGCCGGACCCGTTGGACCCCAGCACCGCGACCCGCTCGCCGTACCAGACCTCCAGGTCAAAGGCGCGCATCAGTCCGGTGAGCTCAAGTTGCTCGCAGATGACCGCGCGCTTCCCGGTCCGGCCGCCGCGCAGCCGCATCTTGACGTTCTGGTCCCTGGGCGCGACTTCGGGCGGCCCGGCTTCCTCGAACTTGCGCAGCCTGGTGACCGCGGCCTGGTACCGCGAGGCCATGGCGTCGTTGTACGAAGCCTTCTGCTTGTACATCAGCATCAGCTGGCGCAGCTTCTCGTGCTCCTCGTCCCAGCGCCGCCGCAGCTCGTCTAGGCGGTCGTTCCGGTCCCGCCTGGCCTCGGCGTAGGTGGCGAAGCCGCCGCCGTGCACCCAGACGTGGCGGTCCTCGACTGTGATGATTCGCTGCGCACACGCGGCGAGCAGCTCGCGATCATGGCTGACGAGCAGGACGGTCTTGGGCGTGGCCGCGATCTGCTGCTCCAGCCAGATCTTGCCCGGCACGTCCAGGTAGTTGTCCGGCTCGTCGAGCAGGAGGACCTCATCCTTGCCGCGCAGCAGGGACTCGAGCACGAGCCGCTTCTGCTCGCCGCCCGAGAGCGTCGCGACCTCACGCCACTGACAGCGGTCGTAGCTGATGCCGATGGCAGCCATGCAGCAGGCGTCGAAGTGGACTTCCTGCTCGTAGCCGCCGGCGTCGCCCCACTCGGCCAGGGCGGTGGCGTAGCGCATCTGCGTCGGCTCGTCATCACGCTCCATCATCGACAGCTCGGCGGCATCCAGGCGGCTAGCAGCCGCCCGGATCCTGGCCGGCGCGATCGAGATCAGCAGATCCCGCACGGTGGTCTTATCGCGGATCCCGCCAACGAACTGCCGCATCACCCCCAGGCCGCCGCTGGACGACACGGTCCCCGTCTGGGATGTGAGGTCGGCGGTGATCAGGCGCATGAGAGTCGTCTTGCCCGCGCCGTTCGGGCCCACGAGCGCCGCGACGACACCGTCGCCCACCCGGAAGGAGACGTCATCGAGCAGCACCCTGCCATCAGGCAGGGCGTGGCTCAGGTGAGCGGCCTCCACGTGTCCCATCACGACTCCAGTTCCCTCTGGCGGCAGGTATGCCTGACAATAGCTGGGTGGACCCCCAGGATTTCAACGCGAATTCCAGGCTGCGGGCCTCGGACGCAGAGCGCGACACGGCCGCCGCGGTCGTCAACAATGCCCTGGCCGAGGGCCGATTGACGGCTGAGGAGCACTCGGAGCGGCTCGATGCGATCTTCTCGGCGAAGACGCACGCTGAGCTCGTTCCCCTCCTAGACGACCTGCCGGCGCCTCGCGGTGTGCGGCAGGACATCGCCCGCTCGGCGCCTGCCGATGGCGCGTCTCGGCGGTCCGGCCGCCTCGTTGCGATCTTCAGCGGGGTAAGTCGCAAGGGCGCCTGGCATCCTGAGCCCGTGATGAACGTGCTCGCCGTGTTTGGCGGTGCCGAGCTCGACTTCAGGGACGCGGTCCTGCCGGGCAAGGAGATCGTGCTGAGGGCGACCGCCGTGCTAGGCGGGATTGAGATCATCGTGCCGCCGGAGATGCGGGTCGTCGACAACGGGACCGCGATCCTGGGTGGCCGCGAGATCGCCGGGAACGTGGCCGAGGCAGCCAGTCCCGATGCACCCGTGCTCCGCATTGAGGGCGCCTGCATCCTGGGTGGCCTCGAGGTTGAGCGCAAGGCGCGCAAGCTGCCGAAGGCGCTCCGCGGCAAGGGCGTCAACGTCAGCCTCGAGGGCGGCCCGATACCGGCGATAAGGATCAAGCCGGCCGACCAGGACGACTCGGACTGAGACGCAGGTTGTCGGCGTTTGGCGGGTACATATCGGTGCAGATCGGTCGCGAAAGCCCGCGCAACGCCTACACCATCGGCGCAGGGGCAAGCCAGCGGCGCGCCCGGATCAGGTGCGGCCGGGCGTGGCCGGGGCGAGCACAGCGCGCACCTCTGCCCGGCGTCGGACCGGGTCGGCGAGTGCGGCCGCGAGCTGGTCGATGGCCTGAAGGGAGTGGCCGCTGACGACCGCATCGCAATATGGCCAGGCTGCCGCCATTCCGGCCGCGAGCGGCTGATAAGCGGAGCTCTTGGTCCGAGGGTTCATCCACACGATCCGGAACGCGACCAGCGACAGCCGCTGCATCTCGCGCCGGACGACCTCCGGATCGCCGGTGTCCCACCCGTCGGAGATGATCAGGACGACGGCGCCCCTGGCCATGCCGCGCCTGCCATAACGGTCGTTGAACTCCTTCAGCGCGGTCCCGAGCTTGGTCCCGCCGTGCCAGTCGGGTGCCGTTGCCGCGGCCTTGGCCAGCGCGGCAGTCGGCGTCGAGCGGGCGAGCGCTGTCGTCAGCCGGGTCAGCCGGGTCGCGAAACTGAACACCTCAGCGCCAGCCCCGCCGACCGCGCAGTAGAGCAGCTGGATCATGGCGCGCGCGTACGGCTCCATCGAGCCGGAGATGTCGCACAGCACCACCAGGCGGCGCGGCCGCCTGGCCGGGATCTCGCCGATCAGCCGGAACGCGTGGCCGCCGGTCCGGCGCGCCTGCCGCAACGTCGACCGCATGTCGGTACGCCGACCGCCGGGCCGCGGCTTGCGGCGCCTGGACCTGCGATTCGGCACGGCCAGCGTGATCTGGCGCATCGCGGCGGTCAGTTCGGCGAGTTCGGCCGGCGATAGCTCGGCGAAATCGGCGCCAGCGAGGCGCTCGACCGGGCTGCCGAGATACGGCGCCTCGATCTCCCGTTCCGACTCGGGCTGCTCCGTGTCAGCGGAGTCTTGCATCGACGCGATCGTCTCGGCGTGCAGGCGGGCCGCTGTGGCGGCGTCCGCGATCTGCGGTGTCTGCTGCGCCTGGCCCGGCGAGCCGGAGACGGCGACGGGCAGGCCTGGCAGCGGGCCGCGGCCGTCCGGCGAGCCGAAGACCTCGGTGAACACAGCCAGCAGCGTCTCGGCCTGCTCCTTGCTCGACACCAGCGTCGCTAGCGCGCAGTCGAACAGCTCGCGCCGCGTAGCGGGCTGCACGAGCGTGACCGCGGCCGCGAAGCGCTGGCTGCGACCGGGCCCCACCGGCAGGCCTGCCCGCCGCAGCTCTGCGCCGAATCGAGCAGCCACCTCGGCCAGGTCGGCCTGGACGGCGTCGGCTGGGACGGCGTCGGCTGGCACGGCGTCGGCTGGCACGGCGTCGGCTGGCACGGCGTCGTCGCGGCCGAGGTCGGCGCGCGCCACCCCGCCGCCGGTCAGGGCATCGCGCGCCCCGCCCTGCATGCCAGGCGCTCGCTCGTCAGGCATCGCCGGTGCCGTGGCTGATGACCGCGGCGAGGTCGGCGGCGCGCACGCTCTTGATGTCCTCGGCGTACTTCAGCACGGTGCCCATGGTCTTGCGGGCCGCGTCCGCGTCCAGCTCGGCGGCGCCGAGTACCTGAAGCGCACTCGCCCAGCTGATCGCCTCGGCGATCCCCGGCGGCTTGGCGAGATCGAGCCCGCGCAGCCGGTGAACCCCGTTCGCCACCTGGGACGCCAGGCGCTCACTGGCCGCGGGCACCCGCCGCCGGATGATCGCCGCGACCCTGGCCGCGTCCGGGTAGTCGATCCAGTGGTAGAGGCAGCGCCGCTTGAGCGCGTCGTGCAGGTCGCGGGTGCGGTTCGAGGTCAGGACCACAACCGGCGGATAAGCGGCCCGGCGGGTGCCCAGCTCCGGGATCGTGACCGCGGACTCCGCCAGCAGCTCAAACAGGAACGCCTCGAACTCGTCGTCACCCCGGTCGACCTCGTCGATCAGCAGCACGGCCGGGCGTGGTCCGGGATGGTCCAGGGCCGCGAGCAGCGGACGTTCCAGCAGGTAGTCGTCGCTGAAGAGGTCGGCCTCCCGCGGTGCCTCACCCCTCGCCTCGGCCAGTCTGATGGCGAGTAGCTGACGCGGATAGTTCCACTCGTATAGCGCTTCGGCAGAGGTCAGCCCCTCGTAGCACTGGAGCCGGATCAGCGGGGTGTCCAGCACGCCGGCCAGCGCCTTAGCCGCTTCGGTCTTCCCGACCCCGGGCTCGCCTTCGAGCAGGATCGGCTGGCTCATGCGGGCGGCGAGGAATAGCGCCGTGCCGAGCGCCTCGTCGGCAAGGTAACTGACGTCGTCAAGCTCGGCCAGCAGGGTCGGCACATCTGGCAACTGCTCGGCGAGATCGCTCATATCCCCATCATCCGACAGCAAAGGGTCTTCCTGATCGCATCGGCATCCGAGAACTAGCGCTCGGCCAGCGTATCCAGGCCCACAGCGCCGTCCAGACGGCCGCTCGCTATGTGTAGCTCCGAAACCGGGATGAAGATTCCGCCGCGGGCATGGCGAACCGGCGACGTGTGTGCGTCCGGGGCGCAAGTTGCGCCCCGGACGCACACACGTCTGAGCTGCCGACGTCGCAGCGGATCTCCGAATGGGGCATAACGGTCGATTACACCTGCGCTGACGACTAGGCCAGCGCCCACTGACTCGCGACACGTCTCGCGAGTCAATAGGCCGCGATGTCGGACCGGACCTGGCGGCCATGGATGGCGCACCACACGTTGGCAGGCGTCAGGGGCATGTCGGCGTGGGTCACCCCGAAGGGGGCGAGCGCGTCGACGACGGAGTTGACGACGGCAGCCGGCGATCCGACGGTGGCGGACTCGCCAACGCCCTTGGCGCCGATCGGGTGGTGCGGCGAGGGCGTGACGGTCGCGCCCAGCTCGAATGACGGGCACTCCATCGCGGTCGGCAGCAGGTAATCCATGAACGATCCGCCCAGGCAGTTGCCCGCCTCGTCGAACACGATGGCCTGCATCAGCGCCATCCCGATGCCGTCCGCGAGGCCGCGGTGCACCTGGCCTTCGACGATCATCGGGTTGATGCGCACGCCGCAGTCGTCGACGGCGATGAACCGGCGCACTGACACCTCGCCCGTGGCCGGGTCCACGTCGGTGACGCAGATATACGCCCCGAACGGGAACGTCAGGTTCGGCGGGTTGTACACCGCGGACGCGTCGAGGTGGCCTTCTACCCCGGCTGGCAGCGCGAGCGACGAGTGCGCCGCCATGGCGATCTCAGCCAGCCCGAGCGCCTGCTCCGGATCACCGCGCACCTGCCACTTGCCCTCGGCCCACTCCAGGTCGCTGGCGCCCACCTCCAGCATCGCGGCAGCTACGAGCCGCGCGCGCGCCCGCACCTTGCGCGCTGCCATCACCGCCGCAGCCCCCGACACCGGGGTCGAGCGTGAGCCGTAGGTGCCGAGGCCGAACGGCGTCCGGTCGGTGTCACCGTGCACGACCTCGACGTCGTCCGGGGACAGGCCTAGCTCCTCCGCCACGATCTGGGCGAACGTCGTCTCGTGGCCCTGGCCCTGGGTCTGCACGGAGATCCCGAGCACCGCCTTGCCGGTGGGGTGCACGCGCAGGTCGGCGCCGTCGGCCATGCCGAGCCCGAGGATGTCCATGTGCTCGCGCGGCCCCGCGCCGACGCCCTCGGTGAAGAACGAGAGGCCGATCCCCATGTACTCGCCGCGCGACCGGCGCTCAGCCTGCTCACGCCGCAGGTCGTCGTAGCCGGCGATCTGCATGGCCAGCGTCAGCGCCCGCGGGTAGTTGCCGGAGTCGTACTCCCACCCGGTCGGGCACGTGTACGGGAACTGCTCGGGCCGCAGCAGGTTGCGCATCCGCAGCTCCGCCGGGTCCATGTCCAGCTCCCGCGCCAGCATGTCGACCAGCCGCTCGACCAGATACACGGCCTCGGTGATCCGGAACGAGCACGAGTACGCGACCCCGCCTGGCGCCTTGTTCGTGTAGACGCCAGTCACCTCGCAGAAGGCCGCCTGCAGGTCATAGGACCCGGTGAAGATGTGGAAGAACCCCGCCGGGTACTTCGTCGGCACCGCCGTGGCGTTGAAGGCGCCGTGGTCGGCGAGCACCCGCGCCCGCAGCCCGAGGATCCGCCCGTCCCTGGTCGCCGCGATCTCACCGTGCATGTGGTAGTCGCGGGCGAACGTGGTGGACATCAGGTTCTCGGATCTGTCCTCCATCCACTTCACCGGCCGGCCCGTGACCATCGAGGCCACGATCGCGCACAGATAGCCGGGGTAGACGGGCACCTTGTTGCCGAAGCCGCCGCCGAGGTCAGGCGACACGATCCGGATCTTGTGCTCGGGCAGCCCCGTCACCATCGCGTACATAGTCCGGTGGGCGTGCGGCGCCTGCGTGGTCGACCACAAGGTCAGGCGTCCGGTGACGGCGCTGAAGTCGGCAACGATCCCGCAGGTCTCGAGCGGCGCAGGATGGGAACGGGGATAGATCATGTCGCCGCCGACGCACACCTCGGCGGCTTCGAAGACCGCATCGGCCGCCGCCTTGTCTCCGGCCGTCCAGTCGAAGATGTGATTGCCGGTGCGGCCCGCCAGGTCATCCCGGACGACCGGCGCGCCGGGATCCTGCGCGAGCAGGGCATCGACAACCGGCGGCAGCGGCTCGTACTCGACCGCGATCAGCTCCAGCGCATCCCTGGCCGAGTACCTGTCCCGCGCCACCACGAAGGCAATCTCCTGGCCCTGGAACCGCACCTTGTCGGTTGCCAGCACGGCCTGCACGTCCGCAGCCAGCGTGGGCATCCAGGCCAGGCCGCGCTCGGCCAGGTCGGCGCCCGTCAGCACCGCCTCGACCTGCGGATGCGCGCGGGCCGCTGTCGCGTCGACCGAGCGGATCCTGGCATGCGCCAGCGGGCTGCGCAGGATGGCGCCGTGCAGCATGCCGGGCAGCGTGATGTCGTCGACGAACGTGCCCTGGCCCCGGATGAAGCGGGCGTCCTCCTTGCGGCCGAGACGCCCGTAGGCGCCGTGTCCGTGACCGCGCGCCACGGCCGCCCCGGCGTCCTGGTGTGGAGGCTCACGATCTGTCACCCGGCACCACCGCCGTTCTGCGCCGCCCACAGCACCGAGCGGACGATGTTCTCGTATCCGGTACACCGGCAGACCTGCCCGGATATCGCCTCCCGGACCTCGGCCTCGGTCGGGCTCGGGTTGTGGTCCAGCAGCCACCTCGCGGTGAGCATCATGCCCGGCGTGCAGAAACCGCATTGCAGGCCGTGACACTGCGTGAACCCCTGCTGCACCGGATCGAGCTCGGCGCCGCGCGCGAGACCTTCGACGGTCCTGACCCGGCGGCCGTCTGCCATGACCGCGAGGACCGTGCACGACTTCACCGGGGTCTCGTCCAGCCAGACGACGCAGGCGCCGCAGTTGGAGGTGTCGCAGCCCCAGTGGGACCCGGTCAGGCCGAGGTCATCACGCAGGAAGTGGATGAGCAGCAGGCGCGGCTGCACGTCACGGGTGTACTCGGTCCCGTTGACGGTCAGCGTGAGTCGCATCAGGCTAGCCCGGCCTTGACACTGACATCAGGCTGGCCTGGCCGCGGGCACGCGCCACTGCGAGGCGCAGCACCCGGGCGGTGAGCTCGCTGGCCAGGTGCCGCTTGTAATCAGCGGGCCCGCGCTGATCGGACACCGGGCGGCAGTTCGCGGCCGCGATCTGCCCGGCCTGCCGCAGGCTCTCGGGCGTGGCCGGCCGGCCGCGCAGGTACTCCTCCGCCTCGGCGGCCACGAAGTGGGTCGCGCCAACCGCGGCGAGGCCGATGCCGGCGTCGGCGATCACGTCGCCCGCCAGCCAGACTGCGGCCCCGGCGGCGCCGACCGGCCAGTCACCGGCCCGTCGCGATACCTTCTGGTATCCGCTGCCGCCGCCCGGCCGGATCGGCAGCCGGATCTCGGTCAGCAGCTCCGCTGGCCCCACCACGGTCTCGTACGGGCCGGTGTGGAACGCGCGCGCCGATACCTCCCGGCTGCCGTCCAGACCCTGGATGATCATGGTGCCCTTCATCGCGGCGAACGCGGCCGACAGGTCCTCGGATGGATCTGCCTGGCAGAGCGAGCCGCCAACAGTGCCCCAGTTCCGCACGATCGGGTCGGCGATCACGCGCTCGGCATCGTGCAGGATCGCGAAGTGCTCGCCCGCCACGCGCGACGCCAATAGCTGTGCGTGCCTGGTCAGCGTGCCGATGCGCAGCTGCGCGCCGGTTACGGTGATATAGCAAAGGTCGGTGAGCCCGTTGATGTCGATCAGTACCTCAGGCTGCGCCAAGCGCAGCTTCATCATCGGTATCAGACTGTGCCCGCCCGCCAGGATGCGCGCCTCCGGCCCGAACCTGGCCAGGAGCGTCAGCGCGTGCTCGACGCTCGTGGCCTTCTCGTACTCGACCTGCGCGGGGACCTGCACGGCGGCGTCCTCCTCTGCATGGAGCTCCCTCGGGCCGCCATCGGTCCCGAGTGTACGGAGGCATGACGCCTGTGCCGTCCTGGCCGATGAGTCACACTGGACTCTGCCATGACACTGACGCAGCTCAACGCCTTCGTGCTGGTCGCCCGGCTCGGCTCGGTGACTGCCGCGGCCAGCGCCCTCGGCGTCAGCGAGCCTGCCGTGTCCCAGGCCCTCACCGCCCTCCGCCAGCATCTAGGCGACCAGCTGATCACCCGCGGCCCGGCCGGCATGACCCTGACACCGGGCGGGTCGCGCCTGCTGGCGACGGCGTCCCAGATCGTCGTGCTCGGCGCCGAGGCCCACGCCGCGGTCCGGGCCGCCCAGGGCGCGCCTGAGCAGCTGCGGATCGTCGCGACGTCTACCTTCGGCGAGTTCGTCGCAGGCCCGCTGGTGGAGGCGTTCACCCGCCGGTTCCCCGGCCCGGTCGAGGTGTCGACGGGCGTGGCAGTGTCCAGCGAGCAGCCTGTCCTCGTCGCGAACCGCCTCGCCGACGTGGCCTTTGGCGACGGCTCAGCCGGCGAGCAGAGCATGCCGGTCGTCAGCGAGCCGATCTTCAAGTACCGGGTGGTCGTGGTGACCGCGGGCCACGCAAGGCCGCGCGGCCCGGCCCGGCACTGGCGCTGGCTGGTGGATCCGGCTGGCGCTGATCCCGGCAGCGAGACCGGCCGGCTGCTGGCGCAGCTCGGCGTGCCGGAGAGCAACATCGGGGTGTTCCCGAGCCAGACTGCGGCCTGGGCGGCGGCTGCGGACGGTGGCGGGGTGGCACCCGCGATCGAGCACCTGGTGTCGCCGCAGCTGCGGCGGGGTGAACTGTCACTGGTCGACGTACCCGGCTTGCCGGTGGAGGCATGCTGGTACGCGACCTTGCTCGAGCGGCAGCATCGCAGCACGGCAGCGAGCGCGCTGCGCCGCTTCCTCGGGACGCCCGAGGCCATGCAGCTGATGCGGGCACCGGGGACCGGGGTGCCGCCCTCGCGATTCCGACCACCGGTGTACGTCACCATATGGAGCTGAAAATCGGTTATTTGACTGCCTTATCTACCCGGCTACCTGGCCACTTAAGCGACAGCTTATTGGCCCGTTGCGTAGCCGGCGCGCAGGGTGAATCATTCGAATTCCACATCTAGCGACGGTGGCGGTCTGTCAGGCTGCCGTCCAATAGCTGGGAGCGTGCGCATGCGGATCGAGTCCGACGGCAAAAGCAAGGGCAATCCGCGCCTATTCGAGCTGATCGAGCACGCGCCGAAGACCGGCAAGAGCCCAACGGTATGGGCGTGGCCTGAGCTGATCGACTACCTCAAGATCGCCGGGCAGCCCGTCTCGGGGCCGTGGCCGCCGCATCAGGAGCCACGGCCCGACCCCGACTATGAGTCGGGTCCGGTCGCAGTGGCCGACCCGCATTCAGCCCGGCCAGCCCCGTCAGCCCCGTCAGCTGCCCCGTCAGCAGCAGGAGACCCGGTTCCCGACCCGGTTGGCCCGGACGCTAACGATGCAGGTGCCGACGGCGCGGCCTGATCGCGTCCGACCGTCATTTCCGCAGACCGGAGGAACGTATGTACCCATCGCGGTTCCGCTATGAGGCACCGCATTCGCTGGCGGAGGCGATAGGCCTGCTCCGCGATGGCGGCGACTACGCCAAGGTGCTGGCCGGAGGCCAGAGCCTGGTCCCGCTGATGAAGCTGCGCTTCGCCTCGCCTGAGCTGGTCGTCGACATCAACAATCTGCCGGGCCTCGCTTATCACCGGGCCGACCCCGACGGCACGCTGCGGATCGGCGCGCTGACCCGCCACGCCGACCTCGAGGGGTCCGACCTGCTGCGCGGCACGCAGCCGACGATGGCCGCGGCCGCGCCGCTGATCGCCGACCCGATCGTGCGCAACCGCGGGACGCTGGTGGGCTCACTGTGTCACGCCGATCCGCAGGGCGACTGGGCGTCGGTCGTGCTATCGCTTGGTGGCTCCGTCATCGCGCAAGGCCCGCGCGGCCGCCGCGCCATCCCGATGGCCGACTTCGTGACCGGGCCGTTCCAGAACGTGCTCGACCCGGACGAGATCGCGGTGGAGGCCGTCATCCCGCCCGCCCGCGGTCAGCGGGCCGGCGGTTACCTGAAGCTCGAGCGACGGGTCGGTGACTTCGCCACGGTCGGCGTCGCGGTGTCGATAGAGCTGTCGGGCGGGACGGTGACCAGGGCCGGCATCGGACTCACCGGCGTCGGCGGATCGACGATCGAGGCCACTGAGGCCGCCGCCGCCCTGACCGGCCAGCAACTGACCCCGGAATCGATCGGCCGGGCGGCCGAGCTCGCGGCCGCGGCTGCCCGGCCGCGGACGGACCACCGGGGCAGCGCGGAGTACAAGCGGCACATGGTGGCGACGTTCGTCGAGCGGATCCTGACCGGCAGCAGCCGGGCGCACGCCGACACGGCGGAGAGGGCGGCCTGAGATGACGATGGTCTATGACGACCTGGGCGACGAAGCCGCGAGTGACGTACCGGTACGCCGGATCAGGTTCACGATCAACGGCCAGAAGAAGATCGCCGAGGTAGAGCCCCGCTTGCTGCTCGCCCACCTGATCCGGCAGGGACTGCGGCTGACCGGCACGCACACGGGCTGCGATACGACCAACTGCGGCGCGTGCACGGTGCTCGTCGACGGCCGGGCGGTTAAGTCCTGCACGATGCTCGCGGTCCAGGCCGACGGTCACGACATCCAGACTGTCGAGGGCCTGGCCACCGCCAGCGAGCTGCATCCGCTCCAGGAGGGCTTCAAGGAGGAGCACGGTCTCCAGTGCGGCTTCTGCACGCCGGGCATGATGATGGCCGCCAAGGCCCTGCTCGACGCCAACCCCGACCCGACCGAGGAAGAAGTGCGGTGGGCGCTGTCGGGCAATTTGTGCCGCTGTACCGGCTACCAGAACATCGTCAAGTCAGTGCTGTGGGCCGCGGAGAAGCTGCGCGCGCAGGCTGCCGAATAGGCCGCGGGTAGCGAGCCCCTGCGTGGCAAACACCGTAAAGACGGGAAACAGGACATGTCGCAGGCTGTAGACGAGATCAAGATCGGCGGGCTCGGCGCGAGCCGCCGGCGCGTGGAGGACAACAGGTTCGTCCGCGGCAAGGGCAATTACACCGACGACATCGTGCTGCCCGGCATGCTGCACATGGAGATCTTGCGCAGCCCGCTGGCCCACGCTCGGATCAAGTCGATCGACGCGAGCAAGGCATGGGACATTCCCGGCGTCCACCTGGTGCTGACCGGCGAGATGATGGCCACCCGCAACCTGGCCTGGATGCCGACGCTGTCGTATGACACGCAGGCCGTGCTCGCGACCGACAAGGTTCGGTTCCAGGGCCAGGAAGTCGCCTGCGTCATCGCCGACGACCCGTACATCGCCAAGGATGCGTGCGAGGCAATCGTTGTCGACTACGAGCCGCTGCCGGTCATCGTCAACCCGATGCAGGCCGTCGCCGACGGCGCGCCTGTCATCCGTGACGACAAGGAGAACCAGCCCGACAACGTCATCTACGACTGGGAAGTCGGTGACCGGGACGGTACCGACCGGGCGTTCGCATCGGCTGACCTGGTTTCCAAGCTCGAGCTGCACTACCCACGCTCGCACCCGTCGCCGATCGAGTGCTGCGGCTCGATCGCGGACTTCAACCGGGCCACGTCCAAGCTCACGGTGTACATGACCACGCAAGCGCCGCACATCATCCGCGCGGCCGTTGCCATGGTCGCCGAGCTGCCCGAGCACATGATCCGGATCGTCTCGCCCGACATCGGCGGCGGCTTCGGCAACAAGGTGCCGATCTATCCGGGCTACGTCTGCTCGATCCTGGCCTCGATCCTGCTGGAGCGCCCGGTCAAGTGGATCGAGGACAAGTCCGGGAACCTGATCTCGACCGGGTTTGCCAGGGACGTGTATCTCAAGGGCGAGATGGCGCTGCGCAAGGACGGCAAGATCCTCGCTGTCCGGATGCACACCGACGCCGACCACGGTGCCTTCTTCTCGGACGCGCAGCCGAGCAAGTTCAAGATCGGCCTGATGCACTCGGCGTTCGCGGCCTACGACATCCCGGTTGCGCATCTCACTGCCCGCGGCACGTACAGCAACAAGGCGCCGGGCGGCGTCGCTTACCGGTGCTCGTTCCGTGTCACCGAGGCGATGTTCTTCCAGGAGCGGATGGTCCAGGCAGCCGCAGACGACCTGGGCATCGACCAGGCGCGGTTCCGGGCGATGAACTTCGTCCGGGACGACCAGTTCCCGCACCGGACGCCGTTCGGCTTCCTGACGGACTCAGGTCAGTACGGCAAGTGCCTGGAGGTCGGGCTTAAGGCGATCGACTACGAGGCCTTCCGCCGCGAGCAGGAGGAAGCCAGGTCCCGTGGCAGGCTGCTTGGCCTCGGCATCTCCACCATGACCGAGCCGCTCGGCGCCGGCAACAGCCGTGAGTACGACATCCTCGGCATCAAGATGTTCGACTCGGCCGATCTCAAGGTCCACATGACCGGGAAGGCGATGCTGCGCACCGGCGCCAAGACGCAGGGCCAGGGCCACGAGACAACCTGGGCGCAGATCGTCGCGCATGAGCTCGGCATTCCGGCCGAGGACGTCGTAGTAGAAGAGGGCGACACCGATACCGCCCCGTTTGGCATGGGTACCTACGCGTCCCGCAGCACGCCGGTGGCCGGCGCCGCGGTGGCGATGGTGTCCCGCAAGATCCGGGCCAAGGCCCGGAAACTGGCCGCGCACCTCCTCGAAGTATCGGAGGAGGACATCGAGTGGGAGCTCGGCCGGTTTTACGTCCGCAGCGCTCCGGATCGTGGCGTCACGATCCAGGAGTGCGCGGTGGCCGCGTACAGCAACATGCCGGACGGCATGGAGCCCGGCCTGGAGAACACCGCCTACTACGACCCGCCGAATCTGACCTGGCCGTTCGCGGTCTACATCGTCACCGTCGAGGTGGACCCGGAGACGGGTGTCTGGGACGTGCTCAAGCTGGTCGCGGTGGACGACTGCGGCGTCCGGATCAACCCGATGATCGTCGAAGGCCAGATCATGGGCGGGCTGACCGAGGCATACGCCATGTCGAACATGCAGTTCATCACCTTCGACGCCGAAGGCAACTGCGTCGGCGCGAACTACATGGACTACCTGCTGCCCACCGCCTGGGAGACGCCCGGATTCGAGCTGCACAGCGAGGTCGTCACGCCGTGCCCGCACCACCCGATCGGCGCCAAGGGCATCGGCGAGTGCGCAGCGGTCGGCGGCCCGGCCGCCTTCGTGAACGCGGTCATGGACGCGCTCTCGGGCACTGGCGTGCGCAATATCGACATGCCGATGCTGCCCGACCGCGTCTGGGAAGCCATCACCTACCGCCGGGATGTTTCCGGTGCGCCGCCAGTCCGGTCCGATGACTAGCGAGAAGCCGATGGACGGCTGGGGCGTCATGACCGAGGCCGCGGAGCTGGCGCGGAACGGCGAGCCGTTCGCGCTGGCGACCGTGGTATGGCGCCAGGGGCCGTCGTCGAGTCAGCAGGGCTCGCGCGCGATCATCACCGCGGCGGGCGAGCTGCGCGGCTGGATTGGCGGCGCCTGTGCCGAGCCCGCCGTCATCCGCGAGGCCCAGCGGGTCATCTCCACCGGTGAGGCGAAGCTGCTCCTGCTCGGCAGCGCTGAGCAGTTTGGCGGCGCGGTGCCCGACGGCATGGTGATCATCCCGATCTCGTGCTCGAGCGAGGGCGCGCTAGAGGTCTACATCGAGCCGGTCGTCCCCGTTCCTCATCTGGTCGTGGTGGGCCACTCGCCGATGGCCCACACCCTCGCCGAGCTGGCGCGGGCCCTGGGCTGGCGGACTGAGCTGATCGACGGGCCCGATTTCGCCACCGCGGACGCCGACGAGCACGCCGTGGTCGTCGTGGCGAGCCAGGGGCACAACGACGAGGGCCTGCTGGAGCGCGCGATCGCGGCCCGGCCCGCCTACCTCGGGCTGGTGGGCTCGCGCAAGCGCGGCGAGGCGGTGCTCGGGTACCTCGCCGACCGTGGCGTGGCCGCTGATCAGCTCGCGCGGGTCAAGGTGCCGGCCGGGCTCGACCTCGGCAGCACGACCCACCAGGAGATCGCCGTCGCGATCATGGCCGAGCTCGTCCAGTTGCGTGCCGCAGGCGAGCTCGCCAGTGCCAGCGCGGCTGGTGCTGGGGCCGCGGCCAGTACCGCGTGGGCGCGGCGGCAGGTAGCCGGGGCGACTGACCCGGTGTGCGGCATGAGCGTCACGGCCGGGCCGGAAGGCATGCCGCTGGAACACGGCGGCGTCACCTATTACTTCTGCTGCGCTGGCTGCCGCGAGGCGTTCGCGCGCGATCCCGCTGCCTACGTGAAGGGCGAGGCCAGATGCTGATCAAGAGTGATTTCGAGGTCGCTGAGCCGGTCGATAAGGTCTGGCAGTTCTTCGAGAACATCCCGCAGGTAGCGACCTGCCTGCCAGGTGCGGAGCTGACCGAGGACCTGGGCGGGGAGAAGTACAAGGGCAAGGTCGCGGTCCGGATGGGACCGGTCCGGCTCCAGTTCGCCGGGACGGCCGACATCACCGAGCGGGACGAAGCGGCCAGGCGCGTCGTGGTGCACGCCGCCGGCGCCGAGGAGAAGGGCCGCGGCCAGGCCAGCATGATCGTGACGGCGACGCTGGCGCGTGCCGGGCGCGGCACCCGGGTAGACGTCACCCAGGATCTGCAGCTCTCCGGCGCGGCGGCCCAGTACGGCCGGGGCATGATCGCCGACGTCACGTCCGTGCTCATGCGCGACTTCTCGGTCAACATGCAGGACCGGATCAGCCGAATGGAGCGAGGCGAGTCCGCCGAGCAGATCACCGCCGCCACGGCCAGCCCGGCCAGCGGGTTCACCCTGGGCCTGCGAGCGGCCCGGATGGCGCTGATGCGCGTGTTCCGCCGTTTCTTCGCCCCGTATCAGCCAGCAAGCTAGGAGGCAGCGCCATGGTGCTCTGGTGGATAGGCAACGCAGTCCTGCTGGTCGTCGTGCTGCCCGTCGTCATCTTCCTGCTGAACCGGGTGCTCGCAGCGGTCGAGCGGATCCGCCACGCGACCGACGACATCCTCTCCGGCGGCGTGGCTCTCGTTGGTGAGCTGTCCGGCGTACCTGAGGCACTCGCCACGACGGACGCCACCGTCAAGGAGGTCTCCGTGGGCGCCGTCCGCTACGCCGGCTCCGTCGCAAAGCTTCTGGGCTAGCCCAGACTCCCGCTAACAGAAAGGAGAACGGTCATGCCAGCAGCTGCGTGGGTGACGCTGATCATCGCCGCGCTCATCATCGCGATCACAGCCGTCGGCCTGCTGCGGGTGATCTTTCACCTCAGGGCGATTCGCTCGACGCTCGTTGCCACCACCGGTGGTGTCGAGGCGGTCGCACAGCTAACCAGCACCGTGCCCGAGCGGCTGACCTCGGTGAACGCGAGCCTGAAGCCGGTCCGTGACTTCTGCGAAACCGTCTGAACGCGGGCTAGGGAGAGAAGACCTATGAACTCAGCGGCCCTGGTGGCTGCCGCTAGCGGTGGCACCAGTAACTTCGGCTGGATCCTCGGGTTCACGATCGGTGGTGTCATCGTGCTGGTCGTGGTGGCGCTGGTCGTGCCGATCCTGCTGCTCGCGCGCTCGATCGGCAACGAGGCGCTCAAGATCGACGCGGCCCTCCAGGACGCGGTGCGCAACACCGCGCCCCTCGGGGCACTCCGCACCACGATCGAGCACGCCACCATCATCATCGGCGGCCTGCAGCGCGGTCGCGCCAGGCTGGGAGGCTGAGCGATGAACGTTGCACACCTAGTCGCGGCCATGCCCGCGCACGAGCACACGCTCTGGGTCTGGGCTCTCATCGTCGGGCTCATCGTGATCCTCGCCGTTGTGGCCCTGTTCAGCGTGCTGATCTATCTCGTGAAGATCATCGACAGGCGCGTCGTGCTGGTACGCGGCACGCTGGAGGCGGCGGCGGCTAATACGTCGGAGACGGTTCTGATCCCGCAGGTAGCCGACGGCGTGGAGGCCGTGCTCGCCGAGGGCCTGCAGCACCACCTGTTCCTCGGCCGAGTGCTCGGAAAGGTCAAGTCATGACGACCCTAGTGATCCTGACGGTTCTCGAGATCGTCTTGCTGATCGCCGGGCTGGCGTTCTTCCTGTACTGGGTGGGCACGCTGCTAACCCGCATCGCCGGGAACCTGGAAGAGTCCGCCGAGCTCGTCCGCACGATCGTCGGCCACGCCAAGCTGATCGGTCCCGGCGTCGGCCACATTAACCAGACCGGCGGCGTGGTCGCAGGCGCGCTGCCGCTGCTGTACGGGATGGCCGAGGAGATCGTCACCGACGTGACGCCGCGGCCCGAAGAGCCGGCGGTGCCCGAGCCTGCCCGGCCCGCGTCCGGTACCCGCCGGTCGCGCCTGCATGACGCCGTTGGCTACGTGCCGCGGTAAGCGAATCGCTCAATGCATGATTCAGCTGGCGATGTTCCCCCTGCAGGCACTAACGTGACTGCGCCGTGGAGGAAGCGCCTGTGGGGCAATGTGGCATGCCTGGTAGGTGCCCATGACTGGTCTAATTGGGAAGTCGTAGACCCAGATCGCCCGAGCGAGCAGGTTCGGATCTGCGCTCGCTGCTCGCGCATGAAGAACAACACCGCCCCGGCTCCTATCAGCGCGTGGGAAAGGCCGTTGAACTAACTCGACCCCGGCGTGGTGCAGTCAGGAGTGGCCGGACTGGTCAGGGCCCCGGCGTGCGACCGGCCCGGTGGTTGGTGCCGAGTACTCGCCGATCCAGTGGTCTTCCCAGGCGTTGTCGTACTTCTCGTCGTTGCAGCTGGGGTGGTAGGTCGCCAGTAGCTCGCGAGCGATCTGCTCGCGGTGCGGCCGGGTCCCGCCAGGCACCACGTAGGTGCAGATGTAGACCTTCCACTTCGAGCCGGCCCGGCCGATCCAGCAGCTCGCCCGGGGGTGCTGGAACGGGAAGCGCTCAGTACTCAGGTCGTCGGAGTGGCCGACATAGATGACGGCGTAGCGCTCCGGCCTGGTGTCGGGGTCGGGCTTGTAGAGGATCGCGTACACGGCTGCCTCCGCCGGCGGCGTCCAGCCGCCGAGCAGCCGCGGGCCCTCAAATGGGTAGCCCGCCAGCGAACCGAGCCTGATCACTGGAAGTCGTCCTCTTCCTCGGCCTCGCTGACGGCCTCAGTGCGCACGAGCGGCGCGGGCGGCAGGCCGGCCGCGGCGGCCGCCGCCAGGAACCGCTCGGTGGCCAGGTCGATCGCGGCATCGCGACTGGCTGCCTCGACAACAAGCTGCGCGCCGTACCTGCTGGCGCCGATCCCGGTGGCGATGCCGTGGCTAGCGGCGACCGCGTCGGCCAGCTCGACGACCTCTTCGCGCGTCAGGATCCGGTCGCCCTCGGCTTCGATGCCGACGCTCCACCTCACAGGTCGCTCCTCGTCAGTTCAGGACCGGCAGTCAGTTCAGGACCGGCAGCATGTCGGCGAGCTGCTCCAGGCTAGCCAGGTCGTGACCAGATAGCAGCAGGTCGATGTGCGGTGCTGCCACCATCATGCCGAGCGTGCTCGGCCGGAAGTTCTGGTCGTCGCCCTTGTGCGGATTCAGCCAGACGATCCGGTAGCACAACCGGGATAGCCGGGCCATCGCCGTGGCCAGCTGCTCAGGATCCCCGCGGTCCAGCCCGTCCGAGCAGATCACCACGACGCCGCCGCGGCATAGCCCGCCGCGTCCCCAGCGCCGGACAAACGTGTCCAGTGACTCGCCGATCCGGGTCCCGCCATCCCAGTCGACGACCGTCCTGGCCGCTTGCTCGAGCGCGCTGTCGGGCCGCCGGTGCTCCAGCGCCTTGGTGATGCGAGTGAGCCTGGTGCCGAAGCAGAACACCTCCACCTTCGCGGCGGCATGCTTCGCCGTGTGGGCGAACTGGAGCAGATGCCGGGAGTAGTCCGCCATCGAGCCAGACACGTCGAGGATCAGGATGAGCGGACGCAGCCGGGTCCGGCGCTGCCGGAAGAACAGCTCGGCCGGCTCGCCATGCATCCGCATGGAATCCCTGATGGTCTTGCGCAGGTCCGGAGAGCGCCCGGCGCTGGCTGGCCTGGTTCGGCGGGTGCGCCGCCGCGGCGGGGTCAGCCGGATCCGGGCCATGATCCGGCGCAACGCCGCTAGCTCGGCTGGCGTGCATGCCGCGAACGACCTGTGCTTGAGCGCATCGACGTCCGAGGCCATCCAGCCGAGAACGGGCTTCTCCTCGTCCTGCTCAGGTCCTGGCTCGGTGCCCGGCATGACCAGCGCCGCTTCGGCTTCCGCGGCTGCGCTCGCCTTGAGCATCAGCAGCGCTGCGGCCGGCGCCCCGTCGGCCAGGAAGAACTGCCGGAAAACCCGGTCGTAGACCGGTATGTCATCGCGCCTGCTGACGAGGGTCGTGCGGCCAGCCCAGTACAGATCGACCAGATCGGACGGATCCAGTGGCATCATCGCGGAGCAGTACGTCAGGATGTCGCCGGTGCCAACGGTCAGCCCCGCGGCGCGCAGCTCCCGCGAGAAGTCGACGAGCAGCGCCGCGAACGGTGCCTCGGCCTGCTCAGGCACCGGAGGTGATCTCCGTCAGGTTCTCGCGCACGAGATCGAGGTCGTCGCGGTCCTTGATGACCGCACCCAATGTGTCGTCGGCCGCCTGCGGCGTCAGGTCCGTCTCACCGAGGAAGCTCAGCGTGCGGACCCAGTCGATGGTCTCGGCTACACCGGGCGGCTTGGCTAGCTCCAGCTCGCGCAGCCGGTGCACGGCAGCGACGACCTTGCGGGTCAGCTGCTCAGCCGCGGCTGGCTCGCGCACGAGCACGATCTCCACCTCCCGCTCAGCGGCCGGGTACCCGATCCAGTGGTACAAGCAGCGGCGGCGCAGCGCGTCGTGGAGCTCCCTGGTCCGATTCGAGGTGAGAATCACGGCAGGTGCGGACTGCGCCCTGATGGTGCCGATCTCCGGGATGCTGATCTGGAAATCTGACAGCACCTCGAGCAGGAACGCCTCGAACTCGTCGTCAGCCCTGTCGACCTCGTCGATCAGCAACACGGCCTGAGCACCGGCGCGCACTGCCGCGAGCAGCGGCCGTTCCAGCAGGAACTTGGGGCCGAAAAGCTTGTCGACGGCCTGCTCGTCGGCCGCCTGGCGCTCCGACAGCGCCCGGATCTGCAGCATCTGACGGGCGTAGTCCCACTCGTACAGCGCCTGGTTCGTGTCGATGCCCTCGTAGCACTGCAGGCGGATCAGCGTCCGGCCGTAGACGTCAGCCAGCACCTTCGCGACCTCGGTCTTGCCGACCCCGACCTCGCCCTCCAGCAGCACCGGCCGGTGCAGGGATAGGGACACCAGCAGAGCGGTAGCGAGCCCGCGGTCGGCCAGGTAACCGCCGTTCCGGAGGCTCTCGGTCAGCTCACCGACGGTTCCCGGATACTCCACCGAGCGAATCCCCTCGCCGTCAGGTGCGCGGGGTCAGCTTGCGTCAGCTGACCCCATGACAAGATCACGGATGGTGCCGCCGGACTGGCTGAGCTTGCCCTCACGCTCGAGCCTGGCTCGCCAGGCGGCGTTGAGGTCGTCCTCCCCGGCGGCAAAGTCCTCGTACCCGACGCCAGCCTCGGCCATCCGCTTGCAGGACTTCTGCTCGCCGCTTGGGTCGACCAGGTCGGCGCCTGTCTGCCCCTGGCTGCGCCAGACATCGCGCAGCACGTCAAGCGCCTCAGCAGGATCTGCGCTCATTTCGGACAATCCTTTCCGGCCAGATGGCGTTCTTTGACTCTAACCCCGGCCGCCAGGTGGCGGCGACGCGGGATTAAGCGATCTCTTAATTTGCGGCGCACCCAGGGCTGGGCAGTCGGCGCTCGGGCGGCAGCCGTGTCACGGGGCGATTGTCGGCAGCGGACGGCATGATGGTGCCGAGCCACTTGCCAGGAGGGTGCACCGATGGAACTGACCGTGCCGACAAGCCTGACCGTCTCAGCGGGCAGAATGGCGACCGTGCCGGATATAACCTTCCGCAGCGACATGACGGTCGAGTTGGTCAAGCATGCCGCGTCCGACGCCGACGTGATCTGGGCCGCCCGGGTCTCCACCAAGGGCGAGCAGTCCCTAGCTGACGTCAACGGCGAGACCGAGCGGTCGGCCGGGCTTATCAACTTTCTGATGCGTGACCGGCACGGCACACCGTTCGAGCACTCGACGATGACCTTCTACGTCAGTGCCCCGATCTTCGTCTTCCGCGAGTTCATGCGGCATCGCACCTTCAGCTATAACGAGGAGAGCGGCAGGTACCGCAAGCTCCAGCCGGTCTTCTACGTACCGGGCCCCGATCGCAGGCTGGTTCAGAGCGGCAAGCCTGGCGCTTATGTCTTCACCGAAGGCACGCCCGCGCAGCACGCGCTCGTGACCGAGGCGGTCGAGACCGCCTGCCGCCAGTCATACGCGGCGTACCTGGAGATGCTCGACGCGGGCGTGGCACGCGAGGTAGCCCGCACGGTTCTGCCGGTCGGCTTGTATTCCTCGATGTACGCGACGTGCAATGCGCGCGCCCTGATGAACTTCCTGTCGCTGCGGGTGATGCACGAGGGTGCCACGTTCCCCTCATTCCCGCAGCGAGAGATCGAGATGGTGGCCGAGCAGATGGAAGCCATCTGGGCGGGGCTGATGCCCCTGACGCACGCGGCCTTCGAGCGCAACGGTCGCGTGTGCCCGTAACTGCCTTCGATCGCCTGCGCGCGACGTAAGTCCCTGGTCGGCCTGCCCGCGCCCGGCGCACAATGATGGGGAGTCTCGCCGGATCGGATCGCAGGTGAACGCAGATGCCGCCACTCGCGGGCCTGCTCCCGCTCGTCGCCGTCATCGCCATCATTATCTGGCTGCTTGTCGCCGCCAGGCGCGGCGGCACTCAGCCGATGGGCGATGTCATCGTGCGCTGCCAGGCTGGGCATCTGTTCACCACGACGTGGATTCCGTTTGCGTCACTCAAGGCGGTCCGCCTCGGGCCGGTCCGATTCCAGTACTGCCCGATCGGCCGCCATTTGACGTTCGTGACGCCGGTCCCGGACTCGGACCTGACCGAAGAGGACCGGCGGGCGGCGCGACAGCACCACGACACCCCCGTGCCCTGATCGCCGCTAGCGACTGATGTCAGCGACCAAGCCGTGACGTTCGCATGGCCGTTGCGGCGCAACCGCTGGCCTCCTGCGCGCGTCGTATCATCATGGCGGCGCGAGCTGAAGACGTGGCAGGACGTGTGAATCGTCAGCCGGCCACGTTCTGGCGGCCCTGGCTGGCGTCGCTCCCAGCTGCCATCGCGTGCGTACTGGGTGTCGTGCTCGGAACGGCTGGCTACGTGGCCGTCGGCTCCCGGCTCGACATCATGTGCAGAGATGGCCTCGGTAAGGGGACCTACGACTGCTCGGCCCTGAATAGGTGGCTAGCGGCCGGGGCGACCGGGCAGCTGTTGCTGGCCGCTGCCGGGCTGATCCTGCTCGTGCTCGGCATTAGGCGCCCCGCCCGGCGCCGGCTCGCCGCGATCTCAGCGTGTGCGCTCATTCCGCTGTCGCTCGGATGGATCGCCGTCACATCGCTTCTCGGCCACAGCTCCTTCTGAGCGCTACAGCCGCTCGGGCGCCGATACGCCGAGCAAGCGGAGGCCGTTTGCCAGCACTATCCGCGCGGCGTCAGCCAGCCACAGCCGAGCTCGCCCGACGTCATCGAATGGCTCGCTGTCACGGGGCAGGACGCGGCAGGCATCGTAGAACCGGTGGTAGGTGCCGGCCAGGTCTTCCAGGTATCTGGCGACTCGATGTGGCTGCCGCAGCTCCGCCGCAGTGGCCACCACGCTCGGGAAGTCCGCGAGCGCCTTCAGGAGGTCGTTCTCGCGGTCGTGGGAGAGCAGGCTCGGATCGTACTCGCTGCCCTGGCTGATCCCGGCTTCAGCGGCGTTACGCAGCAGGGATGCGACCCTCGCGTGCGCATACTGCACGTAGTAGACCGGGTTGTCGTTGGTCCGCCGCGTCCATGCGTCCAGGTCGAGGTCGATCGCCGAGTCCAGTGCGTAGCGAGCCAGTGCGTACCGGGCCGCGTCCACCCCGATTGCGTCGACGATGTCATCGATCGCGACGATGGTGCCCGCCCGCTTCGACATCCGCAGCGGTCGGCCATCACGGACCAGGTTGACCAGCTGTCCGATCAGGACCTCCAGCGTCTGATCGGGGTCGTCACCGAAGCAGGCGGCTACGGCGCGCAGGCGCCCGACGTAGCCGTGGTGGTCGGCGCCGAGAATGATCACGACCTTGTCGAAGCCGCGCGCTCGCTTGTCTAGGTAGTAGGCGCAGTCGGCGGCGAAGTAGGTGAAGTCGCCGTTGCTGCGAACATAGACGCGGTCCTTGTCGTCGCCGAAGTCGGTGGAGCGCACCCAGGTGGCACCGTCAGCCTCATAAACATGACCAAGCTGCCGGAGCCTCGTCAGGGCTGCGTCGAGGTCGCCTTTCTCGTGCAGATCCTTTTCCGCGAAGTACACGTCGAAGTGCGCGCCGAAGTTGGCGAGCGACGCCTTGATCTCGTCGAACATCAATGCCACGCCTTCGGCGCGGAATATCTCCCTCACATCGGCAGCTGACTTGCCGAGCGCCTCCGGATGGTCCTTCAGCACCGCCTCGGCGATCTCGCTGATGTACTCGCCGGAATAGCCGTCGTCGGGCGTCGGCTGCTGCCTGGCTGCAGCCAGCAGCGAGGCAGCGAACCTGTCAATCTGCGCACCAGCATCGTTGAAGTAGTACTCGGTCGTGACGGCGGCACCCTCTGCGCGCAGGAGCCGGGCAAGCGCGTCACCCACCGCGGCCCATCGGACCCCGCCAATATGAACGGGACCAGTGGGGTTGGCCGAGACAAATTCCAGATTCACTCGCTGACCCGCGAGCCTAGCGCCACGGCCGTAGGCTTCGCCCTGCTCGACGACAGTGCCCGCGATTGCTCCGGCCGCAGCGGACTGCAGCCGGATGTTCAGGTATCCGGCCCCCGCGACCTCCACCGTGCGGATCGCTGGCTCATTGATCAGCTTGTCGGCAATCGCCTGCGCGAGCTCCGCCGGAGGCATCGCCGTCGTCTTGGCGAGCTGGAACGGGAGCGTTGACGCATAGTCACCGTGATCGGGATTCTTAGGTCGCTCCAGGCTTACCGCGCCCGGCAGCGCCGACGGATCCAGTGAACGGTCGGCCAGCACAGCCGCGGCCGCCGTCAGCACGGTTTCGGCGAGCTGCGCAGGGGTCACGCGGCAAAATCGTACTGGTTACGCCATCGAGGACGGGACGTGCCACCGGGGTAGCGCCGACTCAGGCGTTGCTCGCACGCGCTGCGGTGACCACCACCGTGGTGTAGGCCATCGTGAAGCTGCCCCCCATCGCGTCGATAGCGGCCCCGACGCCCGCCTGCACCTCCGTCAGCTTGTCCGGCGTGAGCTGGGTGAGCGCACCGAGGGTTGGTAGCTGGTCCAGCCACTCGTCCCGGTTGTAGGTGCACTCCCAGTCGAACCGCCACTGCTCAGGGTCGCTGAATCCGCCCGTCGCCCGGATCCCGTCGGCGAATTTGACGAACAGCGCCTGGTAGGCATCCAGGTTCGACCTCGTCAGCTGACTGCTGAGGTTGAACGGCGAGTCCGGCGCCACCCGCCGGTAGACGCTGGCGAGGGCTTCTGTCACCGCCGGCGGGGACTGGAACACGTGGTGGAAAGGCGCGAGTCGGCCGCCGGGTCGCAGCACGTGCGCGGCCTTCGCTGCGCCCACGACCGGGTCCACCCAGTGCCAGGCTGTCCCGGCGACCACTGCGTCGAACGCGCGTCCCGCCGGGTCCCAGGCTTCGAACCTCGCCACCTCGACCTTCACCCCGCTGCGCCGGGCGAAGTCGGCCATCCGCGTGTCCGGCTCGACGCCGAGCACCCGGCACCCAGCGGTCTGGAACTGCCGGGCCGCTGTGCCGGTGCCGCAGCCGACGTCCAGCACCTCGCGTCCGGGACTGGCGGCGATGATCCGCTCCACCATGGCGTCGGGATAGCGGGGCCGGGTCCGGTCGTAGCGGTCCGCGTCCGCGCCAAATGACTCGGCTACCTGGCGATACTGATGTGGCTCTGGCCTGCCAGGAGTTGGCTGCTCCGGCGGTACTGTGGGCATGCGCCCACCGTAGTGGGCCGGACGGTCACCACGGAGGCAGGCTGCGCCAAGGGTGTCCTGCACCGGCACTTCAGTGATTTCGACGCGTTCCTCGCCGAACTCGTACTGGACCGCATCGGCCGGATCGACAGCCGGGCCGCTGCCCTGCGCGCGGCAGCCGGGACCGGCACGGTCGCGGACAACCTCACCAGCGCGCTGATGGACGTATTCGGGCCGCTGGCTGTGGCGATGGTCGCCCTCATCACCTTCAGGGATGAATTGCGCGCTCGCCTGCGCCGTACGATGCCGGCCGGCGTCCCGGTTCTGACGGAGGCGACGGCCATGGTCGCCTCGTACCTCACCGTCGAGCGCCACCTCGGGCGCATCGCGGCGGATGCTGACGTCCAGATGCTCGCGCCCATGCTGATCGGGACCGGGCACCTGCTGTTCGCCAGCCGGGACGGCATTCCGCCCGAACCGGGGGCCGTCCGCAAGATAGTGACGACGGTTATCGACGGCGTCCTGCAAGAACCGCCTGATTGACCTCGGCGTCGTCTGGGCAGCCGCGTCCTGCTCGCTGACCGCTCTGCCGAGCGTAACCTGCTGGCGTCACGTGGCTTGCAACGAAGGACCGGGCTGGCGGGCCGGGTCAACGCGGAGCGGGCGCCGCCAGAAGAACGTGTGGAAGCCAGTCTCGCCTCTGTGTGCGAAGTTGACTGTCAGGAGCTCCCAGCCGTCGCGCGCCATGTGGTTCATATGGCGGGAGAGAGTCTCGGGATCGTGGGCGTTCTGGGTTGCGCAGTACTCGATTTCGTCCGGCATGCTCGTCAGCGTAGGGGCTATCAGTGCTGCGCGGATGAAAGAAGGCCAGTCCCTCGTGATCGCCGTAATCACGAGAAACAGGCCTCTGACCTGCGGTTCTTCGGGGTGGGCCTGGGAGGACTTGAACCTCCGGCCTCTTCCTTATCAGGGAAGCGCTCTAACCGTCTGAGCTACAGGCCCGCAATCGCGCCAGTCTCGCCTGCGTCTGGCACGCCGGCCTAGGTTACCGCAAGCTGGGACTAGCTGCTCAGTCGGATTCTCTCAGTGTTACCTCAATGCCACCGGTCAGGCTAGTCACCAGGTTGTACAGGGCCGCACCGACGGTCGCCAGGGCCGTGAACAGGATCGCGTTGATGGTGCACACCAGTGCGGTGTACTCCAGCACGCGCGACGCGCTGAACCAGCTCGCTGCGTTGGAGCCCGGGTGGTCCTTGTTGTAGGTAACCAAGCCAACCGTCTGCTCGATCTTGGTGAAGACGCCGAGCTTGGACAGCGTGAAGTAGATGACCGTGACCGCGACGAACAGGACGACCCAGCCGACCAGCGAGATCAGGAAGCTGAACTTCATCACCGACATCGGCTCGATGCGCTGCAGACTGAGCAGGGCGCTCCTGGACGGCTGCGGGCCCGACTGCGGCGAGGATGGCTGCGTCGGCCGCGGCGTCAGCCCACCCTGCGGGCCGCCCTGGCCGGGTCGGCGGGGAGGCTGCCCCTTGGGCCTCGGCTTGCCCTTGGGCTTCGGCTTGGTCGTCGAGGCCAGGCCGGAGAAGGATGCGCCGACCTTGGCTGCGAGGCCGCGCGCGCCCGTCGCAACACCGGAGACGGCCGCCATCGGTGACGTGCCGCCCGAGCCGGAGCTGCCACCCGGGGTGGCGGCGGCCGGAGGGCGGTACGACGGCGTCGTCGTGCCCGCCGCTGAGCCCTGCAGCGGAGCCGAAGGACCAGCCGATGGAGACGCCGCGGATCCGGCCGATGGGCCACCTACCGGCGCACCGGAAGGCGCCGTTACCTTGCTGGAGCGGGTCGAGGACGGCTCAGCCTGGGTCACCGAGTCCGCGCTAGCCGCCTTGCCGTTGGCCCCGGTCAGCTGCCTCAGAGCCCTCGCCTGAGTTCGAGCTCTCAGGGCCGTCACCCGGCGTCCGCGATGGCGCTTCCACGCGGTTGTCCACCCCGTCCTCCTCCGCACCGTTTCACTGACACGAGGTTATCCCCAGCCAGATGAGTCTGATTCGCGCGAATCAGAGCGTCTTCTACGGCTTCTGTTATGACGCACGAGCGGACCCGATCGTTGCGCCAGCCAGTCCACCATCCAGGCGGCCTTCCCCAAAGCTACGTCAATAGCCCTGGCATCCCCCGGTACCGCTCAGCATTTTGAGTTACTTTCGGCACGATACACGGTTCGTCAAGCCGCCTACCAGGCATGATCCTTTTTGGTCGGGTCAGCTGCCAGGTTCATCGGGGGATGGCTACTCAGAGTCTCCCCCATCTTCCGTATCGCCGGGCTCAGACTCGGCAACATCGAGGACATCCGCGACGTCGGCATCGTCGGCCGGCTCGGCCCGGCCGTCCTCGACGTCAGCGTCACCGTCAATGTCGTCCGCGTCCCCGTCAACACCGAGGGTGTTGTCGATGGCCTCGGCGTTCCTGGCTATCGCCACCAGGCTCTGTCCCTCGCCGAGATTGACCAGCCGGACGCCCATGGTCTGCCGACCGGAGAGCTTGATCTCCGAAGCCGCCGTCCTGATAACGCCGCCTGCCGAGGTGATAGCAAAGACCTCGTCGTCCGGGTGCACCATCAGCGCGCCGATCAGCTCGCCGCGTGCCTCGACGATGCGGGCGGTGACGACACCGAGACCGCCGCGGCCCTGGACCGGGTACTGGTCGGCCGGGGTGCGCTTGGCGTAGCCGCCGCCGGTCGCGACGAGCACGTCCGCGCCATCGTCGACCACGTGCATGCCGAGCATCTGGTCGCCGTTGGTGAACCGCATCCCGATGACCCCGGACGTGGCTCGTCCCATCGGCCGGAGGGCCTCGTCGCTGGCGCGGAACCTGATCGCCTGGGCGTGCTTGCTCACCAGCAGCAGGTCCTGATCGGCCGAGATCAGCCGGGCCGCGATCACCTCGTCGTCTTCGCGCAAGTTGATCGCGATGATCCCGCCCGAGCGAGACGAGTCGAAGTCCGTGAGCCGCGACTTCTTCACCAGGCCCGAGGACGTGGCCAGCACCAGGTAGGGGGCCACGTCGTAATCGCGCAGCGCCAGCACCTCCGCGATGTGCTCGTCCGGCTGGAACGCCAGCAGGTTCGCGACGTGCTGGCCGCGGGCGTCACGAGCCGCCTCCGGCAGCTCGTAGGCCTTCGCCCGGTAGACCCGGCCCTTGTTGGTGAAGAACAGGATCCAGTGGTGCGTGGACGTCACGAAGAAGTGATCCACGATGTCGTCGGTCCGCAGCTGCGCGCCGCGGACGCCCTTGCCGCCCCGGCGCTGCGCCCGGTACTGGTCGGCCTTGGTGCGCTTGGCGTAGCCGCCGCGGGTGATCGTGACGACGACGTCCTCTTCGGCGATGAGGTCTTCCATCGACATGTCGCCGTCGTAGGCGATGATCTCGGTCCGCCGGTCGTCACCGTACTTTTCTGTGATCTCGGCGAGCTCGGCACTCACGGTGGCCCGCTGCCGCTCCGGCGAGGCAAGGATGGCCTCGTAGTCGGCGATCTCGGTCATCAGCTGCTCGTACTCGTCGGTCAGCGCCTGCCGCTCCAGCGCCGCCAGGCGCCGCAACTGCATGTCGAGGATCGCCCGCGCCTGGATCTCGTCGATGTCCAGCAGGTCCATCAGGCCCTGCTGCGCGGCGTTTGCCGATTCGCTGGCCCGGATCAGCGCGATCACGGCGTCGATCTGGTCGATCGCCTTGAGCAGCGCCCTCAGGATGTGCGCCCGGTCCTGGGCCTTGCGCAGCAGGTACTGCGTGCGCCTGATGATGACCTCGATCTGGTGGCTAACCCAGTACCGGATCATCTGGTCCAGGCGCAGGGTCCGCGGCACGCCATCCACGAGCGCGACCATGTTGACGCCGAAGGTGTCCTGCAGTTGCGTGTGCTTGTAGAGGTTGTTGAGCACGACCTTCGCGACGGCATCACGCTTCAGCACGATAACCAGGCGCTGGCCGGACCGGGCGCTGCTCTCGTCCCGTACCTCGGCGATCCCGGCGATCCGGCCCTCGCGGCCGAGCTCGGCGATCTTCAGGGCGAGTGAGTCCGGATTGACCTGGAACGGCAGCTCGGTGGCGACCAGCTGAATCCGGCCGCGGCGGTCTTCCTCCACCTCGACCACCGCGCGCATGGTGATCGAGCCGCGCCCGGTGCGGTACGCCTCCTGGATACCGCGGCGGCCCACGATCTGCGCCGCAGTCGGGAAGTCAGGTCCCTTGATCCGCTCGAGCAGCGCGGCCAGCAGCTCGTCGTCGGCCGCCTCGAAGTTCGACAGGTACCACTGCACCCCGGCCGCGATCTCGCGCAGGTTGTGCGGCGGGATCTTGGTGGCCATGGCCACCGCGATGCCCTCCGAGCCGTTCACGAGCAGGTTCGGGAAGCGAGCGGGCAGGACCACGGGCTCGGCGGACCGGCCGTCGTAGTTCGGCCGGAAATCGACAGTCTCCTTGTCGATATCCCGCAGCATCTCCATGGCCAGCGGCGTCAGCCGGCACTCGGTGTACCGCATCGCCGCCGCCGGGTCGTTGCCCGGCGAGCCGAAGTTGCCCTGGCCGTCGATCAGCGGGTAGCGCATCGCCCAGGGCTGCGCCATCCGGACGAGGGTGTCGTAGATCGCGGAGTCGCCGTGCGGGTGATAGTTGCCCATCACCTCGCCGATGACGCGGGCGCACTTGAAATACCCGCGGTCTGGCCGGTACCCGCCGTCGTACATCGCGTACAGGATCCTGATGTGGACGGGCTTGAGTCCGTCCCGGACATCCGGCAGCGCACGGCCTACGATCACGGACATGGCGTAATCGAGGAAGCTGCGCTGCATCTCGACGCCGATGTCGACGGGCTCGGTGCGACCCCGGCCCTCAGATGGAGCGTCCGGCATGGTTACGTCTGGCACTGACCAGTCCTTCCTTCGGCCGCGCGCCGGCAGGCTGACGCCGGCGGGTGCGGCCCCGTTCCCATCATTAGATGTCCAGGAACTTGACGTCCTTGGCGTTGCGCTGGATGAACGACCGCCGCGCCTCGACGTCCTCACCCATCAGCACGCTGAACATCTCGTCGGCCTGCGCGGCGTCGTCTACGGTGATCTGCCGCAGCACCCGCCTGGCCGGGTCCATCGTGGTCTCCCACAGCTCGTTCGCGTTCATCTCGCCGAGGCCCTTGAACCGCTGCACGCCGTCGCGCGGGCGCGGGTCCCGCGGCCCTCGGCGATACCCGCCTCGATGACGGCGTCGCGCTCCTTGTCGGAGTACGCGTAGCCGGGCTCGGTGTTGCCGCCCCACTTGATCTTGTAGAGCGGCGGCTGGGCCAGGTAGACGTGACCGGCCTCGATGAGCGGCTTCATGAACCGGAACAGCAGCGTCAGCAGCAGCGTGGTGATGTGCTGGCCGTCGACGTCGGCGTCGGCCATCAAGATGATGTGGTTGTAGCGCAGCTTGGAGATGTCGAACTCGTCGTGGATCCCGGTGCCGAGGGCCGTGATCATCGCCTGGACCTCGTTGTTCTTCAGCACCCGGTCGATCCTGGCCTTCTCCACGTTGAGGATCTTGCCGCGGATGGGCAAGATGGCCTGGAACTTCGAGTCGCGGCCGCCCTTGGCCGAGCCGCCGGCCGAGTCGCCCTCCACGATGTAGATCTCGCAGATCTCCGGGTCGCCGGACTGGCAGTCGGCCAGCTTGCCCGGCAGGCCCGAGCCGCCCATGAGGCTCTTGCGGGTCAGGTCACGGGCCTGGCGGGCGGCGATCCTGGCCCTGGCGGCCTGCGTGGCCTTCATCACGATGGCCTTGGCCTCGCCCGGATTGCGCTCGAACCAGTCCCGCAGGTGGTCGTTGCAGACCCGCTGGACGAACGACTTGGCGATGGTGTTGCCGAGCTTCTGCTTGGTCTGGCCCTCGAACTGGGGCTCGGACAGCTTGACGTGGATGATCGCGGTCAGGCCCTCGCGGACGTCCTCGCCGGTCAGGTTGTCGTCCTTCTCGCGGATCAGGTTCTGGTCGCGCGCCCACCGGTTGACGATGGTGGTCAGCGCCGCCCGGAAGCCCTCCTCGTGCGTGCCGCCCTCGGCCGTGTTGATGGTGTTGGCGAAGGTGTGCACGGACTCGGAGAAGGAGCCGGTCCACTGCATGGCGATCTCAGCCGAGATGCCGTCGCCTTCCTCGCCGAAGTCGATCACCGACTCGTGCACAGGCTCCTTGGTGGCGTTCAGGTAGCTGACGAAGTCGGCGATGCCGCCCTCGTAGTGGAACGTGACCGTGCTGGGCGCGTCGGGGGTGATGTGCTCGGGCCGCTCGTCCGTCATCGTGATCGACAGGCCGCGGTTAAGGAAGGCCATCTCCTGCAGCCGCCGGGACAGCGTCTCGAACGACCACTCGGTGGTCTCAAAGATGCTGCCGTCCGGCCAGAACGTGATCGTGGTGCCGGTCTCTTCGGTCTTCTCGCCGCGGATCACCTGGGTGACCGGCTCACTCATCTCGTAGGACTGGCGCCAGACGTAGCCGTCCTTGCGGATCTCGACGTCCAGCCGGGTGGCCAGCGCGTTGACGACCGAGACGCCGACGCCGTGCAGGCCGCCGGACACCGCGTAGGACTGCCTGTCGAACTTGCCGCCCGCGTGCAGGGTCGTGAGCACGACCTCGACAGCCGGCCGCTTCTCGATCGGGTGCTCGTCGACGGGAATGCCTCGCCCGTTGTCGTAGACGCGGACGCCGCCGTCGGCGAGCAGGGTAACGTCGATCGTGTCGGCGTAGCCCGCCAGCGCTTCGTCCACAGCGTTGTCGACGACTTCCGTCACCAGATGGTGCAAACCGCGCTCACCGGTCGACCCGATATACATACCGGGACGTTTGCGGACGGCCTCCAGGCCTTCCAAGACCGTGATCGAACGTGCGTCGTAGGACAAAGCTGAAGCTCCTCTGGAACAGGGCAAACACCCAGGGCAGACGCGTCAAACCCCCGCCTGGCGTCCGTCCTAGTGCGCTTGTTCATTTTACCTGGACACGCCGCTAGCCTCAGCCGTACGTGCCCACCCGCCGCGCCGGCTGGAGCGTCAGCCGTAAGTGTCGCGCGGGCCGCGGCCCCCGCGGACTCGCCATTCGCCGGGCTTCCTGGTGCTGGTGACCGGCCCGCGGACCTTGACCCGCAGCACGGTGCCGTCACCGAGCTCGGCATTGAGCCGGCGCACGAGCTGGGCGGCCAGCAGGCGCACCTGCGTTGCCCAGGCCGTGGAGTCCGCTGAGACGGTCAGCTCGCCGTCCGACAGCGATTCCGGCGTGGTGTGCGCGGCCAGATCGGTGCCGACTATCTGGGCCCACCGCCCGAAGACCGATCCCGTCGCGGCGGCCAGCGCCCAGCCCTCGGCGGCCAGTAGCCCGTTGATGGCCGACCCGAGGGGCTGCGGCTCGTCCCGCTGCGGCTGTGGGGCAAACCCGGGGCGGGCACCCGGGCGGCGGGCACCGCGTCGCCCCGCCGCCGGCGCGGTCCCCCCTGCCGTCAGGCGGGGAACGGGGCCGTCTGCAACTCCGTTGCCCGAACGCCCATCCAGGGCTGCCTCGGCCGGATCCGCGGATCCTGGATCCGCGGGCACGCGGTCAGCGGCCGCCGAGCCCGCCCCAGCCGAGCCCGCCCCAGCCGAGCCCGCAGCCGCCGGGTCCGCGGCCGCCGGGTTGGCCGCGGTCCCCGCCCGCGGTCGCGCGGTTGGCCGCAGGCCGCGGGCACGCGCGTCCGCCTTGGCCGCGGCGAGCGCCGCGCGGGCGAGGCTGACCTGGTCGCCAGGCGGGTGATCAGGCACTGCTGATCACTCCGTCCGCGACCCGGAACCGCGCACCGGCCAGGCCAGCCGGCACGTCCTCCGGAACGGCGGCGGTGACGAGCACCTGCTCGGCGTCGCGGACCAGCTCGGCGAGCCGGTCGCGCCGGCCGCTGTCCAGCTCGGCGAAGACGTCGTCCAGCATGAGCACCGGGTCCTCCCCGCCGGAGCGCAGCAGCTGGTACGCGGCCAGCCGCAGCGCAAGTGCCAGCGACCACGACTCGCCGTGGCTGGCGTAGCCACGGGCGGGCAGGCCGCCGATCCTCAGCTCCAGCTCGTCCCGGTGCGGGCCGACCAGGCACACGGCCCGCTCGAGCTCGGCCCGGCGGCGCGCGGCGAGGGCCTCACGCAGCGTGAGGGCCAGCTTCTCCGGGTCGGGCTCCGGATCCATTGCGCCATCCGGGTTCACGGCTCGGTCGCCCTCGCCGGTCCCGCCCTGGGCACCAGCGCCGGACCCGGCCGACATCCGGTACCACAGGCCGGTGTCTCGCTCGGTCCCGGAGACCGAGCTGTAACAGGCGGCGACCAGCGGCCTGAGCTCGCGCACCAGCCGGATCCGGCCAGCGGTGAGCTGCACTCCGGCCGTCACCAGGTGGTCGTCCCAGACCTCCAGCGCGCCGGCCTGGACTGCGCCCCTGCCCTTGGCGGACTTCAGCAGGGCCGTTCGCTGTCGCAGCACCCGCTCGTAGTCAGCGCGCACGCCCGCATAGCGCGGCCGCATGGCGACGAGCAGGTCATCGAGGTACCGGCGCCGCTGGTCCGGGTCGCCTTTCACCACCGCGATGTCCTCGGGGGCGAACAGGACGCATCGCAGCACGCCGAGGACCTCGCGCGGCCGCGGGGCCGGCGCCCGGTTGAGCCGGACCCGGTTCGCCCGGCCGGGGTTGATCTCGATCTCCAGCAGGCTCTCCCGGCCGGCCGCGGAGATCAGGCCGCGCAGGATGGCGCGGTCTGCGCCCTGCCGGATCAGCGGCGCGTCGGTGGCCACCCGATGGCTGCCGAACGTGGCCAGGTAACCGGCCGCCTCCACCAGGTTGGTCTTGCCCTGGCCGTTCGCGCCCTGGAACGTCGTCACCCCTGGCCCGAGTGTCACGTCTGCCTCCCGGTAGCTGCGGAAGTCAGTGAGCGATAGCCGGGTCAGGTGCACGTGTGCGACATTAGCGGCCCGGAAGGCAGGCGGGGTCAGCCGCCGAGGCGGATCGGCATCAGCAGGTACCGGAACTCCGGGTTGCCATCGGGGCCGGGCTTGCCCGTGAGCAGCGCAGGTTTGCCCGGCTCGGTGAACGCGATGCGCACCGTGTCCGAGTCGATCGCCGCCAGCCCGTCGAGCAGGTACTGCGGGTTGAAGGCGATCGAGAGGTCGTCGCCGGAGAACTCAGCCTCGATGATCTCCTCGGCCTGGGCCTCGTCACCAGTGCCGGCCTCGAGCAGGAGCTGGCCCGCGCTGAAGGACAAGCGCACCGGCGTGTTGCGCTCGGCCACGAGCGCGACGCGCTTGACCGACTCGGATAGCAGGCCTACCGCCAGCTCGGCGGCGGCGTTCACAGTCTTCGGCAGCAGCGACTGATACCGGGGGAACTCACCGGACAGCAGCCGGGTAGTCGTGCGCCGGCCCGCGCCCTCGAATCCGATCATCCCGTCGCCGCCGCTGCCCTCGGTGCCGGGCAGCGCGAGGGCGATCGACACCTGCGCGCCGTTGGTCAGCGACCTGGCGGTGTCGGCTAGTGCCTTGGCCGGCACCAGCATCGCCGCAGTGAGATCGGGGTGGGCCGGCTGCCAGCGCAGTTCGCGGACGGCGAGCCGGTAGCGGTCCGTGGACACTAGCGTCAGCGTCTCGCCCTCGATCTCGATCCGGACGCCCGTCAGCGCGGGCAGCGTATCGTCCCGGCCAGCTGCGGTCGCCGACTGGCTGACGGCCGTAGCGAACGCGTCGCTGCCGATGGTCCCGGCCGCCGGGGGCATCTCGGGCAGCGCGGGGTACTCGTCTTCCGGCATGGTCAGCAGCGTGAAGGTGGCGCTGCCGCACGTCAGCACCGCCCGGCCGTCCTCCGCCGTGATGTGGACCGGCTTGGCCGGCAGGCTCCGGCTGATCTCGGCCAGCAGCCGCCCCGAGACCAGGGCGCTACCTGCCTCTTCCGTGCTGACCGGCACAGTGGCCTGCGCCGAGACGTCATAGTCGAAGCTCGACAGCACGAGGTCCTCGCCGGCCTGGAGCCTGATGCCCGCCAGCACCGGCACGGTGGGACGGGCAGGCAGGGCACGGGCTGTCCAGGCAACGGCCTCCGCCAGCACGTCGCGCTCAAGGACGATCTTCACCTGTCGCCCTCCTTCTCTGATCGCATTTCATTCGCCATAGCCAGGGTCTGGAGCCGGGCGCAGATCGGTCGGACTACTTGCCTGTTGATCTGTCTGCCATAACTAGATTGGTAGTCGTCATAGGGACGGTGGATCCCGGGGATAACCTGCATCGGTGCTGCTCGGGGCCGTCGTCGCCGTGCACAAGCGCTGTGACTGACCTGGGTGCGGCGGGCAGCGCGCCTGTGGGCAGCGAGGCGAACCTGTTTCGTCACCGGCGCTTTACCCCCCGGTTGACTGCGGTTTTCCGCCGGATGTCCCAAGGTGATCCACAGTTTTATCCACAGCCTGTGTGCGTACATTGCGCGCAGCGCGAAGTTTGCGTATCGGTCCGTGCGCGCTCTGTAGAGATCCCCGGATCGATCCGCCGAGCACCCGGACCGTCGCTGCGCTGGTGTGCCTGCTCGTGCCACTGCTGCGATCATCCCGAAAGTGCCTGCTGCTTGATCCGGTTGGTGAGCTCGGTCACCTGGTTGTAGATAGCCCGGCGCTCGGCCATCAGCGAGCGGATCTTCCGTTCGGCGTGCATGACCGTCGTGTGGTCCCGGCCGCCGAACTGCTGGCCGATCTTCGGCAGCGACATGTCGGTGAGCTCACGGCACAGATACATGGCGATCTGCCGGGCGGTGACGAGGACGCGCGACCGCGAGGTGCCGCACAAGTCGTCGATCGAGAGCCCGAAGTAGGAAGCAGTCTGACCCATGATTGTGGCTGCGGTGATGTCAGGGCCGTGCGTCTCGACGATCAGGTCCTTGAGGACGAACTCGGCGAGCTGGAGATCCACTGACTGCCGGTTCAGGCTGGCAAACGCGGTCACCCGGATCAGCGCGCCCTCGAGCTCGCGGATGTTGGTGGAGATGCGCGAGGCGATGTATTCCAGCGCCTCAGGCGGCGCGTTGAGCCTGTCCTGGACGGCCTTCTTGCGCAGAATCGCGATCCGCGTCTCCAGCTCGGGCGGCTGGACGTCAGTCTGCAGGCCCCACTCGAATCGGCTGCGCAGCCGGTCCTCGAGGGTGACCAGTCGCTTGGGCGCCCGGTCGGAGGAGATCACGATCTGCTTCTCGGCGTTGTGCAGGGTATTGAAGGTGTGGAAGAACTCCTCCTGGGTGCCTTCCTTGTTCTCCAGGAACTGGATGTCATCCACCAGCAGGACGTCCACGTCGCGGTAGCGACGACGGAAGCCGTCCTGCTTACCGTCGCGGATCATGTTGATGAAGTCGTTCGTGAACTCCTCAGAGCTGACGTACCGGACCTTCAGTCCCTGGTAGAGGCTCTGCGCGTAGTGACCAATGGCGTGCAGCAGGTGTGTCTTGCCAAGTCCGGAGTCGCCGTACACGAACAGCGGGTTGTAGGCCTTGGCCGGGGCCTCGGCGACCGCGACGGCCGCCGCGTGCGCGAACCGATTGCTGGACCCGATCACGAACGTCTCGAAGGTGTACTTCGGGTTGAGCCTCGCCTGGCCTGGCCGCGGCAGCTGTCCAGCGGGCACGTGCGGACCGGTGTGACGCTGGCCCGGGATGCCGGGGGCCATCGCGTGCCCGGAGCCGTTGCCCGGTCCGGCAGATGGCACGGCACCCGGTGGCACGGCACCCGGCTCGCTGGTTGCTGTATCGGGTGCAGGCAGGCCGATCCCGGACAGGCCCAGATGGGCGGGGAACGGGGCCGCTCCCGGCCGCGGGCCCGCCCCGGCAAGCTCAGGTCCGGGCTGGCCGGAGACGTGGTTGCCGTACTGGCCGTTGCGGGGGCTGCGGAACGGATCGAGATCATCGGCGCTCGCCAGCGTGACTGGCAGCGGACCGGTGATGTCATCGTCGACGCCTGCTGACCGGCTGCCGCTTTCCCCCGGTCGGGCAGGGACGACACCAAGCTCGGCGGTGGCAGCCGGGTCGACGGTCACGGCTAGCTGAATGCCTCTAGCCAGCTCCCTGGACAGCGCGTTCGTGATGAGAGCCCGCAGCCGGGTTTCGAGCTGCTCCTTCACGAATTCGTTCGGCGCAGCAATCAGGGCGGTGTTCTCGACCAGGCCGAGCGGCCTGGTCAGCTGGAGCCACGCCCGCTGGTGCGGCTCGATGTGCATGTCGGCCAGGTCGGCCAGCGAGCGGGCCCACACGTCCGCGAGGTCGTCGTCGCTCATCGGCCGGTCACCCGAGCCCCCCACATGTGATCAACAGGTTTGTCCACAGCATGTGCACGTTGCAATAGCTTCTAGTGCGTCTCGCAGTCGCCCGGCCGCTCAACCGGCGTGGGTACCGCTGGTGACGCCGACTAGCCAACTCGGGCCACACAGCTCGGATTACGCTATCCACAGCCTAGGGCTGGAGTTCACGGTCCGTTCGGAAAACTCCGATGGTAGGGCCTGATCGGGCGGTCGGTCCTCGTCAGTGCCCTGCGAATTCCACCGCAGGCACGGGTTTCCTTCGTGATTTCTGGTGGAAGGCCGGGCCGAGCATGTTACCCGGACCTGGTTTGACCCGCCAGCGGCCGGGCGCGTAACTTGGGGAAGTCCGGGGAACCCCGGTGCAGCTAAATCACGGCCTCATGCAGGTAAAGCCCGTCGCATGGATGAGTTGGCGGCTGGCGGTTGTTGATGTCAGCGAGGCTCAAAGCTGCCGCCTGTGCCTAGCCTTGCCCCTTTGTGACCTTGGTAACGCCCGACCTTAAGTAATGCGTGACCTTCGTAGCACTGACGTTTGTAAGCACTGACGTTCGTAACAGCAGACCCGCCGCACCTGGAGCTCCAAGTGAGTAAGCGTACTTTTCAGCCGAACAACCGCCGCCGGGCGAAGACTCATGGCTTCCGGCTGCGCATGCGCACCCGGGCTGGCCGCGCGATCCTCGCGGCTAGGCGCCGGAAGGGCCGCGGGCGCGTCAGCGTCTGACGTCGCCGGGCGTGATGTCACCATGCTTCCGGCGGCCGCGAGGATGCGGCGCAGGGCTGACTTCGCGCTGGCGACTCGTGGCGGCAGCAGGGCCGGCCGGCCGCTGGTGTCAGGACATCTGCTAGTCCGGCAGGGCAGCGCGGAGCCTGCCCGAGTGGGTTTCGTGGTGAGCAAGGCGGTGGGCTCTGCTGTGGTCAGGAACACGGTCCGGCGGCGGCTGCGTCACCTCGCCCGTAGGTATCTGAGCTTGCTGCCGGGAGGTAGCCTGCTTGTAGTCCGCGCCGCGCCGCGCGCGGCCACAGCCTGCCAGGCGGATCTTGCCGCCGACCTCGACCTGGTAATCGAAGCGTTGCTTCGGCGGCAAGGTGGGGTGGTGATCCAGTGAGCAGCAGATCCGGACCTAATGTCCGCACGCTGTCGCCTGCTGGCTGGCTGCTTGTGGGTCTGCTGACCGCCTATCAGCAGTTCGTCAGCCCGCTCCTCGGACCGAGGTGCAGGTTCTATCCGTCGTGCAGCGCATACGCGCTGGAGGCGGTGCGGGTGCACGGCGCACTGCGGGGCTCGTGGCTAGCGGTCCGCAGGCTGAGCCGCTGTCACCCGTTCCATGCCGGGGGAATCGACCCCGTGCCCGGTACGGACCGGGAGCAGGGTTCCGCCACCGTGGCGAGCCCGGACGTTATGAGCTCAGACGGCATCAGCCCGGGACGTCATGAGCAGAGCACAAGGGAGCTAGCAGGGTGAATCCACTGAATTACCTCTATGAGGCAGTCGGCTGGGTCTTCACGCACATTTATGACGTGCTGAAGCCAGTCTTCGGCCCCACCAGCGGATGGACCTGGGCTTTCTCCATTGTCATCCTGGTCGTGCTAATGCGGCTGATCATGGTGCCGCTGTTCATCAAGCAGATGCACACCACCAGGGCAATGTCGTCCCTCCAGCCGCAGATGGCGGCGCTGCGCAAGAAGTACAAGAACGACAAGCAGACGCTCAATCAGGAGACGATGAAGCTGTACCAGGAGGCGGGCGTCAACCCGCTGATGGGCTGCTTGCCGTTCGTGCTCCAGCTGCCGCTGTTCTTCGGGCTGTTCAGCGTCCTGCGGGCGATCGCGGATTACATCCCCGGCACGGCGCCGAAGTACGGGCTGCCCGTATCGATGGTGACCGCTGGGCACCAAGCGAAGATTCTCGGCGTTTCGATCGCCGACAAGGTGCTGTTCACTCACAACCTGCACGTGCCGCTGCACTCCAAGCTCGTGATCGTCGCTTTCGTCCTGGTCAGCATGGCGACGACGTTCCTCACCATCCGGCAGAGCATGAAGCGCGGCATGATGCCGGCCGCGACGCCGGATAACCCGATGGCGTCGTCGCAGAAGTACATGACCTACATCATGCCGTTCTTCGCGCTGACCGGCCTGTACTGGCCATTTGGACTGGTCCTGTACTGGGTGACGACGAACGTGTGGACCCTGGGCCAGCAGTGGATCTTGGGCAGGCGCTACCCCTACACGCCGCCGGCCGCAGACGGCGCGCCTGCGCCCGCGCCTGCAACGGCACGTTCGCTGACGGGCGGCTCGGCCAAGGCTGGCTCGGCCAAGGCTGGCTCGGCCAAGGCGAGTACGGCAGGCCGGGGCAGCCAGTCCAGCGGCACGCAGGGCAGGGCGCAGCAAAGCGGCGCCAAGGCTAACGGGGCAAGCGCCAACGGTTCGTCCGGGCCTGGCGGCGGCATGCTCAGGCGACTCGGCAAGGCCCGAGCGGAGCCTGAGCCACAGCCCGATCTGCCCGAGGTTAAGCTCGTGAGGCACCAGACGCAGCGGCAATCCCGAAGCAAACGCTCAGGTAAGCGCTAGCCGCTGGCGCTAGCCAGGCGGCCGTGTCCAATGGATAGCGCCGCCGCGGCTCGCGTCGCGTGGCCTGGTCCGGCCAGTGACGGCGGGTCCGCTGACGGCTGGTTGGATCAGGGATGGCATCGAGGAGGAGCCTGGCAATGAGCCAGCAGGAGGACATGGTGGCGCAGGATGCTGGTCACGACGACGAGGCCGGCTCGTACGTGGCTGTGAGCCCTGCCGCGGAGGAAGCTGGCGGCGCCTGG
The DNA here is from genome assembly GCA_963837255.1 of uncultured Actinomycetota bacterium. Taxonomy (GTDB): domain Bacteria; phylum Actinomycetota; class Actinomycetes; order Streptosporangiales; family Streptosporangiaceae; genus JAJYUU01. The sequence goes on from CAWIMN010000011.1 coordinate 338,377, forward strand.
GACACTCCAGACGAGGTCGCCGGCGACTTCGATGCCGACGAGGAGCCAGGCGATGCTGACGAGGAGCCGGGCGGCGCCGAGGAGGACGCCGGGCAGCCGCAGCGATCGTCGGTAGCGGACCTGGAGCTGGAAGGCGAGATCGCGGCCGACTACATCGAGGGCCTGCTGGACGTGGCTGACCTTGATGGTGACATCGACATGGACGTCGAGGGCGACCGGGCGGTCGTGTCCGTGGTCGGCGCGACGCTGGACGAGCTAGTCGGCAAGCGCGGGGAAGTGCTGGAGGCGCTCCAGGAACTGACCAGGCTGGCAGTGCATCAGCAGACCGGCAACCGGACCCGGATGATGCTCGACGTCGGTGGATACCGGCAGCGGCGTCGGACGGAGCTTGCCGAGGCCGGTCACGACGCGGCCGAGGAAGTGCGGCGCACCGGGCAGCCGAAGCGGCTCTGGCCGATGAACCCATTCGAGCGGAAGGTCGTGCACGACGCAGTGGCAGCGGCCGGCCTGCGGAGCGAGTCGGAGGGCGAGGAGCCCGACCGTCGCGTGGTCGTGCTGCCGGTCAGCTAGTCGCGGCGCAGTGCCTGGCACGGCAGCGGAGGCGTGCTCGTATGCCCGATGAACAAGAACTAGCAGCGGTGCAATCTGCGGCCGTTGCCGCGGACATGTTTGGTGACTCGCTGCCGCAGGCGGAGAAGTATGCTGCGCTGCTGACTGGCAGCGGCGTGGAGCGGGGCGTTGTCGGACCGGCCGAGGCTGAGAAGATCTGGGACCGGCACATACTGAACTGCGGCGCACTGGCGCGGCTGATTCCTGCTAAGTGTGCACTCGTCGACCTCGGCTCGGGTGCAGGTCTGCCTGGCGTCGTGCTGGCGATCCTGCTGCCTGGCGTCAAGGTGACGCTGCTGGAGCCGCTAGCACGGCGAGTCGAGTTCCTGGAGGAATGTGTCGCGGCGCTGGGCCTCGCCAACACGCAGGTGGTGCGAGGCAGGGCCGAGGACCTGGCTGGGCGGTTGCTCGCGGACGTCGTTGCCTCGCGCGCGGTGGCGCCCCTGGACAAGCTGGCCGGCCTGAGCATCGGGCTCGCTCGCCCTGGCGGCCGCGTGCTTGCGATGAAGGGAACGTCGGCCGAAGCTGAGCTCGCGAAAGCACGGCCGGTGCTCGCTCGGCTGGGCGTGACCGACGCGCGAGTCGTGCAGGCTGGTGGCGCCGGAGGCGGTGCTACTGCCACAGTGGTGACGTTCACCGCACCGGAGCACAGGGGCTCTGGAGCCGGCGGCGGCCGATCGTCGGGCCGCTTGGACACCCGGCCAGCGGGCCGGCCCGGCGGGAGGGGTGCCGCGAGCATCGCCGGCAGCCGCAAGGCGCGACCGAATAGCCGCCGCGGTGGTGGCTAGGCAGAGCGGATCGGGGCGGAGCTGACCACGGCTCGACGAGGAGAAGCTGCGCTATGACGAACTCAGTGCCAGGCCTCGGCTGGCCTGAAGTCGCGGCCACATCGTCCGCCTCGGCCGATGATCACGTGAGTGGCGATGATCACGCAGCCCGTAACTCGGAAGGCCGTGACCCGTCAGCTCGTGATGCTGAAGCCTGGGTCCATTCGCTGCCTAGTGGGATAGAACGTTATGGAATGTCAGGATACGGGCACAGTGCGGGGATTGTGGGTACCGGTGCTCTGCCGGGCCGGTACGCGCGGCGTGCCGATCGGCTAGGCCTGGGCTGGCCGGCGGGGGACAGTGACGCTGGCCCGGGCCAGTCGGTGTCGTCGGCGGGCTTGGGTGAGCATCCGGACTACCCGAGCGGTGGTGAACAACCGGCTCGGCAGGTATCTCGTGCGGATCCAGACCGCGCGGCCGTCGAGGGTGCCCTAGGCTCCAGTTCGGCGGCTGATGCAGGCGCGCCGCCACCGGAGCGGGTGCGACAAGCGCTGGCGTCGGTTTCACGTGAAACAGCCAGCCAGATCGGGACGGCAGCGGGCTCGCCCGGTTCCGTTCCTGCGGGGTCGCAGCCGCCCGGTCCGATGTATCCGCAGGCGCAGGACGCGATGTATGCCGAGGCCCAGCGCAGACTGGGCTCAGGCCAGAGCTCAGCGGCTCAGGGTGAGGCGGCTCAGGGTGAGGCGGCTGAGGGCGGAGCGGCTGAGGGCGGAGCGGCTCAGGGTTTGCTGGCAGACCGTTTGCCGGCAGGCTATCCGCGGGCGCCTGGTATGGCGGGAACGGTTGCGGCGGCCCAGGGCTGGCAGGTAAGCGAGAGTGAGGAACCGGTGGTCATTTCCGACGCGTCGGCTGATACGCCGATTGCCCGCGCCGCCCAGGCGGCGGTCGTGGCACGGTCGGGCGGCGAGAGGTGGCCGCGGCCGCCTTCCTGCCGGGTCATCACGATCGCCAACCAGAAGGGCGGCGTCGGCAAGACCACCACGGCAGTCAACCTGGCTGCCAGCCTTGCCATGCATGGCGCGCGCGTCCTCGTCGTGGACCTCGATCCGCAAGGCAACGCATCCACGGCGCTGGACGTCGATCATCACTCAGGTATCCGGTCCGTCTACAACGTGCTGGTCGAGGGCGAGCCGCTGAGCTCGGTAGTGCGGCCAGTGTCGGGCTTCCCGCACCTGTACTGCGCGCCGGCTGCGATCGATCTAGCGGGTGCGGAGATCGAGCTAGTGCCGCTGGTGGCGCGTGAGTCCAGGCTCTCGCGGGCGTTGGCTAGTTACGATTCCTCGAACCTGGATTACATCTTCATCGACTGCCCGCCGTCACTTGGCCTGCTGACCGTGAATGCGCTCGTAGCGGCGCCCGAGGTCCTCATTCCGATCCAGTGCGAGTACTACGCTCTCGAGGGTCTCGAGCAGCTACTGCGCACGGTCGAACTGGTGCGCAGTCACCTCAATCCGGTCCTGGCCGTGACTGCGATCCTCCTGACTATGTACGACGGGCGCACGCGGCTTGCCTCGCAGGTAGCGGACGAGGTGCGCGAGCACTTCGGCGATGTCGTTCTCGGGTCGGTGATTCCGCGGAGCGTCCGTGTCTCGGAGGCGCCGAGTTACGGACAGTCCGTGATGACCTACGACCCCGGATCGTCGGGCGCTGTGGCCTACCTCGAGGCGGCACGGCAGCTTGCGCTGCGGAATGTGCAGCAGCCAGCGGGCTAGGGGTTCAGAGCTTGCTGGGCGCGCGACTGGACGGCTGAGACCGTGCGCCTGAGACCGTGCGCGGGTCTGCCTGCCGGGTCTGCCTGCCGGGTCTGTGCACCGGGATTGTGCACCGGGATTGTGCACCGGGACTGTGGCACCTAGGAGGTGACCAGCCTGCGCGAGCCCTGTTCAGCTGCCTGCCTCGGGGCGCGTCGCGCAGGCGGTAACGAGGCTGTCTTGGTCCGGGGCCGGTTCTTGTGGGGTGTGATTGCCGATCCTGGCAGTATGGGCAGCGGAGCGCGCCCGACCGGTAGTGAACCGGCTTGGGGGCGTCGCGAGCCCAGCGGCGAAGGAAGCCGCTAAGCCAGCTGCTCGAAGATGAGGAGAGTCAGGATGCCGCAACCCAAGCGCGGACTCGGCAAAGGGCTGGGTGCCCTGATACCGACAGGTCCGCCGGCCTCGGTGTCCTTGCCCGGCGCGCACAATCCGTCGAACGGGCCGATAGGCGAAGCCGATCTAGCCGCGGGGATGGCGGGCACGTACCTGGAGGAAATGCCGGTCGAGGCCATCGTGCCGAACCCACGCCAGCCGCGGCAGATCTTCGACGAGGACGCGCTGGCAGAGCTCGCCGCGTCGATCGAGGCGGTCGGCCTGCTTCAGCCGGTTGTCGTGCGGCGAACCATGCGTGGCGAGTACGAGCTCATCATGGGCGAGCGCCGCTGGCGGGCCTGCTTGCTGGCGGGCATCGATGTGATCCCGGCGATCGTCAGGGAGACCTCCGACGATGACCTGCTGCGCGATGCCCTGATCGAGAACCTGCACCGCGAGCAGCTGAACCCGCTTGAGGAGGCCGCTGCGTATCAGCAGTTGCTGGATGACTTCGCTGCGACACACGAGGAGCTCGCGCGCCGCATCGGCAGGTCCAGGCCGCATATCTCCAACACAATCAGGCTGCTCAACCTGCCACCGGCGGTCCAGAAGCGGGTCGCCGCAGGCGTGTTGAGCGCGGGCCACGCTCGTGCGCTGCTCGGCGTCGAGGATCCCGTAGCGCAGGAGCAACTGGCCCATCGGATTGTTGCGGAGGGCCTCTCGGTGCGCGCGGTCGAGGAGATCGTGGCGCTCGGCGCGCGGCCTGCCAAGAACCCTCGCGGGCCCGGGGCTAAGGCGCCGGTAGCACCTGGCCTCAAGGACCTCGCCGACCGCTTGTCGGACATTTTCGAGACCCGCGTCAAGGTCGAGCTCGGCCAGCGCAAGGGCAAGATCGTCGTCGAGTTCGCCTCGCTGGACGATCTGGAGCGCATCGTCCGCAGCATGTCGCCGACGCTCAGCCCGTCTCGCCGCGGCTGAGCGAGCTTGGTCGCCGGTTCGGATCAACCGCTGGACGCGCCCACCGCCGTCGCATCCGGGTGCGGGACCTTGCCGGCCCTAGTCTGAGCCCCCGCTAGGCTTCGGTGCCGTGGCAATAATGACCGGCAAGAGCTTCGGCAGCGATAATCATGCGGGCGTCCACCCGGCCGTCCTGGCCGCCTTGGCGGCCGCCGGCGGAGGTGACGCGGTCGCCTACGGCGACGACCCGCTGACGACTTCGGTGGAGGCCCGACTACGCGCTGCTGCCGGTGCACGGCGCGCCTACCTGGTGTTCAATGGCACGGCTGCGAACATCCTGGGCCTCAGCCTCATGCTCCGGCCATTCGAGGCCGTTATCTGCGCCGAGACATCGCACGTGAACGTCGACGAGTGCGGTGCCGCCGAGCGGCTGCTGGGCTGCAAGCTGCTGCCGGTGTCGACGCCGGATGGCAAGCTGACACCGGAGCTAGTCGCGAGCCGTCTGACTGGCATTGGCGACGAGCACCGAGCGCAGCCGCGGGTCATCCAGATCGCGCAGGTAACGGAACTGGGCACGTGCTACTCACTCGCGGAACTACGAGACCTGCGTGACTTCGGCCAACGGCACGGGCTACTCACCTACCTCGACGGCGCGCGGATCGCCAACGCTGCGGCCTACCTAGACTGCTCCCTCGCGGACATTGCGGCCTGCGCGGATGTGCTGAGCTTTGGTGCCACGAAGAACGGAGCCGTGGGAGTGGAAGCCGTCCTGGTCATGTCGGAAGAACTCGGCGATGGCGCGGAGTATCACCGTAAGCAGCTCATGCAGCTGGCGTCGAAAATGCGATTCCTGTCAGCGCAGGTCGACGCCCTCCTCAGCGGCGATCTTTGGCTAGCGACAGCCCGACATGCCAACGCGATGGCCGTGCGGCTCGCAGCCTCGCTCGACGGTCTGCCGGGCGTACGAATGGCGTATCCGGTCCAGTCGAACGGAGTCTTCACTGAGCTCACGCAGGACCACGCGATCCGGCTTCAGCAGGACTGGAGCTTTCAGATCTGGTCGCAGTCCGGTGACGGCCGATGCGTGGCACGCTGGATGACGGCTTTTGACACGTCCGAGGCGGATGTCGATCAGCTCGTCTTGTCCATCCGCGACACCATCGTTTCACGTGAAACTCAGTCAGCATGACAGTCCTGACTGCCTGCTGTGCTGGCCGACTGCGAGCGCCACCGAGCGCTCCCGAAGCGCACTTTTGCCGAAACGATGGCTAAGAACGCGCTATCAGCGGGGTCTGCCCGTACGCCCGATGGGTACGATGAGCCGCGGGACAGCGCCATCCATAGGTCGAAGAACCGCAGGGGTAGAACGTGTCGCGGCGACTTGCGAGCATCACGCTTGACAATCTTGATGACTTGCCGCCCCGGTGCCGCCGGTGCGTCTTCTGGGAGCTGGATCCCGTCAGCCAGGCGCGTGCGATCGAAGTAGGCGACCCAGCGCTCGAAAAGGAAGCCTGGATCTCCTCGGTGCTCCTGGAATGGGGCAGCTGCGGCAAGATCATCTATGTCGATGGCGTACCGGCCGGCTACATGACTTACGCCCCGCCGAGCTACGCTCCGCGGTCGGTCGCGTTCCCGACCAGCCCGGTGAGCGCCGACGCTGTGCTACTGATGACAGCGCACGTCTTGTCGGAGTTTGCGGGTGGCGGCCTCGGCCGGATGCTGGTCCAGGGACTCGCCAAGGACCTGACCCGGCGGGGCATCAAGGCCATCGAGGCGTTCGGGGACATGAAGTGGACCCAGCCATCATGCGTGGTGCCAGTCGACTATCTGCTGTCCGTCGGGTTCAAGACCGTGCGCCCGCACGCTCGCTACCCACGTCTCCGGCTCGAGCTCAAGACCGCGCTGTCCTGGCGAGAGGACGTGGAGGTCGCCCTCGAGCGTCTGCTCGGCTCGATGTCGCCGGAGCGTGCGCTGCGCCTCGCCTGAGTGCTGCGTAGCCCATACCGTCGGGCGAACGCGCGCATCGATGAAATGCCTTACGTCCTGCTTTATGCGAACGTGCCCCCGTGCGACCGCGGATTTCCAGCCGCAGGGGAGATCCTTGGCGCGCACCTGGCCGTTCCGCATCCTGGTCGACAGAGCCAGGTCGGCGGGCGTGCGGGAACGCCGGTCCATGGCTGTGGAATATCTGGATGCGGCCGTGGACGCGGCCAGGTTTGACCAGGCTGGAAGCCGGTCAGCGCCACCGGATCTGTGGACCGACCTTGTGGATGACCGTGTCGTCGAGCATGACGTGCCAGTCCATCCCGGCTGGCTAATCGCTGCGATCTCGGCGGCTAGGCCTGCAATGTCAGTGATGCTGTCGGCGGTGCAGAATGTGACGACTTACGCCAGCTCATAAGTTGGCCGGACCGCGCTAGCCACGCGATCCGGCCTGCCGTGCCGTCGCTGGTCAGATGAAGTCGGCAAGCTCACGCAGCAGTGCGGACTTCGGCTTCGCTCCCACGATCTCCTTGACGACCTGCCCGTCCTTGAAGACGCTCATGGTCGGGATATTCATGATCCCGTAGCGCTGGGTGACGACGGGGTTCTCGTCAACGTTGAGCTTGACGATGTCGATCTTCTCACCGTGCTCGCTGGCGATCTCCTCGAGCACCGGCGCGACCTGGCGGCACGGCCCGCACCACTCGGCCCAGTAGTCGACGATGACTGGCTTGCCGGACTTCAGCACCTCGGCTTCGAACGTAGCGTCGGTCACTGCCTTGGTTGCGCCCACTTGCGGGACTTCCTTCCCTCTCTTTGGTGCCGCCCGGCCGGATATGGCCAAGCGGTCAGGTTAGTTACGGACCCGGCCCGTCGGGCAGCGGTCAGCATTGTTATTCCTCGTGGTCAGCCAGCCAGCGCTCGGCGTCGAGCGCCGCGGCGCAGCCCGTCCCGGCAGCGGTCACCGCTTGCCGGTAGATCCGGTCGACGACGTCGCCCGCCGCGAAGACGCCATCGATGGCCGTCCGCGTCGATGGATGATCGACCTGGATATAACCGTCGGCGTCGGTAGTCAGCTGACCGGCGACCAGTTCGCTGCGCGGGTCGTGGCCGATCGCCACGAACATGCCGGTCACCTCGAGCGTGCTCTCCTCGCCGGTCTTCAGGTCCCGCAGCCGCAGGCCGGTGACCCGGTCCTCGCCTAGTACCTCGGCGACCTCGCTGTCCCAGGCAAACTTGATCTTGGGGTTGCTGACCGCACGGTCCTGCATGATCTTGGACGCCCGGAGAGTGTCGCGGCGATGCACGACCGTCACGCTGCGGGCGAATCGGGTAAGGAAGGTAGCCTCCTCCATCGCCGAGTCGCCGCCGCCGATCACCGCGATGTCCTGCTCCCGGAAGAAGAACCCGTCGCACGTCGCGCACCACGACACACCGTGCCCGGACAGTCGCTTCTCGCCCGGCACGCCGAGCTCCCGGTAACCGGACCCGGAGGCGATGATGACCGTCCTGGCGTAATAGGTGTCCTCGCCGGCCTTCACCTGCTTGGGTGTTGCCCTGAGATCGACCTCGGTCACGTCGTCGGCGATTAGCTCGGCGCCGAACCGCTCCGCCTGCTTGCGCAGCTGATCCATCAGGTCGGGACCAAGGACGCCATCGGGAAAGCCAGGAAAGTTCTCCACGTCGGTCGTGTTCATCAGCGCGCCGCCGGATGTCACCGAGCCCTCGAAGACCAGCGGGCTCAGCCGGGCTCTCGCCGCGTACAGTGCGGCCGTATAACCAGCTGGCCCCGAGCCGATGATGATTACGTCCCGAACGTCGGTCACTGGCGTCCTGCCCCTCTCGAATGCACCGGCATCAACCATCGGCCGGGCCGGGAGATTCCCCGGCAGGACTGGCCTAGGTCCGGCCCAACCTTAGATGAGTGAGCACATCCGGACTCGAGGCGGAGCAGGTGGGACCCACGACCCATACCTCGGCCTCGCGGCTAGCGGTCTGAGCGGTGACGATGATCGTGGCGGGCTTGCCCTCGTAATCGGCTCGCTCGACGAGGAGCACCGTCTGCCTGCCTGCGACGTTGTCGAGGCACCCCGCGAGCCGCGACGCGCTCGGCTCGCTGCCTCCTGCGGCCGTGCTGCTCTTCGCTCCATTGGCTTGACCGGTCGGGCCGGGGGTCCTGGCGGACTGCGTGCCGAGCGCCCCGCGCAGCCTTGCTGCCTGCATGGCCGCGAGGGTCTGCCGGACGAGCGTGGCCGGGACGAAGTTCGTATGCGAGCTCACCATCCGGACAGTCTTGGTCGACGTCGGCTCTCCGTACCGGACCGTGGCGCCTAGGCTCATCTGGCCCGCCGATGCGTTGGGCGCGGCAAGGGAACCGCTGCTGCTGTCTGATGTACCGGGCGCAGTGCTGCCGACATGCGAGGCGATCTCGAAGCCGCCGGCACCAACGATGACCAGGGCACCAGCCGTCGCCACGAGCCGGGAGGCAAGTACCGACATTCCCGGCAGATGCCAGCCACCACGCGGCTTGCGTGCGTGCCGCGAGCGCTCCGGAAGGTCGCGACGGCCGGCCTCGCTGGCGGGCGCGCTCGCCACGCGCTGGGCCGACTCGGCGGCGAGTACAGACTCCATCTGGACAGACAGCTGGTCGGGCATGGCCGGGTAAGACGCGCTCGCGAGCGTGACTGGCACGGCGGCCAACTGCCTGCTCAGCTCGGTGCAGTGCTCGCAGCCGACCATATGGGCGCGGACCTTCTCGGCCTTACGCGGCTTCAGCCCGCCGAGGTCGAGGCTGGCGAGGTCCTCGGCGCTCGCATGACGGCTCATGGTGCTTCGTCACCCCCCTCCTGCGCAGGTAGGACGCGCTGGCTCGCCGATTGGTTCCGTCGTTCCGGGTCTGCGAGCCTCTCCTCGGCTGGCGCACCCGCCGGACGCAGGTGGGCGAGCCTGGGCAGCAGCCGGGCGCGTCCCCGCGCCGCTCGGCTCTTCACCGTGCCCTCGGAGACGCCAAGTACGTCCGCGGCGTCGGAGATGGAATATCCCAGCATGTCCACCAGCACCAGGGCAGCTTGCTGATCCGGCACCAGCCGACGCAGCGCTGCGCGCACGTCCATCGCGGTATCCGATGTGCCGGATGGATCGGACAGGGGACGTCCGCTGGTCGCGAGCGCGTCGAGCGCCTCCTCATCCTGGCCGGCTGCTGTCGGCCGGGAGGCCCGGCGCCGCATGCGGTCCAGGGCCGCGTTGACGACGATCCGGTGCAGCCAGGTCGTCACGGCGGAATCCCCGCGGAAGCTGGATGCCCGGCGGAACGCCGCGATCATGGCGTCCTGGAGCGCGTCAGCCGCCTCCTCCGGATCGCCGAGCGTGCGGATGGCGACTGCCCACAGACGATCGCGATGCCGCTGGAAGAGGATGCCGAAAGCGTCGGGATCGCCATCGATGTGGCGGCGCAGCAGTTCCTCGTCCGACGGAGCGCGGTCGTCATCTGCGCGAGCCCGCGACGCCGGGCGGTGGTCGGCAGGCTGGCGAGGCTCCGGCAGGGGGTAGCTTCTCGGCGACTGCTCGTGCGGTTCCGTCGCTTCCTCCCCCCGCCGTGGTGATGACCACGCCGCAGGACGGCTTCAGATGGCCCCCGCGGCCCCGCGACCCGATGATAGTGAACGATCAGGTGGTGCCGTGGATCGCGACCCCGAAGATCTGCGCCATGTACCTATTGCCCCCTTGAGTCATCGGCGGCAGCTTGGTGAACCAGATCACGAGATACTGGTCGGTGACCGGACGCTGAATAGTAAATGTGTAGCTTCCCGACACATCGGCCTGGCTGGCTACGGTCGTCATGGACGCCAGATTGGCCGCGTTTCTGGCGTCCGAGTCACCCATCTTGATCTGCACGTTCGCACCGGGCACCGAGCCGAAACGCACCGTGATGGAGCTGACCCGGACGGGCTTGCCCAGGTCGAGGATCAGGCCGGTGCCGGCCTTGAGATTGCCGAAATAGGGGCTGCGGTAGTACTGCTGGGTCGCCCAGCCCGCCGAGCTGCCGTCGAGCACGTTGCCCGCCTGGGCGGAGTTCTCGTCACCGCTGTCGGCCTGGTTCAGGGCGTCGAACCCGTGTGCGGCGACCGGCTTGATAATCGCGGTGCTGGCAGACGGCGTCGACCGGGCGCTCGACGATCTGCTCGCCGGGCTGCCGGACGGCGACTTGGTCAGCAGGTGCACGGCGGCTGCGCTGGCGCCCGCGACAGCCACCAGGACGAGCAGGCCGACCGCCACCGCCCGGCCCGCACTGCGCCGTCGGGTCGGCGCCGCTGGCAGCGACGCGGCACGCGTGCCGGGCCGGGAGGGGCGCTGTGGCTGGGTGAAGCGGTCAGAGTCCTTCCTGGCTGGCCGGACCGCCGTAACGGCGGCGAGCGGAACCTGAAGCGGCGGGATCGCAGCAGTCAGCGCGGCCGCCAGTTCGGCCGGGGACTCAAACGCTACCTGTTCGTCGCGGCCGGGCAGGGCGAGCGCGCGGCCTGCGAGATCGTCGAGGACCGTGGGCACGCCGGCCCGCACCTGTCGCGGCCGCCTGGGCTGGCCGTCGGACTCTGGCGCAGGCGGCAATCCCGAGTCGTCCGGCCCCGGCCACAGGCCGGTCAGCGCCGCGTAGAGCAGCTGCCCTAGGCCGCGGGTGTCTGCGAGCTCTGGATCCTCAGCGGACGTGCCGGTCAGGGCCGCGTCGATGCCAAGCCCAGTAACCTTGATGCCGCCGCCGGCGGTCCACCGGACCGCGTCCGGACGCAGGCACAGATGCGCCAGGCCGGCAGCATGGGCGCCAGAAAGGGCGGCCGCGACCTCCGCAACGATCCGCGCTGCGGCCAGTGGCTCCATCGAGCCGGTCGCCAGCAGGTCGCCGAGCGTGTCACCGACTGGCCATTCGAGCACGATGTACCCGTGGTCCCAGCTGTCCTCGACATCGAAGACCTGGGTCAGCCTGGTGTCGGTCAGCCTGCTCGCCGCGCGTGCAGCGGTGACCACCTGCTCAAGTCGCGGGAACCCGGCGGCGAAGGTGATCACGCTCACCGGCCTGGCCAGTATCTCGTCGATCGCCTTCCAGGCAGACCAGCCAGCGGCCGCGGCGAGCCGGTCCTCGAGCCGGTACCGGCCGCCGAGCCTCGTGCCTGGTTCTGACGTGTAGGTGCTCATGGTCGCGGTTCAAAGGCGCGTGAGCCCTCGAACCTCCCCTCGCGGGCCGTAGGTGATCAACGGACTCAGATAAGACAATGATGCTGCACACCATGCTAGGCCGCGTCGCGGCCCGCCGGCAGTCGTGTGTCCAGGCGGCAGCAAACCGTTACCGGCCGGAGACGTCGCGCTCCAGGCCAGCTGGCGGGCGGGCCGCCACCCCGCGTCGTGATCACCGGCCCAGCCTGGACAGAACCGTCCGGCTGAGGGCGGCCATCTCCTCGATCCGCAGTGCCCTGGCAAACAGCAGGTACATCGCCACGGCAAGACCCCCGCCGATGATCACGTCCACGGTCGCGCTGCTGCTAATGATCCCGACGAGGATGGCGATCAGCGCGGCCGGCAAGGTGGCGGCGTGCATCCGGACCAGCGAGCGGCCGATCAGGTAGCCGTCAAGCCCGCGTAGCCGTCGGCTCAGGATCCGCCATGCGATGAGCATCCCGACCACGTTAGCCAGGCCGAAGCCGATGCCGAGACCCGCCACGACATCACGATGCACGCTGAGGGCGATCAGGTTGGCCACGATGTTGATCGTCATCGTAACGAGGCCGATGAGGGCAGGTGTCTTGCTGTCGTGCAGCGAGTAGAACACGCGCAGCTGGAGCTGGAAGATCATGTAGGGCAGCAGGCCCAGGCAGAAGACCGCGAACACCAGGCCGATGTACCGGGCCGCGGATTGCGTCGTCGCGTAGTGGCCCAGGAAGACCTCGCCCAGATGCGGTCCGAGCGCCGCCAGCACGAGCGAGCACGGCACCACGATGGCCGACGCGAGCCGGACGCCAGTCGAGAAGTCCTGCCGGACCAGGCCGTAGCGCCGCTCAGACGCATGGGCGCTCATACGCGGCAGCAGCGCGGTGATAACGGAGATGCCGACGACCGCGTACGGCAGCTGGAAGAGCAGCCAGGCGTAGTTGTACTCGGTGACACCCTCGATGCTGGCGTCGGTGGCCACCCTGGTCGTGACCAGGAAGGCGACCTGGGTGGCCGCGATGTAGCCGAACATCCAGCCCGCCATCCGGCCGATCTCGGCGACCTCACCGCGACGGAAATCCGTCCGCGGGTGCCAGCGGAATCCGACCCGGCGGAGCGCCGGGACCAGCGCGACGGTCTGGGCGATGATGCCGAGCGTGGTGCCGACGCCGAGAAGCTGTATTTCGAAGCCGGAGATCGTCGCGGCAGATTTATGCAGGCCGGCGATCGCGACATAGAGGCCCAGGACGACGATGACGACGACATTGTTGATGATCGGCGTCCACATCGGCGCGGCGAAGCTGCCGCGCGAGTTGAGGATCGCGCCGATCAGCGAGCTGACCCCATAGAAGAAGATCTGCGGGATGAAGAACAGGGCGAAGATGATCGCCAGGTGAAGTGTGGGGGCAGAGTTCGTGATCTTGCTGCCAGCGTAGAGGTGCACGATCGGTACTGCGGCGATCGTGGCTACGAGCGTGATCGCCGCTAGTGCAAACGTCACCAAGGTGAACAGCCGCTGGTCGTAGCCTTCGCCGCGATCGTCGCCTCGCCTGTAGGCGGTCACGATGAGCGGCACGATGACGCTGGTCAGGATGCCGCCGAGGGCCAGGTTGTAGACCACGTTGGGCAGCGTGTTGGACAGGTTGTAGGCGGCCGCGATGCCAGCCGAGATCCCGGTGACGCCGAGGGCGGCGGACTGCGCGATCGTGCGCAGGAAGCCGGTGAGCCGGGAGGCGATCGTGCCGACCGCCATGACGCCGCTCGACCTAACGATGGAGGCCGTGCCCCGTACGGCGGCCGGCTCCGCTGGTGCTTGGGCGCGACCTGGCCCGCCTGTGCGGGTGCCTGGCGGGCGGGTCCCGGCGGGCCGAGGGCCGGCTGACTCGCGGGCGGCCCTGGCCCGGCCGCGAGGGGCCGGGGGGTGAGAGAGGCTGCCGCTGGCGCGGCCCCTCGTAGCCAGGCCGCTCATAGCCGGGGGCCTCCTGGGCGGGCGGCGATTCGTAGCCGGCGCCCTGGTAACCCGCAGGATCGTAACCCGGTGGCTGGTAACCGGGCTCGTCTGGCCTGCGCTCGGGCGAGCGACGCGACCGGGTCCGCGGCTCCTGCAGGCTGGCCCACTGTCGCTGCCCGCCGCTGTCAGGCCGCTGGCCCGGTCGCTGCTGCGGCTCGGCGGGACGGGAGTGGCGGGCGTGCCTGCCGGCGCGGCGCTCTGGCCTGTCCGAGGGCTCTGCGCCCTCCGGCCGTCCCGTCCTGGCAGGGGGCTGCTCGGGCCAGCCGCCGGTGCGCTCCGCCGGCGCACCTGGTCCGGCGGGGTAGGAAACTTCCCCGTTCCCGGCCTGAAGGTCGTGCCTGTCATACCGCGACGAAACAACAGGCGGACCGTAGCCATCGGCCTGGCGGCCGCGGTCGTCACGCTGACGTTCGGCGGCACTGCCGGCCCAGTCGACGTTCGACAGATCGATGTGCCAGCCCGTGTCGTCGAAGATCGGCCCGGTAAGGAAATCCTGGCCGACGTTCCAGCCAGGGACCGCGGGCCGGACTTCCCAGTCTGACCCGCCGGATTCGGCGTAGGGGTCAGACTCGGGCGTAGTCATCGGTCTCCTCGATCACGGACCGGGCTTTCCGGCCGCTCCTAGCTCGCTGCGCTCTGCCATGACGGTATCCGGTTCGGCGCGCTCCGCGCTCCCGTCATCATCATGATCGTCACCCGGCTCATCGCCTTCTCGCTGGTCAGCGCCAGTCGCGGGTCGTCCGCGCCGGACCGCGCGGGCCGCTGACGCGATCAGGAATACCCCAAGCGCGGCCGCGCAGATGATCATTCCGAGCACGCCGACCTGCGTCGCCTGAATGGTCATCCGCTGCGGGACTGACATCAGCAGGCCGCCTGGACTGGCCAGCCGCAGCGTGACCGTAGTGGACCCCACTTCGGCCGCCTGGACGCGCAGCCTGACTGTCTGGGCCGTGCGCGGGGCCACGGTGACGAGGCCTTGCGGATCCGCCGTGATCTTGATCCCGCTCTTCTGGCTGTACTGAAGCTGCAGCTGGACCCTGACCGCGTAGCCAAGCGGATTGTCGATTGAGACAGGCACGCTGCCCTTGAGACCGCCGAGAGTGATCCGCTTCTCCGCGATGATCTTGACGGCTTGCTGCTCGTAGCTGAGGCGGTCGGACAGCGTCGCGAGCATCGCCCGCGCGACGCCCTTCGACGTGCCCTGCCAGGCCGACGACTCAACCGTCGAGACCGCCAGGTACAGATTCGGGACCGGCCGGGCCCTGATGCTCTCGAGCTGGGCGATGTCACGGCCGAGCATGCGGAGCTGGTGCAGCTCAGCCCTGCTGCTGACCGGCGCCGGGCCGGCGCTGCCGGATGGCCACGCCGACGTCGGCACGACGTGGACGTGCCTGGCACTAGCCAGCGACGTCAGGCCAACCGGGCTGAGCCAGGGCGCGGTCGCGGTGTCAGCCAGCAGATCGGCGGCGAGCCCGGCCGGCGGATCCCAGCGCTGCGGCGGTGCCACCACGATCGGCTGTGACGGCACCTCCTGCGCCAGCAGCGCGGTCACGGCCAGGAATTGCTGCGCCGTATCGAAGGCAGCGCCGGGTGCGGAGCTGGCGGACCCGAGCAGCCCGGTCAGGGACTGGCTGGCGAGCAGTGCCGTGATGTAGCTGCCGCCGCCGTCCGCCGTCTTGAGTACCGAGTCTTGCTGACCAGGGAACGCCGAGCTACTCAGCACCAGGGTGCCGACACCATCGACGTTGGCCAGGTTCTCCAGCGTGCCATAGCCGGGCACGCCCGCGGTGGGCCAGGCGATGCCTGCAGCCTGGGTGAGCGGAGCGGGGGTCTCGCTAGTCGCGGCCGGGTCCAGGTTGCGGTGCAGTATCTGCCCGGCGAGACCACGGCCGAGCTGGAAGGACCGCCCGACATCAGCCCCGTGACCGACCGCGATCAGAGCGGCGACGTTCGGGTCACCGTAAGGCGTGACGGTCAGCGGCCGCCCGCCGGTGACGGCCTTGATGTCGGTCAGCCAGGCTGACGCAACCTTCGCCCACCGTGGCTGCACGGTCTGGCATGTAGCCAGCGCCTGGACGTTGGCGAGCAGGGCCGGATCGACCACCCAGGTGATGCTGTCGTAGTCAGCCAGGCTCTGCGGCGGCACCGAGCGGGTGGCGTGATCAGTGGCGGCGCGGCCGCTGCCTGCCGAGGCGGCCCGGGATTCGGTCGTCTGCGTGAGCGTCCCGGCGCGGACAAGGTCCCGCAGGCGGCCGCCGGACAGGCTCTGCACCAGCGCGCTGGCTTGCGGCCCGCTGCAGTTGTCCTGCCAGGGCTCGTTGAGCAGGGGCTTGTCGACCAGTGGCCAGAGCCAGGAAATCTTCGCCGGAGATGGCCGGGAGCTGGCATACGTGCCTTTCCTGGCAGGTTCGTACGGCAGGTAGGTGGTGGTCGTCGCGAGCGCGGTGCCGAAAACGCTCTGAGCCTGCGCGGCCAGCGGGTACACCCCGAAGGTCGTCAGGCCAAGCGCGCTGGCCGGGACCCGGATCGTAAAGTCCGCCGTGGCGCCCGGCGCCAGCTGGCCGCTGGTCTGCCAGGCCGCGCCCGGCAGCGTGGCCGTCGCCGGGCTGTAGGGCTGGCTCGCGTTCAGCGCCAGCTGGGTCACGCTGGCCACCGGTGTGGCGGAGCCAAGCAGCCGCACGGTCAGGTGGCTTTCCTGCTCGCCCGAGGTGTTGCGGAGCGTGCCGGAGACCGTGATCGCCGAGCCGGGAGTCGCCCACTGCGGCGTCATGGTGGAGATGGCGATGCTCACCAGGGACTGGGTGGCCCGCTCGCCGCTCGTTGTCACCGCGGCCGTAGCGGACTGCTGGCCGGCCAGCAGCGCGGCCGGCAGCGCCAGCCCGGCGACGACAAGCATGGCTGCCAGGGCGCTGGCCGCCCGTCGTGGCATGTCCCACCTGCCTGTCGTCCTGCTACCAATGCCGCCGCGCTGTACCGCAGGTCGACGGCCCGGCAGCAAGGGGAATCCGGGCGGCGGTGGCATGCCGAGAATGCTATTGCGGCAAGCTGAGTGCCCGAGGCCGAGCCGCGGCGGTCGTCGCCGTGGGCCTGTACCGGGCAGTAGTCTGCGACTCATCCGTCGGGTTCCCGGCTTCCCGTTTCCCACAGGCTACGCCAGCAATCTATTCTCGATGCCCGTGCCAGATCCAGATCCGCTGACCGAGCGGCAGGCTACCGCTGCCGCCGCGCTGCTCGCCGCTGTCTCGCCGCTCGCCAATGAGCTGGGCGAGCTGTTCGCCGCGGCCGGGCACGAGCTTGCCCTCGTCGGCGGACCGGTCCGGGACGTCTTCCTCCGCCGGCAGTCGGGTGATATCGACCTCACCACCGACGCACCGCCCGACCGCATCCTCGCGATCGTCGGCGACTGGGCAGACCAGTTCTGGACCATCGGGATCGACTTCGGCACCGTCGGGCTCCGCAAGGGTGGCTCCACCTTCGAGATCACCACGTATCGCAGCGAGAGCTACGACCGGACCTCGCGCAAGCCTGACGTGATCTACGGTCGCTCGCTCGAGGACGACCTGGCCAGGCGCGACTTCACGGTGAACGCGATGGCCGCGCGGCTGCCCGGGCACGAGCTAGTCGACCCGTTCGGTGGGCTGGCTGACCTCCAGGCCAGGGTGCTGCGCACGCCAGGGGCGCCGGAGGCCTCGTTCACGGATGACCCGCTGCGGATCCTGCGGGCGGCGAGGTTCACGGCCCAGCTGGGCTTTACGGTGACCCCCGAGGTCAGGGCCGCGATGACGGATCTGGCCGGCCGCTGGCGCCGCCAACGGTATCGGCCGAGCGGATCGAGGGCGAGCTGACCAAGCTGCTGCTGTCGCCACTGCCCGGCGGCCCGGCGGCTGGCATCCGGCTGCTTGTCGACACAGGCGTCGCCGACCAGGTGCTGCCCGAGATCCCGCGCCTTCGGCTGGAGACCGACGAGCACCACCGGCACAAGGACGTGTACGAGCACTCGCTGACCGTGCTGACCCAGGCGATCGAGCTGGAGGCCCGCTACGGCCTGGGGCCAGACATCGTGCTGCGGCTGGCGGCGCTGCTGCACGACATAGGCAAGCCGCACACCAGGTCCCTGCTGCCTGGCGGCCGGGTCGCCTTCCACCACCACGAGGTGGTCGGTGCCAGGATGGCGGGCAAGCGGCTCGCCCAGCTGCGCTACCGCAAGGAAGTCGTCGCCGATGTCAGCCGGCTCATCGAGCTGCACCTGCGGTTCCACGGCTACGGTGAAGGCGACTGGACAGACTCGGCCGTCCGCAGGTACGTCACCGATGCGGGTCCGCTGCTGACCCGGCTGCACGCGCTGACGAGGGCAGACTGCACGACCAGGAACAAGGCCAAGGCGAATAGGCTGGCGACGGCCTATGACAACCTCGAGACGCGAATTGGCGTGCTGGAAGCACAGGAGGAACTCGGCCGCATCCGGCCAGATCTGGACGGCGACGAGATCATGGCGATCCTCGGCATCCCGCCCGGCCCGCTGGTCGGCCGGGCATGGAAATACCTGAAGGAACTTCGGCTGGAGGTCGGCCCGCTAGACCACGACACCGCGGTTCAGGAACTGCTGCGCTGGGCCGCGTCCGAAGGGCTGAACGTGCCATCGTCAAGTCCGCCATCGACCGATCTGGCCGAGTGACGCGCCACTAGCCAGTAAGCTCCGGCCACCAGGACGTAGCCGACGGCGATGACCGCGATGAGCACGTGGGACTTGCCGTTAAGGGGCATGAACGGCACGCTGATGAGGGCGCCGGCCGCGAAGGTGATGTTGAACATCATGTCGTACAGCGAGAACGCTCGTCCCCGGTACTCGTCGCCGACCTGCTCTTGCAGGATCGTTGTGGCGCAGATTGCGACGCCCTGCCCAGCCAGCCCGAGGCAGAACCCCATGAGCAGGTAGGCAAGCTGGCTGAAGGTCTCAGCGAGGCCGCCGATCACAACTGCGCTGGCGGCGATCAGCAGAGCGATGAAGGCTGTCTTGGTCAGATGCCTGGTCACTTGCGGAGTAACCAGCGCCGCGCAGAAGTAGCCGACCGCCACCGCGGCAACCAGATAGCCGTAGTGGGCCTCTGCCGTGCTGGGGGCGGCTCCGTGGTAGAAGTAGTTCCGGTAGAGCAAGATCGACATCAGGAACAAGATCCCGTAGAGAAGCCGGTTGCCGCCGGTGACGCCTAGCGCGGCCGCGGGGCCGCGCCGCCTGCTGAGGTACCGCAGGCCGGCCGCCAGTCCGACGGCGACCAGGCCAAGTTCCGTCAGGATCCGGCGTGGCTCCGGCTGGCCAGCCCGCCGCACCGGGCCGAGCAAGTCCCGGCCCATGGTCCTGGCGACCAGGCTGGCGGCGATATAGCAGGCGCCGGCGACGAGCAGCGTTATCGCGGCACCACCCTCGGTGTCGCCGGTGGCCGCGTTGACGCCGAGGCCGACAAGGCCGCCGATCGCGGCCAGCGTCCCGCCGGCGGTCGGTGATACAGAGTTCCCCATGACCAGCTTGTCCCCGGCCACGACATGCGGCAGCGCGGCCGACAACGACGACAGGAAGAACCTGTTCACGCCGAGGACGAGCAGCACGGCAACATAGAGTGGCGGCCCGAGGTTGCCCGACGCCATGAGGCCTGCTGCCAGTGCCACGAAGACTGACCGGAGCAAGGCGGAGTAGACCAGGATCTGGCGCCTTGACCAGCGATCGATGAAAACGCCGGCGAACGGTCCGATCAGCGAGTACGGCGCGTAGAGGACAGCGAACGCCGCTGCCCCCTTCGCCGGGTTCGGGAACGTGGCGGCGTTGAAGAACACGTACGTGCCAAGGCCGGCGGTGAAGATGCCATCGCCAGTCTGCGAGATTAGCCGGGTAGACAGCAGGCGGCGGAAGTCGTGCTCTCCCCATACGACGCGCAGGTCACGCACGAATGATGCGCGCTGCGCAGGGACGGGCGGCTCGCCTTGACCGGGCGCTGCCGCCGTCGCCGTCGCTGGCAGCGGTGGGAGTGGTTCCTGCCGGGACACGGCCACAGCTTATGCGGCCCGAGCGGACGGGGTCCGGCGACGCCGGCGGCCCCGTTCCCGGTCTGACGGATGTTGATCTTGAGGTGGCGACGAGCCGCTCGACACGGCGTGACGGGAGCCCCGGCTGAAGCCGGGACTCCCGTGTCGCTATCTACCTAGCGGTCGAGCTCGCCGCGGATGAACTTGTCCACTGCCTCGCGGGCCTCATCGTCGCTGTACTGCTCGGGCGGCGACTTCATGAAGTAGGAGGAGGCGGACAGCATCGGGCCGCCGATGCCGCGGTCCTTCGCGATCTTGGCGGCGCGGACCGCGTCGATGATGACGCCGGCCGAGTTCGGCGAGTCCCACACCTCGAGCTTGTACTCCAGGTTCAGCGGGGTGTCGCCGAACGAGCGGCCCTCAAGGCGGACGTAGGCCCACTTGCGGTCGTCCAGCCACGGCACGTGGTCGGACGGACCAATGTGGACGTCGGCCTTCGCCATCTCGTGCGGGATCTGCGAGGTCACCGACTGAGTCTTGGAGATCTTCTTGGACTGCAGGCGCTTGCGCTCCAGCATGTTCATGAAGTCCATGTTGCCGCCGAAGTTGAGCTGATAGGTCCGCAGCAACTCGACGCCGCGGTCCTCGAACAGCTTGGCCAGCACCCGGTGCGTGATCGTGGCGCCCACCTGGGACTTGATGTCATCGCCGACGATCGGCAGGCCGGCCTCGGTGAACTTGGCGGCCCAGACCGGGTCGGAGGCGATGAAGACCGGCAGCGCGTTGACGAAGGCCACGCCCGCGTCGATGGCGCACTGCGCGTAGTAGCGGTCGGCCTGCTCCGAGCCAACCGGCAGGTACGACACCAGCACGTCGGCGCGCGCGGCGCGTAGCGCCTGCACCACGTCGACCGGCTGCTCGTCCGACTCGGTGATGATCTCCTGGTAGTACTCGCCGAGGCCGTCCATCGTCGGCCCGCGCTGCACGGTCACGCCCGACGGCGGCACGTCGCAGATCTTGATGGTGTTGTTCTCGCTCGCGACGATTGCCTCAGCGATGTCCCGGCCGACCTTCTTGGCGTCCACGTCGAACGCGGCCACGAACTCGATGTCGCGGACGTGATACGGACCGAACTGGACATGCATAAGGCCCGGTACCCGGCTCGCCGGGTCGGCGTCCTTGTAGTACTCAACCCCCTGAACGAGGGAACTGGCACAGTTCCCGACGCCCACGATGGCTACCCGTACCGAACCCATGAGGATTGCTCCTTATCTTGTGCTGCGTAGCGACGATCGCTCGCCTGTCTCTAGACGACGGTGGTCGCTCCGCCGCTCTCTGTGGTTGCCCTGGGCTGGCCGCCGGGCTGAGCACCCGACTGCCGCTCCGATGCGATCAGCTCGTTCAGCCAGCGGACTTCGCGTTCCACTGACTCCAGGCCATGGCGCTGCAGTTCCAGCGTGTAACTGTCGACCCGCTCGCGCGTGCGGGTCGCCGCTGCCCTGAATCCCTCGAGCCGCTCCTCAAGGCGGCTGCGCCGGCCCTCGAGTATCCGCAGCCGGATATCGGCCTGCGTCAGGCCGAAGAACGCGAAGTGCACGCCGAACCCGTCGTCCTCCCAGGACGCCGGCCCCGACTGCCCGAGCAGGTCGTTCAGCCGTTCCTTGCCGTCAGCCGTGAGCCGGTAGACGATCTTGGAACGCCGCGGGCGGTCCAGTGCCTTGCCAGGATCGGACACCGCGTCCTCTGCGATGAGGCCCTTGCCGAGCATGTCCTTGAGCGCTGGGTACAGCGAGCCATAACCAAATGCCCGGAAGGCACCGAGCAGCGCGTTGAGCCGCTTGCGCAGTTCGTACCCGTGCATGGGGGTCTCGTGCAGAATGCCGAGAACGGCGAGCTCGAGTACACCAGAGCGCTGGCTACTCATACCGCTCGCACCTCGCATTCCGCACAGAGTTACCATCTGGGTCAGTAGTTCTCACGACAATCGGCGCGCAGACCGGTTGTGTCATCTCGATGTATCGAGTTGATACATCACAACGATATGCGCCGCGTCGTTTTAGCGCAAGTCCGCCGTACCTGGCGTTCTCATCTGATCGCCCCAGGGACGACGCCAGCCACACCGCGATGACCAGCCGGGTCTCCTCCTGCGGCCAGTTCCGTCGTAACCTGTCGGGCATGAGGCGATCGGTCGTTGACTACGGACTAGCCCGGCGGGCGACGCTGGCCGCTGTGCTCTCCGGCCGGACGACCGTGACCGATGTGTGCGACGCCCACCCGTACCTCTTGCGGGCCGCTAAGTTCCACGGGGAGGACACGGACGTCACGTGTCCGATCTGCCGCAAGGTGAAGCTGACGCACGTGACCTACGTCTACGGTGACGAGCTGGGCAGGTACGAGGGCAGGGTCAAGCGTGGCCCAGAACTGGACGAAATGGCCGCCGAATATGCGGAGTTCCAGGTCTACGTAGTCGAGGTCTGCCAGAGTTGTGCGTGGAACCACCTCGCGTCCTCCTACGTACTGGGCACTGGCGAGCCAACTCCCCGGCGCAGTCGGCGAGCCAGGGCCAGCGAGTAAGCGGCCAGGTCACAGCATCTGCCGGGCCGGCGGTATGAGCCCGGCTGGTCGTACGAGTGACGCAATACGTGCCGGGATAGTAGGTATCGCCGGGTAACGTGTCTTCCTGGCGGACCACCGCTCGCTAGCGACCGCTTCTTGACCCCCCGACCAGCGAGGACGCGTGAGTAACCCAGAGTTGCCCGGGCCGTACTGGCAGGATCAGGACGACGTCGGCTACGGCGCTGGATGGCGCGGCGCGCCTGACAGCCCGCGGCGTGCCGACTCCCCGTGGGACGACGGCAGCAGCGGCTTCTGGCGCGGCGATGACCGCGGTGACCGTGCCGACCGCAGCGCAGGCCGTGACGACGTCGGCTCGGCTGGCGGCCGGCGCGGATCGAGGCGTGCGGGAGCACGGCGCGCGGGCGAGCGGCGGGGTGGTGACCCGGCGGCGGCCCCGGGCGATTCCTGGTCGGAGATGCTCGCCGGACGATCGAGGCGCCCGTCGCATCGGGGCCCGCAAGCGCACGACGACTGGGACGTCGACGGTGCCGCTACCCGTGGCGGCAGGTTCAGCCAGACAGCAGATGACCTGCGGAACAGACTGGGAGTTCGGGGCGCAGGCGGCGGCCGCGGCCGGACCGGGCCTAGCGGCGCCCGCTCGACCGGTATCCGCCCAGTCAGCTCGTCATCGGACGAGGCTTCCTGGGATGAGCCCGCAGGCGGCCGCGACTCGCGGCTGACCGGCCCGAGAGCTGACCGGGCCAGGGGCGATGAAACCTGGGCCAGTGGTCTGCGGGCCAGGGCGGCCCGCGGCGGCGAGGCAGTGCGCGGCCTGCGCCGGATGGCGCCTGGCGCGGCCGCTGCTGATGCCTATCCCGGCGACTACGGCGACGACCACCAGAGCGGTACCCGCAGCCGCACCGCGCTGCGCGAGGGGCCGGACGACTTCTGGGCCGGCCGGGACGGCGCGGCCGGCGGCCCCCGATCCAGGGTCACGGACCTGCCAGCCGTCCGTCGCGGCGGCGGAGGCAGTGGTGGCGGCGGCACAGGCGGCGGACCTGGCGGTGGCGGTCGCCGCGGCGGCGGCCGATGGGAAGGCGGCGACCCGCGCAGTGGCGGCGAGCGCTTCAAGGACTGGCTGCTGTACGGCAGCTGGTGGCGGCACTGGACGTGGAAGAAGGTCCTGCTCGTCTTGTGTGGCGGTGTCGCCGCATTCGTGCTGCTGGCGATCATCGGCATCGCCGTCGCCTACTCGATGACGCCCATCCCGACCGATGTGTCGCAGACAGCGACGTGGCAGTCGTCGTCGGTGTACTTCAGCAACGGCCAGCTCCTGGGCACGTTTACCAACAGCCAGGACATCAACCGGCAGCTGCTGACCACGGCGCAGATCCCGCAGAACGTCGCCGACGCGATCATCGCCGCCGAGGACCGAAACTTCTACCACGAGGGCGGCATCTCGATCACGGGCATTGCCCGCGCCGCCTACGACGACCTGTTCGGCAGCGGCAACCTGCAGGGCGGCTCGACGCTCACCGAGCAGTACGCCAAGAACTACTACGCCAACATCGGCGCGACTCGCACCCCGACCACGAAGATCAAGGAGATCTTCGTGGCGATCAAGCTGGCGCACTCGCGATCGAAGCCGTGGATCCTGACCAACTACCTCAACACGGTCCCGTTCGGAAGCAACGTCTACGGGGTCTGGGCGGCCGCCGAGGACTACTTCGGCATCAACCTGACCAAGCCGGGCGCGCACCTCAACCCTGCGCAGGCCGCGATGCTCGGCGCCTTGCCGAACAACCCGGCTGTCTTCACCCCGGACCCCAAAGCCGGGATCGGCTACACCGAGCTTGTCCAGCGCTGGCAGTACGTGCTCACCAACATGGTCCGTGACGGCGCCCTCACCCAGGCCCAGGCCAACCAGCTGTGCGCGAGCTGCGCCCTGCCCCAGGCAGAGCAGACGTTCAACAAGTCGATCCAGCTCAACGAGTCCAGCGCCGGCAACGGCTGGACCGGCACCACCGGCTATCTCATGGAGATGGTTCAGCAAGAGCTCGAGAGCACGTACCACTTCAGCAAAGCGAAGATCGAGACCGGCGGCCTCCGGATCACGACCACGTTCAGCCCGTCGATGATGCAGAGCCTCACCAGGGCAGTCAACGAGGAGAAGGGCCAGGTGGCCGCCGCCGCGGCCGCGCAGGGCATGTCGCCCCTGCCGTACTACGACCACTTCGGGATCTCGCTGGAGAACCCGAAGACCGGCGGCATCATCGCCATCTACGGTGGCCCCGGCTACATCTCCAACCAGAAGAAATGCCTCCGGCTGTTCTGTCAGTACAACATGGCCGAGGCACCGCACCCCGTCGGTTCGTCGATGAAGCCGTACGTGCTCGCGACCGCGATCAACCAGGGCATGAACGTTCAGAACAGCGTGCTGAACGGCTACTCGCCGCTGTGGATCCCGCCGGACTGGAATGCGCAAGATCGGGCCATGCTGTCCAGCCAGCAGCCCCCGGCCATGGGTGCCGCAGCAGCAAAGTCGAGTGGCTGGTGGGAGTCGGTCGGCGACAGCAACCTGCGCGCCATCTCGGTGGCCGTCGCGGCCGCGCAGTCGTCCGACCCCGCCTTCACCGACCTGACCCACCGCGTCGGTGTCGACAACATCATCAAGACCGCGCAGGCCTTCGGCGTCGGCGCTGATCCGTTCAACCTCGGAAATAACGACCTGCAAGTGCTGAACGGGCTCTTCGGCCCCAAGGGCACCATCCAAGGATCAGTGCAGATAGCGCTCGGCCAGGGCGACCTGACGCCGATCGAGCAGGCGTCTACGTTCGCGACGCTGATCGACGGGGGCATCTACCGTGCGCCGCACGTGATCAGCAAGCTGTCGGAGTGGACGCCCAACGGCCAGCAGCCGGTCGCGCCCCGGGTTGCTACCCATGAGGTCATGAACCCGGCTGCGGCGGCAGACGAGGACTACGCGCTGTCATTCGACAACATCAACGGAACTGCCTACCCCAACGCGACCTGGCCGGGCCGGCCGGTGATCGGCAAGACCGGCACCCTCGGTAACGGCAGCCTTGCCTCGGAGGCCTGGTTCGTCGGCGCCATCCCGCAGTACGCCATGGCGGTCGGGCTGTGGACCAACACCCAGAACCAGAACCTGGACAATCTCCCCGGACTAGGCGGGGTCAGCGGCTCGTATGGTGGCGCCTGGCCGGCCGCGACGTGGAAGGCATTCATGGAGACCAGGTTCGCCAACCTGCCGGTGGACAGCCTGCCGACACCCGACTACGCGGGCTTCACCAAGTGGGTCCAGGTGGCGCCGCAGAAGGCAAAGAAGCAGTTCTGCCAGCCGGGCCAGTTCCAGAACTGCCGCTGCCCGCGCGGCCAGACCTGCCCGAACCCGAACCCGTCGTGTCTGCAGGGGCAGTTCGGCCAGCCGTGTGGCGGCAACTCGCCATCGCCGTCGCCGTCTTGCGGCTTCTTCGGCCAGAAGTGCAACTCCCCGTCGCCGTCGCCCACCCCGTCGGCATCGTGCACGCCGTTCGGGCCACCCTGCGGCGGCGGCGGCGGCGCTCATGCGGCGCCCGCGAGCGGCGCCCGCGCCTCGACGGCTTCCAGCGGATCGGCCGCGCTCACCGCTGCGCTGACGCCCGCCGAAGAGGCGGTCGCCGTGCGGGCCTGGCGCTCCCGACAGCTCCGGCAGCAGCCACCGCTACTTCTTTAGGCCCGGAACGGGGTCGTTACACCGCCAGCCCGACAGCCAGCGCCGCCGTGTGTGGCCGCCGGGCTAGCTGAGCTTGGCGCGCAGCCAGCGCACGTCCGCCGCCGCGTCCGGCGTCTCGCAGATGGCGGTCGCGCCTGCTGACCTGACGACCTCGACCAGCAGCGCCGGGTCGATCTGGCCCGACTCCATGCCCGCATGCCGGTCCCGGCCCGAGCCGAACTCGTCTCGCGAGTTGTTGCAGTGCACCAGGTCGATGCGGCCGGTGATCGCCTTAACGCGGGCGACGACGGTCGCCAGGTCCTCGCCGGAGGCGAACGCATGGCAGGTATCCAGGCAGAAGCCGACCTCGCCACCGCCATCCGCGGCATCGCCGATGGCGTCCCACAACCGCGCGATGGCGTCCAGGCCGCGGGCCATCGCACCGTCGCCGCCAGCGGTGTTCTCGATCAGCATGGGCAGCGGCCGGTCGATCCGCTCGATGGCCTTGCGCCAGCTGTCGTAGCCCTCCTCGGGGTCGACCCCGGCGGTGACATACCCGCCGTGCACGATCAGGCCCTTGGCGCCGACGGACGCTGCTGCGGTCAGCTGCTGCTCGAGCAGCTTGCGGCTCGGAATCCGGATCCGGTTGTTGGGCGAGGCGACGTTGATGACGTACGGGGCGTGCACGTAGGCCGCGATGTCGGCCCGCTCGAAGCCGGACCGGAGCTCGTCCGGCTCGACGGGAAACGCGGGTGCCTTCCAGCCCTGTGGATCGCCAAGGAAGAACTGGACCGCGTCGGCGTCGATCGCCTGCGCGTGGGCGAGCGGGTCACCGTCATGCAGATGCGCACCAATCCGAGTCATCTGCCGAGCGTATCGGCCGCCACTGACGGCCTTGTCGGCTACCCGAAAGCCGCCGGCCTACCCGAAGCCGCCATGCGCGATTCCGAGTCCCATGCCGACGAACGCGGCGACCAGGCCGGCCACGATGAAGATCCGCTCCTCCCGCGTGGCCGACACCAGCTGCGCTACCATCCCGATGGCGAACGCAGCCATGCCGACGACTGTCGCGGCAAGGTGCTCGCGGATGATGAGACCTAAAGCGAAGGCGACTATGCCTGCGGCGAAGGTGAACACGGTGGCGGCGTTCAGCACCGGATGACGCCGACCGTCGCTGTTCAGGGTGATCCGCGGCGTACGGCCTGTCGCCTGCGTGCTGATGGCCTCGGGCATCGCTACCCCCACTGACGGAGACATGCTGGCTTGCAGGGCCAGCTTGGTAACAGTGTGTTCCGGACGAGACGAGAAAGGAACAGGCAACGCCGGATGCGCCAGGCCAGCCCGGATCGCGAGACCCGGACTGGACGGCACTGTCACTGGCGGCTGGTAAGCTGGCCCGGCTGCGATGAGGTCGCCGAACGCGACGGCACGCAGTTCCTCCTGTCACGGAAATACCGTGACCGCCAGAGTCCGAAGGAGGCAGGTTAACCCTATGCGCCAGTACGAGATGATGATCATCCTGGATCCCTCGCTTGAAGAGCGCACTGTGCAGCCGTCCCTTGACCAGTTCCTCAAGGTGGTCACCACCGCGGGCGGCACCGTAGACAAGGTCGATGTCTGGGGCCGGCGCTGGCTGGCCTACGAGATCGACCACAAGTCCGAGGGCATCTACACCGTCATCGAGCTGAACGCCGAGCCAGACACCGTCAAGGAGCTTGACCGCCAGCTGAACCTGAACGAGGCGGTTCTGCGGACGAAGATCCTGCGGCCTGACCTGACCTAGGCCCGGTCATGGCTGCCTAGCTCGACATCAGCAGCTCGACATCAGCAGCTCGGCCACACGAGCTCGACATCAACCCCGACCCGAGCGAGCGGGAGTACCCCCGATGGCAGCAGGCGATACCACCATCACGATCATCGGCAACCTGGTCAATGATCCGGAGCTTCGTTACACCCCGACCGGTCAGGCCGTGGCGACCTTCCGGGTCGCCTCGACCCCCCGGTTCATGGACCGGCAGACGAACGAGTGGAAGGACGGCGACTCGCTGTTCCTGTCGTGCAACGTCTGGCGGCAGGCGGCGGAGAACGTAGCCGAGAGCCTTCAGCGCGGTATGCGCGTGATCGTCTCCGGTCGTCTCCGTCAGCGGTCTTACGAGACCAAGGAAGGCGAGAAGCGCACCGTCTACGAGGTCGAGGTCGACGAGGTCGGCCCGTCACTGCGGAACGCGTCGGCCAAGGTCAACAGGTCGGCCAGGTCCGGCAGTGGCAGCGGCAGTGGCTTCGGCGGCGGCTCGTCCGGGTCAGGCGGCCAGGGCGGGTATGGTGGGGGCGGCGGCGGTCGCGCCAACGACGACCCGTGGGCTGCTGAGCCGGGCGATAGCGGATTCTCAGACGAACCGCCCTTCTAACCCACTTGCCAGTCAGCCATCGGCCAGCCCGGTCGTGACGACCGGGGCGGTCGCGACGATCGCACCACCGAGCACCCACAACTCCACACCGACCATCCCCGCCGCAGGCGGGGCTCTGCCAACCATCCCGGCGGCTCGCCGGGACGCGAAGGAGCACCACGATGGCCAAGCCACCGATCCGCAAGCCCAAGAAGAAGGTCTGCCTGTTCTGCCAGGAGAAGGTGACCAGGGTGGACTACAAGGACACCGGGCTACTGCGGAAGTTCATTTCCGACCGCGGCAAGATCCGCGCGCGGCGGGTTTCCGGCAACTGCACGCAGCACCAGCGCGACGTCGCCAAGGCGATCAAGAACGCGCGCGAGATGGCGCTGCTGCCCTACACGAGCACGGCTCGCTAGGCCAGGGAGGAACCAGCCATGAGCGGTAAGCCGATGAAGCTCATCCTGACCCAGGAGGTAACCGGCCTGGGCGCACCCGGCGACGTGGTCGAGGTCAAGGCCGGCTACGGCCGCAACTACCTCGTGCCGCGCCAGCTGGCCATGCCGTGGACCCGCGGCTCGGAGAAGCAGATCGAGATGATCAAGCGCGCCAGGTCGGCCCGCGAGATCCGCAGCCTGGACGACGCCAGGGAAGCCGCCAGCCGGCTGTCAGGCCTGCGAGTCAGGCTCCAGACCAGGGCCGGCAGCGGCGGGCGCCTGTTCGGCTCGATCTCGACAGCCGACATCGCCGCAGCCGTCAGGACGGCCGGCGGTCCCGAGCTCGACCGGCGCAAGATCGAGGTCAAGAACCCGATCAAGACCATCGGCTCGCACCAGGTCGCAGTTCGGCTGCACCCTGAGGTGAGCGCCAGCCTGGAAATCGAGGTCGCCGCGAGCTGACCGGCACGCCAGCCAGTCAGCTGCCGATAGCAGCTCAGCCCGGGAGGGGCGCAGTTCGCTGCGCCCCTCCCGAGCTATGTACGGACACTAAGGAAGGATCTGCCCTCATGCCGGCGAGCCGGGATGTCGTGATCATCGGCGGCGGCCATAACGGCCTCGTCGCGGCCGCCTACCTCGCCAGGGCCGGGCTGTCGACACTGGTCTGCGAGGCCAGGGACGTGGTCGGCGGCGCCGCGGTCAGTGAGCACCCGTTCGGGCCGGATTACACCGTGACCTCGCTGTCCTACGTCGTCTCGCTGCTCCCGCCGGACCTGGTCAGTGACTTGGTCCTGACCGAGCACGGCTATCACGTCTACCCGCAGGGCCCGTACTTCGCGCCGCGCGCCGACGGACGCTACCTCCGGCTGCCGCACGACCCGCTGCAGCGGCATGCCGAGATCGCCAGGTTCTCCGCTCGCGACGCCGACGCGTACCCGGCGTACGAGGCGCACATGGACCGCATTGGCGCGATCCTCGGGCCGATGCTGAGCGAGATCCCGCCGCGGCTAGGCTCGCGGCGTCCGCAGGACCTGCTCCGCCAGGGCCT
Source organism: uncultured Actinomycetota bacterium (assembly GCA_963837255.1). Lineage (GTDB taxonomy): Bacteria > Actinomycetota > Actinomycetes > Streptosporangiales > Streptosporangiaceae > JAJYUU01. Next base: position 368,181 of record CAWIMN010000011.1, read on the forward strand.
CCTGCTCCGTCACCTGAAGGGCGTCGACGCCCGGGCCGCGGTCGATATCACCCGGCTGCTGTCGAGCAGCATCGCTGATCTGCTGGACGGCCACTTCGAGAGCGACGCGCTGCGTGGCCTCCTGTCGGTGTCCGGCGTCATCGGCACCTGGGCCGGACCGCGGTCGGCGGGCAGTGCTTACGTGACACTGCATCACCACCTGGGTGACTCGGGCGGCCAGGCCGGGGCCTGGGGCTTCCCTCGCGGCGGCATGGGCGCAGTCACCGCCGCCCTGGCCGCGGCGGCCAGGGCGTTCGGCGCGGAGATCCGGCCGGGGGCCAAGGTCGCTGCCATCAACACGAGCCGCGGCCAGGCGACCGGGGTCACGCTGACTAGCGGCGAGGAGATCAGCGCCGGCACGGTGATCACCACCGCGCATCCGGCGATCTCGTTCCTCGACCTGCTGGACCCGGCGGAGCTGCCGCCCGCCTTCGTCGCCGATATCCGCGGCTGGCACTCCCGCAGCGGCACCGTGAAGATCAACCTGGCCGTCGAGCGGCTGCCTGTGTTCGCCAGTCACCCGGAGTTCGACCCCCAGGTCCACGGCGGCACCATCGTGCTCGCCGAGAGCCTGGATGACCTGGAGAACGCCTTCCAGGACGCGGTGGCCGGGCGGCCAAGCCGTGTCCCGTTCGCCGACATCTGCATACCCAGCGTGTTCGACGACAGCCTCGCGCCCGCGGGCCAGCACGTGATCTCGATGTTCACCCAATGGGTGCCGCATACCTACGCGCAGCAGACTGACGCGGCCGCGCTCGCTGCGTACGCCGACCGCGTGGTAGCGCGGATGGAGACGGTAGCCCCCGGCTTCGCTGGCTCAGTACTGCACCGGCAGGTCATCGGACCCCGTCAGATGCAGGAAGAGTACGGCCTGATCGGCGGCAACATCTTCCACGGCGAGCTGACCCTGGGCCAGATGTTCCACGGCCGGCCAGCGGCCGGCTACGCCGACTTGCGCACGCCCGTCCGCGGGCTGTACCAGGCTGGCTCGGCGACGCACGGCGGTGGCGGGGTCACCGGCATTCCAGGACGGAACGTGGTGCATCAGGTACTTGCCGACCGGCGGTCCGCCAGATGGCGCCGCCTGGGCCGGACGGCCTGAGCGCGGTCGATCCCGCGCCCTCTCGACAAGCGCGAGTAGCTCTACGAGCGCGAATAGCGGGCGGTCCGCGCAGCTAGCTCCGGATCAGCCGCCGCGATCATCGCCCAGGCTCGGGCGAGGCGCTGCGCCAGGTCGCCGCCGGCTGCGTCCTCGTCGCCGGCGGCCGCGGCCGCTAACTCATCGATCGCGGCCGCCAGCCGGGTCGCGAGCTCGGTCTCTGTTCGCGTCTGCTGGGCCTGCGGCGGCTGGCCCGGCTGGCTGACGTTCGAACACATACTCGAACTCTACTTTCTTGCTAGCTACCCCGTACGGCAAATCGGCGGATCTGCTGGCTGCCTCTCCCGGGCCCGGCAGAGCTCTTCAGTGACGTTGGACGTCAAATTCCCAGTGTGGATAACTTAGCGCCTGCGTGTGCGTTCTCCCATGGCCAAAAAATCTTGTATGCACACCCTGGGCAGAACGTCCACGCAGGCAGGAGCCCTTGCGCTCGGTTATCCAGAGCCGTTTCCACAATGGCGTCCCCAGGCTGCGCACAGCGCTTGCGGCGTGTCTGCACAGCCTGTCCACAGGCCTGTGCACACCATGACTCGACGCTTTCCGCGACACGCTGAAGACTGTCGGAGGCGTTCGATAGAACTGGCGAGGAACCGGTCGCGGCCGCTGCCAGATTGGCGGCTGTTGTCGGGCGGGATTGGGCGGGGCTATGGGGAGGTGCACCGGGTGAGCGTCGCGGAGATCATGCCTCGGGGCGAGGAGTTCGAGCGGACACCGCCGCACGACCTCGCAGCCGAGCAGTGCGTGCTGGGCGGCATGATGCTGTCGAAGGACGCGATCTCTGACGTTCTCGACGTCATCAAGGCGCAGGACTACTACCGACCCGCGCACCAGCTCGTGCACGAGGTCATTCTCGACCTGTACGGCCGCGGCGAGCCCGCCGACGCCGTGACCGTTGCGGCCGAGCTCACGCGCAACGGCGACATCGGCAGGATGGGCGGAGCGCCTTACCTGCACACGCTGATCGCTTCGGTGCCGACGGCGGCGAACGCCGGCTACTACGCGCGGATCGTCCGCGAGCGCGCGATCCTGCGCCGCCTGGTCGAGGTCGGCACGCGGATCGTGCAGCTGGGTTACGCCGGTGATGGCGACGCCGACGAGCTAGTCGACCGGGCCGAAGCGGAGATCTACGGCGTCACTGACAGGCGGATCAGCGAGGACTACCTGCCGCTCGCCGAGATCATGCCGGGAGCGCTCGACGAGATCGAGGCGATCGGTAGCCGGGGCGGGACGCTGGCTGGCGTACCAACCGGATTCGCTGATCTCGATGCGCTCACCAACGGCCTGCACCCAGGTCAGATGGTCGTGATCGCCGCCAGGCCCGCGATGGGCAAGGCGCTGGCGCTCGACACGCCGCTGCCGACACCGACCGGCTGGACCACGATGGGCCAGGTTCAGGTCGGGGATCAGCTGCTCGGCGCAGACGGACGGCCGGTGAAGGTCACCGCGGCGACCGGGGTCCTGCTAGACCGCCCGTGCTACGAGGTGGTCTTTGACGACCGGACGAGTATCGTTGCCGATGCCGAGCATCAGTGGGTGACCACGACTCCCGCCGACCGCCAGCTGGCGGGCGCAGCTGCCGCCCGGATCGCAGGCCCCAGTCCTCTGATCGGTTGTCAGCTGCTCTGTGCGCCGGCAGTCCGTACCACTAGGGAGATCGCGGCGACCCTGTCGGGCGCCGATCGCCGCAGCTACAACCATGCTGTGCCAGTTGCCGCGCCACTGGACCTGCCCGCCGCCGATCTGCCGCTGTCGGCCTATGTCCTGGGCAACTGGCTCGGCATGCGGCGCTCGAATGCGGCTCTCATGACCTCTGACCCGCAGACCGTGGAGATGCTCCGCGCTCTGGGCCTGCTCGACGATGCCCACGTACCGGCCGAGTACCTGCGCGCGAGCCGGGAGCAGCGGATGGCGCTGTTGGCCGGGCTGCTCGATGCCGGCGGGACCGTTAACGGGGCTGGCGCTGTTCAGTTCACGTCCACGTCGCCGCGGCTGGCTGCTGACGTCTCGGAATTGGTTGTGAGCCTTGGCTACCGATGCAGCGTATGGAGTAAGCGCGTTCCCGGCCGGGCCGAGGTGTCGTCTGTGGCCCACACCATCAACCTCACGACCACCGACGAGGTGTTCCGGGTTGCCCGCAAGCGTGAGATGCATCGGGAGCGAAGGCCTGCTGGCACTTCCCAGCGCGTGCATCAGCGCATGATCGTCGAGGTGATGCCGGTCAGCAGCGTGCCGGTTCGATGTGTCCAGGTGGATGCCCCGGACAGCCTCTACCTGGCGAGCCGGTCGATGATTCCGACTCACAACTCGGCGCTGGCTCTCGACGTGTGCCGGTCCGCATCGATTAAGTCCGGTATGACGTCGGTGTTGTTCAGCCTGGAGATGAGCCGGAACGAGATCACCATGCGATTGCTGTCGGCTGAGGCGCGGGTGCCGCTGCATGCGATGCGGACAGGCCAGCTGGGCGAGGACGACTGGACCAGGCTGGCCCGGCGGATGAGCGAGGTTGTCGATGCGCCGTTGTTCATCGATGACTCGCCGAATATGTCGATGATGGAGATCCGGTCCAAGTGCCGGCGGCTGAAACAGCGCAACGATCTCAAGCTCGTTGTTGTCGACTATCTGCAGCTGATGAGCTCGCCGAAGCGGGTGGAGAACAGGCAGCAGGAAGTCTCCGAGCTGTCCAGGTCACTGAAGCTGCTCGCCAAGGAGCTCCAGGTGCCCGTCGTCGCGCTCGCCCAGCTGAATCGCGGTCCCGAACTGCGGACCGATAAACGTCCGTTGCTCGCGGACCTTCGCGAATCGGGCAGCATTGAACAAGACTCAGACGTCGTGATCTTGCTGCACCGCGAGGACGCCTACGAGCGCGAGTCGCCGCGAGCAGGGGAAGCAGACCTGATCGTGGCAAAGCACAGGAATGGTCCGACTGCTACGGTGACGGTCGCATTCCAGGGCCATTACAGCCGGTTCGTCGACATGGCGCCGATCTAATTCGTGGACGGCGCGACGGCGCTTTCGGTCGTGTAGGGAACCGGTTTAGATGAGCATCCGGGCTCGCGGACTTGTTGCCTCGGCGGCGCTCGGTTGACGTCGGCGCGCGACATCGCGTGGCTAGCAGCATCGCCCAGGCGCTCGCGCGCCGAGCGCTCCAACCCAAGGGTCTGCCGCATTGGTCCGGCGGACGCGCCGAAACTACCGGCGGTGAGCTTGGCCGTGATCCCTATGGGCGACGCATGAGGATGCAGGGGCGGCGTCCGGCGTGAGCGCCTGGAGGACGAGGGCGGCGATGCTGCGTTCATGGCGGTCGCGGTCGGGCATCGCGGCGGTACGGAAGGGCCGGGAGGACAGGACCGACAGCAGCAGCCAGGCGGTAACCCCGGGATCGGCGTCAGCGCGGATAGTGCCGTCGGCCTGACCCTGCCGCAGCAGGTCCGCGAGGTGACCGGCGAGGGTACGGGCCACGTGCCTGGCCGGTTCGCCGAGCGCGGGGTCAGCGGCCAAAACGGCAGCGTCAGCGAACAGAGCCCCCCGATGTGGCCCGGCGCCGTGCGGCCTGCGGGCGGGGTGCGGGCTGAGCACGTGGGCCAACAGGTCCGGTACCGAGCCGTACTGCCCGGCCGCAGCCTGCATCTCGGCATGGACCCGGCCGGCGACCCGGTCGAGCACGGCTGCGTACAGTGCCGCTTTCGAGCCGAAGTTCTGGAAGATCACCGGCTCGGTCACCCCGATCCTGGCCGCCACATCGGATACCTTCGCGGCCCGGTAACCCGCCTCGGCGAATACCTCGGTGGCCGCATCCAGGATCGACTCCCGCCGGTCCTCGGCGGTCAGCCGGGTGCGCCTGACCGGTGCCACCCCGTTCGCGCTGGGCATCGCAATCCCCTTGACCTTTAACTTAGCCCTCACTAAGTTAAAGTCATCTTAGTCCCAGCTAAGTAAGGATGATGTGACGATGCTACCGCGGATCCAGCAAGACCGCCCAGGTCAGGCAGGGGCGGGGCGGCACGGCAAAATGCACGGCACGCTAAGACGGCTCCATGGAGGCAAGCGCCCCAGCGGCGCCACAATTGACCGCTTCCGGCTGAACGAGGTCGTCAGCCAGGTCGCGTTCGGCGGCCGTCGCAACCGCGTCTACCGGCAGATCGTCGCCTTGGCCGGAGTGCGGCCGGGGCACTCGGTACTGGACGTCGGATGCAGCGGCGGCTACCTCGCGAGCAAGCTGGCAGTAGCGGCCGGGCCGGCTGGTCACGTCACCGGGGTCGACCCGTCGCAAGGCGCGGCCGCATATGCGCAGCAGCGTGCCCGGCCTGGCATGACCTTTGCCGTGGGCGTAGCGCAGGACCTCGGACTGCCGGATTCCTCGTTTGACGTCATCACGTGCACGCTCACCATGCACCACGTCCCAGCGCGGAAGCGGCAGGCGGCGTTTCGCGAGATGTACCGGGTGACCAAGCCCGGCGGCCGGCTGCTGGTCGCGGATTTCGACCCGACACGCCGGCCTTTCGCGCTGCACCCCGGCGGACGGCGGATGCGCCGCGCCGCGGCCACGGTTGGCTCGCTGGAAGAGCTGGCTGCTGAAGCTGGATATCAGCTGGAATGCTCCGGCAAGCTGCCCCTACTGCGTTACGTCATAGCCGTTCGCCCAGAACAGCAGGCGAGCTGACCGTCCCGCTCGGCCGATCGAATCCATCACGATCACGACGCTGGTCGACAGCGCTACGGACTGGTCGCCGTTGCGGCTCGACGTCCCGGCAAGTCAGAGGCCTGAACTGAACGTCGCGTCGCCCTCCGGCGCGCGATCATAGGGTCGGCGTGGCGGCGAAGGCGACCACGTGACCGTCTGGACCAAGGCTGTAGGCGACGTCATCGCCCCAGGATCTGCGGGCCAGCGGGGAGAGTTCGGTAGCACCGGCCGCGAGTGCCTTGGCGTGGCAGTCGGCAGGATTTGCCACGACGAGATAGACCTCGGCTCGCGGGATTCCGCGCGCCGCGCCAGGGTCGGGCAGGGCCGACCCCAGCAGGGTCCTGATGCCAGCCTCGGGCATCAGGCCGAGCACAACCTGGTTTCCGAGCGTGAACTCGGTCATCCCAGGCTCGTCCAGAACCGGCTGGCGGTCCAGCACGGCGCGCCAGAATGCCGTCGCGGCCGCTTGGTCGCTCACGTAGAGAATGAGATGCACGGCACTGATCACTAAGCCGACCCTACGCACGAAAGCACAGTCAGTCCTGGCAGGTCAGCCCAGCCGACGGAGCCGTCGGTTCGCCACGCTCCGCCGTCCCTGCTCGCGCTCATCCGGCCAGGCGCGCTCGAGGCGGATCCGCAGCCGCGCGACTAGCTGACCTATAGCCTCATGCATCGTCGAGCCGACCCCGCTGGCTCGGACCACCCGGCCGTTCACGCTGATGACGGCCCAGGCGATCGCCGGCCGCTCCACCGCGAGATCGGCCGCCGTGCTCAACATGACCCGCGCCGACAGCACCGGCTCGCCGACATGCCGGAGAACGGCTTCTACCTTGCTCTTCGCCAGCTCAGCCATTCCGGCCGGGACAACACCGGATATCCGCACCTGCACCAAACCGGTCTCGTTGACTGCCATGACAAATACACCTCCCGATCGGACTGCGCGGGGCGGCTGGAACTGGACGCTGGAACTCGTCCCGGCTGGCTACCGCAGCCGGGCGGCTGCCGCGCACGGCAGCGTCATGGCCGACACGGCATGGCCGCATCCGTGCCACGTCCGACACGCCATCTCGTCCAGCAGGTCTGGCACTGGCCAGGATGCCGCGCCCCAGTCGCAGCATGGCGCAGGCCGTCGCCGTCCGGCGCACATACACAGAGGGCGAGAGGACCGACTCGCCGGCGGCCCGAATGCTGCGCGGCTCTTCGAGTTCGCCGTAGGTAGTCATCGCGTCCCTCCCTCTAGCCCCATTCGCCACCGGATTTGCCACAGCGGCTAGGGCCGAAGGGCCCGCCCGAAGGTCCTAGGTCAGAGCTTGTAGCCGATCTCACGGAGCAGTTGCTTGCGGCTCGCCTCGTCCTGGTCTGTTTCGGTGCCCACCGGCGTCTGGCCGTCGATCACGCCAGCGACGCCGCGGCCGCGATCGGTGACTGCCACCAGGATCTCGACCGAGTTGGCAGTCGCGCAGAAGACGGTGCACACCTCCGGGACCGCCTTGATCTGGTTCAGCACGTTGACCGGGAAACCGTTCCTCAGCATGACGACGAACGCGTGCCCGGCCGCAATCGCGGTAGCGGCCGCTACGGCCAGGTCAGTTAGCTCGGAATCATTGCCCGACCGGCGCACCAGCCGGGCCTGAGAGGCTTCGCAAAAGGCGATGCCGAACTTCAGATAGGGACTGACCCCGGCGAGGGCCTCGTGCAGATCCTCGATTGTCTTGATGAAGTGCGACTGGCCCACGATGACGTTCACGTCAGCGGGCTTGTCGAGCGGCACAGCCTCGAACTCGATCGTCATGATGACCTCCTGCAACGTAACGGAGTGCGACTCACCTGCTGTACCCGGTCGTGACGGGCTAGTCAATGCGAAAACGAGCGCGGCGGCCCGTGCGGTCACCTGGAAGGTCTGCGGCTGGAGATCTGCCACGCCAGGCGAACCGCCGCAGCGCCGTGACCGCTTAGTCCCTCGCGGCTACCAGACCCTTCCACTAGTGCTGAACGGCAAGCAGGGTGCGCGGCACAATCGCGGGTGACAAGGAGCCGTAGCCGGACGATTCCCGAACTGCTGAGGGCGGATTAGCCTTCTATCGTTCAATAAAGGTTTACTGAGCGTCTTTCACCTGCAACGGCATACTGATGCCGTGACCAACGGGGAATTGCAGGGGTGGCATGCGGACCCGTTCGGCCTGCATGAGATGCGCTACTTCTCCGTGGGCCGCCCCACAAAGCTTGTCCGCGACGGGCGCATGGAGGTCTACGACGAGCCGCCGGAGGAGTCGGCGCCTGATGCGGCGGCGGCAATCGCGATGGTCGGCCGCGTCCAGGCGGCAGCAGCCCAAACGGCGGTCCGGAGCGCCCAGGACCTGACCAATGCCGCTTGCGTGCGGGCAGCTAGCGACGGCGATCCTTTCCCCCACAAGAAGCGACGTCGGGCCGAGTACATCGCTGTCGCCGCGGGTGCGGTTGTCGCGGTGCTGGTGTTTGTCATGCTGGCCGGCGGATCGGGCTCATCCGGCATAGCGCCGGCTGCCTTCGTCACGAATGCAGCACAGCGAACCCTGAATCAGAGCACCGCGGATGTCACGCTGTCCGGTACCGTGCGCTCTGCGGGCCAGACCATCGCGATGGGAGGGAGCGGCCAGATCGACTTCGCGACGAACGCGATGTTGCTCAACGTCGGCGCCAGCCTCCCTAGCGGATCTCTGACGGAAACTGAGCTCCTGGTCGGCGGGAACCTCTATCTCGACGTAACCGCAGACGGCCGTAGCCTGGCTGCCGTGACCGGCGGGCGCCGCTGGCTGCAGGTACCGTTCGCGCACGCCGGGGCGGAAACCATCACGAAAGGCTCGCCGGGCTGGTCCCTGTCATTCCTCAAGCAGAAGAGCGCCAGCGTGGTGTCACTCGGGACGCGGTCTATCAACGGGCAGACCTGCAGCGGATACGCCGTGACGCCTACCAGGCAGGCGATGGTGACCGCTGCGGAGGCAGAGGGGCCGAAGATTGGCCTCTCGCAGGCCGAGACCGGCGCGGCGGTCCAGGCGCTGCAACACGCGTCACCGCCGAGGATCACTGTGTGGTTCGACTCCCGGCGTCAGCTCGCCTGCCAGCTGACTGTCGATACGCAGGTAGGAGTGCCGACGCTGGCCGGATCGGGCGGCGCGCAGATGATCATGACGTTCACGCACTACGCCGTGCCAGTCAAGATCACCGCGCCGGCGCCATCCGACACAGTCTCCCTCGAGCAGCTACTCCATGGCGCTCAGCAGTAAGGCCCGGGCGTCACCGTGTCGCTGGGTTCAAACGGAGCAGGCCGCGGGCCAAGGTTGAACATGTGCTCAATGGCGCCAACCGCGCGGCGAGCGGCGCATCCATCGCCATAGGGATTCATCGCGCTGGCCATCGCACTGTAGGCGCCGGCGTTGCAGAGGAGCTCATCGACCGCGCTGAACACGTCCTCAGGGTCCGTGCCGACCAGTCGCGCTGCGCCCGCGGAAATCGCTTCAGGCCGCTCGGTGGTATCGCGCATCACGAGCACCGGCTTCCCCAGACTTGGGGCTTCCTCCTGCACGCCACCGCTGTCGGTCAGAACGACAGTCGCGCGCCCCAGCAATCGGGCGAACGCCCCGTAGCTCAGCGGCTCAGTCATCAGTACATTGCTCATCCCGCTGAGGATGGGTACCAGCGCGTCGCGAACGACCGGGTTCGGGTGCACCGGAAGGACCACAGCGATGTCGCGATGCCTGCGCGCAATTCCGGCGACGGCCTCTGCCACTCCGCGCATCCGCCTCCCCCAGGACTCCCGGCGGTGCGTTGTGACGAGCAGCACTGGTGCCTCGGATGAGTCGAGCTTCTCAAGCTCCTCATCGTCATACTGGACGCGCTGCCCGACCGTCCACAACAGTGCATCGATGACGGTGTTGCCGGTCACCAGCACGTCTTGAGCGCTGACGCCCTGGCAGACCAGGTTATGCTCGCTCATCGGCGTCGGCGCCAGGTGCAGGGTCGTGACTTGAGTCGTCAGCCGCCGGTTCGCCTCCTCCGGAAACGGAGAATAGATGTCGCCGGTCCGGAGGCCAGCCTCGATGTGTATGACAGGTATGCGCTGGTAGAACGCCGCCAAGGCGCCTGCGAAAGTCGATGTGGTGTCGCCCTGCACTACGACCGCATCTGGACGGTTCTCCTGCAGCGTCAGGGTCAGCCGCTCAAGGACACGTGATGTCAGGCCGTCGAGCGACTGACGCGTCCTGATGACGTTCAGGTCGTGGTCTGGCGATATGCCGAACAGGGCATTGACCTGGTCGACGATCTCGCGGTGCTGGCCAGTCATGGTGACGACTGGCGACAGTGGTGGCGAGGCGTGCAGCGCGCGGATTACAGGCGCCAGCTTGATTGCCTCTGGCCTGGTTCCATAGATGACCATCACGCGCTTCGGCGAATCAGTTGCCATTCAGAACGGATCCTTCTCTCTCAGGATTCACGGGGCTGGCGTCACTGTGCCGACCTGGTAGGTAACCGAGGCGTCCTCGGCGTACAGACCGACGCGTCCAGACCGGTACGGGTGGTGGATGTCGATGTAACGAACCAGGAAGTGACCGTCGACGCTGACGACGATCACGTCGCCCTGCTGCTGAATTCGGACGGCATACCAGCGCCCCACCGGAAAGGCCGGTCGGCTCGCGGTTGCCAGGAAGCGCTGATGACCTGGGTAAGCGGGGTCTTCCTTGCCGAGCTCGTAGCCGTTGGGCTTCAGGATGATGTAGTAGAAATGCTGGTTATCGAGGTAGTGCCACAGCAGCCAGCCGACCTCCCAGGCATTCGGGTCGGGCTTGCGCAGCTGGGCATTCGTCCGGATGCGGGCCTCGAACGTGAGATCGCTCCGGGTGGCAGCGGACAGCACGAGAGCGGAATGCGTGGTGCTGGCCGAGCCGGCCTGGGCAGGATCGATTGTCACGCGGTAGTCACTGGCAGAACCGATGATTTCGACGTGGCCGTAGCCGTCATAGGCGATCCGCCAGGGATGCTCGGCTAGGTGCGAGGCGGCCGGAGCCGAGGCCGTCTGAGCATTGCCGCAGCCCGCGAGCGCGAGCACGGCTACGGTCGCTCCGACAGCAAGGCGCATCCTTCGCTACTTCCGCCCGGCCACCGGCTCGGGTGGGCGCTCAAGCACCCGGTCGGTCTTCTGCCAGCCTTGCCGCCCGCCTAGCATGCGGCCAAGCGCCCAGTAGCCTGCCACTATCCAGAGCAGGGCGTAGGCAGCGAAGACATGACCCAGGACAACGACTCGCCAGCGGGTGAGGTCAGGCTCGCGGCGCGCGTATACCGATATGGCGAGGAAGACGGCGAGGGCGAACGTAAGCCAGTACCAGTCGATGAAGACCCCGGGCCGGACCAGATCGAGCCTGACGGCCGCTGAGACCGCGCCTGCGGCCAGCATGACGGCGAGTGCCGCGAGCAGCAGGACGTTGCAGAGAAGCAGCACCGGCACGAGCAGGGTGTGCAGCAGATGCGGTACTAGCCGCAGCTGGGCGCTGCGGATGATCTGCGGGATCTGGCCCCACGCCTGAAGGTGGCCCTGAAACCACCGCGACCGCTGACGTAGCAGCCGCCGCACGGAAACCAGGCCCTGCTGATGCACCGCGACGTCGCGGCAGTACCGCAATTGCCAGCCGGCGCAGATCAGCCGCAGACCCTGTTCCAGATCCTCAGTCAGGCCGTTGGTCCAGGGTGCTGGAGCCAGGTCCAGGTGCGCCGACAGCCGCACGAACTGGCCGTTGCCGCCTAGTCCGGCGATGCCCCACACGTCGCGCGCGCCCTGGAAGACGTCAGTGTAGGTAACGAACTCCATGTCCTGCAGACGTGCGAGCGCGCTGTCGCGCCGGTTGTAGATGCGGACCGCTACCTGCACCGCGCCAACTTCGGGCGCGGCGAAGTACGCCGCGACGCGGTCGGGTGCCTCGGCGTCGAGGCGGCCGTCGGCGTCCATGATCCCGACGATGACCTTGTCCGCAGGCCATTCATCGACCTCCGCCAGGAGCCGCTGGAACCCTGCGTTCAGCGCCGCTCCCTTGCCGGACCTGGCTGCCGGGAGCTGTCGGCGCAGAACCTTTACGCGCGGGTCGTTCCGCGACTCCACCAGACGTCCAGTCCCGTCAGTTGAGCCATCATCGACGACCAGCACCAGGCTGTGGCGGATTGGCAGCGCGAGCAGCCGATCGAGTGTCTGCTCGATCACCCGTCCCTCATCGAGGGCCGGCACAAGGAACGCGAACAGGTACTGATCCGCGGCACCAGGCGGCTCAGGGATCGCGCCGACCTGGCGGCTCACGAACCAAAGCCGGACCACCTCGATAAAGATGGCGATGATGCCAAGGGTGGCAACCAGTTCGAATACCTGCACGATCATCTGCTGGTCACCTTCCTCGCCGGCGGAACGTGAACGCCAGGGCGCAGAGCACGAGGATGACGACGGAATACAGCCCGAAGAACAAGCCAACGAGCGCAACCATGTCTGCTGCGATCTTCAGCACGGCTATCCCTTCAGTGCGGCGCAGGGACTGACGAACCTGTAGCCCTCTCTCCGGATCCCGTCTACGAGACGTCGCAGCGGGCCGGTGCCGAGGAACGGGTGGTAGTAGACACTGGCGACGTTGTCCCGGACGACAGCCTTCTGCACCGCAGCGGCGGCCAGGATCGCGCTGACCGAGCCCGGACCCTTGGCGCCAGCCCGCGGGTCCATGACGTATCCGAGCGTCTCCGGTAGCACCGGGCCGCCGTAAACATCGCGGACAAGGTACGGAGGAGTTTGCTCGGTCAGGGTCTGCAGGTCTTCATGGCCCGGCGGTCCCTCGGCGTAATTGCCCCGCTCATACCGCGCGACGAACATCGACGCCGCCAGGCGGTACTGCGCCGGGGACGCACCGTACTCCGGGAACTGCCAGATCCGGGGCCGTGGCAATCCGGCAGCCTGGATTCCAGCGAGGGCTAGCTGGATCCGGTGGCGGGCCCAGGCGCCCTGGTCCCTTGCCACCGGGTCGCGATAGACGAGCACGTGCCTGGCGTTGTAGTGGACGCGCAGGAACTCGTAGTCCTCGCCGCTCTCGCCATTGTTCGGGTTGGGCGTACCGCCGAGTTGGTGGGTGTAGCCGTGCAACACGAGAGTCGCGCCCGTGGAGAGCATGTATCGCAGCGCCTGGACAACTTGCGGCCGGTTCCTGAGCGGGATCCGCTCGCGGGGGTGTTGATTCGCCGGGCCGACATACAAGGGGTAGACCGCGATGGAGTACGGGATGTTCGAGGCGGCCAGCAGGGCTGCGATCTGCTGAAGCTCGGCCGGGTCCGTAGCTGGCCCGACGTCCTCGAGCCGGATCATGGCGAGGTGCTGATGCCGGACATCGCCGAAGAGGCGTGCCATCAGATCTGCGACAGCGAAGGACCGGTCAACGCCGCCGCCTGAGGATAGGGCGACCTCCGAGACATAGGTGAGGTTCCCCGAACGCACCGCCCACGGCGTGGTCTTTCCGCTTGCGGCCACGGCCGTGGCCAGGACGGTCGCCTTCGCGGTGTTCAGGACGTCGATGCCGGCAAGATCGTTGTTGTTGATCGTCAGGCTCACGCCGCGATAGCGGACGCGGACAAAGCGCGCCAGGCGGTCAGCCGATTCCCGCCAGCCGTGGCTGCTGGCGTAGGTCCTGTCGGTGAGCTGGTAGGCATTACCGCCGAGCCACAGCACCGGGCGCATGCCCTGCCGCACGTCCGAGAGAAATGCTTTCGGCAGCACTTCCCCGTAGTTCGTCCCGACGTACACCACCGCCGCGTACTGGTGCATCTCCCCGGCTCGGTAGGACTTCACCGCCTGCCGGACCGGCTGGGCGAAATGGGAGGCGAAGTTCGCCGCCAGCACGGCGGATTGCGCGCCGTAAGCGGCGTAGGAGCCGGTGCTGTCGTAGAGCACGAGCACGCGTCGATGCGGCATCGAGTTGCTGCCAACATGACATGACCAGGGGGCGACGGCGATCTGGCCCACCCCGAGCTGGCGCTCCACTGCTCTGACCGTCGACTGGTCCGCTGTCTGAGCCACGATCGCGATGGTCGCGACGATCAGCACTGCCGCCGCGGCAGCCTGCAGCAGGCGGGTTCGAAGCAGCGACGCCGGTCTGCGCGACGACAATGCAAAGTCCTCCTCGCTGCCGGCTAAGAAACGCCACCGTGCCCGCGGGAGGACATGAAAACCTGAGCCTGCGCTCGCGCAGACCAGCTAAAAGGGGCCGTACCCCAGCTGTAGATCATTATCCAAGCTGGGCAAATCAAAGGTTGGATGAGCCTCGCTCAGGCTTTTTCGTCACCGGTGACGGAAATGACGGACAAGTCGCTCAGAAGGACACTAGCGCGACAGGGCCCGAGCGCTGAGCGGATGCGGTCAGCGCGGGCTTAGCACGCAGAACTCGTTGCCCTCGGGATCGGCGAGCACGGCCCAGCTGACGGTGCCCTGGCCGACGTCCGCGCGCACCGCACCGGACCGGAGCAGAGACTCGACGGCGGCGGCGTGGTCTTCACCGGAGTGCGGCGCGACGTCCAGGTGCACGCGGTTCTTGACGCGCCTCGGATCTGAGCTCGGCAGGAACTCAAGGTAGGGCCCGCTGCCCTGCGGTGATCGAAGGGAAACGACCCCGTTCCCGGCATCGTGCAGCCGCCAGCCGGACGCCACCGTCCAGAAGTCTGCGGCGCCCGCCGGGACCGCGCTGTCGACGACGACGGCGGCGACGGGCCCGGTGTCGCGGTACTCCGGCCGGGGCTCGAGCACGCAGAACTCGTTGCCTTCCGGATCGGCGAGCACGACCCACGGCACGTCGCCCTGGCCGACGTCGGCGGGGGCGGCGCCGAGGTCGCGCAGCCGGCCGACGAGTTCCTCCTGGTGCGCGGCCGAGTGGCTGGCCAGATCGAGGTGGATCCGGTTCTTCACGGTCTTGGGCTCGGGAACCGGAACGAAGACCAGCGGCAGCGCGCCGGGTCCGGGATAGTCAAATCCGGCTGGCCAGACGCCCGCTTCAGTCGGGCTCATCGAAGCCGACCTCCCAGCCGAGCGCTTCTGCCCAGAACCCAGCAAGGGCCGACGTATCGTGGGCATCGATCACCATGTGCACGAGTCGAGTGGCCATAGCCGTCACCTTGCCACTCAGGGCGCCGGCTCGGCGCGCTATCCCTGAAGTGCCGTACACTATGCGAGGTTCGCCTGCGCTCGTAGCTCAACGGATAGAGCACCTGACTACGGATCAGGAGGTTGGGGGTTCGAATCCCTCCGAGCGCGCCATTCGAGCTTGCCACCGCGGTAGAGCCGCTCGTTGGCGCCATTCCCCACTTCGCCGCTGGCCGCTGACCGAGCAACTCACTGCGCTCGCGAGCACTGCGCTGGCGAGCCCGACGCGGGGGGTGCTCCCCGCCGCTGGCTGACAGCCGGGTACGGAATCCGCACCTCCGGCGACCGCCCGGCGGCGTCTCGATGTGAGCGCTACAGAGCCTGAGCAGGTCGCGTGGCCTCGTGATAGCCGAAAACCGACCGTTGATTTGTTGCCGACGGTGGGGATACCGTCTAGTCGGCATGTAGTTAACCCACGCGCAACATTCGGTCACAGCAAGGAGGGCCGTATGACAGCTACCACCGCGGAACCAGTCTCGGGGCAACGGGGATTGCTCTCCTCGCTGATTCACCGGCAGCTGGATCACTACCCGGACACCGGTCGCCGGGTCATATACCTGACTATCACCGTACTGGCCACGATCACGCTGTATTACGAGCTGTATGTCGGTGGCTCGGTGTCGACGCTGATCCTGAGCAACCTGGGCATGTCCTTCAAGTTCTACGTGGTAACTGTCGCGTTCGGTAACCTGATCGGCGCCTTCGGCTCGCTGTTCGCCGGTCTCACCGACAGGTACGGCCGCGCGAACCTGGTGGTGTTCGGGCTGCTGTTCTCGGGCATCTTCGTCACGTTCATCTTGCCCGCCGCCACCAACAGGTGGGCCTTCACGATCGAGAGCTTTGTCGTCGGCGCGGTCGAGGGCGTCTGCCTGGTCGCCACGCCAGCGCTGATCCGGGACTTCTCCCCGCAGGTCGGCCGGGCCACCGCCATGGGCTGGTGGACCAGCGGCCCGGTGCTCGGCAGCCTGATCGTGGCGATCGTCGGCTCGATCACGATCCCGAATCGGCATCGCCAGCCCCGCGGTTCTGGACGCACGAGTTCTACATCGGCGGCACCGTGGGCCTGGTGGTCTTCCTGATCGCCCTGATCGGGCTGCGGGAGTTGTCACCCGGGCTTCGCGACCAGCTGATGGTGACGATGCGGGACCGGGCGCTGATCGAGGCCCGGGCCAAGGGGCTCGATATCGAAGCCCTGGTGAAGAACCACTGGCGGCAGCTGCTCAAGCCCGACATCATCGTCTCGGCCCTCGCGGTGTCGATCATGCTGCTGATCTACTACGCCCTCGTCGGCTTCCTGGTCATCTTCGCGACCACGATTCTCGGGTTCTCTCTGAAGCAGGCCAACAACCTCGGTTACTGGTGCTGGGCCTTCAACGCCGGCGCAGTGATCCTGGTGGGCATGTTCTCGGACCGGGTCCGGGTGCGCAAGCCGTTCATGGTCGTCGGCGGCGTCGGAGCTGCCGTCATGATCGTGCTGTTCTTGCTGCAGTCCAAGGTCGGAGCGCACCCGAGCTTCTCCACCATCGCGGCGATCCTGGCGATCATGCTGTTCTTCCTGGGCGTCGCCTACACGCCGTGGATGGCCAGCTTCACTGAGACGGTCGAGCACCGCAACCCGGCGGCCGTTGCAACCGGGCTCGCGATCTGGGGCTGGATCATCCGGGTCGTCGTCTTCGCCTCGTCGCTGCTGCTGCTGGTCGTGATCAACTCGGTCACGCCGCTGGTCAACTACGGCGGTACCGTCGCTGCGATACGTGGCCCAGTATCCGTCCCTCGTCTGGGCCGGTTCGCACGGCAAGATCGTCGCGGACGCGACGAAGTACTCGACGGAACTGACGTTCGCGTCGACGCACCCGGCGATCGTCGCGATCGCGCAGAAGGACGCGACGCAGATCGCCAACGCACAGAAGTTCGCTCCTGAGCTGGCAGTTATCGAGACCCACCCGGCGCTGTTCGCCCAGGCAGCCAAGTACCCGGCAAACAAGGTTCCGCCCGCACTGGCAGCCCAGCTTGTCGCCGCAGCCGGCGGTGGCAGCAAGGGCCTGGCGATCCTCGGCACGATCAGCGCCAACCAGGCCGCGATCAGCGGCGTGATCGCCGCGGCACCGGAGCTGACACCAGCTCCAGCCGTACACGGCTCAGCTGACGGCACTGTCGAAGGTACCGCCGTCGGTGATCGCCGAGGTCTCGGCTCCCGGCGTCGGTGCCGAGCTGGCAGCGCTAGCGAAGGTGCCGCCATCGGTGGATGCCTACATGAAGGCGCACGCATCGGACGTGGCGGCAGCCGCGGCTAAGTCCCCAGGGCAGTGGCGGACCTGGTACTGGGTCTGCTTCGGCGGACTCATCTTCTTCCTGCTGTCGATTCCGCTGCTGCGTGGCCGGTGGCGGCCGCGTGACGCCAAGCGGGATGAGGACGAGCACGAGGCAATGGTGCAGGCCGAGCTGGCCAAGCTGACTGCCAGCAACGCCTGATAGCTAGTGGTGCACGGAAGCCGGCGGGTCGCGCGAGCGGCCCGCCGGCTTCGCGTCTGCGACGTGACCGGGCCTCAGGCCTGAGTGCCGCGGACGGGCCCGTAGGTGTCCTCCCACTCGGCGGGCGGCCCGACGATGGCCGCCTCCGGCCCGAATGCGCGCACGTACGCGCGATGGACCTGCCGCCAGCGCTCATCCTGCGGCCACGGGGCCGGCTCGCCGGCCAGCTCATATCCGAGCAGATCCAGGCACGTCTGCCAGCCTGCGCCGTCCCTCGCCGCGCGGCCGATCTCCGCGAAGGAGGCCGAGAATCTCAGCAGGGTGCCAGCGCCGTCGGGAGTCAGCTCGAACCGCAGCCGCTCGTCTCCCCAGCTGAACTCGAGCAGCTTCGGAGGCTCGCAGACGCGCATTGTGCCGTCGAAGGACGGCAGGTCCATCTCGCGAAAGCTGAACCGCAGCTGCGCACCTGGCACGAGGTCACCTTCGACCGTGGTCGGGAACCAGGCCGCCAGGTGCTCGGGTTCGGTGATAGCTCGCCAGATCTTGGCTGGCGGATGCGACAGTCTCCGGGTGAAGCGCAGCGTCACCTGCCCGCTCCCGCGCTCCAGGATCCCGAGGTCAGTGTCGCCGGGCGGGTGCGCCTCGCTCATGACTCTCCCTTCGGCTGGCGCTGTCAACTCGTCGCCGGCTCGTCCGGCATGTGGTCCAGAAGCGCGGCGAGCTGATCAAGGCGATCCGCCCACAGCCGCCGGTACGGCGCGAGCCATGCGTCCAGCTCTGCCAGCGGCCCGGGGCTGATGCTGTACAGCCGTCGCTGCGCGTCCGTCCGCGACGTGACCAGGCCCGCCTCGCGCAGCACCCGGAGGTGCCTGGACACGCCGGGCTGGCTCATCGCCAGGCTCGTCACCAGGTCTCCCACCGGCCGCTCCCCGGCAAGCAGCAGGTCGAGTATGCGGCGCCGAGCCGGCTCGGCGACGACGTCGAAAGCTGTCTGCGCTGGCATAGTATATTCACTCTAGCATATATAAGCACTACGTGATGTACGACTCGCTAGTACACCTGATGCATGAGCTCCCGGACCGTCTGCAGCGTCTCCTCGGCGATCGCGGCAGCCTTGTCGTTGCCGGCTCCCAGGACGTCGCGCAGGTAGCCGGGGTCGGCGGCAAGGGCAGCCCGGCGCGCGCGGATCGGCGCGAACCTGTCGTTGACGGCGTCGGCGGCCGCCGCCTTGAGCGCTGCGGCGCCGCGGCCGCCGATCTCGGCCGCCACAGCGTCCGCCGTCGTATCCGTGCACAGCGCGGTCAGCAAGAGCAAGCTGGCTACCTCAGGCCGGCGTTCAGGATCGTAGCTGATGACACGCTCGGAGTCGGTCCTGGCCGCTGCGAGCAGCCGTGCCGTCTCGTCTGCAGTCGCCCGGATCGGCACCGAGTTGTTCCGGCTCTTGCTCATCTTCTGGCCGTCGGTACCGAGCAGCAGCGGCGCCGCACTGAGCAGGCCGCTGGCGCCGGGAAGTACGGGTCGGCGGGGCAGTACCGGTCATTGAACCGGCGCGCGATCGTGCGGGTGAGCTCCAGGTGCGGCAGCTGGTCCCGGCCGACCGGGACCAGGTTCGCATGGCAGAACAAGATGTCGGCAGCCTGATGGACCGGATAGGTGAACATCAGTCCGGAGACCATGCCGGAGCCGGTCGCTGCGATCTCTTCCTTCACCGTCGGATTGCGCCCGATCTCGGCGACGCTGACCAGGCTCAGGAACGGCAAGAGCAGCTGGTTGAGCTGCTCTACCTGGCTGTGCGCAAAGATGGTCGACCGGCCGGGGTCGATGCCGACCGCCAGGTAATCGGCCATCAGCCCGATGACGATGCGAGGCAGGTCGGCAGGTGCGGCGCGGTCGGCGATGGCCTGGTAGTCCGCGATGAGGACCAGCAGCTCGACTCCGGCATCTTGCAGGCGCACCCTGTTGGCCAGCGAACCGAAGTAGTGGCCGACATGCAGCGCGCCGGTCGGCCGGTCGCCGCTGAGGATGCGGAACGCACCCGGGTCCCGCGTGATCGCAGTCTCAAGGTCGTCGCTTCTGCGCTGACTCGCAAGCTGCGAAGGGGTAGCGGTGATGGCAGGCATGATAGGACCTCCTGGTCGAGAAGGCCCGCCGGGACGTCACGCCGGTCACAAGCGAAACGGCGTGCCCAGCGGGCACGCCGTCGGTGATGCAAGGACTGGCGGCCGCTAGAGCGGCCACCACCAGCTGGTGCTGAGACGTCGTTGCATGCCGCCACTCTAGCCGAGGTCGCGGTGGCGCGGCCAGCGAGCGGAGCCGGGGCCCCGATCGCTGGCCGCAGCCGGACGTCAGGCCCTGGCTAGATCGCCGGCCGCCAGCTGGCAGCCCGGCAGGATCAGCTCCTCGGGCGAGGGCCGGACGCCGGTGAGGATCCACGAGCACAGACCAGCCAGCTGAAAGCTGATCAGCGGCGGGACGGCATCGCCGATGTGCCGGTACATGTTCGCCAGCGAGCCCGGCGAACTTGTAGTCACGCGGGAAACCCTGCAGCAAGGACATCTCCCGGACGGTGCACAGCCGATCCTGCTCCGGATGGGCGTAGCGGCCGTTGCCGATGTGGCCGCACTCACGCTTGATGGTCACCGCGGGGCGGTCCCACCACAGCCGTCCGTAGATGTCTGGGTGACTGCCAAGGTCGCGGCGCGCGACCCTGCTGGCCATGGCCGGCGTGAGGAGCACGGACCTGTCCGGATGATCGATGAGGTCCGCCCACCCACCGCCGTCGCGAGGGACCGCCGCCAGGCGACGCTCATTAAGCCGCGCCCGGAAGGCGGGCGAGACGTGCAGCGGATCGGACGCGTGCCGCTGTCCCGCCGCGACCGGCGGCAGGTCCCAGATCGCCCGTCTGACGTGGGTTGCCTTGGCGTCCACGCGCCACCCGCGCCAGAGGTCGCGCAGGCTGCGCACCGGCAGAGGCCGGCGGACAGCGACGATGATGGCCCGCTCCCGCCGCTGCGCCAGGCCGAACTCGGTCAGGAAGTGGATGTCAGCGGCCGCTCGGTAGCCGAGGCCGGCCAGCTGGTCGAGCAGTGCGCGCAGGTGACCGCTGAACCTGCCGGTAACGATCTCGCGAGCGTTCTCGACGAGCACGATGTCTGGCCGCAGCAGGGCCGCGTACTCGCCGACCCGACGGACCAGGCTGTTGCGATGGTCGTCGTGCAGGTGATTGCTCGCCATGCGTGCGGGAGAATCCTGTGCACGGCGGGCAGGCGGTCAGCACTATCGGGCGGTGCGCGCCGATATTCATCAGCGTGGCAGACCTCGGCTGGCCACGAGGTGGCCAGGTCGGTCTCGACCGGAGTCAGCCCGATGTTGGCTGCGTAGGTGGCATTGCAGCCGAGCGAGCCGGCGGCCGCGCTTGGCTTGCCCAGCTGCGCGTCAGCGGCGCCGATGAGCTCGAAATCAGCGTGCCGGCTGAAGCCGCAGCTCATGCCGCCGGCGCCAGAGAACAGATCGACTACCGGCCACGCCCGCGACAACGGCCCACCTCCCGCAGTGAACACTAGGAGGTTTCGCGGCCCGATGCCCGCCGCCGGGCCGGCACCGCCGGGCCGCCGCCGGGCCGACACCGCCGTGAACAGGCAGGCAGCTAGTGCGCGGGCTGGCGGTCGTCGAGGAGGAGGCTCAGGATCCAGCCGACAACTCCGACGATGATGGCACCCCAGAACGCGGGCCAGAATCCGGTGATGTGGAACGGCAGCGAGAGCTTGCCGGCGACCCAGCTGCACAGCCACAGCAGAAATGCGTTGACCACCAGCCCGATCAGGCCGAGGGTGAGCACGTAGAACAGGCAGCCGATGGTCTTGACGATCGGCTTGATCACTGCGTTCACGATGCCGAAGATCAGGGCGACCGCGATGAGCGTGCCGATCTTCTTCAGGCTGCTGCCACCCTCAAGCTCGATGCCGGGGACCACCAGATGCGCCACGCCGAGAGCGGCGGCCACGATCAGGATGTGCAGGAAGAGCTTCATGGCGTCATCCTGCCATGTTTGGTTAAACAGCCATAATCTCATCCAGAAGGCTTGTTCGGTTCGTTACTTCGCCGCCGGGCCTCGGCGGCGCGCCGGGCAGACAGACCCGGCCCGGTGTTCTCACCGCATAGGTCACATATTCGGATTTGTACGCGGCACCTGCTATTAGACCGTGGCGATAGTAGACACGGGTATCCGGTGCTGGCACCATCGCCAGCGGGGGATCAGACGCCGCGGCCGCTGGCCGTGGCTCGCTCGGGGGAGCGGGGATGGGCTTCGCGTGGATGGCGGACGGTGGCCGCCACGGTGCCGGCAGGCTTGACCTGGATGCCGCGTTCGATGAGGAGGGCGACAGGCCGTTCCGTACGGCAACTGCGGGTCAGCAGCCAAGCCTCCGGCAGCAGACCGGCCAGCGATCGTCCGGGCTCGGCCGGCACGCGCAGCCGAAGGCTCACCGGCCGATACTCCGCGGCCTGGGCGTCGCTGGCATCTATCCGCGGGCCCGGCCGCGCCGGGGCCAGGCCGTGCGAGCGGCCGGCGGTCGTGGCGGTCGCGGCGGACGCGGCGCGCACGCCGCCGGCCGGGTTAGCACTCCGCAACGCTCGGCCTGACCGCACGGACCATCGGCCCGGCGGGGCTACCAGCGGAAGTGGACGAAGATGCGGCCGAAGTTCTTGGAGTCCTTCTCGACCCGGTGGTAGAGGGCCTTGATCTCCTTCTGCTCCAGGAACCGCAGCACATGCTTCTTGAGCTGCCCGGAGCCCTTGCCCGGGATGATCTCGACCAGCGGGGCCTTCGTCCGGACTGCCTCATCGATGATGCCGCGCAGCGCGCGGTCGATGTCCTGGCCGCGGTTGTAGATGTCATGCAGATCGAGCTTGAGTTTCATGGCTGTCTCCGGGTGCGTGTCCCTACGCTACCCGGCGGCTGGCTAAGGACGCGGAACGAGCACCTTGTTGACGATGTAGACCGTGGCGTTCGCGGTCTGGATGTTGCCGCAGACGATGTCGGCGTTGTTGACCTGGTATCCGCTCGCGGACTTCACCGGGATGATCACGGTGCCGCCCAGCGTCATCAGATGCTGGCCGCTGGCCAGATCCACGGGGCTCTTACGGCCGCTGACCACGTGGAACTCCAGGACCTTGGCGAGGTCTGACTTGCTCGCGGTCAGGGTCGTGAGGTTGCCACGGCCCGAGCGCCAGGAACGCCGCATTGTCAGGCGCGAAGACAGTGATCCCCCTGGCCGAGTTCAGCCTGTCGGTCAGGCCCGCTGCCTTGACGGCGCGGTCGAACTGGACGAGCAGCGGATTGTGAGCAGCGGCGGTCACCACTGGCGCCGATGCCATCCCCGTCAGGCTCCCCATGCCCGTGGCCGGGATTCTTGTGCAGCCAGTGCCGAAGGCGCCGCGCGGGGCGGCCACCGGCGATCCACTCGCGGGGTTATGCACGGCCGCGCCCGGACCCGGCGACGCCGTACCGGTGGATCCGCAGCCGACGGCCGCGAGCCCTGCGCAGGCAACGATGGCCGCTGCGATGCTGCGAGACCTCATGACACCCTTCCCCGCCCATGTATACGAGCAGTATTGACAGCGCCACGAAAGGTAATCGCCCGGCGCGGCCCCCATGCCCGGCGCGAGACGGAAAAGTGACCGATATTCGGCGCGTCGCGCAGCGATCCGGCTCAGCCGTGGCCACGAATGGTGGGTGTGAGCACACGCGTCTACGGGATACCGCTGCCACAAACTGCCTGATCCTAACGCTGTGTAAGCAGATGTGTTCTAGGCGTTGTCGTGGGTACGAATCGGATTACGCCTAGCTGCGGCCCGTTCGGAAGCCGCCGCAAACGCCGTCATGGCGGGCGTGGATCGGGGGATCAGATGAGCAGCATGCCTGACCGGGACGCGCCTGGCCAGTGGGGCACCCAGCAGAGCGCTGTTCCCGGTGATGGGCCTGGTGCGCCTTCGCAAGCCATGCCGGGACAGGAGCAGTTCGGCGGCACGCCGTCGGGGAGCATGCCAGGACAGCCGCAGGGCGGCTACGGCCAGCAGTGGAGTAGCCAGCCGGGGAACGCCAGCCCGGTCAATCGTGAAGAGACCAGGGTCACCGGCCGCCGTATCGTGCAGTACCTGATCGACAGCTTCCTGGTCTCACTCATCCCATCGCTGGTGACCATACCGTTCGACCGAAGCAGCAGCACGGTGCTGCACATCATCGGCGGACTGGTAGCTTTCGTCCTCTTCGTACTCATAGGCCTCTGGTACTGGGTGATCAGGCCGCACGGCCACACCGGCCAGACATTCGGCATGCAGCTGCTCGGGGTGCGGGTCATCAGCAAAGACGGTGGCCCGGCCAGCATGGCGCAGCTGTTCATACGCTGGATCTGCCTGATCTTCGACGCGATCCCGTACACGTGGCCGTTCACCGGTCTGGTCGGGTACATCGTCATCCTGTGCTCGCGGAACCGGCAGCGGATCGGTGACCACCTCGCCAGGACGCTGGTGATCGAGGCCCGCCCCGGCTCACGATCGCAGTTCGCTACGACCAGCCCGCATCAGATGGGCGCGGACAACATGGGCGGTCCGGCCCAGGTAGCGACTCAGATCCGGCCAGCGGGCCCCGGGGGACTCACCCCCGGGGCCCGCTGTTGCTGACTGCGCTGGTGCTGAGCTGGGTCATCTCCTCGTCACCGGGCGGCGGAAGCGAGCCGGTAGCGCCGGACACCGTCCGGGCCTATGTGGCGGACGGCGAGCGACTGGGCTACCAGCAGGTCGAGGTGGTACATGGTCTCGCCGATGGCGAGCATCTGATTCATCAGGTCAAAGTCGGCCAGCTTGCGATGCCGGGAGGTCCACGGGATAGCGAGCGCGACCTCGTACCCGGTGTGCTCGCCGCCAGACAGCACGTCGGCCATCGCGCGCAGGCGACTCGCGTGGTGCTCGGCCAGTTCATCGACCCGCGCGTGAGTGCTGGGCGAGACCGGGCCGTGCGCGGGCAGCAGGCGCATGTCTGGCATCGCCCGCACCACGCTCAGCGACTGGAGGTAGTCGCGCAGCGGCATGTCTGACGGAGATTCCTCGAAGCCGATCGACGGCGTGATGTGCGGCAGCACGTGGTCACCGGCAAACAGCAGCCCGGCCGCTGCGTCGGCGAATACAACGTGGCCGCGTGTATGGCCGGGCGTATGGACGGCGGTCAGCGTCCGGGTGCCGAGGTCGAACTCCTGACCGGAGGCGATCCACTCGTCTGGTGCCTCGTAGCCAAGGGCGGCCGCGAACGTGTCGCCAGGCAGCAGCTCGGGGTGACCGGGAGCGCCCAGGTCATCGCCGCGGAACTCCGCTCGGGCCTCGGCGCGCCCGACCACGTCGATGATCGTCAGCGCCGCCAGCTGGCCGGCCACAGCAGTGGCGCCCGCGGACCGGAGCATGCTGAGCTGCGCCCCGAGTGGCCGGAACTGCGAGCTGATCAGCCTGTCGATCGAGTGCTTCTCCTCGGCCCCGAGCGCCACGGCCGTGCCGAATAGCCGCCGGACCTCGATGGCCTGGGTGTAGTGATCGCGATGCAGGTGGGTGACCAGGAACATGCGGACGTCCAGGAGGCCGGCCCCGATCGCGGCCAGGGAGCGCTCGAGCTGATCGCGCGCGTTCGCCAGGGCCCAGCCGGAATCGATGAGGACCAGGCCGCCGTCTGCCTCGATGGCGTACACGTTGACCGCCCGCAGCCCGTCGGAGGGCAGGGGCAGCGGTATCCGATGTACGCCCGGCGCGACGGGATGCGCCCCTTCCTCGATCCACGCGTGCCGGTCTGCCAACGTCGCCCTCTCAATGCTGGGTCAGTCCCATACGCCGGCCTAGTCGCCGCGCCGGGCGGTCCAGATGCCGGTGCCGTCGATGTCTGACTCGCTCGCGAGGCCGCGCGCCTGAAGGTGCCGCAGGTGTGAGAGCACCTCGCCGACCGCAGCCTGCCGCTGGAACGAGGCCAGCCGTGCCCAGGGCCGCGACCAGGTGATCGCGGTAGCGGCGTCCCAGGAGGTGATCCCGGTGTCACCCGCCGCCGCGAGGAGCGCGGCCGTCTCGGCCAGCCGCTCGCTGTGATGCTCGGCCAGGAAGTCCAGACGCGAGTCCAGGTCCGTGAACCGGTACTCGTGCGCAGGCAGCACCTCGCGAGGCTGGATGCCGCGCAGCTTCGCCAGGGAGCCGAGGTACTCCTCCAGCGGGTTGTCGGCCAGGTCGTAGGAGGACACGTTGGGAGTGATCCGAGGCAGGATGTGGTCGCCGGTGAGCAGCAGGTCATGGGTCTCGTCGTGGAAGCACAGATGACCGGGCGTGTGGCCGGGCGTCCACACCGCCCGCAGGCGCAGGCCTGGCACGTCGACGAGCTCGCCGTGCTCGATCATGCGGTCGGCCCGCACCATCGGCTCCGACCTGGCTGGCGCCCTGCCTGCTGGAGATCAGCTCGTCCAGGTGGCTGGCCGGAGCGCCGCACCAGCGCAGGTACGACTGCCATGCCGTCGCGCATGAGGCCGCGGTCGCGCTGCATCCCCAGGAAGGCGTCCTCGGCCGGGTGCATGCCGACCCAGGCGCCCGAGGCCGCACGCACCTTGCGCGGACTGGCC
Organism: uncultured Actinomycetota bacterium; assembly: GCA_963837255.1. Taxonomy (GTDB): domain Bacteria; phylum Actinomycetota; class Actinomycetes; order Streptosporangiales; family Streptosporangiaceae; genus JAJYUU01. The sequence goes on from CAWIMN010000011.1 coordinate 394,361, forward strand.
GTGGTGGTCGGGATGCACGTGCGTGATCACGACGGCGGTGACGGCGGTCAGCGGGATCTCGCACTCGCCGAGCCCGCTGGTCAGCGCCTGCCAGCTGTCCGGGTGGTTCCAGCCGGGGTCGATCATGACGAAACCGGCGTCGTGCTCGATCAGGTAGCTGAGCACGTAGCGGAGCGGATTGCCGATGATCGGCACCGGGACCGACCACACGCCGCCGGTGACCTTCTCGACGGGCGGGAACTCGGCCCGCTGCCACGCATCACGCTGCCGTGTGCCGGTTACCTGCATACTTGCGAAGTCCCTTCGCGCCAGCCCGTCGATCCGCGGGTGTCGAGCCAGGGCGCCCTAGCCCGCCACGCTCGGCGTTGACGAGAATGTGGCGGATAACGCACGCTCGGGTTGACATGGGATCTGGCGCCATGCTTCGCTCGGAGCCAGGTTAAGAAGTATAACTGATTTCAGTTTTTGGGCCTGGCCCGGTTCAGGCGTCAGGCAGCAGGACAGCCAGGGGCAGACAGCGCAGAGAGGTACGCCGATGAACGACGACTTCCGCGCCAGGGCACGGGCGTGGCTGGCGGCCAACGCGCCGCGCCGCGCGTCCGGCGACGACGACGGTGAGTCCGGCCTGACCACGATCGCCGACCAGAAGGCATTCCAGGCCAAGCTCTACGACGCGGGCTTCGCCGGCATCACCTGGCCGAAGGAGTACGGCGGCCAGGGCCTGACCAGCGCCGAGCAGATCATCTGGAGCCAGGAGTCGCGCGACTACGACCTGCCCAACGGCGCGTTCTTCATCGGCATCAGCATGCCGGGCAACACCCTCGTCGAGCTCGGCACCGAGGCGCAGAAGAGGCGCTACCTGCCGAAGATGCTCCGCGGCGAGGAGATCTGGTGCCAGCTGTTCTCCGAGCCGGGCGCCGGGTCGGACGTCGCGAGCCTGCAGACCAGCGCGGTGCGCGACGGTGACGAGTGGGTGCTGAACGGGCAGAAGGTGTGGACCTCAGGCGCCCAGTTCAGTGACTACGGCGCGATCCTCGCCAGGACCGACCCGACCAAGCCGAAGCACAACGGCATCAGCATGTTCATCGTGGATATGCACGCCCCCGGCGTCACGATCCGGCCGCTCAAGGTGGCGACCGGGCACTCGCCATTCAACGAGGTCTTCTTCGACAACGTCCGGATCCCGGCCGACGCCCTCATCGGCGCGGAGAACAAGGGCTGGGACGCTGCGGTGGTCATGCTGCGGCACGAGCGCATCGCGATCGGCACGATGGGCTCCTCGCGCACCAGCCCGCTGGCCTTCGACTCGCTGCGGGACCTGGCCGCCGGCCTCGGCCGCACCAGCGACCAGGGCGTCCGCCGCGACCTGGCCGAGCTGTACGCCCGGAGCAAGGCCGTCCAGCTGTTCGCCCTGCTGCTGCGCGAGGAAACGCAGGCCGGGCGGCTGCCGGGCGCGCGCGGCTCGGTGGCGAAGCTGGCCGGCTCGGAGCTCGGCAGGTTCGCCGGCAATGTCGCGGCCGACGTGCTCGGTGACCAGCTAGCCGGCTTCGACGACGACGCGATGGCGGCCGTGACCGATCTCGATCGTCGCGGCGCCCGGCAGCGCCATCGCCGGCGGCACCAGCGAGATCCAGCGCAACATCATCGGCGAGCGCGTGCTCGGGCTGGCCAAGGACCCGGGTGTCGACCGGGCTACCCCGTTCAACCAGCTGCGCGTCGGCACGCAGCGCCAGAAGACTGAGCAGCGGAAAGGGCAGCGAGGGAACCCCGATGGCACTGATACTCACGGACGAAGAGCAGGCGCTGGCCGACTCGGTGCGCAAGTTCGTCGCCGACCGCAGCCCGCTGACGTCGCTGCGGCATCTGATCAGCTCCGGCGAGCCTTACGACGCGGACGTGTGGAAGCAGATGACGGCCCAGCTCGGCCTCGCCGGCCTGACCATCCCGGAGGACTACGGCGGCGTCGGCGCCGGCTTCTCCGCGCTGTCGGTGGCGCTCACCGAGCTCGGCGCCGGCCTGGTGGCGTCGCCGCTGCTGGCGTCGGTGCTCGCGGCCGAGGTCCTGCTGCGCCTGGACGACGACGCGGCCAAGACCGAGCTGCTGCCGAGGATCGCCGCCGGTGAGGTCATCGCGACGCTGGCGGTGGCGAGCAGCGCCGGCGGCCACGTGACCGCGTCCGGCGCTGGCGGGCGCGACGGCGACGGTGGCGGCGACGGCGGCCGTGACGCTGTCCGGCAGCGTCTCCCCGGTGCTGAACGGCGCCGAGGCGAGCGTGCTGCTGGTCCCGGCCGACAGCGACAACGGCACGGTCATCTACCTGGTCGACGGCGCCGCCGCCGGCCTCACCAGGACCCGGCTGACCGCGGTTGACCACAGCCGCTCGCTCGCGCGCATCCAGCTCAGCGGCACGCCGGCCCGGGCCCTGGCGGGCGACGCGGCAGCGGCCCTGGCCGCCGCCACCGACCTCGCCAACCTGGCGCTGGCCTCGGAGTCAGCCGGGGCGATGAAGGCGTGCCTGGACATGACCAGCGCCTACGCCCGGATCCGGGTGGCGTTCGGGCAGCCCATCGGCGCGTTCCAGGCGGTCAAGCACCGCCTCGCCGACATGGAGAAGTCCTGGGAGCTCGGCCACGCGGCCCTGCGCGACGCGGCCAGGGCGGGCGACGCGGAGCCGGGCCGGTTCTCTGTCGCCGCCTCGGTCGCCAGGGTGCTGCTGGCCAGCGCGTACGCCGACGCCGCGGTGGACACCGTCCAGCTGCATGGCGGCATCGGCTTCACCTGGGAGCACGACGCGCACTTGTACTACAAGAACGGCCTGTCCAACAAGGTGCTCCTCGGCGGCCCCGGCGACCAGCTCGACCGGCTCGCGGACTCGCTCGGCATCTAGGCTGGCGCCAGCCGGCAAGCAGGGTCCGCGAAGACTCGAGCGCGCCCAAAAGCAGAACGGATTCCAGAAAGCAGGTCAGCAGGAGTGCCACAGGCAGGGCCGGCCATTCCGTCGACTGCGGCGCAGCACGGCCGGCACGACCGGATCCTCGCCGCCGCCACGGCCATGCTCGCGGCCGGCGGCGAAGACGCCCTGCAGATGAAGGACCTGTCGCAGCGGGCCGGCGTGTCGGTCGCGACGCTGTACCGGTACTTCCCGGCCAAGGATCACGTGCTGCTGGGCATCCTGCTGAGCCGCTACTCCTCGGCGCTGGCGCGAGTGACCGCGGAGATCCCGCCCGGCGCGACCGCGCGCGACCGGGTCACCAGCCACCTGCTGCGGGAGTTCCGCGCCGAGCAGCGCGAGCCGCGCCTGACCGCCGCGCTGAGCCGGGTCATCAGCGAGACGCAGGCGCAGCTACAGCGAGATCATCGAGCAGGTCGAGCACCTGCATCTGCAGATGCTCGAGCACGTGGCAGGCGGCGGCGCGCCGATCAGCGTCGAGCAGCGGCAGCTGCTGCCGGTCGTGCAGGCCATCTTCGGCGCCGCGACCCGGCGCTGGCTGGCGGGCGTCTGCCTCGCCGGCCCAGGCCAGGTTCGAGATCCGGGTCGGCTGTAGGCTGCTCGACCTGCCGGATGCGGCGGTCTCCGAGGAGTCGCTGCTGGCAGGCCCGGCAACGCTAGCGACCGACTCTACCCGCGACTGACCTGGGGACACCATGATGCCGATCGACGCGGACGCGCTGGCGGCCATCGCGACGCGGTTCGCCGCGCGCGGCGGCCAGCCCGGACTGGCGTATGGGGTAATAGCCAATGGCGAGCTCGGGCACTCCGGCGGCCGCGGCGAGCGCTGGCTCGGCGGCCCGCCGCCGGACGCCGACACGGTGTTCAGGATCGCGTCGATGACCAAGAGCTTCACCGCGACGCTCGTGCTGATGCTGCGAGACCGGGGCGCGCTGCGCCTGGACGATCCGGCCGTCGGCTACGTGCCGGTGCTGGGCGGAGTCGAGCTGCCGTCGGCCGACAGCCCGGCCATCACCATCCGGCACCTGCTGACGATGATGGCTGGCTTCCCCACCGACGATCCCTGGGGCGACCGCCAGCAGGGCCTGGACCCGGCGGTATTCGCGCGGCTGCTGGCCGACGGCGACGTGCGGTGCGCCTGGGCCCCCGGCACCAGGTTCGAGTACTCCAACCTCGGCTACGCCGTCCTCGGCAAGGTCATCGAGTCGGTCACAGGCCTGGATTACGCCCGCGCGATCCGGACCGAGGTGCTCGGCCCGCTCGGGCTGACGCAGACCGGGTACGAGGCGGCGGAGTTCGATCCGTCGCAGCTGGCGCGCGGGTATCGCCGTGACTCCGGCGAATGGCACGAGCTCGAGCCCGATCCCAACGGCGCCTTCGCCCCCATGGGCGGGATCTTCAGCTGCGTGCGCGACTTGGCCCGGTGGGTCGCGGGGTTCGCCAGCCGCCTTCCCGCCTGGCACGACCCAGGCAGCCGCCGCCCGGCCGGACGCCAGTCACCCGCTCAGCCGGGCCTCCCGCCGGGAGATGCAGCTCGGACAGGTCGCGATCACGGACGAGGGCTCCGGCACCGTGGCGCGGTTCACCGGGCCCGCCTCGATCAGCTATGGCTTCGGCCTGTTCGCCGAGGATGATCCTAGCGTTCGGCACCATCGTGCAGCACAGCGGCGGCTACCCCGGCTACGGCAGCCAGATGCGCTGGCATCCGGCGACCGGGCTCGGCACCGTGGTGCTGGCCAACAGCACGTATGCGCACGCGGGCGCGCTCGCCGGAGAGTTGCTGTCGGCGCTGCTGACGGCCCAAGCCACGCAGGACACGGAACGGGGTCGTTACCGCCTGCGCGGCCCATTCCCCGGCGGCCGCCCGTGGCCGGAGACGCTGGCGGCGCGCGACACTCGATCGACGATCTGTTCCTTGACTGGACCGACGACGTCGCCGCGCGCATCTTCGCCCCGAACGTCGACCTGGACCGGCCGCTCGCGCAGCGCAAGGCGGAGATCGCAGCTGCTGCGTGAGCGAGATCGGCGAGTTCGCCGCCGACCCCGGCCGGCCCGCCGAGTGCGATTCGCCCGCGCATTGCCGCTGGTGGCTGACCGGTCCGGGCGGCACGGTGACGGTGCAGATCAAGCTGTCGCCCCTGCGGCGACCGCTCGTGCAGCAGCTCCGATCGCGGTGCCGCCGGCCCGCGGCTCAGCGCTGCGACGCGGTGCTGGACCAGCTCGTCGAGCGCGCTCGGCGCAGCGGTCGCCGGCCTGGCCGGCCGGACTGACAAGCGCGGACGGCTTCGACGCCGGCCGGGCCGCTGCGCCAGCTGCGCATGGCGGCCGCGTGGGCAGGCCAGGCTGTCATCGACTGCTACCTGGCCGGGAACGGCAGCACCAGCGCGACCGTGCGGCTGGCCGGTCCCGACCGGGAAGGTCGGGCTGGCCGTGGAGATCACCGAGTCAGGCCAGCTCCAGCGGGCCGAGGTCACCCTCGAGGGCTAGGCAGCCCCCGCACTCGGGCTGTTGCGCTGGCCAGGCGCCATCGCTGCGTCCGGTCAGCTGGCTGGCTCGAGGATGACGACCGGGATCTGGCGCGTCGTCATGCTCTCGTACTCCTGGAAGCCCGGATAGTCCTTCTTCTGTGCAGTCCAGATCGGCTCGCGCTCGCGTCGTCGGCGACGCGTGCACGCAGCGCCAGGGTCTGCGTCCCGATCTCGGCCTGCACGTCCGGGTTCGCGACCAGGTTGTGGTACCAGTCCGGGTTGGCGTGGCGCACCGGCCTTGGAGGCGAACACCGCGTACCCGCCGTCGATCGGCCGGTACATCATCGGGTTCACGCGCTGCTGGCCGGTCTTGGCGCCGGTCGTGTGGAGCAGCAGGATCGGCGCGCCATCGAACTGGCCGCCGACCTTCCCCCCGTTGGCGCGGAACTCTTCGATGATCTTGGTCATTCCAGTCCGACATGGTGACTCCGCTCTCCTCGTCGGTGAGTGGGCTCGAGCTGACTGTTTACGCGCTGCGGCGTCGCCTGGCCGCGCACTTCGAGGTGGTCGAGCAGGTCCTGGGTCGCGGCGGCGACGGCGGCGACTGCGTGCTCGAACGCCTGCGCGTTGTGGCCGGCTGGCGTGCGGAACCCGCTGATCTTCCGCACGTACTGAAGCGCGGCGGCTCGCACGTCGGCGTCGGTGACTTGCTCGGTGTAGGGCTCTCGGAGTGTCTTGATGCTGCGGCACATGAGTCTGACGTTACGCCAGGAACGGCAGACTCGCGCCAGTCACGGTCCGGCTAGCAATACCGTCGCCTCGCCGCGGCGTGCCACCTCGCCGTCAGGGCCGCGCAACTCGATCGTGATCCGGCCGCGTGTGATGTCGGCGTACGGCGAGCCCGGCTCGCCGGGCGGCGACAGCTGGGTGCCGCTGAGGCCCGCGCAGGCGGCCTCGGCCAGCTCGTCGGTATAGGCAGTCAGGGTCTGGCTGAGCTGGCCCGCGAGCCAGCGGCGGGCGACGGCGTGCGCCGGACCGCTGACAATCGCGGTGATCATCAGCATCGAGGTCGGCCGGATCTCGCCTGCCGTGATCAGCGGCTCAAGCCAGCGCCGGAACGCCGCCGCGAGGTCGCGGTTCAGGGCAGTCAGCTCGGCGCCGCCCGGTGACTCGAAATCTAGGTGGCCGCGCTGGTAAATGAACAGCGCCAGCCTGGCGTTCTGCTCAGTCCAGCGCAGCTGATGCGCGATGACGGCGTGGACCGCCGCCTGCATCACGAGCTGGGCGGCTCGCGGAGCACGGCGCGCAGCCAGCCGACGCCCTTACTCTGCTAGTCATGACTTCTGCTACCGAATTTGAGCTGGACAAGGACCTCGGCGCGGTTCGGCTGTACCGGCGCGGCCCGGCCGCCAAGCTGGAGCTCAACCGCCCGGATCGGCTGAACGCGTGGAACGAGACGCTCGGGCTGGCGCTCCGGGACACCGTCCTGGAGCTAGCCGCCGACGACTCGGTCCGCGCCGTGCTGATCACGGGCGCCGGCCGGGCCTTCTCCAGCGGCGCTGACCTGCGCGAGGCGGGCGAGCGGCTCAGGCGGCGTCCGGATATCTACACGATCCTGACGGAGCGGTATCACCCGATCATCACCGGGATCCGGTCGATGCCGAAGCCCGTGGTGGCGGCGGTCAACGGCGTCGCCGCCGGCATCGGGCTGTCGCTGGCGCTGTCCTGCGACCTCGTCGTGAGCGCCGAGTCTGCCTACTTCGTGCTGGCCTTCGTCAACGTGGGCCTGGTGCCTGATGGCGGCTCGTCGTTCCTCGTGCCAAGCCGGATCGGCTTCGCCAGGGCCGCCGAGCTGGCACTGCTCGGCTCGCGGTTGTCGAGCGAGCAGGCCCTGGACTGGGGACTGATCAACCGCGTGTGGCCGGACGCCGAGCTGATGCCGCAGGCGGAGGACCTCGCGTGGCAGCTCGCGAACGGGCCGACGGGCTCGTACGCCGGCACGAAGCGACAGCTGAATGCGTGGCTCTACGGCCGGATCGAGGATCAGCTTGAGCTCGAGGCGCGGATCCAGCTGGAACGGTCACGCTCGGGCGACGTTGCTGAGGGCATCGCCGCATTCGCGGCCAAGCGGCCCGCCGTCTTCACCGGCGACTGAGCCCGGCCATCATCCATGACTCAGGGTCTCGAGCGCGCCAGCTTGCGCATCGTCTCGATCCGGGCGCGGATCTGATCCGCTGTGGCCTGCGGCAGCGGCGGGCCGCCGCAGCTGCGCCGGAGCTCCGCGTGGATCGCCCCGTGCGGCTGGCCAGTGCGATGATGCCAGGCGGCGATGAGGCCGTTCAGCTCCTTGCGCAGCGCGGCGAGCGTCTCGCGGGTCGTCGGCACCGGTACCGGCCGGGCGGCCGGGCTCGCGACGGGCGCGCGCCCGGTAGCGGCCGTGACGCGGCCAGCCGGCTGACCGGGTTTGCGATTCGCGCAGCAGCAGCGCCACCTGCTCCGGCTCGAGCAGGCCCGGCAGGCCGAGGAAGTCCTCTTCCTCGGCTGTCACGCCGAACTCGTTGCCGTCATACAGGACGCGGTCGAAGTGAGCCGATGCTGCCAGCGCCTGGAACGGCTCCTGGTCGAGCTCGTCGGCCGTATCATGCTGCCGCAGCGCCTCGGCGAGCGCGCGCTCGTCCTCCGTCGCGTCGTCCGCGCGGCTCAGGATGTGATCACGCTCGGCCTCGAGTTCGGCGGCGTACCCGAGCAGCGACGGGATGGACGGCAGGAACACCGATGCGGTCTCGCCGCGCCGCCTGGCGCGGACAAACCGGCCAACCGCCTGGGCGAAGAACAGCGCGGTCCCGACGCTCGTCGCGTAGACGCCGACCGCGAGCCGCGGGATGTCGACGCCCTCGGACACCATCCTGACCGCCACCATCCACCGGTCTGCGGACGCCGCCGAACCTGGCAATCTTCTTGCTCGCCGCCGGGTCGTCGGACAAGACGACGACTGGCCGGGTCCCGGTGATGTCGCGCAGCAGCGCCGCGTACGCGCGCGCATCCGCGTGGTCGGAGGCGATGACGAGTCCGCCCGCATCTCGGCATGCCGCGCCGCACCTCGGTTAGCCGCCGGTCGGCGGCCTCGAGTACCCGCATGATCCAGGCGCCGCCGGGATCGAGCGCAGTCCGCCAGGCGTGCGCGAGCTGCTCTGCGGTCATCGGGGCCGCCGAGCGTGCCCGCTAGCTCGTTCCCGGCCCTGGTCCGCCAGCGCATCTCGCCGGAATACGCCAGGAAGATGACCGGGCGGACGACGCCGTCGCTGAGCGCCGGGCCGTAACCGTAGACGTAGTCCGACGGAGCTGCGCAGGCTGCCGTCCGCGCCGCGGCTGTAGGTGACGAACGGGATCGGGTTGGTGTCACTGCGAAAGGGAGTGCCGGTCAGTCGCCAGTCGGCGCCGGGCCGGCTCGAACGCGACCCGGACTGACTCGCCCCAGGACAGCGCGTCCCCGGCGTGGTGGATCTCGTCGAACACCACGAGCGTCCGGCGGCTCAGCGTGCGCTGGCGGTGCAGCGCGGGGTGGGCGGCGACCTGCGCGTACGTCACCGCGACGCCAGTGAAGTCGGCTGCGGCCTGCCCCTGGGCGTTGGTGTACTCCGGGTCGAGCGCGATGCCGAGCCGGTGCGCGGCTTGCGCCCACTGATGCTTCAGGTGCTCGGTCGGCGTGACGACGGTAATGGCGCTGATCTCGCGGCGGGCTATCAGCTCGGCGGCGACGGTCAGCGCGAACGTGGTCTTCCCGGCACCCGGCGTCGCGACGAGCAGGAAGTCGCGGTTGTCGCTGCGGAAGTATGCCCGGTGCGCGTCTTTCTGCCAGCTGCGCAGCGATAGCAACAGGTCCGGCCGCGCCGGCTGACGGATGGACGGAGCTTGGTCATCGGCGGCGGCAGCGGAGAGGGTCACAGGAGCGAGAGGCTACCAGCGGGCACCGACAGCGGCCCGCAGCGCCACTCGCGTGCTTAGCCGCCGTACTGGTCGGCCAGCGAGGCGAACGCGAGCGCTGTCTGCCCTGTCCGGCCCTTCTCGTCGAGCTGCTCGAGGGCGAAGTCCGCTGGCACGACGCGGGTCACAGCCGCGGCGAGCCGGCGCAGGAGCCGGTCGGCCGCGTTGGCGCGATCTTGCGGCATGAAGTGAATGGACATGGCCCGGCTCGCGGCCGCGGCGGCCAGCGCGACGAACCGCCGTCCGTCGGCCGCGATGCCTTGCACGCGCAGATCGGCGGTCAGCAGGTCGGCGGCGGCGATCACGTCCCGCAGAGTCTGAAGCGTCAGATCCTGACTATCCGGGCCGTCGGCCAGCGCTGACCAGTACGAGCAGTCCGCTGCGATCGTCGCGGCCTTGAACGCCGCGAGCCGGGCACCGACCTGCATGGCCTTGCTGACGGAGTCGAGCAGCTGCGTGCGCACGTGCGCGTACTGCTCAGGCTGATCCGCGCGCATGTAGCCGACCCGCTGCATGTCGATGAGGTTGTTGATCGCCAGCTCGTAATTGCCGAGTTGCAGCCACACGTTGGCCGCCGTGCCGGTGGCGACCTCAGCAAGGTCGAGATTGCCCTCCGAGATGGCCTGCAGAGCCCGCTGTCGCGCCTGCTCGGCCAGCTGCGGAGTGAGCTCGGCGGCGCGCTCCGACATGAGCGCGCTCAGGTTCCCGCTGGACGCCGCCTGGAATAACTCTTCCACGTGCACCGTGAAACCCCCCACCGGACTCCACTCCCCATGAAGCCTACTAAATCGTCCGAGAAGGTCTCAGAAATGTCAAGGGCCATATCTGAACTTGACGCCGTCAGAGGAAATAGCGGCCGGCAGGTGCATTGCATTCCAGGCCATTGTTATTAAGCGAATGTGCCGAGGCTGCGGGCCAGTCAGGCCAGCTCGAACGCACGGAATCAGCCGCTTTTCCGTCGACTGGTCTGGCGTTCTAGGAATGTCCATCTAAAGCCGGGCCACCGAGCGTACCGTAGGTAGCTCGCACGCACCAGGAAGGGGCTGGCACGGCGTGGAGCGGCCATGAAGCTACCTCGGTCTGCGTCCGCCATCGTCGCCGTCTCGGTAGCCGGCGGTGCGCTGACGCTCGTTGTCGCCTGGCTGCGGCAGCCCGTCCCGTGGCACGTCGGCCCGAGCCAGTGGATCATCGCAGGCACGATGGGTGCGCTCACCCTCGGCAACTGGGTGTGGCCAGTCGTGGTGTTCCGGAGCGGCGAGTCCGAGGCAGTCAATCTGGACGAGTGCTTCTTCATCATCCTTGCTCTGCTCGTGCCGCCCTTTCTCACCCTGGCGACGCTGGCGCTGGCGACGACGGTGGCGCAGGCGATACGCCGGCGCCCGGTGGTCAAGTCGGCGTTCAACGCCGCGCAGGTGCTGATCGCGGCGGGGCTGGGCCTTGCCGTGAGCCGTAGCGTCGCTGCGCCCGCGGCTTCGCTGACGGTCGGCCAGATCGCGGCCGTGCTGCTCGGGGTCGGGGTGTACGTCGTCACCAGTATTTTGCTCGTCAACAGTGTGATCGTCTCGGTGGGAGCGACCTGGCGAGAGTTCACTCGCGATATCCCGATGCAGGGGACGCTCGCCGGGGCTGGCGCGCTCGTCGGCGTGATCCTGGCACTGGCGATCCACGCGCACCTGTGGGCAGTGGCGATCGCGGTGCCCGCGCTGGTCCTGGAGCGCCGGCTGATCAGCGCTAGGTTCGCGGCGCTGTATGACCGGGCCCGGATGGCAGGGCTGTACGAGGTGACGCTGGCGGCCAACCGCGGCCTGCGGCAGCAGGCTGTGCTCGACACCATCCTCACATCGGTACGAAGCCTGCTGCGCAGCCCGCAGGCCATACTGACCTCCGATGATCCGGGCCCCGGTCAGCTCGCTGCGCCGATCACTGTTGGCGGTCGGCAGCAGTGGCTCACCGCCGCTGGCCGGCGCCGGGACGAGCCGTTCGACGAGGCCGACAGTGGCTTGCTGCGCGCGCTGGCCGCGGTCGGGGACGGCGCCCTCAGCAACGCCGAGCTGTACCAGCAGGTCCGGCTGGAACGCGAGCGGCTCGCGTCGATCACGCTCAACATCGGCGAGGGTGTCTGCGCCGTGGACGCAGCGGGGAAACTCACCTTCGTCAACCCCGCGGCGGCCGACATGATCGAGCTCCCGCCGCCCACCCTCATGATCGACGAGCCGGTCGGCGACGGTGCAATGCCGGCGCCGGACTTCCTCCTCGTTCCCGCCCTTGAAGTCATGCGCACGGCCCGCACCCTCCGCGTGCACGACGCCCGCTTCCGCGCCAAGAGTGGCGGCACCGTCCCCGTCGCGTACACGGCCTCCGTGGTCATCACCGACGGCACGCCGTCGGGCGCGGTCATCGCGTTCCGCGACATCACCGAGCGGAAGGCGTTCGAGGACGAGCTGCATCAGCACGCGTTCTACGACAGCCTCACCGGCCTGGCCAACCGCCGCCTGCTGGTGGAGCAGCTCGACCAGGCGCTGCGCCGGTCGGCACTGGACCGCAAGACCCACGCCCTGATCTTCGTCGACCTGGACCGGTTCAAGAGCATCAACGACAGTCTGGGACATGTGACCGGCGACGAGTTCCTGGTGGCGATCGCGACCCGGCTGAAGGGCGTCGTGCGAAGCCATGACTTGCTGGCTCGCTTCGGCGGCGATGAGTTCGTGGTGCTGCTGGATGACGTGGCCGGGGTACACGAGGCGGTCGCTGCGGCGCGCCGCATCTGTACCGCGGTCGAGCAGCCCATGGTGCTCCCCAACGGCTACGAGCTGGTCGCGAGCGTGTCGCTCGGCATTGCCATGACCGAGCCGGGTAAGTCGGCCGACGACGTGCTCCGAGACGCCGATGTGGCGATGTATGAGGCCAAGGCGAGAGGCGGCGGCGGCACGTACCGGGTGTTCGACCAGAGCGCCATGGGGACGCGCTCCTCCGAGCGCCTCGAGATCGAAGCCGAGCTGCGCAAGGGGCTCGAGCGGGACGAGCTCGAGGTCCACTACCAGCCGTTCTACTCCCTTGACCAGCAGCAGATCGTCGGCGCGGAGGCGCTGGTGCGGTGGCGCCATCCCACGAACGGCCTGATCAGCCCGCTGAAGTTCATCCCGATGGCGGAGGAGACGGGCCTCATCCTGCCGCTCGGCCGCTACGTGCTGGACAAGGCGTGCGCCCAGGTGCGCCGGATCCGGGACCAGCTCGACGTGGACGTGCCGATCAGCGTCAACCTCTCGCCACGGCAGTTCCAGGAGAGCAGGCTCTTGTCGCAGGTGGCGGCCGTGCTGGACGCCAGCGGCCTGCCCTCCGAACTGCTCACCTTCGAGATCACCGAGTCCATGGTCATGGCCGACCTCGCTGGCGCTCGCGAGGTCATGAAGAAGCTCAACCGGCTGGGCGTGCGCCTGGCCATCGACGACTTCGGCACCGGCCACTCCTCACTGGCCTACCTCAAGCAGTTCCCCGTCCACGAAGTCAAGGTCGACCGCACCTTCGTCCAGGGCGTCGCGGAGAGCTCTGTGGACTCGGCGATCGTGCGGGCCATCATCGACCTGGCCAACGCCATCGGCATCTCGGCGATGGCCGAGGGTGTCGAGACCAAGGACCAGGTCACCGGTCTCAAGATGCTGGGCTGTGAGGTCGGGCAGGGGTTCTACTTCTCCCAGCCGCTGACCGCCGCTGACTTTGGTGAGCTGCTCACCCGTCATTTCGCGCCACCCGCGGCGGCCCGCGATCTGGCTGACGAGCCCGCCATCCTCCCCAGCTGACGCTCGCGCCGTTGCGACGCCGGCGCGGTTGCGGCCGGGAACGCGAGGTTGCGGCTGGGAAACGGTCCGGTAATGGCGTCAGCACTACGGTCTGCGCTATGTCTACCAATTCAAGCGTGTATGACCTGCTAGGCGGCGACCGCCAGTCGATGCGGTCGGTCACGAGTTCCTTCTACCGGCGCGTCCTAGCTGACGACATGCTCGCGGCGTATTTCGGCGGCGTCGACATGGACAGGCAGTCCGTCATGCTGGCCGAATTCCTGGCGATGGCATTCGGCGGCCCGCACGCCTATACGGGCCGTGATCTCCGGACCGCGCACGCGAAGCTGACAGGACTCACTGACGCGCATTTCGACCGGGTCGTCGCCCATCTTGCCGACACGCTGCGCGAGTACGGGGTCGCCGACGGGGATGTCGCCATGGTTGGCGCGGTAGCCGAGACCGTCCGCGGCGACGTGCTGAACCGCTAGCGGAAGGCGTCTCGTTGGACATCGCGCGGCTCAAGAGCAGCTTTGCCCGGGTCGCCATGCACGGCGATGAGGTGCCGCTGCACTTCTACTCTGACCTGTTCCTCAAGCACCCCGAAACGCGGCCGATGTTCCCGGTGTCCATGCAGGCCCAGCGCGCGCACCTGGTGGATGCGCTCGTCAACATCGTTGCCAGTGTCGACAACGTGGACAACCTGACGGTGTTCTTGCGCGATCTCGGCCGCGGCCACCGCAAGTTCGGGACGCTGACCGAGCACTATGAGGCGGTCGGCGCCAGCCTCGTGGCGACCCTCGCGCATTTCTGCGGCGACATCTGGGACGCGGACCTGGAAGCGGACTGGCGGGACGCCTACAAGCTGATCGCCGGGGTCATGACGGCGGCGGCGCAGGAGGATGAGCAGCGGCATCCGGCCTACTGGACGGGCACGGTCGTCGCACACGAGCGGCGGGCGTTCGACGTCGCCATCGTTACGGTGCAGACCGGGCCGAGGCTTGATTACGTGCCCGGTCAGTCCGTGGCGATCGAGTCACCGGCCCGGCCTCGATTGTGGCGCTACTACTCGATGGCCAACGCGCCGCGGCCCGATGGCACCGTCGAGTTTCACGTCCGGCTCATCGACGGCGGTGCAGTCAGCATGGCGCTCACCGCGGCCACGGCCACCGGCGCCGAGCTGAAGCTCGGACCGCCCGTCGGTGTCCTGCGGCTCGACACCGCGTCGAGCCGGGACATCCTGCTGGTGGCGGGCAGCACCGGCCTCGCTCCGCTCAAGTCGATCCTCGAGCAAGTGGCGGGCATGCGGCAGCCGCGGCGGGTGCATCTCTTCTTCGGCGCGCGCAACGCTGACGGCCTGTATGACCTGCCGAGCCTGGAGAAGCTGGCCGCCGAGCATCCATGGCTGACTGTCGTGCCGGCTGTGGCCGCCGGCCGGTTCGCCGGGCATACCGGCTCGCTCGCGGACGTCGTGATCAGCTACGCGAACTGGTCGGACCACGACGCCTACATCGCCGGGCCGACCGAGATGGTGCAGGACACCGCCTCGAGCCTGGCCGCGGCAGGAACCCCGGTCACTCAGATACACATCGAGGATTTTGGCTGGAGCGAGCCATGACAACGGAAGCCTGGTACGACGAGCAGAAGCGGCTGACGCCGGACCACCTCCGGGCCGTGACGTTCCCCCTCACCCGCTGGGGCCGCCACGGCTACGAGGAGGAGCCGGTCCGTGCGTTCCTCGCCGAGGTGCACGCCGAGATGGTCCGGCTGCTGAACGAGCGGGCCTCGCTGTGGCAGGAGGTTCAGCGGCTGCGCCGTCGCATCCTGGGCAAGGAGACTGGCAACGACGCCATCCTGTTCGGCAAGGACGACGCGCACATCCACGCGGTGCGGATCCTCTCCAGCGCCCAGCGAACGGCAGACCGGTATGTAGCTGACGCGCAGGCCTACAGCGGACGCCTCACCGAGGAAGCCCGAGCCCGGCGGGACGAGATCATGGGTCAGGCCCAGCAGCACGCGGACATGCTGCTCGAGGAGGCCAGGACCAGGGCCCGCGCTGCGGCCGTCGACGCCATGAACCACGACGGACTGCCGCCGCAGACTGACCAGGAGCGGCGGGCCGTCCAGGCAGAGCTCGCGTATCTGCGCACCTTCAGCGATGTGTACAGGCAGCATCTGCGGATCTACACCGAGGACGTGCTCCGGACGATCGAGGACTGGGAGAGCAAGGAGCGCGCCGCCGCCGGTGACTTGCCGCTTGCCGGCCAGCAGCCGCCCAGCATCGGCTGGCAGCGCTGAGCGCACCGGCAGCTTCGCTGCTGGCGACGGCACCGCCAGTGTGTAAATTCTGGAGCTATCCGTCCGCACTGGCAAGCTGGTGCGAGTGCTGGCTCAGGTGGTGCTGCGGCGTGGTGAGCTGACCTCGCTGGTGGCCCGAGAGGATCCTGCGCGTAAACCGTCACAGGGCGTGTCGCGTCAACCCATATAAAGCGGCCCTGCCAGCCCAGGATATGAGTATGGCGGGGCCGTGCCGATTCCCCTGGAGCGGGGTAGTCATGGATGACGACGGGCAGCCGTCCGCCGGCCAGGGCGGGGGTGATCCAGCCTTAATGCGCGATGACGGCGATCCCGAAGCACTCGATCTCGGGGGGAAATTCAGGATCGCGTTTGCCAGGTATTGCGCGGTGGCGGATCTCGCTGATCTCGCTGACTCCGAGCCGTGCTCGCTCACGTTCGGCCAGCTGGCAGAGCTCTGCGAGCTCATGTTCGCCGCTGGCTTCGACGCTGCCCTCGAGGAGATTGGCTACGGCAACTAGCGCTATCCACCCGGCCAGCAACACCCGGATGCAGTAGCCGCTCTTGGTTGCCCGCGGCAAGGACGTTCGGCCTCACCAGGTGGGAGCAACGGCTCTGGGCGGGGGCGACGGGCTCCGGCATGCTCACAGCCATTGTCCGACGCGCGGCTGGAGGCGATCCGTTTGACTGGAGCGCGGCCGCGACGACAGACGGTTCCCGCTATTGCCTGGCGCACGATCGGGAGGCCCAGCCACGTCGCTGTGCGATGGGTCGCGGTAGCTGCGGCGGCCGCCGCCGTCTTGCTGGCGGTCACCGGATGCCTGACCCCGTTGACGTCGCAGCCGCCCTTGACGCCGGTTCCCACCCCGGCAAGCCCGCTCGTGGGCGTCTTCGAGCCGGATGCGCCCGGTAGCTGGTCGCAGATCGCGGAGTTCACCAACGCGACCGGCGTCAAGCCCAGGATTGTCGTGTACTACTCGCTGTGGAATGACCCGTTCAGCAACTCATTCGCGCAAGCGGCCTGGGACCACGATGCCTATGTGCTGGTCCAGCTTGATCCCAACGGCGTGACCCTCGCCTCCATCGCAGCGGGCGGCTCGGACGCCTACCTGCGCTCCTACGCCGACGCCGTCGTCGCATTCGGCCATCCGGTGATCTTGTCCTTCGGGCACGAGATGAACGGCACGTGGTACTCCTGGGGCGACGGCCACACGTCGCCGGCGACGTTTGTGGCCGCCTGGCGGCATGTTGTGCGGGTTTTCCGCGCCGCCGGAGCGGCCAACGTCACCTGGCTGTGGACGGTCAACTCCATCACAGGGGCGTCGAGCTCGCTGAGCCTGTGGTGGCCGGGCGCGGCGTGGGTCGACTGGACCGGCATCGACGGCTACTACGTCCGAGCCACGGATACCTTCAGCTCGTTGTTCGGCTCGACCATCGCGGACATCCGCACGTTCAGCAGCGCGCCACTGCTGATCGCCGAGACCGCCGTGGGTACCACCCCGGACCGGGAGAGCCAGATCGACGCGCTGTTCGGGGGCGTCCGCGCGAACCGCCTCGCCGGGGTGGTCTGGTTCGACGAGGCGCAGCACGCCGGCCTGTACCACCAGGACTGGCGCCTGGAAGATGCCCCGTCCTCCCTCGCTGCGTTCACGGCGGCGGCGACCTATCTTTCCAACGCGTGAGAGGCTTTCATGCTTGAGGCACTGGTCATTGCCGGGTTGGTCGCCGCGCCGCTCGGCTCCGCCGCGCTTTTCCTGCCGACCCGGCATCATGAGCGGGCGGGCGTCTGGGCCGCGATATGGCGCGTCATCCTGATCGTCACCGGGTCCGTCGTGTTCGCCGCTGCGGCGGCTGGCGTGCTGTACCTGCTGAAGGCGACGGAAGCCAATCTCGTCATCGGCGCAGCGGCCGTGGCGCTGGCCGGCCTGCTCTGGCTCCCGGTCACCAGGAACTGGTCACCACGGGCGCACCTGTGCTGGGCGTCGTCCACCTACCTCTTCGCGGTCTACCTGGTGTACGCGCTGGAGTGGACTTTCGCCAGTCATCTCGGCACGGCCAGCACGGTCGGCGGCGTGCTGCTCTGGTGCCTTGAGCTGGTCGCCGCGCTGATGTGCTGCGCTTACCTGTGGGAACTGTGCGACGCGCTCGGCACCGCGCACTGGCACCGCAGGCGCAAGCCTCTTGACCCACGCCAGCGGGTGTCCACCGCGATGCTGCGGGCAGTGGTCTCGAGGCCCGATAACGCTCCGCCCCTCGTCAGCGTGCACGTCCCGGCGCACAACGAGCCGCCGGCCATGGTCATCGAGACGCTGCGCGCGCTGCTGCGCCTCGATTACCCACGCGTGCAGATCGTCCTCATCGATGACAACACGGACGACGAGTGGCTGTGGCGCCCGGTCGAGTCCTGGTGCCACCGGCACGGTGTCACGTTCAAGCACCTGGAGAAGTGGCCGGGCTACAAGTCGGGCGCGCTCAACTACGCGCTACGGCACCTCACCGACCCGGACGCCGAGATTATCGGCGTCGTTGACTCCGACTACCAGGTCGAGCCGGAATGGCTTCGCCGCTGCGTACCGCTCTTCGCCGACCCGTGGATCGGGTTCGTGCAGGCGCCGCAGGACTACCGCGACTGGCACCACGCCCGCTACTACCGGCGGCTCTACTACTCCTACAAGTACTTCTTTGCCGTTTCCCAGCCCTCAAGGAACGAACGCGACGGCGCGATCTTCGCCGGGACCATGGGCCTGATCAGGAGGGTCGCCCTCGATGAGCTCGGCGGCTGGGATGAGTGGTGCATCACCGAAGACGCGGAGATCTCACTCCGACTGCTACGCGCAGGCTGGTCCGGCATGCACGTCGACGAGTCCGGCGGCCGCGGGATCATGCCGCTGACGTTCGAGGCGCTCAAGGGCCAGCGGTACCGCTGGTGCTTCGGCGGCATCCAGCTGCTGCGCATGCACTGGAAGTCCCTGCTCCCTGGCCCCGAGACGAGAAAGAACCACCTGTCGGCCGGCCAGCGCTGGTCGTACCTGTCCGGCGCCCTGCAGTGGTACGGCGACCTGCTCGGACTGCTGTTCCTAATCTTTCTGCTGGCCGGCGCGGCGAATCTGGCGACCGGCGGTGGACAGCTCTTCCGCAAGCTGACGGTCTTCCTCGTCGCCGCTGTCCCCGTGCTCATCCTGCTCGGCCTGGTCCGCGCGTTCGCGCTGCTGCGCCGCAGCACCGGCGCGTCTTGGCGCGACGCCATCGGCGCGTTCTTCATCTGGCAGTCCACCTCGCTCGTGGTTGCCCGCGCCTCGGTCCTCGCCCTGTTCGCGACGAAGGCCGCATTCCTGCGCACCCCAAAGACCAGCGAGCGGACCAGCTGGTGGCACGCGCTGCGCGCTAACTGGGCGGAGACCATCCTCGCGCTCTGCGGCGCGGCAGGGATCGCCGCAGCGCTCACCAAGACAAGCACGCTGAGCGGCCCGCTCCTGGCCGGCCTGCTGTTCGTGCCCACGCTCGGCATGGCCGCCGCGCCGTTCAATAGCTGGGCCGCCCGCCGTGCCGCGCTCCCGGGATGGCTGCGCGAGCGTCGCAGCACCGAGTACCGACGCGAGCGCCACGCTATCGCGACGGGCGTCTCGGTCGGCGGTGCGATCGGCGTGGGCATCGTGGCGGCGGCTGCGATCGCGCTGATGCTCACCGGCCACCACATCACTGGCCCCAGCCTCGTCCGCCCGCTCCAGTCCCCGACCCCCATAACCACACCGATAGTGACCCCGACCCCCAGCATCACGCCGACAGTGACCCCCACCCCCAGCATTACGCCGACCCCCAGCATTACGCCGACAGTGAGCCCGACCCCCAGCATCACGCCGACAGTGAGCCCGACCCCCACGAACTCCCCGGCAGGCTCTCCGACAGCTGCGACGCCGACCGCAGTGACTCGTCACGCCGCCCTGAGATCTCCGGCCAGCGCAGATCTGTTCAGTACTTCCTGGCGGTTCATGCGGTTGCTTCCTGGATAAGTTCATGCAGCCGGTCAGCGGTCGCGAGCGCAAAGGCCTCGTCGTTGATGTCGAGGTCAAGCTCATCGACTTCGACGGACGGGCGGAGTGTCTCGCGCAGCCCGGCTATGAGCGCCTGGTCTGCGTCGGGATCGTAAAAAGGGCCGCCCTTGACCGACAGCGCTGACAGCCCCCGCAGCGGAACGAACACGGCCACCGGGCCGCGGGCAGCCGACAGTTTGCGCCCGATGATGCGGCCGAGCTTGCGGCATTCCTCCGGCGTGGTCCGGACGAGCGTGACGGCAGGGTTGTGCACGCAGATGTTCCGGCCACGCATGCTCGCCGGCAGCGAGTCGAGCGGACCGAAAACAAGCATGTCCAGGCCGCCGAGCGAGACCACCTGCGGCAGGCCAGCCTGCGCTGCCGCGTCCAGCCGGTCCGGACCCGCGGAAAACACCCCTCCGGCCAGTTCATCGGCCAGCTCGGTTGTGGTCAGGTCGAGCACCCCGGCCAGCGACTTGCTGGCGGCCATGGCCTCGAACGAGCACCCGCCGGTGCCGTTGGCATGGAACACCACGACGTCATAGCCGAGGTCGGTCAGCCGGGCCCGGGCCGTTGTCACCCCCGGCGTCGTGACGCCCAGCATGGTCGCCGCGATTACCGGCCGGATCGGCCGGTCCGGCATCCGGACCCGGGCCGCGGCGACGACAGCCGCCGCTGCGTTCGCGATGAGCCGGGTCAGGATCGGATTCAGGCCCGCGATGTCCACGACCGAGTAGGTCATGGAAATATCGCTGGCGCCCATGTACTCCCGGATATCACCGGAGGCCATGGTGGACACCATCACCTTGGGGAGCCCGAGCGGCAGGGCGCGCATGGCCCTCGCGGCGATGTACGTGCCGCCGGACCCGCCGAGCGCGACGACGCCATCCAGCCGGCCCTGGGCGAGCAGCCCGCGGCAGATCACCGCGGCCCCCACGCTCATCGCGGTGACCGCCTGGCCGCGCTCGGTGAGGTCTTCGAGCCGTTGCCCGGCCGCCTCGGCCACCTGGGCGGCGGTGATGTCGGCCGGAACTGTCGGCCGGCCGCCCGTTCCCACGTCGATCAGGATTGTCTGCGCGCCTAGGTGACGTATCTGCTCGCGCAGGTACCCGTACTCGGCGCCCTTGGTGTCGAGCGTGCCGACGAGCACAATGGTGGTCACCTTGTCCTCGGGAAGCCGAGATCCACGACACTGGTAGCCGGATCGGGCCAGCGGGTCGTCACGACCTTGCCGCGTGTGTAGAAGCGGACACCGTCCGGCCCGTACATACTCAGGTCGCCGAACAGCGACTGCTTCCAGCCGCCGAATGAGTAGAACGCGACGGGAACCGGGATCGGCACGTTGACGCCGATCATGCCAACCTCCACCTGGTCACAGAACCGGCTGGCGGCTCCGCCGTCCCTGGTGAAGATTGCGACGCCGTTGCCGTAGCAGTTGTCGTTGACCAGCCGGATGGCGTCCTGATACGTCGCCGCCCTGACCACCGACAGCACCGGTCCGAAGACCTCGTCCCGGTAGATCTTCATGTCGGCACGCACGTGGTCGACGAGGCAGGGGCCGAGGAAGAAGCCGCCAGCCGGGCTCACCAGATCGCGGCCGTCGGCTACGACGACGGCGCCGTCAGCGACTGCGCTGGTCAAGTAGCCCGCGACTCTGTCCCTGTGCTCTCTTGTCACGAGCGGGCCCATTTCGGCGCCCGTGTCAGTGCCGGCCCCGACCCGGATCTTGCCGAGGCGGGCGGAGATCGCGTCCACGAGGGGATCAGCCACGTCCCCGACGGCGACAACGACCGCGATGGCCATGCACCGCTCGCCGCTTGAGCCGTAGCCAGCCGACACCGCGGCATCGGCAGCCATGTCGATGTCGGCATCGGGCAGCACGATCATGTGGTTCTTCGCCCCGCCGAGTGCCTGCACTCGCTTGCCATGCGCTGCCGCCGCCGCGTAGATGTGCCGGGCTACCGGCGTGGAGCCGACGAAGGAAACCGCTGCCACCTGCGGATGCGCCAGCAGCCTGTCGACGGCTTCCCGGTCCCCGTGCACGACGCTGAAGACGCCGTCCGGCAGTCCCGCCTGCCGCCAGAGTTCGGCCAGCAGCATGGACGTTGACGGTGTCTTCTCTGACGGCTTGAGCACGAAGCAGTTCCCGCAGGCGATCGCATTGGCGAACATCCAGAGCGGCACCATAGCCGGGAAGTTAAAAGGCGTTATGCCGGCGACCACTCCGAGCGGGCAGCGGATCGAGTGGACATCCACGAGGTGCGAAACGTTCGCAGAGTGGCCGCCTTTCAGCTGGCTCGGGATGCCGCAGGCGAACTCGAGGTTCTCCAGGCCCCGAAGTACTTCGCCCTCGGCATCGGCGAGTACCTTTCCGTTCTCGCTGGTGATGATCTCGGCGAGCTGCCTTGTGTGGTCACGAACCAGGTCGCGCATGGCGAACAGGATCTCGCTCCGGCGCGCCAGCGGCACGTCACGCCAGCCGGGGAAGGCGGCGGCCGCGGCGGCCACGGCCGCGTCAACGTCGGCGCCGGACGCGTACGCCACCTCGCCGATCTGCTCTCCGGTCGCCGGGTCATAGACCGGGCCGTGCCGGCCAGGGCTGCCAGCCGTCTGCTGTCCTCCGATGAAGTGACCGATCTTCCTCATCGCACCTCAGCTCCTTGCAGCCGGCTGGCCGGGGCTAGCGGGCGGTGCCGCAGCCACGTCTCGACGTCCGTTGCTACAGCTCCGGCAGACAGCCGGTACTTCGACAGCAGTGCGTCATCAGGTCCGCTCTCGCCGAAGACGTCCTGCAGGCCGAGGCGCCCGACTGGCACCGGATAACGACCCGACAGCACTTCGGTGACCGCGCCGCCGAGGCCGCCGAGAACGGACTGCTCCTCAACCGTGACGACCAGGCCAGCGGCCTTGGCCGCATCGATGATGGCAGTCTCATCGATCGGCTTGATCGTCGGAACATGCAGGACGGTTGCGTCGATGCCACGGCTGGCCAGGATCTCGGCTGCGGCATGCACGCGTACGGTCTGGACACCGGTGCTGATCAGCGCGACATCGCAGCCGGTCCGTAGCCTGACCGCCCGGCCGACCTCGAACTTGTAGTCGGGTCCGAACAGCAGAGGCGAGGCCTCCCGGGTGAGCTGCAGGTAAAATGGTCCGTCCGTGGCGATCATGGCCCTGATCGCCTGCGCCGCTTCCACCTCGTCGGCTGGTGCGAGCACCGTCATGTTCGGCAGCGTGCGCATGATGGCAACATCGTCGAACATCTGATGCGTCTTGCCGGTCATACCGGTCAGCAGGCCGGAGTAGCCAGCTGCGATCTTGACGTTGAGGCGGGGCTGGGCGATCAGCACGCGGATCGGGTCGAGGCCACGGCTGACGGCGAAGCACGCGAAGGTCGTGGCCACCGGGATGAATCCGACAGTCGCCAGGCCTGCGGCTACGCCGAACATTGCCTGCTCGGTGATGCCCATCTGCAGGAATCTGTCCGGATGGGCGGCTTCGAAGGCTGCGGCTCCGGTCGAGCTGGCGACGTCACCATCGAGTACCACGATCCGCGGATCGTCATTTCCCAGTTCGGCGATGGTCTCGCCGAAGACGGCCCGCAACGCCTTGCCTTGAGACGCCATCATGGCGTGCCCCCCAACTTGCCCACGCCGGGCTGCCCAAGCTCGGCGAGCGCCGTCGCCAGTTCCTCGTCGGTGGGGACCCGGCTGTGCCAGCGGAAGTTGCCCTCCATGAAGGAGACACCCTTGCCCTTGATGGTGTGCGCGATGAGCGCTACCGGGCGGTCCTGCACGGTCTTGGTGTCCTCCAGCGCCTGCACGACCGCGGCCATGTCATGCCCGTCGACCTCGCTGACCGCCCAGCCGAACGCGGCCCAGCGGTCTCGCAGTTCCTGGCCGTCATACGGAGGCCGGCGCTGTCCGGTGCCATCTGCCCGCCAGCCGAACTGCTGCAGCCGGTTCTGATCGACGATGACAACGAGGTTGTCGAGGGCGTAGCGCCGCGCGACATGGGCGCCTTCCCAGATGATGCCCTCGTTGCATTCGCCATCGCCGACCATGACGTAGGTGCGGAAGCTCTGGTCGGCCAGCTTGGCGCCGAGGGCAATCCCTATCCCGGCCGCGAAGCCGAGCCCGAGTGAGCCGCTGGACATATCCAGCCCGGGCAGCGCCCGCATGTCCGGGTGCCCCTGCAACCGGGAATCGATGGCGTCGAATGTGGCGACCTCGGCCAGCGGGAAGTAACCGCGCAGCGCCATGACCACATACAGGCCGATGCAGCTGTGTCCCTTCGACAGGATGAACCTGTCACGGTCTGCCCAGTACGGCTCCTCCGGGCGTACGTTCATGACCCGGAAGTACAGGGCCGTGAGGATGTCCGTGGCCGAGAACGGGCCGCCGAGGTGACCGCCTTTCGCGTGCGCTACGGCTGTCACGATCTCGCGCCTCGCCTGCTGTGCCAGCGCCTCCAGTTCAGCGGTGCCGGTTACTGTCGCAGTCATGGCGTTCCCGCCTCGTAGGAGCCGGGAATCACCGGTGGCGCGAAGACAGAAACCAGGCTGAGGTCGTCGGGACCAGTGGACACGGTGGCATGGTGCAGGCCGGCCGGAATGTACACCGTGGTGCCTGGCTCAAGCTGCGCCGTGCCCTCGGGAGTCACCAGTTCGCCGGTGCCGGAAATAATGTGAATGACCTCTTCCTCGGCCGGATGCACGTGCCCCGCCGGCGCTGAGCCGGCTGGGAAAACCGCCACGCCCAGCGCCACGTTCTTAGCGTCGCTGTTAGTCGGGCCGATGCAGAGGAAGAAGTCGCGGCCAGGGAGGTGGTAAACGTCGGCCTCCTGCCGCGGAACTCGTTTGAGCATGACGCCCCTCCGTTCCGGAAGCTCTACGGCCAGCACATTCTCCTGGCCGTGCCATCCATAGGGCCGGAGGTCCCTGCTCATGCGCCGAACGTCTAAATACCGAGCCTGGCTCGCCTTATCAGTTCCCCGCTCGTTCGGTTCGTCCCGGGGCGGTAGCCGGCCAGCGGCAATATCTGCTCGTGAATGGCATCCAGCAGCCAGCCGGGCTGCGGAAAGAACATCTCCTCAAGCTCGGCAGGCGGTGTAATCCAGTTCCGTGCGCCGAGGACCACCGGTGGCGCGTCCAGGTCGTCGAAGCAGATCTGGCCGAGATTGGCGGCAACGGTCTGCAGGAAGCTTCCCCGCTCCACCGCCTCCGACGCGAGCAGCACCTTGCCGGTCTTGCGAACCGATTCGATGAGCGGGCCGTAGTTGAGCGGGTTGAGGGAACGCAGGTCGATCACTTCTGCCGACACTCCGTAACGAGACAGCAGCTCGTCGGCTGTGCTGATCGCCGTATACAGGGCCGGGCCTATGGTCACGATAGTCAGGTCACTGCCCTGGCGCTTAACCGACGGCAGGCCTAGCTCGACTTCGTAGTAGTCCTCAGGCACGCCGCCAACCGCGAATTGCTCGCCTATGTCGTAGAGCCGCTGACTTTCGAAGAAGACGACCGGATCAGTGCCAGCAAGGGCGGCATTCATCAGCCCTTTGGCGTCGTACGGCGTCACCGGGAAGACGACCTTTAGTCCAGGGATGTGGGCCGTAAGCGAGCTGAAGTCCTGAGAATGCTGTGCACCGTATTTGTCGCCGACCGAAATGCGCAGTACCACGGGCATGGTGAGCTGCCCGCCCGACATTGCCTGCCACTTTGGCAGCTGATTGAAGATCTCATCGCCTGCGCGGCCGATGAAATCTGAATACATGAGCTCGGCGACGACTCTGCCGCCTTCGATCCCGTAGCCGACGGCGGCACCGACGATGGCTGCCTCGGATATCGGCGTGTTGAATAGCCGGTGATAGGGCAATGCCTCAGTCAGGCCGCGATAGACCGCGAACGCGCCGCCCCAGTCCCGGTTCTCCTCGCCGAAGGCGATCATGGTGGGGTCGACCGCGAACCGGTGCAGGAGGGCCTCGAAGATGGCATCGCGGATATTGAAGACTTTCATCTTGGGAACGGGGACGCCATCCTGCGCGGCAGAGCGCACCTTCCCCCGGATCTGGCGGACTCGGGGATTGTCCGCCAGGTCTTGCCGAAACTCAGGCTGGCCGTCGTCGCACTTCGCCAGGTGCTGGTTGGAGAACATCACTGTGCCGACGAGCTCGGAGTCCAGCGGCACACGCGGGCTGGCCTCCAGATCGGCTGCCAGCTTGAACATCGCGAAGACCTGTTCCCTGGCCGCCTGCTCGGTGTCGGCCAGGAGGCTCGCGGCGGCCACGCCGCTCTCTTCGAGCCGGTCGCGGTAGGCAGCAATCGGATCGGCGGCCAGCCAGAGCTCAAGCTCCTCCTTCGAGCGGTAACTGGAGGCGTCGGACGGCGAGTGCCCGCAGGTTCGGTAGGTAATCGTGTCCAGCAGGACCGGACCGCGACCATCCAGCAGGATCTCCTTCTTTCGCTGGATCGCGTCGATAACGGCGAGCGGGTCGTAGCCGTTCACCCGTTCCGCGTGCATCTGCTCGGGATTCACGCCCGCGCCGATGCGCGCCATGAACTGGCAGCCCATCGTTTCCCCGTCCGGCTGACCGCCCATCCCGTAGAAGTTGTCCATCACGTTGACCAGCAGCGGCAGGCCGCCGCCGAGTGCGGTATCCCAGAGCTTGCGGTATTGATCCATGCTGGCGAAGGTGATGCCTTCCCACACCGGGCCGCAGGCCAGTGAGGCATCGCCGATATTGGCGACGACGATGCCAGGCTTCCGGTTTACCCGCTTGTAGAGCGCCGCGCCCGGCGCGATGGAGCCGGAGCCGCCGACGATTGCGTTGTTAGGGCAGATGCCGAAGGGCCGGAAGAAGGCGTGCATCGAGCCGCCGAGGCCGCGATTGAATCCGGTGTCACGAGCGAAGATCTCGCTGTAGGCGCCGTAGACAAAGAAGCGCTGTGCCAGTTCCCGGATCGAGCCGTCATGCCCCTTCTCGACTGGCCGGAGCACCGCCCCGTCTCGGTAGCCGCGCATGATCGCGAGCAGTTCTTCCTCGCCCAGCTGGCGGATGGCCGAGAACCCCTTGGCCAGTATCTCGCCATGGCTGCGGTGCGATCCGTAGATGTGATCCTCGGGGCTGAGTGCAAAGGCCATGCCGACTGCCGCGGCTTCCTGGCCGAGCGACAGATGTGCGGGTCCGGCATGCCGGTAGTCCACGCCGCGGTACGTGCCCTTGATCTTGATTTCATTGAGGATGGTCTCGAACTCGCGGATCGCGCACATGTCGCGCCAGATAGCGACCAGATCTGACACCGCATAACGCGACCGCTCCTCAGCTATCGTCCGGTGATAGACATTGACCGGAATCTCAGCTGACCGGATCGACCCCTGGGAAAAGACATTTTCCGGCTTGATCACCAGCTCTTTGGTCATCACTGTCTCCCTTGCTGAGCACGGCGAATGGCTTCGCGCAGCGCTTCAGCCACGGTCGGGTGCGGGAACACGATCTGCGCTGCCTGATTTACTGTCACCTCGGCTTCGATGAGCGCCGAGACCGCGACGATGAACTCGCTCGACAGGTCGGCGACGGCATGCACGCCCAGGATTTCCCCGTACTTGGCGCCGGTCAGCAGCTTGAGGAAGCCGTTCCCTGCTTCGTTCTCGATCAGGAACCGGCCCGCGACGCTCATGGGCACCACGGTCCGCAGGTAGGCGATGCCCGCGTCCGTCAGGTCTTGCTCGGTGCGGCCCGCCGAGGAAACCTCGGGATGGGTGTAGATGACGGCCGGAATAGCGTCATAGCGGATGCGGTCCGGCGTCCCGAACATGTTGTTGACTGCAGCGATGCCCTCCCGCGTGGCCACGTGCGCCAGCATGTGATGCCCGGTCACGTCGCCACAGGCCCAGATGCCTGGCACATTAGTGCGGCCCCGGTCGGTGATCGGTATCCCCCCGGCGCCGAAGTCGACTCCGGCGTCCTCGAGCCCGAGGTCGGCTACCACCGGTACCCGCCCAGTCGAGTTGAGTATCAGGCCGGCCGAGTAGGTCTCGCGCTGACCGGAATTGCTGGCATAGCTGATCTGCGCGTCATCGATGCTGAGCACCTGGCAGGACAAGTGGAAGCTGACGCCGCTGCGCTGCAGGGACTGGCGCAGCCGGTCGGCCACGTCCTGGTCACACCCGGCCGCGACATGCGGAAGCAGGTCGAATACGGCTACTTCGGCTCCGGCGTCGGAAAAAAAGGTTGCGAACTCCAGGCCGATGTATCCCGCGCCGATAATCGCGACCCTGGCCGGAATCTCGGTGAGGTCGAAGGCCGCGGCCGAATCGATCACGTGGCGGGATTCGATGCCGGGAATTGCCGGCACGACTGGCCGGGAACCGGTGGCGATCAGGATATTCGCACCCCGCAGCCGCTCGCCACCTACCTCGACCTGATCGCGTCCGGTCAGCCGGGCGTGGCCGTTGATGACGGTGACGTGAGCGCGCTCGAGCAAGTCGTCGACACCGCCCGCGAGGGTGGCGACAATGCGATTCTTCCGCTCGACGACGGCCGCCATATCCAGTTTCGGCGGGCCGGCCTGAACGCCGAAGGCGGCGGCCTCGCGGAATTCCCGGCACAGCCGCGAGGAGCGGAGGAAGGCCTTCGCCGGGATGCAGCCGACATTCAGGCACGCGCCACCGACCCGCGCTGCCTCGACCAGGGCGACTTTCTTTCCCAGCCGCCCGGCGTGTGCCGCGGCCTCGTAGCCGCCGGGTCCGGCGCCGATCACGATCAGGTCGTACATAGCTCCTCCGCCTTCTCGATCTCGCGGGCCAGGACGGTCAGGAACCTCGCGCCAGGCACGCCGTCGATGACCTGGTGATCGACGGTGAGAGACAAGCCGATGGAATCGATGAACTCGACGTTCCCGTCCGCCTTGCGGACCGGCTTGAGCTGGATCGCGTCGACTCCGAGTATC
Organism: uncultured Actinomycetota bacterium; assembly: GCA_963837255.1. Classification (GTDB taxonomy): domain Bacteria; phylum Actinomycetota; class Actinomycetes; order Streptosporangiales; family Streptosporangiaceae; genus JAJYUU01. The sequence goes on from CAWIMN010000011.1 coordinate 422,812, forward strand.
GCCACCTGGGGCGGGTTGAGCACGGGCGTGAATGACTCGATGCCCAGGCTGCCCAGGTTGCTGACGGTGAAGGTGCCGCCGGTCAGGTCGTCGGGGCCGATAGTGCCGGCCGCAGCCTGCTCGGCAAGCTCGCGCATGCGCGCGGACAGCTCGGCGAGCGAAAGCCGCTGGCTGGCACGGACAACCGGCACCAGCAGGCCGCGGTCGGTGTCGCAGGCGAAAGCCAGGTGAACGTCGGCATGCTGGCGCAGCATTTCATCGGCGAACTCGGCGTTCAGTCCCGGTGCCTGCAGCAGAGCCCGGATGGTGCAGAAGACGACGAGGTCGTTGATCGGTGATGGCAGCGGTTGCCGGGCTTGCCTTCAGTGCCCGGCGGGCGGCGAGCAGGCCCGCGGCATTGGCTGAGCTGTTCAGCGTGTACTGCGCGGTCGACCGCAGCGACTCGCGGAGGCGTTCGGCGATCTTCTGGCGCACGGCAGATATGCGCACGGCCGGCGCGAGCAGGTCGCCGGACCGGATCAAGCCGCCAATTCCGGATCCGTCGGCCGGCGCCGAGCAACCGTCGGTGATCTGCGCACGCGCGGTGCCGGAGATGCGCCGGCCGGTCCAGTAGCGATCGCGCAAGTCCGCCTCGAGCACCCGGCCGCCGGGTCCGCTGCCTGTCAGGCCCGGCGGCAGGAACTCATGCTCCCGGGCGAACCGGCGGGCCCGCGGGCTCAGCGCCGCCGTGCCAGCGGGGGCTTGCGCCGGGCCGGCGGCCGTGGCTGAGGTGCCGGTGCGCGGCTCCGGTCTGCGCCGGCGCTTGCGCCGTGAGTTGTGAGCGCTGTGCCGTGACCTGCGGCCGGCTGTGCCGTCGAGCGGCTGCACCTCCTCGCCGGCCGCACCGATGGCGCAGATGCTGGTAAAGACCGGAACGAGGTCGCCTTCGGCGCAGAACGTGTCCAGCAGGATCCCGTCTGTCGGCGCCGCGACTTCGAAGCTCGCCTTGTCGGTTTCAACCTCAGCGATGACGTCCCCGGCCGCGACAGCGTCGCCCTTGTGCTTCAGCCACGTCGTCAGCAGGCATTCCTCGACGGTGTTGCCCAGCTTCGGCATCTCCACCATGGTCGCCACGCCCGAACCCCCTCGCTCGCTCCGCCTGAGCTGCCCGCGCCCGGCCTGCTACGGCTCGATGATGATCTTGATGGCGCCGCTTGCCGGGTCGCTGAATGTGGCCAGCGCGCGTCCGTAGTCAGCGAGCGCGAAGTGGTGTGTCGTGACATCCCGCACGCGCATGCGGCCCTGCTCGACGAGTGGGATGACGTGCCGCATCTCGCCAGCACTGGCCCGGCAGCCAACGAGCTCAAGCTCATCGAGCACTACGCGCTGCATCGCGATCTCCACGCCCTGCGGTCGGGATGCCGACCGCGGCGCAGCGGCCGCCGCGGCGGAGCATCGACACCGCAAGCTGGATGGTGGCCGGCACGCCGGCGCACTCGAGCACGACGTCAGCGCCGAGGCCGCCAGTGCGCTGGCGGATCTCTGCCGCCGGGTCGGCGGCCCGGCTGTCGACCGTCTCGAAGCCGAGCGCCGCGGCCTTGGCCAGCCGGGCGGGGTTGTTCTCCAGGATGATCACGCGGGCCGCGCCGCGCACCAGCGCCGCGTCGCCCGCCAGCAGGCCGATAGCGCCGGCCCCCGTAATCGCCACCGCGTCGCCCGGCCGGATGCCGCCGCGGTTTGCCACGTGCAGGGCGATCGAGGCCGGGTCGATGACCGCGCCCTCGGCGTAGCTGAGCGCATCGGGCAGGTGGAAGACCGCCTTGATCCCGTGCACCACGTAGGTCGCGTCCGCGCCCTGCACGTTGTGGCCGTACTGCTTGTGCAGCCCGGCCGCCCGTAGTTCTCGCACAGGTTGTAGCGGCCCTCGACGCACTTCTGGCACACGCCGCACGCGTCGTGCGACGTGCCGGCGACGCGGTCGCCGACCTTCCAGCCGTAGCGGTCAGTACCCGGCCCGAGGGCGACGATGTCGCCAGCCCACTCGTGGCCGGGGATGAACGGGAAGGCCGGCGGCCAGAAGCCGGGGTAGTCGCCGCGGACGAGGTGCACGTCGGTGCCGCAGATCGACACCGCGCGCACCCGGGCGAGCACCTGGCCGGGACCCGGGACCGGAACCGGCACCTCGCGGATCTCGAACCTGCCAGGCTCTAGCACGCACCAGGGCCTGCATCGATCGCCGGCACCTCAGCTGACCGCCGCGCTGACCGCGTCGTTCGTGGTAACAGTGGACATGGCGAACACACTCACCTTCTAGATGACTGCGAGCGGATCGACCATCGACGCGGTCGCGCCGCGGATCTTCAGCGGCAGTGCCACGAAGAGGAACTCGTACACCTGGTCACGGGCGAGCTGCCTCAAGATCCAGGCTCTCCATCAGGTGCACGCCATTCTCGATCAGGAGCAGCGTGTGCACCGGCTGCGGGTTGGCCGGGGTGCCCAGGTCGGGGGCCGGCTGGACCTCATAGGTCTCGGTGTCTGTCCCGGTCGCGACGACGCCGTGCTCGAGCAGCCAGCGGGCGGCCGTGACATCCGGCCCTGCTGTCTTGTGGGCTGCCATCTTCTCGGCGTCCGGCCACAGGCCCATGTACCCGGTGCGGATCAGGACGACGTCCCACGGCCGGACCTCCACGCCCTGCGCGGCGCAGATGGCTTCCATCTCGGCGGCGTCGATGGGCGAGCCCTTGGGCAGGCAGTCCACGCCGCGATAACGAGGCGCGTCGAGCAGCACACCGCGGGTGAAGAACGGCGGGAGCTTCGACGCGTCACCGTAGACAGGGCCCGCGTCACTCAGGTACGCATCGGCGCTGCCGCCGCCGTACCAGTGCGAGTCAGGGCCGACGGTCATGTGGGCCAGGGCGTCAATGTGAGCGCCCGAGTGCGATGTGGCCATCAGGTACTCGGCCATGTAACCGAGCCCGGCCTCGTTCACCGGCCCCCACGGATGAGCGTCGGCGACGCGGATGCCGCGAGGGGTGCGGAAGTTAAGCACCTGGAACGGCGGGTGGCCGGGGAACAACGGCATGCCGGGGAATCGGGCGGCAGCCAGCGAATAGGTGCGCCCTTCCCGGACCAGGCGAGCCGCCTCGACGATGCGCTCTTGCGGTAGCTTTCCGATAAGGCCTACCTCTGCGTGCGGGGTCGTGGCCTGGATCTCAGTAGTCATCGGTGCATCTCCTCTGCCAGCGGGCGGGCCTGCGGCGCAGGTTGCGGCCGCTGTGAGAGAGCCCGCCAGACCCGCTCCGGGGTCAGCGGCAAGTCGTGAATCACTGCGCCGGTCGCGTCCGCGACGGCCGCGGCCACTGCGGGTGCGACGGCCAGCAGGGCGCCCTCGCTCATGCCCTTCGACCCGTACGGGCCAGGTCCGTCGGCGTTCTCAACGACATCGCTGCGCAGGTCCCGTGGCAGGTCCATGCTGGTCGGGATCCGGTAGTCGATCGCGCCGAGATTGCAGATCCGGCCGGACTCGTCCAGCACGTAGTGCTCCATCAGCGTGTGGCCGAGGCCCTGGATCGCAGCTCCCTCGTCCTGGCCGCGTACCTGGAGCGGGTTCATCGCCTTGCCAACATCGGACACGGTGACGTACCGGTCCAGCGTGATCTCGCCGGTCTCGGCATCCACCTCGGCCACCACGGCGGTGCAGTTGAACTCGTAGAACTCCGCGCTACCGCTGAGCGGGTGGCCGGGCTGTGCTTCCTTGCGGCTCTCGCCGTTCCCGATGAGCTCGCCGCCGAGCGAGCCGAGCCCTGGCTTCAGCACGTCGACGATCGGGACCTCCCGGCCCGGCAGCCGGACAACGCCGCGCTCGACCTCGATCTCCGACTCGCTGACGTGGTAGACACGGGCAGCGAGCGCGCGGACCTTCGACTGGACATCGCGGCAGGCCCCACGATGGCGTTCCCCATCAGCACCGTCGACCGGCTGGCCGAGGTCTGCTGGTCATAGGACACGACCGCGGTGTCGCCCATCACCAGCGTGATGCGGTCCAGCGGGACGCCGAGTTCTTCGGCTGCGATCTGGGTGAAGACCGTGCGGGCGCCCTGCCCCATGTCCGACGTGCCCGCAGTCATGACGATGCTGCCGTCAGCAGAGCAGCCGGACGGTGGAGTAGGAAAGACCGGTCGTCGGTCCTGGCTTGATGCCAACGGCGATGCCGCGGCCATGGCCGGGTGGCAGCGGGCTGCCCCAGCCGACGAGGTCGGCTGCCTTCCTGACGGCCTGCTCCCATTGCCCGTCAGCCGGCTTGTCGCCAGGGACGAAGTGCTCGCCGCGGCGGGCGAGGTTACGCAGCCGCAGCTCCAGGGGATCGATCCCGAGTTCCCGCGCGGCCTGGTCTAGGTTCGACTCGGCCGCCCAGAGCACCTGAGGCGCGCCGAATCCGCGGAACGCCGTCGACGGCGGCGTGTGCGAGAGCACGCTGCGGGCCACGATCCGGGCTGCCGGGACGCGGTACGGCCCGCACGACAGGTAGGTGCCCTTACCCACGACCCGGTCAGAGATGTCGGCGTAGGCGCCGAGCAGATAGTCCGCGTTGATCTCGCGGAAGGTGATGGTGCCGTCCGAGCGGAAGCCGGTCCGGACCGTCACCTCGGCCGAGTTCCGCCGCACTGCCTGGAAGGTCTGCTCCAGGGTGAGGATCAGGCGGACCGGGCGGCCTGACGCGCAGCGCCATGAAGGCGATCAGCGGCTCGTACTTGGCGTGCTGCTTTCCGCCGAAGCCGCCGCCCAGGTCGGGCGCGATCACCCGGACCTTCGCCAGCGGCAGGTGCAGCAGGTCGGCGATGGTCCGCTGCAGCCAGTATGGGTGCTGGATGGTGCTCCAGATCGTGATGCCGTCGCCGCCGGCCGCGGCTATGCAGCCATGACGCTCGATGGCGAAGTGGGTCACGATCGGGAAGGAGTAGGTGCCGCCGACGACGAGGTCGCTGGCGGCCGCCTCGACGTCACCCCAGCCGTAGCGGTGCTCATGGAGCACGTTGGTCGCCGCCAGCGGATCGCCGGCCCGCAGCGCTGGATCCTGCACAAGCGGGGCGTCCGGCGCAAGCGCGGCGGCGACCGTGCAGACGGCCGGGAGTTGCTCGTAGTCGACGCGGACGAGGCGGGCGGCCGCGGCTGCGGCTTCCGCTGTCTCCGCCGCCACCGCGGCTACCGGCTCACCGTGGTACTTAGTATCGGCTACCGCGAGGACAGGGCGGTCCTGATACTGGGGCCCGAACCTGGGCACCGGCTGCGGCAGATCGGCCGCGGTCATGACGAGCACGACGCCGGGCACCTGCCGCGCCGCGCTGGCATCGATCGAACGGATCCTGGCGCGGGCGCAGTCAAGGGTGACGAGCTGGGCGTGCAGCATGCCGGGCAGCTGAATATCACCGAGGTACTGGTACGCGCCGGTCACGCGCTCGATGCCGCCGGAGCGCTGCGCGGACACGCCCACCAGGCCGGTCATTGGTCGGCCGCCTTGCTGGCTGCGAGCACCGCTTCGGTGATCTGCCCATAGCACGCGCACCGGCACAGGTTGCCGGCCAGGCCCTCGTGGATCTCGGCGACGGTCGGGTGCGGGATCCGCGCCAGCAGGTCCCTCGCCGCCATCACCTGTCCAGGACTGCAGTAGCCGCACTGGACCGCGCCGGCGTCGAGGAATGCCTGCTGCAGCGGCGTGAGGCGGCCGTCCGCAGCGACTCCTTCGATGGTCGTGACCTGCAGGCCGTCGGCCTCGACGGCGAGTACCAGGCACGAGTCGACGATCCGGCCGTCCAGGCTGACGGTGCAGGCGCCGCACTCGCCGACCAGGCAGCACTCCTTGGTGCCGGTCAGGGCGAGGTCGTCGCGCAGCAGGTCGAGCAGCGTCTGCTGCGGTGCTACCTGAAGGTTCCTGGCGACGCCGTTCACGGTCAGCTGGATGGTGCGTATCTGGGACATCAGCTCCACCCCTCGGCTCGTCGGGTGATGGCCGTTCGTAGCACCCGCTGGCCGAGGACGAGCAGCATGCTCATCCGGTATTCACGGCTGGCACGAACATCGGATATCGGGCTCGCAGCCATTGCGAGAGTTGTCAGCAGGCTCGCCCGCAGGACGGGGTCAGCTGCCGGGTCTGCCAGCAAGCCGGTGTCGTCGATGGCCAGCAGCGGGCGCGGGCCGACAGCACCGAAGCCGAGCCGGGTACGGCCCGAGCCGTCGATGTAAGCTGCCACGCTGACGCTGGCCAGATCCGCGCCGCGCCGCCTGGTGAGCCGGCCGAACGCCGAACCGGAGTGGCCATCCGGCACCGGAACGTCGATGGCCGTGACCAGTTCCCCGCGCGCCAGCGCGGTCTCACCGGGGCCCAGGAAGAAGTCGTCAATCGGGATGCGCCGACGGCCGGCTGGGCCGTAAGCGACTACCTCTGCGGCGTAGGCCAGCAGCGGCGGTGCGGTATCGGCCGCAGGCGAGGCATTGCAGATATTGCCGGCCAGGGTGGCGCGATTGCGGATCTGGACTGCGCCCACGGTATCCGCGGCTGCCGCCAGCGCCGGGAGGTACGTGCGGACCTGGTTGTCGGCGGAAATGTCGGTCAGCACGGTATCCGCGCTGACCGACAGCCAGCCGTGCGCAATCTCGATGGCTGGCCGCAGCTCGGGAATTCGCTTGGCGTCGACGACCACCGCGGCGTGCAGCTTGCCCTCGCGCAGGGCGATGATCAGGTCCGTGCCGCCGGCCAGCAACCTGGCGTCGCGGCCGCTGCCATCGAGGATGGCCACGGCCTCATCCAGTGTCCCTGGGCGCTCATAGCCGATGGTCTGCACGGCATGTCCTCACATGACTTTGTCAACGAGGTCGAGCAGGACCTGAGGCGTCGCGGCCCTGGCGAAGAAGAAGGGGCGCTGACTGAAGCGCGCCACGAACGCGGCCCGCGCTGCCCGCAGCTCGCCGGTGTCCACCAGCGGCATCGGCCAGCCGGGGCTGAGCAACTCGTTCAGCAGCAGGTAGTTCTGGACTGAGTGGAACGTCTGAAACTGCCGCTCGAACGGGATCATGTCGGCCACGCTGGGGTCGAAGTTGCCGTCGATCGCCGGGACGATCACCAGGTCGACGTCGCTCGGCTCGGGGTAGAGATCCCAGCTGGGCAGTGACCCGAAGAACTTCTCCACACCGCGATCCGGTGCCGCTTTGTCCGCACGTTCGGTCCCGGTCGTGCGCTTCTTGATGAACGGCTCCTTGGAGCCCAGCACTGCCCACCCGCCGTCATCGATGACGGTTGTCTCGGTGGAGACGAGCAGCGCGCCGCGGCGGCAGGCCTCGATCTGCGCCATCGACTTGCCGTGATTCGACTCGCCGCCGAGGAAGACGACGGTCTTGTCCTCGTACCGCACTGCTGAGGCGTGGAACGGATGCAGTCCTGCTGCCTCCATCCGCAGCGCGAGCAGGGCGACTATTACCTTCTGGATCGGCCCCGCTGGCCACGGCCCGGTGAACCGCATGCACCGGCCGTCGTAGCCGACGGACAGCTGCCCGTCTTGCTGCCAGACGATGTCCGGGTCGGACAGGGTGACGGCGGGCTCAAGCCGGACATCGGCGAGCCGGTAATTGAGGAAGCTCATGTCATCGAGCACGTGCTCGCGTGGCGTGCCGCCGAGCACGTCGGTCCGCAGCCGGGCGGTTCCGGCGGACATCTCCTCTGTCAACTGCAGTTGGGCGTTCATGGGATCCTCGCTATGTCCCGTGGCAACGGGGCCCTGGCGGCTAAGCCAGGGTCCCGTTGGGCTTATTTACACTCCGAACAGGTCGCTCTTCGGCTGGGCGGCCTTCTCCAGGATCTCGACCAGGCCGGTCGAACCGTTGATCCTGACCCGGTCGCCGTTGTGGATCTGCCGGGTGGCGACCGATGCCCCGCAGACGCACGGGATACCGAACTCACGCGACAGGACGGCTGGGTGCGAGACGGTGCCGCCCGCATCCGTGACCAGGCCGGTGATCTTGGTGAACAGCACGACCCAGGCCGGGTTGGTCATCTGGCAGACGAGGATGTCGCCGGCCCTGACCTCGTCGAACTGGTCCTCACGCAGCACCACCCTGGCGGTGCCTTCGACGATGCCGGGCGAGCCGCCGATGCCGACGAACTGGCCGGCCACCGTTTCGGCCTTCCGGTAGAACTTGTCGGGGAAACCCCACAGGTTCAGGTACGGGAAGTCGAGCTGCGACTGCGTGACGGTCCCGATCCACTCCCGCGGCCGGAACTCGTATGCCTTCTCCCGCTCGGCCTTGCGCTGCGCGACCAGTGCCCGGCCATCCAACGTGGCTGGGTCGCCGATGAACGCGCGCAGTTCGTTGTACCGGAAGAACATCACGTCGTCGGCTGCGTCGAGGACGCCCTGGGCGACGAGCTTCTTGCCGATTGCCATGAGCACCATGCGAACGTGCGCGTTGGCGCCCTGGTCGATGTAGAAGTGATGATCCGGTGTGAGGGGTGCCATCTTGAGGTTGATCTCGTTGGCTGCCCGCATCTCCTCGAGCGCCTCGCCCTCGAGGCCTTCGAGGATCTCCTTGGCTGCCGCGGCGATGTCCTCCGCGAGCGCCTTGACCGTCGACGGATAGTCGTAGTTCGTCTCGATGTAGCCGTGGACTAGCTCGATCACGGGCTCCATCTGCTCGTACACGGTCGGGAAGATGAACTCGTGACTCCAGACCGCGTGCCAGCCGAACTCTCGCTGGTAGGGCCGGACCCGCTCGTCGATAAACCGCCGCCCGCGGTCAGACGCCTCGAGCGCTGCGATTATCTCGTCGGTGGTCTCGTGCTTGAAGGCAAGCGCCAGCTCGGTGTCGGCCTTTGCCTCCTCCTTCATCTTCCACAGCGCCTCGATCGAGTCCCAGTTGCGGTCCTTGGCCGAGCTCTGCAGCCGGCCGAGCAGCGCCTCGTCGATCTTGCCGTGCGTCTTCTCCATCACCGCTCGCAAGTTGAGCGTTGCGGAGAGCTGCGCGAAGTTGAGCATCCAGTGGATCTTCCAGTGGCGATCGTGCATGTCGATCGCGTCCTCGAGCAGGCAGGCCAGCTCCATAATCGTGAGCTCGTCCTGCTTGTCGAGCATGCCCTCGAGATAGTCGAAGTTGCGGCGCATCTCGGGGACGAGCCTGCCGTGCCACCAGTTCACGAACTCCTGGCCATAGGTCGGCAGGACTGCGTTGAGGTAGGTACCGATCTTGTCCGCGTAGTCGGGGTCGATCGGCACGACCGCGCCGTACCGGCTCCCGTACTGCTTGCCGTCGATCTTCAGCTGCGAGTCAGCCGGGATCGCGGCCGTGTAGAGATAGCCATTGACGTTCTTGGCGAGCCAGTCCGTCGCGAACGGCGTGCCGAATCGCCGGAACATGTGGCTGCACGACATCGTCCACAGGCCTATGTCCTCGTGCATCGGGCTGAGCGGGTGCGGGTTGTGCAAGTCGTCGTACACCCAGAACAGCTTCTTCTCTACGTCAGCGTCCCATTTGACGGGGAAGCTGTCGTCGCCGAGGAACTGGCCGAGAACCTCTTCCTGCTCGATCTTGATGGTCATGACTTCACCTCGGGAAAGGTCGCGCCGGTCGGGCGGAACTGTCTCGACTGGCGGTGGCGGCAAGTCACTGCCGTGGAGCAGTTCCGGTGTGTCCGGCACCGCGACGATCGGCATTGTCCCGCTCGGCGCTTCGACCTGCGCAGTCGTCACCTTGCGCGGGAACAGGATCGCGACGTTGAACCAGCCGAGGAACGCGCCGAGCAGGCCGGCCAGTGCCGCGCCAGCTGCCGCCATCCAGGGCAGTGCGTACACGCTCACGACCGCCGGGAACGGGTGAATGAACGTACTGGTGAAGTAGACCGCGAGGCCCATGGAAACGCCGTTGAAGAACGGCAGGGTGTTGTCGCGCCAGAACGGGATGTACTTCATCGCGAAGATGAAGATGCAGAACCCGACGAACGCTGCGACGCCCAGGGCCAGGTCGGTTGGCTTGACCCAGTAGGTCGTGCCGAACTCCTTGCTCAGCCAGACGTAGAACGTCATGATCGCCGCGGCCACGCCGACTCCGGACAGGTACGCGGGCACGATCTTGATCAGTGCCGATGCCTTCGCGCCCAGCGCGAAGTACTCGGCCCACACGATGAACGACACCCAGATGGGCAGGTTCCACCTGCTCAGCCAGATACCGAACGGCAGGGAAACCACGACGGTAATGGCCACCGCGATCCATAGTGGAACGCGGTCCTTGGTCGCTACCGTTTGTACGTCGGTTGGCATTGTTATCTGCCTCCCCCTACTGCTTGTTGGAGCGTGCTTTCACCTTCACGCTCTGGCGCGCCAGGGCACGCCGGCAGGGCCGAAAGACCTGATAACGCGGACGACGGTCCCTAGCGCATCGGGCGCCTCCGGGCTGATGCTGTGCCCCGTCAGACAGCTGCAACGCGGCAGGAACAGTGCGATGAATCCGATCGAAGCTCCGCTACTCCGTACCGCTCAGATCGTCCCGACGGACTACTGGAATGACTCGTGCGCCGTTGCCGAGCTTGCTTACGCCATCGACCGCGGTGCTGTGGGCGCTACGTCTAATCCGCCCATCGTCGTTGAGGTGCTGGCGAAGGAACGCGACTACTGGCTGCCGCGCATCGAGCGGCTGGCGTCCGCTAACCCCGCGTGGAGCGAGGTGGATCTGACTTGGGCAGTCTTTGAGGAGATGGCCGTGCGCGGCGCTGGTGTCCTGCTGCCTGTTTACGAGCGGGAGAACGCCCGCAAGGGCTGGCAGTCGATGCAGACGGACCCGGCGAACTACCGCGACCCGCTGCGCATGCTGGCGCAGGGCGAGAGATTCGCCAGCCTCGCCCCGAACATCCAGGTCAAGTTCCCGGTAACCGTGGCTGGCCTGGTGGCTATCGAGGAGGCGGCCAGCCGTGGGATCAACACGACGGCGACCGTCTCGTTCTCGGTCGCCCAGGCCGTTGCGGCCGCTGAAGCCGTGGAACGCGGCCTTGACCGGCTGGCCAAGTCCGGCGGAAATCCGGATCTGCTCGCGCCTGTATCCGTCATCATGATGGGCCGGCTTGATGACTGGCTCAAGGTTGCCGTCGATCACGACGGTCTCCTCGTCGACCCTGGCGCGCTCAACTGGGCGGGCATCGCGGTGACCAAGCGCGCCCATGCGATCTTCGCCGAGCGCGGCTACCGGAGCCGGGTGCTCGCTGCGGCCTACCGGCACCACCTGCACTGGACCGAACTCGTCGGCGGAGATCTGGCCATGACGATCCCGCACGCGTGGCAAGTCCGCTTCAACGACAGCGGCATCGTGCCGGAGCCGCGCATCGACGTTCCCGTCGCGCCATCCGTGCTTGCTGTACTCTCACGCGTACCCGACTTCCGGCGCGCGTACGAGCCGGACGGCCTGGTGCCTGCGGAATTCGACACCTTCGGGCCTACCGTCCGCACGCTGCGCGGCTTCACCGCGTCATGCCATGAGCTGGCTGGCGCCATCCGGGACATCTTGCTGCCGGATCCCGACCGGCGCGCCCCGTCAGCCCGCTCCCCTCGCCCGCTGGTCACCTTAGGAGGTCGGTCATGAGTTCCCCAACCGCGTTCAGCCTGGACGGCCGGGTTGCCTTTGTCTCCGGTGGCGCGGGCGCCATCGGCTCAGCGATCGCGCAGGCCCTGGGCACCGCCGGAGCACGTGTCGCGGTCGCCGACTGGCTGCCAGAGCGAGCCGAAGCGGTGGCCGACAAGTTCACGGCCGCCGGCCTGGAAGCCTTCGCAGCGCCCGCCGACATGACCAGTGAGGCCGAAGCCGAGCGGGCGGTGGCGGCGACAGTGGACCGGTTCGGCCAGGTTGACATCGTCGTCAATGCCGTCGGCGGCGGTGCGGGCAAGGTCCTCTACAACGCGGAGGAGTACCCGCGCGCGGCCTGGGACTGGATCATGGAGCTCAACCTCCGCAGCACGCTAGTCGCGACACAGGCGGCCGTGAAGCCGATGATCAGGGCAGGCCGCGGCGGCCGGGTCCTCAACATCTCGTCGGTGCGCGCCCAGCTTGGCATCAATTCCGGCTACTCCGCCTACGTGGCGGCCAAGGGAGCCGTCAGCGCGCTCACTCGCCAGTGGGCGACCGAATGGTCAAGGTACGGCATCACCGTGAATGCGATCGCGCCGACGTTCGTCGATACGCCCCAGGTGGCGATGCTGCTCGATGACCCTGCATTCAAGGCCAGCGTGGTCAGCCGCATTCCGCTGGGCCGCGTGGGCACGACCGAGGATCTGGTCGGCGCAGCCATCTTCTTTACCTCAGACGCCTCGTCGTTCGTGACAGGCCAGATTCTGACGATCGACGGCGGGCTTACCGCCACTCAGTAGCTCACACGCCAGGAGGCGTTCGATGGACCAGGTGACGCGAAACGTCAGGACGGAGACGAATTACCGCGGCTGTAACCCGAGCTACGTGATGACGGCCGATGGCGTTGTCGTGGTTGATACGCCGCAGCTCCCGAGCAGAGCCGTGGCCATGCGGCGCGAGGCCGAGTCGCACGGCCCGATCCGGTACCTCATCAACACCGAGCATCACGTCGACCACATCTTCGGCAATTACTACTTCAAGGGCGCCGGGACCGTGGTGAACCACCAGGGGGTCTACGACCGGTTCATGACCGTGTATCCGGAGCTTGATCCTTTCGCCTATGCGGCTGAGGCGATCCCGACCGACGATCCCGAGGGCGCCAGCCTTTTCCCGGACCGGGACGTGTACTACGCCGACCCGAACTCCGCGACGATCGTCTTCACCGGCGACCTGACTCTGCACGTCGGGAATCACACCTTCCAGTTGCTGCACACGCCAGGTCACACCCCCGGCCAGGTCGCCGTCTACGTGCCTGAGGAGAGCGTCGTGTTTACCGGCGACACGGTGTTCTCCGGCTGCCAGACGTGGCTGATGACGTCCGATCTCGGCCAGTGGCTAGCGGCACTGGACCGGATCCGCCCTCTCGACTTTGACTGGCTGGTCCCCGGCCATGGACCCGTCACCGACCGGCGGTCGCTCGACAGCCAGCGGGCGACGTTGCTGGAGTGGGAGAGCGCCGTAGCGACCGCCGTTGCGCGCGGCTGGTCCCGCGAGGAGACGGTGGCCCGGGTGAGCTTCGCCGACAGGTGCCCGGTCGATATCGGCCAGGGCTACATGATGCAGTACATCCAGACTCTGAACGCAGGTTCACTGTGGGACAAGCTCGCCGCGGCATCAGCCGCGCGAAAGGAGGCGGGGATCCGATGACTGTCTTGATCGCGCCACCGTCGACGCAGCAAGGGACCACCGACGCAACCGACTATATTTACGACCTTGACTGCAAGCTGCCGCTTGAAGCAGCTGATCTGGCGTCGCTGATCGGCGGCAAGGCTGCCAACCTCATGGTCATGGCGACCGACCTCGGCCTCCCGGTCCCACCGGGCTTTACGATCACGACAGCCGCCTGCAATTCCTACTTCACCGTCGGCTGGCCGGACGGGCTGGATTCCGGTCTGCAGGCTCATGTGCACCGGATGGCGGACCAACTCGGGCGGCAGTTTGGCGACCCGGCCAATCCCCTGCTCGTCAGTGTCCGCTCGGGCGCACCCGTGTCGATGCCGGGGATGATGGATACGATCCTCGACCTCGGCCTCAACGACGCCACCGCGGCCGGGCTTGGCGTGGTCACCGGGGATCCGGCTTTTGCCGCGGACTGCCTGCGCCGCTTCCGGCAGATGTACCGTGACATCGTCGGCACCGAAGCACCCGACGATCCCTGGGAGCAGCTTCGCGGCGCCGTCGAGGCCGTCTTCGGGTCCTGGAACAGCGATCGGGCACGTGCGTACCGCGCGCACGAGGGCATACCCGACGACCTTGGTACCGGCGTCACTGTTCAGGCCATGGTCTTCGGTAACCGGGGTCCTGACTCGGGCACGGGCGTGCTGTTTACGCGCAGCCCCGCTACCGGAGACCGGGCGCTGTACGGCGACGTGATGTTCCGCGCGCAGGGCGAAGACGTTGTCGCCGGCACGCACAAGCCGCTGCCGCTCAGCACACTCGACGAGCGCCTCCCGGCCGTGGGAGCCGAACTGCGGCGGTATGCAGACCAGCTAGAGCGCTACTTTGCCGACCTCTGCGATATCGAGTTCACCATCGAGCGCGGCAAGCTTTGGATGCTCCAGGTGCGGATCGGGAAGCGGAGCCCGCAGGCCGCCCTGCGCATCGCCGTTGACATGGCGCTGGACCCGGACTTTCCTTGTTCGCGGGCGGAGGCCGTCCGCCGGACCGCCAGGTACCTGCAGAGTCCGCCGCTCGAGTTTGTGCGCCTGCCCGGCGGCCAGCCCCCACTCACCAGAGGCTTGCCGGCCTCGCCCGGCGTCGCGACCGGCGAGATCGCCACGACGCCGGAGGCTGCCGAGCTTGCCGACGCGGCTGGGCGGCAGGTGGTTCTGGTCCGCCAGGAGACATCACCGTCGGACGTTCGCGGGATGGCGCATGCGGCCGGGATCCTCACTGCGCGCGGCGGGCTGGCTAGTCACGCCGCCGTTGTGGCGCGCGGCTGGGGCATTCCCGCGGTGGTCGGCGCCGCCGCGGTCGAGGTGTCAGACGGGCAGGTCACGATCACGGGACACACGCTGTCAGCCGGTGACCACATCTCGATCGATGGCAGCACGGGCGAGGTATTCGCCGGTGATCTCGTCGGCAGCCGACAGATCGCGCCCGAGGCGGTCAAGCTTCTGGACTGGGCTCACGAGCTCGGCATCGAGATCGCGCGCGCGGACGACCGCGGCCCGGCCGCGGGGCCGGCCGAGCAGGCGGCGGCCGAACAGGTCACCAGGAGCGGCGTCCTGCAGACTCTCCTGATCAAGGGAGTCACGCCCGCCTGCCAGCTGGCCAGCACGATGTTCGCTGACCCGGCCGTACTGACCGCGCTGGCTAGCCAGCTGGTAGCGGATGGTCTGGCCGAGGTTTCCTCGGGCGGGTACCAGCTGACCGGCACAGGGCGGCTCGCGGCGCTGGACGGCTTTGCCGCCGAGCGCGATCAGGTCGGCGTCGGCCAGGTCGTCGCGTCACTTGAGGCATTCCGTTCGCTCGACCACCGGATGAAGGACATCGTGACCGCCTGGCAGCTACGGTCAGACGGCGGTGAGCCACAGCTCAACGACCACACCGACGTCGGCTACGACGCGCATGTGCTGGACATGCTGGCGGAGCTGCATGCGCAGGCCGTTGGCTGGATGGCACCTCTCGCCGATGCGGTCACCCGCTTCGGGCACTACCGGACGCGGCTCGGGCGTTCACTCGCCGCGGCCCAGGCCGGCGACCAGCGCTACGTCGCCTCGCCGCGGGTCGACAGCTATCACAGCGTGTGGTTCGAGCTGCACGAGGACCTCATCCGGCTGTCCGGCCATCAGCGCGCGGACGAGGATGCTGCGGACGGCGGATGAGGACGGGCGGACACGGTTAGCCTGGCAAGTGGAGCACTGCACGCAGAACAGCAGGACCGGATGTCCGCTCGATGGCACTAGCTCGGGCCGACCCGTAGGACTGGCGTGAGTTCGCGCTCGGCGGGTCGCGTTGAGCGGGCGTATTTAGCTGCGACGAAGAGCTAGACGCGATAACTCTATCTAGATAGAGTTACGGCCGTGACTTCGAGCCGGGCCTTCTCACCCCAGACGGTGTGCGTCCTGGCGGCGCTGTGCGCCGAGCCTTCGGTCTGGCGGCATGGCTACACGCTCGCGAAGCAGACGGGGCTTAAGTCGGGCACGCTGTATCCGATTCTGGTGCGGCTGGCCGATCGCGGCCTGGTCGAGGCCTCATGGGAGGACGAACTTGCACCAGGCCGGCCGCGCCTGCATCTGTACCGGCTGACGGCGGACGGGCTCGCGGCGGCGGCAACGGCAGCGGTGCCAGAAACGAGGGCGGTTCGCGAGGGCACGGCACCTCCTGGTCGCAGGCCAGCGCGGATCGCAGCTCGGGCGGTCCCGTGAACCGGCTGAGCCGGCCAGCGGCTGCAGTCCTGCGCTGGTGCGCCCGGCTGCTGCCGGCCGGGCGCGCGGAATGGGCCGAGGCGATCCTCGCGGAAGCCGAGAATGTGCCGGCCGGATGCCGGCGGCTGGCGTGGCTGGGTGGCGGAATGCGACTGGTGTTCAGGGAGTCGATGATCATGCGGAAGGCCGGCGCGATCTGCGCCTTCGCGGCAGCTGCCGGATGCGTCGCCAGCTTGAGCTGGCCAGGCACCGGTGAACCGGGTGACGGCGGCCGACAGGGTCAGCCTGCTAGTGACGGTGGCACTGCTCGTAGGCCTTTGGGTAGCCGGGCGTCGGCTCGTCGGTCCTGCGGGCGCAGGACGCGCGCAGCGGCTCGTCCGGGCCGCAGGCTACTCGGCGGTTCTCGCGCTGACGCTAGCCAAGGCGTCCGTGGAGCGCATGCGGGGCCCGACGAGCCTAGGGCCAGGAGCGGGCGGCCTGCTGTGGACAGGAGAAGCGCTGTTCTTGCTGGTGATGGCCGTCTTCACGATCGTCGTGATCACGGCAACCGCACAGCGGGCACCGGTGACGACGGGAACCCTGCTTCGCGGTATCGCCGCGGGCCTGCCGATCGGCATTGCGCTGTTCCTGTTCCTTCCGCTCGGAGTGGTTCGTTATCAGGCGAGCCGGGTGCTGCCGGCGGTGCCCCAGGGCACCCTGGAAGCGTTTGCCTGGGCCGCGGTCCTCATTGCGCCGACGGCGGCCGCCGTCCTGGCGGCGCGCCGCTTCACGTCCAGCCAGGCACTGCCGCCTGCGGCGCTTCCGGCTTCCGGTTTCAGCGCCCCTCTGTGGAAGGCGTTCGCGCTGGACGCGGCGAGCACGGACAGCGCGGCCGAAAGCGAGGCGAAAATACGCCAGGGCGCTGCCGCCGCGCTGGTGGCCGGCCTGACTGGTGCCATGCTCGCGGTGTTGCTGGGCACCGCCACGGTTGCCCTGCTGCCGCACGACAGCCAGCTGCTCGGCTGGCTGTACCCGCACCTCAGTCGCGCTGCCACAGTGCCCGCGGAACAAGGCGCTGGCGGCAATGCCGCGGGTTACCTGCTTCTTCTGCTTGCTGTCCCGTTCGTCGGCTTCGGCGTCGGGTCCCTGGCCGCGTTGATCGCTAATCCGGACGCGGCCCAGCCGCCGGGTGGCGGCGGCCCGCACGGAGACGATCCGCCGACGCTGTCACCACCGCCCGACGACGGCACGGACCGCAGCCCTGACAACAGCCCCGAACCGGTGCTCTCCCCGGCCTAGGTCACGCGTCGGTGAGCTGGCCGCGAGTCAGCCTAACCCGGCTCAAGCCTCAGTAGCCGACAGTAACGTGCCGGTGCCCTCGCAGGCCGGCGTCCGCGCGGCTGAATCACGCTTAACCGTCGCCGCAGCGGGGGACGTTGGCTGCGGGGGACGCTGGCTGCGGGCCCCGTCGTAGACGAGGTGAGAGACCCCACGACTGGAGGTGCCGGATGGCCGATGTCCTGCCGCCGGAGGGAATTGTGCTGGCCCACTTCATCGTGTCGGACGATGTCGAGCGCTCTCGGCGCTTCTACACCGAAGTACTCGGCGGCAGGGTGGTCTTCTCAGGAGACGTCACCTATGTCGCATTGGCCAACAGCTGGATCATCATCAATGTCGGCGGCGGCCCGACCGACGACAAGCCGTCGGTCGTCCTGGAGACGCCACGCGATCCGGGCCGGGTCAGTAGCTTCCTCAATATCAGGGTCAGGGACATCGAGACCCTGTATGCCGAGTGGAGCGCCCGGGGTGCTCAGTTCCTGACGCCGCCGAAACAGCATCAGTACGAGAAGCGCTGCTACATCCGCGATCCCGATGGTCATCTGATCGAAGTGGGACAAACCACGGATCCCGAGGGGGACTGGTCGCCTGCTCACTGGCCACCGAGTACTCGCACCGGCGATTCCCAGTGAATGCCGAGATCACCGGCCCAATCCCTGACATCGAAGGTGGCCAGCGTAATTTGCCGAGCCGTGAGACAGCCTTATCGCGAACGTGCAGGTCAGGGGATATTGGCTTGTGTCCGAGGGGGGACTTGAACCCCCATGCCCTTTTGGGGCACTAGCACCTCAAGCTAGCGCGTCTGCCTATTCCGCCACCCGGACGTGGGCCCTGCTGGAAGCTGAGCCGGCCTCACGATAGCAAATCCGGGCACCTTCCGGCGACGCCGCGGAGCTTCGCGGCAGCTGAGCAGCCGGAACGGGGTCTGCGCAGACCGCCGGGCCCTGCCTGCGCAGACCGTCGTCCGGGGCCTGCGCCGGCCACCGGGCTGCCCCCGCGACCGCGGACAGAAGGTGCAACGATGGCCAGATGAGCGACAGCATCCCGGCCCGAACCGCCCGCGGCACCGCGGCGCAGGACGAGGTCGCCGCCCTGGCGAGCGACCTGATCAGGATCGACACCAGCAATCCCGGCGACCACTCAGGACCGGGCGAACGAGCCGCGGCCGAGCACGTCGCGGCCTTGCTCGCTGAGACCGGGCTCGAGCCCGCGATCCTGGAATCGCACGAGAAGCGAGCGAGCGTCGTGGCCCGGATCGAGGGCACAGACTCGACCCGGCCCGCCCTGCTCATCCACGGTCATCTGGACGTGGTTCCGGCCGACGCGGCTGACTGGCGGGTGCACCCGTTCTCCGGCGAGATCACCGAGGACTGCGTCTGGGGCCGCGGCGCGGTCGACATGAAAGACATGGATGCGATGCTCCTGGCGGTGCTGCGGCAGCGCCTGGCCGAGGGCCGGCGGCCGCCGCGCGACGTCGTCGTCGCGTTCCTGGCCGACGAGGAAGCCGGCGGCAGCTGGGGTGCCCGCTGGATAGTGGACAACCACGCCGATCTCTTCGAAGGCGTGACCGAGGCGATCGGCGAGGTCGGCGGCTTCAGCGTGACCATCGGCGGCAAGCGCCTGTACCTGCTTGCAGACCGCCGAGAAGGGCATGGCCTGGATGCGGCTGACCGCCCAGGGCACCGCCGGGCATGGCTCGATGATCAACTCGGACAACGCGGTCACGGATGTCGCCGAGGCAGTCGCCCGGATCGGCCGGTACGAATGGCCAGTCCGGGAGACCGAGGCCGCCTTCGCCTTCGCCAGGGAGGCCTGCAACGCTCTCGGCGTCGACTTCGACCCGAGCGATCCGGCCGCGGTGCTCGGCAAGCTCGGACCGATCGCCAAGATGGTCGGCGCCACGCTCACCAACACCGCCAACCCGACGATGCTGTCCGCCGGATACAAGGTCAACGTCGTTCCCCAGGTGGCTACCGCCCAAGTCGATGGCCGGTTCCTGCCCGGCTACGAGGATGAGTTCTTCCGCGAGGTCGATGCCCTGATCGGGCCCGGCGTCAGGCGGGAGGACGTGCACCACGACATCGCGGTCGAGACGAGCTTCGACGGCGACCTCGTGACCGCGATGGCACGCGCGCTCGCGGCCGAGGACCCGGACGGCAGGATGGTGCCGTACTGCCTGTCCGGCGGCACGGACGCCAAGTCGTTCTCCCGCCTCGGCATCCGCTGTTTCGGCTTCACCCCGCTGCGGCTGCCGCCGGATCTGGACTTCGCCGGCATGTTCCACGGGGTCGACGAGCGCGTGCCGGTGGCCGCGCTCCAATTCGGAGTGCGCGTACTGGACAATTTTCTTGATCTTTGTTAGCCATTAGTCCAGGTCAGCGGCGGATTGCCAGGCCTGGTAGGCCGAGCACCGATGAGTCTGGACGTGGGCGTCGTTCCGTTTATCGACGCATGCACTATGAGTAGTGCTATCGTGACTCACTGTGCGGGGCTGACATCCCCGGGGCGCGACCCCCTTTCAGAAACGCGCCCTGGTCAGCGGTCTCGCGCCCTGGCGGGTCATCGGGACGACTTATCTCTATGGCCATCGCCAGCTGGCCGATAAGGAGGGTCGCCTGTGTTGCCGGAACAGGGTCGAAGCCGGGCACTGCCGGTCCGCAGCCGCGCAAGCTCGCGGCGGCACGGCGCCGCGCCTAGCAGCGCGCGGACCGGGCGTCCTGACTACCAGACCCTCTCGGCCAGCTGCGGGTACTCGCCCGCTCCGGTGGCCACGGTCGGGATCGCCCTACCGGGCGCCTCGGCCGTGGCCACCACCTGCTCGTTACCCGGCCAATCCCCGCACTGCCTGACTGCGCGCGTAACACCGAGTTCCAGCAGCGGCAGCGGCCTCAGTTCAAGCAATTCCCGGCTGCTTCATCCTCAGTTTTACCGATCACGTTAAGTAAGCACAAACAGACGCAGCGCTCTAACGGGTCGACAGCGACGCGATAGCGCCTTGACGAATAGAAAAGGACGAGCCAATGAGTGGTTTTGCCGCCCTCGCGGTCAAGGAGGCTGCGGTGGCTTCAGGCCTCGGCAGTACCGTGCTGCCGGGTATCGCCCCGAGCGCACTCGACGGGTTCGCCGTCGGGACGCTGTTGTGTGGAGTGTGCTTCGTGCTGGTCAAGGCGCCGCGACGGATCTCCAGGCGGAGCAAGCTGGCGGCGCGGGCCCGAGCGCTGACGAACGCCGCGCACAACCCGATGACACCCAATTTGTCCATCTATGCCGCTACGTCGACCCACTCGTGCGCCGTCGGCACGAACGCCGATCTGTTCGCTGACGAGTCGGCCGAGATGATCGTCTCGCTGCCAAGCCAGGAGGAGATGGCGCTGCTGGCCGACCTGAAGAACAGCGGCAAGCACCGGCAGTCTGGCTCAGAAGTGCCCGTGCGACGGTCCGAGGCAAAGCGCAGCTCCGGCCGGCACGCTGCACCGCCAGTGGGCGTGAGCAGCCGGATGACCAGCAAGCTCGCGTCCAGTTCGCTGACACTGCGCGACTAGCACAGGCCGCGTCCACCTGTCACGCACCGGTCCCGTAAGCCGCTCCGGCCAGGCGGTGGCCATTGCATCATGCTGAGCTGTGCTCTGGCCTGCCTGATAATCAGCCGACGTAGCGTAGCCTTGCGACTGCCGTCGGGATACAAGCGCAGCCTGGACAGTTCCCAGTTGCCATACTCGGCGTGATCGGTCAGAATCCGACGCGCTGCATCCCGCGAGGTGCCGCGCGGCAAATAGAGCACCAGGTACGAGTACTCCGCCATCAACTTATTGTGCGCGCTGGGCGGGATGGTTCAATCGCCTTGAGGGAATCCACAGCGCAGGTTCAGGGAACACGCTGACGCCGGCCGCTAGTTAAGGTGCTGGAGAGGGAACGGGGTCGTCTTCGATCGGGCCGCATGCCCGGCCGATGCCGTGCCCTAGTAGAAAGGCCAGAGCGCCCGGTCGCTGCAGTCTTACCTGCGGTAGCCTCCTGGGCGATTGCTGGATGTAGAGGGTGGGAAACGTGACAGCAGGGACCGAGGAGACCGCCGAGAGCCCGCGAGCCAGGGCCAACGGCGGTAACAAGCTGGTCATCGTCGAGTCGCCGAGGAAGGCGCGGACGATCGCTGGCTTCCTCGGCAAGGGGTACACGGTCGAGTCCAGCATCGGCCACATTCGCGATATGCCGGACAAGGCCGCCGAGATACCGACGAAATATCGCGGCGAGGCGTGGGCCCGCCTGGGCGTCGACGTCGACCACGACTTCGAGCCGCTCTACGTCGTGAACTCGGACAAGAAGCAGCAGGTCAGCAAGCTCAAGCAGCTGCTCAAGAACGCCGACGAGCTCTTGCTCGCCACGGATGAGGACCGCGAGGGCGAGGCCATCGCGTGGCACCTGATGGAGGAGCTCAAGCCGCGCGTGCCCGCCAGGCGCATGGTCTTCCACGAGATCACGCCGGAGGCGATCGCGCAGGCCGTAGCCTCGCCGCGCGACGTCGACCAGGGGCTGGTCGAGGCGTACCAGACTCGCCGCGTACTGGACCGGCTGTATGGCTACGAGCTGTCGCCCGTGCTCTGGAAGAAGGTCATGCCGCAACTGTCGGCAGGCCGGGTCCAGTCGGTGGCCGTGCGGCTGGTGGTGGACCGGGAGCGCGAGCGGATCGCGTTCCGGCCCGCGCAGTACTGGGACCTGGAGGCCGAGTTCGCCAAGATCGTGGCCGCGGGCGAGCAGCCTGCCGGCGATGTCACGTCGTTCACCGCGACCCTGGTATCCGTCGACGGCCGCCGGATAGCGCAAGGCCGTGACTTCACCTCGATCGGCGAGCTGCGCGGCGGCGACGGTTCCAGCGAGGATGGCCGCGGCCGGATCCTGCACCTCGACGGCGGCGCCGCTGTGGCGCTGAGAGACCGGCTGGCCGATGCGGCGTTCAGCGTGAAGTCCGTCGAGCGCAAGCCGTACCGCCGGTCGCCGTACGCGCCGTTCCGGACGACGACGCTGCAGCAGGAGGCGTCGCGCAAGCTGGGCTTCTCGGCCAAGTACACGATGCAGATGGCGCAGCGGCTGTACGAGAACGGCCACATTACCTATATGCGGACCGACTCGGTCACGCTGTCGCAGACCGCCCTCAACGCGGCCAGGACACAGGCACGGCAGCTGTATGGCGCCGAGTACGTGCCGGACGCACCGCGCACTCTACGACAGCAAGGTCAAGAGCGCGCAGGAAGCGCACGAGGCGATCCGCCCGGCGGGCGACGAGTTCAAGACGCCGGCACACTCCGGCCTGTCCGGCGACGAGCTGCGGCTTGTACGAGCTGGTGTGGAAGCGGACCGTCGCGTCGCAGATGAAGGACGCGACCGGTGAGTCGGTCTCGGTGCGCGTGCTCGGGCAGGCCGACGCGCGCGAGCCAATCCTGGTCGGCGTGTCGGCAGCCGGGGTGCTCGCCAACGGGAGCGCGCCAGCCGGCAGCACCGACAGCGTGCCCGGCCGGGAGGCCGAGTTCGGCGCGTCCGGCAAGGTCATCAGCTTCCACGGCTTCCTCAAGGCGTACGTCGAGGGGTCTGACGACCCGGACGCCGAGCTCGACGACAACCAGCGCCGGCTGCCGGCGCTGGCGGAGAACGAACCGCTGGCGGTCAGCGGCCTGGAGCCAGCCGAGCACGCGACCCGGCCGCCGGCCAGGTTCACCGAGGCGACGCTCATCAAGGAGCTGGAAGACCGGGCCATCGGGCGGCCGTCGACCTACGCCTCGATCATCGGCACCATCCTGGACCGGGGCTACGTGTTCAAGAAGGGCACGGCGCTCGTCCCGTCGTTCGTCGCCTTCGCGGTGGTCACGCTGCTCGAACGGCACTTCGCGCATCTGGTCGACTACGAGTTCACGGCCAGGATGGAGGACGCGCTCGACGACATCGCTAACGGCGAGGCCGAGCGCGTGCCGTGGCTGCGCAGGTTCTACTTCGGCGCCGACGGCGAAGAGGGCCTCAAGGAGATGGTCAGCGACCTGAGCGATATCGACGCACGCGACGTCAGCTCGTTCCCGCTGGCCGGGCACGGACATCGTCGTCCGCGTCGGCCGGTACGGTCCCTACCTGGAGCGAGACGGCCAGCGGGTGAACGTGCCCGACGGCACGGCGCCCGACGAGCTGACGCCGGAGCTCGCCGCCGAACTGCTCGACCGGCCGAGCGGAGACAAGATCCTCGGCTCCGACCCGGAGACCGGCAGGACGATCGTCGCCAAGGCCGGCCGGTTCGGCCCGTACGTGACCGAGGTGCTGGACGAGGAGGCGCCTGGTTCGGCTAGCGCGGTTCGGCGAAGCCGCGAACGGCGTCGCTGCTGAAGTCGATGGACCTCGACAGCGTGACGCTGGACGACGCGCTGCGGCTGCTGACGCTGCCGCGGACGCTCGGCGAGATCGACGGTGAGCCCGTGACCGTGCAGAACGGCCGCTACGGGCCGTACGTCAAGCACGGCGCTGAGAGCCGGTCGCTGGAGTCCGAAGACCAGATGTTCACCATCACGATGGACGAGGCGAAGGTGCTGCTGGCGCAGCCGAAGCCGCGCGGGCGGGCGGCCAGGGCAGCGGCCGCGCCGCCGCTCAAGGAACTCGGCGCGGACTCCGCCAGCGGCAAGCCGATCGTGCTGCGCGAGGGCAGGTTCGGCCCGTACGTGACTGACGGTGAGACGAACGCCTCGCTGCGCAAGGGCGACACGATCGAGTCGATCACGCCGCAGCGCGCGATCGAGTTGCTGGCCGAGCGCCGGGCGGCGGCGCCCGCACCGAAGCGGAAGGCAGGTACGCGGTCCACGAAGACCGCCGCCAGCAAGACGGCCGCCAGCAAGGCGACTGGCGCCAAGGCGACTGGCGCGAAGACGACTGGCGCGAAGACGACAGGCAGGAAGACCACGGCGGCCAAGTCGGCTGCCGGGGCGGGCAAGAGCGGGACCAGCGCCCGCACCACCAAGAAGGCTGTTTCCGAGGATGGGCACGACAGCTAGGTCGGGCAGGACTGGCTGGCCCAGGGCGACGGTCCTGGCCGGCGCTAGCGGCCCGCACGCGGGAGGCCGCCGCGCGGGCGGACGACCGGCCGGCCTGAGCCTGGAGTGCCTGACGAGGCATGACGGGCTGGAACGGCCCCGTTCCCGTGCGAATTGTCACGCCAGGGAGACGGCAGCTTCGCGCTGTAAGCAACCCGCCCCTGGCCGGGCCTATACCCTGGCGCAGTGAACTTTAGATCCCCATTTGGGCGCCCGTGGAACTGGCGTGCTGTCGATCACGCCGTTCCGGCGCCTGTGGATCGCCCTGTCGCTGTCGAGCCTGGGCGACTGGCTGAGCCTGCTGGCGCTGTCCTTCCTGGCCGCGAAGCTCGGTCGGCGCGAGCGGCGGCGCGTACGCGGTCAGCGGCGTCTGGCTAACGTCGCTGCTGCCTGCGCTGATCTTCGGTCCGCTGGCCGGGGCGGTGGCCGACAAGTTCGACCGCCGGATGAACATGATCATCGGCGACGTGATCAGGGCCGTGCTGTACATCACCATCCCGATCAACCTGGCGGTCGGCTTCGCCCCTCAGCTGACCTGGGTGTACATCGTCCAGTTCCTCGCCTCGTGCGCGTCGCTGTTCTGGACGCCGGCCAAGGACGCGTCGGTGCCGAACCTGGTGCCGCCGGACAAGCTGGAGCAGGCGAACCAGCTGAGCCTGTTCACGACCTACGGCACCGCGCCGATCGCGGGGTTGCTGTTCGCCTTGCTCGCGATCGTGAGCACACACATCTCGCTTTACTTCTCGACCAACCAGGTCAACCTGGCGCTGTACTTCAACGCGGTCACGTTCGTGGTGTCGGCGCTGACGATCGTGACGCTGCGCGAACTGCGCCGCAGGCCCACCGGCGCGACGTCGACCCCGTCGGTGCTCAAATCGATCTGGGAAGGCTGGAAGTTCCTCGGCCAGACCCAGGTCGTGCGGGGCATCGTCGTCGGCATGACGGGCGCGTTCGCGGCCGGCGGCGTCGTGGTCGGGCTTGGCCCGTCGTATGTGCGCTACACGCTGGGCGGCGGCAGCGCGGGCTGGGGCGCGGTGTTCGCCGGCATCTTCTTCGGGCTCGCGCTCGGCATGTTCCTCGGGCTGCGCGTGCTGCGCGGCTTCTCCCGGCGGCGGCTGTTCGGGGTGTCCATCATGTTCGCGGCGTTGCCGCTGGCGATCATCGCGCTCATCCCCAACCTGGTCCTGGTCGTCATCCTGACGATCGTGCTCGGCGCCTGCGCCGGCGTTGCGTACGTGACCGGCTACACGGTGGTCGGCCTCGAGGTGGACGACGCCACTCGCGGCCGCACGTTCGCGTTCCTGCAGTCAGCGATCCGGGTGATCCTGTTCGCCGTGATCGCCATCGCGCCGACGCTCGCGGGCGGCTTCAACGCGCTGGTGCACGCGATGGGCGGCACGACCCTCCGCGTCGGCGACGTCGCGTACCTCAACATCGGGTACAACCTGGTCCTGCTGCTCGCAGCGGTCGTCGCGCTCGTTCTCGGCCGGCGCGTCCTACCGGCAGATGGACGATCGCCGGGGCGTGCCACTGCTGGCCGACCTGGGCTCGGCGTTCCGGCACGACCCGAGGTCGGTTCCCAACGGCAACGGCAAGGGCGCGGGAATGGGCAAGCGGAACGGCGGCGAGCAAGGCAACTCCGGCGCACGCGAGCCGGGCACCCGACCGAACCGGCGACCGGGTGTGTTCCTGGCGCTGGAAGGCGGCGAGGGGGCCGGCAAGTCGACGCAGGCCAGGCTGCTGGCGATCTGGCTGCGCGACCAGGGCTATGACGTGGTGACCACCCACGAGCCCGGCGCGACGAAGGTCGGGATGCGGCTGCGGGCGCTGCTGCTGGATACCGCGCACGCAGGCCTCTCGCCGAGGGCCGAGACGCTCATGTACGCCGCGGACCGGGCCGAGCACGTGCAGGCGGTGATCATTCCGGCGCTCGAGCGCGGCGCCATCGTGGTGACCGACCGCTACGTCGACTCGTCGCTCGCGTATCAGGGCGCCGGGCGGCAGCTGCCCGTCACCGAGATCGCCGACCTGAACCGCTGGGCAACCGGCGGGCTCGCTCCCGACCTGACGATCCTGCTCGATCTGCCACCGGTGACCGGCCTCGGCCGGAGGCTCAGCTCGGCCGACCGCCTGGAGTCCGAGCCGGTGGACTTCCACCAGCGGGTTCGCAGCGGGTTTCTCGCGCTCGCTAACGCCGAGCCGGACCGGTACCTGGTCCTGGACGCGGCCCGGCCAGAGGGTGATGTCAGCCGCGACATCCAGCAGCGGGTTCGCGAGCTGCTGCCAGACCCGATCCCGTTCGCCACCGAAGACAACACGGGCTCGTTCCCGGCGATTCGCGAGTGACGGATCAGATGGCTGGCGCCGTGTTCGGCGAGCTGATCGGCCAGGAGATCGTGGTCGAGCAGCTGCAGCGTGCGGTGGCCGCTGCCGCCGATGTGCGCCGGGGCGGCGGTTCGGCCGTCGTCCCGGCGGCTGCCGGAATGACCCACGCCTGGCTGTTCACCGGGCCGCCGGGCTCCGGGCGGTCACTGGCCGCGCGCGCCTTCGCCGCCGCGCTGCTGTGCGACCGGCAGGGCTGCGGCGAATGCGCATCGTGTCGCCAGGTCGCGGCCGGTGCCCACGCCGACCTGCTGCTGGTCAGGCCCGACGGGCTGTCCTACGGCGTCCGGCAGACCAGGGACCTGGTGCTCAAGGCGGCCGCCGCGCCGGTCTACGGGCGGTGGCGGATCGTGCTGTTCGAGGATGCTGACCGGTGCACAGAGCAGGCGGCGAACGCACTGCTCAAGGCCATCGAAGAGCCAGCGCCGCGGACGGTCTGGCTGCTGTGCGCGCCGTACGCCGACGACCTGCCGACGACGATCAGGTCGCGGTGCCGGCTCGTGACCCTCGTCTCGCCGCGGACGTCGGCGGTGACCGAGGTGCTGGAGCGCGAGGGCATCCCGGCCGAGCGGGCTCGGGCGGCCGCGCTAGCAGCGCAGGGTCACATCGGCCGCGCGCGCCGACTGGCCACCGACGAGGAGGCGGCCCGCAGACGTGCGGAGGTGCTGCGAGTTCCCGGCCTGGTCGGCAGCCTGGGCGAAGCGCTCCGGGCCGCAGCGGGCCTGGTCAAGGCGGCCGAGGCGGAGGCAGCCGCGACGACCGAGGAGCTGGACGAGCCGGAGCGCGATGCACTGCGGCGAGCGTTTGGCGAGGGCTCGACTGGCAAGGGCGTCGCGACGGCGCTGCGTGGCGGCGCCGGCGCGCTGCGGGACCTGGAAGACCGGCAGAAGTCGCGAGCAACCAGGCTCAAGCGCGATGCGCTAGACCGGGCCCTGCTGGATCTGGCCGGTTACTACCGCGACGTGCTCGCGATCCAGCTCGGCGCCTCGGTCGAGCTCGCCAACGAAGTCCGCACCGAAGAACTGCGAGGGCAGGCGGCCGCAGCCGGACCTGGTGACACCGTGCGCAAGGTCGAGGCCATCATGCGATGCAGGCAGCGGCTGGAGGCGAACGTCGCGCCGCTGCTGGCTGTCGAGGAGCTCACGCTCGCCCTCACGGCGTAAAGAGCACGAAAGGTCCGGCTGGCTGCGAGCACCCGGCGAGTATGCCGACCGTCACTGTCATGGCTGGTCACCTGCTGCGGATACAGCGACAGTAGCTAGGCAGCGACGTGGTTCGCGGCGGGCCCGGTTGCTCTTGCAGCGGCCGGTGGCGGCCGTCGGGCGGCTCGCGACTGGAGGCCAGGCAGCGCACGCACGTGACGTGCGCCGTTATCGGGCCGTAATGTGGGGCCGTGGGCATGATGATGGCGGTGAGCTTCCAGCGAAGCGGGCGACTGTATTACCTGGATCCCGGGCCGTATCAGCCAGCCGTCGGCACCAAGGTGCTCGTGCCCACGGACTCAGGTCCGGAGGTGGCCGAGTGCATCTGGGCGCCCCAGTGGGTCGATGACGACATCGCTGGCCTGCCGGTCTGCGCCGGCCTGGCGGACGACCAGGATCTCAGCCGGGACGAGTCGAACCGGGCGCGCCGAGCCGAGGCACGGGTCGCGACCCGGCGGCTAGTCCGCCAGCACGAACTGCCCATGAAGATCATCGCGGTCGACTACCTGGACAAGCCCAACACGTTCACCGTGTACTTCAGCGCTCCGCACCGCGTCGACTTCCGCGGGCTGGTCAGGGACCTGGCGGCGAAGCTGCGCGCGCGGGTCGAGCTACGCCAGATCGGGCCGCGGGATGAGGCTCGGCTGCAGGGTGGCATCGGTCCGTGCGGCCGCGACCTGTGCTGTGCCACGTTCCTGAAAGATTTTGAGCCTGTTTCCGTACGGATGGCCAAAGACCAGGATCTGCCGGTCAATCCGCTGCGGATCGCGGGGGCCTGCGGTCGGCTGATGTGCTGCCTGAAGTACGAGCACCCGCTGTACCAGGACTTCCACGCCACCGCGCCCCGGCACGGCGAGGAGGTCGAGACGCCGGACGGGCCTGGCGTCGTGGTCGGGCACAACGTGCCGTCCGACACGGTGATCGTGAAGCTGGCCGAGGATGGCCGCCGAACTGCTTGCCCGAAGGCCAGCGTGTGCGGCTCCCGGAAGGCCTACGAGGCGATGCACGGCAGTGCGCGGGAACCAGCGGCGGACCGGTAGACTCCTGTCGCTCGCCCGGTTGACCGGGTGCGCGCCGCCTTAGCTCAGTCGGCAGAGCGATTCACTCGTAATGAATAGGTCATCGGTTCGATTCCGATAGGCGGCTCCACTCCACAGCCCCAGGTCACCCTTATTGACCTGGGGTTTCTTGCTGAGTGGCCGACGGCGGTGCGGAGCTGGTGACGGCGGCAGTTCACCTTTGCCAATGACTTTGCCAATGGACCTAGCGTCTGGGTCATGCCAGAGTCGCGTCCATCGCCCAAGGGCACATCCGCAAGCGCGGGAGCCGGTACTGGATCGCGGTGCCGAGAGGCACGGATCCCATCACTAAGCGCTATCGGTACGCCTTTGACTCAGCGGCGACGCTGGAGGAGGCCGAACGGAAGCGCGACGAGCTCATCGAGCGCCTCGCTGAGAGGCGGGAGCCCGCCGAGAAGGCGACGGTCAGCATGCTGCTGGACCGCTGGATGGACGTCGCCGATCTCGCGCTCAGCACCCGGGTGACCCATGAGAGCTACATCGAGCGGGTCATCAGGCCGGCACTGGGTGACTGGCAGGTCCGCAAGCTGGAGCGGCGGGTAGACGTCTTAGACCAGCTCTACGCCCACCTGCGGCGCTGCAGCCGCCTGTGTGACGGACGCCCGTTCACCGAGCACCGCACCCACGGCGGTGCAGGCAGCCCGGATGCTGGCGACCACGACTGCGCCGCGGAAGGGAGCTCGCCGCATGTGTGCCGGCCGATGTCCGCCAGCACGATCAGGCGGATCCACAGCAACATCAGCGCGGCGTTCGGCTTCGCGATCAAGTGGGGGTGGGCCGACCGGAAGCGCTCACCGCGACGGACTGGCACGCATACCAGCGGACCAGTCGCTGCTGGCGGACTGTCGACGATAGCCGAGGGCGGGCCCGCCTGGGGCGCGGCCATTGCACGCCCGCCGATGACTGCGGGCGCACCGGCAGCGGCGCGGGTCAGCCGCGCTGTGATCTCGGCACCGGCAGCGATAAGTGCAGCCGAGCCGGCAGCTGACAGCAGGAACCTGCGCCGGCTCGGTGGCCGGGCGTGATCTGGTACCGGCCTGCCACCCGTGCTGGACATGGCGGCTCCTCGGAGGGACTGATTCGATTCTGGCATTCCCGGTACTGCGTGCCAGGGGGTTCAGCGACAAAGGTGGCGGCGACTGCGTCGGTCCCCGAGCGCTCGCGCGTGCCTCTGGTCTCCAGCCAGGAGGATCCGTGGGATCAGCTTCTTTCGCGGCCTCAGAGCATCGTGATGAGCATGTAGCCCATGGCGATGCTCATCGCGATCTTGTAGCAGGCGGCGAACCGGGGCGCGAGCGGCGCGCCAGCGGCGCTGCGTCGTGGCTCGGGCGCGCGTGTCCTGAGAGTCAGCTGGCTGGCAGTGGCTGGCTTGGTCGCATTCGCCGCCAGGCTGGGTCCGGTGCCGGGGAGCTCAGCCGCGGCCGTCCTGCCCCGCGACAAGGCGGCGATCCGGTCGGTGGTCCAGAGCACGTAGCCGAGCATGAACAGGGCGAGCACGAGGGCTATGGCTGGGTTGCTGCCGACGGCTGCGGGCCCGCTCATGCCAGGCATTGCCATCGCGGGCGCGTGGCCTGGGGACTTGGCCGGCAGGAGCATGTAGAGCATTGCCGCGCACTCGACGGCGTGCGGTGCGGGGTGTGCGCATCGCCAGCCACCGAGGCGGCGGCTGCGGGCGCGGATGGCCTGCCAGCCGAACCAGGCAGCGGCAGCAGCGAACACTGCCTGCCAGACAGCACCGGGAACCGGGCTGAGCCGCGGTTCGAGCATTCCGGCCATGGCGACGCCCATTGCGACGTGCAGTCCGTCGGCGTCTGTCTCGGTCGCGCGGCCGCGCGACGTCGAGATTCCCAGGCGGGCAGCGCAGCTAGCGGCGATCAGCAGCATGAGCGCCGCGATCAGAGCGCCAAGCCACCCGGTCACCTGCGGCTCCTCACGGCGGGGGACAGGCAGCTGGCTGGCTGACACCCGGTCTGTGCTGGCGGGCGGACTTCACTTCGGCGCATGACGGCTAAAAGGCTAGTCCGGCTCGCTAGGTGACCGCAAGCTTAGCCAGTGAATAGCGTCTGCCGGGGCATCGCTGCCCTTTATTCGCGGTAAACCCCGGCCGGGTATGAAGAGAAAACCCTCGGAGGGTATAAGTGCCTGCTACCTGCGGCTACGTGCCCACACGGCATCAGATACCGGGCCGGGGTATTCCTGGAACCTGGCAGGGGTATATGCGCCCAGAATAGGCCGCGCTTATTGTGCTCGTAATTGTTGCCTGCCGCATTCACGGCTGTGTAGATTGCCGGCGTGCGGTGGTGTCGCGCCGCGCTTCTGCGAGCCACGAGCTGGCAGACGGGTTCCCTGATCTCGCGCGGTGGCCGGGTGTTCCGGCCGGAAGGCAGGGCTGCATGGCATCGGCCGTGGTTCCCGGCGCGGTCTCGCCGCCGGACCTGAGGGAGGTCGAGCTCTCGATCCGGGGCATGACATGCGCGGCATGTGCGGTCCGGGTCGAGAAGAAACTCGGCGCGCTGCGTGATGTCGCGGCATCGGTGAACTTCGCGACTGAGAAGGCCACCGTCACGGCGCCGTTCTCGGTATCGGTAGACGTACTGATTGAAGCGGTGGAGCAGGCGGGCTACAGCGCCCAGCTGGCGCGCCCCATCCGGCCGAGGGCTTGCCGGCTCACGACGGCGCCGGACCGGATGCGGACAGGGTCGCCTATCTGCGGCGCCGGCTGATCGTGGCACTGGTGTTCTTCGTGCCGCTGAGTGACCTGTCGGTGCAGTTGTCGTTGTTTCCGGCGTTCCGCTTCGCCGGCTGGCAGTGGGTCCTGCTCGCCCTGGCGGTGCCGGTAGCCGGGTGGGCGGCGTGGCCGTTCCACGCCGCGGCGCTGAAGACCGCCCGGCATGGCTCGGCGTCGATGGACACGCTGGTGTCGCTAGGCATCGCCGCGGCGTGCGGCTGGTCGGTGTACGCGATGTTCGTCCTCGACACCGGGCGGGCCAGGACCAGTGCGTGGCAGCTGCTGATCCACGCATCCGGCGGCGGGATCTACCTGGAGGTCGCGGCCTCGGTGACCACCTTCCTGCTCGCCGGGCGATGGTATGAGGCGCGGGCCCGCCGCGACGCCGGCAATGCGATGCGGGCGCTTGCGGCGGCCGGGGCAAAGGACGCCAGCGTGCTGAACGCGGACGGGACCGAGCGCCAGGTGCCGGTCGCTCAGCTGCGCCCAGGCGACCGGTTCGTGGCCCGGCCAGGCGAGAGGATCGCCGCCGACGGGGCAGTCGAGTTCGGCGAGTCAGCTGTCGACACCAGCATGATGACCGGTGAGTCCGTGCCGGCGGAGGCCGTCGCCGGCGACACGGTGACTGCCGGCACCGTGGTGGTCAGTGGCCGGCTCGTCGTCGCCGCCACCCGCACCGGCGATGACACCCAGCTCGCGCACCTGATCGCCCTAGTCGACCGGGCCCAGGCCGGCAAGTCGGCTGCCCAGCGGCTGGCTGACAGGATCTGCGGCGTGTTCGTCCCGGCGGTGCTCGCGGCCGCCGTGCTGACGCTGGGCGGCTGGCTGCTCGCGGGGGCTCCAGCCGAGCGCGCCGTCAGCGCCTGCCTCGCCGTGCTGATCATTGCCTGCCCGTGCGCGCTCGGGCTGGCGACGCCCGCCGCGCTGGTGGTCGCGTGCGGGCGGGGAGCTGAGCTTGGCATCTTCATCAAGGGCTATCAGGCACTGGAGTCTTCCCGGAGCGTGGACATGGTGCTGCTGGACAAGACCGGGACCATCACCACCGGGATGCTGGCCGTCACCGGGGTCCAGCCAGCGGCCGGCACCGGCAGGGATGTGCTGCTTCGACGCCTGGGCGCGGTCGAGGATCCGTCCGGGCATCCCGTCGCGGCAGCGGTGACCTCGCTGGCACGCGCGGAGGTGGGGCAGCTGCCCCGAGCGACCGGGTTCAGCGCACAGCCAGGACTGGGCGTCTGCGGCGTTGTCGAGGGCACCGAGGTGACCGCCGGGCGGCAGCGGCTACTCCGCGAACGCGGGCTCACCGTCCCCGAGCCGCTGGCGAGCCAGTGCGCGGAGTGGGAGCAGGCAGGCCGCACGGTCGTCCTGGCCGGGTGGGACGGACAGGCTCGCGGCGGCGTCGCTGTCGCCGACACCATCAAGCCGTCGGCCGCCGCGGCGGTCACCAGGCTGCGAGGCCTCGGCCTGCGCACCGTGCTGCTGACCGGGGACAGCGAGACAGTGGCGAGGGCGATCGCCGCCGAGGCGGGCATCGACGAGGTAATCGCCGGGGCACTGCCCGGTGACAAGGCCGCCGTCGTATCGGAGCTGCAGGCGCAGGGCTGGCGGGTCGCGATGGCCGGAGACGGTATCAACGACGCACCCGCGCTGGCCCAGGCGGACCTCGGACTGGCGCTCGGGTCGGGCACGGACGTCGCGATCAGCGCCGCGGACCTGATCTTGCTGCGCGATGACCTCGCCGTGGTGCCCGAGGCGATCAGCCTGGCCCGCGCCACGCTCGCGGTGATCCGCCGCAACCTGGCCTGGGCTTTCGGCTACAACATCGCCGCGATCCCCCTGGCCGCCGCCGGGTTCCTCAACCCCCTCATCGCCGGGGCCGCGATGGCGGCGTCGTCGGCGTTCGTCGTGGCCAGCAGCGTGCGGCTACGGCGGTTCGGCCGGGCCCGCCCGGACCCGCGCGCCCGGCGGATACGAGCCGACAGCCAGGGCCTGCCGCAGAGCCTGCCGGGCGAGCCGGAACAGGAGACCGCGTCATGCCCGGGATGAACTCCGGAGTCAATATCAGCGACCCGACGGTCGTCGCCGCTTTTAAGGCTGCGCTGCTGCACCAGGGGCTGATCGCCCTGCTGATCTTCCTCGTCGTCGGGCTGGCCTGGCTCGGCCTGCGGGCATGGTTCCCGGCAGCAGCCGGGCGGCACGGCGGCAACGCCAGCGCCGGCTGAGCCTGCGTGGCGGCAGGTGCTGCGGATCGGCTTCGGCGTGCTGTGGCTGTTCGACGGGATCCTGCAGGCGCAGCCGAAGATGGCGATCGGGCTGCCGTCGCAGGTCATCGAGCCGACCGCGGCGAGCTCCCCGCACTGGGTCCAGGACCTCGTGAACTGGGCCGGGACAGCGTGGTCGTTCCACCCGCTACAGGCGGGCGCCTCCGCGGTCTGGATCCAGGTCGGTATCGGCATCTGGCTGATCGTCGCCGCGCGCGGGCCGCTGTCCCGCCTCGCCGGCCTTGTCAGCATCGGCTGGGGCCTGGTGGTCTGGGCGTTCGGCGAGTCCTTCGGCGGGATCTTCGCACCCGGCCTCACCTGGCTGTTCGGCGCCCCCGGTGCAGTGCTCATCTACGCCGTCGCCGGCGCGCTGATCGCTCTGCCCATCCGTGCCTGGCACAGCGAGCGGCTGGGCAGGGCGGTTCTGGGTGGCCTGGGCTTGTTCCTGCTGGGCATGGCGGTCTTGCAGGCGTGGCCGGGCCGCGGTTTCTGGCAGGGAACCTCACAGGGCCAGCCGGGCACGCTGGCCGGCATGACCTCGGCGATGGCGCCGACGCCGCAGCCGCATGTCCTGTCCTCCTGGATCACCGCATTCACCGGGTTCGACGAGGCGCACGGCTTCGCCGTCAACCTGCTCGCGGTGTCCGCACTCACCGTAGCCGGGGCGGCGTTCGTCAGCGGCAGGCTGCGGCTGATCCGGCCCGTGCTCGCGGGCTTCATCGTGCTGTGCCTGGCGGACTGGGTCCTGATCGAGGACTTCGGCTTCTTCGGCGGCCTCGGCACCGACCCCAACAGCATGCTCCCGTTCGCGCTGCTCGCCGCCGGCGGGTATCTCGCCCTCACCGCGGCGCCCGAGCCCGCACTCGCGCCTGCAAGGGCTTCTACGGCATCGCCGGGGTGGCGTGACCGGATCAGGAGCGTAGCCGCGCCGCAGGCCCTGGCATCCGCCAGCATTAGCTCAGTCGCGGCCATCGGCTCGATCGGCGTGATCATCCTCGGCGCGGCGCCGATGGCGGCCGCCCAGGCTAACCCGGTCGCCGACACCATCCTCGCGCAGGCCATCGACGGGAACAGCGCGCCGATGAACTTCCGGGCTCCGCCATTCAGCCTGACCGACCAGCACGGCCGGCCGGTCACGCTGGCGAGCCTGCGCGGCAAGGTCGTGCTGCTGACGTTCCTGGACGACACCTGCACGACGGACTGCCCGCTCATCGCGCAGGAGTTCCGGCAGGCCGGGCGCCTGCTCGGCGCCGACTCCCGGCACGTCGAGCTGGTCGCAGTCAACTACAACCCCGTGAACACCCAGGTGAGCTACATCCAGGCGTTCGACCGGCAGGAAGGCCTGACCGGGGTCCCGGACTGGCTGTACCTAACCGGCACCACGGCGCAGCTGCAGCAGGTATGGCGGCAGTATGGGGTCGGCCCGCCAGAGATACTCCCAGCCGGGTCCATGATCGGCCACGGCGACTACGCGTTCGTCATCGACCAGGCCGGCCACGTGCGCCAGGAACTGAACTTCGACACCGGCCCCGGAACCCAGGCCACCAAGTCGTCCTTCGCCGCGGAACTGACCGACGCCGCCCGCCAGCTGCTGGGGCACGCATGAGACGGCCCGCCCGGTCCGCCGCGACCGCTGCCGCCCTGGCTGCTACGGCGCTGATCGCGGCCTGCGGCAGCGCCGCCCCTACCGGGCCTGCCCCCGCTGCCCAGGCGTCGTCACCCGGCGCGCCGTTCCTGGCCACCTCACTTGGTACGGCCGCCGGCACCTGGGCCGTCGCGGTCATGGGCGGATCCGCCGCCGCCGAGGACAACTTCTGGCAGCTGTTCGTCCGCCCGGCCGGCAGCTCGCGCTGGAAGCTGGCCACCCCGCCCGGCACCGCCGACAACGGGGGCCTCGTGCTCGCCGCCACTGGGCGGTCCGTGATCACGGCGTTCCGGCCCAGCCAGTACCTCACCTACACCCCGCTCGCCTCAACCGGCGGCAACGGCCAGGCCTGGGCATCCATAGGGCCGCTGGACGGAGCACTCGCCAACGTCCCCGACGCCCTCTCTGCAGCCTCGGGCAGCACGCACCTTCTCGCCCTCCTGGCGGACGGCAGCGCCGAGGTGGCCGCGCCCGGCTACACCAGCTGGAAGACCCTCGCCACCCAGCGCTCCATCGCCGCCACCCAGCCGGCCGGCACTGCGGACTGCAGGCGCTCACCGCAGCCGCCTTCAGCCCCTCCGGGCTGCCGCTGCTCGCCGGCATATGCTCCCGCCCCGGTACGGCCGCCATATTCGCCAGCACCGGTGGCACCTGGAAGCTGACGGGCCCCGCGCTGCCCGCCGCCCTATCCGGACAGCGCCTCACCGTGCTTCGGCTCCTCACGACCGCCAACCAGACCATCGCCCTCCTGACTGCCGGCACAGGCAAGACCGCCAGCCTGCTCGCCGCCTGGTCCGCCGACAGCGGCCGCCACTGGGCACTCTCACCCGCCCTCCCGCTCGGTGGCATGGCCCCAGCGTCGGCATCATTCAGCACTTCGGGGGCCACCGCCGTGATCACGGGAAGCGGCCGTGCTGACGTGATCACCGGGAGCGGCACGCGATGGCGCACACTCCCGGCTCTCCCGCCCGGCACCGCCACCCTCGCGCCTGGCCCCAGCGGCGCGATCGATGCCCTGGCCGTCCACCGCGGCACACTGACCATCTGGCGACTGCCGCCCGGCAGCGCAGCATGGATAACGGCGCAGACGATCAGTGTCCCCATCCAGTACGGAACCTCAGGGTGAGCCCGGCACCAAGCCCGGCCGGTAGTGGCCAGCGGGCTGCCAGATGGGGGTGGGGCGGCAGGGCCTGAGCTAACCCGGGATGGAGCCGCCCAGTTAGTCAACCGTGCATCCGTGTCGATGTGCCGATGGACATTACACAGAGTCACCGACGTAATGGCTTCGTTCAGGCGTGACCGACGTGTTGTGCTGGGTGCAGTAGCAGGCTCCGCCAGAACTCGTGCTTAACCCTGAGGCCCATCCCGATTTCTGGCAGCCTGTGATCGAAGCGGCGATCGCTGCAGCGAAGGGCAACGCACGGAGCCAGCACGCCATGTGCGGCGTGCTGGAAGACCTACGCGGAGCGGGCTGGGCCAGCTTGGCTGACACGCTGGCTGATCTCGTCGCCGATCCCGGCGCCTTCGTCTCGCCGCACGACCTTCAGCACGCAGAGCAGGTCATACTGCGACGCACTGTCGATGGGCTCGGTCGTGGCTAACACTGGCACCGTTGGCGCAGTCGCTTTTCGAACGCTCGCATGTCCGCGCTCGGGACCGGTTCATCTTCCGTAGGTCGGATCGGATCTAGCGCCCCCGGACGTGGTGCTGGGGCACCACCGAGCCGCTGCCCATCATCCTCCGTATCAGCCTGCTGCCGATCCGGAAGAAGCGCATGTGTGTGCCGCATTCGAGGAGCAGGAAGATAAGCCCTGTCCCGCCACCAGGTTGCGCACGCAGCCTGGCACCTCCAGTTCGGTCGCCTCCATCTCTGGCCGAGAGCGACGCGGGAACCGTGACGACAAGGCCCGGCCGATCGCTTATTTACTTCTGTGATAGAACCAAATTAGGTTCTGTAACAGAAGTAAAAGCGTGAATAGATGATCTTGTGTCAGCACCGGGAGATCGGTCTCACGGGTTGCGGCCGCGGCCGGGGACGAAGTACCCGGACCAGCGCATGGCAGGGCGGTGATCTGCGATGATGCTGCTCCGCGAGCATGCCAGGCCGCCGGTGATACGGGAGCACAGGCTGGCGCCGTGGCTGGCTGTGGGAACGGTCTGTTTCGGCGCGTTCATGGGGCAGCTGGACGCGAGTGTCGTGACGCTCGCGTTCCCTGCGCTGCAGCGCCAGTTCGGTGCGAGCCTGGCTGGGGTTCAGTGGGTGTCGCTGGCGTATCTGCTGGTGCTGGTGGCGCTGCTGGTGCCGGTGGGCAGGTGGTCGGACCGGTTCGGACGCAAGCTGGTCTATCTGTATGGGTTCGCGGTCTTCACCATCGCTTCGGCGGCGTGCGGCCTGGCTCCTGGCCTCGCCGCACTGATCGTGCTGCGGATGGTGCAGGCGGCCGGCGCGGCGATGCTGCAGGCCAACAGCGTGGCGCTCGTGGCGACCAGCACACAAGTGGCCGGACGCCGCAAGGCGCTGGCGGTCCAGGCCGCGGCTCAGGCGCTAGGCCTGGCGGCAGGCCCGCTGGTCGGCGGCCTGCTGATCGCCTCGCTGGGCTGGCGGTGGATCTTCCTCGTGAACGTGCCGGTGGGCGTGATCGCGATCGCGGCCGGCTGGTTCCTGCTGCCGCGGACCCGCGAGCTCGCTGCTGCGGAACGAGCTGACCTTCCCGGGATGGCGCTGCTGGCGACGGCGGCGGGCGGCGCGTTGATCGTGCTGTCTTCGCTGTCCGGCTTGGGCCTGCCGGTCCCGTTGCTCACCGGAGCGGCGGCCGCCGCCGCGCTGGCTGCCGCTGCCTTTACCTGGTGGGAGCGGCAGGCATCCGCGCCGCTAGTCGATGTCCGAATGCTCGCTGCATCGGGCACCGCTCCGGCCCTGGGCGGTGCCTTGGGCGCTTACCTGGTTCTGTTCGGCCCGCTGGTACTCGTGCCGCAAATGCTGGCCGCTCGCGGCGAGAGCGCCCTGCGGACTGGCCTGCTGCTGACGGCGCTGCCGGCGGGGTTCGGCCTGGCAGCCGTAGCGGCCGAGCGGCTGCTGCCCGGCTGGCTGTCCAACCGTGGCCGCTGCCTGTCCGGCGGGCTGCTGGCCAGCGCGTCGGTTGCTGCGCTGGCGATCCCGGCCCCAGTCGCCGTCATGCCGCTGCTGCTCGGCCTCCTGGGCGTTGGCCTCGGCGCCTACATTCCTGCCAACAACGCTGAGATCATGACCGCCATACCCGCTCGTAACGCTGCCGCCGCAGGCGGCATGGTGAACCTGGCTCGCGGCGCGGGGACGGCTATGGGGGTCGCCATAGTGACGCTAGCGCTGCACGCCGGAGATCGGCTTGGCCACGCCGGCGCGGGCAAGCTCGCCATCGCGGCCCTGGCGGCGGCGGCGCTGGCCGCGACGTGGGCCGGGAATCATTCCGGCAAGGGCAGCCAGTCCCGGCCACCGCGGCGGTAGTTTATCGCCGCTCTACCGTTGCGCCCTAGGCCGTGCTCGCCCGGACCCGCTCGGGCGCCGGCACCCGGGTGTCGCGGCCGCGGTACTGGACGACGAACCACACAAGCCCGGCAACCGTCATCACGATGGCGATGAAGAAGTTCAGGCGCAGGCCGAGGAAGTAGGCCGAGGAGTCGATCCTGATCGTCTCCTCGAAGATCCGGTAGCCGGAGTACCCGGCCACGTACAGCGCGAACAGGCCCTGCGGCCCGATCCGCCGGTGGTGACCGAGCCAGACCAGGGCCCCTGCCAGGGCCAGGTCGAAGAGCAGTTCGTACAGGAACGATGGCTGGAACGTGGTGTATTTCAGGTCCGCCGCCGGGATGCCTGCAGCTAGCCGGGCCGGCGGCGAGATCTGCACCGCCCAGGGCAGCCCGCTCGGCCTGCCGAAGAGTTCCTGGTTGAAGTAGTTGCCGATCCGCCCGATCGCCTGCGCCACCAGCAGCGCCGGGGCGACGGCGTTCATGAACACGCCCACGCTGGCGCCGGCCCGCCGCACTCGCCACGCTCCGACGACAGCGGCCAGCGCAACGCCGCCCCAGATGCCCAGGCCCCCGGTCCACACCGCGAACGGCCCCCACCAGTGATGCGGGATGTCGAACGGCGTGGTGATGTCGAAGTAGATGCGGCCGCCGATGATTCCCGCGGGCACCGCCCAGATGGCGACGTCGTAGACCAGCGCTCTGTCGCCGCCCGTCGCCGCCCACCGGCGTGCGGTGATGTAGATCGCCAGTGCGATTCCGACGACGTACATGAGACCGTACACGTGGATGAACAGCGGACCCATGTGGATGCCGTTCGCCGGCGGGCTAGGTATGGAAGCCAGCGGCAAGGGCGGGAGCTCCATCACCCCGACCATAAGTCATCCGCAAGTCATCCGCGCAATCAACGGCGGGCCGCTCCGATCTCGTCGTCAGCGTCCAACCAGGGGCTAGCCACGGTTGTAGCGCAGGCGAGTGCCGTGTGTGCTGCTACGTCCGGCGGCCGCGAATTATCTTGATCATTTTCGCGTTGATGCGGGCGAAGCGCCAGAGCTGCCAGGGGACGAAGGTTCGGAGGAAGATCGTCCAGCGAGTCGGCCGGGTGACGTATGGCGCCGCGCTGGCGGTGACCTTTGCGGAGGTGCGGGCTTCTGAGGCGGCCGGTGGGCTGGGCGGGCTCCCGGGCAGGGCCGCGCTGCCAGCTGGCCGAGCTGACTGAGCTGGGGTCGGGGAAGTGCCCGGTGCCGTCATGTGTGTCACTCCGGGATGAGGGCCCAGCCAGGGCGGAGCCTGGCCTTGTACAGGAACATGTGGTGCAGCAGGATCTTGATCCAGTGCCCGGCGAGGCCGATCTCGCCGAACGTCCGGTTAAGGTCCCGGCCGTACTGCGGGTATCGCGCGAAGTCCGGCACGATGGGGTAGACGGTCATGGACGCGGCTGTTCCCGTCAGCAGGTGCGCCCCCGCCGACGCCACGCAGGCGGCGCCCATCTCGGCCATCGACGTGGACTGCGTTGGCCGGTCGGCGCCCCGGATCATGTCGGCTACGCTGCGGGCGACGGCCTTGCCGATCTCAGCTGACGGCATCCCGGTGCGCGGCGGCGCCGGCGCGATGAGGGTGCCGTTCGGGCTGGTGTGCGGTACGGAGATGGCGTGCGGTGGCGCGAACGCGATCCCGGCGGCGAAGATGTTGGCGTAGGCAGGCGACTGGTAGGTCCGTGGCCAGTCCCCGGGCGCCCATTCAGCGGGCGGCTTGGCGGCGTAGTCCGCATCGACCCGCATGAAGTCGTTCGGCAGGAACAGCCGGCTAGTGATATCGGCGCCCTGCCGGTCGTAGGCCGCGAGGCCAACTCCGGAGAACGGCGGCAGCAGCATGGCGAAGTCGAACTCCTGCTCGCGCTGCGCTCCGTCGAGAGTCTCGTACCAGACCCGGTCCTTGTCCACTTTGCTGACGTGCGCGCGGGTGATCCAGTCGATGCCGCGCTCGGCGAACAGAGACTCCGTGAACATGCTGCTCGGCACGACGTAGCCGCCGCGGCGCAGGTGCATGCCGCCCATGCCGAAGTCGCCGAGCTCGTACTCGTTGGTGATCCAGGTGATCTCCGCCTTGTCGCGGACGTGGCGGGCTCGCAGCTCGAACTCCAGGTTCACCGCGTACTCGAATGCCGCGCCTTCGCATGTGCAGGTGCCGTGGCCGACGCCGACGAGGAACCGCTGCTGCTGCCCGCGGCGCATCCGCTCGACGGCTTCGTCGAGGGCAGCGGACGCCTGGACTGCGTGCTCGGGCGTGCAGACTGACACGCTGTTGCCGTCGGGACCGAGCCCGTCGGTCTTGTCGAACCGAAGCCGTGGCCCGGTTGCGTTGATGAGGAAGTCATACGGCAGCCGGTCCCTGACGCCCGCGGCCGTCTCGATCACCACATAGGGACCGTCGTGGTCGGCGCCACCTTCCGGGTGTATCTCCCGTGCAGCGGCCTGCCTGAACTCGATGCCGTGGCGCTCGTAGACAGGGGCGAGCGGGAACGTCACCTGGCCGGGTCCCATCAGGCCGACGCCCACCCAGATGTTGGACGGGATCCAGTTATAGGTCTCGTTCGGCGAGACCACCGTCACCGTGTCGTCGCGGCCTAGCCATTTCCTGGCGAACGCCGCAGCGGTATGGCCCGAGATCCCTGCGCCGAGGATCACGACTCGGCTCATCGGTTATCCCGGCTTCGCGCGAGCGTTGTCATGCTCGGAGCGTGCGGGGGCGGGGTGCCGCCGGCCAGGGACAAACGTCCCGGCGCTACAGAGGCTTCGGGCATGACCTTGCCCAGCCGAGGACAGGCCTAGCGCCGTCGCAGCCTCACGAGCAGGCCACCGGACGAGCGCGTCCGGGTGCGGTCGCAGGTGCACCGCTGCGACCGGGGCACCTCTGCCAGTACTTGCTCGACGTGCATGCCGCAGCCGCGGTAGGTGGCCTTGTGACAGGTCCGGCAGGTAACGCGACGGCACATGACGTTGTCCTTCCTGGATAGTTGTATGTCCTGGCCACTATACACCGGGGGGTATCTTGCAGGAGCCGGCTGCTCAGGCGCGCCGCCTTTCCGGCTCGCTCGGCGCGTACTCGAGGCCGCTAGGGTTTCATCGCGAGCCGTGCTGAAAGGGGGCCAGTGGAGAGCCAGGAGTGGGACCAGCGATACACGGGCAGCGATCTGGTCTGGACGGCCGAGCCGAACCGGTTCGTCGTCGCCGAGCTGCAGGACCTCGCGCCGGCGCGCGCGCTGGACGTCGCCGCCGGCGAGGGGCGCAACTCGGTGTGGCTTGCCAGCCGCGGCTGGCAGGTGACCGCCGTGGACTTCTCTGCCGTCGGGCTGGACAAAGGCCGGCGGCTGGCCGAGCAGGTCGGCGTGGCCGTCGACTGGGTATGCGCTGACGTTCGTGACTACGAGCCCGAGCCCGCCTCGTTCCAGCTCGTGCTGATCGCCTACCTTCAGCTTCGAGAACCCGAGCTGCACGGGGTACTGCGCCGGGCGGTGACAGCGCTCGCGCCGGGCGGCGTCCTGCTTCTGGTCGGGCACGATGTCACGAACCTGACCGAGGGCACCGGCAGGCCGCAGGAACCGGCCGCGCTGCACACCCCGGAATCGATCACACGCGCGCTGGGCGATCTAAGCGTGGTGCGGGCCGAGCGTGTCCGGCGCCCCGTCGCGGGCAGCCCGCGCGACGCGGTGGACACCCTGGTCCGCGCAGTCCGGTTGTGACCGTGCCAGGCGGTGCCTCCTTATGCCCGACGTGCGCGTGACTAGTGTGCGTCGGTCAATGTGTCCAGGGCGGCCCGCAGCCGACTGGCTGCCTCGTCGGCGACCGGCTGCAGGGCCGGCTCGTTCGCGACTGCGATCATGGTCTGCGGGTCGAGCGCCTCGATGACCGTGTGGTCATCCTCGGCGCGGATGACGACGTTGCACGGGAGCAGCAGGCCGATGCTTCGGTCCGCGGCTAGCGCCCGGTGCGCGAGCGGCGGGTTGCAGGCACCCAGGATCAGGTAGGGCTCCATCTCCGCGCCGAGCTTGGCGCGCAGGGTCGCCTGCACATCGATTTCAGTCAGCACGCCGAATCCCTGGGCCTTGAGCGCCTCGCGGACGCTCGCCACGGCGCTCGCGAAAGGCAGGGCGGTGCGGATAGTGATGCCGTAGTCCAACGCTCTGTCCTCCTGGTCTGCCGCAGCGTCTCCCGTCAGGCGAGGCTGAGGAACAGCTTC
The DNA here is from genome assembly GCA_963837255.1 of uncultured Actinomycetota bacterium. Classification (GTDB taxonomy): domain Bacteria; phylum Actinomycetota; class Actinomycetes; order Streptosporangiales; family Streptosporangiaceae; genus JAJYUU01. The sequence continues at coordinate 466,228 of CAWIMN010000011.1, forward strand.
TCCATCTGCTCCTCGGTCATCAGGGAGTCGCCCTCGGCGGTCAGGCACTGCCGCAGCCCGCTGGCCACGATCTTGAAGCCGGCCCGGTCGAGGGCGCGCGAGACAGCGGCGAGCTGGGTGACCACCTCCTGGCAGTCCCTGCCGTTCTCGATCATGGCGATCACGCCGGCCAGCTGGCCCTGCGCTCGCCGCAGCCGGTTCAGCACCGGGCCCGCCGCCTTCTCGTCAACTTTCATCAGCGCTTCCTTCCCATGGTTCCCTCCAGAATACCCGATGGGGTATGCCATGCGAGGCAGGGCAGGTCGGCGGACCGGACGGCTCATCCTTCCCGTCTGGGCACAATTCGGAACTGCCGCTATTCCGCGGCGCCCCGAGGACCAAAGACCCTGTCAGTCATGCCCTCGCGTTAGCAACGATACCCCCTAGGGTATTGTGTTAGGGGAAATGCAGCAGCCGATAGGGAGCGCAAGCATGAAACAGGGACAAGGGACGCAACAACTCGCCGCTGCGGACGTCGACGAGATGGATGTGCGCTTCGTAGCAGGGGAGTCATATGAGGTGTCTGTGCGCGGGCACCGGGTGCTGGTGGACCAGCCAGCGGACGCAGGCGGGCAGGACACCGCGCCGACCCCCACCGAGCTGTTTGTCGCGTCGCTAGCTACCTGCGTTGCTTTCTACGCGGGCCGGTACCTGACACGTCACGGGTACAGTCGGGAAGGGCTGGCCGTGTCAGCCGTTTTCGACATGGCCAGTGACCGCCCCGCACGGGTGAGTGGTATCCGCCTGACCGTCGTGCCGCCCGCCGATCTGCCGGCTGACCGGCGTCCGGCGCTGCGCGCGGTTGTCTCGCACTGCACGGTGCACAACAGTTTGAGCTTGCCCCCACCGGTCGCTATCGAGCTGATCGGGTAGTTGTCCGGAGTTGTTCACCAACCCCAGCGGCTATGGTCGTCCCCCCCGGGGGGGGGAGCGGACGCGGATGGGTGGCCATTCCGGCCGCCGCGCCGGGGCCTTGGTAGTGGTCCCGGTTGTCGGAAAGCGGCGCCGCCGGGGCACAAGCGGCGACAAGCACACCCAGGACTGGATCCGCAGCCGCAAAGCCCAAGGCTTCGACGTGGTAGGCGACCCCGGCCCGCGCCCTGGCGGCAGTTCGACCGGATTGCCGGGCCGATGCGCAACGCCTACATGGTCGGCCTCGGCGCCGACGAATGCCTCGCCCACCTGCACCCTGCCAGCAAGACCAACGGCGCGTCCGGCTGCGCCGCCTTCGCCGAATGGGCAGGTATCCCCGTCACACGTCGGACCTGCACCTGATGCTGTGCACCGAACCCGACCGGGCCGGCAACCCGCCCTGGTGCCACGTCCACGGCCAGCCAACTGGCCGGCACGGAGTCGGGCATGGGCGCCTTCGGCAACGACATTGCCCCGGAGGCGCCGCGGCGAGGCTTCGCCAGCTCGGCTGAACGGTGTATGCGCGACGAGAGTCAGCAAGGCGGAATGGCGCGGAACGGGATCGCACCCGTGCCGGTCAGCGGGCCCATGATGCCGCCGAGCGTGGCACCATTTTCTAGCGCATACACGAGCACGTACAGGCCCTGGTCGGTCGGCAGGCCAGGGACTTGCTGGCCGACGATCGTCAGGTTGCCGCGGCTGTCAGCGGTGGCCTCGGTCCAGTAGGTCGGGGTGACGTACTGTCCGCGGCATTGGCCTCCCTGGAGCCCGTAGCGCTGACCAGGCGTGGCATGTCCCTGGACGTAGAGCACGAGCGACGGCGCCGCACCCGGCCGGCCGCCGACGGCCACGACGAACATCGAGAACGAGCCATGCTCGCCGTCAGGGAACGAATGGACCGCGGTGGCGACATCGCCCTGCGCCGCCGGAACCGGCCCGGCGTGGCTGCCGGCCGCCGCCCGCAGCCGGGACTGAAGCTGGCTGATCGTGGCGTCACGCCGAGTTGTCGTCGTCGCCAGCTGCACGATGACCATGATCAGGCAGGCAACGATGATCAGCCAGGACCATGGCCAGGGTCTGTCTGATCGTCGTGGTCGCCGGCGACCGTCATCGGGGCGACCGAACGACACGATCTCTGGCTGTTCTTCCATGCCCTCATCTTCACTCGGCCGCCGCCCCGTAGCCAGCAATAGCCCGCGGCTCTGTAAGGGCCTACAATCGATTGAAGTGGCTGCGGACCCGGCATCGGGCAGGTTCGGCGCCGGTGCGGACGCCAATCTTGAAGTCGAGGCAGTCACTACGAACTGCGCTGAGCCCATCCACGAACAAACTCATCCTGGAGTCCGCGATCGCGGCCTACCTGGCACCGCTCGCTCCGCTGCGTTTATGGAGTTGCGGTAGTGACGTCAGGCGGCACCGCAGCGTGCGGCCCCGAGATCTCCAGGACGAGGGCCATCCGGACATGTCGGGCTTCCTGACGGGGCTACGAGCGCCCGAGCAGCGCCCGTGCGACCTCCCGGAACGGCACAATCGCGTAAACCGCGATGCCGAAATACAACGCCACCGCCAGTTCCGGCAGGGCGAGCCCGACGAGGATCGCGGCTACGTACCCGATGACGACGGGCAGGAATTTGCCCGTCCTCTGCAGCCCCTCGTCTTCTGCTGCCTGCGCGCCGAGGAGCTCGTGCCGCGCATACCCGGTCAGGGCGGACCCCAGGAGGCGGATCGCCAGCAGCGTGAGCCCGTACATAGTGACAAACACCCGTTCGGTGGAGGTGTCATGCAGGGCGTGTGCAACCAGCCGGGTCGGGAACGGCAGGAACACCACCACGAGCAGCAGGAGCAGGTTGAGCCGCAGGAAGAGCGGATCGGTCCGCGCGAGCCGGTCGGTCAGCCCGGTGTGGGCGAGCCACGCGGTGCCGATAGTCAGGAAGCTGACGATGTAGGCCACGAAGACAGGCCAGGCATGCAGCACCTGCTGCAGCGCCGTGCCCGGCGGACGAAGCGCGATGTCCACTACGAGCAGCGTCGCGGCGAATGCGAACACGCCATCGCTGAAGCTTTCCATCCGGCTCTTGCTGAGCGCCCGGCGCTTGCGCGGCGGGTCAGCGTCAGCTGGCACGGAAGTGCCTCCTTCGCGTCGGCCGGCAGCCGCAAGCGGCAGAGACAGGCTGCCTAGTCGGCGACCGAAGCTCGAGCGTCCAGATTGCCCGGTCGCGAGCGGTTTCGCAGCATGTCCATATTGACCCCAGGCACTGTGAGCAAAGACCTTCGCCGGGCTGACTCACCCCGGCATCATCACCGATGGCATGCCGCCGGCGCATCATGCCGGCCGGGTGATATGCGGCCAGGACGCTGCGGCGCAGCTTCTATTGCCGACGGGACGGCCGTCAGGTTCGATCCCGGCTGCTAGACGCCGGGCCGTGCCAGTTCGCGTAAATGGACGGCTCGAGCTGCTGTTACGCGGCCAGCACGGGGGTGAGGCGCGCTGACGAGTTGCGAGACGGCTCAGCTCCGCCCGGCACCCCTGCCGGGCGGAGCCGAGGCGCTACAGCCCTAACTAGTCCCGGTAGCCAGCCTTGATGCGCCCGGCGAGCCGGCTGCGGTCTTTGCTGCCCGGCGGATACTGAAGGCCAGGCCGCATAGCACCAGGCCGTAGAGCAACAGCCAGGCTCCGACGATGAGCACCAGCAGCGTCAGCGTCAGCGACGGCCAGACCACGATGATGATTCCGGCGGCGATGCTGAACAGGCCGAGCACGGCCCGCAATCCACGGCCGGGACTATTTGGCGTCGTCGCCGCGCCGATGTCGCCGATGCCGTGCACGATGAAGTACAGGCCGGTGACGAACGCGATCAGGAACAAGCTGAGCGCATGATGCCGGATGAGGTAGACCCCGGCGAGCACGGCGAGCAGGCCGATCACGATGTAGCCGGCCCGCATACCACCGCTCTCGCTGCTCGCGGTGAAGCCCTCGAACAGCTTCACCACACCGGACACCAGAACAGCTGCGCCGATGAGGATCGCCACCAGTGTGAGCGTGGCGCTCGGCCAGGCCAGCAGTATCACGCCGACCGCGATCAGGAGGAGCCCGCCGAAGAGCACGGCGCCCCAGGCGTTCCCGACTGCCCTCGAGATCATGGTGTCGCCGCTGCCGTAATCGTGCCTGGCGTACCTGCCCAGCTTGTCGCGTTCTTGCTGGTGGCCCTGCTGCGGCACCGTGGCATGGCTCGCCGGTGTGTGGGTGGCCGTCGTCGTGCCGCCGCGTGACGCGGCAGCAGCGGGTCCTGATGGCGGTGCGGGTCCCCTGCCGGGGTGGCCCGTGCCGCTGGCGGCGGTCGTGCCCTGGCCAGCGTCGCCAGGGCTGGCGGACTGCGAGCCCATCTGCCCGGTTGACTTGCCGCTGTCTTCCGATCCGGTGCTGGCCGGGCCGGTCGGTGTTTCGCTCATCCGCGCCCCCTCGGGAGTCGTCGGTCCGGTAGCTCTGGCGCCGGACTGATGGCACAGCCATCCGCGAGCACTCCGCTGTCACTTTGAGTGCTCCTACACCGCCATGGTGGTGCTGCCGAGTTACCGTGATCATCACCCTTGGCGGGTGAACACAGGACTGCGCCTCGCATCACTCCCGTACGGATGAGGCGTGGACCATGCAGACAACACCGGTCGGCGGTGGCGACAATTCTGCGCAGGCGCGCAGTCGGCCGCGGCGCGTGCGAGCAGCCACTCCCTATGCATGTTCACGCGGCATTAGCCATGTTTTGTCCGAACCGCGATGAGTGCGGGATAGAGCGCTGACCGCGGCCTTGACTGCAGTCCGGTCTGCGTCCTCGTGGCGGCGCCGCTCCTCTGAGGCCACCGAAGCGCTCGTCGCCCGCAAGTACGTGTTCTCGAACTCGTCTCGGATTACGTGCGCCTCGCCAGCGATGGGCCGCAACACCAGATCGTTGACCGGACTGCCCACTCGGTACCGCCAGCCCTCCGGCAGGTGCAGGCGGTTACCTAGGGTGATCAGGGAGCAGCTGCTCAGGCTGTCGTCGATGGCGTGCGAGTACGCCAGCATGTAATAGGGCACGCCATCCGGGCTCACAAGTTTGGACAACGGCCGGCCTTTCGAGATCACCCATTCCGTCTTCCGCCGGACGACGACATCACGGTAGAGAGGTGCGTCCTCCGCAAAGCTCGTGCAGGGCGGGATGAACGTCTCGCCGACCAGCCGAGCGTCGAGGCCGTCGACGCACAAGGTCTCACCAGTGCCGTGCAGGGCGAGTTCGTCCGCAGCCCAGAACAACGGACCGTCCAGGCGAACCTCCAGCACGTCGAGGTCTTTCGCGAGCCTGTGCGGATCTAGGGACCGCCATTGCCTCTCCGGGCAGTCGTTCAGGCCAGCCGTGCTGTAGATCGCGACCTTGAGCTGGTCCCCCTGGCAAGTAATCAGGAGGATCTCGCCGTGGCGGCTGTCACGCAGGCCCGCTGCGCGCACGCTTTCGCTGAACTGAGTGGTCATCCGCGCCCCAGGTAGATAGCAGACCGGTCAGTGATGATTCACGAAGGAGCCGAGCTCGCTGGGCTCGGCCTCTAGACGGCCATTCGATCCGGACCGGGATCTGGTTTCATCCCCCCGACCGGGTGATAACCCTCCCGCTCCGGCGGCAGCGTCAGCTGGGCGCACAGTGTCACCCGGAATGGATGAAGCCGGAACGCCAAGCCAGGGAACGGGGAAGGAGAGCCAACAACGCCAGGAAGGGTGCCATGAAACACGGTCATAGTGTCCCGTACACCACGTTCAGCGTGAGCAGCACGCCAATGATCGTCGGCGCCGTCCTGATCGGCGCCGGAAGCCTGATCGGCCTCTCCGGCATGATCGTCGGCGGGACCGCGATGATGTCCGCCACTCGCCAGTGGCTCCGTGCGCTGGAAGGACCGTCCAGCAAGGTTCCGAAGAGCAAGCTCAGCCAGGACACCGCCGCGAAGATGTCCGACGCGAGCGCCTTGCAGCAGGCTGACGGCATCCAGCGCACCCACGCCTAGCGCCTCGCACGTGCCCGGGCGGCGCGCAACTGCGGGTCGCCCGACTGGCGTCCATGAGCCGCAGGGTGCATGCCAGCCCACCACGGCCAGCCGCTGCCGGGCGCCGCGCGATCACTTGCGCTTATCGCGTTCGAGATCGCACCCCAAGTCCCAGGCCGGAGGACTGCCGCCTCGGCATCAGTCCCGCCGTGAAGGGCTTGGTGGCTCGCTCGCCGGAGACCGTCCGGACTTCATGCTATTCGGATGATGCGCAGCCCGGCCCGCTGGGCATTTGGTGGTGAGGAGCAGCATCCGCCTGCGTGGTCTCCGCGGACTTTCCCCTGGTCAAGGCGAGGCCGCAGGCTGGGCATATGGAGGGTAGAGCAGATGAGCGATCCTGACCGCACGAGGCTTCCGATTCGCAGGCCGCCGTTCCAGGGGGTAACCAACAGGACACTTGAGGGATCGCAGCCTGACTGGAACCTAATCGGACATCCCAAGCCACCGGATGGCTCTCCGAACGTCCTGCTGATACTGATCGACGACGCCGGGTTCGGCAACCCGAGCACGTTCGGCGGTCCGATCAGCACCCCGCGCTACACGCAGATGGCCGAGGCGGGGTTGCGCTACAACCGGTTCCACGTAACGGCGCTCTGCTCGCCGACGCGGGCAGCGCTGCTCACGGGGCGGAACAACCATGCGGTGGGATTCGGGTCGGTGGGCGAGTTCTCCAGCGGCTTCCCCGGTTACACGGCGATGGTTCCGCGCGACTGCACCCCGTGGCCGAGGGTCCTAGCGGAGAACGGGTACAGCACCGCGGCGTTCGGCAAGTGGCATCTGACTCCCGACGGCCAGCAGGGTCCGGCCGGGCCGTTGGATCGGTGGCCGACCGGGTGGGGCTTCGACTACTTCTACGGCTTCCTGGGCGGCGACGCAGGGCAGTGGGACCCATGCCTGGCCGAGAACCAGAAGATCATCGGCACTCCGCAAGAGTTCTACGACAAAGAGAACCCGTACTACCTGCCGGACGCCATGGCCGACAAGACCATCGAGTGGCTGCACGGGGTCCGGGCGCAGGACGCCCGCAAGCCGTTCTTCGCCTATTTCTCCACCGGGTGCAGCCACGCCCCGCACCACGTGTCCTCGGAATGGGCGGACAAGTACAAGGGCAAATTCGGCCAGGGGTGGGACCGTCTGCGCGAGGAGACCTTCGCCCGGCAGAAGGAACTCGGGGTGATACCCCATGACGCGGAGCTGACGCCGCGCGACGACGCCTTCCCCGCCTGGGACGACGTTCCAGACAAGCTCAAGGCCTACTACGCCCGCCAGATGGAGGTCTACGCCGGGTATTCCGAGAACGCCGACCATAACGCCGGCCGGGTCATCGACGCGATCGACGAGCTGGGCGAGCTGGACAACACGCTGATCATCTGGATCTGGGGTGACAACGGCGCCAGCATGGAGGGCACCGTCACCGGCTCGTTCAACGAGATGACGATGCAGAACGGCATCCCGCTCACCGACGAGATGCAGCTCCAGCTGGCCGAGCGGTACGGCGGCATCGGAGCCTGGGGCGGCCAGATGATGGATCCGCACTACTCGGCCGCATGGGCGTGGGCCGGGAACACACCGTTCCAGTGGGGGAAGCAGGTCGGCTCGCACCTCGGCGGCACGCGCAACCCGATGGTGATCCACTGGCCGGCCCGCATCACAGCAGGCGGCGCGCTGCGCTGGCACTTCACCCACGCCATCGACGTCGGACCGACGATCCTGGACATCGCAGGGATCCCGGCCCCATCGCACGTCGACGGGATCGGGCAGGAGCCGTTCCACGGCATGAGCTTCGCGGACTCGCTGGCAGACCCGGGCGCGCCCGAACGCCACACCCAGCAGTACTTCGAGACCATCGGCAACCGCGCCATGTACAAGGACGGTTGGTGGCTGGCGATGAAGACCCCGCGGATCCCGTGGGTGCTCACACCGGAAGCCCTGCGGCCATACGCGCCCGGCACCTGGGATCCCGACGCCGATCCGGCCGAGCTGTACTACCTGCCCGACGACTTCACCCAGGCAAAGGATCTCGCTGCCGCCCACCCGGACAAGGTCGCCGAGCTGAGGGAGCTGTTCTGGGCGGAGGCAAAGAAGTACAAGGTGCTACCCCTGCTCGCCACCCTGTCGACTTTCTTCGGGATCGTCCCGCCCCGGCCGGACGCTGCGCCCATCGAGTACCGCGGCGACGTCCAGAACATCATGTCGGGGATGATCCCGCGGATCTACAACCACTCCTACACGATCAGCGCCGATCTCGTCGTCCCGGCCGAGAGCGCCGAGGGCGTGATAGTGGCCGAGGCCGACCACCTCGGCGGGTTCTCGCTGTTCATCGAGGACGGCACGCTTACGCACACTTACTCAATGATGGGCGTGTTCATCTTCCGGCAGCAGGCCGAGGAAAAGCTGCCCGCCGGGGAAGTGAACGTGCGCATGGAGTTCGCCGCCGACGGGGCCACGCCCGCAACCGGCGGTGAGGTGACCCTGTACATCGACGACAGGCCTGTCGGCAAGGGCCGTATGGACCACACAGTCCCGATCCGCTTCTCCGCTTACGCCGGCATGGACATCGGCCGTGACAACGGCGGCGTCGTCGACCTCAGCTACGAGGACAGGAAGCCGTTCCCGTTCACTGGCACCATCAAAAGGGTCATCTTCGACGTCAAGCCGCACCCGCTGGCCGATGACGAGGACGAACTGCACGCAGCGGCCCACCACGGGGACGCGGCACACGCGCTGTCCGAGTGAGACACGGCCCGCTGCCGGGAGGAGGGACCGATGAAATTCGATGACGAGACAACCGACGTGCTGATCGGCGGGTACTTGTCCAAGGACGCCGCACAGGACGACTACGAGGCGGCCCTGGCCAGCGGCGGATACCTGCATGGCGCGGTAGTGGTCAGCAAGGATCTTGAGGGCAATGTGTCAGTAGAGCAGACCGACCACATGGTGCGGGAGGGCGCCGCAGGACTGGGCGCCGTCGGGTTCGCGGTCGGGCTGTTCGCCCCGCCGCTGCTGGCCGCGACAGCTGTCGGCGCGGCGATGGGCGCCGGAGCCGGCAAACTGCTGCACCGCAGGACCACCAGCAAGCTGGAGGAGCAGGCCGGCGCCACCATCCCGGTCGGCGGCGCCGGACTGATCCTCGCCTACCCGCACTCGGCTGCCGCCAAAGTCGAGCCTTCGGCGACGCGAGCCGTCAAGAAGGTCGTCGGCGAAGCTGAAGGGCACCACGTGCACGCGCTGAAGGGCGCTCTCGCCGACGCCCAGAAGCAAATGGCGGAAAAAGGATCCTGAAGTCCGCTGACGACCGGCACGTACGTTCCAGCTCAAACTGGCCACCCGTGACGATGACAGCCGATCATGCAGCGAAGAGCCGCGTCAGAGCGCGGCGACCGGCCACTCGATCAAGCCGACCGCCCCGGCAACGCCGAGGGCGGCGATAAAGCCCGCGCTCTTATACGGGACGTGGCCAACAACCGGCAGATCATCCCCGCGCCAGCCTGCTCATGGTCGTACGCGTGCTCGTGATGCTCGCCGTTGCGTGCCGTCCGGCCGGCCTGCGAGCTTCGCCGGGTATCACACTGCGTCTTTGCGTCCATCAGGCCATGCTGCCCGCCCCCTCTACGGGCGCCCTCATCCCGCAGGGGTGATTACAGCGCTCAGGATGAACCATGAACTATCAGGCTATAACCGCTCGTGATCCAGGCGGCCACTCGCTCATTGAGCCCGGCTGGCTCCTCAATGTGGGCCGGATCGTGCGGGGAATGCGCCCTGGGATGTCGGGGTCGGGTCTCCGTGTACAGGCTCATTGTGGCCCCGATCCCTGTCGGCGAAGCCTCAGATGGCCGCGCTCCAGGTGCTTCTTCTGTTGCGTACCCGGCATGGCCCACGCAGGCGCCGACCGGGCCGGCTTGCCGCCGGGCTGATTCACCCGGTCGGGATGATGTGTGGCCGGCTCGCGGCGCCGACTATTCCAAGATGCCCATAGCGACGGATGACCTGGGATCTGCCGGCGGACGCGGGCGGGCGTCCCGGCCGGGCGTTGCGCGCGCTTTTCCGCCGATATGGTGCCCGGCGCCTCGCTGACCGCGCGGGCGGTGGCGGCGGCCGGAGCCATCGGTCACGCCATCTGCGGGCAGAGTATGCGGCGGGTGGTGTGGCGAGGTGATCGGCGGCTGCACATCGCCGTGCACGGGGTCACCATGGAGCGCAACGCCGCGCTCGCGCGCGCGGTGGAAGCGCGGTTGCGTCGTCATCCGTCGGTTAGCTGGGCTGCCGTTAACTGCCCGCTTGGCACGGTCGTGGTCGCCTGCGGCGAGGAAGCGTCATCCGATGAGCTGGTCGGCATCGTCGAGCAGGTGGAGCGGGAGCACGGCATGCAGCCCGAGACGGCATCCGACCGGCCTGGGCCGGTCGACCGCGTGCCGGGCATGGTCGCCTCGCTGTCCGCCGGCGTGGCCGGGCTCACGCTCGCTGGCGTGGGTCTGGCACTGAGGGTGCCTCGGCTGCCTGCGGAGCTCGGCTCGCTTGTGCAGTTTGCCGACACCCAGCCGCAGCTGCGTGCCGCCGTGGAGCATGCCGTCGGGCCAGACCGGGCTGACCTCACACTGGGCACTGCGAGCGCGCTCGCACAGACCGCCGCGCAGGGACTGAGCGGTCTGGCAGTGGACGCTGGTCAGCGCATCGTTCAGCTTGCCGAAGCCGTGGCACAGCGATCCGCATGGGAGCAGTCAGAGTCAGACCTCTGCGGTGACCAGGAACGGGCAGCCGCGCGGCCGGTCACCCCGGAACGCCCATGCCCGCTGCCGCCAGGACCGGTCGAGCGCTACAGCGCGCGGGCCGGCGTAACCGCCGCCGCCGCTTTCGGCGGCGTCCTGGCGGTGTCCAGGGAACCGCGGCGGGCCGGCGGCGTAGCGGTGGCGGGACTGCCGAAGGCAGCGCGCCTTGGCCGGGAAGGGTTCGCCGCGGCCCTCGGCTGCTTCCTAGCCCGGCGCGGTCTGGTGGTCATGGATCACACCGCGCTACGCCGTCTTGACCGCATCGACACGATCGTGATCGACGCCGACGTACTGACCACTACGGCCGTTGTGATCGAGGACGTGATCCCGGTCGCGGGCGGCGAGCCGGCGCAGCTTGCTGCCATCGCCAATACGCTCTTCGCCGCAGACCACCTCACCGGGCCTAGGAGCGACGGCCAGTTCGTGCTCGGGCCGCTGAACCAGCTCGGACTGCGCGGGCGACCCGGTACCCGGACCGCGGCCACGCTGATCCATGGCGGCGCCCTGCATGTGCTCGGGCTCGCGAGGGACCAGCGGCTGATGGCGGTTATCGGCGTCAGAAGGGAACGGGCCGAGGGAGCTGACGTCGTCCTGGCGGCAGCCAGCCGGGGCCAGCAGGCGTTCCTGGTGGCGGGACCGGCGACCGGACCGGGGGCGGTCCCGGTAAAGGTGCCCGGAGCTACCCGCGCCGCCCGCAGGGTGGCTGACGGCCGGCGGCTGGTCGCAACGATCAGGGGCCTGCAGGCTGATGGCGCGGGCGTGCTCCTGGTGTCCAGGCAGCGCCGGGCGCTAGCCGCGGCGGACTGCGGGATCGGGCTCGCCTCACCCGGCGGGCGCCCTGCGTGGGGAGCGCATGTCCTTGTCGGCGATGATCTCGCCGGGGCCGCCGTGCTCATCGACGCAGTGGACGCCGCCCATGGGGCGTCGCAGCGCGGGGTGACACTGGCACAGGCCGGCACGGCCCTCGGAGCGACAGCTGCGTTCGCCGGGTCCGCGCCAGGCGCTGCCGGCCGGAGCCTGCTGGCGGTGAACAGCGCCGCCGCGGCTGCACTGGCCAGCGGAGCCTGGTCAGCTGCGGAGCTGGCCCGCCGCCCGGTCCCCGTCCCGCCGCCACGCACGAGCTGGCACGCGATGTCGGCTGACCTGGTGCTGAGCCAGCTGCACGCGGGTCCCGACGGGCTCAGCAGCGCGGAAGCTGACAATCGGTGGAAGCCGGACGAGCGGCAGCCGCCTGAGCCCTCGCTGCCCCGATCCTTCCTGGCGGAACTGGCCAGCCCGCTGACGCCGATCCTGGCCGGTGGCGCCGCGCTGTCCGCCTCGATCGGCGCCATGGCCGACGCCGTGATCGTCACCGGAGTCAGCGCCCTGTCCGCGCTGATCGGCGGGGTCCAGCGGGTATCGACCGATCGCTCGATGGCGCGCCTCTTCCAGGACTCGGCGGTGACCGCGCGGGTGCTGCGAGACGGCGCTGAGCACACCGTCCCGGCCGTTCGCCTTGTCCCCGGCGACATCGTGCTGCTCGGTGCCGGCGACGTCGTGCCCGCCGACTGCCGGCTCCTCGAGACGATTGCCCTGCAGGTCGATGAGTCGTCGCTGACCGGCGAGTCGCTCCCGGTCGACAAGACTTCCGAGCCAGTGACGGCGGGCGCGATAGCCGATCGCCGCTCGATGCTTTATGAGGGAACGACAGTAGCCGCCGGGCACGCGAGCGCCGTCGTGGTGGCCACCGGCAGTGCCACGGAGACCGGCCGGAGCGCGGCAGCCCAGCCGGGCTCGGCCCCGGTCAGCGGCGTGGAGGCCAGGCTGGCCCAGATCACGGGCACGACGCTGCCGCTCGCCCTCGGGTCGGCAGGGGCCGTGGTGGCTGCTGGACTGCTGCGCGGACGGCCAGTCCGCAACAGCATCGGGGCCGCCGTCGGCCTCGCGGTCGCCTCGGTTCCCGAGGGACTGCCATTCCTGGTGACCGCAGCCCAGCTCGCATCCGCGCGCCGGCTGGCCGAACGCGGAGCGCTGGTCCGCAACCCGCGCACCATCGAGGCGCTCGGCCGGGTGAACGTGCTGTGCTTCGACAAGACCGGCACCCTCACCCAGGGACGGATGGCGGTGTCGGCGGTGTCAGATGGGACGGCTAGCCGTCGCCGGGGCGCGCTCGGCAGCTCGCACCGCCAGGTCCTCGCCGCTGCGCTCCGAGCCACGCCGCAGGCACGCGGCCAGCGCAAGGTGGAGCACATGACCGACAGGGCGGTCACCGAACGGGCGGCCGCCGAGCACGTGACCCGCGCCGACGGCCAGCCCGGCTGGCGTCGCGTCACTGCTCTGCCGTTCGAGCCGAGCCGCAGTTACCATGTCACATTGGGCAGCACGGCCAACGGGCTACTGCTGTCGGTCAAGGGTGCGCCGGAAGTTATCTTGCCGCGGTGCGCGCGGTGGCAGGGCCGCAGCCTCGGCCCGCGCGACCGGAAGCGGCTGAGCGCCCAGCTTGACCGGCTCACCAGGGTCGGTTACCGCGTTCTCGCCGTCGCCGAGAACCAGGTCGCCGTCGGGTACGGCCTGTCCGGGGACATCGGCGAGCTGTCTTTCGCCGGGTTCGTGGCATTTGGCGACCCTGTCCGGGTCACGGCCGGCGCCTCCATCCGCGAGCTGCGTGACGCCGGGGTTCATGTGGTCATGATCACCGGCGATCATCCGGATACGGCTGCGGCGATCGCGACCGAACTCGACGTACTGAACGGCGGCACGATCGTCACCGGCACCGCGCTGGACAAGCTTGACGACCAGGAGCTCCGCAGCGCACTCGCGGACGCGTCCGTCATCGCCCGCTGCACGCCGATGCACAAGGTCCGCGTAGTCCAGGCCTTCCAGGCCATGGGCCGCACCGTCGCAATGACAGGCGACGGAGCCAACGACGCGGCGGCGATCCGGCTCGCTGACGTCGGGATCGCCCTCGGCCAGCGCGGCACGCCTGCCGCACGCGCTGCAGCGGACCTTGTCGTCAGCGACGACCGGCTCGAGACCATTATCGCAGCCGTCGTTGAGGGCAGGGCGATGTGGGCATCGGTCCGCCAGGCAATCGGCATCCTGGTCGGCGGCAACATCGGCGAGATCGGCTTCACCCTGCTCGGCGCGCTGCTGACCGGTAAGTCCCCGCTGTCCGCCCGCCAGCTGCTGCTGGTCAACCTGCTCACTGACCTCGCGCCCGCCGTGGCCGTTGCGCTGCGGCCACCCGAACCGGAGACTGCCGGCACGCTGCTCGCCGAAGGGCCCGATACCTCACTTGGATCGGCACTGACCGAGGAGGTCTCCGTCCGCGCCATCGCAACCGGCGCCGCAGCCACCGTCGCATGGCTGGCCGCCCGGATGACCGGCGGACCCGCCCGGGCGCGCACCGTCGCACTGGCCGCGCTCGTCGGCGCCGAACTCGGGCAGACCCTCCTAGTAGGCGGGCGGAGCCCATCGGTTGCGATCACCGGCCTGGCAAGCACCGGCCTGCTGGTCGTGATCGTGCAAACCCCGGGAGTTAGCCAGTTCTTTGGCTGCACCCCCATCGGCCCGGTCGGCTGGGCCATCGCTGGCGCCAGCTCGGCAGGGGCAACCGCAGGCTCGCTGCTGCTGCCGCAGCTCGGCCATGCACTCATGCCGGCCGTACGCGCCGCAGGTAACTCACAGGCAGCGCGGCGGATCACCGAGCTGATAACCGACCTGGGGACAAACAGGTCGCAACCGCCGGCCTGGCCAGCCCAGCCATCACCTCGCGCGTCAGCGCCCTCGGCCGCTACCGATCGTGCAACTGCCGAGCGCGCGCCATAGTCCCGTTGCTACGACTCGTGGACCGGGCTACCTCGATAACGGTCGCGCCAAGGCTCAGGCGCTTCTAACCAGCAGGCGGACCGCGGCCAGGCCCAGAGTGCCCTGCACTCGGCCGTGGGCTATGCCTCCGCGAGCGCCTCGCCGAAGTCGCACAGCACTTTGTGATGGTGGTCTTCTGCGAGCATGTGCCCGATACCCAGGACGACCGCCACCGGCCAGTCGACGATGCCGAATGCGGCAAGCGTGGCGATTCCGCCGTAGAAGGCTAGTCGTTGTGGCTCCGGCAGCCTTATCGTCCCGATGTTGTCCGGCAGCGTAACGCGGATCGTGTGCTTGTCGATCACCTGTGCTGCCGCTCGCTGGGCCGGATGCAGTGGCGGGCCGGGCTTGGCAGCCGCAGGCCGCCGCCCGTTCACGGGCGGCTTGTCCGGGCGTTCGTGCCTGGCCGTTTCCGGCGCGGTCCCGGTCGGCACCGGCTAGTCCTCCCGCCGGGACAGGGCGTAGCCGATGCCGACAGCGGCGGCGACCGGCCACTCGATCACGCCGACCGCCCCGGCAACGCCGAGGGCGGCGATAAAGCCCGCGCTCTTGTACGGGACGTGGCCAACAACCGGCAGGTCAATCCCTGCGCCGGCCTGCGCATGCTCGTGGTCGTGATGCTCGCCGTTGTGTGCCGCCCGGCCGGCCGGCGAGCTTCGCCGGGTATCAGACTGCGTCTTTGTCTCCATCACCTCATGCTGCCTGGCCGCACTACGAGGACGCCTCATCCCGTCGGGGTGATTGCGGCCCGAGATCGGATCATCGAAAACCATGTCATAAAGGTAGCTAAGCCTGCTCGTACCCAGCCTGAGTCCGCCGATCGGATCATGTATCAGGGTTCTGCAGCTTTCGTGAGTCCTTTACCCAGTGATTGCGGCGCCGTCAGGCTAGTCCTCCGCGTCTCTGGCCGCGTCTGCCTCCGGGACAGTGCTCGGCGCGTTGTGCGCTTTACCAAGCGGCCTGTATGTCACCGGTCTGCATAACCTGGTTATCGGGCAACTCCTCGACAGCGATGCAAGCCCTCCGGCTGCTGTGACTGACCCATGCCGCCCGACCCGGCCTGGGCGGCGACGCGCCAGTCACTGAGTTCTCGCATGGTGATGCCTCTTCGGTGGTCGCAAGGGAAGGATCCGGGGATGACCGAGGAGAACAAGCCACTTAGCCCAAAGGACAGCCCAGGAGGCCCCGAGAGCGCCCAGGCGACAGGCGCGGTTAGCCGGGTGACGGGTCAGGCGATCGACCCCACGCCGCTGGGGACAGCGTTCCCGCGGACGCATCATGTGCTGTGGCTGGAGTTCGGCGACCGTAACGATTTCGATGACCCGCGCCGCGAATGGCGGCGGCTGTTCTCCGAACTGCTGGGCACGTTCGCGCTGGTCCTGGCCGCCGCCGGCGGCGGGCTGCTGCACGCCAGGGGGCAGATCAGCCTCGCCGCGGCAGTGGTGGCCCCCGGCCTGATGGTGACCGCCATCATCTTGTTCATGGGCGCGGTCTCCGGCGCGCACCTGAACCCGGCCGTATCACTGGCGTTCGCCCTGCGCGGCGACTTCCCGTGGAAGCGCGTCCCCGGCTACATCATCATCCAGCTCATCGGCGCGACGCTGGCCGCCCTGTTCCTCCGCTGGATCTTCGGGAACACCGAGCACCTCGGCGCGACCCTGCCCGGTCCCGGGTACCACAACTGGCAGGCCCTGCTCATGGAGATCGTGCTGACCGCGCTGCTGGTCAGCGTCATCCTGGGCACCGCATCGGCCGCGCAGAACGTCGGCGCTATTGCCGCGCTCGGCGTCGGCGGTTACATCGCGCTGGCAGGCCTCTGGGCGGCTCCGGTCAGCGGCGTGTCGATGAACCCGGCCCGCTCCTTCGGCCCCGCGCTGGCCAGCGGCGACTGGAGGAGTTACTGGGTGTACATCGCCGGCCCGCTCGCCGGCGCGCTCATCGCCGTCGGCTGCGCCATCGTGCTGCGCGGCCGCGGCGGCGACGTCATCTCGCGGGCGGCGGGCTCCGGAGTCCTGGATCAGGGGGCGCTGGCCGCCAAGGCCAGGCTGTCCGAGGCAATCGAGCAAGGCCGGATCGTCCCTGAAGGCATCGCTGACAGCGATGAGCAGCAGCATGGGCAGTGACCAGCCTTCGCGTTCACCACGTCGAGCGACGGCCCACTGTGACATGGGGAGGAGCCAAACCAACGGCGGCCGCGAGGGTCAGTGCTTTCGGGCAGGACGGATTCGGCCTTCCGTCAGTGGGTAGGGCCAGCGCCGTTGCCCGACCCGCCAGGAAGGAGTTGGCCATGCTCACGATCACCGACAGCGCCGCCTCTGCGATCCGCAGTCTGATCTCGCAGCCAGACCTGCCCGCTGACGCAGGTCTGCGCATCATGAAGCAGGGTGCAGGAGCGCCGTCGTTCCAGCTCACGCTGACCGAAGGCCCGGCGGCCGGCGATCAGGTAGTCGAAGAGGGCGGAGCGCGCATCTTCGTCGAATCCGCCGCTGCGGGTGTACTCGAGGACAAGGCGCTCGACGCACAGGTGAACGAGCAAGGCGACCTTGCCTTCCGCATCTCGGACCAGGCTCCGCCCGCCTGAGCGGGCTCGCGCTCACCAAGATCATCGACTGGGTCGCCGACAACTGGGACCAGCCCGACGAGGGGGTCTGGGAGACTCGCGGCGGTCGCAAGGACTTCACCTACGGCCGGTTCCAGTGCTGGGTGGCGCTCGACCGGTCGATCAAGCTGGCCGAGCGGCACGGCCGCCCCGCCAACAAGGCCAAATGGGAGGTTGAGCGCGACCGGCTCTACAACCAGATCATGAGTCGCGGGTGGAACGACAAGGTCAAGGCGTTCACCCAGCATTACGCCACCGAAGTGCTGGACTCCTCGCTCCTGCTCATGCCGCTCGCAGGATCATAAGCAATGGCGCGTCGGTTACGTCCTCCTGGGTAGGCATCGAGCATGCTAACCGGGCGGGCAAGCGCGTTGGATTGCCTGGGTCAGTTCGGTCTTTCTAGCGTCCTCGGGACAAGCGCCAGGGAGGGACACGCGGAAGCGACCGAACTGTGCGGTGCCCGGATGCGACCGTGCGCATGGCAAGCGCACCGGTGCCGCCGACAATGGCTCATCTGGCCGGAACCTGCGTGATGCCAGGCCGCCCAGAGCAACCGCCAGAGCCCGGCGCCGGAAGGGATGCTAGGCAGCAGCTTCTGTTCGCCTTTGCCTCTCCTGATAGCTACGGACTGGTACTGCTGCTCATCCTGGTCGCCTACGCGCTGTCGGCAGCGCTTTCGGCTTCGTGGGCGGGCTCCCTCGTCATCGCCGTGCAGATCGTTACGGTGTGGGTGGCATTGCGGGTCTCGCGGGCGCGCCGGTCAGCGCGTTTGCTCACATCTTGCGCCCTGGCGGTTTCGGCGCTCGCCGCAGTGGCTAACCTCTTCTTTCGCGATCAGATCGACGGCGGGACCGTAGCCTCGTGGGTCAGCTGCCTGCTGTACCTGATCGCGCCGCTGTCGATCGTCCGGCACCTCATTCTGAGGCGAGTGGTCGATGGTGTGACGCTAGTGGGTGCGATAGATGCGTACCTGATGGCCGGAATGTTCTTCGCCTTTCTCTACCACTCGGTGGGGCTCACCCAGCAGTTGCCGCCCTTCTTTGGTTCCCAAGGCAATGGCACATTTCCGCAAGACCTCTTCTTCTCCTTCACGACGCTCACCACTACGGGCTACGGAAACCTCGTCCCCGCCGCCAACCCGGGCCAGACCTTCGCAGTCCTCGAGATGGTGACCGGTCAGCTGTTCCTGGTGACGGCAGTGGGAAAGGTCGTAAGTACCTGGCGGCCGGGCCAGGGCAGGAAGCGGCTTAGGGACAGCTCCAGCGACGAGTTACGGCCTCCTGGCATCCGGTCGATCGGCAATGCGAGGGCAGCCGATTCTCGGGCTGGGCGCACGTGGGCTGGCTTGATTCGGCTTAGCGCGGGGCCGCAGATTGTCGGGAGGCGCCATTCGCGCTGCGCGAGCGCCGATCTGGCGATGGACCGCTAGCCAAGTCGCTCACCGACCTGGCTGCCTGCCTAACCTGATCTCATTCGGGGTATCGGTACCGAACGGGGGCGCAGCAACGGGCCGGAAGCAACCCGGCTTCGGGCGCTGCGCGCAGCTGCGCCTTGGCTAATCCTCGCCAGCGCGCTCCGGCCCCGGTCAGGGTCTATGCGGTGCTCGCGCTGGTGACAGGCGCATGCACGGTCCTGACCGTGGCCTGGTCGCAGGTGGGCATGGCCAAGTTGACGGCGCATTCGGGGTTCAGGGCGCTGCTCCTCGGGGCATTCTGGGTAGCGGCCGGCATCGGCGGCATTTACCCGGCCAGTCTTGGCGTGGCCATGCCGAGTTTTGACGCGTTCAAGAACGGCGGTGCGACACCGCTGCTGATCTTCAGTGCCACCACGGCAGTTGCTGTCGTCGCTTGCTCATCTCGGCGGTCCTGCTCATCTGGCGTGGCCGAGGCCCTTTCCAAGGCAAGCCCACTGCTGCCTGGGTCGGGGAACAAGCAACGACCGGGCCGCCAGATCCGCCGGACGGCGATCGCTAGCCGACTAACCGGCTGCAGTAGGACGCCCCGCCGCGCCTGAACGCTCGTTCCACCGCGCGTCGGCGTCGCTGCGCTCCCGCCCGGCGAGGTGGGCGGCGAGATCTTCGACGTGGATCTGCACCCCGGCGCCGTAGGCGGCGAGCAGGTCGACAGGCATGCCCCGTTCCTCCAGACCAGGATGGTCTGGTCGCCGTCGGCGGTCAGCGTGACCTCTCTGCGGTGCTCGTTCTGCTGGCTCGGCTCGGCGCTGGTTACCAGTAGCCCAATCGCCATCCCGGAAGACTCCGGTTCTCTGCTGCAACGACGAGCGGGCCGAACCCGGATGTACACGCTCCCCTGCTGCACCCGCATAGGGACGACCGAGCGCCACTACCTGGCAGCGCGGCGATCTCAGCCCGTTTATGGCGGTCAGGCATGGCATCGGCGACCAGGCTATGCGACGCTTTCGCCAGACGGACAGCACGCCGGTCGGGCTGAGTTCCGCCGCGGACCTTGGGAGAACTTATGACCTCGCTGATCATGCCGCCGAGCGGCACTGAGATTGACGACGGCTTGGCGATTGCGGAGCTGCACCGGCTGCATGCTGTCCAGCGGGCGGCGTTCCTGGCTGACTCTTATCCAGACGCCGCTACGCGCAAGGGCCATCTCGGGGCGCTCGCGGGGATGGTAATGGCGCACCGCGATGACATCAGGACGGCGATGCGCGAGGACTTCGGCGCGCACCCGGACTTGTTCACTGACCTGGTCGAAGTTCTCGGGGTCGCTGGCCGCGCGGCCTATGCCATCGAGCAGCTGGACACCTGGCTGGCGGAGGACGAGCGACCCGCAGATCCGGCGTTCTACGGATCAGCCAGGGCCGGGATTCGCTATCAGCCCAAGGGCGTGGTGGGCAACATCGTTCCCTGGAATTTTCCTTTTGATCTTTCGGTCGGCCCGCTGGTCGAGATGCTCGCGGCCGGCAACAGGGTGATCATGAAGCCGTCGGATTACACGCCGGCCTGCGCGGAGCTGCTGCGCCAGATGGTGACTGAGACTTTCCCTGAGGATCTGGTCGCGGTCTCGGTTGGCGGCCTCATGCTGGCGAAGGAATTCCCGACGCTGCGCTGGGATCACCTGCTCTACACCGGCAGCCCGGCAATCGGTCGTGAGGTAGCGCTGGCGGCGGCGGACAACCTGGTACCGGTCACGCTCGAGCTCGGCGGGAAGTGCCCGGCGATCCTGGCCGCCGACAGCGTCGACGCGCAGAGCGTGCGCAGCGTCATCGGCACCAAGCTCATCAAGAACGGCCAGATGTGCATCTCGGTCGACTATGCGATGGTGCCCCGAGAGCAGGTGGACGAGTTCGTCGCCCACGCGGAGGGGTACGTCGCGAGCGAGCTAGATGACTACGCGGCCTCGGGGGACTGCACCGGAATCATCACCGAGCGCCACCTTGAGCGGATCGAGGCGATGCTGGAGCAGGCGCGTGCGTCGGGAACGCGGATGGTCTCGCTTGGCGGTGAGGGCGACCGGGCCACCAGGCGACTGCCGCTGGTCCTGGTGATCGACCCGCCGAAGGACCTGCGCATCATGCAGGAGGAAGTCTTCGGACCCATCCTGCCGGTGATCCCCTACGACGACCTGGGGGAGGCGCTGGCCGACATCAACGCCGGCGAGCGCCCGCTCGGACTGTACGTATTTAGCAAGGACACCGAGATCGCCGAGAGCGTGCTGCGGCAGACGACATCTGGCGGCGCTTGCGTCAACATCTGCGCTCTGCAGGGCGCACTGCCATCGCTGGGCTTCGGCGGGATCGGGCAGAGCGGCAGCGGGCGGCACCACGGCATCGAGGGGTTCCGGGAGTTCTCCAACCCGCGCGGCGTGGTGGTCCGCGGTACCGGCGACCTGGCAGATGCATTCCTGCCACCGTACGGCCCGATGACGCAGGCCATCGTGGACAGCGTGTTCGATGCCGCGGCGCAGGCTGGTGAGGCCGCGCCGGGTAGTGACTGAGAGCCGTTCGCATCGAACGGCTCAGACGGACTGCCTCTCGTGGCGCAGCGTAGACCTCGAGGTCGGTGGCCTTGACGCTGAGGCATACTTCGGTGCCGGCGGCAGGAGCCTGGCTGTCGTGGCGCATCGACACCGCGCAATGTCGCGCTACTCGCCTGTACTGGTGAACGCGACGGCCCGCGGTTACGTTGTGTCGGCATGTGGATGGGCACCGTTCCGGACGGACCATGACCATGCGGTGGTCGGCCATGCCCCGGATCCCGGCGGGCAGTCTCAGCTTTGGCCGGCTCGCTGCCCTGCGCCAGACCATGTCCGGTCTGACGTCCGGCATTCTGGGCATAACGCTGCGCCACACTTGGTACGGGCGGCTTGTGAGGATCGGGGTCAACCTCCTCGGTGCTGCCAGCGCCGCGCTGTTCGCACGGGCCAGCATCGTGTTCTACCTGCAGTCTCATCGGCTCATCGGCGCCGTGTTCTTTGTCGAGCAGGCCTGGTTCGTTGTCCTGTTTCTCATCCGGCGGCCGCCCACGGTCGTGAGCGACCGTGTCGGAAGCTGGCTGCTGGCGGCCGCGGGAACGTTCGTAGGGTTGCTGTTGCGCCCGCAGGGCGCCCATCCCGACTGGGGTGTCCAGGCTGGCCTCGGCCTTCAGCTGCTAGGCCTGGCTCTGGCCGTGGCGTCGCTCGCCGCGCTGGGCAGGTCGTTCGGGTTCGTGGCGGCCGACCGGGGCCTGGTGACCCGCGGACCGTACGCAGTGGTCCGGCACCCGGTCTATGCGGCTTACGTGCTGATTCAGTGCGGGTACGTTCTCCAGGCGGTGTCGCTGCGGAACGTCGCCGTCCTGGCCGTGGCTACCGGCTGCAACGCCGGGCGGGCGATCTGCGAGGAGCGGGTGCTGGCAGAGCGCTCGGACTACGCGGCCTACCGTAAGCGCGTCCGTCACAGGCTGCTACCGGGCGTCTGGTAGCGGGTACCTAAGGCCGAGTTGAGATCGCACGCTGTCCAGCCCCGCGGGGGCGCACGGGACCCCGGTGAACCGCCGGCCCGTGACTGAACGTGCTACAGGTATGGGCAACACAGTATCGGGGGCCGGACCCGGGCCGTGAGCAGCCACGGGTCCTGCGGCGAAGTCCGCCAGGCACTGGCCGTCTACGTGCTCGGTGCGATCGAGCCCGCTGACCGCGACGTCGTCGACCGCCACCTCGCGGACTGCGCCTCCTGCCGCGAAGAGCTCGCCGGGCTGGCCGCCTTGCCTGGACTGCTACGCCGAATCTCGCCGCAGGATGCGGTCCCGCTGCTCGATCACGACACGACAACTCCCCGCGCTGACGACCTGCCATCAGGCCTAGTCCTGCGGCAGCTGCTCGTCGGGGCGGGCCGACGCCGTCGGCATCACCTGCGGGCGAGTGTCACGGCCGCCGCCGCCGCCGGGCTCCTCGCCGGCGCGGGCGTGATCGCTGGCTGGTATGCGGCGCACCCAGCCGCGCCACGGCCACGGCCAGTCGCCGGCCCGGCGCCCGGCTGGGCTGAGACACCAGGCGCGGCCAACCCGCGCACGCATGTCAGCGCGACCGTGAGATATGCGGCCAGGCCGTGGGGACTTCAGCTAAGCGCACAGGTAACGGGCATTCCAGTCGGCACGAGGTGCCAGCTCGACGTCATCAGCGGGCAAGGACAAGTTACGCCGGCCGGAGGCTGGATTATCGCCAGCGGACAGGCGAACTGGTACCCCGCGTCCTCCGCTGTACCGCCCTCGGGCGTCCGGGGCTTCGCCGTCGCATCCGGCTCCCGGATCCTGATAACAGTGCCCGTCGGACAGCACGCGAGGGTATCGACCGCGTCCGGATCTAGCTGGCCACGATGATGCGCACGGAACGGCCCGCAGGACGCGAGCCACTGCTCTTTCGCCCGCCTGTTGACCCTGACACGGTGTGAGACTGTAGATCTGGTAAAGCGTTTCGCCTGGCGGGATGATCACCGCGATTGAAGCCGGCCTGGCGAGCGGCCAGCTCACGGCGCGGTCGTTTACCTCAGACCGCACCGGGAAGACATGCTCGGCCCCGGCCCCGAGATCGGAGTCTGGGCCACCATCAGCCTGCACCGCGACGGGCGGCTCGTGCAGATGGACCGCGGTGGTCATCCGACCATCAACCCGTTCCTCAACCCGGACGACAAGAAGGACGAGTACAACGCCCGGCAGCCCGTCGACGACGTGGCGAACTACCTGGAGCCGTGGTCGCAGCTCCTGCAAGACAAAGGCGGCTATTCCCGCGACGAGGCGATCGCGGCAGTCCGCATCGTGCTGCCGGACATCCTGCGGTACAACCGCGATCAGGCGGCTACTTATCCCAACGGCCGCATCCCGACGGACGATGTCTACAGCGCCCGCTTTGCCTGGCTGACCAACGGACAGGTCAGCTCCGATGGCCTCAAGCCGCACGACGACCTCTTGCCTCAGTTCCCGTTCCTCGGGCTGCCGAATGCGTAGTGGCACCTCAGCGTCCTGACCGGCGGCTCCGGTTCGTCAGGGCGTGAGGGTGCTGGCTCCGGCGGCGTAGCCGCCGGTTGCCTCGGCTAGCGGACTTGCCCGGGCCAGTCCTGGTCGCGGTGGTCGATGACATGACAGGCTCCCAGCACGCTTACCCGGTGCTGTCTTGAGGGACCGCCAAGGTCGGCCAGTCCGCGGGTCGGGGCTTACCCCTGCGGCGACACTCGCGGCGTTTGCCGGGACTGCCGACGGGCTGCAGGGTTCATTGCTGATCATGAAAATCTTGCAATGATCAGCTCACGAAATGTCGCGCTGGGCCGTCTGCACACCAAGGAGGCCGTCACGCCGGCCCGCTCATCGCGCGCACTGCTGGCGGCACCGCTGGTATCGCGACAATCTAGGAGCAACGGTGACCACGACAGCAGTCGGCAGCGCGTTCTGTGTCACGGCGATCCCCGCCGAGGTTCTCGATCACATCCGCGCCGCCGGACAGGACGACTTCGGCAACCCGCTCGTGCGGGTCGTCAGCGAGGCTGGCGGGGTCCCCATGCGGTGCTGCCTCAGGCCGGCCGAGCAAGGCGGCCAGATGTGCTTGATCGCGTACCGGCCTTTCACCCGGCCGGGACCTTACGCCGAGTGCGGCCCGGTCTTCATTCACGCCGATGCCTGCGCCGGCTACGCCGAAGTCGAGTCCTATCCCTCCGGCTACCGCGACTGGCCGACCATGGTGTTCCGCCCCTATCTCTACGACGGCACTATCGCCTACGACGCGATCCGGATGGGTGACGGAGCCACCGCCGAGGCGGTCATCGCGCGCATCTTCGCTGACCCCGCCATCGAGGTCATCCACACCCGGAACGTCTACGCCGGGTGCTACATGTTCCGCATCAGCAGGCGCTAGCCCTTCACGGCCGGGACCTGATCAGGGTATGGAAGGCAAGCAGCCGTTCGACATGGTCGTCGCCACGCATGGTCCGACCGTGCTGCGGGTCTGCCGCGCCGTGCTCGGACCGGCCGACGCCGACGACGCATGGTCAGAGACCTTCCTGTCGGCCCTGAAGGCCTATCCCGGCCTGCCGGCCGACGCCAACATCGAGGCGTGGCTGGTCACCATCGCGCACCGCAAGGCCATCGACATCACCCGGGCGGCAGCGCGCCACGCGATTCCCGTCGCCGAAACGCCCGATACGGCGGCCGCACCGGCCGCGGATAACCGCGACCTCGATCTCGCCAGCGCCGTAGCCGGCCTGCCGGCGAAACAGCGGCAGGCCGTGGCCTATCACTACCTAGCCGGACTGCCTTACACCGAAGTCGCCGCCATCGTCGGTGGCAGTACCGACGCGGTCCGCCGCGCAGCGGCGGACGGTATCGCCACCCTGCGACGCTCCTACCAGGGCGCCGCCGCGAGGAGAGCAGGACATCGATGACTACCAACGACCTGACCGGTGAGCTGACCCGCGCGCTCGACGGCGACCCCGGCCACCTGCGACTGCTGCGGGACCGGCTCGGCACCGCCGCGCAGGCCGAGGGCATCCTCGACATCGCCTACCGCACAGTCGACAGCCCGGTCGGTTCGCTACTGCTGGCCGCAACTGAGGCCGGCCTGGTCCGGGTTGCCTACGCCACCGAGGACCACGACAAGGTGCTGCAGACCCTGGCCGACCGGATCAGCCCCCGCGTCCTGCGTGCCCCAGCGCGGCTGGACACCGCGGCCAGAGAGCTGGAGGAATACTTCAACGGCCGTCGCCGCAGCTTCGACGTGCCACTGGACTGGCAGCTGACTGCAGGGTTCCGCCGCAACGTGCTCCATCACTTGCCCGAGATCCGCTACGGCCAGACCGCGACCTACGCCTCGGTGGCCGAGCTGGCCGGCAGTCCGAAGGCTTTCCGCGCGGTTGGCACGGCCTGTGCGACAAACCCGCTGCCCGTCGTGGTGCCCTGCCATCGGGTGGTTCCCTCCGGTGGCGGCATGGGCCACTACCTGGGCGGCGTCGACGCAAAGCGCGCGCTGCTCACCCTGGAGGCAGCCTGAATCCCGGCCCGGGTGTCCGGCGATGTCTTCCTGTCCTGGGGGGAACAACCGCGCCATCGATGGTTGTTGGCTACTGTTGGTTGTAGTTG
This sequence comes from uncultured Actinomycetota bacterium, assembly GCA_963837255.1. GTDB lineage: Bacteria > Actinomycetota > Actinomycetes > Streptosporangiales > Streptosporangiaceae > JAJYUU01. Next base: position 492,029 of record CAWIMN010000011.1, read on the forward strand.
AAGTTTCGTGCACGTGTGAGAGCGCCCGCGAAATTCTGACGGCGGGCGCCGAGGGGCAGACAGATTCCAGCCTCCAGCAGGTAGGCGGCCGCAGCAGCCCGGGAACACGTCCGTGGATCCCGAAGGTCGTACAGCAGGAGAAAGCAACATGGCTCAGGGCACTGTGAAGTGGTTTAACGCTGACAAGGGCTACGGTTTCATCGCCCCCGACGACGGTACCGCCGACGTCTTCGTGCACCATTCCGCGATCCAGACTGACGGTTTCCGCAGTCTGGCCGAGAACCAGCGGGTCGAGTTCACCGCAGGCCAGGGCGCCAAGGGCCCGCAGGCCGAGCAGGTTACCCCGATCTAATCAGCTGGGCTCACGCGACTTGGGGAGCCGTTAAGCGCGTCGAGCCCGTTACAACGACGGGTGCTGCCCGTCCTGCTTGGCTTGTCGTCAAGTCACCCAAGCAGGGCGGGCAGTTTCCCAGGGCCGCCTCCAACTGGGTGTCCCGCCGGCAGCACCGCCGGTCGCCAGGCCTGACAGCCAGGTCACCGGTTGTCCTGGTGTCGGCGTTGCCGTACCTTCATGGAAAGTGACACGCGCCTGGACAGCGTGTCATTTTCAGGCTGCTCTTGACCTCGGCGGCGTCCTAGACCGAGTGAGGAGCGCCTGTGACGACCTCCACCCCCGCGCTGTACGACGCAAAACGCGCTGTGTTCTACGCCAAGCCTGCCCTGCGCGGCTGGCTTCACCTGCTCTGGTTCGCTGCCTCGCTGGTGTGCGGGACGCTCCTGATAGCCGCCGCACGCGGCGCCGCGCAGCGTGGCGCCGACGTCGTGTACGCGGCCAGCGTGACCGCCCTGTTCGGGACGAGCGCGCTTTATCACCGCGGCAACTGGAACCGCGCGTGGAATCGGCGGCTCCAGCGGCTCGATCACGTCATGATCTTCTTCCTCATCGCCGGGACCGCCACCCCCGCATTCGTCCTGGCCACGCATGGCACCGCCAGGCTTAGCTGCCTCATCATTCTGTGGGCGATCACCCTGGCCGCCGCCGTCATCCACCTGGCCTGGATGAGCGCGCCCGAGATCGTGGTGGGCGCTGTGTTCATCGGGCTGGGCTGGTCAGCGGGCCTGGCACTGCCCGCCGTGTGGATGCATCAAGGCGCCGGGCCGGGTGCACTGATGATCGCCGGAGGGCTGCTGTACACAGTCGGCGCCGTTGCCTACCACCGCCGCTGGCCCGACCCCGTTCCGGCAGTATTTGGCTATCACGAGTTCTTCCATGCCTGTGTCTGCGCTGCCGCCGCGTGCCAGTTCATCGCGATCGCGATGTTTGTCAGCTGACCTGCGGCAGGGGCGGGCACGCTTGGTGGCAGGAGCCGGACGCTAAGGAGCGCACGCGTGAACCAGGAAGAACGCCGCCAGTTTGTCCGCGACCACCGCACTTGCATCTTTGGTTACGCCCGCAAAGACCACGGTCCCGCCATGACGGTCGTCTACTACGTCATGGACGGCGATGACATGCTGGTCTCGACGATGGCCGAGCGCAGCAAGGCCAAGGCGGTGAGCCGGGATGAACGGGTCAGCCTCTGCGTCCTCGATGAGTCCTGGCCACTGACCTACCTGCAGGTGTACGGGACCGGAGTGGTCGATCGCGACCCCGATCTGGCCGTGGACGTCCTGACCAGGGTGATCGGCCTGATGGCTGGCGAGGAGGTACCGGCAAGCCGCCGCTCGCAGATCGCCCAGATGGCGCGAGACGAGCAGCGGGTGGTGATACGGGTGCGGCCTTACGCCACGTTCGAGACGCCCCCGCGCCATGTCCACAAGATGACCGACATCGATACCCTCACGCACTTCACGAGCACGTCGATGCCGTGGAAGTAGCGAACACTCCCGACGCTGAGCCGGCGATCATCGGCCGGCTGCGAGCCGCCGGGTGCGTGTTCGCCGAAGATGAGGCGCGCCTGCTCATCATCGAGTGCACGCTCGCCCGCCGACCTCGCCGCGATGGTGGACCGGCGGATCGCGGGCGTGCCGCTCGAGCACGTACTCGGCTGGGCGGAGTTCTGCGGTCTGCGGATCGTCGTCGGTCCGGGTGTGTTCGTGCCCCGGCGCCGCAGCGAGTTCCTGGTCAGTCAGGCGGTCGCCGCCCTGACCTGGCCCGACGCCGGGACAGCGGCCGCCGTCACCGCCGTGATGCCCGTCGTCCTCGACCTGTGCTGCGGCTCGGGTGCCGTCGGGCTAGCCGTGGCGACGGCGCTCGGCGGCGCGGAGCTGCATGCTGCCGACATCGACCCTGGCAGCACCGCGTACGCGCGCCGGAATCTCGAGGCGATCGGCGGCCACGTGCATCAGGGCGATCTCTACGACCCGCTGCCGCCTGACCTGCGCGGCCGGATCGACCTCCTGGTCGTCAATGCGCCCTACGTACCGACTGGCGAGATCGGGCTGATGCCGCCCGAGGCCAGGCTGCACGAGCCGCAGGTCGCGCTGGACGGCGGGCCGGACGGTGTCGGCATCCATCGTCGTGTCGCCGCGCAGGCCGCAGCGTGGCTGGCGGCTGGCGGCAGCCTGCTGATCGAGACGAGCGGCCGGCAGGCGGTGCTGACCGAAGCGGCCATGATAGACGCGGGCCTAGCCACTCGCATCACGACCGATGACAGTCTGGATGCAACGGTTGTGATCGGGCGAATAGCGTCACGTGAGCCCGCAGCCGTCAGCTATCGGCAGCCTCGCGCAGCCGCCCGAACTCGGCCGCCAGGGCAGCAGCGCTCCAGTGCGCGTTGAGGCCGCTCGGGTTCGGCAGGATCCATACGCGGGCGCCGCCGAGCCTGCCGTTCTGCGGTCCGACGACGGCCTGCCGCAGGCCGAAAGCCGTCCGGTAGGCCGTCACTCCCAGGATCGCCAGCCAGGAGACGCCGAGCGACCCGGCCAGTGCGGCCAGGGCCTGGCCGCCGGCCCGCAGCTCGTCGGCGTCCAGCTCGGCTGCCCTGGCAGTGGCCCGAGCCACGATGTTCGTGATGCCGAGCCCGACGCTGAGCAGCAGGGGCTGCTCCGCAGGCCCCAGCTGGCGGCTGGTGAAGCCAGACTTGTGCAGGGCCGGCCAGAACCTGTTGCCGGGACGCGCGAAGTGGTGCCCGGTCGCTGCCGAGTACAAGCTCGGGTTGATCCCGGCGAACAAGACCCGCAGCCCCGGCGCGACCAGATCCGGAATGGTCCGGCCGCGGGCCGCAGCCAGCTCGGCTTGCGTCGGGCGAGGAAGCACGTCGCCAGCGAAGACAGCATCGGCGCGCGCACCGGAGTCGGGAACGGGCACGATCACGCGAACCAGCCTACGGGCGCGCCACGGCCGGCGACCGCGCCGTCATCCGCCGGCGGCCAGCGGGACAATAGAGGCGTGATCACCGTCGATCCGGAACAGTTCGAGCAGATGGTCGGCGCCGCGCTTGATTCGCTGCCGCCAGAATTCGCCGACCGGATGAAGAACGTAGCCGTCCTCGTCGAGCACGGCCCCGGCCCGCGCGGCCTGCTCGGACTCTACGAGGGCATCCCGCTGACGAGCCGGACCACGAACTACGCCGGCGTCCTGCCGGACCGCATCACCATCTACCGGCGGGCTATCTGTGCCATCTGCGACAGTGAGGCCGACGTCATTGAGCAGGTCCGGCGCACGGTGGTCCACGAGGTGGGCCACTACTTCGGCATTTCCGATGAACGGCTGCGGGAGCTGGGCTGGTGACAGAAGAAGCGGAGCAGAACGCGGCGCGGCTAGCGCACGAGTCGATCGCCGCCGGCGACCCGACCGGCTGGTTCGAGCGCGTCTACGCTGCAGCGGCCGCCGGGCTGACGGGCGTGCCCTGGGACCGGCGCGCAGCGAGCCCGCTGCTGGTGCAGTGGGCCGCCGAGCGCGGGGAGACCAGTGACAGCGAGGCAGGCGACGCGCTGGTGATCGGGTGCGACATTGGCGATGATGCTGAGTTCGTCGCCAGCCTGGGCTTCCGCACGGTCGCCTTCGACATCTCCGCCAGTGCGATCCGGGCCGCGCATGCGCGGTTCCCGCAGTCCGCCGTGACGTACTGCGTCGCCGACCTGCTGGCGCCGCCCGCCGACTGGCATCACGCATACGACCTGGTCGTCGAGAGCATGACGTTGCAGGCGCTGCCTGATCCGCCGCGCGCAGCCGCAATCGCCAGCCTCGGCCCGCTGGTCGCGCCCGGCGGCACGCTGATCGTATTCGCGCGCGGCCGTGACGCCCGTATGCACGACGACGGGCCGCCCTGGTCCCTCACCAGGAGCGAGATCGACGCGGTCGCCGCTGGCGACCTGGCCGCGGTCCAGATCGACGAGATCCGTGATGGCCTGTCAACCGCTGCCTGGCGCTGGCGGGCCGAGTACCGCCGCGCGACAACATCGGCGTTACCGAAGATCAGGCAGGGAACGGGGTCGTCACCCGATGCCCAGGCTTCCCTTGGCCGCGGCCTCGAACACGCGGAACGGCAGCAGCCTCTTGGCTAGCAGGCCGGCCCGCTCGGCTGCCTTGCCTACTGAAACGCGGCGTGGCGGGCGGCTGGCCGACAGCACGCGCTGCACGGCAGCAGCGACCTGCTCGGCAGGCGCGCCGTTGGCCTCGTCGCGCTCCATGAGCGAGATCGCCTTGTTCATGGCCGTGGCGTACGCAGAGTCACCCGCGCCGCCCGTGGCGAGTACCCGGCTGGCCGTGAAGTCGGTGGCGATGTTGCCCGGCTGCACCAGCGTGATGTGCACGCCGAACGGCGCTACCTCATACGCTGTCGCCTCGGCGAAGCCCTCGAGCGCGAACTTGCTCGCGCTGTAATAGGCCTGGAACGGGATGCCGATCACGCCGCCGATCGAGCTGATCAGCACGATGCGGCCGCTGCGCTGCGCGCGCATGTGGGGCAGCACCGCCTGCACGACCCGGACGCAGCCCCAGAAGTTCGTCTCGAACTGGGCCTTCGCCTCGGCGATCGTCGTGTACTCGGCGGCTCCCGCGACCCCCCAGCCCGCAGCGGCGACAAGCGCGTCGACCCGGCCCGCGCGCTCGATCACGTCGTCGATCCCGTCCAGGACCGACCTGTCGTCGTCGACGTCCATCACGAGCCCGGGCCAGGCCGGGCCGCCAGTGCCGCGCCGGCTCGCGCCGGTGACGGACCAGCCCGTCGCGGCCAGCCGCTCCGCGCAGGCCCTGCCGATCCCGGCCGATGCCCCGGTGACGACCGCCACGCGTGCCGACGCTTTCATCTGCTTAGTACTGTCATCGGCGATCAGGTTCCTCTCGCTGCCAGGCCGCTGTCAGTAGCCCTGAATACATTCAGTTTCCATGACGGAGCAGGCGGGCGTTCTGGATGTTCTCAATGATGATCAGCGACGCGCCGCGACGCACCGGGGCGGACCGCTACTGATACTTGCAGGCGCCGGCACTGGCAAGACCGGCACGCTCGTCGCGCGCGCCGCCTGGCTGCGCGAGCAGGGCCTGCAGCCGAGCCGCATTCTGCTGCTGACCTTTACGCGGCGGGCAGCGGACGACATGCTCGCCCGGGCGCAGCCACCGGACAGCAGCGCGGCCGAGCGCATCTTCGGCGGCACCTTCCACGCGGTCGCACACCGCATCATCAGGGCACACGCCGAGGCGTTCGCGCTGCCGCCGGAGTTCAGCGTGATCGACCCGGCGGATGCCGCGGACATCATGGATACCCTGCGCGATGCGAACGGCCTCGTCGGCACGAGCACGGGCCGCCGCACGCCGCGCGCCGCGACGTGCGCCGAGATCTACTCGCGGTGCGTCAGCACCAGCACCCAGCTCGCCGACGTCGCCGCCGCTGGATACCCATGGTGCGTGCCGTTCGTCGAGCAGCTGGCCGGGCTGTTCACCGGCTTCGTCAGCTATAAGCGACGCCACGGCCTGGTCGACTTCGACGATCTGCTGCTGCTGTGGCGTGCCGCGCTCGCCGACGCGGCCGCCGGGCCCGCGCTCCGCAGCCTGTTCGATGCCGTGCTCGTCGACGAGTATCAGGACGTGAATGCCGTCCAGGCCGAGATCGTTCGGCTGCTGCGGCCGGATGGCGACGGGCTGACGTGCGTGGGCGATGACGCGCAGGCTATCTATGCCTTCCGCGGCGCCGACCCGACGCACCTGCGGGCGCTTGCTAGCAGCTATGCCGACCTGTCGGTCATCCGGCTATCGCGTAACTACCGGTCGCGACACGGCGTCCTCGGGCTAGCGAACGTCATCCGCCCGCAGTTCGACGGGCTTGAGCTGTCGCTGACCGCCGAGCGCGGCGACGGGCACCGGCCGCAGCTCGTCCGCTGCCACGACGAGGCGACCCAGGCCAGGGAGATCTGCGCCCGGATTCTCGCCGACCACGAGGCCGGTGTCCGCTTCCAGGAGCAGGCAGTGCTCGTCCGGGCCGCCAACCACAGCGATCTGCTGGAGATCGAGCTGGCAGCGCGAGGCATCCCGTACGTCAAATATGGCGGCCTGCGTTTCACCGAGGCGGCGCACGTCAAGGACTTCCTCGCCGCCGCCAGGGTCGTCGCCAACCCGGCCGACGACCTGGCCTGGTTCCGGCTGCTCCGGCTGCACGAGGGCGTAGGCCCGGTACTGGCGCGGCGAATCATCGAGACGCTGCGCATCGACGAGCCGCGGCCGTTCATCCGGTGGCCCGATGCCGAGGGCACGCTGCCGCATCGGCCGGCTGCCACCGTTGGCGCGACAGTCCGGCAGCTCATGCTCGCGGCCGAGCTCGAGAGCACGGCCGAGCGCGCGACCACGATCCTGGCCGCGCTGCATGATCCGCTGGCCGCTCGGTACGCCGACGCGGCCGTGCGGTTCGCGGATCTGGAGCGGCTGGCAGATGCCGCGGCCGCGAGCCCGTCGCTGCATGACGCGCTCGTCCAGCTTGCCCTCGACCCGCCGTTGTCGGCATCGGACCTGGCCGGCAAGCCGCGCCTGGATGACGACTACCTCATCATCTCGACCGTGCACTCGGCCAAGGGCCTGGAATGGCCGGTAGTGCACCTGCCGCAGCTTGTCGATGGCGCCGTGCCGAGCGACATGGCGCTGACGACGCCCGCCGGGCTTGAGGAAGAGCAGCGCCTGTTCTACGTAGCGGTGACGAGGGCGCGCGACCGGCTGTACTTGTACGCGCCGCTGCGAATGCATCATCACCGGCTGGCCGCCGACGACCGGCACAGTTATGCGCAGCTGACGAGGTTCCTGGACGGGACAGCGCTGGCGCACTGCGAGGTGATCCAGGCGACGCCCCCGCGTCCGGTGCTGCGGCCGGTCGCGCCGCTTGCTGCGAGCGTCGATCGCGACCTGGCGTCCCTGTGGGGCTCCGGCTAGCTTGCCGGGTACTTACGCGCGGCGGCGCTAAGCTTGGCATTCGCTGCCTCGGCCAGATCGATGCCAAGAACATCGGCGAGCAGGATCAGGTAGAGCAGTACGTCGGACAGTTCCTCACCTGCCCTGGTCCGCAGCGGCTGCGACCTGGCCAGCTCTGCTGCGGTACCGGCTGGCAGCCACTGGAATAGCTCGGCTAGCTCGCCGACCTCGCCGACGAGGGCGAGCAGGACCGACTTGGGGTCGTGATAACCCTGCCAGTTCCGTTCGGCCGTGAACTGGCGCATGCGGTCGCGTAGCGCTTGGAGATCTGACACCGCAGCAGCATCGCATAGCGGGGGGATAGAGCGGGCAAGCCGGTGTTGACTGCACGGGTAAGGCCTGTAGCCGGGTCGGAATGTCATCGGCTGGCTGTTAGTTGGAGGATACCTGTATGAATTCTTATCGGCATTTCCCGCACCTGGCTGGCGCGCTCGCGCTAGCTGGGCTTGCCGTCCTGGCGACGGCGTGCGGCGGCAGTAACCCGAGTACGTCGACCAGCTCGAGCTCGGCCCCTGCCTCGACGTCGTCAGCGCCATCATCCTCACCTGCGACCTCGTCGTCGGCCGCGACCGGCGGCACGGCCAGCACGAGCGCGATCACGACCAACTGGGAGGCGTTCTTCAACGCCAAGACCCCTGTGAGCAAGCGCGTTAGCCTGCTCCAGGACGGGTCGCAGTTCCAGTCGGTCATTCAGGCACAAGCCGGCTCTGGCCTGGCGGCACTCGCGACGGCTAAGGTCACCCATGTCACGGTAAATTCGCCGACCATGGCGACGGTGACGTATGACATCCTCGTGAGCGGCACTCCTCAGCTGAAGAACCAGACTGGGGTGGCCGTTCTGCAGAACGGCACCTGGAAGGTGGGCGTGACGAGCTTCTGTGGTCTGCTGACTCTAGAGAACGCAGGCAAGACTGCTGGCTTGCCTGCCGCTTGCAAGTCGACCACCTAGCCAGTGGTGAGCCCGGCCGATGTGTCTGAGGGCGAGGCGGCGACTGCCCTGCGCGGCGGTCGCTCGCTCGCGCTGGCCGTCCTGTGCGTCATCCTGTTCCTGACATTTCTCGATAACACCGTCGTTAGCGTCGCGCTTGGCAACATCCAGAGCGAACTGCACGCGGGCGTCTCGTCGCTGCAGTGGGTGGTGGGCGCCTATGCGCTGACGTTTGCCGGCGCGATGCTCGGCTTCGGGATGGTCGGCGACGAGTTTGGCCGCAAGCGCGTCATGGTGATCGGCATCGCCATCTTCCTCGCCGGGTCGATCATGTCGGCTACCGCGCCGAACGTAGGCGTCCTCATCGCCGGGCGCGCGGTGATGGGCTTCGGCGCGGCGGCTAGCGAGCCGGGCACGCTGTCGATGATCCGGCATATCTACATCGACGAGCGGGAGCGGGCCTGGGCGCTCGGCGTCTGGACGACGGTCTCCGGCGTGGCGCTCGCGATGGGTCCGGTGATCGGCGGCGCCCTGATCGGCAGGCACGGCGACTGGCGCGCGATCTTCTGGTTCAACCTCGCGGTCGGCGCCCTGGCGCTGATAGGCGCCCTGGCGGTGCTGCCCGAGAATTCCGACCCGGACGGGCACCGCGTGGACATCGCTGGCAGCGTGCTCAGCGCGGGCGCGCTCACGGCGCTGGCCTTCGCCGTGATCATGGCCGAGGGCTCGTCCTTCCATTCGCCCCCGGTCGTCCTGCTGCTCTGCGTGAGCGCCGCGTCTGTCGTCGGCTTCTTCTGGTGGGAGAGCAAGGCGCCGCATCCCCTGCTGGACCTGAGGTTCATCCGGGTACCGCGGTTCCTGGTCGCGAACGTGGTCGCGTTCAGCGCCTACTTCGCGACGTTCGCGGTCTTCTTCTTCACTGCCCTGTATCTGGAGGAAGTGGCCGGGTATGGCGGCTATCAGATCGCGCTGGTCTTCCTGCCGATGATGGTCCTGATGGGGGCGGCCGCACTGGTAGCTGCGCGGTGGACCGTCACCATCGGGCCGAGAACCACGATCTTCACCGGCTGCCTGCTGTTCGCGCTCGGTCTGCTGCTGACCTCGTTCACCATCAACCCGAATCCCGGCTACCTGCCGCTGGCCGCCGCGCTGGCGCTGACGGGCATCGGCGTCGGGGGCACGGTCGTGCCGGCCACGTCGTCGGCCTTGTCCGCCGTGCCGCCCGAGCGGTCCGGCATGGCCGCGTCCACCACGAACACCAGCCGCGAAGTCGGCGCGGTGACTGGAGTGGCGGTCCTCGGCGCGCTGGTGTCCGCGAAACTGACGGCCGACATCATCGCCAGGCTGCACGCGCTCGGCCTGCCGAGGAGCATCTCGCAGGTCGTCATCAACGGCGTCGAGACCGGGCTGGTCCCCTCCAGCGGCAAGACGAAGGGCGCTGGCGGCGCCGCAGGCGCAGGCCAGGGCAAACTGGTCCAGGAAGTGATTCAGGCCGCCTACAGCGCCTTCCAGTCTGGCCTGCATGCCGCGCTCTACCTGTCCGCCGTCCTCGTGCTGGCGGCCGGCGTGTTCAGCTTCTTCTGGCTCGGCCGCAAGGGCCATGCTGAGCCGGAAGCCGAGCCAGCCACCGCGGGCTCGCCGGCCTGACCGGCTCCGCCCCCTGACGCGGCCGCGCCCGCTGACCGGCTCGCGCGCGTGCGGCGCGCGCCGTGCCCAGGGAGTGCGGCAGAGTGGGATGCATGAGCGTCCAGGCGAGTCAGGTCGCGGCGTGCGTCTCCGGCTACGCCGCGCGGCTGCACGCGGCCATCGGGACAGGCCATCACGTCGCCTCGCCGCTCGGCGCGTGGCTGGTGCTCGCACTCGCCGGTCCCGCCAGTACGGGCGCCGATCGCGCCGCGCTGACGGAGGTGCTCGGCTGCGACGTCGAGACGCCGCGCAGGCCGCCGCCGACCTGCTGGGCGACCCGCATCCGCTCGTCGCGAGCGCGGCCGCCGTCTGGACAGATCCGGCCGTGCGGCTGCCGGACAGCTTCCTGCGCTGGCGCGACGCGCCTGCCCGCCGCCGTGACCACCGGAGACCTGCCGGGCCAGGCCGGGCTGGACGCCTGGGCGCGCGAGCACACGTTCGGTCTCATCGACAAGTTCCCGATCTCCGGCCGACGACCTGTATCTGGTGCTGGCGACCGCACTGGCGACAAAGGTCTCCTGGCAGGTCCCGTTCGACCTGGCGCCAGCCGCGAGCCTCGGCGCCGGCGAGCCCGTGGACGGACCAGCTGGAGCGCGTGCTGCGAACCCCGGCCCGGCCGCCAGGCGGTCACGTCCAGTTCGTCACGTCCACGCCGCAGGCAGGCGACGTGATCGTGCACTTCGCCGCGGCGGCCGGGGGTCTTGAGGTCGTCTCGGTCGCGGCGATGCCGGACGTGCGGGCGAGCGTGGTGCTGGCGGCGGCGTACGAAATCGGCTGCGCGCACGCGGCCGGACTGCCGGTCGAGCGCCGTGACCTGGCCACGCCTGCCGCTCGGCGAGAGTCCGCTGTGGCTGCGTCCGCGAGGTCACGGCGGCCGCCGACTCGTGCACGGCGGTGCTGCCTGCCTGGTCGGCGAGCTCCAGGCACGACCTCAGCGCGCCCGGTCTCGGGTTCGAGGCCGCCAAGAACGCGCTTGTCCGACAACGACGACCCGTGGCAGGCCGGGCAGGTGGCGATGGCGCGCTACTCGAGGACCGGCTTCGAGGCGGCGGCCATCAGCGGCGTTCGCTGTCGCGACGGCGGCCCGCCTGCCTAGCCGGCACCGCGAGGTCACCCTGCGGTTCGGGCATCCCTACGCCGTCGTCGCGCTCACTACGGACACATCCGGACGGGAGGGCCCGTGGCACGGGCTGCCGGTGTTCTCCGGGTGGGTCAGCGAGCCCGAGGACGCGGCCGAGGAATCCGGGCCGGACGGGAAGCAGTGAGCACGGCGTACCTGCTGGTCGAGATCCTGCGCTAGCTTGTCGGCCATGCATAGCGTGGACCCCACGACAGAGCAGATGATCAGGTCCGTGCTCGCCTACGCCGAAAACCGGCTGCGGCTTGACCCGGTGCCGCTCGACAAGGGCTCCCGCGACCCGGCCGAACTGGACATCGCGCTGTCCGGGCTGCTCAGCGACGACGGCCATAACCCGGACCAGGTGCTGGGCGTGTACACCTCGACGCTCGCGCCAGCCGTCATCTCCGCTGACAGTCCCCGCTTCCTCGGCTTCATCCCGGCCGCGCCGACTAAGGCGTCGCTGCTGTTCGACATGCTGATCTCCTGCGCGTCGATCCAGGGCATCTCCTGGCTGGAGGCGGCCGGCGCGATCCACGCGGAGAACCAGGTGCTGCGGCTCATCGCCGATCGGGCCGGGCTGCCGCCCGGCGCCGGCGGCTGCTTCGTCTCCGGCGGCTCGGCCGCCAACCTGTCCGCGCTGGCCGTTGCGCGCGAGACCGCCAAGCGGCGGCTGGCATCGCCGCGGCGGCTGCGCGCGGTGGTCGGTTCCGACGCGCATTCCTCGATCGGCAACACGCTGCGGCTGCTGGAGATGGACGCGCTCGTCGTGCCGACTGGCGATCACCGGCTCACGGGCGACGCCGTCCGCGCCGCCATCGAGGCCGACGGCGACCCCGGCTCGCTGGCCGCATCGTGGCGACGTCGGGCACCACGAACGCCGGCATCATCGACGACCTCGCTGGGCTCGCAGCCGTGGCCGCAGACCACAAGCTGTGGTTCCACGTCGACGGTGCCTACGGCGGCGCTGGCCTGTTCGCGCCGAGCGTCCGCTCGGCCTACGCCGGGATCGAGCACGCCGATTCGTTCGTGGTCGACCCGCATAAGTGGCTGTTCGCCCCGTTCGACTGCGCGGCCTTGCTGTACCGCGACCCCGCTCTAGCCCGTTCCGTCCATAAACAGGACGCCGGATACCTGGATGTCATTCACGAGCAGCCAGGTGAGTGGAACCCAACGGACTACGCCTACCACCTCACCAGGCGGGCCAGGGGCCTGCCGCTGTGGTTCTCGCTGTGCGTGCACGGAGTGCGCGCCTACAGTGACGCGATCGAGGCAGCTATCGATCTCGCCCGGCAGACGGCTGCCGAGATCCGGCGCCGCGGCTACCTCGAGCTGATCCGCGAGCCTGACCTGTCCGTGGTGCTGTTCCGCCGCACGGGCTGGCAGCCGGCCGACTACACCGCGTGGGCGGACGCGCTGCTCGACGAGCAGGTGGCGTTCCTGCCGCCGACAGTGTGGGAAGGCGAGACCGTGGCGAGGTTCGCCTTCCTGCACCCGCATACGTCGATGGCGCTCGTCGCCGAGGTCCTGGACCGGATGGCCGCCGACTGACCAGCGGGCGCCTGGATCGAACCATGTCGTTGGCGACTACGCGGGGGGCCGTGCGAAGCTTGGTGCCGTGAGCGACCGCCGGCACCCGCCATCAGATCCTGGCGCGCACCCATCGCGGCGGCGATTTATCGGGCTCGCCGCTGCTGCTGTCGCGGTCCCCGCCGCCGCTGTAACGGTGGACAAGCTGGCGACCTCAGACGTACCGACGTCCGATAAGGGGGGAAAGAGCCGGCCTGCGGTAAGCCGGCGACCGCCAGCGGAGAATTTGCTGCCTGGCGACCCGCACTGGAAGATCACGCACCTGGGCAAGCCCGATGCCATGCTCGGATACGCCGGCCAGGCAAGCGTGCTGCCAGGCCAGGAGATCACGCTGTACGCCTCGACCACTGCGCGCTCGTTCCAGGTGCGTGTGTTCCGGATGGGCTGGTACGGCGGTGACCGCGCCAGGCTGGTCTGGAGCTCGCCGAGCATCCGCGGTCACCGGCAGCGGCCGGCGACCCTGATCCAGCCGACCAGGACGGTGGAGGCCAGCTGGGGCCCGTCCCTCACCATCGCGACCGACGGCTGGCCGGAGGGCGCCTACCTGCTGCGGATGGACTCTGAGGCCGGCGCGCAGCGGTACGTGCCCGTCACCGTGCGCTCCGCCAGCACGAGGGGCAAGATCGTCATCAAGAACTGCACGGAGACCTGGCAGGCTTACAACACGTGGGGCGGCCACAACCTCTACAACGGGCCGGGCGGCGCCGCCGATTACGGCAACCGCTCGCTGGCCGTCAGCCTAGACCGGCCGTACGACGCGAACGGTGCCTACATGTTCTTGTGGCACGAGCAGAAGTTCATCGCGCTGGCTGAGAGTACTGGCCTTCCGCTCGCCTACACCACCAGCATGGACATCGACGCCGACCCGCACCTGCTCGACGGGGCTAGCGCGCTGTTCTCGCTCGGTCATGACGAGTACTGGTCGCCGCCAGAGCGGACTAACGTGACGGCCGCCCGTGACGCCGGCGTCAATGTCGCCTTCCTGGGCGCCAACTGCATGTTCCGCCGCACGCGGCTAGCCAGCACCAGGCTCGGACAACGGCGGCTCGTCATCTGCTACAAGACCAGCTACCTGCAGGACCCGATGTACGGCAAGGACAACGCGCTAGTCACCAGCGACTGGCGGGAGCCGCCGAATCCTGACCCGGAGTCCTCGCTCATCGGCACCCTCTATGAGTCCAATCCCGTCGACGCCGCCTATGTCGTCGCGACGCCGGACTCCTGGATATTCGCTGGCACCGGCGCACACAGGGGCAGCAGGTTCACTGGCCTGGTCGGCATCGAGTACGACCGCGTGAACCCGGTGTACCCGGTCGAGCGGCCCATCCAGGTGCTGTCGCACTCGCCGCTGACGTGCCGCGGCGTCAACAGCTACTCCGACTCGGCGTATTACACCCACAGCGGCGGCGCCGGGGTGTTCTGCGCGGGCACCATGCGCTGGGTCGCGTCCATGGGCGGGCTGCGGAGCTTCGGCCTGAACCCCCGCACGGCAGCCTTCACCCGCAAGGTCAGCACCAACGTCCTGCACGCGTTCGCGGACGGCCCGGCGGCGGCGAAGCACCCGGCGCAGGACAACCTTGCCTCGATGCAGGAGTGGCCGGGCGACCCGATCGCGGCCGGCCACAACCTGTGGCCGCCGGCCCGGCTCTGAAGGAGCCCGAGATCAGCAGCGAGCATGAGGGCCGCGCGATCGCGGTGCCGGCGCACGTGGACGTTGCCCTGCGGTCGATTGGCCAGCCGAATTCGATGGCGCGGCAGTTCGACTTCTGGGACACCAGCTATGAGTGGCGGCGGCTGTTCAGCGAGGTACTCGGGACTTTCCTGCTCGTCACGGTCGCAGTCGGCGCTGGTATGGTCAACGCCAGGTTTGGTGGCCACGCCGTGTCCGAGGCGGCTAGGGTCGTCAGCCCCGCGCTCATGGTGATGGCCGTCATCTTGTTCATGGGCGCGGTGTCGGGAGCACACCTGAATCCCGCGGTCAGCTTCGCGTTCGCGCTGCGCGGCGACTTCCCCTGGCAGCGCGTCGGGCCGTACGTCATCGCCCAGTTCAGCGGCGCGATTCTGGCGACGCTGCTGCTCTCTGCCCTGCTAGGCAAGCAGGGCAGCGCCGGCCTGCACCCTGCCAGGCCCCGGCGTCTCCACGGCGACCGCTATGGCGTGGGAGATCCTGCTGACGACCGGGCTGGTCAGTGTCATCCTGGGGACCGCGTCAGGGGCGCAGCAAGTCGGCGCGATGGCTGCCATCGGCGTCGGCAGCTACATCGCGCTGGCAGGCCTGTTCGGCGCGCCAGTCAGCGGTGCGTCGATGAATCCGGCCAGGTCACTCGGCCCGGCGCTAGTCCTCGGCGACTGGACGTCGTGGTGGGCTTACCTGGTCGGGCCCACCATCGGGGCGGTGATCGCGGTCGGCATGGCGCACATCCTGCGCGGACCGGGGGGCGGGGAGTCCGGCACCCGCGCCGCGCAGGGCACGCTTGGCATCCTCTGGCGGCCGCAGCCCATCGGCAAGCCACTGGCCGCGCCTGACCGCGGCGGGCCCGGCGGGCCGGGTGCTGGCGGGTCTGGTGCGGGCGGCGGGTCTGGTGCGGGCGGGCCGGAGGGCGGCGAGTCCTAGCGGGTCGCCTGGCTGGCGCAGCGGATGCAGAGCGTCGCGGTCGGCCGCGCTTCCAGCCGCCCGGCCGCAATCGGCTGGCCGCACCGCTCGCACTGGCCGTACCGGCCTTCTGCAAGGCGGCGCAGCGCTGCGTCGACCTGGCTGAGGTGCTCTCTCGTCTGGTCAAGCAGCGCAGCCACGTGCTCGCGTTCGAACGCGATCGTGGCTCCCTCGGGGTCGTGCTCGTCATCGTTGTTGGCTGACCCCGCCGCCTCGACGATGCCGGCGTGGTCTCGCTCCAGCGAAGCCAGCCGGTCGAGCGCCGCCTGCCGCTCCGCTTCGAGCAGAGTGCGCGGGTTACTGTCGACTGTCATCACTCCTGCTTACCACCGGCCTGGAGGTGGCTGGTCCGGCGAGCGTGCCGCCCGGCCCGATGTGCGCAGGTGGCCTGGATACGGCAGGCTGGGAACATGGCAGCTGACATCCTCACCCTGATGGCCGTCCACGCGCATCCCGACGACGAGGCATCGAGCACGGGCGGCGTGCTCGCGCTCTACTCTGACCAGGGCGTTCGCACGGTAGTCGTGACCTGTACGAATGGGGAGTTTGGCGACGCTCCGGGCCAGGTCAAGCCTGGCGAGGACGGGCACGACGAGCAGGAGGTCGCCCAGTTGCGGCTAGACGAGCTGCGCCAGTCGTCCAAGATCCTCGGCGTCAGCAACCTCGAACTGCTCGGCTACCACGATTCGGGCATGCCGGACTGGGATTACAAGGACCGGCCGGATGCCTTCTGCAATATCCCGCTGGACGTAGTGGCCGGCCGGATCGCCGGCCTGATCGAGACCTACCGCCCCCAGGTCGTCATCTCCTACGACGACAAGGGCATGTACCAGCACCCCGATCACGTGCACGCGGCGCTCGCCGCGGCCGCCGCGGCGGCTCAGTCGGGCATCCCGGCCAAGTTCTACCAGTCGGCGATGCGCGGCAGTGACTGGCGCAAGGTCTGGGAGGCACTGCGCGAACTCGGCGCTGACGTACCCGACCAGCGCGAGTTCACCGACGAGCAGCGCAACCAGATGGAGGAATCCGAGCGGCGGATCACGACAAACATCGACATCCGCCCAGTGCTGGATCGCAAGCGCGAAGCGCTGTTCGCGCACGCCAGCCAGATCCAGGACTCCTGGTTCAGCAAGCTGCCGCCCGAGATCGCGACCGCCGCATTCGGGCGGGAGAGCTTCGTCCGGGTGACCGACACCACCGGGGCAGCTATCCCGGAGGAGGATTTGTTCGCGGGCCTGCGCTGACCTGCGGAGCAGGGTGATCGCCTGCCGCTGCGAACTCGTGCGCGCCGCCGCAGGTCCGGTCACACTGGAACCGTGAGTGATCGGGTCAGGACCGGGATCCGGGTGGAGGGCGTCGTCCAGGGCGTCGGCTTCCGGCCATTCGTCTACTCGCTCGCCACGAGCCTCGGCCTCTCCGGCCTCGTCGGCAATGACGTCAACGGCGTCTTCGCTGAGGTCGAGGGGACCCCGGAGACGACGGCCAGGTTCCTGGTCCTGCTCGAGCAGGAAGCGCCGCCGCTCGCCCGGATCGAGCGCGTCACCACGCGCGCCCTCGGCGTGACAGGTGCTGCCGGGTTCGTGATCGCGCCGAGCGTGCCCGGCGCCCACCGCCGGACGCTCGTGTCGGCTGACAGCGCCACCTGCGACGACTGCCTGCGCGAGCTAGCCGATCCGGCCGACCGCCGTTACCAGTACCC
Organism: uncultured Actinomycetota bacterium; assembly: GCA_963837255.1. GTDB lineage: Bacteria > Actinomycetota > Actinomycetes > Streptosporangiales > Streptosporangiaceae > JAJYUU01. The sequence continues at coordinate 509,095 of CAWIMN010000011.1, forward strand.
GTTCATCAACTGCACCCATTGCGGCCCGCGGTTCACCATCGTCCGGGACGTGCCCTACGACCGGCCGCTCACGACGATGAGCGGCTTCGAGATGTGCACGCGCTGCGCGGCCGAGTACCACGATCCGGCCGACCGGCGTTTCCACGCGCAGCCGGTATGCTGCCCTGACTGCGGGCCACGGCTCCGCCTCGTGGATGCCGCCGGTGCGCCGCTGCCCGGCGCCGACCCGGTCGCCGCCGCAGCCGCCCTGCTCCGGTCCGGCCAGGTGGTCGCGGTCAAGGGGATCGGTGGCTATCACCTGATCGTGGATGCTGGGAACGGGGCCGCGTCCGCCGCGCTGCGCGCGCGCAAGCATCGCGAGGACAAGCCGTTTGCGGTGATGGTCGCCGACCTCACTGCCGCGCGGCTGCTGTGCCAGATCGACGACGTGGCAGCAGCGTCACTGACCAGTCTGCGCCGCCCGATCGTGCTCCTGCCGCGCCGGCCGGCTGCCGACCAGCTCATCGCGCCGGCGGTCGCGCCGGGCAACCGGCACCTGGGGCTGATGCTGCCGTACACGCCGCTGCATCATCTGCTGCTTGCCGCGGCGGCCAGGCCGGTGGTGGCGACCAGCGGGAACGTCTCCGATGAGCCGATCGCCTTCCGTGACGCCGATGCGCTCGACCGGCTCGCCGGCATCGCCGACGCGTTCCTGCTGCACGATCGTGCGATTCACATGCGGACCGACGATTCGGTCGTGCGGACGTCCGGCGGCCGTGAGTCGGTACTGAGGCGGTCACGCGGATACGTGCCGGAGCCACTGCAGGTGCGGATGCCGTTCCTGCAACCGGTGCTGGCCTGCGGTGCTGAGCTGAAGAACACGTTCTGCCTGGCCAAGGGTCAGCACGCGTTCATGTCGCCCCACATCGGCGACCTGGAGAACGCGGAAACGCTGCGGTCTTTCACCGACGGCATCGCGCACTTCCGCCGGCTCTTCGACATCGAGCCGCGGCTTATCGCCCACGATCTGCATCCCGACTACTTGTCCACGAAGTACGCAGTCGATCTAGCCGATGCCGACCCGGTTGGCGTTGACCTGGTCGGCGTGCAGCACCATCACGCGCACATCGCCTCATGCCTGGCAGACAACGGCACGGCAGGCCCGGTCATCGGCGTGGCCTTCGACGGGACCGGGTACGGCCCCGACGGCACGATCTGGGGTGGCGAGTTCCTCATCGCAGACCTGACCAGCTTCGAGCGGGCCGGCTGTCTCGACCCGGTACCGATGCCGGGCGGAGCGGCCGCGATCCGCCAGCCGTGGCGGATGGCGGCCGCGTACCTCGCGGCCAGCTACCCGGCTGGCTTGCCCACTGCGATCGCCGTCCGGGACCGCAACGACCAGCTCTGGGCCGCGGTGACGGCCATGGCCGCACGTCGCGTCAATGCGCCACTGACCTCCAGCGCCGGCCGGCTATTCGACGCGGTCGCTGCCTTGCTTGGCGTCCGGGACGCGATCAACTACGAAGGCCAGGCCGCCATCGAACTGGAGCAGCTCACCGACGTGACCGAGCGGGGCAGCTACCCGGTGACAGTCACCACCCACGCCGCCCTGGCTGGTGCGCAGCTGCGGGTGGCGGGGGCAGATCTGGTCCGCGCAGCCGCCGAGGACCTCGCCGCTGGCGTGCCGGTCCCGGTCATTGCCGCTCGGTTCCACAACAGCGTCGCCGCCGTGATCCTGACCGTCTGCGCGCGGCTGCGCGAGCAGAGTAGCCTGGGCGTGGTGGCGCTGTCCGGTGGGGTGTTCCAGAACCTGCTGCTGACAACCCAGGTGGTGACCAGGCTGACCGACACTGGCTTCCGTGTCCTCGTGCACGGCCGGGTACCGTGCAACGACGGTGGCATCAGCCTCGGCCAGGCCGCCGTGGCCGGCGCCCGCGACCGGCTGGCGCGCGGAATGTAGCAACTCGCCCCTATCGCGACCGCGATGGTCACGGTGTTACTCGTGTGGCGGCGGGATCCGGCGCCGGAGCCAGTCGTACCAGCCTTGCATGCCATCGCCGGTTGTCGCCGATAGCTGTAGCAGCAGCGCGTCCGGCGAGGCCCGCCGCAGATCTGACATGTACTGCTTCAGGTCGAAGTCGACGTACGGGAGCAGGTCGGTCTTGTTCAGGAGTACCAGGTCGGCCTGCCGGAACATGTGCGGGTACTTCAGCGGCTTGTCCGCCCCCTCGGTCACCGAGGCGAGCACGACCTTCGCGGCCTCGCCCAGGTCGAACAGGGCCGGGCAAACGAGGTTGCCGACGTTCTCGATGACGACGATCGAGCCGCTCGGCGGATCTAGGCTGCGCAGCCCCCGCGCCACCATGTCGGCGTCCAGGTGGCAGCCGGCGCCGGTGTTGATCTGCACGACCCGGCTGCCGGCCACCAGGATGCGCTGAGCGTCCAGCGCGGTCTCCTGATCGCCCTCAATCACGGAGATCGACATCTTGCCAGCGAGTTCCTTGCTGGTGCGCTCGAGCAGCGTGGTCTTGCCCGAGCCAGGCGAGCTCATCAGATTGACCGCCAGAATGGCTCGGTCGCGTAGCCACTGCCGGTTGCCGTTCGCTAGCTCATCGTTCTTGGCCAGCACCTTCTGCTGGAGCTCGACCGTCCTGGACGTGTCGCCTGCCCCGGCGACATGGGCGTGGGCTTGGCCATGGTCCTCGCCGTGGCCGTGCACGTGCCGGGCGTCGGCAGGGTGCCCGTGGTCGTGCTGCCCGTGGTCGTGCTGCCCGTGGTCGTGCTGCCCGTGTTCGGATTGCGTCAGGTGGCCGGCGAGCCAGGCCGGAACCGCCGGGTCTGGTACTAGCAGCGTGACGACGGCGCTAGCTGAGCAGCCGCATGTTCCGCACATAGCTACGCCACCTGCACAGACGTTATCTTGAGGTGTTGCCCGGTCAGCACCGTCACCTCGGCGCTGCCGCACGGGCACAGGGCGATTGGGCCGTCTGGCTCGAAGTCGGTACTGCAGATCCGGCAGCGGCACACGGCGGGCGGCTGGGCAATCTCCAGCGTGGCCCCTTCGAGGTTGGTGCCCTCGGTTACCAGGTCGAAGCAGAACCGGACGGAGTCTGCCACTACGCCCGACAGCGCGCCTATCTCCAGCCGGACCCGCGTCACCCGCTGGCCTGGCAGCCGCTCCGTGACGGCCTCGACCAGGCCCTCGGTGATGGCCAGTTCATGCACTGCCTCGTCCTGTCCCTGACTCTGATTGTGCTGGTTGGTCTGCGGTGCGCGGGTCTCAGCGCCGGCGTCTGGGGTGCCGGTCTCTGCGGTGGCCGTCGTTGCCACGGCTGGGTCAGCAGATCCGCGGCAGCGGATCGCCCACCAGCAGGTCGACGATCCTGGTACCGCCGAACGCGGTCTTGAGCTGGACGATGCCAGGTGGCTCGGCCGTGACCGTGCCGATGATGGCGGCCTCGCGGCCCTGCGGGTGCGCGTGCATCGCCGCCAGGGCGTGGTCCGCATCCCGCGGACTGACCACGGCGACTAGCCTGCCCTCGCAGGCGACGTACATCGGGTCGATGCCCAGCAGCTCGCAGGCACCGCGGACCGCAGGCCGGACTGGAATGGTGTCCTCGGACACGAGCACCCCGACGCCGGCCGCCGTGGCGATCTCGTTGAGGATCGTGGCGACGCCACCACGGGTGGCATCGCGGAGAGCACGGAGGCCTGGCGCTGCCATGAGCAGGTCGCTGACTAGTCCGGTCAGTGGCGCGGTGTCCGAGCTGACGTCTGCCTCGATATCGAGCTCGCCGCGGGCCAGCATGATCGTTACGCCGTGATCGCCGATCGGACCGGAGACCAGGATGACGTCACCAGGCTTTGCATGGGCGACGCCCAGGCTGACGCTGTGCTCGATCACCCCCACGCCGGCGGTATTGATGTAGCAGCCGTCGGCCTTGCCCTTCTCGACGACCTTGGTATCCCCGGTCACGATCTGAACGCCCGCGCGCTGAGCCGCGGCCTGCATGGAGGCGGCGATCCGGGTCAGGTCCGCGACCGGGAACCCCTCCTCGAGGATGAAGCCGGCCGATAGGTACAACGGCACCGCCCCGGCCATCGACAGGTCGTTGACCGTGCCGTTGACCGCCAGGTCGCCGATATCACCGCCGGGGAAGAACAACGGCTTGACGACGTAGGAGTCGGTTGTGAGCGCGACGCTGGCACCGTTGACGTGCAGGCGAGCGGCGTCCTCGAGCGGCTCAAGCAGAGGGTTGCGGAACGCCTCGAGGAAGACAGCCTCGATCAGCGTCTGCGTCGCCTTGCCGCCGGCTCCGTGCGACATCGTGATGCGGTTTTCCTTGACCCTGGGCCGGGCTCGCCGGGCCCGGTCGATCCGCTCGAGGACGAGTTCCTCGCGTACCGTGCCAGGCAGCGGCTGAGGCGAGCCGTGATGCTCGAAGCGGGCGGCCTCACTCCGCGTCTGCGCGTCGTGCTCGCGCAGCGCTTCTGCTACCCAGCTGGCGCTCCGCGGTCCGTCATCGGCAGCACCGGCGCCGGCTGGCCCGAGGCCGGCCGCCAGCCCGGATGAGTCCACCTGACCGGCGGTCATGACCTGCTCGCCTCCTTCACCCGCTGCCGCGTCAGCCGCCCGTAGTTGTAGTAGGCAGCGCAGGCGCCCTCCGGGGAAACCATGCAGGTTCCGATCGGGGTCTCGGGCGTGCATGCCGTGCCGAAGACCTTGCATTCCCACGGCTTGAGCACGCCTTTGAGCACCTCGCCGCACTGGCAGGCCTTCGGATCGGCGACCCGGACGCCTGGGACGGAGAACAGGCGCTCGGCGTCGAAGCTCGCGAACTCATCGCGCACTTTCAGCGCGGAGTGCGAGATGAAGCCGAGGCCACGCCACTCGAAGTAGGGCCGCAGCTCCATCGTCTGCCCGATGGCGCGCAGCGCCACCAGGTTCCCGTCCCAGGGCACGACGCGTGAGTACTGGTTCTCCACAGTCGACTGCCCATGCGACAGCTGCAGCATCAGCATGTAGATCGACTGGAGAATGTCCAGCGGCTCGAATCCGGCCACGACCACCGGCTTGCCGTAGTCGCGGGCGATGAACTCATACGGGCGGCAGCCGATCACCGTCGAGACGTGGCCAGGCCCGATGAATCCGTCGAGCCGCAGGTCAGGTGAGTCAAGGATGGCCTTGATCGCCGGGATGATGGTCACGTGGTTGCAGAAGATCGAGAAGTTCTGCAGGCCCTCGGCCGCGGCGCGCAGCATCGTCATCGCCGTCGACGGCGCCGTCGTCTCGAACCCGATCGCCATGAACACCACGCGCTTGTCCGGGTTCTGCCGGGCAATCTTCAGCGAGTCCAGCGGCGAGTAGACCATGCGGATGTCCGTGCCGCGGGCCTTGGCGTCGAAGAACGAGCCGTTGCTGCCCGGCACCCGCATCATGTCACCGAACGAGGTCATGATCACGTCGGGCTCGCTGGCCAGCGCCATCGCGTCGTCGACCCGGCCCATCGGAATCACGCACACTGGGCAGCCCGGACCATGGACCAGCGTGACCTGCTCGGGCAGGTAGTCCTCGAGGCCGTGCTTGTAGATGGTGTGCGTATGGCCGCCACACACCTCCATCAGCTTGTACTGACGGCCAGGCTCGCACAATGCCGCGATCTTGGCCGCGAGCGCGTGCGCCTTGTCGGCGTCGCGGAACTCATCGACGAACTTCATCGCCGCGCCTCCTACTCGATCCGTGATTCGGCGAGGGCGGCGAGTTCGTCCTCGTAGGCCTGGCCGATGCCCGCCAGGAACTGAAGTGCCGCCTCGGCCTCGGCCTCATCGATCTTGGATAGCGCGAATCCCACGTGGATCAGCACCCAGTCGCCTGCCTCGACCTTCTCGTCGGCGAGCAGGCCGATGTTGATCACGCGCTTGACGCCGCTGACGTCGACCTTGGCCAGATCGGGCTGGTCGGGAACAAACTCGATGACCTCACCGGGGATCCCGAGGCACATGGGCGTACTCCTTTGTGACTAGTCGGTGATCCTCGCCTGACTCCGCCGCGCCGGACACCAGGTCGAGCACGACCTTGACTGCCTCGTCGACCGCAGCCGCCACCGGGTCGCTGAGCCCGATGCCGTACTCCACGTTGACCGGCTCGCAGCCGACAACGAGGATGTGCCTGGTCTCAGCCCCCAGCATGCCGAGCATGCTGACAACGACATCCGGCTGCATTCCGTGTGCATTGAACATCGGGTTGGCGGCGAGCGCGGCCGCGTCGTCCGGAGCTGCGATCGGGCTCTTCGCATCAGGCTCGATCACGTAGATGGTGCCGGGCGCGCCGCCGCGCGCCGCCGCGTCGATCAGGATCGCGGAGTCGTAGCCGCCCGCCAGGTCATAGGCCAAGTGCATGCCGCGGATGCCGTAGTCGACCACGTGCGCCCAGTCGGGCAGGTCAGCCGAAGAGAGGCGGCTGGCCACCTCGACGCCGAAGCCGTCGTCGCCGAGGAAGATGTTGCCGACGCCCGCGATGAGCAGCTTGCCGCTCATGGTCCCCCCTGACCGGGGCCAGTCGCGTCCGCACCAGTCGCGTCACTAGTAGCGTCGTCCGCGCCCAGTGCCGACTGGCATAGCTCCCAGAGCACGTTGTACGTCGTGGTCTGGGCTTCCTGGATGCGATGCACCGAGGTCGAAGGCGCGACGAACAGGTAGTCGATGCTGTCAAGCTCGGCCATCTTGCCGCCGGAATAGCCCGCAAAGCCGATGGTGAGCATGCCGCGCCTGCTCGCCTCGTCGAACGCTCGCAGCAGGTTGCCGGAGTTGCCACTGGTTGACAGGCCGACGGCGATATCGGCCTTGCTGCCGAACGCGGCGATCTGGCGAGCAAAGACAACGTCCACGCCGATGTCGTTGCTCAGTGCCGTCAGCACAGCGGCGTCGCTGGCCAGGCTCAGGGCGGGCAGCGGCCGCGCGATGCCGTCCGGATGCAGGAACGCAGTAGCAAGCTGCTGCGCGTCGGTCGCGCTGCCGCCGTTACCGAAGGCCAGCAGGCGGCCGCCGGCCGCGAACCGGGCGGCCATCTCCCTGGCGCACGCCACCAGCCGGGTGCCGTCGGCATCTCGTACTTCGCGGCGCAGTCGGAGTATCTCCTCGGCCTTGGCGACTGTGGACTGCCGCACCTGCTCCAGCACAGCGGCTACATCTGACGTGCCCGAGTAGAGGAACGGGTAGAGCGACTCGATCGAGCCGCCAGGCTCGCCGTCGCTGGCAGACGCCGGCCAGCTTCCGCTCGCTGACAGCTGTGCCATTACGGCACCACCGCAATCGCTTCCCCGGCGTGCACGAGCACCGTGTCGCCGACCGCTGCCGTGACAAGCGCGACGCTGACTTCCTCCCGGCCGCGCCCGGTATCGACTTCGGCCAGGCCGTCGGCGAGCAGCCGGACCACCGTCACCGGGACGGCGGTGTCCGAGCAGGTGATGCACACATCGTCAGGGCACTCGGGCACGCTCACGCGACCACCCCCGGGGCCAGGACTCCTGGCTGCTCGAAGAACACGTGCACAAGCTCCCACAACACGTGGTAGGCGGTGACCTGCATCTCTTTGACTATGCGAGGATCGGCCGACCTGGTGACCAGCAGATGATCAACAGCCGGGCACGCGGCGATGGCTCCACCGTCGCCGCCGACTAGGGCAATGGTAAGCATGCCGAGGTCGCGCGCTGTCAGCATGCCAGACAGCACGCTTGCGCAGTTGCCGTCCGCCGCGATGCCGAGCGCGATATCGGCGGGTGCGGCCAGGTAACGCAGCTGATGGGAGAAGATCGCGGCCATGCCGCTGCGGGCCGCGATCCCGGTCACGGTGGCCACATCGGACGTGAGCGAGATCGCGGGCAGCGCCCGCTTGCCGACGATGACGGGGTGCACGAACTCCACAGCCACGTGCTGAGCGTCCGTGCTCGAGCCGCCGGTACCGAAGACGACGAGCTTGCCGCCCTGATGGAACCGCAGCGCCATCTGGTGGCACGCCGACGCGACGGCCGCGGCCTGCTCGGCGAACTCGCGCACCGGGTGCTCGCGGCGATCGAACAGGCGGCAGACCTGCTGGTCAGCGACCGGCGCGGTCATGCCGCCGACTCCTGGTCCGCGGCCTGAGACAGGTCAAGGTCCACTGTCACCTCGACGGCGTCGGCCACCTTGAGCGAGCCGAGGAACGCTGAGTACGGCTTGATGCCGAAGTCGGTCTGCCGGATGGTCGTGGTGGCGTGGTACACGCCCGGTGCGGTATGGCCGACCTGCAGCCGCTGCGGCCGGGACTGACCGGCCAGTGTCAGCGTGCCGACGATGGTGCCGCCGCCGCCGGCTGACGGCTCGAAGCTAGTGGCCGTGAAGGTCGCCTCAGGATAGCGATCGGCCGACAGCGTCCTGCGCGCCGTGACGGCGATCTCGCGCTTGTCCCGGTCGGACAGCGGCTTGATGCCGCCCGTCCCGGCCCGCACGACCAGGGCGCCGAGATCTACCTGGGCCTGCAGACTTTCGGGAGCGAGGTCGGCGGCGACGACAAGCTCGCCTGACCACCTGACCGCCTCGATGGTGAGGTCGTGACCAGCCTGCGCTACCAGCCCGTCGCGAGAGGTCCGCAAGGTGATCCGGCCTTTGTCGGTACCGAACTGATGGCGTCCCGGGTGAATCGCCATAGCTGAACCGTAGGACACAAGTGGGGGGACGTCCAGCGATCCGGAGAGACAGGTGTGACCAATGTCCGCAATTGCCCGGCGCAACTACGTGCACTACGGCAATGGCACTTCGCCGAACACTTCCTGAATGCGCCGCAAATCACGCATCCGGGGCTCGGTCGCGCCCCCGACCCAACGGCTCACCGTCTTGACCGAAACGCCGAGCTGGCGGGCAGCGGCTTCCTGCGTCAGACCTTCCCGGCGAAGAGCACTCGACATCCATTCTGCGAATGTTGTCGGCTGCCCGGCACCATCGGCCTTCCTATCGGTCGTGCCAAGCCCCGGCGACAGCTGATCCGGCGGGGCTCCGCGCACTGCGTACAGCGGCACGACCGGGTGGACCGAGGCGGCCTGCTGGGCCGCCCGGAGCGGCTGACCAGGCGTCAGCGGTGGAACAGAAGTGACCGGCTGGCCAGTCGTGACTGGCTGGGTGTACGTGACCGGATGGCCAGGGACGACCGGGGACTGAATGGCAGTGTCGGAGTGCAGCACGTCGACCTCGACGTGCTCAGGGAAGATCCGAAACGCCACCTGGATTGAACCTGTCGGGCCAGCCGCGTCCAGCAGCGCCCGGAACACCGTCTCGCCGACCTCGCGGGTGCCTTCCTCGGTGAGCGGAGATTCCGCCAGGCAACGTCGGACGAAGTCCCTGATGTCCGGGATCGACGACGGTCTGGCCGGGAAGACCTGGGAGAGCACGACGACAGGGACAACCTCGATCGGGGTCCCCGCGGGTCCGAAGATGGGCTCCGCCACCGCTGTGTCTCCCTCTTGCCGTCGCCCCACGGTGCGGCACAGCGGGGTTCCCCGCCAATCTACGTGACCACCCGCTGGAACGGGAACCCGCCGACACCATCCAGTGTCCGTCGCACCTGTCTGCGCGCGCCATTTCGGCCAATCTAGGCTGGTCACTTGTGACTGCACATGATGTGCGCCAAATCAAATGATTTGACCTGGAGAATGTCATCACGCCAGACATTTCTGTCCGGTGAAGTGACTGTTCCGTCTTGTCGGCGCATTAGCGCGGGTCTACCATTGCGACCGTCTGCGCATCACCGAAGGTGAGGTGCGTTGTGACCAATTGCGTCGGCGCAGTTCTGCTGCGCAAGTCGCCATTACCCGTCGCCGCGCTAATTGCCGGGCCAGCGGGGGAGGGTCACCGCATCGGCCGGACCAGGTCAGCTACTGTAAGCGCCGAGTCGGCTACCGTAAGCGACGCTGAACCAGCCCGGATCCCAGCCGTCCGAGAAGCGAGGAGGTGGCCTCGCGATGGCCACTGCTACCGAACCTGACCCTGCACATGGCAACACCGTGCAGGGCAACACCGTGCAGCCCGGAACCGACGAGCCCGTAGTTCACATCCTCTGGATGAACGGCGGACTCGGCTGCGACGGAGACTCCGTCGCCCTCACCGCAGCGACCCAGCCGAGCATCGAGGAGATCGCGCTCGGAGCGCTCCCCGGACTACCCAAGGTCGCCGTGCACTGGCCGCTGATCGACTTCGAGTGCGGCCCGGAGACGGGTGCGGACAACTTCATCGAGTGGTGGCACAAGGCGGACAGGGGAGAGCTCGACCCGTTCGTGCTCGTGGTGGAAGGCTCGATCCCGAACGAGGCGATCAAGTCCGAGGGCTACTGGTGCGGGTTCGGCAACAATCCGGCGACCGGGCAGCCCATGACGACGAGCGAGTGGCTGGACCGGCTGGCGCCGAAGGCGACCGGGATTCTTGCCGTCGGCACGTGCGCCACGTACGGCGGCATCCACGCCATGGCTGGTAACCCGACCGGGGCCATGGGCGTGCCCGACTATCTCGGCTGGGACTGGCGCTCCAAGGCCGGGCTGCCGATCGTGTGCGTGCCGGGCTGCCCGATCCACCCGGACAACCTGTCCGAGACCATCCTGTACTTGCTGTACCAGCTGGCCGGTGCCGCGCCGATGATCCCGCTGGACGAGGCGCTGCGGCCGACCTGGCTGTTCGGCGCGACCGTGCACGAGGGCTGTGACCGCGCTGGCTACTACGAGCAGGGCGACTTCGCCAACGAGTACGGATCGCCGAAGTGCCTGGTCAAGCTCGGCTGCTGGGGCCCGGTCGTCAAGTGCAACGTGCCCAAGCGCGGCTGGATCAACGGCGTCGGCGGCTGCCCCAACGTCGGCGGCATCTGCATCGCGTGCACGATGCCGGGCTTCCCGGACAAGTTCATGCCGTTCATGGACGAGCCGCCTGGCGCCCGCGTGTCCACGACCGCGAGCAGCCTGTACGGGACCGTCATCCGCACGCTGCGCGGCTTCACCGCCAGGACCGCCGACGAGGAGCCCAAGTGGCGGCGCAAGAGCGACGAGCTACTGACCGGCTACAAGCAGCCCTGGTGACCCACGAGGCGCCAGCCTGCCGGGTAGCGGCACGCTGCCTGCCGGACGCGCCGCACTAGGAAGAAGGAACCTGACATGACTGCGGTTGAGGACAGCACTGGCCTCGTGGAGATGGCCTGGGACCCGATCACCAGAATCGTCGGCAGCCTGGGCATCTACACCAAGATCGACTTCAAGCAAAAGAAGGTGGTGGAGTGCCACAGCACTTCCTCCATCTTCCGCGGCTACAGCATCTTCATGAAGGGCAAGGACCCGAGGGACGCGCACTTCATTACCAGCCGGATCTGCGGCATCTGCGGCGACAACCACGCCACCTGCTCGGTCTACAACCAGAACATGGCCTACGGCGTCCGGCCGCCACACCTGGGGGAGTGGATCATCAATCTCGGCGAGGCCGCCGAGTACATGTTCGACCACAACATCTTCCAGGAGAACCTCGTCGGCGTGGACTTCTGCGAGCGGATGGTCGGCGAGACCAACCCTGGCGTGCTCGAGCTTGCCAACCGCACGGAGTGCCCGCACTACGCCGATCACGGCTACAAGTTCATCGGCGACATCATGCGCTCGCTGAACCCGCTGGAAGGTGAGTTCTACCGCGAGGCGCTGCAGGTATCGCGGTCCACCAGGGAGATGTTCTGCCTGATGGAAGGCCGCCACGTGCATCCCTCCACGCTGTACCCGGGCGGTGTCGGCACCACCCCGACCGTGCAGCTCTTCACGGACTACCTGACCCGCCTGATGCGGTACGTCGAGTTCATGAAGCGCGTCGTGCCGATGCACGACGACCTGTTCGACTTCTTCTACGAGGCGCTGCCCGGCTACGAGGAGGTCGGCCGTCGCCGTGCCGACATGGTCTGCTGGGGCAGCCTGAACGACCCCGAGTTCTGCGACTTCCGGTACGACCACATGACCAGCTGGGGCCGGAAGATGTTCGTCACCCCCGGCGTCATCAGGGACGGCCAGCTCCTCACCAACGACCTGGTCGAGATCAACCTCGGCATCCGGATCCTGCTCGGCAGCTCGTACTACGAGGACTGGGAAGACCAGGAGATGTTCGTGACCCGCGACCCGCTGGGCAACCCGGTGGACCGCAGGCACCCGTGGAACCAGCACACCATTCCGCGGCCGGCCAAGCGCGACTTCGACGACAAGTACAGCTGGGTGATGTCGCCCCGCTGGTTCGACGGCGAGAACTACCTGGCCGCCGACACCGGCGGCGGGCCGATTGCGCGGCTGTGGGCGACTGCGCAGGGTGGCCTTGTCGACTTCGGCTACGTCAAGTCGACGGGCAGCAGCGTCCTGATCAACCTGCCACGCACCGTCACCAAGCCCGAGGTGACGTTCGAATGGAAGATCCCGACCGACAAGGCCGGCGCGCCGCTCTCCAACGCGATCGAGCGCGACCGGGCCCGCACGTACTTCCAGGCTTACGCCGCGGCGTGCGCGCTGCACTTCATGGAGAAGGCGCTCGCCGAGCTGCGGGCCGGCCACACGAAGACGTGGGAGCCGTTCAACGTGCCGGACGAGGCGAACAGCTGCGGCTTCACCGAGGCGGTACGCGGCGTGCTGTCGCATCACATGGTGATCCGCAACGGCAAGATCGCCAATTACCACCCGTACCCGCCCACCCCGTGGAACGCCAGCGTCCGCGACAGCTACGGCACGCCGGGTCCCTACGAGGACGCGGTGCAGAACACCCCGATTTTCGAGGAGAACCCGCCGGAGCGGTTCAAGGGCATCGACATCATGCGGGCGGTGCGGAGCTTCGACCCGTGCCTGCCGTGCGGCGTCCACATGTACCTCGGGAACGGCAAGGCGCTGCAGAAGGTGCACTCACCCACGGCAGCGATCCTGTCCACCTGAGAACTCCTTGGCGTGCCCCGGGGACCGTGCACCTCGGGGCACGCCAAGATCGACCCTGAGGCCCACACGCGGAGGCGAGACGCATGACCGGGGTGCAGCAGGTGAGCGCACGGGTTGAGGAACTGCTCGACGCGCTGAATTCAGGCGGGTTTGGCAGCGCAGCCCCCGCGGCCGAGGAACTCGTGGGGCTGCTCGTCGGCCTGTATGGCGACGGCCTGACCCAGATCATGACGATACTGTCGGAAGCTGGCCCGGACGGCGCCGCGATGGTGGCGAAGCTGGCCGACGATCCGCTGGTAGAGAGCCTGCTGCTGCTCCACGGACTGCATCCGCTGGACGTGGATGCGCGGATCCAGCGCGCGCTCGACCGGGTGCGGCCCTACCTCGGCTCACACGCGGGCGGGGTCGACTACCTCGGCGTCTTCGACGGCGTCGCCAAGCTCAAGCTGGAAGGAAGCTGCAGTGGCTGCCCGTCCTCGACGGTCACCGTGCAGCTCGCCATCGAAGGCGCCGTGCGCGACGCCGCCCCCGAGGTGACCGACGTGGTGGTCGACGGCATGACGACGCCGCCTGCTGAACCCAAGCTGCTCCAGATCGGCCGGCGTCCGGGCGATGTACAGGCTCAGACCGGGAACGGGGTGGGCTGGGTGGCGCTGCCGAACATCGGGCCGCCGAGCTCCAGGCCAGTCAGCGCGTCCGCCGACGGGGTACCGGTGATCGTCTGCGCGGTGCGCGGCACGTTGTACGCCTACCGTGATGCCTGCGCCCGCTGCGGCTCGTCGATGGCGGACGGGGAGCTGGACCGCGAGGTGCTGGCATGTCCCGGCTGCGGCGTCCGCTACAACGTGCGGCTGGCCGGCCAGAGCGTCGAGGAGACGGGCCAGCATCTCGACCCGCTGCCGCTGCTTGCCGACAGCCAGGGTGTCCGGGTGGCAGTCCCTGAGGTGGTGCCCTCGTGACCGGCCAGACGGGGCTCCGCCGGTTCGTCCGGCCGTCGGCCAGCGGCGAGGCGGCGTCGGCTGCCGCACCGGTGCGGCCCCCCGTCCTCGCCCCGGAGGCCGTCGCGGCCCTGGGGGAGCTGCCGGGTCCGCGGGCACGCGCCAGCGAGGCGCCCGCGGCGGCTCCGGAGCGATGCGAGCTGTGCGCTACCGAGGTGGCTGCTGAGCACGGGCACGTCGCGGACCTCGAGGGCGCGTCGCTGCTGTGCGCGTGCCGAGCGTGCTATCTGTTGTTCACCCAGCGCAGCGCCGGGCGCGGCCGCTACCGGGCGGTGCCCGATCGCTACCTCAGCGACGCCGACGCGGTGATGACTCCGGCCGAGTGGGATCAGCTCGAGATCCCGGTCGGCCTGGCCTTCTTCCTGCGTACATCGCGTGCGGGCGGCGAGCTCACTGGCTTCTACCCGAGTCCGGCGGGCGTGACCGAGTGCCGCCTGGACCTCCAGCTCTGGCAGCAGCTGGTGGCGGACTACCCGCTGCTCGGCGCGCCGGCTGACGATGTCGAGGCAGCACTGATCAGCCGGTCAGACGACGGCGTTGAATACTTCCTCGTTCCCATCGATGCTTGCTATGAGCTCGCCGGGCGGATGCGCCGGTCCTGGCACGGATTCGATGGCGGGACCGAGGCGCGCGCGAGCATCGCCGCCTTCCTCGCTGACCTGCGGAAACGGGCCCGCCCCTGCAGCCAGGAGGACTGACGTGACCGAGCTGGCATTCGACTGCACCGGCGCACGGGCGGATAAGTACGCCGCCTACCCCTCGATGTTCTTCACGCTGCGCGTCAGCGAGACGACCGGCCACCGGGTCGAGGCGATCGCGCTGCGGTGCCAGATCCGGATCGAGCCCGCGCGGCGGCGTTACACCGACGAGGAAGCCGAGCGGCTGAACGACCTGTTCGGCGACACGCAGCGGTGGGCGGACACGCTGAAGCCGGTCCAGTTCATCAATGTGTCGATCATGGTGCCCGGCTTCACCGGGAGTACCGACGTCGACCTGCCGGTGCCCCTCACGTATGACATGGAGATCGGCGCGACCCGGTACTTCGCCGGGCTCGACGGGGGCGAGGTGCCGCTGCTGCTGTTGTTCAGCGGGACGGTCTTCAGCACCGCGGACGGCAAGATGTCGGTCACCCAGGTGCCGTGGAGCAAGGAGGCCTCCTACCGGCTGCCTGTCAGCGTGTGGCGAGAGGCCATCGACGCGCACTTCCCGAACACCGCGTGGATCAAGCTGAGCATGCTGACCTTCGATGACCTGGTCACCTTCAAGAACGCCAAGGGCCTGGCCACGTGGGACGCGACGATTCTCGCCTTGCTGTCCGAGGCAGCCGACCACGCAGAGGGTTCGGCATGAGGCTCAACGCAGACCACCTGGACCACGCCCGCCGGGTGGCGGACGCGATCTTGTACGAGGGGTACCTGCTGTACCCCTATCACAAGGCCGCCCAGAAGAATCAGATCCGGTTCCAGTTCGGGGTGCTGATGCCGCCCGGCTACGCGCACGTCGATCCCAGCGAGCCCAGCTCGTGCCAGACCGAGTGCCTCCTCGACTGCCCGGACGACGCCGAAGTGCGCGTGCTGGTCCGGTTCCTGCATCTCCAGCGACGGCTGGTGCAGGGGGTCTCGCCGCAAACCGGGAAGCTGCACGACACCGGCGTACTGACCGTCGACGGGGCCGAGTACAGCTGCTGGGACGAGGCGGCCGAACGTGAGCACCGGCTGACCGCCGTGGTGTCGGCTCTGCTGGCGGGCGACAAGGACGCGGAGTTCCACGTCGGCGCCGGCGAGGCAACCGAGGACCTGACCGACTCATGCGGACGGCTGGCTGGCCGGCTCGTCCGGCAGTGGGGCGGCCTGGACGGCATGATCCGGCTGCACGCCGAGCGCGTCGCTGGTCCGTTCCAGGCTCTGCGGCTGCGGATAAAGCTGGCGAACACGACCGCGCCGGCCGCCCGCTGCGCACCCGCGACGACGGCCTGCGCGGTGCCCTGATCGCCGCGCACTCCCTGATCGGGGTGCCTGGCGCGACGTTCCTGTCCATGACCGATCCGCCCGAGTGGGCGGCCGCCGAGGTCGCCGCGTGCCAGAACATCGGCACGTGGCCGGTGCTGGCCGGCCCGGACGGCTGCACCGACCTGATGCTGTCCTCGCCGGTCATCCTGTACGACCACCCGGAAGTGGCGGCCGAGAGCGCCGGCGACCTCTTCGATGCTACGGAGATCGACGAGATCCTGACGCTCCGCACGATGACGCTCACCGACGCGGAGAAGCGCCAGGCTCGTGCGACCGACAGCCGGGCTGCCGACCTGCTCGACCGCCTTGACGACATGCCACCGCAGATGCTGGAGCGAATGCACGGCGCGATCCGGTACCTGCGCTCGGCGCCGGCCGGCGCGGCCGCGTTCGCCACGCTGCCCGAGCCGGACGATGGCATCGACTGGCCGGCCCCGGAGGTGCCCCGCGACGATGTGGCCGCCAGGCCGGCCGTGCCGTGGTGGGACCCCGGCTCCGATGCCACGGTGTCACCAGAGACCGATCACGTGCTGATCGACGGCATCCGGGTCAGCCGGAACTCGCGCGTGCGCATGCAGCCGGGCAGTCGCCGGGCGGACGCGCAGGACCTGTTCCTGGCCGGCCGGGAGGCGATCGTCGAGGCAGTCCTGTTCGACGTCGACGGGCAGGTGCACCTGGCCGTGACGCCCGTCGACGATCCGGCCGCTGATCTCCAGCGCAACCACGGCCGGTTCCTTTACTTCGCCCCAGATGAAGTGCAGCCGCTATCGCAGAGCCCCACAGCAACCGAGCTAGCGGAAGGAGGAGAGCGATGATCATGAGGCTGATCAAGGCGGCGCTGCTGGCGGCCGTCATCGCGGCGATCGTGCAGTCGGTACCCGACATCAAGCGATACCTGGAACTTCGAGAGATGTAACTGGCAGTGTCGGGGCCGCCCGCATGCTTTTCATCCCCCACGAGGCGAGGCAGGACGATGGAAACGCTCATTGGGTTCGTGGCCGGCTATATCGCCGGCTGCCAGGACGGGCGGGACGGCGTCAAGCGGTTCCGGGCGACGGTCGAGGCCATCGCGAAATCGGAGGAGGTCAAGCGGCTGACCGCGGAAGCCGTGAGCTTCGCCGAGGTGGCGATGCGCCGGACCGCGTCGGGGCGCAGCCTGACCGGTTTGTCGGGAACTGTGGGCACTGTCACCGACATGCTGATGCACCGTTCCTCGGCGCCGGGCAAGGGGCCGAAGGCCGCCTGATGGCGCGGACGTCGTAGCGGCCCGCCGGTCGCTAATTCCGGTATGCCCTAGCGCCGTCGTCACGGACTTGCGACGATACGGCGGTGGACGGGAAGCTCACCCTGCTCGACGGGGCGTCGAGGCCTGCCGATGTGCCAACGGTGCGTGCCGCGCTGGGCGACGGCACTTTGCTCTGGCTTGACCTGCACCAGCCGGGCGAGGATGGCCTCGCGCTGCTGCGCGATGTGTTCAAGCTGCACCCGCTGGCACTCGAGGACGTCACGGAGTTCGGCCAGCGACCCAAGGTCGAGGACTTCGGCGGCATGGTCTACCTGGTCAGTTACGGGATCGCTGAGGACGGCAAGAGCCTGACCGAGGTCCACTTCTTCATCGCCGAGCACTACCTGGTCACGGTCAGGAAGAGCGGCTGTCCCTCGATCGACGAGCTGCGCGGCAGGCTCGACAAGCCCGGCTACCAGCTGCCTACGGGCAACCGTCCGACCCGGCTGATCTTGCTGCATCACCTCATCGACAGCCTGATCGACAGCTTCTTCCCGGCCCTGTCGGACTTCGATGACCGCATCGACGACCTGCAGGAGCAGATCTTCGCTAAGCCCAACAATGATCAGCTAGCCGAGCTCTTTGCCATGCAGCGGTGGCTCGTCTACGCACGCAAGATCGTCACGCCCATGCGCGACGGGATGGCTTCCCTGGTGGCCGGCATGGTCGAGCTGCCCGGCACGACCCCGGACAGCGACCCGTACCTGCGCGATCTCTATGACCACATGATCCGGATCAGCGACATGATCGACAGCTACCGTGACCTGCTCAGCAATGGCATGGACGCCTACCTGTCGATGGTGTCCAACAACCTCAACCAGGTGATGAAGCAGCTGGCCATTATCGCCACGGTCTTCCTGCCGCTGTCGTTCCTTACCGGGTTCTTCGGCCAGAACTTCACCTGGCTGGTGGGCCACCTCGGCAGCCTCTACACGTTCCTGATCCTGGGCGTCGGATCGGAGTTGCTGGCGGCCGCGGGGCTGTACTGGCTGTTCCGCCGCCGTGGCTGGATCGGCGCCGGCCGGTAGCTGACCACGGAGCAGGCCGGTACTGCATAGGCTTGGCAGGTGCCGTCGCTCCCGCCCTCCCGCACCGCGCTGGTCCGCCGCGCTCGCCGGATCAACCGCGAGCTAGCAGCGCTGTATCCCGACGCCCACTGCGAGCTGGACTTCACCAATCCGCTGGAACTCGTCGTCGCGACGATCCTGAGTGCCCAGTGCACCGACAAGCGCGTCAACATGGTGACGCCGGTGCTGTTCGCGAAGTACCGCACCGCCGCCGACTACGCGGCAGCCGATCGGGCCGAGGTCGAGCAGATCATCGAGTCCACCGGCTTCTTCCGGGCCAAGACCACCAGCCTCATCGGCCTCGGCCAGGCGCTGTGCGACCGGTACGGCGGAGAAGTGCCGGGTCGGCTGGCCGACCTGGTCACGCTTCCCGGCGTGGGCCGCAAGACCGCCAACGTCGTCCTCGGGAACGCCTTCGCCGTGCCCGGAATCACAGTGGACACGCATTTCGCTCGCCTGTCGCACCGGTTTGGCTGGACGACGCTGGACGATCCGGTCAAGATCGAGCACGAGGTGGGCGGCCTCGTGCCGAAGTCGGAGTGGACGATGCTGTCCCACCGGCTCATCTGGCACGGCCGGCGCGTCTGCCATGCCCGCAAGCCAGCATGCGGCGCCTGCGGAGTAGCAGCGCTGTGTCCGTCCTTCGGTATCGGGCCGACGGACCCGGTCGCGGCTGGCAGGCTCGTCAAGACCGGGCCCTTCTCTTGACCGCTGACGGTACTGCCGGCGTGCCGGACTGGCTCGTCAGGCTCACCGCGGCGGCGGCCGGCCTGTCAGTGCCGCCGCCGCTCCGGCCGCCGGCTGACGGCGGCGGCAGGCCAGCCGCGGTCCTGATCTTGTTCGGCGACGGTGCCGGCGGTCCCGACCTGCTGCTGATCCAGCGCGCGGCGGACCTGCGCAAGCACCCGGGCCAGCCCGCCTTCCCCGGCGGCGCGATCGACGCAGCGGACGGCGGCCCGGTCCGCGCGGCGCTGCGCGAGGCGGCCGAGGAAACCGGCCTGGACCCGGCAGGCGTCCAGGTCCTGGCCGTCATGCCCGAGCTCTATATCGCCCGCAGTGACTTCCGGGTCACCCCGGTGCTCGGCTGGTGGCACACCCCGGCGCCCGTCGCGCCCGGCGATCCCGGCGAGATCGCCGCGGTCATCCGGGTCCCGGTTGCCGACCTGGCCGCGCCTGCGAACCGGCTTGTGATCCGCTACCCGGACGGCTCGGGCGGCTACGCGTTCCGGGTGGCCGGGCTGACGGTATGGGGGTTCACGGCGATGCTGCTCGACCGGGTGCTCGCGCTCGGCGGCTTCGAGCAGCCCTGGGACTCAAGCCGGCTGACGAGCCTGCCCGCCGACGAGCTTCCGGCCGGCTGGCCGCCGCTCCGCACAAGAGATCGCAGCACCCGAGATCGCGGTGCCTGAGATGGCGCTTCCTGACTCCGCTACTTGACATCTCGGGCGCATCACAGCGGCGTCGGCGGGCCGGGCCGCCCTATAAGTTGATGCTGTGCCCGGTGACCTGCTCGACCTGATCCTGATCGCGCTGATCGCAGCGTTCGCGGTAGCCGGATACCGTCAGGGCTTCATTATCGGCGTGCTGAGCCTGGCGGGCTTCGTAGTCGGCGTGGGCGTCGGGGCCGTGATCGCGCCCAGCGTGTCCCGCGCCCTGGCCAAGAGCGTTCCGTGGCAGGCATTCATCGCCATCCTGGTGGTCTTCGGCATGGCCGTCCTCGGCATGCTCGTAGCGTCGGGGATCGGCGTCGCGGTTCGCTCGCGGCTGACCGGACGCCCCGCGACGATCGCTGACTCGCTTGGCGGAGCCGCGGTGAACGTCATCGCGGTCGTGATCGTCGCGTGGCTGATCGGGTCCTTCGTCGTCAACGCGCCGTTCCCGGCGATTGCCACGCAGGTGAACAACTCCGCCGTGCTCCGGACCGTCGACCGGGTGATGCCGCATGGTGCCCTGTACCTGCCGGTCTTCCCGCAGCTACGGAGCCTGCTGGCGAACGGCCTGTATACCCAGGTCTTCAGCGCCATCGGGGCGGAGAACGGCCTGAATCTGGCCGCCCCGGATCAGGGCGTGCTGGCATCGCGGGCTCTGGCCCGGGTCGAGCCGAGCATCGTCAAGATCGAGGGTGTCGCGGCGTCCTGCTCGCTGCGCATCGAGGGCTCGGGCTTCGTGATCTCACCGGGACACGTGCTGACGAACGCGCACGTGGTCGCCGGGGTCACCAACGGGCCCCTCGTATTTGCGAGCGACGACCACACCTACCACGGCCACGTGGTGCTCTACGACTCGCAGCGCGACCTCGCCGTCATCGACGTTCCCGGCCTGACCGCGCCACCCCTGAGGTTCGCGCCGCAGGCAGGCGACGGCACCAATGCCATCGTGGCCGGATACCCGCTCGATCACCCGCTGACCGTGGTGGCGGCCCGGATCGGCCACATCGTCACCGCCTACGGGCCGAACATCTACCAGACGACCGTCGTGCACCGGCAGATCTACCCGATTCGGGCGCAGATCCAGCCCGGTAACTCAGGCGGCCCGCTGCTGTCCCAGGGCGGCCGCGTGTATGGCGTCGTGTTCGCGGCCTCGACTTCGATCAAAGACCGCGGCTACGCGCTGACGGGGGCCGAAGTGGCCAGCGACGCGGCCGCCGGCAGCGCCGCCACGACCCCGGTGTCCACGCATGCCTGTCAGGGCGGCGGCTAGTCCTCGTCCGAAGACGCGGTCCCGGTATCCGCGCGACGCTGCCAGAGCGGCTAGCTCTCGCCCGCTGGCGGCGCGGCCCGCAGGCAGATCCGCAGGTCCGCCGTTTGGAGCTGGGCAAGTCCAGCCGCCTCGATGCGGTCAGCCAGTGCGCCGCACGCCTGCCGCAGGCCGTCGACATCCACCTCATGCGGGCCCCGTGCGGGATAGCCGCCTAGCCTGTCTGCGCCACGGCGCAAGAGCGCCGCCGCACCGCGTTCGTTGCCGCGCAGCGCGTGGGTCAGCCCGACCGCGATCTGGGCGAGGCCCTGCCAGAGGTCGCGCTCGCCTGGCGGCGCTGCCTTCCAGGCAGCTTCGAGCACCTCGTGCGCGCGGAACGGCAGCCCGGCGTCCAGCAGCTCCTGCGCGGTAGCCAGTGCCTGCGGGGCCGGTAGCGCGGGGTCGTCGGCGACCGGCGCCTGTCCGGCTGCTGTCCTGTCGAGCGGCCGGCCCAGGGCGTCACGCGGCCGGGAGTTGCGCGCCCGGCCCGCGGCATCGCGGTCCCTGCCAGCGTCGCCCGTCATCGCTGACGGCGCACGGCTAGCGCTCGGGTTCGGGGTCAGCCAGCCAGGATCTGAGCTCCAGGTCGAAGCGCTCCGGTACTTCCTCGTGCGGGAAGTGACCGGCGCCATCGAGCAGCCGCCACCGGTAGGGTGCCTCGACGTGCACGCCGGAGCCGCGGGCCGCGCCCGGCAAGACACACGGGTCGAGCGCACCGTGCAGGTGCAGCGTGGGCGCCTGGATCGGGGACCGCATCATCCTGGTGTAGGCGATGCCATCAGGCCGGAACCTGGACCGCAGGTACCAGCGGTGGTACTCCAGCGCGGAGTGCGCCACCGACGGCAGCGACATCGCATCCCGGTAGCGGCGCTCGGTCTCCGGATCTGGCCAGCCCGGCCGGGACCAGTCGGCCAGCAGCCTGCCCACGCGCTGCGCGCCATCCTTGAGCAGCCGTCGCTCCGGCAGCATCGGCAGCTGAAAGCCCAGCGCGTAACCCATGCTCCTGGCCTGCGCAAACGGTGCCGAGAAGACCGCGGCCCGCAGCCGCAGCGGATGCGGCATCGACACCACCGCGAGCCGGCGCACCACCTTCGGGTAGTAGGTCGCCATCGTCCACGCGATCAGGCCGCCCCAGTCATGCCCGACGACGACGGCGTTCGCCTCGCCCAGCGAGCGCACCAGGCCGGCCGCGTCTGATGCGGCCGTCACCAGGTCATAGCCACGGGGCGGCTTGTCACTGGCGCCATAGCCACGCAGGTCGGGGGCGACGGCACGGTAGCCCGCCTGGCTGAGCGAGCTGAGCTGCTGCCGCCAGGTCCACCAGAACTCGGGGAAGCCATGCAGCAGCAGCACGAGCGGCCCGTCGCCGCTTTCGGCGACGTGAAACCTGGTCCCGTTGGCGCTGACCGACCGGTGCGACCAGGGCCCGGCCACATAGATGGATGCGTTGCCGTGCGCGGTCATGACTACCCGGCTTTGGCCGCGGCACTGGCGCGGCCGGCGGCGGGCTTGCGGCGGCGCAGCAGCGACATCCCGTCGGCCAGGCTGCTCCTGGTCTTGCTCATGCCGGTCAGCTTGCGCACCATCCGGTAGGCGATCAAGGCCGCGATGCCGATGATCAGGACGCAGGTGCCGGCGACTATGAGGAACGAGGCCCAGAGCCAGATGCCGAGCGCGTTCAGGCCGTAGGCGAAGGCAAAGCACAGCAGCATCAGCACCAGGCAGGCCGCGAACAGGGCGATGCCCAGCAGCGCCCCGCCGATGCCGACGCGCTTCGCGTCAGCCTTCAGCTCCAGCTTGGCCAGGTCAAGTTCGTACCTGACCAGCTGAGAAATGTCCCTGGCCGCGACAGAGACGAGATCGCCGATGGACTGATCTGTCACGGCCCCGGACGTGCGCCTGACCGCGGGATCGGCCATGGGTACCTCCCTCTCTTCACGCTGTCAAGTCAAAGTCTTGCTTATACCCAATGGCATCAGGAGCCGGCATCCGGTAATTGGCCATCGCGCGGCCTGGAAAGCGCGCTGGGCGGGCGATTCGCAGGGGTTTACCGGCCAGGGCCTGGTTTACACGACACAGCACCGAGAGTCCAGATATAGCAAACGGCGCCCCGGTTGGGGCGCCGTCGCTGGACACGTCGAGCCGGGCTACCAAGCGTGCACCTTCACTGCCGTGGTAGGCGGACGATGACCTGCGCCTCGTTCCTCGATATTGACGCTGCTTCGACCACTATTCGCCTGCCACGGCACGCCTCCCGCGGCTGGTCGCGCGTGGGTACCCGGCTGCCGTGTACGGACCAGCGGTCCGTGATTCCTTTCTACTGGGCATCCACGGCTTTGAAAAGCCCGCAGCGTGATCGATTCGTTATCTCAATCGATCCTGCCGCTTTCATGCCACCGCGTCACGGTCGGTGTCCCGGCCGCTACGCTGGCGCTGCGACCTCGACTCCGGTCTCTCTGAATGTCAGCTCAGGCCAGCGGCGGATCCGCGCCACCTTGCGCAGCGCGCGGTCCGGGTTCACGACGTGCGGATGCCCGACGAGCTCGAGCAGCGGCAGGTCGGTCACCGAGTCGCTGTAGGCGAAGCAGTCGGCTAGCTGGTAGCCGCGGTCGGCCGCGAGCGTGCTGGCGTGATCTGCCTTGGCCTGGCCGTAGGCGTAGAACGCGACGCCGCCGGTGTACCGGCCGTCGGCCACTTCCAGCTGAGTCGCGATCACGTCACTGGCGCCGAGCATGGCGCCGATCGGTCCGGCGATCTCCCGTCCCGAAGTAGTGACGATGATCACGTCGTGGCCGTCCTGCAGGTGCCGGGCAAGGAGGCCGCGCGCCCCGCTATAGACGTGCGGGACGATGATCTGCCGCAGGCCGTCGGTCACGATCTGCGTGACGACATCGGCCGGCCAGCCGCAGCACAGCGCGCTGACCTGATCACGAATGCGCTCCATCCGGCAGTGGCTGGCGCCGGCGAGACGGAAGCTGAGCTGGGCAACCGCGCCGCGGCATACCTGGCCGCGGGTTATCAGCCCGTGGCGGTAAAACGATGGCGCGAACGCCAGGGTGCTCGACCGAGCGATGATCGTTTTGTCCAGGTCAAAGAAAGCGGCTGTAGTTCGGCCACTGCTCTCGACGGATGTGCCCACGGTCCGGCAGCATAGGGGAAGGCACCAGATCCCTTTGCGGTTCGGCATGACCGGCTGGTAACTTGCCCCGATTGCAACTAGGCTTTCTTGAGTAACGGACCCGGCTCTGCCCCCCCGGAGCCGGACCGTGATGGCGACCCCCGTTCTCCCCCCCGACGGGGGTCGCCCCATGTCCGGGCTCGGCTAACTGCCTACCGGGCCTCGGTTTTGATTTCATCGGCGCCGCGTCGACTCAGGCCTTGACTTAGCGCTTGACTCGCGCCGGACTTGCAGTCAAGTGACCTGCGGTTATCCGGTGCACCAGCCAGCAAGCAGCGCAGCAATGTCACCGCGCCGTCCTTAGCGAGCGGATGATTTCCATTCCCGCATTTTGGCGACTGAATGCACGACGGGCAGCCAGCCGTGCATTCGCAGCTGGCAATCGCGTCGGATGTTGCCGTGAGCCACTCCGCCGCCGCGGCGAAACCGCGCTCGGAGAACCCGGCGCCGCCGGCGTGACCGTCGTAGACGAAGACGGTGAGCTTGCCGGTTGCCGGGTGCAAGTCTGCCGACACGCCGCCAACATCCCACCGGTCACACGCTGCGACCAGTGGAAGCAGGCCGATAGCGGCGTGCTCGGCAGCATGCGCGGCCCCGGACAGGTCGATCCCGGCCGCGGCCAGATCCGCGCGCTGTCCGGCGGACATGGTCCACCAGACCGCTCGGGTCGGCAGCCGCCGCTCCGGCAGGTCAAGCACGTCCTCATCGATCAGCAACCCGGTCTCCGCGCTACGGCGGGCATAGGAGACCACCTGTCGGGTCACGAGCACGTCGCCGAAGCAGATGCTGGCAGGTCCCCAGTCGGCGCGCTCGAGCTCGCTGACGAGCTCGACGCTGGTGATCTCGCGCGCCACCGTGGCATAGCCGGGATCAGCCAGCTCGACCAGGGCGATCCGGTCCGCCAGGTCGAGCTTGGTGACCAGGTATGTCTCGCCCTGATGCGAGTAGACCGCACCCGTATGCGCGAGGAAATGGGCAGATGGCTCGTCGACGGTGCCGACCAGCCTGCCGGTACCCTGCTCCACGATCCGCACCGGCCAGCCGCCGGTGCCGCGCAGCCCGGTGCGGGTCGTCAGGCCCTGCCGTGTGCAGAACCAGCGGCCGGCCCGCCCGCGCAGCAGGCCGTCGGCCGCCATGCTGACCGCGAGGGCGCCTGCCGCCGGGCTGAAGCCGGCTAGGTCATGCGCGGCGAGCGGCAGCTCGGCAGCCGCCGCGCACAGGTGTGGCGCGAGCACATAGCGGTTGTCCGGATCCAGCACAGTTGCCTCGACGGGGGCGCCGAGCAGGGCCTCGGGGTGGTGTACGAGATAGGTGTCCAGCGGGTCGTCACGCGCGATCAGAACGGCGACGGCATCTCGCCCGGCTCGCCCGGCTCGCCCCGCCTGCTGCCAGAGCGCTGCCCTGGTGCCGGGCCATCCGGCCATCAGCACTGCGTCCAGTCCGGTGACATTCACGCCGAGTTCCAGCGCGGTCGTCGCGGCTAGCCCGGTGATCTCGCCGCTCCGCAGGGCGTCCTCCAGCGCGCGCCGCTCGTCAGGCAGGTAACCGGACCGGTAGGCGGCCACCCGGCCGGCCAGATCAGGCGCGCCCGCCTCGGCCAGCTGCCGCCGCGCGGATTGCGCTACGGACTCCGCGCCGCGCCGGGAGCGGACGAATACCAGCGCCGGCACCTCATTGGATACCAGCTCCGCCAGCAGCTGGGCGGCCTCGGTGGTAGCGGCGCGCCGGATAGCAGCACCAGCCTCGCCCCGCGCGCCTGTCAGCGGGGGCTCCCACAGCGCGAGTGTCAGTGGCGCGCGCGGCGCGCCGTCGGTGCTGACAGCTGTGACCGGGCGGCCGGTCAGCAGGGCACCGCACTGGGCCGGCTCGCTGACGGTGGCGGACGCCAGTACGAACACGGGCTCGGTGGCGCTGTGGTGGTAGGCGACCCGGCGCAGCCGGCGCAGCACGTGCGCGACATGCGAGCCGAAGACGCCGCGGTAGGTGTGGCACTCGTCGATGACGACGTAGCGCAGTCGCCGGAAGAATCCGTTCCACCGGGAATGGGCCGGCAGCAGCGACTGGTGCAGCATGTCCGGTGTGGTCAGCAGGTAATTAGCGTGCGACCGCGCCCTGGTCCGCTCGGTCCAGGGCGTATCACCGTCCACGACGGCAGCCCGGACCCGGTCCAGGCCAAGCGATCGGATCAGCTTGAGCTGGTCAGCGGCCAGCGCCCTGGTCGGCGCTATATAGAGAGCCGTCCCGCCGCTGAGGATGCTCGTGAGGGCGGGCAGGAGGTAACCGAGCGATTTACCTGACGCGGTGCCTGTCGAGATGATGACGCTCTGCCCCGACCTGACCAGCTCGGCGGCCTCGGTCTGGTGCAGCCAGGGTGCGACGATGCCTGACCCGGCCAGCGCGCTTCTGACCTCGGCCGGGACCCAGCCGGGCCAGTCCGCTTGCACACCTGGCCGGCCCGGAAGCGTCGTCACGTACGTGAGCCTGCCCGTGGCGGCGCCGGCCGCGAGGATGGCTGCCGTGCCAGCGCCGGCCGCGCGGAACTGGCCGGCGTCGTCAGGCTCGCCAGGAGGACCGGCCAGCGGCGGCTCGCCGGTCGCGGGAGCCGGTACCGAAACCATCGGATCCCAGTCTCTCGCATGGCGCAGGGTGCCTGCGACGGCAATCTGGTATAGGAATGACACCAGGGCGTGGTTGAATGCGCGACAAGGCATGCCGCGCTGCCTGCTGGGCAGTAAAGGCGAGCCTGGACATGACAGGCTGGGCACGACGGGCTGTCCGCAACGGACCGGGCCCGGCCATCGCTGGACATGATCGCCGTAAAGGCGCTGGAGGATTTGTGGACCTGAAGCTGGACCACCACAGCAAGGATGGGATCGAGATCGTCGACGTTGAAGGCGAGATCGACGTCTACACCGCTCCGCGCTTGCGTGAACTTCTGATCGAACTGGTCAACAGCCGTTTCTACCAGCTCGTGGTGAATATGGAGAAGGTCGAGTTCCTGGACTCCACCGGGCTCGGAGTGCTCGTCGGCGGCCTGAAGCGCGTCCGTGCGCACGACGGGTCCCTCGACCTGGTGTGCACGCAGGAGCGGATCCTGAAGATCTTCCGGATCACCGGGCTGACCAAGGTGTTCGGCATCCACGACACCGTGGACGAGGCCATCGCGGCCCGCCGGGCGGAGAAGTAGGCGGCCTGGCGCACTGATCAGGTGACACTGAGATCAGGTGACACTGAGATGGCAACAGTCGAGCTGAGCTTCACCGCGCTGCCTGCGCACGTCCGGACGGCCAGGCTCGTGGCCACGGCAGTGGCGAGGCGCAGCGGCGTAGACGAGTCGCTCCTGGATGAAGTCAGGCTCGCGGTCGGCGAGGCGTGCTCCCGCGCCGTTGAAGGTCACCAGCGGTACTGCCCCGCAGAGCCGGTCCGGCTGGCGCTGACCGATCTGGCCGGGCGGTTCGAAGTTGAGGTCATCGACACGTGCGCACCCGGCGCGCACTGGCCAGGCGGCCCGTCCGGTGGCGGTGGCACGCCCGGCCTCAGCCAGGACAGCAACGGAGCTGGCCTGCCAGCTGGACTCGGCATCGCGGTGATCGAGGGTCTGGCGGACGATGTGCAGATCAGCGAGACTGCCGCCGGCACGAGCATCAGGATGAGCTGGCCGTCGGCCGGAGCCTCGCGGTAACGCAGCGTTTTGGCTCGGTAACTCAGTGATTACGGGCGGCCACGTAACTGGCGGTCGCCGTTACTGGCTGAGCACTGTTGCGTCACAAAATCGTCGCAACGGCGTAAGTAAGCGCACCCGATTTACCATCCGCTTACCAGGATGCGTAGACTCCCGGCACGTCGCCGGTCAGGTCTGGCGTGCCCTTCCACGGCTGTCAGGGCCGGACTGCAGCCGACTACGTGACCGAGACGATGCTGCGCGCATCGGCTCGGTACCAGCTTGTAATCCCCTGTCAAGGAGGACGGATGTCGCATTACCTCGCCCTGGGAGGAGGCGCGCCCACAGTAACCGGGGGCAACCTGGCCTGGGTAGCCGTCGTGGCGGTCATCGCGCTGATGGCGCTAGCCGTCGCGGGCTGGCTGGTCAGGGACGTGCTCGCGGCCAGTCAGGGCACGCCCAAGATGCAGGAGATCGCCAGGGCGGTGCAAGAAGGCGCGGCTGCTTACCTGCGCCGGCAGTTCAAGACGCTCAGCATCTTCGTCGTGCTGATCTTCTTCGTGCTGCTCGTGCTGCCCGCGGTCGACGAGTCCGTGCGCTTCGGCCGGTCCATCTTCTTCCTCGTCGGGGCGCTGTTCTCCGCTACTACGGGGTTCACCGGCATGTGGCTGGCGGTTCGCGGCAACGTCCGGGTGGCTGCCGCGGCCAAGGAGTCGGGCGAGCGCTCGGCCATGCGGATCGCGTTCCGCACCGGCGGCGTGGCCGGCATGTTCACGGTCGGCCTCGGGCTCTTCGGGGCCGCCATTGTCGTGATCATCTATCGCGCTAATGCGTCCAGCGTGCTGGAGGGCTTCGGGTTCGGCGCGGCCCTGCTGGCCATGTTCATGCGGGTCGGCGGCGGTATCTTCACCAAGGCCGCCGACGTGGGTGCCGACCTGGTCGGCAAGGTGGAGAAGCATATCCCGGAAGACGACCCGCGCAACGCCGCCACCATCGCCGACAACGTGGGCGACAATGTGGGTGACTGCGCAGGCATGGCGGCTGACCTGTTCGAGTCGTACGCGGTCACGCTGGTCGCGGCCCTGATCCTCGGCAAGGTCGCCTTTGGTTCTCAGGGCCTGGTCTTCCCGCTGATCGTGCCGATGATCGGCGTGATCACGGCCATGTTTGGCATCTTCCTCGTGGCCCCGCGCAAGAACGACCGCAGCGGCATGACCGCGATCAACCGCGGCTTCTTTGCCTCCGCGGTCATCTCCCTCGTGCTGGTGATCATCGCGGCCTTCGTCTACTTGCCATCGAAGTTCAGCGGCCTGACGGGCGTCACCGACCCGCGCATCCTGCACCACAGCGGTAACCCCCGGCTGCTGGCCATCGGCGCTGTCCTCGTCGGCCTGATCCTGGCCAGCGCGATTCAGCTGCTGACGGGCTACTTCACCGAGACGAACCGGAAGCCAGTCAAGGAGATCGGCGAGAGCTCGCTGACCGGCCCGGCCACCGTGATCCTGTCCGGTATCTCGGTCGGGCTCGAATCGGCCGTCTACTCGGCGCTGCTGATCGGCGGCGCCGTCTACTGCGCGTTCCTGCTCGGTACCGGCAACCCGACCATCGCGCTGTTCGCCGTGGCCCTGGCCGGCACGGGACTGCTGACCACCGTCGGCGTCATCGTCTCGATGGACACATTCGGCCCCGTCTCCGACAACGCCCAGGGCATCGCGGAGATGTCCGGCGAGGTCGAAGGCGAGGCGGCCCAGGTCCTGACCAAGCTGGACGCAGTCGGCAACACCACCAAGGCCATCACCAAGGGCATCGCGATCGCGACCGCCGTGCTGGCCGCGACGGCCCTGTTCGGCGCGTTCCGCACCCAGGTCACGGCCGAGCTCCTGGCCAAGCACCTGGGCGGGTTCAGCCTGGGCATCGACGCGCCGAATGATCTGTTCGGCCTCATCATCGGCGCATCGGTCGTGTTCTTCTTCGCCGGGCTGCTGATCATGGCGGTTGGCCGGGCGGCCGGCCGGGTCGTCATGGAGGTCCGGGACCAGTTCCGTAACCACCCCGGCATCATGGACTACACCGAGAAACCGGAATACGGCCGCGTAGTCGACATCTGCACCAGGGACTCACTGCGCGAGCTGGCGACGCCGGGCTTGCTGGCCGTGCTGATGCCGATTACCGTCGGCTTCGCGTTCGGGTACGCGCCACTCGGGTCCTACCTGGCCGGCGCGATCGCGGCCGGCGCCCTCATGGCGGTGTTCCTGGCCAACTCCGGCGGCGCCTGGGACAACGCCAAGAAGCTGGTCGAGGACGGGCACCACGGCGGCAAGGGCTCCGAGGCGCACGCGGCCACCGTCATCGGCGACACGGTCGGCGACCCGTTCAAGGACACCGCGGGTCCTGCCATCAACCCGCTGATCAAGGTCATGAACCTGGTCTCGCTGCTGATCGCCACGAGCGTGGTGGAGTACAGCGACAACCTTGGCCTGCGCGCCGCCGTCGCGATCGTCGCAGTCGCCATCGTCGTGACCGCGATCATCATCTCCAAGCGCCGGTCGACCAGCATCTCGGGCGGCGGCACCGAGGCCAAGGCCCCGGCAGACAAGGTGGCTGCCTGACCGAAGCGGTAACTGCACGAGGCGCCTGACAGCGGGCGGCGGGTCGGCTGACCCGCCGCCCGCTGCTCGTTGCGAGATGCAGGCGGTCCGCTGGCCGAGTCTTTCGCCCTGTTCAGCGTGCCGGCCGTGGCTGCGCCTCCGGCTGCCGGACGATGGGTGGCATGCAGGACAGGCACAAGCTGATCGTGATGCGGCACGCGAAGGCAGGAGAGCTGCCCGGCGGGCCGGACTTCGAGCGAGCGCTGCGGCCGCGGGGGCAGCGCGACAGCGCAGCGGCAGGGCGGTGGCTGGCGGCCAGCGGGCTGCAGCCCGACCTGGTGCTCTGCTCGGCCGCCAGGCGGACGCGGCAGACCTGGCAGCACCTGTCGGCGATGCTGCTGGCCGACGCACCAGGACGCGGCCCTGAGTTCGCTGCCGAGCAGCGCCTCTACCAGGCCGACAGCGAGGATGTCGCGGCCGTGATCAGGGCGGCCGGCCGGGAGTTCGCGACGGTGCTCTACATCGGGCATAATCCCGCGGCTGCCGAGCTCGTGGGCCTGCTTACCGGGACCGAGCCTGCCTTCCCGACGGCCGCGATAGCGGTCATCGCCACGCCAGGGAGCTGGGCCGAGCTGGCGCCAGGGGACGGCGTGCTGCTCGCCTCCTGGACTCCAGGTGACGCCGCGCCGGCCGGCTAGTGCTGCGGTCCGCCGGCGGCGAGCGAGTTCACCGTCAGCAACGGATCCTCGGCATCGGCGGCCTCGACGTCGTCGCGGCTGATGCCGAGCAGGTACAAGATCGCGTCCAGGTGCGGGACGCTGAGCGAGGTGTCCGCCGCGTCCCTGACCGCAGGCTTGGCGTTGAAGGCGATGCCCAGCCCGGCCGCTGAGATCATGTCCAGGTCATTCGCGCCGTCGCCGACCGCGACGGTCTGGCTCAGCGGGACACCAGCGGCGGCGGCGAAGTGCCGTAGCGAGCGCTCCTTGCCGGCCCGGTCGACCACCTGTCCGATGACGCGGCCGGTGAGCTTGCCGCCTGCGATCTCCAGCGTGTTGGCCTCGGCGAAGTCCAGCCCGAGTTCGATGGTCAGCCAGTCGGTGACCTGGGTGAAGCCGCCGCTCACGACGCCGCAGCGGTAGCCGAGGCGCTTGAGGGTGCGGATCAGCGTCCTGGCCCCCGGCGCCAGTCGCAGTGAGCCGGCAACCTCGTCGACGGCCGACGCGTCCAGGCCGGCTAGCAGGGCGACGCGCTGGTGCAGTGACTCGGCGAACTCCAGCTCGCCGCTCATGGCCGCGGCCGTCACGTCGCGCACCTGCGACGCACAGCCCGCGCGGGCGGCCAGCAAGTCGATGGCCTCATCCTGGAGCAGCGTGGAGTCGACGTCCATGATCACGAGCCGCATCGCCCGGCGGTGCAGCCCGGCTCGCTGGACGGCGACATCGACCCCGAGCTCGACCGACTCCCGTGCCAGCACGGTACGCAGGCCGACGGGGTCCGCGCCCGAAACTTCAAATTCGATGCACGTAACGGGGCGATTGGCCAGCCGCCCGATCCTGTCGATGTTCGCGCCGGTTGCGGCGATCCGGCCGGCGATGGCGGCGATGGCGGCGGGCAGCAGCGGCCTGCCGAGCACGGTGACGTGCAGCCTGCCGCGGACTCGCTGGAGTGTCTCGCCTGAGCCCATCGTGATCTCGGCTTCCATCCCCAGGTCGGCGGCCAGCGTGGTGATCTGCTGGTGGATCGAGGTCAGGTCGGGCGCGGTCTCGCACGACAGCAGCACGCCGAGAACCAGCCGGCCGCGGATCACCACCTGCTCGACGTCGACGACCGCGAGCTCATATCCGGACAGGACGGTGAACAGCCGCGAGGTGACCCCGGGCCGGTCACGGCCTGTCAGGGTGACCAGCAAGGTGATCTGCGGACCGGACATAGCGCTGTTAACGCTATCCAGTAGCCGGCGTGCGCAGACGGCCGGGTAGGCCGCCGGTCAGGCAGCGGCCTCAGGGCAGCATCAGGTGGACGTCGCCGAACTCATGCCAGCGGTATCCATGCGCGGCGGCGGCCTGGTAGCAGCGGCGCAGCAGCGCGTCCCCGGCGAAGGCGGCCAGCATCCACAGGTGCGTGGACCGCGGCTCGTGCAAACCGGTGAGCAGGCCGTCGACGACCGCGACGCCGGTCTGCCTGGTCACCACGTGCGATGTCCAGCCTGCCGACGCGGCGACGGGACCGTCGCCTGCGTATGACTGCGTCTGGCACGGCGCCGCGCGTGCCGCGCTCTCGAGTGCCCGCACGACGGTGGTGCCCGCCGCGATCACACGGCCGCCGGACCGGCGGGTCAGGTTGACCAGCCGGGCAGTGCCGGCGGGCACGTCATAGGACTCGGGATAGGGGTCCTCGCCTCCTTCGAGCGACGAGACGCCGGTATGCAGCGTGATGGGCGCGATGCTGACGCCGCGGCTGACGAGCCTGGTCACGATCTGCGGTGTGAACGGCCTGGCGGCACTCGGCATCTCGGCACTGCCGGGCCAGGTGGCGAAGACCGTCTGATAGGCCTCGATCGGCCATGGCCGCGGCACGTATGAGTACCTGATCGGCTGGCCGTGACGCAGCAGGTACGGGATGACGGCGGTTGACAACCGCGCCCGCCAGAGGCGCCGGCTGAAACGCTCGGTCAGCGTCAGCAGCGCGCCACTCGGCAGCTCGAGCCGCTGGCCGTCGGCACCGCCGCCGAATGGGGCGGTGGCCTGCCCGCTGCCGGCCCGCAGCTCGACCAGCCAGTCTCCGGCCGCCATCGCGGTCGAGAAGTGCACGGTCAGCGGGCCGGTACCAGCCGGCGGATCGGTCAGGCTGACGGCCGCCGGAATCGTCGCCGAGTTGTTGACCACGACCAGATCACCCGGCAGCAGCAGATCCGGCAGCTCGGCGAACGCTTGCTCGGTCACCTCCCCGGCGGCGGTCCTGCTCACCAGGAGCCGTACGTCATCCCTCGTCGTGCCCCGTGCCTCGGGCGGTTCGTGCGCCTCGAGTTCGGGCCGCAGTTCGAATGGCACGGACCCGAGCTCGATCGTGGCCGTCACGACTGTGCTGCCACGGTGTGTGCGGCCGCGGTCTGGGCTCCGGAGGTCAGCGTGCCGGCGGGCTGCAGGTCGGCGGCCCGGTAACGGCCGCTCGGCATGCGCTCGCGAACGAGGCGCAGGAACGCCGGGATAACGGTCTCTGGCAGCGGCCGGTCGGAGATGTCCTCGTCAGGGAAGGCCTGCTGGTGCATCTGGGTTCGCAGATCGCCGGGATCGACCCACCAGACCCGCACCGCTGGCTCCTCCGCGGCCAGAACGTGGCAGGCCTGCTCGAGGGCGGCCTTGGCGGCGCCGTAGCCGCCCCAGCCCGCGTACGCCTCGACGGCGGCATCCGAGGTGATGCTGAGCACAGATCCGCCGAGCCTGCGCAGATCGGGCAGGAGCAGCTGCGTTAGCGCGACGGGTGCCACCACATTGACCTCGAGGGATGTCCGCAACTCGCCGACCGGGTAATCGGCGAGTGCGGGCAGCGGGCTGGCGCCCAGCGTCCCGGCATTATTGATCAGCAGGCTGGCGCCGCCGAGGTCAGCGGCGACGGCGGCCAGGTCGGCCCGGTGTGCCGGGTCGGTGATGTCACCGGGCACTTCCAGCACCGACCGCAGCGGCAGGTCATACCGGGCCCGGATGGCCGCTGCCGTCGCCTGCAGCGCCAGGCAGTCACGTGCGTCGATGATGAGGCTGTATCCCGCTCCGGCCAGCGCGCCGGCGAGGGCGCGGCCGAGTCCGCGCGATGCGCCGGTGACGACCGCTACCGATGGAACGGCCACTGATGAAGTAGTCATGACACCGACGCTAGGCGGCGGCGGCTCTCGCCACATCGGCCTGCGGCCGGGCTGAGCTGCGACCATAGTCCTAGGACCTCGGCCGGATCCGCTGCGCGGCCTGCACCGGTACCGTCAGTTGTATGGGCCAGTCTCGCCAGCCTGTCGCGCAGGACGGGCAAGATGAAGTCTTCGAGCAGGTCAGCCAGGTAGTGCTGGCCGTCTCCAGCCAGCTGTCGGTGCACGACGTCCTCGGCAAGATCGTGCGGGCGGCACGGTCGCTGGCTGGCGCGCGGTACGCGGCGCTCGGCGTGCCGGGGGAGGCGGGGACGTTTGCCGAGTTCGTCGTGGACGGCCTGACAGCAAAGGAGCAGGCGGCGATCGGCCCGCTGCCGCGTCAGCACGGAATGCTGGCGGTGATGCTGCGCGAGGGCAAGCCGCTACGGCTTGATGACATCCGCACGGATCCGCGCTTCTGGGGCTGGCCAGCGGCCCATCCGGCGCTGACCGACGTCCTCGGCGTCCCGATCAGGCAGGGCGACGAGATCCTCGGCTTCATTTTCGCGGCCTGCAAGATAGTGCCCGGCGGCTTCACCGAGCGCGATGAGCGGCTGGTGAGCCTGTTCGCCGCGCACGCCGCCATCGCGCTGACGAACGCCCGGCTCTACGAGCGAGGCCGCGAGCTGTCTGTCCTCCAGGAGCGAGCCAGGCTCGCCAGGGACCTGCACGACGCGGTCTCGCAGAAGCTATTCAGCGTCCGGGCCAAGGCCAGGGCGGCGGCCGTCCTGGTGGACCGGGATCCGGCCAGGGCCATCGAGGAGATCGGCAGCCTCGCGGATCTGGCCGGCCAGGCCCATGCGGAGTTGCGCGCGGTGATCGACGGGCTGACGCCGCCCGAGCTCGCGGCCGGCGGCCTGGCGGGCTCGGTGCGGGCGTATGCGGTCCTGGCCGCCCGCACCCACGGTGCTGACGTCGCGGTGCAGGCGGCCGACTTGCCGGCGCTCGGTCCGCGGCGGGAGACGGCGCTGTACCGGGTCGCGCAGGAAGCGATCGGCAACGCGCTGCGCCACTCGGGCGCCCGCCATGTCACCGTCTGCCTGTCACGACGCCAGCGGACTGTGGTGCTCGAAGTCAGCGACGATGGCAGCGGCTTCGAGCCCCGCAGTCCGCACGCCGGGCTCGGCCTGGCGTCGATGCGCGATCGGGCCGGCTCGGTCGGCGGGCGGCTGACGATCACCTCGGCGCCGGGCACCGGCACGAGGGTCAGGCTCAGCGTCCCGCTACCAGCCCAGTCGGCGGACGGGTTATGAGCGGCGCCGGGCCTGGCCCGATCACGGTACTGATCGCGGACGACCACCCGGTAGTCCGCCAGGGGCTCGCAGTGCTGCTGGATGTCCAGGACGACATCGAGCTGGTCGGCGAGGCCAGCGACGGCCCGGCGGCTGTGCGCCTGACCATGCTGCTCGCTCCGGATGTGCTGCTGCTCGACCTCAAGCTGCCCGGCATGGACGGCGTGAGCGTGCTGACCGAGCTGCGCTCTCGCGGCACCGCCACCAGGGTGCTGGTCCTGACCAGCGCTGCCGGGCCGACCAGCCCGGCGCTCGCGCTGCAGGCAGGCGCCGCCGGGTTCTTGTACAAAGACGTCGATCCCGATGCGCTGGTGCACGCGATCCGCTCCGTACATGACGGTCACACGGTGCTCGCCCCGGGCGCCGCGGGTCTCGTCGCGGCGCGGCCGGGCGGAGACTCACGCGGCATTGGTGCGCTGACCGGCCGAGAGCGCGAAGTGCTTGCACTGCTCGCCGACGGCCGGTCCAACCGGGAGATCGCCAGGTTGCTCGCCGTCTCGGAAAAGACCGTCAAGACCCACGTGAGCGCCATTCTCGCCAAGCTCGGCGTGGCGGATCGGACGCAGGCAGCTCTGCTCGCTGTCCGCCACGTTGGCGGCTGACCGTCGACGCCGCGGCGACATACCGTAGGTTCGAGCTGGAATGGTGGCGCTCGAAGGGAACCGGATGGCGGCTGAAGTACTCAGGCTGCGCGGGGTTGGGGTCCGATACGACAGGTCGATGCTGCTCCGGGACGTGAGCTGGACCGCGTACAGCGACGAGAGCTGGGTCATCATCGGGCCGAACGGGGCCGGCAAGACCACGCTGCTGCAAGTGGCCGCTACCTTGCTGCCGCCCACCCACGGCACCGTTGAGGTGCTCGGTGAGCCCGTCGGTGAGGCCGACCTCGCTGACCTGCGCACCCGGATCGGCATGTCGAGCTCGGCCATCGCCGATCAGGTTCCGGTGCAGGAGAAGGTCATCGACCTGGTGCTGACGGCGTCCTACGGGATCCTCGGTCGTGATTCCGAGGACTACGACTCCGGCGACGTGACCAGGGCGGTCGAGCTGCTGGACGCGCTTGGCTGCGCCCACCTGATCCGGCGACGGTTTAGCTCGCTGTCGGAGGGTGAGCGCAAGCGCGTGCAGATCGCGAGGTCGCTGATGGCCGATCCGGAGCTGCTGCTGCTGGACGAGCCGGCAGCCGGTCTCGACCTCGGCGGCCGCGAGGACCTGCTGCAGCGCATCGCCGGGCTGCTGCGCGACCCCCGATCGCCGATGATGGTCCTGGTCACCCATCACGTGGAAGAGGTCCCGGAGGGATTCACGCACGCGATGCTGATGCGCAAGGGCGCTGTCCTGGCGGCCGGCCCGCTCGCCGATGTATTCACCGCGCGGAATCTGTCCCGGTGCTTCGGCGTGCCGCTCCAGGTGGAGCGCAGGGCGGCACGCTGGTCGGCGCGCGCTGTGCCGCTGGCCTGAGCACTAGCGTTGCTGCCGGTGTGCTACTGCTCACAGTGCGCTGTGTCGTGACCCCGCTTACGATCAAGAACATGCGAGGAACACGTGGGTCCAGCTGAGGCGCTCGCGATCCTCGGGGCAGGCGTCGCGGCTGGCGCGGTCAATGCGGTCGTCGGGTCCGGATCGCTGATCACCTTCCCTACACTGCTGGCCTTCGGCTTCCCGCCGGTCGTGGCGAACGTCTCCAACAATGTGGGCCTGGTCTCAGGGAATATCAGCGGCGCCGTCGGCTACCGGCGCGAACTGGCCGGGCAGCGAGCCCGGCTGACCCGGCTGGGCGTCATCGCGGCCGCGGGCGCGGTGGCCGGAGCGGCCGCGCTGCTGTCACTCCCGCCGGCGTCCTTCAAGCTCATCGTGCCAGCGCTCATCCTCATCGCCTGCGTGCTCGTGATCATCCAGCCGTGGCTCAGCAGCCGGATGGCGGCCAGGCGCAAACGGCTGGCCGAGCAGGACGGGAGGCGGCTGGCCGACAGCGAGCCGGCCAGCCCGGTGCTCGCCGCCGGCGTGTTCGCCTCTGCAGCGTATGGCGGCTACTTCGGCGCCGCGCAGGGCGTCCTCGTCATCGGCTTGCTCGGCACGTTCCTGGACGAGAGCATGCAGCGGGTCAACGGGGCCAAGAACGTGCTCGTCACCATCGTCAACGGCACCGCGGCGGTCGTCTACATCATCTTCGCGCACGTGGCCTGGCTAGCCGTCCTGCTGATCGCCGTCGGCTCGACTGCCGGCGGGTTCGTCGGCGCCAGGTATGGCAGGCGGCTGCCGCCCCAGGCATTGCGGATTTTCGTCGTGCTGATCGGTGTGATCTCCGCCGTCAAGCTGATCTTCTTCTGAGCCTGCTCTCGTGGCCGCGGCTAGGGCGGGCCCGGCGCTGTGCCTCTTGGTTAGTCAGATACAGGAGGCGGCGCCGCGACCGACAGGTCGCGGCGCGGTGCCTCCTCCTCGAGCAGTCCGGCGCCGGCGGCGATGGCCACGGCGACCACGGCCGCGACGGCGAACGCGATCCGCAGCGAGGACAGGTCGGCGACCCCGCCCATGACGCTGGGCGCCGCCATCCCGGCGCCGTAGCTCACCGTCGCGACGCCGGCGACGCCGATCGCGGGGCTTGGTCCGGACCGGCCCGCGGCCGCGAAGACCAGCGGCACGACGACCGAGACGCCGAGGCCGATCAGGACGAAGCCGGCCAGCGCCACCAGCGCGCTCGGGGTGACGGCGACCAGGACGCATCCAGCGGTGCCGAGGACACCGCACGCGCGGACGCTCAGGCGCGGTCCGATCCGCCGGACGAGTGCGTCGCCGCACAGCCTCCCGGCGGCCATCGAGCCGGCGAACACGCCGGTTGCGAGCGCCGCCTCAGCCTGGTTCGCGTGCAGGACCCAGTGCATGAAGATTGCCGACCAGTCGTTCGCCGCGAACTCCACGAAGATGGCGGCGAACCCGACCAGGCCGATGAGCAGCAGTGCGCCGCGCGGCCAGGCGAACCGCGGCACGAGCACCTCGGCGGCCGCCCCGACGGGCCGGCCGCCGGCGAACCATGAGCAGGCGAGGACACCGCCGCCCGCCGCGACGGCGGCCACGACCGGGAACTGGATCCTCGGGTCGATGCCCGCATGAGCGCTCAGCGAGCCGGCCAGCGCGCCCGCCAGGACGCCGACGCTCCAGAGACCGTGCAGGCCCGACATGATCGACTTGCCGATTCGCCCCTCAGCTTCCACCGCCTGGGCGTTCATCGCATTGTCGTTCGTGCCGATCAGCGCGCCGTACAGCAGCATCACCGCGGTCAGCACGAGCGCGTCCGGTGCGAAGGCCGGCAAGGCGAGCGCCAGGCTGGACGCGGCGATCAGGACCCGCGTCGCCGCCTTGGGGCCGCACCGGTGCACGAACTGCGCTGCGAACGGCATGGTCGTCAGCGCGCCGATGCTGGTCGTCAGGCCGACGGCACCGAGCAGGCCGCTGCTCAGGTGCAGGTGCTGCGCGATCCAGGGCAGCCGGGAGGCGAACGTGCCGGTTACGGTCCCGTTCAGGAAGAAGACGATGCCGACGGCGCGTCGCTCTGGCGAACCCACGGTCACCGGCGGGCCGTGCCGGGCGCCAGGATGCGATCGCGGACGGCGTGCTCGATCAGGCTCCTGGCGAATCGGCCTAGCTGCGCCGAGCCGTCCTCGATCAGCGCTACCTTCGCCAGCACGTCATCTGCGGTGACGCCGCGCTCTCGCCAGGTACCGCCGCCGACTTTGACGTTCTCCAGCATCGGCTGAAGCCGGTCGAGGGCGCGGGCGAACCGAGCTTCCCTGCTTCCCCGTTCCTCGAATTCATCCCATAGCTCTCGGAGGCTGCCAGCCTGGCCAGGCGGCAGCAGCCCGAAGAGGCGATCGGCGGCGGCCCGCTCGGCCGCCTGCTGCTGGTCCTGATCGGCCTGCGGAGCGTAGGCCGACAG
The DNA here is from genome assembly GCA_963837255.1 of uncultured Actinomycetota bacterium. Lineage (GTDB taxonomy): Bacteria > Actinomycetota > Actinomycetes > Streptosporangiales > Streptosporangiaceae > JAJYUU01. The sequence goes on from CAWIMN010000011.1 coordinate 548,673, forward strand.
GTCGCCGGCGTCGACCTCGACCAGGTCGTGCAGCGCCAGCATGGCGACGACGCGGGCTAGGTCGGTGCCCGGCGGCGCGTATTCGGCGAGGGTAAGCGCGAGCACCGTCAGGTGCCAGGAATGCTCGGCGGAGTTCTCCCGCCGGGCCGGGTCGGCGAGCATCGTCTGCCGCTGCACGCCCTTGAGCCGGCCGGCCTCGGAAATGAACTCAAGCTGCCGGCTGAGACGATCCATGGCTCCATTTGATCAGGCCGGCCGGGGCTGAGTCGGCATAGGTCGCCGATGACCGACCCCGGTGGAAACCGTCGGTAACTGTCGTGTCATCCTGTGTAGCGGGGGACCCATTAAGATGAATCCGGGGGGACCGGTCATCAAGTACTCGCCCTGGTGAGGCTAGCGCCTCGCCAGGGCGAGTCTCTGTGTCAGCCCACCACGGGGCCCAGGCGAGGCTAGCGCCTCGCCAGGGCGAGTCTCTGTGTCCGCCCACCACGGGGCCAAGGCGAGGCTAGCGCCTCGCCAGGGCGAGTCTCTGTGTCCGCCCGGGGGAGGCGCTACCTGCGCGCCTGGCTCCGCGACCGCGCCATGGCTTCGGCCATGCCCTGGTTGGCCAGCGCGTCGGCGCGCTCATTGCCGGGGTTGCCGGCATGCCCTTTGACCCACAGCCAGTGCACGTCGTGCCGGCCGGCCGCGGCATCAAGGCGCCGCCACAGGTCCTCGTTCTTGACCGGCTGCTTGGCCGCGGTCTTCCAGCCGTTGCGCTTCCAGGTCGGCAGCCAGCTCATGACTCCATTGCGCAGGTAGCTGCTGTCAGTGTGCAGGTGCACCGTCGATCGCCTGGTCAGGCTCTCCAGCGCCTGGATGGCCGCCATCAGCTCCATCCGGTTGTTGGTCGTCGGGGTCGCCTCGCCGCCGCACAGTTCCCTGGTCCGGCCGCCATACATCAGCAGCGCGCCCCAGCCGCCAGGGCCGGGGTTGCCGCTGCACGCACCGTCTGTGTAGATCTCCACGACGCCTGGCGCCGGCTCGCCCGACCGAGGCACACCTGTCATAGCACGCAAACCTAGCGGTCACGCCCGTCGTGCGGGGTCGGCGGCACGTCGAGGGCCGGATTCCGGTCGAAGAAGCCCCACGGCTTGAGCCAGAACGAGGTCCGGTCCACGGGCATGACCGGCCAGTCCTCGGGCCTGGTGATGTGATGCAGGCCGAACACGTACCACAGGACAACGTCGGTGTCAGCGATCGGCCGGTCGCGGGCTGTCCAGGCGGGCAGGCCGTGATCGGTCGCGCTGAGGTTCGGGAACTCGCCGCACGGCCACCGCTCGTCAGCCGCGTACGGCGTTACCCATAGCGCGTGCGCGATCGCCTCGGCTCGCTGGAACGCTGGCGACGACTCGTCGATGACCGCAGGGAAGCTGCCGCCGGGCACCAGCTTATAGGCAGGGCGGCCGCCGAGGCCGTTGACCGACCTGCTGCTCGCTACCTTCCAGGTGCGCTGAGTGCTCCAGTTGACGTCCTGGCGACCGTCGGCCTCGGTCAGCAGCGGCGTCTCTCGCGTGACGAGCGCCAGCCCGTGCGGGTTGGCGTCGCTGACCGGCAGCGCCTGCGATTCAACCGCGTAGACCGTGTTCGGCTCGCCGTCCACGTCAAGGTCGAGGCGCGCGACGATGAAGTGCTGGTGGTACGGCGCGTATGTGCGCTGGTCGACGAGCGCGCCTGTCGGCGGCTGGCTGCCTGCCGGGAAAGACGACGTGACCATGATTCCGGTGGCGCGCACCTCGCACTCGATGTTGCCGTCCTGGTAGAAGCGCCAGTAGACCAGGTACTCGTAGTTGGCCACAGTGACGTGGAAGGAGATCACCAGCCGCCGCGACCGCCGCACAGCGGCGCCGGTCCGCTCGTCCACGTGCTTCCACAAGATGCCGTCGTCTTCCTCGTGGACGCAGATGGCGTTGCGAATGGTCCGCGGCTCGCCGCGCGAGTCGTGCAGCACGGCGTCCAGGTAGCGGATCTCGCCCAGGCAGTCGCAGCCGAGTTCCAGTGAGGTGGTCATGAACCCGAGACCCCACTCGCCGATGTCGAATGCGGTGCGGCGGTAGTGGTCGGGAGTGGCGTCCCGGTACGGCACGATCATCTCGGCGAACGACATCCGGTGCGCGACCGGCCGCAGCCGCCCGCCGTCCCGGAAGCCCACCGTGTGCAGGACCAGGCCTTCCCGGTAGTTGAAGCCAAGACGCAGTTCCCAGTTCTGCCACCGCAACAGCCGCCCCTCCAGCGTGAACGAGACACCGTCGGGCTGACTCACGTGCAGCGGGCTGACCTGGCGCGGCGGCGTCGGGATCAGCCCCGGCAGGTACTCGCCCCTGACCGTCGGCCGGCCGGCGCCGTCAGCTTCCTCGTTGTCTTCCAGTTCGAGCAGATGCATGCGGTTCAGGTCGACCACCGGGTGCAGGCCGGTGATGTGGTGGGCGTACGGGTTGCCATCGGTGCTGCCCCGCGCCCAGACATCCGCCCAGCCGATGCGCAGGCCCCGATACCGGTCAGGTGCCAGTGCCGCGCCATACGCCCAGACGTCGGTGAGCACGAGGCTCATGTCGGTGATGCCGCGCCTGGCCAGTGCGTCGATGAGGAGCGGGTGGCTGCGGAGCATGGCGTCGCACTCGTGCCACTCATCGACGGTCATGCTCGACTGGATGCCGGGCAGATGCTCCCACCGCGTGATGTCGCCGTCAGGGAGCGACACCACGGCCCGGTAGGCCTGCCCGTCGGCGGTGTTCCAGCAGATCACCTGCGCCGCGCGGCCGATGGCAGCCGCGCCGTCGGCCAGGTCCGCCTTAGCGGGCTCGACCAGGTCGATCGAGGCGAAGCGCCAGTGCGCGTCCAGGCCCTTATTGGCACGTAACGCGGTGCCTGCACGCTGGATCTCGTCCGCACTGAGAGGGTCAAGCGGGTGCGCCACCATGCCTCCTTTGGTCGCGGGTCACTCGGACGGCTCCTCTCCCGCACGGAGCCGGGCCAGGTGCTCGCGGATGATCTGCTCCATCTGGCCGTAGAACCCGACAATCAGTCTGAGCTCGTCGTCGCTGTAGCGGGCGGCCATTCGCTGCCACGCGCCCATCATCGGGCCGAACACCGGCGCGACCGTGCCGACGGCACGCGGCACGTTCAGGTAGATGACAACGCGCCTGCGGTCGGCCGCATCGCGCTCGCGGCGGACGAAGCCGGCCTCCTCGAGCCGGTCCACTACGCCAGTGATCGAGGCCGTCGTCAGCCCGGTCGCCCTGGCTAGCTCGCCAGCCGTCAGCTGGCCGCTGAAGCTCAGGATGTTGAGGCAGTTCAGGTCGGTTGCGTTGATGCCGATGCGGTCCGCCGCTGCCTGGCTCATCAGGTGCATCAGCGAGCCAGTCTTCCTGATCGCGGCGATGAAGGCCATCGCCAGCTTGGCCCGCTCGGGACTCCAGGACTCGGTCTCGAGTCCCGCTGGCCATGGCACCTCCCAGTGCGGATCCCCGGACATGCCTCGTCTCCTTAATAGTTAAGCTCCCTAGACAATAGCAATGCGAGACGCTAGTTTGGCTAGGTAATCACGGCGACCTTCCTGAGCGGAGGAATTCCCATGGCAACTGATGCTCAGATCCTGGCACCTCACGGTGCGGCAGGCGACAGCCCCGACCCGCGCCGGTGGCTCACGCTGGTGGTGCTGCTGCTGGCTGCCTTCATGAACCTGCTCGATATCTCGATCGTCAATATCGCGATCCCGTCGATCCAGCGCGATCTGCACGCCACCTACGCCGACGTCCAGTGGGCGCTTGCGGGTTACACGCTGGCCTACGCCCTTGTGCTGATCACTGGCGGCAGGCTCGGTGACACGTTCGGCCGCAAGCGCCTCTTCCTCATCGGCGTCACCGGTTTCACGCTGATGTCGGCGCTGTGCGGCGCGGCGCAGAGCCCCGGCATGCTGATCGGCAGCCGGGTGGCGCAGGGCGCCTTCGGTGCCATCATGATCCCGCAGGTCCTGTCGGTGATCCAGGTCATCTTCCCGGCCGCCGAGCGGATCAAGGCGCTCGTTGCGTTCGGAGTCACCGCCGGCCTCGGCACCGTCAGCGGGCCCCTGCTCGGCGGCCTGCTGACCCAGCACAACCTGTTCGGCCTGGACTGGCGGCCGATCTTCCTCATCAACGTGCCGGTGGGCATCCTGGCGGTCGCGGCATCAGCGGTCCTGGTCCGGGAGTCACGTGCGCCCCGTCCGCCGCGGCTCGATCCGATCGGTGCGGCGCTGATCTCGGCGGCGTTGCTGTTGCTGCTCTACCCGCTGGTGCAGGGGCGTCAGCTCGGGTGGCCGACCTGGACGTTCGTGTCCATGGCCGCGGCGGCGCCGATGCTGGCGGTCTTCATCGCCTACGAGCGAGCCAAGGACCGGCGCGACGGTTCGCCGCTGGTGCAACTTGGCCTCTTTCGCCAGCGCGCCTTCGCGGTCGGCATCGCGATCGCGGTCACGTTCTTCCTGGGCGTGACCTCGTTCGCGCTGATCCTGACGCTCTTCCTGCAGATCGGCCTCGGCTTCGCGCCGCTGCACGCGGGCCTGACGTTCCTGCCGTTCTCGGCCGGCGTGCTGCTCGCATCCGGTGCCGCGGCCAGGCTGGCGCCCAGGTTCGGCCGCGGGGTAACCATGACGGGCGCGCTCGTGATGGCGGGCGGCATGGCCGGGCTGATCGAGACGGTGCACCACTTCGGCGGCGCGGTCACCACCTGGGACATGGTGCCGGCCCTCGTGGTCGCCGGGCTCGGCATGGGCACGGTGCTGGCACCGCTGGCCGACATCCTGCTCGCCGGGGTGCAGCGGCAGGACGCCGGATCGGCCTCGGGCATCTTCAACACCAGCCTCCAGCTCGGCGCGTCGATTGGCGTGGCGGTCATTGGGGTGATCTTCTTCGGGTTCCTCGGCAGCCAGTCAGCGTCCGCGGCCGCGACAGTCGGCCCGCAGCTTCGGTCGGGCCTCGCGGTAGCACAGGTGCCAGCGCCGCTAGCTGGCCGGATCGCGGTGCAGTTCGGGGATTGCCTGCACGCCCGGCTCGTGGCCGCGGATCCGACCGTGACCCCGGCCGCCTGCAGGCTCCCCGGCGGCCAGGTGCTGCCGGTCACCGTCAGCGGTGTCCTGGCCAAGGCCGGAGGGACCGCAGTCCGGACCGACTTCGCCGCCGCGCTGACGCGGACGCTGTGGTTCCAGGTCGGCGTGTTCCTGGCGAGTTTCGCGCTGATGCTCGCGCTCCCGGTTGGGGCCGGCCGACGCCGTGACGCCGCCGGCGGCGGCACCTCCGACACTGCCGACCCCGAGGCTGGCACCGCCGGGCACGAGGCACGGGCCGGCCGTCATGCCAGGGCCACGCAGGGCGCTGGCACTGGCTGAGAGCACCCGGTGCCCGCCGGCCGCGGGACCGCCGCAGTGGGTCCGCGTCGCGGGCACCGGGACCGTGGACTGACAACGAGCTCGAGGAGATTGTCATGCGACTCACCTTGCTGGGCGCCAGCGGCCGGATCGGCAGTCACGTGCTGAGCTGGGCCCTCAGCGCCGGGCACGTGGTCACTGCGCTCGCGCGCAACCCAGAGTCGCTGCCCGCGTCCGCTGGCCTCACCGTGATCGCCGGCGAGGCAACCGATGCCGACGCGGTGGCCGAGGTGGTGGCGGGCGCCGACGCCGTGCTATCCGCGCTCGGGCCGCGCGGCGCGAAGACGCCGGCCCTGCTGGCCACGGCCGCGGGTGCCACGGTGGCCGCGATGGAGATGGCGGGAACCCGCCGGCTGATCTGCGTGTCGGCAGCGGGAGCGTTCATTCAGAGCGATCCGGACACCGGTGCGCTGATCAAGTTCGTCCTGCCGAGGGTGCTGGCCAAGCCATTCGCCGACGTGCGGGAGATGGAAGCCGTCATCACCGCCAGCCATCTGGACTGGACGCTCGTGCGGGCTACGCGCCTCGTAGACGGCCCGCAGACCGGTCGCTACCGGGTCCGGCCAGAGTTCCCGCCGGTCGGCGGCGGCAAGATCGCGCGCAGCGACGTGGGGCACTTCATGGCCGCGACGCTGACAGCTGATAGCTGGGTGCGAGCTCGCCCGGCCCTGGCTTACTGACGATGTGACGCGATCATGTCCCGGTACCAGCCGAACGACGCCTTCGGGGTGCGCTGCTGGCTGTCGAAGTCCACGTGCACCAGCCCGAAGCGCTGGTGATAGCCCTCGGCCCACTCGAAATTGTCCAGTAGCGACCAGACCAGGTAGCCGCGCACGTCGACGCCGGCCTTGATCGCATCGGCGACCGCACGGATGTGCCCGTCGAGGTAGGCGATGCGAGGCTGATCGGCGATGACGCCGTCAGCGTCCGGCTCGTCGGCCACCGAGCAGCCGTTCTCGGTGATGCAGATCGGCGGCAGCAGGTCGCCATACCGCTTCGCCAGCGTCGTGAGCAGCTCCGTCAGCCCGGCGGGAATGACCGGCCAGCCGAACGCCGTGACGGGATAGCCGGGGATGGACTCCAGCTGGAATGGCAGCGGCGAGTCCGGCAGTGCCGACAGGCTCGTCGGCGTGTAGTAGTTGACCCCGAGCATGTCGATGGGCGCTGCGACAACCGCGAGGTCGCCATCGCGGACGCAGTCCATCCCGTCCGCGCCGATCCCGAACGCCGTCAGGTCGGGGTAGTGCCCGAGTAGCACCGGATCGGTGAACATGCGGTTGTGCAGCGCGTCGTAGGCAGCGGTGGCCGCCATGTCGGCCGCGCTGTCGGTGGCCGGCCAGGCCGGCGAGTAGTTGTTGGTGATCGCCACCTGGCGAGCGCCCGCGCTGCGCAGCGCCGACGTGGCGAGGCCGTGCCCGAGTAGCTGATGATGGGCGGTCGCGAGCGCATCGAGCATGAGCGTCTTGCCGGGGGCGTGAATGCCGAGCGCGTAGCCGAACGCGGTCACCACGAACGGCTCGTTCAGCGTGATCCAGGCCGGCACGCGGTCGGCGAGCCGGTCCGCGGCGAGGCCGGCGTACTCGGCGAACCTGTACGCGGTGTCTCGCGCCATCCAGCCGCCTGCGTCCTCTAGCGGTTGCGGCAGGTCCCAGTGGTACAGCGTCGGCATCGGCGTGATGCCACGGGCCAGCAGGGCATCGGTAAGCCGGTCGTAGAAGTCGAGCCCGGCCGCGTTGGCCGGTCCTGATCCCGTCGGCTGGATCCGCGGCCACGCGATCGAGAACCGGTAGGCACCGATGCCGAGGTCGGCCATGAGCGCGACGTCCTCGGGCCAGCGATGGTAGTGGTCGTCGGCGACGTCGCCGGTGTCGCCGTCCCGGATCGCACCAGGCTGACGGCAGAACGTGTCCCAGATGGAATTGCCCCGGCCGTCCTCCGCCACCGCGCCTTCGATCTGGTACGCAGCCGTCGCGACACCCCAGGTGAAGCCGGGCGGGAACGGTGGGAATGCAAGATCGCTCACGAGGCTGATCGTAGCCGGGCTACTCGGGATGCCGAGCGGCCCTGGCGGCATACCGAGCAAGTGCCATGTCGTCATTGTGCGGGCGCCGGCCGATACCACGCAGGTGTGGCGGCACCACTTCTGGCCGGTGAGCCAGCCCCGCAGTCGGCGATGCAGACGCGTATGCTGCGGAAACGGTCAGCTGCGCGTACGATCTGCGGCGATGAGCAGAATCCGAGTGGTGCTAGCCGAGGACCACGTGCTGCTGCGCGAGGGCATCTCCCGGCTGGTGGCCGCCAACGACGATCTGGAGCTTGCCGGTACCGCGGGCGACCTGCCGGCGCTGCTGGCGCTGATCGAGCGCGAGCACCCCGATGTCGTGGTGACCGACATCAGGATGCCGCCGACCGGGACCGATGAGGGGATCCAGGCGGCGGCCTGGGCGCGGCAGCATCAGCCCCGCATCGGCGTGGTGGTGCTCAGCCAGTACGTCGCACCCGGCTACGCGGTGGCGCTGCTCGAGCACGGCTCGGCTGGGCGCGCCTACCTGCTCAAGGAGCGGATCGGGAGCGTCGACGAGCTGGCCCGCGCGATCAGGGCGGTCGCAGCCGGCGGGTCGGTCATCGACCCCATGGTGGTCGACGAGCTGGTGCGGTCGCGGACCCAGGACGGCCAGCATGTGCTGGCGCAACTCACGCCGAGGGAGCTGGAGATCCTGGCCGAGATGGCGCAGGGCAAGAGCAACTCGGCCATTGCGGCGGCTCTGTTCGTCACCGAGCGCGCGGTGGAGAAGCACACCAACTCGATCTTCGCCAAGCTGGGCCTGAGCGAGGAGCGGGACGTGAATCGCCGGGTCAAGGCCGTTCTGGTGTACCTCAGCGAGCATCGGGCGGCCGCCGGACCGGGAGGCTGACACCCCCGCCCGGCTCAAGCCAGCACCCTCGGCGCCGCTTGCATTGCATGCGAGACTGATCATGTGCCCAGCTCGCATTCCGTCCTCGTCGTCGACGATCAGGCGCCGTTCCGGATCGCGGCCAGGGCCGTGCTGCGCCGCCTGGACGAATTCGAGCTCGCAGGCGAGGCCTGCAGCGGGCACGAGGCTATCGAGCTCGTCGATCGCCTCCACCCCGAGCTGGTGCTGATGGACATCAACATGCCGCAGATGAACGGCATCGAGGCCACCCGGCAGATCCTCGCGGCACACCCTGAGACGGTAGTCATTCTGTGCTCCACCTACGACGTCCGTGACCTGCCGTCCGATGCGGGCGTCAGCGGCGCCGCCGGATACGTCAACAAGGAGCGGCTCGGCGCCGACATGCTGCGGCAGATCTGGGCGCACCGCGACGCAGGCTGGCCGGGACTGGAACCTGCCTGATCAAGTCAGCGGAATCGATCCCTGCACGGTAGCGCCGTGGCCGGGCACTGACTGCCAGCGCACGGTTCCGCCGATAGCGCCGAGGCGGTCAGCCATGTTCATGTACCCGTGCCCGGCCCGCGCCGCCGTCACGTCGAAGCCGGGCCCGTCGTCGGTGACAGCGAACAGCAGTCCGCCTGACTCCTCCCACAGCCGCACCTCGACGGTTGCTCCCGGTGCGTGCTTGGCGGCGTTCTGCAAGGCCTCCAGGCAGCAGAAATATACCGCGGCCTCGATGTCGAGGGAGTACCGGCCCACGCCCGCCGCCGTGACCCGGACGCCGAGCGGGCTGCGGCTGGCGGCCGCGTCCAGCGCCTTGGCGAGGCCGCTGTCGGCGAGCAGGGGCGGGTAGATGCCGTGCGCGAGATTCCGCAGCTCGGCGATGGTCACCTTGAGATCTTCGGCCAGCTGATCCAGCAGCTGTGCCGCTACCTCCGGTTCGTCGGCCAGCACGTCGCGCGCTAGCCGCAGGCTGACGGCGAGCGCAACCAGGTTCTGCTGCGCGCCGTCGTGCAGGTTGCGCTCGAGCCGCCGCCGCTCGGCGTCACCGCTCGCCACGATCCTGGCCCGAGACTCCCGCAGCACCTCAGCCTGCGCCCGCAGCTCGTCGAGCGAGTTCTGCAACGCGGAGTCGAGCTGCGCGTTGTGGAATGCCAGACCGACCTGCCGGGCCAGGTCGGTGAGCACCCGGTCGTCCTCGTCGGTGAAGGTGTCCCCGGCGGCCGGTCGTTCGACGACGATCAGCCCGAGCAGGTGGCCGCCGTGGCTCACCGGGGCGACCCGCAGCTGGCCGTGCTCGCGCCCGTCGAGCAGGGCCGGCAGCCAGACGGTGGCCCAGGCGCTGCCGGACACGCCAGCCCTCGTGATGACCGACCGCTCGCGCGGTGTCACCATGATCGAGCGCGGCCCCGCATCGGGCACGGAGACCGTGCGCTCCAGCACGTCGCCGCTGCCGGTGTAGACCTCGGCGCTGGTCAGCGCCATGGTCTTGCGCAGCGACTCGGCGAGCTGGAGCAGCAGCTCGTCCATCGAGATGGCCCTGGTGAGGCGGCTGCCGAAGGTACGCAGTTCCTCGTCCGGCGCCTCGCGGGCGCCGTACACGACGTGCTTGGCCCACGCGAGCAGCCGCTCCCTGGCTGGCAGGTAACCGATTGCCGCGATCGCAGCAGCGAGCATCGAGAGCCCGAGCAGCTCGCGGTCGCTGCTGGACGCCGGACCGCTGCCCACGCCGAGCACGACGATCACGTAGATGACCGCGACAACGACAGCGAAGCCGGCCACAGCGATGAGCTGGACCAGGGCCCGGCCGGCCGACGGCCCGAGTGACCGGATCTCGCCCGCCATCATCCCGACCGATAGCAGGACGGTGCACCCGGCCGCCACCGCTGCCAGCGGGCCGGGCCAGGCGATCAGTACATGCAGCACGGCGGCCGCGAGGGCGAGCCCCGCAGCGAGGACAGCGCTGGCGCCGATCCACTGGAGCCGCTCGCGGTCGCGCCCGGCCGAAGCGAGGTACTTCAGCCGCAGCGCCGGCAGCGTGACTGCGAGAGCCGCGGCCCAGATGACGGCACCAGCCGGCACGCTGATGGTGTGATGCTCGGCGCCAAGCGCAAGGCCGGCGGCGATGGCCGCGCCATAGGCGAGGCCGACGGTCCCCCGGCGCGCCCTGCTCGGCTGGGCCGGCCGGTCAAGCCTCGCCGGACCGCGGCCAGGCTGGGCCGGCCGGGTGAGGCGCCCATCAGGCAGGCCGAGCACCAGATGCATGGACGCGGCGATGACGAGGAGCGTCCCGACCGTGTTAGCCGCCGCGGCCGCGTGGCCGGCGCCGCCCGTCGGGTGCAGGGCCAGCCGGTAGCAGACGAGCGTCGCAGCGGCCGTGACTGTGCCGGCTGCCACCTGCCACTGCGGCGTCCGCTCGGCCGTCCTGGCCAGTACGGCGGCTGAGACAGCCCCGGCCAGGACGAGCCCGAGCGCGACCCGCTGGAGATCCGACAGAGGACCGGGAACGTGGACGCGGAGACCCGCCGCCGTGAGCGCGATCGCGGCAAGCGGACTGAGCACCCCAGTGGCTACCCGCCGGACCGTGCTCGGCGGTGCGGGCGCAGCCGGCCTCGTCGGTGCGGGTGCTGCCTCGGTGCGAGAGGGCGGCACCGGACTGCGTGGCCTGATCCGCGCGGGCAGGTGGGTCATCGCACCCGGGCCGGGATCGTCAATCCTGGCGTCTGTGGTCCCGCAGTGCTGTCAGGCGTGATGCGGCCGTCCAGCATGCGGACGATGCGCTCGGCGGCGTCGGCCACCGCAGTGTCGTGCGTGACGAGCAGGATGGTCTGACCGCCGGCGTGCAGACGGCGCAGCAGTTCGATGACCTCCTGGCCGCCGTCAGAATCGAGCGCTCCGGTTGGCTCGTCGGCGAGCACCAGCGTCGGCTCGTTGGCCAGCGCTCTCGCGATGGCCAGGCGCTGGCGCTGCCCGCCAGAGAGCACGCCGGGAACGGCGCTGGCCTTGTCGCCAAGACCGAGCAGGTCGAGCAGGTCCCGTGCCCTGGTCTCAGCCACCCGGCGCTTACGCCCGGCGATGATGGCGGCCAGGGCGACATTCTCGAGCACCGTGACGCCCTCGAGCAGGTTGAAGAACTGGAAGACGATGCCGATATGGCGCCGCCGCATCCGGGCCAGCTCGTCCTCGCCCTGGCCAGTGACTTCCTCGCCGGCGACGTAGATGCTGCCCTCGTCGGCCAGGTCGAGCCCGGCGGCCAGATTCAGCAGAGTCGACTTGCCGCAGCCCGACGGCCCTGTCAGCGCGACGAACTCGCCCCGGGCGATATCCAGGTCCACGCCGCGCAGGGCGCGGACCGGCGCATTCTCTGCCTCAAACGTCTTGCGCACGCCGCGCATTTGCAGGGCCATGTCGGTGGTCGTCAGGTCGGTGGTCGTCAGGTCGGTGGTCGTCAGGTCAGGTCCCCTTGGGTAGCAGAGCCCGGCAGTCCGGCTCCTGGCTGCGTCAGCTTGAACGCGACAACGGGAGTGTCGCGCCCCTTCACCATCTGGGATGGCAGCGGGATGACGTCGACCGGCGCGGAAAGAGCCTTGACAGTCGCCTCCGACAGCACGGTCTCGCCTGCCGCGGCCAGCTGCTGCAGCCGCTGGGAGAGATTTACCGTGTCGCCGACCAGCGTGTATTCCAGCCGCTCAGCGGATCCAAGCAGGGCTGCCGCCGCCTCGCCGGTCGATAGGCCGAGGCCGAGCCCGAAGGCTGGCAGGCCCGCCCGTTCCCACTCGGCGTTGATCTCGGCCTGGAGCGCGTGCATGGCCACGGCCGCTGCGACCGCGCGGTCGGCGTGGTCGGCCTGCGGGAACGGCGCGCCGAAGACGGCCATGACCGCGTCGCCGACGAACTGCATGACCGTCCCGGACTGGCCGAGGATCGCCTGGTTCATCGCGCCCCGGTGCGTGCCGAGCTGGCCGGCCAGCTGGCTCGGGTCAGCGTGCTCAGCAATGGTGGAGTACGACCTGATGTCGCTCATCACCACGGTTACCGTGACCCGCTCGACCTCTCCGATCGGCCGCGACTCCTGCCGGAGCTTCTCGGCCAGCCCGCTCGGCAGCAGCCGGGACAGGGTCTCGCCCTGCTCTTCCCGGTCCACGATGGCCTGATGGAGTAGCCGGAGCCGCTGGATAGCGCCGTGCTGTCCGGCGGAGACGCCCGCCGCGAGCTTGAGAAACACGGCGTCTACCGCGGCGTCGACGGCCTCGGGCGGCGTCTTACTGGCCACGGCGATCGCCTTGATTGGCTTGCCTGCGGCGATCATGGCCAGCAGTTCTTCCTCGGCCGGCAGCAGGCCGCCAGGAGCAATCACCGGCTGAAGCAGCGCCGCCACGATCGTCGGGTCCAGCGCCGTGCCGCCGCTCGCCACGCTGCGGATGGCTTCTACCAGCTGATTGCCCTCGGCTACCCGGTCCTTGAGCAGATAGCCGTAGCCTGCCGAGCCGTCAGCGAGCAGCGCGACCGCGTACTCGGGGTCGTCGAACTGGGAGAGCACGACGACGCCGGTGCCAGGATGGCGCTTGCGGACTTCCCTCGCGGCGTCGATGCCCTCGGACCGGAACGACGGGGGCATCCGGATGTCGGTGACCAGCACCTGCGGCGCCTCGGCGGCGCAGCCGGCGATGACCTCGTCGTAATCGGCAGCCACGCCGGTGACCTCCAGGTCCGGGCTGCGATTGATGAGCGCACGGACGCCCTCGCGGACGATCAGGTTGTCGTCGGCGAGGAAGACGCTGATGGTGCGCCTGCCAGGCGCCGCGATGCCGTTCATCCAGTTAGTTCTCGCATGAGCAGGGCCGGGTCGGCCAGGGTGCAGGTGTCAGCTTCTGGCGTGGTGCTAGCACGCCCGGCGGTGCCAGGCACCATCCTGGCTCGCCGGCCGGGTTTAGGACACCGTAAAGATCAGCCCATGTATGCGCAAGGTCACATTCATCTGCGCAGCTACCGGACAGGTTCGGCGAGCCACTACGGTGCCGTTACCGCGATGGCGGCGAGGCGTGTGTCGTCCCGCGGCGGAATGAGAGGGCCAGGAAAGGATGCGCGCGATAATTGCGGTCGCCCTACCCGGGTTGCGCGCGAGCTGGCGCGCCTGGGCGGCGCTGGTCCTGCTCACAGGGCTGGCTGGCGGCGCCGTCATGACCGTGGCGGCCGGTGCGCGGCGCACCGAGAACGCCTACCCGCAGTTCCTGCGGTCGAGCGCGGCCGCAGATGTGCTCGTGGGGCCCGCGGGCTCCGGCGTCGGCGGATTCGACTTCGCTATCGGGAAGCTGCCGGGCGTCCGGCAGATCGCCCCGGTGGTCGGGCTCAACTGCATGCCCCTGCTTGCCCACGGCCAGATCGACGAGGCGTCGGAGGTGGCGGCGCCGCTCGATGGCCGCCTTGGCCGTCAGCTGGAACGGCCCAAGATGCTGGCGGGCCGGCCGCCGTTGCCAGACCGGGCAGGCGAGGTCATGGTCGATCAGCTCGCTGCCAGGATGCTGGGCCTGCACGTGGGCAGCGTGCTGCGGCTGGCCGCTATGAACAACGACCCGAAGCTCGGTGTCCGCTATCTCACCGAGCACGTGGTCGGGATAGAAATGCTCAGCGACTCGATCGTGCCGGTCAACAAGCTGGCGCAGACGGCATATATCCAGGCGAGCCATGCCCTCTACGGCGAGCTCGGCATCGGTTACCAGGCGTTCGATGGCGACTACGTCAAGCTCGCCGCCGGCACGACGGTCGGCACATTCACGGCAGAGGCAACGCACCTGGCGCGCGAACCGCAGTACCGGTCGTCGACTGACGGCCAGCTGTTCGTGGCGGACGACGATGTCCAGGCGGCGACGGCGGAGCGAGCAATCCGGCCGCAGGCCGTGGCCCTGGCCGTCTTCGCGCTGGTGCTCGCCGTCACCGCGCTGCTGATCCTCGGCCAGGTGGCCAGCAGGCTCGTGCTCGCCAGCAGCGCCGACAACCAGGTCCTGGCAGCCCTCGGGCTCACCAGGTGGCAGCTACTGGCGGCGAGTCTGGTTCAGGTCCTGGTCGCCGCCGCCCTCGGCGCGTTCTTGGCCTGCGCGGCCGCCGTCGCCGCATCCCCGCTGATGCCGATCGGGCCGGCCCGGGTCGCCGAGCTGCACCCCGGCGTGTCGGTCGACGTGACGGTGCTGGTGGCGGGATTCGCCGCGATCGTCGTTCTCCTGTTCGGCTGGGTCGCCCGGCCAGCCTGGCGTGAGTCGTCGGCCTGGCTTCGCAGCGGGGCGAATGCGCCTGCTGCGCCCGGCTACGGCTCACGCGTGGCGCGCTGGCTGGCGGACTCGGGCGCGCCGGTGACCGCAGTCACGGGCGTCCGGATGGCGCTGGAGCCCGGTCGGAGCCGCCGCGCGGTGCCTGCGAACAGCGCGCTCGTCGGCACAGCGCTGGCGGTAGCGGCGTTCATGGCGTCGGTCACCTTCGGTGCCAACCTGGTCCATCTCGAACGGACGCCGCAGCTCTACGGGAAGACCTGGGATGTCGCGATGGACTTGCAGTTCGGAGTCATCGGCCAGGACACGTTCGACAGGTACGTCAAGGCGGTGCCCGGGCTGACCGCGTGGACGTTCGGGCTGCACGGCACTGTGAGTCTCGGCCAGCACGGCGGAGTGGTGCCGGCCATCGGCCTGGCGCCAGGCCGGGGCCGCCTGCTGACGCCCACAATCCTCGCAGGCCGGCCGCCAGCGGCCGGTCAGCTCGTCCTCGGTACGTCGACCATGCGCAGCGGCGCCCTCAGGCTCGGGCAGATAGTCCAGGTCTCTGCATCGGGGCCGTCCCAGCCGCTCAAGGTCGTCGGCCGCGCGGTCTTTCCGTATTTCGGGCAGGGCTCGTTCACTCCGACCGATCTCGGTCAGGGCGCGCTGGTGCCGGCCAGCATGCTCGCGGCACCGGCACAGGCGGCCAACGGCAAGGGTTTCAACTTTGTCCTGCTGAAGTTCGCCCCGGGACGGCGCAAGGCCGCGGACATCGCCGCCTTCACCCGGGCGGTGGCGAAGTTCTGCGCCAGCGTGCAGCAATCCACGTGCGTCGTCGCCAATCAGCAGCCCAACGGCGTGATCAATTACGAACCAGTAGACGCGACCCCGCTGATCCTCGCGGGACTGCTAGCGATTCTCGGCCTCGGCGTGCTGGCGCAGTTCGCGTTCCAGTCCGCCCGGTTCCGGCGCCGCGACTTCGCCGTGCTGAGGACGCTCGGCTTGCATCGACGTCAGCTCTCCGCCCTGATGTTCTGGCAGATCACCACGGTCACCGGGCTGGCGCTGCTGATCGGTCTGCCGGTCGGGGCAGCGGCCGGTCACTGGGCCTGGGCGCTGTTCGCCAACGTGCTGGGGATCTCACCAGGCACCGACATCCCGATCGGGACCGGGCTCCTGCTGATCCCGGCCGTGCTGCTTGCCGCAAACGCCGTCGGGCTGTGGCCGGCCCACGGGACCGCCAGGGTCAGGCCCGCGCAGCTGCTCCGCACCGAGTGACGGGAGCGTCTTACTCATCGAGACCGGAGGTCGGAACGGCGAGCTCGCCATATCGCCGTCATGGGGAGAAGTCCAGCCGGAACGCGATCAGCTGGTCAAGGTGACCCCGTCCCGGTGCAGAGATGCTGGCCACCTACACTCGCGCGGGTAGTGGCGCTGTCCAGAGCAAAGGATGGGACACCTGATGGCCGTCATCCACCACACCACGCTTACGCCCGGCAAGCTGGAGCTCGTCGGGTCGTGGCTGCCGTCCCAGCCGTGGTACGACGTCAGGGCTAAGGTGCCGGACCTGGCTAAGGCGGGCGGTTTCCGGCTCGATGACCCGGCTGGCGAGGTCGGCATCGAGTTCATGGTGGTCACCGACCTGTCCGGCGGTCAGCCCGCCAGCTACCACGTCCCGCTCACTTACCGCGGGGCGCCGCTGCCCGGCGCTGAGCAGGCGCTGATTGGCGAAACCGAGCACGGCGTCCTCGGCCGGCGGTGGGTGTACGACGGCGTGCATGATCCAGTCCTGATGGGACAGCTGGTCGCCTTGCTCCAGGGCTGCGCGCAGGCGCAAGCGCAGAGCGTGAGCGACACGCCGGATGCCACCGTCGTGCGCTACTTCGCCGGCACTGAGCTCGTCGCAGCCGACCTGCGCGTCATCCGCCGCCTGCAGCCCCGACCGGGTCCCGGTGCCGACATCGCCGGCAGCCGCGGATATGTCGAGGCTGGCTGGCGGCTGCCAGCCGGGGCCGCGGTCCGCGGCCTGCTGGTGGTTGTGCCGGACAAGCCCGCCTCGCTCGCGAGATAGCTGCGCGCCAACCCTGGTGTTAGGCACACCAGGAGAAGCCTGGCAGCACCATGTCTGCTCCTGGGCGCGGCGGTCATGCTGGGGTCATGAGGTACGAGAGCAGCGTCACGTCCATCTCCTGGATCCCGTCCGAAGCGGTGACCGGCGGCATGCGGATCCCCTTCGACACGGGCATCGGGCACTACGACGACCCGCCGCCCGCCGAGCTGACCGACCTGGTCGAGCTACAGGCCGCGGACCGGTTCCGGTTCGCCAACGACCTGCGGGCCTGGATCGAGGTCAGCGAGGATGGCCAGATCTCCGACTGCGGCTACGCTGGCCGGGGTCTCATCGGCTCGAGCCTGGTGAAGCTCGGTGCGCTGAAGTACCGCTTCCAGGCGGTCCAGCTAGCAGATCTCCAGCGCGAGCCCGAGCGCGGCGACGGCTGGGTGCGGTTCAGCCAGACCGTCGGCGGCCGGACCGGCGCGCCGATGCCAAGGACGATCAGCCGCAAGCCGTTCGTCCTGTGGCTCGCCCCGCTTGTCTGGACGACCTTGTCCTTGACCCTGCACGCCGACGGTCACGCCGACTTCGCGATGACGGGCGCGAGCCCGTTCCCGCGCCACTGGATCTACGACAGCGCGGGTCAGCTCGCGGGCAAGTCCGGCCTTACCGACTTCAAGGACTGGATCGCACGGCAGTTCGACGCGCAGCACAGCCCGTGGGGTGACGAGGATTCCCCGGCGCTGGTGACGGCCGTCGAGACGGCGCTTGAGCGGACTTTGTCCGGGCAGCTCATGCACGGCGGGCAGAAGCCGCGCTTCACCACCCTGCAGCCGGGTACGACCCTGGTTCATCAGGGCGAGCCGGGCTCCGACCTGTACCTCGTGCTCGACGGGGTCATCCGGGTGGACCGGGACGGTCAGCAGCTAGCCGAGTACGGCCCGGGCGCGCTGCTTGGCGAGCGGTCGCACTTGGAGGCCGGGATCCGCACGTCCACCCTGGTCGCAGTCACGGCGTGCCGGGTCGCCTCGGTCCCGGCGAGCCAGTTCGACTCCGGTGCGCTCTCCGAGCTGGCTAGCGGCCACCGGCGCGAGGAAGCGGTCCAGGGCTGAGGCGTGCGGATCAACCTGTGCGGTACCCGCGGCTCTACCCCAGCGCCTGGCCGAGACTTCGTGCGATTCGGCGGACACACGTCCTGCCTGGCGATCACGCCGGACGGCGCTATGGTGCCCGAGCTGCTCCTGGACGCCGGCACCGGGATCAGGGACGTCACCCCGCTGCTGGCGGGGAGCCCGTTCCGCGGCACCATCGCGCTGACCCACCTGCACTGGGACCACGTGCAGGGCCTGCCTTTCTTCACCGGTGGTGACCGGGGCGACGCCAGGGTCCGCCTCCTGCTGCCCGAGCCGCTTGACGGTTTTGGAGCGGCGGCGGCCCTGGAGCGCGGCATGTCGCCGCCGACCTTTCCGATTGCACCGCGCGAGCTGCGTGGTGACTGGACTTTCGCTGGCCTCGAGCAAGGCGAGGCCGAGCTCGGACGGCTAACCCTGCTGGCCCGCGACATCCCGCACAAGGGCGGCCGCACCTTCGGCTACCGGGTCAGCGACGGCAGCCATGCCATCGCCTACCTGCCCGACCACAGCCCGACCAACCTCGGTCCTGGACCGGATGGCCTCGGGGCTTACCACGATGCAGCGCTCGAGCTCGCGGACGGCGCTGACATCCTGATGCACGACTCCTTCTGGTACGCCGAGGACTTCGACCCCGCGCAGACATTCGGGCACGCAGCCGCGGAGTACGCCATCGGCCTGGCCGCGGCGGCCGGCGCCCGGCGGGTCCTGCTGCTCCACCACCGCCCGGACCGCACCGATACTGAACTGGAGAAGCTGGCCGCGGGCCTGCGTGACAGGCGGGTTCCGGTGACTCTGGCGGCCGACGGCGAGGTGATCTGCCTGTGAGCGAGCCCGACGCGATCGTGGTGGGCGCCGGACCGAATGGCCTGGCCGCCGCGCTGACCCTGGCCAGGGCGGGGCTGAGCGTGCACGTCTTCGAGGGAGCGGCGACGCCGGGCGGCGGCTGCCGGACGGCCGAGCTGACGGTGCCCGGCTTCGCCCACGACGTGTGCTCAACGGTGCAGGCGCTCGCGGTCGCGTCGCCGTTCTTCGCCGGGACCGATCTGGCCGCGCGGGGCGTGCGCCTACTGACGCCCAAGGTGGCGGCGGCGCATCCGCTCGACGGCGGGCGGGCCGGCGCCATTAGCGGTTCGGTGCCCGAGACTGCCGCCCGGCTGGGCGACGACGCGCGCGCTTATCAGCGGCTGATGGGCGGACTGGTGCAGGCGAGCGAGCCGATCGTGGCGCTGACCCTCGCCCCGCTGCGGTCACTGCCGGACCAGCTGATCCCAGCCGCTCGCTTCGGCCTCGAAGGACTGCTGCCGGCCACGGTGCTGGCACGACGACTGCACACGCCCGAGGGCAGGGCGCTGTTCGCTGGCATGGCGGGGCACTCGATCAGGCCGCTGTCGGCGCCGCTGACGAGCGCCTTCGGGCTGACAATGCTGCTGCTGGCGCATACCACCGGCTGGCCGGTCATCGAGGGCGGCAGCGGCCAGCTCATCGCGGCGATGACCAGCGAGCTCGCCGATCTCGGCGGCACCGTCAGCACGGGCACCTGGATCACGCGGCTGTCGGACCTGCCGTCGGCGCGGACGGTCCTGCTGGATGTCACTCCGCGCCAGCTGCTGAGCATGGCCGGCGGCCGGTTGCCCGGAGGCTACCGCCGCGCGATGAAGCGATTCCGCTATGGCCCCGGCGTCTGCAAGGTCGACTGGGCGCTGGACGGCCCCGTTCCCTGGCAGAACGAGGCATGCCGGGAGACGGTCACCGTCCACGTTGGCGGCACCATCGCCGAGGTCTCGCGTAGCGAGGCCGACGTCCACGCCGGCCGGCACCCAGAGCAGCCCTTCTGCCTGGTGACTCAGCCGGGCGTTGTCGACTCGAGCCGGGCGCCGGCCGGGCAGCAGACGTTGTGGGGCTACTGCCACGTGCCCGGCGGGTCCGACGTCGACATGGCCGGCCGGATCGAGGCACAGATCGAGCGGTTCGCGCCGGGCTTCCGCGATCGCATTCTGGCCAGGTCGGTCAAGACGGCGGCCGACATGGAGCGCTACAACCCGGGCTATGTGGGCGGGGACATCGCGGCCGGGGCCGACACGCTGCGGCAGACGATCGCACGGCCGGCGCTGCGGTGGAATCCGTACCGGACCCCGCTCGACGGGGTCTATCTGTGCTCAGCGTCGACGCCGCCCGGCGGCGGCGTGCACGGGATGTGCGGCCACTGGGCGGCCAGGACCGCGCTGCGTGACCTGCACCTGGCGGCCGGTCCCGATCCGGTGGCGGCCAGTCAGCGCTAACCTCGCGCCAGCAGGGTACCGTCATGAGCGTGAAGAAGATTCTCGAGCTTCTGGTTTGCTTCCTGCACCCCATCGCGGTCGTCCTCATCTGGATCGACCTGCTCTCGCGGGACGACATCGGGACCGGCGCGAAGCTCGCGTGGGCGATCTTTGCCCTGATCCCGCTGGTCCCGTTCATCTACGTGCTGACTGGCGGCGACCTGTGGTGACCTGCTAGCGGCTGGCAGCCGCCGCGACGGCCGCGCATCGGGGCACGGCGCGGGCGGGGCACTTCGCGGCATGAGACTTCATGGTTTCAGGCGATCTTGAGTCCTGGTTTGGGGTTTTTGCGGGTGCGAAAACCATGAAGTCTGGACGACGAAACCATGAAACGTGCTCGCCTGGGCCGCGGGCTAGGCGTTCGCGCCTTCAGCGATGGCGTCGTTGACCTCGCCCTGCCGGGTCGCGAGCTCGGCTGCGTACTTCTCCCGGTCGATCTGCTCGGCCAGCTCCTCGTCGGCGCGCATCAGCACGTCCAGGTCGGAGTCGGCGGCCTCGATCACGCCGAGGTCGACGTAGGCGTGCTGGACCTTGGGGCCCCACAGGCCGATGTCCTTGACGCACGGCACGATCCGGGAGAAGAGCAGGGTACGGAACGCCTGCTGCACTGGTGACTGGTCGCTGAACTCCAGGCACTCCTGCACGTCGAAGCCCATGCGCTCCCAGACCTCGCGGCCAGTGAACCTGTTCCGCATCAGGTAGCAGCCCTCGACGATGAACTCCTCCCGGTCTGCCCGTTCGGCTGCGGTGAGCTCCTTGTAGTAGTCCCGCAGCGCGATCCGGCCGAAGGCGACGTGCCGCGCCTCGTCCTGCATCACATAGGCCAGCAGCTGGGTCACCAGGTCGTTGTTCGACAGGTCCCGGTGCACGCCGAACGCCGCCAGCGCCAGCCCCTCGATGAGCACCTGCATGCCGAGGTAGGGCATGTCCCACCGCGAGTCGTTCAGCGCGTCCGCCAGCAGCTGAGCCAGGTCCGGGTTGATGGGGTAGTACAGGCCGATCTTCTCCCGCATGAACCGGGCATACAGCTCGACGTGCCGGGCTTCGTCCATCGCCTGGGTCGCCGCGTAGAACTTGGAGTCCATGTCCGGTACTGACTCCACGATGCGGGCCGCGACCGTCAGCGCGCCCTGCTCCCCGTGCAGGAACTGGCTGAACAGCCACGCCGACAGGTGGTGGTCGAGCTCATCCCGCTCCTTCTGGTTGAGCACGTTCCACTGCCGCGAGCCGTAAATCGGGTTCAGCTCGTCGGTCTGCTCCATGACGTTGCACGGATTGACCGGTATCGACCAGTCGATCCGCTTCGTCGCGTCCCACTGCTTGTCCTTGCCGCGCTGGTACAGGTCGAGCAGCCGGGTGCGGCCCTCGTCGTACTCCCAGCTGAACCTGGCCGACCCGGCGGCCGGAATGTCCCAGGTCCCTCGCTCGACCGGCGTGGTGTAGTGCTCGTACGTGCTCATGGCAGCCTCCCCGTACGCGGCGGTTGATCCCGACATTACTCGCGAGTACCGGATTGCTCTAGAGCCGGCCGCCGGGGGCGTGGTTACGGGAGCTGGCCGACGTGCTGCACGATCGCTTCCTCGAGCAACGCGCTCCAGCCGAGCACCTGGCCCGTCTTGATGTAGCGGGTGCCGTCCGTCGCCACGCTCGTGTGCGCCCTGATCGCGACGGTCTTGGCGCCCATAAAGGTGTAGGTCACCGGGTCGATCACGAGTTCCTGTTTTTGCCAGCCGCCGATGACGATGTAGAGGCCAAGCCCGGTCCGGCCGGCCAGATCGGAGGCGCTGTCGAAGTGCACTTCGGGGAGGCGCTGGAGCAGCCGGTACATCGTCGCGGCCAGCTCCGGCGGTATCCAGACCCCTTGGCTCTGACCGAGCAGCAGCGTCTGGATCGCCTCGAAGATCGCGACGTCGGGCTGACTTGTGTACCACGGCATCCGGGGGTCGTTGTCGGCCAGGATGACGGCAGCCAGCCTGGCCGGGTCGGCGGGCAGCGAATCCAGGTACCGATAGCTGATGCTCTTCCAGCCGCCAAGGGTGCCGCCGCCGCCCGGACTAATCGAGATCGTGCCGTGCACCACGGCCGCGGCCGCCAGGTTAGCCGGGATGCTCCCGCTGAACGTGGCGAACTCACGCCGGTCGACCCTGATCCACTGCAGGCCAATGACTCGCTTGTCGGGCGGCCCGAAGAGGAATCCGCCGCTGCCCGCCGTCGATTCCGCCTCCTCGGTCTTGACGTACACCCACTCGCGCGGCGATGGCGGCCGCGCGTCGCTGGCCGCCGCTGCCCGGCTGGCAAAGTCGACCAGCTCAGCTTCTGTTCGCGCGCGGCCGACGCTCGGGTATCCGGGGTTCCGTGGTCCGGCCGCGGGCCGGCCTGACCAGGCGATCACCTGGACCGTGGCCGAGGGACTCGGGCTCGGGCTGACGACGACAGCGGCAACGCCCGCGGCGGCGGCCATGGCGCCAGCGGTGACAAGGGTCAGCTGCCGCCACCCCGCCAGCCGGCGGCGGCGCGCTGGCACGCTGGCCCGGTCTCCGGCCCGGATTGCCATCAGGACGGCGCTGTCAACGGCGGCGGTCGGCTCGGCCAGCGGAACCTCAGCGCGCAGCCGTGTCAGCAGGTCAAGCTCTTCCATGTCAGATCTCCTCATAGGTGCTTGCTGGCAGGACGCGCCGTGGTCCCGGCTGCGGGGTGCGCGCATCAATCGCAGCCGACGGGTCAAGATCACCGAGCGCGAGCCGGAGCCGCTGGCGGGCCCGGCTGACCCGCGACTGGACGGTGCCGAGCGGTACGCCGGTCGCCGTCGCGACCTGGTCGTAGGTCAGGCCGCCCCACGCCACCAGCAGCAGCGCATCGCGCTGGCTGGCTGGCAGCCCGGCCAGGGCGCCGGCCAGGCGCGCCTTGGCGCCGTCGGCGCTCACCGCCGCATCGATCCGGTCGGTGAACGCCTCAACGACTGGGTCGCGGCCAGTGCGGGCGAGTAGCCGTAGCTGACGCACTTCAGCACGCCAGTGCCGCCCGACGAGATTCGTGGCGATCCCGTAGAGCCAGGGCAGTGCGTCGCGGTAGTCGGCGCGGTAACGGTCCCGCTGCCGGAACGCGACCAGGAACGTCTCGGCCACGACGTCGTCAGCGGCGTGCGCGCCTATCCGGCGTCGCACGTACCGCAGGATCGCGGCGGCGTGCCGGCGGTACAGCACGGCGAACTCCTCGGGATCGGCCCGGGACCTGGCGATGACGGAGGCGTCGTCGCCAGCCTGGTCGGCCGGGCTGCTCCCGGCATCCTCGGTGGTCATGGGCGGCCTTCCGCGCGGTGGACAGGACACCTCTCATTGCCGCGAGCCGTGCCGCTTGTTCCCCGCGGCGGCCAGGCAACTTCTCCGTTCCTGCTAGCTGGGTACGGTAAGCCATGATTCGGTGTGAGTGCGTCGCCCGAATCCCGACTCCCGCGGAGCGCTCATGGACTTCGACATCCCGGCAGACCTGGCCGCCTACCTGACCGAACTGGACGCGTTCATCGAAGCTGAGATCCGGCCGCTGGAGCAGCAGGACGACAACATCAGGTTCTTCGACCACCGCCGCGAGGATGCCAGGACCGACTGGGACCGCGGCGGCCTGCCAAACCCGGACTGGGAGGCGCTGCTGCGCGAGGCGAGGCGTCGCGCGGACGCGGCCGGGCACTACCGGTACGCGTTCCCGGCGAAGTACGGCGGCCGCGACGGCACGAACCTCGGCATGGCGGTAATCCGCGAGCACCTGGCCAGCAAGGGCCTTGGCTTGCACTGCGACCTGCAGAACGAGCACATGATCGTCGGCAACAACGTCGGGCTGCTGCTGATGATCTCCTACGGCACGCCAGCGCAGCAGTCCGAGTGGATCAACGACCTCGCGGCGGGCCGCAGGGGCTTCGCGTTCGGCATCACCGAGCCGGCCCACGGCTCGGACGCGACGTTCATGGAGACCACCGCGGTGCGCGACGGCGCCGACTGGGTCATCACCGGGGAGAAGACCTTCAACACTGGCGTGCACGCGGCGTCGCATGACCTGATCTTCGCGCGGACGAGCGGGAAGCCGGGTGACGCCGAGGGCATCACCGCGTTCCTGGTCCCCGTCGCGGCGCCGGGCTTCACGGTCGATGACTACCTGTGGACGTTCAACATGCCCACTGACCACGCCCACGTCACGCTCGCCGGCGTCCGGGTGCCGGACAGCGCGATCTTCGGCGGCGAGGGCCGCGGCCTCGGTGTCGTGCAGCACTTCTTCAACGAGAACCGGATCCGCCAGGCGGCCTCCAGCCTCGGTGCCGCGCAGTTCTGCATCGACGAGTCGGTCGCCTACGCGCTCGAGCGCAAGCCGTTCGGCAAGCCCCTGGCTGCCAACCAGGCCATCCAGTTCCCGCTGGTCGAACTGCAGACGCAGTGCGAGATGCTGCGCGCGCTCATCCACAAGACCTCGTGGCTGATGGACCGCGACGGGCCGTTCTCCGTCTCGGACAAGGTGTCGATGTGCAACTACTGGGCCAACCGGCTGTGCTGTGAGGCCGCCGACCGGGCCATGCAGGTGCACGGCGGCCTCGGTTACTCCCGGCACAAGCCGTTTGAGCACATCTACCGGCACCACCGGCGCTACCGGATTACGGAGGGTGCCGAGGAAATCCAGATGCGCCGGGTGGCCGGCTACATGTTCGGCTTCATGCGACAGCGGGCTCCGAAAGGCGTGACGGAGGGCTGATGGCGGACCTTCCGGACCGGAACGTGGTGGCGCGCACTCTCCGCCGCTGGCTGGGCCCGGTCACTATCGGGGAATTCACCAAGTTGTCGGGCGGCGCGTCCAAGGAGACGTGGTCGTTGGACGCGACCGGCGCCGACGGGACCCGCACGGGGCTGATCCTGCGCCGGGATCCGCCAGGCCGGCCCGGAGAGCCCGGCGTGGCCGACCGGGAGGCCGCGGCCCTCAGCATCGCGCACGACGCGGGCTTGCCGGTGCCGGAGATGCTGTTCAGCTTCACGGCGGCCGCCTTCGGCGCGGCCGGCATGATCATGCGCCGGGTCGAGGGTGAGACCATCGCGCGCCGGATCCTGCGTGACGATGAGTACTCGCCGGCGCGCGGCGTGCTGGTCGGGCAGCTGGGCCAGTTCGCCGCTGTGCTGCATGCGCAGGTTGTGCCGACGTTCTTTCCCCGGCCCGATCCGCTGGCGGGGCTGCGCGAGCAGCTGGACGCATTCGGCCGGCCGAGCGAAGTGTTCGAGCTGGCAATGGCGGAGCTGGCCGCCAGCCCGCCGCCACCGCGAGACCCGGTACTGCTGCATGGTGACTTCCGCCTCGGGAACCTGATCGTGGGACCTGAGGGCCTGCGCGCGGTACTGGACTGGGAGCTCACGCACGTCGGGAATCCGGCCGAGGACCTCGGCTGGCTGTGTGTGAAGGCCTGGCGGTTCGGCGCCAGCCCGCCGGTGGGCGGCCTCGGGTCGCGCGAACAGCTGCTGACCGCGTATCGCGCCGCTGGTGGGGCTGACATCTCGCTGGCCGAGCTGCGGTGGTGGGAGATCCTGGGCACGCTGCGGTGGGGGGTGATCTGCCTGACGCAGGCGTGGGCGCACCTGTCGGGCGCTCATCGGTCGGTCGAGCTGGCCGCCATCGGCCGCCGGGTAGCTGAGCAGGAGTGGGACCTGCTCCTGCTGCTCGATCCGGAGGCGGCGGAGCGGGCCGCTCGGTCGCGGCCGCGGCCAGCCGGCGAGCCATGGCAGCAGCCGGCGCCCTACGGCCGCCCGACCGCCAGCGAGCTACTCGAAGCCGTCCGGGAGTACCTCATGAGTAGCGTCATGCCGGGCACGACGGGCCAGGTGGCGTTCCACGCCAGAGTCGCCGCCAACGCGCTGGCGATCGTCGCCCGCGAGCTCGAGCTCGGCCAGGAGCCTCCCGACGGCGACCTGGCGACGCAGATTGCGGCCAGACTCGCCGTGGCCAACCCGAAGTACTTCGGCGACAGCTAGTCGTGCATGGGCCGCTCGTGGTCGGCGTGCCCGGCGGGTTCCAGCTGGAACGTCGAGTGGTCCACGTCGAAGTGCCCGCGCAGGCAGTCCTGCAGCTGGTCCAGCATGATGGCGCTCTGGCCGCGCTCGATGATCTCCGGGTCGACGACTACGTGGGCCGAGAACACCGGCAGCCCGGAGGTGATGGTCCAGACATGCAGCTCGTGCACCTCACGGATGCCGGGCAGCCCGGTCATGTGCCGGCGGATGTCGTCCAGGTCGATGCCCTGCGGGCTGGCCTCGAGCAGGATGTCGATGGCCTCCCGCAGCAGCCGCCAGGTCCTGGGCAGGATGAGCGCGCCGACGGCCAGTGACGCGATCGGGTCTGCGAGCGTGAAACCGGTCGCGCTGATGATGATCCCGGTCACGATCACTGCGGCGGCGCCGATCGTGTCGGCGGCTACTTCCAGGAACGCGGCGCGCACGTTGAGGCTCTCTGCCTGACCGCGCCGCAGCACGAGGAGGGAGCAGGCGTTGCCCACCAGCGCGCCGACACCGAACGCGATCAGCAGCCCGGAGCTGACCGCAGGGGGCGACATCAGCCGCTGAATGGCCTCGGTGAAGATCACGCCGGCCATCGCCAGCAGCAGCAGCGAGTTCGCCATCGCGGCGAGGATCTCCGCCCGCGCGTAGCCGAACGTGCGCCTGTCGGTCGCCGGGCGGCTGGCGAACCAGGCAGCCAGCAGCGACAGGCCGATGCCGGCCGCGTCGGCAGCCATGTGCGCGGCGTCGGCGACCAGCACGAGCGCGCCGGTGACGATGGCCCCGACTACCTCGGCGATGGCGATGCCGAGGCTGATCAGCAGCACGACGGTCAGCGCGCGCCGGTAGCTGCCCGTTGCTGTTGGCCCGCGCCCGTGCGAGTGCCCGTGCGCGTGGGCCGAGCCGGTCATGTCTGCTGGTCGTCCCGGCGATTGCGGCCGCGCCGTGGCTGGCTGTCCCGCTGGTCCTGCTCCTCCGAGGTGGCCTCGCCCGGCGCCAGCAGCTCGTATGCCGGATTGATCATCACGGGCCGGCCGTGGGTGATCCCGACCTGGCCGCGGAGCCTGACCTTCACGCCCGGCCGCAGGCCCGCGATGTTCGACCGGCCGTAGAACATCGCGGTCAGCTGGCCAGTCGAATCCTCCACGTCGCAGGCCAGCACCGTGTTGCGCTCGACCGGCCTGATCTCCACCGTGTGCACCCTGCCCTCGACTGCGGCCCGGCCTGGCCTGGTCAGCGAGCCGATCGGCGTGATCCCGCGGCGAGGTGGCGGCCGCTCGTAGCTGCCGCCGCCGACCGGGGTCGTGGCCGCGTCCGGCTGCGGCTGGTCGGCCCGCGCCTCGGCCGGTGGCCGGCCTGTGCCTGGTCTGTCGCGGCGGCGCCCGTGTCGGCGGCCGGCTCCGCAGCGGCCGCGGGCGCAGTGCCGGCGGCGGACTGCGCCGCCGGGGCACGTTTGGCCAGGCTCTCTATCCGGCTGCGGACGTCGAACGGCACGATCGTCGCCGCTGCGTGCGGGATCCGGCTGATCAGCGATGCCATCTTGTCAGCCGTCCGGTCGTGCAGCAGGCGGCCGACGATGGGCGCGTAGCTGCGCCGCGGGAAGATCGCAGTGACCCCGACGCCGGGCATCACGGCGTCGGCGTACACGAGATTCGCCGCCGCGGTGGCGAGCCGGCGGTCCGGGCAGTCGACGAAGTCCAGCGGGATGCCGGGGTTGGCCCGGACCCAGTCCTGGCGCAGCTTGTCGGCCTGGACGTTGTCGATGACGAAGTGGACGGCCCGTAGCGACGTAGGCCGCAGGCTCCGGGCGTAGCGGAGCGCGGCGATCGTCGCGAGGTCGAAGTCGTCGACGAAGACCACGACATTGCGCCGTGCATAAGTGGGCGGGTCCGGCGCCTTGCCCCGGCTGCCGATCCCTTCCAGTACCGTGGCCTCGATCCGGTACTGCCTGTTCAGCCGGATAAGGGTCGGGACGCCGATAGCGAAGAGCACAACCACCAGCCAAGCGCCCTCGCTGAACTTCACCACCACGAAGATCAGCACGACTACGAGCGAGGTCACCCCGGCGGCGAAGGTGATGACGAGCTTATAGCGCCAGTTCCGCCCGCGGGTGCGGTGGAAGTACTTGGCCATGCCAAAGCCCGCCATGGTGAAGGCGGTGAACACGCCGAGGGCGTAGAAGGGCACCAGCTTGTTAACGTTCGACCCGACCACGGCCAGCAGCGTGATCGAGACGATGGCTAGCACGACGATGCCGTTGGAAAACACGAGTCGGTGCCCGCGCTTGGTTAGCCAGCGAGGCAGGAACGCGTCCTCTGCGACAAAGTTGGCCAGGAACGGGAAGCCGTTGAAGCTGGTGTTGCCGCCGGTATAGAGGATCAGTGCGGTCGCTGCCTGAACAATGACCCACATTGCGGTGCCCGCGAAGGACTTGCCGAAGACGACCTTGGCTTCCTGGGACAGCACCGTGGGCACGCCGGAGACGTAAGGCGTGGCGTGCGTCAGGTGCG
This sequence comes from uncultured Actinomycetota bacterium, assembly GCA_963837255.1. Lineage (GTDB taxonomy): Bacteria > Actinomycetota > Actinomycetes > Streptosporangiales > Streptosporangiaceae > JAJYUU01. The sequence continues at coordinate 577,307 of CAWIMN010000011.1, forward strand.
CCAGCCAGGAGATGCCCGCCACCAGGGTGCCGAGGATGGCGCCCTCGATCACCAGTACCTTGCGGGCGTTGAGCCCTTCAGGCGGCCGGAAGGCGCTGACCGCGTTCGACACGGCCTCGATGCCGGTCAGCGAGGAACCGCCGTTGGCGAAGGCGCGCATGAGCACGAAGATCATCCCGAACGCGACCAGGCTGCTCGTGGTATGCGAGACGTGCGCGCCGTAGACGTCGGCGCCGGGTGGAATGGGGACCCGGGGCAGCGTGCCGAAGATCTCCCGCCCAACGCCAACGATGATCATGACGATGACCACAGCGGAGAACAGGTAGGTCGGTACTGCGAAGGCCATGCCGGCCTCACGGATGCCCCGCAGGTTGCCATAGAGCATCAGCAGCACGACGCCAATCGAGATCGCCGTGATGACGGCGGGTTTGTTGATCGGCGAGTTCGGGAAGGCGGAGGCGACCGCGGCCGTCCCGGCCGCGATCTGCACCGCGACCGTGACGACGTAATCGATGAGCAGCGCGACCGCCGCTATCTGGGCCACCCGCGGGCCGAAGTTGTCGCGCGCCACCACATACGAGCCGCCAGCCCTGGTGTAGACGGTGACGACCTCGCGGTAAGACAGCACGACCAGCACCATCACGAAGAGCACGACGCCGGTCAGCGGCAGGATCAGCGTGAAGGCCGTGACGGCCAGGCCGCCCTTGAGCAGTTCGATCAGGATTTCCTCGGTGCCGTACGCCGAGGAGGAGATGCCGTCCGGCGACAGCACGCCGAGCGCCAGCCGCTTGGAGAGCCGCTGCTCGCTGAGCTGCTCGTTGATCAGCGGCTTGCCGAGTAGCCTGCGCTTCAGCGTGTAGCCAAGGCCCTCGGCCCGGTCGCCTCGTCCCACAAGCGAGCCGACCGCTCGTCGCATGGCCACGCTGAGCGTCCCTCCCCTTCAGACTGCACGTTTCTCGTGGCCTTCATACCATTGCGGCGGCCAGCTACGGCAGGCCGGCCGCAGGCTCGGCCCGGCGGCGGGCCGGCCCGGTGAACGTTCCAGCGTGCCCGGCTGACCAGCAACCTGCCGCAGGTGCAGGCATCGAGGATAGACGGACCGCCCGACTTGTGATGACTTGGGCAAGCAGGGCGCCTACCGCCGGACCGCGCCGGTGACCAGCCAGCGCGAGCCGCGAGTGCGCAGAGTCAGGGTCACCAGCCTGGCCAGCATCCACGCGGTGTAGGCGACCCACAGCGCCACCAGGCCACCTCCGGTCCTGACGACGATCGTGGCGGCGGCGCCGAACGCTGCTAGCGTGACCAGGCCCGCGACGGCCAGGTAGTCCTGGTCACCCGCTCCGATGAGGACGCCGTCCAGCACGAAAACGACGCCTGCGGCCGGCTGCTGCACGATCACCACGAGCAGTACCGACAGGAGCAGGCCGCGGACCTCGGGCGAGACGCCGAACAGGCCAGGCAGGACCGGGCGGAGCGCGAGCAGCACGACCGAGAAGAGCGCCCCGTAGCCGGCGCCCCAGCCGATCATGCGCCTGGTCGCCGCTCGAGCCGCCGCTACATCGCCGCTACCGAGTTGGCGCCCGGTGATCGCTTGCCCGGCGATCGCGATCGCGTCGAGGGCGAAGACGAACAGGTTCCAGATCCGCATGGCCACCTGGTGGGCGGCGATAGCGGCGTCCGACTGCCGGGCCGCGATCCCGGTCATCAGGACCAGGACGGCCTGGAGCGCCACGGTCCGGAGCACCAATGACGCGCCGGCGGACGCTGCCTGCCTGATGCCCTGGCGGTCCGGCCGGATGCCGATCCCGGCAGCGCGTGCCCCGCGCGCCACGACGACAAGGTAGGCGGCGCCTGAGCCAGTCTGCGCGATCACGGTGCCAGCCGCTGATCCGGCGATGCCCCAGTGCAGCCCGAGCACGAACGTCGCGTTGAGCCCGATGTTCAGCCCGTTGGCGGCGACGGCGACGAGCAACGGCGTCCGGGTGTCCTGAAGCCCGCGCAGCACCCCGGTGCCGGCCAGGACGGCGAGCATCGAGGGCGCGCCGAGCAGGCTCACCCGCAGGTAGATGACCGCCTCGTGGCTGACCGCTGGCGTGCCGCCGAAGGCCCCGGCGATCTGCGGCGCCAGCGGCCAGCCGACGGCGAGCACGGCCAGCCCGATCGCGGCGGCGAGCCACAGGCCGTCGATGCCCTGCCGGATCGCCGCGGCCTGGTGTCCGGCCCCTAGCTGACGGGCGACGGCCGCCGTCGTGCCGTAGGCCAGGAAGATCGAGACGCCGACCAGGGTGGTGAGGGCCTGGCTGGCGACGCCGAGGCCGCCCAGCGGCACCGTGCCAAGGCGGCCGACGATGGCAGAGTCGGCGAGCAGGAACAGCGGTTCGGCGACGAGCGCCCCGAACGCCGGCAGCGCCAGCCGCAGGATCTCTGCATCGTGCGGATTGGCCCTAGCCAACCACGCCCCGCGCCCGCAGTCCCGCGACCTCGGTGGCCGCGAGCCCCAGTCCGGCCAGCACGTCGTCGGTGTCCGCGCCGGGGCGTGGCGGTGCGCTGGGCATGCCTGCCGCGGTCCGGCCAAACCGGGGCGCGGGGGCAGGCTGCGTCACGCCAGCCACCTCGACAAAGGCCCCACGGGCCCGCGCGTGCTGGTGCACGGGCGCCTCAGCCAGGCTGAGCACCGGCGAGACGCAGGCGTCGGTGCCGGCGAATACCTGCTCCCACTCGGCCCTGGTGCGGCGGGCAAAAGTCGCGGCGAACCGCTGCCGCAGCACCGGCCAGCCGCCCCGGTCATGCTGACCGGGCAGCCCGGCGTCGGCGAGCCCGAGCCCATCCAGGAGCGCGGCATAAAACTGCGGCTCGAGCGCCCCGACCGCCATGTACTCGCCGTCGGCGGTGACGTACGTGTCATAGAACGGCGCGCCGGTGTCGAGCAGGTTGGTACCGCGCTTGTCCTGCCAGCTGCCCGCCGCCCGCAGGCCGAACACGAAGGACGTGAGCAGCGCCGATCCGTCGACCATGGCGGCATCCACGACCTGGCCGAGGCCGCTGCTCGCCCGCTCTACCAAGGCGGCCAGAATGCCGAGCGCCAGCAGCATGCCCCCGCCGCCGAAGTCGCCCAGCAGGTTCACGGGCGGCACTGGCGCCTGCCCGGCCCTGCCGACCATGCTGAGCGCGCCGGAGATGGCGATGTAGTCGATGTCGTGCCCAGCGGTGGGTGCGAGCGGCCCGTCCTGGCCCCAGCCGGTCATGCGGGCGAAGATGAGGCGTGGGTTGCGCTCTGCGCATGCCTGCGGGCCGAAGCCGAGCCGCTCGGCCACGCCCGGCCGGAAGCCCTCGACGAGTACATCAGCTTCGTCCGTCAGCCGCAGCAGCAAGTCGATCGCCGCCGGGTCCTTCAGGTTCAGGCCGATTGAGCGGCGCCCGCGGCTCAGCGGATCGACCGGCGCCTGCGCCCGCGGGCCGCAACGATCGGCCCGGTCGACGCGCAGGACGTCGGCGCCGAGATCGCCCAGGATCATGCAGCCGAAGGGAGCGGGAGCCAGGCTGGCAATCTCGATGACACGCACGCCGCTCAGTGGACCCATGTTGCCTCCGCACCTATGACCCGAGGGAACCTGAAGCGATCGTAATGGCCGGTTCGCGTCAGTGCCGCGCCGCCGGCTACGCCCGGCCAGCGTCCCGCGGCTCCGTCAGCAGCAGCGCGAGCGTCGGGCAGTTGGCCACAGCGCGCCTGGCCAGCGCCACCAGGCGCGGCGGGACCGGGCCGGGCTGCACGATCGGATAGCCCCACGGGTCCGCGGAGATGAGCTCGGGAAGCAGTTCGAGGCACACACCGTGCGCTTGGCAGGCGATGGGATTCACGCGCAGCTCGGGCTGCCGCCGCGGGCGACGGCCGCCCCGGCTGCCCTCGTAGTCCTGCGTCATGCCTGCCCCCCGGTCACGCCTGCGCCCCGGTCACGCCTGCCCCCCGGTCACGCCTGCGCCCCGGTCACGCCTGCGCCCCGGTCACGCCTGCGCCCCGGTCACGCCTGCGCCCCGGTCACGCCTGCGCCCCGGTCACGGCGGCTCCCGCCACTCTCGCTCCGCATGACATCGCGGTCCGGCGGAATCGGCAGCACCGGCGGTCTGCTGGCCCGCGCGCACGGCCCCGACTGCACGTGCGCGGCGAGGTCGGCGGCGAACACGCTGAGCGCGCTGCTGACCAGCGTCGCGGCCCCGTCCGGAAGATGGCAGGCACCGCGGCCGGGGAGCAGCCGGGTGAGCTGGTGCGCCCAGTCCACCACGTCGGTGCCCGGCGTGCCGAAGGCGATCCAGTCCAGCGCCCGCGCCAGGGCCGGCATCCCGTTGCGGCACGGCCCGCACTGGCCCGCGCTCTGCCGGGCCAGATAGCCGGTCAGCCGGGCGGTCTCGGCGAGCCCGCAGGCCGACGCTGGCAGCACGGCGAGCAGCCCGGCGCCGAGTGCGGCCCCTGCGGCCCGCAGATCCGGCTCGCTCACGGGTACCGGCAGCGCGCCGGGTAGCGGCAGCCAGCTGCCGAAGTACCCGCCGGCGAGCACAGCCTGGGCCGGTGCTGTCAGCCCGGACCGGTGCAGCACCTCGCCAAGCGGCGTGCCCAGCGGGATCTCCCGCACACCGGGCCTGTCCACGGCGCCGGTGACGGTGATCAGGGCGGAGCCGGGCGCGGCCGGGGTGCCGGCCGACCGGAACCACTCGCTGCCGTAGCGGCCGATCAGCGCGATGTGGGCGAGCGTCTCGACGTTGAGGACGAGGGTAGGCCGCCGCTGCACCCCCCGGTCGGCGGGCCGCGGCGGCACGAACGTCGGCAGTCGCGTACCGCCGCTGAGCATGCTGATCAGCACCGTCTCCTGCCCGGACAGGTATCCGTCCGGGACGCCGATCAGCTCGACCGGCAGCCAGTCGAGCCCGGCCCGCTCACGGGCTGCGATCGCCTCGCGAAGCAGCCGCATCGTGCTGCCCCGAGCCGGGTGGCCGACACACAGGCAGGCCCGGCCAGCGCCGACCGCGGCCGCGCACAGGGCGATGCCGTCGAGCACCAGATGCGGCGCGAGGCTGAGCAATACCACGTCTTTGCGGCTGGCTGGCTCCGATTCCGAGCCGTTCGCGACAACGACGCTGCCCGCGGCGCTGCGGATCGCGCCGGATCGCGCCGTCGCCTCAGCCACGGCTCGCAGCTTGCGCCCGGCCGGGAACGCGCCGCCCCCGCGCCCGGTGAGGCCGGATTGCTCCACTTCGGCGACGAACGCTACGGACCTGGCGAACTCCAGCGGCAGCGGTCCGTGCCGGCTGGAATGCTCGGCGAGCGTCAGCGGCTCGTGCCGGATGATCAGCCGGAGGTCGCCAGGCGGCGGCTCGCTCGTCCCGGTGCTTGCCGCGTTCCCCGCTGTCACCGAGTGCTGCCGCGCTGCGCCGTCGGCTTGACTGGCTGCGAGGGATGCGTGCCGGACCGGTGGCTCCAGCCCGGGGCCAGCGGTCCGGCCCGCAGCCATGTACCGCCTGCGATGAGAGCCAGCACGAGAAGGACAACGCCGGCGGCGCTGGCCGCGGGGCGGGCCGGCCAGCTCAGGGCCAGCCGCCACAGCGTCAGGGCGGCGACCACCAGCACGCAGCCGGCCGTGAGCACGAGCACCCACCGCACCGGCGTGTCCGTCCCGGTCCCGAGCCCGTGCACGACGGCCACTGGCCAGCACAGGTAGGCAGACCAGTGCACGAGGCGCCAGGTGCGCAGGCCCATGCGTGCCCGCAGGAGGCTGGTGGCGATCAGCGCGATCGTCAGGTCGAAGGCGATGGCCCCGAGGCCAACCCAGATCGGCCGGTAGGACGAGATGAAAGGTATGAACGCATCGGGCAGCGGGATGGACACAAAGCTGTCCAGCACCGTGGTCAGCACGTGCACGACCGTGAAGGTGAGCGCCAGCAGCGACACGTTCCGGTGCAGCCCGAGTGTGACGAACCTCGGCCAGGCCGCACGGTAGAAGCGGACCGAGGACAGCAGGCCGAGCGCCATGCTGCCGGTGAGCAGGACCAGCGCCACGAACCCGGTCGCCCTCGTGGTGTACCACAGTGGCGTCGACGAGGTCACCACGATGGCGCCGAGGTGCACAGAGCCGGTCATGCCGCGTCTCCCGGTACATCGCTCGGCCAGCCGGCCGTCGTCTCGACGGTGCCGTCATAGCGGACGAGCCGGGCGGGCAAGCCGAGGTCGTGCAGCCAGTCCAGGGCCGCTGCGCTCCGGATGATCGCCGCTGTGCTGGCAATGTTCGCGTCCGTGCACGTGCCAGCTGCCACGCTGACCGTACGCCAGCATGACCTGGCCGGCTCGCCCGTCGCCGGGTCGATGATGTGGTGCACGCGCCGTCCGCCGACGGTCCAGGCGCGGACGGTGGTGCTGGAGGTGGCGAGGCCGCCGGAGCTGATGGTGATGGTCTGGCCAGGCGCGGACGCCGGCGCGGCGTGATCGTCGGTGACCCTGATCCGCCAGCTGTCCGGCGGCGGTGGGCCAGCGACCGCCACGTCGCCGCCCAGACTGACCAGGACGCCGCACCCGAGGACGTCGGCCAGCTGCTCCGCGCACCGGTCCGCGGCCCATGCCTTAGCCGTAGCCCCGAGGTCGATCTGAGCCCCATGCTCGAGCCACGCGCGCCGGCCCGGCTGGTCCAGGTGCACGCTGCGCCAGCCGGGCAGCGGGCCGACGGACCCCGTCAGCCGGGGCGCGGCATCGCCTGCCGCTCTGACGTCGGCGAAGTCGCGGTCGTAACCGAGGCCCGTCAGGGCGCGCCCGCAGGTCGGGTCGACGTCACCGCCGGTGAGCGTGGCCGCGCGCAGCGCGGCGGACAGTAGCTCGGCGAACGTCGCGCTGATGGCCAGCGGCTCGCCGCCCGCGGCGTTAAGGCGGACAAGCTCGGAGTCCGGCCGGAACCTGCTGCACGCCAGGTCGACGTCCGCGAGTACCTGGTCGGCAACTGCCCGCGCCCTGCTCATCGCGCGCTTGTCCGTGACGAGCAGAACGGCTGTCGTGCCGAATACCTCGAAGCTGTCCCTGGCGATATCGCTGGCGTTCATGCCTCGCCGGACTTCACGCTTGCCCCGGTGCTCACGAGGCGCCCGAGGTCACCAGGCCCGAGCCGCCAGACGGCTGGGGCGGCTGAGCGGGGATCACGATGCTGCCGTGCTCATCGTGGTGCCTCAGCACGGTGGTGCTGGCGGCGGCTTGCTGGCCGAGCGCGACGGCGAGCACGGTCGCTACGGCGCCCGCCGCCAGGCCGGTCCGCCAGGTAATCCGCCTGATCCTGCGCATCCCCAGGTCGCGATCGCGTGCAGCACCTCGCTGCACTTGCTGGGGCATGGCGCTGTCCTTCCTCGGTCGTCAGCCGCCTGCGTCCCCGGCGCAGATCCGGGCCGCATGACGCTAGCCGCGAGCCTGCCGGCACTGCCCTAAGAATCGCTCAGCTCTCGCTCTTGGTTCATCCTGATCCCGCGGCGATTTGGCTCACTACATTTCTACCGCCCGGCTGGCGTGGCGGCATGGTCGAGCGCAACCCGACTTATCGACTAGGGAATGCCGCTCGGCACGCTGCCGACGGCGCCGCGGGCGTGTACCGTCAGAGCATGCACGGATACACCCAAGATAAGGACGCCTACCTCAAGCGGCTGCGCCGTATCGAGGGCCAGATCCGCGGCTTGCAGCGGATGGTCGAGGACGACACCTACTGCATCGACGTGCTCACGCAGATATCGGCGGCTACGCGCGCGCTTCAGGCGGTGGCGATCGGCCTGCTGGAGGACCACCTCGGCCACTGCGTGACGCAGGCTGTGGAGCAGGGCGGGCCAGAGGCACAGGCCAAGGTGAAGGAAGCGGCGCAGGCGGTATCCAGGCTCGTCAAGTCCTGATCCGCGCGGCGGGTCCCTGGCTGTCAGGTGGCCAGGGGCTGATCGCCGAACCGCGGTCCGGCCGCGACGCCGTCGCCGGTCAGGCGGCCGAAGGCCTGCAGGTTGGCCAGGCTCTCGCCGCGCTTCACGCGCCAGGCGTACTCCTTCTTGATGGCCGACGCGAAACCGATCATCAGGGCCTGGTCGAAGGTGTCGTCGGCGTAGCTGAGCACGCAGCCGAGCAGCCGGTCCACCTCGTCGAGCGCTGATCGCAGCGAGCGGGAGCCGGCCGACGAGGTAGACGTCGCCGACCGGATCGAGGGCGAAGTGAACGCCGTACATGCGCGCGTTGTGCTCCAGCAGGAACCGGTAGAACTCGGCGTGGTGCTCGTCGGGCTGCCGGCAGAAGAACGCCTCCACCTGCAGGCTGTGCGCTCCCGCGATCAGCCAGGCCATGGTCTTGAGCTTGTGCTGGCCTGGCAGCGTGACGAGGTAGCTGCCAGGCGCTGGTGACTCGTACTCGACGCCCAGCTCCGCGAGTGCGGCGCCCAGCGCCTGCGCCGCGGCGCAGCCCGCCGCTCACGCGTCGACCGCGGCGGCAGTCTCCGCGGTGACGGTCGAGTACAGCTGGAGCAGCGCGTCGACGGTGGCCGACCAGCCGAACCGCGACGCGTGCTCCCTGGCGCCGTGCGCGAGCCGGGCGAGCGCGGCTGGTGCCGCGATCAGCTCGCGGACTGCCGTGGCGTAGTGGCGAGGATCGCGGGAGTCGACCAGGATCCCCGAGTAGCCGTGCCGGACCGCGGTGCGCAGGCCACCGACCGCGGCGGCAACCACTGGGGTGCCGCAGGCTTGTGCCTCCATCGCCACCAGGCCGAAGGACTCCGAGTACGACGGCACCATGACCAGCGTGGCGGCCCGGTACCACTGCGCCAGCTCGGGCTGCGGGCACGGTGGCTCCAGCCGGACCAGGCCGGACAGGCCCAGCCGGGCTGCGAGCTCGGTCAGCCCATCCGGATCCTGCCGTCCGGTGCCGCTAGGGCCGCCGACGAACGCGACCGTCAGCCTGTCCGCCAGGCCGGGGTCGTCGGCGATCATCTGGGCGGCCGCGTGCAGCACGACGTCGGGCGCCTTGAGCGGCTGCACCCGGCCGGCGAAGACGAGCACGACGCCGTCCTGCGGCAGGTCCGAGCTGACGACGGGCGTCTGCCTGCGACCCGGGCCGGAATACCGACAGGTCGACCCCCGGGTTGATGGTGGTGACGCGCGCCGGGTCGGCGCCGTAGTGCCCGATGAGCTGGCTGGCCTCGTCGTCGGTGTTGGCCACCAGGCGGTCTGCCGACGGCGACCACCTCGGCCTCGCCGCGCAGCCGGATGTCCGGCTCTGCGGCGTCGCCCGCGGCGAGCGCGGCGTTCTTGACCTTGCCCAGCGTGTGCATGGACTGGACGAGCGGCACTCCCCATCGCTCCTTGGCGACGGCGCCCACCTGGCCAGAGAGCCAGTAGTGGCCGTGCACCAGGTCGTAACGCCCCGGCGCGTGCGCGGCCTCGGTCCTGAGCAGCTCGAATGTGAATTGGCACAACTGGCCGGGAAGATCCGATTTATCCAGGTCTTCGAACGGTCCGGCGGCGAGATGGCGGACCACGACGCCGGGCGCTAGCTCCGCGACCTGCGGCTGGTCGCGCGATACCGCCCTGGTGAAGATGTCGACCTCGACGCCCCGCTCAGCGAGGCGCTTGGCGACTTCGACGACGTAGACGTTCAGACCGCCTGCGTCGCCGGTACCTGGCTGCTCGAGCGGCGACGTGTGAACGCTGACGGTCGCGATGCGCCGTGGATAGCGTCGCGGCACTGGCTGTCACCTCCGGAACTGACCAACCCTTGAGCGGGCTTCCATGTTCCCGTCCGACGGGACCAGCTTTGCCGTATTTGAGTGAGCAGAGCATGACCACGTTCCCGTCATGTTTTATAGGTTTTTGCCGGTCGTGCTGGCAGATGCGGCCCGGCTAAATGCGCCAGCCAGGCTAGGATCTGCGCCATGAGCACGCTCATCATGATCAGGCACGGCGAGAGCGAGTGGAACGACAAGGGACTGTTCACCGGCTGGGTCGACGCCCCTCTGTCGGAGCGCGGCAAGGCGGAGGCGGCGCGGGCTGGCGAGCAGCTGACCGACGCCGGCCTGCGCCCCGGCGTGGTGCATACGTCGCTGCTGAGCCAGGGCGATCCAGACCGCCAACATCTCGCTGGACGCGGCCGGCCTGAGCTGGCTGCCGGTGCGGCGGACCTGGCGGCTGAACGAGCGCCACTACGGGGCGCTGCAAGGCAAGGACAAGGCGGCGACCAGGGCCGAGTACGGCGACGAGCAGTTCATGCTGTGGCGAAGGTCCTATGACGTGCCGCCGCCGCCGCTAGCCGACGACGACCCGCTGTCGCAGGCGGGCGATCCGCGGTACGCCCTGCTGCCCGACGAGCTGCTGCCGCGGACCGAGTGCCTGCGCGACGTCGTGCACCGGATGCTGCCGTACTGGCACGACGTGATCATCGCCGATCTGGCGGCGGGCCGCACGCCGCTCGTGGTGGCGCACGGCAACTCGCTCCGGGCCATGGTCAAGCACCTGGACGGGATCAGTGATGCCGATATCGCCGAGCTGAACATCCCCACCGGCATGGCGCTGGTATACGAGCTCGACGACAGGTTCCGGCCGGTGCAGGCCGGCGGCCGGTACCTGGACCCCGAGGCCGCGGCGCAGGCTGCGGAGGCCGTCCGGGCGCAAGGCACGGCGAAGCCGTAGCGATACCGCCGGTTGTCGCGCCGTTCGCTTCGGTGGTGCCTAACGCGCACAATCGACATGGACGCTACCTGTCGCTGTGGTGAACACTTCGCGAATAGCCGCAGGTAGCGGCGCACGGCAGTGGGCGGGCCGGGGCGGCCCGCATAACATCAAACCGTGGAGATGGGGGTGCAAGCGGTCATGTCTGCGGACATGCCAGACACAGGCCAGTCTCTGGACGGCAAGCTGCCCCCCGGCATCAACTCGGTGCTCGCGGTGCTGCTGTCGTCGGCTGTCGTGCTCGACAGCGACGACCAGGTGCTCAGCTCGAGCGCAGCCGCGCGCGAGTTCGGCCTCGTGGACGGCGACCGGCTCGTCGGTCGGCGAACTGCTCGCCCTGGCCCGCCAAGTCCGCCGCGAGGGCATGCCGCGCGAAGGCGAGATCGACATCATGACGAGCCGGTTCAACGGGCGGGCGACGAGCTTCGCGGTCCGGGTGGCCCCGCTCGGGCCTGCGGTAGGTGACGGCGGGCTGATCCTGCTGCTGGCGGAGGACCAGACCGAGAGCCGCCGGGTCGATGAGGTCCGCCGCGACTTCGTCGCCAACATCAGCCACGAGCTGAAGACTCCGGTCGGCGCGCTGGCCCTGCTGGCCGAGACCGTCGAGGAGGCCGCCGACGATCCCGAGGCGGTGCTGCGGTTCGCGGGCCGGATGCGCCAGGAGGCGTCTCGGCTTACCGACCTGGTCCAGGACCTGATCATGCTGTCCCGGATCCAGGCCGCCGAGCCAGTACCCGATCCCACGCCGGTGGTGCTCGATGACGTCGTCGCCGAGGCAGTCGACCGGGTGCCGGATGCGCGCCAGCGCCCGCGGCATCTCGCTGGAGGTCAGCGGCGAGCGCGGGATCACGATCATGGGCGACGAGGACCTGCTCGTCACCGCGGTGCGCAACCTGCTGGAGAACGCGGTGGCCTACAGCCCGGACAAGACCAGGGTGCTGATCGCGACCAGGGCCGCGTCGAGCTGGATGGCCGAGATCAGCGTGACCGACCAGGGCATCGGCATCCCGGAGCGGGATCGCGAGCGGATCTTCGAGCGGTTCTACCGGGTCGATCCGGCCCGGTCGCGGGCGACTGGCGGGACAGGGCTGGGGCTGGCCATCGTCAAGCACGTCACGGCGGCACACGGGGGCAGCGTCGCGGTGTGGAGCCAGGAAGGCAATGGCTCCACATTCACGCTCCGGCTCCCGCTTCGGGCTAGGCGTGGCCTGCAGGCCGGTGGTAAGGATCAGTCAACAGCGCGAACGGACCACGCACACGCGCGATCTGTCAGGGAGGCAGTGAAGTGACTCGGGTGCTCGTTGTCGAGGACGAGGAATCCTTCAGCGATGCGCTGTCGTACATGCTGCGCAAGGAGGGGTTCGAGGTCGCGGTGTGCCCGACCGGCCCGGATGCGATCGAGACGTTCGATCGGACCGGCGCCGACCTCGTGCTGCTCGACCTGATGCTGCCCGGTCTGCCGGGCAGCGAGGTGTGCCGGACGCTGCGCGAGCGGTCGAATGTTCCGGTGATCATGCTGACCGCCAAGGACAGCGAGATCGACAAGGTCGTCGGCCTGGAGCTTGGCGCCGACGACTACGTGACCAAGCCGTTCTCCTCGCGTGAGCTCGTGGCCAGGATGCGGGCCGTGCTCCGTCGCCGTGGCGACGTCGAGGAGCCGGTCAGCTCGATCATGGAGTCCGGCCCGGTCCGGATGGACGTGGACCGGCACGTCGTCACGGTCCGCAGCCAGCAGGTCCAGCTGCCGCTGAAGGAGTTCGAGCTGCTCGAGGTCCTGCTGCGCAACGCCGGCCGCGTGCTCACCAGGATGCAGCTCATCGACCGGGTCTGGGGCGCCGACTACGTTGGCGACACCAAGACGCTGGATGTGCACGTCAAGCGCCTGCGCGCGAAGATCGAGACCGAGCCGACCAGCCCGCGCCACATCGTGACCGTCCGCGGGCTGGGCTACAAGTTCGAGCCAGTCGGCTAGGTCGGCTGCGCCCTGGCCCGCGGCGTGCGTCGCTAGCCGGTCGTGCTGGGCGAAGGAGACGGCGACGTGCTGGCAGTCGGACTCGCCGACGCGCTGGTGTGCGCCTTGCGATGCTTTGCTGCCGCGAGAGTCGGCGTGGGCGAGGGTGACAGGATCGGCTGGGGCGGCGCGTAAGTCACATAGTGGCTGGCTCGCGCCATCACGGGGACGACCAGCGTGACCGGTCCCGCTTTCTGGAACGTCAGCACCAGTCGGATGGTCATGCCGCTGGTCAGGGTCCGGGTCAGGTCGGTGAGGACGACCTGTGGCCGGGGGCCGGTGAGCAAGACCGGGTGCCCGGACATCACCGGGACGGTGCCCGGCAGCGTCACGGACGCAGCTGTGCCGGGCGCGGTGATGCTGATCAGCTTGTCCGGCGAGCCGTTGTTCACGACGGCCAGGAACAGGCTGGCCGACTGACCCTTCGCGAGATTGCGGCCCAGCGGCGCGCCGAGGACGAACACGTTCCTGATCGCGAGGTGGCCGACCGAGATGCCCGCTGTGTCGGTCGGGTAGTGAAACTGAAGCGTCGGAGCGTTGTTACCCGCCTCGCAGCCGGCCAGGACCGTAATCAGCGCGGCCACGGCGCACGAGCACAAGCCGCCGCGGCAACGCGCTTCCCCAGCCGCTCCCGATCACCGCATGCTCCCCTCGTCGTGAGGACGTCCCAGAGACGTCGCAAAGCGTAGCCACAAGGCGAGCTCTGGTTGGCGCCGGCCCGGCCGTTAGAACCAGCCGCGCTGCGGCTGGCGTGCCGCGGGACTGACGGAGCCTGCCGACGCCGACGATTCTGCCAGGGCAGGCGGCCTCAGTGCGTGAGAGCGCGGATCAGCGTCGTTGGATTGTCGCCAGCGCGGAACGCGGTGGCGTAGGCGACCTTCGCGGGACCGAGCAGGATCGCCGCCAGCCGGCCGTCCTGCGTGCCCGGGACGCTGTCGCTCAGCACGTCGTCGGGTGCCAGCGCGAGGGACGTTTGGGTGCGCAGGCTGAAGCTGAGACTCTTGTACAGCCGATCGGCAGTGGTCTTCGTGCTGTCGGTGTAGACCAGATAGGTCCTCGCGTGGGCGCCATTCACCACGCCGATCAGCCACGACACCGCGGCTGTGCAATTGCACTGCGCCGGAATCAGGACCAGCGCAGCCCGGTGCAGATCCCCAACCGGAATCGGCGGCTGCCCGTCGACGGCAATCGCGGCCTTCGGCAGGACGCCGGGCACGACATCGGGGATAGCCGGAGCTCCAGCCTGCGTGCCGCCTGAGGCCGCCGCGGAGGTCCCCGCACCGGATGCGGCCCCACTGGATGCGGCCCCACTGGATGCGGGGTTGCTCGATGCTGAACTGCCAGGCCTGGCGCTACTGGACGCTGATGGCCGAGCTGTCGCCTTCCCCGCTCCGCCTGCTCCTCCTGGCAGGCCCTGCATCTGGTCGGACGTGGCGGTGAACACGGTTAGCAGCGTCCCGGTGATCAAAGCCAGGATCAGGCAGCAGGCCAGCAGAGGCAAGATGATGCCGTCCTTGGCCACCGATCCGCGCATCCGGTGCCCGCGCTGCTGCCGCCGCTGAGCGCGCAACTCGCGGTAGTACGCCTGCACGTCACGGTCGAGTTCCCGCGCGTCATCGGGAATCTCGATGTCGACCGGTGGCAGGCCAGTTTCGTCCCGTTCCGGTTCGCCGCCAGGGTTCACGCTCACCTCTCCGGCAGGAGCGGACGTCTCCTCTCAGTATGGGCCAGTAGGGAGGGTCGCGGGCCAGTCAGTCCTGGCTCAGATGCTCCCGCCGGGCGCCTGCCGCGCCGCGCCGCGCCGGCTGGCTCGGGGCCCGGCAAACTTGGATCCGCGCAACTGCGCCATTGACCTGCACCTTTGCCGCTAACGACGGCTAATCGCCCCTGCTACTCGTGGTAAGCTTGGGTTCAGCGGAAGGGGTACATGCCACATGTCATTCAAGGTCGGCGACACCGTCGTCTACCCCCATCATGGGGCTGCTCGGATCGAGGAAATCGAAACCCGTGTGATCAAGGGTGAAGACAAGATCTACCTCGTGCTCAAGGTCGACAAGGGCGACCTGACTGTGCGTGTTCCCGCGGATAACGCTGAGCTAGTCGGCGTCCGGGACGTGGTCGGGCAGGAAGGGCTGGAGCGCGTATTCGAAGTGCTGCGCGCCCCGTATACGGAAGAGCCGACCAACTGGTCCCGCCGGTACAAGGCCAACCTGGAGAAGCTCGCCTCCGGCGACGTCAACAAGGTCGCCGAGGTCGTGCGCGATCTGTGGCGCCGGGACCGCGAGCGCGGCCTGTCGGCCGGCGAGAAGCGGATGCTGGCCAAGGCCAGGCAGATCCTGGTCAGCGAGCTTGCCCTGGCCGAGAAGACTAACGAGGACAAGGCCGAGGCCCTGCTCGACGAGATCCTCGCGTCCTGACCACCGCGTTTCCTGACTACCGTGGCCGACTTGCTGCCGCGAGTCGGCATCGGTGTGGATGTTCATCCGATCAGTTCAGCCCGCCCGCTGTACCTGGCTGGCCTGCTGTGGCCAGGCGAGGACGGCCTTAGCGGACATTCTGACGGCGACGTCGCGGCTCACGCCGCCTGCAGCGCGCTGCTGTCCGCGGCTGGCCTAGGCGATCTGGGCAGCCAGTTCGGTACCGACAGGCCGCAGTGGGCCGGTGCGTCCGGCGCTGCGCTCCTCGCCGAGACTGCCAGGCTCACGGCCGCTGCCGGATTCCGGATCGGGAACGTGGCCATCCAGGTCATCTGCAACCGGCCGCGAATCTCAACCCGGCGCGCCGAGGCTGAGCAGACACTCGCGGCGGCGCTTGGTGGTGCCTCGGTCAGCCTCGGTGCGACTACATCGGACGGCCTCGGCCTGACGGGCCGAGGCGAAGGCATCGCCGCCATCGCCACGGCGCTGCTCGGCTCGGACAGCTAGCCGACCGCTGTCGGCGCGGGCTTCATAATTCCGCTGGTGGTGTCGGCGCACTAAACATCCGGTGGAACATCGGCATGTCGGGATCGTCCGGCTCCGCCGTCGGCGCAGGGCTGAGCTCATCGGCCGGCGCGCTATCCGTACCTGCGGCGACCGGGTCAGCGCTATTGTGATCCGGGCCGGTGCCGACGTCGTCAGCCACCGCGAACTCACTGTCGCCGTACACCGCCGTGGGTAGCGACTCGGCGGGATACGGCGTCGTGCCATCGGCCGGTTCGCTGGCCCAGTCGTCGGTGCTCGGGTCGTCAGGGGCGAGGTCCGAGTCGACCGCTAGCTCGGGCTGGGCTTCCTCGCTGCCGAATCCAGGCTCGGCGTCGGCAGCCACAACCGGACTCGGCGCTCGCGGCGCAGCCGGCGACTGGCGGGCAGGCAGTTCGAGAGCGGGTATCGTCGCGCCACCGAGATCATCCTCAGCGGGCTGCCAGTGCATCTCGGTACGCCCGTTCGGCGTGGTCGTGCTCACCGTGCGCCGCACCCTGGCGTGCCGCAGCATGAGGAGCAGCAGCAAGAACGCGATGAGGACCAGTCCCCAGGGCAGGACCGCCGCGGT
The DNA here is from genome assembly GCA_963837255.1 of uncultured Actinomycetota bacterium. Lineage (GTDB taxonomy): Bacteria > Actinomycetota > Actinomycetes > Streptosporangiales > Streptosporangiaceae > JAJYUU01. The sequence goes on from CAWIMN010000011.1 coordinate 593,562, forward strand.
AATCGCGGCGGCCCGGTGCGGCAGCCGCTGCCCGGCTGCGTGCAAAGCATCGGCGCCCGCGGCGGCAGCCACGACGACCAGCAGCATGAGCCACGCGAGCAGCCTGCTGGGCAGCCCGGCACTACGCAGCGCCAGTACGGCGGCGAGCACGATGACGAGCATGGCATCCAGCAGCAGCGGGTAGCCCCTGGCGAGGCGCGGCGTAATGCCGGCCTGCAAGGCGACCGCGCGGATAGCGGAGTAAGACAGTACGAAGGTGGCTGCCGCCAGCGCCGCGACGCCGAGGCAGACGGCCACGAGGCCGACTACCCGCAAGGCCCGCGGTGCCTTCTCCTGGTGGGCTATCCCGCCCGGCCCAGCGCCGACAGGCAACTCGTCGGTCCTTAGGGTCTGCGCGCTCATCGGCCTGCTGGATCCTTCCTCACGATGCCGGTCTGGACCGCGTCCCACCAATAGTCACGAACTACCCGACCCGTTAGCAAGCAGGCGGGTAGTCAGGCACGTGGCGAGTCGCGGGAGAATGACAGGAGAAGGTACGGGAGGGCGCCGCCGCCAGGCCGGTGGTGCTCAGCCCGCGATCGCGGCGTCAAAGGAGACGACATGCCCTACTACCGCATGGCCGGCGAGGTTCCGCGCAAGCGTCACGTCCGCTTCCGCAGTCCGGCCGGAAGCCTGTACGCCGAGGAACTGATGGGCGAGGAGGGCTTCGTCTCCGACTCCTCGCTGCTCTACCACGAGCATCCGCCGACGGCGATCGTGAAGAGCGAGGCCCTGGCCGACGCTGCAAGCGACGTGCAGCTGGCGCCGAATCACCCGCTGCTGCCCCGTCACTTCCGCACGCAGGACCTGCCAGCCGGCGGCGACCTGGTACTCGGCAGGCAGCTGATGATGGCCAATGAGGACGTGCGGATCTCGTTCGCGGCCGCGGACGCCGACTCAGACCTGTACCGCAACTCATCCGGCGACGAGGCCGTCTACCTGCGATCTGGATCGGCGACGTTCGAGTCGGTCTATGGCACCATCCAGGCAGGCGCCGGCGACTACGTGATCGTGCCCCGCGGCACCATCCACCGGTGGCGGACCAGCGGCGATGGCGTGCATGCTCTGGTCGTCGAGGCGCGCGGACACATCCGGCCGCCCCGCAGGTATCTGTCGCAGTACGGGCAGTTCCTCGAGCACGCCCCGTATTGCGAGCGCGACCTGCGCGGGCCTGACGGCCCGCTGATCGCTGCGGGCGAGGATGTCCCGGTGATCGTGCGGACCCCGGCCGGCCTGACCAGGCTGACCTACGCTTATCACCCGTTCGACGTGATCGGCTGGGACGGGTACCTGTATCCGTACGCGTTCAACATCGCCGACTTCGAGCCGATCGTGAAGCGCACCCACGCGCCGCCGCCTGTGCACCAGACGTTCGAGGGCCCGAACTTCGTGATCTGCTCGTTCTGTCCGCGGCCGCTCGACTTCGACCCCGAGGCCGTGCCGATCCCCTACAACCATCACAACGTCGACTCCGACGAGATGATGTACTACGTGGCCGGCGACTACTCGGCGCGCAAGGGTTCGGGCGTCGGCCTCGGCTCGATCACGCTCCATCCGTCTGGGTTCACTCACGGGCCGCAGCCGGGCGCGGTCGAGGCGGTTATCGAGGCCCTCGCCGCGGGCAAGACGACCACCGACGAGACCGCCGTCATGATCGACACCTTCCGGCCGCTGCATCTGGCCGGGCCGGTCCGGGCGGCCGAGGATCCGGAGTACGCCTGGAGCTGGGCCAGCGCTGCGCGCGGCAGTGCGGGCCCGCAGCGAGCGGACGAGGGCCCGGGTTTCTGACCGGCTGGCATGCCGGACGCGCCGCCGCGCTCGACTGGAACGGGTGCCCGGCCGCTACACCATGATCTTGCCGCCGGCCACGTCCAGCGTGCTGCCGGTGATCCAGGAGGACGCATCCGCGGCGAGGAACAGTGCGGCCGCCGCGACATCGGCCGGCTGGCCGATGCGCCGCAGCGGGAAGCTGGCGCCCAGCGCCGCCCGCTGCTCTGCTGACAGCCACGCGCGCATCTTGTCGTTCTCCGTCGCGGACGGGGCGACGCAGTTGACCCGGATGCCGCGTGGCGCCAGCTCACCGGCCAGATGCCGAGTGAACGCGATCACTCCTGCTTTGGCCGCTGCGTAGGCGGCGGCCGAATTGGCGGCCTGGCGCGCGGCGGCAGATGACATGGTGACGATGGCGCCCCGGCCGCGCTCCAGCATCGCGGGCAGCACTGCGTGCACGGTGTAGAAGACCGAGTTCAGGTCCGTCTCGATGACCTCGCGCCAGTGTTCAGGGTGCTCAGACTCAGTTGGCACTGGCATGCCGCTGCCACCAGCGAAGGCGGCCAGGATGTCGGCCGGCCCGAGCTCGGCGGTCACGACGCCGGCCATCTTGGCCAGGTCGGCAGGCATCGTGCAGTCGGCGGCCACCCAGATCGCGCGCCCGCCGCGCGCGGCAATGCCGGCTGTGACGGCTGCCAGGGCTGACTCATCCCGGCCGACAACGGCGACCGCCACTCCGTTCGCGGCCAGCGCGGCGGCCGTAGCCGCGCCGATACCACGGGAGCCGCCGGTGACGACCGCGACCTTGCCGGCCAGATCGGGATAGCTGCCGATCGCAGCGGCTGCCGGTGCGGCCTCGGTGGTCTCACTCATCTCGCGTCCCTTCGTCGTTGCACGTCTGCATTTCTCAAAAGCTTAGATGACTAAGAGTTAGACGTCAAATGCTTGCTCGCAGGTCCCGATGCTGCCGCGACGGCGGCGCCGGCCACGACCAGGATGAGCACCAGCGCGGCGACGGTACCGGCGACGCGGCGGCGCCCTGACAAGCCGGCGAGTCTGGCGCCCAGCCTGCTGTGCAGTCGCTCGCCGGGCCCGCCCATGCGGTCCACCGCATGGGACGCGCGCAGCCAGCCGGCCCGCGTGCTTGCGCGGGCAGCATGTACCGCGAGGATTGGGGCCTGAGCCCCGGCGCGAAGCCGGCCACGGCCGGATAGAAGGGAGCGGCACATGACAGGGCTGCCCGAGCGGGCGGAGGAGCTTATCGACGGACCGAACTTCGCCACCGTCGTGACGATCCAGCCTGACGGCGCGCCGCAGGCGAGCGTGGTGTGGGTGAAGCGCGATGGCGACGACGTGCTGTACTCGACCGTCAAGCACCGGCGCAAGTACCGGAACCTGCTGATCGACCCCCGCACCAGCCTGGTGATCTACGAGGCCGCCAATCCGTATGAGTACCTCGAGATCCGTGGCACCGCCACGATCTCCGATGACCCGGACGGATTGCTGATCGAGGAGCTCGCGCAGAAGTACACCGGCGAGCCATTCCAGGATGCGCCAGGCAACCAGCGGGTGATCGTGCGGGTCAGCCCGTCACACGTCGTCATTGGCGGCTGAGGTCCGCGGCTAGGACCTGCACCCGGGCCGGCACGCGCCGCGCTGACCCGCGCGCATCCCGTAACCTTGGCGGGTGACGCTACGCCTGCATGACACCGCTACGCGGTCGGTGCGCGAGTTCTGCCCGCTCCAGGCCGGGAGGGCCTCGCTGTACCTGTGTGGCGCGACGGTGCAGGCTCCTCCACATATTGGTCATATCAGGTCAGGCGTCAACTTCGACATCCTGGTTCGCTGGCTGCGGGCGTCCGGTTATGAGGTCACGTACTGCCGGAACGTCACCGACATTGACGACAAGATCCTGCGCACCGCCCAGGATGAGGGAGTGCCGTGGTGGGCAGTAGCCGAGCGCAACCAGCGCGCCTTCACGCGCGCCTACGACGCGCTCGGCTGCGAGCCGCCAGACGTGGAGCCGCGAGCAACCGGCCACGTTCCCGAAATGATCGTGCTGATGCAGCGGCTGATCGAGGCCGGCCACGCCTACGCGTCACAGGGTGACGTCTACTTCGACGTGAGCTCGCAGCCTGACTACGGCTCGCTGTCGGGCCAGCGGCTCGAGCACATGCGCGCGGCCGACGACACCGACAGCGACAGCGCCAAGCGAGATCCGCGTGACTTCGCGCTCTGGAAGGGCGCCAAGCCAGGGGAGCCGACCTGGGCGACGCCGTGGGGACCTGGCAGGCCCGGCTGGCACCTGGAGTGCTCGGCGATGTCGACCAAGTACCTCGGCCCGACGTTCGACATCCATGGCGGCGGCCTGGATCTGATCTTCCCCCATCACGAGAACGAGCTGGCCCAGTCGCATGCGGCCGGTGACGGGTTCGCGCGGTACTGGGTGCACAACGGGCTGGTCCGCATCGGCGGCGAGAAGATGAGCAAGTCGCTCGGCAACTCGCTCCTCGTCGATGCCATGATCAGCCGAGTCCGGCCGGTCGAGCTCCGGTACTACCTGGGCCAGGCGCACTACCGGTCCGAGCTCGACTACTCCGCCGCGGCGCTCGCCGAGGCCGTGACTGCCTACCGGCGGCTTGAGGGCTTCGTGATCAGGGGGGCGGAGCTGCAGGCCGGCGAAGGTGCGTCGGCTGACCTGGCCACGGTCAGCACCTCGTCGCTCCCGGCCGCGTTCAGCGCGGCCATGGACGACGACCTGGCCGTGCCGCAAGCGCTCGCGATCGTGCATGAGTCTGTTAGGGAAGGGAACGCGGCTCTGGCGGCCGGTGATGCTGCTGGCACAGCGAAGCGCCTTGCCGAGGTCAGGGCCATGCTGTCGGTGCTCGGGCTCGACCCGCTCGGCGGGCCCTGGGCTGCGGAGCAGGCCGGCGGCGACCTGCGGCAGGTCGTGGACGCCCTGATCGGAGTCGCACTCGAGCAGCGGCAGGCTGCGCGGGCGCGTAAGGACTTTGCCGCCGCCGACGCGATCAGGGATCAGCTACTCCAGGCCGGCGTGCTCGTCGAGGACACCCCGCGCGGGCCACGCTGGGAGCTGCGCTCGTGACCGGGCGAGCCGGCGGCGGCGGCCGGACCAAGTCGGGCAAGCCGCGACCGGGCACCGGCGGTTACGGCAAGCGCAAGCTCGAAGGCAAGGGCCCGACGCCGCCAGCCGACAAGCGCACGGGTCACCCGGCGCAGCGCCGGGCCGCCGCCCAGGCGAAGAAGTCGGCCCAGGACGCGCCGAACGGCCGGGCCCGCTCGCCGGAGGGCGGGAGCACTCGGTCGCGGACGACAGGATCAGGGCGCGGGAGCGACGGCCGGGGGACAGGGCAGGCACGCGGAGCTGGCGGCTCGGTCGCCGAGCTCGTGGCCGGACGCAACTCCGTGCTGGAGGCCCTGCGTGCGCACGTCCCGGCGACTGCGCTGCACGTGGGACCGCGGCTGGACAGCGACGAGCGGATCGGGCAGGCCGTGATGCTGGCGGCCGACGCGGGGATCCCGGTGGTGGAGGCGGGCCGGGCCGAACTGGACCGGATCACCGGCGGCGCCATCCACCAGGGCCTGGCGCTGCGGATCAAGCGCTACTCGTACTCCGACCCGGCCGATCTGGTGCAGGCTGCCAGGGATGCGGGTCAGCAGCCGCTCATCGTCGCACTGGACGGCGTCACCGACCCCCGCAATCTCGGTGCGGTGGCGCGGTCGGTCGCCGCATTCGGCGGCCACGGCATCCTCGTGCCGGCCCGGCGCTCGGCCGGTGTCACCGCGGGGGCATGGAAGGCGTCGGCCGGCGCGCTGGCGCGGGTGCCGGTGGCGCAGACGCCGAACCTGACCAGGGCGCTGGCCGCCTATCAGGAGGACGGCTTGTTCGTGGCTGGGCTGGATGCTAGCGGGTCAGCCGACATCGGTGACCTGGAGCTCGCCGACGCGCCACTGGTGCTCGTGGTCGGGTCCGAAGGCAAGGGCCTGTCCCGGCTGGTAACCGAGCGCTGCGACATTGTGGCCCGGATTCCGATCAGCGGCCAGGCCGAATCGCTCAACGCGGGCATCGCGGCCGGGATCTCGCTGTACGCCGTGTCGCGGTTGCGCGCCAGCCGCAGCTGACGGCCCGCCCGCTCATGGCAGAGCCCGGCTGAGGGCCGCTCCACCTGCGTCCCGACGGTGCCGCGCCTAAGGTGGAGGCGGGGGAGGTAGTCATGCCATGGACCCTCGCGAGCCCGCCTGGACGAACCAGTCCGATCCACTCGAAAGTACGTCGCCTGACGCTGCCCGCGCCCAGCTCGTGACCGAGCTGCGCCGTCGCGGCTGTGGGCTCAGCCGGTCAGTGCAGGACGCGTTCGCGCGAGTGCCGAGGCACGTGTTCGTGCCCGAGGTCGGCCCGGCCGCCGCCTACCGCGACGAGGCATTCGTCATCAAGTGCGGCCCCGACGGCATGCCGGTGAGCTCGTCGTCGCAGCCAGCAATGATGGCGATCATGCTGGATCAGCTCGGCCTCAGGGCCGGCCACCGAGTACTGGAGATCGGGACCGGCAGCGGCTATAACGCCGCCGTGATGGCGGCCGTGGTCGGCCCGAGGGGCGAGGTCGTCAGCATCGACATCGACGCTGACCTGGTGAGCCGGGCGCGGTCGAGCCTGGTCGCTGCCGGATACCGGGCGGTGACGGTGCGGTGCGCCGATGGCGGGTTCGGTGATGCGGCTGGTGCGCCCTTTGACCGGATTATCGTGACCGCCGGTGCCTGGGACATCGCGCCAGCCTGGCTTGACCAGCTAGGGCCTGGCGGGCGCCTCGTCCTGCCGCTGTCGATCCGCGGGATCCAGCTGTCGGTGGCGCTCGAGCGGGCGGGCGAGGACTGGCTCAGCACCTCGGCCTGGCGGTGCGGGTTCGTGCGGATGCTGGGCGCGTTCGCCGGGCCGGAGCAGGTGCTGGTGCTGGACGAGCCGCGCGCGATGTACATCCAGATGTCGGACGGCAGCCCGGTCGACGGGCCCGGCCTCCAGCGTGCCCTGGCCGGGCCGGTGACGGACGTACCCGTCGCGGCCCCGCTCGTCGGCGTGATCGACCTCGCGGACCTGGATCTGTGGCTCGCTGTCACCAGCGCTGACCTGGCCCGGCTGACCATCTTGGCCGCACCAGGCGGCTGGCTGGGGCTAGCCCCGGTGCTCCCTGTTGGCGGCCTCATTGGCCACGCCGCGGACCCCGAACGCGTGGGCGTCGCGATGCTCTTCCCGGCCGAGCTCGCGAGCGGCGGCCCGGTCGGCCCCTGTGGCCTGGCTAGCGCGCGTGGCCTGGCTGGCGCGTGTGGCCTGGCTCGCGGTCCTGCCCCGGCCGGGCCGACTGCGCCCGCGGCGGTGTTCTCTGGTTTCGGTCCTAGCGGTGCCGCCCTCGCGGCCCGGCTGGCTGAGCAGGCCGGCCGATGGGTCAGCCTGGGCCGTCCGGGCGCTCGGGAACTGCAGCTGACCGTCCGGCCCGCCAGTGCCGGACCACGGCCAGGACCGGCGGTGCCGGGCAGCCTTGTCCTGCGTCGGCCCAGCGTGACGATCGAGGTGGGCTGGCCGGCCTCATGAGCGCGACCGTGGGCTAGGCAGGCCTGGCTTGCTGGCCGCTCTCGGCCAGCAGCGGCGCCGGACCTACGATCAGAGGATCTGGCTGCCCTACGCGCTGACTGTCCTTGCCCTCGTAGGCCACCCGGCTGAGTACGTAGCGCATCGCCTCGAGCCTGGCTCGCCGCTTATCGTTGCTCTTCACGACCGTCCACGGGGAGTCAGCCAGGTCGGTGTAGAAGAACATGGCTTCCTTGGCGTCGGTGTACTCGTCCCACCTATCCAGCGATGCCAAGTCGACCGGGCTGAGCTTCCAGCGCTTGATGGGGTCGTGCTGGCGGTGAATGAACCGCCGTAGCTGCTCGGCCCTGGAGACGGAGAACCAGAACTTGATCAGGGTGATCCCGTCCCTGGCGAGCATCCGCTCGAACTCGGGCGCCTCTCGAAGGAACTCCATGCACTCGTCGGGACGGCAGAAGCCCATCACGCGCTCGACTCCGGCCCGGTTGTACCAGGACCGGTCGAACATGACAATCTCGCCCGCAGCCGGCAGGTGCGCGATGTAGCGCTGGAGATACCACTCGGTCTGCTCGCGGTCGCTGGGCTTTTCCAGTGCCACGATCCGGGCGCCCCGCGGGTTGAGATTCTCGGTGAACCGCCTGATCGTGCCGCCCTTGCCGGCGGCGTCGCGGCCCTCGAAGACTATGACCAGCCGGCTACCGGTGGCCTTGACGTGGTGCTGCAGCTTGAGGAGCTCGATCTGGAGGCCGCGAACGACCTTCTCGTACTTACTTCGCCGGAGGCGCTCCTGATACGGGAAGTCCTGCCGCCATGTCTCCGCCGCTTTGCCGTCGCGCTGGACCAGCTCCGGACGGTCCTTGCCGCGCCGGATGCGGTATCCGAGCCGCGCGGCTAGGTCGTCGAGCAACTCCCCGGTGCGCATGTCGGCGCGCTTACCAGCCATGGCCGCATCTGCTGGCTGGCCGACCCGGCAGCGCCCTCACCGGCAGGCGGGCTTGCGGGCCCGTGCGCCCGTCACCTCGGCCGGGACCTGCGCGCACAGTCCGGCTGCCCGCATCCCGGTCGCCCACACCAGACTCACTGCTCCCCCGTTCCTGCGGCCACAGCCGCTGGCGCGGTTGCCGTTACGAACGACACCGCCGTAGATACCCTCGCCTCCTGGCCAGCACACCTGGGGGGCGGCGGGTCGGGCGGCCTGATTGGGACCAAGTCGAGATCTTGATCGGGCAACCAACAGTTAGGCTTAAACGTCTAGAAATCCGAACAAGTCTTCTTTGGCATTGCCGCCATGCCTTGGTCATGTTTTGCGATCACGGCAGCTGGGGCGGGTACTAACAAGGGGTGACGATGAGGCATTCAGTTCAGCGGTTGCTGATCTGTGCGGGGGCGGTGACAGCGATCGGGGCAACGGCATGCCTGCAGGTCAGCCCGGCCAGTGCGGCGCAAGTAGTCGCGGCGCGGACACGACGCGTCAGGCTGGGCAGGTCGCCGCAGCCACCTACGTGCCGCCGACGATCAACCTGAGCATCGGCGATCACGGGCCGGCGGTCAGGAGCGTGCAGAAGCGCCTGAACGCACTGGGCTACTACGCCGGGCCTGCGGACGGGCGATACGGCCCGGACCTCGAAGAAGCGGTGTGGGCCTTCAAGGAGGTCCAGGGCCTGCCGATGAACGGCGGCAGTTCGGTCATCACGCGGGCCTTCCGTCACGCGCTCGATCAACCCCCGGGCGCCGAAGGTCCTGGTAGCCGAATGGCGGACCTGGCCGGATAGAGATTAACCAGAGCATCCAGGTCCTCGTGCTGTACCGCAACAACAAGCCGCACCTGATCCTGCACATTTCCTCAGGCGGTCGGTACTACTATCCGTGACCCGGCGATGCATCCGCCACCTGCGGGCCAGCCGTTACTCCAGACGGCAATTACAAGGCACTGTCCTACCTTCAGGGCGACATCAAGGTACCGCTCGGGTACATGGAAAATCCGGTCTTCTTCATCGGCCGCGCTTACGCCATTCATGGCGGCGACGCGGTCCCGTGGTACCCGGCCTCGCACGGCTGCGTCCGCATTTACGACGACGTCGTGAACTGGTTCCACAAGCAAGTCCGTATCGGCGTGACGCACATCTACGTACGCGGCACGGCGCCTTAGTACCGGTAGCAGCGCGCGCGAATCTGCCCGTGCTGGCCGGTGACCCTGGCCAGGGGCGGGCAGATTCGGTCGTCCGGGCATATAAGCTACCCGAAACCTGGAATTACCGTCCTGAACGGAGTAAGCGATGATGCGTCGGGTCGCCCTTATCGCTGTGGCGGCAGCCACTGCCGCCGGACTGGCAGCCTGCGGAAGCAGCGCGGCTCCCAGTGCCGCCGCCGGTGCGGGCACCGCGACCTGTACCTACGCAGGGATTCAGTCCCATCTGTACCAGCATGGTGCGCTGACGGTCGCCACCGACAAGCCCGCTTACCCGCCATGGTTCGATAACAACAACCCGGCCGACGGCAAGGGCTACGAGAGCGCTCTCGCCTACGCGATCGCCAAGCAGCTCGGCTTCAAGCCTGCCCAGGTGCACTGGGCCTACGAGCCCTTCGACGCCTCCTACGCGCCGGGGCCGAAGAAGTTCGACTTCGACGTCAACGAGATCTCCTACACCGCACAGCGGGCTACTGCCGTGTCGTTCTCCAGTAGCTACTACGACGTGCAGCAGGCGCTCGTCGCGCTCAAGGGCTCGCCCATCGCGACCAAGCACTCGCCTGCGCAGCTGAAGACCTACGTCTACGGCGACCAGATCGGGACCACGAGCCTGGCCTTCATCACGGGCAGCATCCAGCCGACGAGCCAGCCCAAGGTGTTCTCCACCCTGAACGACGTCAAGCAGGCACTGCAGACCCACCAGATCGCTGCCCTCGTGACCGACACGCCGACCGCCCAGTACATCTCCTCATCGGAGATCCCGAATTCGGAGATGGTGGCGCAGTTCCCGAGCACCGGCGAGCACTACGGACTGCTCTTCAGCAAGGGCAACCCGCTGGTCGGCTGCGTCAACAAGGCCATCGCGACGCTGAAGTCCGACGGCACGCTGGCTGCGCTCCAGACGACGTACCTCCAGATCTACCTTCCGTTCCGACCATCAAGCCATAGTGGCGCCTCGCACTGCCGCCGCCTCGCGATGACCGGCAACCAGCCCGGCGGCAGTCCGGGCGACCGCGAGTACGGGATGCAGGACGGCCCGGCGATGCTGTCGGCGGGCCTGAGCGCTGGCGTTCCGGCCGCCGGGTTCGGCGCTATCGGGCGCGGACCGCGACTGCTGTCCGGTGGCGGACGCCGGGCTAGCATCGTTTCCACCCTCAGCACCCTCGTCGTGCTGGCTGCGCTCGTCGCCATCTTCCTGGCGGCGCCGGGCAGCCAGCAGGTCCGCCATACGTTCTTCGACCCGCAGGACATGTGGCAGTCGTTCGTCGGCAATCCGGTGAAGGGCTACTACTCGGTCGGCGCCGCCATCTGGCTGAACATCCGGATGTTCCTGGCGGCCGAGGTCATCATCCTAGTTCTGGCCTTGGTGATCGCGCTGATCAGGCAGTCGACCGAGCCCGTGCTGTTCCCGCTGCGCGTGCTGGCGATGATCTACGTCGACTTCTTCCGCGGCGTGCCGCTGCTGCTTGTGGTGTACGCGGTCGGCTTCGGCCTGCCAGCGCTTCGGCTGTCCTTCATATCGAGCCAGTCCTACGCGGTCTATGGCGTGATCGCCCTGACGCTGTCCTACTCCGCCTATGTGTCCGAGGTCTACCGAGCCGGACTGAACTCGGTGCATCGCAGCCAGGTCGCCGCAGCCCGCTCGCTCGGCCTGACGCAGGGCACGGCCATGCGCTACGTGATCTTGCCGCAGGCCATACGCAACATCGTCCCGCCGCTGCTCAACGACTTCATCAGCCTCCAGAAGGACACCGCGCTGGTCGGCGTGCTCGGCGCGATCGAGGCCAACCAGGCTGCCCAGATCTACGGCAGCACGGTGTTCAACTATTCCAGCCTGACCGTGGCCGCGATCTTGTTCCTGCTGCTGACGATCCCGCTGGCGAGGTTCACCGATCGCCTGATCGACCGGGACCGGCGACGGCGGCTCGCCGGGGCGATGGCGTGACCGGCGGACGGCCCGGCACGGCCGGGCAGTCAGCGACCGACGGGTCGTCCGGCGCGATCGTTGTCGACGACGTGTACAAGTCTTTCGGCCCGAACCTGGTGCTCAGCGGCATCATTCTCGAGGTGGCACCACACGAGGTCATCTGCCTCATCGGGGCGTCCGGATCGGGCAAGTCGACGCTGCTGCGCTGCATCAACTTGCTGGAGCCGATCGACTCCGGACGGATCAGCCTGCTCGGTCACCAGGTGACCGGACCCGGCATCGACGCGAACCGGGTGCGCCGCGAGGTCGGCATCGTCTTTCAGTCCTACAACCTGTTCCCGCACATGACGGTGCTGCGGAACGTGACTCTGGCGCCGATGAAAGCCCTCGGCATGTCGAGGGTGCAAGCAGAAGACCTGGCGAGAGACCTGCTGACCAGGTTCGGCCTCGCGGATAAGCAGGGCGAGTACCCGGACCGGCTGTCGGGCGGCCAGCAACAGCGCGTGGCGATCGTGCGGGCCCTGGCGATGCAGCCCCAGGTGATGCTGCTTGACGAGGTGACCAGTGCGCTCGACCCCGAGCTGGTGGCCGAGGTGCTGGACGTCATCAGAGAGCTCGCCGCGGGCGGTATGACCATGCTGATCGCGACACACGAGATGGGCTTCGCCAGGGACATAGCCAGCCGGGTGTGCTTCCTGGAGGAGGGCGTGATCATCGAGGCAGCTCCGCCATCCGAGCTGTTCACCGACCCGAAGGACGAGCGGACCCGCCGGTTCCTGCGGCGCATCGTCGACGCTGGCCGAATGTGACCCCGTTGTCTGTCGCTTTATCACGCTATTGTCCCGTAAGCGGGACTTGCAATAGCTGGATATGGTTCGACCGGGCCACAGGGAGCGTTCATGGTGCGCAGGCTGCTCAGCACATCCTGACCCGGTAACGGGCGCCTGGCTGCTCAGCCACGGTTACGCGCTGGCCGGATCCTCTACTCGGCCACCGGCTGGGCCATCCAGCAGGCGCTGCCGGACCAGATCGCCACGCTGAACCTATTCGGCACGACATACGGCCGGCCACATCAGACGATCGCGTGGGGCCACTCACTCGGCGGCATCATCACCGCCGGACTGATCCAGCGTTACCCGCACCGGTTCACCGCCGCGCTCCCCATGTGCGGCGTGCTCGTCGGCGGCGTCGCCACGTGGAACACGGCGCTGGACTCGGCATTTGCATTCCAGCAGCTGCTGGCGCCGTCAGCCGGGCTCCAGGTCGTGGGCATTACCAGCCCACGATCGCCGCGGTGCAAGTGCTCCTGAACCGCATCAGCACGGGCAGGTGGGACCGGCAGGCTCTCGGGTCGGCCAGCCTGAACGCGGCGGCCGCCGCACTCGGTCCGGCAGTCAACATCTTCAGCGCACAGAATGGCACCTGCCCGATCGGGTCGCCCGTCGATGGCGTGTGCGCGACGGCCCCGGCCTTCGTGCAGTACCGCCCGGCGAGGTACCTGCGCCCCTTCGACCTCGCCGGCTGGCGCTAGCGGCGCTTGACCGGGCCCATCTTGATCAGGCGCCACCAGGTGATCAGGGCGAAGCCGAACGCGAGGAGCAGCAGCGCGATCATGTCGGTGAGCCATGTCCGTGCGTTGTGGTCCCAGAGCGGGTCGGAGCTGCTCGCCGTCGGCGTGGTCGCCGCCTGCTTCTGAAGCCGCGACGTCGGAGCCGGGCTCGGGCTCGGTGTCTTGCTGGCCTGAGCGCGCACGCTGACCTTGGCCACTGTCACCGGGGAAGCCGCTGGCAGCGCGGTCACCGGCGACCCGCGACCAGCGGCTGTGGTCGGCGGTATCACGTCGTTCAGGTTCACCGTCGCCGCAGTAGCGGCGTATCCCCATCGCGAGGGGGAGAACCAGGAGACCTCCTCCAGGCCCGCCTTGCCGTGCAACGGGAAGATGCCGCCGCTCAGGACGACCTGGAACATGACGACGACCACCAGCAGCGGCATGGCCTTGTCCGAGGTGTCGACCAGCGAAGACAGCAGCAGGCCGAGCGTCATCGACGCGACGCCCAGGGCAAACATGGCGAGCATGAGTTCCACCAAGGGCAGGCTGGTCAGGATGGCGCCGTGCTGGGGCAGCGGGCGGCCGGTCAGGCCGACCAGCACGAGCACGACCGCCTGGAGCCCGCTGATCAGGCCGAGGACGACCAGCTTGGAGATCAGGTACGCGCCCGCGGACAGGCCAGCGGATCGTTCCCTGCTGTAGATGGCTCGTTCCTTGACGATCTCCCAGATCGCGTTGGCCGTCCCGCTCAGGCATGCGCCGACAGCGAGCACGAGCAGCAGTGACGTCGCGTCGACATTATTGGGACCGACCAGGCCCATCGGGGCAGGGATCACGCGGACGAGCAGGCCGAGTGCTATCGGCAGGCCGGCGAGTACGCCGAGGTAGAGCCGGTCGGATGCGATAACGGCCAGGTAGCGGCGGCACAGGGTGCGCATGTGCGCGAGCTTGTTGCGGGACGCGGGCGCCGGCGGCGCCTGCGCGGCGGGCGCAGCTCGGCAGGGCCGCGCTGTTCATCTCGGACGCGATGTACCGGGCGTAATACGGCGAGGCCCGGAACTCCGCCGCCCAGTCCCGGCCGGACTGGGTCTCGAACGCCTGGAACACCTCGGCCCAGTCTGACTTGCCGAAGTGCCGCAGGCCGTCAGCGGGCGGTCCGAAGAACGCCACCTTGCCGCCGGGGACCAGCACGAGCAGCCGGTCGCACAGGTTGAGGTTGGCGACGCTGTGGGTCACCACGATCACCGTGCGGCCGTCGTGGGCCAGCTTGGCCATCTGCTCCATCACCGACTTGTCGAGGCCGGGATCCAGGCCCGAGGTCGGCTCGTCCAGGAACAGCAGCGATGGCTTGGTCAGCAGCTCCAGCGCGACGTTGACGCGCTTCTGCTGGCCGCCGGACAGCGCGGAGGTCCTGGTGTCCGCGTGCGCCGTCAGCGACAGCTCGCCCAGGACTTCGTCGATCCGGCGCTTGCGCTCCTGCTTGCTGGTGTCGCGCGGGAAGCGAAGCTGGGCCGCGAACTCCAGCGCCCGCCGGACAGTCAGCTGAGTGTGCAGGATGTTCTCCTGCGGGACCAGGCCGATGCGGTGCCGCAGCTCGGCGTAACTCTTGTACAGGTCGCGTCCGTCGTAGAGGACCTGGCCCTCGGTGGCCGGCGCGGTCCCCGTGAGCGCGCCGAGCAGGGTGGACTTGCCGGCGCCACTAGGTCCGATCACGCCGAGCAGGCAGCGCTCACCGAGCGGGAAGCTCATGTGGTCGAGCAGCACCTTGCCGCTCGGCAGGCGGACTGTCAGCTCACGGGCGCTGAGCGAGATGTCGCCGGTATCGAGGAACTCCTGAAGCTGATCGCCGACAAGCCGGAACGTCGCTGGCCCGACGCCGATCAGGTCCGTCTCGGTGACGGGCGCGATGGTGACGCGCTGCCCGTTCAGGTAGGTGCCGTTGTGGCTGTCCAGGTCGACGATTTCGTATCCGCCGCGACTGGTCCGGCGCAGCTCGGCGTGATACCGGGAGACGCTGAGGTCGGAGACGACGACTTCGTTGTCGGCCGCCCGGCCTATGCGCAGCTTGCGGGTGGGCAGGCTGAGGACGGCGCTCGGGCTGCGATCAATGCCCGAACGATGCGGCGACCGCGGGGGCGCGGCGATGGCTGGCTCCGGTGCCGCTGGCAGACGGAGCGGCAGGTGCTACGGGCACAGCGGGCATGGCCGGGGCCGCTGCGGCCACATGGCCGGCCGGCGGCCGGGGCGGCAGGCTGCCACATAGCGGTTGCGGCCTGCACCTGGACTGGCCCCGCATCCGCGGGGACTGGAGCGCCAATGAGGGTGCATCGCAGCATTGGGCCGTCGTCCGGGTGGCCAAGGCGGACCGCGCAGGTACCGGTAATGGCGACCTGGCGGACTCGCTGCCGGTCCACGAAAGTGCCGTTCGTGCTGCCAGCGTCCTTAGCTGCCAGCCGTCGCCGTGGCGCTCGACAATGGCGTGCTGCCAGGAAACACGCGCGTCGGCGACGGCGATGTCGGCCTGCGGGTCACGTCCGATCCGGTAGGTCGATCCGGCGTGCAGCAGCGGTCCACCCCGGCCCCCTTGATGTGCAGTTGCTGACCAGCGACATGGTGCGCGGCCTGCTCGGTCCTCATGGGCTCAGCGCTCATCGGCTCAGTGGTCATCGTCCCAGTGCTCATTGGCTCGAGTGGTCATGCGCCAACTGTAGAGCGATAGGTCCGCAGAAAGGATAGGCGAGCAGACTATTCGTCATGCTTCGGCAAAGGAGCTAGTTGACAGTTGCCATCCGGCAAACTGGATACTTGGATCGGCCAGCGTGTTAACAGGCCCCTTATCTGCGACGTTGCGACGTTGCGCCATGCCGGGCAGGAGGAGCGGTGAGCGAGCAAACGCCCGGCGAGTTCAGCGGCTCGGGTGAATTCGGCGTCGGCTCGCAGATCGCTGGGTACCGGCTTGAGGAACGCATCGGCCGTGGTGGCATGGCGGTGGTCTTCCGCGCCTACGACGCCAGGCTTGACCGGCAGGTCGCGCTCAAGATCCTGGCGCCAGGCCTGGCCGAGGACGACGCGTTCCGGCAGCGGTTCATCCGTGAGTCACGGGCGGCGGCCGCCGTCGATGATCCGCACATCACGCCCATCTTCGAGGCTGGCGAGTCCAACGGCGTGCTGTTCATCGCGATGCGCTACGTCCGCGGCGGCGACGTCGGATCGCTCATCGACAGGCTCGGCCCGCTGCCGCTCGAGCGGGTCGCCGAGATCGTGTCGCAGGTAGCGTCCGCGCTCGATGCGGCGCACGCTCGCGGGCTCGTGCACCGGGACGTCAAGCCGGCGAACATGCTGCTTGAGGCGAGTTCGGCCCCCGACAGGCCCGATCACGTGTACCTGTCCGACTTCGGGCTCAGCAAGACCTCACTGGCTGTGTCCGGCCTGACTGCGACCGGGCAGTTCCTTGGCACCCTGGACTACGTCGCGCCTGAGCAGATTGAAGGGCGTCAGCTCGATGGCAGGACCGACGTCTACGCGCTCGCGTGCTCGGCCTTCGAGATGCTCACCGGCGCGCCGCCGTTCCGGCGCGACCAGGGCATGTCAGTCATGTTTGCCCACTTGTCCGAGCCGCCGCCGTCAGCGACGCAGCGCAGGCCGGATCTCCCGGCCGGCATCGACCAGGTGATGGCGAGGGCGCTGGCGAAGGCACCGGCTGACAGGTATCCGACTTGCCGGGAATTCGCCGCGGCGCTGCGTCAGGTGGCGGCCGGCGGCTTCGGTGTCGCCAGGCAGGACACTCGGCCGAGCCACCCTGTCACCCAGGTCGCGCGGCCGGTCGTCAGTCGGGACCCGGCGCCCCGCCTGGGGCCGCCTCGCCGCGATCCCGCCGCCGACGTCCCCGCTCGTGCTGACACCCAGGCGTCCGACTACCGGCCGCCGCCGCAGACCGAGGTTAGTGATCCGTCCGTCGGCCGGGCCGCCGCCGCCGCGGCCGTCGGCGGGTCCGCGGGCGCGGCCGGCCCGTTGGCGCGGGCAGTTCCCCCAGCCCGGGCCGCACCGGAGGTACGGCCGGCCCCGGTGGCGGCAGCGCCGGTGCTTTCCCGGCAGGTCCTACCAGCCCTTGGGCGCAGTCTGAGCCGCCGTCCAGGCGGCGGTGGGGACGCCCGCTGCCGATCGCGGCCGCCTGCGTGGTCGTGCTGCTTGTTGGCGGCGGCGCTTACCTGCTCTCGGGCAGCAGGCACGCGGCCAGCCACACCGGCGGCTCGTCGCATACCACCTCTACGACCTCGCTGACGGTGCCCACGTGCTCGACAGCGACGGCGAAAGCCAACACGCTCTCGCACGTCAGGACCGAGGTGGCCGCTATCGGCGGCAATCCGTTCGGCGTGGTCGTCACCCCGGACGGCCAGTACTCGTTTGTGACCGTAGGCGACGCGATCGACCTGATGCGCAACGGTACCTCGCTCGCTCCCGCCCTAGTCCGCCGCATTGCGGCCCCCGGAGCCGACAAGGGTGCGGCGCTGACGAGCGACGGGAAGTTCCTGGTCGCTGCCGCGGGCAGCGGAGCCGTGGTGGTCAACGTCAACCAAGCAGAGCAGGGCGTGCCGAACCCCGTCGTCGGCACCCTGATCAGCCCGACGGGATCCGGCGCCGTCGAGGTGCTCATCACCGCGGACAACCAATTTGCGTTCGTCACGCTGCAGAACAGCGCCGAGATGGCGGTTTTCAACCTCCGGCAGGCGCTGACACAGGGGACCAGCTCGTCTGACTTCATCGGCTATGTGCCGCTCGGGGACCAGCCTGTCGGCATGACGACGGACGGGACCTGGCTCTATGTGACTGACTTCGCCGGGAACCTCAACGTGCTCAGCCTGAGCCGCGCGGAGACCGACCCTGCGCACGTAGTGGTAACCAAGGTGCCTGCCGGCTGCCAGCCGGCCAGGGCCATCATCTCGCCCGATCACCAGGTCATCTGGGTTACCGCAAGGGGGAGCGATGCGCTGCTCGGCTTCAGCGCCGCCAGGCTCAGGACCGATCCCAGGCATGCCCTGGTAGCGAAGGTGATGGTGGGCGAGGTGCCGCTTGGCGAGACGTTCATCGACGGTGCGCGGATCGTCGTCGCTGACTCGAACCTGAACGCCTTGGCTAGCGCGCCGTACAACGTGGCGGTCGTCAGCACGGCCGACGCCCTGAGCGGCAAGCCGGCGCTGCTCGGATACGTGCCGACCGGCGCAGTGCCGCGCCAGTTCGCCGTGCTGCCAGGCGGCGCCACCCTGCTGGTGACGGTGCAAGGCGCACACGAGCTCGAGGCCATCAAGGCAGGAGACTTGCCGTGACCGTAACTATCGTGACCGCGACCGCCCTGATGCCGGCGGCCCGGACGAGCGCAACTCGCTGGCCGGCCGCGTACCCGGCCAGATGCCGTAGCATCGGGCTGATGAGGCTCCCGCGATGACCCGGACGGTCACGCGCAGCATGCGGCGTCCCGCGAGCGGCGGTCGGCGCGCGCGCAGGTATCTCATTGTCCTCGTCATCATCATCGCGCTGCTGGTGGTGCTGGACTTCGCCGCCAGGGTGGCGGCCCAGAACATCATGGCGTCCAAGATCCAGCAGCAGGGCCTGTCGCAGAAGCCCGATGTGTCCATCGGTGGGTTTCCGTTTCTGACGCAGGTCGCCAGCAAGGACTTCCAGCACGTCACGATTACCGCTACGAATGTAACCGCAGGCCCGGTCACGATCTCCAGGATCGACGCGACGGCGACTGGTATCCGGCTGAACTCCTACTCCTCAGCCAGTGGCTCCATCACGAGCGTGTCCGGGACCGCGCTGATCAGCTTCGCCTCGCTCGGGAACACGCTGGCGCAGCAGGTAGGCCCGCTCGGATCGCTGCTGAATGGCGCCGGCCTCAACCTGACCGCTGCCGGGCCGAGCGAAGTCAGGGCGAGCCTGAACCTGCTCGTCACCTCCGGCTCAGCCACCTGGCGGGTCACCCGGCTGAGCGGTAACCGGCTGCACATCGGCTTGGTGAGCAGCAGCGGGCTGCCGTCGTCGCTGCTCGGGTCGATCCAGAGCGTCACTCTGCAGATCCCGAAGCTGCCGCTCGGGCTGACCATCGACAGCGTCAGCGTGACCTCAAGCGGCGTCCTCGGCCGCGTCAGCGGCCACGATGTGCCGTTCGGCAGCTAGCGCCGCGCCGCAAAGGCGGCAGAACTGCGCACAGCTGCTATGCGAGACGCTATTAAACAGCCAATCACCGTTCGATAGCAGGCCGTTGGCCGTACTGTTTTGACTTCTAGCCGGTAACGGTTACCGAGGCGGTTCGTGGTGCAAATGAATGTGACAGCGGGTCTGGACAGCCCCGCACCACCCCCGGCAGTTGGTCCGTTGGTCGCGGCCGCTGACTGGCCGGTCCGGTCGGGCCAGGTACCGCCGCTAGCGGACAGATTCAGTGCCAGGCCGGAGACCGGACCTGATCTGGCCATGGCACTCGATCGCAGCCCGATGATCGCGCTAGTGCCGCGATCCCGTCGAGTCGGGGCAGGGTCATCGCAGGATTGGCTGCGATCGAGCGGGAAAACCCAGCTGGCCGCCTTTTTCGCCGAATCGCAATGGCGTGCCCGGTCGATCGACTTGCTGATCTGGATCGACGCCAGCAGCGCAGCCTCGATTCTGTCCGGTTACGTCGAGGCCGCCAGGGTTATCACCGGGACCCGGCTGCCCGGCATCGCCGAGTCCGTGGCCGCGAGCTTCCTGGGCTGGCTGAGCCAGACCGACAAGAGCTGGCTCGTCGTGCTCGACGACCTCCCCGACATCGAAGTCCTGCAAGGGCTGTGGCCTGGCGGACCGTCCGGGCAGGTCGTGATTACAACTGCTAACACCCAGCCGATGGTCGGCCTGCGCGACATCCTGGTCGTGGAGATCGGGCCCTTCAGCCGCCGCGAGGCAATGAGCTACCTGGTCGGCCGGCTGTCGTCGGATCCTGATCAGCGCCGTGGCGCGATCGATCTCATCGAAGATCTGGACTGTCAGCCGCAGGCGCTGGCGCAGGCGACAGCGACGATCGGCAGTTCGTGGATGACCTGCGTCGAGTACCGCGAGCAGTTCCACCGCAGGCTGGCTGTCTTCAACCCGCCGCCAGGTTCGCCGCTGCCGGCGGCCGGCGTCACGTGGACGCTGTCAGTCGATCATGCCGACCAGCTACTGCCCGGCGGCTTCGCCCAGTCGTGCCTGGCTGTTGCGGCGATGCTAGACGGGCACGGCGTGCCCGCGTCGGTGTTCTCGGCCCCGGCCGCCTGTACCTACATCGCGGGCGGTTCGCTTTCGGCCGGGCAGGCCGCTGAGCGCACCCGGATGGCGCTGGTCGTGCTCGAGCAGGCTGGCCTCATCAGCATCGACAGGTCGACCGAGCCGCCAATCGTCAGGATGAGCCCGATACTGCAACGCGCCGTGCGCGTTGCCATGTCCCCCAACATGGTCGAGCAATCGGCGCTAGCCGCGGCGACGGCGCTGCTGGAGTCCTGGCCGGAGGGCGAGCGCGGGACCTGGCTTGGCCAGAGCCTGCGCGCGAGCGCGGCGAGTCTGCGGCGCGCGACTGGCGGCCTGCTCTGGACCAACGGACTGCATCCGCTGCTGCTGCGCGCGGGGCAGAGCCTCGACGACGCGTCGCTGACCGGCCCGGCAGTCGACTACTGGACCCAGCTCACCTCGACCGGCGATCAGGTCTTCGGCCCGGGACACCCCGATTCCATGATCGCTGCGGAGCGGCTCGCGGACGCCTACGTAGCCGCAGGACGGGTCTCGGAAGCGGTCGCCTGGTATCAGCGGATCATGGCTGACTGGGGTCGGGCCTTCGGACCCGACCATCCGCGCACGCTGGCCGCCCGGGTGCGGCTAGGCCGAGTCCTGGTGACGGCTGGTCTTTACGACGACGCGATCGCCGTGCTGACGGCCGCGCTCAACGATGCCGAGCGAGCCTACGGCCCGACTCACCCCGAGTGCGCGATCATCAGGGACGAGGTCGCGGCCGGTTACCGGGCGGCGGGCGAGCTCAACGAGGCGATCAGGCTCTACCGCCTGATCCTCGGTGAGCGCGAGCGAAGCCTGGGCAATCAGCACCCGGACACCATGCAGACCCGACAGCAGCTCGCTGAGGCTTACCTGGCGGACGGCCGGACCAAGGAGTCCTTCTCGCAGTACAAGAAGGCCGTGGCGGATCTCCAGCGCACTCAGGGTGCCGACCATCCGGACACGTTGCGCGCCCAGGGCGCCCTGGCGTCCGCCTATCACCAGGCGGGCCGGATGGCTCTGGCGGTCCAGATGTTCGAGCAGGTGCACGCGTCCCTGACCTCGGTGCTCGGCAGCGATCATCCCGACACGCTCTCGGCCGCCCTGAATCTGGGCCGGGTGTATTACGGCGTCGGACGGCTGACCGATGCGGGCGCCCTGCTCGCCGACACGGTGGCGCGCGGCGAGCGCGTGCTCGCGCCAGCCGACCCGCTGACCCGGGCCGCACGGGAGAGCCTGGTGGTCATCGTCGGCGAGGGAAAGCAGTAGCCGTCCATTGTCACCAGGCCGCGGCAATCCCGGCACCGCGCTGCTCGCCGAGATCGGCCAGCGGTGGCAGGCAGCCGATCCGCTACTCCCAGCACCAGAGCCGCTAGCTCCCGGCGTCGGCTGCGGCGTGATCCTCACGCTGGCGGGCGCCGACGGGCAGCCGCAGGCCGCTGGTGCGTGCGAGCACTGGCACGGCGAGTCCGAGTCACTGGAGCTGACCTGGGGCGCGGCGCACAGATTCCGTCTCACTGTGCTGGTGGCCGGCCCGGACATCGCGGCCGCGCTTGACGGGCTGCTCGGCCGCTGGCGGGTGCACCTGGCTGGCGTGCCCGGTGCCGACGATCCCGACAGCGCCGCCGTCGTGACGTGGCCGAGCCGCGATGTCGACGGCGTGCGCACCCTGCTGCGCCGCGGGTTCGGGCCGCGCGGCATCGTCGCCGCGCGCACGGCAGGCCCGCGGCCCGGTCGCCCAGGCGCAACAGGCTCAGCCAGCCCAGCCGGCCTCGCCGGCCCAGCTAGCGGTCAGCAGGCCACGCCTGCGCAGCCCGCCGTCGGCGCAGTGCGGCGAGCAGGCCCTGCTGATGTTGACACGGTGGTCCGGCTGGGCCTGGAGGTCATTCGGTACGACGCACGCTTCGGTGGCGTGGTCGAGCGCGCGAGCACGGCGGCGGCGCTGCGGGATGAGGCAGCCGGGCTGCTGGCCGAGGCCGAGCCATGGACGTGGCTAGCCGAGCGAGACGGGTCCGCCATCGGCGTGCTGATCGCTGAGCGACCGGAGGCGGCGCGATGGATCGCGCCGCTGGTCGGCCGTGCGCCCGTCGCCTACAACATGCTGACCTTCGTGGCCCCGGCCGACCGCGGCACAGGGGTGTCCGCGGCTCTGGTGGACCGCTTCCACGACGCCGCGGATTCGGCCGGCGTCCCGGTCACCTTGCTGCACTATGAGCAGACCAATCCGCTGTCCGCGCCGTTCTGGGCCCGGCAGGGCTACCGGCCGCTGTGGACGTCCTGGGAAGCCAGGCCCGCCTGCGCCATGCGCTGAAGGGCGCGCTGCGTAGGCGGGTCGCAGACTGACGCGCGGCGTCGCAGATCGCGCGATGTCGCGGCCGCTAGCGGCTGTGCTTGCTGCGAGGCGTCGCCCCCTCCGTATCGCTCTCGCGCCGGATCTGGAAGAACGGCGAGCGCAGGATGAACCGCGCACTGAACATCATCACCAGGCCGAGTGCGATGATGCCGATGAGTGACCATCTCTCTTGCCACGAAGCCTGCGTCTGCACTGTTTGCTCGAACATCCAGCCGAGGAACCCGGCGGCGCCGAGGGGCAGCAAGCCGAGGATGATGAAGTCCCAGAATCCGCCGAAGACGCGGCGCCGGTAGTAGACGATCGTGGCGAGCGCCGTGAGGATGTAGAAGATCGCGAACAGCAGGCCGGTCGTGTCGATGACGTCGTAGAACGCGTTCTGGACCGAGGTGGCCAGCATATACACCCAGAAGATCGCGATGAGGAGCACGCCCACCACGGCGCTGGCGACGGCGGGCGTCTTGAACCGCCGGGACACGTTGCCGAGGACGCCCGGCAGTGCCCGGTAGCTCGCCATGCCGTAGGCGATCCGGGCGCTCAGCACGATGCCCGTGCCGGTGGTCGCGATGACCGACAGCGCAATGGACAAGGCCATCATCTTGGCCCAGAAGCCACCACCGAGTGCCTGCGCCACGTACACCAGCGCGTTGGCCGAGTTGGCCTGGAGCTTGGCCGGCGAGACGACGCCCTGGAAGCCGACCTGCGCCAGCGTGTAGATGATCGCGAGCAGCGCGACGGCGATGATGGCCGCCCGGCCGGGGTTGACCCGGCGGTGCTTGACTTCCTCGTTGACGTACAGCGTGCCGTCCCAGCCGCCGTAGACGAACACAGCGATCAGGAAGCCAGCTAGAGCGCTGCCCTTCCCGTCGATGCCGCTGATGCTGAACCAGCCCCTGGTGATCGGGAACGAGCCGTGATGGTGCCCGAGCACGAAGAACAAGCCAGCGATGGCCAGCCCCACCAGGATCAGGTACTCCACGAGCGCCATGCCTACCTGAGCGCGGGCCGTGATGCGGATCCCGACAATGGCGATGACGAGCATCACGGCACCAACCGCGGTACCAATCCCGATCCAGGCCCATTGCTGGGTCGACGTCGAGCCGAACACTGCCAGTACCGACGGTCCAAGCAGCAGAATCTCGGCGACCGTGCCGATGATGTAGGCGACGACCATCAGCCAGCCGGCCAGGAAGCCGAGGTAAGGGCTGATGGCCCGGCCGACCCACTCGAACGTGGCACCGCAGTTCGCGTTCCACATATTGCAGCGGCGGTAGGCGTTGGCGATGATCAGCATCGGGATCGCCGTCAGCAGGAGGATCGGCCCGCTGCCGTAGGCGGTCGCGGCTGCGAGAAAGGCAATGGAGAGCCCGATCGTTGCCGCTGGAGCCGACGACGCCATGCCGATGACGGTGTCCTGGGCAACACCGATCGCATCTGGCTCGAGCCGGGTAGCCGGGCCTGTCGCGGCGCCCGAGAGAGCGGTCGCGGATTGATCCGTCATCAGGTTCTCCTCTCGCCCCGCTGGCGCTATCGCCCGCTCTAGGCGGTGGCGCGTGCGCTGTGCGGAAAGGTTAGCTATTGGCCGCTTGCGCGATCATAGCTGCCATTTACTGGCAACAGGTAGAGCACTGGTGAACTTCGTGGTGGCCTGTCGAGTTTTGCCCGGCTGCCCAAGCGCAGGGCTACGCTCAGGAAATCGATTAATGCGACCGTAACCAGGCCGCTGCCCGGCGCGGCCGATGGCGAGCAACGGAGGATGCCGTGACTGATCCGCAGGTGTTTTCATTCCGGCCGGCCAGCGCGCAATATGCCTGGACTTTTGGCGGCGCTGACCCCGTCGCGCGGATCAGTCCTGGCACGATCCTCGAGCTGTGGACTGAAGACTGCTTCGCGGGGCGAGTCCAGGGACCTGGCGACCTGGTATCGCGTGTCTGCGAATTCCCGTTCCTGAATCCGCAGACCGGGCCCTTCTACGTCGACGGCGCCGCGCCCGGCGACACGCTCGCCGTGCACTTCATCTCGATTAAGCCAGCCAGGGACTGGGCGGCGTCGACCACGGTGCCGCTCTTCGGCGCGCTGACGTCGACGCACCTGACCGCGACGCTGCAGGATGCGCTGCCTGAGGTGGTCTGGATCTGGGAACTCGACCGGACCGCCGGGCTGTGCCGGTTCGCGGCGCGAGACAGTGACCTGATCGCGGACCTGCCACTCAATCCCATGCACGGCACCGTCGGCGTCGCGCCGGCCAACCTCGAGGTCAGGTCGGCGCTCGTCCCGGACGCCTTCGGCGGCAACATGGACAGCCCGGAGATGCGCGCGGGCGTGACCTGTTACCTCGGCGTCAATGTGCCGGGAGCCCTGCTGTCCATCGGTGACGGCCATGCCCGTCAGGGTGAAGGCGAGACATGCGGTGTCGCGGTCGAGTGCGCGATGGACACGGTGCTGGTGGTGGACCTGCTGAAAGGCGTGCCGACGCCGTGGCCGCGGCTGGAGTCCGATACGCACATCATGTCGACGGGCTCGGCGCGGCCGCTGGAGGACGCGTTCCGGATCGCCCAGCTGGACCTCGTCCAGTGGGTCGCGGCTCACTGCGGGCTGTCGGCGCTGGATGCCTACCAGTACCTGAGCCAGGCCGTCGAGGCGCCGCTCGCGAACGTGGTCGACACGAACTACACCTCGGTCGCCAAGCTCCGCAAGGACTGGCTACCGGGCGCCACGACGGCCGGCCAGCTCATGGGTGGCATGCATGATCATCTGCGCGAGGTAGCCAGGGCCTACCTGGGCACCTGACGCTACGCCCTGGGTCGGACTCCCGCAGGACGCCGCGGCGGCGAGCGTGGCCAGCGCGAATCCGGCCGAGACCGACGGCCCTGTCGGGGTAAGCCCGACGAGGGTGTCCTGCGCGACATTAATTGCGTCCGGCTCAAGCCGGGTTGTCGGCGCAGATCCTCCTGTGGCCGCAATCTGCTCGGCCATTCCCTGACCTTGCGGTCTGCGTGCTGAGCACTGCTGAAGCCGTCGCTGAGTGATCCTGGGCCACGCGGGCCCACGCCTTGGAGCCGAATGTCATTGATCCGATCTCGTTGCCATTATCTGCGGCATATTCGTAAACGGCAAACAGACGGCTCTGTGCGGCTTCGCCCGCGGTCGCGGCCGGCGGCCGCCTTGACCTCGGTCGCTGGGCTCAGACCGGCCGGACACCGGCCGCGTGGCGCCGTGCGAGCTCCCGGTAGACCGCGGGATTCGTATCGACCCATTCCTGCGCCGACCCGCTGATCTCGCGCGCGATCCGTGCTGGAGTGCCCACGGCGAGCATGCCGTCGGGGACGCGCAGGCCCGGAGGCACCGTGCTCCCGGCCGCGACCAGCGCCCGGCTGCCGACCACCGCGCCGTCGAGCACCGTGGCGCCGTTGCCGATGAGCGCCTCGGTGCCGAGTACGGCGCCGTGCACGACGCATAGGTGGCCGATCGTGGCGCCTTCGCCCACTTCCGTCACCGGGTCCAATCCGCCGTGCAGCACGGAGCCGTCCTGGATATTCGCGCCGCGCCGGACGACGATCGGGCCGAAGTCGGCGCGCAGGACCGCGCCGTACCAGATCGATGCCTCGTCCTCGACGCGCACGTCGCCGACCAGCGTGGCGGTCGGCGCAATCCAGGCTGTCGGGCTGATCGTGGGCTCTTTGCCCTCAAAGGCGAACAGTGGCATTCGGCCATGATGGCAGCAGCGAGGCGCCACTTCGCCGCAAGGTCGCGGGCCCGGCCATCTCTCCGCCGGCCGCCAGCCCGGATCTGAGCAGTAATCTGTGGTCCGGCCCGAGTTCGGGCGAATGACGTGGAAGGTGCGATGACCGATCGAGGCGATCACCCCGTTCCAGGCTCTGAACCCGTGACGGCAACGGATGCCGATGACGCGACGATCACCTGGCGCCGCCCGTCGCAGCTGCTGCTGCGGGTCAGGCGCATCGAGGTTGCTCTAGTCGCGGTGCCGCTCGCCCTCGCGGGCGGACTGGCAGGCGCGGTCGGCTCGGCCGCGTTGGCCGTCGGGATCGTGGCGGCAGTCGTGGCAGCGGCTCTGATCGGCGAGCGGTTCCTGGCGCGCCGGGTAGCCGCGTGGGGCTACGCCGAGCGAAAGGACGATCTAATGGTCCGCCGCGGCGTGCTGATCCGCCGCCAGTCGGTGATCCCGTACGGCCGGATGCAGTTCATCGACGTGACGGCTGGCCCGCTCGAACGGAGCCTCGGCCTCGCGACGCTGCGCATGCACACGGCGGCGGCCGCCAGCGATGCGCGCATCCCCGGGCTCGAGCAGGCCGCCGCGGAGGTGCTGCGCGACCAGCTCGCCGCGCTCGGTGAGGCTCAGGCAGCCGGACTATGACCGCACCGCTGCCGGACGAACTACCAGGACGCCCCGTCGCGGGCTCTAGCGGCGCGCCCTGGCATCGGCTGCATCCGTTGTCTCCGCTGGTGCGCGCCGGGCGCCAGCTGATGAGCCTGGTCGTGCTGCTTGCTGGCATTGGCTTCGTCAATCGCCAGCGGGTAGGCGGGGACCTGGTCACTGACCTCGTGATCATCGGCGTCGCGCTGGCGGGCGGCTTCGTGAGCTGGCTGGTTACGCGCTGGCAGATCGCCGACGGCGTGCTACGAGTGGACACCGGCCTGATCCGCCGTGATTCACGGCGCTTCCCGCTGTCGCAGATCCAGGCTGTCGACGTGGTACAGACGGGCCTCGCCAGGGTGCTCGGGCTAGCCGAGCTCCAGCTGCGCGTTGCAGGCGGCGACGCCGGGCGCAGTGGCAAGCTGGCCTGCCTGCGGCGGAGCGATGCCGAGCAGGTGCGGCGGGATCTGCTTGCTCTCTCGGCGTCCGCGGTGACTGGCCACCTGCGGGATGACGTAGTGCGCGACGACCCGGTGCGCGACGGCCCGGTGGGCGACGTCCCGGTGGGCGACGTCCTGGTAGGCGACGTCCCGGTGGGCGACGGCACGGTGCGTGACAGTTCGACGCGTGCTGGCACGAGCGCGGGCGTGCTGGTGACGGAGCCTGAGCGGCTGCTGTTCCGGGTGAAGCCGGCCCGGCTGCCGGTGGCGATCCTGCTCAGCCGGACCGGTGCGGGCGCTGCCGTCGTCGCTGCTGCCGCCATTGTCACCGTCGCGGTCAGCGGCCACACCGCCACGATCGCCCCGTTCCTGCCGTTCGTGCTGGGGGTGATGGTGAACCTCTGGCGGCAGCTGAACGGCGAATACGCGACAACGGTAGCCGCGGCCAGCGATGGCATCCGGCTTCGGTCCGGCCTGATCCAGACGACTGCCGAGACGATCCGGCCAGGACGGATCCAGGCCGTGCGGCTGGCCGAGCCGCTGATCTGGCGCGCCTTCGGCTGGTGCCGGCTGGAAGTCGACGTCGCGGGCGCCCGCCTGCGGCGCGAGAACGAGGCCGAAGGCCAGCGGCTCCGCGCGGTCATCCCGGTGGGATCGCGAGCCGAAGCAGACCAGATGCTCACGGAGCTAGTCGGCAGTCATCCGCTGCTCCCGGGCATTGGGCCGCCGCCGGCCGCACGGTGGAAAGCGCCGCTCACATATCACTTCCTCGGCTGGAACGGCGACGACCGGTACGTCGTGGCGTCTCGCGGGCGTGTCTGCCGGCAGACGACGTGGGTGCCCCTGGAGAAGGTCCAGAGCATCCGCTGGGTGCAGGGGCCGCTCCAGCGCCGGCTCGGGCTTGGCACCGTCCGCCTGGACGTCGCTGGCAAGCGGATCAGCGCGAAAATCCAGGATCGCGGCAGTGCCGAAGCGCTAGGTATTCTCGCCAGCCTGCCCGATCTCGCCCGCGCGGCGCGAGCTCGGCCGTGACCTGATTGACCCGCATGACGTGAGTGGACCGCGTGAGACTTGGGCTGTGCGACGCGATTCGACGGCGCTGAGTGATCTGCGGCTCCCCTACTGGAGGACAGCGAAGACGACGACGTTGCTGAGGTAGTGGCCGGTCGCCGGGTCGAACGTGCCGCCGCACGTGATGAGCCTGAGCTCCGCATCGGGCACCGCCCCATAGACGGCGTTCGTAGGGAACTTCGCCTTCAGATACGTGCTGACGGCCGTGACCTTGAACACCGCCATCCGGGCGTGACCACGCTGAACATAGATGAGATCGCCTGGCCGCAGTTCGCGGAGGCGGAAGAAGACGCCGGGGCCGCTCACGGAGTCGATGTGGCCGGCGATGACGGCCGGCCCCGTTGCCCCCGGCCGCGAGCTTCCGATGAACCACCCCGCCACGGCGGTGCTGGCGGGCACTTGCAGCGCGCCGCTCGCCGTGATGCCCAGGTGGATCAGCCTGGTCCGCACGCCGATGTCCGGTATCACCAGCGCAGTCGGCATCGGGACCGACTCGGCCTTGGCGGCGGGGGCAGCTGCGTAGTGGCCGGCCGGGATCGGAACCAGCGGCGGACGGCCGACGGCCATCGCAGGGCGCGCGGTGTGGCTGGCCCAGACGAGGCCGGCCGCGGCTGCGCAGACGACGACGATGCCCGCGACGGCTGCGACGGCCGCCCACGGGCGGCGGATCAACCGGACTGGCGACACATGGCGGGCGCCGCGTCGGTCGGCGCCGATGTGGCCCGCGCCGATGTGGCCGGCCCCGATGTGGCCCGCGCCGATGTGGCCGGACTCGATGTGGCCGGATTCGATGTGGCCGGCCCCGATCTGTCCGGTGCCGGGCTGCCCGGCGTCACGACCGTCTGCGTCGTGACGCCGGGGCTGGCTGCGCTCGGTCTCCGCAGTGCGCTGCTGCCCCTGCTGACCAGCGAGGTCAGCGGGCATGCAGAGCGGGCCGACGCCGGCGGCTCAGCATCATTGTTCCGGTCAGCGCGACGGCGACGCCCGCGACGGCCGCCGCAGCCCAGGGAAGCAGGGCCTCACCGGGCCGAGGCGCAGTGCCGCCGAAGCCGGTCCGTGGTCCGCCGGCCGGCTCGACCTTGCTGCCCGCGGCGTCGAGCAAGTCGGTCAGCGCGAGCTTGCCTGGTTCGTCGAGGACGACGATCGTGTGGATCGTCCCCGCGGCTAGATCGATCGACGCCGTCGCGGATTCGCTACTGCCCTTCGCCTGGATCGACCACGTGCCCGGACTCACCGCGACGAACGACGTCACACTCGCGAACTTGAGGTGCGATGCCAGCCTGGTCTTCCCTGCGGTGACCGTCACGGTGCCGGGCTGCATCGATGCCTGAATGATGCGCACTAGCGCCTTGCCCCGAGGTGTCCGCAGCCTGTCCGGGATCACCTGCAGCCGCACGCCGGAATACGGGCCCATCCCGGCCACGGTGTAGGCGTGCCCTGGCGCGATGTCGACGGTGGTCGACAGCACCGGCTTGGCATGGACGGATGCTCCGGCGGCACGCATCGCCACCGTGTAGTCCCCGGCCGCGACCTGCTCGAACGGGGACACCGTGCCGTAACTGACATGGTGCAGCACGAGCTCAGCCTTCGGGTTGCCGAAGGAGTAGAGGTAGACGTCCACGGCCGGGGTGTTCGGCGACAGATGCGCGAGCCGGATCCAGCCGACGTGACTCGACGCCGATGCGAACGGAGCCGCGACCGCGACCTGTGTCACGGCGAGCGCGAGCGTGGCGAGCGCAGCGGCGGTCGCCAGTCTCGCGACTCGCGCTGCCAGTATTGGTGATTTCATGAGGTTCCCTCTCAGGAGCCGGATGCGGTCGAATGCTCTTTGCGCGATCCAGGGGTCATTGCGTCGCGCTTGCTGGCAGCAGTCCAGTGAGGCTCGGTGCAGTGAACTGGATCTGCACGGTGGTCGTCCCGCCTTGACGGTGCTGGGAGACGATCGCGAGTAGGGGCGGGCGCTGCGCGGCCAGGAATGCGAGCAGCTGATGCAGGTAGGTTGTCGAAGCCGACATGACGGTGAGCTGACGCAGTGGAGCGGCGGACCCGGCACCTGGGCCGCCGTCGCCGAAGCTGAGTATCTGGACGCTGAACTTGGCGGCCAGCGCGGCGAGGGTGATCAGCAGGCGTGAGTCCACCCGGCCGGACTCAAGCTGTGCTTTCGCCGTGCCCGGCGCGTGGATGTCAGAGTTGCCTGTCAGTTCGCGGCCGGCCACCTGACGTGCCAGCAGGTCAGCGCGCTCGGCCGGCACGTAAGCGGCTGTGCCGCCGGGAGTAACGACCCGCACCTGGACCAGGCTCGAGCCGGCGCCGAAGCTGGCTATGACGTCCGGCGCGTACACCTTCGCGAGATTGGGGCCGAGCTGGCTGCGGATCGCCGTGGTCGCGACGACGATCCCCGTGCCCAGTGGATCGCTGGCCGCGGCCCCCAGGGTGGCCAGGTCAGCAGGCGGGAAGCCGTGCTGCTGGAGTTCCGCGCACATCAGGGGGTCGCAGCCGACGATCACGCCGGGACTGACCTGGGCAGCCACCCAGGCAGCCGCCTGCTCGCGGCTGGAAGCCGCCGCGGCCAGGGCGTGCGGACTCAGGGTCGGGATGGGACCTGGAGTCATCGCGTCATCGGCCCGGCTCGCCTGCGCGGCGACCTGCGGAGTGTCAGTTCCGCGGCCGATGGCAAAAGCCGCTACCGACGCGGCGACGACGACGATCGCCACGATCGCGCTCACGGCGCGATAGTGGTGGTTGCCGGCAGGCGTGATCGGACGCGCAGGGATAACGTGCCTTTGCACCCACAGCCGCAGTGTCGTCGCGATCACCTTCGGCCACGACGGTGGCGGCGGCAGCGGATGGCTGTCCCTGGTCACCCAGCCCACCCCCAAAGACCGCGCACGAGGGCACGACGCGGTCTTAACTGCGCTAGTTCACCACATCACGGCCTGTAATCTTGGCGGATCCCGCGATTTATCACGTGAATTCTCAGCAACTGCGTGCTACAAGAAGTTTGCAATCTGAAGAATGCACCCAGGCGACGGCAAGCCCGTAGGGCTTTCCTGTGGTGCCGAGTACTTGGCCTCGGACAGCCGGTTGGGTACCGTGCGAGCAGGCTGCTCGCGGGTCAGGAGTTCGCCGACCTCCTGCGACAGCAGGAACTGCAGTTCGCCGAGCCGCAACGGCGGCCTCACCGCAGTTCTGCTGGCTGGGGTGGACATCGCTGCGCTGGATGATGGCGTGGGGCCGCGGGCAGGCATGCTGCTGGCGCGCCGCGGCCTGGCCGATGCGATCGACGCCGCGGTCGCGTGCCCTGGCCGGATTGCCTGGCTACTCCCGATCGTTAGCGCGGTCTAAGCCGGTCTAAGCCAGGTCAGGGCGGCTGCGGTCAGGGTCTCGGTGCCGGTTCGCAGGGTGGGCTGCAGCGGGGGCAGGAATTTCGGGGAGTGATTAGTGGGGAGGTCCTGGAGGCGCCCGGCCTGCTCGGCGGCGCGGTAGGTCTTCTCATCGGTGAACCCGATGCCCCAATACGTATAGGGCACACCTGCGGCATTGGGAATGTTGCTGAAGTCCTCGCTGACGGTCTGCCGGTCGATTTCGAGGGCGTGGTCGCCAAAATGGGTGGCGAAGGCGGCCGCCACCCGGTCCGTGGTGGCGGGGTCGTTGACGGTGAGCGGGAAGCTGCCGACGGTCTCGAAGTCGGGGTCCGAGGGTGAGTCGGAGGCCTGGCCCTCGGCCCGCACGATCCGCTGGATCGACGCGAGCATGCGCTCCCGGGTCTGCTGGGAGTAGCTGCGCAGGTTGAGCTGCAGCAGAGCGTGGTCGGGAATGAGGTTGCTCCTTGTGCCGGCGCGCACACTGCCGACGGTCACCACCGCAATCTCCCCAGGCGGGGTCTCGCGGGACACGATGGTCTGCAGCCGGACGATGATCATGGCCGCGAGCACAACCGGGTCGATGGTGTGCTGCGGCATGGCGCCGTGGCCGCCCTTCCCGTGCACGGTCACGTTGATGCTGTCCTCCGTCGCCATGAAGGGTCCGGAACGTGTGCTGACCGTCCCGGCGATGCCGGGCAGCACATGCTGGGTCAGGGCCACCTCGGGGGCAGGGATGCGCTTGAACAGGCCATCGTCGACCATGCCCTGGGCGCCGTCGCCGGTCTCCTCGGCGGGCTGGAAGAGCGGGAGCAGGGTTCCGGCCCACTGGCCACGATGATCGGCCATGAGCTTGGCCATACCGAGCAGGCAAGACATGTGCATGTCGTGGCCACAAGCATGGGCCACTGGCACCTCGTGGCCGGCTGCATCCTGGCCAGTTGCGGTACTCGCGTAGTCCGCGCCGGTATCCTCCTTGACGGGCAGTGCGTCTAGTTCGGCTCGGAGCAGGACGGTGGGTCCGCTGCCATTGGCCAGGACGCCCACCACTCCCGTACCGCCGATGCCAGCGTGGACCGTGAAGCCATATTCCTGCAGTTTCCCGGCGACGCGCTGGGCGGTGCGGTGCTCTTGGTGGGATAGCTCGGGATGCTCGTGCAGATCCTTGTAGAACGCCTCCTGGCCGGCCCGGAGGCCGTCATAGCCGGCCAAGATGTCGTTGATGCTGCTCATAGCCGCCGTCCTTTCCGCATCAAATTCGTCGTTCCGTCGTGGCTGAGCGTCCGGGTTGGTGCAGGGTCATTCGACGTCGAGCTCGCGCAGGTTCGTCTTGGCCAGATCGATGAGCTCCTCTCCCTCCCCGGACAGGATGGTCCTGGTCGCGTACAGCGTGAAGCCCTTGATCTCGCCATAGGTGAGCTTGGGCGGCAGCGACAGCTCGTGGCGGTCGGTTCGGACGTCGACCAAGGCCGGGCCGTTGTGCTCGAAGGCCGCGAACAGCGCGTCGTCAAGTTCGCCTGGTTTCTCGACCCTCGCGCCGAACAGCCCCACGGCCTGAGCGATCGCGGCGAAGTCAGGATTGTCAAGATCGGTGCCGTAGGTGACGATCCCAGCGGCCTTCATCTCCAGTTCTACGAACGACAGAGCGCCATTGTTGAACACCACGACCTTCACCGGAAGGTGCAGCTGGCGCAGCGTGATCAGCTCACCGAGCAGCATCGCGACTCCCCCGTCGCCCGACAGCGTGACGACCTGCCGGCCGGGCCGGCTGGCCTGGGCCCCGATGGCCTGTGGCAGCGCGTTGGCCATGGACCCGTGGTTGAACGAGCCGATCAGCCGACGCCTGCCATTCATTCGCAGGTAGCGGGCGGCCCAGATGCACGGCGTGCCGACGTCCGCGATGAAGACCGCGTCGTCGCCAGCGAGCCGGTCGATCGCGGCGGCGACGACCTGCGGGTGCAGCGGCGAACGGCCCCGGTGTTGCTGGGCGAGCCGGTCCAGCCGGCCCGGGCCCGCTTGTAATGAGCGGTCATCCGGTCCAGGTGCGCCGAGTCGGTCTTGGCGGTGATCAGGGGCAGCAGCGCGTCTACGGTGTCCTTGACCGTGCCCACCAGCGGGACGTCGACGGGCACCCGGCGGCCGATCTGCTCACCACGCACATCGACCTGGATCACCGGTACACCGTGAGGGTAAAACTGGCGGTAGGGGAAGTCGGTGCCGAGCATGAGCAGTGCGTCGCAGTGTTCCATCGCCCGGTAGCCCGAGCTAAAGCCGATCAGACCGGTCATCCCCACGTCGAACCGGTTGTCGTATTCGACGAACTCCTTGCCGCGGAATGCGTGCAGAACCGGCGCCTGCAGGGCTCCCGCGAGGTCGATGAGCTGCTGGTGCGCGCCAGCGCACCCCGCCCCGGCTAGGATGGTCACCCGGTGCGCGGAGTTCAGCACCTCGGCCGCCGCCGCCAGCGAACTGTGGTCCGGCCGGATGACCGCCGTCGCCGCCCGCACCGGCACCGGTTTCGCGCCGGACGGGACATCGGCAAAGAACACATCGCCCGGGACGACGACGACGCCGACCCCGCCACGGGCCAGCGCCGTCCGCATCGCGATCTCCAGGACGCGCGGCATCTGCTCCGGCTCGCTGATCAGCTCGCAGTAGACGCTGCACTCCCGGAACAGATTCTGCGGATGCGTCTCCTGGAAATACTCCGAGCCGATCTCATCCCCCGGGATGTGCGACGCGATTGCGAGCACCGGCACCCGGCTGCGGTTCGCTTCGTACAGGCCGTTGATCAGGTGCAGGTTGCCCGGCCCGCAGCTGGCCGCACACACCGCGAGCTCGCCGGTCAGCGCCGCCTCCCCGGCCGCCGCGAAGGCCGCGGCCTCCTCGTGACGCACGTGCTGCCAGGCAATGCCGCCCTCCCGGCGCAGCGCGTCCGTGAACCCGTTCAGCGAGTCACCAGGAATCCCGTACACGCGCTGGACGCCGGACGCCTTCAGCGTCGTGACCGCAACGTCTGCCACCGTGCTAGCCATCATCTGCTCCTCACCTGCTGGGCGAAGTGGTGGCTGTCGGTGCCACTGGGCTAGTACTACCCATCCAGGGTCGTGTTCCAGACGGGCCCGTCGCGCCCATCGCGGACCTTGACCGGTGAGCTGGTCTGCGGCTAAACCGCCCCGAGATTCGGAAATGCGCAGAAACACCCGGTTGCATCGCCCGCGACAATCGTAGGAGGTTCTCCTGGCACGGCCGTGGGGACGATCTGCCTGGACACGGTTCACTACGTCAGGCACCGTCGCGCAGGCGGCGAGGTGCAGGCAGATGCGCACGTCAGCACCGGGTTCGGCTACGATGCACCAAGTTCCCGCCGGTGTAGCTCAGTTGGCAGAGCGGCCGTCTTGTAAACGGCAGGTCAGCGGTTCGATCCCGCTCACCGGCTCCAAGCTCAGTGTATTAGTGCGGCTGATACCTGACATCTGTCCTTCGGCTGATGCCTGACGGTGTAGCGGCTGATGGTTGACAGTTACTTCGGCTGATCCTTGACACTCCCTTTATGAGGGAGCTGAGTGTGGCAGAGCAGAGGTATCAGGCTGTCCTGGCGGTTATCGGCGAGGGCAGCACGGTGAGCGAGGTGGCCGGGCGGTGGGGTGTGTCCCGCCAGTCGGTGCATGCGTGGCTGGCCCGGTATGAGGCGGGGGGCCTGCAGGGGCTGGCGGACCGGTCGCACCGGCCGGGCAGCTGCCCGCACCAGATGGATCCGCAGATCGAGGCGCGGGTGCTGGAGCTGCGCCGGGTGCACCGGTCGTGGGGAGCGCGGCGGATCACTTTCGAGCTGGGCAGGCTCGGGGTGAGGGACCTGCCGTCGGAGTCGGGGGTGTACCGGGCGCTGGTGCGGGCCGGGCTGATCGAGCCCGGTGGTCGGCGGCGGCGGGCAGAGCACTGGCGGCGGTGGGAGCGGGGCGCGCCGAACGAGCTGTGGCAGATGGATGTGGTCGGCGGGTTCCTGCTCGCCGATGGTTCGCACGCCAAGGCGCTGACCGGGATCGATGACCATTCCCGGTTCTGCGTGTCGGCGGCGCTGATGGCCCGTGAGCGGACCCGGCCGGTGTGCGAGGCGCTGGCTGGCGCATTAGCCCGGCACGGGGTGCCGCAGCAGATCCTCACCGACAACGGCAAGGTCTTCACCGGGCGGTTCGCCCATCCTCCGGTCGAGGTGCTGTTCGACAAGATCTGCCGGGAGAACGGCGTCGATCACCTGCTCACCGCCCCGCGGTCACCCACCACCACCGGCAAGATCGAGCGGTTCCACCGGACCCTGCGGGCCGAGTTCGACACCGCTCAGGTGTTCACCTCACTCACGACCGCCCAGCAGGCCCTCGATGAATGGGTCGGCTACTACAACACCCAGCGGCCGCACCAGGCGCTGGGCATGGCCACCCCCGCCTCGCGGTTCACTGGCCAGGCGCTGTCCCCGGCAGCCCGGCCAGCCGACCTGTCCGCACTGGCGCCCGACCGCTCCGGCGAGGACTGGGTAGCCCGCAAAGTCGGCCCTAACGGCGTGGTCTGCGTGTCCTGGCAGCAGGTCAGCGTCGGCAAGCACCACGCCGGCCAGCGCTGCGACGTGCACGTCGGCCGTGACCTGCTGCAGTTCTGGGTCGGCTCCGACCTGCTCAAAACCGTCCAGCGGACCAGCAGCGGGGAGGTGCGCAAGAAGAACGCGGCAAGAACCTAACCTGGAAACGACGAGTGTCAAGGATCACCCGGATGACAAACGTCAGCAGTCAGCCGAAGGTCCACACCGGCTCCAAGCTCAGCCATTGGGCGAACGGCCAGGCATCTCGCCTCCTCCTCCTCCTCCTCCTCCTCCTCCTCCTGAGATCCCGCGTCCGCGCACGCAGCTCGCGATATGGCAAGCTGCGGGAAGGAGGGCTGATGTCCGCATCCGTCGACGAGCTTGAGCTGAAGGCCAGGGTCGGCGAAGTGCTCAGCCAGTGGCCGGTGGCGGGCCTAGCCGTGGGGGCCGTCTGCGGTGGGTCCCTGGCGTGGTTCTACGGGCACGGCGTCGCCGACACCGCCTCGGGCGTGCCAGTCGACCAGGACACTGTGTTCCGGATCGCATCGGTCACCAAGACGTTTACCGCCGTCGCCGTCATGCAGCTGTGGGAGCAAGGGCTGGTCGACCTAGACGCGCCCGCTGACCACTACCTGCGCGCCTACCGCCTGATCCCGGCCAAGCCGGGCTTCCGGCCAGTGACGCTGCGACACCTTCTCACCCATACCGCCGGG
Organism: uncultured Actinomycetota bacterium; assembly: GCA_963837255.1. GTDB lineage: Bacteria > Actinomycetota > Actinomycetes > Streptosporangiales > Streptosporangiaceae > JAJYUU01. Next base: position 630,793 of record CAWIMN010000011.1, read on the forward strand.
GTCCGCGCCGTGCGCAGCGCCGTTGACCTGCTCCGGCCGGCGCTGGGCTGGGGAGTGCCGGCCGGGCGCCCGCTACCTGCGCTCGCCGGGTATTTCCAGGATGGCCTGCACGTGGATGCGGAGCCAGGCACAAAGTGGGCGTACTCCAATAACGGGTTCGCCACGCTCGGCCAGATCGTTGCGAGGGCAGCTCCCGGTTCCTGCGATCCGCCGGGGCCTGCGCCTATACCCCGACGGCGGCGACCCCGATGCGTTCCGCGTGAATTGGCCCGGATTCGGATCGGGCACTTCCCCCCGTCGTATTCAGCCGGGACCCCGGCGGCCAGGTAATCGGCCTGCACCTCGGCTACCAGCCGATTACCTTGCGCAAGCGGCCTAGCATCGCAAACCCCAGGCCATGGACCGTTGGCACGCTCGCAACCGGAGCCCTAGCGCTCGCCATACGGAACCGGCGCCACCGCCGGCGCCCGGTCACGGATCCCGTCGGCATTTCACGCGCGACGTGCAGTCAGGCGCCCGAGTTATCCCTTTTGTGCGCACGTGAGCCGTGAAATGATGCCAGCGCTCGCACAAACCTACGCGAAGTCCCCGCGCAAAGGTTCGCCCGTTCGCATGGGCGATGTAACAGTAAATATTTCTAAATCCAGGTAAACGTCAGCATGATTGGCCGTGGCTACGTCATGGTGCTGTAGTCACCGCCGACTAAAACCCAGAGGTCGCCTTGCGTCGTCCCCGCCTGCCCGTGTACGGGCTCATCATCGTCCTGACGTCCCTGGCGCTCATCGTGCCCGCCGTCAGCGCGAGCGCTGCGGCGACGGCACCGCGGCCGACGAAGCTGTGGCTCGTCAAGGACAATGATCTGGCCGCGTTCGGCACCAGGTACGGGCATGACTTCCGGTGGATCGGCTGCGGCATCGGCACCGCGCCGCCCTTTGCGAGCAAGAACGGCCCGTGCAAGCCGAGGCAGGCTCGGATCTACGGCGACTACTGGAAGTTCCGTAAGGCCGTCCTCGACGGCAACCAGGCCAAGGGCACGACGGTCGTGTTCGACCAGGAGCACTGGCGGTGGACGCCGCTGCTCGAGCAGGAGCACCCGTGGCTGTACGAAAAGCTGGCGGGCGAGTTGGCTCGCCAGCATCACATTTTCATCATCATGACGACGAGTGAGCGCACCGAGGCCGCCGAGATCGCCGACGCGGCCGCCGCAGCGCCGTACGCCAGCGCTGTCGAGATCCAGTCGCAGTTCCTCGACAGGCGCCCGCGCTATTTCCGCGACTACGTCAGCACTGCGGTCAGCAAGATCCGGAAGGCGAGCAAGACCGTGCCGATCCTCGCCGGGCTGGCATCCGATGCGGGCGGGGTCCCGGTCACCGCCTTCGACATGACGACCGAGTACCGCGCCGTCTACGGCATGGTGTCGGGATTCTGGGTGAACGCTGACCAGTGGAGGCGCGGGGTCGGCTGCGCGACGACTGGCTGCGGCCCGATTGTGGACCAGTTCCTCGCCAACATCGGGGTCCCCAGCTAGCCGTCGGGCGGCGCAAGACGGGCCTCGCCCGCTGCCCGGTGGAGGGACAGCGAGCGGGGCTCGCCGGTGCTCAGGTGCCTAGGCGGCCGGCGGAGCGACCGCGCGTTGATCCGTCAGCGTCCGGTCGACGATGGCCTCGGGCTGGCGCCGGAGAATCTCCCCGACCGTCTCGGCCGGGGTCATCGACGAGGTATCGAGCCAGAGCCCGATCCGCGGCGTGGCCGCGAGCTGCTGGTCGAGGTCCGCGGCCGTGAACCCGCCGGGCCGGTAGGCCGTCTTGCCGGTGGTGGCGTGTCGCTGCTGCTCGCGCTGCCAGACGACGGTCACTGACGGACGCAGGACAACCAGGTGCCGGGGCCGCGCCGCGATACTAGCCAGCCATCGGGGCACATCCGGGCCGAAGATGTTGTCCTGCACTACCGCGGTGAACCCAGCCTGGCAGTACTCATCGGCCGTCAAGGCGGCGAGTCGGTACCGCAGATCGAGAAGGCGCCTGGCCTCGTCGGCGCGGTCATCGCCGGCATGTACCCAGCCGCGTACCGCCCACCGGTAGAACTGCCCGCCCCGGATGTGCGCGCCATGCTCGAACTGCCGGGCCAGCAGGTCGGCGATCGTGGACTTGCCGGCTGCCTGCACGCCGGTCACCAGCCAGACGCCGTCAGTCATCGAGGCCGAACAAACTCAGGCACGGCTCGAGCCCGAGGATCGTCACGGGCAGCGAACGTGTCGCCTGCCACGTCTCGCGGTCCAGCCGTAGCCGCCGCAGGGTCGCCGGCTGCCCGCGACTGGTCTGCCGCTCGATGCCGTCGTCGGTATAGCCGAGCTTGCAGGAGATCCGCTGCGACGCTGGGTTATCGGTGAAGGCACTGGATGTGGCGTACAGCGCCCCGAGGCCGGCGAAAGCCAGGTGCAGCACGGCAGCGCGCATCTCGGTGCCGATCCCCTGGCCCTGATGGGCCTGGCCAAGCCATGATCCGGTGGCGACTTCGCGGAGGATGGCGAAGTCGGTAGCCGACATGCCCTGGGTGCCGACGACGGCTCCGTCGCGGCTGACCACGAGATCAAGTGACCACTTCGCTGCCTTCCAGTCCGCCCGCCTGGACCAGTGGTACTGCAGCGTGCTGCGAGCACGCTCGGCAGGTGACGCATCTGTCCAGGGGAACCCGAATGGCTGCACGGCCGGATCATGCACGCCCGCAGCCGCGAGGCTAGCCAGCTCATCCAGGTCGTCGTCGGTCGGCAGCCTCAGCTCCAGCCGGGGCGTCAGCAAGCGCAGCCCGGCGATTGGCCACCACCGCTTCATGCCAGCAATTGTCTCGGCCGGCGTCCTAACGGGCACCCCAATTACCCGGGCAGTCAGCGATACCGGGCAGGCCCGCCGGCGCCAGCGATGAGCGGGGCACATGCCAATGTCGCCAACTGACCTGCGAGTAACCTCTGCCGGTCAGTCCGGGCACCAGGCAGACCGGGCTAATCTGTGACGTGCCGCGCGGGATGACCGGTAAGTCCCCGCGCCCTGAGCGGAGGTCGAGTGCAGTATCAGTTGTCCAGGGTCGTCGCCGGGCCGCTCCTGCGAGCCCTGGCGAGGCCGGCCGTCGTCGGGGCCGAGCACATCCCGGCGAGCGGGGCCGCCATCCTGGCATCCAATCACCTCTCGGTGGTGGACTCGATCTACCTGCCGCTCATGCTCGAGCGTCCGGTCACGTTCGCGGCCAAGTCCGAGTACTTCACGGGCACCCGGCTGCGCGATCGCGCCGTCGGCGCGTACCTGCGCGCGACCAATCAGCTGTCGACCGACCGCGCGGGCGCACGAGCCGCGCAGGAGATGCTGCAGGCGGCGCTCGAATTGCTCGGGCCGGCCAGCTGTTTGGCATCTATCCGGAAGGAACGAGGTCGCCGGACGGGCGGCTGTATCGGGGCCGCACTGGCGTCGGTTTCCTGGCCCTGCATTCCGGAGCGCCGGTGATCCCGGTTGCCATGGTCGGCACGGATCGGATCCTGCCACCAGGACATCGGGTGCCGCGACCCGGCAAGATCGAGATCAGGATCGGCGAGCCGCTCGAGTTCGCCGAGCTTCGAGGGCAGCCCGCCGGGGCGAGGCAGCGGCGTACCGTCACCGACGACGTCGTGCAGGCGATCCAGAAGCTGTCGGGTCAGGAATACGTGCCGATGTATGCCTCGGTCCGCAAGGAGGAGCTCGCCGCGTCCGCGCACCGCTGACACACGGGCAGACGGCCGAGGCGGCGGCTGCCGTCACTCCGGCCAGTCAGGCCCTGCTGGTGACGCCTTACTCGCGCGGCCGGGTCGAGGACGACTCTGGCGGCGTTGCTGGATTCCAGACGAAGATTGGCTGGCCCGCCGGATCCTGGGTCTCGCCGGGGTAGCTTGCCGGCTCCCTGGTGGCGTCACCACCGACCGGCTCCCACAGCGAGCCGCTCGGGGACAGCGGTGCTGGGCTCGGCGGCCGAGCCGCTCGCGGCTGCCGCACAGGCAGGCCAGACGGCGCGACGCGCGGCGGAGCGTCGGGCTCGCCGTCCCGGTCGGCCGGATTCGCAGTGTCGCCTGCGTACCCGAAATCGTCCGCCGCGCTTCGGCCCGCCGGTGAGCTGAAGCTGGCGGAGGAGCTCAGGCTCGCGGAGGAGCTAAAGCTGGCGGGCGAGGCGGCGGGTGCGGCGAAGCCCGCGGAATCTGGCCCGTCGGGTGCGGCGAAGCGTGCGGGCGAGCTGGCCCTCGCGGCCGAGCCGAATCCGCGCGGCTGGATCTCGCGGTCGGCCTGACCGGCACGAGCGGCCCGGTCCCAGCCAGGCTGACTAGTACGGGCAGGAGCATCCATGCCGGGCTCGCTGGTTCGGCTCTGGGCATCCCAGCCGGACTGTCCGGAGTGCGCCGCCGCGCCCCAGTCGGACCGACCTGGCCGGGCCGCGCATCCCAGCCCGGCTGGCTCGGGCCCGCGGGTACTCGACCCGGTCCGACTGGGCTCGCCGGATCGGCGGCAGGCTGATCCCAGTCCGCTGGACCATAAGAGCGGCCCGTGGCCGACCAGCCCTGCTCGTCCCGCGCGAGCGCAGCCGGGGCAGGAGCCGAAGCAGGCGGAAAACCAGCCGCAGTGGCGCGCGCGGGAGCAGGGCCCGGCGCCGGGATCGCCGCAGTGGCCGGTCGTGCCAGGTCGTGACGTGCCGGGCCGGCCTGTCCGCCGGGGGCGGCAGTCCAGGGCAGCTCGCTGTCAGGCGCGGCGGCCGGCTCCCACGGTGGCGCGCCGGACACGGGCGCGCGCCTGCTCACCGCTCGTGACGCCGGCCCATGCGCCTGCCACCCGCCGGCGTCCCCGGCTGTCAGAGCTGTGTCCCGCGAGGCAACTGGCCCGCCCGGCCCAGCCTGGCCCGCGGACGCGCTCGCCGGCTGGCGGCCCGCCGCGGGAGCGAACAAGCCCTCGTCCTCTCCGCCGGCCCAGCCGCCGATGCCAGCAGGCTGCGTCGCGTGTCGCCCTGTCGGCGGAACAGGTGCGGTGACCGGGGCCTGGCGCGGCAAATAGCTCGCGCATCCGATTGGCGTCGGCACCGGCAGCCTGCGGATACCGCGACTGTGCCTGCCGGTGCGTCCACTCCGCAGCGACGGCCGGCTCGCCTCGCGGCCGCCGGCGACGGCCGGCGGCCGCATAGGCGCCGATCAGCAGCAAGAGCGCGAGCAAGAGCCCGCCAGACACCTCGCCGGCGCGTACGATCTGCGCGCCGATGCCCCGCGTCGCCGATGGTGCGGAGACTGTCGCCGGAGCCTGAAGCGGCTGCGCCCCCGCCGAGGCGCGATCGGACGGCGGCGCACCGAGAGCTGCCGCCGCGATCATCGCCTGGCCGGCGCTGACGGCTCCGTAGCCCGATCCGGTCGCCAGCCCGGCGGGCCGCCGGTACGTAGTGGTGGTGATCAGCGCCTTACGCACCTCGGCCACCGCCAGGCTGGGGAAGCGGGACCTGATCAGCGCAACGACCCCGGCGACGACCGCGCTGGCCGCGCTCGTGCTATTCATCGTCAGGTAGCCGCCGGCGCTGTCAGCGGCGAGCACTCCGGCGCCCGCAGCGGTGAGCGTCACGTAACTCTGGTGGCTCGAGAACAGCGCCTTGTTGAAGGCAGAGTCGAACGCGCCCACTGCGATGACCCCGTGATAGGCGGCCGGGAAGTTCGGCGCGTCGCCTGCGGCCTCGTCGTCACCGGCGGGAGCGACCAGCACGACATCGTGCGCCAGCGCATAGCTGACGGCTGCCTGCTCGGCCGCGCTGCCGCCGGCGGCCGGGCTCGCGCCTGCGGTCCCGTCGCTCGCCGCCTGGCCAGGATCGATGGGCAAGTCGATGACGGTGGCGCCGTGGCTGACCGCGTACCGGATTCCGGCGGCGATCGCGGCTGGGATGGCAGCGGCGACCGATGACTGGGCGAGCTCAGGATCGTCCGGCGGGAGCGTCACGGGCACGGACAGGATCCGCGCCCTGGGTGCGATGCCAACGATGCCGACGGCGTCACCGGGTCCGTGGCCGCGGCCTGCGATGAGACTCGCGATCGGGGTCCCTTGCTCGCCGGCGTACTGACCAGCTGCGACCGGTGCGCCGGGGATCGCCGGAGCCGTGGTCACTGCCCCGGCGAGGTCGGCGTGACTGGCATCGACGCCATCGCTCAGCACGGCGACGGTCACGCCAGCGCCCTGAGACGCGGACCAGGCACTGGTGACACCGAGCGAGTTCAGCCACCATTCCTGGTGCCTGACCTGGTCAGCGGAGGCGGGCACGGCGAACACGCCGATCGAGATGACCGCAGTGCCGGTGGCGATCAGTGCCATGACGGGGCGGGGGAACCTCAGTGGCACGCCGTCCTTGCCTTTCCATGCTAGGTACAGCACATTGTGCCATGTTCAAGCTATTTGCGTGCTATCTGAGCGAATTCCTGGGCCTCGGCTGTGCCGTTCGGACGGCCCTGGCACTGGTCCGGCCGGCCGGTCAGCTCGTGTGTCCCTGGGCCAGCCGGACGTGCGCTCCGGGCGGCAGCCCGAGCTGCTCCGCGGCGTCACCCGCGTTGATGGCGAGCGAGATCAGCCCGGCGCTGTCGGTGAAGGCGACGATCTCACCGGGTGCCCCGGCCGCGAAGGTGTCCAGGTAGGGCACCGTGAACTGGCGGCGACCGCAGCGCACGACGACCGCCGAGCCGATGCCGATCCCGAGTCGCCCGACATCCGCCGCCGGGATCGACAGCTGCACGTTCCCGAACCTGTCGATCGACATGACCTCGCCCTCGGCGCCGCCGTCGTGCAGGCGACTGGTCGGCGCCGGCAGCGCGACCAGGTCGGCCACGCTGACCTCGTCGCCCGCCTCGGCCAGGTCCAGGCCCGCCGCGAGGTGCGCTGCCACGGGCATGAAGATGTCGCGCCCGTGGAACGTGGCCGAGACCGGATGCAGCCACAGCTCGCCGTTGGTCAGCTGTACCGCCGACTTGCCGCCGCCGAGGGCCGCCACGGCCCAGGACAGCAGCCCGTTATCCGGACCGACGAGGATGCTGTCTCCCGCGGCCACCGCAACGGCGCGCCTCGCGGTCCCGACGCCGGGGTCGACTACGGCCACGTGCACTGCCGGCGGCAGGTAGCAGACCGTCTGCGCAAGCACGGCCGCGCCGCGCCGCACGTCACCTGGCTGCACGAGGTGCGTGACGTCAATGATGCGCGCGGCCGGAGCGATCCTGGCCGCCGCGCCGTGACAGGCCGCTACGAAACCATCCTCCAGTCCGTAGTCGGTCAGGAAGCTCATGAAGTTATAGACGGTCACGACTGGTGAGCGTACGTCGCCATGGGCTCCGCGCAAAGACCGGCGCGAACGCCCGCCGGGAAAGCTACTGCCTAAGATGGGCCGATGGCGCGGATTGCCAGGAGGCCGGGTGGCTGGATTGTCCGAGCGCGATATGCGCATCCTGGCTTTCGAGCGGAGCTGGTGGCGCGTCGCCGGGGCCAAGGAGCGCGACATCCTGGAGGTATTCGGCGTGCCGGTCACCAGGTACTACCAGCTCCTGAACGAGCTCATCGACCGGCCCGAGGCGGCCGAGTTCGACCCTGTGCTCGTCACCAGGCTGCGCAGGCAGCGCAGCAGGCGCAGGCGGATGCGCTCCGCCCGGCCAGACTGACGTAATGGTGACCTTGCCGCAGCCGACGACGGCCGAGGGCCGGGCTGGGCTGGCCGCACTCGTCGCCACTCCGGCGCGGGCCATGATCGCCCTGGACTTTGACGGCACGCTGGCGCCGATCGTCGAGGACCCGACGCAGGCGAGGGCCACCGCGGCCGCGGCCGCGGCCCTGCATCAACTGGCCCGGCTGGCTGGCACGGTGGCGATCATCACGGGCAGGCCGGCTGCCGATGCCGCCGCGTTCGCCGGGGTTGCGGAGGTCCCGGACGTGATCATCCTTGGTCACTACGGCATGCAGAGATGGGAACGGGGTCGGCTCTTCACCCCCGCCGTGCCGCCGGGCCTCGCGGTCGCTCGCGCTGACCTGCCGGACGTGCTGGCGTCCGCAGGCGCGGACCCTGGCACCTGGATCGAGGACAAGGGCGAGGCTGTCGCCGTGCACACCCGCCGCGCCGCAGAACCGCAGGCTGAGCTGGACCGGCTCCGTGCCCCGCTGGCGGCTCTGGCCAGCCGGACCGGCCTGGCGGTGGAGCCGGGCCGGCTCGTACTCGAGCTGCGGCCGCCTGGCGCCGATAAGGGCGCGGCGCTCCGGGAGCTGGCCGCCGAGCGTGCTCCGGCTGCCGTCCTGTTCTGCGGCGACGACCTCGGCGACCGGTCCGCCTTCCAGGCCGTCCGCGAGCTGCGCGCCGCGGGCACGCCAGGGCTGCTGGTGGCGAGTGGCTCCGCTGAGACCCCGGAGGTGATCGCGGCCGGCGCCGACCTGGTGGTCAGCGGGCCGACCGGAATCGCCGAGCTGCTCGCTGGCCTCGCTGGCGCCTTCGCCGCGAGCCGCGATGGCGCCGGCTGACACCCGGCTGCTGGTTACCGCCGGTCTCACCCGTGCCGCTAGCCCACCGCGACCCGGCCCAGCGCGCGTAGCTGGTCGGCGAACCACCGGCTCGGCGGCATCGACATCGCCGCGGCCGCAAGCGCCTCGCTGCGGCGGGTGCGCTCCGCGTCGTCCATAGTCAGCGCTTCGTGCAGCGCGCCTGCGGTCTGCGTCACGTCGTATGGATTGACCAGGAGCGCGTGCGGGCCGAGTTCTGTCGCAGCGCCTGCCTCAGTGGACAGAACGAGTGCGCAGCCGCCGTCCGACAGGATCGGTCCTTCCTTGGCCACCAGGTTCATTCCGTCCCGGATCGGGTTCACCAGCATCACGTCAGCGAGCCGGCAGGCGGCGAGGGACCGCGGATAGTCGTCGTTGACGTCCAGGATCAGCGGATCCCAGCCCGGCTCGGCGAATTCGTCTTCGATCTGTCTCGCGATCCGCTGCACCGACGCTGTGTACTCGCGATACTCGGGCAGGTCGTGTCGCGACGGGTAGGCAAAGGCCAGGTGCACGACTCTGCCTCGCCACTCCGGCCGCGTCCGCAGCAGCTCGCGATAGGCCTCCAGGCCCCGCACGATGTTCTTGGACAGCTCTGTCCGGTCGACCCGGACGATCAGCTTGCGGCCGTCTGTGGCGTCCAGCAGTGCTGCCCGCCTGGCCAGCACGTCACGCTCGCTGGCGCGATCACGAAGCCGGACCGCGTCCACGCCGAGCGGGTGGACGCCAATGCTGGTCACGTGACCGCGGTAGCCAACCTGGCCGCGACGGGCGTCGACGTCGGCGCCGAGGAAGGCGGCACAGCAGTCGATGAACGCGTCGGCCCAGCGCCGGCACAGGAAGCCAGCGTGGTCGGCGCCAAGGATGCCGGCCAGCACTTCTCGGCCGACCGCGTCCGGCAGCATCCGGTAGTAGTCGGGCGGCGCCCACGGCGTGTGCGAGAAGTGCGCGATCTGGACGCCGGGCGCGCGCTCGGCGAGCATTCGGGGAGCCAGGCACAGGTGGTAGTCCTGGATCACGGCCCGGACCGGTTCATCGTCGGTCGCGCTGCCAGCAGGCGCGGCGTCGGCTCCGGTCGGACCGACGGCCGTTGCCGCGCTTGGATCCGGTGCCTGTGCGGCGCTCGCCAGCGCGGCCGCGAACATCTCGTTATAAGTCCGGAACGCCTCCCAGTCACGCGCGAAGCTCGGTCCGAAGCTGGGCCGGTTGGGCGTGTCGTACAGCATGTGGTGCACGAACCACAACGTGGAGTTCGCGACCGCGTTGTAAGCGCGGTGAAAGATCGGCCGGCGGGATGTCCAGCATCCGCACGGCCGCCCCGGCGCCGGCCTGGGCCGGGTCAAGGAGGCCGCCCGGCGCCAGGCGTGCCGCCGCCCGGTCGTCGTCGCTCAGCGCCGCGCAGACCCAGAGCATGTCGGCGTTGTCTGCCACTGCGGACAAGCCGGACACCATGCCGCCGCCGCCGCGCTTAGCCGACAAGCGGCCATCGTCGCCTCGCGTGAACGAGACCGGCCCCCTGTTGGACGCGATGAGTACCTGCCCGCCGGCATGCGCTTCGCCCATGTACCACGAGCCTAATCTGGTGCCGATCAGATGCCAGGGGCCGACCCGCCGCCGCGCACACTGCCCAGCGGATGCTGCGCGGCTGGATGCGGGATTGGGCGGGGGCCTAGCTCGGGTTAGGATTCGATACACAACTGCATATCGCTCATCCAGAGGGGTGGAGGGAACGGCCCGATGAAGCCCCGGCAACCATCACGTTGATCGTGCGTCCGCTGATGTCGCTAACACCGGCGTCAGAGCTGCTCATGCGGCGAGGTCGGCACGTGACAGGTGCCAACTCCGACCCGGTGGCCCGTATGCCGCCGGGATAGATGAGGAGAGAGGCCTCGCCAGTGAGTACTACGCTGACCAACCCAGCGACCACCAAAACCCCGACCCGATTCGGCTACGCCACCCACCTTGCCTGCCGCGAGTGCGGGCACGTCTGCGTGCTCGGCTCGACGCACGTCTGCGACCAGTGCTTCGGCCCGCTCGAGGTCGCCTACGACCTCCCGGCGCTGACCAGGGAGTCGATCGAGTCCGGCCCGCTCAGCATGTGGCGGTACGCGAGCCTGCTGCCAGTGCCACCGGACGTCGCTAGCAGGCCGAACCTCGATCCCGGCTGGACCCGGCTGGTCCGCGCCGACCAGCTGGCGAGCACGCTCGGGATGCGCGAGCTGTGGATCAAGGACGAGCGCTCCAACCCGACGCACTCGTTCAAGGACCGGGTGGTCGGCGTGGCGCTCGCCGCCGCCATCGAGCTGGGCTTCAAGGTGCTTGCCTGCCCGTCGACGGGCAACCTGGCCAACGCCGTGGCAGCGGCGGCCGCCAGGGCCGGCATCCGCTCGGTGGTGCTCATCCCCGCCGACCTCGAGACCCAGAAGGTCATCGGCTCGGCCGTCTACGGCGGCTCGCTGGTGGCCGTGCAGGGCAGCTACGACGACGTGAACCGGCTCGCCTCCGAGCTGGCTGATGATCACGACGACTGGGCGTTCGTCAACGTCAACGTCCGGCCTTACTACGCCGAGGGATCCAAGACGATCGGCTTCGAGGTCGCCGAGCAGCTCGGCTGGCGGCTGCCGGAGCAGATCGTCGTGCCGGTCGCCTCGGGCGCTCAGCTGGTGAAGATCGACAAGGCGTTCCGCGAGCTCGTCGCCACCGGCCTGGTGGAGGACTCGCCGTACCGGGTGTACGGAGCGCAGGCCACCGGCTGCTCGCCGGTCGCGGCGGCGTTCCGGGCGGGCCACGACGTCGTCCAGCCGGTCCGGCCCGCGACGATCGCCAAGTCGCTCGCGATCGGCAACCCGGCGGACGGCCCGTACGTGCTCGACGTGGTGCGCCGGACTGGCGGCAGCGTCGCTGACGTCAGTGACGACGAGCTCGTCGATGCCATCCGGCTGCTCGCCGCCGCGGAAGGCATCTTCGCCGAGACGGCGGGCGGGGTGACCCTGGCCGTGCTGCGCAAGCTGCTGAAGGAAGGCCAGATCGACCCGGACGCCAGGACTGTCATCATCAACTCCGGCGACGGGCTGAAGACGCCCGATGCCGTTACGATCGAGGCCAGTACCCCCATTGCGCCCACGCTCGAGGCGTTCGCCGCGCGCGAGCTCGCGCTGGGCGCCCGCCTTCTGAAGGTCCGGCGCTTTCTGAAAGGCAGGCAGAGCATGACCGTGTCGCGTGCGGATCCCGACGATCCTGAGGAGCTACACCGGCGGGACCGCGGTCGTGACGGGCGCGCCGGGAACGGTGCGCGAGGTCATCGCCGGCCTGGACGCCGACTACCCGGGGATCGGCGGGCGGCTGCTGGACGACGCCGGCCAGCTGCGCAGGTTCGTGAACGTCTATGTGGGCGAGGAAGACATCCGGCTGGCCCAGGGCCTGGATACGCCGGTGCCGGCCGGGGGCCAGATCTCGGTGATCCCGGCGGTCGCGGGCGGCTGAGGGGCTCTGTCCTGCGTACCGTCCCTCGCGTCACTTAAGGCATGGCACATTGCAGCAGAGACAGGCACAAGTTGCCGCAGCCCCGCTGCCCACGATGTAAAGTCGTGTCCGGTCGCTGTTGGTAGTGGAAGAGCAGCAAGCGCGCTTGCTGGTGAGGTCAGTACCTGTGCCGCGATCAACGGGTTCCGCGTAGCAAGGGCGGGACCCGCAGCCCGAGCAAAAGTTAGGGAGTTGTTGGTATGGCTCAGGGCACCGTCAAATGGTTCAACGCGGACAAGGGCTACGGCTTCATCGCGGTCGACGGTGGTAGGGACGTCTTCGTCCACTTCTCAGCTATCCAGGCGGATGGCTACCGCAGCCTTGAAGAAGGCCAGCGGGTCGAGTTCGAGATCACGCAGAGCGACCGGGGCCCGCAGGCCGAGGCTGTCCGGACCGTCTAGGTCCCCTCTGTACGACACAGCCGGGAGCCCGGCGCCCAGGCGGGCGCCGGGCTCCTCGCATGTACGCCATTCGCAATTTGCTCGTACCACCGGTAACCGTCCCATTGCTACTCGATGGCCAATGACCTGCGCAGAGATCCCACTAAAGGCCCCCGAGCTTGCACTCGCCGTATGAGAGTGCTAAACATGACGTTGGCACTCTCGGGGTGAGAGTGACAACGCAGTGACGTGATCGGGGCGATGAGGCCCTTCTGGCGGCGGGCAGGGACTGACCGTCAGACGCGGCCGTCCGTCGCGGGCGTCGGCCCGGTCGGCACGCAGGCACAAAGTTCCGGGAGGACTGGAAGCCTATGGCAGCGAAGATGATCGCGTTCAATGAGGACGCCCGGCGCGGCCTCGAGCGCGGCATGAACCAGCTCGCCGACGCCGTGAAGGTAACCCTTGGCCCCAAGGGCCGCAACGTGGTGCTCGAGAAGAAGTGGGGAGCCCCCACGATCACCAACGATGGTGTGTCCATCGCCAAGGAGATCGAGCTCGAGGACCCGTGGGAAAAGATCGGCGCCGAGCTCGTCAAGGAAGTCGCCAAGAAGACCGATGACGTCGCTGGCGACGGAACTACTACGGCGACGGTGCTCGCCCAGGCGCTGGTCCGCGAGGGCCTGCGTAACGTCGCAGCGGGTGCCAACCCGATGTCGCTCAAGCGCGGCATCGAGGCAGCCGTGGAGCGCGTGAGCGAGGAGCTGTCCAAGCTGGCCAAGGATGTGGAGACGAAGGAGCAGATCGCTTCGACGGCCTCCATCTCCGCTGGTGACACCGCAATCGGCGAGATGATCGCCGAGGCGATGGACAAGGTCGGCAAGGAAGGCGTCATCACCGTCGAGGAGAGCAACACCTTCGGCCTCGAGCTTGAGCTCACCGAGGGCATGCGCTTCGACAAGGGCTACATCTCGCACTACTTCGTGACTGACCCTGAGCGGATGGAGGCCGTCCTCGAGGACCCCTACATCCTGATCGTCAACTCGAAGATTTCGGCCAACAAGGACCTGCTCCCGCTGCTCGACAAGGTCGTGCAGTCGGGCAAGCCGCTGGTCATCATCGCCGAGGACGTCGACGGCGAGGCCCTGGCGACCCTGGTCGTGAACAAGATCCGCGGCCTGTTCAGGTCCGTTGCGGTGAAGGCCCCCGGGTTCGGTGACCGCCGCAAGGCCATGCTCGGTGACATCGCGATCCTGGCCGGCGGTCAGGTCATCAGCGAGGAAGTCGGCCTCAAGCTGGAGAACGCCGACCTGGACCTGCTCGGGCGGGCCCGCAAGGTCGTCGTGACCAAGGACGAGACGACCATCGTCGATGGTGCCGGCGACCCCGAGCAGATCTCGGGCCGGGTGAACCAGATCCGGGCCGAGATCGAGAACACCGACTCCGACTACGACCGCGAGAAGCTGCAGGAGCGGCTCGCCAAGCTGGCCGGCGGCGTGGCCGTCATCAAGGCCGGCGCGGCGACCGAGGTCGAGCTGAAGGAGCGCAAGCACCGCATCGAGGACGCGGTGCGCAACGCCAAGGCCGCGGTGGAGGAGGGCATCGTCCCCGGTGGCGGTGTCGCCCTGATCCAGGCAGGCAAGAGCGCGTTCGAGAAGCTCGAGCTGCCCGGCGACGAGGCGACTGGCGCGCAGATCGTGCGCCGGGCGCTGGAGGAGCCGCTGAAGCAGATCGCGATCAACGCCGGCCTCGAGGGCGGCGTCGTGGTGGAGAAGGTGCGCTCACTCGCGCGCCGGTCACGGCCTGAACGCTGCCAACGGCGAGTACGTTGACATGTTCAAGGCCGGGATCATCGACCCGGCCAAGGTGACTCGGTCGGCGCTGCAGAACGCCGCATCGATCGCCGGACTGTTCCTCACCACTGAGGCAGTGATCGCCGAGAAGCCGGAGAAGGAGAAGGCGCCAGCCGCTCCTGGCGGCGGTGACATGGACTTCTGATCCAGTCAGCCCGCGCGAGCGGGTTGCCCGGCGGAAGTCGTCAAAGCGGCTCAGGCTGAGCACGGCAGGAGGCAGTCCCGGCATTGCCGGGGCTGCCTTCCGCCATTTCCGGCAGGCTTGCAGTCGCGGAGGGCGACGGCGCCAGATCGCATCGCGTCGCTCCTGCCCCACGCTGCTCATCAGTTACCGCCGTGCTGCGGATTCGTCACGCGTGCCGGCTCCACAACGCCTGCTCGAAGAGGGATTATCAGCCCATGAGCCCGCCTACCGAACAGCTCATCCGTGACTACCTCAATAGGCTGTCCGTAGCGGCTCGCGGTCAGCTAGGTCATGATGACCGGCGCGCTCTGGTGAACCGGACGCGTGACTTCATCGAACGCAAGACGAGCCTCGCGGGGCCGCCGACCGCGATGGAGGTGGCCAGGCTGCTTGCCGGTCTCGGCGACCCGTCGCGCCTGGTGCAGCAGGAGCGCCAGCGGCTCGCTGCCGTGCGCGGCGAGTTGCCCGAGCCCGCCGCGGGCCGCGGCCGCATTGCCCGGGTCCTGCGACGTGACGCCAGCAAGGCCCGCGGCCCAAGCTGGCACTGGCCCGTACTGGACGGCGGCCGAGACGACCTCTCGGCTCACCTTGCTCGACGGCAGTGACACGCAGACCGACGCCCGGGAAGACCACGAGCCGCCAGTGCCACCGGCCGCCCATGCATTCCCGAGCACCAGCGGCGCGAACGGCGTGACACGCAACGGCGTGGCTCGTGACGAGGACCGCAGCCGGAGCTGACGAGGCAGCATCGTACGGGTCGGCTCAGGGCAGCGAGCCGGGCTGGTTCCTGCTGGCACTGGGCGGCCGCAAACCAGATGCGCCCGATCAGGCTGCGGAGTCGCCCGCCGCGCCGGGCGACGCGTCCGGCGAGCCGGAGGCGCCACACCAGGCGAAGCCGCGCTGGCCCTTAGTGGCGGCCGACAGCGGCACCGACGCCAGCACCCAGCAGTTCGCCGGCTCGGGCTCGAGCGCGGGCACTGGCCAGACGGGCGTCAGCCCACCCTGGCAGCTGACCACGCCCGCCGATCCGGTGCATATCCCGTCTGGTGCGCCGGGCGGCCAGGGCCGTCGCGGCCTGGTATCGACGCAGACCGCTGGAGGCATCGGCGGTCGTGCTGCTCGGCCTCGGCGGCGCCATCTATCCGCCGGTCTGGCTGCTCGGCGCCGCGGTCGCGCTGGCCTCGCGGCTGTGGGACTACAAGGATAAGTGGATCGGCCTTGCCGTCCCGCCGCTGCTGACGCTGATCGGGATAGTCGTCGGCGTCGCCAGGGCCGGCGACGTCTCGGTCGCCCACAGTGTGCACGAGGGCTGGGTCTATGGCGTACATCGCGAGCCGTATCGCGGCCGCACTCGGCGCGTGCTACCTCGGCTGGCGGAGCCTGCACGGCCGGCGGCCGCCCGCCGTCCCGCCCTGGAAAGGCCGCACAAGATCGGCTGACGACGGCGACGGCGGAGCGGCAGAGTAGCGGCGCGCGCCTCGGGCGCTCCCTGGTTGAGCAGGTCCCGTTCCGGGTATAGGGACGCAATCTTGCTGGCGTGCCAGACAGGTTGGCCGCCAGCCGATATTCCCGGCCTCGCACGCGATCCCGTCCCAGCACCATCTGACGTGTGAGGTCGCGGAGGACGTGGTCCCGGTGCGAGCTGGGACCACGTCTATGCACCGGATAGACCGGCCGTGGCGGCCGGTAGTTCACTGAGTTGCCGGCAGCGCGGGAGGCGGCCCAAAACCGATAGCCTTACTCGCGCAAGCGCACGGCGCCTGCCCCGATTCGTTCCTCCTCGCGTAAGGTCTCGCACGTGCCTACTGGCAAGGTCAAGTGGTATGACGCCGACAAGGGGTTCGGCTTCCTCACCCGTGATGACGGGGGTGAGGTTTTCGTGCACTCAACTGCCCTGGAACCGGCCGGCGCCGCACTTCGACCGGGGCAGCGAGTGGAGTTCGGCGTAGCGGAAGGCCGTCGCGGGACTCAGGCGCTTCAGGTGCGAGTGCTGGAGCCGCCGCCGACCGTGGCCAAGGTGGCGCGCAAGAGCCCGGACGAGATGATCCTGATCATCGAGGACCTCATCAAGCTGCTCGACGGCGTATCCAACACCTATCGCCGGTCCAAGCAGCCGGAGAGCCGTGACGCTAAGAAGATCGCTGCTGTCCTCCGTGCTGTCGCTGCGGACCTGGAGTCCTGCAGCCGGCGCTAGTGCACCGGGCCCGGCGATGCCGCGCGGGCACGCACGATCCGGCGGCGCCGGGTCAGGATGAGCCCGCACAGGGCGAGCGCCAGCGCCGACGGCAGCCACGGTCAGGCCGGCGAAGCCGCTGCCCGTCAGGGACAGCAGCAGGCCGATGAGGCCGCCAGCGACAAGCGCGAGCTGGTGGAGCGTCTCGGAGAAGGCAAAGGTGGACGACCGCTTCTCGGCCGGGATCTCCCGCTGCAGGATCGAGTCGAGCGCCACCTTCACCAGCGTCTGGCTGATGGCCGCCACGAGCGCGACCACCAGGACCGACCACAGCGCGAAGAAGACAGCGCACGCGATGCTCACCACGCGTCGCGAAGCCGAGCACCGTGAAGACCATGACCTGCGGAGCGCGTGATTTGAGCGCGGAGCCGATGACGGTGCCGATGATGCCGCCTGCTGCCACGGCGGCGGCCAGGCCGCCGAGCTTGACCGCGTTGGAGGTATGGCCGAAAGGCTCGCTGCGCAGGATGAAGGCCAGGAAAAACAGTATGAATCCGTAAAAAATGCGGATCGCGACGTCTGCTCGCCACGCCTCTCCGACGGCCGGGCCGACCTTCGGCAGCGCAAATATTCGCCGTCGCCTGCCCGCCACGGTGCTGCCAGCTGGTGTGCTGCCTGTTCGTGTGCTGTCTGGTCGCCTGCTGCCTGGTGCACTGCCGAGTGGTGTAGCGCCGGGTAGTGCGCTGCCCGGCCGGGCAGCGGCGGGCCCGGCCGGGGCGCCGAAGATCCTGGTGCCGCCAGGGCCCGCGCCGTTGCCGGCGGTACCAGCGCCGCGGGGCTCGCGCCCGCGACCGGGAGTGTGGCCAGCCGGAACGTCGCTGTGTGCCAGGTCATCTGCCTCGGCAGCGTCGACGCGCTCGGGCAGCCGCAGGCCCAGGATCGTCGCGGCGAGATAGATCGCGGTGCCGACCCACAGCACCGAGCGCCGCCGCCGCCGCCAGCGATCTTGTCCACGCCCAGGGCCACGGCGGCTCCCGCGGACGTGGCGATCAGGGAGCCGAGGTTCGACCGGGCGTTGGCCGTGACCAGCGTGATCTCCGACGGCAGCAGCCGGGGCGTCACGGCCGCTCTGGTCACCCCGTAGACCTTCTGCAGGACCAGCACGCCGAACGCGGCAGGGAGCAGCGTCACGGCATCGTGCACGGCGCCAGCCATCCCCCAGCACAGGAGGCCGCGGGCGAGCAGCGTGCCCATGAGGATGTAGCGGTTACCTTGCTTGACCCGGTCCAGCAGCGGCCCGATCAGCGGAGCAAGAATCGCATACGGCGCAATCGTGATGAGCAGCGCCAGCGCTACCCGGCCCCGAGCCTGCTCGACGGAGGTGTTGAAGAACAGCGTGCCGGCCAGGGCCACCGCCACGAAGGCGTCACCGACGCCCCCGGCGGCGGTGAGCTCGATCAGGTTGGACAGGCCCGTACGCCCGGCGCCGGAAGCTCCGCTCATGCGGTGCACGAAGCGCCCGGCCCCGCCCGCGGCGGCCGCGCTGGCCCGGCCCGCGCGCTGCGAGGCGGTGTACACCGATCGACCGGCCCGCCTGGCCCGCTCGCCGGTGCCGGTGTCTCCCATGGCTCAAGTATTCTGCCTCCGCGAGCCCGCACAACACACTGGCCAACGCGATCGGCCCAAGATTGCCACTCTGAGCCCGCCCGTTCTCCTCGATGCCGGTCGTGCAGCTGCCGGGCAGGGCCCGCTGGTGCCCGTTGTCTCCCGGTGCGCATGCGCTGTCTCGAACAGGTCAGAATAGGAGATGACAGGGCCGAACCCCTGCGACGATGGGTCGCGGCGACGACGGTCGCGACCCGTGCCGCTGCGCGTACGCTGGCGACAACCCGGAGCGAAGGAATAATTACCTAACGTGAGCCCTACTCGTACACGTGCCGCCGTCCTCGATGAAGCCTGCGTCGAGGCGACCGACCTGGCCCGCGCCGCCGCGGAGGAGCTAGCTGGCGTGGGCAATGTCGGCGATCATGTGGGGGTCGCCGCGGACGACGAGCGCGTCGTCACCCACCTGTTCAGCTGCATGGATCCGGCCTACACCGGATGGCGCTGGGCTGTCACGGTCACCAGGGCGTCGCGGTCCAAGACGGTCACGGTGGACGAGGTCGTGCTGCTGCCTGGGCCCGATTCGCTGCTCGCGCCCGACTGGGTGCCGTGGAGCGAGCGGGTCCGTCCTGGCGATCTCGGCGTCGGGGACCTGATGCCTGCCGCTGGCGACGACGAGCGGCTGGTGCCCGTCAGCATGCTCGAGGGCGATGACGGCGTGCTGGACTGGGACGACAGCGCTCAGTGGGACGAGGGCACCGAGCTCGCCGAATCGCTCGGGCTCGCCGCGACCGCGGCCGGAGCTGAGGCCGGTGCCGCCGGCCGGCCCCGGCGCTCGGCGGCAGGTCGCGGGTCCTGTCGGCGATCGGCCGCGATACCACCGCGGTGCGGTGGTATTCCAGCGAGCACGGCCCGAGCACCCCGCTCGCGCGCGCCGCGCCAGGACCGTGCGTCACGTGCGGGTTCCTGACGCCGCTTGCAGGGCCGCTCGGCCGTGTCTTCGGCGTCTGCGCGAACGAGTACGCGCCCGATGACGGCCGCGTCGTCTCCCTCGATCATGGCTGCGGCGCGCACTCCGAAGCCGTGTCGGCGCGGGCGGGCGGCGGCGCGAACGCGCCCGTCATCGATGAAGTCGGCTACGACCTGGTCGACATGCCCGGCGTCGCGCTCGCGGACACGGTCTTCGAGTCGCTCGACCACGAGTCCTGACAGTTCACGGCGGTTAGCGCGGTGGCGCCTGCAGTGATGTCCGTCGCACTGTGGTAGCCGACGGCTTCGCGCGCCGCGCGGTGCCGCTCGGCGGTGCGCGCGCGTGATCGCTTCAGATACGGCACGTACGCGAGCCCGAACAGCCCGAGCGCCGTGCCGAAGGCCGCCACCCAGACCCACCACCGGTCGGCCGGCGGCAAGCTGTCTCGCACGATGAGCAAGACAACCAGGGCCACCAGGAATCCCGCCGTGATCACGGCAGTGATCAGCCGGTCATCGCCTTCAAGAGGCGGCGGGACCGGACGTTCGGGGCGGGTCACGCGCCCAGGCTAGCCGATGGCCACGGCAAGCTGCCGATGCCCGGCGGCGGTGTAACAGTCGTGCTGCGCGGCGCCTCGCATCGTGGGACGATGCTGACGCGACCGAACGGGATCCAGGTGGCCGGCGTCGTTAATCGGCTAGCTGTGGCGAGGTCCGGCATCAGCCCGCACGCTAACTGGCACGGCGGAATGCGTGAGCATCGCCTATAGTTAGCAAGAGTAATGACTCAGGTTAACGAAGATGACAACGCCACAGCAGACCAGGTCCGACGCGGGCCTAGCCAGCGCGCTGCGGATCTCGGTGAGCCGGCTCGCCCGCCGGCTCCGGGCCGAGCGACTGGCCAAGGGCCTGGAGCCCGGCCTGTCCGATACCCAGCTGGCCGCCCTCGCGGCGATGGAACGGCATGGGGACATGACACCTGGCGAGCTCGCCGAGCACGAGAAGGTGCAGCCGCCGTCGATGACCAGGGTGATCTCGGCCCTGGAGGAGCGCGGCCTGGTCATGCGCGGCCCGCACGCCACGGACCGGCGACAGGTCGTGCTGACGGCCACGCAGGCCGGCCGGGACGTGGTCCAGCAGTCGAGACAGCTCAGGGAAGCATGGCTCGCGCAGCGCTTGCGGGAGCTGACCCCGCAGGAACGGGCGGTCCTGCGGGCCGCGGCGCCGATCCTGGAGAAGCTCAGCCAGTCCTGACCGGCCCCACCCTGACCGCTCCCACGCTGACCGGCCCCACCCTGACCGCTCCCACGCTGACCGGCCCCACGCTGACCGGCCCCACGCTGACCGGCCCCACCCTGATCAGTACGGCCTCGACCAGCAGGGCACGCTGGGGCAGCAAGACGTTCGGCTCGCTCCGGACCCGCAACTACCGGCTCTTCGCCGCTGGCCAGGTGGTGTCGAACACGGGCAGCTGGATGCAGCGGGTCGCACAGGACTGGCTGGTGCTCGAACTCACCCACAACAGCGGCACCGCGCTCGGCATCACCACCGGATTGCAGTTCTTGCCGCTCCTGCTCTTCAGCTTGTGGGGCGGCGTCATCGCCGACCGGTACTCCAAGCGGCGCATCCTGATGGTCACGCAGACGGTCATGGGCGTGCTCGCGCTCGTCCTGGGTGTGCTGGCGATGACCGGTACCGTCCGCATCTGGCACGTCTACGTGCTCGCCTTCGCCCTCGGCCTGGCCACTGTGGTCGACAACCCGACCCGGCAGGCCTTCGCCGTCGAGATGGTCGGCCGCGACGGGATGGCCAACGCCATCGCGCTCAACAGCGCGGTTTTCAATCTTGCCCGGATCGCGGGCCCGGCGGTGGCCGGCGTCGTGATCGGGCTGCTGGGGACGCCCGCGGCGTTCATGGTCAACGCCGCGTCCTACGGCGCCGTTCTCATCGGGCTGAAGCTGATGCGGCCTGACGAGCTGCGTCCGGCCCGGCGCGCGCAGCGGGGTCCTGGCCAGCTGCGCGAGGCGCTGTCCTACGTGCGCGCCAGGCCAGCGCTCTGGATGCCGATGATCCTGGTCTTCTTCGTCGCCACGTTCGGCATGAACTTCCAGGTGACGACTGCGCTGATGTCACGGACCGTGTTCCACACAGGGGCGAGCGCGTTCGGGCTGGCGTCGGCCGTCTTCGCCCTCGGCGCGCTTGGCGGCGCACTCCTGGCCGCCCGGCGGGGCCAGCCCGACGCTGCGGCTGCTGCTGGCGACCTCCTTCGCGTTCAGCATCCTGGAGATCGTGACCGGCGTCGTGCCGGACTACTTCACGTTCCTCCTGGCGCTGGTGCCGACCGGCCTGACGCTGCTGACCTTCACCACGGCCGCCAACTCCAGCACGCAGCTCAATACCGCGGCGGACATGCGCGGCCGGGTCATGGGCTTGTACATGCTCGTGTTCCTCGGCGGCACGCCGCTCGGCTCGCCGCTGGCTGGCTGGGTCGCCGAGGCCTACGGCGCCCGGATGGCCATGATCGCTGGCGGTGTTATCTCGGTAGCCGCGACGGTCGTCATGACCTTCCTCCTCGCGCGCAGCCGCGGCGTGCAGGTGCGGAGCTACCTCCGGCCTGCCGAGCTAGCCCGCATCGCCGCCTGAGCCCGCACCGCTCCTACGGGCCGCGGCTGATACCAATGTCGGCATGAGGCTGTTCGTTGCCATCGTGCCTCCGGCCGGGGCACTCGCCGAGCTCGGGGCTGCAGTCACGCCGCTGCAGGCGGCTGCGCCGGACCTGCGCTGGACGAGCAGTGCCTCGTGGCACCTGACCTTGGCGTTCCTGGGCGAGGTCGATGAGCGCATCCTGCCGGAGCTCAGCATCCGGCTGGAGCGAGCGGCACGCCGCCATCCGCCGCAGCGCCTGGCCGATCGCGGGCGGCGGTGCGTTCCCGGCGGCGTCTCGAGCCAGGGTGCTCTGGGCAGGCATTCAGGCCGATCACCGAGCGCTGCGGGCACTGGCCGGCTCGGTCGCGGCCGGGGCCCGCCGAGCCGGAGCACCGCCGCCCGACGAGAGCAGGAAGTACAGCCCGCACCTGACCCTGGCACGCTGCCGGGAGCCTGCCGATGTGTCCGCGCTGACAGCGCAACTGGCGGGCTTCACCAGCATCGAGTGGACGGCGCAGTCCGTCCACCTCGTGCGCAGCTACCTCGGCGGGGGCCGGGCGGCCAGGTACGAGGACGTCGCGGCGTGGCCGCTGGCGGCACGGTCGCGTGGCTGATGGCACTCGCGCGGCCCGGCTCCGCCGCCACGGCGCGCTGGCCTCTGCGGGCTGAGCTACGTGCGCTGACCTATATATGCGCCAGCACGTAGTCGATGCACGCGGTCAGTGCCTCGACGTCGGCCGGCTCGACCGCCGGGAACGTGCCGATGCGCAGCTGGTTGCGGCCGAGCTTGCGGTAGGAGTCGGTGTCGACGATGCCGTTCGCGCGCAGGACGGCCGACAGCGCCGTGGCCTGGATGGCCGTCAGCAAAGTCAATCGTGACAACCACCTGGGAGCGCTCCGCCGGGTCGGCCACGAACGGCGTTGCCACCGGCGACTTCTCGGCCCAGTTGTAGAGGATGCCCGAGGAAGCGGCGGTTCGCTCGGTGGTCCAGGCCATGCCGCCATGGCTCAGCATCCAGTCAACCTGCTCGGCCAGCAGGACCAGGGTGGCCACCGCCGGGGTGTTGTAGGTCTGCTGCAGCCTGGACTGCTCGATTGCGGTCTGGAGGGACAGGAAGTCCGGGATGTACCGATCGCTGGCCGCGATCTGTCCGGCGCGCTCGACCGCGGCGGGCGACAGCAGCGCCAGCCAGAGGCCGCCGTCGGCGCCGAAGCACTTCTGCGGCGCGAAGTAGTACGCGTCGAACTGGGCCGGATCTACCGCGATCCCGCCCGCCGCGCTGGTGGCGTCGACGAGCACCAGGGCGCCCTCGTCGGCGCCTGGCACGCGGCGGATGGGCATCGCGACGCCGGTCGACGTCTCGTTGTGGGTCGAGCGCGTAGGCGTCGACGCCGGACTCCGCCTGCGGCGACGGGTGCGTGCCCGGCTCTGACGTGATGACGGACGGGTCCGCCAGCCAGGGCGCGGCCTGGGTCACCCTGGCGAACTTGGCCGAGAACTCACCAAAGCTCAGGTGCTGGGCCCTGCGTCGCCACCAGCCCGAACGCTGCCGAGTCCCAGAACGCTGTCGTGCCGCCGTTGCTGAGGACCACCAGATAGTCATCGGGAAGGCCGAACAGCGTGGCCAGCCCGTCCCGGACCCGCTGCACCAGATTCCGGACCGGCGCCTGCCGGTGCGAGGTACCGAGCAGGCCGCGCCCGGCAGCGGCGAGAGC
Organism: uncultured Actinomycetota bacterium; assembly: GCA_963837255.1. Taxonomy (GTDB): domain Bacteria; phylum Actinomycetota; class Actinomycetes; order Streptosporangiales; family Streptosporangiaceae; genus JAJYUU01. The sequence goes on from CAWIMN010000011.1 coordinate 654,378, forward strand.
CTCCACCTGCGCGTCCCGGATCTTGGTCGGCCCGCTGCCGAACCTGCCGTCGGATGGCAGCAGGTCGGCCGGGATGACGATCTTTGCCGGGTCAGACATCCTGATCGAACACCTCGTCAGCGCCGGGAACATCACGGACCAAACGAGCCTTCGGCCCGACGTAGTTGGCGCTCGGGCCGGACCAGCCTGCCGGTCCGCTTCTGCTCGAGGATGTGCGCTGCCCAGCCGGCGGTCCGGGCGCAGGTGAACATCGAGGTGAACATGTGGGCCGGCACCTCGGCGAAGTCGAGCATGATCGCGGCCCAGAACTCCACGTTGGTGGCCAGGACGCGGTCGGGCCGCCGGGCGTGCAGCTCGTCCAGGGCCGCCTGCTCGAGCGCGGCAGCGACCTCGTACCGCGGTGCCCCGAGTTCCTTGGCGGTCCGCCTGAGTACTCGGGCGCGCGGGTCCTCGGCCCGGTAGACGCGGTGGCCGAAGCCCATCAGCCGGTCGCCGTTGTCCAGCGCCTGCTTGACGTAGGCGGTGGCGTCGCCGGTCTTCTCGACTTCCTCGATCATGTGCAGCACCCGGGCTGGCGCGCCGCCGTGCAGCGGGCCGGACATGGCGCCGACGGCGCCTGACATGGCCGCGGCGACGTCGGCCCCGGTGGAGGCGATGACCCTGGCGGTGAAGGTGGAGGCGTTCATGCCGTGCTCGGCGGCCGACACCCAGTAGGCGTCGATGGCCTTGACATGCTTGGGGTCGGGCTCGCCGCGCCAGCGGATCATGAACCGCTCGGTGATCGTCCTGGCCTCATCCACCCGCTTCTGCGGCACCATCGGGGAGCCGAGCCCGCGGGCGGACTGGGCGACGAACGACAGCGCCATGACCGAGGCCCTGGCCAGGTCGTCGCGGGCCTGCTCGTCGCTGATGTCGAGCAGCTGGTGCATGCCCCAGGCAGGGGCCAGCATGGCCAGCGCGCTCTGGACGTCGACGCGGATGTCGCCGGAGTGCACCGGGATCGGGTAGGGCTCGGCGGGCGGCAGGCCCGGCGCGAACTTGTTGTCCACCAGCAGGCCCCACACGTGGCCGTAGGAGACGTGGCCGACAAGTTCCTCGATGTCGACGCCCCGGTACCGGAGCGAGCCGCCTTCCTTATCTGGCTCGGCAATCTCCGTCTCGAATGCGACGATGCCCTCGAGTCCAGGCACAAAGTCGGACATTCGTGCTCCTCCGTCTCGTTGTCACGGCAGGCCGACGGGCTGGCCGGGGGCGATCAGGCCGCTCGTCGAGCGGCGGGGGCCAGCGGGCCTTGTGTGGCCTGCGCCCCTATTCAACCGCGCGATGTCTACGGATCGGTAACCCGGTCCTGCCCATCGCGGTGCTCGCCGCACCAATTCTGGCTGACGCTGGCACCAGAGCGGCGCCTGGCGGCGTGCCCGGCAAATGCGAGAGGATCACTACCCGTGGAGCCATCGCGACAAGCTGACCGTGCCGGAGACTCGCGCGGCGGTCCACCCGGCCTCGGGCCTGCCGGGCACCCTGGACGAGGCCATGCTGCCCGCCGACCCGATGGACCTGTTCGATGCGTGGATGGGCGACGTGATCCGGGCTGGCCTGCCGGAGCCGACGGCGATGGTGCTGGCCACCGTGTCAGCGGACCAGCGGCCGCGAGCCAGGATGGTGCTGCTCAAGTCGTCGGGACCAGATGGCTTCACGTTCTACACGAACCGGACCTCGCGCAAGGCCAGCGACCTCGCCGAGGTGCCGCAGGCCTGCCTGGTGTTCCCCTGGCACGCGCTGCACCGGCAGGTGATCATCGAGGGGCCCAGTGACGCCGCTGTCGACGGCCGAGAGCGAGCCGTACTTCCACAGCAGGCCGCGCGGCTCCCAGCTGGGCGCCTGGGCGAGCCGCCAGTCCACCGTGCTGTCCTCGCGCGCTGAGCTGGAGGACCGGTACACCGAGCTAGAGCGGCGATGGCCGGAGGGGACGGAGGTCCCGATGCCGGACTTCTGGGGCGGCTACCTGCTGCGGCCGGAGCGGATGGAGTTCTGGCAGGGCAGGCCGAGCCGGCTGCACGACAGGTTCCGGTATACCCGGCAGGGGCGAGTCTGGCCCGTGGCCCGGCTGGCTCCCTGAGCCGGGTCCCGGCGGCTGGAACGGCCCCGTTCCCGGCCCAGGGCGGTCAGGCCGTTGCCACGGTCACCCATGCGCTGACCAGGCCTGACTCCGCTGGTCTGGTGCTCGCGGGACATGGCCAGGCCCGGCACCATGCTGGCCGGTACACGTGGACCGTCGTGCGGCATAGCATCGATTCCGGAGGTAATCGCGAGTGACAGCGCACGGCCTGATCGATACGACCGAGATGTACCTTCGCACGGTCTTTGAGCTCGAGGAAGAGGGTATCGTCCCGCTGCGTGCTCGCATTGCCGAGCGGCTCTCGCAGAGCGGGCCGACGGTCAGCCAGACGGTCGCCCGGATGGAGCGCGACGGCCTGCTGCGCGTCGAGGGGGACCGGCAGCTGGCCATGACCGAGACCGGCCGGATGCTGGCGATGCGGGTCATGCGCAAGCACAGGCTGGCCGAGTGCCTGCTGGTGAGCGTCATCGGGATGCCGTGGGAAGAGGTCCACATCGAGGCATGCCGGTGGGAGCACGTCATCTCCGACAATGTCGAGCGGCGCCTGGTCGAGCTGCTCGACTATCCGGTCCGGTGCCCGCACGGGAACGTCATCCCGGGTCTGGCCGAGCTGGGCGTGCCGGACGACGCCACCAAGCGATCCGACGCGGCTACCGCCGAGCCCGACATCGCGATGACCGACATGGCCATCCCGGCGGGTGAGCAGGTCGTCGTCAGCCGTATCAGCGAACAAGTCCAAAGCGATGCAGCGCTGATGCTTAGACTCAAGAACATTGGGATACAACCCGGACGCGAGGTAACCCTTGCGGCCAGCGACAATGGTGTGCGGGTGACAGGTGCGGACAGGGTCGGTGATCTCGGGGCGGAGCTGTCCGCTGAGATCGCCGCGCACGTGTTCGTCTGCCGGCTGTGACGGCGGCCGGGTGAGCCGGGCATGATGCCGCCAGCGGACCTGCCGCTGCCGCTGCTCACCGCGAGCGATGTGCTCGATCAGGTGTCCACCGGCGTGGTCGTGATCGACAGGGACTGCCAAGCTCCTGTACGCCAACTCCTTTGCCGTCACGCTGTTCGGGTTTCCTGACGACTCCGCGCACCTGGCTGGCCGGCCGCTGCTCTCCCTCGGCGATCGAGCAGTCAGACGCCGCGACCGTCCAGCACATGGCCGATAACGTGCTGCGCGGCTGGCCGTGGGAGGGCACGTTCGCCAGCCAGCGAATCGACGGGTCCAGGGTCTTCGTCCGAGCGCACGCGGCCCCGCTGCGTAACGGCGGCGGCGAGATCACCGGCATCGTCATCATGGCCAGGGAAGCGACTCGGCGCGGCGGCCAGCGGGCCAGCGACCGGATCGGCCTGCTGGAGCGGATCGGCGAGCGCCTGGCCAGTTCCCTGGAGCTGGACGTCACGCTGCGGCAGGTGGCCGAGACGCTGGTACCGCAGTTCGCCGATCACTGCTTCATCGACCTGCTGCACGGGGACGTGCTGATCCGGCGCGCGCACCTGCACTCGCGCGGCTGGATGCCCGAGCCCGGCACCTGGGCGCTGGTCGGCGAGCCGATCAAGTACCCGAAGGGCCATTTCTGCGAGCTGGCGATGTCCCAGCAGGACACGATCGTGGTGGCGGACCTAGCCGAGCAGATGTTCCCGGCGCCGACGCCGGAGAGCCTGCAGGCGTGCAACGACATCAGGCTGACCTCGGTGCTGGCCGCTCCGCTGATCGCCCGCGGCCAGCTGCTCGGCGTGATGAGCCTGGCCCTGTCCTACCTGACCGAGCGCGAGGAACGCCACTACGGCGCCGACGATCGCGACTTCCTCAGCGCGATCGCCAGCCGGGTGGCCATCGCCATCGACAACTCGCTGCTGTTCGAGGAGGAGCGTCGCACCGCGCTCGCCTTCCAGACCAGCCTGCTGCCGAAGGACCCGCCGTTCGTCGACGGGCTCGAGGTGGCCTACAAGTACGTCCCGGCCAAGCCGCTGGAGACGCACGGCCAGGGCATTCAGACGCAGGTCGGCGGCGACTGGTACGACATCATTCCGCTGTCGGCCGGGCGGGTCGGCATCGTCATCGGCGACGTCGAGGGCCGGGGCGCAAGGGCGGCCGCGGTCATGGGTCAGCTCCGGGCCGCGCTGCGCGCGTTCGCCCAGGACGACAAGTCGCCAGCCGAGATCCTGCGCAAGCTGGACGACTGGGTGCGCTCGCTGGATCCGGCGGCGGCCGAGACGCATGGCTTCGCCGAGGCGGATCCGCCGACAGTGAGCTGCACGTACCTGGTCTACGACGCCTGGTCGCGCACGCTGTCGTTCGCCAACGCTGGCCACATGCCGCCGCTGATCGTGCGCGGGCACGACGTCAGCCAGCTGGAGATCAGGGATCGGGGCGTGCTGCTCGGCGTGCGCGGCAAGGGCGTGCGCGGCCTGCCCACCTACCGCGAGGAGATGCGCTACCTCGCGCCGGGCTCGACGCTCATCTTCTACACCGACGGCCTGGTCGACCGGCGGCAGCGCGCCGAACGGCAATGGCCACTACACCGACGCCGAGGTCCAGCAGATGCTGCGGCGCGCCGTGCGGAGCGGCCGCCGACGGGACGGTCGAGCAGGTAGCGGAGGCGGCCGAGCACGCCGTGCCGGGCGAGATCGACGACGACATGGCCGTGGTCGTGGTCAGGACGTCGGAGGTCGACCTCGCGTCCTGGGAGGGACAGTTCCCGGCCGAGCCGATCCGGGTATCGGAGGCGCGGCGGCTCGCGCTCGAGACGTTCTTGAGCTGGGGCATGGACACCGAGCAGGCGGACCTGGCCTGCCTGCTCGTCTCCGAGGTCGTCACCAACGTCGTGCTGCACGCCGCCGTGTCGCCGACACCGCGGCACGAGCTTGTCCTGGAAGGCGCCGGACCTGGCCCGCTCGGGATCCTCGGCGACTGGGAGCTCTCGCCATTCGACGAGGGCTTCGGCGGGCCGCCGGGCAAGGACTTCACGCTGCGGCTGCGGCGCGGGCACGAGGCCATCTGGGTCGAGGTGTTCGACTCCGACCTGCGGCTGCCCAGGATCCGGAGCGCCGGCGAGAGCGACGAGGGCGGCCGCGGGCTGTACCTGGTCGATCAGCTGGCCACGCGGTGGGGATCGCGGCCGACCAAGGACGGCAAGGCCGTCTGGTTCGAGATGCCGATCAAGCGGTGGCCTCGGGCCGAATACTCTGCTGTAGCTCGCTGCCCCTGGTCAGCGCGTGTGGGCCGCCCACAGGGCGAGCACGCCGAGTGACGACGGCCGCCATGACAGCCAGCCAGGTCCTGGGGGTGACCAGGAGTCCCATCCGGCGCCGGGTCCTGGCGACGATGTACGTGATGATGAGCGCGATCACGACGAGCACGATGACGCCCTGGCTCATGCCACCTCCCGGCCCTCGGCTCCAGCATAGGACGCGCATTCGAGGCGTCGACCGCTCACATCGGAGCTCATTGGGCGCCAATGTGGAATTGCTGCCCCTCTAATGGCAGCACTTCCAATCTCGTGCCCAATGAACCGACCGAGAGGCGCAGGATCGCCCGGCGCGCGGTGCTCGGGCAGGCGTTTACAGCGCCTGGGCAGGCAGTTGCGGCGCGCCGGCAGTGCTGTTGTCAGGCGGCGCCGTCGTCGGACAGCGCTGGCACGACGGTGAGGTCGGTCCGGCCCGCTGCTGCAGTCCCGATCACGGCGGTGCCGAGTACGGCGGACACGGGCAGGTCGCTATCGGGCGCGCGGACCGAGGCGTGCAGCCGCCGCAGCACCGTGACCTGACGGGCGAGCGCCTCGATCTTGTCTTCCACGAGCCGGGCGGCAGCGTCGCGCTGGCCCTGGCTGACCGACCGGCCCGCTGCCAGCCGCGCGAGCGGCTTGACCTCCTCAAGGCGGAAGCCGAGATCCTTGAGCGCGAGTGCGGCGGCGATATAGCCGCCGTACTCCCCCGGGTACTTCCGCGTGCCCCCCGGCGAGCGCCTCGGCTCGGGCAGGATGCCCAGCTGCTCGTAGTAGCGGATCGTGCGGCTGCTGACGCCTGCTGCCTTTGCCAGCTGACCGATACTGACCAGGCCCGCGGCGTCGTCGCTGATTCTCGTCATGAGCGGCGGTTACCCCCGTCTGGCGCGCTGAGCGCGATCGTGATCAATGTCAGTTCCTGGCTGTGGAGCGGTCGGCGTACGCGACTGGCCCGCACTATGCACTCACGGATAGTAGCCGTTCGACTACAGCCGGCGCGCGGTAATCATCGGAGGAAAGCGCCACTCCAGGGGCTATGGCGCTGGCCAAACTGCGCGGTAGCCTCAATGTGACGGCAAACGTCAGCCTGCGCGTGCCAGGGCTGCGCGGGCAGGCGGGCGGTGGGTGCCGGTGTGGTCATGGAGGTCGGTCGTGTCTGAGGCATACATCGTCGGGGCGGTTCGAAGCCCCATCGGCAAGCGGAACGGTGGCCTCTCGGCAGTCCACCCGGTAGACCTCGCGGCGCACGTGCTGCGGGAGCTGATCGCCAGGACGGCAGTTGACCCGTCGGCGGTCGAGGACGTGATCATGGGCTGCGTTTCTCAGGTTGGCCCGCAGGCCATCGATATCGCCAGGAACGCATGGCTGTCGGCTGGCCTGCCGGAGAACGTGCCCGGCGTGACCATCGACCGCCAGTGTGGCTCGTCGCAGCAGGCCGTCCACTTCGCCGCGCAGGGCGTGCTGTCCGGCACGCAGGACCTGGTGATCGCGGCGGGCATCGAGAGCATGAGCATGGTGCCGATGGGCAGCACGGTGGCGCTGCCGCACAAGGAAGGGCTGGCACTGCCGTTCGGCCAGGGCTGGCGGGACAGGTACGGCGACCAGGAGATCTCGCAGTTCCGCGGCGCTCAGCTCATGTGCGAGAAGTGGGGCATCAAGCGAGCCGAGCTCGAGGAGTTCTCGCTGGAGAGCCACACCAGGGCGATCAGGGCGATCGACGAGGGCAGGTTCGCCCGCGAGATCACCCCGGTCGGCGGAGTCACCACAGACGAGGGCCCGCGACGCGACTCGACGCTGGAGAAGATGGCCGAGCTCAAGCCGCTGCGGCCGGGCTGGGAGCTGACTGCCGCGACCGCGTCGCAGATCTCCGACGGCTCGGCGGCCATCCTGATCGCCTCGCCGGCCGCCGTCCGCCGGCACGGCTTCACTCCGCGGGCCCGCGATTCACACGCTCGCCGTCACCGGCTCTGATCCGGTCTACATGCTGACTGGCCCGATCCCGGCGACCGAGCAGGCGCTCGCCAAGGGGCATCTGTCCGTCGACGATATCGACGTCTTCGAGGTCAACGAGGCGTTCGCGCCGGTGCTGATCGCCTGGTCACGCGATACCGGCGCATCGCTCAGCAAGACCAATCCGAACGGCGGCGCGATCGCCCTCGGCCACCCGCTCGGCGCCACTGGCGCGATCTTGATGACCAAGATGCTGCACGAGCTCGAGCGGACCGGCGGCAGGTACGGCCTCCAGACCATGTGCGAGGGCGGCGGCCAGGCCAACGCCACCATCATCGAGCGGCTCGCCTAACGCCGCACAGCGAGACCCCGGTCTTGAGGCGCGCCTCAGGCCGGGGTCTTTTGCTGTGCGGCGGCAGTCCGCGAGCCGGGACGACGGGATCGCAGGCTTGCCACCACGTTCCAAGTTAAGTATACAATTCTGTCTGTAAGTTTATTGCGACAGCAAGGTTAGGGAACCTGGGCCACCCGCCCAGGGCACAACTGGAGGGTGACACGGACATGCTGCTATCCACATTCGACCCGTTCGCTGAGTTTCACCGCGCGCTGCGGACCGCCGACGGCGGCCACGCGGCTATGCGGATGGACGCTATCCGCCGCGAGCAGGAGGTCGAGCTGCGGTTCGACCTGCCCGGCATCGACACTGACAGCATCGACGTTACGGTCGACCGGGGCGTGCTGACCGTCAGCGCGCAGCGGTCCGAGGAGTACACCGAGGGCGAGAAGCCTTTCGTCCGGGAGCGGATCATGGGCTCGTTCACGCGGCGCATCCGGCTGTCCGACAGCGTCGACGCCGAGAAGATCTCGGCCTCGTACGACGCCGGCGTGCTGCAGGTGCACGTTCCGCTGCAGGAGCGGGCGCTGCCGCGCAAGGTCGAGGTCAGCACCGTTGCCAGGGCCGCAGTCGAGGCCTGATCCTCGCGGTAATCTGCGAAGGGCCCGTGCGGCATCGGCCGCGCGGGCCCGTTTGCGCGACCGGCACTGCATGCGAGCAGCATCGAACCAGACGGGAGGGTAGCCATGGCGTCGCTGCCATTTGACGACGCGAACATGCCGCTGTTCACCGTCGGTCAGGTCGCGGAGATGCTGGAGGTCCAGCAGGCTTTCCTGCGGCGACTCGATGAGTTCCGCGTAGTCCGGCCATCACGGTCGGCCGGCGGCCAGCGCCGTTACACCAGGAATGAGATCGTCGTCGTTCGTTACGTCGTCGAGCTCATGGATGACGGGCTCACGCTCAGCGCCATTCGCCGGGTGCTGCAGCTGGAAGCCAGGGTCCGCGAGCTGGAAGCTGAGCGGGAGGCGCTGCGCGCAGCGCTCGCGCAGGCAAGATACCGGCGGTAGCGCGCGACTTCCCTGATCCGGAAGGATTCGACACAGCCGACTGTGTCGAATCCTTCGCTAACAGCCGGGTGCTGTGTCGTCGTTGGCCGAAGTCACTTAGTCGGATCCGGCGAGCGCGGCCGTGACCGGGTCGACGTCGTGACTCGCGCGACTCACGAAGACCTGCGGGCTGATGGTGTGCAGCGCGGTCAGCATGTCGCCAAGCTCGTCATCGCGCGGCAGCTCGAGCACCACGTCACCATGCAACTCGGCGTCAGTCCCGGCGCGGGGCGTCAGCCTGATCGCGCTGACCTGCTGACGCGACAGCACCTCGTTGAGCCGTGCCCTGCTCCGCGGATCGTCGGAGAGGTTGATCCTGATCCTCCACATGGCCATGCGCTGGCCCTCCAAGTCTGCGTGCCTCACATTCACGAAGATGCCGCGTGCCCATTGCCGACGTGATTCGGGTTCGTAACGACGACGTGAAATGAGGTGCCGCAGCTGGCTGGCGGCGCGTCGTTACGCTGGGCCGTCAGATCGGCCACGCTAGCTGAGCGTGGCCGGGTCAGACCTTTGATCGGAAGAAATTCAGGTAGGACTTGGACGGCGTGGGACCGCGCTGATCCTGGTAGCGGGAGCCGTAGATGGAAGACCCATACGGGTGCTCGGCAGGTGAGCTGGTCCGGAACAGGCAGAGCTGGCCGATCTTCATGCCCGGCCAGAGCTTGATCGGCAGGGTCGCGACGTTGGACAGCTCCAGCGTTACGTGACCGGAGAACCCTGGGTCTATCCAGCCGGCGGTCGAGTGCGTGAGCAGGCCGAGCCGGCCGAGCGAGCTCTTGCCCTCAAGCCGCCCGGCTATGTCGTCCGGCAGCGTGATGATCTCGTAGGTGGAGGCCAGCACGAACTCGCCTGGATGCAGCACGAACGGCTCGTCGCCATCGTGGCTCGACCAGCCTGGTCAGGTCCGCCTGCTCGATCGAAGGATCGATGTGCGGATAGCGATGGTTCTCGAATACCCGGAAATAGCGATCCATCCGGACGTCAATGCTGGACGGCTGGATCAATTCGGGCAGGAACGGGTCGAGTTTGACGCGGCCCGATTCCACTTCGGCCTTGATGTCGCGATCAGAGAGCAGCACTTTGGCAACTTACCGTTTCCACGCGGGCACCGGGCTATTTGCCGGGTCGGAGGCCAGGCATCGGCTGTGCATGCTACCGGCGGGACAGGCCCTGGTTAAATCAGGCGGTTTGTACACAACCTGAGAAGATGCCCCCTGGCCAGCCATCAGGGGCGATAGGATCCGGCCCGTGGATTCCAGGCCGGTATTCGCTGATCCGTCCGGGCGGCGTCGGCGCGCGATGCGCCGGCTCGGAGTGGCGGCCGCCGCGGTACTGGTGGCCTGCGTTGCTGCTGTCGTGGTGGCGGTTGCGGGCGGCCCCGAGGCTCCCTTCACGGACTGGGCTGCTCCGCATCACGCCCCCAATGCAGCCCATCCGGCCGATGGTGGGCGGTCCTCGGGTGCGAGCCGCAGGAGCGGTCAGCCCGCGGGTCGCCCTGGGTACAGCAACACGCCAACCGCGTCGCCGTCGCCCTCGGCTCAGACATCCCCGAAGGCGAGTGCTTCGGGCACGCCGTCAGCCAGCGGCACCGCCTCGCCCGGGTCTACTAATCCGGCCGGACGCACGCCGCCAGGGCAGACGAGGTCGCCCAATCCCCATAAGAGCACTCATGGGCCGTAAGACCCTCGTCGATCCTGGCGAGGCCGGACCTGCCAGACGCACGCGAGCCGCGGACAGTCTCGCGCGCGACCGCCGCCCGGCCAGCCACCGGCGAAGTCGCGCTCCTCGTGGTCATTGGCTGCTCGTCAGCCTGGTCATGATGGTGTTCGCGGTGGGTTTGCTCATCGAGGGCTACACCCATGGCGTGCTCGGCGAAAACAGCGCAGATGAGCCGGCACCAGGACCGCACGCGGCGGCTGCACCGGCGGCTGTAACGGGCGGTGGTCCGGTGATTCAAGTCACCGGATCGATCGTGCGCAGCTACTCGATGCCGCGCCGGACGGTCGCGCTGACGTTCGACGACGGACCAGATCCCACGTGGACGCCGAAAGTCCTCGCTGTCCTGCGGCGCTTCCACGTGCCGGCCACGTTCTTCCTTGTCGGCGCTCACGCGGCCGGCTACCCGGGCATCGTGCGCGAGGAGCTGACCGACGGCGACGAGGTCGCGTCGCATACATACACGCACACGAACCTCGCTACCGCCGCCGGATGGCGTGAAGGCTTCGAGCTCGCGCTCACGCAGAACGCACTCGCCGGAGCCGCGGGTGTCCATACGCGCCTGCTGCGGATGCCGTACTCCTCGGAGCCCGACGCGCTGACCGCCGCGGACTGGCGAGCGGCCAGACTGGCGGGCAAGGACGGCTACCTCGTCGTCCTGACCAACCTTGATACCAGGGACTGGGCGAGGCCCGGGGTCAACCGCATCGTGACGGCCGCCATGCCGTCCGGCGGCGACGGCGCCGTCATCATGTTCCATGACGGGGGCGGGAATCGGGCCGAGACTGTTGCTGCGCTGCCGGCCGTCATCACGCGACTGCGCTCGGAAGGTTACCGATTCACCACCATCACGCAGGGGCTGGGGCAGCCAGCGGGTGACGTAGCTGCCACGCCCCGGCAGCGGTTCGCCGGCCTGGCGCTTGTCCTGACACAGCAAGCAGCCGACCATACCGTCGCCCTGCTGGCTGTCCTGCTGGTCATTGCGAGCGTGCTGACTGTCATCAGGCTGGCTTTCCTCGTCGGCTTCGCCAGAGCCCATCGCCGCCGCCAGCTCCGCCGCTTGGCCGAGCCGGCAGACGTCGGTCCGCCCTATCTGCCCGATGTCTCGGTGGTCATCCCCGCCTACAACGAGGCGGCGGGCATCGCTGCGACCGTGCGCTCGATGGCGGCCAGCAGCTATCGCGGCCGGCTGGAGATCATCGTCGTTGACGACGGCTCGTCCGACGACACAGCGGCGATCGCGCGGGGCCTTGGTATCCCGTTCGTCCGCGTGATCACCCAGGCCAACTCCGGCAAGCCCGGCGCGCTGAACCGCGGAATCGCGGAAGCTAGAAGCGAGATCCTGGTCCTAGTTGACGGTGACACGATCTTCGAGCCCGCGACCATCGGTCGCCTGATCGCGCCGATGAGGGCATCGGACGTCGGAGCCGTGAGCGGCAATACGAAGGTCGGCAACCGGCGCGGGCTGCTAGGCGGCTGGCAGCATCTCGAGTACGTCATGGGCTTCAATCTGGACCGGCGGCTCTTCGACCTGCTCGGCACCATCCCCACTGTGCCGGGCGCCATCGGGGCCTTCCGGCGGGCGGCGCTCGCCGCGGTCGGCGGAGTGACGGCCGACACGCTGGCGGAGGACACCGACTTGACCATGGCGTTGTGCCGGTCGCCCTGGCGCGTGGTCTACGCGCCAGACGCGATCGCCTGGACGGAGGCGCCAGCGAACCTCCGTCAGCTCTGGCGCCAGCGCTATCGCTGGTCCTACGGCACGATGCAGGCCATGTGGAAGCACCGGCGGGCGGTCATCGAGCGGGGCCGGTCGGGGCGCTTCGGTCGGTACTGCCTCACCTATCTCGCCTTCTTCCATGTACTGCTCCCGCTCATCGCCCCCGTCGTCGACGTCTTTTCGCTGTACGGGCTGATGTTCTTGAACCCGGCTCACGTTGCGCTGTTCTGGGTGTCATTCGTCCTGCTCCAGGCTCTGGCCGGCGGCTATGCGCTCCGACTGGACGGGGAAAGGCTCCGGTCACTGTGGGTGCTGCCACTACAGCAGGTCGTCTACCGTCAGCTCATGTACCTGGTCACGATCCAGTCCGTCATATCGGCCATGCTCGGCACCCGTGAGCGCTGGCGGGTGATCAGCAGAGCGGGCGTCTTCGCCGAGTCCGCCGATGCCGCGCCTGCGCCGTGAGCACCGGGCGCGCCACCCTGTGCCGAGTCGGTTTCGTGGGACATGCGATCCGGTACGATATCCGGGCGGGCCATGGTGGGCAGCTGGCAGCCTTGTGAGGCTGTCAGGGGCCAGATGCGGTCCTCGCGGGTGTAGTTCAATGGCAGAACGTCAGCTTCCCAAGCTGATAGTGCGAGTTCGATTCTCGTCACCCGCTCCACCACATAACCTCAGGTCAGCGCCCTGCTGGCATGAGCGGGACACCGGTCGCGCCGCGGTCACGGGCACCGTCGCCGAGGACCATGTCCACTTGCTCGGGCTCGTCCAGGCGCATGGCGATCCGGTCGGGGAACAGGTTGCGGATCCTCAGCACGTCCTTGCGCGGATCCTGCAGAGCCCCGACGACGCAGAAGCCGCCGCATCGAATCCCACCGTTTAACGCTACCCGATCGACACTTCCCGGCCGATGAGCCGAACCACCGCAGCCTCGCAGCAAGCACCGATAGTCAGCGGCCTGTCCCACCGGATGCTAGCCGCGCTCCGTGAGGCGGCCCGGGCGGCCCGGCCCCTGCCAGAACTCGTCCGGCAGCTCGGCCACCTCGTTCCCGGACCGTTGCAGGTCCGCGGCCCACGACAGCATGCGCTGGAAGGTCGGCTCACCGCCGTCGGCGAACTGCCGGATCATCGCGACGTTGCGCTCGACACGTCCGATGATCGCGTCGCGGATCGCGGTTGGGTCGCCAATGTATCCGTACGCGTCCAGGAGCAGATGCAACCGCCGGTGCCGGTCGGCTGGGTCAGCGAATCCGACTGCCTCGGCGACCTCCGCCGTTAGCAGCGGCACCCAGGTCAGCGCCGAGAACGCCAGGTCATCCTCGCGCCAGGACGGGCTGACAGTGTCCCAGTCGACGAAGCCGACCAGGGCGCTATCGGCCCACACGGCGTTCCACGGCGACGCATCCAAATGAGCGATCAGAAGTCCCGGCTGCCACGACCGGCCGGTGAACCAGACGGCGTCTCCGGCCGGCCGGAAAGTCGCGGTCGCGTCGTGCAGCCTCCGAAGCCACCCACCGACCTGCCGGAGCGCGTCGTCGGAGCGCAACCAATCCGGCCATGGCATGGTCTCGCCCAAAGTCTGGCCGGGCAGGAAGGTCAGGCGTTCGCGACCCTGGTCATCGAAGCCGTGGGCGCGCGGGGCGCCGTCGAAGCCGACGTCTTCCAGATGCCGCAGCACCGAGTGCACAGTCGCCGTCCACGGCTGCGTGGGGCGGCGGACCTCGGCGCCGACGCGTACGGCTCCGAAACTGCGCCCGCCAGGCAGCCGTTGTTCGGTCATCCCCCGGTTCTACCGCAATCAGACGTCCACGGCGACCCGATAAACGACTCCGTCCACGTGGGCCCGGAGTAGGGACCAAAGCCCATGACCGACCTGGCATTCCCGGCTGTATGCAGGGGGGTGGAGGTGGGAACTGTGATCACATTCTTTGCCGTTGATGCGGCGCTTCAGCACGTCTGCGCGATCTTCCGCGATCAGGCTGACCGGGGCGATATCACTCCTACCGAGCGCGACCTCCTGATCGATGGCGCCATTCTGCTCGCCATGCACGTCGACGATCTGGCCCAGGATGGCTCCGTCGGCTCGCACTCCGGCTGGCCAGAAGTGGTGCTAACGGGACCGCTTGGGCGGCACGAACGACACGAGGTCGCGGCAGCTGCCTGAACTGACGCATCATCGTCTGACGCTACTAAGAGCGTGCCCGCTGCGTACCCGACCAGATGAGGCATCGCGGGCAGTCACGGTTAGCTCGCGCGTGGTTGTGCGCGGGACGATGAAGGGCTCCTGCCACGCGTGACAGGAGCCCTTCATCTTGAACAGGAGGTAGTCCGCGCCGCTACGACGCCGGGTTGGTAGCCATCGGCCAGCTCGAAGCGTAGAAACGAGGTGCTAAGGGCTAGCGTTGTAACTCATGATTTAGCGCTGATGCTGAAGCCATTGACTTTAAACGTCTGACCGCCGCCATACGGTGCCTCAATGCCGTACTCGACATCAAGAATGCCAGTGTCAGCAGAGGTCACGTAGCCACGCGCCTTGAGCTGGCTGACGATGCTCGCGATGTCGACGGTGCCGAGAGTCTCGTTCTTCGGCAGCACAACCGAAACGGTGCCAGTGGTGTTGTTGCCACCCATCCAGACCTTCGAGCCGTCACTGAGCGTCCCGGCCACTGACCCGGCGGGCACCTGGCCGTTGACGTACGTCCAGATCATCAGCTCCAGGTCGTTGTTCCAGTTGTTGCTCTTGGCCGCCGAGGCAGTTGTCAGCCAGATGTCGTAGGCGTACTCGTAGTCCAGCCCGCTGCTGTCTGAGGGCGGCGCCACGTCGAAGCTCGAGGTGAGCGTCGAGGGTAGCGCTGAGTACATCAGGCATTGCTCGGAGGGGTAGCCGACAACCTCCGTAGTTCCCTTCTTCGCGTTCAGGATGACAGTGAATGAAGAAAGATTGCCGCCTGTTGCCTGCGTTTCCTTGACCGAGTAACCGACGCTGCTCGCGTCGCCGGACCAGGTGTCCTGATCGTAGTCACACGACACGTTGCCAGTTGGAACCGAGGTAATCGGTGTCGGGGAGCTTGGCGCGGGGGAGCTCGGCGCTGGGGAGCTCGGTGTCGGGGAGCTAGGCGCTGGCGTGCTAGGAGCCGGTGAACTCGGTGCTGGAGCCGTGGGCGTGGGCTTGGGGGTCGGTGGCACTGGCGCCGGGCCGGTCGGTAGCTGCTGGTCCGTTCCAGACTTGGCCACTACCGCGCGCCAGGCCTTGATGGACGGGCGGTCTGTTAGTTCGGTCGCCGGCACTGCGGTCCGGCTCGTTAGCACTCCAAACAGCGCGCCGCTGCTATTCAGGTAGTGAGCGACGGTCTTGAGCCATGTCGGTCGGCCCTTGGCCGTTGCGAGCGCGAAGCCGGCAAAGCCGAACTGCAGACCGGCGCCTTTAGCGGCCGCGACTGCCGGGCCCATGAAGGTGGCCGGCGGGGTCGGCCGCGGGTCGTGACCCGTCAGCGTTCCTGCTGGGTAAGCGTCCCAGGCGATGGTCTTGATGACGTGGCGGCCAGGCAGGTAACTCTGCCAGTCCACGCCGGAGCGGGCACTAAGGTCTGATGCTCGCAGGATCAGGGTCGGCGTCAGCTCGCGGTTCCGCGCCTTGCTGGCCAGCGCCGCGATGTGCAGCCACGCGCGCCGGTACAGCGAGGTGGTGAACTGATGACGGCTGACGCTGGCCTCGGGCTCGCTGTAGTACGCGTAGTAGATCCGGTGACCCGACGGGGCGGTGTCGAAGAACCGGGAGAGCACTGCGTCGTCAGCGCCCGCGAGGACCCTGCTCGGCGCTGCTGCGAAGCTGACGATGACTGCCGACTTGTTGATGGCGTTGGGGCCGGCCGTCCAGGCGTTCGCCGCGGGCAGTCCTGAGTAGGAAGTCCGGATGATCGGCATGTGACCGAATTCCCTGGTCATCAGGGCAAGATCGCCGCGGCGGGAAACGGACGAGCCGAACATGGTGCCATAGCCCGGCGCCCGGGACGCGGCCAGGACGGCTGTCTGGCTGGCCGGGCCTGAGGACAATGTAAGGCCGGCCGCGACGAGCGCCGAGGCCGCTGCCACGGCGGCGGCAGAGCCCAGCCGCATTCGCAGGGATCGTGGCCGTCGCGGCCGGGCAGGCCGCGAGCCCGCATGCCGGGCACGCCGCGGTGGTCCGCTGGCGGTCCCGCCGTCATTCCAGCCTGCCGGCTGCCTGCCGGTCCAGCCTGCTGAGTGCCTACCGGGCCCCAGTGCGCCCATGCAACAACCTCTCTCCTCGGCCGCCTACCGGGTTAGCTGACGGGTTCGGGCCGGAGTAGCCCTACGGCGAGCCTCAACCGCTCGGTGCGGATCCGCTCGGCCGATTCACCCCAGGGACGTAAGCGTTGGGTCCCCGGCTCCCTGGCCTCCAGGGACTCGGCGGGTGCCGCATGAAACCCCAGTCCGAGTCGCATGCAGCAAAGAACAGTTCGTGAGATTAGCGGAAGTTCAACCTGGTGGAGTGGGATTCAATAGAATTCCCCGAAAGCGTGCGCTGTTATCTTCATCGCTTCACCAGAGGGCGTTGGCGCCTTACGCAGTCATCTGGCACGTCGGCAAGTATGCGTACCGGTCGCGCAATATGTCCAAGTTCCCGCAGGTCAGACAGCCGACGGACAGACGGATAACGAACTTTGTGATCTGCGCGTGATACCGCTTTGAGAGCACGGATTTCTGCGAGCTTTCACTGCCGAACGCCCTACCGGTGACTGACCGTTACTGGTCAGTTATAAGGCGCAGCCGACCTGCGGCAGACGCCCGCAAGCACGCGGACCCGTCGAAGGCGCTCCGCGTCGCCTGCGGCGATGGCCTTGCGGCCACCCTCGGTCCGTCACAGGCACATCACATGGTTGTCGGGCAGCAGTTCAGGAGACCAAGGCGCGGTCGAAGACCGGCTTATAAGCAGCCGGCCAGGGGTTCGAGTCCCTCAAGGCGCTCCGTCTGGATCCTTCGCCCGTCCGCATCGAGAGTCGCCAGCTCAGCCGCCCACGAGGTTAGGCTTGGCGAGCTGTGCATCGGTGCCTAACCTGTTCGTCGTCAGGGCGAGAGTTTCCAGGCAAGGAGGAGCACGATGAGTGTTCCAAGGATCGTGTCGGCTGATGAATGGCTCGCCCAGCGTAAGGAACTGCTTGCGGCGGAGGAGCAGGCCGCCGAGATGCTGACCCGCGTCAAAGAGCGCCGGCGCCAACTGCCGGCCGTCGTGGTGGAGAAGGAATACCTGTTTGAGGGGCCGGACGGGCAGGTGAGCTTGCTGGAGATGTTTGAGGGTCGGCTGCAGCTAGTCGTCCAGCACTTCATGTTCGACCCGGCCTGGGACCAGGGCTGCCCGGTCTGCTCCTACCAGGCCGATAACGTGGGCGACCTTGCGCACCTGCACGCCCGCAACACGACATTCGCGGCAGTATCGCGGGCGCCCATCGGCAAGATCGAGCCATTCCGGCAGCGGATGGGCTGGACCTTCCCGTGGTACTCGTCCCGGGGGAGCGACTTCAACTACGACTTCCATGTCACGCACGACGAGGACGTTGCGCCGATCGAGTGGAACTTCAGGACCAAGCAGGAACTGATCGACATCGGAGAGGCATGGGCAGCCCGGCCAGGCGAGCAGGGCGGTACCAGCGTTTTCTACCGAGACGGCGACACCGTCCTGCACACTTACACCGGCTATTCCATCGCCGATCTGCTGTGCGCCACCGACCAGTACCTAGACCTCACGCCGCTCGGCCGCCAGGATGAGAGCGTCGAGTTGCGACATCACGACAGGTACGCCGACGAATCGTGACCGCCCGCAGCGGGACGCAGTATCGGCGGTGCTGAGCACGGCCAGCCGGTCCCGCCTAGCGCCATCAATAAGCCAACCACGCGGCACGGATTTCGTTACGTGGCCTTCACCCGGCGCGATCTGGCCGCCATCGCGCGGCAGAACGCGTGCCCGCCACGTGCCCGACCGGATGAACCATGCCGGCGACTCCAGGTCACTCGCGGCCAGTTACCTCACGGTGCAGCAGGTCAGGCCGGTCCGGGGTGCAGTGACCGGCCTGCGAAACCCCTGTTATTGATCACGCTGACTTGGGGCAGTACCTGAGGTAAACAGCACCGCAGGCGAACCGCCGCGTGTCCAGGAGTTCCAGATCCGAGCGGACGCCGCTGGGGAGCGCTTGCTTGCCACCGCCGACGATGACGGGAACCAGGAACAGCCGCAGCTCATCGACCAGCCCTGCCTTGATGGCCTGCCCAGCCAGGTCCGCGCCTCCCACGGTCATGTCCTGCTCGGTGGCCGACTTCAGTTGCCGGACCACGTCGGGATCGAAGTTGCGCTCGATCCGTGTCCTGGCGCTCGGCGCCGATTCGATGGTCTTCGAGAACACTATCTTCTCGGCTGCCTGCCAGATGCCGGTGAACTCCCGGACGGAAGGCGGCTGGCCGAGCACCGTGTGGGCGGTCTCCCAGTAGAGCATCGTCTGGTACATCCGGCGGCCGTAAAGGTATGTGGCGACCGGTCGCTCGATGTCGTTGATGAAGCACATCAGCTCTTCGCTGGGTGCCGCCCAGTCGAATATGCCTGCGGTGTCTTCGACGTAGCCGTCCGCCGAGGCGATCGCCGAGTAGATCAGCTTGGCCATCAGGACTCCTCACCGTCACTCTTGTGGGCTGCGTAGATCAACTCGCTGCCCGCATCGGGCGGATGCCGTCGAGCGTGGCGCCGAGCCGGTCCCTTTCGATCTCTAGGTCGTAGCGGGACTGCAGGTTCATCCAGAATTGCTCCGAGGTTCCGAAAAAGCGCGCCAAGCGCAGAGCAGTGTCCGCCGTGATGCGACGCTCGCCATGGACGATCTCGTTGATCCGCCGGGCGGGAACGCTCAGCTCCTTGGCTAGCTGGTACTGGCTCAGCTCTAGAGGCTTAAGGAACTCCGCCATCAGAATCTCGCCTGGGTGCACCGGCTCCATGATCGTTTCCCCTGTCACCGCCCGCTCCTACTGGTAGTCAACGATCTCTACTGCCTCTGGTCCTGCATCGGTCCAGCGGAAGCAGATCCGCCATTGCCGATTGATCCGAAGGCTGTGCTGTCCGCCTCGGTCGCCCGAGAGCTGCTCGAGTCGGTTGCCCGGAGGGACAAGCAGGTCCCCTAAGCTCTCGGCGGCGTCTAGCATTGCCAGCTTGCGCCAGGCGATGCGCTGCGTAGGTCCGTCCAGCCGCCTCGATCGTCGTCGGTGCCAGACGGCTTCGCTGTCCTCGTCCCGGAAGGCTCGCAGCACGGATCCTATGATAACGCATCGCGTTATTAACGCAGTACGTTACGACCGTTTGTGGCGTGCCACATACGTGCCACGCGCCGTGGCTCCGGTCAGCACCAACACGGCGATGGTTCGCGCGCCGCCGCCCTTTATTGAGCTGCTGCCATCAGGCGGCCATGGCACAATGCCGGGTCGTGAAGAAAGCGGACATAACTCCGGAGCTTGTCTCGCGGCTCGTCGCGACCCAGTTCCCGCAGTGGGCTGGCCTACCCGTCCGGCCCGTCGATGTCGACGGCTGGGACAACGCCACCTTCCGCCTCGGCGAGCGAATGTCGGTCCGGCTGCCCAGCTCGCAGGCCTACGTTGAGCAGGTCGACAAGGAACACCGCTGGCTGCCAATCCTGGCCAGCCAGCTGCCGCTGCCCATCCCCGAGCCGCTGGCCAAGGGCAAGCCGGGCTGCGGTTTCCCGCGGCCGTGGTCGGTGTACCGGTGGATTGACGGCCAGACAACAGAGGTCGAGAAGGTGGCGAACCTGCCCGAGTTCGCCGCTGACCTGGCCGACTTTCTCGCGGCCCTCTGCAAAGTGGACCCGTCCGGCGGCCCACTGCCCGGCACGCACAACTTCTTCCGCGGCGGATCACCGGCCTACTACGACACCGAGACGAGGGCGGCGCTCGCCGCGCTGCCAGCTCACATCGACACCTGCCTGGCCACCGAGGTCTGGGAGGCGGCGCTGGCAGCCCCGTGGGAGGGTCCGCCGGTCTGGTTCCATGGCGATGCCCAGCCCGGCAACCTGCTCCTGGACGGCTCCGGCCGGCTGAGCGCCGTCATCGACTTCGGCACGGCTGGGATTGGTGATCCGGCGTGCGACACGACGATCGCGTGGACGTTCCTGTCGGGGGAGAGCCAGCGCGTGTTCAAAGAGCGGCTGCCGATCGACGAGGCGACGTGGACGCGCGGTCGCGGCTGGGCGATCTGGAAGGCGGCGATCGTCCTCGTCGGCGCGCTGGATACCGACCCCGACGACGCCGAGTTCACGAAGAATGTCATCGACAAGATCCTCGCCGATCACCGCGACGCCCGGTAGCGCTGTCAGGTCCTGACGACGACTGCTGAGACGGCCTGATCAGGAACTGGTCACTGGCCAGGGCGCGTAGCAGGACGACCGCCCTCATCAGCTCCTGATGAGGCACGGCAGTGGCGGATACGCCTGCTCCGACATCGCACAGTGCAAGGGCCGAGCCGGAGCCGGCGAAAAACCAGGAAGTGCCCGCAGGCGTGAGCCCCTATCCTCTGGGGTGTGGCGAATGATGAACGCGGAGTAACCGCGCAGAGCGAGGACTTCTCCGCCTGGTACAACGAGGTCGTCTTCAAGGCTGAGCTGGTGGACCGCGGTCCGGTCCGGGGCACGATGGTGATCCGGCCCTACGGCTACCGGATATGGGAGCTGCTGCAAGCCGACATCGACCGGCGGATCAAGGAGACCGGGCACGTCAACGCCTACTTCCCGCTGCTGATCCCGGAGAGCTACCTGCAGCGCGAGGCCGAGCATGTCGAGGGTTTCGCGCCGGAGCTTGCGGTCGTTACCCACGCGGGCGGCAAAGAGCTTGAGGAGCCGCTGATCATCCGGCCGACCTCGGAGACGATCATCGGCGAGATGATGGCCAAGTGGATCAGCTCGCACCGGGATCTGCCGTTGCTGCTCAACCAGTGGGCGAACGTGGTCCGCTGGGAGATGCGGCCGCGGATGTTCTTGCGCACCACCGAGTTCCTGTGGCAAGAGGGTCACACCGCGCACGTCGATGAGGCGGACGCCATGCGGGAGACCCTGCTCGCGCTTGACATCTACGAGCAGGTATCCAGGAACGTGGCCGCCATGCCGGTGATCGCAGGCGAGAAGACGGCGGGCGAGCGGTTCCCCGGCGCCAGGCGGACCTACACGGTCGAGGCGATGATGCGCGACGGGCGAGCGCTTCAGTCCGGCACGTCGCACTACATGGGTACGAACTTCGCCAAGGTATTCAACATCCAGTACGCCGCGGAGAGCGGCGAGCTGGAGCTGTGCCACACCACATCGTGGGGGATGAGCGCTCGCATGATAGGCGGCGTGATCATGACACACGGGGACGACAAAGGCCTCATCCTGCCACCGCTGCTTGCCCCCTATCAGGTGGTGATTGTGCCGATCGCCCGCGGCGAGCAGGCTGAGCAGGTGCTGTCGCCCACCCGGGAGCTGGCGGCCCGGCTGCGCGACGCCGGCATCCGTGCCCACGTGGACGACCGGCCGCAGTTCTCCCCAGGGTTCAAGTTCAACGACTGGGAGATGCGCGGCGCCCCGATCCGGCTTGAGCTCGGGCCGCGCGACCTGGCGGCGGGCACTGCGCTGATGGCCACCCGGCTCGGCAACGAGAAGACCCCGGTCTCGCTGGACTCTGCCCCGGCCCGGCTCGGCCTGGAGCTGACCGCTTTCCAGGATCTGCTGCTGCGGCGGGCGACCGAGTTCCGCGATGAGCGGACTGTCACAGTCGACACCTGGGACGACTTCGTGGCGGCGGTCGCGACCGGCTGGGCCCGGGCATTCCACTGCAGCCAGCCCGAGTGCGAGGACGACATCAAGGCCGCCACTTCCGCAACGCCGCGCGTCATCCCCACCGAAGGCGAGCCTGAGCAGGGGATCTGTATCCGGTGCGGTCAGCCATCCGCCTACGGCAAACGGCTCATCTTCGGCCGTGCCTACTAGGGCCCGGTTAAGAAGCCGGCCAGGAGCCGCGAGACCCAGCCGCGATCCTGGCAACAGGCGCTGACTAGGGCTCGCTTCGGCCAGCCCGCGAACGCTTCGCTGTCTTCCCGCAATAACCAGGTAAGAACAGCGACAGGAGGCCGGCCGCACATGCCAGACAGCGATGCGTCGCTCGTCCGGATGGCTGCGTCCGGTCACCCCACCGCCTTTGCGGCGCTGCTGCGGCGCCACGGGCAGGCGATCCACGCTTACCTGGCCCGGCGGAGCAGCCGGGATGCGGCAGACGACTTGCTCAGCGAGGTCATGCTGCGCGCGTACGCCGCCAGGCGGCAGTATGACGAGCGCTGGCAAGACGCCCGGCCGTGGCTTTATGGCATCGCGCGCAATGTCCTTCGCGAGCACTGGCGGCGGGTCGGAGCCGCAGAGCCCGATGGCGATCCGCTTGCCCGGCTGGCGGCCAGCGAAGACCCATGGCCCGACGTCGACGCCCGGATTGACGCTGCGGCCCAGCTGCCCGATCTGCGTCGTGCGCTGGCACGGCTAGCGTCCGGCGATCGTGACGTGCTCCTGCTGGTGACCTGGGAAGGCCTTACTCCTGCGGAGGCGGCGGTCGCACTGGGCATTCTGCCAGGCACCGCGCGGAGCCGCCTGCACCGTGCCCGGGCAGTGATGCGCCAGCTACTCGACGAGGATCCAGCCGGTGCAGCGGCGAGCTATCAGGAGGCATGAGGGTGGACGCACTTGAACTTCTGGAGCAGCTGGGCCAGGTTGCACCAGCCGACCAGGCGGTGCTGGACGCCGCGCTGCAGAAGCTCGCCGAATCCGTCGAGCAGGATTCCGGTCTTCGCGTCCGGCCGAGCGGGCGAGCGGTCCGGCGGCGCGGTCGGGTGATCGCCGTTGCCGCCGTGGCAGTGCTTGCCGCGGCCGCGGCCTTCGCCGTGGTGACCGGGGTCTGGCGCCCCGTTCCTATTACTCCGTCCGAAGGCTCCCACCCGCAGGTTCAGGGTCGGTCAGGTGGGGCACCTGCTGTCTCTGCCGCGCCGGCGGGCGGTACGTCGCCAGGTTCGCCCACTGTTGCGGCGGTCCTGACGGCATTCAAAGCGAGCAGCAGCGACATCCTCAGGGTCACCAAGGTGGTGCGCGGCGAAGGCACATGCTGCGCGACGATCATCTGGATCTCGCCAGCGGGGGCCGCCGCGGGCAGCACCGTCGAGAGCCGGATCCTGACCTCGACCCTCAGCGGATCCAGGCTGAGCAACATGACGCTCGCCTACACCGCAGCCCCGACTACACCTGCAACGGCAGGAGCTAGCTGCGACGGCATCTTTGGCCGGCCGCGCGTCGCGCCGCCCCCGGCCAGGGGATTGCCTGGCACGCTGACCGTCGTGAACTACCCGGCTCATGCGTGGGCTAAAGGCGATGTCCGGGTTCAGCCGGCGACCGTGCCGAGCGCGGCTGCGCTGCGTGCGTGCCTGACGGCCGGCCAGTGGCATGACGCTGGGCATCGCGTGCTCAGCGGATCCAGGGCGATCGAGCTCGTCAGCTCTAACGCCTCCGAACGCCTGTGGGTGAGCGCCGCCACCTTCCTGCCGATCCGGATGGCCGACACCACGACGACGCCTTCCGGCCAGGTGATCATCACGTTCGACTTTGAGTTCCTCGCGCCCACTCCCGCCAACCAGGCCATGCTCGCTGTCTCCGTCCCTGGTGGCTTCGCGAGGACCAACATCTAGGCTGCTGCTAGTAGCGTGCTCAGCGTGCAGTCATCGCCGCTAGTCCCCGAGGGTTTCACGGTGCCGGGCGGGCTCCGCACTGAGCTGTTGATCATCGAGCCGCTCGACGCCCGCCACAACGTGGCCGATCACGCAGCCTGGACGTCCAGCATCGGCCACATCAAGGCGACCCCTGGCTTCGCAGCCCGTTCGTGGCCGGATCGGCCCATGTCGCTGGCGGAAAACGCTGCCGACATTGCCCGGCACGGCCGGGACTTCGCGGACAGAACCGGCTTCGCCTATACAGTGCTCGACGCCGTATCGGGTGACGTTATCGGCTGCGTCTACTTCTATCCGTCCCGCCGCAGCGGGTATGACGTCGATGTCCGCTCCTGGGTCCGTGCCGATCGTGCCGAGCTCGACAAGCCCCTGCACGACCTGGTCTGCCGGTGGCTGGCCGAAGCCTGGCCGTTCCAGAAGCCGGACTACGCCGAGCGCTGAAGGACAACAGAGCAGCTCTCAGGGTCGGCCACTTTTCGGGGAACTTCGCGTGACAGTGCGGCGTCTAACCGGCGCGGATCTTCAACTGGAGTCGAAGCAGGTCACCCATGAGCGCACGAAAGACTGTGCCGATGCTGCGCACTGTCCGGTTCTTTGCGCTTGCTAGCGCGTGCTTCTGCATGGCCTCGATGGCGCTCGCCGCCTGCAGCTCGGCGACGTCGCCCAAGCCGACGACATCAGCCAGTTCGGCATCGGCCGGGTTCACTGGTTATGACTGGCTTGTCGTTGCCATCCGCCACGAAGGAAAGGTCACAAGCATTCCGGCGCGGTTCGACGTCGACTTGCGGTTCTCGCGGAACGGGCGATTCCTCGCCGACGACGCCGTCAACGCCCACAGTGGAACCTTCCGCATAACACCTGGCGGTTTCGCGACGAACGCCCTGGCCGTGACCCTTGTCGGGTACGCAGGGCATGACCCTGTAATCCTGCTGAGCCAGAACGCGATAAGCGCCTTCGACAACGGTGCCCGCGCGGCGGTCAGGGTGACGGGAAACCGGCTCGTAGTCAGTGTCGCCTCCTACACGCTGACGTGCCAGCGTCACGGTCCGGCAGGTAGCAACTTGTAGCTCTAGCCCAGCCCCGGCCAGCTCGCCGGGTAGTTCGCGGGCAGCACGCCGTAGGCTGCCTGGCCCGCGTTGGGCGCGGCCGGAACGCCGAGTGCCTGGAGCAGCGCGTCGAAGCTGACGCCGACCTTGGTCGGGAACGGCCCGGCACCGCCGATCCCGCCTGCTTCCGGTAGCTGAGACTCGGCCGATGCGCTGTCCGACATGGCCCAGCCCGTCTCGATGCCTTCGCTGCCGCTGAACATGCTGGCGATCTCGGTTGTCGGCGTGACCTTTTCGCCGACGGTCACCGTCGGCCGGACGTCCTCGGCAACGTAGACGACGAGGCCCGACGCAGGGCCGTCGGTTAGCTGGTAGGTAATCCAGCCGCCGCCAGGCCACCCGCCTGAAGTGCCCGTCGCGCCCGTGATGACGGCGTCGCCGATGGGATAGACAGGCCCGGATCCGGCGAAGTCGGCGCCCATGTCGATGCGCTGCGGCATCAGGCCGGTTACTGCCCGCAGCGGATTGAGATAGACCGGTGCGGCCGGCACTGGCTTGCGGCGGTGACGCTTCTTGACCGCGGCCACGAAGGGACCGGTAGCGGCGTTGTTGAGGCGGCTACTGGCCCTGGCCGCGTAGTTCGACTTCGACAGCTCGCTGAGCTCGAGGCTGTTGGTGAGGGCGCTTGTCTGGGCTCCGGCGGCGGCGGAGGTGCCGGCCGCTGTGCCGCTGGCCGCCGTGCCGCTCCCTATTGTCCTGCCCCGCGGCCCGGTCAGCGGGTGGCCTGGCAGGAACGTCACCGCCGCTGCCGCGCCTCCGCCTGCGAGCGTGACGGCCGCCGCCACCGTCAGCGCCAGCGCCGGCCTGCGGATGCGCCTGGCCTGGGGCTTGCGGTGCTTTGACGGTGCCCGGCCGTGCGTGCTAGCCGACCGCGGCGGCTTCCGGTGACGGGGGATGGCGTAGGACACGTGGCGCCTTCAGACGGAGCGCAGTACTGCCGCTCTGCTCTCACCTTCGATGCTGGCCAGCGCGCGGGGTCAGTGATCGGCGGCGCTGTCACCAGCGGCATGCGGACGCCGTGCAGGGTCAGGGCGACGGGGTCGCGGTTCGTGACCGTCGCGCACGCTCGGTGCTGTCGGCTCACTACCCTGCACTCGGTTTCGGCCCTCGTGTGACCGAAACACGAAAAGACAAACGGATCTCATAGGACTCTGTGGCGGAAAACACGCACCATACAAACGGACGTATAGGGCACTAATCGGGGCAGTGCGCATGAGCTGGCGTCTCAGCCGGCATTGACCGCGGCCGTCTGCGGACCAGGATGGTGTCTGTGCCGCGGTCGCCCGTCTTCCTCGCAGGCCAGGCCGTGTCGATGCTAGGCGACGGGCTCGCCCTGCTCGCCGTGCCGTTGCTCGTCCTGCAGGTCAGCCGTAGCCCGTTCCTGGCCGTCCTCGCCTCGCTCCCCGCCAGCGCCGGTTACCTGGCTGCGGGCCTCCCGGCTGGCGTCGCCGTCGATCGCCTCAATCCGTGGCACGTGCTCATAGCGGGTGACATCATCCGGGCGCTGATCTTCGGGGCACTGTTCATCCTGACCGGATCCGGAAGCGCGGCACCGGTAGTGATCCTCTCGCTCGCGTTCGGCGCCGCGGTCGTCACGGTTTTCACGGACACAGCGCTGACCGTCGCCGTCCGCGACGTCTTCGCCGGACCACGGCTGATCTCAGTGAACTCCTGGCTTGAGTCCGCCAATCAGTTCGGGCAGATCGCCGGGCCGAGCGCCGCGGGGCTTCTCGCCGCCGCTGGCCTCCTGCATGTCTCGATGCTCATCGACGCGGCGAGCTTCCTGGTGTCCCTGGCCACCCTCGCCGTCGTCCGGCGTCCCCGCGCCGGCGATCGAGGCGGCTAGACCGGAGCTGGCCTCACTTGCTGCTCTTCGCCATGAGCTGGCCGAGGGCCTCAGGTACCTGGGCGCGACCAGGCTGCTGCTGACACTGCTGTGCTTCATGCTGGTCCTGAATCTCTGCCTCGGTGCGGACAAGCTGATCATCTTCCTGGCCAGGACCACGATGCGTCTGCCCGCCGAACAGGTTGGGCTCATCGTCACCGCAGGCGGGGTCGGCGGACTGCTAGGCGCGGCCGGGACCAGCCTGCTCGTCCGGCGCACCGGTCCGCTGGCCGCTATAGCCCTCAGCGCGGCCGCCTCCGGCTGTCGCGCTCCTCGTGATCGGCGCCGCCACGTCCATGCCGGTGCTGCTGGCGGGGAACCTGCTGTATACGTGGGCCATCATCGCCGCGAGCGTGACGATGCGGGCACTCCGGCAGGTCCTCGTGCCGCGAGAATTCCTCGGCCGCGTCACCGCGTCCTGGCGCGTTGGCGGTCAGTCCGTGACCCTGATCGGCGGCGTGCTGGGCGGAGTCGGCGCTGGCCTGCTCCGGCGGGGACCCGCGGGCCGTGTTCGCCGTGGCCGGCGTCCTCACGCTGGTAACGGTTGCTGTGGCGTGGCTGGCAGGGCTCCGCCGAGAGGATGCCGCCGGCGCGGCACCCGCGCTGCTCGGCCGGTAATAGCGCTCGTGCCAGGTCAGTCCGGCTGGCGCTCGAAGCCGATCTGCGTCTCGGTATCGACGAAGCCGACGGACCGGTAGACGCGGATGGCGCCGTAGCCCGGGTCCGCGGCCATCACAAGCGTTCGCGCCGCCAGATCGTCAATGCCGTGCTGCCCGGCGCGCCATACCAGGGTGCCCGCCAGGCCCTGTCGTCGCCAGCCGGGGTGAGTCTCGACGTTCTGGTACCGGGCGATGCCCGATCCGTCGGTGATGAGGCCGAGCTGCGCGACAAGCTGCCCGTCGATGAAAGCGCCGAACCAGGATCCGTAGCCAGCCTCCGTGAGTGCTCGCTCGGCGGCGATCCTCGCGGCCATGAAGGCTGGCTCCGATCCAGGCTCGCCTTCATTGAGCACGGCACGCAGGTCCGCCGACTGCCGCCAGTCGTCGTCGCCGGACAGTTCGCGGTACGTGGCGCCCGGGTTCGGCCGCGGCGGCTCGTGCACTGCGGTGGCTGTCAGCACAGCCGAGCGCTTCAGCCCGAGGCCTTCTTCGACCAGCGCGCTGACGTCCACCGCGCTGATCTCGGTGACGTCGATGCCGAGCGCGACGTGCTTGGCTTCCGGGAACTCGGTGGCAAACGTCGCCAGCCATGCCCCGGCCTCGCCCAGCGCGGGCGGCGCCGACAGGAGCAGGAAATTGCCCCACCAGTACGTCGGATTATGCGGGCTGCGGATGGCGAGGTAGTCGCCGCGGTCGTCGACGCGGCTGCCCTCAAGGAGCCGGATCATCAGGTCGGTGCGGTACCCGAGTGATCGAATGTCCACGCTCAGAGCGTAGCCGCGCTACGCCTTGTAACCTCGGCAGCGTAAGCCGGCTCCGTCCCAACGTCGCAAGGAGCAACCCATGAGCCTGTTCCAGCGTGCTCACGACATCGTCGCCGCCAAGGCCAACAAGGCTCTCGACTCAGCCGAGAACCCGAACGAGATGCTCGACTACTCCTACGAGCAGATGCTCGAGCACATCACCCAGGTCCGGCGCGCTCTCGTCGACATCACCGCGTCGAAGAAGCAGCTCGAGCTCCAGCAGCAGCAGCTCCAGCACTCGGTCGATCACCTGGGCGACCAGGCCAAGGCGGCGCTGGCCACCGGCCGCGAGGACCTGGCCCGTGAGGCGCTGTCCCGCAAGGCGGCCGCGCAGCAGGAGATCGACGGCATGGCCTCGCAGCGCGAGCAGCTCGCCGACGAGGAGCAGAAGATGGAGCAGACGCTCAGCGCGCTTCAGGAGCGGGTCAACAAGTTCCGGTCCCAGAAGGAAGTAATGAAGGCCCAGTACACGGCGGCCGAGGCGACAAGCTCGGTGAACGAGGAAGCGGCCGGCATCTCCAGGAGCTTCAGCGACTCCGGCGCGGCACTCCAGCGCGCCCAGGACAAAATCGCGAACATGCAGGCCAGAGCCGCGGCCACCGACGAGCTGCTCCAGTCCGGGGTGCTCGAGGACGTCGGCGGCGACACTGACGACATCCAGCACGAACTCGACGAAGCGGGTGCGAACGCCGAGGTCGACAAGGAGCTGGCGGCCCTCAAGGCACAGATCGCCAGCGCCCCCGCGACGCCAGAACTGCCCGCAGGCAGCTAACTCCGGCGCGGCGGTCACTGGCGCGGCGGTCACTGGCGCGGCGGTCACTGGAACAGGTGGGCCGGCGCTGGCCGGGGTCGCTCCGCCCGGACTGCTAATGGGCGCCAGGTTGGACCTGCTGCCCTTAGAAGGGCGTCAATTCCAACCTGGTGCCCTATGCGGCCGTGATGTGGTCGCGCGCTCTGCAGTAACAGAACTGGCAAAGCGCGCAAAAAGATCCCTCGTGCCGTCAATTGAGCGGAGCACTACCATCGGTGCATGGGTTTCCTTTGACTGTGACCTGAGCTAGCGGCCCGTGCTCCGCCTTTCCTCGCTCGTCCGAGGCAGCAGACGACGAGGAAGGACGCGACATGGAGTTCGCACGCATCAAAACTCGCCTGGCGCGAGAATCTCCGGCCGTGCCGGTCAGCCAGCCGCGCGGTCGGCTTGCCCGGACGCGCTCCGGGCGCGTCCGGCGCGCCGGGCTCGGCGCACTGCTTGCCGCGCTCTCGGTAGAACTGGTCGACGAACTCGTCGACGGCACGAAGAGCGCGGCGATGCCGCTGATCCGGCACGATCTCACGCTCAGCTATCTGCAGATCGGCCTGCTCGCGGCCGTGCCGCTCGTCGCTGGCAGCATCCTCGAACTGCCGGTCGGAGTCATCAGCGGGATCGGGCCGAGGCGGCGCCGGTTCATCCTGGCAGGCGGCCTCGTCTTCATCGCATCGGTCCTGGCGGCCGGGCTGGCTACGTCGTTCGCAGGTCTGCTGCTCGCGCTGACCATCTTCTTCCCGGCTTCGGGCTTGTTCGTCAGCCTGACACAGGCGGCGCTGATGGACGCCGCCCCCGACCGGCGGGCGCGGCACATGGCCTGGTGGACGCTCGCCGGCTCGATCGGCGCCGTGACCGGCCCGATCCTGGTCGCCGTCGTTCTTGGCGCCGGCGCCACCTGGCGGCTGGCCTTCGTCATGATCGCCGGGTTCAGCGCCGCGGCCTGGGGCGTCGTGGCATGGACAGGTCGCCGGTCCAGGGCGCGCGCAGGCGACACCAATCCGAACGACGGGAACGGGGCCGACTCCGACTCCGCCGCCGGCGAAGACGCCGACGAGCCCGCCTGGCCAGGATGGCGAGCAGCCGTTTCGATCGTTCGCCGCTCTGGCGCCTTGCGCTGGCTGATGCTGCTTGAGGTCGCGAACCTGCTGCTGGACGTGCTCACCCCGTTCCTGGCCCTGTATCTGGTTGCGGTCGTGCACGTCTCGCCCGCCGTCGCCGCGCTCGCCGTCGCCGTGCGCCTCGGCGCCGGCCTGGCCGGCGATGTGATCTTGATCCGAGTGCTGGCGACCCGCGACAGCAGGCCGGTGATCAGGGCGGGCGTCTGGGCGGCGCTGGCGCTGTTCCCGGCGTTCCTGCTCGTGCCGGGCCTTGGCCTCAAGCTGGCCGTGCTGGCGGCGCTGACGATCGCGACCGCGCCGTGGTACCCGGTGCTCCAGGCTGAGCTCTATGGCAGCCTGCCCGGCCGCAGCGGGCTGGCCGTAACGCTGACCAGCGCGTCCGGGCTGCTAGGCGCGCTGGGACCGCTGGTCGGTCGGCCTGCTGGCCGAGCGCTTCGGCCTGAGCTGGGCGATGGCTGCACTGTGTATCGTGCCGGTGCTGATGCTCGCCGTTCCGGCCGCAGGACGGCGCGAGCCGGACGAGGGCTCAGGTGGGCGGCGGGCTACCAAGGCTGACGGGAGTTGCAGATGAGTGACCTGGAGATCGTGACGACGTCTGACCGGCCGGATCTGGATGATGAGGCGCGGGCCGCATTCCGGCAGAACTGGCCGGAGTTCATCTTTCACGATCCAGTCTCGAACGAGTACGTCGGCCGGGTCGAGGCGTACTTCCCTTTCTACGACGTCATGCTGCTCGACCGCGGCGCGGTCGTGGCAGGCGGCTGGGGCGTGCCGCTGCGGTGGGACGGGACTGTTGCCGGGCCTGCCCGCGGGCGGCTATGACGGTGCGCTCGTGGCAGCGGTCAGCGGCCACGAGGAGTCGGTGTCCCCGGACACGCTGTGCATCATGGCGGCCGCGGTCCGGCGGGATCGGCAGGGCGGTGGCCTGGCCGGCGAGGCGCTGACCGCCCTGCGGGATCGGGCAACCGGGACTGGCCTCGAGCGGGTCATCGCGCCGGTCCGGCCGTCCCTCAAGACCAGGTACCCGCTCACGGCGATGGATGCGTTCGCCCGCTGGGACCGCGGTGACGGACTGCACCTCGACCCGTGGATCCGCACTCACCAGCGGCTCGGTGCCACGATCCTGGCCCCCGCGCTCGACTCGATGATCATCAAGGGCACGGTCGCGGAGTGGGAGGAGTGGACTGCGATGGCCTTTCCCGAGTCCGGCACGTACGTGGTCCCCGATGCTCTTGACCTGGTCGACATTGATCGCGAGGCCGACGTCGGCATCTACGCAGAGACCAACCTGTGGATGCGCCACCTGTAGCGCTGGATGTAGCGCCGGCTTGACGGCCGGTAATCGGCTCGCGGCCCGCCCAGCGGGCTCGGCTAGACTCGGCTGCCGTGACTAGCTGGGATTCTGACGTCAGGTTGCGCTTTGCGCCGTCTCCGACCGGCATGTTCCATGTC
This sequence comes from uncultured Actinomycetota bacterium, assembly GCA_963837255.1. Taxonomy (GTDB): domain Bacteria; phylum Actinomycetota; class Actinomycetes; order Streptosporangiales; family Streptosporangiaceae; genus JAJYUU01. Next base: position 686,178 of record CAWIMN010000011.1, read on the forward strand.
GGCGGCGCGCGGTCTGTCCTGTTCAACTGGGCACTGGCGCTGAAGGCCGGCGGCACGATGGTGCTGCGGATCGAGGACACCGACGCGGCGCGCAACAAGCCCGAGTGGATCGATGGCATCATCAGCGCTCTCGCCTGGCTCGGCATCGACTCCAGCCAGTACGAGGGACCTTACTTCCAGTCGGCCAACCTGGCCGAGCACACAGCCGCGGCGCAGCAGCTCTACGAGCAGGGGCGCGCTTACTACTGCGACTGCACCCGCGAGGACATCGTCGCCCGGACCGGTGACCAGCACAGGGGCTACGACGGCTACTGCCGGGACCGCGGCCTCGGGCCGGGCCCGGGCCGGGCGCTGCGGTTCCGTGCGCCCGACGAGGGTGCGACCATCGTGGACGACCTGGTACGCGGCAAGACCGTGTTCGAGAACTCGACCATCGAGGATTTCGTGCTGGCCCGAGCCGACGGGTCGATCCTGTTCCTGCTGGGCAATGTCGTCGATGACATGGTGCAGCGGATTACGCACGTGATCCGCAGCGAGGAGCATCTGCCGAATACGCCGAAGCAGCAGCTGCTCTGGGAAGCACTCGGGCATGAGCCGCCCGCTTGGGGGCACCTGCCGGTCGTGGTCAACGAGAAGCGGCAGAAGCTGTCCAAGCGCCGGGACAAGGTCGCGCTGGAGGCATTCCGCGACGAGGGCTATCTCGCCGCGGCCATGCGCAACTACCTGATGCTGCTCGGCTGGGCCCCGCGGGGGCGACCGGGAGATCCTGCCGTGGGACGAGATGGTGGCCGAGTTCCGGATCGAGGACGTGAACCCGTCGCCCGCGTTCTTCGACGTCAAGAAGCTGCGCGCGTTCAACGGCGAGTACATCCGGGCTATGTCCGTCGAGGAGTTCATCGCAGCGGTGCAGCCCTGGCTCGCGCCGCCGGCCGCGCCGTGGCCGCCGGAGCGGTTCGATCCAGAGGTGCTTCGCGCAGCTCGCGCCCCTCGCGCAGACTCGGGTCGCGCTGCTGTCGGAGATCACCGCGATGGTGGACTTCGCGTTCCTGCCCGAGCCGGCGATCGACGAGGCGTCCTGGGCTAAGGCGATGCGGGAGCCGGCTGCCGAGCTGCTCGCCGAGGTCGCTGCCGCCTATGAGCAGGTGCCCTGGGAGCCGGATGCGCTGCGCGAGCGGCTGGAGGCCATCGGAGCGTCATACGGATTGTCACTCGGCAAGGCGCAGGCACCGGTCCGGGTCGCGGTGACCGGGCGGAGCGTTGGCCTGCCGCTCTTCGAGTCGATGACCGTACTCGGCCGGGCGGAGACCTTGCGCCGGATCGAGTCGGCTCGCGAGCGCGTCATCGGGCTGACGTAGCCAAGGTCCTTGTCGGAGGGCCAGCGCAGCCTGCGCGCAAACCGGCTTGACTGGCTTGGCTGGCTGCTCGCGGTGGTCGGCGTGGCCGGCCTTGCAGCCGCGTTCGCGGCGCGGCCGTCGGAAGCCGCGGCGGCGGCGGCGCAGGACTGGTCGCCGTTCGTGCTGGTCGCTGGCCTGCTGCTGATCGGGCTGGTCGCAGACGGCGATGGCCTGTTCGAGGCCGCCGGCGCCCGGCTGGCGAGGCTCGCCCGTGGCAGCGCGGTACTGTTCGCGGGTCCGTGGTCCTGGTCGGCGCGGTCACGGCGACCCTGAACCTGGATACATCGGTCGCGTTCCTCACGCCGGTCCTCGTGCATACCGCTCGGAGCCGCCGAGCCGGCGAGCCCGCCCTGCTGTACGGTTGCCTGCTGCTCTCCAACGCGGGGTCGCTGCCCGGCTCCAATCTGACCAACCTGATCGTGCTCGGTCATCTGCACCTGAGCGGCGGCCAGTTCGCTGCCAGGATGTGGCTGCCGTGGCTGGCTGCGCTAGCCGTCACGGCCGGTGTGGTCGCGGTGGGCGAACGGGAGTCCCTGCGGTCGGATGGCGCCGAGCCTGCGCTGTTGCCGCGACCGCGGCTCGGGCTCGGCCTTGCCGCCATCGTCGCCGCGACTGTCCTGGTCATCGTCGTTCGAACGTCGGCCCTGCCGGTATTCGTCATCGGCGCCACGGCGGCCGCTGTCCGGGTCGGGCAGGGGCGGCTTGATCTCGGCCGGATCTGGGCGGTCCTCGGCGTGCCGGTGCTCGCCGGGCTATTCGGCGCTGCGGTCGCACTCGGCAGCCTGGGGCGGGCGTGGTCGGGCCCTGCTGTCTTGCTGTCTCATCTGTCTGGGTGGGCGACGGCCGGATTCGCCGCAGTGACGAGTGCGCTGGTGAACAATCTGCCGGCGGCCAGCATCCTGGCGGCCCGCACACCAGCGCACCCGTTCCAGCTACTGATCGGGCTGAACCTCGGGCCGAACCTGTGCGTGACCGGATCCCTTGCCTGGCTGCTCTGGCTCCGCTCCGCTCGGGACGCGGGCGCGAAGCCGTCGCTGGCGCGGGCCAGCCGGCTCGGCGTGATCGCGGTGCCGCTTTCGATGGCGCTCGCCGTCGCGGCGCTCGCTATCACCGCTGGATGACCGCCGATCCTGCATCCCACATTGGTACCAGATTGAATACCATTCTGGGTATCATCGTGAGTGTGAGCATCCAGATCGCGGTCCGCTTGCCGGACAGCACAGTCGAGCAGCTGGACAGCCTTGTCGCCGCCGGTCACGCTCCGAGTCGGGCCTCTGTCATCGAGCGTGCGCTGGCGAGAGAGTTCCGTCGTCTGGTCGCGGCCAGAGACGCGGCGATCCTGGCCGGCGCTGGCTCGGACGCTGACATGGACAGCCTGGCGGCCTATGCCGTGCACACCAGGCTGGACCTCGACTAATGCGGCCGATCCACGCCGCCCGGCTGGACAAGACGCGCCCAGTTGTGATCCTGACTAGGGAACTGGTCCGACCGCATCTGGACCGCGTGACAGTAGCGCCGATCACTAACACGGTGCGTGGTCTGTCGACCGAGGTGCCGCTCGGACTCGCGAACGGCCTTGATCGCCACTGCGCGGTCAGCTGCGACAACATTGTCACCGTTCCCAAGAGCGCGCTGGGCCGTCAGATCGGCTACTTGCTGCCGGCTCAGGAAGCCGCGCTCACCGCTGCCATCCACGCGGCATTCGACCTCGACTGACGGGCTACGCCCGTCGGAGCACCACTGATGTGCTTCGGCGCCGGCTCAGGCTCGACCTGGCACTGCCAGACCCGGGCGCCGTGTGCTTGGCTACTCCCGTGACGCAAATCCCTTTTTGTGACCGCGTACGTAGCGGCGAGACGGTGTTCGGCGGCTGGGCGGTTGCCCCTGGGCCGGTGTCTGCGAGCGTGCTTGCCGCCACCGGCCTCGACTACGTCGTTATCGACCTCCAGCACGGCACCGCGACCGAGCATGATCTGCCGGCTCTCACCACGGCGATCCGGCTGGCGGGCGCGACTCCGCTAGGCCGAGTCCGGCATGCGCATCCAGCTGACATTGGCCGCGCGCTGGACCTCGGCTGCGAGGGAGTCATCGTGCCGAACGTCGAGTCGGCCGAGCAGGCCGCGGGCGTGGCAGGCGCCTGCCGCTACCCGCCTGACGGCTACCGGTCGGCCGGCGGCGTGCTCACGAGGCAGCCGCTGCCGCTCTGCATCGTCATGGTGGAGTCCAGCCGCGCGATGGGCGAGCTTTCTGCGATGCTGGCGCTGCCCGGCGTCGATGGCATCTACGTCGGTCCGCGTGACCTGTCGTACTCGCTTGGCTGCCCGCTCGATCCGCACGACCCGGTGCTGCGGCCGGCGTTCGAGCGGATCTGGGCAGACTGTGCCGCGGCAGGGAAGCCGGTCGGGGTGCACGCGACCGATGGCGTCACGGCGCGGCTCTACCGGGAGAACGGCTGCCGGCTGATCACGGTCATCGCGGAGACGCTTGCGATCTCGCGAGCTACCGTCTCCGAACTGACGACCGCCCGGTCCTAGTCGGCCGCGGATAGCGGCCACCATAGCCCCGGCATCCGACGCTTCGCGTAGCTATGATCACTGGTAGTAGCCAGGCATTCGGGAATGATGTCCACCACGGTCAACACACGACGCGGGGCGTAAGCCCGGCCCTGTGGTGCTCGCAGAGCGTGCGGTGCACCGGCTAGGAGTCGCGCTAGCGCCCGGCCAGCCCTCGGAGGCTCAAAAATGGGACTAATGGACAAGGTCAAGGCGCAGGCGAACCAGCTTGCGCAGAAGACCCAGGAAGCAGCTCAAGAAGGCAAGGCCAAGCTAGACCAGGCGCAGGCCAACCGCCGTGGTGACGCGCTCCTGCGCCAGCTTGGTGCCGCCGTGTACGCCGAGCGCACCGGCCGGGGGACACCGGACAGTCAGGCCAAGATCGAGCAGCTGATCAGCGACATCTCGGCGCACGAGCGCGAGAACGGCCTCAATCTGACATCGCCGCAGACGACCGTTCCGCAGCCTGGTGCACCTGGCGGTACGCCGAGCCCGTTCTCCGGCCCGTCGGGATCGCAGTTCCCGCCAGCCGGGGGCGCCGCAGACGCTGGCACGCCGTTCCCGCCGCCGGGTGGCGGGGCGGACGCAGGCGCAGTCGTTCCCGCCGCCAGGCCAGAGTTTCTTCCCGCCCCCCGACGACACCGAGCCCGGCGGTTCCAGCGGCTTCCCGCCGCAGAGCTAACGCAGCACGCGGTCCGCGTAGGTGCAGGCGCTCGCTCACGCGGGCGCCTGCCCTCGTGAAAGCACGCTAAAGCGCGCATATCCGGCGAGGGGTTCGTCCGGTCCATCGTCGAGGCGTGGCAGCGCGGCCGCCGCTTGGCGCGGCCCGATCGGCAATATGCCAGCTAAGACCTTTATGCGCGATTCGCCGGCCACCTGGATACAGCATGGCTGCCGACCCACTGCTGCTGTATCCGCAGCAGAGGTCCAGCCATGCTGTTGTGCGCGGGCGGCTGGGGACAGGATCGGCTGTTTTGGCGGTGGCGCGGCGGGCGGCGGGGGCTGGCGGCTGGCGGCTGGCGGGACGAGGCTGGCGGGACGAGCATTTGTCTGCACGAGCAGGTGTCTGCACGAGCAGGTGTCGGCGAGGGCCGCCGCGCGGGCAAGCCGTCATCTCAGCGGCAGGCGTCCTGCGCGGCGGTCCGGGACTGACCAGGCGCTCCGGTCGCTGCCGGGCTTGACTGTGTGCCGGGAGAGGCGGCGGCGACGACTGCGTGCCCGCTGACGCCCAGCACGAGCCGGATGCGAGCCAGCCCCGCGACTACCCGCAACGCCGCGCCCGGCATCGCCTTGGCCAGCAGCCGAGCCGCGGCAGCCTGACCTGACGGGTACTCGATCAGGGTCTGGGCGACATCGTGCACCGGCCAGTTCAGGCCCGCCTTGTGCACGCTGAACCCGGCGCTGGTCAGCTGTGCCCCGGTCGTGGCCGACAGGCCGCCGATCAGCGTCCCGTTGTAGATGTCGACCGATACCTGCGCACGCGTGATCGTCGCTGTCCCGTGCGAGCCCGACCGGGACCGGGACCGCGAACCAGCCGGCCGGGCTGTCCCCGCGTCCTTCTTGAGCCAGCTGAACAGGGCAGTTGCGGCCTTGGCGTCCCAGAGCACCGCGTCCTGGCCAGTGGGCGTGACGTAGCTCGCCGTCGCGATCGGCACGGTGGTGAAGGTGATATTCGAGGGCCGCAGGCCGCGCAGTTCGTCGGCCAGCCGGATCAGGTTGAAGCCTGAGTCGACCTTGACGACGCTGGTGACCGACGACAAGAACCGCTCGAGCCGGACCGGGTCGGCGAGCACGCCGGTCTGAGTCGCCTCGGTGAACAGCGACGACAGCAGCTGCTGCTGATCCCCGATCCGGGCAAGATCGGAGGCGGCGAACGAGTGCCGGTCCCTGGCGAACGACAGCGCGGTGATGCCGTCGACGTGATGCCGGCCCGGCTGACAGGTGCAGCCCGCTGTAGGGGTCGTCGACCGCGAACGGCACGCAGATGTTCACGCCGCCCAGCGCGTCGATGACCTTCACGAAGCCGAGGAAATCGACCTCGATGTAGTCGTTAATCGGGAGGCCCGTGGCCTGCTCGACAGTCCTGACCATGAGTTGCGGCCCGCCGAAGCCATATGCGGCATTGATCTTGCTCATGCCGTGGCCGGGAATGTCGACCCAGGAGTCGCGCGGCAGGCTGACAACCTGAACGCTCTGATGATTAGCCGGGATGTGCACGAGCATCAGCGTGTCGGAGTTCGAGCTGATCGCGCTGCCGACGTGCAGGCGAAGCTCTTGCGCGCGGGTCAGGCCGCCGCGCGTGTCGATGCCGGCGACGAGGATGTTGACCGGACCGCTCGACGGCGTGCCGGACGTGCCCGCGTCGATCCGGCCGAGGCGCGAGCTGACGTAGCTGGTGACGACCCAGGCGCCGCCCGAGACGAGCAGCGTAATCGCGGACATCGCGCCGACGGCGGCGAGCATGATCCGCTGGCGGCGCGCGCTGCGGGTGGCGGCGATCTGCCGCGCCAGCCGCCGCCCCGCCTCGCCCGGATCGGAACGCCGTGCGCCGCTGTTAGGCCGCCCGCCGCGCCCGCTGACTGCGTCGGCTGGCGCGGCGTCGGCTGGCCTGGCGGCCGCTGGCCGGGCGGCCACTGGCCCGCTGCCCGGGCCGCCGGGTCCCGGTCGCGCTGCCCAGCCCTCCGTCCGGTCCGCCGGCCGCGCCGACGGGACCGGGCGTCCCGCCGGGCCGGCCGGTCCCGTCGCGCCGTCGTGGTCCTCGGTCATCAGTCCCCCAGGGAACTATCCCCAGGCAGGCTAACCCGACAGACTGCGCATCAGCCGCTGGCGACGCCGGCGGCCCGCCGATCCTTTACCGGTTGTTAGCCGCGGCCTTCCGGCGGATCAGGATCGCGCGGCAGGCCGAGTATGCGCTCGCCGATGATGTTGAGCTGGATGTCGGTGGTGCCGCCGCCGATCGTCAGCGCCCTGGTGATCAGCACCTGGCGGGCCCAGTGCGCGCCGTCGGGCCGGCCGTCAGCCGTTACCGGCCGTCCCTGGCCGCCGGCCTGCGCGCCGCCAGCGGCCGACATCTCCCAGCACAGCTCTGCGACCTGCTGCGCGTGCCGCATGCTGAGCAGCTTGCGCACGCTGCCGGTGGCGCCGGGCTCGGTACCGGACAGCTGCTTGAGCGTCGCCCGCACCGCGAGTACGTCGATGGCGTGGCCAGCCGCGACGAGCTCGCCGACCTGAGCAAGCGGCGCGTCGGCGGCAGCCTTCGCCGTTTCGATCAACTCGGGCACGCCGCAGCCGAACGTCCACGATCGCGACAGCGAGACCCGCTCGTTCGCCAGCGTCGTCCGGGCGATCCGCCAGCCCTTGTTCACGTCGCCGACCAGGCAGTCGTCGGGCACGAAGACCTGATCAAGGAACACCTGGTTGAAGAACGAGTCGCCGCCGATCTCGCGCAGCGGCCTGCACCTCGACGCCCGGCGAGTGCATGTCGACCAGGAAATAGCTGATCCCGTCGTGCCGCGGCTGCGCCGGATCGGTGCGAGCGATGCAGATCGCCCACGACGCCTGCCGCGCCAGCGAGGTCCAGATCTTCTGGCCGGTGATCTGCCAGCCGCCGTCTACCCGCTCGGCCCTGGTGGTGAGCCCGGCCAGGTCGGACCCGGCGCCGGGCTCGCTGAACAGCTGGCACCACAGGTAATCGGCGCGCAGCGTCGCAGGCAGGAACCGCTCCTGTTGCTCCGGCGTGCCGTACTGGATGAGCGCGGGCACGACCCAGGCACCGATCGCAAGACCGGGAACGTGGATGCCCGCCGTTCGCAGCTCCTCGTCGATGATCAGCTGCTCGAGTGCGCCCGCACCGCGGCCCCAGGGCTTCGGCATGTGCGGCATCACCCAGCCGCCGGCGCCGAGCGCCGCGTTCCGCTCGGCGCCGGCAAGCTTGGCGATCTCCGGCGAGCTCGGCGCGGATCGACGCGCGCAGTTCGTCGTCGCCACCGCCTGGCAGCTCCAGCCGGAGCTCGCGTCGGACGCCGTCCACGGCGAGCCGGGCTATCCGCTGCTTCCAGCCAGCCGCCTGCATGGCTGGTAGCGCTCAGCAACGCGCGAAGCGTCATCGCGCGCCGGTAATACAGATGCGCGTCGTGCTCCCAGGTGTAGCCGATGCCGCCGAGTACCTGGATGCACTCGTGCGTGCACGACACGGCCGCCTCGGTCGCCAGCACGGCTGCCGCCGCGGCTGCGAACTCGCCGCCGGTCTCGCCCCCAGCCAGCGCCCGCGCCGCGTCCCAGACGGCTGCGGTCGCCTGCTCGGCGGCGACGAGCATCCGGGCGCACCGGTGCTTCACCGCCTGGAACTGGCCGATCGGCCGGCCGAACTGGTGCCGGATCTTGGCGTACTCGGCGGCGGTGTGCACCGCCCAGTCGGCGAGGCCAACTGCCTCGGCGCCAAGGACGACCGCGGCCAGGTTCGCAACGGTCGCCGACGTCAGGCCAGTGAGCTGCCGGTCGGCGGGCACGACGACGCTGGCGGCGCGCACGCGGCCGAGCTGACGGGTCAGGTCGAGGCTGTCGACCGGCGTGATGTCAAGGTACGCGGCGTCGACAGCTACCCAGATCGTGTCCTGGCCCGACCGGACCGGCAAGATCAGCAGATCAGCGCCTGGTGCGCCGAGCACGTTGTCCGCGGAGCCGGTGATGATCAGGTCACCATCGGGGGCAGCCGTGGCTGTGAGGTCGGCGGCGAATGCGACGGCCCCGTTCCCGTCCCCGTGAGCGAGGACGGCAACAAGCTTGCCGGTCACGCCTGCCGCGACCAGGACGGCGCTCGCGAGCACCGTCGGGACCAGGCCGCCGGGAACCAGGGCCCGGCCGAGTTCCTCGACCGCAACCGTGAGCTCGGGCAGGCCGAAACCCTGGCCGCCGTCTGCCTCGGGCACGTGCAGGCCGAGCAGTCCCTGATCGGCGAGGCTCGGCCGCAGCGGTGTCGCGGTAGTGGGCGGCGCCGTCTTCCTTGCCGTCGGCGACCGCCCTGGCCACAGCTGGCGGGCTGTGGCGCTCGCCCCAGCCGCGGACCGAGTCGGCGAGCTGCGTGTGTTCTTCTGTCAGGCCGAGCGCCATTGCTGCACCTCATCTGCCACGATCCGGCTGGTCTCGCCCGCATTCTAGAATGCGATTCGGTTTCCGGCCAGAGCCACGGTGCAAAGGCGCTATAGCTGAGGCCGATATAGCGGGTTGCGATATAGCGGAGTGCGGTATACCGTGAAGGCGAGGACGTTGATCGTGCCGCGGCGCGGCGAGACGAACGGGGACCGCGATGACGAACCGACTGGATCGATGGGCAGATCCCCCGCTGCTGGTGCTCGCGAGCCTGGCTGACGAGCCCAAGCACGGTTATGCCATCACGCAAGATGTCGCGGAGACGATGGGCGTCAGACTCAGCGCAGGCACCCTCTACGCGGTGATCGCCAGGCTCGAAGCGCAGGGGCTGATCGAGCCGCTGGATGCGGTCGACCGGCGGCGGCCTTATCGCATCACGATGGCCGGGGCTGAGGCGCTGGCGCAGCAGTCGGCCCGCATGACCAAGGTCGCCTCGCTGGCGCAGGCGCGGCTCAGCGTCCGCTTCGGGCTGACGGGAGCGTGACCGGGATGAGCATGCCACCGGCCCCCAGGCAGGACGGACCCGGCCAGGTCGGCAGCGACGCCACCGGGCACGGTCACGCCGGTCCCGGTCGCGCCGGTCGCGCCGGTCGCGGTCACGCCGATCGCGGTCAGGCCGGTGGCGGTCGCGCCGGTCGCGGTCACGCCGATCGCGGTCGGGCCGGTGGTGGTCGCGCCGGTCGCGGTCAGCGTAGCGGCAGCCAGTCCCGGCTCGTGCGCGCCGCCTTGCTGGTGTATCCGCCTGCGTGGCGTGCCCGCTACGGCGAGGAGGTCGTCGCCCTGGCTGACGAGACCGGCGGCGGCCTGCGTTCAGCTGTCAGCCTGGTCTGGCACGCGCTGCCTGCCTGGATGTGGCCGCCTGAGCACTTGCACGACCGCGAAGGCAGGATGCGTGCTTCGCTCGGCACGGTTCTGCTCGCCTGGTCGGTGCTCGTCGGAATCTGCCTGGTGTTCGTGCAGCTGACGCAGTTCCAGGGCTTCAGGCCAGCTGGCCATCCGATCATCGGCTGGTGCTACGCCGTCATCGACGCCGCCGTCGCCGTGTCCGCATTGAGTGCGGCGGCGGGCGGGCTGCCGCTGTGGCTGCTCATGCTGCGCCGGGCGCGGCGTGAGCACCTGTCACGTGACATGTTCTACCTGCTGCTGCCCGTTATCGCGCCCGCAAGTTTCCTGGCTGGGTTGGTGCTCACGACACGCTTGGCACCGCATCCGAACGGCTTCAGCTCGCTGGAGTTCGTGGGCGTGACAGTCGCGGGCTTTGCCGCCGCCGGCGCGGCCTGCGCCGGGCCGATCCTGGCGATGACAAGACTGCGCCCGCGGGGACCCGCGGTACACCTGGCCGCGCGGACTGCGGGCGTCGCCGCGGCGAGCATCGCGGTCGCCGCCGTCGCGAGCGGGATCGCAGCCGCCGGCCTTAGCTTGTGGGCGCGTGACTTCGCTGGTTATCACCAGGCCGGGCAAGTTGGTTGCTACGTGGCCGTCGTAGTGGCCGGTGCGGCCGTCGCCTGCGCGGGCGCGGTCCGTGGCCTGCGTGCGGCGCTCGCCAGGTCAGGCCGCTAACAGCAACCGGCGAGCGGCTGCCCTGCCCTGCCCTGCCGCGTCGCTGACCCATGGCCGCGGCAGGCGTCGCTGACCCACGGCCGCGGCAGGCGTCGCTGATTCACGGCCGCGGCAGGCGTCGGCTGTCACTGCGTGATACTTCCGTCCGTGCCGCCGGGCGCCACGCGCGGACTGCGTGCAGCGGCCGACATGGCAGGCATCGCCTGGGCCGAGTAACTGACCCGCTAGGGCTGGACACCCAGTTTCTCACCGGCTGGCCCTCGCCCCTGGAATGCCGCAGCGAGTGCTGGGCTGCCGCGTCTTCTCGCGGCGTCACTATGCCGATGCAGATGTGATAGCTGACGATTAAAGACCGATTTGCCGGACAGATGCGGCCGGGAGCGTAGGCGGCGGGCTGGAGGGGGACCCGCCGCCTGCCCGAAGCCCGACCTGCCGGCCGGGCGTCTTCGGCACACTTCATGGTTTCGTCGAGGTCGGCGAGCCGGTTTATATGCTTTTGCCCGCAGGAAACCATGAAGTGTGCCCGACGAAACCATGAAACGTCTGATTTCCGCGCAGGCGCAGCGACGCCTGCCCGCGTCCGCCAGCCACGCGCGCCGCCACTGGCGGGCCCACCTGGCCATGAGCAGGGCCGCCCTGGAGACACCCGCTTGCGGGGATGACACTCGCCGCCACTTTAGGTACTATGGAGTAAGTTACTGGCGAGTAGCACGGTGCCGATGGCATCGCCGAAGGTCCAGGGGAGCGGTAATGGGGCACTTCAAGAGCAACCTCAGGGACATTGAGTTCAACCTTTTCGAGGTTCTGAACAGGCAAGAGCTACTCGGCGCTGAGCCGTTCTCTGACGTGGACGAAGAGACCGCCCGGGGCATCCTGGACGAGGTCCGGCGGCTTGCCGAGGGGCCGATCGCCGAGTCGTTCGCCGACGCCGACCGCAATCCGCCGGTCTTCGACCCAGCCACCCACTCGGTCACCATGCCCGAGTCCTTCAAGCGCTCCTACAACGCGTTCGTCGACGCCGAGTGGTTCCGCCTCGAGCTGCCGGCCGAGCTCGGTGGCACGGCCGTCCCACGCACGATCGCGTGGTCAGTCGCCGAGCTTGTGCTCGGCGCCAACCCAGCCGTCTGGATGTACTCCAGCCTCGGCTCCTTCTCGCACGCCCTCTGGATGATGGGCACGCCGGCCCAGAAGAAGGTGGCCGAGCACGCCATCGACGGCCGCTGGGGCTACACCATGGTGCTGACCGAGCCCGACGCGGGCTCGGATGTCGGTGCGGGGCGGACCAAGGCGATCCAGCAGCCCGACGGCACCTGGCACATCGAGGGCGTCAAGCGCTTCATCACCAGCGCCGAGCACGACATGGCGGACAACATCCTGCACATCGTGCTGGCCAGGCCTGAGGGTGCCGGTCCCGGCACCAAGGGCCTGTCGATGTTCCTGGTGCCCAAGTTCCACGTGAACGACGACGGCTCGCTCGGCGAGCGCAACGGGGTCTACGTCACTAACGTCGAGCACAAGATGGGCCTGAAGGCCTCCACGACGTGCGAGCTGACGTTCGGTGCAGAGCGCCCGGCGGTCGGCACGCTGATCGGCGACGAGCACGACGGCATCCGGCAGATGTTCATGATCATCGAGTTTGCACGGATGATGGTCGGCACCAAGGCGATTGCCGCGCTGTCGACTGGCTACCTGAACGCGCTCGACTATGCCAAGACCCGGGTGCAGGGCGCGGACCTGACCCAGATGCTGAACAAGGCCGCGCCGCGCGTCACGATCATGAAGCACCCGGACGTCCGGCGCAGCCTGCTGCTCCAGAAGTCCTACGCCGAGGGCATGCGCGCGCTCGTCCTGTACACAGCGAGCCAGCAGGACGCGGTCCAGCTTGCCGCTGCCAGGGGCGAGCGAGATGAGGCGGCGGCCGCGCTCAACGATCTCCTCCTGCCGATCGTCAAGGGCGTCGGCTCCGAGCGCGCCTACGAGCAGCTCGCGCAGTCGCTGCAGACGCTCGGCGGCTCCGGCTATCTCCAGGACTACCCGATCGAGCAGTACATCAGGGACGCCAAGATCGATAGCCTGTACGAAGGAACGACTGCGATCCAGGGCACGGACCTGTACTTCCGCAAGATCGTCCGGAACCAGGGCGCGGCCCTGACCCATCTGCTCGAGCAGGTGCGCGAGTTCGCGGCCGCAGATAACGGCAACGGCCGGCTGAAGACGGAACGCGCCGCCGTGGCCAGGGCGGCCGACGATGTCGAGGGCATCGTCACGGCCATGAACGGCTTCCTCGGCGCGAGCATCGAGCAGGGACCGCAGATCTACCGAGTCGGGCTCAACACCACGAGGCTGTTGCTCGCTCTCGGCGACCTGGTCGTCGGCTGGCTGCTCGGCCGGCATGCCGAGGTGGCACTCGCCAGGCTCGATCAGGGCGGCCTGAGCGCTAGCGACACGGCTTTCTATCAGGGCAAGGTAGCGGCGGCCGGCTTCTTCGCCGCGACTGTGCTGCCGCGCCTGGCGGCAGAGCGGCAGATCGCCGAGGCGACGTCGCTCGACCCGATGGAGCTGCCCGAAGAGGCATTCTGAGCCAGCCAGACCAGCGTCGGCCGCCCGCCTCTCCTCCCCCGCGGGCGGCCGCGCTGTATCGGTGCAGCTGAAGTGCATGCCAAATCGGGGCGTGGCTGTATCCGTCCCGCGCTGCGGTGATCCGTCGCAACGGGTCAGATCTCGAACTGAACGGCGGCGCGCGACTTGGTGTGCGGTCCGCTGAACCTGCTGATGATGTCCTTGTGCCCGGCGCTGTCGCGGTAGCCGACGTAGCTGTCGACGTCATCGAAGTCGGCCACCACGGCGAAATCAAAGTTGCCCTGGTTGATCCCCGCGTCCGGGCCTGCGCGGTACGCGCGCACACCGGGCAGCGTCGGCGCCAGCGCGGTCAGCTCGGCCGCGAACTGCTGCTCCATCTCCTCCGTCATGCCCTCGGTCCAGGTGAACAGCGCGACATGCCTGATCATCGGGCTCCCCTCGCGGCGATCCAGCGGCCAGCGCCGACGTCGGCGCTGGCATCAACCCTAGGACTTACGACCAGGCGAGCATCGTCAGCGGGTCGGTCAGCATGGCGCCGACGTCCCGGAGCACCGCAGAGCCGAGGTCGCCGTCCACCAGGCGGTGGTCGAACGACAGCGCAAGCGTGCACACCTTGCGCACCGCCAGCTGCCCGTCTATCACCCAGGGTGCATCCTTGACCTGGCCGAACGCCAGGATGGCAGCCTCGCCAGGAGACAGGATCGGGGTTCCGGTGTCGACCCCGAAGATGCCCACGTTGCTGATCGTGATCGTCCCGTGCGCCATGTCGGCCGGGGTCGTCTTCCCCGCCCGCGCGGTCTCGGCAAGCTGGGCCAGGGCCCTCGCGAGCTCTGGCAGGGTCAGCGCGTGCGCATCCTTGACATTGGGGACCACGAGGCCGCGCTCGGTCGTGGCTGCAATGCCGAGGTTCACGTAGTGCTTGACCACGATCTCCTGCGCGGCCTCGTCCCAGCTCGCGTTGATCGTCGGGTGCCGCGCGGCGGCGACGATGAGCGCCCGCGCGACCAGCAGCAGCGGCGACACCTTGACGTCGGCGAAGTCCGGGAGCGAACGCAGTCGCGCCGTCGCCCGCATCGTCTCGGTGATGTCGATCTGGAGGAACTCCGTGACGTGCGGCGCAGTGAACGCGCTCGCTGCCATCGCCGCCGCGGTGTGCTTGCGAACCCCCCGGATTGCGATCCGCTCCTCACGCGCGACGGCCGTCACCGCCCGGTCAGTTCGGATGGGAACGGGGCCGACCTCGCTCCCCGCCGCAGCCTGCTGGACGTCGTCCCTGGTAATCGAGCCGTTCGGCCCCGTCCCCGTCACGGCGCCGAGGTCGACGCCGAGATCCCTGGCCATCTTGCGCACGGGCGGTTTCGCCAGCGCCGCCACCTGCCGCACGACACCGTTCGCCGAGCCGGCTGATCTGGACGCAGTCGTGCCGTTCGCCGCCAATCCCCGCTCCACCGGCTCTACTGACTCCAGTGGCTTCGGCTGCCCCGCCCGCGCGACCGGCTGCGCCGACGTCTTGCGCGCGCGGCGGCTGGTCGTGCCGAGCTTGACGCCGTAGCCGACGAGGACGGCCTGCCGCTCGGCCTTGGGCGCGGGGCTGCCGTGCAGGCCGGGCTCGACCGCGCTGTCCACTGGCGGGGCCGGGACGAGGTCTTCGGTCTCGCTGATCGCGCGCTGCGTCACCGCCTCCGCCGGCACGGAATCGGCTGGCACGGTGTCGGCTGGCACGGTATCGGCCGGTCCGGGGGCGGCGTCGGCGCCGACCTGTACGGAGATGATCGGCGTGCCGACGTCGGCGGTCTGGCCCTCGGCGACGAGCAGTCGCGCGACGACGCCTTCGTACGGGCTCGGCAGCTCCACGACTGCCTTGGCCGTCTCGATCTCCACGATGATCTGGTTCACGGTGACCTGGTCACCGGCCTTGACGTGCCACCTGACGATGTCGGCCTCGGTCAGGCCTTCTCCGACGTCAGGGAGCTTGAACTCCTTGAGATCTGACATGAGGGCCTCTCAGTAGCCGAAGGTGCGGTCGACAGCATCCAGGATCCGGTCCAGGTCGGGCAGGTAGTACTCCTCCAGCCTGGACGGCGGATACGGGGTGGTGTACGCGCCGACGCGCAGTACCGGAGCCTCAAGGCTGTAGAAGCATTCCTGGCTGACCCGTGCCGCGATCTCCGCGCCGATGCCGCCGGTCACCACGGCCTCGTGCACGACCACGCACCTGCCGGTCTTGCGGACCGAGGCGAAGATCGTCTCGATGTCCAGCGGAGCCAGCGAGCGCAGGTCGATCACCTCGATGGACTTGCCGTCGGCCGACGCCGCGACGGCAGCCTCGGCGCAGGTGCGGACCATCGGGCCGTAGCACAGCACGGTCACGTCGGTGCCAGGGACGAGGACGCGCGCGGACTCCATCGACAGCGCGGCGGCCAGGCCGCCCTCGATGTCCACGTCCGCCTTGTCCCAGTACCGGCGCTTGGGCTCGAAGAACACGACCGGGTCGTCGCAGGCAGCGGCCTGCTGGATCATCGTGTAAGCGTCTGCCGGGTCACCGCACGAGACAACCCGCAGCCCCGGTGTGTGCGCGAACAGGGCCTCGGGCGATTCGCTGTGGTGCTCCACCGCGCCGATGCCGCCGCCGAACGGGATCCGGATCGTCACCGGGAGGCGGACCTTACCGAGCGAGCGGTAGCGCATCTTGGCCAGCTGGGTGACGATCTGGTCGAACGCGGGGAAGACGAAACCGTCGAACTGGATCTCGCAGATGGGCCGGTAGCCGCGCAGCGCGAGCCCGATGGCGGTGCCGATGATGCCGGACTCGGCCAGCGGCGTGTCGATGACCCTCGCCTCGCCGAAGTCCTTCTGCAGCCCGTCGGTCACCCGGAACACGCCGCCGAGCTTGCCGACGTCCTCGCCCATGATGAGCGCCTTCGGATCGCTCTCCAGGGCCTTGCGCAGGCCCTCGTTCAGCGCCTTGGAGAGGGTCAGCGTGGTCATCGGGTGGCCTCCTCGGCGACGAATGAGTCAAGGTAGGCGGCGAACTCGGCCCGCTCGGCGGCGAGCTGCGGCGTCTGCGTGGTGAGCACGTCGTCAAACATCGACTCTGGCGCGGGATCGGCCATCTGCTGACAGCCGGCCCGAATCCTGGATCCGACCGCGGCGGCCTCGGCCTCGATCTCGTCGAAGAAGCTCATCTCGGCCTGCTCGGTCCTGATGAGGTACTGCTTCACCCGCTCGATCGGGTCCTTCAGCTTCCACGCCTCGAGCTCGGCCGACAGCCGGTACCTGGTGGGGTCGTCGGTGGTGGTGTGCGCCCCCATGCGGTACGTGAACGCCTCAATGAGCGTCGGTCCCTGGCCCTCCCGCGCGGCCTGCATGGCCTTGCGGGTGACCGCCAGGCTGGCGAGTACGTCGTTCCCATCGACCCGGATGCCGGGGAAGCCGAAGCCCTTGGCGCGCAGGTACAGCGGCGTCCGGCTCTGGCGCTCCAGCGGCTCGGAGATGGCCCACTGGTTGTTCTGGCAGAAGAAGACGATGGGCGCGTTCGTGACCGACGCCCAGATGAAGGCCTCGTTGACGTCGCCCTGGCTGGTCGCGCCGTCGCCGAAGAACGCGATGGCGGCCTCGCCGCCCTCGCCGACGGCGCCGTCGCGCTGGATGCCCATCGCGTACCCGGTGGCATGGAGTGCCTGGCTGCCGATGACGATCGTGTACAGGTGGAAGTTGTGGGCGGTCGGGTCCCAGCCACCGTGGCTGACACCGCGGAACAGCTCGAGCAGCTTCATCGGGTCGAGGCCGCGGCACCAGGCAACCCCGTGCTCCCGGTAGGTCGGGAACGCCATGTCGCGCGGCCCGAGCGCGCGGCCAGCCCCGACCTGCGCGGCCTCCTGGCCGAGCAGCGACGCCCAGATCCCCAGCTCGCCCTGGCGCTGCAGCGCGATCGCCTCGAAGTCGATCCGGCGGACGATGACCAGGTCGCGGTACAGCGCCTTGATCTCGTCGGCGGAGATCTCGAGCGGGTAATCGGGGTGCTCGACTCGCTCCCCTTCGGGGGTGAGGAGCTGGATTAGCTCAGCCGAGTCCGCCTGTCGTTCTGGCTCGCGGGTGGTGGCCCGTCTGGCAGAGCGGGCGGCGCGTCCGGCATCTTTGACGGTCACGTGCCACTCCTTGCATCTTCATGTCCGGTCGGGAGCTCGCCCGGACCGTCCTGTTGTCCCGTCCATGACGGAGCGACAGTACTATCGCGGCGCCCAGAACGGTCAAGCGCTGCAGGCCTCGGGGGGCGCGATGGTGACGCACGTCACGAATCGGGTCACGACGGCCTAGCTCAAGGCTACTGCCAGGCGGGCCGGATCCCTACCCGCGTTGGGCGGGCCCGCTCGCGTACTGTTCGGGATGTGCCGAGATTCGTCATCGACGTCATGCTGAAGCCCGAGATCCACGACCCGCAAGGCGAGGCGATCGCGGGCGCCTGCCGGCGCCTCGGCTTCGGCCAGGTCGCCGGGGTCCGCCAGGGTAAGCGCTTCGAGATCGAGCTTGCCGAGCCGGTCCCAGCGGATCGGATCGCTGAGCTAGCCGCGGAGCTGCTCGCGAACCCCGTCATCGAGGAGTTCTCGGTCCATCCCGCCTGACCGGATAGCGGCTGCCAGCCATCATTTCACGCGCGACGTGCAGTCTGGCGCCCGGTTTGCCGCTTTTGCGCGCACGCCGGCCGTGAAATCACGACTCACCGCCGTCATGCTCACCCCGCGAGCCCCGTGCTACCTGAATTGTTATTTTCACGTTGCTGTTTGCAGGCGGTCGGCAATTGGCTTTGCGACCTTTCGCAATCTGCGTTTCCGCAGGTCAGATGCTTGCGGGGTCATCCGGGCGACGCCAGGCGGTAGCGCACTGTTCGTCCAGAGATCGCCTGAGTTCATGATTACCGGGCTCCGTCCGGGGAAGCCTTCACAATGTGAACTGACTGTTACAGCACGGGGCGAGGAGCGGATGCGATCTCGGGCGTTCCATTCTGGGGAACCAGCCGCAGACGTTGAGTTCTGCCTGGTCTTCCCCAGGGAATCGCTGAGTGTCCCGGTGATGCGCCGGGTACTCGGCGACACCCTCACCCGTCTTGGCGTCGACGAGAGCTGCATCAACGACCTGCTCCTGGCCGTGACCGAAGCCTGCACGAACGTGCTGCGGCATTCCGGACCTGGCCGCAGGTACGAACTTGTGGCGCACGTCGGCAGCCAGAGGTGCCTGCTGGAAGTGGTGGACAGCGGCCGCGGCTTCGACCCGGCCAGCATCGCCCGCCGCCGGCCAGGGATCCGGCAGTCGGTCCGCCCGGTCGCGAGGCTCCGCCGCTGCCAGACCGCTCCTGCCTCGACCGCCCCTGGCTCACCGATCACGCTGCGCAGCCGGATCGCCCGGTCCAGGCGCCTGGCCAGGGAGCGTGCCATCGCCGAGCTGCCCGAGTCGGGGCGGGGCCTGGCGATCATGCGGGCCTGCGTCGACGACGTGACCATGCGGAGCAAGCCTGGCCAGGGGACTGTGGTCTCGCTCAACAAGCGCATCGAGTGGCGCAGCGACGCGCCGCTGGCCGGTCGGCCGGCCTCACAGCTCAGGGACGCCGGCTGAGCGGGTAGCCTGCGAGCATGCGCCGCCCGCGAGGACGCCGATGACGGCCCGCATCGGAGTCGTCACCTTCCCAGGTTCCCTAGATGACCGCGACGCCCGCCGCGCCGTCGAGCGCGCCGGCGCGACGCCAGTCGAGCTCTGGCACGCCGATGCCAGCCTGCATGGAGTCGATGCCGTCGTCCTGCCCGGCGGCTTCTCCTACGGGGATTACCTTCGCTGCGGTGCCATAGCGAGGTTCGCCCCGGTCATGGCTGAGATCGTGCCCGCCGCCGCTCGCGGCCTGCCGGTGCTCGGCATCTGCAACGGCTTTCAGATCCTGTGCGAGGCGCACCTGCTGCCCGGGGCGCTCACCCGTAATCAGGGACGGCGCTTCATCAACCGGGACGTGCGGATCAGGATCGAGAACAATACGTCCGCCTGGACTAGTGGATACGAGGCCGGCGAGGAGCTCACCGTGGTGCTCAAGAGCGGCGAAGGCGCCTACGTCGCCGACGATCAGACACTGGCGGAACTCGAGGCGGGCGGCCAGATCCTGGCCCGGTACGCCAGCGGCAACCCGAACGGGTCGGTCGCCGACATTGCCGGCGTCGTCAGCGAGGCAGGCAACGTCGCCGGGCTGATGCCGCATCCTGAGCACGCCATCGACCTGCTCACCGGGCCTGCCGCCGACGGCCTCGGCTTCTTCACCTCGGTCCTGACAGCGGTCGCCGTCGCATGAGCACTGAGAGCATGACTGCGGCCGACGTCACGGCCGCGTCCCAGGACACCGTGACGGATGCCGTCGCCACGCCGGACCAGCCGCAGCCATTCGCGGCACTCGGGCTGACGGCCGACGAGTACGCCCGGATCGGCAGCATCCTCGGCCGCCGGCCGACCGACGCCGAGCTGGCCATCTACTCGGTCATGTGGAGTGAGCACTGCTCCTACAAGTCCTCCCGCAAGCACCTGCGGCAGTTCGCCGAGAAGGCGCCCGCCACCGACGTGCTGCTGGCCGGCATCGGGCAGAACGCCGGCGTCGTCGACATCGGTCAGGGTTACGCCGTCACGTTCAAGATCGAGTCGCACAACCACCCGTCCTACGTGGAGCCGTTCCAGGGCGCGGCGACCGGAGTCGGCGGCATCGTCCGCGACATCCTGGCCATGGGCGCGCGACCGGTCGCGGTGATGGACGCGCTGCGGTTCGGGCCCGCCGACGCCCCGGATACCCACCGGGTACTGCCGGGCGTGGTCGGCGGCATCTCCTTCTACGGCAACTGCCTTGGCCTGCCCAACATCGGCGGGGAACTGGCCTTCGACCCGTGCTACGTCGGCAATCCGCTGGTGAACGCGCTGTGCGTGGGGGTCCTGCGGCACGAGGACCTGAAGCTGGCCGCTGCGACCGGGCCGGGCAATCAGGTCATCCTGTTCGGGTCGCGCACTGGCCCGGACGGGATCGGAGGTGCGTCGGTGCTGGCCAGCGCGTCCTTTGGCGGGGCGGGCGAGGGCGCCAAGCGCCCGAGCGTCCAGGTCGGCGATCCGTTCATGGAGAAGCTGCTGGTCGAGTGCTGCCTCGAGCTGTACCGCGCCGGGCTGGTCGTCGGCATCCAGGATCTCGGGGCGGCAGGAGTCGCCTGCGCGACGACGGAGCTAGCCGCCGGCGGCGGCACTGGCATGCGGGTGTGGCTCGATCAGGTGCCGCTGCGTGACTCGTCGCTCGGCCCGGCCGAGATCCTGATGAGCGAGTCGCAAGAGCGGATGATGGCGATCGTCACGCCCGAGAACACGCCAGCGTTCATGGCCATCTGCGCCAAGTGGGACGTCCAGGCGACGGTCATCGGCGAGGTAACGGAGTCCGGCCGGCTGGAGATGACCTGGCACGGCGCGCACGTGGTCGACATTCCGCCGGGCAGCGCCGCCGACCAGGGGCCCGTCTGCGACCGGCCGGTGCGCCGTCCGGACAGTCAGGACACGCTCATCGCCGACGATCCGGCGAGGCTGCCAAGCCCTGCCGACGGCGCCGGCCTGCGGGCCGACCTGTTGCTGCTGCTCGGCTCGCCGGAGGGCGGCGACAAGAGCTGGGTGACCGAGCAGTATGACCGCTATGTCCGCGGTGACACGGTGCTCGCGACGCCGCACGACGCCGGGTTGCTGCGCGTGGACGAGTCGACTGGGCTTGGTGTCGCCCTGGCAACCGATGGCAACGGCCGGTACTGCCAGCTCGATCCCTACGCCGGCACGCAGCTCGCCCTGGCCGAGGCGTACCGGAACGTGGCCGTCGCCGGCGCCAGGCCGCTAGCCGTCACCAACTGCCTCAACTTCGGCTCGCCCGAGGATCCCGGCGTCATGTGGCAGTTCACCGAGGCGGTGCGCGGTCTTGCCGACGGCTGCCAGCAGCTCGGCATCCCGGTGACGGGCGGCAACGTGAGCTTCTACAACCAGACCGGCACCGCGCCGATCCAGCCGACGCCCGTCGTTGGGGTGCTCGGTGTGCACGACGACGTCCGCCGCCGGGTTCCGTCGGGGTTCAGCCTGCCGGGTGCCGCTGTGGTGCTGCTAGGCGAGACCAGAGCGGAGTTCGGCGGCTCGCTGTGGGCATGGCTGCGGCATGGGCATCTGGGCGGCTTGCCGCCGTCGGTTGATCTGGAGGCCGAGCGCGCGCTAGCGGAGGTGCTGATCACGGCGGCCGCTCGCGGCCTGGTCATGGCCGCCCACGATCTGTCTGACGGCGGCCTCGCCGTCGCGCTGGCCGAATCATGCCTGTCGGGCGGGACCGGCTGCACGATCAGACTGCCTGCCGATCCGGCCACGTTCCTGTTCAGTGAATCCGCAGGACGCGCCGTCGTCGCCGTGCGCCCCGGTGCCGAGGCAGACCTGACGGCCCTGTGCGCGCAGCGCGGAGTGCCCGCTACCGCCCTCGGCGAGACCGGCGGCACTGCCTTCGACGTCGGCGGCCTGTTCGCGGTGCCGCTCGACGAACTGGCGGCCGTGCATGGCGCGGCGCTGCCGGCGCTGTTCGGCTGAGCTAGACCGCCGACCACCAGAAGGCGACGAGCTGGTCGGCCGGCTGCGATGGGGAGCACGCGGCCAGGCTCGCGGCGAAGCTCGGACCCGGCAGCCCGCCCTGCTGCGTCAGGCACGCCCGGTCGCCAAGATTCGCGTACTGGTAGAAATCGTGCGCCTGGTTGAGGACCACACGCTTCGCACGCCGCCAGCGCTGGCCCGCGTTGAGGTTGCAGTGCCGGAGGGCCAGCTTCGGCCGGCTAGCGCTACCGGCGGCGCTGAGGCACTGACCGGTGGGCAGGTAGATGAAGATGTAGCTGTCGCCAGCCATCAGGTCGGCGGTCCACTGCGGCGAGCCCTGGGCTTGCTGAGCCTGGCCCAGCGGGCTGAACATCGGCGTGCCGTGTCGGCCCACGAGCTGCAGCAGCTGTCCGGCCGAGCTGCCCGGCGCGGAGTCGGCCACGACGAGACCCACGGTCTGGTCGCTCACAACCCGTGTCGGCAGCGGCGGCGCGTGATGCGTGGCAGCCGGATGGAAGGCGATCAGGTAGCCGGTCACCCCGGCCGCTGCGAGCAGCACAACGACGACCAGGCCAGTGAGCCTGGGCAGCCAGGAGCCCCTGGCTCGTCGGCTTGCCGTGCGGCGCTGACCGGGCATACCGAACGAATACCTGGGTCCGGGTCGTGATGGGGCCAGATGGCACGAAAATTCCGAAAGAAATTTCAGCCCGGCCTCGGCGCCTGCGCCGCCGCGTGCCGGGTCGGCGGCAGCTGACTGTCGCTGCTGTCCGCTAGCCTGCTTAGCCGTGCCGCCCCGCAGACCTGACCTGGGCAAGTTGCTCGCCGCCGTGAACGAGCAGCGCGCCGCCCTCGGCCAGCCACCGTGGACGGGGCTCGTGACCGAGCGTGCCCTTGGGGCCGCGAGCCTGGCCGCGGTGACCGACGCGCTTGCCGCGGCGGGCGGCCCGGCGCCACTGCGGGCGGGCCTCCGCGCAGCAGTCCGCTATAGCCTGGGCCTGCTGGAACAGCGGGTACCGGGCCGGACGGTGGAGGTGCGGGTCCCGCCGTTCGCCGCGGTCCAGTGCGTGCCGGGTCCGCGGCATACCCGCGGTACGCCGCCGAACGTCGTCGAGACAGATCCGCTGACGTGGCTGGACCTGGCGGCGGGGCGGCTGGACTGGGAGAGCGCGGTCGCGGCCGGCCGGGTACGGGCCAGCGGGCAGCGCGCAGATCTTTCTGCCTACCTTCCGCTCATGTCCAGCGGCCCTGGCAGGCCGGGAAGTCACTAGACTTAACTAGTGATTAAGCCCGATGGCCTGCTGTCACACGATCCCGACCCAGCCGACCAGCCGCCCAGGGATGCCTGCGGCGTCTTCGGCGTGTGGTCGCCCGGCGAGGATGTGGCCAAGCTCGCCTATTACGGCCTGTACTCGCTGCAGCATCGTGGCCAGGAGTCTGCCGGTATCGCGGTCAGCGACGGCTCCCGGATCGTGGTCTACAAGGACATGGGCCTGGTCGCCCAGGTCTTCAACGAGTCCGTGCTCAACACCCTGCACGGGCATATCGCCGTCGGGCACTGCCGGTACTCGACCAGCGGATCCTCGGTCTGGGAGAACGCCCAGCCCACGTTCCGCGCCACTCCGTCGGCCAGCCTGGCGCTCGGCCACAATGGCAACCTGATCAATACGCTCGAGCTGGCCAGCCTGCTCGGCGGCCACGCCGGGGCGCTGGGCGGCCGCGCCACCTCCGACACCGACGTGCTGACCGCGCTGTTCGCGGCGAACGGCCACAGCGTCGCGGGCAATGGTGTCGCGGGCAATGGTGTCGCGGCCAACGGGCACGGTGCCAGCGGGCATCCTGGCGTCGAGGCCGCTGCGCTGGCGGTGCTGCCGCTGGTACGCGGGGCCTTCTCGCTGGTCTTCATGGACGAGCAGACGCTGTACGCGGCCCGCGACCCGCAGGGATTCCGGCCGCTGGTCCTCGGCCGGCTGGCGCGGGGCTGGGTCGTCGCCAGCGAGACGGCTGCCCTGGACATCGTGGGCGCGACGTTCGTGCGGGAGATCCAGCCCGGCGAGATGGTCGCGATCGACGAGGCCGGGGTCAGGTCACACACGTTCGCGGCCGCCGCGCCCAAGGGCTGCCTCTTCGAGTACGTGTACCTGGCCAGGCCGGACACCGCTATCGCCGGCCGCAGCGTCCAGGCTGCCAGGGTCGAGGTCGGCAGGCGGCTGGCGGCCGAGTATCCGGCTGACGCCGACCTGGTCATCCCGGTGCCCGAATCCAGCACGCCGGCGGCCATCGGATACGCGCAGGCCAGCGGCATCCCCTACGGCCAGGGGCTGGTCAAGAACTCCTACGTGGGCCGTACGTTCATCCAGCCCAGCCAGACCATCCGGGAGCGCGGCATCCGGCTGAAGTACAACCCGCTGCGCGATGCCATCGCGGGCCAGCGGCTTGTCGTAGTCGACGACTCGATCGTCCGCGGCAACACCCAGCGCGCCATCGTGGCGATGCTGCGCGAGGCTGGCGCGGCTGAGGTGCATGTCCGGATCTCCAGCCCGCCGGTGGCGTGGCCGTGCTTCTTCGGCATCGACTTCGCCAGCCGCGCCGAGCTCATGGCGGGCAACCTCACCATCGAGGAAATCAGGCAGTCGATCGGCGCTGACTCGCTGGGCTTCGTCTCGCTCGAGGGGCTGATCGCGGCGACCACGGTGCCGGCCAGCAGCCTGTGCCGCGCGTGCTTCGACGGCGACTACCCCGTCTCGGTGGCCGAGGACGAGAAGGGCAAGCACCTGCTCGAGGCTGTCGGCACGCGGGCCGAGGGGCTGGGTTGACCGGCGCGGACAACGCGCGGGACCAGCCAGCAGGCGCAGGCCCGGCCGCGGCCGCCCAGCCGGCCAGCTACGCAGCCGCGGGCGTGGACATCGCCGCCGGGGACCGAGCGGTCGAGCTGATCAAGACGGCGGTGGGCAAGACGGCGGGGCCGGAAGTGATCGGCGGTATCGGCGGGTTCGCCGGACTGTTCGATATCTCCAAGCTCACCGGGATGCGGCGGCCGCTGCTGGCGACCTCGACGGACGGCGTCGGCACCAAGGTCGTCATCGCCCAGCGCCTGGGCAAGTACGACACCATCGGCCTGGACCTGGTCGGGATGGTGGTCGACGACCTGGTGGTGTGCGGCGCGGAGCCGCTGTTCATGACCGACTACATCGTCTGCGGCCGGGTCCAGCCTGAGCGGGTGGCCGAGATCGTGACTGGCATCGCCGACGGCTGCCTGCAGGCGGGCTGCGCGCTGATCGGCGGGGAGACGGCGGAGCACCCCGGTCATCTCGCGGCCAGATGACTTCGACCTGGCCGGCGCGGCCACCGGCGTGGTGGACGCCGACCGGCTGCTCGGTCCCGACCGCGTCCGCGTCGGGGACGCCGTCATCGCGATGGCGAGTTCGGGCCTGCACGCCAACGGCTTTTCCCTGGTCCGGGCCATCATCGATGCGCCGGGCGCAGGCCTGGACCTGGCCAGCCAGCCGGACGGGCTCAGCCAGTCCCTGGGCGCCGGAACTGCTGACGCCCACCCGGATCTACGCCAGGGACTGCCTGGCCCTCGCTGACGCCTGCGGGGTGCGGACGTTCGCGCACATCACCGGCGGCGGACTAGCGGCTAACCTGGCCAGGGTGCTGCCGCCGCAGGCAGACGCGGTGCTCGACCGCGGCAGCTGGCGGCCCGGCACCGGTGTTCTGGCTGCTCGCCGACCGCGGCAACGTCGAGGTGCAGGAGATGGAGCGGACGTTCAACATGGGCGTCGGCATGGTGGCCGTCGTCAGCCCGCCGGACGCCGATCGGGCGGTTGACCTGCTGGCCGAGCGCGGCGTGCCAGCCTGGGTGCTCGGCCAGATCACCCCGGGCCGGCACCGTGCGCCTGACCGGCCAGCATCCCGTCGCCTGAGCGGCGAGCTCATCCGGGCACGCTCAACCGCTGCCATGCGGGAATGCAACTCGCGGCTCCGCGCTGGCGGTGCGATCGGCAGCCAGCGCGCTACGTGCCTAACGTGCTGTCAGGCTCCGGCCGACGGACCGGACTGCCGGACGAGACCCTCGGCGCCGTAGCTCGCCGTAGTCCTCGTCGTGCCAGTCCTCGTCCTCGTCGTCCTCATCCGGTGAGTGATCAGAGTCGTCGTCCCCGGAGTAGCGATCGCCTAGGTCCGCGTACGCGGAATCCCCGTTGGCGCCATGCTGGTCCGAGTCGACGCCCAGCTCAGCCCGCAGCCGGTCAAGGTCCGTCCCGCCACCGCTGTACTTCAGCTGGCGTGCCACCTTGACCTGCTTGGCCTTGGCTCGGCCGCGCCCCATTGGCTCGACCCCCTCTAAAACGTACGGAACCCGACGGGTCCCTGGTCACCGCACTCTTAGTTGCCCGTTACCACGCCGATGCTCGCGGTTTCGTGCATACAAGGCTTACCCGTCGCACCTCCGCCAACGGAGTGCGGCGCGCTCGCCCTGACGTACAGGTACAACCGTACCTGCTTTGGGCGCCGGGCGCCTCCGATGATTCCGCCGAACCACCAGCGAACCGATCCCTCGCCCCCGGCGGCTGGCCGCCGAATCAGGCTCAGCGGCCGAGGTAGATGCCCCGGAGCCGGCCTACTTCGGCGATCCGCCGCTCGGCCAGCCGGTCGGCGGCGACCGCGGGCGGGACGCCATCGGCGTCGGCCATGGCCAGGATCTGCCGGGTCGTGCCCAGGATCTGCTCGGCCCTGGCCTTGGCCCGCTCGAAGCTGAAGCCGTGCAGCTCGTCGGCGACCTGGATGACGCCACCGGCGTTCACCAGGTAGTCGGGGGCGTACACAATGCCGAGGTCGGCCAGCATCTTCTCGACGCCGGGATGCGCGAGCTGGTTGTTCGCGCCGCCGCAGATGACCTTGGCGCTCAGCGCCTCGACGACGTCGTCATCGATCGCGCCGCCGAGCGCGCACGGGGAGTAGACGTCCAGCTGGCTGCCCAGCAGCTCCGCCCGGCTGGCCGCGACCGTGACCTCAGGATGCTCGGCCCGCACCCGCTCGGTGGCGGTGTGGCTGGTGTCGAAGATCACCACCCGGGCGCCGTCGGCGACGAGGTGATCAACCAGGCGGTGGCCCACCTTGCCGACGCCCTCGACGCCGACGGTCTTGCCGTCGAGGCTGGTGCTGCCCCAGACGTGCTCCGCGGCGGCCCGCATGCCCTGGAACACGCCAAACGCCGTGAGCACCGAGGAGTCCCCGGCGCCGCCGTTCGGCACCGTCCGGCCGGTGACGAACCTGCACTCCCGGGCGACGACGTCCATGTCCTCGCTGTAGGTGCCGATGTCGCACGCGGTGATGTAGCGGCCGTTGAGCGACTCAACGAACCGGCCGTAGGCGCGCAGCAGGGCCTCGGACTTGATCTTGTCCGGGTCGCCGATGATCACGGCCTTGCCGCCGCCGAGATCCAGCCCGGCCAGGGCGTTCTTGTAGGCCATGGCCCTGGACAGGTTCAGCACGTCGGCGAGCGCCGCGTCCTCGTCCGCGTACGGGTAGAACCGCGTCCCGCCGAGCCCCGGCCCGAGCGCGGTGGAGTAGATCGCGATAATGGCGCGCAGCCCGGACGGGCTCGTCCTGGCAGTACACGACTTGCTCGTGTCCGGGCTGGCTATCTGCGTGGCCGGCCCCAAAGACAGTGGTCACTTCGGTGGGCTCCCGGTCTCAGCCCGCGTCGCCGTTGACGCGGGATCGGCCACCAGCCTATCGCCGGGACAGGCGGCGGGTACGAAACGCGTGGTCACTACCGGCGCGTAACCCTTTGCCCAGACGGGTACGGCATGTCACGATTAGTCATGCTGCCTAATGCGCGACAAGTGCCAGTTTTTCGGCAGGTTTCACCGCTGCCGTCCGTTGGCTTGTGTCGATCCGCATACAGAGAGTCGGGACACCGGGATACTCTGCGGTCAAAAGCTCTCGAAACTGATTATCTGGCAGCAGTTCGGGGATTAATAGAGGACTCCGGCCTGTTGCACCGAAACATCGCAGCGCGCACGCAACCGGCCATCCGGCCAGCGAGCGGGCTGGCCGGCCGGCCATCAGGTCCAGCGCTAGCCTGGACCGGGAGGGAGGATTGCGGGCACTCACAGCCCGTGAGCCAACGTCGGCTCAATGCCTGATCTGGGCTCCCCTATGGTGCCGACCTGGAGGAGATCGGCAGCTAGACACAGGGGTGCACAGGACGTGGCGGCAATCGAGCTAAGTATCTGATGGGAGGCGCGGATGACTTTTCCGAATCTGCCCGTTGCGACGGTGCGTGTCGCTAGAATCACGCAGCGTGACAGCTTGCAGCGGGGGCATCGCGGCGACTCGCAAAAGAATCTTTGCTCCCGGTTGTCGACTTGTCACCGCTGGTGATGGCAATATGGTCTCAGTGGACTATATGGGACATCCGAGGCAGGCTTCACTAGAAGCCGCGAACAGCAAGAGAAGTAGGTAGGTAAGGATCGCAGTACCGGTCCAGGAGGAGAGGCCGTCAACATGTCAGCACGCACACCAGAGGCTGAGCCGCTGCTAACGCCGGCAGAAGTCGCGACGATGTTCAGGGTTGACCCGAAGACAGTTACCAGGTGGGCAAAGGCAGGAAAACTCACGTCAATCCGGACACTCGGCGGTCACCGCCGGTACCGGGAGACTGAGGTCCGTGCCCTTCTGGCGGGTATCCCGCAGCAGCGCTCGGAATGAGGCATGGCCGCGGTCCGGCGTTGCAGCGCCGGGAGGGCTGGCGCTCAGAGTTGCGCCGTCAGCCAGCGGCCACTTGTCTAGCAGTTGGGGGGGTCGACCCCGGCGGCCAGCACACCGCATCGGGGGGCGCGCTTCGCGTTCGATGCGATGATGGGCATCGGTCAGTGGAAGTTGCCGGGGTCGATCCGGCCTCCTGGAAGTACTAGGAGACCGCGCCGCTGTCGCTGAGACAGCGTTAGTTCAAAACCATTCAGACACCGGGAACGGGCTCGTTCCCGTTCTTCTTGCCCTGCAGTCCGCGGTCAGACGCCGCGCGCAGGATCCCGCCGTTGTGGCGCGGGATTCACTTTCCATCACCGGGCCGTAGCCCGCCCTCATCATGCCGATCGGTCCCTAAGTGGCGGCTCGTCGGGCCGGGCGGCAACTTCCCGGCGCCTCCGGCTCTGCCTGCCAGTGTCCGGCCCGCAATGTACTGCTAACTGTTTGTAGTCTCCCGGCCACTTTTAGTAATCCTGCCTGCTGAGGAGCGGCCGCGGAGATACTAAGTGAGCATGCCGCCGTAGCCCGGCGCCCCGGCGGCAGGATTGGCGTCGTGCGTCACCGCGGCTAGCAGACCGTGCGTCCGGTGAAGCACGCAGCGTTCTGGGGGACCCGCCTGTCAGGCGGAAGAGTGCGGCGCTGTGGAGGGGAGGTACGCACCATGCGTGATCCGGAGTTGGTACACCGTGCGGAACGGGCTGCGCTCGCATTGGAGCGGGCGTGGGGTCGCTGGCGGACTATGCACGGCCTGGGCTCAGATCCGTTACCGCCGGTGTCGAGCTACGTGGGTTACTCGCTGGAGGAGCCATGGGGGCAGCCCCGTGTCGTGTTCGGGGTCGGTGCCGAGGAAGCCGAGCGGCTCGCGGCGCTGCTCGACGGTCACGACTGCGTCGGGCCAGTCCACGCCGGGGTGACCGGCAGGCCGGACTGGCTGCGCGGACCGGGCGGCGGCCCGGAAACGCCAGGATGGCCGCTGGCAGACCAGCTCAGCATCCCCCGGCAGGCGCCGGGACCTGGGTCGGACATGTTCGCCTCGGCGAGCCAGGATCCGGCCGCCGGGATGGACGCGGCCCCGGCCGACTCAGCTGAGTCTGCGGTGGACACCTCGGCTGAGGCCGGTACCGGTGTCACGGCGGCGCCTGAGATCATCGAGCCTGGCGACATCGCCGGCCCGCCGGTGGCCGCCGCCACGATCAACGACGTCGCGGCCACTGGTGTCACGGCGGACGCCCGCACGGCGACCGACAGCCTGGCGACCGACAGCCTGGCGACCGACAGCGCGCCGACCGACAGCGCGGTGCCGCCAGGGCGGGGCGGGGCTGGCAGCCGCTCCCAAGACGCCGATCAGTCGGCCGACACACAGCAGCCCCGCGAGCAGGCTGGCACCGCTGGCGCCACTGACACCGTCGGCCCGGACCAGGTGCCTGAGCTCGCGCAACCGGGGATCGTCGCGTTCCGGCGGCGGCCAGGCCAGCCGCAGGAGGCCGAGCAGCTCGAAGCCGCGCCATTGACCAGCGACTACGACCTCATGCCGAACCAGGGCCCTGGTTACCGGGGGCCCCGGTACCAGGGCCATCCGCCGCAGTACCAGGATGCTCCCGATCCGGACCAGGCGCCGACGGCCTATGCCGCCGCTCCGGTCGCCGAGAGCCACGTGTCCGCGCCTGTCAGCCAGCCCCAGCGCGGCAAGGCGCGCCAGGTGTCCAGGCTCGGCCGCTCCCGTCGGCAAGGACCGGGTGCGCACGAGTCCTGGGGGTCAGCGGGCGAGCAGCCAGCCGATCACGCCATGTAGGTCGCTGTACCCCGAGGGCTCGCGCAGGCCGGGGCCAACCGCGGACCCGGCCGGTGCCGAGCGACAGCGCTGTCGCGAGCGCGGTCGTCGCAGGCAGCCTCGCGTGCCGCTGGCAGTGGCGGCGCGCGAGGCTTGTCGGCACCATGCAGCACAATCTGGTTGTGCGGACAGCGGTCGTGCCGGGACCTGGCGGCAGTGGACTGCTATGCAGGCTCGGCGATGACGACGCGGCCGCCGGTGAGCCCGAGCCCGTCGCGGACCTCGCGGCTGCCATCGCCGCGGACGAGCGGACGGGCGCCGTCCGCTGGGTGTGGCTGTCGACGCAGTTGCTGTACTCCGAGCTGCTCCGGTCCGGCGCACGGGTCGCGCGCTGTCATGACGTCGAGCTGACGGCCGCGCTGCTCGCGGCGCGCGACGGCATGGACGCGCAAGCTCAGCCGACCGTCGCGCTGCCTCGCGCGGCACAGCTACCGTTCGATGCGGACGAGGGCGCGCGCCAGGATCCCCGGGACGACCTGGCTGCCCTGCTCGCGGTGCACGCCGATCAGCAGGCCCGGATCCGGGCAGACACCGACCCAGCTAAGTTCGCGCTGCTGGCCGCTGCCGAGTCAGCTGGGGGCCTGGTAGCCGCGGAGATGACGGCGGCTGGCCTGCCCTGGCGCACGGACGTGCACGACCGGCTGCTCACGCAGCTGCTGGGACCGCGGCCGCCTGCGACGGCAGGACCGCCGCTGCGGCCGGCCAGGCTCGGCGCCCTCGCCGCGCAGATCTCCGCAGCGCTCGGCGCGGTCCGGCCAGTCAACCCCGACTCGCCAGCCCAGTTGCTGCGGGCCCTGGCGGCGAGCGGCATCCGGGTGGCGTCCACCAGATCCGCCGTGCTGCGGCAGGTCGACCATCCGGCGATCCCGCTGCTGCTCGAGTACAAGGAACTGGCGCGGCTGCACACAGCCAACGGCTGGTCCTGGCTCGACACCTGGGTATCGGGCGGCCGGTTCCGGCCCGAGTACGTGGTCGGCGGCGTCGTTTCCGGCCGGTGGGCCTCGCGCGGCGGCGGCGCACTCCAGATCCCTAAGCTGCTGCGCCAGGCGGTCGTCGCTGATCCGGGCTGGACGCTTGTCGTCGCCGACGCTGCCCAGCTCGAGCCGCGTATCCTCGCGGCGCTGGCGGGCGATCGCGCGTTCGCGCAGGCCGCAGGCGTTGGCGACCTCTACGACGCGGTGGCGACCGCGATCGGCAGCGATCGCGCGACGGCTAAGGTCGCCTTGCTGTCGGCGATGTACGGCGGCACCGGCGGCGACCGCGGGCAGTCGCTCGCGTTGCTGCGGCGCCGGTTCCCGCAGGCGTCGGCCTTCGTCGAGAGCGCGGCGAGAGCGGGTGAGGAGGGCCGGGTCGTCAGGTCGGTACTGGGCCGGACCTGCCCGCCGCCGTCCGCGGCCTGGCTGTCGGTCACCAGTGAGTCGGGCGATCCCGATCAGGAACGAGATCCTGGCGCTGGCGCGGCGGCGCGTGCCAGGGGCCGCTTCACCCGTAACTTCGTCGTGCAGGCGAGTGCCGCTGACTGGGCGCTTGTCCTGCTCGCGCTGCTGCGCTCACGGCTGGCCGCGCCAGCTGAGCTGGTCTTCTTCCAGCACGACGAGGTCATCGTGCACTGCCCGGCTGAGCAGGCCGATGACGTCGTCGCGGCCATCCAGGGGTCAGCAGCCGGCGCTACCCGCCTCGTCTTCGGCCCGACGCAGGTGAGCTTCCCGATGACGACGGCCGTCGCGGATTGCTACTCCGACGCCAAGTAGCCGTGCCGGGCGCGCCGGGGGGCTGGCGCGTCGGCGGGCGGCGGCACCGGCGCGACCTCGGCCGTGCAGTACATGCACCGCCGGGCCGCGACGGGAATGGTGCTCGTGCACTCCGGGCAGTCCCTGGTCGTCGCTGTCTTGTTGCGGGTGGCGAGTGCCGTCAGCCGGGCAGCAGGCGCGACGATCAGGTAGTAGACCACGGCGGCAATGAGCAGGAAGGACAACACCGCGTTGACGACGGCGCCGTACGTGAACGTCGCGCCGTGGAACCCGAATGACAGCTTCGCGAAGCTCTTCTGCTTACCGCCGCCGATGGCCGTGATCAGCGGCGTGATCATGTCCAGGACCAGCGCCTGGACGATCGCGTTGAACGCCACGCCGATGACGACCGCTACCGCCAGGTCGATGATGTTGCCCCGCATCAGGAACTTCCTGAAACCGCTCATGTCTGATCTCCACGCCGCATCGGTCCGGTCGAGCTCAAGCCCGGCAGTTCGCGACGCTACCAAGTCCAGACCGGACATAGCACCGACAGCGGAGAAGCTCGCGCAGACAGTGACGCGGGTCACGTACCCGGATCAAGAGCCGACTGACCGGCGTACCGGGCCGCCCGCGGGCGGCAGTGACCGCCTCCGTCGTCGCGCTAGCCGCCCCTGTGATAGGCAGGCAGCATGTCCGGTATGGCATGCGTCACGGGTCGCCGCCGTGAGCCTTGACGTGGTTGTGCGCGGCATTACGATCCCCGCCGAGGAGCTGACCTGGCGGTTCTCCAGGTCACAGGGACCTGGCGGCCAGTCCGTGAATACCACCGACAGCCAGGCAGA
This sequence comes from uncultured Actinomycetota bacterium, assembly GCA_963837255.1. Taxonomy (GTDB): domain Bacteria; phylum Actinomycetota; class Actinomycetes; order Streptosporangiales; family Streptosporangiaceae; genus JAJYUU01. The sequence continues at coordinate 719,181 of CAWIMN010000011.1, forward strand.
GCTCTCTTACGATCTGGCCGGGTCGTCCGCATTGCCGCCGGTGCTCAAGCAGCGCGCCCTGGCCGCGCTGGCGGGCCGGCTGTCGGACGGCGTTATCTCCGTGGCGGCCAGTGAATACCGGTCGCAGCTGCGCAACAGGGAGGCAGCCGCGGCCAGGCTGAGCGCGATGCTGACCGAGGCGACCGCGCCGCCGCCGCCGCCGCGGCGGCCGACCCGCCCGACGCGCGGCTCGGTCGAGCGGCGCCTGGCCGAGAAGCAGCGGCGGTCCCGGCTCAAACGCCAGCGCAGGCTCGAGGACGAGTAAGACACATGACGCTTCATCGGCTTGAGTGTGGTCGCCGGCATTGCCCGCGGTGGACTCGCACGGCCGCGAGCGGCCGCGGGTGATCGAGGGCGGCGTTCCCCGTTCCCGTCATGGCGACCGCCGGACTACGCACGCCCGGCCGCTACCCTGGACCGATGAGCGCGGCGCCTGGCCAGGATCGCAGCGGTCCGGCGAGCCGCAGTCCGCGCCGCCGGAGCGCTAGCCCCGCCAGGCCCGGCAGCGCCAGTGCCCGCGGTGCGGGCCGGCGCTGATGGCAGGCGCAGCGACCGAGACCAGCGCCGCCGCGAGTTGTCCCAGAACTACCTGCGCAGCCCGGAGGCTGCCCGGCAGTTCCTGACGGCGGTACGGCTGCCGCCGGACGGGCTCTGTCTTGAGGTCGGCGCGGGGGAGGGCATCCTGACGACGCGGCTTGCCGCCATGACCGGCGAGGTCATCGCCTACGAGATCGACCGGGCGCTGACTGACAGGCTGCGGGCGCGGGTCGGCGGGCGGCCGAACGTCCGGATCGTGTCGGGCGACTTCCTCGCGGCGCGGCCGCCGTCGCGGCCATTCCAGGTCGTGGGCAACGCGCCGTTCTCGCTCACCGCGCCGATCATCGACTGGTGCCTGCGTGCTCCGCGGCTGACCGAGGCCACGCTGATCACCCAGCTTGAGTACGCCCGGAAGCGGACCGGCGGCTTCGGCCGGTGGAGTCAGCTGACTGTCAGCACGTGGCCGCGGTTCCGCTGGGTGCTGCGGGGGACCATCCCGAGGACCGACTTTCGGCCGGTGCCCCGCGTCGACGCCGGCATTCTGCGCCTCGAACGGCGGCCTGAGCCGCTGATCGGGCTGTCGCGGCTGGCGGCCTACCGGCGCCTGGTGCAGGCGGGATTCTCTGGTGTGGGCGGCTCGGTGCAGGCGTCGCTGCGCCGCACCTACCCGCCGGACAAGGTGGCGGCCGCGTGCGCGAGCGCCGGGGTCGACCGGCGGATGATTGTTGGCTATGTCAGTCCGGACCAGTGGGTCCAGATCTTCCTCGCCCTTGACGGCGGACCGCGGCCGAGGGCAGCTGCGCGAGCCCGGACTGGACCGCGCGATAGCTAGCTGCAGGCGGCGCTGACGCCGTCTCCCGTCACGGCGCGCTGGTGCCAGTCCGGCCGTACTTATCCTCGAGCCTGACGACATCTTCGCGCCAGCCGGGATCGGCAGTCGAGGCCTCGGCGAAGGTCAGATCTGTGATCGCGGTGATGCGATGCACGGTGCCAGGCGGCAGGTGGACGGTATCGCCCGGGCCGAAGTGCTGGCTGCTGAGGTCGTCGGCCGATGTTCCGTACTCTATGAGCGCCGCGCCAGACAGCACGCTGATGGTCTCTTCCTTCACCAGGTGGTACTGGAGGCTCAGCGCGTGCCCGGCTGTCACTTGAATGATCTTGCCGGCGTACTTGCCGTCCAGGGCGGCGAAGATCATTTCATGACCCCACGGCTTGTCCTGCCTGGGAGCCTGGTAGATCTCTGCCTTCGGCCCCGACGCAGTCGGGCCGCTGGTCTGCGCAGCGGGCACGGTTCTCTCCCTGATCCGGCGGTCCTTGCCTGAGCTGGCCACGGGGATTGCAATCCCAGCGCGGCGCACGGCCCATCCTAGTTAGCAAGGGGGGGTCGGTTGATCCGGCGGTCCGCCGGTCCGGCGGTCACGGTGCGGTCGGCGGTCCGGCGGTGAGCCTGCGCAGCCGGGCCGCCGCGTCCGCCAGCACCTCGTCGCGCTTGCAGAAGGCGAACCGCACCTGGGTCCGCCCGGCCTCCTGGTTGTCGTAGAAGACGACGTTGGGCACGGCGACGACCCCGCAGCGATGCGGCAGCGAACGGCAGAACGCCAGGCCATCAGACTCCCCGAGGGGCGCGACGTCGGTCGTGATGAAGTACGTGCCTTGCGGCAGGTAGACCTCGAAGCCGGCGGCGCGCAGGCCGGCCGCGAGCAGGTCGCGCTTGCGGAGCAGGCCGGTGGCCAGACCGGCGTAGAAGGCGTCAGGCATGGGCAGCCCGGTCGCGATGGCGTACTGGAACGGACCGCCGCTGACGTAGGTGAGGAACTGCTTGGCCGTGCGGACAGCGGTCACGAGCTCCGGCGTGCCGGTGACCCAGCCGATCTTCCAGCCGGTGAAGGAGAAGGTCTTGCCAGCCGAGCTGATCGTGACGGTGCGCTCGCGCATACCGGGGAGCGTGGCCATCGGGATGTGCTCTCCGTCGAAGACCAGGTGCTCGTATACCTCGTCGGTGATGACGAGCAGGTCATGCCGGATAGCCAGGTCCGCGATCGCCGTCAGCTCGTCCCTGGTAGCCACCATGCCGGTCGGGTTGTGCGGTGAGTTGAGCAGGATGAGCCGGGTGCGGCTGGTGATGGCGTCGCGGATCGCGTCCAGGTCGGGCCGGAAGTCGGGCGCGCGCAGGGTCACCGGCACCCTGATGGCACCTGCCATGGCGATGCACGCGGCGTAGGAGTCGTAGTAGGGCTCGAGCGCTATCACCTCGTCACCAGGCTCGAGCAGCGCCAGCAGCGCGGCCGCGATGGCCTCGGTGGCGCCAGCGGTAACCAGAACCTCGGTGTCGGGATCAACGTCGAGGCCGTAGAACCGCTTCTGATGGGCCGAGATCGCGGCACGCAGCTCGGGGATGCCGGGCCCTGGCGGGTACTGGTTACCGCGCCCGCTGAGCACGGCGTCCGCTGCCGCCCGAGCGATCTCGATCGGGCCATCTGTGTCCGGGAAGCCCTGGCCCAGGTTCACCGAGCCGGTCTCGACGGCCAGCGCCGACATCTCGGCGAAGATTGTCGTGCCCATCCCGGCCAGCGCGCTCGTGAGCAGACCTCGAGTCATGGCATGCCTTCCGCGTTTGTCGGCCAGCCCGTGGGCGGGCTGTCGGCCAGCCTGCCGGCGGCCTGCCGTTACCAGCCGACGCCGTGACGATACCGGTTCACGCGCCTTGGTGCGCCTGGTGCCGGCGTGCGTGCTGAGCGGGCGGGCGATCCCGGAAGGCAGCCAGCGAGCCCGCACCGACGGCGGCGGTGCGGGATAGATTCTCGTTGTCCGCTAGCGACCGTGCCCGGACCTGGGCTCGGGGAAGAACTGGCGGCACGCGCAGGGGCGGCCCCGGTTACCTGGGACCGCCCCTGTGCCGTTATGCAGAGCTTGCAGCTATGCGTGCTGTACCGGCCGAACTCGGCCGGCTCTGGTTAGAGCGGGCGGACCTGCTCGGCCTGCGGGCCCTTGGCGCCCTGGCCGGCGGTGAACTCGACCCGCTGGTTCTCTTGAAGGCTGCGGAAGCCATCAACCTGAATCGCGGAGTGGTGCACGAAGACGTCGGCGCTGCCGTCGTCAGGGGCGATGAACCCATAGCCCTTATCGGCGTTGAACCACTTCACGGTGCCCTGAGGCATGTGCCTTCTCCTACTGGGTGATCTCCGGGATCCACGGACGAGGATCCTGGGTCGCCACGACGGCGAGCCCGTTGCCCGGCTGAGCAGCCCAGCCCGGGTAGGGCGGAACTCTCAGCAAGCCATCAGCGGCCCGCATCGCGTACGCAAAATACGAATGCAACCACGTCTATCAAACACCATCCGCCACGCACTGGTTACAGGGTCTACCTGAGTTGGGGGTGCGAGTATCGGATTTCTGGTGCCGCACTACGCAAGTTTCCTTTCCCTGTAGGCAACGTAGCTGCTGGTGAGGCCTCCGGCCGTGAAAAAATATCGACTGGCTCCGCCACGCGGCAGCCTCCTGACGGCGGCTCAAGCGACGCACGCAAAATAACCGGGAAAAAGAAGCTAATAACCGTTATAGCGCTTGAAACGAGCCAGTCAGCCCGAGCGTTTTGCCTGCCGTGCCGACCGCCAGGCCAACTCGGAGCTTGCAGCACGGCTGCGTTCAGCGGCCATGGAGCAAGCTGCGATGTCCTGATCGAGGTAAGCCCGGCACGACCGCCTGCATGATGGCATGCCGGGAGGCGAGCAGGAGGAGCCAGATGACCAGTACGTCGATCTTGCAACCAGTATTCCGCCCCGCCCCGGCGTGGCGGCATCGCAGCTCAGCACAGCCGCGGGCGACCGCACGGCCGGTGCACCTGGGTCCTGGCGGCCTGGCGGAGCGGCGGGCGCTACTGGAAGCGCGCTGGCGGGACCGGCTCGAGCGGGTTACCGCGCTCTCCCTCGCCTACCACGACGCTGCGCAGAGCGTGCCGGCCGGCCTGACGGGCGGCCGCGGAGCATCGGTCCGCCGGGCCCGGCAGCTCGCCCGGCAGGCAGTCGCCGAACGGCAGGCGCTCGCGGAGATCGAGGCGGCGCTGGACAGGATTGCCGTCGGCCGGTACGGCCGGTGCGAGCAGTGCAGCCGGCCCATCGCAGCTGCGTTGCTGGCCGCCCAGCCGCAGGTGAGATTCTGCGCGGCCTGCGGACGCCTGCCGGTGCAGCGACCGGCCTCCGCCTGACGGCGGTTGTCACCTGTGCCGCCGCCGGGACATGCCGCCAGCTGGCGCAGGAAGCACTCGGCGGCAGCGGGCTCTGCAGGTGTCCCACGAGTGCTCATGCGCAACATCAGAACCAGTAATAATTGTCAAATGTGTCCATCAGCGGATCAATTATACAAATAACAATACGGTAAATGTGATTTACCTCATAGCGCCATAATGGCAATTTCGGCGGTCAGAGGGGCTGAACATCGGGCAGAGTGTGCATCCGACAGCACCCTGCGTGCACGACGGCCGCGTCCCCCGAGCGGCCACGTCGCCCTGTACCCGCGACAAGTCAGCGCGCTGCCGCCTGCCGCGCCAACGCGGTGCGGCACTAAGCACAGGGTGGAAGCCGAGCGTGCACTCGCGCGCCCGACCAAAGGCTCGACTTGTCCCTGTTCAGGACACCCACCCCCGATAATTCAGTCAAACTCCATCTCGCAATGCATGTCCCGGCCATCGCCATGGTGGCAGCGGCCGCGGCAGCCGCCGGCATCTGGACAGTTGGCGCGGCCGCTCAGCCGGCCGCTCTCGCCCGCCCGCCGGCCACGTCCGTACGCTCAGCCCCGAGACGACCAGGGTCGCACCGCCTGCCGAGGGCACGAATCACGCGCAACTCGACGCTTTCCTCAGCGCCGCTGTAGCGACGAAGGGAACGGCCAGCGCCAGCGCCGCCAAGCCGCGCAAGAAGGCGGCCGAGACTCCGCGGCAGATCGCGCTCTCGCTCCTGCACCGGTTCGGCTGGTCTCAGCGGCAGTTCCCGTACCTGAACCGGCTCTGGTCCCGCGAGAGCAGCTGGAACGTGCACGCCGAGAACGTGTACTCCGGCGCCTACGGGATCCCGCAGGCTGTGCCCGGCGTCAAGATGTCCGCCGCCGGACCGAACTGGCGGACCAGCGCACGCACCCAGATCCTGTGGGGCCTGCGCTACATCAGGGGGCGGTACGGTTCCCCAGCGGCAGCCTGGAATCACGAGCTCGCGACGGGCTGGTACTAGTAATCGGCTCAGCCAGCTAGCGGTCGGCGCCCGCGAGCCGCCCGCGGCGCAGTCCAGCCGACGAGGCGCACGGCCGGTACTCGGAGCGATCGTTACCCGGTGCCGGCCGTGCTGCCATGCCCGGTAGGTTCGGACCGGCATGGATCCAGCCGCCTGGGCTAGAGAGGGCTTTCCCGAACACATGGGCCGACTCACCGAGTTCGTCTTGCGCCGCCGCCGCCTGATCGGGCTGATCTGGCTGGTCGCCGTACTGGTCGGCGGTTTCGCCTCGTCGGTGCTCAGCAGCCATCTGAGCATGAGCTTCGAGATCCCCGGCACCGGCAGCGACATCGCTGACTCGGCGATCGTCGCCCACTACGGGACCGGCGGCAGCACCTCCCCGCTGGTGCCGGTGGTCAGGCTGCCAGCCGGGCAGACGGCCGAGCAGCCGCAGGCGCGGACCGCGCTGCGGGCGGCGTTCAGCGCCGCCGCTACGGTCGGCGTCCGGCCGGGCATCGGGCCCAGCCGTGTCGTGTCCTATGCCAGTACCGGCGACCGCGGTTTCGTCTCATCGGACGGCGGGACCACGTTCGGGCTGATCTTCACTCCCAGCCGGGGGAACCAGGCGCAGCTCACGCTCGTGCAGCCAGCCGCCGTTCAGGCCGTGATGCTGCGCTACCTGCCGCCCGGCTCGCAGGTCCGCGTGACAGGCCTGGGTCCGCTGACAACCGCGGGCGGGTCCGCATCCGGGCCGGGCGTGTTCAACGAGATCCTGATCGGCGCGCTGGGCGCCATGGCAGTGCTGGCCTTCGTCTTCGCGTCCTTGCTCGCGGTGGTGCCGCTGCTGATCGCGGCGGCGTCGGTGACGACCGCGTTCCTTGCGATATTGGGTTTGACCTACCTGCTGAACGTCAACTTCGTCGTCCAGTTCCTCGTCGGCCTCATCGGCCTTGGCGTCGCCATCGACTACTCGCTGCTCCTGATCACCCGGTGGCGTGAGGAGCTGGCGCACGGCAGCGACAACGAGGCGGCGATCAGGCGCGCCATGGACACCGCTGGCCGGGCCATCGTGTTCAGCGGCGTCACCGTGGCCCTCGGCCTGCTAGCGCTGATCGCGCTGCCGATCCCGTTCATCCGCAGCATCGGCCTCGGCGGCATGCTGATCCCGCTGATCAGCGTCGCCGTGACGCTGACGCTAGTCCCGGCCGTGCTCGCCGGGATCGGGCCGCGGCTGGAGTGGCCGCGACTGCGGCACGAGGGTACGCCAAGCCGGGGCTGGACCGCGTGGGCCCGGCTCGTGGTGCGGCAGCGCTGGCTGGCCGCAGCGGCGGGCCTGGCCGTCCTGATCGCGCTCGGTGTCGCGGCGCTCGGCATGCACGTCGGCGACGCGAGCGTGAACTCGCTCTCGCAGAAAGGCCCCGCACGCGACGGCGTCGTGCTGCTGCAGCGGGCCGGGATTCCGGTCGGGGTGCTCGCCCCGATCGAGATCCTGGCGCCGGGACAGGCGATCGCGTCCAGCGTGGTCACAACCACCGCCAGCGTGCCCGGCGTCCGGTTCGCTGTAGCGCCGCCGGGGGCAGCCTGGCACCAGCATGGCAGCGCCCTGGTCGTGGCGCTGCCGGTTGCCGACGGGGCTGGCGCGACGGGCCTGTCGACGGCCGCCGCCGTCCGGAGCGCGGTCGGCTCAGCCGAGCCCGACGCGCTGATCGGTGGTTACTCGGCCGGGCTCGTCGACCAGATTCACTCGCTCTACGGCGACTTCCCCTGGGTCCTGCTTGGACTGGCACTGATCACGTTCGTGCTCCTGGCCCGAGCGTTCCGGTCGCTGCTCCTGCCGCTCAAGGCCATCGCGTTGAACCTGCTGTCCGTCGGCGCGGTCTACGGAGTGCTGGTGCTGGTCTGGCAGGACGGCTACGGGTCACGGGCGATCTGGGGCCTGCCCGCCACTGGCGCCATTACTGGCTGGATCCCGCTGTTCGTGTTCGCCTTCGTGTATGGCCTGTCCATGGACTACGAGGTGTTCATCCTCACCCGCATGCGCGAGGAGTACGACGTGACCGGGTCCACCGACCAGGCGGTCATCACCGGCGTAGGCCGCACCGGCCGCCTGGTCACATCGGCTGCGCTCATCCTGTTCCTGGCGATGGCGGCGCTGGCGGGCGCGCCCTTCACGTTCCTCAAGATCTTCGCGACCGGCGTCGGCGCGGGCATCCTGCTGGACGCGACTGTGGTCAGGTCGCTGCTCGTCCCGGCGATCGTGTCGCTGCTCGGCCGCTGGAACTGGTGGCTGCCAGGGTGGGCGGCCAGGCTGCTGCGCGTGCCGCCCGCACCGCTTCCCACCCGTCCCTGACCAGGGCGGGAACGAGGTAAGCCTGGCCGCGCCGCCGTCAGAACGGCGTCGGCTGCGTTCCGAGCACCTCGATCTGGTCGATCTCGGCCGGCGGAACCAAACGCGGATCGGCGGTCAGCAGCGTCCGGCCCGCCGCCGGGTCCGTCATCAGTGCGAACGCGGTGTGAGCCGCCAGGCGTGCCTGCTCCGGCGCGGCGTCGCCAGTGGCGAAACCGGGCCTGCCCGATTCGCCGCTCACCAGCCGCGCCAGGCTCGGCAGCGGCTCGAGCACTTCGATCGGGTAGTCGGTGCCCGCCAGCATCGCGACCCCCGCCTGCGCGAGCTGCGTCCACGGGTAGGCGCGGGCTGCTCGCTCCGGTCCGAGCGCCGGGCTCAGCTGGCGCGCGTCAGTGAGCGCGAACGATGGCTGGATGCAGGCGACGACGCCGGTGCGCGCCATCCGGTCGATCAGCTCCGGCGAGAGCACGCTGGCGTGCTCGATCCGTGGCGCAGCTGCGGCCATCGCCTCATCGCCGTCAAAGACCAGGTCATATGCGTCGAGCACAGTCTGGACCGCTCGGTCGCCAATGGCGTGCGTGGCGATGCGCCAGCCTCGGCCGGCTAGCGGCTGGATCCGGCGGGCGAGCGCGGGCGCGTCCGTGAAGAGCACCCCGTTGCTGGCCACGTCCGCGAAATCGTGGCACAGGGCGCAGGTGCGCGGGAGCAGCCAGCCGTCTGCGTAGAATTTGATCCCCTCCAGCCGCGCCCACGGGCCCGTGTCGGCGCGACGGGCGTCAAGCTCCGCCAGGCCAGACTCCTCGGCGAGGCCGCTCGCTACATAGACGCGGACCCGGCACGGCAGCGGCGCCGCGGCCTGCAGGGCGACGATCGCGTCCAGGTAAGCCCAGCTGCGCATGCCCATCTCGGTGATCTCCACCAGGCCGGCCGCGGCTGCTCTGGCGAGGGCGGCGGCAAGCCGCTCATCCAGGGCCGGTCTCGCAACGTGCGGGGCCGGATCGAGCACGTCCATCGGACTGCGTCCCTGTCCGGCCACGCTGAGATGGAAGTTCCTGACCGCCTGCGGGGTCGGCGGGAAGGGCACGCCGGCGGCATCTCGCAGCAGGTGCGCATGATGGTCGGTGAAGCCGGGAACAGACACCTGCGCGGGCTCCGGGCTCGCCTGCATGATCATCTCCCTGGGCCTGACGTCATTTCATCCTGGCCGGCTAGCGGCGTAGCGTGAGGGCGCTCGATGTGCGCACCGACTCACAGGCGCGCCAGCCTAGGTCAGCGGCTGGTATCCGGCCAGCGACGGAGAGGGAATCAAGAGTGCCGTATCAGACCCCGCCCGACGACATCGTCTCGATCATCGACGCACCACCCACGCCGGCCGCCTCGCTCGCGCCGGGCCGGCGATTCATCGCGCTGGTGCACTACGAGTCGCATCCGCCGGTGGCGCAGCTGGCCCGCCCGTACCTGGCGCTCGCCGGGCTGCGCCTGGATCCGGTCATCGGCGGCCGCCAGCGCACCCGGCGCCTGACTGGCCTGTCGGTGATCGCGGTGCCAGGTGGCCAGCCGCGCCGCATCGACCTGCCCGAAGCCAAGTCGGTCAGCGTGCCCACCTGGTCGGCGGACGGGCGGCGGTTCGCCGTCACGCTCGACGAGCCCGACGGCGTCGCAGCGTGGGTGGCGGATGCGCAGGCAGCGACGGCTGCCGAGGTGCCAGGACTGCGGGTCAGGGACGTGCTCGGCGGTGACCCCACGTCGGGCGGGTCGACGGTGCGCTGGTCGAGGGACGGCTGCAGCCTGCTCGTACTCGGCGCGGTGGCGCCGCCGGCTGAGCCTGGCCCGGAGCCGATCGAGCCGGAGCTGTCGGAAGTGGCGGGCAAGCACTCGCAGATGGCAACCTTCACCGACTTGCTCCGAACCGACGCGGACGCCGACGTCTTCGAGGAACTGGCGACGACGGTGCCGCTGCGCGTTGACCCGGACTCGGGCGCCGCTACCGAGCTCGGACCGCCCGGCCTGTACTACCACCTCAGCGAATCGCCCGACGGCCAGCACTTGCTCGTATACCGGCTGCAGCGGCCGTTCTCGTTCCGCGTGCCGTTTCCTTACTTTGCCCGGCGGGTCGAGGTGTGGACCGCGGGCGGCGAACTGGAGCGAGTCATAGCGGATCTGCCAGTGAGCGACGAAGTGCCCCGGCACGGCGTCCCGATCGGCCCGCGGATGGTCTCGTGGGAGGAATCGGTGCCCGCCAGCCTGGTCTGGACCGAAGCGCAGGACGGTGGCGATCCGCTCGTCAAGGTCGAGTTCAGGGACGAGGTCTTCCGGCTGCCAGCTCCGTTCGACGAGTCGCCGCAGCCGTGCATCCAGGTCGAGCATCGCTGTCTCGGCTGGTATGACATGACCGCACCCGGTCAGCTACTGATCACCGAGCACGACAGGGACCGCCGCTGGCTGACGTCCCGGCTCACCGACCTCGCCGCGCCGCAGGACAGCCGCATCATCTTCGATCACTCCGCGGACGAGGCCTACGGTGATCCTGGCTCGCCACTGATGACGGTGCATCCGGACGGTACCCGCACGGTGCTCCAGGACGGCAACCACATCTACCTGCGCGGCGACGGCGCGAGTCCCGAGGGCGACCGGCCGTTCCTGGACCGGCTGGACCTGGCGGACCTGAACAGCACGCGCTTGTGGCGAAGCCCGGCCGATGCATACGAGCAGGTGCTGGGCTTCGCCGGCGACGATAGGGAGAGCCTGCTGATCTGGCACGAGAGCCGCACCGAGCCGCCGAATCTCGCGGTGATCAGGCTCGACGACGGCGAGCGCACGCCGATGACGTCGTGGCCGGACCCGCACCCGCAGCTGACCGGGATGGACAAGCGGCTGCTCAGTTACGACCGCGGTGACGGGGTGAAGCTGACCGGCATGCTGCACCTGCCGCCAGGCTATGACCAGGCGCGCGATGGCCAGCTGCCGCTGATCATCTGGGCCTACCCGCTCGACTACGGCGACGCGGCGACAGCCGGGCAGGTCCGCGGCACGACCGAGCGGTTCACCAGGCTGACGGCCTCCGACCCGGTCTGGTTCGTGCTGCGCGGATATGCCGTGCTTCAGAACGCCACGATGCCCGTCATCGGCGACCCGGAGACGATGAACGACACGTACGTGGAGCAGATCAGCGCCGCGGCGGCTGCGCACATCGCCGCGCTCGCGGACATGGGCGTCGCCGATCCGCAGCGGGTTGCGGTGGGCGGCCATAGCTACGGCGCGTTCATGACCGCCAACTTGCTGGCGCACACTGACCTGTTCGCCGCCGGCATCGCCCGTAGCGGCGCCTACAACCGCAGTCTCACCCCGTTCGGCTTCCAGACCGAGCGGCGCAACTTCTGGGAGGCGACGGAGGTCTACGACCGGGTGTCACCATTCAGGTACGCGGACAAGATCTCCGCGCCGCTGTTGCTCATCCACGGCGAGCGGGACGCTAATTCGGGCACGTTCCCGATCCAGTCGGAGCGGCTCTTCCAGGCAATCCAGGGCACCGGTGGCACCGCCCGCCTGGTGATCCTGCCCTATGAGAATCACGGCTACATGGCGCGCGAGTCCGTCCTGCACACGCTCGCGGAGCAGTTCGGCTGGCTGGAGCGGTGGCTGGCCGAGCGGCCAGCGGGGGACGTCCCCGAGCCAGCGGCCGCCGAGCCCGACGAGGACTGGGAATAGCCCCGGTGCACACATGGGTGTGAAGCTGCTGTCGCTATAACGACAGCAGCTTCACACCCATGACGGCTCAGCTTGCTAGTGCAGCAGGCGGAGAGTGTTGGCCGCGTCGTCTACGTAGTAGACGCCGCCGAAGAATGGCCGGATCGCGAGGCCGAACAGGGCGCCCGCGCCCTTGGGGCTGCCAGAGGTGTCCAGGAAGCGCGAGAAGATCTGGGCGCCCGCCGGGGTGGTCTCGACGATCTTGCCGTTGCCACCGTTGACCGTGAGCACGTGGCCATTGGGGGCGATAGCGAGGCCAAGCGGCATGTTGAGCTTGCCGCCCTTAGTCACCAGCGCGCCTCGGCCGGCGCTCCCCAGCCGCGTGATGGCGCTCGGGATCGCGAAGATCCGGCTCGTCAGCGTCTCGGCGACATACAGCGTGTCGTGCCGCCCGAGGCCGACGCCGGTGGGACCGAGCACGAACGCGGCGGGGTCGGTGCGCTGCGCGTAGCCCGAGCCGATCACTGTCGACGCGATAACAGACGGCGGGGCGAAGCGGTGCAGCCGCAGCGTGAGCCGCAGCACGTAGCCATCGTTCACGACCTTGCCACCGGCGGCAACAGTGCCCGTCAGCACGTTAGTCACGAACAGGTCAGCGAACTTGCCGCTGGCCACGGCAGTCGAGTCCCAGGGTCCGTTGATGCCCCATCCGCTGATGGTCTCCTTGACCTGGCCCTGGCTGTTCAGCACGATCAGGCAGCCGGCCTTCGCCGTGGCGGCCATGCCGTTCGTGGACGGCACGCTGCCAACCACGACCCAGCCACCCGGCAGGACCACGAGAGCGGTGCTGAGCCCGATGCCGCCAGGGCACGCGCCCGGAAGCTTGCTGCGACTGATGCGCGCAAACAGCGTCCGCTGGCCGCCGGGCGTGATCTGGACGATCGTCTTGCCAGTGCCCTGCAGGTTGGCCTTGTTGTTGAAGTTGCTGATCAGCACGTTGCCCGCCTGCAGGCGGCCGGTGCTGTGCCGGATGACGACAATGCCGTACGGGTTGACGTCCCCGTTGCGCGGGACAGTTGACGCGATGGTCTTGATCTTGTTGAAATGGCTGAGATAGGCAGGTGACCCGGCTGGCTGGGCCAGCGCCGCGGGTGCCGCGGCCAGGCCCAGAGCGGTAATGGCCGCCGCCGCGGCGGCGACTGCCGCCGTGCGATGACGTGCGGGCATGCGTGCTCCCTTCAAGGCTGGCCGGCGTGCCGAAGGCAGCCCTGGACGGGCGACCACGACCGCCGGGCGGCATGGCAAAACGAGCCGATGCCGCTTCTGAACGGAACGGGGAGTACCCCTGCTCGGTTCATTCCAAGCCAGGAAGGATTGCGCGGATGATGCGCCAGCGCTGAGATGTCCCGCTAGCGGAGGAAGCGCTCGGCTGCCGACGGGTACTCGTGGATCTCGTCCTTGGCGAACCAGACGTCGATCTCGTGCGCCGCTTCCTCGACGTTGCCCGATGCATGCACGAGGTTGGCCACGGCGAGGCCGCGCTCGTTGGCGTAGGCCTTGCTCATGTGGGCGAAGTCGCCTCGGATGGTGCCGGGTGGAGCCTGGTCGGGATAGGTCGAGCCGACAAGCTTCCTGGTACAGGCGACCGCCTCGACGCCCTCCAGCACGAGGGCCACCACGGGCCCGCTCTGCATGAACTCGGCCATCGCGTTGTACACCGCGGGTCCGAAGCGCTCCTCCAGGTCGAAGTAGTGCCGCCTGGTCAGGTCGGCGTCCATCCAGACCATTTTGCAAGCGACCACCTTGAGCAGGGCATCCTCAAATCGTCTGAGCACGCGCCCGATCAGGCCCCGAGCCACGGCGTCGGGCTTGAGCAGCACCAGCGTCCGCTCAAGTCCGGTGTCGTTACCCATTGATGTTCCTCTCAAGTCGGTCTGTCCCGCTGCGTTGCGGGCCCGCACAGCTTAGCGACGTTGCCGCCCTGCCCAGCCGACAACGTGACAGAGCCCACGCTGGGTGATGACAGATCGGCCTGCGGGCAGAGCTTAGTGAGCCGCCTGGAGCTCGGTGAACGCCCGGTTCAGTAGCGCGAAGAGCCCATTGGGGCGCTTGCACTCCTTATTCTCGCTAGTCTCCTAAGTGCCGGTTACATCGGCCCTGGCATCGCGCCGGGGCGAACCCGACGATGAAGGGACCCGGTCGAGCCCCCGATGATCTCCGGCCAGGTCCCGGTTAGGCAGATGCTCGTGCATGACACCTGGGCGGCCAGAGACCTGCCCGTGCTGGACGCGACCGTCGGCTTGCTTGAGCAGAGCTACATGGTCACCGTCACCGACATCGCCGCCAGGACGGGCCTCGATCCGTCGGTCGTGGCCCAGGCGCTCGAGGCCCTGGACCCGGTCTACGTCGACTTCAGGAAGACGACGACTGGCGGCGACCCTCGATTCTGGTATGTCTTCAAGGTAACTCCCGAGGCGAGGCGAGCGGTCGGGCAGTGGCCGACGGCCGAAGCCCTGGCCGGCCGGCTTGCCGAAGAACTGGCGGCGGCGGCCCGGCAGGAGGTCAACGGCGAGCGTCAGGCACTGCTGTCGTACGCGGCGCGGCTGGTGGGCGACACCCTGCGCGAGGCGACCGTGCGGGCCGCTGGCGCTGTGCTGGCGCCGGCGTTCGGCGGCATTCCGCTGCCCGAGAAGGGCCAGCCGATGCCGCCGCCGGAGCCACCGCAGGAGCTCGACTTCCCTGGACTGGTCCCGCTGCCCGAGCTGCCGGAGCTGCTGCGGCCGAACCCGACGGACCGGCCTGATGGGACGGACCGGCCGGACCGGACAGCGCAGTCCGCCAGGACAGAGCCGTCCAGGACAGCGCAGCCCGACCGGACTGGCCGGGCCGACGGGACGAGTGCTGCTGCGCCGCGGGCAGGGTCTCCGGCCGCGCCGGAGCCGCAGCAACAGCCAGTGCGCAATCCGGAGCCGGCGCCGGAGCCCGCGGCCGCGGTTCCTGACCTGAACCCCTGGCCCGAGCGATCCGAGGTGGCGGAGCCGCGAGCGACCGCGCACGAGCTGGAGCCGCTGCCGGAAGCGACCCCGTTCCCGTCATCGTTAGCCGCTGCCCGGCGCGCCGCCCCAGCGCCGGGCGCCGGTCCTGAGCTGGCGGATCCTGACTCCGCCGACACCGACCTCGACCTGGTCCAGTCACGCGGGGACGCCGCGAACGCAGTCTGACCGCGCCGGTTACAGGCTCGCCTGGCTTCTTCCACTTGCCATTCGGCGGGTGGCCCGTGGGCGGCCGGACTGGCGGGATGACCTTGAGGTCCTTCTGCCGCCGCGGACCGGACCACTTCGCGGGCACCGCGTCGACGGCCCGGGCGATGGCGAAGGCGGCATCCTCGTAGTTGACCCGCCAGCCGACGAAATCGGGCCAGGCGTCCTCGGGGTTTCGCTCGAGCGGGAAGTCGACTTCCTCCAGCCGGTTGATGGCTTCCAGGAAGTCCTCGTACGTGAGGGTGATGCCCTGCTCGGGGTCAGGCTCGAGCGCGATGTCGAAACCCATCGCCCTGGCGACGTCGCGGAAGCACGTGAATCCGGCCCGCAAGCAGAGCCTGGCCGGCACGACGGGCGCCGTCGACGGGTTGAGCGTGAGCATCAGCGCCGCGGAGTCGAGCACCGCCAGCAGCGAGGTCACCCAGGACGACAGCGGCTTCGGCGAGCGGAACCAGACCAGCGGCAGGTAGGTCGTGTGACTCTCGCCGACGTCGGCTGCCCACCGTTCCCAGTTCTCGTAGAGGTCGGGCAGGGTGTTCACGGTGGAGACGCCCGAGCCGAGGGCGTAATGAGTGCGCGCCAGCAGCTCAGCGCCCCAGCTGGGGAATCCCGCCCTGTCGTTGAGCACCGCGACCTCATTCTCCCGGCGGTTGAACGCCGAGTACAGGGTCGGCAGGTACGCGATCTGCAAGGTGACCGTGATGAGCCCGGTCAGCGCGGCGATGTCGAGGATGGCCTGCTGCGGTCCGCCCTGGGCAAGGTCCGAGCCGATCTCCCAGATACCGGGGCCCGCCAGCTTGAAGGCGTCGGTGATGCCGCCGTGCACCAGCGGCCAGAAGATGAGGGCGAAGCCGACGAAGAACATAGCGAGCCAGGCGAAAATCTGGCAGAGCAGTAGCGCCGCGGGGTGCGTGGCCAGGATCCGGTCCTTGCGGCGGAAGTCCCTGACCGGCTTGGTCACCACGATGTAAACGCTGTCGACCAGCTCATCGACCTTCTTGGTCAGCCAGCTCCCTACCGAGCGGGGCACGATCAGCGTGCCGATCACGCTGCTCGCCGAAGTGGTGACCAGCAGCACTCCGACGGCCGCGGCCACCCAGCGTGCGGCCAGCGGAACGACCATGTCTCTCCTCGCGGGGATGACGTAGCAGGGCGCGGCGGCAGACTAGCGCACCGCGGCCGGCCAGCGAGCCGCCGGTCCCCGGCCTGAGGGTTCCTGGTATCAGGTGGCGCCCGGTCCGCGCTGCCTAGGATGAGGGGCACCAATCTTGGGTCCGGTCAGCTCGCTCGAGGCCAAAATGGCCGCAGCGAGAGTCGGCGACACCGGCTAACGTCCGATTGCCTGGGTGGAATGTCCCGGTAACGGCTGTGACATCGCATCTCACGCACTTGCGTCGGGCTGCGCTAGGTGCAATTCTCGTTGTGCACTCATCTGCTACTCAGGAATGGCCCGCGTCCGCGGGTGACGACGCCACCTGATCCCTAGTGAGAGGGAGCGCGCAGGTGAACACCGTGGGGTATCAGCAGGTGCTCGGGCACAGGATCGCCCGAGAGCACCGCTGCCACCGCCTGGGGCAGCCAAACTTCGCCGCGCTGGTGCCATTGCCAGAGTTAGCGGCCGGAGCGAGAGGCGGCATAGGCGAGCTGCGGCGCTCGTCAGCAGCCGACGGCCTTCGGTTGCTGCTGGCCGGCGCGCACTCGCTGTGCGCGATGCTGGGGGAGAGCCACGCTCCGTCAATTGGCAGCCTGCGCGCGACGACCGAGCGAGCCTGCGCGCTGGCCAGGGCGGGTGAGTTCGAGGAACTGACGTCGGTACTCGGCGGGCTGCTGCCGGGACTGGAAGCGGCGGTGCGGACAGCGCCGCCCTCGCTTCGCGAGGACGCTTACGAGCTGACCGCCATGGCCTACCAGGCGTGCTCGGCCGCGCTGATGAAGCTCAGCGAGCCGCTGGCCGCCTGGGTGGCCGCCGACCGGGCGATGGCGGCCGCGGAGAAGGCCGGCAACCTGCTGCTCGCTGCGGCGGGCCAGTACCGGCTCGCCTCGGTGTTCGTGGATTCCAGCGAGTACGCGCTTGGGGACGAGATCGCCCGTACCTCGCTGATCGCTCTGCGCGGCCTCGCCGAGCTCGGTGATCCAGACGCGCTGTCGCTCTGCGGCGGTCTGACGTTGCTGCGCGCCATGACGGCGGCGAGGACGGATCATCCGGCGGCCGCGTTCGGCTATCTGGCGAAGGCACGCCTGCTCGCGAGCCGGCTGGGCACGAGGCAAGCGAACGCGATGCCCGAGTTCGGCGCGCAGTACGTAGCGCTCTTCGAGATCGCGGTCAGCGTGGACCTCGGCGACGCCGGGCATGCACTGCGGGCCGCCGCATCAGTGGACACGGCAGGCCTGTCGCCGGCCCGGCTCGCGCGCATGCTCATCGACGTGGCCCGGGCTTACGCGCTCCGGCAGCAGGTCGACGAGGCAACGGCAGCGCTGGCGCGCGCGGTGGAGCTCGGACCGGGTCAGGTCCGTGATCGTGACCGCGCCTGTCAGGTCATCGGCGACCTGCTGAGCATGCAGACCCCGCCTCCTCGCCCGCTGATGGCACTGGCGGAGCGGGTGGGCGCGCTTCCCCCCTGAGAGCGCCGCTCGCGGCTGCGGCGCCCCCCGGCAGAGACCGTCGCTCGCGAGTTGGCGGCCGCCGCGCCGGGCTCCCGTCCGCCTGGCGCGGCGGCGCGTTAGCCGCACGTCTGGCGCGCTGGGCTCCCGTCCGCCTGGCGCGGCGGCGCGTTAGCCGCACGTCTGGCGCGCCGGGCTCCCGTCCGCCTGGCGCGGCGGCGCGACGCGGTCACGAATCGCCGCGCTGCCGCCGGAGGCTGCCAAGGTCGGCGAGCGGACCCAGGTGGCTGAGCTTGTCCCGGCTGATGACCGAGCGGACAGTCTGCACCTGGCCGTCAGCGATATCGATGCAGAGCACGCTGATCAGGCTGCCGTCTGGGGCGAGCGCCAGGGCTCCCGGCTGCCCGTTGATCTCCGCCCGGCGGATAGACCCGTGAGCGTGGCGTACCTGGTTGCCGAGCGCAGCCAGTAGCCTGCCGACGTGTTCGCGGCCGACGATGGGCTTGCGCCAGGCCGGCGGGACGCCGCCGTTGTCGCCGTGCACCTCGACGTCGGCGGCGAGCAGGCCGAGCAGGCCGTCCATGTCGCCGCCGCTCACGGCGGCGAAGAATCGCTCCGCCAGCTCGTCTCGCTGGCGTGCGGCGACGTCGAACCTCGGCCGCTCAGCCTCGACGTGCTGCCTGGCGCGGCGGGCCAGCTGGCGGCACGCGGTCGCGCTCCGCCCGACGATTCCGGCGGTTTCGTCATAGCCGTAGCTGAACACGTCGTGCAGCAAGAACACCGCCCGCTCCAGTGGCGTGAGCCGCTCGAGCAGCAGCAGGAACGCCATGGACAGCGAGTCGGCTTGCTCGGCATGCGCAGCCGGATCGGCGAGCGGCTGGCCGAGTGGTTCCGGGCCGGTCAGCAGCGGCTCGGGCAGCCAGTCGCCGACGTACGACTCGCGCCGGGCCCGGGCCGACCGCAGCTCGTCGATCGCCAGCCGCGTGACCACCGCGGACAGGTAGGCCTTCGGCGAGTCGGGCTGGCCCTGGCCAGCGACGGCCCGGTGGTAGCGCAGGAACGCCTCCTGCACGATGTCCTCGGCCTCCGTCACGCTGCCGAGCATCCGGTAGGCGATGGAGAACAGCAGCGGCCGCAGGCTCTCGAAGACGGCAGCGGTGTCGCCGTCGGCTGTCCCGCGGTCCAGGTTCACCACGTGATTCTTCATCTGCCGCCTCAGCTCTTCAGGTCAGGCCCTCGGCGCGCCCGACGCGGCCGGATAGGCCTGTGCCAGGCCCTCCGCGAAACCCTGCCGCCAGCTTGGCCAGACCAGCCGCCAGCCGAGCTCGCGCTTGGCTTTGGCGTTAGCGCACCCGCGGATCTGCGTCATCATCGAGAGCCCGGCCGTACCGGCGGCGAGCCGCCCGAGCCAGCCGGGCACCCGCAGCGGCGCCGGAGCGCCCGCGCTGCGCGCGATCACCGGCAGCCACTCCGAGACGGCGGCCGGCTCGTCGTCGACGACGTTGTACACACCGGGCGGTCCGCCGTGCACGGCCGCGACCGTCGCACCGGCCGCGTCCGTCACATGGAGGAACGACCATACGCCAGCGCCGTTGCCGACCAGCGGCACTTGCCGGCGCTTGAGCATCGAGACGAAGAACTCGGATGATCCCGGCCCGTACAGGCTGCCGTACCGCAGCGCCAGGCCCTCCAGCGGCGCGGACGTCACCGCCTGCTCCAGGTACCGGATCGCATCCAGGGTGGCTCGCTGGGACGCGGGCGGGTCCGGGTCAAACGGGTCATCCTCGGTCTTCACCGGGCCGCCGGACCTGATGTTGGGCCAGCCCGCGTAGCTCTGCGCGACGACCCGGCGCACGCCCTGCGCCGTCGCCGCCGCCAGCAGGTGGTCGAGCCCGGCAGTCCGCAGCTTGTTGGTGGCGGCGAACGTCTGCTCGAATTTCCGCAGGTTGAAACTGGCCGGGATGGCGGTCATCTCGTGCACGATGACCTCGGGCTCCGCCCGCGCCACCGCCTCGCCGACAGCCGTGGCGTCGAGCCCGTCCACCACGAGCGGATCGGCGCCCGCCGCCCGGAGCCCTGCTACCTTGGCCGGACTGCGGGTGGTGGCGGTGACCTGGTCTCCCGCGGCAATCAGCTGCGGCACAAGCTGCCTGCCGACCGCCCCCGTCGCTCCGACTACTAGCACGCGCATCGCGATCCCTCCAGTGCCTGACGTCTATCCGATCAGACCTTGAGACGAGACAGCCCCCCACCCCGTGACAGCGCCTGCTCTGGGACGGCGCCTGGTCCGTCATTGCGCCTGCTCCGGGACGCTAGTCGTCGGCGAACTCGGCCCGCACGCCCAGCAACCGCACTGGTCGCCGGTCGGTGAACTTGGCCAGCGCAGCCAGCGCTGCCCGCTCGATCTCGGCCTGATCAGCGGTCGGCGAATCCAGCGGCACCCCGTGCGTACTCGTGAAGAACGGCTTATACCGGACTTTGACCACGACCCGCACGGCCGACCGGTCTTCCGCGATCACGTCCTGCGTGACCCGCCGAGCGATCTCCGCGACCTCAGCGCGGACCTGGTCCCAGTCCGCGATGTCGGTCTGAAAGGTGACCTCGCGGCTGCGTGACCGGGGCACGTAGGGCTCGCCGCTGACGGTCGAGCCATCCAGGCCTCGGGCGGTCTGCACCAGCCACGGGCCGATCGTCGGGCCGAAGCGCGCGGCCACTGTGGCGATGTCGGCCGTCGCCAGGTCGGCGACGGTCCGGATGCCAAGCTCACCCAGCTTGCTGGCCGTCTTCGCGCCGACACCCCACAGCGCGGTCACGGGTTCTCCGCCGAGCTGGTCGAACCACGTGGCGTGCGTCAGCCGGAACACCCCAGCCGGCTTGCCGAAGTTGGTGGCGAGCTTGGCCTGAAGCTTGTTCTCGCCGATGCCGACCGTGCAGTCCAGCTGCGTCGCTGCCTTGATCGTCTGCTGCACCCGCCGGGCGAACTCTGCCGGATCGCCAGCGTCCACTGCCAGGAACGCCTCGTCCCAGCCCATCACCTCGGTCACCGCGCCGAGGCTGCGCAGCGCTGTCATCACCGAGTCGGACGCGGCCTCGTAGGCGGCCCGGTCGGCGGGCAGGAACACGCAGTCCGGGCACCGTCGTGCCGCCGTCCGCATGGGCAGCCCCGAGTGCACGCCCTGCAATCGCGCTTCGTAGGAGGCGGTGGCTACCACGCCGCGCTTGGCGGGGTCGCCGTCGCCGCCGACCACGACCGGCTTGCCGCGCAGCTCAGGCCGCCGCAGCACCTCGACGGCCGCGATGAACTGATCGAGGTCGACGTGCAGCACCCAGGCGGTCACGCCTCTAGTCTCGCGGCCGGCCCGCTAAGCTCGCGACATGGCTGGCCGGGGCGGCACCAGGGCGACCGAACTGCTCGCCAAGCTAGGGATCCCCCACACCGTCCATCGCTACGAGCACGACCCCCGCCACCTGTCGTACGGGCAGGAGGCGAGCGAGGCGCTTGGCGTGCCGCCCGAACGAGTCTTCAAGACCCTCATCGCGGACGTCGACGGCCAGCTAACGGTCGGTGTCGTCCCGGTCGCGGGCAGCCTCGACCTGAAGGCGCTCGCAGCCGCGGTGGGCGGCAAGAGAGCGGTCATGGCCGACCCGGTACAAGCAGAAAAATCATCAGGATACGTAACGGGGGGTATCGCGCCGATCGGGCTTCGCAAGCGGCTGCCTGTCGTGGTCGATGAGACCGCGCTTGGGTACGTCACCGTGTTCTGCAGCGCGGGTCAGCGCGGCCTGGAGATCGAGCTCGCACCGACGGACCTTCTCACGGCCGCTAGTGCGCGCGCCGCGGCCATCGCCCGCGACCGCGTCGGCTAGTCAGCTGGCGCCAGGACGAGCGGCAGGCACAGCGGTTCGACTACTCGAATCGGTCCCAGCGCCGCAGCTTGCCGTTCCCGGACCGGGGCCGCTCACCCGTTCCCTGGGACAGCCGCGCCTCCTCTTCGTCGTTGTCGACCACGTGCATGACGGCGTTGATGAGCGCCAGGTGCGTGAATGCTTGCGGGAAGTTGCCAAGCTGACGACCGGAAGTGGCCTCGATCTCCTCGGCGTAGAGGAGCAGCGGGCTGGCATAGGACAGAACCTTCTCGCACAGGTCACGCGCCCGGCGGTGCTCGCCGATCTCTGACAGCGCGGACACCAGCCAGAACGAGCAGATCGTGAACGTGCCCTCCGTACCGGAGAGCCCGTCGTCGGTCTCGTCGACGCGGTACCGCAGCACCAGGCCATCCTCGGTCAGCTCGTCGGCGATCGCGTGGACGGTGGCGCGGACGCGGGGGTCGTCTGGTGGCAGGAACCGCAGCATCGGCATCAGCAGGAGCGACGCGTCCAGCGCCGTGGTCTCGTAGTGCTGGCAGAAGACGCCGCGGTCGTCCATTGCGTTGGCGCAGATGTCGGCGTGGATCTCGTCGGCCGCCTGCTGCCACCGGCGGGCAGCGTCGAGCTCCTCCTTCATCCTGGCGAGGCGTGCGCCCCGATCGGCTGCCACCCAGCACGCCAGCTTCGAAGAGGTGAAGTGCCGCGGCGCGCCGCGCACCTCCCAGATGCCGTGGTCGGGCTCGCGCCAGTGCTCGAGGGCGTGCTCCACCTGGTGCCTGGCCATCTGCCAGACGCGCTCGTCAAGCCGGTCGAGGGACCGGGTATGCAGATACAGCGAGTCGAGCACGACGCCCCACACGTCGTTCTGCTGCTGCGCATAGGCGTCGTTGCCGGTCCGCACCGGCTGCGCGCCCTGGTAGCCGTGCAGGTGCTTGAGCGTCTGCTCCGGCAGTTCGCCGCGGCCGTCGATGCCGTAGACGATCTGCATGTCGCCCCGGTCGCGCTCAACGACGTCGGTGAGGAACGCGAAGTAGTCGCTGGCTTCCCACTCGAATCCGAGCGTGAACAGGCCCCACAGCGCGAAGGTCGCGTCCCGGATCCAGCTATACCGGTAGTCCCAGTTGCGCTCGCCGCCCGGTGTCTCGGGCAGCGACGTGGTCGCCGAGGCCGCGATCGCCCCGGTGGGCGCGAAGGTCAGGCCCTTGAGCGTCAGCGCGCTGCGGGCCAGATAGCTGCGCCAGCGATGGTCGGGGAAATCGCCGCGGGCGAGCCAGTGCTGCCAGTGATGCGCGGTCCAGACCTGGCGCTGGTAGGCCTCGTCGTGGTGGGCGGGCGGGTCGAGACTGCCCCACGACAGCGCGCAGAATCGTTCCTCGCCTTGATGCAGCAGCGTCCGCGACCGCGCGCTCGGGCCCTCGATGCCGATACGGATGTCCGAGGTCAGAGTCAGTGTCAGGTCACCGTCCGGCGGCACGATCTGGGCTTGGTAATAGCCGCGCTCAGTGTGCCGCCAGGTAGACCGGACGCGGCCGTAGTCGAAGACCGGCTCGCAGTCCATCACGAACTGCGCTGTGCCGTGGACGCAGCGCACCATGCGCAGCAGCGTGTGCTCGGCGTCGTAGTCCGTCGGCGGTCTGGTGTGCGAGCTGCGGCCAGGGTGCTCATGTCGCCACGGGCCCATCAGCAAGCAGTCGCGCACGACGATCCAGCCCTCGCCGGTGTCCCAGCTCGTCTCGACGACCATCGTCCCCGGCAGGTAGCGGCGATCCGCGGGCTCGGAGATGTTCTCCGGGCCGAACCTGAACCGGCCTGCGTCCCGGTCCAGGATCGCGCCGAACACGCTCGGGCTGTCGAGCCTCGGCAGGCACATCCACTCGACGGCGCTGTTCGGCGCGATGAGCGCGGTGACCTCGCAGTCTGACAGGAAAGCATAGTCGGCGATCGGCGGATACGGCGATGCCACCGTGAATGGCGGCATCAGGGGAGCGGGCGGCTGCTCGGCAGACACGGTCCCGTCCGCTCCAGGGGCCATCGGCATCTGGGTGCCGGCCGGGGCGCCCTGTCCGAGATCAGTCGGCCAGATGGCCTGATTCTCTCCGCTGTCGGCAGCCATGTCGGCTAAATTGCCCCGGCACACCGCCGGTCAACCGCTCGTCAGCGTACGTCCCGGGTACGGAACTGGACGCTGATCCGCGGGCCAGTCGGCCTGGCCGACTTCGGTATCGCGTGCTGCCAGGTCCGCTGGCAGCTGCCGCCCATGACCAGCAGGTCGCCGTGCCCGACGTCATGGCGCAGGGCGGAACCACCACCAACCGGACGCAGTAGCAGCGGTCGCGGCGTACCGAGTGACAAGATCGCGACCATGGTGTCCTGCGTGCGGCCCCGGCCGATCGTGTCGCCGTGCCAGGCCACGCTGTCCCGGCCATCGCGGTACAGGCACAGGCCAGCGGTCGCGAACGGCTCGCCTAGCTCGGCCGCATAGTGGGTATCGAGGGCCTCCCTGGCCTGCACGAGGAGCGGATCCGGCAGCGGCTCGCCCTCGGCATAGAAGCACAGCAGCCTGGGTACGTCGACAACTCGCTCGTACATTCGCCGCCGCTCGGCTCGCCACTGCACTACGTGGAGCAGTCGCTCAAACAGCTCATCTGCGCCTCTCATCCAGCCCGGCAGCATGTCGATCCAGGCGCCTGCGCTGAGCTCCGTGCGCTGAATCTGATCAAGCGAGCCCGGCGCCGGGGCATCCGTCAGGTCAAGCAGGGATCCCTGGATGGCTCCGTCCATACGTTCGATGATACGACTGGCGTCCAAATATGTGTTCGGAGTCCTGGCTGGGGCAGCCAGGACTCCGATGCGAGCAGGGCAACTGCCAGCTGCCGGCCCGCCTGCCGCCCTTCACTCCGCTCGGGCGGCAGGCGTGCCCAGGGCTGACCGTGCCCGGCTGCGGCGCTAGATCGCGCGGGACGCAGTGCACGAGTCGTGGCGCGCCGCGGCAGCGGGAACACGGCTCGATGCGCCATGCGACCGGACGCCCGCCAGGTCCCCGGTCAGTTGTGCCCGCGCGACGCGGCGAGCGCGCCTGACGGGGCGAGCCCGGCGGTAAGCGGCGGCGTCACGCTGGAAGTCGGCGGCCCGCTCGGCGGCGATTGCCTCGGCGAGTCGCGGGAAGCTCGGGAACATGCTTACTCCTCAGGTCCGGACCTGATCGTCAGGTCCACAACCATGAGACTCGCCGTAAGGCCCGCCCTGGCGAATCGGAAGCACTCCCTATTTCGGCCGGCCGCCCCGCCTTAGGCGGATGACCAGGGCTGGCGGGCCGCCTTAGGCGGACTGACCAGGCCGCGAACTAGCCGCGGCGAGCCAGTCCGCGAACGTCTGGACGCCGAGTACGTCGGCGTCCTCGGCCGTCAGTGCGCCCGCCCGCAACGCCCGGCCGAGCTTGCACCGGCACCGGCACCGGCACCGACAACGCCCGGCGCCCGCTGACGGACTTCCACGTGCGCGCTAGCTCGGCCGCGGTCTCCACCTGCGGGCCGGCGACCTGGATCTGGCCGCCGGGCTCGCCGTCGGCCACGTCGGCCACGACCCGCGCCACCTCGGCGGCCGCGATCGTCTGCAGCCGAGCGGCCGGTATGGGCAGGACATGCCACTTCCCGGCGGCGGCCAGGGCCATCGCCACCAGTTCGTGGAACTGGGTAGCCCGGACCATGCTCCACGGCATCGGCCCGCCTCTAATCACCTGCTCCTGCTCGGCCTTGACCCGGTAATAGCCCATCGGGACGCGCTCGCAGCCGACGATTGAGATGCCGACGTGGTGGCTGACACCGACTTCACGCTCGACCGCCAGCAATCGCCGCGAGCCTTCGACCAGGACCTGCGCCGCCCGTCGCGGCGCAGATGCATTGCTGGCGTCCACGACGACGGCGCAGCCGTCCAGCGCCGCCGCCAGGCCCTGGCCCGTGACCAGGTCGACCGGGTACTGGGAGCTGCGGCGGCTCAGTATCCGCATGTCATGGCCGCGGTTGGCCAGTTCGGTGGTGATGTGCCTGCCGAGGGTGCCGGCGCCGCCCACTATCGCAATTCTCATGACGACTAAGACGGTGCGCCCGGTCCGCCCGTGACATCACGCTGACGGGTGTCGCCCGGCGCGAGGTCGAGCACCACCCGGTCCGTAACTGGCCGGTAGCCGAGCCGCTGGTACAGCGCGTTGCTGGTCGGGTTGGCCAGGTCGGTGAACAGCACGACCGCGGCAGCGCCCGCATCGAGGGCAGCCCGGCTGATCGCCGTCGTGACAGCGCCGCCGTAGCCACGCCGCCGGTGTCCGGGCGGCGTGTACACGTCGCTCACCCGGATGATGCCGGCCACCTCGCGCGTAAGCCCGGCCATCGCCACCGGCACGCCGCCGTCCTCCCACAGCATGAATCCGTGATGGCCGAGCCGGTCTGCCACGATCCGCTCGGCGTGCTCCGGGAGTCCGGCGCCGGTCTCACGCGCGAAGGCCGCATGCCAGTCCGTAAGCAGCCCGCGGTCGCCCTCCTCGGCCAGGCGAGCGGCACCAGGCGGCGCCGGCTCGGGTGGCACTAGCACCGAGAGCCGGAACAGCCGGCTGCGCATCCGGGTCACTCCGCTGCCGCCGGTCGCGGCAGCCCACGCGGTCAGGATGCTGACCTCGTCCGGACCCGGGACGTTGGCAGCAGCGGGCAGCTTGCGCTCGGTCGCGAGCAGATCGAGCAGGGACCGGGCCGACGCTGGCGGCAGCGTCGCCAGCAGGAGGGGGAACGGCGGCGTCTGCAGGAAGGCGCCGTCGACGATGCCGTCGGCCGACTCGTGCCAGCCGAAGAGGGGCGGGCTGTCGCCGAACGCCGACGGGCCGCTAAGCCGGACCGTCTCCAGCACCGTGAGCGGCACCGTATGCAGGGCCGGCTCCGCACGCAGATGATCACCCGCTGCGTCCAGGAATGTGTCCAGGTTGTCGGTGAGTCGCCAGGCCATAGGCCCATCCTCGCCAGTCACGCCGGCCCCTCGCACCTCGTTTTGACCGGCGCCAGGCAGCCGCGGATTCCCGGTGCGGGCCGGAACGTATGTCATGGCTGGCTCGTTACTGCTGCTCTAGCAGCGGCAGCGTGCCACCGACGACGCTGGCTGGCTCGCGGTGACGGCCGCGACCGGGCGGGCTAAGGCGTGCAGGGACGGCCTCGTTCCCGGACAATGGGTCAGGAAAGCAGACTGCGTCCGAAGGAGGCCCGATGCGGGTCATCGTGGTCCGGCATCACGGCGTCGACGACGCCGGATATATCGCCGACGCGTTCGCGGCGCGTGGCGCCGAGCTGAGCGTGCACCTCTACCCGAAGGGCGGCCCGCTGCCGCCGCTCGACGGCGTCGATCACGTGATTATCCTCGGCGCGGTCTGGTCGGTGTACGAGGAGAGCATCAGCAGCTGGATCGGCGCCGAGCTGGACTGGATCCGGGCGGCGGACGCCGCGGAGATTCCGGTGCTCGGCATCTGCTTCGGGGCGCAGTCGCTGACTGCCGCGCTGGGCGGTCAGGTCGAGCGCGCGCCGCGGATGGAGATCGGCTGGACCATGGTGGAGACCCTCGATCCGGATCTGGTCGACGAGGGACCCTGGCTGGAGTTCCACGGAGACCTGTGCCTGCCGCCGCCGGAGGCCCGCCTCCTGGCGCGCAACGAGGTGTGCATCCAGGCGTTCAGCATCGGCCCGCACCTCGCCGTGCAGTTCCATCCCGAGGTCGACGCGGAGCAGGTCAGCCGCTGGCTCACCGAGGACGGCAGGGCCGAGGCCGAACGCGCCGGCCAGGACCCGGACAAGCTCATCGCAGAGACCAGGGCGGAAGAGCAGCGCGCCGCCGAGCGCGCGGACCGGCTGGTCGCCGCTGCCCTGCGCCTGGCGTCCGCGACTCCCGCAACGGCAGCGGCGACAGCTGCTGCGACAGGTGCGGCGGCTACCCGGACTACGGCGGCAGATGACGGCAGGCGGTGAGAAAGCCGGTCGTCGGATGGTGACAACCGAGCGGGATTCGGTACAGGGTGTACCTGAGCAATCAGGCTGCTGCGGCAGCGAGGTCTACGAGGGACAGGTGCAATGCCAGACATCCTGACGGTCTACGCCGAGGCTCAGCCGGACAAGCTCGCCGTCATCGACGACAAGGGCGGCGACGACGTAGTCCAGCTGACGTACGCCGAGCTGGAGACAGCCGCGAACCGGCTCGCGAACGTCCTGCTCGATCTGGGCGCCCGGCCCGGCGGGAAGGTGATCTGGTGCGGCCCGAACTCTGTCCCCGTGGTCTCCGTCATCAACGCCGCCAGGAAGATCGGTGCCGTCGCGGTGCCGCTGAACTACCGGCTCACGCCGGAAGAGGCCAGGTACGTCGTCGACCACTCCGACTCCGAGATCGCCTATGTCGACGCGGATTATGCGCACCTGTTCGACGGGCTGGTGGGTGCGCTTGCCAACCTGCGGCACGTCATTGTCTTCGGCGGCCCGGCCAGGACCGGGATGCTCAGCAGCGAGGAGCTGACCGCCTCGGCATCGGAGCAGCCCGCGGACGTCGGCGAGGCCGTCGGCACGGGCGGGACGATGATCTATACCTCGGGTACGACCGGCAAACCGAAAGGCGCGGTCCGGTACGCCACGGACATGGAAACAGGCATGGCCCTGGTCAGCCTGCTTGGCTATCGGCCGGACGACATCTACATCACGTCCGGGCCGCTGTACCACAGCGGTCCCGGCGCGTTCATGGGTATCGGACTTCTCTTCGGCCAGACGATCGTGGTGCAGCGCAAGTTCGATGCCGAGGACTGGCTGCGGCTGGTAGAGAAGTACAAGGTCACGTCCACGTTCTCCGCGCCGGCGCTGGTCCGGATGGTGTGCGCGCTGCCGCCTGAGGTCAAGGCCAAGTACGACGGATCCTCCATGCGGGTCATGATCGCCAACGCGGCGCCGTGGAGCTACGCGCTCAAGCAGCAGTACGTCGCCGACTTTCCGCCTGAGTCGCTGTGGGAGGTCTACGGCTCGACCGAGCTGGGTGTTGACTGCGTGCTGAAGCCAGAGGACCAGATGCGCAAGCCAGGCTCGTGCGGCCAGCCGGCTCCGGGCATCGAGATCGTGCTCTTCGACGCGGACGGCAAAGTCGTCACCGGCACCGGGCCCGAGAATGTCGGGGGAGCTGTTCGTCCGGTCGAAGGGCGTCTTCAACGAGTACTACAAGCAGCAGGACAGCTACGACGCGGCGAGTCGCGGCGACTTCCACACTGTCGGTGACATCGCTTACTGGGACGACGAGGGTTACCTCTACATCTGCGACCGCAAGAACGACATGATCATCTCCGGCGGCATGAACATCTACCCGGCCGAAATCGAGGCGGCGCTCGAGCAGCACCCGGCGATCTACGATGTCGCGGTGTTCGGGATCCCGTCCGAGGAGTGGGGCGAGGTCGTGCACGCCACTATCGTGCTGGCGCCAAGCACGTCGCTGACGATCGAGGAGATCAAGGCGTTCGGCAAGCAGCACCTGGCCAGCTACAAGGTGCCGAGGTCAGTCGACTTCCTCGAGGAGCTGCCCCGGACTGGCTCGGGCAAGATCCTCAAGCGCCAGCTGCGGGCGCCGTACTGGGCGGGCCGGACCGCACAGGTTGGCTGACGGCCGGTGCGGTCGGGCCCGGTGCGGTCGGGCTTAGCGCCGGAACCGACGGGCGGACATGTGGCCGGCGCCTGGATCCGCGGGGGCGGCCGCGGGGGCCGGGGTGTGGCGCAGGCTGGCGGCCCCGTTCCCGTTCTGGTGCTGGTCAAGTTCGGTCGCCGGCAGATCGCCTCCCGGCCGGATGACGACGCCGTGCCAGGACAGCCAGCTAGCGGCCGGGGCGGCGGAGCCGAGTTCGGCGAGCAATTCGCCGGTCGTCGGCCGCCCGGCCGGATCCTTGGCCAGGCACCGCTCGACCAGCGGCCTGACCTCGGTGGGGAGGTGCCCGGTCGCAGCGGTGCCGTACACGACCCGGTACAGCAGGGCCGACGCCGAGCCCGCGCCGAACGGGAGCTCGCCCGTCGCGGCGAACGCCAGCACGCCGCCGAGGCTGAAAATGTCGGTCGGCGGCCCGACCTGATGGCCCTCCGCCTGCTCAGGGGACATGAAGCCAGGCGAGCCGACGACGGCGCTCGCATTGGTCAGCGTGGCCGAGTCGAGCGCGCGGGAGATGCCGAAGTCGATGATGCGCGGGCCGTCGCTCGCCAGCAGCACGTTGGATGGCTTCAGGTCACGGTGCACCACGCCAGCGGCGTGCACCGCGCTGAGTCCCTCGGCCAGTCCCGCGGCGAGCATCAGCACCGACTCGATCGGCATCGGCCCCTGGGCGGTCACGGCTTCGGACAGCGACGGACCGTCGACGTAAGCGGTCACCAGCCACGGCTGCGGGCCATCGGGATCGGCGTCGACCACCGGCGCAGTGAAGATCCCGCCGACACGGCGGGCCGCGAGCACTTCCTGGGCGAAGCGGCGCCTGAAGTCCGGGTCGTCTGCTAACTCAGGCCGGATCAGCTTTCACCGCGACGATCTGGCCGCAGGGAGACTCGCCGAGATAGACGCGGCCCATTCCGCCCGCACCAAGCCGCCCGAGCAGGCGATACCTGCCAACCCCCAGAGGATCACCAGGCCGTAGCGCGTCCACTTAACCCCCGGTGCTTATCAGGACGACTACGCAGTAATCGCAATGTATCGCGAGTGGGCATTCCGGGCGAGGGCCAGAATTGTTGCGGTTTGGTGACTGGCCGGGCGAGGCCGCTTGACCAGGTCCGGCAACCATCGCGGATCGCCTATTCTTCGCATCGTGATCACCGAAGACAGCCGACTCCAGCTAGCCGGGCTGGCACCGTCGCCCGAGCTTTCTGTCGTGGCCATCGAGCCGCCAGGCGCCGAGCCAGGGACATGGGCCGGTGCGCCGAGCGCGGTCCGCGACGGCGACCAGATCGTGCTGGCCTACCGGCTCAGGCGGCCGATCGGCCATGGCCGCGGCTACGCGGTGGCTATCGCCCGCTCGGCTGACGGCGTGCACTTCGAGACCATCCAGGTGATCACCAGGGACGAGATGGACTACCGAGTCGCTCGAGCGCCCGGCGCTGGTGCGGACCCCGGCAGGGACGTGGCGGCTCTACCTCAGCTGCGCGACGTGGGGGACCAAGCACTGGCGAGTGGAGCTGCTGGAGGCCGCGGCACCCGATGCCTTCGACGCGCGGCAGCGGGCTGTCGTGCTGCCGGGCGACGCCGGACCGCGGTCAAGGACCCGGTGATCGTCACTCACGGCGGCCGCTGGCACCTGTGGGCGTCCGTGCATCCGCTCGATGACCCCGATAGCACCGACCGCATGACGACGGACTACGCGACCAGCCCGGATGGCATCGCGTGGACGTGGCACGGCCACGCGCTGACCCCCCGGCCAGGCGAGTGGGACGCCGCGCGGAGTGCGGGTGAGCGCGGTGCGCTTTACGCCCGGCGAGATCGTGGCGTACTACGACGGTCGGGCCAGCGCGGCGGAGAACTACGAGGAGCGGACGGGCGTGGCCATCGGCGAGTCGCCGGGGGCCCTGACGGCGATCGGCACCGTTCCGGTTGGCGCGCCGCCAGCTGGCCGCGGCGGGCTGCGCTACCTGGACATCGTCGATCTCGGCAATGGCCGTGAGCGCTGGTATTACGAGCTGACCAGGCCAGACGGCCTCGCACGAGCTCCGCACTGAGCTGCGGCTAGAACTCGCGCGGCCTGCCGTTGCGTGCCTGTCGCTGGCCAGCGGGCCTGGCCCCGACAAGACCGCCAGAGTCCTCCCGCGGGCGGAGCCAGTGGCTGTAGTCCTCGCCGGTGACTTCCTCCAGCAGCCGGATATCAGCTTCGAAGTACGGGAGCAGCGCCTGGCGCTCATCCCAGGTCAGCGGCTGCCGCGGGGCTGCCCCTTCCTGCAGGCTGCTCTCCAGCCGGTCGATGAGCTCCCGGCCCGGATGACCGGGCAGGCGGGTCGTGAACGCTGACGCGGCGCGCAGGACCTGGGACGTGAACTGGTGCCGACGGGTCTGCTCAGGGTGCGCGGTCACGTTCTCGCGCGGCAGGTGGTCGATGATCCCTTGGCTGACGCCGAGGAAGCCGCAGATGCGGTCGAGGGTGCCGGGCGGATCGTCGATCAGGTCGCGGTAGCGCATGACCAGGACCTGCTCGCGCGGGAAGACCGAGTACAGATGCCGCACCTGCTGCCCATACAGGCCGATGCGCTTGTAATGCCAGAAGTCCGCCCAGCCAGCCGCGACTCGCTGGTCCTCGGCTGCGCACGCCCTGACAAAGTCATCGATCGGATCAAGGCCGGCCGACCACAGGTGGGTCCAGTTCGAGTGCGCCCGCTCGACCGGGTCGCGCACGACAACGATCAGGCGGGCGTGCGGGACCAGCGCCTTGATGCGCCGCTGGGCGTCCTGCCGGTACAGGTAGAACGGCGTCGACTCACCGCGCAGCGAGCCGGGCGGCGCGGCGCCGAACAAGGCCTCGTAGTCCGGGCGTCGCCAGACATGTTCGCGATAGGTCTTGGCGTCGCCAGGCCCGCCCTGGGTGGGGGGCGGGCCATCGGTCAGGAAGAACTTGGGCTCCTTGACCGTCGACAGGTACAGCTCCGGATGCTGTGCGAGCGCAGCGTGCAGGGCCGTCGTGCCCGCCTTGGGCGCGCCTGCCACGAAGAAGTCTGGCAGTGCCACGGCTTCCTCCCGAACAATAAACCTATTAGACCTATAGGATACATGTGTAGCACATAGGCGCTACCCAGAACCGTCTCGCCGATGCATGTCTGGCGCGGCCATCTTCGAACTCTGGCGGCCCCACGGAGATAGTGAGATATACCCCCGCGGTGGCCTTGGCAATGGGTCGGCATGCTCTTAGCTGGGAGCGGCTGATAGTTGGACCTGGCCGGGCGCGGGCTACGCGATGCGGGTCGCGTCGGTGAAGCGGAGGCCGGTCAGGACCGGCACGGACTTGCTGGCGTCCAGCTCAGCGGCGATAGCGACGTCGTCGTCGAAGCCAGCCACGGCTAGCTCGGCGCCGCTGCTGCAGCTAGCCAGGGCGTGACCTAGCACCGGCTCGATGGCGCGCCACGCGGCAGCCGCTGATTGCGCCTCCGGGCTCATGCCGGTCAGGCCCAGGCTATCCAGCGCGGCGATGATGGCGCCCGCTCCCCACAGGTCCTCGGCGGCGGGCCGGAGTGAGCCATCTGGCCACCGTTCACCGGCCGCGATGACCGCGATGACCCCGGAACCGCGCGGAGGGTGCGGCTGCCTCGCGAGCCAGGTCGTGATCGCCGTGCGGTTGCGCAGGCAGGCGGCCAGGACCTGGACGCCAGGAACCGAGTCGGCGATCGCTCTGGCCAGAGCCGAGCCGTTCGGTGACGGCAGCACAATCCGGTCAAGTCCGGCCGTGGCCCTGATCGATGCCGGGGACAGGCTGACCGGCGCGGGCTGACTCCGCGTCGTCGTCGTCGTTACCGCCGTGGCCGTCGTCGTAGCGGCCGTCGCTGTCGCCCCTGCCGTCGCTGCCGGGGCTGCCGCTCGGACCTCGGACCGTCCGATCGCCAGGACCGCCCGGTGCTTGCGGGCGAATGCCCGGGCCGACTCGTCGCGCCACGGATACGGGAACACCTCCGCCCCCTGATCGAGAGCCACGCTCACGGTGGTGGTGAAGCTCAGCACGTCGACGACGACGGCATAGCTGGCCCCGTTGCCGACCGCCTGCGCGCCCCGCAAGCCCCATTCCATCCGCACAGCGAACGGGCGCTGGTCGAGCCCCTGACCCATCCCGGAACTGTCTCACGAGCCGGTGTGGTGGGCCACTTTGCGCCCCGGCTAGGACGCCGCCTGACTGTCGTACCCTCGCGCTAACGTGCAGTTCAGAGGCAGCGCGAGGCTGCCGGCGGAGGTTGCGGAGGCCGAGGCGATGGGCACTGTCGATCAGATGCTGACTGGCGAGCGGGCGGACTTCGCGGAGACGCTCGCCAAGCATCGAAACTTCCTGCGGTTCACCACCAGGGACATGACTGACGAGCAGGCGGCTCAGCGGACCACAGTCAGCGAGCTATGCCTGGGCGGGATCATCAAGCACGTCACTAGCGTGGAGCGCAACTGGGCCAGGTTCATCGTGGACGGCCCCGTCGCCATGGGCAACTGGGATGACCCAGGGCGGATGCAGGCCTGGCTCGACGGCTTCCGGATGCTGCCAGGCGAGACGCTGGCCGGGCTGCTCGACGACTACGCGGCCGCGGCGAGGCAGACCGACGGGCTGCTGGCCACGCTGCCTGATCTCGATGCGCGCCAGCCGCTGCCGGCGGCGCCCTGGTACGAGGCGGGTGCGAGCTGGTCCGCACGCCGGGTGCTGCTGCACATCATCGCGGAGACGTCCCAGCACGCCGGGCACGCCGACATCATCAGGGAAGCCATCGACGGCGCCAAGACGATGGGCTGACCGCTCACCCTGGCCAGGCCGCCCTGGCCGGGCCGCCCAGGCCAGCTCCGGTCGGTCAGCTCCGGTGTCGGCTCGGCCTGAGCCGCCCGGCCAGAGCCGGGCAGCGAGAGCCGGCACGCAGAGCCGGGCGGCTGGGTAGGACCTTCGGCTTGGCCAGGTGGCATCGGGGGCGCTCGCCTGGCAGCCAAGCGGTCAGGTAATGATCGGGGTGTGAACGCCGACCGGGACCGCCGAGAACCGCCCGCCGGGATGCTGCCGATGCTGGCCACGTCCGGCGCGCTGCCGGCCGGTGACGCCGGCTGGGCGTACGAGATGAAGTGGGACGGGCTGCGCGCACTCGCGTTCATTTCCGGCGACGAGGTGCGGCTGACATCAAGGACGGCGCGCGACATCACGTTCGTCTACCCCGAGCTCGCTGGCCTCGCGACGGCGGTCGGGGCCGAGCAGGCGGTCCTTGACGGCGAGATCGTGGCGTTCGGCGACGGGCCCTGGCCTGATTTCGAGGCGCTTCAGCAGCGGATGAACATCAGCACGGCGGCGCAGGCGAACGTGCTGGCGGCGCAGGTCCCGGTCAGCTACCTCGCCTTTGACCTGCTGTGGCTGAACGGCCGGCCGCTGCTGGACGAGCCGTACACGCGGCGCAGGGAGCTGCTCGAGGGCCTTGGCCTCGGTGGCGGCCGCTGGCAGGTGCCGCCGGCGTTCATCGGCGAGTCCGCAGCCGATGTCCAGGCGGTCTCCCGGCAGCAGCACCTGGAAGGCGTGATGGCCAAGAGACTCGGCTCGCGGTACGAGCCGGGGCGACGGACGACGGCCTGGCGCAAGATCAAGAACGTGCGCCGCCAGGAGGTCGTGATCGGCGGCTGGAAGCCGGGTGAGGGCGGCCGGGCCGGCTGGATCGGCTCGCTGCTGGTCGGCGTGCACGACGACGGCGCGCTGGTGTACAGCGGGCACGTCGGCACCGGGTTCACGCAGCAGACGCTGCGGATGCTCGGCGAGCGGCTGGCGCCGCTGCGCCGCGACGACCTCGCCATTCGCGCGCACCGTCCCGGCCGAGGACGCCCGCTTCGCACGGTGGGTCGAGCCCGAGCTCGTGGCCGAGGTGGAGTTCGCCGACTGGACGAAGTCCGGGCGGCTGCGCGCGCCCGCGTACAAGGGGCTGCGAAACGACAAGGATCCTGCGGAGGTCATTCGTGAGCCCTGACACGCGCAAGGTACAGGTCGAGGTCGATGGGCGCACGCTGACGCTGTCCAACCTGGACAAGGTGCTGTATCCGGCAGCGGGCTTCACCAAGGCGCAGGTGATCGACTACTACCTCAAGGTCGCGCCCGTCATGCTGCCGCATATCGCTGCGCGGGCGGTAACCATCAAGCGCTATCCCGAAGGCGTGGATGCCGAGTTCTTCTATCAGAAGAACGCTCCGGCGCACCGGCCCGACTGGGTGCCGACGGCGAAGATCGCCTCGCCGGGGTCGACCAAGTCGCGCGACACCATCGAGTACATCCTCGGCGGCGACCTGCCGACGCTGATCTGGGCTGCCAACCTCGCGGCGCTGGAACTCCATACGCCGATGTGGCGTTACCCGCACCGGTGGCGAGCCCGACCTGCTGGTCTTCGACCTGGACCCGGGGCCGCCCGCCACCATCGTGGAATGCTGCCAGGTCGCGCAGCTGCTGCGCCCGCTGCTGGCGGACCTTGGTTACACGCCTCATGGCGAAGACGTCGGGCGGCAAGGGGCTCCAGTTGTACGCCGCGGTGGCCGGCCTGACCTCGCAGGAGACGAGCGACCTCGCCAAGGGTCTCGCTGAGCGGCTGGAGCAGGAGCAGCCCGGCCTGGTCGTGTCGCGGATGACCAAGGCGCTGCGGCCGGGCAAGGTGCTCATCGACTGGAGCCAGAACAACGCCGCGAAGACGACCGTGGCGCCCTACTCGCTGCGCGCGCAGTCGCAGCCGACGGTGTCTGCACCGGTTGGCTGGGATGAGGTCGAGGCATGCAAGCGGGCGGCAGATCTGGTGTTCACCGCAGATGAGGTGGTGGCGCGGGTGGCGGACAAGGGCGACTGTTCGCTGCGACACTGCCGCGTTAGTAGCCAGACGGAAAACCTGGAACGGGCTCCTATTCGGTTACTGCCCCGTTGCCATGGTGTTACTTACGCGACTCGATGCGCGATTTATATCGCACTCAGTATGCCGTGGGGACACAATCAGCATCGGCATGCTACCGCTGCTGACATGGGCAAATAGCCGACGGACTGCTGCCGTGACTGCTCACTGTCCTGGCTGACCGCCGATATTTCGCCATATCGCGACGGTGCGAATATCGATATGCAGGCCGCGGCACCCAAGTATGGTGCCCGTGCAATGGCCGAGCCGACATCGCCATTTGTCTCTCTAGTCCTCGGGAGCAGCTATGCGATTCCGCGTCCTCGGACCGCTATTAGCTGAAGCTGATGATGGCACGCCGCTGGTCCTCGCGCGGCCTTCACAGCGCAGCACGCTCGCCGTGCTGCTGCATGTACGGACGGCAGCCGCCGACGAGGGCGGTCCTGATCGATGCCCTGTGGGGAGACGAGCCACCAGGCGACGCCGAGACGGCGCTGCGCGTCCGCATGCGCGACCTGCGGCGTGCCCTGGCCGGTCATGATCGCCTGATCACGCACCACTCGGGTTACCAGATGCTGATCGAGCCAGGCGAGCTCGACATCGCCAGCTTCCGTGACCTGGCCGATCATGGCCGCGCCGCCCTGGACAGCGGTGGCGCCGAGGACGCAGCCCGCCTGCTCGGGCAGGCGTGCAGCCTGTGGCGCGATCCGCCGCTGATCGACCTGCCGGATACGCCGGTGATGCGGCTGATGGCGCACGCGCTCCTCGAGCAGCGGCGCGACGTGCGGGAATGGCTGATGGACGCGAGGCTCGCGCTGGGTCACGAGCACGAGCTACTCGCGCAGATCCGGGCCGTCATCGCGGCAGACCCGCTGGCTGAGCACCCGCACGTACAGCTCATGCTCGCCCTGTACCGATGCGGCCAGAAGTCCGCGGCACTGGCTGCCTATACCCGGCTGCGCGACCTGACTACGCGAGAATTCGGTCAGGAGCCCGGTCCCGAAGCGCAGGCACTGCTGCAGCAGATGCTGGCCGACAGCCCCGACCTGATGTTCCGGCAAAGGCCGGTGACCGCGCCCGCCAATGCGCGGCCGGCCTGGACGCCCATCTGCCAGCTGCCCGCACCGCCGCCAGACTTCACTGGCCGGGCTGGCGCTATCGAGGCTCTGGCCCGGCGGATGCCGGCGGCGATCCTCGCCGTCACGGTCATCACTGGTCCGCCAGGGGTCGGCAAGACGGCGCTTGCGGTCAAGGCCGCCCACCTGGCCAGCGCGGAGTTCCCCGACGGCCAGCTCTACGCGTCGCTTGGCGGCATCGAGCAGGCCAAGCCTGCGCTGGATATCCTCGGCGAGCTGCTGCGATCGCTCGGCGTTCCGCAGGAGCGGATTCCGGCCGGGCTGGCGGAACGCGCCGCGTTGTACCGCTCGAGTACTGGCCGGCCGCCGCGTGCTCCTGCTGGCCGACGACGCGGCTTCCGCCGCTCAGGTCCGGCCGTTGCTGCCAGGCACGGCCGGCTCGGCAGTGATCGTGACGAGCAGCTCACGGCTTGCCGACCTGGAGGGCGCAACCAGCCTGAGCCTGACCGGCCTGAGCACCGATGAGGCCGTAGCGCTACTGGGCAAGATCGCCGGGCGGCAGCGGGTGGAAGCCGAGCCAGGCGCCGCGGCCGCGATCGCGGCCGCGTGCGGGGGACTGCCGCTCGCGCTGCGCATCGCCGGGGCCCGCCTGGCGGCGAATCCGGCGCGCCGGCTTGCCGATCTGGCCGCCGCGGTGTCGGACACGGGCAGGCTGCTGGGTGAGCTGTCCATCGGCGACCTGTCGGTCAGCCGGCGGCTCGATACCGCATGGCGAGCGCTAGATCCGCGCTCGCGCACGGCGCTGCGCACGCTCGCCAAGGCCGGGCTGCGTGACCTCCCGGACTCGCTGGTGCTATCGGCCGCGTCCGGAGCGCACGGCGGTCGCGCAGGCTCTCACCGATTCAAGCCTGATCATCCAGAACCCGGAGACGGGCCACTACCGGATGGCTCCGCTCGCCGGGTATCACGCGGTGGCGCAGCCATCGGCACCCGGCGACTAGGACGTCCGCCTGGTCTGCCCCGCTGCGACGCTTACCTGCGCGGATGCCGTTCATCTAGCCACGTAATGCGCGCTCACGCAGCGCTAACCGGCTGCTCACGGACCGGTCCTAAGGTGCAGATCGCCTAGCTGACATGCCAAGAGCCGCTGCAGCGGACGCTGCCGGGCCAGCTCGAATCCGTGGAGTCCCGTATGACGCTATCCCGACCGCAGGCGTCGACATCTCGACCGCAGGCGTCGACGCCGAGAAGGCGAGGGCCGCTCATCGCGGCCATCGGTCTAGTGCCCGCCGCTCACGGCGTGCGCAGGCCTCGCCGCTCAGGTGCAGCTGCCTGCTAAGCCTGCCGCGAAGCCCGTGGTCGTGACCGTGCCCGCGGTCACTGTGCCGGCGGTCCTGACGCCCCGCCAGCAAGTCGTCGCCGCGCTCACCGGCTACACGACAGCACTCGGCCGGGCCGATAAGTTCAGAAGCAAGTCGGCCGCGCGCCGGTTGCTGCGGCCGTACCTCGCGGCGAGCCGGATCGGCGGACTCGTGCAGGCTATGAGCGCCATCTGGTCGAGGGGCGAGAGCTTCTACGGCGAGGACGTCGTGCACGTGTCCAGCGTGACAATCGATGGCGGGCGCGCGTTCGTCCACGACTGCGACGACACCAGCGGCATGGGCCTGATGCGCGCCGCGACGGGTGAGATCGTGCCGGGGTCGGCCGGCGTCCCGCATGCCAACCTCGTCACCAGGCTCGATCTAGTCGGCGGTCACTGGCTCGTGGACTTCCAGCTGGTCGAGGACGTGCCATGCGTGCGGTGAGGGTGGCGGCGCGGCCGCTCGTGGGCTTGCTCGCCGTGCTCGCGCTGGCCGCAGGCATTGCTGACATCGGCACCGCACCTGCCGCCGCGAGCGGTGGTGGCGGCGGCTGCGATCCCTACGTGGACGGCACCGTCATACCGGTGCCGTGCTCGTCCGGATCGGGCAGCGGCGGCAGCGGCGGCTCTGGCGGCGGTGGTGCCGCCGCCACGCATGACCAGCTCCTGCACGGCCCCGGTGCTCGACAAGTCCCAGGCGCAGAATCTCGGGTCTGGCCTGGCCGCCGCCCAAGGGCCAGAGCTGGGCGCTGCTGCAGTGCCCGGGCGGCGCAGCTGGCGGGGCGCCGCAGGCCGTCCTGGTCAACAACGCGACCGGCGCCCCGGCGGTCACGCCGCAGCAGCTGCTGGCCACGGCCCTGGGCGAGCTTCAGGTCCCCTACCTCGGGCCGACCACCGCGCCGCCACGCGGCCGCGACGGGCTCGTCGGACTGCCCGAGTGGTTCTGGATACCGGCCGGCAGCTGGCACGCCAGGACCGTAACAGTGAGTGCGGGCTCAGTCTGGGCAGCCGTCACCGCGGCCCCGGTCCGCCTGACTTTCCAGCCCGGCGCCGGCCTGAGCCCGGTCAGCTGCGCCGGGCCGGGGACCGCGTACAACCCGCGCAAGCCAGCCGCGGCTCAGCACACCGACTGCTCGTACACCTACCTGCGGCCGTCTACCGGCCAGCCAGGCGACGTCCTACCAGGCGTCAGTCACCGTGACGTGGCGCGTCAGCTGGACGGGGCTCGGGCGGGGCCGGCGGCGTTCTCGATGCGGCGCTGGCGGTTCCGGTGGACTTCACAGTTCCGGTCGCGCAAGGGGAGGCCCTGGTGACTGTCCCGTGAGCAGCCAGCATCCGGGGATCGGGACCGCGTACTTTCCCGAGCCCGACATCGCCCCGAACGGAGGCGGCTACCGCGGACAAGGTCCGGAGGCAGGGCGGCTTCGCGGGCTGCCGCGCCGTCGCCGGCCAGCCATGATCGCGCTCGCCGTGGCGATGGCCGGGGCCGGCGTCCTGGTGTCCGCAGCTGTCTACCAGCGAGCCGACCATCAGGTCGCCGTCGTGATGGTGGCGCAGCCGGTTCCGGCCGGCGCCGTCATCACCCCGGCCGACCTGGCGAGGACGAGCGTTGCAGTCGGCCCTGGCATCCACGTCATCCCGGCGGCGCAGATCGGCGAGGTGGGTGGCGAGATCGCGGCCGTGGCGCTGCGGCCGTCGACGTTGCTCGCGCCATCGGACCTGACGAGCTTGCAACCGCCGCTTCCCGGCCAGGAGCTGGTAACCGCGCCGGCCAAGCCCGACGCGCTGCCAGCCAGCGGCCTGACGCCGGGCGATCACGTGCTCGTCGTCGCGACGCCGGGACAGCAAGGCCAGGCCGGGTCGCCGGCCGGTGCGCCGTCCCTGAGCGCGCCGGTGCCCGGCGTCGTCGAGGCCGTCAGCAACGTGCCCGATCAGGACGGATTCGTCGTCGTCGATCTGCTGGTCAGTGATGCCAGTGCCGCCTCGGTTGCCAGTCAGGTGTCCACCGGCCAGTTCGCGCTCATCGTGACGAAGCGAGGTTAAGCAGTGGGTGAGCTCTACGCACTGGTGTCAGCGGGCGGCTCGCCCGGCGTGACGACGACGGCTGTCGCGCTAGCGCTGACCTGGCCATCGGCGGTGATCGTGGCCGAGTGCGACCCGAGCGGAGGCGACGTCCTGGCCGGTTTGCTGACCGGTCACGTGGCTGCCAGCCAGGGCTTGATGGAGCACGCCATCGAGGCAGGTCGCGACGGCCCGGCTGCTGCACGCGCACTTGGCGAGCAACTGATACCGCTCGACTCCAACGGCACCAGGATGCTGCTGCCAGGGCTGACCGATCCGCGACAGGCGGCGGGCCTGGCGTCGGCGTGGGCCGCTGTCGCCGCGACGCTGACAGCGCAGCAAGCCGACGTGATCGCGGACTGCGGACGACTGGACGCCGGCGTCCGGTCAGCCGCTGGCGGTGCTGGCGGCCGCGCGCACTGTCGTCATCGTATTGCGCCCGACGCTTCGGCAGGTGTGGTCGGCACGGCCGAGAGTCGAGATCCTCACCCAGCTTGCCGGTGGTGCCCGGCTTGTGCTCGCGCTGACCGGGCCTGGTACGCACTCGCCGCGCGAGATAGCCCACTCACTCGGCGTCCCGGTCGCGGCCGTGCTGCCCGATGATGCGCGCAGCGCGGCCCTGCTCTCTGACGGCATCGGCGGCCAGCGCACCCTCACCTCGGGCGCGCTGCTGCGGTCCGCCAGGGCGGCGGGCAAGGCGCTGCGTGACCACCTCGCCGTCATGACGCAGGACGCGGCGACTGCGGGCCTGGTCCGATGAGCCTGAACTGGCCGCCTGCGCCGCCAGCGCACATGAACGGTCTGGGCCAGCCTGACTCCGATGAGGACGGGACAGTCCTGTCCGAGGCGCTCCGGTCAGAGACTCTCCAGTTGCGACACCGGTCACCGGGGCGCCGCGGCCCGGGGCGGCGTTGCCGGGGCCGTTGCTCGCGGATCTGCCGCCGGCCGCCCAAGCCCGGATCGCACTCACCGATCCGCGGCTGATCGCCGGAGTCGCCGAGATCACGGCGATGATGGCTACTCAGCTCGCCGACGGAGCTACTTTACGCAGCAACGGCGAATCGAACCCCGCTGCCAGCCACTTCGCCGCCAGCATCGGCCATTGATCGACCGGAAGATGGTCCAGGGCGCCAGCTGCGGCCTGGTCGGGGCGCGGCCACCAATCACCAAGTCCGAACCCGTCGATATTCATCGACGAAAGCTCCAGAACACAGGCCAGATGCTAGCCGACAGCCTGACTGGCGCGAGCTGGAAATTAGTGCGCAACTTTGCCTGTCATGACCCGTGAATCCGCAGGTCAGCTCGATGACGCCGTCGAAAGTCCGTGATCGTGAGCCAACTCGGGTCCCAGGACTTGACCCTACGCCATCCGATCATGCGGATGCCGTCCTAGCGGATGGCGCCTGGATTCGGTCAACCTTTTGTCGTGCCTCGACGTGCAAGCGATATGCATGGCGCAGCGGACCGGGCCTCCTTCGAGCAATTCGTCGAGGGGTCGTCGTCCCGGATGCTGACCATGGCCATGCTGCTCACCGGCCATAACCGGGCCGACGCTGAGGATTTGCTGCAGGCGGTGCTGGAGCGTGCCTTTCGCCGCTGGCGTGGTATTTGCCGGGCTGGTGATCCAGGTCCATACGTCCGGCAGATGCTGGTGAACGCCTCGGTCGACCGGTGGCGCTTGCAGCGGCGCAGGCCGGAACAGCCCCTTGGCTCCGACGACGGCCTGCCAGTCGCCGCCGGGCTGTTCGGGCCCGATCAGTCGGCCGCCATCGCCGATCAGGACCTGCTCTGGCGCGCGCTGGCCCAGCTACCGCCCGGCCAGCGGGCGGTCCTTGTGCTCCGCTACTACGAAGACCTGACAGAAGCGCAGACTGCGGCCGTGCTCGGCTGCACCGTCGGCTCAGTCAAAGCTCAGTCATCCCGAGCGCTCGCCAAGCTGCGCGGCATCGTCGGGAGTGCCGATTGCGGAAGTCAACCGGCGGATAGGCCGAAGCTCACCGACCAGACGTCACCACGAGGTGCTAGCCATGGATGATCTCGAGCGCTGGCTGCGGGCAACGATGCGGGCCGCGACGCAGGACCCGCCGCGGAACCTGCTCAGCGGAGTGTGGCGGCGGCGGCGCACGCACCTGCGGCGGGTGCGCACGGGCTCCGTGGCCGCGCTAGCCGCGGTCAGCATCGCGGTGCCTTCCGTGCTGGCGTCGACCACCAGCGGCCCGCGAACCGGATCGGCCATAGGCCCGGCCACGCCCGGCGCGGCGCCAGGTTCCGAACTGCTGAAATGCGGGGCATACAGCGATCGGGGCATCTCCGGCGGTGAACTCGGTGCGCACTGGAAGGCCGCCAGCATCCAGGCAGGCCCGGTCTGGTTCGTCTACGCCCGCGATGGCATGTGGAGGTCGAGTCAGCGGCTGCCCGACGGCAGGTTGCGTGACGTCGCCGGTGTAATCCTTGCGGTGAGGAACGGCAGCACTGCGGAGATCACCACCGCGCAGCCAGGCCGGTTCAGGTTCATAACAAGTGATAATGCATCCGGCACCTATGTGCTGCGCGACGGCGCCGCCGGGATAACGGTGGTCGGCTGCCGGGCCTATCAGGTTGCGCCCGGCATGCCCGAGGCCTACGCGGCCGGACTGACACTCTTCTACCTGCCGCTCGGTTACGTCACTGACCTTACCGGTTGCCTGCCGGTGCAGATCAGGACACCGCCGTCGTGGCAAGTACGCTGGGCCGCGGACATTCCGTTGCACGGCACGTGCCGAGGCTAGCCAGCAACTGTCAGCGCAAGGCGGAACGAAGATGCTCCACGTCACGGTGGATGGCCCGCGCTCTCATGGTCCGACCGATCCACGGAAACGAGCTGAGCGACACGCCCAAGGTTTCTCATCGTTTTGGCCCACGGGCCATCAGTCGGCCAGAACGATGAGCAATGGGCCAGGTCCTCTGAGAACCTACAGCCGTTGATCACAATGGATGGAACGCCCCCCGAACCGCGGAGAGGCGGGCGCCAGAACTGGCCGTTCTGTGGCGCTCCGCCGCGGCGAGTTCGATATCAACCAACTGCAAATATTCGGCGATCTGGCCGTCTTTGACGAAGATCAGAGCACTGACCGGATGGCTCCACGGCAGATACCGGCGGCGAATATCCATGCCGATGCACGCATAATCATCGGCGGGTACAAACTCGCTCGCATCGGCATGTCCGTGCATTAGCTGCAGCCGTGCTGACAGGAACGGCCACCGGTCTACCCGCAAGCCTGGTTCTCTGGCTCGGGCTGCTCCTGATCGCAGAACGATCGAGCTCGCGGGGTACTGGCAACCGGCGCCCGGATGATCTGAGCGCGCTAACGGCGCGCTTACACGGTCCTCACGACCGGCTCGTAGGGTGCAGAACGCCGGTTCGGATTCTCGCGGCCGCTGGTGCTGCGCGCCGTGCTGGCGGAGCGTGGAGGAGCACGATGACCTGGCGAGTCCGGCGGCAGGACGGATGGCGGCGGTGACGCTGCAATGGCCGCCCGGCCCTACCGGAGCACCTCGCCGGATGCCAGCCGTGGCTGCAGCCGGACCCAGATCACGGCGACGAGCACGCCGATGACGACGATCGCGGCCTGCCTGATCCGCCCGGCGCGGGGCTGAGCGATCCGCGGCTGATCGCCGGAGTCGCCGAGATTACGGCGATGATGGCTACTCAGCTCGCCGACGGGGCTAGTGCCGCTGAGGTCATGCCGGTGATCCGCGAGACCGCACGGCGCTGGCTGGAGCGGCAGGTCCGCGCCGGACTGCTGCCCGCCTCCGCTGGCGGCGCGATCGACGAGCTGGCCAGGGCTGTCCACGATCAGCGCTACGAACTGGGCCCGGTGACCGCGTACCTGCGCGATCCGCAGGTGGAGAACATCGACATCAACGGCTGCGATCAGGTCTGGATCACCTACGCCAGCGGCGAGCGGGTCGCAGGTCCGCCAGTCGCCGCCGGCGACGACGCGCTGATCTCGATGATCAGGGCCTGGGCGAGCCGGGGCGGGCAGACAGCGCGCGACTTCTCGGCCGCGGCGCCGCTGGTGAACGTCGCTCTCACGGGAAGCGCCCGGCTAACCGCGACGATGTCGGTGACGCCGCGGCCATGCGTGTCGCTTCGGCGGCACGGTC
The DNA here is from genome assembly GCA_963837255.1 of uncultured Actinomycetota bacterium. Lineage (GTDB taxonomy): Bacteria > Actinomycetota > Actinomycetes > Streptosporangiales > Streptosporangiaceae > JAJYUU01. Next base: position 763,954 of record CAWIMN010000011.1, read on the forward strand.
AGATCGACGTGACGCTAGCCCGCCTGGCAGAGCTCGGCACGGTGGACGCCACCCTGGCGGCATTCCTGGCCGCCGCAGTCAGGAGCCGGTGCAACGTCATCGTGACGGGCGCCGTCAACGCCGGCAAGACCACCATGCTGCGCGCGCTGGCCAGCGAGATCCCGCCGGGCGAGCGCGTGGCGACACTCGAGAGCGAGTACGAGCTCTACCTGCACGAGCTGGCCCGCCATCCAGACGTGATCGCGTTCGAAGCGCGCGAGGCGAACTCCGAGGGGGCTGGCGGGATCAGCCTGAGCGACCTGATCGCGCACGCGCTGCGTCACAACCCGCGTCGCATCCTTGTCGGCGAGGTCAGGCGCGACGAGATCATGCCGATGCTCGAAGCCATGAACTCCGGTCAGGAAGGCTCGATGTGCACGCTGCATGCGAACTCGCCGGCCGAGGCATTTGACCGGATCCTGATCCTGGGCTTGCGCGGCGGCCTGACGCTCGCCGAGCGTGCCATCCACATACTGGTCGGCATGGCGGTCGACCTCATCGTCCATCTGCGCCGCGGCTTCGACGGCACTCGGACCGTCCGCTATGTGTCGGAGATCCTCGAGGTCATGCCGCCCGGCGACACCGAGCGGCCCGCCGTCAACCGGCTGTTCCTGCCTGACCCGCAGACCGGCCGGGCGATGGCCGCGCACACACCGTCGGCCCACATGCTGAGCCGGCTCACCGCCGCCGGCTTCGACGCCGGGCTCCTCGACCAGCACCGCTCGCAACTGCGCTGGCAACCAGGGACGTGGTCGCGGTGACCGTGCTGGCCGGCCTGGCCGGCGGGCTCGTGATCGCGGGCCTCGCCCTGCTCGTGCTGGAGCTAACGCGGCCAGTACCGCCGCCCGGTACGCCGCCGCGCCGGCGCATCACCATCGGCAGGCAGGCAGGGCGGCGGATGCTGATCGCCGTTGCCGCCGGGCTCTTCACGCTCGCGGTCACTCGCTGGCCTGTCGCGATGATCGCCGCCATGCTGGCCGTGCTCTACCTGCCGCGGATCACGTCCACCCGGGCGGCGCAGCGGCGCGCGGCGGTACTGGAGGGCCTAGAGCAATGGACCCGCCGCCTGTCTGACATGCTCACCGCCAGCCGGGGTCTCGAAGACGCACTCGAGGCGTCTGCCCGGCAGGCGCCGGCAGCGATCGAGCCGGCGATCGCCGCCCTGAGCCGTCGCCTGACGGCACGGGCTGGCACCGAGGCCGCCTTGCGCGCGTTCGCCGCTGATATCGGCGATCCCGCAGGCGACCGCATCGCTGCTGCCCTCATCATCGCGACCGGGCGCCGCGGCGGCGCCGTCCGCGACGTGCTCAACTCTCTCGCCGGCATGCTGGCCCGGGATGTCGCGGCCCGGCGGGAGATCGAGGCCGACCGGGCGCAGCACCGGACCACGGTGAAGTGGCTCACGCTATTCGTGCTGGGGTTCACCCTCTTCGCGATGCTCGACCGGACGTACTCGGCACCGTTCGGGACGGTGCCGGGTCAGATCGTGATGGCACTGGTCGTCGCCATGTATGCAGGCGGGCTTGGCTGGCTCCAGCACCTGGGTTCGGTCCCCGCTCCGGGCCGGTTCTTAGCGCCTGACACGCGAGCTCACCACACGCCTGCCAGCCGACGGAGCGCCGCTCGCGGACCGTTGATCGCCGGCCGTAACCGCCGTTTCATATCCGCCAGCCGGGACGCGAGCTCAGCTGCCGGGCATGGCCGCAGCCGATTGGTGGCTGCCGTCATGGCCTGGCGATGGTGGCCGCGGTGAGCGCGTGGCTGGTCGTCGCTGGCATGGTCGCTGGCCTCGGGTGCTGGCTGGTCATCAGCGAGCTGATCCCAGCAGGCCCCAGCTTGCGCGGTGCCATCGACCGACTCGACTCGGGTAGCGGCCGGGCCGATGACCAGGCCCCCTTCCCCGTCAGGCTCGGCCGCCGCCTGGTTACCGCCACGCCCTGGCTGCCGGTGCCCGCGACCGATTTGCGCCTGCTCGGCCAGGATCCGGCGGCGTGGCTAGCCAGCAAGGTCAGCTACGGCGTCCTCGGGCTCTCGCTCGTGCCGGCGCTGTCCGCGCTCGTGGTGGTCGGCGGGCATTCGCTGCCCTGGATGGTTCCGGCTGGCGGGACGCTCGCACTCGGCGCGGCCCTGTTCTTCCTGCCAGACTTCGTCACCCGGGTCAACGCGACGCAGCAGCGAGCCGACTTCCGGCACGCGCTGACCAGCTACCTCGATCTGGTGGCACTGGAGCGCGGTGCCGGGGCGGCACCCACCGAGGCGCTCGAGGCGGCGGCCGAGGTCGGTGGCGGCTGGGCCTTCGAGCGCATCGGCGCAGCGCTGGACGAGGCGCGCAAGGCGAGCCGGCCGCCGTGGGACGGCCTGGCCCGGCTGGCGGATGAGATCGGCATCTGCGAACTCGGCGACCTGGCCGAGATCGCCGGAGTCGCCGGCCAGGAAGGCGCCCGGATCCTGGAGACGCTGAGCGCGCGCGCCGAGTCGATGCGAGCACAAGCGCTGGCGGCGACGAAGGCGCAAGCCGGCGCGCGCAGTACCACGATGGTCCTCCCGATCGCGCTGCTGGCCGGCGGCTTCCTCGTGCTGCTGATCTTCCCCGACTTCTACCGCCTCTTCGGCTAGCCACCCGCCACCAGCGAGAAAGGCAGAATCATGCAGACGGATCCGCGACTAATCGCAGTGGGCTACTTGCTGACGCGGCTGCGCGCACGCGTCGCCGCCATCCGGTCGGGCGACCCCGAGGCAGGGGCGCTCAGCCTGGAGTGGGTCGCCATCGCGATCGTCCTGGTCACCGCCGCGCTTGCGCTGGCCACGTTCCTCGCCGGGAAGCTCGGCGCGCTTGAATCACTGATCCCGAACTAAGCCGTGAAGCATCCTGCGTGGCGCCCGTCGCACGGCACTGGCGAGCGGAAACACGGGCCCGTCCCGTGGGCGCGCAAGCGGCGCGACGACCGCGGCGCCCTGACGCTCAGCTATATCGCGGTGCTGCCGTTCATCTTCTTGTTCATCATGGTGCTGATTCAGGCGTCGTTCTGGTTCCTGGCCAGGAACGCCGCCCTTGCCGCGGCCCGGCAAGGCGCGGACGCGGCACGCGCGCTTCACTCCTCGCGCGGCGCAGGCCCGGCCGCCGCACTGGCCTTCGCCCGCCAGGCGGGCCAGGGCTACCTCGAAGATCCGCGGGCCACTGCCACGGGCAGCTCCGGCGCGACCACATCGATCACGGTGAGCGGCCGCGTCCCCAGCTTTGTCCCCGGACTCGTTGTCACCGTGGCCGAGACTGTGCAAGCGCCAACCGAGGAGTTCAGGCCATGACGGCCCGGCGGCGAGTCGCTGCCTGGCGGCGCCGTGCCGACGACGGCAACGCCGCTCTCGAGCTGGCGATCCTGGCACCGGTCTTCCTCGGCCTGCTTGGCCTGGTGATCGCGGCTGGCCGCACCACGATCGCCCAGGGGTCGGTGGACGCCGCAGCCAGGGACGCCGCGCGGCAGGCGTCGATCTCGCTCACGCCGATGGCCGCCCAGGCGGCCGGACAGGCGAGCGCGCTGGCGGCGCTGCGGCAGGACGGGCTCGACTGCGTGCCCGCCGTAGTGATCGACACCAGCCAGTTCGCCACCACGCCGGGCCAGCCTGCGACGGTGCGGGCGACGGTTAGCTGCACCGTCTCGCTGGCCTCCCTGGCGCTGCCGGGACTGCCAGGGAGCGCAAGCCTGCAGGCGAGTTTCACTAGCCCCCTCGACATCTACCGGTCACGGTGAGCGGGCATGCGCCTGTCACTCAGATGTCACACCCACCGCAGCATCATCAGCGGCATGCCTGACCGCAGTCGTGACGCCGAGCGGGGTGCGCTGTCGCTCATGGTCGTCGTGCTGTTCGTTGTGCTGGCGGCGCTGGCCGGGATCGTGGTCGACGGCGGCGCGAAGCTCATCGCGGACGAGGACGCCGTCGCGCTCGCCCAGGAGGCCGCCCGCGCTGGCGCGACCACCGTCAACGTGTCCAGCGCGTATGCGTCGGGCTCGTTCGTCGTCGCCCGGGCCCAGGCACTTGCGGCGGCCCGCAGGTACCTGGTCGACGCCGGCTGCGACCGGTTCGCGGTGGCGGCCGTCGGCACGCGGACCATCCGGGTCAGCGTGACGATCACCGAGCCAACCAGGTTCCTGTCCCTGATCGGCGTCGACGCCTTCACCAGCACCGGCACAGCGACGGCGTCTCTGGTGACCGGCGTGACAGGAGGGGCATGATCACTCGCGCACGCGCCATGCTCACCGGGCTGGCGGCGCTGGCAGCGCTCGCGCTCGTCGTGGCGGGCCTGCCCGTCGTCTTGGTTCGGTTCGGCGGGTCGCCGCTGCCTGGCCATCTCGCCGGGTGGCACCACATCGCGACGGTTCTGTCCAGCCGTGACGACGGGAGCCTGCTGCTCGGCATCATCCGCGTGTGCTCATGGCTCGCGTGGCTGCTCTTCACCGTGTGCGCGCTCACTGAAGCCCAGGCCGCGATCCGCGGCCGGCGACCCCCGTACCTGCGGCTGGGCGGGCTGCAAGGCGCCGCCGCGCACCTCGTCGCGCTCGCCGCGCTGACGTTCGCGACACCGTCAGCCATCACGTTGTCCGCCTCAGTCGCGGCCGTCAGCCAGCCGCGCGCGATGAGTCACCATGCCAGGGACAGCCAGCCGGTTACCGGAACACAGGCCAGGCGGGGTATGCCTGCGACGCAGCACGCCGCACCGGACGCGAGCGCCGCAATGGCCAGCAGGCTCGTCATCGTTCGTGCTGGCGATTGCCTGTGGTCACTCGCACAGCACCACCTCGGCGCCGGCGACCGGTACCCGGAGATCGTGAGCTTGAACTACGGCCACGAGATGGGCAACGGCCAGGTCTTCACCAATCCCTCGCTGATCGAACCCGGCTGGCAGTTACTCCTTCCGCCGAGCGCGACCGCAGTGCCTGGCCTGCCGATCGGCGCCGACAGCCAGCATCCCGGCCACCCCACGGTGGACTCCCACTTCCGCCGCCTGCACCCGGCCGCGAGACATGGCGCGGCGCATCAGCGCGCCGTCCATCAGACCGGGAACGAGGCGGCCCCACCCGCGCCCGCTTCCACCCGCGGGGCCGCGCGGGTCGCGCAGAACGCCGCCGGCCCGACGCCCGGTGCGACGCGCGGGGCCGGAGCGCTTCCAGGGAACGCCGCCGGCCCTACGCCTGATGCGACTGGCGTGGCTGGACCGGTGTCCGCGAACGCGGGCACCGCCGGCCACCGGACATCGGCGAGTGCTAATCCGCTCGGCGTCCCGCTGCCCGATGCCGCAGGCTTCGTAACTGGCGCGCTGGCCGGGGCCGTGCTGACGAGTCTGGGCCGGTTGCGCCGCCGCCAGCGACAGGAGCGGCGCCACGGCCGCCGCATCGCGCTGCCCGTCGAGCCGGCGGTGCTGGCGGCAGAACAGCGGCTGCGGGCGGTCGCGCCCGCCGAGCCGCTGGAGACACTGCGAGACGCGCTTGCCTGTCTGGAAGCGGGCATTCTCGGTGCTGGCCAGGACCTGCCCGATATCGTCGGCTTGCACGTCACGCCCGACGTGCTGGAGGTACTACTGGCTACGCCGGCGGCGGATGGTCCGCCAGCGCCCTACTCGATCAGCCCCGGCAGGCAGGGCATGTGCTGGCAGCTGGGCCTGCCGGCGATCGTGACGGCGCCGGGAAGCACGGTGGGAGCCCAACGGCTGGCTGGGCTCGCCTGTCACCTGCTGCCCGGCCTGATCACCGCGGGTGCCACGGCTGCGGGTTACCTGCTGCTCGACCTGGAGTCTGTCCAGGTCATGGGCTGCGATGGCCCGGCGGGTCTCGTCGACCAGGTCGTCACGACAATCGCCACCGAGCTGGCGGCCGGGCAGTGGAGCGGCTGGTACGACCTCGTACTCGTCGGCTGTGACGAGCTGGCCGCGATTGGCCGTGCCGAGCACTGCTCGACGATCGCCGAGGCAGTCGACGTGCTGCAGGCTCGGTGCGCGGCAGTAGCGCACCGGATCGCCGAGCGCGCGCCTGCTGATGTGCGCGAGCTCAGGCTGGCCGAGCCTGACAACGAGGACTGGGGACTGACTGTCCTCGTCAGCCGCGCTGAGCCGTCGGCCGAGCAGATGACAAGGCTGCTCCGGCTCGCCGAGGACGGACCGGGTGGCATCGCCGCGATCGTGGCTGGCGACCCCGAGACTACGGACGGACGGCTGGCGCCGACGGTCCTTCAGCTTGCCCCTGACCCAGAGGTGCCGGGCGGCATCCTCGCCAACGTCGTTCCGCTCCAGATCACCGTGCGGCCGCGTGCCCTGTCTGCCGCCGACTACGACGCGATCGGCTCCTTGTTCGCCGTTGCCGCCGATCTAGACGACCTCGGTCAGGATGAGGAGCCCTACCTCATGTACGGCGCGCCGCCGTGGATTCCGCAAGCTGCGGCGTTCCCTCCGCGGCCCGGCCCGGACAGCACTCTGTATTCGGACGGCGATGGCGACACCGGGTTCGCGATATCCGAGTGCGCTGAGAATTTCGAGCGCGCTGAGCTATCCGAGCACGCTGAGCTATCCGAGCGCGCTGTGCCACCCGAGTACGCTGTGCCACCCGAGCATCCTGTGCCCCCGGAACGCGCCGCGTCGCCCGCGCAGGATGGGTCGCGGCTCGCAGTGAGGATTCTCGGCGCGTTCACGATCGCGGGCTCAGCGGAGCCGCTGCAACCGAAGCAAGCCGAGCTGGTGCTGGCACTTGCGCTAGCGGCGCCCGCCGGGCTGTCGAACTCGGCACTGTGCAGCATGCTCGGTGCCGACCCCGATCACCCCAAGCCGACCGACGCGATGCGGCAGCTCATCACCAGGACCAGACGCCGCCTCGGGCTCGCGAGCGACGGACAGGAGTACATCATCCACGCCGGGAACGGCCAGTACATCCTGCATCCCGAGGCATCACTGGACTGGAGCCGGTTCCGCGAACTGGTTGCATCCGGCCGCGCCGGCGACCTGCGCGCAGCTGTTTCGCTGATCAATGGCCAGCCGTTCACGGGCAGCTATTTCTGGTGGATCGACATCCCGCTCGCCGAGACTGTCCGGGCCGAGCTCGTCGACGCAGCCGAGACACTGGCCGAGTTCGAGCTCGCAACTGGTTCTGCACGCGCAGCCGCGAAGGCCGCCCGGGCCGGCCTGATGGCCGAGGCATCGGCGGAGCAGCTGTGGCGGGCCGTCATGCGGGCCGAGCACGCCGCCGGCAACCTCGCTGGCGTCACGGAGGCATGGCGTCGGTGCCTCGACGCCATCGAGGATGTTGCGCCGGGCGGTGAGCCGCATCCCGATACTGCTGCGTTGTACCGCCAGCTGACGGCGAGCCCACGCCAGCACGCTCAAGTCCGGTGAGTGCCCGACAGCCAAGACGTCTCTCGACAATATGGCAGTTACCTGAGTTACTGTGATTACGAGGGTAACGAGAGAAGGAGTGCTGTGGAGCGAGCAGCGATTGATCACCTCCAGCAGCTGATTGAGGACGAGGTCAAGGCGCGCTTCCCGGGCGGCGGCATCGAGCGCGTCGTCATCCTGCAGTACGGCGACGAGCCTGTTGTCGAGCCAGGTGAGCTGGCGATCAGGATCTTCGTGGCGGCCGAGGGCGAGCTTGCAGACCGGGAACGCGTGGCGGAGGACTTCGGCCGGTCCTTCCGTAAGGAGCTGGAGCAGCTGCGGGATGACTTCTCAGCCAGGCTGCCCGAGGCCAGGAGCCTGGAGGTCCGCTTCGGCGACGACGTCGGCGGTCCGGGGATCAAGCTAAAGTGGGGCGGGCGCTCACTGGAAGCGCGTGCGCTGGCGGGCGGCGACCTGACGCCGGTCATGGCCCGGCTTGGACCGACTGACCTCGAAACGCTCGACACGCTGATCACGGCGGGGATCGCAAGCAATCGCGCGGACGCCGTGCGCTGGGCGCTCGCCCGGATCCGTGAGCGGCCTGCCTACGAGCAGCTGCGTGCGAAGACGCGCGAGATCGAGGAGATCAAGGGCCTGTTCTGACGGGCGCGGCGCCCCTGGGAGCGCCGCCGCAGTCTCAGCGGGCTGGTACTGCGTCAACGCGCCCGGCCGGGCGGAACTGCACGCGCTCGGCATTGCCGGCGGCAGCAGGCCGGAAATCATCTGTGCGGTCGCGACGGCCGCTGATGCCCGCGGATACGAGGTGCGCCGAGTCGGCACCGTTCCCGGCATAACGGGTCTTGTGACGACCGGTACCCGTCGCACCGGCCCGCCGACGGCAGGCGGCGGGCCGATAGATTGGGCATCGACCTCGCCCGAAGGGAACGCCCCAATGTCGTCAGCAGACGGTGCGGCTGCAGTGCCCGCCACCATGAAAGCGCCCGCCATGTGGAATCCGTTCGCCAACATGGCCGCCGTCGCAGGCCACACGGTCACGATCGTCCGCGGCGACGGCGCGACGGTCTACGACGACGCGGGCCGGTCCTACCTCGACGCGATCGGCAGCCTCTGGTACTGCAACGTCGGGCACGGGCGGACTGAGCTGGCTGACGCTGCCGCCGCCCAGATGCGCGAGCTCGCGTGCTATCAGGCGTTCGAGGTGTTCTCCAGCAAGCCCGCCGAGGCGCTGGCGCAGCGCGTCGCCTCGCTCGTGCCGATAACGGACGCCAAGGTGTTTTTCACTCCCGGCGGCGGCTCGGACGCGATCGACACGGCGGCCAAGCTCACGCGCGCGTACTGGCGCGCCGTCGGCCACCCCGGCAAGCAGATCATCGTGGCCCGCTCGCACGCGTATCACGGCATGAACGCCTACGGCACGTCGCTCGGCGGCATCCCGGCGAACACCGACCCGTTCGGCCAGCTCGTCATGCATATCGAGCACGTGCCGTGGGACGATGCGTCGGCGCTCGCCAAGATCATCGAGCAGGCCGGCGCGGACCGGGTCGGCGCGTTCTTCTGTGAGCCGGTGATCGGAGCTGGCGGGGTGTACTTCCCGCCCGACGGTTACCTGGCCGAGGTCCAGCAGATCTGCCGGGACAACGATGTGCTGTTCGTCGCCGACGAGGTCATCACCGGGTTCGGGCGGACTGGGGAGTGGTTCGGGAGCATTCGCTACGGGATAGAGCCCGACCTGATGATCGTCGCGAAGGGCCTGACTTCCGGTTACCTGCCGCTGGGAGCCGTTGTGGCCGGGCCGCGCGTCTGCGAGCCGTTCTGGCGGGCCGGGTCGACGGAGGTGTTCCGGCACGGCTACACCTACTCCGCGCACCCGGCTGCCTGCGCCGTCGGCCTGGCGAACCTTGACCTCATTGAACGTGAGCAGCTTGTGCAGCGAGTGCGGGAGCTGGAGCCCGCGCTGCATGCGGCGCTCGCTCCGCTCGCCGGGCACGAGCTCGTCGGCCAGGTGCGGACTGGAGCGGGCCTGCTCGGTGCGGTCGAGCTCAGCCAGGCGGCGCGGGACGCTGATCCGGGCCTCGGGGCTCGCGTTGTGGCCGCCGCGCGGCGGCGCGGCGTCATCACCAGGCTCCTGCGCGGGGTCGCGCTGCAGATCTCACCGCCGTTCGTCATCTCCGCCGCTGAGCTGCACCAGATCACCGAGGTCTTCACCGCGGCACTCGACGCCGAGTCGCGGTAGCCGCGTCCCGGCTACCGAGCGCCAACAGCCCGGGGCAGCCGCTGCTTGCGAGAATGCGTTCATCGACGACTCACCTCGCTAGCGGACGCGAATGCGGGTGCCGGAGCGGTGCTCTCGGTTGCGACGCTACGCCGCCGGCCGGCCGCGAGTGCCGCGAACGCGCCCAGCAAGGACAGCCCGGCGGACGCGGCCAGCGCCGGGCGCACGCCGGCGATAACGCCCGCTGGCGAGCCCAGGTGCCCGCTGGCCGAGAAGACCGCGGTGACGATCGCGACGCCGAAGACAGCGCCGAATCGCTGCAGCGTGTTCTGCACGCCGGAGGCCGTGCCCATGTCGGCGGGCGGCACCGCGTCGAGCGCCGCGGTCGGCGTGGTCGGGATCGCCATCGAGATGCCCACCCCCGCGATCACGAGCGGCAGCACGAGCTCGCCATAGCTGACGCCCGAGGTGATATCCAGCGCGACCCAGGCGAGGCCGACCGCCTGCATCGCCATGCCGGCCGACATGAGCGGCCGGACCCCGATCCGGTCGGCGATCCGGCCGGCGATCGGCGCCACCAGCAGCGGCGTGGCGGTCCACGGCAGGAACCGCAGGCCAGTGCCGAGCGGCGAGTAGCCGAGCCCGAGCTGGAAGAACTGCGACATCAGGAACGCGGCCGAGGTGATCGCCGCCATGCTCATGAACCCGGTGGCGTTCGCCGCGGTAAAGGCGCGGATGCGCAGCAGGCGCGGCGGCAGCATCGGCTCCGGCACGTGTCGCTCCCAGCCGATGAAGATCGCGATGAGCGCCGCGCCGAGGCACAGCGCTGCGGTCACCTGGACGCTGCCCCAGCCGACAGCGGTCGTCCTGACGAGGCCCCAGGCCACCGCCACGGCGCCCGCCGCGACCAGCGCGAGGCCACCGATGTCCAGCCGCCGGGCCTGGCCGCGGCTCTCCGGCAGCCGTACCGTCGACAAGATCGCGGCGGCAAGGCCGATCGGCACGTTGATCCAGAAGATCCAGTGCCAGTCCAGGCCCTGCACCACAGCGCCGCCGACAAGGGGGCCGCCGGCCACGGCCAGACCGCCGATGGCGCCCCAGATCCCGACGATCGCGCCGCGACGCTCGGCTGGGAACGCCGCCGCGAGGATGGTCAGGCTCAGGGGGGTGACGAGCGCTGCGCCAAGGCCCTGGACCGCGCGGGCGGCGATTAGCGCGCTGGCGGTCGGTGCGAGCGCGCAGGCAGCCGAGGCGAGCGTGAACAGAAGCAGCCCGGTCACGTACATTCGCCGCCGGCCGAGCCGGTCGCCGAGCGCCGCCGCGGTGACGATGCCGGCCGCGAACGGCAGCGTATAGGCGTTGACGGTCCATTCCAGCGTCGCGACGCTGCCGCCGAGGCTGGCGTGGATCGCTGGCAGCGCTGTCACGACGACGAGTGCGTCCAAGGCGGTCATGAAGAAAGCAACTGATGTGAGGACCAGTGCCCAGCTGCGCTGGTTGCGTGCTGCCGGGGCGACCGCGGTACCGGTGAGCTGCATGTTTCCCACCTTCGGGGGCCGGGCAGTGGCACCGGGCGGCGCCTGCGGACTACCCGAACTCACCTCTCCTACGGCGGTCAGGCGGCCAGATCGACAAGGTGCCCGCAGGTTTCTCCCCGAAGAGCGAAGTCGGCCGCCAGGACGGGTATCAGCCAGACTGCCGGCTTGCGGCGCGGCGGGCGAGCTGGTCGCGCAGCGGGCCGTTCTCCGTGGTCTCGATCGCGCGGGACCAGGCGGCCGCGGCGGCATCCGCCTGCCCGGCCCGGTCCAGGAGGTCCGCATGTGCTGCGTGCAGGGGGCTGTAGCTGTCCAGCTGGCCCGACGCCAGCACTGGCTCGAGCACGGCCAGTCCGGCGAGCGGGCCGTCTGCGAGCCCGACGGCGACAGCACGATTGACCTCAACGACCGGGGAGGGTGCCCGCCGCGACAGCTCTCCGTACAGCGCGGCGATCTGCGGCCAGTCGGTCTGCTCGAACGACCGCGCGGCCGCGTGCACAGCCGCGATCGCGGCCTGGACCTGATAAGGGCCTGGCGCAAGGCGGGCGACGGCAGCGTCGAGCACGGCCGTGCCCTCGGCGATCATGGCCCGGTCCCATGCGCTCCGGTCCTGGTCGGCGAGTAGCACGGGCCGGCCGTCCGCGTCGAGCCTGGCCGCGGCGTGCGAGTGCGTCAGCAGCATCAGCGCGAGGAGGCCGGCGGTCTCGGTATCGGCGGGAACGAGGCGGTGCAGCACGCGGCCGAGCCAGATGGCCTCGGCACACAGGTCGATACGCAGTAGTTCGCCGCCGCCGCTCGTCGCGTATCCCTCGTTGAAGACCAGGTAGATCACTGCCTGCACGGCGGCGAGCCTGCCAGCGAGCGCGGTGGCGGGCGGCACCTCGAAGCTGATCCCGGACGCTCTGATCTTGCGCTTGGCGCGGACGAGTCGCTGCGCCAGCGTCGGTTCCGGGGTCAGGAAGGCTGCCGCGATCTCGCGCGTCGTCAGCCCCGCGACGTAGCGCAGGGTGAGCGCGACGCGGACCTCGGGCGCCAGCGCAGGATGGCAGCAGGCGAAGATCAGGCCGAGGCGGTCATCCTCCATGCTGGCCTCCTCCGGATCGGCGAGGGGCTCGGCGGCGCTCACGCTCGTGGCCGCCGGGGTCAGGCCGCCCTCGGCTATGTGCTGCCGAGCGCGGAGCTGATCGATCGCCCTGCGCCAGGCGGTCACGGTGAGCCACGCGCCCGGCTTCGGTGGCACCCCGTCGCGCGGCCACGTCCTGGCGGCGGCGACGAACGCCTCCGAGACGGCGTCCTCGGCGGTCTGAAGGTCGCCGAGCCGTCGCGCGATCGTGGCCACGACCGCGGTCCATTCCTCGCGGTAGGCGACCTCGAGCGCCGTCGCCGTGACGCCGGCGAGTGGCAGGCCGCCGAGTGTTACCTCAGACCCGCCTGCCACGCCTGGCCTTCCGTGACCGGCCGAACCTCGACAGTCCCGTAGCGCATGATCGGCATCTTGGCCGCCCAGTCGAGCGCCGTGTCGAGATTGGGCACGTCGATGAGGTAGAAGCCGCCGAGATGCTCCTTGGTCTCCATGAACGGACCGTCGGTGAGCAGCCGCTCGCCTGCCTGGAGCGAGACTGATGTGGCGGTATCGGTCTGGTCGAGCTGCTCGGCGGCGAGCAGGGCGCCTGATTCCCGCAGCGCGACCGTGTAGTCGAGCCAGCTGTCGTAGACACCCTCAATGGACTTTGCGCCCTCGGCCCCCTCGGGCGGTGCGTAGATCAGCAGCGCGTACTTCATCTGGACCTCCGGTGACTCTCAGGGCAAGCCTGCCCGCACAGTATTCCGGTTATCCAACGGCGTCCCGGCGCTCAGATCGACACCACGCCGCCAGTATTCCGGGGACTACGCGTCGATCTCTGCCGGCGACAGCGGGCGGAGCACGCACAGCTCGTTGCCGTCGGGGTCGGCCAGCACGACCCAGCTAACCTCGGCGCCCTGGCCGACGTCGACGCGACGGGCACCCAGCTCCTCGAGCCGGGCCACCTCGGCGGCCTGGTCCTTTGGCCGCAGGTCCAGGTGCAGCCGGTTCTTCGCCATCTTGGCTTCCGGAACTCGCAGGAACAGCAGGTCAGGTGCGACGCCGTCCTCGGGGCTGCCCGCTGGCGGCTCGAGGCACACCTGGTCCGGCTCGTCGAAGGTCCGGCGCCAGCCGAGTACGTCCGCCCAGAACGACGCGATCTTCGCGGGATCGGGGCTATCGATGCAGAGGCACTGGATGCGGATATCCATGCTGCGACTCTCGCGGCCGGCCTGCGCGGTTGTCCACCGGTTATCGGCGCGCCTGACTGTCAGCCGATCTTGGCGGCTGGCCCCGAATGCTCGGCGGGTGGCCTCGACCGCGGCGCAGGCAGCGTCATCGACTTCGCGGTCTCAGTGAGCTCGGCTGAGTTGATCTTCCGCAACAGGATCTCGTCCCGCGTGTCCGGATCGTCGTAGGGATCGACTGACGCCTCATACAGGCGCAGTTCCGCCTTGATGACGGCGCACGTGCTCGCGAGCCTCGTCCAGTTGTCGTAGAAGTGGAAGACGGACCGGAACCCGGTCAGCACGACAACGGCCGCGCCGATGATGGCCGCTGGTCGCGCGTCGCCCGGCGTGAGTATCCCAGCCACAGGCACTGCTGCCGAGGCCAGCAGCAGGATCATCTCCGATATCTGGAACCGGTACCTGCTCCGCCGGGCGTTGCGCGCGTACCAGTCGAAGACTCGCTCCGCCTCAGCCCGCGCGTAGGAACTCAGTTCAGATGGCGGCTTGGCGGCCACGGGAACCCTCCTCGATGCTGTCATGCGATGCCTCCATCCGTCGGCGGCGTTCGCCGCGATGGCGGGCAGGCGCCTCGCCGCCGCGGATAATGAGGAGGCTGGAATCACCGGCGCCTGAACTCCCGGCGCGCCGCGCCTGGTGAACGGATTCTCGCGGGACATGCGGATGATGGTGCCGAGCGGCAGTGCCAGCCAGGGAATATTGAGCAGCAGCACGATCGGGAAGTGCGGGCTCGCGTGAATGCCGTTGTACTCCTCCGCCAGGATGATCAGCACCACGGCGCTCATGGAGCCTGACCAGATCAGCGCGGGTACCCGGATCCAGTCGCGCCCGCGGCTGATGGCGTAGATGGCGGCGATATAGAAGGGGCCGTTCCACAGGACGTCGATCCAGATGGTCATCCGCCAGAAGGCGGGCCTAGCCATCAGCAGCGGGTCGTACTTCTGGCCGTAGGAATGCACCATGTCGACGATGGCGTGCGGAGGCCAGGCCGGATAGCTGAAGTGAAACGGGTTAGCGACCGTCAGCTGCTCGATGTCGACGAAGTAGGTGATGAAGAACAAGTTGACGGCGAAGAACGCCAGCAGGATCCAGTCGACCTTGCGGCTGCGCAGCGGAATGACCCCGCGCGCAGGCGCGGCACTGGTGGCAGTGAGCGTGGCATTACCCTGCGGGGCCGTGCCATCTGTCACAGAGTCCACTAAATTATACTAATGGCCCAGCCTCCAGGTCCGCCGGGCAATGATCGCCAGTTGATGGCCGGAGTGCCCCCGTTCCCGGCCGCGTCACTCGTGACGCTCGCGAACTGGCAGGATCCGCCGTTCAACCGGTGGGCGTTCCAGCACATCCGCGAGCTCATCCCGACCGCGCGGATCAGCCGTGGTTCGGCCAGCCCGCATCGGCTACCACGCGCCGAGCGCGACATCTCGGGCCTGACCTTCCGCTCCGCCGGGCGCGAGCTGACGATCGCGGAGATGCTGGCCGAGACTTACACCGATGGCTTCCTGGTGCTGCACCACGGCAAGATCATCTCGGAGCAGTACTTCAACGGCATGGCGCCCGATACGCCGCACCTGCTGATGTCGGTGTCTAAGTCGATGGTCGGGGCGGTGGCCGGGATCCTGGCCGGGGGCGGCCTGCTCGATGTATCCGCACCGGTCGAGAAGATCGTGCCGGAGCTCACCGGTACCTCCTTCCAGGGCGCTACTGTCCAGCACCTACTGGACATGCGGACCGGCACGCACTTCGACGAGTCCTACGACAACCTGGAGTCCGACGTCCGGACCTACGAGCGGGTCTATCTATGGCGGCCTGACAGCGCTGAGCCACGGTCCGCTGATGCCCTGTCCTACTACGCGACGCTCCACAACGACGACGAGCACGGCGGTCCGTTCCGCTACCGGTCTATCCTCACCGACGTGCTCGGCTGGGTGCTGGAGAAGGCTGCCGGCGCTCGCCTGCACGACCTGCTCGCGCGCCTGCTCTGGCAGCCCATGGGCGCCGAGTTCGACGCCGAGATCACGGTCGACGCCCACGGCAACGCGATGGCAGACGGCGGGGTCTGCGCTACCTTGCGCGACCTGGGCAGGTTCGGCTTGCTGTTCGCGGCCGGTGGCAGTCCCCAGTCGGCCCGCCGCAGCGGCATCGTGCCGGCGGAGTGGGTACGCGACACCATCGCGGGCGCTGCCGACGGGCCGCGAGCGTTCGTGGCGGCCGGTGACGCGCCCGGCTTCCCGCCCGGCGCCCACTACCGGAACTGCTGGTGGGTACGCGAGCCGGCGGTCCCGTTCTTCTACGCCTCCGGCATCAACGGCCAGAATGTTTTCGTGCACGTGCCGAGCCAGACCGTCGTCGCCAAGCTGTCCACCTGGCCCACGGCGCTGAGCCCGAAGATCAAGATGACGACCGACGCGGCCCGGGCCATCGCCGATGCGCTCGCCGACGGCCGCGCCTGAGCGCCTGGGCGCGCGTCAGTTGACGGTCGAGTTGATCACCACTGGCGGCACATCGTGCCCATCGACGCTGTCGAAGATGCCAGGCGCGTTCTGGAACTGGCCGCTCGGATTGTGATGGAGCCTCGAACCCTTGATCGTGAGCGTTCCGGCGCCGGCATCGACCACGAAGAAGATGGCGCCGCCGCCCTCGCGCGCATAGTTGTTGCGCATGACGGTGCCCTCGACGAGCACGCTGTAGCTGTCGCCGTCGGTGTAGATCGCGCCGCCGCTGCCGCCGCCCGGGGTACCAGACTGCTGCGGGTTCTGGCCCCAGCCGATCGCCCTGTTGTTGGCGAAGAAGCTATTGAACACGTCCCATCTCGCAGCGATGCTGCTGAGCGCGCCGCCGTTGGAGCACCTGCCGCCGCGGAAGGTGTCACTGGTGATATAGACCGGGCTGCCCTGCCACATGCCGAGCGCCCGGATGGCCGCGCCGCCCAGGTCCGGGCCGAACCGGTAGCACCTGTTGTTGATGAAACCAGTGTTAACGACCTTGAGCTGGCCACCCTGGGCGAAGATCGCGCCGCCGCCGTAGCTTGACGTTTTGGTCTGCCTGACTGCCGAGTACGCGTCGGTGAACGTCAGGTTCTGCACCACCAGCTGCGGCCACTTCTGCTCCCAGCAGTCACTGGTGGTGTAGTGCTGCTTCGGGTCGCAGGTGTTCATGTAGAGGATCCGGACCTTGCCGCCGCCGCTCAGCGTGACCTTGCCGCCGCCGTCCAGAACGGTCCGGCGGTGCGTGTTCACGACCTTGGCCGTAGCCGTCATCGTGATCGTCACCGGGCTTGGGCCGCAGTTGAAGGTGATGACGCCGCCTCTCGCCACGGCCCTGACCACCGCGGCCGAGGTGCAACTGCCGGGCGTGCCGGTGCCGATGACGTGGTTCGGGCGGGCAGTACTGACAGCGCGGGCTGCCAGCGGCACGGCGGCGCCGCCGCCAGGATTGCCGTAGCGGGGCTGCGTGCCCGTCACGGCGGTGACCGCGTCCACGGAGGCGGGTCTGGCCACGACGGCCTGGCGCCCCGCTGCGGCGGGCCGGGCGCCGCCCGTCCGCTGTGTGCTGCCTGCCCGGTGCGCTCCGCTCGCGGGATGGGCCACACCGCAGCCGGCGAGAGTGAGCCCAGCGCAGACAACGGTCATCAGTCGGAACAATTCGCCCGTCGATCGCATGGGCACTGATGCTAGCGGCGGCGATCGTGATCTGGTCGTTATTTCGCAAAGCTCGGCCGACGCGCCCCGAGGCCCGTCGGGTACCGGCCGCGATCCGCCGGCAGCGCGGTCGCAGCCGGCTCGATGATCGCGCTGCGGTAGCTTCGCGCTGTGATTACGTCGCGGTTCGTCGTGCAGCTGCACGACGCGACGAGCTTGCATTATGACCTGCGGATTGAGCTGGACGGCGTGCTGCGCTCCTGGGCTGTGCCCAAGGGACCGTCACTGGATCCGGCCGTCCGCAGGCTGGCGGTCCCGGTCGAGGATCACGACACGTCGGCCGGCGAGTTCGAGGGCGTGCACGGCCGGGACGAGCGGGCCCGCGGCAGCGGCGCGGTGATCATCTGGGACGAGGGCCGCGCCGAGATCGTGCGCAACGAGCCTGGCCACCTGTCCGTGCGGCTCGACGGCAGCAAGCTCACCGGCGGGTTCGCGCTGACCGCCACCGGCGAGCATCGCTGGATCCTGGTCAAGGTCAGGGACGCCGCCGCCCGGCCCGGCTCGGACATCACTGCCGAGCAGCCAGCCAGCGTGCGTTCTGGCCGGACCTGGCAGGATCTGGCCGGGCATGAGTAGTCAGCCCGGTGCGGGGCCGACCTCCGGATGTAACAGTTCATAACCAGCTAGGCGTGTCTTTTCCGAAAACTTCATGACGTCTATGTGACTGCTGCCACTATGAGTCCCTGCCGGGCGCGGTGCCCGGACTTTCACCTGGGGCGGGTGTCATGCGGGCAGTAGCGCGTCGGTCGACGCTGTTCGGCTATAGGCGAATGGCTGGCCGGGCGGCCGCGGTCGCCATCAGTGCGGGGTGCGTTGCCGCGATGGCCGTGGGCGGCAGCGCGGTCGCATCGGCGAGCTCGGCCAAGCCGGCCGGCCCGGCCCTGGCGGCCAGGCCGGCACAGCTGGCGAATCGGGCGGGCGCCACAGGCCGGGCACGAGCCCTCGCCGCCAGCCCGGGCGCCGCGGGCATCCCGGCCAGTTCCTGGCCGTCGTATCTCGATGGCCTGCTGCATACCTCGTATGCCCCGCTGCAGACCGCCATTACGCCCGCCAACGCTACGACCCTGGTCCAGGAGTGGAGCCAGACCACTGGCGCGCCGTATCTGGCGAGCCCGACGGTGGTGCGGGGCTCGGTCTATGTCGGCGCGGGGACCGGCTGGTTCTACCGGCTCAGCGAGCACACCGGGCAGGTCCTCGCCAAGGCGTACCTCGGCTTCCAGCCGCAGCTGACATGCTCGTACGGCCTCGGCGTGACCTCGACGGCCACCTACGCGCGTGACCCGCGCACGCACCTCTGGACCGTCTACGTCGCCGGCGGTGACGGCTACCTGTACGCATTGAAGGCACTGACGCTGCAGCGGGAATGGCGGGCAAAGATTGCCATCCCGTCGACGAAGGTCAATGACTACTACAACTGGTCCTCGCCGACCGTGGCGAACGGCAAGATCTACGTCGGCATCGCGTCGAGCTGTGATGTGCCGCTCGTCCGGGGTGCGGTGGTTGCCTATAGCCAGACCACAGGCGCCAAGCTGGCCGAGCTCTACACCACGCCAGCAGGTGCGGCCAACGCCGGCGGCACCGTCTGGTCCTCGATGGCGGTGGCCCCGAATGGCGACGTGTTCGTGACGACGGGCAACGGCCCGTACGGGAAGCCGCGGCTGGGTCTGTCCGAGTCCATTCTCAAGCTGAACCCCAACACCCTCGCCGTACTCGGGAAGTACAAGGTGCCGGTCGCCGATGTGAGCGCGGATGGCGACTTTGGCGCATCGCCGGTGCTCTTCGGCAGCTACGTGGGGGCTTGCAACAAGAACGGCCTCTTCTATGCGCTGCGGCAGCGGACGATGCAGCTGATGTGGAAGGCGCGGATTGGCCATGCCTCGGGCGCTGGGAGATGGGGCGAGTGCCTGGCGACGCCCGTCTATAACGGTAAGGACCTGTTCTTCGGCGGGAACCAGACCACCATCAACGGCGTGGGTCACCCAGGCTCGGTGCAGGAGCGATCAGCGGCTACCGGTGCACTGATCTGGGAGGCTCCGCTGCCCGGTGGCGTCATGGGCAGCCCGACCATGGACGGCTCCGGGGTTATCGCCGTCGGGACCTACTCGCCGGGAACAATGGGTGTCTACCTCGTCAGCGCCGCTACTGGCTCGATTCTGGCGCAGCTCACGTCGGGCGGCACCTTCGGGCAGCCGGTGTTCGCCGAGAATGAGATCTTCGGTGCGACCGTTAATGGCGTCTACGCCTGGGGCAGCTAACGGACCGCCGGGGAGCACAACGGCTTATCGCCAGCTGGGCATGTCTTTTCAGAAAACATCATGAAGCTTGCATGAAGGCTGCCACGATAAGTCCTTCCGGGCGTGGTGCCCGGACTTCAGCCGGGGGCGGGATCCATGCGGGGAGCAACAGGTCGGTCGACCTTGTCTGGCAACACGCGCACAGCGAACCGGGCGGCGGCGCTCGTGGCCGGCGGCGGGTGCGTCGTCTTGCTGGCGGCGAGCGGCGGAGCGGTCGCGTCGGCCAGCACCGCCCAGCCAGCCGGATCGGCAAACTCGGCCCGGGCAGCACAGCCGGTTAGCCGGGCACGGGCGGCCGGCCGGGCAGGTTCGCCCGCCGCGACGCAGGCGGCGCTCCCGGCCAGTTTCTGGACGTCCTACCTCAACGGTCCGCTGCACACGTCGTACAGCCCGTCCCAGACATCCATCACGACGGCCAACGCCACCGCCCTGGTCCAGAAGTGGAGCCAGACCCTGGGCGCGCCCTACATCGCGAGCCCCATAGTGTTCCGCGGCTCCGTTTACATCGGCGGCGGGGATGGGTGGTTCTACCGGCTCAGCGAGCACACCGGTCAGGTCCTCGCCAAGGTCAACATCGGCAGCCAGCCGTCCCTGACGTGCCCGTACGCGCTCGGCGTGTCGGCGACGGCCACGATCGCACGTGATCCGCGCACTCACGTCCTCACTGTCTACGTCGCCGGCGGCAACGGCTACCTGTACGCGCTCGGGGCACAGACGCTGGCGCGGACCTGGCGGTCGGTGCTCGCGATTCCGTCGAAGACGGTCAACGATTACTACGACTGGTCGTCGCCGACGGTGGCGAACGGCAAGATCTATATCGGCATCGCATCGAGTTGCGACCGGCCGCTCGTCCGGGGCGCCGTGCTGGCCTTGAGGCAGACCACTGGCGCGAAGCTGGCGGAGTTGTCCACAGTGCCGCCAGGAGCGCATAACGCGGGCGGCACGGTCTGGTCCAGCGTCGCCGTCGCCTCGAATGGCGATGTCTTCGCGTCGACCGGCAACGGACCTATCGGGCGGCCGCGGCTGCGTGACTCCGAGTCCATGCTCAAGCTGAACCCGGACACCCTGGCCGTGCTTGGGAAGTTCCAGGTGCCGGCGGCCGACGTGAGCTCGGACGGCGACTTCGGCGCGTCACCGGTGCTCTTCGGCAGCTACGTGGGCGCCTGCAACAAGAACGGCATCTTCTACGCGCTGCGACAGTCGACGATGAAGCTGGTCTGGAAGCAGCGGATCGGCGCGACCGATACCAGCCGGGGAGATACCGGTGAATGCATAGCGGCGCCCGTCTATAACGGCAGGGACCTGTACTTCGGCGGGAACCAGACCACCCTGAGCGGCGTGACCGAGCCAGGGTCGGTGCAGGAGCGATCGGCGTCCACCGGCGCGCTCATCTGGGCGACCGGGCTACCAGGGGGCGTCATGGGCAGCCCGACCATGGATGGCGGCGGCGTGATCGCTGTCAGCGCCTACTCGCCAGGGACGACGGGCATCTACCTCGTCAAGGCCGCGACGGGCGCGATTCTGGCGCAGCTCAGGCCAGACGGCGCGTTCGCGCAGTCGGTCTTCGCCGAGGGCCGGGTCTTCTGCGCGACCACGACCGGCGTCTACGCCTTCGGCCTGCCCATCGGCTAGGGGCGGCAGGCACACTGGGTGTCGTGAGCGGCACAGGCCGGGCAGGCGCGCTGGTTCTCGGCATTGTCACGCTCATTGCGGCTGGTTGCGCCTCATCCGCCAGCGGCGGCCATCAGCCGGCGACTTCCTCGGCGGCAGCGACGCAAGCGGCGAGCCCGCCGACCGGCCACGTGCCGGCGCCCGCCCACACGGTCGTGGTGATCATGGAGAACCACGCCTACTCCGAGGTGGTTGGCAACTCGGCGGCGCCGTTCCTGAACCAGCTAGCCAGCGAGGGTGCCGTGTTCACGCACTCCTACGCCATCACCCATCCGAGCGAGCCTAACTACCTGGCGCTGTTCTCGGGCAGCACGCATGGCGTGATCGACGACGGCTGCCCGGTGGAGCTGACAGCGCCGAATCTGGCCGCCGACCTGATCTCGGCGGGCAAGACCTTCGCCGGGTACGCCGAGGACCTGCCGGCGGTCGGCTCAGCGGTCTGCTCGGCTGGCGAGTACGCGCGCAAACACGTGCCGTGGGCCGACTTCCGCAACGTGCCGGGCTCGGTGAGCATGCCGTTCGCCAGCTTCCCGGCGACTGACTTCGCCAGGCTGCCGACGGTATCCTTCGTCATCCCGAACCTGTGTCACGACATGCACGACTGCAGCGTGGCGACCGGAGACGCGTGGCTGCGGGCGCACCTGAGCGGCTACGCGCGGTGGGCGATGACGCACGACGGCCTGCTAATCATCACCTGGGACGAGGACGACGGCAGCCAGTCCAATCGGATCCCCACGATCTTCGCGGGGCAGCAGGTGCGGCCGGGCAGGTACGCCGAGCCGGTCACGCACTACAGCGTCCTCGCCACGCTCGAGGCCGCCTACGGGCTGCCGCGCGACGGAAACGCGGCCGCGGCGACGCCGGTTACGAACATCTGGCAGAGCTGACCGCGCCGCAGCGGGCGATCCGGTGCCGGCCGATTGAAGCGGCGCACCGTAGGCACGCGTCCGCCAGCGCTCGCTGATGACCTGGACTGGGTACTGGCGGCTCCGGGCAGGGCCGCGACTGCCGATGACAGGCTGCCGCTGATCGGCTAGCCGAGGTCGCTGATGAACTGCTCAAGCAGGCTCGCGAACTGCTCGGGAGTCTCCCGGTGCGGCGCATGCCCGGCACCGCTGATCAGCTGCACCTCACCGCGCCACAGGCCGGGCACGGTCAGCTGTCGCAGGTAATCCAGGCTGACCAGCTGCTCGGCCGCGCCGTGCACGATCGCGAGCGGCTGGCGAAGCGACCGCACGATCTGGATCTCGTCGGCAAACCTGCCCTCGCCGATACTGGCAAGCAGGCTAGCCCGGGCGGTGCCGTCGGTCGCCAGAATGTCGGCGGTGAACTCGTCCAGTGACAGCGTCGAGCCCGGCGCGGTGAAGCTTTGCGCATAGGACGCCGCATCGTCCTGACTCACGCTGGCGGTGAAGCCGACGTTCATGGCCGGGTTGGCAAGGAACGCCACGCCCATCTGCTCAGCGGACGCGACGGGCGGGGTGCCGAAGATGACGAACCCGGCGGCGTCCGGCATGGCTGGCGCTGCCTCGATCGCGATGTGCCCGCCCAGGCTCCAGCCCACGACAACCGGGTGGCGTGCGCCGGTGGCGTCGGCGAATCCGGCGAGCACAGC
Organism: uncultured Actinomycetota bacterium; assembly: GCA_963837255.1. Classification (GTDB taxonomy): domain Bacteria; phylum Actinomycetota; class Actinomycetes; order Streptosporangiales; family Streptosporangiaceae; genus JAJYUU01. The sequence continues at coordinate 786,706 of CAWIMN010000011.1, forward strand.
CGCGTAGCCAGGCAGCGAGTAGTCGCCGGGCTCGATGGCCGCCGGAGACCGCCCGTGGCCGGGAAGGTCGACCGCCAGGCTGCGGAACCGGCGGCCGAATGAGCCGTTCAGCAGCGGTCGCCAGGTACGGCCGGAAGATGAGTTGCCGTGGACGAAGATGACAGCACGCCCGCTGCCGTCGCTCTCCAGGTACGCGATCTCCCGGCCGCCGACGTCGATCCGGCGCTCTGTCATCCGGCTTGCTTAGGCCGCGTCGTCTGCCCATTCATGTGGGCAGCGTGGCGCGCTGATGCTCGCGAGGTCAAGGCCGCTACGGCGGCGCCGATAAGCAGAAGCCGCTCAGGCGCGCGCCGAGAACTCCATACTGGTAACTGTCATGGCATACCAGGCTCAGGGCGAGCGATGAGGTTCCGGTCCGGCGTCGCCATCGATCTCGGCACGGTTAACACTCTGGTCCACGTGGCCGGCCGCGGGATCGTCATCGAAGAGCCGTCCGCGATCGCCATCAGCCGCAGCAGCGGCGAGGTTGTCGCCGTCGGTCAGCCGGCTGACGCGCTGACGGGCAAGGAGCCACAAGGCGTTGAGGTCGTTCACCCGCTGCGTGACGGGGTGATCGCAGATCTGGACGCCACCGCGGCAATGCTTCAGTTTTTCCTGCGCCAGGCGCGCGTCCGCCGCCGCCTCGGCCGCACTGCGGCAGTTGTCTGCCTGCCGGTCGAGGCGACCTGGGTGGAGCGGCGGTCGGTAATGGCCGCGGCGGAGTCGCTGCGGCCCCGGTGCACGGTCCAGCTGATTGACGAGCCGGTGGCTGCGGCGGCCGGAGCGGGCTTCGACCTCAGCGCGGGGTCCGGCGCGTTCATCGTGGACGTCGGCGGCGGTACGAGCGAGGCGGCGGTGCTCGCCGGCGGTCACGTGGTGCGGGCGCGGTCGCTGCGGCTCGGCGGCAACGTCATGGATGACGCCATCACGCGCGCGGTCAAGTCCGAGCACGGGCTGCTGATCGGCCGGAACGCAGCGCGGAGCCTGAAGATGACCCTCGGGCTCGGGGACGACGTGCTTGCCGAGAGTGAGATCGTCGGAGTCGACGCGGCGCGCCGGGTGCCGCGCGTCGCGCGCGTCTCGGCGCGTCTCGTCGCCGGAGCGATCGAGCCGACGGTCGCCGCCATCACCAACGCGGTGGCGGAACTGCTGTCGGATATCCCGCCCAACCTCGCCGAGGAGGTGGTGCGCGGGAAGATCCGCCTCTCCGGCGGCGGCGCGCTGCTGCCCGGACTTGCCTACCGGATCGAGACGGCGGCCGACATCCCCGTGGTCGTTGTCGACGACCCGCTCCGGTGCGTGATCAGGGGCGCAGCGCAGATTCTGGAGCACGCCGCTGCGTGAGCCGCGCTGCCCCCGGCCCAGGTAGCTGCGCCAGCTAGGTCGGCGCGCGCAGTTGGGTCATCGTGGGCCTGGACACTGAGTGTCGGGACACCTCGACTGGTTTCTGATGGCACTAGCGCTCCGCACGTTACGCCGTCGCCCGCGTGTAGCTGCGTGTGCGACTACCACCAGTGTGCCTGACGACGCTGCACCGGTCTGCGCAGTCCGGTGAGCGGCGGTCAGGCCCATGTCTGTTCGGCCACGGTAGCAATCAGCGTTCGCGAAGCCTCTTCGTCGAGTGCCTCATGGGTGAGCCGGTCGAATGCCAGCCGGTACTCGTAGGTCTCCTTCTCCTCTTCCACAAAGATGTTGCGCGTGAGGTGCTCCATGTAGACGACGTCGTTCAGCGTTGTGCCATGGCGCGGAACGAACTCCAGCAGGGCGAAACCGCCTGGGCCGATCGGATGCGTGCCAGCAAATGCGAGCACCCGAATGCTGACATTGGGCAGGCGGGAGAGCTCCGCAACACGCAAGAGCTGAGCCCGCATGGTGGCGGCCGTCCCGAATCGGTGCCGCAGGGCGGCTTCGTCCAGGACGAACGTGAATGTCTTGGCATCGGGCTCGGTCAGCATCTCCTGGCGCCGTAGTCGCGCGTCGACCCTGCGCTGCATCTCGCCAGGGGTCACCAGCGACAAGCCCGAGGCGACCGCCAGCGCCCCCCGGGAGTAGGACTCGGTCTGGAGCAGGCCATGGATCAGCTCAGGCGACCAGCAGCGGATCGAGCTGGCGGCCGCCTCAAGACCGAGGTAGGCGATGAACTCGGGTGCAAATATTCCGGCGTATGTGCTCCACCAGCCGCGTCCTTCCTGTTCGGCGGCGAGTGCATGAAGCTGACCGCGCTGAGCCTCCTCGACGTCGTACAGGTCGAGCAACTGCTCCAGGTCGTCTGGCTTGATGCCGGTGCGATGCGTCTCGATCCGGCTCACCTTGGAGCCAGACCAGCCAAGACGTGCTGCCACCTCGTCTCCCGAGATACCCGCGTGCTCGCGGAAGCGCCGCAGCTCTGCAGCAAGAGCGCGGCGAACAGCTGAGCTTGGGAGGTCGGGCAACTCGCCACATCCTGTCCAGCAGTCGCAGCTGATGACAAGAAACTCAGGGGAATCGTAGCGCCTGGACGTCCGCTGGTGAAGGGTTCAGAAAAATCTTCATGACAACATGCAGTGCATCTTGCAGGCCGCGAGGGCCGTCACTCACAATCAGGTAAAGAGGGCTGAACCCTCGCTCGGGGCGGGAGGCCGCGCCATGGTCGCTAGGCGAGAGGACCGGGTGGGTTTCCCCCTTTTGTCTCGCGACGATCCGGTCCGGCAACGAGGTGATGGCGCCAGCCCGGCGGGCGCCCGCATGCGGGGCGCCAGCGCGAGGGGTCCGCCCAGTTGCTGTCGCGTCGCCTGCACCGCGGACAGCTGTCAGAGCTCGGTCCGCTGGCACCGGCCCCACGATGGGTTCACGGCGACCTGTCGCCGCACACGACACTGGGCTGGCATTGCCCGCCAGCCCAGGTCATCACCAAGATCCACCCGAGCAGACAAGATCGGAATAGAGTCATGGCCTTCACAAACACTACAACTGCTCGCGCATTGCGCAATAGCTCACAGGCGTGGTTGAGCTCAGCAGCTCGGCCCCGACAGCTAAGGAGGATCAGCCGTGGACGGTGTACTTGACATCATCGGCTGGTCGTTTGTGACAGCGGTTACGGCCTGGGGCATCACGCTGTCCTGGGCCAAGCTGGTGCTGGCACACAGCCGAGCAGTCATGCAACAGGACGTCCGGTACTGGTACGCCGAGGCCATCAAGGCCCGCGATCTGGCTGCGCAGCTAACGCAGGAGATCGCCACGTGGTCCCGAGGCTGCCAGCAAGGACGCGAGGATGTCATCGCGATCGTGCCGCTGCTGATCGCCGCCCAGGAGCGACTCTCAGGCGCCAGGCTCCCTGAGATGACGCTCGCAGACACGACAGAGATGTGACGAGGAGGCGTCCCCCAGTCGATTCGCCTGACCCGACTGGGGGCGCCGGTGACGGGCCGGGCCAATCTCCGCGACCTCAGCCTGAGCCTGTGATCTCGGCCAGCCCGTCGATGATCCGGTCGAGCATGACGTCTGTGTCCGGCCACGCGAAGCCGCCGACGAGCACGTGCAACGTCGCGTAGCCGTGCAGTGCTACCCAGATGGCCATGCTGTCGAGGCGCGCGTCGGTGCTCATTGACAGCCCGGCATCGATGCACTCCTGCAGGCATGTCACCAGTGCCTCGAAGCTCTGGACCCGGATCGCCGGCGCCGGTCCGGCCGGGGCGTCGGCCAGGATCTGGCGCTCGAACAGGAACTTGTACCTATTCGGGCGCTCATCGGCGAACCGCAGGTAGGCAGCGCACCCGGCCCGGAGGCGCGCGAGCGGGCCTGAGGCGTCGTCGATTGCGGCCGAGATCGCGGCGTTAAAGTCAGCGAACGCGCCGTCCACGATCGCGTCGACGATTGCCTCGCGGTCAGCGAAGTGCTTGTAGATCGATGGCGCCGAGATGCCGACCTGGCGCGCGACGGCCCGCAAGGTGACAGCCTCCTCGCTGCCGGTCTGCTCTAGCAGCTGAGTGGCCCCCGCCAGGATGTCGTCCCGCAGCTTGCCGCCCTCGCCCCGCCGGTTGCGCTCCCGGAGAACTTCTCTCATGCACTCACTTTACAACTGTTAGCTCATGATGTAAAACTTACATCTGTAAGCCAACGAGCGTTAAGCTGACCGGAGCGAAGGACACAGATCATGGAAACCAGCAAGACGCGAACGAGGCGCCGTGGCGAGACGCCCGCTGCGCACGTTGTCGTCCCGGACAACTCCGAGCACGGCGGTCACCCCCGGCGCCGGGCCATCCTCGCCGTGATGTGCCTGTCGCTTCTCATCGTCGTCATCGACAACACGATCCTGAACACGGCGCTGCCGACGCTGGCTCGCGTCCTGCACGCGTCGACCACCGACCTGCAGTGGATCACCGACGCTTACACCCTGGCATTCGCGGCGCTTCTGGTCATGGCAGGGGCGCTCGGCGACCGGTTCGGGCGGCGCCGAGCGCTGATCGCCGGACTCGCTGTCTTCGCTGCCGGGTCCGCGTGGGCCGCGCTTTCCGGTGACGCCACCACATTGATCGCGGCCCGCGCCGTGATGGGCGTGGGCGCGGCGTTCGTCATGCCGGCGACCTTGTCGATCCTGACGGCCGTGTTCCCAGTCCGGGAGCGGGCGGGAGCGATCGGCGCGTGGTCGGCCATCGCCGGCGTCGGCATCGTCGTCGGCCCGACTCTCGGTGGCCTGCTGCTGGCCCACTTCTACTGGGGCTCAGTGTTCTGGGTCAACGTCCCTCTCGCCGCCGTCGCGCTCGTCGCGGTCATCACCGTGGTGCCGCATCTGCCCGGCCGTCGGAACGGCAGCGCCCGCCTGGACACACTCGGCGCCGTGCTGTCCGCCACCGCGATGCTCGCCGTCATCGACGCCGTGATCGAGGGACCGAACCGCGGCTGGACGTCCGCCACCACGCTTGGCGAACTCGCGATCGGCGTTGTCCTGATCGCCGCCTTCATTTACCGCGAACTGCACATCACCAACCCGCTCATCGACGTGCGCGTGTTCCGTCACCGGGCGTTCTCGGCAGCCAGCACCGCGATCGGGCTGACGTTCCTCGCGCTCTTCGGCTCGCTGTTTGCCCTGACTCAGTATCTCCAGCTGGTCCACGGCTACTCGCCCCTGTCGGCCGGTGTCCGCGCGCTGCCTTTCGCCGCGGCCGTGATGGTCACCGCCCCGGTCAGCAGCAGGCTGGTCGCGAGACTTGGCATCCGCCTCGTCGTGCCGGCTGGGCTGGCTGCGATGGGCGGCGGGCTGCTCATGCTCACCCAGGTGACGCCGACGACCTCCTACATGTACCTAGCAATCTGCGTCGCCATCATGGGCGCCGGGATGGGCCTGGTCATGGCGCCGGCTGGCGAGTCGATCATGTCGGTCCTGCCTGCCGAGCAGTACGGCGCGGGGAGTGCCGTCAACGACACCGTCCAGGAGCTGGGCGCCAGCCTCGGCATCGCGGTGATCGGCAGCATCGTCGCGTCATCGTTCCGGCACAGCCTCGACGCCGGTGGCCTGCCGGCCGCGCTGGCCGCGCCGGCTCGCGCGTCGATCGCGGCAGCGGACGCCACAGCTGCGCACGCCGGACCGCTGGCCGGGCGGGTGCTGGACCTCGCGCATCAAAGCTTCACTTCGGCGATGACGACTGGCTTCACAGTGGCGGGTCTGCTCGCCGTCGGCGGCGCGGTGATCGTCGCCATCGCGCTACCACGCCGCCGGGCCCACAACGCTGACGCCCACCACGCTGACGCCGACCACGCTGACGCCGACCACGCTGACGCCGACCACGCTGACGCCCACCACGCTGGCGCGGGCTACGCCGCCGCTCGCACGGAGGACCGCGAACTCGCACTCACGAAGGTGAGCTCGAGCTAGCCCCGTTCCCGGCAGTATCGAAGGCCTCCGGACGACACGACCCGGAGGCCTTCGCGCTGCTTTGACCGAGCCCGCCGGGCGCACCGGCGGCTACGGCAGCGACCACCGCTCGCGCTTAGAGTCCGTGCAGGCACTCAGCCGAAGCTGAGTGCCGTTTGCGCTCGAGCTCCCCGGCACCGCCAGGCATCGGCTGCCCGAGCGCACCACGTACTCGCCGCTAGCGCGCCGGCTCCAGGTCTGGTCACTGGCACCAGTGCAGCGCTCCAGCACGGTGGCGCCGCTGCGGTCCGTGACGCACTTGCCGCCGAGCCGCAGCTCGCCGTTGGCCTCGAACGTCACGCGCTGGCGCGCCTGCCGGTCGCATGACCACAAGTCGACCTTCGTCCCGGCGGCCGTGCGGCCCCGATAGGCGTCGACGCACTTGGCTGCGTACCCGCTCACAGCGGCAGCCTTCGAGCTGACTAGCCAGGCGAAGGTGGCGTGCGCTGACTGCGTGCCGTCCGAGACCGTGACGATCGGGTGCCACGTCCCCGCCGTGGTAGCCGGCTTGCCGGTGATCTGCCCGGTCGTTGCGCTCATGGCAAGCCCGTCCGGGAGCCCGACCGCGGCGAACGACAGCGTGCTCGTGCCGCCTCCGCTGGCCGACATGCTCAGGTCGACGTTGACTCCGAGCGTGCTCGTCTGCGTGCCCGGACTGCTGATCGTCAGGCTCGGCCCGCTGGCCATCACGCAGCCGCCCGCCGCGTTGCTCCACAGGCTCTGCATCGCAAACGTCCCAGTTGACAGCGTTACATCGGCCGCGGGATCGGGCAGGCCGAAGACAGTCCCGCCCCACGCGCACTTGTCCCCGATCTCGCCGCCGCTGATCGAGTCAGCCGTGTCGATCCAGCCCGTCGGAGGATCAGGATCGGTGACCGTCTCCGCGTACTCGTGACCCGCAATGGTGGAGAAGCCGTCGAATGTGCCGGCCGCGCCTGCGTTGATCCAGTTCTCGCCGCATTCGCTGCCGGCGTCCAGTGCGTAGGGCAAGTTCGTGAACGCCACGCCGCCCGTCGTCATCGCGTGCCAGCCACAGTAACCGGTGGTGGCCGTCGTGGGGACGCCGCAGCTGCCGGCGAAGCCGTCGCTGAAGCACGTCCCGGATTGTGATGCGACGACTACCTGCGCGTCGCCGAGGTCGGTGATGCCGAGATGGGAAGCCGCGCCGGCGGCTTCGGCCGCGACGTCGTCCGGCGTGACTGGATCGGGTGGCGTGCTGGTGTCCTGCAAGGCACCGGCATACACCGAACTCCCGAACGCGGGCGCCCCGCTGCTGTCGCCGTATTGCGACGTGATCGGGGACCAGGTGTCGTCCGGCGTGACGCCGAGCCCGCTGTAGAACGCGGCCAGGTACTGATAGGCGGGCGAGGCTGAGGACCAGTTCGGCCCCCACAGCACAAGGTAGACGTGCGGCGACTGCTGCACGCGGCCGCCGCCGTAGTGGAGGTCACAGTCCGGCTCGGAACAGGCGATGTCGGCCCGCCCGGCGCCAGCCTGACGATCGACCTGCGCGTCAATCGTCGGTACGACGCCGGATATGAGTCCAGCCTTCGTCGACGGACGGGCACGGTCGAACGCACCGCGCAGGTTCACGTGGGGCAGCAGCGGGGCGGACGTCGCCGTGGCTGCGGTACCGGCGACGGCCGGCCCTGCCACGGCGATCGCCGAGACCGCGACAGACGCCGCAAGCAGAGCTCGAGGATTCACAGCCGCCTTCTTTCGTCATACGACCGTAGTTATGCGACGCGATCGGGGCATATCTGGATCACAGCCGCAGGCTAACCTGAGCGCGCGCGTACGGCCAGGGACGCCGCGGGTCTCTCGGGCGGAACGGGACCGTCGTCGCCCGTCCTTGCTTGACTGGCCATCTGGCTGGCGTGCCGGTCTCTGGTCGACGTCATGCGCTACCGCCGGGCAGACAGCCGCTGACCTGCCATAACGCCATGTCACGGAGTCGGCGCGGCGTCATCGCCAGCTGCCGAGATGGTTACATTCCGAACGCAACCCACGGGGGTCGTCGCGCCGTGTCAGCAGCTTCGCTAGTGTGTCTGTCGCGTGATCACCGTCAGTAGTCTGCCAGCGGCCACAGGCTGGTCCGGCGGACGTCGGATACCTCCCGGCGCTACCCGGATCGGTCGCCAGTAGTTAGGCCGCTAGCGGCTCCGCCGGCTGGTCCGGCAGACGCCGTCTTACCCGGCGCTCTGCGGACCGCCTCGCGCGGTGTGCGGCGCGACCCAGAAGCCTCCCGCTGTCCCGCAAGGGCGGCGGCGTTCGCAGGAGACCGATACCGAGATGCGACTTGCAGCAGATGCCGACCATGCAGCAGACGGAAGTGCCGCTCATGTCATGACATCGCGAATATCGTGGCGCCGGAGTTCGCGGTGCGCTACCCAGTCCTGCGTGGAAATCGCCGACCTGTCTGACGGCAGCGTGGCAGTGCGGGACAGCAAGTCGCCTGACCCGGCACCCATCCTCGTCTTTACGGCGAATGAGTGGGAATCGTTTATCTCGGGAGTTAAGGCCGGAGAGTTCGGCTAAGCGAGTTTTCGTCGCTTTAACACGGTCGCCAGCCGGGCCGGCATTGGCGTCGCTGGCTGTGCTGCGTCGTGAAAGGCGCCCTCAAGCGCCAGCACACGACCGCACCGCGGCGATGCTCTTGTCGATATCGGCGTCCGTTGTGCTCCAGCCGCTGACGCTGATCCGCATCGCGCGAACGCCCTGCCAGGTAGTCGGCCCGCACCAGCACGTGCCCTCGTCCTGCACCGCGCCGATCACCTCGTCGGTACGCTCGGCCGACCCGAACGAGACGAGCACCTGATTGAGCACGACGTCGTTCAGCACGTCGAACCCGGCCGCCTCCATCGCGGCGGCGAACCGGCGCGCCTGGCGGCAGCTCTTGTCCACCAGGCTGGCCACGCCGTCCCGCCCCAGGGACGCCAGCGTGGCCCACACCTCGACGCCGCGCGCCCGCTGCGACGACTGCGGCGTCAGGTTCATGCCCTCGGCCGGGGCACCCGGCAGGTAGGACGCGGCGGTCCCCATCGCGGCGCGCAGTGCATCCTGTTCGCGGACCAGCGCGACCCCGCAGTCGTAGGTGGTGTTGAGCCACTTGTGGCAGTCGGTCGCCCACGAGTCCGCCGCGTCGGCTCCAGCGACCTGCTCGGCTAGCGACGGCGCCGCGGCCGCCCACAGCCCGAACGCGCCATCGACGTGGATCCAGGCGCCGCCGCGCCGGGCCCACTCGGTCAGCGGCCCGAACGGGTCACTCGAGCCAGTGTTGACGTTCCCCGCCTGGAGGCAGACGATCGAAGGCCCCGCCAGCGCGGGCACGCTGCTCGGGTCGATCCGACCCTGGCCGTCGACTGGCAGCACGACGGCGCGGTCCCGGCCGAGACCGACGATGCCGAGCGCCTTCCGCACGGTCGCGTGCACCTCGGCTCCGACGACGACCGTCACAGGCGGCGCGCCGACCAGGCCCTGGCTGACCGCGTCCCAGCCGTGCCTGGTCAAGACAGCGTCGCGCGCGGCCGCTAGGCACGTCGCGTTCGCCATCGTGGCGCCGGTGACGAACGCGCCCGCCGTGCCGGCCGGCAAACCGAGCAGCTCGGTGATCCAGCGCAACGCCACGGAGTTGAGCCGCGCGGCGACTGGCGACATGACCGACAGCGCCGCGTTCTGATCCCAGGCCGTGCTCAGCCACGCCGCAGCCTGCGCGGCCGGAAGCGCTCCTCCGGTGACGAAGCCGAAGTACCGCGGCCCGTTGCTCGCGACTGTGGCCGGCGAGCCGACCACATCGACGAGCCGGAGCACGTCCATCGCCGCGAGTCCCGGCCCGTCCAGCGGGAAGTCGAGCTCGCTCAGCCCCCGGGCGGCCGACTGCTCGGGCGCAACCGGACGGTTCGCCACGCCGCCCAGGTACGCGAGCGAGCGATTGAGCGCGTCACGCAGGAGTTCGGCCCGGCCCGCGAGCATGGCCTCGACATCGAGCGCGTCCTCTGCCACGATCGGCCTCCCAGTCGCCGCCTGCACTTATCGTCCCGGCCGACGATATCGATCCGCCGCGGCGGACACTCACGCTCGGCAGGCCGGAACGTGGTCGCGCCCAGTCCGCCTTAGCTCGAACGGACACTGACCGACCTGAAAAGACCTCGTGACCGCGAGGACGCTCTCCGTTAACGTCAGTGTCATACTCAGTCGCTGCCTGGCGATCCGGCAGTCGGCGTGCCTGGAGGTGGGCCGGTGGAGGACGTTGCTGACAGGTTCCTGGAACTGATCCATGAGCTGGAGGACGTTTCGACAACGCTGAGCGCGCAGCGGGCGCTGGCGGAGTTCGACGAGCTGACGTTACAGGTTTTCTGGAAGAAGTGGCCGCACGTGTCCGCCTGGGCCGGGTCACTGTGGTCGATGCTGTCCGCCGAGCTCTCCGGACCGTCCTCGCCGCACCGTGACCCGGAGGTAGACGAGACCGGCGAGAGCGGGTAGCGATGGCAACGATCCGCGATCTGATGAGCACGTCCGTCGTCGACGCCGAGCCGCAGACCCCTGTTGCGCAGGCGGCCGCCGCCATGGTCGCCGCCGGCGTCGGCTCCGCCATCATCATGCAGGGCTCTTTCCTGGCCGGGATCCTGACCGAGCGGGATGTGCTGCGTGCGGCCGCCTCGGGCCAGGACCTGCGCACTTCCCCGGTCGCTGACTGGATGACGCCAGATCCGCAGTCGGCCAGCCCGGACATCGCCGCTGAGGAAGCGGCTCAGATCATGCTGCTCCACGGGTTCCGCCACCTGCCTGTCGTCGACGGCAGGCAGGTGTGCGGCGTGGTCAGCCTCCGCGACTTGTTCGCCGCCCGTATCCGCCGCTGACCTATGCGCGCACGCGGAGCGCCGGAGCTTCGCGTCGCCCCTGGCTATGTGCCCGGTCGGGCGCCCCGCGCGCCGCGGCCGCCGTGATGGCTCCAGCGTGGGAGGTGGGGGAAATGACCCAGCGGAGTAAGGACAGCAATCAGCTCGTCATTGACTATCTGTTCTTGCGCAAGACAGTGGGGTGGATCGGCACGCTGCTGCCTGTCGTGCTGATCGCAGGCAACGCGCTCTTTTTCACCACTGTCCTGCCCGACTCGATGAGCTCGTACTACTACACCCATATGCGCGACGTCTTTGTGGGCGCGCTGTGCGCGCTCGGCGTGTTCCTCCTCTCCTACGCGGGCTACGACGAATGGGATCGCTGGATCACTAACGTCGCCGGGCTCGGGGCGATCGGCGTGGCGCTCTGCGCGACCAAGCCAGCTGTCTGCGCGGCCACCGCGAAATCCTGTGCGGCCCCGGCGGTGCGCTCCATGAGCACGGCGCAGAACATCGTCGGCACTATTCACCTGGTCTTCGCTGCTGCGGCCTTCCTGGCGCTCGGCGTCATGGCGATCCGGTTCGCCAAGCTGCCGCCGACCGATGAATCGCGGCCACCCGGCCTCCTGAGCTGGCTCCGGTCTGCGTTCGGCGTGCCGCAGCCCGGCCAGCTCGACAGCCGCACCACGGCCGGCAAGCGCAGTGCCGTTATCTTCCGTGCGTGCGGGATGAGCATCCTGGTGTGCGTCGTGCTCGGCGTGCTGTCGAATTTCCTGCCGCAGTCATTCAAGAACGACGTGCCCGTGCTCTTCATCCTGGAGGCGCTGGCGGTCTTCGCCTTCGGCGTTTCCTGGTTCGTGAAAGGGCAGACGCTCATGCCGACCGCAGCTCGGCTGGCAACGCGTGTGCGTCTAGGGCGCATCAGTGCGCAGTCCGCCGCCCTGGATGCACACACGTTGACCTGAGCCGGGCATGCGCGGCATATTCGGTGCGCGGCGGCCGGACGGCCGGACGCCACGTCAGCTGAGCTGCGACAGGCCCTTCTGCAGGTCCTGGGCCGTCATGACCGGCGCAAGCTGCACGTCCGCTTCCAGCCCTTCGAAGAAAGGCTCGGCGAACACCGGCATGTCAGAGGCATCGGCCATGTCGAAGACCATGTAGGCGGTGCGCTGGCCGTCGAACGTGGTGAAGTACATGGACTCGGGCCGCCAGCGGTCGGCTGCGCCCTGCATGAGCTTGCCGATCGTGCCGTCGCTGATGGCGCGGTTCCCAGGACCGGTTGGCATGCTTATTTTTGCCATTACTCGCATATGTCCCCCCGGGTAAACTAAATCACCGTCCAATTTCGATGGTCGCACGCCCGGCATCGCTGCCCGTCGATGGGCCCATGTCTGCCCGGTCACCGCCTTTCGTCCCGCCGAAGGCTACTGACTGAATTGTCCGGCTCGGCTCAGTAGGCCGGGCCGTACTGCTCGGTGCTGTCGAAGTCCGCCATCCGGGCGCTGTACCGCCGGGCCGCCATGCGCGCGACGATGACCTCGCCGAGGCTCACCGCCGCGAAGAACAGGATCACCACGCCCAGGCCGTAGAAGAAGCCAAGCTGCTCGAGAAAGCGCATGGTCGCGGCGCCGAAGATCGCGCCGTGGCTCGCGACTGGTGACCCGGGCGCGATGCCGTGGCCCGCGAGCACGAAAGCCGTCACCTGCTGCCCGATCACGAACCAGGCTCCGCCGAGGGTCGCCAGGAATGCGCCTGCCGCCGCGGCCCTGTCGGACGCCACGACTAGCAGGCCGCCGAGAACGACAGCAGCGCCGGGCAGGATCGACAGCCACAGCCGGCCCGAGGTGTAGACCCACACTTTGTCCGGCGTGTAGGCGTAGCCAAAGTAGGGCCCGACGAACGGGACGAGCGCACCCCAGGCGCCCAGCAGCATCACCAGGACGCCGATCACGCGTCCGCGGTAGGCCAGCGACTCACTCGTCATGACGTCATCTCCCAACATCGCGGTAGATGCAGTCAGTGTCTGCTACCCAGATGCGGCGGATTATGCGCCGCAGACGGTCAGCCGGAGGCCGCGGCCATGCGCAGGGAGCGGTACAGGATTTGCTGGTCGCCGAGGCGTCGGCGGAGTTCGCGCTCCAGGCCGCCGATCGGGACGAGGTTCTGCGGCGCCCGCGGGTCCTTATGCGGCGAACTGGCCAGCGGCGGCAGCAGCACCGTGCTCAGGTCCGCGAGGCGCACCACCTCCGGCACCGGCAGATCGGCCGAGCACTCCAGCCTGACCACGCCCGACCAGGGCGCGCCCGAGGAACCCGGCAGGCGCAGGTACCAGGAATTCCGCCGCCAGGAGGTACCCATGGTGAAAGCGGGCGTTCGCTGACCGGGCTCGAGTGCGCCGACGACCGCGGCCTGCTCGGGCGGCAGGTACGTCGTGTGGTGCGTCTTGATGTAGCCGATCGTGCGGTCCAGGTGCGTCCGGCCGCGCAGCGGACCGTCCACGAACAGCAGGTCGTCGGCGTCCGGGTGCTCCTTCCGGAACAGCAGCGCCAGCTGCACCTCCGCGTCACTGAGGCGCTGCTGGAGCGCGAGCGACAGCTGGTCCATGCCGGGGCCGGCGGCCTTCCAGGCCGGGTAGTTCGCGTGCCTGCTCTCGATGCCAGTCGCGTCCGCGGCCGCGGTGAACAGGCCGCGCTCGACCGCGACGTCGGTAATCCGCGCGGACCCGTTGAGGCAGACCAGCCCGGCCGCATACGACGCCGCGATGCCCGGCGACGGCTGCGGGTCGGCGCCATGCACCCACACGCGCGCGTCGATCCGGCGCACCCCGTCGAGAAAGAGCACAGTGCCGGGAACGGGGCCGCCGCCGTCCGCAGCCAGCGGCCGCCAGCTGTCGGCTGGCAACTCCAGCTCCAGGACCAGCTCGGCGGTCGACTCGTGCAGCGGATCGCCGGTCAGCTCCTCGCCCATCGCCATGCCGTAGCTCGGATCCCATGGATCGACCGAGAACGCGACGGCCGGCGTTCTGCGGGCGGTCGCGGCCGTCCGGACGCTGGCACTGGCATGAACGACCGCGGTCACGCGCGCTCCTTCACGATCGTCGACGTCGTCCCGGTCCGGTTGACCACGAACCGGACCGGCACGCGGTCGGCCAGCTCGGCGACGTGCGTGATGACACCCACCATGCGATCTGAGTCTGCCGCGAGCCGCTCCAGCGTGCTCGCAACTGTCTCCAGCGTGTCGCCGTCCAGCGTGCCGAACCCCTCGTCCAGGAACATCGAGTTGAGCTCCCGCATGCCGGCGGACAGGCCGATGACCTGGCGGGACAGGGCGAGCGCGAGCGCCAGCGAGGCCTGGAACGTCTCGCCGCCCGACAGTGTGTGGACCGGCCGCCGCGCGCCCGCGTCCTCGTAGTCGATGACGACGAGGTCGTTTCGCTCGTCCCGGTCGAGCTCGTACTGGCCGCCGGACAGTTCCATCAGCGTCGCCGATGCTTCCCGCACCAGCGAGTCCAGTGCCTCGCTGCACAGCCAGCGCTCGAACGACGTCGCCCGCAGCAGGTTGCCGAGCATGGCGGCGACCTGGGCGTCTTCCTTGTGCGCGGCGATCTGGATGTCGAGCCTGGCCGCCTTGGCCCTATCGGCGCGGATGCGGCGCTAGCTCCGCCTCGGTCCGCGCACGCTGCTCAGCCACCGCCGCGGGCGCCCTGGTCAGCGGGTCGGCGACCACGTTGTGCTCGGCCAGCAGCTGGGCGAGTGCGACGGCCGAGTCGTCGAACTGCTTCGTCAGCGCGGTGGCCGCGTCCTGCAGGCTCGGCAGCGTGGCCGTCCGGGCCGCGGCCTCGCCAGCCGCCCAGTCGCTCAGCGTCGTCCACGCATCGGCGAGATCGTGGCCAGCACCGCTCGCGATCGCCGGGGCGCCGAGCGGCACCAGCGTGTCCCTGGTCGAGCTCAGCTGTGCCCAGGCGCGTTGCTCCGCCGTCGCCAGCGCCTCGCGCGACCGCTCGGCTGTGGTGAGCTCGGTCTGGCATCCGGCCATCCGGGCGCGGGCCGTCGCCAGCGCGTCGTCCGCGGCGGCGATGGATTCGAGTAGCTGCGCCAAGATGTCCTCGCTGGGGGCGTCGGCCATGACCGGCGCCGCCTTGTCGAGCCGGGAGCGCGTGGCAACGAGCGCTGACTGCGCCGCGACCGTGGCCTTGACCGCGTTTTCGTGAGCCGAGCGCGTCTGCCGCTGCGCCTTCGTCGCCGTCTCGACGGCTGCCCGGGTAGCGCTAAGGTCGGCTGGCGCCGCGTGCGGAGGGAGCACCGAGACTGGCTGCCGGCAGACCGGGCAGTCGTCCCCTACGTGCAAGGTCTCGGCCAGGCCGGCCGCAGCGTGCGCGCGATGAGTCGCCTCGAGCGCCTCATGCGCGACCGACGAACGCCAGGTCGGCCGCCTCCATCTCCGCGGCGAGCTTGTCTTCCTTCTCCCGGCAGGTGGCCAGCGCGGTCGCCTGGAGCTCGGCCTCGGCGACCAGCTCGCGCCGCAGCGCGTGCATCTCGAGCTTGCGCTGCATCTCGGCCTTGTCCGGCAGGTCAGCGCGCGCTTGCTCAGCCTGCGCGGCCGCTTGCGCCGCATCGTCACGGCGCTGGCGAGTGGCTGCGACCATCTTCTCGGCCGCGGCGATCTGCTGGGCCAGCCCGCCGACGTCCGGGGGCGTGCGAACGGCGGCGAGGCGAGCGGCCTCGTTCCCTGCCGAAGTAACCCGATCCGTGGCGTCCGCGGATTGCTTCTGCAACTCGGTCAGCGTCGCGAGCCTGCTGTCGACGTCCGATGCGAGCGCGGTGAGCGTCGGCGAGCCGCGCGGCGGCCGCATCCTCGGCGTCCTGTGTCGCGTCGGCGAGCTGGCCGCGGGCCTGCTGGGCGAGCTGCTGGCGAGTCTCGGCGAGCGCGGCACGCTCGCGGGCGCGCTGGCCGATCTCCTTGTAGACGCCGAAGGCGAGCAGCTCGACGAGCAGGCGCTGGCGGTTGGCCGGGGTCGCGCGCAGGAAATCGGAGAAGCCGCCCTGCGGCAACAGCACCGACTGGGTGAAGTGCTCGTAGCTGAGGCCGAGCAGGTCCTGGACCCTGGCCTTGACGTTGTCCGGACCATCAGCGAGCTGCTCGGCGCTGGCTTCGAGGATCTCCGCGAGCGGAGCGTCGGACGGGATGCTGGCGTCGAGGCGCTCGAGGCGGGCGGCCTTGGTGGTGACGCGGCCGTTCTTGTCGCGCTGCAGCGAGCGGACGGCGACGTAGCGCTCGCCAGACAGCTCGAAGATCAGGCTGACGCGGCAGGCGTTAGCGGACGGGGCGAGGGCGTTGCGGACTTCCTTCTCGTTGTCCCAGCGCGGGACGGTCCCGTAGAGCGCGAAGCAGAGCGCGTCGATGACCGTGCTCTTGCCCGAGCCGGTCGGCCCGACGAGCGCGAAGAAGTCGACGTCGGTGAAGTCGATGTCCGTCTCGGTCCGGTACGTGCCGAAGCCGTCGAGGAGCAGCCGCAGCGGTCGCATCGAACCAGTCTGGCTGACGGCTCAGACATTCGCGGGGATATGTAGTCAGCAGCCGGGCGGCAAGACTCCGACAGTCCCGGCCGAGACCCTGACAGTTTCAGTCATCAGCACGGTCACTATGCGGCATTTGCCCCCACGAAACTGTCAGGGTCTCGGGCGAGAGCTCAGGCCACTCGCGGCAGGAGGGGCCCGTGCTCCAGGCGCGGCAGCACATGCCGGGCGAACAGGTCGCACTCGGTCGCGTGCGGGTAGCCGGAGAGGATGAAGGCCTCGATGCCGAGCTCGGCGTACCCGCGCAACTTGGCGAGCACCTGGCCGGGGTCGCCCACGATGGCCGCGCCGGCACCGGACCGGGCCCGGCCGATGCCGGTCCAGAGATTCGGCTCGACGAATCCTTCGTCGTCGGCCAGGTCGCGCAGCTCGCCCTGCCGCAGCTGGCCAGTCGAGGTCACGTGCAGCGACTGCTCCCTGATGCGCCGCCCGGTCTCGTCATCCAGCCGCGAGACCAGCCGCTGCGCGGCGGACCGCGCCTCGGCTTCGGTGGCACGCACGATCACGTGCGCGCGGTAGCCGAATTTCAGCTCACGGCCGTACCCCGCTGCGCGCGCCCGCATGTCACCGATGATCGCCTCAACCCCGGGCATCGTGTCCGGCCACATGAGGTACACGTCGGCCGCCTGCGCTGCCACCTCCCTGGCTGCCTCGGACAGCCCGCCGAAGTAGAACGGCGGGCAGCCACCGACCGGACGGATTCGCGGCGGATCGACCGTCAGGCTGACGAACTCGCCGCGCATGTCCACGGGCTTGCCGTCCAGCAGGTCGCGCAGCACGCTCATGATCTCGATCGTGCGGCGATAGCGCGGCGCCGAATCCAGCTGCTCGCCGGGCCGGTCTGACGAGATGATGTTGATCGTCAGCCGGCCGCCGAAGCATCTCGTCGATCGTCGCCAGCTGCCGAGCGAGCTGTGGCGGCCACAACTCGCCCATGCGGACCGCTACCAGCAGCTGAAGGCGTCGCAACAGCGGGGCGATCCCCGCGGCAAAGGCCACCGAGTCAATCCCGGTCGAGTAGTTCGAGGGCAGCAGCAGATTGTCGTAGCCCGCTTCATCTGCCCGCAGCGCGACGTCGCGGCAGTGCTCCCAGCTAGACCTCAGCGCCGGGTCAAGCACGCCAAGGAACTCGTAGTCTTCGTCGCACAGCGGAGCGAACCAGGAAATCTCGCAGCCCACGGGGCCTGCCTCCAGCATCTGCGGTGGTAAGGATGCGCCACCGCCACCCTAATTGAGGTCGGGGCCAGCATCACCGCTGACCTACTGGCCGTAGACCGCGCTGAACACAACCTCGTCGACCGCGCGGGCGGCCGCTGCGGGGCGCTTTCGCTCGCCCCTGGCCACCTGGGCTAAGGTGCAGGATCGGTCTATTTCAAGCTTCGGCGGGTCGGGGGGCAGGCGATGGCAGGACCGCACATCGACTATGCGGCGGTATACCAGCATCTTCCTTTGCCGGTCCTCCTGCTGACGCCGGATTTCGTTATCGCCGACATGAATCGGGCGTACCTCGAGGTCGCTGGCCGCACGCGCGAGGAACTGCTCGGCCGCAACGTCTTCGACGCATTCCCCAACAACCCGGCAGATCCTGACGCAACGGGAGTACAGGACGTGAGCGCATCCTTCGTCAAGGTCCTGACTACCGGTGAGACCGACGTGCTGTCGATGCAGAAGTACGACGTCGAGGTACCGGGCCAGCCGGGGCAGTTCGCGCACCGATACTGGTGCCCGGTGAACGCGCCGGTGTTCGGGCCCGATGGCGAAGTCGCACTGATCGTGCAGTGCGTGGAAGAGATCACCGATCGCGTGCGCAAGTTTATCGACGGGCTCGCCGCGAGCGATGTGCGTGACGGGCACGACTAGCAGGGATCAGGCCGCCGTCGTCTCGATCCAGCTAGCGGTCCTGCCCACAGGCCCGGGGCGTCACGCGCTGTGCTGGCCGTCCGTCATCTCCTCGAGCAGCTCGGCGAACATGCGCTCCACTCGCTCGTCGCCGACGCCCTGCTCGGCCAGGTAATCACCGAACAGCTGGCGCGGCGACCGGCCCGCGCGGCTAGGCTTGTCGCCGTTGCTCCCATGCTGGCCTGGCCTTGGCCGGTGTGCCTCGTCGAGCTGGACCTCGAGCGCGTTGGGCAGCTTCTCGCGGACGAGGTCGCCGAGGCCGGCCCGCGCTTTCTCAGCGAGGATGACGCGCAGGTACGCGTCACCCGCCTGCTCGCCGTCCGCGAGGACCTGGTCGAGGCTGCCTCGCAAGGTCATGAGGGGCCGGCCACCGAGGACTGCGACGCGGCGCGCATCGGCACGAATACCCGGGCTGGCCGTGACGATCAGGGCACCCGCCTCGTTCCCTTCCTCACCGAAGTCGATCGCCAGCGGAGAACCTGAATAGAACGCCGGGCACGGCGCGGGGATCTCCTGCTGGCGGTGCAGGTGCCCGAGAGCCGCGTAGTGGGCTGAGGACGGGAAGATACTCGACGGCACCTCGTACTCGAACGTGGTCTGCACGTCGCGCTCGCCGCCGCCGCGACGGCCGCCGAGCAGGGTCGCGTGGGCCATCACGATGTTGACGCTGTCCGTGGTGAACTGCGCGGTCAGCGTGCCGATGATCGCCGCGACGCGGCGGGCGTAGTCGAGGGCGTGCTCGGCGTTCTCATGCAGGAGGAGCTCGGCGGCGCGGACGGCGTATCGCTGCGACAAGAATGGCATCGCCGCGACGGTAGCGCGCTCGCCCGCGCGGGTGGTGAGGCTGAGGGTGCCGCCGGAGTCAGGGGCCTTGGGAGTGCCGAGGATGTGAAGACCTAGTTCGCCGAGGACCGGGCGGTAGACGCTGTCGATCAGATTGGGATTGTCGTGATTGCCGGCGATGGCGACGACCTGGCGGCCGTCTTCGCGAAGTGCGAGCAGGGCACGCATGACCAGGCCCTGGGCCTTCGGGCTCGGGGCCGAGGTCTCGAAGAGGTCGCCGGCGATCAGGACCAGGTCGACGTCCTCGGCCCTGGCTGTCTGGATGATGCTGCGCAGGACTGCCTCGTGCTCGTCGTACCGGTCGCGGCCCTTCAGCACCTTGCCGACATGCCAGTCGCTGGTGTGCAAGATCTTCATCGTGCGTCCCTCACCGGTGCGGCTCGACCCCGCCCGGTACCGTTGGCGGCTAGCAGATTCCTGGCGGTCTGGTTAGCTGAGTCTGCCGCACTTTGGCCGCAGTTCGCGCGCCACGTGAGTTTCGCCGCCTGCTCTCGGAGAAGACGCCCACATGTCCATCGAGGATGACCGGTCCGACATGCCGCACTGGCTGGCGCGCTGGCTCTGGCGCCGGCGGCGGACGCGGCTCGCTGTTTCCGCCATGATCGGGGTGGTCGCGGGCGTGCTCACCGCGGTGTTCGGGAACTGGGCGTACGCGCCGGCCATCGGCTGGGACGCCATGGCCCTGGTGTTCGCGGCGACCGTCTGGTTCGGCATCTGGCCCATGTCGGCGGACTCGACGGCCAGGCGGGCTACCCGGGAAGATCCCAGCCAGGCCACCAGCGACGTGCTCACGCTGTGCGCGGCCGTGGCCAGCCTGGCGGCGGTCGGGATCGTGCTCGTGCGCGCCCATAACGCGCATGGCGCGGATCAGATCATGCTCGCGATCCTGGGGCTGCTGAGCATCGCGGTGTCGTGGCTGACTGTGCACACGATCTTCACCCTGCGGTACGCGCTGCTCTACTACACCGAGCCCGTTGGCGGCGTCGACTTCAATGTGCCGGACCGGCCCTCGTACCAGGACTTCGCCTATCTCGCCTTCACGATCGGCATGACGTTCCAGGTCTCGGACACCAACCTGAAGTCCTCGGACGTCCGCGCGACCGCGCTGCGGCACGGCCTGCTGTCCTACCTGTTCGGGTCGCTCATCCTCGCGTCCGCCGTCAACATTATCGCCGGGCTGAGGTAACTGCTGGACAGCGCGGCGCAGACCTGGCCTGGCGCGATCGGCGCTACGGGCAGGCGGCCTGCATCTCCTTGATCAGTGGCTGCGCGGTGGTCTTGAAGCTATTCACCGCACCGGTCAGATTGTTGAAATTCGTGGTGGACGGATCCTGGACCAGTGCCGCGGCGTCCGTCTTGATGGTGTCAAGGGCGCTCGTGAGCTGGTTCACCTGGCTGGCGAAGGCGCCGCCCTGGCCCTTGAGCGCGGCGAGCTCCTGCTCGGCCTTGCCCAGGTCAGCCGCGATCCGGCCGGCCGACGTCGGGCTCACCGAGGTGTGGCTGAGGTCGGCCAGCGTCGTCCGTAGCTCCGTGATCTGCGCGCAGGGCACCCCCGAGCTTGAGCTGGCGCCGGCCGAGGCCTTCGTCGCCGACGCGGAGGCGGCCGGCGCACCCGCCGACGAGCTAGCTGATGATCCAGATGATGTCGTGCCCGAGGAACCGCACGCTGCCAGGACAGCGACGCCACTGAGGCTGAGGACCGCCACAGCCCAGCGCTGGGCCATCGGCTTCGCGCGGTGAGGTGTGTTAGTCATCACACCTTGCTTTCCTCGCCGCGCAGCCCGAAACCAGCGCGGGTGACCTCCGCGTCAGGCTCGACGCCCTGGTCAGGGAGAGTCAGGTGCTAGCGTCCGCGGGGCTGCCGGGCCGACGCGCGCCGCCTCGGGCCCCGCGCCCGGATCGGCGGGCGCGACCTGATCGAGGAGGCCGCGCAGGGTCTGCTGGTCCTGCAGGCTGAGGCCGCTGATGGCGGATCCATTGGATACGTCGGCGAGCGCCGCTGCGACGGCGAGCTGGCGCCGGCCCTCCGGCGTGAGGCGCAGGAGCGTGACCCGGCGGTCGGCCGGATGCGGGCCCCTGGCAACCAGGCCCCTGGCCTCGAGGCTGTCGATCATGTCGGTGATCGTGCGCGGCGAGACGTGCAGGATCTCGCTGACCTCGCGCATCGATTGGTCGGAATCTTCCAGCGCGCGCATCAGCTTGTAGGCAGGCAGCGAGAGGCCGCACTCACGCAGCGCGGAGTCAGCGCTGGTGCGGATCCGCCGGGCGGCATACAGGATGGCGTCCACGACGTCGTAACCGGTCTTGGACTTCATCGGCGGGCACCTCCTGTGACCCTGCGGCTGCCCTCGCGCGCGGTTGCTGCCGGTCGCGGCAGGTCGCTCGCGGTCGCCGCCGGGCTGCCTCGGCCTCGGCGGGAATATCCGCTTAGCCCCTGCTGCTAATGCTGAGTATACTCACTATCTGGGACCTCATAATCTTGCGACGCGCCCGGCCGCGGATGCCGGGGAGCGGTCCGGCTGGGAGCGGTCCGGCTGGGCGCGGGCGGCGCGGCTGGGCGCGGCCCCGCACCGGCGCTACCCCACGCCAGCGCGGCCCCGCCTGGGCGCCGAGATCGCAGCCGAGGACGAGCGGTCCGGGAAAAGGAACGTCGTGCAAGCACGCATCAGCCAGAAGGTAGCGGTCAGCGTCGTCTTCGTCGCCGCCATGTTCATGTCGATCATGGACGTGACCATCGTCAACGTGGCCCTGCCGACCATCGGCCGTGACTTCGCCGTCACCCCGACGGCGATCGACAGCATCTCGATCGCCTTCCTGGTGAGCCTTGCTGTGTTCATCCCGGCCTCCGGCTGGCTCGGGGATCGCTTCGGCGGCAAGCGGGTGATGCTCGTCGCGATCGTGGTGTTCACGCTTGCGTCCGCGCTGTGCGGGCTGGCATCCAGCCTGGGCGAACTGGTCGCCTTCCGCGTCCTCCAGGGCGTCGGCGGCGGCATGCTGGCCCCGGTCGGGATGGCCATGCTCTTCCGGGTGTTCCCGCCCGAGGAGCGCATCCGGGCCTCATCGATCCTCACGGTCCCCACCACGCTGGCGCCCGCGCTCGGCCCGGTGGTGGGCGGGCTGCTGGTCACCGACCTGTCGTGGCGCTGGGTCTTCTACGTGAACGTGCCCATCGGCGCGGTCGCCTTCCTCTTCGGCCTGCTGTTCCTGCAGAGCCACCCGCAGGCCAAGCCTGGCCGCTTCGACCTGCCCGGCTTCCTGCTCTCCGGCATCGGCCTCGGCGCGGTGATGTACGGCGTCTCCGAGGGCCCGAACCGCGGCTGGCACACGCCCGAGGTGCTCGGCACCATCGCGGCCGGCGTGGTGCTGCTCGCGATCATGGTGTTCGTCGAGCTGCGCACGTCCGAGCCGATGATCGATCTGCGCCTGCTGGCGAACAAGCTGTTCCGGGCTAGCAACGGCGTCATGGTGCTGGCGTCGATCGCGTTCCTCGGCACCTTGTACGCGATCTCGCTGTACTACCAGGACGGCCGTGGCCTGAGCGCGCTCGGGTCGGGGCTGAGCACGTTTCCTGAGGCGTTCGGCGTGATGGGCGGCGCGCAGCTGGCCAGCCGGTTCTTGTATCCGCGGCTTGGCCCGCGGCGGCACATCTCCATCGGGCTGGTCGGTACCGCGCTGTCGATCGGACTGCTCGCGCTGCTCGGCCCGGCGACGAGCCTGTGGTGGCCGCGGCTGCTGATGTTCACGCTGGGGCTGTCCATGGCACAGGTGTTCGTGCCGGTCCAGGCGGCGGCGTTCGCGACGATCTCCTCGGCCGCGACCGGCCGCGCGTCGACCATGTTCAACACGGTCCGGCAGCTCGGCGGCGCGATCGGCGTGGCGGTGCTGACCACGGCCATCGTGCTGGTGGGGCCGGTGCACCTCGTCGGCGGGCAGCTAGCGGCCAACCTGACCGCGTACCGGGTGGCGTTCCTGGTCGCGGCGGCGATCTGCCTGCTCGGCATCCCCGCGGCGCAGCGGATCAGCGACGCCGACGCCGCCCGGACCATCCCGGCAAGGCGCCCATCCCGGTCCGAGCGGGCGGCCGAGCGGTCTGGCCGGGCCGGTGAGTCCGACGGCCAGCCCGCGCTGACCATGGCGGACTGACGCCGCCGACCCCGTTCCCGGTCTGAAGGATTTTAGACCGGGCAAGCCGGTGATCTTGAAGTCGTCCTGGTCGACGGGACCGGCGACGGCGCCGAGCTCGAAGTCGAGTACTGGGAGCGCGACGCCGGCGGGCGCTGCGCGGCGGCTCGACCTCGGGCTACGGACCGCTGCCGACGGTGAGCGTTGCCCGTGGGGCCGCCCGCTGAGCCGCCGCAGCGTCGGTTACCGCTTGGACGCCTTCTTGCCCTTGCTCTTACTCTGACTCTGACTCTGGCCGAGCTCCCGCCAGCTGGATTCGTTGATCTCGACGTCGTACTTCTTGGCGGCCTTGAGAATCCGCTTCCAGGCCGCGTCGCGCTCGGCGTCGCTGACGCCTTCGACCTGGTCAAACCGGGCGACCGCGTTCCGGACGTGCTTGGCGTCGGTCAGCGGCTCCTTGTGCTCCTTCGGGAACGCGAACACGTTGGCCGGCAGCTTGTCCTTGGCAGCGGTGCTGAGACCCTGGCTCTGCTTGGGGATCTTGGCCCCATGCGCCCTGGCGCTCTGGACCTCCCTGGCCTTCTCGATGTTCTTCTTCGCGGCTTCCTTCTGCTTGGTGGTAGCCACCGAGGCTCCTTTCGAGCTGGATCGGACAGTCCGCGACTGGCCTACCCGAGAATGACCGGCGCATAGCGGCAGGGGAGAGGAATGTATTCGCTGGCCGGGAGTCCGCGAGCTTGTCTCACCCAGCTCCGCTAGCCGACCTAGGCCTTCGCTCCGCGGTTCAGCGGGTCTGGAATGATCAGATCCGTCACAGCACCCGCCAAGGACTCGTCGACATGCGCCTGGATTCTGCAGAATCGCGCGCCCGGTTCATCGGTTCTCCGGTGCTGCGGCTGGCAACTGCTGGGGCCGATCACCGGCCGCACCTGGTGCCGTGCACGTTCGCCGTCGAGGGTTCCGGCCGGGTCGTCGTAGGCATCGACACCAAGCCGAAGACGTCGGCCAACCTTCGGCGGCTCCGCAACATCAGCGAGAACCCAAGGGTCAGCATGCTTGTGGATCACTACGCCGACGACTGGGCGCGACTGTGGTGGGTCCGCGCCGACGGGGAGGCGGCTATCGAGCGATCTGGTGCCGAGCACGCCGAGCGCTGGGATCTGCTGCGCGCTAAGTATCCGCAGTACGACGGCCAGGTCCTGGCCGGCCCGGTGATCGTGGTCACGGTGGAATCGTGGACGGGCTGGGCGTTTGCCTAGAGCGCCGTCGGCCTCACGGCTTCCGCGCTACGCCAGCCCACATCGGGATCGGATCCGCCAGCGTCGTGGGCGCATCCGGCCGCCACAGCGCCGTCTGCGTGACGCCGGGCTCGAGCATCTCCCAGTCGCCGAAGAAAGCGGTCACTTCGTCGCCGGTGCGGCGCGTCTGCCCGGTGACGACCGAGGCGTTGTAGCGCCGCGCGACTTCGGCGACCTTCTCGCCCTGGATGTCCTTGGCCGGGTGGCTCACGACCAGGTAGCTGCCTGACGGCACCGCGTCGAATGCGGGTGCGCCGCCAGCAGGGTCAGTCTCCGGTGACACGCTGCTGGTCATGTTGCTTGCCTTCCCGCCGCACTCGGGTGCTCTGCCAATCCAGGCTCGGACCCGAGCCTATCGTGCTGAGCCATTACGCACTGTTTGACCCCGTACCGGCCGTGTCGTCGCACCGGGCCGTGGCCAGCCGCGCCGTCAGGCAATCGATCCAAGATCAAGAAAGCGCGAGGTTAGGCCACTCGTGACAGGTCCTTTCCGAAGTCGTTAATCGGGTGCCTCGTTTATCCGCCGCGGGCCCCGGGAATGGCCGCTGACACGCGAGACGGTGTTCTTGAGTTTCGTATGCCTAGACGAAATCTTGAGAACCGCATTCCTAAACTGAGGGGAATTCGATTCCATGGTGTTGCCTGTCCCTGCTGACGCCGCCGGCCGCACGGGGGGCTATCGCAACGTTCCCTCGCCGTTCTCGATGGACGACATGACCTTCCGCGGCCTGGGCCATCAGCTCGTGGACACGTTGGCCGCCTACCTGGACAAGCTTCCCCAAGAGCCGGTGTACCGCGCGTTGCCGGAAGACGTCCGGCGACAGCTAGAGCAAATGCCTATTCCCGCCGAGGGAGTAGCTCCTGAGGATGTCATCGAATGCTTTCTCCGGCTGGTGCTGCCATACGGACGCGGCCAGAATCATCCGTGTTTCGCTGCGTTTGTTGATCCGGCCGCAACCAAGCTCAGCATGCTCGCGGCATTTGCCTCAGCGGTCACCAATACGAGCGGCGCCGGCGGTAATTACGCGGCTGTCTACGTAGAGCGTGCTGTCATCCGCTGGCTCATGGAGCTCATCGGCTTCCCGCAGGACGGGAGCGACGGGGTCCTCCTCGGCGGCGGATCGGACGCGAATCGGCATTGCCTGGAAGTCGCACGATACTGGGGCGCCCAGGCCAACGGCTGGGACATCCGGGCGGAGGGGCTTCACGGACATCCCCGGCTCACGATGTACATGTCGGCAGAGGGACATTCCTGCCTGGAGAAGGCTGCCTTCACGCTCGGGCTCGGCGCCCCGCGCAAGGTAGACATCGGCGGGGACTTCCGCATGGACCTGTCCGACTTGCGGGCGGCGGTCACGGCTGACCGCCGGGCCGGCCACCGCCCCTTCCTGGTCGCGGCGAACGCCGGGAGCGTGAAGACCGGCGCCATCGACCCGCTCGATGATCTCGCCGACTTCTGCCATCAGGAGGGCCTGTGGCTGCACGTGGACGGCGCGTATGGCGGCTTCGGGGTGCTCGACTCCCGTCTGGCGGACTGGTACGCAGGCCTGGAGCGCGCCGACTCGGTCGCCCTCGACCCCCACAAATGGCTCGCGGTGGCCATCGGGTGCAGCTGCGCTGTCGTGCGGCAGGGCCAGCTGCTGCAGGACACCTACAAGCTCATTCCCTCCTATCTGAGCCTCCCGCCGGGACAAGGGTTCGCCGGTGATGTCTGGTACTCCCATCGCAGCGCCGAGCAGACCAGGGACTCCGGACGTGCGCTCAAGACCTTCTGGAACATCCAGCAGGCCGGGAAGGCCGGGCTCGCGGATCACGTCCGGCGGCACATCGACCTGGCGCGTTACCTAGAGCAGGTCGTCGAGGCCAGCCCCGACCTGGAGCTGCTGGCTGCCGGGCCGCTCACCGCGGTGTGCTTCCGCTATGCGCCAGCCAGCATGCGCGGCGACGACCACGGCCTGAATCTGCTGAACCAGGCGATCATGGCGGACCTCCAGGTCGGCGGACGCGCGTTCCTGGCCGGCACGGACATCCACGGCCGCTTCGCCCTGCGGTCGTGCGCTCTCCACTACGCCCTCGACGAAGGGCACGTGCAAGCCATCGTGGACGCGGTCCGGGATGCCGGGCACCGCAGTGTCCGGGCGAGCGTGCCGCTGCACGCCGTGGACGACATGGCCGCGGCATCCCCGGCGATGAGATGACGGCCCCGACGCGGCGCCGCACCCGGCTAGAGGAGGACGCCAGATGCGCATGACAACCAGCCGTCCCGTGCCCAGGCCCCGGGAAGGGGAAGTACCCGTCTCCCCGTCGTCGCAGGCACGTTTCGCGCTCGCGCTGGCGGCCGGCAAGGCAGCGGCGACGGCGTCCAGGGTGCTAGGGGTCGGCGGCGGGACGAGCTTCCCCGGCGCAGCTGCCCGCTGGATCGATCCCGACGTACTCCAGAAGGCCGCAGCCGCGACCGACGCTAGCAAGGTGGTCGTGACGGGGAGCAACGGCAAGACGACGACTTGCCGGATGCTCGCTGCCCTCGCGCACGCCAGCGGTCTTAAGGTCATCCAGAACCGGACTGGCTCCAACTTGCTGCAAGGAGTGATCTCCGCCGCCGTGCAGGCGACAGACCTGCGCGGCCGGATGGACGCGCAGCTGCTCCTGCTGGAGGTCGACGAGGCGACGGTGGCGCTGGTGACACCGGACGTGCGGCCGGACACGTTGCTGATCACGAACATCTTCCGCGATCAGCTGGACCGGTTCGGGGAACTGTACGCGATGGCGAAGATGCTGGAGGCGGAGATCGAGGCACTGCCGGCGTCCGCCACGGTGGTACTCAACGGCGACGATCCCCTGGTGGCCAGCCTTGCCCCGGGAGCACGCGCTCGCCGCTTGTACTACGGCATCCGGGCCGACAGCGCCGACGGCGCCGTTAACGCGGATAGTGCCGGCGGCGCTGGCCCGCAGGTGCCCGAGCATGCTGCGGACGCCATCCGGTGCGTGCGCTGCGAGCACTTGCTGACGTACCGGGCCGTGCATCTCTCCCACCTGGGCGATTACCGGTGTGAGGAGTGCGGGAACGCCAGGCCGGACCTGGATATCGCGGTGACCGCAGTCCGGGCGTCTGCGGCAGGATCCGAGCTCACCATCGAGACGCCAGCGGGAACCTTTCCCCTCCAGGTGCCCCTGCCGGGAGTGCACAACGTCTACAACGCCGCCGCCGCGTTCGCCGGCGCGATGGCGCTGTCACTTCCCCGGCCGCTGGAACCCGCCGAGACTCGGCGCGCCATGGCCGGCCTGCGCCCGGCGTTCGGCCGCCTGGAGCAAATCCGCGCGGGCGACCGGCAGGTGGTGCTCGCCTTCGTCAAGAACCCCACGGCTTACAACGCCACCCTCCGGGAGGTCCTGCGGCGCCCAGGCAGCAAGCATGTCCTGGCCGCACACAGCAACACCGTGGTCGACGGGGAAGACTTCGCCTGGCTCTGGGACGTCGACCTCGAGCAGCTTGTGCCACAGCTAGCCAGCCTGGTCACCAGCGGGACCAGGGCGGAGGAGGTCGCGCTGCGGTTCAAGTACGCCGGGGTCCGCCTGTCGGATATCCACATGCTCCACGGCCGCTCGGCTGCCCTCGACTTGGCGCTGGCGGAGACTCCGAAAGCCGAGCCGCTGTACATCTTCGCTGGCTACACCCCCATGCGCGAGCTTCGCAGCATCATGCAGCGGCGCGGGTGGGTAGCGCCTTCGTGGAAGGAGTGACGATATGACGTCGGCCCCGATAACGGTCCGCATCTGCCATCTCTATCCGAGCCTGTTCAGCGTGGCCGGTGACCGGGGCAACCTGTTGGCCCTCACGCAGCGCTGCGCCTGGCGCGGGATCCGCTACAGCGTGACCGAGGCCGATGTGGGAGTAGTCCCTGACTTTGCCCAGTCCGATCTGATCCTGGTGCACGGTGGCCAGGACCGCGAGATGACCGCGGCGGCAACCGACCTCGCCGCAAAGGCGGGCCCGCTCCGGGAGGCGATCGAGGCCGATGCCGTTGTCCTGGCCGTGTGCGCTGGCTACCAGCTCCTGGGCCGGTACTACGCCCCGCCCGCCGGGCCGCCGATACAGGGACTGGGGGTGCTGGACGCCGTCACCGAGGGCGGCCCGACTCGCTTCATCGGGCACGTGGCGGTCGAGTGCGACTTTGGTTCCGGCGCGCCGCGCCAGCTGACGGGGTTCGAGAACCACAGCGGGCGCACGTACCTGGGCAGCGGCACCAAGCCGCTCGGACGCGTGCTCGCCGGGGCTGGCAACAACGGAGCGGACGGCACTGAGGGCGCCCGCTACCGGGAGGTCTACGCCACCTACCTGCACGGGCCGGCGCTGCCCAAGAACCCGTGGTTTGCCGACTACCTGCTCTCCCGGGCGCTGGCGCACCGCTACGAAGATTTCGGCCCGCTTGCCCCGCTGACAGATCAGGTCGAGGCGCAGGCGCACGATGCGGCGCTCCGACTTGCCCTGCGCCCGGCCCGCCGAGCCGGGAGGTGGCAGGCGGCCTCGGCCGCCGTGTCCAGAGTCGGGCTGCCATCGCGAGTGCCGGCCATGGCCGACGGCAGAGCCAAGATCGCCGACAAGGAGACGGAGTGGACTTCTCGCTGAGTGTCGAGCAGCGCGAACTGATGGAGGCGGCGACTGCCTTCGCCCGGCGGGAACTCAACGAGGATCTGGCGAAGCGCGAGGATGCGGGTGAATTCCCGCGGGATGCGTGGCAGGCATGTGCCAAGTTCGGGATCCAGGGCCTGCCCGTCCCGGCCGAGGTGGGCGGTGTCGGCAGCGACGTCCTCACGACGACCCTCATCATGGAGGCCCTGGGATACGGCTGCCATGACAACGGACTGCTCTTCTCGCTCAACGCGCAGATGTGGAGCGTCGAGCTTCCGCTGGTGACCTTCGGCACCCCGGCCCAGCAACACGCGTACTTGCCTGGGCTGGTGTCCGGGGACATCATCGGCGGGCACGCGATAACCGAGCCCGAGTCCGGATCCGACGCGCTGCGCATGCGTTCCCGGGCCGAGCGGCGTGGGGACCACTACCTGCTGAACGGGACCAAGCAGTACATCACCAACGCGCCGGTGGCTGACGTGCTGCTGGTCTACGCCGCAGTTCAGGGCCGCCCTGGGCTCGCCGGCCTCGCCGCCTTCCTCGTCGACGCCGCGACACCAGGGCTTGAGGTAAGCAGCGGCTTCGAGAAGATGGGCCTGCGGACCTCGCCGATGGGCGAGATCACGATGACCGACTGCCTCGTTCCGGCGGCGAACCGGCTGGGGTCGGAGGGGGCGGCAATGGCCATCTTCAACTCGTCCATGGAGTGGGAACGCAGCTGCCTTTTCGCCAGTGCCGTCGGCGCGATGCGGCGGCAACTCGACGCGTGCGTGGACTACGCGCGCTCACGCGAGCAGTTCGGCCAGCCCATCGGGCAGTTCCAGAGCGTGGCCAGCATGCTGGCCGACATGTACGTGCGGCTGGAGGCGGCGAGGCTGCTGATCTACCGGGTCGCATGGCTCAAGCAGCAGGGCAGGTCCGCCCCGGCCGAGGCGGCCGCCGCGAAGCTCTTCACTAGCGAAGCATGGGTGCGCTCCAGCCAGGACGCGATCCAGACGCACGGCGCCTGGGGCTATCTGAAGGACGCCGGGATCGAGCGTGACCTCCGGGACGCGGTCGCCGGCACCATCTACTCGGGAACTTCGGAGATCCAGCGGGTGATACTCGCCCGGATGCTTGGCCTATAGCCGCCAGGGCAGGCGGGGCCTGGGCGGGGCAGCCCCGGCGGGGCAGCCAGAAAATGAGGCGTGATGGCGTACCTGCTTCAGCGTCTACTGACCGAAGCTGCGGCACGGCGCCCACAGCGGGCGGCGTTGGCGTCTGAGGGCTGCCCGCTCAGCTACCAGCAACTGGACCAGCTCAGCAACAAGGTAGCCCGGGCACTGCTGCGCCTGGGCGTAGCGCCTGGCGACCGGGTGGGAATCCTCGCCCCTAAGTCGGCGGCCGCAGTCATCGGAATCTACGGGGTGCTCAAGGCCGGGGCCTGCTACGTGCCGCTCGACCCGAAGGCGCCCGCACAGCGGCTCAGCTACGTCGTCCGGGACAGCGCCGCCGCCGTGATCGTCGCGGACGACCTGAGGGCACCCCAGGCCGCCGCCCTGGCCGGCAGCGCTCCGCAGCCGCGCGGCGTGGTGGTGACGAGCTTGCCCGGCAACCGGGCAGGCGGAGACGCCATTGTCTCGACCGAGGGCGCGGCCATTGTGCCGTGGACCGCCGTGGCCGCGGAATCACCAGAGCCATTGACCGAGGAACGAGTCATCGAGACCGACCTCGCCTACATCCTGTACACCTCAGGATCGACCGGCACCCCCAAGGGGGTGATGATCTCCCACCGCAATTCGCTCTCGTTTGTGGAGTGGGCAGCAGCCGCCGCGGGGCTCAGCGCGGAGGACCGGGTCTGCAGTCCCGCGCCGCTTCACTTCGACCTGTCAGTCTTCGACATCTTCGCCACCTGCCGGGCCGGCGCCTGCATGTGTGTCCTTCCCGACGGCACCGCCACCTTCCCGGTATCGATCGCGCAGTGGCTGGAAAGGGAGCGGATCTCGGTCTGGTACTCCGTGCCCTCGGTCCTCACGCTGCTCGCCTGCTACGGCGGCCTGCCGCAGCGTGACCTGTCACGGCTGCGGGCGGTGATCTTTGCCGGGGAGGTGTTTCCCCCCAAATACCTCGCCCGCCTGATGGCCGAGCTGCCGCATCCTCGTTATCTCAACTGGTACGGGCCGACCGAGACGAACGTGTGCACGGCGTTCGAGGTTCCGACGCACTGGGCTGAACCCGACCCCGTTCCCATCGGTAAGGCGTGCGGTAACAGTGAGGTATTCGCGATCACCAGCCACGGATCCCGGCTATCCCGGCCCGGCGAGGTGGGCGAACTGTACGTGCGGGGTTCCGCGCTGATGCGCGGGTACTGGGGACAGCCGGCGAAGACCCGTGAGGCGCTGGTCCCGAACCCGTTCCGGGCAGAGTACGACGAGCTCGTGTACCGGACAGGTGACCTGGTGATGCTGGACCCGGCAGGGAACTACGTCTATCTGGGCCGCCGGGACAGCATGGTCAAGATTCGCGGCTACCGGGTGGAGCTCGGGGAGGTGGAAGCCGCGCTGTACCGGCATCCGGCCATCCAGGAGGCGGCGGTGCTGCCCGTGCCGGATGAGCTGCTCGGCAGCCGCCTCCGGGCGGTTGTGACCGGCGGCGGCGCGGGCAAGCTCAGCCGCGAGAGCGTGCTGGACCACTGCCGGCAGTGGCTGCCGAGCTACATGGTGCCGGACGTCGTCGAGGTCCGCGAGGCGCTGCCGAGAACCTCGACCGGCAAGGTCGACCGGGCCGGCCTCGCCCGCGAGTAGGACAGCCGGGGCGACTCGGAGACCTCCAGCGGAACGACCGTTAGTAGACAACATCGCGAAGAAAGGGTGCTCAAGTGGAGACGGTCATCAGCGACTTCATCAGTCAGGAACTCGTCCGGGACCCGGCCCTGCTGCCCCTGACTGACGAGACAGCACTGCTGGAGAGCGGCATCCTCGATTCGCTGAGCCTCCTGCAGCTGGTGGTCTTCCTGGAAGAGCGCTTCGGGATCACGGTGGGCGATGCCGATCTGCTCCCGGAGCACTTCGCGAGCGTGCACACTGTCTGCGCCTATCTCCGCGGCCGGGAGTCCGAGAAACAGGCCGCGCATGGGTGACAGCCGCGCGGGGACGGTCTTGCGCACCGTAGAAGGCGTGGCATACTGGGCGGCCGCCGCGCCGATCCTGGCCCGCGTGCCGGCCGCGCTCGGCTACCGCGTCGCGTGCTGGCGTGGCGACTGGCTTCGCCGGCTCCAGGCCGCTAAGCGCACCGAGCTGGCACGCAACCTGCGGCAGGTGCTCGGAAACGAGCTCAGCCCTGCGGCGGTGCAAGAGGTGACCCGGGACTGGTTCCGGCTCGCCTCCTGCGAGGCCGTTGACGTGATGCGGCTGCGGCACAGGGCGCTGCCGCTGCGGCGGCTGGTCGAGATCCAGGGGCGGGAGCACCTGGAGGCCGCGCTGGCCGCAGGCAAGGGAGCCATCCTGTGCTGCGCCCACTTCGGCTCTTACGACAGTGGCTTCTCGGTACTGCATGCCAGCGGCTTCCCGGTCACCACCATCGGGCGCTGGCAGCACCGGTATACGCCGGGCCTGTCATCCGCCGAGCGGCGGTTCTGGGACCTGGTCTATGCCAGGCCCGTGCGGCGTCACCGGCAACGGCCGAACATCGAGCCGTGGCCTGGCCGATTCGAGGTCGCTGCGCGGGCAGCTGGTGCACTTCGCGCTAATGAGGTGGTGACCATCTCGATCGACGCGCCACTGCTGGACAACGACCAGGCCCGCGCTGTGGAGGTTCCCTTCCTCGGGCGACGGGCCAGGCTGCTGCCAGGCGTCGCGACCCTCGCCCAGCTGACGGGCGCGCCGGTGCTCATGGGATTCCTGTACCGCTCGGCTGACTACCGCCATCAGGTCCTGGAGGTCTCCGCGCCGTTGCCAGTGGAAGGAGAGACGGCGATGGCATTCAGTCGCTGCGCAGCCGAGGTGAGTGCGGCTATCGCCAGGAGCCCAGCTCACTGGCGCTACTGGGCGAGCACTGCCGATCTGGCGAACCTTGGGCTGGTCCTGCCAGCGCCGGACAGGTCGGCAGCTGCGGGCGTTGGGCCGAATCGCACCCAGGCCGCGGCGAGGTCATCGCGGCGTGGCCGATCGTCGAGTTTGGGTTCTTATCAGCGCGTTCTCTGGCCTGCCGGCTGGAAAGCGGCTGATAAAGGACCCGCTCGTACCCGCTGAGTCGGCTGGCTCCGCTGAGCCCACTGAGGGCGCTGAGGATCGCTGGCCGCCGCGGCGACGCTGGCCGCTCGCCCCGGGCCGCGACGTCGTACCTGGCGAGTACCGTGCGCAGCATGAAGAGCGCGCATGAGGTGGTGGCGGCCTACTGGGCCGCGGCGGAGGCCAGGGACTGGGATGCGTTCGGCGCGCTGTGTGCCGACGACGTGGTGTACCGCGGACCCCAGACCAGAGAGCAGGTCCGTGGCCGGGAAGCCTACAAACGCTTCAATGCGGAGGGCTTCGCTTATGAGTGGCACATAGAAGTGGAGCGGATCATCGGCGCGGGGCGGCACGCTGCTAGCTGGATCGAGTTCATCACGGCCGAGGGCACAATGGTCGGCTTGTGCTTCTTCGATCTTGACGAGGGCGGCCTGATTAGCCGGATCATCGATTACTGGCCCGAGCCATACGAGCTGCCGGCCAGCCGTGCGCATCTGGTCGAGCGCTACTAGCGGACATCACGGCGTCGTCAGAGGTTGCGGCTCAGAATGGCGGCGGGTCGTCGTGCGCGCCGGGAATGGTGGCGAACGGGTCTGCTGGCGCGCTCGGCCCGTCGTCCACGCCCGCCCAGACACCCTGCTCACTGGGCCGCGTCGCCCAGGCCGGGAACGGGAAGTCGACAGCCAGCGGTACCGGGATGTCCGGCTGTGCGATGAACATGGTGCCCGGCTTCGCGATCATGGCCCGCGCGCGCTGCGCCGGTGGCAGGAAGCCGTATTCGGGCCGCTCTGCCTCGGCCGCGTCCAGCCGCCCGGCGACCCGGATGGCGCAGTTAGCGAGGATCCGCCGCTCGACCTCTGACGCGGTCTGCTGCGCCCCGATCAGGATGACGCCGAGCGACCGCCCGCGCTCGGCGACGTCGAGCAGGATCTGCTTGATCGGGCTGTCGCCCTCGCGCGGCGCGTACTTGTTGAGCTCGTCGAGTACGACGAACATGAGCGGCCGCGCGGTGCCCTGGCGCTCCTTGCGGGCGAACTCGCCCCGCAGCGTGACGCCGACGACGAACCGCTGCGCCCGGTCGGGCAGGTTGTGCAGGTCGACGACGGTGACCTGGGCGCGCGAGGTGGAGATGGACCGCTCGCCGCGGTGGGCCAGGTCGCCGCGGATGATCGCGTTGAGCGGCTTCACCGCCGAGCGAAGCCGCCGCAGCAGCGCGTTGATGCTGCCGGTGACCGCGCTGCCAGCCACCCAGCTGCCACGTTGCGAGTCGTCGCCCAGCTCGGCCTCGAGCAGCTCAACGAGATCGCCGAACGACCGGATGATCTTGTCGTTGGCCGGGTCGACGCCGGTGATCCTGACCGCGCCGTCGCCGCCGGTCCTGACCCCGTCCCGCCGCAGCCGGGCGGCGACCTGGCCGATCAGCATCGTGTACTGGGCCCGCTCGTCTTCGGCGTCGGCGAACACGAACGGCAGCAACTCCTCCTCGCAGAACTCCGCCAGCGTCCAGTAGAACGGGCTCACCGCCTTGTCCCGCGCTGACACGTCCGGAGTCCCGGCGCTGTCCCCGGGCCTCGGCGGGGCAAAGACCCTTACATTCTGGAACGGGGTCGCTGGCAGTCCCAGCTCGTCGTACCGCTTGCGCTGCTCAGGCGTGAGCCGCTGATTGGCATAGTCGAGGAACAGCAGGTCCTCGCCCTTGACCGAGAACACCAGCATCTTGGTGTTATGCGCCTCGCCGGCGAGGACGCCGGAGCTCAGAATCGAGTGCAGCAGGAACAGCGCGAACGAGGTCTTGGTCGCGATGCCGGACACCCCGGAGATGGAGACGTGGGCGCCGCGGGTCCCGTCGACGAACTCGAAGTTGATGTAGACAGGCTGCCCGTCGCGGCCGAAGCCGACCGGCACCTTCGCCTCGCCCATCTCGTCGAAGTACAGCGCCGAGTCACGCTGCTTCCCGGTCGCCCGCCAGACGATGGCGCCCGGCATCGGCGGCACGTAGACCTCGGGCTCGACCCGGGTCACGGTCACCTGTGCGACCTCGGCGATCTCGGCTGGCAGCGCACCCTGCTGGATCAGGAACACGTCCGACGCGAACCGCGCGCCCTCATGCACCGCCTCGACGTTCGTGACGACGCCGGACACCTGCACCGGCGGCTGCCCCGGCAGCGCGCGGCTCGTCACGACGACATCGTCCAGCTGCAGGTACTGCGCCGGACTGATCGCGACGGAGAACTGCAGCGGCGTCGCCGCCACCGTCCCGACCACTAGACCAACGGGCTCGCCGTCCGATTGCTGCATAGCGGTCAGATTAGGCCCTCGTTAGTGCGGTCGGGTGGAGTGCGCCTGGGGTGGCTGTCGGCCGGTGCAGATTCCACACGCTCGTCGCCTGGCAGGCGGCCACGCTGATGGCGGTGGCGCTGGCCCTCGGCATCTCGTGTCCGCGCTGTCCGCTGCGTCCGCAGCGCAGACAAGGCCCGCCGGGATCCTGCGCAGCGAGTGAGGACCAGCAGGCATACGCTTCGCTCGACCGGCCTGGCCGTTAGTCGCTCAGCGACCGGCCATTCGTGTCGCCATTCACAGAGGGTTTCGCATGTTGCGAAAGTGGCTCAAGATAGAGCAATAACCGTATGACGGCATGTGCCGCCAGCCGCTGGACGCCTTTGCCGCGCATCCGGTCGCTGAGTGTCGCCTGAGCAGATGAGTTGCGGAGGGGAACGATGTTCGGTAGGCGGACTCGTCTGGGCGCACGGCGCAGGCCCAGGATGGGACCCAGGATCGCGCGCCTGTCCGGCGGCCCGCGGCCTCATCGCGGGGACCGCAGCGGTGTCGACGAGCCGGCCAGATGGCGGTCGCGAAGGTCCGTCCGGATCGCGACCTTAATCACCGGTCTCGCCGCGCTCCTCTTCATCTTGTGGCTCGGCTGGGTCGCCTACCTCTACTTCATCCGCAACGGCCCGTCCGGCGCGTCCCTGGACCCCGATCGACGGTGCGGCGCACTCGGCTTCTCCTGCGGCATCGCCACCAACATCCTCGCGTCCGGCGTGCTCGTCGCGTTCGCGTCCACGTTCGTGCTGTGGCGCCTCTTCGGCTTACAACGGCGCTACCGCACGCGGGCACGTGAGGACTCACGCGAGCTCGTCCCCACCGCAGGCGCGATCATCGACCAGGTCGTCGGCCGCGACGAGCTGTGCATGGCTGTCATGACCGACATGCACGATCGCACCACCCGCCCGCACGTCATTGTCGGCGGCGTCGGAACCGGCAAGACTGCCGTACTCGTGCGGCTGACCGAGTACCTGGCGGAGAAGCGAGCGATCCCCGTTCCCATCAAATTGCGGGACGCGACGACGGAGCTGGACTTCGAAGCGATGGCCCGCACAAGGTTCCTCAACGAGGTCAACCCCGGCCTGATCTCCTCCGCCGAGGGCGAGACCATCTGGCGGCGCCTGCGCAAGGACGGCAAGATCATCGTGCTCGCCGACGGGCTCGAAGAGGCCATCGTCGGCACGCCAGCCGAGCCCGAGCGCGACAACATCATCCGCGAGGCCATCCGGCGCGCGCACCAGCATCACCTGCCGCTCGTCATCGCCTCGCGCCCGCACGATCCGCTGCGCGCGACCGATGCCGCGATCCTCAACCTGGAACCGCTCAGCTTCGAGGCGGCCCTCGCCTATATCGGCAGCGACGGCACGAGCGAGGACGAGCGTCGGCTCGCCTGGATCGTCGAGACCGCCGACGTCGTCGAGGCGCCGCTCTACCTCCAGATCACGCGCGAGCTGCACGTCAAGGGACTGCTCGAGCCCACCTCGGCCGGACAACAAGGGGTTGTCGACACGCGTGGCGTTGATCGTTCCAAGCTGAGGCTGAGCCTTCTGGAGACCTGGGAACGGGCTCTGATCAGCGGCCACCTCCGTGCCGAGATCCCGCTGAATCGTGCGGAACGACAGGCCGCCCTCGAGCACATGTCGGCCCTGGCGTGCGCCGGGCTCAGGTTCGACCGGCTAGAAGTCGAGTTCGAGACCGACCTCGGCGCGGACATCCAGGCCGAGGTGGAGAAGCGGCTCGCCGCGATCGACGAGCAGACCGGCCAGGCGCCCGGTGTCCGCAACATCGACGTGCGCCTGGCCGCGGCCTGGGCCGCCCAGCTGAACCTGGTCGAGGTGCGCGGGCACAGCGTCCGGTTCCCGCACAGCCTGATGCAGGCCTATCTCGGCTCGCGACTGCTCGACGTCGCGGTGCGCGATCCCGACTACCTGCGGGATGCACTGCAGATCCCGCGGCCAGGCCGTGAGTTCGTGATCGCGCTGGTGCTGCGGTCTCGCGCCGCCGACCGCGCCGCCGACCGGGCCGACCCGTCCGATGGGCGCGGCCGCGGCCGGCCCGAGGCTCGTCAGCCCAGCGCCCGGGGACGGACCCGGCGCGCCCGTCCGCTGCGGGACGCGCTTCCGGCCACCCAGCCGGACTTCCTCGCGCCGCTGCGCGCGAGCGCCGGTTCCCGCGACGACAACAAGGTCCTCGACATGTTCGCGGCTGCACTGGAGATCGACGGCGTCACCGCGCAGCCCGCGCACCAGGATATCGCCGCTGAGATCATGGCGCGCTGGTCCCGCATCCACGCCCAGGACCCAAGGACGCTGGAAGAGGGCAAGCTGGCGCTCGTACACCGCTTCGGCGAGGCGGCGCGGATGATCGATGACCGGCAGCGGCGGGATGAGGAGATCCGGGCGAGGCCGGCGTACGCGCAGCTGTTTGCCATCGGCTGCGCTGACCGCTCCTACCCGGTCCAGCTCGCCGCGGCCCAGGAGATGGGGGCGGGCGGCGAGACGGCCTACGAAGTGCTGAGGCGCACCCTCACCGCGCCCTGCCCGGCGTGCGAGGGCGAGCGGGCCGAGCGAGTCGACCAGCCAGACCAGCCGTCGGCAGACGCGCCAGCCAATCGGACGGCACCCAGGCAAGACCGCAGCCCGGAGAGCTCCCGCGCGGGAATCATCAGCGCCTGGCTTGCCCCGATGCTGGTCGGCTCGATCGGCGGCCGTGGCAGCACCCAGGCCGACCGTCTCGTCGCCGAGCACGCGCGTGCAGATCTCGGCCAGTGGCTCCGCCACGTCGCCCAGGACGGGCGCCTTAACGGCGAACAAGATCTGCCCATCGCCCTGGAGATCGCGCTCGCGCAAGGGTTCAAGTACGCGGCCAACCGCCGTCCGGGTCAGCCGGACCTGCTGCGCGAGTCTCGCATGTTCCTCGCGGAGCAGGCGCTGGAAATGCTCAAGAGCGCCCGCTACTGGTTCTCGCAGCTGACCCTCATCCACGCTCTGACCTTGCTGAACCTGTCTGAAACCAAGCAGCCCTGGGACAAGTACGGCGCTCGGCCAGAGGCGATCGTGCAGCACTGGCTCGATGTCGCCGGCCGCGAAGGTGCCGATCGCAGCTGGGCCTGCCGCAACCGGCCCGACCGCACCCGGAACGCTGGGACCCGGCACGCGCCGCACCCGTTCGTCGGTGAGGCGGCCATGCTCTGCGTGCTGGCGCTCAAGACCGAACGCCCGCAGCGGTACCTGTGGATCGACGAGAGCGGCGTCGTCGGCCAGGTCGGCTCCCGGAACCTCAGCAAGATGACGGAGCAGCGCCGTCACAAGCTGTGGATCCCGCCATCGGCCGGCTGGACCGCGCTCAACGGCCGGGCCCAGCAGCTCGTCGCCGACGTCCTGCTGCTGCGCAACCTCGCCGAACGCGGCGACCTGCCCCACGACCGTGAGCGTCGGCTGCGCCGCTCGAACCGCGACGACCTGCCGCCGTGCATCACGCACTACCGGGAGGCGCTCGAGCCCGGCCTGACCGTCGGCACCGCCGTGTCGATCGTGCCCGGCGTGAGCTGCGTCGACGGCTGCGTCTTCGAGCTGTGCCCGTATCCGCCAAAGGGCGGTCAGCCGCGCGTCGAGATGAGCGAGGCGTTCTGCCGTCGCCAGCTCACCCTGCTGGACAGGAGCCTGCGGCACCCGCTGACCCGGCAGGCGCCGTGGCAGCAGATGACAGCCGGCCAGCTGAGAGCGTTCTGGACCGAGATGGCCGACCGCGCTCGCGGTCCCCGCCCGGAGCAGACGAGGTCAGGCCGACGCCGTGACCGCTGAACGCGAATAGGGGCTGTACGCGCCGCGCGCGATCAGTGCGACCTCGGCTGTGATGTCGGGGACGATGAAGTGGATGCCGTTCCAGCCGCCGGGCTCGGGCTTGCGCTTCCCGGACCCGGGCGCGGGTCAGCACCTCAGCGGCCTGCGACCGGGAGCTGTTGCCGGCCAGCCAGCAGGTTCGGGATCGGGCCGTGCGGCGCTGCGTGACCCTGTTCAGCGCGAATTGCGGCGTTACCGGCAGTGGCATCGCCGCGTCCCGGCCTGCAAAACCAGGTCAGTGGCTCGACGGGCAGCACCGCTCGCGACGCCCCGGACTTCTGCGAGTCGTCAGGGCTCGAGGTCGACCACTGCTTTGCCGCTCGCCACATCGAACGGCACAGAAGCCTGGTCGTGCGCGATCAACCACTTGTCGTCGATCTTCCGGAAGCAGAAAGTGCCCCGGACCCACATGCCGCTCGTCGCCGTCCCATTCTCCAGCGTGCCGCTGAGCCTGCCAAAGCAGTGCCCGAATGCCACCTCATCGCCCACCGTGAGTGCCAGGTCGCGAACCTCATAAGTCACATTCTGGAAGAACGTGAACGCCTTCGCCCAGTTCTTCAATTTCGCCTCTATCCCCACATGCTGCAGTGGCGGCTCGACGTCGAAGGACACGACGTCCGTTGCGTAAAGCTGCTTCAGTCCCTCGAGGTTCTTGGCTCGGATTCCTTCGACTATCTTGCCGACTTGCGTCCTGATCTCGGCTTCGTCTGCCTCGCGTTGCGTAAGCATCGCTACCCCGTCCCTTCCATTCGGTGTGGAATCTTCGCTTCCCACTCGTACGACGACACAGCACCCCCGGATGTCAGGACGGCGGCTGCCTGCCGGTCTCGTGGAATCTTCGGGTTCCTTGTCCTTCGTCGGCAGCTGATCGCGGTCCGCCCTTCGTTGCCCTGAGAGCCGCCCCCGGCATGAGATCGAGATTCGCCGGATGGTGCGAGGCCGCAGCTGGGCTGGCGTCGACCCGGTCACGATGCGGGTAGTGCGCGACGGCGCCTGGCCAGGTAACGCGCTGCCGCCACGGCAAAGCGCTTTCCTTATCGCCGCCGGCCCAGGTAGGCGATGCGGTTGGCCTGGATCTCCCCGGCGTCGATCGCAGCCTGTTCTTCGTCTTCGCCAACATCGCCCAGGTCGGCGAAGAAGTAGGGCCCGTATCCGAGCAGCTGGGAGTCGAACCGGGCGTCGAGTTCGCTCACGATGTCCTGGCCCGCGTGCAGGCCTTCCTCCTGCGCCCAGGCCCGGCAGTAGTCATCCCAGGGCAGGCCCGAGGCACGCCACTGGTCATGGCGCTGCTGCAGCCAGCCCGGATCGTCGGAGGGCGGCGGAAGCCGGTCAAAGCACCAGCGGGCGGTGGCCTCATCGAACCGCTCCCGTTCCCATTCCACGACCACCAGCGACCCGCCGGCCACCAGCGCCGCCTCGACCAGGTTCAGCGCCGCACCAAGGTCGGCGACGTGATGCAGCGACGTGCACGCTACGACTGCCTGGGCAGGCTCGGGCATGTCATAGCGCTCGAACTCGACCTGGCGGTACCACGGCCCGTCCGGCGCCTCCGGATCAACACCGGTTGCGGTGTAACCGGCGGCCCGCAGCATCGGCACGAACCCGCCCACAGGCCCGCACCCGATCTCCACCACTGCAGCGGGCCGGGCTGGCAACCGGGCGCGGACCAACGGCCAGACCGCGGCAAGCCACCGCTCATCAGGCGTCACGCCGCCCGAGCCTACGCCTCCCCGCACCAGCTACTCCGATCGTGTACGCGCGGGCTGCCCTGATGGCACCAGGTGCGCGGCCGCGGTGCCATGAGTGCACTGGTTTCTCTGTCATGGGCGGTAAGGAATCCGGTAGCGGCAGTATGTGCGGCCATCGCCCTCAGGGTGAGTCAATGGGTGCGGCACCGGCCAGGTCCGCGATCTGGGCGTGCGTGGCGAACCACGGGCGGCCGCGCCCGGCCATCCCGGTGACGACGCTGTCCAGCATCCGCACCAGGTAGCCGCGGCCGATGGCCTCGGGGTGCATCGTGTAGGTCACCGCCCGGCGGTCCTGGCGGGCCGACTCGAACTCCGCCAGCCAGATCCGCTCCACTGCGGCCGGGTCGGCGAGCAGCCCGCCATGGTAGGAGGTCCAGCCGAAGTAAGGCCAGTCGCACAGGCTCCAGTGGCCGGGCAGCTCCAGCAGCGGCTCATTTCCGCTGGTCACCCAGTACGGCCGGTCGTCGGCCATCAGGCTTGCGTCGTAGGAGAAACCGAGCTCGCCCAGCAGGTCCAGGGTCTGCGGGGTCAGCTCCCAGCCCGGTGACCGGTAGCCGTCCGGCCGGACCCCCAGCTTGCCCAGCGCGGCCAGCCCCTCCTCGAGCTCGGCGCGCTGCGCCGCGGCGTCCAGACCGTCGGTGCCCCGGTGCAGGTACCCGTGGTGGCCGACCTCGTGACCGCCCGCCAGGATATCCTCCACCGCGCCGGGGTGCTGGTCAGCGGTGTGGCCGGGCACATAGAACGTGGCCGTGACCTCCAGCTCAGCCAGCAGCCCGAGGATCCGGCCCAGGCCCCGGGCCGGGCCAAAGCGGCCCTGCGACAGCAAGGTCAGCCGACGGGCGTACTCGGGGCCCTCGCTGAGCCAGGGAGCCTCGCCGTCCACGTCAAAGGTCAGGGCCACCGCCACCTCAGCGTCGCCGGGCCAGGCGCGGAAGTGCGCGGGCGGGTTCTCCATGATCGATCCAATCGTGCGATGAACCGCAGGATGACGAGTCTGCCACCCGGCCAGGACGGCCACGCCGGCGCAGATGATGCCGATCACCAGGCCCACGGCTCGCCGAGCCAGCCAGAAGTCAGCCGTCGGCCGGCCTGCATGCATGGTCATGCAAGCAGTCCCGTGATCGCCGGTGTGAGCTGGGGTACTGATCTTCGGTGCTGAGTGCGCAAGTTCGGCGTGGATCCGCTGTCATGGGGTGGTCACGGTGCAGGATGCGCTGGCGGGGCTGGTGACCAGCCTCGGCTTGCGCATCGCTCGCACGGGCCGGGCCACTGCGTGCAGCAGGTCCGCGATGGTCGCCGCGAACAGGCCGGCCTGGACGTCGGCGTACCGCATCTCGGCAGTGCTCTTCGGCCGCTGGATCTGGTAGAGCTGGTAGGAGTTGTACGGAGTCATTGCCTGTTTCCTTCGGCTGGGTCTGGGCTGGGATTGGCTGGCGGTGCGGGTCCTGCTAGTGGCGGTGCTGGGTGCGGTAGCTGGCAGGGCTGGCGGGTTATCCGGGCCTCGGGCTCGCGGTCCTGGCGATGGCGATGAACTGCCGCAGCAGCCGGGTCCGGCGGACAGGCTGGCGGTGCCGGGCCTGTCGGGCCAGGCGCTTGGTTGCGGCCTGCCGGTGCAGGTCCTTGGTGTGCTCGGCGGCGACGCACTGCGCGATCCACGGGTTCATTTCGTCCTCCTCGGTAGTGGGGCCCTGGCGGCCGGTCCTTGGCTGCCGGCTACCTACGCGACGATCGGGTGCCGGCCAGATAGACAGGCCAGCCGCAAATAAGTCTGGGCTGCGGGTGCCAATTCGGCGTGACCCGCTGACCTGCGGCAAGATCGGCCGTCCTGATGATGGACGCGGCGGAGGGCGTCAGTGTGACGCCGACACATGTGCCCGGTCGGCCGGCTGACTGGTAAGCCCTCGCCTGGATCCGATACAGCTCCGCGTACCGCCCGCCGTGCGCCATCAGCTCTTCGTGTGTGCCGACCTCGACCGCGTGCGCGCCATCAAGCACGACGATGAGATCGGCCATACGGACGGTGCTGAACCGGTGCGAAACCAGGATGGTGATGCTGCCGTTCTGCTTGCGTTCGTGTGCACGGCTGGCGTAGCGCTCGAAGAGCTGGTGTTCGGTTTCAGCGTCGAGGGCCGCGGTCGGCTCGTCGAGCGCTACGATCAGCGGCTCGTCGCGCATGAAGCCGCGGGCGAGTGCCAGCTTCTGCCACTGGCCGTAGGAGACGTCGACGCCCTCGTGCCAGGTCGGCCCGAGCTGAGTGTGCAGCCCCGCGGGCAAGCCGTCGACCACGTCTCGGGCACCCGCCCGGTCCAGCGCGGCGACGACGGCCGGTTCGCTATCAAAACGCGGCAGATCTCCGAGGCCGATAGTCTGACCGGCCTGGAACTCGAAGCGGAAGAAGTCCTGGAACGCCCCGGCGAGTTGTTCCCGCCACTGTGCCGTCTCGATGCGGCTGAGATCCGTGCCGTCGATGAGGATGCGGCCGGAGCTCGGGTCGTAGAGCTTGGCCAGCAGCTTGACGAGCGTCGTCTTGCCCGCCCCATTCTCCCCGACGACCGCGACCACGGCGCCCGACGGCAGGAACAGGTCGACGTCCTCTAGCGCACGGCTGGTCGATCCGGGGTACGTGAAGGACACCTGCTCAAACCGGATGCCGTCCGTGATGCGGGTCGGCGCGGGCTGATCGGCGTACTGGGCTACCGCGGCGGCGTAGTCCTCGAGCCAGGCAAGGCGCTGCGATCCGTTCATCCAGACGCCGCGCAGGAAGCCGATCTCTCCCACCGTG
Source organism: uncultured Actinomycetota bacterium (assembly GCA_963837255.1). Lineage (GTDB taxonomy): Bacteria > Actinomycetota > Actinomycetes > Streptosporangiales > Streptosporangiaceae > JAJYUU01. The sequence goes on from CAWIMN010000011.1 coordinate 830,746, forward strand.
GCGCCGACATAGGAGGACAGCCGAGCCCCGGCGGTCAGGACGAGGATGGCAGCGGATGGTGACGCGCCCTTCCCGGTCGCGGTGAGCGCGATCGCGCCGACGTAGCCGACGGCGAAGATCGCCCAGCCGCCCGCGTACCACGCGGATGATCGCGTCCGCGCGGCCGCTACCGGTCCGTACCACTGCTCCCAGGCCGCGCGGCGGCGGTCGGCCAGCCGCTGGCCGATGCCAAGAACACGCAGCTCCTTGCCCGGCGGGGCGCTGGTCGTCAGCGTGAACAGGTGCCTGGCCAGCCGGTCGGACTGCGCGCCGCGTTCCTGCGCGGTGCGCTCCACGACCGGACGCCACGAGGTCGCCGCCACCGTCGGGATGGCGAAGACGACCAGCAGGATCAGCACCGGGTTGACCGTCGTCAGCAGCACGATGGTGATGACCAGCCGGAGGATCCAGCCCGCGGTCGAGAACACGGACATGTACATGTGGTCGAGGGTGAAGATCTGCTCGCGCAAGACCGACAGCCGGTCGAGGTACTCCGGCCGCTCCTGGTGTGCGATCGTCGAGATGCTGGCCTGGAGCCGGGCCACATGGGACTCCAGCGCGATCGTCACCTTGTCCCGGAAGCGGCGCTGCATTCTGGTCGACACGGTCTGCAGCAGCCACGTGCCGACGGCAGAGACTGCGAGCGCGATCACCGCGAAGCGCAGCAGGCCCGCGTTGTCCTCGAGCAGCCCCTTGCCGAGCAGCGAGAACCAGACTGCGAGTAGCGCGTCGGGAAGCGCCGCCACCAGCGCGAGTGTGAACGCGACGCCCATCAGCCTCGGCTCGTACCGGAAGCCGAGCCGGCACAGCCGCCACATCGAGGACAGCGCGGGCGGCAGCTTGTCCGCGGCCTCCTCGGCCGACAGACCCGCGTCGCCCTGCGGCCGCGCGCCGTCCAGGTCGACCACAGGGGCAGCGGCGTCAGGCGAGGACATCGAAGATCACCTCTTCCTCGCCTTCCTCGGGCGTGCCGGCCTCGAACCGCTGCGCCTGCAGCGAGAACATCGTCCAGTACCGGCCGCGCTGCGCCATCAGCTCGTCGTGGCTGCCCAGCTCCACCACACGGCCGTCTTCTAGCACCGCGATCCGGTCCGCGTGCCGCACCGTCGAGAACCGATGCGAGACCAGGATTGTCGTGCACGATCGAGTAGCCGCGAGCACGCGCTCGAAGATCTCCGCCTCGCCGCGTACATCGAGCTGGGCGGTCGGCTCGTCGAGCAGCACGAGCCCGGCACCGAGCCGGACCGCTGCCATCGCCCGCGCGAGGGCGATTCGCTGCCACTGGCCGCCAGACAGCTCGGTGCCGCCGGCATAGCCCTTCGCGAGCACCGTGTCGAAGCCCGCCAGGCCGCTCGCCCCGGCCGACTCCAGCGCTTCCGCTAGGACAGCGTCGACGTCCACCGAATTGGCAGACGCATCGACGGCCGCACCAGCCGATCGCGGCATGACGTTCTCTCGCAGCGATAGCTCGAAGCGGACGAAGTCCTGGAACACCGCCGTCACCCGCCGCCGCCACGACGCGAGGTCCAGCTCCCGAAGGTCAACGCCGTCCACCTCGATCGATCCGGATTGCGGATCGTAGAGGCGGCAGAGCAGCTTGGCCAGCGTGGTCTTGCCGGCGCCGTTCTGCCCGACGATGGCGAGCGAGCTGCCCGCTGGGATCTCCATGTCGAGTCCCCGCAGGACTGGGCGCGATGGCGCTGCCGGATAAGCGAACGTGACGTCCTTGAACTCGATCTGCCGGGCAGGCATCCCGTCCGCCGACCCAGACCCTGACTCGACCGTGCTGGCCCGGCTCATGGCGGCCGTTAGCCTGGCGACCGCGGCCGCTGGAGCCGCCGCACCATCGAGCGCCCAGTTCAGGCCGCCGAAGGCGATCATCGAAGTGCCGACCGCCGCCTGCGCGTAGACGACGAGTCCGCCGAGGCTCAGATGGTGGCCGAGCGCGGCCGAGGCGAGCATCCACAGCACGAGGCCGTTGGCGGCGAGCACGATCAGCAAGCTGACGAGGACCGAGCGCTCCCGCATGCGCGTGGCCTCGTACTGCAGCTGATGCAGCCGCCGCCGCGTAGTGACGAACCGGTCGAGCACCCAGTCGGGCAGGCCGAAGATCCGCACCTCCTTCGCCGCCGGCGGATCCACGGCGAGCCGGTAGGCGTACTCGGCGTCGCGCTGCGCTTGCCGAACCTCCTCGGTGTTGCGGTCCTTCCAGACCCCGCTCTCGCGCAGCAGCCAGTGCGTCGACAGCCAGGCGCCGGCCAGCACCGGAGGCGCCCACCAGGCGAAGCCAAAGAGCACGACTGCCTGGGCGAACCCGGCCAGCAAGTCCACCAGGCCGGTCGCGATGAAGTCGAGCGAGATGGACAACGGGGGACCGGTCATGCCGCGGTCGAAGTCCCTGGCTACCTGCAGATCAGCGGCCAGGTCCGGGTCCTCCAGGTGCCCGATACCGGGCGGTGCCAGGCAGGCGTCGGTGAGCTCGTCGTAGAGATAGGCCGCGGACCGGTCGCCGAGGTTCGCGCTCAGCGCGGTATGCAGGGGGCCGAGTACCTGCAGCAGGATGAACAGCACGCCGACGGCCGCGAGCGCTAGGCCCAGGCTCTGGTGATGCTGAACCGCCGCTACCAGGACGCCCGTCGCAATGGAGAACGCAGCGGGGAGCAGCCCGCGCAGCGTCAGCAGGGACCACCACCCGGTCGACATGGCCGGATCAGCACGCTTGACCGCCGCAGCGAGCTGGAATTCCTGCCGAGCCCGCAGGCGGCGGAATGCTGGTGGCTGAGCCTCAGCGGTCATCGGCCCGCCCGCCAATCTCAGCTCGCCGCGTGCCACACGTTGCGATGGTTGCCACGATCATGCGAGCCAGTGTCACACTGTTCGCACCGGCGCGGTAAGCCCGCAAGCAGCCGCGAGCAGTCCCGACAGACATGACCCCAGCCTGCCCTGCCACGTGGGCGCGGCGTAGCCGCGCCTCTCCTCACGAGCTACGTGCAGCACCCACGGGAGCCGGGACGGGGGGCGGCTCCGTAGAGTAATGCGCCTTGGCGCGCGCGGTCTCGCCACCGAGGGCTATGACCGCCCTGGCGGTCACCAGCTCGTAGAGAAGTAGTAGCTGGGCGAGCGCGAGCGCTTCGGAACGGTGCAGGTCGGAGCCCGTGGTGAACTCGCCGAGTCGCTGCTTGCGCAAGTGGCTGGCGAAGTCCATCCGGTCCCAGATCGCCTCCTCGAGCTCGACAGCGCGCCCGGCCGAGATCGTGCCGGGGATGCGCAGCTCCTGCTCGCCGGGACGCTCGATGAGCGTCAGGTCGTCGTCCGCGTCCTCGCCACCGATGCCCGCCACTCCGGCCAGGTCCGGATACGGCAGCGAGTCGCGGAGGAAGAGGTGCGCGTCCAGCTGACTAGGATCCAGGGAGCAACCAGGCGCAAAGGACACCACCATGTCCGCATAGTGCCGCTGCGGGCGGACGAACTGCTCGGAATCGCGCTCGCGCCGGTCGAGCTCGCGGAGCACCTGATCGGTGGAGTAGCCGCGGCGGGAGCAGTCGCGCGTTACCTTCCAGCGCCGACGGATCTCCTCGGGCGGATTGAGGTAGACACGCACGTCGAACATGTCGCGTAGCTCAGGCGTGTGGTTGATCAGCAGGCCCTCGGCGATGACGAAGCGGGCCGGCGTGAGGTACACCGGCGGCCCGAAGGTGCCGTCGGCGTGCTGGTAGACCGGCTTCAGGACGGCGTCGTTGTGGAGCAAGTGGCGGACGTCCTGGGTCAGCACGTCGAGGTAGTTACACTCCGGGTCGAGCGGGGTCAGACCGCGCTCGGCGCGCTGGCGCCGGTCGTAGCGGTGGTAATCGTCAGCGCAGAAATGCGTGACCTTGTCCTCGCCGAGCACACGGACGATACCGCGGGTGATCGTCGTCTTCCCGGAGCCGGAGTCACCAGCGATGCTGAGGATGATCGGCCGGGGCATTACGCACCCTGGTCCGGTCGACGCGCGACGAACGACACAACCTGGCCCTGCCGCATGGGGTCGTATCCATTGACCTTGATGTAAGCGTCCGGGTGAGACTGCCGGCAGGACTCCAGCTCCCGCAGCACGGCACCGGTGTCCGCGGTGTCCCACAACGGCAGCTTCCACATCGTCCAGTAGTGGTCGCGCGGGTCCGGTGCGGCGCTGAACTCGATGCCGACAACGAGGTTGCGGGCAAGAATCGAGCTGATTTGCCGGTCAAGCTGCTCGGCGGTCAGCTCGGGCAGGTAGGAGAAGGTTTCCAGTTTCATGCCGGCATCACATCCGGGGTGTCGACGGAGTCGAAATCGAACGTGATCTCACGCCAGGTCTCGAGCGCGGCGGCGAGCTCGGAGGAGCGCTTACCCGCCTGCTCGAGGATCTGCGTCCCCTCGGTCGCCAGGTCACGGCCCTCGTTACGGGCCTGCACGCATGCCTCGAGGGCGACCCGGTTGGCCGTCGCTCCGGCCCGGCTGCCTTGCGGGTGCCCCGCGGAGCCACCGCCGAACTGGAAGACCGAGTCGTCACCGAAGATGTCGACAAGCGCGGGCATGTGCCAGACGTGGATCCCGCCGGACGCCGCGGGCATGACGGCGGGCAGCGACGCCCACTCCTGGTCGAAGTAGATGCCGCGGCTGCGGTCGGCTGTGACGAAGTCCGAGCGGAGCAGGTCGACCACGCCGAGCGTCGTCGCCCGGTCGCCTTCCAGCTTCCCGACCACCGTGCCGGTGTGCAGGTGGTCACCGCCGGCTAGCCGCAGCCACTTGGCCAGGACCCGGAAGTGGATGCCGTGGTCCTTCTGCCGGTCGATGACAGCGTGCAGCGCGCGGTGGACGTGCAGCAGCATGCCGTTGCGGCGGCACCACTGCGACAGCGTCTGGTGCGCCGAGAATCCGCCGACCAGGTAGTCATGCATGATGATGGGCGAGCCGAGCCGCTTGGCGAATTCCGCCCGTTCCAGCATCTGCCCGCAGTCCGGCGCGGTGACGTTGAGGTAGTGACCCTTGCGCTCGCCGGTCTCCTGCTCGGCCTTGTGCACGGCCTCCATCACGAACTCGAACCGGTCGCCCCAGCGCATGAACGGCTGCGACGTGATGTTCTCGTCGTCCTTGGTGAAGTCGAGCCCCCCGGCCAGGAGCTCGAAGCAGGCGCGGCCGTAGTTCCGGGCCGACAGGCCGAGCTTCGGCTTCAGCGTGGCGCCAAGCAGCGGCCGCCCGTACTTGTTCAGCTTGTCGCGCTCGATCTGGATCCCGTTCGGCGGGCCCTGGAACGTCTTGACGTAGGCGACGGGGATCCGCAGGTCCTCGAGCCGCAGCGCCCGGATCGCCTTGAAGCCGAACACGTTGCCGGTGATCGAGGCCATCATGCTCGTCACCGAGCCCTCTTCGAACAGCTCGAGCGGATAGGCGATGTAGGCCAGGTACTGGTTGTCGCGGCCCGGCACCGGCTCGAGGTCGTAGACCCGCGCCTTGTAGCGCTCCAGTGTCGTCAGGTGATCGGTCCAGACGGTTGTCCAGGTAGCCGTCGAGGACTCAGCGGCCACGGCTGCCGCGGCCTCCTCCGGTGCTACGCCCGGCTGTGGGATGAGCCGGAACGCAGCGAGCACGTCGGTCTCGCGCGGCTGGTACCCGGGCGTCCAGTAGATCTCGCGGTATTCGCGAACTCCTGCCTCGAACATACTCAGGAGCGTAGGTGGCGCGAGCCATATAAAAAAGGCCAGATTCTCTGATGTTTCATAGAGCAGCGTCTATCAATTCGTGAGCCCGGTCAGATCGGAGGAACTCACCGAACGCACGGACGGCCGGGCGCTCCGGCCCCGATTGCGGGAACAGCACGTGCCACGGGCGCGTCAGCGGGGTGCCGGGCACGCCGATCTCGACCAGCCGCCCGTCGCGCAGCTCGCGGGTGACGGCGAATCGGGAGATCAGCGTAATCCCGAGGCCGACCGCCATGCCGTGCTTGATGGCGCCGTTCGAGCCGAGGGTCTGCAGCTCAGGTGCAGCGAGATCGAGGTCGGCGAGCAGTCGCTCGGTAGCCAGCCGGGTACCCGACCCCTCCTCCCGCAGTAGCCACGAAGCACGGCCCAGGTCGCGGGGAATCTCCCGGCCGACGACAATCAGCTCGTTGGAAAGGAACGGATAGCCGGACAGACTGCGGCCCGGCGGCCGGCCGCCGATTCCGATATCAGCACGTCTGGACTGCAGTCGCTCGAGCACCGTGGCGCGGTTGGCGACCTCGAGCAGGATGCTGACGCCCGGGTGGAGTCGCCGGTAGGCCTGGATCAGCGGCGGTACCAGGTACTCGCCCGCGGTGTTCACGGTGATCAGGCGGATCTTCGAGCTCTCCGGATGAGCTGCCTCCACGGCAGCGAATCTGCCCTGCTCGAGCAGCCCGAGCACCTGGGCTGCGTACGGCGCGAACGCCTCACCGGCCGCGGTCAGCCGTACCCCGCGGCCATGCCGCTCGACCAGCGGCGTCCCGAGCTCGTCGGCAAGCGCGGAGATCGCGGCCGAGACAGACGGCTGACTGATCAGCAGCTGATCAGCTGCCACGTGAACGCTGCCGGCTGACTTCACCGCCAGGAACGCGCGGATCTGAGTCAGGGTGATCGCCATCGAAGGCCTCCGTATGCGCTGATCGCAAGCATAGACGTATGCCTATCATTTCCCGCCGCGCTCACCGAGCCTGACGAGCTGCACGCAGGATGGTGACTTTCCGCCTTGTCATGATTAATGTCCAGAGAGGAACGGGGCTGGCAGGACGAAGCAAGGAGAGTCTCACCATGGCGTACGACATCGCGGCTGACATCCGGCTGGACCCGAGGCTGAAGGCGATCCTGGCCGGGATTCCGCTGGAAGGCGGCGGCGACGTCGACAGCCGCGAGACGATGCTGGCCGAGGCGGCGACACCGAGGAGGCGCGCCAGCAGGCCGAGCTGTTCCGCGGCTTCATGGAGATGTGCGACACCGAGGAGGCCGCCCCGTCAGCCGGGCTGCAGCGTCCACACCGAGAAGGTCATCTCCCAGCCGGACGGCAACACCATCAACCTGCAGGTGATCCGTCCCGACAACGACGAGACGGTCGCCTGCGTCTACTACATCCACGGCGGCGGCATGGCGTCGCTGTCGTGCTACGACGGCATGTACCGCGGCTGGGGCAAGATCATCGCAGCGCAACGGCGTCGCGGTCGTCATGGTCGACTTCCGCAACGCCGTCGTCGCGTCCTCCGTGCCCGAGGTCGCCCCGTTCCCGGCCGGGCTCAACGACTGCGTCTCCGGCCTGAAGTGGGTCGTCGCCAACGCCGAGCACCTCGAGCATCGACCCGGCCCGCGTCATCGTCGCGGGCGAGAGCGGCGGCGGCAACCTGACGCTCGCCACCGGCCTCAAGCTCAAGCAGGACGGCGAGCTCGGCCTCATCAAGGGCCTGTACGCGCTGTGCCCCTACATCCGCGGCAGTGGCCGACGCCCGAGTGCCCGTCCTCGACCGAGAACAACGGCATCCTCCTCGACCTGCACAACAACCGCGGCGCGATGGGCTACGGGATCGAGGCCTTCAACGAGCGCAACCCGCTGGCCTGGCCGTCGTTCGCGACGGCCGCCGACGTCGAGGGCTTCCCGCCGACCGTGATCAGCGTCAACGAGTGCGACCCGCTGCGCGACGAGGGCATCAATTTCTACCGGCTGCTGCTGAGCGCCGGGGTCCCCGCCCGCGGCCGCCAGGTGATGGGCACGATGCACGGGACGGAGATCTTCACGATCGCCTGCCCCGACATCAGCCGCGACACCGCCCGCGACCTCGCCGCCTTCTGCAAGGGCTAGCCAGCCCGCTTCGTATCCTCCATGGGCAGGCGCCCGCGGGCAGGTCCCGTTGTCAGGCTGCCGCGATCAGGTCGCGACGACGGCGGGCCTGGCGGCGCCGCCAGGCCCGCCGGATGCGCGAGGCGAGGAAGGCGACCAGCACCACGCCGGCTACGAGCACGATCGCCGCGATCACCGCGGCCAGCACGGGGTGGAAGACCGCGAACGACACGAGCCCGGCGACCCCGAGATCTTCCAGCAGGCTGGCGATGATGTTGCTGACCGGCTCAGGGCTGACATTGACGCCGAGCCGCACGCCGGTCTTCACCGCGTGACTCGTCAATGCGGTCCCGCCGCCAAGAGCAGCCGCGGCGATCGCCCACGCTGCCGAACTGTGCGCGTGGTGCGCCATCGCGACGCCGATCGCACCGCCGACCACCGGCCGTATGGCCGTGTGCACGACGTCCCACACCGAGTCGAGCGCCGGGATCTTGCCGGCCACGAACTGCCCGGCGAACAGCACTGCCGCGCCCGCGATGACGTCGGGGCGTGCCAGCACCGGCGGCACCGCGCCGACATGGCCGAACCTGCCGATCAGGCCGAGCAGCAGCACCACCGCGTAACAGTTGATGCCGCTCGCCACCCCGCTCGTGAAGATCAACGGAACGGGGACCATCGATCGACTCCCTCCTCTCGCGCGCGGCGTCGAGTGCGAACGCTAGTGCCCGGACGCCACCGTTCTATGCCCGCGGCTGCCATGCCAGTGCTCACCCGGGTGCCGCTGCCGCCCTCCCAGCGTTACGGAATGATCGTGAACGTCAGCGGGCCGCTGGGGGCTGGCTGCGATGTCGGGTAGCCGTACGAGGACGTCAGGCCGCCAGCATCGGTGATCTGGAAGCCGACCGTGTAGGTGCCAGGCGGCAAGCCCGCCTCGAGGGAGACACCGATGCTCACCGGGCCGTTCAAGGTCGAGGTCACACCGCCCGCTATCCCCCCGACCGGGACTCCCAAGCTATTGAACACAGTCGCGTTGATCTGAGTCACCGGTGCGATCGCGTCCGCGACCTCGACGGTGAGCCCGACGTCCTGGGTGTCGGGGCTCTGCGTCAGCGTCGTCGGGCTCAGCGATGCGGCGGTGGCAACGGGCGGCGTCGTGTCGGGCACCCGAGTGAGCACGATGCCGAGATCGGGCTCGCCGTACTCGGCGCCGTAGACCGATACATCACCGGCACCGTCGACCACGGCGATTCCGGCTACCGTGCAGCTAGTGGCGATCGAGAACATGGATACCGGGATGGAATACGTCCCGTCCGGATTCTGCGTCGGGGTCGTAGTCTGCTGCGAGCACGGTCCGCCTGGCTCGAAGTCGACGGTGATCGAGCTGACGCCATCTTGAGCACCGGTCACGTTCATGGAGACCTGCGAGGTGGCGGTCTGCACCCAGTTGTCGAGCTGGGCCGGGTTCGCTGCGAATCCGCTGGCCTTGATCACCGAGTTGCCCGTCACGGTGACCGGAAGCACGTTGAGGTCCTTGTATGTGGCATGGTTGCCCGCGTTGTCCCAGAGCTCGAGCTTGGAAACGGTCCACGTTCCGGCGGCTGCCGTCGGCGGAATCGTCACCGACGGCTGGCACTGCGCACTGGTGTCGTCGAAGACGATGCCCGCACCGCAGGTGCCGTATTGGTTATCGATCGAGTACACGTCACTGAAACTGGTCGACAGCGTCTGGCCGCCCGGCCCTGCCAGCGTGAGCACGCCCTTCCAGAATCCGGCCTGAGCATCGTCGGCGTTGAAGTAATAGGACGACGACCCGCCGGCGCCCCCGTTGTAGACGTACAGCGTCGGAAAGAACGAGGCCGGGATGATGAGAGTGTCGTACGTGGGCGGCGTCGTGTCGGCGAGAACGGTGGCCTTCAGCGTGCTCAGGTCGCCGGCTTGGTTTAGCCTCTCGTGCTGGTCGTCCTGGACTGTCACCTGCGTGACGTCCCAGTGCGCGGCAGTGGCGAATCCGTACTGCGGCACTGCGAAGGCGTAGGAGTACGTCGAGTCCTGGGCGGTCCCGGACGTGCTGAGCCCGGGAACGAAGCCAGCGAGGCTGAACGGCACGTCATAGGTCAGCCCCACATAGGTTCCGGACTGCAGCCCTTCCATCCTGATCTTCACATCGCCGGTGATCGACGTCGCCGCGGCGTTGGAATCCTTGACGGTCCAGTTCAGGTCGACGACGGCGCCCCCTGTGGACGCGTCCACAGTGTGCTCAGCGAAAGCCAGCTTAGTGAGGGTGAGCTTGCCGCTGGCGGCGGACGCCGCGGGTACAGCTCCGGTGAGGAAGATCGCCGCGAGCGCGCTGGCAGCGAGAATACGTCCGGTTAGGCCACGTAGCTCCCCGTTCATAGGTAATCCATACCATGAAGTAATGATCCATTACAGACCCTGGCCGGCCACGTCTAGCCCCTGACAGGTTGATTGACACGCCTCGCGAATCCGGTGTAGTCAATGATCGGTATGCCGTAATTCACTGGCATGGGGGGTAGATAAATGGTCTGGTGTGCCAGAGAATCGGCAGACTTCAAGCCAGGCGATTCCAATGCAATGCAGCTGTTCGAACCATATGGCTGGATACATTGGGGCGGCTCGAGCTGGCATACGGTGACCGGCTATGAGCTCGGTAGACCTGACCAGCCCGTTATCAAGAGCCAGGTGCCAATCGCCCTGGCTTACCGCAGGGAGCCAGGCCCGGCGCATGTTGACGAGCCTGTCCTGGCCGACCTGGCGCGGGAGGCGGAGGCGCTGGCGAACCCCGCGGCCGCGCCGGTTGTCGGCCAGCCACAACCGATTGCAGGCCAGCCGCAGCCGGTTGCAGGCCAGCCGCCGTCGGCCCAGCCGCCGCCGGCCAGCCGCCGCCGGTCCAGCCGCCGCCGGCCCAGCCACCCGGGGCTCAGCCACCCGGGGCTCAGCCACCCGGGGCCGAGCCACCCCCTCCGCACCAGCCGACGAGCTCAGGCGATTCCAGCGCCTGGGACAGCGACCACAAGCGGGACGGGGACCGGGCTGACACCTTGCAGGCCCTGTACAACACACGCTGGGATACGCAGCACAGCCTGGACAACGCCCGCTGGGACACCCGGCACACGCTCGAGAACGCTCGCTGGGACACGCAGCACACGCTCGACAACGCCCGCTGGGACACCCGGCACACGCTCGAGAACACGCGGTGGGATACCTACCTCGCGCTCAGGCGCGCCCGCGAGGACACGGCACTGGCCGCTGACATGGCCATGCTTCAGGCGGTCCACGGCGGCTACCTTGCCGTGGCCCAGAGCTCACTGGACCGCGCCATCCAGCGCGCTACCTACGTCGCGACTGCCGCTGGTGCCATCGGCACCCTGTATACGGCCGTGCTCGCGGCCCGCTACACGACCAGTCATGAGGCACCCGCGCGCAGCATTCTCCCGGCGTTGTTTATCGGCGCGGCCGTCGCGTTCTCGACGTGGTACATGGCATTCCTGCGCGGGCATACCCGTAATCAGCAGCTGCTGCTCTCCGGAACCGGCGGCAGCGTTGCCGAGACGCGGCTGCTCGACTTCATGGAATGGGCCTTCAGCGGAGTCCTGGCCCGCGCGTGGTCGCTGCGCGTGTCAGTCATCTCTCTCGCGCTCGGCCTGGCGCTGCTGCCGATAGGACTCGTCCAGCTGAGCAGTGGCAGTACTGACCTCATCGGTTTCGCTGCGCTGACGGTCCTGGTCCTCTGGCTCATCGGCGAACTAGTCGTGGCTCTGTGGCCGCGGGAACTGAACGACAGCTCGCCCGAGCAGACCGCCCAGGCTCGCGCCGAGACCGCCGGACCTTCCAGCTGCGCCAACGGATGGTTTCCAGCACACCGGGCCCCGCGCCTACGGCCTGGACGATGACCCGCCGGACCCGCCGGAGCGCGCCGACGAGGTGGACCCGCCATCTCCGCCGGATGTCGCGGCCGGGCAGCCGCCCGGCCGCGCCGGAGCGCGCTGCCGAGCGTGAATCCGCCATCGCCGCCGGACACGGCCGGGCAGCCAGCGCCCCCGGCGCCGCTGCCGGGCCCGCTGGCACCGGGCCCGCGGCCTTCGCCGCAAGCGCCGAGCCCCACGGAACTCAAGGTCGATCTGCGCCTTGGAGTCGACCGGCCAGGCAGGCACCAGTAAGCCTGGCTGAGGCCCGCGCAGGCGTGAGGCGACTGCGGCCACGCTGAGCTAGCGGGGCCGACAGCCACGGCACTATCCCCAGACCAAGCTGTTTTGCCTCGTGCAGGTATGGCGGACGCTCAGCTGGGGAGAGACAATCCATCCGGGCGGCTGCAATGGTGCGGCTTGGTCCGGCGATGGGGTGAACGGTATGACAACGCCCACAACGATGTGGAAGAGACTTACTCGCCGGCTGGGCCGCGACGGCAATCCGTTGCGCCGTCGCTTGGACCTGCTCGACGCGTGGCTGGTGCCCGTGGCAATCGTGGTGTTCCTGGCCCTGAGCCCGCTCGTGCTCGGTCTGACGGGCAACTGGATGCGCGCGAGCCAACGCCAGCGAGCAGCAGCGCCCAGGTGCACTGGCATCACGTGCAGGCGGTCCTGCTCGAGCCCGTGCCGGGACCGGAGCAAACCGACCATGGTGCGAACAGCTGGATCACCTGGGCCCCGGCCCGCTGGACCGCGGCCGGGATCCAGCACACCGCAAGCGTTCCGGCACAGGCCGGGACCCGGGCAGGCACCGTCGTGACCGTCTGGTTCGACAGCGCGGGCAAGGTGCAGATGCCCCCGCTCACGCCGGGCCAGGCCAGCAGCCGCGTCCTCGAGGCGCGGCTGGCTGGACTGGCAGTTCTCGCCGTGGTGCTCGCGATCACGATCTTGGTTGCCCGGCGGTTCCTGGACCGGCGGCGCATCGCGGGCTGGGAGCACGCCTGGCTCTCAGTCGGCCCCACCTGGAGCCGCCACCGTAGTTAGGCGCTGCTACACCGCCACCAGGAGCAGGCGGCTTGCCGCCGCCGTTGTGGCGGCGAGGCTGTCCAGGAAGAGGTCGCGGGCGACCGGTTCAGTGCGCAGCTCCCACAGGAGCAGGGCATTGGTCCAGGCGAGGTCCCTGGCGGAGTTGATGGCCCAGTTCCCCACTAGGTTGCTGACTGCCTGCATGTGCTGGTCAAGGGCCAGCTCGGGGGAGTTCTCGAACGCCTGCCGGACCGACTGCTCCGCCGCGTCCAGCAGCTGGTCGACCTTTTTGTAATCAGCCAGGTGGGTGCCCGCCGACGGCTCGCTGCCGACGTCGGTGCAGGTCGCGACGACCGCCAGGGGCAGATCGTGGTTAATGTGCGCGTTCATGCCGGCGAGCGCGAACTGGATGGGCTCGATTCCGGGCTCGTTGCGCTGCTCGATGAGGGGGCGCCAGGCTAGCGGCCCCGTTCCGGGTGTGGCCGAAGCATTTATGGCGGCGAAGTAGAAGTTGGCGAACGTGACGTCGAGCCTGCCCATGAAGTGCGGATCGGCGAAGAACCCTGCGCCTAGTTCGCTGTTCACCTGCTGGGTGACCTGAAGGTACATGCGGTTGAAGCAGGCCAGGCCGTCGCCTGCCGGAGCGGCCGCCTCGATCGCCTCCATCCGCGCGATGGCCCCGGCGACGGTAGTGATGGGCGCGAGCGGAGCTGACTGAGCTGCGGCCATGCGACGTCACTATACGGCTGTCAGCAGGCTGCGCTCGTGCATCTGCCGCTGGTGAGCGATGGTGCCGTTATGCGTCGCGCACTGCATATGGTGGACAGCGTGGCCCTGCACGGCTAGCGCCTTGGAACGGTCCCGGCCGCCGATGGAGGTGAGGGCGATCAAAGTCCAGAAGCGCATGGTGGTCGAGTACGGAATCGAGCTGGATGGCGTCTGGCTGCCTCTGCCCATGCTGCGGCGCCTGGACGAGCACGGGCCGTGGAACGTGCCGTTCACGGAGGCAACCTCCGACCAGGCCAAGGTGCTGATAGCCCACGGGCTGGCCGAGCGTCACAACTCCGGCCTCGCCCGCGCTGGCGGCCTGCGGAACTTCATCGACGCGTTGCCCTTCGCGCCGACGGATGCGTTCAGGAAGATCGCGACGGACGGCGACGAGCCGACAAGTGACAAGTAGCCGCCCGCGACGAAACCCTCAGCTGGACGAGCCTGGATCAGGGTAGGCGTAGGGGATCTTGTTCAGGGTGGGCTGGGTGGTCTTCCCGATTGGCCTGCCGTGAGCGCGCCGGAACGCTGGACCCATGTCAACGACAGTTTTCTCGCGTGGGTCCGCCGACACAGCTGACCGGGATTTTAACGATGACTGGGCCGGCCGGGCCGGCCGAAGCGCGACGGTGGCGAGCCCTCGGGCGTTCACGCCCTCGACTGGCCCCACCGCGGCGCTCGACGCCGCTCCCGGCTGGCGCCGGCTGGGCAGCGCGGGCGTGCGCCGCGCGGTGGCTGCCGTCCTGCTGCTGGAGGTCGTGCTCCTCATCGGATTCGTCGCGGTCTACCGGCCCTTTGACTTGAACATCTACTTGTGGGGCGGCCGTGCCGTCACCCACGGGCTGCGCTTGTACCTCGTCCAGGCGGACGCGAACTGGTTCACGTATCCGCCGTTCGCCGCGACGCTGTTCACGCCGCTGGGCGGGCTGCCAGGGCTCGTCGCCCGGCTCGCCTGGGAACTCGGGTCGGTCGCGGCACTCGCGTGGGCGTGCGTGCTCAGCGTTCGGCTGGCAGGCTACCGGCCGACGCGGGTCGTGATCGTCGCCATGGTCGCGGCCGCGGTGCTGCTCGAGCCGATGTATCACACGCTGTACCTCGGTCAGGTGAACTTGTTCCTGATGGCGCTGGTGCTCGCCGATCTCTGGCGGCTCGCTCGCGGCCGGCCGGCCGGAGTCGGCATTGGCGTCGCGGCGGCGATCAAGCTGGTGCCCGGCATCTTCATCGTGCTGCTGCTGCTGACGAGGCGAACGAGGGACGCCGTCATCGCAGCCGCCACGTTCGCCGGCTGCGGCCTGCTCGGCTATGTCGTCGATCCGAGTGCGTCCCGGCTGTACTGGACGCACTTGTTCTTCGACACTAAGCGCGTCAGCGACGCTTACATCAGCAACCAGTCGCTGTATGCGGCGGCGGTCCGTCTCCTCGGCGGACCTGGTCACGTCGGGGCTTGGTTCCTGCTCGTGTCGGTCTTTGTCGGCGGCGCTGGGCTCGCGGTCGCCGCGGTGCTGGGCAGGCGCGGTGACTGGCTCGGTGCCGCCGCGGTGACCGGAACGACCGGCTTGCTCGTCTCGCCGATCTCCTGGACCCATCACTGGGTCTGGATCCTCCCGGCGCTCGTCGTGCTGATGCGTGGCGCCCTGGCGGCGCGGGTTGCGGCCGCGACCGCGTACCTGCTCTTCGCGCTCGCGCCGATGTGGTGGACGCCGCATCCGGCTCGCCCTGGCCCGGCGCAGTCCGGCGTCCACGGGCTGACAACCCTGACCGCGAACTGCTTCCTGGTCGCCGGCCTCGCGTTCCTGGCCTACATGAGCGTCGTCACGTGGCGGACGCGGCTGCGGTCCCGCCCGCTGCGGCTCGACTGGCTGCCCAACGCGCTGAACGCTGACGCCCTGACTGCCGAAGCCGACGACCGCCTGCTCGAGCCGCAGCTTGCACATAGCTGACCTGCGCGCCGGCCCGGTTCGCTAAGAGTGAGGCTGGCGCTACGCCGGCCCGGATGGCCCGGGCGACCGCTTCACTGCGGCCCCGGACGCCGAGGCGCTGATAGATGGAGACGGTGTGATGCCTGACGGTCTTGGGCGTCAGGCCAAGCCGTGCGGCGATCTCCTTGTTCGTCAGACCGCTCTCGAACATATTGTCGGTACCTCGCGGCAGAGTGGGCTCACGCACGCACCGATTGTCGAGGGAGGCAGCCGATGTGCTGGATGTGTGACCACCCGCATGCCACCCGGCGTGACTATCTGGAGCAGGTTCTCGACATCATTGAGCGGACGGGCTGGTTCGTGCAGGGTGTCAGCCGTGACGGGCTCCATCCGCCGTGGGCCTACACCGTCGGGCTGACCCTGGCCGGTCGCCCTGAGCTCGTCGTGACCGGGATGCCGTTCACCCGTGCGCCGGCCTGCTGAACGACGTCGCCGAGCACGTGCTCCATGCGGACGCTACTGTGACGCCAGGAGAGCGCACGCATTTGATCGGCGGTCCGACTATCGAGATTGTCGAACTGTCGGAGACCACCGCCCGCCTACTCACTGCCATCGAGATGTACGGTCGCGGCGTGCGGGCGCTCCAGATTGTTTACGCCGATGACCGCGGGCAGTGGCCTTGGGAGCAGGGCTATCGCGGCCAGCAGCACGTCCTCGGCAATCGCGCGTCCCCGCCCGCGACGGCCGCGTGACGACCACGGCTTCGCGCGCGTATCAACGCTTCGCTTGCCGCGAACGCGGCGCTACGGCCGTTAATCGCTTGGCTGGTTCTGCGGTGCGCCCGGTAAGTTCGATAGGCGCACACGAAGGGGAGGACACGAGTGTCTCAGACCAATTCAGGCCCGGCGATCCTGGTCGAGGGCCTGACGAAGTCGTTCGGCGACGTACACGCACTGCGCGGTATCGATCTTGTCGTACCGCACGGCACGGTGCTCGGCGTCCTCGGCCCGAACGGCGCTGGCAAGACGACAGCCGTTCGTATCCTCACCACACTCCTGCTGCCCGGACAAGGGCCGGGCGCTGGTCGAGGGCCGCGATGTCGTCCGGCAGGCCGCGGCGGTCCGCCGGTCCATCGGGCTGTCCGGGCAGTCAGCAGCCATCCAGGAGGAGCTCACCGGCCGGGAGAATCTCGAGATCATCGGGCGGCTCTACCACCTGGGCAAGCCGGAGGCCCGTAGCCGGGCTACCGAGCTACTCGAGCAGTTCGACCTGATCGACGCCGCCGACCGCCCGTCCAAGACCTACTCGGGCGGCATGCAGCGCCGGCTGGACCTGGCCGCCAGCCTCGTTGGGCGACCGGAGGTCCTGTTCCTCGACGAGCCGACAACCGGCCTGGACCCGCGGTCGAGGCTCGGGATGTGGGACATCATCCGGTCGCTCGTCGCTGGCGGGACGACGCTGCTGCTCACGACGCAGTACCTCGACGAGGCCGACGAACTGGCAGACGAGATCGTGGTCATCGACCACGGGCTGGTCATCGCGGCCGGGACGGCTGAGGAGCTCAAGAGCCGGGTCGGCGGTGACGTGCTCGAGTTCACCGTGCCGGATCGCAACCAGATCAGCGACGCAGTCGCAGCCATCGCGCGGGTCGGCGAGGGCGAGGCGCACGCGGACAAGGAGACCGGCGTGGTCAGCGTCGGCGTCGGCGGCCGCGGCTCCGACGCGCTCGTCGACGCGGTGCGCAGCCTGGATGCGGCGGACGTGCGGACGAAGGGCCTCGCGCTGCGGCGGCCGTCGCTGGACGACGTGTTCCTGGCGCTGACCGGGCACGCGGCCGAGGAGGAAGAGGCAGCCAGGCCAGGCGCAGGCGCAGGCGCGCCGGAAACGCGCCGGCAGTCAACGACCGTGCAGGCAGCGACACCCCGAAGGATGCGTCATGACCGCCACCGTCGTCACCCCGACCGCGCTGCCGGATAACCCGAGCCCGCATCGTCCGCGGCCGCTGGGCCGTGAGCGACACGCTTACCATCACCCGGCGCAACCTGCTGGTCTGGCTGCGCGTGCCCGCGTACATCGTGTTCACCGTGATCCAGCCGGTCATCTTCGTGCTGATGTTCCGCTACGTCTTCGGCGGCGCCATCCACGTGCCGGTCAAGGGCGGCTACGTCAACTTCCTGATGCCAGGGATCATCGCGCAGACCGCGGCGTTCGCCACGTTCGGCACGGCCATCGCGCTGGCGCAGGAGCTCAAGAAGGGCGTGATCGACCGGCTTAAGTCGATGCCGATGGCGCGCTCGGCCGTGCTCGCCGGCCGCATCGTGGCCGACACCCTGCGCATGCTGGTGACCGTCCTGATCGTCATCGGCGTCGGGTACGCGGTCGGCTTCCGGTTCGAGAACGGCGCGATCCCCGCGATCCTGATGGTCGCCATGGGCATCTTCCTCGGGGTCTCGATCTGCATGATCTCGGCCTTCACCGGCCTCGCCATCGGCGATGAGGAGTCGGTGCAGGCGTTCGGGCTGATCTGGCTGTTCCCGGTCACGTTCCTCAGCTCGGCGTTCGTGCCGATCGCGTCGATGCCGGGCTGGCTCCAGGCCTTCGCGAACAACCAGCCGGTCACCTACGTCGTCGACACGATGCGCGCACTGGCGCTCGGTGGCCCTGTCGCGTCGAGCCTGTGGAAGAGCCTGGTCTGGCTGATCGGGATCCTGGTGGTCTTCGGGCCGCTCGCCGTCCGCGCCTACAAGCGCGCCAGCTAGGCGCCGCGGGTTCAGGCGAACGGGGCCGCCGGCGCCGAGTGCGTGCCGACACCGGCGAGTCCGCGCGGGCGCAGCTAGAGGCTGCGCGGCGGGTCGGTCAGATGACACCCGCTGCCGCGAGCTCGGTCGTCTGCTCGCTGGTCAGCTTCAGCAGCCCGCCGTAGATCTCCGCGTTGTGCTGCCCGAGTACCGGGCCGAGCGAGCGGACAGTGCCCGGCGTGGCGGACAGCCGCGGGACGACGTTCTGCATCGGCATCTCGCCGAACTCCGGGTGCATCATCCGCACGATCGCGTCCCGGGCCGCGAAGTGGGGATCGGCGAGCATGTCGGCGGCCCGGTAGATGAGCCCGGCTGGGATGCCGTTCTCGTGCAGCAGACTCCAGCAGCGCGCTGGCCAGCTGCGGCGCCGTCCAGGCCGCGATGAGCTGATCGAGCTCGTCGGCGTTGATCGCCGCGCGCGCCGTGCGTCGCGTATCGCTCGTCGTCGGCCAGCTCCGGCTGGCCCATGACCGCGGCGAGCCTGCGGAACACCAAGTCCTGGTTGGCGGCGATCAGCACGGGCCCGTCGACGGTCGGATAGACGTTGCTCGGCGCCACGTTGGGCAGCACGGACCCGGTCCGCTCGCGCTGATAGCCCGCCACCTCCCACTCCGGGAGAAGTGACTCCATCAGCGCGAGCACCGCCTCGTAGAGCGCCGCATCGACGATCTGACCGCGGCCGGTTCGCTGCCGCGCGTGCAGCGCGACGAGAGTGCCGAGCGCAGCGAACATTCCCGCTAGCTCGTCACCGAGCGAGATGCCGGCCCGCGACGGCGGCTTGTCGGGATCTCCGGTCACGTACCGGATGCCGCCCATGGCCTCGCCGATCGAGCCGAAGCCGGCCCGGGCAGCGTACGGCCCCGACTGGCCGTAGCCGGTCACCCTGGTGATGATCAGCCCTCGATTGTCGCGCCACAGGTCAGCGGGCGCCAGGCCCCACCGCTCCAGCGTGCCGGGCCGGAAGTTCTCCACCAGCACGTCCGCGGTCGCGATCAGCTCACGCGCGAGCTCCTGGCCACGCTGCATCCGGAGATTGAGGGTGACGGACTTCTTGTTCCTGGCCAGGATCGGCCACCACAGCGACTGGCCGTGCGGCTTCTCCCGGCCCCACTCGCGCATCGGATCACCGGTACCGGGCGGCTCGACCTTGATGACCTCGGCACCGAAGTCGCCGAGGAGCTGCCCGCAGAACGGCCCGGCCAGCAGCTGTCCCATCTCGACGACGCGGACGTCACCGAGCCCGCTCTCACTCATCAGCCGCCTCCAGCCGGATCTGCCCGATCAGGAAGTCCGCGGCTGCCCTGATGTGGGCACGCATCACCGACTCAGCCCAGGCCGGGTCGGCCGCGCGCAGCGCCGCGACCAGTTCCCGGTGGTGATGCATGCTGCGGCGCAAGGAGTCGGCGTCGTAGCGGGAGAACGTCCCGATGACCACGGGAACGAGGACGATCGTCTGCACCAGGTCCGTCAGCCGGGGGTTGCCTGCGGCCGCCAGGATCGTGCCGTGCAAGGTGGTGTTCAGCTCGGCGACGCGGCCGAAGTCCGAGTTTGCTGCTGCCGTCTCCATCTGGTCGCACAGCTCCGTCAGGCCCGCCAGCTCAGCCTCGGTCAGTGCGCGGCTCGCGGCCCGCGCCGCACCGTAGGGCTCCAGGAGCGCGCGCAACTCGAAGACGTTCGCCAGCTCGGCCGGCGTCCAGCTGATGGTCTGCGCGCCCCGGTGCGGCAGCAGGTCAACCAGGCCGTCGGCGCTCAGCCGCTGCAGCGCCTCGCGGACAGGCGTGCGGGATACGCCGAGGCTTCCGGCCGTCTCAGCCTCACCCAGATGCGTGCCTGCCGGCAGGGCACCAGCCAGGATGCGGCGCCGCAACTCGGCGTACGCGACATCCGCTGCCCGTGACATCCGATCGCCCTAGCTCCGCCACGACGTCTCAAGCACACTTAATTGTATACAACTGATGCGTCCTGACGCCTCTGAGCGACGGAAACACACCTGGTTGCATACACCGATGGCTTGCTTGGATCGGCGACGGGCTGACCGCCACCGCGTTCCCAGGTATTTACCTGGGCGTCCGGACAGTTGCCTCCGAACGGTCACGGTCGGTTTACCTGCCTTTCCTAGCCTCAGTCCTATGGACGACATGACCGGAATCGGTTCCTCGGCGGCCGGCGGCGACAGCGGCGTCTCGCGGCGGCACTTCCTCAGTGGCGTCATTGTCGTCGGCGCTGCGGCCAGCCTGGCCGGCGTAGCCGACGGCGCGCTGAGCCGGTCGGCTGCGGTCGCTGCGACACCGCCGTCGGGGCCTGCCGACGACGACGCTGCCGCTGCCGACGACGACGACGCCCGAGCAACTGTGGCTGACCTGGGGCGCGAACCCGGCCACGGACGTCACTGTCACCTGGCTGGCGCCTGGCACCGTGCCGCAGCCGGCGCCGACGCTGGCCTACTCGCGATTCCCGATCACGTCAGCCAACCCGGGCCGCGTCATTGAGCTGCCAGAGCCGCGGCCGCTCGACGTGACGCAGCACTATCGGCGTGCATCGTCGGTCAGCTTCACCGACGGGCTCAGCGCGCAGACGACCTACTCCTACCACGTCCAGCTCCGTGACCTGGATCCCGGCACTCGCTACTACTACCAGGTCAGCGACGGGGCGAGCACGCCGTCCACCGCAGGCGCGAGCTTCGAGACGGCGCCCGCCGGCCGCGCGAAGTTCCGGTTCTCTAGCTACGGTGACCTCGCGACCCCGTCGTGGGACCTGAACGCCTCCGGCAACATCTGGCATGAGTCCTGCGACAACTCCTACTACGCTGTCAGCGCCATCGAGGATCCAGGCGACGGCAACGGCGCGCCGCTGTTCCATCTGCTCAACGGCGACCTGTGCTACGCCAATCTCGACGTCATGAACGCCCCGAGCGTCTGGCGGGACTTCGGCATCAACGTCTCGCGGTCGGCCAGGAACCGGCCGTGGATGCCGGCCCTCGGCAACCACGAGACCGAGTTCGGCGTGTGCGATCACGCGGGCGTGCCGGGGACCGCGCCTGGCGGGATCTCGGCGCAGGGCGCCGCCGGCAGCTACTGGAATGGCCCGTACGGCTACGGCCACTACCTCAGCCGTTTCCTGCTGCCCGACAACGGCGTGACTAACTACGACGGTAACAACCTCCGCGGCAATTTCTACGCCTTCCAGGTCGGCACCGTCGTGTTCATCTCGCTGGACGCCGACGACGTGATCTACCAGGACGGTGGCTCCGCGTACCTGAACGCCGCCGCGAACGCCGCGCCCGAGACCACCTCCTCGGGCGCCCAGATCCCCAACGGCACCGTCACCTACAACCACGGCTACACCGGCGACCTGAAGATCGTCCCGGCGGATAACTCCGCGGTCCCGGACTTCAGCACCGGCACGCCGAATCTTCAGACCATCTGGCTGGAACGGTCGCTGCGCGAGGCCCGCGCGGACGAGAGTGTCGACATGATCGTGGTGTTCATGCACCAGTGCGCGATGTCGACGTCGGTCCCCGGCAACGGCTCCGACCTCGGCATCCGCCGCGCCTGGCTGCCGCTGTTCGACAGGTACGAGGTCGACCTGGTGCTATCCGGGCACGAGCACGACTACGAGCGCACCTACCCGGTCCGCGGTTACGACGCCGGCGCGCTCGGCACGGTCGTGTCCCCGAACCCCGACCAGACCGCCGCGGCGAAGATCGACACTCGCCGCCCGCACGTCGCGACGACCGATCCCGTCTCGGTGGACGGCGGCTTGCAGGGCTGGGACACCTCGCTCGGGACTGTGTTCCTCGTCCTCGGTGGCGGCGGCACCAACGGCCCGTCCAACGTCTACGGCGCGGACACCGCTGACGGCCTGCCGCAGGCCAAGGTGATCACTGAGCGCAACGCGATCACCGGGTCGCAGGCGACCGGATTCCACCGGAACGCTGCCGATTCCATCGAGGATGCGCCCTGGTCCGCGGCCATCAACGCAGGCGACGCCTACGGCTACGCGATCTTCGACGTCGACCCCGGTCAGCGTCGCGGTGACACGACGATCACGATGCAGTACTTCGCGGTCCCGGCTGTCACCAACGAGACCGCGCCCACCCACGACGGAACTACCACGCTGCCGACGACGCCGTTCGAGACGTTCGTTTTCGGCCGCCGCCTGTCCGGCAAGCACCGCCACGACACGGCGCCGTTTGCGACGACGACCGCCTGATCCGGTCATCGCCAGTGGTCGAGCGGCATCGGCCCGCGGCTGAGGACCGTCCTGATCGCGAACGTGCTGCGCGCTTCCACGACCGACGGAATGGTCAGGATCTGGCCGAGCAGCAGCTGCTCATAGCGCGCCAGATCCGGCACGGCGGCTTCGACGAGGAAGTCGTCGGACCCGGACACCACGTGGCAGGCGACGACCGCCGGGATGCTGAGCAGGGCCTGCTCGATCCGGGACGACGTCTCCTGCGAATGGCCCTCCACCTTGAGGCCGATGAATACAGTAAGGCCGAGGCCAGCCCGTGACCGGCTGACCTCGGCCCGGTATCCCTCGATGATGCCGCTCGCCTCGAGCGCCTTCACGCGGCGCAGGCACGCGGACGGCGACAGGGCGATGGCATCCGCGAGATCGACGTTGGCGATCCGACCATCACGCTGCAGCCGCGTCACGATGGCACGATCTACTGTGTCTGGTGAGTGATCCGGCATGATATGCAGCCTAGCGGCCTGACAGGGCAATTCTGTTGCGTCGTTGTGTCCATGACGAGTCATATTTGCCATCGCGTGCGAGCCGATCTAGGCGAGCCTGAGGGCATGACCCTAGCGTCCTCGTCGCAGCCGTCTGGCCCGTCGCACCTGACCACGGCGCGGGGCGCCGCCCTCTATATCGGTGCCTTGCTGGGGCCTGGACTGTTGCTTCTGCCCGGTCTCGCGGCCGCGCAGGCTGGGCCCGCGTCCATCCTCGCGTGGGTCGCGTTGCTGTGCTTGTCCGGCTTGTTCGCAGGGGTGTTCTCGGCACTGGGCCAGAAGCTGCCGTCGGCCGGTGGCATCACCGCATATGTGGCGGCCGGGCTCGGTGCGCGGGCCGGCCTCGTGACTGGCTGGTCGTTCCTGGCCGGCGTCGTATGCGGTGCACCGGTCGTATGCATGATCGGGGCCAGCTACGTTACCGGCGCTGATCGGGGGTGGCGTGGTAACGCGCGCCGCAGTGGCCGCGGGACTGCTCGTCGTCGTACTCGCGCTGGCGGCCGGCGGCCTGCGCGCGAGCGCCGGTGCCCAGCTTGTCCTCGTCAGCGTGCTGATCGGCACCATCGTCGCGGCGGTGGCGGGCTCGGCTACCTCGGCTCGCTTCGCGAACTGGACTCCGTTCGCCCCGCACGGCTGGCTGTCCGTCGGGCACGCGGCAACGACGCTGATGCTCTCGTTCGTGGGCTGGGAAGCTGTCGCGCCGCTGACGACACGGTTCGCTGATCCGTCCCGGCAACTTCCGCGCGTCATCGGCATCGCGCTGGCGGCGACGACGGGGCTGTACCTGAGTCTCGCGATCGCCACCGTCGGCGTGCTCGGGCCGGACGCCGGCTCGTCAGTCCCGCTTGCGGACCTGCTGCGCCGCTCGATAGGCGCGGCTGGCCCGGCGGTCGCGGCCGTCACCGCGATCGTCCTCACACTGGGGACCACCAACGCCTACATCGCCGGAGCCGCCACCATGGCAGGCGAACTGATCCGCTCGCCGCGCCGGGCATCTGCGGCGTCGCCCGCCGCGCCGCCGGCCCCCGGCGTGACCACGCCCGGCACACTTCATCGTTTCCTCGAGCTCAAAACAGGCGAAAGCGGTCGGCGACCTCGACAAAACCATGAAGTCTTGGCTGGCAGACGGGAAGAGCGGCGCGCTGGGTCGCACCAGGGATTCCTGGCCGCGATCGCCGCGGCGGGGCTGCTCCTCATCACCTTGTACGGCGCGGGGCTGGTGACGACGACGTGGCTCATCGCGGTGCCGACGACCCTGTTCCTGTCGGTGTACCTGGCCGCCATGGCCGCTGCCTTCGTCGTCTTGCGCGGCACAGCTAGGGCGGCGGCCATTCCGGCCGCCCTGGCCGTGGCAGTCATGCTGGCCTACTCCGGCTGGCTGCTCGTGATCCCGGCCGTTGTCGCGCTGGCGGTCGAGTGGCGAAAAGGACAGCCAGCAGCCGACCGAGGCGGCGCCTCTATAGTCGGAGCATGCCGAAGCTCGCCACAGCCGATCGGGTCGGCCGGGACCAGCTCATCGACTTCGTCGGGACGCGGCACCACGTCAGCCTGCTGACCACGCGACGCGACGGCCGGCCGCAGCTCTCGCCGGTGACGGCGGGCGTCGATCAGCTTGGCCGCATCGTCATCTCGACGTACCCGGATCGGGCGAAGGCGATCAATGCCCGGCGGAACCCGGCTGTGTCCGTGCTCGTGCACTCCGACGAGTGGGATGGCCCCTACGTCCAGGTGGACGGCACCGCCGAGGTGCTGGACATGCCCGCGGCCGAGGCGGCGGACGCGCTGGTCGGCTACTCCCGCTGCATCGCGGGCGAGCACCCGGACTGGGACGAGTACCGGCAGGCGATGCGTCGCCAGGGCAAGTCACTCATCCGCATCACGATCGACCGGTGGGGCCCGATCGCAACGGGCGGGTTCCCGCCGGACCGGGCGCCGAGTGCGTGACGGTCCCGGCGCCAGGCACGCGCCAGGACGAGGAGTGAGGCCATGAACGGAGCCCAGGCCGTCGTCCGCACGCTGGTCGGCTGCGGCGTGACGACGTGCTTCGCCAACCCCGGTACGTCGGAGATGCACTTCGTCGCGGCACTGGACGCAGTGCCCCAGATGCGCGGCGTGCTGTGCCTGTTTGAGGGGGTGGCTACCGGCGCGGCCGACGGCTTCGGCCGGATGACCGGGCAGCCGGCCGCCGCACTGCTGCACCTCGGACCTGGTCTGGCGAACGGGCTGGCCAACCTGCACAATGCGCGCCGCGCGCACACCCCGCTGCTGGCTGTCGTCGGGGATCACGCGACATATCACAAGCGGTTCGACGCGCCGCTGGAGTCCGACATCGACGCGCTCGCGGGGTCGGTGTCGGGATGGGTGCGGCGATCGGCCCGCAGCGAGGACGCGCCAGCCGACGCAGCGGACGCCGTCGCAGCGGCTTTGCGCCCGCCCGGCCAGATCGCCACGCTCATCCTCCCCGCCGATGTGACGTGGACTGACGGGGCGGACCCGGTGGTGCCGGCGCCATTCCCGAGGAGGGAACCATCGCCTGTGCCGAACGGCCGTGTCATGCGCGCCACGGGGGCGCTGCGGGGCTCGGGCGATGCCGGAGCGCTGGTGCACGATCCTGCTGGGTGGCACCGGACTGACCCGCCCGGCGATCGAGGCCGCGAGCCGGATCTCTGCCGCGACGGGCGCGCAGGTGCTGGCCGAGACCTTCCCGGCACGGCACGAGCGTGGCGCCGGCATTCCGAACGTCGACCGCCTGGCCTACCTGGTGGAGTTCGCCGCCCGTCAGCTGGCGGGCACACGCCACCTGATCCTGGCCGGCGCGAGCTCGCCGGCGTCGTTCTTCGCCTATCCCGGCAAGCCCAGCACGCCGCTGCCTCCCGGCTGCCACGTGCAGGTCCTGGCCGAGCCCGGCGACGACGTGCCCGGCGCCCTGGCGGCGCTGGCCGATCGCGTCGCGCCCGGCGCCCTGCCGTTCAGCCAGCCGGCGGTCGCGGCCGGACCTGCCCGCCGACGGCGCACTCGCGGCCGAGTCGGCCGCCGCCGTCATCGGCGCGATGCTGCCCGAGCACTCGATCATCTGCGACGAGGCCAACACCTCCAGCCTGTGGCTGCCGGGCGCGACGGCCGGTGCGCCGCCGCACGACTGGCTCAGCCTCACCGGCGGCGCGATCGGCCAGGGCCTGCCGCTGGCGACCGGCGCGGCGGTCGCCTGTCCGGACCGGCCCGTCCTTGCGCTGGAGGCGGACGGCAGCGCCATGTACACGATCTCCGCGCTGTGGACGCACGCTCGCGAGGGACTCGACATCACCACGGTCATCTTCAGCAACCGCGCCTACGCGATCCTGACCATGGAGCTGGAGCGCACGGGCGCGCCGGTGACCGGCACGACCGCCCGCGACCTGCTGGATCTGTCCCGGCCGGACATCGACTTCACGGCGCTGGCGGCGGGCATGGGCGTGCCGGCCAGCCGCGCGAGGACGACGGCGGAGTTCGCCGCGCAGCTCAAGAACGCCATCGCCGAGCCAGGCCCGCACCTCATCGAAGCGGACGTGTCCGCGCGCGGCTAGTGGCTAGCGCGCTCGGGCGTGCTCGTCGCGGTGGTGGGCAGCGAGGATGTCGTCGCCAAAATCGCCGCTCGGCCGCCGGAGCA
Organism: uncultured Actinomycetota bacterium; assembly: GCA_963837255.1. Taxonomy (GTDB): domain Bacteria; phylum Actinomycetota; class Actinomycetes; order Streptosporangiales; family Streptosporangiaceae; genus JAJYUU01. The sequence continues at coordinate 857,407 of CAWIMN010000011.1, forward strand.
CGGTATGCGCGTGGTTGCCATCGTCGGTGGTGGTGTCGTACTCGATCAGCAGGTCGTCGCCCTGCACGCGGTAATAGTGCCGCGTCCCCGGCGTCAGCGGTCCTTCCCAGGCGAAGTGCAGCTCACCGGCAGCGACGCGCACAGCCGCACGAGCGGCAAGCGGTGCGGTCAGCCGGTCGAGGTACAAGGCGACGAGCTGATCCAGCACGGCGCGCGCCGTCGAGCCGAGCGCGGAGGCAGCGACGCCGCGCGGCTCCAGGACAGGCTGCGCCCGCGGCCAGGTCGCCGAGCGGATGTCGTAGGGTGCCTGATCGGCGACGACCGCCGCCGACCGGCCGGCCGTGCCGAGCGCGTCCAGCAGCGCGCGCCCCAGGTCTTCCTCCGGCGCGAGCGGCCGCGACACTGGCCGTCCCGCGTAGCTGACGCAAGCCGGGTTCGCGCCGAGGAACACCGGCGCGGGCGACACCTCGTCGCCGAGCACCGTCATCGTCACCGAGAGGTGATGGCCCTCGAACCGCCACGACCACGGCGCGTCCGCGGCGGGGTCGCCGAACACGCACACCCAGTAGTCACCGCTGTGCCTGCCGACACGGCCCCGTTCCCTGAGATCGAGGACCTCTTCCAGGGCCTCGATCACCATTGCCTGCGCGAACGCGTGCTCACTCAGCGCCGTCGCTAGCAGCCGGTGGGCCGCCTTGCGGGCCGCCGGCGTCGCGAGGGCCAGGCACGCGCCGGGCCGCGGCTCCGGCCGGTATTCCAGCCAGCGTCGCAGCGCGTCGTCGCCGAACGGCAGCGCCGCGAGGTCGCGCTGCCCGTCGTCGAGGGCAGCCAGGAGGTCGGCAGCAGCCGCGCGCATCGAGGCGGCGATCTGGTCGGCAGGCATGCTCCCGGTATATCAGGACACTTCATCCCACGACAGGGACCGGGACGCGGGCCGCCGTGCCCTGCGTCGGCATGCACGCGCGGACCCGGCGCCGACGCGGACAAACTGGCAGAATACGTCTGTGTCCCAGGAGCACCTGACCCCCCTCGTCGTCGCGATTGTCATCGGCGCCGGGGCCGTGCACGCGACGTGGAACGCGATCGCCAAGCAGGTGGATGACCGGCTCATGGTATTCGCGTGGATCGGGATCGCCTCGACAGTCGGCGGCGGGATCTGGCTCGCCGGTCACCGGCCTGCCCTACCGCGCGGCGATCGGCTTTGCCATCGCGTCGGCTGTTATCCACGTCGGCTATGACCTGGCGCTGATGAACTCCTACCGACTGGGCGCGTTCAACCAGACCTATCCGATCGCTCGCGGCACGTCGCCGCTGATCGTGGCCGTGGGCGCATACTTCCTGGCGAACGAGCACCTGAGCGCTGCGGCCTTGCTCGGCGTCGTCACGCTGGCGATAGGGCTGATGGGGCTGGCGTTCTCGGCCGGCCGGCTGAGCCGTCAGGACCTGCCCGCTGTCGGCGCAGCGGTCCTGACCGGGCTGACGATCGCCGCGTACACGATCGTCGACGGGCTCGGCGTCCGCCGCGCGCACGACCCGTGGGCGTACGTGGCGCTGCTGTTCTTGCTGCAGGGCCCCGCACTCACAGCGGCAGCGGTGGTCCGACGGCCGGCCGCCGCGTGGCGAGACGTCAGCACCGCCGGTCGCGGCCTGCTGGCGGGCGCCCTCTCGGTCCTGGCCTATGGCATCGTGCTGTGGGCGCAGACTCGCGCGCCGCTCGCCGAGGTCGCCGCGATCCGGGAGACGAGCGTGGTATTCGCTGCGCTCATCGGCGTGACGGCGTTCGGGGAGTCCTTCGGCCCGCGACGAGTAGCCGCGGCAGTGGTGATCGCGACCGGCATCGTGCTGATCAGCCTGTGACGAGCGGGTCGTCAGCCCGGACCGGATCCAGCCCGCATCGGCACGGCGGCCGACGCGGATTGCGGGCATGGTGAGCAGATGACCAGACCGCAGGCGCACGTCGTAGTGGCGGACGAGCTCACGTTCTTCCTGCGACCGAAGTGGCGCGCTCAGCCGGCGCCAGTGACCTGCGATGGCGTCTCCACTCTGGGCCACGTCGTCGAGTCGATCGGCGTGCCGCTGACCGAGGTCGGCTCCCTCCTCGTGAACGGCAGCCCGGCCGAGCGCGGATACCGGCCACGGGACGGGGACACGGTGCAGGTGCTGCCCATCCCGCGGCCCCAGCGGCTAGCCGAGACCAGGTTCCTGCTGGACGTTCACCTCGGCACCGTCGCGCGGCGGCTGCGCCTGATCGGCGTCGACACGGCTTACCACCGCGACGCCGACGATGACGACCTGATCGAGGAGGCCAACGCGAGCGGCCGCGTGCTGCTAACCCAGGATCGCGGCCTGCTGCGCCGCCGCACGCTATGGCTCGGCGCCTACGTTCGCGGTGGCGACCCGGACGCCCAGCTCGCCGACGTGCTCGACAGGTTCGCCCCGGAACTCGCACCGTGGACGCGGTGCACCTCCTGCAATGGCTCGCTGGTCCAGGCGCGCAAGGCAGACGTCGAGTCACAGCTGCAGCCGGGTACCAGGCGGACCTACGAGGCCTTCGCGCGGTGCCAGTCCTGCGGGCGGGTGTACTGGCGCGGCGCGCATAGCAAGCGACTCGAAGCGACCATCGACGCGGCGACCCGTGTCGTCAACGCGACGCGCGGCAGCTGAGTCCGGCAGCACATCGTCTGCACTCACGGCGCTGCGGACCGGGAGACGGTGACCGACTTGACGGCCTCGTTCCCGTCCTGATTACGATGTTTGCATGGACTTCGACCGGTTTACGATGACCTTGCTCGTGCTGCGCGATGACGCACCGGACCTCACTCCCGAGGAGGAAGACGCGCTCCAGGACGCGCACATGGCTCACCTTGCTGACCTGCATGCCGCCGGCCATGTGCTGGCCGCGGGACCGCTGCTGGACCGGACGTCTCCGTTCCGTGGCCTCTCGATCCTGAATGCAGGCCCGGCGGAGGCGCTCGCCCTCAAGGAACGCGATCCTGCCGTTCGGGCGGGGAAGTACCGGATCATCGCGCTGCCGTGGATGGTGCCGGCCGGGGCGATGAGCTTCGGGCCGGCCACGTTCCCGCGATCGATGGCGGCGGCCCTCGGAGTGCTGGACGACAAGTGAGGCGAGGTCGTCGCTGCTTACGTCCGCGTGGCCCCGGTCACGGCCGGCCCAGTCCCGGCCGCCGTGCGCCCGTCGGCTACTGCCGCCACCCGTGGTGGTGCCACGAACCGCCAGGGCCGGACTGCGAGTAACGGCGTACGTGCCGCCGGAACCGGGCCGCCGCGAAGATGCCCATGAGGCACATCACCAGCCAGAACGCCAGTATTACCTTGAGGACCGCGAAGAGCACGAAGCCGCCGCCAGACAGCAGCAGCGTCGCGGCCAGCGCGATGAGCAGAAGCGGCAGGATTCGCGGTCCGCGGCGGAAGGCCACGATCGGCCGGCCGGCCGCGAACCAGGGTGGCGACTGCCAGCCCAGTGGCCCCATGGGCCCGGCGGGCCCGGGGGTGCCCGCCGGGCCGGCTGCGCCGGCTGCCCCGACCGTCTGTGGCTCGGGCAGATCGGTCATGACGGCGCGCAGGTCGCCGTAGGTTTTCGCGCCGAGCGCTGCCGTGACGCGCTCGTCCAGTTCGTCGGAGGTGAGTCGACCTTCGGCGAAGTGCTCGCGCAACCGCTCGACTATGTGCTCGCGGTCAGCGTCTGAGATCCGGATGTTCTCGTTCATTGCCCCTTGCCTCACTAACTCAGAGATCCTGCTCGTCGTCCGCCGGCGCTGCGTCGTCGGCGAGGATTCGGTAGAGCTCGCGGCGCGTCCGCTCGAGCAGGCGCTCCGCGGCCCGGATCTGGTCCTGCGATCCGGCCTTAGCGAGCTGCACGATCCCGCTGCCCAGCCGGGCGGCCTCGGCGAACAGGCCGGGCACCTGCCACGCTTCCTGCTGCTCCGAGGACTCCCACGCACCACGGGCCATCTCGGGATTCTCGGTGACGTACTGGCGCCCGGCATCGGTCAGGCTGAACATCCGCTTGCTGCCTGACTCCTCGGGCGCGATCAGGCCCTCGTCGGCGAGCTGGGACAGCGCGGGGTAGACCGCGCCGGGGCTCGGCCGCCAGGCGCCGGCGCTGCGTTCCTCGATCTCGGACATGATCTGGTAGCCGTTGCGGGGACCATCACACAGCAGCGCCAGGATCGCGGCGCGCACGTCACCGCGGCTCGCCTTCGGACCAGGGGGCGCCGGCGGACCGGGCCACCACGAGCCGCGCTGCCCGACGAAACCGCCGCCCCAGTGTCCCGGGCCCTTCCGTCCGCCGAAGCCCTCCCACGGGCCGCGATGCTCACGTGCGTCAGCCTTCGCTGAGGTGCCGCGGCCGGCGTGGCCCAGCACATCTCGCACGCAGCTCAGCAGGTCAGATAGGCCGGGCTCGAAGTTACACGCGCCCCAGGCCGCTCCTGCCGCCATCGTCACCGCCACCTCTCGCGATACGCTCACGATATATCGACAGCCTACGTCGGGTTAGCGCGGATAACAAGTCATAGCTCGACTGGCGGCTCACCTGGTCTAACGACCAACGGCCGGCCCGAGATCCCGAATTCGGTAGCGGATCTGCCAGTGCGCTGGCTGGCAGGAACCCGGATCCCGGCCGTCATCGGGCTCAGGCGAGGCGGCTTGCCTTGGCCGGGCTCGCTGTCGGCAGGCTCTGGGCTGCCACCGCCGAGCCGGAGCGCCAGCGGACCCCGCTGTGCCAGAACCTGTGCCAGAACCACAGCTCGTCCGAGCGCACGACGTGCCAGCGTGATTGCTCGCCTGGATGCAGCAGGAAGTAGATGGCGGTCGCGGCGTTGCGTGGTCCCTCGTAGCCGTCGGGGGCGAAGGTCACCGGCGATCGCCACGTCTTCCCAGCTGGGCCGGCTGGCCGCACGCCGAGGTGCCGTTGATCATCATGTAGATCGCCACAACGAGGCTGCCGCCACGCTGCCCTGGGGCCGTCGGACATGAAAAACCCGGCCCACGAGGAGCCGGGTGGTATATGCCCACGAGTATAGCGGGCTGTGGTTCAGCCGCCAGTGCCTTGGGTCATCACCAGTCTGCCGGCCGGTGATATTGCCCGGCCGGATCCGGCAGCTGATGGCTGGTGAAGTCGGCGGCCGCCAGCCGAATCCACCAATGCCGCCCGGCGCCGCTGCTAGCGTCCCCGCGCAGATCCCCGGCCAGGAAGTTGCGCGAGGGGTTCACGACGCCCACCGGGACGCGCTGCCGTGCCTGCTCGACGGGGAAGCGCAGGTCGCTGTCGTTGGAGATGACCACGGCCGCATCGACCGCACCCCCGAGCACGTCTAGCAGAAGATGCGCGGCCACATTGACGTCCGAGCCCTTCTCCTCCCGGTTGGCGTAGGAGACCATGAAGACGGCGCCGTCGACCTGACCGCCGCGGCCATCCTGGATCATGACTGGCCAGGCCGGCTCGACGAGCTTGGGCCGGCCCTGCGCGTCCTTGATCGCCATCGGCGCGGTCTTGACGCGCGCCACGTAAGTGCCGTACTCGATGTGGTCGACGCTGCCAGCGGCAAGCAGTGCCTTCAGGTAGATGTCCTGATCGGCCTGCCCCGAGGGGTTCGAGACCGCGTCGATGCGAGCGGTGCAGTACACGACCCGGTCGACGTAAGCGTCTGCCCAGCTCGCCCGGCGGCCGATCAGGTCCGTCGCCAGGGCTCGCAAGTCCAGCCAGCGCCAGCCCGCGGTGCCGCGGCCGCAGATGCCGCGGCCGCCGTAGTAGACGTTGAACCCGTCGATGTACACACCGATACGCACCAGCGCAAGCTAGCACTAACCGCCGTGCTCCGGGTCCGAGCCAGTGGGGCGGCCGGCGGACACGAGGCTGGCGGGCACCTGACTCGGGACGCGAATTCAGGTGCCCGATCGGCGGTAGACGCTCCCGTCGCCGCGGCCCGGCAGGACTCGGCGGAGGTAAGGTACCCCGTTCCCGTCCCTTATGGGTTTTAGCCGGTCTGGACAACGTGCGCCGCGACGATCTTGCCGTTCTGGACCGTATCCGTGCCCGTGAAGTGCTGGACCTGGCCGGTGCAGGAGTTCGTGGCGTCGAGGTCGAACGTGACCTGGTCGCCTGACACGCCGGCCTCGGTCAGGACCTGCGAGCCCGTGCAGGCGAATCCGTTCACGAACTGCTGGTAAGTCTGGCCCGTCGTCGCGCCCGAGTTGAGCAGCGCCCACGCCTCGGCGTAGTTGCCCGACTCGATGGCGCCGTAGTAAGCGGAGACGACGGCCCATGGATCGGTGGCGTTCGGCGCGTTGGCGGTCGGCGTTCCGGCGGGCCCGGCCTGGTTGGTGCTCGCGGCCGTCGGGCCGGTGCTCGCGGGCGGGCCAGGGGTAGCGGGGGCTGGCTTGCTCGGCCCTGGCGGGGGGTGGCTGGCGCCGATGACGTAGCCGACGATGGTGCCGGAGATGCTGGTGCCTGCGAATTCGTGACGGTCGTGCAGGCTGCCAGCGCCACTAGTGCGGCACCGGTTACTGCGGTAACTGCAAGTCTCATGGCGCACCCGCCTGCAGTCAGGCTGTTTTGCCACGTTCTTCCTGCTTACAGTAGCTGACCGACTACATTGCGTGATGAGTGACCCTGGCCAACTCACCAGCGGCCGCGATGTACGACCTGGTCAAATGGCCGCCGCTGCGGGTTCCTGATCGGGCTCAGCGGCCGGTCGGCCGGGTAACCGAGTGAGATCAGCAGCACCCACGTGCGGTCCGCGGGGAGCCCTAGCACCCGCCTGGCGAGGTCCATGTCTGTGACACCGGCGTGACACGTGCCGATGCCCAGGTCGGCTGCCGCCAGGGTCATGCTCATCGCCGCCTGGCCAAGGTCGAACTGCGCGCGATGGAACTCGTTGTCCGCGACCGGGCCGACGACCGCGATCGCGGCCGCGGCGTGCGCGACGTGGTGCGCGCCGTAGAACACTCCGGACAGCTCGCTCAGCTGCACCCGGTCGGTGACGACGACGAAGTCCCAGGGCTGCCAGTTCTGCGAGGAAGGTGACCGCCGCCCGGCCTCCAGGATCTGATCGAGGTCAGCGGCTGGAATGGACCGGCCGGTGAAGGTGCGAACGTTGCGGCGAGCGGTGATGGCGTCCCATGTTTGCATGGGACCGACCCTAAGGTCGGGAACCCCCGCGCGGGCGGAGGCGGGCAGCTCCCAGCCAGCGTCGCACGCCAGCACTATCAAGCAGGAACGTGGCCGTCAGCACCACACAAGTGCCCCAAGCCGCGCCGGCGATGGTGTCAGTGAAGTAGTGGAACTGCAGCGCGGTCATGGCGACAGCGACAGCGCAGCCAACGACGACGAGGCCGAGCATGATCAGCAGTCGAGGGCCCGGCCGCGGTCGCCAGCCCGGTGGGTCGGTCGTCAGCACACCGACCACCGCGATGAGCGTAAACAGGCTCGTCGTGTGGCCGCTCGGATAGGTCAGCCAGCCGTGCTGGATCGTCTCGTGTACGAGCGGCTTGAGTACGTACTCGGTCAGCCCGACGGCCGCGACGACACTGATCACCGTCAGAACGGCGCCGCTCACCCAGCGGGCCGCCAGGCAGGCCAGCGCCAGGACCACGGTCAGGACCGCTACCACCTGGCCGCCGCCGAGGTAGCTGATGTCAGACATCAGCTGCAGGTGCGAGGCCAGGTGGTGCCGTAGCCACGAATCGATCGGCCGGTCGAGCGCGCTGCCCTGTGACCTGTGGACCGCGAACGCAGCGAGCACGGCCACTAGGGCTGCGCAGCAGATCGCAGTGACCGCGGCAGGCCGGCGAGCGCTGGCTGGCAACAGCGCCGCGGCAGGCTCGGGCTTGGGCTGGGGTGGCGAGGCCGGTCGGGCCGGTCGGGCCGGTCGGGCCGGTCGCCGTGGCGCAGCCGGCTCGGGCCGGGCGGTCGGCGTGGCCTGGCGGTCACTGCTTGGGCCGGTCACGACTTGATCAGGCCTGTCTTTACTGGTTGTACCCCCGAGTAGCCGGGTACCAGTCCAGCGCCGCAGCGTGCGCACAGGAGGATCCTGCGGTTCTGGTCTAGTCATGGGAAATTATCGGGGGAGTGGACATAGATGGACCTTGTTGTGGTCTTTCTTCTGCTCTGCTTCATTGCGTGGCTGCGGAAGTTAGTTCTGGGCTGCCGCCGGGTGTCGACGGCAGCTAGGCGGCCGGACCGTCTCACCGGCGCTTGAGGATGGCGAGCCAGGCCTGGGCCTGAGTTACGTCGCCAACAGGCCTGATCTCGAGCGTGCTGGCCGTGATCGACTGTACCGCCCAGCCGTCGCTGAATGCTGCGCGAAGCTCGTCCTGACGGACCCGGCGCGGGCCGAAGTCGCCAGGCTGCCGGTCGCTGAAGCACATCAGATACAGCGTGCCGGCCGGGCGCAGAGCCCTGGCCAGGCTGGCTACGTAGCGGGGCCGGTCGTCGTCGCTGAAGACGTGGAAGACGCCGATGTCGATGATCACGTCGAAGGGCCGGCCTGGGTCTACCGCGCCCAGCGCATGTGCGTCTAGTGCGTCGGCGACCTCGAACCGCGCGTCAAGGCCGCGCTCCGCGGCCTTGCCGCGGGCCCGCTCGATGGCCGGCGGCGACACATCGATGCCGGTGGCCTGCGCGCCCTGGCTGGCGGCCAGTAGAGCGTGCTCGCCGGTGCCGCAGCCGACGTCGAGGACCCGGCCGGTCAGCAGGCCCGACTCCGCCAGTCCGACGATGGCTGGCTGTGGCCTGCCGATGTCCCACGGCGGCGGCGCGGCAGCGGTGTAGGAGGCATCCCATGTGCTCGTCATGGACTTAGTCTGCCGCGAAGTCGGCTTCGGGTCTCCCGCGCTCCGATCGGAGCGGGCTAGATTCCAAGATGATGGACGAAGAACGGGGACTTCCGACCGCGACGGGCACGACGCCGCAGCTGATGCGTGCCCTGAATCAGCGGACCGTGTATGACGCCCTCAAGTCGATGGGGACAGCGTCGCGTGCCCAGATCTCGCGTGCCGCCGGCCTGTCCAAGCCGACCGTCTCGGTCGCCGTCGCTGACCTGGAGCGAGCTGGCCTGATCAGGGCCGCGGGGCGCGAGCTTCAGATGGGGCTCGGCAAGGCCGGGCTGCTGTTCGAGCCAGACCCGGCGGCGGGCTACGTCCTAGGCCTCGACGTCGGGCGGCGCTGGGTGCGCGCTGGCGTCGCTGACCTGTCCGGCACCCTGCTCGGCCGGACGGACCTGCCGAACACCGGCCGCGGTTCTGCGGGCCTGCTGAACCTGATCTGCGACGCCAGCCTGCGGGCCCAGCTCAGCGCCGGGATCGGCGCGGACCAGATCGTCAGCGCCTACGTCGGCGGTCCCGGCGTGCCCGACCGAGGCTCCCGTCGGCACCGCTACGCGCCGAACGTCCCTGGCTGGACCAAGCCCGGCATGCTCGACGAGCTGCAGGCCGCGCTCGGCTACCCAGTCGACAGCGATAACGACGTCGCGTGCGCGACCACGGCGGAGGCGGCGCTAGGCGCGGCGAGGGGCGCTCAGACATTCGTCTACCTGTGGATCGGCAGCGGCGTCGGCATGGGCATCTGGATCGACGGGAAGCTGTTCCGGGGCTCGAGCGGATTCGCCGGCGAAGTCGGCCTGCTTCCGCTGGCTCCGACGACAGGCATGGACAACTCGCAGCTGCGGACCATCGAGCGCCGCCAGGGCCTGGTCGAGCGCGAGGTGAGCGCCGAGGGGATTGTCCGAGCCGCCCGTGAAGCAGGCATGCGGGTCCACAACGCCAAGGAGGTCTTCACGGCAGCCGCCGCGGGCAGCGGGGACGCGATCAGAATCGTCGAGCAGGAGGGCCGAAGGATTGCGCACGTGGTGGCGGCCATCGTGGCCGTCCTCGATCCTGGCTTGCTGATCCTCGGCGGTGCCGTCGGGCGCAACACCGACCAGCTCGCGCCCCCGCTGGCGGAGGAGCTCAGCCGCCTGTCGCCGCTGCGGCCGCGCATCGTGCCCGCCGCCCTCGGCGACGACGCAGTCCTGCTCGGCGCGGTGACGGCTGCCCTCGGCACGGCGAGGGACCAGGTGTTCGCGGACCGGATGACGGCACCGCGCCTGCGCCAGGCCGCCGTGTCGGGCAGCTGAGCCCGACAGCTGATGATGCGGGCTCCAGCTGCGGTCGTGCCGTACGACCCCTTGTGGCCGGGGCAGTTTGAGTCGCTGCGGGCCCTGGCAGACGCGGCGCTCGGCGAGATCCCGCATGTCACCGAGCACGTCGGCAGCACGGCGGTGCCCGGTTTGGACGCCAAGCCGATTATCGACATCGACGTGGTGGTCTACACGGCTGACAAGGCTGGCCCGGCGGTTGACGCGCTGATCCGGGCCGGGTGGCAGCACGAGAGGGATCTGGGCATCGCCGGGCGGGAGGCGTTCGCGCCGCCTGCCGAGCTGACGTATCACCACCTGTACATCGTGGTGGCGGGCAGCACCCCGCATCGCGATCACCTGGACCTGCGGGACTTCCTGCGGGCGCATCCAGACGAGGCTGCCCGATACGCGCGGCGCAAGCGCGCGCTGGCCGGGCTGCTCGCTGTCGACTGGGCGGCTTATACCGACGGGAAGGCCGATCTGATCGCTGAGCTGCTCCGTCATGCCCGCGCACGCCCCGAGGGGCCTGCCAATCCGTAGCGGCTTTGATGCCTCTGATGGCCCAGACTTCATGGCTTTCTCGCGCAGACTTCATGGTTTCCGCTCCCGCAAATCGGAGCAAACCAGGACTCAAGATCGCGCGAAACCATGAAGTGCGGTTGCCGTGCTCGCTGGCGGGCGCCAGCTTGGCGGCTTGCGGGCCCGGGCGCCGGGTTTGCTTGGGGCGCCAGCCTGGCGGTGTGCGGGCCCGGGCGCCGGGTTTGCTTGGGGCGCCAGCCTGGTGTGCGCGCGCTTGCGGGCCCGCATGCGCATTAGCCGCGAGCTGACCCGCCCGGCGCGGCCGCCGGGATCACCCCGCCTGCGGGGTCACAGCCGACACTGGCGGCGGATTGTCGCCGCCGCCGGGGCCGAGGCCGGCCGCAGCCAGTGCCTGCGCGAGCGTGGTAATCACGCCGGTCCCCCCCACGTCCTGCGTTGACAGGCCGCCGCACGCGACGGCCAGGGCCAGCGAGTCGCGCACGTTAAGCCCGGTGAGTCGGCCGGCCAGGAACCCGGCATCGAAGTTGTCGCCCGCACCGGTCGCGTCTTCGGCTTCCAGCGAGAGGCCGCTCGCCCGGACGGTCTCGTCGCCCTGGCAGGCGAGACCCCCGGCGGCACCGGCCTTGACAGCGACGATGCCGCAGGTGCGCGCCAGCTGGCGGGCGGCCGCCTCGGTGTTGCTGAGGCCGGTGATCCTGGCAGCCTCAGCCGCGTTGGGCAGGAAGATGTCGACCAGCGGCAGGGTCTCAGCCAGCTCGGCGGTCCACCGCTCAGACGGGTCCCAGTTGGGATCGACCGACGTCGTAGCGCCTGCGGCCCTGGCCCGGCGCAGCAACGCCGGGAGGCCAGGCCACAGCCCCGGCTGGAGGAAGTAACCGCCGACATGCACATGGCGGCTGCTGTCGACCAGGTCGAGCGGGACATCCTCGCATTCCAGCAGGCGCAGCGTGCTGTCGCTGGTCAGGATCGCGCGGTCGATGCCGCGGGCGATGACGACCGTGAGCGACGTCGGCGTCCCTGCCGCTCGGCGTGCGACGACGACATCCACGCCCTGCCTGCCCACCTCGTCGACGAGCGCCCGGCCGATCCAGTCGTCGCCGATGCAGCACGCGAACGCCACCTTGAGGCCGAGCCGCGCCGCCGCGACGGCGGTGATGGCGGACGAGCCACCGAGCAGCATCCGCCCGGTCTGCACGATCTGCTCGCGCTGCCCGAAGGCGCCAGCCAGATCGCTGGCCAGGTCGCCGGCGGACAGCATGACATCGGGATTGAGGTCGCCGACGACCAGAACGTCATACGAAGACAAGGACTAGCTCACCCTGATGAGCGTACTGAGCGAACTGCGGTCGAACTGCCCGCCGTCGGACTCGATCCACTCCCTGGCCGCCGCGGTGAACTCGTCCGAGGCCAGGTGATCGGACGCGATCGTGTACCACAGCTTGCCGTCCTTGATCGTCTGCGGCATAGCCTGCAGCGCTGCCGCCACGTCGTCCCACGAGATCCCCATATCCGCGGGCCGGTACGGGATGCCAATCCGGTCGAGCACTTCCCTGATCATCTCCGGCTCGTTGTCTTGCATCGCGCTCATGACGAGGATCCCGAGCCCGACGGCCTGGCCATGGATGAACTTGCGGCCGGTCACGGCCTCGAGCGAGTAGAACAAGAAGTGCTCCGACCCTTCGATATGCCGTGGATTCCAGCAGTCGTAGCCGAAGGCGGCACCGCCCCATTTCAGCGATCCGGCCAGGGCCCGGATCCCGTCCTCGGTCATGTCGCGGATCCCGTCGGCGTTGTCGATCACGGCCTGCATGGCCGCTCGGGCCTCGGCGACCAGGCGCTCGTCGTATGGCCAGCGCGCCTCGCAGTGACCGGTCTCGGCTGCGTAGCGCCAGTCCCAGTGCCCGGTGTGGTAGCACAGGATATCGCCTGCGCCGCAGCGGTTGAATAGCGGTGGCGCGCTGCGGATGATGTCCCAGTCCAGCCACACCGCTTGCGGCAGGGCCCAGCCGACGTAACGGACGACGCCGTTGTCCCGCACGCCGGCCCGGTGGGTGAAGGGAGCGTTCACCGACAGTGCCGTCGGCAGCTGGAAAAGCTGCACGCCGAGCTTCCACGTCAGGTACTTGGCCGTGTCGATCGCCTGGCCGCCGCCCACGCCGACGACCGCGCTGATGCCGGCATACCGGTCGGCGAGCGCGTCCAGGTCCCTGAGCTCCAGGCTCGTCACGAAGTGCACGTCCGCCATGCCGCTGCCGAAGTACTGCTGGAACTTCGGCCAGAGGTCCGCCATCGTGACCACCAGGTATGGCCGGCGAGCGATCACGTCCAGTTCTGAGGCGAGCTCGCGCCCGAAGAACATGGGGAACTGATCCACTAGGTCGCCCTCCGTCAGTCGCTTGCGGCCGGGCCGAGATCGCCCCCGCCGACGGCCGTCGGCGCGGTCTCGGGTTGCTCCGCCGTGGGCGCCGGCATGCGGCGGATGTGCCAGACGTACCAGATCACCCCGAGGAGGACCACTACCAGGAAGTTCCTTGCTGCGGTGTGATTAATGGACGGCACCGTCAGGGCCACGATGGCGACCAGGAGCCACACCAGGCTGATATAGGCGATCGGCCGGAACCAGTTCCCGAGCGTGAACGACCCCGCTGGGGCAGCGAGCTTCCTGGTGGCGATGAGGCCGCCGACGATCACCAGGAAGTACATCGCGAAGTCGGAGATTGCGCCGACGCTGGTGATGATCGCCTCGGCTTTGGCCACGACCGTGAACAGGCAGGCGATCACTGTGCACACGATGAGCGACACATGCGGGCTGCGAGCGCCGTTGAGCTTGGTCAGGGGCTTGGCGCCGGGTAGCACGTCGTCGCGGGCGAGGGAGAAAACGAGCCTGCTGATCGCTGCCAGGTTGATGAGGCCGCAGGCGTAGATGGAGATGAACACCATCGTCATGATCACGGGCGTGAAGCCGCCGAGGTGCTGCTGCATGATGTACAGCAGCGGGGTGCCGCTGGCCTGCGTGGCTTTGAGGCTGGTGATGGCGACCGTGAATCCGACCAGCATGATGAATCCGATGACAGCCGAGACGATCTCGGTGCTGATGATGGCGCGGGGCACGTTCCGGCCGGGGTTCTTGGTCTCCTCCGCCAGGTCGGCAGCGCCATCGAACCCCGTGATGGTGTAAGCGCCCACGAGCCCGGATACCGCGAACGCCGCGAGGTAGCTGCCGGCGCGGCGCCGGCGCGCGACGTGAGGTAGTGGAAGTTGTCGGGGTGCCGCACCAGCGTCAGGATCAGCAGGAACACGCCCACGATCGCCGAGCCGATGATCTCGGTCCCGACCGAGACGTTGTTGACCCTGGAGGCGAACACGCCCAGCAGTTGTATGCCAAGCCAGCTGAGCAGTACCAGGATCGTGGTGATGACGATCGTGGTCTGGCCGCCGCCAATCCCGACGTCCGGCGCGAAGTACTGGGCGAAGGCATAGCCGACGCCCGCGGTGCCGGTCAGCCAGCCGCCAATCGCGAACCAGGCAGGGAACCAGCCGAACTTGTGGCTGACCAGCTTGGACGCCCACTGATAGCTGTAGCCGGCGATCGGGATGCGCGGCGCTATATGCGCGAAGCAGAGCGCGACGAGCAACTGGCCAACCGAGACGATCACCCAGGTCCAGATGAACAGCGGCCCGGCCTGGTTCAGCCCGAACCCGTAGTTCGCGAACAAGCCGGTGGTCACGGAGATAAACGAGAACGAGACGGCGAACGCCGAGAACCCGCCCATCGTTCGGCGCAGCCGCTGCTGGTAGCCCAGCGAGGCGAGGTGCTCTTCGTCTGAGGTGATCGATGTCGGGTCGCTCTGCTCCACTGTTCCTCCTCGGTGGCGCGCGGGACAAGGCCCGCCACGACGAGATGCGGCGCCATTCACCTAGTAAGTTAAGCTTCTTTACTCGCGGGGACAAGAGCTGCGATCGGCCATTCCCGCGGCTGCGAAGCCATGACCGCCTACCTTGGCAGGCATGCAGACCAAGCTGGTCCTCGTCGTCCGAACGGACCTCGGCATGGGCCGCGGCAAGATCGCAGCCCAGGCCGCGCACGCAGCCGTCGCCGCGACGCTGGCCGGCATCGGCCGGCCGGACTTCGCGGCCTGGTTGCGCGATGGCCAGCCCAAGGTCGTGCTGCGGGCCGGCAGCGAGGACGAACTGGACGCCATCGCCGGGCAAGCCGCCGCGGCCGGACTGCCAGTCCAGGTGATCCGCGATGCAGGCCGGACGCAGGTGGCTGAGGGCACCCCGACCTGCTGCGCAGTCGGGCCGGCGGGAGGCGCGGGCATCGACGCCATCACCGGTGAGCTATCGCTGCTGTGAAGAGCGTCAGGGCTTCACCAGCACCCTGGACATGGTGGCGAGATCAAGATTCACGACATCGCTGTCGAAGGCGTCCGGACTGAAATCCGCGGCGGCCTCGATGCCGAGCCAGCCCAACCGGGCTTGGTGCTCCTCGTGCCGGGGGTTGGCCAGGACGTTGAGCAAGTCCGCGTAGCCCCAGACACCGCCACAGTCTTCAGGCGGCCCCGCCCGGCGACCGCCGGTGCAGCGCGGGTACCGGATGCCTGGCTCGGCCGGCTGGACCGCCTCGACCACGATGTCAAGCTCCCAGTAGTCGCCGAAGTCGTACGCGTACCGGATGCGGTCGCCGGGCCAGTCGGCAACCGCGGACAGCTTCTTGTTGGCGTCGCTGCGGATGCCGTCGTCGCCGCCGTCGGGATCGGGGAAGCCATACCGGCCGGCTGGCGTCTCAAAGACGTGCAGGTGATAGTCCTGCCACTCGAAGCCGATCTGGATGACTCGGTGCAGGCGCCGGAGGGTGATGTCCGACGGCACCTCGAACCGTCGCCAGATCGGCGGCTTCGCACCCCGCAAGCTGATCTTGACCCGGTGGATGTTCCTCGGGCCGGCCTGTCGCCTGGTCGAGCCTGCCTTGGGACCGGCGCCAGACGCGAGCTTTGACTTAGCCGGCTGACCCGCCGCGCCAGCCGGTCCCGGCAGTACGGCGACCCGAGCCCGCAACAGCTCGAGGCAGTCCTCAACATCCTCGATCTGATCCGGCTCGACGGGGCACGGTTCACGCGAGAGAGCCTCGATGAGAATCGCGCGAGCTTCTGCCGCATCCAGATCGCTGAAGATGACGTCTGGATCCCGGCCGAGCTTCTGGTACTGCGTGCGCAGGGACTCGGAGTAGTCGGCCACGTAACAGTCCTTGATGCCGCCGCCGAGCATGTAGTCGATCAGCACGATCAGAGCGTGCGCCTTGCGGCCGTACCGGAACGTGATGACCATGGAGCGCTGCTCGCCGTAGATATCGGTGTAGCCGAAGCAACGTCCGGGCGACGGAAGACCGAGGCCGGCGGCCCACGACACCTCTGCTAGCCCGTCATGGACCATCTGGTTGGCGGCGTTCGCAGCCATGATCCGCAGGTGGGCCGGCCCCACCGCGGACAACGCGCGCATCATCGCCAGCGCTTCCGGCCGCCGGTACGCAGCGAAGCCTCCGATGATGTCGCGGAGGACGTCACCGACGTCGAGGTTGGGTGGCGCGGCCCGGCGCAGCTCAGCGATGAACTCTGATCCGCAGATCTCGGCCCCGAGCTGCTCGCAGCCGGGCTCGAGGAGCGGCGCGAACCAGGACAGCAGTCCCTCGCCCGACTCGGCCTCGGTGGGCATGAACCCCGCGTCCGTCAGTGAGTCGATCGCCTCATCGGCAGTGGCGGCGCTGTCGATCAGCCGGATCGCGTCGTCCGGCGCGCCCGTCTCGATCGCAAGCTGGCGGAGCCGGGCGAGGCGATCGAGCTCCCTGCTGTCCCAGAGGGCGGTCTGGGCGTCATCGGGCACGACGCGCAGGTGGCGGCCAGGCTTCTCGGACGAAGGACGCTTGGCTGGCACGCTCCTCATCGTCTCAGCGGCCGATGACTGGCGTGCTCGTTTGCCGCAGTGTGCCGGTTATCTGGGCCGCCTGTGTAGCCGCCGGGCGATGGCATTCGGCCGGCGCGCGGACACGCAGAACTGTCGGCATGGCGGGCTATCGTCGGTCGCATGCCGCGGGTGGTGCTTGACGAGATAGACCTCGGCTCGGTCGAGGACGCTGTTGGCGCGGCCGCTTACGACACTGGATTCCGCGAGATGCACGACGGCGTGGTCCGCCGCATGGAGTGGGTGCCGTCGAGGCGCGCCTTGCGGGGTGTCGTCCAGGACAGGGGCGGCGAGTTCCACGAGACCGTCGCGTACTTCAGCGCGAGCACCCCTATGCAGCTCCAGGGCGGTTATTGCAGCTGCGAGGCCGGCTGTGAGTGCAAGCACGCGGCGGCGCTGACGCTGGCCGGTGCCCTTTCCTCCGGGCAGGACCTCTCCGCTCCGTGGGCACGCTCGGCGCAGTGGGAGCAGTCACTCACGTCGCTGATTCAGGGTCGGCCCGAGCCAGCCCCGGCTGGCCGCGGCTCGACCAGGGTTGCGATCGAGCTGATCCTGTCGGCCGCTTCGCCGGTCTACTCCGATCGGCGGGTTGTGAAGATGCCGCGGCTGACTGTCAAGGCGCGGGTGGTCCAGCCTGGCGCCAAGCTGGACTCCTGGGTCGGCGGCCAGCTGACGTGGGACAGGCTAGCTTCGCGCCTGCATATCGGCGGGTTCGTCGAGGCTCAGCTGCGCGTGCTCAGGGAGCTCTACTGGCTGCACCGGGCGGGCGACAGCTCGGGCTATCGCCCGTACTCCTATGGCGGCGGGGAGAAGCTACTCGACCTGGCTACGTTTGAGTCCCGGCAACTGTGGTCGCTGCTGGACGAAGCCGAGCTGGCCGGAGTCCCGCTGGTCTATCGCAAGCAAGGCGCGATACCGAGGTACGGCACTGCTGACCTGTTCCTGGACGTGACCAGGAGCGAGCCGTCGGGACCGCTGCACGTCAGCCCCGTTGTCAGCGTCGATGGCAGTGACGGCGATATCTGGCCGGTGTGCTTCTTCGGCTCACCTGGACATGGACTGGCCTACGTCGACAGGCACGAGGCCGACCGGCACCAGGACCCAGCACGCTGGCGGTTCCGGCTGGCCAGGCTCATCAACCCCGTTCCTATCGAGGTGCAGCAACTGGCCATATCGGGGCAGCCGCTCACCATCCCGGCGGCACAGGAGCGCCGGTTCCGCGAGCAGTTCTACCCGCGGCTGCGGCATGCCGCGTCGCTGATCTCGTCGGATGGGTCCTACAGCCTGCCGGCTATCTCGCCGCCGACCCTGGTGCTCGGCGCTTCGTACGGCGAGGGACACGAGCTGGACGTCAGCTGGGTGTGGGCCTACCGGGTTGGCGATGCGCAGCTTCGGGTGCCGGCCGGCGCGCCGCAGGCTCCCACGAGCCCCGGCGGCGAGATCGAGGCGGGCTATCGGGATCTTGACGCGGAGGGGGTCATCCTCGCGGAGCTGGAGTTGCCGCCGGGCAGCCTGCGATCCGCGCAGCTCACGGGCCTGGACACGATGAGGTTCAGCACGGAGACGCTGCCGATGCTCGCCGGCCGGCCGGGCGTCGAGGTGGAGATCAGCGGCTGTCCCGCTGAGTACCGTGAGGCCGGCGACTCGCTGCGGATCGAGATATCGGCAGACCAGCTAGCCGATGACAACGACTGGTTTGGCCTTGGCGTGATGGTCTTCGTCGAGGATCACGTCGTCCAGTTCAGGGACCTGTTCCTCGCGCTGAGCCGGGGAGATGAATACCTGCTGCTCGACAACGGCGCCTACTTCTCCCTGGACAAGCCCGGCCTGCAGGCTCTCGCCGCGCTCATCGAGGAAGCGCGGGAGCTTCAGGACCGGCCCGCCGACACGCTGCGGATCAGCAGGTTCCAGGCCGGGCTGTGGGCCGAGCTGGCCGAGCTCGGCGTGGTCAGCCGCCAGGCAGCCGCGTGGCAGCGCCAGGTGGGCGGACTGCTCGCGATTGCCAGCGGCGGATCGGACGCGACGGCCGACGACGGGGCAGCCGACGACGGGGCAGCCGAGGGCCAGGCGGCCGACGCCGGGCCGGCCGCTGGTGCGGGTCTCGGCCGGGTTCCGTTGCCCGCCGGACTGGTCGCGCAGCTCAGGCCGTACCAGGTCGACGGATTCGAGTGGCTCGCGTTCCTGTGGTCGCACCAGCTTGGCGGCATCCTCGCCGACGACATGGGCCTGGGCAAGACGTTGCAGGCGCTGGCGCTGATTAGCCACGCGCGCGAGGAAGACCGGGCTAGCCCGCCGTTCCTCATCTGCGCGCCGACCAGCGTCGTGTCGAACTGGGCCCTGGAGGCCGGCAAGTTCACGCCAGGCCTCAAAGTCGTCGTGATCACCGACACCATGGCGCGCCGTCGCAAGGACCTCGCGGAGATCGTAGCCGGTGCCGACGCCGTGGTGACGACGTACGCGCTGCTGCGCATCGACTTCGCGGCCTACGCGGGACTCCAGTGGTCTGGCCTGATCCTGGATGAAGCGCAGTGCACCAAGAACCGGCAGGCCAAGATCTATCAGTGCGCACGTCGCCTGTCGGCCCCGTTCAAGCTGGCGATCACCGGCACGCCCATGGAGAACAACCTCATGGAGCTCTGGTCGCTGCTGTCGATCACCGCTCCCGGGCTTTTCCCGCATCCGGACAAGTTCCAGGATTACTACGCCAGGCCCATCGAGAGGCAGGGCAAGGCCGAGCTGCTCGATCAGCTGCGCCGCCGGATCAAGCCGCTGGTGAAGCGCCGCACGAAAGAGCAGGTTGCCGCCGACCTGCCCGCCAAGCAGGAGCAGGTGCTCGAAGTCGAGCTGCATCCCAAGCACCAGAAGCTCTACCAGACCCACCTCCAGCGAGAGCGGCAGAAGGTCCTCGGCCTGATCGATGACGTCGACGCCAACAGGTTCACGATCCTGCGATCCCTGACCCTGCTGCGCCAGCTGAGCCTGCACGCCGGCCTGATCGACGCGCAGCAGGACGACCTGCCGTGCAGCAAGCTCGACACGCTGATGGATCTCCTCGGCGAGGCCGTCGGCGGCGGGCACCGAGCGCTGGTGTTCAGCCAGTTCACCCGGTTCCTGGAGCGGGCGCGGCAGCGGCTCGACGCGGCCGGGATCCCGTATTGCTATCTCGATGGCAGGACGCGCGACCGGGCGCTCGTGCTCCAGCGGTTCAAGAGCGGCGGCGTTCCGGTATTCCTGATCAGCCTCAAGGCGGGCGGGTTCGGCCTGAACCTGACCGAGGCTGACTACTGCTTCCTGCTCGATCCGTGGTGGAATCCGGCGACCGAGGCCCAGGCCGTCGACCGTACGCACCGCATCGGCCAGACCCGCAACGTCGTGGTGTACCGCCTGATCTCAAAGGACACCATCGAGGAGAAGGTGATGGCGCTGAAGGCGCGCAAGGCCGCGCTGTTCACGTCGGTGATCGACAGCGGGAACGTGTTTGGCGGCGGTCTCGACGCCGACGACATCCGCGGCCTCTTCGAGTAGGGCGGTGCGCACTGGAAGCTATGAGATTGATGCGGCTCCTGGTGATTCGCGGCTAGGGTCTGTGCTGAATCTGGATGCCGACGGGAAGCGCTGCGGGAGGCCGAGTGCGCGCTGTCGATTCTCCGACCGAGTTAGACCTGCGCGGTCACACCAACGCGCGCGGCTTGGATCAGCGGTTACAGCAACTGGCCGACGGGCATCCGTCTTCGCCGCGCTACCCGGACCGCCCGCCACCAGACCGCCAGGACGACCCGGATCACGTCCGACCGTTAACCGATGCGGAGCACGCGGAGCACGTGGCCGAGGTGCGCGAGCGCTTAGCGGACGCCCACGCCGCTGGCCTTGAGACTCACATTCAGTACACCCTCGATCAGGAGCACGAACTCTGGACCGACGAG
The DNA here is from genome assembly GCA_963837255.1 of uncultured Actinomycetota bacterium. Taxonomy (GTDB): domain Bacteria; phylum Actinomycetota; class Actinomycetes; order Streptosporangiales; family Streptosporangiaceae; genus JAJYUU01. Next base: position 877,967 of record CAWIMN010000011.1, read on the forward strand.
CGGGATGCGCTGCACGAGGCGATTGTCGAAGACCTCTATGCGCGGTCGTCGGGAGTACCTTGTGAGGGCAGGGCGATCCTCGCGGGTGGGCTGCCGGGAGCGGGAAAAACAACAGTTCTCAATCAGTTCGCCCACGTAGATCTGTCGCAGTACATCATGATCAACCCCGACCACATTAAGAAGGAGATGGCGGAACGGGGACTGATCCCGTCCGTCGTCGGCCTGTCTCCGATGGAAGCCTCTGACTTGGTCCACGAGGAGGCCTCCCACGTGGCGAAACGTCTCGCCAACCGAGCTGAGGCCGACGGCAGGAACGTCATCTGGGACATCACCATGTCAAAAACGTCCTCGATCGCGCGCAGGATCGAGTCGTTGCGCGCCGCCGACTACACGCGAGTCGAGGGAGTCTTCGTCGACATCCCGATTGACGTAAGCGCGCGACGAGCAGATGTGCGACATCGCGAAGCGCATGACGACTATCGGGCCGGACTTGGACTCGGCGGCCGGTACATACCCGACTCCACGATCATGAAGAATGCCGATGACTCGTGGGGCAGCGGCAATCGCAAGAATTTCGAGGAGCTGAAGTCCCTGTTCAACGGCTGGTCACGGTACGACAACGCGATCGATGGCGCGGCTCCGGTGCTAGTCGAGTCGCTCGACATGCAACTCGCGGACAGGGAACGTATCTAGATGGGCGCCAGCGAAGTCACTCACCTCCTCGCCTCATTGCGCTCGGGCGACATGACCTTGGACGAGGTCGCCGTTCGGTTCATGCGGCGGAAATGGCAGCTTACGCGCAGCCCGGTTACGCGTACCTACGCCGAGATGGCCGATGTGGCGCAGCTGGATCCCAGCGCGAACGTGCCCGGGTCGTTCGACGAGGTGACGGCGGCGTATGACCGCGGCGAGATCACGCGGGAGCAGTACCGGACCTTGGCTCACGCCGTGGCGGATGCGATCAACGCCGGTGAGGATCATGCCTTTGAGTAGCCGCATCGCCCAGACGCGCGCCGGCCGCTGACGCCCGCCTGTCCAGGGCCAAATACGCCAGAATTACGCTGCCTGACAGCAACCTCACCGCTGCGCGGCAAACCGGGCAGCTGGTGGCCCGTCGAAATCGAGGACAGGTGCCTGTCGAAATGCCCTCCCACGACATCGTGCTGCGCGGCGGACGCGTCATCGACCCGGAGACGGGCCGGGACGAGATCACCGACGTTGCGATCTCCGGTACCACCATTACCGAGGTGGGCGACGCGCTCGCGCCAGCCGCGGTCGACCTGGATGTCACCGGCCAGATCGTCACTGCCGGCTTCATCGACCTGCACAGTCACACGGCCGACATTCCCGGTCTGCGACTGCGCGCTCTCGACGGCGTCACCACGGCGCTCGAGCTAGAGGCCGGTGTCAGCCCGGTCGAGCCGGCCTACCGGCGGGCGGCCGCCGAGGGCCGGCCTGTCAATTACGGCTTCGCCGCGTCGTGGGCGCTCGCCCGGATGGAGGCGGTCGCTGGCGTCGAACTCGACGGCACGCTCGGCACCTTCCTGGCGAACATCGCCGCGCCGGCCTGGCAAGGCCCCGCATCCCCGCCCCAGGTAAGCGTGCTACTGAATCGGCTCGCAGCCGATCTTGCCGATGGGGCGATCGGCATCGGACTGCTGGTCGGCTACGCCCCAGGCTGCGATCCCGATGAGTACCTCCAGGTCGCAGCCCTCGCAGCGGAGGCTGGTGTCGCGACGTTCACGCACGCCCGCGACCTCATCGAGCTAGCCCCGAACGCGCTCATCGACGGCGCGCAGGAGATCGTTCGCGCGGCCGGCGAGACCGGCGCGCAGATGCACTACTGCCACATCAACAGCACGTCGCTGCGGCACATCGACCGGGTGCAGGAGCTGGTCAGCCAGGCACGCGCGGCAGGGTCGCGCGTGTCGACTGAGGCCTACCCGTATGGCTCGGGGATGACGGGCATCGGAGCGGCCTTCCTCTCGCCAGAACGGCTGCACGAGCGTGACATCGAGCCCACTGACCTGACGTACGCGCCAACCGGCGAGCAGGTCGCCAGCGAGGAACGCCTGCGCGAACTGCGCGCGGCCGATCCCGGCGGCCTCGCCATCATCAGGCACCTGAACGAGGACGACCCCGCAGATCTCGCTGTCCTGCTGCGGTCGCTGACGTTCCCGGACGCCATCGTGGCGAGCGATGCTATGCCGCTGACGTGGAGCGGCCCCGTTCCGGATCCCATGACCTGGCCGCTACCCGAGACGGCTTTCACCCACCCCCGCACGGCAGGGACCTTCGCGCGAGCGCTGCGGCTGCTCGCCGCTGACCCCGGCGGCTCGGTGGGATCTGGCGGGCCGCTCGGCCTCATCGAGACTCTGCGCCGGTCAAGCCTGCTGCCGGCCCGCCTGCTCGCGGCCAGGGTCCCCGCGATGCGGCGCAAGGGCCGCGTCCAGGCGGGCTGCGACGCCGACATCGTGGTGTTCGACCCCGCGACCGTGACCGACCGCGCGACCTATACGCGCACCACGCGGCCGTCGGCTGGCATCAGGCACGTCCTGGTCAACGGCACGTTCGTGGTTCGTGACGGCGGCATCGTGCTGGCTGCCCTCCCCGGCCAGCCGATCCGCGCGACGCCACACTAAGCAACGAGATGGGAACGGGGTCGGCCCCGTCCGCGGCCGCCCGCCCGTCCGCGCCTGTCGTCGCCTCGGCTCGCTCGCCGACGCGCGCTGTCAGTACCCGCGGCTACGGTCGTGCCGCGATGACAGGGCAGCTGATTCCGGTGGGCGAGTTACCCACAGCCGGATTCCCCGAGTGCGCGCGCTGCGCTTACTTCCGCGGCGGCGCGCCCGGAGTGTGCCTGGCCTGCGCGAGTCCGCAGCTCGTTCCGCCGGGTCTGGACGCCTGCCAGGTATGCGCCCAGCGCCTGCGGCCGGACGGCGGCTGTCCGAACGAGTTGTGTCGCAGCCCGCGCCGCCGCATCAGCAAGATCCACGCAATCAGTTACCAGACCGGCCCGATGCGCCGCGTCATCAACAACTACAAGTACCGAGGCGCACGCGGCCTGGCCGCGGTGCTCGGCCGGTTACTGCTGGCCTGGCTGGAGCAGCACATGGCCGCGGACCCGCCGGGACTCATCGTCGTCAACCCAAGTTTCGTGGCGCCGGGCGGGCAGCAGTTTGCGCACACCGAGGCCGTGCTGTCCGCGGCCGCCGACGCCAGTCCCGGCGACCGGTGGCGCTTCGCCCCCGCCGCGGTCGTCAAGACCCGGCCGACGCTGAAGTCAGCCGACGGCCAGGCCTGGTCTAAGCGCGTGAGCGGCAACGAGCTACGTGATGCGTTGCTTGTGGCAGATCCCGCTCGGACAGCTAGCCAGTTCGTGCTGATCTACGACGACGTCTGCACTACGGGCACTCAGCTCGATGCTGTCGCTGGCTGCCTGCTCGACCAGGGCGGTGCGGCGCGTGTCGAGGCCGTCGTTCTCGCGAGGGCGTTATGGCGTGGTGCTGGATCCTGAGGACCGAGCTTTGACTCGTTGGCTTAAGAGCCCGAGCGCGCGGTCAGGCACACGCGGAGGTCTGGGGCAGTCACCAGCGAGCAGGCAAGGGAGTATCTGACAGCCAGTCCCTGAGGGCTACGAGCCATCCCAGCATTTTCCCCGGCCGCCGACGCGATCCGGCTGCCACGCGGAAGGTAACGGTCTCGCCGTCGAGCGTGCGCATATGGAGATAGCCGACCCGAGGCTGCCAGGCCGACTGGACGATGCCGAACTCCGCGATCTGATCACGCCGCCACGACCGCGTGCCCAGCGGGCGGCGGTAGGTGAGCACATCCCCGGCGACCGAAAGACGGAACCTACCGAGCAATGCGACAGGCACTAGCCAAGGCACCCAGATCAGAACCAGGAACAGCCCGCGAGGATCATGCTCGTTGACAGCGCCAGCGACCATGAGCAGACACAGGAACACGATCCAAATGACCATTAGTACCGCGCCAGCACGCGAGGGCCGGATAGTCAGACCCTCACCCGCGCTGATCACGCAATCATCCTGCAGCCGGTGGCAGGGCGCAGGCAATTAGCCATCGGGCCAGTCCGTCGGCCTGCCATGGGATGAACAGGCTATCCGCATGGCCATAGCGTCCGCTCGGCCCGTTGAGACTGTGCTGATCTACGATGACGTCTGCACAACCGGGATCCAGCTTGACGCGGTCGCTGGCTGCCTGCTCGACCAGGGCGGTGCGGCGCGCGTCGAGGGCATCGTCCTCGCCCGTGCGCTCTGGCGCGCCTGCTCCGCGTCGACTGCGGTCGACCACGACTGAGTACGCTGCTCGGCCGCCCTTTCGCAGTTAGTCGAAGTGGCTCAGCCAGCCTCGAGTCACCGTGAGCAGCCGGTCTGTCTCGAGCCTGTAGACGTGCTCACGTCCGCGCAGCTCGACCTCGACCAGCCCAGCCTGCTGCAGCACTCGCAGGTGCTGCGAGATCGTCGGCCAGGAATGCTCGAACCTCGCCGCGATAGCCCCGGACGTCATCTCCCCGCCGCGTGCGTGCAGGACCGCGAGTATGGTGCGCCGGGAGCGATGCGCCAGCGCACCGAAGACCGCGTCGAAGTCGTCAAGATCGGTGAACCCGCGCGGCCGGGGCGTCACGCGCTGAGCGCGACGCGCTCATACTCCGGGAACTGCCACTTCGGCTGTCCGCCCCGCTCCTCGAGCAGGGGGTCCATCGGCTCCCAGATCGCCAGCACTGCCGGGTGCTCGTGCGCCTGCTCGAAGCCGCCCTCGACCCACGTGAAAATCTCGACGTACGTCGGCTGGTCGTCGAGCTCTCGGTAGATGACAGACGGCTCGTCGGTCACGAAACCGAGCTCGCGCAGGGTGCGCCAGTGCCGTGCGAGCAGCTCGCGGAACGCCGCCTCCGCATCGGGGCGGACCCGGTAGGTGCAGATCACGGTTTGCTTAGCCATGTACCTAAGTATTAGCCGTGCGGCTAAGAATTGCAAGCCGGACTGTCGGCACCCAGGTCTATACCTGGGAACGTGGCCGCCGGCGGCCAGCCCGGTCCGCCAGCTCGCGGCCGCGCACCCCTCACGCGTCTCCCGGGGAGGCAAATCACTATGACGACGCAGCTCACCATGCAGGTCGAGGGCCCCTTTTCGCTCGCCGCCGCGGCATCGTTCGGCTTCGGGCCGAGCACTGGCCGCCCGTTCCCGGACGCCAGGCTGATGCGACTGGCGTTCGTGGCCGACGACCTTCGCCATCATGTCGGCGTCTCGCTCACTCAGCAGTCTGACGGCAGCCTGCTCGCGGACATCAGCGGCGATGCCGCGATCGCCGCGGCGGAGGTCCAGATTCGCCGGATCCTGTCGATCGACACGGACGTGACTGGCTGGCTTGCGGCCGGTCAGGCAGACCCGGTGCTCGGCGGCATCCAGGCCGACTACCCAGGCCTGCGGCCCGTGCTGTTCCACTCGCCCTATGAGGCGGCCGCGTGGTCCGTGCTGTCGCAGCGGCGGCACCGTGCGCAGGCGATCGCACTGCGCCGCCGTTTGTGCGAAGCAGCTGGCACCACCTTCGAGCTGGCTGGTCAGCTTGAGCCGGCTTTCCCGTTGCCGGAGCGGCTGCTGGAGATCACGGAGTTCGGTGGCATCGAGGAGACCCGCCTGGCCCGGCTGCACGGTGTTGCGCGTGCGGCACTGGACGGGCGGCTCGATGCCAGTGTGCTGCGCGCGTTGCCGGCCGATGAGGTGATGGCGGGGCTTCAGCGCATCAAGGGCCTCGGGCCGGTCTACTCGATGCTGGTCTACCTGCGTTCGACTGGAGTGACTGACGGGCTCACGACCGGTGAGCCGCGGCTGGCCAGTTACCTGAGGCATTACTACGAGCTGGCGACTACGCCCGGCGCTGCGGAGGTCGAGCGGCTCGCCGAGCCATGGCGTCCATTCCGCACCTGGGCCGGCGTGCTATTCCGGGTTGCGGGCGACCGAGAGGGTCTGCCATTCGAGCAGCCGACCAGGCGCGGGACCAACGCATCGGGTGCCGAGGGAGCGGCAGCGTAACGGGGTTGTGCCGAACCAGCTCATCACCCCGAGGTGCTGGCTCGCGGCGGCACCGACCAGGCGCGGGACCAACGCATCGGGTGCCGAGGGAGCGGCAGCGTAACGGGGTTGTGCCGAGCCAGCTCATCACCCCCGAGGTGCTGGCTCGCGACGGCGGAGGTCGCTGCCGAGAATCGCAGCGGGCTGGCCTGTAAGTGCAGGCCAGCCCGCTGCGTCGGGTGGTACAGGTACCGGCTGCTACGGGCGGGGCAGCCGCCCAGGGTCCCTGGGCCGCCGATGGGCGTTGTCCGAGCCGGCCGGATCCTGGGGCGGGTCCGCGTCCGGCAACCGGGCCTTGCGCGCGCTGGCCGGGTCCTAGGGTGGCGATGCGGGTTGCCCGAGCCGATCAATGCGGCGCTGTGTGCCGGCCGGGTCCACGGGGCTGGACGATTTGCGTCATTCGCTCCGCGACGAACGCAAATTTCACGGCTGACGTGCACGCAAAAGTGGCAAAGCGGGCGCTCAACAGCACCTCACGCGTGAAATGCCAGTAATGATCTTGGCGATCGGCCACGTGACTGGCTTCGGACGACATAACCGGAGCCCGCGCGGATGCAAACTTGCTCCACATACCAAGAGGGGCGGCGCCGCGGTGGCGTCGTCCCTCTTGCTGCTCCTGGTGAGAGCTGCCCGGTACCCCGTGGCAGGTTACCGCAGCACGAGCTCGCGGGCGTTGTCGGTCTGCGTGGGGTGCTGCGCCGGGGCCGCGACCGTGTGCGCATGCGCGGCCTTCCGAGCCTGGGCCTTGCCCCGCTCGACGAAGGCGCCGACCGCGACGAACACGATCGATATCGCGACGGCGATGCCGACGGTGGCGACCACGGCGACGATGGCGTCGTGCAGGGTCTGGATGTCGATGGTCATTGGATTCTCCCGTTGCCCGGTCTGGTGTTTACGCCGTTTACAAACATCAGTATGCAACGCAAACATAAACACTGTCAACTAAACAAGCGGCGTTCACTCAGATGTTCAGATGCCGCGGTCGCCGGTCAGGAGCGTGCGGCGCGCGCGGGCTGGCCCCGGAGGCGCGGCGGCGGCCCAGCGGGGCCCGACGGCTAGCGCAGCGCCAGGCGGCGGCAGGGCAGGTCAGGCGGAGACGTCGCGGCCGAGGGCCAGGTCCAGCGCCTCGCTGAGGGAGAGCCGAGCGCCGGCGCGGTATGCCTCGTCGTAGGCCGCGTCGCCGAGCCGAGCGCGCAACGCAGCCTGCTCCCGCGTGCGCAGGCTCTGCTCGGCATCGGACCAGTTGATCGTGCGAATCTCCAGCGACGCGTCGATGTCGACATCACCCGCGCCGTGCAGGCGGGCCGCGCGCAGGTCGTCGCCCTGCCAGCCGGCGATGCACGCGGCGCCGAAGATGAGCTCGCCAGAGCCGACGCCTGGCCCGAGTCGGCGGCTCGTCAGCAGGCAGCCGCGGAGCAGCGGCGCGGCCTCGGTGTACCGGCCCTGGATCAGCCGGAGCAGCGTCATGTTGGCGCGCATGAAGTGCAGCAGGAGGTCGCCGCCGATCCGCTCCGACAGCGTTATCGCTTCCTCGAGGGAAGCGCTGCCCTCCTCGATCAGCCCGGCGTGCAGCTCCATGCTGAACTTCTTGTTGAGCTCGGCCGCGATGAGCAGGTCGTCGCCGGCCTGGCGGCAGCAGGCGAGCACCTCCCGGCGAACTGCGAGCCTGCTCCTCCGCTGATGGTGCGGTGATGGCCAGGCCCTGCAGATGCTCGCCGAGCAGCTGCACATCGCCGATTTCGCGGGCGATGGCGACGCCTTCGGCAGCGAGCTGGTATCCGGCTGGCAGGTCGCCGGCGATGTAGGCCGACTCGACGAGGTCGCCGATTGCGTGCGCCTCCACCCGCCGGTCGCCGACGGCGCGCGCCATGGCCCGCGCGTTCTCGGCGTACGCGCCGGCCCGCCGCGACCTCGGCGGCGTCTGTCCTGGACAGGAGCATGAGCAGCTGGCACGCGACCGTCATCCCGTCCGCGAGCAGGGCGCTCGGCTCGGCGCCCGCCTCCTCGAGGACGGGCCGGAGGTAGTCGAGCACCTCGGCATGCCCGCGGCTCACGCTGAACCGGCGCAGGCTGACGCCCAGCGCCAGGATCTCGTCGCGACATCCCTCGGCGGCGAATTGGGCGAACGCCGCCCGCAGGTTCTCCCACTCGGCGTCGAACCGGCGCAGCCACCTGCCCTGGTCGCGGCCGGTCGTGGCGGGGCCGCCGGCCTTCGCCAGGTCCAGGTAGTAACGAGCGTGCCGGTCCCTGATGCGCAGGACCTCGGCGTCGCCCGCCGACGCGCAGCAGTTCCTGCGCGCTGTACTGCCGGATCGTCTCCAGCAGCCGGTACCGCACCGTCTGGGGCGAGTGGTCGGCGACGACCAGGCTCTTGTCGACCAGTGACCCCAGCAGGTCAAGCACGTCCAGCGCATCGACCTCAGCGCTCGCGCAGAGCGCCTCGGCCGCTTCCAGGTCGAAGCCGCCAGCGAACACCGACAGGCGGGTGAGCGTCTCCCGCTCCTGCCCGGTCAGCAGGCCAAACGACCAGTCGACCGTCGCCTGGAGCGTCTGCTGGCGCGGCATCGCGTTGCGGCTGCCGCCGGTCAGCAGCCGGAATCGCTGGTCGAGCCGCGCGGCGACCTGCGCGAGCGACATGGACGACAGCCGCGCCGCCGCCAGCTCGAGGGCGAGCGGGATGCCGTCGAGCCGCCGGCAGATCGTGACGGCGTCGCGCGCGGACAGCGCGTCGATGACGAAATCGGGCTGGTGCGTCCTGGCTCGCTCGGCGAAGAGCTGGACTGCGTCGCTTCCGGCCAGGTCCTCGACAGACTCAGCGTCGCTGCCAGGCAGCGTCAGGGAGGGAACGCGGTAGACCCGTTCGCCGTCGATTCCCAGCGGCTCCCGCGACGTGGCCAGGAACCTGACTTTCGGGCACTGCCGGATGACCTGGTCGCAGAACTTCGCGGCGGCGTCGATCAGGTGCTCGCAGTTGTCCAGCAGGATCAGGCTCTCCTGCCCGGACAGCGCCTCGATCACGGTGTCGGCGGCGGCCGGGCCGCTGGGGTCCTGCATCCCCAGCGCGGCGGCCACGACGCCGGGGATCTGGCTGCCATCGGTCAGCGGCGCGAGCTCGGCGAGCCACACGCCATCGGCGGTCCTGCCGATGAGCTCGGCGCCGGCCTGAAGCGCGAGCCGGGTCTTGCCGCTGCCGCCCGCGCCGGTGAGCGTGACCAGCCGGGACGTCCGGATCAGCTCGCGTACCTCGGCCAGCTCTTTCTCCCGGCCGACGAACGCGCTCAGCAGCGTCGGCAGGTTGTTCGGCAGCTCCGGGTTGTCCAGCGACGCCAGCGGCGGGAAGTCCGGCGCCAGGAAGTCGCCTCGAGCTGGAACACCTGCTCCGGCCGGCCGAGGTCCTTGAGCCGGTGCAGGCCGAGATCCCGCAGCCCGGCACCCGCCGGGAGCGAGCCGGCCAGCAACTCGGCCGTGGCACCCGAGACCAGGACCTGGCCGCCGTGCGCCGCCGCCTCCAGCCGCGCAGCGCGGTTCACCACCGGGCCGAAGTAATCGCTGTCGCGCTCCTCGCAGACGCCCGGTGTGCAGGCCCATCCGCACCAGGATCGGCCGGCTCGTCGCCCAGGACTGCTCGCCGAGGCTCTGCTGCGCGGCCAGCGCCGCGCTGCACCGCGGCCGTTGCCGTCCGGAACGCCGCGCAGAACGCGTCGCCGACAGTCTTGAAGACGTAGCCGCCTGCCGTCTCGATCGCCGACCGCAGGATCTCGTCGTGCCGTCGCAGTGCAACGGCCATGAGTTCCGGCTCGGCCTCCCACAGCCTGGTCGAGCCCTGGACGTCGGTGAACAGCAGCGTGACCGTACCGGATGGAATCGGCGCAGACTGGGTCACCTGCGCAGGATAACCCGCGGCGAGAATCGACCAGATTGCCTCTCGCGCTGGGGCTGCCCTAGTCGGTAACATCCGAGCCACTGTGTAGCAAACCGCCGTGCAGCTCTATGTCCCGGTCCGTGCCCGGCTCGGTCGACCTAAGGCGCCGAGAGGAGACCGGCAACGGTGACCTTCGTTCCCTACGATCGCCCGATCCGCGCCGCGTTCGTCGGCCTCGGCCGGATCTACGACCTCAATATGCGCGGCTACGCCGACAACCCGGACGTGGAGGTCGTCGCGCTGGTCGATCCCAGCCCAGAGCGCCGCGAGCAGCGCCAGGCTGACTGGCCGGACGGCGGCCACGTTCCCGTCGGTAGAAAAGCTCGCCGCCAGCGGCATCGACATCGATGCGGTGGAGTGCCTGCTGCCGATCCCGCTGCACGCGGACGGCATCGTCGAAGCTCCTCGACCAGGGCTGGCACGTCAACGCGCAGAAGCCGCTGTGCAACGACCTGCCGGCCGCGCAGCGAATCCTGGACGCGGCCAGGGCCAACGACCGGGTCCTCCGGGTGATGGAGAACTACCTCTTCTACCAGCCGCTGTGCAAGCTCAAGGCGGTGGTCGAATCGGGCGACATCGGCGCGGCGGCGGGCTACCACGTGAAGATGGTCGGCAGCGGCAGCGGCGGCTGGGACGTGCCGTGGAGCAGCTTCGAGTACCAGCTGGCGCAGATCAAGCTCGGCCGCGGAATCATGGTGTTCGACGACGGCTGGCACAAGCTGTCCACGGCGCTGTGGCTATTCGGCCCGGTGCGCGAGGTGCGGGCCTGGATCGGGGTCACGTCGTTCGGGTCCGGCATCGACATCGACGCGCCGGCGATGATCTCCTGGGAGCACGAGAGCGGCGTCCGCGGCGTCTGGGACATCACCCTCGCCCCGGACCTGTACATGCGCTCGGACTACTACACCAACGACGAGCGCTGGGAAGTGACGGGGACCAAGGGCTACGCGCGGGTCAACCGCATCATGGCCCGCGGGATCCAGCAGCCGAGCCTCGAGGTGTATCACGACGGCGAGCTGCGCGGATATCACGCGCTCGACGACGACTGGGCGAGCAGCTTCCGCGACTCCGGCCGCCACTGGCTGCGCTATCTGCGCACCGGCGAGGGCCCGCTGATGTGGAGCGGCGAGCAGGCGATCGACGTGCTGCGGTTCGCCCTTGCTGCCTACGAGAGCAGCGCGTCCGGCGGCATCGGCGTCGATCCGCGCCAGACTGAGCTAGCCCGCCGTCGCCGGTAAGGTGCCGCTGTGACGAGTCGGGACGTGCGGCTGGTGTTCACCAAGTACGACGGCAGCCTGCACTGGCACCAGACCATGCACTACCTGGGCGAGGACGAGCACGGGGTCTGGCTCGGCGCGCCCGCGCGGGATCGACCGCGCAGCGCGGCAGCGAGCCGCCGGTGCGCTTCGACGCGCCAGCCGTCCAGCTGGTGCCCGCCGGTCAGTGGTGGACCGCGGTGTTCAACGACCCGCCGGCCAGCGCGGAGATCTACTGCGACATCGCCACTCCGCCGCAGTGGACGCATCCGGGCGAGGTGACGATGGTCGACCTCGACCTGGACGTGATCCGGCGGCGCGACGGGCAGGTCCTGCTCGACGACGAGGACGAGTTCGCGGAGCATCAGGTCCGCTACGGATACCCGGCCGAGCTGATCTGCCACGGCGGAGCAGGCTGCGGCCTGGCTGCTCGCGGCCGTTAGCGCCGGTGCCGAGCCATTCGGGGCGGCGTACCAGGCGTGGCTGGAGCCAGGTCCGGTAGGGAAGGCGTCGCACGTAGCGAGGTAGATCCGCGCAGCGATGAAGACGGGCCGGCGGCGCGAGAGCTCCCCTACGTCTCGCGCGCCGGCCCGTCCCGCTCGCTGGACCGGTTACGGCCGGACCTCGTAGACGATGTTGAACGGCGTCTCGGCCGCCCGGCGGAACCTGGTGAAGCCCGCGTCCGTCGCGATCTGCCTGATCGCGGGCTCGCCCGCCTGCGCGCCAAGTGCGTAGCCGCCGGGCTGGGAGAGCGCGTTGGGCACGCACAGCAGCGTGGAGAAGCTGTAGTAGGCGCGCCCGACTGGGTTCATGTTGCCGGCCACGTCGTCGGCCGAGGCGGGCTCGACCACCAGCCAGGTGCCGTCTGGCTTGAGCACCTGGCGGATGTGCCGCGCGGCCGACAGCGGGTCACCCATGTCGTGCAGGCAGTCGAAGGTGGCGACGAGGTCGTAGTCAGCACCAGAGAACGCCGCCGCACGGCTGACCTCGAAGCTGACCCGGTCGGCGACGCCAGCATCGCCGGCCCGCTTGCGCGCCAGCTCGATAGATCCCTCGTGGTAGTCCGAGCCCGTGAACCGCGAGTTCGGGTATTCCTGCGCGAGCAGGATCGTTGACGCGCCGAGACCGCAGCCGATGTCGGCGACGGTCGCGCCGGCCCGCAGCTTGTCCTCGACGCCCGGTCAGCGACGGGATCCAGGACGGGACCAGGCTGGCGATGTAGCCGTTGCGGAAGAACTGCTCGCAGCCGACGAACACGTCGTGATCCTGCTCGTGCCAGCCGAGACCCCCGCCGGTACGGAATGCCTCGGTGATGCGCGGCTCAGCCTTCAGCGCGCCGAGCGCGAGCACGAACGCGCCTGGCGCGTAGAGCGGACCATCCGGGTCGGTCAGGACGAATGCTTGCTCCTCGGTCATGGAGTAGCTGTCGCTCGCCGGTTCGTAGCCGAGGTAGCCGCCTGCCGCCTGGCCGCGCAGCCACTCTGCGACGTAGCGCGTGTTGGTGCCGGTGCGGCGGGCGAGTTCCTCCGCCGTCGCCGGCTTGCCCGCCAGCGCCTTGTACAGGCCGAGGTTGTGTCCGATCACCACGCTGGCGGCCGCGACCGTCGCGCCGAGATCTGTGACGAACTTGCCAAGGAACTCCTGGAGCTTGTCGTTGTCGATGGCCATGGTGTTGCCCCTCCCAAGGTGTTGCGATCACCGCCATGCTGTGCCGGGGCGTTGCACTGGCATTGCAGTGCCGCTGCAACTAGCGGGGCAGCGGCCCAGCCCAGCAGACTCGGCCCAGCAGATTCGGCCCAGCAGGCTCAGCTCAGCCGGCTTAAGCCAGGCTGCTGAGCGCCTGCTTAGCGTCGGCGGCGACACGCGGCATCCCGTGGTCGGCCGCCAGCCCGGCGGCCTCGCGGATTGCCGCGCTGGCCTCGGCATGGCGGCCGACCACGGCGAGCGCGCGGGCGTCCACGACGAGAGCCTCGGCGAGAACGGGTTTCCACGGAGTGCTTCTGGCGACTGCCAGCAGCGGCGCCAACACCGCGCGCCCTTGCTCGGGTTCGCCACGCTGCAGCCAGGCCCGGGCGACCGCGAGGTACGCCTCGAAGCCGGGAACCCAGGCGCCTTTCTTGCTCGCTGCCTGCCCGAGCAGCCCGTCGGCCTGCGTCAGCAAATCCAGCGACCCGGTGACCGCGGCGAGTTGGGCCAGGCAACGCAGGATGTAGGCCTCGGCGCCATTCCCGTGCGCCGCGGCGAGCCCGCGCTCAAATAGCCCGGTCGCCTCCGCTCGTTCCCCGGCGGACAGGAGCGCCGAGCCCAGCGCGGCCGAGGCGGCCGCGATCAGCCAGCTGTGCCCGTGCTGGTCCGCGACGGCGAGGGCGCTCCGGCCAGCCTCAATGGCGTCCGCCTCGCGCCCGCGCAGCCTCGCGACGAGACTGAGGTGCGTCGTGTACCAGCTAGCCCACGAGGGATAGCCGCCGCGGCGGTTTGTCAGGAGCGCAGCCTGGATGCGCGCCTCAGTCGTGTCCCAGTCCGCGGCCGCGAACGCCGGAAACGCTGACTCGAACTCGGCCCACTGGAGCCGCATCAGATCGCCATGCCTTCGCCCGAGCGGCAGGAGCTCGGTGAGCAGCGCGGCGAGGCTGGGGGCATCGCCGATATTCAGGTAGGCGCACTTCAGTCCGTCCAGCCCAGTGATGAGTGCCTGCTCGTCGGATGCCACACGCGCCGCCGCGACGGCACGAAGTCCAAGGTCGAGAGCCTCATCGAGCTGAAGCCGGTTGGTCGCGACGATCGCAAGCCGGCCGAGCAAGTCCGCCTGGCTGACCCGGTCGCCGAGTGACTCGGCGATCCGCAGGCCCGTCGTCAGGTGAGCCTCGCAGTACGTGATCTGCAGGCCCAGGGCGACCGGGGTGTCGCCGCCGAGCTCGCGCATGGCGTACATCTCCTGGCGGCGATCCCCGGAGGCGCGGGCGCGATCCGCGCCGGCGATGAAGTCGGCCAGCGCCGCGGCGTGGTCGCCCATCACCTCGTGCGCGCGGCCGCGGGCAATCTGGGCCCGGACAGCGACCTCGGCGGTTCCCACCCGATCGGCCGCATCGAGTGCCTTGGCAGCCAGGGCCGCCGAGTCGGACGCCGCAAATCGTCCGATGGCGTTCTCGGCCGCGAGCAGCCACGCTCGCGCCGCCCGCTCCCAGTCGCCGCAAGCGGCCGCGTGCTCGGCCAGCGCCTCGGGCTGCGCGGTCAGCAGATCGGCGGCCCCGCGATGGTAGGCCAGCCGCGTCGGCTCGGGCGTGGTCGCGTACAGGACCTCACGAACGAGGTCGTTGGCGAACTCGTAGTGGCGTCCGCTCACGACCAGCAGCCGGGCCGACAGCGCTCGCTCGCAGTGCTCGACCGCCGAAGCGGTGGTCAGTCCTAGCAGTGCGGCGAGCATGAGCGGGTCGACCGCGCTTCCGATAACTGCGGCCGCCCGGAGCGCCGTCTCGACCGCCGCACCCGCCCGGCGCACCCGTGCCTGGACCGCCGCGCGGAGCGACGACGGCACGCCGTCTTCCCCGCCGCGCAGCCCGCGCAGTACCTCGACCACGAAGAGCGTGTGGCCGCGAGTCCGATGCAGGATGTCGTCTGCGAAGGATCCCTGACCGGCGTCTCCGGCTAGCTGGGCGACAGCATCACGATCCAGCGGGCCCACCTCGAGCACGGCTGCGACTGGCTCGAGCGCTGCGGCTAGCTCGGTCGCGTTCTCAGCCCGGACCGTGATCACGATCAGTACCCGCGAGCCTGCCAGCTGACGGCCGACGAAATGCAGCAGTTCGACCGTGGACTGGCCGGCGTAGTGAAGGTCGTCGACAACGAACAGCACCGGATGTCGTAGGGCAAGGCCGCGCAGCAGCGTGGCGACGGCGTCGAAGGCGCGACGGCGCTCGACCTCGACACTGCCGTGGTCCGGCGGCAACGGACCGAGCAGGTCGGCCGCCGCAGGAAGCACGGCGGCTGCGGCGGCGGCGTGCACGCCCAGCACGTCCCGCAGATCTGCCGCGGACATCCGGCCGACGAGGGGATCGAGGGCCTCCACGATGGGCTGGAGGAACAGCGATCGTTCGGTCTCATAGCAGCGCGTGCGCAGGACGGTCGCGCCGTCGCGGCCGGCTTCGGTGGCAATGAACTCGGCGAGAGCGGTCTTGCCGATGCCCGCCTCGCCGACGATCATCACGACGCTTGGCTCGCCCGTCGCGGCGCGGCTCCAGGCTGTGCGCAGGTCAGCCACCTCGCGAGTGCGGCCAGCGAGCGTCAGCCCCGGTACAACCGCAGCCTGGCTCCCTGCGGGCTTGGCCTCGTCGTGCGGCGCGATGGCCGGTTCTGGCGTCGTCGACGCGGCGTCTTCGCGCAGGATCGCCAGGTGCAGCTCACGGGTCTGGGGTGCCGGATCCACCCCGAGCTCGGCGCTGAGTCGCTCGCGCAGCGCGGCGTAGGCCAGCAGCGCCCGCGCGTGCTCGCCGCCGGCCGCGACGGCCGACATGTACAGCCGGTGCGCTGGCTCGTCCAGTCCGTCGGTCGCTATCGCTGCCTCCGCGTAGCGCGCGGCCAGTCCGGGTTCGCCGGTGACCAGCGCCGCCTCGGCGGCGGTCAGCCGAGCCCGGCGCAGCAGCGCGCGAGCTGTTCGCGGGCGGCACCAGCCCAGTCCGCATAGGGCTCATCGGCGACGGCGACGCCCGCGGACAGCAGATCGCTAGCACGGGCCGCGGCGGCCAGCGCGACCGCCGGGGCGCTGTTGAGCTTGCGCTCCGCCTGATCGCACAGCCGGCCAGCGATATCCAGATCGACCGTCACCGCCAGCTCGCTGCCAAGGCGGTAGCCGGCTCGGCTGCCCTCGATGATCTCGGCACCGAGTACCGCGCGCAGCCTGCTGATGAGCGAGGCGATGTTCCGGTCGGCACCGACGGGCGGTGCGCCGTCCCAGAGCACCTCGGCTATCTGATCAGCGCTCAGCAGCGCGGGCCGCGCCGCCGCGAGCAGCTTGAGCAGCACGCGAGACTTGCGGCTGCCGACCTGGTGCTCAGCCAGTTCGGTGCCGTCGCGCACCACTGCAAACGCCCCGGCCAGCCGCAGCTCTACCTGAGGGCGCTCACCAGCCGTGGTGAGAGCGTTGCTCTCCACGCTGGTTTCCTACCCCGGCCGTGTCCGGATTGCAACGCCCTGGCTATATCGGCTGCGTCGAGTCGGCGTCGGCGAGCTACGAGCGACCCCGTTTCCATAGGTAGTCAGACGCGATCTGTGCGCCCTCGGCCATCGAGGCGAGCTTGAGCCAGGTGATCCGCGGCTTGACCGTGTAGAAGCCGGCGAACGTGCCGAAACCGCAGTCGGTGCCGGCGATCACGTTCTCGCGGCCGACGATCTCCGCGAACCTGACGATCCGCTCGGCCACCAGCTCGGGATGCTCGACGAAGTTCGTCGTCGATATCCAGGACGCCGGGGATCAGCACCTTGCCCTCCGGCAGGCGGATGTCCTTCCAGACCTTCCACTCGTGCTCGTGCCGCGGATTCGCGGCCTCGAACACCAGGCCGGTCGGCCGGGCTTCCAGCACGATGTCGATGATGCTGGCCAGCGGGATGTCGGTAATATGCGGCCACTCGCCGTTGCCCCAGCACAGGTGCATCCGCATCTGCTCGGGCGGGATGTCACGCAGCGCGTAGTTGAGCGCGCGCACATGCATCCGGATCTGATTCCGGAACTCGTCGTCCGTCAGCATGTCGTTGCCGAGCATGGCCCTGGTCATCGCGAGATCCGGGCAGTCGACCTGCAGCACGATGCCGGCCGCGGCGATGGCGTCGTATTCCGGCTTCATCGCGTCGGCCAGCGCGAAGATGTACTCCTCGTCGCTCGGGTAGTAGGAGTTCGCCAGGAACGCGGCGATCACGCCAGGGGAGGCCGCGGTCATGAAGACGTCGGCGGGCTCGGCGTGCTTCACCGCCGACTTGAGGTTGGCGATGTCCTTGTGCACCGCGTCCGGGTCGCGCAGGGAGACCGGGCCGTCGCAGGCAGGCTGGTTCATCACTCCGGCCGACCGCCTCGTCGCCGGCGATGTCCTCGAATACCTCCGGGTACTCGATCATCTCGGTGACGGCCAGCGGGCGGCCTGTCCCGCCAAAGCCATTCAGCCGGTCCTTGACGTACGTGGAGTAGCCCGACTTGCCCATCTCGCCGTCGCTGACGACGCTCACGCCGACGGCTAGCTGGCTGGCCACGATGTCGGCCACGGCCTCGGTGACCCGCTTGTCGAAGGCGGCGGCGTCGACCTGCTTGCCCGTCTCCTTGTCGGCGATGAGCTGGTCAAGGTCCGCAGGCCTGGGCAGGCTCCCGGTATGCGTGGTCAGAATCCGGTCGGAACTCCGTCGCATGCTCCTGCTCCTTTCGGCATCGGTGGCAGCGCAGCTTTGGGGTGCAGAGTCCACACTGCGCCCGTTCCGCTCGCGACGCTAGGCCCGCCGTCAACAACCGGCGAGTGGGCCGTCACGGCGTGGCCTGCGCCATGAAACTGGCAGCGGCCGGCCTGGTTGACACACCACAGCCCGGGTATTACGTTTAACGCGTTGGTTAATTAACAGGGTGGTTAAATGAAGGCGGAAGATCAGCTCAGCGTGATCTTCGCGGCGCTGGCGGACCCGACCAGGCGGGCGATCCTCGCCCGGCTCGCGGACGGGGACGCGACCGTGACGGAGCTCGCCGAGCCGTTCTCGATCAGCCTGCCGGCCATCTCCCGGCACCTGAAAGTGCTGGAGCATGCCGGGCTGATCTCCCGCAGCCGGTCTGGCCAGTGGCTGTCGAGCACGCTGGAGGCCGCCCCGCTCAAGGAGGCGACCGACTGGATGGAGCGTTACCGGCAGTTCTGGGACGCCAGCTTCGACCGACTCGACGCGCACCTGCGCCGGGTTCAGCAGGACCGCGGCGGACAGGCCGCGGCGAGCGAAGGGACAGCGCAGTGAGTCAGGCAACGTCGCAGGAATGCGTCATCACCCGGATCTTCGACGCGCCCCGCGACCTGGTGTACCAGGCATTCGTCGACCCGGATCAGCTCGCGCAGTGGTGGGGGCCAGCTGGCTGCTGGCTGCCGCGGGAGACCGTCGACAGTGACGCGAGGGTGGGCGGTCACCAGCGGTTCGTGATGGTGGTGACAGGGGAGCCGCAGATCCGCGTCCACAACGACATCACGTTCACTCACGTCATCGAGAACGAGCTGCTCGCCGGCGACATGCTGGTCACCGGCGCGCCCGGCCAGCCAGACGGGACCATCCGCAACACGCTGCGACTGGAGTTCCACGACGAGCCCGGCGGCAAGACCAGGCTCGAGCTTCGGCAGGGCCCGTTTGAGCCGGCGATCGCTGGCGAGGTTCATGAGGCCTGGATTGAGTCCTTCGGCAAGCTGACCGGGCTCCTTCGACTGACCTGAGCCGACCACGATGCAGCAGACACGAGCAGCACGTTACGAACCAGCACATCTCAGCAAAGAAGGGCAGTGTCATGACGACGACGACCGAACTCACCATCTCACGCATCTTTGACGCCCCGCGCGAGCTCGTGTACCGAGCATTCGTTGACGCCGACCAGCTCTGCCAGTGGTTCGGGCCGGTCGGTTACTCCGCGCCGTACGAGTCGGTCCAGAGTCGACGCCGAGGTTGGCGGCTATCAGCGCCTGGTGATGGTCAACGACGACGACCCGACCGAGCGCAGCACGATCGACACGACCTTCAGCGAGGTCGTCGAGAACGAGCTGCTGGTCGGGCACCAGGACGTCGAGGGCATCCCGGGCATCACCGGCAGCGTCAGGTTCAGGTTGCGGCTGGAGTTCCACGAGGAGCCCGGCGGCAAGACCAGGCTCGAGCTCCGTCAGGGCCCGCTCCGCGAGCCAATCGGCGACGACGCGACCAAGGGCTGGGAGAGCTCGTTCACCAAGCTGGACTCGCTGCTGCGGCGGTCGCTGTAATGGCGGTTGTCGTGCAGGCGGCCATGTCGCTGGACGGCTTCATCGCGGGCCCTGGCGATGCGATGGACTGGGTCTTCGAGTACACGGCGCCGGATGAGATCCCGGAGATCGTGCCGGCGACCGGCGCTATGCTCTCGGGGCGTCGCCTGGATCGGGGGCTCGTGGACGAGGTCGTCGTCATGGTGCTGCCGGTGCTGCTCGGAGCGGGCATGCACTTCCACACGTCGGCAGCCGCGGCGAGGGTGGAACTGGATCTGCTGAGCAGCGCCCGGTCTGGCTCGGTCACCCTGTTCAAGTTCCGGGTACGCAATCGGGCGACTGGCGACCACCGATGCGCAAGCTGATCGAGTCGACGTTCGTCACTCTCGGTGGCGATATCAGTGCGCCGCAGGACTGGGGGCCGCCCTACCTGTCCGGCGACGACCAGGACGCCTACGGCCGAGAGCTGCTCTTCGGCGCCGATGCCCTGCTGCTCGGCCGCCGGACCTACGAGGGCCTGTCGGCCGGCTACACCGCGATGGCCAGCGGCGAGCGCGGCCCGATGGCGGACTTCATCGACCACATGAACGCCATCCCGAAGTACGTGGCCTCCACCACGCTGCGCACCGCGGGGTGGAACGCGACCCTGCTTGGCGGCGACGTCGCGGCGGAGGTCGCCGAGTTGAAGCGGCAGCCAGGGACATACCTTCTCAAGTACGGAACGGGGCCGCTCGACCGCACCCTCGTAGCGAACGGGCTGGTCGATGAGTTCCGGATCTGGATCGTGCCGGTTACTAACCCGCCTGGCCAGCGACTGTTCGAGGACCTCGCCGAGACCAGCATGACGCTGCTCGGGACGAAGACGTTCAGCAGCGGCGTCGTGCTGCTCACCTACGCACCCGCGGCGCGTGCTGAGCAGTCAGCTGGCTGGTAGCACTGCGGTCTGCGGCGGGCCGGCACCAGGTGGTGCAGCGCCCGGCGGCTCGATGCCCTGCGGCTCGACGGGCTGCAGCCCGATTGGGTTGCCGAGACCGATCCAGTGCAGCGCGGCGAGACTGGCTACGACCGGCTGAATCGGCGCTCCGCACATGGTGACGGGGATCCGCGGGTAGATCACTGCGCCGTCACGGCCGATCAGCGCCAGCCGCGGTACCACCGCAGCCAGGACGGGACAGCCGGGCGCCAGGCCGGCCCCGTTGTGCCGCGCTGACGCAGCGCGTAGCGCGGTCACCAGCGGACCGAGGCCAGCGACGGCCACTTCTTTCTGCACGTAGTTCCATTGCCCGTGCACGGGAGCGATCCCGCCCGCGGACAGGCACTGCACGACGGCAACCGGACTGAACCCGGCCGGGATGGCCTGCGACAGCAGCGGCTTGAGGCGGCCGATCGCCGGTCCCGGCGGGCAGATGAGATCCCGCGCCGCCGCTGGCACCTTCGCCGCCGTTGCACCACTGCCGCCGGCCGCGTTGCCGCCGCCTGATGCGGTGCCACCGGCGCCGCCCGAGCCGCTTGTGGCGCCCGCGCTCCCTCCGGCCGGCGAGCTGCGACCGGCAGCGGCGCCCTGGCCGGCTCCTGATCCGCTCGTGCACCCCGCCACCGCGGCGGCCAGGGCAAGGGCCAGCGTGGCCAGCAGCGAACGCGTCAGCCTGGTGCGCGCCGTGAGCTTCATGGCGTCCCTCTTTCCGGGCGGCTTCCCCTTGGACGTCGGCAGCACACAGTCCGGTTCCACCCGCTATGCCGACCGCGACAGCTCGCCCGCGATCAATGCCGGGCCGGGACGTGCGGTAGCGTCGGCGGGATGCCGAAGCTGCCGCCCCGCGTCCGGGTGCTGCTGCTTTTCGTCTGCGCGCTCGTGCTGGTCGACACCATCTTCTTTACCGCACTGACGCCGCTGCTGCCGCATTATGCGCACGCCGCCCGGCTGTCCAAGGCTGGCGCGGGGATCCTGGTCGCTGCCTACCCGGTCGGCACGCTGATCGGGGCGCTGCCCGGCGGCCTGCTCGTGGCCAGGCTCGGTGACCGTGCGGTCGTCCTGATCGGCCTGGCGCTCATGAGCCTCTCCACCCTGGTCTTCGGCTGGGCATCGCAGCCACTGATACTCGACGCCGCGCGGTTCGTGCAGGGTCTTGGCGGCGCGTGTACCTGGGCGGCCGGAATGGCCTGGCTCGCGACCGCGGGCCCGCCCGAGCGGCGCGGTGAGCTCATCGGCGGCGCCATGGGAGCCGCGGTCGGCGGGGCGCTGCTCGGCCCGGTCGTCGGCGCTGTCGCCAGCCACGTCGGGACCGGACCGGCGTTCTCGGCCGCGGCCGTCGCCGGCGGCACGCTGATGGTGGCCTCCTTCGCAGTGCCAGGACCGCGCGAGGTCGAGCCACAAGGACTCGCGGCCGCCTGGCCTGCGGTGCGCGACCTGCGGGTAAGCGCGGGCATGTGGCTGACCATGCTCGCCGGCCTGGCCTTCGGCGTCATCGATGTGCTGGCGCCGCTGCGCCTTGGGCGGCTCGGCGTCGACGCCACGCTGATCGGGCTCACGTTCCTCGCCTCGGCGGCGATCGAAGCGGGCCTGGCGCCGCTGAGCGGGCGGCTCGCGGATCGGCGCGGCCCGCTGGTGCCGGTCAGGATCTCGCTGGCGGCGGCCGTCGTCGTCAGCCTGCTCGCGCCGGTCCTCGCCCCGGCGCCGTGGCTGATCGTGCTGCTCATCGTCGGGATGCCAGCCTTCGGCGCGCTGTTCACGCCCGCCATGACGCTGCTGAGCGCCGGCGCTGACCAGCTCCAGCTCAACCAGGGGCTGGCCTTCGGGCTCGGCAACCTCGCCTGGGCCAGCGGCCAGGGCATCGGAGCCGCCGCCTCCGGCGGGATCGCAGAGGTCACCTCCGACTTCGTGCCGTACGCGCTGCTGGCTGCTACGTGCCTGGTCACGCTCGTGGCGACGGGGTCGCGCGGCCGCCAGCTTGTCGCTCGCGCGCTCGGTCGCGGCCGGGTCGCATGAGTTCCGTATGCGTTGCCCCCCGCCAGCCGCGGACGGCCCGCTCGCTGGTTAGCCTGACCAGTAGGAAAAGCCGGCGCGGCGCACTCGCTGTGGCTTTCGTGCAGCGTCGGCCGCGGGCTTGGAGGTGGCCATGACCGGTCCGGAGAGGCCGGCGAGTCCGCCGAGCACAGCCGCGCCGCCGCAACCGGCTGCCCAGGCCCGGTCGCCGGCGGCAAGCCTGCCGGAGACCGCAGCCGCCTCGCCCGAGGCGATGACGGCCCGGGCTCTCGGGTGGCTGAGCCGCGACCACCTCGCGATCGCTGCGGGCCTGGCTGGCCCGCTCGCGCTGGCCGCCATCCTGGTGCCGTTCCGCACGAACTTCGCCAACACCGACGCGGCCCTGGCGATGATCCTGCTGGTCGTGGCCGTCGCCGCCGCGGGCAACCGGATGGCCGGCTACGTCGCCGCGGTCTCGGCGGCCGCCTGGTTCGACTTCTTCCTGACCCGCCCGTACGAGCAGTTCACGATCAACCGGGCGACCGACATCGAGACGACGATCTTGCTGCTGGTCATCGGCATAGCCGTGACCGAGATCGCGGTCTGGGGGCGCCGCCAGCACGCCAGCCGCCAGCAGGCGAGCCGGGTACCTGGAGGGAATCAACGACGCGGCTCGGGCGGTCGCGACCGGGGACTCGCCGTCCGCGCTGATCGATCAGATCACGCGCTCGCTGACCCAGCTGCTGTCGCTGCAGCTCCTGCCAGTTCCAGTACGGCGTCGCTGGCATTGGCAGGCCGGCCCGGCTCCAGCATGATGGCCGGGTCGTCCTGGACGGCGAGCCGTACGACCTCCGCTCGGGCGGCCTGCCCGCCGGCACGAGCCGTCGAGCTGCTCGTCGAGAGCGGCGGTCGGCTTCAGGGCCGGTTCCTGATGCAGCCCGATCCGGCTGCCGAGCCAACGCGCGAGCAGTTGCTGGTCGCGGCTGCGCTGGCTGATCAGGCGGGCGCCGCGCTGGCCGCCAGCTACCCGGCGGCGACGTAGCCGGGACCCGGCGCGGCACCCGACCGGGAAGCAGGCAAGCAAGCGCTTGGGAGGTTGGCCGCCCACCAGCCATAATGGCGCGATGGGCCCGTCGCGCAAGAGCCAGCCTGGCAAGCCGGGCCGCCGCGCCGCGCCGCGAACGGGACGGGCAGATCGCAGCGGCGCGCGGACATGGTCAGGATCGCCAGCGAACTGTTCGCGCAGAAGGGCTTTCGCGCCACGACGGTGCGGGAGATAGCCGAGGCTGCCGGCATCCTGTCCGGCAGCATCTACCACCACTTCGAATCCAAGGAAGCGATCGGGGACGAGGTGCTGTCGGGCTTCCTCGATGAGGTGCTCGCCGACTATCGTTCCGCCGTCAGCGCGGGAACCGACCCGGCCGACGTGCTCGAGCGCATCGTGCGGTCGAGCAGTCACACGCTGGCCCGCCATCACGCCGCCCTGACCATGCTCCAGAACGACTGGAGCTACTTCAGCACACAGCCGCGCTTCGCCTACATGCGCAAGGACCTGCGCGAGATCGAGCAGATCTGGATCAGCCAGCTCGAGCGGGGCAAGGAGTCCGGGGTGTTCCGCGCCGATCTGGACGTCAGGCTCACCTACCGGCTGCTGCGCGACATCCTCTGGCTGCCGATGAACTGGCGGCAGGCGGGCGGCTTCAGCACCGATCAGGTCGTGGACGCGCTGCTGCGCCTGCTGTTCGACGGGATCGCGAGCCCGGCGGTCCGTTCCGACTGACCAATCCGCCGGCGTGCGAGAATGGCGTAAGTCTCCCAGGTCGGCCATTCCGCCGGAGTACTGTGCGACTAATGGGGAGGCTTGCAGGGATTTTTGGGGGTTGGAATGGACAATGCACCACTCCGCCTGCTGTCCCGTAGCTCGCTGGCAGCCATCGTCGTAGTCGTAACCCTGCTGGGGACGGGCTGCTCATTGGTGGAGATGCCGTCGAATCGCTCGCTTGCGGGGCCGCCGAAGTCGGCGCCTAGCGTGACGCCGTCGGCGAGCCAGGCGGCTGCCCCGCCGCAGCTGGATGCCCAGGCGGCAGAGCGGCAGTCGGCGGCTGCGAGGACTGCGTCCGTTTCATTCTGCGAGCAGGTCCGTGGCGCCGTGCGGCTGACAGTGTCCGGGCAGCTGCTCGTGCAGCGCACGCCGCTGCGCATATCCGAGCAGCTCGCCGTCACCGCGAACGGCCGGACGGCGCAGATGTTAGCGATCATCAGCCGCCGGGCCATGTACCTGCAGGCCAGCCTGACGCCGGGTGCGGCCGAGTCCTGGATCAAGGTGCCGCTGGCACAGCTCGGTCAGCCAACACGGACATACGACGTGCAGAACGAAGATCTGATGTCGCAGGTCAGCCTGCTGCAGGCCAGCGATCATCTGGGCCTCGCCGGACTCCAGACCGTCGACGGAGTCCCCGCGTCGAAGTACACGGGCTACCTCACACCGGCGGCCGTGCTCGCGGGGATGACGAGCGCCGAGCGCGCCCAGCTCGCGCCGATTACGAGCCAGATCACCGGTGACATCCACTTCGTCCTGTGGATCGGGCCGGGGAGCCAGGTGAAGAAGATCCGCATAGCCGAGACCGTGGCCGGCAGCAAGGTGACGCTCACCTACATCGTCAACTGGCTCAACCGGCCGGTGCATATCGCCATCCCGCACGCGGCCGCGGTTGCCTCCCTGCCGGCCGGCGTGGCCGGGACTCTCGCCTAAGACTGCGCGGCCAGGTGCCACGATCCGGCCGCAGCTGTTAGCCTGCTGACCAAGCAAGCGTTTGCTTCGGCCTAGGCCGGGCACGAGCACGGGCGACTGACGCGACGAGGTGACGATGGGCCGGCTCGACGGGAAGGTCGCGCTGATCACCGGCGGCGCACGGGGGATGGGCAAGTCGCACGCGCGGCACTTCGTCGCCCAGGGCGCCAGGGTCGTGCTCGGCGACATCCTCGACGACAAGGGCACGGAGCTGGCCGCCGAGCTCGGCGAGGACAACTGCCGCTACGTCCACCAGGACGTGACCAGTGAATCCGACTGGGCGGCCGCGGTGGCCGCTACGGTCGAGGCGTTCGGCACCCTGAACGTCCTGGTCAACAACGCCGGCATCCTGATGAACAAGAAGATCGCGGACATGACCCTGGCCGAGTTCCGCAAGGTCATCGACGTGAACCTCATCGGCGAGTGGCTCGGCGTCAAGAACGTGATCGACCCGATGACGGCCGCCGGTGGCGGCTCGATCATCAACATCTCCTCGGTCGAGGGCTTCACCGGCGCGGCGGGCATGTCCGCCTACAGCGCCAGCAAGTTCGGTGTCCGCGGCGTCACCCGCTCGGCCGCGCAGGAACTCGGCAAGCTCGGCATCCGGGTCAACTCGGTGCACCCCGGCGGCATCATGACCACTATGACCGCGACGGCATTCGAGTCCTTCACCGACATCAGCGACGGCGAAGGTTTCATGCGCTCGCTGCCGATCTCGCGCTTCGCCAAGTCGTCCGAGGTATCCCACTCTGGTCGTCTACCTCGCCTCCGACGAGTCGTCCTACTGCACGGGCAGCGAGTTCGTGGTCGACGGCGGCATGCTGTCCGGGCCGGGCTACTGACGAAGGAGCTGGCAGATGACCGAGCAAGTGAGCCTCGATGGGCGCGCTGCGATCGTGACCGGCGCCGGCCACGGGCTTGGCCGCGCTGAGGCGCTGGGGCTCGCCGCCGCGGGGGCCAGTGTCGTCATCAACGACCTGGACCGGAACGGGGTCGACGACACCGCCGCCCAGATCCGGGCCGCGGGCGGCACCGCGGTCACCACCACCGGCGACATCGGCGAGTGGTCGACCGCAGCGGACCTGCTCGCCACCGCGCTGCGTGAGTTCGGTCGGCTGGACATCCTGGTCAATAACGCCGGCGTGCTGCGCGACCGGATGATCTTCTCGATGTCGCCCGAAGAGTGGGACCTGGTACTCCGCACGCACCTGCGCGGCCACTTCCTGACCAGCCGGGCGGCGACCGCGTACTGGCGGGACGCGAGCAAGCAGGCTGGCGGCGAGGTCTACGCCCGGATCATCAACACATCCTCAGAGGCGTTCCTGCTCGGCTCGTCGGGCCAGCCGAACTACGCCGCTGCCAAGGGCGGCATCACTGCGCTGACACTGACAACGGCGCGCAGCTGCGCCCGGTACGGGGTGCGCGCGAACGCGATCTGCCCGCGGGCGCGGACAGCAATGACGGGCGACCTGATGGGCGCCGCGCCGGCGGAGGGCCCCGACCCGCTCGGTGCCGAGTACGTCGCGCCGCTGGTGACCTACCTCGCGAGCCCGGCGGCCGCGGACATCAACGGCGAGGTATTCGTGGTGCACGGCGGCGTGGCGGCCGTGATGGCACCACCGACGGTGGCGGCCACGTTCCATGCCAACGAGCACGCGTCGCCGGACGGGATGTGGACGCTCGACGCGATCGCCGACGCCCTCGCCGGATTTTCGACCGGTCCGTCCGGCGCCGGCTTCCTGTGCGAGGACACGCTGGCGCTCGCCACCGAGACGATCGGCTTCGGTGCGGGCGGGGGGCAGTGATGGCGAAGCAGCGCGACCGCGTCACGATGACGCCGGACGAGGTGGCGGGCATGCTGGCCAGCGGCCGCAAGGTGCAGCTCGCGACGATCAACCCGGACGGGTATCCGCATCTGGTGACCATGTACTACACGCTGATCGACGGAAAGATCGCCTTCTGGACATACCGGACGTCGCAGAAGGCGCTGAACCTCGCTCGCGACCCGCGCATCAGCTGCCTGGTCGAGACCGGGGATGCCTACTTCGACCTGCGCGGCGTGCAGATCCAGGGCACCGTCGAGACGATCACGGACCTCAGCGCGGTCTACCAGATCGGCCTGGCCATCGGCGATGTCATGGGCAACGCCAGGCCGGACGCCGCGGCAGGCGCGGACAGCGCCGCAATCAGCGATTACGTGGCGCACGCTGCGCGCAAGCGCTACGGCTATATCGTCGAGCCGGTCAGGGTCATCTCCTGGGACCACGCCAAGCTGCTCAGTCAGTAGCGCTCGCACAACTCGGCGCACCGCGTGTCCGCAAGTTCATCGCCGGACCGATGAGTTTTCCGGGGCCTGGCCGTTTCAGTTGGCAGCACGGGTCAACTAACTCTCAGGGAGGCTGCTGTCATGGACTTCAAGCTCGAACTCGTGATCATCCCGGTCACCGACGTGGACCGGGCCAAGGACTTCTACACCGAGCAGGCCGGCTTCCGGCTCGATGTCGATCACCGGGCCGGTGAGGACTTCCGGGTCGTCCAGCTGACGCCATCAGGATCGGCGTGCTCGGTGACGCTGATGCGCAACCCGGACGCCGCGGGCTCGGTCCAGGGCCTGCACCTGGTCGTCACCGATATCGACGCCGCGAGGGCCGAGCTCACCAGCCGCGGCGTGGGCGCCAGCGAGGTGTTCCACTTCGGGCCACAGGGGCAGACGCCCGGCCATCATCCGCAGCGGGCCAGCTACGGTTCGTTCCTGTCGTTCAGCGACCCGGACGGCAACGGCTGGATGGTCCAGGAGGTCAAGGCGGGCGAGGCGGCGCGGTGACCACCGGCGCCGACCTGGCCGTCGCCGCGGCCGCTGGCGACCAGCGCCGTCCAGCGCGCTCGGTCGCAGCTTCGCGAGCACCTGCCGCCGCGGCGCGCGGACTGGCGGGCCCGGCCGCCTAGTGCGGCCGAGCGTGACCTCCTGGCGCCGGCGAACAGGATGCCAGCCGCGGGGAGCTACCTGCGCCGGCCAGGCGACTCGCTGTTCCGCCCGTTCAAGCTTGATGTGCTGCGGATCGACGACGACGTTATCGCGGAGATCACGACGTTCGGGCCCGCCACGTTCCCGGCGCTCGGGCTGCCGCCGGCGCTGACCTGAGCACTGCTCGCCGTCGCTCGAGTGCCCCGACCGGGGGTACGCGGGCTAATCGCCGCGCAGGTGGCGACCTTAGGCCCTAGGTGCGGGCCGTTATGCGGGCGGATCCTGATGGAAGCTGGAGACCAGTGCGGATAACCGGGCTGGCCGGCCGGCCGGAGGTACCGTGCATCGCTGCGTGGCTGCATGGCTGATGGCGCTGCTCGTGGGGGCGGTCATGACGGCCGCCTGCGGGACGACCGCACCGGGCTCGCCGCCGTCATCGAAGCCGTCCGCCTCGATCCGACCGGCACCCGCTGTGTCGGCGACCCGCTCAGCCACGCCGCTGCCGGTTACGACGGCGCCGGCCCCGCCGCCAGCGTCAGGCTCGCCAACCCCCGCGCCGCCAGTGCCCACGCAGGCACTCTCGCCCGGCATGTCCGGCCCGCAGGTACTCCGGCTGCAACAGCGGCTAGCGGTCCTCAAGTACTACCCGGGCGTGGCCGACGGCAGGTTCGGAGCCGACACACTCGAAGCGGTCTGGGCATTCGAGGAAGTACAGGGACTACCAGCGACCGACGTGGTCGGCCCGGCAATGCTGGCGGCGCTCGCGGACCCACGCAGTCCCGCTGTCCTGGTCCCGTCCGGCCCGGCGACCCGGGTGGAGATCAGCCTGCGCCGTGAGGTGCTCGTTCTGTACAAGGCCGGACAGATCGCGCTGATCAGCCACGTATCGACGGGCGGCGGTTACTACTACTGCGCGCCGGGAGGCGGCTGCGCGTACGCGATCACGCCGGTCGGCGACTACCAGACGCAGTCCTTCATCCCTGGCTGGCTGACCGTTCCGCTGGGGGAGATGTACAACCCGGTGTTCTTCATCGGCACCGCGTACGCGATTCACGGGGACAGCGACGTGCCGCTGGCGCCGGTGTCACACGGGTGCGTCCGCATCCCGATGGACGTCGCGGCGTTCTTCCACACGCTCGTGGCCATCCCCGGCACTCCGGTCTACATCCGCCACTGACCTGGCACTCAAGAGCCGGCGCAGGTGAGTCACTCAACCGCATGCGGGCCCAAGCGGGCCGCGATCGCCTCGATCCTGAGCCCTCGCGCCGTGATCACCTCACCCGCGCTGGCCAGCGTCCGCAGCGCCATCTCCTCGAGCAGATCGGGAACGGCTCTGGACGCGGCGCCCCAGTCGCAGCACTCCTCGCCGGTCACGCTCAGCACGCCGCAGCGCTCGCAGACATAGCCTGGCGCGACCCCCTCGTCGGTGATGAGGAGCAGATCCGCCGCCTCGGCGTTGACT
Source organism: uncultured Actinomycetota bacterium (assembly GCA_963837255.1). Taxonomy (GTDB): domain Bacteria; phylum Actinomycetota; class Actinomycetes; order Streptosporangiales; family Streptosporangiaceae; genus JAJYUU01. Next base: position 907,372 of record CAWIMN010000011.1, read on the forward strand.
GCGGCCAGGCAGCCGTTCAGGCCGATGGCGGCGCGCATTCCGGACGTCGGCCCGGTGATCTGCTGGACAAGCGACCGTTCCTGCAGCTCGGCCCGGCGCGCGATGACCGGCGCGGCCAGCTGCTCAGCTCGGGCCGGCGTGAGGACGTGGGGGTCGGCTGCAAAGCAGCCGGCGTACTGCTCACGGACATCCGGGCTCAGCGCCGCCAGCAGGTGCTCAATGCTGCCTGCGTGGCCGCCGAGGACAAGCGGCTGCGGGCCGTTGCGGCGGGACGCCTGGGCGAGGATGGCGGCCGCGTCGTGATAGTGATGTCGCGCGAATTCGTTCATGCGTCGCTCGACGTGGTCGTGCTCGAGCCCGCGCCAGGCTGCGGCGGCCTCGTTCATGGCGTGGTCGCCGGTTGTCCTGGCAACCGTCGCGATGCCATCCGACGTCACCGCGAACAGCCAGGCATGGCGGCGATCGATGACGGCGATCCGATGATCAGGATGCCGCTGCAACGCTGCGAGCAGGGGCCGGACGTGGGGCCGGGTAGCCATGACCGCGCGCTCGCACGCAGTGCCAGGCAACGGCACCACCTCGAGCAGGCCGAGGTCGCCGCAGACGAAAATGGCGAGCGTGTGCCCCAGCCACTGCCGGGCGTGACCCACGACCGCGTCGCGCGCTACGAGTTCGTCGTCGGCGCGCTGACGGCCAGCCGGCCCGGCCGCCGCCTTGATCAGGTCGCCGGCCCGCGCGGGCAGCCCATGCAGCCCAGCTGGATCCAGCGGAATCTTCAGGTACAGGGACAAGATGCTTTCTTCAGGCGCCCTGACGCTGCGTAGCTTGTCCAGTTCTCCGTGCGTGATCACGTCCGGCCTCCCCTCACACAGCTCTATCCGTTCCGGGAGCAAGCGCCCGGGCTAGGGCCGAAGGGCCTGGCATGGGTCCTGTTTCGGGCAGCCGGTAGCGCCGCGTGACGCGAAAGCGACACGACGAGTGCGAGGAACCAGTCACTTACACATCGCGGGCCAATGCCGGGTCATTTCACGCCGGTTTGTCGGGCGCGTCGTCAAGGTTTCACGGCTGACGTGCGCCCAAAGGCCGCAACTCGGACACAGAACTGCACCGCAGCCGTGAAACGTTGGCCAGCCCTCGCCTGGCCGGCCGCTGACCCGCAACTGACGGACCTCAGACCCGCCTGAGATGGGCCTACGATCGGGCAGCGAGCTACATCATCTCGTCGGTCGTCGGGATCAGCACCGTCTTGACCTCGGTGTAGGACTCGATCGCCGTCCGCCCGCCCTCGCGGCCGATGCCGGACTGCTGATACCCGCCGAACGGCGCGTGCGGCTCCAGCGCGTAGCCGTTGATGCCCACGGTGCCGGCGCGCAGCGCCTTGGTTATCCGCAGCGCGCGCTTGATGTCAGCCGTCCACACGGTCGCCGCGAGGCCGTACTCGGTGGTGTTGGCGATCGCGACAGCCTCGTCCTCGTCGGTGAACGGCATCACGGACAGCACCGGGCCGAAGATCTCCTCGCGGGCGATGGTCATGTCGTTGTGCACGTCGGTGAACAGGGTCGGCGCCACGAAGTTGCCCGCCGCCAGGTCGCCGTCGCCGCGGGTGCCGCCGCAAACCAGCCGGGCGCCTTCCGCCTGGCCCGTCCCGATGAGCCCGAGGACGCGGTCGAGCTGACGCGGGTTGATCAGCGGCGCCGCAGTCACGGCCGGGTCGAACGGGCTGCCGTAGCTGACCATCCCGGCGATCATCTCGGCCATGCCGAGGAATTCGTCGACCTTGTCCCGGTGCACTAGCGCCCTGGTCTGGGCCAGGCAGACCTGCCCGGACAGGCCGAGCGTGACGGTACCCATGGTCAGCGCCGCCGTGTGACCATCGCGTGCCCCTCAACTGAAACGTGTTCTATTTCCTCGGAGGGTATACCGGTGAAGCGGCCGACGGTATAGCCGGACTTAGGCGGGTCCGCGCACCGCGGCCAGGAACGCGGGCGGTTCGCCGCCGCCGTGCAGCAGCAGCGTGGCACCGCTGACATAGGCGGCCTGCGGCGATGCGAGGAAGAGGCACGCGCCGGCCACGTCCGCCGGCGTCCCCATCCGCTGGAGTGGCACAGTCCGCCGGACCGCGGCCGTGCTGTCAGCATCTCCGTAGTGACTCCACGCGGTCTCTGTCTCGACGAAGCCCGGCGCCACGCAGTTGATGCGCACGCGCGGTGCCCACTCGATGGCGAGGCTGGTCACCAGGTGATGCAGGCCGGCCTTAGCCGCGCCGTACGCGGCCGTGCCGGGCGACGGCCGGGTGCCGCTCACGCTGCCGATCATGATGATCGTGCCGCCGCCACTCTGCGCCTGCATGACCTCGTTGGCGTTCTGGGCCACGTGCAACGGCGCGATGAGGTTGAGCTCGATGATCTTTTGATGGAAACGGGGTGATGCGGTGCTCGCCGCCACCTCAGGAGAGCCGCCTGCATTGCTGATGACCACGTCGACCCGGCCAAGCTCCGCGCGCGCGGTGCGGATCAGCCTGGCGGCGTGGTCCGGATCGCGGACGTCCGCCTGGCAGTAAGCCGCGGTCCGCCCGTCGGCTGACGGCAGTGACGCCACGTCGGCAGGGGCGGTCCGGCCGCAGACCAGGACGTTGCTGCCGGCCTGCAGGAACGCCGTGGCGAGGCCGGCCCCGATGCCCCGAGTGCCGCCCGTGATCACGACGGCGAGGTCGGGCGGGATGGCGCCCGTCTGGCCAGGCTGGCCGCGTTCGCTCATGCCGGTCTGGCCAGGCTGGCCGCGGTCGCTCGTACCGGTCTCGTCCTCCGGCGCCTCAGCTCCGCCTGCCTGCTCGCTTTGGTCCGCCGCACGCATGCGCCTCATGCTAGGTGACCGGGCAATCGCTCGATAGGCGTGTCAGTCGCCTGCGGTGAGGTCATCGGCCATGACGTCTTCAGCCTCGGCCGCCGGGTCCAGGCCGGCGGCGTCGGCCCGCGTCGTCAGCGGCTGCGGGACGGCTGGCAGCACCGTGTCGAAGTAGGAGCGCGCGGCCGCGGTCGTGCCGACGTCGCACCCGGCGGCCTCGGACATGTACCAGCGGTGCTCCAGGATCTCGTGGAAGATCTCCGGTGGCGCGAGCCGCCCGCGCAGCGACGCCGGGATGGCGGCGACGACCGGGTCGTAGACCTCCTCCAGCCAGCGGTGGGCTGCGACGATCTCCGATACTGGGTGGCCGAGCTTCTGTTCCTTGTAGGCGCGGAAGCTCGCGATGTCGTTCAGCAGCCGCTGTGCCTGGCGCTCCTCTGCGCCGATCCCGGTCTGCCGGAACAGCTGGCGGCTGCTCTGACCAGACTCGGCGACCCTGGTCCGCACGCGCAGCCGCGTTCCGTCGGCGTCGTCGATCAGCTCGACTTCGTCTGCGTCGTAGCCCAGCTCGTTGAGCCGGCGCAGGCGCTTGGCGATCCGGTGCCGCTGATCCTCGGGCTTGATTATCTCCTCGTGATTGAGCTCTTCCCACAGGCCCTGGTACCGGCGGACGAGATCGTCGCTGACCTCGATCGGGTCGACATCGTCCGGCAGCAGCTCGCCGGCCTGCAGGTCCATCAGCTCGCCGCAGACCCGTTCGGACGCCAGATCCAGGTCGAAGCTGCGCTGGCCGTCGGTCAGCGTCGGGTGCTGCTCGCTCGTCTCCGCGTCGACCAGGTACGCCTGATAGGTGCCCGCATCCGCGCGGAACAGCGCATTGGACAGCGAGCAGTCGCCCCAGAAGAAGCCGGACAGATGCAGCCGGACGAGCAGCTCGACCAGGGAGTCGAGCAGCCGGTCGGTCGGCAGGCCACCGCGCGCGGCTGGAGAACAGGGCCCGGTAGGTGCTGGAGTACTCGAGGAACTTGGTGACCAGGATCGCGTCCTCGTCGGCACCCCGGTCGACCACGATGCCGACTACCTCCACAGCCGGGATGCTGAGGTCAGCGAGCGAGCGCAGCAGCCGGTACTCGCGCCGGGCGAGGTTCTCGCTGATCGACTTGAGCGCGTACAGCTGCCCGCCTTCGGCCACGAACCTGACGATGTGCCGCGAGATGCCGCGCTGGCGGATCTCCACCAGGCGCTCGTCGTGCCAGTCTTCCAGCGGCTGTGCCCATGGCAGCGTCAGCAGTCCGGATACCTCGCCGGCGGGCGGGCTGAATACAAACCGCATGGGGATCTCCGGTCGGGTCTCGAGCACTGGCGGCCAGGAGCACTGGCTGTCGAGCACAGGCGCTGCACTCAGTGTTCCGGCAAGTCCTGCGTCGTGCCAACAGCGGGTCAGCAGGCCGGGGCGCTGGCCGCTCGCGACGGCGGGCGCCGCTAGGCTAGCGACGGAAGAAGCAGCCGGGATCTGCGCCGCGGATCCAGCGTGAGTGATCAGGCGGCCACCGTCCGCATCCGGATGGGACGAGGTAGGCGATGAAGTCAGACTGCCGGATCCTCGCCATCATGGGCTCTGGCGAGACGAGCCCGACCATGGTCACCGTTCACAAGGCGCTCGCTAACCGGCTCGGCAGCGCTCGCGCTGAGGCCATCCTGCTCGATACTCCTTACGCCTTCCAGGAGAACTCCGCCGACATCTCGGGCCGCGCCGTGTCGTACTTCGCCGACAGCGTGGGCCTCGACGTGGGCGTCGTCGCGAGCTCGGACTCGGCGGCCGTCGAGCCCGCTGACGCGGTCGGTGCCGACGCACCCGTGAGCGGGGGCGCCGCCGCCCGCGTCCGCTCGGCTGACTGGGTCTTCGCCGGGCCTGGCAGCCCCTCCTACGCGCTCTCCCGATGGCGTGACCGCCCGCTCGGCCTGGCGCTTCGCGAGCGCATCGCGAGCGGGACCGGCGTGACGGTGCTGGCCTCCGCGGCCGCGGCCACGGCTGGCCTGGCCGCCGTGCCGGTGTATGAGATCTACAAGGTCGGCGCGCCGCCCCACTGGCTGCCTGGCCTGGACCTGCTCGCGGCGGCCGGCCTGCGCGTCGCCCTGATCCCGCATTACGACAACGCCGAGGGCGGCACCCATGACACGCGCTACTGCTACCTTGGCGAGCGCCGGCTCGCCGTCATGGAGCGCGAGCTGCCGGCCGATGCGGCCGTGCTGGGCGTGGACGAGCACACGGCGGTCATCTTCGACCTGGCGGCGGACACTGTCGAGGTGCGCGGCCGCGGCGGCCTGACGATCCGCAAGCACGGCGTATCTACCGTGGTGGCTGCGCCAGCCGTGCTGCCGATCGCGGACCTGCGCACGACGATCCGGACCGGAGCGCTTGCCGCGGCCCCTCTGACGTCGCAGGAGCTGGTACCCGGCCAGCGCGAGCCCGATGCGCCGTTGCCGCTGCCGGACGTCGTCGCGCGGGCGGAGCGGCAGTTCGAGGCGGCGCTGGCAGACCGTGACGGGAAGGGAATGATCACGACCATCCTGGACCTGGAGTACGCGGTGCACGCCTGGATGGCCGATACCGATGAGGATCAGGGCACCGAGCAAGCACGGGCCGCACTCCGCGGCATGATCGGCAGGCTTGACGAGGTTGTCAGCGAGGGCCTGCGTGACCCGGTCGATAAGCTCCGGCCTGCTGTCGAACCGCTGGTTGAACTGCGGTCGATGCTCCGGACGCAGGGTCGCTACGCCGAATCGGACGCGATCCGCGCAGCGCTTGCTGCCTGCGGCATCCAGATCGCCGATGGCGCCGACGGCACCCAGTGGGCTGTTCCAACCTGATCGCAGCACTGCTCGATCGGCCGCCATCGGCCGTCGCGGCTCAGGCTGCGGATGCAGAAGGCCGGAAGTTTCAGGCGCCAGTGCCCGGACTAGCCGGGCCGCTCTCGATCAGGGAGCGGAGCGCCGCGAGGCTCCGCCGCCGGGTCCAGGCGAGTACGGGCCGTGCCGCGGCGGCGCCCGCTGGACCCCCCATCCACCAGGGGAAGTCCAGATCCTCGGTCCAGGTGAAGAGCGTCCGGTCTGGTCCCGCCGCGTCCACGACAAACCGGCCCGTGCCCGCGACCGCTCCCACGTGCCGGATCGTGATGGCGCTCAGCCTATTCGGTCACGACCAGCCGGTCGGTGAGCCGGAACGGGCCGATCCTGGCATGCAGTCCATCACGACCCCGGCGCGATGGCGGGCACGGACATGCCGACAATGAGCACCACGCGGCGGCGAGTCGCGCCGGGATCACTGACATTCGACAATGCCGCCGACCCGGACGCCCTGCTGGCGGCGATCAACCAGGCCAAAGCGCAGCCGCAGCAGCACGGCTGACGACGTGGTGTCCGGCTCGCGCGCCAGCCTGGTGCGGGCGCGTTTGCTGCCACTGCGGCCCGGCAGCTGCGTGTTACGCTGACCAAGCAAACGCTAGGTTCCGGCGCGAGGGAGGTCCCTCGATGACCATCGAGACGCACGCCAGCGGCGGCGTCGCCGAGATCGTCATCGACTTCCCGCCCGTGAACGCGCTGCCGGTACGGGGCTGGTTCGACCTGGCCGATGCGATCTCGGCGGCTGGCCAGGATCCCGCCGTGCGTGCCGTGATCCTCGCCGCAGACGGCCGCGGTTTCTGTGCGGGCGTCGACATCAAGGAAATGCAGCGGACCGCGGGCCACGACGCGCTGGTCGGAGCGAACCGCGGCTGTTACGCGGCGTTCGCCGCCGTCTATGAGTGCGCTGTCCCGGTTATCGCCGCAGTCCAGGGCTTCTGCCTTGGCGGTGGCGTCGGGCTGGCCGGCAGCGCGGACATCGTGATCGCCGCGGACGACGCGACGTTCGGCTTGCCCGAGGTCGATCGGGGAGCGCTCGGTGCGGCGACGCATCTGGCTCGCCTCGTGCCACAGCAGCTGATGCGAGCGATGGTGTACACGTGCGACCCCGTTCCCGCCATGGAATTGAAGAGGTACGGCACGGTGCTCGACGTGGTACCCGCGGCCGAGCTGCGGGCCGCGGCCAGGGCGTTCGCCGCGAAGATCGCCGCCAAGGACGGGGAGATCATCCGGCTGGCCAAACAGTCGCTGAACGGCATCGAGCCGGTCGACATGCGCCGCTCTTACCGGTACGAGCAAGGCTTCACGTTCGAGCTGAACCTGACCGGCATCTCCGACCGGGCTCGGCAGTCGTTCGTCGAGGGATCCCGTGGTGGCTAACGCCAACGCGGCAACCGGGGCGATCATGACCGCGGCGGAGGTCATCGCCGAGCTGCGGTCCGGGATGACGATCGGGATCGGCGGCTGGGGCTCGCGGCGCAAGCCGATGGCGCTGGTCCGGGCGCTGGCGGCATCGGATCTGGCGGATCTGACGGTCGTCGGCTACGGCGGTCCGGACGTCGGCATGCTCGTCGCGGCTGGCAAGGTGCGACGCGTAGTGACCGGGTTCGTGTCGCTGGACTCGATCCCGCTGGAGCCGCACTTCAGGCTCGCCCGGCAGCGCGGCTCGATCGAACTGACCGAGCTGGACGAGGGCATGCTGCACTGGGGGCTGCTCGCAGCCGCGCACCGGCTGCCGTTCCTGCCGATGCGGGCCGGGCTCGGCTCTGACGTGCTGCGCGTTAACCCGGAGCTGCGCACGGTCCGGTCGCCGTATGCAGACGGCGAGGAGTTCGTCGCCGTGCCAGCCCGTCCGCTCGACGCGGCGCTCATCCACATGAACCGCGCCGACGCGCGCGGGAATGGCCAGTATCTCGGGCCCGATCCGTACTTCGACGACTTGTTCTGCCTGGCCGCCGAGCGAGCCTACATGTCCTGCGAGCGCATCGTGGCGACGGCGGATCTGCTGGCGGGCGGCCCGGCGCAGAGCCTGCTGATCAACCGGGCGATGACCGCTGGCGTGGTGGAGACGCCGAACGGCGCGCACTTCACCAGCTGCGTGCCCGACTATGGCCGGGACGAGCCGTTCCAGGCTCGGTACGCGCGATCGGCCGCGAGCCCGGAGGCCTGGGCGGCGTTCGCGGCCGAGTTCCTGTCGGGCGAGGAGTCGGACTACCAGGCGGCGGTGGCGAGGTTCGCAGCTGACCAGGCGGCGGCCGGCCAGGCTCAGGCATGACCGGCGCGACCGGCGTGAGCCGCGCAGGCGGCCGGCGCGGCGGGGGCGGCGAGGCCTCGCTGGCCGAGATCTGCGTTGTCGCCTGCGCCGAGGCCTGGCGCGGCGACGGCGCCATCCTCGCCAGCCCGATGGGCGTCATCCCCACCCTGGGCGCACGGCTGGCGCAGCTCACCTTCGAGCCGGACCTGCTGCTCACCGACGGGGAGGCGACGCTGCTGCGCCCGGCTGGTGGTGGCGGCTCGCCGGGAGAGCGGCTGGCCGAGGGCTGGCTGCCGTTCCGCGAGGTGTTCACCATGCTGGCCGCTGGCAGGCGGCACGTGATGATGGGTGCCGCGCAGATCGACCAGTTCGGGAACCAGAACATCTCCTGCATCGGGGACTGGGCCCGGCCGAAGGCCCAGCTCCTCGGCGTTCGCGGCGCGCCCGGCAACACCGTGAATCATCCGGTGAGCTACTGGGTGCCGACGCACTCACGCCGGGTTTTCGTCGACCAGGTCGACATGGCGAGCGGCGTCGGCTACGACCGGGCGAAGGGCCTGTCCGGCCGGACCGCCCGGTTCCACGAGCTGCGGTGCGTGGTGACGAACCTGGCCGTGCTCGACTTCGCCGGCCCCGATCACTCCATGCGGCTTCGGTCCGTCCATCCCGGCATCTCGGTATCAGACGTGGCCGAGGCGACCGGCTTCCTGCTGGCGGCGCCGTATCAGGTGCCCCGGACCCGGCTGCCCACGTCGGCGGAGCTCACGCTGATCCGCGAGCTACCTGGACCCGGACGCGCGGCGTGATGAGGAGCTCGCTTGACGACCGACGCTGCGGACGCTGCGGGCGCCGTCGGCCCGATCCGGACCCGGCTGACCGAGCTCACGGGCATCCGGTATCCGATCGTGCAGACCGGGATGGGGTTCGTGGCCGGCGCGCGGCTGGCGGCCGCGACCTCCGCGGCCGGCGGCCTCGGCATCATCGGCTCGGCCACGATGACGATCGATGCCCTGCGCACGGCTGTCATCGCGGTGAAGCAGCGTACGGACGCTCCGTTCGGGGTGAACCTGCGCGCCGACGCGCCCGACGCCGCCGAGCGGATCGAGCTGATGATCGGCGCAGGCGTCCGGGTGGCTTCGTTCGCGCTGGCACCCAGGCACGACATGGTCAGGCGGCTCAAGGACGCGGGCGTGATCGTGATCCCGTCGGTGGGCGCGCGACGGCATGCGGAGAAGGTCGCGCAGTGGGGCGCCGATGCCGTCATCGTGCAAGGCGGTGAGGGCGGCGGCCACACCGGGCCCATCCCGACCAGCCTGTTGCTCCCGCAGGTCGTGTCGGCCGTGGACATCCCGGTTGTAGCGGCGGGCGGCTTCTTCGACGGGCGCGGCCTGGTCGCGGCGCTGGCGTACGGGGCCGAGGGCATCGCGATGGGCACCCGGTTCCTGCTCACGACCGACAGCCCAGTCGCCGATGAGGTCAAGCGGGTCTACCTCAGCAAGACGCTGACCGACACGGTGGTGACGACGCGCGTGGACGGCGTGCCGCACCGGGTACTTCGAACGCCGCTGATCGAGGGGCTGGAGCGAGCAGGCCGGCTGACTGGCCTCGCACGCGCGGCGCGGAACGCGGCCGGGTTCCGCACGCTGTCGGGGCTCAGCTGGGCGGAGCTGATCAGGCAGGGCCAGGCGATGCGACGCGGCACGGAGCTCAGCTGGAGCCAGGTGCTCATGGCGGCGAACACGCCAATGCTGCTCAAGGCCGCGATGGTGGACGGGCGCCCCGACCTTGGCGTGATGGCGGCCGGTCAGGTGGTCGGCCTGATCGATGATGTGCCGTCGTGCGCCGAGCTGATCGACAGGATCATGGCGGAAGCGCGTGACTGCCTGGCCAGGCTGGAGCAGCTCGGCCCGGACTGAGGCCGCCGCCGCGCCGCCGCTTACTGCAGTTCGCCAGCGACCTGTTCAGGGTTATCGACGGTCACCACGATCCGGTCGAAGTGCTCACCCGTGAGGTCGATCACGATCGCTGGTCCGTTGCCATGACAGACGGCGAGCGTGCTGCCCTCAGATCCCTTAAAGGTGCCGACCATGAGCACGCCGGGGATACCGGAACCCACCAGCTTGAAGCCATGCACTGCGTCAATGCCGCTGGAGACGACTCGCACCCCGGTGATGCCGCTACGCGGAACTGTCAGATCCCGGTGCAGGGCTTCGGCCTTCTCCGCCATGGTCATCTGAACCGTCACGGTGTCGTCGCTGATCACGAGTATTGCCACGGTAGCGATTATGCGGCAGGCACGGCCAGATGCCGCTGCCATCGGGATCTTCGCCTCCGTAGGGCGCTACTTCAGCGGCGGTCAGCACTTCGTGACGCGGTGCGCGGGCTAGCCGGCCTCGATAGCCGGATTGCCGACCAGGACGATCCATACCTGGCCTGTCGCGAACGTCATCGGCTGGCCCGAGGTAGTCGTATAGGTGGTGCCGCCGTTGAACGTCGGCCGCGACCAGCGAACGTTGTAGGCCATCCCGTTGCGCAGGACGACAGCGGTTCCGTGGCCCATGGTCTCCGCGTAAGGCGGCGGGTAGCCGTACTCCAGGTACCCCGACTTGCGCACGATCGTGTGCTGGATCACCACGGTGGCGGGTGCGAGCCGGCCGCCGTCGGTGGTCATCGCGGGCGTGCCGTCGATCGTGACCAGCCAGCGGCGCCGCGCCGCCGACCACGTGAAGGTGTATCTCGCGGCCGGGTAGGAAACCGACTCCGACCTCGTGACCTGGCCGCCAGTCGGCGGCGGGCCGAACTTGAAGCCGATGCTGTGCGCCCTGCTAGCCCCCTTCGCCTCAGCGAGCAGCGTTCGCGTGTTCGCGAACAGGTTGTAGGGCGCGATCCGCTGGTAGTTGCGGTAATACCCGCCGACCAGCCCCGCATACAGGTCCACGATCCGGGCGCGCTCCACCACCGGGAGCAACTGGCCCTGCGCTCCTGAGTAGGCGAAGGCGGGGCGGCCGAACTGGCCTAGCAGCTCCAGATCGTCCTTCCTGGTGCTGCGCACTGGCCCGATGACGGGCGGGAAACGTGAGGAGAAGACCGCCAGGAACCGGGTGAGACCGCCTTCCACCGGCAGTACGTAGACGATGTCCGCAGCAGTCAGCCCGGTCTGCGGCCGGGCGTACACGATGTTGTCGATCTTCACCGCGAGCACGGGACCGAGCGGCGGACCGGCTCGCCAGTGAAGGGCGACACTAGCTGCTGCGGAACCGGGGAATGCGTAGCCGACGGCGTTGGCGTCGGTGTCGGCTTGGCCTGGGGAGCCGTGGTCCTGGCGCCAGCCAGCACGAAGGCACCGGCCGCGATCGCAGCAGTCGCCACGACAGCGGACGTCGCCACCATGATCCTGGTCCTGATCTGCCACATGGCCGCCTGCCGCCGTCTACCGTGCCGGTTGTATCTGTGCTGCCGTCACCGTGTCTCCGTTACGGAGTCCGGCTGGCGTCGATCTGGTCGAAGTCGCCGTACCCGTTATACGTCCCGCCGCCGCCCGACCACTGCCACATGAGCGCATATTTGCTCGCGCTAGTGAGGCCGCCGAAGAACCGAGCACAGGTCTTGGTGCCGGTGAGGCACCAGCCACTCGGGTGGTGGCTCAGGCTGCTGGTGTCGCTGTTGTAGGTCCACTCGTAGGTGTTGCTGATGGTCGCGTCGCTACCCGAGCCGAAGATCGACCCCCAGATGCTCGGAGCGGAGTACACCCCAGCCTTGTACGGCGAGTGCGCGGTCAGGTAGTTGGCGAAGCCATTGAAGTCGGCCCGGTCGAGGCTGGCGGCAACGAAGTGAGTCCGGACTCTGCCACTGCATGCCGACGTATACACCGCGTTCCAGCCGTTATCGGGCGCCGGCGTGTAGCTAGGTGCGTTGCCCGGCAGTTCGACGTCCATCCAGACGACCGGGTAGTTCGGCTTCGGGTTCATCGTGCCGATGTCACTGATCACCCTGGCCGCCTGCGCTGCACCCCAGGCGGTGGCCTCCTTGGCAGTGCCGTTGTAGTGAGGATCGACGCCGGGGCCTGCCATGAACCAGTAGATCCCCACCCCGATGCCGTCGTGATAGGTCACCAGGTTGGTGCGGGCGTCGTTGCTGTCCGTAGCCGAATCGACGACGATCTTGCCGCAGTGCTGCCAGGCGGCCCAGTTCCCGATCATCCCGATATAGCCCCCGTAGGGTCCCCCGATGGCGGGCTCGCGGTACGGAGCCGGGCCGGGGATGGCGATGTAGTTACTGTCTGTGCCGTTCCAGAAGCCGGTAGGCGCAGCCGCGCTTACCTTGGCCGCGGTGGCAGCGGAATGCGCACTGGCAGCTCCCGCAGGCCCGGATGCCAGGGCGGTGCCCAGCCCCGCGCATGCGGCGGCCAGCACCGCTGCGGCGACTAGTGGCTTGCTTCGGAGCTGCCGGCGAGTGAAATGCCTGGACATCGCGATTCCCGTCCTCCCGGAGGCGACCTGCGCCGTCTGGCGCCCACTGCCCAAAATATGCGGCCTTAGCCGCAGTCTGGTCCGTGCCGCTCCCGTCGACTGCTGACGAACGGCCCCGCCAAACGGGACCTTCGAAATAACTTGGCGAGTCCTGTCGATCTGGCGGCTCGGCGTTCGACGCTCTGGTGAGACAGGCCCACCGGGATCTCGCCGGGGCCGCAACAGAAAGGAAGAGACCATGAAGTTCTTCGGATACACCCTGGGCGACCCCAACACACCGGTAGGCCCGCCAAACCAGGAGATGTACGAGACGGATGGGCGCCTTCGTCGAGGAGGCCACCAAGGCCGGCGTGCTGCTGGCCACTGGCGGCCTGGTCCCCCCGGACCAGGGCATCAAGGTCAAGTACTCGGGCGGCGAGTACACCATCCTGGACGGCCCGTTCACCGAGGCCAAGGAGCTCGTCGGCGGCTGGGCCCTGATGGAGTGCCGAGACCAAGACGAGGCCATCGAGTGGACGAAGCGATTCCTGGGCATCGTCGGCGAGGGCGAGACCACCATCAGGCAGGTCTTGTGACAGGCGCGAGCTAGTGCTCTGGCGTGAGCGGGGACCGGCGGCCAGGTTTACGGCCGACCGGTCCCCGCTGCCGTGGCCCGTGAGCCGTGGCCCATGAGCCGTGGCCCGTGAGCCGTGGCCCGTGACGGCCGGCCACCCCCGCCGTGAGCTGCGGCCTGGCCACGGCCGGCCGGGCTTGGTGCCGCCCGCCGCCCTGAGGCCTGCTCTGGTGCCGCCTGCCCTGGTGCCGCCCGGCCTGCTTCCTCGCGGCCTGCTTCCTCGCGGCCTGCTTCCTCGCGGCTTGCCGTCCCAGGCGGCCAGTGGTGTGATCGGGTCTCGTGACGGACGCCAGGACTCAGGCCGCGGTCGAGACGGTCATCCGGCTCGAATCGGCCCGCCTCATCGCCGGCCTCGCCCGCTATACGGGCGATATCGGGCTGGCTGAGGATCTCGCCCAGGATGCCGTCGTCGCGGCGCTCGAGCAGTGGCCAGCCGAAGGGGTGCCGCGGAATCCCGGCGCGTGGCTGATGACCGTGGCTAAGCGCCGCGCGATCGACTTCTTCCGCCGCCACGCGGAGCTGGAGAAGAAGTACGCAGAGATCGGCCGGGTCCTCGCGGCCGAAGGGGACACCGTGCAGCCCGACTTCGACCAGGCGTTCTCCGAGGACATCGACGACGACCTGCTTCGGCTGATCTTCACGGCTTGTCACCCTGTGCTGAGCGTCCAGGCCAGGGTGGCCCTAACGCTGCGGCTGCTCGGCGGCCTGACCACGGCCGAGATCGCGCGCGCCTACCTTGTCCCGGAGCCGACGATCGCCCAGCGCATCGTGCGCGCGAAAAAGACGCTGGCCCAGGCCCACGTGCCCTTCGAGGTGCCCGGTACCGCAGAGCGGCCCGCTCGCCTGTCGTCGGTGCTCGAGGTGATCTACCTGATCTTCAACGAAGGTTACTCGGCGACCGCCGGCGATGACTGGATGCGGCCTGCGCTGTGCGCCGAGGCGGTCCGCCTGGGCCGGGTGCTCGCCCAGCTCGCGCCGGCCGAGCCGGAAGTGCACGGCCTAGTCGCGCTGCTGGAGATCCAGGCGTCCAGGATTCCCGCCCGTACGGATTCCGCCGGCGCCCCCGTGCTCCTGCTGGACCAGGACCGGACGCGCTGGGATCGCCTGCTGATCAACCGCGGGCTGGCGGCACTGGAAACGGCCCTGCACCAGGGCGGCGAACAGGGCCCTTATGTGCTGCAGGCGGCCATCGCGGCGTGCCACGCTCGAGCGTTCCGGGCCGACGAGACTGACTGGCCGCGCATCGTCGCGCTGTACGAGGTACTCGCCGACGTCATGCCGTCTCCGGTGGTCGAACTCAACCGCGCCGTCGCCGTGTCGATGGCCTACGGCCCGCAGGCCGGGCTCGATCTTGTCGACCAGCTCGCGGCCGAGCCCGCGCTGCAGGGCTACCACCTGCTGCCCAGCGTCCGAGGTGATCTGCTGCGCAAGCTCGGCCGGGCCGCCGAAGCGCGGGCGGAATTCGAGCGTGCCGCGGCGCTGACCAGTAACGAGCGGGAACGGCTGCTCTCCGCCGAGCGGGCGCGCGAGGCCGCCGACGCAGGCCCGCGCCAGTAGCCGCGTGCGAGAATGACGGGGTGCCCAGCGCAAGCGTGCCCGACTCATTTGCCCGCCGGTTCGCAGCTGCCCGATCGGTCCAGGGCCCGCTGGTCTTCGGCCTGGACCCGTCCGCTGACCTGCTGGAAGCCTGGGGCCTGGGCGATAGCGCGGACGGGCTCGACCGGTTCGCCGACATCGTGCTCGCGGCAGCAGCCGGGACCGTCGGGCTGGTCAAGCCGCAGTCCGCGTGCTACGAACGGCACGGCTGGCGCGGCATCCGCACCCTCGACCGGCTGATCGCCGATGCGCGCGGCGCCGGGCTTCTCGTCGTGCTCGATGTCAAGCGCGGTGACGTCGGGTCGACGAACGACGCGTACGCCGAGGCTTACCTCGGCAAGGGCGCTCCACTGGCCGCCGACGCGGTCACCGTGCACCCTTACCTAGGCCTAGGCGCGATGGGGACCTTCGTCGCCCGGGCCGCGGAGTCGGGCAGCTGCCTGCTGGTCGTGACGCGTTCGTCGAATCCTGAGGGCCGCGCGGTACAGGCGGCCGAGGTTCAGGCCGCGCTCGCGCAGGACGACGCCGCGGGCAGCCGCACCGTTGAGCAGGACCTCCTGCGCCAGATCGGCGCGCTGAACGCCCGGCTTGCGCCGGGTGAGCTCGGTCCGGTCGGCGCGGTGATCGGGCCGGCGCACATGCAGCCCGAACTCGACCTGGCGGCAGCGCACTGCCTGTTCTTGGCGCCCGGCGTCGGCGCCCAGGGCGCTACTCCCCAGGATGTGGCCGCGGTGTTCGCTGCCTGCCCCGACCGGGTGATGCCGAGCGCTTCCCGGTCGCTGCTGGCAGCCGGTCCCGAGGTGAGCCGGCTGCAGGACGCGGTCGCGGCGCTGGCCGCTGAGTTCCGCTCGCTGCTGCCCAGCTGAGCAATCATGGGTGTGGAGTTGCTGTCGCCATGGCGCAGCAACTCCACACCCATGGCGGTGGTGGTTGATGCGGCCTGGTTAAACCGGCCGCCTAGTTGACGTACCCGGGGATGCCGGTGCCGGGGATGACCGCAGTGACGTGCAGGTAGACGGGACCGCGCCGGCTGACACGCCTCGAACCCCCCCTGGAATGGCATGTTGATCGACGAGTAGGCACCCGGCGCGTACACGCGGAGGAACTGAGCCGCCGCCGGCTTGCAGGTCGCGGGCGAGTAGTTGCCAACGTCGGTGATCTGAAGGAACACATGGCTCGTGCCGCCCGGCCGCAAGGTCACCAGGGTTGACGACCGGGAGTGGTCGCGTCCCGCCGCGCTGCCAAGCTGGCGGCCCCCGTTGTTCGCCGAGAGGCCAGGGAACCCGTACAGCGTGCACGTGGACGCAGAGGTGTTGGACAACTCCAGGTCGTAGTAGGTGCTGCCGGCCGCGCCGTTGCCGGGCGATCCCAGCCAGACAGTGAGCTCACTGGCGTAGCAACGGTGCGCAGCCGCGGTGCTGCCGCTTCCGGACGACGCTAGCGCAACGGCGGGCAGCAAGACGGCGGCGCTGGCGATGGCAGTGGCGGCGATGCCGCGCCGCAGGCGGTGGGGTGTCAGCTTCACGGAAAACTCCCTTGCCTTAGTACTGAGCACTGACACCTGTTAGGACGACGCAGGATCACCGAGCGTTGTAATTCGCGACAACCGATCGCCGGCCCAGTCACGCAGGCAACGCGCAGTGAGCCAGGTTGCTTGCGGCTCGACCACCAGCTAGGCGGACGGCAGGAACGTGAACAGGCGTCCCGCTGGCAGCCGCGCCAAGTCCGGTCGTGCGCCGGCCGCTAGCCGGTGCACGCCGACGCCCGTCATCGTCGTTGTCTGCGGGCCATCGAACGCCACCTCGTCGAAACCGGCCGCCGCGAACCAGGACCGTATCTGGCCAGTCAGGTCCGGCGGCCGCCGATGCCGTGTCCAGATCACCGTGCCGCCCGGCGCACACATCGCGGCCGCCGCCGTCGCGGTCTGGCGGATGTCCTTGTCGCTCACGTTGCCGAAGATCCCGCAGAGCAGCAGGACATCGGCCGGCAGTGCATCGACGCAGGACGTGACGTCCGCGGCGTCGGCCGTCCGCACCGTCACGCCAGCCAGGCCCGCGGCGGCCGCGTCATCCCTGGCCACCCTGGCGTTCGTCGGGTCAAGCTCGACTAGCAGCGCCGAGACATCGTCGCGGCGCGGGTGATGGGGGAGCACGCCGATCACATCGCGGCCCTGGCCGGCGCAGAGGCTCACGACGCTGAGCGGCCCATTCGGCGCCGTGGCCAGTGCGGCAGCCAGGTGGGCCTGAACCAGCGCCAGCCGCGAGCTCAGCCCGGACGCCGGATCGTCATACGCGTCGTGCCAGCGAACCCAGTCGCGCGTCACCGGGACGTTGCCGTCAGCCCGGCAGGCTGAGCCCGCGCGCCAGCTCGGAGTACCCGGCCAGCGCGTCGGTGCCGCCGTCAGCCAGCAGCTGGATGCAGACGTGGTCGGCACCAGCGTCCAGGTGCGCGCCGAGCTGCGCGGCGACCTGCTCGGCGGTGCCGTGCGCGACCAGCGCGTCGATGAGCCGGTCGCTACCGCCGTCGTCCAGATCCTCGTCAGTAAACCCGAGTCGCCGCAGGTTCGAGGTGTAGTTGACCAGCCCGAGATAAGGGTTGGCTACCCGCTTACGGCCGAGCGCACGGGCCCGAACAGGGTCAGGATCAACGACCACCTTGTGCTCGGGCGCAAGCAGCCGGTCCGGGCCGAGGATCTCGCGCGCCTGTCTGGTGTGCTCGGGCGGCACGAGGTAAGGGATCGCGCCAGCCGTGCGGTCGGCGGCAAGGCGCAGCACCCTCGGACCGAGGGCGGCAAGGACAATGCCTTCGGCGGGAACGTGGTGGTTCAGCAGCTGATCGACGTAGCCAGCGAGGGTGTCATACGGACTGGCGTAGTGCGCCGTGGCCTCGCGGTGTCCCGCGCCGACGCCGAGCAGGAACCGGCCGGGGTAAGCGGCCTGGATCCGTGCGTACGAGCTCGCGACAGTGGCCGCGTCGTCCTTCCACATGTTCACGATGCTCGTGCCGATGATGATCGAGCTCGTCGCGCCGAGCAGCCCGTCGACGATCTCGAGATCCCCGTCAGGCGAGCCGCCGAGCCAGACCGCGCCGAAGCCAAGGTGCTCCAGGCCCGCCGCGAGGTCCGGGGTGGTCTGGAACGCAGGACGCCAGATCCCGAACTGGCCGAGCCGATCACGCCACTGCGATGTCATCTGCCCTCCTCAGCGTTGCTCACAGTGTTCCGGAACTCCCGGCTGACCGCCGCTGTTCCCGTGGGACGGGTCCGCGCTACATGCCCATGAGGTCGGCCATCAGCTCCATCTGCTGGTCGAAGAACTCGGCGCGGGCGTCGATCACGTTGTTGAACTGGCCGAACAGCTCGAAGCTGACGACGCCGAACAGCTGGATCCAGCCGGACATCGCGACCAGGAGCAGCTCTTCCGGCACCCCCGGCGCGATGTCAGTCGCGCACGCGGGCCAGGTCGGCGCGCACGGACGCTGGCAGCGGGACCGAGGGACTGGACGCGGGCCCCGGTGACCTCGCCGGAGTCGACGCCGTCGGCCAGGATCCGCGCCAGCACCACGGCGTCCGCGCCGCCGCAGCGATGGTGTCCGCGGGCGCGGCGTAGCCGGGGACCGGGCTGCCGTAGAGCAGCGCGTACTCAGCCGGATTGGCGAGCGCCCAGGTGCGCACGGCGCGCGTCGCGGCCCGCCAGCGGGCGCGCAGCTGGCTGCGGTCGGCCACCATGGCCTCGGCTGCCTCGACCGTCTCGCCGAGGGCGTTGTAGGCGTCGACGATCAGCGCCGTCAGCAGGTCGTCCCGGCTGGCGTAGTAGCGGTAGATCGCGGACGACACCATGCCCATGTCGCGGGCAACCGCGCGCAATGACAGGTTCGCGCCGTCTGTGGCCAGATGCGCTCGCGCGACCGCCTTGATCTCTGCCATCATCTCGGCTCGGACTCGGGCGCGGATCGATCTCGCTGGCATGAAGAGATTATTGCACACAAGCGAGAGCACTGCTCTTGCAATCTGCGATCGACTTATGGCAGACTCATGATTACAACAGAGAGCAGTGCTCTTAAAAGGGAGCGCCGACCTACAGTAACGGCGGCGCCACGAGGCACGAGGAGAAGAAGATGTCCGAGCACGTCATCGTCGGCGCCGGGGCCGTTGGATCCGCCACCGCACTGCTGCTCGCCGAGCGCGGCGAGCACGTCCGCGTCATCAGCCGACGCGGCACCGGACCGGAGCACCCGGCCATCGAGCGGGTGGCCGCCGACGCGACCGACGCGGAGCGGCTGACCGACTCTCGCGGCCGGCGCCGCAGCGCTGTACAACTGCGCGAACCCGCCAGTACCACCAGTGGCTGACCGACTGGCCGCCGCTCGCCTCGGCGCTGCTGACCGCGGCCGAGCGGAGCGGCGCGGTGCTGGCCACCATGAGCAACCTGTACGGCTACGGGCCAGTCGACGGGCCGATCACGCAGAAGACCCCGCTCGCGGCGACCCATCCCAAGCTGCGGCTGCGAGCCCAGATGTGGCAGGACGCGCTCGCCGCGCACGAGGCAGGCCGCATCCGCGCGACCGAGGTCCGCGCCAGCGACTACATCGAGGCCAACTCGCTGCTGTCGTCGGCGATCGGCAAGCCGCTGCTGGCGGGCTCGCGCGGGTATTCGCCCTGGCCGCTGGATGTGCCGCACAGCTGGACGTCGATCGCGGACTGCGCCAGGGCGCTCGTGACGGTGGCCGCGGATGAGCGGGCCTACGGCCAGGCATGGCTCGTGCCGACCAACCCGGCCCTGACCGTCCGGCAGCTGGCCACCCGGTTCACCGAGGTCAACGGCGCCCCGAAGGCCAAGCTGATGCCGATCCCGTACCCGGTGATGTGGACGACTGGCCTGTTCTCGCCGATGATCAAGGAACTGCGGACCACGCGGTACCAGTTCACCAGCCCGTTCGTGATCGACTCCAGCGCCACGACGGAGGCGTTCGGGCTAGAGCCGACGCCCATGGACGCGGCGCTCCGCGACGCGGCGGCACGGCTGCGCGGCTAGGAGCGGGAGTAACCGGATCCGCTCCGGCGAGCGTCATCAGCAGCCCCTGACCGCATTTGGCCAGGGGCTGCCGCATGACCGGCACCGTGTGGTCAGTGCACTACCGGCAGGAACCATCACAGTGTGGTTAAACCTGGCTGACACCTCTCAAAAATCGGGCTGAATGTCCGTATAATGTCTACCAGCGTAATAGGAATTCGATAGATTTTCCTGCTTGAGGTTGCTCGGACCGAAGGAGTTGTCGCGTGCTCAGGAATCATCGACTAGCGGTCGCGGTCGCCGCACTGGCCATGACTGTCGTCGCGACGGCGTGCTCGGCTGGCAACGTCGGCAAGGTCGGCGGCGGCTCAGCCCTGACCGGCAAGCCGGAGAAGGGCGGCACCGTCACGATCGCCGAGGTCGGCGAGTCGCCCAACTTCATTTTCCCGATCGTGCCGGCCACCAACTCCAATGGCTACAACGCAAGCCTCACCCTCGGGATGTGGCCCCCGCTGGTCTACTCGGGCGACGGCGCGAACTCGGTCGTGAACCCGCAGGAGAGCCTGTTCAGCTCGCTGAAGTGGTCCGACGGCGACAAGGTCATCACGATCGTGCTCAAGCCGTGGAAGTGGTCCGACGGCACGCCGATCACCAGTCGCGACTTCACCTTCGTCTACAACCTGCTCAAGGCGAACTACAACGACTGGTTCGACTACGTCCAGGGCCTGTTCCCGGTAGACGTGGCCAGCGTCGCGACGCCGAACTCCAGCACGGTGGTCATCAACCTCACCCGCTCCTACAACCCTCAGTTCTACGTCGACAACGTGCTGGCCACGATCCCGCTGCTGCCGCAGCACGCCTGGGACAAGACCTCGCTGACCGGCAAGGTCGGCGCCTACGACCAGACTGCGTCCGGGGCTAAGGCGGTCTGGAACTTCCTGCAGGCGCAAGGCGGCGACATGAGCACGTTCGCCACCAACCCGCTCTGGCAGGTGGTGGACGGACCATGGAAGCTGGGCCAGTTCCAGAGTTCCGGTTACTACAGCTGGGTCCCGAACAAGAACTTCTCCGGGCCGGACAAGCCGGTCCTGTCGAAGGTGATCTGGACGCCGTTCACGACCGACACCGCCGAGATGGACACGCTGCGTTCCGGCACCACCCTCGACATAGCAAGCGTCCCGCTCAACGACATCCGGCAGATCCCGGCCCTCGAGGCTGAGGGCTACTCGGTGGCACAGGTGCCGGAACCCGGTGTCGCCGAGATCCTGCCGAACTTCTACCACCCGACCGCGGGCCCGCTGCTCCGGCTGCTGTACATCAGGCAGGCGATGGAGTACCTCATCAACCGCAAGCAGATCGTCACGAAGGTCTTCGCGGGCTACGCCGACCCCGGCAACGGGCCCGTGCCGGTGCTGTACGGCAAGCAGTGGGACTCGCCGCTGGAGAAGGCGGGCGGTCCGTACCAGTACTCGCCGCCGAAGGCGATCGCGCTGCTGAAGGCGCACGGCTGGAAGGTCGTGCCGGGCGGCACCGACACCTGCGTGCGTCCTGGCACTGGTGCCTCCGACTGCGGCGCCGGCATCACGGCCGGCGAGCCGCTGACGTTCCAGCTGCTGTTCGGCTCCGGGACTGCCTCCTTTGACCAGCAGAACGCGGCGTTCCAGTCCTCCGAGGCACTCGGGGGAGTCAAGATCACGCTCAAGTCCGAGCCCTTCAACACCCTGGTGTCCACGACCGGGACCTGCAATGCCCAGTCCCATCCAGCCGCGATCTGCAACGACTGGCAGCTCGAGCAGTACGGCTACAACACCTACCTCATGGATCCGTCCGGGGCGGGCATGTTCAACACCGACGCCAATGGCAACTACGGCGGTTACTCGAGCCCGGAGATGGACAACCTGATCAACGCCACCGAGTATGGCTCGAGCCCGGCAGCGTTCTATGCCTACGAGGACTACGCGGCCAAGCAGCTGCCGTTGCTGTGGCTTCCGAACGCCTCGTTCGTCTTCGTGTACAAGAAGAACCTGGCCGGCGTCACCCCGCTGAACCCGTTCTCCGGCCTGCTGAACCCGGAGGTCTGGTACTACACGAAGTCCGGTTCATGACCTGGTACCTCGTCCGGCGGATCGGCCAGTCCATCGCTGTCGTGATCGGCGTCATGATCCTGACCTTCATACTGGTGCACTTCGAGCCCGGAAGCACGGCGAGAGCCGTGCTCGGGTTCAAGGCGACGCCAGCGAGGATCGCGCTGTTCGACAACACCTACGGGCTGAACCGGCCGCTGCCTGTGCAGTTCCTGCTCTATTGCGAGCACGTGCTGCATGGCAACTTCGGCATCTCCTATACGGCCGGGCAGCCGGT
Source organism: uncultured Actinomycetota bacterium (assembly GCA_963837255.1). Classification (GTDB taxonomy): domain Bacteria; phylum Actinomycetota; class Actinomycetes; order Streptosporangiales; family Streptosporangiaceae; genus JAJYUU01. The sequence goes on from CAWIMN010000011.1 coordinate 929,422, forward strand.
GTCCACGCTCATCGCGCAGCGGCTGCCCCGCGACGTGATCCTGCTCGGCACGTCGACCGTGCTGGCCCTGATCATCGGGCTGCCGATGGGCCTGTATCAGGCAGTCCATCACGGCACAATCCGGGACGACGTCGTCGCCAACACCTGGTTCACCCTGTACTCGGCACCGGACTTCATGGAAGCCCTGCTGCTGATCGCCATCTTCAGCGTGCACTTCCACTGGTTTCAGCCCAACTTTCCGGGCGGGATCTCCTCGGTTGGCGGACTCTTCTCTGACCTGAACGCACTGGTGCTGCCCGTCATCGTGCTGTCGATCAATAGCGTGGCCGGCTTCAGCCAGTACATGCGATCTTCGGGCATCGAGGAGCTGGCCCGCGAATACATCCGGACCGCGCGCGCAAAGGGCCTGCAGGAGCGGGCGATCCTCCTACGGCATCTGCTCCGCAACGCGCTGCTGCCCGTCGTCACCATCCTCGGGCTGTCGCTCCCCGACATCGTCGCGGGGGCAGTGATCGCGGAGGCGATCTTCAATTTCCCCGGCATGGGCCTGTTGTTCTGGCAGTCGGCTCTCAGCCACGACTTCCCGGTCCTGCTCGGCGCGACGCTGATCATCGGCGTCGCGACCGTGGCTGGCAACCTCATAGCGGACATCGCCTACGGCATCCTCGACCCCAGGATCCGGCATGCAGTCGCCTGACGGCGCGGTAGTCGTCGGGCCGGTTGGCGGCGTCACGCCGGCCGGCGGCGACATAAGCGCAAGCGTCAGCAGCAGGAACCTTGTGCTGAGTGACTTCCTGCGCAACAAGCGGGCCATGGGCGGCAGCGCGGTCGTGCTGCTCCTAGTCCTGTTCTGCTTTGTCGGGCCGCTGATCTACCGGACGAACCAGACCGCCGTCAACCTGGGCCTGTCCAACATGCCGCCTGCGCCCGGTCATCCGCTCGGCACTGATGAGTACGGGATCGACATCCTCGGCAGGCTGATGGTGGGCGGCCAGTCCTCGCTGGAGCTCGGCTTCGCGGTCGCTCTCGCCAGCACCGTCATCGGCGCGCTCTACGGCGCCATCTCCGGCATGATCGGTGGCGTCATGGACGCCATCCTGATGCGCATCGTCGACACCTTGCTCGCGGTGCCGACGTTCATCTTGCTGATCATCCTCGCCAGCATGTTCACGCTGAGCCTGGCTGCGATCATCTTGCTTCTGACGGTGCTGTCCTGGCCTTACGTCGCCAGGCTCGTCCGCGGCCAGGTGCTGTCGCTGCGGACGAGGGAGTTCGTGCAGGCGTCGGTAGCGATGGGCTCATCGCGCTCGCGAATCTTGTTCCGCCACATGCTGCCGAACACCTTCAACGTCTTCATCGTCACCGCTACCTTCGCGGTCGCCGATTCCATCTACGCGCTGTCCGCGCTCAGTTTCCTCGGCCTTGGCCCGCCGCCGCCGTTCGCGGACTGGGGCACCATGCTGACCACCGGCGTCAATGACCTGTTCGATAGCTACCCGTGGGAGGTGTACCCCGCATTTGTCGTCCTGGTCGTCACGATCCTCGCATTCCGGTACATCGGTGACGCCCTCAACGACATCATCTCGGCGCGGTCCTCGGTCCGGTAACCGGCCCTGACCCGAGGCTGGGCGGGCCGCAGTTTGTCGGCATGCCGTCCTAACCTGATTCTCGTGGCACAAGAGCAACCGCCGAACCCGACCCTGGCGCGCTACCTCGACCTCGTCGACGACCTGATGGGGATCGACGGCGTGACGCCGCCGCCCGGCGGCAGCGGATTCGGCCGCGGCTCGCTGAAGTACCGCGGCAAGATCTTCGCGATGCTGGTGCGCGGCAGCCTCGTGCTGAAGCTGCCCGCTGACCGGGTGACGACGCTGATCGCGGCCGGCGAGGGCGTGGCCTTCGACGCCAACAAGGGCACCGCGATGCGCGAGTGGTTCAGCCTGGCGCCCGGTTCTCGCCTGGACTGGCGGGAGCTGGCGACCGAGGCGCTGGAGTTCGCGCAGTCGGCCGCGGCCGGCGGAACGGCTAGGGCGCGACGGACACGCTGACGCGCCGGGTCCGCCGCTTCAACGGCGACGCGGCCGTGCTCAAGACCCGCTGACGCCGGGCGTCGCTTCTCAGAGCCGCTCGATGATGGTGACGTTGGCCTGGCCGCCGCCCTCGCACATGGTCAGCAGCCCGTACCGGCCGCCAGTCCGCTCGAGCGCGGACAGCAGCGTGGTGAGCAGCCTGGCGCCCGTCGCCCCGAGCGGGTGACCGAGCGCGATCGCGCCCCCGCAGACGTTGACCCGGTCCAGGTCGGCGCCCGTCTCGCGCTGCCAGGCCAGCACCACGCTGGCGAACGCCTCGTTGATCTCCACCAGGTCGATCTGGTCGATGCTGAGCCCGGTCAGCTTGAGTGCGTGCGCCGTCGCCGGGATCGGCGCGGTCAGCATCAGGACCGGGTCCGCGCCCCGAGCGCTCAGGTGATGGATCCGGGCCCGCGGCGTCAGGCCGTGCTCGGTCAGCGCCTGCTCGGATACCACCAGCACCGCCGCTGCCGCATCCGCGATCTGGCTCGACAGGGCCGCGGTGATCAGCCCGTCCGCGCGCAGGGGCTTCAGGCCGGCCATCTTGGCGAGCGAGGTGTCCCGGCGCGGGCACTCATCGGCCACAGCGTCGCCGTAGGGCGTGATCTCGCCCGCGAAGACACCGCCGTCGATGGCCGCGACGGCACGCTGGTGGCTGGCCAGCGCGTAGCCTTCCATCTCGGCCCGGCTGATGCCCCACCGCTGCGCGATCAGGTCGGCACCGCGGAACTGCGAGATCTCCTGATCGCCGTAGCGCGCCAGCCAGCCTGCCGAGCCGCTGAACGGGTCGGCGAAGCCGTACTGCTGACCCGCGAGCATCGCGGCCGCGATAGGGATCTGGCTCATGTTCTGCACGCCGCCCGCGACGACCGCGTGCGCCGTCCCGCTGAGCACGGCTTGCGCAGCGAAGTGCACGGCCTGCTGGGACGAGCCGCACTGCCGGTCGATGGTCACGCCGGGGACTTCCTCGGGTAGCCCGGCGGCCAGCCACGCGGTCCGCGCGATGTCGCCTGCCTGCGGGCCGATGGTGTCGACGCAGCCGAAGACGACGTCGTCGACCGCGAGCGGATCAAGTCCGGTCCGCGCCAGCAGCGCGCCGATCACGTGCCCGCCGAGGTCGGCTGGATGCGCGCCGGCCAGCCCGCCGCCGCGCCTGCCGACCGGCGTGCGCACCGCGTCGACGATGTAAGCCTCGGCCAACCTGCTGCCCTCCGGAGCCATTCACTAGAACGCGTTCCATTTAAGCCGGCCAGCGACCGGAGCGCAGCACCATGCCCGCGGAGTGAATGCCCGGAACGGGATAGTTCGCGCGGTCATGGCCAGCCTGGCCCGGTTCACTCTGCAGTCAAGGAGCGCCAGCTTGCCCCATCGCAGCGGTCATGTTCGCGATCGCCCTCGTCATCAACGCGGCCGGCATGCGACGACGCAGTGTTCGCACCGCTGAGCCTGGCCTACGCGGCCTGGCGTGCTGGCGTTCCAACTCACCGGCAATGGCGCCGGCTAGAACGGCTGGCGGCGCCGCTGAGCGGGCCCCTGCTCCGTTACCATGGCTAGAACACGTTCTAGTTATAGCGGCTGTGCTCGCCGAACGGCAGGGGCCCGGATGCACATCAGCTACACGCCTGAGCAGGAGCAACTGCGCCACCAGCTGCGCGAGTACTTCGCCGCGCTGATGACGCCGGAGCGGCGGGCAGGACTGGCCCACGCCGACGGCGAGTACGGCGACGGCGCGACTTACAAGGAGGTCGTGCGCCAGCTCGGCCGCGACGGCTGGCTGGCGATCGGCTGGCCAGCCGAGTACGGCGGCCAGGACCGCTCCGTGCTCGACCAGCTGATCTTCACCGACGAGGCCGCGATCGCCGGGGTTCCCGTCCCGTTCCTCACCATCAACACCGTCGGCCCGACGATCATGCGTTTCGGCACGCCAGCGCAGAAGGAGCGGTTCCTGCCCCGAATCGCGGCGGGCGAGCTGCACTTCTCCATCGGCTATTCCGAGCCGGGTGCCGGCACGGACCTGGCCTCACTGCGCACCCGCGCTGTCCGTGACGGCGACAGCTACGTCATCAACGGCCAGAAGATGTGGACCAGCCTGATCCAGTACGCGGATTACGTCTGGCTGGCCTGCCGGACCGATCCGGAGGCGCCCCGGCACAAGGGACTGTCGATCATCATCGTGCCGACCGACGCCGCCGGCTTTTCCTGGACGCCGGTCAGCACCGTCGCCGGAGTGACCACGAGCGCCACCTACTACTCCGACGTCCGCGTCCCGGCGGCCAACCTGGTCGGCGAGGAGCACAAGGGCTGGCCGCTGATCACCAACCAGCTCAACCACGAGCGGGTCGCGCTGACCTCGGCGGCTCCGGTCATCTCCGCGCTGGCCGACGTCACCGACTGGGCCCGGTCGACCAAGCTCGCCGACGGCCGCCGGGTCATCGACTCCGAATGGGTGCAGCTCAACCTCGCGCGCGTGCACGCGAAGGTCGAGTTCCTCAAGCTGGTCAACTGGCGCATCGCGTCGACCGCCGGATCGCCGGGCCCCGCCGTCGCGTCCGCGACGAAGGTGTACGGCACCGAGCTCACCATCGAGGCCTGCCGCCTGCTCATGGAGGTGCTCGGCGCGAACGCCGAGGTCCGTACCGGGTCGCCGGGCGCGCTCCTGGCGGGCCGGATCGAGCGGATGCACAGGTCCGCCCTCATCCTCACCTTCGGCGGCGGCACCAACGAGGTCCAGCGCGACATCATCGGCGCCGCCGCGCTCGGCCTGCCGCTGAACCGCCGGTAAGCGCGCCCGGAAGATCAAGACCACAACCATAGAGGGAACGATGGACTTCACGCTGACAACGGCCCAGGACGAGCTCGGTGCGCTGAGCCGCCAGATCCTGACCGACCAGGTCACGCAAGAGCGGCTGCGAGAGATCGAGGCGGGACAGACCCGGTTCGATGCCGCCGCTGTGGTCCGACCTCGCCGCGGCCGGCGTGCTGTCCGCGGCCCTGCCGGAGTCGGTCGGCGGAGCCGGGCTCGGCCTGCTCGAGCAGTGCAGCGTGCTCATCGAGATCGGCCGGACGGTGGCGCCAGTGCCGTACCTGGCCTCGATCGTGCTGGGCGCGTCCGCGCTGGCCACGTTCGGCGCGCCCGATCAGCAGGAGCGCTGGGCGGCACCGGCGGCGCGCGGCGAGGTCATCCTGGCCGCGGCCCTGGCCGAGGACGACAGCGAGGACCTCCGCGTCCCGGCCACGACGGCCCGCCAGTCCGATGGCGGCTGGCAGCTCACCGGCGCCAAGACCACAGTGCTCGCGGGTACGATCGCCGACCTGCTGCTCGTCCCGGCCAGCACGCCGTACGGCGCGGCCGTCTTCCTGGTGGCGCCGGACGACCCGGGAGTGACGGTCCAGCCGCAGCACGTCACGGGCGGCGACGGCACTGCGCTGATCGAGCTGACCAGCGCGGCGGTGCCCGACGACCGCGTGCTCGGCGGCATCGCCGCGGGGCGCGAGATCATCGACTGGCTGGTCGCGCGCGCGACCGTCGGGCTGTGCGCGCTCCAGCTCGGCGTGACCGAGCGGGCGCTGGAGCTGACCGCGGCCTACGCCCGCAGCCGAGAGCAGTTCGGCAAGCCGATCGGCAGCTTCCAGGCGGTCTCGCAGCGGCTCGCCGATGCCTACATCGACATCGAAGGGATCCGGCTGACGCTCTGGCAGGCCGCCTGGCGGCTGGCCGAGGGCCTGCCGAGCGACACCGAGATCGCGACGGCCAAGTTCTGGGCAGCCGAGGCCGGGCACCGGGTCGCGCACACCGCGGTGCACGTGCACGGCGGCGTCGGCATCGACATGGACGGCGACGTGCACCGGTACTTCGTCGCGGCCAAGCACAACGAGTTCGCCCTCGGCGGCGCGACCGCCCAGCTGCGCCGCATCGGTGTTGCCCTGGCTTCTTCCTGAGCTGGCACCGCGCCGGGCCGACAATGGAGCAGCCAGGGCAGAGAAGTGGCTGCTTCACCGCCGGCCCGGCACGGACGCTGGAGGCTTCGATGAGCTTTGACCCGGTTGAGCTTCGCGAGATCGAGACTTCGCGGCTCTGGTCGCTGGTCGAGCCCGATCTTAGAGCTGGCGCGGCGTTTGCACGCCGACGACTATGAGCTGATCACGCCGACGGGGACACCGCTGTCGAAGGAGCTGTATCTCGGCATGATCGCCTCAGGGCAGGCTGGTGTATCGCGTGTTCGAGCCTGTCTCTGGGAATCGAGGTGCGCGGTGGGGGCGACTGGGCGCTGCTGCGGTATCGGGCGCGGATCTCTATCGAGGAGGGCGATCACACTGGCCGACTTCGTGTGCTGGCACCTCGATAGTTATGAGGTTATCGATGGGCGCTGGCAAGCTGTCTGGTCGCAGGCGACGAAGACTAGCTCGGCCTACGTCAGCTAGCGCGGACTGGCTGGCTACGCCGGATCGTCGATAGGCCGCCGTCGACCGGGATGACCGCGCCGGTCAGGTACCGGCCGGCCCGCGATGCCAGGAAGATGGCGGCGCCGGCCATGTCGTCGGGCTCGCCGATCCGGCCCAGCGGGACGCTCGCCCGCGATGGCCGCCCGCGCACTGCGGATCGTCCAGCGCGAACGCCATCATCTTGCTGTCGAACGGGCCGGGCGCGATGGCGTTGACCGTGATCGACTCGGCCGCCAGCGTGCTGGCCAGGTGCCGGGTCAGCATGTGGACGCCCGCCTTGGTGGTGCTGTAGGCGTAGCTCTCCATGGTCGGCACGCCGAGGCCGTCGATCGAGCCGATGTTGATCACCCGCGCCGGGTCGGCCGCGCTCGCGGCGGCGCGCAGCAGCGGCAGGCTGCTGCACGGTCAGGGCAAACAGCGCCTTGATGTTGACGTTCCACAGCTTGTCGAACGCCTCCAGCGGGTACTCCGCCAGCGGCGCGCCCCAGGTGGCGCCGGCGTTGTTGACCAGGATGTGCAGCCGGTCCTCGCGCTCGCCGACCGCCTGCACCAGCGCGTCGACGCCGCCCGGCGCGGCCAGGTCCAGCGGCACCGAGATGCACTCGCCGAACGCCGACAGCGCGGCCGCCGTGGCGTCGCAGGCTTCGGCCTTGCGGGCGGTGATGTACACGCGGCAGCCCGCGCGGACCAGGCCGCCGGCGATCATCGCGCCGATGCCGCGCGATCCGCCGGTGACGATGGCGACCTTGCCTGCGACCGAGAACAGGTCGCTCGGCCGACTGCGCACTTGTCTCGCTACTGCTGCTGGACACCGCCACGTTCCTCTCAAAAGGACCTTAGTGACCGCATCATGCCACAGCCGCAGCCTGCCTCAGCCGGCGTCGGCCTGGCGACTCTGGCCGAGGCCGCCGCCAGCGCGGCGCGCGCCTCGTCGGCGAGGGTGGCGACCAGCACCGCCGCGGGCAGGTCGCGGATGAGCTCGTGCGTCTGGCCCGCCCAGAGGTTGACCAGGTCCGGGTCACCAGCAGCGCGGCCGGCGGCGCGCAGCGGCCCGGTCAGGTAGTGGACCTCCGGATAGGCGGCGGGCGCGTCGCTGGTCGTGCTCTGCCATGAACTGGTTGCGGATGCCGCGGGCCAGACGGCCAGTGAACGCGCGGGTCATCGCGGTCGGCGTGTCGGTCGCGACGAGCGGCCCGGTGCACCGGCGCCGTGCTGGCTTCCGGGCAGCGCAGGAACGCGGTGCCGAGCTGCGCGGCGCTCGCGCCCGCCGCGAGGACGGCGGCGACGCCCGCGCCGGTGCGTGATCCCGCCGGCCGCCACGAGCGGCAGCTCCGTCTGACTGCGCACGAGCTGGATCAGCGACAGCAGGCCGAGCTCCCCTGCCGCGTCATCGGCCGGGTCGTCGGTGAAACTGCCGCGGTGGCCGCCCGCCTCGCTGCCCTGCACGACGAGGACGTCGGCCCCGGCCGATGCCGCCTGTCGCGCCTCGGCCGGCGTCGTCACCGTGACCCATGCCTCGCTGCCGGCGGCCTGCAGGGCCGCGATGATCGCCTGGTCCGGGCAGCCGAACGTGAACGAGGTGACCGCGAGCGGGTCGGCGGTCAGCTGGGCGACCTTGGCCGGCCACTCGTCATCGTGGAACCTGGGCTGGCCCAGCTCGACGCCCGCCTGACTGGCTGCCGCCGTGAGCCTGGCGGCGTAGTCGTCCACCGCGCCGCCCGCGGCGCGGCGTGCCGGGGACGAAGAGGTTCACGCCAAGCGGCGCGCTGGTCAGTGCCCTGGTGCGGACGATCTGGTCGCGCAGCGCCGCCGCGGTCAGGTAGCCGGCCGCCAGGAACCCGAGGCCGCCGGCGTTGCTGACGGCTGCGGCGAGCTCCGGCGTCGCCGGGCCACCCGCCAGCGGCGCGAGCACGATCGGAACGGCCAGCCGGTCGAGTATCACGTGCCACTCCTCTCCGGCGCCTACGATAGCCGCGCACCGCCTCAGGTCTGCGGCCTGGCGGCCCGTTCGGTGCTGGGTTCGGCGGTCGGCTCGGCGGTCGGCTCGAAGGTCCGGTGCTTGCCGCGCAGCAATGTTCGCGGCTAGCCAGCGCCTCGCCACCCGGCGGCTGCCGTACGTGCCGAAGATGGACTCGTCCCGCAGGGACACCCGGCACGAACAGCAGCCCGATGAGCGCCGCCGCGGCGGTGGCAACGGCCGTGAGGTACGCGGTGTACTCGGTGGGCACCATGCGAGCCGAAGCTGGCATGATCGGCGGGGAAGGTCAACGAGGAGCTGCTGATGAGCCCGATGACGGCCGAGCCCGCCCGGTTGCCCGTCGTCCGCCTGGGCGCGTCCGGCCTGCACGTGAGCAGGCTGGCGCTCGGCTCGTGGCGGACCTACGAGCGGATGAGCCGGGACCAGGGCCTTGCGGTGATGCTGGCCGCTCGTGCGGCCGGGGTGACGTTCCTGGATGACGCCCGGTACAACGACGAGACGGGCTCGGCGCCCATCCCGTCGGGGTACTCCGAGGTGGTCTTTGGCGAGCTGTTCCGCGCGAGCGGCTGGCGGCGCGACGAGGTTGTCGTCTCCAACAAGCTGTGGTGGGAGTTCTGGCCGTCGCAGACTGCGGCGCAGGAACTCGCCGCGTCACTCGGCCGGATGGGCCTGGATCACATCGACCTGATCTACTCGGAGACGCCGCCCGCCGACGTCCCGCTTGCGGACGTCGTCGCGATGGTCACCGGCCTGATCGCTGCCGGGCACGCGCGCGCGTGGGGAACGCTGAACTGGCCGCCCTCGCTGCTTGAGCGCGCCTGCTCGCTGGCCGCCGCCGCTGGCGTGCCGGGACCGTGCGCAACCCAGCTGCCCTACAGCCTGGTGACGCGCGCGGTGGTGGAGGATCCCGAGCTGGCCGCGGTCGCTGCGGACCGGGATATCGCGATCGTGGCGTCGTATGCGCTGGCCGGCGGGGTGCTGACCGGCAAGTACGCCCGCGACCCTGAGGCTGGGCGGGCCGCCGGGCAGCTCGATCAGCCACGGTACGCGGCCGGCGTCGCGGCGGGTCGCGAGCTGGCCGCGCTCGCGGCTTCGCTTGGGCGCGATCCGGCCCAGCTGGCGATGGCGTTCGTGCTGCTCAATCCGATGGTGACGACGCTGCTGTTCGGCGCCACCCGGCCCGAGCAGGTCGCCGCCAACGTCGCGGCGATCGAGGTGGCAGCCGAGCTGACCGCGGACGAGCGGGCCCGGCTGCAGGCCATCGCCGGGGTCAGCTAGCTCCGGCCTGGCTTGGTCCGGCGTCGGCTAGGCGTGGGTCGGCTGGGCGTGGGTCGGCTGGGCGTTGGGTCGCGCTAGGCCTGGCTCGCCAGCGCGGCAGCCCACCGGGCTAGCTGGTCGGCGACGCCGGCGGTCAGGCCCTCGGCCGGGTCGATGTCGATGAGCAGCGTCGGCACGCCGCGCTCGCGGGCCCAGATGTAGTGATCGGGCTGGTGCTCGTCGTCGATCCAGGCACAGGCCCGGTCGCCGACGGAGCCGACGACGGCGGGCAGCTTGCGGAACAGGTAGTCGGGCCCGGTCAGCGGGAACTCGATGACGGGCAGTTCGGGCAGCGCGATGACCGGGCAGATCAGCCGGTTGGCCTTGTGCTCCCAGGCGGTCGCCCACACCAGCTCGAAGGAGCTGGCCAGTGATCGCAGCAGGTCGCCGTGGCCTGCCGAGAGCAGCACCCGCTCGCCCGGGAAGAAGCTGTACTCGCGGAAGCCGTCCGGGCACTCCGGCGCATGCCAGGGGTTCAGCACGCCGTCGACGTCCACGAGCAGGAGCGGCCGCGGATCGGCGTTGTCGAGGGTCACCGGACCTCCGTCCTCAGCTCGGCCGTCCTCAGCTCGGCCGTCCTCAGCTCGGCCGTGCTCTGCTCACGTGGTGAGCCCGGCCCAGCGCGGCGGATGCGCAGGCCGTCGAACGCGACCGCGCACACGGCGTCGGCTAGCTCGGTCGCGGCCGTGGCGCCGCGGCCCGGCCGGTACCACTCGACGAGGGAGTTGACCATGCCGAACAGCAGCCGGGCAGTGATCGCCGGGCCGACGTCGGGCCGGATGTCGCCGTCTTGCTCGGCCTCGGCGACCAGGTCGGCCACGATCTCGTCGAACTCGCGGCGCCGAGCCAGTGCCGCGCGCTCGATGCTGGTGTTGCCGCGCGCGCGCAGCAGCAGGGTGACGTACGGCAGCCGATCGCCGAGCACCTGCACGCTGCCGCGGACCAGGCTCTCGAGCCGGACAATGGCGGGCTCCCCGCTGGCCTTGACCTCGTCGGCGATGCTGAACAAGCCGTCAAGCGCGCGGTCGAGCGCGAGCGCCAGCAAGTCCTCCTTGCTGTCGACATGGTGATAGATCGACGACTTGGAGATGCCGAGCCGCCGCGACAGGTCCTCCATGCTGGTGCCGTCGTAACCGCGCTCGTTGAACACCGCCACGGCGACAGCCAGCAGGGACTCCAGGTCGTACCCCGGCCGTCCGCGCCGGGGTGCTGACTGGCCGGTACCGGCCTGGCCATGCGCCATGCGGACAAGATAACGTACCGAACGACCGGTCAGAAATTACCGGCGGCCAGATCGGGTGAGTCGGTCGCCGGTCCAGGACGGCGGGCGAGGAGCTGGCAATGGCGCTGCTGCGAAGCTACGTGAGCGGACACTGGGTCACGCCGGAAGGTGACGGGCGGCCGGTGCTGGACGCGGTCACCGGCGCGGAGGTCGCGCGGGTCTCCTCGGCCGGCGTCGATATGGCCGGGGCGCTCGCCTACGGCCGGTGCGGTCGGCGGCCCGGCCCTCCGCGAGCTGACGTTTCACCAGCGCGCCGGGCTGCTCAAGGCGCTTGGCTCGCACCTGCGCGAGCACCGGGACGAGCTGTACGCGCTGTCAGCCAGGACCGGCGCGACGCTGGCCGACTCCAAGTTCGACATCGATGGCGGCATCGGCGTGCTCCTCAGCTACGCCAGCAAGGCCCGGCGCGAGCTGCCGAACGACACCGTCTATCTCGATGGCGCGGTCGAGCCGCTCGGCAAGTCCGGCCAGTTCGCCGGGTCAGCACATCATGACGTCACGGCGCGGCGTCGCCGTGCAGATCAACGCGTTCAACTTCCCGGTCTGGGGCCCGCTGGAGAAGCTCGCGCCCGCGTTCCTGGCCGGCGTGCCCAGCCTCATCAAGCCCGCGAGCCAGACCGCCTACCTGACGGCGCGGCTCGTCGAGCTGATGACCGACTCCGGCCTGCTGCCGGCGGGCTCGGTGCAGCTGGTCTGCGGCAGCGCCGGCGACCTGCTGGATCACCTGACGGAGCAGGACCTGGTGTCGTTCACCGGGTCGGCGGCCACAGCGCGGCAGCTGCGAGCCCATCCGGTGGTCGTCGGCCGGTCGGTGCGGTTCAACGCCGAAGCGGACTCGCTCAACTGCTCGATCCTGGGTCCGGACGCCAGTCCGGACAGCCCCGAGTTCGACCTGTACATCACTCAGCTGGTCACCGAGATGACGGTCAAGGCCGGGCAGAAGTGCACGGCGATCCGGCGCGCGTTCGTCCCGGACGCCATGACCGACGCGGTCACCTCCGCCGTGGCCGAACGCCTGGCCGAGGTCGTCGTGGGCAGCCCCGCGGAGCCGGGCGTGCGGATGGGCGCGCTGGCGAGCCTCGAGCAGCGCGAGGAAGTCCGCCGCAGCGTCAAGGGCCTGCTCGGCGCGGCGCGGCTCGTCTTCGGCGATCCCGATCACGTCGAGGTCGTCGGCGCCGACGCCGAGCGAGGCGCGTTCATCTCGCCGCTGCTGCTGCGGTGCGACGACTCGGACCGGGCCGAGCCGCACGAGATCGAGGCGTTCGGGCCGGTGGCGACGATCATGGGCTACGCCAGCACCGGCCAGGTGATCGACCTGGCGGCGCGCGGGCTCGGCAGCCTGGCCGGCTCGGTCGTCACCGGTGACGCCGAGTTCGCCCGCGAGGTCGTCCTCGGCACGGCGCCGTGGCACGGCAGGCTGCTCGTGCTCGATCGCGACGACGCAGCCGAGTCGACCGGGCACGGCTCGCCGCTGCCGCCGCTGGTGCACGGCGGACCCGGCCGGGCTGGCGGCGGCGAGGAGATGGGCGGCATCCGCGGCGTCCTGCACTACATGCAGCGGACGGCCGTGCAGGCGAGCCCGCGGGTGCTGACCGCCGTCACCGGCACGTGGGTGCCGGGCGCGGCCCGCGACACGAGCGGCGGCCACCCATTCCGCAAGTCGCTCGCCGACCTGCGGCCCGGCGACACGGTAGTCGCGGGCCCGCGCCGGGTGACGCTCGAGGATGTAGAGCACTTCGCGGAGTTCACCGGTGACACGTTCTACGCGCACATGGACGAGGAGGCGGCGCGGGCCAACCCGTTCTTCGACGGCCGCGTCGCGCACGGCTACCTGGTGCTGTCGTTCGCGGCCGGGCTGTTCGTGCAGCCCGACCCCGGCCCGGTGCTGGCGAACTACGGGGTGGAGAACCTGCGGTTCCTGACCCCGGTGTACCCAGGCGACGAGCTGACCGTGACACTGACGTGCAAGCAGATCACGCCGCGCGAGGACGCCGGCCACGGCGAGGTTCGCTGGGACACCGACGTCACCAACCAGAACGGCGCCTCGGTCGCCAAGTACGACGTCCTCACCATGGTCGCCAAGCAGTGGCCGCCAGCCTGAGCCGGCCGCAGGGCCTCGCCGCGCCGCGGTGGTCGCGGGCGTGCTAGTGCGTTACCAGTCGCGCGGGCTGCTGCCGGTGCCGTAGCCTCCCGACCCGCCACGGCGCCCGCCCCGGCGGATAGGTCCGCCGCGCCATCGGATGGGTCCGCGCGCTTGGCGCCAGACGATCAGGCCGACGAACGCAAGTCCCAGCAGGACGACGACGAACGGCCCGAAGGTCGGAATCCGCCACAGGAAGCGGATCAGCCGGAAGATCTCGTGCCAGATGAATAGGTGGACGATCAAGCTCGCGATGCCGCCGCCGCCCAGGGCGACGTGGTGGGCGCCGGGCAGTCGGGCCGCGAGGGTCAGGCCGTGGTTCGTGAGCACACTTCACGATGCCACCCCCCTGGCAGTGCTCGGAACCGGGTTGCCGACAGCTCATCTGCCCAGGCGGCCCTCGTCTCCGACGGACCGGATCGAGACTTCATGGCTTCGCCGGCCTCGGTGCCCCGCTTTGCCCGCTTTGCGGTCGCGAAAACCATGAAGTCTGGTCGGGGAAACCATGAAGTCTCGCCGACCCGAGCCAACCTGCCGCGGACCGACAGATTGCCGGCCTGGCGCTGGCGGCCGTCCGGGCTATAATTACAAACCGAATGATCGGTCTATAAGGAGTGCTGGATGGCTGGAGCCACGGACCCGGCTGGGCCTGCCGGGGCGAACGCTGCCGGGGCGAGCCCTGCCGGGGCGAACGCTGCCGGGGCGAACGCTGCCGGGGCGAGCGCTGCCGGCGTGAGCCCTGCCGGGGCGAGCCCTGCCGGGGCGAACGCGGACGTCGGGCTGGAGCGCCACTTCGAGGAGACGATCGCGCGCGACCGGCGGATCGAGCCGCGGGACTGGATGCCGGACGCTTACCGCAAGACGATGATCCGGCAGATCGCCCAGCACGCGCATTCGGAGATCATCGGCATGCAGCCCGAAGGCAACTGGGTGACCAGGGCGCCGTCGCTGCGGCGCAAGGCCATCTTGCTGGCGAAGGTGCAGGACGAGGCCGGACACGGCCTGTACCTGTACTCGGCGGCCGAGACCCTCGGCGCTGACCGGGCCGACCTGACCCACCGCCTGATCACCGGCCAGCAGAAGTACTCCTCGATCTTCAACTACCCGACGCTGACGTTTGCCGACGTCGGCGTCATCGGCTGGCTGGTCGACGGCGCTGCGATCTGCAACCAGGTGCCCTTGTGCCGGTCGTCCTACGGTCCCTACGCGCGGGCGATGATCCGGATCTGCAAGGAAGAGTCGTTCCACCAGCGGCAGGGCTACGAGCTGCTGATGACGATGATGCGCGGCACGGCACGCGCAGCGGGACATGGTGCAGGACGCTACGAACCGGTGGTGGTGGCCGTCGCTGATGATGTTCGGGCCGCCCGACGCCGAGTCGCCCAATACTGAGCAGTCGATGCGCTGGCGGGTCAAGCGGCACACCAACGACGACCTGCGGCAGAGGTTCGTCGACATGAGCGTGCCGCAGGCCGAGGCGCTCGGCGTGACGTTGCCCGACCCGCAGCTGCGGTGGAACGACGAGCGTGGCCACTACGACTTCGGCCAGCCGGACTGGGCCGAGTTCAAGCGCGTCATCAGCGGCAACGGGCCCTGCAACGCGGAGCGGATCGCGAACCGGCGGGCCGCGCACGAGGGTGGCGCGTGGGTCCGCGAGGCGGCCGCGGCGCATGCGGCCAAGCGGGCTGCGCGCGCGGCCAGGAAGGAGGCGGCGGCATGACCGAGCAAACCGGCACCTACGGGCAATCCAGGACCGAGACGCAGCCGCGGTCGAACTGGCCGCTGTTCGAGGTGTTCTTGCGCAGCAAGCGCGGGCTCAATCACGTGCACGTCGGGTCGCTGCACGCTGCCGATGCCACCATGGCGCTGCATCACGCGCGCGACCTCTACACGCGGCGGAACGAGGGCGTCAGCATCTGGGTCGTCAAGGCCGCCGATATCACCGCGTCCAGCCCGGACGAGAAGGACCCGTTCTTCGCGCCGAGCGGCGACAAGGTGTACCGGCACCCCACCTTCTACGAGATCCCCGACTCCGTCCCGCACATCTAGGTGCCTGACATGGGATTCGATACCGCCTACGAGGCGATCAGCGAGGACACCGACACCGGCCACCGCTGGGCGTTCGGCACCGGCTTCACCGACCCGCTCGCGGGCGTCGACACCACGGTGCCGGCCGGCATCGACGGCGCCGACCTGGCCGCGTACTGCCTCATGCTCGGCGACGACGCCCTCATCATGTCGCACCGCCTCCAGCAGTGGCTGGCCCGCGCGCCCGAGCTCGAAGAAGACACGGCGCTCGCGAACATCGCGCTTGACCTGCTCGGGCAGGCGCGGCTGCTGCTGACCAGGGCGGGCGCGGCCGACCGGTCGCGGCGCACCGAGGACGATTACGCCTTCGGCCGGGGCGAGCGCGAGTTCCGCAACGTGCGCCTCGCCGAGGTGCTCGACGCCGACTTCGCTGGCCTCATGGCGCGGCTGCTGGTCTTCAGTACGCTGGCGGCTGGCGCTGCTGACCAGGCTGCGGTCGTCCGCTGACCCGGTCCTGGCGGCGGTCGCGGCGCAAGGTGTCAGGGAGATCACCTACCACCGCGACTACGCGGCCCAGTGGGTGATCCGGCTTGGTGACGGCACCGACTACTCCCGCGAGCGGATGCAGGCGGGCCTCGCGGCCGTCGCGCCCCTGGTGCCCGAGCTGTTCGAGCCGTCGCCGTGGAACAGCGGCTGGCCGCCGCCGGAGTGGCCGTCGATCCGGCAGACGTGCGAGCCGAGTTCGACGCGGTCATCGCCCAGGTGCTCGCCGAGGCCGAGCTCGACATGCCCCAGAGCGCCGGGCTGGCCGGCGTGTCCGGGCAGGCCGGCCGGGACGGCGTGCACACCGAGGCGATGGGCTACCTGCTGGCCGAGTTGCAGAGCGTGGCCAGGGCAATGCCGGGGGCGACATGGTGATGACGGGCGACATGGTGATGACGGGCAATAAGGTCATGCTGGTCCAGGGCGCGGCAGGTCGCGCAGTCGGTGCCCGATCCTGAGCTGCCGATGCTGACGCTCGCCGATCTCGGCATCCTGCGCGACGTCACGGTGGACGGCGCGCGTGTCGTGGTCTCGGTGACGCCGACGTACTCGGGCTGCCCGGCGATTGCGGAGATCCGGGCGGATCTGGCTAGCCGGCTGGCTGCCGCCGGGTTCGCCGACGTCGAGGTGCGAACCGTCCTGGATCCGCCCTGGACGCAGTGATCTCATCAGCCCTGACGGCCGCCGCAAGCTGGCAGAGGCGGGCATCGCGCCACCTCGTTCCGTGCCAGCGGCCGGCCATGGTCCGGTGCCGCTGACGCTCTTCGCGCCCGGCCCGCCTGTCGACTGCCCGGCCTGCGGGTCGCGCGACACGCAGCGCACCGCCGCGTTCGGCGGGACGGCGTGCAAGGACCTGTACCGCTGCCGCGCTTGCGCGGAGCCGTTCGAGCACGTCAAGGAGATCTGAGGGTGACCGCGATCGCCGATGATGCCACCAGGGTCGGGCGGCGGCAGTTCCACGAGCTGACGGTCGCCGGGATCGACAGGCTCTGCGCCGACGCCGTCGCGGTGACCTTCGACGTGCCGCCGGAGCTGGCCGATGAGTACCGGTTCCGGCCTGGCCAGTCGCTGACGCTGCGGCGGATGGTCGAGGGGACCGACGAGCGCCGGTCCTATTCGATCTGCTCGCCAGCCGGTCAGTCGCCGCGGATCGGCGTGCGCGAGGTGCCCGGCGGCGCGCTGTCGGGCTGGCTGGTCCGCCAGGTGCGGCCCGGCGATCGCATCGAGGTGCAGCCGCCATCGGGCAGCTTCACGCCTGATCTGGGCGTGCCGGGCCGGCACGTCCTGATCGCCGCCGGATCCGGCATCACTCCGGTACTCTCCATCGCGGCGTCTGCCCTAGCCGACGTGCAGTCGGAAGCGACGCTGCTGTACGGGAACAGGCGGGCGGACTCGGTGATGTTCGCCGACGAGATCGCCGACCTCAAAGACAGCTATCCGGCGCGGTTCCAGCTTGCCCACGTGCTGTCGCGCGAGGCGCAGGAAGTGGAGCTGTTCAGCGGGCGGCTGGACGCCGGGCGGCTGCAGCGCCTGCTGCCGGCGCTGTGCGACATCGCCGGGACCGACCACTGGTGGCTGTGCGGCCCCTACGGCATGGTGACCGACGCGATGGCCGTGCTCGCTGAGCTCGGGGTCCCGGCGGCGCGAGTGCACCGGGAGCTCTTCTACGTCGAGGACATCCCGCCCGAGCCCGAGCAGCACCTGGAGCAGCCGCTGACCGGCGGCTGCGAGGTCACCATCGTTCTCGACGGCCGGCAGACGACCACGACTATCGCGGCGGACACGCCGGTGCTCGACGGGGCCCAGGTTGCCCGGCCCGACTTGCCGTTCGCGTGCAAGGGCGGCGTCTGCGGCACCTGCCGGGCCAGGGTGGTGTCCGGCGAGGTGCGAATGCGCCGGAATTTCGCCCTTGAGCCCGCGGAAGTCGAGGACGGGTTCGTACTGACCTGTCAGTCGCTGCCGGTCACAGACCAACTGACCGTCGACTACGACGCCTGACCGCGCGCGGCGGCGGCGACCACCAGCATCGCCCAATCGGCGCAGGGACGCATTGCCAAGCCGCGATCGTCGACCGTGCCCCCGTTATTGAGTCTTAACAGCAGAAGCAGGCTGCGGTCCGATTGTCTAGCAGCTGAGCTCCCGGTGGCAACGAGCGATCGCGGCGCGGCCTCGGGCTGACAGCAGCCCCGTTAGCATGTCTCGCATGCCAGCCGACCGGCGCCGGCCTGCCGACCTGGAGATCACCAGCCCGGCCAATCCGCGGATCAAGCAGCTCGTGGCGTTGCGCCGACGACGCGCGCGCGAGCAGGCAGGCGTGACACTGGTCGAGGGACTCGCGGAGATCGAGCTAGCGCTGGCGGCCGGAGTCCGGCCGCTGGCGCTGTACTACTGCCCAGCGCTGGCGAGCCCGGAGTCGCTCTCCCTGGCTGGCAGGGCGGCCGGGCTCGACGCGGAGATCGTTCAGGTCAGCAGGCCCGTGTTCGAGAAGATCTCCTACCGGGAGGGGCCTGACGGCTGGCTTGCCGTGGTGTCCGCCGTGGTCAGCACGCTTGACGGCCTCGAACTCGGCCCGCGGCCGCTCGTGCTGGTCTGCGCCGGCCTGGAGAAGCCCGGCAATCTCGGCGCCATCCTGCGCACCGCCGACGCGGCCGGGGTCGCCGCCGTCATCGCCGCCGACCCGGTGACCGACTGGGGCAATCCGAACGTGATGCGGGCGAGCAAGGGCACGGTCTTCTCCGTGCCGGTGGCGTCGGCGACAAGCGCGCAGGTGCTGGACTGGATCGCCGGCCGCGGTCTGCAGATCGTGGCGGCGGTCCCGGACGCGGAGCAGCTGGTCACGGACGGCAGACCTGACGGGGCCGACGGCCATCGCCGTCGGTGCCGAGCAGACGGGCCTGCAGACGGAATGGCTCGACCGCGCGGACCGCCGGGTGCGGATCCCGATGTTCGGCAAGGCCGACTCGCTGAATGTGTCGATCTCGGCGGCAATCATCACCTATGAGGCGGTACGTCAGCGTATGCACTCCGCCGATTTGAACTCCGGCCAGCGGGTCCGGTAATCATCGGGTTATGACCGATCTCTCGCTGCTGCCTCCGTCCGCCGTCGTCGACGGCGCTGACCTCCGGATCGGGGGCTGCTCGCTGACCGAGCTGGCCGCTGAGTTCGGCACGCCCGCCTTCATCATCGACGAGCAGGCACTGCGCGACCGTGCCCGCGCGTTTACCGGCGGGCTATCGGCCCGGCATCCCCGCAGCATGGTCTGCTTCGCGACGAAGTCGTTTCCGTCGGCTTCCATGATCAGCGTGCTGGCCAGCGAAGGGCTTGGGCCTCGACGTTGTCGGTGCTGGCGAACTGCACATCGCGCTGGCCGGCGGGGCGGACCCGGCCGGCATCGTCATGCACGGCAACGCCAAGTCCGACGCGGACATCCAGGCCGCGCTGGATGCCGAGATCGGCTACATCATCGTGGACGGCATGGACGACATCGAGCGGATCGACCGGCTCGCTCGCCGGCCGACCCCGGTGCTGCTGAGGGTCAGTCCCGGCATCGAGTCGCACACGCACGCGGCGCTCGCCACTGGCGGCAAGGCGTCGAAGTTCGGCGTCCCGGTCGAGCACGTGCCGGAGGCGCTGGCCCGGATGCGGGCCGCGCCGATGATCAAGATGCGCGGCCTGCATGCCCACATCGGCTCGCAGATCGTGAACCTGCAGCAGTTCGAGGCCGAGGTGGCGGCGCTCGCAACGCTGGGCGAGTTCGAGGTCTACGACCTCGGCGGCGGCCTCGGGGTCCGGTACGAGCCTGGCGACGTCGCGCCGACCATCGACCAGTACCTGGACGTCCTGGTCGATGCGGCGCACCGGCATCTCGGCGCCGGCATCGAGCTCATCATCGAGCCTGGCCGCTCGCTCGTGGCGCCGGTCGGCATCACGCTGTACCGGGTGCTGACCATGAAGCAGTCCGGCCTGCTGCACGTCGCCGTCGACGGCGGCATGGGCGACAACCTGGAGTACTCGCTTTACGGCCAGCGCTTCGCGCCGCTCATGGTCGGCCGCTGGGACGAGCCGGAGGTGCTCGTCGACCTGGTCGGCCGGCACTGCGAGTCCGGCGACATCGTCACGCCCGAGGTCATGCTGCGCAATCCGCAGATCGGCGACCTGGTCGTCGTGCCGGTCACCGGCGCGTACTGCTTCACGATGGTCAACAACTACAACGGCGCGCTGCGGCCGCCGGTGATCTACTGCGCCGACGGCGTCGCGCGCCTCGGGGTCCGGCGCGAGACGCCGGACGAACTGCTCGCGCGCGAGATAGGCTTGCTCGCCGCGACCCGGCCGGCCTGACGGCGGGCCTGAGGCCTAGCTGCCGCCGACGCCGAGCGCGGTCAGCAGCACCAGCGTGATGGTCACGGCGGCGAACGTGCCGTGCGCGATCACTACGGGCAGCGGGAAGTTGCGCTCAGGCGGCCCGATGTCGGCTACGACCTCGAGCGTGGCGACGCCGGCGGAGTCGCCCAGCAAGGTCAGCCGTCCGGCCTGCTGCTCCGCGAGGCTGCGCCGTATCTCTCGCGTCGCGCGGTACACCCCAACCCAGCGGGTGGCCATGAACACGCCCAGCGTCGCGGCTAGGAGCATTGCACCGAGCGCGATCCAGGCCAGCCTGTCCTGGTCAGCGATGACGTAGCCGATCCAGATGAGCAGCCCGCCGAGGGCCAGCAGCACGTGCGCAGTGAGCACGGCTGGCGGCAGCCGGGTGGCCGCGACGGACTGGAAGTCCTTGTCATACTCGATCAGCCAGATGGACAGCAGGTACAGGCCGCCAGCCGGCGGTCGTGATCCACGTGACGAGCGCGATCAGGCTCATGGTTCCTGCCAGGGCACGGCAACGACGGCGGAGCACCGCCGCCGGCCGCATGCGGCGAGAACCGCCTGCCAGCTACACGGATCGCACCGCGCCGGAGTTCACCGAGGCGGTCAGGCTCGCTGCGAGCGGTCAGCGCGGTTGCCGGCCGAGGACCAGGACGCCCGACGTCGCGAACATGCCGCCGTTGCCGAGGATCACGCTGATCTCGGCGTCGGGCACCTGGGCGGCTGCCTCGCCGCGGACCTGGCGCACGCCCTCCTGGATGGCGAACATGCCGTACATCCCGGTGTGGGTGTAGGACAGGCCGCCGCCGTTGGTGTTCAGCGGCAGGCGGCCACCCGGCTCGGTGTTGCCGTCCGCGATGAACGCGCCGGCCTCGCCCTTCGCGCACGAAGCCGAGCGCCTCCAGCCCGTAGATGGGCACGTGCGCGAACGCGTCGTAGATCATCATGTGCCGCACGTCCGCGGTCGTGATGCCCGCCTCGGCGAACGCGGCGTGGCCGGCCTGCCGGAACGCCTGCGACTCGGTGAAGTCCACCATCTGCGAGATCATCGGCGTCTCCATCGCCTCCCCGGTGCCGAGCACGTGCACTGGGGGCTTCCGGAAACTCGCCCGCCCGGTCGGCCGCGGTGACGATCAGCGCGCCACCGCCGTCGGTGACCAGGCAGCACTCCAGCAGGTGGAAGGGGTAGGCGACGAGCCGCGACGCCAGCACGTCCTCGACGGTGATGAGGTCGCGGAACATGGCTCGCGGGTTCTGCGCCGCCCAGCGCCGCTGCGCGACCGCGACGTAGGCGAGCTGCTCGTGGGTGAGCCCGTATTCCTTCATGTACCGCAGCAGCGGAATGGTGAAGGTGGAGGTCGGTCCGGCGGTGCCGTAGGGCGCCTCGAACTGGCCGGGCATCGAGGACGCGCCGCGCGGCCACGGCGCCGCTCCGACCCTCGAGCGGCCCGATTCGCCGTGCGTGATCAGGACCGTCGTCGCATAGCCGGCCCGGATCGCCGCTGCGGCGTGCCTGACATGCAGCAGGAACGAGGTACCGCCCACGCCGGTGCCGTCCATCCAGCGCGGAGTGATGCCGAGCGCGTGCGCCACCTGCACCGGGCCAGGCGCGTTGACCGTGGCGATGCCGTCGATGTCGCGCATGGTCAGGCCCGCGTCGGCGACGGCGTTGACCGCGGCCTCGATGTGCAGCTGCAGGGTCGAGTGGTCCGGTAGCTTGCCCACCGCGTCGGTCTCGGCTGCACCGGCGATGATCACACCGCGTTCCCGGCTCATTGCTTTTCTCCTGCTGGCGCGAAGACCGGGAGGCTGATGTCACCGCGCTGCTCGAAGGTCACCTGAAGGGCCATGTCGAGGACGAGGTCCTCGGGCGTGTTCGGGACGCCGACGATGTTGGTCATCATGCGCGGGCCCTCGGCCAGCTCGACCACGGCGATGGCGTACGGGCCGTCGTCCTCGAAGCCGCGAGCCGGCCGGTGGTTGATCACGTACGAGTACAGGGTGGCCTGGCCGCTCGCGGCGAACCACTCGACGTCGGTGGAGCCGCAGGCCGGGCAGATCGGCCGCGGATAGAAGTAGGGCTGGCCGCAGGACCGGCAGCGCTGGAGCATGAGCTCGCCGCGCGCGCAGCCGTCCCAGAACGGCTGCGTGTCCGGTGTCGGCTCGGGGACCGGCTTGGTCATGCCGGCCGGCCGGCGATCGGCTGGAACGACCGCTCGACCTGCTCGGCCAGGTCGTCGAGCTGCCCATGGCTGCTGCCCGATCAGCCGGACGACTGGCGCCATGTTGTTGTACAGGGAGACCTCGAAGCCGGACGAGTGCACGATCCGGCCGGTCAGCCAGCCGGAGCGCGCGCTGGCCAGGTAGCCGACGACCGTAGCCACGTTGTCCGGCGACCGCCTGAGCGTCCTCGTCGGACGGCCTGTCGTTGCGCCGCCGGTCGGTCGGGATCGAGTCGGTCATCCGGGTCGCGGCAGCCGGGGATACCGCGTTGCAGGTCACGCCGTACTTGCCGAGGGAGTTCGCGCAGGACCAGGTGAGGCCTACGATGCCCATCTTGGCGGCGGCGTAGTTCGGCTGGCCGGGCGCGCCGTGCAGGCCGGAGACCGAGGTGAAGTTGATGATGCGGTTCTGCGCGGTCTCCTCGCGCAGGGACCGCCAGTGCGCGGCAGCGAACTTGGACGTGTTGAACGTGCCCTTCAGGTGCACCCGGATGACGTCGTCCCACTCCTGCTCGGACATGTTGAAGATCATCCGGTCGCGCAGGATCCCGGCGACGTTGACGAGCACGTCGAGCCGGCCGAACTCGGCGATGGCGCTCTTGATCAGGCCCTCGGCGGCGGCGTGATCGGAGACGTCGGCGCCGTTGACGATCGCATTGCCGCCGGCCTTCAGTGATCTCGGCGACGACGTCGTGCGCCGGGCCGGTATCGGCGCCGGAGCCGTCGACCGCGGCGCCGAGGTCGTTCACCACGACGCTGGCGCCTTCGCGCGCTAGCAGCAGTGCAGTGGACCTGCCGATGCCGCGGCCCGCCCCGGTGACGATCGCGACTCTTCCGTCCAGGCTGCCCATCCAGCTCACCCGACCCTTCATGATCACCAGAAGCCCGATACTAGAACGCTCTTCTGGAATTATCACTGAGAATCAGGTCACATGTCTCCCGGTGTGCCGGAGGTGGCTCCGCGACCCGGCGCCGACTTGCCGGAATGGGCGTGCCGCGTGGCACGATGCTTCGAGTGACCAGCAAGCCCGACGAGGCGGTGAGCACGGCAGGTGGCCGAGGCGCAGGCACGGAAGCCGGGCAGCGCGTCGTGGCAATGGGGGCGCACCGCGCAGACCCAGCGCGCGCTGCTGGATGCTGCCCGCGACGTCTTCGCCAAGCAGGGCTTCGCTGAGGCGAGCATCGCCGACGTCGTCGAGCGGGCCGGCTCGAGCGTGGGCAGCCTGTACCACCACTTCGGCGGCAAGAGCGAGCTGTTCCTCGCGCTCTGGCACGAGCACCAGCAAGCCTACGAGGAGGCCGCGAGCGCCGCGGTTGCGGCGGCGCGGCAGCAGGGCGTGGTCGACCCGGCCGAGCTGTTCGCGGCCGGGGCGCGGGCGTACCTCGAGGGCAGCTGGCAGCGGCGCGACCTGGCCATGCTGTTCTCGAGCGGGGACGGTCCGCCTGGGTTTGAGCTGATGAAACGCCATCGCGGGCACGAGTGGATCCGCCAGAACGACGCGCTGCTGCGGCTCCCGGATACCTCGCTCGACCGGCTGTATGCGGCTGTGCTCACATCGGTGATCGGCGAGGGCGCCAGGGAAGTCGCGGCGGCCAGAACCCGGGCGCAGGCGACGGACATCATCGAGGCTGTCATCGAGTACGTGCGCCGCCTGATGGCCGCCGGCCCGGCCCGGCCCTGACGGCCTCGCGCGGCGTTGTGCCGTGTCTCGGGACCGAGGCGGGCGGGGCGCGCTGCTGAGACCCGAGCGGTTTCAGTCATCATCGCGGTCGCTATGCGGCATTTGCCCCCACGGAAGTGTCAGGGTCTCCGGAGTCAGTCACGCGGCCGTTGGCCTGCCCTGCCATTTCCGCGCTCACTCGGCCGACCGCGTCGCCCTTGACAGCGCTCGCGCCGCCAGGATTTCATCGGTCTAGAACCTGATTCTAAGATTGTGCGGCTCGTCCGCCGGTTAACCGTGCGCTGACGACAGCGACACAAGGCGGCAAGCGGCGCAGGGCGCCAGCCAGGGAGGCTCCAGTGGAACTTGATCTAGGCCCGGAGATCGCGCAGTTCCGCGCCGAGACGCGCGACTGGATAGCCGGGCACGCCCCGTCCGGGCTGGCCGAGCTCATCGACTGGAACAACGTCGTCACCACCGGCGGCTATGGCAGCGAGCTGCGGGCTGGCGCGATGCGAGAGCCCGCCAGTACGCGCAGTGGGAACGTGAGCTCGCCGAAGCCAGGCTGATCTGCCCGCAGTGGCCGCGGGAGTTCGGCGGCGGTGGCCTGGACGCCGTCCGCGTGGCGATCTTCAACGAGGAGCTGTACCGGGCGGGCGTGCCGCGGGTCGTCCGTGGCATGGGCGAGAGCCTGGTCGGGCCGTCCGTCATCGTGCACGGCACGCCGGAGCAGCAGGCGCACTTTCTGCCGCGGATCATCACCGGCGAGGACGTGTACTGCCAGGGCTTCTCCGAGCCCGGCACCGGCTCGGACCTCGCCGGGCTGCAGACCAAGGGCGAGATCGACGGTGACGAGATCGTCATCACCGGGCAGAAGCTCTGGACTTCGGGCGCCGCGCGGGCCAACAAGATGTTCGTCCTCTGCCGCACCGATCCGGCCGCCGAGAAGCACGCGGGCATCTCCTTCGTGCTGATCAACTTCAAGGACCCGGCCGTCACCTACCAGCCGGTCCGGCAGATGTCGGGGGCGGCCGAGTTCTGCGAGGACTTCCTGGACGGGGTCCGCGCGCCGCTGTTCAACGTGATCGGGGGCCTGAACAACGGCTGGCGGGTCGCGATGACCACGCTCGGCTACGAGCGCGGCGGCTCGGCCACGATCATGCACCTGTCGTACGAGCGCGAGTTCTGGGAGCTGGTCGAGACCGCGCGCAAGCGAGGCAGCAGCACCGATCCGGAGATCCGGCAGAAGCTTGCCTGGGCCTACAGCCAGGTCGAGATCATGCGGTTCGCGGGCCTGCGGGCGCTCGCCCAGCTCGCCCAGGGCCGCCAGCCGGGCCCGGAGGCGTCGATCAACAAGCTCTTCTGGAGCGAGTACCACAAGAAGCTCGGCGAGATCGCGATGGACATCGAGGGCACCGACGCCCTGATCCGGCCCGAGGGCGACGGCAACAACGGCTATGCGACCACCGGCTGGCAGAACGTCTTCCTGGCGAGCCGGGCCGGCTCCATCTATTCCGGCACTAACGAGATCCAGCGCAACATCGTCGCCGAGCGCGCCCTCGGGCTGCCCAAGGAGCCGCGGGTGAAGGCGTGACTGGTGGCGAAGGCGTGACCACCACCACCGAGGCCAGGGCCGGAGCCCGGCAGCTGATCACTCCGGAACGACTGCGTGACTTCTTCGCGCCGCGGAGCATCGCGCTCGTCGGGGCGTCCGAGACGTCCGGCTGGGCCCGGTTCATCGTCGCTGCCAGCAGCTGCGGTCGGTTACACCGGTCGGCTGCTGCCTGTGCACCCAAGACACGACAAGATCTTCGGCCGGCCGGCCGTCCGGACACTGCGCGACCTTGCCGAACCTGCCGATCTGGCCTTCATCCTCGCCCCGACCCAGGCAGTCTCGACGGTCATCGGCGACGCCGCGGCGGCGGGCGTGCAGAACGCGATCGTCCTCGCCTCCGGGTTACCGCGAGGCTGGCGCCGGCGGCGTAGCCCTTGAAGACAGCCTCATCGAGGCAGCGGCCGGGCACGGGATCGTCATTCTCGGACCCAACTGCCTCGGCTTCCTGAATACCGGCGCCAGGGCGGCCCCGTACGCCCTGACCGTGCCGCTACCGCTCACGGCCGGCCCGGTCGGGATCGCACTGCAGAGCGGAGCGCTGGCCAGCGTGCTGCTGGCCTTTGCCCGGGCGCATCGCGATCGGCGTGAGCACGGTCGCGAGCCTCGGCAACGAGGCCATGATCACGACCGCGGACATGCTCGACTACCTGGTGGCCGACGAGCAGACCAAGGTCATCTGCATGTTCCTGGAGGAGATCGGCGATCCGGCCGCGTTCAGTGCGGCCGCGCAGCGAGCCGACCAGGCTGGCAAGCCGATCGTCGCACTGAAGGCAGGCGCCAGCCAGGCTGGCCAGCAGGCGGCGCTCGCGCACACCGGCGCTGTCGCGGGCGACGACGCCGTGGTCGATGCCGCACTGCGGCAGCTCAACATCATCCGGGTCGACGGCATCGAGGAACTGCTGACGACCGCGGCGCTGCTCGGCTACGATCGCCATCCGACCGGTCGCCGGATGGGCGTGCTGACCGCGTCCGGCGGCGCGTGCGACATCATCGCCGACCGGGCCAGCGCGCGCGGCATCGAGATCCCGCCGTTCGCGCCCGAGACGACCGAGGCGATCGCCGCGCACCTGCCGTCGTTCGCCACCGCACGGAATCCGCTGGACGTGACCGGCTACGTCCTCGCCAACGCCCGGACCACGACGCTGACGGCCATCGACGAGGCGCTAGATGCGGCTGTCGAGGACCCGGGCCTTGACTTCGTGCTGTTCACGGGGATCACGGTGCCGGACGCGCGGCCGCCGGACGAGGCGGCCGCGGGCTTGCTCGAGGCCCGCCTGGACTGGATAGCGCAGCGGATCGCCTCGGCGCCAATCCCGGTGATCCCGATCGCCTCGACCTGTGTGGACCTGACCGGCTACGCAAGGGAACTGCTCGGCCAGCACGACATCCAGCTGCTGGGCGGGATCGAGCTGAGCGTCCAGGCGATCGACAATGCGCTGCGCTGGCAGGAGCGGCGCGGTCAGGTCAGGCTGCTGCCCGCCCGGCCGGAACGACCGGGCGGTGCAGCGCACGCCTGGTCAGAAGCACAGGCTCGCGACTTGCTCTCGGCGGCCGGCCTGCCGGTCGTGCCCGGCCGCCTTGCCCGCTCCGCCGACGAGGCGGTAGCCATAGCGCGCGAACTAGGCACTCCGGTGGCGATCAAGATCAGCTCCGCTGAGGTCAGTCACAAGTCCGACGTCGGCGGCGTGCTGCTGAACCTGTCCGGCGACGACGGCCGTCCGGGCTGGCTACGAGCAGGTCGTCGCCGCCACGAAAACCCATAACGGCGGGAACGAGGTTCTTGTCACGTCGATGCGGACTGGCGGGGTCGAGGTCCTGGCAGGCGTGACCATGGACCCGGGCTTCGGCCCGGTGCTAGCAGTAGGCCTCGGCGGCATCTGGGTCGAGATACTGCGTGACACGAGCCTGCGGGTGCTGCCGGCCGACGCCGGCGAAGTGCGGCAGATGCTCGGCGAGCTGCGCGGCACTGCCGCTGCTGCTCGGCGCCCGCGGCGGTGCCGCCGCGGATCTCGACGCGCTCGCCAAGGTCGTCGCCGGCCTTGGCGAGCTGGCCGCCTCGGTACCCGGACTGCAAGCACTCGAAGTGAATCCGCTGTGGGTCAGCGGTGCCCAGATAGAGGCGCTGGACGTGCTGGTCATAGCCGACGAAGACGATGAGAATGAGCATGCTGATAACGCGAACGGAGCCGGATAGATGATCCTGGGTGTCAGTGCTGAGCAGGAGGAGCTCCGCGCCTCGGTCCGGCGGTTCCTTGCCGACCGCGCGCCGATCTCAGCGGTACGCGAGCTGATGGACACGACCGACGGACTCGACGCGGGCGTGTGGCGTCAGGCGGGCGAGCAGCTGGGGTTGCAGGGGATCGCGATCCCGGAGGAGTACGGCGGGGCCGGCTTCAGCTTCGCCGAGCAGGCGATCGTGCTGGAGGAACTCGGCGCCGCGCTCTACGGCGGGCCGTACCTGGCCAGCGCCGTGCTAGCGGCGACCGCGTTGCTCGCCAGCCCGGACGAGGACGCCAGGAAGGCCTACCTGCCCGGCATCGCCTCGGGCGAAGTCATCGCGACGCTGGCCTTCACCGAGGAGGACGGGGCGTGGGATCCCGAGGCGATCCGGCTGACGGCGACCGGCGGCCCGGACGGCTGGCGGCTGGACGGGCGCAAGAGCTTCGTCCTGGACGGCCACACCGCGAGCCTGGTCCTCGTCGTCGCGCGCACGGGCGACGGGCTGAGCCTGCTCGCGGTGCCGGGGGACGCGACCGGGCTGACCCGGACCGCGCTGCCCACCCTGGACCAGACCAGGAAGCTGGCCCGGCTTGACTTCTCCTCGGTGCCCGCGACGCTGATCGGGTCGGTCGGCGACGGCACCGCGGTGCTCAGCCACACGCTCGACGTCGCCGCCATCGCGCAGGCGGCCGAGCAGCTGGGCGGCGCGCAGCGTGCGCTGAACATGGCGGTGGAGTACGCCAAGGTGCGGCACCAGTTCGGCCGCCCGATCGGCAGCTTCCAGGCGATCAAGCACCGCTGCGCCGACCTGCTGCTCGAGGTCGAGTCGCTGCGCTCGGCCGTCCAGTACGCGGCCGCCGCCGTCGCCGAGGGCTCAGCCGAGGTGCCGGTCGTCGCATCCCTGGTCAAGGCCTATGCCTCGGACGTCTACTTCCACGTCGCCGCCGAGAACATCCAGATCCACGGCGGCATCGGCTTCACCTGGGAGCACGACGCGCACCTGTACTTCAAGCGGGCGAAGGCGAGCGAGCTGTTCCTCGGCGACGCCAGCTACCACCGCGAGCACCTGGCCACGAGGATCGGTCTCTAACCGGGCCGGTCACGGCCGCACAGCCTGGACCAGGCGCCCTATCGGCAGGCGGCCGGTGCGCGGTGACCGTGGTCGCAACCCAGATCGCGCGGCCGTCGAACAATACCCGCGTAGCCGTGGCCAGCAGGGCGCTCGCCTTGACCGAGTCTGGCGTCGTCAGCACCCCGGCCAGATGGTTGTCGTGGTGTGCCCGAAGGTGTCAATGCCCAGGATCGGTCGCCGCGTCGCTGAGGCGGTTCCGCAGTTCCTCGGCGAGCTTGGCCAGGTCGGGCCCGAGGCTGGTGAGCTCCTGGACGACCTGGGCGGACGGCAGGTACTGCTTGCGTCTGCGGGCACCTCTCGGTCGCTCGCCGGAGATATCGCGCGTCATGTCAGGCCAGGTCGAGTCTGTCACGGCAGCGACAGTAACCACTGGCGGCGCGCTAGCGCCGCTCCGACACGCCAAAAGGATCTTGACCATTGGGCATGACACTCTGTCAGTGCGCTGGTCAGCCGCGTGGCGGTGGCGGTGCGACGTTGGTGTCCTGGGCAGCCGAGACAAGCCACGGCCCGCCGCGAGACTCGATGACGAGCGTCAGGATCGACGGACGCGGCTGGTCAGGCGCCCGCGCATCGCCCGCGAGCACGCTACTCAGATGCGCCACGATGACCCCGGCCGCGGCCGTGCTTCGCTGTCCATAACGGAAGCCTGGCACTGGCGGCAGGCGCGCGCGCCAGGTCGGTAGCGCGGACACCTACGCCGACGAGCGCCGCGCATAGCGCGGCGCGTGCGGCCGGTACTCGCCGGTGATCTTCGCCCCCGGCAGAGCGGCGAGGAAGTCCTTAGGTCCATCGAAGTCCGGCATTTGCAGGTAGGCAGCACCGATGCCCTCGGGGTCGTGCGCGTCCGACCCCGCGCCGCCGGGCAGGCCGAAGCGAGCGGCCAGGTCCGCGGCCTGGCGGTTGCGCTCCTGATCCTCGACCTTGGCGTTGAAGACCTCGATGACGTCGGCGAGTCCGTCGGCGCACAGTTCGGCGGCGACCGCGCCGAGGCTAGAGCGGCCAGGGTCGAACGGATGCGGCAGGTAGATGAGGCCGCCCTGGGCCCGGATCAGCGAGGTCACCTCGGCCAGCGGCAGCACGTAGGGGATCCGCTCGGTCAGGAACAGCCCGATCACGTCGCCCTCGCGCGTCCGGATCTCCTCGCCGACGAGCACCCGGGCGCCGATGCCGCGCTCGGCCGCAGCCACGGCGGCGGCCGTCACGTTGTGGTCGGTGATGAACACCACGTCCAGGCGCTCCTGCTCAACGCGCTCGGCTAGCTGGTCAATGCTGGTGACCGCGTCGCCGGAGAGCGCGGTGTGCAGGTGACAGTCGACCCGCACCCAGCCGCTGCGCCTCATCAGGCCTGCGGGACCGGAACGCCAAGCTCGGCCAGCAACTCTTGGGAGTACGTGACCCGGCCCGTCAGGCTCTGCGGATCGCGGTGGCACAGCATCAGCGCTGCCTCCGCCATGACCGACGCTGGCTCGGAGTTCGCCGCGCCCTCGCTGGTCAGGTGGTGAAAGACAGTGCCCGGCGTCGGCACGACCTTCGTCGGCGACAGCGCATTGACCGCAATGTTGTCTGGATACAGCTCACCCGCCAGGCCCGTGGAGAACCGCTCGATGGCCGCCTTGCACATTCCGTATACCGTCCCGCCGCGCCCGGCGAACGGGCCAGGCGGCATAGTCGGGTGCCTGGCCGCGATGGAAGAGATGTTGAGGATCCAGCCGGCGCCATGCTCGCGCATGCCCGGCAGGACGAGCTTAGCCAGGTGGAACGGCGCCTCGACCTGGACGGCGAACATCAGCGCGTACTGCTTCGGGGTGAAGTCCTCGACCTTGGTGAAGTAGGTGACCGCGGCGTTGTTGACCAGGATGTCGGGCGGGCCAAGCTGCCGGGCGGTATCGGCCACCAGCCGCTCCCGGTCCTCGGCCTTGGACAAGTTGGCCGCGATCGCGACCGCAGTACCGCCAGCGGCCCGGATCTGCCCGGCGGTCTCGCCGATAGTGCCGGCGAACTGCGACGTGCCGGGTTCGGCTGTGCGCGCCGCGACGGCCACCGCCGCGCCCTCGGCGCCGAAACGCCTGGCGATCTCGGCGCCGATGCCGCGGCTCGCGCCTGTGACGATGGCCACCCGGCCGTCAAGCAGACCCATTCAGAACCTCCGAGCATGTGCTGTCGATGGCAACCAGTGGTGGAGCGAAATACTAGAAGCGTGTTCTACTAGGCCATTGGACCCAGCCGGGCCGACCGTGTCAATGCGGTTGGCCGGCCCGCTGCGCTTGGAGGCCCTGATGACGCTCAATCACAGTCTCGTCGGCGTACCGGGAGACCCGCACGAGCGCTCCTGGACGTCCACCGACGCGCTGCTGTACGCGATCGGGGTAGGCGCGGGCCTGGGCGATCCGCTTCAGGAGCTCCAGTTCACCACGGAGAACACCGCTGGAGTAGAGCAGCAGGTACTGCCGACCTACGGCGTGCTGCTGGCGCAGGCCAGAACGTCCGGCGATCTCGGCGACTTCGACCGGGCGATGCTCGTGCACGCCGAGCAGTCAATCGAGCTGCACAAGCCGCTGCCGGTCCACGGCACGCTGCGCACCTCCGCCATGGTCACCGGCATCTATGACAAGGGCTCCGGCGCACTAGTCGAGACAGCGAACCATGCCGTGGACGCCGCCACCGGCGAGCCGATGGTGACGACCCGCGGCAGCACCTTCATTCGCGGCGAGGGGGGCTTTGGCGGTGACCGCGGGACCGCGCAGCCGTGGGAGCTGCCAGACCGCGCGCCCGATCACAAGGTGGCGCAGCAGACCAGACCTGAGCAGGCGCTGCTGTACCGGCTGTCTGGTGACCGGAACCCGCTGCACGCCGATCCGGCCTTCGCGGCCAGAGGCGGCTTCAGCCGGCCGATCCTCCACGGCCTGTGCACCTATGGCATCACTGGCCGGGTGCTGCTACATGAGCTCTGCGGCTCCGATCCGGCGCGATTCCGCTCGATGTCCGGGCGCTTCAGCAAGCCGGTATTGCCCGGCGAGTCACTAGTCATATCGATCTGGGCCGATGACGACGGAACTGCCCAGTTCCAGACCGCCAAGGAAGATGGCACCGTCGTCATCGACCGGGGCACCGTCCAATTCCGCTAGCAGGGCTGCACGCGCGCGCGGATCGGCAGCGCATAACCTGAGCCAGCGGGGATATCTCGTACTGGGGTGGCGGGAGAGCGCGCTGCTTCGACGGAGCCCATACAGGAGAGGCGTGCATGAGCATCGAGAAGCCTGAAATCGACTTTCCCGGCGGCGAGCCGCCGACCGAGCTCGAGATCACTGACATCTGGGAAGGCGACGGCGCCGCCGCCAAGCCAGGCGACACGGTCCAAGTCCACTATGTCGGCGTCGCGTACTCCACGGGCGAAGAGTTCGACGCGAGCTGGAACCACGGCGACCCGCTCGAGTTCCGGCTCGGCGCCGGGCAGGTCATCGCTGGCTGGGACCAGGGCGTGCAGGGAATGCGTGTCGGCGGCCGGCGCCAGCTGGTCATTCCGCCCGGCCTGGCCTACGGCGACCGCGGTGCCGGACGCGTGATCGCGCCCGGCGAGACCCTCATCTTCGTCTGCGACCTGGTGTCGGCGTGACGACCCTGACGTAGCTTGTCCGGGTGTTCACCAGGCCCGCAGACCTCGCCGACGACTCACTGCGCGATGTTCTTCACGACGACTGGGGCTTTTGCGCCACGTCCCTGACGTACCAGGCGGTGGGCTTCGGGAGCCACCACTGGCTGGCGGCGGACGCTCGTGGCGGTCGGCTGTTCGTGACGGTCGACGACCTGGCCGACAAGCTGCGCAGCCCGGACGATACGACCGACGCGGCGTTCGCCCGGCTGGAGTGTGCCTTCACGACGGCGCTGTCGTTGCGGCAAGACGCGGGCCTCACCTTCGTAGTCGCGCCAATACCGACTGGTGCTGGCCTGGCGCTGTCGCGACTCAGGCCCCGATACTCGGTCGCGGTCCACCCGCATGTCGAGGGGCGCCCGACCGGCCGGGATGGCGCATTCGCCACGCCCGCTGACCGGCGCGAGGTGCTAGACCTGCTGACGGCATTGCATGCTGCGCACGCGCAGCCGCCGCGAGCCGATGACTTCGCCGTACCGCTGATCGCCGATCTGGCCGCGGCGATCAGCCGCACCGGGGCGCCGTGGCGAGCTGGCCCGTATGGCATGGGCGCTCGCGACCTGCTGGCCGCGCACGCGACCGACCTGACCATGCTGCTCGCCGCCTACTCCGACCTCGTCAACCGGGTCGCGGCCAGGCCGGACCGGATGGTCATCACGCATGGCGAGCCACACTCGGGGAACGTGCTACGAACGCCGGCGGGCCTGGTGCTCGTCGACTGGGACACGGTGCTCCTTGCCCCGCCAGAGCGCGACCTGTGGGCGCTGGCCGAGACAGACTCCTCGATACCGGCGGCGTACGCCGCCGCAACCGGCGTAACCATCGACGACGACGCGCTGTCCCTGTACCGCCTCTGGTATGACCTCGCCGAGATAGCTGAGTACATCAGCCTCTTCCAGCGCAGCCATGGCGACACGGCCGACACCGCCGAGGCATGGCGCAACCTGCGGCAGTTCCTGCGGCCCGCCGAGCGCTGGCCCGGCCTGCTCACCAGGACAGATTTCGGCTGATAGCAGCATCGACGCGGGCCTCGTGCTGGGCGCGACAGCCGCTGCTCCCGGCCGGTAGTGGCGCGCGAGCGACCGGTCGTTCTGCCACGCTGATGACTGTGGATCCAGATCTCGCGCCGCCAGCGCTCCCGGTCCCGGATCCGGCTCTCGTCGTCCTCGTCGGACCGTCCGGCGCAGGCAAGTCGACCTGGGCCGCTGGCCGGTACCTGGCCCGGGAGATCGTGTCGTCCGACCAGCTCCGGGCCGTGGTCGGCAGCGGTGAGAACGACCTGGATGCCTCGGTCGACGCCTTCTCGCTGCTGGATCAGATTGTCGCCACCCGCGCGCGCAGGCACCTGACCACGGTCGTGGACACGCTAGGACTCGACGCCGAGCGCAGACTCGCCTACCTGGCACTGGCGAGGCGATCGGGCCTGCCTTCGGTGGCCGTGGTATTCGAGACCGACCCAACCCTGTGCCGGGCACGCAATCGCGCCCGCGACCGCCCGGTGCCCGCGGCGGTGCTCGACGCACAGCTTCGCCGCCTGCCCGAGATCGCGGCTCAGGTGGCCGCCGAAGGCTGGGACGTCGTGCTGCGCCCAGTTGCTGGTCCGGACGGCAGGCACGTAGTGGAGCCGGGCCACTCTCCGGGCAGCCGGCTGGCGGCGGATCAGCAACGTGCACGGCCTGCCCAGCTGGCGTTCGTGCTGCAGGTCTCCAGGTTTGGCTGGGGCGACGACCCGGCAGGCTGGCTCAGGTCCGTCGCTCTGGCCGCCGCGGAAGCCGGATTCGCTGGCGTCGCGCTGATGGATCACCTCATCCAGATTCCGCAGCTCGGGCGGCCCTGGGAGCCGATCCCGGAACCGTGGGTGACTCTCGGCATGCTCGCTGGCCTGGATACCGATCTGCGCCTGGGCACTCTGGTCACGCCGGTCACGTTCCGCGCACCCGGCGTGATCGCCAAGGCCGCGGCCACGCTCGACGCGCTGAGCGGCGGCCGGGCGTTCTGCGGCGTCGGGGCCGGCTGGTGGGACCGCGAGCACGCCGGATTCGGCCTTCCGTTCCCGCCGCCAGCGCGCCGGCTCGACATGCTGGAAACGGCCATCGAGACGATGCGCGCGCTGTGGCAGCCAGGTACCAAGGAGTATCAGCGGCGACCGCGTGGTACTGCCGGAGACGACCTGCTACCCGCGCCCGGTGTCCGCGATCCCGGTCATCGTCGGCGGCAGGGGCGACCGGACGCTCCAGATCGCCGCGCGGCTCGGCGACGGCTGCAACCTGCCGTCAGATGCCGCGGTGCTCGAGGCGCGGCTCGCGGTCTTGCGAGCGCACTGCCAGCAGGCCGGGCGCGACCCCGCTGACGTCGAAGTCACCGTGCTCGATGTGCCGGTGATCGGTCGCGACCGAGATCACGTGGCCGAGCCTCGTCGAGGCACTGCGCGGCCGGGTAAGCGCGGCCGCATTCGCGCGCCAGCACCACGCCGGCGTCGCTGCCGACCACGTCGGCCGCTACCGGCTGCTAGCCGAGCGCGGCGTCGAGAACCGTCTATGTATCCCTGCCTGACCTGGCCGGCCCCGACGATCTCAGTCGGCTCGCGGCCATCGTGGGGGCCTTCGCCTGAGCGGGGCTCATCTTGCTATGCCCGGCGTACCCCTAGTACGCGGTGACCGTTCTCCAGGTACACAATGGCGTGCTTGCGGGCTGCGCCACTGCGCTTGCGTACGGCCTTGACGCGGCGGCGGATCGGCGCGCGCAACAGCGACAGCGCCTCGGCTACCGGCACCAGCCGGTGCTCGGATATCTCCTCGGGCTGGAGCACGATTCGGCTCAGTGCCGACTCGGCCAGCGCCCCGCAGTCGAACAGGAACCGGATGCCGCCGGGATTGCCGTCGCGTCGCAGGCGGAAGTCCATGCACGCCAGCCGGCCTCGGGTGACGTCGAGGCCGCACTCCTCACGCACTTCGCGCTGGCATGCCTGCCACGGTGTCTCGCCGTCGGCCTCCATGATGCCGCCGGGAATCGTCCACCCGGACTTGTAAGTGGGCTTCAGGATCAGCAGCCGGCGCAGTGCGATCGAAGATCAGCGCGCCAGCCGAGGCCGGCACCCTGGGCAGGACGAACTCGTCGTCGCTGACTGACTCGTCGGTGCTTGCGGCCATGATTCAGCCTACGTAACCGGCTCACCGTCGCCGCGCCGGACGGCATCCCGGCTGCCCGACACGCCACTGGGCCGCGGTACCCGGTGCCAGGCTGGCGGTAGATTGCCCGGATGGCGACGTTCATTACCCGGCTGGAGCACGCGCCCGGCGGGATCCGGCTGGCGGTGAAGGACCTCATCGACCTCGCTGGCGTTCCGACGACAGCAGGCAGCCGCGCACTCGCCGACAGCGCAGTCCCGGCAGCGGCCGATGCGCCGTGCCTGGCCGGTGCGCGCGCCGCACGAGTGCCGATCGTCGGCAAGGTCAACTTGCACGAGCTTGCCTTCGGCGCCTCAGGCGTGAACCACTACTTCGGTACGCCGGTCAACCCGCTCGACCCGGACCGGGTGCCAGGCGGATCGTCGAGCGGCTCTGCCGTCGCGGTCGCCGACGACGACGCCGACATCGCCTATGGCTCGGACACCGGCGGCTCGATCCGGATCCCGGCCGCGTTCTGCGGCGTCACCGGGCTGAAGACAACCCACGGCCGGATCAGCCTGGCTGGCGTCTGGCCACTGGCGCCGAGCCTGGACACCGTCGGTCCGATGGCGCGTGACGTGGCTGGCGTCGCCGCCGGGATGACACTGCTCGAGCCCGGCTTCACGCTCGACGTACCGCCAGCCAGTGCGAGTCGGGCGGATCCGGCCGCTCGGCTTCGACGTTGACCCGGCCATCGACGAGGCAGTCGACGGTGCACTGGTCCGCAGCGGCCTCGAAGTCACCGAGGTCGACCTGCCGCACTGGCTGGCCGCCAGCAAAGCCGCTGGCTTGATCATCGACGCCGAGGCCGCAGAATCCAACCGCGCGCTCCTGGACGATCCAGCGCGCCGCGACCTGCTAGGCGCCGACGTCCGCGCCCGCCTTACCGCAGGCGCACAGACAACACCAGCCCAGCTAGCACAGGCCCGAGCAGTCCAGGCGAGCTGGCGCGAGTCACTGGCGCACGCACTGGCCGACGTCGAGGTCCTGGCCCTGCCGACAGTCCCGTTCTACCCGCCCCTGCTAGCAGACGCACGGAGTCGGCCGATCACAGTCTTCACAAACCCAGTCAACCTCGCCGGCAACCCCGCGCTCGCGCTTCCCGTCCCAAGCGCGAACCGCTTCCCGGCGAGCCTCCAGCTGATCGGCCGTGCTCAGCGAGGCCCTGTTGCTGGCGACAGCCGCGATCATCGAAGCCACCGCCGGCTACCGGCATCGGCGCTAAGGCAGCTTCCAGTCCACCGCATCCGCCCCCTGCTGTAGCAGCAACGCATCCGAACGGCTGAACGGCCGTGACCCGAAGAATCCTCGGTCCGCCGACATCGGGCTTGGGTGGGCGGACTGAATGCTGGGCGCGCTCCCCAGCAACGGCGCCAGATTGCGGGCGTCGTTGCCCCAGAGGATGGCGACCAGCGGGCCGCCGCGCGCGGCCAGCCCCCGGATGGCCTGCTCGGTGACCTGCTCCCAGCCCTTGCCCCGATGCGAGCCCGGTTTCCCCGGCTGCACGGTCAGAACTCTGTTGAGCAGCATGACGCCGCGCTCGCTCCAGGGCGTGAGGTCGCCGGTCGTCGGCCGAGGATGGCCGAGGTCGGCGGTGTACTCCTTGAAGATGTTGACCAGGCTGCCAGGCAGTCGCCGGACGTCAGGCGCTACGGAGAAACTCAGGCCGACGGGGTGTCCGGGTGTCGGATACGGATCCTGGCCGACGATCAGCACACGCACGTCGGCGAGCGGCTGACGGAATGCACGCAGGATGTTCTGGCCGGCTGGCAGGTAGCTGCGGCCAGCCGCGATCTCGGCCCGCAGGAACGCGCCGAGTCCGGTGATCGTTTCCTCGACCGGTGCGAGGGCCGCTGCCCAGTCCGGGGCTATCAGATCGCTCAGGGGGCGTGCCGCCATGGCAGCCCACTGTAGAGCAGACGGGCCGGCCGGACGCCCGCCTTTGGCCGCATCTGGCGCGCTCGCCGACCCGGCATAACGCGCTGAACGAATTCGGTGGGATGGCGGGTATGCCGCGAGCGACCGTGCCAGGATGCGACAGTGACCTGGCTAACGGGACATTTGGTGACGACCGCCCGCCGCGCCGGTGCCGCGGCGGCAATGATCGCGCTGATGGCAGTCGGCGCGGGCTGCGCGGCGGCGAGCGATGCTTCGCCTGCGGCAAGCCCGGCTCAGTCCGGTTCCGGTGCGCACGCGCCCGGAGCGATCAACGCGGCGCCAGCGGCTGAGGCCGTCTCGGCGTCACCGACCGGCCAGGCGCTGGCGTCCGTCTCGCCGTCGCCGTCTGTATCTCCCGCCCCGCCGGCGGGAATGACGACCTCGGTGCCGGGCGCGCCCGACTGCCCGATGTTCCCGGCTGACAACGTCTGGAACACCAATATCTCGAAGCTGCCGGTCGACGCGCATAGCGCAGCGTGGCTGCGCAGCATGAAGTCCGGCTCGACGTTCCTGCATCCGGACTTCGGCCCGAATTCCGGCGGATACCCGTACGGTATGCCGTTCGCGGTCGTGACCAGCAAGCACGCGACCGTCAGGATCCGCTTCCAGTACGCGAGCGAGAGCTTCCGCGGCAGGTATCCGTTCGGCGCCGATACCCCGATCGAGGGCGGCAAGAACGCTGGCGGCGACCGGCACGCGATCATGGTGAACTCCACCACGTGCACCTTGTACGAGCTGTGGGATGCGCGGTACTCGGCGCGGCCCACTGCTGGCTCCGGCGCGATGTGGCACCTGACCTCTAACGCGCTGCGTCCGGCGGGATGGACGTCAGCGGACGCCGCCGGGCTGCCGATCCTGCCGGGACTACTCGACTTCGCGCAGGTGAAGGCGGCGGTCGCGACCGGGCGGCCCATCACCCACGCGATCCGGTTCACCGCGGATGCGACCAGCGCGGCGTACCTGTGGCCGGCCCGCCACCAGGCTGGCTCCGGCTCGATGGCCAAGCTGCCGCCGATGGGTGCCCGATTCCGCCTGCGGGCCAGCTTCAAGGTGGCGAGGTTCTGCAAGAACTCGCAGCCGTACTGCCGCGATGCCAAAGCCGTTCTGGTGGAGATGCAGAACTACGGCCTGATCCTCGCCGACAACGGCAGCAACTGGTATTTCCAGGGCAGCGCTTACCCGCAGTGGCCGGACGCGCTGGTATCGCTGCTCAAGGGGATCCCGGCGAGCGCGTTCCAGGCCGTGAACGAGTCGTGCCTGATGGTGAGCAAGAACTCGGGTGCGGCCACCGCGAAGCCGGGCTGCCCGATCGGCTAGCCGCCGGGGACCAGCAATTCCAGCAGGCGCTGTACGTCCTGCGCCAGAATGTCGGCTGCATCGGGATCTCCGGCGAGGTGCCGGCTGAGCGCGTGCTGGAATAGCCCGTCGTACACCGCATAGGCCGCGCTGCACGACATAACGACCCGAGCACCGGATAGCTCGGCGTACTTGCTCACGATCCGCCAGATCATCCGCTCCAGGCTGTTGTCGATCTCCTCGACGTCAGCCTCGTACGTGCTGTCGAACAGGCTCTGGTTGCGCAGGTCGTACCAGAGCCGGTGCATTTTGGCTTCGTCCCGCAGCGTCCCGGCCATCACCGCGCCAAAGCCCGCCTTGAGTTCCGCGGGCGTGGCGGCCGAGGCGACGATGCCGTCGTAACGCCGGACGCACTCGGCCTTGTACTGCCGCACGCAGCACGTGATCAGCTCGATCTTGTCGCTGAAGTAGTAGTGCAGCACACCGTGGGAGAACTCGGAGTTCTGCGCGATCTCGCGCAGGCTAGTGCGCGCGTAGCCGAGCTCGGCCAGGGTCTGCAAGGCTGCGGCGGCAAGCTGAGAGCGGCGCTCGGCGAATTTGTCGACTTGCCGGCGCGCTACCTTGTCCCGGTTCTGCTCCGCTACCTCAGTCATATCCGGTCAGTCACGGTCTACCTTCCCGGCTCGCGGCCCGCGGTCACGTCCGCCCGGCGGGGCCGCTTGCCGAGTCTAACCCGGCACCCCAGGCAGCCGATTCCGTTGCGATCTTGACAGCTGACCAGATTTCTTTGGTCAATCGTCATGACTTCGCTTGACAGTTGTCAAGTCGACGGCGTAGGCATGTGTGACATCAGGCGATCGGATGCGGTATCGCCAGGGAGGAGTGCCCCATGAGCGTGTACGACCTGGCCGGCCGCACGGCACTGGTGACCGGCGGTGCGCAGGGCCTTGGTGCCGGCATGGCGGAGGCCCTCGCGAGGGCCGGCGCCGCGGTCGCTATCGGCGACATCCAGGAGGAAGGCGGGAAGGCGACGGCCGCGGCGCTACGCGAGAGCGGAGCGGACGCCGAGTACGTGGTGCTCGACGTGACCCAGGACGCCAGCTGGGAGCAGGCGATCGAGCAGACCGTCGCGGCGCTCGGTGGCCTGGACATCCTGGTCAACAACGCGGGCGTCGAGATCTCCTGCCTCCTGGCTGACCTCGACGCCGCGGCGGCCAGCAAGATGCTCCAGGTCAACGTGCTCGGCACCGCACTCGGCCTCAAGCACGGCTTCCGTGCCATGCGGCCCGGCGGCCGCGCCGGGGCTGGCGGGGCGATCGTCAATGTCGCGTCGGTCGCGGCGACCATCGCGTTCCCCGGCATCGCGGTGTACTCAGCGACCAAGTCGGCCGTGGACCGCCTGACGAGAGTCGCGGCCATGGAGTCCGGCAAGCTTGGCTACGGCGTGCGAGTCAACTGCGTGTATCCCGGCCTCGTTCCCACTCAGATGGGCATGCAACTGGCGGCCGACATGGAGGCGCTCGGCCTGTTCCCGAGCGCACAGGAAGCAGTCGGCGCTGTCGTGGGGCTGACGCCGCTCGGCCGGCTGGGCGAGATCGCCGACATGGCGGACGCCGTCGTCTTCCTCGCCTCCGACGGAGCGCGCTTCATCACGGGCGCGGGCCTGGCCGTCGATGGCGGCATGGGTACCTGAGCACAGCACCGGAAAGGCAAGCACATGAGCACTGCCAAGCCCGTGGTCGTTTACGGCGCGTCCGGCTACACAGGCCGCCTCGTCTGCGAGTACCTGCGCGAGTTCAACGTGCCGTTCATCGCAGCCGGCCGCGACAAGGCGCGCATCGCCGAGGCACTGGACAAGGTGCCCGGCATCGACACGGTCCCGCACGAGATCATCGAGGTCGACCACCAGGTCGGCCCGCTGACTGAGTTGCTGGCCGGGGCGAAGGTCGTCTGCAATACCGTTGGCCCGTTCGCGCAGTACGGCGCCGAGGTCGTCGAGGCGTGCCTGGCCACCGGCACGCACTACACCGACACCACCGGTGAGCAGGACTGGCTGATCACGTGCGACGAGATCTACGGCACGCAGATGGCCGAGCAGGGTCTGCTGCTGGCGCCCGGCGTCGCGCAGATGTACACCACCGGTGAGATCGCGGCTGACCTGTGCCTGGAAACACCTGGCCTGGACACCCTCGACATCCTGGTCTTCTGGAAGGGCTTCCCGACAATCGCCTCGACCCGTACCATCCTGGTCAACGCGGCCCTGTCGAAGGCCTACTACCTGGAGCAGAACCAGTACGCCGAGTGGCCTGCCGACGCAGGCCTCTACGACGTGACCGTGCCCGGCCAGCACGAGACCGGGCTCGCGCTGCCCTGGGGCGGCACGTCCCACCCCGTCTGGTTCAAGCGCGACCCGCGCGTGGCGAACGTCAAGGTCCTCGGCGGCGTATTCAACCGGCCGCTGATGCTCGGCGTGCCGCAGATCGTCGCGGCAGCGCTCGGTCAGATCGAGGGCCTGCCGGACGAGGAGAAGGTCCGGGTCCTCTCGGAGCAGGCAGCGGCCGTGATGAACCAGATGCCGCCGCGGGAGAACACCCGCGTCAACACCTCGCTCGACTCGGTGCACGCGAGCGGCCCGCTCGGCCGGGCGCACTGCGTCATCCACGGCAACTGCAACTACAAGCAGACCGGGCTGCTCCAGGCCTACGCCGCGTACTCGCTCCTGCAGCAGCCGCCGCTGAAGGCCGGGTTCGCATCCGGCTGCCAGGCCTTCGGGCACCGCCAGCTACTGGCCGTGCTGCGCAGCTTCGGGCTCGTGATGGAGCCGTCCCTCACCGTCCAGCACTGATTCCGCCGAGCGCGCGGCCGGCCATGGCCGGCCCCTGGGGAGCATGGTTCGATGCGGTTGATCGACTACCTGGATAAAGGCGCGTCCCTGGATCCGGCCGCGCCGTGCCTGACGATGACCGGCCGCACCCGCAGCTACGGCGAGGTGCAGCGGCTGTCGTGGCTCATCGGCCGGGCACTGGC
Source organism: uncultured Actinomycetota bacterium (assembly GCA_963837255.1). GTDB lineage: Bacteria > Actinomycetota > Actinomycetes > Streptosporangiales > Streptosporangiaceae > JAJYUU01. The sequence continues at coordinate 971,512 of CAWIMN010000011.1, forward strand.
CCGGTCCGGCGTCCGGCCGGGCGACAAGGTGGCCGTGCTATCGGGCAACGATCCGGTGGCGTTCAGCTGCGTGTTCGGCATCGGGCGAGCCGGGGCGATCTGGTGTCCCGTTAATCCCAGGAACGAGGCCGCTGAGAACCGGGAGCTGCTTGACCTGCTGGACTGTTCCTGCCTGATTTTCCAGCGTGCCTTCATCCCGCTGGTCGAGCGGATCGCGGGCGACCTGCCGCACCTCACTACCATCGTCTGCCTGGATGGCGAGGCGCCGACGGCGACGAGCTTCCGGGACTGGCTCGACGGCCTGGACGATGATCCGTTCGAGGCCCAGCCAGGTCCAGCGCCCGCGGCCGAGGTCGTCATGATCGCCGGTACCGGCGGAACGACCGGACGGCCCAAGGGCGTGCAGCTGACCGGCCACAACATCGAGACCATGACCGCGCTGACGCTGATGAGCTATCCCTTCGACGGCCGCCCGGTCTACCTGGCGCTCGCGCCGCTGACGCACGCCGCCGGCGTGCTGTGCTTTCCTGTGCTGACGCTCGGAGGCGAGATCGTCGTCATGCCCGCGCCGGACCTAGGCGAGTTCGTCGGGCTGGTAGCGCAGCACAGGGTGACACACGCGTTCCTGCCGCCGACACTGATCTACATGCTGCTCGATCATCCGGACCTGCCGGACGCGGACCTGTCGTCGCTCCAGTGCCTGTGGTACGGCGCCGCGCCGATGTCGTCCGCGCGGCTGGCGGAGGCTGTACGGCGGATCGGGCCGGTGCTCGGACAGCTCTTCGGGCAGACCGAGGCACCGATGATGATCTCGACGATGGCGCCGAAGGACCACCTGCGTCCGGACGGCTCGCTCGCCCTGGAGCGCTATGCCTCGGCTGGCCGTCCGACGCCGCTCACCACCGTCGCGATCATGGACGAGCACGGCGCACTGCTGCCGCGCGGTGAGCGCGGCGAGATAGTAGTGCGCGGCCCGCTGGTCATGTCGGGCTATTACCGGAACGCGGCCGCGACCGCCGAGGCGTCGCGCTTTGGCTGGCATCACACCGGCGACATCGGCTACCTGGACGCGGATAACTACCTGTACATCGTGGACCGGGCCAAGGACATGATCATCACGGGTGGGTTCAACGTCTACTCGGCCGAGGTCGAGCAGGCACTGCTGCAGCATCCGGCCGTGCTGGACTGCGCAGTCATCGGGCTGCCCGATCCCAAGTGGGGCGAGCGCGTCGTGGCGGTGATCCAGCCACACCCCGGCGGCGCGATCATCGACGACGAGGTGCGCGCGTTCGCCAAGGGTCGGCTCGGCAGCGTGAAGGCGCCCAAGCAGGTCGAGGTCTGGGATGACCTGCCCAGATCAAGGATCGGCAAGGTGCTCAAGAACGAGGTTAAGGCGCGACTGCTCGGCGACCCTGGCCACGTCGGATAATCGAGGCGTGTCATATCTCGCCGCTGGCATGCCGCCGGACACGGCCGCGAGGTCACTGTCACTGGCGTTGACGCCTGCCGGCCGTGGTTCGGGCTGTGCCGCCCTGCCTGCCGATGCCGACGCGATGCTTGGCTAGCCGCCCGCCGCGCGTCGTCACGTCCTGCCGACCGGCGCGTCGCCCTCCGCCTTAGCCACCTGCCAGGTGCTGGCCCGCGCGTTGATGTAGTTCTCGAAGTCCGCCGGCGTGTGCTGATTAGCCAGCAGCGGAGCGTCGCGGAGGCGCTCAGCCGGGACCTGGAGGTTGGCTATCTGCTGCGCGTGCAGCTGCAGGAGCTGGGACACCTCGCCCGCTGCCGGGTTCGGGGCGCCCGCCGCCGGCGCGACCACGCCCGCGATCGGATCGTCGGTGCGCGGCGTCGTGAGCGTGAGTACGCCGCCGAGGTCGGGCGCGGCGGCATCGCGTGCAGTCAGCGCGGGGAGGCCCCAGCGCACCTCGATGGTCTTCAGCACGGACGTGTGGTCGATGGGGGTGGTACCGGACGGCGCCCGGTAGATGGTCCCGGCCGGGATCAGCGGCGAGATCAGCACTGCGGGTACCCGGATGCCGAAGCGGGTGAAGTCGAACCCGAACTCGCCGACGCTGCTGTCCGGCGGCGTTGCCCCCGATGGCGGCGGTACGTGGTCGTAGCAGCCGCCATGCTCGTCGTAGGTAATGATCAGAAGGGTCTGGTTCCAGCCAGGGCCTGTGCGCAGTGTCTCGTACACCTGCTGGATGAGGACCTCGCCGAGGGCGACGTCGTAGTTCGGGTGCTGGCTGTTGCCAGTCGAGCCCCAGCTTGGCTCCAGGAACGAGTACGCCGGCAACGTGCCAGCCGCGGCGTCCGCCGCGAAGTCACGGAACTTGCCGAAGCAGGTATCCGGCGCATTGACAGTGTCCGGGTAGTTGCCCCGCGTCAGCGGCTCGGCGTTGTAGCCGTAGATCTTCCACCGCAGGTTGTGCGCCGTCATCAGCCCGAAGATGCTCTGCACGGTGTACGAGGCCGTGCCGTCGTTCATGTGCCCCTGGCTGGTGCCCGCGCACGCGAAGGCGCGATTGGGGAACGTCTCCGTCGGCACCGAGCTGTACCAGTGATCGCAGACGGCGAAGCCCTTCGCCAGCCCGGACAGGACCGGCAGGGCGGATGGCGGGAAGATCCCCATGATGTTGGCGGCGGTGGTGCCTCCGATCACTGTGCGCCCGGATCGCTGGTCGTAAGCGATGGCTGCGTCGAAATTCGAGACGAACCCGCTGTTCGTCGCGACCGGGGGGGCCGGCGGGCTGGCCAGTACCGAAGAGCTGGTCGTTAGTGTTGGCGTATCCCTCACCTGGGTCGGCACCAGGCATGTAATACGCGTTTGCGGCCGTGGCGTTGATCTGGAATACCGTGACCGGTTTGCCGTCGGTGCCGTTGTTTGACTCGGTGCCGAGCAATCCCTCGAATGGCTGCCCGTTCGGACCGGTCTTGCCGGGATAAAGGAATCCCAGCATGTGGTCAAACGAGCGGTTCTCAAGCATGAGCTGGACTATGTGCTGGACCTGAGGCAGCTGACTTGGCTGCGCCTGACCAGCAGGGGGGTGACCAGGATTGGGCTGGACCGGCGAGGGCGGCGGCGTAGGAGTCGACATCCCCATATGTTGACCGAAAGGAGGGTCACGCTCAAGGCAAACAGAATAGTCCGTCGGTTATTACCAGAATAAAGAAGAAAAAGGCTGGTAACGGCCGGCCGCGGCAATTGTCGCGACCGCAGCCGGGCCTGGTTCTGGGATTGAGAGCCTGCGAGCGGCCGCTGAGGCCTTTGCGCGCACCGGTCGCGCGGGGAGGCGTGGTCACGCAGGAGTTTGTCGCTGGATCATCATCGGTGGCCGGACAGGACGGCCGCGTCGCGCAGAGCGTCGGAGACCGTGCCAGCCCAGCTGCGCACCAGCGGCGCGAGCGCCCCGAGATCAGACTCCAGGACGGCGAGACCGGGGACGGGTACGGCGGCGCCAAGCTCGGTCAGCAGCGGGCGCAGGTGTGTCTCCACCGCGTAGGCATGGTGCGGGGAGTTCATCACCAGCAAGGGCAGCGCCGTCGCTGCGGCGAGCCCGCGGTAGGGCAGCCGGTCCAGGAAGACCTTGAGCAGGCCGGAGTAGGTGCCCTTGAACGTCGGGCTGGCAACCAGCAGCAGGTCCGCCGACCGCACCACGTCCAGCGCGTCCTCGATTGCGGCCGACGGCTCCGGCAGCAACAGCCGCCTGGCGAGGCCAGCCAGGTCCACGATCTCCGGAGCGCTGCGCAAGTCCAGCCTCTCGGACAGCGCATCGGCAGCGGCCACGGCGACGCCGAGCGTGCGGGACGCCGGTTTGGGGTTGCCGACGAGGACGGTGAAGTTCACTGGGTGACCTCCTGGAAGTGGCGGTGTGACGGGAGGACGTAAGGCTGCGCCGGACGGGAGGTGGATGCCCGGCCGGCGCAGCCGGTAAGGCGGGGCTGTTGTTCTCACCCCGCAGTCGTGGCGCTGGCGAGGAGATCGGACAGGTCCTCCGGTCTCGCATCCGCTGGCTCCGCGTCTGTGTGGCCCGCGGCTGCTGGCACGGCAGTCCCGGGTCCGTGTCTTGCGCCGCGGCAGCCGCGCCCCGGCGACGCAGCTCGGGCAGCACGCCCTCGCCGAACCAGTACGCCTCCTCCAGGTGCGGGTATCCGGACATGATGAACTCGTCGATGCCGAGCGATGCATACTCCTCGATGCGGTCGGCCACTTCAGCGTGGCTGCCGACGAGCGCGGTGCCGGCGCCGCCGCGAACCAGGCCGACGCCTGCCCACAAGTTGGGATAGATCTCCAGGTCCTGAGCCTTGCCGCCGTCGCGGTAGGCCTCGTGCAGGCCCCGCATGGTCTGCTGGCCGACCGAGACCGACTTCGCCAGCGCCTGCTGAGAAGTGGCGATCTCCTCCGGGCTCAGCTCCTCGAGCATCCGGTTGGCCTCGGCCCAGGCATCCTTGGCCGTGTCCCGGCTGATCGTGTGCAGCCGGATGCCGAACCGGAGCGTCCGGCCGGCCTGGTCGGCCAGCTCGCGCATCCAGGCGATCTTCTGCGCGACCAGCTCGGGCGGCTCGCCCCAGGTCAGGTACACATCGACATACCGGGCCGCGACTGGCCCGGCGGCCGGCGACGAGCCGCCGAAGTAGACGGTCGGCACCGGGTCGGGCGGGCCATCACGGTGGCGCCCTCGACCTTGTAGTGCGCACCTTCGAAGTCGTACGGGCTGCCCGCTCCAGGCACCGCGGACGATGTCGAGGAACTCGCCGGTCCTGGCGTACCGCTCGTCGTGGCTCAGGTAGTCGCCGAACCGGCGCTGCTCGGCGTCCTCGCCGCCGGTCACCACGTTGAGCAGCAGCCGCCCGCGCGACAGCCGCTGATAGGTCGCCGCCATCTGCGCCGCGAGCGTCGGCGACGACGAAGCCAGGCCGGAACGCGACCAGGAACTTCAGCCGCTCGGGTCTGGCTGATCAGCGCGGCTGTGGTCAGCCAGGCGTCCTCGCACCAGGTCCCAGTCGGCGTGAGCACGCCGGTGAAGCCGAGCTGCTCGGCGGACCTGGCGATCTGGCCGAGGTACTCGATGTCAGGCGGCCGGGCCGCAGCACGCGCACCGGTGGCGCGCAGCCGACGGCCGGGCCGTGGCACCGACGAGCGGGATGCTGTGGCCCCGCCCGACGATGCCGCGCCCGTCGCCCGACGTCGGCAGGAACCAGTGGAACACGAGGCTCACGACGACCCTCCGAGGATGCTGTTGTAGGTACTGACGGCGAAGTTCGAGAAGTTGATCGTGCTGGGGATCAGGCCAGCGGTGGTGAAGGCGTTCGCGATCTGCTGCTCGGAGCTGATGACCGCGGGCGTGATCGGCACGGGGGTAGCGAGCGAGTCTTGGACGGCCGTCAGCATCACGCTGCTCGGCAGCCCGGTTGCCTGAGCCCAGGAGCTGGCCCACGCTGACTCGTGTGCTGCGGGCCCAGGTGTAGGCCTGGTCAAGCAGCTGCAGATAGTCGTGGATCGCCGCTGCCTTCGCCGGGTCGTTGAGCGCGGCCCGCGACGCGACCACGAACGAGTACGTCTCGCCGATGCCCGAGCCGTTGACCAGCGCCCTGGCGTGGTACTGCGCCTCGGCCTGCTCGACGAACGGCGACCAGCGTCCCACGCCGCGACGTGCCCGGTCGAGAACGCGGCCTCCGCTTCGGCCGGCTGCAGGTAGTCCGGCGTGATGTCCTTGATGGTCAGCCCGGCCTTGGTGAGGACCGCCAGCAGGTGGTAGTTGGCCGAACTGCCCTGGGCTACCGCGACGCTCTTGCCGCGCAGCTGCGTCAACGGTGTGGATGGGCGAGTTCTGCGGGACCAGCAGTACCGAGCCGAGCGGATTGGCCTGCAGCGCGCTCACCACCGCGATCGGGCTGTCGCCCGCCGCGGCGAACACTGGCGGCGCGTCGCCGACGCTGCCGATGTCGACCGAGCCGGCGCCCATCGCCTGAAGCATCGGCGGGCCGGAGGTGAAGTCGCTCCAGTGCGCCTTGAACGGGAGCTTGCTGATCAGGCCGGCCGCGGTGAGCAGCGCCTCCGCGCCAGAGCCCGCCTGATCGCCGATGTTGAGCGTGACGTCCGAGACATTGACCGTGCTGGCCGACGCGGTGCCGCTCGCCGCTGGACTGCTGCTGGCTGCCGAACCGGAGCCTGACGACGAGCACGCGGCAGCGCCGACGAGCACAAGTCCGCGCTATGGCTGCTGCGCCGATGCGCCGCCCGTGCACGCCGCGAGCGGGCGTGCTGCCGCGACCGGCTATGGCCACGTTCCTCATATCGTTCCTTCCCTATCAACGCCTAGCTCGGCGAGCAGGCGAGTCCTGAGTGTGGTCAGCGCTGACTGGTCGCGGTCGCGCGGCCGGGCGGCGCTGACGTGGCAGCTATGGCTGATCCGGCCGGCGGTGAGCACGAGCACGCGATCGGCGAGCGTGAGCGCTTCGTCGACGTCGTGCGTGACCAGCAGCACGGCGGGCCGGTGCCGGTCCCACAGGCTGAGTACGAGCTGGTGCATGGCGATCCTGGTCAGCGCGTCAAGCGCGCTGAACGGCTCGTCCAGGAGCAGCAGGCTCGGGTCGCGTACCAGGGCCCGTGCGAGCGACGCGCGCTGCGCCTCGCCGCCGGACAGCGTGAGCGGCCACGCGCTGGACCGTCCAGTCAGGCCGACCTCGTCGAGTGCCGCTGCAGCCTTGGCCGCTGGATCACCGCCGCGCAGGCCGAGGCACACGTTGGCGCTGACCCGGCGCCAAGGCACCAGACGTGGTTCCTGGAAGGCGATGGACACCGTGCCGTCCACGTCCAGTTCGCCGGTGACCTCCTGGTCCAGGCCGGCGAGCGCCCGCAGCAGGGTTGACTTACCCGAGCCGCTGCGCCCGATCAGCGCGACGAACTCGCCCGGCGCGATGTCCAGGTCGAGGTTGTCCAGGACGAGGTCAGTGCCGAAGGACCGCGACAGGCCACGCACCCGCACCGCCCGGCCGGTGCCGGGAGCCGCAAGCCGGGCTGCCGCCTGCCTGCCTGACCTTCCGTCCAGCGCGGTCACGCTGCCACGAAGCTGCGACGCCACCGAAGTGCCCTCCTTTCCAGCATGCGGACGAGCCAGTCAGTGATGAGTCCGAGGACGCAGTAGACGAGCAGCGCCACGATGATCACGTCGTTGCGCAGGAACTGAGTGGCCTGGCTGATCATGAAGCCCAGGCCGGCATTCGCGTTGATCTGCTCGGCGACGACGAGCGCCAGCCAGGCGACGCCCAGGCTCTGCCGCAGGCCGACGAGGATCTGCGGCATCGCGCCGGGCAGCACGATCTGCGTGACGAGCTCACGCCGGCTCAGGTGCAGCACCTGGGCCAGCTCGCCGAGCTTGGCGTCGACGTTGCGGATGCCCGCGAAGGCGTTCAGGTACAGCGGGATCGCGGCGCCGATGGCGATCAGGATGATCTTGGGACCCTCGCCGATGCCGAACCAGACGATGAACACGGGGATGAGCCCGAACAGCGGCAGCGTGCGGAGCATCTGCATGAGCGGGTCGATGGCGTTCTCGCCGATCCGGCTGAGCCCGGCGATGAGCGCGAGCAGCAGGCCGATCGTGCCGCCGACGGCGAAGCCGATGGCGACCCGTTCCAGCGACACGCCGAGCGCGCCCTGGAGCGTGCCAAATGCGGGGGAGCTGGTGGTGACCAGCGTGACCACGGTGGACCAGACCTGCGTCGGCGGCGGGAGCTTCTGTGCGGAGACGAGGCCGAGCTCGCTGATGAGCTGCCAGATCACCAGCACAGCGAGGGGACTGACGAGCCGCAGCGCCTTGCCACGACGACGTCCGGCGAGCCTGCGGCGGCCGGTCGTCTGGCTACGCTCGCCAGCCAGTATGAGCGCCGCTGGCTTTGGCACGGGCGCCTGCTCGACGGCCGGCTCGGGCTCGACGGTGACGGCCTGTCTGTTTCCGGGCATGGTGGCACGCTCCTGAGATCGTTTCGGGGGAGGCGACGGCGTGACGGCGTCGAGGTCAGCTGGCGCGGCGGCCCTGCGCTCGACCTGCGGAGCTGTCCGCGCGCGGACGACACAGCGCGCTTGCCTGCCTGCGGAGATCCACGTGCAGCCGGTACACCAAGTACTGCGGGGAGCTCATGTTCTCATTCTGCGAGATAATTCCTATAAAGTCAATTGACAAACTCAGCTTTGAACCGGCGTGGCCTGGATACCCTCAGGGGGTATAGTCGGCGCGTTGCGCGTCGTCGATGCGGAGGAGACTGGCAGGATGCACGCGATAGGGCACGCCCTGGCGGTAGCGGGCTCGATGACCTGGCAGATCACCTGGGCGCTCATACTCGGGTTCGCGCTGTCCGCCATCGTCCAGGCTCTCGTGTCCAAGGCTGCCGTGGTGCGACTGCTCGGCAACGACAGGCCGCGGACCCTCACGATCGCGGCCGGGCTCGGCGCGGCATCGTCGTCCTGCTCGTATGCCGCGGTCGCCCTCGCCCGGTCGCTGTTTCGCAAGGGCGCTAGTTTCCTGGCCGCGATGGCATTCGAGATCGCCTCGACCAACCTCGTCATCGAACTGGGCATCCTGCTCGCGCTGCTGATGGGCTGGCAGTTCACGGCGGCGGAGTTTGTCGGCGGGCCCATCATGATCGTCGTCGTAGCCGTGCTGTTCCGCATGTTCGTCCGGCAGCGGCTGCTGACGGCCGCGCGTGAGCAGGCCGACCGCGGCCTCAGCGGCTCGATGGAGGGGCACGCTGCGATGGACATGTCGATAGCCGCAGGACGCCCGCTGCATCGCAGGCTGCTGTCCGGCGAGGGCCTGACATCGGTGTCCCACGTGTTCGTCATGGAGTGGGCAGCGATCATCCGGGACGTCGCGATTGGCTTGCTGATCGCCGGCTGTGTCGGCGCCTGGGTGCCAGACAGCTTCTGGCGCGGGTTCTTCCTGACCGGACACCCGCTGGCGGCCAAGCTGTGGGGACCGCTGATCGGTCCGGTCGTGGCCATCCTGAGTTTCGTCTGCTCAGTGGGCAACGTGCCGCTGGCAGCCGTGCTGTGGAAGGCCGGCATCAGCTTCGGCGGCGTGACGGCGTTCATCTTCGCCGACCTGCTGATCCTGCCGATCCTGAATATCTACCGGAAGTACTACGGCGTCCGGATGACCCTAGTCATCCTGGGTACGTTCTACGCCGCGATGGTGGCGGCGGGCTACCTGGTGGAGATCATCTTTGGCGGCCTGGGTCTGGTGCCTAGCCGCAGCTCCGCCCGGGTGGCGGTGACGGGGACAGCCGTGTCCCTGAACTACACCACGTGGCTCAACATCGTCTTCCTGCTCATAGCGGCGATCCTGGTAGTCCGCTTCATGCGGACCGGGGGCCCGTCGATGCTGCGGATGATGAACGGACCGGCCGACGGGGAGAACAGCCACGACCACCACGGCCACGGCCATGATCAGCACGAGCAGGGGGGCGGCGGTGACGGGCAGCAGACCGGGTCGGTCACGGCCGCGGAACCCGGTCGGGTGCCTGACTAGAGAACTCCCGATTTAGGTAAACTTGCGTGCCCGCACGCGGACATAGCACACCGCGGGGTAAGCTGCGGATTTTGAACAATGACGACGGACACCCAGTCGCGAGGCGCACGCGCCCGCACGCGTGCCGGAGGTAGAGACGCGGGATGGCTCTTCGGGAGCAGGAGATGATCGGCCACGCGGTGGAGTTGCCCGAGCCGTGGCGCAGCGCCGCGGTGACCGTTGTACTGCCGACCTATAACGAGGCAGCCAACCTGCCTGTCATCGTGGCCGAGCTTTTCGGCCTCCCGCTGTCCGGGCTGCACATACTGGTGGCGGACGATAACTCCCCGGACGGCACCGGCGCGGTCGCCGACGAGCTGGCCGCCAAGTACGGGCCGGACCGGATGACGGTCTTGCACCGGCCCGGCAAGCAGGGTCTGGGCCGGGCTTACGTCGATGGCATGACCCACGCCATCGCGGCCGGCGCTGAGTTCGTCGTGCAGATGGACAGCGACCTGTCGCACTCACCGCAGTACCTGCCGCAGATGCTCGGCACGCTGCTGGCCGCTGACGCCGACGTCGTCATCGGCTCGCGGTACGTGGTCGGCGCGAGCCTGGCCAGGGAGTGGTCCTGGCGCCGCAAGGCACTGTCGAGCTTCGCGAACTACTACGTGCGGGTGCTGCTGCGGCTCGGCGTCCGCGACGTCACGGCCGGATTCAAGCTCTGGCGCGCGTCCGCGCTGACCGCTATCGACGTGGCCAGCGTGCGCAGCAACGGCTACAGCTTCCAGGTCGAGATGAACTACCGGACCGTGCACCACGGCCTCAAGATCGTGGAGCTGCCGATCCACTTCGCTGACCGGCGCGAGGGCGAGAGCAAGATGAGCCTGAAGGTGCAGCTCGAGTCAGCGCTGATGCCGCTGTCGCTGCGCCGCCGCGCCCGCTAGGCGGCCATCACCGGGGCAAGCACCCACCTGGGGCGAATGCCCGGCCGAGCTCCGCCACCCAGGCAGCACGAAGGCCCGACCGGAGTTCCGGCCGGGCCTTCGCTCGGTCCATGGCCCGGGAAGTGCCAGGTGACATCAGCGCTGGCGCGCCCCGTTCCCGTCCTGATCTTGGTTGTGCTAGGCGGCCACAGCGGCGGTGTGCGAGTTCGCCGGCGCCAGGGCCAGCTCGAGCACCTCGCGGACGTCGCTGACCGGGTGGATGCTGAGCGCCGCGCGGACCTTCTCTGGCACATCCTCCAGGTCCGGCTCGTTCCGCTTCGGGATCAGCACGGTGGTGATCCCGGCCCGGTGCGCTGCCAGCAGCTTCTGCTTGACACCGCCGATCGGCAGTACCCGTCCGGTCAGCGAGACCTCGCCGGTCATCGCCACGTCGGACCGGACCAGCCGTCCCGAGAGCAGCGACGCCAGGGCCGTCGTCATCGTGACGCCAGCGCTCGGGCCGTCCTTCGGCACCGCGCCAGCCGGCACGTGCACGTGCACGCCACGGTCCTTGAGGTCGCCGACCGGCAGCTCGAGTTCGGCGCCGTGCGAGCGAAGGTAGGACAGCGCGATCTGCGCCGACTCCTTCATCACGTCGCCCAGCTGGCCGGTCAGGGTCACGCCGGTCGAGCCGGTCTCCGGGTCCGCCAGCGACGCCTCGATGAACAGGACGTCGCCGCCGGTGCCTGTGACAGCGAGGCCGGTAGCCACGCCAGGTACCGCCGTCCGCTCGCCCGACTCCGGCGTGTGCCGGGGGTGGCCGAGGTAGCCGACCAGATCGCTAGCGTCCACCGTGGCGGGCATCGTGACCTTGCCAGACTCCGCCTGGGCCGCGATCTTCCGCAGCACCCTGGCAATGGTCCGCTCCAGCGACCGGACGCCTGCCTCGCGGGTGTACTCGCCTGCGAGCCTGCGCAGCGCGTCGTCGGTCAGCGTGACGTCGGCTGGCTCGAGACCGGCCCGGTCCAGCTGCCGTGGCAGCAGGTGGCCGCGCGCGATCGTCACCTTCTCGTCCTCGGTGTAGCCGTCCAGCGTGATGAGCTCCATCCGGTCCAGCAGCGGCGCCGGGATGGCGTCGACTACGTTCGCGGTGGCGATGAACAGCACGTCGGACAGGTCGAGCTCGACCTCGAGGTAGTGGTCGCGGAACGTGTGGTTCTGCGCCGGGTCGAGCACCTCGAGGAGCGCCGCGGTCGGGTCACCCCGGTAGTCGGCGCCGAGCTTGTCGACCTCGTCCAGCAGGATCACCGGGTTCATCGAACCGGCCTCGGTGATGGCACGGACGATGCGGCCGGGGAGGGCGCCGACGTAGGTACGCCGGTGACCGCGGATCTCGGCCTCGTCCCTGACGCCGCCGAGCGCGACACGGGCGAACTTACGGCCCATGGCACGAGCGACCGACTCGCCGAGGCTCGTCTTACCGACACCAGGTGGCCCGCCGAGCGCCAGCACCGCACCGCTGCGCCGGCCGCCGACGAGCTGGAGGCCGCGGTCTGACCGCCGCTTGCGGACGGCCAGGTACTCGATGATCCGGTCCTTGACATCGTCCAGGCCAGCGTGGTCCGCGTCGAGCACTTCGCGTGCGCCGGTGATGTCGTACGCGTCCTGCGTGGTGGTGGTCCACGGCACCTCGAGCAGGGTATCCAGCCAGGTGCGGATCCAGCCGGCCTCAGGCGACTGGTCCGACCCGCGCTCGAGCTTGGCCGCCTCCTTCAGGGCCGCTTCGCGGACCTTCTCCGGCAGGTCGGCTGCCTCGATCCTGGCGCGGTAGTCCTCCTCTTCCGAGGCGGGCTTGCCGTCGAGCTCCGCCAGCTCCTTGCGGATGGCGGCGAGCTGCTGGCGCAGCAGGAACTCGCGCTGCTGGCGCTCCATGCCTTCCTTGACGTCGTTGCTGATGGTCTCGGCGACGTCCAGCTCGGCCAGGTGCTCCCTGGCCCAGCCCACCAGCGCTGCCAGCCTGGCCTGCGGGTCACTGGTCTCCAGCAGCTGGCGCTTCTGCTCTGTGCTGAGGTAGCCGGCGTAACCAGCGCTGTCGGCCAGGGCCGACGGGTCGGTCAGGCGCTGGAGTACGTCGACGAACTGCCAGGCGCCGCGCTTCTGCAGGATGGTGGCTGCCAGGCCGCGGTATTCGCGGGCCAGCTCAGCTGCCTGCTGCGTCGGCTCCGGCTCCTCGATGATCGTCCCTTCGACCCACAGGGCCTGGCCGGGGCCGACGGTTCCGGTGCCAATGCGAACCCTGTCGGTGCCGCGGACGACTGCGGCCCGCTCGCCGCTCGGCAGGCGACCTACCTGCTCGATGGTGGCGAGCGTGCCGACGGGGGCGTAGCCGCCATCGGGCCGCGGGACCAGCAGGACCTGGGCCTTGGCGTCGCCGCCGGCGGCTGCGGCGGCAAGCTGCGCCGCCTCGATCGCGGCACGCGGCTCGGCAGCGGAGAGATCAAGCGGCACCACCATGGTCGGCAGTACGACATTGTCGTCTAGCGGCAGTACCGGCAGCGAAAGAGTCTCGGCCATTACAGAGGTCACTTCCTCCGAGGGATAGTGGTTACGTTGCTTACGTAATTACGGGTCTACAAGCGCGCTTGGAAGTTTTTTGTTCCTGGCCTGGCAGAGCGTTCGCGGTGAGCGGACGCGCGGCCCGAATCCGGCGCTAGGGGACTAAGGGAGGAGTCTGGCCTGTCGGCCGGTCCGGCCCTGTAGGCCCAGTCGGCCCGGTCGGCCCGGTCGGGCCCGGTCGGCCCGTTTCGGCCCGACAGCCGACCTGGTTGTCGGATTAGGGCCGATATGACGGGCGCTCCGCCGCTGTAGTTACGCGCCAGTAACAGCATCGGCGACGCCGAAAGTGTTCCCGGCCGGCCGGACCGCCCCGGCTGGGCCTTGGGCGGCTTGGGACGCGCGGCCGGTGGTCGACAACAGTTAGTCAAAAGCCAAAAAACCGGACAGTCGCACCCTGCGCGGCGGTACGTTTCATGGTTTTCTCACGCACGTTTCATGGTTTTCTCGACCGCAAAGCGGGCAAAGCGGGGCGCCCAGGTCCACGAAACCATGAAGTGTCGGCGCCCGGTCGCTCGGAACCCGGCAACTGCGTGGCCCAAGCATGCCGTCAGACCGCTGGGGAGCCCGTCAGGCCGCTGGGAGGCGCCCGCTGGGGAGCGTCGTTAGCCGCCGTTGCCCGACGTCCGCCTGTCCACGCCCGCCGCCAGCATGCCGGGGCGCCGTCAGTCCTCTGGATCGCGCTGTCAGCCCATGGGGTAGTGCCGCAGTCCGACCGCGTACTCGCAGCCCGCGCCCATGCCGACGTACCCGGCCATGTTTCGCAAGAACTCATCAGGGTCGAAGTCGCCCCCGAGCCCGTCCAGGTAGGCGCGGTGCTCCCGCAGCGACGCGATGCCCGCTTCGATTGTGGCGGTGACATCGACGAAATGGCTCGGATTGCCACTCGCAGCCACGTAGGCGTCCTTGATCTTGGCGCGGGGCAGGGCAAGCTCGGGGAAGACCCACTCGTTCGCAGCGTCCCGGCACGCGTCCAGGACGGCCGAGCCCGACCGCCCGGTGGTCGGCGTGGTTGACCGGGCCGTCCTCGCCCCAGGTCAGGTCGAAACTCATGGTGATCACGACGTCGGGCTGCAGCTGTCGCAACGCCCTGGTCAGGTCGCGGCGCAGCGGCACGCCGTACTCGATCAGCCCATCGGGATGGCCGAGGAACAGCACTTCCGATACGCCGACAATGGCAGCACTGCGCCGCTCTTCCTCCTCCCGCACCGGCCCGACGGTCGACGGGTCCTGGCCGGCGATGCCGGCCTCGCCGCTGCTGACCAGCACGTAGGCGACCTGCTTGCCCTGTCCCGTCCAGCGGGCTACGGCGGCCGCAGCGCCGTACTCCAGGTCGTCGGGATGCGCGACCACGGCCACGGCCCGGTCCCAGTCCTCGGCCATCGGCTTCATGCGGACCACCCTTCCCGCGCACCGCCAGTTCGCGCGGTCCGCCACATCGTGCGTGCTGGCTCCCATTCAATCCTGAGTCGCGGCAGCCGGGCGTAAGCTGCGGCGTTGTGCTTCCCCGTGTCCAGGCCATCAGGTACGTGACGCCGCTGCGCGAGGGCGGCTCGCTGCCCGCGGTGATGGAGGCCGACGACCTCGGCACCTACGTGGTCAAGTTCCGGGGCGCGGGTCAGGGTCGCAAGGCGCTGGTCGCCGAGATTATCTGTGCCGGCCTCGCTAGGGCGTGCGGTTTGCTCGTGCCCGACCTGGTCACGGTTGACCTGGACGCTGCCCTCGCGCCGGGCGAGCCGGATCAGGAGATCCAGGATCTGCTGCGCGCAAGCCACGGGCTGAATCTGGGCGTGGACTTCCTGCCGGGCGCGCTGGACTTCGAAACGGGCGCGGCTACCGTCGGGGGCCAGGTGGCCGGCCAGATCATGTGGTTCGACGCGCTAGTGAGCAACGCGGACAGGTCCTGGCGCAATCCGAACATGCTGCTCTGGCACGGCAGCCTCTACCTCATCGACCATGGCGCCACGCTGACTTTTCAGCACCGATGGACCAGCGCCGCGGCGACTGCGGAACGGCTGTATGACGTCAGCGACCACGCGCTGCTTGGCTGCGGTGCCGACGTGGAGGCCGCGGACGCCGCGCTACGGCCCAGGCTGACCAGGGATGTGCTCCGCGACGCGGTTGCGCAAGTGCCGGCGGACTGGCTCGCCGATGAGCCGGGCTTCGACGACGTCCAGCACCTGCGCGATGCTTACGTGGCGCAGATCGAAGCGCGCCTGGCAGCCCGCCCGGCCTGGCTGCCGGCCCTCGCGGCTGCAGCGCGCGCAGGCCTAGGGCAGCTGACCCTGGCCGACCGGGCCGGCCGCCCGGCGGCCAGGCCAGGGTGGCTCACTGGCAGCGATGCGCCGTGACGGGCGCGAGCGAGGTCGGCGTGCCCGACAATAACGGCGTGACCGGCACGACCGAGGTCGGTGTAACCGACAATAGCGGCGTGACCGGCGCGAGCGAGGTCGGTGTAACCGACAATAGCGGCGTGACCGGCGCGAGCGAGGTCGCAGTGAGAGCCACGACCGGCACCGCCCCGCCGCGGCCGTTCGAGTATGCGGTCCTGCGCGTCGTCCCGCGCGTGGACCGCGGCGAGGCGATGAACGCCGGCGTGCTGGTCTACTGCCGTCCGCTTGAGCTACCTGAGAGCCTGGATCGAGCTGGACACCGGCCGGCTGCTCGCACTGGATCCGGCTGCCGACGTCGCGGCCATCGAGCGGGCCCTGGCAGCCATCGTCATGGTGTGTGAGTCCGATCCGGGCGCCGGCCAGGCTGGCCTCCAGGACATCGGGCGCCGGTTCGGCTGGCTGACCGCACCGCGCAGCACTGTCGTCCAGGCTGGCCCGGTCCACACGGGCCTGACCCGCGATCCGGACGCCGAGGCGGAACGGCTGCTCAGCGCACTTGTCCGCCGTCCCGCCCTGTAACCGGCGTCCCGCCACCTGACTGCCGACAGCGTCCCGCGCCGGTGCCTTGGGGCGCGAAGTTGGATCTGCTGCCCATAGAAGGGCAGCATCTCCAACCTGACGCCCTTACGGGGGCAGCGTCCAGCCGCGGCGCGCGGCGCAACCCGGTCGTCGGCACCCGGTCGTCGGTGCTGGCCAGAGGACGCCCGGCGGCGCATGATCTGGTCTGGCTAAGCTTGGGCAAGGTCAAACCCTGGCAGTCAGCGAGGTCAGCTCACCGCTGACGGCTTTCCCCCGCCGGGGCAGGTGAGGGGAGCTGGCGTGTCATGCGGGAAACACTTATGCGGGAACCAGGTATGCGCAACGCCAATGATCGCAAGCCGCTCAAGGTCGCGTTGCTCGGCTGCGGCTCGGTCGGTTCGCAGGTCTACCGGCTGCTGACGGAGCAGTCGGCCGACCTCAAGGCCAGGGCAGGCGCGCCGCTGGAGATCGTCGGTGTCGCCGTGCGCGAGCCGGGTCGCCCCCGCGACGTCTCGGTCGAATCCGGACCTGCTGACAACCGACGGGCTGGCGCTGGTCACCCGGCCCGACGTGGACATCGTGATCGAGCTGATCGGCGGCATCGAGCCGGCCAGGACCCTGCTACTCGCCGCGCTGACCGCAGGGAAGTCGGTGGTCACGGCCAATAAGGCGCTCGTCGCCGGCGACCGCGCCATGCTGCACAAGACCGCCAGCCAGGCCGGTGCTGACCTGTACTACGAGGCCGCGGTAGCGGGCGCTATCCCGCTGCTGCGCGCGCTGCGCGAATCGCTAGCTGGCGACGAGGTCCAGCGCGTCCTCGGCATCGTGAACGGCACGACCAACTTCATCCTGGACCGGATGGACACCTCAGGCGCCGACTTCAGCGCGGCTCTGGCCGAGGCCCAGGCGCTCGGCTACGCCGAGGCTGACCCGACCGCGGACGTGGCCGGGTTCGACGCCGCGTCTAAGGCCGCGATCCTGGCCAGCATCGCCTTCCACACCGAGGTGACCGCCGACGACGTGTACCGGGAGGGCATTCTCTCGGTCACGGCGGCCGACATCGCCAGCGCGAAGGCGATGGGCTGCGTGGTCAAGCTACTCGCGATCTGCGAGCGCGCCAACGGTGGCATCTCGGCTCGGGTGCACCCGGCGATGATCCCGCGGACCCATCCGCTGGCCGCGGTGCGCGAGGCGTATAACGCCGTGTTCGTCGAGGCGGAGTCGGCTGGTCGGCTCATGTTTTACGGCGCCGGCGCTGGCGGCGAGCCGACGGCGAGCGCAGTGCTCGGCGACACTGTCGCCATCGCCAGGAACATGCTGGCCGGTCTGCGCGGACCGGACTCCTCGACGTACGCGCAGCTGCCGCTGGTCCCGATCGGGGACGCGCGGACGAGCTACTACGTGCAGCTTGACGTCGCGGACCGGCCGGGCGTGCTGGCCCCGGTGGCGGACGCGTTCGCGCAGCAGGGCGTGTCGATCAAGGCCGTGCGGCAGGAAGGCCGCGGCGAGGACGCGAACCTGATCATCATGACGCACACCGCCAGGGAGGCGGCCCTGGCCAAGACGGTCGCGGTCCTCGGTGCCATGGAGGCCGTGCGGAACGTCGACAGCGTGATGCGCGTCGAGGCCCTGGAGGGCGAGTGACCGCGGCGATGACCAGGCCGACACCGTGGCGGGGGATCATCGCGCAGTACGGGGCCAGCCTGCCGGTACCCGAGGGCGTGCCGGTAGTCACCCTCGGTGAGGGCGGCACGCCGCTGCTGCCTGCTCCGGTGCTGTCCGAGCTGACCGGCTGCGCGGTCTACCTCAAGGTCGAGGGCATGAACCCGACCGGGTCCTTCAAGGACCGCGGCATGACGGTCGCGGTGACGCTGGCGGCCGCGCGCGGTGCGCACACGGTGATCTGCGCGTCGACGGGCAACACCAGCGCCAGCGCTGCCGCGTACGCGGCCCGGGCGGGTCTCGGCTGCGCGGTCCTGGTACCCGAAGGGCAGCGTCGCGCTCGGCAAGCTGGCCCAGGCGCTCGCGCACGGCGCCCGGCTACTTCAGGTCGACGGCAACTTCGACGACTGCCTCGAGCTCGTGCGCAAGCTTGCCGCCGACTACCCGGTCGCGCTGGTGAACTCGGTCAACCGCGAGCGGCTCCAGGGCCAGAAGACGGCGTCCTTCGAGGTGGTCGACGCTCTCGGAGATGCGCCGGACGTGCACTGCCTGCCGGTCGGCAACGCCGGCAACATCGCCGCTTACTGGCTCGGCTACCAGGAGTACCTGGCCGACGGCCGGGCGACGAAGACGCCGCGGATGCTCGGCTTCCAGGCAGCCGGCGCTGCCCCGATCGTCCTCGGCCAGCCGGTGCTCGAGCCGGTCACCGTCGCCACCGCCATCCGGATCGGCAACCCCGCGTCCTGGCAGCTGGCCGAGGAAGCGCGAGCCGAGTCCGGCGGCCTGATCGGCGGCGGTGACCGACGAGCAGATCCTCGCCGCCTACCGGCTCCTGGCACAGCGGGAGGGCGTCTTCGGCGAGCCTGCCTCGGCGGCAGGCGTGGCCGGGCTGCTGCACGGCGAGCGCGGCCGGCCAGGTGCTGCGCGGGTCGACGGTGGTGTGCACGATCACCGGGCACGGCCTGAAGGATCCCGACACCGCTGTTGCCGGCGCGCCGCCGCCGGTGACCGTCGGCATCGACGTCGCGGCCGCCGCCGAGGCGCTCGGCCTGCGGTGACCGGTCTGCTGTGATCCGGTCTGCTGTGATCCGGTCCGCTGTGATCCGGTCCGCTGTGATCCGGTCCGCTGTGATCCGGTCTGCCGTGATCCGGCGTGGTGTGACCCGGCATGCTGTGATCCGGCGTGGTGTGACCCGGACTGGCGTGCCGGGGCGCTCGTGCTGACCTGGGCGCCCGAGCCGGTGACCGTCCGGGTGCCAGCCACGAGCGCGAACCTCGGCCCTGGCTTCGACTCACTCGGCCTCGCGCTGAGCCCTGTACGACACGGTCCAGGCCAGGGTGACCCCGGCGGGTGGCGTCGAGGTGCACATGTTCGGCGTCGGTGCCGGACACCGTCGAGCGCGGCGAGGAGCATCTGGTCGTCCGGGCCATGCGGGCCGCCTTCACCGCCATCGGCGGCGGGCAGCCGCCTGGGCTTGTCCTTCATTGCCGGAACGAGGTACCTCAAGGCTTCGGTCTTGGCTCGTCCGCGGCCGCCATCGTGGCCGGATTGCTCGCCGCGCGCGCACTCGCCGGTCCAGTTGGCGCGCACGCGCTCCCGGCCGATGCGCTGCTGCGGCTGGCCACTGAGCTCGAAGGGCATCCCGACAACGTGGCCGCCTGCCTGTCGGGCGGCCTGACGATCTCCTGGGCGACGGCTGCCGGAGTCAGATCGGCCCGGCTGACGCCGCTGCCGGAGCTTGCGCCCGTGCTCTGCGTCCCAGCGGTGCCGCTGGCGACGGAGGCTGCCCGCCAGGTGCTGCCCGCGGACATCCCGCATGCGCTCGCCGCAGCCAACTCCGCCCGGGCGGCGCTCCTGATCGCCGCACTAACTGGCAGGCCGGATCTGCTGCTCGACGGCACCGAGGACTTCCTGCATCAGCCGTACCGGGCCGCCGCCATGCCGGACGACCGCAACACTGATCGCCCGGCTGCGCGCCGCGGGCATCGCCGCAGTCGTGTCCGGCGCGGGCCCGTCGGTCCTGGCCCTCACTGTGGCCGGTGCCTCACCAGGCGCGGGCGAGGTCGCTCGGATCGCCGGCGAGCAGGACCAGGCGTGGCGAGTGCTCACGCTGAGCGTGGACGGCCAGGGCGCACGGCTGGTGTAGCCGAGGCCTTCCTATCCGGGAGCAGCGGCCGCCAGACAATCTCTGTCTGAGGCCGGTCACGCTGCGGCCCTGTGGTCGGATCGGGAGGCATCAGCGGCGATGATGGCGTCATGCCAGACGGTCGCTGCCAGCTCCGAGTACGACCGCGCCCGCAGCGAATACGCCGCACGTAGGTCTGGCAGTCATTGCCCGCGAGTGGAGCCGGATCGGCGTCACCGGCTTCGGCGGTCCGCCGGCCCACATCGCGCTGCTGCGCCGGCTCTGCGTCCAGCAGAACTCCTGGCTGTCTGAGGCCGAGTTCGAGGACGGCATCGCCGCGACGTCGCTGCTGCCGGGGCCTGCCTCGACCCAGCTGGCGATCTTCTGTGCCTGGCGGCTGGCCGGTCCGATCGGTGCCATCGTCGGCGGAGTCTGCTTCATCGCTCCCGGTCTGGTCATCATCTTGGCGCTATCGGTCCTGTTCCTGGCTCACTCGCCACCGACCTGGGTCAAGGGCGCGGCAGCAGGGGCGGGTGCCGCGGTGCCGGCCGTCGCGGTCGGCGCGGCGATCGGGCTGGCGCCCGCCAGCTGGCGTCGGGCCGGGCGCGGGATTCCGGCGACTAGCACGCCTCCGGCGACTGGCACGCCTCCGGCGACAGGCGGTAGCGCGGCGACAGGCGGACCGAGGGCGACTCGCCCGACAGGGACGACAGCGGCGCGCGTCCGCTGGGCCTGCTACCTCCTGGCGGGCGGGGTCGCGGCCAACCTGGCCGGTGAGTTCCTGGTCGCCGTGCTGCTCGCGTGCGGCCTACTGGAGTGGCTGATCAGCCGCCGCGGCGGGACGACCGGAACGCCGCCAGGAGCCACCGAGCGCCACGGTGCCGCCGTGCTCGGCCTCGCCGCGAAGGCGGGCGTCACGGCGGGCGTCATCGGATCGCTCGCCTGGGTCGCCCTGAAGGTGGGTGCGCTGTCCTTCGGCGGCGGATTCGTCATCATCCCGCTGATGCAGCATGACGCGGTGCACACCTATCACTGGATGACGACGGCGCAGTTCCTCAGCGCCGTGGCGCTGGGTCAGGTCACCCCCGGGCCGGTCGTGCTGACCGTCGGCGTCGTCGGCTACGCGGCCGCCGGACTGGCTGGCGGCCTGCTGGCGGTGCTGATCGCGTTCACGCCGTCGTTCGTCTTCGTGCTGGCGGGCGGTCCGCACTTCGACAAGTTCCGGCGCAGCTCGGCGGCGCAGGCATTCTTGTCCGGCGCTGGACCGGCCGCCATCGGGGCCATCGCTGGCGCGGCGGTGACGCTGGGACTAGGCCTGACACAGCTCTGGCAGGTCGCGGTGCTGGCCGCGGCCGCGGGCTGGCTCGTCCTGCTGCGGCGCGGCGTCGTCAGCACGCTCCTGGGCGCCGCGGGCGTCGGCGTGATCGTCGCGCTTGCCGGTGGCCTCGGCTAGGGCAGTGCATCAGGGCGCGAGCCGCATCGCCAGGCGAAGGCGGCGCCCGCCGCAGCCGAGGTGCCTGAGCGCGAGCTTGTCGCCTGACGAGCGCCGACGAGGCCGGCGCCCATCCGCGGCGC
The DNA here is from genome assembly GCA_963837255.1 of uncultured Actinomycetota bacterium. Classification (GTDB taxonomy): domain Bacteria; phylum Actinomycetota; class Actinomycetes; order Streptosporangiales; family Streptosporangiaceae; genus JAJYUU01. The sequence goes on from CAWIMN010000011.1 coordinate 992,832, forward strand.
CGGCCTTCGGCGGCTTGATTGCGGTGCGACAGGCGGCTATGCGGTGATCCGCCGGATCACATCGGCGCGCAGCGCCACGAGGTCGGCGCCCGCGTGGCTGAGTACAGTCAGCGCTCCGCTGCGCTTCTGGTCGAGGATGCCGATGAGCATGTGCCCCGACGAGATGGTCCGCTGGCCGAGGTCCTGCGCCTGGCGGACCGCGCCCGCGAGCGTCTGCTTGGCGTCGTCGGCAAACGGCAGCCGCCGCCGGCCGGAAACGGCTACCCGGTCGATCGCTCCCTGCCCGAAGGCCGCGTCGGTCGCCCGGCGCACCGCGTCCAGATCGATGCCGAGCGAGGCCAGGGCCTCGGCGTCCAGGCCGCCGCTGTCAGCGGTCCCGCGCGGCAGCCGGGCGCGCAGCTCAGCCAGCTCGATCCCGGCCGCCGTCAGCGCGTCGGCGGCGGGACCCGGCTCCCGGAGCAGGCCGACGAGCAAATGCTCGCTGCGGATCTTGTCCTGGCCAGCCCGGCTCGCCTCGTCTCTCGCATCGACGAAAGCCTGCCGTGCAGCGGGCTCGAATCGCTCAAACATGACCATCTCCTGTCCGCCTGCGGCCCCGGCCGCGGCCGCCGCCCGAATCGACCGGCAGGCCAGCGAGCAGGCCGGCGTACTTCTTGTGCACGGCCTGCTTGCTGACGCCGAGGAAGGCCGCGATCTCCTGCCAGGACCACCCGTGCTCCCTGGCGTTCCGGACCTGAAGCGCCTCAAGGCGCTCGGCCAGCTCGCGCAGCGACCGCGCGGCCCGCAGGCCAGCGGCCGGGTCCTGCCCGCTCGCCGCCTCGGCCAGCGTCACCTCATTGCTCATGTCGTCAATCTATGTTGACGCCAGTGGTCGTGTCAACTGTTGTTGACGAAAGTGTGCCGACGGCGCGGGCTGCCGCGTCAGTACTCGTCGTGCAGCCGGATCCACGACATGGTTGGATCCTGCGGCCAGCCCGCAGGCGAGTCCTCCCATGCTTCCTGTCGTCCGTAGGGCGTGAGGTCGAGCAGGTTGAAGTCCATCCGGAGCCGGTCGACACCGCGCGCGGTCGTGAAGTACGTACGGAACACCTGGTCGCCGTCGCGCAGCAGCACGCTCAGGCCGAAGGCGGCCAGGCCCATGTCGTCGTTGAACTCGGTGCCGAAAGACGAGTAGAACGGCAGGCTCCAGCCGAACCGGCGCCGGACCCGCTGGATCTCCTCCTGCGGCGCGCGCGCCATCAGGATCAGCCGCGTGTCGCGGGCGTTGAGGTGCCACTGCTCCTGCGCCAGGTTGTCGGTGAACGAGCAGCAGCCGCCGCACATCCAGTCTTGTCCCGGCTCGAGCATGAAGTGGTAGATGACCAGCTGGCGATGGCCGTCGAAGAGGCCGGTGAGCCCGACCTGCTCGCCGTCCGGCGCGGTGAAGCTGTATCTGTGCGCGTCGAGCTCGACCATCGGCAACCGGCGCCGCTCTGCCGCCAGCGCGTCGAGAGCGCGGGTGAGCTCTTTCTCCTTCACCAGGAGGTCGGCGCGGGCCGCCTCCCACTCTTCCGTCGAGACGACCGGTGGCCTGATCATGCCTGCCTCCCTGGTTACAAGTTCCTTCAGGAGACTGATGCTACCGCATTGAGTTCCTTAAGGGAACGGGGTTGCCCTACACTAGGTGGCATGCAGCGGACTGACTTTGGCGCGATGGCCTGCTCGATCGCGCGGACGCTCGACGTCATCGGCGAGCCATGGTCGCCGCTTGTCCTGCGCAACATCTACATCGGCATTACCCGGTTCGACCAGCTGCAGGCGAGCCTCGGGATCTCTCGCAAAGTGCTGGCCGAGCGCCTGCGGTGGCTGGTCGACAAGGGCGTGCTGGAGCGCCGGGCGTACTCGGCCGCGCCGCCGCGCTACGAGTACGCGCTCACGCGGCAGGGCACTGAGCTGTGCGACTTGCTGCTCGTGATGGTGCGCTGGGGTGATCGGTGGCTGGCCGGCGATGCGGGCCCGCCGGTGCTCTACCGGCACCACGCCTGCGGCCAGATCAGCCACGTGGAGCTGAGCTGCTCGGAGTGCGGCGCGCCGATGCGCGCCACCGACGTCGACGTGCTCCCGGGTCCTGGATCAGCGCCTATCGGCTAGGCCTCATTTCAGGTTGTCAGCATCGCTAAGAGCTCAGCAGGAGCACGCCAGCAAGGGCGGCCACGACGCCGATGGTCTGCACCCGCCGCAGGCGTTCGGCCAGGATGAGCCTGGCGAGAAGGGCCGTCACGACGGGGTAGAGCGAGGCGAGCACCGCCGCGATGGATAGGTTGCCGCGACTGGCGGCCAGCGCGTAAGAGCCGTTCGCCACGATATCGCTGACGCCGATCGCGGCGAGGGCGGCGAGCCGCCGCGCGGTTAGCCGGATGCCCGGCAGGACGCCGACGCGCAGCACGATCGGTCCGAGCACGATGAGGCCGCCGATGCGCTGGCTCAGCAGGGTGCCGTATAGACCGTGGCCGGCGGCGAGCGCGAGCAGCGTGTAGGCGACGCCGAAGCCGACGGCCGCGCCGATGGCGAGCCAGAGCGCCTGGCGGCGCACGTCGACCCCGGACCGGAGCTCGGGTCCCGACGCCAGCACGATCCCGATCAGCGTCACCACGATGCCTGCGAGCTGGGCGACGCTGAGGTGCTCGCCCCGCGCCATGCCGACCAGCACCGGGATGCCCGAGCCCGCGGCGGTGATGGGCGCGACCAGGGACATAGGCGCGGTGGCCATCGCGCGGTAGAAGGCTGCCAGGGAGAGCGTGGCGACTACGCCGGCTGCGGCCCCGACCAGCAGGTACGGCCCGGCCGTCAACGCGCAGGAAGGGCAGCAGGACGAGCAGGCCGGCCAGCGCCAGCGCTTGCGAGATGAGCACAGCGGCCGACGCGTCGATGCGCCGGGAGATCAGGCCGCCGCCGAAGTCCGAGGTGCCCCACAGGGCGGACGCGGCGAGCGCAAGCAGCGCGTTCACGGGCGTGCTGTGACCAGCCGCGGCGCGTGCCGCCGCGACCCCGGTCAGCGCGGCGAGCACGTACTCGCCGAGCGACGGCAGGTCGTAGCCGCCTTCCTGGATGGCGGCGACCGGGCCGAGCGCGCCGATCAGCTCGCCGGCCGTCCGGTACGCCGCGGCGCTCACCTGCAGCGGGCTCTCGGGGTCGGCGGCGGCCGCGTCCACGCCGAGCGACAACACGATCGCCTGTGCGCCGAATGCCCGGGCGTCGTCGCACAGCCGGCCGACCGCGTCGAGCCAGGCGTCATCGCCGCTGCCGGGCGCCAGCGGGACATTGCGGTTGGCAGCGGAACCGGCCCCGTTCCCGCGCTCATCGGCGAAGCCCATGTAGTGCGGGAACCAGCCAGCGCCGGGGTCGACATGGACGCTCCCGTAGTAGACGTCGGGCCGAGCGTAGAAGATCGCCTGCGTGCCGTTGCCGTGGTGGGCGTCGATGTCCAGCACGGCGACGCGCTCGGCGCCTGCGCTGCCGTAGCGCCTGCGCCGCCACGGCCGCGTTGTTGAGGTAGCACGAGCCGCCGTACCCGGCCGGGCCCGCGTGGTGGCCGGGCGGCCGGCACAGCGCGTACGCGGCCTGCCCGCCCGCTGCGATCAGTGCTGCCGCGGTCCGGGCGCAGTCGGCGGCGGCCCGGATCGCCTCCCAGCTGCCCGGCCCGACGAGCGTCATGGTGTCGTAGCAGTACAGGCCGACCTGCCCGTGCGTGGCCGTCGGCCGGCGGGCGGGCAGGCCGGCCAGCATGGCGGCGGTCGGGAAGACGTACGGCACGACGCGATCGCGGCCGTAGTCGGCCAGGTACCCGCCCGCCTCCCAGTCGGCCCAGATCGTCGCCAGGTGGTCGACAAGCGCGCGGTCGTGCACGGCGAGCAGCGCGTCTGCGTCGTGGGCGGCGGCGGGCACGATCCTGGCACCGGCGCCGGTCAGGCTGCGCAGGATCACGGTGGCGCGCTCGGGTACCTCGGTGCCGTCCTCGCGCAGGCCGAGCCAGACCTCGCCGCCCGGCTCGATGCAGCAGGCAGTCCTCGTGCCAGACCACCGGCATCCCCGGCACGCCACCCTCGACAGTCATCGACCCAACCCTTCCGTGGCATGCTCGCCGGGTGAGGCTATCGAATGGACAAACCACCCGAGCCCGCGATCTGGGCATCAGGATAGGGGTGCTGCCGGCCGGTCCCACCGCCTCGATCGCCGACGTGCCTGGGCTTGGCGTCGGGCACGTCACGGTCTGGCGGGACGAGCCGCCGCCGCCGGCCGGCCGCGGCGTGGCCAGGACCGGCGTGACGGTCATCGATCCTGGCGGGAACATGTTCGCCAGCCCGGTCCCGGCGGGCGGCGCGGTGCTGAACGGGGCCGGCGAGTGCACCGGGTTCCTCGCTACCGCGGAGTGGGGCCTGGCTGAGACACCGGTGTTCCTGACTTCCACCATGCAGGTAGGCCGGGTCTACGACGCGGCGTGTGAGCTGCTGATGGCCGAGGATCCGCGCATCGGAACCGAGGACGTGATCATCCCGATCGTGGCCGAGTGCGACGACAGCTTCTTGTCCGACGCCCGCCGGATGCAGGTCAGCCGCGGCCGACGTGAAGGTGGCGCGGGAAGCCGCCAGGGCGGCGGCCGCGGCTGCTGTGCGGCGGGCCCCGGAGGAGGGTGCGGTGGGCGCGGGCACCGGGATGAGCTGCCTGGGCTTCAAGGGCGGGATCGGCACCGCTTCGCGCGTCGTGCCGGCCGGGCACACGGTCGGCGTACTGGTGCTGACGAACTTCGGCGATCAGCAGCGGCTGACGGTCGATGGCGTCCCGGTCGGCCGGCTCCTGCCGCCAGCCGAGGAGACGGCGGCCGCCGGCTGGCTGCCAGGCCGCCGGCCGGTTCCTGCATCACGGTGATCGTCACAGACGCACCGCTCGACCCGGCGGCGTGCGCGCGGCTGGCCCGGCGGGCAGGGCTCGGGCTCGCCCGGACCGGGTCGACCGCGCACCACGGCAGCGGCGAGATCTTCCTGGCGCTCGCCACCGGGCTGCGGGCACCGCGCGGGACTCCGGCTGCCGCCGGGCGTGCTGCCGGTGACTGGGTCCGCGCTGGACCCGTTCTTCGATGCTGCGGTCGAGGCCACCGAGGAGGCGGTGCTCACCAGCATGCTCGCGGCCCCGACGGTCACTGGCCGTGACGGCAACACCTCGCCCGGCCTGCCGGCGGCGCAGCGTACGCGAGCTGCTCGCCGCCGCGGGCCGGATCACGGCGGACCCGCCGGACCACGGGCAGGCAGGGCAGCGATAGCCGCTGAGTGCCCGCGGCGCTTATTCCCGTGGCTTCGCGCCGACGCTGCGCCCCCGCGCCGAAACCGGCCAGGCGTATGCGATCCGTAGGCAATCGTGTCCGTTTCGTATCCTTAACATCTGTCGTGATGGATTTGCCCGCTAGAGGGCGTGTGTTAGCATCGCGCAACTTGAGCAACGAATCAGACCGAAAAGCAGCGACAGGAACCCGATTGTCCTGATCGGTGCTGCCGGTGCCGACCAGGCCACAATGAGGTGGTAGCGGCCGGCGAACTGATCGCTGTAGCTCCCGATCGGCAGGCTTCCCCGCTGGCCGCGTCGGCGAGCGCCCCGCAGCCAGCCGACGCGCCGGCACGCCCCGTGCTGCCGTCGCTGCCAGAACGAAGGTGACACAGCGTGAGACTCCGTCCGAACACCGACGCAGGTACGGCACGCCGCATGCGGCGAGTATCCGGTCTGGTCGCGGTGGCGATGGTGGCCGCCCTGGCCGCGGCCGGTTGCGGTAACGGCGCCTGCAGGCTCGGTCAAGGACGGCGGCGTGTTCCGGCTCGGGAGCAACTCGAGCATCGACTCGCTCAACCCGTTCGTGGCCTTCCAGTCCGATGCCTACACCACGTTCGAGTACATCTATCCGTTTCTCGTGCAGTACAACACGAAGGTCCAGGTCACGCCCGACTTCGCGACGAGCTGGACGGTCTCGGATGGCGGGCGGGTCTGGACGTTCCACACCGTGGCCAATGCCAAGTGGTCGGACGGCCGCCCGATGACCGCAGCCGACGCGGCCTGGACGTTCAGCACCATCCTGAAATTCCAGAACGGCCCCGACGGCGAATTCGGCGGGCTACGTGGCGCACATGGTGAGCGCGACCGCTCCGAACGCCACGACCCTGATCCTGACCTACAAGCAGCCGGTCGCCAACGTCCTGTCACAGGTGCAGCAGGTGCCGATCCTGCCCCAGCACATCTGGGCCCAGTACGCCGCCGGCACGGGCAAGGCCCTGAAGACCTTCGCCAACAACGCGCCGATCGTGTCCGGCGGCCCGTTCACGCTGTTCAAGTACACGCCGAAGCAGGCCGCGCTGTTCCGGCGCAACCCGACGTTCTACGGGCCCAGGCCGCACATCCAGGGCCTCGCGCTCGAGTTCTTCAGCAACGACGACGCGATGATTACCGCGCTGAAGTCCGGCCAGCTGGACGGCGTGGAGACCGGCCTGCCGTTCACAGCGGTCGCTCAGCTCAAGGCCGCGCGGTTCGTCGTGTCGCAGACACCGGGCGACGCGTTCGACGACTTCATCATCAATGACAACCCGAACCAGAGCGCTGGCCACAAGGAACTGCTGAATCCGCTGGTCCGGGAAGCGTTCGACTACGCGGTCGACAGGAAGCAGATCGTCAGCACCTCGCTCCTCGGCTATGGCGCACCAGGGTCCACGATCATCCCGCCCATCACCGGCAGCTGGTCACGACCCGGCCATCACGCCGACTCCCTTCGATCTGAGCAAGGCGAGTCAGCTGCTGGATCAGGCTGGCGACAAGATGGGCGCGAACGGGCTGCGGACGGCGAACGGGCACCCGATGTCGTACACGGTGATCATGCCGGCCGAGACGACCGACCACTATGGCAGCCGCTCGTTCGCGATCATCCAGGCCGACTTCAAGAAGATCGGCGTCCAGCTCACCCCGCAGAATCTGGACGACACGGCCGCCTATAACGCGGTCACGGCCAACAACTACAAGACCTTTGAGATGTCGATGTGGGACTGGTTCCCGCTCACCGACCCCGACTTCATGCTGTCGGTGCTGACGTGCGGCTCCTGGACCGTCTGGAATGACAGCGGCTACTGCAACAAGTCGTACGACAACCTGTACAGCCAGCAGAGCGCCGCGATCGATCCGGCGCAGCGACAGCAGATCGTCTACCAGATGCAGGAGATGATCGCGAAGGCCCGGACGTACCTGGTGCTCGACTACCCCGACTCGATCGAGGCGCACAGCCCCCGGTGGGCCGGCCTGCCGCTGGTCGCCGGCGGCAGCTGGACCTCGATGTCGACGATCCCATTCGAGTCCGTGCACCTGGCCGGCTGAGCGTCAGCGGAGGTCCGGACTACGATGCGGCGCGCTGACTATGTGATCAAGCGCGTGTCCTTCGCGCTGATCACGATCTTCGTAGCGATCACGATCAACTTCTTCCTGTTCCGGGTGCTGCCGGGCAGCGCGGTGACCAACCTGGCCCGGGTGCCTGGCGGCGGCCAGCAGCTGAAGCACGCGCTGACGGTCCAGTTCGGGCTGGACAAGCCCAAGTGGGAGCAGTACGTGATCTACCTGCGCGAGCTCGCGCACGGGAACATGGGCGTCTCGTTCGCATCCCAGCAGCCCGTCAGCCACATGCTGCTGACCGACCTGAAGAACACCGTCCCGATGGTGACGGTGGGCACCGTGCTGTCCGTCGTGGTGGGCGTGTTCACCGGCGTGCTGGCTGCCTGGCGCCGTGGCTCCGTCGCGGACCGGATCAGCACCAACACCGCAGTCTTCGCCTACGCGTTCCCCACTCAGTTCATCGGCCTGGTACTGCTGATCGCGCTCTCGAACTACCTGCCGACCAACGGGATGACCTGGGAGTATCTCTTCTCGCCCGAGCCGTTCTGGCAGCACCTCGGTGACATCGCGCAGCACATGATCCTGCCGGCCCTGACCCTGATGCTGACCGCCTACGGCAGCTACACGCTCGTAGTCAGGACGTCGGTGCTGGAGACGCTCGGCGAGGATTACGTGCTCACCGCGAGGGCCAAGGGCCTGCCGGTGCGCCGGATCGTGTGGCGGCACGCGGTCCGCAACGCGCTGCTGCCCATGGTGACCCTCATCGCGCTGGACTTCGGCTACATCGTCGGCGGCGCGCTGCTGATCGAGGTGATCTTCAGCTGGCCGGGCATCGGCCTGGCCATGTACACGGCCGTCACGCAGCGGGACTACCCGATGCTGCAAGGCGGCTTCCTGATCCTGACGGTCTCGGTCATCGTCCTGAACTTCCTGTCCGACCTGGTCTACTTCCGCCTCGACCCGAGGATCAGCGAATGAGCGCACTCATCTCCGAGCCTGCCGCCGAGCCCGGACTGGCGGACCGGACACCGGGCAGGCGCGGCGGCTTCTTCATCGGACTGCTGTGTGAGCGCAAGGCCGCCGCCATCGGCCTCGGCCTCATCTTGTTCTTCGTCGTGCTGGCGATCATCGCGCCGCTGATCTCCCCGTACAGCCCGACCGCTCAGACCTGCGGCGCGGCCCGTCCGCCGTGTACGCGCCGATCTCCGGTCAGCACTGGCTCGGCTGCGATGACGGCGGCATCGACATGCTCAGCGAGCTGATCCAGGGCGGCCGCATCTCGCTCGTCGTCGGTTTCGCCGCGACCCTCGTGGCGATGGTGATCGGCGGCGGGGTGGGCATCCTGTCCGGCTACTTCGGCGGCTGGATCGACATCGGCCTGATGCGGATCACCGACTACCTGCTGGTGATCCCGGACCTGGTGTTCGCCATGGTGATCGCCGACATCTGGGGACCGAGCCTGTTCCACGTCATCCTGGTGATCGGCATCCTGGAGTGGACAAGCACTGCCCGGGTGATCCGGGCCCAGGTGATGACCGTGAAGGAGCGGGTCTACGTCAAGCGCGCACGAGCACTCGGCTCCGGCCATGCGCGGATCATCTGGAAGCACATCCTGCCGCAGGTCGGGCCCCTGCTCATCGCGAACACCGTGCTCACGGTCGCGATCGCGATCTACCTGGAGACCGCGCTGGCGTTCCTCAACCTGGAGGACCCGACGGTCACGACCTGGGGCACGATCCTGGATCACGCCTTCACCAGGTCCGCGGTCAGCGCGGGTGCCTGGTGGGCAATCGTGCCGGACGGCATCTGCATCGCGCTGGTGATCGTCGGCTGCTTCCTGTTCGGCCAGGCGATCGAGGACGCGCTCAACCCGCGCCTGAAGATCGCGCACCTGTCGCTCACCCGCTGGAAGATCCGCACGCTGGCCGGACGAGGGGCGGACGCGGTATGAGCCGAGGGGCAGACGCGGCATGAGCAGCCTGCTGGAAGTCGAGGACCTGCATGTCTGGTTCGAGCCGCCGCATGCCGCGCCGGTGCACGCGGTCCGGGGCGTGAGCTTCGGGCTCGAGCCGGGCGACCGGTTCGGCCTGGTCGGGGAGTCCGGCTGCGGCAAGACCACCACGGTCCTGGCGCTGATGGGCCTGCTGCCGCCCAACGCGTCGCTGGCCGGCGAAGTGCGGATCAACGGCACGAACATCCTGGCGGGCGGCGAGGACTCGGTCCGGCCGTACCGGTGGAAGGACATCGCGATGGTGTTCCAGGGCGCCATGAACGCCCTGAATCCGGTCAAGAAGGTGGGCTGGCAGATTGCCGAGCCGATGGCCTTCCACGGCGTCGCGGAGGGCAAGGCGGCGCTGCGCCGGGCCGGCGAGCTGCTGGAACTCGTCGGCATCCCGGCGAAGTCGGGCGAGCGTTACCCGCACGAGTTCTCCGGCGGCATGCGCCAGCGCGCCTCGATCGCGATGGCGCTGGCCTGCGAGCCGAAGATCCTGCTCGCGGACGAGCCGACGACTGCGCTGGACGTGATGGTCCAGGCCCAGATCCTGGAACTGCTGACCCGTCTGTCCGACGAACTGGGGCTCGCGGTCGTGCTCGTCACGCACGACCTGCCCGTCGTGGCGCAGACCTGCGGCCGCGCCGCGGTCATGTACGCGGGCGAGATCGCCGAGACCGGGCCGATGGAGACGCTGTACCACGACCCGCAGCACCCCTACACCCGGCTGCTGTTCGCCGCCACACCCGACTTGCACGGGACCGGCGAGGTGACCACCATCCCGGGCTCGCCGCCGCGCCTGGACCGCGAACTGGCGGGCTGCCCGTTCCGGCCGCGCTGCGACGTGCCGCTGGACCGGTGCGCTACGGACCACCCGCCGCTACGGCAGCTGGGCGGCAATCACCTGGCCGCATGCGTACGGGCAGGCGCGGGCAGCGACAACCTGGCGGAGGCGAGATGAGCGACACGCAGGCAGCCACGCCGTCCACGACCGGAACGGGGCCGGATCCGGCCGCCGCCGCGGCGCCTGCGCAGCCGGGCGGCGCTGGCTCGGTCACGCGCGGGCAACCGGCCGCGGGCGCGCCCCTGCTCGAGGTCGCCGACCTGGTCACGCATTACCCGGTACGGCGGGGGATGCTCGAGGCCGCGCGGCGCAGGCCGCGGCGCTTCGTGCACGCCGTGGACGGAGTCAGCTTCAGCCTTGGCCGTGGCGAGATGCTGGCGCTGGTCGGCGAGTCTGGCTGCGGCAAGACGAGCACCGTGCAGACGATCCTCGGCATGGTGAAGCCGACGAGCGGCGCTGTCCGGCTCAACGGCATCGACATCGCCGGCCTGGCCGAGCGGCGGATGCGGCCGCTGCGGCGCACCGTGCAGATGATCTACCAGGACCCGTACGAGTCGCTGGACCCGCGCTTCCGGGTCAGTCAGACGGTCGAGGAGCCGATGCTCGTGCACGGCATCGGCCGGTCGTCGGGCGAGCGTCGCGAGCTGATCATCAAGGCGCTTGAGCAAGCTGGCCTGTTGCCGGCTGAGGCCTACCTGGACCGGTATCCGCACGAGCTGTCTGGCGGCCAGCGCCAGCGGGTCGCGATCGCCACCGCGCTGGTGCTTGGCCCTGACCTGCTGCTCGCTGACGAGCCAGTGTCGATGCTGGACGTCTCGGTCCGGGCCGGCGTGCTGGCGCTGCTGGACGGGCTGCGCCGGACCGCGGATATGGGCATCCTGATGATCACCCACGACCTGTCTACCGCCGCGCATTTCGCCGACAAGATCGCCGTCATGTACCTGGGCCGGATCGTCGAGTTCGGCACCGCGCGCGAAGTCGTCGCCGATCCGAAGCACCCGTACACGAAGGCCCTGTTGTCGGTCGTGCCGAAACGCGATCCGCGCGATCGCTCGGTGCCGCAGATCCTCACCGGTGAGGCGCCCGACCCGGCGGACGTCCCGGCCGGCTGCCGGTTCCATCCGCGCTGCCCGATCGCCGTCGACCAGTGCCGGACGCAGGACCCGGTGCTGCGGCTGTCCGCGACGAGCGCGGTCGGCCACCTGGCCGCCTGTAACCTGGCCTGAACATGACAATTCAGCCACCGCTCGCGCACCGCATCCCGTCGGTTCGCGAGCTGCACGGGCACACCGATGTCGACAACTATGCCTGGATGCGTGCGAATCACGCGCCAGAGTTCCGGGCCTACCTGGCCGCGGAGCGCGCCTACTACGACGCGCAGACGGCCGGGCTGGCCGAGCCGACCGGTGAGCTGTTTCGCGAGGCGGTCGCCCGCACTCCGGACGCGGCGGAGGACTCGGTCGGCTGGACGCTGCGCGGATATCGCTACTGGCACCGGACACCAGCCAAGGCGGAGAACCGGCAGCTTTTCCGCGCCAGACCTGGCCAGGCCGAGCCGACCCTGCTGCTCGACGAGAACGCGCTCGCGGAGCCCACGGGGTACATCGACGTCCCGATCGCCGAGCCCAGCCCGGATGACCGGCTCCTCGCGTGGCTGGCTGATACGTCCGGCGCGGAGATATACCAGCTCAGGTTCACCGAGGTCGAGACCGGCCGCGAGCTGCCCGACGTCATCGACCGCACCTATCCGGGCGGCGCCTGGTCGAGCGACAGCGCGCACTTCTTCTACCTCGTGCCCGACGAGCTGAACCGGCCGTACCAGGTCTGGCGGCATGCCATTGTCACGCCAGCGACCGCAGATGAGTTGGTGTACACCGAGACAGACGAACGGTTCGGGCTGACGCTGGCCGCCTCACGCAGCGGCGAGCTGATCGTCATCACGACTGAGTCGCGTGACACCACCGAAGTTCGCATCATCCCGGCGGGTGAGCCCCTGAGCCCGCCCACGGTGGTCGAGCCGCGTCGACGCGGCATCGAGTACCGCGTGGACCACGAGACGGATCCGGCTGGCGGACCCGGCGATCTGCTGATCGTGACCGATGACGGTGCTCCCGAGTTCACCCTGATGCGAGCGCCGGTCAGCGCGCCGGGCCGGGCGAACTGGACGCTGGTCAGCTGCCAGGCGGTCGCGCCAGCCCGCGCCGACACCCGGCTGATCAGCTGTGACGTGCTCGCCGGGCACCTGCTGCTGACGCTGCGCCGGGACGGCGCGCCAGTGCTCGTGATCACCGACCACGACGGCAGTGGCGTCCGGGAGATCAACCCGGCGCTGACGGCGGGTGCGATCGCCGTGCGGCACGCTGCCGACTACAACGCGGGCTCGGTGGTGATCGCGGAGGAGTCCCTGATCGAGCCGCCTCGCTGGTCTGCGCTGGACCTCGCGACTGGTCAGCGCCGGGAACTTAAGCGGGCCGAGGTACCGGGCTTCGATCCGATGCTGTATCGCACGAAGCAGATCGGCGCGCGGGCCGGCGATGGCATCAGCGTCCCCGTTACCCTCGCTTATCGATTTGATACACCGCTGGACGGAACGGCCGCGTGCGTGCTGTACGGGTACGGCGCCTACGAGGCCTGCCTGGATGCTGAGTTCGACCGAGGGCTGCCGTCGTTGCTGGATCGGGGCGTCGTCTACGCGGTTGCGCATGTGCGGGGCGGCGGTGAGTGTGGCCGCGACTGGTGGCAGCAGGGCCGGCTGCGGGCGAAGCCGAGGACGTTCAGCGACTTCGTCGAGGTGGCTGACTGGCTGGCCGGCGACGCGGCGGGCGCGACTCCGCTAGTCGACGGGCGCCAGATTGTGTCGCGCGGGCTGTCGGCTGGCGGACTGCTCCAGGGGGCGGTCTACTCGCGCGCGCCTGGCCGTTGGCGGGCCGTCGTGGCCGAGGTCCCGTTCGTGGACTGCGTGACCACCATGCTGGATCCGTCGATCCCGCTGACCATCAATGAGTGGGACGAATGGGGCGACCCCCGCGACCCCGAGGACTTCGCGTGCCTGCGTTCCTACTCGCCGTATGACAATCCGCCCGTGGGATCGAGGCCCGACCTGCTCGTCACGGGTGCCGTGCACGATCCGCGAGTGCTGGTCCACGAGCCGGCCAAGTGGGTGGCACGCTTGCGCGAGACCGATACCGTCGGCAGCCGGGTGCTGTTCCGGGTCGAACTCGGTGCCGGAGCACACACCGGGCCATCGGGCCGGTTCGGGCACCTGCGCTACGAGGCCGAAGTGCAGGCGTTCATCCTCGCCGCCCTGGGTCTGGCTGGCGGGCCGGCCAGCTCAGCGCCGGCCGGGGCTCTGACAATCGCCGCCGGCCGGGCTGTGGCGGTCGGAAACAATCACATAAGCTTGGTTTCGGCCCGTGCTCGTGACGAGCTTCCGTTCGGCGCTGGTCGTGGCCGCCCTCGCGCGCCGGGAATCGAGGAACCAGATGGCTGAGCAGGCGCCGATCCGGATCGGCAACGCGTCGGGCTTCTACGGCGACCGGTTCGCCGGAATGCGGGAGATGCTCGAGGGCGGCGAGCTGGACGTGCTGACCGGCGACTATCTGGCCGAGCTGACCATGCTGATCCTCGGCCGGGACCGGCTGCGAGACCCTAGCCTCGGCTACGCCCGGACGTTCCTGCGCCAGCTGGAGGACTGTCTCGGCCTCGCCCTGGATAAGGGCGTCTCCATCGTCGCGAACGCCGGCGGCCTGAACCCGGCTGGCCTCGCGGCGGCCGTCCACGACCTGGCGGACCGACTCGGCCTGGCGCCAAAGATCGCCTACGTCACGGGGGACGACCTGCTGCCCCGCGCCGCCGGGCTTGGTTTCGGAGAGCCCGTCGCGGCGAACGCCTACGTCGGCGGTTTCGGGATCGCCGAGTGCCTGCGGGCCGGCGCCGACGTCGTGGTCACCGGGCGTGTCACCGACGCCTCGCTCGCCGTGGGCCCGGCGGCCGCCCGCTTCGGCTGGAGCGCTGGATGACGTCGACGCAATCGCCGGCGCCATGGCGGCCGGGCACGTGATCGAGTGCGGTGCGCAGGCCACGGGCGGGAACTACTCGTTCTTCCGCGAGATCGCCGACCTGCGGCAGCCAGGGTTCCCGATCGCGGAGATCTTCGCCGACGGCTCGAGCGTGATCACCAAGCACACCGGCACCGGCGGCGCGGTCACCGTCGGGACCGTCACTGCGCAGCTGCTGTACGAGGTGGCCGGGCCGCGGTACGCCGGACCTGACGCCACGCTGCGGCTGGACACTGTGCAGCTCCGCCAGGACGGGCCAGACCGGGTCGCGATCGGTGGCGTGCGCGGCGAGCCGCCGCCGCCCACGCTGAAAGTGTCCCTGAACACCCTCGGCGGTTACCGCAACCAGGTGGAGTTCGTCCTCACGGGACTGGACATCGAGGCCAAGGCGGCGCTGGTGCGGCGATCAGCTCGCGGACATCTTGCCGGCCGGATGTGCGGTGGGAGCTCGCGCGGACCGACCACGCCGACGCCGGCACCGAGGAGGAGGCCAGCGCTGATGCTGCGCTGCGTGGCCCGCGGCGCCGACCCCAAGGCGATCGGGCGCGCGTTCTCCGGCGCCGCCGTCGAGCTTGCGCTGGCCAGCTATCCCGGCTTCCACATGACGGCGCCGCCCGGCGATGCCCAGCCGTACGGCGTGTTCACCGCGGCGTACCTGGACCGGGCCGAGGTGCGGCAGGTCGCCGTGCTGCCGGACGGCCAGTCGGTGCCGGTGCCCGAGCCGGTCACGACGGCGGCCCTTGCGCCGGCCGCGGAGCCCGGCGTGCCGCCATGGGCCGCCGGTGGCCCGGTCCGGCGCGTCCCGCTCGGCAGGCTGGCCGGCGCGCGCAGCGGCGACAAGGGCGGCGACGCCAACGTCGGCGTCTGGGCGCGCGACGAGGCCGCCTGGCCCTGGCTGGCGGCGACGCTGACGGAGGACAGGCTCCGCGAGCTGCTGCCCGAGGCTGCCGAGCTGCCCGTAACGCGGTACCTGCTGCCGAACCTGCGCGCCGTCAACTTCGTGATCGAGGGGCTGCTGGGCCAGGGCGTCGCTGCCGCGGCCCGGTTCGACCCGCAGGCCAAGGCGCTCGGGGAATGGCTGCGGTCCCGCTATGTCGACGTGCCCGAGGTCCTGCTCGCCGAGGCACCGCAGTGACGGCGCTGCGCTCGGCCGTCGACGACACGTCGGCCGAGTATGCGGCGAATCGCGAGGCCATGCTGGCCAAGCTCGCCGAGATCGGGGCCGAGCAGGCGAAGGCGATCGCCGGCGGCGGGCCGAAGTACACCGAGCGGCACCGCAGCCGTGGCAAGCTCCTCGTCCGCGAGCGGATCGAGCTACTGCTGGATCCCGATACCCCGTTCCTGGAATTGTCGCCGCTTGCGGCGTGGGGGACCGAGTTCGCCGTGGGCGGGAGCGTCGTCACCGGCATCGGCGTGGTCGAGGGGACCGAGTGCCTGATCTCGGCCAGCGACCCGACGGTGCGCGGCGGCACGAGCAACCCGTGGACTGTGCGCAAGAGCTTCCGGGCGCACGACATCGCGCTGGCCAACCGGCTGCCGGTGATCTCGCTGGTCGAGTCGGGCGGCGCTGACCTGCCCACGCAGAAGGAGATCTTCATTCCCGGGCGGGCGGACGTTCCGCGACCTGACCCGGCTGTCCGCGGCCGGCATCCCGACCATCGCGATCGTCTTCGGCAACTCCACGGCGGGCGGCGCTTACCTTCCTGGCATGTCCGACCACGTGGTGATGATCTCGGGCCGGTCGAAGGTGTTCCTCGGCGGCCCGCCGCTGGTCAAGATGGCGACGGGCGAGGAGTCGGACGACGAGTCGCTCGGCGGCGCTGACATGCACGCGCGCACCTCCGGGCTCGCCGACTACCTCGCGGCCGACGAGCAGGACGCGATCCGCATCGGCCGCCGGATCGTCGCCCGGCTGAACTGGCGCAAGCAGGGCCAGGCTCCAGCGCGACGTCCGCGCCGCGGCGCTGCCGGCGCCGCCGCTGTTCGACGCCGAGCAGCTCATCGGCATCGTCCCGCCGGACCTGCGGATCCCGTTCGACCCGCACGAGGTGATCGCCCGGGTCGTGGACGGATCGGACTTCGACGAGTTCAAGCCGTCCTACGGCACCAGCCTGGTCACCGGGTGGGCAGACGTGCACGGCTATCCGGTCGGCATCCTGGCCAACGCGCAGGGCGTGCTGTTCAGCGCCGAGTCGCAGAAGGCGGCCCAGTTCATCCAGCTGGCGAACCAGGTGGACACGCCGCTGATCTTCCTGCACAACACGACCGGCTACATGGTCGGCAGCCAGTACGAGCAGGCCGGCATCATCAAGCACGGCGCGATGATGATCAACGCGGTGTCCAACTCGGCCGTGCCGCACATCTCGATCCTGCTCGGCGCGTCCTACGGCGCCGGGCACTACGGCATGTGCGGGCGCGCCTACGACCCGCGGTTCCTGTTCGCCTGGCCGAGCGCGAAGTCGGCCGTGATGGGCCCGGCGCAGCTCGCGGGCGTGCTGTCGATCGTGTCGAGGGCGGCGGCGCAGGCCGCTGGCCGGCCGTTCGACGAGGACGCGGACGCGGCGATGAAGGCGATGGTGGAAGCGCAGATCGAGGCCGAGTCGCTGCCGATGTTCCTGTCCGGCCGGATCTACGACGACGGGATCATCGACCCGCGCGACACCCGGACCGTGCTCGGCTTGTGCCTGTCGGTCATCCACGGGGCGCCGGTCCGCGGCGCCACCGGCTACGGCGTCTTCCGGATGTGACCGCGATGCCCACAGGCGACTACTCCTCACCCCACCGCCGGTCGGTTGCTGTCGTGGCTGCCGCTGGCGGTCAGATCTCGGGCCGCGCGGGGGCTGCCGTGTTGACCCGGGTGCTGGTCGCGAACCGCGGCGAGATCGCCCGCCGGGTGTTCCGCACCTGCCGCGACCTCGGGCTGGCCACCGTTGCCGTCTACTCCGACGCCGACGCCGGCTCGCCGCACGTCGCCGACGGCTGACGCGGCCGTCCGGCTGCCAGGCGAGACAGCCGCCGACACCTACCTGCGCGCCGACCTGCTGGTTCAGGCCGCGCTGCGCGCCGGGGCGGACGCCGTGCACCCCGGCTACGGTTTCCTGTCGGAGAACGCCGCCTTCGCCCGCGCCGTGCAGGAGGCGGGCCTGACCTGGATCGGGCCGCCGCCCGCCGCCATCGAGGCGATGGGCAGCAAGGTCGAGGCGAAGCGGCTGATGGCGGCGGCGGGCGTCCCGGTGCTGCGCGAGCTCGCGCCGGGCAACCTGACCGAGGCTGACCTGCCCGTCCTGATCAAGGCGTCCGCAGGCGGCGGCGGCCGGGGCATGCGGATCGTCCGCACGCTCGCCCAACTGCCGGCCGAGCTCGAAGCGGCCCGGTCGGAGGCGGCGTCGGCGTTCGGCGACCAGACAGTCTTCTGCGAGACCTACATCGAGTCCGGGCGGCACATCGAGGTGCAGATCCTGGCCGACGACCACGGCACGATCTGGACCGTCGGCGAGCGCGAGTGCTCGATCCAGCGCCGGCATCAGAAGATCATCGAGGAGGCCCCATCGCCGCTCGTGCAGCGGCTGCCCGGCATGCGGGACGAGCTGTTCGAGGCCGCGAGGGCGGCGGCAGCCGCGGTCGGCTACCGCAGCGCCGGGACCGCGGAGTTCCTGGCCGACGAGGACGGCCGGTTCTACTTCCTGGAGATGAACACCCGGCTCCAGGTCGAGCACCCGGTCACCGAGTGCACGACCGGCCTCGACCTGGTCGCGCTCCAGCTTCAGGTCGCGGCCGGACGGCCGCTGCCCGCTGCGAGCCCGCCGCCGGTCACCGGGCACGCGATCGAGGCGCGCCTGTACGCCGAGGATCCGGCGGCCGGCTGGCAGCCGCAAAGCGGCACCCTGCACAGGTTCGACGTGCCGGGGGATGCCGCCCAGTTCGCCAGCCCCCAGCTGGCCACGACCGCACGGGTACGGGCTCCGGCTCGACTCAGGCGTCACCGATGGCAGCAAGGTCGGCGTCTTCTACGACCCGATGCTGGCCAAGGTGATCGCCGTGCGCGCCCGACCGGGATCAGGCGGCCGCGGTCCTGTCGGCGGCGCTCGCCCGGGCCACGGATCCACGGCCTGACGACCAACCGTGACCTGCTGGTGCGGGTGCTGCGGCACCCGGCGTTCCTGGCCGGCCAGACCGACACCGCCTTCCTCGATCAGCACAGGCTGGACACCCACCGGGCGGCCGGACCTGACGGAGCGGGGCTCGCGGCGCCGCTGATCAGCGACGATGCGGCGTGCCTGTCGGCGCTCGCGGCCGCACTGGCCGATGCGGCAGCCCGCAAAGCGACAGCGAAGGTGCTCGGCGGGCTGCCGAGCGGCTGGCGCAACATGCCGTCGCAGCTCCAGCGCAAGGCGTACGAGCGGGCGGCGGCAGCCACGAGGCGATCCGGTACGAGATCGGCTACCGGCTCGACCGGGCCGGGCTGACAGTCGACGGGCGCGACGACGTCACGCTGGTGTCGATGACGCCGGACCTGGTCGAGCTGACGGCCGGCGGGATCCTGCACAGGTTCGAGGTCGCCGCGTACCCGGGGCTGGTCTGCGTCGACTCCGCCGCTCGGCCCGGTAGCGCTGCGGCCGGTGCCGAGATTCACCGATCCGGCCGCGCAGACACGCGCCGGCTCGCTGCTCGCGCCGATGCCAGGCACCGTGGCCCGCGTCGGCGTCAGCGTCGGCGACCAGGTGTCGCAAGGTCAGCCGCTGCTGTGGCTCGAGGCCATGAAGATGGAGCACGTCATCTCGGCCCCGGCGGCCGGGATCGTCGCCGAGCTGCCGGTGGCGGCCGGCCAGCAGGTCGAGGTGGGCAGCGTGCTCGCCGTCGTCAAGCCTGAGGAGGAGCCGCAGTGAACTTCACCGAGACCGACGAGCAGCAGGCGCTGCGGGCGGCGGTGGCCGACCTCGCCAGCAAGTACGGCTACGCCTACTTCACCAAGCAGGCGCGCAGCGGCGGCAGGCTCACCGAGCTGTGGCAGGAGGCCGCCAAGCTCGGGTTCATCGGCGTGAACCTGCCCGAGGAGTACGGCGGCGGCGGCGCTGGCATGTACGAGCTCGCCATCGTCCTGGAGGAGCTCGCGGCCGCGGGCTGCGGCCTGCTGATGATGGTCGTGTCGCCGGCGATCTGCGGCACGATCATCGCCAGGTTCGGCACTGACGAGCAGAAGCGGCACTGGCTGCCCAAGATCGCGAGCGGGTCCTCGATCATGGCGTTCGGCATCACCGAGCCGGACGCGGGCTCGAACTCGCACAAGCTGACCACGGTGGCGACCCGCGACGGCGACACCTGGGTGCTGACCGGGCGCAAGATCTACATCTCCGGTGTCGACGAGGCCGAGGCCGTGCTCATCGTGGGCAGGACCGCCGATGCCAAGACCGGCAAGCTGCGGCCCGCGCTGTTCGTCGTGCCGACCGACACGCCCGGCTTCACCTTCGAGCCGATCGACATGGACATCGTCATGCCCGAGAAGCAGTACCTGCTGTTCCTCGACGACGTGACGCTGCCGGCGACAGCGCTGATCGGCGACGAAGGCGCGGCGCTCATGCAGCTGTTCGCGGGGCTCAACCCGGAGCGGATCATGGCGTCGGCCATGGCCAACGGCAGCAGCAGATACGCCCTGGACAAGGCCGTCCGCTACGCCAAGGAGCGGACCGTGTGGAACGTGCCCATCGGGGCGCACCAGGGCCTGGCACATCCGCTGGCCCAGGTGAAGATCGAGCTGGAGCTAGCCAGGCTGATGATGCAGAAGGCGGCGACGCTGTACGACGCGGGCGACGACATGGGCGCGGGCGAGGCGGCCAACATGGCCAAGTACGCCGCGGCCGAGGCCAGCGTCCGGACCGTCGACCAGGCCATCCAGTCGCTCGGCGGCAGCTCGATGACGGCGGAGTTCGGGCTCGCGGCCATGCTCGCGAACGTCCGCACTACCCGGATCGCGCCCGTCAGCCGGGAGATGATCCTCAACTTCGTGGCCCAGTACTCACTCGGCCTGCCGAAGTCCTACTAAGCCGCTACGTACGTCTGGTGCGAGGAGCCGCCCGATGGCCGACCACACGCTCGTGCAGTACTCAGCCGACCACGGCATCGCCCGCGTCGCGCTCGACTCGCCGCACAACCGCAATGCGCTGTCCGCGGCGCTGGTCGAGCAGCTGACCCGGGCGCTGGCCGACGCGTCCGCCGATGACCGCGTGCGCGCGGTCGAGCTCACCCACACCGGGTCGACGTTCTGCGCCGGGGCGGACCTGAGCGAGGCCAGTCAGGGCGCCATGCAGGCCGGTGCTGCGCGCGTGCTGACCCTGCTCAAGCACATCGTCACCATGAGCAAGCCCGTGGTCGGCAGCATCGACGGTCACGTCCGGGCTGGCGGCCTCGGCCTCGTCGGCGCCTGCGACATCGTGCTGGCGGGCCCGAAGTCGACGTTTGCGTTCACCGAGGTCAGACTCGGCCTCGCGCCCGCGATGATCTCGCTGACCACGCTGCCCAGGATGGACCCGCGCGCGGCGAGCCGGTACTACCTGACCGGGGAGACCTTCGACGCGCCGACGGCAGCCCGGATCGGGCTGATCACCGAGGCGGTCGACGATATCGACGCTGGCACCATGGCCGTCCTCGATGCCCTGCGCAGCGCCTCGCCGCAGGGCCTGCGCGAAACCAAGCCGCTGCTGACCCCCGCGGTGCTGGCCGACTTCGATGCGAGAGCCGAGGTCCTGGCCGCGTTGTCGGCCCGGCTGTTCGCCTCGCCGGAGGCCGCCGAGGGAATGGCCTCGTTCCTGGAAAAACGACGGCCGTCCTGGGCCGCCGAGTAAAGGACCAACCTCAGATGGGAACGAGGCCGCCCGAGTCCGCCGCCCTTCGCCTGCCCGGCAGCACCGGGCGCGAACCGCAGCAGGACCGAGGCCGGGCCACGCGGTCGCGGCTGCTCGAGTCCGCCGTCAGCTGCCTGGCCGAGCTCGGCTGGAGTGGCGCGACGGTGTCGGTGGTCGCCGCGCGTGCCGGGGTGTCGCGCGGCGCGACGCAGCACTACTTCCCGACGCGGGAAGACTTGCTGACCGCTGCGCTCGAGCACATGGCCGAGGTGCGGCTCGCCGAGATCCTGCGAGAGGCCGCGCGCCTGCCCGCCCTGGGCGAGCATCGGACGAGGGACGTCGTCGGGCTGCTGGTCCGGCTGTACACCGGGCCGCTGTTCCGCGCCGCGCTCCAGGTCTGGGCCGCGGCTGTGGCCAGCGAACCGCTGCGCGACCTCGTCCTGCCGCTGGAGGCGCGCCTCGGCCGCGAGGCGCACAAGGCCGCCATCGAGTTGCTCGGCGCCGACGAATCTCGGCCCGGGGTGCACGAGGCCGTGCAGGCGACCCTGGACCTCGCCCGCGGGCTCGGCCTTGCCGACACCCTCGCGGACGACTCGCGCCGCCGCGACCACGTCGTCGCCCAGTGGGCCACCATGCTGGACGCGGCCATCAGACCGTGATGACGGCAAGCCCGGCGACGCCATCGACGGCTCGACGTGGTCATCCTGCGTCACGACCGGCAGCTGATTCGCGAGTCCCTGAGCCGCACTCCAGCAACTGCGCTACGACGGCAGGCTCATCAGCGTCAGCAGCGGCTGACGCACCAGAACGAACGGCCGGCGAGATAGGTAGGCCCAGGTCCAGGGGGGTAGCCGTCTGACCACCTGGCCCGGCCGCCCGGATGCTGACAGCATGAAGCGCTGCACAGGACCTGTGACAATGTTCCGGCGAATGCGCACGACGCGCACGGGTGCCGACAGGCCGAAGTGCGTCTTGTTGCCGTTAAAGTTCGCCGACCAGCCAGTCGCCCGGCCCACCGGATCTGCGAAGGTCTTGGAGAACTGGCCCTTGCTGTTCGTCCGGACCCACGCGTAGCCGTACCAGACCTGATCCTTGGCCGGCCTAGCGGACCAGTTCGTCGAGTAGATCAGCAGGATGCGCTGCCTGGCGTACGGGAGCCACTTGTTCGTGTACGTCTGGAGAACACCGCTCACCGTGATCTTTCCGCCGCGCAAGACGGCGCGCGGCGAGGCCCCGAACGGGTTAAATCGCGTCAAGTAGCGCCAGAGCCTGCCGCTGCTGCTGCTAGTTGCCTGCTCGTATGCGCTGTCGCCGGGGAAATACGCGCGGTAGTACGCGCTCGCGACCGGCGCCGGGCCGCGGGCCAGGAACCCTGCGCCGTCCGCGCAGCCGGGCATCTTCGGTCCCGTGGTGACCGTTCCCAGTTCGATCCACGCGCCGGAGGGCTTGGTCTGGTAGTCGATCTCAATCCGCGGGTAGTCGGGGCTGGCGGCTGGAGTCGTGATCGTGCGCGCGAGACAGCCGCCGACCGTGAGCTGGCCGAAGTTATCGAGGCTGGCGGCGAAACCGCTGATCGCGTCCGGCCATAGCTGCGTCGCTCCCACCACCGTCTGCGTACCGGCGAGGAAGGGGCTGCTGGTCAGGTCGTTCTGAGTGGTGAGCTGCCAGGTGGTGGTCCCGATCAGGCCCGGCAGCATCATGCTGAAGGCACCGCCAGCCCCGGTCGTCGTCGTGATGTTCTTCTGGCCGGGTGAGGTGGCGGTTATCGTCACGCCAGACGGCGCGCCTGTCGACGCGAAGGGCGCACTCTGATACGTCAGCGTGCCGGTGATGCTCTGCTGCCCGTATGGCGCCTGGACCGCCGATGCAGTCAGCGTTGTCGGCGCATACTGCGCGACGTCCTCTGCAGTGGTCGTGGACGACACCTTCGGGCTGAACGACGTAGCAGCCACCGACGCGACGTACTGATCGGCTGGGTTCCCGGTGACGTTCGCTGTGTACGAGCCGTTGCTAGCGGTCGTCGTCGACCACTGGTTCGTGCTGCCAACCTGGGAGATCGTTACTGGCTGACCGCCAAAGCCAGCTGTCGTGCCGGTGAGCGAATCCTGAATGTTGACCTGGCCCGACAGAGTGAAGCCCTCGCCTGGGGTGGTAGTGGGGACTGTCGCGGGCCCGATGGTCACCGACGGCTGGCCGTCGACCGTGAATGACCCAGTCAGCGGCTGGGCCGCTACCTGCTGGTCGCCGTCTAGGTCCGTGGCGTCCGCGGTGGCCGTGTACGTGCCCGGCGGGAGAGCAGCCAGATCCGTAACTGGGGCACTGAGCGTCCAGGTCTGGGCCGCCCCGGGGGAGAAAGCACCTTGCTCCGTGAAATCGGCAGGGTCAACTCCGGTGTCGGTGCTGCCCGACATGAGATGAACCCTGATGCTGCCAAGCGGGTCATCGGAGGTGACCGTTACGGTCATGTTGCCGGAGCCGTCGCCAGACACTGTGCCGAAAGTGATGTTGCCGGTATCGGCGGCCGCGGGCAGCGCGGGCATGACCATCGACCCCGCCAAGGCGAAGCCCGCGAGGGCGGGGTACAGCCACCGGTGGCGCAGGCGCGCCCTCGGTGCCGAGACAGGCGCCAGCGGCCTGCGAGCAAGACGGTGGCGCACCACCGAGCCTCCGTGGACCAATCCGAGTAAAAAGTATTGCTGGGCGAACTTTAGCGTCTGGATTCATCCCCTAGCCGGTACTTGCACCGGATTTTCACTTATCTGACACCTATTTAGCTGGCGGCGCGTCGGCAGGGCGGCCCTGCTTGGCTGGCCGATACTGGACCGGCAAATCAGGTGCAGGCCGCCAGGGAGGATAGCCATGCGGAGCAGGAAGTACAGCGAGGACGTGCTTGTGCCACCAGCCCGCAAGGCCATCCCGCCGCCTCGGGTGGCGGCCGAGATCGGGATGGTCGTCGAAGACAGCACGGGTGACTTCTGCGGAGCCGTGGTCGGCTGCGAGAAGGACGTGGTCACACTGGAGGACCGGGATGGCAAGCGCCGGGTGTTCCCGCTGTCCGGGACGTTCCTGCTGGAAGGCAAGCGGGTGACCCTGGTCCGGCCAGCGCTAGGGCAGCGCGGCGGTCCGGCCCGGACCGCGTCGGGATCCATGGCCGGGGCGCCCGCCAGGGCCAGGGTGGCCAGGGCCAGCCGGATCTACGTCGAGGGCAAGCACGACGCGGAGCTCGTAGAGAAGATCTGGGGCGACGACCTGCGCGACGTCGGCGTGGTCGTGGAGTTCCTCAACGGCATCGACGACCTGCCTGCCATCGCGGCCGACTTCGCCGCCGACGGCAGCCGCCGTCTCGGCGTCCTCGTCGACCACCTGGTCGAAGGCTCGAAGGAGAGCCGGATCGCGGCGCAGGTGACATCCGGGCACGTGCTGGTCGTGGGCCATCCCTACGTCGACGTCTGGGCCGCGGTGAAGCCCGGCGTGGTCGGCATCAGCGGCTGGCCGCAGGTGCCGCGCGGCGTCCCGTGGAAGGACGGAGTGCTCGCCGCCATCGGCTGGCCGGCAGACACGGCCGCCGCCTGGCGGCGCATCCTCGGCCGGGTGCGCTCCTACGCCGACCTGGAGCCAGCATTCCTCGGGCGCGTGGAGGAACTCATCGACTTCGTGACGGCGCCCGGCAGCGCGTAGGGCCTGATGACCCGCACTCGCCTGGCTGCCCAACCTGGCACTTCATGGGTAAGCGCGATCTTGAGCGATACTTTGTCCTGTTTTATTGACGCGGAAACCATGAAGTGAGGCGATCGGATGACCGGCGAAGACGATCTGAGGGCGCTGCGGGACCGGTGCACCCGGTCTTTCCACGGGCATGGCATCCAGACCGCCGCCGCCATGCTGGCGACCATCCCCGCCGAGACCACGATGGACAACTACGGCGATGGCGGCGTCGTGGCGGAGCTGGAGGCCGAGATCTGCAGGCTGCTGGGGAAGCCAGCGGCCGCGTTCCTGCCGTCAGGGGTCATGGCGCAGCAGGCGGTGCTGCGGGTCCATGCCGACCAGCGGAACCGCCGGACCGTGGTGTTCCATCCGATGTGTCACCTCGAGCAGCACGAGGAACAGGCCTACCAGCGGCTCCACGGGCTCGTCGGCCGCCCGGCCGGCGGCCGGGACCGGCTGATCACGCTGGACGACCTGGCCGGCATCGCGGAGGCGCCCGCCGCGCTGCTGATCGAGTTGCCGCAGCGCGACATCGGCGGCCAGCAGCCCGACCTAGACGACCTGGCCGCCCAGGTCGCCTGGGCTCGCGAGCGGGGCGCGGCCGCGCATCTGGACGGCGCGCGGCTGTGGGAGTCAGCGGCCGGCTACGGGCGGGCGCCGGCCGAGATAGCGGCGCTGTTCGACACGGCATATGTGTCGTTTTACAAGGGCATCGGCGCCCTCGCTGGCTGCTGCGTAGCCGGGCCGGAGGATGTCATCGCGCAGGCCAGGGAGTGGCGGCGGCGGATGGGCGGCACGCTGTTCGGGCTGTGGCCGAACGCCGCCTCGGCGCTGAGCTGCCTGGCGGCGCGGCTGCCGCGGTTCCCGTCCTATCTCGAGCACGCCCGGCAGGTCGGCGCGGCGCTGTCAGACCTGCCGGGCGTCACGGTGATCCCGGACCCGCCGCAAGTCCCGATGATGCATCTGCTGCTGCGCACGGGCAAGGACGCCTACGCCGCGGCGGCCCGCCGCCTGGCGGAAGACCGGCGCATCTGGACCCGGCCTGAGTGCATGCCAACCGCCGATCCGGCGGTACAGCGGCTTGAGCTCTCGGTCGGCGACGGCACGCTGGAGTTCGAGCCAGCCGAGCTGGCGGAGATCTTCGCCTCGCTCACCGGGACCTGACGGCCGCCGCCCGTTCCGCGGCCGGCACCGGGCGCCGGCGGGCGACCAGCACCGACAGCACGACGACGAGCGGCCACAGGGTCTGATCGGCCGTGACGGCTCGCTCGGCCAGGCCGAGCTCGCTGCCGTTGAAGAGCTCAACGGTGAACCAGAGCAGCAGGCTGAGCGTGAAGAGCCCGAAGCCCCAGGCAGCCGATGGCCGCAGCGCGTTGGGCGCATCAGGGTCCTGGCGCATCGCTGCGACCGGCCAGATCGTCATCAGTACGACTCCGGTCAACGAGAAGATCACGTGCGGCACCGACCCGGCATGGCTGTGCTGCGGGTTCGCGGCGATGAGCATGCCGCTGACCCCGCCGAAGATCAGCATGATCCGGCCCGCCTCGGCGGCTGGTCGCAGCGCCAGGCCGGTGGCGACGTGGCAGGCGCCGACGCCGAGCAGCGCGATCGTGATGAGCCAGCGGTACGGCATACCCATCGCCGCTAGCGCGCTGATACTTCGAGATATCGGATCAAATGGGACCGGCTGGAGATCGGCGGCGGCTGTCCAGCCGCCTATCAGGAGCACGGGCGCTAGCACTGACGAGACCACGCCCCACCATGGCATCCGCACCATTCCACGGTAAGGGTTCGGCAATCCTGCTATTGGAGGTACCCTCCGGATGCCTCGGCACGCGGGCGCTGACGTGCGTTCGGCGGCCAGGCGGTCGCATTCGCGCGGCCACCGACGTCATGGCTGGAAACCAGCTGATGCTCTAGCAGCAGGAGATGGGCAGCCATGACGCTGGCGGGGGCCTGGCATGATCGAGACATGACCGTCGTGAAGATCAACGCGATTACCGTGCCGCCGGACGGCGGCGATGAGCTCGCACGCAGGTTCGCCGCTCGCGCCGGCGCCGTCGACAACCAGGACGGATTCGAGGGCTTCGAGCTACTGCGGCCTACCGACGACCGGACGACCTGGCTCGTGGTGACCCGGTGGCGGGACGAAGCGGCGTTCCAGGCCTGGCTGACCTCACCCGCATTCGGTCACGGGCATCGCCAGGCAGCGGGGAATGACGGGGCGCCTGACCTGCACAGGCAGGTCCCGGCGCACGCGCAGGCCCCGGCGGAGGGGCAGTCCCCGGCGGACGGGCAGCCGCATGAGCATGGTCACCACAAGCCGGTCGCGGTCAGCAGCGAGCTCTGGTCGTTCGAGATCGCGGGTGGCGCTCCCAGCGCCGGCTAACGCGGGCCGGCTAACGCGAGCCAGCTAACCCAGGCCGGCTCGCGCCGACGACACGACCGAGGTAGCACGGCCGGGACTGGCCAGCTATTGCGCTTTCCGGGTTGCCAGGAAGACCGGGATGGTGCGATTGGTCTTTTCCTGATACTCCGCGTAGGGCGGGTAGGCGGCCACTGCTCGCTCCCACCACTGCGCGCGCTCGGCACCGGCTAGCTCGCGTACTGCGACGGGGAACGGCTCCGGCCCGTCCTGGATCAGCACCGAGTCCGGGTCCGACACCAGGTTGTAGTACCAGACCGGATGCGCGGGCGCGCCGCCCTTGGACGCGACCAGCGCGTACTGGCCGTCGTGGGCCACGCGCATGAGCGGCGTCTTGCGGACCTTGCCGCTCTTGTTGCCGCGCGTCGTCACGATGACAACTGGCAGCCCGGTGTCGGTTAGCGTGTTCGCGCGCTGGCCGCCGGACGCCTCGTACTCCGCGACCTGGTCGCGGACCCATTGCGCTGGGCTCGGCTCGTACTCGCCGTCAAGAGTCATGCGCACGACACTATGCCTGCTCGAAAACGGCGGCCAACACCGCACCCAGCGATGGAACGGCGCCGTGCCGCCGACGGATGATGTCGGCCACCAGGCCGGTCCAGCCGGTCTGGTGCGAGGCGCCAAGTCCGGCTCCGGTGTCGCCGTGGAAATACTCGCTGAACATCACGTTGTCTCGCCAGGCCGGGTCGTCGCTCAGCACCGGCACCGATCCAAGGCAGGGGCGACGCCCGTCCGGGCCCGGCGTGAAGATCGAGATCAGCCGGTCGGAGAGGTCGATGGCGACCTGCCCGAGCGTTCGCTGGACGCCGGACCCGGTCGGGTACTCGATGGTCAATTCGTCGCCGAAGAACATGCTGTACCGCTCGAGCACGCTGACCACCAGGTAGTTGACCGGGAACCAGACTGGCCCGCGCCAGTTGGAGTTCCCGCCGAACAGCGGTGTGGTCGACTCGGCCGGCTCGTAGTCGATGCTGGCCTGGTAGCCCTCCACGTCGATGGTGTACGGGTGGTCGCGATGCCACGCCGACAGCGCGCGCAGGCCGTGCGGCGACAGGAACTCCGCCTCGCTGAAGAGCACGGTGAGCAGGCGCCGCAGGCGGTCCGGGCCGGTCAGGCTGAGCAGCAAGTGCTCCTGCCCGGCCCTCCCGTGCAGCAGCCCGCTCCCGTGCAGCAGCCCGCTCCCGTGCAGCCCGCCCTTGACTGGCGGCATCTGGTCCCCGGTGATGCCGTGCTCGGCCAGCAGCGCAGCGAAACGCTTACCCACGACCAGCGCGAGGTCGATGGTCTGCTGATCGACCACGCTCATCGCCAGCGCGGGCAGCATGGCCACGATGGACCTGACCTTGAGCGGCACCAGGTCGCCGCCCGGCGTGATCAGCCGGTCGTAGTACAGGCCGTCGGTCTCGTCCCACAGCCCGCGGTCGTCGAGCGCCTGCTTGATCGCGGCGAAATGCTCGACGAACTTCAGCACGACGTCCGTGCCCGGTCGCTGCCCTGTCCGGTGCAGAATCTCGGCGATCGACATCATGGCCATGGCGTAGAACGCCATCCAGGCCGTCGCGTCGGCCTGCTCCAGGATGCCGCCCACCGGCAGGTGGGATCTGTCGATCGGGCCGATGTTGTCCAGCCCGAGGAAGCCACCCTCGAACAGGTTGTTGCCCTCGGCGTCCTCGCGGTTGACCCACCAGGTGAAGTTGACCAGCAGCTTGTCGAAGATGCGGCTGAGGAAGTGGATGTCGCGGCCGCCGTCCACGGCGAACACCTCGAGCGCAGCCCAGGCCTGGACGGGCGGGTTCACGTCGCCGAAGTCCCACTCGTAGGCCGGCAGCGCGCCGCCGGGATGCTGGAACCACTCCCGGCACAGCAGGATCAGCTGGTACTTGGCGAAAGCCGGATCCACATGGGCGAGCGCGATGCAATGGAAGGACAGGTCCCACGCGGCGAACCAGGGGTACTCCCACTTGTCCGGCATCGACATGATGTCGAATGCGTCGAAGCTGCGCCAGCGGCTGTTGCGCCCGGCGCGTCGGCTGACCGGCGGCGCTGGCTGCGCGGTGTCGCCATCCAGCCAGCGGCAAACGTCGTAGTAGTACAGCTGCTTGCACCACAGCAGCCCGGCGAATCCCTGGCGCATGACCACGGCCTCGTCGGCGCTCGCTGCCGACGGGGTCAGCTCGGCGTAGAACTCGTCGGCCTCGGCCCGCCGCTGCGCCACGACGGCCGCGTACTCCGGCCCGAACGGGCTGTCGCCTGCGCGAGGACCAGCCGGGCGCAGCCGCACCCGCAGCTGTGCCGACATGCCGCCGGCCAGGGTCAGCTTGTACCAGAAGGCGCACTTGGTACCGCGGCCCGCCGGGTTGACGGTTGGCGCATTGCTCACGACGTGATCATTGATGCCGTCTTTAGGGAACGGGGTCGTCGCCGCTCCGCCGAACAGCCTGGCGACGTTGGTTTCGTTCTCGCAGAACAGCGTGGCGGGCGGCGCGCCGTCGGGGCCGTCCGCCGCGACCAGCTCCATCGGGCCGACGAACGGATGGGCCAGTGTGACGCGCGCGTCCCCGCTGGCCGCCAGTTCTGGCCGATCGGCGGCGTCGCGCCAGGACCAGGTGTTGCGGAACCACGCCGTCGGCAGCACGTGCAGCTGCGCCTCAGCTGGCCCGGCGTTGGTGACGTCGATGGTCATGAGGATGTCGTCAGGACCAGCCTTCGCGTACTGCACCTCGGTGATCCAGTACCGGTCCTCGGCGAAGACGCCGGTATCGATCAGCTCGTACTCAGGCTCGAGGCGCGAGCGTTCCCCGTTCCGGTGAATGAGGTCTTCATATGGGAAGCGTCGCTGCGGGTAGTGGTATCGCCAGCGGTTCCAGACGTGACTCGGCACCGCGTCGAGGTACCACCAGTACTCCTTCACGTCCTCGCCATGATTGCCCTGCGCGCCCGTCAGGCCAAACGGGCGCTCCTTGAGGATCGGGTCCGCGCCGTTCCACAGCGCGAGGCCGAGGCACAGGCGCTGCTCGATGTCGCAGAAGCCGGCCAGCCCGTCCTCGCCCCACCGGTACGCGCGCGACCGGGCGTGGTCGTGCGGCAGGTAGTCCCAGGCCTCGCCGTCGGGGCTGTAGTCCTCGCGGACCGTGCCCCACTGGCGCTCGCTGACGTAGGGACCCCACCGGTACCAGTCGCCCGCCTGCCGCAACCCATCCTCGAGGCGGCCGAAGCCGGCGACCCGCTCGCTCTCCGCGCCCATCTGCCCGTCCTTCGGCCCGTCGCTGACTGCACCGTCGCTGGCTGCACCGTCCCTGATGTGCGCTGGCCACTATAGGAGCGCCAGGTGCCGGGCCGGCGCGGCGCGCGCGGAGTAGGCTCGGCTGGCGATGGCCGAGGTGATCAGCAGCGCGGCGAACCCGCTGGTCAAGCGCATCCGCGCGCTCGCGGACCGGAAGCACAGGCGGCGCGAGTCCGCATTCGTGGTGCAGGGCATCCAGCCGGTCTGGCAGGCCGTTGAGGCAGGTGCCGAGATCGAGACGCTGATCGTCGCGCCGGACCTGCTCCGCCACGCTGGCGCGACCGCCATGGTCGCCGCCCGGGAGGCAGCCGGCGTGCGGGTGGCCCGGCTGTCGGGCGAGCTGTTCGGCCGGATCGCCGACCGGGACGGCCCGTCGGGCCTGGCCGCGATCGTGCGCTCTGCGCCGGCCGCACTCGCCGGCCTAGCGGCGGGCGCGGACTCGTTGTTCGCCGTGCTGCACTCGGCTGGCAATCCCGGCAACGTCGGCACGATCATCAGGACAGCGAGCGCGGTCGGCGCGGACGGCATCATCCTGATCGGCCCGTCCGCCGACCCCTACGATCCGGTCGCGGTGAAGGCGAGCATGGGCGCGATCTTCACGGTCCCGGTCGCGATGACGACGTCGCCGGCGGAGTTCCTGGACTGGGCAGCGGCGGGCGGCGTGACGGTCGCGGCGACGTCGGCGCGGGAGAGCGTGTCGTGCTGGGACGCCGACCTGGCGCCGCCGCTGGCGGTGCTGCTCGGCAGCGAAGGGGCTGGCCTGCCCGCTGACCTGCTCGCGGCCGCCGACCTGCGGGTGGCGATCCCGATGACGGGGACGGCCGAGTCACTCAACCTGGCGGTCGCCGCTGGCGTCCTGCTGTACGAGGTACGGCGCCGGACCGGCCTGGCTGGCGGGCAGCAGCGCCGCGGGCTGCAGCCGAGTCAATAGCGGTCTCGCTCTGGACCGAACCTGGTTCTGATTGGCAGGATCAGGGTGAAGCTTGCCGAGGGCGAAGTAAGTGGAGGCTGGACGGACATGGGCGGACTGCAGATTGAAGTGGACCCGGCCGAGGTCGGATTCGACCCGGCGCGGCTGGAGCGGATCGACAGGCACTTTGCGCGCTATGTCGACGAGCAGAAGCTGGCCGGCTGGCTGATCACGGTGGCGCGCCGCGGCAAGCTGGCGCACGTATCGACCTACGGGCAGCGCGACCTCGAGGCAGGCCTGCCGGTCGAGCCCGACAGCCTCTGGCGTATCTACTCGATGACGAAGCCGATCACGTCGGTAGCCGCCATGATGCTGTACGAGGAAGGCGGCTTTGAGCTGACCGACCCGGTGTACCAGTACATCCCGTCCTTCCGCGATGTCCGGGTCTTCGTCGGCGGCAGCGACGTCAGCTACAAGACGGTGCCCGCGACCGAGCCGATCCGGATCTGGCACCTGCTCAGTCACACGTCCGGACTGAGCTACGGGTTCATGCGCAACCACCCGGTGGACGCCATCTACCGGGCCCGCGGCTACGAGTGGGGCTCGCCGCGCGGCGCTGACCTGGCAGCTGTCTGCGAAGACTTCGCCTCGATGCCGCTGCTGTTCCAGCCTGGTAGCGAGTGGAGCTACTCGGTCGCGACCGACGTGCTCGGCCGCGTGGTCGAGGTCGTGTCCGGGCAGCGGCTGGACGAGTTCTTCGCCAGCCGCATCTTCGGGCCCCTCGGCATGACCGACTCGGCGTTCTTCGCTCGGCCGGACGACCAGTCCCGGCTGGCGGCGCTGTACACCCGCAGCCCCGAGGACGGTAAGGCGACGCGGATGGATTCGATGGGCAACGCCGCGCTGCGCGAGCCGGCCTTCCTCAGCGGCGGCGGCGGACTGGTGTCGTCCGCGGCCGACTACAACAGGTTCACCCAGATGCTGCTGCACCGGCAGGACAGCCCAGCGGGCGAGCTGGACGGCGTCCGGTTGCTCAGCCCGCGCACGGTTGCCTACATGGCGAGCAATCACCTGCCAGGCGACGCGGACCTCGAGACCTTCGGCCGGCCGCTGTACGCCGAGACGGTGTTCGCCGGGGTCGGCTTCGGCCTCGGCTTCGCCGTCGTCATCGACCCGCTGGCGACCAAGTCGCTCGGCTCGGCGGGAGAGTTCAACTGGGGCGGTGCCGCATCGACCACGTTCTGGGTGGATCCCGCCGAGGAGCTCACCGCGACATTCTTTACTCAGCTGCTGCCCTCGAGCGCCTACCCGATCAGGCCCCAGTTGCGGCAGATGGTGTACCAGGCCCTGGTTGACTGACTCTGGTTGACTAAGGCACATGTTCGGGGCTTCGTGCGACACCATGGTGGTCGTCAGGCCTGGTCAGGTGCTCTTCGCGAAGAACTCTGACCGGGACCCGAACGAGTCGCAGCTCCTGGACTGGCAGGCGCGTCGCTCGCACCCGGCTGGCGCCCGGCTGCGGTGTACCTGGATCGAGATAGCCCAGGTGCGCGAGACGCACGCGGTGCTGCTGAGCCGGCCGTTCTGGATGTGGGGCGCGGAGATTGGCGCCAACGAGCACGGCGTGGTGATCGGGAACGAGGCTGTCTTCACCCGGCAGCGCTACGCCAGGACCGGGCTGACCGGCATGGACCTGCTTCGGCTGGCGCTCGAGCGGGCGTCCTCGGCCGGTGACGCCGTCGCCGTCATCACCGAGCTGCTCGAGCAGTACGGGCAGGGCGGCGGGTGCGGGCACGAGCACCGCGAGTTCACGTATCACAACAGCTTCCTCGTGGCCGACGCCAGCTGCGGCTACGTGCTCGAGACCGCGGGCAGGCTATGGGCGATCGAGAAGGTCGACGGCGGCGCCAGGAGCATCTCCAATGGCCTAACGATCGAACCATTCGCCAGCGAGCAGGGCGACCGGCTCAAGACCGCGGTGTCGGCCTGCCGGGTGCGCCAGTCGCTGACCCAGCGCCGGGCCGCGGCGGCGACAGGAGTAGCCGATCTGATGGCAGCGCTCGCCGACCACGGGGATGACCGTGCCGGGCCGCACTACTCGATCGTCAATGGCGCGATGGCGGCGCCGTGCATGCATGCCGGCGGCGTCGCGGCGAGCTCGCAGACCACCGCGTCGTGGGTGGCCGAGCTGCGGCCGGACGGCGCCGCGCACTGGGTGACCGCCACGGCGGCGCCGTGCACGTCGCTGTTCAAGCCGGTGACGGTGGGCTCACCGGTCGACCTCGGTCCGTTGCCGTCGGACCGCTACGATCCGGCGACGTTGTGGTGGCGGCACGAGGCGCTGCACCGGCGCGTGCTGGCGCAGCCGGGCCTGCAGTACCCGGTGCTGCAGGCCGAGCGCGCCGCCGTGCAGGCGCGGTGGCTTGCCGTGCCGCCGGTGCCCGGCGACGCGTTCGCGGCGGCCGACGAGCTGCTGGTGCGCTGGACCGCGACGGCGGCCGAGGTGCTGACCGCCGATCGGCGGCCGGCGGTGGTGCGGCGGTACTGGCGAGTCAGGAACCAGCGGGCCGGGCTGCCGGGTCTGGCGGCCTGAGCGACGCGCTGTCGGTCAGCCAGGCGGCCGTGTCTGGTGGCAGCACGTCGTCGATGGGGTCGCTAGTCAGCAGTACCTCGTCGTGCGGCGGCAGCCGCACCGGCTCGTGCTCATGTTGACCACGCAGGCGAGGCCGTTGGTTCGGCGGAAGGCCAGTACGCCCCTGGCACTGTCGAGCCAGGTCAGCGAGTCGCCCGCAGCCGGGCCGCCAGCCCGCCTGAGGCGCAGCAGCCGCCGTCCGCCATCGCGAGGAGTACCACGGAGTGAGCCAGATCGCGTCCACACCGAGGTCGCGCACGTAGGGCAGGTGTGCCGCCAGCCCGGCTAGGTCGCCGCTGCCGTCCCCGTTGCCATCAGCGAAGCTGCGCAGGTAGACCTGGTAGACGACGGCCGTGTGGTGCCAGGCAGGCTCCGCCGCCGTTAGCCGCGCCGTGGCGACCCGGTGAGGCCCGTCAGCCACCCTTGCTATCCGTGCCGGCGCGATGCCGGGCCTTGGTAGCCGCCCGCGGGGCGCTGTTGACCGAGCCTGGCGGGCCGGCCGCGGCGTCCTCCCGCCGCTCCTTGCGGATCTCGCGGGCCTTGTGCGCGATGAGCGCGGCCAGCAGCAGCACGACCAGCACGGCCAGCGCGTCGCTCGCGTGCGAGAAGTTCTTCGACACCTTGCCCCAGTCGCTGCCGAGTTCATAACCGATCACGGACAGGACGGTCGCCCAGACTGCCGTGCCGATCAGGTTGAAGATCTCGAACGGCAGTACCGGCACCTCCATGAAGCCGGCTACCAGGCCGACGAAGGCTCGGACCAGCGGGATGACCCTGGCGACGGCGACCGACCAGGCGCCTCGGCCGGCGAAGAACCGCTCGGCGCGCTCGACGTCCTTCTTCGTCATCAGCAGGTACCGGCGGTACCGCTCGACTGCGTGCCGGCCGCCGAGGCGCCCCAGTCCGTACGCGGCCGAGGACCCGGCTAGCTCGCCCAGGATGCCCAGAATGATCACGAGCGGCAGGCTGAGATGGCCCTCGTAGGCGAGCACGCCTGCGAACCCGAAGGTGATCTCGGACGAGATCGGGATGCAGCATGCCTGGACGAATGCGAAGATGATCAGCGCCCAGTAGCCGGCATCGGTCAGGAAGGTCGTCATGCTCACAGTTTCTACAGCATGGCGGGTGATGCGCGGGCCATTGGGAGCAAGGTCTGCGGCTCGTTCGAGCCGGGTCCGCTAAAAAAATGTGCCCCGCCCCCTCGGGGAGGGCGGGGCACAAGGTGCCGGCAGCCTGGGCGGGGGATGCCCGGCGCCTGGCGGTCCGGTCGGCCTTGCCGGGGGAGAGCGGGCCAGGACCGGATGCTGGGGCTATCGCAAGCGCATCGCGATCTGCTTGACGAGGCCCGCGGCCTGCGACTCCCACTTCGCGTAAGCGAGCGGGAAGCCGGAGTTCTGTACCGCTTGCGCGTTGGCCCACAGTGGTGCCCGCGCCCAGGCCGGGTCGCTGGCCTGGTGCCGCTGGAGCGCGCCCAGGAACGCGTCGGCCGCGAACGCGGGGTCGGTGATCTGAGCCGCGGTGCCCCAGCCCATCGATGGCCGCTGCTGGAACAGGCCCAGCGAGTCGAGGTCCCCGTAGTGCAGGTTCAGCAGCTGCGACTCCTGCATGGCCGTGGCCACCGCGATCACCGCTGCCCGGATCCCCATCCTCTTGCCCAGGGCCTGCCGCACGATGGTCGTGGCGTTGGTCAGTTGTGCGGGCGAGAGCGGCATCCAGGCCTGCGGGCCGCTAGTACCGACCGGCATCAGCTGGCCCGCGAGCGGCAGGATGCCGCGGCGAGCCGAGGCGGGGTCGGCGGCCTGGTTGATCGCGTTGCGTACTTGCGTCCAGCTGAGCACCTCCTGCCGGTGGCTTACTGCCCGCCCGGTCCCGCGGGCTGTGGCCAGGTGCGATGTGGCCGTCACGCTCGCTGTCTTCGGGGCGAGAGGCGAGACCGCGCGGGGCGCCGCGGAACTTACTGCGGCACGCGCCGGCGGAATTGGCATCGAGCCGCTGACGGTGGCAGCGCTCGCTGAGCCGGCCCCGGCGAGTGCTAGCGCGGTGCCGACGAAGAGCACCGACTTCTTGCGGCCGCGGAGGGCGCTGGCCAGCCGCTCGGCGCCGGCCGCGGCGAGGTCGATGCCTCGATCACGAGCCGCGCTGGACAGGCGGTCAGAGCGGATCATCAGGTTTCCTTTCCTGCACGTGTTCGCCCCCGGTCCGGCGCTGGCCGGACCGGGGATGAGCTTGCCGGGTGGGGGTCCGGCGAGCTCGACGCATGCGGGGGCGCATGCGTCGCGGGTTCAGGGCGGGCAGTGCCGGGCCCGCGGGGGGCGAGCGCCGGCGACGGCCCCAGGACTAGGCCGGCCCTGGGGGCGGGCCGGCTTCCCGGTGAGGATCTGTATGTGTAACGCCGCCGTCACAGAGGGTCCATCCCGATATGAGCCTTGTCACTACCGGCCAGTAACGGGAATAAAACGCTCCGTATCGGTGCCAGGCGGCGAGCACGGTGCCGTGCGCAGGGAGCACCTCGCTAGCAGGCCAGGCTGCGCTGGTCCCCTGTGCCGTGGCGGGTCGGCTACCTCGCGTTCAGCCAGATAACCGGGTGTCGCTCAGGACTTCGGCCGCGCTGCCGGCGCCTCGGCCGCCCGACTTGCGGCGCGCTGCGCGGCTGCGGGCCAGGCCGATCGCCGCCGCGAGCGCGGCGATGCCGACGGCGAGCCAGGGGACATAGTCGCCGAGCCGGTCGTAGAGCGTCCTGGCCGAGGTTCGCGGCAGCTCGAGATGCACGAGGACGACGCCCCGGTAGCTGGTCCCGGCCCAGGCAAGCAGCCGGCCGCGAGCGTCAAAGGCAGCGGAGTCGCCGGTCAGCGCTGCCTGCACGACAGGGCGCCCGGTTTCGGCGGCCCGCAGTGCGCTGAGTGACGCGTGCTGCGCCGGGGCCCAGCTGGCCTGGAAGGTGGAATCGGACGTCTGGTAGATGATCACCTGGGCACCGCGATCGGTGTCGACCCTGGACATGTCGGGGAACGCTGACTCGAAGCAGATCAGCGGGCCGAACCTCAGCGACTGGCCGCCGGGCAACGTGGCCTGCAGCACGTGCGCGCCGGTGCCCGGCACGACGTTCTGCGCAGCAGCGCGGCTGATCTTGCTGAGCCAGCCGAGCACGGCGCGGAAGGGGATGTACTCGCCGAACGGGACGAGCCTGGTCTTGATGTACTGGCCGCGGATGCCGGTCCCGCTGACGAGGATGGCCTGCTTCGATTTCGCGTCGGCCGCGTTCAGCGCGTCCTGATCAGCAAGGATCTCGGCCCCCGCGGACCGAGCCGTCTGCTCGACGCCGGCCAGCAGTTGCGCGTGATCGGCCAGGTCGTAGCCGACGCTGCTCTCAGACCATGCGAACAGATCGGCCCGGCCAGCATCGGCGACTGTCAGGGCCTCGCTGCGCGCCAGCCTGGGGCCGGGTCCGTCGATGTTGCCCGGCTGGACCAGCGCGATCGTCAGCGGCCTGGCCACTGGCGGCGGCGACGTCAGCGCGAAGGCGACCGGGCCAGCCGCGATGGCGACGAGCGCTCCGGCCACGCCGGTCACCCGGACGGCGGGCGATCTGGCGACCAGCGCGACCAGCAGTCCGGTGTTGGCCGTCACCAGGGCAAAGCTGACAAGCCAGATGCCGCCGATCGCGGCGAGCGCCAGTATCGCGGGATGCTGCCACTGGCTGGCCCCGAACACCGCCCACGGTCCGCCGATGCCCTGCCATGACCGGATCCACTCGCCGAGCAGCCAGCAGCTTGGCACGACGGCGAGCGCGGCAAGAGCGCGGCGGCCCGTGACCGGCGACCGCAGCAGCGACCAGGCGGCCATCCCGACGACGCTCCACAGGACGCCGAGGACGATGGCGACCAGCAGGAGACCGGGCCCGAGGTTCGGCAGCAGCCAGTACATCGTTGCCAGCAGGTAGCCGATGCCGAACCACCACCCCCGGGTGGCGGCCTCGCGCCTGGTAGGCGCGGCGCGCATCAGCGCAAGACCGGGAACGAGCCCGAACCAGGCCAGGAACTCCAGGTTCGCGGCCGGGAAAGCCAGCACCGGGATAGCTCCGGCGAGCAAGACCGCATACCGAACGGGCTGCCGGAAACCGCGCCAGAATGACACGTGCCTATTCTGCTGCCTGGCGGGGCGCCGCGGAGGGGCGGCGCCGCTCCCGGATCAGCCCAGTGAGCGCCAGCACCAGTGCGGCCAGGGTCGCGAAGGTGATGAGGCCCTCCGGCCAGCCGCCGATCTCGTCCGCGAGCGTGCTGGTCGTGCGGAGCGGTACCCGCGCCTCGATCTCGTCCTGCTGCCAGGTCCGGCTCCTGGCCAGCAGCCTGCCATCCGGCCCGATGATCGCGCTGATGCCCGTCGTGGAGGCGACCACGACGGCCCGGTCATGCTCGATGGCCCTGATCCGCGCCATGTCCAGCTGCTGGAGAGTCTCGCCCGTCTGGCCGTCCAGTTCGAAATCGGCGTCGTTGGTCTGCACAGCGAGCACGTTGGCGCCGGCGGCCACCTCGGACGAGACCAGGCCGTCGAAGCCGACCTCGTAGCAGATCACATCACCCAGGCGGATCTTGCCAACGCGGAACACAACGGCCCGGTGGCCAGGCGTGAAATCGACTGGCTGCAGGGACGGGAGGGAGGTGACCATGTTCAGCAGCCCGCGGAAGGGGATGACCTCGCCGAACGGGACCAGCCGCCGCTTGACGTAGGTGGCGACCGGTCCCTTGCCCGGGAGCCACAGCTGGCCGGCGTTGCGGACCGGGTCCTGGAGCACGGTGCCGACCAGCACCGGCCGGTCAATCGTCGCGACCGCACCGGAGATCAGCTCAGAGATGTAGACGTTGAAACGCGGATCCTGGTCGGTGGAGTTCTCCGGCCAGATGACGAGGTCCGGCGCAACGGCGCGACCGCTTGCCACGAGCGCCGCCAGGCGGCCGGTAGCCGTCGCGTGATTCTGGGTCACGGTCGTAGCCCGCAGCAGGTTCGGCAGGTTGCGGGCATGCGGCACGTCGCCCTGGATCGCGGCGACCACAGCGGCCCGCTCGCCAGCCGCGCCGGCGGCTGCGGGCAGCAATGTCGCCGGACGCCGACAGCGCCACCATCACCAGCAGCGCAACCGCTGGCCAGATGCGTGCGCGGACGGCGGCCTGGCTGGCCGGCCGTCCATCGGCGGGCCCCGTGGCCGGGCCTAGCAGCAGCCACGCGAGGCAGGCAGCCGTGAGCGCGATCAGGAAAGTCAGGAAGGGCGGTCCGCCGATGGCCACCCAGCGTGCTGTGGGCGCTGATGCCTGGCTCATGACCAGCCGTCCCCACGGGAAGCCCTCCCACGGCCACCGATCGCGCAGCGCCTCGGCGGCTACCCACCACCCGGCGACCGCGAGCGGCCAGGCACGCAGTCGCAGCAGCAGCCACTGCCCGAGCGTCAGCACGGCGAAGATGACGGTCTCCGCGATGGCCAGGGCAGCCCACACGTACCACGCCACGTTGACGAGCCAGGACAGCAGCGGGAAGAAGAACGCGAGGCCGAAGACTGCCCCCGCGGCCAGCGCGGTCCTGGCCCGCTGCCGCCACAAGGCGATGATCAGCAAGGCCGGCCCGATGGCGGCGAGCGGCCAGAGTCCCGCCGGCGGGAAGGCGGCGGCCAGCGCCAGGCCGCCGGCCAGCGCAGTCAGCAGGGCCAGGGCAGTGGGCATCGGCCGGCCTGGCGGCGGGCGTGCCGGGAGCGCGGCCGTCGGGACGGCCGGTCCTGGGCTGGCGAGCCGCACGACCCCTCCGCTGGCAGGAGACTCGAGATGCTGGTTCTTGCGAGCGTAGCCGGGCCGACCAGCCGCCCCGTGCGGCCGACTCGGCACAGTGCCGCTCCGCTCTGTCAGGGCTGGCTACCGTAAGCCCGATTTGGTGCAACACGCAGATTGCAATTTGGTTACCGGTGGGATTGCAGCTATCCACCGTGATAGCGTCGTCACCGTCTGTTTGGCGGCGAACAGTAAATTGCCCGATTAAGGTTGGATGTGGGTCGGCTGATGGTCAAGATCCGTTATTCGGAGCTACCAGCCGGGTTACACGTCATCGCCGAGGCCGAGCGCCGCGGCACAGTCGTCTACCTGCTGCCTGGACTCACGCCGACCCAGCGACGAGCCGCGCTCGACCGGGTACGCAGCAGCGCGCGCATGGGCCAGGGCCCCGCGCTGCCAGCCCTGGCCACGGCGGTCGCGATCGGCGCCGATCGAGTGCGCACCACCACCCGCAATGGCGCAGCCGCGGTGCGCGGGCACCCGATGCTGTTCGGGCCGCCGCTGATCGTGGTTGTGTCCAGCGCGATCGTGTACGTGCTCATGTCCTTCGGCACGCTGACCGGCGCGCCGCCGGGCAAGGCCACCCCCGGGCAGGTACCGACGCTCGGCATCGCCGCGCCGCCGTCCGCGAGCAGCGGTCACCGCCACTCCCGCGCGCGCCCCGGACACCGCGGCCGTGGCACGGCCGGACCAGGCCGGCCTCGTCGCCACCGACTGTCGTCACGCTCGTCGGCGTCCGGGTCCGCCTCGTCGGTGCCGACTCCCCACCCGTCGGGGCAGACGTCATCCTCGTCGCCGTCTGCGACGTCGGGCTCGCCATCCCCGTCACCGTCAGCATCGCCGACGCCATCGCAGTCGTCGGGCAGCACGTGCATCAAGCTCGGCCCACTGGGGCTGTGCGTGCATGTCTGATCTGGCGGTGCACGCCGGGCAGACCGCTCGCAGGTACGGCTAGGATCTGGCCGCAATTGCGTTCAAGACGCGCCGTTGTCTCGGACGCGATGCTGAGCGCGACGCGATCCCCGAGTGCGGGATCCCGGCAAAGGAGCGATGGTGAGCCGCCGCGGCTGGTGGTTGTTCGCAGCGATGAGCGTGATCTGGGGCATCCCGTACCTGCTCATCAAGGTGGCCGACGGCGGAGTCGCGCCGCCGGTCCTCGTGCTGGCCAGGGTCACGATCGGCGCGGCACTCCTGCTGCCCATCGCGATCCGCAGGCGCCAGCTCGCAGTGCTGCTGCCGCACTGGCGCTGGCTCGTGCTGTTCGCGCTCGTCGAGATCGTCGCACCGTGGCTGCTGCTGTCGGAAGCCGAGACCCGGCTCTCCAGCTCGCTGAGCGGGCTGCTGATCGCCTCGGTCCCGATCCTTGTCGCGGTGTTCTCGCGGCTGACGGGGGGCCAGGACCGGCTGACCATCGTCAGGTGGGCAGGCTTGCTCATCGGGCTGGCTGGCGTTGCCCTGCTGGTGGCCGGCGGCGGGACCCGCGGCGATGCTGGCTCGATCGGCGAGGTCCTGCTGGTAGCGGTGTGCTACGCGACCGGCCCGCTCATCATCGCGCGGAAGCTGAGCGAACTGCCGCCCCTCGGCATGACCGCTGCCTGCCTCGGGTTCGCGGCCGTGATCTACGCCCCGATCGCGGCGCTGACCTGGCCTGCTGTGGTCCCGTCCGGCCGGGTGCTGGCGGCGCTGGCCGCGCTCGCGGTCGTCTGCACGGCGGTGGCATTCCTCGGCTTCTTCGCGCTGATCGCGGCGGCGGGACCGGCCAGGGCGTCGGTCATCACCTATGTCAATCCTGCGGTCGCCGTGGCGCTCGGCATTGGCATCCTCGGGGAGCGGCTGACGGCGGCGATGGCCGTCGCGTTTGTGCTCATACTGGGTGGCTCGGTGCTAGCGACCAGGACAAGCCGAGAGCCGGAGCCGCCCGCTCAAATCG
Source organism: uncultured Actinomycetota bacterium (assembly GCA_963837255.1). GTDB lineage: Bacteria > Actinomycetota > Actinomycetes > Streptosporangiales > Streptosporangiaceae > JAJYUU01. Next base: position 1,034,656 of record CAWIMN010000011.1, read on the forward strand.
TGGCCGGCCGGAGCAGACCGCCGCGACCGGTTATCGCGCGGCACAGCAAGGGCCGCCCGACTAGACTCGCGCGGGTGATCGACCTCAAGGCTGCCCGACAGGATCCGGAGACCTTCCGTGCGGCGCTGGCCAGGCGCGGCGCGGCGGCTGACTTCGACGCGCTGCTGGTCGCTGACGCTCGCTGGCGCTCGCTGACCACGCGGGCAGAGGCGCTGCGCGCGGCGCAGCGAAGCTCATCGAAGGGCAAGCCCACGCCCGAGCAGATCGAGGAACTGCGGGCGCTGCGCGATGAGCTGGAGCAGGCCCAGGCGGAGCTGGCGGCGGCAGCGCGGGAACGCGACGGGCTGCTGGCCGTGATCCCGAACCTGCCGGATCCGACTGCCGCCGACGGGATGGACGAGGAGGACGCGCAGCTCGTCCGTACCTGGGGGGAAAAGCCCAAATTCGGGTTCGAGCTGCGCGACACGACCGAGATCGCCTCTGCCCGCGGCTGGATCGACATGGCCAGGGGTGCCCGGCTGGCCGGATCCAGGTTTGCCTACCGCATCGGCGACGTGGCCATGGCCGAGATGGCGCTGTACCGATACGTGATCGACAAGCTCACCAGCCGCGGGTTCCTGCTGGTGCTGCCGCCGATCCTGGCGAACGAGCGCGCCATGTACGGCACCGGTTTCCTGCCGACCGAGGAGTCGAACCTCTACCACCTGGAGCACGACGACCTGTATCTGACCGGTACCTCGGAGGTCGCGCTGGCCGGCATCCACGCTGACGAGCGGCTCGAGGAAGCCGACTTGCCGGCCAGGTACACCGCGTTCACCACGAACTTCAGGCGCGAGGCGGGAGCAGCGGGCAAGGACACCAGGGGCATGTTCCGGGTGCACCAGTTCGACAAGGTCGAGATGTTCGTCTACACCACGCCCGAGCTGTCGCGCGAGATCCATGACCAGCTGCTGTCCTACGAGGAAGAGATAGCCCAGGAGCTGGGCCTGCCCTACCGGGTGATGAACATCGCAGTCGGCGACCTCGGCGCGCCGGCCGCCAAGAAGTACGACATCGAGGCGTGGTTCCCGGTGCAGCAGCGGTATCGGGAGATCACCTCGTGCTCCAACACGACCGACTATCAGGCCCGGCGGCTCAACATCCGGTTCCGCCGGGACGGCGACCTGGCGTACGTGCACACGCTGAACGGCACCGGCGCCACCGCCCGCGCCCTCTTGTCGATCATGGAGAACTTCCAGGACGAGCGCGGCACGGTGGCGGTGCCCGAGGTACTGCAGCGGTTCGGCGCGCCGCCCACGGTCGGCGCGCCGCCCGCCAGCTAGGACCCGGTGCCGCTGGCTGGCGGCGTGCTCGCCGACAGGATTGACAGCAGCGCGGCACCCTCGGGTACGCCAAGGCCCGTGCAGGCGTCCCAGCCGGGCCCGGCGGCATAGGCCCCGTTGTTCCCGCTGGTGATGTCGCGCAGGCCCGGCATCGCGTGACCGGCCTGGACGCCGGCGTACAGCGACACCTGAATAAGCCCGAACGACTTGCCCAGAGCCTGGGCGAAGCGCGCGATCAGCGCGGCCCACAGCGGCGCGACCGCGCTGGTCCCGCCGATCACGCTCTGCTGGCCGTCGATCAGGACCTGGTAGCCAGTGGCTGGGTCAGCGTTGCCGGCCACGTCAGGCACGCCGCGGCCCGGTGCGCCCGCCGGGTTGGCCGGGACGCCCGCGTTGGCCTGCCAGGCCGGCAACGCGAACGTGCTGCTGACCCCGCCGCCCGTGGCGCCGCCGCCAGCGCCGTCATTCCACCCGGTCTCGGAGCTGATGGTGCCGGTCGACGGATCCCCCCGCAGGCTCGTGCCGCCGCACGCGAGCGCGTGCGGGCTGGACGCCGGAAAGTCGGTATGCGGATTCCCGTCACTGACGCCGTCACCGCTTCCGTTGTCACCGGCCGCTACCGTCACCGTCACGCCGATCGCGACCCCGTCGGCGATCGCCTGGTCGAGCGCCGTCATCGACTGCGCCGTCCAGGAGCTTTCCGGCCCGCCCCAGCTGATGCTCACCGCGACTGGCGTGGGCTCGGCGTGCACGGCAGTGGTGACCGCGTCCACGAAGCCCTTGTCGGTATTCGGCGCGAAGTACACGAGCTGCGCCGCGCCCGGCGCCACCGCGCCAACTACCTCGATGTCGAGCAGGACCTCGCCATCGGCGCCTTGCGGGTCCTGGCCGGCGACGTTGCTCGCGCCGTCGACTCCGACCGCCGTCACCGACGGGGTCGCGATCCCGAGGGAGCCGAAGTAGCTGTCCAGGTCACTCGTCGAGAAACCGCCGCCGAGCTCGATGATCGCCACGGTCTGGCCGATGCCGTCGGTACTGGCCGGGAAGTCGTACAGCGCGGCGACCTCAGGCGGCGTGTAGGACACCTGCTGCGGCGCGGCGGCAGCTGCGAACCGGTAATGCGGGGCCGCCTGCGGTCGGTCGTCCAGGCCGAGCACCGCGGTGACGATGCCGTCCAGCTGGGCCGGAACCTGAAGGGCGCCGCTGCGGTAGCGGTGGGTCACGGTGCCGCCGGTTGGGTCGGTGCTCGTCACCAGCCTCAGGTCGGCGCCGAATGCGCTCGCGAGCGCCCCGAGCGGGCCTGCCACCGTCACGCGCCTCGAGCCAGGATCCTGCCCGGTTACCTGGATCGCCGGGTCGATGCCGGTCAGCACCTGAGCCACCAGCTCGTGATCGGCTGGCACGGAGCCGTAGCGCTGCCGCAGCTCGGATCGCGACAGCCGGACTGGCGCGCCGTCGGGCGTCCGGGGCAGGGCCGCAGCACGACGAGTGATGACGGTCAGCTCGACCCGCTCGGCCGGATCGACAGGCCCGGCCGACGCGGCCTGCGGCAGTTCAGAACGCTGGCTTCCGGCGAGCGGGACTAACGAGGGGGTTGTCATGAGGTGCCTTTCTGACACAGCGAGCGGGCACGGGCTGCGGGGCGACGCTTCCGGTATCAGTAAACATCGACGTGGCTGGGGCCGTCGTGACACCCGCCGAACCGCGCGCCGGCCCAAAGCCCGGTCGGCTCGCGAGCGGCCGTCAGCTGGTCAGTGCCCAGTGCGCTCAGAGGAACTCGCTCGCCTTCTCGCGCTGCGTGCTGGCGTGCAGGCGTGCGCTCCACTTGTCCTCGATGTGGCCGTATCGCCAGATCAGCAGTGCCGCCACCCAGGTGACGATGAACAGGCCCACGATCGCGAAGCCTGCGACATTGATATTGAAGTCGCGCATGAAGCCCCAGAATCCGCCAGCCCGGCTGAGGCCCGTCACCTCGGTGGAGATCAGCCCGAGAGTCTCGATGCCGCCGACCAGGAAGCAGATGCCGACCGATAGCCCGGTGATCGCGAGGTTGTAGTAGACCTTGCGGACCGGATTGAAGAACGCCCAGCCGTACGCCAGGTTCATGAAAATGCAGTCGGTGGTGTCCATCAGCGCCATGCCCGCGGTGAACAGGACGGGCAGGCAGCAGATCGCGTACCAGGGGATGTGCTGCAAGGCCAGGAACGCGGTCGTCCCCAGCAGCAGCACTTCGGTCGTCGTATCGAAGCCCAGGCCGAACAGGAACCCGACGGGGTAGAGCTGCCATTCCTTGCTGATCGCCCGCATCCACCGGCCGAAGAACCGGTAGAAGAATCCGCGGTTGTCTAGCTGCCGCTCCAGCTCGTCCTCGTCGTACTCGCCGCGGCGCATGGCGCGGAACACCTTGACGATGCCTGACAAGATGACCAGGTTGAGGCCGCCGATGAGGAACAGGAAGCCGGCCGAGACCAGCGTGCCGAACACGGTGCCGAACTGCTGGAAGCCGGAGTTGCTGTGCAGGACCTGGCCGAAGACGAACTTCTCCGCGAAGACGATGCCAAGGCCCATGGCCACGACCACGGAGGAGTGGCCGAGCGAGAAGAAGTAGCCGAAGCAGAACGGCCGCGGCCGGCCGGTGCCCTGCCGCTCGCTCATCTCCTTGCGGGTGGTGTTGTCGATGACGGCGATGTGATCGGCGTCGAAGGCGTGCCGCAGGCCAAGGGTGTAGGCCAGCACGCTGACGCCGATGCCGAGACCGCGGTAGTGCGCGGGGACCACGAACGCGAGGAAGATGCCGAATCCGAGCACGTGCAGCGCGAGGATCGAGGAGTACATCAGCGAAACCCGGCGGCGCTCTGCCGGACTCATGGCCCTGAACGACTGGCGCACCATCGCGACGAGCCGTATCTTCGGCGCGGTCGGCGCAGCTGACACGCGGTTGCTCCTCACCCGTCCTCGCCCGCCCGACGGGCGTTTGCGGGGCCAGCCCTGGCCTCATCGGCACGGTAATCTAGATGCACATTAGTTGCAAGTACATCACAGGTGCAGTTAAGAGCTGAGCGCAGGACGGCTGCGCAGGCCGGTCGTCCCGTCTCGGGCGGGCCGCGGCGCCGAGGCCTTAGGGTGGCCCGAGCAGCAGGTCGCAGAGGGAAGGTTGGGCGATGACCGGGTTCCAGCCGGAGAAGGCAGTGACGGTCGGGGCTGGTCCGCTGACGGCGGACGACGTGCTCGCCGTCGCCCGTGGCGGCGCGAGGATCGAGCTGGCCGCCGAGTCCCTCGCCGCGGTCCGCCGCGGCCGGGAGATCATCGAGGCGCTGGCGGACGACACGGAGCCGCACTACGGCGTCTCGACCGGGTTCGGGGCGCTCGCCACCAGGCACATTCCGGTCGAGCTGCGCACGCAGCTGCAGGCGAGCCTGATCCGCAGTCACGCGGCAGGCTCCGGCCCCGAAGTCGAGGACGAGGTCGTCCGGGCCCTGATGCTGCTGCGGCTTGCCACGCTGGCGACCGGCCGCACCGGCGTACGCGAGGAGGCCGTGCTGGCCTACGCCGCAGTCCTGAACGCCGGGATCACGCCCGTCGTGCATGAGTACGGCAGCCTGGGCTGCTCTGGCGACCTCGCCCCGCTGGCGCATTGCGCGCTGGTCATCATGGGCGAAGGCGTGGTGCGTGACGCCAAGGGCAGCCACCGGCCGTCCGCCGAGGCGCTCGCCGAGGCCGGCATCGAGCCGGTCGAGCTGCGCGAGAAGGAGGGCCTCGCGCTGATCAACGGCACCGACGGCATGCTCGGCATGCTGGTACTGGCGATCAGCGACCTGCGCGCGCTGCTCAAGGTCGCCGACATCACCGCCTCGATGAGCGTGGAAGGCCTGCTCGGCAGCGATGCCCCGTTCGCCGCTGACCTCCAGGCGCTGCGGCCGCACCCGGGCCAGGCGACAGCAGCGGCGAACATGCGGGCATTGCTCGGCGGCAGCGCGATCATGGCCAGCCACCGGGGTCCGGAGTGCACTCGGGTGCAGGACGCGTACTCGCTGCGCTGCGCCCCGCAGGTAGCCGGCGCGGCGCGAGACACCGTCGATCACGCGGCGCTGGTGGCCAGTCGGGAGCTGGCCGCGGCCATCGACAACCCGGTGATCACGGCAGCTGGCCGGGTGGAGTCCAACGGCAACTTCCATGGGGCGCCGCTCGGCTACGTACTGGACTTCCTCGCTGTCGCCGTGGCCGACGTCGCGAGCATGTCGGAACGCCGAACTGACCGGTTCCTCGATGTAGCCAGGAGCCAGGGACTCACCCCGTTCCTGGCTCATGATCCTGGTGTCGACTCCGGTCACATGATCGCCCAGTACACGCAGGCGGCGATCGTCTCGGAGCTGAAGCGGCTGGCGGTGCCGGCCAGCGTCGACTCCATCCCCAGCTCGGCGATGCAGGAAGACCACGTCTCGATGGGCTGGTCAGCGGCGCGCAAGCTGCGGCGTGCACTGGACGGGCTGACCCGGGTGCTGGCCATCGAGCTGCTGACCGCGGCCAGGGGGCTCGACCTGCGAGCCCCGCTGGCGCCGGCCCCCGCGACGGCGGCCGTGGTCGCCGGGCTGCGTGCCGGTGTGCCGGGCCGGGGCAGGACAGGTTCCTGGCGCCGGAGATCGAGCAGGCGGTCGGGTACGTGGCCGACGGCGGTGCGCTGCACGCCGCCGAGTCCGTGACCGGGCCGCTCGGATAGCGTCATCGGCGGCCCTCGCTCGGGTAGCGTCCCCGGCCCCCAGGCGCTCTGGCGGCTACCCTCACCTCATGGAGCCGCTCGAGCACCCGGATCGCGCCCGGTGGAACACGCGGTACGGGTCGGGCTACATGCCCGCGTTCGCGCCGCACCCGCTGGCCCTGAGCGCGCTCGCGCTGGACCTGCCAGCTGGCCCCGTGCTCGATCTTGCCTGCGGGCCGTCCGGGTCGGCCCTCGCGGCCGCAGGCGCTGGCCGGCGCGTGATGGCGGTCGACGTCTCGGACGTGGCGCTCGGGCTGCTCGCCGACGAGGCGCACCGGCGCGGTATCGCCGGGCTGATCTCGCCCGTGCATGCCGACCTGGCCACCTGGCGGCCCGAGCCCGCCCGCTATGCGCTGGTGCTCTGCACCGGGTACTGGAACCGCGCCGTGTTCGCCTGCGCTGTGCAGGCGACGATGCCTGGCGGCGTCCTGGGCTGGCAGGCCTTCACCGAGGCGGTCCGCCTCGACCGTCCGCAGCTTCCCGCTGGAATGGTGCCTGCGACCGGGCGAGCCAGCGTCGCTGCTGCCACCTGATTATCGACGTGCTGGTCGATAAGCCTACAAATCGGGAACGGGGTCCCATGCGGCTGCTGCTGGCCCGCCGGGTCGCGGCCGAGTCAGCTTGCTAGTGCTTGTCCCTGCCGATCAGCACCTCGGTCGCCTTGACGATCACCGAGACCTCGTCACCTACCTTCAGGTGAAGTTTCTCGCGCGACGAGTCGGTGATGGCTGCCGTCATGTCGCCTGGGTTGACGTGGACCGTGACCTCTGCCATCACGGCGCCCGCCTTGATATGCGTCACCGTTCCGCGTAGCTGATTGCGCGCGCTCAGCTCCATGGTGTCTGCTCCCGTCGTTCGGCGTCAGCGTGTCCAGCCCGCGGGTTCCTACCCGCCCGTAGCAGTGTGTAATTACGGCATTGCTCAAGGTTGGCGGCACCGTGTGTCCATGCTGACCTGGCCTGTTCGTCGTAGTTATGTCATGCCGCTGAGTTATTCGGGTAGCGGGCTGGGGGCTGAGTGGAGAAGCATGGCCACTGGCACGGGAGGCCCGAGACTCCGGCCATTCGGAAAGGAGCGACGATGAGCGGCGTAAGGGTACTGGTGGGCACGCGCAAGGGTGCGTTCGTGCTGACCGCGGACGGCAGCCGGAAGAGCTGGGATGTTTCGGGGCCGCACTTCTCGGGCTGGGAGATCTACCACGTCAAGGGCTCGCCTGCTGACCCGGACCGGCTGTATGCGTCACAGTGCAGCGGCTGGTCCGGACAAGTGATCCAGCGCTCCGACGACGGCGGAGCAACCTGGAATCCCGTCGGCAACCAGTTCAACTACGCCGGCGTCCCTGGCACCCATCAGTGGTACGACGGCACTCCGCACCCGTGGGAGTTCGAGCGGGTCTGGCATCTCGAGCCTTCGCTGGACGACCCGGACACCGTCTATGCCGGCGTGGAAGACGCTGGCCTGTTCAAGTCGACCGACGGTGGGGGTAGCTGGCAGGAACTGGCCGGGCTTCGCGGTCACGGCTCCGGGTCGTCCTGGCAGCCCGGCGCTGGCGGCATGTGCCTGCACACGATCATCCTGGACCCGTCCAAGCCCAGCCGGATGTTCACGGCGATCTCGGCGGCGGGTGCGTTCCGGTCCGACGACGCGGGCCAGACCTGGCGGCCGGTGAACCACGGGCTGATGTCCGAGGGCATCCCTGATCCCGACGCCGAGGTCGGCCACTGCGTCCACCGCATCGCGATGCATCCGTCGCGGCCGGACGTGCTGTACATGCAGAAGCACTGGGACGTCATGCGCAGCGACAACGCTGGCGACTCGTGGCGGGAGATCAGCGGCAACCTGCCGACCGACTTCGGCTTCCCGATCGACGTGCACGCGCACGAGCCCGAGACGATCTACGTGGTCCCGATCACCAGCGACTCGGAGCATTTCCCGCCGGACGGCAAGCTGCGTGTCTACCGCAGCCGGACGGGCGGCGACGAGTGGGAGCCACTGACCAGCGGGCTGCCGCAGGAGCACTGCTACGTCAACGTGCTGCGTGATGCCATGGCGGTCGACTCGCTCGACTCGTGCGGCGTGTACTTCGGGACTACGGGCGGCCAGGTGTACAGCTCCGCCGACGCCGGTGACACCTGGGCGCCGATCGTCCGCGACCTGCCCGCGGTGCTGTCGGTCGAGGTCCAGACGCTTTCATGAGATGGGCACTGTCATGAAATGGGCACTGTCATGAGATGGCCACTGCCATGAGACTGGTAGCGTCATGATCCGGGTCGTCCTCCCAGCGCACCTGCGCCGGCTCGCCCAGATCCAGGGCGAGGTCAGACTGGATGTCGCTGGCCTGGTCACCCAGGGTTCGGTGCTCGACGCGCTCGAAGCCCAGTACCCGATGCTCCGCGGCACGATCCGCGACCAGGACAGCGGCCAGCGGCGGGCGTTCATCCGGTTCTTCGCGTGCGAGGAAGACCTGTCCCACGAGCAGCCGGACACCCTGCTGCCCGAGGCGGTCGTCCGCGGGGCCGAGCCGTACCTGATCATCGGGGCCATGGCCGGCGGGTAGTGATCGTGAATGCGACAAATCCGATCGGAGTGATCAGGTAGGTTCGCTGCATGCTCGGGGCTGGCTGGACGGAAGGGGTCGCACTCGTCGCGGCGTTCGCGATCGCCACGCTCGCCACCCCGGCCGGGATCTCGGGCGCTGTGCTGTTGCTGCCGTTCCAGGTCGGCGTGCTGGGCACGCCGAGCCCGGCCGTCACCCCGACGAACCTGCTCTACAACGTCGTCGCGACGCCGGGCGCGCTGTACCGGTACTGGCGCCAAGGCCAGACTGGCGGGCGGCTCGCAGCGATCCTGGTCAGCGGTACGCTGCCCGGCGTCATCGCCGGATCGATCATCCGGGTCGAGTTGCTGCCGGGTCCCGGGCGTTCGACCTGGTCATCGCGGCGGTGCTCGGGCCGCTCGGCGCGTGGCTGGCCGCCAGCCAGCCGCCGCGCGCTGGTCTCGCTGCGCATGCCCCGCGGCCTGACGCCACGGTGCGGCCCGACGCCACGGTGCGGCCCGACGCCACGGTGCGGCCCGACGCCACGGTGCGGCCCGAGCAGGCGTTGCGTGTGATCGCGGCGCCTGTGCTGATTGCGCTGGCCGCGGTCGTCGGCTGCGTCGGCGGCATCTACGGCATCGGCGGCGGCTCGATCCTCGCGCCAGTGCTGATCGGAACCGGGCGCCCGGCGTCCGAGGTCGCGCCCGCCGCCCTGGCATCGACGTTCGTGACCTCCGTGGCCGGAGTCGTGACGTTCGCGATCCTGGCAGTCCACAAGCACGGCTCGGTCGCGCCGGACTGGCGCACGGGCATCGCCTGGGCCTCGGCGGCCTGGCCGGCGCGTACACCGGCGCTCGCATCCAGTCCCGGCTGCCCGACGCAGCGATCCGCCGGATCGTGGGCGTCCTGGTTGTCGCCATCGGCGTGCGGTACCTGTGGTCCGGGCTCAGCTGACGGCTGCGGCCGAGGCTTCAGGCCGGCGGCGAGTCGAGCGGAGCGCGGCCGCGATGGCCATGCCAAGGGCCCGCGCGACCGGCGGCGGGAACGCGTTGCCGACCTGGCGGTAGGCGGCTGTCTTGCTGCCACTGAACTGCCACGAGTCGGGGAAGCCCTGGAGCCTGGCCACCATGCGCACGGTCAGCTTCGGCGCCTGGTGCATCGGGAAGTCAGGTCCCGGCGGACTGGCTGCGATGCCGAGGCCATCGACGCCGAGCGCGCGCCAGGCCGCCCGCGCCCTCGTCGGGCCGAGATCTGGACCGCCGTGCCTCTTGCTGCCGCCGACGATCGTGGGCGCGATCCGGTCGGCGCTTGCCGCCCAGTCGGCCACGCCCGGCCAGCCTGCCGAGCCCATCAGGTCAGCGAGCGTCTGGCCGACGGTCGGCGGCGGACCCGGCAGCGGCCTGGGCCAGCGGAATGCGGCCGCCCACGGCTTCGCGACGGCGACCAGGACGAACCGGGGCCGCAGCTGGGGGACCCCGTGCTCGCTGGCGTTGATCAGTTGCCAGCAGGTGTCGAATCCGAGTTCCTCGAGCTGCCCGAGGACGTGGGCGCGATAGGCGTCAAACTTCCCCGTTCCCAGCCCACGAACATTTTCCAGCAGGACGGCGCGCGGCCTGATCTCGGCGACCAGCCGGAGGGCCTCGGGGAAGAGGTCACGCTCGTCGTCGCGGCCAAGCTGCTTGCCGGCGATCGGAGAACGGCGGGCACGGCACGCCGCCTGCCAGCAGGTCGACACCGGAGAAGGGGCGGCCGTCGAGGTTGGCGACGTCGTCCTCGATGATCTTCCAGTCGTCGCCCCGGTTGCGCCGCAGCGTCTCGCAGGCGTCCGCGTCGAGCTCGACCGCGGCGGCGTGCGCGAAGCCGGCCTGCTCCAGGCCGAGTGCCTGGCCGCCCGCGCCCGCGCAGATCTCCACGACCGTCAGCTCACGCATGCGTCCGCCTCCGCCGATTCTGCTAGCCGATTCTGCTAGCCGCGACCGCGACTGCCGGTTTCCCACGCCGCGACGGGGCGCGAACGCCTCGGTCGCCGATGTCGCCGGAGCGCGGCACCGCGCGACATCGCGTACGGGTCCGCGGCGGCGGCGGCGAGACCGCCGTGATCGACACGAGAGCGGTTGGCGAGCCGGAAGCCTCAGTTGCCGGCGGTCACGGCCTTGAGCTCGTCGAGCGATTCCCGGATGAGCTGCGGCAGGGCTCGCTCGCCCCGTTCGGTGACCCAGCGCTCAAACCCGACTCTGAAGACGGCGACTCCGGCCTCAGCGGTCAACGTCGCCGCCGGGCCCGCGACGCCGCGCCGGCGCAACCCGTCGGCCATCGCCGCGGCGAGTGATGCGAGCTTGATCAGCTCGCGCTCTTGCAGCTCTGGGTTCGCAGCGATGACGGCCTGGCGCTGCCACGCGTAGTCACGGCGCTCCTGAAGCAGGGCGCCGGCGGCCTCGAAGGCGGCGGCGACCGCATCGATCGGCGTAGCGGAATCAGGAGCGCTGGCCAGGGTCCGCACGAGGAACTCCTGCAGTTCGACCGCGCCCGCGAAGAGAACCTCGCGCTTGTCGGCGAAATGCCGGAAGAACGTCCGCTCCGTCAGCCCGGCCCGCGCGGCGATCTCCGCCACCGTGGTCTGGTCGAACCCGCGCTCGATGTAGAGCTCCATCGCCGCCCGCTCAAGCCGGCCGCGCGCATTTGGCTCCCACCGACCCATGCGCCGATCATAGCTGATGACAGCGACTGACATCGCATGCTAACCTGATGACAGCGACTGACATCGCATGCTAACCTGATGACAGTAACTGACATCGAGCTGTCCTGGCGCGACTCATGTGCCGAGAACAGTCGATTACCTGGAGGTCTTCTCGTGCGTGTATTCGTCACCGGCGCTTCCGGCTGGATCGGTTCCGCCGTCGTTCCCGAGCTCATCGGCGCGGGCCACCACGTCATCGGGCTCGCCCGCTCAGATGCCTCGGCCGCTGCCCTCACCAGCGCAGGGGCAGAGGTGCATCGCGGCACTCTTGACGATCCCGACAGCCTGCACAGTGCGGCTGCCAAGTCGGATGGCGTGATCCACCTCGCGTTCAAGCACGACCTCGCCTTCACCGGGGACTTCCAGGGCGCTGCCGATGCGGATCGCCGCGCCGTCGAGATCTTCGGCGACGCGCTTGCGGGTTCTGACCGGCCGTTCCTCATCGCCTCCGGGACGCTCGGGCTCACGCCGGGGCGGGTGGCGACCGAACGGGACGGGCATGGCAACGACCCCGCGCTGGCCGCTATGGGCAGCGGTCCGCAGACTCGGCGAGCGACCGCCGAGCTGGTGCTGTCCCTCGCTTCGCGCGGCGTCCGCGCGGCAGTCGTGCGACTCCCTCCGACGAATCACGGCGACGGAGATCACGGCTTCATGGCGACCATCGTCGGCATCGCCCGCGACAAGGGCGTCTCCGGCTATATCGGCGACGGGTCCAACCGCTGGCCTGCGGTGCCCCGGCTCGATTCCGCGCACCTCTTCCGCCTGGCGCTGGAGCAGGCTCCGGCAGGTTCGACACTGCACGCGGTCGCTGACGAGGGCGTGCCGATCCGCGACATCGCCGGCGTGATCGGGCGGCATCTCGACCTCCCCGTGGTGTCCATCTCTGCCGAGGACGCAGCCGGGCACTTCACCTGGCTGGCTGACTTCCTGGCGCTCGACAGTCCGGCCTCTAGCGCGCTGACCCGCGAGCTGATCGGATGGCAGCCGACTCAGCCCGGCCTCATCGACGACCTTGACCAGGGCCATTACTTCCACAACCCAGCCGCGTGATCACTTGCACGTGCGCTGGTTCGCCGAACCTAGGCATCCCAGTGCACGTGCAGAGAGGGCGGCTTGCGGAACACCAGGCCGGACGGCGCGCTCGGCTGGCCGGGATCGAGCCGGAGGCCGGGTAGCTGGTCCAGCAGTGCCGCTAGGGCGGCGCTCGCTTCGAGCCTGGCCAGCTGCGCGCCCACGCAGAAGTGCGGGCCGATGGCGAAGGCCAGGTGCTGCCGGCCGATCGGCTCGGTGCAGGTCGAAGCGGTCTGGGTCGGCGAATACTGCCGGATCCCGGTTCGCGCCGGCGAGCGAGACCGTCACGAGGTCGCCGTGCCGGACTCGTGCCGCGCCGAGACTGACGTCCGCTGTGGCGAACCTGTCGACGACCGCGGCCGCGGGCTCGAGCCGGAGCGCTTCCTCGATCGCTGCCTCGGCCAGGCCGCGGTCAGCCAGCACCTGCGTCAACCGCCGCCGTATCGCTGAGCAGGTACCAGATAGCGTTGCAGATCATGCCCTCGGTGGTCTCGATGCCGCCGAACAGCAGGACCGCCGCGTTGGACACGATCTCGGCAACGGTGAGCCCGGCAGCAGCGGCCGCCCTCAGCACCGACTGGCCTTCGTGCCGTGGCTGAGCGCAGTCTGTACGCACGTGCTCAGCTCGCCGAACGCCTCAGCGGCGGCCGGTGGCACCACGGGGACCACGGCACTCTGGGCACGTCGGATACCCTGCTGTTGCCGTGACGCGCCGCGCTCTCACTCGCCGGGCGGTCACGCGCCGCCTGATCTGGCGCGGCCAGCGAGGACACGCCTGCGACGATCGCGTCGTACCAGGACAGCAGCCGCGCGGGTGCGACATCCAGGCCGAGCATCTCGGCCATGACGGCCACCGCTAGCTGGCCAGCGAGCCCGCGCCGCAGCTCGGCGGCCCCGTCCTGAGCCGCAGTCGCTGCCACGAGCCTGGCAGCGTGACGAGCCGTGGCGTCGGCGAGCCGCGCTCGTGTGGAGCGCGGTCCGGAGCGCCCTGGCGAACGGGTCGCGATGGCGCCGGTGCTCCTCGCCATCGAGCGACAGCATGCTCGGCCCTACCACGCGCGCAGTGGTGAACCGCGGATCGTCGACCGTGAAGGTCGCGCCCGTCGCGCAGCACCGCCTCGGCCAGGTCGGCTCGCGTGACCAGCCAGCCGCCCAGCGCGGGCAGCCACGAGACCGGCTCGGACTGGCGCAGGCGCCGCAGCGCGGGATGGGGATTCTCGGTCAGCTCAGCGATCGTCACTGCCGCGCCGAGCGGGAACGCCGCTCGCCGCGCCTGGGTGCACTCGGGCACCTTGCCGACGCTAACACCCGCCGGATCGCGTCGCCCGCCGCGTGCCCGGGCCGCCTGCCCGGGCGGATCGCGTCAGGCCGCGCCGGACGTGGTGACCGGCACGTTGCGCGCCGACCTGGTGATCGCGCCAGCGCCGGCGATCCTGGCCGCGATGACCACGGGGATGACGGTGAGCACGATCACGAACGTCACGACGGCGTTGACTTCGGGCAGCTGCTGGCCGAGCCGGATCGCGCCGAAGATCCACAGCGGCAGCGTGTTCTGGGCGCCGGCCGTGAACACGGTGACGATGACCTCGTCGAAGGACAGCGCGAACGCGAGCAGCGCGCCGGAGACCAGGGCGGTCGCCAGCATCGGCAGCGTGACCAGGCGCAGCGTCTGCCAGCCCCGTGCGCCGAGGTCCATCGATGCCTCGGCGAGCGAGCCAGGGACCCGGCGCAGCCGGGCGATCATGTTGTTGAACACGACGACGATGCAGAACGTCGTGTGGCCGATCACGATCGTCAGCGTGCCGAACTGGATGCCGGTGAAGGCAAACAGCGAGTTCAGCGCGATGCCGGTGATGATGCCTGGCAGGGCGAGCGGCAGCACCAGCAGCAGGGAGATGGCCTCGCGGCCGAAGAACCTGAACTGGTGGACGGCGTAAGCGACCGCGGAACCGAGGATCACCGCGAGGAGCATGGCGATGAGCGCGACCCTGGCCGAGAGCAGGAACGCGTTGCGCACTTGCGAGTCGTGCCAGGCAACGCTGAACCAGTGCAGGGTGAAGTTGGAGATGGGCCAGCTCTCGATGTTTGACTTGTTGAACGCGTAGAGCACGATCAGCGCGATCGGGACGAACAAGAACGCCAGCACGATCCCGACCCAGATGCGCAGCGCTACGCGCAGGCCGCGCGGCTCCATCTACACCGCCTCCAGCGCGCCGAGCGCTCGGGCGCACAGCAGGTAGATGGCCATGATCACGATGGGCACGATCGCCATCGCGGCCGCGAACGGGACGTTGTTCGCGATGCCGATGTTGGTGTAGATGATGTTGCCCATGAAGTTCGCGCTGGTGCCGCCCACTAGGAGCGGGGTGATGTAATCACCGAGCGTCAGCGAGAACGTGAAGATCGAGCCGGCCACGATGCCCGGCAGCGCTAGCGGGATCATGATGCGCCGCGTCGTGCGCCACGTCCTGGCGCCGAGATCCTGCGACGCCTCCAGCTGCGAGTTCGGGATCCGCTCCAGCGCCGCGTAGACGGGAATGATCATGAACGGCAGCCAGATGTAGGCGAACACGGTGAACACGGCCCAGTTCGTGTAGATCAGGTGCACCTGGCCCAGACCTACTTTGCGCAGGCTCCAGTCCAGCAGGCCGCCGCGAGTGAAGATCAGCAGCCACGAGTACACCTTCGCCAGGTAGCTGGCCCACAGCGGCAGCAGGATCGCCACGAACAGCGCGGTCCTGGCCCGGCGCGACGCGATGCGCGCCATGTAGTAGGCGAACGGGAACGCGACGATCGCGTCGACTATCGTGACCGCGGCCGCCATGCCGACCGTGCGCAAGATCACGCCGCGGTAGGCCGGGCTCGTCAGGATCTGGGTGAAGTTGCCGAGACTCCAGATCCGCTCGATGTTGGTCGTGAACGGATTGATCTGCCAGAACGCCGTGATCAGCAGGACGACGAGCGCAGCCAGGTAGGCCAGCACGAACCAGGCGAGCGGCGGCGTGAGCAGGATGGTGGCCCGCGCCCACGGCCGGCGCCACAGCGCCGCCGAGACGCGGAGCCCTAGGCCATCCCGCTCCGCCGCCTGCTCCGCCGTCATTTGACCTGCGTGTTCCACGCGGAGACCCACTCGGAGTACGGCACGCAGTCGGTCTTGCCGTTGTCACAAGTCGGGAGCGGCGTCTTCCACAGCGCGATCGCCTTGAAGTAGCTGAGCGGGGCGTTGGCGTGGTACTCCTCGCACGAGCCGGCCTGGATCTTGTCCATGTAGGAGCATGCGAGCTTGTTGTCCGGGGTCTCGCCGTAGTTGACCGCCTGCTCCGCCTGCACCTGCGGCGTGCTGATGTAGCGCATCCACATGTAGGCGCAGTTGATGTCCGGGGCCTTGGCCGCGAGCATCCAGGTGTCAGCCCAGCCGGTGGCGCCCTCGCTCGGGATGGTGTCGCCGATCGCGAACTTGTCGGCCTTCAGCGCGCTCACCTGGTACGGCCAGCCAGCGCCCACGGTGGCGTTCCCGTTCTTGAAGTCGAAGATCTCCTGCGAGGCGAGGTCCCAGTACTTCTCGATCAGCGGTCGCTGCTGCGCCAGCAGGTTCACGGCCGCCTGGAACTGCGGCTGGGTCAGCTCGTACGGGTCGGTGATCCCGAGCGATGGCTGATGCTTCTCCAGGTACAGGGCCGCGTCCGCGATCTGGATCGGGTTGTCGGGCACCGTCACCTGGCCCTTGTACTTCGAGTCGTAGATGACACTCCAGGACGTCGGCGGGGTCGGGAACGCCTTCTTGCTGTACATCAGGACGTTCGGGCCCCACTGGAGCGAGACCCCGTAGTGCACGCCGTTGATGGTGTTGAACGCCGGGGACTGGAACGCCGGGAAGAAGTCCTTCCAGCTCGGGATCAGGTTGACGTTGACCGGCCGGGCGTCACCCGCGTACAGGATCCGCAGGTCGGCGTCGCCAGACGAGGACACCATGTCGTACTGGCCGCCGCCGCCGTTCTTCATGAGCGCGACCATCTCGTCGGAGCTGCCGGCGTACTTGGCGTTGACCTGGCAGCCGGTCTGCTGCTCGAACGGCTTCACCCACTGCGGCTGGAGGTAGCCCTCCCACGCGATCAGGTTGAGCTTGCCCTCGCCCTTGCCGATCTTCTGCAGCACCGGCATGCTCGCCGTCGGGACAGTCTGCCCGGCTGTGCCGCCACCGGCTCCTGATCCGCCCGAGCCGCTGGTGTTACCGGAGCCGGAGCTGCCGCAGGCGGCAGTGATCAACGCGAGGCCGGCCAGTGCCAGCCCCGCCGTGAGTCTGCGCGAACCGAGGCACGCGGTGTTCGTCATGATGATGCCCTCCCCTAATGCCCTTGCGCGGGGTCTGAGTTATGGCTCGTGCGGTATCGATGCCGCCTGATCAGGTCGCCAGGCGATCTGCACGCGCTCGCCCCGGCCGTCATGCGAGTGGGCGGGGGCGCGGGTGTTCTGTCGGGCGACGACGAGCTCGCCGCCGCTGTCGAGGTCGACGACGTAGCGGGTCAGCACGCCCGCGTAGCTGACTTCCCGGATAACGCCGGCCTCGACATGGCTGCCGGCCGGCGCCTGCGCGCCGTCGTCGAGCAGCACGATCTTCTCCGGCCGGACGGTGATCAGCGCGCCGTCGCGCTCGATGAGATTGGAGACGCCGATGAAGCCTGCGACGAACGGCGTCTGCGGCCGCTCGTACACCTCGATCGGCTCGCCGACTTGCTCGATCCGGCCCTGATGCAGCACGGCGATCCGGTCACTCATCGTCAGGGCTTCTTCCTGGTCGTGCGTGACGTAGATGAACGTGATGCCGACCTCGCGCTGAACTCGCAGCAGCTCGAGCTGCATCTCCTGGCGGAGCTTGAGGTCCAGGGCGCCGAGCGGCTCGTCGAGCAGCAGGACCTCGGGCTCGTTCACGATGGCGCGCGCCAGGGCGACACGCTGGCGCTGACCGCCGGACAGCTGGGCTGGCTTCCGCTCGCCGAGGCCGGCCAGCCGCACCATCTCCAGGGCCCGCCCGGTGCGCTCACGCCGGGCGGCCGCGTCGACGCGCCGCACCCGAAGGCCGTACTCGATGTTCTCTGCCACGCTCATGTGCGGGAAGAGCGCGTAGTCCTGGAACACCGTATTGACGTTGCGCGCATACGGCGGCGTCCGGGTGACGTCGCGGCCCGCGAGCTCGATCCGGCCTGCGTCGGGCCGCTCGAA
Organism: uncultured Actinomycetota bacterium; assembly: GCA_963837255.1. Taxonomy (GTDB): domain Bacteria; phylum Actinomycetota; class Actinomycetes; order Streptosporangiales; family Streptosporangiaceae; genus JAJYUU01. Next base: position 1,052,298 of record CAWIMN010000011.1, read on the forward strand.
GCCGGCGATCAGCCGCAGCAGGCTCGTCTTGCCGGACCCGGACGGCCCGAGCAGGGTGAAGAACTCGCCGGCCAGGACAGTGACGTCCACGTCGTTCACCGCGGCCACGTCGCCGTAATGCTTGCGCAGGCCGGCGACATGAACGGCTGCCCGCGCGGTGGCTTCGCCACTGGCCTGAGCGGGCTGAACGGGGGTGGGGTCGGCGATCATTCGGCTCGTTGTATCACGGTGCCGCCCAAAGCCGCAATGCGCATGTATCGCCCTGGCATGTGGTCACGGGCACAAATCTCACCTCGTTATGGACGCGACCTGAGCCCGGCGTCGCACCGTGCGCTCGGCTTCTGCAAATGTAGGTTCAGGCCCGCGCCGACGTGCGGATTCCGCGGGCTCCCGACGCGAATAACAGGCCAAACGTGAGGGAGATCGACATGACCGACACCAGCGCCGCGCCTGCCATCGCCGGATTTCACCATTTCTCGCCTACGGTCTCCGACGTCGAGGCGAGCGCGCAGTGGTACCAGCAGGTCTTCGGGATGAGTCGGCTACCAATGCTGTTTCCGCATCACGGGGCAGAGGAGGAGGAGGGCTATGCCGTGCTCCTGATCGACCCGCGCTCTGGCATCGTCATCGGGTTGCACCACCACGAGGCCAACTCGGGCGAGCCGTTCCAGGAGACCCGGACCGGCCTGGATCACATGGCGTTTGCCGTCGCGAGTCATACCGACCTAGGCGCCTGGGCGAGCTGGCTCGGCACGCTCGGCATCGAGACCTCCGGCGTCGTCGACGTCACCGAGCCAATGCCATACTCCGTGGTCGTGTTCCGCGACCCGGACAACATCCAGCTTGAGCTCTTCCACATGGCCACCTAGGCGGAGCTGCCGCCCAGGGTCGCTGGCTACTGGCCGAGCAGCCACCGCCCTGGGGCGACGAGCTTGCGCGCCGCTGCCGGTCCCCACGAACCGGGCTGGTAGGAGGCCACCTTCGGCGGGTTCGTCAGCAACGGCTCAGCGACTTTCCACACGGAGGCCAGCCCGTCCGGGCGCGTGAACAGGGACCGATCGCCGATCAGGACATCGTGGATCAGGCGCACGTACGGCGGCAGCGGATCCGCGTGACGCAGCTTCGATAGCGGGATCGCGGCCTTGGCGACGTCGAGGCGCAGCCCGGCGCCCGGCTGCTTGGCTACCAGCGACAGGTCGATCTCGCCATCGCCTGCGAGCGAGAACGAGAGCACGTTGGTCTCGGCCGGCAGCTGGCTGGAAAGTGGCCCGTCGGCGGGCTTGCGCAGGATCAGGCTGACTCGCTGCGCCGTCTCGGCCAGCCGCTTGCCGGTCCGCAGGTAGAACGGGACTCCGCGCCAGCGGGGGTTGTCGATCCACAGGCGCGCGGCGACATAGGTATTCTGCTGGGACTTCGCAGCCACGCCTGGCACGTCGCGATAGCCGGCGAACTGGCCGAGCACAACCTCGGCCGGATCGAGCTGCCGGAACGACCTGATGACCTTCTCCCTGGCTGCCTGCAGGTCGGCGGCATCCAGGCTGGGCGGCGGCTCCATGGCGACTTCGGCCGCGACCTGGAACAGGTGCGTGATGAGCATGTCCAGCACGGCGCCGGTCGCGTCGTAGAACACCGAACGATCGGTAACGCCGAGCTTCTCCGGTACGTCGATCTGGACCGACTCGATGTGCCGCCGGTTCCAGATACCGCTGAACATTTCGTTGGCGAACCGCAGGACATGCAGATCCTGGGTCGCTTCCTTGCCGAGGAAGTGGTCGATCCGGTAGACCTGCTCCTCGGTCAGCACCGCATGGACGGCACGGTCAAGTGCGCGGAAGCCCTGCTGCGACGTGCCGAACGGCTTCTCGTACACGACACGGGCGGCGGTCGCCAGGTCGTGCTGGCCCAGTGCTCTGGTGAGCTCGCCGAAGGCGAGCGGCGGCACGGCGAGGTAGTGAACGAACTGCGGGTCGGCACCGGCTGAGGCGCGCGCCGTGTCGAGCACGTCAAGCAGACTGCCGGGGTTATCGGCGTTGAAGCCGCCGCCAGCGAACAGGAGGCGCTCGGCGAAGGAGTTCCACGTCTCGGGGTCTGGCTTAGGACCGAACTCGGTCAGCACGTCGTGCACATGCTTACGGAAGTCCTCGTGCGCGAGATCGCCGCGCCCGTTGCCCACAAGCAGCCACTTGCTGGGCAGCAGCCCCTCCAGGCCGAGCCGGTAGAACGCCGGGAGCACCAGCCGCTTGGCCAGGTCACCGGTCGCGCCAAACAAGACGAAGATCGTTGGGCCCGGATCCGTGCGGGACCCGCTGCCACGCTTGGTGGTCGCCATGGACCTAACGTACGCGAGGATGCCGCGGCGTCAGCGGTAGCCCGGCCGGTGGTGGCCGATCACGCCGATGGGCTTGTGGAGCGGCGCGCACCACACTTCCGAGCAGCGCGCGGTGCCGCAGGCGACGCGCACGTGACCGCCGCGGGCTGCCTGCGCAGCGGCGCACTCGCACGGGTCCCAGCTGATCGTCACGGTGCCGGGCCGCCACTGATGATGCAGGCGGCACTGGAGCGGGATACACGACCAGATCGCCAGTTGTCCCTGGGCCATCCATATATTCAAACATGTGATCGAGCGCGGGGAAAGCTCGGGTCGCGACTTGCTGATGCCGGGCGGCTGCTGACTGGTGCTTGCGCCGGCACCTGAGCCTGCACCCAGGCTGGCGGCCGGGCATGGGGCTGTCCGGCGGGCCCCGCGGCGAGCGGGGACCGGCCGAGGAGCACGATCCCGGCGACCGCGCTGGCCGCCGCGGCAATCTGCAGCACCAGTACCGCCGGCGCCGTGGCGAGCCGCTCGCCGAACACGACAGTGCCGATCAGCACGGCCGAGACTGGCTCGACGGTATCCATGATCGGCAGGCTGGCGCGCAGAGCGCCTGCCTTGTAGGCACTCGCCGACAGCGCCAGCCCGGTGATGCCGAGGCCGAGCAGTGCCCACGGCTGCCAGTGCGCGAGGATGGCGGCGGCGTCACCGAACCGGACTATCCGGGTCAGGCTCAGGGTGACGGCGGCCGTCATGCCGAAGATGACGCCGGCACCGATGGCCAGCAGCGACGCGCGCGTGGCACGACGGCCGGCGGCCGCGGCCGCGACCGCGGCGACGCTGATCAGCGCGACCGCCCCGAAAGCCAGCAGCCAGTCCTCGGCCGCGGCGTCGGAGCGTCCTGGCGACTGCGGCGAGCAGATCACGAACACCGCCACGCTGGCGCCGACGAGCGCGCAGCCGGCCCAGTCGGGCAGGCGCATCGGACGCCGTTCCCAGATAGCGGCGACCGGCAGCGCGAACAGCAGATCGGTCGCGACAATCGGCGCTACCAGCGCCAGCGGCCCGAAGGCGAGCGCGACCGCCTGGAGGCCGTACGCTGCGACGGCAAGGCCGATGCCCGCTAGCCAGAGCCGGCGCCGGGCTAGCTGGCCGAGCAACCGCAGCGGACCGCGGCCCCGTTCCCGCTGGACCTGACGGTGCTGGAGCGCTACGCCGACGCCGAACGAGCACGCTGCACCCAGGGCCGCCAGCACCGCGATCTCAGCGGCGGCGGCGTGGCTCATGGCGACGTGGTCTCGCGGCGCCCCGACTCGGCTGCCCGCCCGCCGCCATGCGCGTCCGCGGTCGTCGGCTGGCCTGGCCGCCGGCCGTCCTCGGCGGTATCCGGGTGCGCCGCGGCGGCGGTCCGGCTGGGTGGTGCGGCCACAGGTAGAAGATGATCACGCCCGCAGCGAAGGCGAGCCACGGTGCGAATACGAACCAGTCACTTATGGACACTGCCACCACCTTTCTGCTGCCCAGAGCGACCTGCCGCCCGTGCGGAACGTCAGTTCACGCGCTCGCAGTGCGGAACCGGTGCGGCGCCTGTGCTGGCGGTGTGGAGAGCAGCCGGCGGGTGGAGCCGTGCCCGCCGACTGCGGACTCTCCGCACGCCTTCCGCCAGGCCGCTGAGTACGAGCGCGAACCCAAGGGCTAGCAGGAAGCCTGCCCACGGCCTGCCCTCGAAGGCCGCACCGCCAAGGCGGCCCAGGAAGTAGGCATAACTTGCCCAGATGACGCCCGCGCAGGCCGTTGCCAGGACGAAGCGCTTGCGGTCGTAGCCGACGATTCCGCAGGTCAGCGTCACCGCCGTGCGGCCGCCAGGAATGAAGCGGCACATGATGATCAGACCCGCCCCGAACCTGTTGAGCGTGCGCTGAGCCCAGGCACGCCTGCGCTCGCCGCGTTCGCCGGCGAAGAACCGCCGCTCCGCGACCGGCCCGAAGCGTCGCCCGATCAGGTAGGCCAGGTTGTCGCCGGCGAAGGCGCCGGCCGCCGCCAGCAGCACCAGGACGGCGATGCGGGGATCGGTATTCCCGGCGGTGGCGACGCCGAGGGCGATCACCACTGTTTCGCTTGGCAGGATCGGCAGCACGGCGTCGAGCGCCGGGACCCAGAAGGCTGCCAGATAGGACAGAGGCGTCGAAATGGCAAGCGCTGATAGCTCGATCACGCGGCCTCCCTCGTCCCCTACAGCAGATGGCACGCGTGTGCAGATCTGGTGGAGACGTCGTGCAGGGGGTGTAGAAGGCGACGGGCGCCGGGGTGGCCGGGCTAGCGGAGCGCCCGGATCCAGGTATCGATGTGGCGATCGGAGTCGGCGACCGGTCCCCAGTAGTCGCCGTGTCCGGCGGCGTACAGCCTCGCCCATGGCTGCTTGCCGGTGTGATGGAACGCCCCGGCCGGCACGTGCTCGCCGGTGCCGTCCCCCGCTCCGGTCGGGAGACCCGTCACTCGGGCGGGGATGTCGGCGACTGCCCAGTGCCAGAAGCCTGACCCGCTAGGCGCGTCGGGGTCGTACATGGTCACGGTGTAGCTCTTGGTTTCAGCGGGAGCGCCGGACCACGACAGCTGGGGCGAGAGGTCCTTGCCGCCAGGAACCTTGAAGATGCCGGACATCTGCGCCGGTGGCAGCGGCTGGCCATCGGTTACGTCCGTGCTGGTCACGATGAAGCTCGGCACCACCGGCAAGCGCCCGAACGGATCGTTCATGGTTGTTAGCCTCCCGTAGTGATGGTCTGTGGTCGACAGGTACCGATGCGCAGCGGTGGGTCAGTGCTGGCTCAGTTTGTCCTCGCCAGGGCAGTGGGGAGTCTCAGTCGAGGGGCGAGTGCACGGCGGGTATGAGCAGGGCCGTCAGCTGAGCGACGTCATCCAGAGCATCGATGCCGAGGACGGTTTTTTCGATGGCGGCCTGGCGCTCGGCCGAGATGATGCGGTGGGTCAGCTTGGCGTACTTGTGACGGATGTCCGCGTTGGTCAGGTTCCGGTCGCCCGTTCCGCGCGGGTGTACGACCCTTGGCGGTGCGGATGCTGCCGTCGTTGAGAGTCAGGCGCACCTGGGTGGTGAGCTGCTCGTCGATCGGGAGGTTGTCGTAGGCCTTTTCGTGGTGCGTCAGTGTCTTGTCGATCAGAGCCCAGACGTCGTCGCGGTTAATCCGGTCCTGCGGGAACTGGTCAATGAGCACGTCGCCATCGAGGAGGGCGACCGCGACGGCGTAGGCGACGTTCATCTGAGCGCCGATCACCTCGAGCGGGCGCTCGGCCTTCCACCCGCCATGGGAGTAGGCAGCTTCGCCCATGTCGATGTCGATCCGCTGGATCTGGCTGAGGTCGACCTTGGACCGCAGCTCGAGGGCGGCGTCGATCGCAGCGTGCAGCAATCCCATGCACGAGTACGCCTTGACGGCGATCCGCTCGGTCTCCCACAGGACGCCCAGGCCCTTGTAGATGTCTTCGGGGTAGGTGCGGTGGCCTTCGCCGAAGACGGCCAGCCAGCCGCCGTAGGGGCGCTCGAACACCCGCTTGATGCCGACGTAGCCCGATGCCGCGAGCGCGGCGGCGGTCAGGCCGTTGCGCGAAGCGAAGCCGTGCTGCATCCGCTTGACCATCGATTCGTACATCGCTGACATCAGCCCGCACGACTGGGTGGCCGCCATCCCGAAGGCGTCCTCAAACCCGGCGGCGTCCAGCCCGTACAGCGTTCCCGCGGCAGCGGCCGCAGCGAGAGGGCCGAAGACCACACCCGAGTGCCACCCACGGGAGAGCATGTCCAGGCCGCCGAGCGCCTCGCCGACCTGGGGGCCGGTCTCATACCCCAGGATGGCACCGAGAAGGAAGCTCTCGCCTGAGACGCGGCCTACGCGCGGGGCGGCCGCGAGCATCGCCGGGAGGACCAGCGAGTTGCTGTGCAGCGGGGCCAGCGGGTGGTAGTCGTCGAGCTCGAACCCCTGGATGAAACTGGAGTTCACCATGGCCGCCGACGTGGCGCTGGTCGCCCGGCCGTCCCAACCGATCAGTGCGGAATCCCCGGCGCTGTCGAGCGCTGTTACGCCTTCGACGCCGATGCGGGACCAGGGCAGCTGCGCACCGACCAGAGCACAGCCGATTCCGTCTAGCACCAGGTGCTTGGCCCGGTCGCGGACGGAGGCGGGAACGTCGTCGAGCGTTGTTTTCGCGACCCACGTGGCAAGTCGGCCAGTCGGACCGGTGGGGTCAGTGGCGGGACGGGCTGGCTTTCCCGTGTCCTTGACGGCCGTGGGTGTAGTCATGGCACTCCTTGCATTCCTTGTTTCGGATCGACTTGGCGTGCTTGGCGGGCGCGAGCGGATCTGCCTGGTTTGCGTACCTGGTCTTGGCCTCGATGTTGATTGTTGTTCCCGGCCCTTGAGCTCGCCTACCAGGTCGACCGGGTGCCGGGGACCGCCCTGGCAGGGCTGGGAGAGTCCTCGCCTCGCGCGCGTCATTGTCTAAATGAACGGGAGAAAGCCCCGTGCAGGAGGCGGGCGAGAACTACTCCGACACCGAGCACACAGTGCCGGAGCTGCTGAATCGGTTCGTCGCGGACGGCTGGGAGCTGGCCACCTGCGGGATTACCGCGAGGGCGGGGACGGCTCACCCTAATCGCAGGCGACCCAGCTGCTGACCACGTACACCTTCAAGCGCCCGGTCCCGACATAGCTGGTGCGGCTGCGCGTGTCAGCCAGGTCTGCCGTGCTGACCGCCATCGCCGACCTGAGAGTACGGGCTCCCCGCGCTGGCAGCGCTGTCGGCTGGTGGAGGTGAGGGCTTGCTGGTGCCTTTCGCAGCAGCACGCGGTAGCTGAACGGCCCGATCTTCGTAGTGCCGGAAGCGGGGGAGAGCGGCGTCTCGCATTTCCGCTGGCAAATGGTGCGCCCACCTGTCGCATGGCTTAGAAGGTCTAGTCCGGGCCGCGCTGGATCGCCAACTTGCGTATGGCGATAGTGCCCTGAGCCGGTGCCTTGCTCAGTGCCTGACTGCCTCACGGGCGTGAGGCAGCCATTCAGGTGGGACAGTATCGCCGGCTGGAGGACGTGACGACAGTGAGGGTCGCCCACGATAGCGATAGCCGACCCGGAGCAGCAGCATCATGGTCCGCCAGGCGGCACCAGATCGGGACGTCCGGGAACGCCGAAGTCACCACCGCAGATTTGGCTGAAGGGAAGCTGGAGAAGCCGGTTGCGCTCGTCGGCGCCGCACGCTACCCAGTTTTCCCACATGCCCTGAGGGCGGGAAATCCAATCCCATCTGCTGGCCGCCTGAAGAATATTGCCGTCCGGCTCATCTACGATGAATGCGCGATGGTACGGGTGGATTGCGTTAGTAAATGGCGTTGGCAGGCCGGAGCCCAAGAAAGTAAGGAGGTAGTCGTACTGGGGTTGTATAAGAGAAAACTGCTCATTCTGCAGCAAATCATTATTGCCCGATGCGACATTATCAGGGTCGCCGCTGACGATCTTCTCCCAGGCCGATTTGTAGGAGCATTGTGGCGTCCCTGAGACGAAGCTGTGAGTGCCAGCGCTGTCGTAGGACGGGTAGGTATTGAACTGATCATGCAGGTCGGCAAGATTCACGATCATGTCCGGTGCATCGAGGTAGGCCTCATGCATCCACGCGAGGTCGTAGAAGATGTCTTTCCCGATGTTGACCATTACATTCTGCGGTATGAAGCCCGGGTCGGAGTCGAGGCCTCCGACCACGGCGCCTCCGGCCATATGGCCCAGCGCTGCCCACAGGAAGAGGTCAGGCTGACCCAGAGCGAGCGCGGCGTAGTAGCCATATACGTCGACGATCTGCGGCCGGTTGACCGCGAAACCCTGATCCGGATCCCAGGATGGATGGGAAGCGCTATTGGCTTTTTCGAGTGCCACGTTTGTGTAGTGAGAACGGTGGTCCGTATATAGAACCTGGGGGTCATCGGAGTCAGGCATGGATTTCTCCTTCGGAATCATGACGTCCACGATTGAGGCAGGTTGACAACATCGATAAAGGCGCTCCGCTGGGTGAGTTCGGCAGTGTCGGCCGAACTGGCGCCGGCGCTGAGGCCGTGCTGCTCGATCTCCCTGATCCGCAGGCGCCGGGGGTGAGCCGCCGGAGGCGTCAGCGGGATGGCGATCGGGCTGCCGACAGCCCCACGGGCGACTGTGAACCCGGCCGCCGCCCGCCACACCGGCACGCCCGCGGTGTCATCGCTGCCGATCGCGACGAGCGACTCGGTGAGCTGACTTCCGGTCAGGTCGCCGGTCAGCTCCTCGAGCACCACCTCGGCCTGGTTGGGCGCGGTAGGGCCGAGACCGTCGATCAGCACGTTGAGGCCCTGCGCTGCCCGGTCCACGGTAACGTGCCGGTCGGGGAGTAGCTGGGCCCAGTCGGTCATCGTCGGCTGGGACATCTCGAGACCTGTCAGGCTGTCGGGCTGGTATCTCGCTACCGCCAGCCGCACCAGCGGACCGTAGGACGCCGTCGCGCCGTCCGGCGGCCGCAACTCGATGTCGCAGTAGTAGGTATCACCGTCGGCGAACACGTCGTACAGCGCGAGGTCGGCCGGCGGACCGCCGCCGGGGAGCGGGAATCCTGGCACGGTGCCGGCCGCTCCCGCGCACCACGACAGGGGCAGCGTCGGCCCGGTTGGCGCGGTGGCGTTGGCGGGGTCACGCCCGATCTCGGAAAACGACGGCGACCCGCCGCCGGTTCCGTCTGGTGCCAGGACCACGGCGAGGAGCTCGCCGATGCCGGTGCGGTACCACGAGCCGCTCAGCTCGAGCCGCAGCCGCCACGATGACCGGGTGTGCTCGATGTGGCTAGCACTGGCCGTAGTCGTCCACGCGAATGACGGCAGGACCGCGGCGACCTTGACTTCGGGCGGCTGCACGGTCGAGGGCAAATGCACTGGTGCCTGCGCTTGCACGAGCTGGAAGTTCGCGTCTGGCTCGTCACCGTGGTCGAAGTACTGCCGGAACCGGCTGATCGCGGTGAGCGTGTAGGTGACGATGCGGTGCTTGGTGTCGCCGAAGTCGTGCAGGAAGTTCAGCGCAACGGGACCTTGCGCCGGCGTGGCCTCACCGTGCACGAACGCCCCGCTGACATCGGCGCCGACTGGCTCGGGCCAGCTCGCGTGCACCTCGAGCCGCCCGGTGCTGCCCGGGTCGAGCCCGGCGTCATCGAAGGTCGGCGACAGGTCCGCGTGCGTGGCGCCCGCGGTACGCCCGATCGCGCTTGGCGGCATGTTCCATTGCGGTACCTGTACCGGGATACCGCTCGTCACCTGTGGCGTGAGGGGTTTGCGAACCGCGTGGATGAAGTGCACGGGCCGGACGGGGCTGAGCACCGCGTTGCGGCCGAGTTCGGTCTGGTCGAGCGGTGCTTGCGCTTCGGACAGCCAGTTGCCGATGGCGAAGTGGTCGAGGAATCCCGGCCGCAGGGTAGAGGACAGTTCGAGAACGACTTCACGGCCGGCGGCGAGGTGGACCTCGAGAACGTCGCCAGACCAGCCGATTGTCACGGTTGGCGCGCCGGGGGGCGCGGCGCTGACGGCGCTGAGCCTGATCGATTTCGGTTCCGGGTCCGGCCAGCTGAAGGACGAACCCGGATACCAGTTGATCCGCTCGCTGACGGCCGCGGCGACGCCGGCCTGGGCCGGCAGGAAGGCGTTGATTCCGTTCGCGGCGGGGTCAGCCAGGCCGGCCGGCGCTTGTTCGCCGGCGGTGGCTGCCGCTTCGACCCGCATGGCCCGTTGCACCCACGCCCAGGACTGTTCGTCCGACACGCCGACGTCGAACATGGCGTGCTGCTCGGCCAGCTGGCGTGCGACGGTCGGCGGTGCGAGGTTCCGCGCGTCCGATGCGGTGGCGTCGGCGTCGCCGCTGCGCACGACGAGTCGTTCCGGGCAGGCACCCAGCGTGGGTGGTCCGCCTAGGACCAGCGTTGGCGGCTGGATCGGGTCGTGCCGCGTGTAAATGATCGTGGTGGATGGCGGCGCGAGGTCGTCGCCGACGGACTCGTCAAGCCCGCCGCCGGTGACATCGGCGACCCGGATCCGCATCTGATACCGGCTGCTGAAGCGCAGTTGTGGTAGCGAATGGTCGGGCACCTGGTAGGGGGTCCAGGTGAAGGCGTAGGGCAGTTGGGCGGGTGGCCCGGGGTCGCGCTGGCCTAGCAGGTCGATGCCGGGGACGGCCAGGCTCCAGCCGTTCCAGTGCAGGACGACCTCATCGGCGTTCAGGTCGCCATTGTCGTCGCGGGTGGCCGTCAGGCTCGCCAGGTGGCCTTCCTCGACGGCGGGCACGGGCTCGCCGGACCCAGGCTGGCCCGACCCCGGCTGGCCAGGGCTGGCGGCGCTTGTGCCGATCGGCATGCCATTGACCGAATAGGTCGCTTCACGTTTGCAGAGGGACCGCCAGGCCGGGTCGTCACCTGTGCGGATGTCGACGCGGTAGCCCAGCAGCAGGTCCTCGGCTGACAGCACGAGATCGGCGGCCGCGACCGCGGCGCCGGCGGGTGGCGTGATGGCCGGCCCGGCCTGGTCGAATCGGCCGGCGGCGCTCAGGCGGCCGACCACATCGGAGTCACGGCCCGGCCGCAGCAGGACCAGGCCAGCGGACCGCAGCCCTGGCAGCACGGCATCCTGGCCGGCCGAGCTGGCCCGCCCGAGGCGGCCAGCCGCGGCGTCGAGCCCGTCGATAGCACCGTCGACGTCCATCACCGTGATCGCCCACGGTGGCGGCGGTCCGGGCGCGGCGGTCCCGTCGATGACCTGCGCACCCCGCAGATCGATCGCCCCGTGGTCGATCTGGGGGGTGGACGTCGCGCCGCCGGCTGGCCAGAAGCCCAGGTCAGAAAGCTCATAGCGGGTCCATGTGAATGGCGGGATGACGAGGCTGCTCAGCGGCGGCTCCGGGCACCGCAGCGACAGCATCCCCTGTGCCGGGCCGGCTGATGACCCGCCGAGTTCGCCGGGGTCCGCTTCGAGTTCGAAGACAAGGCCAAGCTCCGGCAGCACGGGAGGATGCTGGCGGACCATCGCAAGTACCCAGTCGAAGTCGACCTGCGGCGGCAGCGGGGCTTGCTGCGGCGGCACCTGGCCACCCGGCGGCGTCCGTCCGGTCGTCTGCCAGCTCTGCAGGCGCTGGGAGATGGTCTGCGCGGGAGGCCCGGGCGCCGCCATATCGATCGCGGCGTTCCGGTAAAGAGCGGTCGCGGCTACCGCCGGGCCGTGCTTGGGCGCGACGTTGACCGACCCGGCGCGGCCGGCGCGGCTATCGCTGATGATGCTGGCATCGCCGGAGAAGAACGCCTGCCATATCTCACTGCGGGCGCGCAGCTCTCGTTGCCTGGCCGAACGGGCGACGCGTTCCTGGCCGCCCATGCTCACGTGCAGTTCGAAGGACGCGTCGGCGAGCACTGACGGCCAGTCAGCCAAGCCGAAATTGGTCAGCGTCCCGCCGTCGAGCCGGGGCACGACCAGCACCCGGACGAGAGCGGCGCCATCCGGGGTGAGCCCGCCGGGCACCACGACCATACGAATCTGGCTCATCGGGACTCCCAGGTGTCGACGCGGATGGTTCCGTCGGCTGACCCGGTGGCGAGCAGGCCGGCGGCGGTGTCGATGGCGAAGTCGTTGACCGGGGCGGTGCTCCAGATCCGGGCCAGGTCGGTCCGCAGGTCCAGGTCGACGACCCGCACCAGCCCGTCATCGCTGGCCACCGCCACCGACCGGCCGGGTCCGCTGCCGATCTGCCGGACCGGCGCTGTTGCCCGGATCAGCGGCGCCGGCGGCGCGGCCGGATCCGCTACCGGGCTGGCCAGCACCGCGCCGTCCAGCGACCCGGAGATGACCGACTGGCCGTCAGCGGAGAACGCGACCGATGTCGCGCCCTGGACATGGCTCACTTCCCGGACGACGGCCCCGGAGCCGCTCGCCAGCACCCGGACGATCCCGTCCTGGCTGGCGGTCGCGACCAGGGTGGCATCCGGGCTGACCGCCAGCCCGCGTATGTGCGCGTCGTGCTGCACCTGCCAGGCCTGGCCGCCGTCGGCGGCATGCAGCAGCCGGGCGGTGCGGTCGGCGCAGGCCGCGACGGCGAACGCGCCGTCCGGGCTGACGATCACCCTTGTGACGGCCTGCGGGAACGGCGCCTGCCAGCGCTGCGCGCCGGTTGCCGCGTCCAGGCAGCGGACCGTCTTGTCGCCGCCCGCGGCGCAGATGAAGTCGCCGGCCGGCGGGCAGGCCAGCGCGTTGACCGGTCCCGCGTACTGCTGGAACCAGGGCTGCTCGCCGGTCACGGTGTCGAACAGCCGCACCCTGCCGTCGCTGCACGCGGTGGCGAAGCTCTGGCCGCCGCGCAGGAACGCCACATCGGCCAGCGGGCCGGGATGCGCCCGCTCATACAGCAGCCGGCCACCATCGACCGCGTACAACCGGGCCGCCTGATCCGCACAGATCACCGCCACCAGCCGGATACCCGCCCCCGCCATCGCGACGCCGAGCACCGCGGCGTCAGCACCCGAGCCCTCGGTCAGCATGAGGACCGCACCGGTGTCGACGATGTCGATCACGCCGGCCAAGGCCGAATTCGCGCCGTGCGCCACCGCCAGGCGGCCGGTACGGCTAAAGGCGGGCCCACTCAGCACTGCGGCCGACTGCTCCCACAGCAGCCGCGGCACCGGAGCGGCGATGAGCTTGGCGGCAGTGGAAACCGCGCCGGTCGTACCGTCGATATGCGTCACGGCCACTGTGCGGGCGTCTGGGCTGAAGACAACACTGGTGATGTAAGTCAGGTTGCCGCCGGTGGGTACCGTGCCCAGGCACTGCCCGGTTGACGCGAGGAACAGCGAGATGTCCGCCGCGGTGACGACCGCCACGATGCGGCCGTCGGGACTCAGCGCCACCGGGCGCTGCTCGTCGAGGATCGAGCCGGCTGGCGGGATCGAGTCCAGTCCATCGAGCGCAGACTGGCTGATTTGCGCGCCCGACGCGGTATCGATGACCGTCGCGCGCGCGTCACGGTCGACGAACGTCAGCGTCGAGCCAGCGTCGTCGAACCGAGCGGCCAGCGGCTGCGACGAGACGGCTATCTGGTGCATGATCGCGCCAGTCGTGTCTGCGATCACTATGGATCTCGGGCCGGCAATTGCCCATTGGGTCCCCGCCGGGCTGAAAGCCGGCCGGAATGGCGGCTGAAACGATGCTATGGGGATCTTGCCGATGTCCATGTGAGTCGTCAGGTCAATGAGGTGATAGGCGCTCATCGTATTGATGCCTATCCGGCGGCTGCCGACGTCGACGGTCATCCACCCGTAGAGATCTTCTCTTCGCCAGAGCTCCGCACCAGTCTGCACGGAAGCCGCCCGCAGTAGGCCACCGCTCCCTCCGAGACTCCCGCGGCTCCCCCCGAGAAAAGCGATCAGGTCTGCCCCGGCGACCTCCACCTGCCCATCGAGGAAAGTCCCGCCGCCGCTTCCCGGCCACATCAGCCCGCCGGTGCCGACGTTGACGGCGGCGAGGCCATCGGCCACGATGGCCGTCCCGTCATCGCTCCACGCCAGGTCATTCGGAACGAAGGGCAGCGGGACCGTCACGGTTGCCAGGCTCGGTGTGCGCTGCGGAATCGTCGCGTTCATTGCTGCGGCCAGGTGTCGACGCGGATGGTTCCGTCGGCTGACCCGGTGGCGAGCAGGCCGGCGGCGGTGTCGATGGCGAAGTCGTTGACCGGGGCGGTGCTCCAGATCCGGGCCAGGTCGGTCCGCAGGTCCAGGTCGACGACCCGCACCAGCCCGTCATCGCTGGCCACCGCCACCGACCGGCCGGGTCCGCTGCCGATCTGCCGGACCGGCGCTGTTGCCCGGATCAGCGGCGCCGGCGGCGCGGCCGGATCCGCTACCGGGCTGGCCAGCACCGCGCCGTCCAGCGACCCGGAGATGACCGACTGGCCGTCAGCGGAGAACGCGACCGATGTCGCGCCCTGGACATGGCTCACTTCCCGGACGACGGCCCCGGAGCCGCTCGCCAGCACCCGGACGATCCCGTCCTGGCTGGCGGTCGCGACCAGGGTGGCATCCGGGCTGACCGCCAGCCCGCGTATGTGCGCGTCGTGCTGCACCTGCCAGGCCTGGCCGCCGTCGGCGGCATGCAGCAGCCGGGCGGTGCGGTCGGCGCAGGCCGCGACGGCGAACGCGCCGTCCGGGCTGACGATCACCCTTGTGACGGCCTGCGGGAACGGCGCCTGCCAGCGCTGCGCGCCGGTTGCCGCGTCCAGGCAGCGGACCGTCTTGTCGCCGCCCGCGGCGCAGATGAAGTCGCCGGCCGGCGGGCAGGCCAGCGCGTTGACCGGTCCCGCGTACTGCTGGAACCAGGGCTGCTCGCCGGTCACGGTGTCGAACAGCCGCACCCTGCCGTCGCTGCACGCGGTGGCGAAGCTCTGGCCGCCGCGCAGGAACGCCACATCGGCCAGCGGGCCGGGATGCGCCCGCTCATACAGCAGCCGGCCACCATCGACCGCGTACAACCGGGCCGCCTGATCCGCACAGATCACCACCGCCAGCCGGATACCGCCGCCCGTCAGATCCACACCCACCACAGCCGCGCCAGCACCCGAACCCGTGGTGACGTCGAGCAGCGGCGCATTCGTCACC
Organism: uncultured Actinomycetota bacterium; assembly: GCA_963837255.1. Taxonomy (GTDB): domain Bacteria; phylum Actinomycetota; class Actinomycetes; order Streptosporangiales; family Streptosporangiaceae; genus JAJYUU01. The sequence goes on from CAWIMN010000011.1 coordinate 1,067,302, forward strand.
ACGTCGATCAAGATCATGCCCGGATCGGCTGCCTGTGGTCCGCCCGTCGGCGGTGTCGGGTTGTGTGCTACCGCCAGGCGGCCAGTGCGGCTGAAGGCAGCGGCGGTCGTCTCTGCCCGTGGCCGCTGCCACAGCACCCGCGGACGGGGCGCGGAGATGAGCGTGGCGGTGCCCGAGCTGTTTGTCTTGCCGAAAGCGCTGGTGACCACTGCGGCGCGAGCGTCCGGGCTATAGGCGGCATGCGCCAAGGGAGTACCTTCTGCGGGCACTGTCCCGAGCCGCACGCCGGTCGCGGCCACGTACATGCTGTTGCTGTCCCTTCCGGCCACCACCACGATGCGACGGTCCGGGCTCAGTGTCACCGGATTCCCGGCTTGCAGCACAAGGGCTGGCGAAGGCCAGGCATAGATGTGCGCATCTGTCAGCGAGGAGCTGCTCACCGGATTGCCCGATGCCGTGTCAATCACGGTGACGGATGCGTCCAGGTCAACGATTGTCACAGTGGCGCCTACTTCGTCGAACTCGGCGACGAGCGGCGTCGATGACGTGGCCACCTGGTGCAGAATGGCGCCCGTTGAGGTGTCACAGATCGTTACCCCTTGCGCGTCGGCCACCGCAGCTTGACTACCTGTCGGGCTGATGACCGGGCGGAACCCCAGCACCGGCTGCAGCGGTATCCGGACGAGGTCCAGGCCGGTCGTAAGGTCAAGGAGCGCGTAATCACTACCAGTACTGACCGCAATCCGATGTCCGCTGGGATCGACGGACAGGCGGGAAGTCCCGCTGACGCCGAGGTCGGGCCGCTGCCACGTTTGCGAGCCGGAGAGCAGATCATGTACTTCCAGTTGCGATTCAAGGCATATGGCCACCAAAGATCCGGCGATCTGGGCGGCCGCACACTGCCGTCCGTCCAGGTGCCAGGTCACAGCACCAGTGGTCGTGTCGATGACGGCCAGACCGTCGGTTCCATAGTTGAACGGGGTGGAACTTCCGCCAGCCAGGATGTGGGTAGCGTCATCGCTCCACGCCAGCACGCTGGGCACGAACGGCACCGAGATCGTGGTGCCTTGCTGGCCTGAGGTGCTCGATGTCGTCATCGGGCGCTCGCGAAGGCCAGACGATAGCGCTGCCATTGCGCGAGGCCCTCGTCCGCGGTAAGTGCCCGATGGGCGGCATGCCTGGATCCGCCTAGGGCCATACGCGCCGACGGAGAGTGTCCCGCGAGCACCCATTCGCCGGTGTCGAGCTCAACCGGCTCCGACCACAAGGTGAGGTCGATATCGATGACCATCGTCGCCCGGCCGACCAGCGCGTTGGTCTGCGATTGGTAGCTCAGCTGGACGCACAGCTCGACCGAGACCGACACCAGCCCGAGTATGTCGACCGATCCGCCGATGCGGATGTACCCGGTCAGCTCGACCGACCCGTCGTCGGTGAGGGTGAACCGGACCCCGCCGAGCGCGTGCACCTCGGCGCTCGCGACCACGAAATCGACCTCGATGATGGCGCCGAATTCGAGCGCGATCTCGAACCTGGTCAGGCCCTCGTGCGTGATCGTCATCTCGACGTACCCGCCGCCGCCGAACATCATGACGGTCAGCGCGAACGGGTTGGCCATCGACGCGAACGCCAGCGTCAGCTCGAGCGGGCGACCGTCGAACGGCACATCAAGCCGTGCGCTGAACACCGCATCGCGGAGCACGAACACGCCGGCCGCGAGTTCGGGGATGGGAACGGAATAGTGCGCGGTGACGCCGGCGGGCGTGATGTCGAAGTAGGGCGAGAGCGCGGCGAGGTCGACCGCGTCCTCAAGTTCCTGCAACAGCCGCAGGTCGCCGGTGAACCTGGCGGCCAGGCCATCGATCGAGGTGGCCGGCAGCTTGCCGTCGTGCTGCGTGTAACTGATCGCGTCAAAGCTCAGCGCCAGCACGGCATCAGGCCCGGCGGGCAGCTGCAGGCCGACGTTGCTGACCGAGCAGCGGATGTCGGTGCCGCCGGCCGCCGTGGTCACGGTCATGTCCAGCCGGGACGAAGCGTTCGCGACGAAGCAGCCGGCCGATTTGAGCGCGACGCCTTGCCAGGTCATCGTCGCGGTCGGCCGGCCAGCGGAGTCGATGCCCGGCACGATCTGCGGCGGCAGCCGCAGGCCGGTGACGAGATCACGCAGCGCGAACCCGAGCAGCGTGGCCTCGGGCGGGAACAACACCGCTGGATCGATCGAGCCGCTCGCCGCCAGCGTCTGCATCGCCGCGGCCGCTACCGGCCCGGCGGTCCTGGACAGCGCGTCCGCCGTATATTTCGGTGCGACCAGGCCGCCCGACCGATTGCTCTGAGCGGTGAAGTCGATGCCGACGTGGCTGGCTGGCGCCAGGGCGAGGATCACGTCGGCCGCATCGCCGCGGCTGAGGTAGTCACGCGTGAACGTCGCGGTTGTGACGACGTCGCGGCCGAGCAGCCCGCGCAGTGCCGGGATGGCAACGTCGACAGACGCGAGCGCGGGCGCGATGGCCGCGGCGGTGTTATTCGCCGCGATCGTCATGGCGTGCACCTCGTGCCGGTCGCCCGGCGCGGGGGCGGACGATCTGACCAGGTCGATCACTTCGCTGCCGGTGACACAGTCGTGCTGCCCGTAGAGACCGGCGAGGGCCGCGAGCGCTGCCGGGTCCGCTTCCAGGGTGCCGCCGGGCGGGTCGGCGACGAACATCAACGGCAGGCTGACGGTCACCGTCGGCTGGCCGGTCGCGGTGAGACGGGCGACGAACAGCACCGGGTGGTTGGCGGAGTCGGTCGGCCAGAAGAACGTCGTGGTGCCCGCGTCCTGCCACGCGGCCGCCATCATCGCGTCGACCCGCGTGGTAACGAGTTCGATGACGTCGAAGGGGAACTGCCGGGTGACGTCCGGTCCGGCCGGGACGGTGGCCATGGGCTGGTCGACGTAAATGGTCTGGAACACCTGAAGAACGGCGACCTCACCGAGGCCGGTGCTGATTGCCCGCTCCACGTACTTGACGAACGTCGCTCGATGACCGGTCGGGTAGAGCGTTCCTTGCGTCGCGAGGCGCACCCGGACGTCACGGCCCTGATGCAGCATATGGTCCCAGGCGAACGACGGCCATGATCCCCAGGCGTGCAGCCACGCCCCGAACGCGCTGAGTTCGAGCCGGTCAGCGAGCGCGGGCTGCAGTGCCGCCTTGGCGACAAGCGTCATCCGGTCCATCCGGGCCAGCGAGATCGGGAACGGCGGGTCGTCAGCGGCGGCGGCCACGGCGTCGGCCGGCACGAGACGCATTGTGGACACGCTGGCCGGCGCCGCGGAGGTGTCCGGGACGGCAATGCTGGTGCGCCATAGCCCGCTGACGCCGCCGTGATCCAGGGGCAGCGGCCGGTGCCGCGCCTGCAGCGTTGCGTCATCGGCCGCCGGATGCGGCGTGGTGACCAGCCGCCACGGCGCCTCGATCGCCGTGCCATCCGCGGCGCCGGTGTCATCGCTGATCACCGGGTACTGCCCGAGCGCTGTCAGTAGCCCGGACACAGTGAACGGGATCGACGCGCCGGGCGGCAGCGCGACAGCGACTCGTGACGGCCCGGCCAGGACCGTCTGCCAGACGCCCGACGGCGGTCCGGCGCTCGCCGATGCGTCCTGCAGTTCCTCGGCGACGTGCTGCGGCGGGAACGTTACGACGAGGCGCGAGCCGCCGGCCGGCGCCGAGATAGTAGCGGGTGCGGCGCCGGGATCCGGCGCGGGCACGAGCGCGCAGCCCGTGATGTCGCAGCCCACTATGAGGTGATCGTCAGGCCGGATGAGCAGATAGAGCGCCACCGCGGGCTACTGGATGATCAGGAACTCGTAGTCGCCCGGCGCGCTCGTCATAAAGTGCGCGACGCCGACATCACCTAGTGCGTCGGTGTGCTCGGACAAATGTGCTTCTGCCTCTTGAAACGCCCCGGTGTATTCGAAATTCAATGTTCCGTGCCAGAAGCCGTTGTTGAAGAACCAGTCCCCGGTATCTGAGTGGTCGGAGCGGCGGCACAGCGCCGTGAATACTTCGCTTTGCCCGATTTCCTGACACTTAGCGAGCAGCGCGTTCCCGACCTGATCGTCAAGAGTCGGCGACGGGTCCGACTCCACCGCCAGCAGGATGAGAAAGACAGCAACAGGCAGGACGGTGACCAAGGCCACCGGGGCCGCTGCGGCCACATGAGCGATCTCATAGACCTCGTAGGTGATGTCCGTGCCGTGCGCGACCGCCTTGAGAATCGACTCTGGCTGTTCGCCGCTGGTCGGATTCAACGGCGTCTGGAAGCCCTGCTGCTGGCCGTCGGTGAACCCGGCGAGTGCCCCTTCTGACCATATGGTCGCCTGATCAGGTTCGAGCACCAGTGGCGCGTCAGGGACGCCGCCCGGGCTAGCAATCCCGGAGTCGTAACCCGCCTGCCACTGCGACTCGTTATCTGTCCCGGCAAAAGGATTATCTGTGCTCATGACCATCTCCAAATCTCTACGCATCCACCAGGAAGTCTCGATATACCGCATAGATACTGGTATCGTCACCGCGGGAATTCAGGATCAGATTCCACAGCGCCTTGTGCACCTGGCCCGCGCTCGCCTGGTGGACCACGCCGCTGAGGAAACTTATGTGGCGGCGGATGCTGTCGTCGAAGGTGAGCGCTGCGAGCTTGAAATCGTCGTCGCTGAGATCGTTCTCGAAGGTGTCGAGTTCTGCGCGGACATGACCAGCGATCATGGCGACGTAATCGTCAAACGTCACCCCGTCCGACAGGCCGCCAGCGGTCTGCTGAACGTTGAAGAAGTCCTGGCTGATGTAGTCGTCGCGATTCGGCTCGTCCAGCACGTGATTGAAGATCTGCCAGCTGTGGGCTTCGTGGTCGTCGGTGCTTTCCTGAAACATCGTCAGCGCACGGTTTGCCTGGTCCTGCCATGACATGAGACGACCGTAGGAGGTCACGGCACCGGGTTACATCGGGTGTTTCCCTAGTCTTGTGAGCGTTCGGCCATGCGGGCCCCTAGCTCCGCGCGGGAGTCCACCATGAGCTTGCGGTAGACGCTCGACAGATGTGCCTCGACCGTTTTCGGGCTCAGGAAGAGCGCGGACGCCACCTCCCGGTTGGTCAGCCCCCGCGCCGACGCCGCGGCCACGCGTTGCTCGGCGTCGGTCAGCTCGTGGGACGGCGAGCGGCGAAGGCCGAGCCGGCCGAGTTCCTGGCGGGCGCGCTCGGCCCAGAGCGAGGCGCCGATCCGCTCGCAGATCTCCAGCGCCCGCTCGAATGACCGCCGGGCGCGGGCGCGCTTGCGCGCTCGCCGTTCCACCACGCCGTTGACGATCAGCGTGCGCGCTGTTTCGAGCGGCATGTCGAGCCGCTCGTGCTGCACGAGCGCGCGCTCAAGCGCATCGAGCGCGCCCGTGACATCGCCGCGCGCCGCGAGGAGAAGCCCCCGGCACCGCCCCGCGGTCGCGAGCGCCCAGGCACGATCGAGTTCTCGCCCGCGCGACTCGAAGGCATCAAGCAGCCAGCCGGCCCGATCGAGCCAGCCCAGCGCGATCAGCGCTTCGATCGCCTCGGGCAGGAAGAATGCCGGCACCGGCTCAGCGATGCCATTCTGCTCGAGTGCCTCGGTCACCCGCCGGCACGCATCCCACGCGGCTTCTGGATTCCCGCGCGACAGCTCGAGCAGGCCAAGCGATGCGGCGACCCAGACCTCGGCCCAGTGGTGAACCGGAGGACCTGATATATCCAGGCAGTCGCGCAGGGTTTCGGCGGATTCGCCCCGGTGAGCATGAACCAGCGCTCGCTGCGCGACAACGTTCCTGCGGATCGTCTCGCTTCCGGTCAGGGCGGCCACCGACATGGCGTCCTCGGCCAGAGCGAGTGCCGCGACGAAGTTGCCTGACCGTGTCTCCAGCCACGATCGCCAGAGGCCGATGAATGCCAGATCGCTCTCGTCACCTCGGTCGCGCGCCTGCGTCCATACGGCCTCCAGACGCTCGCGCGCCTCGGAATGCCGGCCTACGTACAGGAGCAGGATTGCGGCGATGGAGCTCGGATGCCACAGCACCGGCATGACCTGGAGCGGATCCTCGAGCGCGAGCGACCGCTCCACCTTGTCCCAGCTCAGCCCGCCTCCGCACAGGTAGTCGAATATGGCACACAGGGCGAGCGCCGGTGCGAGAAGCGATGTATCCCCGATCGCCTCTGCCTGCCCGAGCGCGCGATGGGCGTGTACGGAGCCCTCGGCGGGGTCGGCGATCTGGCCGTTGAGGAAGCAGAGGCCAAACTCGATCTTGACGGCGAGGCGCGGATCCTCTGCATGGTCGAGTGCATCGGTGAACAGGCGCCGGGCATCGGCAGCGCGCTCGTCGTTGTAGCTGATCTCCGCGAGGAGGCGCAGTGCATCTGCGCGGAGCGACCGGGGCAGCGGCTGGCCGATGATATCGCCGAGCAGCGTACGCGCGCGAGAGCGCTCGCCAGCCAGAACGTGGTGTTCGGCAGCGGCGATTCCGCGCCGACTGCCCGCGTCAGGCAGGCCCGGCGGCGTCAGCCTTCTTGCCCATTCGAGTAGCTCGGCGGCCGACTCCCACGCGCCGCGCGAACGAGCCACCGCAGCGCCGTCCTCGAGCGCCTGGGCAACACTCTCATCGGCTTGCGAGGTTGCGAGCGCCAGGTGGCGAGCCCGTTCCTCGGGGTCGCCGACGAGTTGCGCCAGGCGCCGATGGAGTTCGCTGCGCCGGGTCCGGGAGGCCAGTTCATAGACCGCGGACGCGTACAGCGGGTGGGCGAAGACGATCTGGTCGTCATCGACGCGAAGCAAGCGTGTCTCCTCGGCGGCCGCGAGCCCGTCCGCCGAGGACGCTTGCTCGACCAGCCCGGTCGTGGGATGAGAGAGCGCGGCAGCGCACAGCAGGGCGGCCTGCGCGCGGGAGGATAGCGCCGGGATCCGGGCCGCCAGCAGCTCGCGAAGACCCGCAGGAATCCGAAGAGAGGCTCCCGCGCCAATCCGCGGCGTATTCCGCAGCGCGTCGGTGATCTCCAGCGCGAACAGGGGATTGCCGCCCGACGCAGCATGCACGCGGATGAGGGTGGGCCGCGACAGCGGCTCGCTAATCCGATCCTTGAGCATGCGGTGAACAGCCGAGAGCGTCAGCGGGCCCAGAGCGATGCACGTTAGCGTCTCGGGCGGGATCAGCGCACCGCCGGCGAGCCAGCCGGGTTCGGGGAGGCGGGTCGCGAGGAGCCAGCCGACCCGGACGGCGGTGAGCCGTCGCAGAGCAAACTGGAGTACTGCCGCCGAACTCGGGTCAAGCCACTGTACGTCGTCGATCGCCACGAGCAGCGGGCGTTCGGCGCTGAGGTTCGCCAGCAGCGAGCGCACAGCCGTCGCGAGCGCGCGCGGGTCAGGTCCTGTCGCGGTCGGCTCGACGCGGAGCAAGGCAATCTCCAGCGCCAGCCGCTGAGGCTTGGGTAGTGAGGCAAATACCTCGCTGCCGATCGGTTCCATCAAATCGGCCAGCGCTGACAGGGCGAGTTTCGTCTCCGCCTCGGCAGGCCGACACGAGAGAACCCGAAATCCACTGTACCGCGCGCGCCGTGCCACTTCTCCCCAGACAGTGGTCTTGCCAATACCCGGCTCGCCGTCCAAACGCAAGACGCTGAACTCCTGCTGAGCACTACGCAGGAACGTTTCCGCGAGATCGAGCTCGTGCTCTCGCCCGAATACCGCGTCGGATGACATAGGCCCCCGCAGGGATTCTCTCGTGCGGGTTACCCCCTGGCGCAATGGTCCGCCCGAGCAGGCTCCGGATCCACTCCGGCAATCCGCTACCAAAGGTACATGTGCGCCTCAGGAATGAGCAATCATGGCGTCGAGACCAATCTTGGCGCGCGACGCGCATTCGTGGAATGGATCCGGAACTTCATATATATCGCCGGTCCGTTGAGCGCGCACGGCAGGAGAACCAGGGCTGCAGGAAGCGCTGACCCACACTCAGACCTCCTCCGGACCGACCTCTAGGACAGAGTCGAGCGCGGCAGCCCCACCCGGCAATTGAGCTGACTGAGCAGAGCCGCGCAGGCGTGACTGTCTCCGCGTCCGGCAATCTCGACCCAGCTACCGGGCTGGACGGTCAAGCACGTCTTCTTCGAGCTTGACCAGCAGATCAGGCTGCTGTCAAACAACGTATCGACTCTCTACCTGTAGAAGAGCTGGCCGGCAGGTCGCAAGCACCGGTGTGGCCGTAGTTAACCGGACCGTCTGGCTCGTGGGATCCTTCCTAGACAAGACCAGCGGCAATCAGCTCGCGCTGGTCGCGCGTAACACCGGCAGCGGCTGGAAGGCGGTCTCCGCGCCGAACCCCGGCAACGGCGACAGGATCCTTGGCGGGATCTCGGCCGCCGGCGGCACGGCGTGGGCCGTCGGTGCCTTCGATTCGTCGCACATCAAGTGGAGCCAGGCATTGGCAACAGACAGCCAGGAATGTGTCTCCCGCGAGCGGGAACTATACGCCTGTTTATGGCGACGCTCACCCGTGATGGCCTCGATCTGCATTACGAAGTGACCGGATCGGGACCCGCCCTGCTGCTGCCGAAATTCAACTACTCCCGCTGGGACCGCTACCTCGACGTCGGCCTGCTCGCCCGGCGCTTCACCGTGGTTACCGCCAGCCCGCGCGGATTCGCTGCCAGCAGCCGACTTGCCGCAGATGGCGACTACCGGGTCGCCGATCTGGCCAGCGACCTGGTTGCCGCGATGGAGGCGGCCGGTTTCGTGCGGTTCTCGGTGTTCGGCTACTCGTTCACCGGCGCCTTCGCGCCGTGGCTCGCGCACCTGACTGACCGGGTGGACGCGGTCGTATCGGGCGGTTTCCCGATCGCCGGCAACTACTCGCCGCAATATCCGGACGTCCAGGCCCGGTTGGAGGCGGCCAGAGCTGACCCGGCAGCCTGGTCTGAACTAACTTCACTCTTTGACAACCGGGCCGCGCTCGGCTTCTACCGGGAGTTGTCGGAGCTGCCGCCCGACTTCCTGGTCGACAGCCTGCCGTGCCCGTTGTTCGCGTTCTGGGGTGAGGACGACGAGGAGATCGCCTTTGGCGGCGGCGTGCAGCTGCTCGCCTCCGGGCTGGACCGGCGCAGGCTCGGGCACGCGTCCTTTCCCGGTCATGACCATAACGGCATGCTGGCTCACATCAACAAGGCGCTACCCAGCGTCCTGGCTTGGTTCGATGAGCTATCCGCCCGGGATGCTTCTCAAGCTCCTGCGGGCTAAGTCTTGGCTGAACGCCGCCGTTCCTGGTCCTCAACTCCGGTCCGCAACAGACCCTGGGACCGACCGGCCGAACCACACTGGCGGTCACGACCCAGGTTAGCTACGGCCCGGGCAGCGTCATCTGGCTCGTTACCGGCCTCCCCGCAGATCACGGTGGTTCGGTGACCAAGTGGCAGGGCGACAAGGCAGTGTGGTTCGCCCCTCAACGTGTGGACACGGCAGCCGTCACCAAACCGCGAATGTCAGCGAGACGGTCGACACCATCAGCAGTTGCACGCGGCCGAGTTGTGGCATGCGACGCAAAGTCTCGGCAGCTTCCTTGGCGGTGAACTTAACCATCGGCAACCATGAGCACCGGACGACCGCCAACCCGGTCGGCTGACGGACAACTTCCACCTAGGGCGTGTCAGGATCAACTGAAGCCGATCCGTCGCGCATCAAGTGAGGCAAGCGGCAAGCGGCAAGCGGCAATTTGCTGTTCGCGGCTTCGGGGTCAATGTCCGGCTCCGCTTGATGTGCGACACGGCGGCTCCACTTGATGCGTGACGCTCCGCTCATGCTGCAGGAGCCTGCGCTAAGGCGTCCAGAACTCGTTCGGCAACGCCTCGATGTCCGACACGGCCGACTCAAAGTACTCCGCGACGAACAACAGCCGGGTCCCGGCCGGATCACCGCTATCGGCCATCTGACGAATCGCGGCGGCCTGCCGCCGGGCGCGTTGCACGACGACGGCACCGAATCCTTGCCGGTCTGCGTCGTACCCGTAGGCGTCAAGCAGGAGATGAAGGCGGCGGGATCGGCCGTCGAAGTCGTGGAAGCCCAACGGCTCGACCGCGCTCGGCGGGCCGAGCGGCACCCACCACAGGGCCGAGAGCGCCAGATCGAACTCTCGCGACGACGGCGCCGCCGTGTCCCAGTCGCAGAAACCGACCAACCGGTCGCCGTCCACCACTGCGTTGTACGGCGCCGCATCCTGATGGCCCACGATCAAGCCCGGTCGCACCGTGCCGCCGATGAACCACCTTTCGTCCGCCGGCGGCACGAAGCTCACCGTCGCGTCATGGACCCGTCGCAGCCATCGGCCGACCTGGATTAGGGTCGAGTCACTATGTACCCATGCTGGCCACGGTGTCCGGTTGCCGACCGTGTCGCCGGGCAGGTAGGTGAGCATCTGACGCCCTTGCTCATCGAAGCCGAGTGCCCTGGGAACGCCGTCAACATCGGCATACTCCAGGTGCCGCAGCAGGGCGTGCACCGTCGGCGTCCAAGGTGAGGTCCGCTTGTGGACGACGCCACCGATCCGCACGGCGCCGTCGGTGAGGCCGCCCGGCAGGGTCTCCTCGCCGCTCATTGCTGTTGTATACCTGACCTCCAGCAACAGCGATAGCGATTTTCGTGTCGAGGGCGACATCGACTACAACATCTAGGGTCCGCGTCAAGCATCACCCGACGACAATCCGGAAAGCATCAGCCGCGGTCTCATAAGGGACAGCACAAAGGCGCGGCGGCAGGCGATAATGTGCTGTTGGTGGTCTCTTGGGGGTGGCCTGCCGTACCTGCCCGCGAGAGGTGGGATCGAGTCGCCGGTGGTCTTCTGCGTGGCGAGGATCGTCAGGCAGAGCACGGACCGGCCTTTGCGGATCAGCTCGCCGACCAAGGCGAATCCGCCGGACTTCGGCTCGGCCGGCTCGTATCCTCCACCGGTGCTGTCACCGCATAGGCCGGGCCTGTGGGTGGTGAAGGCCAGCCGCCAGCGGATCTAAGCCCGCTGACGGCCATGCACTGTCCCGCGCCGTGCCGGGGCACGGGCGAGGACACTTTGCTGTTACTTCTTGACGGCGTCCTTGACCTTCTCGCCGGCCTGCTTGAGATTGCGGGCAGCCTGGTCGCCGTGGGCCCTCGGCTTCGAGGGACTTCTCGCCGGTCATCTTGCCGGCGCCTTCCCTGACCTTGCCGGTGACTTCGTGCGCCGACTACGCAGCAGCGCTGGTGCCGGGGATGGCAGCCCGCCAGCCGCAGGCACAGATCGATAAGGGGGCCGGAAGTTGGCAACCAGAGCACCCGCATGCCCGAGTCTGAGCCAGCCGCTATGACGACAACCGCTAACCCCTGCGCTGTGGCAGCCCAGCATCTCCTGGCCCTCCAGGCCGACATGATTGACGACTTGCCGCTCACCGCCCGGGCGGAGCGGGCAGCCGCGCACAATGCGCGCCTTCAGCTGACCAGGACGCCCGGTGGAAGGCCATGAGGGAATAGCCTCACCCGCTGGCTTGAGGCCAGCCGTACAGCCCGGAGGAACCCCCGGGCTGTACGGCCAGGTTCATGCAGGCGTTCATCATGACCGCCATGGACGAGATGACGAGGCTGGAGGTGATCCCGGGTCACTGGCACGGCACGCGCCTCTGGGGCGAGGGTGACGCCGGGCCGCAGTCAACGGATGGTGTCAGACCCGCCGTGTCCATCCGCGGCCGGGTAGGCGCGGGTAGCGATCGAGCAGAACGAATACGACGATTCCGACTGCGAGACCGACAATAACGAACCGGCGCTGGAGTTAGCTAACTCCACTGGCCACCGAGGTCCGGAGCGACGAGCTTACGGTACCACGAGGGTCCCTGGGCGTCGCCGGGGGAGCTGCCGCTTCACCATGTTCCCGACGGTGACCTCGCGGCCGCACGGGCCCGGGACCATGAATGAGTTGACTTGACAGCCGAGCCGCCGCCGGGCGCATTCCCGCGGCGGCCGCTCCCGCCGTGGCCGCCCGCGGAACCGGGTGACCCATTCGCGCCGCCCGCTGGGCGAGGCGTGATCCGCTGGCCAGCGACGCTACGACTGGCGGCTGCGCCGCCTGCCGACGTGCTCTGCACCGTCGGTTGGACGGCAGCGTCATCACGCACAGTATCGACCAAGCCCGATGCCCCGGATCAGGGCAGCAGCCGGCCGACGATGTCGCGCTCGCGTCGTGGCTGCCCATGCTGCGTGGCCTGACTCCGCACGGCCTCCGACATGGCCATCAGGCGTGGATGGACGAGGACCGCATTGCCGAGGTCCTGAAGTCCGAGCGGATGGGCCATGAGGTCCCCGGAATGCACGGCGTCTACGGCCACGTCAGCCAGGGTATGCGGGACGAGCTCCGGGCCACGCTCCAGCATCGGTGGACGGAATCGCTGGGGGAGCGAGCGGCGCTGTCGCCGAGATCCTCAGTTCCCGCCCTGGATGCTCTTCTCACGGGCTTCGGAGCAAGATCCGCTCCCAAACTGCTCCCAAAGACGGATACCCAATAGCGTGGCTCGGTGCCGCGCTAGCCAGCATCGGGCCACCGACCTGGGGAAACCAGGGTGGAGCTGAGGGGATTTGAACCCCTGACCCCCTCGATGCGAACGAGGTGCGCTACCGGACTGCGCTACAGCCCCTGGAACGCCAGTCAGCGTAGCAAATGCCGGGCACTCCTCGCTCTAGGCGAGCGGTTACCAGCGACCATGACGCGGCTCGCGGGCGGTCACCTGGCTAGCATGCGATCGCGGCTCAGCTCGGCGAGATGGGCCCGGACCGCTGGCCAGTCGGCCGCCGTGACCGAGAATCTGGCCGAGTCCCTCGGCTGGTCGTCAGCCGCAAGCCGGTGCGCGCGCAGGACGCCTTCGTAGTGGGCACCGATGCGGCCGAGCGCGCGCCGCGACCGCTCGTTGCGGGCGTCAGTGTGGAAGCAGACGCTCTGGACGTCCCAGGTCTCGAAGGCGTACGTGAGCATCAGCCGCTTCATCTCGGTGTTAGCGCCCGTGCGGATCGCCGATCTGGTCAGCCAGGTATGGCCGATCTCGCAGGTGTCCGGGCCGTCGTGGTCGTGGCGCGGGTGGCTCTCGGGCCACGGCCACCACTCCAGGTCGAACAAGCGCGTGGATCCGATCACCGTCTCGTCGGCGATCCGTACGACAGCGAATGGCGCTGCCGTCCCAGCATGCCGTGCTGCGCTCGCGACCCCGATGAACCGGGCGACCTCCGCCTCGCCTGCGGGAACCTTGCTCATCCGGTACAGGTCTGGGTCTCCCGCCGAGGCCGCCACCAGGCCAGGCAGATGGCGAGGCTGCAACGGCTCTAGCCGCACGTGCCTGCCGCAGAGTTCCGGATCGAGGATTGCCATGCCGGCCGCCGTCCTGGAAATATGTTACAGTACATAGGGTCTATTATGACTACACAATACGTGCCGACAGGCCGGAGCGCGAGCGAGATTGCCGACGACGTCGAGACGGCAGTCCGCGACGGCCGCCTGCGTCCCGGCCAGGCACTGCCGCCCGTCCGGATCTTGGCCGCCGAGCTCGGCCTGAGTCCTGCCACCGTGGCATCGGCCTACCGCGACCTGCGCCTCAAGGGCATTGCGCGCGGGCATAGACGGGCCGGGACCCGGATTACCGGCTCGCCGCCGACGGCGCCGCGGCCACCGCTCGCTGTGCCCGCTGGCGCCCGCAACTTGCTCAGCGGGTCACCGGACCCGCGGTTGCTGCCGCCGCTGCCGGAACTGCGGCGCGGCACGGGCGCCGCGATCTCACCGCGGCTTTACGGAGACTCGCCGGTCTCGCCCCGGCTGGCCAGCCTGGCGAGCGGCCGGCTAGCCGACGACGGCATCGACCCGGCCAATCTGGCCGTTGTCAGCGGCGCACTGGACGGCGTCGAGCGCATCCTCGGCGCGTGGCTTCGCCCGGGGGACCGGGTCGCGGTCGAAGACCCTGGGTATCCGCCGTTGTTTGACTTGCTGACGGCCCTGGACCTGGCGGCCGAGCCGATGAGCGTGGACGAGCGTGGCGTCCGGCCGGAGGCGCTGACCGGCGCCATTGGCACCGGCTGCCGAGCCATGGTGTTCGTGCCCCGCGCGCAGAGCCCGACCGGCGCGGCCTGGGACCCGGCGCGCGCCGCCGACCTTGCCACTGTCCTGGCGGGCGCTCCCGACGTGCTGGTCATCGAGGACGACCACGCGGCGGAAGTGGCCGGCGCCCCGGCCCTCACGATCGCCTCCGGCAGGCCGCGCTGGGCCGCTATCAGGTCGGTGTCCAAGTCACTCGGCCCCGACCTCAGACTCGCCGTGGTGGCGGGAGACGCCGTCACGATTGCCAGGGTGGAGGGCAGGCAGGCGCTCGGCACCGGCTGGGTGAGCTACCTGCTGCAGGAGACCGTGGCCGAGCTCTGGGAGGACCCGGCTGTCGGCGTGCTCCTTGGCCGGGCCGCGGCGGCGTACGCTCACCGGCGCGAGCACCTGATCAGCGCCCTGGCAGCTGTCGGCGTCCCGGCGACAGGCAGCTCGGGACTGGCGATCTGGGTCCCGGTCGCGGACGAGACCGGCGTCACGTCCGCGCTCCTGGACCGCGGCTGGGCAGTAGCGCCAGGCGAGCGGTTCCGGATCGCGTCCGCGCCGGGGATTCGCATCGGCATCGCGACCCTCACCGAGACCGAGATCGCTCAGCTGGCCGCGGATGTGTACGCCAGCCTGAGTCAACGGCCGCGCCGCACCGACTGACCGCGTCGCACGGACGCACGCGCGCTGGCCGTCAGCGGCGTCAGTCGCCGACCGCGCGCACCGTAGCGTCGGCGTACTGGTCGTACAGCTGGTCGCCCACCCGGGCTGAGATGTCGATGATCTGTGCCGACGGCTGCGCATCGCGTTCCATCGCGGCCGCATGCGCGCGCTGGCGGGCCGCCTGGACTCCCAATTCCATGGCTGTCCGCCGGCGCGCTTGCTCGGCATCCGCGAGCGCGGCCTCGCGAAGCAGGAGAAGATAGACGCCGAGCATTCCGGCTGGCGGGATACACACCCACCACGATGTGAGCTTGAGTGCCGTGCATGCTCCGGCTACCGCGGTCAGCAGCAGCAGCATCGTGAGCAGGCGACGGCGAGCCTGGAGCACGCGCGGCCGTGGCAGCGGCGCGGGGGAGTACCGAGCCGACTGAGGCGCTGCGGTCATTTCCGCGTCCGCGCCGTCACCGTAGCCGCCGGTCCATGCGCCGTCGTAGCCATGGACGCCGCCGTCAGCGTCGTCGGCGCCCGGCGGGCCGGTGGTGTACGACTCTGCGCCTTGCGGCCCGGCGTCGTAATCGGCCGCGAACTCCACATCGACCTCGACGTCCACCTCTAGGTGTGACTGTGCCTGCTGACGGCGCAGCCACCGCGGCACCAGCACGAACGCCCACACCGCGACGATGGCGAGATAGAGGAACGAACTGCTCATGGGCGCACCGCGAGCTCAGCCACTGCGCGCGCCACGCGGTACGTGACTCGCCGCGCCGTCGCCAGGCCGCGCGTGGCGCAAGGTAGCGAATCGGCGGTGGTCACGTCACGCACGGTAAAGGCCGGCGGCTGAGTTGACGAGCATTCGGCCCGGTGTGTCGCGAGATCGGCATTCGCCGACCCGGCGGCGGCGTGCGCGGCCTCCGGGCAAGCGGCCGCGTTTTCGCTACGGCGCTCGGTTCAGCCGGCCGGCAGCGCTCGGTTCAGCCGGCCCGCAGCCGCGAGCTGACCATGCTGCGCCATCGCGGCATCAGGCCGTTCGGCACGTCCTCGATCGTCAGGGCGTAGCAGATATGGTCGTGCCACGCGCCGTCGATGTGCAGGCAGCGCCGCCGCAGGCCTTCCTCGCGGAAGCCGAGCTTCTCGACCACACGGCGGCTGGCCATGTTCTCCGGCCTGATCGTGGCCTCGACCCGGTGCAGGCCGACACCAAAGAAGCACTGGTCCAGCGCCAGGGCCAGGGCGGTCGGGATCACGCCCCGGCCGGCGAACGCTTCGTCGACCCAGTAGCCGACCTGAGCCGACCTGGCCGACCCCCAGACAATGCTGCCGATCGTGAGCTGCCCGGCGAACTTCCCGCCGTAAGTCACCACCCAGGGCAGCGCCAGGCCCTGCCGCGCCTCGCGACGCATCGTCCTGGCCATCGCCATATACGGGCCCAGACTGGACCGGTAGAGCGGTGTCTCCGGGTTGGTCGGCTCCCACGGGCGCAGCCAGGAAGCGTTTCGCACCCTGGCGTCGCGCCAGGTCGCGGCGTCTTTGACCTTTATCGGGCGCAGGCTGACCGGGGCATCAAGCAGTGCCGGCTCGGTGAGCGTGACCCATCCACGCGAGCGTGCCACGGCACCATCATCGCGTGAGTGCGGCATGCTCCGCTATCGGGTCACGAGACGAAACGATCCGAAAACCGATTGTGACGGACTGGCGATGAGATGTCATCCGGCTACGGGGCGGGGATGGTCGCCGCCCCGCACCTGATCGACCGCATGCCCGAGCAGGCCCGCGAGCACGGCCATGCCGTCCCTAACCCCGCCGGTCGAGCCGGGCAGGTTCACGATCAGCGTGGTGCTCGCCATCCCCGCGACACCGCGCGACAGCACCGCGGACGGCACTCCGGCCGCAACGCCAGCAGCGCGGATCGCCTCAGGAATGCCGGGTATCTCCCGGTCTAGCACCAGGCTCGTCATCTCCGGGGTCTGGTCGCCAGGCGTCAGGCCGGTCCCGCCTGTCGTCACGACCACGTCATAACCCGCCGCGACCGCATCGCGGAGCGCCGCTTCAACCGCTGCCCCATCCGGGATCACGACCGGCCCGTCGACGTCGCAGCCCGCCGCGCGGAGCAACTCAACCAGGACGGGCCCGGACCTGTCTTCGTACACGCCGGCGGCGGCACGGTTGGAGACGGTAACCGCCAGCGCCCGCGTCACGGCCGGTGCCAGCTTCCGGTCTTGCCGCCGGTCTTGTCCTCGACCCGGACGTCGGTGATGACGGCCGCCGGGTCGACGGACTTGATCATGTCGATGAGCGCGAGCCCGGCCACCGAGACACCGGTCAGTGCCTCCATCTCCACGCCGGTTCGGTCGGCCGTCCGGGCCGTGCACGTAATGAGCACCCCGTGGTCGGCGACCTCCAGGTCGACCGCGACCGAGTGCAGCGCGATCGGGTGGCAGAGCGGGATGAGGTCTGGCGTGCGCTTGGCGCCCTGGATGCCGGCGATCCGCGCAACCGCGAGCGCGTCGCCCTTGGGCACGTCGCCGGCCCGTAGCGCGGCGACCGCGTCGGCCGACAGCAGCACGGTTCCGGTAGCCGTCGCCGACCGGGCAGTCACGTCCTTGCCGGACACGTCGACCATCCGGGCCTGACCGGCCGGGTCGAGATGAGTGAGCGGGCCTTGCGTCACCGCGGGTCCCGCCTCATGGCAGTGCTAGCACGTCGACGGTCGCGCCCGCCTCTAGCGACGTGACCTGCTCGGGAACGAGGACAAGCGCGTTCGCCTTCGCTAGCGAGGCGAGCTGGTGCGAGGCCTGGCCAGAGACCGGCGTCACGAGGCCAGCGGGCTCGTCCAGGACGCCGCGCATGAAGGAGCGCTTCCCCGCCGGAGAGTGCACCGGCTGGGTGAGCACGGCTTGCGCAGGCTTACCCCGTTCCTGGTCTGAATCTTGCAAGGCATCGAGTGCAGGCCGGACGAACAGGCAGAACGAGACGTACGCGCTCACCGGATTGCCAGGCAGGGTGAAGATCGGGGTGCCTGCCGGGCCGACCGTGCCGAAGCCCTGGGGCATGCCGGGCTGCATTGCCACCTTGCGGAACGTGACGGTGCCGAGCGTGCTCAGCGCGGCCTTCACGACGTCGTGCTCAGCGCCCATGCTGACGCCGCCGCTGGTGATGAGCAGGTCAGCGTCGGCGAGCGCGTCCTGCACGGCGGCCAGGACTGCGTCGATGTCGTCGCGCACGATCGGGTGACGGCGCGCCGTGCAGCCGGCCTGTCGCGCCGCGGCGGCCAGCATCGTCGCGTTCGACTCCCAGATCTGGCCGGGGATCAGCTCAGTGCCCGGCTCGACGAGCTCGTTGCCGGTCGAGATGACGGTGACCCGTGGCCTGGGCCTGGCCTGTACGGTGCCGTGACCGGCCGCGGCCAGAAGGCCGAGATGGACGGCGCCGAGCCTGGTTCCGGCTGTCAGCAGCACGTCGCCCGGTTGCGCGTCGCCGCCGGCCTGCCGGATCGCTGCGCCCGCCGCCGCCGCCGCACTGATCGTTACCCGGTCGGTGCCGCCGTCGGTCTGCTCCACCGGAACGACGGCGTCGGCACCGGCCGGCATCGGCGCACCCGTCATGATCCGGATAACAGTGCCAGGAACGAGGTCGCGCCTGCCGGTGTCGCCAGCCGCGATCTCGCCATCCACGGCGAGCATGACCGGGTTATCCGCGCTGGCAGTTGCGACATCGACCGCGCGGACCGCGTAGCCGTCCATGGCCGAGTTGTCGAACGACGGCAGCGGCCAGCAGGCGGTTACGTCGGCGATGAGAACCGCGCCCAGTGCGTCGGCGAGCGTCAGCTCGCGCGGCGGCAGCGGCCGGATCGCGGCGAGGATGTCGGCGAGGTAGGTCTCTACAGAATCCATTACTTGCTGGCCGGGCCCAGGGTCTCCAGATAGTGGCGTAGCCAGGGTACGAACTCCGGCGCGATGTCGGGACGCTCGCACGCGAACTTGATCTGCGTCCGGAGGTAGTCGAGTTTGTTGCCGGTGTCGTAGCGACGGCCGCGGAACAGCACCCCGTGCACGCCGCCGCCGTCGACGCCGTTGCTGCGATCTGTCCGCGCGAGCGTGCGCAGCGCGTCGGTGAGCTGAATCTCGCCGCCGCGGCCGGGCGCGGTGTTGCGCAGCACCTCGAAGATCGCCGGGTCGCATACGTACCGGCCCACCACGATCCAGTTGGAGGGCGCCTCGCCGACCGGGGGCTTCTCCACCAGGTCAGTGACCGCGACGACGTCGTCGGAGTCGGTTGGCTTGATGGTCGCGACGCCGTAAGCCGAGACGTCCTCGGGCTCGACCTCCATCAGCGCCACGATGCTGCCACCGTACTGATGGCGGACCTCGATCATGCGCTGGAGCAGCTTGTCGCGGGAGTCGATGAAGTCGTCGCCGAGCAGGACGGCGAACGGCTCGTCGCCCACGTGGTCGGCTGCGCACAGGACCGCGTGGCCGAGGCCGAGTGCCTGGCCCTGCCGCATGTAGTGCATCGCCGCGATGTCATTCGAGGCTTGGATGCTGGCCAGGCCTGCGTCGTCACCCTTGGCGGCCAGGACCTCCTCGAGTTCGATGTTCCGGTCGAAGTGGTCCTCGATGTTGGTCTTGCTGCGCGCGGTGACCATGAGCACGTCAGTGAGGCCGGCCGCAGCCGCTTCCTCGACCACGAACTGAATGGCTGGCGTGTCGATAACCGGCAGCATCTCCTTGGGCATCGCCTTGGTCGCAGGCACGAACCTGGTGCCCAGGCCAGCCGCCGGGATGACCGCTTTGTTAACGGGCGGTGAGTGAGCCATGCTGAGAACCTTAGCTAGCGAGCTGGAGGACTCGTGCGCGGTACAGGCCCGGAAGATGAAGATCGTGAGTCCGGCGGAGCCGGGCTATCCGACGGGTCTGTTTCATCAGAGCTTGCTGAGACTCCTGAGTCTGCCGAGACGCCCGCGCGTCCTGGTAAGTCCCCGCCGGCCAGCATGTCGCGGCCGACCTGCCTAAATATGCCCGAGTCTGCGCACCCAAACCAGCGCGCCGTCAGTCGGCCGGCTCTGGCGGGCGGGCCGGCGTGGCCCGCCTAGCGGACGCCAAGGCGGCGCTGCGGGCATCCGTGCTGGCCGGCCGCCGCGCCATGGCGCCTGAGCAGCGCGCGGCCGCCGGGCGCGAGCTCCGGGACGCGCTGCTGGAATTGCCCGAGATGCAGATGGCCGGGACAGTCGCCGCTTATGTGTCGGTCGGCGCGGAGCCTGACACCCGAGCGCTGCTCTTCGCGCTGTGGAAGCGCGGCACGTACGTGCTCGTGCCCGTTCTCCAACCGGATGGCGATCTGGACTGGGCCTCCTACGAGGGCCCGGACTCCCTGGCGACTGGTCCCCGCGGCCTGGTGGAGCCGACCGAGCCGGGCCGCGGCGTGACCGCGATCACAAGCGCGGACCTGGTGATCGCGCCCGCGCTGGCGGTCGACCGCGGCGGGCACCGGCTTGGCCGTGGCGGCGGCAGCTACGACCGGGCCCTGGCCAGGGTGGGTGCGTCGATCCTGACAGTCGCGCTGCTCTACGACGGAGAGCTGGTCGACGAGGTCCCCGTGGCCGAGCACGATCAGCCGGTCCGGGCGGTCGCGCTGCCGGGGGAAGGAATCTGCAGGCTTCGCTAGCCGTTGCTACCATTTAGCAGTTGACGGCGGCGAGTGCTAACGCCGCAGAGGGAGGGATACGTGCCGACGTACCAGTACGCCTGCACCGATTGCGGGGACCGCTCCGAGGTCGTGCAGCGGTTCACCGACGACCCGCTGACCGTCTGCAGCACCTGTGGCGGCAAGCTACGCAAGGTTTTCTCGCCGGTCGGCATCGTCTTCAAGGGCTCAGGCTTCTATCGCACCGACAGCCGGAACGGGTCGAGTACCGTCCCGGTCAGCAAGGACGGCGCGGCTGCCGGGTCCAACGGCTCGTCGTCAGAGGGCTCAGCGGCCACCACCGACTCGGCCAAGTCATCGAGTTCGGCAGGGTCTTCGGGCGATTCGAGCAGCTCTGGCTCGTCGGGCTCGGGGTCGGGGTCTGGCTCCGGGTCTGGGTCGCGCTCGGGCTCGGGCGATAAGAAGTCCACGTCGGTAGCGGCGTCGACCGCGAACTGAGAGCCGCTGAGCTCCGAATCGAGCTGGACCCGCCTGGATAGGCCGGGTCTTTGCCCACCTGCTCGGGGCGTGCGCTAGGGCGCATGCGGCGGGGACCGGTACATTTGCCGCGTGAGTGAGCTGGCAGAGATCGGAGTCATAGGCGGATCCGGGTTCTACGAGTTCCTTGACTCGGCCGACGAGATGCTGATCGAGACCCCGTTCGGGCGGCCGAGCGACCCGCTGGTCATCGGCGAGGTCGGGGGTAAGCGCGTCGCGTTCCTGCCCAGGCACGGCCGCGATCACCGGTTCCCGCCGCACCGGATCCCGTACCGCGCGAACCTGTGGGCGCTGCGCTCCGTGGGTGTCCGCCAGATCCTCGCGCCCAGCGCAGTGGGCTCGCTCACCGCCGACTACGGCCCTGGCACGCTGGCCGTACCCGATCAGCTAGTCGACCGGACCTCCGGCCGGACTCAGACGTTCTACGACGAGGGCAGCGCTGTGCATGTTGCGTTCGCTGATCCCTATTGCCCGGTCGGGCGGGCCATTGCGATCGGGGCGGCCCGGACAACCGGCTGGGAACCCGCTACCTCAGGGACGCTGGTCATCATCGAAGGCCCGCGGTTCTCCACGCGGGCCGAGTCGCACTGGTACGCCCGGCAGGGCTGGACCCTGATCGGCATGACCGGGTATCCCGAAGCTGTCCTGGCCCGCGAGCTGGCCCTCTGCTACACCACGATCACGCTGGTCACGGACACTGATGCCGGCGTCGAGGAGGGCGAGGGCGTGACGCACGAAGAGGTGTTCCGGGTATTCGCCGCGAGTGCGACCAGGCTGCGTCAGGTGATTCTCCAGGCGATCCAGGACCTGCCGCTCGACCGCGTCTGCCCCTGCGGGCACGCCCTCGATGGGCTGTCGCTGCCGTTCGCGCTGCCGTAGCGACCGCGTCCCGGCTTGCTGGGCCTCGATATGGGTCATTTGGCTGAGGAGCCGCGGGTTGAAGTGCTGGCCAGCCGGAGACCCTGACAGTTTCGTGCGGGCAAATGCCGCATACTGACCGTGGCCATGACTGGAAGTGTCAGGGTCTCGGCTGGGATCAGTCCTGAGGGGCCGAACTGCTAGCTGATCGGCGCGTTGCGGCTGGCGAGCCCGATCAGATTGCCCTCGCTGTCCTTGATGAAGGCCATCCACTCCTCCCAGCCCGCCGGTCCGAACTGACCGTCGGCGTCGGCGAAAATCAGGTGCGGCTCGGTGTCGATGGTGACGCCTTCGGCGCGTAGCTTCTCCGTCGTCGCGCGTACATCGTCCACCCGCAGGTAGATCAGCGCGCTCGGGGCGGCCCGGTCGATCAGCAGGCGGGCGTCGCCGAGCCGGAAGAACACCAGGCCTGGCGGGTCGAAGCTGGCGATCAGCTCGCAGCCGAGAACATCGGAGTAGAAGGCCGAGGCCCTGGCGAGGTCATCGGCGTGCTGCGCGACCTGGAGGAGTTCCATGAGGCACCTCGTTCCCTTCATGGTTAGGTGCGTAGGGGAGCTACATATTATTCGGTAGGCATGCTATATATAACGCGTGGCGGCGAGCAACCCGGATGTGGACCGGGCGGGTGGGCCCGATCTCGAGGCGGTTGCGCGCGCGCTGAACTCGGGCGCGATCCACCTGCTGCGGAGCCTGGCCGCGGTGGACAGGCTGGCGGGGCTGACGCCCGCGCGGCTGTCGGCGCTGTCGGTGATCGTGTTCGGCGGCCCGCAGTCGCTCGGCGCGCTCGCGGCCGCCGAGGGCGTCGCCGGGCCGACGATGACGCGGATCGTAGACGGGCTCGCGGCGGCGGGCCTGGCCGAGCGGCGGCCTGACCCGAGGGACGGGCGCGCTGTGGCGATCGCGCCGACGGCGGCGGGCGAGCGGCTCATGCACGCGGCCGCAGGCCGGCGAATCGCCGCGATCGCATCGGCGATCTCGAGCCTGCCTGCCGTGGACCGGCGGCGGATCGTGGTGGCCGCCGAGTTGCTGGACCGGCTCGCCGCGGAGGTTCGGCAGCAGGACGTACCCGGCACCTAGTACGGGACGGCGCCTTGGGCTTCGACGGTTCCTTAAGGTCCTTAGTCCGGAAGGCCCTGGCTCGGACGGTGCTCTTGCGGACGTTGCTTTGCGGGCGGTGCTCTTCTTCGGCGGTGCGCGGCCAGGGCGCTGACTAGTCGAGGTCGCCGTGCTCGATCCGGGCGAGCCGGCGCTCGCGGACCAGCTGGTCAAACTCGTGCTCCACGCGCACATTGCCGGTCGCCATCGCGGCGAACACCCCAGTGACGTCCCGCATGCTGACGACGCCGAGCAGCTTGCCGGCTTGCACCACGGGCAGGTGGCGGATCCAGCGCCTGGCCATCTCGCGGGCGGCGTCCTGGAGCGGCATGTCAGGCGTGACCGTGTAGACCTCCGCTGTCATCGCGTCGTCAACCGTCGTCTTGTCCGGATCGGCGCCGAGGGCGACCGCACGGAGAAGATCGCGCTCGGTGATGATGCCGACGAGGTTGCCGCCGTCGGTGATGATGAGCGAGCCGGTTTGCTGACGCCACATCCGCTCGGCCGCAGACCGCAGGCTGTCTTGCGGTGACTCGGTGATCGTCGCCTGTGTCATGACGTCTCGTACCTGCACCGTGCCGCTCCTGTCCGGGCCGTTCTGGTCTGGCTCCAGCCTATGGTCCTGGGGAAGCACGCTGCTGGCCGCCGTCTGCGGCGGCTAGATACCTATGCCGTGCAGCGGCCGGTTACCGGTTAGGCTTAGGGCGGCTTTCTCGGCCGCGTTCCCGGCTCCTGGCGGGTTTGGACGCGGGCCGCGATGGCCAGAGGCCCCGATAGCTCAGGCGGATAGAGCGACTGCCTCCTAAGCAGTAGGCCGCAGGTTCGAGTCCTGCTCGGGGCGCCACTGTGATCTCTCAGGACATAGGAATGACCCCGGACCCACGTCAGGGTTCGGGGTTGTTTCGTTTGCGGGGCAGGCGCGGAGTTGCGGGTGTGGGTCCGGGCGGTTGCCGGGTGGGCTGGTAGTTCCGGCCAGGGTCGAGGGTGAGCTGGCGGAGTAGCTCGCCGGTGGCGGCATCGATGATGCGGATGTGCAGGTCGCGCACGAGCAGTAGGACGTGGGTTCCGGCGTGGGTCCGTCCGACGCCGATGTGGTAGAGCCGGCCGGCGTGGCGGAGGGTGACGGTGCCGGTCTTGCCGATGATGTCGGTGCGGACGCGGTTGTGGGTGTCGGCGGCGCGGTTACCGGGGACCGCCTTGGGGCGGGCTGCGTAGGCGGTGGCGGGAGTGCATCGGTGCGGTAGCGCCCGGTGGGGCCGCTGGCGGTTGTAGTAGGCGGTGAAGGCGTCGAGCTGGGCCTGCAGGCCGGTCAGGTCAGCTGCGGGAGGCTGGGCGGCCAGCCATTTCTTGAGGGTCTGCTGGAACCGTTCGACCTTGCCCTGGGTCTGCGGGTGGTTCGGCTTGCCGTTCTTCTGGTCGACGCCCAGGCGGCGGAGCTCGTGCTCGAGGTGGTTGCGGCCGCCTTTGCCGCCGGAGAACCGGGTGGTGAACACCATGCCGTTGTCGGTCAGGGTGCCGGCTGGGGCACCGTAGGCGGCGACGGCGGCGCGGAAGGCGGCGCGCACGATGGGGCCGGTGACCCGCTGGTGGGCGGTCACGCGCAGCGCGTACCGGGAGTGGTCATCCAGCCACGACAAGATCTCGGTTTCGGTGCCGCCGGCGAGCTGCCAGTGGGTGAAATCGGACTGCCACAGCTGGTTGGGCAGCTCGGCGACGAACCGGATCCACGACGACTTCGGCCGTTTCTTCGGCTCGGGGACAACCAGCCCGTGCCGGGTCAGGTACCGGCTGGCCGTCGCGGGCGAGACCTTGATCTGGTGATGGTGGCGCAGGTGCCAGCTGATGGTGTCCGGCCCGGCGTCCAGGCCCTGCCCGGCCAGCTCCTTACGGATCCGGACGATCAGCTCGACCGTACCCGCGCTGATGGCGTTCGGGGAGGTCTTCGGCCGCCGCGACCGCGGTTCGAACGCCGCCTCCCCGTCAGCCCGGTACCGGCCGACCAGCCGGGATACCCAACCCTGGGAAACCCCGTACGCACGGGCTACCTCACCCTGAGACCGGCCCTCGATGACAACAGCGGTGATGACAAGACGCGCCTTCGACATCCGCCGACCGTGCTGGCCAGGCCATTCCTATGTCCTGAGACACGCCGCGACCGCCAGCCCCGATCCGCGCCCTGCCGCTGGCGAGATGGGTATTCCTAAGTCTTGAGACACCCCATTCCGATGTCCTGAAACTGGACACTGCTCGGGGCGCCACCTAGAATCCCAGCTCAGGCGGGTCACGGGAGCTGGTGAGCCGATCTTCGGGGCGATCAGACTGTCCGTCTCGTGCCACATGCGTGCCACAGGATTCTCCGGCGAGGTCCCGTCGGGCTCGCTCGGATACTGCCTCGGCCAGCGTTCGCTGACGTTCGTCGCTGGAGTGCAGATAGATGAGTGCCGCCCGGCTGCTGGCATGGCCCATACGTTCCATCAGCTCGCGGAGGTTGGCTCCGGCCTCGGCCACTAAGTGGTTGCCGGCGTGGCGGAGATCGTGGAAGTGGACGCCGTCCAGGCCGGTGGCAACGAGCGCCGGTGCCCAGGTAGCGCGGCGGAAGTTGCTGTGACGGAGCAGCTGGCCGCGTGGCGAGGTGAAGACGAGCGCGTCGGCGCCCGCAGCTGTTTGGGTGTCGAGGTGGTGCTTTATCTCAGCCACGACGGTGCCAGGCAGGATGACGCGGCGCTTGCCTGCGGCGGTCTTCGGCGGTGCGAAGAACGGCGCCTGGCCGCGAGCCTCTGTGAGCTGACGGCTGATACGGACGGTGGCGGTGGCGGTATCGATGTCGCGGCGGCGCAGCGCGACGAGCTCTCCCCAGCGCAGGCCGCCGAAGCAAGCGAGCAGGATCATGGCGCGGTAGCGGGGACCGGTGGCGTCGGCGAGCTCGTAGACCTGGCCGATGGTCAGCAACGGCCGTTCGGGTGACTGCTCGGTGCCGGCGCCCTTGACCCGGCATGGGTTGCGGCGGACCAGGCTGTCCTCGATGGCGGTCGCGAGGATGGATTTGAGCAGCCGGTAGGCCTTAGCCGTAGTGACTGGACTGACGCCCTCATCGAGCAGATCGGCACGCCAGCGGCGCACGTCGGCCTCCGTGATGCTGCCGATGGTGGTGAAACCAGGTGCGATGTGCCGGCGGAGCAGGTACCGGTAGAGCTGGATCGTCTTGGGACGGAGGCCAGGCCTCTCGGCGATCCAGGCGTCGGCGTAATCGGTGAGGGGGACGCGGCCGGCCTCCGGATCGATCCAATCGTCCTTGAGTAGCTCGGCCTCGGTCAGCGCGAGCCAGCGAGCACCATCGGTCTTGCGAACGAAGGTGCTAGGCGCGCTCACCAGCAGGCCGTCAGGACCGCGGTAGCGAGCTTGCCAGCGGCCCGAAGGGAGACGACGTAGTGAGCCGAAGCTGCGTGTCTTCCGGCCGGCCATGTCAGCTTGCCCTCCGGCGCCGGTGCGCCCAGGCGGTTACCGGCTGGACGGTGCCGGCCGCGATGTACTCGGCTAACGCAGACTCGGGAATTCGCACGTGCCGGCCAACGCGGACGAACCGGATCTTGCGCTCGGCGATGAGGCGGCGAACGAAGCTCGGAGACGTGCCGAGTAACTCGGCGACCTGGTCGACGGTGAGCAGCGGGTCAGGCTTGGCGGCCATGGCAGTTACTCCGTTCGGGCAAGTGGTGATGGGACGAGCAGCTCGGGCTCGGCTTGAGCCGAGATGACGATTCGCGGGTCGCGGCGGTTGAGAGCGGTCGCGGCGGCGCGTTCGGCGGCCCAATGCTCGGTAATCTCGGGGACGCGCAGTCGCGTGAACGGGTCGGTGCCGGTGGTGAGGGTGGCGACGGCGGTGCCGATCCCCGCCGGTGTCTCGCGCAGCAGGGTCGGGCTGTAGCCGGGGTATTCGCGGATGGCGTCGCCGAGTGCGGCGACGCTGCTCTCGGTGGTCTTGAGCGCGAACGACACGGCCAGCCCGGAGTTATCGCGCAGGCTGGTCGGGATCGAGTCCCCGGTCGTCTTCTGCGTGGCCAGGATAGTCAGGCATAGGACGGATCGGCCTTTGCGGATCAGCTCACCCACCAGTGCGATGCACCGCCGGGCGAGGCCCTCGAGCGCGCGGTCGCCTTTGTGCTGGGCCAGGTCGAGGTAGGTCTGGCACTCATCGATGACTGTCACCAGCAGCGGAAGATCTGCGGTTGGCCCGTCGGCGTTCCACGCGTTGCGCTGCCCGCACAGTTCGGCAACCGTGCGGAGGCGGCGGCGCATCTCGGCGTGCGCGTCCTCCAAGACATCGAGGGCGTCGGCGAGCTGGTCGCCGCAGTGCCGCCAGGCTCGGTCATGCCAGGGTTCCTGGTCGCCGCCGTTCTTCCCGTCGAGCAAGGCGAATTGCGCCGCCGGTGTCGCGGTCAGCTGGCACAGCCACGATGCGATCAGCGAGGTCTTGCCGTAACCGGGCAGGCCGGACACGCAGATCCCGGTCAGGCCGCGCAGCGGCAGGTATCGGTCGGCACCGAAGTCGTCGCGGCCGACGTAGAGCACGTCCGGGTGGTGCGGTTCGTAGGTGCCGGGCGGGCACCGCTCCGGACCGAACGGCTGGGCGAGCGGATCGGTGCGCAGCGCGCGGACAATGAGGCGGCCCGGCTGCACCTGGGTGACGCCGGCGCGGACGGACCGCCAGTAATCCGCGATGTGCGCGGCTTGCTTCTCAACCTCTTTGCGGCCGGTGCGCGGCGCGGTCTTCACGGTGCACTGCCAGCCGTAGTCGGTGAGCCGCCACCGGCGGGCGCGCGGGTAATGGATCTTCCCGAGCCGTTCTGCCAGTTCGACGCCGAGCAGCAGAGCCAGCAGCCAGCTGGTGAGCGAGACCAGCACCAGCACCAGGGCCCGTGACTCGGCTGCGGGCCTGTTCTTCGCAGCAAGCTCGGGCTGTGCGAGCCCGGTGCAACGGCACAGCCAGTGCCACCGGTGCCGGGCCCGGACCATGCCGAGGTAGTGATGACGCGCAGCGGGGCTGGCGGCCGCGAACCGGATCAGGTCAGCAATCGGGCGGTACAGCAGGACAGCCGCGACGAGCGCCAGGATGTCATGCCACGGATCGGCGAGCCATAAGACAGCGGGCAGGATGAGCACGGCTGGCCTCCACGGTGGAGAGCCCGGCCAGGCCAGGATGCGGTGACCTGGCCGGACGGCTGAACAAGATCTATGAGGCCTGGTCGGCCTTCGCCTGGCGGGGCTGATGGGCCTGGTGCACATCGGCGGCCTGGTACCAGGGGCGGCCGCCGCGTATCCCGCGGCCGTTCTCGCGAGCTTCGGGCACAGAGAAGCCGACGCGCATCTTGTCGAACACGATCGGGGAGCCCGGCGTGATCGACGTGCACGGATCGGTGGCAGGCCCGGTGACGGTGACGGCGATGACCTCGCTGACCGGCTTCATGCCGAGCTCGGTGTGGAAAGTGACGGCGGCCTGGACGTCCCACTTGCGCTCGCCGCGCGCACTGATGTCCTGCTCGGTGCTGCCGAACTTGAGCTTCGGGCCGCTGGCCATCAGTAAGACAGCCTGGAAAGTCGCGGTCGTGTCAATAGTGAGTGTGCCTGGCATGGAAGCCGCCCTTCATCGGACTCAACGAGCTGAGTATTCAGCTTAATCACTGATCTAGTCAGATCGTAAATCTGACTATCTAGGTAGTCAGCAGCTACAGCGATCTGCCTAGGCAAGTAGCATCAGCAGGTATGCAGGCCATCGACCCGGAAGATCCCCGCCGGCCGAACGTGCAGATCGCCGCGTCGATCCGCGCCGCGATCCTGAGTGGGGAGCTCGAACCCGGAGCCCAGCTCCCCTCGGGCGAGGAGCTGGCGAAGTTCTTCGGCGTCACCCGCGTGACGGTCGGCAACGCGATCCGGACCCTGCGGGAAGAAGGCTTTGTCCGCAGTAAGACCGGCAGCGGTGTCTACGTCCGCGATCAGGCGAGCCTGCCGGTGCCCGGCGAGAGCGATCATCCGCTGGCCGGCGTCGCATCGTTTCTCTTCGAGATGGGCCACCTCAAGCGCGTGCCCCGCTCAGGCTGGCTACTACTCGGTGTCCCGCAACCCGAGACGATCGCCGAGCACAGCTTCCGCGTCGGCATGGTTGGCATGGCGCTGGCCGCGATCGAAGGTGCGGACGTTGGACGCACCGCGGCGCTGTGCCTGCTGCACGATGCGCACGAGACCCGCATCGGCGACGTGCCCTCGGTCGGCCGCGCCTACGTCACGACCGCCGCGCCCGAGGCAGTCTCAAGCCACCAAACGGCTGGCATGCCAGACGCCGCGGCGAAGGCCTTCCAGGAGCTGACTGCCGAGTTCGAAGCCGGCCAGACCATCGAGGCACAGGTTGCTCGAGACGCCGACAAGCTCGAGACCCTGCTCCAGTCCGTCGAATACCAGGCCCAGGGCCACGACACGACCGCTTGGCAGGAAACCTCCATAGCAGCCCTCCGGACCGACGCCGCGAAGCAGCTCGCCCAGGCCATCACCGCGACGGACCCGCAATGGTGGTCAGCCTTCGCGGCCTCCTACCGCGAGCTACGCGCAAGCGCGCAAGGACGCAGCCGCAGCCTCCGCAGCTGAGCCATGTCCTGTTCAGCGATAGCCATATTCGCCGGAACCGTCACCGCAGCGCAAAGCGCACGCCGCGCCATGCCAGCGGCCACAAGCTCAGCCGTTACACACTGACGTAGGATGGCTACCGCCAGTATTCGATGAATCGCACGCGAGGTTGGAACTTTACAGATTTATGCCCCATCATGATGTCAACAACCCCGGAGGGCGGAGATCTGACGAACGAGCCGTTGCCGACTTCGGACTGGGGCATTCCCCAACCGGTCAAGCTGGGGCGCCACTATGAACACGCGCCCATTGCCGAAGCCATCTTGGAGTTCAGCTGCATACTTCCGCCTACTGTGGGGCTGGACCAACTTCGGCACGTAGCCGATCCGACTGCCTTTGAGACGGTTGGAGCGGCGGTGACTGTCACTGGTCGTGTTGAGGTTGGGCCTGAGGGCATTCAAGGCGACACATCCGGAGAGACGATAGGTCACCTGCTTCGGAGGGTCGACGGCTTGAGAGTTATTCAATCCCGTCTGAATGGCTTTGCGTACAGCGCGCTGGCGCCGTATGACAGGTGGGAAACTTTTAGCGCTGAGGCTCTGGAGCATTGGACAGACTATCAACGTATAGCGCAACCAACTGCAATCACGAGGATCGGCGTCAGGTTCGTGAACAAAATAGATGTACCCAGCGCCAGTATCGAAATCAAAGATTACCTACGTACTGCAGTAGACGTCTCGCCTTATTTGCCGCAGCTGACCCAGAGCTACTTTCTTCAAGTTGTTGTTCCGCTGTCTCATTTCGATGCAGCCGCGACGATCACATCGACTATAGTGCCGCCTTCTTCGGCCAGCGAAACATCCTTGATACTCGATATTGACACTTGGCGAATGGTCGAGATCAGCCCATCTGGTACGGCTTCGGACGAGAGCATATCTCAAATTCTTGGCACACTACGAGAAGCAAAGAACTATGTTTTTGAGGCGTGCATCACCGATGCCACTAGGGGGCTGATCAGCTAATGCCGATCCTGGTCCAAGCACAGCACCGGCCTAGGCACCGCGAACGAAGTTCTCATCTGGACTTCCCGAGTGAAGATGCTGGCTACTACGTCGTTCCGCCGAGTGGTGCCCTGCGGGGAGCGTCACTTTTCGGCTACGTGAACTACGCTGCGCGGTCCGCGATTATTCGGCCGGCATCAATGCTTCAGGCCGTTACCTTCAACGACGACCTGGACGGGCGTGCGCGGGTTGTCAGGCTGCGGCCGGTCGATGAGTCGGAAGACTCCTGGTAACGCGTGCGTGCCCAGCTGCCTTGGCTGTGCCAGGGCGATATATTTGGCTCGACAGCCATTATCGATGTGATGCTTGAAGAGGGTGGCAGCGTTCAGTCGAGCGTAATCGACGGCCCGGCGGTGTTGCTGACCCACGATTGTGACATGGATAAACCGAGCCGCGACGGCACGCCTAGGATCGAGCGAATGCAATTTTCGCGACTGCGCGCCTTTGACTCGTTGCCACGCGACCGTCAGCAGTCGCTCCGTTCCCAGCAGAGCAGCCTCGGCCCCTTTGAGGCGTTGTACCTGGGCGACGTGGGGTCTTTTGGAGAATCATTCATCCTGCTGAGCGACCCGTACTACATCCCAAGGGGATACTTCTCGCCAGGCTTTCAGGATTACCCGGACCATCCCGATGCCGAGGGCGAAGCAAAATATCTGACGGCATTACTGCATGACACCCGAATTGGACGGCTGGAGGCGGAGCAACTCGACCTACTGCGCCGCAAGATGGCGGCATTTTGGGCGCGATTGAAGGAAGCAGAGTAGCTCTGAGGAACGCGACTTCCTGGACTCCCACAACAACGCTGACCAGAAGTCCACCTACCTGACAGGGCCACACGGTCTGAGGCCACCCCAGATGACCGAGCCCAGTCGGTCGCGGCCCAACGCGGCTCTGAGACCCGACTTGGCTCACGATCATGGACTTTCGAGCGGCTTAATACGCTGACCTGCGGGTTTACTTCTCAAGTTGACGAAATCTGCGCACTAACCAGGAGGTGACAGGGTCCGCCGGGCGGCAACGTCCGGGTAGCGGCAGCCCGGCAGATTGGCACACTCGTGCCGCTGGGCGACAATGACAGGATGGCTGGTGATGACGGCGGGGACCGGTTGCTGCGGCGGGTGTTCTTGATGTCCCGTCTGGACGGGGTCAGGCCCTCGGGGATACCCCAATGGGTGTCCCCTGTCATCCCCGTTGTCACCCAGGCCGCCGTCGGGGCCGGGCACTGGGCCGCCGGGCGCCGGCAGCGGGCCCTGGCCGCGTGGGCAAGCGCTGCCGGCTTCGGGCTGATGGCGTGGGGCCTTGGCACCGAAGCGCCGACCCGGACCGAGGCGGACCAGAACATCGAGCAGCAAAAGGACCTCCTGCGCGAGCGTGGCATACAGGTGCCGGCTACCGCCGGGACGACACCCATGGCCCGGCAGCTATCGCGGTACTTCCCTGCTCTCCAGGTCGCGGGGATAGTCCTCGGCGTGCGGTCGGGCCTGCGCCACCCGCGGCGGCTGACGGTGCTCGCGATCGCCGGCGAAGCCCCGACGGCCGTGTTCTGTGTCCTGCGGGTGCCCCGGGCCGTGCAGCGGCGCAGGCCGAGGATCGCCGTCGGCTCAGCCCTGGTCGTGGCCGGAGCGGTGGCCCGGCTGCGGGCAGCATCGGCTGAACCCCTCCGGTAACAGCACGCCCGCAGCGCCCACCCCGACAAGAGAACATCGGGAAACCGCGCGGCACCTGCCTACGAACCCCCATGAGCCCCGGCCACGTAGTCCGGCGTACGTTGCGCACTAAAATGAGCCAACTCAGGACCCCAGATGACCGAGCCCAGTCGGTCGCGGCCCAACGCGGCTCTGAGACGGCAGAATCTCGCCAGAGGCGCAGCGCGGTCACGAGCTTCCCGTGGCGGCCGCTGTGTGGGGCTCGTTGTCCTCCCCGACAGGCAAACCCATCAGCGCTCGCGCTGCATCAACGAGCCGTGCACTGCGCTCGCTGATGAAGTCTTCGTAATGATCCTCAAATAGTGACTCGGGGCAAAGACACCTGTCGAGAATCAGGCGCGCCTTAGCAGCGGGCATTTTTGCTTTGTACGCAGATGGCGCGACTCCACCTAGGACCTTGTTGTCGGCAGCTGAGATGATCGCGAAATTCGCGAGCGCGTTGATCTGCCGAGGAGACGCGCCGAGTCCTTTAAGGAACGCCTGCGGCATGAGATGGTGAAATTCATTTCGATTATAGGCCTGCAAGACCATGGAAAGAGTTACAGGTGCGCCAGATACAAAACTAAGGGGTTGGCCGTTTGCTAGCAGCAGTATGAAGCTGCGAGTATTTACTGTTCCCAGAGTGAAGGTTTGACTGAAATACTCCTCGTCAATATCGGAAGCAAAGTCTGCGAGCGCATTCGACTCACCTTGCCGCAGTTTCGTTGCCTCCTCTATATCGCGATTGAGGTTTCGAATGACTCCGGCGCTGTAGCGGCGAGAGAAGCACGCGCGCCAGAACCACCGAGTTAGAATCTCCCGCTGAGGGTCCGTCATTGTCACGGTCTTAGAGGAAAAGAAAACAGCAAGGGGGACGAGGCAGCTCGGATAAGGCAGATTCGTGAGCGTCTCCACATTTAGATTCTTACGCAAGAAGTCGATCGCGCCACGAATGCCATGTTCGATGTCGTCGAAGCGATCTCGAACATCGTTGCCCTTCAAGTTGATAAAGGCTGTGGGCGATGCGTCTCCGCTTACGATAGCTGAACAGCAACGTAGGAGCAGATTGGTGTCCTCAGCTACCTCGGCGAATCCATGAGGTTGGAGTTCCTCTGCCAAGTCGGCGAAGCGTTGCTGAAGGTCAAAGTCTTCGCTCCATGTCCACGCGGTCAGCAGTTGGAAGACATCCAGCTCCACCCCAAGACGATTGACTCGTTCGAATACGATGGCCACCTTCGACCGATCGTCGGTCGCGATTTCCTGGGTAGGCACGACCGCCTCTTTGAATTTCGCCTGCACTGAGTCTATGAGGATTGCTTGCGGCTCAGTAAGGTTCTTCGTTGCCTGGCGGTAGGCGGAGACGTCGAAGAATGTATCGATGGGAAAGTGTCGCGCCAGATCTATCGAACCGTCATCTAGCGCGACGAACTGACTTTCCTGCAGATCTGCCGCTGCGTCCATGTCAAAGTATATATGTGTCCAAGAGTCGTCGCCTTGCGGTTCCAGCTCGCTCTGAAATACGCCAAAGATCGACGTGATTCGCTGCTGGCCGTCCAGGACGTAGTCTATTGGGTAATCTGGCTGCCGATTTGGTAGTTCGAAAGGGCCAAGACTTCTTTCTGAGTTT
This sequence comes from uncultured Actinomycetota bacterium, assembly GCA_963837255.1. Lineage (GTDB taxonomy): Bacteria > Actinomycetota > Actinomycetes > Streptosporangiales > Streptosporangiaceae > JAJYUU01. The sequence continues at coordinate 1,101,263 of CAWIMN010000011.1, forward strand.
AGCTTTTCCTTCGTGCGCCAGAGAATAACGGCGCCAAACGGGTATCCCTTGTATATCGAGTCCATTAGATAAGCGACGTGCTCAGCATCCCATACGAAGCCGCGCTGAAATGCCGGAATCCTCATGGTGCCGGACGTAATAGATTCGATAACCTTGCGAATTGGCAAACCGTCAGCCATTTTGGCTCCCTGTCTCGTCAGCGGGATCTACGCTATCCCGCACGCATTCTTCCCGCGATTGCTTTGGGTCGAGTCGTCCCGCCGCTCTCGCTGACGGCTTCAGCGCTAGCCCAGCAGCGGTGGGCTCGTCAGGGCCGGACGTGTTCGAAGGGCCGCGGAGAGTGCCCGCAGCTCGGTGGCGTCAACGTCTTCTCCAAGGGTCGGTCACGCGACAGCTGCTGTCACCAATGAGGGCTTTGAGGGCCCGAAGGCCGCCGTGCTCGACACTAACAAGTGCGGCAAGGTCAAGCCCGGCTCGCCGGATGCGCGACCAAGTCGCAGGCGGCATTGCGGCGATGAGATGCCCGCTCACGTCCTCTACGGCCAGTTGCTCGTCCGTCAGCTCGGATTCGGCACAAGGACCCAGGATGACATCGCGAAGGCCGCGAGACCAGCGCACGGCTGCTAGGCCGCGGGTGACGTGGCTGTATTCGTGCCAGAGGTTACGGTCGCGGGTGTCGCCGGTCTGATGGTAGTCGGCGAGGATCTGGAACGGGGTGCGGCTGCCTGCTCGGCTGGTCTTGAGGTCGCCTCGGGTCATCTCCTCGGCGGGTGTCCAGTCGCTGCCCTTGGCGATGTACGTGCCCGCTTTAGTGGCGGAGACGTTGGGGTCGATGCGGACGGCGTGCCGCTGGTCGGGCTGGCGGAGGGCGTGGTCGCGACAGCCAGCTACCAGCCGCGTGTGAATGTGGGCGTGCAGCGCCGCGATGGCGGCGGCGTCGAGGTCCTGGTCGTGGATCAGGAGGACGTGGTAGTGGGGGTGCCAGCCATGTTCATCGCCCCAGGTGAGCTCGAAGGCGATGATATGCCCGACGATGCCGAGGCGGCGCTTGAGCCGCTGCCAGGCCGCACCGGCCGTGACGCGCTTCCAGGCGGCACGCTCGGCGTCGACGAGCTTCGAGAGTTGGTTGTCCAGGTCGTGGGGGACGGTGATGGTGACGAGGCTGGCGGCATGGCCTTGCTGCTCCCATGTGGTGAGGGCGTCGCGGAGTTCGGCAGCGCGGCGGTGGTGGATCTTGGCGGAGCAGACGGGGCACAGCCAGACGTTGCCGCACGTCTCCAAGCCGCAGTAGTAGGTGCTGCCGTCTTTCATGCGGATCTCGACCTGATCGCCGACGGGGACGGCGCCGCAGTTGCGCTGCCGCTGGGGTGTGTCCGGGTCCGCGGCTGCCAGGGCGCGCAGGTTCATCCTCGCGCCGGGGCGCCATCCGGCTGGGTCGTCGCAGGCCACCAGGGGGTGGTTCGAAACTTTGCGTCTATACCGAGACAGTGCGTTCGCGGGAGCGCGAGCAGGAGTGGATGAGGGGAAGGATGATCGGCGGCCTCCTGCGCTTCGCGCCCGGCCGCCGCGGGGCGCGCCAAGACCGCGCGCCGCGGTGGTGCGGGAGTCGTGGATGGGCTGTGTCGTGGTTGCCATGAGCCGGCCTCCGCAGACGAGCTGGAACCCCAGGCCCGCCGGTGAGGCGGCGGGCGTGGCGTGCTGTATTAGACCGGGATGGCAATCGGCAGCGTGAAAACGCGCGAGCAGCTAGCCGGGCTGGCTAGAAGAACCGAAGAGACGGAAGCACGGCCCGGTCACGGCCGGGCTGTTGCCGGATGAGGGTCGTCAGCTTTCTGTCCCGCCGGGCGAATGCGGCTGGCTCAGCAGGTGGGCGAGCTCCTCTGCGTTCGCGCCGTGCAGGTGCAGATGGAGGTGCTGCTCGGTCGCAGGTATTTGGTCGCGCCCGGATCGGCGATGATCCTGGCGGGCGATCGCCGCCCGATCGCGGCCAAAGGTGAGCGCACGCCTGGTCGGCCTCGGCTCGCGGGATTCCGATCGCAGCCGCAAGACCGCCACCGTGACCAGCCCAGCGATCGTGAGTCCGGCGATGGTGCAAGCCGCGATCACCAGAGTCGTCAGCGCGTGCACGATCACGGTCCCGCGGCCGGCGGCGACGATCACGACGCCAACGACGATCACGGCAGGCAGAAGGGCACCGCTGCTGCGGGGCGGCGGGCAGTGGGTTGAGCATCGAGGCATAACGAATTCCTCTCCAGGGTGGTGGTGTCAGCAGGGCCTCGAGCCGGGCTGCGCGGCTGAGGGTATGGCCGTGCCCCTCGCCGTCAAGGATCTTCGACCGCTACGCGGCGCCTTCGGCGTCCTTGACCGCGAGCCTCTGGCACGGCATCGGCAGAAGAGGCGGCAGGCAAGGAGCCTGCCTCAGGGGACGCCGCGCAGCCCTCTGGAGCGGGCGGCACGACCGGGTCTGGCGTGCCACATACGTGCCACACACTCGGCAGCAGTCGGCTCGCTAGGAGCAGATCAAACGCAGGGCGGCACCGCTCCGAGCAGGCACTTTACGAGGCCTGATGCTCGACGGGCTTGCTCCTAAGCAGTAGGCCGCAGGTTCGAGTCCTGCTCGGGGCGCCAGACTGGCAGGTAGATAGAATTCTTCGCCTTTGTGTGCCGTGGCATGTTAACTGCCTGCGAGCAATCGCTCCGTGGTGAGATCTTGCGGCGGGTGCGGCGTCGCCTGACGAGGCTCAATGTCGCTGTATGACGCGCAACGTCGCGCCCGTAATAGGACATATGTTCGGGCCTGTGGCTGCTGGGAGCCAAACTGGGAGGGCGGATTCCAGTGATCGTCGCAACGCTCGAGGATTCGGGGAGTTGCGATGGTTCAGGGTCGGCCGGGTCGGCCGCCGCTGGCGGCGAAGCGGGGTCAGTTTGGGCGGTTGATCGCCCGGGGCGTCGGTAGCGCGGAGGCGTGCCGGATCGTCGGCGTGCATCCGAAGACCGGGAAACGCTGGCGACGCGGGCGTGTGGTGACCAGCAGCAGCGGCACGAGGCTGCAGTCTGCAGCGGTGGTCGACACGCGGAAGCAAGTGATCTCGGGCCGGTTCCTGTCCGAGGACGAGCGGGTCCGCATCGCGGATCTGCTCGGTGGCGGGTTCGGGGTTGGGGCGATCGCGGCGCAGCTAAGGCGCAGCCCGTCGACGATCAGCCGGGAACTGCGGCGCAACCGGGATCCTGGCAGCGGGCAGTACCGGCCATTCGCGGCGCAGCGGCTGGCGGCCGGGCGCCGCGCCCGGCCAGGTCGCGGCAAGCTGTTACGCGATCGGGAGCTGCGGGAGTTCGTGGCTGGCCGGCTGGCGGCGCGGTGGAGCCCGGAGCAGGTCAGCCAGGCGCTGCACGGCGAGTTCCCCGGTGACCGGGCGCGCCATCTAGCGCACGAGACGATCTACCAGGCGGTCTACCGGCCGGAGCTGGGCGGCGGGCTCTGCCGGGATGTGCCGCGGGTGCTGCGCACCGGGCGGCGGCACCGCAAGGCGCACCGTCGCGCTGATGCCCGCCGGCCAGGGACGCTGACAGACATGATCAACATCAGCCAGCGGCCGGCCGAGGCCGCCGGCCGCTCGGTGACGGGTCACTGGGAAGGCGACCTGATCATCGGTGCCGGCAACCGGTCGGCGATCGGGACCCTGGTCGACCGCGCGAGCAGGTTCACTATCTTGCTGCACGTGCCGGGTCCCCGCTATACCGCCGGAGCTGTCGCTGACTCGCTGGTGGCGGCCCTGGAGCAGCTGCCCGCGCAGCTGCGCCGCTCGCTGACGTGGGACCAGGGCTCGGAGATGGCGCTGCACGCCGGCATCACCCGGGCGCTCGGCATGCCGGTGTTCTTCTGTGATCCGCACTCGCCCTGGCAGCGGCCGACTAATGAGAACACGAACGGGCTGCTGCGCCAGTACTTCCCCAAGGGCACCGATCTGCGGATCCACCTCCCGGAGCAGCTCGCCGCAGTTGCCGCCGAGCTCAACGACCGGCCCCGCAAGATCCTCGGCTGGGACACCCCCGCGGCGCGGCTGGCCGCGGCATTGAGTGAGGGGCAGCCTCATCCGGCCGCGAAGTGACAGTCATGTGCCCGGCCCCGGGAGGATGGCCTCATGGCTGACATGCGCCGCCGCAGCCCCGAACCACCGCCGGGACCGCCGCAGGTCCAGCTCACCCCTGGCCTGGGCGAGCAGACCATGCGGGAGCTCGCGCCGCTGCTCGCCGAGGAAGGCATCGACGTTGACAGCATCGACGTGCCGGACCCGGACACCCTGCAAGCGGCACTGAGCCGAGCCGTCGAACGGCACAACATGACCCGCTTCACCCCCGTCGGCAAGGCCCGCGACCTGGCCGTCACCACCCTGCGGCTGGTCATCGAGGCCCTCGCCGACGGCGACACCACCCAGGCCGCAGCGATCCTGGCCCAAGTACAGCCGGACTCGCCCGGCAACGCCGCTGCCACCGTCGCCGCCTGCATCGGCGTCGCTCTCGGCCTCCTCGACGACTGGCTGTCCGGCGCTGACCCCCACGCCCCGGACGATCTCGGCCTGCACGTGCGCCTGCCCGCCGGGCACTGGCGCGGCGAGCGCGCCGCAACCGACATCCTGGTCCTCGGCCGCAAAGGACGCGCCTTCAGCTCGCTCGACACCCTGATCGCCAGGCAAGGCGGCGAGCATGTCCTCTACGGAAGCGCCCTCACCCTGACCGCAGCCACCCAGACCTGGGCTGCCCACACAGACACGCCGGTCCGCGACATAGCCCTCGCAGCAGTGCGCTGAAACGACTACTATCCACCAGCATCAGTCACCGTGTTGCGACGGTCACTGGAATCTGCGACACCCCCGCGGCGCGGCTGGCCGCGGCATTGAGTGAGGGGCAGCCTCATCCGGCCGCGAAGTGACAGTCATGTGCCCGGCCCCGGGAGGATGGCCTCATGGCTGACATGCGCCGCCGCAGCCCCGAACCACCGCCGGGACCGCCGCAGGTCCAGCTCACCCCTGGCCTGGGCGAGCAGACCATGCGGGAGCTCGCGCCGCTGCTCGCCGAGGAAGGCATCGACGTTGACAGCATCGACGTGCCGGACCCGGACACCCTGCAAGCGGCACTGAGCCGAGCCGTCGAACGGCACAACATGACCCGCTTCACCCCCGTCGGCAAGGCCCGCGACCTGGCCGTCACCACCCTGCGGCTGGTCATCGAGGCCCTCGCCGACGGCGACACCACCCAGGCCGCAGCGATCCTGGCCCAAGTACAGCCGGACTCGCCCGGCAACGCCGCTGCCACCGTCGCCGCCTGCATCGGCGTCGCTCTCGGCCTCCTCGACGACTGGCTGTCCGGCGCTGACCCCCACGCCCCGGACGATCTCGGCCGGCACGTGCGCCTGCCCGCCGGGCACTGGCGCGGCGAGCGCGCCGCAACCGACATCCTGGTCCTCGGCCGCAAAGGACGCGCCTTCAGCTCGCTCGACACCCTGATCGCCAGGCAAGGCGGCGAGCATGTCCTCTACGGAAGCGCCCTCACCCTGACCGCAGCCACCCAGACCTGGGCTGCCCACACAGACACGCCGGTCCGCGACATAGCCCTCGCAGCAGTGCGCTGAAACGACTACTATCCACCAGCATCAGTCACCGTGTTGCGACGGTCACTGGAATCTGCGGAGCCAAGCTCAGCAGGAGCCGAGCGTCGTCAGGCGGCGTCAGGCCATTGTCGTGCCAGGTCAGCGCCACGTAGGACCGTGGTGGGCGTTGTCTGGCCTGGTTCGGGTTTGCCTCCTAAGCAGTAGGCCGCAGGTTCGAGTCGTGCTCGGGGCGCCAGACTGGCAGGTAGATAGAATTCTTCGCCATTGTGTCCAGTGGCATGTTAACTGCCTGCGAGCAATCGCTCCTTGGGCAAATCTTGCGGCGGGTGCGGCGTCGCCTGACGAGGCTCAATGTCGCTGGATGGCGCACGATGCCGCCCAGAATAGGACATATGTCCGGGACCGTATCGGCTGGGAGCCAATCAATTTCCGGCAAGCCACGGCCAGAGCCAGCGCCAGCGGGGGACCGGCGATTATGAAGACATGCAACCAGGCTCAGCGCTGCACGCTCGACTGACCAGGCTGGAACAGTTAGCCGTGCGAGCGAGTAGCCGCGCGCACTCCATGGAAGTCGGCTGGAGCTGACAAAGACACTAGCCGGACAGATCTGGGCATATGAGCGCCGTAGGCCGCTGCGTTCTCCGCCGGTTAGGCGATCAGCAGCGACGGGGGCCACGCTCGTTGCGCGGGCAGAGGTGACCAGGCAGCGCATTGCAGGCCCGGCACCGCCGGAACTCGCTCGTACCGCCGTGGGCAACCTTGCCCTCGTCGCGGGCCAGCGGTCAAGTCCCCGCCCCGGCATTAGGAACGAACGCCAGCCCACAGCGGTAAGGCGGCGCTATTCCCATAACCAGGATGGCCGTGCCTGGCCCAGCTGGTGGCTGATGTGGTCAGCGGCGGAGTACCGATGCACCGGATCGTTCGACCATCTGTTGCAGTGCGGCGACGTGCAGCTCGAATGCGGCTCTGCCTGTCTTGGTAAGCCGCGCCGAGGTGCCCGGCCGCTTACCGACGAATGCCTTGCGGATCTCCACGTAGCCCGCTACCTCCAGCGTGGTCAGCTGCTTGGACAGCGCCGAGTCCGATAGGCCCACCTCGTCGCGGATGAACTTGAAGTCCGCCCATTCCACGGCAGCCAGCAGCGAGACGATCTCCAGCCGGGTCGGTGCGTGAATCAGCTCGTCGAATCTGGCGGCGGTCACTGGGGCTGCCCGGCCCGGCTGCGGAGCATGATGTCACGCAGCTTACCCATGAGGAGCGGCCCGCCGACGACAAGCGCGCCACCGCCGATCGCTGTGGCGATCGTGGCCGGCACGTCCGCGCCCGCCTACGAGTTCGCGGAGTCGCTGCACGTCGGCGGAGATTCTCTCGATCGTGCTCTGCACCGTCTCGTCCTTGTGCGCGTTGAGGCCGGAGAGGATCCATCCGCGGATGAGGCTGGACGGCAGCACGTCCAGGCGGGCGGCCAGGCGCTCGATAGCCTGCATGGCCCGTCAGCGGCGCAGGCTAGAGCACCTGAACGTGCTGGACAGCGGGCCCGTTCCCCACCAGTCAGGGAAGGCGACCGTGATCGTCCCGGCAGGCGTGTGCTGGCAGTACCGAAGCCACGCGTCGGCCGTCCGCTCCCAGGCTGAGGCAGGTCCGGCCAAGCGGCGAACCGGGTAGCGGAAGTCTGTGGTCCAGCCGACTGCCAGGACCGCTACCAGCGCGACGACCGCGACGACGGCTTTGGGGCGCGGCCACCACCGGCGCGCATAGGCGTCGGCCACCACGATCAGCGCCGCATCGAGCAGCAGGATGGGCACCGTGGAATACCGGGCGCCGTTTTCCACACTGATCGTTACTGGACGGCTTGGGCCGGCTGCCCAGCCGAACGCCGAGGTGAACGCCGTGAACACGAGGCCGGTCACCACGGCGGTGGCCACGAACACCTTGCACCGCCAGGCCTGCGTGGCAAGCGCAGAGGCGAGAACAACGACGATCAAGCCGCCCGCGAGCGCAGTGGCGGCGTTGAGCCCCACGATGTCGCGCAGGTGCCAGGAAAGGTGCCAGCCGAGGGCCGGCAGAAGGACCTCGTGCGCGTAGTACAGCACCGCGTTAATCGGAGCATGAGGTCGGAACCGGGACAGATGGCTGGTCAGGATGACCAGAATCTGCAGCAGGCAGCCGAGCGCCCAGCCGGCGGTCGCGCCGTGCTCGCGGAGGCGCCGGGGTACCACGATCGCGCGGGCCGCGAACAGCGGCGCGAAGAAGAGCGCGAGCGAGCTTGAGGCTGCTGCGGCGAACGCCACGACCGCGGCGACTGCCGTGCCGGCACCGGTGCGCGGTCGCCACAGCGCTGCCCAGAACAGGGCGACGAGCAGGTACCAGATGGAGTTGAGGCCGTTGTCGGCGATCTCGAGCTGCGCTACTGGCAGCAGCACCACGGATAGGCCGAGCATGGCGCGGAGCCAGCGCGAGCTGATATGGCCCGCGCTGGCGTGGTAGGCGAACAGCCCGCACGCGGATGCGACGAGAGCGCCGCCGACCGCGAAGACGACCGAGGCTTCCCTGATCGGCACCAGCGCGGCAATCTGGCCGATCAGGCGCGGGACCAACTGCAGGTAACCCGCATACGACTGCAAGAGGTGCCAGGGATGCGCGAGCGCCTGGGGGAGGTAGATGCCCGGGTCCTCGGCGTAGACCCTGTACCAGCCCGGCCTGCCGCCGATGCGGGCCAGCATCACCAGCGCACCGAGGGCGAGCGCGGCTATCTGGACCAGGAGGAACGCCCAGCGCGCGAGGCCAGTCCGGGAGACTGGCTCGGGTGGCGCCGGGAACAGGTCGGCGAGCACCGCCGGGGCGCGGTGGCCTGCGGCCGACAGCACATGCACCCTGGGTGGCCCGGCCTGGCCGGGCCTGCGGAGTTCAGGTGCGGACACGGCTGGAACCTATCACCCGCCGGCCCTGCTAAGGCTGCTCCGGCCGTGGCGCATGCCCAGCTTGACTGACACCGCTTTCTCTCTCCGGCGGGAAGCCGATTGCCGCTGGCGGGAGACTGGGCGCATTAGTCAAGCTTGGCAGAAGACTGGCTTGGCAGACGCAGAGAACCGGCGGGCCGCTCGGAGCAGTGTCCCAAGCGCCGCCTTGGCCGCGGCGACTGATTAGCGGAGCTAACGATCTCCGGAGAGCCAAACTGGGAGCCAGCATGGGTAGGAGCAGGGCGGCGTCAGGCGGCGTCAGGCGATTGTCGTCCCAGGTCAGAGCCACATAGGGAGACGGTGGGCGTTGTCTGGCCTGGTTCGGGTTTGCCTCCTAAGCAGTAGGCCGCAGGTTCGAGTCCTGCTCGGGGCGCCACGTGAGCACGTACAGAGAATTTTTCGCCACTCAGTTCAGGGCCATGTTAACTGCCTGCGAGCAATCGCTCCCCGGTCAAATTCTGCGGCGGGTGCGGCGTCGCCTGACGAGGCTCAACGTCGCTGATTGACGCGCAACGTCCCGCCCTGAATAGGACATATGTTCGGGCCTGTGTCTGCTCGGAGCCAAACTAACTGCGGAGCCAATCAATTCCGGCAAGCCGCGGCCAGAGGCAGCACCAGCGGGCGGACCTCAATTCGCAGCTATCGGTCAGATGAGTATGCGTGCTCCGTGTGCCAAGGTCGTTGTCACCGGTTCTTGGGTGCTGGTATCTCTGCGAGGCGGGTCGCGGGTGCGATTCGCTGTGTCACTGTGTCACCGGGTCGGCGACCAGGCGTTGACCGTTGTGTAGGACGGAAGATCCGGTGGTACGACGAGGCCGTCGCGGACCGCGACGGCCGTGTCGACGCAGGCGGCCAGGGCGGCGCGGAAGAGCAGGGAGCCGGTGCTAACCCGCCGCACGCCCAGCTCTGACAGGGCGGCGATGGTGTGCCGGCCGGGCAGGTACAGGATGTTGACGGGTACGTCGACGGCTGCCACCACGGCGGCGATGTCGCTGGGTTCGGCCAGGCCTGGAACAAACACCCCGTCGGCGTCGGCGTCGGCGTAGCGGTGTACCCGGCGCAAGGTTTCGGCCAGGTCACCGGGTCGCTGCCAGTGAGCGTCGGTGCGGGCGTTGACGAATAGCTGCGGCAGCTCCCGCTTCACCGATCGGATCAGTGCGGCGTGTGCCTCGGCCGGGCCCATGGCGTCCTCCATGTTGACCCCGGCCGCGCCGGCCGCGGCGACGGCGACCGCGGCGCCGACCGAGCCGGTTTCGATGTCGACGGTGAGGTGAACGGGCAGCTTCGCCAGGCTGCGGGTCAGGCGCAGCGTTTCGGCGCCGGCGGCGCCGGCACCGTCGGGCAGGCCGGTTGCGGCCGCGACGCCCAGGCTGGTGGTGCCCACCGCGCGGAAGCCAGCCTCGACCAGGCAACGGGCTGAGGCAACGTCCCACGCGTTCGGCAGGATGAGTGGGTCGCCGGCGCGGTGGAGGGCGGTGAAGTCGCTCATGGCGTTTCTGCTGCCAGGGCTTTGGCGACGAGGGCGAGGGCGTGCGCACGGCCGGGGCAGCGGTGGGACCCGGCGCCGAACGCCAGATCGCCAGCCAGGCAAACCTGCACCACCTCGCCGGCCTCGATCGTGATATCACCGACGGTCGTCGTGGCCAGAGCCTGCCGCTTAGTCGCTGGGACCGGCGGGTCCTCGCGCAGCACCGCGTGGACGGGGCGGTCTCTCGCCCGTTCGATCAGTACCGCCGTGGCCTCGCACGCCTGTACGAGCAGCCCGATCCGGGCCGCCGTCGGCTCATCGAAGACACCACCGAAGACCGCCACCAGCCCGTCGACGGCCACGTCAGCGCGGGATTCGTCGCCGGTACCCGGCTGGTAGGCCTGCGCGACGTCCCGCACCAGGTCGATGACGGACTCATCGGCGCCGACCGCGCGACCCAGGATCGCCACGGGGTGCATCCGGCTGCGGGCCCGAAGAGACTCCACGGGGATCGCGTCCAGGAGCGCGATGACCAGCGCGCGCCTGCGCTCGTGCACAGTTCCGCAGCTGAACCGGGCAACCGTGGCGCGTAGCCAGGCGACTCCGGCGGATGCGGGCGGGACTGGCGGCACCATGAAAGGCCGGCTCGGTCAGGACGGTAAGTGCGGCATCGCGGCCAGTGATCTGCTGCATGCGGCCAACGCTACGGCCGCGACCCTTCGGTACCGGCCGAACGAATTCGACGGAGAATGGGATGATGACCTCGGCTTCCGACCTGGCGTCGCTCGCAGCTCTGCTGGCGGACGAGACGCGGGCGGCCATATGTCTTGCGCTGCTCGACGGCCGCGCATGGGCCGCGGGCGAGCTGGCGGCTCACGCGCGCGTGGCGCCCTCCACCGCAACCGAGCATCTGCACCGCCTCGTCGACGGCGGCCTGCTCGTCGAGCGCCGCCAAGGTCGTCACCGTTACGTGCAGCTTGCGGGCCCCTCGGTCGCGCACCTACTTGAGGATCTATCGGCCCGGCTCGAACCTCGGCAGGACTCGGTACGCGGGCTGCGGGCGGTGACCGCGAACACGGCCCTGCGACGCGGCCGCACCTGCTACGACCACCTCGCCGGACGGCTCGGCGTCGCCGTGACCGACGCGATGACTGGAGCGGGACTGCTGGACCAGACCTGCGGCTTCGCCCTCACCCAGACCGGTATGGGCTGGCTGACCAGCACGCTCGGGCTGGAGCTGGAGGACCTGCGGCCCGGCAAACGGCCGCTCGCCCGCGGATGCCTGGACTGGACGGAGAGGCGCCAGCACCTCGCGGGGACGGCGGGGGCGAAGCTGTGCCAGAAGTTCTTCGACAACGGCTGGGTGGCGCGGATCGGATCCGGCCGAGCAGTACGGCTCACCCCGGCCGGCCAGGGCGCGCTACGGGACCTCCTGGGACTGTCAGGCCTCGATTAACCGATGCGCCCAAGCGCCCGATGACCGGCAGGGGACGAGAGTGCATGAGCCGGCGCTCGCGTCCCTGGGGGTGATGGGGAGCGCCGGGTCGGCTGTGCGTGCCGGGCCGGCTTGGTCAGGCTACGAGTTCGCGGAGTCGCTGCACGTCGGCGGAGATCCTGTCGATCGTGCTCTGCACGGTCTCGTCCTTGTGCGCGTTGAGCCCGGAGAGGATCCATCCGCGGATGAGGCTGGACGGCGGCACGTCCAGGCGGCCGGCTAGGCGCTTGATCTCGGCCAGGTCCTCGGGGGCGAGGCGGGTGGCCACTGTGACCGACTCATTCGGACGCGTGCAGACGGCCCCGGGCGGCATTGGCTGATCGGCGGTGACGTCGGCTTCGGCGGCAATCTGCTCGACTACCTGCTTGAGGTCATTCATGGCGCTGGCTCCCTTCAGCGTAGAGCCGGCGGTCTGTGCTGTTTGCCCGCCAGCCGTTGGCGCCCACCATGAACCTGGCCTGTCCTCGCGCCGGACCAGGATGAGACCGGGGCCGCAGTCGGCGACTAGCCGATCACGCGGGTACTCTTAACAGTGCACCTGCAGCTCGCGATGGTGCGGCGCGGTCAATTCTCGGAATGCGTCGCCGTCGTCGGCCCGCGCCCGTTAGATCAGGTCGGCTCTCCCCACCGTCGCGTCACCTTCCTCCAGCCATGTCGCACCCCCATCGCGATATGGACACTTGCCGAGGCCCGAAGTGCGCGGCTGATCAGCGACCAGTTTCCCTATCGCCCGGTGTCTAGATCAGTGGTTGCTGACAATACCAACAGATGGAGAACCGAAATGGGAAGAATCGTCATCAGCGAGAACGTCTCGCTCGACGGAGTCATCCAGGACCCGACCGGTGATGAAGGGTTCAAGTTCGGCGGCTGGTTCGACCAGATGTCAGACAAGGACCGCGAGGAGTGGGCCAAGGTTGAGTTCCAGGAAGCGCTGGATACCGCGGCCTGGCTGGTCGGTCGAGGTACCTACACGTGGTTCGCCGAGCGATGGGCTGCCCGGCCTGGCGAGTGGGCGGCCAGGTTGCGAAGCATCCCCAAATTCATCGTGTCCTCGACGCTCGAAGACCCCACCGAATGGACCAATTCCACAGTCCTGAAGGGCAACGTCATCGAGGAGGTCTCGAAGTTGAAGCAGAACGTGGACGGGGACATCCTCGTCTACGCCAGCGGCCCGCTCGTGCAGACGCTGATGGAGCACGACCTGATCGACGAGTTGCGGCTGATGACCCACCCGTTCGTTCTCGGGACAGGTGAGCGCCTCTTCCGTGAGATCAGCGACACGAAGCCCCTGCGCCGTGTCGACATTCGCACGATCGGTGACAGTCTCGTCCTCCTCACCTACCAGCCCGTCCGAGACGCCTAGCTTCCGCTAGGCGACGACCGCTAGCGAGAGCCTCCGTTGGGATCATCGTCCTCCGCGGCCCATGGGCGGCGTGGCTGACCAGTAACGAGACGAGACAAGCACATCGCGGCGCGTTCGAGCCCGATCTCGAACGCGCCGCGAGCCGTTAAAGTGGGACCGCGGCCCGCGCGGCACTCCGTCCGATGACGCAGCAGATCGACAGGGTGCAGTTCGAGTTGTTCTGACCCGACGCTATGGTCCGCGCCGCGAAGCATCTGGCAGGATGTCGGTGGCTACCCGCGCGGCCTGGGGAGGAAACCGGTGCCCGTCCGCTTTCAGTTGGTCATCGACTGTGCCGACCCCGACCGGCTGGCTCGGTTCTGGGCCGCCGCGCTGGGCTATGAGCTCGCGCCGGCCCCGGCTGGATTCGCTACCTGGAACGACTTCTACCGCGAGCTGGGAGTGCCCGAGGATGAGCTGGTCGACGGGGCGGACAGGATCAGCGACCCGGAGGGCCACGGGCCGAGCATCTGGTTCCATGTCGTCCCGGATGCCAAGGTGGTCAAGAACCGGCTGCACCCCGACATCCACGCGAGTGGCGAGCGGACGGACCCGATCGAGGCTCGCAGGAAGCGAGTCGACGCGGAGGCCAACCGGCTGGCTGACCTGGGCGCCACGATCACTGGCGCATTGGCAGAGGAAGGGCTGGACCACTACGCGGTCGGGATCAAGGACCCGGAAGGCAACGAGTTCGATATCAACTGACCGCAGCAGCCTGACGAGGCCCAATGCCGCTGGATGACGACGTCCAGGAACAGCCTGGCGCGCGCCACGTTGCTGACGCCGAAACTGAGGGAGACCAGGCGCACTCCGGGTCAGCAGCGCGCGAGTAGGAGTTGGGAAACACTGTCGCGGGTCCTGAGCGCCGTGATGACGTCAGGTGGTCGGGTTCGCGTTGCCTGGCTTTGGCTGGTACAGCGGTGCGCCGCCGGTAGCGGCAGCTAGCGAGGCCGGGCTGACGAGTGAGCTTCCGGTCGGCCCGGCAACGACGGCATCGCCGGTGGCGCTGCCACTGAGCCACTGCGACCAGGACGGGAACCACTCGGTCCAGCCATTACCCTGCGTACCGGCGGCTGGGCTGCCGGTGACAGTGACGGGATCCCCCGGCTCGGCCATGTTGTAGTAGGTCTCGGCATGCGCGGGTGAGGTGTTGACGCAGCCGTGGCTGACGTTGACGTATCCCTGCTCGCCTACCGACCAGTAGGCGTCGTGAATGAAGTCCCCGCTATAGGTGAAGTCCACCGACCAGGGCACTTCCAGGTGATACCCGGGACCGACCATGAGCTGCGGGTTGTTCTTGAAGGTCGTCAGGTATGTGCCGTCCGGGGTGTCGTCGCCCGGCCTGCCGGTACTGATCGGCCACCGGCCGAAGAGCCGGTCCTTGTAATAGACCTTCATGTAGTGGGCGTGTGTGCTGGCGACGACGATCAGCGAAGGTCCGATGGAAAAGTTCAGGTTCACGTCGCGATTGCCGTAGACACCGGGCGCCGCCTGGACGCCGTCGAAATTGCCATCGACCGTCACCGTGGTGTACTGCGGCCAGTACTGCCGCGGCCGGAAGATCACTGTCTTGTCATCCTGCCAGTACCAGGCACCAACCACGGGCTTGGAAGTGCGGAGCTCGATGGCCCGCTCCACTGCCGCCTTGTTGCTGATCGGATGACTGAACATGATGGTGATGGGGATGCCGACGCCATATTGCCGGGCGGATATCTCGGAGCTCACATTTGGATCTGTGCCAAGTGGTGTGATCGTAGCGCTGAATGTTTGATGCGGCCTGAGCGTCTGGAAGGTGTTCGAAATAGTGACCTTCCTATGGTTCGCGCCGATCGCAGTCGCCGTCACCGTGTAGTTCGTGGCTGTAGCAAGCGGCTCTGCACTGCGCCATACGCCGTTAGCAGCGAGATAACCCCGAACGGGACCGGCGGCCGTCGTCACCGTGACGTCCCGCAGCTTTCCGTGCCTTGCGGCAACTTTGATGGCCGCTCCCGGCAGTATGCCCTGCGACCCATCGGCCGGGGTGATGGTCAGCGTCGGGGCCGGGGTCGACTTTGCCGCAGCGGCCGTGCAGCCCACGGCAGCGAGCGCGGCCAGCGATATCTCTAGTGCCAACGCGACCAGCCTGCGCCGGCCAGCAGATCTGAATTCTCCCTGGCGCACCGCGGCACGCCCCCTTCCCCCGGTTCCCTCCAGCCACGCCGGCAATACCCGTTTAGGATCTGGGCATGCGGCACCTGGCATAGCCTTTACTGACCGCGGCGGGAATGATGAAGCTCGTGCGCAGCTTCGTGGCGGACCGTCGGCGATCAAGCTGACATAGTGACCAACCGCTCCGCCCGGCCGCCCTCTCCCACTCCCGCCTCGCCGTCGCCACCGAACGCGGCCTGGAACAGATGTGGGCACGCATCAGCGCGACATCCCGCCGTATGAGTGGATGCGTTGTGCGGGGCCGATGGGACGTTCCGTCTGGTGGGCAGGCGTCGCGCACCCGACTTCTGCAGCGAAGAATGCGCGGCATGGATGTCGATACGGATCGGCTGACCGAGACTCTCGCTAGCCGGCTGGCGGCGACAGTGCCATACGGGGCGATGCGAGCTTGTTAACTGACTGCAGGCCGGCTGGGCAGGCTACCTGGGTCACCCAGAATTGCCGGCGCGGTTGCTGCCCTCAGGCTGGCCTGATCAAGCCTGGTCGGATTCGGACATGATCTCCTTCAGCTCCTCTAACACTTCCCCCGCTGCCTCGGCCAGCTGCTGGGCCTGCACAACGACCACCTCAGCCTGGGCCTCCGCGGCCCGGTCGGCGTCCTTCAGGGCGGCGTTGTCGGCCTTGATCTCCTCGACCGTGGCCTTCGCCTCGTCGGTCTGCAGGTTCATGTCAGCCGGCTCAGCCTGAGCCGATTGGTCCGCGTGCTCGCTCGAAGTAGTCATGCCCGATAGGTGTCCTGGAATCGGCCTTCTATTCCCGGTCAGTCACCGGGGACCGCTGCTGGCAGCCTGACGCTAGCCGGGACTCCACGAGCCGGACCCACGATGGATGCGGTGATCGATGAGCAGGCGCCTGGCCAGACTGTGGCCGGGAAGCAGGCCCGGCGCGGGCGTGAACCGGCGCGCGGTCGCCAGCGAAATGTCAGCCGTGCGTGTCTCATTGACCGCCAGCACCTTGGCGCACCGCATGTATCAGCGGCAGTGGGCCGAGACGCGGCTGGGCAGCGGGCTTCAGCTGGCCCGCAGCCGGCGCTACGACCGCGTACGTGGTACGTCAGCTCGCCCGCGATAGCGGCAACCAATTAAGGCTCGATGCGCGCTGGCCAGCGCCGGGTGGCTGACATGAGCGCGAGCACTCAGAAGTGGTGACGCTGAACCGCCTGCATCGGGGCGGCGAATATCGAATCCAAGTATCGGTAATCGTGCACACTTGTGCTGCGAGTGGGAAGGGAGACCCGCGATGGCCGCAGGAGCCAGCCTGTCACCTCTGCCGGAACGCGCGCCACCGCCGACGCGGCTGCCCGGCGGATATGGGGGGAGCGACTCTGGGCAGGCCATGAGCGGCGGACCCGGTTGGCGCCCCGGATATCACATCGTGGCTGCCGACGACCCGTTGCGAGCAGATGAGCTCAACGTGGGTTGGTGGGTCCTTGTCACTGCCAACGGCAGGCCTGCTGCATTCCTGAGCCCTTCGGCAGCGAGGGCAGCGGCCGACGTGGGCCCGGTCATTGACTATCTCAGACGCGAGCGAGCGAGCTACATTGCCGACCTGAGGGACTTCGACGACGTCTTCAATCGGTATCTGTCCCCACTCGATGCCCTCGACTCGATTGTCATCTTTGATCGTGCTGGCATCGACTTTCTTGAGATTCAGCTCCAAGACGCGTTTGAGCTAACGGAGTCTTACTGCGAGCGAGGATATGACCCGCCCCCAGGCAGGCGGTGTCCTGGCTGCACCTGCGGCCTTAGGAACATCGGACGATGACTGGTGAGTTCTGGCCGCGCCCGCAATATCCGAACCAGGCTGCGGCGCTAGGCGGCCATGTCGGGACAGGTGCACCGCTCGTCGTCGGCTTTGAGCTGGCTGCAATTGGCTTGATCCTCACACAGCCGCAGTCGCCGCAGCTGATGCCCCTCGTGGGGCCGGCGATCGTCGCGATGTGCGTATCGGTAACCTGCATGATCTTTTCTATCCTCTATGGCTTCTGGGCGGTCAGCTACTGGAACGGTCCTGGTGACCGGCTCGCCTGGAATCCTGCGGCAGCGGCAGACCTTCGTCAGCTGCACCGTGAACGAGAAGTTCTGGCGCACCATCAACATCTATTCCGGTTGACCGGGGCCATAGCCGAGAGGTTGTTTCAGGTCGGCCTCTCTTTCTTCCTTCTCGCGCTTTTGCTCCTGCTCGTCCCACCGCCCGGCTCGCCGGCCAGCAAACGTTCCTCAGCGGCAGCGTCCACCTTGGTGAACAGCGTAAGCGTGTCGGGCTGGCGCGTTGTTGGCGCATGGGTAATCGGGGTCGGGCTTGCGCTCCAAGTACTTTGGGTGGTCCTGGCGGTCTTGCGTGCGCGCCTCAGGAAGCTGACAGGGTGGCTGGAAGACGAAATCAAGCCGACGAAATCTAAATCGCGTCAGTGGGCTCTGGGTTGCCTGGGACGGCTCGAGAGAATGGTCTGGTACGCGGGCAAGCCGTTTAGCCCCAATCGCTGGAGAGCACCATACGTGCCGATCGACCGCCCTCAGGCCGCAGCCGTGCAGGCCGTTTTCGGCAATGTCAAGCCGCTTGCCGATAACCTCGCCGCCGCCATTCACCAAGAGCCTTTCGAGTGGCGAGCTGAGCGCGCTCGGTGGAGTGACCTCCATTCCGTAGAGCTCAGCGGGTTGCCTCTTGAGGGCGAGATATGGGCCGACTGGCCGTGGGCGCTCGCTTCCGGTAACGGAGATTTCACTGTAGTTCACCCGCTGGGAGTGATCAAAGGCAAGCCGGACCGGGTGCGTGAGCGGCTAGGAATCCTCGAACAGTACTTCGACGGGAAGGGTCGCACGGACAAGCGCCGTCGGCGCTCGTTGAGTCATCTTGATCATCTAATGGTAGGAGAGCCAGCAGATAACTGCCCGATCTGCCGCGGCGGGGCGGCACCGGATTGGCTTAACATTCGGCTATCCGCCGAGCCCGTTTGGATGATCGTCGGCGATGGTTCCTACTTGGCGAAGCTGACCCTACGTATCACGAACACGACCACCCGTGAGATCGAGGCGAGAAAACTTTGGCTCGCTGGTGGTCTGGGCGATCGCAAGGCAGTCTCACGAACTGTGCTGGACGCGCTGGATCGCGAGCGTAAAGACTTGCGCCTGGCCGCCGGATCCGGCTGGCTGAGTCTTGGCAAGATTGGCCCTGCGGCTTCCATAACCGGGTTGCGAGTCGAAGAATTTATCGTTATCGGCGAACAGCACCCACGATGCGCAGTTGTAGTGATGGACGCCGACAGCAGGACTTACATCGCACCGGTGCCTTGGCAAGAGCCTGCACCTGGCCGTAGCTGAGCATGGCAAAGCTGGCATCAACTCCGACACGCAGGCGTCGGGATAGATTCGCTGACTGGGTTGCCTGAAGCTTGACTTGCAGCGGGTGGGGAACAACCAGGTGCACAGTTTGGGCAGGCGAGGGGGCGCCAGCATGACGACTTACGTGTCCTTGATCAACTGGACCGAGCAGGGCATCAAGAACTTCCGCGACACCACGCAGCGTGCTGAGGACTTCTCCCGGATTGTGGAAGGTTCGGGCGGCAGGGTACGGGAACTGCTGTGGACAGTCGGCGAGTACGACATCGTCTGCATCGCGGAATTCCCGGACGACGAGACTGCCGTCGCCGCGCTTCTGCGGGTTGGCTCAACGGGCAATGTCCGCAGCAACACTCTTCGTGCCTTCAGCGCCGAGGAGATGGCAGGCATCATCCGGCGCACTGGCTGATTGGTCGTGCGCTGCGGCGGCTGGCGGGCTACGCGCCGTGCGTCTCGCTGCCTCGCGAAACTGACCTGCCGGTGCCCGCATCACTTCGAGTGACCGGTGCCAGCAGGTCCAGTATCGCCGTGCCCGGTCAGTCGGCACTCCGCTGAAGCTGCCATGCCGCCTCGACGGCATCCTCAATGGCACCGGCGTCGCCCCTAGCAAGGTCAGCGACAACCATCATGTGCTTGATGTAGCGGGTCGGGACGCTGAAGGTTTCCGGAAACTGCCGCAAAATCGAGTCCCGGTAGTCGAAATCGGCGCGGATTACGAGATGGAAGTCGTCGAGCTGGCGCGCGACCAGCCTGCCGTGGTAGCGCCACTCAGCCAATCCGTCCGGCATGATGCGGCGCACACCCGCCAGAGCCTCAGCCAGGCGCGCGACGTCGTCCATCTCCACTGCGGGGCCCATTGCTTCCGAGTCACGAATTGCCGTGCCACCATCGTAGGCGTCGCTGGGATGCTGGCGCGTGACACCAGTACCGCTGCGGCGGATACTGCCGGCGTCACCGCGCGGGGCCATCAGGCAGTGAAGACCGTGCGCAAGGCGGCGGCGAACGCGTCCGGCTCGCCGGTGCCGCCGTCTTCGCCGCCGCGGAATCCGTCGTGGCCGCCGGGGAAGGTGACGGGCTCGGTTCCGAGCTGTTCGGCTACCGCTGCGGCCGCCCGGCCGGCTATGGCCTTGCTGGACTGCGCTCCGACGCCCATGACGATGCGGGTGGATGCAGCCCGGAGCGCACCGAAGTCGTGCCGGTAGGCAGGGCACGACGGCATGTTCAGGCACAGGAGCGCGTCGTCGCGGGAGCCATCGTCCACGGTGGGCAACCCGAAAGTGGCCGGATCGGGACCGGGCTGGTCAGCGAACCCGGCCGGGATCGGGCCCTGGTAGCTGACGAGCGCGATGAACTTCGCCATTCCCGGGCCGAAGCCCTCGCGCAGGTAGGTCTGCTTGATGGCCTCGCACGCGGCCAGCACCGCCTCGCGGTCCGGCAGTTCCTGGGCTGCCGGCGGCTCGTGCGCCACCAGGATGCGGACCTGCTCGGGGTGCCTGGCCACCAGGGCGAGCGCGTTGACGGCTCCGCCGCTGCTGGCGAAGATGTCCACGGGCCCCGCGCCCAGCGCATCGATCAGCCGGTGCAGATCATCGGCCTGCTCCTCGACCGTCGTCTGCGAGGCGCCGTCGGTGCGCTTGCTGCGCCCCGCTCCGCGGGGGTCATAGGTCACCACCGTGCGATCGGTGAAATGCCCGGCCTGGTTGACGAACCCGTCGGCGCCCATGGGCGAGCCAATGAACAGCAGGACGGGCTGAGTGCTGGCGTCATTGCTCCGGACGTCATAGTGCAGGACGGCGCCTGGAGCGTCCAGGGTGTGAGTCTCCGGCTGAGTCATGACTCCCCCTTCCGAGGGTTCTGGTCGCTACTGGTGCTGACTCATCATTGCCGAGAAACTCATGGACCCTCGTGAGTCCATCGGCGCGCGTCTGGTGGGTCGCACAGGAACTGCCGGGACCGATGGGCCGCATTTAGATCACTTTGGACAAGAACGCCTTGGTCCCTCATGCGCGGGGCTAGCTAGAACCTCCCGAGGCGGACCGGTCTCGACCA
The DNA here is from genome assembly GCA_963837255.1 of uncultured Actinomycetota bacterium. Taxonomy (GTDB): domain Bacteria; phylum Actinomycetota; class Actinomycetes; order Streptosporangiales; family Streptosporangiaceae; genus JAJYUU01. Next base: position 1,121,791 of record CAWIMN010000011.1, read on the forward strand.
CCACCCCGTCATCCATGAAGATCAGCGTGTCACCGACCTTGGGATAGGCGCTCGACTTCTCGCTCATGCTCGCCCGGTCAAGTAGCTGCTCGGCGAGATCGACCGCCTGGTCGTCTGGCATTTTGTTGACCCTGGTGGGCGCCGGCGGGTTCTAGTCAACGTCGCAACACTGGCGGACTTTCGGAGGCTAGCAGCGCGGCGAACAGTTCGGCCGGGGCTCGGTCACCGAGGACTCGCCTGGGCCGGTTGTTGAGCTCGTTCTCGACGGCGAGCAGATGATTTGGCGTGTGCGCGCTGAGGTCGGTGCCCTTGGGGAAGTAGTCGCGGAGGAGCCCGTTCATGTTCTCGTTGGAGCCGCGCTGCCAGGGCGAGTGGGAGTCGCAGAAGTAGACGGGTGCTCCCAGCGACTTTGTGATCGTGAGGTGGCGGGCCATCTCGGTTCCCTGGTCCCAGGTGATCGACCGCAGCAGCGGCGGCGGCAGGTCGGCCAGCCGCGCCTTGAGAGCTTCGTGCAGGGTGTGGCTGTCGCGGCAGGGCATGTGCAGGAGCCGGACAATCCTGGTTTGCCGCTCGACCAGGGTGCCGATCGCCGAGGCCTGGTCCTTGCCGATGATCAAGTCGCCCTCCCAATGGCCTGCCTGTGACCTGTCTAGCGGGTCGAAGGGTCGCTGGCGGATGGTGAGCATTGGCTGCTCGAACCGCGGCCGGCGCCGCGTGGCCAGCTGGTGCGCGCGTCGGTGATCACGTCCGCTACGCAGCGGCGACGAGTGGTGCGGTGCCAGTGGCGACGGGCGCATCAGCGGCGATCCCGTCTGGTAGATCGCCTGGTAGATGCTCTCGTGACACAGCCACATCGCCGGCTGGCCGGGGAATCTCAGCCGGAGCTGGCGGCTGATCTGCTCCGGGCTCCACCGCTGGGCCAGCAGCTCGGCGACCAGCTGGCGCAGCTGTTCGTTGGTCTCCACGCGCCGCCGGTGATGCCGGGCCCGCCGCGTGGTCGCCCGGCGATGCGCCTCGAACGGCCCGTAGCCTCCCGCCGTGGCGTTGCGGCGCAGCTCACGCGAGATCGTCGATGGTGCCCGGCCTAACTGCTCAGCGATCTGCCGGATGCTCAGGCCGGCGTGCCGCAGGTCGCCGATCTCGATCCGCTCCTGCTGTGACAAGTACCGGGCGCTGATCTCGCGCACGGCCAGCCGGTCCAGCCCGGGCACGAACCCGGTCACCTGACCGTTGCGGTAAGTCTTGTAACCGCGCGACCAGTTGTTCCCGGCCGTCCGCGAAACCCCGACCTCGCGGGCCGCGGCCACGATGCTCCAACCGCGGCTGCGCAGATCCATGAACCGCTGACGATTAGCCGACTGCGGACGCCGGCCCGGCCCCTTTTTCACCCGACGAGACGACAACACAACCCCCAATGATCATGGGAAGTGTTGCGACCGTCAGTAGAAACCGCCGCCTCGATATCTGTGCAGCCGGCCGCCGCACGGGTCGTTCTGCTCCTTCAACGATCCCGACGGCAATGCGTGGCTAGTTCAGGAGGTGACACCGGGGCTTCCCGGCCGAGTCCGACACGGCATTCGCATCCGCGGCGGACCGGGCGACGCGCTCGGGCGTGCCAGCGGCGGGACGGTGGCAGAGCAGTCCGGGATACTGACCGGGCATGACTGTCGGCGTCAGGTCGTTCGTGGCACGCTGATGACCACGTTGTTCGCGGTCGACGAGATCATGGTGGCCCCGGAGGCAACCAGGACGGGCGTCAAGGTCGTGGACTTGGTCCCGTCACCGACCTGGCCGGCGAAGCTGACGCCCCAGGCGTAGACCTGGCCCGTCGCCGACACCGCGTACGAGGTCGCCGACCCGGTGGCCAGGCTCTCGTACGTAACGCCGGCGGGCGCATAGAACCGGATCGGAGACGGCTGCACTCCGGTTTTTCCGTCGCCAAGCTGCCCGCGAAAGTTAGCGCCCCAGGCCCACAGCGATCCGTTCGACAGCATCACTAGCGTCTGCCCGTTGTCCCAGATCGACCCGCCCTGGACGACCTGCGTCACCTGGTCAGGGAGATCCACTCGGACCGGGACGTCGGAGGACCGGCCGAGGTGCCCGTCGCCGAGCTGCCCGTCGGCGTCGTAGCCCCAGTCGAGGTATTCCCCACTCGACAGCAGCGCCCCGGAATTGGCGAACGCGGCCACCAGCGTGGTGACCGTCGAGCCGTCCAGCCCGGCTACTTTCCTGGGCGTCGTGGTGTCGCCCCGACTGCCGTCGCCAAGGTCGCCGTCAACGTTCTGCCCGCATGCATAGACGGTGCCATGAGCGTCATACACCGCGTGATTACTTGCCCCGGCCAGCGCGGTCACCTGAGAGAACGGGAGCAGCACCGGGGTGGCATAAGCCCTGGTGGTCCCCAGGCAGAGCTCGCCCCCGTGGTTCTTGCCCCAGCCCCAGACCCGCCCGTCAGTGTCGACGGCCAGCGCCGTGTCGTACGGCATGGCATCGCTGGGTATCCACGCGATCTTCACTCCGGCGGGGAAGCGCACCCGCACCGGCGTCGTGAAGGAGTTTACGGTGCTGCCGTCCCCGAGCTGGCCGTGCGCACCCAGGCCCCAGGCATACAGGCTCCCGTCGGTCAGCAGCGCGTACTCGGTCGAGTTCGACGTCCCGACCGCGGCGACAGTGCCGGGCAGCGTGACGGCGACGGGGGCCGCTTCCCGGTCGTTTTCGCCGCTCAGGCCACCGAAAAAAGACCCCCAGTGCTCGACTATCGACGGCACCTTGACTGCCGGGGCTGATGATCCCTTGACTGCCGGGGCTGACGACGGCTGACCCGGCGAGCAGCCCGCAGTGAAGATCACGGCAACCGCAACCGCGCACAGGCCAGCCGCAGCGAACTGGGATTTCCTCATCATTGCTCGCGCCGGTATCTTCATTGCCTCATACTATTTAGTCGCATAAAAGGACAATATTAGGACTGCCGACGGGAAATAGATAACCCCGGGCGCCAGATCAATTCTTTCAATCAGGCAGGTCCGCGTGCACACTAGCGCGGCGGCCAGGGCGGATCAGCACGCACCAGATGATCACCCGCAGGCGTCGAACGCTCGCACGGTGACTGGCGCGGCGGAGCATCTGCCTGACCCGGCTGCCGTTCAGCAGGGCCCATTTGATGTCGCTGACCTGCCGCCGGGCGGTTCGGGGCTGCTGTCGCTGCTGGGCCGGGTACATCACCTGGTAGCAGCGGTCGGCCAGGGCCGCCGCGACCTGCACGGCCGCTTCGAGTTGCTGCTCGGCCGACGGGCTGGCGGAGCTGGCGTGCGGCCTGGCGGCACTGCCAGGACGCAGCTCAGCGAGATCGCCGACGACGTCGTACTTGGCGTCGCGCAACCCCGCAATCAGGATTTCGGCTTGCTCCGCCGCCCACGCATGCTGGCTGGGCAGCAGCGCAAGCCGGGAGAGGTGCGGGCGGGCGCTGAGGACGCCATGAGCGAGGATCTGCTTGATCTCCCGGGCGTAGAACCAGTCGGGCATCCCGGTCGGCAACGCCTGGTTTACCAGGCGCAGGAACTCGGTTTCCGCGACGCCAAGCGAGGAATTCCGCCGCGCCTGGGCCAGGTCGTAGCCGCCTGGTTCGATCCCGGTCACGGCGGCGAACCGCGCCCACAGCAGGCCAGCGGAATCCTGGCGCGGGACGGTGATGACATGCACCTGGTCCGGCGGGATGTGCCGGGACCACATGTCGAGGATGGCCAGCGTGTCGTGGACTCTCCAGAACCACGACCGGCGGCGCCGGTGAGCGGCATGCTCCGCGGCGATCACCTCATCAAGCCACGCCTCCCAGCCGGTCGTGCCGCGGCACTTGACGGCTTCCTGCCATTCGGACGACAGGAGGGCAGCGAAGTCGCGCACGGTAGCCACGACGTGCACTTCGGCCTGAAGCAGTGACTGAACGGCGCGCCCGGCCTGCTGCGGGCTGGACGCCGCCAGCAGTTCGTTGGAGATGACTGCCCGCCCGCGGGTACGCAACGCCTGGCCCGCCAGGACGTCCCACTCACCGATCCACGGATCGGCCGGGTCGGAAGCCGGCCTGGGAGTCTCACGCAGGTCCCGGCTCGCCCGGGAGTGGTCGCGGTCAGCGTAACCAGGCAGCTGGAGCCCCTGGGCGGCCAGCCGGGCCCGATTGCCCCACAGCGCATCTTGGAGAAAGGTCGTGCCGGTCTTCGGCTCGCCGATGTGCAGGTAAATGCGCGGGCGCCGTGTTCTGGCGACCCGATGGTCCTGGCCGATAGTCATTCGGCCCGCGTCTACCGCGATCTGATCGTCACCTCTGACTCGGTCTGCGCCGCTTACATGCACCCAACGAACAGGCAAAGGCACGGCAATGTTAGCGGCAAGGGCCGCCTGCCGCAGCCAAGTACCGCTCATTTTCGCGGGCCGGCGAGGACCGGAGCTGGCCCGGACCTCAGCCGACGCGGCTGCCGCTACACCCTGGTCAGCTGCTCGCGGGGGATCTTGCTGGATGAGCCAGCGCTTGACTCCAGCCCGCCTGCGTGGCTGCCTCACTGGAGTCATCGGCCGGCGAACGCCGTTATCGGTGGTGGGCGGCGGCCCGCGAGCGCCGCAGGAACAGGGCCTTTGCGCGCCGCGACCGGCCTGACCGGGTGGTGTGCGCCGAGGGATAGGAGCGGGAACGAGGCCGTTTCCGCCGGCCGCCGTTGCCGCGCACACCGCCATTTCGCTTCGGCCGATGCACGGCATCACTGCGATGACTGGCTAGTCGGCCTGCCGAATCGCGCATGGCGTGCCGTGCATCACCCAGCAGACGCGGCGCCGCCTCAGGGCCTAGCGACGTTGCCGGCAAGCGTCCAGCCGACTAGTGCGTTGGCGTGTCCGTGCCCCATGCCATGCTCGGACTTCAAATAGCCCACGATGGCCATGTGCTTGTCGAGGCCGCAGCTGGCGATGATCTGCTGCCACTCCGCGATCGAGCGCCCGTACTTCTTCTCGATGGACGGGAAGTACGACGCAGGTCCTTGCTTCGGCCAGGGCGGCGCCTGCTCGGCCATGTTGACGTCCTCCTCTCTGCCTGCGGCAGTGACAAGACGAGCCTGGCGCCCGAACGCCACGCCGAGCACCCGAACGCCACGCCGAAGGCGCGACCCCACCCCATCAAGCGGCGTGCAACGGGACTGCAACGCGCGATGACACTATCTCTGGGAACGGGCCGGTGGGAATATAAACCGGAGTACGTGTGAGGGAGGGTGACGTGAGTTTCTCAGTCGAGGGGGACTACTTCGAGGTATGCAACTGCGACGTCAGCTGCAACTGCATCTGGCTCGGGACTGCTACCCAGGACAACTGCGACGTGCTGCTGGCCTGGCATGTCACGAATGGCAGCAAGGACGGCGTCGATCTGTCTGGCCTGAACGCTGTGATGGCGGTGCGCTCCCCTAAGCGGATGACCGATGGCGGCTGGAAGGTGGCGCTGTATCTGGATGACCGTGCGTCCGCCGAGCAGTCCGAAGCCCTGGGCGCAGTCTTCTCCGGCGGTGCTGGCGGCTACCTCGCCGGGCTTGGCCCGCTGATCGGCGAGGTAGCCGGGGTGACGCCGGCCGCGATCACTTTCGAGAAGTCGGACGGCTCGCTGCACGCTGAGGTCTCGGGAGCGCTGTCGATGAGCAGCGATCAGCTCATCGGAATGGATGGCCAGGATGCGGCGGTGATTTCGAATGCGCCGTTTGGCGCTGTCACCCAGCCCGTCCGGCAGGCTACGGCGAAGGACGTGAGCTATCACGGCCACTGGAGTGCCGATTTCTCGGGGACGAACAGCTTCGTCACCGATTTTCGGTACGAAGGCTGACCGGGGCTAGATCGTGGCTGACCAGTTCGGTCCGGCCGCTGTCGCCAGGCCTGAGCAGGCCTATCCGCTACGGCAGTTCGCTAGACCGTGGATCGGGCTTGTGGCGCTGGCGGCTGGGGCTTGGGCGGTCACCATCATGCTGGCGCGCTCCATGGGCAACGGGCCGGGGACCATGGGCCTGGCTGTGCTGCCTTTCCTGGGGCTGTGGGTGGTGATGATTGCCGCGATGATGCTGCCGTCTGTCGCGCCGGTCGCGGTGCTGTGGACCCGCCTGATCAGCGGCGCCTCGGCTGGCCTCGGGCGTGCGGTGCGGATGAGCTCCTTTCTCGGCGGCTACCTGCTGGTCTGGGCTGCGTTCGGGGCGGTTGCCTTCGCTGCTCTCACCGGCAGCGGACACTTGCTCACGGCATCCCCGACGGCGGCGAAGTGGCTGGGCGTGGCCATCTTCATCACAGCAGGGGTCTACCAGCTCAGTCCGTGGAAGGACTGGTGCCTGCGCCGTTGCCGGTCGCCGATCGGTGCGCTGATGTACTACGTCGGCTTTAAGGGCCGCGGCCGCGACGTCCGGGTCGGGCTGCATCATGGCGCGACATGCGCGGGCTGTTGCTGGGGCCTGATGATCGTTCTGGTCGCGGTCGGCGTGATGAACGTTGCGGTTATGGCAGCGCTGGCGGCGGTCATCTTCGCCGAGAAGCTGTGGCGCTACGGCAAGCCCTTCGGCCAGGCCGTCGGCGTGGTGCTGGTAGCGGTCGGCGTACTGGCCATCTGGTTCCCGTGGCTGCTTCCTGGCCTGCACGTCGCCGCTATGCCAACGATGTAGGCGACCGGATGACCTGCGATGCGCGGTCTTCCGGTGCGGACTGGATCTCCGGACGCTGCCTACGCCAGGACCGGATGGCCGCGATGAACAGCCCATTCGCGGTCCAGGATCGACATTGTGTCCGCGTCGATCCACTCGCCGTCCCATCGCAGGGCATCCCGCGTCGTGCCCTCGTACACGAAGCCGACCTTGTCGTAGACCCGGCGGGCACGCGGGTTGAACTTGTAGACAGACAGCTCGACCCGATGCAGCCCCACTGTCTCGAAGGCATGGGCCAGGATCAGCCGGGTCGCTTCAGTGCCAAGACCACGCCCGCGGTTCTGCGCTCCGATCAGCCAGATCCGGAAGTTGCACGATTTGTTTTCGGGAACGAGGTCGTTCAGCACCACCTCGCCCGCGAATTCGCCACTGCTTCGGTCGATGATGGCCAGATCCAGCCGGTCGTCGAAGTCCGCGCGGGTGGCATACCAGTGTTCTAGCTGAGCGGGCGTGTACGTGTGCTGCGAACCTGTCAGGCGCATGGCCTCCGGATCGTCAGCGCCGAGTATCACAGCGTCGCTGGCCTCGACCGGTCGGAGCGTGACGAGCTCGCCAGGCAGGACGGGCTTGTCCGCGAGAGAGATCAGCACAGGCATGGCAGCCGAGCCTGCCCGAACTCCGCCGCTTCCGGCAACTGGATTCTCTGCTCGTACACCCATAAGCGGGCCGAGTCATGGGCAGGCTGACGCGTGACGGGGGCTGACGGGTGACGGGGGCTGACGGGTGACAGGGGCTGACGGGTGACGGGGTGACGGCAGCGGCGCACAGTGACGTGCTCATCATCGGCGCGGGGCCTTCCGGGCTGCTCGCGGCGGTCGAACTGGCTCGCCACGGCCTCCCAGCACGTCTCATCGAGCGCGAGCAGGCTCCGCCCCATGAGGCCCGCGCCACGGCGCTCCAGCCCGGCACGCTGGAGATCCTCGCCCAGGCTGGCGTCCTGGACCAGGTCATCGCGTCGTCGGTCCAGCTCCGGTACGCGCGCCTCTTCGATGCCGAGCTGAGGCAAACGGCCGAGACCGCCTTCGCCACCGCGGGCGCGGGCTGCCCGTGGGAATTCCAGTGCAGCCTGCCGCAGTGGCGCACCGAGCAGATCCTCACCGACCGGCTGACCGAGCTCGGCGGCACGGCCGAGCGCGGCGTCGAGGCCGTGTCCGTCCGCGACGGAATCGACCGCGTACGGATAGACCTCAAGCACGCAGCCGGGACGCTGGAGACGACCGAGGCTCGCTGGGTCATCGGCGCCGGCGGCGCGCACAGCGTGACCCGCGAGTCCATGGCCGAGGAACTGGCCGGCGAGACCTATCCGGGGACGGCGCTGGTCGCGGACGTGACCGTGTCCTGCGGCCTGCCGCGAGACGGCTCGGCGCTGGTTGCCACGCCGTCGGGCTACGTCCTGCTCGCCCCGCTCCCGAACGAGCGCTGGCTCACGTTCATCGGCGACCTCGCCGACGACGAGGCCGAACGCCTGACTCGCGACCGCTCGCTGCAGGCAGTCAGCGCCAGCATGGCCCGGCGCATCCAGAGCCAGCTGGCCGAGGTGACCGATGTCGGCTGGGCCGCGGCGTTCCGGATGCACAAGCGGATGACGCCGAACCTGGCCGACGGCCGGCGCTTCCTGCTCGGCGACGCGGGTCACCTGTCGAGCCCGTTCGGCGGCGAGGGCCTCAACTCCGGCCTGCATGACGCCCACAACCTGGCCTGGAAGCTTGCGCTCGAGCTCCACGGCCGGGCCGGTGACCGCCTGCTGAGCACGTTCGCGGTCGAGCGCGGCTCCGCCGCCCGCCACGTCCTGGCCGTCTCCGACCGCCTGCACGAGCTAGCCCACCGAGCGGTCGAGGCAGCCCGGACCGGCAGGCCCGCGGCAGCGGCTCCCGCCTCACCCGAGCAGACCGCGGCGCTCGTGCGGGCCCGCTGCATGCTCGACACTTCCTACGCCGACAGCCCGCTGACTGGCGCACATCCGCGGCCGAGCGAGCGCCCGCCGGCGGCTGCGGCTGACGGCCCCGTTCCCGCTCCGGGGGATCGCTATCCGGGCCGGTCCGCGCTCCGCGGCACCGGTCACCACCTGCTGGTGGCGGGCCAGCCCGACCAGCCGGCGCTGGACCGCCTGCGCAGCAGGTGGGCGGGGCTGTTGGAGGTCCAGCCCGCTGCCCAGACCGGGAACGGGGCCGTCCTCGTCCGCCCCGATGGCTACCTCGGGTTCCGCGCCGCGGCGGCCGATGCGGCCGGCCTGGCCGCGGTCGACGCCCACCTCGGCTCCTACCTCATCCCCCGGTGACCGCGCGGTGGCCCCGAGCTGACCGCGGGGCTGGAGCGGGTCACCCGACGGCCACCGCGTCAGCTCGGCAGCCACTCCACATAGAAAATGCCCAGTCCCAGCGCGATGCACAGCCCGGCGATGAGCCAGAAGCGGATCACGATCGTCGTCTCCGCCCAGCCGATTAGCTCGAAATGATGCTGGAGCGGTGCCATCCGGAAGACGCGGCGGCCCGTCAGCTTGAAGGACCCGACCTGGATGATCACCGAGGCCGTGATGATCACGAACAGCCCGCCCAGGATGATCAGCAGGAGCTGCGTCTTCGTGCACACAGCGAGGCCCGCCAGGACGCCCCCGATCGCCAGCGAACCTGTGTCGCCCATGAAGATCCGGGCCGGGGGCGCGTTCCACCACAGGAAGCCGAGGCAGCCGCCGAGAGCCGCGGCCGCGACGACCGCCAGATCCAGCGGGCTGGCGATCGAGTAGCAGTGCGGCGTGATCGGCCCGCTGGTGCAGTCGTTGCGCAGCTGCCAGTTGGCGATGAGCACATAGGACGCCAGTACGAGCACGGCCGAGCCGGCGGCGAGCCCGTCCAGGCCGTCGGTCAGGTTGACGCCGTTCGACGCGGCGGCGATCAGCAGGACGATCCAGATCACGAACGGCAGCACGGCGAGCGCGGGCCCGACGTCACGCAGCAAGGAGATGCGCGCATCCGCCGGGGTCAGGTCGTAGCGGTCGGGGAAGTGCAGCACCAGCACGGCGAACAGGCCGCTGACCACCACCTGGCCCGTCAGCTTCGCGCCGCTGCGCAGGCCCAGGCTGCGCTGCTTGTAGATCTTGATGAAGTCGTCGACGAAGCCGACGAGCCCGAGCCCGGCCATGAGGCCGAGTACCAGCAGGCCCGACGGGGATGGCGGGTCATCGGTCAGCAGGTGGCCGGCGAAGTACCCGAGCACCGAGGCAATGACGATGACGGTGCCGCCCATCGTGGGCGTGCCGCGCTTGGTGTGGTGCGCTTGCGGGCCGTCGTCGCGGATCAGCTGACCGTAGCCGTGCCGGCGGAATATCCGGATCGCCACCGGGGTGCCGAACAGCGACACCAGCAGCGCGATGCTCGCCGCGAGCAGGATCGTCTTCACGCGGGCAGCCCGCCAGCCTGGCCGGGGCCGCGCACGGCGACGGCGAGATCCCACGGCGGCAGCACTCGTACATCATGCCGCCTCGCGCGAGTGATCGGTGCCGACCGCCTCCGCATCGCCTGCGAAACAGTGCGCGCTCGCACCGATATGGCCGATCTGTTCAAGACGGCACCCCTGGCCGGCGCCGTAGCCTCGAGGGCATGGACGACGTATTCGCAGCGGGAGACCGCTTCTTGCTCAGCCAGGCGCGACTGCTGGAGCGGCGCCTGTTCGCGACTCTCTTCCTCGGCCAGCCGGCCGCCCATGTGGTCGACGCGCTACGGGGCTACCAGAACGACGACGGCGGGTTCGGCCACGGCCTGGAACCCGACAAGCGCTGCCCGGCCAGCCTGCCGATCGACGTCGAGATCGCGTTCCAGGCGATGGCGCTGGCGGGCGCCCAGGATGTGACGATGATCACCAGGGCGTGCGACTTCCTGGCGGCTACCGCCGCGAAGCGCGGACGCCGGGGGAGCAGTTCCGCCGGCGTTCCCGGTGATCGAGCAGTTCCCGCGCGCCGCGCACTGGACCGAGTGGACCTACGCGCCGGGCCTCAACCCGACCGCCGGGCTCATCGGGCTGCTCTACCAGCTGGGCATCGATCATCCGTGGCGGGCGCAGGGCACCGAGTACTGCTGGCAGCAGCTTGCGGCCGGGAACCAGCCTGGCGACGCCCACTCGCTGTCCGAGGTGCTGATCTTCCTCGAGCACGTACCCGACCGGGACAGGGCCGACCAGCAGGCACGTGCGCTGGCCGCGCGGTTCGCCGACGTCAGCATGCTCCATCTCGACCCCGATGCCGAGGGCTACGGCCTGACGCCGCTCCAGCTGGCGCCCGAGCCCCGCTCGCGCTGGCGGACGCTGTTCACCGACGCGCAGATCGACGGGCACCTCGACCGCCTGGTCAAGAGTCAGCAGGATGACGGCGGCTGGCCCGTCAGCTGGGAACCGCCCACCGAGGCCTCGCTCCTGGAGTGGCGCGGGATCCTCACCCTCCAGGCACTGCGCACGCTCACGGCCTACGGACGGGTCCGCGTGACCGTCTGAGCCCGCGACGATGCGGCGGAGGCCAGCGAGCGGCGTCCGCCGCTTCTGGCACCCATCAGGTCGCCGGGAGACATCGGGGCGCGACCGGCGCGACCCGGCCGGTATCCTCCGCCCGTGGCGAGCAGTGACTTCCCGATGCCGGAACTCCTGGCCAGGCGCGTCGCCAGCGAGCCGGAGCGGCGCGGCTGGCTAGCCCGGCTGCCGGGCCTCGTCGCCGAGACCGCGCAGCGCTGGTCGCTTGACCTGGACGAGCCATTCCAGCCTGGCGGGCAGTGTGCCTGGGTCGCCCCGGCACTCACCGCCAGCGGCGAGCGCCTCGTGCTCAAGATCGGGTGGCTGCATCCGGAGGCGATGCGCGAGGCGGACGGTCTTCGCTTCTGGGCTGGGAACGGAGCCGTCCGGCTGCATGCCGCCGAACACCGCGGTGACACCGTCGCGCTGCTCCTGGAGCGCTGCGAGCCAGGGACGCAGCTCGCTCGCCTGCCCGAGCCGGACCAGGACGCCGTCCTCTGCGGCATCTTGCGGCGGCTGTGGCGCGAGCCACCGGCCGGGCATCAGTTCCCCGCACTAACGGCCATGTGCCGCCAGTGGGCCGACGAGTTCGAGGCCAGCAACGACGCCGATCCAGTGCGCCTCGACGCGGGCATCGTGCGAGCGGGAATCGAGTTGTTCCGGCTGCTGCCCGACTCGGCGGACCGGCACGTAGTGCTCGCCACCGACCTGCACGCCGAGAACATCCTCGCCGCACAGCGCGAGCCCTGGCTGGCCATCGACCCGAAGCCACACGTCGGCGATCCTGCCTACGATGTGCTCCAGCACATGATCAACTGCGACCGGCTGGCGGCCGATCCGGTCGGCCTGGCCAGGCGCTTGGCCGAGTCCCTGGAGCTGGACGCACAACGGCTGCTGCTGTGGCTGTTCGCGCGCTGCGTCCAGGGAGCGCCCGGCTGCCCGCGGCTCGCGGCCGTCGCCGTGCGCCTGGCCCCGTAACCAGCGCGTCCTGCTCGCTGACGCCGCGCGCGAGCGGGCATCCGCGAGCCGGGCAGGACGCGAGCCGGGCAGGACGCTAGCCGGGCGGGATGCTAGCCGGGCAGGACGCTAGCCGGGCACGGCGAGGTTGGCGGCAGCGCGTGCAGCCAGCGCATCGAGAACCGGGAGCTGCGCGGCCGGAACCGCGACGTCCAGGACGAGGCTGCCAGCGGCAGCCGTCAGCGTGAACGTGAAGAACGAGCAGCACGAGGTCTCCGCAGCGGCCAGTTCGGCGACGCGGCCGGCGCTTGCCGGGCCTGGCTCGAGCTCGAGCCGGAGGTGGGTCGGCTCCGGCCGCTCGATGCGCCGTACTGTCTCGGCGAACATGGCGCTGAACTCCGCGGCCCGTGCCTGCCGCCCCGCAGGCGACAGCGTGCATTCCTGCGGCGCCCACTGATCGGGGCTGGATTCGCTCGTGTCCATGCTGACGACGGTAAGCCCTGGCGGCCGCGGCGACCAACGTTCAGGCGACGGCCGAGGGTGCGCGAGGCGGACTACGGTTAGGCACGTGACCGGATCAGGTGCTGGCTCGCTGTCGGCAGCCGTGCAGGCGGGCCTCGCCGGCGCGGGCATTCCGAGCCTGTCGGCGGGCGTCGAGCGGCTGATGACCGCCTACCGCTCCGGCCAGGTACCCGGACGCTCCTGTGATGGCATCGAGGGCCGACGCGGCGGCCTACGCGGCTTACCGGATGCCTGCCACGGCGGCGGCGACGGCTCAGGCCCTGCGCGAGCTGGCCAGGTCGCTGCCCGGCTGGGCGCCGTGCAGCCTGCTGGACTTCGGCGCCGGAACTGGGGGCGCTGCCTGGGCAGTTGCCGATCAGCTGCCGAGTGTCGAGTCGATGATCCTGCTCGAGCAGTCCGGCGACGCGATCAGGCTCGGCAAGGCGATCCTGGCGGCGGCTGACGCGCCTAGCCTGCGCGCGGCGACCTGGCGCTCCTGGCGGCTGCTTGCGGACGACGAGCAGCCGGGCCCCGATCTGGCGGGGGCAGGCGTGGCAGGTCCCGATCTGGCCGGTCCCGATCTGCTGGGCGCTGATCTCGCGAGCGCGGCCTACGTGCTGGGCGAGCTGACTCCGGCGCAGCAGTCAGCGCTCGTTGCGCTCACGGCGCAGGCGGCGCCGGCTGTGCTGTTCGTCGAGCCGGGCACGCCGGCCGGGCACCGGCGCATCCTGGCCGCCCGGGCGCAGTTGCTGGCTGCTGGCTACGTGATTGTCGCGCCGTGCCCGCACCAGGCCCGCTGCCCGCTTGACGTGGCGGGCGACTGGTGTCATTTCGGCGCGCGCCTGCAGCGCTCGGCCCTGCACCGGCAGGCAAAGGGCGCTGAGCTGTCGTACGAGGACGAGAAGTACAGCTACGTGGCGGCAGTCCGGCCGGCTGGCCTGGCGGTAGCCGCGGCGCATGGCCGGGTCGTGCGCCGGCCTCAGCAGCGCAAGGGCCTGATGATGCTCAGCGTCTGTGCGCAGGACGGCACCGTCAGGCGCGAGCTGATGGGCAAGAGCAAGGGCGACCTATACCGCCACGCCAGGAAGATCTCATGGGGCGATCCCTGGCCGCCCGCGGGCCGAAGGATGACGGACATGACCGACACCCATGATCGCTGGTATCGCTGGCTGCGCGAGGTCCGGCATGGCGGCGATCCGGCTCAGCTGGAGCGGGTGCTTCAGGAGCTGATCCCGGTCCGCGACCAGGTGCTGGACCGGGCGTCCCTGCAATCCGGCGACACGCTGCTAGACGTCGGCACCGGCGACGGACTGATCGGATTCGGCGCGCTGGACCGGCTCGGTCCTGATGGCCGCGTCATCTTCTCCGACATCTCGGCTGACCTGCTGGACCACTGCCGGGCGGCGGTCATGCCGAGGCAGGTGAGCTCGGGCCGGTGCGCCTTCGTGCAGGCCTCAGCGGACCGGCTGACCGGCGTCGCCGATGGGTCGGTAGACGTCGTCACGACGAGGTCGGTCCTGATCTACGTCGCGGACAAGGCGGCGGCATTCGCCGAGTTCCGCCGCGTGCTGCGGCCGGGCGGCCGGATCAGCATCTTCGAGCCGATCAACACGCTGATGCAGGACTGCAGCGGCAGCATGCTCTACGGCTACGACGTCAGCCCCGTGGCCGAGCTCGCAGCGAAGGTGGCCGCCAGGTTCGCCGCCATCCAGCCGCCGGGGCGGGACCCGATGCTGGACTTCGACGATCGCGATCTAGTCCGCCTTGCGGAGCAGGCGGGCTTCAGCGAGGTGTGCCTCGATCTGCAGGTCACCGTGCGCCGCGCGCTTCCTGCGGTCTCGTGGGACGCGTTCTTGCGCTCGTCAGGCAATCCGAAGCTGCCGCCACTTGGGGCCATGTTGGCGGAGGCGCTCACGCCGGCCGAACAGGAGGCACTCACCACGCACCTGCGGCCGCTAGTGGAGGCCGGGCAGGGGCACGTACCGGGGCGCGCTCGCCTACCTGACTGCCAGCGACATTGCGGCCGCCCAGCTCTAGCGCTGAGTAACGGCAGCGAGGAAGTGAGGCACTGTGGACATCGCCGAGGTGCAGCGGCAGGCCTGGCAGAACAAGCTCGCTAAGGGTTTCAGTACGAGCGATGTCGCGCTGGAGTTCGGGCTGCTGACCGCGGAGGTGAGCGAGGCGTTCACGGCCTGGCGCAGGCGTCAGCCTGACCTCGGCGCTGAGCTCGCCGACGTGCTGATCTACGTGACCTGTCTGGCCGAAATGACCGGCATCGACCTGAGTGCCGAGGTCGAGAGCAAGCTCGTGACGAACGCCGCGCGCCAGTACCGCCGAGATAGAGCTGGCGTGCTACGGCGGATCGAAGACGCTAGTCCGATGGCGGAGTGACGCCTTCGCCGTCCGGCTGAAGGTGCGAAGCGATGTCGGCGAACTCCTCGTAACTCCAGCTCCAGGATTCGCCGAGCAGATCGGCGACAACGCCGTCTATCCAGGCCAGCTCCGCGGCGACCATGGCGCGTCGGTACTCGTCGTCCATCAGCACGACCCGCGGCAGGTCGCCAGTCTCCGCCAGGTCCGCCTCGAGGCCGGCTAGCTCGCCGCGCAGCGCAGCGGCCCGCTGCTCCAGCACGACCGCGGCCTCGGCCGGGCTCAGCAGCATGATGAACGACAGCGCGGCCGGGAACTGCGGGTACTCGTTCCGCGGCCTGGCCAGCATGTCGGTAAGCCACTCGGCCGCCGCCTGCCGCCCGGCATCGGTCAGCTCGTAGACAGTCCGTTCCGGGTACTGCTGGTCCCGCTCGGTCTGTCGCACCGCGATCAGCCCGGCCTGGTCCAGCCGCTTGATGGTCTTGTACAGGTTGGCACGCTGGCCGACGTTGATCACGTGGTCCTTGCCCCAGAGCTTGAGCAGCCGCTGCATCCCGTAAGGGTGCAGCGGCGCCGCATGCAGCAAGCTCAGCACCGCTAGCGCCAGCGGCGACGACCGGAACTCACTGTCCATGTCGCCCAGTCTACTAGTTCCGCGCGCACTAGTAGGGCTGCCGAACTGGTTGCCGCTGCCAATGATCTAGCCCACTGACGTGATCGGTGCCGAGCAGAAGGCGAGATGCACTAATTGCACCTCAGGGTGGCGGCTCGTCCGTCGACGGAACGTCATGGCTGGAACTCTGCTGCTGTTGTTTCCGCAGCAGGTCGGCAGCGATGACGTTCGGCTTGAGCATCCTGGCCCGGCGGCGGAGCGTATCGCCCGGCTTCCACGCCTTTGCGAACGATGGCGGCCGAGGGCCTTCGCTCGGCTGGCCGTCTCGGCGCGCATTTGAGGTCGCGGAAGGCCGCCAGGCATGCGACTCTTAGTTTCCAAGCAACTAGTCTTATAGATTCAGGTTGCGATGCAACTAGTGTTGTGGTTACTATCAACTCGCGACATAGCTCGTTGGGTCAGCCGACGAGCGGCGAGCAGAGGAGCAAACCGAGGATGAGTACCAACGCAGGCGTCCTGACTGACGGGACAACGGAACAGCCGATTCCGATCCGGGCCCACAGCACTGTCGTCAAGCGACTCGGGCGCTGGACAGAGCAGCGTCGGTTCGACGTGCGCGCCTCACGCGGCAGCGTCGTCCTGGACCTGCGATCGCCGCAGATCCCGGCCGGTGACATCGAGATCAGCCTTGATGTCGACCACGCCGTGGTGAAGCTGCTCGTGACCGACGGCGCCGTTATCGAACACGGTGATCTGCGCAGGGTCGGCCGCTGCGCGGTCAAGGACTGGACCGGCAGCGCGACTGCAGGCGGCCGCTGCATCGTGCTGACGGGCGAACTTCGGTCCGCCGAGGTCCGGGTGCACCGGGGCGGCATCGCCATCCTGTCGGCCATGTGCAGCCGCGAGTACCTGGCCGACGCGCGACAGGCGCGTCGCGACGGCCGGTACCCGACGATCGACGACCCGAGCCGATGAGCGGGGCGAGGCCGGCCGCCACGGCACTGGCTCCGGCACCGGCACCGGTGCGACCGGCGCAGGCAACATTGCCAGCGGGCACGCCGCTGCTCGAGGCGCGCGGCCTGACCGTGCGATTCGGCAAGGTGACAGCCCTGGACGGGCTGGAGCTCACTGCTCCGCCCGGCCAGGTGCTGGCCATACTCGGGCCCAACGGGGCTGGCAAGACGACCTTTGTCCGGACTATCGCCACGCTGATCCGGCCGACCAGCGGCGTGCTGCTTGTCCGCGGCCGGGATGTCGTACGCGACGCCGTGCGCGTCCGTCGTGACATCGGGCTGGCTGGTCAGTTCGCGGCCGTGGAGCCGACCATGACCGGCCGGGAGAACCTCGAGATGACGGCGCGGCTCTTCGGCCACGGCCGGGCGCGGGCGAGGCAGGCGGCCGCCGGGGTCATCGACCAGCTGAGCCTTGGCGAGGTCGCCGACCGCCGCAGCGGCAGCTACTCGGGCGGTCAGCGCCGCCGCCTCGACCTCGGCGCCAGCCTGGTAGGCGGCCCGCGACTGCTGCTGCTGGACGAGCCGACGACAGGCCTGGATCCGGTCAGCAGGCGCGAGGTCTGGGATGCCGTGCGCACCCTCGCGGCCACCGGCACGGACATCCTGCTGACGACGCACTATCTCGACGAGGCCGACGAACTGGCCGACCACGCCGTGGTGATCGACCACGGCCGGGTCATCGCGTCCGGCTCTGTCAGCGAGCTGAAGGCCAGCATCGGCCAGGACGTCATCGACGTGACTGTCGCTGATCCTGCCAGCGTCACGGCGGCCAGCCAGATCCTGGCACGCGTCACCGCGAGCCAGGTCCGGCTAGATGCCGGCGGACGGCAGCTCAGTGCGCTGGCGCCGGGCGGCCCGGCCGCGCTGGCCACCCTCATCGGCCGCCTCGAGGACGCCGCTGTCGCCGTCGACGAGATCGGATTGCGGCGGCCAACGCTCGACGAGGTCTTCCTGACCCTCACCGGTGATGAAGCACGCACCCCGGCGGCAGCCGGTCACACACACGGGAGCACACAATGACGACGACCCAGGCAACCGTGCCGCAGGTACTCAGCCGTCCTGGCCGCGCACCAGGCGTGGCCAGCGCCTCGGGCCAGGTGGCGCTGCGCGCGCTGCGCAAGTACATCAGGACACCCGGGCTCAGCATCATGGGCATCGTCCAGTCGGCGCTGTTCCTGTTCTGCTTCCGGTACGTCTTCGGCGGCGCCATCCATGCGGGCGCGACCAGCTACGTCGACTTCCTGGTGCCGGCGTACGTGGCCACGATCGTGCTGTTCACCGGCGGCGGGATCGCCGTGGCGGTGGCCGAGGACAAGGTGCAGGGCTTCACCGACCGGCTGCTCTCGCTGCCGGTGCCCCGATACTCCCTGGTGCTCGGCCGCACGCATCGCGGACGCGACGACCAATGTCTGGTCGATCCTGACGACGGCGGCGTTCGGCTTCCTCTTCGGGTTCCGGCTGCCGGGCACATGGCAGGAAGGGCTGGCCGCGTTCGGCCTGTGCGTCGTGTACGCGGTCGTCTTCACGGTCGTGTTCATCGTGATGGGGCTGTTCGCGCCCAGCGCTCAGGCCGCGCAGGGGATGTCGCTGATCGCATTCGTCTTCGCATTCATCTCCAGCGCCTACGTGCCGGCCACCTCGATGCCCGGCTGGCTCCAGCCGTTCTCCAAATACCAGCCGATCACCCCCATGGTGGATGCGGTCCGCGCGCTACTGACCGGATCGAGCAGCGACGTCGGGGTGGCCCTGGCCTGGTCCGCGCTGCTCCTGGTGGTCTGCACGCCGGTGGCGGTGCTGCGGTACCGGCGAGCGTGACGGGCCGACTATCGCATCGCCGGGCCGGCGCCGCTCGTTACGATGAGTCCTGTCAGGGGACGACGGGCGGCCGCCAGGCCCGGCGCGCGCTGGCGCCGGAGCACGCAGAACACGCGGAGCGCACAGAACATACGAAAGCACGTGGAGAAGGGGAGCCGGATGTCGAAGGTTGCGGTCGTAGGATTCGGCCGGATCGGCAGGTCGACGGTGAAGGCCGGGCTGAGCGCGAAGCTCTTCACGCCCTCGGTGATCGTCGACATCGTGTCCGCTGACGCGATGGCTCCGCTGTTCGAGTTCGACACTAACTACGGGCGCTGGCGGGACCCGGTCAGCGCCGAGGCCGACGGCCTCGTTATCGGCGACGCGACGATCAACTGGATCGACGCGCGCCAGTCGGCGCCGGACTGGAAGGCGCTCGGCGTTGATCTCGTGCTCGACTGCACGGGCCGGGCCACGACCCGCGCCGGTGCCCAGGCGCACCTGGACGCGGGAGCCAGCAGGGTGCTCGTCAGCGCTCCGAGCAAGACGCTGGATGACTGCGACGCGGTCCTGCTCCCCGGGATCAACCTGGACTCCTACGACGCTGGCAAGCACCGCATCGTCAGCATGGCCAGTTGCACGACTAACGCGCTGGCGCCAGTGGTGAAGGTGCTGCGGGAGACAGCCGGCATCCGGGATGGCTTCTTCTCCACGGTGCACGCCTACACCAACACCCAGTCGCTGACCGACCAGCCCATGAAGGAGCGCCGCGACTCCTGGGCGGCGGCCGAGAACATCATCCCGTCGTCGTCAGGCGCGGCGAAGGCGCTCAAGTTCATCTGGCCCGACCTGCAGGTGACCGGCAAGGCTTACCGGGTGCCGGTCCGGACTGGCAGCATCGTGGAGCTCACGGTCCGCACCAGCCGGCCGACCAGCGCCGCCGAGGTCAACGAGGCATTCGTGGCCGCAGCCGGCACCGGTCAGCTGGCCGGCATCCTGGGCGTCCTGCACGATGGGTGGGCGTCGGCGCGGATCGTCGGCGACACCAGGTCCTCGATCGTGGACATGCCGCTGACGTCGGTGAGTGACGGCGACCTCGTGACCGTCGCGGCCTGGTACGACAACGAGGCCGGGTACGCGATGCGGCTGGCCGAGACAGTCGCGCAGCTCGCCGTCGGCTACGCCGTGCCGCATCGTCAGCCGAAGCGGCGCGCCAGCCAGCGAAACGTGCGCGGCGAGGTGCCGTGCAGCCACGCCGGGAATCGCAGCCAGCCGGGGACGTAGACGACGTCCAGGTCACGCTGGGCGGCGGTCACGATCGCGCGCGCCACCTGCTCTGGGGGGATGGGCGCGGGCAGGCGGCGGTCGTAAGGCCGCCCACGGCGCCGGAAGAACGGCGTGTCGACGACGCCCGGCAGCACGACCGACACGCCAGCGCCGGTGCCGGCAAGCTCGTAGCCGAGGCTCTCGGCGAGGTAGTTGATGCCGGCCTTGGTCGCCGCGTAGACCGCCTCGTGCCGTACACCCGTCATCCCGGCGATGGACGACACGAAGACCAGCCGGCCAAAGCCGCGCTCGGCCATGCCGGGCGCGACCAGCCTGGCCAGCTGGACCGGCGCGAGCAAGTTGACCGCCAGCAGCTCGGTGGCCTTGCTGGCGGGCAGGTCGCCGATAGGCCCGGCCCAGCCCGCGCCAGCGTTGCAGACCAGTAGATCAATCCGGCCCGCGTACGCGAGGGCCGATTCGATCAGCCGGTCGGGCCCGTCCGGCTCGGCCAGATCGGCTGGCAGCGCCAGCCCGCGGGTGCGCGTCGACACGGACGCGAGCCGCTCTTCGTCGCGGCCTGTCAGGATGAGTCGCGCGCCCGCTTGTGCCAGCGCCACGGCCGTGGCCGTGCCGATTCCCGATGATGCTCCGGTGACGAGCGCGACCGCGCCGGCTAGCCGCACGGCTCGCCGCCGGCGTGGTTCGAGGTGTCGTCGTTGAACGCGTCGCAGCGCATGCGCGCGGAATTGCGACGCCTACAGCCGCAGCAACTCCCCACCCACGAAGCAGTCGGCCCGTTCTCCGCCACGCCGCCACAGTATCGGCGGCTGCAGTATCCGCGTCCGCGCGACCCTGCACTGGACGTCGCGCCGTGCATGGCTTGCGTAACTTCCGCGGTTTGGTCGGCCCGTGCGTGCAGAGTCCTCCGGCCCAGAACCCCGGCGCTCGGTACCCATAGGCGCGACCAATTGGTCAGCGGCCGCGTACCGCCCTAGGCCGAGGCGGTCACCGTGGCGCTTGCTCCGGCCCAGCAGCGGACGATGTCGCGCATGGACAGCAGGCCAGCGACGTCGCGATCTTCCACGACGATCAGGTGCCGGAAATTACCCGCCGACATTGCCGACGCTGCCTCCTCGAGCGTCCAGTCCGGCGAGGCAAAGACGACGTCGGAGGTCCGGTGATCGGCCACCATCTCGGTATCCGGGTCCTGCCCGGCGCCGACCGAGTCGAGAATGTCACGCTCTGTCAGTATTCCTATGCCGGAATGCTCAGGATCTACGACGACGGCCGCCCCGACTCGCTGCGCGGACATCAGCCGCGCAGCCTGGCGCAGAGTGTGTGCCGGCCCGACGCTCAAGACAACCTTGGTCATGCCGTCCCGTACGTTCATGCATTGCTCCCCTCGCGTGGAGCTGCCGCATCGCATCGCCGCGTCGGACCGCGCGCCGGGAGCCTGCTGGCGGCCCGGAAGGCCGTGCCGACGGATGCCGCAGCTAACCCGCCCTGCGTGCTTGTGCGCTTGTGATTGCCAGTGCTGTCCAGCATCCGCCCGATTGGCGTTTAGGGCAAGTCCTGATCTGGGGTAGCCAGCAGGCTGAGGACCTCGCCGTGCAAGAGCCCGTTCGTGCAGACGGCGCTGCCGCCGTCCGGGCGCGCTACGCCCGCCAGGTCCGTGAACGCGCCGCCCGCCTCTGTGACCACGATCTGGAGCGCGGCCAGGTCCCACAGGTTGACGTCGGTTTCGACCGAGATGTCGACAGCGCCTTCGGCGACGAGCATATGAGACCAGAAATCGCCATACGCGCGAGTCCGCCATACCTTCCGGCTGAGGCCGAGGAACTCGGCCAGCAGGCCGTCCTGCTCCCAGGTGCTGAGGCCGGAATACGACAGGGACGCGTCCGACAAGCTCGCCACCTGGGAGACCCGGCAGGCCGCCGCCTTGGTCATGCTCCGGCCGGTCCAGGCGCCGCCGTCGCGGGCGGCCCACCAGCGCCGGCCGAGCGCGGGCGCGCTCACCACGCCGACGATGACCTCGTCCTCGTCCATGAGCCCGATCAGCGTTGCCCACACGGGCACGCCGCGGATGAAGTTCTTGGTGCCGTCGATCGGGTCGATCACCCAGCAGCGCTGGCTCGATCCGGTGTGACCGGATTCTTCGCCCAGCACAGCGTCGCGCGGCCGCGCCCGGCCCAGCACGTTGCGTAGCGACTCCTCGACGGCAAGGTCAGCATCACTGACGGGCGTCAGGTCCGGCTTGGCCTCCACGCGCAGGTCCAGCGAGCGGAAACGGCGCATCGTGATGTCGTCCGCGGCGTCCGCGAGGACGTGCGCGAACCCGAGGTCGCCGTCAAAACCAGCCATCCCGGGCAACGGTAGCGGTAATCAGCTAGCACTGGCCACGCCAGTCCCGGATTGCGGCACCGGCGAGTCGCCGACGAGCGGCTGGAGCTCCAGCGCACCGGCGAGCATGACACGCGGCCCGGGGCTGACCCCGGGCGCCTACCGCTCGGCCCCGTCGGGCTCATCGGACCTGTCGGGCTCCTCAGACGGCGCCGCCACCGGGTCGAGACCCTCACGACTGCGCAGCAGCCGCCGCAGCGAGTCCAGCCGCGCCGCCTCGGCCGGACCGCCGTGCTGCGCCACCCACTCATCCAGTGCGCAGCCGGCCTCCAGGTGGCTGCACCCGGGCGGGCACTGCGTGAGGGCCTCGGCGAACTCGGCGAACGCAGACACGACCCGGTCGGCTGCCACATGAGCGAGGCCGAAGCTGCGCAGGCCCGGCGTGTCGATGATCCACCCGTCACCGCCGAGTGGCAGCGCGACGACCGATGACGAGGTGTGACGGCCGCGCCCGGTCACCGAACTGACCGCTCCCACGGCCCGGGCGGCATCCGGCAGCAGGGCGTTGACCAGCGTCGACTTGCCCACGCCCGAGTGGCCGACCAGAACGCTGATCCGGTCCGCCAGCAGCGTCCGGAGCTCGTCAAGCTGGCCGGCAAACGGCCGGCTCAGGGCGATCCACCGGACGCCGAGCGGTTCGTAGGCGGCGATGAGCTCGTCCGGCGCGGCCAGGTCGGCCTTGGTCAGGCACAGCAGCGGCGCCAGGCCCGCGTCGAACGCGGCGACCAGGAACCTGTCGATCAGCCGCGGCCGCGGCGTCGGGTTGGCCAGGGCGGTCACGATCACCAGCTGGTCGGCGTTGGCGACGACGATCCGCTCGGTCGGGTCGTCGTCCTCGGCCGAGCGCCGCAGCACGGACGTCCGCGGCTGGACTCGCACGACCCTGGCAAGCGATCCGGCCTGGCCCGACACGTCACCTATGAGGCGCACTCGGTCACCGACCACGATGCCGCCCCGGCCCAGTTCCCTTGCCTTCATCGCGGTGATCATCCGCTCGCCGGTCCAGCAGTGGTACCGGCCGCGGTCGACGCCGGTCACGAACGCGTCGGTAGCGTCCTCGTGGGCCGGCCGTCTCCGCGTGCGGGGCCGGGAGCCCTTGCCTGGCCTGACCCGCACATCGTCCTCGTCCAGCCGTGCGTGGCTGGTCGGCCTGCTCAGGGTGCCTGCCCCAGCATCTGCTGCCAGAGTGCCCGGAACGCGGGGAACGTCTTGGCGACGGTCGCCGCATTGGCGACGCGCAGGCCAGGCACCGCGAGCCCGAGTACGGCCGCGGCCATGACCAGCCGGTGGTCGTCGTGGCTGTCGAACGGGTCCGGCCCCGCGCGCAGGGGCCGCGGCTGCACGCGCAGCCCGTCGGGCAGCTCGGTGACCAGGCCGCCGAGGGCGCCGATCTCCGCCGCGAGCGCCGCCAGCCGGTCACTCTCGTGCAAGCGCATGTGCCCGATGCCGGTGAACTCGGAGGGCGCGTCGGCCAGCGCCGCGAGCGCCGTGAGCACCGGCGCCAGTTCGTTGATGTCGCGCAGGTCGGCCGTGATGCCACGGATCGTGCCGGTCCCCTCGATGCGCAGGCCCGCTTGCGTCGGCGTCCATCGCGCGCCCATCTGGCTGAGTACGTCCACGATCTGGCCGGCTGCCTGGAGGCTGCGGGCTGGCCAGCCGGGAATGGTGACCCGCCCGCCCGTGACCAGGGCTGCGGCCAGGAACGGGGCCGCATTCGACAGATCAGGCTCGATCGCGATCGTGCCGGGAGCGAGCTGGCCGGGCCGGACCCGCCAGAAGTCAGGGACCCGCTCGCCTTCGCGCATGCGGCCGGCCTCTACCTCCGCGCCTGCTGCCGTCAGCATCGCCACGGTCATGGCGATGTGCGGCGCGGACGGGATACGCGCGCCGCGGTGGGTGATCTCCAGGCCCGCCTCGAACCGGGGTGCGGCCAGCAACAGGCCCGAGACAAGCTGCGAGGACGACGAAGCGTCCAGGATGACCACACCGCCCGGCACCCGGCCGCGGCCACGCACCACGAACGGCACCGCCCCGCGGCCGCCGTCGTCGACGTCGACGCCCGCCTGCCGCAGCCCCGCGAGCAGCTCGCCTACCGGGCGGTGCGCCGCCCGCGGGTCGCCGCTGAATTCGACGTCCGCCGCCGCCAGTCCTGCAACGGGCGGGACGAAGCGCAGCACCGTGCCGGCGTTGCCGACATCGACCTGAGCCCGGCCGGCGACGCGACCCGGTACCACCGTCCAGGCACGCAGCCCGGTCGGTCCGGACGTGACAGTGGTATCGACAGTGGCGCCCAGGGCCACGATTGCCGCCGCCATCAGGTCGGTGTCGCGGGCTTGGAGCGGGCCGGCGATGGTCGTGGGAGTATCTGCCAGCGCCGCCAGGATCAGCGCCCTGTTGGTCATGGACTTGGAGCCAGGCAGGCGGATTGTCGCGGCAACGGGGGAGCCGGCTGCCGGGGTCGTCCAGCCGGTATCGGACCAGCCTGTGTCGGTCTGCCCAGGAGCTCGCATGCCTCCAGAGAGTACTGGCTGAGGCCACGTCTAGACGCGGTCGGTCGCATGGAGCGACAATCAGACACCGCGGCGCTGCGAGGCCGGAATGATTCCGGATATCTCGGCAAGGTTTGGCATAGCCGGATCTCGGCTATGAAGGGGCACATTCTGAGCTTCGCTGAGTCGGCTAGCTGTTTTGTCAGGTGAGGGTATGTGCGGTCGGTATGCATCAACGCGCAAGCGCATTGAGCTCCTCGAGGAGTTCAGCGTGCAGCGCGACATGGTGACCGAGCCGCTGAAGCCGGATTACAACGTCGCCCCGACCAAGCCCGTCTACGCGGTCCTGGACCGGGTGGAAGCAGTGTCGGCACCGGAAGTGCCGGCGGGTGGCGTCGACAGCCGTGACGATGCGGCCAGGGAGCAGTCTCGCGACCGTGCAGCCGGAGGACAGGCGGCCGCCGGGCAGTCCGCTCGACAGGCCGAGCGTGAACTGCGCGTCGTGCGGTGGGGCCTGGTGCCGTTCTGGGCGAAGGACGTCAAGATCGGCAGCCGCATGATCAATGCGAGGGCCGAGACGGTCGCGGAGAAGCCAGCCTTCCGCCGCGCATTCGCAAGGCGACGCTGCCTGCTCCCGGCCGATGGCTACTACGAATGGCAGTCCATGCCAGGCGCGGCCAAGCAGCCGATGTACATCACCCGCGGCGACGGCCGGTCGCTCGCGTTCGCGGGGCTGTATGAACTCTGGCGCGATCCGGCGGTCGGCCGGGATGACGAGGACGCCTGGCTGTGGACGGCCACCGTCATCACCACGAGCGCGCCAGACGAGCTCGGCATGATCCACGACCGGATGCCGATGATCATCGATCCGACCAGCTGGGGCGACTGGCTCGACCCGGCGAACAGCGAGGTCGCCGACCTGCGCGCGCTGCTGGCGCCTGCCGCCGTGAGCGGCCTGACTACCTATCCCGTCTCCACCGAGGTGAACTCGGTCCGCAACAACGGGCCGCAGCTGATCGAGCCGATCAGCGGTGACTCAGTCGCCCCGTTAGCTCCCGTCGGGGCAGCTGACATCGGACTGGGTGCGCGGGCGGGTGCACGGCCGGGCGCCGGGGACGGCGGAGACCACGGCACCGGAGTGCTGTTCTAGGCCAGCTAGGCGGCCTGGCAGCACGGCTCCCCCGATGGTGCGGCCGGGCCAGGTTGGAGAAGGAGGCGGGGATCGCATGGACGTCACGATGGCGCGGCAGCGGCTCGAGGAAATCTGCGACGAGCTGGACAGGTCGATCACCGTCCTGAACGGCGACGCCAGGCAGCACCAGTCGTCCGGCGATTATCCCCAGGACCCGGCCGACGCGGGTGCCAACCTGTCGGAGAGCGAACGGTCGGCGGCCGTACTGGCGGTCGCCCGGCGGCAGCGCTCCGACGTGCTGGCCGCGCTGCACCGCATTGACCTGGGCACTTACGGTACCTGCGTGGACTGCGGGACCATAGTTCCCGAGGGGCGGCTGGAGGCCAAGCCGGAAGCGGCCAGGTGCGTGGCCTGCCAGGGCAAGCTTGACCGGCTCCGCCGGTAAACCAGGCCGCTTGCCGTGGTAAAGCCTTGATCGGCGCTACGGGCGCCGGCCGGCCGGCGGAATGAAGGGGCGGGACCTCGTGTTTCAGAGCACGTGTCTCTTGCCAGCTGCCAGACCAGGCCGGACCCGACCAGGCCGGTCGCGCGCGATGTGATGACTGCCGGCGTTGTATCCTCCCGGCGAGGCGGCTCGCAGGCTGGTCGGCTGGGGCCCTCGATTCCGGAAGGGGTGGGTCCGGTCCCCGAGACACTAGAGCAGCGCAGTAAGCGGTTCGAAGACGACGTGCTGCCTTACCTTGATCAGCTGTACGCAGCCGGGATGCGGATGACCCGCAATCCGGCCGATGCGGAAGACCTGGTCCAGGAGACGTTTGCCAAGGCCTACGCGTCTTTTCACCAGTTCCAGGTTGGCACGAACCTAAAGGCGTGGCTGTTCAGGATCCTGACCAACACATTCATCAACAGCTACCGCAAGCGGCAGCGTGAGCCGCAGCGATCCGGGACCGAGGAGATCGAGGACTGGCAGCTCGCCCGGGCGGCGTCGCACACCTCTGGCGGCCTGAAGTCGGCGGAGACCGAGGCGCTGGAGCGCCTGCCCGACTCAGACATCAAGGCCGCTCTCCAGGCCCTGCCGGAGGACTTCCGGCTGGCCGTCTACCTCGCTGACGTCGAGGGATTCGCTTACAAGGAGATCGCCGACATCATGGGCACTCCGATCGGGACCGTCATGTCGCGGCTGCACCGCGGCCGCAGGCAGCTTCGCGACCTGCTTCAGGACTATGCGGCGGAGCAGGGCATGCTTGCCACCACGCCTTCCGCCCCGACCACGGCGCGCTCCGATGATGACGCGTCAGGGAAGGACGCGAAATGAGCTGCGGCAAGCCGCACGAGGTGCCGTGCACCGAGGTACTCGCGCTGGTGTACTCCTACATCGACGGCGAGATGGAGGCCAGCGGGTCTGCCCAGATCCAGGAGCACCTCGAGGAGTGCGGTCCGTGCCTGCGAGAGTACGGCCTGGAGGAGCTGGTCAAGCGCCTGGTGCACAAGTGCTGCGGCCACGAGGCCGTGCCCGGTGAGCTGCGGACCAAGGTGCTGACGAGGATCGCGGCCGTCCGCCAGGAACTGGAGAGCGAGGTCCTGGCCGAGTAGCCAGGCCCGCCGCTGGGGCGGCGACTGAGGCCAGGCACGGGCGTGCCGACACCTGCTCACATTGGGCGTGAGCCACCAGCTATCAGCACGATCGCGTTACCCTAAGTGGCGATGCCGGTCGGCTGTGCCGGCACCTCTGCTACGAGGGGGTCATGGCGTGGTCTCCAGGGCCGCATGGCTCTACATCGTGCTGGTCGCGGCCATCACTGGCAGTGCTCGTGGCCGAGGCGCACGCGAGCAAGCGCCGGACATCCGTCATCCGTTAGCCGTCCTGATCGTCCTGCAGGCCCTGTTCCTGCTCTGCGACTCGGCCAAGACGCCGCTGACGTCCCGGCAGACGAAGTGGTCACCGAGCTCGGCGGCCACGCTGGCCGCGGTCGTCCTGCTCGGGCCGATGGCGGCGGCCCTGGTCGGCGCTTCCTCGCTGATCAGCCCGCGGCGCCAGCTCCTGCTCGCCGAGCGGCTGTTCAACGGCGCGATGCACGCGCTGTCCGGGCTCGCCGCCGGAGTTGCGTACGTCTGCTGCTCGGGGGCCAGGTCGGGCTCCCACAGGCGACGAAGTTCCTGGAGATCGTCATCGCGTTCGCCGCCGCGGCGGCCGTGCACGTGCTCGCCAACCACACTGCTGATCTGGGGCGTGTACCGGCTGAATCGCGGCAGCGGCATGCTGCGGCGCGAGGGCCTGGAGTCGAGCCTGCTACTGCTGCTGGCCTCCGACCTCGGCTACGCGTGCCTGGGTCTCGTCATCGCCTCGCTGTGGCCGAGGTCATGGGCTGGTTCTCGGCGGTGCTCGTGCTCGTCCCGCTGTTCGTGGCGCGCTGGGCGATGGGTCAGTTCGCCGAGCAGCAGCGCGCGTACGCGGCGACCATGAACGCGCTCTGCCAGGCGGTCGAGACCAAGGACTACTACACCAGGGGTCACGGCGACCGCGTGTCCCGTGGCGCCGTCATGATCGCCCGGCAGATCAGGATGAGCTCGGACCGGACCGACGCCATCAGGTTCGCCGGCATGCTGCACGACGTCGGCAAGCTCGGCGTGCCGACCCAGGTCCTGCAGAAGACCGGGGCGCTGACGGAGGACGAGTTCGCGGCCATCCAGCTGCATCCGATGCGCGGCCTGGAGATCGTCAGGGAGATCGGGTTCCTGTACGAGGCGCTGAACGGCATCATGCATCACCACGAGCGGATCGACGGCCGCGGCTACCCGATGGGGCTGGCTGGTCATGAGATCCCGGAGTTCGCGCGCGTGATCGCGGTCGCCGACGCATTCGACTCGATGACCTCCACCCGCTCCTACCGCGAGGCCAAGAGCATCGACCTGGCCATCGGCGAGCTGCGCCGAGGCGCCGGCTCGCAGTTCGACCCGCTGATCGTCGAGGCCTTCATCGCCGCGCTCGACGTGGCGGAGTGGCCGCTGCCGGGACCGGCGACCGCGCCGGCCGACCTCACCACCGTGACCGTCCAGGACCACGACGACCCCACGGCACCGCTGCAGGTGGTGATTCCGTGACCGGTAGCACGATGGCCGGGCGCCAGGCACCGGACCGGATAGCGTACTGGCAGGCGCTGGACTCGGGCCGGCTGCTGCTGATGGCGGTGGCCGCGATGCTGGTGACCGCGGCGTTCGCCGCGACGGCGGTCTCGGCGCCCGTCCTGAAGGCGCACGGCCATCCGATCTACTGGACGGCCGCGCTGGCGTTCGGCGGCTTCATCGCGTTCGGCGAGCTGCTCAGGCTCGCCCTGCCCGGCGGGCGCGAGGCGGCACCGATCGCCATGGTCGGCGCGATGTCCTACGCACTGCTGCTGGCGCTGCCCAAGCACGGCACTGCCAGGCAGTCGGCCCTGCTGGTCATCGCCGTCGCCGCGGTCGGGATGACGGTGGGCGCGCTGCCGCACATCGCGGCTGGCCGCCCGGCCGGTGTCACCGGCATCTGCGCGCGCATCGTGGCGGTGGCGTGCGTGGCTTTCATCTTCCGGCCGCTGGTGCTCGACTGTTCTGCGCGGGCCGGCCCTGGGAGCTCGCGTTCTCGATCATGGTGCTGCTCATCTTCTTCGGCTGGCTGATCGACACGATCGTCGCGGCCCTGATCCGGGCCGACGACGTCGGCGCCAGGTTCTCGGTCGCCATGCTGGACGAGATACGCCTGCAGTGGCCGCTGGGCCTGGCGGTCGGCGCCTCGGTCGTCATCACGGTCTTCAGCACCTGGGCGATGGGCCTCGGGATCCTGGCCGTCTTCGCCGGCCCGCTGCTGGTCACGCAGGTCGCCTTCCGGCGTTATGCCGGGATCCGCGCCACTTACCTGCAGACCGTCAGGTCCCTGGCGCGCGTCACCGAGGTCGCCGGGTACGTGGAGACCGGTCATTCCCGCCGGGTCAGCAGGCTGGCGGTGTCGGTGGGCCGCGGCCTCGGCATGACCGAGCCCGACCTGCTCGCGCTGGAGTACGCCGCGCTGATGCATGACATCGGCCAGCTGTCGCTGCGTGAGCCCATCCCGGGCGGCGCCACCGTCCTGGTCTCGGCCGGCCGACCAGGACCGGATCGCCGAACTCGGTGCCGACGTCATCCGCGAGGCCGGCGTGCTGGACGATGTGGCCGACCTGGTGCGGTGCCAGAGCTGGCCAGCGCGCGGTCATGAGCCCGGCGCCGCCGCTCGGCAGCATGATCATCCGGGCCGCTAACGCCTTCGACGACATGGTCGGCGCCTCGACCGACCGGGACCGGTCGGCCGCCGCACTCGAGCGCATGCGGCTGGATCCGGACGAGTACGACGCCGACGTCGTCGCGGCGCTGGCCGAGGTCGCCGGCCGCCGGGTCCCATCCCGGCTGTAGGCTGCCGGGCGTGCTCGAATCAGTCCTTGTCGCTAATCGTGGCGAGATAGCCAGGCGCGTCATCGCCACCGCCCGCCGGCTCGGTGTGCGCTCGGTCGCCATCTACTCCGAAGCCGACGCGGAGCTGCCCTACGTGCGCGAGGCAGACGCCGCCGTGCCGGTCGGCCCGGCGCAGCCGGCCAGCAGCTACCTGAACGGTGCGGCTGTGCTGGCTGCAGCCCAGCAGACCGGCGCCCGCGCCATCCACCCCGGCTATGGCTTCCTCGCCGAGAATGCCGCGTTCGCCGCCAGCGTCATCGCGGCCGGCCTCACCTGGATCGGCCCGGCGCCGTGGGCCATGGAGCAGATGGGCGACAAGATCAACGCCCGCAACCTGATGGAGCAGGCTGGCCTGCCGGTGTCGGCCGGCACCCGGCAGCCGGTCGCGGACGTGGCGGCCGCGCTCGCGGCGGCCGACCAGATCGGCTACCCGGTCATGATCAAGGCCGCGGCTGGCGGCGGCGGCATCGGCATGAGCGCCGCCGCCGATCCGGCTCAGCTGACGGCCGGATTCGAGACCGCGAGAACACGCGCCGAGCGCTTCTTCGGCAGCCCGGCCATCCTGCTCGAGCGCTTCGTCCCGCGGGCGCGCCACGTCGAGGTCCAGATACTGGGCCTGGCCGATGGACGGGTACTCGCGCTGGGCGAGCGTGACTGCTCGGTCCAGCGGCGGCACCAGAAGGTCGCCGAGGAGACCCCGTCGCCGGGCGTCGGCCCGGACCTGCGCGCCAGGATGCTGGCCGCCGCGGTGACGGCTGGCGAGGCGGTCGGCTACCTCGGCGCCGGCACCGTCGAGTTCCTCGTCGACGTCGAGGCCGGGGAGTTCATGTTCCTGGAGATGAACACCAGGCTCCAGGTCGAGCACCCGGTCACCGAGCTCGTCACCGGCATCGACCTGGTCGAGCAGCAGTTCCTGATCGCGGCTGGCGAGGACATCAGCTTCAAGCCGGACGAGGTGACCCCGGCCGGGCACGCGCTGGAACTCCGCGTCTACGCCGAGGACAGCAAGCGGTTCCTGCCGAGCCCTGGCACGATCTCCGAATGGGTCGAGCCGACCGGACCCGGCATCCGCGTGGACGCGGGATACGCCGCGGGCAACACCGTCACGCCGTTCTACGATCCGCTGCTCGCGAAGCTGTGCGTGCACGGGGCCGACCGGGCCCAGGCGCTCGCCCGAGCCAGAGCCGGCCGTGGCAGGCTTCAGGATCAGCGGCCTCAAGACCAACCTGGAGTTCCACGCGGACCTGCTGGCGTCCGCGGAGTTCTCCAGCGGCGACTACGACACGTCACTGGTTGGCCGACTGCGCCCGTGATGGCGGCGGCGACGGCGATGATGGAGCGCAACCGGCCGGCTGCGACTGACAGGTAGGGAGGGCACATGAGCGAAGTGCGCGCGGAGATGGTGGCCAACGTCTGGAAGGTCGTGGCGGCCGAGGGCGACACTGTCGGCGACGGCGACACCCTGGTCATCCTGGAGTCCATGAAGATGGAGATCCCGGTGCTGGCCGAGGACTCAGGCACGCTGACCAGGCTCGCCGTGGCCGAGGGCGACGTGGTGCAGGAAGGCGACCTGATCGCCGTCATCGAGTAGCGTGGCCGGACGGCTCAGACGCCGGTGGTCGACCGCGGATAGGCATCCTGCGCGTCGGTCACGACATTGACCAGGTACGGGATGCCGGAGTCGAACGCGCGTCGCAGCGCCGGACCGATCTCCGATGGCTGCGTCACGAGCTCACCGCCCCCGCCGAGCGCGGTCACCACCTGGTCGTAGCGGCAGCCAGGCTGGAGGTCGGCGGCGACGTCGTAGCCGTACAGGGCCTGCATCGGGTGCTTCTCCAGGCCCCAGATGCCGTTGTTGCCGCAGATCATCACGACCGGCAGGCCGTGCCGGACGAGCGTATCGACGTCCATCAGCGAGAATCCGGCCGCGCCGTCGCCGAGCAGCAGCACCACCTGGCTGACCGGCCTGGCCACCCTGGCCGCGATGGCATAGCCGAGGCCGGTGCCCAGGCAGCCGTACGGGCCTGGATCCAGCCAGCCGCCGGGCTGCTGCGGCTCGACGTACTTGCCCGCATAGCTCACGAAGTCGCCGCCATCGCCGATCACGACGGCATCCGGCTCGAGCAGCCCGGCGAGCTCGCCGTAGATCCGCAGCGGCCGGATCGGGCTCGCGTCGCTGTGCAGCAGTGCCGCGTCCGCCTCGACTGCGTGCGCGGCGGCCTGCTGCAGTCGCGGCAGCCAGTCCGCCACCCAGGGCCCGCCAGATCCGGAACTGGCAGATCCGGCCCCGCCGCCCTCGCTGGTCAGGCCGGCGAAGATCGCGCTGAGGTCGCCGGCGGCAGAACCGGCCAGCTCGCAGTGCGTGGCCACCTGGTCGGCAGCGTCAGCGAGGTGGACCACGCGCGCC
This sequence comes from uncultured Actinomycetota bacterium, assembly GCA_963837255.1. Taxonomy (GTDB): domain Bacteria; phylum Actinomycetota; class Actinomycetes; order Streptosporangiales; family Streptosporangiaceae; genus JAJYUU01. The sequence continues at coordinate 1,154,398 of CAWIMN010000011.1, forward strand.
GGGGGAGTGCCGTTCTTGCCGCCGAACTGCCCGTACCCGAGCCGGAAGTCCAGCGGCGTGCCGGCCACGATCACCAGGTCGGCCTCGCCGAGCGCGACGGCCCGTGCGCGCGTCACGAGCAGCGGGTGCCCGGCAGGCAGGATGCCGCGCCCCTGGCCGTTCGCGATGACCGGCAGCCGGAAGTGCTCGGCCGCGGCCCTGGCGGCGTCCTCGGCCCGGTCGAGCCAGACATCAGAGCCGAGCACCAGCACCGGCCGGCGCGCGGCCGCCAGCAGCCGGGCGATCTGGCTGATCGAAGTAGCGTCGGGCACATCTGCGCTGCGACGCCGGTGCTCGGCTCACTGAGCCGGTGCTCGCCGCGCCTGTGCCTGCGTCAGCCGAGCTGCGGCCGACGTGCCGGTCGCCCGGCGGCGCCGGCTGGCCGAACAGCGCCTCCAGGCTCGCGTCCAGGAAGACCGGGCCGCGATGCCGGGCGGCCGCCAGCGTGAACGCGGCGTCGACGGCGGGGCCCACCTCACCCGGCGCGTGCGCGGTCCAGGCTCGCTTGGTCACCGGCGCGAGCAGTGGCGGATGATCGAGCTCCTGCAGGCTGCCCGACCCCCAGCGGCCGTCCGGCGCCCGGCCGGCCAGCACGACCAGCGGCGAGCCATTGAAGTGCGCAGTGGTCACGGCGCTGACGCCGTTCGTCACTCCCGGGCCCGGCGGTCAGCACGGCGAGGCCGGGGGATCGGGTCAGCCGGGCCGTCGCCTCGGCCGCGAACACCGCGGTCTGCTCGTGCCGGACGTCGATGATCGGCATCGGCGGGTCGGCGGTTACGGCGCCGTCGTACAGCGGGAACACATGCCCGCCCGACAGCGTGAACATCGTGGTCACGCCGTGCTCGCGCGCTGCCGCCACCGCCTGCGCGCCGCCGTGCGCCGGCCGCTGATCCTGACTCATGTCGGCACGTTACCAGCAAGTAGTCCGTGGGCATCAGGCAACAAATGCCGGGAACGGGGCGTGCTGCGCTTTCGGGCGGCCCGATCATCGCGGCCGGGCTGCGATGATGACTGAGTGCCTACGCTGACCCATCTCGCCAGCCGGGCCGGGATCCGCGGCCCGGACCTGGAGTGGCTGCACGCCCTGATCTCCGACTGGCAGCTGCTCGCCGACCTGTCCTTCGCCGACCTGGTGCTGTGGGCGCCGCTGGCCGCAGCCGAGGATGACGGCGGCACCTGGCCAGAGGGCGCGCAGCTGGACCGCGCTGGCCCAGATGCGGCCGACCACCGCCCCGACAGCGCTGCCGGACGACATCGTCGGGCACGGTGCGGCCGAGCAGCGAGCAGCCGCTGCTGGCGGCCGCGTTCCGGAACGACGGGTGTGCCGGGAAGGCGATCCGGAATGGACTCGCGGGGTCCCTGTCCGGCACGAGACCATCCCGGTCAGCCGCGACGGCCGGGTGATCGCCGTGATCGAGCGATCCACGAACCTCAGCTCGGCCCGCACTCCGAGCCGGCTGGACCTGGCCTACCTGAGCGCCGCTGACGACCTGACGCAGATGGTGGCGGCCGGCATCTTCCCGGCGCCGGGCGAGGAGCCAGTGCTGGTCAGGTCGCCACGGGTCGGCGACGGCATGCTGCGGCTAAGCCGGTCAGGCAAGGTCACCTACGCCAGCCCGAACGGGCTGTCGGCCTACCGCAGGCTCGGGCTCACCGCCGATCTCGTCGGCAAGCAGCTAGGCCCGCTTACCGCCAGGTTGTGCGCGGGCCGCGCGCCGCGGGATGACTCGCTCATGGTAGCGGCGAGCGGCCGGTCGCACGCCGAGACCGAAGTCGAGGCCAACGGCGCGGTCGTCCAGCTGCGCACTATCCCGCTCGTCGTCGACGGCGAGCGCGGCCGGGGCGCTGATCCTGCTGAGGGACGTGACCGAGCTGCGGCACCGGGAGCGCGAGCTGCTCACCAAGGACGCGACCATCCGCGAGATCCATCACCGGGTGAAGAACAACCTCCAGACCGTGGCCGCGCTGCTGCGGCTCCAGGCGCGCCGGGTGCGCGCGCCCGAGGCCAGGGCGGCGCTCGACGAGGCGGTCCGCCGGGTCGGATCCATCGCGATGGTGCACGAAACGCTCTCGCACGTGCCGGACGAGATCGTGGACTTCGACGACATCGCCGGCCGGGTCGCGATGATGGCGGGCGAGGTCTCCGCCGCCGAGGCGGGCGTGACGCCGCGGCTCGTCGGCGAGTTCGGCCTGCTGCCAGCCCTGGTCGCGACTCCGCTCGCCCTGGTGCTGACCGAACTGCTGCAGAACGCTCTCCAGCACGGGCTCAGCCGTCCTGATCACGCCGCTGCCGGCTCCCTGGAGGTCTCCGCCGTGCGCGGGGCGGGCCGGCTCACCGTGACGGTGTCGGACGACGGTGCCGGCCTGCCAGCCGACTTCGACCTGGACTCGACCGCAAGCCTGGGCCTGCAGATCGTGCGCACGCTCGTGCTGACCGAGCTGAACGGCAGGCTGGAGATCGAGCCGCGGCCAGGCGGCGGGACGCAGGTACTGGTGGAACTGCCGCTTGGGGAGCTTCCCCTGGATGACTCTCGCGCAGCTGAGCCAAACGTGGCGGCTGTCTGACTCCGTGCTGGCCCCGCGTAACCGAACCAGCGGTGGCTCCGGCCCGAGCTCCTCGTGCCTCAAAGGCGGAGCCGGGGCTAGGTTCGAAGCTGCGATCCTGCGGGCTCGGAGCTACGAACGGTCCATCGCGCTTGCCATTGGGCTGGCAGGCACACTGCCAAGAGCTGCGCCGCTGCTCCCGTGCGGGAGGCGGCGCAGCTCAGCTGTCGATCAGGCTCCCGCGCGCGCGGCGACCCTGCTGCGGCGCTTGACTGCGCGCCGCTCATCCTCGCTAAGTCCGCCCCAGACACCGGCGTCCTGGCCACTCTCGAGCGCCCACTGCAGGCAAGGCTCCATGACCTTGCACCGCTGGCACACTTGCTTGGCCTCGTCGATCTGGAGTAGCGCAGGCCCGGTGTTCCCGATCGGGAAGAACAGCTCCGGGTCCACGTCACGGCAGGCGGCATGGTGACGCCAGTCCATGAGTCCACTCCTCCTTGCGCCTAGGTCCTGACCGGGCCTGCGACGCTCAGTCGCGCTTGTGAATGATTTCACGAGCTATGTTCTATGTCAGGTAAGTGCTCTTTTGATCTTGGCTTGCGGTATAAATCGGCGATCCTGTACTTGCCCCGGCGCCGTCGCTATTTATCCGGCGACGCTCGGGATTAACCGGCAACGCAGGGATTACCGGCTACCAACTTCAGCCGGGTCCACCGCGCCTAGGGCTTGCGCCCTGGCCACTCTCAGGCGTACAAACCGGACCGCGGCCACGTTTCGCGTCGCCAGCCCGGCATGGCGCGCGCAGGCGCACCGTTCACCAGGAGCGTTACAACCTTCTCAAGGTCGGCTATCAACCGCAAGACCCTTGGGCAAAGGTTCGGCAGGATTTCGGTGTCAGATCAGTCACATGGCTGGCATGGGCGCAGCTGCCCGACGTAGGTGCAGCGCAGCCCTGCCGAGCCTTTTAAAGCTATTGCGAAATATGTAATACTTCACGAATTCTCGGCTAGCTAATACATCTCAGAGCTTAGCGCCGCGATAAGCCGATGACCCGTAGCGCATCGCGGCACCGAGCGAAACCGCACCTCCTCGACTTCGCCCATGTACTCCCCGTCCAGCTGGAACGCCATTGGCCGGTTCGCCACGAGCCGGATAGCGGCCAGGTCGTGCCCGGCCACGACGCTGCGGCCGCGCGGCGGCTCGTTCCGCTCGGCCAGCATCTGCCGCAGGGTCCGCATCGTGCCGATCGTGCCCATGCGCCGGAAAGCCAGCACGTCCAGGCCAGTGTCGAAGCTCGCGTCCGGGTTGGTGTGGACCGGCCTGCGGCCGAGGTAAGTCCAGGGCGCCGAGTTGGACACGATGCACAGGTAGACGGGGTCGGCGGACAACCCGGCTGGCTCGCTGATCGTGATGGCCGCCTGCCGCCGGTCGGTGACCTGGTAGTACTGGCGTAGTGCCGTGCGGAAGTACAGGGCGGGTGTCAGCGTCCGGCCATGCGCCCGGCGGCCCTCGACGGCGCGGACCACCTCCGCATCGAGACCGAGGCCAGCGTTGAAGGTGAAGTACCGCCCGTTGGCCGTGCCCAGGCCGATGCAACGCTCCCGGCCAGCCGCCAGATCCTCGATGAGGCGGCCGGCCGCGTCTACCGGGTCAGTAGGGAGGTTGAGCGAGCGGGTGAACACGTTGGCGTTACCGCCCGGCAGTGCGGCGAGGGCTGGCAGGTCGGCGGCATCGCGTGGCGGGGCAGGATCAGCCGGCCGCGGGTCGGCGCCGACGCCGGCGGCCTCCGCGGGATCGACGGTTCGCGGCGCCCGTGCCCAAGCGGTACCGCCCAGCAGGCCGTTCACGGCCTCGTTGACAGTGCCGTCCCCGCCGAGGGTCATGACCAGCCCGAACTTGTCAGAGGCGGCGGTTGCGGCGAGCCTGGTGGCATCGCCCCGGTAACGTGTCTGCACGACCTCAAGGTCAACGGCAGAGGCGAGGGCCCGGACGATGACGTCCCGTCGCCCGCGGGTTGTGGAGGTGGCGTGTGGGTTCACGATCAAGAGCGCGCGCACGCGCCCAGGCTAGCCAGCCGTCGGCGCAGCGGCTGCCAGCGCCCCAGCGCCCAGGTCGCCTGGCTGGTTCGCCAGGACCACAGGCAGCCGCGCCGCAGACCGCACGACAGCACACCGCGGGAGCGCCGGCTGGCCGGCCGCCGACAGGCCAGCCGCAGGCTGGCGCACCCCGCGCAATCGGGTCGCTGCCCCGCTCAGTGTTCGCCGCTGCCATCGTCGAGGCGGTCGAAGCGGTCGGTGTCCTGGCCGCTTCAGCACTCGCTGGCATCGCTACTGCGGACGGCCATTCTTACCAGCGCACCAGCGGCATAGCGATCACGTTGATCGGCATCGCCACGGCGTTCGCCCTGGCTTTGGTCGCGCGGGCGCTGCGCGCGGGCCGCCGCTGGTCGCGGACTCCGGCTATGCTGACTCAGCTATTCACCGGGATCGTGGCCATTTACCTGCTTCAGTCGGGGCGCCTCGACTGGGGCATTCCCGCCATTGTGCTGGCCATCGCCGGGTTGGCCGCGCTGCTCACGCCTGCGAGCATTGAGGTCCTCACCCCAGGGCGAATCAGTAAATCCTGATAAGCCGCCCGCATGGCGCTAGTCCTCGCTTGTCAGGCCCTCGCGCAGCTGGGCTAGCGTCCTCGCCAGCAATCGCGACACGTGCATCTGCGAGATGCCGAGTTCGGTCGCGATCTGGGACTGCGTCATGTTGCCGAAGAACCTGAGCAGCAAGATGCGCTTCTCGCGCGGCGGGAGCTGCTCGAGCAGCGGCTTCAGCGACTCCCGGTACTCCACGCCCTCTAGTGCCTCGTCGACCATGCCCAGCGACTCGGCGACCGCTGGCGCATCGTCGTCGCCTGAGTCGGGTGCGTCGAGGGAGACCGTGGAGTAGGCGTTGGCGGACTCCAGGCCTTCCAGGACCTCTTCCTCGCTCATCTGGAGATGCTGGGCCAGCTCGGCCACCGTCGGCGCTCGGCCGAGGTTCTGCGCCAGCTCACCGATGGCCTTGGCCAGAGCCAGCTTGAGCTCCTGGAGCCGCCGGGGCACCCGCACGGCCCATCCCTTGTCGCGGAAATGCCGCTTGATCTCACCGACGATGGTCGGCGTGGCGTAGGTCGAGAACTCGACGCCGCGCTCCAGATCGAACCTGTCGATGGACTTGATCAGCCCGATGGTCGCGACCTGGGTCAGGTCGTCGAGCCACTCGCCACGGTTGCGGAACCGCCGGGCCAGGTACTCCACGAGGGGCAGGTGCAGCTCGACGAGCTCGCTGCGGATCCGCAGCCGCTCGGGGTCGCCTGGCGGCAGGGTCGACAGCTGCTCGAAGAGCTCGCGCGCGTAGCCGCGCTCGCGCGGTCCGTGCTGCGCGCGGGCCGGGGCGGGCAGGTCCTCGGCGTCCACGATCTCCACGACCTCGGCGAGTTCCTCCGCCTCGCTGAGCTCCAGCACGGCAGGAACGGTGCCGTCGGTGTCATCAGCCGCAGGTCCCCCCCTGGCCGGCGCTGTCGACATCATCTCGAACTCCTCGGTCAAGGCGACCTCTGTTTCCCCCGTCACACCGACCCCGAATTCGGGCGGCTCTTGCGCATCACGATGGCAAGCCTGTCTCCCGGTCCGACCTGCGCCTCGACGGTGCCAGCGAGGGCCGAAAGGACAGTCCAGGCAAATGTGTCACCAGATGGGGGGCGTGGGTTCAAGCTCGGGACCGCGACCGTAATGGTCATGTCATCGGGGCTGAGGGCAAAGGTGCACTCCAGGCTGCTGCCGGGGATCGCCTGGGACAGGAGCATGGCGCACGCCTCGTCGACGGCGATGCGCAGGTCCTCGATGTCGTCCAGCGTGAAGTCAAGCCGGGCGGCGAGGCCGGCCGTCGCCGTGCGCAGCACTGACAGGTAGGCGCCATCGGCTGGCATCCGCACGGTGACCCGGTCACCGCCGATCTCGGCGGGCCGGGCGGTGATGAGCGGGCCGGCCGCGGCGCTGGCGCCGCCCCCTGAGCTGGCCCCGGCGTCGGCCGACGGCACCGATGCAACCGCGGACGTCGTGGTCTCCTCCGTCACTACTGTCCTCCCCAAGATGCCGGATAAGCCCGCTGCGCACAGGCACCGGCCTTCCCTACGCAACTTACAGTGACCATCCGACTGCGTCGGACACCGGCCGGGTCATTGTGCGATCGGCACCAGTACCACTGAGAACGGCGGGCCGCGAACGGCCCGCCGGTCCAGCAGTTCGGCCTGTAGCTAGGCCTGCTTGGTCTCCCAGAAGATCTGGCTGATCTCCTCGATCTTCGCCAGCAGCTCGTCCGCCTTGCTCACTTCAACGGTGCCCTTGGTGCCAGCCGCACCCGCCAGCTTGGTGGCCTCGTTGAACAGCTGGTGCAGCTGCGGATACTTCTCGAAGTGCGGCGGCTTGAAGTAGTCCGTCCAGAGCACCCACAGGTGGTGCTTGACGAGGTCGGAGCGCTCTTCCTTGATGATCAGGCAGCGCGTGCGAAACTCCGGGTCCTGATTGCCGTGGTACTTCTCGATGATGGCTTTAACAGACTCGGCCTCGATGCGCGCCTGCGCGGGGTCGTAGACGCCGCACGGAAGGTCACAGTGCGCGTGCGCGGTAACCTTCGGCGCGAGGAGACGTGCGAGCAGCCTCATTGATCGCCCTCTCTCAGCTCAGATCATTGGCTTGGATTCCGACAGTACATCGTCGGCCGACACTGCCCATGGGGGAGGGATGCATGCACTGGCCGCTGTGGCGCGTCGCCGTCGCGGAGCGCTCGATGGAGCCCGCGCTGCTGCCCGGCGACTGGCTGCTGGCGTGGCGTGGCGTGTGCACGCAGCGGCCGCCGCGCGTCCGGCCGGGCCAGATCGTGATAGCGCGCCATCCGGGCGAGTCCGGCATGCTGCTCGTCAAGCGAGCGGCACGACAGCTTCCTGATGGCTGGTGGCTGGAGTCCGATAATCCTGGCGCGGGTGCGGTGGACAGTCGGTCGTTCGGCCCCGTTCCCGTCGGTCTTATCTGCGGTCGCGTGCTAGCTGCGGTACTGGCGGCGCCGACCGTAGCCCGAACAGCCGTCGGGGCGGGCCGGATCGCTCCGGCCCGCCCCGACGGGTGAAGGCGTACTAGGTAACGAGGTGCGACTCGAGCTCGATCGAAGCCTCGGCCTCGACCTCGTTGACGGCCTCCTGCACCTTGTCCCGCGACAGCGGGTTGAAGGTAGCTAGGTAGAAGACCACCAGGCTCACTCCGGCCACGGCCAGCAGGTCATACCAGTTGCCGATGCGCTTGCTGGAGACCAGGTTGAGGCCGAAGACCTTGGTCGGGTTGCCGTCGTAGCGGCCTAGCCACGAGAGGATCAGCAAGGCCCCGAGCCACGGCAGGATCCACCATGCCGACTTGAGGTCGAGGATCGTCCGCTTCTCGGCGGGGAGGCTGACCTGGTACAGGCCGAAGATGAGGAAGCCGACCAGGATGAACATGTCCAGCCAGAAGATCGTGCTGTACCCAGAGACATACACCACGATGTTGGCGGCGACGAACGCGAGCGGGGACAGCAGCCATGCCGCCGGCAGCCGGTAGCCGCGCGGGCGGTCGGGATCCTGCTTGCGAAGCCCTGTCAGGGCCAGCGGGGCCATCGCGTACATGATGACCGTCGCCGACGTGATCAGGCCGACCAGGCCGAACCAGTCCGGGAACGGCAGGAACGTCAGCATGCCGATCACGAAGCAGATCCCGATGGAGACGATCGGGACGCCGCGAGCATTGATCCTGCTGATGATCTTCGGGAAGTAGCCGTTACGGCCAAGGCCGTAGGACAGCCGCGATGAGGTCCCGAGGTAGACCAGCCCGGTGCCCCCCGGCGAAACGACGGCGTCGATGACCAGCAGGGTAGCCAGCCAGCCGAGGCCTGCCTGGGTGGTGAGCGTGATGTACGGGCCAAGCTTCGCCACCCCTGGAATCGGCTGGGTCCAGCCGTGCACCAGGTTCGCGGGGTTCAGAGAGCCGACGAAGGCGAAGTCGAGCAGCAGGTAGAACACGGTTCCGATGAGCATGGCGATCAGCAGTGCCCGGGGAATGTTGCGCTGCGGATTCGTGGTTTCGCCGCCGATCTGGATCGACTGCTCGAAGCCTTCGGCCGCGAAGATGACTCCGGCGGAGAGCGCGGCCAGGATGCCGTGGGCTCCGTACGGAGCCCAGCCGCCGCCCGCGGTGAAGTTACCGCTGTGGAACGAGGTAAACAGCAGGGCGAAGATAGTCGTGGTCGGGATCAGCAGCTTCCAGATCATCGCGATGCTGTTGGTCTCGGCCAGCCATTTCACGCCGAGGGTGTTGACGATCGTGAAGAACGCCATGAACAGCAGGCCCCAGAGCACTCCGGCTGTGGTCAGCGTCCCCGAGTCGGTGTACACGTGGAAGCCGGTCGGGAACTTGGCCTGGAGGTGGCTCAGCGATGCCTCGACCTCGATCGGCGCGATGGTCACTGCCTGGATGAACGCCATCCACCCGCCGGTGAACCCGCCGAGGCCACCGAAGGCCATGAACGGGAATCGCGCGGTGCCACCAGAGACCGGGTACGTCGAGCCAAGCTCTGCGTGGACAAGCGCGAGCAGTCCGAGGACCAGCGCCGCGATGATCCAGGTCAGCAGCGAGCCGCCACCACCCGCTAGCGAGGCAGCGCCGAGCGCTCCGAATAGCCAGCCTGAGCCGATGATGGAACCGAGCGAGACGAGAGTCATCCCGCGCAATCCCACCTTCCGATGAAGGTGATACTCCCCTTCTGGCGCTACGCCAGGGGCAGTCGTAGCCATGACTTCCTCCCAATGAGCTCAGCCGACAGAGTCAGCAAGTAGAGATCGCGCATGGCCTGTCCTGGGACACAAGGTGACGGGTCACGATGCGCTTCCGGCCCTTGCCGGGCTCGCCGCGTATGACGGATGCCGCGAATGCTCGCGGGATAGGCAGTGTTCATCGTCCGGAGTCCGCACGATCAACAACCATGGCCGAACCTTCCTGGTCGCCGCATACAGAGGCCATACGACCCGCGAGTGCTGCTCATGGTAATGATCGACTTGGGCCCTGAGAAGAAGTCACTTGGCGTCATTTCGGTAACGTGAGTCACTAAAGTGTTGCTCATCAGGCTGTTGCTGTCGCTTCGTAAGAATGCATAACAGCAGGTCAGAGACCTATTAGTCAGGAGGTTTCCGGTTAATCACTGACTGGGCCGCCGACGGGGTGCGTAAAGAAAATGTAACGAGCTGACCTGACCTGGGGTCAGAGCCGCGCACTTGGCGCGTCCGACCGACAGCGCAGCGCTACCGCTATCGCCTGTTTTGGCCGTCCTCGCCCGGGCGGTGATGCCAGCTGCGGGTCGGCCGGTGCCAGCCGCGGGTCGCGGGTGCACGCCGCGGGTCGACGCGTGCGAGCCGCGGGTCAGCCGACCTCGCCTGGTGTCTCTGTCTGTGGCGGCCGGTCTAGCTGGCGGCCGGTCTGGCTGGCGGCCGGTCTGGCTGGCGGCCGGTCTGGCTGGCGGCCGGTCTGGCTGGCGGCCGGTCTGGCTGGCGGCCGGTCTGGCTGGCGTCTAGCTGGCGGCCGGAGTCGCACGCCTGGGCAGGCTGCTCGGCGATTCGCCACTGGCCGCATCAGGCGCCGGGCTGCTCTGCGGCCTGCGTAGGGCGCTGACATTTCCCCTGGTAGCAGCGTGCTCAGCGCAGTATCGGCGCGACTTGCCGGGGCTCGCGTCGATGAAGACCTGGTGGCAGGACGCTATGGCGCACAGGCCCAGCCTGCTGACTCCCACCAGCGAAACCGTCAGCGCGACGCCGATGATCGCGCCAGCGGCGAACCTGTCGGCGACAGAACCCTGCGGGGCCAGGTGGACGTGCCAGCGCTGGTCGTCGTGGCTGACCATCTCGGGCTGAATCGGGAACTGCACGAGCAAGGCGTTCAGCCGGTCCATGGCGGCCTGCTTGTCGCCGGTAGCCGCGGCGGTGAAGATGGCGTTGAACTCCGCCCGCAGGTACTGGAGCACGGCAAGATCGCGCCTTGTGACGGGGCCTGTCAAACAGTCACCAAGCGCGTTTGCACACGCGGTCGCCGTGCCTAGCGGGTCCGGCTCACCGGGAGCCTGGACAGTGTTGGCAAGGCGAACCGCTAGCTCTGCGTAAGACGAGAGATTCACTACGGTCCTTACCTGCGTGAGGTCCTCAGGAGGCCGCTTCCCCGAACGAGTATGGCACAGTCGTCATTGGCCGGGTGGACCTCCTTTTCATATAACCATTTACATTTACCGTCTTGGCCGTGATGTCCGGCGCGCGCCAGGCTGCGCTGGTGGTGCGGTCGGCCTGAGGGGGCGCAGCTTGCGCTCGACACTGTTCCATAGGGCGTCAAGTTGGATCTGCTGCCCTTCTAATGGCAGCAGATCCAATCTCGTGCCCAAAGCCCACGTGGATGTGGACCCCGGTTTGTCGGAGGGCGCTGGCATGCTGTGCGTCATGCCACGATTAACCCAGTTTGACCAGGCCAAGCTTGCCGCCACGCTGCACAAGCAGCACGGCATCATCTCTCGTCATCAAGCAAGTTCTTGCCTGATGACGGACAAGACCATCCGGTACCGGATTCGGGTCGACGGCCCGTGGCAGGTGGTGCTGCCGGGGTCTACATGAATGGCGGCGGGGTGCTAAGCGATCAGCAGCGCGCGGTGGCCGCCTTTCTCTACGCCCGCTGCGGGATCGCCGTGACAGGTCTAGCCGCCATTGCCTGGCACGGCGTCAACGTCGATCGCTGTCACTTCGTCGATGTCCTGGTGCCGCCACGCCACCGACGTAGTGACGCTGGATTCGCTCGACTGCACCGGACCAGCGTGCAGCCGGGGGCGTTATACGACGAGGGCGCTGTTGTCTACGCGCCGCTGGACCGGGCTCTCATCGACGCGGCCCGGCAACTGACCGATCTGGCGGAGATACGCCAGTTAGTGGCGTCTGCTGTCCAGCGCGGCAAGGTTCTCGTCCCGCACATCGCCAGGGAGCTAGACAGGGCAGGACCAATACCGGGCTCGGCCCGGCTCAGGTTGGTGTTAACGGAGGTCGCCGACGGCGTGCGCTCGACCGCCGAGGCTGACCTGCGGACTCTTATCATCCAGGCGCGACTGCCGACACCGCTGTATAACCCCGACCTCTACGTCGGCGGCAAGTTCCTGGCCAGGCCGGACGCCTGGTGGCCAGACGCGGGCGTGGCTGTCGAGGTTGACTCCATGGCCTGGCATCTATCGCCTGCGGACTATGAGCGGACTCAAGCCAGACACGACCGGATGATCGCGGCGGGGATCCGCGTGCTGCATTTCGCGCCGAAGCGACTGCGGATCGCTAAGCGAGACGTTGCCCAGCAGATCAAGTCGACGCTCGCCATCTCGACGGCGCTGCCCCACATCGAGACCAGGCCCATGCGATGACAGCCCGCTGCCGGCAAGCGAGGTCCCGTGCGTTGACTGCCGAGGTCCGGTGCGTTGACGGCCGCGTGACCCTGCGTTGACGGCCGCGGTCCGGTGCGTTGACTGCCGCGGTCCGGTCCGGTGCGGCCGCGGTCCGGTCCGGTGCGGCCGCGGTCCGGTGTGGTGACGGTCCGGTCCAGTGCGGTGACGGTCCGGTCCGGTGCGATCGCAGGCGCGGCCGACAGACGAGGTCTGCGGTGCGATGCCAGGCGAGGTCCGGCGCGGTGCCAGGCGAAGTCCGGCGCGGTGCCAGGCGAGGTCCGGTGCGATGACAGCCCGGCCGGCGCGCGCTGACGGCCGCGGCCGACCGGATGACGGGCGAGGCCGGCCCGGTGGGGCCTCGGCGGCCCGGCGGCTCGCGCTACTTTGTCTCGCTGGTCTGGCTCGAGGCGTTACCCGGCTGGCCAGCATCATCAGCGCCCGAGCCCTGCGGCGCTGACCCGGTCGGCTTGCTGTGGTTACCGGATGTGGTGTGGTGGCCGGGCTCGCCTTTCGTGTCCGATGCCTTGCCACCCGGCCCAGCTTCGCTGAAGACCTCGTCCCGGACCTTCGCGAGGGTGTCGGTGAGGATGTCGCGCAGGTCGTTGAGTGAACGCTCGCCGAGGTTCCCGGTCTGCTTGGCCGCCGCGCGCAGCTCGTTCGCGAACTGGATCGCGATCCGCTCAAGATCACTGAACGGGTCGTGCCGCCGCGGCCAGACCTGGGTCCAGCGCCCTCCGCAGTCTGGCTTCGGCGCCGCTCGCGTCCCCGCCAGCAGCACCCCGGCCAGCGGAATCCCGGCTAGCGAGCCCCGACCAGCCGGACCGCGGCCTGCAGGGCCATGGCCAGTCCAGTCCTTGCCCGTCATCCAGTCCGGGCCGCCAGTCCAGTCCTTGCCGCTCGCCCATTCCGACCAGGCGCTCCAGCCGGCCCAGTCGCCCCGGCCGCGGCTTTGCGCGCGGAAGTCGGCGCGCATCTGCTCGCGGGTGCGCCGGGCTTCCTCCCTGATGCGCTGGGCCTCGTCGCTGGCGACGCCTCGGAGTCGCTCGGGGCGTCGTCGCCGGCGGCTTCGGCGCCTGCCTTGGCCCGGTCGCCGCTCTTCGCCCGCTCGCCCTTGGCGCCGTCCTGGAAGCGGAACTCCCTGGCTGCCGACGCGAGTTCCTCGCGGATGCTTCGCACCGTGTCCCTGACGTCGACCGAGATCTCCCTGGCGACGTCGCGCAGGGACTCAGTGAGCTCGTCCTCAAGGTCGGCAAGGTCGCCGAGCCTCGACCGGATCTCCTCGCGTCCCTTGTCGGTGATGCTGTAGACCTTCTTGCCGTCTACTTCCTCGTGCGTGACCAGGCCGTCCTCTTCAAGCCTGGCGAGCCGGGGGTAGATCGTGCCGGGTGACGGCGCGTAGACGCCCATGAACCGGTCTTGCAGCAGCCGGATGACCTCGTAGCCGTGCCGCGGAGCCTCATCGAGCAGCTTCAGCAAGTACAGCCGCAGCCTGCCGTGCCTGAATACCGGGCTCACAAACCTCACCGCCAGCCTTAGGCCTCTGAACGCATGGCATCACATGCCTCTGTTCCAGAAGATCGTAGTCCTTCTTCAATTACGATATGTCGCGTCGACCAAAAGTCAAGATGTATCGTGTCTGACGCGGCCGCGCCGGCGCGACCGGCGCGAGTGCGCGCGCGGCGTGCCGCAGCCGCGTGCCGGCCCGCGGGCCGTACGGCGCCGCGGGGCGCGATCGGGACCCGTCAGGCGTGCGCGGCCGCTGGGCGAGCGGCGGGTCGAGCGCTGCCGGAGCGGCGTGGTCGAGCGCGACGGCTCGGTCGGCGAGTCGACGGCGCACGGGCGGTACGGCTGGTGCGGTGAGCGCGCGGGCTCGCGGGCGCGTCTTGCGCCGGCGTCGGTGCCAGCGGCCGGGTCGGGGACCAGCGGGCGGCGTCGGGGACCAGCGGGCGGTGCGGCGAGCAAGTACGTCCGCCTAGTTATTCCTCCTCGTCGTCGTCGAGACGCGCAAGCCAGCTGGCTAGCCGGTCGACGGTCGACTCGGCGTCGGGGTGCTCGTCGACGAAGTCGCGCAGGCGCTCGGCCAGCCAGCCAAGCGCCACCTGCTCGCCGCCCCGCCGCTCCTCGAGTTCCTCGATCCCGCGATCGGTGAAGTACACGACGCGTCAGCCGTTCCGAGCGAACACCGCGTCCAGGATCGCGGCCTGCTCGGCAGCATGCACCTTGGCCTTGCCCGAGGCCGGCGCCGAACTCGCAGGCCGGGAGACCAGCGAGATGCGGCGGCCGAGCTCGTTCGGCAGGTGCAGCGCCATGTACGGCCAGCTGCCCATGTTGGCCGGCTCCTCCTGCACCCAGACCACCTCGGCCGACGCAGGGTACTTCGACAGCTCGGCCGCGATCTCCTCGGTCGGGCGCGGGTACAGCCGCTCCACCCGGATCAGCGCTACGTCCCGTCGCACCAGCGGCGCGGCGCCGCTCGGCCAGGTCGTAGTAGATCTTGCCGGAGCAGAGCACGACCCGCCGGACCCCGGCCGGGTCGACCCCGGCACCTGCACCGGCAGGATCGGCGAGCACCGGCGCGAACGACCCGCCAGTGAAGTCAGCCATCGCCGACGCCGCGGCCTTCAGCCGCAGCATCGACTTGGGCGTGAACACGATGAGCGGCTTGACCCGGCCCGACAGCGCCTGCTGTCGCAGCAGGTGGAAATAGCTCGCTGGCGTGCTCGGCATGGCCACCGTCATGTTGTCCTGCGCGCACAGCGAGAGGAACCGCTCGACCCTGGCCGAGGAGTGGTCGGGCCCCTGGCCTTCATATCCGTGCGGGAGCAGCAGGACGACGCCGGACCGCTGGCCCCACTTCTGCTCGCCCGAGCTGATGAACTCGTCCAGGATCGTCTGCGCGCCGTTGACGAAGTCGCCGAACTGCGCCTCCCAGCAGACCAGCGCATCGGGCCTGGCCACCGAGTAGCCGTACTCGAAGCCCACGGCCGCGTACTCCGACAGCAGCGAGTCGTAGACGTGGAACCGCGCCACCTGTGAGTTGAACGCCCGCAGCGGCACGTACTCCTCGCCGGTGTGCCGGTCGACGAGCACGGCGTGCCGCTGGCCGAAGGTGCCGCGGCGGGAGTCCTGGCCGATCAGCCGGACCGAGTGGCCGTCGATGAGGGTCGCGCCGAAGGCCAGCAGCTCGCCGGTGGCCCAGTCGATCTCGTCCTGCTCGACCATGGCCGCTCGCCGCTGGATCTGGGGCAGCAGCCTCGGGTGCACGGTAAAGCCGGCGGGCAGCGCCATCTGCGTGTCGATGATCCGCTTCACGGTCTCGGCCGAGATGGCTGTGTGCACGCCCGAGTGGTCCGCTGGCGCATCCGCGCTCGGCTGCGGCCGGAGCATGGCACCGTGGTCCACCGGGCTGGCTGATGGCGTCCTTGGTCTCGGTGAAGGCCCGCTCCAGCTCCTGCTGGTAGTCGCGGAGCGCCTGCTCGGCCTCCTCCATCGTGATGTCGCCGCGGCCGATCAGCGACTCGGTGTACAGCTTGCGGGTCGAGCGCTTGGCGTCGATCAGGTCGTACATGAGCGGCTGGGTGAACGACGGGTTGTCGGCCTCGTTGTGGCCGCGCCGCCGGTAGCAGACCATGTCGATGACGACATCCTTGGCAAACGCCTGCCGGTACTCGAACGCCAGCCTGCCGACCCGGACGACGGCCTCGGGGTCATCGCCGTTCACGTGGAAGATCGGCGCCTGGATCATCCGGGCCACGTCGGTCGAGTAGACGCTCGACCGGGAGGACTCCGGCGAGGTGGTGAAGCCGACCTGGTTGTTGACCACGATGTGCACGCTGCCGCCCGTGCGGTAGCCGCGCAGCTGGGACAGCTCGAGCGTCTCGGCCACGACGCCCTGCCCGGCGAACGCGGCGTCGCCGTGGATCAGCACGGGCAGCACGGTGAAGCCGGGCTCGCCCATGTCGAGGATGTCCTGCTTGGCGCGCACGACGCCTTCCATGACCGGGTCCACGGCCTCAAGGTGACTCGGGTTGGCCACCAGCGACGTGGCGATGGCGGACCCGTCCGCGCCCTGGTACTTGCCCTCGGCGCCGAGGTGGTACTTCACGTCGCCGGAGCCGTGGGTGGTCGCCGGGTCCAGGTTGCCCTCGAACTCCTGGAAGATCTGGGCGTACGACTTGCCGACGATGTTGGCCAGCACGTTCAGCCGGCCGCGGTGGGCCATGCCGATGACCGCCTCGTGCAGGTGCTCGCCCGCGGCAGCGGTGAGAACCGCGTCCAGCAGCGGGATCAGTGACTCCGCGCCCTCGAGCGAGAACCGCCGCTGCCCCACGAACTTCGTCTGCAGGAACATCTCGAACGCCTCGGCCACGTTGAGCCGCGACAGGATGCGCAGCTGCTCCTCATGGTCGGCGCGCCCGTGCGGCCGCTCCACCCTCGCCTGGATCCAGGCCCGCTCCTCGGGGTTCTGGATGTGCATGTACTCCACGCCGACGGTGCGGCAGTAGGAGTCGCGCAGCACGCCGAGTATCTCCCGCAGCTGCATCCGCGGCTTGCCGCCGAAGCCCCCGGTGGCGAACTCGCGCTCCAGGTCCCACAGCGTCAGCCCGTGCTGGTTGATGTCCAGGTCGGGGTGCTTGCGCTGGCGGTACTCCAGCGGGTCGGTGTCGGCCATCAGGTGGCCGCGGACCCGGTAAGCGTGGATCAGCTCGTGCACGCGGGCTGCCTTGCTGATGTCGTCCTCGTGCCCGGCCGGGATGTCCTGCACCCAGCGGACTGGCTCGTACGGGATCCGCAGCGCCTTGAAGACGTCGTCGTAGAAGCCCTGGCCGCCGAGCAGCAGGTCGGCGATCACGCGCAGGAACTCGCCCGACTGCGCGCCCTGGATAATGCGGTGATCGTAGGTCGAGGTGAGCGTGACAGTCTTGCTGATGGCGAGCCGTGCCATCGTCTCGGCCGAAGCGCCCTGGTAGGCGGCCGGGTACTCCATCGCGCCCGACGCCGACGATGCAGCCCTGGCCAGCGACGAGGCGCGGCACGGAGTGCTCAGTCCCGATCGTGCCCGGATTCGTCAGGCTGATGGTGGTCCCGGCGAAATCCTCGACTGTCAGCTTGCCAGTCCTGGCCTTCCTGATGATGTCCTCGTAGGCCATCCAGAACTGGCGGAAGTCCATCGTCTCGGCGCTCTTGATGCTCGGCACCAGCAGCTGCCGGGATCCGTCGTCCTTGCGCACGTCGATAGCGAGGCCGAGGTTGACGTGCTCGGGCTCGGCCAGCATGGGCTTGCCGTCGGCCTCGGCGTACGCGAAGTTCATCTCCGGCCCGATGGCCAGCGCCCGCACGATCGCGTAGCCGATCAGGTGCGTGAACGAGATCTTGCCACCGCGGCCGCGGGCTAGATGATTGTTGATGACTATCCGGTTGTCGACCAGCAGCTTCGCGGGAACGGGGCGGATGCTCGTCGCGGTTGGCACTGTCAGGCTGGCCGTCATATTCGCGGCTGTGCGCGCCGCCGCCCCGCGCAGGCGCACCATCTGCTCGGTCGCTGCCGCGCCCTGAGCTGGCCGGGGCAGCATCCGCGGCCGCTGTCCCGGCCGTGGCCGCCGCAGCTGGTGCGCCAGCCGGCGGACTCGCGATCGATGGCGGCGCCGGCGCAGCCGTGCCGGCACCCTGTCCGTTCGGCCCGCTCACGGCGCCAGCGTCGGCGCCAGCCTGAGGTGCCTGCGTGCTCACCGGCGCGGTCGGCGGAGCCGGCGACTGCGGCGACCGGCTGGCCTGGAGCTACTGTCCCTGCCGTCTGGTCGGCCGGCGAGGCCGCCGCCGAGTCGGGCTGCGGGTGGTAGTCGGCGAAGAAGCTCCACCAAGCCTGGTCGACCGAGCCGGGGTCAGCCTGGTATCGCTGGTAGAGCTCATCGACGAGCCACTGATTGGGCCCGAAATCCGCCTGCGCGGCTGTGCCGTTCTGTGCTGGGCCGTTCTGCGCCGGGCCGTTATGCGACGAGTCGCTGGTGGCCTGGGCTGAGCTGGCTGACGTACTGAGATCCGCGGACCCACGCGGGGACTCGGCAGACACGGCGGACATCGCCCTCTTCCGGAGCTTGTATGGCTAAACGTGCGCGCACCAACAAGGCTACCCGGCACGGGAAGCTGGGCCTGCGAGGGCCGAGCGGCGTTCGGTGAGCAGGGCAGCGTCTGCTCGGCGCGACGCGCAGCCCGCGGGGGACCGGCTTGGCAGCTTGATCGGACTGGAGCTTGATCGGACTAGCGCAGCATGATCAAACGTTAGCCCGGCATCCGGTCCCGGCCGTGCGGCTCGAGCCAGCTCACGTAGGGACCCTTTCGGCACAATTCCGGTCGGGTTAATCCAGATCTGCGTCTGGTAATAGTGCCGCTTGATCTGGAAGAAGTCGGTGGTGTCCCCGAACCCCGGCCGCTGGTAAAGATCGCGGGCGTAGCCCCATAGGTGCCGGTAGTCGGCCAGCCGGTGCAGGTTGCACTTGTAGAGCAGGTAGTAGACGGCATCGAAGCGGGCCAGGGTCGGGAACAGCCGCACGTCGGCGTCGGTGAACTGGCTGCCGAGCAGGAACCGCCGCCGGGCCAGCCGCTCCTCGAGCGCGTCCAGCGTGGTGAACAGGGCGTCGAACGCCTCCTCGTATCCGGCCTGGGTGGTCGCCATGCCGGCCTTGTACACGCCGTTGTTCACGGTGTGGTGGATGAGCGTCGCGAGCGCCTCGATCTCCCGGCGCTGCGCGGCCGGATACAGACTCCGGCGCGCCTGGCCGGTGGAAGGCGCTGAACGCGGTCTCCATCTGCACGGCGATCTGCACGAAGTCGTTGGTCACGATGCGCTGCGCCCTGCTGTCCCACAGCAGCGGCAGCGTCGCCCGCCCCGAGTAGCCGGGATCGGCGGCCAGGTA
Organism: uncultured Actinomycetota bacterium; assembly: GCA_963837255.1. Classification (GTDB taxonomy): domain Bacteria; phylum Actinomycetota; class Actinomycetes; order Streptosporangiales; family Streptosporangiaceae; genus JAJYUU01. The sequence continues at coordinate 1,173,404 of CAWIMN010000011.1, forward strand.
CAGCTCGGACACGTAATGAGCGCCAGTGAGCGGGTCGCGGCCGCCAGTCTGATCCGGGAACCGCCAGCCGTGGTCGGTGACGACGGGCTCGGTGAGGCTAAGCCCGATGACGCGCTCCAGCCCGAGCAGCCTGCGGACGATCAGCGCTCGCTGCGACCAGGGGCAGGCCAGCGACGCATACAGTTGGTAGCGGCCCGGCTCGACGGGGAACCCCGACGAGCCGTCTCGGCTGAAGCGCCCGGTTATCTCCGCAGGCCCGCGGACGCCGCTCACGCCGCCGTCGAAGCTGGGATAACTGACCAGCTGGCCGCCAGGGCTGCCGGGTACCGGGCTGCCCGTTAGCGGGCCACCGGTCGCCGGGCCGGTCGGGAACGGCTGTCCGGCCTGCATGCCCGTCCCCTTCCCGGTGGCTCGGTAAGCGACGCATGATTTCCTACTAGATCACGGCCGGACGCACGCAAGGCCAGGCAGTCTGGCAGGTGGCAATACCAGTCCCGGCGTGAACGGGGCGGGGAGGACAGGCAGTGGGCTCTCTGGCGGGCAGCGTGACTCAGCTCAGCGGCTGGGTCGCGTACCTGGTGATCGCGGCGCTGGTGTTCGGGGAGACCGCAGTCTTCGTCGGCTTCTTCCTGCCTGGCGAGATCGCGGCGATCCTCGGCGGCGTCCTCGCCAGCCGCGGCCACCTGTCGCTGCCGCTCCTGATCGTGATCGTCGTCGCGGCCGCTGTCACCGGGCCGTTCGTCGGCTACGAGATCGGCAAGCGCATGGGCGACAGGCTCTTCGCGAGCAGGGCGCTCAGCCGCGTGCGCGGTGGGGCCGAGAAGGCCAGGACCGTGCTCAGCAACCGGGGCGGGCTCGCGGTCCTGCTCGGCCGCTTCGTCGCCATCGTGCGCGCGATCATGCCAGCCGCGGCTGGCGCGGCCGCGGTCCGGTATCGCACGTTCGCCTTCTACAACGTTCTCGGGGGACTGATCTGGGGTACTGGCTACTGCGCGCTCGGCTATCTGGCCGGGTCGGCCTATGCAGTGGTCGCGCGGAGGGTCGGAGCTGGCCTCGCCATCGCGATCGGCATCGTTGTGGTCGCCGCGGTAGCCGTCTGGGCTGCTCGCCGCCACCGCGCCGGCGCGAGCGAGCCGGGCCAGGTGCAGGCCGTCGGCGTTAGCGAGCCGGAATAGGTTCCGTCGACTCCATGCGCGAACCGGCTGTCGATGCCGGCCACCGCCAGCTAGCTCGCCAGGACATCCTCGCGCCGGTTCGCCAGGCAGGGCAGCACGGCGCGCACGCTGGCCGTCTGCTCAGTGTCGACGTCACCGATGCCGAGGCCTGCGGCCGGTCCCAGATCTAGCCTGACCACTCCCATCGGATCGACGAGCATGCTGCGGCCGATTCCGGTAGGCGCCCGCGTCGGCGCCTCGGCTGGGTCCGGTACCTGCCCGGCGGCGGCGAGCCAGATCGTGTTCTCGATCGCGCGAGCCCGAACGAGGGTCACCCAGTGCTCTTCCTTGAACGTGCCTGCCGCCCACGCCGCGGGCAGCACGAGCAAGTCGGCCCCGCCGCCGCCAGCGCTCTGGCCAACTCGGGGAACCGGACGTCGTAACAGGTCATGAAGCCGACCCTGAGCCCGGCCAGGGTGGCGACCACGATCTCGTCGCCCGGCGCCACGCTGTCGGACTCGCGATAACCGAGCGCGTCGAACAAGTGCAACTTCCGGTACACCGCCGCCAGGCTGCCATCACGCTCGAAGCCGACGGTCGTGTTGAAGACCCGGCCGTCCGGGGCCGGCTCGAACAGCGACGCGATGATGGCCAGCCCGGCTGATTGCGCCACATCGGCGAGCCCGCGGCAGAACTGGCCGTCGAGCGGCTCGGCCACTGCTCGCAGGTCAGCGGAAAAGCGTGCTTGCGTGCCCTCAGGGAACACGGCCAGAACGGCGCCCTGCTCTGCGGCCGTGCACGCTGCCGTGCGCACCCGGTCGAGGTTCATGCGGGGATCGGAGCTGATCGGGATCTGACCAAGAGCCACGCGCATGATGTGCAGCGTAGCCGGAGTGCGCCGAGTATCGCGGGCGCGGACTTGCCCCCAGCTGACCACCAGCGATGTCGCGTGGACGGCGCCGCCCCGGTGAACGCTGCCCGGAGAGCTACCGGCCCGCGTGATGGCCGTCTCGCAAAATCCGGCCTATTCCGGTTAACGTAGCCGCATGCTCGCCCTGCTCCTGGTGGCGATGTCTGTCGGGATGTCCAACTTTGCCGCCGCCATCGCCATCGGCGTCTCCGGCGTAGACGCTCGCACCAGGCTGCGCGTGGGGCTCGTATTCGGCGCGTTCGAGTCGGGCATGCCCGTGGTCGGGCTGATCCTGGGCAGGCAGGTCGCTGATCCGCTCGGGCACGCCGCGCGCTGGCTGAGCGCCGGCCTGCTGATTGCGGTCGGCGCGTACGCGCTCGTCAGCGCCGTCCGGGGCCCGCGCGGAAAGGCCGGCGCCGAGCCGCAGGCTGAGCACACCCGGCTCGGACACGGCCGGCTGCTGCTCAGCGGCCTCGCGCTGAGCCTGGACAACCTGGTCGTCGGCTTCGCGCTCGGGACCTACGGCACCTCGATCTTCACCAGCGCGATCGTCATCGGCGCCATCAGCGTCGTGCTGTCGCTCATCGGCCTGGAACTGGGCGCCAGGATCGGCAAGCTGGCGGGCGAGCGCGGCGAGCAGCTGGCCGGCGTAATGCTGATCTCGGTCGGCATCGCCGTCGCCGCGGGCGCGCTCAGCTAGCGCCCAGTGAGCTGGCGCCCAGTGAGCTGGCGCCCGGTGAGCTGCCGGTCGGCCTGACTAGGCGGCCAGCCTGGCCAGCTCAGGCACGAAGTACGCGGCGTCGATCGTGCCGACGCCAGTCACCAGGTCGTAGCCGGCGCGCGCGCTGAATCCCTTGACCGTGTACTGCTTGCCGCCCTGGTCGAACGTCTGGGTGTTGTTGCCCACGGCGGACGTCGACGACGCCCGCGCTCGTGCCGTGCCGCGATCGTGTAGATCGCCTGGTTGATCAGGCCGAGGCTGTGCGCCTTTCCGTGCCCGGCGTACTGGTCGGCGAGTGCCACGATGCCAGCGAAGAGCGGGGTCGCCAGGCTGGTGCCGCAGATCGGGTTCCACTGGCCAGGGCCGCCGGTGAAGCTGCCGTAGATGGCGACCGAGCTAGCGCACGAGGCGTCCATCGAGATGTCGGGCACCCCGCGGGCGCCGCCAGTCAGGGCCCGGACGCCGTTCTGGTACGACGGGCGGCCGAAGACGAGCGATCTGCCTCCGCCGCTGCCCCGCCAGGCCACATCAGCAGACCTGCGGGTGCCATCGGCCCGAAGGTCGAGCTGGGTGCCGCCGACGGCCGTCACCAGCGGGTCGGTCGCGGGCCAGGAGACGGCCCGGCTGGCATACAGATCCTGCATGTTGTACTTGTAGCTCGTCGCGCCTTCGTCGCCGGTCGCGGCCAGCACGGTGACGTGGTCGCGGGCCGCCAGCTTGTATGCGCCGCGGAGCGCCAGCAGCGATGCCGTCGAGGGAAACGTCTGCTCGGTAGCGGCGAAGCTCTGGCTGATCACCTGGCCGAGCTTGTGCCGCAGCACGTACTCCTCGGCGGTCACGATCTGCGGGAACCCGGTCGTTCCCTCGTTCTCCGAGGTCGGTGTCTCGACGAGCACGATGCTGGCTCCCGGCGCGACTACGTGCGCCCACTCGACGTCGAGCGTCGTCTCCTGCGCCCAGCCCACCCGGTTGCTGTTCCCGGCGTGGAACGGTGGCACCTTCCCAGCCGGCTGGATCACCCGGAACGATGGCGGCGCAGGGAGCTTGAAGTAGGCATCGAAGTGCGCCAGGTCGCTCGCGATGGTGGGCGACCCGAATGAGTCGACGATCACGATGGTCTGGCCCGCGCCGGTGATGCCCGACCGGGTCAGCGGCGCCAGGTCGTAGGCGGCCGTGACCTGCGCCGGGGTCAGCCCGCTTTTCGGCGCCAAGGCTGTGGTCTTGCCCACGTGGACGCCGGGCTGGACTCGGATCGGGCTACCCGGGTGCGAGCGGGCTGGATGAGCATGGCTGCGGGCAGCGGCGGCGCCGCCCGTCAGCGCCCCCGCGGCGGCCAGCGTGCCGGTGACTGCCGCCGCGACGGCGACCGCAGTGCCAGCGGTCGCCAGCACCCGTGCGCGGCGCCCGCGAGCACCGGGGCGGCTACTCCGCAAGCCGCAGCGCTGCCTTGGGGCAGGACTGGACCGCGTGCCGTACGCCCTCGACCAGGTTGTCCGGGATCTGATCCACCAGGATGTTCAGGTTGTCGTTGTCGTCCACCTCGAAGACCTCGGGAACCAGGCCCGCGCAGACCGCGTTGGCCTCGCAGGCGTCGTAGTCAGGTATCACCTTCATCGCGGGTTCACTTCCTGTCGTCTCGGGCCGTAGCGCAGACTGTACGGCATGCCAATCCAGGACAAGTTCAGGCTAGCTGCCGAGGCCGCCCGCGGATTCATGCCGCCGGAAGAAGGGCTGGCTCTGTACGACGCGGCCGTGCAATACGCGGCCGTCGGCCCGATCGGCGAGGTCGGTACCTACTGCGGGAAGTCAACCATCTACCTGGCCGCGGCGGCGGCCGACGCTGGCCAGCTCGTGGTCACGGTCGACCATCATCACGGCTCAGAGGAGAACCAGGCGGGCTGGGAGCACCACGACCCCGAGGTCGTCGATCCGCGGACCGGCCGGATGGACACGCTGCCGTTCTTCCGGGCGACCATCGAGGACGCCGGCCTGGAGGAATACGTCATCGCGGTGATCGGCAAGTCAGCAGATGTCTCCCGGCTCTGGCGGACGCCGCTCGGGATGCTGTTCGTCGACGGCGGTCACAGCGAGGCCAACGTCGTGACGGACTACGAAGGCTGGGCGCCGTGGGTGGCCCACGGCGGCGCGCTGGCGTTCCACGACATCTTCCCCGATCCGGCCGACGGCGGGCAGGCGCCGTATCGGGTCTACTTGCGCGCGCTGGCGTCCGGCGCGTTCAAAGAGGTGAGCGTCACCGGGTCGCTACGGGTGCTGGAGCGGACCGGGGACGGGATCGGCTGACCCGCGCCGGGCTAAGCCGCGCCGGGCTGATTCCGCGCCGGGCAGTTCGGCACCCGGCTGTTCCGCACCGGGCTAGTCTGCACCGGGCAGCGCGGCCTGCCCGGCCGGGCCGAGATCCGCGCATGCTGGTGTGCAGCCGCACGCCGCCGCGTCGGTCGGCTGCCAGACGGCGGCCCCGGCCGCCGCGTCCCGGAAGATGTCGGCCGCTGGCGTGCGGACTGCGTCCTCGGCCAGCACATCGGCGGCGAGGACAACCGCAGCCGCGGTATAGCTGCTGTGCTCGTACGGGTAGTACTTGGAATTCTCGAACTGCCAGCCGGTCCAGTAGCTGCCGTCGTCGGCGCGCAGGAACTGAATCTGCTCGACAAACGCCAGCGCCTGATCCGGCCGCCCGATGGCGTCGAGCGCCATCGCAAGCTCGCAGGTCTCGGCCGCGGTCACCCACGGTTCGTCGCTGACGCACCGGACGCCGAGACCCGGCACGACGAATGTCTCCCAGCCCTTCGTCAGCATGCGCTCGGCAGCTACGCCGCGCACGGCACCCCCAAGCACGGGGTAGTACCAGTCCATCGAGAACCTGCTCTTGTCCGCGAAGGCCTCGGGATGGCACGCCACAGCGTGCCCGAGCTGGACGGCGGCTAGTTCCCAGTCCGGCTGCGGGTCGGCGACGTAGTCGGCGAGCGCGATGGCGCAGCGCAGGCTCTGGTACATGCTCGAGCTGCCGGTCAGCAGTGCGTAGGCGTCCGGGGTGCCGTCGTCGTGCCGTCGCCAGATGATCTCGCCACGTGGCGTCTGCAGGCCCACAGCGAACTCGATGGCGGCCTTGACCACGGGCCAGTGCTGCGCGGCGAAGTCCTCGTCGCCGGTGACCAGCAACTCGTGCCAGACCCCGACGGCGCAGTAGGCCGCGTGATTCGCCTCGGTAGTCCACTCTTCGATCCGGCCGCTGCTGGCCTGCACTGGCCAGGAGCCATCCGGTTGTTGTGCTGCCGCGAGCCAGCCATAGGCCCGCCGCGCCTGCGCGGTGAGCCCGCAGACGCTCAGCGCCATCGCGCATTCGACGTGGTTCCAGGCGTCGACGTGCCCGTCAGGCCAGCCGATCGAGCCGTCCGCCTGTTGCCCGGCCGCGATCGCGCGCCCGGTTGCGATCAGCTGATCAGCGGTCAGAATGCCCGGCAGCTCCGGTACCCGGCTGTCCGCGCCGAGCCGGTCAGGCTGCCGCATGCACCTTCTCCGCGGCGGCCGGGCGCGGCCTGATGGTGGCGGCGGGCTTGGTCGCGTAGACGACCAGGCTCTTGCCGATCACCGGGTTCAGCGCCCGGTCGGCGAGCTGGGTGACGGCCGGCTTGCGCATGATGTCCCAGACCAGCAGCTTGTGATACGCGCTGGCCAGCGGGTGCTCGTCGTCGTGCACGCCGACCGCGCACTTCAGCCACCAGTACGGCGAGTGCAGGGCGTGCGCGTGGTGATGGCCGCCGACATCCAGTCCGGCCCTGGCGAGCTTGGTCTCCAGCTCGTGCCGGGTGAAGATGCGGATGTGCCCGCCGGGCACGTTGTGGTAGTCGTCCGACAGCAGCCAGCAGACGCGCTCGGGCAGCCAGGCCGGCACCGTGACCGCGGCGATGCCGCCCGGCCGGAGCACCCTCGCGATCTCGCGCATCGCGGTCTGGTCGGCCGGGATGTGCTCCATGACCTCGGCCGCGATCACGATGTCGAACGAGTCATCCGGGAACGGCATCCGGGTCGCGTCGCCGACCGACGCGGTGATGGAGGCGGGCACTTGGAGCTCGCCGGCTTCGGCCATCGCCGCCGCGATGGCCGTGACCTGCGCAAGCTCGGCGCGGTCCATGTCGAGCGCGACCACCTCGGCCCCCCGCCGGGCGGCCTCGAACGCGTGCCGCCCGGCGCCGCACCCGAGGTCGAGCAACCTCGTTCCCGGACTGATGGGCAGTCGGCTGAAGTCCACGGTCAGCATGGCGTGACCGCCTCAGCCGTCGCCTGCCTGGGCGCCTGGCAGCCGGCAGCCGCGATCGCCTGCCGGTACTGGGTCACGGTCGCCCTGGCCACGGCTTGCCAGGCGAATCGCTCGGCCACCCTCGCCAGGGCCGCCCGCGAGAGCCGCTCCCGCTCGGCTGGCGAGTCGTGCAGCATGCGCAGGGCCGCGCACAGTTCCTCGGCGTCACCGGGTGTCACCAGGAGCGCTGCGTTACCCGTGACCTCGGGCAGCGCCCCGGTCCGGCTAGCCACCAGCGGCGTGCCAGACGCCATGTGCTCGACCGCGGGCAGCGAGAAGCCTTCATACAGCGATGGCACGACGGCGATCTCGGCGCTCGCGACCAGCTCGGCGAGTTCGGTGTCGCTGATGCCGCTGACGAACTGCACCCTGTCGGTCAGGGACAGCTCGCCGAGCAGTCGCTGCGTCGGGCCATCGGGCACGAGCTTGCTGACGAGCGTGAGCGACACGTTGCGCTCGACGGCGAGCTTGGCGAAGGCACGCAGCAGCGTCGCGACGCCCTTCACGGGCGAGTCGGCGCTGGCGACCGCGACGATCAGGCCGGGCACGCGAGCGCCGGGGCGCGGATGGAATAGCCGGGTATCGACGCCAAGCGGGATGACCTTGACGTTGTCCGCCGGCACCCGGAAGTCCCGCAGGATGTCGGCCTTGGACGACTCCGACCCCGTCAGCACCGGGCCGATCCGCCTGGCGACCCGGCCCTGCATGCCGACGAAGGAGTACCAGCGCCACTTGGGGATCTTGCGCAGGCCGCGGGCCGCCTTCAGCTCGATCCGCCGGTCCACGCTGATCGGGTGATGAATGCTGGTCACCACCGGCAGCCCGAGGCGGGCGATCGCGAGGTTGCCGTAGGCGAGCACCTGGTTGTCGTGCACGACATCGAAGTCGTTCACCCGCGGCCGCAGCGCCCGTAGGGCCCGCAGGCTGAATGTCAGCGGCTCGGGGAAGTACGCGGTCCACATGCCGGCCACCTCGAGCACGTCGATCCAGTCCCGGTACTCGCGCAGATGCGGCGTGCGGAACGGGTCGTCGTCCCGGTACAGATCCAGGCTGGGCAGCTCGATCAGCTGCGGTCCCGGTTCGAGCTCAGGGTAGGGCTGGCCGGAGTAGACCTCGACCTGGTGGCCGAGCGCGGCGAGTTCACGGGACACGTGGCGCAGGTAGATGCCCTGTCCGCCGCAGTGTGGCTTACTCCGGTAGGAGAGCAGGCAGACGCGGAGCGGGCTGGCCGCGGCTGGTGCTGGTGCGGTGCTCACGCAGGTTCGCGCCTCCTCGTTCGCCACTGAATCCCCACGACGGGCGACCCGCGTGACCCCCTTAGCCAGCGAACATTACCAAGCAGGTAACTTGGATGCCCTTTCGCCCCACTCGTAAGCTGCCGGCCTGTCCCCGACCAGTGTGGTGTCTGTAAGCTGCCGCGACGAAGGTTTTACACGGAGGCTCCCCTGACACGACGTGCGCTGATCACCGGCATCACCGGGCAGGACGGCTCCTACCTGGCTGAGCATCTGGTCGACATGGGATATGAGGTCTGGGGACTGGTCCGCGGCCAGGCGAACCCGAGGGTCCGTCATCTGCGGCAGCTACTCGGGGACGTTCGGCTGATCCGCGGCGACCTGCTGGACCAGGGCAGCCTCATCGCGGCGGTCGAGCGCGTGCAGCCAGATGAGGTCTATAACCTGGCGGCCATCTCGTACGTGCCGATGTCCTGGCAGCAGGCTGAACTGACCGGCGAAGTCACCGGCCTTGGCGTGCTGCGGGTCCTGGAGGCCATCCGGGTCTGTAGCGGGATCAGCGCCTCCCGCAGCCCCGGCAGCGGCCAGATCCGGTTCTACCAGGCGTCGACGTCGGAGATGTTCGGCCAGGTGACGGAGTCTCCGCAGAACGAGCAGACGTCCTTCCACCCGCGCAGCCCGTATGGCGTGGCGAAGGTCTACGGCCATTTCCTGACGCAGAACTACCGCGAGTCCTACGGCATGTACGCGGTCTCCGGGATCATGTTCAACCACGAGTCACCACGGCGCGGGGCCGAGTTCGTCACCAGGAAGGTGACGCTCGGTGTCGCGAAGATCAAGCTGGGCTACGAGCGGCAGCTGCGGCTGGGAAACCTGAGCGCCAGCCGGGACTGGGGCTTCGCCGGTGACTACGTCCGGGCCATGCAGCTGATGCTGGCTCAGGACTCGCCCACTGACTACGTCATCGGCACCGGCGTCACGCACTCGGTGGAGACGCTGGTAGACCAGGCCTTCCGCGCGGCCGGCCTGGACTGGCACGAGCACGTCGTCACCGACGCGGCATTCATCCGGCCGGCTGAGGTGGACCGGCTGTGCGCGGACCCGTCGAAGGCCCGGGATGAACTCGGCTGGGAGCCCAAGATCGGGTTCGAGGAACTCGTGGCCATGATGGTCGACGCGGACATGGAACTGCTCGCGGCTGGCGGCAGCGCTGGCGAGGATTACGCGACCGAGTCCTGGTGACAGCCGGGCCGGTCGGCTGGTCGCCGGTCCGCTGGTCGCCGGTCCGGCGGCGCGGGCGAGCTGCGATCGAGGCCTGAGCTGGGCACGGACTGAGGCTGGGGAGAGCAGCGCTAGAGATGGCCGCCAGCCAGCCTGCCGATGCCGTACGTGAGCGCGGCCGCGACCGCGGCAAGCATGAGCTGGCGCAGTGCGCCGCGCCAGAAGGGCCTGGCCGTGATCCGGGCCACGACACCGCCGCCGACGAAGGCGGTGATGGCCGCCAGGATGACCGCCGCGGCGAGCGACGAGAAGCCGAGCAGGTAGGGCAGCAGCGGGATCAGCGCGCCGACCGCGAACGTGGCCAGCGACGCGCCCGCCGCCGTGAACGGCGACGGTAGCTCCTGGTGGTCGACGCCGAGTTCCTCGCGGACGTGGATGCGCAGCGCCTCCTCCGGCTGCCGCGACAGCTGCCGTGCGACCTCATCTGCCAGATCGGGATCGACGCCGCGCATCTTGTACAGCGCCGCGAGCTCGACCTGCTCGCCGAGCGGATTGTGCTCGAGCTCGAATCGCTCCTTCTCGACCTCCGCGGCGACGAGCTCGTTTTGCGAGGAGACGGAGACGAACTCGCCCGCCGCCATGGAGAACGCACCCGCGGCGAGCCCAGCGAGCCCAGTCAACACGATGGTCTTTTGCGCCAGACCGCCGCCACCGACACCGGCGATCAGCGAGACGTTGGTGACCAGTCCGTCCATGGCGCCGAACACCGCCGGGCGCAGCCAGCCGCCGGACACGTCCCGGTGCTGATGCATGTCTGGCTGGCCGTCACTGCTGGCCGGCTGGCCATCACTGCTGGCCGGCTGGCCAGCGCTGGTGGCCGGATGAGCCGCCGCAGCCTGTGCCCCAGCTCCTGCGCCAACCCCTGCCGCGGGCCCGGCCGCTGCCTTGGCTGGTGCCCCGGCGGCCGGCGCAGCCTCGGCCGCAGCGGCCGGCGCGGTGCCCGCGATGCGGTCCGCCTCGTCCGCCTGAGCCCTGGGATTGCTGGCCGCCATACAGGGTCGCCTTGCTCTGGTCCGATGGATGGGCTGCTGCGGCGGTGACTGGCCCGACACCTGCCGCCGCCCTGCCTATTATCGCCGCCGGCGGCGACGACTCGGCCGCCGGCCAGTTCCGGCCTCCTGACCTGCGGCTGCGGCTGCGCCCAGGCAGAAGCGGCAGCCATAGGTCACCGGGCACCGGGCCCGGCCGCCGGTGGCTGCCGCTCGGCTGACTCGCGGCCGATCAGGTCTTCCGGCAGTTGTACAAGAAGATATGCCCAATCGCCGTGGGGTAGGCACCGGTCACGTTCTTGGCGGTCGCCGTCAGGAAGTTGTAGAAGTAGCCGTAGATGATCGGCGTCTGGTCCAGCAGCAGGGTCTCGATCTGCCCGGCGATATTCCGCTGGCTGGACAGGTCAGCCGTGGCGATGTACTGGTTGGACAGCCTGTCGTAGTCAGCGTTGCTGAAGCGCGCGGCGTTCCACGCCCCCGTGCCGTTCTTGGCGTTGATCGTCTGCAGCGGTGCGGTCAGGAACACGTTGGGCACGCTCCGGTGACCGTAGTCGACCAGGCTCATGGTGGCGTCGAGCCAGTCTGACGTGCCGAAGAGGTAATTGCCGTAGTACTTCGGCTGCGCCTCGATGTTCAGCTTCAGGTCAACGCCGATGGCCTTGACCGACTGCTGCACGATCTGCGCGTACTGCGGAATCTCCTGGAAGATCTCGCCGGTCAGGGTGGCGGAGAAGCCGCTCGGATGACCAGCCGCTGACAGCAGCGCCTTGGCCTTGGCGACGTCCAGGCTGCGCTGGGGGATGCTGGTGTTGGTGGACGGATAGACCGGCGCGAACGGACTGTCGTTGCCGATGTCGGCGGCGCCCTTGAACAACGCCGCCACGATCGCGGGCCGGTCCAGCGACAACGCGATTGCCTGCCGGACCCTGGCGTCGTTGAACGGCGCCTGGTCGGTGCGCATGGATAGCTCGCGGTGCGCGCTGGACTTGAGCTTGATGACGTTATACCCGCCGGCCAGCAGCTGCTCTCCGCCGCTCACCGAGAACTGGCCGAGCACGTCGATCGAGCCGCTGGTCAGCGCCAGGATCGCCGGTGTGTCGGTGTCGTAGAAGGTGAATTCGGTGCCAGCCGGGATTGCCTTGGTGCCCCAGTACTGCTCGTTGCGGACAAAGGTCGCGCCGAGCTTCTGGGTGTAGGCCTTCAGCTTGAATGGACCCGTGCCGATGAACGTACCTTCCCACTTCGTGGGGTCGTAGTTGTTCGGCAGGATGATCATGTTGTAGTTGTCGGACGACGTGAGGTACGGGAAGTTGCCATTCGGCGCGTTCAGGTGGAATGCGACCGTGAAATCGTCCACCTTCTGCACGCCAGCCGGCGTCAGCACGCCTCCGAACGCCGACAGCGCTGCGCCCTTGCCCGCCGGGTCGGTCTGCAGCTTGTAGGTGTAGACGACGTCATCAGCGGTGAGCGGGGCGCCGTTGTGGAACTTGACGCCCTGGCGGATCTTGAAGGTCCAGACATCGGAGGTCGAGTTCGACGTCCAGCTAGTGGCCAGTACTGGCATCAGGGTCAGCGTCTGGTCAGACAGGCACAGATACTCACCGGTCTGGGCCAGCATGTCCAGGCCGCCCTGATCAGCGACGGTGACGGGGTTAATCGCCGCAGCCGGGGTGACGATTCCGGCCTTGATCGTCGCGTTGCTGGCGGCGGAACCCGACGACGTCGTCGTGCCTGGTGCGCTGGACGAGCCGCAGGCAGCCAGGACTCCGCCGAGCACGGGCGCGGAGATCCCGACCAGCGCGCCCGCGCGAAGGAATCCCCGGCGGTTGATGTGACCGGCGACGAACTCGTCGATGACGTGATTTCCGATGTCTGTTTGTTCAGCACGCAGCCGGTCAAGCCGGTCGTTTCTAGAATGCACAGGTCCTCCTCGGAACCCTCACCGGATCCGCTCGATTCGCAGTCCGACGCCAGTGGACAGCAAAGCTACGCGCGCGGGAGCCGTTGTCATGGCATTCGCTCGCTGCTTTGCAGCGTTGTTAGCTGATCGATAGGGATATGACAACTCATCAGGTGGCCTGGTCCGACTTCGGCCAGCGGTGGTTCGGTCGATTCGCACACTCCCGTCGGTAGCCGCCTCGGGCAGCGGGTGTGGAAGACACAGCCGGTCGGCGGGTTCGCTGCTGACGGGATCTCGCCAGTCAGCCGGATCCGCTCAGTGCGCTGGCCGTCCAGCCTCGGGACGGCGGACAGCAGTGCCTCGGTGTAGGGATGATGAGGCCCGCTGAACACGCGCTCGGCCGGGCCGAGCTCCATGAGGCGGCCAAGGTACAGCACCGCGATCCGATCGGAGAGGTATCGCACCAGCCCCAGATCATGCGAGATGAACAGGTAGGTCACCTGCTCTTTGGCCTGCAGGTCGGCAAGCAGGTTGAGAATCGCCGCCTGCACCGAGACATCGAGCGCCGAAGTGGGCTCGTCGCACACCACGATGCGCGGGCCGCCCCCGAAGGCGCGGGCTATCGCGACCCGCTGCTTCAGGCCACCCGACAGCTGCCGCGGCCGCAGCGGCAGGTGCCTGGGCTCCATCCGAACCGAGCGGATCAGGTCGGCTAGCCGCTCGCTGAGCGCAGATCCGCCGAAGGCCGGCCAGCTTGGCCAGCGGCCTGCTGATCAGCCGCCGCACGGTGTGCCTGCGGTTCAGTGCGGAGTCCGGGTTCTGAAAGACGATCTGCATCGCCTTGAGCTGTGACAGGCTGCGCTTGCTGAGGTCTGGTAGCAGTTCGCCGTCTAGCCGGATAGCCGATCCGGCGTCGGGCGGGATGAGCCCGAGCAGGACGCGAGCAAGCGTGGTCTTCCCGCTGCCGGACTCCCCGACTAGGCCGAGAGTCTCGCCGCGCTCGAGATCAAGGCTGACCCCGGACAGGGCGTGGACGGCCTCACCGCGTGAGGTAAAAGTCTTCGACAGGTTCCTGATGGCGACGACCGGCTGGGCCGCCTTCGCCGGGGCTGGCAGCGCTACGTCGAGTGGCGTGCTCCTGGGCAGATCTGGCGTCGCCTCGTGCAGGTAGCACCGGGAGGTCTGGCCCAGTCCGGCGGCAAAGGCTGGGGGTGCCGCATCCCGGCAGCGCTGCTCCGCGATCGGGCAGCGTGGCGCGAATATGCATCCGGCCAGCTCATGGCCTGGCGGCGGGAGGAAGCCGGGAATCGCGTCCAGCCGGCCGTGGTCCTTGCGCTGGCCCTGCCGTGGGATGCAGCGCAGCAAGCCCATCGTGTAGGGGTGCCGGGGCTGGTCGAAGACCTGGCGCGCCGGGCCTTCCTCGATCAGCTCCCCCGCATACAGCACGCCAACCCGGTCGCACATCTTCGCTATCACGGCCAGGTTGTGGCTGATGAACAGCAGCGAGGTGTCGAGCTCCGCGCGCAGCTCAGCCACCAGGGTCAGCACCTCAGCCTCGACAGTCGCGTCCAGCGCTGTTGTCGGCTCGTCCAGGATCAGCAGCGCGGGCTCGGAGGCGAGCGCCATGGCGATGACGACCCGCTGCGCCATGCCGCCGGACAACTGGTGCGGGTACCGCTGCATCACCTGGCCAGGGTCGGAGATCTGGACCTTGCGGAGCATTGCCTCGGATCGCTCCAGGGCCTCGGCCCGGCCGAGCCCGGCGATCTCATACACCTCAGCTACTTGCCGGCCGACCCGGATCGACGGGTTGAGCGCCTTTCCTGGCTCCTGGTACACCATGGACACCGAGTGGGCCCGGAGCTGGCGTAGCTCCGCCGCGTCCATGCCGAGCGGATCGCGCCCGGCGATCCGGATCGAGCCGGCGCTGACCCGGCCGTTGCGCGGCAGGTATCTGGTCAGTGCGAGCGCTACCGTCGACTTGCCGGACCCGGACTCGCCGACCAAGCCGTAGGACTCGTTGCGGCCGATCTGGAAGGACACGTCCCGCAGGGCCAGCCGGTCGTGCCCACGGACCCGGTAGGCGACGTCCAGGTGCTCGACCTGGACCGCAGCCGTCGGCCCGGCTGCTGGCCCCGGAATCGCGGTCGCCTCGGTCGCGGTCATCCGGCGAGCACCTGCTCTACCGCGTCAGCCACCAGGTTGATGGCGATGATCAGGGACGCGATGGCGAGGGCGGGAAACAGCGTCTCCCACCAGTACCCGGCGCCGAGCACCACGTAGTTGGCGTTGATATCAGTGCCCCAGTTAGGCGTGGACAGCTGGACGCCGAATCCCAGGAAGGCAAGCGTCGCGACGGCAAAGATCGCGTAGCCGAGGCGGACAGTGAACTCCACGAGGACCGTGGGCATGACGTTGGGCAGGATCTCGACGAACATCATCCGTGGGGACCGCTCGCCCAGTAGCCGCGCCGCAGGCAGGTAGTCGAGCTGGCTCTCTACCTGCACGGCGGACCTGACAGTCCGAGCGATCAGCGGCGTGAAGATGAAGCCGATCACCAGGATCTGCGTGATCGTCGATACTCCGAGCGCCACGACGAACAGGAAGATGACCAGGATGGCCGGCAGCGCTAGCACCGCCTCGACGATCCGCCCGACCAGCAGGTCGACGACGCCGCCCAGGTAGCCGAGCACGAGCCCGAGCGCCGTACCCAGTACCGTGCCGACCGCGGTCGCGAGCGGGGCAATGATCAGTATCGTTCGCGCGCCGACGATGACCCTGGACAGCACATCGCGGCCTAGCTGGTCGGTGCCGAACCAGTGGGCGCCCGATGGTGCCTGGTTAGTGGCCAGCAGCTGCTGCGCCAGCGGATCATGTGGCGCGATCGCTGAACCGAAGAGGGCGCAGGCGACCCAGAAGAGCAGAATCACCGCGCCGGCTATGAAGGCCGGCCGGCCGAGCAGCAGCCGCCACACGGCCAGCTCGCGCCGCTCAGCGTCGCTGGCGACGGTGCCTGGCGGCAGCGCCACCGTATCGATCACGGCGTTACCCCCGTGCGCTGCCGCGGGTTCAGCAGGGTCGTCAGCAGGTCGGCGCCGACCGTTGCCACCATGTAGACCACGCCGATCGTCAGCACCGCGGCTTCCAGCATCGGGAAGTCCTTGGCGGTCGCCGCGTGGTAGATCAGGTTGCCGATGCCCTGGTAGTTGAAGAGCCGCTCGACGACGACGAGGCCGCCGATCAGGTAGCCAGTCTGGGTAGCGATGACGGTGATGGTCGGCAGCAGCGAGTTCCGGAGCACGTGCCGGTAGATCACCACCGTGCGCTTCAGGCCCTTCAGGGTCGCGGTCCTGACGTAGTCGGACTCCAGCGCCTCGATGGTGCCTGCCCGAGCCATCCGGGCGATGTACCCGAACAGGACGAAGATCAGGGGGATCGCGGGCAGGATCAGCGAGCGCAGCTGGCTGAGAAAGGAAGCACCGGGCTGAGCCTGCGCGGACGACGGCAAGACCTTGAGCACGACGCTGAAGATGACGATGACGATGATGCCGGACACGAACTCTGGCACGGTCGCGGCCGAACTGCCGGTGAGCGAGATGATCCGATCGAGCGGGCGCCCGGCGTACAGGGCAGCGACCACGCCACCGAGGATTCCGAGCGGGATGATCACGATGAGCGCGAGCGCCGCCAGCTTGGCCGAGTTCACCAGCGCTGAACGCAGCAGCGGACCGACCGGTGACTGATACTGGTAGGACTGGCCCATGTTGCCGCGCAGCAGGCCAGTGATCCAGCTCCAGTACTGCGTCACGAGCGGCCGGTCGACGCCAAGCTGGTGGTCAAGCGCGCGCACCGCGGACTCGGCGGATAGCGGACCAAGAATGGATCGGGCCGGGATCTCCTGGCAGCACCTGGCCAGCGAAGAAGATGATCACACTGAGCAAGAACAGGGTGACAACCGCGAGCCCGAGGCGCCTCAGCAGGTAGATCGCCAACGGACACTCCCGCCGAATAGGCTAGTCAAACTATCGGGAAAGCCGATTTCAGGAAGCCTAAGTGGCGATGACCGCAGCCGCAAGGCGGTTTTCACCTCGTCTTCGGCTGCTCGACGCGACGGCGACAGGCGCCTGTTCCTGCCGCTACGCACGCGGCTGCGGAATACTGTCACCGCCATGCAAGTCAACTTAGCTAGCTTTGGGCGAAACCGCACGGACTGCGGACTCGATGACACGGATCAAATGTCGGTGCAGCAGGCCAGGAGGGACGACCAGTCGTGACCGCGTCACCAGCCGTAGTTGCCGATGCGGCGGCGTTTCACCTGCCGAAGTGAAGATCACCTCGATCCGTCTGGACCGGATGCGGCTGCTGCTCGATCCGCCCTTCGACGCGGCGTGGGACCCGGTACCGCGCCGGCACTTCGACGCCACGCTCGTGCGCGTGGAGACCGACGCGGGCATCACCGGCTTCGGCTCGGGCGACACGATGGACGGCTTCGCCGCCTTCAGTGACTTGTTCATCGGGAAGGACCCGCTGCAGATCGCCAATCACGTCCGGACGCTGGAGACGATCGGCTTTCAGGCCGGCCGGTACTGGCCGGTGGAGGCCGCGCTCTGGGACATCATCGGCAAGGCGTGCGGCCAGCCAGTAGCCACTCTCTTTGGCGGCGCGGTCGATCGGCTGCCTGCCTACGCCTCGTTCGGCGAGCTCAAGAGCCCTGCTGCGCGGGCGGATGCGGTGCTGGCCGCGCGCCAGGCCGGATTCCGCGCGGTCAAGATCCGGATCGGGCGCTCGGACGTCGAATCCGGGCTGGCCGCCGTGCGGGCGGCGCGGGAGGCGGCGGGCAGTGACCTTGCGATCATGGTGGACCTGAACCAGTGGTGGCGGATGGCGGGTGACATCTCGCCACCGCTCGATGTCGCGGCCGTGCGCCGCATCGCGGCAGAGCTGGCCGAGCTCGGCGTGACCTGGCTGGAAGAGCCGCTGCCGGCGGTCGATCTGGCCGGGATGCGGCTGCTGCGAGAGCAGTGCGGCATCCGGGTGGCAGGCGGTGAGATGGCCCGCAGCGTGCCGGAACTCCTCGGCGCGCTGGCGGCCGGGGCGCTCGACGTGGTGCAGCCCGACGTGGTGCTGGCAGTCGGGATGCTGCGCGCCCGGACGGTAGCCGAGCTGGCCCTGCAGCAGGGCCGCTGGTTCACGCCGCACACCTGGACCAATGGCCTGGGCCTGCTGGCGAACCTGCAGGTGGCGGCCGGCGTTGGCGGCGGGCCGTACCTGGAATTCCCTTATGATCCGCCGGGATGGACGCCGCAGCGCCGCGACTTCTTCCTGGCCCAGCCGATCACTATCGATGCGGACGGCACCGTGCGGGTCCCGGACCTGCCGGGCCTCGGGGCCGAGATTGACGAAGCAGCAGTGGCGCGGTGGGCGCTGACGTGACGGCACGAGCTGTCGAAGACCTCCGGTGACGGATGTGCTGGCCGCGGCCGGGCTGCCGGTCGTACTGTTCGGCGGCGTGTCGAGCGCCGCGCTGGACAGCGACATTCCGGACTTTGAGCGCGCCTTGCGGCTGGTCCGGGCCGCGATGCCCGGTGTCGTGGCCGCGATCAGGGCGGCGACGGGTACCTGCGCGGGCCCTGGCGGCATCGGCTGCGGTTAGATGATGATGCCCAGCCAGAGGAGGAGCTCATCATGACCGACCAGCTGACCGGCGCCAGGCCCGTGCGCGCGCCCCGCGGCAGCAGCCTGACTTGCAAGGGCTGGCCGCAGGAGGCCGCCATGCGGATGCTCATGAACAACCTGGACCCCGAGGTGGCCGAGCACCCCGATCAGCTCATCGTCTACGGCGGATCGGGCCGGGCGGCTCGCAGCTGGGATGCGTTCGACGGCATCGTCGCGTCCTTGCGCGACCTGGAGGCGGACGAGACACTGCTCGTCCAGTCCGGCAAGCCCGTGGGCATCTTCCGCACCCACGAGTGGGCGCCCCGAGTGCTGATCGCGAACTCGAACCTGGTGCCCCAGTGGGCGACCTGGGAGGAGTTCCGGCGCCTGGAAGCCGCTGGACTGACCATGTTCGGCCAGATGACCGCGGGGTCGTGGATCTACATCGGTACGCAAGGCATCCTTCAGGGCACCTACGAGACGTTCGCGGCGGTGGCCGCCAAGCGCTTCGGCGGCACGCTGACCGGGACGATCACGCTGACCGCAGGGCTCGGCGGCATGGGCGGCGCCCAGCCCCTCGCGGTGACCATGAACGGGGGCGTGGCGCTGTGCATCGAGTGCGACCCGTCACGGATCAGCCGGCGGATCGAGCACGGCTACCTTGATGTCGAGGCCGACGACGTGGACGACGCCGTTCGTCGCGCTGTCGAGGCGGCCGGGGCCGGCGAGCCGCTCTCCATCGGGCTGCTTGGCAACGCCGCGGATCTCGTGCCCCAGCTCTTGCGCATAGGCGCCCCGATGAACGTGGTGACCGACCAGACCTCGGCCCATGATCCGCTGAGCTACCTGCCGAAGGGCGTCGCGTTCGAGGACATGGCCGCGCTGCGAGCCGAGGACCCGGCCGGGTTCACGGCCAGGGCGCGCGAGTCGATGGCCGAGCACGTGCGGGCCATGGTGGGATTCCAGGATGCGGGCGCCGAGGTGTTCGACTACGGCAACTCGATCCGTGGTGAGGCTGCGCTGGCTGGCTACGAGCGCGCGTTCGCGTTTCCCGGCTTCGTGCCTGCTTACATAAGGCCGCTCTTCTGCGAGGGCAAAGGGCCGTTCCGGTGGGCCGCCCTGTCGGGCGACCAGGCCGACATCGCGGCGACTGACGCCGCGATACTCGACCTGTTCCCGCAGAACGAGGCGCTCGCCCGGTGGATCAGGATGGCGCAGGAGAAGGTCCATTTCCAGGGCCTGCCGGCGCGGATCTGCTGGCTTGGCTACGGCGAGCGGCACCTGGCGGGCATGCGGTTCAACGAGATGGTGGCGCGGGGAGAGGTGCAGGCGCCGATCGTGCTCGGCCGCGATCACCTGGACTGCGGCTCGGTCGCCTCGCCGTACCGGGAGACCGAGGCGATGGCAGACGGCAGTGACGCGATCGCGGACTGGCCGCTGCTGAACGCGCTGGTAAACACCTCGTCCGGGGCGTCCTGGGTCAGCATCCACCACGGTGGCGGGGTCGGCATCGGCCGGTCGATCCACGCCGGGCAGGTGTGCGTTGCCGACGGCACGGAGCTCGCCGGGCAGAAGCTGGAGCGGGTGCTGACCAACGACCCCGGCATGGGTGTGATCAGGCACGCCGATGCCGGCTACGACCGGGCGCACGAGGTCGCCGCCGAGCGTGGCGTCCGCGTCCCCATGCCGAAGTAGGGCGAGGAGGCCGTGGTCCGACCCGCGGGTAGCAACGCGCTCCGGTCAAGCGGGCGGGAGAGCGCAAGATGACGTTCGCTGAGCTGTGGGCGGAGCTGACGGGGATCGGCCGCGCCGAGCTGACCGGCGGCTACCGGCGGTATTCCTGGACTCCCGCCGACGCCGCCTGCCGCGCCTGGTTTGCCCGGACGGCGAACGATCTCGGGCTGCGGACCGACTGCGACCGCAACGGCAACCTGTGGGCGTGGTGGGGACGGCCAGGCGGTGGCGTCGGCCCGGCCGTCGTCACCGGCAGCCATCTGGACTCGGTGCCAGACGGCGGCGCTTTCGACGGCCCGCTCGGCGTCGTGTCCGCGTTCGCCGCCCTCCGCCAGCTGCGCAGCGATGGATTCCAGCCGGCCAGGCCGATCGCGGTCGCCGCGTTCACCGAGGAGGAGGGTGCCCGCTTCGGCGTGGCATGCCTGGGCAGCCGCCTGGTGACCGGCGCCGTCGACCCGGCCGTCGCCAGGGAGCTGCGCGATCACGCCGGGATCAGCCTGGCCGAGGCCATGCGGGCCGCCGGGCGGGATCCGGATGCGCTCGGGCCTGACGACGACCTGCTGGCCGGCATCGGGGCGTACGTCGAGCTGCACATCGAGCAGGGCAGCGCCCTGGCCGGCCTCGGGGCGCCGGTCGGCGTCGCCGAGGGCATCTGGCCGCACGGCCGGTGGCGCCTGGACTTCACGGGCCGGGCCGATCACGCCGGGACCACCAGGCTGGCCGATCGGCGCGACCCGATGCTCCCGTACGCCGCGACAGTGCTCGCGGCCCGAGCGGCCGCGGCGCGCTGCGGTGCCCTGGCCACATTTGGCAAGGTGGCGGCCGAGCCAGGTGCCGCGAATGCCATCAGCTCGTCGGTGCACGCGTGGCTCGACGCGCGGGCGCCCGACGAGGTCGCGCTGGAGCAGCTGGTCACCGATATCTGGGCTGCGGCGCAGGCGGCCGCGAGCGAGCACGGCGTGGCGGTCATCAGGCGGCGGGAGTCGGTGACGCCGCCGGTGACCTTCGACGCTGGGCTGCGCGAGCGGCTCGTCGGCGTGCTGGCAGCGGTGGGTTTGTCCGCGCCCGTGCTGCCGACGGGCGCCGGGCACGACGCCGGCGTCCTCGCCGCCCGGATTCCGACCGCCATGCTCTTCGTCCGCAACCCGACGGGCGTCTCGCACTCGCCGGCCGAGCATGCCGAGATGGCTGACTGCGAGACCGGCGTGGTTGCCCTGGCGGCGGTGCTCGCCGACCTGGCGGCGCGGTGACTGCGGCAGCGCGCGACGCGGCGGGCGCCCGCGCCTGGCTCGCTGAGCTTGCCTGGTCGCCTGCACTCGGCCTGCGCACCGACGTGCTGATCGAGGCGGCGGGCGAGCGCCTGGTCGACGTGACGCCCGACGCCCCGCAGCCGCCGGCTGCGGCAGTACGACTGCCGGGCCTCACCATGCCAGGGCTAGCCAACGCCCACTCGCACGCGTTCCACCGGGCGCTGCGTGGCATCACCCAGGCGTCCCGAGGCACGTTCTGGACGTGGCGCGAGCGGATGTACGAGGTCGCGGACCGGCTCGACCCGGACAGCTATCTCGCGCTCGCGACCGCCGTGTACGCGGAGATGGCGCTGGCCGGCGTCAGCTGCGTCGGCGAGTTCCACTACCTGCATCATGATCGGGGCGGGGCGCGGCATGCCGACCCCAACGAGATGGGCAAGGTGCTGATCGAGGCAGCCGGCCGGGCCGGGATCCGGGTCACGCTGCTGGACACCTGCTACCTATCCGGCGGCCTGTCGGCCGACGGCAGGCAGCAGCCGCTGGAAGGGCCGCAGCTGCGGTTCGGCGACGGGGACGCCGCGGCCTGGGCGGCCAGGGTCGACGAGCTCGGCCCGGATGCCGGCGGCAGACTCGGCCCGACTGCCCGGGCCGGCGCCGCGATCCACTCGGTCCGCGCGGTTCCGCTCGAGCAGATGCACGGGGTCGTGGCGTGGGCGCATCGTTACGGTGCACCGCTGCACGCGCACCTCTCCGAGCAGGTGGCGGAGAACCGTGCCTGCCTGGCCGCATACCGGGCCACCCCGGCCGAGGTGCTGTCGCAGGCCGGAGCGCTCGGCCCGCGCAGCACTGTCGTGCACGCGACGCATCTGACCGGCGGCGACGTCGACCTGCTCGGCGGCCTGCGCTGTCACGTGTGCTGCTGCCCCACGACGGAGGCCGACCTGGCCGACGGGATCGGCCCGGCGAGGGATCTGGCCGACGCGGGCAGCATGCTCACCGTCGGGAGCGACAGCCAGGCCGTGATCGATCTGCTCGAGGAGGCCCGCCGGGTTGAGCTCGGCGAGCGGCTCGCCAGCCAGGAGCGCGGTCACTTCACCGCGGTCGAGCTGGCGACGGCGGCGACCGAATCCGGGCATGCCAGCCTCGGCTGGGCGGATGCCGGCGAGCTAGCGGCCGGCGCGCTCGCCGACTTCGTCACGGTCGCGCTCGACACGCCGCGGACCGCGGGCGCAACTCAGGCGACCGCACTGGAATCGGTGATCTTCGCCGCGACCGCCGCCGACGTGCGGAGCCTGGTCGTCGGCGGCCGGGATGTGGTAACCGGCGGCCGCCACGTGCTGGTGCCGGACGTCCCGGCCGAGCTGTCGGCGGCCATCGCGGCCCTGCTGCACTAGGCGGCGGCGCACGGGCTGATGCCGCCGTCCGCACTGCCTTGCCGGGTCGCTGGCTCCGACTGCGGGTTGCTGGCCCGACTGCGGGTTACTGGCCCGACTGCGGGTTACTGGCCCGCCGGGTTGGCCGGCGGCAGCCCGGAGCAGATGCTCGCGCCCGCGTTGCGTGCCTGAATCGCGCCGCCGCCACCGCTGCCGTGCTTGCCCGTGTTGGCCTTGTGGCCGGCCGCGCAGCGGCGGGTTGACCCCGGCGAAGTCAGCGCCCAGCATCAGCGTGACCGGTCCGGCGGTGCCGACCTGCGAGGCCGGCTCGGCCAGGGTGTTCTGGCCGGCCGGGAATGACCTCAGCGCGGACATGAGTGTGTAGGCGCTGTCAGCCTGAGTCAGGCCAGCGAAGTCGACGGTGGTCGTCGACGTGTACGGCGCGTCGCCGACGCTGATCACGTCGAAGCCGAGTTTCCGGAGGCTGGCTGCGGTCCGCGCCGCTAGCCCTGGCTGCCCGGTGGCATTCAGCACGTGCACCTGGACGCTGGCGTACGGCTGCGTCGGCAGCTTGCCGCGCCAGACCTCGTTGGTCCTGACCATCTGGAAGAGCACATCATCTTGCGGCTGCACGGCCATCAGGTGCTGATCGTAGGCCGGGTAGTGATAGGTGTCGGTCGTCGACGGCATCGTGATGAGCGTCACGTTCTTCGACTTCAGGTGCGCCAGCGATTCGGCCAGGCGCAGGATCGACGTCGTCGACCCGAGGCCCTGGTCGACCGTCAGAGCTTTAGTGGCCGTGCTCGCGATTCTCAGCAAGCTGGGGATATCAGAGAGCAGCCCGGTGGAGTTGACCTTCTGCACCACCGAGGAGATGAACGCCTGCTGGAGCTCGATCCTCGGCAGGTCGCCGCCGGCGTCGGCGCCGCTGCCGACGCCATGCCTGTCCCGCACATACTGCAACGCCTGGGTGTAGTCGAGCACGTGCTTGCCGGGGCTGAGGTTGAGGTTCGTGGCTTTGTCGTGGTAGCCGGGGCCCGGCGGAACGCACACCTGGACCCCGCCGAGCTGGCCCACCATGGTGCGGAAGGAGTTGAAGTCGAACTCCACGAAGTGGTCGAGCCGGATGCCAGTCAGGGCCTCGACGGTCTGCACCGCGCAGGTAGGGCCGCCGATGTTGAGCGCGCCGTCGATGATCGCGCCCGGCGGGTACTGCTGGGCTGGCCAGGTGCCGGTGCCGATGTACGCCCGCTCCTTGCAGGCCGGCTGGTAGACAAACGTGTCTCGCGGGATCGACAGCACGACCGCGCGAGTGTGCGTTGGATCCAGGTGGATCAGCAGCAGGTTGTCGGAGTTGCTCACGCCAGGGTTAGCGTCGTAGCCGAAGTTGCCCCGCTGCCCGAGCCGTGTCTGCGAGCCGAGCACCAGGATGTTCTGCGAACCGTAAATGGTGCGGCCGCTCAGGCCGGCGACATGCACCTTGGTGATGTTGCCGTCGAGCTGCCGGTAGACGGCGAAGGCGCCTAGTCCCGCGACCACCACGACCACGGCCATCAGCGATGCCACGATGTAACCGGCCTTGGCGAGCCGGCTCTGCCGTCGCCAGTGGTCTCGGGCTCGCCGTCGGGCGGGCGGTCGGCGGCTGGCCGCGTGCGGCATCTCGCCTCCGTCCTGACGATGACGTAACCGGCCCGCGCTGCTCCGGCAGTCGCGCTGGCCATCATGCGGCGGGCCAGGGTTCCGGACGGAAGGCTACCTGCGGCCTCCGGCTGATCTGTCGCTTTTGCCGTCGGGATACAGACTCCGGGTCAAGTCATTCCGCGGGCTTGAACTAGTTTTCAGCCGGCCCTCAGGGAGCGCCGAGAACACCCAGGTGGCGGTCGACTGCCGCCGTCGCACGTATCACGTCGTCGCTGGCCAGCAGGTCCAGCAGCGCTCCGCGTAGCACCGCGAGCAGGAGCGAGCGCTCGGCCAGCCCGGCCGGCGTGTCGCGCTCGGACTCGGGCTGGAAGTCAGCGAGCAAGGCCAGCCAGTCGTCGACAGTCGTTACGCCGAACCCAGCCCATGGGCCGTCCGGCTCGCGGAGGCTCCGGGCGTAGCCGTCTAGCCACAGCCGCAGCAGTGGTCGCCTGGTCTCGTCTGCCAGCCAGGACCAGATTCGGGTGGCTGCCGCACGCAGGCCAGCGCCCCCCGTCTTGTCCGCCTGCCTCAGCTCGGCCAGCATCGCGATCTCGTCCGTCCTGGCTCTGGCGAGCAGTGCCCGGATCAGCCCGTCCTTGCTGCCGAACAGGTACAGCAGCACGCGCGGGCTCGAGCCGACCGCGGCCGCCACGGGTCGCAGCGTCAGATCAGTCTGGCCACGCTGCATCGCGTACTGATAGGCGAGCTCGAGCAGTTCAGTCCGCCGCGCCGATGGAGGCGCTGCCTCGCTGGTCATAGGAGCACTATGGCAGACTGAAACAGTCGTTTCAGTCTGGCACGCTAGAGCGGCGACCAGAGCGATTGCGGGAGGTGGCGTGAGCGTGGTGCGGCAGCGGCGGGTGACGATCCGGCGCCTGGGCGAGCCGGGTGACCTCGGCTGGGTGATCCAGGCACACGGTGAGGTCTACGCCGCCGAGTACGGCTGGGACTCGAGCTTCGAGGCGCTGGTGGCGCGTATCGTGGCCGACTTCGCCTGCGCACACGACCCGGCGCGCGAGGCCGGCTGGATAGCAGAGGTGGATGGCCAGCGTGCGGGCTGCGTCCTGTGCGTGGCCGGCGATGAGATGACGGCACAGCTGCGGGTCCTGCTGACGTTGCCGGCCGTTCGCGGGCTCGGCACCGGCAGCGGGCTAGTGTGCACCTGCATGGACTTCGCGCGGCAGGCCGGCTACGCGCGCATGCGGCTGTGGACCCAGGACACCCTCGTCGCGGCCCGGCAGATCTACCTGGCCAGCGGCTTTGTGCTCGTGAGCGAGGAGCCGCATCACAGCTTCGGCGCCGACCTGGTCGGCCAGACCTACGAGGCGGACCTGACCCTGGCGGCCGCGGGCCAGGGGAGATCAGCCCGGTAGCCGCAGGCCGGCCCAGAGCCGTCCGCCTGAGCGGCCGAGCACGTCGTCGGCGACGTCGGTGAGCCGGTCCGGGTCGCCCATGGCAGCGATGAGTCGCTCGGCGAGGACGGGGTTGTTCTCGCGCAGCTCGCGCAGCAGCCACTTGCCGGACCCGAGCCAGTAGCCGTCCGCGAGGAGGGCAAGTTCCGCGGCCGCGCACCACACGTGCCAGCCGATGACCGCGGTCTCGGCCGCGTCGGTGCTGCCGGCCAGGTCGTCTAGCAGGTCGGTCAGACCGTACCGAGCCAGGTCCAGCTCGCTTGCCGTCGGCGGTGGCGGCCGGCCGCCAGCAGGGAGCGACCCCGTTCCCGGATCTGATCTGTGGTGTCGTGCCGGCCGGCCAGCACGACGCCGTCGCTGCACAGCCGGGCGAGCGTGGGCCGACGCCTGGCGGTGTCCTTGGCGAAGTAGCGCTCGAGCGAGTCCGCGTCGTGGACAAAAGCCTCGACCGGCCAGCCGCGCCAGAGCAGCGACTCCCGATACGGCGCCGGCGGCCCGGCCAGTATGACGACGATATCGAGGTCGGACGTCGCCGTCCGGCGCGCCGACAGGACGCCGGGACCGAGGAACGCGGCGACTGCCGCCGGGAAGCGCTCGGCGACCAGAGCGCGGGCATCAGCGACTGGGTCCATCGCGACATCCTGGCGGACGGCTGCCAGGCACGCACGTCCAATCCCACCTGCTGTGGCACGATGCGCAGGTGAGCGTGCTGATCACCAACATCGGCGAGCTGGTCACCAATGCGCCGCGTGACGCCGTCAGCGTCGCGTCGCCTGGTCCGTTCGAGTCGATCGCGGACGCTGCCGTGGTCCTGGACGCCGGGCTGGTGGCGTGGGCCGGGCCAGCCGCACACGCTCCGGCTGCCGATGAGGTCGTGGACGCGGCCGGCCGGGCCGTCCTGCCCGGGTTCGTCGACTCGCACGCGCACCTGGTGTTCGCCGGCGAGCGCGGCGACGAGTTCGCAGCGCGGATGGCCGGTCTTCCCTACAGCGCCGGCGGGATCCGCAGCACGGTCGCGGCGACCAGGGCGGCGAGTGACGACCTGCTGCGTGCCAATCTGGCGCGCCTGGCCGGAGAGATGCTGGCGCAGGGGACGACCACGTTCGAGTGCAAGTCGGGGTACGGGCTGACGGTACCGGACGAGGCGAGGTCGGTGGCGCTGGCCGCCGAGGTCACGCCTGAGGTGACCTACCTGGGCGCGCATGTCATCCCGCCCGAGTTCGACGGCGACGTGGGCGGCTACGTCGATCTGGTATGCGGCGACATGCTGGCCGCGTGTGCGCTGCAGGCTAAGTGGGTCGACGTGTTCTGCGAGGATGGCGCGTTCGGCGCGGACGAGGCGCGGGCGGTGCTGCTGGCAGGAGAGACGGCGGGACTCCAGGCGCGGGTCCACGCGAACCAGCTCGGGCCGGGTCCTGGCGTCCAGGTGGCCGTCGAGGCAGCGGCGGCATCGGCAGATCACTGCACGTTCCTGACCGATGCCGACGTGGACGCACTGGCGTCATCCGGCGGAACGGTCGCGACGCTGCTGCCGGGCGTCGAGTTCTCGACGCGCCAGCCGTATCCGGACGCACGGAGGCTGCTGACTGCGGGAGTCACCGTGGCGATCGCGTCGGACTGCAACCCGGGCTCGTGCTATACCTCCAGCATGCCGCTGTGCGTGGCGCTCGCCGTGCGGGAGATGCGGATGACCACGGCGGAGGCGGTCTGGGCCGCCACAGCGGGCGGAGCGCACGCGCTGCGCCGCACGGACGTCGGGCACCTGGGCGTCGGCGCGCGAGGTGACCTGATCATGCTCGACGCGCCGTCGCATTCTTACCTGGCCTACCGGCCGGGCGTACCGCTGATCGTCGGCGTGTGGCGGGCGGGGGAGCGGGTCGCCTGACAGCGGCGCCAGGGTCGGCACTGGTGCACAGGCTCTGGCGTCCAGCTGGGCGGCGCTGGTAGGCATATCCCTACCTGCGGAAGTGGGCGCCCGTCTATCGCGGCGGCTGGACGCGCTGCGGGACCGTTAGCTCTGGCGAGCCCGACGGGGGCGGCGCCGGAAGGGGCGAACGATCATGGTTCAGGCAACGTGACCGGCGATGCGCCGGCATGAGCGTGCGCATGCAGGACCTGGTCCTGCCAGTGCTGGCCGCCGGCGCAATCGCCGCGGTGATCCGCACGAGCGGTAACCGAGCAGGGACGGCTCCACCGGGGCGCCGTCGCGAGCTTGGCTGGTGCGCGGCGCTGCTCGTGGTTGGTGTCTGCGTTCTGAGCACCGTGTACCCGCTGTTCAACTCGTACCGGATGTCGGCGTGGTGGGGGTTGCTGGTCGCGCTGGTCGTGGCCATAGTGCTGGCCGTGCGGCCGTGGCTGTCGGCGTTCCTTGTGCCCGTCGCGCTGGTCCTCTACGGCCTGCTTGGCATCGTCGTGGCGCGCGACTACCTCGGCCTCGGCGGGATTGCGTTCGGCGTAGCCACGGTCAGGCCAGGCTTCCGAGCGGATCTCGTCCTGCCGCAGGCCTACCTGTTCCTGCTACTGGGCGGCTGGCTCATCTGGCGCGCGGCTGGTCCGGCGATACGACAGGGCAGGCTGCGGCTCGGCCGACTGACTGATCTGCCGCCACGCGGCCAGCTCTTGGCGCTGCTCATGCTGCCGGTGGTGATCACCGTGGCCGCGTTCATCACCCCGAATCTCTGGCTAGGCGCGCGACGCGGGAGTCGCCTGGACGCTATTGCTACTTGGCGGCGCGGGGGTCGTGCTCTGGAAATGGCCGGAGTTCGCAGCCAGGGCCGCGACCATGGGGCTCGCGGTCCTGGGTCTGGCAGGACTCGCCCTGGCGGCTTGGGGTGGCGGCGGTGGCTTCACTTTTGCGCGAACTCTCTTTGGCTACGTCCTCTACGGGCCTGTCCTAGTGACCACCCAGCACACCGCCGACGCTGCGGGCGTGCAGGGCCTTGTGTTGCTCGCGCTCGGCGCGTGGCTGGCGCCGCAGACATTCCCGCAGGTTCGGCGCCTGCTGGGCATGGCACCCGACCTTGAACTGCTGAGCCGGGTGCAGCGGCTGACCGAAAGCCGGGCGGTCGCGGTCGACACCGCGTCCGCTGACCTGCGGCGGCTGGAGCGCGACCTGCACGATGGAGCGCAGGCCCGGTTGGTCGCGCTCGGCATGAGCCTGCGAGCGGCGGAACGACTGATCCTGACGAGCCCGGAGGCGGCGATCGCGCTGGTGGCCGAGGCACGGGAGACATCGGCCAGGGCGCTGACCGAGCTGCGGGAGCTAGTTCGGGGTGTGCTGCCGCCGGTGCTGGCCGATCGCGGCCTGGCCGACGCGGTTCGCGCGCTGGCCCTCGACTGCCCGCTGAGCGTGCAGACGGACGTGGATCTGCCCGGCCGGCTGCCCGCGCCGGTGGAGACCGCGTGCTACTTCGCCGTCGCTGAGATCCTCACCAACGCGGCCAAGCACTCGGGCGCGCGGGACGCGCGGGTCTGCATGTCCCACGCCGGCGGCATGCTGCGCATCGAAGTGACCGACTTCGGCCTCGGCGGCGCCGATCCGGGCCGCGGCAGCGGTCTCGCCGGAGTGGAGAGGCGGCTCGCGACCTTTGACGGGATCCTGGTCGTCAGCAGCCCGGTCGGCGGCCCGACGATCGTGGTGATGGAGGTGCCGTGCGCGTTGTCGTCGCCGAAGATCTCTTCCTGCTGAGGGACGGGCTGGTCCGGCTGCTCGAGGCACACGAGTTCGAGATCGCGGCGGCGGTCGGCGACGCGCCCGGGCTGCTGCGGGCACTTGTCGACGAGCGGCCGGATGTGGCGATCGTGGACGTCCGGCTGCCGCCGACGTTCACCGACGACGGGTTGCGCATGGCGCTGGAGGCTCGGCAGACGGTGCCGGGCCTGCCGGTGCTCGTGCTGTCCCAGTACGTCGAGCAGCTGTACGCGCGCGAGCTGCTAGCCGACCGGGCTGGCGGCGTCGGCTACCTGCTCAAGGACCGCGTGTTCAACGATGATCAGTTCGTCGACGCGGTGCGCACGGTCGCGGCCGGGCGGCACTGTCATGGACAGCGAGGTCGTCGCGAAGCTGCTCGGCCGCCGCGCTCGGGAGGAACCGCTGGCGCGCCTGTCAGCCCGGGAGCGGGAGGTGCTCGGGCTGATGGCCGAGGGCCGGTCCAACAGCGCCATCGCGCAGCGCCTGTTCGTGACCGAGAAGGCAGTCAGCAAGCACAGCACCAGCATCTTCACCAAGCTCGACCTGGCGCCGTCCGATGACGATAACCGGCGGGTGCTGGCCGTGCTCGCCTACCTGAACGGCTGATCGTGCGCCTGCGCCTGTACCTTCGCCTTCGCTGATGCCATGGCCCGGCCCGCTTTCAGGGCCTTGAGCCGCTCTGCGAGCTCCGCCCGGTTGTGCAGGTCGTCGAGCCTGGCGAACTGCCCGTCCAGCGGTGACGCCGGCAGTTCCCGAGCGCCGCGGGCGCGCATTTCCTCCCGGCGCACCTTCTCCTCGAACCGGCTGACCTCGCTGCGCGGGTCCATGATGTCGAGGCTCGGGATCGTGTCGCCGGGCGGTTCGGATTGCGGGCCGGACGGCCGGCCGGTGTGCGGCCGCGCGCCATGCGGCCGCGCGCTGCGTGACCGTGCGCTGCGTGACCGTGCGCGGTGGGACCGTGCGCTGTCGGGCAGCGTGCTGTCTGGCCGCGTCAGGACGCGGTGCTGCCTGCGCTTCAGCGCGGACAGCTTCGTGGTCATCTGATCGAGGCCATCCTTGAGCTTGCCGACGGACTCGACCTGCGCGACGATCGCGTGGCGACCGGTCTCGACGTCGTTCTCGGCGATCATCTGCCGCTCGAGTGCGACCAGAGCGAGATTGTCGAACCTGTCGGCTTCGACAGACTCACCGGTCGCGCGCAGCGCGTCGGCCACCCGGCTGGCTGATTCGGCTTCCTTGCCCCACTGCGCGGCCGCCTGAGCGTCCTGCTGCTGATCGTCCTCAGCTACGCGCAGGTCGTCGATCAGCTGCGTGATGGCCTGCTCGGTGTCGGCGATCGTGGCCGTGTAGTCGCGGATGAACTGGTCGATCAGCGGCGGTGGCTGGCCGGCCGAGTCGATGATCGCGGTGACATCCGCCCTGGCCAGCTGCGTGACGCGACCGATGATGCCGTGCTTGGACATGGTTCCCCCTAGGAGCGAATGTCTGAGCGGCTGCCGCTGACGACGTGTCGGCCGCGGGTGCCGATGCCGCCGAAACTGCCCGGGCCAATGCCGCGGTCGAGGCTGTCGCCCGTGCGACCGTCGCCGTCGCTGGTCGGATCCGTCGCGGTCGTGGTGGGATCCGTCGCGGTCGTGGTGGGATCCGTCGCGGTCGTGGTGGGATCCGTCGCCTTGCTCGCCGAGGCGCGGGCTGCTCGGGCTGCTCGGGCTGCTCGGGCTGCTCGGGCTGCCGATCAGGATGCCACCGATAATCGCGCTGTCGAGCCCGGTTCCGAGCGGGCCGTATCGGTCGCCGCGGCGGCGGCCGGGGTCGAACCGGGCGGCGTCCTGCTCAGCCAGCCACCTGGCCTCTTGCGCGAGCCCGTCAGCCTGCTGGGCCTCGGTCAGCGCTGCCTCTGGATCATCCTGTGCGTGCCCGATCACCAGCCGGAACCGCCGCTGTGCTTCCGCCAGCCTGGTCCGGGCGGTGGCGCCGACGGCACCGCGCCGGGTCGCGATGAACTCATCCGCCGCGGTCACCGAGCTGCGAGCGACTAGCATGGCCTGGTCGAGCACCGGCCGGGCTCGCTCGCGCCTGGCCTGCTCCACCCGGACCCCGGCCAGCGCCTGGTCCAGCCCGGCGTCAGCCTGCTGGACATCGCGCAGCGCAGCGAGCGCGTCGAACGGGCCTGCCGCCTGTCTGGCGCGGACATCGGCGGCGATGGCCTGCGCCCTGTCTACCTGCGGCGCGCGCTCGTCTTGTGGCCGGCCCGCGAGCATCGTCGCGGCTTCGGCGATCTCGGCGTCGACCTCGCGTAGCGCGC
Source organism: uncultured Actinomycetota bacterium (assembly GCA_963837255.1). GTDB lineage: Bacteria > Actinomycetota > Actinomycetes > Streptosporangiales > Streptosporangiaceae > JAJYUU01. The sequence goes on from CAWIMN010000011.1 coordinate 1,205,009, forward strand.
CGGGCAGCGCCGAGGCCGCCTGAGTGAGCTGGGCCTCCCTGTGCTCGATGCCGCTGAGCAGGTCCGTGGCTTGATCGGCGCCGGACTCGGCGGCCTGGAGAAGAAGCGCCGCCGCGCCTGACTGCCCGCGGGCTAGTTCCTGGCTTGCGCCTGCGACGCAGTCGGCAGCGAACTCGAGCCGCTCGTCCGCCTGGTCGGGGTTGGTCACGACAGTCCCGACCGCATCCGGCGTGTACTTGGCCGCCAGGTGGTCGAGTACCTGCCGGACCCGGCCGACCCGGGCGGACTGCTGCGCCACGTGGGCCTCCACCTCGGCCACTAGCTGCGGCGCGCGGACTTCCGGGTCCTGCAGCCGGTCGAAGGCCTCGGACTGCTCATCAAGCAGGCGGCTGGCCTCTGCGCAGTGCGCGGTGATGGTGGTCAGATAAGCCCGCGTCGTCGTCTCGTCCTGGCGGATGTCGTCGTCGAGCAGTTGCCGGAGCGTGAAGGCGGTGCTCAGCTGAGCCTGGGCCGATTGCAGGGCAGTCAGGAATGGCGCTGTAGCGCGCTCGCCGCACCTGGCGGTCGCGAAGCCTAGCTCCTGCTCGCTGGTACGGACCGCGTCATCGGTCGCCACGAGGGCGCTGCCGGCCCGTGCCGACAGCTCATCCGTGCTCGAATCATCCGTGCTAGGTCTCCGCGGCGTCGCGCGCTGAAGCCTGGCGCGGCCGCCGAGGCCAGCCCGCCGAGACCGCAGCCCGGTCACCAAGACCACCAGAACCAGCAGGACCACGACGCCGCCGACAATCACCGCCGTGTCGTTGATCCCGGACGAGTGCGGGGAGGGTGTGGCGGCACCCCTACCCCGCGGCCGCACTGCGGCCAGGGCCGACGGCGCGTCCCATGCCAGCACGGCGAGCGCCGCGAAAAGCGCGGCCGTGACCCGTGTGCGCACCATCCCCCCGTCGGTTCCCTCGGCCAACGGACCTACCCGAGGAGACCGGCTGGCACACGCCACGATTTCTGAGAGACGAAAACGGATAAACACGGCAGCACTCGGGTGACCTCCGCTGACGCGGCAGATCAAGATTTCCCGGCTAACGTGCGCGCAAAACGGAATATCTCGGACGCGTAACTGCACCGCAGCCGGGCAATGCCTAGTTGATCTTGGTAGCAGCGCCCAACATCGGCATCGTCTGGCGCATTCTCGAGCGACCAGGGCCAGCACCGGGGTGCAGGATGGTGTCCTACCGGAGGTATCCGCCCCGGAACCGGACCAGTGGCTCGCCGGACTCGGCTACGTAGGGCACGTCCAGGACATGAGCGACAAACAACACATGATCTGCCGCCGCAACTCTCGTCGTCACCTCGCACTCGAACGCGGCTAGCCCGCCGGCCGGGATCAGCGCGCCCGACCGCTCACCGCGCTGGTGCGGAACGTTGCCGAGCAGCAGCCGCGCTCCAGGACGGCCCGCAGCAGCGAACCGGCCGGCGAGCGTGCGCTGCGCCGCCGACAGCAGAGTGACGGCGAACCTGTCGACCCGGCCGAGCACCTCGGCCGGGTAGCCGGACTCGAGCAGTGACACCAGCACGGTCGGCGGGCTGGCCGACACCGGGCAGAACGCGCTCACCGTCGTGCCGATATCGTCCCTGCCCTCGGCGATCGTCAGCAGGGTGACGGCACCGGGCCAGGCGCTCAGCGCACTAGCGAACCCGGCCGCAGGCACCTCGCTTCCTTACTCGAACAGCCACGTGCCGGGCAGCATCAGCGGCCCGTGCGGTGAGAGCCCGAGCCGGGCCGCAAGGTACCCAGCCGGTCCCCAGCTGTCAGCGAGGAGACCGGCGGCGGCGGCTCCGCGGCTTTCGCTGGAGCCCGGCGGCCGGAGCCGGTCGATGGGGCGGACGCGCGGGAATACGTGCAGCGGCGCGGTGGCTGGCAGGCCGGCCCGGCGGCGCGCGATCGCGGCCGCGCGGTCGACGCCGCCGAGTTCGTCGACCAGGCCGTGCGCGAGCGCGTCGGCGCCAGTCCAGACCCGGCCCCTGGCGACCTCGTGCACCTGCTCGGGCGTCATGCCGCGGCCGGTGGCTACCTTGCCGGTGAAGTCGGCGTAGATGTGGTCGAGCCAGTCGTTGACCAGCGCCCACTCATCCGCGGAGAACGGCTCCAGTTGCGAGAACATCGCCGCATGTGCGCCGTGGACGATGCGGTCGCTGGTAATCCCTGCCCGGCCGAGTGCGCCGCCGACTACCGGCTTGCCCGTGAGCACGCCGATCGAGCCAGTGATCGTGCCAGGCTGAGCGACGATCTGGTCAGCGGCCATCGAGATGTAGTAGCCGCCCGACGCTGCGACGTCCCCCATCGAGACGACGACAGGCGTCCCGCCGGCCCGGGCTCGCACGACCTCTCGCCAGATGGTGTCGGAGGCTACGTACGAGCCGCCCGGGCTGTTGACCCGCAGCAGGATGGCGCGGACGTACTCGTCCTTGGCTGCCGAGCGGATGGCTCCCGCGATGGTGTCCGACCCCATCGCGCCGCCCGTCAGCACGCCGCGGCCGCTGCGTCCGCGCCGGATCGGCCCGGTGGCGTAGATCAGCGCGACTACAGGTTCGTGACTGCCCGGCATCTTCGTGGCGGCGCTCCTGGCGCGCTCGGCGAGCGCCTTGCCGCGCTGGTACCGGCCAAGATAGAGCGTGGCCGCGTCCGGCCCGGCTAGCTTGCGCGCCTCGGCGTACACCTCGTCCCGATAGCCAAGCTGATCGACCAGGCCCTCGGCCTGCGCGCGCGAAGCCAGATAAGGCCCGGCGTCAATGAGCTCGCTGACCTTGTCCCGGTCGAGGCCGCGACGCTCGGCGATTGCCTGGACTAGCTGCTCGGTAATCGAGGCGGTCATCCGCTCAGTGGCCTGCCGGGCCGGCGCGGAGAACTGTGTCTCGGTCAGCTGCTCGGCTGCGCTCTTGTACTCCTGCCGCTTCGCGACCTCGAAGTCCGCGCCGAGCCTGTCCAGGAGACCGCGCAGGAAGATGCGCTCGACCGCGATACCGGTGAGCCCGAGGTCGCCGGACGGCTGGAGCCAGATCTTCTCGAACGCCGTCGCGAGGTAGTACTGCACGTTGCTCGCGGCGAACTCGCCAAACGACTCCGCCCAGGCGATCGTCGTCTTGCCCGCGTCGGAGAACTCGGTGATCGCGCGACGGAGTTCCTGGACGGCCGCGAGGCCGATGGCCTTGCCGCCAAGGCGCGCGACCAGGACGGAGACCCGGTCGTCGTCGCGGGCCCGGCGCAGACCGTCGAGTATGTCCGGCAGCGCCGGCCTGTTCCGGCCTGAGATTGCCGAGATCGGATCGGTCGGCCTCGTCTCGGTGATCCCCTCGATGAGATCAAGCTCGAGGATCAGCGGGGCGGTGCGATGCTGGCGCAGCTTGTCCAGCCGGGCAATGACGGGCGAGTCAGGCATGAATGACAGCCTAAGCTTGCTGGCCCGGCTATCCGCTGCCCGGCGGAGTACGGTGTGGAAATGGAGGAGCCTCCGGCTATGGTTTCTGAGCATATTCGGAGGATCCTCCATTTAGTAGGCGGCGAGGAGGGGCTGTGACGGGCGGCGAGAAGCCCATGCGGGCTGACGCGCAGCGCAACCGCGAGCTGCTGCTCGCGGCTGCCGTCGCGTCGTTCTCGCGCAGCGGACCCGAGGTGACCCTGGAGTCCATCGCCAAGGACGCCGGCGTCGGGATCGGGACGCTCTACCGGCACTTCCCGAGCCGTGAGGCGCTGGTCGACGCCGCTTACCGCAGCGAGCTCGCCCGGCTGTGCGACTCGGTCCCCGAGCTAGTCGATGCGATGTCAGCCGACAAGGCGCTGCGCACCTGGATGGACCTGTTCCTCGAGTACATGACCACCAAGCGCGGGATGTCGGACGCACTGCGCAAGGTAATCGCCTCGGGCGGCAACCCGTTCGCCGAGAGCCGGGGCCGGCTGCTTGCCGCGTTCACGGCGCTGATGAAGGCGGGAGCAGCCGACGGCACACTGCGCGCCGACCTCGATCCGGCCGACCTGCATGGCCAGCATCAGCGGCGTGTCCCTGGCCGTGGGGGAGACTGGCCAGCGCGAGCAGGCCGGGCGCCTCCTGGACCTGCTGATGGACGGCGTGCGCTGCGGCGCGGCGGCCGGACGCCATGGCTAGCCGCGACGGGAACGGCTGGGTGCGCTGCGAGCTCGGTCACCGGCACTGGGGCCGGTTCGGAGCTGCGGGACTGCTCGCATTCGTGACGGGCGGATCTGTCCTGCTCCAGCGGCGCACCTGGTGGAGTCACCATGGCGGCACCTGGGGGCTGCCCGGCGGAGCGCGAGACAGCCACGAGTCTGCGCTGTCGGCGGCGCTGCGGGAAGCGGCGGAGGAGTGCGGCGTGCCGCCGGACGTAGTGCGTCCGCGGGGGGTCTTTACCGATGATCACGGCGGCTGGTCGTACACGACGGTGCTCGCCGAGGCCGAGAAGCCGTTTGCCGTGCTCTCTGACGACGACGAGACCGACGAGGTCGCCTGGGTGCCGGTGCCGGAGGTCGAGCGGCTCGACCTGCATCCAGGCCTCGCCGCGCACTGGGCCGGGCTCCGCCGTGAACTCTCGCCCGTCACGATCATCGTCGACGGAGCGAACGTGGTCGGCTCCCGGCCGGATGGCTGGTGGCGCGACCGGGCGGGCGCTGCCGCGCGGCTTCGCGGCGAGCTCGCGCCGCTGGTAGCTCAGGGCACCACGGAACTGCCGGATGACATGATGCCGGCCGACCGCCTGCCCGATGCCGCCGGACGCGGCCAGCGGGATCGCGCGGGGGACGGCCAGACGCGGATGCGGTGGCTGCCCGATGTCGTCCTGGTGGTCGAAGGCGCCGCGCGCCCAGCGGCGGCGCAGCCCAGCGACAGCCCGGTCCGGATAGTCGCAGCCCAAGGTTCAGGCGACGATACGATCGCCGCGCTGGCCGCGCAGACCGCGGGCCGCCGAATCGCGGTCACCGCCGACCGGGAGCTGCGGCAGCGATGCGTCGCGGCGGGCGCCTCGATAGCCGGTCCAGGATGGCTGTTCGCGCTCCTGTGAGGATGCGGAGGTTGTCATGGCCGGCGAGCTCGCCAACCCGAGGCGCACGGAGCCTGCTTCGCCCGGCACAACGGCCATGCGGACCTGATCCGCGAGCTCATCGACGGCGCAGTCGGCAGGTGACCCGCCGCCCGCGACCGCCGGGCAAATAGGGCGTGTCTGCTGAACGTCATCCTTGCGGACAGCGATCCGGACATGATGGTGTGCTGATCTGACCCCGGAGGAGGACGTGCCGTGCAGCCACCGTTGGTGCAGCCACTGCGCCGGTGGGATCCCGAGCAGGTCGGCGGCTTCGTGCTCCTCGGCCGGCTCGGGGCTGGCGCCATGGGCCAGGTCTACCTTGGCCGGTCTGCCGCTGGGCGCCTCGTGGCTGTCAAGACGATCAAGACCGAGCTGGCCGAGGAGGCGGACTTTCGCACCCGGTTCGGCCAGGAGGTGGCTGCCGCTCGCCGCGTCAGCGGAGCCTTCACGGCGGCCGTCGTCGCCGCTGACTCTGAGGCAGACGTCCCGTGGCTGGCGACGGTGTACGTACCCGCTCCGTCGCTGAGCAGGCTCGTCCGGACGTGCGGCCCGCTCGGTGTCCCGGCCGTACGCTGGCTCGCGGCGGGCTGCGCCGAGGCGCTGGAGTCGATCCACAGCGTCGGCCTTGTGCACCGGGATCTCAAGCCAGCGAACGTCCTCGTGTCGCCCGACGGACCACGCGTCATCGACTTCGGCGTCGCGCGGGCGGCCGAGCGCATCCAGCTCACGGTGACCCGCGGTAGCGTCGGCACGCCGGCTTACATGGCACCCGAGCAGGCCAGGGACACCAGACAGGCGACGTCGGCCAGTGACATCTTCTCGCTGGGTGCCACCATGCTCTTCGCCGCGACCGGCCACGCGCCGTATCAGGGCGAGACGGTCGTCGACGTCCTCGTCCGGCTTGCTACCGAGCCGCCGGATCTCAGCGGGCTGCCGGCGGATCTGGCCGAGATCGTCGGGATGTGCCTGGAGCGCGATCCGCGCAGCCGGCCGACGTCGGCGTCGGTCGTGGCCCGGCTGGCGCCAGGACTGGCCGCGAGCGGCGAGCTCGGCTCCGCGCCGCTGCCGGCCGCGGCCATGACGCTCATCGAGGAGTACCGCCGGATCCCCTGGACGTCGCCCGCCCGGGCGGCGCCCCCGGCCCTGGACGACGATTCCGTCAGCTTGCCCTCCGGCGCTGGCCTGCACGTCGGCGCCAGTATCGGCCTCAGGACGGGAACGGGGAGCCTCACGCCAGTCACCGCTGCAGGCGAGGACGAGACGTTCGGCTCGCACCCGGTGCTGCCCGGCGGTACTCCGCCGCTGACTGGCGCATCGCAGAATGCGGCCCCGACGGCCGCCGGACCCGCACCCGCGGGAGCGCCAGCAGCTGGCCGCGGGGTCCGGCCGGGCCGCCGGCTGGTGCTCGGGATCGGGTCGGCGCTGGCCGCGGCCGCGCTTGTCGCCGCAGGATGGGGCATCGGGACTGCGGCCGGGCGCCATCCCTCGGCCAGTGCCAGCACGCCCACGTCGGCCGGAACCAGGACGCAGCCGTCAGCTGGCGGCAGCAGTCCGGCGTCGGCCGCGACCGGGGAGCAGTCCTCGCTCGGGCCGGTCCTGCCGCCGCCAGGCGGTCCGGGCCAGGGCCCGCCACCCGACGCGCTCAACCCGGCAGTAGCGAACTCCGGCGCCCCCTTCATCGCGCTGAACCAGGACTTCGGCGACAAGGACACCGGGTTCGTCGTGCACGGGCAGAACTGGCCGGCGAACCGCCCGGTGACGATCTCGCTCGTGGGCGTCGGCCCCACGCAGATCCATCTGGTGGCCGACGACGCGGGGACCTTCAACTGCGTGATCAATCAGGGTCACGAGTTCTTCCCGGGCGGCCTGCCGCCTGGCGTCTACACGGTCCGCGCCACCGACTCGGCTGGCGCGAGCGCAACGGCCAGATTCCGCGTCGCGGCCGTCTAGCGCGCCGCGGCCAGCTCACATGACCGGGGTCCACCACAGGTCTTCCTGGCGTGAGCACCAGGCCGGATCGGCGAGCCGGTCGAGATCAACGACGGTGATGATCCCGCTCTCGATCAGGGCGCCGACGGCAACCTCGTCCGAGAGCCGCACACCGGGCCGGACCAGGCCGCGCTCGGTGAGCTTGCGGCGCAGCACCTTCAGGTGCTCGCCGACGCGGGCAGACAGCCGGTCGCGAAAGGCAGGGTCGGTGTCGAAGCACTCGATCTCGTGGTGGGCGTCGGTGACCTGGAGCGCGGCGCGCGCGATCTCTGGCGTCCGCGGCAGCGGGCTGCTGCGCGCGGGGTCGACGAGCCACGGCCGGCACCAGAGCAGCGCCACCAGGAAGAGCTTGGTATTGGCGTCGAGGTAGAACGGCAGCAGCGTCGCGTCGCCGTCTGCCCGCTGGTCGCCACCGGTACCTGGCCCTGCGATCCCGCTGTCGCCGCGCGCGGCGACGACCAGGCGCAGCGGCAGCCCTTCGTCGAGCATGGCCCGCGATCCGACGAGCGCGGTGCCGTGCCGCAGGAACCAGCCCTTGGACGGCTCGCCGCTGCTGCTGGCGTCCCCGTCCTCGTCCATTCGAGGCAGCCGGACCCGGTAGCCGTCACCCTCGGCGTACAGCGCGTGCGTGCGGCTGATGTTGGCGACCCAGGCGCCGCCCGCCACGGCGCTGATCACCCCGGCCCGCCGTGACAGCCCGCGGCCGGCCGGAACGATGAGGTCGGCGTCGGGACCACGGCCGAATACCAGCCGGGTGCCCTCCGGGATAGCGGCGACGGCCCCGGATGGACTGGTGACGTGCGCGAGCGCCGTCGCCGGGGTCGAGTCGAGCGTCATGTGCGTCCTGTCTGTCTCGCGCGTGCTCGCGCAGCGACCACGGGATGCAGATGCGGTAACGCGCAGTTTAGGGGCCGATGGCCGCGCCCGCATCCACGAGTTCGGGGATGGCCGGCGCCGCCGTCTGCCGGTTGACTGTCGTGCTAACCAGGGCGAGGCACCTGCGCCTGGGCTTGTCTCCGTGCGGCGGCTGCAGGCGGCACGGGTTGTCAGGCTCAGCATGCCGGGGAGTGGGGGGGACCTGCGGGTCTCGCGCAGTCGGCCTCGCCCTGGGACGCAACCACGCGCGGACGTCAGCTGTCACGGGAGCACGAGTGAGGTTCGATCACGAAACGCCGAACGGGCCGACTCGGTACTGGGGGCGCCACCGGCGGACGCTGCCGCCTGCACGCGCGGCCTGGCGGCTGATCGGGTGGCGGCGCGCCATCACCTCAGCCCGGACCGAGAGCCGGCCCAGGCGGCCGGGCCAGCCCGCCGGGTTGCACCGTCAGCGCCAGACTCCGGTCCGGCGGACGACACGGGCGGCGGTGCCGATCCCCGCCAGGAATCGGCCGACCGGCTGCTCGTCGACTGCCACCTGCCCGGCTGACGGTCCGCGCCGGAGCGTCTCAGGCGACCTGGACCGAGCGCTTGGCGAGGCCAAGCCAGTAGCCGGTGATCGTCGTCACGGGCGTGGGCGCATCGGCCGCGCCGAGCGCGACGAACAGCGGCGCGTAGTGCTCGGTTGTCGGATGGGCGTACCGCACCGCGGGCGCACCGCGGAAACCGGCCAGCGCATCGACATCCCCGCTCTCCAGGGCTGCCGCTGCCCAGTGGTCGAACTCTGCCGACCAGCCCGGCGGCGGTGCGTTGAAACGCATATCCCGCAGGAACGGCAGCCCGTGCGTCAGGAATCCGCTGCCCATGATCAGGACGCCCTCGTCGCGCAGAGGCCGCAGCGCCGCGCCGACCCGCAGCAGGCGCTGCGGGTCCAGGCTCGGCATCGAGATCTGGAGCACCGGGATGTCGGCGTCAGGGTACATGACGGTGAGCGGGACGTAGGCGCCGTGATCGAGCCCGCGGTCGGGGACGTCAGCGACCTGCTCCGTGCCCGCCAGCAGCGACCGGACTCTGGCCGCCAGGTCCGGCGCTCCGGGCGAGGCATACGTCGCGTGGTAGTACCGCTCGGGGAAGCCGTAGAAGTCGTACGTCAGCGGGGCGGCGTCGGCGGTGGCGCCGATGGCGAGCGGCGCGTTTTCCCAGTGCGCGGAGACCACGAGGATGGCGGTCGGCGTTCGGCAGCGCCCTGGCCCACGCCTCGAGCTGCACGACCCACAGCGGGTCGTCGACGAGCGGCGGTGCGCCGTGGCCCAGGTACATGGCCGGCATCCGGCCAGGCTCGATGGCGGTGCGAGCCCGTGCGGCGACGACATCGGCGGCGTCGTCCGGGACTGGCTCATGGTCGGGCGCCTGCCCGGTGAGTTCCTCATCCATCTGGCCCTCCGCGGTGGTGGCGACGGTCAGTCGTCTGCTGTGACAGTAACCCGGCAGCGAGGGGGCGCACCAGCGGGCCGGCAGCCGGACCAGGCATGCCAGCCGGGTGCGAGCATGGGCGGGTGCGCGTCATCGTGTTGTCCGATACCCATGCGCCTCGGCGCTGGAAGTCGTGCCCGCCCGCGGTCGCCGCGTGGCTGCGGGAGGCGGACGCGATCCTGCACGCCGGCGATGTGTGCACGGCCGACGTACTGACCGAGCTAGCGCAGTACGCTCCGGTGCACGCCGTGCTCGGTAACAACGACGGCCCGGACGTGGCGCGACTGGGGCGCGCCGGAGACTCTGCAGCTCGACCTCGGCGGCCTGAGCGCGGCCATGATTCACGACAGCGGCCCGGCCGCCGGGCGACTGCGCCGGATGCGTGCCGCGTTCCCGGCCGCGGAACTGGTGATCTTCGGTCACTCGCACATCCCGCTCGACGACTCCGACGGGACGCTGCGCATCTTCAACCCCGGCTCGCCGACCGACCGGCGGCGGCAGCCGCACGGCACGCTGGGCGTGCTCGACATCGCCGACGGCACGCTGACCGCGGCCCGCATCGTCGCCGTGACGTGATCCGGGCGCGCGCGCGTGATCGCGAAAAGAAACGCATCGCCGGCGACACATTGTTTACGTGATCATGGCGAGGCGGCGTCAACGGCACCTCTCGGCCGTCTCCGGGACCAGCCAGACGACGCCGAGCGGCGGGATGCTGATCGACGCCGATGCCGGCCGCCCGTGCCAGGGCTCGTCGACTGCCTGCACCCGGCCGTAGTTGCCGGTGCCGCTGCCGCCGTAGCTCTCGGCGTCGGTGTTCAGCAGCTCGGTCCACGGGCCGGCCGACGGCAGCCCGATCCGGTAGTCGTGGTGCGGCATCGCGGCGAAGTTGCACACGCAGGCCAGCACGCTGCCATCGGCGCCGTAGCGCAGGAACGACAGCACGTTGCCGCCCGCGTCGTTGGCGTCGATCCACTCAAAGCCAGCTGGCGAGCTGTCCTGCTGCCACAGCGCGGGCTGCGCCGCGTACGCCTGGTTGAGGTCCTTGACCAGCTGCTGCACGCCCGCGTGCCGGGGGTACTCCAGCACGTGCCACTGCAGCCCGGCCTCCTGCGACCACTCGTCGCCCTGGCCGAACTCCGAGCCCATGAACAGCAGCTGCTTGCCCGGATGCGCCCACATGAACGCCAGCAGCGAGCGCAGTCCGGCGAACTGGCGCCACTCGTCGCCGGCCATCTTGCGCAGCAGCGAGCCCTTGCCGTGCACGACCTCGTCGTGAGACAGCGGCAGCACGTAGTTCTCGCTGTAGGCGTAGATCATCGAGAACGTCATCTCGTCGTGGTGGTAGCTGCGGTGGATCGGATCGCGGCTGAGGTAGCTCAGCGTGTCGTGCATCCAGCCCATGTTCCACTTCAGCCCGAAGCCAAGTCCGCCCAGGTGCACCGGCCTGGTCACGCCCGGCCACGCCGTGGACTCCTCGGCGATCATCGCGATGCCTGGCACTCGCTTGTAGCAGGTGGCGTTGACCTCGCGCAGGAACGACACCGCGTCCAGGTTCTCCCGGCCGCCCAGGGAGTTCGGCGACCACTCGCCTGCCTTGCGCGAGTAGTCGAGGTAGAGCATCGACGCCACGGCGTCCACGCGCAGCCCGTCGATGTGGAACTCCTCCAGCCAGTAGATCGCGTTGGCGACCAGGAAGTTGCGCACCTCTGGCCGGCCGAAGTCGAAGATGAGCGTGCCCCAGTCGGGATGCTGGCCGCGCTGCGGGTCGGCGTGCTCGTACAGCGGCGTGCCGTCGAACCGGGCCAGCGCCCAGCTGTCGCGCGGGAAGTGGGCCGGCACCCAGTCCACGATCACCCCGATGCCGGCCTGGTGCAGGCTGTCCACCAGGTGGCGGAACTCATCCGGCGTGCCGAACCGTGACGACGGCGCGTAATACGAGGTCACCTGGTATCCCCAGGAGCCGCCGAACGGGTGCTCGGCGACCGGCAGGAACTCCACGTGGGTGAAGCCCATCTCGGTGACGTAATCGGTCAGCTGGCTCGCCAGCTCGGTGTAGGACAGGCCGGGCCGCCACGAGCCGAGGTGCACCTCATACACGCTCATCGGGCTCGCCAGCAGATCCCGCTGCGCCCGTTCGGCCAGCCAGGCCGCGTCGCCCCAGTCGTAGCGCGCCTCGGTCACGACCGAGGCGGTGGCCGGCGGCTTCTCGGCCAGGCGCGCCATCGGGTCGGCCTTGCGATGCCAGCTGCCATCCGGCCCGAGGATGTCGAACTTGTAGACGGCGCCCAGCGCCAACGCCGGGAATGAGCAGCTCCCAGACACCAGATCCGCCGAGCGAGCGCATCGGGTGCGCCTGGCCGTCCCAGTGGTTGAAGTCCCCGATGACCCGGACGCCGCGGGCGTTCGGCGCCCAGACCGCGAACGAGGTCCCGCCTGCCTCCGGCCGGACCCGCGCGCCGAGCACAGTCCACAGCTCCTCGTGCCGTCCCTCGGCGATCAGGTGCAGGTCGATCTCGCCGAGCGTCGGCAGGTGCCGGTACGGGTCGTCCGCGATGGTCTCGCTGGTGCCGGGATACGTCACCGCGATCCGGTAGTCAGGCACGGACGTGCCAGGCACCGTCGCGGAGAACACGCCCTGATGCACGTGCGTCATCGGCACGCCGGCTGCCGCCGGGCAGCACCACGGTGACTGTCTCCGCGAGCGGTCGCAAGCGCCCGGATGGTGACGCCGTCCGGGCCGGGATGACCACCGAGGGCCGCGTGCGGGTCATGGTGGATCCCGGCGACCAGCGCGTCGATCTCCGCGTGGCTGATCTGGTCCGCGGGATAGATGTCCGCGGTCATGCCGCCGCCACGAAGTCGAGCGGGATGGACAGCCAGGCCGGCCGGTGCCGGTGCTCGTAGACCACTTCGTAGACCGCCTTCTCCAGGGTCAGCGCGCGCAGCAGCGTGCCGTGGCCATCCGGGTCGGTGCCGCCTCCTGCCGCGTAGCCCGCGCGGAATGCAGCCTGGCACTGCTGGACCCAGGCGCTGGCGACTGGAGCCAGCGGCCCGGCATCCGGATGGCCGACAAGCTGCTGCCGGGCCGCGTAATCGAACGAACGAAGCATGCCGGCGACATCCCGCAAGGCGGGAGCCGGTGCCCTGCGCACCGCGAGCGGCACGGCAGGCTCGCCCTCGAAGTCAAGCGCGACCCAGCCCTGCGGGCCGAGCAGCACCTGCCCGAGATGGTAGTCGCCGTGGATGCGCTGGACGGTGACCGGCCCGGTCAGCCGGGCCACGGCGTCATAGGCAGACCTGATCCGGTCCTCGTGGCTCGCTAGGTCGGGCACCACGGCGATGGCCTGCGTCAGCTTGCCGTGCATCTCCGCGGCCAGCGCTGACACCTCGGCCGCGGTCATGGCCCGGCTGCCGAATGCGCGGGCCATGTCGGCGTGCAGTTCGGCGGTCGCCAGTCCGAGTTGCCTGGCCTCGTCGGTGAACGGCAGCGCCGGGCTGGCGGCGTCACCAGCGGCGGCAACCGGCTCGGTCAGGTACTCCCGCCCGTAGGCGCCGTGCCGTGCATACAGGCTGCGCAGGCGGTCGAGTGCCAGCGCCCAGCCGTCGCTCGCGCCGGCCAGGAACCTCGACAGCACGCCGAGCAGCACCGGCTCGCCGTCAAGGTCGGTCTCGATCCAGCCGTAGGGAGCCGCCACCCTGGCCGAGCCGAGCCTGGCCAGCGCGTCCGCCACTTCGAGGTCGGGGTTCGCGCCGGGAAATAGCCGTCGCAACACCTTGAGAATCGCCTGATCCCCGAAGACCAGGCTGGTGTTGCTCTGCTCCGCGCCCGAGCACCCGGCCGTCTGGCTACCTGGCCGGCGAGCACGGGCATGCCCTGCTCGCGGACGAATCGCAGCTGGCCAGCCAGCCGCTGTTCGCTCATGCCAGTCAGCAGCACGTCGGCCAGCTCCGGATCATGCAGTGCGTCGTAGCACGCCACGCCGTCCTGATACCCGATCAGGGCACCGCTCAGCTCGGGCGGCAGAGCGGTCCGGTAGCCCACGAGCACCTGGAACCTGCCGGTCGACCCGCTCCCCAGCGGGGCCTGCACGATCAGGTGCCGCATGGCCGGGTCGCCGGTTCGCAGGGTCACGTCCGAGACGATGGCAAGACCAGCCAAGGACATGCCGCGGCCGGGGAACCAGCGCTGCTGAGGCAGCCACCCGGCCAGCATGTCCGTGAGGCCCGCGTCGCGGTCAAGCACGGTCACCTACTGCCCACACGTGCACCTGTTTACTCCGGATCGCGGTGACTTCGCGACCCGGCTGGCCGCTCGGCTCACGACGGCGGCCCGACCAGCCGCTCGCGGTCGCGTGCGTCGTATCTGGCTCACCGCGGCGGGCTAGCGGTAGCGGTCCGGGCTGCCGTACCAGGCGATCTTGATCTGCTCCGACGGCCCCGGTGCCTGCTTGCCCGCGACTTCGGTCACGCTGGCGGCACGCCAGACCGCGGCCGTCTGCATGAGCCCGCGCAGCAGTGACAGGCGGGAGTTGCAGTAATAGTCGATCACCCGGCCACCGAACAGGCTGTGCGCGCCCTGGAGCAGCACGCACCGCTGCCCGTCCGCGAGCTCCAGGCCCCACGGCTCGCTGGGACCGGTGGCTGCCGGAATCGCGCTCAACGGGGCGCCGACGTCGAGCCGGATATCGGTCACCGACCACGGGAACGGCAGGCACAGCACCCTCGGCGCGCCCGCTCGCTCGGCCCAGCACGGGTCATACACGAAGTTGCCGGCGAAGCACCGGTAGGCCCGCCCGATCGCTTCCGACCCCGGCTCGCAGCCGGCGTGGCTAGCCGTCTTCGTCGTTCGGTAGCCGCTGGCCGGGCTGCCGTCCGGGCCGACCGGGCTGACATGCACCTGCCGGGTCGCGGCTAACGCGGCGGGCCGCGCGGGCGTCGGCCCGCACCCAGCGACCACGGCAGCGGTGAGCGTGATCAGCACCAGGACCAGGACCAGGAACGGGGTCCGCTGTCGCTGGTGTCGCCTGCGCGTCCGCCGCGTCGCGTGCTTCATGCCACGATCCTGCCGTATCGGGTACCGTGGCCGGGGAGCTGATGATGAGCAGCGCGGTTGATCTCCACGACGTCGGCCCGATGATCGTCGCGACCGTCGCGCTGCCCAACTGCACCCCCGACCGCGCGCTGACAGCGTTCACCGACCCCACGCTCCTGTCCCGCTGGTGGCGCGGCCACCTCAAAGCAGCGCCAGCTCAAGACGGCCCGTACACAGTCGACTTCCCCGCGATCCCCGCCAGGCTCACCGGCCAAGTACTGAGCTTCGACCCAGGCAAGTCACTGGAATTCAGCTGGTCCTGGGACGAGCAACCCCCCGACAGCACAGTCAAGATCACAACCGAGCCAGGTCCCGAGCCCAACTCAGTGCTGCTGAAGCTCAGCCACGGCCCGCACAGCGACGACGAAGCCGGCCGCGTGGCCCATGCGGAGCACTGGGAAGGCTGGGAGTATTTCCTGCCAAGGCTGGTTACTGAGCTGCGTCAGGGCCCGTAATTCGCCGGCGGCTTCAGCATCAGCCAGTAAAACCCGTACCCCGGCAGCGTGAGCAGATAGCTCAGCTCGCCGATCGGCGGGAACGCCACGCCGCCCGTCGTCTCGACCGGGATCGAGCCGACGTACCTGCTCAGGTCCAGCTCGACCGGCTGCGGGTACCGCGACAGGTTATTGACGCACAGCATCCGGTCGGTTCCGCCGCCGCCGCTGTCGTCGGCGTCCGAGCTGCGGTACTCGCGGACGAACGCGAGCACGCTCGGGTTGGAGGAGTTCAGCTCGTGATACTCGCCAAGCGCGAACACCGGGTGCCGCTTGCGGATGTCGATCATGTGCCGGGTCCAGTTCAGCAGCGAACCCGGGCTGCGCTCCTGCGCCTCGACGTTCAGGCCCTGGTAGCCGTAGATCGGGTCCATGATCAGCGGCAGGTAGAGCCGGGCCGGGTCGCACCGGGAGAAGCCGGCGTTGCGGTCCGGTGTCCACTGCATCGGCGTGCGCACGCCGTCGCGGTCACCGAGCCAGATGTTGTCGCCCATGCCGATCTCGTCGCCGTAGTAGATCACCGGTGAGCCGGGCAGCGATAGCAGCAGCGCCGTGAACAGCTCGAGCTGGTCCCGGTCGTTGTCCAGCAGCGGTGAGAGCCGCCGCCGGATGCCGATGTTGGCCTTCATCCGCGGATCGCGCGCGTACTCGGCGTACATGTAGTCACGCTCGTCGTCGGTGACCATCTCGAGCGTCAGCTCGTCGTGGTTGCGCAGGAAGATGCCCCACTGGCAGCCGGACGGTATCTGCGGGGTCTGGGCCAGGATCTCTGAGATCGGGTAGCGCTGCTCGCGCCGGACCGCCATGAAGATGCGGGGCATCAGCGGGAAGTGGAACGCCATGTGGCATTCGTCGCCGCCAACGCTCGGCGTCGCCGAAGTACTCGACCACGTCGCCCGGCCACTGATTGGCCTCGGCAAGCAGCACCCGGTCGGGGTAGAGCCTGTCGATCTCGGCCCGCACGCGCTTCAGGTACTCGTGCGTTTCCTTCAGGTTCTCGCAGTTGGTGCCCTCGCGCTCATACAGGTACGGCACCGCGTCCAGCCGGAATCCGTCGATGCCGAGGTCCAGCCAGAACCGCAGCACCTCCAGCATCGAGTCCTGCACGAGCGGGTTCTCGTAGTTGAGGTCAGGCTGGTGGGAGAAGAACCGGTGCCAGTAGTACTGGCCGCGCACCTCGTCGTAGGTCCAGTTCGACCGCTCGGTGTCGACGAAGATCACCCGGGCGTCGGCGTACTTGTCGTCGGCATCCGACCAGACGTAGAAGTCGCCGAACGGGCCGTCCGGGTCGCTCCGCGACGCCTGGAACCACGGGTGCTGGTCACTGGTGTGGTTCATGACCAGGTCGGCGATGACCCGGATGCCGCGCTCGTGCGCCTTCTCCACGAGCTCGACGAAGTCGCCGATGGTGCCGAACTCGGGCAGGATCGCGGTGAAGTCGGCGATGTCGTAGCCGCCGTCCTTCAGCGGTGATGCATAGATCGGCAGCAGCCAGATGCAGTCGATGCCGAGCCACTGCAGGTAGTCGAGCCGCTCGATGAGGCCGCGGATATCGCCGGTGCCGTCGTCGTTGGAGTCGCCGAAGCCGCGGATGAGGACCTCGTAGAAGACCGCGCGCTTGTACCACTGCGGATCGCGCGGCGTGTCGAAGGAGAACGACTCGACCGGCTCGGTGGCCGGCGACCTGAACTCCTGCAAGGGGGGAGCGTCGGCGTGCTCGCTCCCGTGCCCGGACTGATCCACTCCCGCTCTCCCGCTCGTCCGTGGTGCCGACTGACTTACCGTTCTACCGCGAAACCAGCCGACCCCGTTCCTACCTAACAAGAATGTATGGGACAGCAGCGGGCGTTACGGTTCCTGCTACGCGACGGTCAGGATGTGCGCAGGCGCGACTGCCGGGTCGAGCCGGACGTAGTTCCCCTGCCCCCAGGTGAAACTCTGCCCGGTCAGCTCGTCCGTGACCCGGAATCCCGCTCCCGCATCCAGTCCGAGCGCCCCGCTGTCGAGCCAGACGGTGGCCTCACGCGCATTATTGGGGTCCAGGTTTACCACGACAAGAACTAGGTCGGACCCGCCGGGGAAATCTGGCCCCGTTCGCTTGGAGAAGCACAGGATGTCGGGCTGGTCGCTGTAGTGGAAGCGCAGGTTGCGCAGCCAGTGCAAGGCCGGGTGGGCCCGCCTGATGGCGTTGAGCTTGGTCAGCAGCGGCGCGATCGACAGCCCGAGCTCGGCGGCGCGGTCCCAGTCCCGCGGCCGGTAGGCGTACTTCTCCGAGTCCAGGTACTCCTCGCTGCCGGGCACCAGCGGGATGTTCTCGCCGAGCTCGTAGCCCGAGTAGACGCCCCAGGACGGGCTCAGCATCGAGGCGAGGACCGCCCGGACGGCGAACGCTGGCGGCCCGGCGTGCTGGAGGTACTGGCACAGGATGTCCGGGGTGTTGACGAAGAAGTTGGGCCGCATGTAGGGCGCCGCCGGGCCGGCTAGCTCGGTCATGTACTCGGTCAGCTCGGCCGCGGTGTTC
The DNA here is from genome assembly GCA_963837255.1 of uncultured Actinomycetota bacterium. Taxonomy (GTDB): domain Bacteria; phylum Actinomycetota; class Actinomycetes; order Streptosporangiales; family Streptosporangiaceae; genus JAJYUU01. The sequence goes on from CAWIMN010000011.1 coordinate 1,222,539, forward strand.
CGCCAGGTGAAGTACGTGTAGGACTGGTGGAAGCCGATGGCCGCGAGGGCGTGCATCATGGCGGGCCGGGTAAATGCCTCGGCCAGGAAGATCACGTCGGGATCGGTCTGGGCGATGTCGCCGAGCAGCCGCTGCCAGAAGGGCAGCGGCTTGGTGTGCGGGTTGTCGACCCGGAAGATCCGCACACCGTGATCCATCCAGTGCCGGACGAGCGCGTGCACCTCGGCGTAGATGCCCTCGGGGTCGTTGTCGAAGTTGAGCGGATAGATGTCCTGGTACTTCTTCGGCGGGTTCTCGGCATAGGCGATCGAGCCATCGGCCCTGGTGGTGAACCACTCCGGGTGCTTGGCCACCCACGGGTGATCGGGCGAGGCCTGCAGCGCAAGGTCCATCGCGACCTCGAGCCCGAGGTTGCGGGCTCGCGCGACAAACGCGTCGAAGTCCTGCAGTGTCCCGAGATCCGGGTGAATGGCGTCGTGGCCGCCTGCTGGGCAGCCGATCGCCCACGGCGAGCCTGGGTCGCCGGAGGCCGGCGGTCAGCGAGTTGTTCTGGCCCTTGCGGGCGGTCGTGCCGATCGGGTGCACCGGCGGCAGGTACACCACGTCGAAGCCCATGTCCGCGATCGCGTCCAGTCGCCTGGCCGCCGTGCGCAGGGTCCCCGACTGCGGCTTGCGCCGGCGGGTCGGGTCCACCACGGCGCCCTTCCGAGCGCGGGAAGAACTCATACCAGGCGCTGAACAGCGCGCTGCTGCCGGTGCACGATCAGCGGATAGCTGTCGGAGATGGTCAGCAGGTCACGCAGCGGGAACGCGGCCTGCGCCGCCACCACCGCAGGCGTCAGCGGCGGCCGCGAGCCGCTCCATCGGCGGCAGCTCGGCATCGCGGAGCAACTCCGGCTGCCGTCGTCAGCGTGGCCCTGGCGGTCCTGGCCAGGCGGGCTTGCGCGGCCGGCAGCTCCTTGACCCGCCGGATCTGCGCTGCCCCGCGCTCGAGCAGCAGCGCGCCCTCGGTCAGCATCAGCTCGACATCCTGGCCTATCGGCACCTTGATCTCGGCGTCGTGGCGCCACCGCGCCACCGGATCACCCCAGGCCTCGACTGCGAAGTGCCACAGTCCCTCGCTGGTGGCGGCCACCTCTGCGCCGTAGCGGTCGAGCCTTCGGCCAGCTCGTGCATGAGCACGAGGGGCTGACGCTGCCCGGCCGGGTCGGTGAGCACCACCCCGGTCCCGAGCATCTCGTGGCCTTCGCGGAACACCGTAGCGCTGACCATGAAGCGCTCTTCGGGTACCGCTTTGGCGGGCGCATTCGCGCCCAGTTCGCTGGCAACCCGGACGACCGGCTGCACGTCGAGTATGGGGATCCTGCCGATCACGGATGAAAGCTACCCATCTGAGCGCAGCCAATGCCGAACCGGGTGCCCCGATGCGGCTGGCGCCCGGCATGAACAGGTCCCGGCGGGGGCATGCCTGCGCCAATGGCCCTGCCTGGCGAGCGGACCGCTGGTCTCCGGGGGAGCCCGAGGGCCGGGGTCCCGGGTTTACACATTAAGGTCACTGTGCGTGAGAGCTATCCGCCGGTTCACGATCCACCCGGTCCTGCCCGAAGGCCTCGACCCGCTCCGTTCGCTCATGCTGAACCTCCGCTGGTCGTGGCATGCCGGCACGCGCGAGCTGTTCGCCTCGATCGACCCGCCGAGCCGGGAGCTGGCCGAGCAGGACCCGGTCACGCTGCTGAGCCGGGTCCCGCAGGAGCGGCTGGCCAGGCTGGCCGCCGACCCGGAGTTCCTGCGCCGACTCGCAGCGGCTAGCGACGACCTGCGCGATTACCTCACCGGGCCACGCTGGTACCAGGCCGAGCCTGCCGATGGCGACGGCGGCCTGCCGACGGCGATCGCCTACTTCTCGCCGGAGTACGGGATCACCGCGGCGCTGCCGCAATACTCCGGCGGCCTCGGCATCCTGGCCGGCGACCACCTCAAGGCCGCCAGCGACCTCGGCGTCCCGCTCATCGGCGTTGGCCTGCTCTACCGGCACGGCTACTTCACCCAGTCGCTGTCGATCGAGGGCTGGCAGACCGAGCGCTATCCGGCCTCCGACCCCAACGGGCTGCCGCTGACGCTGCTGCGGGATGCGGCGGCAGCGCCGTCCGGGTCAGCGTCGGCCTGGCCGACGGCGCGCGGCTGGCCGCGCAGATCTGGGTCGCGCAGGTAGGCCGGGTGCCGCTGCTGCTGCTTGACTCTTATGTCGAGGAGAACGACCCGGACCTGCGGGAGATCACCGACCGGCTGTATGGCGGCGGCACCGACCACCGCCTGCGCCAGGAACTGCTGCTGGGTGTCGGCGGCGTCCGCGCGGTGCGCGCGTACTGCGCGATCACCGGGCACCCGGAGCCGGAGGTGTTCCACACCAATGAGGGCCACGCTGGCTTCCTCGGCATCGAGCGCATCCGCGAGTACACCAGGCTGGGGCTGGACTTCGACGCGGCGCTGGAGCTGTGCCGGGCCGGCACCGTCTTCACGACCCACACGCCAGTGCCCGCCGGGATCGACAGGTTCCCGCTCGACCTGGTGGCCAGGCAGTTCGGCGCCGGTGTGCGACGCCGGTGCCAGCGACGCCGGTGCAGTGACGCCGGTGCAGTGAGGGCGTGGCGGCGGCGGTGACGCGGGTGCGGCGGGCCGGTGAGGACAGACTGCCGCTTGACCGGATCCTGGCGCTCGGCGCGGAGACGTTCGCCGGCGGCGATCCGGCCGTGTTCAACATGGCGGTCATGGGCATGCGGCTGGCGCAGCGCGTCAACGGCGTGAGCAAGCTGCACGGCTCGGTGTCGCGGACCATGTTCAGCGGGCTGTGGCCGGGCTTCGACGTCGCCGAGGTGCCGATCACCTCGGTGACCAACGGCGTGCACGCGCCGACGTGGGTGGCGCGCGAGATGGTCACGCTGGCGCAGGAACTGGCCGTGGTCACCGATGCTGGCCGCACGCCCGCCAGTCCGCCCGCCGACGCGATCGCCGACCCGTCGGATGACCCGTCGTTCTGGGACCGGGCGGCGAGCGACCCGGCCAGGGTCTGGGAGCTGCGGCGGGTCCTGCGCGCGCGCCTGGTGGCCGAGGCCAGACGGCGGCTGCGTGCGTCCTGGCGCCAGCGCGGCGCCTCGGAAGCGGAGCTGATCTGGATCGACAGCGTCCTGGACGACGACGTGCTGACGATCGGGTTCGCCCGGCGGGTGCCGTCGTACAAGCGGCTGACGATGATGCTGCATGATCCGGCCCGGCTGACGGCGCTGCTGCTGGATCCGGAGCGGCCGATCCAGATCGTGGTGGCCGGCAAGGCGCACCCGGCCGACGACGGCGGCAAGCAGCTGATCCAGCAGCTCGTCCGGTTCGCCGACCATCCGGACGTGCGGCACCGGATCGTCTTCCTGCCGGACTACGACATGGCCATGGCGCGCACGCTCGTGCAGGGCTGCGATGTCTGGCTCAACAATCCGCTCAGGCCGCTGGAGGCATGCGGCACCTCGGGCATGAAGGCAGCGCTCAACGGCGGCCTGAACCTGTCCATCCTCGACGGCTGGTGGGACGAGTGGTTCGACGGTCAGAACGGCTGGGCCATCCCGTCCGCTGACGGCGTGCCCGATCCGGCCCGCCGGGACGAGGTCGAGGCGGCGGCCCTGTACGACCTGATCGGCAAGTCGGTGGCGCCGATCTTCTACGACACCGGCGGCGACGGCAGGCCCGCCCGGTGGCTGGAGATGGTGTCCCACACGCTGCGCGGACTGGGCCCGCGGGCCCTGGCCACCCGGATGGTCAGGCAGTACGTCACCGACCTGTACGCGCCAGCGGCGCGGTCCTCGCGGCTGCTGGCGGCTCCGTCGCCGGAGCCGTTCGACGGCGCGCGCGAGCTCGCGGCCTGGAAGGAGCGAGTGACGAAGGCCTGGCCGGGCGTCCGCATCGAGCACGTGGAGGCCGACGACGGCGACCTCAGCCCGGGCGGGCAGCTGACGGTGCGCGCCAGCGTGGCGCTCGGCTCCCTCACCGCCGGCCGACGTCTGCGTCGAGGTCGTCTACGGCCGGGCCGGGGATTCCGACGAGATCATCGACCCGGTCCGGTCGCCGCTGCGGCTCGACGGTGACGGTGTCGCCGGATGGCGTGGCCAGGTACGCGGGATCCGCGGAGCTGGGCGAGCCGGGCCCGTTCGGCTACACCGTTCGCGTGCTGCCCGAGCACCGGCTGCTGTCAGGCCCGGCCGAGCTTGGCCTGGTCACGCTGCCCGGCGCGCCGACCGGAATGGTCAATGGCGACCTGCGCTGACGGCTGGCCGCTGTCGCTCCGCTTAACTGACGCTCGCTAAATGGCTCAATAACTGCGACATAAATCCCTAGACCGGCCGGAAGGTGCGGTAAACCGCTGACCTCGTATTGGCGTCCTGATACTGACGGACATGAGCGGGCAGCCAATGGAATTTCCTTACGTGACCGTTAGAACGCCAGCAAAACCAAGGTCGCTGTGACATCCTGTGATAGAACGATGTCGGTCGGTGACGGTCAACGTCGTCACTTTCTGTGACATAGCCACTACTACCAAGTGCGAGAGGACCCCTCGTGAGAACCCAGATCAAGCCGGACAACCGCCTTCTCACCCCAGCCGAGGTTGCTGCGATGCTGCGGGTGGACCCGAAGACCGTGACCCGCTGGGCGCGTGGCGGCAAGCTGTCGTCGATCCGTACGCCGGGCGGCCACCGCCGGTACAGCGAGAGCGAAGTTCGCGGTTTCCTGAATGGCTGGCAGGGCGTTTCACTGCAGCGCGCGTCCGGGGAGTGACTGAGCGGATGCCTGCCCCAGTGGCAGCCTCTGGGGCAGGTTCGCTCGGTCATTGCGCTGCAGCCCACTCATCTCGGCCGCCCCGAGTTCGCCAGGGAGGTGAGCGGCGTTCCCCCGGACACCACAACTGCCGGTGACGCGGTCCCGCGGAGCCATTGATTGCCCGCTCCAGCGACGGCCAGCGCGTAACTGACCCGGCCCGACGACATGCCAGTACCGCCGACGGCGCCTGGTGATCGCTGCCGCGTTCATAAGTCGCAGCGCGGCGATCGCCAGGCGCTCGTCATGTCCTGCGCCTCCATCGTGCGTACGGGCTGCAGTGCATCGTCACGTGCGACTCGCGCTCGCTGTAGTCATCGCCTGGCCGGCACTCTGCTACCTGCCTGCGTAGCCGCCCGCTGCCGGGCTGCGTAGGATCATGGCTCGGCACGGGAGGTGCATCGTGGGCGAGCTGGTAACGGTCGAGACCGACCAGGCAGTGGCCACCATCAGGCTGAACCGGCCGCCGATGAACGCGCTCAGCGCGGCGGTGCAGGCTGACCTCGCGGCCGCCGCCGCGCAGGTGGCCGGCGATCAGGCGGTGCGGGCCGTCGTCCTGTACGGCGGCCAGAAGCTCTTCGCCGCGGGCGCGGACATCAAGGAGATGTCGGGGGCCAGCTACGCCCAGATGACGCACGACAGCAGCAGGCTGCAAGACGCGCTGAACGCCGTGGCCAAGATCGGCAAGCCGGTCATCGCCGCGGTTACCGGCTATGCCCTCGGCGGCGGGCTCGAGCTGGCCCTGTGCGCCGACTTCCGGGTCCTCGGCGAGAACGCCAAGGTGGGCCAGCCAGAGATCCTGCTCGGGCTGATCCCCGGCGCGGGCGGCACGCAGCGGCTGCCGCGCCTGATCGGCCCGGCCAGGGCCAAGGACCTGATCTTCAGCGGCCGCTTCGTCGGGGCCGCCGAGGCGCTGGCGATCGGCCTGGCGGACAAGGTCGTGCCCGACGACGAGGTCTACGCGGCCGCGTGCGAGCTGGCCGCCACCTACGCAGGCGGCCCGGCGATCGCGCTCGCCGCCGCCAAGCAGGCCATCGACCTGGGCCTGGAGACTGATCTGGCGACTGGCCTGGAGCTCGAGCGGCTCAGCTTCGCCGGCCTGTTCGCGACCGAGGACGCCAGTGCCGGGATGCGCAGCTTCCTGGAGAATGGACCAGGGAAGGCCAGCTTCAGCGGTCGCTGACGGTCAGCGGACACCGAGCGGCGGAGAGGGATGCGGCAGCGATGATGGAGCCGATGGACCCGGCAGGCAGCCCGTCGCTGGACATGGTGACGGCCGCGCTACGGGCGGACAGCAGCGACATCGCGATCTATGCCCGGGTGCTCACCGAGTCCCTGGGCGACTCGCTGCCGCCGAACTGCGTGACGGTCGACCGCGACAGGTCGGCGTCGGACCGGATGAAGGGCCGGCCAGGCACGGTGACCAAGATCACCGTCCGGCTCGGCGACCAGGTCATGACGCTCGAGCCGACCAGGGGCGGCGCGCCGGCCGCCGAGATCTGCCGCGAGGTCAGGGGCGTCGTGCTGTCGCGCCAGCCGGTCCAGGTCGGCCAGTGGGTCGCCGAGCTGGCCAGGGCGCTGGTCGACCACGCCGAGCAGAACGCCGCCACCGCCGATGCCCTGCGCCGGCTCGTCGCCGGCGGCTAGCTACGGGAATGTCACGCGGCGTACCGCGACGGCGAGCCTTAGGCTGTATGGCTATGAGTGCCCACTCGGGGGAGGAGCGCCTCGGCCCTTACCGGCTGCGCGAGCAGCTCGGCGAGGGCGGCATGGGCGTGGTGTACCTCGCCTCAGGTCCCGCTGACCAGCAGGTCGCGGTCAAGGTACTCCGGCAGGGCATACCCGCCGAGGCCACGGCGCGGCGGCGGCTCGCGCGCGAGGTCGACACCATGCGCCGGGTGCACAGCCCGTACGTCGCCGAGGTCGTCGACGCGGACGTCGAGGGCAGCCCGCCCTACATCGTGACCCGGTACGTGGCCGGCCAGACGCTCGAGGACGTCGTCGCCGCCGACGGCCCGCTCACCGGCGCGGCTCTTGCCACCGTGGCCCGTGGCCTGGCCGCCGCGCTCGTGGCGATTCACGCGGCGGGCGTCGTGCACCGCGACCTCAAGCCGGGCAACGTCATGCTCGTCGACGGCGAGTCCGGTCGTGATCGACTTCGGCATCGCCCAGTCGCCCGACTCGACGAAGCTGACGATGACGGGCATGTTCATGGGCACGCCGGGCTATCTGGCGCCGGAGGTCATCGAGGGCAAGCCGAGCGGTCCGGCGGCCGACGTGCACTCCTGGGCCGCGACGATGGCCTACGCCGCCACCGGCCGCCCGCCCTTCGGCACCGGCCAGTTCGAGGCGATCTTCTACCGCATCGTGCACGGCCAGCCTGAGCTGGACACCATGCCGGCGCCGCTGCTGCCCATCGTGCTCGCCGCGCTGGCCAGGGATCCGAGCCGGCGGCCGTCGGCGGCCGAGCTGGCCGATCTCGACGGCCGAGCTGGACCCGGCGACCCTGGTGCGTGCGCCCGCCGGCGCGCCTGCCTAGCCGACGGCCTGTCCGGCCAGGCCACCCGCACCGACCTGGATCTGCCGGCAGCCGCACTGCGCGGCATGCCTGCCGGCGGCCATCCGGCCGCGATCGGCAGCGCGGTCGGTGCCGCCCGTCCCGCAGCCGTCGTCCGCTGGCGCAGCCCGCTCCGGCGCCGTGGCCGGGCACCAGGCCAATTCCGGTTCAGCCCAAAGACAACTTCTCCGACCTGCTGCCGCCCGTGCGCTACGACCAGCCAGCCGCGTTCGGGCTGGCCCCGGCGCTGCCTGGCGTGCCAGGGCAGCTGGCGCCAGCGCAGCCCTGGCCACCGTCGGCCGCCTCCTGGCCGGGCCAGCCCGCCAACGGCGCCGCGGACCGGCCAGCCCGGCTCGCCGGGCAGCGGCCGCCAGCCCGGCGATCGCCCGCAGCCCGGGCGCGGCCGCGCAGCCGCGTCCCGGCCAGGCTGCCGCTGGTGCTGGCCACGCTGGCAGGCCTCGTGGCGGTCAGCGTCCTGCTGCCGGTCGCCGGCGCGGTCGCCGCGCTGGCCGTGCTCGTCCTGCTGCGCGCCGGCGACATCACCAGCCGCTGGCTCGACCGGCGCCGCGGCCGCCAGGGCCGCCGCCGCAGCGACGCGATCACGGCGACGCTGTTCTACCCGTGGGCCGTCTGCCGCTCGGTGCTGGGCTCGCTGCTGCTCGCGCCGCTGGCGCTGCTGTGCGCGGTGGCCGCCGCGGTCCTGTCGGTGCTCGCTGATCGGCCCGAACCAGCTGCCGCGAGCGGGTGCCTACGCGGCTGGCGCCCTCGTCGCCTGCTACTGCGTCGGCCCCGGCTCGCGCCCCTGCCGCCGTCCGCTGAGCAGGTTCTACGGCCGCGTCACCCGGTCTGTCCCGGCCGCCGTCCTCGGCTCGATCGGCATCGCCGCCATCGCGATCGCCGTCATCGCGGCGGCGGCGACGCTGGCACCTGGCTTCTGGCCGGCCGACCACCTCGGGAACCAGCTGCAGACCCTGCGGCTCTCCCATCCAGGCTTTGGGCACCTATCAGGGAACGTCGCCGGCGTCGGCCAGCGCCTGCTGCGCTGGCTCGGCCTCTAGCTGCGCGATCGTGCGGTGCCAGCTGCGGGGCAGCTGGCGACTCGGTGGGCACGGCGGGCAGCGCGCGGGACAGTCGCCTGCGCGCTGCTGTCCCTGACGGCGGCCGACTGGCAGCGGCCGGACCAGGCCGCGCGCCACGACCTCGTTGGCGAGCCTGACCCGGCGGTTCGGTCCCTCGGCGATCTTCAGCTTCTGGTACAGCCGCAGCAGATGCTGCTTGACGGCGGCCTCGGTGACAACGAGGTCGGCGGCGATGTCACGGGCCGTGGCGGGGGCGACGAACGCGTCGTCGCACAGGGCCGGCTTGCACAGGGCAGCGACGACGTCGACCTCGCGGCGGGTGAGCTCGGGCACGGCCGACCGGCGCGGGTCGGTCTCCGGCAGCGCGCCCTCGCTCGGCAGCCCGCCGACCCGGCAGCGCTGCGAGCCGAAGGAGAGCACGTCGCCGTTCTCCAGCAGCCGCTGGGCCACGACCTTGCCGTTGACCCGCGTGCCGTGCCGAGATAACCCCAGGTCGCTAACGTAGGCGTAGGGTCCGCGGCGGACGATCTCGGCGTGCAGCTTCGAGACGCTCGGGTGGTCCAGATGGACATCGACCGACTTACCGCGCCCGATCGTGGTCACGTCCGGGCGCAGCCTGATGATCGCGCCAGTCGCCTCGATCCGGATGTGGGGGGTCTCCATGACGTTCCTCCGGCATGTCCGGGCAGCTAGTGAGGTGTCACCGCGGCGATACCCAGCTGCGGCAAAGTCCATGCAAGCCGCGGGTCAAATCCAGGCGAGAGGATGGCAAGTCGGGAAAAGCCAGGGCACGGAAGTACACTGCCGAGCGGATAGTGGGCGAGGAGGGCACATGGCGGACGCGCCGTCGCGGGGTCTGGCAGATGTAGTCGCGGCTTCGACCGCGCTGAGCGACATCGACGGCCGCGCGGGGCTGCTGTTCTACCGTGGCTACGACATTCACGACCTCGCCGGCCGCGCCAGCTTCGAGGAAATCGCGTTCCTGCTCCAGCGCGGCCAGGCCCCGGACCGCGGCGAGCTGGACGGCTACCGGGCCGAACTCGCCGCTGGCCGGCAGCTCGGCGCTCTCGTGGCCGACGACCTGGCTGGCATCGCCCGCCACCAGCGGCCCATGGAGGCGCTGCGGAGCCTGGTGTCTCTCGGCAGCGCCGATGATCCGGACGCCGCCTCCAACGAGCCGGCGGCTAACCAGCGCAAGGCCGCGCGGCTGACCGCGCAGCAGCCAGTGCTGATCGCCGCCTACCACGCCGCCAGGCTCGGCCGCGAGCTGCCTGAAGCCGATCCCGGCCTTGGCATCGCCGCCAACTTCCTGCTCCAGCTTACGGGCAGCCGACCAGCCGACCGGGCCGCTGAGATCTTCGACACATGCCTGGTGCTGCACGCCGACCACACGATGAACGCGTCGACCTTCGCCGCGCGCGTCTGCGCCGCCACGCTCGCCGACATGCACTCGGCCGTCGTCGCCGCCCTGGGCACGCTGTCCGGGCCGCTGCACGGCGGCGCGAACGAGCAGGTCATGCGCGGCCTGGAGGCGATCAGGCAGGTCGGCGGCGATCCGCTGGAGGCTGTCAGCCAGCCAGGTCAGCAAGCGGCTGGCCGACGGGCGAGAAGATCATGGGCTTCGGCCACCGCGTCTACAAGACCGAGGACCCGCGGGCCACGCACCTGCGGCGGATGTCTGCCGAGCTCGCTGCGGCCTCCGGCGATGACACCTACTACCGGATGTCGCGCCGGATGGAAGAGGTCGTGCTCGCGGAGAAGGGCCTGTACCCGAACGTCGACTTCTTCGCCGCCACCGTCTACCACTACCTCGGCATCCCGACGGACCTGTTCACGCCGGTCTTCTCGGCGAGCCGGATGGCCGGGTGGACCGCGCACGTGATCGAGCAGCACGCCGACAACCGGCTGATCAGGCCGGACAGCGAGTACATCGGGGAGCGCGGCCTTAGCTGGGTGCCGCTCGATGCCCGGTGAAGCATTCGGCGAAGGCACTGGCCCGCCAGGCCAAGGCGCAGCGCGGACAGCGGTGCGGGCGCCGGCGCCGGCGAGCAGGCGGCGGCTGGCCGCACAGCTGCCGTACTGGATCGTCATGGCCGGGATCGTCGCCGGGCTGGCGACGGTGCGCGGCGGTGGGCAGGCGGTTCGGGGCGGTACGTTGGTAATAGCTGGCGCGCTGCTGGCGGGATCGCTAGCCAGGCTCGTACTGCCAGAAGGTAAGGCCGGGATGCTCGGGTCACGACGGCGACTTGTCGATGTCGCCGTGCTCGGCCGCTCTCGGCGTCGGCCTGCTGGTCGCAGGCCTGATCGTGGTAATCCCCCGCTCATGAGAGTTTCGCCGTGGCAACGGCGCCGGCGCGATGAAGGGAACGCTGCTGCATGTCGAAGATAAAGGTGCTCAACCCCGTCGTTGAGCTTGACGGCGACGAGATGACGCGGATCATCTGGCAGTTCATCAAGGACCAGCTGATCCTCCCGTATCTCGAGATCGATCTTGAGTACTACGACCTGTCCATCGAGAATCGCGACGCGACAGATGATCAGGTGACGGTGGACGCCGCTAACGCGATCAAGCGGCACGGCGTCGGCGTCAAGTGCGCCACCATCACGCCGGACGAGGACCGGGTCGCCGAGTTCGGCCTCAAGAAGATGTGGCGGTCGCCAAACGGCACGATCCGGAACATCCTCGGCGGCGTGGTCTTCCGCGAGCCGATCGTCGTCTCGAGCATCCCGCGGTTCGTGCCGGGCTGGACGCAGCCGATCGTGATCGGCCGCCACGCGCACGGTGACCAGTACCGGGCCACCGACTTCGTGGTGCCGGGCGCCGGGTCGGTGCGCATCTCCTTCCAGCCGGCCGACCCGTCCGCCGAGCCGATGGAGTTCGAGGTCGCCAAGTTCGCCGGCGGCGGCATCGCCATGGGCATGTACAACTTCGACGACTCGATCCGCGACTTCGCCCGCGCCACCATGCGGTTCGCGCTGGACCGCGGCTTCCCGCTGTACCTGTCGACGAAGAACACGATCCTCAAGGCCTACGACGGGCGGTTCAAGGACATCTTCGCCGAGGTCTTCGAGGCCGAGTTCAAGGCCGAGTTCGAGGCGGCCGGCATCACCTACGAGCACCGGCTGATCGACGACATGGTGGCCCAGGTCATCAAGGGTGACGGCGGCATCGTCTGGGCGTGCAAGAACTACGACGGCGACGTCGAGTCCGACATCGTGGCGCAGGGCTTCGGCTCGCTCGGCCTGATGACCAGCGTGCTGATGACGCCGGACGGCAAGACCGTCGAGGCGGAGGCGGCGCACGGCACGGTCACCAGGCACTACCGGCAGCACCAGCAGGGCAAGCCGACCTCGACCAACCCGATCGCGTCGATCTTCGCGTGGACCAGGGGCCTGGCGCACCGCGGCAAGCTCGACGGGACGCCCGAGGTCACCCAGTTCGCCGACACGCTGGAGCGGGTCTGCGTCGAGACCGTCCTGAGCGGCAAGATGACCAAGGACCTGGCGCTCCTGGTCGGCGCAGGGACACCGTACCTGACCACCGAGGAGTTCCTGGCCGCGCTGGACGAGAACCTGCGCGCTGCCATGGCCGGGTCCTGACCCGCTCAGCAAGACCAGCCACATCGGGCATCGCAGCTGCAGAAGGAGATCACGGGAATGGCCCGCACAGGGAAGGTAACGGTCGTCGGCGCCGGGTTCTACGGCTCGACCACGGCGCAGCGTCTGGCCGAGTACGACATTTTCGACGAGGTCGTGCTGACCGACATCGTCGAGGGCAAGCCTGAGGGCCTGGCCCTGGACATGAACCAGTCGCGGCCGGTCGAGGGCTTCGAGACCAAGGTCACCGGGCAGACCACGGGACCGGCCGGCGAAGGCTACGAGGCCATCGCCGGATCGGACATCGTGGTGATCACGGCCGGCCTGCCGCGCAAGCCCGGCATGAGCCGGATGGACCTGATCGGCGTCAACGCCAAGATCGTCCGGAGCGTGACCGAGCAGGTCGTCAAGCACGCGCCCGACGCCGTCCTCATCGTGGTGTCGAACCCGCTGGACGAGATGACCGCGCTGGCCGCGAAGGTGTCCGGTTTCCCGGCGCACCGGGTGATCGGCCAGGCCGGCATGCTCGACACGGCCAGGTTCAGCTACTTCGTCGCCGAGCGGCTCGGCGTGCCGGTCGGCTCCGTCACCACCCTCACGCTGGGCTCGCACGGCGACACCATGGTGCCGGTCCCGTCGGCCTGCTCCGTCGACGGCAAGCCGCTGGCCGAGCTGCTGCCGGCCGCCGACATCGACCAGCTGGTGGAGCGCACCCGTAACGGCGGCGCCGAGATCGTGGCCCTGCTCAAGACCGGCTCGGCCTACTACGCGCCGTCTGCCGCGGCGGCCCGGATGGCGCGGGCCGTGGCCGAGGACTCCGGCGCGGTCATGCCGGTCTGCGCCTGGGTGGACGGCCAGTACGGCATCGCCGGCGTCTACCTCGGCGTCGAGGCCGAGCTGGGCGGCACCGGCGTCCGGCGCGTCGTCGAGCGCGACCTGACCGAGTCCGAGCTCGCCGCGCTGCACGGGGCGGCCGAAGCAGTCCGCGCCAAGCAAGCCGACGTCGCGAGCCTCTAGTGCCCGGGTAGCGCCGGGTCTGCCGAACGCTCTGCGGGCTTGGCAGCCGTTCGCGTCGCGTGCCGTTTGCAGGCCCGTGGCGGGAGCGTGAGCGCTGGGGGCCGGTGCGACCGTGCAGAGCAGGCTGCTGGCTGATCAGCTGGCGGCTAGGCGGCGCAGGGCTAGCTCGGCGTAGAGGGCCGTGCCGTCCGGGAGTACGGCGTCGTCGAAGACCGCCTCGGCCGAGTGGTTGAACGGGGCAGTGAACGGGTCGGTGTCCGGCGTGCACGCGCCGAGCATCAGGAACGCGCCCGGTACCTCCTCGAGCACGTAGGAGAAGTCCTCCGAGCCGGTGAGCGGGTCCGGGGCGGCGACGTACCGGCCCGTCGCCGAGGACGTCGGCCACGGTCTGCTCGGCGAACGCTAGCTCGTCCGCGTCGTTCACGGTGACCGGGTAGCCGTCGCGGAACTCGGCGGTCGCGGTGAGGCCGTGCGCCGTCGCGATGTCGCGGGCCAGCCTGGGCGCTGCCTTCTGCACGGCGGCGCGCGCTTGCGGCGAGAACGACCGGACGGTCGCCACGAAGTGGGCGTCGTCGGGGATCACGTTGTCGGCTGTGCCCGCGTGGAACGTGCCCACCGTGACCACGATCGGGTCGAACACGTCGAACTGGCGGGTCACCATCGCCTGGAGCGCCAGCACGATCTCGCAGGCGACCGGCACCGGGTCGGCCGCGCAGGTGCGGCTGCGAGCCGTGCCCGCCCCGGCCGTGCACCGTGACGTGCAACGTGTCAGCGGCCGCCATGACCGTGCCTGATCTGCTGGCGAGCAGGCCAAGCGGCAGCATGCCAGACGCCACGTGCAGCGCGTAAGCGGCCACCGGCCGCTCGCCGGCGGCGTCGAGCACGCCTTCGGCCACCATGATCCGGGCGCCGCCCGGTCCCTCCTCGCCGGGCTGGAACATGAAGATCACGTTCCCGGCTAGCTCGGCCTGTCGGGCCGACAGGAGCCTGGCCGCGCCGGCGAGCATGGCCGTGTGCAGGTCGTGCCCGCACGCGTGCATGACCCCGTCGACCGTCGAGGCGTACGGCACGCCGGTCCGCTCGGTCACAGGCAGCGCGTCCATGTCGCCCCGCAGCAGGACGGTGTGTCCCGGCTTGGCCCCGCGCAGGACGGCCGTGACCGAGCTCAGGCCCTCGCCCAGCGTGATTTCCAGCGGCAGCCCGTCGAGCGCGTCGAGGACCTTGCGCTGGGTGCGAGGCAGGTCCAGGCCGATCTCCGGCTCGGCGTGGATCGCCCGGCGAAGCTTCGTCAGCTCAGTTGCCATCGCGACGGCATCGTCGTGTACACCCGCCACAGGCCCACCTCTGTCCTTCCAGCTACGTACTTAATCGGTCAAACAGCGCGATACTGCCATACACGGAAAAGCAAGCTATAAGGTGGCAGCTAATGTACGCCGCGTGAGCGGGCTAGGCGAGTACGGCTCGTCTGCGCGGGCAGACTGCTTAGACTATTGCAAACTACCGCGCGGCCGAGTTCCGGCTGCTGCCGGGACGCGGGGACGGCAGCGCATCGCGCACGCCGAACTGACGAGGGTCGGGGATCCGGACGTGAATGGCGTCGGCTGGGATATTCTCCTCGTCCTTGCCGTGATATTGATCGGCGGCTTCTTCGCCGCCGCCGAGATGGCGCTCGTCTCGTTGCGCGAGGGCCAGATCCGGTCGCTGACAAGGCACGGCAAGCGAGGCCAGCGAGCCGCGCGGCTCGCCCAGGACCCGAACAGGTTCCTCTCGTCAGTCCAGATCGGCGTGACGCTGGCCACACTGCTGTCGGGCGCGTTCGGCGCGGCGCTGCTGTCAGACCGGCTCGGGAACGAGTTCAGCAAGCTCATGCCGCGTGACGTCGCTGACCCGCTGGCGGTGATCGCCGTCACCCTGGTCATCGCCTTCTTCACGCTGGTCTTCGGCGAGCTGGCGCCCAAGCGGCTCGCGCTGCAGCGCGCCGAGCGAGTGTCGCTGGTGGCTGGTCCGGTGGTCGATCGGCTCGCCATGATCGCCCGGCCGCTGGTCTGGCTGCTGTCCAAGTGCACCAACCTGGTCGTCCAGCTGCTCGGCGGCGACCCGGCAGCAGGCCGTGGCGTCATGACCGACGAAGAGCTACGCGACCTGGTCGCGGGGCACCAGGCCCTGAGCCCGGACGAGCGGCACATCGTCGGCGAGGTCTTCGACGCCGGCAAGCGGCAGGTCCGCGAGGTCCTGGTGCCGCGGACCGAGGTGGAGTTCCTGCCGGCCGCCATGCCGCTGTCACAGGCGGCGGCGATTGCCGAGCATGCCCGCTATTCCCGGTTCCCGGTGTACCAGGAGTCCTACGACGACGTCATCGGGTTCGTGCACTCACGTGACCTGCTCGACAACCGGCCCGACTCCGATTCCCGCAAGGTCGGCGAGGTCTGCCGTCCGGTCAAGTTCCTGCCGATCAGCAAGATGGTGCTGTCGGCGCTGTCGGAGATGCGCAAGGACCGCGCGCACCTGGCCATCGTGGTCGACGAGTACGGCGGCACCGCCGGCATCGTGACGCTCGAGGACCTGGTCGAGGAGCTGATCGGGGACATACAGGACGAGTACGACGAGGAAGCCAGCCGCTCGCGGCAGCTGCACGGCGGCGAACTCGAGGTGGACGGCCTGCTGAACCTGGACGAGTTCGCCGAGCAGACCGGGCTGGAACTGCCGGAAGGGCCGTACGAGACCGTGGCCGGCTACCTGCTGGCCGCCCTCGGTCACCTGCCCGATAGCGGCGAGTCCGCCGAGGTCGACGGCCGCCGGCTCACCGTCACCCAGCTGGACGGACGCCGGATCGCCCGTGTCCTGGTCAGCCCGGCGGCCCCGCCGGCCGAGGACGAGCCGGGCGCGGAGACGTCAGCGGGCTAGCCCCGCCCGGCCACTAGACTCGCTCGCATGGCGGATGGCGATCAGAGCAGCCTGGACCTGGAGTCCGGCCCGGTCCTGGTGGTCGATTTCGGCGCCCAGTACGCCCAGCTGATCGCCAGGCGGGTGCGCGAGTGCCAGGTCTACTCCCAGGTCGTGCCCAGCACCATGCCAGCCGCCGAGATGCTCGCCAGGAACCCGTCCGCGATCATCTTGTCCGGCGGCCCGTCGTCGGTTTATGCCCCTGGCGCCCCGCCGGCCCCGGCTGGCCTGCTGACGGCGGGGGTCCCCATCCTCGGCATCTGCTATGGCTTCCAGCTGATGGTCCGCGACCTCGGGGGAGAGGTGCTGCATACGGGAACGGGGGAGTACGGGGCCACCGCCCTCAGCGCGGCCGATGCCGCCAGCGTGCTCCTGGACGGCCTGCCAGCCGAGCAGCGCGTCTGGATGTCGCACGGCGATACGTGCGCGCAGGCGCCGCCCGGCTTCACGGTGACGGCGACGACCGCCGGGCACGCCCGTCGCGGCCGCCGAGGCGCCCGACCGGCAGCTGTATGGCATGCAGTTCCATCCGGAGGTCCTGCACACCGAGCACGGCATGGCGATGCTGCGCGGCTTCCTGGCCGCCGCGGGCTGCAGGCCGACGTGGACGATGCGCGGCGTCATCGAGGAGCAGACGGAGCGGATCGCGGCGCAGGTCGGCTCCGGCCGGGCGATCTGCGGGTTGTCCGGCGGGGTGGACTCGGCCGTCGCAGCGGCGCTGGTGCAGCGCGCCATCGGCGACCGGCTGACCTGCGTCTTCGTCGACCACGGACTGCTGCGGGCGGGCGAGGCCGAGCAGGTCGAGAAGGACTTCGTCGCGGCGACTGGCGTGGCGCTGAAGGTCGTCGACGCCGCCGGGGTCTTCGTCGGCGCGCTGGCCGGCGTCAGCGACCCGGAGGACAAGCGCAAGATCATCGGCCGGGAGTTCATCCGGGCGTTCGAGCAGGCTGCGCGCGAGATAGCGGGGGCGGATGAAGAGGCCACGTTCCTAGTCCAGGGCACGCTGTATCCCGACGTCGTGGAGTCAGGCGGCGGCACTGGCGCGGCCAACATCAAGTCGCACCACAACGTGGGCGGACTGCCGGACGACCTGAAGTTCGAGCTGGTCGAGCCGCTCCGCGACCTATTCAAGGACGAGGTGCGCCAGGTGGGGACCGAGCTTGGCCTGCCGCCCGAGATCGTCTGGCGGCAGCCGTTCCCGGGCCCGGGTCTCGCGATCCGGATCGTCGGCGAGGTCACCGCCGAGCGGTTGCGCATCGTGTCGGCCGCCGACGCGATCGCGCGCGCGGAACTGTCCGCGGCCGGCCTGGACCGGCAGATCTGGCAGTGCCCGGTGGTGCTCCTGGCCGACGTGCGGTCTGTCGGCGTGCAGGGCGACGGGCGCACCTACGGGTACCCGGTGGTCCTGCGGCCGGTCACCAGCGAGGACGCCATGACGGCCGACTGGGCGCGGGTACCGGGGGACGTCCTCGCCCGGATCTCGACGCGGATTACCAATGAGGTGCCGGAGGTCAACCGGGTCGTGCTCGACATCACGTCGAAGCCGCCGGGGACTATCGAGTGGGAGTGACTAGGCCTGCCGAAGCCTGATATCAGGCCGCCAGGGCAGAGAAATGGCTGCCCGACATCAGGCTCCGTCCGGCTGCCGATCTGCCGGGACTGTGGTGAGGTCGCCGCCGATTATGATCAGGCCGCCGAAGTGTGCTGCTGCTAGCGCGCGCCAGTTGTCTTCGTCGCCGGGCATGATCGCGGGCAAGAAGTGCGTCGGGAGGAAGATGCGGACGCCTGCTCGCTCTGCCGTCTCCGCGGCTTGCTCGATCGTCGAGTGGTAGGTCAGGATCTCGTGCAGGCGGGGGCTCTGGACGCGCTCGATGAGATCTTTGCGCATCACGGTCTGGACGTAGATGTCGGCGGCTTGGCAGAGCTGGTCGAGGCCGGCGCAGGGGATGCCGTCGCCGGCGACCGCAACGGATGCCCCGTCGTGGTCGATGCGGTAGCCGACTGTGGGGTGGACCGGGCGGTGGTCGGTCGCGCGGACAGTGACCGCCGCGCCGTCGATGTCGAGCTTGTCGCCGGGGCTGACCTCGGTCACGGTCACGGCCATGGGATAGGTCAGGTCGGCGTGATGGGTCATGCGGTAGCCCTGATCTAGCGCGAGCATGGCCAGCGCTCCGTCCACCACCTGCCGGGTGCCTGGCGGGCCGCATACGCGCAGCGGTGCAGGCCCGGTGGTCATGATCCAGTGGGTCGTGATCACGTCGTTCAGGTCGGTGAGGTGATCGCTGTGCAAGTGCGTCAGCAGCACCGCAGAGAGGCCGACGGGCAGCACGCCAGCAGCGGCCAGCCGCATCACGACGCCGCGTCCGCAGTCGACCAGCAGCGTGGCGCGGCCGGCCCGGACCAGCGTGGCCGGCCCGGCGTGGTCCGCCGTCGGCAGCGGGCTGCCGGTGCCGAGCAGCGTGACCACCGTGCTCATATCGTGAACCGGAGACTGCGGGCGGCTCGGTCGCCTAGCTCGTCGTTGCCGGTCCAGCTGACCTTTCCTGCATCGATCTGCGCCTGCGGGTCGATGCGGCCGCAGGCTAGCTGGACGAACGTCACCGTGTCGGTCGTCAGTATGACGTCGGGCTTGTCGATGTGGTCGACTTGCCTGGCCCGGCCATCGACCGCGACTGACAGCTGGCGCTCGATCGGGCCGGTCAGCTGGAAGACGATGCTGGTGCCGTCGGGCAGCCCTATCTTCTTGCCGACGATGTAGCCGAGCGAGCCTTCGACCTCGGCAAGGGCGATCTCGGCACGCGGACCGGTGTCATTGGTCGGCCAGCCGAGCGGCGTCGTGATGTCGCGCTCGTGTACCCAGAAGTCGAAGACCCGGATCTCCAGGAACCGGCCGTACGTCTTCGGGCCCACCGGGGTCCAGGACGGCCGGTCGAGATCCTCGTCCTTGAGCGCGGCGAGATCGGCCCGGCGGTCGGCGAAGATCTCGCTGATCCGGCGTGCGAAGGACGCGTCGTCGAGGCTGTTGACCTGCTCGCGGTACGGCTCGACCCGGCTGAACGGCGGGACGTCCTCGACGGTGCCGGGCAGCCAGCCGGTCATGACCCGCTCCATCATGCCCAGGTGGCTGACGACATCGCGGGCCCGCCAGTCCGGGCACAGGGACTGCACCTGCCACTGCGCGCTGTCCATCCGCGCGCACAGGTCCTCGATGGCGTCGAAGCACTGCGCCAGCGAACCCCGGGTCCTGGCCAGGTCGGTCACGGCGTCTCCTTCTGAATAGTGATCCAGTCGCGCGCCTGCAGATACGGCCGGAACGTCTCGGCGATCGCGTGCAGATCCTGCTCGCTCTTCGGCCGCTGCACCTCATACAACGTCGGGAACTCCAGCCAGCCCGTCATGAGCTGCCAGAGCCGGACTGCCGCGGCGCCCGCCGGCGGCTCGATGAGCACTGGCCCGAATAGCGCCTTGTCGCCATCGAACACCAGCGTCGGCACTCCCCAGCCGCCGAGACTCGTCAGCCGGTCATGGTCGGCCTTGACCTCCTCGCCCGTGCTCGGGTCGTCGATCGCCCGGCCGACGAGCGCCGGGTCGAGGCCGAGCCGGGCGAGGAGTTGGGCGGCGACTTCCCGCCGGTGCGGCTTGCAGCCGTCAACGTGCAGCGCTGTCCCGGCCGCGAAGTACCAGCGGTCGAGCAGGGCCGGGTCGAGGCGACGGAGCAGCGCCCCGACTCGCATCATCGACCACCCGTAGGACCACTCACGCTCCCACGGGTGCTTCTTGCCCTCGGCCCGGTTGATTTCCTCGAGGCTGAAGAACCGCCAGCGGACATCGAGGCCGAGCTGATCGCGCACGTCACGGATCCAGATCGAGGCCTGGTAGGCCCACGGGCACATGATGTCGAAGTGGAAGTCGACAGCTGTGATCTCCAGGCGCGGATGCTCAGCACCAGGGAGCTCAGGCATCGGGCGGTCCGGTCAGCAGGGCGGTGAGCGCTGCTATCAGCGTGGCGGTCGCGCTCTGTATCGACAAGCCCTGGTCGTGCCGTAGCAGATCCCAGGAGTCGGCCGAGCATAGAACGTCGATCGCGGGCAGCACCGGGGTGCCCCGGGCGGCCAGTTCTGGCGCGAACAACTCGCTGAGCTGGCCGCGCAGGAAACCTCTGTGCACCTCAAGCTCGACCGCCAGGTTGGCGTGCCGGTGCGCGTTGGCGCGCAGTGCTCGCGCGGCCGGGCCGGCCTGCTCGAAGAGTGCCGCGCGGGCGTGCACCACCCGCTCGATCTTGACCTGAGTCAGGTCCAGCGGCTCCGCGGCCAGCGCCAGGAGCGGCTGCGCGAGCAGGACGACCCGGTCAGCTGCCGCCCGGAGGAGGTCGTCCACGTCGTCGAAGTAGCGGAACAGCGATCGCTCCGACAGGCCAGCCCGGGCGGCGATCTGACCGCAACTCGGGTGGTAGAGGCCGGCCCGGAATAGCGCGAGGAGCGCCTCGATGACGGCCTCGCGGTTCTGCTCGCGGCGCAGCCGCCGTCCGTCACCGGCTGGTGCCCGCGTCGCGGCCGCGGCCGCCGTCACCGCCACCGCTCGATCGTCGGCTCCAGCAGGAGCGCCTCGTAGGCGGACGGCGCCGGCTCGATCGGTAGCGCGGTGCCAGGCTCGATGCTGGTATAGCGGACGCCGGTCCAGCGCCGGCCATCGCCTACCAGCGTGCCCTCGACCGCGAACTCCGACACGGCCCCGGCCACGATCCTGGCCGGCTCTGGGCCGCTCCAGGTCTCCAGCAAGATCCGGCTCGTGCTGGACTGATCTGGCAGCGCGTGAGTCGGCAGCGTGCCCATGACAACGGCTTCCTCAATACCGGCCGACTTGTTGTCGTGCCAGTCCCTGAAGTCCTTGCGCGCCGCCATCGCGACGAACGAGCGCCTGCTCGGATATCCCACTACGGCGACCCGGTGCCACTTGCCCGGGCTGGCGACGACGTCGGCCACGAAGCAGAGCGTCGCTCCGATGGAGGCGAGGACACCGAGCGGAGCGTACCGCCCGTCAGGTTCCTGGCTGTTGACGGCGGCGGCTTCGCCGTTGCGGACATAGTCCACGTCTGACCGGTACCTGGTCAGATTCAGCATGTAGATGGGCCCGTCCGCGGCTGGCGATCTGAGCCACTTGCCGTAATCGCTGTCGATCCGTCCATAGCGAGGCACGTCAGGACCATAGGTTTCTGGCAGTATCGCTGTCAATTGCCACGCCCGCCGGCCACCGCGAAGGAACGACATGACCGAGCTGATTCTGGACTCGCTCCGGCGGCGGATGCGCGCCATGCACTCACTCTGGGAGGACGCCGTCGCCACGATGGACCTCGACCAGGTGAACTACGTTGAGCGTGATCCGGTGCTGCCAATCGCGTTCTCGCTCTTTCACCTGACGCAGATCGAGGACGGCTCGGCCAGCATTCTCGGCGCGGGGCCGGCTGTCTATAACGACGGCTGGGCCGATCGGATCGGCCTCGGGGTGGCCGATAACGGCAAGCACAAGACCGTGGCGGAGATGATGAGCCAGCGGATTGGCGACTATGGCGCCTTCGGCCAGTACCTCACCGCCGTGTTCGCCAAGACGGAATCCTGGCTGGCTGCCCTGGACGTCGCTGCGCTCGACGACGTGGTCGTGAGCCGCCCGTTCCCTCCTCAGATCGCTGCTACCTACAGTGCGCGCGTCGCGGCGCCCCGCGGGATCACCCGGCTGGACGCCATCGAGTGCTGGATCTACCAGCACGGGCTACGCCACATGGGCGAAGTCGAGCACGCCCGTGCCCTCGTGGGCCTCGGCGGCATGACGAGCTGACGGCTCAGGTCACCCGAGACTGCTCCGCTGGGATATCGGCGTAGGACTTCGTCGCGGCGATGTCACGCAGCCGGTCCAGCGCGGTCCAGACCTCGGTGAAGCTCGTATAGATGGGGACTGGCCCGAGCCGGAGGCGGTCGGGGGTCCGGTAGTCGCCGATGACGCCGTCGCGGATCAGCGCCTGGCTGATTTGCAATGCGTCGTCGTGCCGCAGGCTGACGTGGGCGCCCCGGCGGGTCGCGTCGCGCGGTGACGCGAGCGCGAAACCTAGCGGGGCGAGCCACTCGTCGGCGAGGGTGGTCAGGTAGCTGGTGAGCGCGATGCTCTTATCGCGGAGCAGGTCGATGCCGGCCTCGCCCAGCAGGCGGGCGCCTTCCTCGACCGCGACGGCGCCGATGATGTTCGGCGTCCCCGTCAGGAATGCGTCGATGCCGGGCGCCGGGTCGTAGTGCGGTCCCATCTCGAACTGGTCGCGCTGGCTGAACCAGCCCCAGATCGGCTGGCGCAACTGCGGTTGCAAAGACTCGCGCACGTAGACGAAGCCCGGCGCGCCGGGACCGGCGTTCACGTACTTGTACGTGCAGCCAACGGCGAGGTCGGCACCCGTCGCGTCGAGCTCGACGGGGACCGCGCCGACCGAGTGGGACAGGTCCCACAGCGCGAGGGCACCGGAGCCGTGGATCACGCCGGTCAGTCTGGCCATGTCGGCGAGCGCCCCGCTGCGGTAGGCGACATGCGACAGGCATACCAGTGCGGTGCGATCGTCGAGCGCGTCGGCCAGCGCCTGCTCGCTGACGCCGGCATCCAGGTCTGTGTGGATCAAGCGGAGCTCGCAGCCGCGCTGCGCGGCGATGCCCTCGAGCACGTAGCGGTCGGTGGGGAAGTTGTCGTCGTCGGTGACGATGACGTTGCGACCCGGCTGGGCGTCCAGGGCGGCACAGGCCAGCTTGTACAGGTTGACGGTGACGGAGTCGCAGACGAGGACTTGCCCGGTAGCAGCGCCGACCAGGTGCTCGGCCACCATGTCGCCAGCTTCCCGCGGCAGCCGGATCCACTTATCCCACGACCTGACCAGGCCGACGCCCCAGTCCTGGTCGACGACCTCGGCAATCCGAGCTTGCGTGCGCACGGGCAGCGGGCCGAGCGAGTTTCCGTCCAGGTAGATCAGGTCCCGGTCCTGCTGAACGAACCGGTCCCGGAATGACGCGAGCTGGTCGGCACTGTCCAGAGCCTGCGCATATGACGGATCTGCGGAGAAAGTCGTCACGACTCCACCTTAACTGAGTAGCTATGCGGTGACGCGGTACCCGCCCGAGCCTCCAGATAACACTGAGCCCGCAGGCAACACCCTGTCGGTGGGCGCGGTTCGTGCGCGCGCCAGCCGGAGAGGTGGGCAGCGATCGCCGATCCAGCGCCGCCGTAAGATCGGGGAATGGCTGATCCGCAGCAAGTCTCCCGCGTCCTGGTCATTGCGGCACACCCGGACGACGTCGATTTCGGCGCGGCTGGCACGATCGCGCAGTGGACTGACGCCGGCCTGGAGGTCAGCTACTGCATCGTCACGAACGGTGACGCCGGCGGCAGCGACCGGTCTGTGTCGCGTGCCGAGATGGCGGCGATCCGGCAGGCGGAGCAGACCGCGGCAGCCAAGCAGGTAGGGGTACATGACCTGCACTTCCTGGGCTATCCCGACGGCATGGTCGAGACGTCCCTCGCCTTGCGCCGGGACCTGGCCAGGGTGATCAGGCTGCTGCAGCCGGACCGCGTGGTGTGCCAGTCCCCAGAGCGCAATTACGTCCGGATGGGCGCGAGTCACCCGGATCACCGGGCGGCCGGATCGGCGGCGCTCGACGCCGTCTACCCGGACTCGCGGAACCCGTTCGCGTTCCCGGAACTGCTCAGCGAGGAGAAGCTAGAGCCGTGGACCGTGCGCGAGGTCTGGATTTCGGGCAGCCCGACACCGACGACTTATGTTGACATCACCGGCACTTTCCCCCGCAAGGTCGCCGCGCTGCGCTCGCACGTCAGCCAGATCAGCGATCCTGACGGGCTCGAAGAATTCCTTCGCGGCTGGCTGACCAGGGTCGCAGCACAGGCCGGGCTGCCGGAGGGCAGCCTCGCCGAGGCGTTCCAGGTCCTCCACACCGGTTAGCGCTTGCGTTGGGGTGCGGCCGCCTCGGCGACAGCCGGCAGGCTGCCCGGCTGGCGCTAATTGCGACGCGAGGGACTGGTGCGGCGGCCCCAAGCCGATCTAGGTTTGCCTCAGGCGCATCTGCCATGTCCCCGGAGGTGTCAGCGCATGACGCACATCACCGTCACGGTCGACGGCGTGAAGTACATCGACCAAGTCGAACCTCGTCTGCTGCTCGTCCATTACCTCAGAGAAGTCGTTGGCAAGACCGGTACGCCGATCGGCTGCGATACCTCGAACTGCGGTGCGTGCACCGTGCTGATGGATGGCATCTCGGTCAAGAGCTGCTCGGTTCTGGCCGTGCAGGCGGACGGGTCCGACGTGACAACTATCGAAGGCCTGGCCAACGGCGAACTGCATCCCATGCAGCGCGCCTTCCATGAAGAGCACGCACTCCAGTGCGGTTACTGCACGCCCGGCATGATCATGGCGGCCACCGACCTGCTCCGCGACAACCCTCATCCGACCGAGGAAGAGATCCGGGACGGGCTGGAAGGCAATCTCTGCCGCTGCACCGGCTACGAGAACATCGTGCGCGCGGTCAAGCGTGCGGCAGACGCGGGGGTGACCCAGTGACCGCGACAACCGAAGCGCCGACCGCCGAGCTTGGCCGGGCGCGGCTGCGCAAGGAAGACGCCAAGCTCATCACCGGCCAGACCAACTGGACCGACAACATCAGGCTGCCCGGCATGCTGCACATGGCGTTCCTGCGGAGCCCGTACGCGCACGCCAAGATCACCAGGGTGGATGTGAGCGGTGCGCTCGACCAGCCCGGCGTTATCGCCGCGTTCGCCGGCGCCGATTTCGCCGCCGAGCAGGGCAGCCTGCCCTGTGCGTGGCCGGTGACACCCGACATCGTCATCCCGCCGCACCCGCCGATGGCGGTCGACGAGGTCCGCTATGTCGGCGAGGCAGTGGCCGTTGTCGTCGCCCGCGACCGGTATACGGCGGCCGACGCTCTTGCTTCCATCGACGTCGACTACGAGCCACTGCCGCCAGTCCTGGACATCCGCACCGCGCTTGACGACGGGTCGCCGAAGGTGCACGAGGCCGGCAACAAGAGCTACGAGTGGGTCTTCGCCAACGGCGATACGGATGCGGCCTTCCGGGACGCGCCAGTGGTCGTCGAGCGCAGGTACCGGCAACAGCGCCTGATCCCGTGCGCGATGGAGCCGCGCGCCGTCGTCGCGCAGTGGATCGGCGACGAGGTGACGCTCTGGTCGGCAACGCAGATCCCGCACGTCCTGCGGTTCGCGCTGTCGGCCTTCTTCGGCATTCCCGAACAGAACGTCCGGGTCATCGCGCCCGACGTCGGTGGCGGCTTCGGGTCCAAGCTCCAGGTCACCGCGGAAGAGGTACTCGCGGTGCTGGTCGGCCGCAGGCTCGGCAAGCCGGTGAAGTGGAACGAGTCGCGGACCGAGGGCAACCTGACCGTCCACCACGGCCGGGACCAGTGGCAGCGGATCCGGATCGCGGCCGACCGCGACGGCCGGATCCGCGGCCTGGACGTCGACCTGCTGGCCGACATGGGCGCTTACCTGATGCTGGTCACGCCCGGCGTGCCGTTGCTCGGCGCGTTCATGTTCCCGGCCATCTACAAGATGGACGCTTACTCGTTCCGCTGCACCGGCGTATTCACCACCAAGATGCCGACTGACGCCTATCGCGGCGCTGGCAGGCCCGAGGCGACGTTCGCCATCGAGCGGATCATGGACGAGCTGGCAGTCGAGCTCGGCATGGAGCCGCTGGAGCTGCGGGAGCGGAACTGGATCAAGCACGAGGAGTTCCCGTACACCACGATCTGCGGCCTGACCTACGACTCGGGTAACTACGAGGCCGCGACCGCCAAAGCCAAGGAGCTCTTCGACTACGACGGTCTGCGCGAAGAGCAGCGCCAGCGTAACGACCGCGGCGACAAGGTGCGGCTCGGCATCGGCATCTCGACGTTCACTGAGATGTGCGGCCTGGCCCCGTCCCGGGTGCTCGGCTCGCTGTCCTACGGCGCAGGCGGCTGGGAGCACGCATCGATCCGGATGCTGCCTACCGGCAAGGTCGAGGTCGTGACCGGATCCAGCGCACACGGCCAGGGACACGAGACAGCCTGGAGCCAGATCGTGGCCGACCAGCTCGGCGTGCCGTTCGAGGACATCCGGGTGCTGCACGGTGACACCCAGATCTCGCCCAAGGGCATGGACACCTACGGCTCGCGCTCGCTGGCCGTCGGCGGCCTGGCCGTGGTGCAGGCCTGCGACAAGGTGGTCGGCAAGGCCAAGATCATCGCCGCGGCGATGCTGGAGGCCTCGGCGGACGACCTGGAGTTCGCGGCGGGGCGGTTCTCGGTCAGGGGCGACCCGGACGCGAGCAAGTCGATCCAGGAGATCGCGCTGGCGACGTTCGCGGCGCACGCACTGCCGGATGGCGTCGAGCCGTCGCTGGACTCCGACGCGACCTACGATCCGGACAACTTCTCGTTCCCGCACGGCACGCACCTGTGCGCGACCGAGGTGGACACCGAGACCGGGTTCGTGAAGATCCGCAGCTACGTCGCGGTTGACGACGTCGGCGTCGTGGTCAATCCGCTCATCGTGGAAGGCCAGGTGCACGGCGGCCTGGCCCAGGGCATCGCCCAGGCGCTGTACGAGGAAGGCGTCTACGACGACGACGGCAACCTGGTCACGACCACGCTGGCCGACTACCTGCTGCCGTCGGCGGCCGACCTGCCGTCCTACGTCACCGAGCGGACCACGACGCCGGCGAACAACCGGCTCGGCGTCAAGGGCGTCGGCGAGGCGGGCACAATCGCCTCCACCCCGGCGGTCGTCAACTCGATCGTCGACGCGCTGCGGCCGTTCGGCGTTCGCGACATCACGATGCCGTGCACGCCCGAGCGGGTGTGGCGGGCCATCCAGGCCGGCAGCGACGGCAGCTCGGCAACCCAGAACGGGGGCGCGGCATGATCCCGGCGAAGTTCGAGTACGTCCGACCGTCCTCGGTGGCGGATGCGGTCCGTGCGCTGGCCGAGGGCGGTGAGGACGCCAAGGTGATCGCCGGCGGCCAGAGCCTGCTGCCGCTCCTGCGGCTGCGGCTGGCCTACCCGGAGCTGCTCGTCGACGTTGGCGGCCTGGATGACCTCCGCGGCGTTACCGACGACGGCGACAACCTGCTGATCGGCGCGC
This sequence comes from uncultured Actinomycetota bacterium, assembly GCA_963837255.1. Classification (GTDB taxonomy): domain Bacteria; phylum Actinomycetota; class Actinomycetes; order Streptosporangiales; family Streptosporangiaceae; genus JAJYUU01. Next base: position 1,249,788 of record CAWIMN010000011.1, read on the forward strand.
GGACCACGCACTACCAGGTGGTGCACGATCCGCTGATCGCGCAGCACTGCGGCCTGCTGGCACAGGCGGCAGCGACCGTGGCCGATCCGGCGGTCCGTCATCGCGGCACGCTCGGCGGCTCGATCGCGCACGCTGACCCGGCTGGAGACCTGCCCGCGGTGGTCCTGGCGCTGGAGGCAACGCTGCTCGCGCATGGCCCGGATGGCGAGCGCGAGATCCCCGCGCGCGACTTCTTCGTCGACTACCTGACGACGGCGCTCGCGCCCGGCGAGATACTCACCGGCATCCGGGTGCGGAAGCTCGGGTCCGACTGGGGCTATCGTTATGAGAAGTTCCACCGGACCGCGCAGGCGTGGGCGATTGTCGGCATCGCGGCGCTGGTACGGCGCTCCAACGGCCAGGTGGCCGAGGCACGGGTCGGGCTGACCAATATGGGCTCCGTCCCGATCAGGGCGGCCTCGGTCGAGGCGGCCGTGGCGGGAGCGCAGGCCAGCTCCGAGGCGCTGCGGGCAGCAGCTGCCAGCGCGGACGAGGGGACGCAGCCGCCTGCGGACCTGCACGGGGCGCCGGACTACCGGCGGCACCTCGCGCGGGTGCTGACCGGGCGCGCTCTGGAGGCAGCGGCAGGAGTCTGACAGATGGAATTGGAGCACTCATTCTCGGTCCCGGTCCCCGAGGAGCGGGCCTGGGAAGTGCTCTTGGACGTCGAGAGGGTGGCGCCTTGCATGCCCGGCGCCACCCTCGACTCGGTCAACGGCGATGAGATCAACGGCAGGATCAAGGTCAAAGTAGGCCCAATCCAGATGACCTACGCCGGGACCGCGAAGTTCACCGAACGCGATCCGGCGGCGCACGTGATCACGCTCGAGGCGTCCGGCAAGGAGACTCGCGGGGCAGGCACGGCGTCGGCCAAGGTCCGGTCGATGCTGGCGGGCGCAGGCGATCAGACCCACGTCATCGTCCATACCTCGCTCAACGTCACGGGCAAGCCAGCGCAGTTTGGCCGCGGCGTCCTGACGGAGGTTGGGGGCCGGCTGATCGGCATCTTCGCCGACAACCTGGCCGCCATGCTGGCTGCCGAGGGATCAGCGAGTGCCGACGACACCCAGCCGGCCGACGCCGGCGCTAGCCACGGCGCCGACACCCCCGCGACAGCTGCCCCGAGCTCGGGGACGGGCGCGGCCGACGAGGCGCTGCCGATCGACGTGCTCAACCTCAGCGGTCGGGCCTGGAGCAGCCTGCGCCAGGACGGCATCCAGACGCTGGGTGATCTGACCAGGCGTACCGAGCAGCAGCTGCGGGCAATCGAGAACATCGGCCCGGCATCCCTGGCCGACATCAAGACCAAGCTCGCTGACCGCGGCCTTGCGCTGGCCGATTCCATCGACAAGTCCGGTACCGCGCCAGCGGCGGCGGTCTCGCCCGCGGCCGCGGACGCCAACGGGGCCCGGTCGGCGGCCGGCCGGCACGCCGGGGCGGAGGACCTCGCCGAGGTCACCCCGCTGCGCCCGGCCCGGCACGAGTCCCCGGCGGCCGAACGCGAGCAGCCGACCTGGCAGCCACCGGACAACGAGGCCATCGACCTGCTCGGCGTGGCGGGCCTGCCGGTCCTCAAGCGCGCAGTCCCCGCCGCCGCAGCGCTGATCGGACTGCTCCTCGTACTACTCGGCCTCAAGCGCCGTCGCCGCGGCCGCCACGCCCACTAACGCAGACCCGACCGGGCAACGCTCAACCGACCGAGTTCACGACGGGGCTGCTGCCGAGCGGCCCCGCCGAGCACCGGCAGGGTCACGCGTCCCGTCGCACGCTAGTCAAGGGCAGACATCACGTGCTTGACCCGCGTGTAATCCTCGAACCCGTACATCGACAGGTCCTTGCCATACCCCGAGTGCTTGAAGCCGCCGTGCGGCATCTCGGCGACGAGCGGGATGTGGGTGTTGATCCACACGCAGCCGAAGTCGAGACTGCGCGCCATGCGCATGGCGCGGCCGTGGTCGGACGTCCAGACCGACGACGCAAGGCCGTACTCAGTCCCGTTGGCCCAGCGCAGCGCCTCGTCCTCGTCGGTGAATTTCTGCATGGTGATGACCGGGCCGAAGACCTCGTTCTGGATGATCTCGTCGTCCTGTGCTAGCCCGTCCACCACGCTGGCCTCAAAGAAGTAACCCCGGTCTCCGACGCGCTTGCCGCCAGTCAGGATTCGTGCGTGATCAGGCAGCCGCGAGATGAAGCCGGTCACGCGGTCCAGCTGGCTGGCGTTGTTGAGCGGGCCGAAGCTGGCGTCGGCGTTGTCAGGGCCAGCGGTCACCTGCGCGCCGGCCTGCTCGGTCAGCGCCGCCGCGAACTCGTCATGGATGCGCGGCCCGACGAGCACCCGGGTCGCCGCCGTGCAGTCCTGGCCTGCGTTGAAGTAGCCCGCGATAGCGATGGCCTCGGCCGCCTTCGCCGGATCCGCGTCGTCGAAGACGATAACGGGCGCCTTGCCGCCGAGCTCCAGGTGGACGCGCTTCAGGTCAGCGGCTGCGGCCTTGGCGACCTCGATGCCCGCCCGGACCGAGCCAGTGATCGAGACCATTTGCGGAACTTTGTGCGAGACCAGCGTGCGGCCGGTGTCCCGGTCGCCGCACACGACGTTCAGCACACCCGGCGGCACGAACTGGCTGATCAGCTCCGCCATCAGCAGCGTGGAGTAGGGGGTCGTGTCGGACGGCTTGAGCACCATGGTGTTGCCAGCGGCGAGCGCAGGTGCCCACTTCCAGACCGCCATCATCATCGGGTAATTCCATGGCGTCACCGCCGCGCACACGCCGACTGGCTCGCGCCTGATGAACGACGTAAACCCGGACATGTACTCACCGGCGGAGCGGCCCTCCAGCATCCGCGCGGCGCCGGCGAAGAACCGGATCTGGTCGACCATCGGCGGGATCTCCTCCGATGCCGTCAGTGCGAGCGGCTTGCCGGTGTTCTGCGATTCCGCCTTGACGAACTCGTCCGCCCTGGCCTCTAGGGCGTCGGCGATGCGCAGCAGCGCGAGGCTGCGCTCGGCTGGCGTCGAGTCACGCCAGCCTGGAAAGGCCTCGGCTGCGGAGGCAAATGCCGCGTCGATCTCGGCCGGTCCCGAAATGGGCGCGGTGGCGAAGACCTCGCCTGTGCTGGGGTCGATCAGGTCGGCTCGCTTGTCATACGACAGGTCCGTCCACTGGCCACCGATGAAGTTTTGAAGATCATTAGCCACGAGGAACTCCGTTCCGGTTTATTAATGAGTGTCAGGGGTGCGGTCGTCGCATCCCCACGGTGAGCCGTATGCGGTCAGCAGGTCAAGGAACGGCCGCGGCGGCATGGCCTCGGGCCCCAGCACACCGGTGCCCGACCAGGCGCCGGAGTCGAGTAGTTCCAGCGCGACTACCGGGTTAACCGCGGTCTGCCACACGACAGCCTGCGAGCCGTAGTCCGCCATCGTGGAAGCGTTGTCCACGACGTGGTACAGGAAGACCTCCCGCGGCTGGCCGTTCTTGCCCGTGCCAGTGATCCAGGTGCCCGCGCAGGTGAGACCGCTCATCTTGTCGCCGAGGGTCGCCGGATCTGGCAGGCAGGCAGCCACGACGTCGCGAGGCGACACGCGCACGCCGCCGACGTCGACCGGGTCGGTCCGGTCCAGGCCGAGCTTGTGCAGTGTCTCCAGAACGCCGATGAACTCCTCGCCGAGGCCGTACTTGAAGGTGACCCGCTTGGCCTTGACCCAGCGCGGGATCAGCAGGACTTCCTCGTGCTCGACGTTCACGCACTCAACCGGGCCGATGCCTTCGGGGAAGGTGAACGTCTCGGGCTCACTGAACGGGGGAGTGGTGAACCAGCCGCGGCCGTCCTCGAAGACGACCGGCGGGTTCAGGCATTCTTCGATCGTCGTCCAGATGGAGAACGTCGGGGCGAAGTCGTAGCCGGCCACGGTGAGATTGGCGCCGTCCCTGACCCCGACCTCGTTGATGTCGGTGAACAGCTCGTCGGCCGCATACCGGGCGAAGATGTCGGACAGGCCAGGCTCGACACCGATGCCAGCCAGGGCCAGCTTGCCTGCCTTCTCCCACTGGCCGGCCATGGCGAACTGCTCGTCGCCGAGCTTGACCCCGGTCTTGCCGTACGGGTCGTCCGGATCGGGGTGCGACAGCGACATGGCCATGTCCAGGTAGGTCACCCCGGCCGATAGCGCCGCTCGGAACAACGGCATCACGAACCGCGGATCGGTGGCGTTCATGAGGGCATCGCAGCGATGCCCGGCCAGCAAGGCAGCAGTGGCGGCCTCGTCGCGGGCGTCCAGCCGGACGGCGGTGTAGGAGTCCTTGGCCGCTGCAGCGTGCTGCGCCCTGGCCAGGTCATAGTCTGCGATGATCAGTTCAGCGAATGGGCGGCGGGCGGCGATCCTGGCGATCGCGGTTCCGACTCCGCCGGCCCCTACTAGGAGGATGCGCATGCAGCGATCCTAGCCCCGTGCCGTCGGATCGCCTCGACGGGACCAGTCGCAAGTTATATACGATTCAACTGAATTCGTTGCTATCAACCGCAATACATGCTAGAACCGTTGCACTTGTACCCGGCGCCGTATCCGCGCGGGTCCACGTGATCCCTGTCTTAAGCCAGCGATGTAGCGTCGCCGGTAGCAGATCTTCTCGGCTCTGTCGAGCCGGGTCTGGAGGGGAGAGGCATGGCACAGGCCAGGCAGACTGTGGAGCCATCAGAGCAGCCCCTAGCCAAGGGGCTCAAGTCAGGTGCGCTCGGGCTGATATCCAGCACTGTGATCGCGACCGCCTCGGTCGCGCCCGCCTATAGCATCGCGGCGACGCTGGGCTTCGTGGTCGCTGCTGTCGGGCTCCGGTCACCCGCGGTGGCCGTTCTCGCCTTCGTACCGATGCTGCTGACATCGATCGGCTACAGCGAGATGAACAAGGCCGACCCGGACTGCGGGACCACGTTCACATGGGCGACCAGGGCGTTCGGGCCGAAGACCGGCTGGGCCGGCGGATGGGCGATCGTCGCGGCGGACATCCTCGTCATGGCCAGCCTCGCCCAGGTGGCAAGCCAGTACGTGTTCCTGCTGTTCGGGGCCACGGGCATCGGCACCAACCCGGCGAGCAACTGGGTGCTGCTCGGCGGCATCATCTGGATCGTCCTGATGACAGTCATCTGCTACGTCGGCATCGAGGTCTCGGCCAACTTCCAGAAGGTCCTGCTGTCCATCGAGCTGATCATGCTCGCCGTGCTGTCCATCACGGCGCTGGTCAAGGTCGGTAACGGCAGCGCTCCACCCGGGCACATCACACCCAGCATCTCCTGGCTGAACCCGTTCGACGTCCCCAGCTTCAGCGCGTTCGTCAGCGGCGTCATCCTCATGGTCTTCATCTACTGGGGCTGGGACACCGCCCTGGCGGTGAACGAGGAGACCAAGGACCGCAACCGCACGCCGGGCATCGCGGCGATTTTGTCCACGCTGATCCTGCTGGTCACCTACGCTCTGGTGATCTTCTCCATGCAGGCGTTCGCCGGAATCGGTACTAAGGGCAATGGCCTTGGCAACCTGAACAATGCGGGCGACGTGCTCTCCATCCAGGGTCACGCAGTCTTCGGCAGCGGCACCGTGGGGAATGTCTTCTACCGCCTGCTGCTGGTGATGGTGCTGTCGTCGGCCGCGGCGTCCACGCAGACCACGATCCTGCCGACCGCGCGTACCACGCTGTCCATGGCCGCGTACAGGGCGATCCCGAAATCGTTCGCGAAGATCCACCCGCGGTTCCTGACCCCGACCGTCTCGACCATCGTCATGGGCCTGATCTCGATCGCGTTCTATGCGATCGTGAACAACGCCACAAACCCGATTGGCTTGATCGGCGATGCGGTGATCGCGATCGGCCTGTACATCGCGTTCTACTACGGGCTGACCGGGTTCGCCTGTGTGTGGTATTACCGGCGGAACCTGACCAGCAGCGCCCGCAATCTGTGGATGCAGGGCATCCTCCCGTTGACCGGCGCTGTGATCCTCTGGTTCCTCGGCGGCTGGAGCGTGTGGCTCGACTACGACGTGAAAACGCTGAATGACTTCACGATGTGGACCGTGCCCGGCATCCACTGGCAGATCGGCGGCGCGTTCGTGATTGCCGTCGGCGCGGCCATCCTCGGCCTGCTCTTCTTCATCTACTGCCGGATCGTCGGACCTGCGTTCTTCCGCAAGGAGACCCTGACGCGGTCCACGCCCACCCTGGTACCAGACGAGTAGACGATGACGCGCGAGCCCTGCGCCTGCGGCACTGGCCGTAGCGCAGGGCTTTCGCGTTGCCAGCGAGCGCGGACCTAGCAGCCCTGGGCTCCGCCGCCAGCCGGGCGCTTAACCGGGGTGCGGGTGGTTGTCGGCGACACCGCCTAGGCTGGAGACGTGACCGCGATGGTTGTCGACTCCCTGCTTGACGGGCTGAACCCGCAGCAGCGTGCTGCTGTTTTGCACCAGGGCAGCCCGCTGCTCATCGTGGCGGGCGCGGGCTCGGGCAAGACCCGGGTACTGACGCACCGGATCGCCTACCTGCTGGCCGAGCGTGAGGTGGAGCCCAGCCAGATCCTCGCCATCACGTTCACCAACAAGGCAGCCGGCGAGATGGCGGCGAGGGCCGCGTCCCTGACCGGAGCGCGGGCACGGTCGATGTGGCTGATGACCTTTCACTCGGCCTGCGTGCGGATCCTCCGCCGCGAGGCCAGGCGGTTCGGCTACCCCTCCAGCTTCTCGATCTACGACCAGGCGGACTCGCAGCGACTGATGGCGATGGTCTGCCGCGAGCTCGAGCTGGACGCGAAGTACTTTCCGCCGAAGGCGATGGCCAATCAGGTCTCGGGCCTCAAGAACGAGCTCATCGACTACGAGACAGTCTTCGCCAGGGCCAGCGGCTACCGCGAGAAGTCGCTCGGTGAGGCGTACGCCGAGTACCAGCGCAGGCTCGTCGCCGCGGGCGCGATGGACTTCGACGACCTGATTATGGTGACCGTCAATCTGCTCCAGGCGTTTCCTGATCTCGCGGCCGAGTATCACAGCCGCTTCCGGCACGTGCTGGTGGATGAGTATCAGGACACCAACCACGCTCAGTACACGCTGGTTCGCGAGCTGGCCGGCGCGGGCGGCGAGTCGCCGGCCGAGCTTGTCGTCGTGGGTGACGCCGACCAGTCGATCTATGCCTTCCGCGGCGCCACCATCCGGAATATCGAGGAGTTCGAGCGCGACTTCGCGGGCGCCCGGGTGATCCTGCTCGAGCAGAACTACCGGTCGACGCAAAACATCCTCGCCGCCGCCAATGCGGTGGTGTCGCGCAACCCTGGCCGGATCCCCAAGAACCTCTGGTCCGACGCCGGCAACGGCCCGCCCATCACCGGCTACGTCGCCGACAGCGAGCACGACGAGGCGGCGTTCGTTGCCGAGGAAGTCGACAGGCTGGCCGACGCGGGCGAGGCGGCGCCCGGCCAGGTAGCGGTGTTCTACCGGACGAACGCGCAGTCCCGTGTGTTCGAGGAAGTCTTCATCCGGTCCGGGCTGCCCTACAAGGTGGTCGGCGGCGTCCGGTTCTATGAGCGGCGCGAGGTCCGCGACCTCCTGGCCTACCTGCGGCTGATCGCCAACCCCGGCGACGAGGTCTCGCTGCGGCGCGTCCTGAACACCCCCCGCCGTGGCATCGGGGACCGGGCCGAGGAGTACGTGGCCGCGCTCGCGAATCGCGACAAGATCAGTTTCGCCGCCGCCCTGGCCCGACCGGATGACGTGCCAGCGCTGCCCGCGCGGTCAGCCCGCGCCATCGAGGGCTTCAACGAGCTGATGAGCGGCTTGCGCGCCATGGCCGAGGAGCGCAGCCCGGTTGGCGACCTCGCCGAAGCGATCCTGGATCGGACCGGCTACGTGGCGGAGCTCCAGGCATCTTCCGACCTCCAGGACGCCAGCCGGATTGAGAACCTGACCGAGCTTGTCTCGGTAGCCAGGGAGTTCGATGCCCGCAACCCCGGCGGGACGCTGGCTGAGTTCCTCGAGCAGGTCTCGCTCGTCGCTGATGCCGATGAGATTCCGGACGGCGCGGAGCACGGCGGCATGGTGACGCTCATGACGCTGCATACGGCCAAGGGCCTGGAGTTCCCGGTGGTATTCCTGACCGGCCTGGAGGAGAACGTCTTCCCGCACGAGCGGTCGATGGGCGACGATCGCGAGCTTGCCGAGGAACGCAGGCTTGCCTACGTCGGCATCACCAGGGCGATGGAGCGGCTGTACGTGACCAGGGCGGCGACACGCACCTGGTTCGGCCGGCCGGGATATCACAAGCAGTCCAGGTTCTTGTCCGAGATCCCGGCCGAGCTGATCGAATGGCGGCGGGATGAGTCAGCGGCGACCCAGCCGGCCTCGGAGCGGCTGGCGAGGCGACCTGGCGTGCGCACGGTCGGCAACAGGCCCGTGCCGTCGCTCCGGCCGGGCGACCGGGTCAATCATGACTCGTATGGCCTCGGCACCGTGCTGTCGGTCGAGGGCCGCGGCGACGATCCCGAGGCGAAGATCGACTTCGGCGGCGACTACGGCGTCAAGCACCTGGTCCTGAGGTACGCGCCGATCGAGAAGCTCTAGCGCATGACGCGTTAGCGCGGCCGGCGCCGACCGCGCCGCAGCCGGGCTACCAGCCCGCGCAACCGTCCAGCGGCCGGGCGATTACCGGGATAGAGCTCGGCATCACGAGCATTTTGCTCTTCGGACTGTTCTCGCTCGCCCAGGTCGTGCACGAGATCGCGGTCCTGCTGATACGGCGGCGGGACCTGCCTGCCGCCGTAAGGCAGGTGAGGGTAGCTCATACGCTTACAGTACGTCCCTGAATCTTGACGCGCGGCAAGCTGGCACACCGGTCGCTGTTGACTCAGCGGGTCCTGGCAGCGCGGCTGCGATAGGTGCGCGCCTTGGCGCGCGAGCCGCAGATCTGCATGCTGCACCAGCAGCCGCTGCGAGTTGGTGACCGGTCGTAGAAGGCCCACTGGCAGTCGTCGGCGCTGCAGACCTTGAGCCGCGCCCAGGCGCCCGCCGTCGCGGCTTCGGCGGCGATCAGCAGGAGCCGGGTCAGCGCGCCCCTCGCGCCGGAGCCGGCCGGGACGACGACGACCCGGCCGTCGGGCTCGGCGCGAATCCCGGCCTGCAGTGCGGCCGCGACGTCGCCGACCCGCGCCGCCGGACCCGCTCCCGCAGAACTCGTACCCGTCGCGCGCATATCGGCGGGGGTAGCAAGACTCCGCCCGGCCGGGTGCGTGACGTGCGCGCGGAGGACGCCGCGAAGCGCCTCCCGAAGCTCAACCGCCATGGCCAGGTCGTGCGGACCGGACGGGGCGCCCGGCCCCGGCACCAGGCCTGCCTTTCGTAGCCAGCTGTCCAGGTCAGGCAAGGTGGCCAGCGCGTCGGTGCCCTGCTCGATGTCGAGGGTGTTCACGAAGTCCTGGACGATGGCGAGGTCGCCAGGCGCCTGCCCGATGTGCGCATCATTGCCTGGGGTCCGGCCCTGACTCGCTGGCATGCGACTCCCTCGACTCTCGACGCGCCGTCACCATCATTCTACGTCTGCTGGTTGCATATAACACCACGAGCGGAGTACGTTCGTTACTAGCAACAGGCGAATGCTGGTGACGTTGACTACGGTGTAGCACAGGCAGGGAGGCCCGGCATGGATGCAACGCAGAGCACGAGCGCGACCGAGACCCGCGCGACCGAGACCCGCGCGACCGAGACGAGCGCGACGGACACGAGCGCGGCCGAGCGGATCAGCGGCTCGCGGAGCGGGCGCGACTGGGTGCTGATCGGCGTGCCGACGAGTGCCGGAGCCCATCACGCCGGGCAGGACCGGGCCCCGGCTGCGCTCCGCGGGGCAGGCATCGTCGGCCGCCTGCGGGCAGCGGGCCTCGACATCAGCGACGCTGGCGACCTGCCGGCCTCGGTCTTTGCGGTCGACCACGCGCACCCGCGTGCTCGCAACCTGGCCGCGGTCGTCTCGGTCGCGCGCGCTGTCGCCGATGCGGTCGCGCGGGAGGTAGCCGCTGGGCGGCGGCCACTGGTCATGGGCGGCGACTGCACGATCACGCTCGGGGTCGTCGCCGGCTTCCGGCGCGTCCACCCGAACGTCGGCCTCGCCTATGTCGACGGGGATGCCGACCTCGGCGCGATGTCACCAGATGCTTCCGGCATTCTGGACGCCACCGGGATAGCCCACCTGCTCGGCGAAGGCGAACCCGAACTGGCCAGCCTGGCGGGGCCGCCGCCGCTGCTCGCTGGGTCTCGGCTAGCCATGATGGGCTGCGATCCGCGCGAGCAGAACGACGCAGGCCGCGCGTTCCTCGCCACTAAGGGAGTCAGTTACACCGAAGGTCCGGAGCTTGCGGCTAGCCCGGAGGCGACAGCCTGTCGCGCGCTAGCGGCGCTCGGGAGCGGCGACCCGATCGTCGTGCACTTCGATGTGGACGTTGTCGACTCTGGCGACCTGCCGCTGGGCAACTTCCCCCACTACGACTCCGGCGTCGGGCTCGACGACGCGGCCAGGTGCCTGCGCGTCCTGCTAGCCGATCCTGCCTGCGCCGGGCTGGTCCTGACGGAGGTCAATCCGAGCTACGACGCGGGCGGCAGCCAGCTCGACCGGTACCTGACCGCACTGACCATGGCGCTAGCTGGCTCGCCGGTCGCGGCCTGACGGCACCCAGCCAGCGGCCGCTGGCAGTGACATTGCTCACCGCGGCGCGGCCAGTAGCCACGCACCGGGCTACGCTGATTGCGTCTGCCCGGTATGTCGGCAGCACGTGGCACCTGGTCGGAGGGTTCATGAGCAGCATCCGGGTGATCATCGCCAAGCCTGGCCTGGACGGCCACGATCGCGGTGCAAAAGTCGTGGCGCGAGCGCTCCGCGACGCCGGCGTCGAGGTCATCTATACCGGGCTGCACCAGACGCCGGAGCAGATCGTGTCGGCAGCGTTGCAGGAGGACGCCGACGCGATCGGGTTGTCGATCCTGTCGGGCGCGCACATGACGCAGTTCAAGCGGGTGCTGGACCTGCTGCGTGAGCGCGACGCGACCGACATCACGGTGTTCGGAGGCGGCATCATCCCCGATGCCGACATCGCCGAGCTCGAGCAGCTCGGGGTGGCCAGGATCTTCACGCCCGGCGCGACGACGACGGAGATCGTGGACTGGGTGCGGTCGGCGCTCGGGAGTGATGCCCCTGTCGGGCAGCCCGGCACGTAGGCGCGGGGAAGGCGCCTGCGACCCAGGTCGCACCCGCTGCCGGTAACGGCACTAGGCTTCCAGCGGCGGGGCGCGGGCGCGCCGCGATGATTCCCGAGCACGAAGGACGGACCCGAGTGGACCTGTTCGAGTACCAGGCGAAGGAGCTGTTCGCCGAGTACGGTGTCCCGATTCCGCAGGGCAAGGTGGCCAGCACAGCGGACGAGGCCAGGCAGATCGCCGAGGATTTCGCAGCGGCCGGCAAGGCTGGCGCCGGACCGTTGGTGGTGATCAAGGCCCAGGTCAAGACTGGCGGCCGCGGCAAGGCCGGCGGGGTCAAGCTAGCCGACACCCCAGCCGAGGCGGGGGAGAAGGCCAGCAAGATCCTCGGCATGGACATCAAGGGCCACACCGTGCATACAGTCCTAGTGGCCGAGGACACTGACATCGCGCAGGAGTACTACCTCTCGTTCCTGCTCGACCGCGCCGAGCGCACCTTCTTGTCGATGTGCTCAGTCGAGGGCGGCGTCGAGATCGAGGAGGTGGCCAGGACTAACCCGCAGGCGCTGGCCAAGATCCCCGTCGACCCGCTGACCGGCGTCGATCACGCCAGGGCACTGGAGATCGTCCAGGCCGGCGGCCTGCCGCCGGAGGCGCACGAGGGTGCGGCCGAGCTCGCGGAGCGCCTGTGGGCCGTGTTCACCGACGAGGACGCCACACTCGTCGAGGTGAACCCGCTCGTCTACACCGGCGACGGCCGCGTTGTCGCCCTCGACGCGAAGGTCACACTGGACGACAACGCGGCGTTCCGCCAGGACTGGGCCAGGTTTGCTGACCCGACTGCGGTCGATCCGATCGAGGCACGGGCAAAGGCCAAGCACCTGAATTACGTGAAGCTTGACGGGGCCGTCGGCATTATCGGGAACGGGGCCGGATTGGTGATGTCCACGCTTGACGTGGTCGCCTACGCCGGCGAGGAATTCGGCGGCGTCCGGCCCGCCAACTTCCTGGACATCGGCGGCGGCGCGTCGGCTGAGGTGATGGCCAACGGACTGGACATCGTGCTGTCCGATCCCGATGTACGCAGCGTGCTGGTGAACGTCTTCGGCGGCATTACCTCGTGCGACGCCGTCGCCAACGGCATCGTGTCCGCGATGGCGCTACTGGCCGAGCGCGGCGAGCCGGTGCGGCATCCGATCGTGGTGCGGCTTGACGGCAACAACGCGGCCGAGGGCCGCCGCATCCTTGCGGACGCCGGCCTTCCGCTCGTGGAGCAGGTCGCGACCATGGACGACGCGGCGCGGCGCGCCGCCGAGCTGGCCGCCTCGGCCGCGAACGGAGCATGACATGGCGATCTTCCTGAACTCGGGCAGCCGGATCATCGTGCAGGGCATCACCGGCTCGGAAGGCCGCAAGCACGGCGCGCGCATGATCGCGGCGGGTACGAACGTCGTCGGCGGCACCAACCCGCGTAAGGCGGGCCAGACCGTGGACCTGTCCGGCAAGGACGTGCCGGTGTTCGCGACTGTCGGCGAGGCCATGGCTGCCACCGGCGCCGACGTGTCCGTCGTGTTCGTGCCGCCGGCCGGCACCAAGGACGCCGTCATCGAGGCCATCGACGCGCAGATCCCGCTGGTCATCGTCATCACCGAGGGCGTGCCGGTGCATGACACCGCCAACCTCTGGGCCCACGCAACCGCGAGCGGGAACCGGACTCGCATCGTGGGTCCGAACTGCCCCGGAGTTGCCTCACCGGGCAAGTCCAACGCGGGCATCATCCCGGCCGATATCTCCTCAGAGGGCCGGATCGGGCTGGTCTCCAAGTCCGGCACGCTGACATACCAGATGATGTACGAGCTGCGCGACATCGGCTTCTCGACCGCAGTGGGCATCGGCGGTGACCCGATCATCGGCACGACGCACATCGACTGCCTCCGGGCGTTCCAGGATGACCCCGAGACCGACGCGATCGTGATGATCGGCGAGATCGGCGGCGACGCCGAGGAGCGGGCCGCCGCGTTCATCGAGCGGAACGTCACCAAGCCGGTCGTTGCCTACGTGGCAGGCTTCACCGCCCCCGAGGGCAAGACCATGGGGCACGCGGGCGCGATCATCTCCGGCTCTGCTGGCACCGCGCAGGCGAAGAAGGAAGCGCTGGAAAAGGTCGGCGTACGCGTCGGCCGGACGCCGAGCGGGACCGCGCGCCTGGTCCGGGAGCTCATGCAGGCGAACTAGCAGGCTCTGCTGGCGTCGTGAGTCGGGCCAGCCGCGGTCCGGGTATCCGGCGCGCCTCCGCTGCGTTGGCGGGCATGATTGCCAGGCTTGACTCTTGTGACTGCTTCTGCCGTCGGTGACCGTCGTGCCAGCCCTGGTCCGTTCGGCACCGGCGGCGATCCTGCCGGTACGCAGCGGCCGTTGCTCGTCGTCGGTGCCGTGGCCGCGAGCGTGGCAATGGCAGCCGGGCTGGCCGTCATCACCCTGCTGGTTCTGGCGGGCTGGATCGCCGCACCACACGCCGGCCCGGGCCTGCCCGCCGTCCTGCGCACGGCCGCAGCGCTCTGGCTCGTGGGCCACCACGTCGGGTTCACGTTCCGCGGCGCTGGCCGGATCGGCCTGCTGCCGCTTGGCCTCGTGCTGCTGCCGGGCGCGCTGCTGTGGCGGGCAGGCCGCTGGGTTGTCCGGGTCGGTGGCGTGTCGAGACTGCGTCACGTCGGCTACGCGGCGGTCGCGCTCGCGGTGCCGTACGCGGTGCTGACCGGCGTCCTCGCCCTGGCGAGCAGGTCGGCGATGGAGTCGTCGTCGGTAGTGCAGGCGGTGGCGTGCGGCCTGCTGCTGGCGCTGGCCGCGGGCGGACTCGGGGGGGCCCGCGCACTGGCGCCGTGGCCTCGGCTGATCCAGCTGCTGCCGCCGCGGCAGCGATCTCTGGTTATCGCGGTGGCGGGCGCGCTGGGGACGCTTGTCGCGGCCGGCGCCGTGCTCGCCGGTGCATCCCTCGCGGTACACCTGCACGAGGCAGCGACACTGCAGCGTGCGCTGGCGCCCGGTGCCGTCGGCCTGCTGCTCCTGCTGCTACTGCAGCTCAGCTATCTGCCGAACGCCATCATCTGGGCGGTCGCGTTCTCCCTCGGACCGGGCTTCGCGTTCGGCTCGGCCACCGTTGTGTCGCCGACCGGATCGGCGCTGGCCCAGCTGCCCGCGCTCCCCTTGCTCGCCGCGCTCCCGCCCGGGCTACATGCCGCGATGCCTGGCTGGCTGGAGCCGACGGTGCTGGCGCTGCCGTACCTGGCCGGGGGACTTGGCGGGCTGCTGCTCGTCCGGGCCGCGCCGGCGCTGGCCCTGGACGCCGCGCCATTGTGGGGCCTGGCATGCGGCGCAGTGTCAGGCTGTCTGCTCGGGCTGCTGGCCGCGGCTTCTGGCGGCCCGCTCGGCGATGGCAGGCTGGCCGCCGTCGGCCCGTCGCCCTGGCAGGTAGGCGCGGTGTCGGCGCTGGAGATCGGGGTGGCCGCGGCGGTCACCGCGGGAGCGGCGAACTATCTCGCCCTGCGCCGGGCTGGCGCGCTGACCACTCGCAGCGACCGCCGCCAGACGCCGTCGGTCGGCGCCGATGCTGCCGGTGCGGATGCTGCTCGTGCCGGTGCTGCCCGGGCCGAGGTGACCCGTGCCGGTGTGACCAGCGCAGATGCGACCGAGTCTGGCCACGTCATCTACCTGGACCCGTGGGCGGGGGATCCTTCGCGCGGCCCGCGGGCCGCACGGCGCGGCCCCTCGTCCCTGCCGTAGGCGACCGTCGACCCTGCCGTAGGCGGCCGTCGACCCTGCCGAAGGCGACCGTCGACACGGCCCTAGGCGACCGCTGACACCGGTCTACTTCGCCGGTCGCAGCCGGCCGATGGTCGCGGCGAGCAGCGCCGCGCGCTCCGCCATCGCCTCGATCCTGACGTGCTCGCCTTCGGCGTGCGCGCCGTCCCCGACTGCGCCGAGGCCGTCGAGGGTCGGGCACCCGACCGCGGCCGTGAAGTTGCCGTCCGAGCCGCCGCCGACGACCGCGCCAGCCAGCGCGGGCAGGCCAAGGCCATCGGCGGCATCGCGCGCCAACTCGAACAGCGCGGCGCTCGCGCTGGTCGGCAGCGGTGGCCGGTTCAGGCCGCCGCCGACCGTCAGCGTAGTGCCGGGTACTGCCGCGGCCAGTGCCCGCAGCTCCCGGTCGACGCGGTCCGCCTCGGCTGGCTCGGCCACCCGGACATCGAGCTCGGCATGGGCGCGCGCTGGCACGACGTTCGCGGCGGTTCCGGCCGCGGCAAGCGTCGGCGTCACTGTCGTCCCGGCGGCTGGCCTGGCCACCGCGCCGACACGACCGATCAGCTCCGCAAGCGAGATCAGCGCGTTCGCCCCCTTCTCCGGCTCCAGTCCAGCGTGCGCGGCCAGGCCGACGACATCGAGGTGATACGACCCCGTTCCCTTCCGGCCGATCTTTACTGCACCGCGCACTGACGGCTCGAGGATCAGGGCGGCGGCGGCCGCTCGCCCGATTTCTTCGATCAGCGGCCGGCTGGTGGGCGATCCGACCTCCTCGTCTGTGGTGATCAGGATCTCCAGGCCGGACCGGTCGGCCAGCACGGCGACCGCGTGCAGCAGCTGGATGAGGCCGGCCTTCATGTCGAAGCAGCCCGGCCCGGTCATGGTGCCGGCCGCCTGGTCCACGCTGACGGGCCAGCGCCGGACAGTGGCGAGCGGCCACACGGTGTCGACGTGCCCGATCAGGGCGAGCGGCCGCTGGCCGTCTGCGGCGGGCCAGCGCCATCGCACGTGGGTCCGGCCGTCGGCCACGACTAGCTCGCCCGGGTCCCCGATGACGGTCGCCGCGATCTGACGCAGGATGTCGACGCCGGCCGCGCAGGCGGTGAGGTCGCTGGACGGGGTCTCGGCGCTGACGAGCGCGGCGAGCTGATCGACCATGACGGCAGTGCGGCCGCGCAGCTCTCGCAGCAGCGGACTGGCCGCGGCCGGGGCAGGAGAATCGGGCATGCTCGCCATCTTGCCGCGCGGCCGCCGGTCAGCGGCAGCCGCGGTGGCTCCGGCTTGTACCCTGAAGACCGCTAGCTGATCCGTCCGGCCGGTGCCCGCGGCACCAGATGCGCCGGCACCAGATGAGCAGAGGAGCTCACCGTCAGCCCGTCGCGATTGCTGGTGCTGGTCTCCGGTACCGGCAGCATCCTCCAGGCACTGCTGGACGCGTGCGCAGATCCCGGCTTCGGCGCGCAGATCGTAGCTGTGGGCGCGGACCGGGACGGCACGGGCGGCGTCGAGCGGGCTCAGGCGGCCGGGCTGCCGACCTTCGTCCGGCGGCTCGTGGATTCGCCCGACCGGCCCGCCTGGGACAAGGCGCTGACGCAGGACTGCGCGGCGTTCGAGCCGGACCTGATTGTCGCGGCCGGATTCCTGAAGCTTGTTGGTGCCGATTTCCTGGCCGAATTCGGCGGCCGGATGATCAACACGCACCCGGCGCTGCTACCGTCCTTCCCCGGTATGCACAGCATCCGGGACGCACTCGCGCACGGCGTCAAGGTGACAGGATGCAGCGTGATCCTCGCCGACGCTGGGGTGGACAGCGGCCCCATCCTGGCCCAGGCTGCAGTGCCGGTACTGGACGACGACGACGAGGATTCGCTGCACGAGCGGATCAAGGTCGCCGAGCGGACGCTCGTCGTGGCGACCATCGGCCGGATGGTGCGGGAGGGCTGGTCGGTGCGCGGCCGGACGGCGCGGATCGGCACATGATCAACGGCACATGATCAACGGCACATGATCAACAATGCGAACGGGTGGCAGGTGACCGCGTGACTAAGGTGGCGATCGGCCGGGCGCTGATCAGCGTCTACGACAAGAGCGGGCTGGCGGACCTGGCTACCGCCCTGAACGCGGCTGGCGTCCAGATCGTGTCGACGGGCAGCACCGCGGCCACCATCGCGGCGGCCGGGGTACCGGTCACCCCGGTGGAGGCGATTACCGGCTTCCCCGAATGCCTGGACGGCCGGGTCAAGACGCTCCATCCCGCCGTGCACGCCGGCTTGCTAGCCGACCTGGCCAAGGACAGCCACCGCCAGCAGCTAGCCGAGCTGGGCATCGAGCCATTCGACCTGCTCGTGTCCAACCTCTACCCGTTTGAGCAGACGGTCGCGAGCGGCGCCAGCCCGCCTGGAGTGCGTCGAGCAGATCGACATCGGCGGTCCGGCAATGGTGCGCGCGGCGGCCAAGAATCACGCGACCGTGGCGGTGGTCACCAGCCCGGCTAGCTACCCAGAGGTGCTCGCGGCGCTGACGGACGGCGGGTTCACGCTCGACCAGCGGCGGCGCCTGGCGGCGCAGGCCTACGCCCATACCGCTGCTTACGACGCGGCGGTGTCGTCCTGGTTCGCCGCGGTCTACGCACCCGACGCCGTCGCGGCCGAGACCGGCTGGCCGGACGTGACCGCGGCCGTGTGGACGCGCCGGGACGTGCTGCGGTACGGGGAGAACCCGCATCAGCGGGCCGCCTTGTATCTGCGGTCGGGGGCTGCCGGGCCCGATGGTGAGGGTGCCGGTGCCGGTGCCGGGATCGCCGGAGCGCAGGTGCTGCACGGCAAGGCGATGTCCTACAACAACTACGTGGACGCCGATGCCGCCCGCCGGGCGGCGTTCGGCTTCAGCGCGCCCTGTGTGGCGATCATGAAGCACGCCAATCCGTGCGGCATCGCGGTGGGCGCCGACCTGGCGGAGGCGCACCGCAAGGCGCACGCCTGCGACCCGGTGTCCGCCTTCGGCGGGGTCATCGCGGCGAACGGGACCGTGACGAAGGAGATGGCGGCCCAGGTCGCGGAGATCTTCACCGAGGTGATCATCGCTCCCGACTTCGAACCGGGCGCCCTGGAGATCCTGATGGCCAAGAAGAACCAGCGGCTGCTCCGGTGCCCGCCGCCGGGCAGCCAGCAGGGCGAGGACTGGCGCCAGGTGAGCGGCGGCATGCTGATGCAGACCCCGGATACCGGTGCCGAGCCGGGGGACCTCGCCGCCAGCTGGCGGCTCGTGGCCGGTACCGCGGCGGACGCGGCGCTGCTGGCGGACCTGGAGTTCGCGTGGCGCGCCTGCCGGGCGGTGAAGTCCAACGCGATCCTGCTCGCGGCCGGTCAGGCGAGCGTGGGTATCGGCATGGGCCAGGTCAACCGGGTGGACTCGTGCCGGCTGGCCGTGGCCAGGGCGGGGGACCGGGCAGCCGGCTCGGCGGGCGCGAGCGATGCGTTCTTCCCCTTCGCCGACGGCCTGGAGATCCTGACCGAGGCCGGAGTCCGCGCGATCGCCGAGCCTGGGGGCTCGGTCCGGGACGACGAGGTGATCGCGGCTGCGCAGGCGGCTGGCGTCGCGCTCTACTTCACCGGCGTCCGGCACTTCTATCACTGACACACCCAGCTTGGCCTGGCGGCCGCGCCGGCCCGCGTGCCCGGTTAGCCGGGCCTCGGCTGGTCGGCCGTGCCGGGCATCGGGCAGAATGAGCGCGCGATGAGTGCGACAATTCTGGACGGCAAGGCGACGGCCAAGGCCATCCGCGAGGAGCTCACCGGGCGCGTGGCCAAGCTTCATGAGGCTGGCATCACGCCTGGGCTCGGCACGGTCCTCGTCGGCGACGATCCCGGCAGTCAGGCCTATGTGGCCGGGAAGCACCGGGACTGCGCGCAGGTCGGCATCGTCAGCATCCGCCGTGACCTGCCGGCCACCGCCTCGCAGCTGCAGGTCGAAGACGTGATCGCGGAGCTGAACGCGGACCCGGCGTGCACTGGCTACATCGTGCAGCTGCCGCTGCCGCCTGGCCTGGACGCGCAGCGCATACTCGGCCTGATCGACCCGGCGAAGGACGCCGACGGCCTCCAGCCGGTCAACCTCGGCAAGCTGGTGCTCGGCGAGCCTGGGCCGCTGCCGTGCACGCCCAAGGGCATCGTCGAGCTGCTGCGCCGGTACAACGTGCCGATCGCCGGCGCGGACGCCACGATCATCGGGCGCGGCATCACCGTCGGCCGCGCGCTCGGCCTGCTGCTGACCAGGCGCAGCGAGAACGCGACAGTGACCCAGTGCCACACCGGCACCAGGGACCTCGCGGCGCACACCAGGGACGCGGACATCGTCGTGGTGGCCGCTGGCCGTCCTGGCCTGGTCACGGCCGACATGGTCAAGCCGGGCGCCGCGGTGCTGGACGTCGGCATCACCAGGACCGAGGCTGGCCTCGTCGGCGACGTCGACCCCGCCGTCGCCGAGGTGGCTGGCTTCCTGGCCCCGATGCCGGGCGGCGTCGGCCCGATGACCAGGGCCATGCTGCTGGTCAACGTGGTCGAGGCCGCCGAGCGCGCGGCGGCAGGCGCTGGTCCCGATTCCCCGGCTCCAGATTCATAGCACTACTCAGCAGTAACATATGCTCGATTGAGGTACCTCAAGGGAAGGTCGGCAACCGGTCATGAACATCGTGGTCTTGGTCAAGCAGGTACCGGACACCTGGTCGGAGCGCAAGCTGCGGGCCGATGACAGCACGCTGGATCGGGACGCTGCCGATGCCGTGATCAACGAACTCGACGAGTACGCGATCGAGGAAGGACTGCGGCTGCAGGAGGCGCACGGCGGCGAGGTCACGATCGTCTCCATGGGCCCGGAGAAGGCGGCCGACGCGATCCGCAAGGCCCTGTCGATGGGCGCTGACAAGGCGGTGCACGTCACCGACGAGGCGCTGCGCGGCTCTGACGGGCTGGTTACCTCAGCTGTGCTGGCGACCGTGCTCGGCCGCAATGGCTTCGATCTGGTCATACTCGGCTCGGAGTCGACCGACGCGCGGATGGGCACGCTCGCCGCGATGCTGGCCGAGCGGCTCGGCGTGCCGCAGATGTCGTTCGCCAGCAAGGTGGAGACCGACGGGTCGAAGATCAGCATCCACCGCCAGGCCGACTACGGCTACGACACGGTCGAAGCGAGCCTGCCCGCAGTGGTCAGCGTGGTCGAGAAGATCAACGAGCCGCGTTACCCGTCCTTCAAGGGCATCATGGCGGCCAAGAAGAAGCCGGTGGAGACGCTGAGCCTGGCCGATCTGGGCCTCGAAGCCGGGCAGGCGGGGCTGAGCGCGAGCGCCACCGAGGTGGTCAGCTTCGCCAACCGGCCGCCGCGAGCGGCCGGCACGATCGTGACCGACGAAGGCGATGGCGGAGTCAAGGCCGCCGAGTTCCTCGCCACCCGCAAGTTCATCTGAGCACGCTGTCCACCTGAACCACCCTGAACCACCCCTAGTGGCTGACGCGGAAGGCTGTCTGGAATGGCTGAGATCCTGGTACTTGCCGAGCACGATGGCGAGACCGTCAAGAAGGTCACCACTGAGCTGCTGACGCTTGCCCGCGCCCACGGCGAGCCGGCGGTGGTGTGGACCGGGGACGGCGCCGAGGGTGCGCGCGCGCGGCTCGCCGAGTTCGGCGCGGCAAAGGTCTACGTCGCCGACAGCGCGGACTACGCCGACTACGTGGTGGCGCCCAAGGCCGAGCTGCTCGCGCACCTGGTCGCCGCGAAGGCGCCGGCCGCCGTGCTGGTAGCGGCGACTTCCGAAGGGCGAGAGGTCGCCGGGCGGCTGGCGGTGAAAACCGGGTCTGGCGTCCTGACCGACGTCACCGGCCTCGGCGATGGCCTGGTCGGCGAGCAGCCGATCTTCGGTGGCGCGATCACCGTCCAGTCCAGGGTCCGCACGGGCACCCCGATCATCGCGGTCCGACCGAACGCCGTGACGCCCGACGCCCGCCGCCGGCGCCGCCGAGATCGAGGCCGTCAGCTTCATCGTGAGCGACGACGCCAAGACCGCGCGGGTCACCGGCAGGGTCGTCGCCGAGCGCGGCGAGCGGCCCGAGCTGACGGAGGCGTCGATCGTCGTCTCCGGTGGCCGCGGGCTCGGGCTCGGGCGAGCACTTCGCACTGATCGAGCAGCTGGCCGACTCGCTCGGCGCGGCCGTCGGCGCGTCCCGCGCGGCCACCGACGCGGGCTGGTACCCCCACCAGTTCCAGGTCGGCCAGACCGGCAAGACCGTGTCGCCGCAGCTGTACATGGCGATCGGCATCTCGGGTGCGATCCAGCACCGGGCCGGCATGCAGACGTCCAAGACGATCATGGTCATCAACAAGGATCCCGAGGCGCCGATCTTCGAGCTGGCCGACTTCGGCGTCGTCGGCGACCTGTTCAAGGTCGTGCCCCAGCTCGTGGAGGAGATCGGCAAGCGGTCCGAGGGCTGACGCCGCGGCCAGGGGGCCGCGGACACGCGGCTGACGCCGCCTGGCCGGGGCCTGCCGTTGGCGGGCCGCGATCAGCAAAGCCGGCCGGATCGCAGTTAGGCTGGGCGCATCATGTCAAATGCCAGTGCAGCTGCCGGTCATGACCCGGTACAGAGGCCGGAGGCCAGGACGGCCACGGCCACTGCGGTGTATCTCGACCACGCGGCCACGACCCCGATGCTGCCAGCCGCGCTGGCGGCCATGACCGAGGAGCTGGCCCAGCTCGGGAACCCTTCGTCCCTGCATAACGCCGGCCGCCGGGCTCGGCGCGTGGTCGAGGAATCGCGTGAGCTCATCGCCGAGGCCTACGGAGCCAGGCCTAGCGAGGTCGTCTTCACCAGCGGCGGTACCGAGGCAGACAATCTCGCGGTCAAGGGCCTGTACTGGGCGCAGCGGGGCGCTGACCCGGCCAGGACGCGGGTCCTGGCCACCGCGACCGAGCACCACGCCGTGCTTGACAGCGTGAGCTGGCTGGCCGAGCACGAGGGCGCGGAGGCCGACTGGCTGGCCGTGCAGTCATCGGGGGTGGTCAGCCCGGCCATGCTGGCGGACGCGATCGAGCGGGATCCGGCCAGCGTGGCCATGATCAGCATCATGTGGGCCAACAACGAGGTCGGCAGCGTTCAGCCGATCGCAGAGCTCGCCGCGCTCGCCGCCGAGCTATCAGATTCCGTTTCACAGCGATGCCGTGCAGGCTGCGGGCCAGCTGCCGGTGAGCCTGGCCGCGACCGGCGCCACCGCGCTCACCATCACGGCGCACAAGATCGGCGGGCCAGTGGGAATCGGCGCGCTGCTGCTGGCCAGGGGCGCGCAGCCAGTTCCGGTCTTGCACGGCGGCGGCCAGGAGCGCGATGTCAGGTCCGGCACCCTGGACGTGCCGGCGA
The DNA here is from genome assembly GCA_963837255.1 of uncultured Actinomycetota bacterium. Taxonomy (GTDB): domain Bacteria; phylum Actinomycetota; class Actinomycetes; order Streptosporangiales; family Streptosporangiaceae; genus JAJYUU01. Next base: position 1,272,243 of record CAWIMN010000011.1, read on the forward strand.
TCCGCGCTTTCGCGGCGGCGGTTCAGGTAGCGACGGAGCACCGCGCGGACGAGGCCAAGCGGCTGGCGGCCCTGCGGGATGATCTCATCGCCCAGGTTCGGGCGGCGGTGCCCGACGTCGTGCTCAACGGCGCTCCGCCGGGACCAGGGCGGCTGCCGGGCAACGCGCACTTCTCCTTCCCTGGCTGCGAGGGTGACGCGCTGCTGATGCTGCTCGACGCTCGTGGCATCGCCTGCTCCACGGGATCGGCGTGCACGGCGGGCGTAGCCCAGCCAAGCCACGTGCTGCTGGCGATGGGTGCCGACGACGCGAGGGCACGCGGCTCGCTGCGGTTCTCGCTGGGGCACTCGTCTGAGCAGGCCGACGTGGACGCACTCGGCGCCGTGATCGGCGAGGTAGTGGAGCGGGCCCGCCGCGCAGTCCGGTAGCCGCGGGCGAGCGGCTCGCCAGCCGCGGGCCAGCGCCATGTCTAGCCGCGGGCCAGCGCCATGTCTAGCCGCGGGCCAGCGCCATGGCTGCCCATCTGCTGCGCCTAGAGCCGCAGGAGAGTTCCAGCCATGAGGTTATGGGCGCCCCTTGCGGCCGGTGAGCCCGCCAGGCCGCCGTATTCTGAAGCGGGATGACTACTTTGCGCGTGCTGGCCGCCATGTCGGGCGGCGTCGACTCGGCCGTGGCCGCCGCGAGGGCGGCAGCGGCCGGGCACGACGTCACCGGCGTGCATCTCGCGCTGTCCAGCAATCCGAGCTCGTACCGGACCGGCGCGCGCGGCTGCTGCACGCTCGAGGACGCCCGCGACGCCCGTCGGGCGGCCGACGTGATCGGGATCCCGTTCTATGTGTGGGACATGGCCGAGCGGTTCCACGCCGACGTGGTCGAGGACTTCGTCAGCGAGTACGCGCGCGGCAATACGCCGAATCCGTGCCTGCGGTGCAATGAGAAGATCAAGTTCGCCGCCGTGCTCGACCGGGCGGTCGCGCTCGGCTTCGACGCCGTCTGCACCGGCCATCACGCCCGGCTGGAGCCGGTACCGGGGGCTCCGGCCCTGACCCGGCTCGTGCGCAGCGTGGACGCGGCCAAGGACCAGTCGTACGTGCTCGCGGTGCTGACGAGTGAGCAGCTGAGCCGGGCCATGTTCCCACTTGGCGATACCACCAAGGACCAGGTACGGAAGGAAGCCGCGGACCGGGGCCTCAGCGTGGCCGACAAGCCTGATAGCCACGACGTCTGCTTCATCGCCGACGGCGACACCAGGGGCTTCCTCCAGCGCGAGCTGGGCAGCGCGCCCGGCCAGATCGTCGACGCCGACGGCACGGTGGTCGGCACGCACGACGGCAGTTACGGCTTCACTATCGGCCAGCGTAAGGGGCTCGGCATCGACAGGCCGGCCGCCGATGGGCGGCCGAGGTTCGTGCTCGGCATCGAGCCAGTGTCGCGGACCGTCACTGTCGGCCCGGCGGAAGCGCTCGACGTACTGGAGATCGAAGCCAGCAGGCCGGTCTGGTCGGGTTGCGTGCCGCCCGCCGGACCGCTCGACTGCGTGGTTCAGCTGCGCGCCCATGGCGAGGTGCATCCGGCCGTGTGCGAGCAGAATGGCGACGTGGTCCGGATCAGCTTGCGCGAGCCAGCCCGCGGCATCGCTCCCGGCCAGGCCGCGGTCTTCTATGACGGCGACGCCGTCCTCGGCAGCGCGACGATTGCCGTCGCGCGCCCGGCGATCGGCGCACCGCAACGTCACCGGGACGCGATGCGGTAGCGGCGGGTTCCGACGCCAGGAGACCTGGCGGGTAGCGGATCTTGCGTCAGCCGTCCGGACCGTCGGCAGGCAACATTAGGCTCGGCTGCGTGAGTCGAGACAAGCACCAGTTCCCGTGGCCGCCCGCAAGCGCGACCGGGATCGGGTCGATGCCGGGCACCGATCCGGTGGAAGCGTGCCGGGTGGTGTTCGATGAGGTGCCGGACCTGCCGTACCTGCCCGAGCTGCCAGACCGCGGGCCAGGCGCCGAGATCACCGGCCGGACGGCCGCGCTGCTGGTAGATATGCCGGTGCAGACGACAACGCGGGGGTGGCAGCTGACCGATCGGCCCGGCCGCGATATGACCAGGGCCGCTGGCTACTGGTCGCAGGACCTCGACGCGCTGGAAGAAGTGGCCGACGGCTACGCCGGACCGCTCAAGATCCAGGTCTGCGGACCCTGGACGCTGGCCGCTGCGCTCGAGCTGAGTCACTCGGCCAATCCGGCGCTTGCCGATCAAGGGCGCGGTCGCCGACCTTACCGAGTCGCTGGCCGAGGGCCTGGCCGCGCATGCGGCCGACGTTCGCAGGCGGGTGCCGGGCGCCACGCTCATCGTGCAGGTCGACGAGCCGTCGCTGCCTGCGGCGCTTGTCGGCCGGGTGCCGACGGCCAGCGGCCTCGGCACCGTGGCGGCTATCGACACGGCGGTGGCCAGCCAGCGGCTGCGAACGGTGCTCGCAGCGCCGGCCGCGTACACGGTCGTGCACTGCTGTGGCCAGCCAACCCCGTTCCCTGAAATTAAGGCCGCCGATGCCTCGGCAGTCAGTTTCGATCTTGGCTTCGTGCGGCCCAGCGACACCGACCAGGTTGCCGAGCTCGCCGAGGACGGGCTGGGGCTGGTCGCCGGCGCGCTGCCGGCCGCGAGTGCGCGGCGGCTGGCCACCGGGCCACCGCTGGCGCCAAGGCAGACCGCGGAGCAGATCGTGACGCTGTGGCGGCGGACCGGACTCGCGCCGGACCGCTTGAGCGAGCAGGTGGTCATCACGCCGGCCTGCGGCCTGGCCGGCGTCTCGCCTGCCGCTGCGCGGACGGCGCTCCAGCATTGCCGCGAGGCGGCGCGGATCGCGCCCGAGATGATCAACCCGACCTGACCGACCGATCCAGCGCACTGACCCGGGTGACAGGAGACGAGCGATGACGCAGCAAGATCCTCGGCAGCGGCATGCGGAGCTGGCGGCCGAGCTGCTCGAGCATCAGTACCGGTACCACGTGCTCGACTCACCGCTGATCTCCGATATCGACTACGACACGATGATGCGCGAGCTGCAGAGCATCGAGGACCAGATCCCCGAGCTGCGCACGCCTGACTCGCCGAGCCAGCGCGTCGGCGGCTCGTTCTCGACGGACTTCACCCCGGTCCAGCACCTGGAGCGGCTGCTGAGCCTGGACAACGTGTTCTCCGCCGAAGACCTCGACGGCTGGGTCGCCAGGGCCGAGCGGCTTGGCGGCGGCGGCCCGTACTTGTGCGAGCTGAAGATCGACGGGCTTGCCGTCGCGCTGGTGTACCGCAAGGGACGTCTGCAGCGCGCGGCGACCAGGGGCGACGGCGTCACCGGCGAGGACGTCACGCCGAACGTCAAGACCATCGCCGCGGTGCCGAACAAGCTATCCGGCAGCGGATGGCCGGACGTGCTGGAGGTACGCGGCGAGGTATTCCTGCCGCTCACCGCGTTCGAGGAGCTGAACCTGCGGCTGACCGAGGCGGGCAAGCCGCCTTTTGCCAACCCGCGCAACTCGGCCGCGGGGTCACTCCGGCAGAAGGACCCGCGGATTACGGCCTCGCGGGCGCTCAACATGATCGTGCATGGCATCGGCCGGGTGGAGGGGCTTGACGACCCGCCGCAGGCGCAGTCGGAGTGGTACGAGCGACTGCGACAGTGGGGACTGCCGGTCAGTGACCTGTATCAGGTGGTGCCCGACATCGAAGGCGTCCGGAAGTACATTGCCCACTACGCAGAGCACCGGCACGACCCGCCTTACGAGATCGACGGTGTCGTCGTCAAGGTCGACACCCTGGACGTGCAGCGCCAGCTGGGTGCGACCAGCCGGGCGCCGCGCTGGGCGATCGCCTACAAGTACCCGCCCGAGGAGGTCAATACCCGGCTGCTGGACATCCGGGTCAACGTCGGCCGGACCGGTCGGGTGACGCCGTTCGCGGTGATGGAGCCGGTCAAGGTCAGCGGGTCCACGGTCGAGAACGCCACCTTGCACAACGCCGACGAGATCGCGCGCAAGGGCGTGCTCATCGGCGACATGGTGGTACTGCGCAAGGCCGGCGACGTGATTCCCGAGGTAGTCGGGCCGGTGATCGACCTGCGCACAGGCGCCGAGCGGGCGTTCGAGTTCCCGACTCACTGCCCGGCCTGCGGTACCGCGCTGGCGCGAGAGGACGGCGGCGTCGACTGGCGCTGTCCGAACGCCAGGTCTTGCCCGGCACAGCTGCGAGAGCGGCTGTTCCACCTGGCCGGCCGCGGGGCTCTGGACATCGAGGTGCTCGGCTACGAGGCTGCGGTCGCCCTGCTCGACTCAGGGCTGGTGACCGACGAGGGCGACTTGTTCGGGCTGACGGCCGAGGCACTTGCCGCCGTGCCCTTCTTCGTGACGAAGGGCGGAGCGCTCACCGCGAACGCGACCAGGCTGCTGGCCAACCTGGAGGATGCCCGGCACCGGCCGCTGTGGCGGATCCTGGTGGCGCTGTCGATCCGGCACATCGGGCCGACGGCGGCTCGGGCGCTGGCCGCTGCGTTCGGCTCAGTGGACGCGATCGCCGCGGCGTCCGAGTCGGAGCTGGTCACCGTCGACGACGTGGGGCCGACCATCGCCAGGTCGCTGCGAGAGTGGTTCGAGGTGGACTGGCACGCGGCGATCGTGGCCAAGTGGCGAGCGGCCGGCGTCGACCTGGCCACTCCTGGCTTCGTGGCGCCACCCCGCGACGCGACAGGCATCACCGGCGGCGGCACGGGCGGCACGGGCGGCCCGCTGGCCGGGCTCACCATCGTGCTGACCGGCACGCTCGAGGGCTACACGAGGGACGAGGCTGCGGAGGCCATCCAGGACCGGGGCGGGAAGGTGTCGGGCTCGGTCTCGAAAAAGACCAGCTTCGTCGTCGCCGGGCAGAATGCCGGGTCGAAACTCGAGAAGGCTGAGTCACTCGGCGTGCCGGTGCTGGACGAGGCGGGACTGGCTGTGCTGCTGTCAGAGGGAGCCGATGCGGCGAGGGCGGCGGTGACGACCTGAACCCGTCATCCGCCGATCGCTGCTGATCGCAAGTTGTTACAGATAGTATGCAATTGGCTTCGGGAAGTACGTTTTCTGCCGTAGGATTCACGGAAAGCGCCGAGTGCTGCACAATGCGCTACGGCCGGCCGATGAGGAGCCATGAAGGACCCGACCGATACCAGGGACATCGGCCCGCGCCTCGGCTCGCCGCTGTGGATCCACATGGCGCTGGTGACGCTCGTGGGCGCCGCGGTATTCGTGATCTCCGTGGCCGACATGGTGCACCTGTCGAACCTCATCGACCATCCGCTGTTCTGGGTCCTGGCGGGCATGGTCGTGCTCGGCGAGATCTGGCCGATCGTGACGCCGGGCCGGACCAGCCTGGAGGCGCCCGTCGCCTCGGTCACGTTCAGCTTCGCCGCGCTGATCGCCTGGGGGCTTCCGGTCGCCGTGCTGCTGCGCGCCCCGGCCACCTTGCTGACCATGCTCGCCAAGCGCAAGGCGCCGCATCGGGCTGCCTTCAACGCGGCGACCGCCACGCTGAGCCTCGCCGCCGGCGGTGCCGTGTTTTACGCCTTCCGCGGCCACATCACTCCGTCGCCGGCCTGGGAGCCGACCGGCCGGAGACTCTGGGAGATACTGCTGGCGGCCGCCGCCAGCTTCGCGGTCAGCTACGTCCTGGACACGGTCGCAGTCGCCTTGCATGCGCGCGAGCCGGTGCTGAAGACGCTCATGAAGACGCTGCCCTATCAGAGCCTCGTCAGCCTCGTCCTGCTGGCCACCGCGCCGCTGGTGGCAGTCGTCATCGCCGACGAGAAGCCGTCGGCGCTGCTTTTGGCGCTGTTCGCCGTTCCCGCTGGCGGCCATCTACGTCAACGCCGCGATCTCCGTGCAGCGCGAGCATCAGGCCCACCACGACGAGCTCACCGGGCTCGCCAACCGCAAGCTGCTGATGCTGCGGCTCCAGAGCACGCTCGCGCAGGCCGGCAGCTCCGGCACCAAGGTCGGGTTCCTGCTGCTCGACCTCGACCGCGGGCTGAAAGAGGTCAACGACACGCTCGGGCATGCGGTCGGTGACCGGCTGCTGCGACTGGTCGCGCACCGGCTGACCCACAGCATCCGGCCTGGCGACCTGGTCGCTCGCCTCGGCGGCGACGAGTTCGCCGTACTGCTGCCGTCGGTCAAGGAGGCAACCGCCGCGCGCGAGGTGGCAGCCCGACTGCGGGCGGCGGTGGCTGAGCCGATCCGGCTGGAAGGCATGTCCTTCGTCATCGAGGTGAGCATCGGCATCGCCATGTTCCCAGACGATGCGACGGCCGACGAGATGCTGATGCAGCACGCCGACATGGCGATGTACCTGGCCAAGCAGCGGCGCAGCGGGGTCGAGCGGTACGTGGCCGACCTGGATCGCAATTCGCCGGCTCGGCTGGCGCTGTTTGGCGAGTTGCGGCGCGGCCTCGACCGCGGCGAGCTGGAGCTGCACTATCAGCCGAAGGTTACCTGGCCGACCGGCGCGCGGCCGGGGTGGAGGCTCTGGTCCGCTGGCGGCATCCCGTCCGCGGCATGCTGACGCCGCAGGACTTCATCCCGGTAGTACAGCAGTCGTATCTGATGCGTGAGGTGACCGCCTTCGTCATCGAGACCGCGGTCGCCCAGGCTGCGCTGTGGCGGCAGGCTGGCCTGGACCTGGAGGTGTCGCTCAACGTCTCCGGCCGCGACCTGCTCGACACCGGCCTCGCCGAGGTCGTCGAGCGGTGCCTGAACCGGCATCACGTGCCGCCCGATGCACTGCTGCTGGAGATCGACGAGCGCGTCCTGACCAGCGAGCCCGCGCACTCGGTGGCGACCGCGGAGGCGCTGGCCGACATCGGCGTCGGCCTGAGCCTGGACGACTTCGGCACCGGCTACTCCTCCCTGCTTCGGCTCAAGCGGCTGCCGTTCAGCGAGGTCAAGGTGGACTCCTCGTTCATCGGCCGGATGCTGGAATCGCCGGACGACGAGGTCGTGGTGAAGTCGATCCTCGACCTCGCAGCCGCGCTTGGCATTCGCTCGGTAGCCGAGGGCGTCGAGTCGGCCGAGGTCGCCACCACGCTGCTGGCGATGGGCTGCGTGGCGGCGCAGGGCTGGCACTTCGCGCGCCCGATGAATGCGATGTCCGCGACCGCGTGGCTCCTGGACCATAAGGCCGCGCTGGCGGATGGCCAGCACGTCCAGGGCACGGGCCCGGCCATCGTGCCGGCAGCCGGCCGCCACCATCGGATCGCGCGAGCCGAGGGCGACCGGGCCGCACGGCTCGATCGTCCTGCCGCCTTCCGGCTGGCGCGTCTAGCCCTCGGCGCCACGGCCTGGGCCCCAGACGCCGGGGCATGCCACCGCGTGGTGGCGGCGACGCGGGGGCGCGCGCCAGCGGGGCGTAATGCCGTCGGACTCTGCGTGCGCAGCCCCATAGGATGGCCTTCATGTCCATTACCAGGGACGAGGTGGCGCACCTGGCCAGGCTGTCGAGGCTGGCCCTGACCGACGCCGAACTCGACCACTTCGCAGGCCAGCTTGACCAGATCATCGGCGCCGTGGCGCGGGTGCAGGAGGTCGCGGCCGAGGGGATCCCGCCGATGACGCACGCTGTCCCGGTGGTCAACGTCTTCCGCGACGACGTCGAGGAGCCGTGCCTGACGCCTGAGCAGGCGCTCGCCGGGGCGCCCGCGGCTGAGCAGGGCAGGTTCCGCGTGCCGCGCATCCTGGCGGAGGACTGACATGGCTGCCGACCAGGCGCAGCTCACGCAGCTGACAGCCGCGCAGATCGCCGCGGCCGTCGCGGCTGGCGAGGTCTCGGCGGTCGAGGTGACGCAGGCGCACCTGGACCGGATCGCCGCTGTCGACCCAGACGTGCACGCCTTCCTGCACGTCGCGGGCATCGGCGCGCTGGCGGCTGCCGAGGACGTCGATCGCAAGCGCGCCGCCGGGGAGCCGCTCGGACCGCTCGCCGGCGTACCGCTGGCGCTCAAGGACGTGATGACGACCGAGGATATGCCGACCACGTGCGGGTCCAAGATCCTCGCAAGGCTGGCGCCCGCCTTATGACGCGACGGTCACGAGGCGGCTGCGTGACGGCAGGGGTGATCATCCTCGGCAAGACCAACATGGACGAGTTCGCGATGGGCTCGTCCACCGAGAACTCCGCCTACGGCCCGAGCCGCAACCCGTGGAATCTCAGCCTGATCCCCGGCGGCTCCTCCGGTGGCTCGTCGGCCGCGGTAGCCGCCTACGAGGCGCCGCTCGCCATCGGCACCGACACCGGCGGCTCGATCCGCCAGCCGGCCGCGGTCTGCGGCATCGTCGGGATGAAGCCGACCTACGGCGGCTCCTCGAGGTACGGCCTGGTGGCGTTCGCCTCGTCGCTCGACACGCCTGGCCCGCTCGCCCGCACGGTGCTCGACGCCGCTCTGCTGCACGAGGCCATCTCGGGGCACGACCCGCGCGACTCGACGTCGGTGGACGCACCGGTGCCGCCGGTCGTCGCTGCGGCCCGGCAGCCAGATGTGTCCGGGCTGCGCGTCGGCGTCGTGGCCGAGTTCAGTGGCGACGGCTACCAGAGCGGCGTGCAGGCCAGGTTCAACGAGGCAGTCGAGCTGCTTGAATCGCTCGGCGCCAAGGTCGTCGAGGTGTCGTGCCCGCACTTCACGTACGCGCTGCCGGCGTACTACCTGATCGCGCCCAGCGAGTGCTCATCCAACCTGGCCCGCTTCGACGGGATGCGGTACGGGCTGCGGGTCGGCGACGACGGCACCCGCAGCGCGGACGAAGTGATGTCGCTGACCAGGGAGGCCGGGTTCGGGCCGGAGGTCAAGCGCCGGATCATGCTCGGCACGTACGCCCTGTCCAGCGGTTACTACGACGCCTACTACGGCAAGGCCCAGCAGGTGCGCACGCTCATTTCCCAGGACTTCGACGCGGCGTTCGAGCAGGTTGACGTGCTGGTGTCACCGACCACGCCGACGACGGCGTTCCCCATCGGGGAACGCGCAGACGATCCGATGGCGATGTACCTGGCGGACCTGTGCACGATTCCGTCGGATCTGGCTGGGAACGCGGCCATCTCCGTGCCCTGCGGGCTCGCGCCTGAGGACGGGCTGCCGGTTGGGCTGCAGATCATGGCGCCGGCGCTGGCCGACGATCGGACCTACCGGGTCGCTGGCGCGGTCGAGGCGGCCTTCCAGCAGCGGTGGGGCGGCCCGCTGCTGGCACAGGCGAAGGGCCTGGCGGCAGCCGGCAGTGCGGCTGCGGCCACGCGCACATGGGGCCGGACGGAGGAGCGCGATGACCGAGCTGGCCCAGCTGGTGCCCTACGACGAGGCGGTGGCCAGGTACGAGCCGGTGATCGGCCTGGAGACGCACGTCGAGCTCGGCACGACCACCAAGATGTTCTGCGGCTGCCCGACGACCTTCGGCCTGCCGCCGAACTCGGCCGTGTGCCCGGTCTGCCTTGGCCTGCCTGGCTCGCTGCCCGTGGCCAACCGTGCCGCGATCGAGTACACCATCCGGATCGGGCTGGCGCTGAACTGCTCGATCGCGTCGTGGTGCCGGTTCGCGCGGAAGAACTACTTCTACCCGGACATGCCGAAGGACTTCCAGATCTCGCAGTACGACGAGCCGCTATGCACCGACGGCTGGATCGACGTCACCGTCGAAGGACAGACTGTTCCGCGTCGGCATCGAGCGCGTGCACCTGGAGGAAGACACCGGCAAGTCGATGCACATGGGTGGCGCGACAGGCCGGATCCACGGCGCCGACTACTCGCTGGTCGACTACAACCGGGCCGGCATCCCGCTGGTCGAGGTCGTGACCAAGCCGGTCACCGCGACCGGCGCGCTCGCGCCCGTCGTCGCGCGCACCTACGTCACCGAGCTGCGTGATCTGCTGCGCACACTGCGTGTCTCCGACGTGCGGATGGAGGAAGGCTCGCTGCGGTGCGACGTCAACACCTCGCTAGCGCCCGAAGGCGCCGCGCAGTGGGGTACCCGCACCGAGACCAAGAACGTGAACTCGCTTCGCTCGGTGGAGCGGGCGGTCAGGTTCGAGATCGAGCGGCAGGCTGCCTTGCTCGACGCCGGCCAGCGGATCGTGCAGGAGACCCGGCACTTCCACGAGGACACCGGCACGACCACCGCGGGCCGCAGCAAGGAAGAAGCACAGGATTACCGCTACTTCCCCGAGCCGGATCTGGTCCCGATCGCCCCGCCACCCGACTGGGTGGAGGAGATCCGTGCCAGCCTGCCCGAGTTCCCCGCTGCGAGGCGGGCCAGGCTCCAGGCCGAGTGGAACCTGACTGATCTGGATATGACGGCCCTCCAGAACGCCGGCGCGCTGGACCTCGTCGAGCAGACCGTCGCCGCCGGCGCCTCAGCCGCCGACGCCCGCAAGTGGTGGCTGGGCGAGCTAGCCCGGAAGGCCAACGAGACCGGCGTCGGACCTGTCGGCGCTCGGCGATCACGCCCGCGCAAGTCGCCAGGGTGAGCGAGCTAGTCGCCACCGGTTCGCTGAACGACAAGCTAGCCCGCCAGGTCCTCGACGGGGTACTGGCTGGCGAAGGCGATCCCGACACCGTGATCGAGGCCCAGGGTCTTGCTGTCGTCAGCGACGACGCGGCTCTTCTGGCAGCCATCGACGCCGCGATCGCCGCCAGCCCCGACATCGCCGCCAAGATCCGCGACGGCAAGACCGCGGCAGCCGGGGCCCTAGTCGGCCAGGTCATGAAGGCCACCAAGGGCCGCGCCGACGCCACCAGGGTCCGCGAACTGATCCTGCAACGCCTGACTTGAAGCGCGCCCCGTCGGCCTTACCCTGGACTGGATGAGCAATCAGCTGACAGATGATGTTCTCCGGGCCTACGCCGCCACGCCCGACCCGCGCGTGCGTGAGCTGCTGACTACGCTGATCAAGCATCTGCACGCCTTCGCGACCGAGACCGGGCTGACGACCGCGGAATGGATGGCGGGGCTGGAGTTCCTGACCGCCGTCGGGCAAGCGTGCCACCCCGAGCGGCAGGAGTTCATCCTGCTGTCGGACGTGCTCGGACTGTCCTCGCTCGTCGAGACCCTCAACGGGCCGCGCGGCGCGACCGAGTCGACGGTGCTCGGGCCCTTTTACCTGCCTGGGGCGCCGCATCGCAAGCTGGGCGCACCGATCGGGCGGCCACAGGACGGTGAGCCGACGCTGATCCGCGGCCAGGTGACCGATACGACGGGCAAGCCGCTCGGCGGTGCGACGCTTGACGTCTGGCAGTGCGCGAGCAACGGGTTGTATGACGTCCAGGATCCGCATCAGCCGGAGTTCAATCTCCGCGGGGTGTTCACGACTGGCGCTGACGGCCGCTATGCATTCCGGGCGGTGCGGCCCGGTGAGCTACCCCGTTCCCACCGATGGTCCGGTCGGGACGATCTTCCGGCTCACCGGCCGGCACAACTGGCGCGCAGCGCACGTGCACGCCATCGTCCGCGCGCCTGGCTCACCAGCCCGTTACCACGCACATCTTCGACTCGGCGAACGAGTACAACGACAGCGACGCGGTCTTCGGCGTCCGGGCCTCGCTGATCCGGGAGTTCAGGCCCGCTGGCCCCGCCGATCCGCCGGACGTGACCTACGTGGTCGACGTGGACTTCGCGCTGGCCGTCGCCGTCGGGTAGACTGCCCGCATGCAGTCCTTCGCGCATCAGGAGATGATGCCCCGCTAGCCGGGGCCATTTCACGCTGCCAGGACTCAGTCCGCACGAGGCCCTTCAGGGGCCTCGATTCATGTGCGGGGTCGGTGCCCCTGACGTCACCAGGAGGTTCCGATGACCACCCAGCGCGTCTATCTCAGCACCACCATTCCGTACGTGAACTCGCGCGCCCACGTGGGGCACGCGCTCGAGCTCGTCCAGGCCGACGTGCTCGCCCGGCATCACCGCCGCATTGGCGACGAGGTCAGGCTGCAGAGCGGCACCGACGACAATTCGCTCAAGAACGTGCTGGCCGCCGAGGCAGCAGGGCATCAGCACGCGGGAGCTGGTCAACCGCAATGCCAGCGCGTTCGCAGGCCTGCGCGAGCACCTGTCGCTGAGCTTCGACGACTTCATCCGGACCAGCAGCGACCCGCGGCACCGGCCGGGCGTCGAACGGCTCTGGCGGGCCTGCGCGGCCAGCGGTGACCTGTACCGCAAGACCTACGAGGGCCTGTACTGCGTCGGCTGCGAGCAGTTCTATACCGAGGCGGAGCTCGACGACGGGAACTGCCCCGACCACGGCACACCGCCGCAGGTGGTCGCGGAGGAGAACTGGTTCTTCCGGCTGTCGAAGTACGCCGACCGGCTGCGCGAGGAGATCAGCTCAGGCCGGCTGCGGATCGAGCCGGCCAGCCGCCGCAACGAGGTGCTCGGCTTCATCGCCGGCGGCCTGGAGGACTTCAGCGCGTCCCGCTCGGTGGCGCGTGCCCGCGGCTGGGGCATCGAGGTGCCGGGTGATCCGAGCCAGGTGATCTACGTCTGGTGGGACGCGCTCGGCAACTACATCACGTCACTGAACTACGGGTCGCCGGGCGAGCGGAGCGCCGAGTACCAGCGCTGGTGGGCGGGCGCCGACCGGCGGACGCACGTGGTCGGGAAGGGCGTGCTGCGCTTCCACGCCGTGTACTGGCCCGCGATCCTGCTGTCGGCCGGCGAGCCGCTGCCGACCGAGATCTTCGTGCACGACTACCTCACCGTCGACGGGCGCAAGATCAGCAAGTCAGCGGCAACCGGCAGTGCGGCAACGGCAGTGACCCCGTTGCGCTCGCCGGCACCTACGGCGCCGACGCGCTGCGCTGGTGGCTGCTGCGCGACGTGTCGCGGGTCGGGGACACCGACTTCACCGTCGACAAGCTGGTCACCAGGGCCAACGAGGACCTCGCCAACGGCCTGGGCAACCTGGTCAACCGGGTGGTGTCGCTCGTTCATTCCTACCGGAACGGGGCCGTCCGACCGTGCCCCCCGCCTGCGGGCACGAGCCGCTGGCTGGCGGCAGCGGCTGGACCTGACCACGGCAGCACTCCGGACTGGCCAGCCGATGCGGCCGCGCTGCGGGCAGACAATCGAGCGGACGCCCGAAGCCGTGCGCACGGCGCTGGCCAGGTTTGACTTCCGGACCGCCGCCGCAGCGGTCTTCGAGATCGTCGAGCAGGCGAATCGCTACGTCGAGGCGGCCGCGCCGTGGCAGCTGGCCAGGGCTGAGCGAGCGGGCGACACGGCGGCGGGCGAGCGGCTCGATCAGGTGCTCGGCGCGCTCGTCGCGGCCTGCCAGGTCCTGGCGTCGGAGATCTGGCCGTTCGTGCCGGACCTGGCCGCCAGGGTGGCCGCCGCTTGCCACGACTTCGGCGGGACGCTGCCCAAGCCGCGGCCGGTCTTCCCGCGGATCGACGCAGCGGGTCTCGAGGCAGCGGAAACAGTCGTTGCCAGCCTGAGCGCGCGCCGGGCGAAGGTGAGCGAGGTCGCCTAGTGCTGAGTCGCGACGTAGTGATCTGGGTGCCGACGGAGCCGGTGGCACGGGGCCCTGGCTGACCTGGACGGCGCGATCGTGGAACTGCTCCCGCCCAGCCGCTGCCGTCCGGCCACCCGCTCTGGTCGTTGCCAAACGTGCTGATCACGCCCACATAGGCGCCTCCACGCCGTACTCCGGCATGATGGCGATGCGCTTCGTGCGGGAGCAGGCCGAGCGTTACCTGGCCGGTCAGCCGTTAGCGAACGTGATCACCGGCGAGTACTAATTTCGCAGGTCACTAGCCTTGATCGCGACCCGCCGTTAAGTTGTCGCCGTGTGTAGGCCCTTCCTCAATCGAAGTGTGACCTCCGCGCCATAGAGTGCTTGCGCTTAACTGATTGTGCGAGACCACGAGGTCTCCGGCGACTCCCGTCCGGATGAGCCGGAACTGTTGGCCCGGTACTGTTGGCACCGTCTGCACGTCGTGTGCTGCCGTCGCTCAATGACGAGCCGCAGGCATGACCTCCCTGCAACGGCATGCGGCCTTCGGCGTCTTCCTGGCTCGCTCCGCATAGTTCGGTTCGCTGGTTCGGGTTGCAGCCGACAGGAGGTCTGGTGCACGCACGCCCGGTGCAGGCGCACGCATCCGCCTGGCCGCGATGAGCCCGTCCTCGCCAGCCTGGACAGTTATCGGAGTGCTGCTGGCCGCTGCGGCCGCGGTGCTGCTGATCAGGCGCGCCCGCCAGGGTGACCGCGGCGAGCCGATGGCTCGCGGTCGCCACCGTGGCCTGGGGCGCGGCTTTCGCCGCGCAGGGAGCCAGCGCCGGCGAGGTAACGCCTGCCGTGATCCAGCTGACGCTGACCGACCTGCTGGCGCTGCTGGCCCTGCCGCCACTCGTGCTCGGCCTGCTACGGCTCCCGCCGGCCGCGGACGATCGCCAGCCTCGTACCCGGCGGGTCTCCGATCCCGGCCACCTGATGGACGCGGCACTGCTGGTGCTGGCGGTCTTCGGCATCGGCTGGATCGCCATCCTGCGGTCCGCCTACCTGGCGGCGGCCGTCGGACCCGGCCTGTTCACCGTGGACCTCATCCATCCGGCCGCCGACCTGGCCGTCCTCAGCGGCACGCTGTGGCTCGCGATCCGGGCTGGCCGTCGCGCGCTTATGCCGTACCTTGCGCTGTGCGCGGTGACCCTCGGCGACTTCCTGGCGGTGCAGGCCCGCGCCAGCGGCATGCATCCGGGCTCCTGGCCGCAGGTGGCATGGCTCCTCGCATTCTGCCTGCTCGGCGCCAGCGCGCTGGCGCAGCAAACCGAGGCGAGTGTGCCAGCGGGCGCGACCCGGTCCGCGGCCGATCCGCCGCTGAGCACCTTGATCGCGCTCGGCGTGGCCGGCCTGGCCAGCCTGGTTTCCTTCATCTTCGCGGTGGCTACCTGGGGGAGCAGCGGCCCGGTGCCGCTCATCACCGGCTCGCTGCTGGCGCTGGCGCTCGTAGTCAGGATCGCCGGACTGCTTCGGCAGGCAGCGGCGATGTCGGCGCTCGCCGAGCACGCCGATAGCCAGTTTCATCAGCTCGCCGACCGCACGAGTGACGCGGTGCTGCTCTGCGACCCGACCGGCCTGATCAGCTACGCGAGCAAGGCGGTAGCGCACTACGGCTATACGCCCGAGCGACTGGCGGGCGTCCGGCTACCGGGTCTGGTGCATCCTGACGATCTTGGGACCGTGGCGCGCACCGTCTCGGCGGTCCGCGCGGACTCGGCCGCCTCGACCGGACTCGTGGCCTGCCGCGTCAGGTCGTCCGACGGCACCTGGCGGCACGTGCAGGCGACAGTCTCGCGCTACGGCGAGCCGGGTCGGCCCGAGCTTATGCTGATCACCGCCCGAGACATCAGCGACCAGGTCGCGCTCCAGCGGCAGGTCACTCATCTCACCTTTCACGACGGCCTGACCGGTCTGCCGAACCGCTCCTACCTGGAAGAACGGGCCAAGGACCTGCTGGCACGCGAGACCGGCGACGCGGCTAGCGCGGAGCGGATCGAGGCCGAGCGCATCGGGGCAATCTTCGTCGACCTCGACGGCTTCACCGCGATCAACGACTCGGTCGGTCACGGGGCCGGGGACCTGGTCCTCGCCCAGGCCGGCCGCCGGCTGCGCGGCCTGGTGCCCGCACACGACACGGTCGCGCGCTGGGGCGGGGACGAGTTCGCCGTCTTGATCGAGAGCGCGGCGAGCCCGCAGGAGATCGTCGACATCGCCGAGCGGCTGGCGGGCGCGATCGCGGCAGATCCGTTCCAGGTAGCGGGCCGGGACGTGGCCATCACGGCGAGCGTCGGCGTCGCGTTCGCCGACCCGGATCTGGCCGAGCACCTGCTGCGCAACGCCGACCTGGCCATGGCCAGGGCTAAGGACGCCGGCGGCGGCCGGGTCGAGGTGTTCGCCGCGCACATGCACGCCGACGTGATCCGCCGCCTGGAGCTGGCGACCGACCTGCGCGCCGCGATCGAGGCCGGTGACCTCGGTATCGAATACCAGCCGGTAGTGGAGCTGTCGACGTCGCGCGTGGCCAGCGTGGAGGCGCTCGTCCGGTGGTCACGCGGCGGCGAGAACGTCGAGCCCAGGGAGTTCCTGGGGATCGCCGAGGACTCGGGGCTGATCGTGCCGCTCGGCGCCTGGGTGCTGAGCCAGGCCTGCCGCCAGGTTGCCCGCTGGCGCGAGTCAGGCTGGCAGGTCGGGCTGTCGGTCAACTTCTCGCTGCGCCAGGTCAGCGCGGCCGGGTTCGCCGAGACGGTGCTGACGACGATCGACGACAGCGGACTGCAGCGGTCCGCGCTGACGCTCGAGGTCACCGAGCGGGTGCTGATCGAGATCGACGGCCCGGTCATGGACGGGCTGGCCAGGCTGCGCCAGCTCGGCGTCCGGCTGGCCATCGACGACTTCGGCACCGGCTACGCTTCGCTTGCCTACCTGCGCCAGCTGCCGGTCGACATCATCAAGATTGACCCGTCGTTCGTGGCTGGCCTCGGCACCGACGGCACCCTCGCCATGCTGACGCGCACGATCGTGCAGGTCGGGCACGACCTCGGCATCGAGATCGTGGCCGAGGGGATCGAGCGGCCCGAGCAGCTCGAGCTCCTGCGGGCCATGGGCTGCGGGCTCGGGCAGGGATACCTCGTGGCCCGGCCGATGGCGCGCGCGCGGGATCGAGTCACTCGCCGTCGTGGGCGGCACCGGCTCTGTCACCGCGGGGCCAGGCGTCATCGGGCCGGTTGCTATCGGGCCGGTCGCTATCGGGCCGGTTGCTATCGGACCAGGCCTCATCGGGGCGGTCGCCGCCGGGCCCGGCGTCATCGGGCCGGCGAGCGCTGGGCCGGCGAGCCCTGGGCCGGCTACCGCCGCGCCCGAGACAGCCGCGCCCGAGACAACAGCGACCGAGAACGCAGCGACCGAGAACGCAGCGACCGAGAACGCAGCGACCGAGAACGCAGCGACCGAGAACGCAGCGACCGCGCCTGACAGAGCCGAGCCCGAGAGAGCCGCGCCCGAGACAGCAGCCTTAGGCTCAGCGGCGGGCCAGACGATCTTGTGAAGTAGTTCACAAAGCCTGTCGATACACTGTGAAACCCGACGCCTGCCCACTCGGAGGAATTCCGTGCCTGCACCTGTCGTCCTGGTCGCCGAAGAGCTGTCCCCGGCCGGGATCGCGCTGCTGGAGGCCTCGTTCGAGGTCCGCTACACCGAAGGCGCGGACCGGAGTCAGTTGCTGCCAGCCCTCGCAGACGTCGATGCCGTGATCGTGCGCAGCGCCACCCGGATCGACGCCGAGGCCATCGCCGCAGGCCGCAGGCTCCGCGTCGTCGCGCGAGCGGGAGTCGGCCTGGACAACGTGGACGTGGATGCCGCCACCAAGGCCGGCGTGATGGTCGTGAACGCGCCCGCGTCCAACATCGTCAGCGCCGCCGAGCACGCGGTCGCGCTGCTGCTCGCCCTGGCCAGGAACGTGCCGCAGGCGCACGCCTCGCTTAAGGACGGTCAGTGGAAGCGCTCCGCCTACACCGGCGTCGAGCTCCAGGACAAGGTTGTCGGCATCCTCGGCCTCGGCCGGATCGGCGCACTGGTGGCCGAGCGGCTGGCCGCGTTCGACATGACCGTGATCGCTTACGACCCGTACGCCAGGCCGCGCGATCTCGACGCAGCTCGGGGTCCGGATGGTGAGCCTGGACGAGCTCCTGGCCGAGGCTGACTTCATCACGGTCCACCTGCCGAGGAACGCCGAGACGGTCGGGCTCATCGGCGATCGCGAGCTGCACCTGGTCAAGCCCGAGGTCCGCATCATCAATGCGGCTCGCGGCGGCATCGTGGATGAGGTCGCGCTGGCCAGCGCGCTGCGCGATGGCCGGGTGGCCGGCGCCGGGATCGACGTCTACGCCAAGGAACCGTGCACCGACAGCCCGCTGTTCGGGTTCGAGAACGTGGTCGTCACGCCGCACCTCGGCGCCAGCACCAGCGAGGCACAGGAGAAGGCTGGCATCCAGGTCGCCAGGTCGGTCCGGCTGGCGCTAGATGGCGAGTTCGTACCCGACGCAGTGAACGTGCAGGGCGGCGCGGTGCACGAGGACCTGCGGCCGTGGCTGCCGCTCGGCGAGAAGCTCGGCCGCATCTTTGCCGCGCTCGCCGGTGGCGCGACGGCATCGGTGGCCGTCGAGGCCAAGGGCGAGATCGCCCGGCTCGACGTGAGCGTCCTGGAGCTGGCGGCGATGAAGGGCCTCTTCGGCGACGTCACCGAGGAGCCGGTCACCTACGTCAACGCGCCGCTGGTAGCCAAGGAGCGCGGCGTGGAGGTGAGCCTCGAGCACCGACGAGGTCAGCCAGGACTGGCGCAACCTGCTGACGCTTCGCGGCACCGCCCCGGACGGGCAACTGGTCTCGGTCAGCGGTACCTTGTCCGGCTTGCGGCAGACCGAGCACCTGGTCGAGGTCAACGGCCTCGATGCCGAGATCACCCCGGCCGACCACATGATCTTCCTCGGCTACGCCGACCGGCCTGGCGTGGTCGGCACCGTCGGTCAGCTCCTCGGCAGCCACGAGATCAACATCGCGGGCATGCAGGTCTGCCGGCACGCCCAGGGCGGCGACGCGCTGATGGTGCTGTCCATTGACTCTGCGGTCCACGCCGAGCTGCTCAGTGAGATCGCCGCCGCCATCGGCGCCGGCCTGGCCAGGGTCGTTGACCTGGATGAGGGCTGACCAGCCGGGCAACTGCGGGCATCTTGCCAGCCCGCAGCGACAGCCCAGTAAGGTACTGCCGTGACAGCACAAAGTATCCGGCTCGCGGTCATCGGGGGCGACGGGATCGGCCCCGAGGTCGTGGCCGAGGCCATCAAGGTCCTGCGAGCCGTCGGTTCGCTCGCCATCGAGCCCACGAGCTACGACCTGGGCTCGCAGCGCTACAACCGGACCGGCGAGGTGCTGCCCGACTCCGTGCTCGCCGAGATCGCCGGGCACGACGCGATCCTGCTCGGTGCCGTCGGCGATCCCAGCGTGCCGAGCGCGGTGCTGGAGCGGGGACTCGTGCTGCGGCTGCGGTTCGAGTTCGACCAGTACGTCAACCTCCGCCCGGTCCGGCTCTATCCCGGCATCGCCTCGCCGCTGGCCAACGTCAGGAACGAGTCGGTGGACATGCTGATCGTCCGGGAGGGGACCGAGGGGCCCTACATCGAGGCCGGCGGGATCATGCGCAAGGGCACGCCGGCCGAGGTGGCCACCCAGGAAAGCATCAATACCGCGTTCGGCGTCGGCCGGGTAGCCAGGTACGCGCTGCAGCGGGCCGCCGAGCGCCAGCGCCGCCGGCTGACCCTCGTGCACAAGAGCAACGTGCTGGCCTACGCCGGCGATCTCTGGCGCCGGA
The DNA here is from genome assembly GCA_963837255.1 of uncultured Actinomycetota bacterium. Lineage (GTDB taxonomy): Bacteria > Actinomycetota > Actinomycetes > Streptosporangiales > Streptosporangiaceae > JAJYUU01. Next base: position 1,291,654 of record CAWIMN010000011.1, read on the forward strand.
CCGTGACCAATGTAGCCGCCGACTTCCCCGCGGTCACCACCGAGTACTGCCATATGGACGCCGCCGCCGTGTACTTCATCAGCCAGCCCGAGCGATTCGACGTGATCCTCACCGACAACATGTTCGGCGACATCCTGACCTCGCTGGGCGCCGCGGTCGCGGGCGGCATCGGCCTGGCCGCGAGCGCGAGTATCAATCCCGAGCGCACGGCGCCCAGCATGTTCGAGCCGGTGCATGGCAGCGCGCCGGACATCGCCGGCAAGCAGAAGGCAGACCCGACAGCCGCGATCTTGTCGGCCGCGATGCTGTGCGAGCACCTGGGCCTGTCAGCCGAGGCCACGCGTATCGAGCAGGCCGTGTCCGATGACCTGCTGGAGCGTCAGGGCGCCTGGTCGCCGCGCTCGACGCCCGAGATCGGCGATGACATCGCGGAGCGGGTAGCGGGCTAGCCTAGGCGTGACGGTTTGGCGGCATCGACGTCGGCGGCATCGGTGTCGGCGGCAACGGTGTCGCGGCAATGGGGCCCGGCCCGGAGCAGGGGAGGGCTCGATGAGCGCAGGTGCGAAAGACTGCATCACCTTCGCGGTCCATCCGTCGGCCGCGCCGGTTCTCGCATCTCGGCGCGCCAAGCTGCTAGCCAGTCCGGGTTTTGGCCAGATCTTCACCGATCACATGGTGACGATCGACTGGACGCAGGGTGTCGGCTGGCATGACGCGCAACTGCGGCCGTACGGGCCGTTCAGCATGGATCCGGCGAGCGCTGTCTTCCACTACGCACAGGAGATATTCGAGGGGCTGAAGGCCTACCGCCAGGTCGGCGGTGCGGTGGTGATGTTCCGGCCCACCGCGAACGCGGCGAGGTTCAACCGGTCGGCGACCAGGATGGGCATGCCGGAGCTGCCTGAGGACGCGTTCGTCCAGGCACTCGAGCTGCTCGTGACCCAGGACCGGGACTGGGTGCCGGGCGGCGATGCGCGCGGCCGCGAGGAAAGCCTGTACGTGCGGCCGTTCATGATCGCCACGAACGTTGGGCTCGGCGTCAGCGGGCCGTCGGCCTCGTTCACGTTCGCGGTCATCGCCTCGCCAGCTGGCCTCTACTTCTCACGTGGCATTCAGCCAGTGTCGGTCTGGCTCGCCGACTCCTACACCCGGGCGGCGCCCGGCGGCACTGGCGCGGCCAAGACCGGCGGCAACTACGCCGGCGCGTTCGCGGGCCAGCTGGAGGCGCTCGCGCACGGCTGCGAGCAGGTGGTCTGGCTCGACGCGACCGAGCACCAGTGGGTCGAGGAAATGGGCGGCATGAACCTGTTCTTCGTCCGCGGCTCGGGCCCGGATGCCCGGATCATGACGCCTGGCCTGACCGGGACGCTGCTGCCCGGCATCACCAGGGAGTCCCTGCTCACGCTGGCGCCTGACCTCGGGATCCCGGCCGAGGACGGCACCATCTCGGTCACCCAGTGGCGGGATGGCTGTGCGTCCGGCGAGATCACCGAGGTCTTCGCGTGCGGCACCGCGGCGGTCATCACGCCGGTCGGCGAAGTCCGGAGTGCAGCTGGCGGATGGAGCATCGGGCGACAGCGAGCCCGGTCCGGTCACAATGCGGCTGCGGGAGCAGTTGCTCGGGATCCAGTTCGGCCAGCTGCCCGACCCGTACGGCTGGGTCCACAAGGTTTGCTGAGGACCCAGCACCGGCGTCCCAGCACCGGCAACCCAGCACGGGCGACTCAGCACGGGCGACTCAGCACGGGCGACCCGGCACGGGCGACCCGGCACGGGGCGAACCAGACTCGCAAGGATCCGTCCCGCGATGCCCCGCCCAAGATTTCACGGCTGACGTGCACACATACCGGAATAATTCGGACGCTGAACTGCACTTCGGCCGTGAAATGTCGAGAAGGTTGCCGACGATCGCCCGTTCTGTTCCCTATATCCAGCTGCAGTCCTCGCGAGCGGGCCGACTGCCGTGCCGCACGTCGGCGGGTTAACCACCCGAACACCGCAAAAGGCACGTACCGCAGCCTGATAGCCTCGGCGGATCGACTCCCTGGCTGCCGGGAACGCCCCCGCCGCCACCAGCGGCCGCGTCCTCGATGACACGCGCACGCCAACCCTGCCACGATCTGGCCGGCTGCGGCGTGCGCGGATCGCGGTGGTGGCGTACTTCGCCATGATTGGCGTCGCCAACGGCGTCTGGCTAGCCAGGATCCCGGCGGTCAAGCAGGACCTGCGGCTGACCGACGGCGCCCTGGGCCTTGCACTGCTCGCGGCACCTGCCGGGCTGGTTGTCGGCGTGCCGATCGCTAGCCGCCTCGCGCACCGGGCTAGCAGCCGCCGGCTCACCCTGGTCGCCGGCACCGCGGCGGCTCTGGTCTTGCCGGGGCTCGGCCTGGCACCATCACGCACCGCGCTAATGGCGGTTCTCTTCGCGTTCGGCCTGGCTAGCGGCGCTCTCGACGTCGGCATGAACTCCCAGGCGGTGCTGGCCGAGCGGGCTGCCGCCAAGCCGCTGATGACCTCGTTCCACGCCTGCTACAGCGTCGGCGGGCTGGCCGGCGCGCTGGCCGGCAGCGCGTTCGCGTGGGCCGGCGCAGGGCCAGTGATTAACTTCACCACCGTGAGCATTCCGCTAGTGTGCGGCGCCGTGCTGGCCGGCCGCTGGTTGCTGCCCGATCAGGACGGGAACGGGGCCGATCCATCCGCCGCCCGCCCGCCAGCAGATCGGGCTCCTGCCAATCAGGACCCAGCGCATCGGCAACCGGATGAGGGCCGAGGGGATCAGGCCGCGGCAGATCGGGTGGCCTCAGATCGGGCCGCGGCTGGTCGGGCTGTTCGGCGTCGGGCTGTTCCGCGTCGCGCTGTTCTGGGTCGCGCTGCGGCTGGCCGCGCCGCGGCGAGGGCGCCCGTTCGGCGGGCGCTGATGCCGACGCTCCTGCTGATGGCGCTGCTGGCGATCTGCGCCCTGCTCGGTGAGGGCGCTGCCGACGGCTGGAGCGCCGTCTACCTGCGCGACGACCTGCGCGCGCCGGCCGGCCTGGCGGCCCTGGCGTACGCGGGCTTCAGCATCGCGATGGCGGTCGGGCGGCTCACGGGTGACCGCCTGGCTGCCAGGTTCGGGCCCGTGACAGTGCTGCGCTGCTGCGGGCTCACAGCTGCGGCCGGCCTCACGTGCGCACTCGCGAGCGGCGGCGTGGCCGGCGCGATCGCCGGGTTCGCGATCTTCGGAGCCGGCTTGTCGTGCACGTTCCCGCTCTTGCTCTCGGCGGCCGGCCGGGCGGACCCGGACCGGCCAGCCCGCAGCATCGCCACGGTAGCCGGGCTCGGCTACGTCGGGATGCTCGGCGGCCCGGTGCTGATCGGAGGCCTGGCAGGTGTGTTCGGGCTGACCACGGCCCTGGCCGTGCCGGTCGTGCTGGCCCTGGTTGTCGCTGCGGGAGCTGGCCTGGTAGGCCCACGCCAGGAGCTGGCTGCGGAGGTGCCCTGCGGCTAGGGCGTGACGGCCGCGGGGTGCAGGGCGGCGATGGCATGGAGGAGCAGGTCCAGGCCGAATTCGAAGTCGGCGTCCTCGTCCGCGCTGCTCAGCTCTGCGGCCAGGTCGGTTACCTGCGGGAACTCGGTGGGCCTCAGGTACGGCCGATGGGGGTCGCCGTCCCCGTCGGCCAGAGCCGGCGCGACACCGACCTCGCGCAGCAGCGAGCCCATGATGTAGGCGACGAACGCGCGCACGATGCGCACGGCATCGTGTCCGCTGAATCCGGCGCGCCGCAGCGTGGCCAGCGCACTCTCAACCGGCCGCACCATGGCGGCCGACGACGGCGGCCTGCTGACCACGACCATGGCGCACCTCGGATGCGCCCTGGCGATCTGGCGGAACGCCCTGGCCTGGGCCCGGACCTGCTCCTGCCAGCCCGCGCCCGGCACCGGCGTGATCTCGATGCCGGACATCACCGCGTCGGCCACGCCGTCCAGCAGCGCTGACTTCGACGGCACGTGGTTGTACAGCGACATCACGCCGCACCCTAGCTCGCTCGCTAGCCGCCGCATCGAGATGGCCTCGACGCCATCCCGCTCGATCAGCGCCATCGCCGCGGCGATGATGCGCCTGCGCGTGAGCTGCATGTCGCTAACGTACACCGTACGTCTGACACCCTCGCGGACTGCGGCGGCCGGGATGCAAGGATGGGCGAAGCCGCGAGGAAGGATCACTCCATGGACGACAAGGACATCCTGCGCCACATAGATGACCTCATCAAGACCGAGCACGATCTGCGCGCCCGGCTTGCGTCCGGCGAACTGACGACAGATCAGGAGCAAGAGCAGCTCCGCGGCACGGAAGAGCAGCTCGACCAGTACTGGGATCTGTTGCGACAGCGTCGCGCCCGCCGCGAGTTCGGCGAGGATCCAGGTGGCAGCGCGCCCCGGCCTGTCCCTGAGGTTGAGGGCTACATGCAGTAGTAGGGAGCCGGGATCACCCACGGTCGTTATCACCACGGCATCACCACGGGCGGGAGGGAGACATGCGCATCGCGAGGTTCGCCGTCAACGACGAGGTGAAGTTCGGCATCGTCGATGGCGAGGACCTGACGGTTGCCGCGAATGGGACCAGCGACGGGAACGGGCGGCAGACCGGCGAGCTGAGCATCGCCGAGATAGCCGGCCACCCGTTCGGGCCGAGCGCCGGCGAGGCGAAGCTGACCGGCGCGCTGTATGCGCTCGCGGACGTGCGGCTGCTGGCCCCGGTGCTGCCGAGCAAGGTAGTCGCGATCGGCCGGAACTACCTTGAGCACGCGCGCGAGACGGGCGCCGAGCCGCCCGCTGAGCCGCTGATCTTCCTGAAGCCGTCCACGGCCGTGGTCGGGCCAGGCGACGCGATCGTCCGGCCGGTGCAGTTGTCGGAGCGAGTCGACTACGAGGGCGAGCTCGCGATCGTCTTCGGCAGGCTGTGCCGTGACGTCCCGCCAGCCAGGGTGCCCGAGGTGATCTTCGGCTATACCTGCGCCAACGACGTCACTGCCCGCGATCTACAGGCCAAGGACGGCCAGTGGGCGAGGGCGAAGGGCTTCGACACGTTCTGCCCGCTCGGGCCGTGGATCGAGACCGGGCTCGATCCGGCCGACGTGCGGCTGACGACGACAGTCAACGGCGAGGTGAAGCAGGACTCGCGGACGTCGCTGCTGATTCACGACATCACGACGCTGGTCACCTACGTCACGGCGGTGATGACGATGCTGCCCGGCGACGTGCTGCTGACCGGGACGCCTGAAGGCATCGGCCCGCTGGTAGCCGGCGACAGCATCTCGGTCGATATCGAGGGCATCGGCGCGCTCACGAACCGGGTCGTCGACAGCAGCTGACCAGAGCTGATGACGCCTGTTGAGTCAGGATGGATCAGCCAGCTTTACTGACATCAGGGGCCAGCTCCAACGGCCCGCGTAAGCCGGCCCTGTCCGGCCACCTGAGCGGGACAAGGACGTGGAGGCATGATGCTCGTCGCCGGCGTGGACTCCTCGACTCAGTCCACGAAGGTAGTGCTGTGCCGCGCCGAGGACGGATACGTAGTAGCGCAGGGCAGCGCGCCGCATCCAGCCGGGACGGAGTGTGACCCGGCGGCCTGGTTGGAGGCTCTGGCGAAGGCCGGAGACGGGCTGCTGGAGCGAGCCGATGCCGTCGGCATCGGGGGCCAGCAGCACGGCATGATCGCGCTCGATGAGTCCGGCGAGGTTGTGCGGCCTGCCTTGCTGTGGAATGACCTGCGCTCGGCCGGCGCCGCCGCCGACCTGGTCGCCGAGCTCGGTGGTCCGGCCTGGTGGGCCGAGCAGACCGGCAGCGTGCCGACGGCGTCGTTCACCGTCACCAAGCTGCGCTGGCTGGCCGAGCAGGAGAGCGAGAACGCGAAGCGGACGGTGACGGTGCTGCTCCCACACGACTGGCTGACGTGGCGCCTGCGCCAGGCCACGCAGCCGCGCCTCGCCGTGACCGCCGCGACGACCGACCGCGGCGACGCGTCGGGCACCGGCTATTTCGCCCCGCGCACCAGCGGATGGCTGCCCGAGGTGGCCGCGAAGGCGATCGGGCACGAGCTCGAGCTGCCGCGGGTAGCCGACCCTGCGGCGGTCGTGGGGGAGACCGCCTGGGGCGCCCCCTTGTCGGCGGGCACGGGCGACAACATGGCCGCGGCGCTCGGCCTCGGCCTCGAGCCGGGTGACCTGGCTGTCTCGATCGGCACCTCGGGCACAGCGTTCGCCGTCAGCGCCAGCCCCGCCGCCGATCCGACCGGGGCAGTGGCCGGTTTCGCTGACGCGGCCGGCCAGTATCTGCCGCTGGTCTGCACCATCAACGCGGCGGGCGTGCTGACCGCGACCGCGGCTCTCCTCGGCGCCACCCTCGCCGAGCTCGCCAACCTCGCGCTCGCGGCCGAACCGGGCGCCGGCGGCCTGAGCTTGCTGCCCTACCTAGACGGAGAGCGCACGCCAGACCGGCCCGATGCCAGTGGCGTGCTGGCGGGCCTGACGACCGCGAACGCGTCGCGGCCGAACCTCGCCAGGGCCGCGGTCGAGGCCGTCCTCGCGTCCCTGGCCAGCGCTGCCGACCTGCTGACCCGGCAGGGCCTGTCGTTCCGCCGGGTGCTGCTGATCGGCGGCGGATCCCGGTCGGAGGCCGTCCGGGCGCTCGCGCCGGGCATCTTCGGCGTCCCCGTCCTGGTGCCCGATCCGGCCGAGTACGTAGCGCTCGGCGCGGCCCGGCAAGCCGCGTGGGCGCTCGCGGGCACGCCACGGCCGCCAGCCTGGCAGCCGCCCCATCCGGCTGCCGAGTACACGGGCCGGGCGGAACCTGACATCCTGGCCCGGCACCGGCAGCTCCGGGACGCCACGGCAGGCTGGCCAGCGACCGGCTAGCCAGCTACCAGGCATCGGCTCGGTCGTAGCTACCCAGTCATACTCGCGGACCCACGCGTGCGGAGCCATACCTGCGGAAAACGCCGCAATCGGCCGTGCGATGATGGGGTAGCGGTGCTCGATTTGCCGCGGTCGGCTGGCCTGGCTGATCCTTTGGCCCGTGCCTCCGGCTTCGGCTACACTGCACTGGCGCCTCGGGTGATCCGTGGCGCGCTCCCATGGGGTATGGGGTAATTGGCAGCCCGACGGGTTCTGGCCCCGTTAGTCTAGGTTCGAGTCCTGGTACCCCAGCGACTACACACAAGCAAAGCGCGGCCGCCCGACAGGCGGCCGCGCTCGTTTGCTATCGGGGCTCGCTCCGACCAAGCGCCGAGCTAGACCCGGCGGCGGGACCGGCCGCGCTCCAGGCCGGTGACGCGGAGGATCAGCAGCACCACGATGGCTCCGATGATCGAGCCAATGATGCCGACGGTCCGGAAATGGTGAGTCTCGATCTGGTGGAACTCGACCAGTTCCCACAGGAATCCGCCGACGAACGAGCCGACGATCCCCAGCAGGATCGTGCCGAGCAGGCCGATGTTGTCCCGGCCAGGCACGAGCAGGCGCGCGATCAGTCCGACGACGAGGCCGATGACGATCAGTACAACGATGAATGCAAGCATGCGCTGGGAAGTACCTCGAAATTGGCGGACTATTCGGAGCTGACCCGGTCCGTTGCCGGTCGTCCGGAGCCTGGTTTGGCGCGGATCCGCGCAGTGCGCTACTCTGATGGCCCGGCAGGCGGTTCGACAAGGACCGCGTCAATGCCGGTTTTCCGTGCGTCAGTCAGTCACCTGCCGGGTGGATCCGGCTGCCGCGGGAGCAGCGAAAGTACCTGGCCCCGTCGTCTAGCGGCCCAGGACGCCGCCCTCTCAAGGCGGTAGCGCCGGTTCAAATCCGGTCGGGGCTACTCAGGAAGTAGCAGGTCGGACGGGCGAGCGCGTGCTCCATTCGTGACGCCTGGCAGATCGCGGGCGGTCGGCCGCGACAGCCCGGTCATCGAGGAGAACCGTCGGCGAGGCCGTTTTTCCCCGCGAGCACGTCGTCGCGCATAATTCTCCGGGCTTTTTGGGGCTCCTCCATTATGGGGCTGTGAGCGGACTGCGCGAATGTATAGAAGCCTTTCAGTGGCGCTCTCAGGGTTGCCACGTACTTTCTGGCAAGCCCGTAGCTGACGGTATAGTCGTAAACGCCATGGAGGAAGTAGGCGGGAAGAGTAATCTCCGGCACGCGGTCAGCCAGATCGGCCGCGAGCATTTCATCCCACAGCGCGCTCACGCCTGCGGAGAATTTGCCGCGCCACAGCTTCACCTTCTCGCCCAGCGTGTAGTGCGGGCTCATCAGGGATGGCAGGAACAGGCCCTGTAGTACCGAAGACATCTCGCGAGTCGTCCCGATACCGAGGCTATGCATAGCCCGGTCACGCACCGCGAGGTACCCGTCGGGCGCTCCCGCCGCCGTGCTGACTGGCGCTGCCCTGAGCCTGCGCACCATACGGCGGCTACCGCTCTCGGTGAACCGCGCAAGCATGTACTCCTGCGCGAGTCTCTCCGACTCCAGCTGTCGCACGATCTGAGCGACGCCAATGTAGGCGCAGTAGACCTCCGGTGCCCGCGCAGCGGCCTGCAACCCGAAGAACGTGCCCCCCGAATGGGCCATCAGGTAAATCTTTTCTTTCCCGAAGCGGTTACGCAGGTAGTCAGTTACTGCCAGCGTGTCGGCGATGAATTGCTCCAGCGTCATGGTCTCCGGCGGGATATCCGGCCGGAAGGAGAGGCCCGCCCCGCGCTGTTCCCACCACACCACAGTGAAGTCGTTCTCGAGGCCGGTCGGGTACCGCTCGGTAAGAAAGTACTCCGGCAGGCCGCCATGCAGATAGAGCAGCACAGGATGACTGGCGTTGCTGCTCTGTATAAACATTCCCTGCCGGACGCCATTGATATCCGCAAAGACCTTCTCTGCATTGTCAGCGCGCATTAGCCTCGATCTTTCGTGATCTTCGGTCGGTGGCGTGAGGTGGCGGCCTCGTCATGGTTTCCGACTGCCGGCTGTGGCTGGCGGCCCGGCTGTCGTGCCGGGTGGGCGGGGTTCCACGGCCCTTGGTTTTCTCCTTCCGAGCTGCAGGGATGAGGGGTCTGGGTTAGCCGGGTGCGAGTGCTTGCAGCCGGGTGATGGCGTCGGTGATCTGGGTTACCCATGGCCACCGGGCGGCGAGGCGCAGGCGGAGCCGGCGGCTGCCGCGGACGATCCGGCCGGCTGCCGATAGCAGCCGCAGCCGCAGGCGTTTGGGTTCCCAGCGGCGGGCGGGGCCGGTCAGCGCGAGCATGGCGGTCCAGGCCAGGAGTTCGCAGGCCAGGGCGACGATCTGGCACCAGATCTGGTTCTGGTCATATCCGTGCAGCGGCAGGCACCGCAGGCCGGTGTCTTTGGCGCAGCGGATCCGGTCCTCGCACCGGGCACGGCGCCGGTGGCGTAATTCCAGGTCGGCGAGCTGCCCGGTCCGGGCAGAGGTGGCGAACGCGGTGAACCGGTGGCCGCCGACGTCGGTGAACCGCAGCTGCGCGCCCGGGTGCGGTCGTTCTTTCCGGACGATGACCCGCATGCCTTCCGGCCAGGACGACAGGTTCAGCAGGCCGGTGAGCTCGGCGACCCAGGCGCCGTCGCGGACCCGCCCGGCTCCGTCGTAAGCCGGGGTCCACGCCGCGGCGGGCAGCCGCATGATGGCGGGCTGCATGTCGTCGGTGATGGTGAACCCGGCCGAGTACTGCAGCCGCCGCCGGGCCAGCCATTCCAGGAACCCGTGGGTGCCCCCGCCGGAATCGGCGCGGATCAGCACCCGCCGCCGCGCGGCTGCGGGGAGCTGGGCGAGAGCAGCGCGGGTCGCGGTGATGTGGTCGGCGGCGGTGTTCGACCCGGCGTTGCCGGGGCGGAGCATGACGGCCAGCGGCTCCCCGGATCCTTCCGGGCCGTGATCAGCAAACACAGTCAGGGGGTGGAACCCGTAGGTTTTCTTCCACGTCGGCGTGGCCTGCTCCTTATCGGAGTGCACGGTGACGATGGTGGCGTCGATGTCGACCGGGATCAGCCCGCCGCCGGTGCCGGGCGCCGCATCTCCGGCCAGTTTCCAGGCGCGTTCCCTGGCTGCGGACCGTGCTTTGCCGATCGCTGTCATCGCCGCGGGCGCGTCCGCTGCGAGCTGCGTGACCAGACGGGATACGACCGGGTCGGAAGCCACCGGCCCGAACAGGCCAGGCTCGGCGCGCAGCACGCCGATGTCAGCCAGGCAGTCGCCGCCTAACGCCACCGCGACGGCCAGGTCGAGCACGATCTTGCCGGGGTCATGCATCGCCCTCGGCGCGCGCCACCGCCCCACGGCGGCCGGCAGTCCTGCCTGCAGACCGGTCACCCTGGCAGTTTCGGTCAGCAGCAGCGCGCCCGCGTGAGACACGATCCCCGCACCGTCAGCAGACACCAGGATCTTCGGAGCGGACTGTATTCTGCATGTGAAAAGTGCCTTCCGCTGAGTACGGACAGGACCCTAGACAAGCCCTATCCTCCCAGCTCAAAGGCACTTTTTCTTGAACGGCGCGCCTCAGCCACTATCCACCGAAAGACCGAGGCTAGCTAGTGAAGGCGCGAGCGTTGCCGCACCGGGTGTGCTGGCGATAGCCGGCTGGGGCCGCATCAGTTGTGGATGCGCAGTTCGCGTTCGGTCTGCTCGTACACCCGGTCCTGAGCGTCATGATCACGAGACTTCTTGGATGACTTTTTGAGCTTGGCCGAGCTGTAGTAGCCGCCGGTGGCGGTGGCAAGATCGGGATCTGCCAGCAGCCGGACACAGCCGCGTGACCCCTTCTCCGGCGGTCCGACGAACGGATTGGTCAACGCCTCAATCGTTTTGAACGGCCCGCCGGCCTTGCTGCCGAGACTGGTTTTGACCGCGCCCGGGCTGACTGCGTTGAACGTCAGGCCCTCGCCCTCATGGCGGCGAGCTTGGGCGTAGGTGTACATCAGGGCCAGCAGTTTGGCATCGGCGTAGGCCTGGATCTGCTTGTACTTACCCGGGTAGCTCCAGTCGGTGATCGGCTTGCCCCGCGACTCGATCAGGGCGGTCATGATGACCACCCGCGAGGGCGCGGCGACATCATCAGCTCCCTTGCGCAGAAGGTCGAGCAGCCCCTCCGTCAGCGCTGCGGCGGCGATGTGGTTGATCGCGATCGTTCGCTCGTAGCCGTCCGGGGACAGGGCCTTGGTGGCGAAGGCCGCGCCCGCGTTGTTGACCAGCCCGTTCAAGCCCTTCGGGCTCGCCTGGCGCACCGCCTCGACCAGCTCGCGGACGCCGGCCAGCGAGCCCAGGTCCCCGGCCACGGCCACGTACCGGCCCTTGCCGTTGCCATTGCCGGCCAGCAGGTCCGCTGCTCGTCTGGCCTGGTCAGCGCTTCGTGCGTGCACCAGCACGGTCGCGCCGCTGTTGCCGGCGCCTTGGGCTGTCTCATGGCCGATACCGCCCTTGGTGCCGGTGACCAGGACGGTCTGACCGTCGAGCCTTCCGGCGAACTGGGCGTCGAACTTGCTCATACGCTTCTCCCATCAGGTGAGTCCTGCATGCCAGAGAACTTCGAGAGGACGTCGTCTCGCGGGCGGCCCGTACGGTGGTCATCGCGCCGCCGGCCGGCAGGGCCGCTCCGGTGAACGCCGCCGCGCTGCGGCTGGTGTTACGTCGCGACCCGGCCGCCGTCGACCGCGAGGGTGACGCCGTGGACGAAGCTGGCATCGTCGCTGGCGAGGAAGACGATCGCCGCGGCGAGTTCCGCGGGCCGGGCCACGCGGCCTGCCGGTGCCAGCGCCGCGAGCCGGTTCACCATCTCCACGGGGACGGCTTCCATCAACGCGGTGCGCGTCGGGCCGGGGGCAACGGCGTTGACCCGGACACCACTCGGGCCGTATTCGGCGGCCCAGGCCTTGGTCAGCAGTTCCAGAGCGGCCCGGCTGGCGCCGTACATGGCCATGCCGGCCTGCCCGAAACTCGCGACCATCGTGCTGACGTTGACGATCGAACCCCATCCGCGTTCGGCCATGGCTGGCGCGAGCTCCGCGACGAGGAAGAACGGAACCTTGACGTTCAGCGCGAAGGTCTCGTCGAACTCTGCCTCGGTGGCGGCGCTGCTCGGTCCGAGCACGGCGACGCCGGCGTTGTTGATGAGGATGTCGACGTGACCGTCGCCTGCCTCGGTGGCCCATTCGACCAGGTCCCGGCCCGATTCGAGGTCGCTCAACGTAGTGAGCCGGTACGTTGCGCTGCCTCCGCTGCCTTCGATCTCGGCGACCACGTCTCTGGCTCGTTGCTCATTGCGCCCGACTACCAGTACGCGGGCGCCGCGGGCGGCCAGGGCGATGGCCGTTGCCTTGCCGATCCCGCTCGTCGACCCGGTGACAAGTGCGGTCCGGTCCTTTAGGTCAGTCATTGGCTGTTTTGCCCTCGCTTGTAAAAGTGAGTTGTGCAACTCACTCTGGCACAGCCGGACTGGGCTGTCAAACTCAAAAGTTGCTAGCATGGGTGGCATGGTCAACGACACCAGCGTCCGGCCGAGGCTCACCCCCAAGGGTGAACGCACCCGAGCACGGATAGTTGAGAAGGCAGCCGCCCTGATCCATGAGCGCGGGGTGGCGGGCACAACCTTGGAAGACGTCAAGGTGGCAGCGGAAGTCAGCGGCTCGCAGCTGTACCACTACTTCCCCGACAAGGACGAACTCGTACAGGCGGTCATCGACTACCAAGCCGACGCCATCGTCAATCGCAATCGGCGCGCACTCAGCAGCGCAGACGGCGTCGAGACCTGGCGGAACATGGTGCTCACCGCAGCGAAGCGCACCAAGGCTAAGGGGGGCTGCGCACTTGGCTCACTTGCTGGTCAACTCGCCGAGAGTGACCCCGAGGCCCGAGCGCTCATCGCGGCAGGGTTCGATCAGTGGGCTGCCGCCATCGCCGATGGATTCAGATCCCTTCATGCCGACGGGAAGCTCCCGTCCGGTATCGACCCGGACGACCTCGCCATTACTCTGCTCGCCACGCTCGAGGGAGGGCTTCTGCTCTCCCAGGTACAACGGAGTACCCGTCCGTTCGAGACTGCGGTCAATACCCTCCTCGCCCTCGCCATCGGCAGATGAGCCCAAGCCGGATTCATTGGCAGCCATCGCCGAGGTCGGCTCACGAGCTCTTGGATGATGCACGTGCATCCACTCGATGCGCTTGCGGACACGCTGCCGTTCGTGATGCTGGACACCTCGTCGCGCCCGGTGGGTTGCTCCGGTCTGGCCTTCCGTGAGCCGCGGGCCAGGCCGGTCACCCGCATCGTCTCCCACAGCAAGACGGTCCCGGCCTGCGAGACCAGGCCCCGGCCGTCCGCCGACACCACGATGCCGTCGGCGCGTGCGCTATTCTTCACCTGATCCGAAAATCGGAGAGTTAGCGGCGCGCGGTAGCGGCCGGCGGAGCGTCAGCGGAGCCGGCTGGGCGGGACGGTGGTTTATGCGGTTGGTTCGAGGGTGACCTTGTAGCCGAGGGCTTCGAGCTGGCGGATGTGGCCGCGCTTGCGGCGTTCGGGGCTGATGCGGGTGGTGTAGAAGTCACTGCCGAGGTCGGTGTAGCGGGCGTCGGGGTCGGCGAGCAGGTGCCAGATGATGACCAGCAGGGATCGTCCTATGGCGACCACGGCTTTCTTGCGGCCACGGCGGCGGGCGATGCGGCGGTACCGCTCGCCGAGGAAGGTGTCGCTGCGGCCTGCGGCCACGGCGGCGTTGCCTAGGACCCGCGCCAGGTAGGAATTGCCGTGGCCGGTCATGTTCTTGCCTTTCTTCTTCCCGGCGGACTCCTTGACGCCGGGGGCGAACTTGGCCCAGGACACCAGGTGACCGGCGGTGGGGAACCGGGCCATATCGATCCCGATCTCGGCCAGGATCACCGATGCGATGGTGACGTTGATGCCGGGGATCTCATCCAGTCGCTCGACCGCGGCGGTGAACGGGACGGCCATCTCCTCGATCCTGGCGTCCAGGGCGGCGATGTCGGCGTCGATCGCGTCGACCCGGGCCAGCATCCGCGCCAGCAGGAAGGCGTGGTGGTCGGTGAAGAATCCGGTGAACGCCTCCTGCAGGGCGGTGATCTTGCCGCGCATCGCTGCCCGTGCCATCTGCGCCAGCACCTTTGGGTCGCGTTCCCCGGCGATCATTGCCGCCAGCATTTGCCGGCCCGACACGCCGAAGATGTCGGAGGCGACCACGCTCAGCTTGATCTGCGCGTCTTCCAGCAGTTTCTCCGCCCGCTGCGTCTCGGCGGTGCGCACCGCGACCAGGTCGGCGCGGTAGCGGGTGACATCCCGCAGCCGGCGGAACTCGGGGGGCGGGACGAAGCTGGGCCGTATCATCTGCCGCTCAGCGACCTTGCATAACCAGACAGCATCGAGTTTGTCGGTCTTCGGACGGCCCGGCAGGTGCTTGACGTCCTTGGCGTTGACTAGCCATGCCTCGAACCCGTGGGCCTCCAGAAGGTAGAACGCGCACTTCCAGTAATCGCTGGTTGCCTCCATCACCACCCGGGTGACCCCGAGGCAGCGCAGCCGGTCCGCCATGCCCAGCAGCGACCGCGTCATCGTGGAGTACGTCACCACCTCCTGCAGCCGCCGCCCTGGGCGGTCCTCATCAGGGACCCGGACGCAGCAGACCAGCTCCGCCTTGCCGATATCCAGCGCCGCGACCCGCGCAATGATCTCCTCGCTGTCCTGCGTCTCTGCTAACACGTGACCTCCCAGACCATCGACCTGAACCCGGGCGGCTGCCGCCCGCGGGAGCCATCGGGACGGTTGGAGGAATCTGATCCACGTGCTCACGGCAACACTGAAGGGCCCGGAACTGGCTCCCAGCACCCGGCTGAAAAACGACCTCGAAGGCCAAGGAGTAGTCGGCGTCAGCGGACAGCAGCCACACCCGATTTTCCGCCCAGAACGGGCGTCACCACAGGGATACCAGAGGCTGAAAAGTGCCTTCGACTCGAACCGGATGGGACCCCTATCCTCCCAGGTCAAAGGCACTTTTTCATTTATATGGATAGCCGCCGCTTATTCCATGCGAAAGCCCGAGGTTAGCCTCGAACTTTCGTGATCTTGGGTTGGTGGCTTGAGCCGTCGGCTGGCGGGCTGTTTCTCAGCGGCCTGCGGTGGCTGGCGGCCCGGCTGTCGCGCCGGGTGGGCGGGGTTCCACGAGCCCGCGGGTGTCCTTCCTGATTGCAGGGATAGGGCTGGCTGGCTAGCCGGGTGCCATGGCGTGCAGCCGCTGGATCGCGGTGGTGATGTCGCGGGACCATGGCCATCGGGCTGCGAGGCGGAGGCGGAGGCGCCGTCCGCCGCGGACGATGCGCCCGGCGGCCGAGAAAAGCCGCAGCCGTAGTTTCCTGGGTTCCCAGCGGCGGGCTGGGCCGGTGAGGGCGAGCATCGTCATCCAGGCGGTCAGCTCGCAGGCCAGCGCGACGATCTCGCACCAGATCTGGTTCTGGTCGTATCCGTGCAGCGGCAGGTTCCGCAGCCCGGTGTCCTTGGCGCAGCGGATGCGGTCCTCGCACCGGGCCCGGCGGCGGTGCCGCAGTTCCAGGTCGGCGAGCTGGCCGGTCCTGGTGCTGGTGGCGAAGCAGGTGAACCGGTGCCCGCCGATGTCGGTGAACCGCAGCTGCGCGCCCGGGTGCGGGCGTTCCCTGCGGACGATGACCCGGATGCCCTTCGGCCAGGACGACAGGTCGAGCAGGCCGGTGAGCTCGGCGACCCAGGCGCCGTCGCGGACCTGCCCGTCGCCGTCATAGGCGGGAGTCCACGCCCGGCCCGGCAGTTTCATGATGGCGTCCTGCACCTGGTCGGTCATGGTGAACCCGACCGTGTAGGCCAGTCGCCGGCCGGGCCTGGCCAGCCAGGCCACGAAGTCATGCGTGCCGCCGCCGGAGTCGCAGCGGATCAGCACCCGCCGCCGCAGGTGATCTGGCAGCTGGGCCAGCGCGGCCCGGGTCGCCTCGATGTGGTCAGCGGCGGTGTTCGACCCGGCGTTGCCGGGCCGCAACACGATGGCCAGCGGCTCGCCGGAGCCGCCGGGGCCGTGGTCGGCGAACACGGTGAGGGGATGGAACCCGTAGGTCTTCTTCCAGGTCGGCGCTGCCTGTTCCTTGTCGGTGTGCGAGGTCACGATGGTGGCGTCGATGTCGACCGGGATCACGGCGCCGTCCGCACCGGGCGCCGCCTGCCCGGCCAGGTCCCACGCGCGCAGCCGGGCCGCAGCGCGAGCCTTCCGGATTGCCCTGAGCGCCGCTGGGGCATCCCCGGCCAGCCGGGTGATCAGCCGGGACACGACCGGGTCGGAGGCCACCGGGCCGAACAGTTCCGGCTCGGCGCGCAGCACGCCGGCATCAGCCAGGCAGTCCCCGCCTAATGCCAGAGCGACCGCCAGGTCCAGCACCGTCTTGCCCGGATCGTGCACCGCCCGTGACGGCCGCCACCGCGCCAGCCCGCCTGATAATCCCGCGCCCAGTCCCGTCACCTGCGCCGTCTGCGTCAGCAGCAGCGCCCCAGCCTGGGACACGATCCCCGATCCGTCAGCAGACACCACGATCTTCGGGCGGCGGACTGTATTCTGCATGTGAAAAGTGCCTTCGGCTGGGTACGGACAGGTCCTTCGACAAGCCCTATCCTCCCAGTTCAAAGGCACTTTTTGCATGAACGACGCGGGTCAGCGACTATCCAGGCGAAAGACCGAGGTTAGGCAGGCGTTCTCGGCTGGGGGCAGGTGGTGGCGCTTGCGGGCGGCGTGCCGGGACTAAGCCCGTCTTCGCCGGGCCCGCCGGTTCGGTTTCCAGGTGCTGCTTCAGAGCCGTCCATATCCGTTGTTCCTGCCGTCTTCCCAGCCAGGTGATCACCGGGCCGAGCAGCCGGAACGCGCCTTTGGGCTGCACCTGCCCCGACCAGCGCATCCGGGTGCCCACGGGTGTGGGCTCGAACCTGAGCGTGTAGTCGATGTCGGCTTGGGCCATTGTCGTAGTAGTGGCGAACAGCTTCGGCCGGTCATAGCGGGTGCATTCGATCAGCATCTCCGCGGTGCGCCCCCTGGATGCCACCGCCGAGCGGAACCGGGTTCCCTTCCCGACCGGCCCTGGGGTGATCTTCTCCGCCCGGACCATCTGAGGGTTGTACCGCGGCTCGTTGCTCTGGTCGGCGACGTAGTCGAACACCACATCGACGGGCCGGCCGATAACGATCGCGCCTTCAATCCTTGCCATTGCTTTTCCCTGCTGCCGATCTGCGTCCATCAGACCCAGGCGCGAGCGCAGAAGGCAGAGGCAAAGGTCACTTGGCCCACGGCGCTGCTTCCGCTGACGGGATGCACGGCTCCGGCGTCGATCGGGCGGTACAGGACTTCCGGCCCTTACCAGCCCCTTCAGAACGGTGCAGGGTGCGGGGGTGTGAGTAGCGGTGCGCGGTTCACCGGCCATGGCGGCCCGGTCCGGATTGTGCGGCGGCGGCCGAGTGCAGCTCGGTGGGCGCTGGTCGCGTTGGAGCTGGTGACTGGAGTCGCGGGCCTAGTAGGCGGTGTGCTGCTGGCGGTGGCCCCGGATGGGTCTCTGCTGCGGGCGGATCCGGCGACGCTGGCGGGTAGTCCGTTCAGCGACTGGCGGGTGCCGGGGGTGCTGCTGGCCGGGCTGGTCGGTGGTGGTTTCCTGCTGGCGGGTTGGGTGCAGTGGCGTATTCCCCGGTATGCGCGCGAGCTTTCGATAGTCGCCGGGGCGGGACTGGTCTGCTTCGAGGCCGCCGAGCTGGCCTGGCTGGGGTTCCAGCCGCTGGAGGCAGTTTTCGCGGCCGTGGGCGCGACGATCGTGACGCTCGCCTGGCGCACGCCGAGGACACAGGCATGACCGGGTCGCTCAGATTCTGGCTGGGGGGCCGGTCCGTGAGGAAGGCCGAGGGAGCCTGTCTCGGCGGGGGCGGTGGCGCTGGGCGTGTACGTTCGCTGGGTCCGGCCCCGGGTGTTCAGCTGGGGCGCTACCAGTGATGAGGCCAGCCGGCCGATGGCCGGTGATGAGCTTTGCCTGCGGCGGCAGCTGAACGCTACTCGCGCGGTCACCATCGCCGCCGGGCCGGAAGACATCTGGCCCTGGCTGGTGCCGTGGGGCTGGAGGCGGGCCGGCTTTTACAGCTAGGACCTGCTAGATAACCTCGGCCGGACCAGCGCCCGGCAGATCCTCCCGCAATTCCAGCACCTTGCCGTCGGTGACTGGGTGCCCATGGGCGGCAAGACGACCCCCTACACCGCCTACCGGGTCGCCCGGCTCGAACCTGGCAGGCTGATGGTGTGGCGCAAGCCCAGCGGCACCTGGCCGTGGCTGCTGGAACCGGACGGAGCCGGGGGCACGCGTCTGGTCACCCGGCTGCGCAGCTGCTACGGGTGGGCCAAGCCGACGATCGTGTCCGAGCTGATCTTGACGGAGATTGGTGATCCGTTCATGATGCGCAAGTGCCTGCTGGGCATCAAGCAGCGAGCCGAACGGCTCGCGGCCGAACGGCACCGCCAGGCGGCGCCGCCCGTAGGCCGGGCGCAGCAGCGGCCGCAGAACGGGGGCTGGCCAAATGATTGGCGACCCAGATGCGGGGCGGCTGGCGGCGGTTCATGCAGGCCCTAGCACGGAGGGCCGGCCGTGGCGGCGGGCCCGGACCTCAAGCACGATCAGGACGACGGCCTGGATCATGATCAGGGTGCTGACCACCGCGGCGAGCATGCCTGTGGCCGCCTGGGTGCCGCTCACGACGTTGTAAAGGCCATGCCAGACGGCGACCAGCAGGATGCTGCCGCCGGAGCGGTTATATAGCCAGGTCAGGACAACCGCGCCACAGGCCAGCCCGAGGAACATGCCCACGTACCCGGCCGGGCTGAAGTCCCGGTAGGTGGCGATCACCAGGAACTGCGGCACATGCCAGCCGAACCACAACACGGCCAGGATGAGCGAGCTGGCGAGGGGGCTGAATCGGCGCTGCAGTTGCGGCAGCGCGTACCCGCGCCAGCCGGTCTCCTCTCCCAGCGCGCCGACGACGATGATGAGCAGCACGCCGGCCAGGCCGATCGCCGGGATCCCGCTGAACCGTCCGAAGTCTCCCACACTTGGCAGGGCCCTCCCGGCTGCGGCCATCGCCGCCAGCGCCAGCCCGAGGAACACGACCGGGCTCACCGCCACCAGCCACCATCGAAGCGGCGCCCGCCACCGGGCCATCCGCGCCCCCAAGTCCCGCACCCCGGGGCGGCCCACCGTCCAGGCGGTCACTACGACCGCCGCGATCGCCGGGCCGAGCAGCGCCGGGAGATGGGTGGGCCAGCCCACACCGCGCGGCACCACCAGGTGGGCCGCGGCCAGCGGGATGAGCCACGACCAGCTCAGCGCGTAGGCCAACGCGAAAAAAACTAGCAGCGCCCTGGCGTCGAGCCGTGGACCACTGCGCGCCGCCCGCTGCCGCTCACCGATGGCAGTCACCACACCCCCCGGCCTAGCTTCGAATGTGATGCTCGCGCTAAACGGCGCGCAAAGCACCGGACCAAGGTCACCTCGGCCAGGCCAAACGGCATCCACGGCGATCGGGCCGGAAAGAACGTTGTCAGGACGGTCCCCACCAGGGACCGATCGAGGCCTCGGCAACTCCGGCTTCCAGGCCGCGTTTTTTTATGCTCGAAGACATGACCATTCAGCGGATGGACAACGTCGCCATCGTCGTCGACGACCTGGACGCGGCTGTCTCGTTCTTCACCGAGCTCGGCATGGAGCTGGAAGGCAAGGGGCAGGTCGAAGGCCTTTGGGCGGATCGCACCGTCGGACTCGACGGCGTCCGGAGCGACATCGCGATGATGCGGACCCCGGACGGCCACAGCAAGCTGGAGCTGACCAGGTACCACACCCCCGCGGCGTCAAGCGCCGAGCCGGCGAACCCGCCGCCCAATACGCTGGGCCTGCATCGCGTCATGTTCGCCGTCGACGACATCGACGACACCGTCGCCCGCCTGCGCGCCCACGGCGCCGAACTCCTCGGCGAGGTGGCGCAGTACGAGAGCATCTTCCGGCTCTGTTACCTCCGCGGCCCCGCGGGCATCATCGTCGCCCTGGCCGAGCAGATCGGCTGACGCGAGCCTGCCGCGGGGCACGTGCATCAGCGATGGTCGTGACCAGGTGACCCGGGAAGCCCGCGAGTACCAGGACCAGGGGCACGCGAACGCCTAGGGCAGTGCGCGCAGCGGCGTCCCGGCAGTGTAAGCGCGGAGCGTGCCGTGCCGGTCCTGGCGCCCGCCTCGTTCGGGGCGGCCAGGCCCGGGTGGCCTGGGTCGGTGACCGCCCGCAAGGGTGCACTACGGCGGCCGGGCCTTCGCTTTGCCATGCCGACATCATGAAATCACGGTAGTGTGCAGCTTTGTCATGACATCCCACCGCGGGGGCAGCCGGAGGGAGACCTGCACATGCGCCGAGCGCTAATAGCCGGAACTATCGCAATCGCCGTCATCGTGTTCGGCCCGGTCGTCGCCAGCACTGCCGGCGCAACAGCGGGCGCTTCCGCTGCGCGGACCGGCACAAGCAACGGCGAGCGTATCGTCCGGTTCAACGAGGGCGCCACGCACTCTCCGCAGCTGGAGCACATGTTCTCTGCGCGCGCGGTTGCACCGTCGGCCGCCGCGCTCGTGCGGCCCGCCGGGCTGACCACGACGGCGTCATCCGTCGAGGGCATCGACGTGGCGTCCATCCAGCACCCGAGCGGGGTGGCGATCAACTGGGCCCAGGTGGGAGTGGCTCAGTATAAGTTCGCATTCATCAAGGTGTCCGAGGGCAGCTACTACGCCAACCCCTACTACGCCGCCGATGCCAGCGGAGCCAAGGGCGCTGGCATGTTCGAGGCGCCGTATGCGTTCGCCATCCCGAACTACTCCGGCGGTGCGCTCCAGGCCGACTACGCGCTCGACCGCGCGAACTACGCCGCGGACGGGCGCACGCTGCCTCTGATCCTGGATATCGAGTACGACCCGTATGACCAACCGCTGAATCAGGGTGGTGATGGCACCAACGAGTGCTACGGCCTCACCCCGGCCCAGATGGTCGCGTGGATTCAGGCGTTCGTTACCGAGACCGGTCGGCGCACCGGTCAGCCGCCCGTCATCTACACCACGCAAGACTGGTGGAACACCTGCGCGGGCGACAGCGCGGCGTTCGCCGCCGACCCGCTGTGGATCGCGAGCATCGCCAGCACACCGGCCCTGCCTGCCGCCTGGAACGGCGCCTGGACATACTGGCAGTACTCGAGCACGGCGACACCGCCGGGAGTCTCGACCACCACGGACGCGAGCTGGCTCAGCAGCACCGCGCTCGAGCTCGCCGCGCCGGGCAGCCAGAGCGATCAGACGGGCACCGCGATCAACCGCCAGCTGAACGCTTTGGACGGCGGCGCGGCCGTGGCGTTCAGCGCGACCGGGCTGCCGACGGGGGTTCAGATCGACGCCAGCACTGGCGCTCTGAGCGGGCAACTGCCGGGGACAGCGGCCGCGTTCCCGGTATCTGTCACTGCATCAGCCATCGGCGACCCGAGCGCTACGCGGACGTTCACGTGGGATGTGCATGCGAAGGCCACGCTCGGCCGGCTCGGCGCTCTGACCGGGTCGGTCGGCGCCCCGGTGCACCATTCGATTCCGGTCGCGGACGGGCTGGCCGGATGCACGCTGCGGGTGATTGCTACGGGTCTGCCCGGCGGCCTCGCGATGAACAGTTGCGGCCTGGTCTCCGGCTGGCCATCGAGGTCCGGGCGGCACACGGTGAGCGTCCGGGTCACGGACAGCTCGGGCAACACGCTGGCGAGCGGCTCGTTCGCGTGGACGATCGGGTCGGCCAGCGGACGCGGGCCAGCCGGCCACCTGCGCCTCAGCCGCGACGGCAAGTGCCTGGCAGCACTGTCGTCGACCGACATCGCCATCGAGACCTGCAGCGCGGCGGCCAGCCAGCACTGGACGATCGCTGCGGACGGAACGGTGCGGATCAAGGGTGCCTGCCTGTCGGCCGGGACCGCTGCTTCGACAGCGTCGGCCGAACTCGCGCTGAAGTCATGCGCCGGCGCCCAGCGCTGGCAGCTTGGCTCGAACGCAGTCCTGAAGAACCTCAGCGACGGACGCTGCCTGGCCGACACCGGCGCGAGGAACGGCGCACGCGCGGTGGCCGCGGTGTGCCAGGCGACGCCGAACAACACCGGCAGCGCCAGCAAGCCGAGCACGAGCCAGCAGTGGACGCTGCCGGCCGGACCGCTGACGTCGGGCATCGCGGGCTACTGTGCGAGCGACCAACGGGTCGTCGGGCAGCGGTTCGGCGCTGTGACGCTGCGCACGTGTGACGGGACGAGTGCTCAGGCGTGGACGCTCGCCCCTAACGGGACGGTCACTATCGCCGGCAAGTGCGCCAGCCTCAACGGCGGCGCTACCACGCCGGGTACGCGGGTTCGCCTGGTCGCCTGCAACGGCTCGGCAGCACAAGTCTGGCAGCTTGCGGGCGGCCCCATCGGGGTGCAACTCCTGAGCCCCGTCGCCGGCCTGTGCCTCGCCGATCCGGGCGATCGGGCCGTGAGCGGGACCCAGCTCGTCATCGGGCCGTGCGTCGCCGGGGATCCCGGCATCGCATGGCGCGTGAGCTGAGCGCAGCGCGGAGCCGCGCTAGCGCGCAGCCTGCGCTAGCGCGGGCGCCGGAGCCGGGTGGCGTCCAGCGGCGGGGCGGCCATCGGCTCGCCCTGGTAGCCGCCGACCGCCCCGAATTCGCCCGCGCGCCACGCCGCCGTCGCCGCGGCGATCTCCTCCGGTGTGCGCGCGACGAAGTTCCACCACATGAGCAGTGGTTCGCCCAGCGGCACGCCGCCGAGCAGGATCAGCGTGCTACCGGACGGCGCGGCCACCGCTGTCTCGTGCCGCCCGGTGGGGATGTAGAGCAGCTGACCCGGCTGCAGCCGCACGCCGTCGATCCCAGCCTCGCCGGCTGCCACGAAGATCACATGCTCGTAATCCGGCCGTAGTGGCAGCAGGCAACTGGCCGGGCGCTCCGCCGTCGACAGCTGCGCCCCGACGATCGGGGAGAACGTGCTCGCCGGCGAACTCGCGCCGGCCAGCTCGCCGACCAGCACGCTGATGCGGAAGCCGCCGAGGCTCGCCGCGGGCAGCGCGCCGTGATGCTCGAACGTCGGCTCGACCTGCCTGCTGGCATCGGGCAGTGCGACCCACAACTGGACGCCGTGCAGGGTCGGATCGTGCTCGGCGGGCGACTCCTCGGCGTGCGCGATGCCGCGGCCTGAGGTCATGAGGTTCAGCTGGCCAGGCCGGATCAGCTGCTCGGTGCCCAGGCTGTCGCGATGCAGCACGTTCCCGGTTAGGAGCCAGGTCACCGTCTGGAGTCCGATGTGCGGATGCGGCGGGACGTTCATCCCGGTCACGCCGTCCACGTCCATCGGCCCGTAGTGATCGATGAAGCACCAGGGGCCGACGCTGCGGCGCAGCCGGAGCGGGAGCAGCCGACGGACCGTCATGGCACCGACGCGGGCGTTCCTGGCCTCGGTCAGTTCAAGATCATTCTTTTCGGGCACGGGGACGCCAGTGACCTCCACATCCGCATCGACTGTGCTCACTGGCGTACTCCCTTCGGCCCCCTGGGAATTCTGCCAGGGTCACCGGGGCGCGGCGGGCGCGCCGGCCCATCATCTGGCTATATCCCGGTCTGCCACCGCTTGCGCTGCGCGCCGGCGGCAGGGGTCGGCCGGGACGGCTCGCTGAAGGTGCCGCGATAATGTCGGTGGCGTTCGATACTATGAGCGAAAGCTAGTCGATGTCCTGGGAGGTGGTGAGGCAGATGAACGAGTTCGAGCTCACCGGCCAGGGCGAGCTAGACCTCGGTCTAGACAGCGCAGGAAGCGCTGCCGGCGCCTCCTGGCCGCCCGAGGACGACTGGTCCAGTGACGACTGGGTGGACCGTGGCTTCGAGCCGGGTGACGAGGGCGACCCAGAGACTGACCCTGATGACTATGAGGCGTGGCTGGCCGGCCTGCCTGCTGATGTGCGGGCCGACTTCCTGGCTGGCGCCTGGACCGGTGCGGGCGAGTCCATCCCGGCCGGTTTCCTGCATCACGTGCGCGGCGGTCCAGCTGGCGTCGGCTTCGCAGCGGGCGGCGTGCTGGACACGATGGCTCCCGGCCCCTGGCTCGCCGAGGCGATCGCAACCGCGACAGCAGACGGCCACGCGCAGCTCGGCGAGTCCGAGCTCATCGGCGTCCTGTGCGCGTGGCGGCGGATCTCGGCGTGGGCCGCGGCGGGTGAGGCCGCTGCCGTCGTGACGCTGGCCAGGCGCCGGACCGCCGCGTCGCGCGAGCCGGGCGGCTCGCACCTGGCCGAGCATGTCACCGACGAGATCGCGGCCGCGCTGACGCTCACCGGCCGGTCCGCTGACCGGCTCCTCACTGTTGCCTCTGGAGTCGTACGGATGCCTGACGTACTCGCTGCACTGAAGCGCGGTGAGATCGACTGGGCCAAGGCGAGCGTGTTCGTGGATGAGCTCGGAGCGCTTTCGGACGACGTGATGGCGGCGATCATCGCGGACAGGTTCCTCGGCCGCGCCGGAGCTGGTGGCTGGACGACTGGGCAGCTGCGGGCTGCGCTGCGCCGGGCCGTGCTGGCCGCGGATCCGCAGGCCGCCGACCGCCGGCGTGCGGACGCCCGTAAGGACGCCGAGGTGCGGGCGTGGGATGAGGCCTCGGGTAACTCTGCGCTGGCTGGCCGCGAGCTGCCGCCTGCAGAAGTGTTAGCTGCGGACGCGCGGCTCACCGCGCTGGCCAAGTGGCTCCAGGCGCGCGGCGCCGCTGGCACGATCAGCCAGTTGCGCGCAGCGGTCTACACCGCCCTCCTCAACGGTCGGCCAGTCGAGTCACTGCTGGCCGCCGAGTCGAGCGACGAAGCTGCAGTCGGCGATGCAGCTGCCTCCGATGTTGCCGCCGAAGGCCATGTCGCCGAGGACCATGCCACTCAACGCGAGGCCAACGCCAACGCAGCGGTCGGTCGCGACGCTGCTGCCAGTAGCCCCGTGCCCGGCGGGCCGGCCTGGCCAGCGGTGTCGGGCACGATCCACTTGACGATGCCGCTCTCGGCTTGGCTCGGCGGCGGCGAGCCGGGGGAGGTCGCCGGTCACGGGCCGGTAGACGCGAGCACCAGCCGCGAGCTGGCGGCCATGCTTGCCCAGAGCAGCGCGACCCGGTGGTGCCTTACCGTGACTGGCGCCGATGGCCGGGCCGTCGGGCACGGCTGCGGTGGCGCACACGGCCCGGCGGCCGATGAGCCGGTGATCAAGTGGACGGCAGGTCTGCGCGCAAAGCTGCAGATGCTGGAGAAGGGCAGTTGCAGCCACGCTCGCGAGGTCGCGGGCTATGTACCGCCAAAGTCGCTTCGGCATCTCGTCAGGGTCCGCCAGCGCACCTGCTGCTACGTCGGCTGCGGGCGGCCTGCGGTTCGCTGCGACCTGGACCATACGGTGCCCTACGACAAGGGCGGCAAGACGTGTGAGTGCAACATCGCGCCGCTATGCCGCCGACATCATCGCGCGAAGCAAGTGCCCGGCTGGCACCTCGAACAACCCAGACCGGGCGAGATGATCTGGCAGCTGCCTAGCGGCCGCGCCTACGCCACAGTCGGCGATCGCTACTGACCGGCACCAGTCCCCGATAGCCATCCCAGCTACGCCGACTCCAGCCGGACGGGCCGACGGTTTCCCCTGAGCTATTGGAGCCCTGGCAATGCGAGCCCATTTTCGGCGCTGGT
Organism: uncultured Actinomycetota bacterium; assembly: GCA_963837255.1. GTDB lineage: Bacteria > Actinomycetota > Actinomycetes > Streptosporangiales > Streptosporangiaceae > JAJYUU01. Next base: position 1,317,468 of record CAWIMN010000011.1, read on the forward strand.
TCTCGGCTGCCCGGTGAATCTGCCGGAGCGCGGGCACCCTCTGACCTACTGCCGGCGGTTCACATCCCAGGACGGCTTCAACGCAGCCTATGTTCCACGCTTTGTTCTGTAATCATGCGCTGCGCGTCCTCTGCTCCGTGGCCCGACGAACGTCCCTGATCCAGATACATGCGATGCTCGGCAGCCTTGACCTTGTGGCGACGCCATAGCTTCCTGATGAAACCGATCATCACATCTCATCTCACAGAGTGGACCAGCCAGGTCGCTACGCTCGGCGCTCGAACCTTGTGCTGGCCAGTCAGCCGGCCTAGTTCGGGCCAGAGATCTGGTCCTGTGTCCATGATGCCTCCGGATGCTGGTGACTGCCACTTCGCAGCAGGTACGGACGGACACCCGGACTTCAGCACGCACGCCGTAGCTGGCCGCTGACGGCAGGAAGCCGACATCGGGGGACGCGCGGCGGCGGGCACTCTGGCCGCTGCCCAGCGGCCGTGCCTGCGAAAGACAGTCGGCGACCCCTACTGACACCGGACAGGCCGAGCCCCTGTATCGGCCTGTCCGGCTGCCTCATGTGTGCGTCACTGGCCGGTGCGCCCTTGCTGGCTTGCGCCAGATGCCGGCTGACGTGGCCCGAGCCTGGTGGCGGCCTGATCGACCGCGACTCTGGCCGCAGCGCCGAAGCCAGGCTGCCGTCGCGCCGCGGTCGCGTTCGCGGCATCGGTAGCGCCGATGACGCAGGCCGCGACGACGATCAGTGTCACGACTGCGAGAGCCACGGCCGCAAGGGCAGCCCGGCTAGCCGAGATGCTGGACATGACTCTCGATTCCATGCACATATGTTCACGCGCGCAGCATCGGTGTCGCAAGGGGAGTCCTCCCCACGTGGGGAGCCCTCCCCATGTCCAGAATCGGGTGCTAAGGTCTGGGCGTGCTGCTGATCGTGATGTTCGAGGCCAGCACATGGCGTGTACGGCCGGAGGAGCACTTCACTTTCGGCCGGGCCAAGACCTGCAACGCCGTGCTGCCGAACGAAGACCGCGGCGTCTCGCGCAATGCCGGTAGCTTCGAGTGGCGGGCCGGCTCCTGGTGGCTCGCGAACGCCAGTGCCTCGTCGATGCTGTATCTGTCCGGAGATCGCGGGTTCCGGGCTGATATCCCGCCCGGCATGGCGCTCCCGCTTCAGCAGTGGCATGCGAAGGTAAGGCTCGACGGCATCCTCGACAGCTACACGCTGCGGATCCGGCTCCCCGATCTGGACGACGAGGACGACGGGGACGAGGACGCCGACACCGACTCAGCCGCCGTCGCGGTCGAGGTCATGCCGGAGCGCACCGTCACGTCGACCAAGCTGCGGGCGCCGCTCAATGATGCTGACCGGCTGGTGCTCGCGGCGCGGTTCGAGGAGTACCTGACCTGGAAGCACTCCGGCCCGGCAGCTCCGCGCAGCGCGCGGGAGGCCGCCGAGCGGATCGGCTGGCAGCCGCACACCGTGTCCAAGCGCTGCGAGAACATCCGCAACCGCTACGTCCGGATCGGGGTTCCCGGCCTGCGCGGCCCGCGGGCGCTCGAGGAACTCGCCGCGCTGCTCATCTCGACCGGCGAGCTCACCACCGACGACCTGCGGCGGCTGCCGCCGCAGGAAACGAGCGCTCCCGCGACCTAGCCCACGAGCGTCTTGACGGCGGCGGTCAGTTCGGCCAGCGCCTTCTTCGCATCGGCGAAGTACATGCTCGTCTTCGGGTTGACGTAGAGCTCGTTGTCGATGCCCGCGTAGCCATGGCCCATCGAGCGCTTGATCACGATGATGCTCTTGGCCTGGTCGACGTCCAGGATCGGCATGCCGGAGATGGCCGTGCCGGCCCGGCGCGCGGCCGGGTTGGTCACGTCGTTCGCGCCGATGACGAGCGCCACGTCGGCTCGGGCGAACTCGGGATTGATCTCGTCCATCTCCTTGAGCTGCGGATAGGGCACGTTGGCCTCGGCGAGCAGCACGTTCATATGGCCGGGCATCCGGCCTGCCACCGGGTGGATGGCATAGCTGACGTCCACGCCGCGCGACTCCAGTACGTCGGCGAGCGCCGCGACTTCGTGCTGCGCCTGCGCCGCAGCCAGGCCGTAGCCGGGCACGATGATGACCTTCGACGCGTAGGCGAGCTGGATCGCCGCGTCGTCCGCAGCGATGGACTGGACATTGCCGGCGGGGCCGGCCAGCGCCGTGACGGAGTCGCCGGTGCCGAAGCCGCCGACGATGATGTTGCGGATCGACCGGTTCATCGCGTCGGCCATGAGCTTAGTCAGGATGCCGCCGGACGCGCCGACGAGCGCGCCAGCGATGATGAGCGCCCAGTTGCCGATCACGAAGCCAGCCATGGCGACGGCCGTGCCAGTGAACGCGTTCAGCAGCGAGATCACGACCGGCATGTCCGCGCCGCCGATCGGCATCACCATCGAGATGCCGAACGCCAGCGCAGCGACCATGACGATGACGAGCAGCCAGATGCTGGGCGAGGTGATCAGATATGCTCCGATGCCCACTGCGACAGCTGCGAGCAGCAGGTTGACGATCCGGGCACCGGGGAACGTGACCGGCGCGGACGTGATCAGGCCCTGCAGCTTGCCGGCGGCGATGAGCGACCCGGAGAACGTTACCGCTCCGATGATCACGTCCAGCAGCGTTGTGACCGACGTGGTCGCCGACGCCGTCGCACCGGCCTGCATGTAGTCGTGGATGCCGACCAGCGCCGCAGCGCCTCCGCCGACCGCGTTGAACATGCTGACCAGCTGCGGCATCGCGGTCATCTGGACGGTCCTGGCCGAGTACAGCCCGGCCGCACCGCCCACCAGCACGCCCGCGATCATCACGAGCCACCCAGTCGTGCTGATCAGGTTGCCGTGGATCACGATCGCCAGCGTGGCGGCCACCGCCGTGATCATGCCGGCGACGGAGACCTGGTTGCCGCGACGTGCAGTGGCAGGGTTGTTCATCAGGTGCAGGCCGAACACGAAGCAGGACGCGGCCAGGACGTAGATAAGCTGGATGACCCAGTCGAACGTGCTCATGCCGCCGGCCCCTTGCCATTGACACTGACCGCAGCCGGAGCAGCCGGAGCAGCCGCAGTGGCGGGCGCGGCAGGCAGGCTCGGCCGGCGCCGGAACATCTTCAGCATGCGGCCGGTGACCACGTAGCCGCCGACGACGTTCGCCGCGGCGAACGCTGCCGCCAGGAAGGCGATCACGTATCCGATCGCGTTGTGCGCGGTCACCGCGATGAGCATCGCTCCCGACCAGCACGATGCCGTGGATCGAGTTCGCGGCCGACATCAGCGGCGTGTGCAAGGTAGCTGGCACCTTGCTGATGACCTCGAAGCCCACCCAGAGGCTGAGCACGAAGATGGTGACGTCAACGAGCAGCGCCGGGTAAGACACGAGTCGGCCCCTTCTTCTGGTTGGGCGGCGGGTGGCGGCGGATCGGGCGGGGACTCGCGGAGCGCCGGATGGACGATCGCGCCGCCAGCGGTGATCACGACGCCTGCCTGCAGCTCGTCGTCGGCGTCCAGCGCGAGCACGCCATCCTTGATCAGGTAGAGCAGGAGCGCGCTGACGTTGCGCGCGTACATGGCCGACGCGGCGGCCGGCATGCTGGACGGCAGGGCGGACGCCCCGATGATCGTGACGCCGTGCTCGGTCACGATCGTCTGACCGGGAACGGAGCCGACGACGTTGCCGCCAAGATCGCTCGCGCCCATGTCGACGATGACCGATCCGGCCGCCATCGCCTTGAGCGCGTCCTCGGTCACCAGCAGCGGCGGCCGCCGCCCCGGCACCTGCGCGGTAGTGATGATCACGTCGTGCCGGGCGATGTGGGCCGATAGTTCCTGCTGCTGCGCGAGCCGCTCGTCGTCGGTCAGTTCGCGGGCGTAGCCGCCCTCGCCGGACGGCCGGGCCGACCGCAGGTGAGCTCGATAAAGGTGGCGCCCACCGACTCTGCCTCGGTTCGCGTCTCGGGCCGGACGTCGTAGGCGCTGACGATGGCGCCCAGCCTGCGCGCTGTGCCGATGGCCTGAAGGCCGGCCACGCCGACGCCGAGCACGAGTACCTTGGCTGGCCGGGCGGTGCCGGCGGCGGTGATCAGCAGCGGGAAGAACCGGCCGTACTCGGCCGCCGCGACTAGCGCCGCCTTATACCCGGCGATGTTGGCCTGCGACGACAGCGCGTCCATCGGCTGGGCCCGCGGCAGCGTCCGCGGGATCATGTCCATGCTGAGGGCGGTCACGCCCGCCTCGGCCAGCGACGTGGTCAGGTCCGGGTCTGTCAGCGGCGACAGCAGGCCGATCACTGCCTGGCCGGGCCGCAGCGCCGCGACAGTCGCGGCGTCGGGCTTGCCGACCATCAGCACGACGTCGGCCGCGAGTGCGTCTGCGCGGCTCACGACACTGGCGCCCGCCTCGGCATAGGCGTCATCGGTCAGCCAGGCACCATCGCCGGCGCCGGACTCGACCAGCACCTCCAGGCCGGCCGCGCGCAGCTTAACGACGGCTTCGGGCACCAGCGCGACTCGGCGCTCGCCGGGCGCGGTCTCCTTGACCACGGATACCTTCATGGACAGACCTCGCTCGGTCGCCAGGGGGACACAAAACACGGCCTGCCGGGAGGCCGCACGCTCAAGTATGGACCGTACCGGTAAGCCGGCCGACGGCGACAGTGGGCCAAAGGTCCATTGTCTGGGCCGAAAGACCCCCTGTGCGGCAGCCCCTGCAGGCGGTATTAGACCAGCGGTCACCACGTCGTAAGGTCGTGGGTGCGCTGCGTACTATCGAGCAGGGGGATGGATGCCTGACTTTTCGCCGCCGCCGCCGCCGGCTGGTAGCGCACTGTCGGCACAGCTAGCCGAGGCGCGCAGGCGGATGGCCGCGCTCGACCTGCCACGCCCGCTGGCCGCGCGACTGCACCGGCAGTTCATCGCCGTGTGCGATGCCGTCAAGGCGGCAGGCGCTGACGAGGCGTGCGGGCAGCGCCGGCTGGCGGCGTTCCTGGCAACGCTGGAGCAAGCCGCAGCCAAGATACCCGGATGCGGAAATCACCAGGATAATTCGTAATTCCGCGGCGGCAGTGTATCGGCACTGCGTTTGAGAACCGGGGTCGCCGACACGGCGCCTTTCCAGCCATGGTATTTGTGCGATGTCGGTTGATCCCTTAATTTCAGGGCCATCAGAGGTCGCGAGCACGGCGTTTGTGTCCGCGCGACCTCCCACACGGGGGAACGCAGGAGTGAGGACATGAACAAGCGCGACCTGATCGACGCAATCTCAGGCCGAATCGGGGATAAGAAGACGGCGACCGAGGCAGTCAACGCCGTCCTCGACACCATCCAGGAAACGGTCGCAAGTGGTGACAAGGTCTCCATCACCGGTTTCGGAGTGTTCGAGAAGCAGGTCCGGCCAGCGCGCACTGCACGCAACCCGGCGACCGGGGCTGCCGTCAAGGTGCCTAAGACGTCGGTGCCCAAGTTCCGCGCGGGCGCAGACTTCAAGGCAATGGTCAACGCCAAGAGGCGCTGACCGTGCACTAGGCGGACCCGGCCTGGCCAGGCGGGCCTGGCCAGGCCGGGCTGCGACCGACCTGGCCAGGCGGTGTCTGCTCAGGGGATGCGGCCGCGAGTCCGCATCGCGGCAGCGGCGGCGCAGTCGCAGCGCCAGTGATAGTTGCGCCGCCGTGACGATGGCGAGCGGCAGCAGCGCCTGCCACGGCCGCCGAGACTGGCGCGCCGGTCGCCAGCGACGTAGGACCAGAAGAACAGAAGCACCAGTGCCGCGGTCACCAGGCCGTTCAGCGCGGCACGTCGCTGGCTGTGGCGGCGCCGAGTGCGGAGCGCGACCGCCGTGGCCGGCCCGCCGACGACGACGCACGCGAACGTGGCGCTCAGGGCTGCCTGGCCGATCAGCATCGGTCGTTGTCGCGCCGCCGTCAGTGGCCTTGATCAGGACGGCCAGCAGCGCCGTGGTCACCACCCAGGTAGCGACGACAGCCACGAGCCAGACCACGCCGACTGGGCATGGTCAGCTGCCGTTTCACTCAAGATCCCCCCCGATACTGAGCCCCGATAGCAGGCCCCGACGACGACCTTTCCGGCCGCGGCGGACGCGCTAGCGCAGCCCTCGGCGCTTCTTCAGCGCGGCCTGAGCAGCCTGTCGATGAGCTGCGGGAACGGCAGGCCGCTCGCCTCCCACATCTTCTGGAAGTACGACGCTGGCGACAGGCCCGGCATGGTGTTGATCTCGTTGATGAGGATCTGGCCGTCGCTGGTGTAGAAGAAGTCGACTCTGGCCAGGCCCTCGCAGGACACCGCGTCGAACGCCGCCGCGCCGAGGCGGCGGATCTCCTGGATCGCGCTGTCCGGGATCGGCGCCGGGATCGCCATCCCGCTGGCGGAGTCCAGGTACTTGGCCTCGAAGTCCCAGAATTCCTCACCGCCCTCGACGAGCAGCTGGCCGGGCAGGCTGGTGTCCGGTGGCGCGCCGTCGATGCCCTCGAGCACCGAGACCTCGATCTCGACACCCTCGATCGCCGCCTCAACGAGCACCTTGGGGTCGTACTGGCGGGCGAGCGCGATCGCCTCGTGCAGCTGAGCCATGTCGTGTGCCTTGGAGGTGCCGATGCTGGAACCGCCGCGGGCCGGCTTGACGAACAGCGGCCAGCCAAGGTCGGCGATGTCGTCCAGCACCCGCTTGGCCTCGACCGAGAGCGTGTCGGCTGACTCGGTCGGCTGGCCAGTCCCGCTCCCTGACCACGACGTAGGGCCCGACCGGCAGGCCCTTCGCCTTGAAGATCAGGTTCATGTACTCCTTGTCCATGCTGACCGCGCTCGCCAGCACGCCAGCCCCGACGTAAGGCACGCCGGCCATCTCCAGCAGGCCCTGGATGGTGCCGTCCTCGCCGTACGGGCCGTGCAGCACGGGCAGGACGACGTCGACCTCGCCGAACAGGTGCGGGATCTGCGCCGGCGCGCTCGCGACCAGGTCCGCCCGCTGTCGCCGCGGCTGACGAGCGCCGCTGCCCGACCAGGGCACCAGCGGGCGATCCTGGTTCGGCCACCGCCTCGACGGTGGGCAGCTGGCCGCCGGTAACCGTGAGCCGCTCCGGCGCGTCGGCGACCTGCACCCAGCTGCCGTCGGTCGTAATGCCGACCGGGATCACCTCGTAGCGTGACCTGTCGATGGCGCCCAGCATGTTGCCGCCGCCCATGCACGACACCTGGTGCTCAGGCCCGCGGCCGCCGAAGACGACCGCAACCTTGATCTTTGCGCTGCTCGCTCACGAACTCCTCCAGTCCCCGTCCATCGCGCCCGTAGTGTGGTGCCCCTGCGTCACACGCCGTAACGCTCCGGCTTGGCCGATCTGCTGGCCAGCAGCAGCACCGCCTGCCCGATCTCCAGCCCGTCGTGCATGACTCCCGCGATCACCTCGGTGATCGGCATCTCCACATCGTGCGCGCGGGCTAGCTGGAGCACCGATCCGACGACTTGACGCCTTCCACCGTCTGGGATGTCGCGGCGAGCACGTCGGCGAGCGGTATGCCGCGGCCGAGCTTCTCGCCGAACGCCCGGTTCCTCGCCAGCGGCGAGCTGCAGCTCGCCACCAGGTCGCCCATGCCGGCCAGGCCGGCGAACGTGTGCTGGTCCGCGCCCAGCGCGGCGCCGAGCCTGGCGATCTCGGCCAGCCCTCTGGTGATCAGCATCGCCCTGGTGTTGTCGCCGAGGCCCATGCCGACGGCGATGCCGACGGCGATCGCGATGACGTTCTTGACCGCGCCGCCGAGCTCGCAGCCGACCACGTCCGGGTTGGTATACGGACGGAAGTAGCCGGTGTGGCACGCCTTCTGCAGCTGGTCAGCCACCGCCAGGTCGGCGCAGGCGACCACGGTGGCGCAGTACTGCCTGGCCGCGATCTCGGGCGCCAGGTTGGGTCCGGAGATCACCGCGATCCGGTCCGGACCGGCGCCGGTGATCTCGGCGATGACCTCGCTCATCCGGTCGCCGGTGCCGAGCTCGATGCCTTTCATGAGGCTGACGAGCACTGCGCCGGGTGGCACAGCGTCGCGCCACCTGGTCAGGTGCTCGCGCAGGGTCTGCGCTGGCACGGCCAGCACGCACGAGGTCGGCGCCGGCCAGCGCCTCGGCCGGGTCCGCGGTCGCGTGCAGCGTCGCAGGCAGCGCGATGCCGGGCAGGTAGTCGGGCGACTCGTGCCGCGCGTTGATGTGCTCGGCCAGCTCGGGTCGGCGGCACCAGAGCGTGACCGGGGTCCCCGCGTCGCACAGCACCTGAGCGAACGTCGTGCCCCAGGCTCCGGCGCCCAGGACGGCAGCCCTCACGAGGCTGCGCTCCGTCTGCGAGTCCCGGACTGGGATTCGCCGCCGTCGCGGTCCGCGGACATGATCACGGGCCGGTGGCTCCCGCTGCCGGTCCGTTCGCCCCGCCGCCGTCCGCCGCCACGGCGCCGCTCGCTTCCTGGAGCGCGCGCAGATCCTGGCGGAGCTTCCGGCGGGCGACCGCGGGATGGTAGAACTCCGTCGGCGGCGTCATCCCGCGCAGATCGCCGAGCAGCGCCGCTACCTCCGTCATGATCTTGTCGGTCGCCGCCCGCAGCACCTGGTTGCTGAGCGGCTGGCCGGCGAACTCAGACAGGTCGACCGGCGGCCCGGCCACGATCTGCACGGTCTTGCGCGGCAGCAGCTTGGGCACGAACTTGCCATAGGGCAGGATCCGCTGCGCTCCCCAGTGCGCGATCGGCACCACCGGGATATTGGATTCCAGCGCCAGCCGTGCCACGCCCGTCTTCGACACCATGGGCCACTGCTCGGGATCCCTGGTGACGGTGGCCTCCGGATAGAAGATCACGCACGCGTTGTTCTTGGCAGCCAGCTCAGCCGCCTGCTTCAGCACGAGGGCCGCGTCCGCCTGACCGCGGTAGACCGGCAGCTGGCCGAGCCTGCTGATGATCGTGCCGATGACCGGAATGCCGAACAGCGACGACTTGGCCAGGAACACCGGGTAGCGGCCGAGCGCTGTCGGCGAACAGCGAGACGGCGAAGATGTCCATGTACGACAGGTGGTTGGCGGCCAGGATCGTGGGCCCGTCGGCGGGGATGTGCTCCTGGCCGCGTCCAGTCCAGCCGCATCATCATCCGGATGCCGGGCCGCAGGATGATCTTGGAGAAGTTCCGCCAGGCGTTGGAGTAGCTGCCGTCAGCCGGCTTGCGCGCCTTCTTGCCTGCCATCGTTTCCCTCCGGGCCGCCCGGCGGCCACGTGACCGTGGCGCCATGGTCTGCCTCAGTCTGTCCGGTCCCGCGTCGCCCTGTCGAGGCGTCGCGGGAGGATCATACGCATGGCACCCGACGTCGAACCCGAGGCCGCCCGGCCGGCCACGCTGACCTGGTCGCTCGTAATCCCCGTCAAGGTACTTGCCCAGGCCAAATCGAGACTCACCGGGCTAGCAGGTCAGCGCAGGTCTGACGTCGCGCTCGCGATGGCCGCCGACACGGTGGCGGCCGCCGTCGGCGCGGCCAGCGTCGCCGCCGTCCTGGTCGTCACCGATGACCCGGACGTCAGCGACATCGCGTCCCGCCTCGGCGCGGTCGTGCTCCCGGACGCGCCAGGCGCAGGGCTCAACGAGGCGCTCGCGCACGGTGCCGCCTACTCGCAGCGACCGATGGCCAGACCGCGGCCGGGCCGGCCTGGCTGGCGACCTGCCGGCGGTCAAGCCGGCGGAGCTGACAGCGGCGCTGGCGGCGGCCGCTCGGCTCGGCACGGCGTTCGTGCCCGATGCGGACGGAACGGGGACGACGCTGTACGCGGCGGTGCCGGGTGCGCGGTTCTCGCCGCGGTTCGGGCCGGCATCACGGGACCGGCACCTGGCGACCGGGCGCGGTCGAGATCGGAACTGACCTGGCCGGCCTGCGCCGGGACGTCGACACGATCGAGGACCTGCGTGCGGCTGCGAAGATCGGGCTCGGCCCGCACACCCACGCGCTGCTGGCACCGGGCGGCATGGGTGTCGAAGTACTGGGCCGATAGCCCCGGTCACTTCGACACCCATGACCTCGATCGCCGCGATGTCGAGACGACCTTTTCGGTAATAGCAGCCTAAATATGCACGATCGGACAGGTGAGGGTCCTGGTGATGCCGGCCACGCCCTGGATCTGGGCAACGACCAGCCGACCAAGGTCATCCACGTTGTCCGACTCGGCCCGGACGATCACGTCGTACGGACCGGTGACGTCGTCAGCCTGAGTGACGCCGCTGATCTGCCCGATAGCGAGAGCTACCTCGGCTGCCTTCCCGACCTCGGTCTGGACGAGAATGTACGCCTGCACCATGTCGCCCTCCACGGTCGTGGTTGTCACGGCAACGCTACCGTAGGGACGCCCCGTGATCAGCAGTGAGTCGGTGTGCCAGGAGGCCGTCATGACCGTCGCCGATCTCGGCGAGTTCGGTCTGATCGCGGCGATCCAGGCCGTGCTGCCACCGGACCCGGCGGCCGTCGTCGGGGTCGGGGACGACGCGGCGGTGCTTCCCGTGCCGGGCGGCCGCGTCGTCGCGAGCACGGATCTGCTGGTCGAAGGCAGGCACTTCCGCCGCGAGTGGTCGGCCGGGCAGGACATTGGCGCCAAAGCCGCGGCCCAGAACTTCGCCGATATCGCGGCGATGGGCGCGGTGCCGACGGCGCTGCTGTTCGGGCTCGCCATTCCTGGTGATGTCGCGGTCGCCTGGGTACTGGACGTGGCCACCGGAATGGTGGCCGAATGCAGCCGGGCCGGCGCCGCCATTGTCGGCGGCGACATCACCAGCGCTGACGCCGTCATGCTCGCCATCACCGCGCTCGGTCACCTGGCCGGTGGCGAGCCGGTGACCAGGGGCGGGGCCAGGGCCGGTGACGTGCTGGCGATCAGCGGCCCGGTCGGCCGGTCGGCCGCCGGACTAGCGCTGCTCGAGGCCGGCACCGCCGACGATCCGGCCGGCCTGGTCGAGGCGCACCGGCGGCCGCAGCCCGACTACCAGGCCGGTCCGCAGGCCGCGACGGCCGGCGCGACCGCGATGATCGACGTCAGCGACGGCCTGGTGGCCGACCTCGGCCACATCGCCGCGGCCAGCGGCGTCGGCCTGGAGTCTGCGCGTCGGCGAGCCTGCCGGGCGTCGGCGACCTGTCGGCCGCGGCCGACAGGCTCGGCGCTGACTGGCGTGAGTGGGCCCTGGCTGGCGGTGAAGATCATGCGCTTGCGGCCACGTTCCCGGCAGATCGGGACGTGCCGCCCACGTGGACGGTGATCGGAGCGGCCCGCCGGGGCAGCGGGGTTCTGGTCGACGGCCAGGACTGGAACGGGGTCGCTGGCTGGGATCATTTCCGGAGCCCGGGGCCTTAATTGGGCTAGCCGAACAGACGTCGCTCCTTCGGCACTGGCCGATCACGGCCGCGCTTGATATAACCCCCTTGATGCCACGCCATCGCAGAGAGCGCGTGCCCCGGCACAGGGCGCAACGGCCAGCCGTTCATTCGGACCGCCGCGTCCCGGTGACGGCTGCCATCGTGACGGCCGGTCCGGCGCTCGAGGATGCGAGGCCATGGGAGGCGGATGACGCTGACGCGACTGTGCCGATCCCCGCGCCGCGGCTTCGCGTCCCCCGGACGCGGCTGGCGCGCAGCGAGCGGCTGGCGGCCACCGAACCCGGGCTCATGGCCGGTGCGGTCCGCGGCCTGGCCGTGACGCCGTGGTTCGCGGCGGCGACCGGGTTCGTGGTCGCGGCCGGGCTCTGGATCTACTCGCCGCACGCCGAGCTCAAGTTCCCGCCCAGCGCCGTCGGCGTGGTGCCGTGCGAGGCGCAGGGGTGCGGAATCACGGCGGGCCAGGACGGCGGCGCGCTCGCGACGACCAAGGGTCGGCCCATCACGCCTGCCGGGAAGTCCGCTGGCAAGGCAGCCGCGCAGACCGACGGCGAAGGCGGCGCCGCAGCATCCCGCTTCACGTTCTCTTACGTCGTGCTCTGGCAGGCCGGGGGGAGATTCGGCGTCCGGATCAGCGTCACCGGCAAGCACGTCCCGCGCACCTGGAAGCTGACGTTCGCCATGCCAGGTGATGACATCAACGATGTCCTCGGGGCCGACTGGCGGCCGTCGGGTGCCGGCGGCGGTACGGCGAGCGGGCCGGCCGCGCGTCGGCTGGGTTGTGGCAGGCCACCGGGCAAGGAGGCAATGTCGACCAGAGCGGTGCAGGCAGCGCGCACCCCGCCGGCACTCCATCAGCTTTCTGGTGATCGGCCAGGGCACGCCGGTGGTGCCGACCAGCTGTTCCTTCAACGGGCGCAGCTGCTCGTTCTCCTAGCGCGGCGCGGCCTTCTGAGGCAACGGCGAAGCCTGCCCTAATCGACCGCGAAGCCGCTGATCATGGCGCGCAGCGTCGCGGCAACGACGTCGCGCGTAGCGGCCGGCTCCGAGGAGCTGGCGATCAGCAGACCAGCCCTCGTGAGCGCGCCGAACAGCAGGCGGGCGAGCGTCGGCGGGTCGGCTACGCGCAGGGCACCAGACGCGTTGGCGGCCTCGATCGCCGCGACGGTAGCGGCGAGCCCGTACCGCTCGTCTAGCTCGGTGAACCTGGCCAGGCCGAGCACCGCCGGGCCATCGATGACGATGATCTGCTGGACCTCGGGCTCGAGGACCTTGTCCAGGAACGCCCCGAACCCGGCGGCCAGCAGGTCGATCGCGTTCGCCGCACCGGCGGCGGCCGTCACCGACGCCGCCAGCAGGTCGGCATGGACTTGCTCGAAGACCGCTTCGAACACCGCGGCCTTGGTCGGGAAGTGGTGGTACAGGGCGCCGGTGGTCACCCGCGCGGCCCTGGCGATGTCCTCGACGGACGTCGCGGCGAACCCGCTCGTGCCGAATAGCTGGCGGCCTGCGGCCACCAGGGCAGCCCTGGTCTGCGCCACCTGCTCGGCACGCAGCGAGGCGCGCGGGTCGGTCGCGGTGCCGCCGGGTGCTGGGCGGCCGGTGGCTGGGCTGCCGGTGCCTGGGCTATCGGTCATCCCCACTGTGTAGCTCACCTCGCGCCTTGTGCATATCGGCGTCCCATGACATAGTGACATTATCTTCAAGAGCGAAGTTATGTTAGGGAGGAGCGCAATGTCAGGAGCGATCGAGGCGATCAGCGCCGACCGGGCAGCGTTGCTGGACGTCTGTCGCGGACTCACGCCGGAGCAGTGGCAGGCGCCTTCTGGCTGCGCTGGCTGGCGCGTGCAGGATCTGGTCACGCACCTGGGCAACCTGTTCTGGCTGGTGGTGGACCCGAGCGCGCTGCCCGATACCGCTGCGCTGCCGACCGAGGCCGCACAGGACGTGGCGGTGCGGGCGCGCCGCGACTGGTCAGCCGCGGAGGTGCTGGCCGACTACGAGGCCGTCAGCAAGGCCGGCGCTGGACAAGCTGGCGGAGCTTGCGGGACTGGACGCCGAGCTGTCGTTCGGTGACTTCGGTACCTACCAGCTCGGCGTGCTGCCGAGCGCGTACAGCTTCGATCACTACACCCACATCAGAGCCGACCTGTTCGCGCCCGCGCGGGCCCGCTGACCGGCGAGCCGCCGCCGTCGGATGAGCTGCGCCTCGGCTCGGCGCTGGACTGGATCGAGGCGGCACTGCCGCAGCAGAACGCGGCGGCGGCCGGCGCCTGCACGCTCGAGATCCAGGTGACCGGCACGGGGGCCCGGGTGATCAGGTTCGGGCACGGCCAGGCGATGGCGACGATCTGCTCGGACGGCCCCGCCCTGATCCGGTGGATCACCCAGCGCGGCGCGTGGACTGACCTCGGCGTCGACGACCGCCGGTGACGCTGCGGCGCTCGCCGCCGCGCCGGACGCTCAAGGTGTTCTGACCGCCGGCCGGCAGGGGCGGGCTGACCGTAGGCTGGTCGGCATGATCGCCAGCCCCGCCCCGCGTCCTCGCCATCGCCGGCTCTGACTCCGGTGGCGGCGCGGGCATCCAGGCCGACCTGAAGACCATGCTGGCGCTCGGCGTGCACGGCATGACCGTCATCTGCGCCGTCACGGCGCAGAACTCGGTGGGCGTCCAGGGCTACTGGGAGCTGCCGCCGGAGGCGGTCCGGGCCCAGCTCGACTCGGTGCTCGGCGACATCGGCGCCCAGGCGATCAAGACCGGCATGCTGGCCTCGCCCGTGCTCGTCGGCACCGTGTGCGACGCGCTGGCCGAGGTCGCCGCGCCGGTCGTGGTCGATCCCGTCGCGGTGTCCAAGCACGGGGACAGCCTGCTGTCAGCCGGCACGCTGGAGGCGGTCAGGGACCGGCTGCTGCCGCTGGCGACCGTGGTGACGCCTAACCTGCTCGAGGCCGAACTGCTCACCGGGATGACGATCACCGACGAGGCGCAGATGCTCGCGGCGGCCGCCATGATCAACGCGATGGGGCCACAGTGGGTCCTGGTGAAGGGCGGGCACCTGCCCGGCAACCCGGTCGACCTGCTCTTCGACGGCAAGCAGGTGATCCGCTTCCCCGGCGAGCGGATCGACAGCGTCCACACGCACGGGACCGGCTGCACGCTTGCCTCGGCTATCGCGTCCAGGCTGGCGCTCGGCGACGACGTGCCGAGCGCGGTCAAGGCCGCCAAGGCGTACGTCACCGGCGCCATCGCAGCCGGCTTCCCGCTCGGCGCGGGGATCGGGCCAGTCGATCACGGCTGGCGGCTGCGCGCCGGTGTTAGCAGCGACCGCTAGCCACGACCATTGGCCGCGGCCGCCAGCAGTGACCGCTAGCGGGTGACCTTGCCTGCCTTGATGCAGGAGGTGCAGACGTTCAGGTGCCGCGGCGTCTTACCGACCATGGCGCGCACGCGCTGAATGTTCGGGTTCCAGCGGCGCGGGGTGCGGCGGTGCGAGTGCGACACGTTGTTGCCGAAGCCCGGCCTCTTGCCGCACACATCGCAGACGGAAGCCACGGGATCGCTCCTGTTGGGAAGGTGGTCAGACAGGTCGCTGGCAGGCAGCTGGCCATGCCAGTCGCTGAAGGATATCCGACGAACGGGGTGCAGCGCGAGCCGGGACCCGCCGCGGCCAGGTCCGCTGACGGTGATGCGCCCTATCCTGGCGAGGTGACGACCGTAGCGGCAACCACCGTGTCGCACCCACAGGGAGCGGGCATGGCCGTCCTGGCTGACCCGCTCCGGCTGGTCATCGGGGACAAGGCCGCCAAGCGGCTTGCCTCGGCTCTGGACCTGCATACCGTGGGCGACCTGCTCAGCTACTACCCGCGCCGGTACGACAAGCGCGGCGAGCTCACCGACCTGGCCAGCCTGCGGGAGGGCGAGTACGTCACCGTCCAGGCCGAGGTCGCCTCGGTCTCGGTGCGCAGGATGCGCAACCGGTCCGGGTCGATCTTCGAGGCGATCGTGACCGACGGGCGCGGCCGCCTCACGCTGACGTTCTTCGGCCGCGGGCCGGCAGGCCTGGCGCGAGGCCGAGCTGAGGCCCGGCGTCCGCGGGCTGTTCTCCGGCCAGGTCTCCAGCTTCCAGGGCAAGCGGCAGCTGACCCATCCGGAGTACGAGCTGCTCGGCGCGGGCAACGCCGGGGCGCGGGCGGCCGAGTTCGCCGCCGAGCTGATCCCGGTCTACCGGGCGAGTGCCCAGATGCCGTCCTGGAAGATCGCCGACTCCGTTCGAATCGCGCTGGACGTGCTGGACGTGCCGGACGACCCGTTGCCTGCGGAGCTTCGCCGTCGGCACGGGTTGTGCGGCTACGCCGACGCGCTGCGCGGCATCCACCGGCCCGTCGACGAGGCGGACAGTGCACCGGTCCACGGCCCGGCTGAAGTGGGACGAGGCGTTCGCCCTCCAGGTGCTGCTCGCCCAGCGCGGCTGGCCGCCGCCGGCTACAGCGCTATCCCGCGGCCGCCGGTCGCCGGCGGCCTGCTGGCCGCGTTCGACGCGACCCTGCCCTTCGAGCTGACGGTCGGGCAGCAGCTGGCTGGCGCCACCATCGCCGACGACCTGGCGCGCGAGCATCCCATGCACCGGCTGCTGCAGGGCGAGGTCGGCTCGGGCAAGACCGTCATCGCGCTGCGCGCCATGCTGCAGGTGGTCGACGCGGCCGGCCAGGCTGTGCTGCTGGCGCCGACGGAGGTGCTCGCCCAGCAGCACTTCCGGTCGATCTCGAGCCTGCTCGGGCCGCTCGCCATGGCCGGGCAGCTCGGCGGCGCCGAGCACGCCACGAGGCTGACCTGCTGACGGGCTCGCTCGGCGCGGCGGCACGCCGCAAGGCGCTGCTGGCAGCCGCGTCTGGCGAGGCCGGCATCGTCATCGGCACGCACGCGCTGCTGGAGGACCGGGTGCAGTTCGCCGACCTCGGCCTGGTCGTCATCGACGAGCAGCACAGGTTCGGCGTCGAGCAGCGGGACGCGCTGCGGGACAAGGCGGGCGACGGGCGGCCGCACATGCTGGTGATGACCGCGACGCCGATCCCGCGCACGGTTGCCATGACGGTCTTCGGCGACCTGGACGTGTCGACGCTCACCGAGCTGCCAGCCGGCCGGTCGCCGATCGCGACGCACGTCGTGCCGGTGGCCGAGCGGCCGCACTACCTGGCCCGGACCTGGGAGCGGATCAGGGAAGAGGTCGCCGCCGGCCGCCAGGCGTACGTCGTCTGCCCGCGCATCGGCGGTGACGGGCCGCCGGACGCGGAGGACGCGGGCGCGGCCGGGCTGGGCGACGAGGACGGTCAGGGGCCGCCGCGGCCGCCGATCGCCGTGCTCGACCTGGCCGCCGAGCTCGCCGCCGGGCCGCTGGCGGGCCTGCGGCTCGGCATCCTGCACGGCAGGCTGCCAGCCGAGGAGAAGGAGAAGGTGATGCTCGCCTTCGCCGACGGCCTGGTGGACGTGCTGGTGACGACCACCGTCGTCGAGGTCGGCGTCGACGTGCCGAACGCCGTAGTGATGGTGATCATGGACGCCGACAGGTTCGGCGTCTCCCAGCTGCACCAGCTGCGCGGCCGGGTCGGCCGTGGCAGCGATCCGGGCCTGTGCCTGCTGGTGACCGAGGCCCCGGAGGCCGCGCCAGCCAGGGAGCGGCTGGACGCAGTGGCCAGCACGCTGGACGGGTTCGTCGCTGTCCAGGATCGACCTGGTCCAGCGCCGGGAGGGCGACGTGCTCGGCACCGCGCAGGCCGGGCGCAAGTCCAGCCTGCGCCTGCTGCGGCTGCTGGAGGACGAGGACCTGATCGCCGAGGCGCGCGAGGAGGCGACAGCGCTCGTCGCCGCCGATCCGGCTCTTGCTGACGCACCCGGGCTGGCCGCGGCCGTGCGGGACCTCATCGACGTGGAGCGATCCACGTTCCTGGAAAAGGCGTGACAGGCTCATCGCCGGCGTCGCCGGGGGACGGCGGCTGGCGACCACGTCGGGCCGCACCACCAGGCCGACCAGCGACCGGACCAGGGAGGGCCTGTTCGCGACCGTGGAAGCGATCCGGGGCGGCCTGCACGGCGCCGCGGTGCTCGACCTGTACGCCGGATCTGGTGCGGTCGGGCTCGAGGCGCTGTCCCGCGGCGCAGCCGACGTGCTGCTCGTCGAGGCGGACAGCCGGGCGGCGCAGGTGATCCGGCAGAACATCGCCGTCGTCGGGCTGCCGGGCGCGCGGCTCGTCACCGATCGGGTCGAGCGCCTGCTGCGCCGCGGGCCGGACGGACCGCCGCGCGATTTCGTGTTCGCCGATCCGCCCTACGCGGTCAGCGACGACGAGCTCGGCCTGGTCCTCGGCGGCGCTGCTGAGCGAGGGCTGGCTCGCCGCTGGCGCGCTGGTCGCGCTGGAGCGGTCGACGCGGTCCGGGCCGCCGACCTGGCCGCTAGGTTACGAATTTGACCGATCCCGCCGATACGGCGAGGCGACGCTCTGGTACGGTCTCGCCGCAGGTGCTCCAACCTGCTGCGATACCCCGACGGGAGAGTGAACCCGATTGCGGCGCGTAGTCTGCCCAGGCTCCTTCGACCCGGTGACAAACGGACATCTCGACATCATTTCCCGCGCCGCGCAGCTCTACGACGAGGTCGTCGTCGCAGTGGCGCAAAACCCGAGCAAGACAACGCTATTCACGGCGGCCGAGCGGGTCGAGCTCATCCGGGAGGCGACCAAGCAGCACGACAACGTGCGGGTCGACCGGTTCGAGGGCCTGACCGTCGATTTCTGCCGGGACAACGACATCTCCGCCATCGTGAAGGGCCTGCGGGCCGTCAGCGACTTCGACTACGAGATGCAGATGGCGCAGATGAACTACAACCAGGCCGGCGTCGAGACGCTGTTCATGACCACCAACCCGCTGTACGCGTTCCTGTCCTCCAGCCTGGTAAAGGATTTCGCCAAGTTCGGCGGGGACGTCAGCGGGCTGGTCCCGCCGACTGTCCTCGACCGGCTGACCAGCCGGCTCACCGAGTCCTGAGGCCGGGCGGACGGCCAGCCTGGACCGCGCTGCGCCACCCGGGCCACGGGATTGCACGGCCAAGTTGGGGTTGCCGACGGCCGGCCGGTAAGCTTGGCGGACACCTTGCCACCACTCCTGTCTGCTATGCCACGAAGCTCGACCCGACTGCCATGCCACATTCTTCGACCAAGCACCCCAAGGGGCTTGATTCCCGCAACCCGCTGGTCTTCGATACCAGGGATCTTGGGCCGGGAACAGCGCGTACGCTGACGCGTACGATCCCAGCCCCCGAGCACATGGGTGTCGAGCTGGCCAGGGTCCCGGCGGGAGCCGAGCTTGAGCTCGAAGTCCAGCTTGAGGGCGTGGCCGAGGGCGTGCTGGTGACCGCGACCGTGAGCGGCCGCTGGTAGGCGAGTGCGCGCGGTGCCTGGAGCCGTTCACCTCGGCGACGAAGGTGCGGTTCCAGGAGCTGTTCGCGCTGGACGGGGACACCGGCCTTGGCTGACGGCGCGGACGACCCGGACAGTTACCGGCTCGACGCAAGCGGTCTGCTGGACCTCGAGCCGGCGTTGCGCGACGCCATCGTGCTGGAGCTGCCGCTCTCGCCGCTGTGCGAGGACGGGTGCCAGGGGCTGTGCGTGGAGTGCGGGGTTCGGCTGGCGGACGCGGAGCCTGGCCACGGGCATGAGCAGCGCGGCACAATGTGGGCGGCGCTGAAGGACTTTGAGGCGGAGCGGCCAGATGCCGCGCCGGGACAGGCAAAGGAGCACTGAAGTGGCAGTACCCAAGCGCAAGATGTCGCGCAGCAACACCAGGTCGCGGCGCGCGCAGTGGAAGGCAACGGCGCCCCAGCTCATGGCCTGCCCTAACTGCCGCTGCGCCCAAGCTGCCGCACACGGCCTGCCCGACGTGCGGCACGTACAACAGGCGCCAGGTCATCACGCCCTCCTGAGTCATGCCTTTAGGCGCAGACGCGATTACATGGGGGCGCTGCGAGAAGGGGCGGGTCGGTGACTGACTCACCTGCTGACAGGCTGGCCGGGACTGCTAACCGGCCAGCCGGACAGAACGAGGGTCTCCTGGCGGCTCTCGGCGTGCCCGTCGGGCCGGAGTTGCTGGAGCGTGCCCTGATGCACCGCTCCTACGCGTACGAGAACGGCGGCCTGCCGACTAACGAGCGGCTCGAATTCCTCGGCGACTCCGTGCTCGGCCTGATCGTGACCGACACGCTCTTCCGCTCCTATCCGGATCTGCCCGAAGGCCAGCTCGCCAAGCTGCGGGCCGCCGTGGTCAACATGCGCGCGCTGGCAGGCGTCGCGCGCGGGCTCGACCTCGGCTCCTACGTCCGGCTGGGCAAGGGCGAGGAAGGTACCGGTGGCCGGGACAAGTCATCCATCCTGGCCGACACGCTCGAGGCCGTCATCGGCGCCGTCTATCTCGACCAGGGTCTCGAGGCGGCCGACGGACTCGTGCACCGCCTGTTCGACGCGGTGATCGCCAGGTCCGCGAGGCTCGGCGCGGGCCTGGACTGGAAGACCTCGCTTCAGGAACTGACGGCCGCCGAGATGCTCGGCGTGCCCGAGTACCACGTCGAGGAGAGCGGACCCGACCACCAGAAGTCCTTCCGCGCGTTCGTCCGCATCGGCGCCCAGACCTATGGCGAGGGCGAGGGCCGGTCCAAGAAGGAAGCTGAGCAGCAGGCCGCCGAGGCCGCGTGGAACGCCATCACCGAGCGTCTCGCCGCAGGCCAGTCGCCTGCGGGCCAGCCGGCCGTAGCGCCGTCGGCTCCGGAGCAGTCCGCCGCTGGCGAGGCGGCGGCCGGTAAGTCGGCCGCCAGGCAGTCTCGGGCAGCCAGCGCTACCGCTGCTCCGGCTGCGGCGGGCTCCGACACGGCGGCCGCGAACGGCTCGGCTGGCCGGGACTAGTCCGTGCCTGAGCTGCCCGAGGTCGAGGTCGTTCGGCGCGGGCTGGAGCAGTTCGTCGTCGGCCGCCGCATTCAGACCGTCGAGGTCCTGCACCCGCGCGCGATCCGGCGGCACGAGGCCGGCCCGGCGGACTTCATCGCGCGGCTGACCGGCCGGACCTTCGACGGAGCGCGGCGGCGGGGCAAGTACCTGTGGCTGCCGGTCGGCGAGGACGCGCTGCTCGCGCATCTTGGCATGAGCGGCCAGCTGCTCGTGGGTCCCGCTGGACGCGCCGCTGTCGCCGCACGTCCGGGTCCGTTTCACGTTCGACGACGGCGGCCCCGATCTGCGCTTCACCGACCAGCGGACGTTCGGCCACCTGCTCGTCTCGGCAGACGGCGCGCAACTTCCGTCGGTGATCGCGCACATCGCGCCCGACCCGCTCGAGGACGCATTCGACATGGCGTGGCTCACAGCCCGGATGCGCACGAGGCGGACCGGCATCAAGCGGGCACTGCTGGATCAGTCCCTGGTCAGTGGCATCGGGAACATCTACGCCGACGAAGCGCTGTGGCGGGTCAAGCTGCATTACGCACGCGGCGCGGATCGGCTGCGCGCGGGCCAGGTAGCCGGGCTCATGGAGGCGGTCGTCGAGGTCTTCAACGAGGCGCTCAAGGATGGCGGTACGAGCTTCGACAGCCTGTACGTGAACGTCAACGGCGAGAGCGGCTACTTCGACAGGTCACTGAACGTGTACGGGCGCGCGGGTGAGCCGTGCCGCCGCTGCGGGACGCTGATCCGGCGCGATCCCTTCATGAACCGGTCGTCTTACTACTGCCCGTTCTGCCAGCGGCGGCCGCGCAACGGCCGGTGGTGACGTGCCGGCGGTGGTACGGCTGACTGCGTGGGTGAGCGGGCGGGTCCAGGGCGTCGGGTTCCGCTGGTGGGTCCGGTCGAACGCGCTCGAGCTTGACCTCGTCGGCTTCGCGGAGAACCTGGCCGACGGCCGGGTCAAGGTCGTCGCCGAGGGAGACGAAGACCGCTGCCGCGAGCTGCTCGCCCGGCTGGAAGGCGATGATGCCGGCACGCTGTCCCAGTCAGGCCGGGCCGGGCCTCCTTCAGGCCGGGCCGGGTGACCGGCGTGACTCATCGATGGGCAGCCGCGACCGGCGGCATTCCCGGCTTCACGGAACGGTGACGGCCCGCCTCATCGAACAGCTCGCAGTGGCCGGCCTTGAGCGGCGAGTCTCTGTCGACCAGGTTCGCCGACTACGAAGAGTAGTCGTATTGGCACGAGAAGCAGTAGATCTGATGGCGCGAGCTAGGTTCCTTACGGGGCCCGTGAGATAGTGACGGATAGGCACAACGGCGCCAGGTCGGTCCGGTCCCGTACATATCCGCAGGTCGCCAGTGACTGCGCGCAGAGCCTGCCGCGGGCCTGTGACCTGCGTGATCGCCAAACTTGACCGAATACCCTTGACGGTGGGACCATAGAAGTGTTAACCAGCGCGCAGCCATGTCCGGCGTCTGCGTGCACGCCCACTCTGGTCACTCAGTGTGGAGGACCCTACACAATGGCAAAGGCTCTACTCGGCCACGTCGGCGGGCCGGATCCCCGCATGGTCTCAGAGATGCGCCGCTTGCAGCAACGAGTACGCGACCTGGAGGCTGAGCTTGCCCGGCTCCAGGATGAGAATGATGTGCTAGTCGCTTCGGTCGGCCATGACCTGCTAATTCCGGTTCGCGAGCCTGCGCTCACCTGATCGAGCGCCGGGGCCACAACAAACCGTACGGTGAGGGACGCTGTCAGCGTCCCTCTTCGGTTTGTTCGGCCACGAATCGCCGGGTGTTACCAAGGCAATATCACCAAGCCTGCGCCGCATACGACCGTGCCGCATACGAGCGTGCCGCAAACGACAGTGCGGCCGGCAGATTCCGCGCCCAGAACGCGTCGTCGTGGCAGCCAGGCAGGATCCCGCCAGGGGGCTGATGCCCCGTGACCGTGGCCAGCCGGGTCCGGAGCCGGACCGCCTGTGGCCCGAACGGATCGTCAGCGCCACAGGCAATCCACGTCGGGACGGCCCGCAAGGCCCGCGCTTGCGCTATCACGTCGTGCCGCGCGAAGTCGGCGGGACTGTCAAAGGCTGCCGGGCTGACGGCCACGGCGTCCGCGTAGCTGGCGAAGATCGCCGGCGACAGCGCCGCGACAGCCGCGACGGCATGCTCGCCGCCAGCTAGCTGCTCCGCCATCAGGATGGCGCCGTAGCCGCCCATCGACGCTCCGGTGATGGCGATGGTGGCCGTCCGCAGCCCTGCCGCCGCCAGCCGGGGCAGGACCTCGTGCCGGATCATGCCCGACCGGATCGTCGCCGTTGGCGTGCTTGTGCCAGTAGGTGTTGCCGCCGTCTACGGTCACCGCGGCCAGTCCGGTGATCCTGGCGGCCGTCATCGCCGGGCTGAGCTGACTGGCGAACCCGCGGGCATCGGCGTCCGCGCCATGGAGGCCGACAACGACGCCGAGGCCCGTAGCGGACACGCCCGCGGGGATGAGCGTCACCATCGTGACGGCGCGGTGCCGGTACGCCGAGTAGAACGTGACCTCGTGCCGGACTGGCCGGCGCGCCGCGCGGTCGCGGCGGCGGCGATCCGCACGCCCCGTCAAGGCGCGCCAGCGCGTACTTGCCCGGCAGCGCGCCCGCTTGCACGAGTTCGTAGCCGCCCGCCGCGACGCCCACGATGACACCCACGCCGCCGGCCAGGACGGCCCGGCGCGAGGGATGCCCGAGTCCGCCCGCTGACCGGCCGCCACCGCGCATGATGCCTCCCGTGCAACAGCGCCGGGGCGACCCGGCCGCGGCGATGTGCCTCGGATCGTACGCGAACGCGATACGACGCGGATCGCGCCCGAACCGTCTTAGCGGTCAAGCCCGTACATATCGGATCTGCCGCGGGCGTGAATGCGCAGGGTCAGCGCCGGGTCGCGGTAAGGTGCTGGCGACGGTGGCCGCCCGCCATGGCACGCTCCATGGCCCAGTGGCCAGTGGCTGGGGAGGAGTCCGCAGGTGTACCTGAAGACCCTCACCCTGCGCGGATTCAAGTCGTTCGCGTCCGCGACGACGCTCAGATTCGAGCCAGGCATCACGTGCATCGTGGGACCGAACGGCTCTGGCAAATCGAACGTCGTGGACGCGTTCTCCTGGGTGATGGGCGAGCAGGGCGTCAAGCCGCTGCGCGGCGGCAAGATGGAAGACGTCGTCTTCGCCGGCACGTCCGGCCGTCCGGCGCTGGGCCGGGCCGAGGTGACGCTCACCATCGACAACAGCGACGGCGCGCTGCCGATCGACTATTCCGAGGTGACGATCAGCCGGCTGCTGTTCCGGTCGGGGCAGAGCGAATACGCGATCAACGGCGACCAGTGCCGGCTCCTCGACATCGCCGAACTGCTGTCCGACACCGGCCTCGGCCGGGAGATGCACGTCATCGTCGGCCAGGGCCAGCTGGACGACGTGCTGAACGCCGGGCCGGACGCGCGCCGCGCGCTGATCGAGGAAGCGGCTGGCGTGCTCAAGCACCGCCGCCGCAAGGAGAAGGCGGTCCGCAAGCTCGACGCCATGCAAGCCAACCTGACCCGGCTGGTCGACCTCACCGGCGAGCTCGGCCGCCGCCTGAAGCCGCTCGGCCGCCAGGCAGAGATCGCCCGCAAGGCCGTCGTCATCCAGGCAGACCTGCGCGATGCGAAGCTGCGGCTGCTCGCCGACGACTACGTCACGCTCGCCGCGGAACTCGCGCAGGACCAGACCGACGAGGCGGCCGCGGTCCAGGTGCGCGCTGCGCTGGAGGCCGCGCTCGCGCAGGCGAGGGAGACAGAAGCCGAGCTGGAGGCTGCTGAGCAGCAGCACGCGCCGCGGCTAGCGGCGGCGCAGGAGGCATTCTTCGCGTTGTCGGCGCTCGCCGAGCGCATGCGCGGGATCCAGCGCCTGGCGACCGAGCGGCACCGGCACCTGTCCGCGCCTGAACCGCAGCGAGCCGGCCGGGATCCGGCGGAGCTGGAGCAGGAAGCCGCCGCAGCTGCGGGCCCAGGAGCGGGAGCTGGCCGAGCGACTCGCCGCGGCGCGCCAGCAGCTGACCGCCGCGGTCGCAAGCCGGACGAAGGCCGAGGCCGCGCTGGCCGACAACGAACGGCGGCTGGCCGCCGACGCCAAGGCGGCGGCGCAGCGCGCCGACCGGCTGGCGCGGCTGCGCAGCCAGGTCGAGGCGGCGACGTCACGGGCCACGGCGGCGCAGGAGGAAGCCGGACGGCTCGCCGAGGCGCAGGCGCAGGCGCGGGCCAGGGCCGAGCAGGCCCAGGTGGAGTACGCGGCGCTGCAGGACCTGGTGTCGGGCCGGGAGGAGGGCCGGGCGGACCTAGCGGCGGCGCACGAGCGAGCGGCGGCAGCGCTGGCGGCTGCGTCGGCGACGGTGGCCGAGCTGCGCAAGGCTGAGCACGCCGCCAGCGACCAGCGCGCCGCGCTGCGGGCCAGGGCGCAGGCGCTGGCCGAGGCCGTCACCAGCGGCGCCGATGCGTCCGAGGTGCTGCTCGCCGGGCCGGGGACGTTCAGCGGCGTGCTCGGGCCGCTGGCGCAGCTGCTGACCGTGCGGGACGGCGCGCAGGAAGCGATCGCGGCCGCGCTCGGCGCGGCGGCCGGCGCGGTCGTCGTGGCCGGCCTGGACTCGGCCGTCGACATCCTGACCACGCTGCGCAACCGGGACTCCGGCCGCGCCGGGCTGGTGATCGCGGCTGAGCGCCAATGGCCAGCCGCATGCCTGGCCCGGCCCCGGCTGCCCGCTGACCTCGATCGGCTGGCGGCGGAGGCCGGAGTCGGCCACGTTACCCACGCTATGGATCTTGTCAGCGCACCGGCCGATCTTGGCGGCGCGGTCGCTGAGCTGCTCGGCAACGTCGTGGTGGTCGAGGACCTAGCCGACGGCGTCCGGGTGCTGCGGGCCGACCCGCGCCTGCGGGTGGTGACGAGCGGCGGCGACCTGCTCGGCGCGCACTGGGCGCGCGGCGGCTCGGCCGCCGAGCAGAGCCTGCTCAGCCTGCGCGCGGCGGCCGAGCGAGGCCGCGTCGCAGGTCGGCGACGCCGAGCAGCGGTGCCTGCGGGCCGAGCGGCAGCTCGCGGCGGCGCTGGAGGACGAGGAGCAGGCCCGGCAGGTGCTGGCCGAGGCGGCGGCCGGACTCCAGCAGGCGGACGCGGCGGCGGCCGAGACGTCGGGGAAGCTCGGCTCGCTGGCGGGCCGGGCCAGGGCGGCCAGGGACGAGATGGGCCGGCTGACCAGCGCCATCGCCGCCGCGGAGAAGTCGCGCCAGCAGAGCCTCGCCCAGGTCGCGGAGGCGCAGGCCAGGCTCGCCGAGCAGGAGGCGCTGGACCCGGCGAGACCGGACCCGGCGCGACCCGACGCGAGCAGCCGGATCGACCGGGGTCGACGGCGCAGGAGGCGGCCGCAGCGGGCGCCGGTGGCGCAGCGGTGCGGAGCCGGCCGACCGGCAGCAGCTAGCCGACGCGGCGGTCGCGGCGCGAGGCGCCGAGATGGAGGCCAGGCTGGAGGTGCGCACCGTCGAGGAGCGGCAGCGCGCGATCTCCGGCCGCGCGGACGCGCTGGTGTCCGCCGCTGTCGCCGAGCGGCAGGCCGCAGCGCGGGCGCTCGCGCGGGCGGAGCGCCGGGCAGCGGGCGCGCTGGTCGCGAGCGCCGTGGCCGAGGGCGCGAGGATCGCGCTGGCCAGGATCGAGCTGTCGGCGGCGACGGCCGATGCGGACCGGCAGCAGGCCGAGGAGGCGCACAAGGGCCGCGACGGTGAGCTCAAGGCGGTCCGGGCCAGGATCAGGGACGTCTCGGACGAGCTGGAGAAGGTCGTCGACAGCGCGCACGGCGCGCAGATCGCCACGCGCCACCCGGCAGATGCAGCTTGAGCAGATCGCCGCGCGGGCGCTGGAGGAGTTCGCCACCGAGGGCGATGTGCTCGTCGCCGAGTACGGCCCGGAGGTGCTCGTGCCCGGTGCGGACGAGGGCCAGCTCGCGGTGGCCTACGACCGGGAGGCGCAGGAGCGGCGGGCGCAGCAGGCGCAGCGTCAGCTTGACCAGCTGGGCAAGGTCAACCCGCTGGCGCTGGAGGAGTTCGCCGCGCTCGAGGAGCGGCACGCGTTCCTGGTCGCCCAGCTCGAGGACCTGAAGAAGACCCGCCGCGACCTGCTGACCGTGATCAGGGAGGTCGACGAGCGCGTGCAGCAGGTCTTCGCGTCGGCCTACGCCGACATCGCCCGCGAGTTCGAGGTCATCATCGCCAGGCTGTTCCCCGGCGGTGACGGCGGGCTCGTGCTGACCGACCCCGACGACATGCTGACCACTGGCATCGACATCGAGGCGAGGCCGCCGGGCAAGAAGGTCAAGCGGCTGTCGCTGCTGTCGGGCGGCGAGCGGTCGCTGACGGCCATCGCCTTCCTGGTCGCCATCTTCAAGGCCAGGCCGTCGCCGTTCTACGTGCTCGACGAGGTCGAGGCGGCGCTGGACGACACCAACCTCCAGCGGCTGCTGGAGATCCTCGCCGAACTGCGGGACGTATCTCAGCTCATCGTCGTCACGCACCAGAAGCGGACCATGGAAGTCGCCGACACCTTGTACGGGATCAGCATGCGCGGCGATGGCGTGTCCACCGTCATCAGTCAGCGGCTCCGGGAGCGCGAGGCCGTCTAGCGCCCGGCCGCGCCCGCCGCTGCGGGGCCGGCCTGGCCGGTGCATCGCCGGTGGTCTGTCACACTGGTTGCGCCATGGTTCACGATCTCATCATTGCCGCCGTCGTCGCCGTCGTAGGCGGCAGCACCGCAGCCCTCATTCCGTATGTGCGCTCGCGCCGCAAGTCGCTGCCCCCCGGCAGCCAGAGCGGTGGTGGCGGCGTCGGCACGCTCGAGCGAGACGACCAGTCCGCCGCCGGGACGGGCACGCTCGCGCCGCCCGAGCCCGCCGCGCCCGCTGGCCCGCCCGACGTAGTCGCGCCGCCCGAGATCGCCGAAGTCCCCGGCGTCGTCGTCGAGCGGCCGCCGCCGTCGGCCGGGCGGCTCGCCCGGCTGCGCAGCAGGCTGGCAAGGTCGCACTCGGCGATCGGCTCTGTGCTGCTCAACCTGATCTCGTCCGGCAAGCTCGACGAGCAGGCCTGGGAGGACATCGAGGACACGCTGATCAGCGCGGACATGGGCGTGGGCCCGGCCCGTGAGCTGGTCGAGAAGCTGAAGACCGAGGTCAAGGTCGCCGGCACGCAGGACCCGGACCAGGTCAAGGCGCTCCTGCGGGCCGAGCTCATCGCCATGATCAACCCCGACCTGGACCGCACGCTGCACCTGGCCAGGCACGGCGACCGGCCGTCAGTCGTGCTGGTCGTCGGCGTCAACGGCACCGGCAAGACCACCACCTGCGGCAAGCTGGCGCGGGTGCTCGTCGGCGACGGCAAGACTGTCGTGCTCGGCGCTGCCGACACGTTCCGCGCCGCGGCCGCCGATCAGCTTCAGACGTGGGGCGACCGAGTGGGCGCGCAGGTCGTCCGCTCGGACCGGGAGGGCGCAGACCCGGCGAGCGTGGCGTTCGAGGCGGTCAACGTCGGCATCCAGCAGGGCGTCGACACCGTGATCGTCGACACGGCCGGGCGCCTGCACACCAAGGCCGGCCTGATGGACGAGCTCGGCAAGATCAAGCGCGTCATCGAGAAGCACGGCACAGTCGACGAGGTGCTGCTCGTGCTCGACGCGACCACCGGACAGAACGGCCTGCGGCAGGCGCGCGTGTTCGCCGAGGTGGTCGACATCACGGGGATCATCCTGACGAAGCTCGACGGGACCGCCAAGGGCGGCATCGTCGATCCAGGTCCAGCGTGAGCTCGGCGTGCCGGTCAAGCTCGTGGGTCTCGGCGAGGGTCCCGATGACCTGGCGTACTTCGACCCGGACGTGTTCGTCGACGCGATCCTCGGTGGCTAGCAGAGCTCACGGCCCAGTTCATGTTGCATACTGCAAATTCCTGACTGAGGGTCTCTGGCTGGCCCGGTACTCGCCTCAGCGCTGCATTTCATTAGCCTGGCAAATGGCGAACTCGCGCTGTGCGCCGACGGCATCAGTGCCACGACATGCGATGCTGCGACCTCATCACAGGCCGGCTGCGCGCACGCCCAGGCCGGAGCAATTGCACCAGGTATGCAATTGCACGGACACCGCTTAACGGCGAGCTAACCCAGTACTGCGATAGTTAGCAGTTAACCGCGCGATCCCTTGTTTTGCTCGGGTCAGTCATCGATGCATTCGGCAAATGCCTGACTCATTGTGGTTGCCGCCCTATGCTAAGGCAAAAGCGCCGACCGGCCGGTGGAGCGGGCGGTGGCCGGACCAGCTCACGCGCTGCAATGCGAGCCGCTGGGCCAGGAACGGGAAGGGAGCTTTGTTGTATCCCTGGCGCACAGGAGATGGCTTCGCCAGCGCATTCTCCCCGGCTGAGAAGATCATTCTTGCATGCCCGCCAGCGCTTGGCTGGGGGCGATGACCTCGATGTCCCGCCGACCTGACTCGGCTCAGGCGAGTACGCTGCCCGACCGCGACGGGAGCCTGGCCGGCCAGGCTGCTGCCGAGCGGCGGTCATTACCCTGGTGGCGGCTGCGGACGTGGCGCAAGGATCTGGACGCGCTCACCAGGCTCCGCGATGGCCTGCAGGCCATGGAGTTCGACGACACGGCCGGCCCAGCGGGGACAGCGGATGGCGACACGGCCCCCGTGTCGGCGACACTCACGACGCCGGCCGTCCAGCCGGCCAGGCCGGGGGATGCTGGTCCGGCCCTGGCGGTGGGGGCCGGAGCCGGGCCTAGCCAGGCAGGCACAGGAACGCCCGGCGGTGGCATCGAGGCCGCCGACGCGGCAGGTGCGCCAGACCACGCCGTCAGCAGGGCAAGCGGCCCCGATCCGGCCATCGTCGCGATCAGGGACTCATTCGTCGGCGTGGCGAACGCCGGCGACGAGGCGGTCGCCTACTTCTACGCGTGGCTCTTCCTGCGGCGGCCCGAATTGCGCGAGCTTTTCCCGCCGGCCATGGATGAGCAGCGCGATCGGCTGTTCAGGGCGCTCGGCCGCATCGTGGAGAGCCTGAGCACTCCGGACGAGATGGCGCGGTACCTGAGCCAGCTGGGTCGGGATCACCGTAAATACGGCGTCAGCCCCGATATGTACGACGCTGTCGGCGAGGCGCTCATCGCGACGCTGCGCGCGTTCGCCGAGTCGGCCTTCACCAGCGAGGCGGAGGAAGCCTGGACTCAGACGTTCGCCGCCGCGGCCGCGCTCATGATCCGGGCGGCCGAGGAGGACGCTGCCGTCGCGCCCGCCTACTGGACCGCCGAGGTCGTCCAGGTCGAGCGGCTGACAGGCGACATCGCCGTCGTGACGGTCGCGCCGGACCGGGTGCTGCCGTACGAGGCCGGCCAGCACCTGACGCTGCAGACGCCGCGCTGGCCGCACGTCTGGCGGCCGTACTCGATAGCGTGCCGGCCGCGCGAGGACGGCCTGATCAGCCTGCACGTCAAGGCCGTCCCCGGCGGCTGGGTCAGCCGGGCGCTGGTGCACCACACCGACGCCGGTGACGAGCTGATCCTCGGCCCGGCCATGGGCACGATGACGCTGCAGCCGGCCGGCCGCCGGGATCTGCTGTGCATCGCGGGCGGTACCGGGCTGGCGCCGATCAAGGCGATCCTCGAGCAGGCCGTCCGGGACTCAGCTGCGACGCCGCGCCAGATCTACCTGTTCTACGGGGCTCGCAAGCGCGAGCAGCTCTACGACCTCAAGGACTTGTGGCGGCTTGCCGATGCCTACCACGGACTCCAGCTCGCGCCCGTGACCTCGGACGATCCGGCCTTCGACGGGATGCAGGGCAACGTCGGCCGGGTCGCCGCGCGGTACATGCCGCACGCCGACTTCGAAGCGTACGTCGCCGGGCCGGCCGACATGGTGCGCGAGACCATCCGCCTCCTGACCAGGGCGGGGATTCCGCGCGAGCGGGTTCACTACGACGACGCCCTGCTGGCCGCGCGGTCGCGGGTCGGCAGCGGCACGTAGCAGCCGCAGGTCAGCCGCTGGTCAGCCGCTGGTCAGCCGGTGGGCCGCAGTCCGGCTGGGCAGTCCGCCGAGTCCTGGCGGCGGTAGAAGTTCGGGTGTCTGATCGAAGTCGTCGTAGTAGCGGTGGAACACGGGCGTGACGGACGACGCAGCAGGCGGCACGATCCAGGTCCAGTCCGCCGGGCATGCCCGGCCCTGGCGCTCTTCCAGCTCCAGGTGCTTGAGGAAGCGGACGGACTCCGTGTGGTGATCGGTGATCGTCACCCCGGCGGAGCTGAACGAGTGGATGACCGCGAGGTTGAGCTCGGTCACCGCCCGGTCCTTCCACAGCGTGCGGTCGTTGTCGGTGCGCAGGCCCATCCGCTCGGCGATCCTGGGTAGCTCGTTGTAGCGGCTCGACGTCGCCGAGGTCGCGCGAGCCGACCTCCGTGCACATGTACCAGCCGTTGAATGGCGCCGCCGGATAGCGGATGCCGCCCGCCTCCAGGTGCATGTCACTGATCACCGGCACGGCGTACCAGCGCAGGCCGAGGTCAGCGAACCAGCTGTAATCGGGATGGTGCAAGGCCACCTCGAGCACGGCGTCGGATGGCAGCACGTGCCACGTCGGCGGAGCACCTGGTGCCTGGATGAGCAGCGGCAGCACGTCAAACCGGCCAGGCCGGTCCGGCCCTGGCCAGCCAGCTGGCGGGCCAGCCGGGTCAGGTCAGCGTTGGCCGGGTCACCGGTGACGACGCCGCTGGCGTCCTCGTGCCCGGCGTAGCGCACGAGCTGGGAGCTGAGGATCCGCGGGGCGGGCTGGCCGGGGGCATCGGGGGCGAACACGGTGATCAGCGGCCTGATCCGGCCGTCGTTGGTCGCGGCCCGCAGGTGGGCGACGGACTCGGCGGCGATGTCGGCCGCCGAGGTGATGTGCCGCCGGTCGCGCACCCGCAGGCTCCGCCAGTACAGTCGGCCGATGCAGCGCGCAGCTGTTGCGCCACGCGACCTGGGCGGCGAACGTCAGTTCTGCGTCGGTGTGGCGGTAGGTGCCGGTGGCTGAGATCTCACGGCGGATTTGGCGCATCCGCTCCGCCGCCGAGCCGGCGGCGGGATTCTCCGCATGAAATGAAGCGACGAAATTAGCTGCCTCGGCTAAAAGGCCATCGTCGCCCGCGGCCGTTCCGGCGCTATCCGCTGTGGCCGGCCGAAGTTCCGGGCCGGGCGCGCTAGATTCGCCGTCGAGAAGGGCTTCAGGTGCGTCGGCAGAACGCACCGGGATAGCCCAGTCAGTGGGCCGAAGTCGCCGTCCTTGCCTAAGCCGCGAGCGTCGAGATAGCGGTAAGCCCGAATCTAAGAGATAGCGGCCCTCGCTTAGATCCACCAGCAACCTCCATGCCATGCCAGGTCAGAGAATCTCACCATCTTGAACGCTACGTGGCGCTCTCAGGCACGACAAGACGCAATTGCCTGGTGCATCTTTCATCCTGCATAGAAAACTCGGGCGCCTACCTGCCGGGGGTCGCGGCGGCACGTTGGCGGGCAGGCGTGTCGGCGGGCGAAGTGCGGCGTGCGTGGGTGCGGCCGCGCACCCGATAGCCTTGGAGCAGCAAAATCAGGTGGGAGGACGGCAGCCCGACGTGTTCGAGACACTTTCCGATCGGCTAACCCAGGTCTTCTCCTCGCTGCGCGGGCGTGGTCGGCTATCCCAGGCAGACATCGACGCGACGTGCCGGGAGATCCGGATCGCCCTGCTCGAGGCCGACGTCGCGCTCCCCGTGGTCAGGGACTTCATCGCCAACGTGCGGGAACGGGCCAGCGGCGTCGAGGTCTCCGAGGCGCTCAACCCGGCGCAGCAGGTCATCAAGATCGTTAACGAGGAACTGATCGAGATCCTCGGCGGCGAGGCGCGGCGGCTGCGCTTCGCCAAGGTGCCGCCGACGGTGATCATGCTGGCCGGCCTGCAGGGCTCTGGTAAGACCACGCTGGCCGGCAAGCTGGCGCTGTGGCTGAAGTCGCAGGGCAATACCCCGTTGCTGGTCGCGGCCGACCTCCAGCGGCCGAACGCCGTCCAGCAGCTCGAGATCCTCGGCCAGCGGGCTGGCGTCCCGGTCTTCGCGCCGTTCCCCGGCAGCGGGGTCGGAGATCCGGTCCAGGCGGCCAACCTCGGCATCGCCGAGGCGCAGCACAAGCTGCACAACGTCGTGATCATCGACACCGCCGGGCGCCTGGGCATCGACGAAGAGATGATGCAGCAGGCCGCGGACATCAGGGACGCGGTCGATCCCGGACGAGATCCTCTACGTCGTCGACGCGATGATCGGCCAGGACGCTGTGCAGACGGCGCAGGCGTTCCTGGATGGCGTCGGCTACGACGGCGTCGTGCTGACCAAGCTCGATGGCGATGCCCGCGGCGGCGCGGCGCTGTCGATCAGGCAGCTAACCGGCAGGCCGGTCATGTTCGCCTCGACGGGGGAGAAGCTCGAGGACTTCGATGTCTTCCACCCCGACCGGATGGCCTCGCGGATCCTGGACCTCGGCGACGTCCTGACCCTGATCGAGCAGGCCGAGCGCACGTTCGACCAGGACCAGGCCGCGACGATGGCGGGCAAGCTTGCCTCCGGCGAGGGCTTCACGCTCGAAGACTTCGTCGAGCAGCTGGCGATGGTCCGCAAGCTCGGTCCGATCGGCAACCTGCTCGGCATGCTGCCCGGCGCCGCTCAGAACCGGGAGGCGCTCAGCCAGGTCAGCGACAAGGACCTGGACCGGGCCGCGGCGATCGTGAACTCGATGACGGTCGAGGAGCGCCGTAATCCGAAGATCATCAACGGCTCGCGGCGGGCCAGGATCGCCAACGGCTCCGGCGTCACCGTCGGCGAGGTCAACCAGCTGATCATCCGGTTCCAAGAGGGCCAGAAGATGATGCGGCAGATGATGGGCAGCATGCCCGGCATGGGCGGCGTGCGGCGGCAGAGCAAGACACGCGGTAAGGCGAAGAAGAAGGGCAAGGGCGGCGGCCGGCCAGCCGGCGCGAGCCGCGGCCCGCAGAGCGCCCGGCAGGCCCTCGAGCAGCAGGCCGGCCTCGGCCAGGCTGGCACCGCCCAGGCGGGCAACGGCGGCCCGGGTGGCGTCAGCCCGGCAGCGCTGCCCGGTCTCGGCGGGCTGCCCGGACTGGGCGGTGACAACGCCTTCAAGCTGCCCACGCAGCCTGGCGGCTTCGGGGCTGGTCAGCCCAGCCTCCCGCCGGCTTTCCGCGGCCGGCCGGGCAAGAAGGGCCGCTAGCCAGAGGATTTGCCTCCCGCCGGCGTTCCGCGGCCGGCCGGGCACGAAGGGCCGCTAGCCAGCGGGTTTGGCCGCTACGGGCCTCGTGATTACGCTCTGGCGGGGCTCGTCTGGCAGAATGTCAACGCTATGCTCGGTCGCGCGAGGCCCTCTCTAACTCGCCTAGCCGGCACCCATCTGGGCAGCGGCACGTCTGGACCTCACCCGGACGGCGACCTGCCCGACACCAATTTGCTGGGAGAAGACCACAGCCGTGGCTGTCAAGATCAAGCTGAAGCGCCTGGGCAAGATCCGCGCGCCGTATTACCGGATCGTCATCGCCGACTCCCGTACCAAGCGAGACGGGCGCGCGATCGAGGAGATCGGCAAGTACCACCCCAAGGCCGAGCCGTCGTTCATCGAGGTTGACTCGGAGCGGGCCCAGCACTGGCTGTCTGTCGGCGCGCAGCCGACCGACCCGGTCCGCAAGATCCTGGAGATCACCGGCGACTGGCAGAAGTTCAAGGGCCTGCCAGGCGCCGAGGGCACCCTGCGCACCGCCGAGCCGAAGGCTGACAGGAAGGCGGCTTTTGCCGCCGCAGCGGCGGAGTCTCTGGCTGACAGCGGCGCGAAGTCCAAGCCGAAGGGCAAGGCGGACGCCAAGGCCGGCGACGCCAAGGCCGGCGACGCCAAGGCGGGCGAGGCCAAGCCGGCCAAGGCCGAGAAGGCGCCCGCCAGGGCCAAGAAGACTCAGGCATCCGCCGAGACTGCGCCGCCTGCACCAGCTGAGGCCGCGACAGCCGCGACCGCCGAGGCCGCGACCGCCGAGGCCGAGGCACCCGCCGAGCCAGCGGCCGCAGAGCCGGCGGCTGAGGCAGCGCCTGCGGACGCAGCGGCTGCCGCTGACGCAGCCGCGACGGCTGAGGCCAAGGCCGAGGCCATCGCTGAGGTCGCAGCCGACAGCGCAGCTGTTGACAGCGCGGGCGAGGACAGCGCGGGCGCGGACAGCGCAGCCGATCAGAGTGCGGGCAACGCGGAAGGCAGCGGGGCCTGACATGCTCGAAGAGGCCCTGGAGCATCTGGTCAAGGGCATCGTCGAGCATCCAGACGACGTCCAGGTGGGCAGCCGTGGCTTGCGCCGCGGCCGCGTGCTCGAGGTGCGCGTGCACCCCGACGACCTGGGCAAGGTCATCGGCCGGGGCGGGCGAACCGCCAGGGCCTTGCGGACAGTGATCGGCTCCCTGGCCGGTAACAACTACGTTCGCGTCGACCTGCTGGATGCCGACGAGGTCCGCTAGCCGCCATGCAGCTGGTGGTCGGCCGGATCTCGCGGCCGCATGGCGTTCGCGGTGAGCTTGCCGTCGATGTTCGGACCGACGATCCTGAGCTGAGGCTTGCCGCAGGCGCGGTCCTGGCGACGGAGCCCGCCACGGCAGGCCCGCTGACGGTGCTGCGCATCCGCTGGCACTCCGGCCGGCTGCTGGTCTCGTTCCAGGGCATTCAGGACCGGAACGGGGCCGACGACCTGCGCGGTGTGTTGCTCCTCGTGGATTCCGACCAGCTCGAGGACATCGGTGACCCGGACGAGTTCCGCGATCACCAGCTGATCGGGCTTTCCGTCGTAACGCCGGACGGTGAGCACGTGGGCGAGGTCACCGACGTCCTGCACCACGGTCAGGACCTGCTCGTCGTCACCGGCAGCGGCAAGCGGGCCGGCACGGAGATCATGATCCCGTTCGTGTCGGCCATCGTCCCCGAGGTCGACCTGGCCGGCGGCCTGGTGCGAATCGACCCGCCGCCCGGCCTGCTGGACCCGGAGGCTGCTCTCTAGCGGGAGGTTGCGGTGCGGATCGACATCATCACGATCTTCCCTGAGTACTTTGCCCCGCTCACGGTCTCGCTGATCGGCAAGGCGGCCGACCGGGGTGACATCACGTTCGCCGTGCACGATCTACGGGGCTGGACGCATGACGTGCACCACACCGTGGACGACTCGCCGTTCGGCGGCGGCCCGGGAATGGTCATGAAGCCGGAGCCCTGGGGCGACGCCCTGGACTCGGTCGCGGCACAGGGCGCCGACCCGCTGCTCGTGATTCCCACGCCCGCCGGAGTGCCTTTCAGCCAGCAGCACGCGGCCAGATACGCCACCGAGCCATGGCTGATCTTCGCCTGCGGACGCTACGAAGGCATCGACGGCCGGGTAGCCGACGAGGCGCGGTCGCGGATGCGGGTCGAGGAGGTCAGCATCGGCGACTACGTGCTCGCTGGCGGCGAGCCAGCGGTGCTGGTCATGACCGAGGCCGTCGGCCGGCTGCTGCCAGGCGTCCTCGGTAACGCGCAGTCGGCTGCCGACGACTCGTTCGGCTTCGGCGGCGGCCCGTCCGGCGGCCCGATGGCAGGCCTGGTCGAAGGGCCGGCGTACACACGGCCGCGGGTCTGGCGGGACCGGGAGGTGCCGGCCGTGCTGCTGTCCGGTGACCATGGCGCGATCGCCAGGTGGCGTCGGGACATGGCACTGCGCCGGACCGCGCAGAACCGGCCCGACCTCGTCAGCAGGATGCTCGATACTGGGTCGGTGCAAGCCGGCGGGCAGGCCGCTGACCGGCCTGCACGCATCAGTGATCATGATCGTGATGTGCTGCGTCAGGCTGGCTTTCCGGTTAGTGGCGAAGATGTGGCACACTAAAGGGCACTGCTCCGCCGCTGGCTAAGCCGCCGGGGAGCTGCCGGGTGCCTGCCTGGCATGCAGACAGATCTAGCACGGACCGAACCAGCACAGACCGATCCAGCGCGTTCGCAGGCGCGTGCGCTGATGACTGACCTGAGGAAACCGCAGCCATGCACACCGCGATTGCCGAGCTTGAGCAGGCACAGATCCGATCCGACATTCCGGTCTTCCGGCCTGGCGACACCCTCAAGGTGCACGTCAACGTCAAGGAAGGCAACCGCTCCCGGATCCAGGTGTTCCAGGGCGTCGTGATCCGTCGTCAGGGCGGGGGCGCACGCGAGACCTTCACCGTCCGCAAGATCAGCTACGGCGTCGGGGTCGAGCGGACGTTCCCGGTGCATACTCCGGCGATCGACAGGATCGAAGTAGTCACCCGCGGCCGGGTCCGGCGCGCGAAGCTGTACTACCTGCGTTCGCTGCGCGGGAAGGCGGCCAGGATCCGCGAGCGGCGCGAGGCCACGCCTGCCAAGTAGGCCTGCCCGCGCGCCGGGCGACGTGGTCAGCTGGCCTGGTCGTGTGGTCAGGTAAGCGCTGCGCCGCGGCGATGTCTGGCCAGCCCGGCGGTGCGCCTCCAGCCCCTCCCGCAAAGGTGACCCGAATGCCCGGTGCCAGTGCTGCCCGTGCCTCTGCTGCGGCCGGTCGCTGATGGCCAGCATCGAGCCGCTTGGCGGCGCGGATTCCGAGGCCGTCACGGCCGCCAGGGCGGACAGGTCCGCCCCGCCGGGCAGGCCAGCCGCCCCCGGCAAGCCAGGCCGGTCGCTCCTGCGCGAACTGCCCGTCCTGGTCATCGTGGCGCTGGTGATCGCCATGGTGATCAAGACGTTCATGGTGCAGGCGTTCGTGATCCCGACTGGCTCCATGCAGAACACCCTGGCCCTCCAGTCCAAGATCCTGGTCAACAAGCTCGTCTACCATGTGCGGGCGGTCCACCCTGGTGACATCGTCGTCTTCGACGGGACGGGCAGCTGGGATGCGCCGGCGCCGCCGTCCAGCACCAGCGCCAACCTAGTCGTCCGGGTCTACGACGACACGCTGCGGAAACTGTTCGACTCCGTCGGCGGCCTGTTCGGCTCGCCGATCGGGCAGACCGACTATGTCAAGCGGGTGATCGGCGTGCCCGGCGACCATGTGGTGTGCTGTAACGCGCGCGGCCTGATCACCGTGAACGGCGTGCCATTGCACGAGCAGTCGTACCTGTACCCGGGCGACCGTCCGAGCAGCGCGCCAGTCGGCATCCCCGGCAGGTTCAACGTCACGGTCCCGGCCGGTTACCTGTGGGTGCTCGGCGATCACCGGAGCATTTCTGACGACTCCCGCGGCCACAAGGCCGACCCCGGCGACGGGATGATCCCTGAAGACGAGGTAATCGGGCGGGCGTTCATCATCGCCTGGCCGCCGAGCCAGTGGCAGATCCTGTCGATTCCGGCGACTTTTGAGCAGGCGGGCATTACCAAAACGGCCGTGGCAGCGGCGGCCGTCAGCGCCGCCCGGCCCGCTGCAGAGGAGCCTCTTCCGGCTGTTTCAGTGCGGCCAGCGGCCCCTGTCGTACCGGCGGCGGCGGGATTCACGGCCACGTTCCCGATCTGGTGGTTGTCGCGGCGGGCCATGGGCCGCTACGCGCGGACCCGCGGGCGCGGCCACCGATGAGCCGGCTGGTGGCCTTCTGCGTGCGGGCTGGCTCGCGGCGTGAACCGCGGCCCTGGGCGGCGGCGATAGGCTCGGGTCGATGATGAATGACGAGCAGGGCGGCCCGGACCGGCTGGCTCAGGCGTCCGGGTCCGCGGACCTGACTGGCGGTCCGGACCGGGGGGACGAGGCGGGCGGATATCGCGGCGCCTATGCCGCCACCAGCGGCGCAGCCCAGTCAGACGAGGCCCCGACGGGTCCGATCGGCACGCCGCTACCGGATGGCCCAGGCGAGCCAGCGGCCCCCGGCACGCCGGTCAGGAAGCGAAGCCGGTCGACGTGGCGCGAGTTGCCCATCTTGATCATCGTGGCGCTGGCCATCGCGCTGGTGATCAAGACCTTCGTGGTGCAGCCGTTCTTCATCCCGTCGTCCTCCATGGAGGACACGCTGCTGATCGGTGACAAGGTGCTGGTCAACAAGCTCGTCTATCACTTTCGCAGCGTGGAGCCAGGCGACATCATCGTGTTCAACGGCATTGGCTCATGGAACGCCGCGCCGCCTCCCACCAAGCCGGCCTCGAATCCGTTCGTGCGTGGCTACGACGCGACACTGAAGCCGCTGTTCCACTCGATCGCGGGGCTGTTCGGCACGCCGATCGGCCAGACCGATTACATCAAACGCGTCATCGGCGTACCTGGCGACGACGTCGCATGCTGTAACGCGCAGGGCCTCGTGACTGTCAACGGCGTACCGCTGCACGAGTCGTCCTACGTGTATCCGGGCGCTGCTCCGTCACTGGTGCACTTCAATAAGGTCGTTCCGCCCGGCCGGTTGTGGGTCATGGGTGACAACCGGCAGATTTCGGACGACTCGCGGCTGCGGCAGTTTGATCCCGGCGGCGGCACGATCCCCATCAGCCAGGTCATTGGCCGGGCCTTCGTGATCGTGTGGCCGCCGAGTCACTGGCGGATCCTGCCGATCCCGGCCACGTTCTCTCAGCCCGGCATCACCAAGGCGACGGCCGCGTCCGGGCAGGAGTCGACGCAGGAGTCGAGGCAGGAGGCCGCTGCGGTTCAGGGCCTGCTCGGGGCCAGGGTCCAGCCGGAAGCGCCGTACGTGCCGCTCGCTGCCGGGTTCGTCGGGGCGCTGCCCCTGACGTGGCTCCAGCGCCGGGTGCGTCGGCGGCTCACACCCAGGCTGCGGGCGGGCCGTGGCCAGCCGCGACAGTGACGGCGGTGGGCGCGGCGGGCGCAGTGGAAGGGACGGGTCCAGGCGGGGCGAGGTGTGGCGACGGGTGCTGGCCTGGCGACGGGTGCTGGCCTGGCGACGGGTGCTGGCCTGGCCGGGGCGCAGCGCCGGCCAGTCGGCTATACCCCCCGGCGTGACGTCGGCCTCAGTGCCTACGAGCGCGTGCTCGGGCGAGCCGGGCTCGGGCCTGTGGTCGGCGTCGACGAGGCTGGCCGCGGGGCGTGCGCCGGGCCGCTGGTCGTGGCCGCCGTCATGCTCAAGCCGTCCAGGATCGCCAAGCTGACCGAGCTGGCCGATTCGAAGGCACTGACGGCCAAGGCACGCAATGCGGCATATAGTCAGATAATGGACGCCGCACTTGACTGGAGCGTGATCACGATCCCCGCCGCGGAGATCGATCGCCTCGGGCTGCACGTGTGCAACGTTGCAGGGATGCGGCGAGCGCTGGCCGGCCTGGCGAGCAAGCCTGGCTATGTGCTGACCGACGGCTTCCCGGTCCGCGGGCTCCCAGCGCCGGCGCTGGCGATGTGGAAGGGTGACCAGGTCGCGGCCTGTGTAGCGGCTGCCTCGGTGATCGCCAAGGTCACCAGGGACGCGCTGATGTGCGAACTCGACCAGACGTTCCCGCCCTACGGATTCGCCCGGCACAAGGGATATTCCACCCGTAGTCATATGCGCGCGCTAGATGAGCACGGGCCCTGCCTGGAGCACCGGAAGTCCTTCGTGAACGTCCGCGGCCGTCTGCAGGCCGACCTGGGTGCCAGCCCAGCTGAGCTCCTCGAGGCAGGGCAGGATGGCCTGCTCGAGCCTTATGCCGAGGGCCTGCTTGAGCCCGGTGCTCATGAGCTGGAACGTGCTCTCGACGAGGCCGGGACGACTCTGACTGGCCCGGCTTGTCCGGAGCCCAGTCCGGGCAACTCAGAGGCGGCGAACTCGTGCTACCCGTCTGGCACTGGGCAGAATGGCCCTATCGTTGACATCATCGAGGAGCATGGCTGGCCGACGGCAGGCATCGCGGCGATGACCCGCGGCGCCTGATCGGAGGGGAGAACATGAGCGCGGAGGATCTCGAGAAGTACGAGACCGAGATGGAGCTCCAGCTCTACCGGGAGTACCGGGATGTCGTCGGCTTGTTCACGCACGTGGTGGAGACCGAGCGCCGGTTTTATCTCACCAACCAGGTCGAGCTTAACGTGCGCCAGGCCGACAACGGCGAGGTTTTCTTCGAGGTCACCATGCAGGACGCCTGGGTGTGGGACATGTACCGGCCCGCACGATTTGTTAAGAATGTTCGGGTCGTTACTTTTAAGGATGTAAACGTCGAGGAACTGGCCAAGAGCGACCTGGAGATCCCCGACCCTAAGTAAGCCCGTGGCGAACAGAGAGCGTCGGCACACAGGGTCCGCGAGCCTTTCGCGCCGGTCACGCCGACATCTGCCGCCGCCGCCTCTCGCCGCCGCGCGGCCACCGCTCGCGGCCACCGCTCGCGGCCGCTGTCGCGCCTCGCGAGCTAATGGTTTTGGGGCAAAGATCTGACAACGCCTGGCGTGTCGAGTCTTTCGGGATCATGGCACATCGCCCCCGCGACACCGTCCGGCCGATGCGATGGCGCCGAGCCTCGTTCTATCGGGCGGTTCGGCCGGATTGTGGCAGGCGCGTCTGACAGTCACGGTGGCGTTTCCACCGCTTCGCCCGACCGCCGGTCCACCCTCCACAGGACATCGCCACGCCGCGCGGGCCGCGCCCTGGCTCAGGCAGCGTTACTGCCGGAGGTGGTGCGCATGAACGCCAAGGACGTGCTCGGCCGGCAGGGCGAGCAGTTAGCGGCGAGCTACCTGGCCGAGGCGGGCCTGACGATTCTCGAGCGGAACTGGCGCTGTAAGCACGGTGAGATCGACATCGTTGCGCTCGATGGCAGGACACTGGTCATCTGCGAGGTCAAGACCCGTTCCGGCCTGCGGTTCGGGACGCCCATCGAGGCGATCACGCGGCAGAAGGCCTGGCGACTTCGCAAGCTGGCCGTGGCGTGGGTCAACGCGCACGGTCTGATCTTCGAGGCAATCAGGATCGACGTGATCGGCGTCCTGCGGACCGCGTCAGGCGACTTCGCCGTCGAGCACATCAGCGGGGTGGGCTAGATGGCGCTTGCCCGCACGTACGCGATGGCGCTGGCCGGCGTCCGAGTCCGCTTGGTGGAAGTCGAGGCTGACATCGAGAACTGCCTGGTGGCGTTGCTGCTGGTCGGCCTGCCGGACACCGCGCTCCGCGGAGCCAGGGACCGGATCCGGTCGGCGATCGTCAACATCCGCCACACCTGGCCGCAGCGCCGCATAACCGTCGGCCTGTCACCGGCCAGCCTGTCCAAGCGCGTCAGCAGCTTCGATGTGGCAACACGAGTCCTTGCTTACCATCTGGCGCATCTGAATCTTCTCGATTTGGCGAGCTTGGGGGAGAAGTCAGCGCCGCTTGTCCACGTAGTGGACGCCGCCGTTCGCGGGACTGAGCAACCGGTGCTCACATGCCGAGTACAGCGCGTCGTGAGCGTGGATGCTTATGCGCTGAGCGTCATGTTCCTCGCGAGGTCAAGCCACGCGGCGCAGGGTGAACTAGCTACGCATACCTGTCGCCGCTGTCGGTGCCGATTATCACTTCTGCCATCTAGGTAGACACCATGATCTCTACCTAGGTAGCGTCTGTTTACATGCCCCGACGCGAGGAGTTCTCGGCCCAGGCATTGTCAGTCCTGGCGGCGCTGTGCGCCGAGCCGCAGGCCTGGCGGCACGGGTATGGGATCGCGAAGGACACGGGACTGAAGTCGGGCAGCCTGTACCCGATCTTGATCAGGCTGGCCGACCGTGGCCTGGTCGAGGCGTGCTGGGAGCAGGAGCAGCCGGCCGGGCGGCCCAGGCGCCACCTGTACCGGCTGACCAGCGAGGGGCTGGCCGCAGCGACGACGGCGATCGCGGCGGCGTCGGCCACGGCACGGATGCCACGGCTGCGGCGGGTGGCGGCGCCCAGGCTGGCCGGGGACAAGTCATGACGGACCGGCTGACCTCGGTGCTGACCAGGATGCTGCGCCACGCGGCTTGGATGCTGCCGCCGGGACGGCGGCAGTGGGCCGAGGCGGTGCAGGCCGAGGCCGTCGGGCTGTCCGCGGGGTGGCCACGGCTGGGCTGGCTGGCGGGAGGGTTGTGGCTGGTTGTGAGGGAGGTCAAGATGATGCGCAAGGTCGTGTACTGGCTCGGGGTCGCGGCGGTGACAGGCGCTGCGGCATGGGTGGTGTGGCTGAGCTGGCAAACCTCTCCGGCAGCCGATCCTGTGACCGTGACCGACCGGGTCCGGGTCCTGGTGGGGGCGGCTGCGCTGGTCGTGCTGCCGTGGGTGGGCCGGCGGCGCGGCTGGTTCGGCCCGGTCGGTGGCAGCATCACGGCGCGGGTGGTGCGGGTGGCGGGCTGTGCGGCGGTCTGCGGCCTTGGCGTGACCGTCGTGCGGATGGACAGTCACATGGGCCTCGGCCCCCATGGCCCGGGCCTGTTTAGCCTGCCGCGCGAGATCGCCGCGCTCGTGGTACTTGGCGCCGCGCTGGCAGCGCTAGCCGTGGTCAAGGCCAGATGGCCCGATGCCGAGCCCAGCGCGCTGTGGGTCGGCGCCTCGATGGCGGGTGTGGTCATATTCGCGGTCGTGCCACTCCAGTCGCTCGCGGTCATATACGCGGCCGGGATCCTCGCCGCGACATCGCGGCGGTCGCCGGTAGCAAGCGTGTCCCTGGCTGCCGGCACCGTCACCGGCCTGGCCGCGGGCCTGGCCTCCGGCCTGGCCATTTACGAAGGAGGGGGCGACGATAACTACGCCGGCCTGCTGCTCCTTGGCTTGGTCGCCACGGTGTTCCTGTTCGCTGGCCTCGCTGGCGTGGCGGCGGCATGGCGGCTGTCAGGCATTGAGGACCCGCAGGAACTGCGGGCAGCGCGTATTCGCCAGGGGCTGCTCGCGGGCTCGGTGGCCGGGGTTGTCTGCGGCCTGCTGCTCACCGACCTCTTCGTGGTCGGCGTGGTCATGATGGTCATCGGCCCGCTGGCCGGCCTTGGCGGCGGCGTGTTTGGCGGCGCGATCGCGGCTGACCACCCGCGTGAGGCCCGGCCTGACCGCATCAGGGACGTCGGCCTGTTCGTGTTCAAGTCATAGCAGCAGGGAGCTACCTACGTCGAGTGCGGAGGCCGCCGGTACAGGCCGCCAAGATCACCAACGACGATCATGATCAGGGTTCGCATTGAGAGGGCCATGTTCATAACGGCCGTGACGGTGTCGGTGTAGAGAGGTTGACCCCACGGTGTCGCGAAGATCAGGCTCGCTTCCAGTGATCTTCGACCTTCGACCCCTCGAGAAACAGTTCAAGCGATTCTCTCATCCGATGTTGTCGCAGACCTCAGTCACCGGCATGAGCTGGTGGCAGGTCGCGCGCAGTTGCCCGAGCCTCAAGTGCGGGGTTAGCTGCGATAGGCGGAGCGGCGGCGAGAACGTCCCGTTATCGCCG
Source organism: uncultured Actinomycetota bacterium (assembly GCA_963837255.1). Taxonomy (GTDB): domain Bacteria; phylum Actinomycetota; class Actinomycetes; order Streptosporangiales; family Streptosporangiaceae; genus JAJYUU01. Next base: position 1,361,322 of record CAWIMN010000011.1, read on the forward strand.
CCAGAATCAGCAGGATGGCGCCCGCGGCGATCGCGATGTATCCGCGGATGTGATGGTGGGTCAGCCCATGGAGGGCATGACCGGGGAAGAACGAGGGCAGTGAGTGGATGGGCTCTACCAGGTAGATTATGCCCACGACCACGGCCAGGATGCCGAGCACCACGAGCACGAGCCTGACCAACCACGACATCTCAGGCCTCCTTCTGCGGGCAGCCCAATGCTAGGCCCGTCTGCCATCGGCCGGGGGGCAGTTCGGCCAGCAGTTGTGCCGCATGATCGCGAGCCAGCTGTACCTGCGCCGCCGCTCAGTCTCATTCGTAGTCTCATTCATCCACGTACACCAGCGTCGATTAGCGTTCACCGCGGCTCGCTGACCAGGCAGGGATATCACCACGGCGCACACTGCACTGTGATCCTTAATCCTGATCCGAAAATCGGAGAGTTAGCGGCGCGCGGTAGCGGCCGGCGGAGCGTCAGCGGAGCCGGCTGGGCGGGACGGTGGTTTATGCGGTTGGTTCGAGGGTGACCTTGTAGCCGAGGGCTTCGAGCTGGCGGATGTGGCCGCGCTTGCGGCGTTCGGGGCTGATGCGGGTGGTGTAGAAGTCACTGCCGAGGTCGGTGTAGCGGGCGTCGGGGTCGGCGAGCAGGTGCCAGATGATGACCAGCAGGGATCGTCCTATGGCGACCACGGCTTTCTTGCGGCCACGGCGGCGGGCGATGCGGCGGTACCGCTCGCCGAGGAAGGTGTCGCTGCGGCCTGCGGCCACGGCGGCGTTGCCTAGGACCCGCGCCAGGTAGGAATTGCCGTGGCCGGTCATGTTCTTGCCTTTCTTCTTCCCGGCGGACTCCTTGACGCCGGGGGCGAACTTGGCCCAGGACACCAGGTGACCGGCGGTGGGGAACCGGGCCATATCGATCCCGATCTCGGCCAGGATCACCGATGCGATGGTGACGTTGATGCCGGGGATCTCATCCAGTCGCTCGACCGCGGCGGTGAACGGGACGGCCATCTCCTCGATCCTGGCGTCCAGGGCGGCGATGTCGGCGTCGATCGCGTCGACCCGGGCCAGCATCCGCGCCAGCAGGAAGGCGTGGTGGTCGGTGAAGAATCCGGTGAACGCCTCCTGCAGGGCGGTGATCTTGCCGCGCATCGCTGCCCGTGCCATCTGCGCCAGCACCTTTGGGTCGCGTTCCCCGGCGATCATTGCCGCCAGCATTTGCCGGCCCGACACGCCGAAGATGTCGGAGGCGACCACGCTCAGCTTGATCTGCGCGTCTTCCAGCAGTTTCTCCGCCCGCTGCTTCTCCGCGGTGCGCACCGCGACCAGGTCGGCGCGGTAGCGGGTGACATCCCGCAGCCGGCGGAACTCGGGGGGCGGGACGAAGCTGGGCCGTATCATCTGCCGCTCAGCGACCTTGCATAACCAGACAGCATCGAGTTTGTCGGTCTTCGGACGGCCCGGCAGGTGCTTGACGTCCTTGGCGTTGACTAGCCATGCCTCGAACCCGTGGGCCTCCAGAAGGTAGAACGCGCACTTCCAGTAATCGCTGGTTGCCTCCATCACCACCCGGGTGACCCCGAGGCAGCGCAGCCGGTCCGCCATGCCCAGCAGCGACCGCGTCATCGTGGAGTACGTCACCACCTCCTGCAGCCGCCGCCCTGGGCGGTCCTCATCAGGGACCCGGACGCAGCAGACCAGCTCCGCCTTGCCGATATCCAGCGCCGCGACCCGCGCAATGATCTCCTCGCTGTCCTGCGTCTCTGCTAACACGTGACCTCCCAGACCATCGACCTGAACCCGGGCGGCTGCCGCCCGCGGGAGCCATCGGGACGGTTGGAGGAATCTGATCCACGTGCTCACGGCAACACTGAAGGGCCCGGAACTGGCTCCCAGCACCCGGCTGAAAAACGACCTCGAAGGCCAAGGAGTAGTCGGCGTCAGCGGACAGCAGCCACACCCGATTTTCCGCCCAGAACGGGCGTCACCACAGGGATACCAGAGGCTGAAAAGCGGAAGGCCAGAGCCTGATAAGAGGTCGGCAGTGATCCGGCGAGTCATCAACTGTGTTGCCGGGCAGCCTTGGGCTGCGGAGGTTGGCCCCATCTGTGGTCTACCGTGGGTTGCGTACTACCCGATTCAGGAGACGATGATGAGCCTGCCGGAGGTTGTGAGCCGCGAGGAATGGACCCGTGCCCGGGTTGCGCTTCTCGAACGTGAGAAGGCGCTCACAAAGGCGCGCGATGAGCTTTCCGCCGCGGGCCGTCGGCTGCCGATGGCCGAGGTCACCGAGAACTACCATTTCACCGCATGCGACGGCAGTCCGCGGACGCTGCTTGACCTGTTCGAGGGACGCCACCAGCTGATCATCGATCACTACATGTTCGACCCCGAATGGGAAGACGGGTGCATGAGCTGCGCCGGGAGGGTTGACCAGTACGGCAACACCGCTCACCTCCACGAGCGCGACACGACTATCGCTGTCGTCTCCCGCGCGCCGATCGAGAAAATCAACCGGTGGAAGAACAAGATGGGCTGGACCTTCCCGTGGTACTCCAGCTACGGCAGCCGGTTCAACTTCGACTACGGCGTCTCCTTTGACGAGGCCGTCGATGATCCGCACTACAACTACCGCTCCTGCGCCGCGGAGTGGAAGCGACTCGGCTTGACTGAACCTCCCCGCGAGCTCCACGGCACGAGCGTGTTCTTGCGCGACGGCAACCGCGTCTTTCACACCTACTCGACGTACGGGCGCGGCACCGAGCAGGTCGGTGGCACTCACTACTACCTCGACATGACAGCCCTGGGCCGCCAGGAGGACTGGGAGGAACCCAAGGGTCGTGCACACGCACTGCGCCCCAGGGCCGACCAGACCCAGGCCAGTGCCGCGTCGGGCAGCCGCTAAGCCTGCATGGCGCCAGGGCTCAACCCGTACGCGCTCGTGCGTGCCAACTGCTCGCGTCACTGCTCAGGTATCAAGTTTCCGGCGCTGCCAAGGCTCGTGGTAATGGCCGGTCGTTCTGCTAACAGACTGCTAACGACAGGCTCGGCCGCCTGTGGCTGCACGTGGATCTCTACCTCAGGTTAGTGCCTGAATTGCCTGATCTTTTGGGCTTCGAAGGATGCCGCTGGACCGGCAAACCTCCTGAAAATCGGACGCTGACTTGCCCAGCGATCGACCGAACGTCCCTGTCAGAGTTCGCCGCGAGGAGATCGATGGCGCTCCGCCGAGCGGCGCGCTGATCCAGTTCGGCGCCGGGATGGGGCGATACCCTTGAGTGGTGACGGATGAGGTGCTGACGCTGGAGAGGCTCCGCCGACGCCGACCTGAGATTCTGCGCGTCGCGCGGAAACGTCGCGCGCAGCGGATCGCCGTGTTCGGCTCGGTCGCCCGGGGCGAGGCTCGTCCTGACAGCGACCTCGATCTGCTCGTGGACTTCGAGCCGGGCACCTCTCTTCTCGATCACGTCGGGTTGTTCCAGGACCTCGAGGAACTCCTGGGCATCGAGGTCGACGTCGTCGCGCGGAGTGCACTCAAACCACGAGACGAGCACATTCGCGCTGAGGCCGTGGATCTGTGACCAGGGGAGTCGACGACCTCCTAGCAGATCTCGCAGAGGCAGTTGATGCAGCGGCCGAGATTGTGGATCTGGGAAAAGAACGCTGGGACGCCGAGCGTCCATTGCGCCTCGCTGGCGAGGCCGTCATCGGCCGCTTGGGCGACGTCGCCAGCAAGCTGCCAGACGAGGTCATCAAAGCGACGCCTGATATTCCGTGGCGAGAAGTCAAGGGTATGAGGATCATCGCCGCTCACGCCTACCATCGCATCGGCTACGAACTGGTCTGGGTAACCTTGCGCGACGACGTTCCAAGAATTGCCGAGGCGATCAGGCGCTGGCAGCAGACACAAGCTTGATCATGCCAAATACGTGCCCGATTACCCTCGGGCGTGATCACGCCATTGACAGTTTGCCCAGTCAGACGGCGTGGACCAGTCAGCTGGCTGGCCGGACTCATAATCCGCCGGTCGTTAGCGATGGTCGCGGCGGCGCCCGAACGGCTGATATGTGCGGCGCCGGTGCTGCGAGTATCTGCAAGCCCTCGGGCACACACTCGGCGCTCCGCGCAGGGGAGGCGGTCGAACCACAACGGACAATCCGGACTCTTGTGTGCCCCTGTGATAGAGGGAGACAATCATCAACGTGGCAACCGGCTTCGACCGCAGGCATCCGCGGAGCGTGATACTTATCCGTGTGCTGGTCACGGCCTGGCTGTTCGGCCTGACCGGCGTACTGCTGGCCTACGGCTACTGGGGCTGGGCGCTCCTGACGGTCGCAGGCGCAGTGGCGAACATCGTGTGGGCCTATCGCGTCTGGCGGGCGACAATGCGTTAGACCGCACTTCTTAGCGCCCCACAGCGGACAATGCCCACAGCGCCCTCACTCTCGCCCTTAACCCGATCCATCTCGGAATCCTCGGCCTCCTGATCCCAACGGCGGGTCTGATCAGGTACGCCGTTGACAGCATCCGCAGGAAACGCGCACCGCTACTGACTCAGCCGACGTACCGGCCGCCATGCCGAAGCCGAATCAATGACATTTCAATACGCCACCCGGTTGGCCAACTCCGCCCCTCAGCTGGTACGAAGCCATTGCTGCTGGCATTGCGTCTCAACCGCTGCTAACCGGTGCCGCCGATACGCCGACCATTGTCCGGGACGTTGCTCTGGCGCCATGACCAGTGCAAGGCACACGCTGTAGGCCAAGCGCGAGGGCTGCCCCGACCCAGCCCACAACGCCGACCCACTCACGTGAGGACGTTCGACCCTCGCGGAACCTCTGCGCTTCGCACATGCTCAAACGATGGAAAGACAAGCAGTCGTCGTGCTTTACGTGCTCGCGCTGTTAGCCGTCGTGGTCGGCGTGGACATCCTGTTCTTCAGGCACCACTTCTCGGAGCGGCTGACAGCAAACGTCGGAATTGTCCTGGTGTTCGGGGCGTTCTATTTTAGGTTCTTGAAGCGTCCATGAGCGCCGCCGCCGCACGGGCATACGATGCCATTGTTCCTGGCATTGCATCTCAGCCGCTGCCGATTGATGCCGCCGATACGCCCGCCATAGGCCGGGACGTTTGACTCTCGCGCCGTGAGCGGTGCGAGGCACACGCTATAAGCCACGTGGAGAGGTGAGCCGATGAGCAAGAAGCAGCGCGGCGCGCCAGTGGTGATCGTCCACAAGGACACGCGGCTGTGCAAGGGCCTCCATCAAGCAGCGTTCCTCCTGACCGGCCGTACAAGCGGCGTCGTGACCGCAGCGAAGGCCGGGGCGAACGCCGCTCACAACGCGCGGACGCGCCAGCCGCAAGACCAGGCGGAGGAGGTCAGGCAGGGTGAGCGTGACGTGCTACACGGCGCGGGTGCCTGGGCTGACCTCGACGCGTTCACCGCTGCCCGCGATGCGCGCCACCTGGAGAGGTGAGCAAGATGAAGACAACCAACGGATTCCAGCAGATGACCCCCTGACCCGGACGGCAGCAAGTACCTGGTCGGTCCTAGCGTCAGCCGGGTCACGGTCCAACGAGGGGCCGCCCGCCGCACCACCTGGGTCAGCGTCCAGCAAGCCAGGCGGCGACTGGACCGTCACCACGTAGCGCGCTGACGGCCTGCCCGGACCGCATGTTTATGCATCCCGGGCGCTGGTGTGAATGCGCGCTTCTGCCGCGCGGAGCGCGTGCTTGGTCCATGACCCCAACGGCGCCGCCCTGCCAATTATGGAGTCCGCGAGTCCCGGAACGGCTCCATCCGCCTGCTGCCCTTGGTATGCGTGCCGGAAGCCGTGTGAAGACCTGACGCCAGGGTCCGGCAGCTGGCGGCCGATCTGCTCGCTTGCGGGAGGCCGCGAGCGGCTAGGAAGACCGCGTGGACCGCGGCCGCGACCTAATCATCCGGCCCCGTCCGCGGCCGCGGCCCGCCGTCTCCCGTCGGGGGCGCCCCCGGCGCGCTGATCCTGCCCCTGCGAGGATCGGCGGGGACCGCGTGGGTCATCTGTGTTCCGTCCCGAGGCCGGTGCGCGCATAGGCCGGTCGTGCAGTATCCAGCGCACATTCCTACAAGTAGACGCTTGGCGGCGGCCATTTCTGAGTGAGCCGCCGACCGGAATGCCAGCTTTCGCATCGCCGATCAGCTCCAGGCCAGCGTGCGGCCGGGATGACTGGCAGTACACCTAGGCAGTCACGCCACCGTGAGCATTGGCCGCCGCGCTAACGTGAGCATCAAGCTCGGCTCCAACTCCAACGGGCTAGAACTCATCACAGCTGCTCGGCACGTCCGCACAGCTACGCGAAACATGCTGCGCTATATGCGGGCGGCCTTAGCGCCGAGCGACCGGATCTGCGTGCCCGAGATGCCGATCGCCTGGCAACCGCCATCGGCCCAGATCGGCGGCTCCGCGTGAGTTCTTCGCCCTGCCGACTGCGTTCTGTTATGGCGTTATGGGACACCTGGCCAGCACCAGCGGCGCACCTCGGGGTGCTTGGATGGGCGCATGGCAACTCAGCAGGAGGCGCAGCGCGTGGTCAGCGCCAGCCGCGACATTGCAGCTGGGTCAGGGCGGATCTTTGAGCTGATCGCCGATCCGGCCGAACAGCCGCGCTGGGACGGCAACGACAACCTGGCCGGGGCACCCGCCGGGCAGCGCGTCCGCCGCACAGGTGATGTGTTCACGATGACGCTCACTGGAGGCGCCGCCCGGGAGAACCACGTGGTCGAGTTCGACGAGGGCCGACGGATGGCCTGGCTGCCGGCCGAGCCGAGGCAGCGGCCGCCCGGGCACCTGTGGCGATGGGAACTCGAGCCAGCCGGCGCGGCGCGCACGAGGGTCACCTGCACATACGACTGGACCCGGCTGACGGATGAAAGCCGCTTCCCGCGAGCTAGGGCGACGACGGCCGACAGGCTCCAGGCCTCGCTCGACCGGCTCGCGGCCCTCGCGGAAGGATCCTGACCGCCCGCCGCGCACATGGCCGCGCGGCAAGCGCTCCGAATCATCACGATCTGCGCAGTCCGTCATCCGGGAGAGCTGGATATGAGGGCGAAGGTCCCTGCAGGCGGCCGCGTAAGTCCCTGCACCTTCCTCGCAATCGGGCGAATACTCCGCGTATGGCAATGCCCAGTGCACTTGAGATCTACCGACGGGCGGCGATGATGCCGATCGCCGGCATCGCCGAGAAGGCCGGCATCCCGGCCCGGCTCCTGCGGCCCTATGGCGACTATGTAGCCAAGATCGATACGGCGGCGATCAATGCGCTCGCCGATCGACCGCGTGCCAAGTACGTGGTCGTTACCGGCATTACCCCGACCCCGCTGGGGGAAGGCAAGACCGTCACCACCATCGGCCTGGGGCAGGCGATGAGCCATATCGGCAAGAGCGCGACCATCGCCATCAGGCAGCCCTCGATGGGTCCCACCTTCGGCATCAAGGGTGGTGCTGCCGGCGGCGGTTACAGCCAGGTGGTGCCATTCGAGCTACTGAACCTGCACCTCACCGGGGACATGCACGCGGTCACCGCAGCGCATAACCAGCTGTCGGCGATGGTGGACAACCATCTGTACCAGGGCAACCCGCTGGGCATCGACCCGCACAACATCACCTGGCGCAGGGTGCTCGACGTGAACGACCGGGCGCTGCGGAACATCGTCATCGGTCTCGGCTCCAAGGCCGACGGCGTGCCCAGGCAGACGGGCTTCGATATCACTGCCGCCTCGGAAGTAATGGCGGTACTCGCGCTGTCGACCTCGCTGCGGGACATGCGTACCCGCCTCGGCCGGATCGTCGTCGGCTACACGGCCGCTGGCGAGCCCGTGACCGCCGAGCAACTGCACGGCGCCGGCGTGATGTCGGTCATCATGCGCGACGCCCTGATGCCGAACCTCATGCAGACTCTGGAGAACACCCCGGTGTTTGTGCACGCCGGGCCGTTCGGGAACATTGCGACCGGCAACTCGTCGATCGTGGCAGACCTCATCGGCATTCACACAGGTGATTTCCTGATCACCGAGGCTGGGTTCGGCTCCGACATGGGTGCCGAACGATTCTTCAACATCAAATGCCGGGTGTCCGGCCTGCGGCCCGATGCCGCGGTGATCGTCGCCACAGTTCGTGCTCTCAAGGCGCATTCCGGCAGGCACCACATCGTCGCAGGGAGGCCGCTCCCGCCAGACCTACTCACCGAGAACCCGGACGAAGTACGAGCCGGCGCCGCCAACCTGCGCAAGCACATTGAGAACGTCACGATGCATGGCGTCACACCAGTGGTCGCGATCAACGCCATGCCAGGGGACTTCCCCTCCGAGCATGCCGCGATCAAGGAGGTCGCTGACTCCATGGACGTACGCTCGGCGGTCTGCACGAACTTCGCTGATGGTGGCAAGGGCGCCACCGAGCTAGCCGAGGAAGTGGTCCGCGCGGCCGAAGGGCCGACTGACTTCAGGTTCCTCTACCCGCGAGACGCGCCGCTCAGGGAGAAGATCGCCACGATAGCCACTCGCGTCTATGGTGCGCACGGCGTCGATTACTCCGCCATTGCAACCAGGCAGCTGGACAGCTACGAGCGCAACGGCTTTGGCGGCCTGCCGGTATGCATCGCCAAAACCCACCTCTCGCTATCCTCCGATCCCGCGCTCAAGGGCGCGCCGACAGGCTGGCGGCTGCCAGTCATGGAGGCACGCGCGTCCGTAGGCGCCGGATTCATCTACCTGATCAGCGGTGACATGCGCACGATGCCGGGGCTGGGGGCCCATCCCGCCGCCGAGCTCATCGACCTGGACGAGAACGATGAGATCGTCGGCCTGACCTAAGCCGGCGACGCCTGTGTCGTGGACCGGCGCCGCCACCGTGGGGAAGGTCCCGGTGCCGTCAGGCGCGGCATGATTGGCCAGCCCGGCGAGCACGCACCTCCCGGTTCTGCCGAGGCCGGAAGGCTGGGCCAGCCAAGGCGGCACTGCGTGCGGCCGGCCTCGGCCGACCGGAGACCGTCGCCGAGTCGCAGCGGCTCGGCCGGGCAGCCGTTCTGGCTATGGCCATCTCAACCAGGCAAGGCCCGAGCATGAGCTATGGGGGACGCCGCCGCGCCAGCTCGGGCTCGGTCCCGTGCCGAACATCGACACCTCCGGCCAGGTCGACGTCGCCCGGCTCGCGCGCATTGCAACGGACTCCGCCTTAGATGGGCCCTGCGGCTTTGACGAATCCGCTCAACACATCCGGTTGCGCGCCTCACCAACGTGGAGAGACAGTCACGGAGCGTGCGCCTGCCTGGCGGTGCTGATCGCTGATGTTTGACCTTTGTTCTCGGTGACCCCGCCCGCATCTGCTGTCACCTGCGTCATCATGGGCGGCATGCCAATGGAGCAGATCCCCGCAGCCCGCGCGCTGCCCGCGTACGTGGCCGTTCCGGCAAGTGAGGGACCGTGGCCCGGCGTCGTGGTCATCCACGACGCATTCGGGATGAGCACCGACCTCAGGCGGCAGGCGGACTGGCTGGCGGGTGAGGGGTACCTGGCGGCGGCTCCTGATCTGTATCACGGCGGCGGCAAACTCAAGTGCATGCCCTCGGTTATCCGCGACGCACTTGCCCGCAAGGGCGGGGCATTCGACGACCTGGAAGCCACCCGGGCCTGGCTGGCGGCCCGCGACGACTGCACCGGCCGGATCGGGGTCATCGGCTACTGCATGGGCGGCGGATTTGCCCTGCTGCTGGCGCCGCGCCCGGGGTTCTCGGTGACGAGCGTCAACTACGGGATGGTGCCGAAGGACGCAGAAGGCCTGCTGCGGCAAGCCTGCCCGGTGATCGGCAGCTACGGCGCGAAAGACCGCTCCTTGCGCTCTGCCCCGGCGCGCCTGGAACAGGCGCTGCGTGCCAACGGCGTGGAACACGACATCAAGGTGTACGCCGACGCCGGGCACTCGTTCCTGAACGACCACGATCCGGCCGAGGCCTCGACGATCTTCAAGGTGCTGGCCAGAGTGTCCGGAGCCCAGTTCCACCAGGCCTCCGCGATGGACGCCCGGAGGCGCATCGTCGCCTTCTTCGACGAACACCTGAAGTCGCCAGCCATCCGGGCCGGCACGTAAGGTGTCCCGGCGCGATCGCGCAAAGTCATAGCCCTGCGGCACGCAGAACACCCGGATCAGGCGCTCCGTCTGACCGGCCACAGGGCAGCTTTTGGCCGCGCCGAACGGCGAGTAGGCGTGCTTCGTGATGGCAAACCGGCGGCCCGCTTCGGGCGCTGCAGCGACTAGCGATCCTTGGTCGCTAGCGGCCTCCTGGCCACCGCCGCTGCATGAATATGCGCATGGCCTGCGTGCGGCATCATCCGATCATGCCGCGATGAGGCGCTCACCCGAAGGCTTGGTCATTGCCGCAACACGGCGGCGGCCGCGGTGACGGTAGAACCAGGTCGTCTCCGTACGCTGGCGTCCTGAGCTGCAACCTCAACGACGCTCTCCTTCAGCGGCACGATGAAATGAGTCAGCTGGGCAAACCGTGCCGAGTCATGAAGCTTGTGGACGCGGTTCTGGCGCTCTAGGTCGGCAATCCATTCGCTGTGCTCGACCTGTCCCGCCCACGACAGATCTGCTAGCCCGCGCCGGTACAGGCGATGCCCAGGTCGAGCCTCATCGGTCGGCGGGCCCATGACGGCAGCCCAGGTCGCGGACCAGACGAAGACAACGCAGTCCTGGTCGGGATCATCGAAATGCGGTTTGAGCGCCAGCACCGCCCGGCCGGAATCGGCGACTGCCAGCAACGCATCGGGAGCATTGGGCTCGCACCGGAACCCGATATCCCATAACAGCACTCGTTCGGTCATGGGCCGCCACCATAACGCCCGGTCCGCCGCAATAGGCGCTTATGCTGCGATCCGCGCTCGATGTCGCAGATCGGTTGGCTGACGTCCGTCGCAGATCAGCCGATGGAGGACACCACCTGGCACTCGGCTCGGCCAGATCGGCATCAGCATGCAACGCACTCGCAGTCAGGCAGCGATCGTCCCCCGGCGGCCAAGGCAAGTCCTGCTCTCGCGCGGCGGGTTGCCTTCTATCAGACGTCGTCGGGACGTCACCGTCGGCTATCCGCCTCGCGGAGCATCGCGTCCAGTTCGGGGTCGGGCCCGAACTCCCGGAGCTCCTGCGCACAGCGGCAGGCGACCGCGATCTTTGCGGCCCACTCGAGGGCAGCCTCCCGTGTGGGCACGTCGATGACGGTGAAGCCGCCACTCAGCTCCTTGCTCTGCGGGTACGGGCCGTCGGTGACCGTACCGTCGGGGCCAAGATGCTCGGCCTCTGGAAGTCCATTCCGCCGGCGAAGATGTACACGCCGGCGTTGATGGCCTCCTGGCACACCGCGTGCGCGGCCTTGGCCACGGCGGGCCCCTCTCGTCGGGGATGTGGTCCATCGCGCCGTCAGGGAATGAGATCAGGTACCGCGTCATCGCATGCCTCCTTGTCCCGGCGGCCTCCTCTGGCCGCCCTCCTGACCTGTGCTACGAACGCCTCGCTCCGGATCGACGCTCTGCCAGAAAAATCTCACGGACCTCCGCCGCTCAGCGACCGCGAGCGTCGTGTGACCCTGGTCGCGGAGATCATCGCCGCTGCCACCGACCACCAGTGGCCCAACCGCACTCTCTATGCCGCTGATGAGCCCTGCCCGGCCGGCGCGCTCGGCACCTCAGCTCGCAGCGAACTGCTTGTGACACCAAAGCTCGGCGTCGTCGTTACTTGCCACTTAGCGGCGGTAGCGCCGGGAACACCTGACGCTTGGCCGAGCTGGACGGCAGTTCGGCGAACGAGGTAATTGTCGCGGCCAGCGTGGGCGAGCGAAATGACCTGCGCCGCCGTGTCTGCAAGCTCGGGCTCACCTGCCAACTGCCCAGCCCTCAGCGCCGTCTATGACCTTGTGCACGATCATCTCGCGCTAGGCCTGCTCGTGCCTGCGACTGGTCACGCCTGGTCCCTGCTCTGTCGTATCGCGGCCAAGCTCCTGGCCGACCGGGTGCCCTTGTGCGGGCCAGGAGTGAATTAGCGGAGCGCTGCTGCGCCCTCGTCCTCCGGCCGGCCGTCGTGCTGCCCGGCGCAGCACGATCGCCTGCTGCTTCGTCACTGTCTCCTCCGTCACAGACTCGGCGGGGGCCGCCAGGATTTGCGTCGACGACTCTGAAGTAACCACAACCACTTCAGGCGGTTTGGCCGCACGATGGGCACTAGCCCTGGACAGCGCACCACAGGGAGCGCGGATAATAAGAGCCGTGCCTGCTGACGAATCACCGCGAGCGATGTGCGTCTTCTGCGAGATCGTGGCCGGCCGGGAGCCGGCCAGCGTGGTCTACTCCGATGCCGCGCTCATCGCCTTCATGGACTTGCGCCCGATTAATGCCGGCCACCTGCTGGTAGTGCCCCGGGCCCACGCCGCACGCCTCGCCGACCTGGACGAGCGGCTTGGTGCGGCGATGTTCGCTGTGGGGCAGCGGCTGGCAGAAGCCATCCGACGCTCGGGGCTGCCGTGCCAGGGAGTCAACCTCTTCGTCGCCGACGGCGAGGTCGCCGGGCAGGAAGTTATGCATATCCACCTGCACGTGCTGCCGAGGACACCGGGCGACGGGTTCCGGATCGAGCGTGGGTCCGCAATCACCCGCCGGGCCGAGCTTGACCAAGGAGCTGCCCTTGTCCGGGGCGGCCTGAATCGGGCAGGCTGACTTGGTGCAGGCCATGCGCCGGCCTGATGGCCACCGCCAGGACGAGTGACGTGAGCGCGAGCCCGACACCGTCAACCAGGCTGGCGCGGAACATGCCGGCCCGCCTCCGCACTCCCTGAGCACCCAGATCGAGCCGTCGGCCAGGAACGCGCTCGCCGCCACGCGTGCTGCCCGCGCCAGCCGGGCCAGGTAGCGGATCAGGCCGGTGCCTGACAAGCGCAGAAGACCTGCGAGGCCGAGCACGGACCGGCCCACGACACCTTCGACCGAGAGGCATCCTGAGATGACCGGCGACCATACTTCCTACGATGGCCAGTCAGCGCCGTGACAGCGCGGACTACCGCGTCGGCTACGCCGACGGGCAGCGTGCCTACCTGATCGGCCGAGCCGTCCGTGAGCGGAGGCTGGCCCTCAGACTGTCCCAGGTCGAGCTCGCCGCAGATGCCGACGAGCGGACATGTGTGCAGTGGTCGTATGTCTCCACGGCACGAAGCCCAAAGTGATGCTTCGGTGGCCCAGTAACTCTCTGGCTGGGTGACGCCAGGTCCAAGTCTCGATTGGACTCGCGGCGGACTGTGTCGTGCCCAGCCGATGCAACCGGGCCGGCCGGGGCGGTCATCCGACACGATCGCTAGCGGAAACCTCAATTCTAAGACTATCGTGAATTGTTATTTCAGTACGTGTCACTATTACTGATAAAACGTCAGTCAATAGGGTAGTTGTCTCGGCCATTCTCCTGGGCGTACCAAGTCTGAGACTAGCCGCATGCTCAGGTGCCACATCGAGTCCTCCTGCAGCGTCCGCTCGGTCGAGTCCCATCTGCAGCATCCCCGAGGATCTCGCCTACGCCGACTCCTACGGCCGGATCGCCGGTGCCAATCGGCTCTCAGCCCAGCGCGGGGCCGGACGCGGTTGCCTCCGTCAAGGCGAACTGGACGGCATTCTTCGATCCCACTACGCCAATCGCACAGCGGGTGTTGCTGCTACAGGACGGCGACAAGTTCAAGCACTACCTTGAGGTTCAGGCCCAGCCGGGGGTAGCGCACCTCACGACCGAGCAGGTGACCGCAGTAACGCTAATCGGAACCCAGGCCACGGTGACCTACAACATCCTGGTCAGCGGCGCTTCAAGCAGCGCCCTGGCAAACCAGTCTGGGCAGGCCATCTTCAGCAGCGGCACCTGGCAGGTCAGCAACGCTGACTTCTGCACGCTGCTGACCCTGGAAAACAATGGCAAGACCGTTCCCGGCTGCTAGGCATCCAGGCCGACGCGCTAGCTGGCCGGCGAGGACCTGACAAGGAAACGCCGCATGAGTATGCACTCCGCCCGGTCCGGGCGATGGGCGCTCATGCCGCGATCAGCGCGCGTCATATCGCCGCTTTTCGGTGCCTAGACAGCGGGCTCAGGTTTGTGGGTGGGACCAGTTTGCGGGTCGCAAGACGAGCGGGCCCCTCGTCTGGATTTGCATGCTTTCCAGGGGCCACGACCAGTCGGGTGTCACCGGAGGTTGTCGGGGACCCGGTCGACGAATACCGGCGTACCAGAAAGTCCTTGAAACAAATCCGGGAGTCGGTGTCGGATCGGGCCAGTGTTGTTCGTAGCAGCGTTGAGTGGTCGCCCGCGAGTGGCGCCACCAGCCACAGGAGATGATCCGAGATGGAGCCCGTCGCCCGCCGCATGTACCGGCTCGTGGAGCCGATCCACCTGGTCACCTACTTCTCCGAAGAGCCGACCGATGCGCTCATGGCGCTCGGCCACCGGAACTACTGGGACGGCTACTTCGCCGGACGGGCCGCACCGCTGGGCCGGGTCCCGGCCGAGGTAGTCCATGCGATCTTCTATAACTTCGCCGACGGCGAGGTCTCCCGCCACATCCCCCGCGTCTGGGACACCGCCACTCCCGAGGCGGCGCTCGCTGCTCGCGAGCGGGGCAGCGTCGCGGCGCTGCGGCGGATCCTCGGCGACCTCGCCGACGCCCCCGGTGTGGCGCGTGCCGCCGAGCTCGCCACCAAGGCGGCGACCGGCGCCCCGACGGAGGGACGGGTCTTGTACGCCGCGCTCCGAGCGCTCCCCGTCCCCGAGGAGCCCGTGGCCCGCCTCTGGCACGCGGCCACCCTGCTCCGCGAGCACCGCGGGGACGGTCATATCGCCGCTCTGGTCGCCGGGGGCATCGGCGGGACGGAGTCCCATGTGCTTCACGCTCTCTCCGAGGGCATCCCAGCGGAGAAGTTCGGCAGAGTCCACCACCTCCCCGCGGTGCGGCTGGCCGCGGTTGTGGACGGGATGCGCGCCCGCGGCCTCATCGAGGCCTCCGGCTGGCTCAGTGACGCTGGCCGGGAGAGCAAAAGGCGGATCGAGTCGCTCACCGACGACCTCGCGGCACCGCCGTACGACAGCCTGACGCCGAGCGAGCTCGACCAGCTCATCGCGGACCTCGAGCCCATCTCCGCAGCGCTCGACGCTGCCGGTTCGCGGTAGATCAAGCCACGTCCGAGCCAACGGGACGTCGCACCGCGCCAGACGTGGCGCCCTGAGAATGCTCAGCTGGTCCCGCATCCCGCCGGTGAGGACGCCGAGAAGGTGTGCGACTTGGCAGCGCCCTTGAGGTCGGCTCGACGAGGTTGTAGTTGCCCTCGAGAAACGCGATCAGGCGGACGAGTTGGATCAGCTTGTCGCGGCGTCCGAAGGGCTCGGGGGTGAAGCCTATGGACTCAATGAGAAGTCGATCCTCTCCTGGTCGAAGCGCGGGAGCTGGATGGGCTCGGTCGAGCGGAGAACCAAGGGCCACGACGCGGGCGCTGTCGCTGTGCGGATACTCGATGTCGCAGCGTGCCAGTACCGAGCCGTTCGTCTGGCCCAGGTAGTCAACGCAAACGCACTCTGTAGCGGGCGTCCGGATGTGACGCACAGTTGTCGCGTAGCGGTGCAGCCAGGCCCGCACGGGCCGTCTGTAGACGGGTAATCGTCAATCCCGCCAAGCCGGAAATAGTGTCTGCCACTCTGCTGCCGATAGCACAGTGTCGCGGTCAGTGCCGGGGCGGCTTCTGGCGTGCTGGCCGACCGGGCATTACAGCAGCCGCCGCCGACGTTCCGGGCGCCACAATCCACAACACGGCGGGGTGGTCGCTGGTTGTCCACAGCGGGACCGCAAGCGCTCTGTGACCGCGCCAGGTCGGGCAGGGTCGGAGCCGGAGGTGGTGCTGGGTGGCGCTCGCTCGGACGTATGCGATGGCTCTGGCGGGGGTGCGGGGCCATGTGGTGGAGATCGAAGCCGACATCGAGAACGGCTTGGTGGCCTTGCTCCTGGTCGGGCTGCCGGACATGGCGCTGCGGGAAGCGCGGGATCGGATCCGGTCGGCGATCGTGAACACCCGCCAGTCCTGGCCGCTGCGCCGGGTGACCGTAGGGCTGTCGCCGGCGAGCCTGCCGAAGCGAGGCTCGGGGTTTGACGTCGCGATCGCGGTAGCAATCCTGTCGGCCGACGCCGCGGTGCCCAAGGACCGGCTGGCCGACACGGTGTTCATCGGGGAGCTGGGCTTGGATGGTCGGCTTCGGCCGGTACCCGGCATGCTTCCGTCAGTGGCGGGCGCCGCCGCGGCCGGTTTCGGCCGGGCGGTCGTGCCGCCCGAGAACGCGGCCGAGGCGCTGCTCGTGCCGGGCATGGAGGTCGTCTCGGCGCCGAGCCTTGGTGCGCTGATCGACTGGCTGCGCGGCGAGCCGGCCCAGGCGGACGGCGCCCCGGTGCAGGTGCAGGATTCCGGTGCCGGGCTGACCCCGGCTCCCGCGGGCACCTGCTCGGCAGGCGTGCGTGACCTGGCCGACGTGGTGGGCCAGCCAGTGGCGCGGCGAGCAGCGGAGATCTGCGCCGCTGGCGGTCACCACATGCTGCTGCTCGGGCCGCCCGGAGTTGGCAAGACCATGCTGGCCGAGCGGCTGCCGACCATCATGCCGGTACTGGAGCCTGGCGCCGCGCTCGAGGTCAGCTCCATCCACTCCGTGGCCGGAGCGCTTCGGCCGGACCGGCCGCTCGTCACCGAGCCGCCCTTCTGCGCGCCGCACCACACGGCGACCAAAGCAGCCATCGTGGGCGGCGGCAGCGGAATCATCCGCCCCGGCGCTGCGTCCCTGGCCCACCACGGCTGCCTGTTCCTGGACGAGGCGCCTGAGTTTGACCGGGACGTGCTCGATGCCCTGCGCCAGCCGCTGGAGTCCGGTGAGGTCGTTATCGCCAGGTCGGGGCTGACCGCGCATTTCCCGGCCCGGTTCACGCTCGTGCTGGCGGCCAACCCATGTCCGTGCGCCAGAACGGCCGCGACCGGCTCAGGCTGCACCTGCACGCCGCTGGCTCGCCGACGGTACCTGGCCAGGCTGTCGGGACCGCTGCTAGATCGAGTCGACGTTAAGGTCGAGCTGCTGCCGGTCGGCCGAGCCGAGCTGCTAAGCGACCGGCAGCTTGCCGAACCCAGCGCGGTAGTGGCCGCCCGGGTGCAGGAGGCCAGATCGCGGGCGGCCAGGCGGCTCGCCGGCACTCAGTGGCGCCTGAACGCCGAGATACCCGGCAGCGCGCTGCGGCGGAGCTTCCGCCCGGCGCCGGGCGCCCTCGCGCCCCTGGAGCGGGCCATGGATCGCGGCCAGATCAGCGCGCGGGGCGCGGACCGCATCATCCGAATGTCATGGACACTTGCCGACCTGGCGGGCGAGGCACGGCCTCGACTGGCCCAGATCGGCGCGGCGGTCGGCCTCTGGCTGGGGGCCGGGCTGTGATCACCGACACCGAGCGGCAGGCCCGGGTGGCACTCAGTTTCCTGGCCGCGCCTGGCGATCCGGTCCTGGGCGCTGCGCTGCGCACGATGTCCGCGTCCTCGCTCCTGGCCGCCACTGCCGGGTCAGACGCTGACGGCGACGCGCTGCTCGCTGACTGCATGCCGGACCCGGTCCTCGCCAGGGCGATGCAGCGATGGCGCGACCGGCTCACCGACGTGCCGAGCACAGGCAGGCTCGCGGCCTGGCAGGACAGCGGCCTGCGACTCATCCACCCAGGCGACGCGGAGTGGCCATCGCAGCTCGACGACCTCGGCAACACCCGGCCCCTGCTGCTGTGGGCTCGCGGGGCTGCCGACGTCCGGCTCAGCTGCGTGAACTCGGTATCCATCGTCGGCTCACGTGCTGCCACCGGCTACGGGAATCACGTGGCCATCGAGATGGCGGCGCACCTAGCCGAGCGGGGCGTCGCGGTGGTTTCGGGCGGGGCGTTCGGAATCGATGCCAGCGCCCACCGGGGAGCGCTGGCCGCGAGCGGCGTCACCGTGGCGGTGCTAGCAGGCGGCCTTGAGTATCGGGTACCCGCGTGGCCACGGTGAGCTGTTCGCCGCTATCTCCGCGCACGGGGCCCTCGTCAGCGAGTGCCCGCCCGATCGCGGCCCGACCCGGCCGGGCTTCCTTATCCGCAACCGGATCATCGCAGCCCTGAGCCGCGGGACGGTCGTCGTCGAGGCGGCGCTGCGCAGCGGTGCGCTCAACTCCGCCCGGCATGCTCGCGAGCTGTGCCGGCCGGTGATGGCGGTGCCCGGCCCGGTCACGTCCGAGCAGTCGGCTGGATGCCACGAGCTGATCAGGGACTACGGCGCCATGTGCGTCACCTGTGCCAGCGACGTCGCGGAGCACATCACGCTGCCCGGCGGCGGGTTGTCCGATGGCCCGCGGCGCGGGCCGGGGACAGCGCGCGACATGCTCGACCAGGCGTCGATGGCGGTGCTGGAGGAGGTGCCAGTCCGCGGCGGCCGCGGTCCGGCCAGCATCGCGGTCCGGGCGGGAGTCGACCTTGACACCGCGCTTCGGTGCCTCGGCATGCTCGCGGCCGGTGGTTTCGTCGAGCGGTGCGAGCTTGGCTGGCGGGCGGTCAAGCTAAGCTAGCGGCGTACTCAAGGCTAATCCTGCCCGATTTCGGGCAGGATCCTTGCAAAGTTGGGAGCTCATGTCCATGATTGGCTCCGTGCCCGGACAGCAGCCGCCTGATGACCTGGTGGAGCACCTGATCCGTACCTGCCCGCTCAGCCCGGCGGAGGCCGGGCGAGTCGTGGCGGATGTGCTCGGGTACTTTTCCGAGCTGGCGGAGGACTATGTCCGGCGGCGGCATCGAGAGCTCAAGGCCAGAGGGCTCACTAACGACGTTGCGTTCGAGCAGATCGCGGCTGAGATCCCGCTGCGGCGCTATGCGCCGCCGGAGTTCTCGCTCCGTCAGCTGCGCAGGATCGTGTACGGGTAAGCAAGATCGCTACGGATGAGGAGCTACAGCATTGTGCGGAATCGTCGCGTACATCGGCAGCCGGGACAGCGTCCCGATCCTGCTGGAGGGGCTGGCCAGGCTTGAGTACCGGGGTTACGACTCCGCCGGGATCGCGGTTGTCGGCCGCGGCGGCGACCTGCGGGTGCGCAAGGCCAAGGGCCGGGTCTCCGAGCTCGCCGCCGACGTGCCGGCCAGGCTCAAGGGCAGCCCGGGTATCGGGCACACCCGGTGGGCAACACACGGCGAGCCCAGCGATGAGAACGCCCACCCGCATGTTTGCGGGCCGATCGCGATTGTTCACAACGGGATCATCGAGAACGCCGAGGAGCTCCGGTCCAAGCTGACCGCTGACGGCACGGAGTTCGTTTCCCAGACAGACAGCGAGCTCTTTGCCCACCTGATCGCGGCGCAGTCCGCTGCCGACTCAGACGGTGACGGCCGGCCACGCGACCTGGAAGAGGCGGTCCGGCTGGCCCTGAAGGCCGTCGTGGGGACCTACGGCCTGGCGGTGCTCGACGCCCGTAGCCCAGACCGGATTGTGGTCGCCCGCAACGGCAGCCCGGTGCTGCTGGGTATCGGTGACAAGGAGATGTTCGCCGCTTCCGACGTGGCCGCGCTGGTGCGGTACACACGCCAGGTCGTGCACCTCGATGACGGCGAGATCGCCACCTTGCGCGCTGACGGCTTCCGCACGACCACGCTGGATGCCAGGCGCACGACCAAGCAGCCTGCGGTCGTCGAAGCCGATGCCGCCAGTTACGACGCGGACGGGCACGCGCACTTCATGCACAAGGAGATCCACGAGCAGCCAGGCGTCGTGGAGCGGGTACTGCGGGGGCGGTTGGACGACAGGTTCAACACAGCCCACCTCGGCGGCCTGAACCTAGACCCAAGGGACGCCCGCGGCATCAAGCGAGTCAAGATCCTCGGGTGTGGCTCCGCGTACTACTCGGGTGTGCTGGGTGCCCAGCTCATCGAGGAGCTCGCGCGGGTGCCGGCCGATGCAGAGCCGGCGTCAGAGTTCCGGTACCGCGGGCCGGTCATCGAAGAAGGCACGTTGTACATCGGCGTGAGCCAGTCCGGCGAGACCTATGACACGCTCGCGGCGGTGCAGGAGGTCAAGCGCAAGGGCGGCCAGGTCCTCGGCGTCGTTAACACGGTCGGCAGCACCATCGCGAGGGAGGTCGACGGCGGCGTGTACCTGCACGCCGGTCCGGAGGTCAGCGTGACCTCGACCAAGACCTTTACCGCCACCGCCACCGTGTTCGCGCTCCTCGCGCTGCACCTGGCGCGGATCCATGACCTGTCGCCTGCCGACGGCCGGCGGATCAGCGCCGGGCTGCGCAAGCTACCGGATCAGATCGCGCAGATCCTGGCGATGGAGGAGGAGATCTCGGGGCTGGCCAAGGAGCTGGCGCGGTATCCGGGCATGTTCTTCGTCGGCCGAGTTCGCGGCTGGCCGGTCGCGCGCGAGGGCGCCCAGAAGCTCAAGGAGGTCTCCTACCTGCACGCCGAGGCCTACCCGGCGAGCGAGCTGAAGCACGGGCCGCTCGCGCTCGTAGGCCCGGAGCTGCCCACTGTCGCGATCGTGCCTGACGACGAGCTTGTCGAGAAGAATCTCGCGACCCTCGGTGAGATCAAGGCCCGGCAGGGCCGGGTCCTAGTGGTCGGCCATTCAGCTCCAGCCGACATCCGGCTGGCCGACGACGT
Organism: uncultured Actinomycetota bacterium; assembly: GCA_963837255.1. Lineage (GTDB taxonomy): Bacteria > Actinomycetota > Actinomycetes > Streptosporangiales > Streptosporangiaceae > JAJYUU01. The sequence continues at coordinate 1,382,063 of CAWIMN010000011.1, forward strand.
GCTGGCGATCCCGAAGAACGAGCCCGAGCTCGATCCCATCTTGCTGTCTGTGCCGCTTCAGCTGCTCGCCTACCATGCGGCCGTCGCCCTCGGCAACGACGTGGACAGGCCGCGCAACCTGGCCAAGAGCGTCACCGTCGAGTAAGGCACCCGCCACGGGAGCCCAAAGGCGGGCCCGGCGGGACGAAATCCTCGACGCGCCCAGGCGGCACCTGCCGCGACGTCCATTGGCGGCGCCGCGGGCGCCGTGCACAGGTGGCCGAGCGGATAGGAGGCGCGGCTTTCTGGCCGTCGCGGCACGGCAAGCGGCGGCCAGCTCGGCGGTGCCGCACACTAGCGGCATGGAGTCGCGATCCGAGCCGGTCACCGGGCGGCCTGTGCTACCCGGGCCGATGGCCGCGGCGCTGGCGGCATTCGATCGCCATCTGGCATCAGAACGCGGTCTGTCGGCACACACGGTCCGGGCCTACTCAGGCGACATCGCCAGCCTGCTCGGATACGCCGCGGACCAGGACTGCGAGGCGCTGGCAGACGTCGATATCGGCGTCCTGCGCGGCTGGCTAGGCAGCCTGCATAGGTCCGGGCAGGCACGGGCCACGATCGCCCGGCGGGCAGCCGTCAGCCCGGGCCTTCACCGCGTTCGCGCATCAGCGCGGCTGGCTGGCCGCCGATCCGGGTGCGCCGCTTCGCACGCCGAAGGTGCACCGCCAGCTGCCAGCGGTCCTGGCGCCGGAGCAGATGACAGCCGTGCTCGCGGTGACCGGCCCGGCCCCGCGCAGTGGCCGGGCCCGGCCGGCGGCCGATGGGCTCAGCCGCAGCTATCGAGCTGCGCGATGCAGCCATCATCGAACTGCTGTACGCCACCGGCATCAGGGTCAGCGAGCTGTGCGGACTCGATGCCAGTGACCTCGACCTGGGCAGGCGGACCGTCCGGGTGCTGGGCAAGCGCAGCAAGGAGCGCGTCGTGCCTGTCGGCATTCCGGCGGTCAAGTCCGTGCTGACCTGGCTGGAGCGCGGCCGGCCAGCCGTGATCGACGCGCACAAGCGGGCCGTACCCGACTCGCCCGGGCCGGGAATGGCGCTCTTCCTCGGGCAGAAGGGCGCCCGGATCGACCCCCGGACGGTCCGCCGCGTGGTCCACGCGCGGATCGCGGCAGCCCGGTCAGTCCCTGACACCGGGCCCCATGGCTTGCGCCATACGGCCGCCACTCACCTTCTCGAGGGCGGTGCCGACCTGCGCAGCGTGCAGGAAATGCTGGGTCACGCCTCGCTGGCTACGACCCAGATCTACACCCACGTCAGCATCGAGCGGCTGATCTCGGTCTACCACCAGGCCCATCCCCGAGCCTGACGCCCGGCCGGCCCGCTAGCCGCGGTCCGTTGCGAGCTTGACTTGCCCGACATCGGTGCCAGGTCCGGGCATGTAGACTTGTGGCACGGCCTGCCATCTGGATCGCGTTAGCGCGCTTTCCTGGCGGCCAAATTCGCGCGTCCGCTCGCTGCGCGGCAAGCCCAGGCACAGGACCCCGAGAAGGATCCGGCTCACGGCACTGCGCAGGACGCCCTTCACCGGTCCGCGGGAGCAGTCCAGCGGCGGAGGGCGTACGGGCGCCAGGACCTCAACCGGGAGGCGTGCCTGCCTGCGTGGCAGGGCGCCCTGAAAGGAAGGGGACACCGGCATGGCTCCGGTCGTCACCATGCGCCAGCTGCTGGAGAGCGGCGTTCACTTCGGGCACCAGACGAGGCGCTGGAACCCGAAGATGAAGCGCTTCATCTTCACTGAGCGCAACGGCATCTACATCATCGACCTCCAGCAGTCGCTGGACTTCATCGACCGCGCTTACGACTTCATCAAGGAGACCGTCGCGCACGGCGGCTCGGTGCTCTACGTGGGCACCAAGAAGCAGGCCCAGGAGGCCATCGCCGAGCAAGCGCGCCGGGTCGGCATGCCCTTTGTCAACCAGCGCTGGCTTGGTGGCATGCTGACCAACTTCGGCACCGTCTACAAGCGACTCCAGCGGCTCAAGGAGCTAGAGGAGATCGACTTCGACGACGTGGCTGGCTCCAACCTCACCAAGAAGGAGCTGCTCCAGCTTCGCCGCGAGCGGGACAAGCTTGAGCGCTCACTTGGCGGTATCCGCGACATGTCCAGGGTGCCGAGCGCCTTGTGGGTGGTGGACACCAAGAAGGAGCACATCGCCGTCAGCGAGGCGCGCAAGCTGGGCATCCCGGTGATCGCGATCCTGGACACCAACTGTGATCCGGACGAGGTCCAGTACCCGATCCCCGGCAATGACGACGCGATCCGCAGCGTCGCCCTGCTCACCAGGGTGGTCGCGGACGCCGTCGCCGACGGCCTGATCGCCAGGGCCGGCGCGGCTACCACCGACGACAAGCCCGCGACTGAGACTGGCGAGGTCGGCGCTGCCGAGCCGCTAGCCGAGTGGGAGCGGGAACTGCTCGAAGGCGGCAAGGCCGATGCGGGCGCCGAGACGGCGCACGCGAATGGCGCCGCGACCGGCGCCGGCAGTGCTGGAGCCAGCCCGAACGGCGCAGCTACTGGTGCCGGCACCGGCACCGCTGCGGATGTTGCCGATACCAGCGACAGCACTGCGGCCCCGGCCACCGAGAGCGTGCCGGCCGCCGACAGCGTGCCGGCCGCTGGCAGCGTGCCAGCCGGCAGCGAGGCGGCCGCCAGCGAGGCCGCCGGCAGCGAGGCGGCCGCCAGCGACAGCCCGGCGTCGGGGGACCAGACAGCCTGACCGTCGCGACCGGCTCCGGCCGGGGCCGACAGCCAGGGCTACCTAGCCAGGGTCAGCTACCAGAATGACCGGCCAGGGTCCTGCCGCCAGGTCGCGCCAAGGCCATCTGGCCGAAGACCGTCGGCCGCGGGCCGCGGGCCGGGCCGCGAGCCATCGGGCTCCGGCTGAGCGGCCTGCGGTCAGCAGGCCAGCTGGACCGGGGCCGCCCGCCGCCACCAGAACCACGACAACGAAAGATGGGGACATGGCGAACTACACCGCCGCCGATGTGAAGAGGCTGCGCGAGCAGACTGGCGCCGGCATGATGGACTGCAAGAACGCGCTGGTCGAGGCCAACGGTGATTACGATGCTGCCGTGGAGGCCCTTCGCATCAAGGGCGCCAAGGACGTGACGAAGCGGGCTCAGCGGACCGCTGCCCAGGGCCTGGTGACGGCGCAGCTGGCCGGGACGGGTGCTGGCGTGCTGCTGGAGCTCAACTGCGAGACCGACTTCGTCGCCAAGACCGACCTCTTCCAGGAGGTCGCCGCCGACATCGCCGCCGCCGCGCTGGCGGCCGGCGCCACTGACCGCCTTGGCCGTCCTCGGCCTGGAGGTAAGGCGGGGCCAGACGGCCCAGGAGCTGATCGAGGAAGCCGGCGCGACCCTCAAGGAAAAGCTGGAGCTTGGCCGTTATGCGCGTTTCGATGGTGGCTACGTGACCAGCTACCTGCACAAGTCTGACCCTGGCCTGCCGCCGACCCTGGGCGTCCTTGTCCAGCTCGATGACGCTGGCGCCGACATCGGCCAAGACATCGCCCACCAGGTCGCGGCCATGCGCCCGCAGTACGTGACCCGCGAGCAGGTCCCCGACGAGCTGATGGCGAATGAGCGGCGCATCGCCGAGCAGGTCACCAGGGACGAGGGCAAGCCTGAGCAGGCGATCCCGAAGATCGTCGAGGGTCGGCTCAACGCGTTCCTGAAGGACATCGTCCTGATCGAGCAGGCCTCTGTCCGGGACCAGAAGAAGTCGGTCAAGCAGCTGCTTACCGAGCACGGGGCCAGCGTGAAGGACTTCGCCAGGTTCCAGATCGGCCAGGCAGGTTGACGCTGGCGGAGGGCGGTACCGCGGTGGCAGATAGCCCGCCGGGCGACCCGGATCAGCAGGACTCGCGCAGTGCTGCGCTGACCGGCCCCGGGCGGCCTAGCTGGCGGCGGGTCGTGCTCAAGTTGTCCGGCCAGGCGTTCTCGGGCGACGAGCCGCTCGGCATCTCCCCGGACGTGGTCATCCACCTCGCGCGGGAGATCACGGCCGCCGCCATGGAAGGCTTCCAGATCGCCGTCGTGGTCGGCGGGGGCAACATGTTCCGCGGTGCCGCGCTCGCTGAGCGCGGCATCGACCGCTCCCGGGCCGACTACATGGGCATGCTCGGGACGGTGATCAACTGCCTGGCCCTGCAGGACGTACTGGAGAAGCTGGGCGTCGAGACCCGGGTCCAGACCGCCATCACGATGGGCCAGGTAGCCGAGCCCTACATTCCGCGACGCGCGATCCGGCACCTGGAGAAGGGCCGTATCGTGATCTTCGGGGCCGGTCTCGGCGCGCCGTTCTTCTCGACCGACACGTGCGCAGCGCAGCGGGCGCTGGAGATCGGCGCGGAGGCAGTGCTCAAGGGTACCCAGGTGGACGGCGTGTACGACTGCTGATCCGCGCAAGAACGCTGGCGCCGTGCTGTTCCATCACCTGGATTACACCGATGTGCTGCGGCGCGAACTTCGCGTCATGGACGCGACCGCGGTGAGCCTGTGCATGGACAACGACCTGCCCATCGTGGTGTTCGACATGATGGGGAAAGGCAACGTCGCCCAGGCTGTCCGCGGCGACCGGATCGGCACGCTCGTCAGCCGGTCGCGACGCTGATGACTGGGTTGGTACCCGCGCCGCGGAATCCGGGCGCACCATGGACATATTCGGAAGCGCCGAGCAAGCGCCGGGCCCGACGCCTACTGGACGCCCTACACACGCTCAGGAGCCGCAGTGATTGACGACACCCTCCTCGAGGCCGAGGAGAAGATGGAGAAGGCGGTCGTGGTTGCCAAGGACGACTTCAACGGCATCCGGACCGGCCGGGCTCACCCGTCGATGTTCAACAAGATCACGGCTGAGTACTACGGGACCCAGACGCCGGTGAACCAGCTGGCCTCGTTCCACCTGCCCGAGCCGCGGATGGTGATCGTTCAGCCGTACGACAAAGGCTCGATGTCGGCTATCGAGAAGGCGATCAGGAATTCCGATCTCGGGGTCAACCCGTCCAACGACGGGACGATCATCCGGGTAGTCTTCCCGGAGCTGTCCGAGGAGCGGCGCAGGGAGTTCATCAAGGTCGCCCGCACCAAGGCTGAGGACAGCCGGGTCTCGATCCGCAACATCCGCCGGCATGCCAAGGACGCCATCGACAAGCTCGTCAAGAACGGCGAGGCTGGCGAGGACGATGGCAGGCGGGCGGAGCGTGAGCTGGACGAGCTCACGCACACCTATACCGCGCAGGTCGACGAGCTGCTGAAGCACAAGGAAGCAGAGCTGCTCGAGGTCTAGCCGTGCGGCTGAGGAAGGCTCGACAGAACTTCGGGGGGCGTCTCCCCCGCTGGGACGAATGACCGCCGGTCCGGCGAGCAAGGGTGGGCAGCAGTGCAGCAGGACGCCGACCAGCAGCCAGCGGACCCGGCGGCGCCGATGACCGAGCCGAGGCCGACCAGGACCGGCCGGAACCTGCCCGCCGCGATCGCCGTCGGCGTCCTCCTTGGCGGCCTCGCACTGCTGACCTTGTTCACGGTCAAGGCCACGTTCCTGCTCTACGTCGGCATCATCCTGGCCCTGGCGCTGTGGGAGCTCAGTGAAGCGCTGCGATCCCGCGAGATTCACCTGCCGCTGGTCCCGATCGCAGCGGGCGGGGTGGCGATGGTCACGCTCGCGTACTGGACGCAGGCGACCTGGGCGCTTGGCGCGCTGGCACTTGCGGGCATCGGCGTACTGGCCTGGCGGCTGCCAGGCGGTGCCGATGGATACGTCCGCGATGTCACCGCCGGAATGTTCACGCTGCTGTACCTGCCGCTGGCGGCGGTGTTCGTCGCGCTCATGCTGCGTGAGCCGGACGGCTCGCGGCGCGCCATCATCTTCCTGGTGCTGACCGTCTGCAGCGATACCGGCGGCTACCTGGCGGGCAGCCTGCTCGGCAAGCACCCGATGGCACCCGCGATCAGCCCGAAGAAGACCTGGGAGGGCCTGGGCGGCTCGATCGTGCTGTGCCTGGCCGCGGGCGCGATCATGGTGCCGGACTTGCTCGCCGGCCACCTCTGGCAGGGCCTGCTGCTCGGTCTCGCCGCCGTCGGCATCGCCACCCTCGGCGACCTGGTCGAGTCCATGATCAAGCGTGATCTTGAGATCAAGGACATGGGGCACTTGCTCCCAGGCCACGGCGGCATCATGGAGCGGCTCGATTCGCTGCTGGTCATGGCCCCGGTGATCTGGCTGCTGCTCGCGCTCTTCGTGCCGAACGGTCACGCCGCCTAGGGGCTGTAGACCCAGCTGCGGCGCTGCGAGGCCAGCTGAGTGACGAGGCTGGATGAGCTGCGTTCCCTGGCGAGCCGGCGCTCTCGCTCGTTGATGGGGACTAGCCAGAGCCAGCGGACCGGCTCGTTGCTACTGCGGAATCCATCGAGCTTCGGGACATCGGGGCCTGGCAGCCGGGACGGGTCGTCGAGCAGGAGGACGGCCTCGTTCCCGCCCCCAAGAGGGAACGTCGCCTGCTCGTGGTACCAGGGAATGCTGTGCCCGGACCCTAGCCAGGTCACCTCACGCCAGGGGAACTGGCCCAGCCACAGGAAAATGCGCGCAGCCTGCGCGCTCGGCATCGTGGTCGCCAGCGCCAGCTCGATCCTGGCCCGGCCGTCGGCTCCCTCGCCCGTCTGCTCGACGACGGGCATCCGCTGGACGCTCATGCCGACGGTGGAGAGGACCGTGTACGGGCGCTTCGGCACGGCCGGGCGCTCGGAGACGCCGACCGCGGGGGTCTTGCCCGCCGCTGACGTCCCAGTAGCCGCCGCCGGGCCCGAGCCTGCTGAGCAGGTGCCCCAGCAGCGCCTGCTGGAACAGCGCCCACGATCCGGCGCTCGACCGCCACCGCCAGAACTGGGCCGACTGCGAGATTCGCTGGCCGAGGCCCTCCTTAGCGTCGTCGAGCGACCAGCCGAACGGCGTCTGCCCGATGATGTCCCGGCTATAGCCCGGCATGCCCTTGGCCAGGTCCGACCAGCCGGGGATGACCGCCAGCGGCTCGCCGTCCTCGAGGATCGCGACGCCATCGCCCTCTTCAAGCCAGACCGCGGTCAGCGCCGATGCCGCGATCGGGGGCCGGCCTTCCGGGTGCTTGGTGTGCGCGGCAGGCATCTCCGGCGCCTCGCCAGCGCGGAGCCGTGCGACGTCGATGGTCTCCGGCGCGGCACGGTGATTGGCGATCCAGGTCGCGGCGATGGCACCGGACTTGTCGTGCAGGTACGCCGACGTCGTCGTGCCGTCGTACTCGACTACGACGCGCCTGCTGCCATACGGGCTGATGTTGTCCAGCAGCACCGCGGGCCTGCCGGGTGCGCGGCGCGCGACGGACCCGCCAGGCGCGGCGGATATCCTGGAGCCCTGACCGGACCCTCGGCGCAACGTCGGCACATGCCGCAATCTACCGACTTCCCGCAGGTAGTTGGGCAGATGCGCGGAGATTGATCAGTGAGTTGCAACGCTGCGCGGCGCCGGTGGCCCGCACATGACCGGAGGTGAGTGCGCTGTGGCCGAGGCGATCGAGCTCATGCCGCCCGGTCTGACCCCGCCCGGTCTGACGCCGCCCGGTCTGACCGAGGCGCGCAGCCGGCGGCCGAAGCCGCCCAGGCACCTCGCCGACCTGGAGCCGGCGGAGCGGCGCGCCGTCGTGGCCGAGCTCGGCCAGCCGGGCTTCCGGGCCGATCAGCTGTCCCGGCACTATTTCGCCCGGCTCACCGACGACCCGGCCGACATGACCGATCTCCCGGCCGAGATCCGCGACTCGCTCGCTGGGGCCCTGCTGCCGCCGCTGCTGATCGCTCAGCGCGAGCTGCAGTGCGACGGCGGCACGACCCGCAAGACGCTGTGGCGCGCATTCGACGGGGCGCTGGTCGAGTCGGTCCTGATGCGCTACCCGGACCGGGTCACCATGTGCGTCTCGTCGCAGGCAGGCTGCGGCATGGCGTGCCCGTTCTGCGCGACCGGCCAGGCCGGGCTGACGAGGAACCTGTCGGCCGCCGAGATCGTGACTCAGGTATTCGCCGGGGCCAGGGCGATGGCGACGGGCGCGGTGCCCGGTGGCACGGGCCGGGTGTCGAACATCGTCTTCATGGGCATGGGCGAGCCGCTGGCCAACTACTCCAGCGTGCTGACCGCGGTGCGCCGGCATCACGGCGCCGCCGCCCGCCGGCCTCGGCATCTCCCAGCGCGCGGTAACGGTCTCGACGGTCGGGCTCGTGCCAGGCGATCAAGAGGCTGGCCGCAGAGGGACTGTCGGTCCGGCTCGCGGTGTCGCTGCATGCGCCGGATGACGAGCTTCGGAACGAGCTCGTCCCCGTCAACAGGCGCTGGCAGGTAGCCGAGGTCCTGGACGCGGCCTGGGGTTATGCGGCGGCGACCGGGCGCCGCGTCTCGATCGAGTACGCGATGATCCGCGACATCAACGACCAGGCCTGGCGGGCTGACATGCTCGCGAGCCTGCTGGCCGGCCGGCTTGCGCACGTCAACCTGATCCCGCTTAACCCGACGCCTGGGTCGAAGTGGACGGCGTCCGACCCGGACGTCGCCGACGAGTTCTTCGATCGGCTGGCCTCGCGCGGCATCCCGGTGACGGTCCGCGACACTCGCGGCGACCAGATCGACGGTGCCTGCGGCCAGCTCGCGGCCGCGACGACGGCCTGACAGTCGCCTGTAGCTGATCTTCCGGCCGGCCCGGCGCCGGAGTACGTTAGCGGCCATGGCGTGGAGACACGAGCTGGGACGTCGCCGCCGTGCGCTGACGGCTGGCCTGGTGCAGGGTGCCTGGCGGCGGATGCAGCAGGCGGGAACGGTGACCGCCGAGTCCGCGGCAGGACGACGGTTCGCCGCATTCGGGCCGGGCTCGCTGATGGCCTTCCCGACTGGCGCTGTCTACGGCGAGCGCTGGATCGAGATCGGTGACCAGTGCATGATCGCCGAGCTCGTGACCCTCTGTGCGGGCATGGCGCCCGGCCACGATCTCGGTCCGGAGCCCGTGCTTCGCATCGGAGACCACTGCGTGATCGGCCGCGGCAGCCACATCGTGGCGCACAACTCGATCGAGATCGGCCCGGACGTCTTCACCGGTCCTTATGTCTACATCACCGACCAGAACCACAGCTACGCCGACCTCGACGTGCCCGTGGGCCGGCAGTGGCCGGTCAACAGCAGCGTCACAATCGGGGCCGGCACCTGGCTCGGTACCGGAGCCGTCATCCTGCCGGGCGCAGTGATCGGCAGGAACGTGGTCGTCGCCGCTGGTGCCGTGGTCCGCGGCAAGGTGCCCGATCACGCGGTGGTGGGCGGCGTCCCGGCAAAGGTGATCAAGGAGTACATCGCCGGCAGCGGCTGGTCGTCCCCGGCGCCGCGCGCGATCTGAGCTCTGCGCCTAGCCGGCGGCCGCGCCCTGGCCCGCATCGCGCGACCCGGCCAGCTGGGGTACGAAGGCCTCGCCGCGCAGGGCCCTGGTCACGAGCTCGGCCGCCCTGGCAGTCGCGACAAGGCGGCGGCCTTCAGCCTGGTAAGCGGCCAGCACCGCGGTCAGGCCACCTGGCGGCAGGTCCTTGCCGAGCTCGGCACGCGCGCACCGGTAGCCCTGGCGCGCACCCTCCACGCAGGCGGCCAGATGGTGCCGGGCCAGCGTGGCGAGCGCGATCGGATGACGCACGAGCACGCCGTGCAGGCGGTAATCGGGCGGGACCACGTCGAGCAGCCAGCTCACGGCTGTCTGCTCGAAGCCAGGGCTGCCGGGCGGATGAACGCCCTCTGGCCATCCGGTCGGAACATAACCTGTCACGGTTACCAGCATAAGCAGAATCGAACATAGTTTCTATACGCTAGCTCTGTCCGCACCTTCGGCGCTGGCGCTGCGTCGCACCGAGGCCCGCCTCGCCCACTGCCCGGCCGGTGCCCGCGACCCACTAGAATTGACACCAAGCCGTAATCCCGGCGCTTCCCTCAGTTACCGGAGCCTCTCCGCCATGCCAGCCAGCCCTGCCCACACAGCGAGTACCGCGCCAGCCGGCGCCCTCGCTACCCGCGATGACCTGCGCAACGTGGCCATCGTGGCGCACGTCGACCACGGTAAGACAACGCTGGTCGATGCCATGCTGTGGCAGTCCGGCGCATTCCGGGTCGGCGCGCAAGTCAACGAGCGGGTGATGGACTCCGGCGACCTGGAGCGGGAGAAGGGCATCACGATCCTGGCCAAGAACACCGCGGTCAAGCACGGTGGTCTGACCATCAACATCATCGACACCCCCGGTCACGCCGACTTCGGCGGCGAGGTGGAGCGCGGCCTCAACATGGTGGACGGTGTCATCCTGCTCGTGGACGCCAGCGAGGGGCCGCTTCCGCAGACCAGGTTCGTGCTGCGCAAGACGCTCGAGGCCAGGCTGCCGGTCATCGTCGTCATCAACAAGGTAGACCGGCCGGACGCCCGGATCGCCGAGGTCGTCGACGCCTGCTATGAGCTGTTCCTGGACCTGGATGCGACCGAGGACCAGATCGAATTCCCGATCGTGTATGCGTCGGCGCGGGCCGGACGGGCTTCGCTGAACCGCCCGGCCGACGGCTCGCTGCCCGACTCTGCCGACCTGGAGCCGCTGTTCCAGGTGCTGCGGGAGACGGTGCCGGCCCCGACATACGACCCGGCCGCGCCGCTGCGAGCGCATGTCACCAACCTCGACGCGTCGTCCTACCTGGGCCGGATCGCGCTCTGCCGGGTGTTCAGCGGCCAGATCTCCAAGGGCCAGCAGGTCGCCTGGTGCCGTCGGGACGGCACGATCCAGCGGGTGAAGATCACCGAGCTGTTCCTGACCGAGGCGCTCGACCGGGTGCCGACGCAGTCCGCTGGCCCGGGCGACATCATCGCCGTCGCGGGCATCGCCGACATCATGATCGGCGAGACGCTGGCGGACCCGGACGACCCGCGGCCGCTGCCGCTCATCACGGTGGACGAGCCGGCGATCTCGATGACGATCGGCGTTAACACGTCACCTCTGGTCGGTCAGTCCAAGGGCTCGAAGGTCACCGCGCGGATGGTGAAGGACCGCCTCGACCGCGAGCTGGTCGGCAACGTGTCGATCATCGTGCAGCCGACCGAGCGGCCCGATACGTGGGAAGTCCAGGGCCGCGGCGAGCTAGCGCTGGCCGTGCTGGTCGAGATCATGAAGCGGGAAGGCTACGAACTGACTGTCGGCCGTCCGCAGGTGGTCACCCGCGAGGTGGACGGCAAGCTCTATGAGCCGGTCGAGCGGCTCACGATCGACTGCCCTGAGGAATACCTCGGCACCGTCACCTCCCTGCTGGCCGTGCGCAAGGGCCGGATGGAGAACATGTCCAACCACGGCACCGGCTGGGTGCGGCTGGACTTCACAGTGCCTGCCCGCGGCCTGATCGGCTTCCGCACGCAGTTCCTGACCGAGACCCGCGGCACGGGCATCGCGCACCACGTCTTCGATGGCTTCGAGCCCTGGTTCGGCGATATGCGCGCCCGGCCGAGCGGCTCGCTGGTGGCGGACCGGACCGGCACGGCGACCGCCTATGCCATGTTCGCGCTGCAGGAGCGCGGCAGCCTGTTCGTGGAGCCCGGCACCGAAGTGTACGAAGGCATGATCGTCGGCGAGAACTCCCGCTCCGACGACATGGACGTCAATATCGCCAAGGAAAAGAAGCTCACCAACGTGCGCCAGTCAGCTGGCGAGGAGCTGGAGCGGCTGATCCCGCCCCGCCTGCTCAGCCTGGAGCAGGCGCTCGAGTTCTGCGCCGATGACGAGTGCGTCGAAGTAACCCCGATGGCGGTGCGCATGCGCAAGACGATTCTGGACGCCAAGGAGCGCGGGCGGCAGCGTGGCCGTCGCGCCACGCAGGCTCAGCAGCCCGCGTAGTAATCCGCGGATACGGCGGCCGCGGCGGCCGCCGGGAAGCCGGGCCTCCGGGCAGCTCGGCCTCGAGAACAAGGGCGCGGCTAGGCGCTAGCCCGCAGGTCCGGGTGCAGCTCGGCGGCGGCCTCGGCCTGGCTGATCAGCTGGCAGATGGCCGCGAGCCGCAGCGACACCCAGTCGGTCGCGTCCGCTGATTCCGCTGGCCACCAGCCGTCGCTGACCGCCGCTTCCACGAATCCGGATGCGTAGTACAGCAGCAGCCTGACTGGCACGGTCGCTTCGGCTTGCAGTGCGCTGTCGACGAAGGGCACGTCTGGGCAGGTCGCGTCCGCGCTGCGGAGCATGGCGAGCCTGGCGGCCAGGCCGATGGTGTGGCCAGTGCGGCCGCCGCGGTTCAGCGCGGTGCCAGGGCGGCTCTCGCGCCTCGCCGTCTCGCCCGTTACCTGTGCGCCGCTGGCCGCCGGCTGCATGCAGCCGGCGAGCTCGGCGCGGACCGCGGCCATATGCTGATCGAGCTGAGCCGCGGCGGCAGCGCCACCACCGGCAATGCGGTCCAGGGCCGTCTGCCCGACATGGCCAGTCAGGCGGAGGGCGACGGCGGACAACGCCACAGGAGCTTCTGCCATATAGACACGATATCCGACAATGCATGACGATCAAGACACCTTCCACACCGCGGTCGGGCTCTCGCGGATCGAAAACGCGTCATATTCCGGCTGAAGATTCGGATGAGGCACCGGGCTAACGTCCAGCGGCCGGGCCGGCCGACGTGCGCGCTGAGAGGCTCCATGATCCCCTTGCGGGTCACTTGATCTGGAGGTAGATGATGCTGCCCAGGCCGAAGAGCACGCAGTAGACGGCGAACGGCGTCAGCGTGCGGGTCTGGAAGTACCGGACCAGGAACCGCACGGATACGTAGGCGCCGATGCCGGACAAGATGCTGCCGGCCAGGATCGGACCGTAAATCCCGTGGCCCTTGCTGATCAGGTCGCCTATCTTGAGCGCGCCAGCAGCGAGGATGACCGGAGTCGCCAGCAGGAACGCGAACCGGGCCGCGTCCTCGCGCGCCAGGCCACGGAACATGCCGGTCACCATGGTCACGCCGTCCCGGCTGATGCCAGCTAGCAGGGCCAGTATCTGGGCGGCGCCGATGATGACGGTCTGAAGGTAATCCAGCTTCGACAGCCGCCCATCCGCGCGGACCGCGGCTGCGCTCTCCGCCGCTCGCTCGACCCTGGCATCGGGCTTGGCAGCAGCGTGGCTGCCGTGACCCGACCTGCGCGCGGGCGCGACTGTGGTCCCGCCGCCGTCCGCCGCAGCAGCCAGGCCGAGGGCAGCCACACCCGCCGCGGGCTCGTGCTGGACCGCGGCGGGTACTGCGGCTAGCCGCCGTTCCTCGGCCGCTTCCGCGTCCGCCTGCAGCGACTTCTTGGTCCTGAATTTCTCGCCGGAGAACAAGATCAGCCCGTTCACCACCAGGAACACCGCGGCCAGGATGGGCTTGCCGAACAGCACCCGGAACGTGTGCTCGAACAGCAGCCCGGCGAGACCGACGGGAATGGTGGCAACGATGATCATCCAGGCGAGCTTCTGGTCTGCGGTGACGATGTCGCGGTCCCGGATCGAGGTGAAGAAGCCCGGTGATGATCCGCACCCAGTCGCGCCAGAAGTAGATGAGCAGCGCGATGGCGGTAGCGACGTGGAGACCGACGATGAAGGCCAGGTAGGGAGATTCCGACGCGGAAACGTTCAGGTCCCTTGCCCAGGTCCCGCCGACGAGCGCTGGAATCAGAACGTTGTGACCCAGGCTCGAGACGGGGAAGAGCTCGGTGACGCCCTGGATCAGGCCGACCACCATCGCCTCGGGGTAGGTCATCGCGGGAACGTGGGACATAGCAGCCTTTCGCTGGGCCGTGCGGGGTCGCGCCTGTAAGAGTAGTCAGGCCGCCGGACGGGTGCGCCCCACTCCACCGGGTCGGACCCCGCGCTTGGCATAACAGACCGCCGGCCGTGCAGCCGTTCGGTCAACTAGCCGGCGCCGCGCGGGCTAGCCCTGCTTGCCGGGGATCTTCGGGGTGTCGGCGCCGCGCGGGCGACGGGAGATCTTGCTGCCCAGCCACACCAGCGGGTCGTACTTGCGGCCGACGACCCGCTCCTTGAGCGGGATCAGCGCGTTGTCGGTGATCTTGATGTTCTCGGGGCAGACCTCGGTGCAGCACTTGGTGATGTTGCAGTAGCCGAGCCCGAAGTCGTCCTGGGCGATGGCGCGCCGGTCGGCAGTGTCCGCCGGGTGCATCTCCAGTTCCGCGATGCGCATGAGGAACCGCGGCCCGGCGAAGTTGTTCTCGTTCTCGGCGTGGTCACGGATGACGTGGCAGGTGTTCTGGCACAGGTAGCACTCGATGCACTTGCGGAACTCCTGCGAGCGCTCGACGTCGACCTGCTGCATCCGGAACTCGCCGAGGCCGACCGACGGGTCAGGCGTGAACGACGGGATCTCCCGCGCCTTCTGGTAGTTGAACGAGACGTCGGTGACGAGGTCCCTGATCACCGGGAAGGTCCGCAGCGGCGTGATCGTGAGCACCTCATCCTCGGTGAACGTGGACATCCGGGTCATGCACGCCAGCCGGGGCGGCCGTTGATCTCCATCGAGCAGGAGCCGCACTTGCCCGCCTTGCAGTTCCACCGGATCGCCAGGTCGCCGGCCTGCGTGGCCTGGAGCCGGTGCAGGACGTCGAGGACGACCTCGCCCTCGTTGACCTCGACCGTGTAGTCGGCGAGGTCGCCCTGACCGTGGTCGCCACGCCAGACCCGCAGCGCTGCCTTGTAAGCCATCAGTGCTTCTCCTCGGTAGCAGCAGCCGCGGTGCCGACCGCGTCGCCGGATGCGGGGGCCGGAGCAGGCGGCGGCAGCGCCGCCAGCTCCTCCTCGGTCATGTACTTCTTCAGCTCGTTCGGGTCGAACAACGCGATCAGGTCGTCGCGCATCCGCGGCGTTGGCTGCCGGGTGATGGTGATCTCGTCACCCTCGAGCCCGCAGACCAGGTTGATCTTGCGCCACTCCGGCCGCATGCCGGGGTAGTCGTCGCGGGTATGCCCGCCGCGGCTCTCCTGGCGCTCGAGCGCCGCGGTCGCCACGCACTTGGCCATCAGCATGATGTTGCGCATGTCCAGCGCCAGGTGCCAGCCGGGGTTGTAGGCGCTGCCGCCCTCGGCCGACACGGCCGTCGGCCCGCACGCTCAGCGTCTCCAGCTCGGCCAGCGCCTTCTTGATCTCGGCCTCGGTCCTGATGATGCCGACCAGGTTGCTCATGGTCTCCTGGACCTCGGCGTGCACCGCGTACGGGTTCTCGCCGTCGGTGCGCTCCAGCGGAGCCAGCGCCTCGGCCCGCGCCGCCTCGATCTCGCCCTCGTCGGCCACCGGCAGCTTCGAGCCGAGCCGGCCGATGTACTCGGCGGCGCCGAGCCCCGCCCGGCGGCCGAACACCAGCAGGTCAGACAGGGAGTTGCCGCCGAGCCGGTTCGAGCCGTGCATGCCGCCCGACACCTCGCCCGCGGCAAACAGCCCCGGCACGCACGACTCGCCGGTGTCCGGGTCGACCTCGACGCCGCCCATCACGTAGTGCTGGGCCGGGCCGACCTCCATCGGCTCTTTGGTGATGTCGACGTCGGCCAGCTCCTTGAACTGGTGGTACATCGACGGCAGCCGGCGCAGGATCTCCTCGGCCGGCAGGCGGGAGGCGATGTCCAGGAACACGCCGCCATGCGGTGACCCGCGCCCGGCCTTGACCTCGGCGTTATTGGCCCGCGCCACCTCGTCGCGCGGCAGCAGCTCAGGCGGCCGCCGGTTGTGGTCCGGGTCGGAGTACCAGCGGTCGGCCTCTTCCTCGGTCTCGGCGTACTGGGCCCGGAACACGTCAGGCACGTAGTTGAACATGTACCGCTTGCCCTCGGAGTTGCGCAGCACTCCGCCGTCACCGCGGACAGACTCGGTGACCAGCAGGCCGCGGACCGAGATCGGCCACACCATGTGGGTCGGGTGGAACTGGACGAACTCCATGTTGAGCAGCTTGGCCCCGGCCAGCAGCGCGAGCGCGTGCCCGTCGCCGGTGTACTCCCAGGAGTTCGAGCTGACCTTGAACGTCTTGCCGATGCCGCCGGTCGCCAGGATGACCGTGGGCGCCTCGAACACGACGAACTGGCCGGTCTCCCGGATGTAGCCGAACGCGCCCGCGATCCGGCCCTCGCCGTCCTTGATCAGCCGGGTGATCGTCGTCTCGGCGTAGACCTTGATCATCGCCTCCGGGTCGCCGTGCGCGACAGCGTCCTCCTGCTGCAGCGCCACGACCTTCTGCTGCAGGGTCCGGATCATCTCCAGGCCGGTCCGGTCGCCGACGTGGGCGAGCCGCGGGTACTCGTGCCCGCCGAAGTTGCGCTGGCTGATCTTGCCGTCCTTGGTGCGGTCGAACACCGCGCCCCAGGCCTCGAGCTCCCAGACCCGATCCGGTGCCTCCTTGGCGTGCAGCTCGGCCATCCGCGGGTTGTTCAGGAACTTGCCGCCGCGCATGGTGTCCCGGAAGTGCACCATCCAGTTGTCGTTCGGGTTGACGTTGCCCATGGCCGCCGCGCAGCCGCCTTCGGCCATGACCGTGTGCGCCTTGCCGAACAGGGACTTGGAGATGATCGCGGTCCGCTTGCCCGCCAGCCGGGCCTCGATGGCCGCGCGCAGTCCAGAGCCGCCAGCGCCGATCACCACGACGTCGTAGGGGATCCGCTCGATGTCTGTCATGTCAAAGACCTCTTGCCTGAAGGCTTAGAAGAACCGTGGATCTGCGAATACGCCGCCAGCCACCAGCCGGATGTACAGGTCGGTGAACAGCACCCAGAACAGCGATACCCAGGCCAGCTGCATGTGCTTGCCGTTGAGCTTGGAGACCTGCGTCCACATCCAGTACCGGACCGGGTGCTTGGAGAAGTGCTTCAGCCGACCGCCGGTAATGTGCCGGCACGCGTGGCACGACAGCGAGTACAGCCACAGCAGGGCGGCGTTCACGATCAGCACCAGCGTACCGAGGCCCATGTGCCCCCACTGCCCGCCGTGGTTGCGGAAGGCGAGCACCGCGTCCCAGGTCAGGATCAGGTTGAAGATCAGGGCGACGTAGAAGAAGTACCGGTGCACGTTCTGCAGGACCAGCGGGAACCTGGTCTCGCCGGTGTACTTGGCGTGCGGCTCGCGCACCGCGCAGGAGGCGGGTGCCCGCCAGAAGGCCCGGTAGTACGCCTTCCGGTAGTAGTAGCAGGTGAACCGGAAGCCCATCGGGCCCCAGATGATCAGGATCGCCGGGGTCAGCCAGCTCACCCACGGAATCCAGCGAAGTTCCCGATCCGGCCGGGCACTTATTCGCCAGGCATGGCGAGTACAGCGGCGAGATATAAGGCTTCCACCAGTAATTCTCATTGACCAGGGAAGCCCAGGTCAGGTAGATCACGACCGCGCCGAGAGCGACCGCGTTAATGGCGGGCTGCCGCCACCAGCGGTCGGTGCGCAGGGTCTTCTGGCTGATCTGCGCCCTTGTCTTGGCCGGCGCATCCGATATTTGCGTCATTCGTCGACGTCTCCGCCCTGGAACTCACTGGGATCGCTCCGGGTCCGCTAGGTGGCATCCGGGCGCCGCCCGGTGAAAGGGCGGGCAGCCGGATCGCAGCGGGCTCGCGTCGCGTGCAAACCCTATTCCACTGAATACCACTCGCAGGCCCCCGGCGGGACTTCCGCGCATGTGAGACTCGCTACATACCGCCCGCGCGGCCGCGGTCTCGCTGGCGGCGCGAAGCGGGGCAAACCCCGTTACCTTAATGATCCATGCCAATCGACGACCGTCAGCTGCTGACCGACAAGACCTACCTCACCCAGGTCCAGTACCGGACGGACGCCAACCTGGCCGCCCGCCAGTCCGTGTACGCCTACCAGGTGCCGAGGATCGATCTCGCGTCGGCCGTCCTCGACCTGGCCGCGCTGGCCGGTACCGAGACGGTGGCCGAGATCGGCTGCGGCAACGGCATGTACCTGGCTGAGCTGGCGCGGCGGCGCCACGCTGGCCGGGTGCTTGGCGCGGACCTGTCGCACGGCATGCTGACGGCCGCGCGGACCGGGGCGCCCGGAGCGGGCCTGCTCGTCGGGGACGCGGCTGCGCTGCCGCTGGCCGATGACGTGGCCGACGTCACGCTGGCGGCGCACATGCTCTATCACGTACCGGACCGGGCGGCCGCCGCCCGCGAGTTCCGCCGGATCACCCGGCCCGGCGGCCAGCTGGTAGTCGTGCTGAACGGCGCTGACCACCTGGCGCGAGCTGGGCGAGCTCGTCGAAGCGGTCGCGGTCAGATTCGGGGCCGCCAGGCAGTGCGCTACGTCGGGGATGAATACCGGACTTACCGGGCCATGACGGTCGACGCGGGCGCCGATCTGCTCGCGGGGCGTGTTCTAGGTCGGTCGACGGCATGACATTAGCCGGCGAGCTGCGGCTTCCGGACGCCGCGGCCGATCGATCGATTACGTGGCGAGCATGTGGACGCGCAGTCGATGCCGGACCCGGCTGGCTTCGCCTCGGCCGTGGCCGCGCGGGTGCCGTTCGGTGCAGACGGCATGTTCCGGGTCAGGACTCACAGCGGCGTGCTGATCTGCCGCTGACGCGGGCCGTGACGTAGTCCAGCGGCACGGCGTGCCGGGTCCGGCCGCCGGCGCCGGTGGTGGTCTCGGCCATGAAGATCGAGTTGAGGATGGCCTCCTCGGTCGCCTCGATAGCGGCCAGGAAGAGCACGTCAAGATCTTTATCGGGAACGGGGCCGCTGGCGCCTGTCTCCGTCGTCTGGCCGCGGCCAGCGACCGGGTCAGCCCACCTCGGCCCAGCCGTGCTGAGCGCCAGCGCGTAGTCGCCGCTGCGGCCGGAGAAGTCTGAGCCGGCCCGCGCCATGCCGCCGAAGGCGCGGGCTGCGAGCCTGGTCAGCTGCCGGCTGTCGAGCCGCGCGTCGGTGGCGAGCACGATCACGCAGGAGTTGCCCGCCGGCTGGCCCTGGTCCTCGTCCTGGCCCCGGTTCGGGCCGTGGCTCTGGTTCTGATCCTGGTCCTGGTCGGGCAGCGGCGGGCAGGGCACGCCGCGCACCGTCAGCTCGCCGCCGAAGTTCGCCTGGACGAGCACGCCGAGTGTGACCGGGCCGGTGCTCTGCTCGCATACCCGCGACGACGTGCCGATCCCTGCCTTGTAGCCAAGCGCGCCCGTGCCCGGTTCCGGCGCCGACGCAGCCTTCGGCCACCGGTCCGCCGGCCGCCCCGTCCAGTGCGGCGCGGACGTGCTCGGCGGTGATGGGCCGGGCCCAGATGTCGGATAGGTACCCGTCGTTGGTCTCGGCGACGATCGGGTTCAGCGTGGCGGACCCGGCGAATCCGGGCCTGGCGTGCAGATAAGACAGCAGCGCATCGGCGACCCGGAAGACCGACAGCGTACTGGTCAGCAGGACCGGGGTCTCGATCGTGCCGAGCTCGCTGACCTGGGTGGTGCCGACCATCTTGCCGAATCCGTTGAACACCGACAGGCCCGCGTGCAGCATTCGCCGGCCGGCCGGGTCAGCGCCGACGAGCGCGTCGTGCACGATGGCGGTGACTCCCGTCCTGATGTCGCTGCCTTCGATCAGGGTCGTATGCCCGACCCGGATGCCCGGCACGTCGGTGATCGCGTTCACCGGGCCGGCCGGCAGCCTGCCAGGAGCCAGGCCGAGGTCGCGTGCCCGGGCCCGGCCGGCCGTCATGGCAGGACGACGGTGGGGCTTGGCACCTCGATGGTCTGGACGACGGCCGGGATCCCGGTCTCCGGATCGATCGCCATGACCATCACCGTGTGGGAGCGCTCGTTGGCGACGTACAGGCGATCGCCGTCGAGCGCGATGTGCCGCGGCCAGGCGCCGACCGGGACCTCGGTGAGGTAGCGCGGCAGGTCGCCATCCAGGGCGAAGACCGAGATCGTGTCCGGGCCGCGGTTGGCGACGTACAGGTAGCGGCCGTCGCTCACCAGCTCAGAGGGCTGGTTGGGGCCGGTCCGGTGCTGGCTGACCCGGTGCTGGCTGGCCCGGTGCTGGCTGGCCCGGTGCTGGCTGGCACCGTGCCGACCAGGTGCCAGTCGGCGTCGTAGACGAGCACCTGGCCGCTCAGCTCGGCGGTGACATAGGTGCGGTCGCCGACGGACAGCAGGTGGCGCGGACCTGAGCCGGCCGGGGTCGCGACGATGCCATCCGGCATGAGCCGGCCGTCGGCGGTGAGCTGGTAACGGTAGATCGCGTCGCCGCCAAGATCGGTCACCAGCAGGCTGTCGCCGGCGTTGCGCACCATGTGCGGATGCGCCTGCTCCTGCCGCGGGTGCTCGCCGTGCGCCTCGTGCTGGACCAGGTCGGTGCGCTGGCCGATGCTGCCGTCCGCGCCGAGCCGGTGCACGCTGATGCTGCCGCCGCTGTAGTTCGCGGTGATCAGGTACCGGCCGCTGGCGTCGACGGTGAGGTGGGCAGGCTCCGCGCCGCCGGTCGTGCCGCGGCCGAGCTGGCTGGTCCGGCACGCCGTCTGCGAGCAGCCACGCGCGCACCTGCCCGTCGTCGGTCTCGGCGACCGCGTACAGCACCGGCAGGTCTGGGTGCCGGGCGATCCAGGACGGCGAGTCGGCCGGGATGACCGCGGTGATCTGGTCGCCGTCCAGCACCGCGATGCCCGAGCCCTGGCCCTTGTCGCCTGAGTACCCGCCGATCAGCAGCCGTGTCATGGCGTCTGGATACCCAGGGACCTGCGCAGGAAGTCCACCTGGAGCAGCAGCAGGTTCTCCGCCACGTCTTCCTGCGAGGCCATGTGGGTCACGCCGGACAGCGGCAGCACGCTGTGCGGCCGGCCAGCCGCCAGCAGAGCAGCGGACAACCGGAGGCTGTGCGCGACCACGACATTGTCATCCGCCAGGCCGTGGATCAGCAGCAGCGGCCTGGACAGCTTGGGCGCGTCGGCGAGCAGCGAGCTCTGCGCGTAGGCTTCCGGCTCAGCGTCCGGCAGACCGAGGTAGCGCTCGGTGTAGCAGGTGTCGTAGAGCCGCCAGTCGGTCGGCGGCGCTCCGGCGATCCCGGCGTGAAAGACATCGGGCCGCCGCAGCACGGCGAGCGCGGACAGGTATCCGCCGAACGACCAGCCCCGGATGCCCACCCTGGTCAGGTCCAGGTCGGGGCATTGCTCGGCGGCCGAGTACAGCGCCTCGACCTGGTCAGCCAGGACAGGCCCGGCCAGGTCACCGGCCACCGCCCGGTCCCATGCCGGTCCGCGGCCTGGCGTGCCGCGGCCGTCTGCGACGACGACGGCGAAGCCCTGCTCAGCGAACCACTGCGGGCTGAGGAACAGGCGCGCCGGCGGCCATCACCCGCTGCCCGTGCGGACCGCCGTACGGGTCGCACAGCACCGGCAGCTTGCCCGAGCCCGGCGTGTGCCAGGACGGCAGCACGATCGCGGTCCTGACCCGGCTCGGCCCGGCCGACCAGGTAAGGAGCGGCTGCGGCGGAGGCAGGCGCGGCGTCTCCGCCAGCGAGCCGATGCTCGCGACCTCGACCTGCGGTTCCGTCGCCAGGGCCGGCCCGCAGTACCCGGACCGACGCGCCAGGATCGGCCAGCGTGCGGCTGGCCAGCAGCAGCGTGCCCGCCGCCTGCTGGCCGCCGTGCACACCGTCGGCCGCGCTCATGCGCTGGAGGCCGCCGGAGCCGTCGCTCCAGACCGAGATCGACTGCCGGGATCCTCGCCGGAGGCGGTGAACAGGATCGTGTCGCCGTCGGTGCCGATGACCTCCCGGACGTTGATCGAGTCGGGAGTGCGGACCTCGGCCGTGCCCGCGGCGTGCTCGGCTTCGGTACCAACAAGGATGCGCTTGGCCCCGCCGATGTCGGCGGTCCAGACGATCCGGCCGCCAGCCAGGCTGGCCGGCACACCCGGTCACGATGTCGATCCACGAGGGGTCCGTATCGGCTCGCACGAGGCTGGTCGCCCCAGTGGCCGGGTCGACCGCGAGGATGCGCATGTCGCGCTGGTCCCGGCTCGCCACCACCAGCAGCGGATGGCCGGTGCTGGCGTCCCAGCTCGCCGTCACCAGGTACGGCAACGCCGCCGAGTCCCAGCTCACCTCCGTCAGGTCCGCGGCGAGCGTGGCCACGAAGACGGAGACGACAGCGTTGGGCGTGCCGGCCGCCGGGTAGCGGACTGGCCTCGCCTCGGTCGCGGGGTTCGCCGGGTCGGCGATGTGCCAGAACTGCACCGGTGTCTCGTCGACGCGGGCGGTGAGGATCGCGGAGCCGTCCGGCGCCCACCAGTACCCGCGGCTGCGGTCCATCTCCTCGGCCGCGATGAACTCGGCGAGCCCGAAGCTGATGCCGTCGGCGCCGCCTGGATCGGCCAGCGCCCGGTCCGCGCCGGTGGCGATCTCATGCACCCGGAGAGCACCTTCACTGACGTAGGCGACATGGGTGCCCGTCGGGTCCGGACGGGGATCGGCGGCCGGGGTCAGCGTGCTCAGTTCGCGTACGCTGCCGTCGGCCGCGCTACCAGCCGCGCTACCAGCCGCGTTGTCGGCTGCGTTGTCGGCGGGGCGAAGGTCGGCCAGGTACACGGCCCCGGCGAGCGTGAAGGCCGCGACCGTGCACGCCGCGTCGGTGGCGAACGCGACGATGCCCCCGGCCCGCTCCCGCGCGCGTTCCCGGCGGGCCTTCTCCACCGGGTCGTCTTCGGCCCCTGCCTTGCCCAGCGCGGCCGGGTCGGCGATCAGCCGTTCGTCTCCGGTGGCGACGTCGAGTGCCCACAGGCAGGTCACCGGGTCGGTCCCGCCTCGGGACCGCAGGAAGATGACAGTCTCACCGTCGGGTGAGAGCCGGAAGGAGCGCGGAGCGCCCAGCGTGAAGCCCATGGTCCGGGCTGCCTGGCGAGGGAAGGAATCTGTCACGCACTAGATCCTGCCAGCCTGCTGGCGAGCAGTGGTCGGTAGGCTCACGGATATGAATAAACCGGACGCCAGGCGCATGCTGCTGGTGCACGCGCATCCGGACGACGAGTCCATCGGCACCGGCGCGACGATGGCCAAGTACGCGGCCGAGGGCGCGCAGATGACGCTCGTGACCTGCACGCTAGGCGAACTGGGCGAGGTGATTCCACCGGACCTGGCGCATCTGGCCTGGGACTCCGGCGGCGGTCTTGGCCAGTACCGGATCGGCGAGCTGGCCGCGGCCTGCGCCGCGCTCGGCGTGACCGACCACCGCTTCCTCGGTGGCGCTGGCCGGTGGCGCGACTCCGGCATGATGGGGACTCCGTCCAACGACTGGCCCGGCTGCTTCTGGCAGGCCGACGTCGATGAGGCGGCCCGCGCGCTGCTGGCCGTCATCACCGAGGTGAGGCCGCAGGTGCTGGTGACCTACGACGCCAACGGCTTCTACGGGCATCCAGATCACATCCAGGCTCATCGGGTCGCCTGGCGGGCGTTCGAGCTGGCCGAGGGCCTGGTCCGCAAGTTCTACGCCACGGCGATTCCCAAGTCGGTGCTGACCGAGGCCATGGCGCTGATGGAGGACAACGCAGCCAAGCTTGGCAGTACCGAGCTGGGCGGCACCGACTTCACCAGGGTCGAGTCGGTGGACGCACTACCTTTCGGCACCGACGACGACAAGGTCACCACGCGGATTGACGCACGCGATTACCTGCCGGCGAAGCTGGCCGCGATGCGCGCGCACGCGACCCAGATCGCCGTCGACAGCCCGTTCTTCGCGCTATCCGACATGGTCGGTCAGCGAGCGCTCGGCACCGAGTACTACACGCTGCTGGCTGGTCCGGCGGGGCACGGCTGCGGACCTGGCGACCGGGAGCCTGACCTATTCGCCGGGCTCGGCTAGCCGCTCGGCCATGTCGCCATGGCGGGGGACGGGGCCGGCGGCGCGCGGCGCGACGGGCGACTCGACGCGGCGCCGCCCCGCGTTGACTAGCCTTCCGGTGTGAATAGCATGCACGGCATGCCCGCCGGCGGCCAGCAGCCTGCCGGCGCCGACGGGCAGGGCGTCACTGTCGCCGCCTATGTGGCGCTGTTCGTGCTGGGCCTTGTCCAGGGCCTGATCGGCACTTTTCAGTACAGCCGGGGACCTGCGCCGCTCGCGTCGATCTGCTTCGACCTGGCCATCCTGGCGACGTGCGTGCTCGGCTCCCAGGGCATGCGAACCGCACTCGGCGGGGTGCTGCCGGCGGCTGGATGGCTGCTCGTCACCGTCGTGCTGAGCAGCGCGCCGGCGGGCGGCAGCATCCTCGTGACCGCGACGATGGCGGGCGAGTGGTTCCTGTTCGGCGGAGCGCTGTCCGCGGTGGCAGGCGCCGTGTACGCGTTCGCGCGCTGGTCCAGGCCCCGGCGCCATGCTGGCCGCCGGCCAGGGCGGTGAGCAGGCGTGCCAGGCCATGATGGCGCTGGGCCACATGCTGGCGCACCGGACGCTGGCGCACCGGACGCTGGCGCACCGGACGCTGGCGCACCGGACGCTGGCGCACCGGACGCTGGCGCACCGGACGATGGCGCTGCTAGCGATGCCGTACGGGATTACGCCGGCCTGCATGTCGCTGCCTTCAACAGCGCGGTCGAGCGTGGCGACTTCGGCGCCTTCCGCACCCGCTTCGCCGACGACGCGGTGATCAGGTTCGAGAACGTCCCAGGCGCCGGACCGCTCGAGTTCGCGGGCCGTGCCGCCTATACCGCGGCCTATGCCGACCAGCCGTCCGGTGATCAGATCGTGGCGGCAGCCGCACGCCGGGAAGACGGGGCCATCGTTGTTCCATTCGGCTGGCGGCGCGACGGCGGTCGCGGCACGATGTGCATGATCGTTTCGGCCGGGCTCATCGCGCGGATGACCGTGCAGTTCGACTAGCCATCCGCTTAGTCACATAACGGACGAACCTACGACCTGAGTCGCGCACCTAAGACGACCCGGCGCCGGAAATAGGGAACGCTGCCGATTCGAAACCCCGGGCCTTACGGCGATCCTCAATGGTGTGGACCTGACCCGAGGTCCGAACTCGAGGAGGCCAGAGTGCACCCCTACATCACCATGCTGGTGGCCGACCAGCGCGCCGAGGACATGCGCGCTGCAGCGGCCGCGCACAGGCTGGCGCGGGCAGCGAAGGCGAGCCGCAGGGCTTCGCCGCGGCGGTCTGCCCGCCAGGTGCCAGTGCAGCGCAGCGCGCCGACCGGTCACCGCCCGGCCGCGTCACCGCGTCCCGGCGCCACATCGGCCCGTTCCGCCAGCCAGGAGCGGGCTGGCTCGACAGCGGCTCCTTCATCCATGCGGGAGAGCGTGCCGCCGGCGCGAGCCACGACAGCTCAGTTGTCCCGTCCTGACGACTCCCAGTTGTGCCGCACCGGCGGTCGCTAGTCCCGCGCCGCCGCGTCCTGGCCGCGCTGCGCCGTACGGTCATCGGTTGTGTACTCCCAGCCGGGCTGCCAGGCGAACTCGGCGCGCACGAGGCCTTCGAGCGGCGTTCCCAGCAGCAGATGATCCAGGCCCCATTGCGTGGCTACGTGTCCGATGACGAGGATCCGCTGGCCCGACCAGCGGCGAGGCAGATCGGCAAGGAAGCTGCCGACGCGCGCTATGGCTTGCCGCCAGCTCTCGCCGCCTGAGTAGGGCTCGTCGATGTACTCGGCCCGGTGCGCATGCAGACTGGCGGCCGACGACCCGTTCAGCTCGCCGTAGTCGCATTCGCGCAGCCGCCAGTCCAGCAGCACGGGGACGCCGACGGCGGCGACCGCGAGATCAGCCGTCTGGATGGCCCTCGTCAGGTCCGAGCTGAAGACGGCGGCGATGCCGTCGTTCGCGCGCCGCGCGCCCAGCTCCGCCGCTTGCTCGCGCCCCACTGCGGACAGTCAGCCAGGCAGCCAGCCAGTCGCGATGCCGTTCTCGTTGACCTCGGTCGTCGAGTGTGTCTCGAACACGATGCGGATCGGCATCTCAACTCCCCGAACGATGACGTCGGCACTGGATGGGCGATTCGCCACGCTACGCCGCTTGCGAGCCGAGTGCGGATAGTCACAAGTCCGCATCGGCGGCCTTATTCCCGGTGAAGAGACCTTGACACGGTGACACCTGGGTTCTTACTTTCATCTTATAACAAAGTTAGTTTTCACTAGACACCATGACAAGGCAGGAAAAGTCATGGCGTAGTGCACTAACCCTTCCGGCCCCGCATAGTGCGGCCACCTGATCACTGCGGAGGTTCAGACACAGCATGAGAAGCGAGCACTCTGACGCGGGCCGTGGCGACGGACCTGGCGAGCCGGAGGGTCGGTCCGGCCCTGGGCGGGCGCGGGCCGAGGATGTTCCCGGGCTACGCGGCTCCCGATCGCTGTCTCGTGATCTCAATGCCAGCCTGCTGATCGAGCTCGTGCGCCGGTGCGGGCCGATCTCCCGCGCGGAGCTGTCCCGGCAGAGCCAGATCAGCGCGCCGACGGTGTCCGCCATCGTCGCGCAGTTGCTCGCTCGCGGCACGTTCTCCGAAGTGGCGGTCGCGCCATCGAGCGGCGGGCGGCCGCCCGTGCTGTTGCAGCTGAACCCCACCGCTGGTTACGTCGTCGGCATCAAGCTCCGCGGCGACGGCCTGACCACCGTGGTCTGCGACCTCGACGCGTCCATCGTGGCGACTGACGAGAAGTCCGTTGCCCTGGTCGGCGATCCGGCTGCCGCGATCGCCGAGATCGAGCAGGCCACCCGCCGCGTCCTGCGCGGTGCCGGGATCGCCAGGACCAAGGTACTCGGCGTCGGGATCGGGCTCCCGGGCGTGATCGACTCGCTGCGCGGCACCTGTCAGTTCTCGCACTTGCTCCAGTGGCATGAGGTCGAGCTCGCGGCGCCGCTGCAGCGTCGGCTGCGGCTGCCGGTCTGGGTCGACAATGACGTCAACACGCTCGCTATCGCGGAGAAGTGGGCCGGCGAAGGCACCGACGCCCGGGACTTCATCACGCTCAGCGTCGGCCGCGGCCTCGGTCTCGGCATCGTCATCGATCGGCGCGTGTACCGCGGCGCGGTCGGCGGTGCAGGTGAGTTCGGGCACATCATCATCGACCCCGACGGACCCGAGTGCGAGTGCGGCCGATCCGGCTGCCTCGAGGCCCTGGTGGGGGAGCGGGCGCTCCTGCGTCGCGTCAGCGCGCTGCACGGCCGCGACATCAGCCGGGCCGAGCTCATCACCATGGCCGGCGAAGGTGAGCCGGCGACCGTGCAGGTGCTCACTGACGGCAGCCAGCGGCTCGGCCTCGCCGTCGCCAACGTGGTGACGCTGCTCAATCCCGAGCTGGTCATCATCTGCGGGGAGGGCACGCAGCTCGGCGCGCCGTTCCTTGACCTCGTCGTCGCCGCCATCCGTGACCTCACCTTCGCCGGGCTGGGCAAGCAGACCGAGGTGAAGGTGCAGCAGTGGGGCGATGATGCCTGGGCGGTCGGCGCGGCCACGCTCGTGCTGCGCGAGTCGTTTGCGCTGCCTGGGCCAGACGAGGATCGCCGTGCCATCTGGCACCGGCTGGAGGCCTGATGACCGCCGCCGGCCAGGCTCCTGCCGCGCACACAAACGGCGAGCTACCTCATCCGCGCGCGGGGTCGGTGCAAGCCGCCGTCGCCGCCATGCTGGCCTGCCAGCAGGACAACGGCGCGCTTGTCGCGTCGCCCGACTTCGAGCAGTACCACTACTCCTGGCTGCGTGACTCCTCCTTTGCCGCGTACGCGCTCGATCGCTGTGGCGAGCACGCGGCGGCCGCGCGGTATCACGACTGGGCCGCCGCCGCGATCGCGGGTGCGGGCGCGCAGATCGAGACCGCCATCGAGCGGCGTGTCGCCGGGGCGCCCATCGAGCAGCACCTGCTGCCGCCGACGCGATTCAACCTGGACGGGTCCGTCGCGGCCGACGACTGGCCGAACTACCAGATCGACGGGTACGGGACCTGGCTGTGGGCGCTGCGCGAGCACCTGAGCCGGACCGATCAGCCGTCAGTGCCAGGTCGCTGGCTCGAGCCCGCGGCGCTAGCGGCGCGCTACCTGGCTGCGTTCGCTCTGGACGCCTGCTACGACGTCTGGGAGGAGAACGCCGCCGGCGTGCACAGCTCCACCCTGGCCTGCGTGTACGGCGGGCTGGTAGCGGCGGCCGCGCTCCTCGACGACCCGGAGTTGCTACGCCGCGCCCGCGAGGTCCGGTCGCACGTCCAGATGACGGCCGGCGCCGCCGGGCGGCTGCAGAAGTCGACGCTCAGCACCGAGGTGGACGCCAGCATGATCTGGCTAGCGACGCCGTTCGCGCTGGTCGACGCCTGCGATCCGTTGTTCGAGGCGACGCTGCGCGAGATCACCGAGCAGCTCACGTTCGAGGGCGGCATCCGCCGGTTCCCGAGTGACACCTTCTTCGGCGGCGGCTCGTGGCCGGTGCTGACGGCGTCGCTGGGTTGGCACTACGCCGTAACCGGCAATCTGTTGGCCGCCCGCCAGGCCCTGGCCTGGGTGGCCGAGCACATCGACGCCGCCGGCCGCCTTGGCGAGCAGTTCGGCGGCGAGCGGCGCCTGCCAGCTATGTACCGCGAGTGGACCGACAGGTGGGGCCATCCAGCCCGTGAGCTGCTCTGGTCTCACGCGATGTACGCGGTCCTGAGCATGGAGCTCAGCGCCGCAACCGACGTCCCTGATGCGACAGCAGTAACGAAAGGAGCAGGGCAATGAGGCAAGGCACATCGGCGCAGCGGCGGGCGGTGCGGCTCCGGCCGGCGACCGCGGCCTGCGCCGCCCTAGGGGTCCTGGCGCTTGGCGCGGCCGGCTGCGGAAGCTCTGCGCCAGCAGCCTCGTCGTCGAAGACCGTCACTCTCACCTTCTGGAACGCTTACAACGAGACCGACGCCGAGGCCAGCACCATGGCCAAGGTGGTGATCCCGCAATTTGAGAAGGAGAATCCCGGCATCAAGGTCAACTCGGTCGTCTACCCGTACGCCGACCTGCTGCAGAAGTACCTGGCGGCATCTGCGGCCGGCGACCCGCCAGACCTGCTGCGCTCCGACATTGCCTGGGTGCCTCAGCTGGCGAGCCAGGGACTGGCCCTGAAGGTCAGCGGGCTGTCGTGGTTCGCGCCGATCTCGAGCGCCGCCCTGCCTGGTCCGCTGCAGACGACCGAGTACAACGGCGCAAGCTACGCGCTGCCGCTGGACACCAACACCCAAGCCCTGTTCTGGAACAAGGCTGACTTCGCCGCCGCGGGCATCTCCGGGCCGCCGACGACGATGGCGCAGATGTATGCCGATGCGGGGAAGCTCACCGACAAGGCCAAGAGCCAGTACGGCCTCGGCGTGGATGGCACCGACATCTGGAACGTCGTGCCGTACATCTGGAGCCAGGGCGGCAGCCTGACGAACTCGGCGTACAGCACCGCGGCCGGCGTACCTGAACGACTCAGCCACGGCCGCCGCGGTCCAGCAGCTGATCAACCTGCACAAGGCAGGCGACATCGGCACGGACTTCCTCGGCGGTACCGGCGCGGTGTCCGGTGAGCAGGGCTTCCCGAAGGGCCAGTACGCCATGTACATCGACGGCCCGTGGGCCGTCCCCACGTATGAGGCTCTCAATCCGGTGCCGGACTACGGCATCGCGCCGTTCCCGAGCGGCTCGGCTGGCTCGTTCTCCACGGTCGGTGGTGAGGACCTCGTGATCTCGCAGGGCGGCCACAACATCGCCGCGGCTGAGAAGTTCGCGCAGTTCCTTGACTCACCGTTCGCCCAGCTCGCCATGGCCAAGATTGGCCAGATGTCGGCGCTGTCGACCACGGCGGCGGCAGAGGTCAAGGCGACGCCGTATTACTCGGTGTTCGCTCAGCAGTTGATGACGGCGAAGGTCCGGCCGGTGACGCAGAACTACAGCAAGCTGGATGCGGACTTCACCGCGGCGCTCCAGGAGATCCTGGCCGGCAAGGAGTCCGTTCAGGCCGCCCTGAGCAGTGCGGCTGGCCAGTACGACGCGCAGACCGGCAGTTGATTACGGTAGTCGGCAGCGAGCGGCGCCAGGGCAGTCAGATCCCTGGCGCCGCGCCGCGGCGTTCGCGACGGCTTGGCAGGGCCGCGACACCCTACGCCCTTATCCTCCCGGCCGCCGCGCTGTACGTGCTGTTCACCATCTACCCGATCCTGCGCCAGTTCGACATCAGCTTCTTCAACTGGCACATCTTCCCCGGCGCGACCAATCCCTTCGTCGGCTTCGCTAACTACGAGGCCGTGTTCCGGGATCCGATCGTCCGCACCGCCACGCTCAACACGATTCTCTACGTTGTCATCACCGTCCCGATCCAGATGGCGCTCGGTCTCTTCGCCGCCGCGATCCTGAGCGACCGGCTGCCCGGCGCGGGTCTGTGGCGCGCGCTGATCTTCATCCCCGTCGTCACCTCGTGGGTGGTCGTCTCCTACGTCTTCGCCTACATCTTCAACGACCAGGGCGGCCTGGCGAACGCGTTTCTGAGCATGTTCGCCGGGCACCAGGTGCACATCGATTGGCTGGCCCAGACCTGGACCGCTAACGCGGTGATCTGGATCGTCGGCATCTGGAAGGGCGTCGGCTATTCGTTTGTCATGTTCCTGGCCGGGCTGGACGGCGTACCGCGCGAGATCGTCGAGGCGGGCCGGGTCGACGGCGCTACCGAGGCGCGCCTGTGGCGCCGCATCGTGATCCCCGCGATCCGGCCCACGATGATCTTCGTGCTTGTGCTGCTGGTCATCGGCGGGATGCAGGTCTTCATCCAGATCTTTCTGCTGACCGGCGGCGCGCCTTACAACTCCACGCAGGTGCTCTTCACCTACGCCTACCAGCAGGCGTTCACCAATTTCGCGTTCGGCTATGCCGCGGCGGTCGCCTCGCTGATCGCCGTGGTGGTGTTCGGCCTGAGCGTCGCCGAGATCCAGTTGCTGCGGCGCAGGGACAGATAGGAGCACCGGACCCATGGCCCTGTCACGCACGCTGTCAGCCCGATCGGCGCGCTCGGCACGCCGGCGTGCAACTCGGCATCTTCGGGATTCGGAGCTGGCGCAAGGCGCGCCTGCTGCTGGCCATCGCGTTCGCGGCGGTCTCCATCTTCCCGCTGCTGTTCATGCTGTCCTTGTCGTTCCAGCCGCCTTCCGACGTCTTTAGCGGGACGCCGGTGCTGGTGCCGACGCATCCCACGACGGCGAACTACAGCGCGGCCTGGAGCGAGAACAGCTTCGGGCATTTCTTCGCCAACAGCCTCTACGTGTCGGCGGGCACTGTCGTGCTCACCGTGCTCGTCGCTTCCCTGGCGGCGTACGCGTTCGCGCGGTTCCGCTTCCCGTTCCGGGAGGTCACCTTCTATGCCTTCCTGGCGAGCCTCGCGGTCCCGGCCGTGCTGCTGATCATCCCGCAATACCTGCTGATGACCAGGCTGCACCTGATCGACTCGCTGAACGGGCTGATCCTCATCTACGTGAGCCAGAACCTGCCGTTCTCGATCTTCCTGCTCCGGAGCTTCTTCGAGGCGATCCCGCGCGAGCTCGAGGAGTCGTTCCGGGTGGAGGGCGCGGGGAACCTGCGTGTCCTGACCAGGCTGATCGCGCCGCTGTCTGTGCCGGCGCTCGCGACCGTCGCGATGTTCACGTTCAACGCGGCCTGGGACGAGTTCGTTATTGCGCTGACGCTGATCAACACGCCGTCGCACCGGACCCTGCCGATCGGCCTGGCACTGTTCATCGGCGACCACTCGACCGCATGGGGGCCGCTATTCGCCGGCTCGGTGATCGCGACCGTGCCAAGCGTCCTGGTCTACGTGCTGGCCCAGCGCTGGTTCCGGCACGGCATTTCGCTGGGCGGACTGCGATGATAACGACCCCGTTCCCTGCCCTGAAGACCTTCTACCTGGCCGGTCAGCCGGTGCATCTGCCGCACCTGGCCGCAGGGGTCGACGTCGTAGTAGCGCGTTCTGCCTTCGGCCGCGCTGAGCAAACGCAGGCCCAGGGCGGCGAGGCCACGCTGGCCGGGTTGGCTCCAGGTACGCACGCGATCGAGGCCTGGTCTGCCGACGGGTGCCTGCTCGGCGAGGAATTCACGACCGTCGCGGCCACGCCGGGGGAGCGGCCGGTGCCCGGCTTCGTCACGTCGTTCAGCCCGGACGCGGTGCCGGGCGTGCTCGCCTGGCTGCGCGCACTGCGGTGCACGAGCGTTCAGTTCTACGACTGGATGCAGACCTACGCCGCGCCACTGGCCGACACCGAGGACTACGCCGACCGGCTCGGCCGCAGGCACTCGCAGGCCGCCATCACGCAGCTCACCGACGGCTGCCGGCAATTCGGCGCGACGCCGCAGGCCTACGCGCCCGTTTACGCCGCCGACCCCGATTTCGGCGAGGCACACCCGAGCTGGCTGCTGTCCAGGAGCGACGGCGAGCCACAGCGGCTCGGGGACCTGCTGGACATCACCGATCCCGGCAACCCTGACTGGCAGCGGCACTGGCTCGAGGCGTACGGCGCCGCGGCCGACGCGCTGGGCTTCGACGGCTTTCATCTCGACACGTACGGCTACCCCCGCGAGCCTCTCGACCACACCGGGCGACCCGTGTCGATGGCGGCCGCCTACGCGCGATTCCTGCGGGCTGTGCGCGCCTGCTAGGCCGGCCGCTGTGCTGAGCTTCAACCAGGTCAACGGCGTACCACGCGGATTCGAGCTGGCCGGCCCGCCGGGCTATCGGTACGTCGAGGTGTGGCCGCCCAATGACCGCTGGCGCCACCTCGAGGGCCTGCTCCAGCGCAGCGTGCCGCCTGGGTCAGCGGCGGCCGGGGTTCTCGCGATCTACCCGCCGGCGTGGACGGGCGAGCGGAGCGCCGGGCTGCGGACCGTCGTGCTGACCGAGGCGGTCACCACGACCCTCGGCGCTAGCATGCTGGTGTTCGGCGACGAGGGGGGATGTCTCCAGGATCCCTTTTATCCGGACTATCAGCGGCTCACGGCCGACGAGCGCGAGCGGGTCCTGCGCTGGCACACGTTCGGGCTTCGGTGCCGCGACCTGTTCGCCGGCGGCACCGACACCAGCTGGTACGACATCGGTGACGAGAACGGCGCGGTCGTAGTGCGGTGGGAGGGCGCGGCGCCCGCCGCATCGGGCCGTCCGCTCTGCGCACTGCCCGAGCCCGTCGGCGGTTCGGTTTATGCGCGAGTCGTGCGGCATGACGGGTGCATTGCCGTCAGCGTGCTCGACCTGTCCGGAAGTCCGGCCGGCTCGTGGCAGTCGCCGAGCGATGCTGGCAGCTGCCGGAGTGTGACTGTATCGGTCCTGCTCGACGAGCCCGGCCGCTGGCGCGCCGAGGCGGCCGTGCTCGGGCAGGATGGCGGCAGGTTCTTGCTTGCCGCCGCGGCGCCAGGCGTCCACCGAGAGGGGACCTCGATCGAGATCGAGGTCCCCGTGGTCGCTGGCTGGTCAGTGTTGCGGTTCACGCGCGCCTAGCGGATCAGCGCCTCGACCTGGTCGATAGCCCAGTCCAGGTCCTCCTCGCCGATGATCAGCGGCGGCGCGAGCCTGATGGTCGACCCGTGCGTGTCCTTGGCGAGCACGCCGCGGTCGGCCAGCATTTCGCAGGCCTGCCGGCCGGGCAGGTCCGTGAACTCGACACCAGCCCACAGCCCGCGCCCGCGGACGTCCCTGACCTTGCTCTCGGGCAGGGCGTTGAGGCGGTCGTGCATGTGCGCACCGAGCTTTGCCGAGCGCTCCTGGTACTCGCCGGTTGACAGCATGGCGATGACCTCGCGGGCGACGGCGCACGCCAGCGGATTGCCGCCGAAGGTCGAGCCGTGCTGACCTGGCTTGAACACGCCCAGTACCTCGCTGGACGACACGACCGCGGACACTGGCACGATGCCGCCGCCGAGCGCCTTGCCGAGGATGTACATATCGGGTACGACGTCCTCGTGTTCGCAGGCGAACGTGGCGCCCGTCCGGCCGAGACCGGACTGGATCTCGTCGGCGATGAAGAGTGCTCCGTACGCCGTGCACAGGTCGCGCACTCCGGCCAGGAAGCCCGCTGGCGGCACCAGCACGCCGGCCTCGCCCTGGATCGGCTCGGCCAGCACCGCCACGACGTTGTCGTCCATGGCGGCCGCGAGCGCCGTGCAGGTCGCCGTAGGGCACGATCCGGAAGCCAGGCGTATAGGGGCCGAAGCCGTCCCTCGCGTCCGGGTCGGTCGAGAAGCTCACGATCGTCGTCGTCCGGCCGTGGAAGTTACCGTCGAACACGACGATGACGGCCTCGTCGGCGGGTACGCCCTTGACCTCGTAGCCCCACTTGCGCGCGGTCTTGATCGCAGTCTCGACTGCCTCCGCGCCGGTGTTCATCGGCAGGACCATCTCCATCCCTGCCAGCGTGGCCAGCTCAGCGCAGAACGGGCCGAACTGATCGTGCTCGAACGCCCGGCTCACGAGCGTCACGCGGTCGAGCTGGCGCTGGGCGGCCGCGACAAGCCGAGGGTGGCGGTGACCGAAGTTGATGGCCGAGTAGGCGGCCAGCATGTCCAGGTACCGGGTGCCGTCGACATCGGTGACCCACGCGCCGTCGGCCTCGGCGATGACCACCGGCAGCGGGTGATAGTTGTGCGCGCTATGCGCCGCCGACTGGGCACGCAGCTGTGCTGCGTTCGGACCGGTCGTGCTTGCCATGACTTGCCTCCTGCGCTTGCCGACTGCCTCGATCTGCCTCGATCTCGCCGGTTACCTCAGTTCCAGGGTGCAGCACTTCGGGCCACCGCCCGCCTTCAGCAGCTCCGACAGGTCCACCCCGACCGTGCGGAATCCTGCGGCCGCCAGCTGATCCCGCAGCCCGATCGCCTGCTGAGGCAGCACCACATTGTGGCCGTCGCTGATGGCGTTGAGGCCGAGCACTTCGGCGTCCTCGTCCTTCACCTCGATGAGCTCAGTGAAGTGCGCGGCGAGCGCCGCCTTGGCGGCATCGTCGAACGCGGCAGGGTAGTAAGCGGCGGTCTCCGGGTCCAGCACGACCAGCGCGGTGTCAAGGTGGTAGAAGCGCGGGTCGACGAGGCGCAGGCTGATGACCGGCAGGCCGAAGTAGGTCTGTCAGCTCGTCCCGCACCGCCTCATCGCTGCGGAAGCCGTACCCAGCCAGGATGGCCCGGCCCGCGAGGACGATGTCGCCCTCGCCCTCATTCTGGACGGCCGACTCGCGGATCTCGCCATAGCCCTGCTCCCGGAACCAGCTCAGGTAGGCGGCTGCCTCAGGCTGCCGCTCGGCATACGTGAACCGTGCGCCGAGTACCTTGCCATCGATGACGGTGGCGCCGTTAGCCGCGAAGACCATATCCGGGAGCCCAGGCTCCGGCCTGATCGTGCGCACGGTGTGACCGAGGCGGGCGTAGGTCTCGCCAAGACGCTGCCACTGGTGCATGGCAAGCCGCACGTCGACGGGCTTGTCCGGGTTCATCCACGGGTTGATGGCGTACTCCACCGCGAAGTGCTCGGGCGGGCACATCAGGTACGTCCTCGCGTGGGTGGTACGGCGCACGGTCTCCGTCATGGTCAAGCGCTCCTGGGTCGGCGGATGATCTGGGCGGATGATCTTCCGTCAAGCGTAGGAGTGGGCGCCATCGGCCCGCGCTGGTGCCTGATGCGCATCAGCGCCGATCTGTTGCGTAATCGCCGTCGGCCGCGGTGATCTGTTGCGTCGAGCGGCTGCGACCAGGGACGGGCAGCAAATCAGGTCATAGCGGGGCGCTCGGCCTAGGCCGGGGCGACTGTCCAGGTCTGGCCGTCTGGCGTATCGACGACCGCGACCCCGACCTCGCCGAGCTCGGCCCGCAGCCGGTCGGAGGCAGCGAAGTCCTTGCGCTCGCGTGCTGCGGCGCGCTCAGCCAGCTTGGCCTCGGCACCGGGCGGCAGCGGCGCAACCGTCCGCGGCTTGCCGACCAGGCTGACCAGGTCGAGGCCGAGGACACGGTCAGCGCTGGCGAATGTCTCGAACTTCGAGCCCGGCGGGATCTGCGGGTCCTTGGCCAGCTCGCGCAGGGTGCGGAGCGCAGCTGGCGTGTCGAGGTCGTCGTCTAGGGCAGCGGTGACCCGCGCCCAGTACTCGGCACACATGGGCTTGCTCGGCTCGTTGGCCCAGTCGGCAACCAGCTCCCGCCAGCGCCATACGGTCCCGTCGGCTGCGGTCAGCGTCTCCCAGGTCAGGTTCATCTGCTGACGGTACCGGTGCTCGAGGAAGGCGAGCCGGGCCGCGAGCGGGTCGAGCCCGCGGGCAGCCAGATCGGACAGCAGCACCACGTTCCCGGTTGACTTGGCCATCTTGCGGCCCTCGAAGAGCACGTGCTCGCCGTGCACCCAGTGCCGGACGACGTCGTGCCCGGCGAGTGCGTTGGACTGGGCCCGCTCGTCCTCATGGTGGGGGAAACGCAAGTCGATGCCGCCGGTGTGGATGTCGATCACGTCGCCGAGGAACTTCAGCGACATGGCCGAGCACTCGGTATGCCAGCCAGGGAACCCGGTGCCCCAGGGCGCAGCCCAGGTCAGCTCGCGCGCGGCTGGGGCGCTCTTCCAGAGCGCCCAGTCAGCGTGGAAGCGCTTCTCCTCATCCACCTCGCTCGCGGACCGATGTCCTGGCTTGAGCTCGTCGAGCCTGTTGCCCGAGAGCGCACCGTAGTCGGGGACGCTGCGCGCATCGAAATACACCGACCCGCTCGGAACGACATAAGCGTGCCCGATCTCGATGAGCTTGGCGATCATGTCGATCATCAGCTCGATCGACTCCGAGGCCCGCGGCGCGAAGTCAGGCGGCAGAATGTTCAGCGCCGCGCAGTCGGCCAGGTAGGCGTCCTCGTAGAAGCGGGCGATATCGAGCGCCGTCTTACCTTCGGCCGCGGCTTGGGCCAGGATCTTGTCCTCGCCATCTGGATCGGTCTCGGCGTCGTCGACGAGGTGGCCGACATCGGTGATGTTCTGGCAGACGATGACGGACAGGTGCTGGCGCTCGGCGTTACGCCGGATCAGGTCCGGCAGCATGAACGTCCGCATGTTGCCGACGTGCGCGAATCTGTACACCGTCGGCCCGCACGCATACATCCGGAGCTGTCCCGGCCGGGCGGTCTGGATGTCGACAACGCCACGCAGCCGAGTGTCATAGAGCCTGAACACGCCTGCCAGCCTACGGCCCCGTGCGCTGCTGCCCGGTCGCGCCACGGTGCGCCGGGGGCGGGCGGGGATCCGCGTGGCACGGTCCAGCCGACGGTAATCGAGTTGAGTCGGTGCGCCGCGGCTGGGCAGGATGGCCGGCATGACAGAAGTGAGCCCCGCCGCCATCGTCGACGCGCTCGGCCGCGATCCCCGGCTGCGCGGATACCTGCGCGACGGCGGGATCGCGACGATGCCGGCGAGGAGATCGCGGCGGCTGCTCTTGCTGGCCGAGGTGGCCCGCGCGTTCGAGCCCGGCGTCCGGTATCGGGAGAGCGCGGTCAATGACGTGCTCGGCGCGATGTTCGCCGATTACGCTGCGCTCCGGCGGTACCTGGTCGACGAGGACCTGCTCGAGCGCGCCAACGGAGAGTACTGGCGCATCGGCGGACCGGTCGAGCCGTAGCCGGCGCTGGCAAGCCCGCGTTAGTTCAGGGCGTTCGTCGTGGCCGCCGGACCTGATCCGTACGGTATGGCGTCAACGACGCCCACCTCGCCGGCCGTCGCCGCCCTGAGCACGGTGCGGGCTGCGTGGGTCGACACAGTGAACCAGATCAGCGACGAGGTTCCAGGGCAGCTCGTCTGCGCGAGGACCAGCAGCCGCTCGCCTACGCCAGCGACCACCGTGACGTGATTATTCGTGGTGCTGGGGATGCTCAACTGGCTTTCGGCGCCGCTCTGTCCGACCTGCAGGATCTGCTGGCCGCCGGGTCCGCTGGCGGCGCCGGCGCACTGCGCCGGCGTCGTGGCGGTGATGTACGTCGAGCCGCCTGCTTGCCACGCGCCGGTGAGGTCGCCGACACCACTGGGCGAGCCGGAGACGCCGGTCAGCGGCGTGGCTGTGCCGCCGCCCGCGGGTACGAGCCAGAGGCGCCCGGCATCGGGAGCGCCCGCGGCGTTGCAGTACGCCAGGACTCGTCTGCGCGCTCCACCAGCTAATCGGCGTACAGGACGGCGGCGTGCCCGGGTCAGGTACTCGCAGCCTGCGAATGAGTCCGCCGGCGTTGCTCACAAGCTGCATCTCGTGGCCGGTGACACCCCAGACGAGCGTCGTGCCAAGCGGTGAGCTGAGTGCGTTACCTTGCAGGACGTCGGTCGCGCCTGCCGGGCGCGGCAGCGTTCCGAGGGTGGCGGCGTGAGCGCCAGCCAGGGTGTAGCGCTCCAGCAGATACTTGCCCTGCTTCTGGCGGACGGCCAGGATGTTGAGGCCTTCCGGCCTGGTGAATCCCAGCGCCGTCACTCCGGCGGGCAGCGACAGCGAGGTCAGCTGCCCGGAAGCCAGCGTGAGCAGACCGTAGCTGCCGGCCTGGCCGCCCACCGCGTACAGGGCGGTCCGGCCGTTGCCCGACCAGGCGAGCAGCTCGGGCGCTCGCTGGCCCGGACGTCGTGACGATCCGGTACTTACCGCCCTCCGGGTCGACGAGGTACGTGATGTACCGGCCGCTGCCGGCGGCGGCCCCGTTGGCGTCTGGCTGCGCCGTTGAGACCTCGGCGAGCGCCCAGCCGGGCCCGATCAGCGACCACGGGATCGTCGCGCGACTACCGGTCCGGCCATCCGGGAGCATGCGCACTGTCGGCTTGGCGACGGCGCTCGCCGACACGCCGGGGGTGGCGCCGCGCCGGGCGCCGCTGCCGCTCACGGCATAGACGATTCCGCCTGCCAGCAGAATGGCGGCCGCGGCGACGGCGGCGATGAGATTCCGCCGGGAGCCGAGTACGGCAGGCCCAAGGCCGCCGAGAGGCCGGCTCGACCGGCGGGCACGCGGCGGGCCGGGCCTCGCGGGGACGTCGGTGCGATCGGCGATGTGCGCCGGGTTCGTGGCGGCAACCGGGGCCCCCCAGCCGAGCGTAGCGTCCCGAGTGCCTGGATCTCCGTAGGTGGCTGCGCCGCCCCCGGCACCGCCGTTCGCCGCTTTGCCCGGTCCGGCCCAGTCAGCGGTGGCGCCCGAGATCACACTGCCGGGCGCTGGGCTGCCGAAGAGTCCGCCCGGCGGCACGTCTGTCGCTGCCGCGTCGGCTGGCCCCGAGCCCGCTTGCAGAAGCGCCGCGGGTGTCTCGCCTAGCGCGGCACCCGGACCGGCAGCGGTACCCGGACCGGCAGCGGTACCCGGACCGGCAGCGGTACCCGGACCGCCCGCGAGACCAGGATGGCCCGCGGGACCAGTACCACCTGCTCCGACGGCAGCGGCCGCGACACCGGCGCCAGGATCGTCCAGCACGCCGGGACCGGCCAGTCCACCCAGGCCGGCCGCGACATCGCGGCGCGGGGCCAGGGTGGCTTCGGGATCGGATACTGGCGTTGCCTTCGGCGGGGCGGGCCGGAACATGCCGGGCCAGCTCAGCGGGTCGTGACCGGACGCCGGGAGGCTGTCGCCACCGGCTGCTGCATCGGCCCGCCGCCGCTGGTAGGCATCCTTGGCGACGCCGAGCACCCACGATTCAGAGTCGCGGTAGCCCGACACCTCGTACCACTGCTGGTACGCCTTGGCGTATGCCTCCCGGATGGCATGGTCGGCCAGGCTGTCCTCGTCCGCCAGAGCGTGCATCTGGCTGGTGACGTTCCACACGGTCCGCGCGTAGAACGCGTCGAAGGACTCTGACTCTGGCATGTGCTGCTGCACCTCCGACCGCGGCACTGGGAGCGGAACCGAGTCGGCTCGCTGCACCAGACAGGCACAGCGGCCGTGGTCAGCGGCTCGGTATGCCGGGATCGTTAGTTAACCGATGAATTTCTGGTCAGGCCAGGTTAAGCGAGATTGGCGAGTCGGGTGACCGCAGCGCCAATGCGTTCGTCAGTAGCGGTCAGGGCGACCCGGATGTGCCGGCCGCCGGTCGGCCCGTAGATCTCGCCAGGCGCGACCAGGATGCCGGCCGCGGCGAGCCGATGGACGGACTCCCAGCAGTCCAGCTCGGGACTGCGATGCCCACAGGTACAGCCCGGCTTCGGAGTGGTCGACGGCCCAGCCCGCCGCCTCCAGGGCCGGGCGCAGCCGGTCTCGCCTGCGCCGCGTACCTGGCCCGCTGCTCGGCCGCGTGCGCGTCGTCGGACAAGCGCCGCGGCCATGGCGGCCTGGACCGGGGCCGGCACGATCATTCCGGCGTGCTTGCGGACTTCCAGCAGCTCGGCGACGAGCGTCGGGTCGCCGGTGACGAACCCGGCCCGGTACCCGGCCAGGTTGGAACGCTTCGACAGCGAGTGCACGGCGAGCAGGCCTTCGTGCGAGCCCGCGCACGCGTCCGGGTGGAGCACGGACAGCGGCGTGGCCTCCCAGCCGAGCTCGATGTAGCACTCGTCCGAGGCGACGACCACGCCGCGCTCGCGGGCCCAGCTCACGACCTTCCGCAGGTGCTCGGCAGGCAGCACCTGGCCGGTCGGATTCGACGGCGAGTTCAGCCAGGCCAGCCGGACGCGCTCGGGGCCGAGCGTGACCAGGCCGTCGGCAGCGACCGGCCTGGCCCCGGCCAGCCGCGCGCCGACGTCGTAGGTCGGGTACGCCAGCGCGGGATGCACGACGACGTCGCCCGGGCCGCAGCCGAGCAGCGTCGGCAGCCAGGCGATGAACTCCTTGGTGCCGATGACGGGCAGCACGGCGGCCGGATCGACGCTCACCCCGTGCCGCCGGGCGAGCCAGCCCGCGGCCGCCTCGCGGACAGCCGGCGGTGCCGGCGGTCAGCGGATAGCCAGGGGAGTTGTCGGCGGCGCGCAGCGCCGCCCTGACCACCTCCGGCACCGGGTCGACTGGCGTGCCGACCGACAGGTCGACGATCCCGCCCGGATGCGCTCGCGCCAGTGGCGGCGGCCGGCGCGAGCGAGTCCCACGGGAACGCCGGCAGCCGCGCCGCCAGCGTCGCCGGCCGGCGGCTGGAGCCGGCCGTGCCCCGCGCCGTCGCGGGGTCGCTGACCGTCACTGGCCCCGGCCCGGTCTAGTGCTCGGTCTCCTGCGGCGGAAGCGCCGCGACGATCGGGTGATCGGAGTTGATCTTGCCGACCTTCGAGGCGCCGCCCGGCGAGCCGAGGTCAGCGAAGAACTCGACGTTGGCCTTGTAGTAGTCCTTCCACTGGTCCGGCACATCGTCTTCGTAGAAGATGGCCTCGACCGGGCAGACTGGCTCGCAGGCGCCGCAGTCCACGCACTCATCCGGGTGGATGTAGAGCATCCGCTCGCCCTCATAGATGCAGTCGACCGGGCACTCTTCGATGCAGGCCTTGTCGAGCACATCGACGCAAGGCTGCGTGATGATATAGGTCACTTCCGCGTTCTCCTCTTCCGTCCGCGCCCTGGTGCACTCAGCGGTGCGGCTGACCCAAGTGTCGCGGCTTGCCACCAG
The DNA here is from genome assembly GCA_963837255.1 of uncultured Actinomycetota bacterium. Lineage (GTDB taxonomy): Bacteria > Actinomycetota > Actinomycetes > Streptosporangiales > Streptosporangiaceae > JAJYUU01. The sequence goes on from CAWIMN010000011.1 coordinate 1,423,611, forward strand.
TATCGCGTTCCCGGCAGGACGGTGCGCACGCAGCCGATCCTCGGGGATCGCAGGCTATCAGCCGAACACCACGGCGGCCGGGGCAGCCCGCGCGAGGCTCTTGGCCGGCTGCCGTGGCCCAGTGCCCTGAGCCCCGGAAGCCGAACCACTCATATCCGCTGATAGCGGACAAAAGTGATTCCGTAGCTACGCGGCGTTCGACACCAGCCACGATGCCACCGCCCAGCCCTGCTGGGAATCCCGGCACGCTGACGGTCTCGGCCGGATCGCCGCTGACGTGCCGCGGCAGCGGCCCGAATGCGCTGCTCAGGGTCTTGCTGGCAGCGGCGAGCCTGGCCTTGCCCGGCGCTGACCCGTAGGTGCACCACACCGCGCGCGGCTCTGAGCCGGTGAACGCGGTCGCCAGTTCCGCGCCCATGCCCGCGTACTGGGCGTAGGCCGAGCCATCGGCGCTGTGCTGGACGGCCTGAGCGGCCGCGTAGATCGGCATATGCAGGTAGTGCGGGCACCGCGGCGAGTGCCTCGAAGAACCGGCTGGTCGCGTACACCGGGTCCTCGATCTGGCTGAGTGGTTCCCCAGCCCTCGGACGGCCGCTGCTGGAACACGCCGACCGAGTCCCGGTCGCCGTAATGCAGGTTGGCGAGCTTGGACTCCTGCAGCGCCGTCGCGTACGCGATCGCGACCGCGCGCGGCGGCATGTGCGCGCTGACTGGCCACGCCCAGCGATCGTGGCCGCGATCGCGGCCTGGCTGACTGTGAGCTGGAGCCCCTGGCCGCCGGGCCGGCGACGCACACCGTGAGCCGCGGCGCGATCCTGCGGCGAGGGCCGAAGCGCCAGGTAGCCGATGGTCGCGGCGATCAGGACGATGACGATGCCGGCCGCGGTCCCGGACCGCCGGCCACCGCGGGCGGGCTTGCGCTTGCTCGGCACGGCTATGAAGCTACCCGGTCCGGCGAGCCAGGAGCTGTGGGCGCGGCATTAGGCTCCGACGCTATGACACGACCTCTCAGCTCAGGGAGCCATCGCCACTGGCCTGCCGGCCGCCATCGACGAACTGTGGGAGCGGCGCGCCGACCTGACGCCTGCCGACGTCGCAGCCAGGGACGTAGTCGTGGCCGCGGTCGACGAGATCGACTCCGGCCAGGTCCAGGGTCGCCTGGCCCGATCCGGCAGTCGGGCGAGATCGTGGTGGACGAGCGGGCCAAGCGCGCGATCCTGCTGGCCTTCCGGCTGCTGCCGATGGTGCAGTCGCAGGTCGGGGACTTCCGGTATCACGACCGGGTGCCGCTGACGACAAGGCTCGATGGCGTCCGGGCCGTGGCGGGCTCGATCGTGCGGTGGGGCGCCTACGTCGCGCCCGGCGCCGTGCTGATGCCGTCGTTCGTGAACATCGGCGCCTACGTCGACTCCGGCACGATGGTGGACACCTGGGCGACCGTCGGGTCGTGCGCCCAGATCGGCAAGAACGTGCATCTGGCCGGCGGCGTCGGCATCGGCGGCGTGCTCGAGCCGCCGAACGCGGTGCCGGTCGTCATCGAGGACGACGCGTTCATCATGTCCCGGTGCATGGTGGTCGAGGGTGCCAGGGTCCGCACCGGCGCGGTCCTCGGCGCGGGCACGATCCTCAGCAAGTCCACGCACGTGATCGACGTGCAGACCGGGGAGGAACTGCCGCGCGGCGAGGTCCCGGCGTGGTCGGTCTGCGTCGGCGGCACCCGTCAGCGCGTGTTCGAAGGCGGCGAGTTCGGCATGCCGTGCGTCCTGGTGCTGCGCCGGCTGGCCGAGGGCACCGCGCACGACAAGGCGGCCCTCAATGACATTCTCCGCGATCACGGCGTCAGTTCATGAGGCGGGGAACGGGGCCGACCCCGTTCCCCGCCGTCAGACGTGTCGCCGACTGGTGGTGGACGTCCAGCCTGAACGCGATGTATCGTGTCTTGCGTGGAGCAAGCATCACGCGAGGAGATCGGGGCCGCCGTCGCTGCCCACGCTGAGCTCGGGCGCGACTACGACCACGCGGTAGCCGAGGGCCTGGTCGACCGTATCGGCGCTGAGGTTGACCGTCGGGTGGACGTCCGGCTGGCCAGCCACGGGCTGCGGCCGCTGCGGTCCAGGCGGCCGGGCACGTTCGCGACACTCGTCATGGGTCTCGGCTCCATGGGTCTCGGTGTGGGCGGGACCGCGGTCGTGCTGTCGAGCGGAGCGGCAAGCGGCAGCGTTGCGGCCGTCATGGTGCTGGTCATCTGGATCGCCATCGCCGCCATCAATGGGATTTTCATCAATCGAAGCTAGCCGTACCCGTGGACGCCTGGGTGTCCTCCCTGCTCAGGTCCGTGCGACGGCTACCTTATGGGCCATGAGCTTGAACTCCGAGCCCCGCCGCCGCCTGCGTCGCCAGGGTCCCGCCACCTTGCGGGGTAAGGCCATTCCCAAGACGACCACCGACCAGCGGCTGCTTGACTGGCGCGGGCCCAGCGACTGGGTGCATACCGATCCCTGGCGCGTGCTGCGGATCCAGGCCGAGTTCGTCGAGGGCTTCGGCTTGCTGGCCGAGCTTGGCCAGGCCGTCTCGGTCTTCGGCTCGGCCCGCACGCTGCCGGGCAGCGCTGAGTACGAGCGCGCCGAGCAGATCGGGTCGGGCCTGGCCAAGGCCGGCTACGCCGTCATCACCGGGGGCGGCCCCGGCATCATGGAGGCGGCGAACAAGGGCGCTATCAGCGCTGGCGGCGTCTCGGTCGGCCTGGGCATCGAACTGCCCCTGGAGCAGGGCCTGAACGACTACGTCGAGATCGGCCTGGAGTTCCGCTACTTCTTCGTCCGCAAGACCGTCTTCGTGAAGTACTCCCAGGCGTTCGTGGTGCTGCCGGGCGGCTTCGGCACGCTGGACGAGCTGTTCGAGGCCGTGACGCTGGTGCAGACCGGCAAGATCACCCGGTTCCCCATCGTGCTGGTGGGCAGCGAGTACTGGCAGGGCCTGAAGTCGTGGATCACGCAGACCATGCTGCAGTCAGGCAAGATCTCTTCGGGCGATCCCGACCTCATCAGGTTGGCCGACGATCCGGTCGAGGTCGTGCGGATCATCACCGAGGCGCACAGCCTGAACGCCGGCCGGCAGAACTTCACCGAGATGACCTGATCGGAGCCCTCCTGACGGGGATGCATCGTTAGGTCGCTGGGCGTGGCACGATTGCGGTGTGCCCGTTGCCATCTTCCTCGCGGCCGCCGTCATCCTCGGCGGCATCATCGTGGTGGCCATGGGCAAGGGTGGCGAGCTGTCCAGGGAGCGGCCTCGAGCTGCCGGCCCGCACCGATTTCCGGTCGTGGTCTGACGTGGCCGATTACCGGCCGCCCGGTGCGCTGCTCGGGTATCACGCCGGAGCCACCGAGCGAGCCCTGGCGCTGATCGCGCGGACGATCGCCGAGCGGGACGCGGAGATCGACTGGCTGCGGCGTCGGCTGGCCGAGGTCCAGCCAGAGCGACCTGGTACAGCCGAAGATGCGGCGCCGGCCGAACCGGAGTCGCCACCGGATGAGGTCAGCTGGCAGAGCGGCGGCACCGGGACCGGCATCGGTCCCGAGTTCTCCGCGCGCCAGCCCGTCGGCCAGGGCTTCGGCGAGGACGAATGACGGCAGGGTTTGCGGCCGCGGGCCCGGATGGGCTGCTGCGCTGCCCGTGGAGCCTCGGCACTCCCGACTACCTCCGCTATCACGATGAGGAGTGGGGGCGCCCGGTCCGCGACGACGCCGCGATGTTCGAGCGGCTGTGCCTGGAAGCGTTTCAGTCGGGCCTGTCCTGGCTGACGATCCTGCGCAAGCGGGAGAACTTCCGGCGCGCATTCGGCGGCTTCGAACTAGAGACGGTCGCTGCCTTCGGCCCGGACGACGTCGGCCGACTGCTCGCGGACGCGGGCATCGTACGCAACAGGGCCAAGATCGAGGCCGCGATCGCCAACGCGAGGGCCGCGCTCGAGCTGCCGGATGGCCTGGCCGGCCGGGTGTGGAAGTATGCGGACGACCAGCGGCCCGTTCCGGTCACGGTCGCCGACGTGCCCGCCGTCACGCCGGCGTCCAAGGCGCTGGCGAAAGACTTGCGCGCGGCCGGCTTCCGATTCACCGGGCCGGTGACGGCCTACGCCATGATGCAGGCCTGCGGCGTGGTGAACGACCACCTGGCCGACTGCGTGTGCCGCAGCACATGATCACGTAAATATTGTTTCGCCGGCGGCCAATTCTTTTGGCGATCATCGGTGCCACGTCGCGGCCAGGTCTCAGCCATTTGAGGGCAGTCAGGTAGCTGCGCGGCATCGGGAGTGAGGGCCTTGGCCTACCGGCTCGCCCAATCCGGTGCATCGCCAGCGGGACTTAGTTAGCGCTGGCACGGCCATAGTCGCGCGGCGAAGTGCGTCGCCATTGTCCGACGCTGTCCTGCCGCCAGAGCAGTACCAATTTCGCGCCGTAATCAGCCAGTGATATGAGCTTGCCCGGCCACGGCGTATCACGTGCGGGCTTTCAAGATTGGCCGCGATCGGTTAGTGGCGGCCGATTGGCTCGGTGCCGGCACTGGCCAATCCGGGCCGCGTTGGCGCGGCTGCCCTGGCGATCCTGGCGAGCCCGGCGCGGCGACGGCTCCGGCGGTCCCGGCGTAGTTGTCCCGGCACAGTGGTCCCGGCCTGCGCGATTGCCTCGCGGGTCTAGCACGGACGGCCTGGGCGCGCAAGAATGGCAGAGCCATCAGCCAGCGGGGGCGATCGACAGTACGGGATGTGGCCGACCTCTCCTGCCATTTGGTGCGACATTAAGCGAATCCCATTGCGAAACTTCGCACAATGCCCATAATCTGAGGTTCACGTAAGCGTTACTCGGGAGGGCGGAGGAGCATGCGGCCGCCATCGCCTGCCGACAGCGGCGGGAGTGTGTTGGGCACGCCCGTCGTCAGCGGCTCTGGCCGCAGTGCTCCCGAGCAGCAACGCATCCCTCGCTCTGCACCTGCGGCTGGCTTGCTCGCGGCTCCGGTGGCCGAAGCCCTGGCGATGATTCCGGACCAGTCCGAACGGCTGTCTGATGCGGGGATCAGCGTCGGCGGCTGCTTTGTCCGGCCGCTGCCGATCGACACCACCTGCGCGGCCGCCGCCCGGCGGTTCTTCCGGGAGGCAGTGTCAACCCTCGCGATCCCGTCGGGCTTGCTGCACGACGGCGTGACGATGGCCAGCGAGCTCGCCGCCAACACCCTGCACGCGCAACGGAACGCCGCACACAGCGCAGCCCGCCAGCGGGCTGCCGCTGGAATCCCGGAGATCTGGATCTATCTGCGCGGTACCGGCCGCACCCGTGAGCTCGTGTGCAAGGTCTTTGATACCGAGCGGACCTGGAGCGTCGGCGCCGACCCTGGCATGGGCAAGGCCCCGCTGGACTCGGTCAGCGGCCGCGGGCTGCAGGTCGTAGCGGGGCTGTCGGCAGGTCAGTGGGGCTGCCACCTGACCCGGTCCCGGCTCGGGAACTGGCGGGTGCCCGGCAAGGCAGTCTGGTTCGCCTTGCGCATTCCGCCGGCCGTGATGCCAGATTACGTCGGCAGGTCCCGGTACAGCCCGGAGTGGCTGATCAATGAGCTTGAGGCCATGCTCGCCGAGCGTGGCCTGGCCAGCATCGTCCGGGCGGACCTCGACGGCATGTCGGTCCTCTCCATTAGCCAGCACCTGACCGTGTGGCGGCATGGCAGCACCGTGTCCTGGCGCACGCCGTCGGGCCGTTACCACCAGATGGACCTCGCGGACCTGGTCGAGGTCGCCGAGCAGATCGTCTGCGCGCACGAGGAGATCGCGCTCGGCGAGGCTGTCGCGGTCTAGCTGCCGATCCGCGGTCCGTCGGCCCCGGTCAGCGGCCCTGGTAGACGGGCGCCTGCTTGTTCACGAAGGCCTGCGTTGCTGCCTGGTGGTCGGCGCTGTCCCCGAGGCGCACCTGCAGGTCGGCTTCCTTCTCCAATGACTCACTCAGGGTGTGGCTGCTGCCGTACAGCAGGCTCTCCTTGATCGCGGCATACGCCAGGGTCGGTCCGTCCGCCAGCCGAGCGGCGAACGCGGCGGCCGCACCGGGCAGTTCGTCGTCAGGGACAACGGAGGTCAGCAGGCCGAGGCCAAGCGCGGCGGCGGAGCCGATGGGCTCGGCGAGCATGAGCAACTCGGCCGCCCTGGCTGCCCCGACTAGCCGCGGCAGGGTCCACGACGCCCCGGAGTCCGCGCCCAGCCCGACCCTGGCGAAGGCCAGGAGGAAGCTTGCTCGCGCGGCGGCGATGCGGAAGTCGCAGGCGAAGGCCAGTGACGCACCTGCACCGGCGGCCACCCCGGGCAGCGCGGCGACCACCGGCTTCGGCATCGCGGTGATCGTCTCGATGATGGGGTTGTAGTGGCGGCGGACCGTGTCCAGCGGCGCCGCCCCGGCGGTCAGGAGCTCCGCGTGCTCACGCAGGTCCTGGCCGGAACAGAAGGCAGACCCGGCACCCGTCAGCACGACGGCGCGCACCGCCTCCTCCCTGCTGGCTATCCGCACGGCGTCGAGCAGGGCAACCTTGGTCTCGGCTGTCAGGGCATTGCGGGCGTCGGGCCGGTTGATCGTGATCGTCGCGACCGCGCCGTCGACCTCGTAGAGCACGGTATCGGCCACGTGGCTTCCTTCCCTCATGCTGCTTGCGGGCCAGGCCCTCGAGCCATCGGCCGCGGGCAACACCCTCGTCGCTGAGCATGCCCGAGTCTCCCGGCCGGCGGCAACTGGGGTCTGCCCACAAGCATGGTGGGTGGCCAGGTGCCAAGCCGGGCAGAATGCCCGCGGACTGCCGGACACGGTCCGCGCGGGGTGTCCTGTTCTCTCCCGGTATCGGACTTGAGCCGGCGGGAACGCTGATCGTTACCATCGGACGGCCGAACACTGGATAATAGAGGGACTGATCTAGATGTATGTGACTGGCTGGAGTACCGCCAGGCGCCGTCCGCCGGGTCTGTTTCGGCGGTTGCGGTTCGGTGCGGCCCCAGGGCAGGGAAGGGGAGCAGGATGGCGGCGATGAAGCCGCGGACGGGTGATGGTCCGCTCGAGGTCACCAAGGAGGGCCGCGGCATCGTGATGCGCGTACCCCTCGAAGGCGGTGGGCGGCTAGTCGTAGAGCTCACCCCGGACGAGGCTCGATCCCTGGGCGAGGCGCTCAAGTCGGCCGTGGGCTGAGCTAGCCATCAGCTGCCGAGGTGACCCTGGAGCCTGGACATGGCCTGCCTCGGCGGACCGCTATCCGGCCTGCTTAGCCGCCGCTAGCAGGCCGTTGCCGATGGGCAGAAGCAGCGGTACCAGCTGCTCGTCGGCGCGCACTCGGTCGCGTAGCTCGGACGCGGCCGCAGCCTCGGCGTCTGTCGGCATCCGCTCGGTCGCCGTGCTCCCGGGCAAGACCGCGTTGAACAGCACGATCCCGCCGGGCCTGAGCAGCCGTAGCGCGCCGTCCAGGTAGTCGCCGAGTTGCTGCCGGTTAGCATCGCAGAACACCAGGTCGTAGGCGGCGTCGGCCAGCCTGGGCAGAACTTCCAGGGCGAGCCCGCCGATGAGCCGGTACCGGCTGGTCGGGAAGCCGGCGGCGACGTAGGCGGCACGTGCCAGCCGCTGGTGCTCGGGCTCGACGTCCACAGTGGTCAGTACCGAGCCAGGGCGCATACCCCGGAGCAGGTAGATCCCGGATGTACCGCAGCCGGTCCCGATCTCCACCACTGACCGGGCGCCGATCGCCGCGGCCACGAAGCGCAGCGCAGCACCCATCAGCGGGGCCACCGGCGCCGCGCCGCCTACTTCGGCCGCATTCCGCCGGGCGCCGACGAGCGCGTCGTCCTCGGGCAGGAAATCGTCGATGTAGGCGAGAGTGCCTGCCGAGATGGGAATGGCTACCTCCCCCTTGGTGCGGCGCCGATCCTGCTCGCGGCGATGCCGCATCAGGCCCGGCCCGTCCGGGCTGCAAAGTCCGTCCGGCCGCAGCCTAGCGGCCACGACGTCGCTCCGGGAACCGACCAGGTAACCTCGTACGTTACGGATGCAGAGCAGCCGGGCTCGCGGAACAACGCCGACCTGCCGTTGGTTTGCGGTAGCAGGGCGTTGAAAGGTGTGAACCGTTGCAGGATGTGCCGTCACAGGGGGACACGGTGGCCGACGCTAGCGCTGGTCCCGACATCATCGAGGGGCCGTCCTGGACGCCGCCGACCTGGGAAGCCGTCGTCAGGGATCACTCTGCCCGCGTATACCGCCTGGCCTACCGGCTGACTGGTAACAGCCACGACGCTGAAGACTTGACACAAGAGGTATTTGTCCGGGTATTTCGATCGCTGGACAGCTACATTCCCGGCACCTTCGAGGGCTGGCTGCACCGGATCACCACCAACTTGTTCCTGGATATGGCGCGACGGAGGCAGCGGATCAGGTTCGAAGGCCTGGCGGACGAGACCGAATCGCGGCTCGGCGGGTCCGAGCCCACTCCCGCGCAGGCGTTCGACGACCGGCACCTCGATGGCGACATCCACGCAGCACTGATGGCGCTGGCCCCGGAGTACCGGGCCGCGGTCATTCTGTGTGATATCGAGGGCCTGTCCTACGAGGAGATCGCCGACACCCTGGGCGTCAAGCTCGGCACTGTGCGCAGCCGCATCCACCGCGGCCGGGCCCAGCTCCGCCAGGCGCTTGAGCATCGCCGCCCGCGCCGTCTCGGTGCCGCCGTACCGCAGCCGCGACTGCACATCGACCTGCCCGTGCCGCAAGGTGGCCAGCCGTGACCCACCGCGGCCAGCGGCTGTCCGCGCTGATCGATGGCGAGCTCGACGGCTCCGAGCGCGAGCGAGTCCTCGTTCACATGGCCCGATGCGGGTCGTGCCGCGACGAGGTTGCTGCGTTGCGCATGCTCAAGCGGCGCATGAACGCACTTGGCGAGGCCGCGGCCGGAGCGGGGCTGACGGGCCGGCTCATGAGCCTGAGCGAGCTCGTGGGCCTCGATGACCCGGGGACGCCCGCTGGCATGTCCCCGGGCGAGACGATCTGGCCGCCGCCCGCGCCAGCGGGCGGATGGCCCGCGCACGAGCACCCAGGGCAAGGCGCCACGGCCGCCGAGCACGATAGCCGCCCGGATCAGCGGGCCAGCCGCTACTTTCTGGCCGGTTCGCTGGCTGTCTTTCTGGCAGGTCTGGGTACGGCTGCGTTCATCGTGGGCGGCGAGCCGCAGGCGAGGGCGCCGGCGCCGCCCGTTACCCCGTCCATTGACGTACTGGTCTTCCCGCACAACGCGGTCAACCAGCCTCCTAACGCCGGGTCACGGTCGGCAACCCTGCGACGGCGGGCTGAGTCGTGGCGGCCGCAGCCAGCCAGCGTGACGACGTACCTGCCGACCCTGCCCTGACGGATGCTGCTCGACGTGGCGTCGCCCTCGTCGCTCGGCCCTGGCCTCCTCGAACGAGGGCTTTCTGGCGCTCACCCAAACTCCTGCTTTCGCCATGCCTAGGCGTGCTCGCTCAAGGGGAGGAATGCTTCCGATGACGGCAGCTGACGTCGAGTCGGGGGTGCCGTCTCCGGGGGAGGCAGATGATGTCCGAGCAGCCTGGGCACGGCCAAGTGGCTGCACCCAGCGCGCCAGGTCACGGCTTTTCGGCGATCAGCGGTAGTCCGCCGCAGGCCAATGGCGACAGCCAGCGCACGAGTGACTTTGGCAGATTCGACTGGTTTGCCGAGTCTGAGGACTTCGGCCTCTCCGATTGGCAGGTGCCCGGATGGGCGGCCGAGGGCCAGGATGCGAACGGCTGGGCAGCCGGCGCCTGGCCGGCCGAAGCCGACCCGGCCGACCGCGATCGCAGTGCCAGGCGCGGATGGTGGCGGCCCAGTCACTGGCGGCCGGGCTACTGGCACCTCCGGCAGGGGCTACACGGTGACCGGCGAGCGGAAGGGCGCGGCCGCTGGCTGCGCGGCTGGCGGCTCTTCGTTGCGGTGACCGCGCTGGTAGTGGCCTGCACGCTGATCGGCGGCGTCGTCGGCGGATTCGTGGCCCTGAGCAGCCAGGGTACGCAGTCTGATCGCAGCTACAGCCTCGGGCCGGTACCGCCAGCGCCGGCGAACCGGCCCGCCAGCTCGGTGGCCGGGATCGCAGCCAGGGACACGCCGGCAGTCGTCATGATCAAGGTCAACGGCGGCCAGGGCACCGGGTCCGGCTTCCTGATCAAGGGCGGCTACATCGTGACCGACAACCACGTCGTAACGCTGGATGGCCTCGTGCGGGGCGCGACGCTGCAGGTGTACTTCAGCAACGGCAAGTCCGCCAAGGGCCTGCTCGTCGGCCGCGATCCTTATTCCGACATCGCGGTTATCAAGGCTGTCGGCGTGACGAATCTCCCCGCCCTGACGCTGGGTAACTCCGCTGGCGTCCGGGTCGGCGACCCCGTCATCGCGATCGGCTCCCCGCTTGGCCTGGCGGACACGGTGACCAGCGGGATCGTCAGCGCCGTCGGCCGCCCGGTCCAGCCCGGTGCGGGCACTACCGGGACCCCGCAGGTCTTCTTCGATGCGATTCAGACGGACGCGCCTATCAACCCGGGCAACTCCGGCGGTCCGCTGGTGAACGCCGGCGGCCAGGTCATCGGGGTGGACGCCGCCATCGACACACTCGGCGCTGACCCGATCACCGGAACCCAGGGGGGCAGCATCGGCCTCGGCTTCGCGATCCCGATGGACCAGGCTCGGCGAGTTGTCGTGCAGCTCATCAGGTCCGGGCACGCCACGCACTCTGTTATCGGCGCGAGCTTCAACGAGAATTTCACCGGCAACGGGGCGCAGATCCAGGGCGGCGTCACTCCGGGCGGCGCCGCCGCGCAGGCTGGCCTGCGGGCCGGCGACGTCGTCATCAAGCTCGGCAGCCAGCCGATCAGCACCGCCTACTCGCTGCTGGACGCCGTCCGGTCTCTGGCGCCGGGCTCGCAGGTCGTGGCGACCTTCATCCGGCACGGCCAGACACAACAGGCGCACCTGACGCTCGGCTCGGCTCCGTCCTGATCGGAGAACCTGCGAAGCGGCGCTCAGCCGATGAACGGCGGCTGATCGGAAAGTGACGGCTGGCCTGCGGGGATTCTGATGTTCGGCGCGTACGGGCTAGTGTGGGGGTGCGGGCCTCAGCCTGCCAGGCCCTGGCCTGCGCGGTCCTAGCCTCCGTGGAGCTTGCCGGTGTTCCTCGACCTGAACTTCACCAAGCTGCTGGTGCTTGGCGTGGTCGCGCTGCTCGTATTCGGGCCAGAGCGGCTGCCAGGCATCGCGGCTCAGGCTGGCCGCGCGCTGCGCGAACTGCGCCGGATGGCCGAGGGTGCCAAGTCCGAGCTGCAGGACAACCTGGGCCCCGAGTTCAGCAACTTTGACATCGCCGACCTGAACCCGAAGCGCTTCGTCCGCAAGCACCTACTCGACGAGTTCACCGGTGACGGGGTGCTGCTAGGCGGCATGTCCGACGGGACGGTCAATGGCGGTGCTGCAAACGGCGGTGCTGCAAACGGCGGTGCTGCAAACGGCGGGGGCAGCCCGCTGACCGGCTGGCCGGCATCCATGGCCACGCTCACACCAGGCGAGAGCCCGCCTTACGACGCTGAGGCCACCTGAGGCGCAGCGGCCCGCAGCATTAGGCCGGAGCCCGCATCAGGCCGGTGTCAGGCCGAGCTGACGGCCAGCCAGGCTGCGTGAGCGGCCAGCCAGGTTCTCCGCGATCTTGCGCAGCTCCTGCGCCGCCGGAGAATCGGGATCGGACAGCACCAGCGGCATCCCGGCGTCGCCTGATTCCCGCAGCCTGGTGTCGATCGGCACCTCGCCCAGCAGCGGCACCTTCGCGCCGGTTAGCCGGGTCAGCGTTTCGGCGACAGCGAGGCCGCCGCCACTGCCGAACACGTCGATCCGCTCATCGCAGTGCGGGCACGGCAGGTAGGACATGTTCTCGATCACGCCGACGACCCGCTGGTGCAGCTGGCTGGCGAGCGAGCCAGCCCGCTCGGCCACTTCGGAGGACGCCACCTGCGGCGTCGTGACCACGATGAGCTCGCTGCCGGGAACCAGATGAGCCGCCGAGATCGCCACGTCGCCGGTGCCCGGCGGCAGGTCGAGCAGCAGGATGTCGAGATCGCCCCAGAAGACGTCGGCCAGGAACTGCTGGAGCAGCCGGTGCAGGATCGGCCCGCGCAGGGGGAGGGGCTCGTTGCCCTTCTTGAGCATGCCGCTGGAGATGGCCCGGACGCCGTGCGCGGTTGGCGGCATGATCATCTGCTCGACCTGGGTCGGCCGGTCGGTCACGCCGAGCATCCGCGGCACCGAGTGCCCGTAGATGTCGGCGTCCAGCAGTCCGACCTTGTGCCCGAGGGCGGCAAGCGATGCTGCCAGGTTGACGGTGACCGAGGACTTGCCCACGCCGCCCTTGCCGCTCGCGATCGCGTACACCTTGGTCAGCGAGCCTGGCTTGGCGAACGGGATCTCCTTCTCCGCCTTACCGCCGCGCAGCTTGGTCTGCAGCTCGCGCCGCTGCTCTTCGCTCATCACGTCCAGCTCGACCCGGACGGCTGTCACGCCAGGCAGCCTGCCGACCGCGGCGGTGACCTCCCTGGTGATGGTGTCCCGCAGCGGGCAGCCGGACACCGTCAGCCAGACGCCGACGAGGACGACGCCGCCGGGCGTCACCTCGATGCTCTTCACCATGCCCAGCTCGGTAATGGGGCGATGGATCTCGGGGTCGTTGACGGTCGAGAGGGCTTGCGCCACCTGTTCGGCAGTTGGCAGGACGACGCCGGAGGCCGCTGGCGCTGAGTCTGTGGACATGGGCCCATGCTACGGCCGGCCCGCTTGTGCCTGTTCACGGCGTTCACGCTGATGCCGGGTCAGCGAATCGCCCGCGCCAGTTCCGCGGCCACGTCATCATTGCTCAGTGGGTCGGCGGCTACGCGGCGTAGTCGGCGTGCAGGCGGCGGACGATCGGGCGGCCGCGTGCCGGATCGGCCCCGTTCCGGTGGGGGTGAGGATCTTCATGGCCGAGACAGGGGCTCGACCACGTGCCGTCAGGGCGGCGCTGGCTGGGGTGTTATTGCGCATGCAGGCCCGGCGGCCGCGACTGCGGCGGCAGCAGGAATACGCCCGGCTGGCACTGACCGAACTCGACGTCCGGCGGCTAGACGAGCGGATCGACGCGCTCCTCGGCGTGCTGGCGCAGGTATGCGACTACTCGGGGCAGCCGGACGCCGCGCGGGAATTCCGTGCGCTGTGTAGCGAGGCTGCCCCGGCCGAGGCGCCGGTGCTGCGCCTGGTGCGCGGCCAGCCATAGCTGACGGCCTGAAGCGTGCCGCGTATGCTCGGGCGGCGTGACGGCACGCGCATACCGGCCCCGGCGGACGACGCTGGCCGTGCCCGGCAGCAATCCGCGATTCCTGATCAAGGCTCGCAGCCTCGGCGTCGACGAGGTCTTCATTGACCTCGAGGACGCCGTCGCGCCCGCGGAGAAGGAGCAGAGCCGGGTGGCCGCCGCGCAGGCGCTGCGCGACGGCGGCTGGGGCACGAAGGTCCGGGCCGTTCGCGTCAACGACGTCCGGACTGGCTGGGCTTATCGGGACGTGGTGGACGTCGTCGAGCAGGCGGGCGAGTGGCTTGACTCGATCGTGCTGCCGAAGGTCACGGGCCCGGTTGACGTCGGCTGGCTTGACCTGCTCCTCGGCCAGATCGAGCAGGCGACCGGCCTGGAGCAGGGCCGGATCGCGATCGAGGCGCAGATCGAGGACGCGGCCGGCCTCGGATGCGTGGACGCGATCGCCGCGGCGTCACCGCGGCTGGAGACGCTGATCTTCGGGCCCGCGGACTTCATGGCCAGCATGGGCATGCGGTCGCTGACGGTCGGCGCGCAGCCCGCGGGGTACGCCGGCGGTGACGCCTTCCACTACGCGCACATGCGGATCCTGGTCGCCGCCAGGGCCAACGGGCTGCAGGCCATCGACGGCCCGTTCGCCGCAATCGGGGACATCGCCGGACTCACCACCAGCGCCGCGAGCGCCGCCGCGATCGGCTTCGACGGCAAGTGGGTATTGCACCCCGGTCAGGTCGACGTGGTGAATGCCGAGTTCTCGCCGTCGCAGGCTGACTATGACCGGGCCGAGCTCATCATCGAGGCGTACGAGTACTGCATCAAGGTTCTCCGCCGCGGCGCCGCGGTGCTGGACGGCGAGATGATCGACGAGGCATCGCGCAAGCTCGCCCTGGTCGCCGCCGCGAGGGGGCGCGCCGCCGGACTGACGCGGACCCGGCTGTTCGAGCCGCCGGAGTAGGCGCGGCGTTGAACGAGGGGGCGCAGCCGCGTCGGCCGACATCGCGCGAGCTCATGCGTGCCCGCGGCGCGGGCGGGTCGCGCGTGACCAACATCGAGCTGTTCTTCGACCTGGTCTACGTCTTCGCCGTCACCCAGCTGTCGCATTACCTGCTGCACCACCTCACGGTGCCCGGCGCCCTGCAAGGAGCCGTGCTGCTCGCCATGGTCTGGCAGCTATGGGCCTACACGACCTGGGTGACGAACTGGCTGGATCCCGAGCGCATCCCGGTCCGGCTACTGCTGCTCGCGCTGATGGTGATCAGCCTGGTGATGTCAGCGGCACTGCCGTCCGCGTTCACCGACAGCGGGCTGCTGGTCGGATGTAGCTACGCCAGCATGCAGATCGGCCGCAGCATTTTCGCCGTGTGGGCCTTGCGCGGCCAGCCGCTGGCGCTGAACTTCCAGCGGATCCTGGCGTGGTGCTGCGTCAGCGGCGCCCTGGCGGTGGCGGGTGGCCTGACAACCGGTGTGGTGCCGCGGGCCGTGCTGTGGCTCGCGGCAGTCGGCGTCGACCTGCTCGGCGGCGCTGTCGGCTTCTGGGCGCCCGGCCTCGGTGCCACTTCCACGCGAGACTGGAACATCGAGGGCGGCCACTTCGCCGAGCGGTGCCAGGGCTTCATCCTGATCGCGCTCGGCGAGTCGATCGTCGTGATCGGCGTGACGTTCGCCGGCCTGCTGGCTGGCCCGCTGGCGCGGCCGCACGCTCAGCACGCGCCAACCATCGCGGCGTTCGTCGTCGCGTTTGCTGGCAGCGCGGCGCTGTGGTGGCTGTACTTCGACCGCAGCGCCGGCGACGCCGCGCGGCTGATCGCCGCGTCGGACGACCCTGGCCGTCTTGGCCGGTCCGCCTACCACTTCATCCATCCGATCATGGTGGCCGGGATCATCGTGGTCGCGGCCGCCGACGACCGCGTGCTCGCTGATCCGACCGCGACGGCCGGGCCGGCCATCGCCTGGCTCATCCTGGGTGGCACGGGGTTGTTCGTCGCTGGGCACCTGGCGTTCAAGCTCGCCGTGTGGCGGCGGCTGAACTGGCCGCGGACAGCGGCACTCGGCCTGCTCGCGCTGGTCGCCCTGCTGGCTCCGCACGTTTCCCGGCTGATCCTGGGCTGCTGCGCGGCGGCCGTGGTAGTCGGCGTCGCGGCTGCCGACCACGCGGGCTGGGGAGCAGGCGCGGCCGGGGGCGGCGCGGGCCCGGATGGCGCAGCAGGTGCCGAACTGGGAAGCTAGGCTCGCGACTGGTGCTGCGGGAGGCGGGCTGTGCTGAAATCTGATCGGTGGGTTGTCGTCGGGCTCGACACCGGCGGCACCACGATCAACGCGACTGTGCTGGACTCGGCCGGCCGGTTCCTCGTCGAGGAGATGGCCGAATCGCCCAGCTGCGTCCGCGACGGCCCGGACAAGGCCATCGAGGCGCTCGCGCGCTCCTTCGGCGACGTCCTCGCCAGCACGGCGATCGCCGTCAGTGACGTGCGCGCGGTCGGGCTCGATACGCCAGGGCCGGTCACCGCGGATGGCGTCATCTCCTCCAGGGGCGCGACCAACTTCGCCGACCCGGAGTGGCGCGGGTTCGACGTCCGGCGGGCACTGGAGGTGCGGCTGGGCCTGCCCGTTGTGTTCAACAACGACGGGAACGCTGCTGCCTTGTACGCGCACCACGAGCACTTCGGGCCCGAGGTAGCGCTCGAGCGGTCGTCGGTGTCGGTCATCGTCGGCACGGGCCTTGGCGGCGGCGTGGTCGAGGCAGGACAGGTCATCCGCGGTGCTGCCGGGATGGCCGGCGAGCTCGGGCACATCTGGCTGCCGATGGACGGGCTGCTCGCCCCTGGCCAGCCGATGCCAGCCTGCAACTGCGGGCTGCCCGGTGATGCCGAGAGCATCGCGTCGCTGACCGGGATCGAGAAGAACCTGCTGCCGTACTGGCTGACCCGGTTCCCCGGCCACGAACTGGCCGCCAAGCCCGTGAGCATCGCGGCCAAGCTGGTCCGCGGCTACGGGGAAGCCGGTGACCCGCTGGCGCTGAAGATCTTCGACCAGCAGGCGATGGCGATCGGCCGGCTGCTCACGATCGCGGCGAACTTCACCGATCCGCACGTGTACCTGCTCGGCGGCGGCGTGGTAGAGGCGGCGCCGCACTTCCGCGACTGGTTCCTCGATCGCGTTCGAGCCTACACAGTGCTGCGCGAGGAACAGCGGCGCGTGTCGTCGATCGCGCTCGTGCCCGACCTGGATATGGCGGGCGCTCGCGGTTCCGCCATCGCGGCGCGCGCCGTCGTGCTCGCCGAGGTCGTCGTCGGCTGAGCGCGGCGCGCTGCGGCGCGGCCAGCCGATGGCATCGCCGGGCCCTGGTGACCGCTGCCGCGGCCGCGCGGTCGTGTCGGCGGGCCGCTCAGACGGCCCCGTTCCGGGCCTTAAATCCAGGACCGCAGGGCTGCCAGCAGCCCGCCGGTGACCTCGCCACGCGCCTCCATCGCGTCGGCCTCGGCATCGGTCACCCAGCGCACGTCCGCGGCGTCGTCGCCGGCCGTCGCGACCGGCGCGCCGGCCGTCACCGTCGGGTCGCGGCGCGGGCCCGAGACGACGAACGCCTCGTAATCACGGATGACCACGACGGCGCCCGCCAGGCCCGGCACCTCAGCGGCGCCCAGCAGGCGCCCGCACGTGACCGCGAGTCCGGTCTCCTCCTGGACCTCCCGGATGACAGCCTGCTCATCGCTCTCGCCGGGCTCGATCCGGCCGCCCGGAATGGACCACAGCCCCTTGCCCGGCTCATGCCCGCGCAAGATCATCAGCATTCGTCCTGCTTCATCCTTGATGACCGCGCCGACACAGGGGACGCGCTGGGGCGGCGCCGTATCGGCCCGCTCAGTATCGGCCGGGACTGGGCCAGCGTCATCGGACACGCGTCCATTATGTCCGACCGCGGCACTTACCCCGCGGTAGGTAGTTGACGCAGAAGATCCTGGGGATAACTCTCAGTGAGATGAGACCGGTACTCAGATGTCCGCGGTGCGACCACGCAGTACGCGAGCCGAGCATATGGTCGAGCGCGTACCACTGCGAGCAGCATGGCGAGGTGCACCCGCTGCGGTCGGGGCTGAGCCCGTCCCAGGAGGGACTCGAGGGGGTACTGCGAGGCGCCGAAGTGCCGGTCTGGCTGCCCTGGCCGCTCCCGCAAGGCTGGCTGGTCACCGGCTTCGCCGTGGCTGGTGACGAGCGCACCGGGACCCGTGGCTGCTCGGTGGCCCTGTCGGGGCCGAACCCGGTCGGCGGACCGGCCGAGATGATGCTGATCTCGGAGGAGCCGGGCGTCGGCCTCGGCGCCAGGTTCGCGGGCCTTGGCGGACCGGATCCGGGCGCGCAGTTCGCGAGCGGGCCGCCGGCCGCGATGGTGGAGTTCGGGAACCACGAGTTCCCGCTGTGGAACGTGGAGACGTCCGGGCCGGCCGCGTTCGCCGGCGAAGTCAGCGGCAACTGGCTCTGGCTCGTGTTGTGGCCGCATACGGCCGGCATGCTGATGGTGGACACGATGGAGTTGCGGGATCTGCGAGATCCCGGTCAGGACCTGGACCTGCCGTTCGGCGCGCCGTCGCCGCAGCTTCCCAGCTAGTCTCGCAAGGTGCGCGCAGACCTGCACAGCCACAGCAGCGTCTCTGACGGCACCGAGCCGCCAGCCGTGGTGATGCGGCGCGCCGCCGAGGCGGATCTGGACGTCGTCGCGCTGACCGATCACGACACCGTCGCCGGCCATCGCGAGGCCGCCGGCGCGCTGCCTGCCGGGCTGACGCTGCTGCCGGGTGCCGAGCTGTCCTGCCGCCTGAACGGGCACAGCGTGCACATGCTGGCCTACCTCTTCGACCCGGAGAACGACGCGCTGGCCGGCGAGATGGCGGAGATCAGGGAGAGCCGGCTGTACCGGGCCCGCGCCATGGTCGACAAGCTGACCGGGCTGGGCGTGCCCATCACCTGGGAACAGGTCAGCGAGATCGCGGCCGGCGGCGTGGTCGGCAGGCCGCACATCGCGAGGGCGATGATCGACGCCGGAGTGGTGTCGAGCATCGACGAGGCGTTCACGCCGGAGTGGATCGGTCCGGGCGGCCGCGCGCACGTGTCCAGGTACGCCCTCGACCCGGCGAAGGCCATCCGCCTCGTCCGCGGCGCTGGCGGGGTCACCGTGCTCGCGCATCCGCGCGGCGCGGCCCGCGGCTGGCAGATCCCCGATGATGTGATCGCCGATCTGGCCGCGGTCGGCCTCACCGGGATCGAGGTCAACCACCCCCAGCAAGATGAGCGGGAACGCGGCCGGCTCCGCGAGCTCGCTCATTCGCTCGGGCTGGTGGTGTCGGGGGGCAGCGACGATCACGGCGCGCTGACTGGCTTCCGGATCGGGACCGAGGTCGCCGATGACGGTGGTTACGAGGCGCTGATCAGCCACGCGACGGGCGCGAGCCCCATGACAGGGAAGTGACGGCAGCAGCACCGATGGATAATCAGGACGCGCGGATCGACATCGTGACCGGGACGGCGAACACGTGGATCGTCGGTGACGACGAGGAAGTCATTGTCATCGACCCCGGCGATGACGCGGCTGCTGTCCTCGCGGCCGTCGGAGAGCGGGAGATCGTGGCGGTCATCTGCACCCACGCGCACGACGGGCACGCGGCGGCGGCTCTCGCGGTCGCGGCGCGAGACGAGGCGCCCGTCGCGCTGCACCCGGCCGACCGCCAGGCCTGGCGCGATCTGCACGACAGCGATCCGGAGATCGAGATGGAGGACGGCGGGAAGTTCGAGGTGGCCGGCGTGACCCTGGAGGTGCTGCACGCGCCCGGTCACAGCCGCGGCTCGGTCGTGCTGTACTGCGAGGAGCTCGACGCAGCCTTCACCGGAGATGTCGTTACCGGCACGGGACCGGTAGCCCGTGCAGACGGCTTCCCGAACTGGGGCCGCCAGCTCGATGCGATCGGCGGCCAGGTGCTGACGCTGCCGGCGCAGACTCGGCTGCTGCCTGGCCACGGCGAGGAGTTCACGGTCGCGGTCGCCGAAAAGCGCTTCAACGCGTGGGTCGCGGCCGGGCAGGACGAGGCGTTCGCCGCCGACCGGGCGGACGCCGAGTAGCCTGTCGCAGCCAACGGTCGTCGCCCTGCGGGCGACGCCGCGCCGCTCGTCGCTGGGTCACTTCCGGTCGCCCGCGCGCCGGATTGGCGGTAGGCCGCGGACCGGGCAAGGATGGGCAGATGGAACAGCTCGGCTTCGAGGGCATGCCGCGACGGCTGTACGCCTGCACGCCCACCCGGCTGAGCACCTGGCTCGACTGCCCGCGCCGGTACCGGATGAGCTACCTGGACAGGCCCGCGCCGCCGAAAGGACCACCGTGGGCGCACAACAGCCTGGGCGCGAGCGTGCATAACGCGCTCGCCGGCTGGTGGCGCCTGCCCCGCCGAGGCCGGACCGTGGCCGCTGCCGGCGATCTGCTTGACGATGGCTGGCTGTCCGACGGTTACGCCGATGCCGCTCAGTCGGCCGCGCACCGGAAGCGCTGCCGCCAGATGGTCGAGGACTACGTCGCGGATCTCGACCCGGCGGTCGAACCGGCCGGGGTGGAGCGCACGGTGGCGACCAGGACTGACCTGATCGCCGTGTCAGGCCGCATCGACAGGCTGGACGACCGGCGGCCAGCTGAGACGCGGCCAGGCGAGAAGCAGCCTGGCGACCTGGTCGTGGTCGACTACAAGACTGGCCGGCACCGGCTCACGGTGGACGATGCGCGCACGTCCCTGGCGCTGGCGCTGTACGCGCTGGCCGCCGAGCGCGTGCTGCGACGGCCGTGCCGCACGGTCGAGCTGCATCATGTGCCCACCGGGACGGTGCTGGCCTGGGAGCACACGCCAGAATCGCTGGCCAGGCAGCTCGGCCGGGCCGAGGCCATCGCAGCGGAGTGCGCGGACGCCGACGAGCGGTACAAGTCCGCCGCCGCTGGCGGGCCAGCCGCCGACGACGTCTTCCGGCCACGGCCTGGCCCCGGATGTGGCTGGTGCGATTTCCGCGCGCAATGCCCTGAAGGCAGCGCCGCCACGGCACCGCGGCGCCCGTGGGACGGGCTAGGGCTCGCGGGCGACGAGCAAGTGGCGGGGCTAGCTGCGACCAGGGTGCGAGCCGATGGCCTGACGGACGTCGGCATCAGCTGACCGGCGTCATGAGACCGGCGTCAGCTGACCGGGGCCGGCTTCGGGCGGACTCTGGCCCGTCTCGGGTCTCGGCTGGCTGGCCCGCGGCTTGGCGTCCGCGGTCTCCGGCGCGGCACCATGCCGGGTCCGGCCGCATACGTGCACGGTCGGCCGGCTGCGCTCGGCCGCGTTCCAGAAGCCTGTCAGCGTGCTTGCGGTGGTGACCGGCGCCTCGATAGCCGGCGAGTGCGCGGCACCGGGAATGCACGTGCGCTCGGCCTTGAGCTCCCGTGCCATCAGGTCCTGCACTGCTGGCGGCCACGCATCGTCGTTCTCGCCGTAGACCACCATGGCCGGCAGCCCGGCGGCGACCAGTCGTGCCAGCTCGCCGGTCCGGTCCGGGCAGTCCAGCAGGTACCTCGCCAGGACGATCAGGCTGACCGGGCAGGTCCGCAGCGTTCGCTCGCGCAGGAACGCGATGATGTGCTCGTCGGTGCCCTCCGCCCTGGCCTGCGGCTCGTACTGGGTTAGCCAGGCCATCCGGACCAGTGCGGTCAGCTGATCGAGGTCGTCGGGCACGGCGCCGTTGCTCGGATCCAGGCCGGCGAGCAGTTCGTTGAGAGCGGCAGCCCGCTGCCCCTCGATGGTGCCGGGTCCGGACCCGAGCAGCGTCAGCGACAGGAAGCCGGCGCTGCGCCGCAGCACGGCCTCACGTGCGATCAGCCCGCCCATCGAGTGGCCGACGAGATGGACTCCGTCGTGGCCCGCAACGGCGTCGGCGATGGCGATGATGTCAGCGGCGAGCGCCGCCGGGCCGTAGCTGGACCGGTCGCTGCCGTGCGGGCTCTGGTACTGCCCGCGCAAGTCGATGGCGACCACGGCCCGGCCCGCGGCCGCGAGCGGCTCGAGGATCGGCAGGAAGTTCTCCTTGCTCCCGGTGTACCCGTGGACCAGCAAGGCCGGCCTGCGGTGCGCGACGCCACGGCTTGGCTGCGCCTCGAGCATGGCGAACTTGCCGCGAGCGGTCGCTAGTGAGGCCGACCGGACGCGCTCTGGCAGCTGGAGAGACCTGAGGGTACTCACGGGGTGGCAGCCTACCGAGAACTCGCGGAAATATAACAGCCCAATAACGCAGGGTTCGCTGAAAGCGTTCCGGCTAATCGGCTAGCACCAGGTCAGCACCGTGGGGGTTCGACGCTGCCCTGGCACCAGTCTGGGTCTGCCCGGCCCGGGCGGAGCGCAACCTCCTCGGTTGCTGCGACTCCCGGCCTGCCGGACTGGCCCGCCGTCACTAGTCGGCGGATCCGGCAGGCTGCTGGCCCGCCTGAGCTCCGCCGCCGGGCCGGCTCTGGGATGAACGCCGCCGCCTGGGCCGGCGCCGTGCCTCGCCTGTACCGTCAGTCGTGTCAGTGGCCGCGGACGGCAGTGCAGCCGAGGACGCTGCGGTCGCTCCCGCGTAGCCGTCAGCACCAGTGGGCAGACGAGCCGCGTCACCGTCATGTGCCTGGGGCTGCCGCAAGGTCAGTGTCGGTCAGCCGGCCGCTGCGCGTGCGGCGCCGGCTGCGCTGACCGCGGGTACCAGCCTCACGGAGCCCAGCATCAGGCTGGCCAGCATCGCGTGCGCCAGCGTCGCGAGCGCCAGTGTCGCGACGGCCAGTGTCGCGACGGCCAGTGTCGCGACGGCCAGCGTCGCGAGCGCCGTCAGCGCTGCTGCCGCCTCGCCGGTCGCGACTCGGCGCACTGGACTGCGAGCGCCGGTCAGGGGAGGCGGCACGCGATCGAGTCTTGCCGGTCTCGCCGATGTCCTCGAGTGACTCAGCCTCCAAGCCGAGGCGCTCGCGCCGGGCGCGCGGCAGCACGCCGGTCGCGCCGGCGGGAATGCCCAGCGCGGCGTACAGATGCTCGGACGTCGAGTACGTTTCGACCGGCTCAGGGAAGTCCAGGTGCAACGTGTCGTTGATGCTCTTCCAGCGGTGCAGGTCGTGCCAGTCGACAAAGGTGACCGCCACGCCCTCGCGGCCAGCCCGGCCGGTACGGCCGATCCGGTGCAGGTAGGCCTTCTCGTCCTCGGGGCACTCGTAGTTGATCACGTGAGTAACGTCTTCGACGTCCAGGCCACGGGCCGCCACCTCGGTCGCGACGAGCACGTCGACCTTGCCGGACCGGAAGGCTCGCATAGCCCGCTCGCGCTGGCTCTGGCCGAGGTCACCGTGGATGGCCGCAGCC
Source organism: uncultured Actinomycetota bacterium (assembly GCA_963837255.1). Taxonomy (GTDB): domain Bacteria; phylum Actinomycetota; class Actinomycetes; order Streptosporangiales; family Streptosporangiaceae; genus JAJYUU01. Next base: position 1,446,374 of record CAWIMN010000011.1, read on the forward strand.
GCGAAGCCCTTGGCAGTCAGCGTGCTCGCTACCTGGTCGGCCGACCGCTTGGTGCGACTGAACACGATCGTCAGGCCGCGTCCCTCCGCCTGCAGCACCCTGGCCAGCACCTCGATCTTGTCCATCTGGTGCGCGCGAAACACGTGCTGCTCGGTGCTCGGCACGTGCGCGGGCTCGTCGTGCTGCTCGGCCCTGATGTGCATGGGCCGGCTCAGATGGCGCCTGGCCAGGGTCACGACCTCGCCGGGCATCGTGGCCGAGAAGAGCATTGTCTGCCGGCTCGGCGGCGTGAGCTGCAGGATTCGCTCGACGTCCGGCAGGAAGCCGAGGTCCAGCATCTTGTCGGCCTCGTCGAGGACGAGCTGGCGGACCTTGCCGAGCTTGAGGTGGCCCTGCCTGGCCAGGTCAAGCAGCCGTCCGGGCGTTCCGACGACCACGTCGACGCTCGCCAGTGCATCGATCTGGGGCTCATACGCGCGGCCGCCGTAGAGCGTCACGATGTTGGCATCCATCCGCGCTCCCGCTACCCGCAGGTCGTCGGCGACCTGGATGGCTAGCTCGCGCGTCGGCACGACCACGAGAGCGCGCGGTGACGCGGGCTCTCGGGTGGCCTCGCCGAGGCGCTCCAGGATCGGGATGCCGAACGCGAACGTCTTGCCGGTCCCCGTCCTCGCCTGCCCGATGAGGTCATGGCCATCCAGTGCGACCGGCAGAGTCAGCGCCTGGATCGGGAAGGCCGTGGTAATGCCCTCGGCCTCGAGGGCGGCGCAGATGGGCTCGGCGATGCCGAAGTCCCGGAAAGTCTTGGGGCTGCTCACTAGCTCAGCGGCCGTTTGCTCAGCGGCCGTTTGCGCAGCGGCCGTTTGCTCAGCGGCCGCCGGGTCGGCGACCGGGCTGTCATCCGTCGTGTACGTACTCAGGGCTCACGCCTCCAGTAATGGCCCGCGGCCGCCTGGCAGGCTGTGCCGGGCAAAATACTCCGTGGGCGGGCATATGACCTCTCCTGCGGGGCAGCCTCGCCATAGCATGGCTCGGGCCACGCACTCGCGGAGAAGAATCGGCGCGTCATCACCTGGGCACCGAAGGGCTCGATGATCGTCACGCCTAACGTTCTGTGTAACACCAATCGGGGGGTCCACATTCCTGCTGTGGATCGCGGCCCCAGTCTAGCAAGTACATCCTCGTGCACTTGTGCGCCGCATCCGGGTAGCGTGTCCGGACTGTTGTTACGCTGCGCAGGTGAGCGACGGACACCAGGGCGGTGCGGCCCCCGCCGACGGCGTGCTCGACTTGCTTGGACTACTTGCCTACGCGTCACTGACGGCCTTCTTCCGGCTCTGCGACGACGCCGCGCTCGCTATTGCCCTGTCTGACAAGACTGCCCTCGCCGAAATGGCAGTCGCTGAGTTCGGGCATTTTCAGCTGCTGCGCGGGCGAATCGAGGAGATGTCGGCCGACCCGCAGGTCGTCGATGCAGCCGTTCGTTGCCGCCGTCGACGCCTTCCACGCCAGGACTGCGCCATCGGACTGGCTGGAAGGCCTGGTCAAGGCCTACGTCGGTGACGGGATCGCCTCGGACTTCTACAGCGCGGTGGCCCAGGTGCTCGACCCGGCCACAAAAGACCTGGTGCTCACGGTTCTCGCCGACACCGGGCACGCGGAGTTCGTGATCGCCCGAGTCCGCGAGGCCATCGACGCTGACCCGCGCGTGGCGGGCCGCCTCGCCCTGTGGGCGCGGCGGCTTGTCGGTGAAGCACTGGGCCAGGCGCAGCGAGTTGCAGCTGAGCGTGAGCCGCTGGCCCGAATGCTGGCAGGTGACGCGGCCAGTCAGCTTGGGGACATCGGCAGGATGTTTGCCCAGCTCACCGACTCTCACGCTGGCCGGATGGCGGCGCTCGGCCTGGCCGAATGAGAGGCGTCCTGGCGTCCAGTGCCGGGCTACGGTGCGGCCGCTCCGCCGACGGTCGGCTGCTGCTGCTGCTACGGTCGCTGCTGCTGCTGCGGTCGGGCGGTCAGAGGCTGCTGAAACCGACCCGGCGTGGCTCGGTGCCGCCGAATTCGAGATAGGCGATCTTTTCCGCGGGCACCAGCACCTTGCCGCCCTTGGTATCACCGAGAACCAACACGCCGGCCTCGGCGGCCACAGCTTCCTTGAGCGCGGCCTCGACGTCCTCTGCTGAGGACTCGGTCTCTACCACAAGCTCGCGGGGTACGGACTGAATACCGATCTTGACTTCCACAGGTCTCCTCTCCGCAGTCAGAGGCTAGCTTGCGCCTCACTCGCGCGAGTGAAACAAGGCGCGCGGCCTCCTACGCCGCGAGCGAAACGGCTAGGCGGCCGTGAGCGCGCGCGCCGATTGGCAACATTTCACGGCTCGCGTGCAGCGGAACCGCCACAAATCGGGCGGCCAACTGCACGCCACGCGTGAAATCTTAGTAATGATCTTGAATTGCCTCCCGCAGGCCGGACGGGATGCCTGGGCCGCAGCCGGAATCAGGCATGAACTGGGCTGCCGCCGGAATCAGGCATGGACTGGGCCGCGCCCATGATCAGTGATGGGTCAGGCCCTGAGGGGCGCCGCGGCGGGTCGCGCGGTCATCGGCAGCCGGTCAGCCGGTCAGCCGGTCAGCGGCCAGCCGCTGATGCCGCGCCAGGCGAGCCTGGCGATCAGCTGCTCAGCGGCGTCTTTTGGGATCTCCAGGTCCGTGCTGAGCCAGTACCGGGCACTGACTTGGGCCATTCCCACCAGCGCCATGCCCAGCAGGTGGGCCTCAGCGTCGCTGACGCCGGCATCTTCGCGGATGAACTGGCTGACCATGTCCGCGCAGTCGTTCATGGCCCGGTCCAGGCGGCCGCGGACCGCAGGCTCGTTGCTGAGGTCGGACTCGAAGACCAGCCGGAAGGCCTCGCCGGTGCCCGCGACGAAGTCATAGAAGGCCTTGAACGTGGCCGGGACCCGCTGCCGGTTGTCCGTCGTCGAGGACAGGGCCTCGCTCATGGTCTGGACGAGCTGATCGGCGCTCTCATCCAGTAGCGCCAGATAGAGCTCGAGCTTGCCTGGGAAGTGCTGGTAGAGCACTGGCTTGCTGACGCCAGCGCGCTCGGCGATCTCGTCCATCGCGGCTGCGTGATAGCCCTGAGCGACGAAGACGTCACGGGCAGCCCCCAGCAACTGCAGCCTGCGCGCAGGGCGCGGCAGCCGCGTACTGCCGGACTTGGCCTGTGGCGAAACGGTCAACGATGGCTCCGGAAAAGTGCTTGCTGGTGGTCGGCGACTATGGCCGCGGCTGTCTATAGGAGGCAATCCTACGACCGGGCCCGTGCCATAGCCCGGTTAGCGGTATTCGTCGTCATCCGGGACGACAACCTCGGCTTGTTCGGCGGCGTCTGCCTCATCGGCCTCGAGCGGGGGTTCCTGCACTTCCAGGGCCTCGTCATCATCGTCAGGCTCGGGTAGCACTTCCTGATGCTGCTCTGCCGCATCTGCGTCTGGTGCTTCAAGGTCCGGTGCTTCTAGGCCCATGTCGCTCATTACGGCGCCTCCTAGGCGAAATCGGCACTCGAACATATTGCCGAATAACAGAATGCGGACAACACTGGTTGTATCAGTACCCGGCAGGCGGCTGACATTCGCGCTTGATCAAGGTGAGAATTAGTACCCGGACCAGCGCGGGGTAAGGAGATGCCATGCGCAGCATGTGGAAGGGGGCAGTCTCCTTCGGCCTCGTCATGATTCCCGTCAAGCTCTACACGGCTACGGAGCAGAAGGACATTGCCTTCCGCCAAGTACACCGTGACGACGGCGGCCGGATCAGATTCCGCCGATTCTGCTCGATCGACGAGCAGGAAGTGCCGTATGAGGACATCGCCAAGGGCTACGAACTGCCTGACGGCGAGATGGTCGTCCTGTCCGACGACGACATGGCGGACCTGCCACTGCCGACTACCAAGAACATCGAGGTGGTGCAGTTCTGCCCGGCCGAGCAACTGGACCCTATCCTCTTCAACCGCAGCTATTACGTGGAGCCGGAGGCGGCCGGGACGCGCGCGTACTGCCTGCTCCGCGATGCGCTCGAGGAATCGGGCAAGGTGGCAATCGCGCAGGTGGCGCTGCGCCAGCGTGAGTCGCTGGCGATCTTGCGTGTCCGGGATGGCGTGGTGGTGCTCGAGACGCTGCTATGGCCCGACGAGATACGGACGCCTGACTTCGGCTTCCTGGGCGATGACATCGAGGTTCGGCCGCAGGAACTCCGGATGGCCAGTTCTCTCATCGACTCCATGACTGTCGACTTCGACCCGGACGAGTACCACGACAGCTACCGCGAGGCGGTGCTGGAGCTCGTGGCGGCCAAGACCGAGGGCCGCGAGGTGTTCCAGCCGGTGGCTCCGCAGGCGGACAGCGGCGAGACTTCCAGCCTGGCCGATGCCTTGCGGGCCAGCCTCGCCGCCGCCAAGGGCGGTCGGCTGGGAGCCGTTCCCGACGCTGACGAGGCGAGTGAGGACGCGGCTCCGGCGGCACGTCGCGGATCCGGCGCCAGGGCGGCCAGCAGTAAGGGCAGCGGGGGAAAGCCCAGCGCCGGCTCGGCCAAGGCGGCTGGTGATGGTAAGGAGACTGCGGCTAAGGCCGGAAGTAGAGCGACTGGTGCCAGGACGACCGGAACGAGGGCTGCGGCCGGCACCAAGACCACCGGAACCAGGGCAAAGAGCCCAGCGACGAAGCCGGCGGCGAGTTCGGCTAAGCCCGCGGCCAAGGCCGGATCGGCCAGATCGCGCGCGGCCGCCGACGAGGACGCGAAGCAGGCGGGGCAGCGGCGGCCGCGGCGCGCGAGCTGACGGCGACCTAGCCCGCGCGGGCCAGGACGGCGACCTGGCCGCGGTGGCGGGGTCGGAGGGGTGGCCGCGGTGGCGGGGTCGGAGGGCTGGCCGCGGCGGCGCGGGGTCGGAGAGCTGAGACGTCCTTCTCAGCAGGCTGGCAGGGGCGCAGTGGGGCGCCTGGTTCTGCTACCGCCGAGTAGGCTACCTCGTTATGACTAACCCGATCGTCCCTGCGCAGAACCTTGCCGACGCGGCCGGAATCATCCCGGGCGTGCCCGCTGGCGCGGCGCCAATCCCGCCATGGCCCGGATCGATCGTCCGCCTGGATGTCGGCGAGGTCTTCGTGCGGTCGACGCCGGCGGTTCCGGGCGCCGAGCCGGCGCTGTTCGTGCACGGGCTCGGTGGATCGGCGCTGAACTGGACCGACCTGATGGGCCTGCTCAGCCAGCCAGCTGAGGGCAAGCCAGCTGAGGGCCAGCCAGCCGACGGCGAGGTCGCCGACGGCAAATCCGCCACCGGCCAGCTGCCGGACCGGCGGCCGCTCGCGTGCGAGGCGCTTGACTTGCCAGGGTTCGGCTACTCGCCGCCGCCGCCGGACGACGATTACTCCATCGACGCGCGCGCGGCCGCCGTCATCGCGCTGATCGAGAAGCGTGGTAACTGGCCGGTCCACCTCATCGGCAACTCCCTCGGCGGCGCCGTCAGCACTCGGGTCGCCGCGCGACGGCCCGACCTGGTCCGCACGCTCACGCTGATCTCGCCTGCCCTGCCGGACCTGCGCCCGCGGCTGCTTCCGGCGCGCCTTGCGCTCGTCGCGATACCCGGCGTCGGACGCTGGCTGGTGACCAGGATGCTGGCCATGCCGCCTGAGCAGCGCACGGAGGCCTCGATAGCCGAGCTGTACGCGGACCCGAGCAGGTTCCGGCTCGAGCGCCGGGCCGAGGCTGTCGCCGAGATCCAGCGGCGGGACGCTCTGGACTACTCGGTGGCGGCCCTGCTGGGCTCGGCCAGGGCACTGGTCGCCGAGTACACCAGGCCGGGGCCTGGCTCGCTGTGGCACGACGCGGCCCTGGTGACCGCGCCGACGCTGCTGATCCACGGCAGCCACGACCGGCTGGTCAACCCGGCAATGGCTGGCCGCGCCGCGCGGACCTTCCGGAACTGCCGCGCCGTCGTGCTGCCCAGGATCGGTCACGTGGCGATGATGGAGCGCCCGGACCTCGTCGCTGGCGAGATGCGCGAGTTCCTGCGCGGCATCGCGCGCGACGGCATCACCCGCGACGGGGTCGCGGCCCATGGCACTGTGCTGCCGTCTGCGGGGACGCGCTCGGCCACTGGCCGTGTCGCCGCGGCTCGCGCGGCCGCGGCCAGGGCCGCAGGCCAGCGTGCAGCCCGGCGCGGGGCCGGGTTGCCCGGCTGGGCGGTGGGCCTGCGTGGCGCGCTCGGCCGGGTCAGCCGGTAGCCACAGCTCACCCGCGATGCTGATTGCAGCTGAGCACGTCCTGACGGCCGAGGACGGGGTCGACCCCGTTCCGGGCCAAGGGTTCGTCGAACTAACCGAGGGTGTCATCGACCGCGTCGGTGCGGGCTCGCCGCCGCGGTCGGCCGACGTTACGCTGCCCGACGGGTACCTGTTGCCCGGGTTCGTCGACCTGCAGGTGAACGGCTACTTCGGGGTCGAATTCCAGACTGCTGACGCCGCAAGCTGGGCTGCCGTGGCGCGGCAGCTCCCGGCCACGGGCACGACCGCGTTCCTGCCGACGCTGATCACCGCGCCGGTAGACGAGCCTCGCCGCGGCGCTGCGGACAGCCGCCGGGTTCGCTGATGAGCTGCCTGGCAACGGCGCGCGGGTGCTCGGGGTGCACGTGGAGGGCCCGTTCATCTCGGCGGCCCGTCGAGGCGCGCACAATCCGGCCTGGATCACCGACCCGACCCCGGCGGCGATCGCCGCGCTGATCGAGGCAGGCGGCGGCCTGCTCCGGCTGGTGACCCTGGCGCCCGAGCGTCCCGGCGCGCTGGACGCGATCGATCAGCTGGTGGCGGCCGGCGTGCTGGTCAGCGTCGGGCATAGCGACGCCACGGCGGAGCAGGTGGCGGCCGCGGCCGGGCGGGGGGCGCGGATGGTGACGCATCTGTTCAACGCCCAGCGGCCGCTTGGTCACCGGGAACCGGGGTTGTCGGCCAGGCGCTGACCGACGACCGCCTTACCAGCGGGCTGATCGCGGACCTGTATCACGTCGCGGGCGCGGTCTGCGGCCTTGCGTTCCGCGCGGCGCCCGGCCGGATCGCGCTGGTCACCGACGCGGCGGCGCCTGCCGGGATGCCGCCGGGGGAGTACCTGCTCGGCGGCGAGCCCATCACGCTGCCGCCGGATGCGGGCGCCCCGCCGGTCCGCAGCGACGGCACGCTGGCCGGGTCGGCGCTGCGCATGGACGTGGCGATCGCGAACGCGGTGCGCAGCGGCGTGCCCATCGCCGCGGCGGTCGCCGCCGCCACCCGGATCCCGGCGGATCTGATCGGCCGGCCCGATCTCGGCCGCATCGCCGCGGGCGCGGCCGCTGACCTGGTCTGGCTCGGCCCGGACCTGCGGACCCGGGCAACCTGGATAGCCGGGCGCCTCGTGTATACAGATGGCGCCGCCGCCACCTTGGCGTCGTTGCCGGCGTGACCGAAGGGGATCAGAACGACATGGCAGGGAACGAGGCTGGCCCGTCGCTGATGCGCCAGGAGATTGCGCAGCAGCCTGCGGCACTCAGGGCCACCATCGATGCGCTGCTGCCGCGCCGCGACGAGGTCGCCAGGCTGGCGGCCGATACCAAGACGGTGCTGTTCATCGCGCGCGGCACCTCAGACAATGCGGCGGTCTACGGCAGTTACCTGATCCAGGCGCACGCAGGCCGGCTGGTGTCCCTCGCGGCGCCCTCGATCGCGACTACCTACCAGGCGCGGGTCGATCTGGACGGCGTGCTCGCGATCGCGCTGTCGCAGTCGGGCCGGACCGAGGAGATCGTCGAGACCCTGCAGTGGGCCAAGGCCTGCGGGGCGCGGACGCTCGCGATCACGAACGGCGGGGCTTCGTCGCCGCTCGCAGAGGCGGCCGAGGTCGCGTTCGTGACAGAGGCCGGGGTCGAGCAGGCGGTGCCCGCGACCAAGACGTTCACGACGCAGCTGGCCGCGCTGGCGGTAGTCGGGCTGGGTCTCGGCGCGTCGCTGGATCCCGGCCGAGCTGACCGCGGTTCCGGACGCGATCGAGGCGCTGCTGGCTGCGCCGCTTGACCTGGAGCCCATCGTCGCCGCGCTGGCCAAGGTGCCGGGCGTGGTCGTGTCGGGCCGCGGCATGGCTTACGCGGCCGCGCTGGAGCTGGCGATCAAGCTGAAGGAAGCCTGTTACCTGCACGCGATGGGGCTGTCGTACGCGGACTTGCTGCACGGGCCGATCGCGGTCGTCGACGCCCAGACGCCCGCGATCGTGGTGGCGGCGGACTCTGGCCCGACGCTGGCAGGCACCATCGACCTCGCGCGGCGGGTGACAGGAGCGGGGGCGAGCGCGTTCGGGATCGGCGGCGGGGATGCGCTGGCGCGCGCCTGCACTGCGGCGCTGCCGGGGCCTGCGCTGCCCGAGTGGCTCGCGCCGATCGGCCTCATCGTGCCCGGCCAGCTGGTGACCGAGGCGCTAGCCCGGCGGCTGGGCATCAACCCGGACCAGCCCGCGCGGCCTCAGCAAGGTGACGCAGACCGACTAAACCGGGCAAATCACCTGGCGATTGGGCTCGATGCTCAGCCAGCGCGGCCTCTGGGCTGGCTGCCGACGGCCTGGCCGGGCCTCCGGGCTGGCGTCGCGCGTGCCAGCGGGCGGTCAGCGTGCTGCCGCGGCGCGGGCTGTCATGAGCGCGGCAGATCAGAGCGCGCTGCTCCCGCAGGATCGTCGACATCACGTCCGCCGGCTTCAGCCGGTCAAGCTCGGCGTCGGTAGCAGCGAGGGTCGCCTTGTCGACCAGCGTCGCCGGGTACAGCGCCGTTGCCAGGCGCTGTACGGTACGTCCGTCGTGCCGCCGCAAGGCCGGCAGCGCCTCGGTGAAGTACCGATCCCGGAATCCGTCCAGCAGATCCTCCTGGCCAGGCACCCAGATGCCCTGGGCATGAGCCAGCGCGATCCGCGGCGGCTGACGCGCGTCGAGCGCAGCGGCCCACGCGGCCTCTTTGGCGGCGGCCGAGGGATGCCGTGCGGCGCATGTCGCGCGCACGATGTCGCCCGCAACGGGGTCGTCGGCTGCGTAAGCGGCTAGGTCGTCGTCCGTGGCCTGGCCGTGGGCGGCCAGCGTGGTCAGGATCTTGCCGCGCAGCTCGAGATCGATGACAAGGCCGGTCGGCAGCGACCGGCCATCGAGCCAGAATCGGAGTAGGTCACGCTGCGCCGGGCTGTCTGCGCTAGTCGCGAAGCCCCGAGCCAGGATGCGCTGATGGTGGCTGGCCGGCTGGGCTAGCTCGGCCGCGGTGAGCGCCGCGGCCGCCAGCTGGCGCCGGGCCGCTGCCCGCCCGCTCGCGTCCGCGAGGAAGTCCGCCGCCGCGACCGCGCGGTCCAGCAGCTTGTCGAGACCGACGACCGGGGTGCCCGCCGTCATCCGCCGCGCCACGATGGCCGCGAACTCGGCCGCTTCCAGCTCCGCCGCCTGGACCATGCCGAAGGCAGCGTTCCAGCAGACCGACTTCGGCTACCGGGTCGGTCACGTCCATGGCGCACGCGACCAGCGAGCGCCACGACACGGGATCGAGCTTGATCGTGGCGAACGTCAGGTCAGTGTCGTTAAGGATGATTGCCGCTGGCATCGGGATGCCCGTCAGCTCCGGTACATGCGTCCATTCGTCGCAGAGGGTGAAGCCGATTCGGCCTCGGTGGACGAGCTGAGAGCCGTCGACGTCGTAGATCCCGATCGTCAGCGTGTGCGTGCGCAGCGGCCCGGTACCGTCGAACACCGGCGGATCCTGAATGATCGCGAACGACGTGACCATCCCGTCCGGTCCTACGGTGATCTCCGGGCGGAGCGTGCTCACGCCAGGCTGCTGTAGCCACTCGGCTGCCCATGGCCTCAGGTCGCGGTCGCTGGCGCGCGACCAGCACTCGATCAGGTCGGTGAGCGACGTGGTCAGCCAGGCATGCGTGGTCAGGTAGTCCCGCAGTCCGAGGTGCATCGCAGCTGGCCCGATGAGCGCCGAAAGCTGGCGCAGCACGCTCGCGCCCTTGGCGTAGGTGATCGGCGGCTGGCCTGGTCAGCGCGTCGTCGGCCGACTCCACTGGCGACGAGACCGGCTGCGTGCTGGGCAGGCCATCGGCTTGATACGCCGAGGCCTTAGCTGCTCATGCCGAATTCGGCCCACGCGCTGGCGTTTCCGAGGGCTTCGCTCGCGGCGTCGACGCTCAGGTACGTGGCCAGCGCCTCCGCCAGCCACAGGTCATCCCACCAGCGGCCTTCGACCAGGCAGCCGAACCACAGATGCGCGGCCTCGTGGGCCAGCACGAGCGCAACGTGATCGTCTTCGGGATCCGCGGCGCGCTGGAGCAGCGTCTCGCTCACGTACATGACGGCGGGCAGCTGCATCGCCAGCGGCCCAAGCTCGGGCGCGAAGACGATGTCGAGCTTCTCATACGGGCACGGAACGGCCAGCAGTTGCTCGTAGTGCCGCAAGGCGGCGGCCACCAGGTCAGCGATCCGGGCCAGGCCTGGCGAGCTCGCCAGGGTGGGCCGGCAGTGCACGGTGAGCTTGGTCGCGCCCTCGCTGGCGATACCGCTGGGCGGCGCTGTGACGTATGGCCCGGCGCACAGCGTGAACTCGTACGGCTTCATCGAGACCACGGTCGAGAACCGCCATACACCAGCAGCACCATCGGCCGGGCTATGTAGTACCTCGCCGTTCGAGATGCAGGTCCAGCCAGCCGGCAGCGTCACGATCAGCGTGATCGCGGCGCGCAGGTCTGGCTGGTCAAAGCAGCAGAACACGCTGGGCGCTGCGGTCGGGAAGCAGTTGGCCAGCACGTAGCTGTGCCCGTCAGCGGGATCTGTGTAGTGGGTCAGGCCGCACGCCGGCGCGCGACAGCGCCACGGTCGCGTCGACGACGAGCGTATTGTCGGCCGCCAGGTCACCGAGTGCGAGTCGGCCCGCTTCCGCGGACCTGGGATCGAGTGGCTCGCCGTTCAGGACCACCTCGTGCACGGCGATCGCGTCCAGGTCGGCGAAGGTCGTCGCGCCCTGCTCGCGACTGCGGAACCGGATCTCGGTTCGCGACCGGGCGGTGTCCCCGCCGTCGGTCAGGTCCAGGAACACCGAGTATGACTCGACCGCGAGCAACCGGGAACGGGCTGCGGCTTCGGTCGCGGTCGTCCCAGTGTGCACCGCCGTAGTCTAGTAACGCCCAGGCCGCGAGGCGGTGGGCTTCGGCGGCTTGGCCTGCGCTGCGCAGCAGAAACACGGCCTGCGGGGCTCAGAGAACGCGGTGCACCTTGTGCTGAGCCGCCTGGGCTCGCGGCCGCAGCACCATCAGGTCCACATTGACGTGTGCGGGCCTGGTGACCGACCAGACCACCGCGTCCGCGACGTCGCACGTCGGTCAGCGGTTCAGCGACACCGGCGTAGACGGCGGCTGCCTTGTCGGCGTCGCCGCGGATACCTGTTGACCGCGAACTCGGCGGTCTTCACCATGCCGGGCGCGATCTCGATGATCCGGACGGGCTGGTCGAACAGTTCGAGCCGCAGCGTCTCGGCGAACGCGTGCGTGCCGTGCTTGGCCACGACGTACCCGCCGCCGCCCTCGTAGCTGATGATTCCGGCGGTCGAGGACATCAGCACGATCGTGCCGGCGCCGCTGGCGATCAGCTTGGGCAGCAGCGCCTGCGTCACGTGCAGCGTGCCGAGCACGTTCACGTCGTACATGGCCTGCCAGTCAGCGGCCGAGCTGTCGGCGATGGTGTCGGCGCCTACCGCGCCGCCGGCGTTGGCCAGCAGGACGTCGCACCGGTCAAGCGACTGGGCCAGCGCGTCGACAGCCGGGCGGTCGGTCACGTCCAGCTCGTGCACGATCGGCGCTGCCGCCGGCGTCGGCGATCTGCGCGGCCACCTGCGCGAGCCGGTCGGCGACGGCGCGCGGTGAGCACGACGTGATAGCCCGCTGCCGCTAGCCCGATGGCCGAGGCTGCGCCGATACCGCTGCTTGCTCCGGTGACTACTGCTACATGGTCCATGGGCAGATTCTGTCAGCAGGCGCCGGTCGCCAGGCATCGCGTGGCCTCGCTTACGATCAACGTGTGTCGCACGGTTCCAGGTCTCAGCTGCGCGGGGTGATCACCGACTGGGGTGGCGTCATGACCAGCCCCATCGCCGACAGCGTCAATGCCTGGCTCATGGCCGACGGCATCGACCGGGCGAGCTACGTCGCGGTCATGCGCCAGTGGGTCAAGCAGGCCTACGCCGACGGTGCGGACAGCAATCCGATCCACGCGCTGGAGCGCGGCGAGTGCACGAACGACGAATTCGAGCTCGCGCTGGCCAGGGAGCTGGTGCTGGAGAACGGCGGCCCGGTGGCGGGCCCCGGCCTGCTGGCCCGCATGTTCGCCGGGCAGACGCTTGACGACGCGATGCTGGACCTGTTCCGGAAGCTGAAGGCCGGCGGCGTGCCGACTGGGCTGCTGTCGAACTCGTGGGGCTTCGGCTATCCGCGCGAGCTGTTCCCCGACATGTTCGACGCCGTGGTGATCTCGGGAGAGGTCGGCATGCGCAAGCCGGAGCCGCGCATCTTCCTGCACGCGGCGGAGTTGCTGGGGCTGCCACCGCAGGAGTGCGTCTTCATCGACGACATCCAGGCGAACATCACCGCGGCCGAGCAGATCGGCTTCACCGGGGTGCTCCACAGCGCGGCGGACGACACGGCCCAGCAGGTCGCTGACCTGCTGGGGGTTTCGCTCGGGTAAGCGGCCGCGGCCAGGAGGGCGGTGGCGGATGAGAGCGGCCCCGGTCCCGGCAAGATCTTGGCTAGCCTTAGCGGCTGTGGCTGACTACCCGCACCCGGCTAGTCCGGGCCGTTCGGCCAACATGCGGGCCAACCGGCGCAGCGACACCAAACCCGAGCTTGCGCTGCGGCGCGCCCTGCACAAGCAGGGATACCGCTACCGCAAGGACTACCGGCTCGACCTCAGCCGGCGCGCGGGTGCGGCCCGACATCGCGTTCACGGCGCGGCGGGTCGCGGTGTTCGTCGACGGCTGCTTCTGGCACTGCTGTCCCCGAGCACGGCACCCAGCCGGCCGCGAATACCTGGTACTGGGAGCCCAAGCTCGCCCGGAACGTGGCGCGGGACCGGGCCGCCGACGCCGCGCTCGCGGCGGCTGGCTGGCGCGTCGTGCGGGTCTGGGAGCACGAGTCGCTGGAGGGAGCGGTCGCGGCGGTCGTCGCGGCGCTCGCGGCGTCGCAAGGTCCGAGCCCATCAGGTCCGGCGATTAGCTGAACCTGCGGTGGTCGGGCTGGCACACTCTAGGTCTATTCGTTAGCGCTTCGGGGCTTGTCGTGCGCGTGTATGTGCCTTCCACCTTGCCGGCTGTGGCCGGGCTGCTGCGTACTGGCGAGATCCACGGATCGCCGGTCCGCGGCTTTGCCGTCACGCCCGCGCTCCGGGAGTGGTACTCCAGCGGCGACATCGAGGAACTCGAGTACGTGGCGATGATGCACGCGGCCAGGGAGTCGCTGCGCCTGCTCGCCGCCGATCCGGACGCGCCGCGGCGCCGGGTGGTGCTCGCGGCCGAGGTCGCCGACCGGCAGGTCACGGCCAGCGCCGGCTTCGACGAGCCGGCCCTGGTGGAGATCAGCGGTCCGGTGCCGCTGCGTGACGTCGCGTCGGGGCACGTCGATGACCCCGGCGCGGCCGCCGAGATCGCCGCGGCCGTGCACGCCCTGCCGGCCGCCGACGGCGGCGACGACGACGCGCGGTTCATCGTGGACGGCGCCGAGGGCTTCGAGCTGCTGTGGTATGCCACCCAGGAGCTCGGCGACCTGGCTGGTCCTGGCGGTCCTGGCAGCTGACCTGCGGGAATGGGTAGCCGCTGGCTGCCCTCGGCGGCCCGATTTGGCTGGTCGTGGCACGATGGTGATGCCGCCACTGACGTCGGGTAACGCAAGGAGCGATCGGCGATGGATGCTGTCACGAATGTCCCGGTTCCGGGGAACGAGCCGATCAAGGGATATGCCCCCGGCAGCCCCGAGCGCGCGACGCTCGAGCAGAAGATCAAGGACCTGGCGGGCGAGCGGGCTGAGCTGACGATGACCATCGGCGGCCGGCAGGTGCCCGGCGGCGGTGACAGCATCGAGGTCGTCCAGCCGCACAATCACCGGCACGTGCTCGGGCAGCTGCGCAACGCGACCGACGCCGACGTGACCGCCGCCATCGAGGCAGCGCGGGCGGCGGCACCGGGCTGGCAGGAGCTGTCGTTCGACGACAGGGCGGCGATCTTCCTCAAGGCCGCGGACCTGCTGGCGGGTCCGTGGCGGTCGGTGATCAACGCCTCGACCATCCTCGGCCAGTCCAAGTCGGTGTTCCAGGCCGAGATCGACGCCGCCTGCGAGCTGATCGACTTCTGGAAGTACAACGTGCACTACGGCCGGCGCCTGCTGGCCGAGCAGCCGGCCAATGGCCCCGGCACCTGGAACCGGCTGGAGTACCGGCCGCTTGAGGGGTTTGTGCTGGCGATCACGCCGTTCAACTTCACCTCGATCGCGGCGAACCTGCCGACTGCTCCGGCCCTGATGGGCAACGTGGTGATCTGGAAGCCGTCGCCGACCCAGCAGCTATCCGCGCACTACCTGATGCGGCTGCTGGAGGCCGCCGGGCTGCCGCCAGGCGTCATCAACATGGTCACCGGCGACGGCAGCGCGGTCTCCAACGTCGCGCTCCGGCACCCTGAGCTGGCCGGCGTGCACTTCACCGGCTCGACCGGAACGTTCCAGCACCTGTGGCGGACCGTGGGGGAGAACATCACCGCCTACCGCGGGTACCCGCGGCTGGTAGGCGAGACCGGCGGCAAGGACTTCGTCATCGCGCACCCGTCGGCTGACCCGGACGTGCTGGTCACGGCCCTGGTCCGGGGCGCCTATGAGTACCAGGGCCAGAAGTGCTCGGCAGCCTCGCGCGCCTACGTGGCCCGCAGCGTCTGGGACCGGACCAAGGACCAGCTCATCGGCACGGCCGAGTCCCTGACCATGGGCGACGTCGCCACCGACCTGTCGCTCTTCATGGGCGCGGTGATCGACGAGCGGGCGTTCGGCCGGCACCGAGACGCGCTGGCGCAGGCCGCCACGCGGCCCGCCGTCTCGGTCCTGACCGGTGGCACGACCGACGACTCGCAGGGGTACTTCGTGCAGCCCACCGTGCTGGCGTCGAGCGACCCCACGGACGAGATCTTCACCAGGGAGTACTTCGGTCCGATCCTCGGCGTGCACGTCTTCGAGGACGCCGACTACGAGGCGGTGGTGGCGCAGGCCGCCGACATCGCGCCGTACGCGCTGACCGGCTCGATCATCGCCCAGGACCGGGCCGCGATCGCGCACGCTACGCAGGCACTGCGGTTCTCGGCCGGGAACTTCTACATCAACGACAAGCCGACCGGAGCCGTCGTGGGGCAGCAGCCGTTCGGCGGCGCTCGGGCCAGCGGCACGAACGACAAGGCTGGCTCGATCTTCAACCTGATTCGCTGGGTCAACGCGCGGACGATCAAGGAGACGTTCGTCCCGCCCGTCGATCATCGCTACCCGCACATGGGCTGACGACTCGCCGTAGGCGCGCATGGTTGCCGCCGCCCTGGGCACTTTAGGCGGTCGTTCGGAGTTCATAGGCCGGGGGCGAGGCTGCGCGCGGTGGAGGATGCAGATGACCGACTACGTGCCCGACTCTTTGTCGGACCATGCTTCGGCAGCGGACGAGGCAGGCCAGGCGGACGGGCCCGCAGACCAGGCGGACGGGCCCGCAGACCAGGCGGACGGGCCCGCAGACCAGGCGGACGGGCCCGCAGACGAAGTCGGCGGGTGCGATGACCAGGATGCGGCTGGGCCCGATGCTCGGCGCTCGGCGCTGATCGCGGCTGCGCAAGGGCGCTGGATCGACGCCCTGACCGACCTAGGCGGCCGGAACACGCTGCTGTACTACAAGGATCGCCGGGCCGGAACACTCGACCTGGCCGGAGCGGATCCGGCTGCGCTCGACAGGTTCCTGCGCACCGGGTCGGCCAGACTGACCCGGCTATTCCATGACGTTGACGCTCGCGCTGATGCGATCCGGCGGGTGCAGGTCATCTACCGGAAGGCCCGTGAGCTGCTCGAAGAGCGCGGCATCCGGGTCGGCTTCCTCGCTGCCGGGATGGCTGCCTGGGATGAGCTCTTCCTAGAGCCGTGCGCTCCGGTGCTGCTGCGCGGCCTGACGATCACCCCGACGAGGGCCCGTCACGACGACTTCGATCTGATCCTGGATGACGACTACGAGGTCAATCCGGTCCTGCTTTCACAAGCTGGCCAGCGTCTTCGGCGCTGTTACCGACGATCTGGCGAATGCCGAGCCGGCCAAGATTGCCGACCTGCTGACCAGGGTGGCTGAAGATGCCGAGGTGCCTGGCTTCCGCGTGACGAACCGCCTGGTCATCGGCACGTTCACGTACGCCAAGCTGCCGATGGTGCAGGATCTGCAGGCAGCCGGCGAACTACTGTGCGACAGCGACATCGTCGCCGCGATCGCTGGCGATCCGGATGCTCAGCAATCGCTTGGTGCCGACGAGGCCGCGCCGCCCAGCCCGGAGTCTCCCGAGCACGATTACTCGGTGCTCGACGCCGACTCCTCCCAGCGCAACGCCATCGACGCCGTGCTCGCGGGCCGCAGCCTGGTGATCCACGGACCACCGGGCACCGGTAAGAGCCAGACCATCGCCAACCTCATCGCCGCGCTGGTCGCGCGCGGCCGTAAGGTTCTGTTCGTCGCGGAGAAGCGGGCTGCTATCGACGCGGTGTTGTCCCGGCTTAAGGGCGCCAGCCTGGGCGAGGTCGTGCTCGACATTCACGAGGGCACAAAGGACCGGCTGCGCATTGCCAGGGACCTGGGCGATTCGATGAACGAGGCGCAGCGCACGCCCGCACCGGACATCGGCGACCTGCACCGGCGGCTGGTCGACCGGCACCGGCGGCTCACCAGGCACGTATCGGCGCTGCACCAGCGTCACCAGCCCTGGGGATTGACGCCATTCCAGGTGCAGTCGGCGCTTCTTGGGGTGCCGGCTGAGGCGCGTACGGACGTCCGGCTCGAGCACCCTGACCAGATCGACCGGGAACGGGGTGACCGGATCCGAGACGAGCTTCGCGAGTTCGCCCACCTTGGCGGCTTCAGCCTGCGGCCAGGGAGCACTCCATGGTTCGGCGCGGCGCTGCGCAGTCCCGACGAAGCGCGCCGGGCGTGTGAGCTCGCGGTACGACTGAGCAGCCGCAGTCTGCCGATGCTCATGGATCGAGTTGGTCACGCCGCGGCGGAGACATGCCTGCGGCCGCCAGGGTCGTACCCAGAGGCGGTGCAGGTGCTGACGCTGTTCGCCGGGATCCAGGCGACCGTGGTCGCGTTCGGTGCCGGCGTATACGCGGCGGATCCAGCCAGGCTTGCCAGCGCGACGGGGGATGGGACAGGGCTGGGCTTTCGCGAGCGCCGGGCGCTGCGCAAGCAAGCGCGCTCGCTTGCCGCCGAATCCACGTCGCAGCAGCTGACCGAGGAACAGCTATCGGCCGCGCTGTCGAAGGCGGCCCGGGAACTTGGCCAGTGGCTGGAGCTTCGCACCGACGACGGCCTGCCGCGGCTGCCGCGCGCGTGCAGCCGAGCTGACCGCGCTGTGGGCGGACTGCGACGCACAGCTCACCGCGCTTGGCACGGTTGTCAGCCTTTCGGCCGAGCCGCGCCCGCTGCTGGCGAAGCTCGCGGCCGACCAGGACACGGCGTGGCAGCTGCCGAGGCTGTACGAGCTGGGCGCCAGGTTCGGCGACCTGAGCCTGGGCCCGCTGCTCGACGAGCTAGCTCGACGCGAGGCCGGTCCCGATCTGGCCGCCGCCGCCTTCGACCATGCCTGGTACACCGCCATCCTCGATCAGATGCGAGTGCTCGACCCTCGGTACGCGGCCGATCGCGGCGACGCACTGGACGAGATCGCCGGCGAGTTCCGTGTCCATGACATCCAGCACCTGACCGCGAACCGCGCGCGGGTGCGCCGGGCGTGGGCGCAGACGCTCGTGGAGGCGTGTGACCGGCACCCGCTGCAGGCCCGGGTCATCCGCAAGCAGGCCGCGCTGCGGCGTGGCCATCTGCCACTGCGGCGGCTGCTCGACCAGGCCAGCGACGTGCTGTTCGCGATCAAGCCGTGCTGGGCGATGTCACCGCTGATGGTCAGCCAGGTGCTGCCCGTCGCCAGGCTGTTCGACGTCGTGATCTTCGACGAAGCCAGCCAGATCGTGCCCGCCGATGCCATTCCGGCGATCATGCGTGGCCACCAGATCGTCGTGGCCGGAGACGACCGGCAACTGCCGCCGACGAACTTCTTCCGTCAGGTCGGCGACCCTGACGACGACGGCGGTGACGACGATGAGAACCTCGTGTCTTTCGGCGCAGGCTTCGAGTCTGTACTGGACGCGCTACGCCCGCTGCTCCCCACTGCGCCGCTCGCCTGGCATTACCGCAGCCGTGACGAACGGCTCGTAGCCTTCTCGAACAGCCGGATCTACGGGGGCGCGCTGACGACGTTTCCCGGCGTGCTCCGGGACGACTGCCTGCGGCACGTGGTGGTGGCCCAGGGTCCGGGCTCGGGCCAGGAAGCGTCCGTCGATGCCGAGGTCAGCAAAGTCGTCGAGCTCGTGCTCGAGCATGCACGCGAGCACCCAGCCGAGTCCCTCGGCGTGATCGCGCTCGGCATCAAGCACGCCGAGCGGATCGATGCCGCGCTCCGGGTGGCGCTGGCTCGCCTCGGCGAGTCCGGCGGCGCGGCTGAGCCGGGCGGTCCGGGTGAGCTGGGCGGCGAAGGTGAGCCGGGCGGACCAAGTCAGCCCGGCGGGCACGGCGACAGCAAGTACGCCGCGCTCGAGGCGTTCTTTGCCGAGGATGTGCCAGAGCCGTTCTTTGTGAAGAACCTCGAGCGAGTGCAAGGCGACGAGCGCGATGCGATCATCTTGTCGATCGGGTACGGCAAGCATCCTGACGGGCGCATGCGGTATCAGTGGGGGCCGTTGCTGCGTGACGGCGGCGAGCGCCGCCTCAACGTGGCTGCGACCAGGGCAAAGCACCGGCTGACCCTGGTCAGCTCTTTCTCGGGTCACGACGTCGATCCGGACCGGGTGACCAAGGCTGGCGCTCGCATGCTGGCGGACTACCTGGACTACGCGAGCTCGGGCGGCTCTGCGCAGGAAGCTTCCGGCGCAGGGCAGCTGGACGCGTTCGAAGCCGATGTGCGGGACCGGCTCGCGGCGGCGGGGATCACCGTCGTGCCGCAGTACGGCGTCGGCGGGTACCGCGTCGATTTCGCGGCCACCCACCCGCAAGATCCGAGTCGGATGGTGCTGGCGATCGAGGCCGACGGCGCCTCCTACCGCGAGTCCGGCAGCGTGCGAGACCGGGACCGGCTGCGCGGCGAGCACCTGCAGCGCCTCGGCTGGCGGTATCACCGGCTGTGGTCCACGAACTGGTTCCGACAGCCAGATGCCGAAGTCGCCAAGGTGCAGGAAGCGTACCGGCGGGCCATCGCGGGCGCTGACTCGGCTCATGAGCCGCCGCCGGCGGACACGGCTGGCGCCACGGGCGCGACGACACCGGGCGCGACGACACCGGGCGCGACGACGGCGGCCGAGACCGGCACCGCGGGCTCGGGAGCGGGCGACGTCGTCGCGCGATCCGCCGGCCCGGCCGAGACCCGGCCTGTCGCAGGCCGGGACCTCGCGGCGATCGAGCCGAGGCACCAGCCGACCTATCCGGCCGGGGTGAATTCAGGTGAATCCTGAGTTAATTGCGCCAGTTGTCCGATCCGACGGTACGCTCGCAGCCAACGGATAGCTCACCCCGGAGGTGTGCCATCGACCGCCTGGTCCTCTGGAACATCGATCTCACCCTGCTCGATGTGGGCAGGGTCTCCCGGGATGCCTACGCCGACGCCTTCCGCCGCGTCACTGGCCGTCCCCTCGCGGCCCTGCCGCAGCTAGCAGGCCGGAGTGACACCGAGATCTTCTTCGAGTCGCTGTACCTGAACGACGTGCCGACCGGCACAGACGAGGTCGCCGACGCCGAACTGCTGGCCCGTTACTGCTGGGAGCTCGAGGCCACCTTCGCGCTGCGGCACGACGAACTGCTCCGGCAAGGGCGGCTGCTGTCCGGGGCCCGCGCGGCCGTCACTGCGGCGGCTGGCCTGCCCGGCGTGGTCCAGTCGGTGCTGACCGGCACTATCAAGCCCAACGCCGCCTGCAAGCTCCGGGCCTTCGGCCTGGACCAGTACTTCGACCTGGAGATCGGCGGCTACGGCTCGGACGCTTATCCGAGGGGCTCGCTGCTGCTGCTGGTCCGCGGCCAGGCCAGCGAGAAGTACGGGACGCCGATCACCGAGGACTCCACCGTGTACATCGCCGACACTGTCCGCGACGTGGAAGCGGCAGGCGTCGGGGGCGCCCGCAGCATCGCGGTGGCGACCGGCCGGGCGACCTTGGCTGAGCTCCGCGACGCCGGCGCTGACCTCGTGCTGGCCGACTTGTCAGACACCGACGAGGTCATTGCCGCCATCGACCGGCTGACCAGGGTGCCTGCCGGGCGCTAGCTGTACCCCCGTTCAGTGGCTAGCCTGGTACCCACCGAGCGGGCTCAGTTGAGCCGCATACTGGTATATAACAGTCCAGTCAACGAGGACGGACGTGCCAACTGGTTGGGGGGCGTAGGGCGTGGGCGACGACCTGGCGCCGACCGCCGGGCGTGACTACGGCGACACGCTGTGGCAGCCGTCGGCGGAGTCGGTAGCCCGCACCGTTATCGCCGACTACACCCGCTGGCTGGCCGGCCACGGTGGCCCGGTCATCGACGCGCCGGATGGCGTGCCCTCCTATCGCGATCTGTGGCAGTGGTCGGTGGACGAGCCGGCCGAGTTCTGGTCGTCGATCTGGGAGTTCTTCGGCGTACTCGGGACCCGCGGCACGAGCCCCGTGATCGACGGGCAGATGCCGTCGGTCACCTGGTTCGGCGACAGCACGCTCAACTACGCGCGCAACGCCTTGCACCGGGCAGCTGTCGAGCCCGATCGGGTCGCCGTCAGCTACACCGCCGAGACCAGCCGCAGTGGCCAGCTCAGTTACGGCGAGCTCAGGGCAGAGGTCGCCAGGGTTCGGGCCGGGCTGGTGGCGCTGGGGGTCGGCCGGGGCGACCGGGTCGCCGCCTACCTGCCGAACGCCCCCGAGGCGCTGATCGCCGTGCTCGCTGCCGCCAGCCTCGGCGCGATCTGGACCTCGTGCTCGCCTGATTTCGGGGCCCGCAGCGTGATCGACAGGTTCGCCCAGATCTCGCCGAAGGTGCTGCTCGGCGTCGACGGCTACGCCTACGGCGGCAAGCGCTTCGACCGGCGTCCCGAACTCGCCGCCATCGCCGCCGAGCTACCAGGCCTGCAAGCGGTCGTCCTGGTGGACTACCTCGGCACCGGCGCCGGACTGATCAGCCTGCCCGCTGGCGTCACGGAGCTGAGCTGGCACGAACTCGGCCCCGCTGACGGCGAGCCGCCCGAGCTTGAGTTCACCGAGGTGCCGTTCTCGCACCCGCTATGGGTGCTGTACTCCTCGGGCACGACTGGCCTGCCGAAGCCGATCGTGCACAGCCATGGCGGCATCGTCCTGGAGCACCTGAAGGCCCTCGCCCTGCACCAGGATCTGGCCAGCGGGGACACGTTCTTCTGGTACACCACGACCGGCTGGATGATGTGGAACTACCTGATCGGCGGCCTGCTCGTCGGCGCCACCGTGGTGCTCTATGACGGCAGCGCCGTGCATCCCGACACGGGCGCGCTGTGGCGGCTGGTAGCGCAGGCAGGCGTGACCTACGCCGGCACCGGCGCGCCGTACCTGATGGCCTGCATGAAGGAAGGCGTCCGGCCGGCCGTCGAGCATGATCTGTCCGCCCTGAAGGGCGTTGGCTCCACCGGCTCGCCGCTCCCGCCTGAAGGTTTCCGATGGGTCTATCAAGAGCTGGGAACGAGGTCGTCCGACCTCATCCTCGGCTCCCTGTCTGGCGGCACTGATCTGTGCACCGGATTCGTCGGGCCATCGCCGCTGCTGCCCGTCCGCGCGGGCGTGATCTCCGGGCCGTGCCTCGGTGCCAAGGTCGAAGCCTTCGACCTGGCAGGCCAGCCAGTCATCGGCGAGGTGGGTGAGCTGGTGCTGACCCAGCCGATGCCGTCGATGCCGGTCGGGTTCTGGAATGATCCCGGCGGCGAGCGGTACCAGGCCAGCTACTTCGCGGACTATCCGGGCGTCTGGCGACACGGTGACTGGATCATGATCCTGCCGGACGGCGGCTGCGTGATCTATGGCCGGTCTGACGCGACCCTGAACCGGGGCGGCGTCCGGATGGGCACTAGTGAGTTCTACCGGGTAGTGGAGCGGCTGCCCGAGGTCGCTGACAGCCTCGTGGTCGACACCGGCAAGCTCGGCCAGGACGGGCGGCTGATCCTCTACGTGGTACCAGCGGACGGGCACGCCGTCGACGAAGCGCTGGTCGGCAAGCTCAGATCCCTGCTGCGCACCGAGCTGTCGCCGCGCCACGTGCCGGACGAGATCAACCAGGTCCCCGGCATCCCGCGCACGCTGTCCGGTAAGAAGCTCGAAGTGCCGGTCCGGAAGATCCTGCTCGGCACGCCCGTTGCCGAGGCCGCCGATCCGGACGCCCTCGCGAACCCTGACGTGCTGAGCTACTTCGCACCAGGAGGCCCGGCGTGACGGAAGCCACGGGGCGCAGCTTCGGCGAAGAAGGCGGCCTGCTGACCTACGGCAGCTACTTGCGCGTCCCGCAGTTGCTGGCCCAGCAGGTACCCGAGGTGAGCCCGCCAGCCCACGACGAGCTGCTGTTCATCATCGTCCATCAGGCCTATGAGCTGTGGTTCAAGCAGCTGCTGCACGAGCTGACCGCGGTCCGCGACGCGATGCTGGCAGGCCCGGGCCGCGATGCCGGTGCGGCCGAACACGGGGGCAGGCAGACCTGGCTGGCCCGGCACCTGCTGCACCGCGTGCACGTGATCGAGCGGCTGCTGGTGAGCCAGATCGATGTCCTGGAGACGATGACCCCGCAGGACTTCCTCGAGTTCCGGGCGGCCCTCGCGCCAGCGAGCGGGTTTCAGTCAGTGCAATTCAGGGAGCTGGAGTTCCTGTCCGGCGCCAAGGACCCCGACTTCATCCGCAGGTTCCGGGCGCTGACGCCGGACGAGCACGACCGCCTGTCTGCCCGGCTGGCCCAGCCTTCGCTGTGGGACGCCTTCGTCGACTTGCTCCGCGCTAGCGGCCTACCGGTCGGAGACGACAAGCAGATCCTCCAGTCGCTCGTGTGCGTCGCGCGAGACCGGCCGCACCACGACGACCTCTGGCAGCTCGCGGAGGACCTGCTGACCCACGATGAGCTTGCCGGGCTGTGGCGGGCCCGCCACGTCCAGATGGTCGAACGGCAGATCGGCACCAAGTCCGGGACTGGCGGCTCCACTGGTGCGCCCTACCTGCACCGGCGGGTGCCGCTGCGTTATTACCCGCTGCTGTGGGAGCTGCGGGATTCATTGTGATGGTCAGGCAGCTGACGCCGGGTTTGGTGTAGCCAAGACAGGGAGCGGCAGCGTAGCCGCGGCTAAGGGAGTGGAAGACATGTCGGACAGTGCCAGCGTTGCGACGGCCGACGACAAGCAAGCCCACGGCAAGCAAGCCCACGAGAAGCAAGCCCACGAAAAGCAAGCACTGCTGGCCAGGGCAGCCCTTTGTGCAGGTCCGCTGCCTGGCGTCGGCGACGTGGGTGCCTGCCTCAAGGCGTACTACCGGCACGTGGCAGTCGACGACCTCTCCGTTGCCGGTCCCGACCGGCTAGCCGCTGTCACGGCCAGGCATGCGCAGATGGCCGCGCACCGGCCGCAGGGCCGGGCCCTGGTTGACGTCCGGCGCGGCGGCGAGGCCGTGCTGGACCCGCCGGCCGATGTCATCGACATCGTCACCGACGACATGCCGTTCCTCGTCGACTCGCTCACCATGGAACTGGCCAAGCACGGGCTAGCAGCCAGGCTTGTCGTGCACCCGCAACTGCGCGTCCGCCGGGACGTCACCGGGACGCTGCGCGAGATCGTCGGCCAGGCCAGTGCTGGCCAGCTGAAGGATGACGAATCCAGCCACGACGAGCTGGCCGAGTCGTGGACGCACATCGAGATCCCGCCGCTCGCCGATGGCGAGGCCGAGGAGCTGGCCGCGGACCTGATCCGGGTACTCGGCGACGTCCGCGTCGCGGTCGAGGACTACACCCGGATGCACGCCAGGGCACTGTGGCTCGCCGACGATGTCCTGGCGACTGAGGCGGAGCAGGCCACCCCGGCCGGCGCTGGCGGGGCTGGCGTTGGCGGGGCTGGCGTTGGCGGGACTGGCGTTAGCGGGGCTGGCCCGAGCGGTGCCGACGCCCCGGCGGAGATCGCCGAGCTGCTGCGCTGGCTCGCCGACGGGCACTTCACGTTCCTCGGCTACCGGGAGTATGACCTGCAGACCGGGCCGGAAGGCATGGCCCTGACGGCCGTCCCCGGCACCGGTCTTGGCATCTTGCGCCATGACCGCGTCGGTCCGGGCTCGTTCGCGCTGCTGCCGGAGGAAGTCAAGGCGCGGGCGCTGGAACCGCAACGGCTCATCGTGACCAAGGCCAACTCCCGCTCTACCGTGCACCGGCCGAGCTATCTGGACTACGTCGCGGTGAAGCGGCTGTCGCCGGCAGGCGAGATCGTCGGGGAGTACCGGTTCCTCGGCCTCTACACCCACGCCGCGTTCTCCGAGAGCATCAAGGGCATTCCGGTCCTGCGGCGCAAGCTCACCGAGGTGCTCGAGCTGTCCGGAATGGCCGCCGACAGTCATGACGGCAAGGACGTCGCCGAGGTGCTCGACTTCTATCCGCGCGAAGAGCTGTTCATGACGTCGGTCGCCGACCTGGCCACCATCACCGCCGGCGTGCACGTGCTGCGCGAGCGCCGCCAGACCAGGCTCTTCCTGCGCAAGGACGTCTACGGCCGGTATGTGTCCTGCCTGGTGTACCTGCCGAGGGACCGGTACACCACCCAGGTCAGGCTGCGGGCCCAGGAGATACTGCAGCGCGCGTTCGGCGGCGCGTCGCAGGTCGACTACAGCGTCCAGGTGGGCGAGTCCGCCGTCGCCAGGCTGCACCTCGTCGTCCGTGCCGAGCGCGGCCGCCAGCTGCCCGATGCCGATCCGGCAGAGCTGGAGCGTGCCGTGGCGGCCGCCGTCAGGTCCTGGGACGACGACGTGGTCGACGAGGCGACCGCCGCGTTCGGCCCGCAGCGGGCCAGGCAACTGCTCACCCATATCGGGGCGGCGATCCCGGAGACGTATAAGACCGATGTGCCAGCGTCGGCCGCGGTCACCGACTTCGCCAGGATCCTGGAGCTCCGCGACTCCGATCGCAGCATTGACTTCGAGCTGTGGGAGTCGGAGACCTATGTCGGCGGCGTGCCCATCGAGCCGGACGACGATGTGCCTGACACCGTCAAGCCGGTGTGGCGGCTGACGATCTACCTCACCGGCGGCCCGATCACCTTGACCGACGTGCTCCCGCGACTCCAGCACATGGGCGTGGACGTGGTGGACGAGCACCCGTACGAGTTCGGTGCCGACGAGCCATTCTGGATCTACGACTTCGGCCTGCGCCGCCGGCCGGTGGCCGAGGCGGGCGAGGCAGGACAAGAGCGACCTGATCTCCAACCAGCGCGTCCGCGAGCAGATCGAGGGCGCACTGGCGGCCCTGTGGGATGGCCGGATCGAGGACGACGGCTTCAACGCGCTGGTGCTCGATGCGCAGCTGACCTGGCGCCAGGTCGCCGTGCTGCGCGCCTACGCCAAGTACCTCCGGCAGGCCAACATCACCTTCAGCCAGGACTACATCGAGAGCGTGCTGCGGGGCAATGCCTCGGTCGCGAGGCTCCTGGTCATGCTGTTCGAGTCCAGGTTCGATCCGGCTAAGCAAGCTGGCGAGGCCGAGCGGAGCGAGGCGATCACCGAGGAGGTCACCGGTGCGCTCGACAGCGTGGCCAGCCTGGACGAGGACCGCATCCTGCGCTCCTACCTGGGCCTGATCAGCTCGACACTGCGAACCAACTACTTCAGCACCGCTGCTGGCCCCGTTCCCTATCTGGTGTTCAAGCTGGACGCTCAGCGGGTGCCCGACCTGCCGGCGCCGCGCCCGCAGTTCGAGATGTTCGTGTACTCGCCTCGGTTCGAGGGCGTGCACCTTCGCTTCGCCAGCGTCGCCCGCGGCGGGCTGCGCTGGTCAGACCGGCGCGAGGACTTCCGCACCGAGATCCTCGGCCTGGCTAAGGCCCAGGAGGTCAAGAACTCCGTCATCGTGCCGTCCGGAGCCAAGGGCGGGTTCGTGTGCAAGCAGCTGCCCGATCCGGCTGATCGCGAGGCGCACCAGGCCGAGGTCCTGGCGTGCTACCGCATGTTCATCTCCGCCATGCTCGACGTGACCGACAACCTGGAGTCCGGCAACGTCGTCCCGCCCGAGCGCGTGGTGCGGCATGACGCGGACGACCCGTATCTCGTGGTGGCTGCGGACAAGGGCACGGCGACGTTCTCGGACACGGCGAACGAGATCGCGATGAGCCGCGGGTTCTGGCTGGGTGACGCCTTCGCCTCGGGCGGTTCCGAGGGCTACGACCACAAGAAGATGGGCATCACCGCACGCGGCGCCTGGGAGTCGGTCAAGTTCCACTTCCGCACGCACGGGCTGGACGTGGATGCCGACGACTTCACTGTCGTCGGCATCGGTGACATGTCCGGCGACGTGTTCGGGAACGGGATGCTGCTGTCGCGGCACATCAGGCTGATCGCGGCCTTCGATCACCGGCACATCTTCCTGGACCCCGACCCCGATCCGGAGACGAGCTTCGCCGAGCGGCGGCGGATGTTCAGCCTGCCCCGGTCTTCCTGGGCGGACTACGACAAGGCCCTCATCTCGGCCGGCGGCGGCGTGTGGCCGCGGTCGGCCAAGTCGGTCCCGCTGTCGCCGCAGGCTCGCATGGTCCTTGGCCTGAGCGACAGCGACACGGCGCTGTCACCAGACGCGCTCATCTCGGCCATCCTCACCGCGCCGGTGGACCTGCTGTGGAACGGCGGCATCGGTACCTACGTGAAGGCCTCCAACCAGGCCAACGCCGACGTAGGCGACAGGTCCAACGACGCCGTGCGGGTCGACGCGGCTCAGCTCCGGGCCGCAGTGGTCGGCGAAGGCGGGAACCTCGGCCTGACCCAGGAGGCCAGGATCGAGTTCGCGCTGGCCGGCGGCCTCGTGTGCACGGACTTCATCGACAACTCCGCTGGCGTGGACACTTCCGACCACGAGGTCAATATCAAGATCTTGCTGGACCGCGAGGTCAGGGCCGGGATCCTGACGGCCGACGGCCGCAACGCCCTGCTCCAGCAGATGACTGATGAGGTCGCGAGTCAGGTCCTCGAGCACAACTATCAGCAGAACCGCGCGCTCGCGGCCGCCTGGGCCCAGTCAGCCCAGATGCTGCACGTGCACACCCGTTACATCCGCAAGCTCGAGCGCGACGGCAGGATCCGGCGACGGCTGGAGGTCCTGCCTGGGGATCGCGAGATCGCCGAGCGCCGGTCGGCCGGCACCGGGCTGGTGATTCCCGAGTTCTCAGTGCTGCTGGCACATACGAAGATCGCCGCGGCGCAGGAGGTGCTGGCATCGGCGCTGCCTGATGACAGCTACCTGCGGCGGGTGCTCGTCGACTATTTCCCCACGCCGCTGCGGGAGAAGTATGCCGACGGGATGGCCGAGCACCGGCTGCACCGCGAGATCATCACGACGGCGGTCGTCAACGACATGGTGGACAGGTCGGGCATCACCTTCGCGTTCCGGCTCAACGAGGAGACCGGTGCGTCGGTGGCAGAGATCACGGCGGCCTGGCTGGTCGCGCGGGCCGTCTTCGACATGCCAGGCTTCTGGTCGCAAGTCGAGGCCCTGGACGGCAAGGTCGACATCGGCGTGCAGATCCTGGCCTTGCTCGAAGGGCGGAAGCTGACCGAGCGAGCGGCGCGCTGGCTGCTGAACTTCCGGCGGCCGCCGTTCGACGTCCAGGCGACGATCAACTTCTTCGCGGCCGGCGTGCTGAGCGTGGCGGCCAGCTTGCCGAAGATGCTGACCGGCCGGGACCTGGCCGGGTTCGCCGAGCGCCGGGATGTCTATGCGGCTCGCGGCGTGCCGGCCGATCTCGCCGACCGCATCGCGGCGATGGTGCCTGCTTACTCAGCCTTCGACATCGTCGACATCGCATACGGCACCGGGCGGTCGGTCGAGGAGACCACCGAGGTCTACTTCGACCTGGCCGACCGGCTCCAGATCGCCAGGCTCCGGGACATGATCACCGCGCTGCCGCGGGACGACAGGTGGAACACGATGGCTCGCGGCGCGATCCGCGACGACCTGTACACCGCCCACGCGGCACTGACCAGGGACGTGCTCACCGTGACCTCGCCGGCCAGCCCGGAGCAGCGGCTCGCGGCCTGGGTGCAGCGGAACGACTCCGCCGTGCGCCGAGCCACGCAGACGCTCACCGAGATCTGGGAAAGCAACGCCTTCACCGTCTCGACGCTGTCGGTGGCCGTGCGGGCGATCCGCACGCTGGTGACCACGGCCACGCTGCCGACCTGACCAGTGGGCGATGGTCAGCTGGCTCGTCTGGGCAGCGATTGCCTGGCCCGTCAGTCAGTGTCAGAATCGGCCTCTATCGCTGGCTCGCGTAGGCTGCATTTATGGCAACCGACCCCACGAGCGAGATCTCTGAGCTGATAGCGACGCTCGCCAGCGTGGAGGCTGTCCTCGACCCCGACGCGATGCGCAAGGAGGCTGACAGCCTGCGCGAGCGCTCGATGGACCCGACCCTCTGGGAGGACCAGGAGCAGGCACAGGAGGTCACCCGGCGCCTCTCCTACCTGGACGCCGAGCTGGCTCGGCTCGAGGCGCTGCACACTCGCCTGGACGACACCGCGGTGATGTTCGAGCTGGCCGAGAGCGAGCACGACGAGCCCACCAGGGTAGAAGGCGAGCGCGAGCTTGCCGCGCTCCGCAAGGAGATCGACCAGCTCGAGATCAGGACGCTGCTGAGCGGCGAGTACGACGCCCGCGAAGCGCTGATCAGCATCAACGCCGGTGCGGGAGGAGCGGACGCGGCCGACTGGACCGAGGGTCTCCAGCGGATCTACCTGCGCTGGGCCGAGCGGCACGGCTACCCGACCGAGGTCTACGACACCTCCTACGCCGAAGAGGCCGGGATCAAGTCCACCACGTTCGCGATCAAGGCGCCGTATGCCTACGGCACCCTGCGCGGCGAGCACGGCACCCACCGGATGGTGCGGATCTCCAAGTACGACAACCAGGGTCGCCGCCAGACCTCGTTCGCCATGGTCGACGTGCTGCCGGTAGTGCAGCAGGTCGACCACATCGACATTCCGGAAGACGAGATGCGGATCGACGTCTTCCGGTCCAGCGGGCCCGGCGGCCAGGGGGTCAACACCACCGACTCCGCGGTCCGGATCACGCACCTGCCGACCGGCATCGTGGTGTCCTGCCAGAACGAGCGCAGCCAGATTCAGAACAAGGCCACCGCCATGGCGGTCCTGCAGTCCAAGCTGCTGGAGCGCAAGCGCGAGGAGCAGGCGGCCAAGATGAACGAGCTGCGCGGAGACGGCGGCCGGAGCTGGGGAACCCAGATCCGCAACTACGTCCTGCACCCGTACCAGAACATCAAGGACGTGCGGACCCACTACGAGACCGGCAATACCGCCGCGGTCATGGATGGCGAGATCGACGACTTCATCGAGGCCGAGATTCGCTGGCTGCGGACCCAGGGGCTGTAGCGCCCCGGGCATACGGGAACCCAGGCCCCCTCGGAGCCTGGCCTACTGGCCCAGGTGCATTGCGGCCACCGTCAGCAGCGCCAGCACGAGCAAGACGGCAGCAATTAGCTGGATGCTCATGCCGTGGCTGTGGTGGTGAACATGCGCGCGGGCTTCACGGCAGGTCGGACAGCGACCCTCCGCGACCGGCCCAGCACACTGGGCGCAGATCAGGTGCTCGCAGCTCATCCGGCTCCTACCCGGCATAACGCCCACCGGGTCAGTTCGACGATGTTGGACGTTCCAGGCCAGTTTCCCCCCTAGACTGGCCCGAGACCAAACCGGGGCAGGAACTTATTACCCGGGCAGCCCGAGTCAGTATCTCGTCTACCACGTGCGATGGGCCAGTGATCCACTTCGATAACGTCACCAAGACGTACGCGAACCAGGGCCGACCGGCCCTGGAAAACGTGAACCTGGATGTCGAGAAGGGCGAGTTTGTCTTCCTGGTCGGACCCTCCGGCTCGGGTAAGTCGACCTTCCTGCGGCTGGTCCTCAAGGAGGAGCGGCCCACTTCAGGCCGGATCCACGTGGCGGGCAAGGACCTTGCCCGGCTCACGAACTGGAAGGTGCCCCACCTTCGCCGCCGCATCGGCTGCGTCTTCCAGGACTTCCGCCTCCTGCCGAACAAGAACGTCTACCAGAACATCGCCTTCGCCCTCGAGGTCATCGGCAAGCCTCGCCGGTTCATCCGCAAGGTCGTGCCCGAGGTCATCGACCTGGTCGGCCTGGAGGGCAAGCGGGACCGCATGCCGGACGAGCTGTCGGGCGGCGAGCAGCAGCGGGTCGCCATGGCCAGAGCCTTCGTCAACCGCCCGATGATCTTGCTGGCCGACGAGCCGACAGGAAACATCGACCCGGCGACCTCGATCGGCATCATGAAGGTGCTGGACCGCATCAACAGGACCGGGACCACGGTCGTGATGGCCACCCACGATGCGGCGATCGTCGACTCCATGCGCAAGCGGGTGATCGAGCTGGAGTACGGCAAGGTCGTGCGCGACCAGTCGCGCGGGGTCTACGGCCAGGCCTACTGACCGCCCCGCGACACAACCAAGAGGATTCAGCGACATGCGTGCCCAGTTTGTCTTCTCCGAGGTGTGGATCGGCCTCCGCCGGAACCTGACCATGACGGTCGCTCTGGTCGTGGTGGTCGCGATCAGCCTGTCGCTCCTCGGGACCGGGCTGATGTTCGTCAAGCAGGTCGACAACACGAGGGCTTACTGGCAGAGCCGGGTCAATCTGTCCGTCTACCTGTGCTCAGCCGGCACGCTGGGCGGGACCTGCGAGAAGAACGGGCCTGTCACCGCCGCGGAGATCGCCACCATCCAGCAGGAGCTGAACAACAACAAGGACGTCGTCAGCGCGGCGTACGTCTCCCAGACCGAGGCCTACAAGCAGTTCAGGCAGGAGTTCGCGACCAACCAGCCGTTCGTCAAGTACACGACTGCGGACCAGATCCCCAGCTCGTTCGAGATACGGCTGAAGAACACCGAGGCTGACGCCCTGCCGGTGAGCCAGGTGGTCAACGGGTATCCGGGCGTGGCGTCGGTCGTGGACGACTCCACCGATCCTGGGCGGCTTCTACCGGCTGCTAGACGGGGCCAGGAACGCGGTCGTGATCATCGCCATCTTCCTGCTGGTCGCGGCCATCCTGCTGGTCGCGAACACCATCAGGCTGTCAGCGTTCAACCGGCGGCGGGAGACCAGCATCATGCGCCTGGTCGGCGCGTCGAACTTCTACGTGCAGTTGCCGTTCCTCGTCGAAGGCATGATCGCCGGGCTTTTCGGCTGGCTGGTCGCGACCGGCCTGCTGATCCTGGTGAAGTCCGTCCTGCTGGGCAGCCTCCGCAACATCTTCCCGTACGGGGTATCGCTCACCACGGCTGATCTGGTGGAGGTGATCATCGTCGCGATGATCACCGGCCTGCTCATCTGCGGAGCTACCTCGTTCCTCACGCTCAGGCGTTACCTGCGCGTGTGAGGCTAGAATCAGCTTCCCGTGGCAGCGGAACAGGGCAAGAAGATCATTGCCAGTAATCGGCGGGCCCGGCACGAGTACACGATCGAGGACACGGTCGAGGCCGGGCTTGTCCTGACTGGCACCGAGGTGAAGTCGCTCCGGGCGGGTCGCGCGACCCTGACCGATGGATTCGGGCAGATCACCGATAGCGAGGCCTGGCTGCACGGTGTCCACATCCCGGAGTACACACAGGGCACCTGGACGAACCACGAGCCGAGGCGCATTCGTAAGCTGCTGCTGCACCGCAAGGAGATCGACCGGCTCGGCAGCTCGATCAGGGAACGGGGCCTGACACTCGTGCCGCTGTCCTTGTACTTCAGGGACGGGAAGGTCAAAATCGAGCTAGGTCTGGCACGCGGTAAGCGAACCTACGATAAGCGACACGACCTCGCCAAGCGAGACGCCGCCAGGGAAGTCGAGCGCGAGCTTCGGCGGCGGAGATAACGGAGTGAGCAACGACACCCGCTCCGGCGGCCGCGGCACGCGGGCCGGGGCGCACCGCGCTCCGCGCGCCTCGCCGCCGGTGCGTGAATCCAGGGCCGCCAAGGCCAGGGATACGGACCGCAGCAGAGCCGGAGCTTTCGGGGTGGCACTTCGCTCGCGAGCAATGCTCGCCCGGATGTCTGCCGTGGTCGTGCTCGCCGCCCTGGTGGGGGTTGGCCTGGCCAAACCCGGCGTGCCGTCGCCCGAGCCGACAGTCTCGCAGTTCCTGCTTGCCTGGGAGTCCCAGCACTACCTGCAGGCCGCCGAGCTGACCACCGGACCGCCCAAGACAGTCGCCGCCGCCCTGGCCCGTGCCTATGAGCGCCTCGACGCCAGCAACCTGAATCTGTCGATGCACAGCATCAGCCAGCGGGGCAAGACCGCGAACGCTCAGTTCGCCGCGTCCATTGATCTCGGCGGCACCGGCCTCATCTGGTCGTACCTGGGCAACTTCACGCTGCGGGACGGACCGGGCGGCTGGCGGGTCGTGTGGAGCCCCTCGGTGATCGTGCCCGGCATGACCGACAAGGAACAGCTCGCGGTCTTCAGCGAGTTCTATGCGCGATCGCAGTTGCTGGACTCCGCCGGCCAGCCGCTCACCGTGCCGTCCAAGGTGTACGAGGTCGGCGTCATCCCTGACATGCTGACCAATCCGGTGCGCACGGCGGCCGCACTGGCCGCCGTGACCGGGATCCAGCAAGACCAGATCCAGGGGCAGATCGAGCAGACGCTCCAGGGTGATTTCCTCGAGCTGATCACGTACACGCCCGAGGAGTACGCCGAGCTGCGTGCAAGCCTGGCAAGCGTGCCTGGCCTCCAGGTCCGCGAGCAGACCGAGCGCCTTTTCAAGAGCATCGCGCCAGACGTAGTGGGCACAGTCGGCACGGAGACGGCCGAAGTGCTGCGGACGAACGGGGTCGAGTACCGGCCGGGCACGACAGTCGGCCTATCCGGGCTGCAGCAGACGTTCCAGCGGCAGCTCACGGGCACGCCGCGAACCGAAGTGGTGCTGCAGCAGTCCGGTCAGGCGGCCGTCGACCTGCACACCTGGCTCGGCAGTCCCGGCACGCCGGTGCACACCACGCTGAGCTCGGCGGTTCAGCTCGCCGCTGACAACGCACTGGCGGGGCTGCCGACATCGGCCGCCATCGTCGCGGTCCAGCCGGGCACCGGCAAGATCCTTGCGGTGGCCAGCCACGACGCAGCCGGCCTGCCTGCGCTCAGCCCGATGTCCGGCGAGTACGCGCCTGGCCAGGCGTTCACGATCGTGTCGTCGGCCGCGATCCTGAACACAGGGCGGCTGGCCATGAACGACCCCGTTCCCTGCCCGAACAGCAATACAGTCGGCGGGAGGGTCTTCACCAACGATCCGCCCGAGCCGGACCTGGGCAGCGCCCCGTCCTTCCGGACGGATTTCGCGCATGCGTGCGCCACGGCCTTCGCCGGCGGTCTGTCGCTGCAGCTGAGCGCTTCTGACCTGGCAACGGCCAGTAACGAGTTCGGCATCGGTGGCTGGCAGCTGCCGGTGAGCAGCTTCTTCGCCGGGCAAATCGGGCAGCCTGCCGGAGAGGCCGGGCTCGCGGCTAGCATGATCGGCACCGGCGATGTCCGAGTCAGCCCGCTGGATATGGCGCTGGTGGCGTCCGTCGTGGACTCCGGCAGCTGGCACGCGCCGTCCCTGGTGACAGGCTTGACCGATCCGAATTCGACGGCGCGCGGTGCCGTGAGCCCGCAGGTGCTGAACGAGCTACGCGACCTGATGCGGGAGACGATGAAGACATCGACGAATCAGGTCGCGAATGTCGGGGGTGACGTGTCCGGCCAGGCCGGGAATGCCCCGTTCGGGGCGCATCGTCAGCTGCGCATCAGCTGGTTCGTCGGTTATCAGGGGGATGTCGCTTTCGCGGTAGTCGAGCTGGGGAAGTCGGCATCTGACTCCGCCGCGCCGCTGGCGGGTAGCTTCCTTCGGAACCTCCAGACTGGATCCTGACCAGTTCATTAATACTCTTTTGGTAACTCCGAGCAACCATCCTGTGCCGCATTAGCGTCTTTCCTAGTGACTGGGGTGCCGCTTGGGGGGTTGCGGCCCAGTCGTCGTGATGAGATCCGGGCCTCATCTCGGGGGAGGCCCGGCATTTGAGACCGGCCCCGACCCTGCCGGTCAACGCCCCCGTGGATGCATTTTCGGCCACCGCCAGCGTCCACGGGGGCATCTCATCACCTTCCGGTGGATGCCCGATGGGGGCCGCGCTCTGCGGACAGCCCGTCGGGCATTCTGGTCTTTTCGCCCCGATGCAATCTCATTGGCCGCCCTGATGGCGATCGGGTAACGTGGACAGGTACAACTCAAGAGGGGGTGACTGGCTTCGACTTTGGTAGTTGATCCAGGGGAAGCGGGTCGAGGACGGCGGACATAACCTCGTTAACACTGTGACCGCAAACCAATAAGTGCCA
The DNA here is from genome assembly GCA_963837255.1 of uncultured Actinomycetota bacterium. Taxonomy (GTDB): domain Bacteria; phylum Actinomycetota; class Actinomycetes; order Streptosporangiales; family Streptosporangiaceae; genus JAJYUU01. The sequence continues at coordinate 1,481,367 of CAWIMN010000011.1, forward strand.
ACACATCGCGCACTCGCGTCGCTCTCGCGGCTTAATAAACCGCAGAGCAAATGACGCTGTCAGCCTGGGAGGGCCTCCGGCCCAGGACCTGGCATCAGCAAGGAGGATTCACCAGCCAGCCCGGTCGCGGGACTAGCTGGGACATTTAACAGCGACTGAGCCCGTCGGCAGCTTGCCTGCGTGACTGCCGGGGCTGAGAAAAGCACAGCAGGCTGCACCCGGAGAAGCCCTGGTGATGTACTGAAGGACGCGGGTTCGATTCCCGCCACCTCCACGAGCCGTGCAGCGCGGGCCGCCGACGTGAGTCGGCGGCCCGCGCTGTTGACTGCTGGCCTGCTTGGCGCGCGGCTCCGGTCGGTTATGTCGTCTGCAGATCCTTGATTAGCGACGCGTAGTCGGCGCTGACGCTGTCGAGGGCCTGCTGGAGGTTGCCGCTAGAGGCGTACTGCTGGTACTGGGCCACGCTGGTCGCCGATCCGAGTTGCTTCAGGTCCTGAGCCGCTGTGGTCGTGTCGGAGACCACGCTCGCCGCGGCCGAAGATGCCGAGCCGCTGAAGGAGATCGACTTGATCGTGCCGGCGAACGTCTCCAGCGACCCGGCAAGCTTCCGATCGAGCGCGGTCACGCAGGTTAGCTGGCCACCGCAGGCGCTGACCGCTGACGGGAAACTCTGGATGCTCTTGGCCAGGACGCCGTTGGCCTGCTGGACCTGGGTGAGCGCGATGGCGTTCGTCACCCCCGGGCTGTTGCTCGCCACGACGGCCACGAGGACTGAGTAGGCCGCGATGATGACCACGCCGAGGACCAGGGCCACGGTGACGAGCGACTTAGCCGGGCTGGACAAGGTCAGTCGCCACGCTGCGTCGGGTGCCTCCGTCTCCGCGGCCGCGGCCATGCCCGGCGCAGCTGCGAAGCCCGTTGCAGGCTCAGCTGCGAAGCCCGGGGCTAGCGCGGCGACGCCCTGAACCGGCGGGCCGAAGCCTGGGCCCGGCGGATCGCCGTAGAGCCCCTTCGGGTACTCGCTGGTCAGCAGGAAGAAGAAGCCGCTGTACCGAGCTTGGTAGCGAACGATCGCCGTACCTGCCTGATGCAGGGCGACCGGCAGCTTGCCTGTGACCAGCGTGATGAGCCAGCCGAAGAATGACAAGACGAAGAACCCGGAGGCAGCGACGCCGGCGACGATCGCAGCCGGGATCGCCAGGATGATGCGGAAGAACACGGCCAGCCGGTTCAGCCTCGTCGGCCGCGTCACCAGGCGCACCGGGTAGGCGCTGTCGTCTAGCGAGAACGGCGGGTAGACGTCCGTCAGCAGCAACACGTAGGCGGACACCCGTACTTGCCACCGCACGACTCCGGTGATGAACGTGTGCGCCCACTCCGGCAACGCGCCGGTGAAAAGGGCCGCGAACCAGCCGATGAACGCGACGATCTCGAGAGCAATGTTGAGCAGGTACAGGACGATCGCGTGCGGGATCGCCATGAAGATCCGGAACAGCACCGTCAGCCGGTTCTGCGGTGCCGGGTCGGTGAAGCTCACGAGGAGCGGCGACGGGCTGTCGGCCAGTGTCCAGCCGCTCGGGGCGCCGTAGCCGGGCGCCTGACCGTAGCCGGGCGCCTGACCGTAACCGGGCGCCTGACCGTAACCGGGCGCCTGACCGTAGCTCGGCCCCGCACCGTAGCTGGGTGCCTGGCCGTAGCCCGGTGCCTGGCCGAACGCGGCCGTCTGCTCCTGGCCTGGGGTCGCCCAGCCAGCGGCGTCCTGGCCCGTAACGCCCGCGCCGGAAGCCGCCTCCTCCGTCGGCACGCCGGGTTGACTCGATGCCTGAGCGGACGGTTCGGTCTCGTCCGGCTCGATGGTCTGACTCATGGGCTTTGGCTCCCTCGTTGGCAGCGCGGCTCACACCCGCACTGCAGCTCGCCATGCGAAAGATGAAAAAGGATGGTGCGCAATATCGCGGAGCCTAAATTACTGTATCTAGCCGCAAATTTGGAGATACCTGGTAGGAGTTGTTACGCGCCGTTGTCGCTGGCCGAGCTGACACCAGACAGGCGCGGCAGTTCTAGCACCCCGGCTCAGCGCGCGTGGCCTACGCTCCCGCCGTCCGGTACGCTCCCGAACGAGGCTTGGTACGCACGCTGGACAGCCCAGAGGGCACCATCTAATATTGACTGTATGGTCAGTCAGTCCAGGTTTCCGCTCGCTCCGCTCGACCAGGCCGGTGTGGCCGACTCGCTCCGTCCCTTCGGCGAGAGCCGCATGCTGCCGAGGGCGGCTTATGTCGATCCAGCAGTGTTTGGGTGGGAACAGAAGTACTTCTTTGATGGCGGCTGGACGTGCGTCGGGTTCGCCGCCGAACTGGCCGGCCCTGGGGACCAGCGCGCTGTCCCAGTCGGTCCGGGCAGCGTGCTGCTGAGCCGTGACGAGGACGGGGTCCTGCACGCCTTCGCCAATACCTGCCGACACCGCGGGCATGAGCTCCTGCCGTGCGGCGGGTCCGCGCAGCGCCCGTCGATCGTGTGCCCGTACCACTCGTGGACCTACGGGCTGAACGGCGACCTGAAGACGGCCAAGGGCTTCAAGGGCAGTGCCGGGTTCGACGACGCGACGTGGGGGCTCGTCGAGCTGCCGGTGACCGACTGGCACGGCCTGATCTTCGTCGACGGCTCGGGCACGGCCGGCCCGATCGAGCCAGCGCTAGCCGAGCTCGATGAGCTTGTCGCGCCGTATGAGCCGGAACGGCTCGTCATCGCCGGCCGCCATTCCTACGACGCGGCCGCGAACTGGAAGATCCTGACGGAGAACTATCACGAGTGCTACCACTGCCCGATGATCCACCCGGAGCTGTGCAGGGTCAGCCCGCCTAAGAGCGGCGAGAACTACCGTCCGAGTGGGCCCTGGGTTGGCGGCTGGATGGACTTGCGCGACGGCATGGATACCATGTCGCTGGACGGGGCAAGCCTGGGCGTGCCGCTGCGCGGGCTGGACGCGACCGGGCTACGCACGGTGATCTACGTCAACATCTTCCCGAACGTGCTGCTCAGCCTGCACCCGGACTACGTGATGACCCACCGGCTCACGCCGTTGGCAGCAGACCGCACGCTGATCGAGTGCACCTGGGCGTTCGCCCCGGAGGCGCTGGATAAGCCGGGCTTCGATCCCGGCTACGCGGTTGAGTTCTGGGACATCACCAACCAGCAGGACTGGGGCGCGTGCGAGTCGGTCCAGCGCGGCCTGAGCTCTGAGCACGCCGTGCCGGGACCGCTGTCACCGGACGAAGACGCCGTCTACCAGTTCGTGACCCGGGTTGCTCACGGCTACGCCGGTCAGCCCGTCTGGCACCCGGCAGTCACGCCGGTAGCGAGCTAGCCGGATGTTGCGAACCAGCTGACGTCGCTCGCTCGGGAAGCTCGGCGCTCAGTGGCGCCGTCGCCAGCGCCCGACGTGCATCCTCGCGGAGTGGGCTGTGGGCTTTCACTCCCTCATGTTTTCCACAGTCGGACATCGTTCCGGGGACAATTCCTGATGATGGATGCCCGTCAAGGCGGAGCCAATTCGACGCGCCTGAGACTCTCATCCGAGCCATCCGCCGCGGCGCGGCGATCGCTGCCGCGTCCTGTGCAATGGCCGAGCCGTTCGGATCGCGGACCTGGCGATGAGTGAGGCGGCACCAGATTAGTTACCACACGACCTTCTCGGTTCTTGTCTACTCCTATCGTCACCGCTGGCGGTACCACTAGGATCAGTCGGTCCTGGTTTGTGGCTAGTAGGAGAGAGGCGACATATGCGAAGTCCGGCGACTTCAGCGGCAGCGCGCAGAGTCAAGGTGGTCGCAGGACTGGTCGGCGCTGTGCTAGTGGCCGGTGTCGGGTCGGGCGGACTGGCTGCGGTGGCGCCTCAGGCGTCGGCCGCCACATCCAGCCAGATTCCAGTTACTGTCGCCGACTGGCCGGCATACCTTAACGGGCCCCTGCACAGCTCTTACAGCGCCTCCCAGAAGGCGATCAAGCCCGCGAACGTCCACGCACTGGTCACCAAATGGCACGATGCGCCGGGGCAGCAGTACTTGGCAAGCCCGACAGTGGCAGACGGAGCCGTATTCATTGGCTCCGATTCCGGCTGGTTCTACAAGCTCAACATCAGCACGGGTGCGGTCGAGCACAAGGTCTTCCTTGGCTACCGACCGCAGAATGACTGCCTCGCCACTGGCGTTGTCGCAACGGCTACCGTAGCGCGGGACCCTCGGACTCATCAGCTAACCGTGTATGTCGGGGGTGCCAGCGGCTATTTGTACGCCTTTAACGCGTCGAACTTGTCGCTGAAGTGGAAGTCCGTCATTGCCAGGCCGTCCGCCACAGTGACCGATTACTACGAGTGGTCATCACCGACAGTGGCAAACGGCCGGATCTACATCGGTATCTCATCGAATTGCGACGTACCGCTGGTGCGCGGGGGCGTCATCGCCTACAGGCAGGCAACCGGCAGAAAGCTCGCCGAGCTGTTCACAGTGCCTAAGGGCGACGTCGGTAGCTCGATCTGGTCAAGCGTGGCGGTGGGCACTAACGGTGACGAATATGCCACGACAGGTAACGGCCCCGCCAATGACGAGAGGCTAGGACTCTCGGATTCGATACTGAAGCTGGCGCCTGGCACGCTCAAGCTGATCCGGTCGTGGCAGATTCCAGCAGCACAGAGCATTTCCGATGGAGACTTCGGAGCGTCTCCAGTGATCTTCGGTCGGTACGTGGGGGCTTGCAATAAGAACGGAATCTTTTACGCCCTCAGTCAGTCGAACATGAGATTGGCCTGGCATGCGCGGATCGGCGCACAGGGTACAGATACGGTCGCGGCAACCTGCGTGGCGTCGCCTGCCTACAACGGGAAATACCTGTACTTCGCCGGTACTGCGGTCACTTGGCACGGCAAGAAATATCGTGGCTCGATCCAAAAGCGACTCGCGAGCACCGGCAAGTTGATCTGGGAGAGAGGCCTACCCAACGGTGTAAGCGGCTCTCCGACGCTGGATGGCGCTGGCGTCCTTGCTGTCGGGACCTTCGACAATTCCGGTGCCCCCAATGAGACATACCTTGTAGACGCCGCAACCGGCAAGATTCTACGGGCATTGGTCCGCGGAGATGACTTCGCGCAGAGCGTCTTCGCCCACAATATGCTGTTCACCGCCAACTCCAACGGCGTGTACGCATGGCAGGTCAGGCGCTGAGGGGTTGCCTTCGGCGTCGGATTCCCTGTTCGCGGTTCGTAGCGCTCGCTGGCACGCACATTTCACGCCTGACGCGCACGCGTATCCGGCATATCGGTTGGCGATCTGCACGTCGGGCGTGAAATGTCTGGCTGGCGGTGGCTGACGTCATTCCGGTCATTGTTGTTTCGACGCTTCTGCGCCGCCATCCCGATGGCGCCGCGCCGGTCGGGTCTGCGGGCGGCCATCGCGTGGCAGATCGCGGCGGCATATCCGGCGCTGCCGGGGCGTTGACAGGCAGTGCTGCCCGGCTCCGGTTCGCAGCGACCTTCGAGCGTGAGGATTCCCCCCGTGACCGTGCGCGACATTCCCATCAACACTCTCGCCGGCCAGCCTTCGTCTCTCGGCGAGCTGGACGGCAAGACGCTGCTCGTCGTCAACGTGGCTTCCAAGTGCGGCCTGACGCCGCAGTACGCCGGCCTCGAGGCGCTGCACGAGCGGTATGCCGACCGCGGGTTCTCAGTTGTCGGCTTCCCGTGCAACCAGTTCGGCGGGCAGGAGCCAGGCAGCGCCGAGGAGATCGCGGAGTTCTGCTCCATGACGTACGGGGTTAGCTTCCCCTTGTTCGAGAAGATCGAGGTCAACGGCCCCGATCGGCACCCGATCTACGCTGAGCTCACCGCGACTACTGACGCGGAGGGCCAGGCGGGCGACATCCAGTGGAACTTCGAGAAGTTCCTGGTCGGGCCGGACGGTGCGGTGATCGCGCGGTTCCGTCCGATGACTGCGCCCGACGCTCCTGAGCTGATCGAGGCGATCGAGACCAACCTGCCGGGCTGACGTAGGGCTCGCGAGCATCATCGGCGCCGAGGCGTGGCCGTCGGCGGCTGACGCGTGGTCGTCGGCGGGTCGCGTCCGCGGGTCGCGTCGGCACCCGCTGGCAGACTGGGCCAATGGCAGTTGATCTGGATGCGCTCGTTGCACTGATGCCGTTCGCCGCAGAGCTCGGGATCGTTGTCGAGGAGGCCAGCGCGGAACGGGTCGCGGCCGTCCTCCCGTGGGCGCCGCGGCTGTGCACGGCCGGCGGAATCCTGCATGGCGGCGTGCTGATGGCACTGGCCGATAGCGCCGGGGCGCTCGTCGCCTTCCTCGGGTTGGCTGACGGTGCCACGACGGCCACGATCACGTCGACGACGCAGATGTTCCGGCCCGTCAGCGGCGGATCGGTGCGGGCGGTCGCCGCACCGCTGCACCGGGGCCGCAGTATGGTCACAGTGCAGACCAGCGTGCATGACGCAGACGACAGGCTCGTCGCGCAGACCACGCAGCTCCAGGCCGTGCGAGGACCGGCCTAGTTCTGGTCGAGAGTCACCACGACCGAGACGTCGCCGTACGGGAACGACTTGCCGAGGTGGCCCAGGGTGTTAAAGAACCGGGACATCGGCACCATGAAGCCGTACTTCGCACGCACCGCTAGCGAGTGGTGGCGAACGACCTGGCCAGCGCGGCAGGAGGGAGGCCGGCCAGTCGTGTCGTCTCGCGCGTCAGGTGCGCCTGGTCGGCGTAGCCAGCCCGGACGGCGAGGTCAGCCAGGTCCGCCGATCCCGGCGATGTCGCGAGTCGATCGATGACCTGCCGGAACCGCAGGACCCGCTGCATCGTCTTGGGCCCGTAGCCGACGGCCAGGTCGAACCGGCGCCGTAGCTGGCGCTCACTCACCGCCAGCGCCTGACCCAGGTCAGCCACACTGATCCGCGGCGACGCTAGCAGGCGCGTGGCAGTCACGACGAGGCCGTCCGGCGGTGCGGCGGTGACAAGCCGCGCGGACAACATCGTCACGGCGCGAAGTGCCGTGTCGGGGGCGAGATCGCCAGCCAGCTGGCTGGCGAGTCCCGGCACGATGTCGGCGAACTCGACGCGCTGGTCACGCAGGTCCGCCAGAGACCAGCCGAGTGCTGGCCCGCCGGCACCGGGCCGGAATCTCGCGCCGACGAGGATGGTCCCCGGCGGCAGGTCGGTCGGCGCCGGCCCGGTATCGGGACCGGCGACGAAGGCGCCCTGGCCGCGCTGCCAGATGAGGTCGGTGCAGCCGTCCGGCATCACGGCGGCGACGGATGGCGCGGCGGCGGCCGGAGTCACGCTGACCCACAGGCACGCGATGGCGTCGCGCACCCGGCGATCCGGGAGCCATTCACGGTACCCCGGCGACCACGTGCTGGCTGCGGTCCCGACATCCGGCGTGCTCATGCAGGCAGTCTAAACACCGCTGCCGACACGGCCGGATCTGCCGCTTGGGCAGACTCAGGCGAGCGCGCGCGGTCCCCGCTTAATCATCTGGTCGGAGATGATGGCGCGCTGCACCTCGCTGGTGCCTTCCCAGATGCGCTCGACCCGCAGTTCGCGAAAGAAGCGCTCAGCGACGTTCTCGCGCATGTAGCCGCGGCCGCCAAATACCTGAACCGCCCGGTCCGCGACGCGGCCAGCCATCTCGGACGCGTAGAGCTTGGCCATCGAGCACTGGGCGTGCTGCACCTTGACGTCCGCGCCGGCGTCGATGCCGCGCGCTGTCTCGTAGACCAGGGCGCGGGCGGCGAACAGCTCCGTCAGGCTGTCGGCGAGCATGCCCTGGATGGCGCCGAGGCTCGCGATCGGCTTGCCCTGAACCTCGCGCTCGCTGGCAAACGCCGTCATCTCGTCGACCAGACGCTGGGCCCCCCCGAGGCAGCGGGCGGCCACCATCATCCGCTCGAACCTGAACCACTCATACGCGAAGCTCATCCCGTCGCCCTCGGCCCCGACCAGGTGAGTGGCAGGGACACGCACCTGCGTGAAGCGGACGATCGGGTGGTGGTGGCTGATGGTGTGGGTGTAGGCCGGAGTGCGCACCACGATCACGCCGGGGGACGGCAGGTCGACCAGGAACATGGCGTGCTCGCCGTTATGGTCGCCGCCGATCAGCTTGCCCTGGAAGAAGGCGTAGTCGGCAGTGTTGTAGGACGTCACATGCCACTTCTCGCCGTCGAGGACGTAGTCATCGCCGTCGCGACGAGCCGTGGCGACGATGCCGTCGACGTCGGATCCGGCGCTCTCCTCGGTGATGGCGTAGCACTCCTCGCGCTCGCCGCGAACCGTCGGCAGCACGAACTTCTCGAGCTGGTACGGCGTGGCCACAGCTGGCAGCCACGATGGGGGGGTGGCGGCAACCCAGCCCAGGGCGTTAGTGACGCGCCCGACTTGCTCCTGGACAAGCACTTGCTGGAGCGAGGTACAGCCATGACCGCCGAGCTCCGCGGGCATGTTCGTGGCGACCAAGCCGAGCTCCATGGCGCGCGCCTTGTGCCCCGCGACGACGTCCTTGGGCAGGTCGCCGCCATTCATCTCGGCCTCGACTTCCAGTGGGATGAGCTCGTCGGCGAAAGCATGGGCGCGAGCCTGGATCCGGAGATCCTGTTCTGACAGTCCGTACATCGCGCTGCATGCCTCTCGTGTTGCCGAGTGATTGACTGACTGTTCAGTCTAGAGGTCGGCCTGGTGGTTGCCAATGGGGCACCTTGGCCGGCCGATGTGGGGCCTACGACCTAGCGGCGGCGGGTGAGAGGGACACGCGCCATGCCCGGCCACTTCGCCGACAGCGGAGTTGGCCAGTGTCGGCGTGTCTCAGTTTCTCGGTTCACGCGGCCGGGTACCAGCTTGGTTGATCTACAGCACCGTCGTGCCGGTCGGTTATTACCCCGGCTAGGCAGAATTGCACGAACGGCGCTTGTAGGACATCGGGGGAGGGAAATCGCTCATGCGCTTCATGAAGCCCGTCATGGCGATCGCGGCAATCTGCGCGACCATGCTCACGATGAGGGTCATGATGTCCAAGAAGAGCAGCCATATGCGCAAGCGTCACGGACCGCGGCGGACTCGCTAGCTACCGCTAGCAGGCTCGTACGTAGCGCGCAAGAGGGCGGCGGCCGCCTGGTGCGGCCGCCGCTTCGCCATGTCCGGGCGATGGCGTCTGTGCGCCAGTTTCGCGGCGCGGCCGGCACCTCGGCGTCTGCGACTAAAGCTCTCGCGGCGTGCGCGCATCGCATCGCACTGCGCGACTGCAGCGAGCCTTAACGCTCAGTCGGCGGCGGCCTTGACTGAACATTCAGTCCATGCCATGATCAGCCGGAGCCTTGCCCAGCGCCGGGACCAGCCACGGACAACTGACTCGGAGCTATCGGGCAGGAGCCAGCGAGAATGGACCGGTGCAGATGCAGGTGACCGATACGGCGGATGCTGTCGTCGTGGGCGGCGGGACGGTTGGCGCGTGGTGTGCGTATTTCCTGCGTCGCAGCGGGCTCAGCCGGGTCGTCTTGCTGGAGAAGCGCACGCTCGGCCAGGGCGCGAGCAGCCGCGCGGCTGGCGTCGTGCGTACCCAGGGCGGCACACCGTGGGCCGTCCAGCTCGGCGAGTGGTCACGCAAGTTCTATCTCGGCCAGAGTGACGAACTGGCCATCGACTCTGGCTTCACTCCGCAGGGCTACCTGCTGCCGTGCTTCACCGATGCCGACGTGGTGGCGGCCCGCGCGCGGATGGAGATGCAGAACTCGCTCGGCCTGTCAGTCCGGTGGCTCGAGCCGGGCCAGCTCGACGCCCTGAATCCGACCTTCGCTCCGGGCCGAACGCTGGGCGGCACCTACTGCGCCGAGGACGGCTACCTCACCCCGCCGCGCAACGTGACCGCGTACGCCGTGGCGCTGGCGACCTCGGGCGTGGAGATACGCGAGCGAGTCGCGTTCCTGGGCCTGGAGACCAGCGACGACACCGTGACCGGCGTACAGACGTCAGCGGGTCCTATGAGCACGCCCCGTGTCGTGCTCACCGGCGGACCCGAACTGGCTGAGGTGGCTGGCCTGGCTGGCGTCCGGGTACCCGCCGGCGGCGTTCGCCATCAGGTCGCGGTCACCGAGCCGCACCCGGACCTGGCGCCCGAGCGCGTCCCGATGGTCTTCGATCTGTCCGCCGGGCTGTACTGGCGGCCCGAGGAGGGCGGCTTGCTCTTCGGCATGAGCAACCCCGACGAGGCGCCCGGCGTGGCCACCTGCATCGACGAGCCGTATCTGGCGCTGATGCGGCAGCGACTGGCCGAGCTGGTGCCGGTAACGGCGGGGCTGGGGCTGCGCCGCACCTGGGTGGCGACGATCGACTACACACCGGATCACCTGCCGATCATCGGCCCGGCGATCACGGGAACGAGGACCATCGCGGGCGCCACCGTAGTCAGCGCGGGCGGCGCGGGCATGATGTGGGGCCCTGCGGTGGCGCGCGCGGCTGCGGATGTCGCGCTCACCGGCGCGTCCGATGTTGTCGACGTGTCCGAGCTTGGCCTGGACCGATTCGACGCCGCGGGCAACAGTCGGCTCGGCACTGATCCGATCGCGTTGCCGTTCCCCGAGCACGCGCCACAGGCGCCGGGCAAGCTCACGCTCTCCTGACCAGGCCCATCCGGACCGGACTCCTCAGCTCCCCAGAACGCAATCCGAAAGGAACGACCTGCACATGACCGACGTAACTCCCTACCTCGCCGCGGCTGCGACCGCGGACCTCGAGGACTGGGGCCCGCTGGAAGAGGCGACCGGCGAGCCGATGCAGCAGAGTGGTGCCTACATCTGGCAGAACGGCAGCCAGGAGGTCGGAGTCTGGGAATGCACTCCGGGCCCGTCCTACTGGAAACTGGAAGACCACGAGTTCGTGCACATCGTGTCCGGCAGCATGACAGTCACGCCGGACGGCGGCGCGCCGCTGGAGATCAACGCGGGCGACACCGCGGTCTTCCCGAAGGGCTGGGCCGGCACCTGGCAGATCCACGAGACCATCCGCAAGGTCTTCGTCATCTTCTAGGCCGGGCCGGCACCGAGCAAAGCCGCGTCGCTGCCACCCTGCTGCGGCTAGAGCAGCAGCAGGGCGGCAGCGATGACGTTTGCCCGGTGCCTGATGGCGTCAGGCGCTCATCTTGGCGCTAATGCCCGGCACGACCTGATCGGTGCCGACACTGACCGGCGTGGCAGCGGAACGCGAGCTAGCGTCCTGCCACCACTGCCGCTGGTACCCGCTGGCGCCGCAGCCAGAGGAGAACTCGACCTTGTACTGGCCCGGCGTCAATCCGATCAGCCGGTAATCGCCTGTCCGGCTGACCGCCACGATGGGCGGCGAGCCGGCCAGGTCGGCCGAGAACGGCACGGCGGTAACGCAGATGCCGGCCAGCGGCGCGCTTGTTGGCCCGGTCACCGTCCCGGTGATCTGGCCAGCTAGCGCACCTTGCTGCAGTGCCGCGTTGATCGACGGCGTGGTGTGGCCAACGGTCACGCTGACGGGATCAGCCGTTGCCTGCGTAGGCTGGTTGTTGTACCACTGCGGGACAAAGCTGCCCGTGCCGAAGAGGCACGCCGGGTCGAAGTAGACCTGGTAGGTACCAGTAGGCAGGCCTGTTGCCAGGTAGCTGCCGTCTGCATTCGTTCCGCCAAATCCCCCCAGGTTGTTCGGGTCGCTGCTGAATACCTCGACGCAGGCGTTGACGATCGGCGAGCCCGAGCCCGCCGCCGTGACGATGCCGGAGATCGACCCGCCAGGGCGCAGCGTGGCATTCAGGCCGGTCACCGCGTGCGGTGCCGTCACCTTCGCGCTGGACAGCACGGGGATCAGGTTCTGGTTGCCGCACGGAAAGAACTCGACGGTGTAGGTGTCGCTCGGCAGCGCGGGAATGGTGTACGCGCCATTCCTGCCGGTGGTCCCGATGCCGGAGTAGTTAGTGACGGGATCGAACGCGAATACGCAGATATTGCGGAGCGGCTTCCCGGCGGCGCCGACAGCGTGGCCTGAGATCGTGCCGCCGATGCTCAGGCGAGCATCGATACCCGAGGTCTGCTTGCCTGACCGGACCCGCACCGCTGTCTGGAAAGACGTGGAGCCGTGCTGCCGGTACCACTGCTCGGCGTACCGCGACGCGCCGGAGCATGGCTGGAACAGGACGTCGTACCTGCCCGCCGCGAGTCCGGTGACCCGGTAGGCGCCATGGGAACCGGTTGTCGGCTGGTTCCCCACGAAGATGGCGCCGAGCTGGGAGAGGCCGTCCTTTGTGTTGACTGTTGTGACGCAGACGCCGGCCAGCGGCCGGCCTGCGGTACCCGTGATGACACCGCTGATGGAGCCAGCGGGCTGCAGGACAGCATTGATTCCGGCGGTCCGCCCGGCGGGTGCCGATACGAGGTCGGCCGAGCCTGCGCTCGCGGCACCGTCGAACCACTGATCGGCGTAACGCGTGTCCTGGCCGCAGCCGAAGTCGACCAGATACTGACCCGGCGCCAGGCCCGAGATCGTGTACCTGCCATGCGTGCCGGTCTGGCCGAGCTCGGTGAATGCCTGGCCCAGCTGCGCCTGCGACTCGGTGGCGGCGTACACGCAGATGCCGGACAGGGCGTGGCCGCTCGCATCGGTGACCGTCCCGGCGATCGCCGCGCCCGGCTGAAGCTTCGCGTTGGCACTCTGGCTCGCACCGGTGGCGAGGACGATCGGCGTCGCCAGGCTCTCGTCGGTCTGGTTGTCATACCAGTACGGCGCGTAGTTGGCGGAGTTGCCGCAGCCGGTGAAGAAGCCGATGTCGTAGGTCCCAGCCGACAGCTGGTTGACCACGTAGGAACCGTCGTCCGCGGTCGCGTCGTCGCCGAAGGAGGCAGCGGCCGCACTCGCGCCGGCCGTCTGGTCGACTTCGATGCACATACCGGGTACCGGCCGGCCCTTCCGGTCGGTCACTGTCCCGGAAATCGTGGCGCCTGGCTGGAGTACCGCGTTGACGCCGCTGGTCTGCTTGCCCGCGGTTGTGCTGGCGGACAGGTCCACCGTGGTGTAGTTGGCGTCGTTGTTGCAGCCGGGACCGATCTCAAGCTGGTAGTTACCACTGCCGAGGCCGATTACCCGGTAGTTCCCGTGGGGACCGGTCGCGGTCTGCCCGGAAACAGACCCGTCCGCGCTGCTGGCGTACACGCACATGCCAGCCAGCGGCTTGCCCGCGCTGCTGCCCAGCGTCACCTTGCCGGTCACGCTCGCACCGGGCGAGAGCACTTGGTTGACGCCACTGACGTCCTGGCCGTAGCCGATCCTGACGGGCCGGTGCGTCGCCGGCGCGTAGTTACCGCCGACCCCGCAGCCGACCGCGAACTGCACGAAGTACTTACCGGGGAACAGCGCATGGAGCTGGTAGGTGCCCTTGGCGGACGTCGCGGCGGAGAACTCGACCTGGCCGCCAGGCACGTCGCCGGCGACGTTCACGCAGACGCCGCCGAGCTTGCGCCCCGCTGGTCCGGTCACCGTGCCGGAGATCTGACCGCCGAGGCGCAGGTGCGCGTCGATGCCGCGGGTGGCATGGCCGCTGGTCACCACGACGGGAGTGCCGCCGGGCTGGCCGAAGCCGGCGAACGGGCTGCTGTCATCCGGGTAGAGCTGCGGGAGCCAGTTCCCGCTGCTGGGACAGCCGAAGAAGTCGCCGAAGACGACGAAATACCGGCCCGGCGCGACATGACGGACGGCGTACGTGCCGTTCTTGGCCGTGATGGCGCCGTAGCCATGGCCGCTGGTGACGGCGAAGGCAGCGACGCAGATACCGCCCAGCGGCTTGCCGTGGCCGGTGACCAGGCCGGAGATCCGGCCCGTCGTGGCCGCGGCGGCCGCCGTCAGGCTGCGGTTGCTGGCGGCCAGCGCCTGCCGGAATCGAGCCGTCCCGGAGAGCACGGTCGCGGGGTGCAATGACTTCAGCATCATGACGGGAACGTGGCGGATCTGGTTCGCCGCCACCTGCACCAGCGCGGCCGCGCTGTGCCAGGCCACCCCGCCTGACCAGGCCGGCAGGTACCGTCCGGCGGCGGCGCAGTCCCGGTACTCCAGCGCGTAGCGGCCGGGCGCGAGGCCCGCCAGCACGAATGTCCCGCCAGGCGCGGCCGTCGCGGTGACGCTGACGGACGAGCCGACGGCGGTCACGCACGCGCCGGCTATCGGCTGGCTGTTCGCGCCGAGCACCGTCCCGGTGATCGCCCCCGTCTTCCTGGCAGCCCCGGCCGCGTCGTGCAGCTTCGCAGCCAGCCTCGCGCGCTCTGCGAGCATGGTGAGCGCCGCGCGCGTCGTCCCCGGATGGGCGGCTCCCCGCTGCCCGGCAGTGGCGGCCGCCTGGCTGGCCGCCGCCGCGCCGTTCGCGGAAGACGACGCGGGACCGCTCACCGCGGCGCCGGCCGCGACGGGGAGGGCCGCAAGGCCTAGACCCAGCACGGCCGCGAGGGCAGTGCCCGCCACCCTGCCCCGGCCGACCGCGAGCGTGCGAGATCGTGATGCCATTAAATGCCCCGTTCCCCTCATGTTTCGCTTATGAGGTTTTCCCAGGAACTTAGGGCAAAGTCAACGCCCTCGCGGTGACGTTACGGAAAAGGAATCGAGGCAGCGAAAGGGCGGCTGCGGGCTAGCTGGCCTGGCGAATGATGTCAGGATCGGCTGCGGTGGCGGTCAGGTCGGCGGCGGGCGTGCCGCCGCTGAGCACCCGCAGTGCGTCCGGCGCCAGGAAGACGTGCACGGGCGTGCCCTGGGCGAGCGTGCTCTGGTCGCCGTCGTTCTGCAGGAGCGCCTGGATGTCGGCGCCGGCTGCGAGCCGGAGGAACACCTGGGTGGCGGAGCCGAGGTACACGAGGCGCTCGACCATGGCCGGCACCCGGTTCGGGCCGGACGAGCCAAACTCTTCGATCCTGACCCGCTCGGGCCGGATGACCGCGTGCGCGCGCTCGGGCGCGTCCATCCCGCCATGCTCGACCGACAGCACCGACTCCCCGAGCCGGACCTCGCACCGGCCGCCAGTCCCGCGAGCGATGACGTCGACCGCCATCAGGTTGGAGACGCCGAGGAAGTCGGCGACGTAGGTGTCGGCGGGCTCCTCATACACCTCGGGCCGGGGAGCCGATCTGGACGATCTTGCCGTCGCGCATGACCGCGAGCCGGTCGGACATGGTCAGCGCCTCCTCTTGGTCATGGGTGACGTAGAGGAACGTGATGCCGACCTCCTCTTGGAGCGCCTTCAGTTCGACCTTCAGCGAGCGGCGCAGCTTGGCGTCGAGCGCACCGAGCGGCTCGTCGAGCAGCAGCACCGATGGCTGCAGGACCAGGGCCCTGGCCAGCGCGACCCGCTGCTGCTGGCCGCCGGACAGCTGGCCCGGCCGGCGCTTCTCGAAGGAACGCAGCTTGACCAGTTCGAGCGCGGCATACACGCGCTGCTCGAGTTCGGCTTTCGACAGCCGCTTGTTGCGCAGGCCGAACGCCACGTTGTCGTACACCGTGAGGAACGGGAAGAGCGCATAGCTCTGGAACACCGTGTTCACGTTGCGGCGGTGCGGCGGCACCGCCGACACGTCCTGGTCGTCGAGCAGGATCTTGCCGGCCGTTGGCTCTTCGAAGCCGGCGATCAGCCGCAGGGTCGTGGTCTTGCCGCAGCCAGACGGCCCGAGCAGCGAGAAGAACTCGCCGCTGGCGATCTCGAGGTCGATGTTATCGACAGCGACCTCGGCGAAGCGCTTGGTGAGCGAGACAAGCTCGATGCGACCACCTGCCACGTCAGCCACCTACCCTTCTTCGGAGTCAGCGCGGCTTGCGACGACCCGGCCGCGGCCCGGCGTCCAGTCAAAACCGAGCTGATCAGCCACAAAACGCATGCTTAGCTCAAAAGCGTGCACTGAGTCAACTACCGGGTCGTTCAGCGCGATCTGGATCGTGAGCCCGTCCAGTAGCGTCGACAGGTACACAGCGAAGCTGGCCGCGTCGATCTCACGGAACTCGCCGGCCTCCTGGCCATCCCGGACGAGCGAGGCGATGATGTCGCGCCAGCGCTCGTCGGACTTCTGGCGGACGCTGGCGACTTCGGCGTTCCTGGCGGCCTGAGCCCAGAAGTCCAGCCACAGCTGCCAGGAACTGGCCGGCTCGGGATCGGCGGTCTCCAGGCAGCTCATTGCCACGAACTCTTCGAGCCGCTCAGCCGCGGAGGTCAGCCGGGCCATCCGGCTCTGGCCGACGGCGTACCAGTTGTCCTCGTAGTGCCGAATGGCCTCGGTGAGCAACTGGTCTTTGGTCTTGAAGTAATAGATGACCAGCGCGGGGCTGACGCCAGCGCGCTCGGCGACATCGGCGATCCTGGTATCGGCATAGCCGCGCGCCGATATGACCTCAAGCGCGGCCTGCAGCATCTGCTCGCGCCGCTGGTCGGCGGTCCCCGGCGCCTCAGCGCCCTCAGCTGCGCGGACTGTCATCGCGGCAGTTCCTCTCATGCCGGCAATAATTCCTGCTCTAGTGCCGTCTGTCTGCGTGTTGCCGTCCTTCTAGTTCGCAGTTATAGCGCGGCTCACGGCTGCAGCCCGGCAAAGCGGGAGACTCGGCACCGCGAAAATGTCGGCCCCCTCTTGCCTACAGGCTAGCAGATTTCTTAAACTGAACATTCAGTCAAACACTGACTGAGTCAACATTGCGTCGCCTGCGAATCCGTCCCGGTGCGGACACGTGGCCGCAACACTACGGAGGCTGGCTCATGGCCGCAACATACGACGCCATCGTGATCGGCGGAGGGCACAACGGGCTGGTGGCAGCCGCGTACCTGGCTCGGTCAGGTGCGCGGACCGTCGTCCTCGAGGGCAGGTACAAGACAGGCGGCGCGGCCACGACCGAGGCCGTCTGGCCGGAGGCGCCCGAGTTCAAGGTGACCAGGCTCTCCTACGTCATGAGCCTGCTGCCGCCGACGATCATCTCCGAACTCGAGCTGGAGCGGCATGGCTACAAGGTCTACCCGATGGGACCGTATTACCAGGCGTTCCCCGAGGGCGGGTCGATCAAGCTGTACGCCGACGATGCCAAGCGTAACCACGAGTCGGTGTCGCGGTGGTCCAAGAAGGACGCGGACGCCATGCCGAAGTGGGACGCCTGGCTCGCCGGGCTCGCCGACGTGCTCGGCCCGCTACTGCTGACCGTGCCGCCCGGCGATCGGCTCCCGCAAGCCGCGCGACCTGGCCGGCACGCTCAAGCTCGCCTGGCGCAACCGCGGCCTCGACGTCCGCACGATCGCGGACGTCACCCGGCTGATGACCATGAGCATCGCCGACCTGCTGGACGACTGGTTCGAGTCGCCGCAAGTCAAGGGTGCGCTGGCGGTCAACGGCGTCATCGGCACCTGGGCCGGCCCGTACGAGCCAGGCACGGCCTACGTGATGGCGCACCACTCCATCGGCGACGTAGGCGACGGCCACCTGGGTAACTGGGGTTTCCAGGAAGGCGGCATGGGCGCAGTAGCCAGCGCCATCGAGGCGGCCGCCCGCCAGCACGGCGCCGAGGTCCGGATCAACGCTCCGGTCGCGCGCGTGCTGATCGAGGGCGGCAAGGCCGTCGGCGTCGTGCTGGCGAACGGCGATGAGATCAGGGCCAAGGTCGTGGTGTCTACCCTGCACCCGCGGACCGCGTTCCTGGACCAGGTTGGCCGGGAGAACCTGCCGGCCGACTTCACCACCGACATCGAGCGGTGGAAGAGCCGCAGCGGCGTCGTGAAGATCAACCTGGCACTCGCCGAGCTGCCCGACTTCATCGCCGACCCCGGCTCGCAGCTACAGGAGCACCACACCGGGTCGGTCGAGATGGCGCCGACTATGGAGTACATCGAGCGCGCGTTCCAGGACGCCCGCGACGGCAAGGCCGCCGTGCGGCCGTTCAGCGACGGCGTAATCCCGACCGCGTTCGACAAGACGCTGAGCCCCGAGGGCACGCACATCATGTCGCTGTTCACCCAGTGGGTCCCCGCGGACTGGAATGAAGAGCCGCACACCGCCGAGCTCGAGGCTTACGCCGACCGCATGATCGACTGCTACAACGAGCTCGCGCCGAACTTCAAGGGCTCAATCCTGCACCGGGACGTCGTCGGCCCGCATCAGATGGAGCATGAGTACGGCCTGATCGGCGGCAACATCTTCCACGGCGAGCTGTCACTCGAGCAGCTGTTCCATATGCGCCCGGCGCCGGGCTTCGCCGATTACCGTACGCCCGTCGACGGCCTCTACTACGGCAGCTCCGCGACGCACGCCGGCGGCGGCGTCTGCGGCATCCCCGGCTGGCAGGCGGCCAGGGCCGCGATCGCCGACCGGAAGTCTGCCCAGCGCACGGCTGCCGCCCGCAAGGCCTTCCGGCGGTCATGACGGCTCTGGTGCCGGCAACCGATCAAGGCGGGAACGGGGTAGCTTCCCTGCCACCGGGCATTGCCAGCCCGGCGGCCGACACCGCGGTCCGGGCCATGCTCGAAGCGCGCAGCGTGGCCCTGGTCGGCGCCTCGCCGCGGCCGGGCAGCTTCGGTCGCAGGATGCTGGCGGAGGTCGGCAAGAGCGGGTCGCGGCCGCGGCTGTACCCGGTCAATCCCCGGTACACCGAGCTGGATGGCGCGCGGTGCTTTGCGTCGCTGGCCGACCTGCCCGAGCCGCCCGAGCTGACGCTGCTCGCTGTCCCCGACACCGCCCTCGAGCAGCAGCTGAGGCTGGCGGCCGAGGCCGGCAGTCGCGGCGCGGTGATCTTCGGGAACGCGCACGAGCCCCAGGCGCCCGGTGATGACCGGCCGGGGCTGCGGCACCGGCTGGCCGCGGCTGCGCGCGCGGCCGGCATGGCCCTGTGCGGCGCCGGCTGCATGGGCTTCGTCAACGTCAGCCATGGCCTGCGCGCCATCGGCTACACCGAGCCTGATCCGCTGCCTGCCGGGCCGGTCGCGCTGGTGACGCACTCGGGCTCGGTGTTCTCTGCGTTGCTGCGCGCCCGGCGTGGCATCGGCTTCACGCTGGCCGTCTCCTCCGGTCAGGAGCTGGTGACCGCGGCGCCCGCGTACCTGGAGTACGCGCTGGACCTGCCTGGCACGCGCGTCGTCGGGCTGGTGCTGGAGGCCATCCGGGATGGCGCCGGCCTGCGCCGCGTGCTGGCCACCGCGGCGGAGCGGGACATCCCGGTCGTGCTGCTGACCGTCGGCAGCTCGGTCGGCGGCCGAGAGATGGTCGCGGCGCATTCTGGCGCGCTGGCGGGCTCGGACGGTGGCTGGGAGGCACTGGCCAGGGCCTACGGGATACTCCGGGTCAGCGACCTGGATGAGTTCTCCGACACGCTGGAGCTCTTTGCCGCCGCCCGCCGGGCGCGACCGGCGGCGGTTGGCCCAGGGGCTGTTAAGGGGCGCGGCATCGCGACCGTGCACGACTCGGGCCTGGAGCGCGCGCACGTGGCGGACCTTGCCGAAGTGGTCGGTGTCCCGTTTGCTGAGATCGGGCCGGCGACGGTCGAGCGGCTTGCCCACCTGCTCGACCCAGGCCTCGTGCCCGCTAACCCGCTCGACGTCTGGGGCACGGGCGCTGACACCAGGGACCTGTTCGGCGGCTCATTGCTCGCCCTGGCCGACGACCCGGCGGTGCAGGCCGTCGCGCTCGCAGTCGACCTCGTGCACGAGCTCGACGGCGACGAGTCCTATCCGCTCGCGATGCTGGACGTGGCCGAGCGAACGAGCAAGCCGCTCGCGGTGCTCAGCAATTTCAGTAGCGCCATCGACCTGGACCTGGCCAGGCAGCTGCGCGGCGCTGGCCTGCCGGTGCTGGAAGGGACGCGCTCGGGGCTGCTGGCCCTGCGGCACCTGCTCGATCACGCTCGCCAGTCCGGTGCGCTTGCTCGGACTGGTGCAGCCGTCCCGGCACCCGTGGCCGGCGCAGCCGTCCCGGCGGACGTGGTTGTCCGCCCGGACCGGCGAGCACGCGGCGCCGCGCTGATCGCCAACGGCCAGGCGACGGGTGCGCCGCTGCTCGACCTGCTCGCCGACTACGGGATCGGTACGGCGCTCGCCCGGCCGGTCGCCGACGTCGCCGCGGCCCTGGCGGCCGCCGAGGAGATCGGCTACCCGGTCGTGCTCAAGACCGACGAGCCGCATATCCAGCACAAGTCCGATGTCGGCGGCGTTGTGCTCGGCATCGGTGATGCGCGCCAGCTTGCCGATGTGTACGCCGATCTGGCCGGCCGCCTTGGGCCGCGCGCCCTGGTCTGCCAGACAATCCCGGCCGGCGTGGAGCTGGCGCTGGGAATCGTTCGCGACCCCGAACTCGGTCCGCTGATCGTGGTCGGGGCCGGGGGAGCCCTGGTCGAACTGCTGGCCGACCGGGCCGTAGCGCTGCCGCCGGTATCGGCTGAGCTCGCCGCGGAACTGGTGGTCGGCCTGCGGGTGCGCGCTCTGCTCGACGGGGTCCGCGGCACGCCTGCCGCCGACGTCGGCGCTGTCTTTGCGGCCATCCGAGGGCTGTCCGAGCTGGCCGTGGACCTCGGGGACCAGCTCGAGGCGCTGGACGTCAACCCGCTGATCTGTGGTCCATCCGGCGCCGTCGCCGTCGACGCGCTGGCGATCCCACGCTAATCCGTCGAGCACGTCCCTGCCGACGTCATGGTTTGACAGTAAGCATCAGGTTATCATCCGACAAAGCTCACCCAATTGGATCGTCGCAGTGCCGAGAGGATGCCATGGACGCGAGCGGGCAGCAGCGACGATGGCGGCTGGTTGGCCTTGGCGCGATCATGAGTGCCGGCTCAGTGTTCATTCTCTTGCCCGGCATCAACAATCCTCGTGAGGGCCTCCTGCTCGACATTTCAGGCGCCGTGACGACTCTCTTCTTCGTCCCGCTCACGCTGTTCTTGCTCTACGGCGCAATCCGGCTGCGGGGTAGGTGATGCCGATCTTCGGCCGCAAGACCAGCCCGGACACAGCTGGAATGCTGACCTGCCTAATCACTGTCGAGGCTGGCGCCTGGGCCATCAGCTGGATGGCCGACAACACCAGGAACGAGCCGCCGGAGTTCGAAGCGGACAGCTTGACGGAAGCGATAGATGACGCCACCAGGGCAGCTCTTGCTCTGTACGTCGTGGGACCTCAGCTACCCGGGGCTCAGCTGTGGTTCGCGATCTACCCCTGGCCGTACGGCCGGCACGGCGCCATCTATGACATCAGCGACAGCTCCGGTCACTTTACGGCGCGCGACATCATCGGGAGCAATCGGGAAGTGCAGGCGTCCAGCCTGGAAGGACTGGTCGATGCGGTCGGCCGGGAGCCAGGGGGAGACGTCGCGATGCTGCAGTGGGTCCGGCCGTTCGCCGAGCTGCCGACGGAATAGCTGGATGAGTAGGTAAGACCGGACCTCGAGGCCGCGCGCCGGGCAGCGGCCTGAAGGCCGTAGCTGCCCCGTGTAAGACTCGAGTGCATGTCACCGCCGCTGCGCTGTCTGGTCACGGGAGCATCAGGGTATATTGGCGGCCGGCTGGTCCCCGAACTGCTCGAACGCGGGTACACGGTCCGCTGCATGGCGCGTGACCGGGGCAAGCTCAGCGGCCGGCCGTGGTCCGGCGACGTCGAGGTCGCTGTCGCCGACGCGCTGGACCCGGTCGCCGTCCGGGCAGCGCTCGCGAATGTGGACGTCGCCTACTACCTCATCCACTCGCTCGGTACCGGCGAGTCGTTCGAGCAGCGGGATCGGGACGCAGCGCGAGTGTTCGCCGACGCCGCCGCTGCGGCTGGCCTGCGGCGCATCGTCTACCTGGGCGGCATCGTGCCAGCCGAGGCCGGCGACCTCTCGCCGCACTTGCGCTCGCGCGGCGAGGTCGGCGACATCCTCCTGGCCAGCGGCGTGCCGACGGCCGCGCTTCAGGCCGCCGTGATCATCGGCAGCGGGTCGGCGTCGTTCGAGATGCTCCGGTACCTAACCGAGCGGTTGCCGGCGATGGTCACGCCCAAGTGGGTGAAGACGCTTATCCAGCCGATCGCCGTACGCGACGTGCTGCGTTACCTCGCTGAATGTGCGACGCTGCCGTCCGATGTCAGCCGCCGGTTCGACATCGGCGGCCCGGACGTGCTGACCTACGCGACCATGATGCACCGGTACTCCGACGCAGCCGGGCTCCGGCCGCGCCTGCTCATCCCGGTGCCACTGCTCACGCCGCGGCTGTCGTCCTTGTGGGTCGGCCTCGTGACCCCTGTCCCAGCGGGCCTGGCCCGGCCGCTGGTCGAGTCGCTTCGAAACGAGGTCGTGTGCGCCGAGCATGACATCGCTGAGTTCGTGCCGGATCCGGCGGCGGGGCTGCTGTCCGTCGATCGCGCGATCGCCCTGGCCCTTCGCCACACCATGGCGGGCCAGGTCTCCACCCGCTGGTCATCGGCGGCAACGGCCGGCGCTCCGAGCGACCCCCTGCCGACCGATCCGGCGTGGGCCGGCGGCTCGCTGTACGTCGACGCGCGCAGCGGGATCGTCCAGTCGTCGCCGGCGGGGCTGTGGCGAGTAATCGAGGGCATCGGCGGCGAGACCGGCTGGTACTCATTCCCGGCAGCCTGGGCCGCGCGCGGATGGCTCGACCGGCTGGCTGGCGGCGTGGGCCTCCGCCGCGGGCGGCGCGATCCTGTCCACCTGGTGGTCGGGGATGCGCTGGACTTCTGGCGGGTCGAGGCCATCACGCCGGGATCGCTGCTGCGGCTGCGCGCGGAGATGAAGCTGCCGGGCCTGGCCTGGCTGGAGCTGTCGGTCGGCCAGGATCCGAACGGGCGCACGACCTATCACCAGCGGGCGATCTTCCAGCCGCGCGGCCTTGCCGGGCACGTCTACTGGCGATCGATAGCGCCCTTCCACGGTGTGGTCTTCGGCGGGATGCTGCGCCACATCGCCGCGGCTGCCGAGCGGCCCGAGCAACCGCAGCCGGGCCAGCCCAGGCTCGCGGAGCGCGCTACTCCGCGCCGGTGATCGCGGTCAGCGCCTGTTGCCCGTCGACGCGCTGGCCTCTGGTCATGACGCGGTAGCCGACGTAGCCGAGCGTGGCTACCACGAACGACAGCAGCAGCATCACGGTGGCGAGGGCGTTGAGCGCGGGACCACCGTTGCCGCCGTGCTGGGTCGAGTAGATGATCACAGACATCGGCGTGTTGCTCGCGTTGGATGAGAGCAGGTCCACGATCACGAAGTCGTCGATCACGCCGGAGAAGACCAGGATCGCGCTAGCGAAGATGGCAGGCGTCAGCAGCGGCAGCATGACTCGCCGCATGGTCTGGAACTGCGTGCAGCCGAGGTCGGCCGACGCCTCCTCGTATTGTTTGCCGATAGTCACGAGCCTGGCCTGGACGAGGATCGCCGGCCAGCTGACGTTCCAGGTCACTAGGCCTAGCACTTCGGCCCAGTTGCCGAGACCGACGGTGTCGAGGCCTGGCATCTTGGTGAACACGAAGAACATCGCGACGCCGAAGATCAGCTCAGGCACGACGAACGACAAGATCATGATGAAGTTGAAGCTCGACGGCAGGAAGCCGCGCCACCGGTTGATGCCGAGCGCGAACGCGACGCCGATGGGCACCGCGATGAGCGTTGTATAGGCCGAGAGCTTCAGCGTCTCGAAGATGGCGGCGTGCAGCGCTGGGTTGTGCCAGATCGAGTTGACCTTGTCGCCCCAGTACCACCGCCAGGTCAGGCCCTGGTAAGTGGCCTGCGACTTGCCATGGTTGAACGAGAACAGAACTGCGATGGCGATCGGCGCGAGCGACCAGACTAGATACAGCCAGGTCCAGCCCTCCAGGAGCCACGGATGCCGCCACGGATTCCGGAAAAACCGCGTCTTCTGCGACCTCGTTCCCGTCCTGGTCGCGGGAACGGACTCTGAGACTGCGGTGCTGCTCATGACGCCACCCGAGAGGCCCGGTTGGTCTGGACCACGTAGTAGATCATCGGCACGAGGAGAACCAGAAGCACGATGAGAGACAAGATCGCGCCCTGGCCTGCCGACGGCGTCGCCAGCTGACCCTGGATCAGGTTGCCGATCATGGACGTGTTGGGGGCGCCGGACAGCAGCTGGTTGGTGTAGTAGTCACCGAGCATCGGCAGCACCGTGATCAGCATGCCGGTCAGGATCGCCTGCCGTGAGAGCGGCAGCGTCACGCGCCAGAACGTCCGCGCCCGGCCGAGGCCAAGGTCGCGGCCCGCCTCGATCAGGGACGGATCGATCCGGTCCAGGCCCGCGTAGAGCACCAGAATCAGGTACGGGATGTAGCCGTAGACCAGCCCCATGATCACCGTGTACCAGTGGCCCGCCGAGCCAGTTGGGCGAGCCGAGGCCGACGAAAGACAAGATCTTGTTGACGTAGCCGTTGGTCTGAAGCAGGTCGATCCAGGCCAGCATCCGCATCATGTAGCTGATCCAGAACGGCGCGATCAGCAGCACCAGGAAGATGCCCTTGCGCCGGCCGGCGAACCTCGCCACGAAGTACGCCGCCGGGTAGGCGATCAGAAGGCTCACCAGCGACGCCACCACGACGTACCAGATCGTTCGCCAGGCGATGGCGCCGACGAACGCGCCCGAGCCGAACAGATCGTGCCAGACGTTCGAGAGGTTCGCCGAGCTCCAGTGCCAGGGAAGGTACACGGCGACCGGCGACTCGGTCTGGCGGTCGAGCTTGCCCTCGCCGATCGCGAGCATCGCGTAGAACGGGACGACGAAGAGGATGACTAGCCAGATCATGCCGGGCGCGGCGAGCAGGAACCAGAACCACCTATTCGGCTGGTATGGCCTGCGCTCGCGACCCGTTCGCCGGGCCGGGCCGGTGCCCGGCGCCTTCTCAAGCTCCTCGGGTGGCAGGTGAGCCATGGCTAGATCCCGTTGCTCGCGACGAGCCAGGCCTGCTGCCACAAGGCGTCAGCATCGACCGGCAGCTGAAGTTCCGCGACGCCGCGGCGGAAGTCCGACGGCAGCACGGCCGTCGACATCAGGCTTGGCGGCAAGATCTGCTCCTTTACCAGCAACTCCGGGGTGATCGCGGTCACCGGCTGCATGTAGCCGTTGTAGCTGATGTTCTCGACCACGACGGGCTCGTCGAGCAGGTAGTTCAGGAACAGGTGGGCCAGCACCGGGCTGGACGCCGACCGCAGCACCGTGTTGGTGTCGTTAGCGATCGGGCCTCTTGCCGTCCTTGGGGAACCAGTAGCCGACGACATCCACCGGCACGCCCTTCGGCATGTAGCTCGCCGCCGCGGCCATGTCGCCCGACCAGGCGTGGTGGATCCAGGTCTGCCCGTCCGGGACCTCGGTGTAGTCGTTGTTGTCGATCTGCATGCTGACTGCGGCGTCTAGCTTCTGCAGCGTCTGCCGGGCCAGGTCGATCTGGTGCTTGCTGGTGGCGTTGAGGTCGTAGATGCCGTTCATCATCAGCGCGAGGCTGACGCTTTCCCGGTAGTCGTCCAGGATGGCGATCTTGCCCTTGTACTGAGGCTGGAAGAACATCTCGCGCCACGGGTTGCGCATGGCGTACGGGTTCTCGTGCACCTTGTCTTTACGCCAGGCGATGCCTGTGGTGTAGATGGTGTACGGCACCGTGTACTGCCAGCCCCGGTCGTAGTACGGATTCGCGGAAGTCCGGCCACGCCTGGGTGATGTTCGGGATGTAGCTGTGGTTGAGCGGCTGGATCAGCTTGGACTCGATCAGGTCGCCAAGCACGTCCACGGTGGCGCCCATGAGTACGTCGAACTTCAGCCCGCTGCGCAGCTTGGCGAGGGCCTCGTTCATGGTGTTGAACGTGGTGACCTGGACCTTGCAGTTGTACTTCTTGGCGAAGCTGTTGACGCAGGACTGGTTGATGTAGGCGACCCAGTTGTAGACCTGGAGAGTCGCGCCGGTCTCGGGCTGCAGGTTGCTCGCGATTGCTGCGTTGCCGGCTACCGGCCAGGTCACCGGGTTGTTCGGCCGCGGCAGCGGGATGTTGCTCGCCCCGACGAGGTAGGGCGCGCAGGCGTCAAGCACCGAGGCGCCGCCGCCGGCCAGCAGCGCGGCGGCGATTCCGCGCTGCAGCGCCTGGCGCCGGGAGAGTTCAGGCCGCCGGCGAGTGCCGTCCGGCTGCCAGCCCTCTCGTGGGTGCATCTACCGCCGCCTTCCGCCGAGCCCGAGCACAGGCTGAACGCTCGCGGAAAGCTTCCCTGCTGAACGTTCTGCCTGACTCGTCTGCCTGACTCGTTACCTGCCCAGAATGTCCTGATGTGTATTCCCGGCGCAAGGACTTCCCTGCAACGGGACCATATCTTTTCGCGGATTCAGTTGGGTTACGGCCGGACTGCAGCCGCAAACGTTGCGAAGTTGTCGATGAACCTATCGATATCAGCCTCGTCGTGCTGGACCGACATCAGCCACTGCTCGATCTTGCCCCACGGCGGCAGGAAGACTCCGCCATTGTGCTGGAACAGCCAGTGCGCATGGCTGAAGGAATCCCGCACGGTGAGGAAGTCACGGAAGTTGCGAACCGGCTCGGACGAGAACACGACGCAGCCCTTCGCGCCGACTGACACGACCTGGGCATTGAGCCCGTTGCGCGCGATCTCGCGCTCCAGGCCCTCGACTGCCCGCAGCCGCAGCTTCTCCAGGCGTTCGTATGCCTCGGGCGTGGCCACTTCGGTGAGCATGGCCTTGCAGGCAGCCATGGCCAGCGGGTTGCCGTTGAAGGTGCCGACCATCTCGTAGTCGCCGTTGGCCACGTGCGCCATGACCTCGGCCGTGCCGCCCACGGCGGCCACAGCGATGCCGCCGCCGATAGCCTTGGCCAGGCACACGATGTCCGGCGTCACGCCGGTGACTCCGGTCGCGCCGCCAGGGCCGGCCGTCAGCCCGGTCTTCACCTCGTCAAAGGTCAGCAGCGCCCCGTGGGCGTGCAGCAGTTCCTTGAGGCCTGCCAGGTAGCCGGGATCTGGCTTGATGATGCCTGCGTTCATCATGATCGGCTCGAGGATCATGCCGGCGATCTGGCCCGGGTTCTCAGCCAGCCTGCGCCGCACGGCGTCCAGGTCGTTGAAGCCGACGATCAAGGTCAGGTCGGTGATCGCCTGCGGTATGCCGGCGCTCGATGGCACGCCGTTCGGCCGCTCGCGCCGGGCCCCTGTCGTCCTCGCTCTCGTCCGGGCACACCGATACCTGCACCGAGTCATGGTGGCCGTGGTAGCAGCCCTCGACCTTGATGATCTTGTCGCGGCCGGTAATGGCCCGCATCAGGTGGACGGCGTCCATGGTCGCTTCGGTGCCGGAGTTGGCGAACCGCCACTGCGGCAGGCCGAACCGACGCGACAGCTCTGCCGCGACCGCCAGCGCGGTCTCGGTCGGCTGCGCGAAGTGCGTGCCGCGCTCCACCTGGGACCTGACAGCCTCGACGATGGCCGGGTGACCATGGCCGGCGAGCGAGACGCCGTAGCCGCCGTGCAGGTCGACGTACTCGTTGCCGTCGACGTCGTAGAGCTTGGAGCCCTTGCCGTGGCTGAGCCAGACCGGCTGCGGGCGGGAAATCTGCCAGCTGGAGACGACGCCGCCGGCCAGCGAACTCCCTGCGACGCCGGCGAGCCGGGCCGACTCGGGCTGACGGCGGACGAAGATCTCTTCCTGCGCCTCGATGATCTTGGCGAGCGAGGGCCGCGCGGCCGCAAGGCTTGATGTCTGCGCGTGGTCTCCGGCCTGCGCATGGGCCGGGGTTTGCGCGTGGCCGGATGCCTGCGCGTGGCCGGATGCCTGCGCGGGGCCGGATGCCTGCGTGGGCCGGATGCCTGCGTGTTCCGGAGCCTGTGTGGGGGAGGCGTCCGATGCGTCCGCTGCGTCCGCTGCGTCCGCTGCGGGAGTTGTTATGGCCAGGCCCGGGACCTGCGCGTAGCCGGGGCCTGAGGCCGGGGCCTGGCTGAGCAGTTGCGGTCGGCCGGCAGGCATCTGATCGGCCTGCCGTTCAGCTGGCTGGTGCCGTTTGGCGGCGCTTGTCGCTGTCGTCGTTGCTGAAATCGGGTCGGTCGAACTGGCCTGTGTCGTGGCCATGAGTATCGCGCTCCCAACGCGTTGACTGAATGTTCAGTCTAAAGGCCGGGTAGCTGGGCTGACAAGGATGAAGCTGAGCGATGGTTCAAGTAGAACGACCTGCACCGCAACCCGGAATAGTCCCCTATGCCCGGTTGGGCCGACCTCGTCGCCCAAGATCATCCGAACGCGTGTGCGTCTAGGGCGCAACTGCAGCCCTAGACGCACACGCGTTCGCCGTTGACGGCTTACGCGGCTGGACGGGCGACGCACTTCACGGCATGGCCGGGGCTGGTGCCCGGCTTAGCCGGATTTGCGGCGCGGGCGGGCTCGCTCTCCCCGGCCGACGCGCTTAGTCGGCTGCCTCGGCGCGGTGCTCGGTCGTGGCGGGCAGGGTGCTCAGCTCAGGCTGTGCATGCGGTACCGGAACCGGCAGCGGCATGCCGCGGTCGCCGCCGTGCGCCGACACTGCGCGCAGGTGATAAGCCTCGAGTTCAGCAAGGAAGTCTGGCTCGCGGTACGGGCGGCCGTCCACGACGGGTCCTTCGTCGCCGTTGATGATGGCGGTGACGTCCTGGCCGCTGATCGTCTTGTGCGTCTCCAGCGCGTGGCCGACCGCGAGCACGCTAGCCCGGTGCTCGGTCAGCAGCGCGCCAGTGCGCTCGGCGAGAGTCGCGAGGTGTGCCTCGGCGCGCTGGCCGAGCGCGGTCTCCAGCACGTTGCGGTCGTTGCCGTCGGCGACGGGATGGGCGTCCATGGGTGCCCTCGTCGCGGCGTAGGAACCGTACTGGCCGCCCATGCCCCACAGGCCTTCCATGGCGAGGGAAATCATGGTGGCGTTCTGCAAGTCGCCGGAGACTCCCGAGCTGGAGTCCCCGTCGAAGAACATCCGCTCGCCCACCAGCGAGGCGAGGCTGACCATGATGTCGGCCTCGTACTCGCTCCGCCACGAGGTGAACTGCTCCTCGATCGGGATCGGCTTCACGAAGCCGAGGTAGTCGGCGCCCTTCTGGATGGTCGCGGTGTCGATCACGTTCCGCTTCTGGACCAGGTGGCTGATCACGGCGTGGCACGCCTCGTGCAACGCGACCGCGTGCCGCTCGCGCTCGATGTACTCCACGCCCTCGGACGGCCCGACGCTCTTAGACAGCTTGGCCTTGAGCACGTCAGGCCAGGTGATAGTCGTGCGGCGGTCCCGCAGGGCGACGATGAGCGACTCGTTCACCAGGTCCTTGATCGTGGCCCCGGTGGCGTACGGCGTGATGGTGGCTAGGTGGTCCAGCTGGTCGGCGCTGACCTCATGGCTCACCTTGGCGAAGTAGCCCTCGTACGTGCGCTTCCTGCCCTCCTTGGAGGGGTAGCCGACGCGGTACATCCGGTCGATCCGGCCGGGCCGCAGCAGCGCCTCATCCAGCGCGCTCGGCAGGTTCGTGGCCATCACGATGAGGATCCGGTACTTGGGCGGCGGCTTCGGCCGCATGCCGAGCGTGCGGCGCACCACCCGGTTGACGAACCCGCGCGGCTTCTTCAGTCCCGACATCTCGGTGAGCAGCGCCTGCAGCGTACCCATGCCGCCGCCGCCCATGCCCATGCCAGCGGGGATCATCTGGCGGAAGACGCCAGCGCGCCGCGGCGCCGGGTCCGCCTGCGCCGGGTCGCCCGGCAGGCCGCCCGCGCGGGTCGTCAGCACCGCCTGGCTGTCGGGCGTCAGGTAGCTGAACCCGTGGCACGACGCGAACGGGCTGCCCGGCGCGGGCGCCGGCTGGCCTGGCGCCCCGCGGGCCGCCGCCCTGGCCGCCGACACTGCCGCCGCGGCTGCCAAGTGAATCAGCCTCGTCGAAGAAGACGATCACTCCGCCGTACCGGACAGCGAGCTTGCGCAGCTTGCGGAACAGGCCCTTCACCTTCAGGATGCCCACGCCGAAGAACATGTTGATGAACGCGCCCGGATCCACGAACACGTACGGCCTGCCGGTCTCGCCGGCCATCGCCTCAGCCATGAGCGTCTTGCCGGTGCCCGGCGGGCCCCAGAGCAGGATGCCGCCAGGTACGTAACCGCCGTGGTCCTCGATCGACTCCGGGTCCTCGAGGTAGAGGATGTTCTCCTGCACTCGGGCGAGCACATGATCCTGGCCCCACACATCGGAGAACCTCGTGGTCACGTCGCCCGGGTAGTAGATATCGACGCCGCCGCGCGACATGAACCAGAAGATCGCGGCGAACTGGCCGATGCCCAGCAGCAGGATGAACATGAAGTACAAGATCGTCGGCAGCGCGTGGAAGATGGAGGCCGGCGCCTGGAACACGCCCTGTACCGGCGACGTGTGGTAGATGAGCCCGAGGAGCATCGCCACGATGGCGATCACGATCAGCCACTTGACGGCGCGCGCCAGCCGGAACCGGGTGTAGTCGCTCATCTGGTGCGTGATCTGATCGCCGCGGCCGAATACACCGCTGGACAGCCGGTAGTAGCCGGTGTGACCGCTCGGCGAGGAGGTAGCTCAGCTGGCGCAGCACCTCCAGCCCGAGCAGCAGGACGAGCCACCGCCCAGTCCCCGATCTGCACCTGCAGCTGCTGGCGGGCCGCGTCGGAGAAGCCAAGTACCGGGTTGTTCGACATCTGGTACCAGACGACGATGAACCAGACCCCGACGAACAGCACGCTGAACTTGATCCGGTCCCAGAACGCTTGCGGTCCTGCGGGTCGGCCGTTCGGCTGCGAGCAGGCCGTACTGCTGGCGCCACTGCCGGCGAGACCGCCGGTCGGTCTTGCTCGCTGACCTCCGCATCAGGAACCTCGCACGGTGAACGAGTCGACGACTGCCTTGATCTGCGTCAAATGGGAGACGAAGCAGTCCTGATAGCACTGCACCAGGAGCAGGTACAGCTTGGTCGTCGAGCTGTTGGTCAAGACCGTCTGGTCAAAGGCATCCGGCAGTCCGCCAAGGGTGTACTCGTACAGCTCGTTGATGCCGCGCACGCCGTCCTTCGTCGTGATCGTGGTGCTGGCGATCAGGTTGAAGCCGGTGAGGTTGACACCGGCGGCGGCCGCCGCCTGCCGGGCCTGCGCCGTCACGGGGAAGATCAGGTCGCGCATGTAGTTGAACGACAGCGAGTCACGCAGCGACGAGCGCAGATCCTGCACGCTCGCGTACACCACCGGCGAGTGCGAGCCGAACAGCAGGGCAGCGGCGGACGGGTCCGCGGCAGCGTCGTACGCACGCGACCACGCGAACGTTCCGCCCGCCGACCCAGCCGCTGATCTGCTGATTTGTACCTGCGCGCTCGACAGCGCCGATGGAGTCACTTGCTGCCAGTCCGCCGGCACCTTGAAATACGCGTGGTCGGTCCGGTCGGACGCGTAGGTATATCCGGGCGCGCCGCACGCGGTCAGGGCGGTCAGCACCGCGCCCGCCACGCTGAGCCCGATTGCCATCCGGCGGAGCTGCCGTATCAACCTGGCGCCTCCTGTCGAGCTGGCCCCCAGCCCAGGGCCTGGCGCGGCCCCTCTCAAGGAGTATGCGTTGATGCCTGGCGCAGCCGTCAACCCCGCTGACTACTGCTGTGGCTCCTGCGCCACAAGTGATTGCCGGTCATCGCCACGAAACGCCAGCCGAGCAGGAACAACGCCAGGAACGCGGAAGCGACGGCGATGAAAGCCACCGCGGTTCCCTGGCCGGCCAGCACTCGGATCACCATGCCCGGGCCGGCCGCGCCGAGCCAGGCACCGACCCCGGCCGGCACGACCGCCAGCGGCCGCCGCCAGTACCTGGCAGCCACCAGCCCGACCGCGAGGCCCGCCAGGAACGGCCAGGCAGTGTGCCAGATGCCGGCCAGGCTGTCCGCGTGATCGTGGGCGTGCCTGCCGATGATGACGAAGACCAGCACGCAGCACGCGTCAAGCCCCGTGCTGATGGCGACCGTAGTCACAGTGACCATAGTCACAGCGACCTTAGTCTCCGGGACCGTGTTCACACCGACCGTTGCCGGGGGCGCTGCGGTCGGGCCGGTTGTCCTTTCAACTGGTCGGCGCATCCGGTCACCGTAGCCGACGGCGCGGCAAACCCGTCAGGCCGGGAACGGGGTGCGGCCACGACGCGGCCGCCGGCCAGCCGCTGCCGCGGGGGCGAGCACATTCCTTGCTGACGCTCGGCCCAAGGCCGACGCTGTATTAGGCAGCCCGCCCTCACCGCTGTGGGTGGGGGAAGCTGGCAGCCGCGGTGCGGGACGCAAGACGGGCTAGCGGTAGTGAACAGAGGTCATGACTCAGAGGTGCCGGGCCGCGGGATGACCGCGCGCCGCCTTACCGCCCGGAGGATCTCGACCAAGCCGACGGATGTGGCGGGGCCTGCGGCGGCTGGGCCGGTGGAACTGTCCAGTACTGGAAGACCCTGCGCGCCGCTCGTCGGGTCAGTCCAGGCGACTGAGGACTGCCGAAGCGCTGATGGCGACGCCGGCTAGCCCAAGGTTGGATTCGAGCCCAACCCCGGGCGCCTGATCTCGCGCCCGACCCGCTCACAGCCGGCAGGCCAGCCACGTTACCCGGATGACACTTGCGTCTGGGGACGGCATCCGTCGTCTAAGCTCGGCGCTGATGCCCACGCTGCTCATCGTTCATCACACGCCGTCGCCTGCGCTCCAGGCCATGTTCGAGGCGGCCGCGGACGGTGCCAGGACCGACGAAATCGAGGGTGTGGACGTACTCGTCCGGCCGGCGCTGACGGCCAGCGAGGTGGACGTTCTCGCTGCCGACGGTTATTTGCTGGGGACGCCGGCCAACATCGGCTACATGTCCGGCGCGCTCAAGCACTTCTTCGACAGCATCTACTATCCGTGCCTCGAGGCCACCAGGCGGCGCCCCTACGGGCTGTACGTGCACGGTGCCAGCGACACCGGCGGAGCCGTGCGCGCGGTGGAGTCGATCACGACCGGCCTCGGCTGGCGGCAGGTGCGGCCGCCGGTGACCGTTACCGGCACGCCGGCCAAGGCAGATATGGAGGCGTGCTGGGAGCTCGGCGCGCTGCTCGCCGCTGAGGTCGCCGGGTGATCGTCACGGTGACGCTCAACCCGGCGCTGCAGGTGCGGTACGACGCCGGTCAGGTAGAACTCGGCGCGGCGAACCGGGTCAGCCGGGTGCGGTACCACGCGGGCGGGCGCGGGCTCACCGTGGCGCGGCTCCTGCAGACGTTCGGGCATGAGGTGGTAGCGGCTGGGCTGGCGGGCGGATCGTCGGGCGATCTGATCCGGGCCGAGCTAGCCAGGGCAGGCGTGGCTACTCAGTTCACCCGGATCGGCGCCGAGTCGCGCCGCACGGTCAGGATCACCGATGCCGCCGCTGGCCAGGTCACTAGCCTGGAGGAGCCTGCGCCCTACATCACGACCGAAGAGCTCGGCCGGCTGGCCGCTGACTATCGGGCGCTGCTGGACGGCGCCACGGCCGTGGTCCTGTGCGGCAGCCTGCCGGCCGGGCTGCCAGCGGAGACGTACGGCTCGCTGACGAGTTACGCGGCCGAGGCAGGCGTGCCGGTCATCCTGAACGCGGGCGGCAGCGCGCTCCGGCATGGCGCCGCGCGCGGCCCCGCGCTGGTGATTCCGGAGGCCACGACGGACGCGGCCGAGGCCCCTCCTGGAATCATCGGCAGCAGCGCCGTCGTGCGACTGGCGGACGGCGGCGTGCGGGTGGTCACCGCCGACGGAGAGTGGCAGGCCGCGGGGGAGCAGGACCATGGCGGGACAACCGCTGTCTTCCGGACAGTGCGCGGCGGCGGGACGCTCTGGTGGCGGGTTCGTGCCCGGCATCGCGCTCGGCTGGTCCTGGCCCGACATGCTCCGGCACGCACTGGCGCTTGCGAACTCGGTGAATCCAGACGGCGACGCCGACCTGGCCGCCTACGAGAAGCTGCTGCCTGACGTCAGGGTCACCGGTCCGCGCCGATAAGCAACCGGGTCCTCGCGTCTCAGGCTATGGCCGCGAGTCTGGCGCAGACAGGTCGGAGACCAGCATGCCGGCGCGGGTCGAGCTCGCGCGCGCAGCTTCCGGAAGTCCGCAAGCCGCGGGTACATGCCCGGCCAGCACGTCGGCGCTGACCCTGGAGTCCTTCGCCAGGTAGACCCGGCCGCCCGCCAGCCAGCACTCGCTCGTCGAGCCAGCGCAGCAGGCCGGCCAGGCCAGGCGTGCGGGCCGGGAAATCCAGGGCCAGCGTCCAGCCCGGCATCGGGAAGGAAAGATAGCCGTCGTCGCCAGGCCCGAATCGCTTCAGCACCGTGACGAAGGAGGGCGCTCGGGCGGTGCTGATCCGCTCCAGGATCCGCGCGCAGGGTCGCCTCCTGCGCCGAACGGCACGACGAACTGGTACTGGCGGAAACCGCCAGGGCCATAGACCGTGTTCCAGTTCCTGATGCCGTCCAGCGGGTGGAAGAACGCGCCGATCGACTGGATCTCGCCCTCGCGGCGTCGTGGCGCCTTGCGGTACCAGGCCTCGTTGGCGAGCGCGACCGTGTACCGGTTGATGAGGCCGGGCGGGCAGGCGGCTGGCGCCCGCGAGCCGGGCTGCTGGCCGGAAGTGCCAGTGGGCGCGGCGGTCGCTGACCGGCAGGTCGGCGACGGCGGCGAAGTCGCCGCTGGTCACGACCGAGCGGCCTAGGTGCGCGCCGCTGGCCAGGCAGTCCAGCCAGGCGACCGTGTAGCCGTAGCGGTGGTCGTTTGCCTCGGCAGGCAGGCCATGGCCTCGTCGAGGTCAGCGGTGCGAACGGTGTCGACCCTGCGACCCGTGGACGTCTGGACCTTCGTCAGCTGGATGGCGGCGCGAGTGATGATGCCGGTCAGGCCCATCCCGCCCGCCGTCGCCCAGAACAGCTCGGGGTCGCTCGCTGCGGCGTGACCCGCTGTGACCCGGCCGCCGGGCAGTAGCAGGTCGAACCACGAACACGTGCCGGGCGAAGCTGCCCGCCCGGTGATGGTTCTTGCCGTGCACATCCGCCGCGATCGCGCCGCCGATGGTCACCTGCCGGGTCCCCGGCGACACCGGGACGAACCAGCCAGCGGGCAGCGCGGTCCGCATGAGCTGCTCGAGGCTGACGCCCGCCTCGCAGACGACGACGCCGAGCGTCCTCGGTCGAGGCTTCGTGACGCGGTTCAGTCGCGGTCATCACGATGACCGAGCCACCGTCGTTCTGGGCGGCGTTGTTGTAGCTGCGGCCGAGCCCACGCGCGATGACGCCGCGGGCCGGAGCGCCCCGCAGGAGCGCTGCGACCTGCCTCGAGTCGGCCGGCTCGGACACGGTGGCCACGGTGGCATCGACCCTGCCCCAGCCAGTGAGCGTGACCGAGGGAACCGCAGCAGCAGCCTTGGGTCGTTCGCCTATGCGCATTGGTCGCCTCTATCTGCTGCTGGTCGCAGGACGCGTATCAGACACGGTGATATCTCCGTCAGGCCTTCAGCGAAGCCTATGAGGTTAACCTGCGAACCCTCATGGCGGCCAGAAGTACGGGCAGCCCGGCGGCGGCGCGGCTGGTCACGGGCAGCATCGGCGGCGCGGCGTCCAGCAGCTATTCGATGTCATCACATGGCGGCAACACCATGCGACGATTGGGCCTTTTTCCGGATAATCGGCGCCAGAGGCACACTATGCTCGCTTCGTGAGTGAGATCGACCGGCCGTCGCGCGAAATCGAACGCGTAACGCGCCGAGAGGTGGCAACCCGCCGTGGTGCCGAACCACAGCACAACCTTGCGCCGCGTCACGACGATGACGGCCGCTACCAGCCCGCAGTCAGCCAGTACGCGGGCGGCCGCGGTGGCGATGACCGCTACGGCGGCGACCGCTCGTACACCCGCGAGCCGTCCGCCGGTCGACCGGGATCGTTATTCGGAGGACGAACCGGACACTGACTGGTCTCGTCAGCTGGCAGCGGTGCGTCGGCACCAGGTCACGCTCGCGTGCCTGGCGGTAATCCTTGGCTCGCTGATCTGGAAGGCCGTATTCCTCAGCCAGTACTTCTATCGGCAGGACGACTTCTTGATCTTCGATGCCGCGCTGAAGAGCGGCCTGAACTGGGGACTTATCGACCACACCTTGGGCGCCGGTCAGTTCATTCCGGGTCCCGCGGTACTTAGCTGGGTGCTGACCAAGGTCGCCCTCTACAGCTGGGCTGCCGGCGCCGGCGTCGAGCTGCTCATGATCGCGGGGTCCGGCCTGGCTGCCTGGCGGTTGCTGCGGACTCTTGTCGGGAATCGCCCGGCTATCCTGATTCCGCTGGTGCTGTACCTGGTGTGCCCGCTGACCTTCCCTGACTACAGCTGGTGGATCGCCGGGGTCGAGACGATCCCATTGCAGATAGCCATCTTCATGGCGCTTACCGCGCATGTCCATTATGTCTGGACGGGCCAGTACCGCCATGCGCTCGCCGCCGCCGCGTGGGTGGTCTTCGGGCTGATCTTCTTTGAGAAGGCGGCGCTCATCCCACTGCTCCTGTTCGCGGTGACCGCAGGCTTCCTGCTCGGTCGGAGGCGGTTGCTGCCGGCAGCGTTGCAGTCGGTAGTGCAGTTCTGGCGTGCTTGGGTGCTCTATCTCGGCTTGCTCGTCGTCTATGGCGTCGTGCTCGGCCTCGCGCTGCGGTCGTCCCCGGTACAGCCAGGCGCCCCCAGCTCGGCGCGCGCGGTCGGCACGTTTTCCTGGGAGCTCGTGCACAAGACCCTGCTGCCCGGCCTGCTGGGTGGTCCGTGGCACTGGTACCACGGGGCCTCCACAGCGTACGCGTTCTCCTCGCCGCCGTCCTGGCTTGCATGGGCGTCCTTGTTCGTCGTGCTTGGATTCGTCGTGGCCATTGTCCTGACCAGAAAACGGGCCTGGCGGGCCTGGGCAACGCTGGCGCTCTGGGTGGTGCTAGCGGACATGGTGCCCGTCGTCATTGGTCGGCTCCAGGTTCCTGGCGTCGCGGGACTTTTCGCGATGGATACCCGATACGTGGCGGATGCCGCCGCGGTGCTCGTGGCGGTGATCGGGCTGGCCTGCTGGCCGCTGGCGGCGCCGCCCGAGGAAAGCGCCGCCGCTCCCAGGCGGCAGCGCGAGTTCTTTACCGGCCGGTGGAAGCCAGTGGTAGTAGCCCTAGTGGCGGTCATTGCCGCAAGCTCTGTCTGGTCTGTGCAGAAATTCGCCAGCGTCACTAACGGCACCGTCGCCCGGACCTATATCGCCAACGCGAGAATGGCGCTGGCGCTAGTCCCGAGCGGAAGCGTCATCCTCGACCGGCAGGTGCCGCCCGCCGTCATGCTCGGCATCTACCACCACGACTCCCTTGCCTCGTTGGTGCTCGGCCCAATGTCAGACCGGGGAGCGCAGATCACCTGGACGGCGCGGCCGCTTGGCAACATCGGCCGCCTGAAGCTCTTTGGTCCCGACGGGCGCATTTACCCGGCCGCCATCGAGGGCACCTCAAGCGGGCCGTTTAGCGGGGCACGCAGCTGCGGGACCGCCAAGCGAACCAAGCTGGTAATTCCCTTCCCCGCCCCGTCGGTCGGTTATGCCCAGGTCCTGCGCATCGACTACCGGGCCAGCGCAGCGATCGCAGGCCAGAGCGTGACAGTAACCTATGGCGGGATTACCGGCCATCTGGTGCTGAGGAGTGGATTGAACAATGCCTATTTTGCCGTGAGCGGCAGTGCGGCTGACGTCGCCGTGCAAACTCAGACGGGCGCTGGCCTGTGCGTTTACGATGCCGTAGCAGGCTATTTCGTGCCGGCTGTAGGCGGGGCTATCCCGGCCCTGTCTAGTTAGCGCCCGTCTGGATAACTCCTGACCGGAAACGGGGCCCGGCCATCCCGCCCGTGCCGACTTAGCTCGGCGCACAGACCCAACGGACTGCCGGAGGCGACTCGCGTCACGCCGGATGAGCCCATGTCCGATATGCCGAGTGTGCGGTTTCCGGTTAATAGTCCGTACTCGGCACTATGCTCGGATTGTGCGTGAAATAGAACGGTCGTACCGGCGTGCGCCGCTGCCCAGCGAGCGGCACAAGCTCACTCACAGCGGCCAGGGAACGCTAGCCGACGAGGTCGGCTTTCCCGATGCGCTCGCCTGGCTCGCCCGTCACTGGGTCACGCTGGTCGCTGTCGCGCTGATCATTGCGCAGGTGCTCTGGAAGGCCACGTTCCTCAGTCATTTCTATTTCCGCCAGGACGACTTCCACTTCACTGAGCTCGCCATGCAACGGCACCTGAGCTGGACGTACCTGTCGTACGTGGGTTCTGGCCACTTCCATCCCGGCGTGCTGTTGATCGTCTGGATCATGAGCAAGGCGGCCATCTACAGCTGGGATGCCGCCTCTGCCGTGACTATCGGGATGCTGGTCATCGCCAGCCTCGCTGCCTGGCGGTTGCTACGTACGCTCAGCGGGAACCGGCAGGCCCTTCTGATCCCGCTGACGCTCTACCTGCTCACCCCGCTCACCCTGCCCAATGACAGCTGGTGGCAGTCGGCCGTCGAGTCCCTGCCCCTGCAGGCCGTAATCTTCCTCTCGCTCACCGCGCACATCCATTACGTGCGATCGGGCCGCTTCCGGCATGTGCTAGCTGCCGCAGCCTGGCTAGCCGTTGGCGTGTTCTTCTTCGAGAAGGCAGCAGTCATCCCGCTGGTGTTGTTCGCCGTCACAGCGGGATTCCTGGTGGAGGGTCGGCTCGCCGCCAGCGCCCGGCAAAGCGTGGTTCGCTACTGGCGCGCATGGCTGGTCTATGCCGGGCTCATCGCCGTCTACGGAGTAGTGCTGCTGGATGCACTGCGCAGGTCAACAGTCCAGCCGGGCTCGGCATCGGTGACCAGCTCGCTGACCTTCTCGGGCGACCTGATCAAGGACACCCTGGTGCCGGGGCTGTTCGGCGGACCGTGGAGCTGGTACTTCCTGCCGCCGCGGTACGGCCAGGCGATCGCCTACGCCGCGCCGGCCAGCCAGCTAGCCTGGCTTTCGCTTCTCGTGGGCGTGGGCATCGTGGTGGCAAGCGTCATGACCCGAGCGCTGGCCTGGCGTGCGTGGGCCATCCTGGCCGGGTGGGTAGTAGTCGCCGACATCGCGCCGGTTCTGCTGGGCCGAGTCAGCAGCTTTGGGAGCTACGCTGGCCTGTTCGCGTTGGACACCCGTTATGTGGCCGACGCCGCGCCGGTGGCCGCGATCTGTGTTGCGCTGGCCTTCTGGCCGGTGCTGGGGCCGCCGGCGGCCGTCAAGGCGGTGGAAGCGGAGCAAACGGACGGGCGGCAGCGCGAGTATTTCTCCAGCCAAACCTGGCGGATGGCAGGGTTCGCGCTCATTGCCGTGCTCGTAGTCGGCTCGGTCTTCTCGGTAGACAGCTACGAGCGGGCGACGAGTCTCTCCAACTTCCTCGGCCGCTATTACCTGGCGAACGCGCAGAAGGCGCTCTCTGGCGAACTGCCCCGCGGCTCGGTCATCATCGATAGGTACATGCCGGTCTACGTGATGGTGGGACCCGCCTACTTGAGTGACGCGTTGCAGTCCGCCGCGATCGGACCCATGGCCACGACTGCATCGGCTCGCCAGGCACGGTGGATAGCGCATCCGCACGGAACCATCAACGAGCTGGGGATGTTTGCCCCGGACGGCACTTTGCGACGGGCAGTCATTCAAGGTGCGGCCAGCCCGCAACGACCAGGTAACTCATGCTGGCCCGCACACCAGGGCAAGATTGTCGTTCCCCTTGCCGAAAGCGCGCCGGGCTACACGGACATGCTGCGCGTCGGGTATCTCGGCGGAGCAGCGGCGGCGGGTCAGCAAGTGGCCGTCTCCTACGGCCCTGCAGGTGGTCAGTTTGTCGTACGAGCCGGATTCAATAGCGTCTACATCCCGGTGCTCGGCCAGTACGAGAGCGTGACGATCACCGTTCCCCGGCCGGCGGCTTTTGCGTTGGCGACGTTGAGGTCGGCCAGTTTTCCGCCGCTGCCTACCCGCTGGCTACACAGGCGCACCCGCGCTAGTCCTTAAGCTGCCGGTCTGGACGGCTTCCCCGCGGCCCGCTCGCCGCAGCAGGCGGGCATGCTCCTCGTCGGTGAGGGTCTCGGCATGGTGCGCCAGCATGACGGGCACGCCGTCGCGGATCTGGTACCGACGTCGCAGCCGCGGGTTATACAGCAGCTGCTCGTCGTCGAAATACAGCAGGCCGCCCTTGTCGACCGGGCAGACAAGTATGTCGAGCAGCGCCTGTTCCAATGCCATCTGTATCTCCTCAGTTAAACCTGGCTTGCCCTGGTGCCAGCAGGGCTCGACCGGTCCTTGTCCAACTGCCCTGGGGCCTCGCCGCGCTGATCGTCGGGTCGGCTGACTTCACCGAGCGCCGTCACCAAGCCGGCCAGGAATTCGTCTGCGGCGCTCGCGTCGAAGAGGGCCCGGTTGTACCGGAGGGCTAGCTGAAGCTGCCCGCCCGCCGTGATCACGCCGACGGTCAGCCCGCGCGGCAACTGGGCCTGCGCCGTGAATGCCATGGTCACGCTCGATGCCTGGCCGAAATCCGGGGGGTCTGGCACGCTGCCAAGGTTGGTCAGCATCGCGGTGTCGCAGACGACCGGGCCGACTGTTCGCAGTACGAGTCGGACGATCAGGCACTTCACCGCAGCGGGGCACCAGATTGCCGCCAGGCTGCGAGACCCGCGTCCGAGCTGAGGGCCGGGCCGCTGCCGGGCATTCCGGGCCTGGTCGGCCACATCGCGCATGAGCGGCTGGATATCGTCGCCCGGCCGCGGTGGGACGGCAGTGATCGTGACAAGCCGCGAGTGATTGCCGGCCGCCTGCAGGTCGCCCGCCTGACGGGCATTGAACGGGACGGTGATCCGGACTGGCCGGGCTGGCTGGCCATGCTGGTAGTTCCACCGCCCGATAGCGGCGATCAGCGCGGTGATGAGCGCCTCGTTCAGCGTCGCCTTGCCGCCGCCCTCAAAAGGCCGGACGGAAGGCACACCCGGTAGCAGCGTGAGTTGCAGGCCGTAGCCGCGCTGACCGCCTCGTTCGGCTGCGATCCTCGCCGGGCGCTGTGGCAGCAGTCGAGCACGCGGGCCGGGGACCGGGCCGGGATGCGCGTCGGCGAACGGCGCGTCAGGCCTGGCCGCCGTGATCGGTACGGCGGGGGAGTGCGGATCCAGGCCGGTGCAGGCGCGGTAGCGCCGGCCGATGTCGCGCAGCAGATCAAGCCAGGACAGGCCATCCATGGTCGCGTGATGGGCGTTCAGCACTACGTGGTCGCAGTCCGGTCCTGAGGCGAGGAGTAGCTGGGCCGGGGGCGATACGTCGATGGAGGGCGACCGCGAGATGAAGTCAGTTCGCTTGGCCGCCAGATCGGCCGCATCGGCGAAGGTCGTGCATGCGACCGGGTCGATGTCGAGCCTGGCGGGGTGCTCCCACGCATAGCTGCCGCTCAGCCAGCCACGTGCTGCCCGCCTGCTGCTTGCCCTGGGGTTTGCCGCCAGCGCAGCGATGGCCGCAAGGCGGAAGGCGGAAGAGTCGAGCCGGCCGGGGATCCGCATTTCGAGGTGGATGTTGGACGGCTCCGCAGGGCTGTCGAAGTGGCATGTCAACTCGTCTGGCGCAGCGAATGCACGCCGCGGCAGCGTGTTACGGCGCCGGCTAGCGGACCGCCAGCCGGGCGTGCTGGCGGCGACCGGCAGCAGGGCAGCAGCCAGGGCCACAAGCGCGAGCGCCTGGGCAGTGCCGCTGAACGGACCGCTGCCCGGCGACGTCGGAGTCCGGGCGGTCGCGGCCGTCAGGCCGGCCGCGAGCATAGTGCACAGGGCGATGACTGGCAGCCACCGTGGTCGCCAGCCGTCGATGACGGCGAGCAATGGAACGGCTACCGCAACCGGGCCGCCCGCGACAAAGATCAGGGCCGCTAGCGGGATCAGGATCGCCACGTGCTTGGCCGCGCCCGCCCAAGCGTGAAACTCGTTACCGGACGCTGATCCGCTTGCGCCCTGGTTAACTGGTTTGGGGTGATCGGCGTCGCGGTGATCAGGTTCGACTGGGTCAGCCGCGCGGCGCGCCGGCACCTGCGGATCTGCGGCGTGGCCGCGCACGGCTGACTGGCTGAAGACCAGGGTTGGCCAGGCCATCAGCTGGAAGTTAGTCGCGGGCGAACCCGATGTCGCATGGCCATCTGGCGGACCGGAGCCTCGACGCCTGCGGCGCAGGCCGCCGGCGCCGG
The DNA here is from genome assembly GCA_963837255.1 of uncultured Actinomycetota bacterium. Taxonomy (GTDB): domain Bacteria; phylum Actinomycetota; class Actinomycetes; order Streptosporangiales; family Streptosporangiaceae; genus JAJYUU01. The sequence continues at coordinate 1,523,632 of CAWIMN010000011.1, forward strand.
CGATCCCCAGCATGAGCAGCAGCGCCACGGCGGATGCGATGATACCGCGGTGATAGATCGCGGTCGGCTGATAAGCCAGGCTTATGGTGCCGCCCTGCCCTGCCGGCACGATGAATGCCTGCTGCCATCCGTCCAGCGTGGCAGGCGTCAGCTTGCGTCCGCCGAGCGTCGCGGTCCAGCCGGCATTGAAGTTCTCGTGAATCTCCAGATAGGACGCCACGCCAGGCGCGATCCGCAGTGCCCGGTGATCGGACTGCCAGGCCAGGATCTTGATCGTCCGGCTGGCGGCCGCCGAAACTCCAGGTCGGCTGCTCAGCGCGAGGTCGGTAATGGTGAAGTCGCCCGACCGATTAGCTGCCAGCGTCTGCCGCCCGGCGGCGAGCGTCAGCCCGCCGCCTGGCGCGCAGAGCCCGAGCTTGACCGGCTGCAGCTCGATCAGGTTGCCGAGAGTCCCGCTGACTGACGTCTGGTAGACCCGCCCGTTAACGGTAACCGGCGGGCCTGAGCCGCAGCCGAGATGGAACGGCGTGCTCGCAACCGGCGCCGCGACGTGCATCCCGGCCAGGCCGGGAACGCTGACGCTGGCCAGGCCGACCGGCAGCTGCGCGGGCTGGCCATCGGCCGTCACGCCTGAAGCGCTCGATGACTCCGCCGTGAAGGTGAGGTAGAGCTTGTGGGTCCGCAGCGGCGGGCTTACCCGGACCACGCCGCCAAGGCCGACGCTGACGAGCCGGTTGCCGGCCGGGCTGCCGATCAGCACGCCGGTTGGGGCGGTGGCAAGGCCATAGGCCGACCTCAGCACGATATTGCCGATGGTCCGCCGACCATGCCAGGCGAGCTCCAGCACCGGATGGGGATCATTGCCGCTGGACAGCCACGGCTTGCCGGAGCCCGGCAGGAAGAGGTTGTCTGGCCCGAACTCGGGCAGGGCATCCCAGATCGAGCTGGCGGTGACCTGGAACTGCGATCGAGCAGCCGGGGATAGCTTGGAGATCAGGGCTTCCAGGGCCGGGCCAGGCTCGGGCACGGCGGTGATGCGAGCCGACAGCGTGGCGGTGGCTGGCGTGTCGAAGACCCGGTCAAGCTGCGGCGTGCTCGCCTGGTACTGACTGTCCTGGCTGTAGGGCGAGGACACCTGCTGGCTGAAAGAGACGACGAATGCACGGGCCCTGGCTCCCGCCGCGTCCTCGGCGGGCCTGAGGAATCGGGTCACGTGCACGTCAGGGATCAGAACGTCGCTGATGCCCGCCCCAGCCTCGCCCGGCACCACGTTGTTCGCACCAGTAATGGTGATGCGCAGCCAGTTGCTCGGCCCGGCGGGCACCCGCAGCGGCTGCACGGTGGCGGTGCTGACCGTGTCGGAGGTGGCGGCACCGGCCGACGTCGTGACGCGAAGCTGATTGGCGCCAGCCCGCCCGTAGTAACTGTCGAGTAGCTGGAGGCCGATGCGGGACGGCAGGTTGATCGTCCGGCCGAAGTCGATCTGAATCCATTGACCGACCGGGGTGATCGGGTTGCTCTCTGCCCATGCGGTGGCCGGATTGCCGTCGAAGGCGTTGACCGGGTCATACTGCGGGGATTCGCCTAGCCACGTGCCATCGGAGGAGGCCGTAACGCTCGCGGCCCCGGAGAGCACGGCCACGGTCTGGTGCCCGGCGGCGGGCACCGGCAGAAGCTGCCTGGGCGGCGCTCCTCACCGCCTAGCGGGTCGTCGGCCGGATTCAACTCGGTGGCGGTGTAGGTGAACGACTGGTAGTTGTTCGTGGCGCCGAAGTCGTTGTCGGCCCGGCGCTGCCCGTCGGTGATGGCCCAGAGCGAGGGCGGCGGCCGGCCAGCTCCTGCCCGGCGATGACCGCCGCCTGACTAGTCAGGACGCCTTGACCGGCGAGTTGCAGCAGCGAATCGGGTCCGCCGTTGACCAGCGCAGTCCTGCTGACCGGCAGGGCCGCGGCCGGGCTGAATGCCCGGCGGCCCGCTGCTCGACGCGAAGATCTCGATCGCCGGGTAGCTCGGCGCGAATCCGGCGTCAGGCCGGCGATGTTCGGGTAGCCGGGCGAGGCGGGTACCCGCGGCCCGAACGACGCGACGAGGCGGAAGCCAGACTGAACCAGCGTCTCGTTGACGACCTGCGGAGGCGTGTAGCCGCTCTCCACGGCGACTGACGTCGTTGCGGACGACGACATACCGGATGCCGGCCCGGCCAGGTATGCCGCAGGCCAGGAACCTCCTGCCGGACTCAATGGCCTGCTCGGCGGTCGCCAGGAAGACCTGAGAACCCGCACCGCCATAGGGCACCAGGCCGCTTCCGCCCAGGGCGAGACGGCCAGCGGCTCAAGCGGGTCGTCGATCGGTGTCGCCCCAGGTGTACTGCCCGTGCGGGTTAGCCGGAACGACCAGCGCAGGTCTCCCGCGGCGAGTGAGCAGCCAAGTAGGCGGCCGCTTGGTACCAGTAGCCAGGTACCCTCGGGAACGATCCTGCCTGCAGCACCTGTCCGGTGAGCTGCGGCAGCGCCAGCCCGGCCAGGACAAGCGCGACGACCGGCGCGGTCAGTGCCGTGGCGGCCAGCCGTCGGGACCGGCCGGCCGGAACGCCGCAGCCGCCACCACTGGCCGATCGCATGCGCGCAGCCCAGCGCCAGCGCCACCGCGATGACGGGCTCCAGCTTGTACATGCTGCGGAATGGCGCGAGCGGGCCGTCGAGCAGCGCGTCGATGGCGGCGTGCCAGGGACCACCGAGCGGTCCGTAGTAGCCTGCCAGCGCCAGCATCGCCACGAGCCCCACGCAGACGCACAGCCAGCGTCGTTCGGGCATGTCCCGCCGGGCCAGGCCCGCCAGGCCGACAGCAGACGCCGCGGCGGACGCCAGTATCGCCGGTGGTGAGCTGACCATGGCCCAGCCGGCCGCCAGCCACGGGGTGCCGCCGAGATTGAAGTAGGCGGTCCACGTGCCGGTTCCCCGCAGCACCGCTGCCGCAGACATAGTGCTCGTCGTGGTCGCTGACTGCTCGATGTACGGCAGGAAGTCGAAGGAGTACCGCCCCTGCAGCAGTAGCGGGATGAGCCACCAGGCGGTGGCCGCCACCACTGCAGCGCTCCATCTCAGGCTCAGCCCGACCCGCTGACGGCCGTTGGTGTGGAAGACGATGTACAGGGCAGGCAACAGCAGGACCGCCAGGGTGGAAACCGCGTTCACGCCGGCCATGGCGGCGATCGCCACGCCGGATCTTGCCGCCGCCCGGCCGGGGCTGCAACGGCCCCGGACCGCTGAGACCAGGGGGAGCACTGCCCACGGCACGATCAGGCCGGGCAGTGCGGCAGCCGAGGTGGATCCGATCAAGATGGTGAAGGTCGGCCACAGCGCGAACACCGCGCCGGCCAGCAGCCGGGAGCTGTCGCTGCCGATGTCCAGCGCGCGCGCCAGCCTGACCAGGCCGGTGAAGCCGACAGTCACAAGCAGGGCGAGCCAGAGCCGCTCAATCAGCCAGATCGGCACGTGCAGCAGCTGGCCAGCCAGGAAGAACGGCGCCATCGGGATGGCGTAGCCGATGTACTGGTCCTGGAGGCTGCCGAACCACTCGTGCGGATTCCAGAGCGACCAGAGCCGCTGCAGGAACTCGCCGGCGTTGATGTCCACGCCTAGCTTGGTGTCGAAGATGATCCGGCCGGGATCGGTGCCGCAGAAGATCGTCAGCGCGACCAGGAGCACGATCAGGACCCACCAGCGGTCGTCAAGCTTCTGCCGGCGATTGCCAGGCGCGGGCTGACCGGCATGCCGATCTTGAGCACGGCAGAGGCCTGGCGGCTACCTCGACGGCTCCGGTCGAGCCGCTCAGCGAAAGTGCATGCCACCGGCCGCGCTGTCGCTGGGTCCGATCGTGTCCGCCGCTGTTCATGCGTTCCGCCGAACGATCACCAGCAGATTCCAGGTAACGACCTCCCTGAAGCATGGGAATGCGCAGTACAAACCTGCACCAGCTGGGGTAGTAGCGCGGCGTCGCGTCGAGGATCTCCACGTCCCGCCGCGACCGCATGAGTCGCAGGACCGGTCCGACATGCACCCGGTACAGATTGCGCCCGACGCTGTGCTTTGGCTGACGGCCATAGCGCCTGACGTACCGCCGTACAGCGAAGCTGGCGCCGAGCAGGTGCCACGGCGACATCTCATGGCCGCCCCAGGGCGAGTACCAGTTCGTGAACGACACGTAAATCAGGCCGCCTGGCTTGGTGGCGCGGATCATCTCCTCGATCAGGCCGCCGGGGTCGGCGACGTGCTCGAGCACGTTCGAAGAGAAGCAGATGTCGGCGCTGCCGTCGGCGACCGGCAGCCAGTAGCCGTCGGCCAGCACTGCGCCGGGCGGAGCCTCGCCGGCGCTGAGCAACTCGGCCGAATCGGGCTCGAATAGATAACAATTTGCGCCCCGGCCCGGAACGCTGTGGTGAAATGGCCGGCGCCGCCGCCCACATCGACGACGGTCTGCCCGGCGAGCTCGGTGTGCCTGGCGAGCTGATTGGCGGCGTCTTGGGCCAGACCCGCGTAAAAGACGTCCGGCTGTGTCTGTTCGAGCCGGAACAGCCTGAACAGGCGAATAGACCTGGCGAGACCCTGGCTGGTTTGTCTGCTGGCTTGAGCGGGCTGTTCGAGCCCAGCCGCGGAGTCGCTTGCGGAGTCAGGGCTGGCCAGGGATTGCTGGCGCGGCTGTGATGATCGCAGGCTCATCGCGGTCTCGTTTCGCGCCTCTCTCCTGAGTCGCCGCTGACCGGTGTCCGCGGAGCTAGCTTGTCATCGGCGCTGGTGACCAGGCCAGCAGATACGCGGCGTCCGGCAGGGCCGGAACGGTCGTGACAGTTCGGCGAAATTACCAGAATGATACGTCAATGTCCGGTACACATTACTCGTTGGTACCCTACGGGCACCTAAAACGACTGACTTCGTAGCGAACATGGAGCGTGGTCGCGTGAGTCACGACCCGGCTGCCCTGCCGGTGGCCGCTGAGGTCGCGCCATCGGTTCCCGCTGGCGCCAGGCTGCGCGAGCCGAGGATCAGTCGGGACTGGCCCGCTCCGAAGACGTGACCGAGCCAGGCCGGGCCCTGGACCGGGTCGGCCGCCGATTGCTGTTCGTCGCCTGGCGTGATCTTGCTAATCGGCGGGCTGGCGGCTCCGAGGTGCTGGTGGACCGGCTGGCGGCGGGCATGATGGCACGCGGCGACCAGGTCAGCCTGCTGTGCGGCGGACCGTCGGGCGAACGGCCCTACGAGGTCGTCCGCAGCGGCGGCACCTACGGCCAGTTCGTCCGCGCGCCGCTGGTCTACTGGCGGCGACTGCGGGACAGCGACCTCATGGTCGAGGTCTGCAACGGGATGCCGTTCTTCACCCCGCTCTGGTGCGGCCTGCCGAAGATCTGCCTGGTCAATCACGTGCACACCGAACTCTGGCGGATGATGTTTCCCGCGCCCCGTCGCGGCCATGGGCCAGTTCGCCGAGAGCACGGTGATGCCCTGGGCGCACCGCGACAACCTGTTCCTGACCGTGTCCAACTCGACCGCGGACGCGCTGCGTGAGATCGGCGTAGCCGACGACCGGATCCGGCAGATCTGCAACGGCGTGGTGCAGCCTGATCCGCTGACGCCCCGGTCGCCTGAGCCGCTCTTCCTGGCGCTGGGCCGGCTGACCGAGTACAAGCGCATCGATATGCTGCTCAGGCTCTGGGAGCGGGTGCGGCAAGTGGTCGGCGGGAAGCTCGTCATCGCCGGTGACGGGCCGGAGCGATCGCGCCTTGAGGCGCTGGCCGGGCCGGACGTGATTTTTACTGGCCGGGTATCGGAGGAGGAGAAGCACCGGCTGCTGTGCTCGGCCTGGCTGCTGCTGCATCCGGCGCTGATCGAGGGCTGGGGGATCGTCATCACCGAGGCGGCGATCCGCGGTACCCCGGCGATCGGATTCAACGTCCCTGGCTTGCGCGACTCAGTCGTCAACGGCCAGACCGGCCTTCTGGTCAAGAACGAGGGCCAGTTCGCATCCGCATGGGCGTCGCTGGCACTTGACCGGCAGCGAGCGAGCCATGGGCGTCGCGGCCAGGGAGCGGGCCGAGCGGCTGCACTGGTCGGCGGCGGTGGAAGGGTTCGCCCAGGTGGCGGACGAGGCGCTGGACCGGGCTCGCAGCCCGGCGGAGTAAGGCGGCCCAGTCATGACGGCACGCCATCGGCACGGACCGGCGTCGGCCATGAAGGGCTGCGCGAGTTCTATGAGAATCCGGCTGTCCCGCTGAGCTCCGGGCCCGATCGGGCCCGCAGGCAGGCGCGGATGCTCGCCAGGTCCTGCGGAGAGTGCCAGCCCGGCGGTGATCGTCGACATCGGCTGCGGCGACGGCGTGGCTACCGCGGTGGCCGCGCAGCTCAACCCCGGTCATCAGTTCGTCGGCGTTGACTGGTCGGCCGACGCGCTGCGGCAGGCTCGCGCGCGCGGACTCGCCCTGATCAGGGCGGGAGTCGAGGGATCTGGCCTGCCGCTCGCCTCGGCGTCGGCCGACGTAGTGATCATGAGTGAAGTCATCGAGCACCTGGTCGACACCGACTCGGCGCTCGATGAGGCCTTCCGGGTACTGAAGCCGGGCGGCTCGCTCCTGCTATCCACGCCGAACTTGGCTGCCTGGTACAACCGCGGCCTGCTCGCTTTCGGCGTGCAGCCGGTGTTCTCGGAGGTCAGCCTGCGCGGGGTCTTCGGCCGGCCAGGCAGTCAGGTCGCCGGCCACCTGCACATGTTCACGCGGCGCGCGCTCACCGGTCTGCTGGCGGCCCGGGGTTTCGACTCGATCAAGGTGGAAGGCGCGCGGTATCACGACGTACCTCGGCCGCTCCGACCGGTGGACCTGGCTTTTGCGCGTGGCCGAGTGCAGCCTCGATCCTGCTGGTGCACGCCCGCAAAACATGACGGCGGACAGCGTCGCCGCCACGACCGCATCCGGCCGGCAGCCGGGCGCGGCGCGGCCGGTCTGGCTGGCCGGCTAGTGCGCGAGCACGGCCCGGCGGCGGCGGTCGGGCTGGCGCTCGGCTTGCTGGCGCTCGGCCCCGGTCTCGCCCGCGGCTTCCTGCTCAGCTACGACATGGTGTTCGTGCCATATCCGCCGTTCTCATCGGCGCTGCTCGGTCTCGGCGGTGGGCCGGCTCGCGCGGTGCCCAGCGATGCGGTTATCACCGTGGCGGCAGGTAGCTTCCCGCCGACATCGTGCAGAAGCTCATCCTGCTGCTGATCTTCATCGCAGCCTGCGCTGGCGCGGCAGCGCTGCTGCGGCCGGCTGGCGCGCGTCGCGAGGCCGCCCGCGCCGCGATCTGGCCTGCCTGGTCAGCGGGATCTTTTACGCCTGGAATCCGTTCGTGGCCGAGCGGCTGCTGATTGGCCAGTGGGCGCTGCTGCTCGGCTATGCCGGCCTGCCATGGGTGCTGCGCGAGGTATGCACGGGACGGTCAGGATCAGGCCGGCGGCTGGTGCTGGTCATGCTGCCGGCCGCGATCGGCGGGTTCGCGGCTCTCATCGTGACCGGCTTGGCTGCCGTGCCCGCATCTCTGGCACGGGGCAGCGGCGCAGAGCGCTTCCGCCGGCTCGCGGCGGTCATCGCAGTCCTGGCGTTGCTCAGCCTGCCCTGGCTGATTCCATCGCTGATGGTGCCAGTGCACACCGATCCGCTCGGTGCCGACCTGTTCGCGGCCAGGGCGGACACCCCGTTCGGGCGCCTCGGCAGCCTGGTGATGCTGTCGGGCATCTGGAACTCGCAGACGGTACCCCGCGGGTACGGCGGTGCCGGCTCGTTCTTCTGGCTGCTGGTAGTCGCGTGCGCACTGGCGTGCTATGTCGTGGTGGCTCGTCGGCAACGGGGCTGGACGGGCCTCGGCCTGGCCGGTCTGATCGGGCTCGGCATCGCTGCGATCGGCGTGACGTCGCCAACGCGCGCGATGCTGCATGGCCTGATCGCCGCCTGGCCCGGCTTCGCCGTGCTGCGTGATGGCCAGCAGTTCGTGGCCGCCCTCGCGCTGATGGAGGCCGTCGGCCTTGGCGCGGGCGTTGCCATGGCTACTGCCCGGCGGTCAGCCGCCCAGTCGCCGGACACCCGGGGCGGCCGTGCCAAGCGGAGCCTGCCGCTGTCGCGCTCGCGGTGCTGGCGATGCTGGCGCCTGTCGTGCTGGTGCCCGGGCTGGCCTGGGGCTAGCCGGGCGGCTCCGGCCGGTGCAGTATCCGGCGGACTGGCTGGCGGCGAGGCAGATCATCGACGCCAGCGCGCAGCCAGGAAGCGTGCTGGTCCTGCCGTGGGCGGCGTATCGCCGCTACTCCTGGAACCACGGCGAGGCCGTCTACGACCCCTGGAACAAGCTGCTGTCGCGTGACGTCATCTCGAACGACGGTCTCGAGGTCGGCACGACGACATTGAGCCAGGAGAGCGCGGCGTCGATCCGGCTGAACCGGATCGTCTCCTCCAGCGGGCCGCTGACCGCGCCGCTGCGGGGGGCCGGAGTGCGCTACGTGGTGGTCGACGCGGACCCCTGCTCAGTCCGCCACCGGCCGGCCTCGGCAGCGAAGGCCTCGCGACGCGAGCCAGGCTTCCCGGCGCCCGCGTCGTCCTGGCCAGCCACGACCTGGTGGTGTTCCTGCTCGCGGGAGCCCGATGAGGTGATATCCAGAAGCAGCCAGGGTACCTCAGTTCCGTCCTAAGATCGGCCGTAAATCGGACAGCCGAGCGGACCAGTGCGCTGCGGCGGAAAGGAACGGCGCGTTGACAATCGCGTCTCGTCTGGCGTGTCATCTGCCGGATCGACTGCTCGTCCGACTCGTGAGCGTCGCCTACCGGCGATTCGAGCCCGAAATTCGGCGGATAGGGGAACTTACAGGTCCAGACGGCGGGGGCACCATGCTCGACGTCGGCAGCTGGTACGGCCCGTGGGGCGCGGCGACTCGCCAGCAGAGCGGAGTGGGTAGTCGCCATCGAGCCGACTCCGATGCACGAGATCTTGCGACGGACGCTTCCGTCAGGAGTGGAAGTAATCGCCGCGGCAGCTTCCGATCATCTGCGGGCAGGCCGAGATGTGGCTCTCCACCGAGGACGGTGCAGTACAAGGCGTATCTTCATTGCATAAACGAGATATTCACCATGTTCGCATTGAGGTACCGCTTATCACGATTGACAGCCTGGGGCTAGAAAACGTGACCTTCATGAAAATCGACGTTGAAGGCCATGAGATCGCAGTGCTGAAGGGCGCCGCGGACACGATTAAACGCGACAGGCCGCGCCTCTTCGTCGAGGTTGAGCAGCGGGTTCAGCCGGTATCGCAGGTCACCGGTCTCCTGGCGACATGGGGTTATGAAGGCTGGGTCAAGCCTGGTCGCAGGTGGCTGCGGCTGACCGAGTTCGACCTTGTCGACGCCCAGGCGCGGACCTGTCATGTGGCCGAGCGCGGTCTGCTGCGGCGGGCGCTGTGGCCCCATCCGCGCTACGTCAACTCGGTCCTGTTCCTGCCGGATGGTCAGCAACCTTAGCCAACAGCGCCAGGCGGCAACCACAGCGCCCGTGGGGCTGTGTTCTTATCCGCTGCCGAGCGGACTCGCATCATGTGGGGGCCGGATTGCCTAGCTGCCGAACGGCGCCTGGCCGATGCCTTCCGGTGCCTGCCGGTGCCTGCCGGTGCGTCTGCCCGCCTGCACACCACGAGCGGTCGACAAAGCGGCGCGGCGGCCGTTGGCCGACCGGGCCAGGACGAGTGCGATCCCACCCCAGGCCAGGTCGGACACCGTTGTGACCACCCTCGCGACCAGAGCCACGGCCAGCGCAGCGCCATGGGGGAGTACCGGCGCGAGCGCGGCCACCAGGATGACTTCCCGAGCGCCGATCCCGCCGGGGAACACTACAAGCAGCAACGCTAGCGAGCAGGCCAGGGCATACGCGCCGACTGATATCAGCACCGAGCGCACGCCGTCCTTGGCGATATCCGCCAGCACCAGCCAGACTTGCAAGCCGAGCAGCAACCACCCGGCCACCGTCCAGCCCAGCACTGCAGCCAGTCCCCGCCAGCTGATGGGCTGATCGAGCGGCTCCTGCTTGATCAGCTTGAGGACGAAGCTCAGCAGCCGGTGCAGGATCGGCGGGGCGAGGCAGACAGCGATCACAGGGACGACCGCAAGGAAGATCAGGTACCTCCTGGCCGCGGCCGGGGAGGCGAGGGGCAGGATTGCCGCCGCGATCAGCAGTCCGGTGGCGATCGCCACCGCCAGCGCGATGATGACCGATGCGGCGCCCCGGCGCCTGGGGACGTCGTAGTCGTGGCCGAGCTCCACGTGCGCGGCAAAAGACCAGATAGCACCGGGCACGTACTTACCCAGCTGAGCCATGAAGGTCACCCGGGCCGCTACCGGGACCGAGAGCTTCGAGCCAAGATCGGCGAGCAACCGCCGCCAGGCAAGCATCATGCAGCCAGCGCCCGCCATCGCGGCGGCCAGCGCCCCGGCTATCGAGTACCAGTGGAGTCGGCGAGCGCGGGATGCACCTGCGGCCACTCCACTGCCAGGCCATAAGAGCAGAAGGCGAGAATCACGAGCAGCAGCCCGGCTCTCACCCACTTACTCGTACGTATGCGTTCAAGCACGCCCAAAGAGTACCGAGGAAGTGTGGCTCTGCTTCGGTGATACGGCAGACGTTTGTGATGCGCAGAGAACCTGGCGAGGCTGCCGGGGCCTTAGATCACTGTTGCGTATATTTACTCCGCTTTTCCTAGGCATCATGCCTCCAGCGGTGGCACACTTTGGTGCCACGGTGGTGCTGTGCGGCCCCTCGGCCGCTAAGGAGGGTTAACGGTGTCACGTATCTGGCTGATGGTCACCGCACTCGTGGTCGGGGCAGTCCTGGCCGTCGGGGCCACGATCTCCACGGGCGCCCTCGTGGGCCACGCGGTCCCCTCGAACCAGGCTCCATATAACTACGGCAGCAACTAACTGGATAACTACGGCAGCAACTAACTGGACGAGGCCGGCGCAAGGGCGCAGCCAACCTCGGCCGCAGATTCATGGCGTGGGGTACTGTCCGGCGGCTTTTGCTGTTACGGATATGTGTCTAGTTTCCACGTGACGTCCTGGCTACTAGCCAGTACGATGTGCCAATCTTGGACGAGATATCCCTATAACTGACGTACTGCAACCGTTCCTGGGAGGTCCGATGCGCCGCGTCTTCGGGGTTGTCTTCACGGGGCTGGGAGCATTCCTGCTAGTCGTGGCCGTGATGTGCCGCTTCTATGTACCTGGCCAGGTCATCAAGTTCCCGCTGAACGAGTACAGCGTTTGCCGGCTGACCGGCACGAACGTCTCCTACTTCAGCCAGCAGACCGGCGCAGTGGTCACGGGCGCTACCGTCAGGGCGGTCAGCACCGTCCAGGGCGATGTCCGCCGGCAGTTCCTCGACGGCAGTATGGAATAACGTCACCGGCCTCTTCGATGTGACTAGCCCGGCGCAGTGCCCATCAGCTACTCAACGGAGCGTCTCGCGTTCGATCGGCGGTCTGGGCTGCTGGTCAACTGCTGCGGCGCCGAGATTGGCACCAAGCGCGTCAAGATGTCCGGACAGGGATTCGTCTGGCCGATCGGCGTCCAGCAGAGGAACTACCAGATCTTCGACACGACGTTGCTCAAGCCGGAGACGGCGCAGTTCGTCGGCACGAGCACGGTTGACGGCCTGAATGTCTACGTCTTCGTCGAGAACGTCAACAACCAGCAGTTCGGCTCCATCACGCTGCCAGGCTCGCTCGTCGGGATCACGGACCAGCCGACCGTCACCCTGCCCGAGTACCTGTCCTCGAACGTCACGTATTACGTAGACCCAGGCACTGGCTCGCCAGTCAAGCTCGTCGAGAGTCAGAACAACTCGCTGAGCAACCCCAGTACCGGAGCGACCGCGCTAATCCTGCTGCAAGGGCACGCTGACGACAACGCCCCAGAGCATTGCCGCGGCCGTCAACACGGCGAAGTCGTCGGACAACGAGATCACCTGGGTTCAGGACGTTGTTCCGCTGATCGGCGTTCTGGTCGGCCTCGTCCTGCTGGTGCTCGGCCTGCTGCTGCTTCGCGAGGACCGTGAGTACTACGAGTACGAAGACGAAGAAGAAGCCACAGCGGGCCTTGAGCACTACGGTTCGGCTGAGCAGGACCCGGGGTGCGGGCGTACCCGTCGGCCAGGTTGAGTGCCCGGGCTTGTCGCTGCGCACCGATCTGGCCCGATAGGCCTGTCATGTGGTGTTCTATCGGGACGCCGGCCGCTAGATTAGAACCGGTTCTAGTCGTGGCCGTCGGTCGGCGAGCAGCAATGACTGGGAGGTGGCAGTGGGATCGAAGGGGTTCTGGCGCCGGGCGGAGGAGGATCCGGGCTGGATCGCGGTGGTAGATCCCGATGGCACCGAGCACACCGCGGGTGACCTGCTCGGCCGCGTCAACCAGCTGACGCACGCACTGCGGGCGCGCGGCCTGCAAGCCAGGCGACGGCATCGCCTCGCTGCTCCCTAACGGGAGCGCGCCGCATCGAGGTCTACCTGGCCGCGCTCCAGGCAGGCTGGTACCTGACGCCGATCAACTGGCACTTCACCGCGCCCGAGGCTGCCTACATCGCGGCCGACTGCGGCGCCAAGGCGTTCTTCGTGCACGAGCGGTTCGCCAAGCTCGGCATCCAGACAGCAGACGAGGCCGGCATTCCGGCCGACGCCCGGTTCAGCTTCGGCGACGTCCCCGGCTTCACTAACGTCGACGACCTGCGCGCAGGGCAGCCGGACACGCTGCCGGCCGACCGGACCGCTGGCACGACGATGCACTACACCTCCGGGACCACCGGCCGGCCGAAGGGCGTGCGCCGCGGCGCTGACCGGCCTCGACCCAGATGACGCGGTCGTAGCTGCGACCGGGCTGCTGTCCTTCTTCGGCGTCACGGACGGCCAGCCCAACGCGCACCTGCTGACGTCGCCGAACTACCACACCGCCGTCACCGTCTTCGGCGGCGGCGCGCTGCATATGGGCCACACGATGGTCTGCATGGACGGATTCGACGCCGAGACCGCGCTGGCGCTGACCGAGCGGTACAGGTGCACGAACTCGCACATGGTGCCGACGCAGTTCAAGCGGATGCTGTCGCTGCCCGGACGCGACCAGGGCGCAAGTACGACCTGTCCTCGATGCGCTGGCTGATCCACGCCGCCGCGCCCTGCCCGATCGGGATCAAGCAGGAGATGCTCGACTGGTGGGGGCCGTGCGTCTGGGAGTACTACGCCGCGACCGAGGGCGGCGGCACCATCGCCTCCCCGCAGGACTGGCTGGCGCACCCCGGCACAGTCGGCAACGCGTGGCCGATCAGCGAGCTGCTGATCGCAGACGAGAACGGCAATGCGCAGCCGACCGGCACGCCCGGCACCGTCTACATGAAGATGGGCCTCGCAGATTTCGAGTACTACGGCGACAAGGCCAAGACCGAGGCGAACCGGCTGCGACGGCTACTTCACCGTCGGGCGACATCGGCTACCTGACCGAGGACGGCTTCCTGTTCCTCTGCGACCGCAAGTCCGACATGATCATCTCGGGCGGCGCGAACATCTATCCGGCCGAGATCGAGGCCGAGATCATCATGAACCCCAAGGTCGCCGACGTCGCCGTGTTCGGCATCCCGGACGAGGAGTGGGGCGAGCAGATCAAGGCTGTCGTGCAGCCGGCCGATGGCGTGGCGCCCGGCCGATGAGCTAGCCGCCGAGATCCTGGCCGGCCTGGAGGGCCGGCTGGCCAAGATGAAGTGGCCGAAGTCCATCGACTTCTCCGAGCGAGCTGCCGCGCGACCCCAGCGGGAAGCTGCTCAAGCGCCGGCTGCGCGACCCGTACTGGGCCGACCAGGGCACCAAGATCTAGACCGGACGTGAAGGAGTGACAGCGGCGGGGCGATAGTTTTCGTATCGAGATTGAGTAGGAAGATCACATTATGCTCGCGCTGTGAGCGAGAAAAGCGCGCATCGCGCGAGCTGGAGCTTGTCAGGCAACGCCGAGCACAGTCTGCGGACGACGCTGGGGATCATGGGCGTGGCGGTATGCCTGACCGCGGCGCAGCGCTGCATGATGACGACGTTGAGGAGTACGCCAGCGTAGACTGGTCGCGCCAGTGGGCGACAGTGCAGCGACACTGGGTCACCTGGCGAGCCTGGCGCTTATTGGCGGATAGCTCATTTGGAAGGCAGCGTTCCTCAGCCACGATTTCTACTGGGAGGACGACTTCCAGGTCCTCGATGTCTCGCTGAAGAGTCATCTGAGCTGGGGTTTCCTGACGCAGATCGATGGCGGCCACTTCTTCCCTGGCGTCTACCTGATGACATGGGTGCTCGCCAGGGTAGCGCTGTACAACTGGCTGGCGGGTTCGCTGATAGTGCTGGTTATGCTGGCGGCGGCCAGACTGGCGGCCTGGCGGCTGCTGCGGACACTGCTGGGTAACTGGTCGGCGATGCTTATCCCCCTGACCTTGTATCTGCTCTCGCCCCTCGCGTTCCCGACGGACGCCTGGTAGATAGACGAAGTCGAGTAGATTCCGCTCCAGATCGCGCTGTTCATGGCGCTGAATTCGCACCTGCATTATGTGTGGACCGGCAAGTTCCGGTACGCAGTGGCGTCGGCGGAGTGGCAGTTGTTCGGCCTGGTGTTCTTTGAGAAGGCGACGGTCATCCCGCTTCTCCTGTTCGCTGTCACCACCGGATTCCTGAGCGGCTGGCGGCTGCCCCCGCGTGCGCGTCGCTGCAGTGCGGCTCTGGCGAGGTTGGCTGCTCTACCTCGGCCTGCTCGCCGCGTACTCGGCGGTGTTCCTGACGCGCTCAGCGCGGCGGCGAGCGGTCCGGTGGCGCCAGCAGCGCAGGCCGTCAGTGTCTTTGAGCGGAGGCGAGTGCTCAAGACTCTGCTGCCTGGCCTTCTTGGCGGGCCTTGGCACTGGTATCACGAGGCGAACTACTTCAGCGCATTTGCGGATACGCCGGTGGGACTGGGCTGGGTGCAGTCCTGGTGGTCCTCAGTGTGGTCGCGGCCAGCATCCTGGTCGCAGTCGGGCTTGGCGGGCCTGGCTGATACTGGTGGTCTGGCTCGTGCTTGCGGACACAGAGCCGGTCCTTATTGGTCGGCTCAACTCTCCGGCCTATGCAGGCCTACACGGCTTGCAGACTCGCTATGTAGCAGATGTACTGGCAGTGCTGTCGATCGTCGTGGCGCTGGTGTTCTGGTCGGTGGCTGACCCGCGGCCTGACTCAGACGGGACGTCCCGCAGGCGCCGGGAGTTCTTCACGGGGCGGTGGCGGATGATCGCGATCGCGATAACGACCGTATTAGTTATCGGCTCGGTCTACTCAGTGCAGAGTTTCCAGACTCAGACAGCCACCTGGACCGTGACCTCCGGTCCGGCCTATGTCGCCAACGCACGGGCAGCTCTGGCCGACACGCCAGCCGGGACGGTGATCGTCAGTGAGCCGGTGCCCGGGACACTGATGAAGGGGACATTCGGGGATGCCGAGCTGCACCTCCTTCGTGCTTGGGCGGCTCTCGGGCAGGGGATCGCAGATCAGCTGGACCACTCAGCCTTCGGGCACGATCGGGGCACTGAAAGTCTTTGGGAGCGATGGCAGATTGTGGCCGGCCGCGCTGCGCGGATCGAGCACAGCGGCCGTACCCGGATGGCGGAGCTGCCTCAGTACGACCATGCCGCGGCTGGTCCTGCACTTCCAGCCTGTGTCGGTAGCTTTCGCCAGCACGCTGCGCATCGGCTACGTAGCGAAACTCAGAGCGCTGCCGGTCAGGTCGTACAGTTGAATTACGGCAGGGAAGCAGGCCAGTTCACCGTCCAGCCGGGCGCGAACCATTTTTACCTGGCGGTTCACGGCAGCGCGGCGACTGTCGCGCTACGTAGCCAGGGCGACTTCTCCGGCCTGTGCTTCGGGCCAGCGATAGCGGGTTACATCGTCCCCTTCCCTGGCTTGCCCATCCCGAAAATCGGCAGCTAACAGTGAATGACACAGACCAGCAGTCACCGGACAGCTTCGGCCTGGACAGCTCGGCCTGCGCGGCGACGCGCCCGAGCATGTCGATCAGGCGAACGGTGGACTTGGCCTCCGGCGGCTCGCCGTAGGTCATGGCGAAGACGTGCCGCCGTGCTCCTGGCAGGGCGGTGGTGACGATGCCCGGGTGCCTGGCCGCACGCAGGCACAGCTCTGGCAGCGTCGTGACGCCCAGGCCCGCCGCGACCAGGGCCTGGACGGCCAGGTAGTCGTCGGTCGTAAACGAGATCCTGGGCGTGAAGCCGGCGGCCTCGCACTGCCGCACGAGGTAGCTGCGACACCGTTCGCAGCCGGCTATCCACCTGCAGGCAGCGTAGGCAGACAGGTCAGCGGCCGATCCGGGTCCGCCGGCCCCGCCCGCCGTCACCAGATAGACGGCCTCGTCGAGCAGCAGCACGCCACGAGTACCCTCGTCGGCGGGCACAGGCGGCGCGGGGTCCAGATCCTCCTGGTAGTGGCGGAAGACGATAGCGACGTCGACGTAGCCAGCCCGCAGCATCCGGAGCGCTTCCGGCGGCTCGGCCTCGGTCAGCATGAATTCCATGCCCGGCGTCTCCGCCGCGAGCCGCGCCGCTGCCGCCGGGACAAGCGTGCCGAGCGCGGACGGGAACGCCGCCAGCCGCACCCGGCCCTCGCGCAGCCCGACGTGCGCCGCGAGTTCGGCCTCAGCCGAATCGAGCCGACCGATGATCTCCTCGGCGCGCTCGGCCAGCAGGCGGCCGGCCTCGGTCAGCCGGATACCGCGACCGACGCGCTCGAGCAGCTGAGTCCCGGTCTCGGCCTCGAGCCGGGCGATGTGATGGCTGACCGACGGCTGGGCGTAGTTCAGCGCGCGGGCCGCGGCGGTGACGGAGCCGTGCCTCGCGACCGCGACTAGCACCTTCAGCCTGGTCACGTCCAGCATCGCTCAACTATAGATCGGCTCGCTGAGACCGCGGCATCCCATCAACCCCGTCGCAACTCGGGATGGCAACAAGCCACGAGGCAGTCGGGCCGGGCCCGGCAGTTAGCTGGCCGGGCCGCGGCCTTCTAGCAGCGGCGCCGCAGGATCCCTGGCCGGACGGCCCGGATCGGCTGCCTGCTGCCGGCGGCGCCACGCGATGCCGGACAGCGCCTCGAGCACGACCCGGTTGGCCAGGAACGCGGTGACCTCGGCGTGGTCGAAGGGCGGAGCCACTTCGACGACATCGATGCCGGCCAGCGGCAGCTCCATGGCAATCCGGCGGACTGCGTCCAGCAGCTGCCGGCCAGTCAGGCCGCCTGGCTCGGGCGTGCCGGTGCCGGGGGCCATGCCGGGGTCGACCACATCCACGTCGACAGACAGGAAGACCCCGTCACACTCGTCGGTCGCGATGGCGAACGCCTCGGTCAGGCAGGTATCCAGACCCCTGGCGACCACCTCGGTCATCTCGAAGCTGCGCATCCGCTGGCCGGCCATCCAGTCCAGCGTCTCCGGTTCCGGCCAGTAGCCCCGCAGGCCGATCTGGAGGAACCGGTCGCCGCGGACGGCGCCAGACTCGATCAGGCGCCGCATCGGCGTGCCGTGGCCGTGCAGCGAGCCGAACTGCGTGTCACCGGTATCGGCGTGCGCGTCGAAATGGATCATGGAAACCCGGCCCCAGCCGACGTGCCGGGCGACGCCGGTCGCGTCCGGGAGCGCGACGGTGTGGTCACCGCCGAGTATCACCGGGATGGCGCCGGCGCGGCAGGCACGGTGGACGGCTTCTTCCAGGCGGCGCAGGGACAGTTCGGTGTCGCCTGAGGGCATCTCGACGTCGCCAGCGTCGGCCACCTTGAGCTCGACCAGCGGGTCTACCCCCAGGGCCAGGTGAGGCCTGGATCCGTCGTGCGGAAGGTAATCAGTGAACCTGATGGCCTGCGGGACCGAAGCGCGCACCAGGCCGGTGCGACGTGCCGCCGTCGAACGGCGCGCCAATGATCATGATGTCTGTGCCGGTCCAGGACGCCCGGATCCGCCAGATCGGCCCGGTCGACGCCCAGGAACGTCGCGTCGGGGCCGTACATGCCGCCTAGTCGGGTCATGTCGCCAACCTATCGGTCCCGGGTAGGCCCGAATCCGACACTGCCAGACGGAAACGGCTGCCTCGGCTCCGCGCGCGCCCGGCCTCTGAGTGGACGCCGTTCACCTGGCGGCTGAGAGGATGAAGGCAGCTGGAAACCTGCATATGGAAACCTGTCTGGACAGGCGGTTCCCTACGGACGGAGCAAGGGTTGTCGCAGATCACAGACGCGGCTGGCTGCGCATCTAGTGACATATCGGGTGCCCTGGACGCGCGGGATGTTGATGATCTTGTGCTGGCGGATGGGCGGCGGCTGGAGCTGGAAGGGCTCTTTAACCTCCGGGATGTCGGGGGATACCCGGCCGCTGATGGGCGGAGCGTGCGGTGGCGGACGTTGCTGCGGTCCGATGCACTGCACCGGCTTGATGCCGCAGGCTCGGCCGTGCTCGCTGGGCTCGGGCTGCGCACGATCCTTGACCTTCGCACCCAGATGGAGGCGGAGATCGCGCCGAGTGCGCTGGACGGGCTGTCGGCATCGGCCCGGCTGGCGCACATCTCGCTCCTCGCCGGCGACCTGCAGGCGCTCCCGCCCGAGTTGGACGCGATCTATCGCTACATGATCGATGACTGCGGTGGCACGATCGGCGCGGCGGTCAAGGTGCTCGCCACTGCCGATGCGTTCCCCGCACTGGTGCATTGCAGCGCGGGCAAGGACCGTACTGGCATCGTCGTCGCGCTAGTCCTGGCCGTGCTCGGCGTCCCGGACGAGGTGATCGCCGCCGACTACGGTCTCAGCGCCAGCTACCTGGACGCCGCGAGTACTCCTGCCATCGGACAGCTACAGGCGAGCACAGGCCTGGGCGACCAGCTGAGCAGGCCGCTGCTGAGCAGCCCTCCTGGCCTGATACTCGCTGTGCTAGGCAGGGTCAGGAAGACCGCGGGCTCGGTCGAGGGCTACCTGCTCGAGCACGGGCTGAGGCCGACTGACCTGACGCGGCTGCGGTCAGCGCTGCTGGTCTGAGGCATGTCGCGCCGCAGCCAGCGCTAACGTCTGCTCATGGCCTTCGACGACCTGGACCGGCGCATCGTGGCGGCTCTCGTCGACGACGCGAGGGCGACCTATGCCGAGGTTGGCTCGCTCGTCGGGCTATCGGCGCCTGCCGTGAAACGCCGGGTCGATCGGCTGCGCGCCTCGGGCGCGATCACGGGCTTCTCCGCGCAGGTCGACCCGACAGCGCTGGGCTGGACCACCGAGGCTTATGTCGAGCTGTTCTGCCGGGGCCGCACGTCGCCGGGTGACATCGGCGCTGCGGTGGCCAAGCACCCGGAGGTCATCGACGCTTGCACGGTCACCGGAGAAGCCGACGCGCTGCTGCACATCAGGGCCGCCGACGTCCGCCACTTCGAGCAGGTAGTCGAGCGGATCGGGGCTGAACCGTTCGTCGTTCGGACACGCAGCGTAATCGTCTTGTCCAGGCTCGTGCATCGGCCCGACCTGCTGCCGCCCGGCAGCGCTGGCTGAGAACGCCAGTTCGGCAGGCTTAGCCTGGATATCTGCCGAGTGGCGGTGCTGGTCAGTGTCATCGGCTACAGTCGTGGCCATGACCGAGCGTCATGATGAACCAGCGGGCAATGGTCGGCGCATGACCACTGGCGAGTTCCGCGCTGCGCCAGACATATCGGCGAGCACGGCCCAGTTCCGGGCGTTCGCGGAGGACAAGTCCGAGGCCGCTAAGGCCTGGGACGGGGCCGCACCGGATCGGAGCCCGGCGAGGATCGCTATCCTCATCGCTGGCGTGATCGTGGTCCTCGCGATCATCGCGATTCTGGGCGCAACCCTGGGCTAGCGGGCTCAAGCCCCGCCCCTCAACCTGCCTGCCGTCGCGCCGTCATGCGCGACGGCATGTTTGTATTGGCAGTCATGACCGCTGGGCCAGATACCGCACTTGCGCCGCAGCCACCAGGTGGCGGGCCGGAGCCGGACGAGGAACGCCACAAGCTGACCGCGCTGGAAGGCCTGGCCGCGCTCTCGCTGGACGCATTGTCCTCGGTGGCCTATGGACCGCAGGCCATCATCATCGTCCTGGCCACGGCCGGCGTGGCGGCGCTGCACTACACCCTCCCGGTCACGCTCGCCATCGTGCTGCTGCTGGCCGTGCTGGTGATCTCCTACCGCCAGGTCATCGAGGCATTCCCGAACGGCGGCGGCGCGTACGCGGTGGCCAAGGCACATCTCGGCGTCAGGCCAAGCCTGCTCGCAGCGGCGTCACTCGTGGTCGATTACATCCTCAACGCCGCGGTCGGAGTGTCGGCGGGTGTCGAGGCGCTGACGTCAGCGTTCCATCCCCTCTACGCGGACCGGGTGTGGCTGTGCCTGGCCGTACTCGGGGCGATCACCGCCGCGAATCTGTGGGGCGTGGCCGAGTCGGCCAGGCTGTTCATCGCGCCCACCATCATCTTCATCGTCGCGATCTTCGCCGTCATCATCGGCGGGCTGGTGCGCTCGCATCCGCTGCCGTTCCCGCAGGGGTCAGTGTCGTCGACCACGATGACCGTGGGCATCCTGCTCCTGCTGAAGGCATTCGCCTCCGGCAGCGTCGCGCTCACCGGAGTAGAGGCGATCGCGAACGCGGTACCCGAGTTCCGGCAGCCGCGGGCGCGGCGGGCCCAGCACACCGAGGTCGGACTTGGCGTCATCCTGGGGCTGATGCTGATCGGCATCGCCGTGCTGGCAGATAAGTTCAAGGCCGAGCCGTCCAAGACCGTGACCACGCTGGCCCAGCTCACCCAGGGCGCGCTGGGGCACAACTTCGTGTTCTACGCGGTCCAGCTGATCACCACCGTGCTGCTGGCGCTGGCCGCTAATACCTCGTTCGGCGGGCTGCCGGTGCTGGCGTCGTTGCTGGCGACCGACAACTACCTGCCGCACCTGTTCTTCCTGCGGGCGCAGCGGCAGGTCCACAGGTACGGCGTGGTCGTGCTGGCCATCTTCGCCGCCGTCCTGCTGGTCGTCACGCGTGGTGACACCCAGGCGCTGACACCGCTGTTCGCCATCGGCGTGTTCGTCGGCTTCACGCTGTCGCAGGCCGGGATGGTGCGGCACTGGCGGGAGCAGGCGCGGACCGGGCTGGCAGGGCCGGGCCGTCATCAACGGCGTTGGCGCGGTCTTCACGCTGGCCGCGCTGGCGATCGAGCTGTTCAGCAAGTTCACCGAGGGCGCCTGGCTGGTCGTGCTCGTGGTGCCGCTGCTCGTGCTGATGTTCAGCCGGGTGCACACGATCTACCGGCGGATCGGCGCCGCGCTGGAGATCGGTCAGGTGCCACCGCCACCGGAGCGCAAGACCGCGCTGGTCGTCGTCCCGGTCGGCACCATGTCCAGGCTGGTGCAGGCGGGCATCTCTGCTGCCCTCTCGCTCGGTGACGAGGTGATCGCGGTGACGGTCTGCTACGACGACACCGAGGACCACGAGGCCGACGTGCGGCTGCGCGCAGCAGTGGGAGCAGTGGCACCCGGACGTGCCGCTCGTCACGCTGCACAGCCACCAGCGCTCGCTCGGGCAGCCCATCGTCGATTACTTGCGGGAGCTGGAGCGCGAGCCGAGCCATGATCAGCTGGTGGTGCTGATCCCGGAGGTACAGGCGGCGCACCCCTGGCAGCGGATCCTGCACAACCAGCGGGGCTTCGTGCTCGAGCAGGCGATCCAGCGCGGCACAAGGACGTGGTGGTCTGCCGGCTGCGCTACCGGCTGTCTACGGTGGCCGGCGCCAGCCCAGCTGACAACGACGGTGCAGCGGCGCAGCCTGCTGGGCCGGAGCTGCCGCGCGTGGATCCGCCGCCCGGCCAGCAGCGGCCGGACCAGCCGCCAGCCAGCCCGCGCCGCGGAACTAGGTCGTAGCAACGCGCAGGACGGTCAAGCGCCGTCCGGATCGGGCTGGATACCGGTAGCCCATGCCCGGCTCGGTCATCAGCCAGCGCGGCCGGGCCGGATCGGGCTCCAGCTTGCGCCGCAACTGCGCCATGTACAGGCGGAGATTGCCGGTGGCGTCGGCGTAGCCGGGGCCCCACACCTCCGCGAGCAGTTGCTGCTGACTGAGCAGCTTGCCAGGGTTGCGCAGCAGCACCTCCAGCAGATGCCATTCCGTGGGAGTCAGCCGGATGTCCCCGTTCCCGGCTTGATTGTGGTCCGTGCCCGCGAGGCCTGCGCACGACCCGCTTTGCGGCCAGGTCGACCACGAGATCACCGAGCCGGACCTGGGGCGTGTCGCCGTCGGCGCCTGCGCGCCTGCTCACGGCCCGCATCCGCGCGAGCAGCTCGTCCATCCCGAACGGCTTGGTGACGTAGTCGTCGGCCCCGGCGTCGAGCGCCTCGACCTTGTCAGTGCTGTCGGCGCGGCCAGACAGCACGATGATCGGCGCTTCGGTCCAGCCGCGCAGGCCGTGGATCACCTCCACCCCGTCCAGGTCCGGCAGACCCAGGTCGAGGATCACCAGGTCGGGCGGATACCGGGCGGCGACTTCCAGCGCCTCGCTGCCGCTGCCCGCGGTGTGGACGTCGTACTGGCGGACCCGCAGGTTGATCCGGAGTGCCCGGAGTATCTGCGGCTCGTCGTCGACTACCAGGACCGTTGTCACGGGACCAGGGTGCCATGCGGCATCCTCATGGGGCGGTATCAGGGCGCCGCGGCATCGCTCGCGGTCGCCCTGTCGGCGCGCTCCTGAGTGCCTGGTACCGGCTCGGCCGGTCCCGGCACGGCTGGCAGCGACAGCGCCATGGTGAGCCCGCCGCCGGGAGTCTCCTCTGGCTCCAGCGTGCCGCCCATGGCCTCGGTCAGGCCGCGCGACAGCGCGAGCCCGAGGCCGACGCCCGCGGTGTTGTCGGTGTCGCCGAGCCGCTGGAACGGCACGAACATGTGGTCCCTGTGCTCTTCCGGAATGCCCGGGCCACGGTCGATGACCCGCAGCTCCACCCGGTCCCGCAGCACGCTGCCGGTCAGGGCCGGCGGTGTGCCCGGCGGGGAGTACCGCAGCGCGTTGGCGATCAGGTTGGCGATCACGCGCTCCAGGATGCCGGGGTCGACGGCGACCTCGGGCAGGTCCTCGGGTAGGTCGACGGTCACGATCCGAGCGGCCGGGCCTAGGTCATCGAGCGACCGCGCGACGATCTCCGACAAGTCGGCTGGCCGCGGGAACACCGCCAGCGCCCCGGCCTGGAGCCTGCTCATGTCGAGCAGGTTGTCGACCAGGTGGGCCAGCCTGTCGAGCGACTCGTCGGCGGTGGCCAGCAGCTCGTCGTGATCCTCGGCGTCCCACTCGATGTCGCTGGAGCGCAGGCTGGTGACGGCGGCCTTGGCCGAGGCGAGTGGCGTGCGCAGGTCGTGGCTGACCGCGGCCAGCAGCGCGGTGCGGACGCGATCTGCCTCCGCGATCGGCCTGGCTGCCTCGGCGGCGGCGGTCAGCCGTCCCTGCTCCAGCGCGGCGGCTGCGTAGGCGGCGAAGGCGCCGAGCACCCGGCGGTCCGTGGCCGGCAGCGGCCTGCCGCGCAGCGCCAGGACAAGGTTGTCGCCGACGGGCATCTCGACGTCCGCGTCCTCCGGCCGGCTGACCGGCTGCTCGCCGGAGACGCCGGCCTGCACCCAGGCGTGGGACTGGCGCTCCAGCAGCGTCACCGAGTCCATCCCGAACGCCTCGCGCACCCGGTCCAGCACCGCGGGCAGGGCGCCCTGGCCGCGCAGCACGCTGCCCGCCGTGGTGGCGAGCAGCTCGGACTCGGCGCCAGATCGCGCGGCCTGTTTCGTCCGCCGCGCCGCGGTGTCCACGATGGAGCTGACCACGAGCCCGACCGCCACGAAGATGATCAGCGCGAGGGCGTTGTTGGCCTGCGCGATCGTGAACTTGTACAGCGGCGGCGTGAAGTAGTAGTTGAGCAGCAGCGAGCCTGCCACCGCGGCGATCAGCGCCGGGATGAAGCCGCCCACGAGCGCTACGCCGATGACGCCGGCCAGGAAGATGAGCACGTCGCTGGTCAGGTTCAGGCCGCTGCGCAGGTTGGCCAGCGCCAGCGTCAGCAGCGGCATGAGAACCACGGCCAGGGCGTAGCCGGCGAGCTGGCGCTGGCGGTTCAGGCCGCCGCGGGCCCGGGGCAGCGTCCGGCCGCGGCCGACGTAGGAGTGCGTCACCATGTGCACGTCGATGTCGCCGGACTCGCGCATCGTCCGCATGCTGACGCCCGGCCCGGTGAGCAGCGAGGCCAGCCAGCCGCGCCGGCTGACCCCGAGCACCAGCTGAGTGGCGTTCTCCGCGCGGGCGAACGTCAGCAGCGCGTCGGGCACGTTGTCGCCGACGACCTGGTGGTAGGTGCCGCCGAGCGATTCGGTCAGGCGCCGCTGGTTGGCCAGCGCGGCGGGGTCGGCGCCGGCGAGGCCGTCGGAGGTGGTGACGTGCACGGCCAGCAGGTCGCCGCCCGATGACCGGGCGGCGATCCTGGCGGCCCGCCGGATCAGCGTGTCGCCCTCTGGGCCGCCCGTCAGCGCGACGACGACGCGCTCCCTGGCCTCCCAGGTGGCGTGGATGTCGTGCGCCTCGCGATAGCGCTGAAGACCCTCGTCGACCTTGTCGGCCAGCCACAGCAGCGCGAGCTCGCGCAGCGCCGACAGGTTGCCGATCCGGAAGTAGTTGGTGAGCGCCGCGTCGATCTTCTCGGCCTTGTAGATGTTGCCGTGCGCCATCCGGCGGCGCAGTGCCTCGGGCGTCATGTCGACCAGCTCGACCTGGTCTGCAGCCCGAACCACGGCGTCCGGGACGGTCTCGCGCTGCGGGACGCCGGTGATCTTTTCCACGACGTCGTTGACCGACTCCAGGTGCTGGATGTTCATCGCGGAGATCACGTCGATGCCGGCGTCGAGCAATTCGTTGACATCCTGCCAGCGCTTCTCGTTACGCGAGCCAGGCACGTTGGTGTGCGCGAACTCGTCGACGAGCGCGACCTCGAGGGTGGCGGGCCAGGACCGCGTCCAGGTCCATCTCCTCGAAGAACGTGCCGCGGTACGGCAGCGCGGCCCTGGGGATGACCTCGAGGTCGCCGATCTGCTCGAAGGTGTGCGTGGCGGCCGTGGGCCTCGACGTAGGCGACGACGACGTCGGTGCCGCGCTCGCGGCGGCGGTGGCCTTCGTTGAGCATGGCGAACGTCTTGCCGACGCCGGCCGCGGAGCCGAGGTAGATCCTCAGCTGGCCGCGGCCGCCCGGCGGCTTGGCAGCCCGGACATCCGCGAGGCCCTCGGAACTCATGGCATCAAACCCCTGCTCCGAGCGTCTCATGGCGCGTAGCGATAGCCCATACCGGGCTCGGTCAGCAGGTGGCGCGGGCGCGGCGGGTCGTCCTCGAGCTTGCGGCGCAGCCGCGCCATATGGAAGCGCAGGTAGTGGGTGCTGTCCTCGGCCCCAGGCCCCCACAGCTCGGCTAGCAGCCGGCTCGCGGGCACGAGCTGGCCGGCGGATCGCAGCAGCACGTCCAGCATCCGCCACTCGGTCCTGGTCAGGTGCACAGTCTCGGAGTCGCCGCCGCCATGGCGGGGCTTGCGCACCACCGTGTGGGCGGCCAGGTCCACCTCGCAGCTGCCGAGGCTGAACATCGATGCTGGCCGGGCGGCCGGAGTCTCGCCGCAGCGCGGCGCGCAGGCGGGCCATCAGCTCCTCCATCGAGAACGGCTTCGTGACGTAGTCGTCAGCACCCGCGTCGAGCGCGCCGATCTTGTCGTCTGACCCGGCCCGGCCGGACAGGACGATCACCGGGACAGCGGACCAGCTGCGCAGCTGGCGGATCACCTCGGTGCCGTCCAGGTCCGGCAGGCCCAGGTCGAGCAGCACGGCGTCGGGGGGCCGCCGTGCTGCCTCGACCAGGGCGTCCTGGCCGGCCGCCGAGGTTGTCACCTCGTAGCCGCGGGCGCGGAGGTTGATCTGGAGCGCCCGCAGGAGGGCCGGCTCATCCTCGACTATGAGGATGCGCCCAGCATCAGGCTGGGTACTTTGCATCGAGCGCGATGTTCAGCAGCAGCACGTTCACCACCGGCTCGCCGAGGAAGCCGATCGTGCGGCCCCGGGTGTACTGCTTGACCAGGGCCTCGCACCTGCGCCGGGCTGATGTGCCGGGCGGCCGCGACGCGGTCCACCTGGATGGCCGCGTAGGCCTGCGAGATGTCAGGGTCCAGGCCCGAGGCCAGACGCCGTCACAGCGTCGGACGGGATCTTCGAGATCGGCACGTGGTCGAACGCGGAGATCTGCTTCTGCCGCTGCTTGATCAGGGCAATCAGCTTGGGGTTGGTCGGTCCGAGGTTGGACGCCGCCGAGAACAGCGGGTCGCAGCCGTAGTCGTTGCTGGCGCCGCTTGTCGCTGCCGACGGCCGTGGCTGGAAGTACTGCGGCAGCGGGTTGCCCTTGGCGTCGATGAACTCCTGGCACAGCAGGCTCGAGCCGACGACCCGGCCGTGGGAGTTGCTGACTAGCGACCCGTTGGCCTGGTGGTGGAACGCGCCCTGCGCCACGCCGAGCATGGCCAGCGGGTAGACGATGCCAGTGATCACGGTGAAGACCAGCAGGCCGCGCAGCGCGGCAAGGTGCTGCTGGACGAAGGAGGGTAGACGGTTCATTGGTCACATCACCTGAAGCCCGGTATGAACTGGATGATCAAGTCGATGATCTTGATCCCGGCGAACGGGATGATCAGCCCGCCGACGCCGTAGATCCACAGATTCCTGCGGAGCATGGCGGCCGCAGACGACGGCCGGTACCGCACGCCGCGCAAGGCCAGCGGGATCAGCGCCACGATGATCAGGGCATTGAAGATGATCGCCGAGGCGATCGCCGACTGCGGGCTGTGCAAGTGCAAGATGTTCAGCTTGCCCAGGCGCGGGGATCACGGCCGAGAACATGGCCGGGATGATCGCGAAATACTTGGCCACGTCGTTGGTGATCGAGAACGTGGTCAGCGCGCCGCTGGTGATGAGCAACTGCTTGCCGATCTCCACGATCTCGATGAGCTTCGTCGGGTTGGAATCCAGGTCGACCATGTTCCCGGCCTCCTTGGCGGCCGAGGTGCCCGTGTTCATGGCCACGCCGACGTCTGCCTGGGCAAGGGCGGGGGCGTCGTTGGTACCGTCTCCGGTCATCGCGACGAGCCTGCCGCCCTCCTGTTCCTTCCTGATCAGGGCCATCTTGTCTTCGGGTGTTGCCTCGGCGAGGAAGTCGTCGACCCCGGACTCGTCCGCGATGGCCTTCGCGGTCAGCGGGTTGTCTCCGGTGATCATGACGGTGCGGATGCCCATCCTGCGCATCTCGGCGAACCGTTCGGCGATGCCTTCCTTAACGATGTCCTTGAGGTAGATCACGCCGAGCGCGCGGGCGGTACCGTTTGCGTTCTCGGCCACCACCAGCGGCGTTCCGCCGACCGCGGAGATCCCGTCGACCATGCCGCCTAGCTCGTTCGGCGGCGTGCCACCGTTATCCCTGACCCACTGCGCCACCGAGGAGGCGGCGCCCTTGCGGACCTCCCGGCCGTCAGCCAGGTCGATGCCGCTCATCCTGGTCTGCGCGGTGAACTCGACGAACTCCGCGCCCTGCAGTTCGCCTTCGTGGCGCTCGCGCATGTCGTACTTGTCCTTGGCGAGCACCGCGATGGACCGGCCTTCTGGCGTGTAGTCGGCCATGCTGGACAGCTGGGCGGCGTCGGCAAGGTCGTGCGCGGTCACGCCGTCGACAGGCAGGAACTCGGTCGCCTGCCGGTTGCCGATGGTGATCGTGCCGGTCTTGTCCAGCAGCAGGGTGTCCACGTCGCCCGCGGCTTCGACAGCGCGGCCGGACATGGCCAGCACGTTGCGCTGCACCAGCCGGTCCATGCCCGCGATCCCGATCGCCGACAACAGCGCGCCGATCGTGGTGGGGATGAGCGCGACGAGCAGTGCGACCAGGATGACCAGGGTCTGCGGCGCCCCCGAATAGAAGGCCATCGGCTGCAGCGTGATGACCGCCATCATGAAGATGATCGTCAGCGCCGCCAGCAGGATGTTCAGCGCGATCTCATTCGGGGTCTTCTGCCGTTTGGCGCCCTCGACTAGCGCGATCATCCGGTCGATGAACGTCTCGCCGGGCTTGGACGTGATATTCACGACGATCCGATCCGAGAGCACCTTCGTGCCGCCGGTGACGGCGGACCGGTCGCCGCCGGACTCGCGGATGACGGGCGCCGACTCACCGGTGATGGCCGACTCGTCGACCGAGGCCACGCCCTCGACGACGTCGCCATCGCCGGGAATGATCTCGCCGGCCTCGACGACCACGTAGTCCCCGAGGGTGAGCTGCGTGCCAGGTACCTGTTCCTCGGCGGTCTGCGCCTGGCCGGGCGCCCAGTTGACGAGCCGCCGGGCGACGGTCTCCCGCTTTGTCTTGCGCAGCGTCTCAGCCTGAGCCTTGCCGCGGCCCTCGGCCACGGCCTCGGCCAGGTTGGCGAACAGGACGGTCAGCCATAGCCAGACGACAATGGTCCAGTTGAAGACCGACGGCTTGGCGATGGCCGTGGCTGTGGTCAGCACAGCGCCGACCTCTACCACGAACATGACCGGGTTCTTGAGCTGGACCCGCGGGTCTAGCTTGCGGAAGGCATCAGGCGTCGACTTCCACAGCATCTTGGGATCGAGCAGCCCGCCGCCAACTTGGCGCGGCTGCCCGCTCTGAGGGGCCACGGGCCTGCCGCCCGCATCCATTGTTGTCACGGACATCTCAGTGCAGTCCTTCTGCGAACGGCCCGAGGGCGAGAGCGGGGAAATAAGTGAGACCGATGAGCACGAGGATGACGCCGACGAGCATGCTGATGAACAGCGGCTTGTGGGTCTCCATCGTGCCGGCGCTGGCTGGCACGGGTTGCTGTCTAGCGAGCGAGCCTCCCAGGCCGATGGCGAAGACCATCGGCGCGAACCTGGCCATCAGCATGACGATCCCGCCGATGGTGTTGTACCAGTCGGTATTGGTCGTCAGGCCAGCGAAGGCCGAGCCGTTGTTATTGGCCATTGACGTGAACGCGTACAGGATCTCGGTCAGCCCGTGCGGGCCTGGGTTGAGGATGGACGCCCGCGGGGTCTTCAGCCCGATCGAGAGGCCCGCTGCCGCGAGCACGGTTGCTGGTGTCGTCAGGAAGTACAGCGCCGCGTACTTCATCTCGGCCGGTCGGATCTTCTTGCCGATGTACTCCGGCGTCCGGCCGACCATCAGGCCGCCGACGAACACCGTCACGATGGCTAGCACGAGAATGCCGTACAGGCCGGCGCCGACGCCGCCGGGCGCGACCTCGCCGAGCGCCATATCGGCCAGCGCGATCCCGCCGCCGAACGGTGTCAGCGAATCATGGAAGCAGTCCACCGCTCCGGTGGACGTGACCGTCGTGGACGCGGCGAACAGCGAGCAGCCGGACGTGCCGAACCTCGTTTCCACGCCTTCGGTGGCGCCATGTGCGAGGTGTGCGGCGGTCGCGCCGCCCAGGTTGTAATGCGACTCGAAGAAGCTGATCCCGCCGACAGCGGCAGCCCAGATGACCACCATGGCGATCAGCAGGGCGTAGCCCTGGCGGTTGTCCTTGACCATCTTGCCGAACGTCCGAGGCAGGCAGAACGCGGTCAGCAGCAGCAGGAAGATCTCGAACAAGTTCGTGAACGGGTTGGGGTTCTCGAACGGGTGGGCGGAGTTGGCGTTGAAGAAGCCGCCGCCGTTGTTACCCGCTTCCTTGATGACTTCCTGCGAGGCGACTGGGCCACCGGGGATGGTCTGGTGCGCGCCCGACAGGCGTCGTCACCGTGTGATAGCTGCTGAGGTTGTCGATGACACCACTGGCCATCAGGATGATGCCGCCTACGACGGCGAGCGGGATCAGGTACCGGATGGTGATTCTCGTGATGTCGACCCAGAAGTTGCCGAGCCGGTCCGTCTTGGACCGCATGAAGCCGCGGACAAGGGCGATCGCCACCACGATGCCGACGGCAGCCGACATGAAGTTCTGCACGGTGAGGCCGGACATCTGCGTCAGGTAGCCCATGGTGGACTCGCCGGAGTAGTTCTGCCAGTTCGTGTTCGTGACGAACGACGGGGCCGTGTTCCAGGCGAGCGCGGGCGGCACGTTGTGCATGCCCTCCGCCAGCAGCAGGTAGCTCTGCAGCCGCTGGATGCCATAGAGGAACAGCACGCTGATCGCCGAGAACGCCAGCACGCTCCGTGCGTAGGAGCTCCACTTCTGGTCGCTGTCCGGGCTCACACCGACGAGCCGATACACAAATCGCTCGACTCGCCAGTGCTTGTCAGTGGTGAAGACGTGCGCCATGTAGTTCCCGATGGGCACGTAGCACGCGGCGAGGGCTGCGACGAGCAGGCCGAACTGAAGCCAGCCTGCGGTGGCGCTACTCATCAGAACCTCTCAGGAAGCACGAGTGCGACGAATAGATAGACGGTTAGCAGAAGGCCGCCGATAAGGCCGACCCAGTTCTCAGCGCTCAAAGCGCTCGACCCCCTTGACGATGAGGTAAAGCACGCCGAAGACCAGAATCGTGAGGCCGATGTAGGCGAGGTCGAGCATGGTGTCCTCCAGCGGACGCCTAGGCATTGCAGCGGTAGACGCCTCATAAAACCGCGCTGAACCGGGCAAACATGGGGCCCAAACAGGACCCATGCAGCCCCGGCCGCATTCCTAACAGGACCCATGCGGCCGTCAGCGGTAACGGCTTCAAGGCGTCACAGGAGCGGGCCGCCGAGGGCGGCCCGCTCAGGTACTACCCCGCGCCAGGCGTTTGGTACCTGGCGCAGGAGCCCGCGAGGCGACCACGACGAGGACGGGTTGCAGCGGCCATAATCGACGGAGCTGGCGACGACACAGCCGCCGAGAGCTGCGCGGACTGCCGCCGGGCAATGAAAGGACAGCCGCATGATCACGCTCGTCCCGCTGTGCACGATGACCTTGACACTGGCGCCTGCCGTCAGCGCTGGCAGCACGCCCGTCGGGCAGCGAATGATCGCCGAGATCACCGGCGCCACGGTGTCGGGACGGCTGAGCGGGAGCCTGGCCGGCGGCGGCCACGCCGACTGGCTCACGATAACCTCAGGCGGCCTGGTGCTCCCTGATGTGCGCCTGGCGATCCGTACCGACGACCGCGCCCTGGTGCTCATCCGCTACGGCGGACGCCTGCGGTTCGTGCCCGGCCAGGATTCCGCGGCTTTCATCGCCCCGGTTTTCGAGACCGGTGACGCCGAATACCTGTGGCTGAACGAGGTCCAGGCGGTCGGCAAGGGCGCGCTGTCGGCTGATCTAAGCACGGTCGAGTACGAGATCTGCGAGGTCCAGTAGCGCGCCCACGCATGGCGGGCGCCCGCACTGGCGTGCGATTCAGGCGGCGATGTCGGCCAGGATGTCGCCGAATCTGGTCATGGCCGCGCTGATCCACGGCAGTCGCAGCGGATCAGGAGCCGTCAGTGCCTGCTCGCGCTGCTCGTCGGTGTCGCCGTAGAGCAGGCCGGTCGCCAGGCGCAGTCGCAGCGACGACGCGCGCTCGCCGAAGGCGCTGCCCGGCAGCGTGCCGGCCCCGTACCGGTTGAGCAGCAGCGCCGCGAGGTCAGTGCCCGTGCTCACCCCGAACTTGCCGTGCAGATGCTCGCGCCACGGGTCAAAGTCCGGGTACAGGTAGAAGGCCGCCTGCGGCGGAGCTATATCGAGTCCGGCGTCGGAGCACAGTCGGGCCGCGGCCTGGCAGACCGCCGCGTGCAGTGTCCGGCTGCGGGACACGCGCTCGGCGAGCTCGGGCGGCTCGTCCAGCGCGACGGCGGCGGCCTGCTGTACCGGCCCGGCCGGCGCCGACCAGATCTCGCTGGCGATGCCGAGCAGCCGGGCACGCAGCACGGCGCCGGCCGGGCCGTCGGGCATCCGGGCGACGCCGATCCGCCAGCCCCCGACGGCGAGATTCTTGCTGAGCGCCGACGTCACGACGGTCCGGTCCGGGGCGACGACCGCGGGGCTGAGAAACGGCGTGCGCGGATCATGGACGAGATCGCGGTAGATCTCGTCGCTGATGATGACCAGGTCGTTGCGCTCGGCAGCCGCACAGAGCGCGCGGACTGCGTCCGGGCTCGCCAGCCGCCCGGTCGGGTTGTCCGGCATGGTGACCAGCACGGCTCCGATGGGCCGGCCAGCCGCCCGGCTGGCGCGCACTGCCGCGTCCAGCGCCGCCGCATCGCAGATGCCGCCCTCGCCGGGGACGGCGCGCCACAAAGTGCGGTGCGGCGCCGATCAGCGTCGCCTGCGCCGCGTAGCTCACCCAGCTGGGTCGCGGCACGGCGATGTCAGCTCCCAGGGCCAGTAGCGTGCCGAACAGCAGCGCCTTACTGCCGGGACCGGCCACGATGGAGGCCGGATCGGTCGGCAGGCCGCGCCGGGACCAGTAGCCAGCGGCGGCCTCGCGGAGACGTTCAGTGCCGGCGACGGGCCCATAGGCGCCGAGACCCGCGGTGGCGGCGAGCTCGGCGGTCAGGCGCGGGTGGACCGGGAGGCCTGACTCCCCGAAGGCGAGCGGCAGGACGGGCTCGCCGCGCAAGCGCCGGGATTCCAGCGCTTCATTTGCGGCGAGAGTCGCGGACACCGGCACGGTACCGCTGCGAGTCGCGAGCGGGGCGGGCAGGGAGCCATCTTTGGGCACCGCAGGCGCAGGCGCAGGCGGCGCGGATCCAGCTCCGGGCGGAGCTGTCGGTGCCTGCGTGGGTGCCTGTGTCGTGGCGGCCGGCGTCGCGGGGGCCTGCGTTGTGCGGGCCTTGGTTGCGGGCGGCAGTGTGGTCGGTTCGGTCAGGGTTGCTGGGCCAGCCCAGGGCATGGCGAAGCTCCTAGCTGCGGGGGCAAGCGGTGGGTTCGTCTCAAGCTGAGAGGTTACCCGCCGTTAGGCCCGTGACCTGCCCATCTAAGGTAAAGCGTCAGCATAACCGGTCAGGTCTGAGGCTGAGCATAAGCTTGGCTTATGCTGGGTCGGTGCTCGATGTTCACCGGCTCCGGCTACTGCTCGAGTTCGCCGAGCGGGGCACGATCGCCGCTACAGCCGCCGCACTGGGCTACACCCCGTCAGCGGTCTCCCAGCAACTGGCGGCGCTCGAGCGAGAGGCGGCCGCCCCATTGCTGGACCGCACGGCGCGGACGGCGGAGCTCACCGAAGCGGGCAAGCGGCTAGCCGCGCACGCCGCTGAGATCCTGGCACTAATCGAGGCTGCCGAAGCCGACCTGGCCGCGCCCGAGCCGGCCGGCCGTGTGGCGATCTCGGCGTTCCCGACAGCGGCAGTGGCTTTCGCGCCCGCGCTCACCCGGACGGTCCGGGCGCATCCTGGCCTCAGCCTGCTGCTGCGGCAGACCGCCGGCGGCGAGGTGCTGCGGCAGGTCAAGGCCGGTCAGGTCGATGTCGCGATCGTCGACGACTGGACCGGCAGGGTGGCAGGCCGGCAGCCTGCGCTGCGATTCTTCCCGCTGGTGACCGATCCGCTCGTACTGGTAGTGCCGCGCGGCCACTGGGCGAGTGACGTGCGCGCTCCGATATCGCTGCACAGCCTGCGCGACGAGCCGTGGCTCGCTACGCCCGCCGGGGAGGCCTCTCGCCGCGCGGTCGACCAGGTCCTCGCTGCGTCCGGGGGCGTAGCCGAGGCACCATCCGAGTTCGAGGGTCTCGCGACGATCCTCAGCCTTGTGGCGCGTGGCATCGGCATCGCCATCCTGCCGCGCCTTACCCTCGCGGCGGGCGACGCGAGGGTGGCGGTCCGGGACCTGCCCGGCACTAGCCCCGCCCGCGATTTGTACGCGGTGGCGAGGGCGTCCTCCGTCCGAAGGCCGGCGGTCGCCGTCATCATCCGGGCGCTCACGACTGCGGCCCGCGGCATGCCCGGCGGGGTTAAGGGCGCGCACGAGGCCGCCGCCGACAGTCGCGAACTTTCCGGCGGCGCCGGTGCGCCCGGCTAGCAGGTCAGGCGTCGCGCTCGATTGGGCAGGTCATGCACTGCGGGCCGCCGCGTCCGCGGCCAAGCTCGCTGCCGCGGATCGTGAGTACCTCGATCCCGTTGTCTCGCGGGTACGTGTTCGTCGTGACGTTGCGCTCGTAGCTCGGTTGGCGCGCTGCCCGGCTCGATCGTGTAGGACGGCAGCATTCCCATGCCCAGGCCGGTGCACGATCACCTGATGCAGCCTGCCGAAATCTGAGTCGACGTGAAACATGACACCCCGCCCTCGCTACCGCGGCTCGCTCACTAATGCCTGACCTCCGATCCGCTGGCCAGCGCCATATCCAGCATCATCCCCCAGCGCCGGTGGCCGGCGGTCGTGCGGGCCGTTGATCATCGTTGCTTGGGCGGGAAGAACAGAGAAGATGGCGAAGAATTGCGGCATAGTCAGCCGAATTTCTTACCGGCCCGCTTTCTTCTGGCTCAAGACCCTTGCGGGTTACATTCGGATATATCGCCTGCCGGATAATTGTCGCCGGGAACTCGTGCCCGCAGGCACTCAGGTCACCTGTTCGGTCTGCGGCCACTCCATCAAGTGCAGGATCCGCACATTCAGCCGCCGAGCGAACAACCGGCCCTTGAATGTGCGGATAATCGCGCGCACCCGGCGTGTCGGCAAACGGCTCACCCGCTGCCGTCTGGAGGTCGGCGCCTGCGCGGCCGGCCTTCGCGGCCGGCGCATTCGCCGCCGGGCTGTCCACGGAATCGTCCTGGTCCGGCTAACCGGCTGGTCAGCTGACGGGCTGGCCTGCGGCTTGATGCCGGGCTGCTGACCCTGCGGCGCCTGGCGCGGCTCAGGAACGAGCACCTCGGAGACGGGGTCCCTCGTCCTGCGGGAGTCGGCGTTGTCTTGATCGCCTGAGTCGGCTGGCCCATGGCATCCCTGGACAAAACGACGAATAGGACAGTGAGGTCCAGGACCGTGCTGGCGTCGAATCGCGGATTGCCGTCGGTGTGGAACGTGATCGTGCCGTCTCGGTTCTCTAGCGTGAGGCTGTTGTGCTCCTCGTCTGCCAGAGTCGCCCACGACGTGCCGGCGTCGTCTGTTTCCCACTTGATGTTGTCCCAGTGGATCTTCATTTGAAGGCCCTCCCTGCCGTGCGCGGGGACCTTGATTGTTCATTCAGTCAGACTTATCTCCTTCGACGGCGCCGCGAGGTAATCGCGGGCCATTCAATTCCAGGCTTATCACGGCCGCATTCGAGCCGCGAATTGATCTAGGCGTTTGCTAAGCGACAGCGGGTTAAACTGCAGGAAATGTAGAAGTCCGGTTCGCTGACCGCACGCTGGGCCATCTGTGATCGCGAAAGCTCTGGCAACGCGGCTAGCCGAGCCCTTCGCCAAAACAACTCGCCAGAGCGGCTTCTCCGCCGGCCCTGCGACTAGGCTGCCGACGTGGAACTTGATCTTTCCCGGTCCGCGGCCGAGCTGACCGCGCAGATTGTCGATATTGAGTCCGTGAGTGGTCATGAGCAGCCCCTAGCTGACGCTATTGCCGCCGTGCTGGCAGACCTGCCGCACCTCACCCTCTACCGCGACGGCAATGCGATCGTGGCCAGGACCGACTTCGGCCGCCGTGAGCGGGTCGTGCTCGCCGGTCATATCGATACCGTGCCGGTCCACGAGAATCTCCCGTCGCACGTGGCAGGCGGCCTGCTCTACGGGTGCGGCAGCTGCGACATGAAGTCCGGCGTGGCGGTGCAATTGCGGCTTGCAGCTCAACTGGCCGATGCAGTCCGAGACGTGACATACGTCTTTTACGACTGCGAGGAGGTCGAGGCGGAGCGAAACGGCCTGCTGCGGCTGAGCCGCCGCAGCCCAGAACTGCTGACGGCCGACTTCGCCGTGCTGCTCGAGCCGTCCGGAGCCGTAGTGGAGGGCGGCTGTCAGGGCACCCTGCGCGCAGACGTCGTCACGCGCGGCGAACGTGCGCACAGCGCACGATCGTGGCTCGGGAGTAATGCGATTCACGCTGCCGGCGGCATCCTTGACGTGCTGCGCCGATACCAGCCTCGCGAGCCGGTGGTGGACGGGCTCGGCTACCACGAGGGGCTCAACGCCGTCGGCATCCGCGGCGGGGTGGCCGGCAACGTGATACCGGATGAGTGCGTCGTCAGCGTGAACTTCCGGTTCGCGCCCGACCGGTCGGCGGACCAGGCTGCCGATCACGTCCGCTCGGTGTTCGACGGCTTCGAGGTGCGCGTTACGGACGTGGCCGGGGGTGCCGGCCAGGCCTCGGGCAGCCCGCTGCAGCCTCGTTCGTAGCGGCCATGGGCGGGCAGCCGCGGGCGAAGCTGGGCTGGACCGATGTGGCCAGGTTCGACGCTCTCGGCATACCGGCGGTGAACTACGGTCCCGGCGACCCGCAGCTGGCCCACACCAGGAACGAGCACGTACCGGTGGCGCAGATCGGGGAGTGCGAGCAGCGGATGCTGACCTGGCTGACGACAGCCTGCTAGCTCCGGCTCCGCTCGGCCCCAAGCTGAAGCGGGGGAGCAGCGGCGCCCGGACGTCCCTGCTCCCCCGCTTGTATCCGACCGGAGAGGTGGTCGTGTCGGTTACTGCGGCGGCGCCGCAGCCAGCGTGATGGACCGGGTCACCGTCTGGTCGGACGGCGTGACCCAGGTGAGCGTGACCGTCGAGCCGCCACGCACCGCCTTGAGTATGTTCATCAGCGAGGCTGGCGAGGAGACCGCCTGGCTGTTCACTCTGGTGATCACGTCGCCAGCGATCCAGCCCAGCCGAGGCCGCGGGCGTATGGCACAGTGAGCCGAGCACGAGCGTCCCGGAGCTGACCGGCGCGATCGTGGTCGGCACGCCGGCGTCGGCGCTGTTCTGCAGGCAGCCGCTCGGCGCCGGAGTGGGCTGGCCGAACTGCTGCTGGTTGGCCTCCTGCTGCTGGAGCTGGACGCTCGGGCTCGTCGCGGTGCTCTGCGCGCCGTTCCTGCCGCTAGGCACGAGCACTCCGACGAAGCCAGACGTGCCGATCTGGACGCCCGAGCCCTGGCTGGCCCGCGATGATCTGCCTGGCGATCGTCAGCGCCTTGTTGATCGGGATGGCGAAGCCGACATCCTGCTGGTTGCTGGTGATGCCGTTGGTGCTCGCGGCGGTGTCCATGCCAATGACCTTGCCGTCCGTACTCGCCAGCGGGCCGCCGGAGTCGCCAGGGATGATGTTCGCGTTGGTCTGGATCATGCCGGTCAGGCGCTCGGGGGACACGCCGCTGCCATCATCGCTTGCGGTGATCGACTGATCCAGCGCGGTGACGGTGCCGGGGACCGCCGCGATACTGCCTGTCCCGCTGGCGTTCCCCATCCCGATCACTGAGTCGCCGACCTTGACTGCGGAGGAGTCGCCGATCGGAACCGTCGTCAGGCTGCTGGCGCCCACCAGCTGGATCACCGCGACGTCTGAGCCCTTGTCGTAGCCGAGCCACTGCGCCGGGTACTGGCGGTGCGTGGCCACTACGGTCGCGGTCAGGCCGGTGGTGCCGTTGATGACGTGGTTGTTGGTGAGCACCAGGCCGTTCTTGCTGATGATCATGCCGGTCGCGGCGGCGGCGGCGCCGCTGCCGTCGTACTTCAGGTTGCTGGTGATGACGACGAGGCCCGGCTTGACGTGCGCTCTCGACTTTCTGCAGCGTGCTCTGGCTGATGTTGGCGCCCGGGTTGTTGCCAGTCCCGTTGCTGCCGTTGCCCCCGCTGAACGGGTTGTTGCCGAATCCGTTGCCGAAGGTCGCCGTTCCCGGTGCCGGAGCTGGCAGACGGCTGCTGGCTGCGAGTTGTCGGCGAACGCGACGACGAGGCCGCCGGCAGTCGCCGCCATCGCGGCGACGGCGATGTAGGTGATCGCGGTGGTCAGGCCACGCCGACGTCGCGGCGGCCGGGGCGGCTGGCCGTAGCTGCCGGGCATGCCGTAGCCGCCGCCGGGCGGCTGACCGAATCCGCCGCCGGGCTGGTAACGCCGCCGGGCTGGCCGAGCTAGGCCGCCGTCCGGGCTGGCCGTACGGGTGCGGGCCGGCTGGCCGTAGCCGGGCTGGCCGCCATATCCGGCGCCTGGCTGGCCGTATCCCGGTGGCGGGTAGCTGAATCCGGGCTGCGGGTAGCCGATGGGCTGGTGTACGCGCCAGGCTGGCTCGCGGCGGGCTGGCCTGGCGGCGCCTGCGCCGGGTCAGCTGGCTGGCTCGCGGTCCGCAACTGTCATCGCTGGGCGGTGCTGGCCTGGGCAGGGTCGGACTGGCTGGACTGCCGTGCGGACGCTGTCCAGGATTCCCAAAAGCCAGGCTGCTGGCCGTCGCTATTCTGCTCGTCCATCTCCATCACCCTCTGCCCAGAGAAAGCCAGCCTATGTCCGGTTGATCGCGTCCATCGCCGTCGGCAGGCCGCGGTCGCTCAGAAGCCGGTTCCCCCTAGTAAGCACTATGGACCTGGACGTTAGCTGAACGAGCCCTGAGGATCCCCTATCCCAGCCCGCTCGAAAGCGCCTCGGCGTCCGCGCAACCAGACGCCCTCGCGGCCAGCCCTGCGCCGGCGGCAGCAATCGCGTGTTGCCGGAGGCGGGCCAAGGCGATATATCTTGTCAGTGAGAGCCTAGAGATATATCTTGAGACCTGACAGGCACACCGCACGCAGGAGTCAACAATGTCTGCACCGCCCAGCACGTACCAAGCTAACCTGTCCCGCCGCGAGGAGATGGCAGTCTCGGGCGCGGCGCTGTCAGAGGCACCCTGGAAGCTCGCCGGAGCCACCGGTGTCGTCGTGGCGGGCGCTGATCTCGTCGCCCACCTGGCCTTCCACCTGCTGAGCTTCCGGCTCGAGTGGGCGACCGCGCTGTCCATGGGCGTCGTGGCGTTCTTCGCCGTCGCAGGCGCCGGAGCACTGGTCCGGAGCAGGCACAGCCGCGCGCTGCGCTGGGCCCGGAGCAGGCCCTGGCGGTTCGCCGCGGCGCCCGGAGCGGCCGCGGCGATCATCGTGTTCGTCCTGACAGTGCTGCATGGCAGCGGGATCGTCGGGAGCGCCTTCACCGCACTCTGGCACGGCGCTATCGCGTTCGGGCTGACGGGCATGGTCGGGTCGGTAGTCCGGCCGCGTCGCGAGCTGCGCGGCTGACTGACCTGTTAGCCATCGCGGGCCGGGTGGTCCGACGGCAATCAGGTTCGCAGGCCGTGCTCCGCGACCGGACCGACACGCAGCCCGCGTCGGTCGCACTCGTCCAGCAGTGGCGGGAGCGCGGCGAGCCCGGCCTGCCAGGCACCCGGCGGTGACGTACAGCCCGAATCGTGCAGCAGCACGGTCACACCGCCATCGAGGTCGCGGACCAGCGTCTGAAGCACGGTCGCTGGCGAGGCACCCGGCTGTCCATTCCCGGCCCCAGCAACCCCATAGCACCGGGGTGAGCCCGAGTTCGCGCGCCGTCAGCAGCGCCGGGCCGCTCAGCACGCCGTACGGGGGCCGGAACAGCGTCGGCCGGGTCCCTGTCGCCTCGGCTATGACGTCGGTCGCTCTGGTCAGGTCGCAGCGGGTGGCCCGCGGACCGCGAAGGGTGAGGTACCGATGATCGAACCCGTGCACGCCGACCTCGTGGCCTGCCGCCGCGAGCTCGGCCGCAAGGCCCGGTGCCTTCGCCACCATGCTGCCGAGCATGAAGAACGTGGCGCGCACGCCGCGCTCGGCGAGCACGCGAGCGAATTGCGGCGTGGACGCGGGGTCGGGACCGTCGTCAAAAGTCAGCGCAACGTGGCCAGGATCGCCGTGGCCGGCCAGCCGCCTGAAGGCCAGCCTGCGCATCGGGCCGAGGCCGGTGATGCCAGGACCCGCCTGCGCGACCGCCAGTCCGGTAAGGCCAGCGAGCCCGGCAGCGGTCACCGGAAGCCAGGCGCTCCGGTGGCGCGCTCGCTGTCCGGCCGACGGCAGCTGCGCGCGCCTGGCCGTCGCCCGTCTGCCTAGTGGAGTTTGGCGAAAAATTCACCTAATGTCCTTACTGACAGCCTGCAGGTCGGCCCGCGCTCAGGCTAGCCTGCCGGGAGCCCGGTAACTCGGGATGCTGGCACGTCGACAGCAAGGCCCGACGCGGCGGGTCGTTACCCGGGATCATGTCAATGTCGCATACCCGGCGCCTAAGGGGACCCGGTTGACCGTGCAGGCAGCTCGAATCGTCTTTCCCGCGGCGGACCGGGAAGAGATCGCCGCGGCAACCGCCGAGATTTTAGCGAGCGGCAACCTGACGCTCGGCCCGTACACCCGCCAGTTCGAGGCCGCCTTTGCCGCGGCGCATCGCGCCTGGCGATGCGGGCGCCGCCGCACGCTGTGGCCGTCTCGAGCGGGACCGCGGCGCTCGAAGTCATCCTGCGCAGTATCGGGGTGACTGGCCGTGACGTCATCGTTCCCGCCAATACGTTCTTCGCCACGGCCGAGGCTGCGCTTGCGCGCCGGCGGTCGGCCGGTGTTCGCCGACATCGACGCGCAGACCTTCGCGCTCAGCCCGCAGACGCTGCTGGCCGCGCTCACGCCGCATACGGCTGCCGTCATGCTCGTGCACATCGGCGGGCTGATCAGCCCGCAGGCCGGCGAGCTGGCGCGGATCTGCGCCGACCGCGGCATCACGCTCGTCGAGGACGCCGCGCACGCGCACGGCGCTAGCTACGACGGCCTGCCCGCAGGCTCCTTCGGGGCAGCGGCCGGGTTTTCCTTCTTCCCGACGAAGGTCATCACGTGCGGCGAGGGCGGCATGATCCTGACTCCGTCCGGCCACATCGAGGCAGCAGGCGCGGATCTACCGCGATCAGGGCAAGGGCAGCACGAGCGCGAATCACCACGTGCTGCATGGCTACGCCTGGCGGATGTCGGAGCAGGCCGCGGTGACCGGGCTGGTGCACCTGCGCCGGCTGGCCGGAGTTCATCGAGCACCGCCGCCAGCGTCGCCGCCCGGTACGACGCTGCGCTCGCGTCGCTCGACGGCCTGGAGCCGCTCGGCGAGCCGCCTGGCTGCCGGAGCAACTTCTACAAGTACATCGCCGTCCTGCCAGCCGGCGCGGACCGGGCCGAGGTTCCGGCAGCAGCTCGCCGAGGACCACTGCGTGCGGCTGGCGGGCGAGGTGTATGACCTGCCGCTGCATCGCCAGCCTGTCTTCGCCGAGTTCGCCGGCCCGCCGTTGCCCGTCGCCGAGGACTTGTGTGCCCGGCATGTATGCCTGCCGGTTCACTCCGATATGACCGCCGATGAGGTGGACCAGGTTGTGCGCGGCGTGTCGGCCGTCTATGGCGCTCTGGCCAGGGTGTGACGTATGCCGCTGGTGTCCGTTGGAATCCTGCGGGTAAGGGTGGACGCATGCGTATCGCAGTAACCGGGGGCTGCGGGTTCATCGGCTCGCACGTCGTCGATCACCTGATTCGCGGCGGCCATCAGGTCACCGTCCTGCGACGTGGGCCGCCGCTGGGTCAACCCCGCCGCCGAGTACCGGCAGGCCGACATCTTCGACGAGTCGGCCCTGGCCGCGACGATGTCCGGGGCCGAGGCCGCGTTTCACCTGGCCGGTGCCGCGGACGTGAACGACGTCGCTGCCGACCCGGTGCGGGCGGTCCGGCTCAACGTCGAGGGCACGACCCGCGTCCTCGAGGCAGCGCGGCAGGCGGGAGTCGGCCGGTTCGTGCTCGCGAGCACCGTGTGGGTGTACGGGGCGGCCATCGGCCAGGGCGAGCTGACCGAGGACGCGCCGGTCGACCTGCGCAACCCCGGCCACGTGTACGTGGCCACGAAGCTGGCGGCCGAGCTGATCGTGCACAGCTACCGGGAAATGTACGGGCAGCAGTTCACGATCTTGCGGTACGGGATCCCGTACGGTCCGCGGATGCGCGAGGCCCTGGTTGTCGCGCGGTTCGTCCGGGCCGCGCTGGCCGGAGAGCCGATCACGATCGCGGGCACCGGCGAGCAGCAGCGCAACTACGTCTACGTCGAGGACCTGGCTGACGCCCACGTCCGGGCGCTCGCCCCGGCCGCAGCCGACCAGACGCTGGCGCTCGAGGGCGGCACGCCGGTGTCGGTCCGCGAGATCGCCGACACCGTCTGCAGCCTGGTGCGCCCGGTACCGGTACGACACGAGCCTGCCCGTCCGGCCGACTACGAGGGCGTCAGCATCTCGGCCCGGCTGGCGAAGGAACTGCTGGACTGGTCGCCGGTCACGTCGTTCGCGACGGGCGTCCGCCTGTACCTGGACTGGCTGACTCAGCAGCCGCCGCACCTGCCGTCGCCGCGGCTGCCGTTGTCGCACCTGCCGTCGTCCAGTGCGCCGTCATTCCGGTCGCCGTCGGCGCGTCCGCTGGCGTCGTCCGGGGGCGATGCATGAACGCGCAGCGATCCGCGCTCCTGTTGTCTGGGTCGATCGGCATGGGCCACGACGCCCTCGCCGCAGCCTGCGCTACCTCGCTGGAGTCGCAGGGCTGGACGACTGCCACGCTGGACGCCCTGAAGATGATGGGCCGCCGGAGCGGCTCGGCTGGCGAGGCGGTCTTCCGGACGATGCTCGGCGTGCCTGGCCTGTATGACGCCTTCCACTTCTCCGCGCTGCGGACCGGCGGGCGGCTCGCCCGGCTGGCCGACGCCGGAGCCAGGCGCCAGCTGGTGCCCACGCTCCGCAAGCTACCTGGATCAGCACCCGGCCGACTTGCTGATCTCCGTCTTCGCCACCGGTGCGGCGGCCGCCAGCGACCTGGCCGACCGGTATCCGGCGATGCGGCACATCGTCTTCTGCACCGACGTCACGCCGCACCGGCTCTGGGTGCACCGCAACGTCGACATGTACCTGGTCACAGCGGAGATCGCCGAACTGGCGGTGCTGCGCTTCCAGCCGGACGCGAGAGTCCAGGTGGTGCCGCCGCCAGTCCGGCCCGCCTTCTACCACCCGCTCGGCCAGGCGCAGGCCAGGGCGTCGCTCGGCGTGCCGCCAGGGGAGCGCTGCGTCCTGCTGATGTCGGGTGCCTGGGGACTCGGCCCGGTCGCAGCCGCGGCCGAGGCGCTAGGGGACGCAGGCGTGCACGTGCTGGCCGTCGCCGGCCGCAACGTTCGGCTCGCCCGGAAGCTCGCCGCGGCTGCCGCCCGCCAGCCACGGGTGCGCGCGTTCGGCTTCACCGACCGGATCCCTGACCTCATGTCGGCTGCTGACCTGGTCATTACCAGCTCGGGTGACACCTGCTCGGAGGCACGGACCGTCGGCCGACCACTGCTCCTGCTCGACGTCGTGCAGGGCCACGGCCGCGACAATCTCCAGCATGAGCTCGAGCTCGGCGACGCCATGGTCACCTCGGCCGGAGCCGCGGACGTCACCCGCTGTGCGCTCGCCGCGCTCGACCGGGCGAAGCCTGCCCCGGCCGCGCCGGTCCGGTCGGCCGCGGGCTGGGAGTCGGCGTTCAGCGCGGCCATCAGCAGCTGCGGCCTCTGATCGCCTGCTCAGGCAGGCCGCGCGTATTCCAGCGCCATCGGGACGACGCCGAGGAGCACCATGGCCGCGGCCCAGAGCGTGAGCACCGAGCTCGTGCTGGCGGTGCCGAGCGCGACGCCGGCTTTGCGGATGGCCACGCCGGGTAGCTGGCTCGGTCGCAGCGCCGCCGGGCGTGCCCATCGCCCCGGCTCTGCTGGTACCGGCGTCAGCCGCCAGGTAGCTGACTGCGGCGCCGTGCGTGCTGCCGGCGCCGGCGCCGCGCGACGCGACCATGGTCACGCAGCCCAGCGGTCAGGAGCAGAGCCTGCGGGATCATGCTGTTCGGGTCCGTGCCGAGGCCGCCGAGGAAGCCGAGGTCCTGGATGAAGATCCAGTCCGCCAGGCACAACACGATCGCGACGAGCGCGGCCGGACGCGCCACCGGCGTGCGCCCGGTCAGCAGGCAGCCGCCGGTTGCGCCCAGCACGATGACGACGCCGAGATTGACCGCGAAGCCGTGGCTGGCCACCACCGAGCTCGCGCCGCTAACCAGGCTGTGCAGCAGGGCCGGCTGCCGCCATCGCAGCCATGTCGGTGATCCCGGCGGCCAGCGAGCCAGGGCGGCCGTGCAGACTGCCCTGCCAGAAGCCGCGGCCCGGCCACGCCTCGAGCACGGCGAAGCCGAGCATGAGCGCGCCGGTCGCCTGCAGCATCCAGCGCCCGAGGCGGCCATCTCGCCAGGACGTGGCCGGCAACGCGAGCAGCAGGCCCGCCGCGCAGTAGAACAGCGCTGCGCCCGGTGCGCCCGGCAGCCAGCTCTGGCCGGGCGCGAGCATGCCGCCGAGCGCCTCGCCGAAGACCCAGACCACCAGGCCCCAGCCGAGGCTGACCAGCCCGGCCGCACGTGACCAGCGCCAACTGGCGGAGGACAGGAGCCAGACACCGAGCCCGAGCTGGATCCAGACGGCACCGGCCGCCGCCTGCACAGGGTGGGCTGACCAGCCTTCCGCGGCCCAGCTCACCACGCGCAGCATCCAGCCGGGCGAGCCCGGCGACGGCGGTGGCGAGCACGTGGGACGGCAGGCCGCCTGGCATGGCCGGCTGGGCCTGGAGCAAGC
This sequence comes from uncultured Actinomycetota bacterium, assembly GCA_963837255.1. GTDB lineage: Bacteria > Actinomycetota > Actinomycetes > Streptosporangiales > Streptosporangiaceae > JAJYUU01. The sequence goes on from CAWIMN010000011.1 coordinate 1,568,319, forward strand.
CGTCGAAGACCCACAGCAGCCCGAAGCCGATGCGCAGGATTCGCCGCCCGGCCGGCTCGGGCAGCCGGGCGGCCCGGCGTGCGGCAAGCCGGGCTACAAGGTGCGCCCTGGCCCGGGCCAGCAGCAATTCCCGGCAGGTCACCCACGCGATAGCAAGGAGCACGAAGACCAGGAAGATGACGGTGCCCTGGCTCAGCAGCGCCGATCCTGAAGTCTGCGGCTAGCGCAGAAGCGGCACCGGCTGGCCCGCCCATTCCCGGCATGACTAGACCCGCGGCTGAGGCCGGATGACGGCGCGGGCAGCTCGGCGCGCGTCACGTCCGCGGCGCGCTGGCGCAGCGGCGCGGACGTGCTGGTACCCGCCGACCTGTCCATGGGTGGGGCTCCCTGCGTCCGCCTTAGGCCGCGACCAGATGCCTGTGCTGGAGCTGGCCGCGACCGAATCTCGCGCGATCGAATCTAGCGCGACCGTCCAGGCAGGCCGGCCATACCGGGCACATTGTGAGCGGCCCCATACCGGCGCCCGGCAGCGCTCGGCCGGGCGCGAGTCAGGGACCGGCGTCCCGAGCCGCTGACTACGACCCGTCGTCGTTGCGGTCGGCCCACCCGGTAACGTGTCTGCTGACGCGGTGGCCGTCGTGGTGGCTGACCTGCTCCTCGGCCGGGTGCGGCGCGGCTTGGCCTGCCCGCGGACGCGGTTCGACAGGCACGGAGGCAAGCGGAGTGACAGGTGCGACGGGCGCGCTAGAGCCTATGGCGGGGCAGCCCGGCCTAGCCGGGGGCGCACCCGCGCCAGCTGGCCGCCGGCCGGCCCGGCTGATCGCCCGCAGCCTGTTCCTGCTCACCAAGCCGCGGATCATCGAGCTGCTGCTTGTCACCACGCTGCCGACCATGATGCTGGCCGACCGCGGGCTGCCGTCGGTCCGGCTGATCCTGATCACGCTGCTCGGCGGCGCGCTGGCGGCCGCCAGCGCGAACACCCTGAACTGCTACATCGACCGCGACATCGACGCGGTGATGCGGCGCACCAGAGGCCCGGCCGCTGCGTCGCCGGGCCAGCCGGTCACGGCAGGCGCGGGACCAGCCGCCGGCACGGCGGTCAAGCCAGGCGAGGCGCTAGCCTCCGGCATCCTGCTCGGCGCGGCGGCCACGCTGCTGCTGGGGCTGGCGGCGAACTGGCTGGCGGCGGCCCTGGCCGATGCCGCGATCTTGTTCTACGTGTTCGTGTACACCCTCGGCCTGAAGCGCCGGACCGCGTCCAACATCGTGATCGGCGGCGCGGCTGGCTGCTTCCCCGTGCTCGTGGGCTGGGCCGCGGTGACCGGCAAGGTCAGCTGGTGGGCCGGGCGTGCTGTTCGCGGTGATCTTCTTCTGGACGCCGCCGCATTTCTGGGCGCTCGCCATGAAGTTCCGTGACGACTACGCGGCCGCGAACGTGCCGATGCTGCCGGTCGTCGCGACGCCGGCCACGGTCGCGCGGAAGATCGTCCTGTACTCGTACGCGATGGTCGGCAGCGACGCTCCTGCTGACCCCGTACGCGGGCTGGATCTACGGCTGCTGCGCGGCCGGGCTCGGCGGCTGGTTCCTGGTCGAGGCGCACCGGCTGCGCGGCCGGATCGCCGCTGGGAGTGCACCCGCGCCGATGCGGCTGTTCCACCTGTCGATCGTGTACCTGACGCTGCTGTTCGCCGCGGTCGCCGTGACCGCGCTCCTGCCCTGGCACCACTGGTAGCACGTGCCGCCCGGCTGCAGTCCGTACCTGCGGATCGCTGTCTCCTACTACAGGATGACGTCCAGCGCAAGAGCGGCCGCTATTGTGGGGCGAGACGGGGTGCTTCGGGATAACGGCGGGTGAATCAGTGCGCAGACTCGGTGTTCGAGCACGGTGGGCGGTTCCGGCTGGAGCCGTGACAGCAGTCGGCATCGTCGCCGCGGCCACCGCGGTGGCGAGCGCGTCGGTGCCTTCGCTGCCGCATCGGACGGCCGCGCAGCTGCTGGCCGAGGTCAGCCAGGGGCCTGGCAAGCCGCTCGGTCCCTTCACCGCGACCGTGCAGGAGACGGCGAATCTCGGCCTGCCGCAGCTACCGCAGGCGATGCAGCCTGGCGGGACCTCGGGCCTGACCTCCGGCACCCAGTCGATCACGATCTGGTACCGCGACGCCCGCACATCTCAGGGTGGCCGAGCCGGTCCAGGCTGGCGAGTCCGACCTGCGGCTGGACGGCCGCACCCTGTGGCTCTGGAGCAGCAAGACGCAGACCGCCACCCGGCTGGCGCTGCCCGCGCACTTCACCGGCCTGCCCGGCAAGGGCGGGAACGGGGTACGCCCAGAGCCTCAGCCCGAACGACGGCTCGGGCGCTGGCCCGAGCTCGCTGACGCCGCAGGCCGCGGCGAGCCAGGTACTCAAGGCGGTCGGGCCGTCCACGGTGGTCGCCGTCCAGTCCAACGTCGACGTGGCCGGCCAGGCCCGCCTACCAGCTAGCGCTGGCGCCGCGAAGCAGCAAGTCCCTGGTCGGCCAGGTGCTGATCGCCATTGACGCGAAGCGGCACATCCCGCTGCGCGTCGAGGTGTTCGGGCGCGGCTCGGCGGGACTGGTGTACAGCGTCGGCTTCACGTCGCTGACCTTCGGCACGCCTGCCGCGTCGAACTTCAGCTTCACGCCGCCGCCCGGCGCGACCGTCAAGAGGCAGGCCGTGCCCGAGCAGCTTCCAGTCGGCGCTGAAGCAGGCCGGGCTCAGCCCGGCCGGCCTTGGCGGCCTGCACGCTCGGATCCGCCAGCGCTGGCAACACCACTGGTACGTCGGGCAAGGTGCCGGTCGTCTTGCCGGTCCCCAAGAGGGCGCTGGCGGCGATCAACGCCAAGTTCGCCAAGAGCCTGCCGGCCAGCATGTCGAAGGCACAGCGAGCGAAGGCCATCCAGGAGTTCGACAAGCACTTCAAGACCGCTGGCCGGCAAGTCCGTGACCAACGGCGGCGGCTTCTTCAACCGCTCCGGCAGCGGCACCCGCGGGTGCGCCGAAGGTCATCGGCAAGGACTGGCTGTCGGTCGTCGCGACCCCGCCGAGCCCGCAGGTCGCGGCCGCGGTGCAGGCGACTGCTCAGCGGCAAGGGGCCGGCGAGCCAGTCCAGTCGCAGCAGACCGGGTTCGGCAGCTCGTCATCGTCGGCGTCGGCGTCGTCCGAGGCCTACAGCTCGACGCTGACCATCAAGCCGCACGTTCGGCCCGTACCTGGCGTCGCTGCGGGCCGCTGCTGCTGGCGACCAACGCCGGTGCACGGTAAGCTGGGGCAGCGGGCGTCTGCTCCAGACCAAGCTGCTGTCGGTGCTGATCACCAGCAAGGGCCAGATCCTGGCGGGCGCGGTCACGCCGGCGTGCTCTACGCCGACGTCGCGGCTGACGCCGGGTAGTGCCGTGGCCGACGTGAGTTCTTACCGATGAGCTCGGCAGCTGAGCTCGCGCTCGCCAGCAGCGGGCTGACGAAGCAGTACCGCGGCGGCCAGCTTGCCGTGGACGGCATCGACCTGGCCGTGCCCGCCGGGCTCGGTCTACGGCTTCCTCGGGCCGAACGGCTCGGGCAAGACGACGACGATCCGGATGCTGCTCGGCCTCATCCAGCCGACGTCGGGCAGCCACGACGTGCTCGGCCGGCCGATGCCAGCCGGTCAGGCCGAGGCGCTGCCGCTGGTCGGCTCGCTGGTGGAGGGCCCGGCGTTCTACCCGCATCTGTCCGGCCGGGCCAACCTGGCCCGGCTGGATGCGGCGGACCGGACCGCCAGCCGGGCGACGATGCACGACCGGATCGAGCGCGCGCTGGACCGGGTCGGCCTGCTGGCCGCGGCCGACAAGCGCTACCGCGCCTACTCACTCGGCATGAAGCAGCGGCTCGGCATCGCGACGAGCCTGCTGCGGCAGCGCGAGCTGGTCGTCCTGGACGAGCCGACGAACGGCCTGGACCCGCAGGGGACGCGCGAGGTGCGCGCGCTGATCCGGGAGATCGCGGCGGACGGCACTACCGTGTTCGTGTCGTCGCACTTGCTGGCCGAAGTCGAGCAGATCTGCACGCACGTGGGCGTGATGCGGACCGGCAAGCTGGTCTACCAGGGCCCGCTGGCCGAGCTTGCGCGGGCAGGCCAGGCTGCTGGTCAGGACGCCGAAGCCGGACCAGGCCGCGACCGTCCTGCGCGAGCTCGGGCTGGCCGGCGTGACGCAGGCCGGCCAGGAGGTCAGGGCCGATCTCGGCGCGATGCTGCCGGAAGTGATCAACGAACGCCTCGTCCGTGCCGGCGTGCCGGTAGCCGGGCTGGAGACGCCGCGGCGCAGCCTGGAGGACGAGTTCGTCGATCTCACCGGCGAGGGTTTCGATGTCGACTGAGTCGCGCAGCGCCAGCTGGCCGGTCGCGGCAGCTGAGCACGCCGCTGGCCGAGCGCGCGGCGAGCGACCAGGCGCGCGGAGTGCGGCGGCTGGTGACCGGCCCCGGCAGCACAAGCCCGAGGAGGGCCCGGCGACCCGAAGCGGCCCCGTTCCCGGCCTGGTTGAGGTTTTTCTGTTCCGAGCTCCGGCTGGTGTTCGGCCGTCCCCGGAACCTCGCGATGCTCGGCGTGCTGGCGATCGTGCCGATCTTCTTCGGCATCGTGTTCCGGCTGACGCTGTCGGCGCCGACTGGGCCAGGGAATGGCCCGGCCTCGGCTTTCCTGAATCAGCTCGCCGGGAACGGCGTGTTCCTCGCGCTGGTCGTGCTGTCGCTCACGCTGCTGCTGCTCCTGCCGCTGAGCATCGCGGTGATCGCCGGCGATTCGGTCGCCGGCGAGGCGAGCCTCGGCACGCTGCGTGGCCTGCTGGCGGTGCCCGCAGGCCGGACCCGGCTGCTGAGCGTCAAGTACGCGGCGATCGCCGTGTTCTGCCTGGCCGCGTGCCTGGTGATCACGGTCGTGTCGCTGATCATGGGCCTGATCTTGTTCCACACCGGCCCGGTCACGCTGCTGTCGGGCACGACGGTCTCGCTTGGCGCCGGCATCGTGCGCGATCCTGCTCGTCACCGCGTACGTGGCCGTCGGCCTGACCTCGCTCGGTGCGATCGGGCTGGCCGCGTCGACGCTGACCCAGCATCCGGTCGGAGCTATCGCCAGCCTGCTCGTGATCGCCATCGCGAGCGAGATCTGCGACCAGGTGCCGCAGCTCTCGTCGATCCACTCGTACTTGCCGACGCACTTCTGGCTGTCGTGGGACGGCCTGTTCCGATCCCCGATCGACTGGTCGGGCATGACGCACGGGCTGGTGTCGTTCGCCGTGTACGCGGTGATCTTCTGCTCCATCGCGTGGGCGAAGTTCACCTCTGCCGACGTCACGAGCTGAGCGCGCCGCCGAGGCTGGCCCAGCCGGTGCCGCTGAGGGCGCGCGGGAAAGGCGGCTGACGTCGGCAGGCGATAGCGTGCAAGGGTGCGTTCCGAACTGCCCGAGATTGACGTCCTGCTCAAGGCAGCGGTGGCCGGCATCGGCGGCGCGCAGCGGCCCGGCCAGGTGGCGATGGCTGACGCCGTCCAGCACGCCATGCAGTCTGGCCAGCATCTCGCCGTGCAGGCCGGGACGGGCACCGGCAAGTCCCTCGCCTACCTGGTGCCGGCGGTCCGCCACGCGCTCTGTGGCGTCCGGTTCCGGCCCTGGCGGGACCGTGGTCGTCTCGACCGCGACGATCGCCCTGCAGCGCCAGCTCATCGAGCGCGATCTGCCGCGGCTGGCCGCCTCGCTGAGCGGAGCTGCTCGGCCGGGAGCCGGTCTTCGCGATCCTGAAGGGCCGGCGCAACTACCTGTGCCTGAACAAGGTCCACGGCACGGCGCCGGACGAGCCGGAGGACTCGCTGTTCGACCCGCGCTCGGTCTCGGCGATCGGCCGTCAGGTGACGCGGCTGCACGAGTGGGCGGCGACGACGGATACCGGCGACCGGGACGAGCTCATTCCCGGCGTCGACGACCGGGCCTGGCGGCAGGTCTCGGTCAACGCGCGGGAGTGCATCGGCGCGCAGAAGTGCCCGTTCGGCACGCAGTGCTTCGCCGAGCAGGCGCGGGAGCACGGCTGGCGAGGCCGACATCGTCGTGACCAATCACGCCCTGCTCGCGATCGACGCGATGGAGAACTACATCGTGCTGCCCGAGCACGACGTCGTCGTGATCGACGAGGCGCACGATCTGGTCGACCGGGTCACCAGCGTGGCGTCGGGCGAGCTGTCGGCGTCCGCCGTCGAGGCAGCGGTCCGGCGATGCGGGCGGCTGGTCGGCGAGGACCTCATCGACCGGCTGCGCGACGCGGCCGAGGGCCTCGGCATCGCGCTCGCCGACACGGCAGGCCGGGCGGCTGGACGTCGCTGAGCCGAGCAGTTCGAGGTCGCGCTGGCGACAGTGCGGGACGCAGCGGCAGCGTGCGCGGCCGACCTGCGCAGCCACGCCGGCGGCGAGGACGATACGGCACCGCCTGGTCGCGAACAGGGCGGCCACGGTCGCCCTGGACGAGGTGGCCGAGAATGCCGGCCGGATGATCGCCGCGTTCGGCGCAGAGATCGCGGCGCGGCCGGAGGTGGTCTGGCTGGACCGGCCGGTCAGCGACGAGTCGTCCCGGCCTGACACGCTCCGGGTCGCGCCGCTCCAGGTCGGCGGCCTGCTCGCGGAGCGGCTGTTCAAGCAGCGCACGGTCGTGCTGACCTCGGCGACGCTGACGCTCGGCGGCTCCTTCGAGCCGCTCGCGCGGCAGTGGGGCCTGCCGCAGCTCGGGGCATCCGATGCGTGTCGCTCGAGCCGGCCGTGCAACGCCACGCGGCGCTGCCGCGGCGACGGTGATCTGCGGTCCGGCGGCGGCAGGTCCGGTGCGCGCGGCCTGGCCGAGCAGCCAGGATGGCGGGCTGGACTGGACCGGCCTGGACGTCGGGTCGCCGTTCGATCACCGGCCGCAGCGGCATCCTGTACGTCGCGCGTCACCTGCCGCCGCCTGGCCGCGACGGCCTGTCCGATGCGTACCTGACCGAGTTGCGGGAGCTCATCGTGGCTGCCGGCGGGCCGGACGCTCGGCTTGTTCTCGTCGATGCGGGCAGCCCGGCAGGCGGCCGACGCACTGCGTGACGAGATCGGCGTACCGCTGCTCTGCCAGGGCGAGGACTCGACCGGGCTGCTGGTCAGCAAGTTCGCCGAGGACGAGACGAGCTGCCTGTTCGGCACCTTGTCGCTATGGCAGGGCGTGGACGTGCCAGGCCGATCGCTCCAGCTCGTCGTCATCGACCGCATCCCGTTCCCGCGGCCGGACGACCCGCTGGCGTCGGCCCGCCAGCGGGCGGTCGCGGCCAGGGGCGGCAACGGGTTCATGGCAGTCGCCGCCGCGCAGGCCGCGCTGCTGCTGGCGCAGGGCACCGGCCGGCTGCTGCGGACTGTCGATGACCGTGGCGTCATCGCGATCCTGGATCCGCGGCTCGCGACCGCCAGGTACGGCAGCTTCCTGCGCGCCTCGCTGCCGCCGTACTGGAGCACCTACGACCCGCAGATCGCGCGCAGCGCACTGCGGCGCCTCGCGGAAGCAGCGCCGGCCACCCAGCCAGCCGGCTGACCGTCTCGGTCGACCGGCTGCCGGCTCGCTGGGTCGCCTGCTCCGCTCGCGGTGGTGGGGTCGGTTACCGGTCGGCTGGTTACTGGTTCGGTCGGGCCTGGGCGAAGATCCAGTGGTGCCCTTCGATGTCCGCTGCCTCGTAGGAGCGGTAGCCGTACTGGTGGATGTCCGACACGATGATCGCGCCGCGGCTGCGCGCGTGCACCAGGTGCGCGTCGAGGTCGTCGACGAAGACCCACGGCACGTGGGTGGCCGGGTCGTGCTCGCCGCGGCTGGCGCTGAGCGGGAACAGCATGACCGAGCAGTTCCCGATCCGGAACTCGATCCAGCTGTGGTCAGGTGACTCCTCGTCGCCGAGCTGATCGGGCATCCCCAGGCTGAACGTGTCTGCCAGCCAGCGGGCGGCGGCGACTGGCTTGACGTAGTAGATAGACAGCGCCAGCCTGCTCGTCTCGGCTGGCGTCCGCGGTGCAGTGTCACGGCGAACGCACCAGGCTCCGAGCCAGCCGGGCACTACACGGACCCACGAGGTGCCGCCGCGATCGGCGCCGCCCGCCGGGATGGTCGCGGCGACCGTGACCTTGGTGCCGCCAGCGACCGGCTCAAAGCGCACCTGGACCGAAACGTCGTCCACGCAGCTGTCCCACGCCAGCAGCTCACCGCGCTGCCAGGTCGTGATCCGGCCAAGTTCGAGCGCATCGCTCGCGTCCTCGCTGTACAGCTCCAGCAGCCTGCCGCCGACGCCGGGCTCGCAGCGCATGCCGATGGCCCTGGCCGCGTCATAGAAGTTGATCGGCCCCCGCACCCACCACAGGTCGATCTCGTCGGTAAACACCGAGAACGCGGTCTGCTGGTCGACGCCGACAGTTACCTCGGAAGAGACAGTCCGTACCCCCTGCGTGTCCGGTGTGGTCATTGATCTCTCGCCTCCACGTGGCGCCGGAATGACGCCAGTTGGTCATCCCAGTGCGCCTGAAGCTGATCGAGCCACGCTTGCAGGGCAACCATCGGCTGCGGCCGGAGCCGGAAGTAGCGCAGCCGCGCGTCACGCGCGGTCCGCTCATCGGCCACGATGCCAGCCTCCAGCAGTACTCGCAGGTGCCGGCTCATCGCCGGGGCCGACATTCCGACCGCCGTCGCGAGCTCTCCGGCGCGACGGGGAGCCTCGCCGAGCAGCTGCACGACCTGCCGCCGGGCCGGGTCCGCCAGCGCGCCGAAGACCACCGCTACGTCGGAGTCGGCTGGCGTTTCATTAGCCATAGGATCAATAGTTAACGAGAAAGTGAATTAATGTCAAGTGCGCGGCGGCATCGTGTGGGCGATCGGCGAGATCGCTGCGACGTTGTAGTCGCTCGGCGGGATTCGTGGGCGTTTCATGGTGGTTTGGCCTCGCTCAACGCCTACGATGTCCAATTCAGTCCGCTTAATGCCGACAACGTCGGGCCGGACAGTTCCGGCTAGGCTGCCGCAGGAGTGCATGCTGCCTCGGCCGATGGGATGCAACCGGCGGGCCGGCGGCATCGGCACAGGCATGTGCAGCCTGGACGAGGAAGGCGAGGCCTGATGACGGAGCCGGCCCGGCGTGGATTTCCTGCGGGCTTCTGGTGGGGGACAGGCAACTCGTCGAACCAGTGCGAGGGCGCCGCGCCTGGCGACTGGCTGCCGTGGGAGCGCACCGGTCACGCACCGCCGTCCGGCGATGGCAACGGGTTCGCCAGCCGGTATGCGCAGGACTTCGCGCTGCTCGCTGGCATCGGGCTCAACCACTTCCGCCTGTCGCTGGAGTGGGCCCGGCTGGAGCCCGCCGAGGGCAGCCACGACCAGGCCGAGGTCGAGCGCTATCGCGCGCTGTTGGGAGCCGCTCGCGACGCCGGGATCAGTGTCTGGCTGACGGCTCACCACTTCACGCTGCCTGCCTGGTTCGCCGCCATGGGGAGCTTCGGCGATCACCGGGCTCGCACGTACTACTGGCGCCGGCACGTGGAATTCCTCGCCGAGACGTTCGGCGACCTCATCTACGGCTGGAAGCCCATCAACGAGCCGCATGCGTACGCGATGTGCGGCTGGCTTCTCGGTGTGCTTCCGCCCGGCCGCAGGAGCATGGCCGAGGCGGCACGCATGCTCGTCGCGACGCATCTGGCGAACCACGAGGCGTGGCTGGCGCTGCGCAGCGGGGGCAAGCCGGTCGCGACCATCCATAATTTGTCGCCATCGATCGCGGCCACGCCAGCCGATGCGGATCAGCGAGCGGCCGCGACCGTGGACGAGCTCTCGTTCGGATGCTGGATCCGGATGATCCGGGACGGTGTACTTGAGCTGCCCTCGCTGCCAGGGTTGCCAGCACCTGAGCGGATCGAGGACCCAGAGTTCGCCGGGGCGTTCGAACTCGTCGGCTTCTCGTACTACAACGCGACCAGTGTCCGCGCGAACACCGCATCGACCTCGACCAGCGGCGTGATCCGGGGCCCTTACCCGCCAGACGGCAAACCCGGCCCGCTCGGCTACGTGCCGTGGAGCGGCGGACTGGAACTGGTGCTGGACAGGCTGTACACCGAGCTGCCCGGCAAGCCGCTGCTGATCAGCGAGTACGGCGTTGGTACCGGCGACGATGCCGAGCGCTGCCAGTTCATCCGGGAAGGCGCTGAGATCGCATCGGACGCGCTCAATCGCGGCGTCGACCTGCGCGGCTTCTTTCACTGGACCGGCGTCGACAACTACGAGTGGGGGCTGGGGTTCGGCACGCAGTTCGGCCTGTTCGGCGTGGACCGCGAGCCAAGGCCGAGCGCGCAGGTAATAGCCCGATACGCCACAGCCGGAGCCTGATCCGGCAGCGGCCGACCGGGTTTGCGCCGGGCGATGGTGATGGGCGGCATCGGGATCTTGTGCTGGACGCGGCCCAGACACGCAAGGCGCCCCCAGGTCGAGGGCGCCTTGCGCGTTACCGCGTTGCCGCGGCGCTGCGCCGCCGGCAGGGCGGCGCAGCACGGTTAAGTATGCAGCTACAGGACGTCGTGGCCGGGATGCGGCTCGTCAGGTAGCGGCGCCCGGACTGCCGGGATCGAGCCGAGCCGGCCCGCCTGGTAATCCTCGAACGCCTGCACGAGCTCGGCCCTGGTGTTCATGACGAACGGACCGTAGGCAGCTACCGGCTCACGGATCGGCTGGCCGCCGAGTACCAGGACCTCGAGCTTCTCACTCGGTCCGTTCATGTTGCGCTGCGCTCCGAACGTCAGCACATCGCCAGGACCAAATACCGCCAGCTGGCCAGTGCGCACCGGACGCCGGTCCGTCCCGACAGTGCCGGAACCGGCCAGGACATAGGCCAGCGCGTTGAAGTCGCGCCGCCACGGCAGCCGGAGCTCAGCACCTGGCTCGACGGTCGCGTGCAGCAGCGTGATCGGCGTGTGCGTCACGCCCGGGCCCGGGTGGCCGTCGAGCTCACCTGCGATGACCCGGATGAGCGCACCGCCATCGGCCGAGCTCAGCAGTGATACCTGGCCGGCCCTGATGTCCTGGTAGCGCGGTGGCGACATCTTGAGGCTCGCGGGCAGGTTGACCCACAGCTGGAAGCCGTGGAACAGGCCGCCGCTCATCACCAGCTCCTCGGGCGGCTCCTCGATGTGCAGGATGCCCCCGCCGGCGGTCATCCACTGGGTGTCGCCGTTGGTGATCAGGCCACCGCCGCCATTGGAGTCCTGGTGCCGGAACACGCCGTCGATGATGTACGTCACCGTCTCAAAGCCGCGGTGCGGATGCCAGGACGTTCCCTTCGGCTCACCTGGCGCGTAGTCGACCTCGCCCATCTGATCCATATGAATGAAGGGATCGAGCGCCTTCAGGTCAACGCCGGCGAACGCGCGGCGGACCGGGAAGCCCTCGCCCTCGAACGCCGATGGGGCAGTCGTGATCGCCAGCACCTGACGGTCGCGGCTGGCTGCCTGGTCAGGCTCACTGATCCGGGGCAGCAGCAAGATGTCCTCGACGGTCACGGCTGGCATGGCGTCCTCCTCTGTCTCCTGTCTAGCATGCTCGCGGAAACATTAATTGAACGCGCAACATTCCCGGAGGCCTGAGCGGGGCGCCTAGCTTTGACCTGCCCGGCCGCTGGGCACTCCGTGCCAGGCGCCTGCGCTCGCCAGTGCGCTGAATACAAGCCGAGGCTCCCACCGACGACCCTGGTAGCCGCCGCCGGATCCGCCGGGAAGCATCGAGACGACCTCGTAGCTGACGGGAGCCGGTGACCAATATTTATGTCAAACCTAATATTGTGTTCGACCTAAGTCATGACTATGATAGGGCCATGGCAGGCGGACTTCGGGAGCAGCGCAAGCGGGAGACGCGGCAGGGGATCTCGGATGTCGCGACCCGGCTGTTCGCTGATCGCGGCTTCGGCGAGGTCACGATCTCTCAGGTGGCCGAGGCCGCGGGGGTCGCCAAGATGACGGTCACCAATTACTTCCGCCGCAAGGAAGATCTGGTCTTCGACCGGGCCGACGTCGTCGAGCGGCAGCTGGCCGAGGTGATCACCCACCGCGTTCCCGGTGAGAGCTGGCTGGCGGCGATCCGGCGCGATTACGCAGCGGCCGTCGCGCGCGCCGACGTCTCCCTCGGTCTATCCAGCCCGCGCTTCGCGACAATGATCAACAGCAGCCCAGTGCTGATAAGCCGCCAGCTGGAGATGCTGAACAATCGCGAGATCGCTCTCGGCGACGCTCTGGCGGCCGAGACCGGTGCCGACTCTCCGCAGCTGCGGCTCATCGCGGCCAGCCTGGCGTCGGTGCACCGGGTCCTGTACGCCGAGGCCAGTCGTCGCAGCCTGGCCGCAGAGCCGCGAACGGAAATCTGCGCCGTCCTCGCCGGGGAAGCCGAACGGGCCTTCGACCTGCTTGAACCTTCCTTCGGGGAATACGGGAAGCACCGCTAGGTGTTTCCCCCTCTCCGACTGGGCTGGCGCTGTCGGCATTTCATTGGGATCGGCTTCCCAGCTAGCGCGATAACGCGCGCTCAAGGATCCGGAAATCCGCGGTAAAGGGACCATCCCCGGCCGGTTACCGGGCGGCCGCTACGTCGACTCGGTGCCGAGCCTGGCTGCTGGCCCAGCCTTCGTGGCCGCAACTGGTCAAGCCTGGCCAGTGGCAGTCTCTGCTGCCCCTGCTCGGTGCCCTTCGCCGGACCGGCGGGCCCTCGCGGCATCCGCCGCCGATCGCGCCTTACCTGCAGCCGAGTAGCCCGAACACTGGTGGCAGGCTGGTCGAGGCCATGTCCAGGACTGAACCTTATGCCCCATTCATAAGGCCAGAAAGTGACCTGAGTTACTCGCGAGTAGTGACCTGCGTCTCATTGCGAAACCGGCTGCGATCGCCTTGCGTCTCAGTCCGGTAACGCATCGTGATCCTCGCCGGGATCGTGCTCCGGATTCGCATTCGGAGCCGGCGTTCCGGACCTACCGGATCGTCCCCGAATCCCGCACTTGAGTTCTCCGCGCGGCATGGCATCTGACCAGCGGCATGGCGGAGACATAAAGGAAGGAAATCTAATGCGAAGCAATGCCCGACGGATTAACTCGCTTCGGGGCCCGAAGAAGGCTGTGGCCTACGTTGGCGCCGCCGCCGGCCTGCTAGGCGCCGGCACCGCTGGTGCCGTTGCGTTCTCTTCGGCTGCGCACGCACCTGCGGCCGCGGCTAGCCAGGTTCCGGTTGCGCATGGTTCCGTCAACGCCGACAAGGCCACCCAGAAGGCTGTGGCCGACGCGCTGGCGACTGCGCGGCACGCTGTGGCGAATGCTGCAGCTCAGGCTGCGCCGGTCAAGAAGGCTGCGCCCGTCAAGGAGGCCGCGCCCGTCAAGCACGCTGCGTCCGCGAGGAAGGTTGCGTCCGCGGCGAAGGCTGCGCCCGTCAAGCACGCTGCGTCCGCGGCGAAGGCTGCGCCCGTCAAGCACGCCGCGTCCGCGGCGAAGGCTGCGTCCGCGACGAAGTCTGGGTCTGCCAACGCTGCTCCTGTCCGCGGCTCGGCTAAGCCGGCCGCACCCAAGGCCGAGTCGTGGTCGCAGATTGAGCAGGCGGTTGCGAAGCAGACCGGCTCCCGCGAGCCGAAGGCTGCCGACCAGTTGCAGCCGGTTGGTACTGCTGGCCAGCAGGCTTGGATGCCGTTGTCGCCGGCTCAGCTGGAGAACGCGACAACCATCGTCCAGCAGGCTCTGGACAAGGGGATGGGCGTTCGGTCTGCGGTGATCGCTGTCGCGACGGCTATGCAGGAGTCGCAGCTCCAGAACATCAGCTACGGCACCAGCGACTCGCTTGGGCTGTTCCAGCAGCGGCCGTCGATGGGCTGGGGCACGACCCAGCAGATCCTGACGCCGAAGTACGCGGCTGACGCGTTCCTGACGGCTCTTGCTCAGCAGCAGGCGAGTAACCCCGGCTGGGTCCACGAGCCGCTGTGGGCCACCGCCCAGGCGGTGCAGAAGTCCGGCTTCCCGATGGCCTACGCCAAGTGGGAGACCCAGGCCGTCCACCTCGTCAAGAACATCGTCACTCAGGTCAAGTGACCCCGAACCCCGGCTGGCCAGGCAGCGCCTAGCGCCCTGGCCAGCCGGTCTCAACTGCAGTCCCAGCGTGCCCCGTCCTCACCCCGAGGGACGGGGCACGTTGCCTGCGGAACGGCGCTGTCTGATGCACGGGCGCTGCGAGGGCCAGACGATGCGAGGGGAAGGGCGCTGCGGGGCCGAGGCGGTGCGAGGGCCAGGCGGTGCGAGGGCCAGGCGGTGCGAGGGCCAGACGGTGCGAGGGCCAGACGGTGCGAGGGGAAGGGCGCTGAATAACGGGCGGATGCCGCACCGGAGCGGGCGGCGCACGAGGGAACGCCCATGCACGCGGGTGGGACAGCTCGCGATCCGCAGAGCGCCAGCGTCATGGGTGGACATCTCCTGCGGATACAGCAGCAGCAGATCGGCAGCCATGATGTTGTCGGGCCGGATGGGGCAGCGGTGCAGCGCCGCAGGGGGCGACCGGACTGGTCGCGAGCACCGGCCAGGCCGATTAAAGCGGGAGCCCGGCCTCTAGGTGAGCAAGGCCGGCGTCGATCCGGTCGAACATCTCGTCCACGTCGGTGTCGCTGTCCCCGAGGGCATGCCATGGCATCGCCGCCGCCATGATCACGCCGATGATCGCGCCTGCCAGGTTTCTGATGGCGAAGTCGTCCGGGGCGCGGCCGGTCCTGGCCGCGATCGCCGCCGTGATGACGTCGGTGGTCCTGACCAGCTCGTCGATCGCCCGCGCCCGGATCTCGGGCACGCTGAGGGTCAGCTGCGTCGTCTCGGCAAAGCGCGCGACGTCCTCGGTGGTCATCTGCGCGCGAGCGGCCGCGGCCGCGCCGCGGAACGCCGCGATCGGTCCGAGGTCGGGCGGCTGCTGGTCGAGCGCCTCGAGCGTGACGATGTCGAAGTCGTCCTGCAGTACCACGTCCTCCTTCGTCGGGAAGTAGCGGAAGAACGTGGCCGGCGACACCTCGGCTGCGGCGGCGATCTGCTCGATGGTCGTCGCGCCGTAGCCCTGCTCCCGGAAGAGCCGGAGCGCGTGCTCCCTGATGGCAGCGCGCGTCCTGGCCTTCTTGCGTTCGCGGAGGCCGCCGATGCTAGCGGGCACCTCGGTCATGCCAGTCATTCTGCCCCGGCTGGGTGGAATTCTGCGTCGGCCGCGCCGCCTGCCTCCGCCGCGCCGCGATCGGCGCTGGCTGCACTGGCGGCGGCGCCCGCCTGTCGCGGCAGGAACAGCGCAGCAAGGACTGCGGCCGCAATCGCGATCGCCGCGCACACCCAGAGCATGACGTCGACGCCGCTGGCGTACGCATCGTGGACGGCGTCCAGCAACAGCGGCGAGCGGAGCCGCAGCGCCACGGTCACGCCCGTGCCGACGCTGCTCCTGGCCGCGGCGACCACATCGGCGGGGAGCCCGGTCAGGATGAGCTTGCTGCGGTAGACCGAGTTCAGCACGGTGCCGAGCACGGCGACACCGATCGTCGCTCCGACCTGCCGCATGGCGGTCATCACCGCGGAGCCGGACCCGCTCCGTTCCGGCGTGAGCGCGCTGAGAGCCGCGTTGAGCATCGTCGGCATCGCCAGGCCCAGGCCCAACCCCGTCGTCGCAAACCACGCCGAGATGAAGCCGGTCCCGCTCGTAGCGGACGTCGCCGTCCCAGCGGCCAGCGCGACGGCCATGATCGCGAATCCGCCCGCGCCCACCGGCCGCGCCCCGACCAGTGGCGGCCTGGCCGGTCCGCCGTCGCGCGACTTGCGCGGGCTCTGCAAGCGCTGCCCGATGCCGAGTCCGACCGCGAGCCCGCCGATCAGCGGGAGCATCCTGATCCCGCTGGCCAGCGAGTTGAGGCCCTTCACATCGAGGAAGAACTGCGGCATCGCGAACGTCAGGCCGAACAGCGCAAACGAGATCATCGTCGACAGCGTGGTGCCCCAGGTGAAGCCGGCTGACTGGAACAGGCTGAGGTCAACGAGGGGCTGTCGGCTGCGGCTGTCGCGGCTGCCGCGACGGCCGATCTGCCGCTCCCAGCCAACGAACGCAGCGAGTGCGATAACGCCGGCCACCATCGTCTCCACAGCAACTGAGTCTGACCAGCCGTCCTGCCCGGCCCTGATGAAGCCGTAGGTCAGCGCCGCCAGGCCGGCACTGGAGATCACGACGCCGACCACGTCGATCCGGAACGTCCCCGAGCCGCGCGACTCCGGCATCAGGAAGACGACGGCGGCGAGAGCGACCACCACGATCGGCACGTTGATCAGGAATACCGAGCCCCACCAGTAGTTGTCGAGCAGCCAGCCGCCGAGGATCGGGCCGAGCGGGTAGCCGATGAAGGTGGCGCCGCCGACGATCGCGATCGCGCGCGGCCGCTCGGCCGGAGTGAACATCACTGGCAGCACGGCTAGCGCGAGCGGCAGGATCACGGCGGCGGCCAGCCCGAGCACGGCGCGAGCCGCGATCAGCTCACCGGTCGACGTGGAGTAGGCGCACGCTAGCGACGCGATGCCGAACAGCGCGAGCGCGCCGATCAGCATCTTCTTGCGGCCAATACGGTCGCCCATCAGGCCGGCCGGGAGCAGCGCAGCCGCCAGCACGAGGCTGTAGGAGTCGACGAACCACTGCAGGTCGCCCGTAGAGGCATGCAGGTCAACCGCCAGGGTCGGCAGCGCGAGCGAGAGGACGAACAGATCGAGGCCGACGACGAGGACGCTGATGGCCAGAGCGCCAAGCGCCCACCAGCGGCGCGTGCCCTGAGCGCCAGGGAGCTGGAGGTCTTGCATGGGACCGTCTCCTGATGTCTGCGGGATCACTTGCCAACACTATGAATGTAGCTCTCTTACGAGAGAGACTATCAAAAGATATCCGACATCACAATCGTCAGGCCGACGACAAGAAGCGAACGGCGTGCGAGCCGCGAATGGAAGGCGCTTGCGCGGGGACCTGCTTCGCATGGAGGCTGTTAGTGGACGGCCCATCAGGATATTCCCGCGATTAACTGGGCAGCGTCACTGCGGGAAAGGAGCCGTGAGGTGTACGTACGAAGGGTCATCGTCGGGGTTAGCGGATCAGCAGGCAGCCTCCAGGCGCTGCGATACGCAGCCGAGATGGCCAGATGTGACAATGCAGTGCTCGCGCCTGTGCTGGCTTGGACGCCCCCTGGCGGCGAGATCGCCGATTACCGCGCCCCGTGCCCGGAACTGCGGCGGGCCTGGATCCAGGCAGCCTGGGACCGGCTGTGGCGCGCGATTGACCTGGGCATCGGCGGCCCGCCAGGCGACCTGGCGTTCACGGCGCAGATCTTCCGTGGCCAAGCCGGCCAGGTGCTGAGCCAGCTGGCGGTCGAGCCCGGCGACGTCCTCGTCATCGGTGCGGGCAGGCGCGGCCCGATGCGGCGGCTGGCGGCGTGCAAGGTGAGCAGGTACTGCCTCGGCCACGCGCACTGCCCGGTCATCGCGGTGCCGCCAGCGCCGCTCGCCGCCGAAGCGCACGGACTGCACGGCTGGATGCTCCGGCATCGCGTGCAGCCCGAGGCTGCGGGTCTGCACGCTGCTGACGCCTGATAACCGGAACGGGGCCGTGGCCTGGCCGCGGCTCGTTGACAGGCTGCGGGACACTGGAGTCCTGGACGCCTCCGACGGGGCGGCCTTAGTCGGCAGGCAGGTGAGCTAAGGAGTCGGCCATGCCAGAGCCACAGGGCGAGGAGCTCGCACGGGTGCGGGCCCGCCGGGAAGAGCTACGTGAGCGGTACCTCCGCCCGCTGGCCGACAGGCCGGCCAGCACTGTCAGCGGAGTCCACCACCTCGCGCTGATCGCCAAGGACACCGAGGAAACCATCAGGTTCTACCAGGAGTTCCTCGGCTTCCCGCTGGTCGAGCTCGTCGAGAACCGCGACTACGCGGGCTCGAACCATTTCTTCTTCGACATCGGCAATCACAACCTGCTCGGTTTCTTCGACTTCCCCGGCTACGAGCACCCGGCGTGGCAGGAGACGATCGGCGGCGTCCAGCACCTGGCCATCTCGGTGACGGCCGACCAGTTCGACGCGGCCAAGAAGAAACTGGACGAGGCTGGCGTTGACTACCTCGGCCCGGACCGCGGCGCCGACAACAGCATGTACTTCCGCGACCCGAACGGCGTCGGCCTCGAACTGTACCGGGAGGATCTCGGCAAGTTCGAGGGCGAGACGCTCGTCGACTAGTGCCGGTCTGCCAGACCGGCCGTCAGCGGACCGGCGCCGTCAGCGGACCGGCGCCGTCACCGGACCGGCGCCGTCACCGGACCGGTGCCGTCAGCGGACCGGCGCCGTCAGCGGGTTCGGCTATGGGCGTTGCGCAAGAGCGTGCTGGCGATGGAGTGGTCGCTGCCCTCCTCCGGGATGAGCAGCCAGCAGGCTAGGTAGAGCGGGATGCCGCCGAGGTAAAGGGGCAGCCCGCCGAGGTAGGCCAGCCCGGTGAAGCCGACGATGGCCAGGACGCAGAAGACGACGCGCACGATCGTGACGTCGATGCTGAAGTGCTGGGCAATGCCCGCCGCGACGCCGGCGAGCATCCGGCCCTTGACCGGGCGGCGAATCGGACGGTGCGGCTGGCTAGCCGGCCGTCCGCCGTCGGTGGCGCCGCTATAGGCGTTTGTCTCACCGTCGGCAGCTTCCGTAGCGTCAGCAGCTGCATCACGGTCGGATCGAGGTTCTTCGGCAAAGCTGTTCATGCCATCAAGCCTGCCCGAGCGGACGCGGCGGCACTATCGGGTAAGTCCCCGATTCAACCCTGATGCCAGCGGCAGCCATCCCCGCCGCGGTAGCGGTAAGCGGTTCTCGCGGCGGATCACCAGACGCAGGCCGGACCAGGTCTCGTCGATGGCGCAGACCTTGTTGTCCACCAGCCCGGCTGGCAGCGCGACGTCGCGGATGACCTGGTCCGTCATGTCGGTCGGCACCTTCGACGCGCGTTTGGGCCAGGCGATCCACAGCCCGCAGGCAGGCGCCATCCGAGCCCGGAGCCGGGGGAGGTCAGCCTCCAGCTCGGCGCGGTCGGTCATGAACGCCACGATCACGTCGTACCGGGCGTCGTCGGCCAGGTCCGTGTGGATGCTGGCGACGTCCGGCAGCTGCCCGAGCGTGTCCTCGAATCGCTCCGGCGCGCCGATCAGCGCCACCTCGTCCCCCTCGCCGATGCCGAGCTTGCGCGGCAGCGGCGTGCCCGCGTAAACAGCCTGCTCCGGCACTGCGCTCCCCTTCCCCTCAGTCCGCGTCATCGGACGGTCCCCTCATCAGCTTGGCATCTCGCGCTGCCTGGTGGCCAGGCATCGACGACAATTCACGTGCCGTAACAGGGCTCTGACCAGGCAGAAAGGCCGGACTCAGGCCGAAGTCGGGGCAGATGGGCGAAGTCAGAAAGTGAAGCCGCCGGGCTTGCCATTGCGGTCGGCGATGAGGCCGGCGAGCGTGGAGATGGCGATCTCCGGCGGAGTCCGCGAGCCGATATTCACGCCAATCGGCCGGTGCACCTTGCTGATCTCGGCGGCCGGGACGCCAAGCTCGGTGAGCGCGGCAACATGCGGGCCCTCGTGCCGGGGGTTACCCATGATGCCGACCCAGCGCGCGCTGGCTGCCAGCGCGTCACGCAACTGGATGCCCAGCTCAGGCCGGTGATGATCGGTCACGACGACGTCGGTCTGGCTAGCCGCGATGCCGTCCAGGCCATCCGCCAGCTCAAAGCCCTCGGCCGCGGCCTCCTTCGCCCGCTGCTCATCTGGCTCGATCAGCACAGGCCGGTAACCGGCGTCCGCGGCATAGCGCAGCAGGTAGCTCGCGACCGGCGTGGCGAAAACGGCTACCAGGACCTTGTCCTCGGCCGTCGCCGGGGCGGCCCCGTGGGCAACCGCG
Source organism: uncultured Actinomycetota bacterium (assembly GCA_963837255.1). Classification (GTDB taxonomy): domain Bacteria; phylum Actinomycetota; class Actinomycetes; order Streptosporangiales; family Streptosporangiaceae; genus JAJYUU01. The sequence goes on from CAWIMN010000011.1 coordinate 1,588,321, forward strand.
CAGCTGGCATCGTGGACGTGCCCGGGCTCGCCGTGGTCGTGGTGCCCGTGGTGGTGATCGTCGTGATCGTGGTGCACATGCTCCGGACTCGCCATGCGTACGAGCTTGCCACCCGGCGCGCGGCCCGGCAAACGCCGCCTGTGTCAGCGAACGCCGCCTGTGTCGGCGAACGCCGCCTGTGTCAGCGAACGCGGCCTAGGCGAGCAGGTCGGTGACGGCCGAGCGCAGCCGTCCCATCTTCTGGGCCGCGGCCAGCCGGGCGGCTGTCAGCGTGTGGCCCGTGACGGGCTCGACGACTTCCAGGTAGGCCTTGATCTTGGGCTCAGTGCCGCTCGGCCTGATCACGACCCGGCCTCCGGGCAGCTGATAGCTCAGCATGTCGGCGGACGGCAGCTCGAACGTCCCGCCGCTGTAGTCAGTGACGGAAGTGACGGGCTCGCCGGCCAGTTCGGCCGGCGCCGCGGCGCGCAGCCGGGACATGACGTCGACCGTCACTTCGGTGGGCAGCGTCACTTGCGCGTTGAGATGGACGCCGTGCGCGACCTCGAGCGCGTCGTAGGCATCCTGGAGCGATTCGCCGACCGAGCGGGCCACCGCCGCGAGGCTCAGGACCGCGATGGCCGCGCTGATGCCGTCCTTATCACGCACCGTCCTGGTGACGGCGTACCCCAGCGCCTCCTCGTAGCCGAACGCAAAGCGGACGTCGTCCCGCAAGTCCGCCGCCCGGACGATCCACTTGAATCCGGTCAGCGTCCGCGCGTACTGCGCGCCAGCCGCGGCGGCGATCTTCGGCAGCAATGACCCGGACACCACGGTGCTGACGACCAGCTGCCGCGACATCACGATGCCGGGGTCAGCGGCCAGGCGTCGCAGCAGGAACGCGCCGAGCAGGGCGCCCAGCTGATCACCGGTCAGCTGCCGGTAGCCGCCGGCCGCCTGGTCATCGGGGATCGCGACGGCGAGCCGGTCACCGTCGGGGTCGTTAGCGATGACGAGGTCGGCGCCCGCGCGCCGGGCCAGGGCGATGGCGAGGTCGAGGGCGCCCGGCTCCTCCGGGTTCGGGAACCGCACGGTCGGGAAGTCCGGGTCCGGCTCAAGCTGAGGCTCGACGACGTCCGGCGCGGCGAAGCCGGCCTGCGCGAACGCGCGCAAGGCGAGTCGCCCGGCGACGCCATGCAGCGGCGTGTAGACGAAGCGCAGCCACGCCGCGCTGGCCGGGGCCTGCCCGAGCTCGGTCATGATGGCGTCCAGGTACGCCTGCATCATCTCCGCGCCGTGCCAGGTGATCAGCGCGCTGTCCAGCTGTGCCAGCGGAATGCCGGCCAGCGGGCCAACGGCGGCGATCGCCGCCTCGATGTCGGTGTCAGCGGGCGGCACGATCTGCGCGCCGTCACTGAGGTAGAGCTTGTAGCCATTGTCAGGCGCAGGATTGTGGCTGGCCGTGATCATCACGCCGGCCGCGGCCCGCAGGTGCCGGATCGAATAAGCAAGGAACGGGGTCGGCTCCCGGCTCGGCAGCATGTGCACGCGGATGCCCGCGCCCGCCAGGACCCTGGCCGTCTGCGTGGCGAATTCATCGCTGCGGTGGCGGGCATCGCAGCCGATCACCACGCCCGACTCGGCCGCGCTCGGGGTCGCGGTCGAGCAGCCAGCGCGCCAGCGCCGCGGTGGTGGCGGTCACGGTCGCGGTGTTCATCCGGTTCGGCCCAGCGGCGACGGCGCCGCGCAGCCCGGCAGTGCCGAAGCTCAGGCGCCTGGCGAACCTGTCGGCTAGCTCGGCTGCGGCCGCCGGCGACTCGTCGGCGAGCAGCGCAGTGAGCTCTGCCTTGTCCTCCTCGTTCACGTCGCTGGCAATCCAGGCCGCTGCCTGTTCGCTCACGTCGCCGGTGCTCATGGCTCAGCCCACGGCCGGCAGGATCGCGGCCAGCAGCGCGCCGAGGCGCGGGGCGGATTGCTGACCGGCCGCGACGACGTCGCCGTGGTCGAGCGCCTGCTCCGACAGCCCGGCCGCGATGTTGGTGACGAGCGAGATGCCGAGGACCCGCGCGCCCAGGTGCCGGGCGGCGATCGCCTCGAGGACCGTGGACATGCCGACCAGGCCAGCGCCAGCTGTGCGCAGCATGCGGATCTCGGCTGGCGTCTCATAGTGCGGACCTGGCAGGCCCGCGTAGACGGCCTCGGTCAGGTCCGGGTGCCGTCGAGCGGACGACGGCGCGGAGGTCGGCGGAGTACAGATCGGTCAGGTCAGTGAACCTGGGCGGGTATCCCGCAGGCGGCGGCGGTCCGCTCAGCGGCGACTGCCCGGTCAGGTTGAGATGATCGCTGATCAGCACGGCCTGGCCCGGCTGGAGCCCGGCGGCGATGCCGCCCGCCGCGTTGGTGAGCACCACGGTTCGGCAGCCGGCGGCGACCGCGGTCCGCACGCCATGCACGACGGTCGCGGGCGAGTGTCCCTCATAGAGATGGGTGCGGCCGAGGAAGATCGAGCACGTTGCTGGTCACCGACCTGGACCGACCGCACGACGGCCAGATGGCCTGGCACTGTCGGCGCAGGCAATTCGCCGAGATCGGTAAACGGAATCTGGCTGTCGGCGGTTCCGAGCGCGTCGGCTGCTGCCGCCCAGCCGGAGCCGAGGACGACGGCGACGTCGTGGCGCGGCTTGCCGGTGGCTTCTGCTAGCCGCTCCGCGCTGGCGGCGGCGGCGGCGTACGGATCGGTCATACCGGGCGTATCTGGCTCTCTGTCGATGTACAGACTGCTACCCAGCCGAATCGGCGGTGATCTGCATGATCGTAGCGACCAGCCAGACAGCGCTGCTAGCCGTTAGGCCGGGCTCGCGGCGCCAGCCAGTGCTGAGCGGGGGCCTGATCGCCGGTCACTGATGCCGGGCTACAGTGATGCTCGGCTGGCCGGGGAGCCTGGCCGGAGCTGCTCAGATGCCGGCGGGCCCTGGCCGCCGGGGCGTTCGTCGCGGCCCAACCGGAGAGGGGTTGCTTGCACTGAAGTCTGCTGACGGCGGGAGCGCGTGGCCCGAACGTCCGGCGCTGGCCGACCACGAGACGGCCGACGGGCACGCGTCGGCTGCGGACTCACCGTGGCCAGTCGGCTCCTGTCACTTCGTGGTAGCGGCCTGCCGGCTTCCCGTTGACCTGGTCCAGGGACCCGACGGGGAAGCCGAATGGCGGCCTAGTCCCGGCGGCCTGGTCAGCGCGCTCGAGCCAGTGATGCGCGAGGCCGATGGTGCGTGGGTCGGCTGGTCCGGCGCGGCCGGCGACGCGCCCGAGTCGTTCGAGGTCGTGGGCATGCACCTGGTCGGTGTCAGCCTGTCGGCCGAAGAAGTTCGCGACTTTTACGAGGGATTCAGCAACGCCACCCTGTGGCCGCTGTATCACGACGTGATCGCGCCGCCGGAGTTCCGCCGTCCGTGGTGGGACGCCTATGTCCGGGTCAACCAGCGATTCGCCAGAGCCGTCGCGGCGGAGGCAGCGATCGGTGCGACCGTGTGGGTGAACGACTACCAGCTTCAGCTGGTCCCGAAGATGCTCCGGGACCAGCGCAGCGACCTGCGTATCGGGGTCTTCATCCATATCCCGTTCCCTGGCTACGAGATCTTCGCGCAACTGCCCTGGCGTCGGCAGATCGTCGCCGGCCTGCTCGGCGCTGACCTGATCGGATTCCAGCGGCACGGCGACGCCGCCAACTTCCTGCGCGCCTGCCGGCAGGCGGCAGGCATGGTGACCAACGGCTCGATCGTGCGGGTCCCGGCCGGCGGCCAGGGCTCCGTCGACGAGACCACGGCCGCGAACACCGACGGTCCGTATTACCGGCGGCGTCGGCCGCCCGAGATCAGCCGGAACGTGCAGACCGCCACGCTGCCGATCTCCATCGACTCGCGTGGCTTTGCCGAGCTCGTCCGGCAGGACGACGTGCGGGCGCGGGCCAGGGAGATCCGGCAGGCACTGGGCGAGCCTGACGTGGTGCTGCTGGGCATCGATCGGCTGGACTACACCAAGGGCATCCTGCATCGCCTGAACGCCTATGGCGAGCTGCTCAGCGAGGGCCGGTTCGGCTCACTGCAGACGGCTCTCGTGCTGGTCGCCAGCCCGAGCCGGGAGCGGGTCGAGCAATACCGGCTGCTGCGCGACGAGGTCGAGGTCACGGTCGCGCGGATCAACGGCGACCACGGGGAGCTCGGCAGCCCGCCGATCCATTACCTGCACCAGACCTACCCAGCGGACGAGATGGCCGCCCTGTACCTGGCCGCTGACGTGATGCTGGTGACGTCGCTGCGAGATGGCATGAACCTGGTGGCCAAGGAGTACGTCGCGTGCCGCGAGGATGAGACCGGCGCGCTGGTGCTCAGTGAGTTCACCGGCGCGGCCGACGAGTTGAGCGGCGCGTTCCTCGTCAACCCGCACGACATCGAGGGCATGAAGGATGCGATCGTGCGCGCGGCTACGGTGCCGTCGGCCGAGGCCAGGCGGCGGATGCGCGCGATGCGGCGGCGGGTACGTGAGTTCGACGTCAACCGCTGGGCGGCCTCGTTCCTGGACGCCCTGAAGCGCGCGTCCGACTCGGCCGGGTCCGACTCGGCTGCGTCCGACTCGGCTGCGTCCGACTAAGCTCGTCTGACCTGGCTGGCGTCACCCAGCCGCAGCTACTGGCTGGCCGACCTCAGAAGGAGCATGCCGGTCGTGCGTTTCGGCATCATCATCCTGGCCGACCAGCGGTGGCAGGACTCGGCCCGGCGATGGCGGCTGGCTGAGGACTACGGCTTCGACCACGCCTGGACCTACGACCATCTCGGCTGGCGGTCGCTCGTCGACGGGCCGTGGTTCGACGCGGTGCCGACGCTCACCGCAGCGGCGATGGTGACCTCGCGGATCGCGCTCGGCACGCTGGTCGCGTCCCCGAACTTCCGGCATCCGGTGAGCTTTGCCCGCCAGCTGACCGCGCTGGACGACATCAGCGGCGGCCGGATGGTGCTCGGCCTCGGCGCAGGTGCTGGCGGCGCCAGCTTCGACGCCAGGGTGCTCGGCGAGCCTCCGCTGTCGCCGCGTCAGCGCGTCGACAGATTCGCCGAGTTCGCCGAGCTGCTTGACTGCGGTGCTGCGGACCGACCACGTCACCTGGACGGGTCGGTACTACCGGGCGGTCGACGCCCGGAACCTGCCGGGCTGCGTGCAGCAGCCGCGGATCCCGTTCGTCATGGCGGCGAACGGGCCGCGGTCGATCGCGCTCGCGGCCCGGTTCGGGGATGGCTGGGTGACGACGGGCACGCCGACCGACGACCTCGCGGCGTGGTGGCGCGAGGTCGGTGACGGGCTGCGCCGGCTCGAGGACGCGCTCGCTGCGGTCGGCCGCGATCCGGCGGCGGTACCGAAGTACCTCTCCCTGGACGCGGCCGGCGTCTACGCGCTGTCCAGCGTCGCGTACCTGACGGATGCGGCCGGCCGGGCCGGCGACCTCGGCTTCACTGATGTCATCACGCACTGGCCGCGGCCCGAAGGCCCGTACGCGGGCCACGAGTCCGTGCTGGCGGCGGCCGCGGCAGACCTGCTGCCCAGCGTTAGCCACCAGAGCGCAGCGTTAGCCACCGCTAGGTCAGCCGACGAAGAGCGACAGCGTGTCGGCCACGCAGGCGGCCTTCTCCTGGCCATCGATCTCGACCCGCATCCGGATCGACGCGAGCGATCCGAGGTGGGTCTGCTTGACGTCCGTCAGCGTCGCCTCGGCGCGGATCGACGAGCCGGTGAGCACAGGCGAGGGGAAGCGAACCCGGTCTAGCCCGTAGTTGATGCCCATGGTCAGGTTCTCGACGCGGAAGATTTCCATGGACAGGATCGGCAGCAGCGACACGGTGAGGTAACCGTGCGCGATCGTGCCGCCGAACGGCCCGCTGGCGGCGCGCTCGAGGTCGACGTGGATCCACTGATGGTCGCCCGTCGCGTCGGCGAAGGCGTTCACCTGCTCCTGGGTGATCTTGTGCCAGTCGCTGAAGCCCAGGCTCTCGCCCTTGGCCGCGACGAACTCCGCCAGGCTCGCAAAGGTGCGCATGCCGTCTACCTCCGTGCTCCGCGGCCGCCGGTTCGGGGCTCGATGATCAGGACAATAGCGTCCGCTGCCGGGGACGCAAGAGGCCCGCAGCGCGCCGGTGCGCTGCGGGCCAGGTCGTGCGCCGGCGGTCAGCCCTTGGTGAACGAGGTCAGCCGATTCACGTCGGCGACGTGATTCGTCCCCGCCTCGTCGATGATGACCTCGGACTTCACCGGCCCGACGCCGTTGGCGAACCAGGTCATCACCTCGGTGCTGATCGCGAAGCCCTCGATGCGTCTCGGACATGGTCATCTCCACCACGTTGGCGCTGTACGTGCCAGCCGGCACGGTGACCGTCTGCGTGCCGCCGCCCTTGACCGTGATGTGCGAAGTCAGGTCCTTCGTCACCCCGTTAGAGGTGAACTGGATCTTCAGCGTGCCATGCGACACCTGCCCAGAGGCCAGCGCCGACGGCCGACGGAAACATGATGGTGCCGGACAGTAGCGTCACCTTCGTCGTTGAACTGCTCGTGTTGAACTGGTCTGAACGGATAGGTGATCGAGCCGTCCGAGTGGAAGATGAAGTAAGCGCTGCTGTGCGACGTCAGGCCCAGGTTGCTGATGGTGCCGTCCATCTTCACCTGCTGGCCGCCGGAGACGGGCGTCACTGCGGCGATCGTGTTGACCGTCGTGCCCACGGTCGCGCCGTCCGTGTCGGTGTACTTCCAGGTGTTCCCTACCGCTATCGGGAACGGCACCGAGTTCGCCGAGACGACTGATGTCGAGCCGCCAGAGTTACCTGAGCCTGAATTCGGTAGCCGGCCGACTTGCTGCCGGCCGCCTTGCTCGACGTCGACGTCGAGCCGCCGGATGAGCCTGAGCTCGCGGTGCTGCAGCCTGCGAGGATGAGGCTGGCCGCGGCCGCAGCCGCGGCGACCGCGACGGCCGGGCGGCGTAGTGCCAGTGCATGAACGTTCATCTGTCTCTTTACCTCGATCTTTGGTGTGGCGGTGACGGGATGCCAGGGCTGGCATATGGGCGGGTCAGCCTGCCCGCGGCGGCCCGGCTGCCCCCTCGACAGCCGGCCCGCCGCGCGCAGCGCCCGCAGCTAACGACTGGAACGGGTTCGCGACCAGCGGCATTGACTGCAGCCAGACGGACCCCGGACCGGAGAGGAGCGCGAAATGGTGGGCCTCGCTGATCCGACTGACTCGCGGCGGCCTTGGAAAGCTCGGCCATCTGGACTGCGACCGAGGCCTCGCAGATCCCGATGTGCCAGGGATGCGTGCGCAGGGACGTGCCTGCGGCCAGGTCACGCCGGACTACGTCGCCGGACAGGTCGACCCAGGCACGGCCGCAGCCGCCGATGCGCCGCAAGACGAACTCGTCGGCCGCGCGGCTGGCGGTACGCAGCGGCTGCCGGAAGCCGGTGGTGACCTCGATGCCCGGCGTGCCCGCCAGGAAGCCGCGGCGGTGCACCAGATACTCCTGCTCCGGCGAGATCTCCAGGCACACGATGCTGCCGGGCAGCCTCGACGCGAAGGCGATCGTCCCCGCTGAGTCCTTCGCGGTGTAAGCGCTCAGTCCCGCCGGGCCGGCCGCCATCTGAATCGAGTCGGTCATCCAGGCGAACTCGGCAGTCTCGGCGACGATGCTCTCGCCTGGCTCGAGGGAGATGGACAGCACCGGCTGCGTCGAGCCGAGCAGCTGGTCGCGCATTGCCATCTCCCTGCCCCTGTCCCGCCGATGACGAGCTCTGACACTCGTTCTACCGGCGCGGCAGCGGCACACCGAATCACGGCAACCATGTAATTCTTCGGGATAGGACAAAGGATCGAGCTATAACACCGGCGCCGCGAGGCCGTGCTCCATGGCGAACCTGGCCGCCTCCACTCGCCCGCTGAGGCCGAGATTGCGGTAGATGGTGGCCAGGTGCCGCTCCACGGTCGCAGTGCTCAGGACGAGCTCGGCCGCGATCTGCTTGTTGGTGAGCCCGGCAGCAAGCAGCCGCAGCACGTCGGCCTGCCTGGCGGTGAGGTTGCCCGGCCGCTTGGCCACGCCGGGTGCTGGCGCGCCCATGACCTCTGCGAGCGCAGCCTCGGCCTCAGCACGACGCTGTGCGTTCCCGATATCAATAGCCAGGGCGTGCGCGGCCCGAAGCTGGCGAAGTGCCTCGTCATGGTCGCCGGTCTGCTCGCAGACCCGGCCGAGGCCGATCATCGCCTCGATGACGCCGTGCGGGTGGCCGCCTGCCTGCGACTCGACGATGGCAGCGCGGTAGTGCTCCGCTGCCTGCGCCCAGTCCCGACGGTGGGCGGCCAGCGCGCCCTGGTTGCAGCGGATGGTGCCGATCAGCTGCGGATTGCCCGGCGGCCAGGCTGGCGCCCTCGCGCAGCACCTGGTCGGCGGCGTCCCACTGACTGGTCCTGATCAGCACGTCGGCGAGGTTGGCCAGGCCGATCGCGATCGACCGCTGCTCGCCGAGCTCGCGCTTGATGGCCAGCGCCTGCTCGAACAGCTCCTGCGCCCGCCGCAGGTTGCCTTCGTCGAGTTCGAGCAGGGCCAGGTTATTGATCGCGACCGAGACGCCGCGGCGATCACCGAGCCTGGCGCGCAGGTCCATGGCCGCCTGGAAGCCCTGCCGGGCGCCCGCGTGGTTGCCGAGGTAGCGATGCGCGGAGCCGAGCACGGTGGCGGCCAGCGCCATCCGGCTCTGTCAGGCCGAGCGGCTCGAAGATCGCCAGCGCTGCTCTCCGCGTCCCGGATCGCGGCCGGATAGTCGCCATTCTCGGCCGCCAGGACCGCGGACGAGCACAGCGCGCGGCCGGCTCGCTCGTCCTGGCGCTCGCCGGCCAGCGCCAGGAACCGGGCCAGCCAGTTCCGGCCGACCGCGAGGCGGCCGCTGACCAGCCACCAGCGCCACAGCGCGGCACTGATATCCAGGCCAAGGTCGACCTCGTCGTGTTCCTCGGCCCAGTACAGCGCGACGTGCAGATCCGGAACGGCGGCCTCGAGCCGGCTGGTCCAGTCGGCAGCGTCGGCGCCGCCGAGGCCTAGTTCGCTGCCAGTCGCGATGGCGGCGAAGTGCTGCGCGTGCCGCCGCCGGACGCTCCTTGCCGTCGCCGGTCTTGTCGAGCTGGAGCGCGGCGAAGCTCCGGATCGTCTCCAGCATGCTGAACAGGTTCTGCTCGCTGCCACGGGTGACGACGAGCCAGGACGAGTCGACGAGGAGGCGCATCGTGGTAGCCGCCGTCTGGGCGTCGACGTCCAGCACTGCCTGCACGTCGCCGATCCGGAACGAGCCAGCGAAGGCGCTCAGCATCGCCAGGCGGCGCTGCTGTGCCCGGGCTCAGCAGGTCGTAACTCACCTGGAGCACGTCGGCGAGCCTGCGTCCGCCGTGCTGGCCAGCCTCGGCCGGCTCGGAGTCGAGCAGCACGGCGCGCTGCTGCAGGATCTCCCGGATCGACAGCGTGCCGACCCAGCCGGCGATCAGCTCGATGGCCAGCGGCAGGCCATCGAGCCGACGGCACAGCTCGGCGATGGCGTGCGGCGCGATGTCACTCGTGCGGAAGTCAGGGCAGCCGCTCGCTCGCCCTGGCCATGAACAGCTGCACGGCATCGGATGCGGCGATGTCGGATGCCCCGGCGGCCACCGAGGGACAGTCGAGCGGCGGCACCGTCCAGCACACCTCGCCGGCGATGCCGAGTACCACCCGGCTGGTGACGACGATCCTGAGCTCGGGTACCGCCGGCGAGCAGCTGGTTGGAGAGCTCGGCGACCTGGTCGGCGATGCGCTCAGCACCATCGAGCAGCAGCAGCTTGGGTCCAGCGGCGAGCGCTGCCGCCAGCAACTCGGTCAGCGGTGTGCCCTGCTGGTCGACGACCTTGAGCTGGGACGCTAACGAGGACGCCAGCGATCGCGGGTAGCGGATCTGCTCCAGCGGCACGAAGACGATGTCGGAGTCGGCGAAGCTGCGGCCGAGCACTTCCGCGGCCAGCCGCGTCTTGCCCGCGCCGCCCGGCCCGATGAGCGTGACCAGCCGAGACTGCCGGATCAGCCGCGCGAGCTCGGCCAGTTCGCGCGCCCGGCCGACGAAACTGGTCTGCGCGACCGGCAGCGCGTCGGTCCCGCCGGAGCGCTGGCTTGTCCCTGCGAGGCCGGCCTCCAGCGCGGCCAGCGCGGCGGCGGCGCGGGCCGAGAGCTGGGTGCGGCCCGACTCCCACCGGTTCACGGTGGCGAAGGACACGCCAAGACGGCGGGCCAGCTGCTCCTGGCTGAGCCCGAGGCTGCCGCGCAGGATACGAAGCCGCGCGGCAACCGAATCCGCGTCGCGCGGCTCGCTCACGGCATGCAGCTTACATTCGCCCGGTCTGGCATCCGGTCGGGTACACAGTGGGCGCGCGGTGCTAGATGGTGCCAAACAGCCTGTCGCCAGCATCCCCGAGGCCGGGCACGATGTAGCCCTTGTCGTTGAGCCGGGCGTCCAGCGCACCCGCCACGATGCGCACGGGAATCGTCGTCGCCGAACGCCTCGGCGAGCCTGGCCAGCCCTTCCGGCGCGGCTACCAGGCTGACGCCCGTCACGGCGGCTGCGTTCCGGTAACGCAGCATGCGGATGACGGTCTCCATCGAGCCGCCGGTGGCGAGCATCGGGTCCAGGATGAACGTCTGCCGCCCGGAGAGGTCGGCGGGCAGCCGGGTCGCGTACGTCGAAGCGATGAGCGTGTCCTCGTCCCTGGCCAGCCCGACGAACCCGATGTCGGCCTTGGGCAGCAGTCGCGCCATCCCGTCCAGCATGCCGATGCCAGCGCGCAGGATCGGCACGATCAGCGGCACGGGCCGGGCGAGCTTGACGCCGGCCGCGATGTCGACCGGCGTCTGGACCTGAACAGGCTCGACCTTGATGTCGCGCGTGGCCTCGTAGCCCAGCAGCGTGACGAGCTCATCGCACAGCTGGCGGAAGGCTGGCGTGTCGGTGTGGATATCGCGCAACATCGTGAGCTTGTGCGCGACCAGCGGGTGATCGACAACGGTCGTCTGCATTCTCGGTAGTGTGCCAGCCCGCGGGCGCCGCGGCCTACGCACCTGGCCCGCTGGTGGCGTGCCGCGGGTGCCGGCAGGCGCTAGCGGCCGCGCTCGGTGGAGTCGGCGGCGAGGATCTGCTCGGCGGTTCGCATGCTGCCAGGACCAACCGCCGCCTCGATCGCGGCGAGCAGGCTGCGCTGTGCGCTGGCGATCGCGTCGGCACCTGCCTGGATCTCGGCGGTCGTCCAGGCGCGCCCGGTGATCGGGTAACTGCCCTGCTCGCTGCGCAGCATCGCGGGCGCGCCATCGGCGTCGGTGCCCCACGCGTCGTGTACAAGCCGGTTGCGATCGTGATTGGCGTCCCGGCAGGAGCGCAGCGCGGCCCGGATCGTCTCGCGTTGCGCCTCGCCCAGATCGTCCCGTTGCCGGGCGATAGCGTCGCAGTTCTCGATCAGCCAGTGCGTCTCTTGGTCCGCCGCGACGATCGCGGCGTATTTGCTGCCGATCAGGGCGCAGAAGGCCATCCGCAAGGCGATCTCCATCACGGCGGCCATCTCGACAAGTCGGCCGAGCGCGGCATACCGGGCGTCCTCGGGCGCCACCGCGGCTGGCTGTGTCATAGGCGGCAGCTTAGAGCCTGCGCCCCACCAGCGACCCGCCTGTGCGCCGGATCGAAACTATGTTCTACTGGAGTGATGAGTGCAGTCGTCCGTCCGGACTGGTGGTGCTATCCGCTGCAGTGCCCTGCTGGGCATCCCTGGGCGCCGGGGCGCGTGACCGTGGGCTGGATGCCGTGCGACTGCGCCAGCGCGCTGTCCAATGACGTTCTCGGACACCTGTGGGTGCGCTGCCGAGCCGACGGCTGCTCGTCGATCTGGTACCGGCCCCGGCACGCTAAGGCGGTCGCCGACTTAGGCGCGGCCTATCAGCCATCAGGAATAGCTCCGCACGCGATTCGGGCGGGACTACAGAAACTCGAACACGCGCGGACCGGTCGCTGCCAGGTCCGGCGGCTCGGTCTCGGTCACGTCCACGAGTGTGTCGGCATCCGGCTCCGGCAGCGCCATGGCGCCGGTGCTCGGTGCCGGCTTCGGTCGGCGCGGCTTGCCCGCGGCCGAGGTTCCGCCCCGGCCCCGGTAGATGAGCAATCCGTTGACGGGATCGGGCACCGCGTCCAGCGCGGCGCGGACAACCGGAAGTGCCCGGAAGGCCTCCCAGTCGGCAGCGGTCTCGAAGCAGACCTCGAAGGCAACTCCCCAGCGATCGGCGTGCCAGGTTCCATCGAGTGCGCCGTTCGTGAGCGCCGCCTCGATCAGTTCGGAGTCGTGCGCGCGCTGCCACTGGAATGCCGAGAAGTCCGCGTGCAGGACCTCGATCGACCACCATTCAGCCATTAGTTGCGATAGTACGTCTCTGCCGTGACGCGGCGGAAGGGGTCAGCAGGCCTTAATGTGGCGCGGACCGCGAGCGAGCAGCGGCTAGTGCGGTGCTGCGCGGACCGCGGCGGTCAGCTGGCTCGCGGACAGCCAGCCGTCGTGCTTCCAGACGATCTTCCCGGTGGCCGAAATGAGCACGTACCAGGGCTGGTCCTGGACGCCATAGCCGTCGGCGAGCCTGCCAGTGCTGTCGAGAGCCACTGGGTAGCCGAGCGGCTTGCCGAGGCCGGCCAGGTAGGTCCGGACGGTCGCAAGCGACGGCTCAGCTGCCTCCTCGTCGACGGCGACCAGCCCCGGCAGCCCAGCGCCCGGCGCAGCACGCGCATACTGGTTCAGGCCAAGCAACTGTGCGCGGAGATCAGAGGTCTCGTCGAGCCAGGTCGCGAAGAAGACGACCAGATGCGGCTTGCCCGGCCCGAGCGTGAGCGACCCGGCTGACAGCGTCGGCAGCGTGGTCGGCTTGGCGGGGGACAGGCCGCCAATGTAGGCGAGGGACTGAGTGCTGGCCAGCGCCGGATGACCGGGGAGCAGGCTCGCTGCCTCTTGCGCCATCACTTGCGCGGCCTGCGTGATGCTGGCGTACGCCATCGTGGTCAGGTAGACCTTCTGCTCCCGGCCGCGGGCGTCGATGACGTACAGCGCAGGCGTGTGGTCGACCTGGCCCTGCGTGATCTGGACGTAGATGTCGTAGCGCTTCCAGACGGCCTTGAGCTCCGGGAGGCTGCCGGTGAGGAAATCCCACTGATTGACCATGCCGTGCGAGCGTGAGTAGGCCATGACGTCGCTGACTTTGGTCGCCGCCGGGTTGGCGTCGATGCCCAGCAACTGGACCTGATCTCCTGCCTTGCCGAGCAGGTCCTTGGCCGCCAGCATGCTCTGCGTCGTCAGCGGGCAGACGGTCGTGCACTCAGAATCGGTGAAGGCCAGGATCACCACCTTGCCACGGAACGCGCTGAGCGATATCCGCTGGCCGAACTGGTTCGTCAGCGAGAAGTCGGGCGCCGGCCCGCCGCCGAGCGACGAGCCCGGGTCGAGGTTCGGGTTCGCTGCCGCCATGTGGTCCGCAGACCCGGTGGTATGGTCCTGCGCGGCGCCGCTGGTCCCGGCCGCTGAGGCGCAGCCCGCCGCGGCCACCCCTGCCGCTGCCAGCAGCAGGGCCAGGCGGCGGGTGCCGGACCGCAGCGACGACGCAGCGTAGTAGAACAATCGCACGACCCGATACTGCCACCGCACAGCGCCGAAGTCATAACCGGGTCGCGCGCGCCCGGTCCGCGGCGGCCCGATCGAGTTCTGCGCGTGCGCTGGCCCGCCTGCCGTGCCTGGTCAGGTCCGATGGCGCGGCTGGCCGAGGCGGACCTGACTACGACGGCGGCGTGCGCATCGTGGTGTGACAGGAAACAGGAGCTCTTGGAACAAGCAGAAGGAGGGAGAGGGTGCTCCGGGGCGCACTCGGCTTACAGGCTGGTCATCGACATGCGTGACAACCTCGCTGGGTACAGCCAGCCGTTTCAGGCGCTGATCATTGGGATCTGGGTCCGACCCGCCGATCAACCGGCCCGGCCGGATCCTGGGCCTGATCAACGACTTCACCGCCTCCTCTGCCCTGGCGACTCATGCGACCTGCGTGTCGCCACGAACGCGGTGCTTTGCGCCGGACACCGCGGAACTCAAGGCCGTATGCCGGTCGGGCGTCCGCCGCCGGTTAGTGTGCTGCCTCGTACTGGCGGATGACGTCGGCACTGATCCGGCCGCGTTCGGACACCTGCAAGCTGGTCGACGCTGGCCAGGAGATGCTGCCGATCAGTTAAAGCCGACGTTCAGGATGAAGTGACCGAGCCTGATATTCATGACGCCGCCGCCTGCCAAGTGCACTATCCAGGCCAGCAGGATGATTACAAGGATGATCAGAACAAGCCATGCAAAGAACAACACGATCCCGGGAATGGTATGCCCGGCTATAGCCCTGGTTCTAGCCATGTCTGGCCAGCTACCCGCCAAAGCCTGACTTAATCAACAGGTTCGATGATGGCCCGCAAGCACAAGCGGGCCGCTAGTGAGCGCTGCCTGCAGGGACAACGTCGTAGCTTCTTCCTCGCCGATCTATGCCTTCAGATCCAGAGGGAACTGCCTGCTCGACCATGAACTGTCCCCGGTGCGGACGGATCCAGTAGGCGAGTTGCCCCCACTGCCAGTTGCGGCAAGGGTCCTCCAAACCGCCGCTGGCGTCCGCCACATGTCCGCTATAGGTCCGTGACCAGCCGACTGGCTGAACGCGTGACCCCGCATGGTGCCCGCCGTGGCCGCCCGCCCGTGACTGGGCATAGGCATTCGGATTCGCGGCCGTGGTTCAACTCGGTCCGCTTTCCCGGACCCAGCTGATCCGGGGTTGAATGGCGGATGTGCTGGTTGAGCGGGAAGGCTTCCTGACTTCGCTGCAGCAATTGCTGCGCGAGGCGCTGGACGGCAGCGGCCGCCTGGTGTTCCTGGGCGGAGAGGCTGGCGTTGGCAAGACGGCGCTGGCCACAGTCCTGGCCGAGTCCGCCAGCGGGCCTGTGGTCCGGCGAGGTTCCTGCGACAACATCACGACAGCCGAGGCGCTCGGCCCCATCCTGGATGCGCTGCCCGAGCTCTCGCTGGCCGTGGACCTGGACGCGGCTGTCAGCAGGTTCCGCCTGTTTCAGCAGGTACGCAGTGCGCTGTCCGAATCAGCGGTGTTGCTACTGCTTGAGGACGTCCACTGGGCAGACGAGGCGACGCTGGACATCTTGCGGTTCCTGGGCCGACGGCTGGCAGGAACGCGGCTGATGATCCTGGCAACGTTCCGCTCCGAGGAGGTGGTCGGTGATCATCCGCTGACAGTGGTGATGGGAGATCTCGCGGCCCTGCCGGGCGTCGTCCGGATGCAGCTTCCGGCGCTCAGCATGCGTGGCGTGCAGCAGTTGCTAGATGAAGCGGCCTCTGCGCTGGACGCCGAAGAGGTTTTTCAGCGGACCGGCGGAAATCCGTTCTACGTGACTGAAGTGCTCGACGCCGCTTCTGGGCACGTCCCGGCCACGGTGCGCGATGCCGTGCTGGCCCGCGTGTCCCGGCTTTCGCCGGCGGCCCGGGAGGTAGCGGTCGCGGCTTCGGTGCTCGGCCGCCGCGCCGACCTCCGCCTGCTCAGTGAGGGTGGCTTGCCAGCCGCTGGCCGCAGTCGATGAATGCGTGAGCCGTGGGGTCCTGATCGTCGAGGATGGGACGGTCAGCTTCCGGCATGAGCTGGCCCGGCTGGCTGTCGAGGGTTCACTGCCCCAGGCGCAGCGGGCTGCCGCACACGGCCGGGCTCTTGACCAGCTCGTGGCGCGCGGCTCGGCTGATCATTCGCGGCTCGCGCATCACGCCGCGGGCAGCGGCGACAACGCCAGGGTCCTGCACCATGGTCCGCTCGCAGCCGCGCGGGCGGCGCGACTCGGCGCACATCGCGAGGCCACCGATCACCTGAGGCTGGCGCTGCGCTACCACGAGTCGCCTGACCGGCTACGCGCGTCTTTGCTTGATCTGCTGTCGTATGAGTGTTATCTGACTGATCACCTGCCGCTGGCCTGGGACAGCGCGCTGGAGGCGCTAGCCAGCTACGAACATCAGCAGGACGCGCTGCGCATGGGTAACGCACAGCGCTGGCTTTCACGGTTGTCCTGGCTGCTCGGGCGAAACGAGGACAGCGAGCGCTATGCGGCGGCCGCGGTGACGACGCTGGAGTCAGCCGGACCATGCCGCGAGCTCGCCATGGCCTACAGCAACCTCGCTCAGCTGCGGATGCTCGGTGCCGACTCCGAGGAAGCGCTGCGCTGGGGCAGTCAAGCCCTCGAGATGGCCCGTGCGCTCGAAGACCGGGAGACCGAGATGCATGCGCTGAATAACGTGGGCGCGGCGCTGTATGTTGCCGGTGATGCGGACGAAGGCCGGGCGCGGCTGGCGCAGAGCCTGGACCTCGCACTCGCCGACGACGCTCATGAGCATGCCGCCCGGGCCTACACCAACCTCGGCAGCTGCGCAGTCAACAGCAGGTCGTTCGCCGAGGCTGACCGGCAGCTTCGGGCCGGCATCGCGTACTGCACCGACCGCGACCTCGACACGTGGCGGCTGTACATGACCGCATGGCTTGGCCGGTCGCTGGCTGAGCAGGGCCGGTACCAGGCGGCGGACCGGCATGTGGCTGATGTCCTGCGGCACCCGAACCTGGCGCCCATCACCCGGGTATCCGTTCTCGACGTGGCTGGCGTACTTGCCGTCCGGCGCGGCCGCGACGGCACCGCTGCCCTGGACGCGGCGCTACCGATCGCTGTTCAGACCGGCGAGCTGCAGCGCCTGGCGCCGGTGGCCGCGGCGCGTGCCGAAGCCGCCTGGCTCGCGGGGCTTACCTCGGACATCATCCCCGAGATCGACCGGGCCTGGGTCGCTGCTGTTGCCCGCTCGCAGCCATGGGAACTGGGTGAGCTGGGCTGGTGGCTGCGCGTCGCCGGTGACACCCGGCCACTCCCCAGCTGCGTGGCGCGGCCTTTCGCCCTCATGCTGGCGGACGACCACCGCGCGGCCGCCCAGGAGTGGCAGGCTCTGGGCTGCCCGCTCTGGGCGGCCTACGCGCTCGCCTTCTCGCCAGAGATGCAAGACGCACAAGAGTGCCTGGACATTCTGAACGCACTTGGCGTCCCGGCCGTGCGTCACGCTGTGCTGCGCGACCGGCACAGCCGCGGAATGGCCATCCCCCGCGGTCCACGGTCGGCGAGTCGGGCCAACCCGGCCGGGCTCACGCCGCGCGAGACGGAGGTGCTCGCGCTGCTCGCTGACGGCCTGTCCTATGCCGAGGTGGCCGGGCGGCTGATCCTGTCGGAGAAGACGGTCGGCCACCACGTGTCCTCCATCCTGCGCAAGCTCGGTGAGCCTACCCGTGCCAGGGCGGTCGCCACGGCCCAGCGCCTAGGCGCCATCCCGCCAAGATAGGGAACACGCCCGATGTCCCGCCCGGCCGTGCGCGGGTTTGCTGAGCCCGTGGGCATAAGCCCGCGCACGCATCCGACGAAAGGATCAGACCATGGCGCTATTCATGGACTCACACACACTAGGCGGCCCGGTCACGATCGACGACGTGGCCAAGGCACACGCCGCTGACCTGCAGGCCCAGGGTGAACACGACGTGCACTACCTGCGCTATTGGGTCGACCAGGAGCACGGCAAGATCTTCTGCCTGGTCGACGCCCCGGACGCCGAGGCTGCGGCTACGGTGCACCGCGAGGCGCACGGCCTCGTCGCTGACGAGATCTACCCCGTCGTCGAGGGAGCGTGACCGGGGCTCGACGCCGGACGCAGTGCCCGGCCCCTCGCTGCCAGGCACTGCTGCCGGGCCAGGTCGACTACACCAGGTCAGCGACCTGCCCGGCAGACGTTTTCAGTCGGCATTGAACTCGACGTAGTCCCATAGGCGGATGTCACCGGGCTCGATACGGACCATGACATCGGTACCGCGGAGCCTCCAGGCGTCCTCCTGCTGCGTGGCACACCAAGCCCGAAGCGCATCAGGGGGACGTTTGTACGTCAGGAACCGACACGCAGAACTTGAATCTATGCCGCGGATCGGGCGGCTACGCGTGTGTCCGCTCCTGCTGTTCGATGACGTGATGATGGCCGTAGCCTCGGCTACTTAACAGGATGAGGGCACGTGATCCGACCCGGGTGGAGGCGCGATGGCGGTACGTTCACTGGGCTGGCTGGGAGTGCGGACGACGGCTGCTGAGGCGATGAATGCCTTCTACCGCGACGTGCTGCACCTTGAGGTGATCCTTGAGCGGCCGGGGGCGACGTGGTTCCGGCTGCAGGACGGCACCGAGGTGCACGTCTATGGATCGGACGACGAGGACCACGAGTTCTTCGGAACCGCACCGGTGGTCGGGCTCGCCGTGGACTCCTTCCGGGCAGCGCACGCCGCCTTGGCCAGGGCTCGCGTCGAGTTTCTCTATCCGCAGCCGCAACGAGCCGACGGCCGTGCTTGGCAGCATTTCCGCGCGCCTGATGGCAACGTCTACGAGATCATCGGACCCGACGACCTGGGCGACGTGGCTGATGTGACGGCGTGGGTGGCCCGGCAGGAGCGGGGGTAGGTGACGCAGCGAGGGTCCGCGCGTAACGCGACGCGACTGAATCGCCGACAATTGCCGCCGCGTGGCACTCGGCGATCCCAGTCGGCGTCGGGCGCTTCCCCCGCGCTTCGCCCGCGCCGACTGAAACGTCGCACGCGGCGCCGGTAGCACGTCAAGCCGCCGGTTCGAGGAACAAGCCACCCTCGGGGGCGTCGACTTCGCCGCGTCCGCGAAGCTGCCCGCGACCACGTCGCCATCCGGCACGGCGCCGAGGTCCGGCTCCTGAAGACCAGCAGGGCATTGGCTCAGCTGGCCGGCGGGCACGCCGACAACACCTGGCACAACCGGCTCGGTGAGCTCCTTCCAGCGATCTCCCCAGGCGTAGCGCCCAGAAGTTCGCCGGGCCGGCTCGTGGCTGCGCGCCGTCGGGGCGGATCCGTTGCCGGCGCCCGCGGGATCTGGCCTGCCAGGGTGCTGGGCCTGGCTGTGCGGTTACGGCGGTCCCGCAGGGGGCCGGATCTGCGGTGTGGTGATCTGGGTGACGGTCTGCAGTGCGGTGGCGCAGCGGTGACTGGTGCCGTCGGGTTGGATGTCGAACACGTTGATGAGACAGGTCGTCAGTCTTCCGGGCCGCAGAACTTCGCCGATGGCTTCCAGCCGCGTGCCGCGAGCCGGGGCAAAGAGGCTGAGCTTGTACTCGACGGTCAGCGCGTCAGTGTCGGCTGGCGCGATGCTGCACGCTGCATACCCGCCTGCGACGTCGGCGAGGGCACCGATCGCGCCGCCGTGAAAGTAGCCGTGCTGCTGCGATAGCTCGGGGCGGTAGGCCAGGCCGAGCACGCAGCGTCCGGCGTCCAGCTCCATGAGCTGAACGTCCAGGAGCGTCATCATCCCCTGGGCGGCGAACCTGGCCTTCAGGTTTGCCGCGACGCCCGGTGCCAGGATCTCCGGTTGCGATGTTGCCGTGGTCCGGGACAGGCGGACTGCGTGTGGTTCGCGGCGCATGGTGACCTCCAGCACGCCCATGCTCAGCCTCGCCGTGCACGTCCCGAAGGCGCGGAGGGTCCACATGATCCAGTCCTGTTCGGGCCGCATGGTTGCCTTGAGCGTCCGCAGGCCGTTTCGGTCGGCATGATCAAGGAGCCCGTTCAGGAGGCTGGTTCCGATTCCCTGTCGCTGGCAGGCGTCCTCGACGAGAACTGCCAGGTCAGCGGTTGCGTCGGCCGTGGCCCGGTAGCTCGCTAGGGCCACGACGGCCGTCGGCGTCGCCGCAACCAGCGCGAGGTGATCCGCGTGCCCTGCCAAGGCCTCGGTGAGATAACGCTCGGGGAAGGACCGCAGCGGTGCAAGAAATCGCTTCGACCGGGTCGACTCCGAGCACCGGGCGAGCATCTCGGTCAGGGCCGGACGGTCGGCGGCCGTTGCTGGCCTGATCCGCACGGCCGTTGCGGCCCGGGATGGCATCGGCGGTTCCATAGCTGCAGGTCCTTTCGGATGGGAAGGGCACGACAGTGATGCCGGCGGGGCCGCGGATTTCCGAGGTAGCTATCGCACGGGCCAGACCGACGCGGGATTTGCCGGACCGGGCGCTTGCCTTGCCTGCTCTGTTACGTGCTCGCATAGCAGGGATGCCGCACGACACCTCATCAGGATTCGCCGCCCCTGTCTCCTCTCATACGCGGTTGCGAGGAGGCCAGTCACTAACCACACGTTTGTTTCGGAACGTGGGTTCAAAAAGTTCGTCGTGCAGCCATCAGATGCCCGCTTGCCAGTGCTGCAGGCGCTGCCGCCGCCCAAGCGGGGGAGGCAACTAGGGACTGGATCATGCCCAGCGAGCTCACCGGCGCTGCAGTTCCTGAGCCCGCCCTTCTCCGCACAGCAGCCAGCCCGCGACGAGAAAGTCGCTAGAGGGCGGACAGCACGCGCTGCCGTGGCGAGCCCGGATCCGACCACCGCGACCGGCCAGGCCCGCAGCTCATCCGAGCCTGCGCCGCCGGGCGCACCAACGCCCAGATAGCCCGTCGGCTTGGCGTGTCCGAAGGAACCGTGCGCAAGCACCTGGAGAACATCTACAGCAGATTGCAGGTGTCCAGCGTCATCGCGTGTCCTTCCGCGAGCCGCCTTTGCTGCGGCTCATCAGGCCACGTCACTGATACAGCCTGTAGGACACGCCTGCTTGACCCGGGCCTTCATAAGTGTGCGCAGGTTGGTTGGCGTGGTTGATACTTCGTGGCCTGGCGCAGCTCGCTGGGGAGCGTCGGCGGCGGTGATGATGAACGGGTCAGGCGGATGCACGCCGGCCCCGGTCCGCGCGGCGGGCGGGCATGCGAGACTGGCCGGGTGAAGCTTGCCCCGGTTTACCCCGTTCGCTCGGCACGCCTGCTGCTCCGGCCGCTCACGGAGGCTGACGTCGACGATCTGGTTGAGTATCGGTCGATCCCCGAGGTGTGCCGGTATGTTCCGTTTGAACCGCAGAGCGCCGAGGACGTGATCGCCCGCATGAACGGCGCGTGGCGCCAGCAGACGCTCGACCAGGAGGGCGATTCAATCACCCTCGGCGTCGAGCTCATGGATCCCGGGAAGCTCATCGGCGATGTGATGGTGCGCTGGCTCAGCGCCGAGCACAGCTGTGGCGAGATCGGCTACGTATTCAGCCCTGCCTATGCGGGCCGCGGTTACGCGGCGGAGGCTGCGCACGCGGGACTGCACCTGGCCTTCGATGATTTCGGGCTGCACCGCGTCATTGCCCGGATCGACGCCAGGAATTCGGCGTCGGCGCGGCTGGCCACGCGCCTCGGGATGCGCCAGGAGGCGCATCTGCGGGAGAACGAGTGGTTCAAGGGCCAGTGGACCGACGAAATCGACTTCGCCGTGCTAGCGCAGGAGTGGCCATCGCGGAAGCTGGCCGGCTGCCCGACCTGCGATCGGGGACGACCGGGCTGATCTGCCCGAGTCGGCTACGTTAGTGCGGAGCGGAGTGCCCGTGGATGAGGTCGGGGGCATCGCGCAAGTCGTCGGCGATGGGGTCGGCGGCGGTGATGGTGCGCGGTCGGGCCTGGATCTCGATGGTCAGGTAGCGGCGTGCAGTGCGGACGAACTTGCGGATCGACCAGCCTGTGCGGTCCTCCATCCACCGGCTGACGGCAAGAGCGTCGAACAAGATCACGGACAGGAGTTACGGATCTAGCCGATGTGAGCGAGTTGACCGTCTGCATGCTTAAACGCTGGCCGGCATATTCGCGCCAGCGGGCTGCCTCCCGAGCCGACGATCGTTTCGGCGTCGCCGAATACACCGGGCGGGCCAAGCGCGTGAATGCATGCGGTCGGGCTTATGGAACGGGGCCGCATGCGCATAGTCTGCCGTTCGACTCCCCGGGGTCAGCGGAGGAGCCACGTATGAATACCCCCCGACGTATTCGCCGCTGCTCTGGGGCGGCGAGGCGGCGGATGAGTCGGCGCGTAGTCACCTCGTGGCCCTGGGCACGGCGCGGCGGGGGCTGTAGCACCCCGGCACGGTTATCGAGCTCGCCCGCACTCGCAGGCAGGAGGATTGCTGATGGAGCCGCACCCTGGCGTGTTCCTCTCGAACGTGAGGACCGAGGAATGGGAACCTGATCCGGAGGTTCCCGGCAGCGAGGTGCACGAGCTAGTCCACGCCGACGGTGTGTGGGCGGGCCTGACCCGGTTCACCACCGTCGACGGCCCGATTCCGTGGACGCCGCCCCAGCGCGAGACGATCCACGTCCTCGAGGGCGAGGTGACCATCGAGATTGCCGGCGGCCCGACGCTCGAGCTCAGACCCGGCGACCTGGTCTTCCTGCCCGCAGGCCTCGAGACAACCTGGCATGTCACTCCACCGTTCATGGAGCTATGGGTGCTCGCCTGACTTGTCGCCCGCTTCCGCGCTGGTACAGCCATCGTGGCGCAACTTGCCCTGGCCCTCCTGCGACACAGCCGGACACCGCCCTCGGATTGCCTCGGAAGCGCACGCCCATGCCGCACTAGCAACACATGCCCGGTTTGGATTCCGTGCTCGGTTGACGATGTGCCGGCGTCCCCGAACACGGCCTGCCGCGCGCACGCAATGCGCTGGCGCAATCAGGGAACCGGGGGCGGCCGGGAACTCAACCTGAACTGTGCAGCATCTGCTCAAGGGGTATGAGGCGCGGGTCCGTCCAGTCTGTGTTCAGGTTGCCGGGCTGCCAGAGCAGCGTTCCGCCCAGGCCGTGGGCCTCAACGTACCGCACCTTCGCTGCGACACGGCTCTCACTGGTGTCGTAATAGCCGCCCGCGACGCCGATCCCCATGAGCAGCTTGCCGGCCGGTATCCCGGATTTGGTATAGGCAATGGCGCTGCTGACGCCGTTATTCTGGAAGGTCTCCATGTTGAGGGAGTTCACGTACGGGGCGATCTGGGCTGCGATGCCCGGCGGCACCTGGCCCGTGTCCACGTCCGCCGAAAGGAACACGGGCTTCGGAAACTCCCGTTGGAAGGTGGCACGCAGATTCTTGATCAGAGAAACGTAGCTCGCCTGGTGCTGCGGCACGTCCTCTTCCCAGTCGATGTCCACCCCGTCGAAGCCATACTTCGCGATGTAGTCGGTGATGTTCGTGATCAGCGCCGGCTGATACCGCGGGCTGGCCGCGCTGGCGAACACCGGCCCGAGTCCTTGCTCGCCGACGGCCATGATGATCTTCTTTCCCGCCTTGTGGGCGGCCGCGACCACAGCAGGAATGGTGGACAGCGAGCCCATGTCGCCGACCCCGATGCCGCCGGTTGCGGTCGGCCAGAGACCAAAGTCGCTGATGACGGTCCACGGGGAGTAGTTGAAGCTGCTGGGCGGGACGCTGCCCTGAATCCAGCCGGGATAGGAAGTGAACGATACGTACTGGTGCGGAGTATGGGTAGCAGGCAGCGAACTCGCGCCGCCTTGCGCCTGCGACGGGTGGCTGCCACTGCTGCACGCAGCGAGCAACGTCAGGGTCACCGCCAGCAGCAGCACGCCAGCCTCGCGGCTGAGCTGTGCTTTCCCGGGTTCCCACACCAGTCTCATTGCTGAAGTCCTTGGTTGCTGCTGAGCTCTGGTGAGCTCGACGGGCCGAGAATGGGTCGCCAGCGCCGGATCACTGCCGGCCCCCACCTGTGTCGGCCGCTCAACGGCACAACAGTGCAAACGGATCTGCTGACTCTGCGGTTCCGCCCGCGGTCCGACCTCGCCGTCCACGGACCAGCGCGGAGGACGACAGCCAACCCGTGACCGATCCCGGCCATGCTAGGGCGCACCACCGCGGGGATGACGCCGGGGTGCAGGGCGGTCGCGCACGGCGCCGCTGGTGCGGGTGCCGCAGACGGCGCCAGAAGATCCTCGCGCCGCCCGCTCCCCGCGGCACTCGTCCACGCCCTCAACCCCGAGCGGTCGCACCACGGCCTGACCGGCGACCTTAACCAGATCGCAGCCCGGGACCCAAAACCCAGCGCAAACCCAATTCGGCATGGAATTCCCGCCACCTGGATGAAAGAGCGGTTAGCCTCAACGCTGCCAGCCAAACCTAGAGCGGCCCAGGAACGTCGGCAACTGTCGTGATTGCACGCGCCTTGGGGCGCCACCTCGGCGACGCGCATGCTCATGCCGTCAGTCGGCGGCATAGCGGGAACCGCCCCAGCTCATAGAGGTTGCCGGAGTGGCTGCGCCCAGGCTTATGTACGAGGCCGTGCTCCTTCGTGAAGACGAGGATGGCATCATCTACCAGGCCGCCTCGCGGAAGCAGACGCGCAGAAGGCTGTTGACGTCTGGGCGGCGCAGGGGCGACGAGAACCTATGGCGGGTCAACATCGTGCGGGTGTAGTCAACATCGTGCGGGTGTAAGAGACGCCGACGAGTGGAGGCCTTGCCGCTGACCTTGCCTGTCTTAACGTCCGGTAGTGCCGCGTGATGGGTTACGGCTTGTCGGGTCGGGTGGTCCAGGATGATGGCATGAGGGTCAGGTTCGTCGGCAGCGGTGACGCCTTCGGCAGCGGCGGTCGCTGGCAGACGTGCATCCACCTTGCCGCCGATGGGCAGGTACTGCTGGTCGACTGCGGGGCCAGCAGCCTGGTGGCGTTGAAGGCTCAGGGACTCGATCCGAACACGGTCGGCGCGGTGGCGGTGACTCACCTGCACGGTGACCACTTCGGCGGGCTGCCGTTCCTGATCCTGGACGGTCAGTTCTCCCGCCGGTCCGAGCCGCTGCTGATCGCCGGGCCGCCTGGCATCCGGCGCCGGCTGGCTGAGGCGATGGAGATCCTCTTCCCGGGCTCAGCCAGCGCGCACCGGCGCTTCCCGGTACAGGTGACCGAACTGGCTACCGATGGCACACCTGCCCCACTGGGCATGGCGAGCGTGCGCGGGTGGGAGGTCGAGCATGCCTGCGGCGCGCCGCCGCTGGCGCTGCGGGTCGACCTCGGCAGCGAGAGCTTCGCCTACTCCGGAGATAGCCAGTGGACCCCGGCTCTGGCCGAGGCGGCGCGCGGAGTGAACCTATTCGCCGTGGAGGCGTATACCTTCGACCGGCCGATCCGCCACCACCTTGACTACCAGACGCTAAGGGCCCACCTCGCCGAGATCAACGCGGAGCGGGTCGTGCTCACTCACATGTCCGCCGCCATGCTAGGCCGACTCACCGACGCCGAACTGCCCGCAGCCTTCGACGGCATGGTCACAGACATCTGACACGGCATGGCTCAGCAGCCAGCTAGCTCGCCGACCGAGGCGGTGTACTGGGGTGGTGCAGGCCTGCCGGCTGGAGGGCAGGCCAATCAGGCTGCGTTGCCGTCAGACCATGAGCCGTCCGCCAAGCGTGGCATTCCCGATGCCTGGATTAAAGAGCGTCTAGCCCCTCGGTGCAGCGGTTCGCCGACGCGACACTAGTGCAGCATGCTCAGCTGGCCGACTCCAACTGAGCAGCGTGTTCGCCGATCCGGTTACCGGGCGCCTGGCCACGCCGGGGGTCCCTTGTCAGGATCGCCTGGTTGCTGGAACGATGGGGGCGTGAGGCTGGGGATCCTGTGCGGCGGCGGCCCAGCCCCGGGGATGAACTCGGTCATCTCTGCAGCCACGATCGAGGCCCGGAATTCTGGGTGGGACGTCCTCGGGATCATGGACGGCTTCCAGCACCTGATCGAAGGCCGGATCGAGGAAGCGCGGCCCCTCTCCATCACCGACGTGTCGAGAATCCACGTTCAGGGCGGGTCGATCATCCGGACCTCACGGGCCAACCCGACGGTGCGAGACGAGGACGCCGCCGACCCGGACTGGAGACTGGACGCCTGTCTCAAGTCGCTGCAGAAGCTCGGGATCGGCGCGCTCGTGACGATCGGCGGGGACGACACCGCGTTCTCGGCGACGCGGCTGGCTGAGGCGGCCGGACGGGACCTGCGGGTGGCGCACGTGCCGAAGACCATCGACAACGACCTGCCGCTTCCGGGCGGCGCGCCGACCTTCGGCTTCGAGACCGCGAGGAGCGTGGGGGTCCAGCTCGTCAACAACCTGATGACCGACGCCATTACCACCCAGCGGTGGTATCTGGTAGTGGCCATGGGCCGCTCGGCCGGCCACCTGGCCCTGGGCATCGGAAAGTCGGCCGGTGCCACCCTCACGATAATTGCCGAGGAGTTCCCCCGCGACGAGCCCCTCCGGCTGGCGCGCCTGGTGGATGTCCTCGAGACCTCGATGCTCAAGCGGATCGCCAACGGCCGCCCCTTCGGCGTGGCGGTGCTCGCCGAGGGCATCGGCCTGCGCCTCCCCCAGAACGAACTCCAGAAGGCCATGCCGGAGGTCGAGCGAGACGAGCACGGCAACGTCCGGCTGGCCGAACTCGAGCTGGACCGCCTACTGGCGAAGCAGGTCAAGGACCGCTTCAAGGAGCGAGGGCAGAACGTCACTGTCGAGGGCAAGAACATCGGCTACGAGCTCCGGTGCGCGCCTCCCATCCCCTTCGACATCGAGTACACCCGCGACCTCGGCTACGGAGCCATCGACTACCTGAAGCGGCTGCTGGAGGGCGACGAGCCCGGCGGCATGATCACGATCCAGGAGGGGCACATGGTGCCGCTGCCCTTCGGGTCGTTCAGCGATCCGGAGACGGGGCGAGTGCGGATCCGGCTGGTAAATGTCGAGTCGAGCTCGTACCGGGTGGCCCGCGAGTACATGATCCGGCTGGACCGCGAGGACCTGGAGGATCCGGAGAGACTCCGCCCGATCGCGGAGGCCTCAGGGCTCACGTCCAAGGCCTTCCGCGACCGGTATGGCTATCTAGCCGAGGGCTGAGCCCCAGGCTCCGAGCCGCCCGGATCTCACCGGGGGCAACCCAGATGAGAAAGACCATCCTGATAATGCCGATATCCGTCGGCGGCTTCCTCGTGATCACCGGTACATCGGCCGGTTCAGTTCGCGCCGCCGGGGCCTGAGCCCGCCGCCCGGATCGGCTGGGGCCTGACTGGCTGGCTGGCGTGGATGATGAACACAAGCTGAGATCCGGTGCGTGCAGGCGCGGATTCGCCGATCGGCAATGGCCGCACCGACTATGGCCGAGGCGGACCGGCGCACTGGAAGAACGCGCAAAGAGCCGCCGTTCGGGACGGAAACGCGGTCGCATGGCTGGCCGTCGTGGGCAGGACCCGGTTCGCGTTCGCCCGCCCGCAGAGGCTGATACTTCGGCGTCAGCCGCTAGGGCGGGCTGCCGGCCGCGGTGAGTTCGTCGAGCATGCGCTCGAGCGCGCCAAGGCCGACGGAAAGATGACCCTCTCCTAGTTCGAGATGCGCCTGGGCGGCGGGGAGGTGCGAGGCAAGCCACTGGCCGTGGGAGAACGGCACCATGAGATCGGCGGTTCCCTGCCAGATCATGGTCGGGACCGAGATTTCCTCCAGGCTGAACCCCCACGGGCTCGCAAACGCCAGGTCGTCATCGAGCCAGCCGTCCACGCCGGTGCGGACCGCCTCCCGGAAGCTTGCGGCGATGTCCTCGCCGAACTCGCCGGTCAGCACAGCCCGGTCGACGTCGGGGAGCAGCGTCTGTAGCGACGAGACAATGTCGGCAGCAGTGATTTCTCTGAGTTGTTCGCCCTCTTGGCGGAGGTAAGACCGCAGCACGTCTTCGCCCTGAATCGCAGCGGAGAACTCGGCTATGTTCTCCTCTCCCATGCCCGACATCCAGTCCAGGCCGTCGGCTCCGTAGGGGGCGACGCCAGCGATCACGAGCACCGCTGCGGCAGCGCTGAGCCTGGCGCCGCATGCCAGCGCATGGGGACCACCGCCGGACCAGCCAGCAATCAGGCAGCGGTCAGCTCGGATCGCGGCCAGGACGGCCGCGGTGTCGGCCGCTACATCCACGACGCTGCGACCTGGCTGGCGGGTCGAATCCCCATACCCCGGCCGCGACGTCGTGACCAGGCGCAGTCCGCGTGCGTGCGCTGCTCGCTCGAGCGCCCGCAACGGGGTCATGGCACCCGGCGTCCCGTGGTGAAAGACCAGCGGCAGGCCGCTGGCTGGCCCGCTCACGCGCATGTCGAGACGCCGGCCATCCGGCAACCGAACATGGTCCGAAGCGTTCATGCCACAATCCTGGCATCACGCTGCGATCGCCGCGCAGGGCTCGCCGCATTAGCAGATCTGGGCAGTCACCCAACGAGCAGGGCGGTGCCGTAGCTGGTTCGCCTGAGCCAGCCGCGCATGGATCCGCCGTTCGGCGCCGCAGCCAGCGTGCCATCTCAGTCCGTCCGGGGCGCGCGCGAATAGGTGATCTGAGCGCGGCTGGCGGTGGCCGCCGACACGCTCACCGCACATGCCATGCGGCGCGCGCTGGCTTGCCGGCCGGGCATGCCGGCTCTATGGTCCGGACATGAGGCTGCGCGGACTTATGCTCGTGATCGCCGCCGCCGCCGCGCTCTCAGCTGGCTGCACCAGCGGTGGACAACGCGCCGCGAGCCGCTCGCCAGCCGCGACGGCGTCGAGCGGCCGGGGGGCCGCCTCGGGCGGCGGCTGTCTCGCGCAGCCGCTTGTCACTGCGCTGCCGGCCTGGGCCCGTGCCGGGTTCAGTGACCCCGCGGCACCGCAGCCGCACGTGCTCGGCATCGACGGCGACATTGTCGCGATCCTGTGGGCCGTCAGGGACCCGCTGCACGCACCGCCGCTCCCCGATCGGGCCAATAAGATCCTCTGGGTGTCGAGGCTGCCGGTGCAGCCGCTGAGCCCGCTGAAGATCCGGGCCACGCTGGCCGGCACCAGCCGGAGTGTCAGCCGCGAGGTCATCGGCGGGCCTGGCCCTTCGTATGTGGACCTGCCTGCGGCAGGCTGCTGGACCCTCGCGCTGAGCTGGTCGGGCCACACCGACGAGGTCAGGCTCCGCTACGTAACCGGCTAGCGCACAGCCTGCCCGGCGAGCCGGCCGCCGTCGCCGCGGAAGGTCTTTGCGATCACGGACGCCGCCACCATGCAGGTCCACGAGACTGCAGTCATCCACACCGAGCGCCGCACAGATCACGCTGATCCGCGCCGCTCACCGTTCATCACATCGAGCCGGCCACAAAAAGACTGAATCGGCGCTCGGCGCGAGGCTCCGCTGCGGCCGAAAGCGAACTGCTCCGCCCTTCATCCGGCCGCGGGACTCAGCTTCGGGCAGACATGCCAATCCTCGCCGCGGACCGCTGCGCTGAGCGCCGGCTCGGCGATGTTATGGCCCAGGGCTGGCAGGTGGCGTCGGCGGTATCCTGGATGCCTCGGCGAGCCGGGCGTGCAGCTGCGTCCGGATCTGGTCCGGGGTGTAGGCGCGGCGGCGGCGCTCTGCGCGTGCGATCACGACTCCGGTGGCCGCGACGCCTGCCAGCCCTGCCAGGCCGAGTATCTTCCACCAGCGCATCTGCCTAGGCTACGACTGTGCCTGGCGCGCACATCGGCCTGGATGAGGCTGTCGGTCTGACCCGAACGGGTGACCTGTGGCTGTTCCGCGGCCATACCGCGGCTGACCGCGCTATCCAGCTGGCGACCAACAGCCCTGTCAACCACGTCGGCATGTCCGTGGTCCTGGATGACATGCCCGCGCTGATGTGGCATGCCGAGCTGGGCAGGTCGCTGCCTGACCTGTGGTCGGGCAACCGCCACCGCGGTGCACAGTTGCATGACCTGAGCGCGGCGGTAACGGTCTGGGCCACCAGGTACGGCCAGCGGGCGTGGCTGCGCCAGCTGGAGCCTGTACCCGGTCGTGCGATGGAGGATGCGCTGCTGCGCACCATCGCGCAGCTTGATGGCATCCCGTTTCCGTCCGTGGCCCGGCTCTGCTCCGGGTGGCTGCGCGGGCGGGTGCCGTCCCTGCGGCGGGACGAGCGCGACGCCAGCCTGGAAACCGCATACTGCGCGGAGATCATCGCCATTACCTACCAAGCCATGGGCCTGCTGCCGGCCGGGCGGCGGCCGGACTGGTATGACGCGGGCCGGTTCTGGAGCGGTGACGATCTGCGCCTATCAGGAGAAGCCCGGCTCAGCGGCGAAATCGCAGTGCAGATCCCTGAGACGCAGCTCTCTGCCGCTAGTGACTGACATCCGCCGTCCCCCAATGGGACTGCCAGCCTTAATCGCGATCCCCAGCCGCATATGGCGCCCGGGTCAGGCATGATGGCGCCGCCTGGCCGCCACGTTGCTGATCGACAGGCACCTCAGCTAGCGACTGACTGCGATCTCTCAGCGGATCGCTGACACTGGACCGGTCCGAGGCCGGCCGCGGGCCATGTCGATTGACGGCATCGCGGTGAGTGACGGCGAAGGTCAGGAGAACGGTTACCGAACCGCCTGGACGGCTGCTCTCGAGACTTGGGCCTAGTGATCGTGGTCGCGACCGAGCAGGTTGTGCTGCGCCCCGCTTGTCTGGACCACGTTCTCGTGCCGATGAGCGACCGGACTAACGATCCGAGGTCGGTAGGCTGAGGTGTGATCACTTGCGTCGTTGAGTACGTGATCGACCCTGCGAAGATCGATGCCTTCGAACGCTTCGGCCGCCGGTGGATCCAGCTGGTCGATTCGCATGGCGGCACTCATCACGGCTACTTCCTTCCGGCCGAAGGTGCCAGCGACAAGGCCCTTGCCCTGTTCAGCTTCCCCAGCCTCGCTGCCTACGAGCAGTACCGTGCCCTGTTCGGCACCGATCCCGACTTCCTCGAAGCCAACCGCATCCGGGACGAGAGCAATTGCGTGCTCCGCTACGAACGGACATTCATGCGCCCGCTGCTACCCGGCCACTAGCAAGGCAAGTGGCCCGCGCAACGGTCCGGAGCGGCGGCTGAATGGCGCCGGCTATTGCGGCGACCGACGGCTCTGCCGGGTGGTGCCGCTCCGATGGCCTAGTCTGCCCGGACAGTATGGCCGCACGCTTGCGCTGCCGGATCCAGACCGCCAGCTCGGATTATGGATCGCTGACGGTTGTCACCGCTCCGGCGGCACGCCCGTCAGCACGGCAGCGTTGGTCCCGAAGCTTGATGAAAATGAACGCCGGCACATCCAAAGGATTCATTCTGTGAGGATTGACGTACCTGGTTCGAGCAGCGGATCCGTCTTTGAAAGGTCGGTCGGGTTGTTGGGTTGCAAGAAGAGTTGCGTAGTCGGAGGCTTGAAGCCGGAAAGGAGTTCAGGCTCTTCCTCCGTAAATCTTTCGCGAGACAGCGAAACCACATCGGCTCAGAGCCGGAATCCGGAAGTGGTTTCGGCAAGGTGACGACCACTCCGCTCCTCCTGCAGATGACCACTGTGGAGCAACGGCTTGAGAAGCTGGCTGAGATTACGGTGACAACACGGGGCGCCGGTAGCGCTTTCACTCTTCTGCGCTCTAGGAGAGTCCCGGACGCTCCGGAGGTGCCGAGTATCGGTGCCTCCGATGACGACCGGGAAGCTTAGGCCTCCTCACCGCTCGCGCCCTTGAAGATCTAGCCGCCACGTGCGCGAGCGGCGAGGGCCAGGTGGTGCGTGCGTGCCAGCGATGAACGGCGCGACAATGGCCGAAGCGGAACTTCCGAACATTGAATGGAGCCGGCCACATGACAGGTCGATGGCGGGTCTGGCTCTGGATGGCGCTGATCGCCGCTGCACTGGCGATCGTGGTGACTGTGGTGGTCGTTGTCACAGGAAAGGCCGCATCCGAGCAATTCACTCTGCGGATGAGGCCTACGCCGCCGCTGACGATGACCGAGTGCATCGCCGCGGCAACCTCGCACGGTTACGGTCCTGATGGCGCCTCCGGAATCTGCTCGGTCGGCAGGGGCCGACGCTGGTACCAACAACCCACCGATCTGACCCACTTGCTGCCTGTCCGAGCCGGCCGGACTTGTCTCATCGGGGAACACGACAGCGACTGCCGCCGACGGGGCTTCATGCCGGGCGTCCCAGAGCCGGAGTCAGCGCGCTGAAAGCAGGACACGAAGATCTACACGACACCACCGGCAGTCAGCGAGGTCACGGGTCGATGCCGCGCGGTATCTAGCCGATCTGCTGGCCCGAGACGCACCATCGTTCGCCGCCGGCTTCTCACGTGCAGGTCCAGCCGCCATCGACCACCAGCGTGTGGCCGGTGACGTAGCTGGAGGCATCCGAGGCCAGGAACAGCAGCGGCCCGTCGAGCTCCTCGATGGACGGCGCGCGTCCGAGCAGCGTCTGGCTTTCAATGTCGGCGACGAAGCCGGGGTCGGCCAGCATGCCGGTCAGCTCCGTAGCGAAGTACCCCGGGGCGAGCGCGTTGACACGCACCCGCCGCGGGCCCCACTGGGCAGCCAGATGACGAGTCAGGCCGACCAGCGCGGCCTTGGTCGAGTTGTACGCCGCCATCGGCCCGCGCGAGGCGACCAGACCGTAGATCGACGTGACGTTGATCACCGAGGCGTGCTCGCTGGCGAACAGCAGTGGCGCCATCAGACGGCACAGGTCCAGCACTGCAACCAGGTTGACCTGCACGACGGCTTCCAGCTCGGCGAGCGTCTGACCTTCCAGCGGGCCGTCATCGCACACCCCGGCGTTGTTGACCAGGATGTCGAGCCGGCCGAAGTCATCTGCCACCGCCGCAGCTACCGCTTGCCGGTGCGCCGCAGACGCGATATCACCCGGCACCGCCACCGCGCCGAGTTCGCCGGCCAGCTGCTCAAGACGATCCGCGCGCCGGGCGGTCACCACGACATCGGCGCCCGCTTCGCGCAGCACCCGCGCGAACCGCTCGCCCAGGCCCGACGAGGCCCCCGTGACGAGAGCCACCCGGCCAGAAAGAAGCCCGCTTCCCGCATCCATCCCGTCATCGTCCCAGCACCGGCACGCCTGCGCTGGCATCTGCGAACCCGGCTAGTGCTGAAAATCAAAGGCCACCACCGAGCGTTCTGCGCCGCTCGGACACACCGAACACGCCATCGACAGGCGACCCATAGTCGGCAGTCTCGCGAGACGCCGCGCCGTACGATGGTCACCTACGGTAACGAAAGCCCGGCTATGCCACCAGGCCGGGCTGCGCCCATCCAGCATGGAGTTCCCGACACCTGGATTAAGGGGCGGTTAGCCCGGTTTTGCAACGGTGTCGTTCCGGCCACACCACCGACACGCTCAGCTGATCGACGCCCGCCAGCCACTCGTCTTGCTCGGGGACCCGGCACCGGCAAGAGGTCATCCGCCCAGCCGGCTGGTGACCTCTGGATCCGCCCGCTGCCTGCACTTGCCACCACACACCATGCAGCAGACTGCCGCTGTTCTCGCCCGCCAGGACGCTGACCGGGTGTACGGAACACTTGACGTACATCTCGCCATCGAGGAGTCATCATGGCCGAAGTAGACCACCACTGGATAGCTGAGCAACTAGTCGGAGAGTCAGTCCAGGGCGCCGGAACCATGTCTGGCAGGGAGGTCGCCAAAGCGCAGGTGCACGCCACGCTCGCGCTGGCGGAGATCCTGCGCGGCATCTCCGCTGAACTGGCCATGATCCGCGAAGCGGCTCAGATCATGTCGGCCGTTCCGCCGCCCGCTCACTAGGGCTCAGCCGCAGTTACGTCTGCACCGGAGGTCCGCGAATGAGCACGAACACGCAGGTGACCACCGTCGCCGACGAGGACGCCGGCACGTCATTCTTGGCACACGCCAATGCCGGGACCGCGGACCCTGATCGCGTCACGGACCGAACCCGGCGTGCCTGGCACACCGACCCCGCATGGCAACCCCTAGCGCTCAAGGCGCCACCGCAGCGGGACCTAGCCGGACGAACTGCTGGGCAGCTGATGGCACGGCAATGGGATCCCGCGCGATCAGCTGTGCGAGCGCATTGGGATGGTTCCATCTGTCGGCCGCTTGCGAAGCTGCTTCGAAGGGAGGCCTCTGGCCGACGCAAGGGCTGATGATCAGACTGGTGCAGAGCTGCCGGGTGGTGCCTAACGCCACGAACGCGAAGTCATGCGCCGGACACCGCCGAACTAAAGAGCGTATGCCCGTCGGGCGTCCGCCGCTGGTTAGTGCGCTGCCTCGTACCGGCGGATGACGTCGGTACTGATCCGGCCGCGTTCGGACACCTGCAGGCCATTGGTTTTGGCCCTCGCCCTGATGGTCGCGTTGTCGAGCGACGGGCCACTGGCGCTGCCCGGCCAGTTTGACGGAAAGCAGGTACTGCAATATTCTCCATTGAAAGGAAGATGTTCCAGAACCAACATCCCGCGACGGAGTCCCGAATGAGCGACGCCATCACACAGCAGGCCGGCCAGGCCATTCGTGCCTCCGACGGCGAACGGGACCAGATGGTGGCGCTGCTGCAGCGTGACTTCGCCGACGGCCGGCTGACCCAGGCCGAACTCGAGGAACGGGTGGGCGCCGCCCTCGCGGCGCGGACCAGGGACCAGCTGCGTGCCCTCACCGCAGACCTGCCCGGCGCGGACGTGCGGCCCGCGCGGCCGGCCACGGCGCTGGACCCGTGGCTGCTGTGCCTGCTCCTGTGCCTTTGCCCGCCCGCGGGGGTCGCCTGTTGGCTGCTGTCCCGCCGCGGGATTGGCGGCGGGTGGCTGTCGCGGCGGCAGCTGGCCGGTATCCCGAACTGGGCGTGGATCCTGATCATCGCCGCGGCGGCCGCCGCCGCTGTCCACAGGTGAGCACCGGCGGCGGTCCGGCCCCGGCCCGTCCGCCCGCGGCGAACGCCTGGCACGGCGTGCACAAGGCGCTTGCCGACCCGCTGCGGATCCGGCTGGTGGACTGGCTGATGGAGCGGCCCCGGTCTGCGCGGGAACTGGCCGACTGCGCCGGCCTGCCCGCCGACCGTCTTTACTACCACCTCGGCCAGCTCGAGCAGGCAGGCCTGATCGAGGTCGCCGAGTACCGGCGGCTGGCCCGGGGCAAGGCCGAACGAGTGTACGCGCCGGCGGAAGCCGAGCCGCCCGGTGACAACGCCAGCCCGCAGGAGACCGCCGCATTCCTCGGATCCATGCTGGAGGCCACCGCGATGGACATCACGGCTGCATTCCAGGCCAAGCAGGCAGGCCGCCGCCGGGAGGTCGACGTAACCCGGGCCGCGCTGCGGCTCACCGACGAGGCGCTGGCCGAACTGCGCGGCCACCTCACCCAGATCGCCGCCCGGTTCGCCGAACCCGACGCCGAGGGAACCTGGACGCGGCTGGTCCTAGTCCTGGCCGACCTGCAAGACCGTCCTGGCCCGGCAACCTCGCCGGGCAGCCCCGCGTGAGCAACCTAGCGGGACTTCCTGGCCAGCACTCCCGCCGGACATGAGCACGATCCGGATGTCGCCACAGAATCGCCTGTGGCGAGCGACCGCGAGCGCACGAGAATGCTTCGACCGAACCGCCCCGATAGGCGGCTCAGTGCGCGTGCAGCCGGTCGTCAACCACTCCGTATGAGCGCGGCAACAGAGGCGCGGCCTGCACGAATATGCACCGCCAGTCCGATAACGGCAACGCCCGCACATGCCGCTGCGGGCGCGCAGGCACGCGTTCATAATTGCTGCGTGCACGAGGTCGAAGCGCCCAAGGCATCATGGGTCAGCAGCTTCCCTGCGGGGCCACCTGACGAGGATGCCCTCGGCCGGATCGTCGACGAGGACGGCGGACAGGATGACGCGGAGAACTCCTACTTCGAGGCCGCGGCCGACCCAAGCTTTGTCCTTCTGGAGCAAGCAAGGCGGCGGTTCCGTGGCCAGTACCTTCGCCGCCTGAGGCGCCGCGCCAACCGCGACCGCCATGACAGGACGGACGGGACGGCAGGAGCCATCCGCTTCTCCGCGACGTGTGCGGTCAGTTAGAGCACGTCGAACTCGTTGCCTTCTGGATCCGCCATAACCACGTGGTCTGGGATGTCATCCTGCATGTCTTCACCGATTACGGTCGCGCCAGCCGCAGTGAACCGTTTGACCGCCTCAGTAACCCCTGGGCCAGCGGACCTCCCAGGGTTCATCGCACCCCCCGCCAGCATTTACGTCGAGGTGCAGGCGGTTCGTCACGACCTTGGGTTCGGGGACCTTAAGGAACGAAATCGACGGGCGTACTCCGCCGGGGTCGGCTATGTAGGCTCCGTCGTCCCACTCTTCTGGTGGGACGCCGAACGCGGCCAAAGTGACCCAGAATCGGCGCTCGGGAGCGTCCGTCTCGATTGTGTGCTCGGGTTTTGCTACCTGTAGTGACGCGTCGCGAGCCTGATGCAGGTCGTCGTCAGGCGAACCAGGCATCCTCCTCAAGCCGGTACTATTCCGCTAGATCTCAGGTCCTTCGTGGATGGCGAGGCCCGCAGTGCGGAACGGACGATGGCTGGTCGCGGGAGCTGGCGGACTCGTACTGGCGGGCGCGATTACGTATGTGGTGACGACGGGCTCGGTGACCGCGGCAGAGCATCCGGTTGCACAGCGGCCAGTCAGCAAACCCACGCCGCCCGCGGTCGTGACCGTGACGCCGGCCGGCGGCGTGGCGAAGGTCGCTCCCGACACCCAGGTGCAGATCAGAGCGTCTGGAGGCACGCTCACCCAGGTCACGGTGGCGTCCGGCAACTCCGCCGTCACCGGGCAGTACGGCCCGGGCAGCACGAGCTGGTCGACGCAGTGGGGGCTGAAGCCCGCCACCTCCTACACTGTCACCGCCGTCGCCAGGAACAGCAAGGGCGCTGCGACGACCGAGGTCACGCATTTCAGCACCAGGAGCGCGGCCCGCATCCTGCAGATCAGCGGCATTACTCCCGGCTCCGGTGAGACCGTCGGCGTCGGCATGCCGATCATCGTCGACTTCAACTACGACGTGGCACCCTCGGACCGGGCCGCCGTGGAGCAGGCGCTTGAGGTCGGCAGCGACGTCCCGGTCACCGGCGCGTGGTTCTGGGCCTCAGGCAGCGAGGTTGTCTTCCGTACGCAGAGCTACTGGCCGACCCACGAGCATGTGCTGCTCACCGCGCATCTCACCGGCGTCCCCGGCGGGCCGGGCCTGTGGGGCGGAAGCGACCTCAGCCATTCGTTCAAGATCGGCGATTCGCACGTAGTCAAGGTCAACCTGAAGACCGATTGGGCCTACTTCTACACCAACGGGTCGCTCGCCAAGGCGATTCCGGTCAGCGGCGGAATGGGCGGCTACGACTCTTTCGGCAACGACTTCTACACCACCGGCGGCATTCATCTCACCATGGGCAGCTACGACTCGGTATGGATGACCTCGCCTAACATCAAGCCGGGCCAGCCCGGGTACTACCACGAACTCGTCTACGACGACGTGCAGATCTCCGACAGCGGCGAGTACATGCACCAGAGCCCCGGCGGGTTCTGGTGCCTGGGCCACGAGAACTGCAGCCACGGCTGCGTCCGGATGACTGCCGACGGCGCTGCCTGGTGGCGGCACACCGCCTACCGCGGCGACCCGGTGACCATCACCGGCACGCCGCGCGTGCTCGCCTGGGACAACGGCTGGGGCTACTGGCAGGAGTCCTGGTCAGCCTGGCTAAAGGGCAGCTCCGCCGGGGCAGTCACCACAACCGCGCTGGGAGGAGACCAGCCCCAGGGCGGCGGCATTCGCCGGGCCTAAGTCTCCTGCGGCTACGTCTCCCGCGCCCATCCCGACAACCGCAGGCTGAGCAAGGCAAGGCCAGCCGCCCCGAGCGGCCTGCCGAGTCTAAGGTTCCGTCAGTCGTCCCCGATGTAGCCCGTCTTGGGATCGATCATGGCGAGGAAGACGCGGATGCTCTCCCGGTACTCCTTCACCGACCGATTCGGTGTCCCGCCTGACACGAATCCGTAGCCCTTGTTTGGCCCGCTCAGCCAGTCGTAGGCGGTGCCGTCTCCAGCTCGGCGAATGGCGAACCGTTCGCCATCGACGTCGAGGGTGAACAACACCGGCTCGGGCCTTGTCTCTGTTCCGCGGTACACAGCTGGAACGGCGGGGGAACCGTCGCCGTCACCGCTGGGGCTCCTGTCCACAAGAGCCAGCATCCACGGCCGCCGACTTTGAGTCCATCGACCGGCGGGAGTTCAGGCGGCGGGCAGGTGGAAGTGCCAGATGACTAGTCCCCGGCAGCTGCCTGCGGCCCGCGCCGCGGACGGCAGGTAGTCCATCAGTGCCCATGGCCAGTCCTGCCAGTCGCCGGTCCCGGTGGTCGGCTCGGGCAGCGGTCCGTCCGGCTGGGTGGTGGCAGGTTCCTCGCATCGCCTGACCTGGAAGCCGAGGCTGAGTGCCGGCCGCAGGTAGTCGCCGAGCCCGTGCCGGTAGGTGGCCGCGATGCACAGTTCGCCCGCCGGGCCACGTGCTTTGATCACCGAGCCGCGGGTGACCAGCTCGTGATGAACATCGGAGATGACCAGGTCCCCGCCGGGGCGTAGCACGCGGGCGAATTCTGCCAGTACCGGCTGGAGGCGGGCCACGTGGACGAGCGCGAGCGCGCAGATGATGACGTCCACCGAGTCGTCGGGCAGCGGCAGCTGGTCCAGCGCAGCGAGGTGGAACTCAGCATCCGGGACACGCCGCCGCGCGTGGGCCAGCATGTCCGGTGAGCTGTCCACGCCTATGACCTGATGCCCGCGGCGGGCGAGGAACTCGCAGAATCGGCCGGTGCCGCAGGCGGCGTCCAGCGCCACGCCAGGCTGCCTGCTGCTGAGGTACCCGGCCACGACCGGCTCGTCGACAGCAAACAGCCCGCCCCCCGCTTCCGCGTCATAGCTGGCGGACTGCTGCTTGTAGGCGGTGACGGTGCTGACGCTTCCCGCGACGACGGCCCGATCCTGCAGCTTTCTGTCGTCCAGAAGCCGCCGGATCTCGGCCAGCCGGGCATCGGTGAATGCGCGGTCGTGGTCCCCGGCCCAGGCGTCCAGCAGGGCGATGCCTTCGAGGCCGAGCAGGTAGGCAAGCGGGTCCTGATAGATCACGAAGCTGACGTTAGTCATGGCACGGTGCTGATCGCATGCCGTTATTACTGCGCTCGAGGCCGTGAGCCCGCGAACCCCTGCGACTTCGCTCTCGTCGCCATGCTCGGGCTGCTCGGTCTGCGGATCTTCGATGCCACCAGCGCGAACATCTCCGACCTCGGCGAGGAGCACGGCCACCGCGTACTGCGGGTGTGCGGCAAGGGCACCAAGGTTGTCCTCATCCCGCTCCCGCTCGCCGTCGGTCGTGCCATTGACAGCGCCGTCGGTGGTAGGGCTTCGGGCCTGATCCTGCTGAACAGTCGCCGGGCGAGGATGGACCGGCACGCCGCCGCTCGTCGCCTCCGGTATCTTGCGGGCATCGGCGGAGTGCGCATCGGCCGCACCCACCCGCACATGCTGCGGCACGTTTGTGACCACGATGCTGGACGCGGGAGTCGACCTCCGCGACGTTCAGATCGCCGCACGTCACGCCGACCCGCGAACCACCATGCGCTATGACCGGGCCCGCCAGGATCTCGACCGCCACCCGGACTACATCCTCGCCGGCTTCATGGCCTCCGGCACATGAGATCGTCCCGATCGCCCAGCCCGACACTGCCGATTTGCGGAAGGTGGCCCGGGCAACGCGCATCCGGGCGAGCCGGTCAGGCGGTCGCGCCGAGCCCATCCCAGGCGAGGTGCTGTCCATCCCACGCGACCTGACCGCCCTGGATCACGAGTTCCACCTGCTGCAGGCACTCGATGTCCTGCAGCGGGTCGCCGGTGACGGCCACGATGTCCGCGGTTGCGCCTGGCTCGATGACCCCGGCTGTCCCGGCCAGCCCGAGCAGCTCCGCGGCCCGCGAGGTGCCGGCCTGCAGCGCATGAGCCGCGGGCATCCCCAGCCCGGCCATCAGCGTGAACTCCTCGGCCTGCGACACCCTGGTCCACTCGAAGCCGCCGACGTCGGTGCCGAGCACGATCCGGACGCCTGCCTCCAGGCAGTTCACGAATGATCGGTTGTGCGCTGCCCGCACTACCTCGGTGATGTGCGAGCCGTGCGCTTGGTGCTCGCGGGTGACCAGGAGGGTCGGCACCAGGGCCGTACCCCGGGCGGCCATCTCGGCCGCAAGCTCGGGCGAGATAGCGAAGCCGTGCTCGATCGAGTCAACGCCAGCGGCCACGGCCAGCGCTGCCCCGCTGAGCGTTAGCGAGTGAGCCGCTACCGGAATGCCTTGCCGGTGCGCCTCGTCGACGAGCGCATGGACCTCCTCCTCGGTCCATACCAGCGGGCCGTCCGGATACTCCCCGTCGCCCGCGGGCGGATCAAAGCGCTCGCTCACATAGATCTTCAGGCAGTCGATGCCATAGGCGATCTGGGTTCGGACCGTTTCACGGCAGGCAGCGGCGCCGGTGCAGCTGTCGATGCCGACCGGGAACGTCATGCTGTAGCGCTCGCCGGGTAGCGGATAGCGGCCGGTCGACCGGATGGCGGGCCCTGCGACCAGCATCCGCGGCCCGGGAACCATGCCCTCGCGGGTGGCATCCCGCAGGCCGACATCGAAGTAGCCGGCCCCCTCGGTGCCGAGGTCGCGGATCGTGGTGAATCCGTGCCGGACCGAGATGGACATCGCCTGCACCGCGCTGGCTGCCCGATGACCGAGGTTCTCCTCGGCCATCTGCCGCGCCAGCTCGAACTCGTCATAGCTGCTGCGCAGCAGCACGTGGGTGTGCGCGTCGATGAGCCCCGGCAGCAGGCTGGTGCCGGGCCGTTCCAGCACCGGCCAGCCGTCCGGCGCGGAGCGGCTGACGCCACTGAACAGCCCGTCCTCGACGAGCACCACCGTACCGTCAGCCCAGGCGCCCGACCGCGCGTCGAAGACCCGGTCGGCGGCAACAGCAAAACGCCCGCCCGCCAGCGGAGCCGATCCTGCTGAGGTTCCCATCTCGGCACCCATCACTATTGCGGAGATATCTGACGGTCCGGATCCTACGGCAGCGGCCCCTGACCGCCTGATGGGCAACCGGGTCCGGACCACTGAAGTATGCCGCGGTCAGCGCGTTACCTGCCGGATGCAGGCGTCCCGGCGTCCAGCACGAGCAGAGCCGGGCCGTAGGCCGCAACTGCACAGCGTTGCGAGCTCAGCGCGAGTGGCCGGGCCACCGTCACCCAGCGGGTTAGGCTCAAGCACCTCGAAAACCGCCTCAGGCGCCTGCGCGCGGCGCCCCAGCCAGGCGTCCGCTCCTGCCGCTCTGTGAATGGTGCCTTGAGCGCGGCATCAGAATTGGTCCATGACCCGCCTCGGCAAGCAAAACGGTGACCCGCTCATCGTAGATCTGACCGATCAGCCGATTCACACTCTGAGCGAGCTCTGGGACGCGCTGGTCAGCTTCGCGCCGCCCAAGCGTCCCAGGCCTGCAGCCAGGCAGTTATGAGCGGTCTTCCCGTCTGCCGGTGAGCGCGCAGTCCATCGCCGGACTCCTGGCCCGGCAGTGACGTGCGCCACCCCCAGTAGCGCGCCCAGGCTCGCTGGGCTGGCTGGCTCGGGACGTCGTCACCCAGGACCGCATGCCGGAGCGTCTCATCGATCGCGGCCTCGCGCAGCGGGGGCTGGGCTGTGAACCACCCGGCCTCTTCTTGCAGCTTGGTGAGATGGTTGACCACGAGGGTCACGATGTCGTCCGCCTGGCGCTCGCCGATGCCGGAGATGCGCGCCTGCTCGAGTGCTGCGCGCTGCCAGAGCGCATGCCAGGTCGCGCCTTCACCAGCCAGCTGCCGGGGCTCGCGGCCAGCCCGCAGCGCCTGGACAAGCCGCGCGTGGGAGGCCAGCGCCGCGTCGGCCAGCGCGCGATATGCCCCCGCGCCTTCAGCCGGCTCCAGGATCGGCGCAGGCTGCTGCCGGTGATACTCGGCCAGCTGGCCGAGCCTTTCGTTGCGGGCCTGCAGGTACGGAGCAAGGTCGGCCACCGGATCCAGTCGGACCTCGCCTGGAACGACGCCTCGACCCACGAGCGTCACGATCAGCCCGTCCGCCACCACGCGCGCCGCCCACACGTTCCCCTGCCGCCCGACAAGGCCGCTGACCCTTTCGTCGCCGACGGCCAGGTCCGTGCGCGAGTATTCCGGCGGCACATCGAGGTCGTCCTCGTCGACGCCGGCATGGGAGGCGATCCGGTTGCGGTCGTGATCGATCGCGCGCAGCAGGTCGCCCTCAACCTCGCGGTCAGGCGCATCGACCCGTCCGGTCCTAGTGGTGACCGTGACCCACGGCCCGGCGAGTTCTTTCCAGTCCCCATACGCCAGGCCGATGCTCTCCCACACCCCGTTCACCTGGCCGACGTCGGCCAGGAACCCCGGCCCCAGCCGCGACTCTGCCAGCCCGAAGACGGTGAATGGGGGGCGGGGCAGGAGTTCTTCGGCGTCAAGCCGGGCGCGCTCGCGCATCCGCGCGACCCAATTGCTGCGGTCCGGCTCCGGAACATGCCGCATAGCCACAGCCTGGCATCTCATTCCCGGCGCGAAAAGAACCACAGGCAAGGCATACCTGGGAATCGCGTCCGCCCGCACTAAGTGGCTGCTCGGTGCGCGACGGTGCCCTCACCCATGCAGGCGCGGCGGAGTACGGATTCGGCGTTAGACGCGATCTCCCGAGGGGCGGCCACGCGGGAATGGTCACTTACGGTGACCACACGCTTGGACGGCATCCGGCAGAGGCTAGATCCTCCAAGCATTTAGTTGCCGACGCCAGGTGGTCCGAGCAGCAGCATGTGATGGCCACCTGCCGGGCAGATCTCGGCAGCCCGTCGCGCATGGTGAACGGACCCGTCGCGGTCGAGGGAGCGACGCCGCGCTGGGTGCAACGCAGTGCCTTCCAGTCACCGAGCTCCGCGGCAAGCAGGTCGCTATAGTCGCTAAGCCTGGGCCGCCGTGCAGCACGAGCAGTGGCTCGCCATCGCCGGATTGCACGTCGGCCAGAACTCCGCCTGGCACCTCGACCCGGAAGGGAAGCTCGTCCATCGGTCAGCTGCCGTCT
Source organism: uncultured Actinomycetota bacterium (assembly GCA_963837255.1). Lineage (GTDB taxonomy): Bacteria > Actinomycetota > Actinomycetes > Streptosporangiales > Streptosporangiaceae > JAJYUU01. Next base: position 1,631,321 of record CAWIMN010000011.1, read on the forward strand.
GGGTAGCCGCCGCGGTGCAGCACCATCGGGTAGTGCGGCAGCGTCGCGGGCGGGCGGACAGCCGCCCGCCACCCATTCGGGTCCGGTTCTAGGCCGGCGAACAGCGGTGATCGCGGTCCGCCTCCGCCAGCCAGCGGTTCCAGGCAGTCCCGGAGGCTGTCCACGGAGTCGGCGCCGAAGCGGAAGCGCCAGCGAGCCTCCAGCGAACTGAGCAACTCGGTGTACTCCTGCCGGGCTCTCACGCCCTGCCTGGTCAGGCGCGCGACCTTGACCTTGCCGCCGTCCGGCGCGGGCTCGATCACAACCAGGCCGCGCTTGCCGGCGAAACCGGCTGCCATCGCGATAGCCTCCTTCGACACGCCGCTCAGGACGGGCAATTCGCGGACCCGGACACCCTGCTCGCCGAGCACGCGCAGCAGATTGGCCTCGATCGCGAGCGACACTGCTGACTCGCGCTCGAACTCGATGGCGAGCGCCAGCAGCACCCTGGCGAGCAGCCATGGCAATGCCAGTCCCGAGCCGTCCCCGTCGGCCGAGGCAGGCTGGCGGGCCAGGTCGTGCTGGTTGAGGTTCTGCTGGCCGGGTGCCTGCTGGACCGGGACGTACCGGTCATCGCCTGGCCCCTTGCCGCGGCTGTAGAGGCCGTGGCCCAGGATGGGCAGGCAGTCTGGCAGCCAGTCGCCAAGCTGGCTGGCCAGGGTGGCAAGCGCTGTCGTCAGCCCGGCGATCTCGGCTTGGCCGAACCGGTCGCGCCAGCGTGCCTCGATCGCGGCCGTGAGCGGTTGCCACACGTGCTGCGCCCGCTGGCCGCGCGGGGTCGCGGCGATCAGGAGTGCATGGGCCGGCGGCTTGGCGCGCGTTTCCTCGTGGTGGGGTGTCAGCGTCACGTAGCCCCACCGGCGCATGCCGTCGAGATTGGTGCCGCAGCGCGCTACCCGCGCAAGCTCGCCCACCGTGATCGGGTCCGCGCTGACATAGCGCATGCAGTTCAGCCACATCGCCATCGACACGAGCCAGACCCCGCCGGGTGTCGAGCCATGACGCGCGGTCCGGTGCTGGATCTGCCGCTCGGCCTCGTTGTCGAATTCGACGGTGAAGGCGACCAGCGCCTGCGACAGCAGCGCCGTCAGCGGAAGCTCCCGCTGACCCGTGCCGCGTCCTGCCGGGGTCATGCTCGTCACGGTACCGAGTATGAGGTGCGTCTTCGCCTGCCAACCAGGTTGGCTACGGACCTGGCCCGCGTCAGAGCAAGCAGGCAGGATGGCGGCCCATGGAACACTTCCGCACCACCCGGCTGGTCGCGCGGGACTGGACGTCCGGCGACGCGCAGGCGGCGTTCGACATCTACGGCCGCGACGAGGTGATGCGCTGGCTCGGCGCGCAGCCGCGCCGAGCAGTTCCGTCGCTGGCGCAGATGCGGGAGCGGCTGGACCTGATGATCCAGCGCGCCCGCGACGACAGTGATTACGGCCTCTGGGCCATCTCGCTGCGCGCCGGGTCAGCAGTCGGCACGGTCGTTGGCGCAGTGCTGTTGTCGCCGTTGCCGGGTGACAACGGGGACGTCGAGGTCGGCTGGCATCTGAATCCCGACTACTGGGGCAGTGGCTATGCGACCGAAGCCGGACGCGGCGCTGTCGGCCTGGCGTTCGGCTTGGAACGGGTCGGGCCAGAATCTGTCCAGTTCCACGCGGCTGGTGCTCGCGAGGCGGGCGCGGTTCCTGACGGCAGGGTTCCTGACGGCCGGGTTCCCGGCCCCGTTCCTGGCCGTCCGCCGCTGGATCGCGTCATCGCGCTTGTCGATGCCGACAATGCGAGGTCGCAGGCGGTCTGCCGCCGCCTGGACATGACGCATCGCGGCCGGACCGACAAGTACTACGGAGTTTCGCTCGAGCTTTTCGAGCTACTGCGCGCAGACGTTGCTAACAGACCCTGAGTTCAGCGAGTACCCGGCTGTCTAGCCAGGTTGGCCTGCCCGGATGTGAGCGAAGCCGGCCGGATCCTGCGGAAATGCCGGATCTCGTGGAAATAACTGTACTGACGGCGATTTATACCGATCGCGGTTTCGGAGGGTGCTCCGGTTCCTGTCAGGGCTGCGCTAGCTACTGGCGTTCGGCTGGGGCCGCAGCGTCCGTACAGGCCGTGACGAAGCCGCAGGAAACCGGGTTGACGGCCGCTCCGCTACTTGCTTAGCCTAAACAAACAGAGTAGTTACCTGCCGGCCGGTAGGTAGCGGCTGCATGGCACCGCGGACCGAGGCCGGCCGGCGACGCGGAGGACTGGGTGACGAGATCGGCCGGGCCAGGAACTCGGGCCCGCAGCGGAGAAGCCAGCCAGTCCAGGCCGGGGACTCCGGCCAGCAGGCGCGAAGCCGGCGAGAACCGTGCCGCGGACGCCTGCGCCCGGCGGCTAGCGGCACCCGGCAGCAAGGAACCGGGTGCACCGGCGTTCGCCGCCGGGCGCTGGACCGCCGCTGCGCATTCGCGGACCCGCATGATCCTGGCCTGGAGCCTCGGCATCGCTGGCGTGGCCGCTTACAACTGGTGGCTGCTCGTACCACTCAAGCCGGGTCTGATGACGTCACCGGACGAGCTGTTCAGCAATCTCGAGGTGAGCGGTCAGCCGTATGCGGCTGCGATGCAGCACGCCGACCTCGCTTCGGGCTTGCTACTGCTCGCTGCTTTCTGGGCTGCCGGGCACGGTCACTAGCCTCGTTGGCCGCCGCGAAGGGCTGTCGATGCTGGGGTTCGCCGTGGCCGGGGCCCTCGGCGGCCTCTTCCCCGAAGTGTGCGCGGATGGGGTCAACGCCCTCTGCCGTCGCCAGGAGTACCGGCTTAAGCTGCCCGCCAGCCAGTACATCCACATGGTCGCCGGCATTCTCGAGTTCGCAGCGATCACGGCGGCCTTGCTCTACGCCCTTCGCCGGACCAGGCATCAGAGCACGCGTCCAGCCCGCGCCTACCGCGCCCTGGCGATCGGGGCGCTGGTCGCCTATCCGCTCCTTGGCGCCGCCTACCTGTTTGACAGGTTCGGCGGGATCATGGAGGCCGTGTTCTTCGCCGGGTTCACGGTGATGGTCATCACCCAGCTTGCCGAGCGCACGGCCGCAGCCCAGGCGGGCTTCGCGTGGCGTCGCGCCTAGTCGTCAGTACTGCCGGGCGTGACGATCCCCGTCTCGTAGCCGTAGATCACGGCCTGCGCTCGATCCCGGAGCCCGAGCTTGGTGAGCACACGGGTCACGTGGGTCTTGACCGTGCTCTCGCCAACGACGAGCTCGCGCGCGATCTCGGCGTTCGACCGGCCGCGCACCATGAGAACCAGCACCTCGCGCTCTCGCTCGGTCAGCCGCTCCAGCTCAGGCGCGGCACGCGGCCGGATCCGCGCGAACTGCTGGATCAGGCGCCTCGTCAGCGCTGGCGCCACCAGCGCATGGCCCTCGGCCGCGGCCCGGATCCCGAACAGCAGCTCCTCAGGCGGCGCGTGCTTCAGCAAGAAGCCACTCGCGCCAGCGGTCATCGCGTCAAAGACGTACTCGTCGAGATCGAAGGTCGTGAGCATCACTACTCTGGGCGGGCGTGGCCCGAGCGCCAGTATCCGGCGGGCTGCCTCGATGCCGTCGAGCCGGGGCATGCGGATGTCCATGAGGACCACGTCAGGGCCTGACCGCGTCGCCTCGCCGATCGCCGCCAGCCCGTCCGCAGCTTCCCCGACGACCTCCAAGTCGGGCTGAGTGTCGATCAGCATGCGGATGCCAGCACGGACGAGTGCCTGGTCATCGGCCACCAGGACCCGGATCACTGGCGCACCGGCAGCCAGGCATGCACGGCGAAGCCTCCGCCAGCTCGCGGGCCCGCCTGCAAGTTGCCGCCCAGGATCTGGGCGCGCTCTGCCAGGCCGGCCAGTCCGCGCCCGCCACCGGCCGCCAGCTGTGATTCCGGGTCCGGTTCGGCCGGCGCGGCCCGCGCAATCCGGGCTCTGGCGAACGAGCGCGGTACGGCTAGCGCGACCGAGACAGGTGCCGCCGCTACGCTCGCGAGCGGGTCCCGCGCACGAAGGGTGCCCACGAGCGCGGATGCTGAGCCTGTCAGCGCGTCAGGCGGCCCGGCGTCGTTGTCGGCCGCGCTCGTGACGGCGGTGGCAGCTGTCGCTTCGGTCGCCAGCCGAGCCGGGCCAAGACCGGGCGTCCGGCCAGGACCGTCGTCTTCCACCAGCACGTCGAGGCCTCCGTCGGCGTGAGTCAGGCGGACCCTGGTCGGCGCTCGGGCGTAGCGCAGGGCATTCGTCAGCGACTCCTGGACCACCCGGTAAGCCGCCAGCTCGACCGAAGCCGGTAGCGACGGGGGCAGGCCGCACACCTCAAGCTCGACCGGGAGCCCGGCCGCCCGTGCGCCTGCCAGGAGATCCGGCAGGTCGTCCAGGCGCGGCTGCGGGCGACGGTCTAGCTGCTCGTCCGCGTCGCGCCTGAGAGCGCCCACGATCCTGTTGAGGTCGATCAGTCCCTCGCGGGCTATGTTCTCGATGTTGCTCACGACCTGCGCGGCCACGGCCGGGTCGTCGCGGCTCGCGACTCGCGCCGCGCCGGCTTGGATGGCGATGGCGCTGAGCTGATGTGACAGGACGTCATGCAGCTCCCGGGCGATGCGGGCACGCTCCTGATCGTGGACCACCCTGGCGGTTGCAGTCGCGGCGTCCCGGTTAGCCGCCGTGACTTCGCCGAGGCCGAGCGCGGTCGCCAGGAGGGCCAGCGGAAGCGCCTCGTTCCGGAAGCCTTGCGACGTAGCCAGGACGATCCCGGCGCCGATGACGGCGACGATAGTCAATATCCGCGCGGCCTGACGGAGCCGCCGGTCGCCCCAGGCCCCCAGGCCGAAGGCCCCGACCAAGGTGGCCGCGGCCGCCGAGAAGGGATTCAGGCCGAGGCCAATCCTGATCGCCAGGACCGCTGCGGCGAGGGTCGCGGCGAACAGCGGCCACCGGCGCCACCACAAGAAAGGCACCGACTGCGTCAGCATCAGCAGGATGAAGCCGACCACGACGGGCGTCGGGGCACTATGACCAGGTGGGCGCCACCACCAGGGCACATCCGTAGCAGCCCAGGCCACCAGGCCGATCACGATCAGGCGGTCGGTGATCTCGGTGCGCTTCATCACCGTGGAGCTTCTAGGTGCTGGCGGGCTTGAAATGCTGGATCCTCATGGTGGACAGCGTAAGCACGGCTCGGCCGATCTGCGTCATCACGCAGGGGGACGCGGCATCGGCCCTGCGGCGACACCCCGCACCAGATGGCCGATGCCAGGTCAGCAGCCGGCTGGACGACATCGAGCTGGCGCGGGCCCAGGCTGGCCGTCGTGACCAGACATGCCGAACGATACGTACCAGCCGAGGACGCGCCGACTGCGGCCGCGATCAGGCCAGCCGCGAGCCGGCCAGCCGCGAGCCGGCCAGCCGCCACTCGGCGAGCGGCCTATCGCTGGCTGGTCCACCTTGGCCTCATCGCGACGGTAGTGGTCTCGCTAATTCTCGAGCCTGTTGTGCTGACGATTCACATCGTTGTCGGCCTCGCCTTCGTCGCGCTCGTAGGCGGTCACCTCGCGCAGCGCCGCCAGGTCTCGGCCAATCTGGTTGCCCGGTTGGCCAGGGTGACGGCGCTGCGGCGGCCTGCCGGGCGGCTCGCGCTAGCAGATGCGCTGCTGGCGGCCGTCACGCTCGCCGTGCTGGGGTCCGGCTTCTGGGACTGGTTTGCCGGGCACCCGACCAGGATCCGCTGGCACGCGCTGACGGGATTCGCGCTTGCGGTCTTGCTGACCGTCCACACCATCAGGCGCTGGTCGCGGCTGCGCCGCTCGAAGGTGCGCTGACCGGGACGCCGCCGCTGCGTCCGCGGCAGCCGCGCGGGGCCGGCCAGCGTCCGGACGGCTGTAGGCCTGCAGCCCGCGAGCCGGCCCGCGTTACGATGGCCGGGCGGCCGGCGTCCTGGCGCGAACGACCTGACGCTGAAGGAAGGTAGTGCCATCAGCACTGCACAGGCGCCTGCGGGCGCGACCAGTCTCGTCAACGGTGAGCAGACCGCGGTCATCCACACTGAGGATCTGACCAAGATCTATCCGGGCGCGGACTTCGCCGCGGTCGACAAGCTCAACCTGGACGTTCGCACCGGCGAGATCTTCGGGTTGCTCGGGCCCAATGGCGCGGGCAAGACGACGACGGCCGGCATGCTCACCACGAGGGTGGTGCCGACATCCGGCCGGGCCATGCTGGCGGGTATCGATGTCGCCGCCCATCCGGCGCTGGCCAAGCAGCTAAGCGGAATCGTGTCCCAGCAGAACACTCTCGACCGCCAGCTGACGGTCTGGGAGAACCTCTATTTCCACGGCCGCCTGTTCGGCATCGGCGCGCGCGAGTCGCGGCGGATCGCTGACGACCTGCTCGAGCAGTTCCAGCTCTCGCGGTGGGCGAAAGCATCGGTTTACGCGCTCTCCGGCGGGATGGCGCAGCGGCTCATGGTGGCCAGGGCGATCTTCCACCGCCCGTCGGTGCTGTTCCTGGACGAGCCCACGGCGGGCCTTGACCCCCAGAGCAGGCTCGCGCTGTGGGATCTGCTCGGCGAGCTGCACCGAGCGGGCCAGACGATCTTGCTGACTACGCACTACATGGAAGAGGCGGACCAGCTCTGCGAGCGGGTTGCGATCATGGATCACGGCCGGATCCTGGCGCTGGACACCCCGGCCGCTCTCAAGCAGAGCATCGGCGCAGACACGGTGGTGACGATGCGGATCGTCGGCGACGCAGGTAAGGCCGCAGAGCTGCTCGCCGCCGACGTCGCGGGCGTAACCCGCACGCGCGAGGTCGAGGGCGGCCTGGAGCTGCACGTGCAAGGGCGCGACCGGCTGATCCCGCGCATCGTCCTCGCGGCTGAGCGGGACGGCCTCGAGCTGGCCGATGTATCTGTCGCCGAGCCAAGCCTGGAGACAGTCTTCATTAACCTCACAGGCAAGGATCTGAGGGACTGATGGCCACGTCCGTAACGTCGCGAGTGCCGCAGGCCCACTCAAGGCCGATCGGCGGCGGCCCGACTCGCTCCGTCGCGGCCGCCAGCTGGACTGCGCTCGGCGCGCTCCTGCTGCGCGACCTGGTCGTCCTCCGCAAGCATGTGTGGGAGTTCGTGCTGCGCACGATCATCCAGCCGTTCCTGCTGTGCTTTGTCTTCCTGTACGTCTTCCCCAAGATCGGGCAGGGCATCGGGGGCCATGGCACCGCGGCGCAATCCGCCTTCGCGACCATCCTGGTGCCAGGCGTCGTCGGCATCTCGGTGATGTTCCAGGGCGTGCAGTCCATCGCGCTCGCTATGGCCCAGGAGTTCGGCTTCACCCGGGAGATCGAGGACAGAGTCCAGGCACCATGCCCGATCTGGCTGGTCGCTATCGCCAAGGTGCTGTCCGGCGCAGCTCAGGGAGTGCTGTCCGCGATCATCGTGCTGCCGATCGCCTCGGTCGTGCACGCGCCCGGCGTGCACGCGCACCTGACCTATCACTGGTTGCTGATCCTGACGTTCGTGCCCCTCGCCTGCATCGCGATGGCCGGACTCGGCCTGGTCCTCGGCACCAGCTTCGAGCCGCGGAACATCGGCTTGATGTTCGGCTTCATCATCTTGCCGATCACGTTCCTCGGTGGCACGTACTACTCCTGGACCAAGCTGGCGCCGGTGACGGTGGGCGGCTGGCACTGGCTCCAGACGATCGTGCTGATCAACCCGCTGATCTACGTCAACGAGGGAATGCGCGCGGCGTTCACCTCAGCTCCGCACATGCACCTGTACGTGATCTACCCCGTGGTCGCGGCTTTCGGCGCGGTGTTCCTCGGCATCGGCCTCCATAACTTCCGTCGGCGGGTGCTGTCCTGACCAGGTGGCGTCCTGACCTGGGTGCCGCCTGTCTGGGTGCCGCCTGACCGCGTGCTGCCTGACCAGATGCTGGCGTCGCCCGGGCTGGCAGGCGCCGCGCTAGCTGGCGATGCCGATGTGCTTGCGCAGGCTCGCCGGGTCATCGACCAGCGCGAGCAGGCAGGCAGCGAGGTCGGCGCGAGAGACCCGGAAACCGTGCGGCAGGTTGCGGTCGATCGCGGTGCGGTAGACGCCTGACGCTGGCTTGCTGGTCAGCGACGGCGGCCGGACGATCGTCCAGTCAAGGCCGCTGTCGCGAACCTCTGACTCACCCGAACGCATGTCGGCACAGACATGACGGAGGAACGTGCGCCGTGCCAGCGGCTTGAGCAGGTAGCGCAGATACAGGCTCTCGCCCTCGTCGGCCACGATCGACCCGCTGAGCATTAGCAGGCGGCGGCCACCTGATTTCTGCATAGCGGCGATGATCGCGCGGGCGCTGTCCTGGATGACCGTGGTGGGACCGGTGCCATGCGGGCCAACCGTCGTGACGATCGCGTCGGATCCGGTCACAGACGGAACGATGGCGCCCGCGTCCATGACATCGGCAGTGACGACGCGCAGCAGCGGATGCGCTGGCACCGCCAGCCGCGCCGGATTACGGACAACGGCCGTGACCTCGTGCCCCGCTGCCAGCGCCTGCTCGGTGAGGCACGTTCCTGTGGCGCCGGTAGCGCCGAAGATGGTGAGCTTCATGCGATGTCCCCTTCCATGCACCCAGTGCGGCTCAGTCTGGGCGACCCAGACAGGGCGACCCAGGCAAGGCGACCCGGCCTGGGAGGCCCAGCCGTGGCTGGCGACGGAGTACATTTGTCTTGTGATCCATATAATACGAGAACCATATCATATGAGTTACGTATCAGATGGCTCGCTGACTATCGCGGGCGCGGCGGAACGTCCGTGAGCGAGGGAAGCGACCCGCGGGAGAGGCGGCAGTTGAGCCGCGCGATCAAACAGGGACTGCGCGATGTCGGCGCGCAGCTGACCCGGCTCAATCACGGCGTTGGCGACCGCCTGGACCTGAGGGTCAGCGACCTGGAATGCCTCGATGTCATCGTCCAGTACGGTCCGCTCAGCCCGACAGAGCTGGCCAGGCGCACTGGGCAGCATCCCGCTACCCTGACCGGCATCCTCGACCGGCTGGAGCGCGGCGGCTGGATCGCGCGCGACCGGGATCCCGCGGACCGACGCGGCGTCGTCGTCGGCGCCGAGCGCGGCCGGGGCGCCGAGATACTCCGGCTCTACCTGGTTGACTCCGGGATGAATGCGGCGCTGGACGCGATCCTCGCCGAGTACGGCGACGCTGACCTCGCAGTGGTGGCCGACTTCCTGCGTCGCACCGCCAGCGCTGGTCGGATGGCGGCAGAACGGCTGCAAGCCGCCGACTAACGCCTACCTAGGCTGGCTGAACTCGTGGTCTGGCGACATCACGCCAGTCTCGGTCATCGGTCCGCACTTCCAGCCGAAGGGACACCCCTTCCTCGGGCACCCCGTGGTAACTCGCTAACTGCGGGCTGCCAGCCCGCCGGGGACCCTCGTCAGGCCAGAATGTCGGCATGGACTTGCTGACACTGCACCAGCGCCTGTACGAGCGAACCGGCGGGCTGGTAGGCCATCGCCTCATCGGGGTGCCGTCGGCCTTGCTGCGCACGACTGGTCGGCGCACTGGGCAGCCTCGCACCTCCGCGCTGGTCTACGCCCGTGACGGCGGAGACTACCTCGTAGTCGCCTCCAACGGCGGCTCGGACCGGCCGCCGGGCTGGTTGTTCAACATCGACGCCAAGCCGGAAGTCGAGATGCAGGTCGGCCGGAAGCAGTTCGCCGCCAGGGCGCGCGTCGTCACGGCGGACGATCCTGAGTACGGACGACTGTGGGACGCGGTGAACAACAACAACCACGGCCGCTACCGGCGGTACCAGACCAGGACCGGCAGGAAGATCCCGGTCGTCGTCATCACGCCAGGCTGACCGAAGCGTGCTGGCCCGTCAGTAGCGACCCTCGAGCACGTAGCTGCCAGGCTGGCGAACTGCGATCCGCGTCCACGGTCCGGCCCGGCTGACCGTGGCGCCGGGCACCTGCAGCAGCGGCGACCAGTGCACCCGGACGATGGTCGTGCCCGTCCGGTCCAGGCGCAGCGTGATCTGAGCCGGGGTGCTGCCGGTGACCGTCGCGGGCGGGCTGGCTAGCGGCTCCGTGCCGGTCACCCGGTACAGCCGCCAGGATGCGTTGTGCCAGACCAGCACGAGCCAGGGCTGGCCCTCGCGCACCGTGGCAGCCTCGGCGACGCCCGCAGGATCCGGCCTCGCGGCCGATATGGCGACGTATCGTACGGCGTTGTACTGGAGCCAGCTGTAGTAAGCGGCCGGGGTGAGGACGCCGCCGTAAAATAGGGGATTCCGCTCAATGTCGAGCTGCCGCTCCCAGCCGCGTGCGAGCGGCACGACCGAAGCGAGTTCCTGCGATTCCCAGTGCCCGTACTGGGGCACCGCCTCGACCCGCGCGGTGTCCGCGTGGAGCGCGCGCAGCTCACGCACAAGGGCTGCGGTCTGCGGCGCGTACGCCGGCGCGTTGCCCTGCTCCAGGTCGGCGATCGGCTGGGCGACCTGCCAGACCGCGGCTGCGCCCAGCGCGATGGCGAGCAGCCAGCGGTGCCGGGCACTGGCCATCCCGGCGAGCAGCGGGCCGGCCAGCAACTCGCCTAGCCGGGCGACGTTCGAGCCGACCAGGCTGGGGACCAGGCAGGTCAGGACGACCCCGAGGCCGTAGATGATCGCGCCAGCGCGGACGAGCTGCCATCGGCGCGGGATCAGCAGCAGTACCGCCGCCACGGCCAGCATGGGCGGTAGCCAGTTCTGCACGATGATGGGTTGCGCTCCGCCGTCGGACAACAGCGCCATGGCGGCGAGCGGGAGGCTCGCACCTACCGCGATGGCCGCGGCCTGCGACCAGCGCCGGGAAACCGCGAACGCCGCAGCCACCACGCCGACGAACACGGCCGCCACCGGGCTCAGCAGGCAGCACAGCAGTGCCAGTACAGCAGCGGCGATCAGATCTCGTTTCGTCCGGGCCAGGCTGACATCGGCGACGGCCACGCAGCCAAGGCCCGCCGCGAGGCCGAGCGTGAATGCGGCCCGGCCAGCCGACAGCTCGGTCCACAAGGCAATCGCTACCCACAGCGCCGCGGCGCGTGGGCGGGGGACGCGGTGCCGAGCCAGCAGCACGCCCAGCAGTAGGGCTGAGATCACCGCCGCTATCGCCATCGCCAGCCGGGTGCCGGCGAAGGCGAGGACGTAGGGCGCGAGCAGTGAGTAGCCCGCCGGATGAAGGCCGCCGTACCAGCTGAACAGGTACGCCGACGCCGGGTAGCGGCCTGGCCCAGTCGGCCCGGGCGAGCGCGGCCGACAGGTCGGTCCCGACCCGCGGGAAGGCGATGATCCAGACGAGGGCACCGGCTGCCGTGACGACTCCGGCGATCGCGGCTGGGTGCCCGCAGGTCCGTCGGAAGGCCGGCCACCACGACCGCGGCCATCGCCCATCGGCCGCCGGCCTCGACAGTCGCGGGCGGTCGGCGGGCCCAGCGTCTACCGCCATGTGTCACCGCCTGAGTGCCCTGAGCCTGCACGGCACTGCGCCGCGGCTTGCCGGTCCTGCGAGATCCCCAACAACCTACGCTGGCTCGGCAGGAGGAGAGGGGAACGGGGCCGGATCGGCTGGCCCGCAGGAGTGGGGAACGGGGCCGGATCGGCTGGCCCGCAGGAGTGGGGAACGGGGCCGGATCGGCTGGCCGGCAGGAGTGGGGAACGGGGCCGGATCGGCTGGCCGGCAGGAGTGGGGAACGGGGCCGGATCGGCTGGCCGGCAGGAGTGGGGAACGGGGCCGGATCGGCTGGCCGGCAGGAGTGGGGAACGGGGCCGGATCGGCTGGCCGGCAGGAGTGGGGAACGGGGCCGGATCGGCTGGCCCGCAGGAGTGGGGAACGGGGCCGGAAGGTCGCCCCGGCGCCGAGTTAGCCTAGCCGCCGCCGGCGGCGAGCGGCGGCGGCCCAGCGGTTAGGCTCGGCAGATGTGAGCAGTCGCGGGGTCGTGTTGCTGCACGGCCAGCCGGGTTCGCGCTCGGACTGGCAGCAGCTCGTCGGCCTGCTTCCGGCCAGCTTGCGCGTGCTGGCGCTGGACCGGCCGGGATATGGGGCTAGTCCGTACCCGGCCGGGGACTTCGCGCACAACGCTCGCGCGGTCCTAGCCGAGCTGGACGCAGCCGGCATCGAACGGGCCGTCCTCGTCGGTCATTCTTACGGGGGAGGGGTCGCGCTCTCGGTGGCCAGTCTGGCCCCAAGCCGGGTCGAGGCGCTCGTGCTGCTGGCCAGCGTGGGTCCGGGCTGCCTGACCGGGTGGGACCGGCTGCTGGCCGCGCCGGTGGCCGGGGAGGTGTGCGCGGTCACGGCCTGGTGGCTGACGCCGTGGCTGGCCAGGGCCCGGCTCGCGGTCATCTCCCGGCGTCGTCATCGGCCTCTTAGCGCCAGCGAGTATGTCAACTGGCACATCTGGGCAAGCGCGCGCTACGACAGCGGGGCGCTGTGGCGCACCTTCCTCACCGAGCAGCGTGCCCTGGTCGGCGACCTCGCCGCCATCACCGCTTCGCTGCCGGCCGTGCGGCAGCCAGTGCTGTTGCTCGCAGATCCGCAGGACACGCTTGTCCCGGTCGAGGCGACGTATCAGCTCGCGGCGGCGTTGCCAGACGCGCGCGTTGAGCTTGTGCACAACATCGGCCACCACCTCCCGCTCCGCGGGGCAGCCGAAACCGCCGCCAGGATCATTCCATTCCTGGCGGCCCTGGACGGCCAGCCGGCGCCAGCCTGATCGCGCCCGCGAGCTGCCGCAGGCCCGCGGCTGGTAGCAAACCCCGGCCTAGACTCGGGATTCCCAACATCCGGGAACGGAGGCCGGCGTGCGCATCGAGTGGGATGTGCCTATCGTGATGGACGACGGCCTGGCGCTCTGCGCTGACGTGTTTCGCCCGGAGGCCGACGGGCGCTATCCGGTGATCATGACGCACGGGCCGTACGCCAAGTGGCTGGCCTTCCAGGACGGCTTCGCGCGGCAGTGGGCGAATCTGGCAGCCGAGCACCCGGATGCGCTCGCAGGCTCCGCCAACCTGCACCAGAACTGGGAGACGGTCGACCCGGAGAAGTGGGTACCCGACGGCTACGTGATCATCAGAGTCGACTCCCGCGGCGCCGGCCGGTCACCGGGTTACCTCGACATCTTCTCGGCTCGCGAGACCCGTGACTACTACCAGTGCATCGAGTGGGCCGCGGCCCAGCCGTGGTGCACCGGGAAGGTCGGGCTGCTGGGCGTCTCGTACTACGCGATGAACCAGTGGCAGGTCGCCGCGCTCCAGCCGCCGCACCTGACGGCAATCTGCCCGTGGGAGGGTGGCAGCGACTTCTATCGCGATTTCACCCGCCATGGCGGGATCCTGAACGTCTTCGTCCGGCAGTGGTACCCGCCGCAAGTGGCGGGCGTCCAGCATGGCGTCGGCGAGCGCGGGCCACGACACCGGGCGACCGGCGGGACGGTAGCCGGGCCGGAGACCGTGACCGACGACGAACTGACCCGGAACCGGGCCGACACCCCGGCTGCAGTCCTCGCCCACCCGCTCGATGACAGCTATTACCGCGAGCGCAGCCCGGTTCTGGAGCAGATCACCGTGCCGGTGCTGTCATCGGCCAACTGGGCGCATCACCTGCACACCAGGGGGAACTTCGAGGGTTACGGCCGTGCCGCCAGCACGCAAAAGTGGCTGGAGGTGCACGGTCTCCAGCACTGGGTCGAGTTCTACACCGACTACGGTGTCCGCCTGCAGAAGCGCTTCTTCGGGCATTTCCTCAAAGGCGAGGACACCGGCTGGGATGCGCAGCCGCCGGTGTTCCTGCGAGCTCGCCGGGTAGACGGCAGCTTTGAGGATCGCGCCGAGGCCGGGTGGCCGCTGCCGCGTACGCAGTGGACCAGGTTCCACCTCGACATCGCCGCCGGGCGGCTGGCCATGCGAGCCGGACGACCGTCGAGCGGAGCGCGACTTTCGACGCGCTGGGTGACGGCCTGACGTTCTGGACCCCGCCGCTCGAGCACGACCTGGAGATCACCGGCCCGGCCGCTGCGCGGCTCACGGTCGCGTCGTCGACCACGGACGCCGACGTGTTCCTGACGCTGCGGGTCGCTGATCCGGACGGGCCGCGACGTCACGTTCGCCAGCGGCCAGGACCCGCGCGGCTGTGTCGGCTTCGGCTGGCTGCGCGCCTCGCAGCGCAAGACCGACCCGGAGCGCAGTCTCGAGTACCGGCCGTGGCACACCCACGACGAGCGGCAGCCGCTCACGCCCGGCGAGCCGGTTGCGCTCGACGTGGAGATCTGGCCGACGTCGGTCATCATCCCGGCCGGCTACCGGCTCGGCGTGATCCGTGCAAGGGCGGGACTTCGAGCTGCCCGGCGACGGCCCGTGGCCGAGCGCGTTCGGCGTCACGATGCGCGGCAACGGAATCTTCGTGCATACCGAGTCGGCGGACCGCCCGCCTGGCACTTTCGGCGGCGAGACGACGCTGATATCGGGCGGCGCCCGCCCGTCTTACCTGCTGCTGCCGGTGATTCCGCGGGAGTCCGTGATTCCCCGGAGGACCGCGATTCCCCTGGGTCCGTGATTCCGCGAGTCCGTGAGTCCGCCGTAGACGCTGGCTTACGCCTCGCCGGACGCTACAGCCCGGCCGGAGCTGCCGCCGAGGAACGACTCGACGAAGGCGGGACTGCTCGGCGAGCTCGGCCGGCGTTCCCTCCATCCGCAGCTGCCCGCCGCCGAGCACGTAGGTACGGTCCGAGATGGCCAGGACCGCCTTGGCGCGCTGCTCGACGATCAGCACCGCGGCGCCGCGCTCCGCGAGCTGACGGACGTGGTCGGTCAGGAGCGACGCAGCGATGGCAGGCGCGAGGTTCGCGGTCGGCTCATCCAGCAGGAAGATGGCGGGCTCGAGCATCAGCACGCGGCCCATGGCGAGCATCTTGCGCTCGCCGCCGCTGAGCTTGCCGGCCGGCCGCTGCAGCATCGTGGCCAGGCGCGGAAACACGGTGAGGACGTGCTCGATCCGCGGACCGACCTGCTTCTTGGCCAGCAGGTAACCGCCCATCTCGAGGTTCTCCCGGACGCTGAGCGGCCCGAATACGTCATCTACCTGCGGCACGTAGCCAACGCCGGCTCGCGCTACCTCCTCGGGCGCGAGGTTGGTGACAACGCGATCACCCACCAGGACCCGGCCCGCTGACACGCGCACGATGCCCACCAGGCTCTTGAGCAGCGTGCTCTTGCCCGACCCGTTGGGGCCTACGAGCGAGACGACCTGGCCGGGCTCCGCTTGCACGGACACGCCCCTGATGACCGGGTCGCCGCCATACCCGGCGGTCACGTTCTCGGCCTGGATCCGCTCGCCGCGCAGGGCGTGCTCGGCCGATGCCGCGTGCCCAGCCATTGCGGCGCGGCCTGCCGATGGCCCGTGCTCAGCGGATGCCGCGCGCTCTGGCGATGGCGCGTGCTCAGCGGATGCCGCATCCTCAGCCGACAAGGTAGGCCTCCACGACTTCGGTGCGGTCTCGCAGCTCCGTCATGGTGCCCTCCGCGAGCACGGATCCCTCCGCCATGACGATGACCGGATCGCAGAACTCGTCCATGATCGCCAGCTCGTGCTCGACCATCAAGATGGTCATTCCTTCCTCGCACAGCGTCGTCAGCGAGCTTCCGATGCGCCGCGCGAGCTCGGGATGCACCCCGGCCATCGGCTCGTCCAGCAGCAGCATCGTGGGATCGGTCATCAGCGCGCGCATGATCTCGACGAGCCGTCGCTGGCCGCCGCTCAGCTCGCCGGCGTAGTCGTTGGCCAGCGCCTCCAGGCCGAACCTGCGCAGGACGGCTGTCGCCTTCGCCACGGCGGCCGCCTCGTCCTCGCGCCAGTACCAGCGTCCGGCCAGCGCGCCGCGGAGCGACTCGCCGCGGTTACCCGGCGCCGCAGACAGCAGGTTCTCCATGACGGTCAGCCGCTTGAACTCGCTGGCTAGCTGGAACGTCCGGACCAGGCCCAGCCGAGCCCGGCGGTACGCCGGGCATCGCCCGTGACGTCGTGTCCCTGGTAGACGATCTGGCCGGCGGATACCTGGTCGGTGCCGGCGAGCAGCGCCAGCAGCGTCGACTTGCCCGCGCCATTCGGGCCGATGAGACCGGTCAGGGTGCCGAGTCGCACCGCCAGCGAGACGCCGGATACCGCGTGCACGCCGCCGAAGTCCCGGCTGACCTCGACCGCTTGCAGGACGATGTCCTGGCCTGACGCCGCCGGCAGCGCTGGCGGCCCCGCCGCTCGGTGCGGCCGTCGCCAGGCCCGCGGCCGGCCCGGCGGCCGCACTGGCCGGGCCAGCCGGGGCGGTTATCGGCTCCGCCGGCGTTGCCTGCTGACCTGCGGGCCAGCCTGGGCTGGCGTCGGCACCGCCGTGCCAGGGCGATCACCCGTTTGCGCTCAGGCAGAACCCCCTGCGGGCGGAACCACAGGAAGCAGGCGATGAGCAGTCCGATCGCCACCCACTGGAGCGACGGGAGCAGGTTTGGCGGCAGGCTCGGGTTCGCGTTCGAGATCAGCCGCGTGGACTCCTCGAATCCGACCGGAACGATCACGGCGCCCAGCACGGCGCCGAGGTGATTCCCGCGGCCGCCGATGATAACCGCAGCGAACAGCACGATCGTCTCGGCGTAGGTCCACGCTGCGGGCGACCAGACGCTGATGAAGCTCACCAGCACGCCGCCGGATAGCCCGGCGATGGCCCCGCCGAGCAGCAGCATGCCGGTCCGCAGCGAGCGCAGGTTCTTGCCGAGTGAGTCAGCGACCTTGTCGTTGTCCCGCATCGCGCGCAGCGTGCGCCCGTACGGTGACTCGGTGATGTGACGGACGAACCAGTACACGCAGCCCGCCAGCACGACGGCCCCGGCCGGCGAACGCCCACTGGTAGGCGGTAGACGTCGTCGTCATGACGCCAGACTGCAGCGGCGCGGGCACGATCGCGAGCCCGGCGTCGCCGTTGAACAGCGGCCGGTAGTTCATCACGAGCAGGTTCACCAGGACGGCGGTGACCAGCAAGCCGACCGCGGCGAAGTCGCCGCGCAGCCGCCGGCCGACGAGGAATGTGAACGGCAGCGCCAGGACCGCGCCGGCGGCTGCGGCGCCAATCAACGGCCACGGGAAGCCCAGGTTCAGGCCGCCGAGATAGGTCTGGAAGCCGCCGTTAGCGGTGTCGGCGGGGAGCGACAGTATCGCCGCGGCGTAGGCGCCCGCCGCCTGGAAGATGATGAAGCCGAAGTTCGTGACGCCGCCGATGCCGAACTGCAGGCTCAGGCCGAGGCAGGCCATGACGTCGACCGCGCCGTAGACCACCAGCGTGATGAGGTAGTACATCTGGCTCCCTGCCTGCGCTCACGCTCGCGCGCCGAAGAGGCCGGATGGCCGCACGGCGAGCATGGCGAGCAGCACTACGAAGGCAATCACGTACTTGTAGTCGGGCTGGATGTAGGCGGCGCTGACCTCGGTGGCGAGGCCGATGAGCGCGGCGCCGAGCATGGCGCCGTACGCGTGACCGGGGCCGCCGAGGAAGACGGCAGCCAGGATGAGCACTACGAACAAGTCCGTGCTGGTCGGACCGAAGCTCCCGATGTCGATGGCGAAGACCGTGCCCGCCAGGCCGCCGAGCGCGCCGGTGAGGGCCCAGGTCACGGTGATCACGCGGCTGGTCCTGATGCCGCAGTTGCGCGCGAGGGAGCGATTGGCCGCCGTCGCCCGCATCGCCTTGCCGAGCTTGGTGTAGCGCAGCAGCACGTGGACGGCGGCCATCACGACGATGCTGATGGCGATGATGACCAGCTGCACCGTGGTCAGGATCAGGCCACCGGCCCGGAATGTCGTGCCCTGACCCATCGTGTAGGAGACGTTGACGCCGCCGACGATGGCCTGGACGCCGAACTCGATGATGAGCGCCATGCCCAGCGACACGATCACGATCGTGATGGGTGATGACCCGCGTCGCTGGAACGGCGCATAGACGAACAGGTTAAGCAGCACCGACAGGGCCGAGCAAGCGGCCATCGCCACGATGAGAGCGAGCCAGACGGACACGCCAGCCTGGTTGATCCAGTAGGCGACGAAGGCGCCGGCCGTCATGACCGCGGCGAAGGCCAGGTTCAGCACATCGGTCACGGCGAACTGCAGGGTGAAGCCGACTGCAGCGATCGCCAGCACTGCTGCCGTGATGAGACCGAAGCCGACGGATGCGGCAAGATGCTCACGGTTCGATCACCCCGCCCGGCCGCTGCGGGCCGCTGACGCCGGGTCCTGGACGGCCAGGCGGGGCTGCCTGCATCGGATCATCCGGAGACCGCGCGGAGCTGGTCGGCCGTGATGTTGCCGGACACCTGAACCGCGCCCGGTGGCGCTATAGGTGTCGATCTGGAAGATGCCGGGTGAGTCGTGGTAGGAGTCGAAGCTCGTCGGACCGCCGGGCCCGACGTAGCGGATCTTCTTGCCTGCCTTGAGCTCCCGCACGCCCTGGGCGAACGAGTTCACCACGACCGCGCCGGGGACACCATCACCGATGGTGGCGATGTAAGGCTGCCACTTGGCGGTGTCCGTGCTGCCCGCCGCCACCATGGCGAGCGCCGCCAGGTTCATCCCGTCGTACAGGTGCACGGCGCCGGGTGCGGTGAAGTAGGTGGTGAAGTTGCCGGTCTGCGCGTTCGCGACCTTGCCCTTGACCGCGAGCAGCGCCTGCGTGAACGCGTCGTAGGCAGGACCGCTGGTCGCCGTCACCAGGTTGTCGGCATGGAAGTTGGCAGCGAAGGTAGCAGCTGCCGACCGCCTTGGCCGACGACTGGATAGAAGGCGGGCGAGATGGCCGCGGAGGTGCCGATGATCGGGATCATCTGTGCCGCCGTTGAGCTGCTTGATCTCGGCGAACAGGGTCGGGTCGGCTGAGCCGAGCGCCTCGGTCATGATGGCGTCGGGATGCGCCTGGATGATCTTCTCGGCTTCGGTGCGGAAGGTCGTGGCGTTCAGGTCGAGCGTCTCGTTGGCGACGAGCGTGAGCCCGGCCTTGGCGATGGCCGCGATGGCAGGCTGCACGAAGGTCTGCGACCCGGTGTCGTTGCCGAAGGCCAGCGCGATCCGCTTGTACCCGAGGTTCTGCGCGATCACGGTCATGGCGTACGACTCGGCCAGGTCTGGCGGGACCAGCCGGTAGAAGTAGGGGTAGTGGGTGTGGTCGAACTCGGACTGCCCCGTCATGCAGAACATCACGGTCTTGTGGCTGTTGATGACCGGGACGACGGCTGACGCTTCGTCTGACGTGCAGCCGATGACGAGCTCGAGATTCGGCGTCCGGCTGAGCAGGCTGCCGACGGCCGGGACGGCGTCCGCCGGGTCACCCTTGGTGTCGGCGGAGGTGCAGCTCACCGTGTGGCCGAGCACGCCGCCCGCCTTGTTCATCGCGTTCGCCGTGCCCTCGCAGGACACCAGGTACGTCGGGCCGAGCGCGGCGTCGGGACCGCTGAACGGAGCAACGTCAGCGAAGACGATCGAGCCCTTAGAGCCGCCGCCCGAGGCGCTGGTGCTGCTGCACGCCGCGAGCCCGCACGCGAGCGCTACCGCCGCGACCGCGGCCAGGGCACGGACCGGACGGCCGCGCCACGCCGCGGTGTCTCCTGCACGTCGCAGTTGTCCCGCGGCTCGCGCCGCAGGCTCAGTGGACCTCAGCATCTTCGTCGCCTCCGTGCAGTCTTCTGGTGGATAAGTCCTAAGCCGTGAACCTCTTCTGCAATCGGTTGTCTGCTGATCGCTGCGCTGCCAACTGCGGCGCTGCTGATCGTGATCCTGCTGATCGCGTTGTCTGCTGAACCCGGCCGGCAGCCCGCTCAGATGCCGACCGCGGTCGATCCCGGCGGCCGCCAGCGCCAGTCGGCCAGATCGACGTCCTCGGCGACGACCCGGTTGCGGATCGCGCCGAGCCCGTCGACGGAGACCTCGATGATGTCGCCTGGCTGGAGCCACACAGGCGGCTGGCGCGCGAATCCGACACCGCCGGGCGTCCCGGTCGCGATGACGTCGCCGGGCCGCAGCCGGGTGAAGGACGAGAAGAACTCGATCGCGCTCGGAATGTCGACGATCATCTGCGAGGTCCGGGCCGACTGCATCACCTCGCCGTTGAGCGTCGTGGTGAGCGCCGCATCGGAGACGTCAGCCTCGTCGGTGGTGACAACTTCCGGCCCGATCGGCATCGTGCCCTCGAAGTTCTTGCCGCCAGTCCACTGCGTCGCGGCGCGCTGCCAGTCACGCGCCGAGGCGTCGTTGAGTATGACGTAGCCCGCGATCGCGTCGAGCGCCTTGTCTGCGTGGATGTAGCGACCGCCGGCCCCGATGACCAGGCCCAGCTCGCCCTCATAGTCGAACCTGCTGGTCAGCGCGGGCCGCACCAGGTCGGCGTAGGGGCCGATCACGCTGCCCTCGCCGCGCACAAAGGCTTCCGGCCAGGTCGGCACCTCCCGGCCGCCCTCGATCGCGTGCTCGCGATAGTTGACGCCGAGGCACAGAATCCGCCTCGGCTCGGGGACGGCGGGCCCGAAGTCCGCAGGCGCGAATACGTCGCCGTCCCGGTCGAGTAGCCCGCGGACGGTCTCCATGCCGGCCGGCCCCGCATCAAGCAGGCCGCGCAGTGCGGCCAGTGCCGGATCGCCAGTCGCCGTCGCCGACGTCGACGTAGCCGGTGCGCGCTCGGACATGCAAGCGCAGTCCCTGCGGAGTGGCGATCGTCGCGAGCCTCATCAGCGAACCTCCGAGTACGGTCACCATATCGGCCATATTGGTTGACCGCAGCCGATTGGTTGAGCATAGGTCGCTGGATTAATGAGGGTCAAGAGGCGCGATCGCCATTTGTTCGCCTGGATATAACAATTAGGCTCGCCAATTGGTAGGATTGGTTGCACAACTCGGATACTGTGGCGAACGCAGCGGACAGGCCAGCACAGGCCAGCCAGGCCAGGGCAGCGGGCAGCCCGGCGAGGCCGGGCCGAGCAACGCGGAGGGGGGAGCGCACATGCAGGCAGCACCGGGACCCGATCCCGTCGAGCGGGCTGGCGGTCCGGCCGCAAGCAGCGCGGCGTCGAGCCCGGTGGCGCTGAGCCCGGTGGCGCTGAGCCCGGTGGCGCTGAGCCCGGTGGCGCTGAGCCCGGGGCGCTGAGCCCGGTGCGCTGAGCCCGGTGGCCGGAGCCAGTGCTCCGAGCCACGGACGATCTCCGCCGCCGCCACACGTCGAGCGCGGACTGGCGCTCGCCGAGCTCATCCTTGCGCGGTCGCGAGGCGACGGCCACCGGGGCGGCGCTCGGTTGCCAACCGAACGACAGCTCAGCATCGACCTCGGCGTCACCCGCTCGTCTGTGCGATCGGCCCTGGCGCTGCTCGAGGCTCAGGGTCGTATCTCGCGTGAGGTCGGGCGGGGCACGTTCCTGCGTGAGCTATCGGCGCCGGGCCCGGTGGCTGGCCCGCGGCTGGACGAGCGATTCCGGCCAGCACGGGGCCGGGCCAGCACGGGGCCGGGCAGCACGGGGCGGCTAAGCCAGCCACCGCGGATTTCGCTCCCGCTGACGTGATGACGATCAGGCGGCTGCTCGAGCCGCCCGCCATGGTGCTGGTGGTGGCCTGGGCGACCGCCGCCGATCTGGAGGAGATGGACCGCTGTCTCACGCTCGGGGACCGGGCCGCCACGTTCGAGGAGTTCGAGGCGTGTGACCTCGCCCTGCACCGATGCATCATGGCGGCAAGCCATAGCCCGCTGCTGGCCGCGCTCTATGGCGCCATCGAGGCGGCCCGGCACGGGCAAGTCTGGGGAGACCTGAAGCGACGCAGCGCGTCGCGCGAGCGCAGGAACCAGTACCAG
This sequence comes from uncultured Actinomycetota bacterium, assembly GCA_963837255.1. Classification (GTDB taxonomy): domain Bacteria; phylum Actinomycetota; class Actinomycetes; order Streptosporangiales; family Streptosporangiaceae; genus JAJYUU01. The sequence goes on from CAWIMN010000011.1 coordinate 1,653,256, forward strand.
GCAGATCACCGGGCGATCGTCGAGGCGCTGCGGTCCCGTGACACCGGCGGTGCCGTGGAGGCCATGCGGCTGCACCTGGCCAGGGTGCAGGAGCACCTCAACGTCTCCGACCCGGCCGCCGGGCTGACGTGGCGGTAACCGGCTCCCGGCAGCGGTCACTCGGCGGCGGCGGTCACTGCCCGGACGGGGCCGGCCCAGTCGAGCCACGGATCACTAGGTCGGGCTGCTTCCGTCCAGCGGCCCGCTGGACGGCGAGCTGCTGCCCCCCGACTGCGCTGTGTGGCTGCGGCCGGCCGTGTCGCGGGAGCGCTAGGCGCCCCTGGTCACCGTCCTGGCCAGGATCCCGAGAGTCGCGCGCAGGGCGCCTTCGGAGATGACCGGGAAGATGCCGGCCTCGCGCCACGTCGGATCGATACTCGACCAGTCGTAGTACGACGTCACCACCGTGCCGCCGGCAGTCGGCTCGAGCCGGTAGCCGTAGACGTGGCCGATCTGCGGCCTGATCCGGCCGAGGATCGTCCAGGCGATCTCCCGGTCCTGCTCGAATGCCGAGATCCTGACCGTCACGTCATAGCGGCCGAGCTCCGGATAGTCGTTCAGCGACTCGCGGTCCATGTGCACCACGAAGGTGTCGCCGACCGCGCTGACCGGCTCGCCGTCGGCCGACTGGAGCATGCCGGAACTGTCGATCTGGACGTGCCCCTGCGGATCACGCAGCACCGCGAAGATCGCCGCTGGCTCAGCCTCGATGGTGCGCTGGACCTCGATCCGCTCGCTTGTCATGGCGGTATCTTGTCAGCCGTCCCGTCGGTCCAGGAAGTCGTTCACTAGCGCTTTGAAAACAGCGGGCTGCTCGGCGAAGCACAAGTGGGAAGCGTCCTCGATGATCTCGAGCTGCGAACCCGGCATGCGGGCGTGCATCTCGGCCAGGTGCCCTGGCGTGCACTCGTCGTACCGGCCGCCGACCAGCAGCGCCGGTATCGTGATCTCGCCGAGCCGGTCCATGATGTCCCACGTCTTCATCGTGCCGGTGACGGTGAACTCGCTCGGCCCGTTCATCGTGTTGTAGACCTGGTAGCCCGCTTCGGCGAATGAGCGCTCCAGGCCGGCGGGCCATGGGCTGAGACGGCAGACGTGCTCACGGTAAAAGCCCAGGATGGCCGCCTGATATTCAGGGCACGCGGTGAAGCCCTCGTCTTCGTGCTGGCGGATGATCTGGCGCACTTCTTCCGGCTGGGTGGCAAGAAGCTCGTCGCAGTCGCTGACCCACCGGATCATGCTGGCCGGGCTGCCGCACAAGATCAGGCTGCGTAGCCGCGGCTGGCGGTCGAGCACGTACTGCATGGCGAGCATGCCGCCCCACGAGCTGCCGAAGAGATGCAGGTCGTCAAGGCCGAGCACGGCCCGCACCTGGGCTAGCTCCTCGACGAAGCGGTCAACTGTCCACAGCGAGACGTCGTCCGGGCGGTCGGCGTTGCCGCAGCCAAGCTGGTCGTAGAAGATGACCTGCCGCCTGTCGGCTAGCGCCTCGAGCGCCTCCAGGTAGTAATGCGTGAAGCCGGGGCCACCGTGCAAGCACAGCAGCGGCGTGCCGCCCTCGCCAACCGAGCGGTACCAGACCCTGCCACCGGGGACATTGATGTAGCCCTCGTCTTGCTTCAAGACGCTTCTCCCGTCGCCACGGGCTGCCCGGGCGCCCGGCTGGCCTCCTGCTGTCGTCGCTAACGAGCCGGCGCACCAGGGGCGGCGGGAGTTCCCTGATAGTACGGTCATAAATCGCCGCACAGGGTTTGGCAAGGGGCAGCTGCGCCTAGGCAGCACTCCCGGGACGCTGGCTCAGGCGATGGCCGCTGACGATCCGCTGTGCCAGTGCTGCGGCCTGCTCCCGGATCTCGGGGATCGCCGTGGTCTCGTACCACAGCCCGCGCAGTGGCGGACCCAGTGCGAACATGACGTCGCTGCCGACGCCCGCCCGGCTCAGCACGCTGCCGTCAGGGCTGGCATCGACGCCGAGCCGGAGCGGGTCCGGCCGCGCCAGCCCCGTGGCGAAGAGGTCACGCAGCAGCGGGCTGGCAGTGGCCGCGACGTCTGCTGTTGAGCCGGTGCCGTTGATCAGCCAGTCCGCTTCGAACTGCACGGGATCGGCGCCAGTGTCGGCCAGGATCCGCAGCCGGTCGGCGTGCTGGGTCACCGCCATGACCTGGCCGCGGTGTACCCGCAGTCGCCCGGTGGCTCGCAGCGCGGTGATCCGGCTCGCGGTCGCGGGCGGCACCAGGTGACGATGCACCTCCCAGTACCTGGCGACGTGCCGGAGGAACAGGCGCTTGTCTTCGGCCGGCATCCGCCGCCACAGTCCCGGCACCATCGGTCGGAGCGCGTCCATGACGTCGAACCAGTTCGCCGGGCTGGTGGCTATCGTCGAGCGAATCTGCCACATCAGGTCAGCCAGCCGCACCGGCCCGGTCGTCCGTGTCATGACCGGCAGCCACAGCCCTTGATAGCCGGTCGTCGGCGCGCCCGGATGCGGACGCGGTAGCAGACCGTGCCGCGACACGGCGTGGATTACCGCGCCGGGATTGTCGGCGCTGATCGCGACGGCGAGGTCGAGCATGGTGAGGCCGGTACCCAGGACGACGACCGAACCGCCATGGCCGTCGCCGCCCTCGGCGCCGCCGGCGACGTCGGTCATGCGGCCAGTGAGCGAGCTCAGCGCGCCCGGCCGCCACGGGTCAGCGATGACGCGATCGCTCGGCGGCACCTCGAACGGCAGCCCGGCTGTCGCATTCCCGGTCGCCAGCACCGCGACATCGGCCTCGATCTGGCCATCGGGCAGGAGCAGGCGCAGCGATCGGCCCGCGCTCGCGCGCCTGATGGCCAATACCTCCGCGCTCAGCCGGGACAGGCGGGCGACGGGCAGCGCCGCGTGCTCGGCGTCGGCGAGTGTGTCGCGCAGATAGCGACCGTAGTCCTGACGGACCAGGAACGTGCTGCTGGTCACTGCGCCCGAGCACGCGGCCGCGCGGCCGCTCGTGTCGCCGGGGCCTGAACCGCCAGCGTCAGCTCCAGTGCTGCCCGCATCGGCGGCCCACCTGATCAGGTGATCCGGGTCGTCCGGCAGCGCGCTCATCTGGCCTGCCATGGCATTCAGCAGGTGAGCCCGGTGTTCAGTGGAGTACGCCTGGCCAAGGCCGTGCCGGCCGTGCTGGTCGATCAGCTTGATCCGCAGCGCCAGCCGGCGCGACGCGGCATGACGAAGCAACTGCACCGCAGTCAGGGTGCCGCTAGCGCCGCCACCGATGATCGCGACATCCAGTCCCCGGCTGCCGGGCTCAGTCAGGCCGTCCATAGGCTCCATAGTAATCTATGTTACCGATAGGATAAATAGGCTGTTGCTCGTAACTCACTGTGGCCTTCATCCCGCTCCGTCGTGAGCCATACCCGCGGGCGCCCGCAACACCCTGGCAGTTTCGGTCAGTCTTGCGTCCGCTTTGCGGCTTTCATGCCAACGAAACCGTCAGGGTCTCCGGGCCGTCAGGGTCTTCGGGCCGTCGGGATCAGCGGACCGTCGGGATCAGCGGACCGTCGGGATCAGCGGACCGTCGGGATCTGTGCGCCGTCGGGATCAGCGGACCGTCGGGATCTGTGCGCCGTCGGGGTCCGTTCGGCTGGGCGGGTGACTCAAGCGCCAAGCCGGCAGCGCTGCTCGAGGGCCCGCCCATCGGGGCTGTACCTGTCGGCACCGTGCCCGTCACGCTGGTGGGACCGCCCGCAGACGCGCAGCTGCCGGTAGGTGCTGCCTGGAAGACAAGCGGCATCACCTCAGAAGCGCCGAGGTCGTGCACGCGCAGCAGCACGATGTCGTGATCGCCTGCCGGGATCTCCTGCTCGAGTGAGCATTCGAACCACGCGCTCGAGTCGCACAGCAAGACCGCGCCGTCGGTGGTGGCCCGCCAGCTCAGGCCGGCAAACCGCGCGCCGTCACGGGAGCACCACGCCACCGACGCTGACCAGCTGGGCTTCGCCACGCTCCTCGGCGAGGTAACCAAGCCGCACCCGACGGTCACCGGCGACGGTAACGCGATCCTGCCGATCGATTCCGAGCAGGGCAAGGCGAACAGCTGGCACGCCGACGTGACATTCGTCGACCGGGTCCCGGCCATCAGCGTGCTGCGCGCCATCAAGCTGCCGCCTTACGGCGGCACCACGGTCTGGGCCAACACGGTCGAGGCGTACCGGCGGCTGCATCCTGCGCTCCAGGCGCTGGCCGGCGGCCTGCGCGCGGTGCACTCCAACCGCTACGACTACGCGGCGCACCGTCCGCAGATCGGCGGTGTCGACGTCAGGGAAGAGCAGTACCGCGAGGAATTCCGGCAGCTGGAGTTCGAGACCGAGCACCCCGTGGTGCGCATCCACCCGGAGACGGGGGAGCCGTCACTGCTGCTCGGCCACTTCGTGCGGTCGTTCGTGGGGCTGGCGACCGTCGACTCCGCGGACCTGCTCCAGCTCTTGCAGCGACACGTGACCCGGCTGGAGAACACAGTCCGCTGGTCCTGGCGCGACGGCGACGTCGCCATCTGGGACAACCGGGCCACGCAGCACTACGCGGTCGCCGACTACCACGACTTGCCGCGGCTGATGCACAGGGTCACGGTAGCGGGCCCCGTTCCGGTCGGTATCAACGGCGATACCAGCGTCGCGCGGAAGGGCGACGCCAGCTTCTACTCAGCGCTGGCCGCCTGACGCGCCTGCAAACTGGCTGCAAGGCACAGCGGGCACGATCGTCTGCAGTCCGAGAAACTGGAGACGACGATGGCAAGCACGCAGGTAATCGACACATTCCTGGACGCGATCGAGCACGCGTCGATCGGCGACTGCGACGCATGGAGCGACGACGCCACGCTCGATGCGACGGTGCCCAACTGGCGCATGCAGGTGTACGGGGCGGAGGCCATTCGCGGCGAGTACGGGCGCTGGTTCGCTGATCCGGGCAAGTTCGAGGAGCTCCGCCGGTATCCCGCCGCCGACGGGACCACCGAGATCGTGGAATACACCCTGAGCTGGTCGGAGAACGGGGTCCCGCACGCGGCCCATCACCTGCACGTGCTCACGGTGCGAGATGATCGGATCGTGGCAGACACCGTGTTCTGCGGCGGCCGCTGGCCGGCCGCCCTGCTGGCGGAGATGGAGGCCGCTCATGCCTGAGCCGGGCGGTCCTAGCCGACGGCCGGACCTGCTGGCCGAGCTGCTGGCCGCGGCGGCGTGGCGGGAATCGGTCGCCGACGCCCCCGGCAAGTCCGGGGCCGTCCTGGAGCGCCTGGAGATCGACGGGCAGCCGTACGTGCTCAAGCACCTCGACCTTGCCAGCGACTGGACGATGCGCGCCTCGGGCAGCCTGCGCGGCGCGCCGCTGGAACTGTGGGAGCGCGGGATCCTGGACCGGCTGCCGGACTGCCTCAACCAGCCGATCGTCGCGGCCGGCCTGGAGGAGGGGACCAGGCCGGGCCCGTCTGGCGGCTGCGCCGTGCTGATGCACGATGTGGGCCGCTGGCTCGTGCCGGTCAGCGACGATCCGATCCCGCTTGACCAGCACCAGCGATTCCTGGCGCATATGGCGGCGCTGCACGCCGCGTTCTGGGACTGCGGCCCCGAGGTCGATGTGGTGCCGATGATGCACAGGTACCTCGAGCTGTCGCCGTGGATGGCTGAGGCAGAGGAAGCGACTGGCTCCGATCACCTGGTGCCGCGGCTGGTCGGCAAGGGCTGGCCCATGCTGACGGACGTCGCGCCGGCCGCCGCTGCTGTCGCCGGGCCGCTGGCACGCGATCCGGGCCCGCTCGTCGTGGCGCTCGCAGCCACGCCGCAGACATTCGTGCACAGTAACTGGAAGCTGGACAACCTGGGCACCGACGACACTGGGCGAACCGTCCTGCTGGACTGGGAGCAGCCGGGTCGCGGCCCGGCGCTCAGCGACCTGGCCTGGTACCTGGCCATCAACTGCCGCCGGCTGCCGCAGTCGAAGGAAGACTCGATCCAGGAGTACCGGGTGGCGCTGGAAGCCTGCGGCATCGACACGGGGTCCTGGTGGGAGCGCCAGCTTGCGCTGAGCCTGCTCGGAGCCCTCGTGCAGTTCGGCTGGGAGAAGGCCCTGGGCGGCTATGACGAGGAGCTTGCCTGGTGGGAGACACAGGCGATCCGGGCCGAGCCACTGCTCGGCTGACCGGGCCGGTGCGCGCCGCCTACGACGCCGCGCCGCAGTCCTGGGCCGCTGGGCCAGAGCCGGTCTACGCGGCGCTGGCCGAGGCGCTGGTCGCGCACGTTGCCGCGCTGCTGGCGAGGGCGCGCGTGCTCGATCTCGGCGCGGGCACCGGGGTGGCTGGCCGGGCAGCGCTCGCGGCTGGCGCGCGCGGAGGTAGTCGCGGCCGACTTCGCCCTCGCTCCACTGCGGCAATGCGGCCCGCCGCTGCGCCCGGTGGCCGCCGACGCCGCCGCGCTGCCGTTCCGCGACGAGAGCTTCGCCGTCGTGCTGGCCGCCTTCAGCCTGACGCACGCTCCTGACCTCCGTGCTGCCCTGGTGCAGGCGCGGCGGGTCGGTCGCGTGCTGGCCGCCAGCGCGTTCGCACCCGGCTGGGGGCACCCGGCCAAGCCAGCGGTCGACGCCGTGCTGGCCCGGTTCGGCTACCGCCGCCGCCTTGGTACCTGACGTTCAAGCAGGAAACCGAGCCGCGCCTCGGCGACAAGCGGCTCGTCCGCGGCGTCGCGCTGGCGGCCGGCTACAGCCGGGTGGAATCCACCGTGATCGCAGTGCCACCGGGCTGTCCGCCCCGGCCCAGCTGGCGGCGTGGCGGCTCGGCATGGCACACGTCGCTCCGTTCATCGGCGCGCTGGACGCCTCGTGCCAGGCAGAGCTCCGGCGGGCTGCCGAGGACGCGGTCAGTGACTGCGAGCCGCTCGTTGTCGACGTCCTCGTGCATGTCGCCAGCTAGCGCGCGGCCGAGCCAGGCCGGCGCGCGCTCGGGCCACCTGCCGGCGCCAGCCGGCAAGCCGAACGTCCGCTGTCCCGGCGGAGTTGCGCGGCGTGGTCGCCAGCCTGGCCGGCCAGCCGGCTGACCCGCTCCTCGGCCCGGTCCAGCCAGCGTGCGCTCCCGAAGACGGCGCCGAGCTCGCCGGTCCACCGCCAGGCTTCGATGGCAGCCGAACGGTCCAGCAGGTCCAGATCGGCCTCGACCACGGCGGGGTCGGTGAGCTGTCCGAGCACTCGGCTAGCCAGGTGCCCGGTCAGCCGGGCGACGCTGGCATACCGCGGCACGCTCAGCGCTGTCGCCGCGGCCGCCAGCTCGCTGGCCGCTGACTGGGCGCCCTTGGCGTCGCCGAGCAGGAGCGCCAGCCGCGCCGTCAGGAGCTGCTGCCGGAACGCCAGCCGCCAGCCGAAGACGAGGTCGCCAGACAGTAGCTGTGCGGCCTCGTCAAGCCGAGCTGCCGTGCCGTCGGGGTCGCCGGCGTCCAGGCGCAGCTCGGCGAGGTCTTGCAAGGCAGCGATGGTCAGCTCCGCCCGGCCCTCCGAGCCGCCGAGCGCGAGCGCCTCCAGGTGCTGATCGAGCGCCTGCCCGGTGGCGCCGAGGTTGCGCAGCACCCAGCCGGTGAAGTTCACGGCGCGGCCAGCGAATCTCGGCACCTGCCGGCGGTCGACTTCGGCGGTGTACTGAGCGAAGGCCGCGAGGGCGGCGGCCCCGTTCCCCGCCAGGGCCTCAGCGTGCCCGGTGAAGAGCAGCGCGTGCAGTGTCGCGGACGTATGCTCCACGCCGATCTGGCCCCGCGCAGCGGGGCGGAGCAGCGCGAGCGCCTCGGTTACGCGGCTCTGATGAGACCGCAGGACGCCCAGCCAGGCGGCCGCGGTGACGCGGTCGGCACCCTCGGCCAGGGACATCGCCTCGCCGAGCAGCAGCTCGGCCTGGGCGAGGTCGCCGGCAGCGTGCCAGGTCCGGCCGCCGACGGCCAGGCAGCGAGCCCGGGTCGCGGCATCCGGCGCCGCGAGCGCGCCATCCGCGGCGAACTGCGCGGCCTGCGCGAAGTGGCGGCCGAAGTAAGAGGCCCAGGCGCCGACCTCGAGTGCGGCCGGACCGGCGGGTGCGGCGCGGTCGACGTCGCGCAGCGCGGCGTCGTAGCGGCCGCGGCGAGTGCGGACCCGGGCTCGCGCGAGCCAGCTCTCCGGATCGGCGTGCAGGCTCAGCGCGTCGTCGAGCAGGGCCTCGGCCGCCCGGTGGTCGAAGCGCTCGGCAGCCTGGGCAGCCGCGTCGCGCAGCGCAGTGGCCGCCAGCACCAGGTCACCGCCCAGCCTGGCGTGCTGCGCGACGATCATCGGATCGGTGGCCGGCCGGGCGGCCAGGACCCGGCCGACCTGCCGGTGCAGCAATGCGGCGCGCCCGGCGGTGGCGCTGGCCGCGAGCGCCTCGCGGACCAGCTCGTGCCGGAATCTCAGCCCGCCTTCCTGCTCGACGAGAAACTGCTTGGCCACCGCTTGCTCAGCGTCATTGAGCAACTCGATGAGCGGGCGGCCGAGTACAGCGGCGAGCAGGTCGAGGTCGAGCTCCGGGCCGATCAGCGCGGCCGTCCGCAGCGCGGCGCCGGCCGCGCCGAGCTCGTCGCAGCGCGCCGACACTGAGTCGACGAGCGACGCGGGCAGCTCCGTTCCTGTTGCCTGCTGCGCCAGCTCGGTGAGGAAGAGCGGATGGCCTCGGGAGCGCGAGTAGAGCGCGTCAACCCGCCCGGTGCCGACGAGCTCGGCTGCAGCTGCCCGGTCGAGCACATCCAGGTGGATGACCGCGGCGCCCGGTAGCGGCTCGCCGTCGCCGGCTCGCATCGCCGCGACGACGGTAGCGGTCAGGTGGTCGGACCGCCGCAGGAAATGCAGCAGGTCGACGAGCGCGTGCCCGGCCAGGTGCGCGTCGTCGACGAGGATGGCGAGCGGGCCGCGGGCGCCCAGGCGGCCAAAGACGCGGGCGATGGCCGCGTAGAAGACGGCGGGCCCGAGCATGCTGTCGGCCAGGACCGGCAGCGGGCGAGGTTCACGGACCGCACCGAGCATCGGGCCGAGCATCGGCGCATCGCCGGCCAGCAGGTCGGCCGCGGTATCGGGCCCGAGTCGGCGCAGCAGGTCACCGAGGGCGCTCAGCAACGCGTCCAGCGGCAGCGAACGATCCAGCGGCCCGCAGGTGGCGGTCAGCACGGTGTCCCCGGCGGCCTGCCGGCGCGCGGCCCAGGCGCGCAGCAAGGTGGTCTTGCCGATGCCGGCCTCGCCCTCGATCACGACGAGCTCGACGGTGCCCTCGCGCGCCCGCAGCGTCGTCGCGTCGAGGAACGTGAGCTCGTCGTCACGGCCGACCAGCGTGATCGGGTCGCCAGCGGGCGCCCCGGTGGCGGCGGGCAGCTCACCCCGCAGAATCGCGGTATACAGCGCGGCGGTCTCCGGCGATGGGTCGGTGCCGAGATCGTCGGCGAGCCGTTCCCGGCTGGCGGCGTAGGCCGCGAGCGCGGCCGCGGTCTGGCCGCCGAGGACGTAGCCGCGGAGCAGGATGCGCAGCGCTGCCTCCTCGTACGGATCGTGTTCCAGGGCCGCGGTGGCGGCGTCGCAGGCGGCCATCCAGTCACCGGCAGCCAGTAGCGCCGTCGCCGCGACCAGCCGAGCACGCGCGCTGAGCCGGCCGATCTCGGTCTGCCGCAGTCCGGCCCAGTCACTGGCCAGCGAGGACGACCCGCTGCCAGCGGCAGTGGCGGGACTGTCACGCAGGAGCGAGAGCGCGATGCTGGCGACGGCGGCCGCGCCGATGATGTTGCCGGCCCCGCGCCTGCGCTCGATCTCGGCTAGCAGGTGGGCCAGCTCGGCGACGTCCAGCCAGTCGTAGCGCAGCAGGTAGCCGCCGTCGCGGTGCTCGATGCGCTCGCGGCCGAGCACCGACCTGAGCCGGCTCATGAGCACCGCCAGCTGATCGTCGGGCCGGGTCGGCTGGGCGTCGCCCCACACGGCGTCGGCCAGCACCGCGGACGGCACCGCCCGGCCCTGCGCCAGGGCAAGCAGCTGCAAGGCGAGGCGAGCTTTCCTGCTGCCGAGCGCTGCGGGCTCGATGCCGTCCACCCCGAACTCGCCGAGCAGCCGGACTGCTAGCGACTTCATGCACGTATCCAACCCGGCCGGCGACCAGCCCGCCACTAGCGCGCTAGCCGTGAACCGCTGCAAGGACGCTGCAACCCACTGCTGGAACGCTGTTCTCAGGCCCGCAGGGGCACATCCATGAGGGAGGAAAGCATCATGACGGGACAAGCTGAGCAGAAGGGGTTCGGGGCTCCGGACGAGGTCAGGTCGTTCGAACGAGGTGAGCTGAGGCTGCTCAAAATAGGCGGTGGCGAGATCGGCCAGCTCGTGCTCGAGCCAGGCTGGCGCTGGTCTGAGCACGTGAAGCCCATCGCAGGCACGGACCTGTGCGAGGCCCCGCATTTCCAGTACCACGTGCAGGGCACGCTGCACATCGTGATGGGCGACGGCAGGGAGTTCGACGCCGGGCCCGGTGACGTCACCGCGCTGCCGGAAGGCCACGACGCCTGGGTTGTCGGCGACGAGCCTGTCATCGTGGTCGACTGGTACGGCGCCAGCAACTACGCACGCTGAGGAACGCCGGTCCCAGCCGGGGCGCCGCGCGGCACTTCATGGTTTTCGCGGGCAGACTTCATGGGTTCCGTACCCGCAAATTAGGCTAAACCAGGACTCAAGATCGCGCGAAACCATGAAGGGCCGAGCGGAAACCATGAAGAGTCGGTCGGGCTTGCATTACGGCGGAGGGTAGCGAGGGCAGGCGCGGCTACGCGCGCCAGCGGTCGCGGCGGCTAGGTGTCCCGCAGCTCGGTCTTGAGGATCTTGCCGGTCGGGCCCTTGGGTAGCTCCGCCAGGAACCTGATCTCGCGCGGGTACTTGTAGGCGGCGAGCCGCTCGCGGCAGTAGCCGATGATCTCGTGCTCCTCGAGGCTGACGCCGTCGTGCAGGACGACGACGGCGACGACCTCCTCGCCGAGCCGGTCATCTGGCTTGCCGATGACAGCGGCCTCGCGGATGCCGGGGTGGGCGAACAGGACCTCCTCGATCTCGCGCGGGTACACGTTGTACCCGCCCCGGATCACCAGGTCCTTGGTCCGGTCGACGATGAAGTAGAAGCCGTCCTCATCCACGTAGCCGACGTCGCCGGTGTGCAGCCAGCCGCCGGCCAGCGCGCTCGCGGTCGCCTCAGGCCGATTCCGGTAGCCCTTCATGACGTTGTGCCCGCGGATCTGGATCTCCCCGAGCTGATCGCGGCCCGGCGGCAGCGGCTGGTCGCTGGTGTCCGCGACGCGCATCTGCACGCCCCAGATCGGCTTGCCGACCGACAGTGGCTTGCGATCGCCGGGCCGGTTGAACGAGGACGTGCTGCCGGTCTCCGACAGGCCGTAACCCTCCAGCACCTCGATGCCGTACTTGCCCTCGAAGGTACGCATGACGTCCTCGGGCAGCGAGGAACCGCCAGACACCGCGACGCGCAGCGCCGCGAGGTCACGCCCGGTCACGTCTCGCTGCGCGAGGGCGTGCAGCATGGTCGGCACGCCGGCGATCACCGTGCACTTGTGCGCCTCGATCGCATCCAGGACGGCGCCGGCCTCGAACCGGGGCACGATGGACAGGCACCCGCCGTACCGGACGCTCACGTTGATCACCGACGAGAGCCCGAACACGTGGAAGAACGGCAGCACCGCGAGGGTGACGTCGTCGGGCCGGGCGCCGAAGAGCTGCCCGGAGATCGTGCAGTTCATGTACAGCAGGAAGTGCGTGAGCTCGGCGCCCTTGGGCTTGCCCGTCGTGCCGCTGGTGTAGATCAGCACCGCCGTGTCGTCGGCGTTGCCCGGCCAGATCTCGCCGCCTGGCTCGGCGAGCGGAGCGGTGCTGATCAGGTCGCTGACGGGCAGCGCGCCATCGGGCAGCGCAGCCCGGTCGCCGGCGAGGTACAGCGGCAGGCCGACAAGCTCGCAGGCCTTCGCCGCCTCCGCATGCAGTCCGGCGAGGCCGACCATGACGCTGGCCGCGGAGTCGGCCAGCTGGTGCTCGATCTCAGCGGCCTTCAGCAGCGGGTTGACCGGCAGCACTGCCATCCCGGCCTTGAGCGCGCCGAAATACGCGGTCAGGAACTGCGGCACGTTCGGCAGCTGGATCGCGACGACCTGACCGGGGGCCAGGCCTGCCTCGATCAGCCCCGACGCGAACTGACCGGACTGCTCGTCGAGTTCGCGGTAGGTCGCCTGCGCGCCGCCGGCGCGGTAGACGAGCGCGTCGGGGGTGGCGGCTGCGGTCTCGCGCAGAATCGTCGCCAGGTTGAAGCTCATTGCGCCATGGGAAATCGGGCCTTCCGGCGATGTCGGTGAGACATATACTAAGGATGTATCAGCCGAATGCCTAGGGGTCGCGAGGCCGCGGATCCTGGTCGCTCCGACAGGGCTGCCGGCCGCAGTACCGGCCGGGTGCCGCGACAGGATCGGGCCGCCATGTACTTCATCCGGGAAGCAGACAGTGCTGCGGGCAGGGCTGGTGGCGGCCCTGCCAGTAATAGCACTGGGGGTGACGGCAGCGGGGGTGACGGTACTGGGGGCGGCCCGTCCATGCGCCTGCTGCTGACCGAGCCTGCCCGAAGCCTCGCCGACCTGGTGACGCTGCCGCTGGCAGCACCGTGGCTGGCGTTCGCGCCGCGCGGCGATGGTCACGGCGTGCTCGTGCTGCCCGGGCTGCTCGCGTCGGATTCCAGCACCGCACTGCTCCGCCAGTTCCTGCGGCGACTCGGCTATGACGTGCGCGGCTGGCACCTTGGCCGCAACATCGGACCGACCGACGAGGTCCTCGACGGGCTGCCGGCGCGGCTCGCTGAGCTGGCCAGCCTGACGGGCGGCCCGGTGTCGGTGATCGGCTGGAGCCTTGGCGGCATCTACGCCAGGGAGCTAGCGCGCCAGCGCCCTGGCGAGGTGCGGCGTGTCATCACCCTCGGCAGCCCGTTCGCGCTGACCGACTCCCGGCAGAGCCATGCCGACCGCGCCTACCAGCGGCGCAGCAGGCAGCATGCCACCGACCGGGTGCCCACGCGCGAGCAGGTCAGCCAGCCGATCGGCGTGCCCTCGACGGCGGTCTACTCGCGGCGTGACGGGATCGTGTCGTGGCAGACGTGCATCGAACGGGAGACCGACCTGCACGAGAACGTCGAGGTGCGCTGCGCGCACCTCGGATTCGGCGTGGACCCGGCGACGCTGTGGCTGATAGCGGACCGCCTGGCGGTCCCGGCCGGCCTGCGGCATGGGTTCCGCCCCCCGCCCCACTGCGGTCGCTCTACCCGGTTCGTGACGCACGTCAGGAGTAGCCACCCATGCAGCAGCTCACCGGGCTGGACGCCGCCTTCCTCGCCCTTGAGACGACGAACTCGACCGGGCACGTCGGCGGGGTCTGCATCCTCGACCCGTCCGATGCCCCGGCGCCGCTCACCCTGGCCCGGCTGACCGAGGTGCTCGGCGACCGCCTGCCGCTAGTCCCGGTGCTCCGGCGCAAGCTGCTGAACGTGCCGCTCGGCCTGGACCAGCCGTACTGGGTTGACGACCCGAACTTCGATATCGAGTACCACATCAGCGAGATCGCGCTGCCGCGGCCGGGATCGGAGGCCCAGCTGACCGAGCAGGTCGCACGGCTGCACGCGCGGCCGCTGGACCGTAGCCGCCCGCTGTGGGAGATCTACCTGATCACCGGGCTGGCCAGGCGGCGGGCCGCTGTGTACACAAAGATCCACCACTCGGCGATCGACGGGGCTTCCGGGGCCGAGCTCCTGACGATCCTGCTCGATCTCACGCCCGACGGCCGGGAGGTGCCGGCCCGGACGCCCTTTGTCGCCGCGCGGCCGCCGGGGCCGGCGGTACTGGCGGCGATGGCGGCGGCGAAGCTGGCCTGGCGGCCCGTGGAGACCGTGCGCTTCACCAACGAGCTCGTGCGCTTCGCTGCCGACGCTGGCGCCAGCGCTCAGCGCCCTGGTCGGCGGCATGCTCGGCCTCAACCGCGGTGACGGCGAGGTCATCCCCACGACGCCGGGAAGGGCGCCAGCGACCCCGTTCAACCGGCCGATCACGCCGCACCGACGGCTCGCGCTGCGCAGCGTCGACCTCGACAGCGTCAAGACAGTCAAGAGCGCGTTCGGAGTCTCGGTCAACGACGTCGTCATGGCGATGTGCGCGGGTGCGCTGCGGCGCTGGCTTGCCGATCACAACGCGCTGCCGGACTCCCCGCTCATCGCGATGATCCCGGTCTCGGTCCGCGACCCGGCCAGCAAGGCCGCGATGGGCAACAAGGTGTCGGCGATGCTGGCCACCCTGCCGACCAACGTCGCCGATCCCGGTGAGCGGGTCCAGATCGTGCACGCCGCGACCAAGACCGCCAAGGCCCAGCAGGCGGTAATCCCGCAGGGCCTGGTCGACCAGGTCAGTGACTTCGCGCCGCCGGCCCTGACCGCGCGGGCCGCCCGGGTGGTGTTCGCCACCGGCGTGCTGCACCGGCTGCCGCCGTTCAACCTGTGCATTTCCAACGTGCCCGGTCCGAACGTGCCCGTGTACCTGTGCGGGGCCAAGCTACTGGCCCACTACCCGGTGTCCGTCATCACCGACGGCCAGGGCCTGAACATCACCCTGGTCGGCTACCTGGGGCGGCTGCACTTCGGGCTGGTGTCCTGCCGGGAACTCGTCCCGGACATCGACGTGCTCGGCCGACTACCTCGTCGACGAGCTGGACTCGCTGCTCAAGGCCGCCAGCGAGCGGGCAGCTGGCTAGCCGGCGCTAGTGTCAGGGGCGCCCGTGGCGGGAGCAGGAGCAGCGGTTCGCGGAGGCCGTCCGCGACGACGTGCGCGGGGACGTCCGCGACGACGTGCGCGCGGTGCTGCCCGAGGGCACCGCGCCGCCGGCTGGCGTGCCAGCCGAGATGTTCGCCGCCGCAGTCGATGCCTACCTGGCAGGCCGCCGGCTGGACATGCAGTCGCTGGCCCGGCGCCTCGGTGTCGGCCGGGCGACACTCTACCGTCGCGCCGGCAATCGCGAGCGGCTGCTCGACGAGGTCATCTGGTGGCGCGGCCGGCGCATGGTCGCCAGCCGCGTGCTGGCGACTGCGCACCTGCGCGGCGTCGCGCGCATCGCGGCCGTGATCGGCGGCGCGCTGCGGGCGATCGAGCGGGACCGGCCTTTGCACGCGCTCATCGAGTCCGAACCGGACACCGCGCTGCGCATCCTCACCGGCAGCCGCAGCCTGGCCGGGCACGGGATGGCCGCGGCGCTGGCCAATCTCATCGACCTTGAGCGCTCCTGCGGCGCGTTCGATGCCGATCTCGACACGTCGACTCTCGCGTACGCCATCATCCGCATCAGCGAGGGCTTCCTCTACGCCGACGTCATCGCCGATCGCCCGCCCGATATTGGCCGGGCGATCACCGTCATCCAGGCCTTGCTGACTCGGCCTCGACCGAGCGGGCTGAGGAGCAGGATCCTCCGGTGAGCTGCTTGCAGGCGATCTGCGACCTGCTCGACGGGATCAGCAGCTGACGACGTTCGTCGTCGCGCTGACGAACGGCTAGTGGTCAGGCCGCGTACTTCCGCACCAGGTCGCCGACACGGGGGAGCGCCGCCTGCGATGTGCTTCGCTGCGCTGCCGCGGACTGATCCGTATGCCTTGGTGACCACCGGCCGCCGGAGGCGGCTGCGCGGTCATCGGTCACTGAGAGCAGGGACTGGGACACTTCGTCGCCGCGCTTGGCAAGGTAGTCGCCGAACTCGGCGCCACCAGAAGTGCTGAAGTCGGCCCAGTACGGCTCGAGGCTATCCACCATGTCCGGCAGCAGGGACTCCACCATGAAGCGCACGTGTCCTGGCAGGAACGTGTTGACGGTCTTGTAAGCGAGCTTCACCGCGGCCCCGGAGATCCCGGACTGCTCGGCGACCTCTTGGTCGATCAGCGTGAAACAGTCGGCGATCACCTGTGGCTTGACGTCCGGCGCAAGCAGGATCTCCTGCAGGGTGGCTGCCATGGGGATGGTGTTCTCCTTGTCGGTCGGGCGTCGAGGTACTGGATTCCTCACGGCCACGGCAAATGCGCCGCCTGTCACTAGACGGCGAGCACCCGACCGTGGTTTACCGCGCGCGCGGACACCGGCGCCTGCGCAGATCGCGATGAGCCGTCCCCGGCGAGCCGGTGACCTGGGCTGGCGTCACAGTCACGAACGACGTGGCGCCGCCGCGGTGACATGCGGCCTAGCGAACGGGCGCTGCCAGCCCGAGGCGGCGCTGCTCGAGGAGCAGGCAGCGGTCTTCCACGTACAGCAAGCCGGCGCCCTCAGCAATGTCCCGTGCCTCGGCCGAGGCGATGCCCAGCTGCAGCCACAGCGCGGTCGCACCAGCGGCCACCGCCTGCCGGGCGATATCGGGCGTCTGCCCGGACGGCCGGAACACGTTCACCAGCCCCACCTGCTCGGGGATATCGCTCAGCAGCCGGTAGACGCGCTCGCCGAGGATCTCGTCGGCGTGCGGATTGACCGGGATGATGCGCCAGCCGTGCCGCTGCATGTACGCCGGCACCGAGTGCGCCGCCTTGGCCGGCCAGGCGCTGCGCGCCGACCACGGCAATCGTGTCGTAGCCCGTCAGGATGCTGTCGACGATGGCGTTCGTGTCGGTCACCCGGTAACGGTAACCGGGCCGGGTGACTGACACGAAGACCAGGCAGCAGCGGCTAGCGGACCCCGGCGGCGACGCGCTCGCTGAGCGTGGCGACGCCTGGCCAAGTTACGCGCGTCCCGTTCCATCAGCGCGTTGAAACGGAATCCCGTGCTTGCCATGCCCCGGATGAACCGAGTCGGGGTCTGCTCGGCCCCGGACAGGATGTGCGCTGCCAGGACATGGATCGTCCAGTCGCCGCAGAGGGACCGAGCCGCCCACTGGGCCGGCGTCAGGCCGGACAAGGTCGCGGCCAGGGCCTTGCGTTCGGAGTGAATCAGCGTCCAGGTCTTCGCATCGTCTG
The DNA here is from genome assembly GCA_963837255.1 of uncultured Actinomycetota bacterium. GTDB lineage: Bacteria > Actinomycetota > Actinomycetes > Streptosporangiales > Streptosporangiaceae > JAJYUU01. The sequence continues at coordinate 1,670,350 of CAWIMN010000011.1, forward strand.
ACAAATCCGCCTCGTCTCTGCGGGGTTTGATGTGGGGGTTTGATATGCGGTGATGTCTTGTGCGGGACTGAATCTGCCGGTGCTCTCGCCAGAACCACGAATGGCAGGCCGCCGGTCTGACAAAGCGGCAGACTTTCTGGTGCGGCCGGCCGCATGACGTGCGAATAGCTGGGGTCTTAGGATCGGCGACTATGCGGCGCGAGTCAGCCACGGTGGTTGCGCTAGTTGGCGAGGTCACGGGCGACCTGCTGGCCAGCCTCGGCGCAACGCCGAACGTCTCGCTCGCCCGCCCGCTGGCCGAGGCGGCCAGCGACCAGGCGGCCGGCACTCCCGCGGCTCGCACTTCCGCGGCTCGCACTTCCGCGGCGGGCAGTTCCGCGGCCGGCACTCGCGCGGCGGACAGGTCCGCGGCCGGGCGGCCCGGCTGGGAGGCAGGTGCCCTGGCCATGCGCGAGGCAGCACGGCTGCGTTCGATGTACGTGATCGTCCCGGCTGACCCGCTGGCCGAGGTAGCCGCGTCGTGGCGGCAGATGTGGGACCTGGCGGGCGGATTGCCGGGGGCGGCCGGCTTCGAGTCCAGCGCCGCGGACGCGCTGGCGGCCTGGCGCGATAAGCGGTTCGAGCTGCCCGACTACTACCTCGTCATCGCCCCGGCTCAGGGCTCGGCGGCCGGCCCGGATCTCTACCTTGGTCCGCTGCGCGCGGTACGCCCGCGCCGGGTCGCGGTCGGTGGTCTCGCGGACAGCCCGGCGCAGTCAGCCAGCGTGCTGGACGCGCTCCGGTCGCTGGAGCACGGCCCTTGGTGGCCGCCGCTCGGTGAGCTGCTCGACGCGGCCCGCGGCTTCTACGCCGGCGGACTGGCCGAGACGCAGCAACAGTCCCTACCTGGGCATGCAGTAGGCGTCGTCAGCGTCGAGCCAGCCGCGAAGCCGCGGCGCGGGCCGTCGGCCAGCACCCACGCCTGCTGCCTGCCATGCACCTGCCAGGCGTGCGCCGGCGCCGGTCATGTCGACGATGGCGGTTTCCTCGTCGATCCCGATCACGGTGGTGCCAGTCTGGCGGCCGCATCACCGCGCGGGTGAGCAAGTCAGGAACCCAGCCGAGCATCTTGTCGAAATGGGGGAGGACGCGCAGGCTCGGCACTACGCCAAGGCCCGGATCAGGCTCGCGGTCTAGCGCGCGCATCCTGGGCACCCAGCCAGTGAGCGCGATCGCGCCGGCCGAGCACCCGGCCAGCGCAGAACCCGACTGCCAGGCCGCAACGACGGCGTCCCAGAGCCGGGTGCCGCGCAGCGTCTGCGCCAGGTAGGTCGGATTGCCACCGGACAGATAGACCAGGCCAGCGCCGACGACCAGGGCGGCTAGCTCGGGTGAGTCAGCTTCCTCATGGTCCCGCGCGACCACGGGGATCTGCTCGACAGCCGAGCCGGTCGGCCTGCCTGGCGCCCAGGTCGAGCCACCGCTGCAGGCTCTGCTCTCCTTCCGGCGCCGCCGCCGTCGGGATCTGCACGTAGCGCGGCGCGCGCCCGGCCAGCAGCATGCCCTCGACGGCTGCCATCACGGGCAGGTACTCGCCGCTTCCCACCAGCGCCAGCGGCCCCTGGCTCACCGGCGCCACCCAAGCCGGCCTGCCGGGTGCAGCCGCCCGCCGGGGTCTCCACGATGACACGACATCCGACAATCATGGCCCGCGCAGGCGGGCGTCCCATGGCAAGCACACGGGAATCGCCGCGACAATCGGGACTTTTCCCGGAACGAGGCCCTTCCCAGCGATCGTGCATCGACGGTGAGGCAGCTAACTGACGACATGACCGGCGTCCTCGTCAGCAAGGTGGGGCAGCCGATGGCAGACAGGACCGGCGATCAGGCCTCGGGCTCGAGGCCGAGCTCGGCGAGGATCGCGGCATTGTGCTGGCCGAGGGCCGGCACGTCGCCCATGGCCGCCTCCCGGCCGCTGACCGTGACCGGCGGGAGCAGCGCCCGCACCGGGCCGCCTGGCGTGCCGATATCCCGCCACCGGTCCCTCGCGGCCAGCTGCGGGTGCGCGGCGAACTCGGCCGGCGTGCGCAGCCGCGCGTTGGCGATGCCGGCCGCATCCAGCCTGGCCTCGACGTCGCCGGCGGTCAGATCCCGCAAGGCCGCCTCGATGATCGCGGTGAGCTCGCGGTCGTGGGTGACCCGGTCGGTGTTGGTCGCGAACCGCGGGTCCTCGATCAGCTCGGGCTGACCGAGGATGTCACGGCACAGCACGGCCCACTCGCGTTCGTTCTGGAGTCCGAGGAACACCTGGCCATCGGCGGCCGCATACGGACCGTAGGGCGAGATCGACGCGTGCCGGGCGCCGGTCCGCCGCGGCTCCTCGCCGCCGTAGACCGCGTACAGGTACGGCTGGCTCATCCACTCGCCGAGTGCGTCCAGCATCGCGACCTCGACTGCCGTGCCGCTGCCAGTCCGCTCCCGTTCGTACAGCGCGGTCAGCACGCCGGTGAACGCGTACATGCCGGCGGCGATGTCGGCAACCGAGATCCCCGCCTTGGCGGGCGTGTCCGGCGTGCCGGTCACCGACAGCAGGCCCGCTTCGCACTGCACGAGCAGGTCGTACGCCTTCTTGCCGCGGTACGGGCCGTCCGGGCCATAGCCGGAGACCGAGCAGCAGATCAGCCGGGGATGCCGCTGGCCGGAGCGCGCCGGCGGACAGGCCGAGCCTGTCGGCGGCGCCAGGGGCGAGGTTCTGCACGAAGATGTCGGCGCGGGTCAGCAAGGCGGTCAGGACCTGCTGCCCGCGCGCGCTCTTCACGTCAAGCTCGAGGGACTCCTTGCCCCGGTTGAGCCACACGAAGTAGCTGGCCTGGCCGTGCACGGTGCGGTCGTAGTCGCGGGCAAAGTCGCCATCGCCGGTGCGCTCGACCTTGATGACGCGGGCGCCGAGGTCGGCGAGCTGACGGGTGGCGAACGGAGCGGCGACCGCCTGCTCCAGCGAGACGACCGTGATGCCCGACAGCGGGAGCGTGGCCGCCATCAGGCGCGCGGCAGGAACTCGCGCAGCACGTCGGCCGCGGTCTGCCAGGTCCAGGCTGTCCAGTCGGTGTCGAGACCGGCGACGCAGTCGGCGACCTTGGCGCTCAGCTGATCCGGTGATGGCGGGCGCGCCGGGCTACCGGGCGGATACTGCAGGACCGCGTCGTGAACGGCCCCGTTCCCGGTATGAATTGTTGCCTGCAGCTCACCGTCCAGCAGCCAGTCGCCGCCGGGCACGAGCTCGGTCGAGACGAGGTCAGACCAGCCGCCTGGCGGCGTCCCGCTGCACGGCTTCGTCGGTGAAGCTGGCGAAGCCCGGATAGCCGTCGAGCAGCGCCGCGGCCGCTGCGTACTCGAGGCTGAACTTGCCCTGCAGTCCGGTGTCCGGGCGGTGGTGAATCAGCGGCACGACCGTGGCCGCCGGCGTGCGCAGCTCGATCCGCCGGACGTCAGCGGCGTCGATGCCGGCCTGGTCAGCCAGCGCCGCCAGCGCGCTGATCGGCCGCTGGAGCGCGTAGCAGCACGGGTAGATCTTGATGGCCAGCCCGTCTGGCACCGCGGGGCCGGTCAGGTCGACGCGGCCGGGGTCACCGCCGACCAGGCGCATCCACTCATCCAGCGCCGCGTCATCGGCGCTGGCGCCCGCCGCGGCGAGGGTCGCGGCCCGGATCCCGGCCTCGACCGCGAAGCCGACCTGCAGGGACTTGGCGTCAGTGCCGAACGCCCGCTGCACGCCGCCCGCTGCCGGGACGGCGAGCGCGATCGCCGTGGCGATCTCCCGCGCGCTCAGGCCCATCGCGACGGCAGCACCCGCCGCGCTGCGCCGGCGCGCCCGGCCGTGCAGGTCGCGTGCCACCCGGCGGAGTAGTGCGGCCAGCCGAGCGCCGCGCCGAGCCGCGCCATGACGCCGGCCGCGGCCAGGTACGTGCGAGCGTCGCCACCGGTCGCCAGGGCTGTCGGCACGCAGACCGCGCTGATGTGCGTCGTCGACGGCATGTGCAGGTCGTCAAAGTCCAGCACGTGACCGGCGGTCGCCCAGCGGCCGGCTTCGCCGAGGCTGGCCGCGAGCTTCGTCACCGGGTGCTCGCGGGCGGCCAGCGTGACCGCGACCGTGTCAGCCAGTGACCGGTCGCGCGAGCGCCAGGTCGTCGCTGCTCGGGACGAGGTCGTGCGCCCACTGGCCCAGATCGGCAGCTGTCGAGTTCATGGCCGTCCTCGGCGATCGGGCAGCCGCGACGCGTGACGCGACTGACTGAGACTCACCCTACGTTCCTGCCGCCGCCGCGCCGGCTAGCGGTTCGCCAGGATCGCGCGCGCGCGCTGGGCCAGCGGAACTATCCGGTCGCCCTTGAGGCCTTGCCGCTGGTCATGACTGTTGCCCGCCAGATAGCGATGGTGCAGCTGCGCGATGACGATGGCGGTCTTCCAGCAGCCGAACGCCTCGTACCAGCTGGCCGCGCTGACATCGGCTCCGGTCGTGGCGGCGTACCGGGCAACCACCTCCGCGCGCGTCGGCAGGCCCATGTACTCCTGGCCGACCGGGTGCGACGGCCTGTTGTCCGGGTCGTCGCACGGATCTGGCCAGTAGTTCAGCAGGGTGCCCAGATCGACGAGGGGGTCGCCGATCGTGGCCATATCCCAGTCGAACACGGAGTACACGCGATCGGGATTCGCCGGTCTGAACTGGCAGTTGTCGATCTTGAAGTCGTTATGGAGCACGGAGGTGCGGACGGTGGCCGGCCTGGTCGCGGCCAGTTCCGCGGCCACGTCGGCGACGACGTCCTGGTCCGGCTCCGTTCCGGCGCTAGCCAGCAGCGCTGGGGCCACCGCCTGCCAGCGCTGCTGCCACCCGCGCAGCTGGCGGTCGACGAATCCGTCAGGACGGCCGAGGTCGGCGACCCCGGCCTGCGCTGGATCGAGAAGGTGCAGCTCGGCCAGGGCATCGACGACGGCGAAGCCGATCCGGCGAGCCACGTCCTCGTGACCGGCCATGCTCGGCGGGATGCTGCCCCAGACCACCTGTCCCTCGCGGTACTCGATGACGAGGAAGTCAGCGCCGGCCACCGCGTGATCCTCGCAGAGCAGGTAGGCGCGGGGCGCGCGGTCGTAATGCCGCCATAGCCGGGACAGCGCCCGGAACTCGCGCTTCATGTCGTGCGCGCCGACGGCGATCTGGCCGAACGGCGGCCTGCGGATGACCAGGCGCCGGTCGGCGAACTCGAGCAGGTACGTGAGGTTGGCCGAGCCGTTCGGGAACTGCCGCACGGCGACCAGGCCGCCGAGGCCGTCGATGTTCGCGCGGAGATAGCGTGCCAGCCGGTCCCAGTCGAGTTCGTCGCCCGGCCGGACCGGACCGTACTGGGGCGGATAGTCCACCGTCACGACGCTGCTCCCGCCGGCACTGGTCCGGGCTGACCTAGGTAGATGCGGCCGAACTCGCGGCCTATCTCTTCTGCCGACTGCCGGTCTGCCGACTGCCGGTCTGCCGACTGCCGGTCTGGCGACTGCCGGTGCGCCGTCTGCCGGTCCGCTGTCTGCCGGTCCGCTGTCTGCTCGTCCGCCGGCTGCTCGTCCGCCGACTGCCCGCCCGGCCGGAACCAGCGATGCACCCAGTTCATGGAGCCGAGCAGCGCGAAGCCGACGAGGCGAGGATCGGCGTCGGGGTGCACCCCGCCCTCCTGCTGCGCCTGCCTGATCAGGTCGACCAGCCGGTGGCGGTTCTGGTCCTCGCGCTCGCGGATGGCCTGGGCGCGGACGGCGTCGAGCGAGTTCAGATCGTGCAGCCAGACGGTGATGGCCGGCTGGTGCTCGGTGACGTAGCGGACGTAGGCGACGATCAGGCGGCTGAGCCGGCTGACAGCGGTGTCGTCGGCACGCGCGATCGACCAGATCGCCTCCTCCGCGCCGGCGTAGACACCGTTGATGATCTCGAAGAGCAGATCGTCCTTGCTCTGGATGTAGTGGAACAGGCTGCCCTTGAGCACGCCGAACTGGTCGGCGATGTCCTGGAGCGTGGCACCGTCGAAGCCTTTCGCCGCGAACACCCTGCAGGCAATCTCGATCAGTTCCTCGCGGCGCCGCTGCCTGTCGCGCCCGGCGGCCGGCGGCACGCCCCGGCTGGCCTGTCTAGGCAAGCGCGTGCACAATCGGCTGCTTCCCGCATGGTCAGCAGCATAACGGCAAACCGAACAGTTGGTTGGTCGGCCGGAGCCGGTCACGTCCCGCTGAGATCGTCCCGGATCATGTGGGTCAGGAACGCTGCTGCCTGCTCTGATGCCACGGCGTACTGCTGCGGCCACGTACCGTACTCAATCGGCGCTCATGACGGCCTCGCCGTGACTAGTCATTTCGGGTGGTTCCCAAGTAGCTATTTCGGCATACCGCGCGGGCTGTCAGCGTGCCCGAATCCCGCGCGGGATGGAGCTTTCGAGCTCTGTAGCCGGTTTGTTGATCCCATAGCCCGGCTGGGCTATTTGCACATTTTCGGGTGACTCTGGCCCGTCTGACCTGCCAGGCTAACCCAGGTACAAGTGTCCGGCCAGGCGAGAAGCAGCCCCCCGACTGCCGAGTAGCTAGGCGAAGAACCGTCGTTAGGCAGGTAGTGAGTCCGGCTTCCTCCCCCCATCGGAAGACCAGGAAAGTTAGGCGGACGGGCCGGCATGCCAGCCCGGCACGAGTTCGGCGGTCAGTCAAGATCGCCGCGGGGGTCGTCCCCGTCATCGCCCTGGCCGGCGTGTTCGCCGGCCTTCAGACCCAGCAGCAGCACGTGGATCCGGTTGCGAGCAGCGTGGCGTCTTACAACATGCACGCCCTCACGGTGGGCGGCGGGACTGCGGACGTCGTCGGCAAGTCCAGGCTGACTCAGCCGGACGCGACGAAGTCGAGCGGCACGACCAGCAAGCCGAAGCAGGCAGCGGACCCGAGTGCCGCGCACAGCGCGAACCAGCCGAGTGCCGCGCACTCCAACAGCCCGGCTAACTCCCGGCCGCGCACACGCTGGCCTGCTCAGGCACCGGCGGCGCCGCGGGCACCGGCATGCTGCCGTATAACTACGCGACGATCGTTAACTACCTGGTGGCGCACGGATACACCAAGCTGGCCGCGGTCGGCATTGCCGGGAACATCTACCAGGAGTCCAAGGGCAACCCCGAGTCGATCGGCTCTGGCGGCGGCGGCCTCATCGGCTGGACGCCGCTGCCGTCTGGCTTCGTGACCGGAAACGCGGCGGCTGACCTCCAGACTCAGCTGGCGGCGCTGCTCACCTACAACCAGGGCTGGGCGCAGTACATCCCGATGCTCAACGCCGCTACCAGCCCTACCAACGCCGCGTACATCTACATGGCGTACTTCGAGCGGCCAGGTCTGCCGGCGGCCTACAACCGCGAGGGTGCCGCGGTCGCCGTCGCGCAGGCGTGCGGGATCTCGTAAGGCACCGCGCGCCGCTGCCGTCCTGATGCGGCCAAGACGCCCGGGTGCCTGCCGTCGCCGGCAGCACCCGGGCGCTTTTGCTGGCTGTTCCGGCGGCTGGGACGCCTTGGCGTCGAGACCCTGGCAGTTTCAGTCATGATCACGGTCGCTATGTCGCATTTGCCGACACGAAAGTGACAGGGTCTCGCGGGCTGCGCGGCTGCGTGGCGGTCACGGCTACTGTGCGTCGCCAATACTGTCCGCTCCCGTTACTGTGCGTTGCCGTCGCCGCTGCCGGGCTTCGGACCCTTCTTGTGGCCGTGCCCGTGCCCAGGTGGCAGGCCCGGCCGATAGGCCGGTGGCGGATCGGCGGTCGGCTTGTGATGCCGGCGGCGATGGCCAGGCAGCACGGCTGCACCACCGGCGTGATGAGCGGGAGCGGATCCGGACGCGGCTGGCGTGGGCGAGGTCAGGGCGCTTGCCGAGTCCCGACAGGGCGGTGCTGACCAGGATCAGCCCAGCGAGCACCGCCACCAGGCACAGGGCGATGACGACCGTGCGGCGGCGGGGTGCCCGTAGCCGCCGCTGCGGCCGTTCGACGTGCTGTGGCTCGGGGAATGGCGGCTGCGCCAGCTGCGGCAGGGTCCGAGTCTGGCGGTAGCCCGGCTGGCCAGCTGGCGTCGGCACAGCCGGCGCAGGCGCGGCTGGCGAGCCGGGCGGCGTGGGCGCGCCTGGCGGCGCGAGCTCTACGGGCGCGTCTGGCGGCGCGAGCTCTACGGGCGCGCCTGGCGCCACACTCGTCACGCGCAGTCCGGCGGACAGGCCGTCACGCAACTGCCGGGCGCGCCTGGCGACCTCCGCCGCGGTCTGCGGCCGCATGGCCGGATCCTTCGCGGTGAGCTGCGCGATGAACGCGGCCACGGCCGCAGGCACGCTGGCCGGCAGTGGCGGCAGTGGCCGCTCACGGTGCGCCAGCGCCTGCTCGAGTGGCCCGCCAGGCAAAGGGAGGCGCGCCTGCCAGGCACTCGAAGCCGACGACGCCAAGCGCATAGATGTCGCTGGCAGCCGTGGCGCTCGCGCCCGCGGAGCGCTCGGGCGCGAGGTAGCCGGACGTGCCCATGACCATTCCGGTGCCGGTGATGGGCACCGACCCGAGGGCGTGCGAGATGCCGAAGTCCGTGATCTTCAGCGTGCCGGCCGGGCTCAGCAGCAGGTTGGCCGGCTTGATATCCCGGTGTACCAGGCCAGCGGTGTGTGCGGCGTCGAGGCCGGTGGCGGCCTGAGCTATCACGTCCAGCGCCTGGGGCACCGGCAGCGGGCCACGGGCCAGGCGCTCGGCCAGCGACGGCCCGTCGACGAGCTCGAGTACCAGGTAGGGCGGGGTGTCCGAACCGGGTTCCCCGTAGTCGTAGACGCGGGCGATGTTCTCATGGCTGAGCGCCCCGCCATGCCGTGCTTCCGCGGCGAAGCGAGTCGCCGCCTCGATGTCGCCGGAGTAGGCACCGTGCAGCAGCTTGACCGCCACCTCGCGGTCGAGCACGGTATCCCTGGCACGCCACACCTGGCTGTAGCCGCCCGCGCCCAGCCACTGTTCGAGCTGGTAGCGGTGACCGGCCGGCCAGCTGTCCAGGTGTGACATGGGCTGGCGCATACCCGCGGGCAGCCCGACTATGCACAGCACGGAGCGGGCGGCCGATCCCAACCGGATCGGCCGCCCGCCCGCCGTCGAGCTAGCCAGCGGCGGTGAGCACCCTGGCCGGCTCGGCTGCTGGCGCCGGTGGCCCGGCGGGCACCCGGAGCACCCGGCCGAGCCAGCCTGGCAGCCACCAGTTGGCCTTTCCGAACAGCGCCACCATCGCCGGGACCATGCAGGCACCTGATGACGACGGCGTCGATGAGGATGCCGGCGCCGAGGCCGGTGGCCAGGATCTTCAGGTCGGTCTGCGGCCCGGTGGACATCGACAGGAAGCTGAGCATCAGGATGGCCGCCGCGCTGGTGACCAGGCGCCCGGTCCGGCCAAGCCCCTCGGTCACGGCGTGCCGGGGGTTGCCGCTGGTGTCGTAGACCTCGCGGATCCGGGTCAGGATGAAGACCTCGTAGTCCATGGACAGCCCGAACAGGAACGCGAACACCATCAGCGGCACCCACATGGTGATCGCGCCGGTCGCTGGGCAGACCCCAGACGGCGCTGGACCCGTGCCCGTCCTGCCAGACCCAGGTGAGGACGCCGTACGCGGCGGCGAGCGACACCAGGTTGAAGAAGACTGCTTTGGCGGCCAGCACGACGGACCGGAACGCCCTCGTCAGCAGCAGGAACGTCGCCACGGCGATGATCGTCAGCATGATCGGGAAGCTGCCGTAGACGGAGTGGTCGAAGTCAATCAGCGACGGACCCTCGCCGCCGACACCCAGCACGTGCTGGTCCGGCAGCAGCGCGGCTTCCAGCTGGCGCATGGTGGCCTGACCGGCTGGACCGCTGCTCTCAGCCGTCGGGAGCACCGTGACGATCGCGGTGCCGGCGCGGTGGTAGTCGCCGGTGGCAGGCGCCACCGCCGTGTACACGCCTGGTACCTTCGCCGCCGCCGCGCGGACCGCGCTCACCGACTTCGGGTTCCCGGACGTCAGCACCTCGGCCGGGGTGAGCACGCCGGCGGGCACGCCGCCTTTGGTCAGCGTCGTCAGGGCCGCGTGCGCGGGTCCGGACGTCGCCTCGGCTGAACTGCCAGGCAGGCCCAGGTGCAGGGACAGCGCGGGCAGCATCAGCGCGGCGAGGATCGCGATGCCGCCAAGCGCCGCGAGCCAGCGGTGCCGGTACACGCCGCGGGCCCAGGCCGAGAACACCCGGCTCGCCGACCGCTCGGTGCGCAGCCGCGGCCAGTCCAGTCGCGGCCCGATGGTCGCCAGCACGACCGGCAGCAGCGTGATCGCGACGGCGACAGAGACCAGCGGGACCAGCACGCCGCCGATGCCGACACTGCGCAGCATCGCGACCGGCAGCACGATCATCGAGAGCAGGCCGATGGCGACGGTCAGTCCGGAGAACACCACGGCCCGGCCGGCGTGGTCCATGGCGGCCAGCACCGCATCCTCGTTACGGACGCCCGGCTGCGCGCTCCTCGCGCCACCGGCTGACGACCAGCAGCGAGTAGTCGATCGCCACGCCGAGCCCGATGAGCGCGATCAGGAACTCCACGATCATGCTGATGCTGGTGATCTCGGTCAGGCCGCCGACCAGCAGGAACGTGGCGAGCACCGAGACGCCGCCGATCAGCAGCGGGAGGAAGGCCAGGAAGCTGGCGAACACGAAGGCCAGGATCACCAGCGCGCCGAGTGCGCCGATCATGGCCTCGGCCATGACGCCCGTGCCCTTCTTGGCGCTGCTCGGCGCGCCAGCCGACAGCAGCTGGGCGCCGGTGACGCCGACGTGCCAGCTCGCCGGGACGGCCGCGGACAGCGTGCGCTGATCGCCGGGCCAGGGTCGGGCCGCCGAATCCGCTCACTGCGGGCGTGTAGACGAGGGCGTAAGTGGTGGCCCCGTTCCTGGTAATAAATGCTCTATCGCCGGTCGTGGCGTAGTCGGCGATGCGACGTGCGGCAGCGCACGCTGCAGCGATGCGAACGCGCGGCCCGCCGCGGCTGCGTCGGCTGGCTCGTGACGAGCTGGCCAGGCGGTGCCGTCAGGACGGCGACGTACGGCGTCTGCGAGCCGCCGTTGCCGTAGGTGGCGGCGATCTGGTTGTCGACCTTGAACGCCTGGCCTGGCATGGCGAAGCTGTTGGTCATCCGGTGCGTGGTCCCGCCGACCGTCAGTACGCCGGCGGCGGCGATCACGAGCCAGAACAGTGCCACGACGAGCTTGTGGCGAAGGACGAAGCGGGTCATGGCTTGCATGGATGGCCTCCGGGGCACGATGCCGGCGGACTGTCCGCCCGGCATCTGCCAGCCTCCCGGCCAGGCCGCCGCGGTCGTCGGCCAGCGGAAGGCACTTGCGGATACGCCGGCTAGGAGCAGTCGGGGCCGATGTACTCCCGGCGGAGTAGGCGGCATGTCTCCTGCGGGCAGGACGATCTGCGCCTTCCGGCGCTTTACGCTGATCAGGTGAACCGGAGCCTGGCAGCGTGCTGGCAGTGGTGGCGGGCATCGACCGCGCGTGACGTCATCTCGGCTGTGCTGGTGACAGCGGTGCTGGTGGCGGGCGCGTACGGCGAGGCACACCCGAATCAGCCGAGCGACGTCGCGGTATTCCATTCGCACGCCGATCCCGCACATGCCGCCGCGGCGCTGCTGCTGGTCGCCGTCGCCTGCCTGGTCCTGGCGGTCAAGCGGCGTGCTCCGGTCGCGGTCCTGCTGGGGTCGACCGCCGCGATAGTCGCCTACAGCGCGCTCGGCTTCGTTAACGGTGCGGCCCTGCTCGCGCCCGCGATCGCACTGTTCGCGGTGGCGCAGGCCGGCCGGTGCGGCAGGCCCTGCGCTGGCGGCCATCACGCTCGTCGCGCTGATGATGGCGACTGGGCTGGCGAACCCATTCGGTCCGACGGGCGGCGGCTTCTACCTGATCCCGCGCTGATCGCGGCACCGCTGTTTGGCGGCATCGCCGTCAGCAACCGGCGTGCTTACGTCAAGTCCATCGCCGAGCGTGCCGAGGAGGAGGCACTGCGGCGGGTCGACGAGGAGCGGCTGCGGATCGCGCGCGAGCTGCACGACATCGTCGCGCACTCGATGGCGACCATCAGCGTCCAGGCAGGCGTGGCCGAGCACGTGCTGGAGTCCAACCCGGGCGCGGCCGTCGATGCGCTGCGACGTTATCAGGCTGGCGAGCAAGGACGGGCTGCGAGAGCTGCGGGCGATCCTCAACGTGCTGCGCCAGGCAGACGAGGGTGATCCGGCCCAGCCCGCGCCTGGCCTGGCCCAGGTCGACGCGCTCGTCACGGGGGCGTGCAACGGCTGGCCTGCCGACGACGGTGCGCCAGGACGGCGCGCCGTGGCCGCTGCCTGCCGGCGTCGACCTGGCCGCGTACCGGATCATCCAGGAATCGCTGACCAATGCGATCCGGCACGCCGGACCGGCGCGCGCTACAATCTCGCTCTGCTACGGCGACTCCGCGCTGCGGATCGAGGTGGCCGACACCGGCCGCGGCCTCGGCCCGGCAGCGCAGAGCCGCGTACAGTCAGACGGTGCCGGGCACGGGCTCGTCGGCATGCAGGAGCGGGCGGCCGCCGTCGGCGGCACGCTGCGGGCGGGCCCAGAGCCGGGGGCGGCTACCGGGTGGTGGCGGTGCTGCCGGCTGACCGGCCGGCGCCGACGCGGGCTGAGGCAGAGTCAGGGCGAGCCGGAACGGGGTCGCGTTCGTGATCCGGGTCCTCTTGGCGGATGACCAGGCGCTCATCCGCGCCGGCTTCAGGGTGCTGCTGGATAGCGCTGACGACATGGACGTTATCGGCGAGGCGGCGGACGGCGCCCAGGCAGTCGAGCTTGCCCGGCAGCAGCGCGCCGACGTGGTGCTGATGGACATCCGGATGCCGAACGTCGATGGCCTCGAGGCCACCCGCCGGATCGCCGCCGACGAGGACCTGGCCGGCGTGAAGGTCATCATCCTGACCACGTTCGAGTCGGACGAGTACGTCTACCGGGCCATCCGGGCGGGCGCCAGCGGCTTCCTGGTGAAGGACGCCGAGCCTGCGGACCTCATCCACGCCGTGCGCGTCGTCGCCAGGGGGGACGCGCTGCTCGCGCCCAGCATCACCAGGCGCCTCATTACCGACCTGGCCAGCCAGCCGGAGCGCCGCGCTGCTGACAAGCGCCAGCTTGACTGCCTGACCGACCGGGAGCGCGAGGTCATGTGCCTGGTCGCCGCCGGCCTGTCGAACGACGAGATCGCGGCGCGCCTGTTTGTCAGCCCGCTGACCGCCAAGACGCACGTGAGCCGCATCCTCACCAAGCTTGCTGCGCGCGACCGCGCCCAGCTTGTCGTCCTGGCCTACGAGAGCGGCCTGGTGACGCCCGGCGCCGCGGGCGGGCGGTAACGCGCGGGACCTTCGCCGGGACCATGGTCCCTTCTGCTGCCGTCGTTCCGGTACCCAGCGTAGTTATTGAGAGCCAGTCGGCGGTCAGCTGGCGGGTCTGGCGAAACAGGGAGGACCCGATGCGAATTCTGGTGACATACGGGTCGAAGCGGGGCGGTACGCAGGGACTGGCGCAGCAAGTGGCCGAGGGCCTGCGAACGGAAGGGTTCGCTGTCGCCGTGCAGGCAGTCGGTGATGTGCACGAGCTCACCGGGTACGACGTCGTGATCGTGGGCGGAGCGATCTACGCCAGCCGCTGGCATAAGGCGGCGCGGGCATTCGTCCTGCGTCACACGGCCGAACTGAGGCGCTGCCCGACGTACTTCTTCTCGAGCGGGCCACTGGACGGCTCCGCGGTGCAGCGCGACATACCGCCGGTGCGCGGCGTCGCCGAGCTGATGCGGCGGGTCGGTGCGAGTGGTCACGCCACGTTTGGCGGCCGGCTCTCGCCGTACGCGCGAGGCTTCGCCGCGAGCGCCATGGCGAAGAAGCAAGCCGGCGACTGGCGCGATCCTGGCCAGGTGCGGGACTGGACGCGGGAGGTCGCGACCCACCTTCGCCACGACCTGCGGGTGAGCGCCTAAGGCTGCTCGCAACGGTGGGAGGAGGACGTGACCATGTCCGTGATAACTGCCGAGCGATGTTCCGAACTGCCGTCGGTCACAGCGGATGATGTCGTGGCCTACGTCGTGGGCGCAGCCGTGTGGGCACCGTCGGTCCACAATACGCAGCCGTGGTGGTTCAGCGGCCGCGGTGCCGAGATCGTTCTGCACGCCGACGGGCAGCGACAGCTGACCGTGGCCGATCCGGCTGGCCGGGAGATGATGATCAGCTGCGGCGCGGCGCTGTTCACGGCCAAGCTTGCGCTGCGGTCGCTGGGCTATATCCCTGAGACGCGCGTGCTGCCCGACCCGGCCGATCCGCTGGTCGTCGCCCGCCTGCGCTGGCGGCACCGGTCGCCGCCGACCGAGTACGAGTCACGACTGTTCGAGCAGGTGCCGCGGCGCCGGTCGCATCGCGGCGGGTTCGGGCCGCTGCCGCTGCCGCCCGGCCTGGTGCCTGCGCTGCGGCAGGACGCCGCCCGCGACAAGGCAGCCTTCCGCGTCGCGATGGACGAGGGGAGCCGGGCGGCGGTTGCCGCCGTCGTGGAGGCAGCCGAGCAGGTGGAGCGGCAGGTCAGCGCGTACGTACGCGAGATTTCTTCCTGGGCGCCAAGCCCCGGCAGTTTGCGCCTCGACGGCGTTTCGCCACTGTCGTACCCGGCCCGGCCCGTGCGCACCAGCCCGGACTTCCCAAGCCGGGACTTCGCCCACGGGCATGGCTGGGGCATGCCCGAGTCCAGCGCCGCGACCGGCGGGCGGTTCGCCGGGTCCGTCTGCTTGCTGACCACCCTGGCCGATCAGCCGGCCGACTGGGTCAATGCCGGACATGCGCTCCAGCGAATACTCCTGACGTCGGCTACCTGCGGCGTGGCGGCCGCGCTGTACAGCCAGCCCGTGGAGATTGACTGGCTGCGCGAGGTCTTGCGAGCGCAGTTGGGCGACGGCAGCTACCCACAGCTGGTGCTCCGGCTCGGTATCACCGTGCAGAGCGCCATCAGCCTCCGGCGCCCGGCGGACAGCGTCCTGTTCCACGGGGATGATCAGCCGCCTGTCCGGTAGCCGAGACCGCTGGGGGCATTCGGGTCACGGGGCGGTCGCCGGACGCCTCGGCGCGGAGCTCAGCGCGGCGCTCAGCAAGCGGACCCCGGTGGTGATCGCAGACCTGCGGGGACGACGGCCGACCTGGCCAGAGACAGAATCGCTGATGCCTTGCACCGGCTGGACGACACGATCCACGAGATACGCAGTCACGCCTTCGGCGCCGGAGGACACAGCGATTCGGCGGGCCATTAGGGACGCCGTAGCGGCGTTGCTCGCGGCCAGCCCGGGGTCGCCATAAGGCTGGCGGTCCGCGGCGGAACTGCGGACGTTTATGCGGACAGCAGGGGACTAAGGGCCCTGTCCGGCTAGGCGCCGGGCCGGTGTGCTGGCAGACATGTTTGTCGGCGACGAGGTGCGGGCGGACGTCAGCTTCGCCGTGGCGTCACGGCGGCTGGCGGCCCTGGCCGGTAGTCCGCTGGTTGGCGTGTCGCATCGAGCCTGGGGCGACGGCCTGGCCAGGGTGGGGCCAGCCGGGTCAGTGCCCGGCCTGTCCAAGCTCGTGCGCGTGCAGTTCCGCGACCTGGTGCAGCGCGACGGGACCGCGACGCTCACGCTCCGCTGGCAGGCGACGGGCGCGCTCGGCGGACTGTTTCCGGTGCTGGACGCGGACGTCACGGTGATCCCCGACGGGGACGACGCCACGCTGATCGGGCTCGAAGGCGTCTACGGACCGCCGGGTGGCATCGTCGGGGCTGGCATCGACCGGGCGGTGCTGCACCGGATCGCAACTGCGACCGTGCGCTCGTTTCTTAGCGGCATCGCGCACGCGATCGCCGACCCTGTGCCCGGCGCGGCCGGTGCCCGGCCAGCCGTCCCGGAAGGCTCAGAGCCGAGCCGTCTCCTAGCACCGTGGCCTGCGCGGATATGCAATGTCTCAGCGGCGCCCCGCCAGCGGCATCCCTAGAGCCGCTCGGTGATCCACCGCCAGCCATGCTCGGCATGTTGAACCGGCCGGATGAGGGCAGGCTCGGCCGTGTCACGCAGCTCGGAAATTATCTTGAGCAGCTGGCGGTGGAAGTCGTCGGGCGTACGCGCGTGATCGTGGCCGTGGTCGAGTACCAGCGTGACGATCGCCTGGTCTCCGCCGGATAGCCGGGCGGTGATGTTGCCGTTGTAGTCACGGCCGACGCCAGCGACAGCGGCGGCCCGGATGATGTCACTTCCGTCGTCCTTGGCAATCCAGACGTCCGGCGCGGTCATAGTCGCTGCCTCCCGTTCTAACGTGCGTTGCGTGCCCGCGGGCGCCGAGGGCGGAAGCCGGCCGACAGCGCAACAGCGCCGGCGCCGTGCGCCTGGCTCGACGGCTGGGATCGCTTCCGTCGTGACGGGCACGGCCTGCGGCCGCGGCAGCGTGCGGGGCCGCGCGGGCCGGCCGGCGATGTCAGTCAGTAGCGGCGAGCGGGGCGTGACGGTCGCGACCAGCGGGATGACGCATGCCTTGCGCATCAGCGCGGTCACGTCTTTGGCCTGCGCCGGCGTCTGCAGGGTGATGACCACGCCGCTGGCGCCGGCCCTGGCCGTGCGACCGGAGCGGTGCAGGTAGGCCTTGTGCTCGGCGGGCGAGTCGGCGTGGATAACCAGGTCGATGCCATCGACGTGGATGCCGCGCGCGGCGATATCGGTGGCGACCAGGACCCGGACATGGCCGGCTGAGAAGGACGCCAGGTTGCGCTCGCGAGCGCTCTGGGCAAGGTTGCCGTGCAGCTCGGTGGCCGGGATGCGGGCGGCGGCCAGCTGGCCGGCAAGCTTGCGCGCGCCGTGCTTGGTCCGGGTGAAGATCAGCGTCCGGTTGTCGCCGGCGGCGAGAGCGGTGACGACGGCTGTCCGGTCAGCCGCGGCGATCGTGAGCAGGTGGTGGACCGTCGCCGCTGGCGCGGTCGGCGGATCGATCGCGTGCTCGGCCGGATCGTGGAGGAAACGGCGAACGAGCACGTCGACGGCGTTGTCGAGGGTCGCGGAGAACAGCATTCGCTGGCCAGCTGGCGGCGTCGCGTCCAGCAGCCGCCGCACGACCGGGAGGAAGCCGAGGTCAGCCATATGGTCAGCCTCGTCCACGACGGCGACCTCGACGTCGCCGAGATGGCAGTGGCCCTGACCGATCAAGTCGGCCAGGCGGCCGGGGCAGGCGACGATGATGTCGGCCCGGTCATGCAGCGCCGCTACCTGCGGGCGCTGCGAAGTGCCGCCGAAGATGACCGCGACGCTCAGCCCGGCGGCGGTTGCCAGCGGCGTCAGGACGCCGTGGACCTGGCTGGCCAGTTCACGAGTGGGCACCAGGACAAGGCCCCGCGGACGGCCCGCGCTCGTGTGGCCGCCGGCCAGTCTGGCGGCGAGCGGAATGCAGAACCCGAGTGTCTTGCCGGACCCGGTCCGGCCGCGGCCGAGGATGTCGAGGCCGGCCAGCGCATCGGGCAGGACTGCCGCCTGGATGGGGAATGGCGCCTCGATGCGCCCGCGACCGGAGCGCATCGATCAGCGGCCCCGGTACTCCGAGCTCGCCAAAGGTAGGAGTGCGAGCGCCGGCAGCCGGGACGCGGCTGGCACGGGGCCGCCGGGCGGGCCGGGCACGCTCAATGGACTGAGCTGTCATTCATGTCTTCTTCCGGATCGGGTGGCCGCATGTGGAGCGGGCCACCGCGTCGCGGGAGACCAGCTTGCACTCTGAGCGAGGTACGACCGGCGCGCCCGCAGGGCTGCGCCTTGACTGCGTCTGCAGTTCCCTCCGGACGCTACCACACGCCAGCCCGCCGGCCTTTCAGATCTGGCTCTGGCAGCTAGTCGCCGCTCGCCGACTCTGCTGGACGCCGGCCAGCAGCGCCAGGACTTCGCCCACGGTCCGCTCCCGGCTGGTCGGCTCGGGCAGCGGCAGGTGTGCCTGGATTTCGTACTGGTTGCGGCGGCCGTCCCTCGCCTTGGTGATGTAGCCAGCGGCGGCCAGGTCAGTGACGATGCCGTAAGCGCTGCGCTCGGTGATGCCGATGCGGGCTGCGATGTCGCGCAGCCGTATCCCCGGGTCGCGGGATATGCACAGCAGTACCCGGGCATGGTTCGTCAGGAAGCCCCAGCTCGTCGTCAATTGTTCATCTCTGATTCCGGAAAGAATTTGCTAGTTATCTTGTACTAGCGTAGCGTCTATGGCAAGGCACCGGTCTCAGCCGCTCGCGGCGGCCACAGGCTCCGGTCGTGTGCTGTCGCTGCCGTGCTGCTGCCTGACCGATGGCGTGAGGCAGTACCGCTCCTGCCGAAAGGACATCATCTTGCCCCAGCCAGCCACGAGGTCGCCGTCCCGCCGCACTGGGGATGGTGGCGGGCCGGTGATTGTGAGCTCCCGCCGCCTCATGGGCGCCGGGCCGCCTGAGTGGCGAGCGAGTCAGCGCCGCGGCCCCGTTCCCAGTTCCTGGCGTGGCTGTCTCCTGCCGCACCGAGCCCGGCTGCCTTGTCGTCGCCCTGTCCGGTTCGCTGGATGCTGCCAGCGCCCCCGCCCTGCGGGAGTATCTGCTGCGCATCGTGCATCAGTGCGACGGACGGCTCGTCCTGGACCTCTCGGCGGTCAGCTATGCCGACGTCAGCGGGCTCACCGCCGTGGTCGGGACCGGACGCCGTGCCCGGCTGCTCGGCGGCTGGCTACGCCTGGCGTCACCCGCGCCCGTGGTCGCGGATGTGCTGGCGGCCACCGGGCTTGACCGGCAGCTCGACGTCTACGCCTCGGTCGAGGCGGCGGTCAACGTCCCGGCACCGGCGTGACGACCAGCAGTATCCTGCGACGCCCGCCGCGGCTGCCTCGCCGCCGCAGCGCGGGAGCGAGTACGCGGAACTGTCGCGCCTGGTCAAGCAGGCAGGCCTGATGGATCGCAGGTCCGGGTGGTATGCCGCGCGCAGTCGGGGCGACCCTGGCGCTGCTGGCCGCCGGGTGGGCCGCCTTCATCCTGGTCGGTAATTCCTGGTGGCAGATCGCGGTGGCCGTCTTCCTGGCGGATCATGTTCACCCAGGCAGGCTTCCTCGGCCATGACGCTGGGCACCGACAGATCTCCGGGTCCAAGCGAGTCAGCCGCGCGCTCGGCCTCCTGCTGGGCAATCTCTGCATCGGGCTGAGCTTTGGCTGGTGGGTGAGCAAGCACAATCGCCATCACGCGCACCCCAATACCGAGGGCGCAGATCCAGACGTCGGGATGAAGGCGCTGGCCTTCACCACCGGGCAGGCGAGCGCTGCCCGGGGACTGGCCAGGGTCGTGTACCGCTGCCAGGCCTACCTGTTCTTCCCGATGCTGCTCGGCGAGGCGCTGAGCGTGCACGTCGCGAGCATCCGCGCCGTCGCCAGCCGGGCCGAGGGCCGTCAGCGGGCCGAGGCGATCCTGCTGGCCGTGCATCTGGCCGGCTACCTGTCGGTCGTGTTCCTTGTCCTGTCGCCGGTGAAGGCCATCGTGTTCGTGCTGATCCAGCAGGGCGTCTTCGGCCTGTACATGGGCGCCTCGTTTGCCCCGAACCACAAGGGGATGCCGATCCTGCAGCTGGCGGACAACAACGACTTCCTGCGCCGCCAGGTCCTTACGTCGCGCAACGTCCGCGGTGGCTGGCTCACCGACCTGGCGCTCGGCGGTCTGAACTACCAGATCGAGCATCACCTGTTCCCGTCCATGCCGCGGCCTAGCCTGCGCAGGTCACAGCCGCTGATCAGGGACTTCTGCCAGCGGCACGGGCTGCCTTATGCCCAGGCGAGCCTCGTCGGGTCTTACGCGCAGGCGCTGCGCTACCTCAACTCTGTCGGACGGCAGGCACTGGTGTGACGCCGGGCCGCGAGCGCTGCCAGGCCGCCCAGCCGCGGCCGACCGCGTAGGACAGCGCGCCCAGTACCCCGACGAAGAAGCCGACGGGCCAGTTGTACTGGTAGGACAGCGCGATCGCGGCCCACACCGTGACCAGAGCGATCACCACGGCCAGCAGCATGGCCAGTACGGGCCTGCTGGTGAACGAGCGCGCGGCGGCCGGCGGGCCGATCATGAGGCTGAAGATCAGCAGGGCACCGACGACGGGCACGGTCACCGCGGTCGCCAGGGCCACGACGAGGAGGAAGCACATCTCGATGCGGTGGCTTCGGATGCCCTTGGCCTCGGCTATCTCCGGGACGACCGAGGACAGCATGAGCGGCCGGTAGATGACCGCGACCGCCGCGATGCAGACGACGGCCAGCACGACCACAGGCAAGATCTGGCTGGTGCTGACCCCGAGGATCTCGCCGAACAGCAGCGAGTAGATCTCCGGCTCGTACTCGGTGGTCCTGGACAGGAACGCGGCCCCGAGGGCGAGCATCATGACCAGCGCGAGGGCGGTCGCGACGTCCTGCCGGCCGCGCCTGCCGAGCGAGCCGATGCCGAGGGCGCCGAGGAGCGAGAAGACGGCCAGGCCGATGAGGGTGCTGATGCCGAGCAGGCTCGCAGCGGCCGCGCCGGCGAAGGCGCCCTTGGGGATGGCGTGGGCGGGGAAGGCCGAGCCGCGCAGCACGACGAAGTAGCCCACGACGCCGGCCACGACGGCGACGATGGTGCCGGTCGTCCAGGCGTTCATCATGAAGCCCGTGAACACGCGCGCTCCTTCCTGGCTGACCGTGGCCGCTCTTGCCCGCCAGGCCTGAGGCAAGGTAGGTGACGAAGATGACGGCGACGACGAAGAAGCTGACGGGCAAGCCGAGGTGGCTGGATCCCCAGTAGTAGCTGTCGTAGGCCAGGAGCACGCCGAGCCAGGTCGCGAGCACGCCGATCAGGCAGGCGGCGCCGAGCGCAGCGGCAACCCGCTTGGTCAGGCGCAGCGCGGTGGCGGCGGGGCCGATCAGCAGGGCAGTCGACAGGATGGCGCCGATGGCCAGCGAGGAGAGCCCGACCGAGACGGCCAGGGCCAGCATGTACAGCACGCCGACCAGCCGGACCGGCACACCGCGCGCCGCGGCGATATCGGGGCTGACGGTGCTGAGCAGCAGCGGCCGGTAGATCAGCGCGATGCCGGCGAGCGACGCCGCGCCGAGTACGGCCACAACCGGGATGGTGCCGATGGTCGTCGTGAAGATCGAACCGAACAGCACCTGCTGCGTGGCGCCGGTCGTGGCGCCGGTGGTGGCGGTCAGGTAAAGGAACAGCGCCGACAGCCCGATGGCGGCGCCGAGGACGATGCCGGTGGCCAGGTCCCGGCCGCGCAGCCGCTGGACGCCGATCATGTCCATGACGGCCGCGCCGACGACGCCCAGGCCGACGAAGCCGGCGATCGGACTCAGCCCGATCAGGAGCGCACCGGAGCCGCCGGCGGCGGAGACGTCGCCGAGCGAGTGCCCGGCGAAGGACTGCCCGCGCATGACGGTGAACACGCCGACCACGGCGGAGACGATGGCGACGATGCCGCCGATGCTGACGGCGACGTGCACCTGCGGGCTGGCGAAGAACCCTGGCTCGAACACTGCGGTGTACGCCTGGTCGCACGGCCGCTCAGCCCGCATCGGCCGAGCCGGCCACGACCAGCACGCGGCCCTGCACGTGCAGCACGTCGACCCGGTGGCCGTACAGCCGGCTGAGCACCTCGCTCGTGACGATCTCGTCGGTAGGCCCGCTGGCCGCGCGGCCGCCGGCGACGTAGACGACCCGGTCCATGACCGGCAGCAGCGGGTTCATCTCGTGCGCGGACAGCAGCACGGCGATCTGCTGCTCCCTGGCGATGCGGGCGAGCAGGCTGATGATCTCCTGGCCGCTGCGCAGGTCGAGGTTGGCGAGCGGCTCGTCGAGCAGCAGCAGCCGAGGCCTGCTGATGAGGGCGTGCGCGATCAGCACGCGCTGCTGCTCGCCGCCGGACAGGGTCCCGACCCGGGCGTCGGCGAACCGCTCGGCGTCGACTGCGTGCAGCATCTCGCTCACGGCCTGCCCGCGCTGACTCGAGCGCAGCCGAAGTCCGTACCGGTTGCCGTCTAGCCCGAGCGCGACCAGGTCCCTGGCCCGCATCGGCAGGTCCGGGTCGAGCAGCACCTTCTGCGGCACGTAGCCGATGGGCTGGCTCCGCGGCGACCGTGGCTGCCCGAGGACTGTCACCGTGCCGGCGCTCGGCCGCTGCAAGCCGAGGATCACCCGCAGCAGGGTCGTCTTGCCTGCCCCGTTGGGGCCGATCAGCCCGGTGAACTCCCCGGCCCGGAGGGTGAAGCTGACCTGGTCGAGGATCTGCTGTCCGGCCAGGGCGACGCTCACCTGGTCGACGCGGAGTATCTCGGGGGTGCCGGCGGCGTGGTCCGAACCGATCATGGCAGTTGCTGGGTCGAGATCTTGCTGGTCACTGCCTTCTGGATGGCGTGCACCTCGGCGAGCATCCAGCTCTGGTAGTCTAGCCCGGTCGGCATGGTCTCGTAGACGCCGACAACCGGCACTCCGGCGTTGCGCGCATTCTGCCGGATCGAGGTGGTCAGGGCATCGACGACCTGCTGGTTGTAGCAGAAGACGTTGACCTGATGGTGGCTGAAGAACGCGTTCTCCAGCGCGATGTCCTGGGGCGCCGGGTCAACGCCGTTCATGATGTCGGCCTGGAACGTGAACGGCGTCCGGTTGCGGATGCCCATGGCCGCGAGCAGGTAGTCGGCGACCGGCTCGGTGGTCGCTGCCTGAGTACCCGGATAGCGGCCTTGAACTTGCGCGATGGCAGTCAGCCACGGGGTCAGCGACCTGTCGAACTTGGCGAGGTTGGCCCGGAAGTACGCCGCGTGGCTCGGCTGCAGGGCCGCCAGGTCGGCGGCCATCACCTTGGCGGCGGCCGGCATCGTCTTCGGGTCGTACCACAGATGCGGGTTCGGGGTGCTGTCCGGCAGGCCGAGCACGTGCTGGACCACGATTACCTTGCGCTGCGGGCTCGAGCGTCGCCGACTCGATCTTGCTCATCCAGCTGTCGTAGCCGACCCCGTTCTGGACGATCAGCTGCGCGCTGCTGACCTCCTGCGCCACCTGCGGGCTTGCCTCGAACGTATGCGGGTCGGTGTTCGGGTTATCCAGGATCGCCGTGACGTGCACGTACTCTGCCGCCGATCTGGCTCGAGCACGTTGGCGTACTCGTTCTCGGCGCCGATGGCGCTGATCACCGCCGTGCCATTCGCCGCATCGGTGGTGCCGGCCTTACTGCAGCCCGCGGCCGCCAGTACGAGACCGGTCATGGCAGCCGCCAGGACCGCCAGGCGGCCGATGCCGGACAGGTCCGAGATGCCCATGCATCGAAACATAGTCTGAGACTGAGTCTCAGTGCAAGTTGGATCCGCTGATCCGGGCCGCGGTTCCTGCCGCGGGCCCGCCTGCGTGCAGGCCTGATTGCATAAACAGATCCGCATGTGTTTATATTATTTTTGTGTCGCCGCAGACGAGAGGATTCGAGGCAGCCGGGGAACTGCTCAAGGTGCTGGCCGCCCCGGCCCGGCTGGCGATCGTCACAGAGCTGGCCCAGGAGCCGCGCTTCGTGCACGAGCTGGTCGATCGTCTCGGGATGAGCCAGCCGCTGGTGTCTGCGCACCTGCGCGTGCTGCGCGGGGCACGCCTGGTGGGGGTCGAGCGGCGCGGCCGGGAGGCCGTGTACTCGCTCGCTGACCAGCATGTCGCCCATATCGTCGCGGACGCCGTCCATCACAGTAAGGAGGAGCCGTGACCGCCGACGAGCATCACGTTCACCTGCATGACCACATCCACGGGCCCGGCTGCGGGCACGCGTGCGCCGAGCGCGAGGGGCATGTCGACTACGTCCACGAAGGACATGCGCACACTCCGCACGACGGCCACTACGATGAGCATCCGCTCCCGCACCTCGCCCATGCCGGCCATGTCCACGCGCACGGCCCCGGCTGCGGGCACGAGCCGGTCTCGCACGGCAACCACGTCGACTACGTCCACGACGGGCACCGGCACGCGCCCGACGGCGATCACTACGACGAGCACTAGCCAGGCTAGGTAGGGAGCGTCATGTCAGCTCAGGAGATGGCCGACGACATGCACGGATGTCGTCGAGCGCCGCCTGCGCCTGATCGACCAGCGCTACACCAGCGGCCGGCGCGCCATCGTCGATCTGCTGGTGAGCGCCGGCCACCCGGTGAGCATCGGTGATATCGCCGAGCGCCTCCCCGGCCTGCCGCGCAGCTCCGCCTACCGGCATCTGACCGACTTGCACGCGGCCGGGCTCGTGCGCCGCGTCACGGCGAGTGACGAGTTCACCCGGTTCGAGCTGGCCGAGGACCTGACCGAGCATCATCACCATCTGCTGTGCGTGAACTGCGGCAAGGTTATCGACGTGACGCTTCCGGCCAGCTTCGAGCAGCAGGCCGCGGAGGCGATCGAGCCAGCTCGGCCGCCACGTCGAGGGCGTGCCAGGCGCACAGCCATCGCCTGTCGACGTGCTCGGATTGTGCGCCGGCCTGCCGCTGAGCCAGCCCGGCGGCCGATCGGCAGAGAAGGGTCTCCGATGACGACAGCGGCGGTACCGCCACCTCGGGCGCCGCAGGCCCGCACGCTCCGGCTGTGGGACCTGCTCAAGCGCCCGCTCACCGACAACGATGGCGAGCCGATCGGGCGGCTGTCGGACGTCATCGTGCGGTGGCGCGGCGCGGATCCGCCGCTCGTGACCGGCCTGGTCGCGGCGGTGGCCGGCCGCGAGGTATACGTGCCGCTCGAGCAGGCGAGCGCGGCCGACCCCGCGGTGCTGCGGCTGACCAGCAACGCGATCGACCTGCGCAAGTTCGACCGCCGTCATGGCGAGGTACTGCTCCGCGCCGATGTGCTGGGACACCGGCTCATCGACGTGGAGAGCGCGCGCCTGGTCAAGGCCGTCGACCTGCTGCTTGAGCAGCGGACCGGGGACTGGGTCCTGGCCGGCGTCGATACGCGGCGGCGGCCGCGGCGGCTGCTTGGCGGCCGCGGCGCCGCGACGGCAGGCAAGGCGGCGCGGCGGCCTTCCGCGACTGGGCCGAGTTCGAGCCGCTGATCGGGCATGCGGGCAGCGCATTGCTGCGCGGGCCGTTCGCCCGGATCCGGCGGCTGAAGCCGGCCCAGATCGCCGACCTGCTGGAGGCGGCGTCTAAGGACGAGGAATCGGAGATCCTCGGCCACGTGCATGCGGATCCCGAGCTCGAGGCGGACGTCTTCGAGGAGCTCGACGAGACGCTGGCCACGCGCCTGCTCGGCGCCCGCACCGACGCGGACATCGCGGCGGTCCTGGCCAGGATGCGCGCGGACGATGCGGCCGACACGATCGCCGAACTGCCGCAGTCCCGTCGCCAGCCGGTCCTGGACCTGCTGCCCGCGGGCCAGCGGACCAAGGTCCTGACCCTGATGGGGTTCAACCCGGCCAGCGCGGGCGGCCTGATGAGCGTCGATTTCGTCGCCGTCCCCCGGGCGGCCCGGGCAGGCGACGCGCTCGCCGCCGTCGCCAGCGCGTCCGCCCTGGAGCCCGAGGCGCTGACGAGCGTGCACGTCCTGGACGGCCGACGGGCGGCTGCGCGGCGTCATCCGGCTGGCTGCCCTGGTGCAGGCTGACCAGTCGGCCGCGCTCACCGACATCTACGACGACGACCCGGTGCGCGTCGGTGCTGGCACCGACGTGGCTGATGTCGCGGTGCTGATGAGCGACTACAACCTGATCACCGTCCCGGTCGTGGACGAGAGCCGGACCATGATCGGCATCATCACGGTGGACGACGTGCTTGAGGTCACGTTGCCGAGTGACTGGCGACGGCGGGAGGCGGCCGAGCCGCCTGATGCCCATCACGGGGACTCACCGTGACTGACGTCGCCGAGCCCGCGCGCGAGCGGGCCGCGACCGGCGGCGACCCCGTTCCCGACCGGATCCTGGTCGCGCCGAGCGCGGTGCTCGACGCCGCGCATCTCGGCGACATCGAGGGCGCCCTCGGGCGGATCAGGCTCGGCGATGACGCAGACCGGAGCGGCTGGCGGCGGCGGCTCGTCACGTTCCTCGGCGATCGTCGGTCCCGGCCTGATCGTGATGGTGGGCGACAACGACGCTGGCGGGGTGTCCACCTACGCGCAGGCCGGCCAGGACTACGGCTACACGCTGCTCTGGGTCCTGCTGCTGCTGATCCCGGTGCTGATCGTGAACCAGGAGATGGTGGTCAGGCTCGGCGCCGTGACCGGGGTGGGCCACGCCCGCCTGATCATCGAGCGATTCGGCAGGTTCTGGGGCGCCTTCAGCGTCGGTGACCTCTTCCTGCTGAACTTCCTGACGATCGTCACCGAGTTCATCGGCGTGTCGCTCGCGCTCCGGTACTTCGGCGTCAGCCCGTACATATCGGTGCCGGTGGCCGCCGTGCTGCTGGTGAGCATCACCTTGAGCGGCAGCTTCCGGCGCTGGGAGCGCGCGATGTTCTTGTTCATCGCCGCCAGCCTGGTGCTGATCCCGCTGGTGCTGCTGTCCCATCCGCGGTACGGCTCGATCGGCCTATCACTTCGTCGTGCCGGGGATCCAGGGCGGCGTCAGCTCGGACGCGATCTTGCTGATCATCGCGATCGTCGGCACGACCGTCGCGCCCTGGCAGCTGTTCTTCCAGCAGTCCAATGTGATCGACAAGCGGATCACGCCTCGCTTCATCGGGTACGAGCGGGCCGACACGAGCCTCGGCGCTGTTGTCGTGGTCATCGGGGCGGCCGCGATCCTGATCGTGGCGGTCTTCGCGGTTCGCGGCACTGCCCTGGCGGGGCACTTCACCAGTGCGCTCGGTGTTGCCAACGCGCTAGGCGCGCACAGCCGGGTACTCGGCGCGCTGTTCGCGATCGTGCTGCTGGACGCCAGCATCATCGGAGCCGCGGCCGTGACCTTGTCGACAAGCTACGCGTTCGGTGACGTGTTCGGCCTGAAGCACTCACTGCACCGCAAGTTCCGTGACGCCAGGCCTTTCTACGCGTAGCTACGCCGCGATGATCGCGGTGGCGGCCGGCATCGTGCTGATCCCCGGCACCCCGCTCGGCCTGCTGACCACCGCCGTCCAGGCGCTGGCGGGGGTGCTGCTGCCGTCGGCGCTCGGTGTTCCTGCTGCTGCTGTGCAACGACGCCGAGGTACTCGGCCCGTGGATGAACCGTCGCTGGCTGAATGCCCTGGCCAGCGTCATCATCGGCGTGCTGCTGGCGCTGTCCGGCACTCTCGTCGTGACCACCCTGTTCCCCAGCCTCAACTCGGCTCAGGTCGCTGTCTGGCTGTCGGTCGTGCTGCTGGCGGGGGCTGCGGGAGTACGGGCGGCTGGCTCTGGCTGACCCGATCCCGGCGGCCGAGCCAGCCCCGCATCCGCGCGCGGTCATGTCCCGCGCCCAGCGGCAGAGCTGGCGGATGCCGCAGCTTGCCCTGCTCAAGCCGGTCGCCTGGTCGCCCGGCACCAGGCTGGGCATGGCGATGCTGCGCGGCTACCTGGTGATCTCGGTGCTGCTGCTGGTCGTGAAGGCGATCCAGCTGGGCGGCGGCTGAGCCGGAGCGTCGCCGGCTGGCAGCGTTAGTGCCCCAGTCGGCGAGCTGGACGATCTTGACGATGACCAGGACCATCGCCACCGCGAGGTACAGCCGCAGCGCGGACATGCCGATCTTGCGTCCGGCGGACATGGCCGGCCGGGAGAGCAGCGCTCAGCGGCGGCATCCGCCAGGTGTCCTGGCCAGCGCGGTCGATCGCAGCGGCGGCCGGGGCGCCGGCCCGCAGCCGCCGGACGGTGGCGTACCCGGCGGCGGCCGAGGCTCGCGGCGCCGCAGCACGTCACGATCTCCAGGATCTGGCCCGCGGTGATGGCCGGGAACAGGACCGACGCGGTCAGGATGACCGACAGCGTGACCAGGACGGCGACGACGCCGGCGGTGAACAGGTTGGTCTTGCGGCCGTTGACCCACGGGCCGAGGACGTCCTTGTCGTTGCACAGCAGCAGCAGGAACACTCGACGCCGACGGCAGCAGCACCCCGGCCAGGACCTGGACGCCCTCCGTGAGCAGGCCGAGCGGGGAGCCGGGCAGGAGCACGATGGTGGCGGCGACGGCGATGAGCCCGGCGTACAGCGCGTAGAAGCCCTTGGCGCCCTTGACGCCGCGGTGCAGCGAGTGATTCAGGCCGAACACGTCGCTGACCGCGTACGCGGTGGACAGCGAGACGGCGAAGGCGCCGATGATCGAGGCGTCCAGCAGGGCGATCGCGAACAGCACGCCGGCTGTCCGGCCGCCGTAGGCCTGCAGGCCGCGGGCGAGCCCGGCAGCGTCGGTGAAGTGGCCGATGCCGCCGGTGCCGGCGAATGCGGCAGCAATGGCGCCCATGACCGCTGCCGCGCCGATGACCACGATGACGATGCCGATCTTCAGGTCGGCCTTCTCGTACTTCATGAACCGCGGCGTGATCCGCTTGTCGATGACGTAGCTCTGCTGGAAGAACAGCTGCCACGGGGCGACCGTCGTGCCGACGATGCCGATGACGAGCAGCATGACCGTGGACAGCTGTCCGGCGCCGCCCGGCAGCTGCGGCACGACGAAGTCGTGCGCCATCTGCCCGGCAGCCGGGTGGGACATGAAGTAGAGCGGGATCAGCAGCAGGCTGCCCAGGCAGAACGCCACCGCGATCCGCTCGAACCGCCGGAAGCTGCCGGTGAAGGCCGCCCCGACGATCACCGCGGCGGCCAGCGCGACGGCGCCTACCTTGGGCAGGCCCAGGAAGCCGGCCGCCAGGGTGATGCCGATGAACTCGGTGATCAGCGTCAGCGCGTTCAGGATGAACAGGTCGATCACCGAGAAGGCGCCCCAGAACTTGCCGAAGCGCTCCAGGATCAGCCGCGCGTGCCCGACGCCGGTCACGGCACCGAGGCGCAGCACCATCTCCTGGTTCACGTACAGCACCGGAACCAGCAGGAGCAGCGTCCACAGCAGCTTGGTGCCGTAGTTCTGGCCGGCCTGGCCGTAGGTGGCGAAGGCACCGGCGTCGTTGTCGCCGACCATCACGATCAAGCCCGGGCCGATGATCGCGAGCAGGGTCTTGGCCTTGCGGCTCAGGCCGCGCGGCGCGGCGTCGTCCAGCCGGATGGTGCCGAGAGCGCCGCGGATGTCGCCGACGTGCTCGGAGTCGAGTACCGCGCCCCGGTACTCCAGTGCCGTCGTCATGGTGATCCTCCCTCTCCCCGGTCGGGGATCGTCTCGGGAGGCACGCAGCATCCGTCCGCGCTGCGCCGTAGCGCACGCGATCAGGACCTAATGCGGAGGACCGCGCAGAGCGGGCGGTTACCGCGTGCCGGAAGAAAACGAGAGTGCCTGGATGCGGGCCCGTTCATGGCCCGGACTACTGCTATCCATGTCTCGCCTCCCTCCGGCCGTGACACACGCGGGTGTCGTCGCTGTCAGCACGCGGGAGAACTCCGGCAGGAAACCGGCGCACCCCTTCTCGTCAGAGCTTTAGCACGACACGACGTAGCACCAGCAGGTGCAGCCACTTCGGGTCACCCCTTAAGCCGGGGAAACCTGTCCTGACCCTGGGCGTCTCTCGACGTCGTCGGATCAGTGGCCTGTGTTCATGTCGACGCCTCACCGAACGAGGTGCCTTATCAAACGCTACGCAGGCTACCCGCCAGGCACACTCCCCGGCAAGCCGCCGCTTCCGTGATCTTGCTCACCTTCACGCCGCCTGCAGGGCATAAAACCCGGCCCCTTGACGCCAGTGATACTACGCATCTATCATCGTGATATCTATTTCTTAGGTACGAGCCGCACGGCGGCGCGCCTGGCAGGCACCGCTGACCGGCCCGGGACAAGGCGTACCGATGCACACCGACAGCAAAGTAGCGGGACTGGCAGCCAAGGGTCCGGTGCAGCTGCGCCCGTTGAGATGGCTCGCGGCGCGGCCCGCGATCGCCGGTGTGACTGTCTTGCTCGTGACCGGCCTTGCCGTCGCCGGCTGCAGGCCCACCACCTCCAGCGCGGCGGGTTGCTCGCCCAAGCCCGCGGCCGTGGCCCAGGCCGGCGGCACCGCGCCGAGTGGCTCGGCCAATCCGGCGGTCGCGGCGGGCTGGACCCGGCCGGGCGGCAATCTGCAGAGCACCCGCGATGTCGCCAGCGCGATCACCGCCTCGAACGTTGCCCAGCTGGGCGTGGCCTGGTGCGTGCCGATCGAGTCGACCGGTGGTGCGAGTGCCGTCGGCCTGACCGACGGTTATTCCACCACGCCGGTCGTCGTGCACGGCGTGGTGTACCTGCAGGACATGGAGTCGAACGTGATGGCGATCAAGCTCGCCACCGGCCAAGTCCTGTGGACGCACAACTACAGCTCGCCCAACGGCGGCCCGGACGGTGTCAATGTGGCCGCCGGAACTGTGTACGCGGCGACGAATCACGCAGTGGTAGCGCTGTCGGCGGCAACCGGCAGGCAGCTGTGGAGCCGAACACTGATCGGCAACAACCATGAAGGCATCGACATGGCCCCGGGGTACAACAACGGCACCGTCTACGTCTCGACCGTGCCGGTCAACCCGACCGTGGGGGAGTATCTCGGCGGCGGCAAGGGGACCTTGTGGGCGCTGAACGCCGCGACTGGCACGCCGCAATGGTCCTTTGATGAGGTACAGAACCTGTGGGGAAACCCGGCCATCAACTCGGGCGGCGGCCTGTGGGATCCGCCGTCGTTCGACAGCCAGGGCAACCTCTACATCGGCATCGCGAATCCCGGCCCGATCGGCGCGACCGGGTGGCCCAAGGGCTATCCGTGGGGGACGAGCCGACCTGGCCCTGACCTGTACACCGACTCGGTGGTCAAGCTGAGCCCGCAGGGCAAGCTGCTGTGGTACTACCAGCTGACCCCGCATGACCTGTATGACTGGGACTTGCAGGACTCGCCGGTGCTCACCACTGCCAATGGGCAGCCAGTCGTGATCGATGGCGGCAAGGCCGGCATCCTGATCGAGCTGAACGCGCAGACTGGCAGGCTGCTGTGGAAGCTCCCGGTTGGCGTACACAGCGGGCCACAAGACGCCGGCCTGCTCACCGAAACCGCCACCCCCACCTCGCCGATCCCGCTGCCAGCGAGCTTCACCCTAGAGCCCGGCGTGTTCGGTGGCATCGAGTCCCAGCTGGCGACCAATGGGTCCACCGTCTTCGCCGCCGTCAACAACCTCGGCATCCCACTCACCGTCAACGGCGCGGCCGAAAGCTCGAGCGCGTTTTCTGCGTCCATCACCAAGGCCACGGGTGAGATGGTCGCGGTCAACCAGGACACCGGCAAGATCATCTGGGACGACAAGCTCCCGTCGACGCCGTACGGCGCCGCCACGATCACCAACGGCGTCGTGCTCACCACGACCTACAGCGGCTACCTGTACGCGTTCAACGCCGCCACCGGCGCGATCTTGCTGAAGGCGCCGCTGTCCGCCGGCTCCAATGCGCCCGTCGCCGTTGACGGTGACTACGTCCTCGTCGGGGCCGGCGTTCAGGTGCCAAAGAACGACAAGCAACTGATCATCGCTTACAGGCTCGGAGCGCATGGCAAGCTGCCAACCACCGTGCACTGAGCATCCGATGACCGCTAGGACGGCCCGCCTGGCTTGAGCGCCGACTGCGTAGCCTGCTTGATCGTCGCTCCGCCGCTGACCAGAGCCCGCTTCCACGGCACGACGCCGTCGATCTCTATCTCGAGGGAGAAGCTGAGGAAGGTCCTGATCAGCACGATCAGGCCCAGCACCAGCACGTTGTCGACCGTGGGCGCCACCGCGACGGTCCTCAGCAGGTCGGCCGCGACGAGGATCTCCAGGCCCAGCAGCAAGGTGCCGCCGAAGGCCTGCCGGAGGGCGTTGTAGCCGCGGCCGGCCGAGCCGGACCGGCGCCAGGCCACGACCGCCAGGACGAACGACCACACCACGCCGACAACCAGGATGAGCGCGCCAAGGGCCTCGAATGCCTGGGCCACATGATCCATTACGGTCGTGAACGTCGCGGTACCGGTGGCCTCCGACGCGGCTAGCGCCGACAATGTCATCTAACGTCCCCGTCCGTCTCGCCCGCCAGCGACTGGGCGGATATACCCGGTCGTCGGGACCGGCTATCTCCGGATTGAGCTGGCCGCGGCCGCAGCAGCCCCGGCCCCGTTCCCCGCCATGTCGTTTCGCCCGGTACGGGTGAGGACTGAGCCAGCGCCCGCCTGACAGCGTGGATCACGACGCGCGGCCGGCCGACGGCCAGCGCGATCTCGCCTGGCGACCATGCCAGCGTCACGGGGGAGGACGAAATGCCCGGTTCTGACAGCACATTCGTGCTCGTAGCGACCTATCCAGACGAGGACATGGCGCGCGACGACTACCAGGTGGTCAAGGACGCGCATGCAGCCGGCCTGGTCGGCTCCTACGATGCCGCCGTCATCACCAAGGACGCCAGCGGCAAGGTCCATGAGGACAAGGACGAGACTGCGACCCGTCATGGCGCCTGGTGGGGCGTCGCCGCTGGGGCCACGGTCGGGGTCCTCTTCCCGCCAGCGGTCCTGGGCGCGGCGGCGGTCGGCGGCGTCATTGGCGGAGTTAGCGGGCACCTGGCCAAGGGAATGTCGCGCTCGCAGGCCAAGGAACTCGGCGATTTCATCGACCCGGGCGAGGCCGGGCTCATCGTCGTCGGGGAAAGCAAGGTCGAGGACGCTATCAGGAAGGCCGTCACCAGGGCGGAGAAGCAGACCGCCAAGGAACTCGACGTGAATCCGAAGGACATTGACCGGACCCTGCAGGAGGCCGTCAGGGATATGTAACGGGCCCTGGAAACGCTCGCGTCGGCTCGCGGCACCTCGAGAACGGTGCCGCGAGCCGACGTCGTCAACGGCTTAGCCGAAGGTCCCTACCAGGGGGACCATCGGCCGTGTCGAACCAGGACCCGCGCTGCCTACAGTGAGGCTGTCTTGCTCTAGGTGCGGCATCACCCGGAGAGCTACGGCGGCGCAATGTTAGGGGCGGGCTATGGAGCAGCTGAACGCGCTGGATGCTTCCTTCGTTGACGCGGAAGACCAGGACCAGAACGCCTCGTTCGCGATCGCCTCGATCGCCGTCTTCGAGGGGCCGGCGCCCTCTTACGAGGAGTTCCTTGCGGGTATCGCGCGGCGCCTGCCGCTCGTGCCGTTGTACCGGCGGAAGCTTCGTAAGGTACCACTGAGCCTCGGTCCGCCGGTCTGGGTCGACGACCCGAATTTCGACCTCCGCTACCACGTCCGCCAGACGGCCTTGCCGGCCCCCGGCGGGGACCAGCAGCTCCGCCGGCTGATGGCGCGCGTCATGACGCAGCGGCTGGACCGCGACTACCCGTTGTGGGAATACTGGCTGGTCGAAGGCCTTGAGCAGGGGCGCTGGGCGCTGATCTCCAAGGTGCACCACTGCATGGTCGACGGCGTGTCTGGCACCGATCTCTACCGCGTGATCTTCGATGCTTCGCCCGAACCGCCGCCGCTGCCAGACGTCGAGGTCCAGCCGGTGCCGCCGGAGCCATCGGGACTTGAGCTCGCCGTGCGCGCCGCCGTGCAGGGAGCCGCGCTTCCGTTGCGCGAAGGCGGCGCGGTCAAGCGCGCGCTCGCGAATCCGGAGCTCGCCTTCCGGCAGGCGGCGGACACGGTGCGGGGCCTGGCGCGGTACGCCAGGGCACTGCCGCCGGCCCGGGCGTCCTCCCTCACCGGCCCCATCGGGCGGCAGCGTCGCTACACGTGGGCCAGAGCATCGCTGGATGACGTCAAGACGATCAAGAACGAGCTCGGCGGCACTGTGAACGACGTCTTCCTGGCCGTGATCAGCAACGGCTTCCGTGCCCTGCTCCAGGCCCGCGGAGAAGAGCCGACGCCGTCCATGGTCCCGTCGCTAGTGCCCGTCTCGGTCCGCTCCGCAGGCGAGGAAAGCATCTATGAGAACCGCGTGTCGGCACTGGTGGCCAGCCTGCCGGTCGACATCGCCGACCCGGTTGAGCGGCTTGCTGCGATCTCCGCCCAGATGGCGACTCTGAAGGCGAGCAGCGAGTCCGCAGCAGGCGAGGCATTCGTCTCACTGCGCCAGTACACGCCGTTCGCCCTGGCATCGACGTTCGTCCGGCTCGCCTTCAGAATTCCGCAGCGCGAGATTGTCACGGTCACCACGAATGTCCCCGGACCCCAGCAGCCGCTCTACGGATTCGGCCGCCGGCTGATCGAGATCATTCCCTACGTGCCGATCGCCGCGACCCTGCGCACGGGAGTCTCTATCTTCACCTACTGCGGACAGGTCACTTTCGGGCTGACGGGCGACTACGACACGACTCCTGATCTTGATGTGCTGGCAACCGGAATCGAAGCGGGGATCACCGACCTGCTGGCAGCAGCGTTGGAGCACCGCGGCAGCCAGCAGGCCACGGCCGAGGAGGTCACGGCCCAGCAGGCGCCTGCCACGACAACTGGTGAGGTAGCCGCCGGTTCTCAGGGCAGCAAGGGTCGTAAGGGTTCGCATGACAGTAAGCCAGCTGAGCCGGTCAAGCACGCTAAGGCGTCGAAGACGGCCAAGAGGTCGAAGGCTGGAAAGTCGGCCAAGGGCGACAAGGGGGCTGCGAAGCCCAGGACCGCCAAGATGGTCAGAATGACCGATACCGCGACATCCACGGCGGCCGGAGCTGTCAGGATCCCGATCGCCTCGTAGCTAGAGGCTGACGTGTATCTGTCAGGTGGCGTGGGATCTGTCAGGTGCGGTTGCGCCCGAGCCGCTCGTGCGCGGCGACCCACTCGCCCGCGACTACCGCCGAGCCGAGTGAGATCTCGCCGCACAAGACGGTGGCGGCGATGATCTCGGCTAGCTTGCGCACCTTGCCGCTGCCGTAGCAGCCAAGCAGCTCGAGGCACTCGCGCTGCGTCGGGAGGCCTGTGCCGCCGCCGTACGTCGCGACGATGAGCGCCGGGATGGTGATCGAGTAGTAGTAACTGCCGTCAGCGAGCAGCTCCGTATGCACGAGGGCGGCTGACGATTCGGCGACATTCGCGATGTCCTGGCCAGTCGCGACGAACAGTGCGGCAATCGCGTTGGCCGAGTGATTGCCGTTGTTGTTCACGCCGGCCATCATGCCGCCGAGATTGGAGACCTGCCGGGCCGCGAACATCGCGTCAGTCTCGGTGTGCATGATCTCGCGGATCAGATCGGCGGGGATCGTTGCCTCGGCGGTCACCCGCTTCCCGCGGGTGTCCAGGATGTTGATCTGCGAGCTCTTCTTGTCTGTCGCTAGATTCGACTCGAGGCAGAATTGCCGTATACCGGGGTACTCGTGCCGGATCCAGTCGCATGCCTGCGCGGTCGCCTTGCCCGCGAGGTTCTGCCCGGCGGCGTCGCCTGTCGTGAAGTTGAACCGGAGGAACAGGTACCTGCTGGCTGAGAACTGCTCAATATCGAGCAGGCGGCCGACACTCGTGGTCGCCTCGGCAGCCTGCTTGATGCCATCGAAGTTCGCTGTCACCCACTGCCCGAAAGCCCGGGCCTGGCGCGCGCTGTCAAAGCCGAAGACTGGCGCGCGCTGCATCCGGTCGTCCATCACCGTGGTCGTCACGCCGCCCGCGCGGTGCAGCAGCTTCATGCCGCGGTTGTAGCTGGCGACCAGGGTCCCCTCAGTCGTCGCCATGGGCACGTAGAACGCACCCTCCGCATGCTCGCCGTGGACCAGGAGCGGGCCAGCGATACCGAGGGGAACCTGGGCAGTGCCGACGAAATTCTCGATGTTTCCGGCCAGGGCCGAAGGGTCAACCGAGTACCGGCCGACGTGCTCCGGGATGGTGCCGGTCACCGTACGGAGGAACTGCATCCGCGCAGCCGCCGCGGCCGCGCTGTAATTGTCCGCCAGTCGCGGTATCCGGCCGTCGCGTGCGGGCGCCGTCATGCCTTACTCCTCTCCCGGCGTCTTCCCGGCTGGTGCGCGGGCCCGGCACGCTCAGTGCGGGAGCAGTTCGCTCTTCAGGACCTTGCCGAGGGTGTTCTTCGGCAGTTCGTCGCGGAACTCGATGACCCTGGGGTACTTATAGGCGGCCATGCGCTCGCGGCAGTAGGCGATCAGGTCGGCCGCCAGCAGCGACCAGTCGGCCTCCAGCTTGACGACGGCCATGACCTCCTCGCCAAGGCGGTCGTCTGGTATGCCGATGACCGCGGCCTCGGCGACTGCCGGGTGTGAATGCAGCACGTCCTCGATCTCGCTGGGGTACACGTTGTACCCACCGCGAATGATGAGTTCCTTCTTGCGGCTGACGATGAACAAGTAGCCATCCGCATCGAAATAGCCGAGGTCGCCGGTGTGGAGCCAGCCGCCAGCGAACGCATCGGCGGTCGCTTCCGGATTGCGCAGGTAGCCCTTCATGACGTGCAGCCCGCGGGTCACCACCTCGCCAACGTTGCCCTTGCCGGGCGGCAGCGCGTGGCCATCCTCGTCCCATACCTCGGTCTGCGTCCCCCAGATTGGCTTCCCGACGCTGTAGATGCGGCGATCGGTGATGCTCCTGTTGAAGGTCGTGGTGGACGCGGTCTCGGTCATCCCGTAGCCCTCCAGGATCACGACGCCGAAGCGCGCTTCGAACGCGTCCAGGACTGGCGCGGGTATCGAGGCTCCACCCGAAATCGCGACTCGCAGTGAGGACGTGTCGTACTTATCAAGCTCCTGGCATGACAGCAGCGCGATGAACATCGTGGGCACGCCCTCGAAGATGGTGGCACCGTCACGCTGGATAGCCGTGAGCGTGGTCTCGGCGTCGAAACGCGGGATCAGCGACATCGTGCAGCCAAACCGGACGCAGACGTTCAGGATGCTGGACAGCCCGAATACATGAAAGAACGGCAGCGCGGTGATGACGACATCCTCGGGCTGCACATCGAAGAGCCGACCTGGGATGTCGGCGTTCATGTAGAGCCCGATATGCGTTAGCTCGGCACCCTTGGGCTTACCGGTGGTACCCGAGGTGTAAACGATCACCGCCGTGTCCATGGGCTCGCGCGCGACGAGCCAGCGTCCGGTCACGGTCGTGGTGAGCAATGCCTCGAACGGCATGGCGTCGGCGTCGCTCGCAGCGTGGCCGAGGGAGTAGAGCTGGCTCACCTGCGCGGCGGCGGCTCCCTTGGCAGCCTCACCGAGGATGCCCTCCCACGTAATGAGCAGCCGTGCCTTGGAATCGGCGAGCTGGAACGCGATTTCCGACGCTTTGAGCAGCACATTCATCGGCACAACGGTGCAGCCCGCTTTCAGGATGCCGAAGTAGGCGATAAGGAACTGAGGAATATTCGGCAACTGCAGTGCCACGGGATCACCCGGCTCCAGGCCGACCGCATCCAGGCCAGCTGCCAGCCGGTCGGACAGCAAGTCCAGTTCGCCGTAGGTCAGCGTGCCGCCCGCATGGACAGCAACATTCTTATCCGGCGATGCTGAAGCGGTCTCGCGCAGCATGACCGCGAGGTTGAAGTTCATCGTGCAGCCTCCACATCCGGGCTGCGCTCCCTCGCGCGCGGCGGAGGTGCCTCAGCGCTCCGGGTCAGCCCAGCTTGTTCTTGGTTTCGAGTAGGGCCTTACGGACCTCAGCGAAGGCGTTCTCCAGGCCGGTACGCACCGTGTCAGCCACACTGGACGCCGTGGACGTCCTGTCCTCGAGCTGCCGACGCGCGTCGGCCCACCTAGTGCGCAGACGCCCCATGAGCGCGGTTAGCTTGTCGCTCGTCTCCATCGCGCCGAGGTGCATCTGGACTTCCAGATCTTCGATGCGCCCCTGCCATTGATCAATCTGAGCCTTGGTCATCTGCTTGTGCAACTCGGCTAGCTTGGTGCGCAGTTCGTCGATCTGCGCCTCCAGCTGCGCAACGCGATCCTCGGTTGTCATATACCGAATCTGAGCCGCCTGACTGACGCCGGTCCAGGGCCCAAGGTCCTGTATGCAGGCGAAAGTTTGCCGGGACTGGCAAGCAGCAAGGCCGGCCTGCCGCTCCTGGCCGCCGGCCGTCAGCGACCCGCGGACAACAGCGCGGCGACCGCCATCTCGGCCGTCGCCGGCGCCGGCAGCATCGCCGGCGCCACGGGGATGCCGGGAAGCTCGCCTTCGGACTCGTAGCGGCTGATCAAGGCCGGATCGATATAGGACTTGCGCGCCACAGTCGGGGTGTCTCCGAGCCAGCCCGCAACCTGCCGGACGCTGGCCGCTATCAGACGGTTGCGGCCACGCTCGGTCCGCGACGGCGCCGCGTTCGCGAGCGCCAGTGCCATCAGCACGGTCGCATTCCAGGTCCGGAATTCCTTGGCCGTGAAGTGGCCCCCGGCGTGCGATGCGATGTAGCTACTCACGTCGTGAGAGTGCAGGACGTGCCACAGCCCGGCGCCTTCCCAGCAGAACAAGGGCTCGAGGCCGTTGTTGCTGCGGGCTAGCTGCCGCACTATCGGCAGGACCGCCGCGTCCGTGACGGTAACGGCCCGGTGCTTTCCCTCCTTGGCGACGTAGTCGAACAACAACCCGTCGTGCGT
The DNA here is from genome assembly GCA_963837255.1 of uncultured Actinomycetota bacterium. Classification (GTDB taxonomy): domain Bacteria; phylum Actinomycetota; class Actinomycetes; order Streptosporangiales; family Streptosporangiaceae; genus JAJYUU01. Next base: position 1,709,004 of record CAWIMN010000011.1, read on the forward strand.
CACCGTCACGTGCCGCTTCTCCAGCGTCGTGGCGCCGTAGTGGTGATCCAGCTCGGCATACTTCTCGCCGCCAATCCGGAACAGGCCCAGGTCGATCAGGCGGACAGCGCCCGCGACGACGCGCTCGCGGCTCATGCCCCGGCGCCTCAGGTCGTACGTGGTGGCCGTCCTCAGGTCTGGCAGCGCACTGGCAAACCGCAGCATATGAGCGAATTTCTGGGTGTCGCGCTGCTCTCGCCAGAGCTGGTGATAGCGGTACTGGGTCCGTCCTCGGCTGTCCACACCGGTCGCCTGAATGTGACCGAGCGGATCGAGCGAGATCCAGACGTCCCTCCAGGCCGGCGGGATCGCCAGCTGAGCGATGCGAACCAGCGTGTCCCGCTCCGCGATCTGCGCGCCCGACGGGCCGCAGTAGCGGAAGCCGTCCCCGTTCCGTACGCGGGTGATGCCCGGACCACGCGGATCGCTGCGCACCAGCCCCGGCACTGCAGCCTGGTCGCGTTGCGCCATCTCGCCTCCAGCGGGTTGCGGCGTGACCACGCCGCTCGGTGATACACAGCACGCTACGCCGCCGCGGAACTGCCGCCGGTGCCGCCGCTGACGTATCAGCCCCGCATGAATTCGGGACGCGTGGTACCAGACGAGCGCGGCCGCGTCCTCCTGTTCACCGCACAGTGGGCGCGACAGGCGGTCGAGCTGGCTGACCGGCTCGGGCTCTAGCCACCGCCCGCAAGCCAGGCTAAGGCTAGGTTCCACCCATGGTCGCCGCGTGCAGCATCAGCAGTGAGTCCGGAGGCACGAGATCGACGCCATCCGGGTCATTGAGATAGCCGGGTCCGGCACCCGGTACGCCGGTATGCCCGTACTGCCACACGATGCGATGCGCGGCCTGGTCAATCACGATGACCCGGTGGTTGAAGTCGTCGTTCACCAGTATGTCGCCGTTGGGCAGCGGCAGCGCTAGTGACGGGTGGTTGAGTCCGCCAAACCGCCACATCAGGTGCCCACGCGTGTCAAACTCGACGACCTGCCCGGCGGCGGAGTAATCAGTGGTCAGGTAGCAGCCCGGATAGATCTCGTTGGTGTCGGAGGGATACGCCACGCCTGGCGGGTGAGCGGACCACAACACTCGACCGGCCAGGCTCAGCTCATCGGCCCAGTCTCCGTTGATCTCGGTAACCAGGTAGTGGCCGTCGACCATGGGAAATGCCCCGTTGGGACTGGCGAAACTCGTCGGCGGGTCGTGCGCGCAGCCATTGGCTGTCTGACCAAAGATCCGCAACGGGCGGTGTGCCGGCGGCCTGACAATGATGACCCGGCAGTTCTTGATATCGGCGGCGATGATGTCACCGTTGGGCAGCATCATCGCGTCATCAGGATTGTCCACCCGGTTCGGTCCCATCCCCGGCATGCCCGGGGTCCCGTATCTGTAGACGATCTTGCGGGTAGCGACGTCGATGACGCTGATGACCTGGTCATCCTCCTGGGTGGCGACGATGTACCGACCGTCCGGAGAAAAGAACGCATCATCGGGGACCAGGAAGGTCTGGCCGCGCGCCAGATCTCCGCGACGCGGGAAACTCCATCTGATGCGGCCCAGCGGGTCGACGATGACGAGTCGGTTGTTCAGGTGATCGGCGATCAGCACATCTGCGGGCAGCGCCGAGGGGTTCGACCCACGCGCCAGGTCGCCTCGCCCATGGGCCGACGAGAGCCACGGAGCGATTGACTGCGCGGCCACCGAAGGGTCGGTGCCTGGCAGACTGCTGCGGTCGCCCTGGTCGATCCCTGCCCTGCTCGCGTGCGGGAACCTTTCGGTCGTCCGGACGAGCCGGAGCGTGGTTACCGTCGGGAGTAGCAGCTGCCCGTCTTGGCCGCCGACGATATATGCCGTGCTGCCGATAACGGCTGCGGCAGCATAGGCGGTCGGCAGCGAAAGCTGTCCGGCCGGACCGGTCGAGTTACGGCTTGGGTCGTAGCGAAGCACGCGGTCAGTTGTGGCGAGCGACGCGAAGGTACCCGGGCCGCCGCTGGGATTAGCGGGCCGTGCGGCCGGTAGCGTCTGACCGCCAGCCAGGTAAATTGTCCCGCCGAGCGTGACGGCAGACTCGCCGGCCAGCGGATGCGGCAGGTGGCCGACCACGCGGGCCCGGCCGGTGCTCACGTCGATCTGCTGGATTACATCGGTTATGCCCGCACGGGCCAGGCCGCCAAATACCCAGATCTGGTCGCCGATCGCCGCTACGCCGGGATAGCGAACCGGAACCGGCAGCCTTGTCAGCGTGCTGAAGTGCCTGCCATCTCTTGTCGATATCACATCATCGGCGTAACTGCGCCCGTCGTAGCCGCCGAGCAAGTATGCGACATTGTGCACCGCTATCGCGACCAGGTCAGCGCGCGAATGCGGCAGCACCCCGACCTTCGACCCGTGCCCAGCCGTCATCACCTGCACTGTCGCCGTGCTGCCCACGGAGCCGCCACCGAAGATGGCGGGCCGCCCCGCGAGCACCGCACCGCCAGCGTCATGCACCGCGATCGCCAGGCGGCCTACGCGGGTTGCGCGGCCGGTCGCCGGATCAAGCAGCGTGACGGCGGACGTCGATGCCCGCCCGCGCGCGAGGCCGCCGAGGATCAGCAACTGCCGACCGCGGGGAAGCACGACCTCGCGTGCGATCGGTGCGGGCAGCTGGTAGGCAGCCGACATAACCTCAATGACCGCAGATCTCTGTTTTGCGTGGGCAGCGTTGATGGTGCTGGCAGGACCCGGCCCTGCTGAGCACGCGGCCGCGAGCAACGCCGCGGACAGGAAACCGGCCAGCGGCAGCGCTCCGTATCTAAGCCGTGGCCGCGTCTGCACCGGCAGGTTATCCCCGCTTACGGGGTGCCTAACGATCGTGTCGCCGTGTTACTGGGTGCTGAGCAGGATAACCGAGACGGTCGCTGGCCCTGGGGCGTTGCCGCCGCAGCTTGTCGAACTGCTCTTCGGCCTGGCGCCTGATGGCGGCGTCGGCCGATCCGTCCCAGCCAACCTGCCCGCTATGAGGCGCGGCCGACCAGGGGCCGCCTGCGCCCGGTCGGCCGCGCCCGGGCGCGGCTAGCCGCGCGAAGCCGCCAGTTCGGGTGCTCCCGCCGCCCTGGGCATCGTCGCAAGCTGGCGCCGGCGCGCCTTCTCGCGGGCGATCCAGGCGTCGATCACCGCGTCGCTCTCCCATGACGTGATCAGCGCGTAACGGGGCCGCGGACCTGGGTGCCAGACCACATGCCAGAGTCGCTCGGTGTCGATCACCAGCTGCATTGCCGGGTGGAGCGGGATGCGGGTCTCGGTCGAGGGGTCATCCTTGTCCTCGCGCAGGATGAAGACCGACTGGCCCGCCGCGTCGTCCAGCTCGAGCCAGGATCGGACTACCCAGCCGGCGCCGTCAGGGTTAAGCCGGTTGTTGTCGTCGCGATGCAACTGGCGAAGTGCCGTCGCTTCGTCGCTCGGATTGAGCTTGATGACGCGCACCCGGCCGTAGTTGCCGCCGATCTCCTCGACGTAGCCGGCGAGGCTCGGCGCGATCTGTCGGTTGGAAGTCCAGATGCCGTTCTTGTCAGCCTTGCCATGATCCCAGAATCCGCGGCAGTCCATCTCACCAGTCGCCGACGCCAGCGGAGCGAAGTTCGTGTCGCCGCCGCTCTTCCAGTCCATGTACTCCAGCGACTCCCACTCGGCCGGCTCAATCGCTGGCCCCCGCCAGTCGCGCAGGACGACATAGCCTTTTTCGGCCATGATGTCGAGCTTGTGATGCATTGCATTCCCCCGTTGTTTTCGCTTGGGATTAGTCCCCCAATCGCCGTCCTTTCCCGTCGGCCAGCTGCTTACTCTGCTCTTTCATGGCTCAATGCCCGCGTGTGGCGGACATTTTGTCAACCAGTGCCGCCGTCGCCTATCGATGTCGCTGCTATCTGCGCTTGACGGCACCCGGAGGCGCCTCGGCCCTGCTGACCCGCGCTGCGGTCATCGCGAAATGGAGTCAGGCTGGGAACGCCGCCGAATGAGCCTGCGCGCCGCTGACTGAACGGCGGCCTGACGGCTAGTAGGGCTACCGGTGTCCGGCGATGTTACGGCTCCGGCAAAGGCGGCCGGCCCGGAGAAGAACTCTCCCCTCAATGGCAAAGAGTCGTCCAAGGATTGAGTACGTACAGATTGACTGCGGCCCGGTTTGGATAAGGCAGTCGTGGGGGAATTCATGACACTGGCCAACGGCAGGATCCGCCGGACCGATATCTACAACGACCCGACTTTCAATTATGCGCAATTCTGGAACGGTCGTGATTACGAGCACCATGCCGAGGTAATCGCCATACGGCGGCTGCTGAACGGCCGCAGGTTCGGGCACGCCGTCGATGTCGGCGGCGGCTACGGGCGGCTGAGCGTGATCCTGGCCGAGTACGCGGACCGGGTGACGCTCGTCGACCCGAGCAGCCAGCAATTGGATCTCTCCAGGCGGATATTCGGTGATCACCCGGTCATCGAGCGGCAGCTCATGGACGCCGCCAACCTCAAGTTCAGCAACGAGAGCGTCGACCTGGTGACGCTCATCCGGGTACTGCACCACCTGCCGGATCCCGGTCCGGAGTTTGCAGAGCTATCGCGCATCCTGCGGCCTGGTGGATACGCAGTGATCGAGGCGGCCAACTCCGTCCACGCAGCCAACCGGATCAGGCACGCGCTGCGGGGCGAGCGCATCCGGTACTCGGCCGTCGACATCCGCTCTGACGAGTCCAGGCGCCGCGGTACAGCCCCGTACGTCAACCACCACCCGCGCACCATCGCTCGCGAGCTCGCCAGTGTCGATCTGCAGGTGCTGCAAGTGCTGTCGGTCTCGAACCTGCGCCATCCGCTGGTCAAGGCCGTGCTGCCGGAGCGCGCCATGCTAGCCGTCGAGCACGCCGCGCAGCAATCTCTGGCGAGGTACCACTTCGGGCCGAGCGCTTTCTTCCTGCTGCAGAAGCGATCCGCTGCCAGCCCGCCCGTGCGCATTAACCGCGCCAGTCCGTCCTCGGGCGGCCGGTAAGCGGCCCCTGCCTCAGCTGCCCTCGGGGAGCGGCCCTGACTCCAGCGCGGCCAGGTCGCACCCTCGCATGCCACATCATAAGCTTGGCTCCGGTTTGTCCCCCGTGTCCGTTGCGGGTAACGCTGAGGCTGGTTAGGCTTGCCTTACCTTACCTGCCTTGATGTATCCAGCGAGCTGACGGGAGTGCAGTGCTTGCCACGCTAGTGATCTTCCTTCGCGAGGGCGTCGAGGCCAGCATGATCGTCGCGATCCTGCTGGCCTACCTCGACCGCATCGGCCGCCGGGACCACTTTCGTGACGTGTTTGCGGGCGTGGCTGCTGCCCTTGTCCTCGCGGCCGCTGGCGGGGCGATTGCGTACGAGACGATTCGGAGCTACGACGGCTCACGAGTACAGACGATCTTCGAGACGGCCACCTTCCTGGTTGCTGCGACCGTACTGACCTATATGACGTTCTGGATGCGCAAGCACGCTCAGTCGCTGTCGAAGGAACTGCGTGCCCGCGCTGACGCGGCGCTGGACGGCAAGGCACGGTGGGGTCTTGGGCTGCTGGCCTTTCAGGCTGTCGGCCGCGAGGGGCTGGAGACGGTCGTGTTCACCCTGGCAATCATTTTCTCCACGTCGACGGCGGGCGCCCTCGGCGGCGCGGTGATTGGCCTAGCTGGGGCGCTGGTCATAGCGTTCGTGATCTACCGGCTCGGCCACAAGCTGAACCTGGCCAGGTTCTTTACGGTCATCGGCATTCTGCTGATGGTCTTCGCCGCGGGACTGCTCGCCGACGTGGCCGAGAACCTTCAGCAGCTCGGCTGGCTGCCGGTGCTCAACGCGCCAATGTGGCACTCAGCCCGGCTGCTGTCCGAGAACAGCTCATTCGGCGACGTACTGCACAGCTTCTTTGGCTATAGCGATGCCCCGACGCCGATGCAACTCGTGATCTATGTCGGCTACCTGGTCGTGGTCATTGCCGCCTACGTCGGCGTGCGGGCTCGACTGGGAATGCGACGTGCGCAGCCGCATGCTGCGTCTCAGTGACACAGGCGAGGCTGCGGGGCTGGACACCCGACTGCGGCCGGCGATTCGGCCGGAGGGATGATCATGTGCCGCTTGTTCGGGCTGACTGCGGGGGCCGAGCGGGTCAGGGCGACGTTCTGGCTGCTAGATGCGCCCGACTCGCTGGAGTTGCAGGGCTACCGCAACGTCGATGGGAGCGGCATCGGGTTCTTTGACGCCGCTGGTGCGCCCGTTCTGGACAAGCAGCCAGAACCATCATTCGAGGACGAGCAATTCACCCATGAGGCACGGGCAGCCGAATCGACGGCCTTTGTTGCACACGTGCGCCTGGCGACCGCCGGCGGCCGGACGGTACGGAACACGCACCCGTTCGCCATGCACGGCCGCATCATGGCGCACAATGGCGGGTTCGGTGAGCTGGCGCGGCTGGACGCGCAGCTTGGCCCCTACGCAAGCCTCGTGCTGGGCGACACCGACTCCGAGCGATTCTTCGCGCTGATCACCCAGCAGACTGATGTTCATAGCGGAGATGTCAGTGCCGGGATCACTGCCGCGGCCCGGTGGATCGCCGCCAACCTGCCGGTCTCATCGCTGAACACGGTCGTGGCCGCGCCGGGTGAACTGTGGGCGCTGCGCTATCCGGGCCAGCATGCCTTGCACATCATCGACCGGCCGGCCAGGCCGGGCGCGCATGCCCCGGCGGCGGGGGGCCTGCATGTCCGCAGCGCCATGTCATCGGTGCACATACCCGCGCTGGAGTCAGCGCCGTCCGTCGTGGTCGCCTCCGAGCGGCTCGACGGTGAGGACGGCTGGCGCATGCTAGCTGAGGGCGAACTCGTCCACGTCGGGCCGGACCTGGCCATCCAGTCGGCGGTCGTCATCGCAGAGCCGCCCGCGCGGCTTGTGCCACTACCCGGCCATAACCCGAACATCGACACCTGATCGACTCAGCCCGGTCCATCCTGGTGACGGGCTGTTGCGGTTACGATCGTGGCCGCTCTTTCACCACAGCCGCGAGCAGGCCGGTACTCCACCTTTCGCTGGATCGGCCATAGGTGCCCGTCACCAGCCGCTGCCGTGGCAGTGCACGGGCCGCCGCGGCTATGGCCCAGCGCCGAGGTCGGTTTGTATCGCGTGCCCGGTGGCCTTCTCCACCACCATCCGCACGACCACGCGGACCGCGCCTGGCCGGTCCTCGCCAGGGTCCTTACCGTCGTACTTCCATGAGAGCTGGGTGTCAACCTGGCGTCCGACGTCTGGCGTTATCGACACCCGGCCACGCAGCTCAACGTAATTCTCCGGGTCCGCCGAGTCGATCACCGTGAGGCTGACGCGCGTGTCGCGCAGCATATTGCGGTGCTTGACGCGCCCCGCCACGGTCGAGAACAACACGTCACCGCCATCACGGCCGACCCAGACAACGGAGGTCTGCGGGCTGCCGTCGGCATTCACCGTGGCCAGGACCGCGTAATTCCTGCCGTCGACCAGTCTGAGCGCACTTTCGCTGAGCGGGATACTCATGGCGGCACGGTAGCAGCGGTGCCGTGACCGCTGCCGCCGGACGCCAGTTCAGGACACGAGGTCAGGACCGCGAGCGCGACTCCTCCAGCGCCCGGCCGACCAGGATGCGCGCCAAGTGCTCGCGGTAGTGACGGCTGCCATTGAGGTCCTCGGGTGCGCGGGTCTGCTCGGCTGCGTAGGCGGCGGCCTCTCGTGATCCGGAACCTACGGCCAGGGCCTGCTCGACCGCAGCGGCGCGCAGCGGCGTGGAGCCCATATTGACCAGGGCCACGCTTTCGCCCTGAACGGCCACGCCGACAATCGCCCAGTCGATGCCGCGCTTGGAGAACTTCTGGAACGACCAGCCGCGGTTATCCGGCTTAGGAATCCGGATCTCGATCAGCAGCTCACCCGGCTGCAGCGCAGTTTCGAACAGATCCAGGAAGAACTCGGCGGCCGCTATCTCCCGGTTACCCGACGGACCGCGCGCTACCAGGGTCGCTCCCAGCGCCAAGATCACGGCAGGCAGATCGGCGGCCGGATCGGCATGCGCGAGCGAGCCGCCTATGGTGCCGCGATGGCGGACCTGCGGATCGCCGATCTGCCCGGCGGAGTGCGCCAGGAGCGGCAACTCGCTAGCGAGCAGGCCAGATCTGGCGACGTCGCTGTGGCTCGTGAGAGCTCCCACCGAGATATGGCTGCCCTCGTCACGGATGTAGCTGAGGTCGCCGAGCCTGCCGATGTCGATGAGAATCTCGGGTACGGCCAATCGCAGCTTCATGAGCGGGAGCAGCGAGTGCCCGCCGGCAAGGAACTTCGCGTCCTCGCCGCCATCCGCGGCCAGGCCCAGCGCGTCGTCGACAGAAGCCGCTCGCTGGTAGGTAAAGGGTGCGGTGATCAACTAGACCGCCTCTCTCGCGGCGGCGAGCACAGCCCTGACGATGTTGTGGTAGCCGGTACACCGGCAGAGGTTGCCCTCCAGGGCGGTACGGACCTCATCTTCGGTGGGCGATGGGTTTTCTGCCAGCAGCGAGACCGAGGCCATGACCATTCCCGGTGTGCAGAACCCGCATTGCAGGCCGTGTTCAGCCTGGAACGCACGCTGCACCGGATGCATGTCGTCCTGGTCGGCGGCAAGTCCTTCGACCGTCACGACCTCCGAGCCGTCGGCCTGAGCAGCCAGCACCGTGCAGGACTTGACCGACTGCCCGTTCAGCAGGACGGTGCAGGCCCCGCAGGAACTCGTGTCACAGCCGACGTTCGTGGCGGTCAGGCCGGCCACGTCCCGCAGGAAGTGCACGAGCAGCGTGCGATCCGCCACGTCGGCGGCAACCGGGCTGTCGTTGACCGTCACCGTCACTCTCACCGGCTGTTCCTCGCTTCGTTGATCGCGGCCCACACCCGCTCGGGCGTGGCGGGCATGTCGATGTGCCGGACGCCGAGGTGACTAACGGCGTCGATGACCGAGTTCTGAGTTGCCGGCGTGGCGCCGATTGTTCCCGCCTCGCCGATGCCCTTGGCGCCTAGCGGGTTGATGGTCGCCGGAGTCTCACTCTGCAGCAGCTCGAAACTGGGCAGCTCGGCTGCCGTGATGATCGCGTAATCCACGAGTGTGCCGGTCACCGGGTTGCCTTCCGGGTCGTAGACCATCTCCTCCAGCAGCGCCTGCGCGACGCCCTGCGCGATCCCGCCGTGCCGCTGACCTTCTGCGAGGACCGGGTTCAGGACGGTGCCGGCGTCGTCTACCGTCACGTGCCGCACAAGCCTGGCCTTGCCGGTCTCGATATCGACCTCCGTCACGGCAAGGTGGGTGCCGAACGGGAACGTCGGCTGCCCTTCGGTGTAGTTCACCGACGCCGTCAGGCCGTCCGCCCCGGCATGCTCCGCCACCTGCGCCCATGTCCTGCTGGATTCTGGGTCACCGCGCACCTGCCAGACACCACGGTCGGTATCCAGCTCGAGATCGGACTCGCTGGCCTCCAGCATGGCGGCGGCCACCCGCCGCCCCTGCTCCCTCACGTCCACGGCAGCCCGCTGCACGGCGACACCACCGAGCTGAAGCGATCGCGAAGCGTACGTTCCCACGCCCAGCGGGATGAGGTCGGTGTCGCCGTGCACTACCGTCACGTTCGCCATGTCGATGCCCAGTTCCGCCTGGACGAGCATGGCCCAGGCGGTGTGGTGACCCTGCCCGTGCGCGGAGCTACCCGTGTAAACAGTGACGGTGCCGTCCTCGTGCACGTCTAGTCGCGCCGTCTCGCCGCCTGCGGCATCCGCGGCGGTGATCTCGACGTAGCTGGCCAGGCCGATCCCGAGCTGCAGCACGTCGCCGTGCTGGCGCCTGCGCGCCTGCTCGGCCCGCAGCTCCTGGTAGCCGCCGCCTGCCAGTACCTTGTCCAGGGCCTCGACGTAAGCGCCGGTATCGTAGACCGCTCCGCACGGGGTGCTATAGGGAAACTTATCCGGAGGCACCAGGTTGATCCGGCGCACCTCGCCGGGATCCATGCCGATCTCGGCCGCGAACAGGTCGACGGCGCGCTCTATCGCCGCGGTCGCCTCGGGCCGCCCGGCGCCACGGTAGGCGGAGATCGGCGCGGTGGTCGTGACGACTACCCGGTAGGCCGTCTCCACCTTGCTGATGTCGTACGGACCGGCTGCCATGAGGCTGGTCAGGAACGGCAAGAAGCCACCCATCCGCGGGTATGCACCGGTGTCCTGCACGATCTCCAGCCGGTAGGCGAGGATGCGCCCGTCCCGTCTGCCGCCGATCTTGACGACCTGGCGCTGCGCCCGACCGTGGGTCATCGCCAGCAGATTCTCGCTCCGCGTCTCCGCCCAGCGCAGCGCGGTGCCCGTATGCTTCGCAGCCCACGCGACCAGGAGCGCGTCTCTGTCGACAGCGATCTTGGCTCCGAAGCCGCCGCCCACATCGGGCGCGACCACGCGGATGCTGCCGGGGTCAAGTCCGAGAGCGCCGGCCAGGACGAACCGCGCTATCTGCGCGTTCTGCGTGCTCGCCCAGACGGTTAGCTTGCCGTCGGCCCAGTGTGCCGCCGTCGCACGGCCTTCCATCGGAACGGGGGCGAGTCGCTGATTGGAGATGGTGTGCTCGACGACGACATCGCAGCCGTCGAAGGTGGTGACGTCGGCGGGCGCGCCCGAGGTCACCGCGATGTTGGTCCCGGCAGCGGGGAACAGCAGCGATGCTGCCGCGATGGCCGCCTCCGGCCCTACCACGGCGGGGAGCGGTTCGTAGTCGACGCTCACGAGTTCGGCGGCGTCTTCGCCCTGGTAGCGGTCGTCGGTGATGACCATCGCCACCGGCTCCCCAACGAAGCGCACCCGGTCGACGGCGAGCAGCGGCTCGGCCCAGAGCCCGCCCAGCGGTAGCGGCGCTCCTTCGGTGCCCGTGTTACTGCCGTCGTCGGGCGGCGGGGGCGGGAGATCGTCGAGATCGGCGGCCGTCAGTACCGCGATGACGCCTTGCGCCTCGCGCGCTGCCGAGGCATCGATGCCCGACACGACCGCATGCGCGACCGGACTGCGCACGAACGTCACGCGCGCTGCCTGCGTCAGCTCCGGCACGGTCAGGTCATCGACATAGATGCCGCCGGCGGTCAGCAGCCGCGGATCTTCTGTCCGTACTACCCGGGTGCCGAGGATGCTCATCAAGTCTCCAGATTTCTGCGCGCTCGACAGCTGGGCTCGCGCGCGCTGCGGAACTGAGGACGGGCAGTTTGCCCAGTATCAAGGCGTGGCTATAGCCATGGCAACCGATTGCGGGTATTGAAACTCCTGGTGCACCGTGCGACTCTGGCCGCCGGCCCGCCTCAGCCCTGCCGACCGGAGGAATGCGCCATGATCGAGCCTTACCAGGCCCTCGGCTTAGTGCCGACAATGCGCGGGATACGCCACCGTCGCGAGATCCAGGCGAACCTTGAGCATCTCTCGCACCTAATCAAGGCGGCGTCCTGGCTATCCAGCCTGGACCTGCCCGTACGACTCATCGCGATACCGGAAGGCGCGCTGCAGGGCTTCAATGACGAAGTCCTCGACCTTGATCATGCGGAGTTCGCGCGCGAGTGCGCCATCGACATCCCGGGCCCGGAGACCGACTATCTGGCGGCGCTAGCCCGGCAGTGGAAAGTGTTCCTGATGGCGCAGGCTAAGGCCAGGCACCCGGAGTTCCCAGGACGATTCTTCAACGTCGGGTTCGTGCTGAATCCGGACGGAGAGATCGTGCTCCGCCACCACAAGGTCGTGCCGCTCCTGCCTGTCGAGCACTCAGTGACGCCGCACAACGTGTGGGACAGGTGGATCGAGCTCTACGGCCGGACCCTCGATGCGTTCTACCCTGTCGCCGACACCGAGATCGGCAGGCTTGGCTTCCTCATGGCCAACGAGGGCTCGTATCCGGAAAATGCACGCGGGCTGGCCATGAACGGCGCAGAGGTCGTCTACCGGGGACCGTATCCGCATCCGCATGTCGGCAATGGCCTGTTCGAGATCCAGAACCGAGCCCGCGCGCTGGATAACAACTTCTACCTGATCGCATGCAACGTTGGCACTTACTACCTGACGGCCGAGTCCACCACCCCGATCGATACCTTCGGCGGCGGATCAGCGGTCATTGACTACCGCGGACAGATCGTCGGCCGGCATGACTACAGCGGCGGGTCGTCTTGGGTAGCGGGCACCGTCGACGTCCATGCACTGCGACAGTTCCGCGCGAACGCCCGCTGGGACAACTGGATCAAGGATCTCACCACCGAGCAGTATCAGGTCATTTACGAGCAGCCCATCTACCCGAAGAACATTTACCTGAACCGCGCTCCCTACACGCACGACGAATATCGCCGGGAGGTGATTGACAAGCAGGTCAGGCTCATGCATGAGCGCGACATCTGGGTGGAGCCCGACAACTAGCGGCCGCGCTGGCACTGACTTCAGCACTTCTGCAGCGACAACCGGGACGATCTCGTCAGCGGGCGGCCAGGGACTCCAGCGACGTGCCCGGATCTGCGAGCGCGGCCTTACTGACCGGCTCGCGGGCACGCACCAGGGCCTGGATCGGCGCACTCATGTCCCAGACGTTGACGTTCATTCCTGCGAGCACCCGGCTGGCGTGGTCGAGCCAGAAGGCGACGAATTCACGCCGGTCGATGTCGCCGCGGAACACGACTTCGTGGTACTCGCCAGGCACCACGTAGCCGGAGTACTCCATGCCGAGGTCGTACTGGTCGGAGAAGAAGTACGGCACCCGGTCGTAGCTGTCCTGCTCTCCGGCCATCACCCTGGCCGCGGTCTGCGGCTGGTTCAGCGCGTTCGCCCAGTGCTCGACCCTGATATGCGTGCCGAGCAGCGGGTGGAACGCGCTGGCAACGTCTCCGGCCGCGTAGATATCCGGGTCGGAGGTGCGCAGCTGTGCGTCGACCCGGATGCCATCGCTGACATCGATCCCGGCGGTCACCGCGAGCTCGACATTAGGCACGATGCCGATGCCGACGATCACCGCGTCCGCCTCAACGTGACGGCCGTCCGACAGCCGGACCCCATCGGCGTGGCCGCCGCTGCCCGTGATCTCAGCCACCTGGACACCGCACCGCAGGTCGACGCCGTGCTCAGTGTGCAGCCCCGCGAAGATACTGGCGACCTCACTGCCGAGCACCCGCAGCAGCGGCAGTTCGCCGGTCTCCTGGACCGTCACCTCTACTCCCGCTTCTCGCGCGGCCGCGCTTATCTCCAGGCCGATCCAGCCCGCGCCGATGACCGCGAGCCGACCCGCACTGGCGATAGTTGCCTTGATGCGATCGCTGTCGCCGACGGTGCGCAGATACAGCACGCCGTCCAGGTCGGCGCCCGGTACCGGCAGCCGGCGCGCTGTGGAGCCTGTCGTCAGCAGCAGCTTGGCGTATCCGATCCGGCTGCCACCTTCGAGCACGACCTCGTGCGCGGCGGCGTCTACGCCGACCGCCGTGACGCCGAGGCGCAGGTCAATAGCGGCGTCGGCGTACCACTGCCGCGGGTGAACGTAGATCGTGTCCCGCTCGGCCTTGCCCTGCAAGTACCCCTTCGACAGCGGCGGCCGCTCGTACGGCAGCTCGTTCTCTGCGCCCAGCAGCACGACCCGACCGTCGTAACCTGCCGCCCGCAGTGCTTCCGCTGCCTTGGCGCCCCCAAGGCTCGCGCCGACAATCACGTAGGTCGCATCGGTGCTCATCGTCATCCTCGCTTGCCTGACCGCCGCGCCCGCGACGTGTCACCGAGATGCTCCCTGAGCTGCGCCCAGCTGGCCTCGAATATTGTCACCGCGTCATCCTCGAGACTCTGCATGCTGTCGTCGTAATCGATACCGAGGCTCTGTAGCGCATCGAGGACCTGCTGCGCCTCCTGGTAATGAGCATGCACGGACTCGGCTGGTATCTGACCGTGGTCCGCGACCGCGCGCAACGTCGCCTCCGGCATCGTGTTCACCACGCCGGGAGCCACGAGGCTAGTCACATACCTGGTGTCGGGATACGCCGGATCCTTGACCGACGTCGACGCCCACAGCGGCCGCTGCGGCCGGGCGCCTGCTGCCTGCAGTGCGGCCCAGCGTGGCCCGGCCAGGAGTCGCTCGTATCGCTGGTAGGCGAGCTGCGCGTTCGCGATCGCGGCACGTCCACGCAGCCGCGCGGCGTCGGGTGTCCCGATCTTGTCCAACTTGGAGTCGATCTCAGTATCAACGCGCGAGACGAAGAACGATGCCACCGACCCGATCGGCCGCAGGTCGCGCCCTGCGTCCAGGGCGCGCTCCATGCCGTCGAGGTAGGCATCCATGACTTCGTCGTAGCGCCGCAGCGAGAAGATCAGCGTGATATTGATGCTGATCCCCTCGGCCAGGCAGGCGGCGATCGCGGGCAGGCCCTGCGAGGCCGCCGGGATCTTGATGAACAGGTTCGGCCGGTCGACGAGCCACCACAGCGCCCGAGCCTCGGCAATCGTGGTTCTGGTGTCGTGCGCAAGGCCCGGATCAACTTCGATCGAAACCCTGCCGTCCACGCCATCCGTGGCGTCGTAGACAGGCCGGAGCACGTCGCAGGCCCAGCGGACATCGAAGGCGGTTATCGCGCGCAGCGCCTCCCCGACGTGCACGCCCCGGGCAGCCAGGTCATCCAGCTGCTCCTGATATACATCACTGCCGGTGATCGCGCGCGCGAAGATCGTCGGATTGGTGGTCACGCCGACCACGTGATCGTGCTTGGCGAGGTCAGCCAGGCTGCCGGTCACCAGTCGCTCGCGGCTGAGATCGTCGAGCCAGATCGAGACACCAGCGTCGCTGAGTGCCGATAGTGTGCCGGACATTGCGATTCCTTCCCGCCTCTGCGTGAGGCTGCCGGTTATTGCGAGCCCGCCAGGGCCAGGAACTCGGCCCGCGAGCGGGGATCGTCACGTAGCGTGCCCAGCAACGCGGAGGTGACCGTGGTGGCGCCGCGGGCCTGCACGCCACGTAGCGTCATGCAGGTGTGCTCGGCCTCCAGCACGACCCCTGCGCCGGGCGGATTCAGATGCGTGGCCAGGTAACTCGCCACCTGTTTGGTGAGCCGTTCCTGACTCTGCGGCCGGGCCGCGCAATGCTGCACCACACGAGCGAGCTTCGATAGCCCTACGATCCGCTCGCCCGGCAGGTAACCGACCTGGGCCACGCCGAAGAAAGGCAGCAAGTGATGCTCGCAGACGGACCGGAAGGGGATGCCGCGAGCCAGCACCAGTTCGTCGTAGCCCTCATCGTTGGGGAACGTGGTGAACCTGAACGGCTCGGCCTCGAACAGCTCGGCATACGCGCGCACCATCCTGGCGGGCGTCTCGCGCAGCTCTGCGCCCAGCTCGATCCCTAGGGCGGCCAGGAACTCGCCGGCAGCGCGCTCAGCGGCGACAAGATCCACGCCGTCCACCCGAGTCGCGAGCCGCAGATCCGGCCGAGCCGGCGCTGCGGTACCCGACGCCAGCGTCGGCTGAACCGGTTCCAGCACCTGGTCCTGGGTCATGATTCGTCCGTCGTGGTCTCGGGTCTGGCTGCATCGGCTGGCTGGCTGTCATCGATCACTACGCAACAGCGGCCTGGCTGCGGGTCGAGCCTGGCGTGCAGTTCGCTCGCCTTGAAGCCATCGATCAGCCCGTCGATGAGGGCAAGGTTCATCCCGCAGACCATGTCGGGATGCTGGGCGGCCAGCTGATGGAACGGGCAGTTGCGCAGCCGAACCGTCCCGTCCGCAGCCCGCCACGGCTCGAAGCCGTGCTCGCGCAGCGCTGCACGCACACCTCGACTGGCGGCTCCGGCGGCCGCTGTGCCTTGGCTGCGGGACGCGAGGCTCGCACCGTAGCGCCGGGCGGCGGCTCCCAGCGCCGTTCGGCTCTGACCACCGGTGTCGGACTCGACCGCTGCTGCGAGCAAGCGGGCAGCGAGCTCGTATTCGCGCGGTGGCACTGTCACGGCGAACTCGCGTCCGGAACGGGCGTAGAGCTTCGCCGGCCTGCCGGCGCCCGGCCCGCTCCGGCCACCGGGCCGCTGGAACGTCGCGGCGAGGAGCCCAAGCTCGACGAGCTTGTCGAGGTGATAGGCGGCTAGCGGGCGGCCGATTCCGGCCGCGGCAGCTGCCTCGTCTCGCCCTATGGCCGCGGAAGCACCGGACACGATCTGGTACAGGCGCGCTCGCACTGGGTCGTCCAGGCTGCTCAGTGCCGCCAGGCCGGAACTGCTAGCATCCATGCCGCGACTCTATCACTAATCTGGGCTAGCTAAATTTCGGATGCTACCCAGCGGCCCGATTAGCGAGGCGGCGGCAATGGGGGAGTGGCTGTGTCGCCGTCAGTGGCGAGGCCGGCCGTCACCAGGATGCCCTCCGGCGGTCCGGCCCGCCAGCCGGACGCAGCCAGCCGGAGCGCCTCGGCCGCCGTAGCCGGGCTGGCTTCCGGCGGGATCACCAGCAGGACCAGGTCATCACGGCTTGCCATCGTCAGAATGACCGTGTGCACGTTCATGTACCTGAACCACGCCACGTGCACCTTGCGCCCGTCGACAGTGAGCTGATGGGGGATATTGCTAAAGGCGCTCACCGGCAGCGCTACCCGACTGACCCGGCCGGCCCGCGCGTTCAGCTCGGCGATCAGTCCGGGCAGCTCAAGTCCGGCGTCACGGCCGCGCGGCCACCACCCGCCGCCAAGGCCGGCTCGCTTCGACCCCTCGGAGTCCAGGCTCAACCGCGCGCCGCCCGGGTCAGTCTGCTCTGGGGCGCTAGTCCGAGTTACCGTGGTCATGTTCTGAGTACTGGTCAGTGCCATGTCGCAGGCCCGTCTCCGTCCCCGCAGGGGCAGCTTCATAATGCGCCTAGGGCGGCGCCGGCGCGGCTGCTGGCGTGCAGAAACGTCCTCGGTACTCCTTACTGTAGCCCCGGAATCCGCGGGTCTGACCCAGCATTTTCCGCCGGTCACGCTGCGCTGGGTGCCGCGGCCAGCAGGGTCGGACTCGGCTGGATTGCCCGCCAAGGAGCTTTGAACCTCGGCTAGGACCGCACCAGCGCTCCTAGAGCCGTGCCGGGGGGTCCAGTGTGGTTACCGGCGATCTGAGGATGTCAGGATCGGTGAGTCTGGTGCGCGATAGGCCGGAGGAAGCGGCGGATGGGCTCAGACGGCAGCGTCCCGGCTCCGATCGGTGACCTTGAGGCACTCGAGCCTCGGCGCCGGCTGCTGCGCGACCTGCGGACGAGCGAGCATGGCCTGACCTCGCGCGAGGCAGCGCGCCGGCTCGTCCAGTACGGCCCCAACGTGCTGAGCCGCCGCGGGCATGTGCGGTGGCCGCGGGAGATCGCGCGCCAGCTCACACATCCCCTCGCGCTGCTGCTGTGGGTGGCGGCGGTGTTGTCCTTTGGTGTCGGCAGTGATGTTGTCGGCGCCGCGGTTGTGCTGGTCATCATCGTGAACGCCGCATTCGCGTTCGTGCAGGAAATGCAGGCTGAGCGTGCTGTCGAGGCGCTCGCCGAATTCCTGCCCCAGCGGGTGACGGTGCTGCGCGATGGCACGCCAAACGTGATTGAGGTGACCGGCCTGGTGCCTGGTGACCTCGTACTGCTGGAGGAAGGTGCCCGAATTGCAGCCGACATGCGGCTTCTGTCGGGTGCGGTAGAAGTGGATATGTCGGCACTGACCGGTGAGTCGGTGCCAGTAATGCGCTCTGCTGGGGCTCGTGACGGTGTGGTTCCCCGCCTGCAGGCACATGACCTGGTGTTCAGCGGCACGATCTGCACGGGGGGCGAGGCGCGTGCGGTGGCGTTCGCGACCGCGATGCATACCGAGCTTGGCCGGATTGCGGCGCTGTCCGAGCGCGTCAAGGAGGATCCGAGCCCGCTTGAGCTGCAGGTCCGGCGCGTCGCGTGGCTGATCGCGGCTATCGCGGTGGCGATGGCTATTGGGTTCGTGCCGGTTGCCATCTTCGGAACGGGCCTGTCAGTGCACAATAGCGTGGTATTCGCCGTCGGGCTGCTGGCCGGCAACGTTCCTGAGGGCCTGCTCCCGGTGATCACGCTGGCGCTCGCTGTGGCGGTGCGGCTGCTTGCGCGGCGTGGCGCCCTCGTCAAGCGGCTGAGCGCCGTAGAGACACTGGGCAGCACGGACGTGATCTGCACCGATAAGACCGGCACCCTGACCGAGAACAGGATGCGCCCAGTCGAGGCATGGCTGTGCGGGCACGGCGTGCGGCTTGATGCCGGAGCCAGGCCCGGGCCGCCGCCCGCAGCCGGGCTGAGGGCGCTGGCTGAGGCGGCTGCGCGCTGCAATAACGCGCGTCTCGATGCCCACGGCCAGGCGGCCGGGGATCCCACCGAGGTGGCAATGCTGGCGGCCGCCCGGTACCTGGCGGCGGATGTCGACCCCGATCACCGCGAGGAATCTCGGCGGCACCAGTACAACTTTGATCCGCAGCTCAAGCTCATGAGCACTCTCGACGCCGGGGTGGACGGGGGTTGCTGGCTGCACACCAAGGGTGCTCCGGAAGCGGTTCTGCCGCGCTCCGTGAGCCTGCTGACTGCTGAGGGCACTGAGGAGCCGCTGCGGGACGGCCAGCGCGCGCAGATCAAGCGTCAGGTCGAGGCCTACGCCCATCAGGGACTGCGCGTGCTGGCGCTCGCCCGCCGGGCCGCACCTGGCGAGCCGCCCGCCGAGGCATCCCAGCAGCCCTTGCCGCGCGAGGGCGCCGAGCGCGAGCTCTGCTTTCTCGGGCTGATCACGATGTTTGACCCGCCACGGCCCGAGGCGGCCGATGCGATCAGCCGATGTCACACGGCCGGGATTCGAGTCATGATGATCACCGGCGACCACCCGATGACCGCCGCTGCGATCGCCCGGCAGGTCGGCATCGGCGACGGAGAGCCGCTTGTCGTCATGGCCGAGCACTTCGACCACCGGCACGAGGCGGAGATCAGGGAGATCCTGTCGCAAGGCCGCGAGGTCGTGTTCGCACGCGCATCGCCGGAAGCGAAGCTGCACATCGCCGAGGAACTGCGGGCCGAAGACCATGTCGTCGCCATGACGGGCGACGGCGTCAACGATGCTCCGGCGCTGCGCCGTGCCGACATCGGCGTCGCGATGGGCATGTCGGGAACGGACGTCGCTCGCGAGGCGGCGACGATGGCGCTGACAGACGACAACTTCGCCTCGATCGTTACCGCGGTCGAGGCAGGCCGCATCGTCTATGACAATGTCCGCAAATTCATCGTCTACATCTTTGCTCACGCCACACCCGAGGTCGTGCCGTTCCTCGTCTTCGCGTTCGCCGGCGGCGCAGTGCCGCTCCCGCTGACCGTGCTGCAATTGCTGGCTTTCGATGTCGGCACCGAGACCTTGCCATCGCTCGCGCTAGGCCGCGACCCGGCCGAGCCCGGCATTATGAACCGCCCGCCCCGCCAGCGAACCGAAGGCGTGATCCGCGCGCCGATGCTGATCCGTGCCTGGCTGTTCCTCGGCTTGATGGTCGCTGCCTTGTCAATCGGCGGATTCTTCTACGTCCTGGTCAGCTCGGGGTGGCATCCTGGCGATCCGACTGGCGTCGGTAGTCGCTTCCACCACGCGTATCTCCAGGCCACCACCATGACCTTCCTCGGCATGATCTTCGGCCAGATCGGGACCGCGTTCGCGGTGCGGACACAGCGCGCCTCGCTGTGGTCGGTAGGCGTGTTCAGCAATCGCTTCCTGATCCTGGCCGTGGGCGCCGAGCTGGTGGTAGCCGCTGTGCTGGTCTTCGCGCCGCCGCTGCAATCACTTCTCGGCACTGCCGCGCTGCCGGCTCGCTACCTGATAATTCTGCTGCCGTACCCGCTGATCGTCTGGGGCGCTGACGAGCTACGCAAGTTGCTCGTCCGCCGCCACGCCGCTGGCCGGCCCTGATCCCGGCAGTCAACCTGGCCGCGCCCTGAGGTTCGGCTTCGACAAGGCCGGCCCGGCCGCCAGTCGCAGCCTGGCGGCGTCGGCGCGCTCAAGCTCCTCGATCGTGAAGGTCACCTCCGCTAGCGCCTGCTCGAGGCGAGGGATCCACCGGTCCTGGATCGCCCGCAGCCGGTACCGGGTAGCCCTGACCTCGGCGTCCACCGCGCGCACCGCAGCGCTCGCGGCCGCGTGCTGAGCTGCTGCCGCGAGCGCGGCGCGGTGCGCGCGGCGCATCCGAGCCACGACGGGGCCGTCCCAGGTCGCCGCCGGCGGGATGGCGCACACGGCGCCAGTGGGGTAGCGGATGCCCATGGTCGTCTCGTACGTGATCCGGACGTCCGCGGCCTGGCCGTCGTCGGACAGCCGGATAGCGCGCTCGCCGCCCAGCAGCGCCGCTCGGAGCAGCCAGGCTTGCGCGTCGGCCTGGCACTGGTCCCACTGCGTCGCCGTCTCGGCCGCTGCGGCCTGCAGCCGGGCCAGCTCGCCCGCCAGGATCCGCAGCTTGCGGTCGAGCAGGTCCGCGCCGCGGCGTGCGGTCGCCAGGCGCCGCACCAGCCAGATGCGTCCCGCCCGGCCCGGCGGCACTGGCAGCTTCGGCGCTGTCATTGCGGGTCGCCGCCGCTCGGCCCGGCGGCCGGATAGTAGGCGTTGAGCGCCGCCGCCGACAGCATCGTCAGCTCGCGGCGGGGTAGCACGCCGAGCGCCTGCCAGGCCCGGCCGAGGGTGTCATCGAGGGTGCGGTTCTCGGTGCGTCCCTGGCTGATCACCCGACTCGCATACGCCTCATCGAAGTCCTGGTAGCGGCGGTCGGCCGCGCTCAGCGCCGCCGCGCCGATCAGCTCGGCCAGCTCGGCGGCGCGGCGGGCGGCGGCGAGGGCGGCCAGCGTCTGTGCCGCAACATCCAGGTGGTCATCCCTGGTGCGTCCGGGGCCCGCGCCATGCCGCATCAGCCTGGACAGCGACGACAGTGCGTCCACCGGGGGATAGATGCCACGGGCGTGCAGCTCGGGGGACAGCACGATCTGCCCTTCGGTGATGTAGCCGGTGAGGTCCGGCACCGGATGCGTGATGTCACCGCCCGGCATGGTCAGCACCGGGACGAGCGTCACCGAGCCGGGCACGCCGCGCATCCGGCCGCACCGCTCGTACAGCGACGCCAGGTCGCTATAGAGGTAACCGGGGTAGGCGCGCCGGGCCGGGATCTCGCCGCGCGCGGCCGATACCTCCCGCAGTGCTTCGCAGTAGTTCGTCATGTCCGCCATGACGACGAGCACGTGGCGGCCGAGCGTGAACGCCAGGTGCTCGGCGACGGTCAGCGCGATGCGCGGGGTGAGGATGCGCTCGATCACGGGGGCGTCCGCGAGGTTGAGCAGCAGGACGAGCTCGGCCGCGGCAGACCGCTTGTCGAGCACCTTGCGCACCGTGGCCGCGTCGGCGTGGGTGAGCCCCATAGCGGCGAACACCACGCAGAACGGGTCACCCCCGGCCGAGGCCTGGGCGGCCACTTGCGCGGCCAGGTCGAGATGCGGCAGGCCCGCAACCGAGAAGATGGGCAGCTTCTGGCCGCGGACGAGTGTCGTCAGGCCGTCGATTACCGAGACGCCGGTGAGCACCGGCTCGGCGGGCGGCTCGCGGATCACCGGGTTCATCGGGAAACCCGTCACGGCCGCGGTCGTGTCGCCAGTGACTGGCGGCCCGCCGTCCATCGGCTCGCCCCGCCCGGTGCACACCCGACCCAGCCAGTCCGGGCCGACCGGGACGCGAAGCGGCGTGCCGCTGAACCCGACCCGGGTGCCAGCCGCGCCGAGCCCGGCCGTGCCTTCGAGTACCTGGACGACCGCGAGGTCGCGATCGGCCTCGAGCACAAGTCCGTGGCGTTCACCTCCGCTGGCGTCGCGGATGGTCGCGAACTCATCCCAGCCAACCCCGGCCACCCCTCGCACCACTAGCAGCGGGCCGCGCAGCTCGGCGATGTCGGTGTACTCGCGCCGGGCCCACGGCGTGGTCATGCCGCACTGTCCTGCGCTGCCGCGTCCCCGGCTGCCCGCTGACTCAGCCGGTCGAGGGTGGCGAGCATGACCCGCTCCCGGTCGGCGACGTCTGCCGGGCTGGCGGCGTCCTCCCGCGCGCGCAGGATCGGCGAGAAGTCAGCCTCCTCGATCTCGGCGGGCTGCACGCCGGCCCGGGCAAGCTCCAGGCAGCGGTCGGCGACGGCGAGGATCGCACGCGCCAGTGCGGCGGCCCTGGCGCTGTCACACGACGCGTCGACGGTGCTGAGCGCGCTCTGCTGCAGCAGGCCTTCCCGGATGAGCCGGCCGGCCAGGATCGTGGCCCGCTCGGGCGGGGGGAGCGCGCTCACGCCCATCAGCTCGGCGAGCGAGCCGAGCCGGTCCGCCTCGGCGAGCAGCGCGGCTAGCCGCGCCCGGCGCTCCGCCCAGCCAGGATCGCCGTGGCCGGCGTGCCAGGCGGCGACGACGTCGTCGTCGCGGGAGAACGACCCGGCCCAGGACACAGCCGGGTAGTGCCGGGCGTAGGCCAGGTCGCGGTCCAGCGACCAGAGGCAGCGCACGAACCGCTGGGTGTAGGTGGTCACGGGCTCGGTCATGTCGCCGCCCGCCGGAGAGATCGCGCCGATGATCGTCACCGACCCCTCGCGGCCCTCCGCGGTGACGACGCACCCGGCCCGCTCGTAGAACGCGGCGAGCGCAGAGGCCAGGCTCGCCGGGTATCCCTCCTCGGCCGGCAGCTCGCCGCTGCGCGACGCGAACTCGCGGAGAGCCTCCGCCCACCGAGACGTGGAGTCGGCGATGACGACCGCGTGCAGGCCCATGTCCCGGAAGTGCTCGGCCACCGTGGCCGCGCTGTAGATGCTGGCCTCGCGTGCCATCATCGGCATGTTGGAGGTGTTGGCGATCACGACCGTGCGGTCGGCCAGCGGACCTCCGGTCCGGGGGTCGGTCAGCCCTTGCAGCTCGTCGAGCATGTCCGCCAGCTCGTTGCCTCGCTCACCACAGCCGACGTACACGATGACGTCGGCGTCGCACCACTTGGTGATCTGCTGGAGCAGCATCGTCTTGCCGGTGCCGAAACCACCAGGCACCGCGGTCGTGCCGCCCCGCGTGACCGGGAACAGCAGGTCGATGACGCGCTGGCGGGTGACCAGCGGCGAGTCGGCGTCGCGCCGCTCACGGTAGGGCCGGGACCGGCGAACCGGCCAGGCTGAGGTCAGGCGCACCGGCGCCCCGCTGACCGTTGCGATGACCGCCCGGAGGGGAACGGGGCCGCCCGGCCGGATGCCGGCGACCGGCCCGCTCAGCCCTGGAGGCACCAGGACGCGGTAGTCGATGCCGGCGGCCGTCGGCACCGTGCCCAGCGTGGTGCCGCCGGTCACGATCGTGCCGTCCGTCACCGCAGGCGCGAAGGTGAACTCGCCCTCTGCAGCGGACGCCGCGGTGACGCCAGGCTCGAGCCAGGCAGGCGCTCCGGTCAGCGGTCGCAGCAGGCCGTCGAAGATGCCGCCGAGCAGGTGCGGGCCGAGCAGGGCTGACAGCGGCTCGGCCAGTGACCGGGCCGGATGGCCCGGCGCAAGGCCGCCGGTGTAGTCGTAAGCCTGGACCGTCGTCACGTCACCGCGGACGGCCACCACCTCGCCGGGCAGCCGGTGCTCGCCAAGCTCGATGACGTCGGACATCGCCACCTGGGTGAGGCCCGTGACCTCGACGAGGGGGCCGTTCACCCGGGCGACGCGTGCCGCGTCCGCGCTCATGGCGTCCACAGTTCCCTGATGGCGGCGCCGAGCTCGGCCACGGCCAGGTCGGCAAGGCGGCCGAGCGAGCAGTCGACGATGACGCCGTCCGAGCGTGCCACAACGCCGCCGGCCGATGGCGACGTGACCCGTGCCTGCGGGCCCGCCGCCTGCTCGGCGAGGCCGGTGATCCGGTGCATGAGCCGGTCGTACCCTGGCTGGCCGGGCAGCGAGGCGACGGCGGCGCGCACCCGGCGGCGCAGGTCGTCGCACGCCTCACGCTGCGCAGCTAGTACCGCCGACCTGGCGGCATCGCGGGCACGTCGCAGCTCGGCGGCTGTCAGCGGGGCCGCGGTCGCGGCGGCCTTCGCTGCCGCCTCGTCGAGGGCGGCCGCCGCGTCCTCGTGTGCCTGCCGCATGATCGCGGCCGCCTGCTCGCGGGCGACCGCGCGCAACCGGGCTGCCTGGTCCTCGGCGTCGCGCCGCAGGCGCTGCCGCACTGGCTCGAGCGCCGCTTGCGCAGTTGCTGTGGTCATGGCCGCATCATCGCCGTCAGGATGTCGGGGCGCTGCGGGAGCCGGTCCGCTAGCCACGCCGCCGCGCTGTCGGTCATGATGACCAGGGCTGTGTCGGGCGGGAGCGCCTCCCAGGCAGCCGTCGCCTCGGCCGCGCTGTCCGCGGCGTGCACGATGGCGCCGGCCAGCGCGTACCCCTCGACCGCGAGCGTCGAGCCGATGACCGCGGCCGTCGCCATGACGGTCACGCCTTCCCGACCAGGATGATGCCGATGATCAGGCCGTAGATCGCGATGCCCTCGGCTAGCCCGACCACCACCATGGCCCGGCCGAACAACTCCGGCCGCTCGCTCATGGCGGCCAGCGCAGCCGCACCGGTGTAGGCGACGGCGATGCCGGCACCGATGGTCGAGCCCGCCACCGCGATCGCGGCGCCAATCAGCGCGGCCGAGTTGCCGCCTCCGCTGGTGGTGGCTGCGTGCGCCGCAACCGCCCCGGCAGACGCTCCGGCCGCGCTAGCTGTCCCGCCGCTCAGCGTCAGCACGAGCAGCACAGTGGCACCCACCATGAGCAGCCCGCCAGCTACAGCGAGAATCAGAGCGCCGCGCTGTGGCCGGCGCGCCGCCAGGCGAGCCAGCACGGCGGCAGGAACGGCGACCACCGGCAATCCCAGCAGCCAGGCTGCAATCATGGACGTGCCACCTCCGCATCGAGTCGGCGAGCCAGGTCGCCTGTCTGGTCTTCTGGCGCGCTCCGCGCCACGGGTACATGCCAGGGCCGGAACGGCTCCCCCTGTCCGGTGAAGACGCGAGAGAACAGCTCGTAGTACTCCAGCCGGAGAGCCTGGATGGCCGCGACGAGCGCTTCGAGGCTGAAGGCGAGCGCGGTCCCCGCCGCGAACACAACGATGCCGAGGACGGCAAGCAAGCCGCCGCGATGCCACAGGGCCCGGGTGCCCTCCCAGACCAGGAGGCCGAGGGCGGCGTGCGTCAGGCCGAACGCGGCGAGCCGGGTGAACGACACGATATTGGAGCCCAGCCGGACCACGAGGTCGAACAGCTCGACCACTGCCTGCGTGATCGCCGTGCCGCCGCGGCCCGCCTCGGCCAGGAACCCGGCAGCAGCCAGCCCGAGACCCGCGATGGCGACGAGACCGCCGGCTGCCAGCCACCAGCCGTGATGGAAATGCCACCCGGCTGCCCCCGCCGCCGCGCCGAGAAACACGCAGCTGCCAGCGATGCCAGACGGCGCGTACAAGGCGGCGCGCCAGCCGCCTTCGCGCCACCGGTTGACCGTGCCAAGCGCGTAGGCACCGGCGAGCAGGAACGCCCCGAAGCCGACTGCTGCCAGCAGCAGGGTGACTGGCTGCGCGAGTGGGCTGAGCCAGAGGACGGTCACCAGCCCGGTCGGGCCGAAGCATTCCCCGTACAGCAGCCCGAAGGCCGTGGCAGCCAGGCCGGCCCCGCCGACGAACGGCCAGGCAGCGCGGAACCTGGACAGCCACCGTGGCCAGCCGAGGCGGAGCGCCACGGCCGCGCCGATCATCAGCACGCCCTGGCCGGCGTCGCCGAACATTATCCCGAACATCACGACGTAGCTGGCCCAGGCCAGCCAGCTCGGGTCAACGTCCGCGTACGGTACCGTGCCGTACGTCTGCACCAGGGGAGTCAGCTCGTGATGCAGCCCGCGCTCGGCTAGCAGCGTCGGTGCCGTCGACCAGGTCGGCCGTGCCAGCGGGACAACGGCGCCGCCCGCCGCTGCCAGCGCGGCAGCGACCTCCGGCAGGCGGCTGGACGGGATCCAGCCGACCAGGGCTGCCGCGTCCGAGCGGCGCAATGCCGCGTCCGCCTGGCTCTGCAGCTCGGCCTCACCGGCCAGCAGGTCGTAGCGGCCAGCGAGCTCCAGTTCCCGCAGGTCGGGAGTGACCGCGGAGATCAGCGGCGGCGCTGGCTGCGGCACCCGGCCGCGCGCTGGCCGGCCGCCGGACACTCGCGTGCGGCCATCGTGGTCGATCTGCATCGCGGCTGCATCAGCAACCTGCATGAGCACATCGCGCAGCGCCGCGCTCGGCGCAACGAGAGCGACCCGCTGCATGCGCACCGGCACAGCCGAATCAAGCCAGCGCATCGTAGGCCTCCAGCGCCAGGCCGCCGCGCGCGGCGCTGGCAAGGGCGGCACGGACCCGCCGGGCATCGGCCGCCATCACCACCACGGCGCCGAGTACCGGGTCGCTGTCGGACGCCGAGGACCGCAGCAGTGCGCGGCCGTCCGCTTCCACCCGCCGCCACCAGTCCGCCTCGGCAAGCCACGTCTCCGCTGCCGTCCCGGCCGCCGCCGCCGATGACCGCGGCTGGCCCGGCAGGGCATGGAGCGGCCGGCCAGGGTTCGTCGGCCGCGCCCGCGCCGACGGGCGCTCGGCCTGACCGTCGCGGCTCGTTGCGGCGGCGGCGTCCCCCGACGGCTCAGCCGAGTGCAGCAGCCCCGCGGCCATGGTTGCCCAGGCCCTGGCCCGGTCGCTGGATGCGGCGACGCGGACTGCCCAGCGCGCTCGCATGGCCAGGCGGATGTCCCGGCTGGTATCGCCGCCCGGGTCACCCCAGGCGGAGGCGGCGAGGGCGTGGCGGAGCTCGACAGTGGTGCGGGCCTCGCTGAGCCGCGGCCACGCCGTCGCGAGGGCGCCGAGCTGAAACTCCATCTCCGCTGGCTGGCCTGCCAGCGTCTGCAGCAGTTCGTCGACGTTGGCGATCTCGAACCAGCCCGCCAGGAGCCGCAGCAGGCTGACCCCTTCGCGCGGCAGCCAGCCCGCGAGCACCCGCAGATCCCACAAGATGGTCTCCGCGGCGGCGTGCTGGGCCGCGGCGAGGGACAGGCCAGCCTCGGCCGCGCCACGGAACGGAGTCTGCTGCAGCATCCGCTGCGCTTCTGGAAGTGACCGGCTAGCCGCCAGCTGCCGCGCCGCCTCAGCGCCGAGCACCCGCCTGGCCATGGCCCGGGCCCGGACCGTGCCGGCTACCCAACCCGCCGTCATGACGCTCCGCCTGAGACGGCTATGTCGCGAATCAGGGCGACCGCGCGGTCGGCGAGTGCGGGAAGGCGCTGGCGGGCGCGTTCGCTGATCGCTGCCGCCTCGGCCGCTCCGTCAGCCGCGATCGCCTCCGCCTCCGTGCGGGCCGCCGAAATGGCCTGCCGGACAAGCTCCGCGACGCTGGCAGCGGCTTGCTCGCGGGCGGCCGACACGATGGCGTCGGCTTCGGCACGAGCCGCACCGACGATCTGCGCTGCGTCCCGCTGCGCCGCCCCGATGGCCTCAGTGCACTGCGAGCTCGGCCCGTCCAGCAGCATCAGCACGGGGCCGAGTTCGGACTCCAGCTCCCGGCGGCGGTCGGCAGGCACCGCGGCTCGGCCTGCGCCTGGAGCCCCGGCCGGACGGAATCGGCTCAGGAAATCGCGCACGTGCGGCACCGGAGCAGCCTCCTCAGATAGTGCAGGCGGAGCCGACCGCTGTCGGCCAGCGCAGGCCCCCGGGCACCCTTGTCACTACCCCGGTCAAGCAGTGGGTAGACCCGAGATCCCGCGAGCTCCGACGCCGACCCGCCAGCCGGGTTGCCGTCAGCTAGCGCGCGGCTTGCTGTGCGCTAGCGGGGTGATGCTCGACCACGGCGTCGGCGACAGGGAAGAACAGGCTCTCGTAGTCATCCTGCCACCGCACCAGGTAGGGCGGCTGCCCGTCCTTGCCGTGGATCTCAATGATCACGCCGTGCCGATCTGACTCGCCCTGGTGGACCGCCATGACCGTGATGGTGTCGCCCACTGCAGCTTGCATCGCCGGGCTCCTCTCGTCATCAGCGATGGTCTGTCCGCCGCGAGTCGCGGGCCAGGGTCAAAGGTCCGCGACGCAGTTCCCGGCCGTCCCGGTTCGGCGGCGGTCCGGTGCGTTACCGGCTGACGATGCCGGCTTGATGCACAGGCAGCCCGGCCGGCGATTCCGCTGGGACCCGAGACCGGAGTGACCTGGCCGCCTGATGACCGCGGTCTGCCGGTCGGCCCCCGGATAGACGGCCCCGTTCCCGTCGGTCATGAGGATCCACAACGCCTGCGGTTGCGGCTGCCCGGCTCTTGACGGGTTGGTTCGGAAAGTATACAAACTAAACATCGGGGGGGCGGATCAGAGGTTCAACCGCGACGGGAGTGGCCGCATGACCCGAGGGCTGTCCGGCGACCACGAATTGCCGTTCCCGGCCTGGCCGGACCGCGACATCGCCCGCTTCTCCGGCGGGTCCAAGACGCTGAAGCACACCTACTGCCTCTCAACCTTGCCGGGCACACCGCCAGTGCTGAGCGTGCCCGGCTGACACCAAGGGATTGCCTGCCCCGCCTGACCACGCGGTCGTGACGGTCGATTTCGATCCGCAACTCGGGCGCAGGAAACACTCACCATCGATTCCCGGGAGAGAACGCAATGAGAGTCCGGCACCGACTTGCGCTCGCTGTCGCCGCTACCGCCGCCATCATCTGGCCTCTCGCCGGCGCGGGGCAGGCCTCAGCAGCCGCCTACACCCCGTTACCTGCACACGTCTACGCGCCGTACTACGAGACCTACCTCGCGCCGAACACGCCGAGCATTACCGCGACCGCCCAGGTGTCTGGCGCCAGGTATTTCACGCTGGCTTTCCTGCAGTCGACCGGCAAGAACTCGTGCACCCTGGCCTGGAACGGCCTGGCCAGTCAGCCGCTGAACTACTACGCATCGGACATCACCTCGCTGCGCGCACTGGGCGGTGACGTCATCCCTTCGTTCGGCGGGTACAGCGCCGATCATGGCGGTACCGAGATCGCCGACTCATGCACGAACGTGAACTCGATCGCGGCCGACTACGAGGCGGTGATCACCACCCTCGGGGTCACCAGGCTCGATATGGATGTCGAGTCCAGTTCGCTGAACAACACCGCCGGGATCACCCGCCGCAACCAGGCGATCGCGCTGACCGAGCAGTGGGCAGCACAGAACGGCATCCCGCTCCAGATCCAGTACACGATTCCGGTGGAGCAGTACGGACTGGACCCGAACGGTGAGGCCGTGCTGCAGAGCGCTGCCGCCAGCGGGGCGGCCGTCACGTCGGTCAACATCATGGTCTTCGACTATTACATCGCCAAAGAGGGCGTAGTGAACATGGGTCAGGCGGCAGTCAACGCGGCCACCAACACCCACGCCCAGCTGCAGACCATCTTCCCGAGCCTGACCTCAGCGCAGATCTGGAACATGGAAGCGATGACCCTGCTGCCCGGCATCGACGACCTTCGCAAGAAGACCGAGGTCACCTACCTCCCCGACGCAACGACAATGCTGAACTTCGCCCAGGCCAACAACATGAACCTGCTGTCCATCTGGGCCATCCAGCGCGACAACGGCGGCTGCCCCGGCACCGTCGACAGCAACACCTGCTCCGGCATCACCCAGAACACCTGGGACTTCAGCCACCTGCTCGAACCGTTCACCAGCTAGCCGACGGGAGCTGCCGATGCGTCGAGCCGTTTCTGCCCTGCTCGGAACCGCGATAGCGGTTCCCCTTCTCGCGGTCGCGCTGTCGAATGTGGCGTACGCAGCCACCGGGACCGCCTACGTCAGGATCAATCAGCTCGGGTATTCCGCCACCGCGAAGCGTGCCTACCTGATGGCGTCGACCAGCGAGACCGGAGCGACCTTCGCGGTCGTCAACTCGTCGGGTACTTCGGTCTACGCCGCGCCGATCGGCGCGAATCTCGGCTCGTGGAGCTCTAGCTATCCAGATGTCTACGCGCTGGACTTCGGCGCGGTGACGACACCCGGTACCTACACGATCTCAGTAACCGGTCCTGTCGCCGCGACCTCGCCGTCGTTCAGGATCGACGCGGCCCAGAACATCTACGCGGGCGCGATGACCAACGCGTTGTCGTTCTACCAGAACGAGCGGGACGGCCCGAACTACATCCCGTCGGCACTTCGGACAGCCGCGGCGCACCTCAACGACGAGACCGCGATGACCTACCTGACCCCGAACTACAAGGCCTCGACGGGCGGGTTCTCCGGCAGCCTGACCTCGCTCGGGGTGTCGATGGACGCCTCTGGCGGCTGGTGGGACGCAGGTGACTACCTGAAGTTCGTCGAGACCACGAGCTACACCGTCGACCTGATGCTGCTACTGGACCGCGACTTCCCGGCCCAGGCCGGTGCCGGTTTCACCGCCGAGGCGAAGTTCGGCACCGACTGGCTCATGAAAATGTGGAACGACTCCACCAAGACCATGTACTACCAGGTCGGCATCGGCGCCGGGAACTCCAAGACGATCAGCGACCATGACATCTGGCGCCTGCCCCAAGCCGACGACACTTACGGCGGCACCAGTTCGCTGTACCGCTACATCCGCAACCGGCCCGTCTTCCGTGCCGCCGCTCCGGGCGCCCTGATCAGCCCGAACATCGCCGGCCGCGTCGCCGCCGCGTTCGCCGAGTGCTATCAGGTGTTCCGGGTCAGCGACCCTGCCTACGCCGACACCTGTCTGCAGGACGCGGAGGACGTCTATGGCCTCGCCAGCACCGCGTGGACTGGGAACCTGCTGACCGCCATCCCGTACAGCTTCTACCCCGAAGTCGAGTGGCGTGACGACATGGAGCTGGGCGCGACCGAACTGTATAAGGCGCTGGCCGCGGCGACTCCGCCAGCCGGGCTCCCGCATACGGATCCCATGTACTACCTCCCGCTCGCTGCTCAGTGGGCGAACGCCTACATCACGGGCCCGAACGACGCCGCCGATACGCTCAACCTCTATGACGTATCTGGCGTCGCCCACTACGAGCTGGCCAACGCGATAGCCCAAGCTGGGAATCCTGCCGGGCTGGCGACCACACCGGCGGCTCTGGTCGCAGACCTGAAAAAGCAGCTGGACAAGGCGGTCGGCCAGGCGACTGCTGACCCGTTCGGATTCGGGTTCACGTGGGGGACCTGGGACACCACCTCACACGGCGCTGGCCTGTCGGTCATGGCTAGCGAGTATGACCATCTGACCGGAACGACCACCTACGCCGCCTATGCCGACGAGTGGCTGGGGAACATCCTCGGCGCGAACGGCTGGGGCCTGTCGTTCATCGTCGGCGACGGCGCGAAATTCCCGGACTGCCTGCAGCACCAGGTCGCCAACCTGGCCGGCTCCCTCAACGGCACCGGCGCAATCTTGGCTGGCGCGGCGGTCGAAGGACCGAATTCCAAGGCGACGACGGGATCGGTCAGCGGCATGATCGCCTGCCCGGCTAACGGCGCGGACACCTATGCGGCCTTCAACTCCTCCAGCGCGGAGTTCCGCGACAATATGCAGTCCTACTCCAACACCGAGCCGGCGATCGACCTGACGGCCGCGTCACCGCTGGCCTTCGCCTGGCGGATGAGCGGACAGTAACCGACGCCCCCGCGAGGCCGGATACTGCCCGGTGCCGGTCATGGCGCGAACGTAGGTTCGGCGGGATGCGGGCTGGCCACCCGGCCCTTGGGCTCCTCCCAGACCTCCTGACGGCCGAGCGCGGTCAGGTCGAGCAGCGTGTAGGCGTTGCCGACATATTCGGTGCCGCGGGCGTAGGCCGAGTAAGTGTGGAAGATCGACGCCCCGTCCCGCAGGAAGCAGCTGAAGCCGCCGGCCTCACCCGAGTCGTCTGGGTCCAGTTCGGTGTAGTTGAAGACCGGCGACGCGAATGCCGCGTCCACGGTGACGTGGAAGTCGTAGTTGAAGTTGCTGCCGAAGGAGGAGTACCAGCCGAACTCCCAGCCCTTGCCCGCCTTCAGCGCCGCCAGCTTGCCGAACGGCGCGCGCGATATGGCCGCGAACGCGGTGTCCCTGTTCCGCAGGTGCGCCAGCACAGCCGGCGCCAGCTCGTCCAGCGCGGCCGTGCAGGCGGGGCAGGCGGCCTCCCAGGCCGGGTCGAACATGACGTGCTGGATGATCAGCTGCCGGCAGCCGTCGAACAGATCGCTCAGCCCGATCTCGCCGGCCGGACCCTCGAACCTGTAGTCCTTCTCCACGACCGTCATCGGCAGCCGGCGGCGGTCGGCGTTGAGCACATCCCGCTGCCGCGTGTTCTCCTTTTCCCTGCCGAGCAGCTCCTTGCGGGCCGCCAGCCACTCCTGCGGTGTCACGACCTCTGGCAGGCTCATTAATCCTCCTTGTTGTCAACGGACGGCTCGGTCCGTCCTACCTCAGCGACGAACGGGACAGCCTCAGATGGCCATGGCCCGGATCACTCTGTCCGGTGATTCCAGCCAGGTTGGCTGGCGTTCCTGCCTCAGGGCAGTTCGCCGGGTAGACCGAAGCGCGCGAAGAGCAGTGCGCCGGCGATCCAGCCGCCGGGGCCCTCCGCCGTGTCAGCACCGCTGCGAGCCATGTGAGCTGCTGCTGATGGCAGCTCGGCGGATACCTCGGCAGCCAAGAAGCCGGTAACGGCGGCGATCTTGGCGCCGTCCAGTGTGAGCACGTCGATCACGGCGGCTACATATTTCTCTTTGGCCGGATCGAAAAGGTAGCAGCCGACGGCAAGCTGCCCGTTAGCCCGGGCGGGCTGGTGCTGCCAGCGGCGGGTGAGCGGCTCGCGGATCAGGAACTGGCGGATTGCCTGATGGCCGCGATACCAGGTGGGGACCGGCGGCATGGACCAGGTCGCTTCGTGGGTAAGCATGCTGATGAGGGTGTCCGAGTCGCCGCGCTCGATGGCGTCGGCGTACCGCCCGACGATGGCCGCTCGTCTCCGAGCGCGCGCAGCACCGACTGCTGGCTGCAGGCGGGCAGACGGCGTTGCTGCGGCGGGGCCGTCAACCAGCCGCTACCCGCACGCGCCTCCACTGGCCCCAGCAGATGGACGCCCACATCGCAGTTCATCGCGCCGGCCAGCCGCAGCATCTCCATGTCATCGGCGCACCCCAGCATCCCCTCCCTGAGGACTGCCGTCACTGCGCGGCCGCACATGGACGCAGCCCTTATGTCTATTGGGACGAAAGTGGCTGGCCGGACTAATCGGCTGGCGCTAGAAATCTGTCGACGCCGCGCGTCGGGGCTGACGCCGTGTGATCCGCCTGCGGCGTCCTATCGGCGGTGTGGTGCTCGCAGGGTTTAGTCAGCGCCCTAGGCCGGGTCGATATCTCGGCTCACGATCCACGCGTGCTTGCCCACCTGCCGTCCCCGCGCGAACCCGTACTGCTCAAACAGTTCGGCCGTTGCGCTGAAGAGGAACCGGCTCTGAGCTTCGCGGCCGGTGGTGGTCTCGGAGATCGCTTCGACCAGACCGCCGCCAGCGGCGGCGATCTGCGCGAGCGCGCCCTCGAGCCCGGCTCGTGCGATCCCCTGGCCGCGATGCCGCTTGTCGACGAATATGCAAGTGATCCGCCAGCGCGGAGAAGGCGGTGGGTCCTTGCGGTACTCGCGGTCGTGCTTGACCGTAAGCTCGCCCGGGCTGCCGTACTGGCACCAGCCCTGCACGAGCCCCTGCTCATCGAAAACCAGCGCCGCATGCGCGTGGCCCGCTCGCACGAGCTGCTCCTTCAGCGTGCGGGGATCACTGATCCCACGCTGGTACGCCGAGTGAAATGCGATGCACCAGCAGCCTCCGTAGATCCCGTTATTGCGTTCGACCAACTCCGCGAAGGCGTCCCAGGTGGATGCGTCCAGCGGCCGGATCGTGTAGGGGACCACCGTCGTGAGCGGGCTCCCTGACGTGAATGCCGCTGATGGCCGCCGGTCAGACATGGGTGGCCTCGGCCAGCAGGCCGGCAAGCTCGGCCGGACGGGTGAACATCGGCCAGTGGCCCGATTCGATGTCGGCGTAATCGATGTGCCGGGCTTTGGAAAGCTCTGGGACCTCGCCCCCGTCGATCCACTCCCTGGCCTGGGCGGGGGAGAACTCGGGGCAGATCAGCGTGACAGGTACGTCAAACCGCCGCTCGTCTTGCAGATGCACGACGCCTTTCGCCACGGCTTCGGGGACCGGGATCGCTGCGTCCGCGATGCGGCGCCGCTGCTGCTCGTCAAGGTCAGCGGAGTCCGGGCCGTCGAACGGTCCCCACCCAGGGAACGGCATGACACCGGCCGCCAGCTCGAAGAAGTCGGCGTACACCTCGCCATCACCGGACGGGAAGCCCCCGATCATCGCGACCCGCGCCACCTTGTCCGGCCGGGCATCGGCAGCCATCCAGGCGAGCGTGCACGCGGCCGAATGACCGACGACCACCACGCGGCCGGCCACGGCATCCACTGCCGCCAGCACGGCCGCAAGCTGGTCGGCAAGCGTCGCCGTGGCCGGCGGCGCTCCCTGACCAGGCAGCCAGAGGGGTACGGCCTGATGGCCCAGCGCCCGCAGATGCGGAACAACCGCGTCCCACGCGGACGCATCGAGCCACAGACCGGCGATGAGGAGGAAAACCATGGTGATACCCGCTCCTTCCCAGATGGGTACAGGTTGCCTGCCGGGCAGGCGGCCTTGTGACCATCACCACGCTACGGCGGCTACAGCCTCGGCCGGGGAATGCGCCTGCCAACAGTCATCTACATCCGCGCCCACTTCCTCTACTACGCCTGCGTCGTCAGCCCCG
This sequence comes from uncultured Actinomycetota bacterium, assembly GCA_963837255.1. GTDB lineage: Bacteria > Actinomycetota > Actinomycetes > Streptosporangiales > Streptosporangiaceae > JAJYUU01. Next base: position 1,743,890 of record CAWIMN010000011.1, read on the forward strand.
GAACCTACCGTTAACCGCGAGTCGTAGCGCTAGCAGCGGGCAGATCCGGACGGCCGCCTCGGCCTCGGCCATCAGGCCAGGCGGGACCGCGTCCGGCTCGATCATCGGGAAGCCCCAGTCGTCGAGGGTGATGAGCTCAGGGGCGATCTCGGCGCACAGGCCGCGGCCGTCGCAGGCGATGGGGTTGACGTGGAGGACGTGCTCGCCGGTCACGACGCGGTCCGCGAGGGGACAGGCAGCACGGGCTCGAGGTCGGTACCGCTGCACCAGCCCCGGGCGTGCAGGTCAAGCTCCTGTCCGAAGACGTCCAGGCCGCTGCGGATCAGGCGCACCGCGCCGTCGGGATGCCGGCAGCCACCCCGGCCATCAACCTGGAGCAGCCAGCGGCGGATCAGCGGCACGCTGGCGCTTTGTCCAGCGGCCACGTGCTGCAGCTCGCGCGCGATCGCATCCAGGCCGAACACGCAGGGCCCGCACTGGCCAGCCGACTCGTCGGCGAGATAGCGCGCGACGCGGGCTGTCTCCGCGAGGCCGCACGCGTCGGCTGGCAGCGCCGCGACCAGGCCAGCGGCGGGTGCCGCGCCGACGCCGGCCAGGCCGGCCGCGGAGAAGGGCAGGCCGGCTGCCTCCGGCCACGGCACCCAGGTGCCGAAATAGCCGCCGATCAGCAGCGCGCGCAGCGGCCGATCCGGACCACCCGCCGTGGCTAGCACGTCGGCCACCGGCATGCCGATCCCGATCTCGCGGACGCCAGGTTCGCGAACGGCGCCGATGACGGTGATCAGCATCGAGCCTGGCTCGGCGACTGTGCCGAGTTCGCGGAACCAGCGCGCCCCGTAGCGTGCGATGAGCGCCACATGCGCCAGCGTCTCGGCGTTCTGGACCAGCGTGGGCCGGCCGTGCAGGCCGTGCTGCGCGAGTCGCGGCGGGACCTGTGTCGGCACTGGCGGACCGCCGGCCAGCCAGTTCACGACGGCGCTGGCCTCGCCTGCCACGAATCCGTCGGCAGCCTCAACAACGCGGATGTCCACGTCGTCCTGGCGCGCGCCGATCGCGTCCTCGACGGTGCCGGCGACCGCCCGATGCGCTGCGACGACCACCTCGCGGGCTCCGGTCAGGTACGCGGCTATGACCGCTCCGTCCAGGACCAGGTGCGGTTCGGTTGCCAGGAGGACCTTGTCCTTGGCGCTGGCGGGCTCGCCTTCGGTGCCGTTGACGACCACGACCGGTCGGCCCGCGGCAGCCGCGACCGCCGCGAGCTTGCGCGCTGTCGGGAAAGCCGCGCCGCCACGGCCCGTGAGGCCGGCCTTGTCGATCTCGGCCAGCATCGTGCGGGGGATCCGGAGGTTGCCGTGCCGGGCCAGGTGCCGTGCCAGACTGGCCGGCTGCCCGTCCAGGGTTAGCGGCAGCAGCCGCGGCAGCCCGCGCGTCGCGCGAGCCTCCGGGCCGCGAGCACAGCCCAGGTCCCGGCCAGTGGCTGTCATCGCTGCGGCACTCTCCGCTCCGCCACGGCCGTGCGGGACGCGGGCGGCACGCTCCGGTCGCGACGAGTGAGCAACCGCGCTATCACGGCGGTCGCGACCATCCCGGCCGACGCGCATTCGGCGAGCGCGACCCACCAGATGTGCAGGTCGTTACCAGCTGTCAGCGAGTGCACGAACGCGACCGGCCAGGCCAGGTAGGCGAGCCAGTGCACCGCCCGCCACGCCCCGTAGCTGAGCCGGGTGCGCACCAGGCTCGTCAGCAGAACTGCGGCGCCGAGGTCGACAGCCAGCGTCCCCAGGCCGATCGCGAGGGTTCGGTAGTGCGACAGGAACGGCAGCGCGGTCGAGGCCCAGCCGATGCTGACGTAGGGATCCAGGATGGCGGTCACGACATGCAGCACGAGCAGCAGCACGGCGAACAGCGACAGCGTGCGGTGCAGTTCCGCGACCGCGAACCTGGCCAGCCAGCGCGGCGCGGACCCCAGTCGGGTCGCGACGCCCAGCACAAAGACCACGCTGAACAGCACGAGGAGCGCCATGCCGCTGCCTCGGGACAGGAACCAGAGATACTGACTGCCGGCCGCGCTGGTCGCGAGCGCGCTCATGGTTGTGCCTGCGCAGCTGACAGCCGCAGCCAGCCATGATCCGGCGGCGTGAGCTGGCCACCGTCGGCCGCTGGCCAGCCGCCGACGCGCACGACAGTGCCGTCACGGCCGACCAGCCGGGCCGAGATGCCCTGCGCGTCCAGCCACCGGGGCGCGAGGTCGCCGCAGATGATGGCGGCCGTCGAGGCGGCGTTGGCGTCGGCACAGGTAGCCGCGACCACGCTCACGGTGCGCCACGGGCCTGCCGCCGGCAGCCCGGTCCGCGGATCGAGGATGTGGTGGAACGTGCGGCCGGATCGCCGCCACTGTCGGCAGGCTGTGGACGACGTGGCCAGGCCGCCGCCGGTCAGCCGCACCACCTGGGTAGCGGACCGGTCGTCGGTCTGCCGGTGGTCGTCGGCGACCAGTACCGGCCAGCCGCCGTGGGGCGTGTCACCTGCCGCTGCCACGTCACCGCCCAGGCTGACCACGACGCCGCCTGACCCGCTTGCGTGGAGCGCCGCCCTGGCGGACCAGTCGGCACCGAGGCCCTTGGCCGTCGCGCCGAGGTCCAGCAGGACGCCTTCGGGCACCTGCACACGCCGCCCGTCCAGCCGCACCGACTGCCAGGCCGCCCGCGGCAGCACCGGAGTTGGAGCCTCCGCTCTGGCCCGGCTCTGTACCTCGACGAAGTCGCGGTCGTAGCCGAGAGCGATCAGCGACGCGCCGATGGCCGGGTCGACCAGGCCGCCCGACCACTGGGCAGCGGCCAGCGCGACGCCGATCGCCTCGGCGAGCTCCGCGCTGATGTCCACCGGCGCTCCGTGCTGCGCGTGGACGAAGGAGATCTCTGAGTCGGCCCTGAATCTGCTCGCGGCGCGGTCGAGCCGGTCCAGCTCGCGGTCGACGGCGCCGACGGCAGCGCGCAGCGCGCTGGGCGGCCAGACTGCAAGCCGGGCCGTCGTGCCGAGTGCGTCGCGCTCTGCCACGGCCGTCGGGTCAGAACCCATGACCTGCCAGCGCGGGCCGCCGAGCACCACAGCCGGGCTCGCCATCAGTTATCCCGCCAGTGCACCGCGCTGCCGGAGCCGGCCGCCCGCCGGCAGCTCCGGCACTGGTGCCGACTGTCACGCCCGATCCGCCGGAGGTCACGACCGCGTGTGTCACACTCGGCTTCTGCCCGGCCGCGCTGCCAGTTCCGGTCACCGTGCCGGTGGCCGATGTGCCACTCGATGCGCCAGCCGGCATCATCGCGGTGTGCGCGAAGTAACCGGCGCTCGCCGCGACGCCCGCGACGAGCGCAGCCGCCGTCCAGCTCGAGATCCGTCGGGTCTGCCGCACGCCAGCGTCCCGTCGCTCGACAGCGCGCCGGCGACCGGAACCGCCCGCGTCCCGGTCGTCCTCGGCCGGCGGATCCAGCCGCCGGCGGCCTGCTGCGTCGTAGTCCTGCATCGTCGTGTCCTTTCGTTGCTGTCCTGCCTGCCACAGTGCGACATGGGTCATGAGAGGACCGTGTAGCTGACATGTGAGCGGCTCACATAGTCCTCACACGCCTTCGACATCTGACGCTGCGTAACCTCGTGGTATGCGCGTGCTGGTGGTCGAGGACGAGGCCAGGATGGCCAGGCTGCTGAAGCGCGGCCTCGAGGAGGAGGGGCATGCGGTCGACGTCGCAGCTGACGGGCCCGACGGGCTCTGGATGGCGACCGAGAACGGCTACGCGGCGATCGTGCTGGACCTGATGCTGCCCGGGTTCGACGGCGTCGAGCTGTGTCGCCGGCTCCGGGCCCAGGGCATCTGGGTACCGGTGCTCATGCTGACGGCCAGGGACGCGGTCGGCGACCGGGTCCGCGGGCTCGATGCCGGCGCTGACGACTACCTGGTCAAGCCGTTCAGCCTGCTTGAGCTGGCGGCCCGGCTGCGTGCGCTCGCGCGCCGCGACGACCGGGCCAGGCCCGCGGTCCTGACGGTCGGCGACCTGAGCCTGGACCCGGCGACGAAGCAGGCGTGGCGCGGCCCGACCGAGCTCCAGCTATCACCGAAGGAGTTCTCGCTGCTCGAGCTCTTCCTGCGGCACCCGGGCAGCGTGCTGACCCGGTCCCAGATCATCGAGGCGGTGTGGGATTTCGCTTACGACGCGGGCTCGAATGTGGTCGACCAGTACGTGGCGTACCTGCGCCGCAAGGTCGACATGCCGTTCGGCCGGCACGACATCGAGACGGTTCGCGGGATGGGCTACCGGCTGCGCCAGGCCGAGCGGGTCTGAGGCCGGCGTGTCGATCCGCCTCCGGGTAGCGGCCGTATTCACGCTGGCCCTCGCGGTCGCGTTTGCCCTAGGCAGCTGGCTGCTGGCCAGTCAGCTGCGCAGCGTGGTGCTGCGATCGGTCGACGCCGGACTGACGGCCCAGCTCACCACAGCCAGTCGCCTAGCGCCGTCGTCCGCGCCCTCGGCTCGCCCGGCCGCGCTGCCCGCACTGACGCCGGGCGACTACATACTCCAGCTCATCGACCCAGCCGGGCATGTCCGTGCCGCCGGGCCGGAGGATGCCGGGGTGCCGCTGCTGACACCGGGCCAGCAGCACGCTGCCCGGCAGGGCCGGATCACGGTGACGACGACCATCGATGGCGATGCCGAGCGCGTGATGGCGGAGCCCGTCCGGGCGCGGCCCGGCTGGATCGCCGTGGCGGGCTCCTCGCTGGAAGCCGCTGACGGCACTGTCTCGGCGCTCGTGACCAGGCTGGCGATCGGCGGTTCCATCTTCGTCCTCATCTGCGGCGCCGGCGCTTACCTGCTAGCACGCGCGGCACTCGCGCCGGCCGAGCGCCTGCGACGCGAGGCCGCCGCGCTCTCCGAGCAGGATCCGGCCGCGCGACTGCTCGTCCCGAGGACCCGAGATGAGATCGCGGCGCTCGCCGGCACCATGAATGACCTGCTGGCACGCCTGCACAGCGCGCTAGCTCGGCAGCGATCGTTTGTCGCCGACGCCAGCCACGAGCTGCGTACCCCGTTCGCCGTGCTCAGCGGCGAACTCGAGCTCGCCGCCCGGCCTGGCCGCACCCGCGCGGAGCTAGCCGAAGCTGTCGCGAGCGCCGCAGACGAGGCTGCGCGACTGTCGCGCATCACCGACGACCTGCTCACCCTGGCCAGCAGCGACGAGCGGCAGCTCGCTGTCAGGGCTGAGCCGACAGACCTGGCCGGGCTGCTGGCCCGCAGTGCCGAGCAGGCCGCCCGCCGGGCCGCGGACGCCGGCGTCACGCTGCAGATCAGCGCCGTGCCCGGTGTCATGGCGCTCGTTGACTCCGACCGCATCCGGCAGGCCGTCGACAATCTCATCGACAACGCCCTCAGGTTCGCGCCGGCCGGCAGCCAGATCGAAATCTCCGCGGCAGCCAGCGGGCCAGACGTCACCATCGCCGTCGCTGACTCGGGGCCGGGCTTCCCAGCCGACTTCCTGCCGCATGCATTCGAGCGGTTTCGGCGGCCAGACGGCGGGCGGGCACGCGCCGATGGCGGCGCCGGCCTCGGCCTCGCGATCGTCCATGCGATCGCCCGTGCGCACGGCGGTACCGCATCTGCCAGCAACCGGCCGGCTGGCGGCGCCCTCGTGCAACTGCGCCTGCCCGCCGCGCGCCTGCCCTGACCGCTGCTGGAGAAGGACTAGCAGGTCGGCGCGACTATCGCACTGGCCATAGATGTCAGTGCGAGAGGTACCGTCGTGCACCCGCGTAGAAGGGGAACGAGGCGATCGGCTCGATCCGGATCCGGGCGTTCGTGTTGGGTGCGTCGATCATGTTCCCGCCGCCCACGTACATTCCGACGTGGCCGATGATGCCGTTACTGCTCTCGCGGAAGAACACCAGGTCGCCGGGCTGGAGCGCGCCGCGAGCGACAGGCGTGCCGTGCACGGCCTGCTGGTCAGCGTCCCGTGAGAGCGTCAGCCCGTAGGCCCGGTAGACGGAGTAGGTGAATCCCGAGCAGTCGAAGCCGAATCCCGACGTGCCCGCCCACAGGTAGGCCAGGCCGAGGAACTTCCGAGCCGCGGCGACGACACGGGCTCGGGTGGCACCCCACGACAGGCCCGCCGCATGCAGGACGACGTCGCTGCGTCGCAGGGCGACGGCCCGGCCGCTGATAAGCCGGACCTCCACGTAGGTAGTGGAGGCTCTGACGACGGGCAGGCTGGTGTCGTAGGAGGCCAGCATCACCTTGGTCCCGGTGACGCCGCTGGCGTTCCAGCTGCTCCACAGCCACGCGGATGCTGGCCGGATCACCGCAGAGGTGGAGGCGCCGGGCGGTGCGGTGCGGGTGAGCTGCACGGTCGGTATCCAGCCGGGGTAGCCGCGGGAGTCCCGGTTGGTTGGCTGGCTGGGGATGGCCACGTGCGTCCAGTTGTTCCAGTGCCCGGTGACGATCACCTTCGTGCCGTACAGGGCCTGGGTTTCCAGCCTGCCGACCAGCCAGCTCTTCTGCGCGATGGACATGTCCTGGACCCAGACGGCCGGGTGCGCTGGGTTACCGAGCGCCGGCTTGTCGACCGCGCGCGGGTACCACGGCTTCACCCAGGCGGTGGCGACGCTGACATCTACCCAGCAGGTGCCTGATACACACGACGCCGGCGACGACGCGGCTGGTACGGCCGCTGCCGGTGCCGTCGGCGCTTCGGTCGCGACAGTGCCGCTTGTCGCCGCAGCAGCGGCGCTGCCCGGCGTGGTCGCGGTCACAGATCCGCACCCGGTCAGCATCCCAACGGTCACGACGGTCGCCGCCACCGCAGTCAGGAGTGATGTCCGCTTGCATTGTGCCTGCTGGGCAGATCGCGCCTGTCGGGCAGACAGCGGTATCGTCGGCACGCCGACGGCAACAGCAGCCATTGCATTTCTCCACGTTCAGTCATCCGCCGTGCCGCCGGATGGCGCACCGGAAGCACGACTTTCTCACGATGATGCAACGTGAATCGCAGCGGCTGCTGGAGGCGAAGGACCTCAAGGGGCAGGACCACGGTCACGCCGCGCATTCAGGCGAGCAAATGGAGCGATGCCAGTTAGCGTGAGCGCAAATGGGCAGGTCATGGCCCGTCTCATCCAGTCACCAGTTGGAGGCCTGCCAAGCGCCCATAGCAGAATCAGCTAGGTGCATATCGGATTGCTTGGGTCATTCGAGGCTCGCACGGATGACGGCGTCCTCGCCGACGTGCCGGGGGCTCGGTTGCGCGGCTGTTGATCGCCCTCGCGCTCGAACCAGGTCACGCGCGATTAATGAGTTCTACGTAAATGGCTCGAAGCAGGCGGGACCTTTGCCGAGCAGGAACGGACTACGGGCCCGACTATGGAGTGCGCGCATGAGCGCATGCTCGGGTAGTGGGGATAAGGCGGGTTGTCCAGGTTGCCGCGACTGTGACGGTGCTCGCCTCGCTGGCAGCCTGCAGTCGGAATTCCCCAGAAGCACCGGCCCAGTCGACTCCTCCGGTCGCTACGTCGGCGACGTCCCCGACGCAACCTACGCGCAGCCCGGTGCCCGCACCGCCGCCAACCTCTGAGGCCGTTTCATCCCCCAGCGTGACCTCGTCGCCATCGGCGGGTCCGGTGGTCAGCAGTCGCCTGGCTGGCGTGGACTGGACCTCGATCCCGACGTCCCGGCGCATAGTTGCGCTGACTTTCGATGCTGGGGCCAACGCTGATGGCGTTGCCTCGATCCTCACCACGCTGCGCGGCGAGCAGGTTCGGGCGACCTTCTTCCTGACCGGCAACTTCGTGCGGGACTTTCCGTCAGCGGCGCGGGCGATCGCGTCCGCTGGTGAGCGGATCGGCGATCACACAGTCAGCCATCCATATCTGACCCGGCTGAGCGACCAAACTGTCCGGCAGCAGATCCTCGGCGCGGCTCAGCAGATCATCGCGGTGACCGGCCAGAACCCAGCGCCGCTGTTCCGGTTTCCTTACGGCGACGCCGACGCGCGGACCATTGCCCTCGCGAACCAGGTCGGCTATGTCCCGGTCCGCTGGACTGTCGATACCCTCGGCTGGGAGGGGAAGGCCGGGCATATCAGCGCTGCTGTCGTAGCCGCCAGGGTGCTGGCCGGGCTGCGTCCCGGCGAGATCGTGCTCATGCACGTGGGCTCTAACCCAGACGATCACACCACGTTCGACGCCGACGCGCTCGCTCAGGTGATCAGCGAGCTGCGCTCGCGCGGCTACTCGTTCGTCACCCTCGACGCCCTGACCGGCTGAGTGTCACTGATGGCCTTTACGTCTGGTGCCGAGGGCGCGCGACAGGACCGTGACGCGATCGTGGGCGCCGGTCTTGGCAAAGATCGACTTGAGATGGTCCTGGATCGTGTGCTCGGACAGCGACATTTGCCGTGCCATCGATCGTGTATCGGAGCCGGTGGCAAGGAGGCCAAACAGCTCGTATTCGCGGGCGCTGAGGCCGAAGGCGCGGCTAAATAGCTCGAGCCGCTCCGAGGCGGACGCCTCCTCGATCGTGACCACGATCGTTGCTGCCCGGTCGGCGAGAGGCTGATCTGACGAGAGCCTGGCTGCCCGCAGTGCAAGCCAGAAGCCGTCGGCCAGGTGCGCGCGGGCAAACGCCGGATGTGCGTCGACGCCGTTCTCAACAGCCAGAAGCTGAGCAGCGACGTTGTAGACGCTCGCCGGGACAGCCTTCTGGTCCGGCTCCGGCGGAAGGAGCACATCGAGCCACGCGCGCGAAGCCGCTGTGCGGCTGGCAATCCGCAGGTTGTCATCCACCGTCAAGACAACCGGGCCGAGCACGGGACGGTACGGAGTTGCGGGGTCTATGAAGGTTCCCGCCTGACAGTGACGCAGCCCGGTGGCCAGCGGCGCGGCGATAGTGGCGAGGAATGCGGCGTCAGGGCCGCCGAACGGAACGCTGGTGTCGTTACGCCACAGGTCGAGGAATCCCCAGCAACCGAACTGGTCTGCGAAGACCGCCGACGCCACGTCGCCGACTCCGTATCTGCTCAGGACGTCGCGCCACATAAGGCTCTGGTTCAAGTCTCCGGCCACCGCATCGCTCAGAGTTCCGGCCGGTGAGCTTTGCCATCGCAGGACCGTCCAGCGATTGATCGGCGTGGCGTACTTTGCCCGGATCAGGGCCGGGAGTTCGGGCAGGCAGGGAACTTCGGCCAGCGGCGCGACGCCGACGGCGGTGACGGGATCAGTAAGCAGCCAGACGTATGCGTCGAAGTCGATGACCTCGCGAAGCACCGCAAGTACCTGCAGGCGCAGGCTCCTGTCGTCCTGAATCTCCGCGCAGATGGCCTCAATGCGCCCGCGGGCGCGTGCTCGCGACGAGTTCTCGGCCACGGCGTGAGCGTATGCCCTTCATGCCCCGGCCACTCTCCAGGCATTGCACGGCGCGAGACTAACCCCCAGATAGTCGGGATACCGCAGCACGACGGACATCCCTAGCGTCGATCTCGACAGCACGCACGGCAACATGATGGAGAGATCCGATGACCACTCTCAGGATCGAGCACGCGATCACCGACTATCAGCTCTGGAAGAAGGCATTTGACGGATTCGCAGAAGCCAGGGCAAGGGCAGGAGTCCGCAGCTGTAGCATCCGCCTGCCGGTCGACGACCCGAAGTATCTGATGCTTGACCTGGAGTTCGATTCGGCTGGCGTGGCGGAGACGTTCGCCGAGTTCCTGCGGCAGCACGTCTGGTCATCACCGGCGTCTTCGCCCGGCCTGGCTGGTGCCCCTAAGACCCGGATTCTCGACCTCGTCATCGGCGGCGAACGCTGAAGCCGCAGGACCGTTCGCCGGCCCCGTTCCCCTCCGTCCTGAAGCTGCGCCGCAGCCGCGTACCGTGTAGCCGGACGTGAAGGCGCCGGCTGGATTGAGCGGGTCGCCGGCGATGGCGTGCGGCAGATACTCGCGCTCGACCGGGTGAACAGCACTGTCGCTGGCTGGCACGATGCCGACCGGGAGGCCTGCGTTCCGGCCGATCCGCGTGCGCGCCGATATAGAAGTCCGGGAGCGGAGAATGCTTCCGCCCGCCTCGTCTGCGGTAGGCCAGGAATGCCTTGCCGGCAACGATGTGGCCGCTGACGTTGTGGCACGAGGGATGAGATTTGACGACAATGACGATTGAGCGATCAAGCGCCCAGACCGCAGGCCATGCGCCTGCGCGGCGGCGGGGCTGTTCGCCGAGGTTAGCTGAAAGGCAACGCTATGGATCGGGAACAGCGTCTCGCGGAGACCTTTGTCGAGCTCGCGGACACCCTGACTGATGACTTTGACATCATTGACTTCCTTCACGTGCTCGCCGCGCGCTGCGTCGAGTTGCTCGGCGTGGGCGCAGCGGGGTTGCTGCTCGCGGATCAGGACGGCTCGCTCGTAACGGTCGCGGCCTCCGACGAGCGGTCCCGCCTGCTGGAGCTCTTCGAGGCCCAGAACGACGAGGGCCCGTGCCGAGACTGTTACAGACTGGGCGTCGCAGTCGTCAACATCGACCTGGACGGCGCTCTGGAACGCTGGCCGCGGTTCACTCCGCAGGCGATCGCCGGCGGGTTCCGGTCAGCGAACGCGCTGCCGCTGCGGCTGCGCAGCAAGGTAATAGGCTCGCTCAACTTGTTCCATCAGGACCCCGGCGGCCTGCGCAGCACTGAACTGCGCCTGGCCCAAGCCCTGGCCGACGCCGCCACGATCGGCATCTTGCAGCAGCGCTCCATCCACCGTGGCGAGGTCGTCGCCGGGCAGCTGCAGCAGGCGCTCACCAGCCGGATCGTCATCGAGCAAGCCAAGGGCGTCCTGGCCGAGCGGCTAAAGATCAGTGCCGACGACGCGTTCGAGGTGATGCGCGGGGCTGCCCGCTCGCGCAACCGTCTGCTGTCAGACCTGGCTCGCGACGTCGCCAGCGGCACTGCGGACGTAGCTAACCTAATACGGTAGACGCCGCAAGCTGGCACAACGGCAGCGTGATCGTGCCTTGTTTCTGTGACCGACGTGGTCGGCGCGGCTGCACGATGACACCAGGAACTCGCCGACCACACGGGGCCGGCCCAGGGAGGTCGCGGAGAGACAGCCGCACGCTTTCGGCTAGTGTTCATAGCGACGACTGGCGACACGAGCCGCGATGGGTCTAGACCCTGCCTTTGCTGCTGATGCAGAAAGGCGACCCTGAATGGTTAGCGTGAAGTTGAGCACTCGCGAATGCGGCGGCCAGGTTGTCGTTGCGCTGCGCGGAGAGCTTGACGTAGTTGACGCAGCAAGCGTCGCGGCATCGCTCGCGGTCGTGGCGGCAGGCGGCCGCAACCTCATTCTCGATCTGGAGGGCCTGGAGTTCATCGACTCCAGCGGCCTGGCAGCGCTGCTGCGCGCGCGGCGTCGCGCCCAGGAGGCCGGATGTGACGTGCTGCTGGCCGCTCCGCAGCAGCAGGTGCTGCGGGTGCTTGCGCTCACTCGCGTGATCGATGTCTTCCTGGTTCATGCCGGCGTGGACGAGGCGGCCGGCGGCTTTGTCGGCTCTCCGCCGACGGGCGGCTCCGCCGACGTCCTCGCGGTGACATGATCCCGGCGCCGGGATCCGGGCATGACAGCGCGCATTTCGCAGGTGCACGTCTCCCGCCTGCTCGCGCACGCCCTCGGCTATGTCCGCCCTCGGCGATCTCCGCCCGCGGCTGCTGCAGAGGGGGCCTTTGCACGGGAGTCGGCAAATGGTACCGTAAAGACGAAGCTCCGGACCCTGGCAAGTGTGCGCGCGTAATTTCGCGATCCACCTTAGCAAGGGCCCGGTTTTTTTCTGCGCGGACATAACACGACGACGCCTCGGCTAGCGGACGGCGAAGAATATTCCGCTGATCGCGCTCGCTTTAAGTGCGCGATCAGTTACCAGCATGCCTCCAATTGACTGAACGAGGAGTTGGCGTGGGGATCATCGCACGGCTAAGTTGCGGGGTCACTGGTCGCCCTGACAATCCTCGGCGTCCTGCCGCCTATATTTCCCGTGATTGGCTCCAGTCGATCCGCTCACTTCCGAACCCCGACCAGCTCAGCCCGGCCCGGGTGATGCTCCCCGCGTGGCGCCCGCTCGCTCCCGACGAAATCGCCGTCAGCGCGACTCCCAAGACTGCAAATCCGGGTGCTCTGAACGTCGGTGGCGCATCCCCCGCGCGCAGGCACTCGGAGGTTGCAAGCGGCAGGATCTGTCGCTCTGAGTGGGCGCGAAGAGGCCGGACTGCATCGACTCCAGCGGCCTAGCAGCGCTCGTGCGCGGCATCTGACCCGCAGGCATGACCCGAACGCTGAGAGCCGCACGAGCCTCAGCGGCGCGGCACTCACTTGCTGGGCTGAGGCAGGTTACACGAGATCTTCGGATTGACGCCGGTGTAGTTGAGCGGGCCAGCGAGAACCGTCACTCCGATCGTGCCCAGCTTGACGCAGCTCGCGTTAGTTCCGCCGTAGTAGTGCCGCTGGCCGCCGGCTATTGCACCGATGACCAGCCAGACGATGAGAATCACTGACCCAAGTCGCATTGCCTTCTCCGTAATTCACACTGCATTGAGATGTCATTGAAGGCCGCTGACCCGCTGGCCGTGCTTACCGGCGACTGCGGCGGCCGGGCACAGACCAGCCTGTGCCAACCCCCGCGAGGTGCAGGGCAAGGCAGGCCAGCCCGACCAGCAGCAGGCTGGTCGGGGAGAAGACCGCGCTGGTCGATGTGGACGTCGCGTTGATAAGGAACGCGATGACGAAGAGAACAGCTGCGACGAAGCCCAGCATGAGGAGATCCTTCTGTGCGGCGGTAGAGGAAAGAGAACGCGCATGCGCAAGTAAGTCGGTCGCAGCCGGAACTGGACCAAGGTGAGGATGACCAAGCGTGCGGCAGCGGACGGGGTTAAGCCGCCGCGGCCCCGGCGCGACTGGCCACCCCCGCAGCAATTACCGCGGCGGGTAGTCCCGGCAGGTGCGGTGCTCCTTGGCAACCGACGCCTGCCATGCGTAGTCGAATTTAATGCCGCCATGCCTTCGGTCCATTTCAGACATAAAAAATCCGGACCGCGGGTGCTTGCCACTGTCTGGCGCAGTTGCCGGGGTCCGGAGCAACACCTTAAGAATACCTGTCGGCCACGCCGGTGTCTATAGGTTTATGTCGGCAGCAAATGGACGCGGATTCTCGTCAGTTAGGTGGCCGGAAATGCCGAGCAGACGAAATGCGCCAAACCAATCGCCCGCTGCGTGCACCTCGCCGCGACGCCGTGCAAAACAGGTCATGAGGCGCAACGGAAGGAGAGGCACGGTATTCGTTGTTGTCCTGTACCGGAAGGTCCTGGACGGGTAGCCTCAGGTAGACGCTCTGGACCGCGGCGGGTTAGATCCTGCCGAATCGGCTGAATAGCCGTTGTCCGGACTTTTTTGCTACGAGACCGCATCCAGCAGCACTTTCGCTGCCGAGCTGAAGCGCCGTACGCCCGTACGAGGGTTCGTCTTTCTCACAAGCGTTTCCCTTACGTTGATGCGCCTCCGTGGCGGCGCATCTCTCCCTGCCCACGATTGGCTCCCCGGAGGTCTGTCATGTTCTCATCGGATTCCGCCAGGGGCACCGCCTGGATGTCACGCGGCGCCTGCCTGGGCGAAGATCCCGAGCTGTTCTTTCCTATCGCTGCGACCGGCCCGGCAAACGATCAGATGACCGCGGCCAAGGAAGTCTGTGGTCGGTGCTCTGTGCAAGGACTGTGCCTCTCCTATGCGGTCAGCACCGCGCAAGACGGCATCTGGGGCAGAACGACCAGGGACGAGCGCCGCGCTCTGCATGTCAGCTGGTCTCGCGACCAGCTGCCGCTTCGCGTCAGCGCTCTCGTCCCCAGGCGCGTCCCGAAAGAGCAGTCGCAAGTCGTAGTGTCGACGCCACCCCCCGATGAGGACGAGAGCGGCGGCACGGTTACCACAACTTTGACACCTCCCGCCGTCATCCTGGAGGGGTGACAGCGGGAGGCATGCTGGCGCGAAGCGCGGCTCAGGCGGCGCGGGGTCGGCCGCCTGAGCCGCGGCGTCACGCGCCGTTCTTGGCGGCTGCGGCCGTTACCACCGGCATGCTCTTGCCGGGGCGGACCTGGATGCGCTGCGCATGTGCTTCCGGCGCCTTGGGCACCAGGATCTGCAGGATGCCGTCCTGCGCGGAGGCCTCGATCTTGTCCGCCTGGACATGCCGGGGCAGGGTGATCGACCGGCGGAACGCGCCGTAGCGACGCTCGGACCGGTGGACCTTCTCGCCGCCGGTGTCTGCCGCGGGGTGCCTCTCGCCCTGGATCGTCAGCAGGCCGTCCTGGAACGTGATCTCCAGGTCCTCGGTCCCCACGCCCGGCAACTCCGCGGTCACCAGGTAGGCGTCCTTTCGCTCGGCGATGTCGACCGCAGGTGCCCACGCCTGACCCTCCGGGTTGGCACCGCGCTGCTGACCGAACTGGCCAGAGGCCCAGAGGCCCGGCATCCTGCTCTGCCTGATCAGTTCATCCTGCGCACTGCGCAGATCATCGAACAGGTCCCAGCTTGTCATGACTGTCATGTCGTTTCTCCCTCACGCGTCTCGCCGAGCCAGCGGCCCCGCGACCCCGGGAAGAAATGCAATTCGAGTGAACGACATTCGCTTCCGAGTAACATTGTTCACTATACTGTGAACGTCGTTCACAGTCAAACTCACGGATCAGAGGCGACCATGCCGAAGCCGCAGCAAGCAGCCGTCAGCGCGGGCCAGCGCGAGCTGTGGTTCAGCCCTCCGGATGGCGAGGAGATCCGCCGCCGCGTCCTGACCCGCGAGCGGGTCGTCGCCGAGGCGCTCGCCGTGATCGCGGCGGACGGGGCGGCCGCACTCAGCATGCGTGCCCTCGCCGCCCGGCTTGGCGTAGTGCCTGGTGCGCTCTACCGGCACGTGCGCAGCAAGGAGCAGCTCTGCGACCTGGCCGTGGATGGGGTGCTGGCCGAAGTCGGCACCCAGGCCGACCGCGCTCTCGCCTGGCCTGACCAGGTCAAGGTCCTTGCTCGAAGGCTACGAGCGGTCCTGGAGAACCATCCGGGCATCGCCGCCATGCTCAAGACCCGTGACCCGCTCGGCCCCCACTCCCTTGCCCTGGCCGAGGCATTCCTGGCGGCGCTGCAGGAGGCCGCCCTCCCGGTGCGCGAGACCGCGCAGGCATTTTCCCTGGTCTACGACTACACCCTCGGCTTCGCGCTGAGCGACCGCACCACCGTCAACGAGCAGCGCGTCCAGGACCCTACGACCCGGCGCCAGCTGCAGGGGTTCTTCCGGTCACTGCCAGCCGACCGGTTCCCGGCCCTGACTACCTTGGGCGAGCACGTGTGGGCCGGCAATCGCGACCAGCGATTCACCGCGGGCCTGGACACCATCCTGGCCGGGCTCCAGGCGTTGAAAACACGCCCGGCGAGCCGGCCACCCCGACGCTGACGCCGTCGCGGACTGACGGGGCTACGGCATTCAGAACGAGCTTCTAAGGGCAGCTACCAAGCTTTCATACCTTCCGCCACCTGGCCTCGCATAGCCCGTACACACCGAAGACGATCAGGCCGAGCGCTGCGGCGATCAACCCGAACTTGCCGTACGGCTGCTCCCGCAGCGTCTTCAGCGCCATATCGAGACCACCTGCCTTAGCCGGCTGGTATCTCGCGGCCGCCTCGATCACCAGCGCTCCGGTGAGCGCGAACACGAGCCCGCGGGCGACAGTCCCGATCGCGCCGATCCGCTCGACTACGCGTCGTGTCCTCGGGCTCATCTCCCCGGTCCGCAGGTACTTCACGAACTTGCGGCGCACTCCGTCCATCACCAGAACCGCGCCGACCATGACGATAACTGCGCCAGCCACGGCTACAGCCCAACGGCCGCCAGGGTGACTCATCACCCTGGCGGTCCAGTCCTGCTGCTGGCCGGACTGGCTACGCCTTGCGCCGTTGATGACCGAGAACGTCGTGACTGCCAGGCTTCCGTATGCCACTGCGCGCGCCACCGACTTCAGCCGCGGACCTGCTCCGTTCCCGTCAACTGTGACGCCGAACGCAGCCTCGCTGAGTCGCCACAACGAGTAGGCAGCGAATCCGATACACAACAGCCACAGCGCGGCAAGGCCATAGGGTTCACCGGATAGCAGCTGTAGCGCGCCACGCTGATCAGCCTCTTGCGATGTCTTCGCCAGTGCCACCAGGATGGCGACCCAGCCGATCAAGAGGTAGATCACCCCGCGTGCGGCTAGGCCCGCCCGGGCCAGCGCCTGGACGGGGTGGCTGTCGGAGGTGCGCCGGGCGCTCGCGGACACTCTCGCCGAGGTTGTTGATGGCATAGCAGCTGGTCGCCTCTCAGAAGAATCGAAGAACCGGGGATTATCACCGACCAACAGGAGCCGGTTCCTGGTCATGCGAGCTTTGCTCGCCTACGCCCGCGCACGGCTTGCTTCTCAGCAGCAGGGCGATCGGCGTCCGGCGAGCCGATGGCGATTTCATGCTGGCTTACGTGCTGGGCTTCGGTGCCGTTCAAGAGATCTTCGGGTTGACGCCGATATAGGAGTCGGGCTCGCCAAGGCCTGCGAACCGCAGGATGCGCAGGCTGCTGACAACAGAGATGCCTGTGCTTGGCGCTCATCGGCCGACTGGCCGGGTGCGGGAAGACCGCTGTCCCGGCCAGGGTCGCTAGATCAGCGGTGCGCGTAACGCCGGCGGGACCGGGTCCGGCCGGACCGGGATCCGCCGGACTGGCGGGTGATCAGGTGGTAGGCGAGCAGGAGGATGGCCGCGCCTGCGATGGCGGTCAGCCAGGTGGAGGCGTTGAAGAATCCGTGCAGAGTGTGGATGTGGAATATTTTCGTGGCGGCCCAGCCGCCACCGAGGGCTCCGGCGATGCCGATGAGGCAAGTGATGATGAGGCCTTGCTGCCTTTTGCCGGGGATCAGCATGTTGGCGAGCAGGCCTGCGCCTAGTCCGAGAATGATCCAAGCGATGATGCCCATGACCGACTCCTTAGTCAGTGACGTGCGCGGGATGAGCGTGAGTTGGTAGCCGGTGCTGTCGGGACGGGCGCGGTCCGCAGCAGGTTCCTGCTCAGCGCGCATGTTCCCGACGGTTGCCGGGTCTTCTAGTAGCGGCGTCCGCTGGTCGGCGGCTTGCGCCGCTCGCGTCGCATGATCCGTCGCAGCTCGGTGATCCGGGCGGTGCCCGCGGCGGCCATGATGAGGGCGCCGGCGATGGCCGCGAGGAGCAGTGCGACGGCCAGCGAGAGGCGCAGGTGCGCGCCGAGGAAGCTGATGCTGACGGCGTGCGCGTTCTGGATGATGAAGATCATCACGATGATGAGGGCGGCGGTGGCGGCGATGAGGCTGGTCCGCATGCCGCTGATCCGGGTATGCGTCCGGCCGGACTTAGGCGGCCCGGGCGCGGCTGGTGGCTGGGGGGATGTCCCATTGGCTGACTGCGGCGGCATGGTGGTGGTGGCGCCGCGGGGTGGTGGCTGCTGCTGCTCGGTCATGGCGGTGCTTCCTCGCCAGCGAGAGCGGGCCGCTAACAAGAAAGCCGGCCGGGCGTCTCGCTGAGTGACCCGGTCTGGTTGCGGCCGTCGGCTGCTGACTGCCGGGTCTGGTCTCAGCGTACGCATGAACTCTAAGACACGCAATGGTTTTCTAGAAATGTGTGGTAGGTTTCTGAGAGTGGAGAGCTGGAACTTCCTGACCAATCACGCCAGGGTGCTGCTGTGCATCGCACGCGACCCCGGCGTACGGCTGCGCGACGTGGCGGCCAGGCTGGGAATTACCGAGCGCAGCGCCCATACGATCGTCGCGGACCTAGCCACGGCCGGGTATGTCGTCAAACAGAAGCACGGCCGGCGCAACCGCTACCAGATCCAGGCGCACTTGCCGCTGCCCGAGCCCGCCAGCCAGGAACCTGCCATCGGCGACGTCCTCGCCATGCTCATGGGCGGCGGCGCGGCGCAGAGCCTTCGGGTGTCCGCGGCTGGTCAGGAGCACGCCGACATGAACGATGGCGAGTAAAAGGAGCGTCCCAAAATCCTGCGAGGGTCTGCGGGACTACGCACCCCGCGGCGACCTGGCCGGCTGTGGAGTCACCTGGCCTGGCGCCTGCCGGGTCGGCGCCGCATCCGCAGGGCGGCCAGCAGGAGCGCGCCAAGTAGCACGGCGATGCCGATGAACAGCAGGTACAGCAGGCCCTTGACCACCACGCCGAAGATGCCCAGCACGATCGCTGCGATCACCAGCAGCAGGAACAGGGCAATCATGGGGTCCTCCAGTCCGCTCGGACGCTCAGCGGCGGGCCAACAGCCGCGCGCCGCCAGCGCCTGGCTCGTAAGCCAGACCGTAGTGCCTGAAAATCGCCTCTTCGTCGCCAGCCGGCAGCTCGCCGTCGGTGACGATCGAGGGGGCTTGCTTTACCTGCTTCTTGTCGTAGCAAACCTTGAGGTATCCCGGGCCCACGGTTGCGTGGTTCAGGGGGACGAACACGAGCCGGTGCCGGGATGGCATTCCGACCTTGACCGTAGCGAACGAAGGAAGGTCGCTGGCAGTGTCGACATAGACTGCCTCCAGCTGCCCGATCTTGTGCCCCTCCGGATCAACCACGTCGTGGCCACGCCATTCCCGGATATCGTCAGCCTTGAACACGCTGATCTCCTCACTCACGGCAGCGCACCTACTCCCGCGCTTCCATCCTGCCATCAAAAAGCTGAAGTGGTGACTACCAGCACCGAGCAGCCGGGAAGGTTCGGCAACCCTACCCTCACTGACGCCGGGTAGTGCAAGCAGGCGATGGCCGCTAGCCGTTAACGCGGCAGGTCGGCATTGTCTCTTGAATGCTCCGGCACCAGTTGGGGCCCTGGCGACCGCGTATGCTAGGCCCACTGCATCCGCTTAGGCAGCCTGAACGAGTTCCGGACCTGGTCTAGACCACGCGCCTGTTTCGAGTTCCGCCTCGCTGCATCTCTTAGATCGCGAGGCGAGCGATGAGTGCCAGGGTGACCTCAGGCTGGTATGGCGGCACTAGCTCATTTGTCGTTCCCGGTGCGGCTGGTACCTGGGCATTGTGGCCGGCCGCGGGCGCGTGAACCACCAGGAGATAGTGCCCATCGCCGGCTATGTCAGCGGGGCGTCACGCGGCCATGCGCAAGCCCAGCTGGCCGGCGACGGTAGCGGTACTTCGCAGCGGAATCAGCCAGCGGCCGCCGCAAGTCGGTTCCGGCGCGGACGAAAGATAGCCAGCGCAGCGGTGTCCGCTGTCCTGGTCGCTGCCATCTTCGGCTTCGCACTCCCGCATGTCGCGTCCTACCGCAGCGCGTGGGCTAGCGTCCAGGTGATGAACTGGCCGCACGTGGTGCTGGTCATGATCGCGGCAGCGGCCAGCCTGGCCGCAGGCTGGCTGATGATCTGCTCCATCCTGCCGTCGATACGGCTGCGCGAAGCAGCGGCGGTCAATCTTGGCTCGACTGCGGTGGCAAACACGCTTCCCGCTGGCGGGGCCCTCGCCATGGGCATCAGCTGGACGATGCTCTCCAGCTGGGGCGTCAGCACTGCCGACTACGTGCTCTACACATTGGTGTCGGGCATCTGGAATGTCTTCGCGCGCCTTGGCCTGCCGGTTGTCGCCGTGCTCATCATCATGACGGTAGGCAGGCCCGAGACCGGCCTGCTAGCCGGCGCCCTTGCGGGCCTGGTCTTGCTCGTCTTCGTGGCCATTGGCTTCGGCCTCCTGCTGCGTAGCGAGGCTTTCGCGCTGCGCGCGGACACGGCGCTCCAGCGCGTACTCACGATCGCTTGCATGCTCGCGCGCAGGCCGCCGCCCCCGGTCGGATGCCTCCAGGGGTTCCGGGGGCGGGCGTCCGGGCTCCTCGCCGCGCGGGGCTGGCGGATCACCGCCACTACGGGCCTCAGCGCCCTCACACTGTGGCTGGTCTTGCTGGCGAGTGTGCGTGGCGTGGGGCTCTCCCAGTCCCAGCTGCCGTGGCAGACCACCCTTGCAGCGTTCGCCTTCGTTCGTCTGCTCACGGTCCTGCCAGTTACACCGGGAGGTGCGGGCATTACCGAGCTCGGGCTCGTTGGCATCCTGGCCGCGGGCGCCGACCACAAAGTCGCCGGGCAGGTGACAGCGGCTGTCCTGCTCTACCGGGCTGTCACGTACCTGGCGCCCATTCCCGGCGGGGCGCTGGCTTGGGTTGGGTGGCGGTACGCACCCGCGCTCAGGCGCGGAGACAGTGAGTCCTCGACGACTGCTCAGCCGGGACACGAGCACGTCCTTGGCGTGCAGGCGATCGCGGAGCCGCTGCCAGACGTGCAAGCGGCGATCAGCCGGGCCTAGCAGATGGCGGGGCTAGTTGCATACACACATGCCCGCCCGCCAGGTGCTCACAACGCCGGCAGCCGCCGATGAGGGGGCACACGGAGGTTGCGGATCAGGGGTTGCGCAGCGAGATCTCGTCGGACTCGGCGATGTTGTCTGCCTCGATGGCTCGCAGTCCCTGGCCGAGCCGCTCGCGAGCCTGTCGCAGAAGCTTGAGCGCGTTTGTGGCGGGGCTCTGCGCAGCGGCGCGCTCCGGATCTGCGCCGTGCTCCTCGATCAGGTGTGTCTGAAGGGCTGCAGCGACTTCATCGGCTGCCTTGAGCGCCTGATAGATGGCCCGATCCCGCGCGGTGTCCTCAACCATGGCGACAGTATCTCGTACGCCCGACTCCGGTGGTGAAGCGCGAGGCCTGCTATACGAGCGAGTCCCGCTGCAGACGGGCCCTGCCAAACCGAGTGCCATTCACGCACCACCAGACCGCACTCCGGGTCAGCCAGCCCACTGCGCCCCTCAATGCTGCCGGACGTAGCCTGCGGCCGGCCCGGTCGGCTTCCAGTCACCGTCGTGCACAACCCTCCGCCGCCTTACCCCACCCAAACAAGGCTTACGCCCGGTTCGCCGCGGCTGCAAGGACGGCACCTCTCGCACGGATTCCTGGTGTTCTGGCTCCGGTTGCGCGCCGTCGGCCAGGATGCACTCACGGCTTGTAGTTGCTGTACGGGCCGCCGATCCGGTCGTAGGTGTTTCCCAGGTCGTCCTGCGTTATCTGGACGGCCCCTTCATTCGGCGTGAGGACCAGGTCCTGCTCCAAGACCACGGGCCTGAAGTTCCAGCCCGGCGGGGGCTGGAGGCGGCTGCCGAGGTCCTTGAGGCTCGCATAAGTCTGCCCGGGGTCAACGATGAGGCTGGCCGACTTCATGCACCACGAATCGCCGTCCGGGTCATCGAGGAGGAAGCCGGGCGAGCCTTTACTAATGCCCAGCTGAGTTTCGCGCTTGCCGCTGATCGGCTTGTAGGCGACGCTCTCGTGCTTGCGCATCTCCTTGGGCACGTCTAGCCACATCACCCACCGTGCCTGCAGCCCGTTGAAGTCGCGTTCCCGGCCGACCATGACCTCGGCCCAGTCCAGGCACCACAGCCTCGGGCCGTTCTTGAACGCGCCCAGCACGTCGTACTGGCCTTTCAGGTCATCGACGTCGACCTTGTCCAGCAGGTCCTGCGGGCTGGTGTCACCGGTTCCGGCGGGGTCGTTCATCCCGGTCGTGTTGTAGACGCCGCCGACCAGCTGGTGAGTGATCGCGTGGCCGCCGATAAGGAAGATCTCGGTGTACCGCTGGCCGCGGATGTTATTGAAGCGCATGAGCTGCGCGCCTTGATCATCCTGTGGCAGCTTGGCAGATAGTTTCATGATCTTTACTCCCTCATCCGGTTGTTCGTCGGCACTGGGATCAGCTGACCCGCATGATTGCGGGGCACTCCCAGCTGGCCTTGATCACCTCGTCGTGCGGCCGGTACAGCCGCAGGATCACAAACCACGGGTCCTGCGCTGAGGTGGGCAGCCAGTTCGGTTCCCGCGTGCTGCCGGGAGAATCTGGCTGCAGATAGATGGTGAGCCCGCCGTCTGAGTCGTGTCTCAGGCCGTGGGTGCGGTCGCCGACGGAGTAGCGGTGCGCCTGGTTCGGTATCAGGTTCAGGTCGGCGGCGGTGTAGGCGGCCAGCGACCAGAAGGCGTCCACCGGCGGGAGGGCGTGCCCGTCGAAGCGCAGCCGGTAGCGACTCTGCGGTGACAGCCTGGCGCCGTCGGCGTCGTTGAAGTTCACGAGGTACACCGACTCAGCCGGATCGCTGGCGGTGATGCCCGCCAGCGACTGGTCGGCGGCGCGGCGCAGGAAGTCGTCGCCGAACCGCCCTTCCTCCGGCGGCGGGTACCGCCACCCGTTGACCAGGGTGGCCCAGTCGCCGCTGAAGAACTGCTGCTTGAGCAGCCCCATGCCGATCGCCGCGGCGCGCGTAAGGCCCAGCTTGACGGCTTCGGGCTGGTCATCAACGTCGAGGCCGGCCCTGATTCCGACGCGCGCGAACTGGTCCAGGACCACTGCGTGACGTGCGGGCGGCGGGTTCTCCGCCAGCATCGCGGTCAGCGTCTTCCACGGTCCCAGCGGGTCAGCTAGCGCCTCGGCGGGCGCGTACACGTCGCGGCGCTCTGGTGCAGCCTGATCGGTGCCCCATAGGCTCAGGGGCGTGAGCCGGAACTGCGCCTGCAGCGCATGCACCTCGGCCAGGTCCGTGCCGCCATCGGTCAGAGTGCGGCCCAGCACCAGCACCCACGGCGTCGGCGCCTGCTGCGTCTTCTTCACGCCGGCGGGCAGCTGACCCTTCCAGCCGGGCCCGTAGACGGCGAAATTCCCGGCCTTGCTCCCCGTCGTGCGCTGCCCGACATAATCGATGTTGTCGGACGTGAACGCCATCAGCTCGAAGGTGAAGTACCGGTCGCCCATGTCCGGATGTGACAAGACGATGGGTTCATCGCTCAAGTCCAGCCAGGCCATCGAGTACAGCGTGTCGTTATTCGGGCAGCCGCCGTCCCGGTATGTCGCATCTAGCAGCCGAGAGGCATGCCAGAACTCGTTCACTGCGGCGTACGGGACAACGTCCTGGTCGCGCTTCTGAGTCACCCAATCGTGCCGGATCTTGGCGTTGTAGATGTAGGGGAAGCCGTAGACGAACGCCTGCACACCCGCGGTGTAGGCGTACTCGGCCTTCCAGTCGACGCGGCCGGTCAGCAGCGGCGTGACGGCCTGCCGCAGCATTGGCGCGGCCATCTGCAGCTTCTTCGCCCGCCCGGCCAGGTCCTCGGGATGCCGCACGGCGCCTAGCACAGCCTTACCTGCGGTGGCCGCCTTCGCGGGCACTGCGGGCAGGTCGCGGGAAAGGCGCCGCGCCGCTGCCATCATCTTCTCCGCGGCCCGTCCTGCGTTCCGGGAAACCTCTTCAACGGTCGCCATGCCGGTCCCCATCGCTATGACCCCGCCACAGGCGGGCCAACGGTTAACACCCAGGGCACGCGCAGTAGGGTCGCCCCGCGCGCTGGACTCAGCACCTGCTAACGGCTGCCATAGATCGGCTGGACTCGTCTGCGATTCGGAACGAGGTAAGCGACGATGAGCGCGGCCGGGAAGAAGAACAGGCTGAAGATGAAATACCCAGCGAAGCTGTGGCCTTTCCGGCCAGCCACGCGGGCGGGCCAGAACGCGATCGCGATCCAGACCACTGCAAGGACGATGTCCCAGATGACGGACATGGTGTTTACCCCCCGGATATTCGCCATTTGATAGCGGCGTCGGCACCGAACGTCCCCTCGAAGCCAGTTACCGATACCTCCACGCTGCGCAGGGATGACGGCGGGGGCGGAAGGGACGAACGTCCCGTCATGGGTCAGAAGCTGCGTCAATTAAGAGCTGCTGCCACAAAGTGTTCGGTCATTCCCCGGTTTGCTGTTCATCGGTGCCGTCGGTGCCGTCGGTGTCGTCGGTGTCGTCGGTGGCCTCGGGGTTGGTCTTGCCTGCGTCGATTTCCTCGCGGAGCCGCCTGGCCTTGGCGGCGAGGGCGGCTTGGCCCAGGACTCCGGAGCCGGCAGCGCGCGAGATGGGGTCGCCGCCGCGGCCGCGCAGAACGATGGCGCAGCCGACGGCGATGAGCGCGCCGGCGAGCGGGCCGACGATGTACACCCAGTAACTCCTCCAGTCGCCGCTGGCCAGCGCGGGGCCGAAGGAGCGGGCCGGGTTCATCGACACGCCGCTGACCGGAGCCGCCCAGAGGCCTGCCAGCGCGATGTAACCGCCGACGCCGAGCGCGGCAATAGCGCCGACGTTCTGCGCGGCCGATGCGGTGCCCAGGATGACGCTGACCAGCAGCGCGGTCAGCACGATCTCCATGAGCAGGGCCTGCCAGTTGTGGTACCCGGGACCGGGCAGGGTCGCGCCGAGGTGCTCGGTGTTCCCGAAGATCCAGCGGAGGAACAGGGCAGCCAGCGTCGCGCCGATGAGCTGGATGATGATGTAGCCGGGGACGCGCTTCCACGGGAAGTCGCCGCGCAGGGCGAACGCCAGTGATACGGCCGGGTTCAGGTGCGCGCCGGAGACCGCGCCCATGAACAAGATGATGGCGGTCACCATCAGGCCGGGCGCCACCACTGCCGCGGCGAGGCTGATCTGCCCCCTGGCGTGCAGCAGCCCGCCGCCGGCGGCGGCCAGGACCAGCGCGAACGTGCCCAGCAGCTCGGAGAACAGCCGCCGCCATTCGCGGCGCGGGTCATCGAAATCGTTACGGTCGCCGAACTCCAGCCACAGCACATGATGCGTCCGCGGGAACGCTGTCCCCAGCGGCGTGGGGTCGATCGCCTGGGCGGTGGCATCACCTGCCTGGTGCGCGCCTCGTGCGGTCTCGTGTTTCCCTGGATCTTGGTCGTGGCTTGCAGGCACGTTTTCCGTCATGCTTCAGTCCTTCTGGTCAGCCGCCCTGGGTCCTGGAGGCGCCGTCGGCCCTGTCTACTTGCGCTGTCTACTCGCGCTGGCTCTCCAATTGGCCGCCGATTTCTTCGCGGTCCTCACACTTGCCGTCCGCGTCGGACGTGACCTCATCCGCATGGGGTGAATCTGAGCCCCGGCAGGCAGCTATGAGCGCGGCCGCACTGGCCCTTCACTGAAACGCCTGGGTGCCCGTCTTGTCCGGGATCGCGCCGCAGGCCAAAGTGTGACGCGCGTCAGGTTGCCTGCTAGACCGGCGGCCGCTGGT
The DNA here is from genome assembly GCA_963837255.1 of uncultured Actinomycetota bacterium. Taxonomy (GTDB): domain Bacteria; phylum Actinomycetota; class Actinomycetes; order Streptosporangiales; family Streptosporangiaceae; genus JAJYUU01. Next base: position 1,769,061 of record CAWIMN010000011.1, read on the forward strand.
CGCCCATCCGGTCTTTCAGCCGCCTGTCGTCCGCGACCAGTTCCGCCGCCGCGTGGTCCTCTACCTCACGCCGAACGGCGTCCATCTCCTCTATGAGAGCCACGATGCGCACCGTTAGCGGGTCACCCGGCGGATAGCTGTCGGGCATCTTTTGCACGTCGCCGCGCATCTCGGCCACTGCCTCGCTCAGAGTGTCGCTAGTCACGTCTTCCCCCCGTTTCCGCGCTCTCGGCTCCCGGCCATGTCCGGCCGGGAGCGAGAGATTTCCCCCAGGGCGCTACGGGCGCCGCTCCACATGGGACGCTTGCTCGCATTTGCGTCGCTCGGCCGCCCAAGGCCTGCATCGCGCTCACGTCTCGGGCAAAGATTGCTCACGGCTAGGCGCCGTCCTCGCCTGTCATTCTGCCCCTGATCATCTGCGGGGCTTGAACCAAGGCGGCCTTACCAGGCCATCAGCCTTTGTCCGCTGGCAGCGCGGCCAACCGGCGGGTGTGCATACGAAACGGGCACGGTATCTAGTCCGAAGAATTCGGCAGGCTTCGCTGAGCGGCGGCTGGCTCAGGGAAGTCACGCCCCGGATGCGTCGGTCCTGTTCACGACGGGCATGCTGGGGGATCCTACGAAGCCGCGAAAGCTACGCCGAGCGGCCCGCCGGACTGGAGCACCAGCGCGACCATCAGATTCGTCGCGACCCCTCCGAGCAGGTCCGTCGCGGCGTGTGACGCCGCGCGACGCCGGTGGCGGAGAGCATTGAGTGCCTCCCAGATCTTCGCCGGCCTCGCCCTCATCGGCGGCCTGGCCGTGGCATGCCAGATCATTGCCGCGCGACTCCGGATCCCGGGGATCATCGTGCTGCTGCCGGTCGGGTTCGCCGCGGGCGCCCTGACCACCGTGGTCAATCCGGACAATATATTCGGGGCAGCGTTCTCTCCGCTGGTCAGCCTCGCGGTCGCGATCATCTTGTGCGACGGCGGGCTCGATCTCGTTACTAAGGGCCTGCACAGCGATCGCCGCCGAGTCGTGCGGTGGCTGCGCGGTTTCGGGATTCCGGTGACGTGGGCAGCGGCCGGCTTCTTAGGCGGACTTCTGCGCGGCCTGTCGTCGAAGGCCGGCCATCACCGCCACGGTGCTCACGATCGCCGGGTTGCGCGACGCGATCAGCGACGACACCGGGCTCGTTGCCGCCATCATCATGGGAATCGTGATTGCGACACTGGCGCGGCGTCGACCTGCCTGAGGATCGCCCGTTCCTCAAGACGGTCGTCCAGCTGGCCATCGGGGTGCTGCTCGTCTCGATCTCCGCAACGGTGACGCCGGCCTCGCTGCGCGGCGGGCTGCAGCGCTCCTGGTCGTCCGCGCCTCACTGCTGGCATTTCCGCAGTGTCATCTCGTGGGTGCAGCGCTTGACGAGGACCGAGTGCGTCAGGAAGAGTTTGTTCCCGGCGGCGACCGGTCGCCGAGCTGTGGAACATCCGCCCCAGCCGGGGGTTCCATTGGCGAAGGGGATTCGCCCTCTCGGTCGTCAATGTCACAGGCCATCTTCCAACACCGCGTCGCTGGGGGACGAGGGTGTCATGGGGAGGCTTGGCCATGACCAGGGACGCCAGCTTCAAGAAGGTTGTCCGGCGCCACGCCGAGGAGACTGGGCAGCGCTACACCGAAGCGCTGACCGATCTCGGGGGTCTCGGTGCGCGGATGCACCACGAGCCAGTTCCTGAGCGGCTTCTCGCTCATCTTCGGGATCGCTACGGCGTTGACCCGGTCGCGGCGACGAAGCTCAGTGTTCACAAGACCTACGTGTTCCGCATTGACCGCAATGACGGCAGTCCGTGGGTCGCACGCGCGTTTCCCCCCGCTCGGCCGCGTGCCGGTGTTGAGGGCGACGCCGCGATCCTCCGATTCCTGGAGCGGCAGGACTATCCCGCGGAGCGCCTGGCGGTCGACGATGCGGTATCTGACTTCGATGGCAGCGCGGTCCTCGTGACGCGGTTCGTTGAAGGCGCCCGGCTCCCCGACGGTGCCGCGAAGTTCGCCATGATGGGTGAGCTGCTCGGACGACTGCACGCGCTGCCATACGACGAAACCGCGAGCCGCCCGGGTGGAGCCAGTGGTGAGGACCCGAGTCGTGAGGGCACGCCGCGTCAGGACCTGCTGGCGGCCCTGTCGTTTCTCGATGCCGTCGACACGAAGGTCACGGCCGCCGAGCGCGAGCGATTCGAGCAGCTCCGCGACCAGGTGCGCTCTGCCGATGACGGTCACGGCCTTCCGGAGGGCTTGCTCCACGGAAACCTCCTCCACGCCCCCGATCACGCCGTCCTGAGCGAACAAGGGCCGGTCGCGATCAACTGGAAGGCGTCGGGGCGGGGACCGCGCATCGCCGACTTCGCTTACCTGATCTGGGGCACGGGTTCGTGGAACCCCCGCCGGCCGAACCGGAAGTGGATCGACGCTGCCGTCAGCGCCTACCGCCGACATGTCGAGCCGACCGACGGCGAACTCGACCGGCTTGAGGCGGTCATGTACATCCGGACGCTCTACCTCGCCTGTTTCGGCTACCGACGCGCCCTCACCAACGGCTCGACATTCGACGAGTGGGGTTTCATCGAACCACCCGAGTACTTCAGCTCCACCGCAGCTGTAGTCCGAGCCGCGTTCCGCCGGTAGGTCGTCGTGCGAGCGCGTTCGATCGTCCAGCGGGCTCGTTCGGCGGTGCTCGCGTGAGCGCGCCCGTGGCGGTCCCGGAGGACATCGTTGAGCGGGTCCGCACGCTGTGCCTGGCGCTGCCCGAGGTGACGGTGCGGGGTCGATTATTCACGAACCAGAGCGAGATCGACGGCGCGGTCGTTCGACATCCACCGGCGGTCGTTCTGCTTGCTTGTGGCAGTGGAGGACTCGACCGGCAAACCCGTTCCCCTGCTGGTGTTGCGCGCCGACCCAGATGAACTCGAGGCGTTGCTGTCCAATCGCACCCGTTCCTCGCATCGCGAGCCGGCCGTGATCGCATCGTGGTGCTGCTCACCGACGGCACGGACGGGGAGGAGATCCGAGAGCTCGTAACCGAGAGCTACCGGATCCTCCCGCCGGAGAAGCTCACCGCACTCCTCGACTAGCATGCGCTGGCCGCCGGGCCTGCAGCGACCGCGGCCATGTCGACGGCGCCCGGCCCGAGCAGTCGACGTCGACGATGTTGAGGGCCCGCTGGCGGGCCGCACAAACCCTCGTCGGGCAATTCGCCCAGGGGAACGTCCCGGATGTCCTTTGAACGGCGAGGCGATTCGAGACCTTCGCGCGCTGATCCGCAGCTCGCAGAACGACCGGAAACAATCGCACTGGCCGCGAGCGGGCAGCTCGGCATGGCCGCCGCTGGGCAGATTCAGCTGACCATCGTCAGCCGTCCAGCACGGCTAGTCGCCTATCGAAGCTGTCGGTGACCGCGCCGCCGTTGGATAGCTGCCCGATCAGCTCGGTCGATTCGCGCAACGCGCCTGCTTGCGGGTGGATGTCGTCAGTGAGGAGCTTGCCGCCGCGCTTGCCTGTGGTTGGCGGTGAAGGCCAGGAGGGGCGCGGCGGTCCGCGGCGGATCTTCGAGGTTGGGTGAGTGTCCGACGCCGGGCATCATCTCGACTTTCGCGCCGGGAACAGCGCGGTACTCGGCGGCGGACGAGGAGCGCCATCTGCGATCTTCCTTGCCGAAGATCACTAGCAGCGGTTTGGCGAGGGTTGTCAGCCGATCCGGGAGGCCCCGCTCGTCCAGATACGCGCGGACCGCCTGCGAGGTCGCGGCGAACACTCGAAGGTCCATGTCGCGGACCTGGTCGAGGAACGGCTGGGGGATCTGGTAGCCAGGGGCGAACGCGGAGCTGTGGCCGGCTCGATGTGAACGGTGAGCGGCGCGGATCAGCGTGATGTGTGCGGCGCTCGGTGTGGATGACGGCAGTCTCGTGGATCTGCATGGTGGCGGCGTCCGTGATCGCAAGGACCTTCCGCGGCGACGGCGGCCGGCTCGCCGGGCAGGCTGTGCGCTAGCCGGTTACGTAGCGGAGCCTGACCTCGTCGGTGTGGCCCGACCAGCTCAGCGCGAGGGTCCAGCAGCCTGCCGCAGGCAGGTCCACATACGAAGGGCCAGGCCCGCCGATGACCTCGCGGCTGACACTCCGGCTGATACCGCCGGTGCTGCTGCGCAAGGTGGAATCGCTTGTGGACGGATTCGGGGAACAGCCAGCCTGATGCCGGTTCTGCAGCGATTGTCCCGTCTGCCTCCCGCTCGTCCGCTAGCCCGGCAACAGCGCGGTGTCAGCTAGCAGTGGCCGGGACGCGTCCGTGCAGCCTGGTTCCTTGCCCAGGGACCGAGGTGATCTGGACATTACCGCCAAGGGCTGCAATCCGGTCACAGATGCCCTGGACGCCACTGCCCATGCGCGTTGTCGTCTGGTCGAAGCCATTGCCGTCATCGGCGACCGTGAACGCCAGCTCCTGGCCATCGTGGTACAGCGTGACCTTGGCTCTCGATGCCGCGGCATACTTGGCGACATTCTGCAGTGCCTCAAGAACGGAGAAATACAGCGCTGCCTCCACGTCTTGGGAGTACCTGGCCAGAGCTGGTGCCTCGACGCTGACCGGGACAGCGGCCTTGCGTGCCTGAGCCTCCAGCGCCGCGCGGAGTCCGAGGTCGGCGAGCAGCGGCGGATAAATGCCATGCGCAAGATCGCGCAGTTCGGCAAGAGCCTGCTCGGCCTGGCGTTCGGTATCGGCTAGGAGGCCGTCAATCTCATCCGGTGAGCTGGCTGCCACCTGGCGGGCCAGACCCAGCGTGATCTTCAGCGCGACCAGCTGCTGCTGCGCGCCATCATGCAAATTGCGCTCTAGCCCGCGCCGTGCCTCATCGGCGGCACTAACGATGCGCTGCCGGGATGCCCTCAGGTCCTCGATCAGGCCGACATTGCGCAGCACCAGGCCTGCCTGCGCCGCTACGTCCCGGACCAGCCGCTCACCGGCTGGCGTCAGCGGCTCGCGCAGCGAGCTGGTGACGCGCAGGGCCCCCATCTCCTCGCCGCGATGGACCACCGGAAATGACCTGGTGCGGCCGCGCCGGTCCGCGCTTTCCGTTCCTGCCGACCACGACGCGCGGCCCGGCGCGGCATCGGTGCCCGAGCCGGGCGGAACAGCCGGCCACGCCGCCTCCAGCCGCTCGATGCCATCGGTGCGCAGCCACACCTCTGCCCGCTCGGCGCCGGTAGCCTCGGCGACCATCCGGGCCATGCTCGGCAGCACATCCTGTGTCGAGTACGTTCCCGCGATCTGCCCGGCGAAGTCCGACAGCACCTCGTAGGGCGTCGCGCGCTTGCCGTAGACCAGCCGGTCGGCGACCAGCCGGGCTCGCGCGCGAGCCGGCTGGAGTACCACTGCCGCGATCGCCGCCGCCGCGAAGGTGAGTACGCTCTTGTCCGACCCGCCGGTCGCGGCGCCGATTCCCACGACCACGAGCGCGTAGATGGCGGTGAAGGCCGCGGCTACCAGGCCGGCTACGACAGTCTTCTTGACTACGACGTCAAGGTCGTAGAGCCGGTACCTCAGCACCGCCACCGCGCAGGCGACCGGGATGCCGGCAACAGGCGTCAGGATCATGAGACCCCAGATAACCGTGCCTGCCACGGTGTCGCCGGTGCCGAGGATCAGGCCTTCCAGCGGCAGCATGGCGATCCAGAACACGGTCAGCGCGCCGGCGTAGGCCAGCCACGCGAGTTGCTGGCGCACTTCTGCCGTGCCGCGGCGCCGCCGTGCGAAGACCGAGGCGATCGTCAGCACGACCGAGGCGATCGCGACAACGGCTACTACGGCGAGCAGGGCACTGAACCAGCCATGCCGCGGGAGCAGCCCGCGCACGGGTTCGCGGTAGGCGACCCCGGCCGCCGCCAGCGCGTTGCTCATCCCGCCCTGGACGATTGTCCCGCTCTGGAACTGCTGGGCGGCACCGCCGACAAGCGCCAGGCACATGCCCCACAGTACGGGCCGCCACCGGCGCGACAGCAGGTGGCCGTCGGGAAATACCAGGACGAGAACGACCAGCTGAATCACCGCGAGGACAGTCAGCCCCCCGGCTAGCGCGCCCACGTACTTCACCGCGGGCACCGAGCCAGGGCTGGTAGCCAGTCCGAACAGGGAGTACTGCTCGCTGAACATGCTCGCCGCGACCGTCAGGCCGACAAGGCACAGCAGCCACCCGATGACGTTGCCCGGCACCCGCCGCGCGATCAGCCCGCCGATCACCGCGTAGCCGATGACAGCAAGAGCGGCGGCCGCGTAGAAGAGAATGCGGCCCCCTGTCATTTCGCCAGAATTCAGCCCGACGAACACGAGGGTGGCAGCCAGGACGACTAGGGTCAGCCCGGCAATCGACCAGGCGGCAGCGTGAATCCGGCGACGGCCGGCCAGGACATGCATCCGTACACTCTGGCGCTTCGCAGATCACGGCGGAAGGGGGCGAACCGCCCAGTTAGGTTCGTGCTACCCTCCCCGTGCAGCGCACGCATCGCAACATGGAGGGGCCGCGCGGCCGCAGCGCTCGGGATGCCCGCTTGCACGAAGTCGGACTGAGCGCGTCCAGCATGAGCGGGAGACCGTCTCGTTGCAGTCGTCCCGGATAGTGCGGGCGGCTAAGCCTGATGCCCGCCTTCGGCGATGATCTCGTGCGTGTCGGATAGACGGCCTACCACTGAATACAGTCCGTAACGGGTCGCTGGTCCGGATCTGCCGCCCGGTCTCCCGGCTTACATCGCCCGCAGCAGTGCCGCTGCCAATGGGAATTTAAACGCCGACTCGGCACTCGAGGACCATCGGCTGCACGTGGCGTGCGCGGCTCCCATATCAGCCGTTACAGTACGCAGCCCTTCCGTGTTCCGAAGGCGTGGCTGGCCCTCGACGCAGCCGGTTGCCCGGCAAGGATGCGGCGACGGTTTCCCAGACCGCTGCTCCGGCCGAGGTGGGCCGTTGGCCAGCCCTTACGGTGGTCGAGGCGCCATCGAGGGCCTGCTCGCCCGATATGCATGACAGCGGATTCCCTAATTGTCGTCGCTGAGGCGGGTGCGGGGGCCGCGGATGGTGAACAACAGCAGGCCAGCCCCGAAGGCCACGCAGGCGCAGATCCAGGCGCCGCGGTCGGCGAACGGGCGGGTCGGCCAGGTCCACGGGGCGGTCCATGCTTCGAGCAGCGCGTACTGGCAGAACGCCATGTATCCCATCGGAAGCGTCCACGCGAGCAGGCCGCTGGTGACCCACGAGCACAGCAGCCCGATGCCGCTGAGGTAGACGGCGATGACCGAGGAGCTCGAGCTGCTGCGCCGTAAGCTGGCGGTCCGCGGGACCGACGCTGATGTGCCTGCCAGGCTCAGCGCGGCTTACAAGGCACGCGGCGCTGTCACCTGCCGGGTAGCTAAAGAGATCTTTTCCAAGCCTGCTGCCCTGGACCTGATCGACCAGGTTGCGAGCCACTCTGACGCGGTCGTGCAGGCCCTCGCCGATTGAGGTTCGTGCACGTTGTGTAGTGTGTGCGACCTCGTTCACCTAGCACGCCGCGGCATCCCGGCGGTGGGGATCGCGACGGCCCCGTTCACCGACGAAGGGGTCGAGCAGGCACGCCTGCTGGCCATGCCGAGCTGCCGCATGCTGTACATCCCGCATCCAGTGCAGCTACTTACGCATGCAGAGCTGGCAGGGCGTGCCGATTCAATCTTCCCTGGCTTGGTGGCGGCGTTGACTAGCTAAGGCGCACACGCAGCCGTCTGGCTCGATCACTTGATCGGGATGAGGCGCGTAAGCGGCGCGCTACCCACCCTTGTGCGTCAACCATTGACGCCAGTCGCACGTCTTACCAGTCGCAAGCTGTCAGCTTCTGGTGGTTTCGAGACAAGCGAGATTTATCGTCCATGCTTACCGTCGTGCTGCCCAGCGGTCGCGAGATCCTCATTCCAGCGACGCCGGAGAATGGTGAATCCGATCAAGACACAGATGCAGAGGAGCGCGATTTCGACGACGTCGCGTTCCGCCTGGAATTTCAGGATCTGGTCGATACCGCGACGGAGATCGGCGTCATGCTAAGAAAGAGCATGGAGCATATTCGCCCGCAGCGGGCCACCGTGGAGTTGAGCGTCGGCATCGACGCCCGCACAGGCCACTTTACCGCATTCTTCGTCGACGGCGGGGTCAGCGGAGCTATGCGGCTCACGCTTGAGTGGGGCCGGCCGCAGGCGGCGTCTAAATGACGACTGCGTTAGAGGCACATCTGCGAGATTGCACCGTCCTACTCTGCGACGCGCAAGGCACACCGGCCGGATCTGGGTTCTTTGTGGCCGAGGGCCTCATTCTTACGGCAGCGCATGTCCTCGCTAAGGCCGGTGATGCTGTCCGGGCTTATTGGCGCGGTGCATCAATAGGGTCACTAGAGCGGCTGTGGATAGCGGAGGAACGGCAAGGCGCCGACGGAGAATACCCGCTTCCCGATCTCGCGCTGCTGAGCGTCCTGGGCGATCAGGCCGCCGGGCACCCTTGCGTGATGCTCGGCGCCGAGGATCCCGGCCCTTATCTTGTCGCTGAGGGGTACACGCGCGGAGTAGCCGGGGGGCAGGTCGCCGACAGCGCCCGACTTGAGTTCGAGTCGGTGCGCCCTGAGCCTGAGTGCATTGTGTTCAAGCTCAAGGATTCCATCATCGACAAGGGACTGAGCGGCGGTCCGCTGCTCGACCTGAATTCGGGCCATGTCGTCGCGGTTACTAAGGCGCAGCGGACCGGTCGGCTGCCACTTGGCGGCATCGCAGTAGGCGCGGCGACAATCCGGGATCGTCAGCCTGAGGTATGGGCAGCCAATGCTCGGTTCCACCAGACTGATCGTCGCTGGGATTTCGCGCGAATCAGCGGCGGATCGATGGTCGATCCGCTGGCAGCTACCGAGGGCTATCTCCATAACGTCCGTGCGGTACTCGCTCGGCGACCGGTGATCACTCCCGCAGGCGCCGACGTCAGCGTTATTCACCAGATCCCGTCAGTGCGGGCTGCGCGAAGCACCGATGCTGCGAGCTCGATGGCTGATGAACTGAGCCATGGCAATCGAGGCTGGTCAGCCAATGACTTGTCGGTGGACGGCGTGTTCCGGTGGGCGCCACTGCGAGTCCGATGGTCAGCTGTGGTGCTGTCGGGCATGCCCGGAGTGGGTAAGTCCTATCTGCTGACCATGCACGCAGACGTGATGGCTCGGGACGCACTTGAGCGACTCGATGATGGCGCCGCCCCGTTCTCGGCGGAGATCCCGATTCTCGTCGACTGCGCCGCCTTGGGGCGCGTGTTGCCGGAGCGGATAAGCCGGGACGGAGTCATCTCTGCCCTGATTGGTGCGTTCTGGGCGGCGGCTGATGGCGAACTCGAGGAGGAGTCGTCGCGTAGCGCATTTGAGGCGGTCGTGCGCCTCGCTTACGCCGACGGTCGGCTGGTGACCTGCCTAGACGCGCTCGACGAGGCGGGCGTGCGGGAGCGGCAGCGGGTCCTGCAGGCGCTGACCTATCTGGCCGATCGCGGCAACTCTCTCGTGGTGACTTCGCGACCGCAGCCGAGGCTGCGGGCCGATACCTCGAAGCTGCCGGGGTGCTTCCGGGCCGAGGTGGTGGGCTTCTCGACGGGCCAGGTCTTCGCATTCGCCCGGGCTTGGTTTGCGGACGATCACGGCCTGGCTGAGCGGTTTGAGGCCGGCCTGCGGGAGCGGCAAGAACTGCGCGCGCTCGCGCGTGTGCCGCTGCTGGCCGCATTCTTGTGCAGGCTAGTCTCGGAGGGCGACGACGTCCGCGCGTTGCCTACATCCGCGGCTGAGCTATACGCAGCGGTGGTGGCCGCAGCCCTGTCTGGCCACTGGCGCGATCCATCGCGGCAGGCTATTGATCCAGATAGCCCGCCCGATCCTTCGCTTCGCCTGCGCTTGCTGACCCGGGCAGTTGGCGTCATAACCGGTCCGTGGCGATCGCGCCTTGACCGGTTTTCCGTGTCGGACCTGGACACCCAGCTGGTGGCTAATCCCGACTACAGCCGGGCGGCACTGGCCGCCGAGGCCAGACTCGAAGCGTGGCGTGCGCTGCAACCGCAAGATCGCGCTGCACCGCCGCAAGCCAGCGTCGTGCGCTGGGAGTACATGTTCGACGGCTTGTTCGCGTATGACGCGAGCGAGAGCGGCGGCGCATTCGTTCGGTTCGCACACCCCGTACTCGGGGAGTACGTGCTGGCGGCATACGTTGCAAGCTTGCCCGACGAGGACCTGAGAGCGGCGGTAACTGAGCACCGGTGGTTCGACGCGTCCTGGGAACACGTCTGGCCCTTGGCGGCCGCACTCATGCAGACGCCGGACCAGCTAATCGAGCATTTCCTAGATGGCAGCGCCGATTCCTGGCGCGAGCAAACCTTCCTGGCCAGCAGATGCGTGGTGGGCGCGGGCAGCAAGGTAAGCCCAGCTCTTGCCAGGGAGGTCGTTCGCGCGGTCGCGGCCGGGGTGCCCGCTCGCCGTCCCTTCGACCGGGACCGTGCGCTCAGCCATCTGGCCGAGCTAGTGCACGCTCAAGTGCCGGGCGCTGCGTCGGCGGCACGGACGCTGATGAATGACACGGCCCTGCCGCAGCGCAGCCGCCTGCGGATCGCCGCCATCCTCGCCGAGCTCGGTGACGCAGAAGGTCTGGCAGCGGCCCGGACGTCCCTTGCCGATCGAGCTGTCCCCCCGGCCTACAGAGCCTGGCTGGCTCGATCCGTAGTGCTGGCCGAGGATCCTGCGGGATTGGATGAGCTGACGCGAGCCATCAAGGGAGCCGCTTACCTCAGCGAGCTCCTCCGGCTCGTAGCGGCGCTGCCTGTCGAGACCACCCCAGGCGGTGACCTGGTCGCCAATGTGCTGCAAGATCACACGGCCCCGGTTCAAGTGCGCGCGGCCGCAGGCAGGGCTCTGATCCGACTGGGCGATCCGCAGCGAATGAAGTTCGCCAAGGCCATCGCGGCCGATCCAGTGACCGTCTGGGCGCTTCGTGCCGCCCTCATCGCCGAATTGCTGGCCGTTGGCGAGGACGATCTGATCGGCGAAGCCGTCGTCGTGCTTCGTGACCCGGGCATCTCCGGCAACACCGCGGTGACGCTCCTGGAAAACCTGATCCGCAGCGGGGAGACGACCGTCGTCGCTGACGCGGTAGAACTCATCGGCCGCTGGAGCGTCGACTGGCGAGACCGTAGCAGGCTGGCCCGCGCCATCGCCGAACTTGGCCCGCTGGGACTTTCGCTACTGCACGGTATGGTGAACTCAGCGCTGGCGGTCGACCTTAAGCTCCGGCCCATCACGGCCCTCGTAGAAGTGGGCGAAGCGCTGGATGTCGCCAACCGGATCATCGGGGACTCCGGCGCGCCCGCCTGGATACGCACCAGGCTTGCCTGCAGCCTGCTAGAGGCCGGCGACAAGACGCTCGATCTACGTGTCATCGCCGAGCTCGCGATGGATCCGGAACCAGGCCACGACTTTCAGCCAGATCTCATCGCGGCAATGGCGGCCCGGGAAATCCCCGACGCTCAGTCCGCTGCGATTCAGATGCTCAAGCGCGGCTACGAGAAGGAGGGAAGGTCGTACGCCGGCAACCCAGTGCTGATCAGAGACCTGGCCGCGGCGGGCCACGGGGGCATGACGCTACTGGCAAAGATCGCTACGGACCCAGTCATTGCCGAGCAGGATCGAGCCCTTGCGATCATCGGCCTTGCGGACGCCGAACCAGCTGCGGCCGGTGAGCTCGCCGTTAACCAGATGGAGCAGTTCTCCACTTTCGTCCGATCACGCCTGGTAATCCTGCTGGCCGAAAAGGGAGTAGTCGAGATAGCCGATCAAGTCACGAATCTGCTCAGCGCCGACTCAGAGGCTTACACTGCGCTCTTCAAGCTACTCGAAGGAACTAGAACGCCACGGTCGCTGGTCGATCAGCTTCTTGACTTTGGACGTCCGGCCGAGGAGGCACCGCAAGACACCGGGTCCCAGATCCAACTAGACGAGTCCTACTTGACGGAAAACGGACTGACGTGGTCCTCTGACGCGCAGAAGAAGGCGATGCTCTCCTGGATCTACACACAGCTTGAAAGGCGCGTCGGCATCAACCTTGCCGCTTTCCTGACGACTGGCCAGCTCGATGAGTTCGATGAGCTGACCAGTGACGAAGAGCGACTCGAGTTCCTTTCGTCGCGCGCGTCGGGCTATCCCGAACTAGTGCGAGAGCAGGCCCGCATCATCGCGAAGGAGATCCGGGCCAATCCGACGCTAATCCCGGACTTCAGGTCATCAACTAACGTTTCCACGATGGAGCGCCTCTCGTATACGGCCTCGGTCATATCGCAGTGGCTTCGCGTCACGACTAACGAGGGCCAGGTCGCGTGCGCTGAGTTCCTCGAGGCGAATCAAGCCGTCATCCTGTCGCCCGAAGGAGTTGCGCTGCTGCAAGCCGCGCAACGTATTCAGTCTGGCTACAACCCCTACGAGGGCCTTTACTACCTGCAGCAGCGGGCTAGGCAAAAGGGGTTGCCAGCAGCCAGAAGATTCAGTATCGATAGTGACCATAGGCACGACATATTCCACGAACTGCTCGCCGATGGTCGGGGTCAGGAACTTCTACTTGCCGGCCTGGCAGCAGTCCTGCTGGCAGGCCGATCCGCTTCCTCGTACTTTTACGCGGCCCTGGGCGCGACCATGAGTGATCTGAAAGGCCTAGGCCTAGTACTGATGGAGCAAAGCCATGCCAATGCCGACTCGGATCAGCATATCCAAGGACGGAATACTATCCAGCGCGAAGGTACGAGGCTGGGCTGGGATCCGGCAGTGATTGAAGCGCTGCTAGCCGAGCTACCGGCGCCCGAGGACGGCGAGTCTGCCGCGGCCGACGAGTGACTAGCCAGATTGGATCCCGGTGGGACGAAAGAGCCGCGCAAAGGCAACCGCTCGGTCGCGATCAGAACCGGACAAGGCCGGCGCCGAAATCTGTCCGGCCCGACGAGACGGTGCCACCTGCGCGGCCCTCAATCAGGTCGTCATAAGACATGCTCGCGCGAGTGAAGTGGAAGCATACGCAGCTTGCACGTGCGGTCGACGGTATAGCCTCGCCTCGCACGCACGCCGGAAGCTTGTGGCCGATCTGGCAGCGGCACCGAACATTGGCCCGGGTGGCGGCGGGGGGATAGCAGGCCGGGCGATCGATCAGCTCGTCAAGTCTTCGACCTGGCCTGCGGACCATGTCAGCCGATTTTCAAAGCGCGGAATCGTGCCCATCGGCACGCCAGTGCTGCATTCGCCAACGAACGCAGTCGCGGTCATTACGAATGAATTGGGAAGCTTCGGCCTGCATATGATCTCCGCCATGAGGGATGCCGACGGTATCGGCCTCGCGGCGAACCAAGTGGGTGTGCCGCTTCAGGTGCTCGTGCATAAGTTCGGCTGGATCGCACCGCGCGTCCTGGTCAATCCGGAGCTGCTCAGTAGCTCGGGCTGGTGGGACTATCACGAGGGTTGTCTGTCATTGAAGATGGATGGCACCGACGCCCTGGTGCGGCGCCCCAAGGTCGTCCTTGTTCGCGCTGGGACGATCGATGGTGGCGGGATAATTGTCAGTGCGGACGAGCTATTTGCTCGAGTCCTGCTGCACGAGATCGATCATCTTAATGGTATCGAGTACGTCCAGCGCCTAACGGGAGATGACCGGGATCGGGTGTACGAAGTTATTGCGAGCCACGGAATTGACGTGGCTTGCATCCCGCCGAGCCCGTACGAGGTTGCAGGTCGTGGCTCGGTAGCTTGATCACAACCGGCCCGGTGCGCCGACCTGCTGCGAGTTGCACCAGCTATCTGGGCAGACGGTGCTGGGAGCTGGCTCCACCGTCTTGCCGAAAGCGCGAAAGACGACGACCGCGGCGATGAGGATCGCGGCAGCATTAAGGCCGGCCACCCACGTACTGGCATCCACGGATCCGACCGCCTGCGCGATTGCTCCGATGAGCACTACCGGCAGGCCAAGCCCGACGTAAGCGATGGCGAAGAAAGTGGATACTACTTCGGCTCGGTGAGCGGGGTCGAACTGCCTCTTGATCTCGCTCAGCCCGCCACGGACGATCAGCCCGACCGCGATGCCGCTGGCGACAGTCGCGGCGTAAAACGGCCACTCCGTGTCCGTGAACAGGGATATCTCCAGGCAGGCCAGCCCAACAAACAACAGGGGCAGGCCGGCGGTCACCGACCGGCGGCTGGCGAGTCGTGCGGATGCCGCCTCCCGAGTTGGGCCACGTTAGTGCGCAAGCTGGCACTAGGTAAGAGACTGTGCTACCGCTACCCTGCGATTTGTGCTGCTCAACAATGCGGACGGGCCGAATCGGCTGACGATCCAGGTCACCGGCTACCAGTTCCCTGATGCTCCGGACCTGGCTAAGCGATTCAGCTGGCACATGGTTGGCGGGGAGGCCCAGTGCCAGGAGGGCCGCTGGTGGTTTCATTGGCAGGCCCTCACCTGTGGTGAGTCGCCGCGGGTCTCCGCCTGGCTGAAGGAAGTTGCCGACGCGGTCACGCGGCAGCGCGCCCTGCCAGAACCGCTGCGATTCCTCGAACCGAACCTTGAGTTCCGGGCCTTCGCGGCAGACAAGGGCAGAGTCCAGATCCTGGTCAGCTTCGACTTGGAGTTCCAGCCTCCTTGGCACAAGCGACACGAGGCCGGAGACCCATACACCTTGTCGTTCAGCGCGCACGAAGAGCAGTTGCGGCAAGCGGCTAGACAGTGGGATGCGGAACGCTCCCCATTCCCCGGCCGCGTTACAGGCCAGAATTAGTGCGCAACTTCAGCGATCATAGGCAGCGAAACGGCAGGTCAACGACCTTCGGGAGTGTTCAGCCCTGAGACTTGGCCCAACTCGGGTAAAACGGCCACTCCGTGTCCGTGAACAGGGATATCTCCAGGCAGGCCAGCCCAACAAACAACAGGGGCAGGCCGGCGGTCACCGACCGGCGGCTGGCGAATCGTGCGGATGCCGCCTGGCTGATGGCCGCGGTTATGAAGATCACGAAGGCGGTAGTCCCGATGATTGCCAGATTGCTGATGCCGAGTGCGCCGCGCACGAAGGTCGGCACCAGCCTGCTGAAAAGCCCAAGGCGGCGAACACGCCCATGCCCGCCCCCAGCAGGCGCATGTCCGCATGGACGCCCACTCGCACGTGCAGGCGGAACTCGCGGTCGGGGTGGCGGACAGTCTCGGGGATCTCGAGCAGCGCCAGGAAGATCAGCGCGCACACCGAGATAGGCCAGAACACCGTACGGGTAGGCGCGCCCAGGTACTGGGCGAACAGCCCGGCCACCAGCGGAACCAGCCCCAGCCCGGTCAGGTTGGCCGCAGACGCTACCACCGCGGCGCGACGCTGGCCGCCAGGCCCGGACAGTTCAGCCAGCGCAGCGGTGGCGGTCCCGGTCGCGAACCCTGCGGCCAGGCCACTGATGACCCTGGCGACGATCAGCTCGCCGATTGAGGTGGCGATCAGAAAGACCGCGGTGCTAATCGCCGCACAGGCAATCGCGCCAGCCAGGACCTTCTTGCGGCCGATGTGGTCGCTGAGGTTCCCGAAGCCCAGCAGCGCGGTGAGCGTACCGAGGACGTAGGTCGCGAAGACTACGGTAACCCCGAGCGAGCCGAAGCCCATCTTGGCCTCGTACAGCACATATAGCGGCACAGGCAGCGCGCCGCCCAGCATCAGCGCCGTGAGCATGCCCGCGGTGATGCGAAAGCCGACGCGGCTGCCTTTGTCGGCAGACGGCGCTGCACGATCGGCTGATCCAGAGGTCATAACGGCCTAGGTGGCGGCTGTTGCTGCCGCCGGATCGCCGACCATCTTTGCCGGATCTTCAAGTTTGAGGGGGCAGGTCACCCTCGCAACGGCTAGCTGATCGTGGTCCGTTTGCAGTGCAACCGTACTCTGCGGCGCTGGTTGTCGAGGTTGCGGAACCCGAAGGCGATCCGGGCGGCGTCCTTGATGAGCCGGTTGTTCGCCTCGGTTCCGGCGTTGGTGATGCCGGTATCGATGAACGCCAGGATCTGCGGCCACCAGGCCTCGGTCGTCTTGGCCAGCGTGGTGACCTCGGGCACGTCGGCGCGGGCGCACCAGTCATAGAACGCGAACAGTCGGCTGCTGACCTCCGACGGGGGCGCGTGGGTGCGGGCCAGGGCGAGCAGGTAGCGGAGTTCTTCCTTGGCGATCCACGCGGCCAGGAGCTCGCCGGTGGCTTCCTGCGCGAGGATCTCGTCCCACATCTTCGTGAACTGCTGCTGGGTGAGTCTCTCCCTGGCGCGAAGCAGCCTGCGGCGGTTCGCCCAGGCCGGATCCCTGGCGGTGCCGCGGCGGCCCAGCACCTGGCGGGTAACCCGCTGCCGGACCCGGGTGACGGCCTGGTTGGCGAGGCGGACCAGGTGGAAGTGGTCGACGACGATGATCGCGCCCGGCAGCGTCCGGGTGATCGCGGACCGGTAGACGGCGCACGGGTCGATGGCCACGAAGGCGACCTGGTTCTTCCAGTCCTGGCCGCGGTCCTCCAGCCAGCCGGCGACGGCCGCGCCGGTCCGCCCGGCGACCTGGCCCAGCAGCCGACCGTCACCGGCAAGGTCGGCGAAGTTCGTCTCGAACCGCTCGCTCCGCGCCCACCGGCCGGTCACCGGGTCCTGGACCCATTTCGGCTTGCCGCGGCGGGTCTCATCGATCCCCAGCACCACCGGCGCGCCCGGCTCGGTCAGCAGCGCGTCCGCATGCCAGGCGTAGTGCCGGTGCGCCACCGGCCAGCTCACCCGGTACTGCGCAGCCACCGCGGACACGCTCCGGCCAGAGGCGACCTGGCTGGCCAGCTGCCGGCACAGCCGGCCGGTCAGCCGCGCCCTGGCCGGGATCTCGGTGATGGACTCGGTGAACGCCTTACGCGGGCACGCCGCCTCCCGGCACCGGTACTGCCGCTTGCGCCACCGCACCGCCAGCGGCTCCTCCCCGTAGGACAGGTCCCTGGGCCGGGTCGTCCGGCGCTGCTTCACCGACACCGACACCACGCCGCACTGCGGGCAGCCCGCCGCGCTGCTCGCGGTGGTCACGACATGCACTAACCGGATCGGCTTGCCGCGCTCATCGGTGTCTCGCTCAACACGCTCGACTGCCACACCGGGCAGCCCGAACAGAATCGTCGTACCGTTCTCCATAGCCTGTGGCTCCTCCGCCAGCTGTCCTAGATCAACAGCCAGTGTTGAGGAGTCACAGGCCCTTCAGCCGCAGGCTGAGCCCGTGTCGTGCCCCGTCAAATTCGAAGAGCCTCTTTGCCGGGTTCACGATGCGGTCGAAATCGTCTGCGCTGATGTATCCGGTGGCCAGGGCGGCGTGGCGCAGGGTTGTTCCGTCATCGCTGGCCTTGTGGGCGATGGCGGAGGCCTGGTCGTAGCCGATCACTGGTGATAGGGCCGTGACCAGCATGAGGGACCGGCCTACGTAGTCGTCGACTTGGTCACGGTGGAGCCTGGCGCCCTCGACGCAGTACTGGCGCAGCTTGCCGCAGGCGTCGGCGAGGATCGTGGCCGAGTGCAGGAAGTTGCTGATGACGACCGGTGAGCTCGAAGTTGCCTTGCGAGCCTGCGAAAGCGATGGCGCTGTCCTCGGAGAGCACCTGGATGCAGACCATGACCATGGCCTCGCACTGGGTGGGGTTGACTTTGCCGGGCATGATCGACGAGCCGGGCTCCTGATGAACGCGTCATAGTCGGCGCCGCGGACGCGTCCGTGCCGGTTGCCTAGGTACAGCGGGTCGTTCAGCAGGCCCTCGTTGTTCGTGCCGACATCCAGCGAGACCGGGATCACCCGGCGGGGGTAGATGCCCGCCGCGGCGGTGTAGACAGCCAGCTTGCCGACCGCGATCATGCTGCCCGCCACGCCCAGTCACCAATGCCCAGGATCTCCTCAGCGTCGCTGCACACGATGAGGTCCACATCGTCGGGGCCGAGCCCGAGCGTGCCGAACGCCTTGTCCATTTCGTCCGGCCTGTCGATCGACAGGTAGAGGCCGCGGGGGCCGCGGTACTCGTGCGAGTACCGCTCGATCGCGTCCCCGATCACCAGGTCGTACACCACCGGCAGCAACTCGGTCAGGTGGTCGGCGAGCACCCGGTAGTAGAGCAAGGGGCTGAGTGGCTCCGACCTTGCCCGCAGGCTATCGCTCAGGCTCCTCGCTTCAGTGCCGAGGTGGTTCTCGCGCGCGAGCCTGGCGCTGATGGGTGCATGGGCGAGCTCCTTGACGAGCTGAGTGGGAGTCCCGTCTTCCCTGGTGTCCTTGTAATCCTAACTGACCTGGTATGCGTCGTCTTGTGGGTCAGGAGTGCTTCACCGTTATGTGCACAGGCACGGAGGATTCTCGTGGGACTGGCAACGCCGGAGGTCGTCGAGACACTCGACGCTGTTGATCTGCTCGATCTTGAGGCTCCGGGACCGTAGCCTGGCGAGTCGGAAGGGGAGAGCGCCTGGGCTGTCGACTGGCCAGGCGTAGAGGGATCCTGGCGCGAGGAGGGCGCTTTCGGCGAACGGCCGAAATGGCGTAACTGGGGGCCGGTGCGCGAGGATCTGCTCGGCCGCGCGGGCCGCGCCGTACATGTCCCGCCTCCGGATGTCTTTGACGCGCTCGCCTGGTACTTGCCGATCCACTCCTTCGGCTTCGGCTGGGGCACCTATGTTCGCGAGTCGGCGGTGCTGATGCTGGCGGGCTCGGTGCTGTCGCGAGTGGATGTGTCTCGGCGATGACGATGCTGTCTTCGGCGCGGTCCGTGCTGGACTGTCGATCTTGTATTTGCACGAGGCCTTTCATCACAAGGTCGAGTCGTTCGCGATCCGGCTGGAGATCGTGGAGCGCGAACGCCGGCACGGGCCTTATTTCCGGGATGTCTACAGGCCTCTGCGTGCAGCGCGGAGTGATGACCTGCTCGAAGAGGCGTTGGCGTGCGCTGAGATCGTGCGGCGCATGGGGGCCGAGCCGGTGCATAGGACAGCATCCCGCCCGACATCCGTCGCGCTGCCAGTGCCATGCTGGCTGACTGGGTCCCGACGCTGCCGCCGGGTTACCGGACAGCGCTCGCTTACACAGCCGCTGCGTCATATGGCAAGGCAAGGAACCTGCTCAGCTCGCAGATACATGAAGCACGGCAGCACCCTCTCCGCCGCAGCGACGAGTGGCGCCTAATGCCGCACGGTTACCGCGGCTTTTTTGACTGCAAGACCGTGACACACGTGCTGGTCCCGCTTGGCTGCCGTGCATGACCTGATGGATACGCCGCGGGCCTGGTTCCAGCAGGCGCGCCGACGGCCGGACCAATGGCTGCGCAGGCTGGGTGACTGACTCCCGCTGCCGGGACAGCTCGCGGCCCCACGATTCGACGGGCATCAGGACGGCACGTGGCACGGCTACGTCACCATGGGCGTGCTGCCGGACGGCAGGCCGGACCGGCGGCACCGCAGAGGCAAGACCGAAGCTGAGGTCACCCGCAAGGTACGCGAACTGGAAGGCAAGCGAGACGTCGGCAGTACCAGCAGGCCCGGCAGTTTCCCGACCGTCGCGCAGTGGATGCGGACCTACCTCAGCGAGATTGCCCCTTTGCATGTCGACCAGCGGACACTCGACAGCACCTACCGGCCGAAGGTCGAGCAGTGGATTATCCCGCGGCTCGGCAAGCACCGGCTGGACCGCCTGTATCCCGAGCATCTCTACGCGTTCTATGCGTCGCTTCGAACCGACGGCCTGGCGCCGAACACGATCGTGCAGATCCACCGCATCCTGTCGCGCGCACTGAGCTTGGCTATCCGCCAGGAACGGATCTCCAGGAACCCGTGCACGCTGATCGATGCGCCGCAGCGCGAGGAAGCCGACACAGAAACCCTCACCGCTGCGGAGGCGCGCAAGCTGCTGGGGCTGACGGCAACGCGGCGCAACGGCACCAGATGGTCTGTCGCGCTGGCGCTTGGGCTGAGGCAGAGCGAGGCCCTCGGGCTTCGCCGTTCCTACGTCGATATCGACAGCGCGGTCATCTACCTGCACTGGCAGCTCAAACGCCAGCGCTATCAGCACGGGTTCGCCGACCCGCACGCGTGCGGCGAGGCGTTTCACCGTCATCCGTGCCCGCCGGACTGTCCCAAGGCGCGGCGGACGGCCGGGCGCAAGCACAGCTGCAGTCGGCCGTGCCCGCCTGGCTGCACAATCCATAGCGGGAAGTGCCCGCAGTTCTGCGCCAGCGACTGCACCGGTCACGCCGCTTCCTGCCCGCAGCGGCATGGCGGCTGGATGTTCGTGAGGCGGAGGGCAAGCGCAAGCGCGCCGTCCCGATCCCGCCTGAGCTGATCGATCCGCTCCGCGAGCACTTCGCCAGCCAGGACGCCGAACGGCACGGCGCGGCAGACGCCTGGGAGGACTGGAATCTGGTCTGGTGCGGGCCGCAGGGCCAGCCGATCGACCCGGACGACGACTGGAAGAGTGGAAGGCACTGCTCGCCGAGGCAGGCATCGCCAAGGACGCAAGGCTGCACGATGCCCGGCACACCGCCGGGACCCTGCTGGGGGAGCAGCACGTCGATATCCACGTGATCCAGCGCATCCTCGGGCACGCGCAGGCAACCACGACCCGGATCTACACCGAGCCCACCGATCCGCTGACCCGCGAGGCCGCCGGGCTGATCGGCAAGGCGCTATGGCCGGATGCGGACAAACTGCAACCACAACTGCAGCCAAAGACGGGCGAGTAGGTTAAAAGCGAACGCAAAAACACCAGGTCAGGACGGGTGCGCCGCCAGGGACTTGAACCCCGAACCCGCGGATTAAGAGTCCGCTGACATCCTTCGCAGGTACCTCAGCATGCGCATGTCGGTCGGTACTCGCGCCAGGCTCCGCACGCTGCGCTGGTTTCACAAGTCCCCCATTGGCAGGTTCACTGGCATGATGTCAGGCCGAGGGGCGGCTCTGAACCGGCGCCTTCTACGCGTGCCAGCCCTATCGCCCTCTGCAGATCGTCACGCTGCGTGGCTGGCATGCGCGTTGAATTGTCATCCACGCCGTTGTGCCGGACGTCGCGTGGTCGGAAGGAACGCCGCTCCCGGTCTGCTGATCTGGCGGACCATTGGCGGCAGTCGGCCAGGCGCTGCGGTGGCGCGCTGATCATCACCCGGATGATGCCGGGAATCAGCGTCACGCTCAGCGCCGCGAACAGCCGGGGCATCCAGGGCCGAACCAGGGACCCACCTGCTGCGGGCCGAGGCAGCCGTCCTCGAGATTCGGATCCCATCTGGTCACTTCCTGCGCTGCGGCTCGCCGCCGCCGAGCTGGCAGTTCTTCCGCGCAGAATGCCACTATTGCTTGCGGTAACTCACCCTCCCTGCGGCGCCACTCAGTGGGCGTCGGTGAGCTTACCGCCGGGCCGTCACCGATCATGGCGAGGCTTGATCATCGGGTCAGCAGTCGGCAGAGCCACGGCGGGCTGGACGCGGGCTGCCTCTGCCTCGGCCTCGCGCCGAATCTCACACAGCCGGCGAACGACGATGGCCACGATCCCCGCCACCACGAGTGCGGCCAGTACATAGCCGGCCACCGACAGGTCACGGGATACGCGGTGCCAAGCCGAGCCCACCACGTAGCCGAGGGTCGACATGCCCGCTGCATAGATCGCGGTGCCAATGAGACTAAGAACCCCGAAGCGCAGCGCTGGCACTCCGGCGGACCCGGCAGCCACGGAGGTAAATGAACGCACGAACGGCAGCGCTCGTCCCACGGGAATGGCCCAGGCGCCACGGCCGAGCAGGAACTTCCCAGTTCGGTCTATGTCGGCCCTGGTAACGAGAACAAATCGGCCGAGGCGTTCGATCGCCGAGCTCTCGGCCATCCGCCCTACGGTGTAGGAAACGCAGGAACCGGCCAGTTCTGCGAGTGTCCCGATGATGATGACGAGCGGCAGGCTGAGGTGGCCCTGGTAGGCCAGCACGCCAGCGAAGCCAAACGTAACCTCCGAGGAGATCGGGACGCAGCACGCCTCGAGGAATCCGAATAGAGCCAGTGCGCCATATCCGGCGTGGGCGAGGATGCTCTCCATCATTGCCTTTCGCGCGGCATCTAAGCGTGAATTACGGTCGCGGACGCGGTCGGCCGAGGACAGTGATGAAGTCGCGTGTCCACCCAATCAGGTATTGATCGGCTGGGCGGGCCTGGCCGGGAATAGCGGCACGCAGAACCCGCCCTGGTGCGCGGGCGATGTCCAGCTGAACCCATTCCGGATTGATGTCGAGTTCCATCGCAGTGCGTGCGCCGGCGTGCACGAGCGCAGCCGCCAGGTCAGCTGGCGCCGTCGACATGCTCGCGGCGTAAATGAGCTTGCCTCTGGCGTTCTCGCCGAGCGCGCTGCGTGCCACAAACTCGCCGCCGCCGAGGGTGGCTCCCCAGGTGGTCCAGTCTGCGGCGGCGGGGGTGACCCGGCCATGCCTGACCAGCAGCACCAGGTTCTGCCGGACGCTGAAGACCGATTCGCCTGGAAGCGGCAGTCCGGCCCCCCAGACTCCTATCTGCGCCGTGCTCGAGCTGTCGATGACCAGACTCGCCAGCCCGGCCCGAAGCGGGCTGATGACGTGGCCTTCTTGCTCGTAGCCGCCGGCTCCTGCGGACAGCTTGAAGCCACCGTTGAAGGAAGCGAGCAACTGGGAGCGCTCACTGGCGCCAATGCTCGGCCCGGCGCTTACGATCCCCAGCGCCGCCGGGCCCGGATCCTCGCTGCCGCTGTGCAGTCGGTACCGTACGGCGCCGGTGAATGTGGCCAGGGTGATGACTGTCGAGTCAGCGGCCCGGAAGCGAGAAACAGCCACGTGCGGTCTCGGTGGGGGCGTGGTGAGAGTTGCCTTTGGGCTCGCTGTGGTCGTCTGAGTGCTGCGTTCCGCCGGCACCGGGGCGTGCTGAGCCGTGAGCGTTGTCGGCGCGCAGGCAGCCGTGCTGAGCACCGCGGCCACGATGACGGCGCGGTAGAAATGGCGCAAGTAGTCCTCCATGCTGGTCCCCGTTGCTCGCGAGTCTCGCGTGATCATGTGCTGCCGACGGCGTTCCGCGTCGGCGCCTGGACGCACGCCTACTCCTCAGGTGCGCTTGTTCAGGCTAACTGCGAAATGCACGACCAGTGCGCCCAGGCGGTTCAGATCTGGTTAATAATCCGGCTTAATGAAAACTTCATTAAGATTGCTCACCACGACAAGTAAAAGCAGGCAGGACCTTTTTGCCGAACAGGAAAGAGCCACGGGCCCGACTATCGGGCGCGCGTATGAGTACATGCTCGGGAAATGGCGATAAGGCGGATCGCCCAGGTTGCTGCAGCCCTGACGGCGCTTGCCTGGATTGGAGCCTGTGGTCGCAATGCTCCAGAAGCGGCCCAGTCGACTGTTCCCGTCGCTACGTCGGGGACGGGCACGACGCATACGCGCAGCCCTGCACCTGCTCCGCGGGCCCAGCCTGCAACCTCTGCCGCCGTCCCATCCCGCAGCGCGAGCTCGTCGCCGTCGGCTGGCCAGGCCGTGAGCCGTAGCCTGGGCGGGCGTGGACTGTACCTCGATCGTGCTCTTGCACGTGGGCTCTAACCCTGATGATCACACCACGTTCGACGCCGACGCCCTCGCTCAGGTGATCGGCGAGATGTGCTCGCGCGGCTACTCGTTCGTCACCCTCGACGCCCTGACCGGCTGAATGTTCCCGTGCGCCTGCCATGGGGAATGCCGCTGACCATTAGCTGGCACAGGACTGGAGCCACGATGCCCGCAGGGGAGGTAACCGCATGCCATGGTTCCTGATCGTAGTCGCTGGGCTGTTCGAAACTGGCTTCGCGATCCTACTGAAGCAGAGCCATAACTTCACCCGGCTGTGGCCAACCGTCGGCTTCGCAGTGTGTGCCCTGATCAGCTTCGGGCTGCTCAACCTGGCGCTGGGCCGGCTGGAGGTCGGCCCGGCTTACGCGGTGTGGACTGGGATCGGCGCTGCCGGGACGGCCTTGGTCGGCATCATCGCGCTGGGTGAGTCGAACTCGGTCGTCAAGCTCACGTCGATCGGCCTGATCCTGGCCGGGGTGGTCGGGCTGAACCTGTCGGGAGTCACGCCCTGAGCGGCGCCGACCGGCGTCAGCTGCTGAGGTCGGCCATGACGAGGGCGAGCAGGTCCCTGGCTTCCGATGGGCGCCGGTCGTAGCGAGAGGCAGCCGCCTGTTCGCTGGCCGCGCGCTCTGTGACGGAAGCGAAAGGCGCCGCCATCTGCGGCCTGCTCAGCTAGAAGCCCGAGAGGCTGACCAGCCGTCTGTGGCTGTCTGGGCCGAAGGACCCGGATGTGGCGGGCGTTCGGCCCTGTGGCGCGGGGCGATCGTCCAGGAGAGTGGCTAGATGCCCAGATTCCTGCGGCGGGCTCCGGCTGTGTGGGTGACCCGGCGCAGCGGCTGGCGTACTTGTCGTGACCGTGGCCGGGCTGGCTACCGGCGGAGCTTTGCACCTGGCGGGTGATCCCGGCGCGGGCGACGTCGCCTGGCTGGCGGTGAGCGCCTGCGGGCTGTTCTATGCAGCGTGGGCGATGGCCGATGGCCTGCGCAGGCGCCGCGCCGGGGTGGACGTGATCGCGCTGCTGGCGCTGGCGGGTGCTGTCGCGGTGGGCGAGCTGCTGGCGGCGGCGGTGATCTCGGTGATGTTGGCCAGCGGGCGGGCGCTGGAAAGCTGGGCTGCGGGCCGGGCGCGCCGTGACCTGACCGGGCTGCTGCGGCGGGTGCCAAGGACAGCCCGGCGTTACCGCGACGGCGAGCTGGAGAGTGTGCCGCTTGCCGATATTGGCCCCGGCAACGTGGTCCTGGTCGCGCACGGCGACCTGGTCCCGGTCGACGGCACAGTGACGTGCGGTAGCGCGGTCCTGGACGAGTCGGCTCTGACGGGCGAGCCGGTCCCCGTCGAGCGATCCGATGGAGACGTTGTCCGCAGTGGCGTGGTGAACGCTGGCGGCCCGTTCGACCTGCTCGCGACCGCGAAGGCAGCGGATAGTACCTATGCGGGGATCGTGCGGCTGGTCACCGAGGCGGAGGAATCGCAAGCCCCGTTCGTGCGCCTAGCCGACCGCTACGCGGTGTGGTTCCTGCTGGTGACCCTGGCAGCGGCCGGGATCACGTGGGTGGCCGCGGGCGCAGACCGGGCCGTGGCTGTCCTGGTGGTGGCGACTCCGTGCCCGCTGATCCTGGCCGCGCCGGTCGCGCTGGTCTCGGGGATGTCAGTCGCTGCCCGGCGCGGCGTGGTGGTGAAGGGCGGCGGAGTGCTGGAGCAGCTGGCCAGGTGCACGACGCTGCTGCTGGACAAGACCGGGACGCTGACCAGCGGCCACCCCGCAGTCGCGGCGACTGTGGTGGCCGGCCAGTGGTCGGCCGGCGACGTCCTCCGGCTGGCGGCGTCGCTGGATCAGGTATCCGGTCACGTCCTTGCCGCGGCCGTCCTGACCGCGGCCCGGCAGCAAGGCTGCGTACTCAGCATGCCGCAGCACGCCGAGGAGGTGGCAGGTCAAGGCATCCGCGGAGTGGTGGATGGCCATGCGGTGATGGTTGGCAAGGCCGCGTGGTGCGGGATCGGCGGGACCGCCGGGACGCCCCGGTGGGTGAAGGCAGCGCGCCGTCGCGCGCGGCTGGACGGGGCGCTGACGGTGTTCATCAGCCTCGACGGCGAGCCGGCCGGGGTCCTGGTCCTCGACGACCCGATACGGGCAGACGCCGCCAGGACCGTCCGCGCGCTCCGGGCCGGCGGCATCGACCGCATCGTCATGGTGACCGGAGACCGCGCCGAAGTCGCCGAGACAGTCGGCGCCATCATCGGCGTTGATGGCGTGCTCGCGGAGCGGACCCCCGGCGAGAAGCTGGACGCCGTCCGCGCCGAGCAGGGCCGAGGGCCCGTCGTCATGGTCGGCGACGGCATCAACGACGCTCCGGCTCTGGCCCTGGCCGACGTCGGTGTCGCCATGGGCGCGCGAGGCGCCACCGCCTCCTCCCAGGCAGCCGACGCCGTGCTCACCGTCGACCGGATTGACCGGCTCGGCGAGGTCATGACCGTCGCTCGCAGGACACGGCGGATCGCCCTGCAGAGCGTGCTCGCCGGGATGGCCATGTCCCTGATCGCGATGGGCGCCGCCGCCGCTGGCCTGCTGCCCGCGGTCTGGGGCGCACTGCTGCAAGAGGGCATCGACGTGGCCGTCATTCTCAACGCCCTGCGCGCGCTGCGCCCAGGAGGGCAGGCCAGCCATCTCGAGCCCGCCGACGCCGCGCTGACCCGCCGGTTCCGGAGCGAGCACGAGGTGATCCGGGCGGATATCGAAGCGCTCCGTGCGGTGGCCGATTCCCTCGGCTTCACCACGCCCGATGAGGCGATGGCCAGCGTCCGGCACGCGCACCAGATACTGGCGGACCAGATCGTGCCACACGAGCAGGCCGAAGAACGTGAGCTGTACCCGGCGCTCGCCCGCATGCTCGGCTCGGCGGAGGCGACCGCCACCATGAGCCGGGGCCACGCCGAGATCACCCGCCAGGCCAGGCGCCTCGCCCAGCTCATCGACGACATCGGCGCCGGCCCGCCCGACGACGCCGATATCGCTGACCTGCGCGCCTTGCTGTACGGGCTGCACGCGGTCCTGCGGCTGCACACCGCCCAGGAAGACGAGAACTACCTGTCCCTGGCCGGAGACACCCACGACAGCGAGCCGCGGGCCGACGCACTGGCCCGCCGGGCTGCCTGACTACCCAGGTGGCCGCTCTTCCCTGCTGCGGCCACCCCGCCGCAGAAACTGCCAGACGGCTGTCAGCGCGGCAGCGCCGACCGCCGCGATGAGCAGTGCGCTGCCGAGATAGCCGTGCGGCAGGTCCAGCTCATAGAAGCGGCGCACCACAGCCACGGGGAACAGCAGCGCGAACCCGGCCACCATCGTCACGACGAGAAGGACCCGGCGCCAGGTCAGCGGGATCGCCAGCAGGCCCAGCACCCACAGGCTGAGCGCCAGGGTCACCAGGGCCGCAGCAGTGCGCTGTTGCACAAGTGGTAGGCCCTGCGCGCGCGCTAGCGCATATGTCGCGAACGCCGACCCGGCGATGATCACGCCGGCCGGAACGGCAAAGCGCAACACCCGGCCCACGAAGCCAGGCAGGTAGCGCCGCCGGTTGGGAGCGAGGGCTAGGAAGTAGGACGGGACTCCGATGGCGAGCGTGTCGATGATCGTCAGGTGGCGCGGCAGGAATGGGTACGGCAGCAGCGTGATGCCCACCGCCACCGCGAGCAGCGTCGCCCACACGGTCTTGGTGAGGAAGAGGTTGGCAACGCGCTCGATGTTGGCGGTGACCCGCCTGCCTTCGCCGACCACGTTAGGCAGGGTGGCGAAGCTCCCGTCCAGCAGGACCAGCTCGGCAACCGCCTTGGTGGCCGGAGCGCCGGAGCCAACGGCGATGCCGATGTCGGCGAGCTTCAGCGCGAGCACATCATTGACGCCGTCGCCCGTCATCGCCACCGTGTGGCCGCGCGCCTGCAGCGCCCTGACCATGGCCTGCTTCTGATGCGGCGCAACCCTGCCGAACACCGACCGCTCCTCAAGCACCCGGCCGAGCTCGCCGGGCTCGTCAGGCAGGTCTCGCGCGTCCACCGGGTCGCCCGCGCGCGGCAGGCCCGCGCGCGCAGCCACGGCGCTGACAGTCTGCGGGCTGTCACCCGAAATGACCTTCAGCGCGACGCCCTGCGCGGCGAAATACCCGATGGCTTCGGCTGCGTCAGGCCGCAGTCTCTCGGCCATGAGGATGTAGGCAGCGGGGCGGAGTCCTGACGGCAATGATTCGCCTGCTTCCAGGCGTTCCGCGCGGGCCAGTAGCAGAACCCGCGGTCCGCTCGAGGCCAGCTCCGCCGCCTGCGCCAGCAGCCCGCTGTTTTCGGCTGATAGGACTATCTCCGGTGCTCCCAGGACCCACGCGCCGTGCCCTGCGTAACTCACAGCGCTCCACTTGCGCGCCGACGAGAACGGCATCGCGGCCTCGGGCACCCACCCGCTCGGCGCCGGGAAGGCCTCCCCGATCGCCGCCAATGTCGCGTTGCGGTTCTCGTCTGCGCCGAGCGCGCCGAGCGCCGCCTCGACCGGCGCCCGATCGTCGAGGCGGACCAGCCTGTCGAATGCGATCGTTCCATCGGTGAGAGTCCCGGTCTTGTCGAAGCACACCACATCGACCCTGGCCAGGCCCTCGACTGCGGGCAGCTGCTGCACGAGGACCCGGCGGCGGGTCAAGATAACGGCCGCGACGCCAAAGGCGATGCTGGTCAGCAGCACCAGCCCCTGCGGCACCATGCCCACCACCGCCGCGACCGTCCCGGTCAGCGTCGCCCGCCAGGTCGCGCCTCCATGCCGCTGGCTGATCAGCAACAGAATGGCGACCGGCACGATCGCCCAGGTCACGTACCGCAGGATCCGGTTAATGCCGTCCATCAGCTCCGACCGCACCAGCGCGAACCGCTTCGCCTCCGCGGCGAGCTTGCGAGCATACGACTCGGCGCCCACGCCCGTGGCCTGGTAGTCGCCGGATCCCGCCACTACGAAGCTGCCGGACAGCAGCTCGTCGCCCGGCTGCTTATAGACCGGCTCGGATTCGCCGGTCAGCAGCGACTCATCAGCCTGCAAGCCCATGCCCGTCCGCACGACGCCATCAGCCAACAGCTGGTCGCCCGGGCGCAGCCGCACCAGGTCGCCGGCCACCAGCTCCGCGACCCGGACATCGCGGAGCGTGTCGTCGCGGACGACACGGACGGTGGGTGCGGTGAGGACAGCGAGCCGGTCCAGCGTCCGCTTGGCGCGCAGCTCCTGCCCGATGCCGATCGCCGCGTTCGCTACCAGAACGATGCCGAACACGGCATCCTGCGGCTCCCCCGCGGCCAGGATCACGGCCAGCAGCACACCCAGGATGAAGTTGAACCGCGTCAGGAGGTTCGCCCGCAAGATCTCGCCAACCGAACGGCTGGTGCGCTCGGCAGTCGCGCTCGCCTGCCCCTGCCTGCGCCGCTGCGCTACCTCAATGCTGCTTAGCCCAGCGGTCGGCGTCACCTCGGCGAGCTCGGCAGCGGCCGGCGGCGATGCCGCAGAATCAGCCCTGGCAGGAAGGTTCACGCCTGGCGCCGACCAGCGGCCGCGGCCCGGCGCACAGGTACCACTGTCAGAGCCGCCGACATCGCGGCCAGCACGACGCCGGCCGCGAGCATCTCAATCGCCAACTGGAGCAGGAACGGGGCCAAGTACCCGACGCTCGCCCGCATAGTCAGGCCCGCCGGGCTATCTCCGTTCACGGCCACCACGGTCCAGTCCGCGGTGTCTGGCGTCCACCGCAGCGTCTGAGTGCGCGCGCCCGAAGCCTGAACGGTCCAGATGCTCGTTCGCCCGATCATCGGCTGAAGAAACTCGCAGTCGCCGCTAACCGTGATCGGCCCGCTGGCCAGCGCATAGCCGCCAGTGGAGAACACGGCTGTCCTCGTCATCACATAACCGCCCCGACGTTGCGACTGATCAGCCCAGACCAGGCTGCCAGCGCCAGCGACCAGACCAAGTGACAACAATGCCGGGACCGAGCCCACCACCAATGCAATCACGCGGCCGCTGTCCACCGGGCTGCGCTATCGGGCTGGTCAGACTGCGGCTCACTGCTGATCGATCCAGCCGGAGAGACATCAGCTCCCACGGAGGCGCCTCATGAGAGCGGGGAACCACCATGAGCACCAGCGCCTCACTCTCCGGGGAACTCCGCGAGGTAATGCCCTAGCGGGAAGGGGTGTCTTTCGGGCTAGGGAAGACTTCACTACCGAGGCCGCCGGAGTGCTGGTAACTGAGCTGACGACAGCCGGTATTCCGCACGACCTGAAGGTCTATCCGGACGCCAAACACGCCGCACAGGACCCAGCCCTCGCAAGTCAGTGCCTCAAGCGGAGATCTCGCGTCCGAATCGGCATCTTTTGCCCTCGCTGTCTTCGGCTCGCCTCGATGACGTCGGCGGCCTTGTTCACCCCCGGTCAGGCGATTTTGAGTTGCTCGTCGCCGAAGTCGGCGATGAGCCTAAGGGTTCCGCCGAGTGCGGTAACGAACCGGTTCAGCACGTCCTGAATGGACACGTCGCCGCTTTCAATCTGGGAGACGCGGGCGACAGAGACGCCCATCCGGGCGGCGACTTGTGCGACTGCTGCGAAGCCAGCGACTGCAGCGATTGCGAGCAGCGCATCTTTTCATTGGCAAAGATGATCAATCCATTGGCATCGGCTGTCGGCGTAAGAACACCGCGAGAAGACAAAAGCCCAGGTCAGGAGACATGACCTGGGCTTCCAGCAACGGGTGCGCCGCCAGGGACTTGAACCCCGAACCCGCGGATTAAGAGAGGGCCGCTACGCCGCAAGCAGCGCTCTAACTGCAATAGTGGCCCGGCCGGGTGCCCGGAAAGCACTAAATGCACACAGGCTCCGTCAGCACTCGTTCCACGACTCGTTCCACGCCGGGAAGGGTCGCTCGGTACAGCTAGTTACGCTTAGTGAGCACCCCGTGCGCTGCGGCGGCAGGCGTCTTGTTAGAAGGCACTTTCAGCGCGGGGCCTGCGGCCGCTCAACGTCGCCAGGTAGGCCCATGACCTCGTGACGATAGTCGCCACGCATCGCCTGACTAGGCCCGGCTCCGGCCGCTATTGGCCCCAGTTTGGCGACGACCAGTGGGGCCAAATCACTTGACGACACTCACCGGCGGCCCGGTCCACGGCCCGATGGGTGAGACCGCGCATTCCGTGTCGGGCGAGCGTGCGGATGGCCGCGTCAGCGATATCGTCCCGGCGTGACGTGCAGCACCGCTCATCTAGTAGTCCGGGGTCAGCCTTGCGGGATGCGGTCGAGTGTCGGGCCGTCGGGCCACGGTCGTCCGCCTTCTAGGTCCGGGACGGACCAGCGCGGAACTGCTGTGCGAGGTTCGACTGTGCTTGCGGCAGGTGGGCCGAAGTGGTGTGCGAGCAAGCTGGATGCCTCGGCGAAGTCGCCGGACTCGATGTTGATGAGCAGGCGGCGGTGCGACTCCACCATATCGAGTCGCCACAGCACATGGGTGCCGCAAGCCTGGGCTCATGAAGGCCGCCGTCGCCGGGCTGGACACCAGCGGGCTCATGAAGGCTGCCCTCGGCGGGCTGGACACCAGCGGGCTCATGAAGGCCGCCCTCGGCGGGCTGGACACCAGCGGGCTCATGAAGGCCGCCCTCGGCGGGCTGGACACCAGCGGGCTCATGAAGACCGCCTTCGCCGGGCTGGACACCACCCGGTTCGCGGGCACCGCCCTCGCCGGGATCGACACGAGCGGGCTCATGAATACCGCCCTCGCCCGGGTCTGCAGCACCGGGTGGTTGAGAGAACTTGATGTGCTGGCAGGGCAAGGAGCTTCAACGCTCGCGGACGTGAGCTTGATGCGATGAAGGAGCGGGGCCTCCCGCTCCCTGGCGGATGCTGGAAGTTGCAAGGCATCCGTCTCCACCAGGAAAGGGGAGGCCCCAATGGAGACAGCGTATGACGGCCGACAGGTCGTCGGCATGGACCTGCACCGCAGGCGCAGCGTGCTGGTGCGGATGACGGAGGACGGCCGGCGGCTGGGCACTGCCAGGATCACCAACAGCCCGCAGGAGCTGCGCCGGGAGATCGCGCGGGCCGCCGGCACCCGAGGGTGGTGCTGGAGGCAACGTACGGCTGGTACTGGGCGGCGGACACACTGGCCGCGGCGGGAGCTGAGGTGCACCTGGCGCATCCGCTCGGCGTCAAGGCGTTCAGCTACCGCAGGGTCAGGAACGACGCCCGTGACGCCGCCGATCTGGCCGATCTGCTGCGGATGGGCCGCCTGCCCGAGGCGTGGATCGCCCCGCCGCGGGTGCGGGAGGTGCGGGAGCAGTTCTGGCTGTTCTGCAACTGTTCGCCATCACGCATCTGCACCGATTCCTCTACGGGGCTACCTGGAACGCCAACCGCAAATCGCTCTATAACTGGCGCGACGAGGTAGCCGGAACCTACGAGGACCTGGTGAAGGCATTCGTCGCGCCAGAGCGCGTGCTTCGCGTCATATCGGACTTCATTGTGTTCACCGACATCGATGGCGAGCTGAATAAGTTCGTCATGCGCCCTCATCAGATGCGTGCCGCAGATCGGGTTGTAGAGCGGGCGAAGGATCCGACCAAACGCCGCGCCCTCGTCTGGCATACACAGGGCTCTGGCAAGACCTTCACGATGATCACAGCAGCGAAGCTCCTGATCGAGGACCAGGCATTGGAGCACCCGACAGTGCTGGCACTGATCGACCGGACCGAGCTGGAAGGTCAGATGACGGCAAACCTGGAAGCGCTTGGCTTCGGAGGGGTCCGCATCGCAGCTTCAAAGAGGGACCTAGAGGATCTGCTCCGCTCGGACTGGCGCGGCCTAATCGTCTCCATGATCCACAAGTTCGATGGGATGCCTGCGGACTTGTGTTCGCGGCAGAACTTCTTCGTGCTAGTCGATGAGGCTCACCGGACGACCGGCGGTGCGCTCGGGACGTACCTGATGGGAGCGCTTCCGAACGCCACCTTCGTCGGCTTCACCGGCACGCCGATTGACAAGACCGAACACGGTAAAGGTACGTTCAAGGCCTTCGGCTCGGACGATGAGAACGGCTTCCTCGACAAGTACTCCATCCGGGAGTCGATCGAGGACGGCACGACGGTCCCGCTCAACTACGCGCTCGCGCCGAACGACATGCTCGTCGACCGGACCACCCTTGAAGACGAATTCCTCCACGTAGCAGAGCTGGAGGGCGTCTCGGATATCGAGACCCGGAACAAGGTCCTGGAGCGCGCCGTGACGCTCCGGAACATGATGAAGAACCGCGAGCGAGTCGACAGCATCGCCAAGTTCATCGCCGAGCACTTCACCAGCAACGTCGAGCCCATGGGATACAAAGCATTCGTCGTCGGAGTCGACCGGGAAGCGTGCGCGCTCTACAAGGACGCGCTGGACCGCTACCTACCGCCGGAGTACTCCGAGGTCGTCATCAGCCACGGCCACAACGACCCTGCTGAGCTCCGGCGCTTCCATTTCGACGAGACCAGGGAGCACGAGATCCGCAAGGCGTTCCGGAAGCCGGACGGCCTGCCGGAGATCCTCATCGTCACTGAGAAGCTCCTCACGGGCTTCGACGCTCCCATCCTCTACGCCATGTACCTTGACAAGCCGATGCGCGATCACGTTCTGCTGCAGGCCATCGCACGGGTAAATCGGCCGTACGAGGATGCTGATGACCGAGCCAAGCCAGCGGGATTCATCCTCGACTTTGTCGGCATCTTCGAGAAGCTGGAGGATGCGCTTGCCTTCGACTCCAAGGATGTCTCCGGAGTCGTGACCGGACTCCCGGACCTCCAGCGGCGCTTTGCCGAGCTGATGGCACTGGGTCGTGAAGAGTACTTGAAGATCGGACGAGGGCTCCGTGCTGACAAGGAAGTCGAGGCCATCGTCGAATATTTTCGCGATGAGGAACGCAGGACCGCGCTCCAGGAATTCGTCTCGGAAATAGAGAACCTTTTCGAGATACTCGCGCCCGATGTGTTTCTGCGGCCATACCTCGATGACTACGACGCGATCATGCGTATCTATGCCATCGTGCGGGAGGCCTTCTACCCAGGGCTCGATGTGGATCGGTCCTTCCTCCGCAAGACCGCAGAACTGGTCCAGGAACACACGACCGTCTCTCCAATCGAACGCATGGGCGGCATTCACAATCTGACAGCTGAGACGTTGGACCAGCTAGCCGCCATGGACATACCAGACACGGCGAAAGTCGTGAATCTCGTGAAGCTGCTGCACGACATAGTGGCCAACGACCGGGACACAAAGCCGTACCTTCTGTCGATCGGGGAGAAGGCAGAGAGAATCGCGGCGGCCTTCCGAGACCGGCAGATGTCAACCGAGGATGCCCTGGCAGCTCTCGCTAGCCTGGGCAAGGATGTGGTCGAAGCAGAGCAAGCTCAGGAGCGGACAGGTCTTCGCCCCGAAGCGTTCGCTGCGCTCTGGTACCTGAAGGGCAAGGGGATGAATGATGCAGACGCGCTGGCCGTGGCCGAAGCTGCGGCTGCCGTCTTCGACGATTGCCCGCAGTGGAGGCTGCGGTCGGACCAGGAACGCCAGGTTCGGATGAAGCTGCATGGGGCGCTGATCCGGGCTGGCATTAAGGATGGCTCTGGCGATTATGTCGAAGACATTGTCGAGTCGCTGCGCAGGGTCGGGTCATGAGGCGGGACGCGCGTCAGCATAGTTTCGCAGCGGCGGAGCCGCTGCCGCAGCCAGTGCCATATGAATCATTCAAAGACGAGGTCAGGACCTGGGCCACTCGCCTGGACGTCGAACCGGCAGAAGTGCGGATCGCTGCAATGAGCCGGAAGTGGGCGAGCTGCTCACCGAGGGGCAGGGTGACCTTCGCCGCCGATCTCCTTGCACAGCCAGAGAGGTTCCGGCGCGAAGTCATCATTCACGAGCTGCTCCACATCAAGGTCCCCAACCACGGCCCGCTCTTCCGAGCCCTGCTGTCAGCGCACTTGAGCGATTCTCGGTTAGTGGTTACCAGCCGGTGACTCCGTCGGTATCCGCCTGCCTCGAGGGGTTGGCCAGGGTGTGGGCTATGCGCAGCACTATCCATCCCGGCGACCTGATCGTGCTGCCGATCAAGACGACCAAGAACATCGCCTTCGAAAATTGAAGGGTGCCCAATGGCTGACCTGAAACTCTTCCGGATCGACGACGGAACTGCCGTCGAGTTGCAAGGCGCTGCTCTTGCCCTGGAGAGGCCGCTCCAGGTGCTCATCGAGCGCAATATGGAGGTCCTTTTCGGCGTTCGCCTGGTGGCTTCTGAGCACTCGACTGGCAAGAGGCACGGCGGCCGTATCGACTCCCTCGGGCTCGACGAGAACGGCAGTCCAGTCATCTTCGAGTACAAGCGCGCGGTCAACGAGAACGTCATCAACCAGGGTCTCTTTTACCTCGACTGGCTGCTCGATCACCGGGCCGAGTTCGAGCTGCTGGTGATGAGAAAGCTTGGCCAAGCCGCCGGAGAGCAGATCGACTGGTCCGGCCCACGCCTGGTTTGTGGGCTCTTCGAACTTGATGGGGCACGACACGGGCTCAGCCTGCGGTGAAACGCCTGTGACTCCTCAACACTGGCTGTTGATCAAGGACAGCTGGCGGAGGAGCCACAGGCTATGGAAGACGGTACTTCGATTCTGTTCGGCTTGCCCGGCGTGGCAGTGGATCGTGTCGAGCGCAGCACCGATGATGACGGCGCGGCGGCCCGGTTAGTGCATGTGATCACCACGGCGTCCAGTGCGGCCGGCTGCCCGCAGTGCGGGGTGGTCTCAACGTCGGTGCGGCAGTACCGGACCACCCGGCCGCGGGATCTGCCGTATGGCGAGGAGCCGCTGGAGGTCCGCTGGCGCAAGCGGCAGTACCGGTGCCGGGAGGAGGCGTGCCCGCGCTCGGCGTTCACCGAGTCCATCCCGGAGATCCCGGCGCGGGCCCGGCTGACCGGCCGGCTGTGCCGTCAGGCTGCGCGGCAAGTCGCCTCGGGCCGCAGCGTGTCGGCGGTCGCCGCCGAGCTCGGGATGAGCTGGCCGGTGGCGCACCGGCGTTACATCGCGCATGCCGACGCGGTGCTGACCGAGCCGGAGCCGCCGGTGGTGCTGGGCATCGATGAGACCCGCCGCGGTGCGCCCAAGTGGGTCCAGGACGCCGAGACTGGCAGGTGGGTGCGGACCGAGCGGTTCGAGACGAACTTCACTGACCTGTCCGGCACCGGGCGGCTGCTCGGCCAGGTCGCCGGGCGGACCGGGACAGCTGTCACCGGCTGGCTGGACGAGCGCGGCCAGGACTGGAAGAACCAGGTCGCCTTCGTGGCCATCGACCCGTGCGCGGTCTACCGGTCCGCGGTCCAGCGGGCGCTGCCGCACGCGGTCATCGTCGTGGACCACTTCCACCTGGTCCGGCTGGCCAACCAGGCCGTCACCCGGGTCCGGCAGCGGGTCACCCGGCAGAGCCTGGGCCGGCGCGGCACCAGCAAGGATCCCGCATGGGCGAACCGGCGCAGGCTGCTTCGCGGCCGCGAGCGCCTCACCGATCAGGCCTACGCCCGGATGTGGACCGAGATCCTGGCTCAGGAGACCACCGGCGAGCTGCTCGCCACGTGGATCGCCAAGGAGGAACTCCGCTACCTGCTTGCCCTGGCCCGTACCCACGCGGCCCGCTCGGAGATCAGCGACCGGCTGTTCGCCTTCTACGACTGGTGCGCCCGCGCCGACGTCCCCGAGGTCACCACGCTGGCCAAGACGATCGAGGCCTGGTGGCCGCAGATCCTGGCGTTCATCGGCACGGGCATCACCAACGCCGGCACCGAGGCCAACAACCGGCTCATCAAAGACGCCGCCCGGATCGCCTTCGGCTTCCGCAACCTCGACAACCAGCGCCGCAGAGTACGGTTGCACTGCAAACGGACAATGATCAGCTAGCCGATGCGAGGGTGACCAGCCCCATCAACTTCGAAGAGCCCATTTCGGCTGCAAGGGGCTCAGCAAGGTCATCGCTGCCTGACCTTTAATAGAAGCCGAGATCGTTCGTGACGAGATAAACGTCATTTTCCCCTGCTTCGCGAATCGCAATGCGCCAGATTACCGAGTCTCGATATTGCTGACTCTTCCGCGTGCTGGGAGCCTTGTAAGTGAGTACCATCCGTCCTGCGTGGACCAGATCCTCATCTGCAGCCGGAAGGATCTCGACCAGTGAACCGAGTTCATCAAGCCGCTCTTCGAACGCTTGCTGAACCTCCTGCTCACCGTGTTCCTCCACTCCCGGTGCCTCGCCGAAGAACTGACGCAGCTCGCCGGTCGCCCGAGCCAGGTCGCGCTGGGCCACCTGCTGCTTTTCCGCTAGATGAAGCTAAACTCGCTCTTGACGACTTCGGGTAGTCCGATAAACACGCCCGGTCGGTCCCGAAGACCGAAAAGTAGGGCAGCGGCCATCTGATGCCGCAGCATGGGCATTCGATCCCATTGGTTTGTATCCAGGATGATGCAAGTGCCCACTACCTACCCACCTCGCCGTGGGGCCTCGGTTCGGTCAGAAGCTACATAACTCAGCTCGGTCAGAAGCTACGTAAACAGTACTCCGAGGGCCCGGCCGCGACGAGAGCAACTGTTTCAGCGCACATCGATCTCAGTCGTCATGACCCCCTGACCTCCAGACGACAGAGGACCCTTAAGCCCGCCTCGACAGTCGCCGCCGCTAGGTTCTCGGCCGCTGCCAGACCAACTGCCACGTCGGCATCCGCCGAGGTCTCCGTGACCACATCGTGCACTATGCGAGCTCGTGTGGGAACGCATACTGTCGGCCGGATTCAGTGGACATGTCGCCGAGACCACAGCTGTCTCGCGGACCGATGAAAGGCCGGGCGCCCGCGCTACCCGCACATGCCGATCCCTGACCTTCGGCCGGAGGAACCCATGAACTGACCCCTACCCCCACCGCGTGCCTGCCGCCCATTGTGCGCCTGCCGCTGCCAGCGTCAAGACCACCCGCCCTGACCGGGCGTGGCCTCCGGCCAGTCTTGACTCCGGCAGCTCAGCCGGCATGGAACTGGCAGCTATCGGCGGCGATGGGCAACCACCAGCGTTGAACTGACGGAACCACACAGGTAAGGGGGCCGCCTGCCTGTCGACAACTTTCCCGGCCAGAACCGGCCAATCGTAACCATGCGATCACCAGCGGCAACGACGACCAGGTGATCAGTCTTTCGGTGAACGAGATCCGCCGCCTGCACGCGATCATGTCCAGGCCAGCCCACCCGCTCAGCCATCACCCGCACTGGTCACGATGGCGCCGCCGCCATCAGACCCGCGCCCGGCACTGCCACTACCAACGACGGCGCGAACGAGTCGCTGACCGCTAGCCGCGTCTACCCGCGGCCAGGTCACCAGCGTGAAGCAGCGCATCGGCGGCAAGCTCACGCAGACGGCCCTCCCAGATGGGGACGACATGCCAGCCCTGGCCGACGAACGACCATTCCGGAGCAGGGTCGTGGTCGCGGGTCTCCACATCGGCCGGCAGGTCATCGACACGCAGGGCCAGCCAGTCCGTGCCGAGGGCGACGACAGCGGCGACGCCATCCCAAGCCAGCAGCGGGACCCCGTAAGCGGCGCTCAGCGGCCAGCCCGGGGCGAGATCGCGGAGTACTTCGATCAGGTCGGGATGGGCATGCAGCTGCCATGATTCCAGAACCCAATCATCAGGGCCGCTCGGCGGGCTCGCCTGCATTCGCAAGTAAGCCAGCATCACGGCATTCTGCGGCAGATCTGGCAACTCCAGCCACGGATCCACACCGGCAGCATAAGCATCCGGCCCGCAGGCTACAGGCGCGCGCACTCACGTTGCGCCGCCACCGCAATCAGTCACGAAATGCTGCTGCCGTACTAGGTGGAACGGACGGTGACCTGCAACTTTGTCAGGTTCTTCGGGAGCCGAACGCGAGGCCGGCACCAGTTGCGATAGGGGGGCCTCAGCACGGCGAAGGTCACGATCGGATAACGAGCCGACAGCGGGCCTTGACGATGTGGTGGTGACCTAGCTCACTCTATGCGTGACTACGTAGTCATGTCGGGATCACCCGTTGACTACGTAGTCACAGGAGGACATCGGTGTGCACGCGCACGAGGTACCGGTTCCCCCGGCGCAACCCGCCCGGGTGTGCTTACCGAACAAGTCAGTCTTCAGACAGGACTCACCTGATGTCGTCGCGTCCAGATGGTCCCAACGGGCACCGTAAGGGATGGCCGACGATGGCCGAGGTGGCCCGCTACGCCAAGGTGAGTCAGAAGACGGTGTCGCGGGTGGTTAACCGTGAGCCAGGTGTGCTGGCACACACCGAGGAACGGGTGCTTGAGGCGATCGGACGCCTCGGCTACCGACGGAACGATCTTGCCCGAACACTGCGGCGCGGCCTGTCGACCGCTACGGTCGGCCTCGTTCTAGAGGACATCTCGGACCCCTTTTTCTCCACCCTTGCCAAGGCTGTCAGCGAAGTGGCAAGGCGGCGTGAGCATCTCGTCCTGGTCGCTAACTCGGCGGAGAGCCCTGCCCTCGAGCAGGAGTTGGTTTCCGTCCTCGCCGAGCGTCGTGTCGCTGGTCTGATCATGAGCCCGGTGTCCCCCGACCATCATTTCGTTCAACAAGAACTGCCCGTGGGCACTCCTAGCGTCTTCGTAGACAGGCCCCCGAACGGCATCGTGGCGGACACGGTCTTGAGTGACAACTTTGGTGGAGCTATCCAAGCGATCGAGCACCTAATCGGCCATGGGCATACGCGAATTGGGTTCGTCGGGAACATTTCTGCCGTGAACTCGCGTTCCACGGAAGAACGGCTCCGCGGTTACCGTCAGGCGCTGGTGACCCACGGCATTCGAGTAGACGAGAAGTTGATCCGGTCGAGTTCCCATGGCGCGGCCGCCGCACAGTCTGCAGCCAGCGATCTTCTCGCCTCAATCAATCCGCCGACTGCTCTATTTGGTGCAAATAGTCGAATGACGATTGGAATTCTTGGTGCCATCCGGGAAGTTCATCGACCCGTTGCTGTGGTGGGATTCGACGACTTCGAATTGGCGGGCATGGTCGATCCTCCGGTCACGGTGGTTGCCCAGGATGCGTACGCGCTCGGTGAGACAGCCGCGCAGCTGCTCTTTGCCCGCCTTGATGACGAGACCCGCCCCGCCAGCTGCGTCACCCTCCCCACTACATTCATCGAGCGTAGCTCAGGAGGAGTTTCGTGAGCCCCGCCGAAGAGATGGGATCCGCCCAGCCATCTAGCAGGTCAGAGCAGGTAGCTGCTCCCGTGGCGCTGGTCCTCGAACCACCGAAGCATGGCGGCCGCAGATGGAGCCCCAGATGGGGTGCTGGGGCTCCCTTGATCCTTGTCGGCGTCCTGATAGCGGTTTTCTTCGTCTGGCCAATTATTGACATCGCGGTTCGGAGCTTCAATGTAGGCGGCCTACTGCGATACTCGTCGCCACATCTTACGTTGAGCAACTACGCCGATCTACTCCACAGCGCTTTTCTCCGAGCTGTATCGAGGAACACAGTAGAGATCTCTGTCATTGCAACACTAGTCACATTGGTGCTGGCCTTCCCTGCCGCCTATCTCATGTCTCGACTGCGGCAGAGGTTGTCGACTGCCCTGTTCGTCCTAATTCTGCTCCCATTCTTTGTCTCCATTCTGGTACGCCTATTCTCGTTCACGGTGCTGCTCTCGACTGACGGCATAGTCAACTCTATGCTGCGTCACTTCGGACTCGGCCCATATAGCCTGCTCTACAACACCACCTCGACCGTAATAGGAATGGTGGATTACCTACTGCCCTTCATGATCCTTATTCTGTTTTCGGCAATGGCTGCCATCGATCCCCAGCTCACACTGGCAGCCAAGTCTTCTGGCGCGAACGGGTGGCAGGCATTTCGAACGGTATATTTGCCCCTAGTTCGGAACACTGTCGTGGGCGGCGCACTTCTTATCTTTGTCATCGGCCTGAGTTTCTTCCAAACCCCCGCCATCCTGGGGAGTCCGCACAACGCCACGGTTTCGGTGTATGTCGCTCAGGAGATCGGGATTTATGAATGGGGCGATGCCAGCGCATTCGGGATGGTTTTGCTAGTCCTCACTGTGATCAGCCTGGCTATATCTATGCGGCTGACAGGATCTACCGCACTGTTTGGCGGTCGGCAGCTTGGTGGCGGTAAGGGTGTCAGCAGAGCGGAAAAGCTCAAGCCTGGGGCACTATCGATTCTGCTCTGGGTTGATGTGGCCATCTGCCTAGCAGTCCTGCTAGCGCCGCTGCTGGTAATCATCCCGGTCTCGTTTGAGACGAGCGACTACGTGACGTGGCCCGCCCATGGCTTCACGCTTGCGTGGTATCGCACGGCTCTCACTAGCCCGCAGTGGGCTCATGCGATCGACAAGAGCATCTTGGTCGGCTCGCTGGTTGCGGCTGTAAGCGTGGCCCTTGGCTTCATGGCCGCGAGGGCCATCGGTCGGATAACTTCAGCCGCAGTGCGCTCTGTGTTGCTTGCGCTGATATACGCCCCCATCGTAGTTCCCGCGATACTTCTTGCGATCGGAACCTTCGATACGCAAACGGCGCTCGGGTCAATCGACTCCGTTTGGGGTCTTGTAGCGGTGCACTCCACGATGGCGCTCCCGTTCACTTTCACCGTCCTGACCGGATCTCTGGCTGGCCTCGACCCGGCAATGGAGAAGGCGGCGTGGTCGTTGGGTGCGTCCCAGGTCCGTGCCCTGCGCAGTGTTGTCGTGCCAGCCATTGTTCCGGCGCTCGTAGGCGGTGCGTTGCTCGCTTTCGTGACCTCCTGGGACGAGGCTGTTGTGGCGCTTTTCCAGACCAATGCCAATCCCACAATTCCCGTGTTGTTCTTCTCAGAGATCAAGGGCGGAGTGCAGCCGACCGTGGCCGCAGTCGGTTGCACACTGATGCTATTGGTGCTCGTGGTCGGTGCGATCTATTTCGGCGTTAGTACATACAGTCGCCGGCGACGGTTGAGATCGGCACCCGCCCAGGAGATTTCTTCGGCGGCCAGCGCTGTTCAGGACCAGGCAGGTGACTATGTGCGCGTTTAGTCAGGATACGGCAGGAGTACGGCTCCCAGCCGACGTGCAGCAGAGCACTTCCACAAACCAAGGCCCCGCGGCGGTCACCACTCGCGCGCTCTCCCACCAATATCAGGGAACTCATGCCCTGCGCGACGTCTCGCTCGAGGTCATGCAAGGTGAATTCATGACCTTGCTGGGACCGAGCGGCTCTGGGAAGAGCACCATGTTGCATATCATTGCCGGTCTAATCACTCCAACCTCAGGCCGTGTAATCCTCGGTGATCGCGACGTAACGGAATTGCCGCCACAAGGACGGGATGTTGGCCTCGTCTTCCAAAGTTATGCACTTTTCCCACACATGACCGTGGCCGAGAATGTCGCGTACGCGCTTCGCATACGCAAAATGGATCGCGAAGGGATTCGCCTGAGGGTCAGCGAGGTCCTGGAGCTTGTGCAGTTGTCGAATCTGGCCGATCGGTATCCGGCACAGCTCAGCGGCGGGCAGCAGCAGCGAGTGGCTGTGGGACGCGCGATCGCCGCGTCTCCACGCGTCCTTCTTCTAGACGAGCCTCTCGGCGCTCTAGACCGCCGACTTCGCCAGCGCCTCGGTCTTGAGCTGCGGAGAATTCAGCGGGAGACAGGGATCACCACCATCTACGTGACACATGATCAAGAAGAAGCCTTTTCGATGTCGGACCGTATCGTAGTAATGCGCGACGGCCAGATTCTTCAGGTGGGCTCTCCTAATGACGTTTATAACGAGCCTGCCGACACCTTTGTCGCCGGTTTTGTCGGGGATATCAATCTAATTCCGGCAGCCATTACGGAGTCACGCAGCAGAGAGACTCTGCTCAGAGGGCTCAACGGGCAGACCTACGTCTCGGCACACCCTTGCGTGCACGGGGCCGACGCCGACCTCTATTGCGCTATCCGTCCCGAAAGTGTCGCGCTCTGGTCGGTTCAAGAAGGGCCCCCAACGCCGTCCCTGCAACAATTTGGGCAAGCCAAAGTGGTCGATTGCGCATTCCAAGG
Source organism: uncultured Actinomycetota bacterium (assembly GCA_963837255.1). Lineage (GTDB taxonomy): Bacteria > Actinomycetota > Actinomycetes > Streptosporangiales > Streptosporangiaceae > JAJYUU01. The sequence continues at coordinate 1,811,882 of CAWIMN010000011.1, forward strand.
ATCCTCTCGCAGGATAACGCTTGACGCGTACGGATCAAATATTTTGGCGGAAGTGCGCGGATTGCAAAATTGGCCGCAGCCAGGTGACGATGTCTCTTTCGGCTGCTCGCCTACCGAAGTTCGAGTTATTCGAAAGTACGAGTGAAGGGACTCACGTCATCTACGGTCTCAGGTTAGGAGGACAATGATGTCTCGAATCAGTCGACGCCGAACGCTACGTGTCTTCAGCATCCTTGGTGCTGGACTGGTGGTGGCTGCCTGCGCCAGCAGTGGCGCGGGAAGTACTGGCGGCGCGAGCGGCCAATTCCCATCCAGCATATATCCGCCAGCAGTGTTCAAGGGACTGTCGGGTAACTTGCTTTACTACGACGAGAGTGGCGGTGCCGTGGCGACGGCCAAGCAGGACACGGTGTTCGCAGATTTCACCAAGCTTACCGGAGCAACCGTCACGGCTAACTTCACTGACGGGTCGGACACCAAATTCATCGCTGCGGAGCAAAACGGTGGCTCGGTTCCATGGGATCTGATCGAGATGGACCCAGGCGCCTTCCTCCAGGCTCAGCGCGCCGGTTACCTAGAGCCGATGGATACGAAGATCGTCCCTGTAAGCCAGCTCGCGCGGGGTACTTACACGAAGTACGGATATCAAACAGAAGACAACGGCGAAGTGCTGGCGTGGAACACCAAAGTCTTTCCGCTTAATGGAAAGCATCCGACCTCGGTCACTGACATTTACAACTTCAAGGATTTTCCAGGTAAGAGGTGTATCGCCAACGAAGTGTGGGGCGAGGAAACGCTCGAGGCAGCTCTGCTGGCCGACGGGGTTCCGCGCAGCCAGCTCTACCCACTGGATGTTCAGCGGGCGCTCAACAAGCTGGGCACAATCACCAACAACGTGGTGTGGACGACTAGTGGCACACAGGCGGATCAAGACATCATCAATGGCGAATGCGTGATGGGTATGACCTTCAACGGTCGAGTGTATCAGGCCATTACTACTGCGCATTCGCCCCTCGCTATGACGTGGGGGGACGCACTTTACACCTACGAGTACTGGGCGGTACCCAAAGGCGCACCGAACCCTAAGCTGGGTCAGGCGATGCTTGCATTCTGGATCCTCGACCATCCAGGCCAGATTAAGTACGTCAAGGACACGACGTATGCAACTGCGGGGATCAAGGGTCTCCCTCTGAGTTCCTACCCGGCATCAGTCCAGCCCTACATGGCTGTGGGCGCCAACCTGGCTAACGCCACTATCGAGAACGAGGCGTATTACGGCGCCAATCAGGCGAATCTTACGAAGACGTTCGACGCCTGGCAGTCGCAACACTAGTCGGCGATCGCGGGTGGGCGCATGGGCCGGCAGGCCGCGCTGCCGACCCATCCCCCCGCAACTCTCCGTGGTCTGGCGCTGTGAGTCGCTCCTCGTCCCTCAATGTGGAAGTAGGTTCCCATGCTGACCGTCCCCGCGTTGGCCGCCGAGGCGGCTAACGCCCCGCTCAAGGGCATGATGATCACTCGCCGCGATCTTCGTCCCCATGACGTTCTTATCGCAATCTCCTTCGTCGGGGTTTGCCACTCGGACATCCACACAGTCCGCGGCGACTGGGGCGATGCCCTGTTCCCGGTAGTCCCTGGACACGAGATCACCGGAGTGATCGGCGCGGTGGGTGCCGAGGTAACCCGGTTTCGCCTTGGCGACCGGGTCGGGGTGGGCGTCATGGTCGACTCCTGCCGCGTGTGCGCGAACTGCATGGCTGGTGAGGAAGAGCATTGCCAGCGCGGCGCCACCGAGACGTACAACTCAATCGACGGAGAGGGCCAGATCACTTGCGGCGGCTATAGCACGCACATCGTGGTCGATGAGGATTTTGTCCTCTATATTCCTGACGCCCTGGACCTGGCTCAAGCCGCACCTCTCTTGTGCGCCGGGATCACGCTCTACTCGCCGATGCGGAGGCTTGGCGTCGGAAATGGAACGCGTGTCGCAATCGTTGGCCTAGGCGGTCTCGGGCACCTGGGTGTAAAGATCGCGCACGCGCTCGGCGCGGAGGTGGCCGTCCTGAGCCGAAGCCTGCGAAAGCAGGAGGACGCATTGCGTCTCGGAGCTGACCGTTACTTCGTCACCGACGATGATGACCGCCTAAGATCCTTGTCCCGCAGCCTCGACCTCATCGTCAACACCGTATCAGCGCCGCTCGACACCGAAGCGCTGCTATCGCTCCTGGGGCTGGACGGCCATTTGGTCATAGCGGGATTGCCCAACCTGCTCCCGATAACCGTGCAGCCTGCTTCGCTCATGAGGAATCGTCGAGGCATCGTCGGGTCGAAGTTTGGGGGGATCAGGGAGACCCAGGAGATGCTTGAGTTCTGCGCCGCGCAGAACGTCGCAGCTCAAATCGAACTCATCGGCGCGCTAGACGTTAACGACGCGTTCGATCGCGTTGTTGCGGGCGACGTGCGATACCGCTTCGTAATTGACGCCTCGACCTTCGCGGCCGATGGGTGATAGAGCACGGCGGATTGCTTGGGTCGTCGGAAGATCGCGTTCACCGATCCAGCGATTCCTCGAATGTGAGCCTCAGACGACCGACCGCGCCGACGGTACGGGCCGTTCGGCCGGAAAGATCCGACTCCCGCGTCACACCGAGAAACGAAAAGAGGTGCGGAGGCAGCATGACTAGCCATGACGAGCTTCGCAAATCTTGGGACGCCCTCTTCGAGCACATCGCGGCGACTGGTGATGCTGTTCTCGACCGATCCGACCTAAGCGACCAGGAGGTGGCCGAAGGCCTGCGAGAAAAGCTCCGACTCGCACTCCTGAGCCTGAATTGGCGGATCGAGAACAACAACACCGATTTCCCCGTGTTCCAGAGAATGAACGACCATCGGGCAGGCGGTTGCTCTGCGAACTCCGACATCACTTACCTGCGGGCCCAGGTGCACGGCGACCGTACGTATCGCGTGCGTGGGGAACCCGGAGGGCGCGAGTTCTGCATCTATGCCGCCAGTGGTGACTTCTCGATCCTGGAGGACGAGACCTACCTTGGGGAACGATGGTCGCACGAACTGGACCGCGATCCCGACGGCTCGGTCGAGGTCATTGTCGGCGGCCCAGAGCGCGACAGGAACTGGCTGCCGCTGAGTGCTGGAGAGCCATGTTGGCTGGCGGTCCGGCAGTATTTTCGGGACTGGGAAGATACGAAGATTCCGGGCTTCTTCTCAATCGATTGTTTGGATGGCCCGGCGATGCCCACGCCGATGAGTACAGCCGATCTGACCGCGCGACTGCGCAACGCGTTGCGGTGGCTCACTCGAGCAGGGCCCGCTTGGACCGACACCATGCGACCGCGGCCCGGCTGTCCCCCGCCCACCGTGAACCAACTGGAGAGACCGGTCTCGACCAAGAACAACAGTTCCCGAGTGGGATATGGGCGATGCCCCTACGAGCTCTCTCCCGAGGAGGTGCTCGTGATCGAGATGCCGGCACCACCGCGACCTGACTGGAATGTTGGGTTGTTCAACGTCTGGTGTGACGTGGGCGATATCCAGAACCGGCAGACATCCTTGAACGCCAGCCAGGCGCATGTCGACAGCGACGGCGTGCTGAGGCTGCTGGTAAGCGAGAAAGACGTTGGGCATCCCAACTGGTTGGACACCAGCGGAAACCGACGTGGTCAGGTCTGGTTCCGGACCTTCGACCAAGATCCATCCATGGAGACTCCGGTATCGAAGGTGATACCGGCGGTCGAGGTGTGGGAGCACCTTCCTAAAGACACTCCAAGAGTTGATGCGACGGACAGACTTGATCGGCTGCACAAGCGCCGTCGTCACGTCGCCCGCCGCTACGAGCGTTAAGTCGCACGCAACGGATCGCCCTGAGCAAAATCACGGCCTAACTGAGAACAGGAGACTGCAGGGTGTTCGGTGAAAGGCCTGAGCCGAAGCGAGAGATTCGTATCACCGATATGGCGCGACCGGTGAACACCGACGAGGCGCTACAGGCGCTCCAGAAAGCAGAGACACAGTCGGTCAAGCTCAAGCTCGATGTGGTCGTGTCCGCCGCAATAGCCGCTACGGGTCTTGATGACTTCGGGCCAGACGACTTTCGGGGGCGACTGGATCTCATGCTCAAAGAGGTCGACAGCCACCCGTACAATACCGCGTGGGGGAGGATGGAGTTCTTCAATGACACGGTAGGTGAACTGTCAAATCGGCTACGATTTGTCAATCATTTTAAGACTCATCCAGAGATCCGCGAAATTGAAATCAAGCGCCCAATATTTATCGCCGGGCTACCGCGGACCGGCACAACTGACCTGGTGAGCGTCATGGCTGCCGATTCGCGGTTGCGGACGCTGCCGAAGTGGGAGGCGCGCCAGCCGATCCCTGATTACAGCATGGGTCCCCGGATTGGCGAGGATGTTCGGCTCACCCAGGCCCGCAGGGTATACGAGAGCCGCGCTGGTTACCTGCCGCTTCGGGAAATCATGCATCCGACCAACCCAGAGTTCATCGAGGACGAAGCGGTCTTCGAAGGATACGACTTCTTGATGAATTGGGGCATCACCATGGGCTCCGACTCGCGCGAGATGCTGAACTGGCGTCATGATTTGCCCATGTGGAAGGAAATGGCCCCGAGGTGCCCTCGCTATTCGTGGACAAAGGCTGGCCTGCAACTGCTCATGGCACAGCAGCCTCGTGAGCGGTTCTTTGGTAAGTCCATTTGGCACATGGAGAACGTTGCTGCCCTCATGGATCAGTTTCCCGACGCCACGGTGGTGTTCACGCATCGCGACCCGGTATCTGTAGTTCAGTCGATTGCAACTATGTACGCTTATCGGTCGCGAATGTACTACACACGCATAGATCCGGCCTGGTACATCGACTTCTACAAGAACCTCGTGCATCAGATCGCGCAGGCCTACCTTCGAGATCGAGCCGCGTTGCCGGAGGACCAGACAGTGGATCTGTTCTTTCAAGACCTGCGCGGCAATCAGATGCAGTGCATCGAGAGGATATACGAGACCGCTCGGTTCCCCTTCACGCCGCGTGCTCGGCATGAGATCGACGAACAGCGGTCTGTCAGGGCGCGCGGGTTTGTGCCGGTCGATCAAGGACGTATTGTCTACGACCTGCGGGCGGACTTCGGTCTGGAGCCGGCGGAGCTGCGGCGCGAGTTTTCCTATTACTTCGATACGCTTCCCCTGAAGCCGGAAGTGCGATGACATTGATCCTCTCCAGTCATCCTCAGGAAACTGGCCGCTGCTCACAACGGGTTCCATGCCGCCAGAGCTGGCTCAGCAGCAAGCGTAAAGGTCGCCGTTCGTGATAGACGATCGGCTTGCGGCGGACCTGGCGGCGGAGGCGGGTCGGCGGCTGCTGGTCCTTCGGACCAGGGGCAACGTGGCACCCGAGGCGCTCCGGGACGCGGGCGACCGGCTGTCGCATGAGTACCTCACCGCCGAGCTTGCCCGGCTCCGCCCCGGCGACGCAGTGCTCTCGGAGGAGGGTGCCGACGACTCAGCCCGGCTGGCGGCGCAGCGGGTGTGGATCGTGGACCCGCTCGACGGCACGAGGGAGTTCGGCGAACCCGGCAGGACCGACTGGGCTGTGCACGTCGCCCTGTGGCAGGACGGTGAGCTAGCTGCGGGCGCGGTGGCGCTGCCGGCCGAGGATCGGGTGCTGAGCACCTGGCGGCCCGAGCCTGTGAGGCATCCTGCCCACGCTGGCGAGCCGCTCCGGCTGGTGGTCAGCCGCTCACGTCCACCGGCGTTCGTCGCCCGGCTGGCCGCCGGGCTCGGCGCGGTCGAGGTGCCTATGGGATCAGCCGGAGCCAAGGCGGCGGCGGTGATCACCGGCCAGGCCGACGCGTATGTCCACAGTGGCGGGCAGTACGAGTGGGACTCGGCCGCGCCGGTGGCGGTCGCGCTGGCAGCCGGCCTGCATGCGTCCCGGATCGACGGGTCGCCCCTGCGATATAACCAGTCGGATCCGACCCTGCCTGATCTCCTCATCTGTCCGGCCGAGCTGGCACCGCGGCTGCTCGGCGCGATCGCGGCCGCTGAGCGGAGTTGACATGGAACCTGGAGCCCCCGCCGTGGCGACGCTACGTTCTGACTACCAGGTGTCGCAGCTTGACGTGCTCGAAGCCGAGTCCATTCACATCATGCGCGAGGTGGCGGCCGAGTTCGAGCGGCCGGTGTTGCTGTTCTCCGGCGGCAAGGACTCGATCCTGATGCTCGCGCTGGCCGAGCGGGCGTTCTGGCCGGCCCGGATCCCGTTTCCCGTGATGCACGTGGACACCGGGCACAACTTTCCCGAGGTGCTGGAGTTCCGCGACCGCCGGGTCGCCGAGGCGGGCACGCGGCTGATCGTGGCGTCGGTGCAGGAGTCCATCGACGCGGGCCGGGTCGCCGAGGAAACCGGCCGGTGGGCAAGCCGCAACCGGCTGCAGACCACGACGCTGCTGGACGCGATAGCGGACAACCAGTTCGACGCGGTGTTCGGCGGGGCGCGGCGGGACGAGGAGAAGGCCAGAGCGAAGGAGCGGGTGTTCTCCTTCCGGGACGAGTTCGGTCAGTGGGATCCGAAGAACCAGCGGCCGGAGCTGTGGAGCATCTACAACACCCGGATCAGGCGCGGCGAGCACATCCGGGTGTTCCCGCTGTCGAACTGGACCGAGCTCGACGTCTGGCACTACATCGCCCGGGAAGGGCTGGGGATCCCGTCGATCTACTTCGCGCACTCGCGGCAGGTGTTCGAGCGGGACGGCATCCTGCTGGCTGACAGCTCGTACGTGGCGCGGCTGGCGGACGAGACGGTGTTCGAAGCGCGGGTGCGCTACCGGACCGTGGGCGACATGTCGTGCACCGGTGCGGTGGAGTCGACGGCGAGCACGGTCGACGAGGTGATCATCGAGATCGCGGCCACCCGGATCACCGAGCGCGGCCAGACGCGCGCGGACGACCGGGCGAGCGAGGCTGCCATGGAAGACCGCAAGCGGGAAGGCTATTTCTGATGACGGTAACGCAGCCCGGCTCGGCCGGCGATCCGGCCGACAGCGGACGGCACATGGACATCCTGCGCCTGGCCACGGCCGGCTCGGTTGACGACGGCAAGAGCACGCTCATCGGCAGGCTGCTGTATGACTCGAAGGCGATCTTCGAGGATCAGCTGGCGTCGGTGGAGCGGACGAGCCGCGAGCGCGGCGAGGAGTACACCAACCTGGCGCTGCTGACCGACGGCCTGCGGGCCGAGCGCGAGCAGGGCATCACGATCGACGTCGCGTACCGCTACTTCGCGACGCCGCGCCGTAAGTTCATCATCGCGGACACGCCCGGTCACATTCAGTACACGCGCAACATGGTCACCGGCGCCTCAACCGCCGACCTGGCAATCGTGCTGGTGGATGCGCGTAACGGGCTGACCGAGCAGAGCCGTCGGCACGCGTTCCTGGCCACCCTGCTGCGGGTTCCGCACCTCGTGCTCGCCGTCAACAAGATGGACCTGGTCGACTACAGCTCCGAGGTGTTCGACCGGATTGTGGCGGAGTTCACGGCCTTCGCGGTCAAGCTGGAGATCGGCGACCTGACGTTCATCCCGATCTCGGCGCTGCACGGTGACAACGTGGTCCAGCGGTCGGGCAACATGCCGTGGTATGACGGCCCGTCGCTGCTGCACCACCTGGAGCACGTGCACATCGCCTCGGACCGTAACCTGATCGACGTCCGGTTCCCCGTGCAGTACGTGATCCGGCCGCACCAGGCCACCGATCCGGAGCTGCATGACTACCGCGGCTACGCCGGGCAGCTGGCCGGCGGGATCCTCAAGCCCGGCGACGAGATCATGCACCTGCCGTCCGGGCTGACCACCCGGATCAGCCGTATCGACACGCCCCGCGGCCCGGTCTCCGAGGCCTACCCGCCGATGTCCGTCACGATGCTGATCGCGGACGACATCGACGTGTCGCGCGGGGACATGTTCTGCCGGCCGCACAACCAGCCAACTGCCACCCAGGACATCGAGGCGATGGTGTGCTGGATGAGCGAGGCGAGGACGCTCACCCCGCAGAGCCGCCTGCTGGTGAAGCACACGACCAGGACCGTCAAGGCGATCGTCCGGGACCTGCAGTACCGGCTCAACGTCAACACCCTGCACCGCGACGACACGGCCAGTGAGCTGAGCCTCAACGAGATCGGGCGGATCACCCTGCGCCTGACCAAGCCGGTGTTCTGCGACCCGTATCAGCGCAACCGGATGACCGGCGGCATGATTCTCATCGACGAGGCCACCGGCTCCACCGTCGGCGCCGCCATCATCACCGAGAGCAGGTTACACGTGCGTCACGATTGCTCTGCGGTCGCGCGAGCAACTGCCGCTGCCAGACAGATGCTGCGCCCAGGCGCCGTGGTCGTCTAGCCCTACGGCTCCATGCGGGACCAGACATGAACGGGAAGGTAGTCCAACTCCCGACGGCCAGATAAGGACACAAACATGATTGACTTCGACATCCGACCCGCCCGACATCCGGTGCCCAATGCCCAACGCGAGGCGATGCTCCGCTCACCAGGGTTCGGCCAGCTGTTTACCGATCACATGATCACGCTGCGCTGGTCGGCTGAACTCGGCTGGCATGACGGCCGCCTTGAGCCGTACGGGCCGTTCACTTTCGATCCGGCCACCTTGGTGTTTCACTACGCCCAGGAGCTCTTCGAGGGACTCAAGGCCTACCGTCAGGGCAACGGTTCTATCAACCTGTTCAGGCCGGAGGCCAATGCAGCCAGGTTCAACCGCTCGGCGCAGCGGATGGCCATGCCCGAGCTGCCGGAGGCAACCTTCATCCGGGCCTTGGAACTGCTGGTCACCCAGGACCGCAACTGGGTGCCGGCGGAGGAAGGCAACAGCCTTTACCTGCGGCCGTTCATGGTCGCCACTCAGCGGGGTCTCGGGCTCAACCGACCGTCTAACGAATACCTGTTCTGCGTCATCGCATCCCCGGCCGCCGCGTACTTCTCCGGAGGGGCCAGGCCGGTCACTGTGTGGCTCTCCGAGGACTACACCCGGGCAGCGCCCGGCGGAACCGGCGCCTTCAAGTGCGGAGGAAACTATGGGGCCTCGTTCGTGGCCCAGCGCCAAGCGGTGGAGCGTGGCTGTGACCAGGTGGTGTGGCTGGATGCTACGGAGCATCGCTGGGTCGAGGAAATGGGTGGCATGAACCTGTTCTTCGTGCATGACCCAGCCGACGGTGGGGCTCCGTTGATCTCAACACCGCCGCTGACGGGGACGCTATTGCCCGGTATCACCCGCGACTCACTACTCAAGCTCGCGCCGGAACTTGGAATCTCGGCTACCGAGGACCGGATCTCGGTTGCCGAGTGGAAGAGGCAGTGCATTTCCGGCGAGATGACGGAGGCGTTTGCATGCGGGACCGCCGCCGTGATCACGCCCGTGGGCAAGGTCAGGGGCGAATCCGCAGAGTGGGTAGTCGGGGACGGCCAGCCGGGCCCCGTGACTATGCGGCTGCGCAGAGAATTGATCAGCATCCAGTATGGCCACCAGCGTGACCCCTTCGGCTGGGTCTACAACGTCTGCTGACCAGACCCAGATCCGTGGTAGGGAATTAGCTCATCAGTTTGCGCAGCCATTGCTCAGAAACGTAGCAGATAAATGGACAACAAATCAGATACGACCTGGACTGGCTGTAAGACGAATGGTTGCGGGCTAGACACATGAAGAAAGGCTCGGCTTTTGTTCCTGAGCAAATAGTGCCCATGGCACTCATGATAATTGGCGCATCGGTATCAGGAAACATGGTCGCGGCAATGCACGTGCCTATCTTCGCGATAGGGTTCTGGCGTAATTTGGCCACGGCTGCCATACTCTTGCCATTCGTGCTGATCCGCGACCGCCGGGCGCTGTTCGCGTTGTCTGCTAAAGACATACGCACGATCGTACTAGCCGCGATATCCCTCGCGCTGGCATTCGCGCTCTGGCTTCCCGCACTCCGAATGACCTCAGTAGCGGCAGCGACCGCATTAGTGTGCTCAGAAGCGGGATGGGTTGTGCTCATCAGAAAGGTAACGGGGGACCATATTGGGCGATGGACTATTGTCGGCTTGATCCTATGCCTAGTCGGCACCCTGGTAGTCACTGGCGTTGATGTCACCGTATCTGGAAGGGCGCTAGCTGGTGATCTCCTGGCACTTGGCGCTGGCCTAGCGGCTGCAGTAAGTCTCGTTACGTGCTGGCGAGTGCGTCAGGTCACTACGACAGCCGTTTTCGGAGCAATCTGCTATGGTGCATGTTCGCTCATTCTGCTTTTTCTCTGTGCGATCAGCGGGCAAGCAGCCTACGGCTATAGGATCGGCGACTGGTGGCGCTTGGCCGTTCTAACACTTGTAGCGCAGATGATGGGCCAACTAATTCCTGTCTACATGCTGGCTAAGATATCCCCGACGGTCATTTCGCTGGCTGGACTGCTCTCTGTTCCCGGAAGCGCGGCACTGGCGGCGTTCTTCCTACACCAAGCATTGCAGCCCGAGGTGGTCGTCGGGCTGGTGCTCATAATCGGAGGTTTGGTACTTGTTATCATGCGTGGCAGTTCAAGCGCGCCAGATCAGGCCCATTCGGCGAGAAATCTGCCAGTCAGAGCATCTGGTGAGCGGCGATTACTCAAGCACAGAGCGCAAACTGTAATGCGCCGTTGTACTAGATGCGTTCGTATGCGACGAGGTCGGAGCATCGCAGTCACGCGGACTGCTACGACGGGGACTCGGCCCTGGACTTGGCTGTCGGCGGCGCCAGGCCAGCCGAGTTCGGCAAGGTGGTCGACATCGCCGCTGAATCTGACGGCAGTACACCTCCAATGTGCCGAGTGGCCTGACGTCAGCGCAGGGCCCGAGGTGGGTTGGGCCAGCTACGCCAGGCTTCATCAGCGCAGGCATCACATTCTTTACGAACTAGCTATCAACAGTCATACACAAATCCGGTAAGATAGGCATATCGAGAACATGCACAAAGGAGAGGCGGGATCGTGACGGCTTATGTTATCTACGAGTGCGAGGTCCTCGATCCCGGGCGCTATGACGAGTACAAGCTGAGGGCTACTCCCACTGTTGCGGCGGCGAACGGCCAATATCTCGCCCGCGGGGGGGCGGTTTCGGCTCTAGAGGGCGATCCGCCGGTGGGCCGAACGGTGGTCGTCGAGTTTCCATCGATGCAAGCTGCGCTGGATTGGTATCACAGTGAAGATTACACTGATGCTCGAGAGATCCGTAAAAGCGCAGCTTCGGCGCGTCTTTACATTGTGGATGGCGTTGAGTGACGCATGAGCTCGTGTTAGTCGAGCTCGCTCTCGGCGCCCGCCATGGCGAGAAGAATGTCGCGTAATTGTTTTTAGGCAGCGGCTATCGTATGCGCAGGTGTCGGCTAGAAAGCTTGAGTCAATGGACTATCATCCGTTGTCACCACTGAAATCTCGCGACCAAGATTAGGTTGAGACGCACTATGGGCAAACGCGACGACGCAAGACGAGTGGCCATCGTCCCGGCGGCAAGCCAGGGCATCGGCTTTGCCGTAGCCGCCGAGCTTTGTCGTGCTGGCTGCCTTGTTGCGATCTGCAGCCGCAATAAGGACCGCATTGCTTCCGCGGCGGACGCAATCAGCGCTCAGACTGGCGGCACCGTAATGCCAGCGGTGGTTGATATTACAGACGCGTATGACCTGGAGCGGTGGTTCCGCGAAGTCCAGGGCGCTCTCGGAGCACCGCATATACTAGTCATGAACTCCGGCGGCCCGCCGCCGGCAACATTCATGGAAAGCACTGACGCAGCATACATCGCAGCACTAGAGCTCGTGTTCTTCAGCTCTATTCGGCTAACCCGTTTGGTGTTGCCCGGTATGCGTGAAGCGGGCTGGGGTCGTATCGTCAGTATTAGCTCATTCTCTGCGCGCTCTCCGCTGGCGCAATTGGCTCCGTCAGTTGCCAGCCGCTGCGCACTTCTCGGGGTGCTCAAGCTGCTCGCCAGGGAGGTAGGCACTTCCGGAATCACGGTAAACAGTATTCTGACCGGACCGGTCGCAACGGAGCGGATCGTTGAACTGGCCGAGGCTCAGGCGGGCTCCAACGGCACGTCGATAGAGCAGGAGCTTAAGATTCTGGGCAACGCAGGCGTCCTGGGCCGTCTCGGTAGCCCTGAGGAGATCGCCGCCGTAGTTGCATTCCTTTGTACTGACCAGGCTGCATTTCTGACTGGCGCCGCTATTCCAGTCGATGGGGGAGCGATCAGCACGCTTTAGCCTCAATCCGCCGGTCGATATTCGGGCTGGCGCGCGGCAAAGTGAAAGGTGCCCTCTGACCCGATTCCGCGAGTAGGTCGGTGACGCGCCCGCTCGAATGCCGATAGGTGCCGCTCTGATGCCCTGGGATGATGATCATTGCGACGTGACAATCATCTCGGGTGGAGAGGACACCTATCTGGTGGCCAGGATACGCGGTGGGATGCGGAATCGTGAGCGTGTCCGGGTGGGCGCCCCGGACCGCGCGCTGAGCCAGAACCCGGGGCCTGGCGGCGGTCAGCGAGGTGTGCGGCCGGCTGGGGGTGATCGCGGCGATCGATGCGGCGGTCGGCCCGGTCAAGCAGCGGGACCGCGGGTTCGGGGCCGGGGAGCTGCTGACCGGGATCGCGGCGGCGCAGCTGGCCGGGAGGATTTCCTGACCGGGCTGGACCGGCAGCGCGCCGACGCCGCGGGCCAGCTGATCACGCCGGTGCCGGATTGAGCTCCACGACTGCTGCGGGCCTGGCCCGCCGGATCACCGCTTCGCAGTGGCAGGCGGTGGAGGCCGGGCTGGCCGCGGTCACCGGCCGGATGGTGGCGCTGCTGCCCGCGCCGCGGGCCGCGGCGCTGACCGGCGGGCCGGTCACCATCGACCTGGACACCACCGACGTCGAGGTCTACGGCAGCAAGAAACGCGGAGTGGCCTACAACCATCAGGGCCAGCGGGTGGGCCGGCCGCATGTGGCGGCGTGGGCCGAGACCGAGATCGCGCTCGCCGCTGACCTGGGCTGCGGGACCGACGACCCGCGGGCGACCGCGCCGGATCTGCTGCGCCGGGCGCTGGCCTGCCTGCCGCAGCAGGCCCGGGAGTCGGGGCGGGTGGCGGTGCGCGCCGACGCGGGGTACTTCGCCGGCGCGCTGGCCCGCGCCGCCCGCGACGAGCACATCGACTTCGCGATCGGCGCCCGGCGGATCGCGCCGCTGTGGCGGCTGCTGGATGGCGTCAGCGACGACGGCTGGACCGATGCGATCGGGATGCGCGGCGCGCAGGTCGCGGTCGCGGATTACCGGCCGGACTGGTGGCCGGCGAGCACGTCGCTGCTGATCCGCCGGGTCGCGCTGGACCCGGGCCAGGTCTCGGCTGACCCGCGGTCGCGGCGGCGCACTCTGCACCCCGCCCAGCGGGCCCTGCCATTCCCCGAGCTCGCCACGGCCGGGGTGATCTACGGCTACTCGTTCATCCTGACCAGCCTGGACGTGTCCGGCCCGGGCAAGGCCGCCGCCGCGGAGCACTGGTACCGGCACCGCACCACGATGCGCTCTGGGACAGCCGTGAGGCGGCCAGCCAGCGCTGAGCCTGGAACAATCGCGCCATGACGAAATCTCCTGCTGCAGAGCCACATAGATCCTTTGACGGCGCCGCAGAGATCTACCACGGGATACGGGCCCAGCTACCCAGCGCGCATGTTCGAGGACCTGTTTCAGCTCTTGCCTCGCCATCCGGCAATCCTTGAAGTCGGGCCGGGTACCGGCCAGGCGACCCGCGACCTTCTCAGCCGATTGTAGATCTCGGCCGTGTCGGCGTTACGGACGACCGCCGCGAGGCTGGCGAGTTCTTCCACGATGGTCTTGATCTCCGCTGTGGTCATGCGTCGTGGCGCCGCGGTCGTAGCGCGGAGGATGGCCTCGGCCTGGAGCCGTTCGGCCTTGGCCGAGTTGATCCACGTGTGATCTCCTGCAAGTCGCCGCGGCCACGGTCCGGGCAGCGCCCGGACCGGAGTGGGCATCGGCCATGGCCTGGATTGCAGCCTCGATCCGGTGCGGCCGGAACTTGCAGGCGAGCGGCGCTTCACTGACAGCTCGCGTCAGCCGACCTGCCGCGCCGTGCGTTCCACACGCCGGTCGTTCGGCCCGCGCGATCTTCCACCCCAGGGTGGAAGATCGTACCGCGCCGTTCCACCCGCCATCCCACCCGTCGGCCGATTCGGACAGAGGGGCCTTCGAGCGATCGTTGACCTGTCGCCAAAACGAAAGGCAGGCAGTGCCCTCCAGCGTTCTCATCCTTAATCTCGCAGTTCTCTTCGCCGTCCTCGAAGCGGATCTCGGGCGCCGCAAGGTCGGCCTGTTCCGGATCCTCCGCCCGGTGCTGACTGCCGGTCTCCTGATTCCCCTGGTTATCCAGAGCCCCGCCACCCACGGCAATGGCGAGCTGTTCGAGGTGATCCTCACCGGCGTAGGCATCGTGCTCGGCCTGATCGCCTCCACTGGCCTGATGAGTATCCGCTGGGACTCGGTCAAGGGCCGGGTCGTCAGCAAGGCCGGCGTCGGCTACGCCCTGTTCTGGGTCGTCATAATCGGAGCCAGGATCCTCTTTACCTACGGGGCCAGCCACTGGTACGCCTCGCAGCTCGGCCACTGGATGCTGACCAACGCGATTTCGGTCGACGCCCTCACCGATGGCCTCATCTTCATGGCCGTGGCCATGAGTCTCAGCCGCTCCGTCCGGCTGTACGCCGGCCGCACGGCCACGCGCCGTCAGCCCACCGGGGCGGTGGCCTGATCATGACTGTCGCTAACATCCTCCTGTACATGGCCCTCATCGGGTTCATGATCTTTCAGCGGATCAAGGGCCGGCCGGTTCGGTCCGTCGGGACACTCCTGGCCCTGCCCGTCATTCTCAGCATCATCGGCTGGCAGGACATCGAGCACGTCCAGCACCTCAGCAGCATCGACATCACGATTTCGGTCATCGGGTGCGCCGTCTCGCTCGTCCTTGGCGCCGTCCGCGGCTTCACCGACAAGGTGTCCGACCGCAACGGGGTTCCGTGGGTGCAGTGGAGCGTGGCCTCTCTAGTCGTCTTCGCCGTCAACGTCGTGGCCAAGCTTGGCCTCGACGCCGGTGGTGTCGCCCTGGGCGGGACGACTAGGGGCGTCACTAGCTCGCTGCTGCTGACCGTCGGCCTGATGCTCATCGGCGAGTCGGCCGTCGTCTTCTACCGGATCCAGGGCTTCCAGCCCGGGCCAGCCGCCGGACCGAACGACCTGAGCAGCGGCGGATCCGGCAACGGCGGCGCGGCCGGATCAGCTGCGGCGCCCCGTCCGGGCGGCCGGCTGCTCGGTGACGGCGGGCTCCTAGGCGTCGGGAGCGGAATCCTCGGCGGGGGCGGAATCCTGGGCGACCGGAGCGGAATCCTGGGCGACGACGGGCTTGGCCGTCGCCGGTCCCGTCGTGACCGGCGTCATGGCCGTCGCTGACCGCGAGTCGGTACCGTGGCAAGGTGCGGACGACATGCCAGCGGATCCGGACGTGAGTGCCCGCCCGAGCCCCGCGTACATCATCTACGCGGGCCGGTACCGCACTCAGGTCCGGGCGCTGGTGCTCGTCGCCCTGACGGTGCTCATCGCCACCAACCAGCCCCGACCTGGGCTGCACGGCCACAGCCTCGTCATCCTGGTCTCGCTCACGGTAGCGGTCCTCGCGCAGGCGCTCTCCCTGCTCGCGCCGCACCGCTGGACGCTGACCGTCATCGCCATCGGGGCAGTGAGCGCCGGAGTACTGGTCGGGTTTGACCCGGCCACGTCGGTGGCCCTGCTGATCTTCATCGGGCTCGAGGCCGGCGCCATGCTCGAGCTCTGGCCTGGCGCGCTGGTGATCGCCGCCGCCTGCCTGAGCGAAGCCCTGGCGACACTCGCCGCCGGCAAGCCGGCCACCGAAATCGCCGAGGGGCTGGCCGCCATCGCCGGGTTCCTGGCTGCCACCACTATCAAGCAGTACTCACTGCGGATCGAGGAGGCCGAGATGCGGGCCGCCGACGTCGAGCGGGCCGCCGGGGAGCATGCAGTGGCCGTCCGGCTATCCGAGCGAGCCAACGCGGCCAGGGAGGTCCACGACATCCTCGCCCACAGCCTGGGTGCGCTCGTGCTCCAGCTTGACGCGGTGGACGCCCTGCTCAGCCGGGACCCGGCCGACCTGGGCAAGACCCGGTCCCTCGTCAGCCGCGCCCGCCTTCTTGCGGTCGAAGGGCTGACCGAGGCCCGGCGCGCCGTCGGCACCCTCCGGCAGGACCCCCTCCCGATCGTCGACGCTCTCCGCCAGCTGGTGGACACGACCGGCCTTGGTACGCTCGAGATAACCGGCACGCCACGAGCGCTGCCGAACGATGTCTCGCTCGCGATCCACCGCACCGCCCAGGAGGGCCTGACCAACGCCGCCAAGCATGCCGTCGGCTCGAACCCGGTCGTGCGGCTGCGATTCGACCCGGACCAGGTGGTGCTGACCGTGACCGACGCTGGCCCGGCCCCCGGCCACGCGCCGTCGGCCATCGCGGCCACTGGCGGCGGCTTCGGCCTCGAGGGCCTGAAAGAACGAGCCCGGCTGCTCGGCGGCGCGCTCACCGCCGGGCAAGGCAGGCGCGGCTGGGAAGTCACGCTCCGGGTGCCGGCCCGGTCGGCCGTGACCGCGAACGCCCGGCCATGACCGATAGCGGCAGTCCGCTGCGCGTAGTCGTCGCCGACGACCAGCGGGCCGTCCGCGAGGCCCTCGCCACCGTGCTCGACGTAGTCCCCGGCATCGTGGTCGTCGGGGAGGCGGCCGACGGCGAGGAGGCCGTCGCCCGCACCCTCGAGCTCTGCCCCGACGTGGTCCTGATGGACCTGCGTATGCCGAACGTGGACGGGGTGGCGGCCACCCGGCGGATTGCCGCCGAGCGTCCGGACGTGAAGGTCGTGGTGCTGACCACCTTCGCCGACGACGCCAGCATCCTCGGCGCCCTCCAGGCCGGGGCCGTCGGCTACCTCACCAAGGACGCGGGCCGGGAGCAGATCGCCCTGGCGGTCCGCTCGGCCGCCGCCGGCCAGTCGGTGCTGGATCCGGCAGCCCAGAATGCCCTGCTGCGGGCCGCCGTGACCGCGGAGGCCGGCGCCAGGCGGGCCGAACCGATCCAGCCCGAACTGCTTCCCGACGACCTGACCCCGCGGGAGGCCGACGTGCTCAGGGCCATCGCGGCCGGGCGGACGAACCGCGAGATCGCGAGCGAGCTTTACATCGCCGAGGTGACGGTCAAGAGCCACGTCAATCACCTGTTCGCCAAGATCGGCGCCCGCAGCCGGGCCGAGGCCGTCAGGTACGCCTACGACCGGGGGCTCGTCCCTCGCTAGGGCCGGGAAAAGCGTACGCAGCACTGTGCAGCGTGACTTGCTGCCGCGGATGCCGCACGCCGCCCCGCTACTGCAGCCGCGGCTGTGACAGCGAGTTGCGCATCTCTACCGCTGCAGCGACGAGAGCCGCATTGTCCGCCGCCACGCTCCCGTCAGGCAGGAAGACACTGTCCTCGAAGCCGATACGCGTCGCCCAGCCCCGGCGAAAAGCATCCGCCACGAGTGGCCAGGTCCACTCGCCGTCCCCGTGCTGGAGGCGAGGCGCCGTCACGCCGATGTCGTCGAGCGCCGCGTGGATCTCGGACGCGTGCGCCGTCGGGTCACCCGACAGGTTGTATGGCGGGCCCGTATCGAGTTCGACGCTGACCCGTGCAACGTGGCGAACGAAGCCTGATCGTTGAAAGCGACGCACGTCTTCCATCGCCCAGATGGCAGCGTCAACGGCTACGCCGACTTCGAGCATGGTGGCCATGACCTGCTCGAAACCCTGCTCCGAGACATTCACCGTGGCGCAGTCGACGTCCACCCAGCCGCGGATCTTCGCGAGGCGGGTGCGGAGGTCAGGCACTATCCAGGCGCTGGTCGTGAGCCCGATCTCAACGTCGGTGCTGGCCTCCTCCGCTCCCATGCGAGCGGCGGCAACCATGCGGGTCACGTCATCAGGCGCGAGACTCTCCGCTCCGGCAGCGTCGCGCTTGTGGATGTGGAAGCTTCGCGCCCCGATACGCGCGCATGCAGCCATATCGCGGCGGATTTCGTCGCAGGTGACGGGTACTCGCGGGTGGTGGTCACGTCCGAAGGGACCGTTGACCGTAGCCTGGACGATCGGCACCGTCTTAGGGTGCGCCGCTGGCATAAGAAAGCCTCCCTCATCGTCTCGGGCGCTTTTGGCAGCGGTCCCGAAGCGCCGTCGTGAGCCGCTGCGGCATGCCATGGCGCGGCTGCCTCACCTGCAAGGTTCAGGAACGCGCCGATTCGGCATGGACACTCTCGAGAGTGCGCTTCATGACAGGCAAAGCCCTGTCCATGTTGCCGCTGATCAGACTGGCGAATTCATCGGGCAGCAAGTCCTGAGTCCAAACGAGTCTGCTCCGGCGGTCATCAACCGCAAAGACCTGACACGAAGCATTGCGGGTGATGAATAGCCCGCCTGGCTCGGCGTAGACGAGCCGGCGAGAATCGTCGTCAATGCTGACGAGCAACTCCCGCGCCACTCTGCCATCGTGGAAGGCCACAACCCTGGCATCTCCATCGAGGTTGCAGTCGGCGAGCAGGGCCTGTGGATCTAACGGTGTTTCCGGCCCGATCACGCTGAGCCTGGCGGCTTGGCCGGAGAGGTGCCGTAATGTCCGCGACACTGGACGACGTGACGAAGAAGATCAAGCCGGAGCCGTCGGCTGAGCAGCTGGCGGCGGAGGAGATGGTCCGGCGAGCCCGGGAGCAGGGCCTGTCCCTGACCGGGCCGGACGGCCCGCTGAAGCAGCTGACCAAGACGGTGCTGGAGACGGCGCTGAATCAGGAGCTGACCGAGCACCTGGGTCATGAGAAACACGGCCAGCCGGCGCAGTCCCACAACATCCGCGATGGCACCCGGCCGAAGACCGTGCTGACTGAGAGCACCGGCCAGGTGCAACTGGACGTGCCGCGGGACCGGGACGGCAGCTTCGAGCCGCAGATCGTGCGCAAGCGGCAGCGGCGGCTGACCGGCGTGGATGAGATCGTGCTGTCGCTGTATGCGAAGGGCCTGACCACCGGGGAGATCAGCGCGCATTTCGCGGAGATCTACGGGGCGTCGGTGCCCGGGGGAGACGATCTCGAGGATCACCGGCAAGGTGATCGAGGAGATGCAGTCGTGGCAGCAGCGGCCCCTCGACGAGGTTCCCCGGCTACGACCTGGAGATCCGCACCGTGCTGTGCAGCACGAACGCGATCGAGTCGCTGAACGCCCGGTACCGGCGGGCCATCAAAGCCCGCGGCCCCTTCCCACCGAGCAGGCGGCGCTAAAGTGCCTCTACCTGGTCACCCGGTCCCTGGACCCGACCGGGACCGGACGCACACGGTGGGCCATGCGGTGGAAGCCAGCACTGAACGCTTTCGCCATCACCTTCGGCGACCGGTTCCCGTCCGCCGAGACCTACTAGAAGAACCGCCGGAAACACCCTTTGTGAGATAGACCCGATCTCGGCGAGGGCCCGCGGTGGGACGTACTTAAAGAAGTGGCGGGTGAAGGGAATCTCGTAGCCCGTCTTGGTTTTGGCCCAGTCGATCCAGGCGTCGGGGGCGTGAGGCTTCACCTCAGCATCGAAGTACGCATTGATCACCTCGACCTTGCCCGCCGAGCCAATCGTCGAGCCTCCGTAGGTGAACGGGACGTTCTCGGCGTCGCGCTTCTTCGTATCTGGCTTGGACTTGCCCTTGGTGTCGACGACCGGTTTGCCGTCATCGTCGCGGATCGGACGTTCGACGGTGATGGTCCAGTAGCCGAACTCGTCGTTGCGGAGCACCTTGGAGTGGTCGGGGTCGGCGTCGGTGAAGTCGGCATACAGGCACACGATCTTCTCGCGGTCCCGCTCTATGAGCTCACGGTTCTTGGAGCCGAGGTTCTTGCGCATCTTCGTCCAGAACGAGGTGCCGTCGATGAGCTGGATCAGGCCCTTTCGGTCGGGGTGCTTGGTGTTGTCGAGGATCCAGATGTAGGTGGCGATGCCAGTGTTGAAGAACATGTTGGTCGGCAGCGCGACGATTGCCTCGACAAGGTCGTTCTCCAGGAGCCACCTGCGGATGTTCGATGGGCCGGACTCGGCGGCGCCGTTGAATAGCGGCGAGCCGTTCATGATGATCCCGACCCGGCCGCCGCCGTGTTCGGGGGCGCGCATCTTGTGCGCCAGGTGCAGCAGGAACAGCATCTGCCCGTCCGAGGTGGCGGGCAGGCCCGGCGCGAAGCGGCCGTACGGGCCTGCCTCATCGCGCTCCTTGGTGACGTCCCTGGCGTACTGCTTCCAATCGACCCCGTACGGCGGGTTGGACATGCAGAAGTCGAACTGTCGGCCCATGAAGGCGTCGTTGGTGAGCGTGTTGCCGAAGGCGATGTTGGACGCGTCGTAGCCCTTGGCGAGCGGGTCGGACTTGCAGATCGCGTACGACTGGGGGTTGTACTCCTGGCCGTAGAGGCTCAGCCGGGCGTCCGGGTTCTGTGCGAGCAGGTGCTCCTCGGCCAGGGCGAGCATGCCGGCGGTGGGGTCGTACAGCGTGCGGACGATGCCTGACTCGGTCAGGTCCTGACTTGTGACACGCTCGGCGGCTCGGAGCGTCTGCGGTTCGCTGGCCTGGGGTTTTCCGGGTTGCGGTGATTGGATGTGTGCACTAATCGGGGCTCGTAGGCTGGCCGGGTGCCGTATGTGCGGACGGTGAAGACGGCTTCGGGTGCCACGGCGGTGCAGATCGTTTACTCGTCTCGCCGGGGGTCGCGGGATATCGAGCACATCGGCTCGGCTCATGACGATGCTGAGGTGGAGCTGCTGAAGGCGGTCGCGCGGCAGCGGCTGGCCTTGGGGCAGGGCGTGCTGGATCTGGGGCTTGATGTCGGCTCGGCGGGCGGGCCGCTGCCGATCACGGCGTCGCGGATGGGCTGCCTGCTCGATGCGCTGGAGCAGGCCTGGCGGGTGCTGGGCTTTGATCGTGCTGCCGGCGGTGATGAGGTGTTCCGCGACCTGGTGCTGGCGCGGATCATCGAGCCGGTCAGCAAGCTGGACTCGCTGCGGGTGCTGGAGGAAGCCGGGGTCGCGGCGGTGTCCTACCGGACCGTGCTGCGGCGGCTGCCGGCCTATGCGAAGGAGACGTGGCGGCAGCGGATATCTGCTGCCTGCGCGGCGCATGCGCGGCTGGGCCCGGCGACCCTGGTGCTCTATGACGTCTCCACGCTGTATTTCGAGATCGATGAGGGTGACGGGTTCCGCGAGAGCGGCTTTTCGAAGGAGCGGCGGCTGGAGCCGCAGATCACCATCGGCCTGCTGACCGGGGCTGACGGGTTCCCGCTGATGGTGTCGGCGTTCGAGGGCAACAAGGCCGAGACCACGACGATGCTGCCGGTGATCGAGGCGTTCATGGCCGCCCACGACCTGCCGGACGTGACCGTCGTCGCGGACGCGGGCATGGTGAGCGAGGCGAACCAGAAGCTGATCGAGGCAGCCGGGCTGTCGTTCATCCTCGGCGCCAGGATCCCGCACGTCCCGTACCTGGTCGCGCAGTGGCGGCGCGAGCACCCCGGCCAGGACATCTCCGACGGGCAGATCTTCACCCAGCCGTGGCCGGCCGGGCCAGCCGACGGCCGCCGCGACCAGGTCATCTACTACCAGTACAAGGCCGACCGCGCCCGAAGGACGCTGCGCGGCATCGACGAGCAAGTGAAGAAGGCCGAGCAGGCCGTCGCCGGCAAGGTCCCGGTGAAGCGGAACCGGTTCGTCCAGCTGGCCGGCGGCACCCGCGCCGTCAACCGGGAACTGGAGGAGAAAGCAAGGTCGCTGGCCGGGCTGAAAGGCTACGTCACCAACCTGCGGACCTGCCCGGACGGCACGCCCGTGACCGCGGAGTTCGTCATCGGCGCCTACCACCAGCTGTTCCAGATCGAAAAGTCATTCCGGATGGCCAAAAGCGACCTGCAGGCGCGGCCCGTCTACCACCACCTGCGGGACTCGATCGAAGCCCACCTCACGATCGTGTTCGCGGCACTGGCGGTCAGCCGCTGGATCGAGCACCAGACCGGCTGGTCAATCCGCAGATTCGTCAAGACAGCCCGCCGCTACCGCACCGTCCAGATCCAGGCCGGACCGCACACCATCACCGCCGCCGACCCCATCCCCGACGACCTGCGCCAGGCCATCGATGCGATCAACGACCCGACAGGCGCGCACTAAGTTGTCACAAGTCAGGTCGTAGCCCTTGGCGAGCGGGTCGGACTTGCAGATCGCGTACGACTGGGGGTTGTACTCCTGGCCGTAGAGGCTCAGCCGGGCGTCCGGGTTCTGTGCGAGCAGGTGCTCCTCGGCCAGGGCGAGCATGCCGGCGGTGGGGTCGTACAGCGTGCGGACGATGCCTGACTCGGTCAGGTCGGCGTCCTTCTCGGCGAACAGTAGGTCGACCAGCAGCCGGATCAGAGCAGGAACGTCGCGGCGTCCAGCAGCACCACCGATCGGGCGCCCAGCCTGACGTAGAGCACGGTGCCCACCACCGGCGCGACCAGCCCGCCGACCTCCTGGATCGTGCGCAGCAGCGCGTTGGTGGGACCGAGCTGCTCCTTGGTCACCAGCCGGGTCAGCAATGCGCCGCCGGTCGCATGGTGCAGGCCGGTGCCGAGGCCGAGGCCGAAGAGCACCAGGTAGAGCAGGGGTGCGTCGGCCTCCCCGCGGACCAGCAGGGCGATGCAGACCCATCCCGCGAGGAGGAGGTTCAGGACGACGACCAGTGGCCGACGCGGCAGACGGTCGGCGAGGATCGCGGTGAGCGGGGTGAGCAGGCGTGGCGCGAGAAACGCGAGAAACGCGAGCCCGGCCGCGCCATTGGAATGGGTCAGGTCCTTTATCCACACCGACAGCGCCAGGGACAGCGCCGTGTCGCCGGAGACCGACACACCCGTGCCGATGACCCAGAGCAGAACATTGCGCCGACTCGACGAAGCCGACACATCCGGAGCCAGCGAATCCGGAGGCGCCGACGCGACCACGTCATCCTCCAACCCGGATATTCCCTGCTCGCTCACGCCGCGGCCCCGGCCTTCACCAACTCCACCGCGAGTTCAGCGGCGGTCGGATTCTCGAAGATCGCCAGCACCGAGACGGCGACGCCGAACTCGACGCGCAGCCGTGCCACGCACCGCGTGGCGACCAGCGAATCACCGCCGAGCTCGAAGAAGTCGCCGTCGGGTCTGCTGTCGGCGACGCCGAGCGACTCGCGCCACCGGCGTATGACGTTCTGCCGCAGGTTACCGACTGCCTCAGACATAAGTGTCCTTTCGGGCCCGGTCGGGGTGCTGGCAGACATGCCCGAATGAACGCACCCGCAGGTTCATGCCACCCGAGCCGGGCCCGTTAGTGCGCAGGCCGGCGGCGCCGTGGCTGCCTGGTTAGCAGCGCTGCTGCATAGTGCAGGTCGCCGTCCAGCCCCTGAGGTCCGCGTGAGCCAGCGAGTCATAGGTCAGGTGCGCATCGAGCGCCGCCCCTGGCGTCGATGGCACTGCGATTACGAACAGCCTGGCCGCGCGGGCGGATGCCACGCCGGTCCGGGAGTCCTCGAATGCGACGCTGTGCTGCGGTTCTGCATCCAGCCGCGCGCATGCGGTCACATACAGGTCAGGAGCCGGCTTGGCGTGTTCCACGTCGTCGGCGGACACGATGACCTCGAACAGGTCCAGCAAGCCCGCAGAGCCGAGTGCCGCGTCGACGAAGCGGCGCGGGCTGTTGCTGGCGACGGCTATCGGGATGCCCCGGTCGCGCAGGGCCTCCGCCATGTCGCGGGCGCCGGGCAGGGCCGCAGTGCCGGCGGCGAGTTCCTGCCACACGAGGTCGGCCAGGCGGGCCGCGAGCGCCGGGCCGGTGCCCTGCAGGCCGAAGTAGGCGGCCATCGCTTCGCCGCCAGCTGCCAGCGTGCCGCCGATGAGGAGCTGTTTTTGCGCGGGTCCAAAGTCGTGCCCATGCTCGCGGAAGATGGTGGTCTCCGCGCGGGTCCATCCCGTCTCGGTGCCAGCAAGCAGGCCATCGCAGTCGAAGATGACCGCGTCAACGTCATGCGGCGTCCGGATCATGTCCCTGCCTCTATCGTCGCGTCCTGCACTGCCGGCCTCGCCAGATGCTGCGAAGATCCGCGCGAAGATGTCATCGATAACATCGTTCTTCGCGAGGCTGTAGTCGCCGGGCTGATGCGCGGTGTCCCGCGCGAGGCGCCGCTTGGTCGCGGCATAGAGTTCCCGGTCCTCAGGATGGCAGCGCAGCCAGTCGCGGAAGAGCCTGTGCCGAATAGGTTCAGGCGCGTCCTGCGGCCAGAGGTGAAGGTTGATGTCCGCCTCCGCGCTGACGAGCATCCTGTGCCCGTGCCACCATGGCTCGCGCAGGACGAGCCGGTACCCGGCCGTCTCCAGCGCCGGGATATAGCGGCCCTCGTCCGTGGTCTCGTCCATCAGGAGGTCGATATCGATGATGGGCTTGGCGGCCAGGCCCGGCACCGATGTGGATCCGACGTGCTCCACATTGATGATCAGGTCGCCCAGGACCTCGCGGAGCTGCGAGCTGGCAGCTGCGAATCGGCCTGCCCAGGCCGGGTTGTAGTCCTCGATGAGGATGGACTGCCACGTCGCCGGGGGCTCGCCTGCCAGGGCGGCGGCCATCTGCTCGGGGGTGCCATGGAAGCGCTGCGTGACATCCTGCGGGTACTGAGCCAACTCGACCTCCTAGAGATACAAAGCTGGCCAGCATACGACATCGCCGACCGCCGCCTAACATCGACCAGATCTCGACTGCCAGGCGGCCGGCGACATGGATATGCCGGCGGACCTATGCGGCGCGCCGCCGCAGGCAGTCCTGGCCAGCGGCCGGGCCGCAGCCGTCCCGGTGGAGCCGCAGCGAGCCGTTCAGGGGCGCGAGAACGCCAGCTTGAGGCCGCGGGTAATGCAGACCCGCCACCGCCCGAAGGCCGCGGCGTCCGCAGCGCCGAGGATCACTGCGCCGTCCTGCTGCTCGGACCGAAGCTGACCCAGCTGATCGCCGACCCGGCCAACCTGGCCAGGTTCGGGCCCGCCACCCGAGCGCAGCTCAAGCTATCCCGCGGGGTGGCCCAGCAGCTGCAGGGCGCCACCCTGGACCAGATCATCTCGGCAGTCCGCCAGTCCCTGGAACGCAACCCCGCCTGGATCGCCGCGAGCCGCAGCGCGCTGGCGGGCATTAGCTACGGTCCTGCGCAGCTTGACCCCGTCGCCGTTCACCTCCGCAGCGCTTTCAACTCCGCGGCCACCGGCCAGTACAGGACCGCGGCGGCAGAGATCAGCAGCGCCGTCAACGCCGCCGGTGACGACCGCGTCAAGGGCTGGCTGCAAGAGCAACTCGCCTGCTACACCCAGCTCATCGACCCTCCGCAGGCCCAGCAGATCCTGGCCGGCGCCCTGAGGCTGAACCCGCGAGTCATGCGGCCCCTGGAAGGCATCAGTTACAGCCGGCTGCCCCCGGCAGCCGACCAGTCGATGGCGGCCGCCAGGCACCTCGCCGGCCGCTACACCGATCGCAACTCGCTCATCGTGGGGGTGGACTCCCTCCTGGACGACCTTGTCCTTGATCCCGCCCACGCCGGCGAGTTCGAGGACGCGATGGAGCAGATCGCCTTCCACCTAGGCTTCACAGCCCAGCGTCCCGAGCGCGACGCCAACAACGGGCCGGACGTGCTGTGGTCTGTGGGCTCGCTGAACTACCTGGTCATCGAATGCAAGAGCGGCGCCACCGCGGACCAGATCTGGCGCAGCGACGCCGCGCAACTCGCCCACTCCGTGAGCTGGTTCAGCGAGGAGTACGACAACACCTGCCGGGCGACGCCCGTGCTCGTTCACAAGGCCAGCATCCTGGCCTCCAACGCCACCGCCCCACCCGGCACCCGGATCATCACCGCCGACCGGCTAGAGCGGCTGCGCGCCGCCATCCGCGGCGCCGCGATCGCCCTCGGCGATGCCGGAACCTGGGGCGACCCCGCGGCCGTCGGCACTCAGCTCAGCCACCATCAGCTCACAGGGGGTTCCATAACCAGCGCCTACGCGGTCCCCGCACGCCGCCCATAATCCGAGCCCGCGCCCAGGCATGCCCGTGACGGCGCGAGCCCGCCGACGGAGTCAACTCGCTATTCTGTCACCGGTCCCGCGGACGCTGAATGACAGGCTCGTCACGCACATGTCACCGAGGCATTAGGCCAGGTCAGCAACGACGCATACACACGAGCGGTCGGAAAACTGGAGGAGGCGCTCGAGTTGCCGCGGGATCGGATGACAACGGTCCGGGAGATCGTCGCCGGCCAAACCGATGAGTCGCCGCATGGAGACACCACAGACCGGTCCAGGCTCCGGGGTGGCCGGACTTCCGCAGCTACCGCTTACCTGACCCGCTGCTCCACGCGCACCACGAGGGGTGAGATCACCCGCTCTACCCGGAGCGGGATCTCGACGCCCTGGACCAGGCCTACCGACAGGCAATCGGACACTTCCGATATCCGATACCACCAGTAAACGGGGCATATACCCAGCGGCAGCTGTCCCAGCCTGCAGGACGTCGGCGAGGTCGGTGCGGCCGCGAGGGCGCCCGTTCGCGGTCACGTCCCGGAAGCTTGCCGGGCGATAGACTCGGAAGCGAGAAAACCCCAGGCGCGTCGCGTCTCGGGCGACGAGCACTGGGGTTCCCCTGTAATCGCAACTGGACGATACCCCGAATCAGCGCTCAGCGGCACTTGCCGCTGGGTGATTTCTGTCTCGTTCTCCTGCGGCGCCGTCAGGCTGGGTGCTGCTGCTATGGGAGGACACAGTATGTCTGATCCGACTTTGAGTGAGTACGCGAACAGTCTCGCTCCTGCCGCATACGACCGGAACCTGGCCAGTATCCGCCGGAAGGCCGTCGAGACCGCGCTGGCGGCCTCGAGCTTGCGGGTGGGCTCGATGTTCGAGAGCGGCTCATGGACGCATGGCACCGCCATCAGCGCTAAGAGCGACGTCGACTACATGGCCATCGCCCGGGGCACGCAGCCGAGATGGTCCAGCAGCGCGCTCGAGACGGCGAAGATCGCGGTCAAGGGTAGTTACAAGTACTTCGTCGACGTCCGCGTGTCGTCACCGGTCGTCGCCATCGAGTTCACCATGCCGCCGCACTTCGAGGTCGCACCCGCCTGGTTCAAGGAGAGGATCAGGGGGTTCGACGTCTACCAGATCGCCGGCCGCAGCGATGAGTGGGTGCTGTCGGCGCCAGGCGCCCACCTCGACTATGTCGAGCCGGCAGAACGACCGTCTCGGCAAGATGGTGAAGCCGCTGATCCGGTTGCTCAAGGCCTGGAAGCACCACGTTAATGCACCGGTGTCCTCGTTCTACCTGGAGATGCGGACCTCCGAGTACGCCGCCGGCGAGAGCACCATCATCTACGACATCGACCTGCGCGCCGTGATCAACTCCATCGTCGCCAACGACGCCAGGGACATGAACGACCCCGCGCACATCGTCGGGCGGATCCCAGGCTGCGCATCGGATGAGAAGCGCCGGCGGACCCTGCGGCTGCTGAGCAGTGCCCAGGCTAACCTCCGTCAGGCCGATGCGGCCAAGCAGGCCGGCGGCCGGCACGCCTACTGGCGGGCGATGAGCGACGTTTTCGGGGGCGGCTATCCGTGGCCGACCTGGTGACCGGCGACGCCAACGCCTGGCAGGCCGCCGCCGACGAGGAACTGCGCCAGCTGATCGACGAGATGCTGCACACCGAGAAGTCCCACATGGCCGCGGCCGAGCGCCTCCAGCGCGCTCACTTCTGGATCGGAATCAGCGCGACCGTGCTCGCGACCGCGGCGGCGGCCACGATCGTGGCCGCGCTGAGCAAGGTGGCCGCCGGGCTGCTCGCCCTCGGCGCCGCGATCACCTCCGGCGTGCTCACCTTCACGAGGCCAGACCGCCGCGCCGAACAGCACCTCGCCGCCGGCCGCCAGCTCGCCGCGCTGCGGGTCCGCGCCCGCCAAGTCCTCAACCTCGACCTCCCGAAGCTGAGCCCGGCCCAGGTCCGCAAGGAGATTACCGACATCACCTCCGAGAAGTCCCGCATCGACCAGGCCGCCCCGGGAATCGCTGACAAGGATTACCAGGTCGCCCGAGGCAAGATCACCAAGGGCATGTTCGACCGCGATCAGTAGACACGAGGCAGGTCAACCGCATGGCGTCGTCTGAGTGCCCGGTGCCAAGCACGCACCGTCGGCTGATGGATTGCCACGTCCACTGGCATGCGGCCGCGGGCTCTTATATGGATCCGGAGGCGTTCCGGGTCAGCCTGAACGCGCTAGTCCAGGACCTGCGGAACGTCACCTGGTTGCTGCAGAAGCAAAAGAGGGAGCTGCCCGGTTTTGAGGAGTGGTATCCGGCCTGGCAAAGCTCCGCCGCCGCGGACGAGGTGATGCGCTGGATCGTCAGCGCCCGCAACCGGGTGGTCAAGGTAGCGGACCTGGAGACGCACAGCCTCGCTCTAATCAGGCTGGCGCGAGGGTCGGTCGATGAGGTATCTGACGAGCTCAACCTTCCGCCGAGACTCACCACCGACCAGATCATGTCGTACTTCCTGAGCCGCATGCCGAGCACCGTCACGAGCGGAGTGATGACGGTGGAGCGGCGGTGGGTCGACAAGGAGCTTCCGGGGGCGGAACTTCTCGATGCCACGGCGCACGCCTACGATCGCCTAGTCGAGGTCGTCCGGCGCGCTCACGACGCGTCTGGCGTCCGGGAGTGTGACCTGGCGGCGCGGGTGCCGGAGTGCGTCGATGCGCGACTCCTCGGCGGCCTGGTCTGCATGTCCCAGGCTGACCGGAGCAGGCGGCTGCATGTTGACGTCAGCTCGATGATGGAGAAGACCGAGGGATACGCGGTCATCCGCCGGACCGAAGGGCCGCCGCCGGAGGCGCTCCGCGAGCTTTATGGGAGTTTCAAGCGGCTGGGCGGCGACGCGATCGCCCAGGTCCTGCCTGCCACGGGACTGGCGAAGCGGATGCTCCGAGTTGACAAGAAGCTGGCCACGGCTGCGTGGCTGATCCGGGACGGCGAGTTGGTCGACCTGATGAAGCTAGCCTTCGATGACGTCGCGGGGACGCGGATCGGGATCCACCGCCTAGCCGACCGGGTTGCCACAAAACGTGCGGACGGCGTGGTACTGCTGAGCGAGGCATGGTGGGCTCCCCCGACCGGTTCTTCTGCCGACGACCACGGCCGGCCGATTCCTCCAAGCGAACGGCCTGACCGGGGCGAGGCGATCTGGATCGTCGGGATCACCCGCGACGGGCGAATCCGTGAGAGCCTCACCAGGTTCACGCGCGATGCCGACGGTGCAATTCACTTCGAGCGGCCGCAGTTCACCGACGGCAGGCGGGTCAGCATGCTTGAGCCCATCGAGCAGAGATGGGCCGCGATGGATGCCACCCACTCCTGAAGCTACGCGCGGGTGCCAGCACAAGCCGACCGGACCCGCACTCAGCCGGGCCGGCGCGGCGAGTGGTCGGCAAAACATCGTCACCATTGGCAGGAGGCTAACGCACGGTGTGCTACTCCCGACCTTCCCGCGTGTTACGGCGGCTACTGGCTGCGGTGTTCATAATCGCGTCGGTGATCACGGTCGTGCTCAGCCTGGACGCCTCGTCGGCTGGCGGAATCGGCAAGCAGACCTTGAGCGCATTCACGACCTCGCCCGGCTGGAACAGGGCCGACTGCGGGCTCGACGTCGGCAGTGTTCTGCGCTCGCTGCCCTGCCCGTCACCAACCTCGTTTCGGCACGTTGCATGACGAGTGTCCCTGTCGGGCCGGGGGATCTGATCCAGCAGTCAGGGCGACCCGGTAGCAGGCGTCGCTGGCGCGCTGCAGCTGGCCGGCGCAGGCTCAGCCGCGCTCGGCTCCGGCGGGGCGCTCGGCTCTGGCCGGATGCGCGTCGTGTCTTTGTGGAGCCGCCCCAGGTAATCGGAGATCTCGGCGAGCGGCAGTGGCGCTGCCTGATAGCCGCTCGGCCGGCCGAGCACCCACCGTCCCCGGCTGACCTCGACGAACGCATCGCAGCCGCGGAGCTCTCCGCGGACAAGCCGGGTCCGGTCGCGCAGGTTGCCCGGGGCGCCTAGCTGACGGGCGATATCTTCGGCCAGCACCGGCGACGAGAAGAATGCGAGCACCCGCGCGATCTGCTCAGCCAGCGTTGTAGTGGCAGCAGGCGGAACCGCGGCCGACGCGAAGACCATCTGACCGCGCTGATATCGCATCAGGGTTTCCGCGAGCGGCGGCCCATATGTCGCTGCCAGTTCTCGCACCACCGGGCGCACCCGCTCCACGAAGCTGGTGGCCTTGCCGCTCCGGACCCACCAGACTGCGCCCGCGGCCACCAGGACGAACGCGCCCAGCAGCGCCCACCTCGCCACCGGTGAGGCTGCGGCGACACGGCGGGAAGAGGCCCGGATGACTTCTTCGGTCACGTTGACCGGGATGCTGACGCCCACGGAGATCGACATGACTTCGGTCTCGTTCGCGGCGGCGTGGGTGACCTGCAGCCAGGCCGAGAAACCCAAGCCGGGCTGATCGCACAGATCAGGGTCTTCGGCGAGCAGGAAGCAGTATCCAAGGGCGACGGCCAGCCGGGCGGCCGGCAGGTCAGCCGGGTGCCGCATGGCGAGGGCTTCGACACGCGGGTCGCCAGCACCCCAGTCCGGTGGGACATCGACGATGCGCGCGCGGGGCAGGTAGAGAGTCCGCAGCCGGCGATATGCCAGTTCGATGTCATCCGTGGCCGTCGCGCGCCGCGGCAGGTCCCGCTCGACTTCCTCGAGCACATGACGAGGCAAGATCAGCACCGCTCCGCCGCGGTGCAGCGCCCATAGCAGGCTCGTGATGCGACCTTCCCCGCGGGAGCCCGCAGCAGGACGGGAACTCTGGATCACCTCGCCCATGAGCATGCCCGAATCCGCGATCACGATGACTGCCCCGGACCCAAGCAAACGCGAGTACATGGCTGGCAGGATACGAGGTCATGCCGACAGTCACCGAGCGAATTTGGGGCCGCGCAGCGATCATGGCCTGGTGCGCCGATGCGGGGCGATGCTCCAGTGGCCAGACGGCTGCCTGTGCGTCGGGCGACTTCCAGACTAGGGAGCCGGCTGCACGATGTGACAGGTGGAAGAGCTGCCTCAGAGGACCTGGAGCGCGAACGGCAGGAACGCAAGCTCGATCTCTCTGTTCGGATCCCCGTTGCCATGCTGAACGAAGTCAAACCGTTTGCTGTCGTCGCTTGCCGCGATGGTCCTTTTCTAGTTCGGGTGGTCCTCGATCTCCTTGACCGCTTTGCTGATGATGTCGGTTGGCTGCCCGGTGCGGATGAACAGGATCAGAGCTGCCTTAGTGTCACGCCATGTGAGATAGGTCAGCAGTTGGGTGAGCGCGTCCCGGACTGTCTTAGGCCCTCGCGTCCGCAGCCAGGACCTCGCGCGGCTGTCCCCGTTCCTGCGTCACCACCTGGGCGTGCACGGCCGCTACTCGGTCGTGGTGCCCGACCTCGCCGGCGGCATCCGCCCGTTGCGCGACCCGGACGCCGAGGACGACGACCGGGAGTAGCCCGGGGCGTGTCACGTGTCTCTCATAAACGTTGCGGTCCCGGTCCCGGTCGCGGGCTGGCTGGCGTGACCGGCCGACCCTCGCCTGCACCGCTTGCCTCCGGCGCTGGCGGCTCGGGTCTATTCCCGATCCAGCGCAGGAGCCGGAAGGCGCGGTCACTCAAATCCGGGCTCCCGAAAAGGGCAGTGCCAATGATCGTGAGTACCATCACCAGCTCGATGATTGCCACGACCTCACCCGGCAGGGGATGCAGCACCCCGATGCCCGCCGGGGTTCCCAGCGCGGTCACGCTAGCAGCGAGTGACCGCCAGGGCACCCGCTCGCGCGCCATCGGCACCCCGCTGTCCCTGTTAGCGGCATGCCCGTCGCCGTAATCCGGCGATAGGACTGGGCTCTGGGGCGGACGAGGTGTCACTCCCGATCCGTCATCGGTCTTGGTCATATTCACTGTCCTGTCTGTCGGGGTGCCGGCGCCCGGCACGTCCTGCGGCAGTCAGAACGGCGGGTCTGGGTCCATCTCATCGGACAGGGGCCGGGTCGTTGTAATGGTCGGTGTCACAGTCAGGGCTGGGAGCCAGTGAACGGCAGGGCGGTGGTCGAAGGCGTCATTCCATGCCTGCTCCATCGACTGCTGCAGCACCCGGATGCAGGCCTTGTGGGCCCAGCCAGCCAGCCACTGCACGGCATCGGCGCGGGTGCCCGCGCGGATCTCGTCGACCACCGACCGCCCCGGCCACATCCAGGTTGCCCTCGCGACCGCGAACTTGATCCCGAGCCGGCCGGCCAGGAGGCCGAACAGGCGAGCGTTCCCCATCATCTGCTCCAGCTCGGCGCCGTGATGGCCTTGGTCATCGGGCAGGCCGCTGGTGATGTCGGTCATCGCCTTGAGGGTCGCCGCGCGGGCCCGGGCCATGGCGTGCCGTCGCTCGTCCGCGTCGATGAAGCCGAAGTCGAATGCCTTGTCAGCGGGAAGGTTCAGCTGGAACGGAAACTCGGGATCCTCGTGCTGGCAGCTCCAGTCCACGAGGACGGCCTCGATGAAGCCGCTGACCTGATCAGACCGCAGTCCTGCGGCGGCAGCGAGGACCGGCTCAATATCAGGCACCGGTGCCCACCCTGGCCTGCCGGGACTGCGGATCAGCGGCCATACCGCCTGTCTGTTCCCGGCGGGAAAGGCCAGCAGCCGTCCGGCGGCGACCCACGTCGCGTACGGCTCAGGCACTCCCGTGGCCGCGGCGGCCGGGACGCGGGCGTGCCAGGCGCCGGGAACGCGGGCCAGCCACCCGGGCGGCTGCACCTGACGCTCGGCCGGGCCGGGCCCGGAGCAGTTGATCAGCCACTCCTCGAAGTCGTGCACCTCCACCCTGCGCTTGGCTCGCCACGCGGCCGCCCCGCCCCGCCCGGACCAGTCGAACCAGGCGCCGCTGTCAGTTCCCCGCAGGTAGCGAGCGCAAAAAGCGCCGCCGCTGCGCAGATCCAGGCGCATCTCATCCCAGTCGGCTCGCTGCTCGTAGAGCAGCCGCTCCCTGGCGCTGGCGCCGCCGCCGCTCAGCATGTCGCGGGCGATGCTGGCGGCCACCTGGAAGCGGGCAGGTGCATGCCAGGCCACTTCCTCGTCCAGCGCCTCGGCTACCAGCAGCAGACGGCGCCGGGCCGCGGACTCCTCGGCGCCCAGCGGCGTGGCAGGCCCCCCGGCCTGCGAGCGCGCCTCTTCCGCGGCGTCCTGGATGGCGTTCTCCGGGGCGGTGCTGGTCGCGGCCACCGCCAGCTTCCACAACCCGACCGCCGCGCCGTGCCGAAGCAGGGGGAGCAGGCCCTCCAGGAACTCATCGGCGAACGGGTCCTGCACCGCGATCGCGGTCATGACCGCGTCGGTCAGCAGCCGGGCCTGGTAATCGCGATGCGCTCGCGGTGACTGCCCCGGCAACCGCAGCGACACCGCCTGCGCCCGCGCGATCATCCCAGGAGCCAGCCGCAACCGCAGCGGCCGATCCGTCCTCGGGTCTCCGCGTCGCTGCGGCGGCGCCGGATAACGCAGCACCGTGGAGACATGGGTCAGCCGATCGTCCGGGTCCCGGTTCTCCTGCAGCTCGACATGCTCACCCAGCAGCTGACGGACAGCCTCGTCCCGCGAGATCCCCCGCCGGGCCGTGACCACGGCCAAAGCGTTAAAAGCACACGGCGGAAGCCGGACATTGGTCTCCTCATGACCCGGCACGCACCAAGTATCGCGATGCGACACCCCGGTGCGGGATCAGGAGGCCCTGGAGCAGGCCTACTGACAGGCATTCGGACAGTTCCGATATCCGATACCACCATTAGCGGCCAGCTTCGGGCTGCTGTTGAACACCGTGCTGTAGGTTACGATCGCCACGGCCGCAGCTGCTTCGCATCGAGCCTCGTCCGCTACCGGCCACTCGCGATGCGACCGCACCAGCACGACCGCCGGCACGCCTTCCCTGCCGGCCGTCGCGGCGACCTGCCTGGCAAGCTGGACCGTCGGGCAGGCGTAAGCAACGCGCGCCGACCGTGTCCGCCGCACCCAGTCGGCGATCCACCAGGCCGGGCAGCGTCTTGCCCGTACCCGTCGGCAGTTCCAGCGCGAGATCCGCAGTCCTTGTGTGCTTGTCGGCGTAGGACCGCAGTACGTCGCCCTGGTGCACCAGCAGGCCGAGCGACGCATCAGGCCCGCGTGCCAGGTCGCGGTACAGCTCTTCCGGCGAGGCCGGGATCGAACCGGCCTGACTCTTGCCCTTGAACGGCACTCCGCCTCCATCCGCTGGCGGTGAAACCGGCGCGCAGACAAGCCACGCGACTGGGTCCCGACTGACGAGCAAACGTGGAGCAAACATGGACACGAAACAGGCCCGGAGAGACCACGCAGAACGCGGATAACCCCAGGTCAGATCGGGTGCGCCGCCAGGGACTTGAACCCCGAACCCGCGGATTAAGAGTCCGCTGCAACAAGTGTTCGATTCTGCCAGTCTATGACGGACAATACTGCACGCTGCGCCTTCTTGCACCTCCCGGCGCGGCCGAATGCCGGCCGCTGCCGGGTGCTGACGGTTAGTACCGGGGCAGACGAGCAAACGCCGAGCAACCAGCAAGATCATCAACAGCGGGTCTGGGGCGCGATCACGGGCCGGCGCCCGGGCAGGCGATCCGTTGCCCGAGCGCTGTTGTGCACACTCCGCGATAGGGCCGGACCCGTGGAGGTTACCGAAGGTGACCGGCGAGCGGCTCCGCCCGAAAGATGAGGTTGCCGAATCTGGTTCGCGTGTTCATTTGGAGATTCAGTACCAGCGAGGTTGCGAGATTGCCTGTTATGCGCGGCTTTGACCTGGGCAGAGGCCTGGTCAAGAGACTAGCGCGTCGACGCCGGTTCGAGCCGCCGTCGAGCTGATGGTCGGGACTGCGGCCCTGATAGCTGCGCGCCGGGGACTTAGCCGCCTGCGCTAGCCGGTGCTGGCTGACGGATTGGGTGCTCACGCGGGTTTGCTGGCCGGGATGCTGGTTGCAGACTTGTGTGGTGGGTCGGCTCAGGGGCGATCGGTGAGCCAGGGGCGGCGGGATGAGCCAGTCATCCGGACTCCTGACCGGCGTCTGCGGGTGTTCGTGAGTTCCACGCTGGGCGAGCTAGCCGACGAGCGGCGGGCCGTCTCGCGCGCGATCGAGGCGCTGCGCCTGACCCCGGTGATGTTTGAGCTCGGGGCCCGGCCGTATCCGCCGCGGGAGGTGTACCAGCAGTACCTGGCGCAAAGCGACGTGTTCATCGGGCTGTACTGGCAGCGGTACGGGCAGCCCGCCCCGGGCATGCAGGTCTCCGGCCTGGAGGAGGAGTTCGACCTGTCCGGTGCGCTGCCCCGGCTGCTGTACGTCAAGGCGCCGGCGGCTGGCCGCGACCCTCGCCTGGGCGATCTGCTGGCCCGCATCCAGGATGACGCCTCGGCGTCTTACCGGCATTTCCGCACCGCCGCCGAGCTGGGCCGGCTGGTGCGTGATGACCTGGCGGTGCTGCTGAGTGAGCGGTTCGCCGCCGCCGCCGGCCAGGCCGCGGCCGCGGTGCCGTCGCCTGCTAGCGCCCGCGGCCCCCGCCCGCTGCCGGCGAGCACGACGTCGCTGCTGGGGCGGGATGAGGCGGTCGGCGAGGTGGCCGGGCTGCTCGAGCGTCCTGAGGTGCGGCTGGTAACGCTCACCGGGCCCGGCGGGGTCGGCAAGACCCGGCTGGCGGTGGCGGTGGGCGAGCGGCTGCGAGACCGGTTCGGCGCGGGCACCGCCTTCGTGCCGCTGGATGCAGTCACCGACTCGAGGCAGGTCCTGGCCGCCATCGGCCGGGCCGCGGGCTCCGACCTGGCCGGCGTCGGCGCGCCGCTGGAGGCGCTGGCCGAGACGTTCGGCGACGGCGCGTGGCTGCTGGTCCTGGACAACCTGGAGCAGGTGATCCAGGCCGCCCCGGACCTGGGCGACTTGCTGGCCCGCTGCCCGGGGGTGGCGATGCTGGCCGCCAGCCGCACGGTGCTGGGGTTGCGCGCCGAGCGGGAGTACCCGGTGCCGCCGCTGGCGTTGCCGGCAGATCCGGGCACCGCCTCGGTCGCGGAGGTGTCGGCCTCGCCCGCGGTGGCGCTGTTCGTGGACCGGGCCCGAGCGGTGCGCCCCGGCTTTGCGCTGACCGAGGGCAATGCGGCGGCGGTGACCGAGATCTGCCGGCGGCTGGAGGGCGTGCCGCTGGCGATCGAGCTGGCCGCCGCCCGCACCCGGCTGCTGGACCCGGCCGCGCTGCTGGACCGGCTGGCAGCCTCACTGGACGCGCTGGGCACCGGCGCGGTAGACGTGCCTGAGCGCCAGCGCACGCTGCGGGCCACGGTGGAATGGAGCGTGGGCCTGCTGACCGGCGACGAGCGGTCGCTGCTGGAGGTGGCCGCGGTGTTCACCGACGGCTGGACCATCCAGGCCGCTTCCGCGGTGGCGGGCCTGGAGGAGGAGCGGGTGCTGGAGCTGTCCGAGGCGCTGGCCCGGCACAGCCTGTTCTACCTGGACAGTACCGAGCTCGGGCCCCGGACCCGGATGCTGGAGACCGTCCGCGAGTTCGTCGCCGAGCGGCTGGCGGCCCGTCCCGACGCCGCCGAGGTCGGCCGACGGCACGCCGGCTACTACCGGGCGCTGGCTGAGCAGGCCGACCGGCCGCTGCGCGGTACCGGCCGGAGCGAATGGGTGGAGCGGCTCCAGGCCGAGGCGGGCAACCTGGCCGCCGCGGTGCGCTGGTACCTGTCCCATGACCGCGGGCCGCTGCCGCACCTGTTCCGGATCTTGTATCTGTTCTGGTCGCAGCGGGACCTCGGGCGCGAGGCCTGGTCCTGGGTGGAGCAGCTGCTGCCCGGCTTTGGCACGCTGGACCCGCAGGCCCGGGCCGAGCTGGCCTGGGCGGCAGCGGTGCTCGCCGGCTCAGGCGCAGCGCGACGGCACCAGCTCTGACCAGCGCGGAGTCGGCACAGAACCGCGCCGGCCATCACGTGCTCGGCTGGCGGCTATCGTCGTCGCGGCGCGCTCGCGCTGCGCGCTGAGCGCCTGCGCGCTGAGCGCTGCGCGTGACGGTCCCCCGTTCGCCATGGAGGTCCCGACCACTCACTGACGACGAGCTACACCGACCCGCAGCAGTACCTCGCGGGTGCTGTGCAGCGGCTGGTAACCGCCCCGTCGCTCCGGTCCGACGCGCATTAGGATCCTTGAGAGGTGATCAGATGTGTCATATAGTCGAGAGAAATAGTCTCGAACGTGCATTTTTGGTGAGCAATCCGCCCTCCCGTCCCAGAGAACGGGAGGGCGCATTTTCGGTGGCTCAGCGCCGCGCGTTCGCGGGCCTGACCCGGACGGCGAAGGGACCTACCTGTGCAGGGACGTGAACCCTACGTGCTGGCGGAGATCACGAGTCAGCCGGACTGCTGGCTGCGTGCGCTTCAGTCCCAGGCAGAGGCAGCGGAACTGCTGCCAGCCGTCGGCGAGCGGGTCGCCATCATCGGCTGCGGCACCTCCTGGCACGTCGCCAGCGCCGCCGCAGCGGCACGGCAGGCCGCCGGGCACGGACATACTGATGCGTTCCCGGCGTCCGAATTCCCGCTCCGCGCGTACGACTCAGTCCTGGCCATCACGCGGTCGGGCACGACAAGCGAGGTGCTCCGCGCGCTGCGAACCGTGCCCGGCTCGGTCCGCAAGATCGGGATCACCGCCGACGGTTCCGCGCCGATCTGCGAGGCTGTTGATCAGCTGGTGGTGCTTGACTATGCGGACGAGCAGTCGGTTGTCCAGACCCGCTTCGCCACGAGCGCGCTGACCTTGCTCAGGGCGCACGTCGGCCATGATCTCGAGCCGGCTATCCGGCAGGCGCGGATGGCGGTCACTGCAGAGCTGGATGAGGAGCTGCTGGACCGGCCGCATTACGTCTTTCTCGGTACAGGCTGGGCACTGGGGGTAGCGCGTGAGGCCGCGCTGAAGGTCCAGGAGGCCGCCGCAGCCTGGAGCGAGTCTCATCCGGCCCTGGAGTACCGGCACGGGCCAATCGCGGCCGCCTCCGAGAAGTCTGTCGCGTGGATGCTGGGCGTGGCTGATGACGCGCTCACGGCCGACGTCCGGCGTACCGGCGCGACCATCGCCGCGAGCGGAGGCGACGCGCAGGCCGAGCTCGTGCTGATTCAGCGGGTCGCGGTGGCAACGGCCCAGCTGCGCGAGCTGGATCCGGACCGGCCGCGGTTTCTCGGGCGAGCGGTGGTGCTGGCCGACTAGTGACCGACTATTTCACCGCTCCGGCTGCGATGCCCTCGACGACATAGCGGTTGAGTATCAGAGCGAGGATGCCAGGGACGGCAGCGGCGAGTACCCCGCACGCCATGAGCAGGGTGAATGGGACGATGCGCTGCTCGTCCAGGGCCGCGACGATGACGGTGACGGGCTGCGTGGAAATGTCGGTCGTGAGTACCAGCGGGAACAGGAACTGTGCCCAGCCCATCAGGAACGAGATGATGGCTGCGGCGGCGATACCCGGCATCGCCACCGGCACGATGACTCTGAGCAGGGTCCGCACGGCTGAAGCGCCGTCAACGAAGGCGGCCTCCTCTAGCTCCCGCGGGATGCTGTTGAAATAGTTGTAGAGGATCCAGATCGCCAGCGGCAGGAATCCCGAAACGTAGACCAGGACGACTGCAAGGTATGTGTTGACCAGGCTGAGGCTGGCCATGATGCGGTACAGCGGGATCAGCGTGGCGTAGGCAGGCAGCAGGAGCGTGGCAAGCACGCTGACGAAGATCGTCCGCTTGAACCTGAACTGGAGCCGGGCGAACGCGTAGGCGGCGAAGACCGCGATGACTACGGTGAGGACCATCGCGGCGCCAGATTCGATAGTCGAGTTGAGCAGCGAACGGCCGAGCTGGCCGGCCACCCCGTTCCCGGCGCCGCCGATGCCGAACGCCTGCCGGTAGCTTGTCCCGGACAGTGGCGCGGGTACGTAGTGCGCTGGCGTGCTGTCAGCGGCCGACAGCGTGGTCAGGCTGGTGTTGAGCGCCCAGTAGATCGGAAACAACGACCAGAGCAGGATCACGGCGAGAGCAGCGGCGCGGCCGAGCAGCCTGGTCGGCCGGGCCGACAGGGCCCGGCTCGCGCGTCCGCTGGAGGCCCGGGTCACGGTCAGCGCGATCCGCTCAGTCGGCTGGTATCGGGCCATCACGACGCCCGGATGCCAGCACGGGCAGGCGATGCCTGCATCCCGGTGCGCCCCGATACGAGCCTGCGCGCAGCGCGCATCATGCAGCCGCCTCCGTCCTGCGGTAGAACAAGGCCAGCGCGCCCATCGACAACAGCGCGGTAGCCACCGTCACGAGCAGGGACAGCGCGTAGCCGCCGCCGAAGTTCAGGTCAGTGAATGTCGTTACGTAGGTCTGCAGCATGACCGACGAGCCGAGCGGCGCGATCCCGTTCAGGATGTACACCTGATCGAAGATGTTCAGCGACAGCACCAGGGCCTCGACGGCCGCAACGGCTACGGCCGGCCGGATCAGCGGCAGCGAGATGCGCTGGAACGACCGGAACGCGCTGGCACCGTCCACCCGCGCCGCTTCATAGAGCTCCGTCGGGACGGATTGCAGCGCGGCCAGGATAATCAGCGTGGAAAGCGGCGTGATCTGCCAGACCTGGACGATCTCGATCAGCACAATCGTCACCAACCGGTCCAGCCCCAGCCACACGTGATAGCTGCCGATGGCATGGACGGAGTGTAGGGCGCTGTTCATCACCCCGAAGGTCGGGTTGTAGATCCAGGTCCAGATCACGGCCTCGACCACGCCAGGCAGTGCCCACGGCAGCACGACGATGGCGAGAAAGATCCCGCGGAACCGGAACCGCCGCTTCAGTGCTACGGCGATCGCGGTTCCGAGTACCACCGACAGCACGACGCCGACCGTCACGTAGGCAGCTGTGTTGACCCACGAGGTACGGACCGCCGCGTTGGCGAACAGGGCCCGGAAATTGCCGAGCCCGGTAAACCGGGTAGGCGGATCCAGCGGCATGACCCGGAAGAAGGCCTCGACAGCCGTGTCCGCTGTCGGGACGAACGACAGTGCCCCGATGAACACCACCAGCGGCGAGATCAGCACGTAGGGCAGCAGCCCGCGACGCCGTGGCGGACTCGACAACTGGAAAGCCTCCTGTCTGGCCGTCGCTCACGTCACCCTCGTTCCCGGCGCCAGCTGGGCTGGCGCCGGGAACGAGCAGAGGTCGCTTGTCCTAGCCGCCCGACTTGAGCCGGCTCACTGTGGACGCGATCGCGCTCACGGCCTGCTGGATCGTCTCCTGGCCGGCGGCCGCTTCATGAATGTTGGTCTGCACCGCTGCGCTGAACTGCACGTACCACGAGGGCGCTCCATTGGGGAACGGCGGCTTTGCGTGCGCGCGCAGTATTGCCGCCAGCTGCGAAGCCTGCGCGATGTTGCCGGCCTTGATCAGCAGGTTGAAGCTCGACAGGCGGGCCGGGAGCGGGAACGTGCTGATCACATCGCTCGGTCCTTTCAGACCGGCCCAGACCGCCTGGTTCTCGGTGTTGGTGAACCAGTTGATGAATTTCACCGCGTCGGCCACGTTCTTGGCCGTCTTGGGGATGCCGATGCCATCGGGATTGGCGACATTGCCGCCAGCCCCGGTTCCGCCGGGCGTGGGCACATACTGGGTCTGGCCCGCGACGCTCGAGGACGATGTCACGTTGTAGATCGACGCGACGCTGCCGGAGTAGTCGCACAGCTCGGCGGCGGCACGGTTCTTGGCCATCTCGGTGGTGAACCCGGTGTAGTCGGCCTCGTTGATGTTGCCCTTGGCCACCAGCCCGCTCTTATAGGCGTTCACCATCCACGCCATGGCCTGGTAGCCGGGCGAGCCGGGTGCGGTGAACTCCGGGTCATCCTGCGAGTTCAGAACCGATCCCCCGAACGCCGCTGTCATCTGATACCAGCAGGTAGACAGGCCCTCCGCCGTAGCGAAGTGGATGTCGAGCGGGCTCGCCATGCCATTCGTTCTCCCGACCTTCTGCAGCGCTGCCGAGAACGCTGCCAGCGTTGTCGGCACTGCCGGGACCCCGGCTTTCGAGAAGTCCTTGGTGTTGACGGTCGTGACGACGAAGGACGAATCGAACGGCACACCCATGAGCTTGTTGTCGGAGACGAAAGTGTCAAGCTGGGGCATGTCCGAGCTCAGGCTGCTGACGCTGAAATACTTGTTCAGCGGCAGGAACCAGCCGGTCTTCTCGTACTCTCCGACCTTGGACCAGTCAACGTCGGCGACGTCGGCAAAGTAAGAGTTAGCCGTCATTGAAGCAGCGATCTTCGTCTGGAGGTCGTCCCAGCCGATATTGACCCACGTCACCTTGATGCCTGTCTGCTTCGTGAACTCGGCAAGCAAGGCCTTCGGGGGCGAGGGATAGGCGACGGCGACGGTGATTGAACTCGAGCTCGTGCCCTGGCTGGTGCCGGTGGACCCGCAGGCGGCACCGAGCATCGCCAGGGCAGCCGAGACCGCCAGTGGCGGCAGTACTCTGCGGGCGATGCGTAGTTTCTTCACTTGCAACCTCTCTCAGACGTCGCCGCGAAACATGCGTAAAAGGTAGTTCAAGATCGCGTCGCGCGGACTTCGCAGCGATGGTGGCCGTAGGCCATCTGCGTAAATAGCCGGAAGGAAGGTGGCTGCGCCCTCGAAGGCCCGGCGCCTCCCGGTGCGGACGCGTCAGCCGCCTCGCCGGCGGCTGAGTCGATCGCCATCGAGGTTGAGGTGCGGCGCTGAGGTCGGTGGTGCAGAGCGCGATTGGCGCGTAGCCAGCCATGGTGAACATGTCCGGGCATCCCATGACTGATTACGCTCACAAAACGCCAATCTAGAGTGGATTCCGTCATCGGTGCAAGCCTCAAAGTGCACTCAAGATCACGGATCGCTCACAATCGACCAGCTAGCGGCGATATGGCTCGCCGCCGGCGGCGCGCGATATGCTCTGGCGCTATGCACAGGGCGGCGCGACTGAGCGCGATCCTCGAGCGGCTGGCCGATGGCGGCTCAGTCGCGGTAGCCGATCTCGCTGATGATCTGGCCGCATCTCCGGCCACCATCCGCCGGGACCTTTTGCACCTTGAGCAGCAGCGCCTGCTGGAGCGCACGCATGGCGGCGCAGTGGCCCACGCCGTCTCGTACGAGCTGCCGCTCCGGTACAAGGGGGTCCGGCACTCCGAGGCAAAGCGGCGCATCGCCAAGGTGGCGGCCGCCTACGCGTCCGAGGAGATGGCGGTCGGCCTGACCGGGGGCACCACGGCGACCGAGGTGGCACGTGCGCTAGCTGACCGGCAGAAACTGACGATTGTCACGAACGCGCTCAACGTAGCGGCCGAACTCGCGGTCCGGCCGAAACTCAAGCTGATCGTCACCGGCGGGGTGGTCCGCACTGAGTCGTACGAGCTATCGGGACCGATCGCCGAGGCCAGCCTCACCGGGCTCAACCTGGATGTCGCCTTTATCGGTGTCGACGGCATCGACGCGAAGGCAGGGTGCACGACTTACCAGGAGGTCGAGGCGCACACGAACGGCGTGATGATCAGGTGCTCGAGGCGAGTCATCGTGGTGGCGGACAGCTCCAAGATCGGAAAGGTCGCGTTCGCCAGGATCTGCGAGGTGACCGCGGTGAGCGAACTCATCACCGATGACGCGGCCGACGCCGATGCGGTCCGAGCACTGACTGACGCCGGGGTGCTCGTTACGTTCGTCTGAGGCGGGCTGCCGCCAACTCCGCCACATCGCCGGCCGGCAGCTCCCTGGCTGACTCCGAATCGGGTTGCGCTGCTCATCGCCGAGACGCAGGGTGAGCCGCGCGGC
This sequence comes from uncultured Actinomycetota bacterium, assembly GCA_963837255.1. GTDB lineage: Bacteria > Actinomycetota > Actinomycetes > Streptosporangiales > Streptosporangiaceae > JAJYUU01. The sequence continues at coordinate 1,855,045 of CAWIMN010000011.1, forward strand.
AGGCCGGGCGCGGTCTAGACAGGCGCTGTCTAGACCGCGCACTGCCAGGGCGCACTGCCAGGGCGCGCCGCCCTGGCCGGCCGAGCGAACGATGTTCTCTAAGCGCTCCGTCGATGATCAAGCATGCACGATCTAGCTCATCTTCGTGCAGATTCCCTCTTGTACAGCGATTTACTTCGCTCTAAACTCCGCAATTGTGAGTACAACCAATCACAACACTCACTCGATCTTCCTGATAGCACTGCACCGAAGCCCGCCTCGCCGCGCACCTGGAGCACCAGCCGCGCACCAGTCGAGCCCAGCCTGCCGCGCTGAGGCGCTGACGCTCTTACTGCGCCGCGCTGACCTGCGCGTTCCTGCTCCCAGAAGCCTGGACAGACGTACGCCTTCCAACCTCACGGATCTTGGTCGTCCGCACTGCGGAGCTTCTTCCTCGGTCACGCTTTCCCGGTCGAACTGCGCTCTTCATCGACGAATACCGCGTGTCCGCTACCCGTCGGGCCCGCCAGGCCTGAGGTAGTGCTGAAGGCCGACCCCATATAGGACAAATGGCATGGACAGACCCGGCGAATCGCATCGAGGAGCAGTGCATGAGGAGACTGACGCTAGGGATGGCCGCAGTGCTGACGGCGCCGCTGGTAGCCGTCGGCGTGATGGCGAGCCCGGTGGCGAGGGCGCCGGCTGCCAGCGCAGCGACCCTGAAGCCGGCTGCGGGCGCAGAGTACCCCAACCCGCTGCACGCCGGGGAGAAGCCGGTACTCGGCTGGAGCAGCTGGAGCACGTTCCGGCACGTGGCCAATGCTGCCATCGACGAGGCGGAAGCGCGGGCGATGGTGAGCGACGGCCTCGCCGCCGAGGGCTACTCGTCGATCAACGAGGACGACGGCTGGTACACGTGCTACCCGGTGAGCTATACGCAGCCCACTCTCATCAACGGAGTCGAGACGATGAACTACGGCCCCGGCGTTGACCAGTGGGGTCGGTGGACCACCAGTCAGCTCGACACCTCGAATACCGGGGCATTCCCGGACGACGGTTCAATCAACGGGATGCAGGTGCTCGGCAACTACCTCCATAGCCTGGGGCTTAAGTTCGGCATCTACCTCACCCCCGGGATATCGGGCAATGCACTGGCCGAGAACACCCCGGTCGAGGCGAACGCCAACGGCAAGCTGCTGGGCACGCCGAGCGGGTACACCGCCCAGCAGATCACGCTCGGCTTCACGCCCGGCCTTCAGCCAGCGCAGTACCCCACCACCCTCACCGACGCCGAGAATTACAACTGCGGCGGCACCTGGGAGCTGAACTACAACAGCCCGGGCGCTCAGCAGTTCGTAGATTCCGAGGCCGACGTATTCGCCTCCTGGGGCGTCGACTTCGTCAAGCTGGACGGCATTCTCGACCAGAACACGACCGACCTTCAGGCCTGGAACAAGGCGCTCAACCAGACCGGCCGCCCGATTGAGCTCGATGCCACCGAGGGCGAGTACGACATCGCCATCGCCCCGACCCTTGACAAGTACGCCACACAGTGGGAGTACTCCCCGGACATCGAGAGCGGCAATGCCAACCTGACCAGCTATCAGAGCGCGGATGTACGCTTCAACACGGCCGCGCTGTGGCAGCCGTATGGCGGGGCGGGCAAGGGCTTCAACGACCTCGACTCTGTCGAAGTCGGCAACGGCCAGACGCCAGGGAATCCCACTGGCATCACGGGCGTAACTAGCCGCACCGACGGGCTGACTCTCTCCGGACGGGAGAGCATGCTCGCCCTGTATTCTCTGGCCTCTTCCCCGCTGATCCTCGGCTCGGACCTGACGACGGTCAACCCCACGCAGAACCCAGTCGACTATGCCCTGCTGACCAACAAGCAGGTCCTTGATATCGACCAGGACTCGATCGACGCCAGGCGCATCGTGGACACGCCGAGCCAGCAGGTCTTCGCAAAGACCGAGCGCGGCGGAGACGTCGTTGTCGGCCTCTTCAACACCAACTACAGCCGGCCGGAAGTGATCTCCACGTCGGCCGCGGCGCTCGGGCTGTCCGGCCGCGGTCCCTACCTGGTGCAGGACATCTATGGCCACAACAGCGACCTCTGCGCGCCGGAGTCGGTGGACACTGCCAATCCCACGCCGACGTCTGTGCAAACGCCGCTCTGCGCGGCCGGCACACACACCAGGTTCGAGACCGCCGGCGCGATCAGCGCCAACGTGCCTCCAGAGGGTGTCGCTTTCTACCGGATCACTCCGCTTTCCGGCCCGAGGCCGGCCCGGCCGAGCACGACCCTCAACCTCAGCGGGATGTCCACCCTGACGGCAGGTCAGCCGGGCACGGCGACCGAGACGTTCACCAACAACGGCGCTCAGTCGGCGCGGTCGGTGAACCTGAGCCTGTCGGCCCCGAGTGGGTGGTCATCGACTGCTACGTCGGCCACCACGTGGCGCGGCGTCACCTCCGGGCAGACCGTGCAGGCTACCTTCAGTGTCACGGCGCCGACCGCTGACACCAGCGGCACGGTGACTGCGACCGCTTCCTTCGGCGGAGGCGCGGATCACAGCCGGGGCCAGGGCGACGAGCCTGTGGTGCAGAACGTCTCGGACCCCGTGACGGTTGTCTCGGCGCCGGTAGAGATCAACGAGGTGCAAACCGGCACCTCTACGACGCCGAACCAGCAGTTCGTCGAGCTCTACAACCCGGCGGAGGCTCCGGCCAACGTCTCGGGCTGGCAACTCGAGTACACGAACGCCTCGGCTGGCAGGCGGGGCACGACCATCACGACGCTGGCGACGTTGCCCGCCGGTACGTCTATCCCTGCGGGTGGCTATTACCTGATCGGCGGGGCCGGGTACGTCTCGGCCGGGACTCAGCCGCCGGACAACCAGAGCTTCACGCAGACCTCGACGACCCAGCTCTCACCAACCGGAGGTGGCATCGCCATCGCTGACAGCACCGGGTTCGTCGTCGACAGCCTCGGCTATGGCGTCAGCACAAACTCGGGCTACGCTCTCAGCGCCTACCAGCGCGCCTCCAATATCTTCACCGAGAGCTGTCCGGCGCAGTCTTACGGTGTGGTTCCCACCGTGACCGACACCACACTGACCGCGCTCTTCCCCACCTCCGATACAAACCCGCCGAGTATCCCGGACGGTGACAGCCTGATCAGACTCCCCGACGGGTCGTCCACGGGCTCGAACTGCGACGACTTCACCGTCACCTCGACACCGAGCCCGGGGGCGACCAACGTCGTCGGGCCCCAGCTGACGATTACCGCATCAAGCCCGACGATGACCGCCGGCCGGACCGTCCCGGCGATCACCCCGTCGTACTCCGGCTTCGTCAACGGCGACAGTGCGGCGTCCCTGCCGATCGCACCCACGTGCTGGACCTCGGCGACGTCGTGGTCGGCTCCCGGCACGTACCCGACATATTGCTCGGGAGCGGCCGACCCCAACTACACGATCGATGGCAGCAGTTACGTGGACGGCACCCTGACCGTCAGACCGTGAGAAATCAAGCCGCCTCTGAGGCCTGAGCGGACCGGAGCCGGCCTGGAAGTCACATCCAGGCCGGCTCCGTCGGCGGCTACTCGCTAGCCGAGTTTCCCGGTTTGCATTCGCCGGGCACTGCGGAAAGTTGCGCGTTGTGTGCGTGCCGTGCGCCGAGGGAGCGGATGACCTCGGTCCGCGCCGAACCGTGAACGAGGACCAGCAGCCAGATATTTACGCTGGTCAGAGCGGGTGCGC
>CAWIMN010000012.1:0-236230 GCA_963837255.1 uncultured Actinomycetota bacterium
CCTGCTGACCCGGCGCGAGCAGCAATGGGCGATCGGCATCGGCGTACTGACCGGCTGTGCCGGAGGGTACGCCGTCTTCGCCACGTCGAACCAGGCCGGAACGTTCATGCTCCTCCTGATCTCGCTGGTTTCTTGCTGCTGGGGATGGCCGGCACGCCGCTCATGCGGTTGAGTCGCAGGACCGCGAGGTCCGACCAGGCCAGGCACGGACGCCGGGCCGTGGAAGAGCCGAATCCAGGGCAATCTGCGCGGCTGATGGAAGGCATCGGCGTAGCCGATCCGATCCCGGTCCCGCGGAACGAGCCCGATGGGGTGATGTACCAGACCGACTGGCCCGGCGACGACGACGGCCGGGTGTGATCGCTGCCGCCAGCGTTCGAGGGCGGCGACGTGGGCGGCCCCGTTCCTAGAATCGTGGCCGGACGGTACCTGGCTTCGAGCGACCCGCACCCGCCAGCGCCCGGCCTCGAATGGGATGCGGCCGACCTTGTCGATCATCGGGCGCGGGTGCTGCCCGAGCCGCCAGGGCTCGGGCCGAAGCAGCGCGGGCGAACGCGAAGCGATCTGATGCTCGGCCTAGCGTCGATCGCCGAGCGCCTACACGGCCGCCCGCGGGTCCAGCGTGGCTAGCTGCTCGGCCGCTTCCAGGCGCAGTCCGTCGTCGACGGCGCTGTCGCAGGCGATGGCGTGCAGGGCTTCGGCGGCGGCGCGCGTGTCGAGGGCGGGCAGCTGGCTTGCTGCTTCCAGGCGGAGGCCGTCGTCACGGCTCCGTCACAGGCGACGGCGTGCAGGGCTTCGGCGGCGGCGCGCGTGTCGAGGGCGGGCAGCTGGCTTGCTGCTTCCAGGCGGAGGCCGTCGTTGACCGCTACCTAGCACGCGACGGCGTGCAGGGCTTCGGCGGCGGCGCGCGTGTCGAGGGCGGCGAGCTGGCTTGCTGCTTCCAGGCGCAGGCCGTCGTCACGGCTCCGTCGCAGGCGAAGGTCAGTAGGGCCTCGGCGGCGGCGCGCGGGTCGAGCCTGGCTAGCTGCTCGGCCGCGACAAGGGGGTCTTCCGCTTCATACATGGCGTTGTCGGCTCTCTCTGTACCAGGTCTCTTTCGGTGTCCGAGACAGACCGCTCGGCGGCTTCTTAGCGCGGCGTGGCAGTGAGTACCCGGCGCCGAGCCTGCTTGATCGCGCTGCCGCCCTGCTGCATGAAGCGAGTGTGGAGGCATGCGTCAGCCTGCGGCCATCGGGGAAAGCCCCCGATATAACCCTGACCATTAACCCCAAGCCGAGCCTGCGACCCGCCGCGCTCGGAAGTCCGGCAACCAGGTTTCCAATGAACGCCGGCCACGCAAGACCGGTGCGGGCGCTGACGCGCCCACTTTCCACGCAGTCAGCGGAAACTCAGGTGACCGCAGTGCGCCATCTGAGTAGGGTTCGGGGGCGCCCGAATTGGAGCGCCTGCGCGCCGACCACGCCCCGGCGATCCTGGCCTTCGTACTGGCGAACCGTGCCTACTTTGCCACCTTTATCTCCGATCGTGGCGATGAGTTCTTCGACTACTTCATCGAACAGCACAACGCCCTGCTGGCCGAGCAGGAGGCTGGGACCTGCGTTTCCATGTACTCGTCGGCGAGGATGGGACGGTGCTCGGCCGGTTCAACCTTGTCGATCTTGAGGACGGCACCGCCGAGCTCGGATACCGGGTCGCACAGCAAGTCGCGGGTCGCGGCGTGGCGACCGGGGCCGTGCGAGAACTGTGTCAGCTCGCGGTCGCGCATTACGGGCTGCGCACGCTCATAGAAGCGACCACCGATGACAACCCGCGTCCCACAAGGTGCTGATCAAAGCCGGGTTCGTCGCGGCTGGACCGGCCGAGCCCGGCGGCCGACCAGGCACCCGGCATCAGCGTGACCTGACTGCAGACTGTGCCACAGCCGAGAAGCGCTGAGCCCACCGCTCAACCATTTGACCGTGGCCACCTGCCCGGTGATGATCGTCGCAGGCCTTCTGCCGCCGTGGCGATCGTGGGTGCGGCGCGATGGCATCGAGCCCGGTGGTGAGTCACCACTCCTGGCTCAGTGCGCCGGCTGGAAGGTGCGCCTGCAAGTCAGGGTCCGCAAAGCTCGACCAGCCTGCTGACTGTCGCCCAGTTGCGCGCCGTTCCGGCCACTGTGGCCGAGGTCGGTCCGCCCGCCCTGGCGAGCACGCGGCGCAGTTCGCTGCGCGGGTAGCCGTCCGGGGTGTGCAGGTAGACCGTGCGGCCGAGCACCCGCGCCTCGTCCCGGCTGCCTTCCGCCCGCACCTGCCGCTCTGCGTCGGCCAGCCAGGCGGCCAGGCCGGGTCCGGGCACCTCGGGCAGGAAACTGCATGAAGCAGCCTGGGATTCGTCTCGCCCGGATACGGGTTGTCACGGAAGCAGCGGGCAAGTTCCTCGCGGGAGAGCACGACAGCGCGGGCCCGAACGCCGATGCCGTCGGCGATCGCTCGCTCCAACTCGCCGGCTAGCTCGGCATCGTCCGACAGGCCCGCCGTCGTGCTGTCTGTAAGCCGCGGGGTGAAGAGCACGTTTCCGCTCTGGATGTACGTCATGACATTGGTATGGCCGAGCGAGGTCACAACCCTTTGGAGTTCCGCCATCGTGACCTTCTTGCTGCCAAGGTTGTTGACCCCTCGCAGCAACACCACGTGAGTGGGCACGCCAGCATCATGTCAAAGCGGAAGGCGCACCTTGAACAGTTGCGTCCGGCAGAGTGGCGTACCCGCCGGCCGGTGAGCCTTCACCAGTTCCGGCGCAGCTGGCCATCGCCTGCACCGCTCGCCGCTCTTGACGACCCATCTATCAAAGTGATATCAGTTTTGACAGGATCGGGTGCTCGACACCGGGCGACAGGAGGCATCCCGATGCACGCATCGGAGGACAGCACAGCTGGCCCGCAAGTTCAGCGCGCATTCGAACGCCGCCCGCAACGGGCGTGGCCAGCAACCCGCGGTCACGATCACGAATCTGGTTAAGCGGTACGGAAGCGTCCTAGCCGTCGACGACGTGTCCTTTTCCATCCAGGAGGGGGAGATCTTCGGGATTATCGGGCCTAACGGTGCCGGAAAGACGACGACAGTCGAATGCATCTCCGGCCTCCGTGCTCCGGACTCAGGATCCATAAGCGTCTACGGACTGTCTCCGCAGCGCGACAGGGACAAGATCAGAGAATTTGTCGGCGTCCAGCTCCAGGAGAGCGCGCTGCCGCCACGTTTGAAGGTGGGCGAGGCCCTCCAGCTCTTTGCGTCCTTCTATGCGAGCCCGCTGGATCCGCAGGAGGTGCTTGAGTCCCTTGGGATCAAGCAGATCGAGCGTGCCGCCTTCAAGAAACTGTCAGGCGGCCAGAAACAACGGGTGTCCATCGCGCTCGCATTGGTGGGGAACCCCAAAATCGCCATCCTGGATGAGCTGACTACCGGACTTGATCCCGAGGCACGGCGAGAGACCTGGGCGCTCATAGAACGCATGAGGGGGCGTGGCGTCACCGTGATCCTCGTCACCCACTTCATGGACGAGGCCGAAACCCTCTGCGACCGCGTGGCGCTGATCAACCGGGGACGCCTCCGGGCTCTGGACACCCCGGAAGCGATCGCCGCCGAGGCAGGGGGGAACAGGTTGCGTTTTGTCCCATCACAGCCCGTGGACGACGAGGCACTGTACGCCGTCCCCGGCGTCCAGGTGGTGGAGCGAAAAGACCGCTACGTGACGGTCACCGGAACGGGGGATCTGGCGGCATCGCTGATCAATGCGCTTGCGGCCGTGGGAGTCCAGGTATCGGAACTCGAGGCAAGACGCGGAAACCTTGATGATGCCTTCATCCGGCTGACCAGGGACACCGCATCGACAGCATCGGAAGGGGCCAGGCATGAGCCCGAGTATGGACGGAGTACTCAGCCGGCGGGCGCGTGCTCAGCTCGCCGCGTTGCTCAAGGTGCAGGCGAAGCTCTCTCTCCGGGAACCCTATGCTCTCGGTCTCGGCGTCGGGCTTCCCGCGGTCCTGCTGGTCGTCTTCGGTGTCATCAGCAAGCAGGTGCCGGGAAACGTGGGCGGCAGCGGCCTGACGGTGATCGATCTCTACATCCCGACGCTCATGGTCATTTCGTTCATCGCGATAGCGATCTCCCTCCCCAACACGCTGGTGAGGGACCGTGAGATCGGCTGGCTCAGACGCATTTCCACGACGCCGGTGCACCCGTCACGACTGCTGGCGGCGCAGCTGATCCTCGACCTCGTGGTCGCCGCGGCGGCAGTCGTCATTCTCATCGTTGGCGGCACGGCGATCTTCGGCGCGCCACTGACCGTTGGCATCCCGTTCTTCATCCTCTCTGTCGCACTCACCATTGCAGAGATCTTCTCGCTGGGATTGGTTGTCGTGGCCCTGGCGCCGACGCAGACCGTGGCCAGTGCCGTCGGCGGAGTGCTCTTCTTCGCCCTCCTCTTCCTTTCGGGCTTGTGGATTCAGCCGGTGCAGGTCGGCGGACCACTCGCGGAAATCATGTGGTATTCGCCGAGCGGCGCGGCGGTACGGGCCATTCTCTACTCGGTGTTCCATGCGATACCCCCGGTGCCGACCCTCCTGACCCTGGTTGGCTACACGCTCGTCTTTGCGTTCGTCGCCGTTCGGTACTTCCGCTGGGAGTAGCGCAGCTATCAGGCGCTGGCGACGCGTTGTGCGGCGGGACTGGCGCGGCGCGACAGCACGTCGACTCAGGAGCGGGCTGGGGTTTCGGATTCGGAGCCGGCCCGGCGAATCGAACCTCATGACCAGCGAGCCAGCTTGCACATCGGACAGCCGATCAGGCCAGACCAGCTCCTCGCTCGCTATCAGGCCGTGCCGGGCCAGAGCCAAGCGGACTGATCCACAAGAGGAAAGCTACCGCGCCGCCCGCCAGCAGCATGAGCAGGATGGCGGGTATCCAGTAGTACGAGCCGTGCGGCGGGAACACCGCGTGCAGCCCGCCTGGGTAGATGGCCGGGATCCGGGCGCCCGGTGGCGTGCCAGCCGGCAGGCTCCCGTCGTAATCGACGCGCGGCACCACCTGATGCCCGCTCCTGGACACGAACGTGCCCACCCAGCTGCAGCCCATTCTCCGCAGGCACTGCTGATAGGCGTTGATGAACCAGCCAGGAGTGCCACCGCCGCGTGCTGCAGAGATCGCCGGGCCCACGGCGAACGCTACGGCGACGATCGCCATGGCGGCCAGCGTGCCGGCCAGCACTATCCCATCGTGACTGAGATGCAGGTGCCGCCGCTGCCGGGCCGCCGCCCGGTCCCGGCTCATGCGCCTCATGGCCCGCCGCTCGGCGTTCGTGCGGCCGTCCGCTGCCGGACCTGGATGCGCTCCCGCCGGGTGGTGGGAGGCCCGCCGGAGCTGGCTGGGCCGTCTCGGCTTGCTGCGCTGCTGAGGCAACGTCTGTCTCCTCGGTCAAGCTGACACCAGGGTAGCTATGCCGAGGCCAAGTCGAGATGAGGGGAGCGACTTCACTGCGCCAGTTTGGGATGATGACGTGAATCGTCACGTGCCGATGTTGCGAAGGAGCGGGTGAGCCATGACGCAGCCTCCGATGACCGAGGAGAGCCAGGCGCTTGTTGCATGCCTCACCGATCAGCGCAATCACGTACTCGGCATCCTGGAGGGCCTTTCTGAGCAGGACTTGCGGCGTCCCATACTGCCCTCGCAGTGGACCTGCGCAGGGCTGGTACACCATCTGGCGATCGACGTCGAGCGGTTCTGGTTCCGTGCCGTCGTCGCTGGCGAGCAGCTCCCGGACGACGAGCCGGATAACGCCTGGCAGGTCCCTGCGGACCTGACGGCCACCGCGGTGCTGGACGCCTACCGGCGGGAGATAGAACTTGCCGACGCCATCATTGCCGCCACGTCCTTAGACAGCGCACCGGCGTGGTGGCCTGAGGACCTGTTTGGCACCTGGCGGCTTGACAACCTGCGCGAGATCCTGCTGCACGTGATCGCTGAGACGGCATGCCACGCCGGTCACCTTGACGCGGCACGTGAACTCATCGACGGCCGACAATGGATAGTCCTCACCGAATGAGCCTGGCGGGACCCGCCACCAGGCAGGCCACCCGCCGTGGTCATCCGGGTGTCACAGTCCCGCTGCCAGTAACGCTGCTGGTCACCCGCGGGTTGCCGCTGTAGATGATCGCGCCACTGCCGGGCACCGCCGCGTTCAGGCTTGCCGTGGCAGTCACCCGGATGAGGCCTGAGCCGGTAATGACTGCATGCACATCGCGGGCGACCAGGTTGCCGAGCTGGGCCAGGCCGGAGCCGCTGAGAGTGACCTCGAGCTCCGTGACGGTCCCGCCAGCGTAGAGGGCGCCGCTGCCGGGCAGCGTCACGGTCAGCCGCGGTGCGTCGATCCCTGTCACGGAGATCTCACCGCTGCCACTCAGCTTGACTGCTGCCAGTGATGGCACTCTGACCTCGACGCTCATCGGACTCTTGGTAGTAAAACTGCCGGTGGTGCCGATGACGAGGGTCCCGGCCACGACGCGGGTCGTAACGTAACGCATCAGGTTGCTATCCGCGTGCACCACGACCGACTGCCGCCCGCCGACCGCAACAGTGACATTGTTGCTACCCGCCAGATCAAGGCTGCTGAACGTGGCCAGGACACGCGACTGCGTGGCCGCCACGCCCGATCCCTGCACGCCCGCCCTCGACGGCCCACCGCGGGCCAGCAATGCCACCACGACCGCGGCCAGGACGAGGACAGCGACGAGAGCAAGGACGAGGGCAGTGATAAGGCCGCGCTGGCCGTGAGGTGCGACCTGCCCACCGCGACGAGGAGGTGAGGAAATAACCATGACCCCTCCTTTCATTCCACGATCCGGCCGTGAACGCAGACAACAACAGGGTCGAATGACCCGTCCACGTCAGCAAACGACCCGGCCCGGTTTAAGGGATGGGGCAGCGCGGACGATGACGCGACGCGAGGCTTGCCCCCGCCGGGCCATTCCGCAGGTATGGCGACTCTCTCCTGCATTTGCTCCACCCGCGTCCGGTCATGGCCAGAGATGGCGCGATGCTCAACGCCGTATAGAGCAGGGCTCATGACGACCGGATTCTTAATACAGCAACGCTAACCGCTACGCGGGCAGCGCCGTGGTGCCGCCGTAGATGCTTGGCGAACTCCCATCCAGCCGATAGCGGCGGCCGACCCTGCGCTGTCTGCTGAATCCAGTGCAGTATTCGATGATTGGCGTTGGGCTGCGGTGATCGTCACGGTTGCGTGACTAGCCTCAGTGGGCCCATGCAGCCGACGGTTCTCCAGGGAGTCGGCAACCTCGCGACGCTCGCTCTTTCTACCTGTGAGAAGTGCCTTTTAGCTATCGCGTTCCCCTGGCTCCTGTTTCGCCGGGGTTACGATCAGCCTCTTCGTCCCGAGCCGCAGGCAGTGCTGGGCGTTCATGCGTTGTCGCTGCTTCACCGGTTGATGGCGGTCGCGACTGACAGCGACAGTGCGGGGACTACTGCTGTACTTCTGTGCTGTACGCAGGCGTGCAGTTGATGACCCTTTGATCGCTACGCCGGAGCCCTTGTTCACTCGCTCTGTCCGGTCTGGTAGCGCCACCCACACGCCTGAGTAGCCGACCGCGACATCGCGAAATAATCCGTTGCCTGCTGGCCCGCTCGTGACCAAGATGGCGACCATGGATTTGTAAGCAGTGGCGCACGTGCGGAATGAAGACGGTTTCGGGTCACTACCCGTCTTTCTGCGACGTGCCGTTCGAAGCCCGCACTTTGTGATCAGTGCCGGCTTCTTTCACGCGACGTCCATGTGCGACGTCGCCGCCCGTCAGCGCGCTCCACTTTTAGCGCTGGCCTTATGCCACTGGATCCCGGAGGCAGTTCATAGCGCCGCTAAGCGCTGCCTGGCGCCTCCTTGCTAAGTCTTAGAAGAAGCCACGAACGACTTTCGTAGTATCCATGTGCCTGCCGACAGCGACGGTAACGGTGACGGATCTGATATCGACCGGAAAGCGCTCTGGGTGATCAGAGAGCTCGGCCTGCCCGCCATCGTCAAAGCATGCATGACGTGCAGGTCCACGCGTCACCATCCCACCGGAAAGTTCCGCGTGAATGCGAACAGCAAGCTTCTTGACGTCTGGATGCTGATCAACTGCGAACTGTGCGACCGCACGTCGAAAATCCCGATCCACGAGCGCATTAACGTGCGGGCACTGGAGAATGAGCGGCTGGTGATGTTCGAGAAGAACGATCCGGCCATGGTGCGACATCTGGCGATGGATACGTCGCTGGTCGGCAGGGCCGGATATCGGCTCGATTGGAGTGGCACATGGGAACTGGAAACCGACATGCCGTTCTACGAACTCGAGCGTGCGGATCCGGCGCCACTTGAGGTCGTCATCAGATTCGAGCTCCCGGCGCCCATCCGGGTCGAGAAGCTACTGATGGCCGGGTTCGGCCTGAGTCGATCCGCCGCGAGAGGCATGGTCGATTCCGGGCGTATCCGACTGCCCATGGCCATCGACGCGCGGGCGCGCCAAGACTTCACCCTCTTCGTCATCACCACCCCTCCGTCGTCAAGCGGCAGCGGTGGAGCCCTATCCGCGAACCACTGCTACCAGAGCAGATCGTGCTGAGGGCCTAGCTAGGCGGCGTTTGCACGCGCGATCGCTGTGCGAATTGCCGGCCTGGCAGTATCTCCGATAGCTGCTCAATCGGGCGGGTTCGGTCAAGCGTGGCCGCGAGGCCATCGCGCAGGCATCGCGCAGCCGCGCGGAGCGCCCTTGGCGGGTTCCGCTCGACGCCGGATAATGGGAGGCAGCGAATGCAAGCAACGTCAGTCACCAGGAGCTGCAACGCCTGCGCCTTCGGAATTAGCTAGCCCGTCGACTTTGGGTCGTCTTCGTTGTCTGGTGCATACGGACCGAGGCGACGTCTCAATGTCCAACGCTTGTACGCCTTGATGGGATGTCTGAGTGACCGGAGCCAAGCCCCGTCGACCGGGCCGTACCAGTCCACCGGGACGCCGAGGACGTGCTGCGGTTCTTCATCTTGTCTGGCATGCGGACCTGTATCGCGGCGAACCATTCCGAAGACTTTGTTTGGTTCCTCGCCGTCACGCGACACTGGGCATCTCCTGCGTATCCATAGCCGAGACCGTCATCGACCATGCTAAAACCGCGGTGGCTTGCCCGACTACCCCATCGTTCTCGCAGGCGCCTATTCCAGCCGAGCCGCAACCGGGTCAATGGTAGGCGGCCAGCCTTCCGGGCCGCCCGGATGGACATTGACGACCTCTCGGCCCCGGCGGAATGCGATCGAAGCGATCATGAAGCGAGCCGGAGTCAGCTGCGTGAGCTGCGGATTCTCGGTTAGAGTACCTGAGCATCGCCCGCTCCGGAAGCTTCGCTGCCTAGACTCCTCGCTTCCTCGCTGGGCGCCCAAACCTTGCGAGTGGCCACCGGGTCAAGAGGCGGCGGAGCCGATTTCGTGCCGTAGGCGTTCTTGACGCGGTGGCCGCGAGCTGGACAATCGGGGCCGAGGAAGACGGCTGAGTGCCAACCGGGTTGCGTTCCGATGAGCGGTGTTGATCTGGCGAACCGCTGACGGCATCAGCACTGCCGAGGGCTGCTCGACAAGGAGAAATCACTCGGTCCGACGAACTGCTGGGAGCGGAGTTCGTCGACGCGGACGATGCGGGCGCCCGGTTCGTCGGGGTTGACCTATCCGGCATCGTGATGCGCGGCGTCGACGTGTCGGGGCCGGACGGAGGTTGACGCACCGTGGCTGTTCGAAGGCGAGAGTTCCTTGCGCGTCAACGGCGTCGACGTGGCCCCGTCTGTCGAGGCAGCACTCAACCGCCGCTTTCCCGGCCGTGCCGACAGCGCGCCGGAGATCCGAATGGCCGGAGCGCCGCCCCCGAGCGCATGGACGGCCACGCTCGAGCGCGTCGCGGCGATGCCGGCTGGCACGGTTGACGTTTCGGTGGACGGCGAGTCGTCGTTCGCGCAGACGCCGCGGCATCTGGTGCTTGCCACACACGCGTGGCTGCGCGGTGCGATCTTGGAGATCGGCCAGCCATTCCAACCCATCGGTCAACCTGTCGCCACGAGGCGGACGGTGCCGACGTGTCGGTCTTCGCGACGGTCGTACCGGCCCCCGCCGTTGCCGCCCAGCTTTGCCAGCTACGGCCAGACCTGGCCCGGCAGCGCGTCGATAGTAAAGGCAATCGTGGCTGCCCTCTCGACGGGGAATGGCGGCGCAAACTAGGTCTGACCACGCGCCGGTTACGGGACGTTCGCCTCTGGCGCCGCCGCCGACGCTGTCGCGACCGTGGAGATGGAGCCCAACGACGAGGTTGGGAGGAGTTATGAACGTCGTCTATTACCACGCATCGAAATTCGGCAACGGCGCCATGGTCGCTGAGGAATTCAAGAAGATTATGGCGGCCAGGGGCGTTACCGTCAGCGTCCAGCACATTCGGGACGCCAACCCGAGGGACCTGCCCACCGCGGACTTGTACGTCTTTAGCTCGCCGGGCCGCATAGGAAAGCCGAAGGGCAACGCTAGGAGATTCCTGCGCAAGGTCAGTCTGGAGCCGGGAACTAAATACGCGATCCTGACCACCCAAGGAGCGCCAAAGCCTGACAAGAAGACCGGCAGGCTTCCGACCCAGGAAGAGCAGGATCGCTGGGAGCGGGTCATCCCGATTATGACTGAACTCCTGGAAGCCAAGGGACTGACGAAGGTCGCCGAGGGAGCGGTCCTGGTCACCGGGATCAAAGGGCCCTTGGAGGAAGGCTGGCAGAACAAGGTCGCAGCTTTCGCAGACCGGATCATGTCCACCGTGCGAATCCAGGCCGGTTGACCCCGCCTAGGTGGCCAACTAACCGCAGCCAGTCGCGCCGGTACCCACATCATGGGCCGGGTCACCTACGAGTCAATGGACGTGGTCGCACGCCCACTGAGCTGCGCATTTAATTAGCCGTTCAGGGCCATAAGTCACCGCTAGTGACCTCGGCTAATGGCACGCCGACTGTCCGCTTTTCAGGCCGACCGAGTAGCCATGTCACTGTGAGCGGCGAAGCTCCGACGAAGCGCAGCGGGTGTCGGGTGCAGCCGGTAGCAGCCGACGTTGCTGTCAACTCGGCCTACTGCTTAGGAGATCGCCCTGAGCGTCGGCGTGACGGGCTCCGGTACAGCTCACGGGCGGTTCTGAGTGTCCGCAGTTGGCCTTGGCTGACTGCCGGTTGCCAACGCATCGGGCACGGCCAGCGGGATGGAGCGGTCTTACAGCTCGTGACTTCTCCGAGTTCGAAACCGTGCCTGAGCGGGCAGGCGGCGACAGGACGGATCATGAGGGCCGGGCACATCCCGCATATATCCCATGCCGTCAGCAGTTCAGAGCTTCGGCCGCCGTTCAGGCGGACACACCGGCTGCTGGGACATTGCTGGGGCGAGCGCTGGGCGCAGTACCCGAATTAATGGCTGACGGGCATGACCGCGCGCAAGACCCGGTCAGCTTCGGCTCACTGGCGGCAGGTCCCTGGGTGACAAGAGTGGTCGCGCCGCCGCTATTGGTCTCGTCCAGAACCGCGCCGCTGGCCGCATCGACGACAAGCCCATAGTGGCCGATCTGGAGGGCCGTGCCGGTCCGGCCGAGCGGGTCGGTGTAGTCGCCGATGACCTTGATGCCGGGGATGCTGGCAGCGACCTTGAACAGGGCCGAGCGCACCGCCGGGGGAGCCGGTGAATCGACCAGCACGATCTCCACAGCCGCGAAGAGGTCCGGCCCGCCGCCCTGGCCGAAGTCAGCCATCAGCTTCGCCTTCAGCTTCGCCGGGTCGGTGGGCAGCGTGTACAGCTGCGACCAGGTGTAGGGGCCGAACTTGTAGGAGTCGATGATCGGCGCCGTGAACAGGTCCGAGCTGCAGACCGGATCCGTGTTGTTCTTGGGCCCGGTCTTCTCGAGCACCCCGTTACCGTGGCGGGAGATCCAGACTTTGGCGGTGTAAAGCTGGCCGCCGCATGTGTACTCGTGCTCGAAGTACCAGTACTGGGCGTCCGGCCAGCTGGCCTGGGCCACGGCCGCCTGCGCCGCCTGGTCTAGCACGGCCGCCGCCGTGAGGGTCATGGGCGCCTTCGCCATGTGCCCAGTGGACAAGCCCGCCGGGCCCGCAGTCGACGGCATGGTGATCACGGCAGCTGCAGCAGCAGCGGCAGCCGCCGCAACCGCAGCGCCGATGAGCGCCTTGGCGCGCACACCGGTGAGAGCCGCGACGGTGCCGCCCGCCAGCGAGATTGTGACCCTGCGCCGACGGGGCTGACGCGGTCGGACTGCGAGCACTCGCTCGAATGAGTGCCGGGCAAGAGGCGAGTCAGGGCCAGGGATAGTGAACTCGGCGGCGGGATCGGCGTCCCGGATGAGCTGATCAATGTTCATGGCTGGCTCCTTGAGTCGGAGGGAATGAGCTGAGAAGTTGAAGGATCCGGTGCGTGGCCGGGAGTGTCCGGAGACGACAGGATGCGCCGCAGCCGTGATCGGGCTCTGTGCAGGCGCAGCGCTACCGCGTTGGGCGTGCAGCCCAGGATCTGCGCCGCCTCGGCATGTGACAGGCCATCCCAGGCGACAAGCTTGAGGACTTCACGGTCGGCCGACGTGAGACTCTCGATGGCTTCGCGTACTCGATGGCGCGAGAGGTTGTCGGGGCTGGCCTCGCTAGCTGCTTTCTCCTGGAGCCGGGAATGCAGGCGGAGCAGGCGCCTGCGCCGCTGCTGGTGGTCCAGGGCGACGCGCCGTGCAACCCCGTACAGCCAGAGGCGGTCGTCGGGCGGGGGCGGTATCGCGTCCTGTTTACGCAGCGCGACGACAAAGACCTCAGCTGTCAGGTCGGCTGCCGCCGCGGTATCCGCGTCGGTGTGTCGCAGGACGTAGGCAAAGATTTCTTTGTAGCTGCCCCTGTACAAAGCTTCAAAGTGCTCTTCGCCTCTGTGAGAGCCATTAGAACCGGTCATGGACGCTGCCAAGACTGTGTGTCATGCCCTGTACATGGTGCGAGAGGGCTTGAATCTTTCTGCCCCTCAAGATCATTGCTTGCATAACTCCGGTCCAGCAGCCGCAGATATACCGTTTCACCAGGTCAATGAGCCTACGTCGTGCCCAGGCCTGGTAGCCCTCTCCCCGATCGCTGCCACGAACCGGCGACTCTCGGCCGGGTTCAGTGGAGGGTGGCCGCATGAATCGATCCGGCGTGTCCGGGGACTCTGATCTACCCCGAGTTTCCCGGAGTCGGGATGCTGGCTGGTGGTCATGCTACGGGCTCGACCGGGTGGCCCCGGAGGCCAGAGCGCGGCGCGGGAAGCGCCGTCGCGGCGGAGCGCAGCGGAGCCGCGCTTGATCTAGGACGGTGAGGGGTCGGCATGAGAGCTGGCACCAGGCCTGCTAATGGCACGTTAATGGCACGCGGAGGCTTCTAGTGGTCCTCTGCAGCATGCAGCTCTAGCGCGACGGTGGCTCTGACCTGGGGTTTCGGGTTGGAGCGGGCGAAGGGAATCGAACCCTCATGACCAGCTTGGAAGATCGGGGGAGCGCTTGATGGCCGACCTGCACGCGCGCAGCTGCCGGTCCGCGCTGTGAACTGACCGTGAGTCGCCGTGGCTGACTGGCTCGCTGGGTGTGGCACGTATGTGGCACGACGTCGTCACACCTGACCCGCCTAATTTCTTGGCGACGGTCAGTAAGTCCCTGCCGCCGCGGGGGCAGCGCAGGGCTGGACCTGGTTAAGCTTCACGATCGTGCAGTATGCGATTGAGCGCCTTGCGTTGGTGCTTGAGAGGGGACGGTTCCGCGCTGACGCAATGCAAGGCATTCTGTCGGTGGAAGTTGGCGGTTCGGGAACCGAATACGTGCTGGGATATTTCGACCAGCCAGAAGGCGTGTCCGCTAGCTCGTCGCCGCCCGCCTGCGTAGCCGGTCTACATACATGTTTCGTTGCGCCGGGCCTGGTGAGCGGCGGACGCGTTCAGGGCGCTCATCAGTTGTGGTGGCTAGATGCCGACGGCTGGGCAGAGCTGGGGTTCCATGGACAGCCTGAGATTGGCATGAACGACGCTGAGGCCAGCGCGCTTGGCGAGTGGAGCCTGCGCGATGGCCGCGATGCGGACCTCATCTACGTCGGCCTGGGCACTGGTGTCGGCAGCGCCCGGGTGATGGCGGGCGCTCACCCCGTTCGAGCTGAGCCACCGTCCAGGCTACGGCCTTAGGATTTGCAGGGGCTGCGATAACACGTGTGTAAATGGTCAGATCGGCGGTGAGGTGCTGCCGGATCCTCTGACTGCCGAAGCGCTGGCCCTCGTGGTTGGCATTCTCAGCGCGGTCTTGAGGGACTCATCCATTGGTTCAGATACGGTGACTGTCATCGGCGGCGGCATGGCGCGGGCGTATCCCACAATTGTTTCGGCGGTCCAGTCAGAGACAGGTTTTGCTATCAAATCGACGCGCGCAGGTGAGCTGAAGTCTGCTGCCAGCGTCGCGATGTTCGAGCGGATCATTGATTCGTGACTTTCTAGTTCCTTCCCTGCCGGTTGACCGTCCGCTTTTCAGCCTCTGGTATCCCTGTGGTGACGCCCGTTCTGGGCGGAAAATCGGGTGTGGCTGCTGTCCGCTGACGCCGACTACTCCTTGGCCTTCGAGGTCGTTTTTCAGCCGGGTGCTGGGAGCCAGTTCCGGGCCCTTCAGTGTTGCCGTGAGCACGTGGATCAGATTCCTCCAACCGTCCCGATGGCTCCCGCGGGCGGCAGCCGCCCGGGTTCAGGTCGATGGTCTGGGAGGTCACGTGTTAGCAGAGACGCAGGACAGCGAGGAGATCATTGCGCGGGTCGCGGCGCTGGATATCGGCAAGGCGGAGCTGGTCTGCTGCGTCCGGGTCCCTGATGAGGACCGCCCAGGGCGGCGGCTGCAGGAGGTGGTGACGTACTCCACGATGACGCGGTCGCTGCTGGGCATGGCGGACCGGCTGCGCTGCCTCGGGGTCACCCGGGTGGTGATGGAGGCAACCAGCGATTACTGGAAGTGCGCGTTCTACCTTCTGGAGGCCCACGGGTTCGAGGCATGGCTAGTCAACGCCAAGGACGTCAAGCACCTGCCGGGCCGTCCGAAGACCGACAAACTCGATGCTGTCTGGTTATGCAAGGTCGCTGAGCGGCAGATGATACGGCCCAGCTTCGTCCCGCCCCCCGAGTTCCGCCGGCTGCGGGATGTCACCCGCTACCGCGCCGACCTGGTCGCGGTGCGCACCGCGGAGAAGCAGCGGGCGGAGAAACTGCTGGAAGACGCGCAGATCAAGCTGAGCGTGGTCGCCTCCGACATCTTCGGCGTGTCGGGCCGGCAAATGCTGGCGGCAATGATCGCCGGGGAACGCGACCCAAAGGTGCTGGCGCAGATGGCACGGGCAGCGATGCGCGGCAAGATCACCGCCCTGCAGGAGGCGTTCACCGGATTCTTCACCGACCACCACGCCTTCCTGCTGGCGCGGATGCTGGCCCGGGTCGACGCGATCGACGCCGACATCGCCGCCCTGGACGCCAGGATCGAGGAGATGGCCGTCCCGTTCACCGCCGCGGTCGAGCGACTGGATGAGATCCCCGGCATCAACGTCACCATCGCATCGGTGATCCTGGCCGAGATCGGGATCG
Organism: uncultured Actinomycetota bacterium; assembly: GCA_963837255.1. Classification (GTDB taxonomy): domain Bacteria; phylum Actinomycetota; class Actinomycetes; order Streptosporangiales; family Streptosporangiaceae; genus JAJYUU01. Next base: position 15,708 of record CAWIMN010000012.1, read on the forward strand.
ATATGGCCCGGTTCCCCACCGCCGGTCACCTGGTGTCCTGGGCCAAGTTCGCCCCCGGCGTCAAGGAGTCCGCCGGGAAGAAGAAAGGCAAGAACATGACCGGCCACGGCAATTCCTACCTGGCGCGGGTCCTAGGCAACGCCGCCGTGGCCGCAGGCCGCAGCGACACCTTCCTCGGCGAGCGGTACCGCCGCATCGCCCGCCGCCGTGGCCGCAAGAAAGCCGTGGTCGCCATAGGACGATCCCTGCTGGTCATCATCTGGCACCTGCTCGCCGACCCCGACGCCCGCTACACCGACCTCGGCAGTGACTTCTACACCACCCGCATCAGCCCCGAACGCCGCAAGCGCGGCCACATCCGCCAGCTCGAAGCCCTCGGCTACAAGGTCACCCTCGAACCAACCGCATAAACCACCGTCCCGCCCAGCCGGCTCCGCTGACGCTCCGCCGGCCGCTACCGCGCGCCGCTAACTCTCCGATTTTCGGATCAGGCGTAGCAAGTAGCGAGTTCACCTGTCGGGCATGCTGCCCGGAATTGAGTAAGCGAACGCGAACAGCGGTTGTTAGTCCCTGCTGTTGCTGTCAGTCCTGCAACCTCGATATGCAGGCGGGTCTTCGCGAGGCGATCAAGATCAGCAAGCAAGCCCGGCGCGACCCCCGTACCTCCGAATCCCTCGACCCGGATAGAGCGGGCCGGGTCGCCTTCGCGCGTCGCTGAGTGAGCTGGTTGCAGCTCCGTGCCAGTCTGCTCACAGCTGGTCCGGGCTTCGATCATTGCTGCAGCCAAGCGTTCCGTCTGGTCACCACCTGGGCTACTTCCTGCGCTGCGGCTATGCGCTCGACCTCGGTGGCCTGTAGCTGCACCGGGAGCGTCTTCTCGGGACGGCGGCGCTTGCGGGCACACGGCCTGGGATGCCCCTCGATTTGCTCGATGGCCGCCAGGAGGAGGGCTTTGTCGCCTCGGGGGCCGCTGGGTCATAGCCGGTCTGCCTCGCCGGAACTGAGAAGTTGCCCGGTGCGAAGCCCGATGTCTGCTACTTGCTCTGGTCCCAGCTGCAACGCCTGATCGGCTGGGTCTGGTTCGCCGTACCGCCACAACTCTCTAGCCAGGGCCGGCGCCGAGGTAATCACCTTGGGTAGCCGCCCTCACCGGCGTCACCGAGCGGGTCGAGGCGCAGGCACGTGCGGCGCTGCTCGCCGATCAGGAAGCCGAAGCCCGGAACAAGCCACTCCATATGCGGCCGGTCGACGGCGGCATCGGCGTGACCGCGAACCCGCTGGCACCGGGCACCCCGCAGCCGTTTCATCCCCCGGACCCGGTCCCTGCCGGCGGGATCGTGACATCGCCGCCCGCGACGGGTCCCGGACCCACGGGCTTCCCGGGTTAGGGCGTCCATGAACGTGCATGGCCCGGTGCGTCAAAGTCACCCGGGAGCAGGCTTACACGCTCCGCTCCGGATGCGGGAACGAAGGCTGGCAACGGTTCGCTGGTCCTGCGCGCCCGGCCGTGCACTGCCTCCTGGGCGTGTGGCTGAGCCGTTCTCCGGCCTCAACGGCTGCCTCCGTGACGAGATGACCCGCCATCCCTGAGCTACCGGAAGTCTCGCAGTCCTTCGCGCCCGATGACGTCTTCACCGTCCGCAGACACGGGGACACCAGGCCACAACAGGACGCCGCCTAGTGTGCAGTTCCCATTCGCTCACTACGAACCCGCAGGTCACAGCCTCGGCACCAATATCAGCTCTGGAAAGTGGCCGAAGTCAGGGATCGAGCCACGTAAACGCCTGACGGCCACCCAGAGCTACGCGCGACGCATCGGTCGCCGGGAATGGCCAGGCCCGCAGGATCGCTCGCAAAGCCGTACCCCGTTGCCGTCTCTCTCCGGCGCTGGTACTCAGCTACCTCATGTCAATGGCAGGGCGCATATTTCCGCTCTTGTCAGTGAATCCCTCGGCTGGTTTACCATCTGGCCAGCTTCGCACCCGATTCGAAACCAGGAAAGGGGTCATCGGTGCCATCAAGAAAGCTGCGACATTTAGCAGGATCAGCGGCTGTCGTTCTGGCGATGGGGACGGGAGTTGCTGCCTTCTCTGCGGCTACGCCGGGCCTCGCGGCCACCAACTGCAGCGTCAACATGCAAACCCCGCACTTCTCTACTGGTGCCAACGGAGTAATCTCCAAGGCCACCTGGAAGTGTACGCAGTTCCCGAGCACGATCTATCTCAGCCTTCTGAGCGCTGCGGGATTCAACCTCTGGCTCTGCACCGACAAGTCGCCCACAAGAACTGAGACTTACCTGCTAAATGATGGCAAGTGCAGCATACTCGGCACGAACGGTGAAAACTTCACGATCAACGGGACCTCCGGCGTCACCAGGACGACACCACCTGGCTCCGGAACGGGCGCACACGGCAACGGCTGGTGGGTAGCCTGTGCAGTGTGGCGCTCGATCGGCCCGACGGGCGGTGAAGGCTCCCTGGTCACGTCCTTCTCGGCTGTCTGGGAGGGCAGTGGATAATGGAGATGAACGGAAATGCGGGAAAGACTGGTAGATCCGCGAGACCAGGAGTGGGAGATTGAGCGTCCCGCGTACCGGGTCTATTTCCAGCACAAAATAGAGGGCGTACTTCGCAAGACCGAGGAATGGGAGCTGACCGAACTAGATCTCCGCGAGGCATTGAGCTGGGCAGAACAGAGAGCGGCCGGCCGCGAGTACGAGTTCTATGTCGTGGTTACTGGTCAGCAGCCGCAGGGCCTCGGCATGGTAAGGCTCCTCTGAATTAGCCGTACATACCCCGGCCTGGCGGTGCGCGCCGGGCCGGGGTAACTGCGCATATGCTCCATGTTCACCTGTTTCAGGTTGGCCGAAGGCCGCTTTCCGGTCCAGCTTTGCAGACATCATGTAGATCATGACCTCGTGGAGAGACTCGGCTTCCCGCCAGGCCCAGGACGACCTTGACGGCCTGCTGGATGGTGACGCTGCCGTTCGCCCAGCAGATGCTAGCCCAAAAGCGGAGAGTTCTACCCGTTCGGCGCCACCGTGGCCGCCACGGGGAAAAGAGGCTACTCGCCGGCGACCCTGAGCAGGGTGAGCACCCGGCCAGCGCCGAGGTCGACTCCACGCTTCTGGGCGGGCTCCGCCATAATCGCGCCGACCTTAGGGCGGTCGCCATCTGTTCCGATGTTCGGCTGACCGACTCGGATGCCGTCAGGGTCGAGCTGGGAGCACCGGGACGGTCACACTATGGCCCCTATAAGAAGAAGAAGAAGAAGCGGCTGGGCCGAGGCGTTGAGTACGGCGCTCTACGTGCCGAGCGGGCGGTCCGGCAGGTCTGGCCGTGAACTACAGCTCAGCGGCTGCGGTTGCCTTCACCTCCCCGTCAACCGCAGCCGCCAATCCCTTGTGAGTGGCCGCTGTGTCTAGGTTCGGCGTAGCCGATCGCGTGCGACGCGACCATAGGGAGCGACCTAGATGCGGTGAGCCTGACCCGCTTTGACGGACATCCACCATCAGGGGTTCGCCCCCGGAAGGATGTCCGACTGATGGAAAGCATGGGGAGTAAGAAGAAGCCCCGGCAGCGCCGCTCGTTCACCCCGGAGTTCAAGGCCGAGATCGTTGATCTGTGCAGCAGCGGCGACCGGTCGGTCGGCCAGATCGCTAATGACTTCGACCTGACCGAGACCTCGGTCCGCGAATGGGTGAAGCAGGCCGGGCGGGACGCCGGGACGGTCAGCGACGGCGGCCTGACCACCGAGGAACGCAAGGAGCTGGCGCAGCTGCGCCGGGAGAACCGTCGGCTCCGCGAAGACGTGGAGATCCTCAAGCGGGCGACGGCTTTCTTCGCCTCAATGCCAGGATCTTGACTGCCCCGGCGGGGTTCGCTCCTTTTTTCGCTGCCCTGGCTGTCTGGCTGGTGGCTTGTCCTAATGTGCGGCCCCGCCGGGTCTGGCCAAGGGCCGGGGATGTGGCTTGATAGGAGCGCGCTTGGTGCCTGATTGACGCGTGCCCGCCCCGGACTCTGGCCAGATCACCAGCTGACTGGCAGGAGAAGGGATAGGCATGACGGAGGTCGTGATCGGCGTGGATGCGCATAAGCGCAGCCACACTCTGGTAGCCGTCGACGAAGTGGGCCGCAAGGTCGGCGAGCGGACCGTCGCGGCGACGAACGACGGGCACTTGCAGGCGCTGGAGTGGGCGTCACGATGGGCGGGCGCGCGGTTCGCGCTGGAGGACTGCCGGCACGTTACCCGGCGTCTGGAACGCGACCTGCTGACAGCCGGATGCACTGTCGTGCGGGTCCCGGTCCAGCTGATGGCCGCGGCCCGCCGGGCCGGGCGGCAGCCTGGCAAATCCGACCCGATCGACGCACTGGCGGTCGCGCACGCCGCGCTCCGCGAGCCGGACCTGCCGGCTGCCTGCCTGGACGGTCCGGCCCGGGAGATCAAGCTGCTGTCCGACCACCGCCACAACCTGGTGACCGAGCGGACGATCCTGGTCAACCGGCTCCGCTGGCATCTGCACGAGCTTGACCCCGGGCTGCAGGTTCCCTCGCGCGGTCTGCGCCGCTACTGCGTTCTCGATGACCTCGCCGAGCGGCTCGCCGCGTTCGACGGCGTGGTCGCCCGCATCGCCGCCGAGCTGGTCGCCCGCTGCCGGGAACTCACGGTCCAGGTCAACGCGCTCGAGCGCGAGCTCCGCGGCATGGTCCGCGGGCTGGCTCCGGCCCTGCTGGCCGTCCCGGGCTGCGGAGTGCTCGGCGCGGCCGCGATCGTCGGGGAGACCGCCGGCGCGCGCCGGTTCCGGTCACGCGCGGCCTTCGCCCGGTTCACCGGCACGGCCCCGATCCCGGTCTGGTCCGGCAGCACTGCCGGCAAGGTCCGGCTCAACCGCGGCGGCAACCGGCGCATGAACTGCGCCCTGCACATGATCGCCGTCACCCAGGCCCGCGGCATCGGCCCGGGCCGCGACTACGTCGACAAGGCCCTCGCCCGCGGCAAGACCCGCACCGAGGCGCTCCGGCTGCTGCGCCGCCGCCTGTCCGACACCATCTACGTCGCCCTGCTCGCCGACGAGGAACCAGGCCAGGCCGCCACGACCGCGGCCCTGCGGGCGGCGGCTTGACATAGGAGCATTAAGGAGACCCGGTGAACATTTACCCGTTCATCGAGGCGGAGAAGGCGTGCAGCCGCAGCGTCAACCGGGCGTGCGAGCTGCTGAAGGTCTCCCGTGCCGCCTTCTACCAGCAGCTGGCCGGTCCGTCGTCGCCGTGAGCGGCAGCCGACGCTGAGCTGGCCGGGCAGATCCAGTCCGTGCACGCTGAGTCGAAGGGCCGTTATGGCGCGCCGCGGGTGCACGCGGAGCTGGCCCGCCGAGGGAGTCGGCACGGCCGCAAGCGCGTCGCCCGGATCATGCGCGCGGAAGGCCTGCGCGGCCGGGCAGCGAAGCGGTGGAAGCGAACCACGATCGCCGACCCGGCGGCCGCTGCCCGGGCGGATAAGGTTCGCCGCGACTTCACGACGAATGCGGCAGCGGTCAACAGCCGCTGGTGCGGCGACATCACCTACATCAGCACGTGGGAGGGGTGGCTGTACCTGGCCACCGTCATCGACATCGCCTCCCGCCGCGTGGTCGGCTACGCGATGGCCGATCACCTGCGCACCGAACTAGTTTCTGACGCGCTCGCTAATGCCGTCGCCGCCCGTGATCCCGCACCGGGAGTGATCTTCCATGCGGATCGGGGCTGCCAGGGCGGATTCAACCGGTCGTCGCAACACCTTGATTCCGGAGGTGTTGATGGGCAGGCCAGCTGGGTGGATGACGGCGTTGACCGGGCGGTCGCCGATGAAGTCGCCGGGTGCGCCGGCGCATCGCCGGGAAGTCGAGCGCGAGTTCTGGCGTGAGCTCGCCAAGGGGCTGCTAGCCGAGGAGGCTGCGCTTGCTGTTGGCGTGTCGCAGGCGGTCGGCTCCCGGTGGTTCCGCCACCGTGGCGGCATGCCAATTGATCTTGGCCCGCTGTCGGGCCGGTATCTGACGTTCCGGGAACGCGAGGAGATCGCGATCTTGCGGGCGCGGGGCGCGGGCGTTCGCGAGATCGCCCGGCAGCTCGGCCGTTCGCCGTCGACGATCTCGCGGGAGCTGCGCCGCAACGCGGCGACGCGCGGGGGCAAGCTGGAGTACCGCGCTTCCGTGGCGCAGTGGAAGGCCGAACTGGTCGCGCAGAGGCCCAGGACCGCGAAGCTGGCCGGGAACGACCGGCTGCGCGAGTATGTTCAGGAGCGGTTATCAGGGCAGGTCCGCCGTCTGGACGGGACGCCGGTCGCGGGCCCGCCGACAGCGCCGTGGAAGGGCCGCAACAAGCCGCATCGCGGGGACCGGCGGTGGGTGACGGCATGGAGCCCGGAGCAGATCGCCAGCCGGCTGAAGGCCGACTTCCCTGATGATGACTCCATGCGGATCAGCCACGAGGCGATCTACCAGGCCCTCTACGTCGAAAGCCGCGGCGCCCTCCAGCGTGACCTGGTCGCCTGCCTGCGCACCGGCCGGGCGCTTCGGGTTCCCCGCGCCCGGTCGAAACGGAAGGCCTGGGCGCATGTCACGCCCGAGGTGATGATCAGCCAGCGGCCAGCCGAGGCCGCTGACCGCGCGGTTCCCGGTCACTGGGAAGGAGACCTGATTATCGGGCTGGAACGCTCCGCGATCGGCACGCTGGTCGAGCGGACAACCCGGTTCACGATGCTGGTCCACCTGCCACGCCAGCATGGCTACGGCGCGATCCCGCGGACAAAGAACGGGCCGCCGCTGGCCGGCTACGGCGCGATCACGATGAAGAACGCGCTCGCCGCCACCATCACCACCGTGCCCGGGCAGCTGATCCGGTCGCTGACCTGGGACCGCGGCAAGGAACTGTCCGCACACGCTGAGTTCAAGGCCGAGACGGGCATCGCGGTCTACTTCGCCGACCCGCACAGCCCGTGGCAGCGGCCCACGAACGAGAACACAAATGGCCTGCTTAGGCAGTACTTCCCCAAAGGCACCAACCTCGCGAGATGGAGCGCAGAAGAGATCGAAGCGGTCGCCATCACGCTCAACAACCGGCCCCGCAAGACACTCGGCTGGAAGACCCCAGCCGAAGCACTCAACGAGCAGCTAGTCTCCCTGCAAGCCGGTGTTGCGTCCACCGGTTGAATCCGCCCAGTACACCTCCGGCGAGTTCGCTGCCCTCGCGGCCGACTGCCAGGTGGAGCTGTCGCACGGGCGCACTGGCCAGTGCTGGGACAACGCACTCGCCGAGTCGTTCTTCGGCTCGATCAAGGGCGAGCTGCTCGACCTGCAGGCCTGGCCCACCAGGGCCAGCGTGCGCCGCGCCGTCGTCGAGTACATCGGCTGGTACAACGGCACCCGGCTGCATAGCACGCTCGGCTACCTGACACCCGCCGAGTACGAAGCCAGCCACCAGAACGAGATCAAGAATGTAGCCTGACCAAGCCATCAGCCCTGTCCGTCAAAGCGGGGCAAGCTCAGCGGTGGCGATCGTGGCCTTGTGTTCGTTGGCCCGATGGGTGCCCCGCTGCGACGCTCGAACTTCCGGCCGACCTGGACATGCCGCATGCCGGAAGGCCGGATTGCCTGGTCTGCATTTCCACGACTTGCGTCACGTTGGCGGGACTCTCGCGGCCGCGACCGGCGCGAGCATGAAGGAGCTGATGGCGCGTCTGGGCCATTCGAGCACACGCGCGGCAATGATCTATCAGCATGCGACCAGGGACCGGGATCAGGCGATCGCGCGTGCCCTCGGGGGCCTGGTCCGTGAGGTCCACCAGGATCCACCGGCGGAGTCCTCGAGATCGCAGAATGAAGGGTGACCGGCACGCCGTGTGGCACGTATGTGGCACGAAACAGTCTGACGATGGATGGTAGACGTAGCCGATGAAAGCAGATCGTGGCGCTGAGCTGGGGTTTCGGGTTGGAGCGGGCGAAGGGAATCGAACCCTCATGACCAGCTTGGAAGGCTGGGGCTCTGCCATTGAGCTACGCCCGCGCGCGGACCGTAGAGTCAAGATCCGCCACCGGTAGCGTACCGGGTCGCGGGCATCCAGCGAACCTGACGCTCGCGCGTCCGAGGACTCAGCGCAAGGGCGGCAGGTCCTGACCCGGGCCCTGGACCGGCCGGAACAGGTCGCCCTTCTCCGCCACCCGTCCCGTCACGGTCCGAATCGTGAAACCGTCTGAACGCAAGCTCGGATCATCGAGCTCAGCCCACTCGATCGGGGCCGAAACCGGCGCGCCCGGCGCAGCCCGCGGGCTGTACGGAGCGACCAGGGTCTTGTTGCTCACGTTCTGGGTGTAATCGAGCCGCGCGAGCCCGTGCCGCTCGCTGACATCCCACTTCCAGCTGACCAGCTCGGGGACGACGGCGCCGATCTCCTTGGACAGGCCCTCAACCCAAGTGCGGGTGTCCTGGTAGGTGAGGCCCGGCGACACCGGAATCCAGATCTGGATCCCGCGCCGCCCAGTCACTTTCGGCTGCGCTCGCACGCCCAGGTGCGCCAGCGCCGCCCGGTGCAACCGCGCCAGGACCAAGACGTCCTCCCACGTCGTCGCGGTGCCGGGATCGATGTCGATCAGCGCGTAGGTCGGGCTGCCGGGGTCCGCGGCGCGTGAGGTCCATGCGTGCCATTCCAGCGCGCCGTAGTTGGCCACCCACACGAGCGCGGCGGGCTCGTCCACCACCAGATAGGTGGTCGTCCGGCCTTCCTTGGCGTCGGGGTTGTCCCAGCGCGGCAGCCAGGCAGGCGCGTGGTCGGGGAGCTGCTTATTCCAGAATCCGGGCCGCCCCGCCCCGCCAGGGAACCTGTTCATGTTGAGCGGCCTGCCCGCCAGATAGGGCAGGATCACCGGGGCGATCTTGGCGGCGTACCTGATGAGCTCGCGCTTCGTTACCGCAGGCTCGCCCGGCCGAGCCGGGAACAGCTCCTTGTCCAGATTCGTCAGCCGCAGCTCGCGGCCGAACACGTGCCACGCGCCGCCGCTGCCAAGCTCATCGAGCGCCGCGAGGTCCGCCTCGCTCGCGCCCGGAACAGGACGCGGGCGCAACTCGACCGACGCCTGCGCGGCAGGCAGATCGGACCGCCAGATCCGGTCCGGATCGGCCTTCACCTGATCGTTGGTCCGACCGCTGAGCACAGACTCCGGATAGTCCTCCGCGTCCCACCCAGCCACGGCGAACTCGTCGTTCTTGTGCATGAGCAGCCACTGGTTCGAGTCCTCGCGGTTGCGCCCGCGCTGAACGAGGATCAGCCGCCCCTTGAGCTTGTGGCCGGTGACGTCGGCATGCAGTTCGCCGGCCGCGACGGCCGCCGCCGGATCGTCGGTCTCGTGCGGCTGCCAGGTGCCGGTATCCCACACGATCACGTCACCGCCGCCGTACTCGCCTGTGGGGATCACTCCCTCGAAGTCGATGTACTCGATCGGGTGATCCTCGACATGCACCGCGAGGCGCTTGGCCGCTGGGTCGAGCGTCGGCCCGTTCGGCACAGCCCAGCTCGCGAGGACGCCGTTCATCTCGAACCGCAGGTCGTAGTGGCGCCGCCGCGCCCGATGCCGCTGCACCACGAAGCGCAGCGGACCATCGGCCTCCTGCGGTGTCTCGCCGGCCGGCTCCGGCGTACGCGTGAAATCGCGTTTGGCGTGGTAGGGCGCCAGCAGCTCAGCCGACGGCGCGTCCTGCGCCGGTGCCTTGCGCCCTCGCTTGCCTTCGCCAGTCCGGCGGCCCTTCACCACGCTGCCGATCTTCCCACGGACTCCGTGATTAGCCCCGGCCGCATTTGACGGGAACGGGGTCGTCCTCCCTCACAGCAGCCCTTCGGCCGCGGCCTTCCGCCGCTGCCGAGGCCAGGTCGGTTTTCCCGTACACTTGCGCAGTGCCGTCCGCGCTGCCCAGGCAGCCCGCTCGGCGCCGGGATGTAGCGCAGCTTGGTTAGCGCGCCTGCTTTGGGAGCAGGAGGCCGCGGGTTCGAATCCCGCCATCCCGACGGCTATTTTTCGAATGTACTGTCAGTCCTATATGAACCATCGAAGGCAGGCGGCTCTGATTGCTTAGCGTTGCCTGATGTCGCCCGCGACCGCTCAGTGACAGTGCACGTTGGCTGCGCAGATTCCAGTGACCGTCGCAACACGGTGACTGATGCTGGTGGATAGTAGTCGTTTCAGCGCACTGCTGCGAGGGCTATGTCGCGGACCGGCGTGTCTGTGTGGGCAGCCCAGGTCTGGGTGGCTGCGGTCAGGGTGAGGGCGCTTCCGTAGAGGACATGCTCGCCGCCTTGCCTGGCGATCAGGGTGTCGAGCGAGCTGAAGGCGCGTCCTTTGCGGCCGAGGACCAGGATGTCGGTTGCGGCGCGCTCGCCGCGCCAGTGCCCGGCGGGCAGGCGCACGTGCCGGCCGAGATCGTCCGGGGCGTGGGGGTCAGCGCCGGACAGCCAGTCGTCGAGGAGGCCGAGAGCGACGCCGATGCAGGCGGCGACGGTGGCAGCGGCGTTGCCGGGCGAGTCCGGCTGTACTTGGGCCAGGATCGCTGCGGCCTGGGTGGTGTCGCCGTCGGCGAGGGCCTCGATGACCAGCCGCAGGGTGGTGACGGCCAGGTCGCGGGCCTTGCCGACGGGGGTGAAGCGGGTCATGTTGTGCCGTTCGACGGCTCGGCTCAGTGCCGCTTGCAGGGTGTCCGGGTCCGGCACGTCGATGCTGTCAACGTCGATGCCTTCCTCGGCGAGCAGCGGCGCGAGCTCCCGCATGGTCTGCTCGCCCAGGCCAGGGGTGAGCTGGACCTGCGGCGGTCCCGGCGGTGGTTCGGGGCTGCGGCGGCGCATGTCAGCCATGAGGCCATCCTCCCGGGGCCGGGCACATGACTGTCACTTCGCGGCCGGATGAGGCTGCCCCTCACTCAATGCCGCGGCCAGCCGCGCCGCGGGGGTGTCCCAGCCGAGGATCTTGCGGGGCCGGTCGTTGAGCTCGGCGGCAACTGCGGCGAGCTGCTCCGGGAGGTGGATCCGCAGATCGGTGCCCTTGGGGAAGTACTGGCGCAGCAGCCCGTTCGTGTTCTCATTAGTCGGCCGCTGCCAGGGCGAGTGCGGATCACAGAAGAACACCGGCATGCCGAGCGCCCGGGTGATGCCGGCGTGCAGCGCCATCTCCGAGCCCTGGTCCCACGTCAGCGAGCGGCGCAGCTGCGCGGGCAGCTGCTCCAGGGCCGCCACCAGCGAGTCAGCGACAGCTCCGGCGGTATAGCGGGGACCCGGCACGTGCAGCAAGATAGTGAACCTGCTCGCGCGGTCGACCAGGGTCCCGATCGCCGACCGGTTGCCGGCACCGATGATCAGGTCGCCTTCCCAGTGACCCGTCACCGAGCGGCAGGCGGCCTCGGCCGGCCGCTGGCTGATGTTGATCATGTCTGTCAGCGTCCCTGGCCGGCGGGCATCAGCGCGACGGTGCGCCTTGCGGTGCCGCCGCCCGGTGCGCAGCACCCGCGGCACATCCCGGCAGAGCCCGCCGCCCAGCTCCGGCCGGTAGACCGCCTGGTAGATCGTCTCGTGCGCTAGATGGCGCGCCCGGTCACCGGGGAACTCGCCGTGCAGCGCCTGGCTGACCTGCTCCGGGCTCCACCGCGCCGCCAGCCGGCCAGCCACGAACTCCCGCAGCTCCCGATCGCGTAACAGCTTGCCGCGACCTGGCCGGGCGCGGCGCCCGGCCGCCAGCCGCTGCGCCGCGAATGGCCGGTACTGCCCGCTGCCAGGATCCCGGTTGCGCCGCAGTTCCCGGCTGATCGTCGACGGGCTGCGCCTTAGCTGCGCCGCGATCGCCCCAACCCCGAACCCGCCACCGAGCAGATCCGCGATGCGGACCCGCTCGTCCTCGGACAGGAACCGGCCCGAGATCACTTGCTTCCGCGTGTCGACCACCGCTGCATACTGCAGCCTCGTGCCGCTGCTGCTGGTCACCACACGCCCGCGTCGCCAGCGTTTCCCGGTCTTCGGATGCACGCCGACGATCCGGCACGCCTCCGCGCTACCGACGCCCCGGGCGATCAACCGCCCAAACTGACCCCGCTTCGCCGCCAGCGGCGGCCGACCCGGCCGACCCTGAACCATCGCAACTCCCCGAATCCTCGAGCGTTGCGACGATCACTGGAATCCGCCCTCTCACTTTGGCTCCCGCAGTCGCTCAGTGAGTCTGCACATTAGCTTCCCGCTCCTGCTCTCGAACTTGCGTTCCTGCCTGCGCATGAGCGCAGGAAACTGCCTGCTCGGACCAGCGCCGCCGAGGCCAGCTCGGCCAGAACTTGCCGAGCGTGCCTTAAGCGTGCCTTAGAGGCGTCCCTGCCAGGCTCGCGGCAGCGCAATGGTGATATCCGGGCCCGGTGCAGGCCGAGTACCCGGAACATCCGCACGGCGTCTTGGGTCAGCTGCCCATGGGACCGAGAGAACACGTGCCCGGACACTGGTTGCGTCGCCCTCATCGACTGCCGACGATGCTCTCGCTGCGAATGAGATCGTGACGCTCGGAGGGCGAGCTGCGCTGACCGCCGAACGCGGAACTCTGCTGAGAGAGCGAGTTGCGTTCGGCGCGAGGGCCAGAGCCGCTAGTCCTTGCACGTCGGACGTTCGGCTTGAGGTGAGTGGTTGCTGTAATACGGGCAGGTTGGATGCGGCCGGTGACGCCGAGCGTAATTGCGGCGCTGGTGTCCACCTGCGGAGCAGGCCGACGCAGATCATTCCGGTTTTCGCCGAGCCGCGGAGGACGCATCTGCTCCCCAGGGCACGCTGGAACGACGACGCTGTCGGTCGCGCCGCCACCGACGCAGCCGGCGCGCTCGTCGAACCCGGTGTCGGCGCGCAACCTGGGTGGCGCCGAGGCCTTCGAGAAAGAAGCTGCCCCGGATCGAGCACCAGATGGCTCGGAGTGGACATGACGTCTGAGCAGATCGGGGGGCTGACCGCGCGCGACACGATCGGATCGAGCAGCGCGGGCCTGAGTGGTGCAAATTAATGGTGCAGCAGGTCCGGCGGATCGAGCACGCGCCGCTCCTGTGCGTCGAGCCCGCTGGCCGGAGATCGATCTCGGGCTGCAGACGGGCGTAAGCGTCAATCCAACACCCGGTAAGGACGAAGCCCCGAGGGGATCAACTCGTCGACCTTAGGGACCTTCGCCTCTGGTCGCGGCTTCCGGATTCGGAGACTTGTTGAGACGCCGTAATTCGTCGACACTGCAGGCAACTGCAGACTTCGCAGCGGAGAGGAGTGTAGGAGATGGCTACCCAACCTGAAACCTCCCCAGGGACGCCCTCGTCGCGATCTAGGCTCGCCGAGGGACAGGCGCCCGTTGCGCCCGCTCTTGCCGGTGTCGAGATCGAAGCCCACGGCGTCGACACAATCCCGACACATGAGCGCACCAAGAAGGCCAGAGACCTCTTCTGGCCCTGGTTCGGCGCAAACGTCAATGTCTTGGGCCTTAGCTACGGAACCTTCCTGCTGTCGTTCGGCATCGCTTACTGGCAGGGACTTATAACCGGCGTCATTGGCGGGATCGTCTCGTTCATGTTCGTCGGATGGGTGGCGATCGCGAGCAAGCGAAGCTCGGCGCCGACGATGGTCACCAGCCGGGCCACCTTTGGCGTGAAGGGCAACCGAGCGGTGACATTACTGTCATGGGTTCAGTGCGTCGGATGGGAGACGATCCTTACGACGCTCGCGGTCCTCGCGACCTACACGATCCTGTACAAGGCCGGAGTCCGGGGCGAAACCACGACTGAGGCCATCGCCCTCGTGGTCATTGCCTCGGCCATCGTGCTAATCGGGATCTACGGTTACCAGATCGTCATGCGCGCGCAATTCCTGATCAGCATTGTGACGGGCGCGCTGTCGGTGGTGTTCCTCATCCTCACGCTGGGCCACATTCACTTCCACGTCCTCGCGACTGCGAAGGCGGGTGCGACGCCGCTGGCAATCGGCTCGTTCTGCTTCATCATGGTGGGCTTCGGATTGGGTTGGACGAATACCGGCGGCGACTACTCGAGGTACCTCCCGCGCACCGAGCGGAGCCGCTCGGTAGCCTTCTGGACAACGTTCGGGGCCGCGCTGCCCTGCTCGATCATGCTCATCTTCGGGCTGCTCTTGTCGGGGTCGTCGGCGAGCCTCAACAACGCCATCGCCGGCAACCCGATCGGAGCGCTGGCGGGCATCCTGCCGACCTGGTTCATGATCCCGTTCTTGTTCGTCGCCATCACCGGAATGATCGCCACGGCGGTGCTAGAGATCTACTCGTCGGGCCTGTCTCTCGTCGCGGCGGGCTTCCCAATCCCCCGGTACGTGGCGGCGGCCATCGACGGCGCCGTCATGATCGCTGGCTCGATCTGGATCATCTTCTTCGCACAGAGCTTCATCGGTCCGTTCGAGGCGTTCCTCACTACGGTCGGTGTTCCGGTCTCCGTGTGGTGCGGCATCTTCCTCGCGGACATGGTCTTGCGGCGTCACGGCTACGTGAACAAGGACTTCTACAGCGCGAGCGGTCGGTATGGAAGCGTGAACTGGGCCTCACTCGCCCTCCTCGCCGCTGGCACGGTCGTCGGCTGGGGGCTCATCACGAATCTCTCAGTTGGTTGGCTGAAGTGGCAAGGCTACTTCCTCGGGCCGTTCGGTCTCGGCGGCACCCATGGGCAGTGGGCGTACTCCGACCTCGGTGTCGTGGTCGGACTGGGCCTTGGCTTCCTTCTCTACTTCCTCTTCGGCCCGCGGGTTATCCGCCGCCAGGACGCGGTGCCTGTTGAGGCCGAGCCTTCGGCGGGTCTGACGACCGGCGGACCCGCTCCCGCAGGGGTGTAGGCATGGAGCATCGATGAGAGCGGCTCGCCTCTACGGCGCTGGGGACATCCGGGTCGAGGAGCGGATCGAGCCGAATCTGCCTGACGGGTACGGACTCGTCAAGGTGGAGGCGTGCGGAGTCTGTCCGAGCGACATCCGCGCGTTTGGCCGGGCATCGAACGAGCCTCCCTCGACGCCCGGACACGAGGTATCTGGAGTGCTCGTCCGCGCTGCGGGCGGGCAGCCCGGCGAGATCGGCGTCGGCGAGCGCGTCGTCGTCGACTGGCGGCGCGTGTGCGGTCGGTGCTTTTACTGCCTGGCAGGAAATCCGAACTTCTGTGAGCGGCGCGAGGAGTTCCCGATCGCGGGATTTGCCGAGTACACCGCCGCCCCGCTAGCCGTCCTCCATAGGCTGCCTCCGCTCCTCAGCTTCGAGGAGGGTTCGTTCTGCGAGCCGCTCGCCTGCGTCCTGAACGCTCACCGGGCCATGCCGCTCTGGCCCGGCGAGGATTTCGTTGTCATTGGCGCCGGGCCCATCGGCCTCATGCACGCGCAGGTCGCAGTCCGGCGCGGGGCACGGGTGATCGCAGTCGATCTGCTGAAAGCGCGGCTTTCGATCGCCAGCGAACTCGGAGCCCACGACGTCGTCGACGCCTCGCAAGCGGACGCCGTCGCCCAGGTGCTCGATCTCACAGGAGGCTACGGCGCAAGCGCGGTCGTGGTTGCCGTCGGGTCGACCCAGGCACTGACCGAAGCCATGGTGATGGCCCGTAAAGGGGGCGTCGTCAACGTCTTCGCCGGGATCTATCCGTCGGCGGAGCTACGGCTCGATCCGAATGTCATCCACTACAAGGAGATCTCCCTCACGGGCAGTCATGACTACGGGCCTGCAGAGTTCGTCTCTGCCCTCCGACTGATCGAGCACCGAACCGTCGCGGTAGCGCCGCTCGTGAGCCACCGGTTCCCGCTCAACGAGATCGCCGACGCGTTCAGAACGACGCGCGAACAGCGCGGACTGAAGTCGATCATCCAGCCACAGGCAACGGAGGCGACTCGATGAGCATGCAGAGCCAGTTCCGCCAACGCCAGGACTCGCCTGCTGCGCCATGCTGGGAGAAGCGGCGCATGCATCACGTCTTTGCGCCCGACGCGAAGGCGCTCATCGTCGCGATGGACCACGGCATCGACGGGGTCGTCCCCGGTCTCGGCGACGTGAGACAGGCAGTGCGCGCGGTCGTCGCCGGCGGAGCCGACGCCGTCATGACCACGATCGGCATGGGCCGGGCCGTGCGCGACGAGCTCGGGTCGGCCGGCTCGATCATCGTGCTCGACAGCGAGCGGTCGGTCGCCGGCTACGGCATCGACATGGCGCTCCGCTTCGGCGCCGACGCCGTCGAGCTGAAGGTCTTTCCGGGAAGCCCGAAGGACGACAAGCTCGGTGAGCTGCGAGAGCTGGCGGCGACGGCCTCGACGTACGGGCTGCCGATGCTCGCCGAGGCGATACCGGTGTCGTTCACCGACGTCGGCGCCCACACGGTTCACAACATCGCCGATGCGGTCCGCATCTGCGCGGAGGCGGGAGCCGACTTCACCAAGGTCCCCTTTGCCGGGGACATCGAGCAGTACAGGTCGGTGATCGACGCGACCTTCGTGCCCGTGCTCGTGCTGGGCGGTTCGGCTCAGCCTGATCCCGTGGATGCGCTGCGGCTTGCCGAGGCCGCAATCGAATCGGGCGCTAGCGGTGTCGTGTTCGGGCGCAACGTCTTCCAGGCCGAGGATCCGGCCCGGATGGTTGCAGCTCTTTGCAAGATCGTCCACGAAGGGGCGACGGTCACCGTCGCCAAGAAGCTGCTCGCTGCGTGAAGGGAGTAGCTGGATGACCGCCCAGACCACTACCGGAACGATGTCGGCTGCGATCCTCTACGGCGGCAAGGACATCCGAGTAGAGCAGCGACCGATCCCAGAGCCGTACCCGAACGAGGTCGTGGTCCGGGTACGTGCCGCCGGGATCTGCGGCAGTGACCTCCTCGGGTACAACGGCATCGGGCCCTGGCAGCCTCCTGCCGGCGTCGGGATCGAAGAGGGTCACGAGCTCGCTGGGGAGATCGCTTCGGTCGGCGACGCGGTTCACGGCCTCTCGGTCGGCGACCGGGTGGCCGTGAAGCCGGAGCACCTCATCGCCTGCGGGTCGTGCCGGGAGTGCCAGATGGGAATGCCGCACCTGTGCCGGCGGCTCGGGCTCCTCAGGGGGTCTCCGCACAACAGCCACGGATTCTCGCAGTACGACGCCGTCGTGGCCGATCACGTCCGCCGCATCCCCGACTCCATCTCCTTCGACGCGGCCTCGATCGCGGACTGCTACGGCGTCGCGGTTCACGCCGTCCACCGAACAGGCGGAGTGGTCGGGCAGACGGTGGCTGTCATCGGCTGCGGCACCATCGGTCTCTGCGTCGGTCAGGTGGCTCGTGCGCTCGGAGCGCGCCGCGTCGTGATGATCGGCGACCAGCAGAACGCCCTCGAAGTCGCGCGGCGGACGCGAGCAGCCGACGACGTCGTACTCGTGGCCGACGACCCCGTGGCCATCGTCGAGGCGCTGACCGATGGGGCGGGCGCCGAGGCCGTGTTCGAGGCCGTTGGCAGGGTCGGCACGACGCTCGATCAGGCACTCCGGATGGTGACCCGCGGCGGCAAGGTGTGCGTCGTTGGCGTCTTCACCTCGAGCCCGGTGTTCTCGCCCGACATCGCCTACGAGAAGGAGGCCAGCTTGTTGTGGTCGAACAGCTACGGGATCGACAAGGGCGAGTCCGAGTTCGATCAGATACTCGAGCTCATGGCGAGGGGGCAGTTGGACGCGGAGGGCCTGATCACCCAGCGCTTCGCGCTCGATGAGATCGGAGAGGCCTTCGCCACCGCCGACGACAAGGCGAGGACGCACGCCGTCAAGGTGGTAGTGCATCCGTGAGCATAGCGACCAAGGCCAGGAAACGCGCCGGAATGCGCATGACCGGCGCCGTGCAGCGGTCGACATCGGGTTCGCTGGAGCTCGAGGCCCTCGAGATCGACCAGCCCCTCCCTCGTGAGGTGCTGGTCAAGACTGTCGCGGCGGGGGTCTGCCGAAGCGACCTCAGCCTGTCCCTCGGGCTCCTCCCGAGCTACGCGGAGCCGCCGTTTGTCGCTGGCCATGAGGGAGCGGGCATTGTGGTGGCCGTCGGGTCCGCGGTGACGAGCGTGCAGCCCGGCGATCTCGTCGTTGCAGCCCTCAGCGCGTTCTGCGGCCACTGCCGCTACTGCCTGAGCGGGCACACCAACCTCTGCTTCAGTGCCGAGACGGTCCGGTCCCAGGATGATCCGCCCAGGCTGAGCGCGGGCGACGAACCCGTCGCCCAGTGCTGGAACGTCTCGTCGTTCGCCGAGATGATGCTCGTCCACGAGTCACAGGCGGTGAAGATTCCGAACGATATCCCCTTCCAGGTCGCCGGGATTCTCGGATGCGCCGTGGCGACGGGGATGGGCGCGGCGCTACGCACCGCGCGGGTCCAGCCGGGCGACACCGTCGCCGTCTTCGGTTGCGGCGGAGTTGGCATGAACGCGATCCAAGGTGCGCGCATCGCCGGGGCACGTCGGGTCATCGCCGTCGACAGGGTCGCGTCCAAGCTCGAACTTGCTCGTACCTTCGGCGCAACCGACCTCGTGCTTTCGGATCCCGACCCGACTGGTGCACTTCTCAAGCTGACCGGTGGCGGCGTCGATCACGCCATCGAGGTGATCGGGACGAAGACCACCTGCGAGCAGGCCATTGCCTCGGTCCACCGCGGCGGCACCGTCACGCTCGTGGGCATGATTCCCGAAACGGACCGCATCTCTCTCGGCGAATCGGACCTCACAGCCGAAAAGCACATCCAGGGCTGCGACATGGGTTCGAACATCCCACAGCTCGACATCCCCTACTACTGCGATCTGTACCTCCAGGGGCGGTTGAAGCTCAACGAGATGATCACGAGGACGATCCGGCTCTCGGAGCTCGCAGAGGGCTTTTCATCGCTCCAAGGCGGTGAGGTCTCCCGAACCGTGGTCCTGTATGCCTGATGAGCGTGGTGCCGATGACCTGATCGTCGTCGTCGATCAGGGCACGAGCAGCGTGAAATTCGCCGCCTTCGACCTCCAGGGGCACCTCGCGAAACTAATGTCCCTCCCCACCGAGATCCATGTGCACGGCGGCGACACGATGGAGGCGTCGCCGGAGAGATGGTGGTCGCAATGCGCGCGAGCTCTTCGAGGCCTGCTGTCGGATCCGCTCGTGCGGCCAGGCGCGGTCCGGGCCGTCGGGCTGTGCGGCGTGATGCACACCTTCGTTCCGGTCGATGCACGGGGACGCGCTCGAAGGGCGGTCCCGCTGTGGGCAGACCAGCGCTACCGCCATGGTGGTGCGTCTGCATCCCGGGATCTCTTGGGCCAGATCGCCGAACCAAGCGCAAGCTCGTGCGTCGGCCGCCTCGCGTGGATGTTCGAGACCGACGCCTCGCTCCGGTCGTCCACCCGCCATCTGCTTCCCGTCAAGGATTTCTTGCGCTTCAAACTGACTGGTGTCGCGGCAACTGACTACTACGAAGCCGAGGGGACGGGCCTTGCGAGCGGTGCCGATACGGGCTGGTCGCCGGAGCTGGTCGGGAGTCTCGGGCTCAATGCCTCGTTGCTGCCGCCGATCGTTCGCCCCGACGAGATCGTCGGCAACGTGACAGCGGCGGCCGCGGAGATGACGGGGCTTCCGGTGGGCACACCGGTCGTTGCGGGAACGAGTGACTGGCACGCCGCACTCATCGGGTCTGACGCCGTTCTTCCCAGGCGGGCGTCGCTCTATCTCGGTACGGCAGGCGTGCTCGGCGGGTTCCGCAGCGCCGAGGATCTTTCCTCGCTGGGCGAGGTGGTGTGCTTTGGAGCTGTGACTTCGACAGGCTCGGCGATCGATTGGCTGGCACGACTGATCGCACCAGGCGTGATGGACCGAGCGAACGCTGGCGCAGAGGCTATGGCCGCACTGGCCGAGCGAGGCGAGCCTGGTGCGCACGGAGCCGTATTCCTTCCCCATCTCATGGGCGAGCGAGGTGACGAGGTTCGCCCGAACGCGACGGCGGCCTTCACCGGTTTGCGTCTTGGCCACAACCGCTGCGATCTGGCTCGCGCAGCAATGGAGGGTACCGCGATGTGGCTGAAGATGGTTGCCGCCGAGTCCATGGCGGGCGAAGGAGTCGAGGCGTTGGTTCTTTCGGGTGGTGGTGCATCGGCGGCGCTCAACGCGACCATCAACGCGGCCCTGTACGGCGTGCCTGTCGTGGTTCCCGAGGTCGTCGAGGCTGGAGCGCTGGGGGTTGCAATCCTCGCCGCGAGAGGCATCGGAGCTATCGATGATGTCGCGAAGTCAGCGGCCGACTGGGTGCGGACGAACTGCCGGGAGGAACCCTCGCGACGGCTAATTGACCGCTACGCCGAGATCTTCGATGGTTTCGCGCGAACGGAAGCTGTCCTCAGGGCCCTAGAGAACCACTCTAATCTGGAAGCGACAGCCGCTCTGTGATGACGAAGATGGGTTCGGTGTTGTCACCTGGAACGGAGCTCAGGTCGCGAATGGACCTTCGATGACGTTGCTCGCGCGAGCCGCGCGCTGGGGGACAAGGGGGTTTGAGGGCGGAGCCATGGAGCCTTCGGGCAGGTAGCGCTTGTCGGGGACGGCCGGGCTGCGAGCGGCTCCTGTCATTGCGCCGAGCAGGATGCCGCCGTAGCGTCGAATCAACTTAAGTGACATCCAAGTGAAGGGGTGTCGATGGCCCGGATTGTGCGTGATTACCGGCCTGGGCGTGCGGCATGACCGTGGAACGAGGTGTCCGGCCTCTGCGTGCGATCGCGCTCGTGGCGCACGGCTACCACGAATTGAGCTTCTGGTATCCGGTGTTGCGCCTGCGTGAGCTGGGTGCCGATGTCCGCGTCGTGGGAGCGGTAAAGGAAGAGAACTACGTCAGCGCGCTGGGCTATCCGGTCATTCCAGATCTGGACATCGCAGCGGCCGCCGACTGGCAGCCGGATCTGCTGATCCTGCCCGGAGGCGAGGCTGGTGAGCGTCTGGCCGCTTCGCCGCGGATGGCAGCACTGATTGCGGATCACGCGGCGCCGGGACGAGCCGTCATCACGGGCGAGCCCGACGATCTGCCTTCAGTGGTGTCCAGCTTGGCTCCTGCTCCGGATGAAATGCACCTGCTGGGCCGCCGCATTCTCGTGCTTGCCGAGTCCCAGTACCAGGAGCTGGAGCTCTGGTACCCGGTGCTGCGGTTTCGCGGCGCGGGAGCCGATGTTGTCGTCGCCTCGCCGAGCGCAGGCGCGCTATACGCGAGCAAGATCGGCTACCCGGTCCGGTCCGACTGCTCCGTGGAGGCCATCGCGCCGAACGATGTTGACGCACTGATCATCCCTGGCGGCTTCGCGCCAGAGGGGATGCGGCGCTCTCAGCAACTGCTCGACCTCGTGCGCAAGGTCCACGACAACGGCACCGTCGTCGCTGCCATCTGCCACGCCGGCTGGGTCCTGATTTCGGCTGGCCTCACGCGCGGGCGCCGGCTCACCTGCGTTCCGGTCATCCAGGATGACGTGATCAGCGCAGGTGCCGATTACACGGACGCACCAGTGGTCAGGGATGGCAACCTCATCACCTCGCGGCTACCGAACGACCTGCCAATGTTCTGCGCCGAGATCGCAGATGCCCTCAAGAATGCGCCGAGGGCCGCTGGCAACGGACGCTCATGGCCCCCTGCCGCTGACCGGGTCTCGACGGCGGCATACGAAGTGCATGCCGACCTCGTGATGATGCCAGCAGGTCCGGCCAGCGCGAACTACCGCTCGGTCTCGGTACCGGCGCGATAGCGGCGAACCGGCACGCCGGGCAGATCCGCCTGCCGAAGACGAAGGGAGCTCACGTGGCAGTCATCCGTACAGTCCTGGGCGACGTCCCATCCGAGCAGGCTGGAATCACCCTTGCGCATGAACACATTCTCTACGCCTACCCCGGCGCCGATCTCGATCATCGGACTCAATTCGACTTCGAGGAGATCGCGGACCGGGTGGCGGCGGTCGCGGGTGCGGGCCGGGAAGAGAACGGCATAACGACCCTGGTGGAGATGACGCCCGTCGAGGTTTACCGGCATCCACCGCTCATGCGCGCGGTGTCAGAGCGCAGCGGCGTCCACGTCATCGCGGTGACCGGGTTCTTCCCCGAGACTATGGGCATTCCTTATTACTGGCGTCGCCAGACGATCGAGGAACTCAGCGACTTCTTCGTCGCTGACCTTACGGAGGGGATGATCTTCCAGGGCCGCCAGACCGGCATCAGGGCGGGCGCGATAAAGATTGCCACTGGTGGCGAGGGAGTCTCGACGCAGCCAAGTCCGCCAGGTCCGAATGGCCGCCGGATAACGAAGATCGAAGACCGGATTATCCGCGCCGCAGCGCACGCGCAGCAGGCCGTCGGCTGCGCCATCAACACCCACACCGATCCCAACGACTATTGCGTGACGAACCCCGGCATCGAGCAGCTTGACATCCTCGCTGAGGAAGGCGCCGACCTGACGAAAGTGATCGTGGGCCATGCGTTCGTCATGCCGCGCGACATTGACCAGGTCGTCGAGATCTGCAACCGGGGTGCGACGGTGAACGTGGACCATATCGGCATCCCGTGGAAGCACGACAGTACGGACCAGCTCGACGGCCTGCTGGCGGAGCGGGTTGCCGAACTGGTCGAACGCGGATACGCGGACCAGATCTCGATGTCGTACGACAGGTGGTTCTTCAATCCGCGGGCGAAGGTCACCGAACTGGACCCAGAGTTCCTCAACGCGAGGGTGCCCTATAGCCACATGTTCGACTCGTTCCTGCCCCGACTAGCGAAGCTCGGGGTGTCCGAGGAAGTCAGCATGAGATTCCTCGTGCAGACTCCGCGACGGATCTTCGAGCTGAGCCCAGCCTGGTCTGACGAGCTCTAGCCGTGGCGCCGCCGATCGGCGCCACTGCTGTCCTCGTTCGCAGGCGGCTCTGGAACGTTGCGTGCCCGCTCGCGAACGTTCGGTCTGCGGCATAGCGTTCGTTGCAGAACTGGGACTCTGGCACTATGACAGGCAGCCGTCTCTCAAGGGTCACAGGAACTGCGATGCTTGAGAACGTGTCCTTGTCGTCGGCGCTGTTTGAGGACGCTGTCGCGTGGCTGAAACAGCACTACGGCGAGTTGGAGTTCTGGGTCGAACGTGACGTCGTCTGGACCGTGCAGACCTACCTGCGCCAGATGGTCGCCCGCCGCAGTCTGCCGTGGACGGTGTCAAACGACTACCCAATGCTGCCTAGGCCCCGACGATCCCTCAGCGCCGACCTAGTCATACGCGACGCCGACGGCGAAGTACTGGTCGCCGCTGAATTCAAGTACGAGCCCTCGCACGACCGTGTCGAGTTCCGTGCAACGCCTGGCAAGCTGCCGGTAGTGTTCTGGGGCATCGAAGGTGTGGCCAAAGACATAGTACGGATCCGAGAGTTTGTCGAGGCCGGAAAAGCGCGGACGGCTTACGCGGTGTTCATCGACGAGGGACGCTACTTCCGTAATCGTCCGGCTCATCCGGGAGCAGAGTGGCGCGACTGGGAACCGACACGCCCCGGCAGCCGGTCACCCTCCATCCTGTGGGCACGCTGGCCTGCCAGCACGGAGCATTGACATCCCGCCGCCCGCACACCGACATGCCTGCCGCATCGGAATCCACGCAAGTCAGCCGACGCTGCGTACTCGAGATTCCTTAGTTCCGACCAGTGGCAGACATCCCATGTTCTGGGTTGTCAAGCTGCTGGCTGCTGGTGGTGGCTCCAGCCCTAGCAAGAGGCCGCCACTGCCTGGTGCTCACGCTTTGGATCGCACACCTGCAGCAACTCGCGGAGGGCTTGCAGGCGTTGGGTCATGACCCTGTTCTGCTGCGCGGCGGCGTGGGCGCCAAGAGCCGCAAGTCGGCGCGCTGGCCCGCATGCAGCCACAACCCGGCGGGCCGCCGCTACTGGTGGTTGCCACAGAGCCATACGCCGGGGAGGGATTCGACTGCCCGATACCCGACACCCTGTCCCTCGCCGCCCCGGTCAGGTGGAAAGGGCACCTCGTCCAGTACGCCGGGCGCATCCTCCGGCCCTGCCCCGGGGAAAGCAGACCGCAGAGGTACACGACTACCACGACGCGGCCACGGGCGTGCTCGCCGCAGCACTGGCCGGCCGCGCGCCCGGATACGCCAGCCTCGGATTCTCCGATCCTCGGCGGATCGGCCCCACGCCAAGCGCCAGCCTCCCTCCCAAACTTTGAGCCATGCGCTGACCGGGATATCCTCGATCGCGGGGCGGTTGGATCGGCAACCTGCCCGCCGCATAATACGATTGTGTTATGAGCCAACCGGATGACGTTGAAGGGCTGCCGTCGCCATCGTCGGCACTCTTGCAGCTGGCCCGCCTGAAGGCCGACATGAGCCAGCGGGAACTGGCCGAGCGGGCTGGAGTTCCGGTCACAATGATCTCTGCATATGAGCGTGATCAGCGGCAGCCCACGCTAGCTACGCTGCTCAGGCTGCTGCGTGCGGCGGGATTCGACCTCCGCTTGCACCTAGCTGCATACGATCCGCATGACGAGATCCTGGCCGGCCTGGAGGCTGGGCGCTCTGACGCTGAGCGGCATCATCGCGACCGACAGATCGCGGCGTGGCGCGAGGCAGTGCCTGTGGAGGGCGCGGCTTGAGCGGCCAGGACGGGCCCGGCGAACCGAGCCTGAACCCAGCAGCCATAGTCGCCGCGCTAAACCGGAACCAGGTCCGCTACGTCATCATCGGAGCCTTCGCCGCTATTGCGCAGCAGGCGCCGATACCAGCGACGAGAGATATCGACGTCACCCCGGAGCCGAGTCAGGAGAATCTGGCGCGGCTGGCGCGGGCCCTGACTGACCTGGGCGCGCGGATCCGGACCGAGGCGGTGCCGGGCGGGCTGCCGTTCCGCCATGATGCCACCTCGCTGGCAGCAGCCGAGGTGTGGAATCTGGTCTGCGCGGACGGCGAGTTCGACGTCTCCTTCCATCCATCTGGCTTTGCCGGCGGCTACGCCGAGCTTGCGGTCAACGCCCATCGCCTGCGCGTAGGGGAGGTGGAGGTCGTCGTCGCCGACCTCGCCGATGTGATCCGGTCTAAGGAGTCCGCAGGCCGTCCGAAGGACCTACGGGTGCTGCCGTTGCTGTACCGGCATCTAGCCGGGCGCCGTGCGGAGCGCGAAGCCGAACAGGGATGAACCGTCGGTCTCCCAGGCTACTGCCGCCGACGCGGGAATGCCGCGCCGCTGCTGATGGTTGCCACCGGGCCATTACGCCGGAGAGGGATTCGACTGCCCGGTACTCGACACCCTGTTCCTTGCCGCCCCGGTCAGGTGGAAAGGACGGCTCGTACAATACGCCGGGCGCATCCTCCGCCCCTACCCCGGAAAGGGAACGGCGGAGGTGCACGACTATCACGACGCTGCTGATTTGGGAGCAGGAGGCCGCTGGGTGGCATGACGTTACGGTGGAGCACGTCGATCAGCACAGGCCTGCGCGGCAGCCCATCCCCAACGAGTGGGCCAAGCCGCAGGCCGCCTGGGCCGGGATCGGCCATCGCGAGCTGTCGAACGGGTTCGCCGCCTGGGACAACCCGGCCGGCTTGCAGGCGATCTGCGACCGGGTGCAGGCGGGCACCATCGAGGTGTTCGCATAGCGGTGGCTGCGCCGGCTGCCCATGCCGCTGACCGATCACGACGAGGCGGCCGGGTGCTGGTGGGAACTGTCGATGCGGCAGGTCGAGGTATCGCGCACCATCGTGTTCGACGCGACGCGGCGCGACGCGCCGGGTCCGGGCGTTCTTCGAGGCGTTGATCGCCGACAACCTCGACATCGGCCGCCCGGGCAATGTCGAGATCATCTTCGGCCGGCGCATCCAGGGCAACACCCAGCGCGCGTCCAACAGGCAGCAGACCTTAAGCGCCAAATGATCCTTTTTTGGTAGTATCGGTCGCGCGTTTGATGACGGCAATGGCGCCGCCTGAAACGCGCCGGAACGGATCAGGGGAACATCCCAGGTTCTTCGGAGGAACAGTATGAGCGATACCAGTACCAGAACCGGCAAGGTGGTCGTGAACAGGGCGATGTCACTGGACGGCTTCATCGCCGGTCCCGGTGACGCGCAGGACTGGATCTTCGACTTCATTACGAATGACGCGCCCTGGCAGAAGGAGGCCGCAGCGGCCACCGGCGCCATGCTCATCGGCCGGCGAACCGTTGAGGTAGGCAACAGAATGGAAGCCAACAACGATCGGGGGACAGAATCGAGGGACGAAGGCTACCCCTTCTATGGACCCATGTTCGTCCTCACCCACCAGCCGCCGGACCCGGATGTCACCTACCTCACCGGAGACATCGGGGAAGCCGTCGCCACGGCGCTGGACGCCGCGGGCGGCAAGGACCTCCAGATCCTCGGCGCCGACGTCGCCGGCCAGTGCCTGCGACGGGGGCTCGTCGACGAGATCCTGGTGTATGTCCTGCCGGTCCTACTCGGCGACGGCATCCGCTTCTCCGCCCCAGGCCTCGCCAGGATAGACCTTGAACCGGTCAGCAGCACGCGGGCGGACGGCGTCACTATCCTCCGGTTCCGCGTCCGCAAGTAGTCCCGGCTTACCTGGCCCGGCGACCTTCAGAAGGCCCCCGACCCGGTCAACGGGCTCGACGGTGCGCACTAAATGAGCCAACTCGGGCTCTACACCAAGGGCCACAACCGGCTCCTCCGCCCGCTGCTCGCCGCCGACCAGCCCCAGCACCCGCCGAACTCCGGGTCGTCACTCGCCCAAACCTGCCACATAGCACCGGCTCGAACCCGGTTGCGGAACCCGGAGTTAGCAGGACCTTCGCGGTGGGCGCATCAGCAAGCTCTGAGACGCGGGCTGGCCCGGTTTGCTGATCTGTCTTCCGGGTGAACAGTAGGTGAACTGAGCAAAGTGTGCGCATGATGGTCGCCAGCACACTCAGGGAAGAGAGGAGGTGCTGGATGTGACCGTGGACGGCCATTTCGACCGTGTCGCCGCCGCCTATGAGTCGCTGCGTACCACCGACAAGGCGCCGGTGCGCAGGATCCGTCAGCTCCTGCCTGACCGGGCCGTCACCGGCCTCGACATTGGCTGTGGGACGGGCCGGTACTCGCGGCTGCTGCGCGCGCTGCTGCCAGACGGCTCACTGCTGGTCGGCAGCGACGTCTCGGCCGCCATGCTGGCAGAGTTCAAGGCCGGCGACCACGGTCGCGAAGTTGTGGTGCTGCTGGTAGCAGCCGCCGAAGAGCTGCCGTTACGGACCGAAAGCCTCGACCTGATCACGGCGTTCAACTGCGTCCACCACTTCGACCTCGGCCGCTTCCTGGCCGCCGTCGCCCGGGTGCTGCAGCCCGATGGCCAGCTGTTCATCTATACCCGCACCCCGCAGCAGAACGCGCGGACGATCTGGGGCCGCTACTTCCCGGGCTTTACCCAGCACGAGCAGCGACTGCACAGCGAGGCCTCAATCCGGGACGCCGTCCGGCGAACCGACGGGCTCGCGGTGGTCGCAACGCAGACCTTCAAGCATCCGCGCTCGAGCACGGCCCAGCGGCTCAGAGCCCAGGCCGAGGGTCACCACTACTCGACGTTCTCGCTCTACACCCCAGATGAATTGCGCGCGTCCATCGCGGCGTTCTTGGCCCTCCTGCCCAGCACCGAGGTCGCATGGGTTGACGAACACCTCCTGGTCGTCGTCGGCGGGAGCCGCCGCAACCAGGCAGAACCTGATGGTTCGGGCAGCCGGGCCATCACCAATCGGCCCCTTGAGGATCAGTGCCGGGCACCCCGGTGAGACTCACAGGATATGAATTCGCTGGCGCCTGCAGGATGGGACCTGCAACTGCGCTCAGCCCGCCTGAGGACGGTGGGGTTATGGCCTGGCTGCCGCGTAGCCGAGCGCTGCCGCGAGGCCGAGCGCGCTGCGCGGCGCGTATGCCATGCGCCACAGCCCGCCATGCGCGGCCGCGTACGCTTCGTCCTGCCAGGGATAGGCGTGCGCCGGGCCGCCGTCATAGTGCAGGTCATGGACGAGCAGCGCTGCCATGAGGACCTTGCAGGTGGCAGGTTCGAAGACCTCGACGCCGAACCGGTGCGCGCCGGCGTAGGCAGCCGCCAGCGCCCGGTTCTTCACGACCGACCGGGTTCGCGACGGCGGAGCGACGTTCATCGATACCGTCGCTCCGCTGTCACGGGCGAGCGTGGCGCGCCAGCGGTGCAGCCTCTTGGCGAGCGCGTAGTTGGGGCCCTGCTGCACCACCAGGCTGTCGATGATGCCCGGCTCCATGCCAGGCATGTAGGCGCGCCGGAGCAGCCGTCCACCCGACAGCGTCCGCAGCGGCCAGCCGGCGAGCTTGGCCGCCCGGGGGCGGGTCGCGTACGCTCGGACTGACTGCGCGACGGCCTCGGCCGGAACGGCGAACACGTCGGTCGGGGTCGCGAGGAACGCGAGCGCGACATCGCCGCGGTCAGCCTGCAGTCGCACGGTGAGCGCGTCGACGGCCGCGGCAAGGCACACGTTGGCCGCGCCGTCGGCATAGACGTAGTTGCCCAGCACCAGCGGGCCATCGGCAGCGGCGAGCCAGCCAGCGACAGCCGGGACGTCAGTGATCAGGTCAACGCCCGCGCGGCGCGCGAGGTCCTTGTCGCCGTCCGCACCACTGTGCTGACCCGCATGGTCGTCAGCGACGGGAACCAGAAGCGTGCCGCCGCTGCGCCGCGCCGCGTCCACCACGCGCTCCCAGACAGCAGGACGGGGCAGGTCAACGGCGATCACCTGGGCGCCCCAGCTCAGCAGCGCCTCAAGAGGCCCCACCTCGGCGCCCGCACCGAGCACGGCTACCGTGCGGCCGGGCAGGCTAAGCCACTGCGGATGCGCCGCGACTGCGCGGACCGCGTCCGCGCAGGACGGCTCGATCACCCCATCCGCCGCCCATGCCTCCAGCCTGCGCAGCAGAGCATCGCCGCGCAGCCGCTCGCCGTGGTAGGGCAACGACAACTCGGTCTCGGCTGCCCCGGAACCCGACACCGTGACCGTGCCAGGCAACCGGCGCGCGGGTGCCGAGAGCAAGGTGTCGAGCCCGGCGTCCTCGCCGCCTTCTCCGGCGACGCACATATGCCGGTGCAGCGACTCCAGCCCGCTGCGGGCAACCGATACTGCGGCGTCCGTCGATGCCAGCCCTGCTTCGACAAGCCGGCGAAAGTGCACCAGGTAGCCCGCGCGCCAGTTCGTCTCCCGCTCGGCGTCCAGCGCCCCGACCGGGTCGACCTGGCGCAGCGCATCAGCCACCACCGTCCTGCCCACCGCCGACGTACTCCTGCGCCCGTCAGCCGACACGGGAAACACAACCTCTGCTATCTCGCCGCTGCCCATCACGCTCCTGTCACCGTCACGAGATAACCACGCCGAACGTGATCCCGCCAGCCACAGCAGAGCGCAGAAGGCGGGCTCGCCAGAACCGTGACCGAACAACCGTCATCGCGGCTATCAGAGGGCACCGACCCCAAGAGCCGCGTAGAGCTTCATTTCCAGAGTCGCGAGCTCCTAGGCGGATCCCAGTTTGACCTCGGCGGTCCCGCGTGGCGACCCCTGATGACCGGGAGTTCCGATCCGGCCTTTGACTCTTCCCTTAAATGGGTGATATCTTCCACTTATGCGCGCCGACGCGCCCGCTCTCATGCCGATCCTGCGTTCCCAGCCACAGGCCGAGCTCCTGACGCTCCTCCTTCTTCACCCTAAGACTGAGTACAGCATCACCGAGCTGTCGGTAAAGCTACACGTCCCGTTGACCACGGTGCAGCGCGAGATAAATCGCTTCTCGCAGGCTGGCCTGATCGTCGAGCGGCGCGTGGGCCGGACCAGGGTAGTCTCCGCCAATCCGGCGAGTCGGTACGCGCGGCCGCTCACCGAGATGCTGACCTTGGCATTCGGGCCGCATGTGGTCATCGATGAGGAGTTCGGCGCCATTCCCGCCGTCAGCATCGCGATATACGGATCGTGGGCAGCGCGCTACCACGGCGTCGCCGGCCCGCCTCCGGCAGACGTCGACGTCCTGATCGTCGGAGAGCCGTCCCGGGCGGAAATATACGACGCCGCGGAGCGGGCTGAGCAGCGGATCGGCTTCCCGGTGAACGTGACTATCTCCAGCCCGGCCCGCTGGGCAGCCGCCTCGGATGCGCTCATCCAGCAGATCCGGTCTGCCCCCGTGGTCTGGGTCGTCGGACCAGCCGAGGACGGCGCGACATGACTGGCTGGGCGCCAGGAGCCCCAGTCATCGAGCGTCTCCTGGAGGAGCGGCGCCTGCAACGTGTCCTCGGCGCTCAAGCCGATGGCTTGCCCTGGCTTGAACGTGCGAGACAAACCATCGCTGCCGCACGCGCCATTGAACAGACAAATCCAGACAGCGCTTTCGCGCTCGCCTATGACGCGGCACGCCAGGCATGCACAGCCCTCCTCGCGCAGCAGGGCATGCGTCCAACGACATCCGGTGGCCACTACGCGGTCGAGGAGTCAGTCAGGGCTCAGTTCGGAACCATCCTGCGGCCATTCGGTGCCCTTCGGCGGCGACGGAACGAACTGGAGTACCCGCTGGACCCGACCGACAGAGCCACCGCCGCCGAGACTGCCGACGGAATCCGGGCCGCCGCCGAACTGATCGACGCCTGCGCCAAGATACTTCCCAACCTCGGCCTCTTCTGATCACAAGACCGGCCAGACCCGACGCACCGAGCCGTGCCGTCGCGGGCGGCCCCCGCATGTTCACGCAGTCTCCGGCCCCCCGATCGTGAGCGGTCAGTGCGCCCGCGGGCCGCTGGGCGATCGGGCGGCAGACGCCGGCGAATTGCGGCCGGTGGCGATCCGTCCGTTTAGCTGTACCGGTAGCGGCTGGCGAGTTCGGGGCTCGGCGCTGCGAACGCGGCTAGGCCGGCCCGGCCACAGCCCGAGCCAGCGGCATGGACGTGGATACTTTGGCCGTGCCATTCTTGGCACATCGTGGACGTGTCCTCCGGCTCGGGCAGCGCGGCGAATGCGGACATGCCGTGAGCGAATGCGGACGAGGAGGTGGGCGCATGCAGGCAGCCGTCGGGGATCGGCTCCACGTGCACGCCAACGTCGTGGGCCATCCGGGGCGGTCTGGCGAGATCGTCGAAGTCCGGGGAGCGGGCGGGGAGCCGCCGTACCTGGTGCGTTTCGACGACGGTCACACCGCGCTGGTGTTCCCCGGCCCGGACGCGACCATTGAGCATCCGCGTAAGAAGGGCAAGAAGGGATCGGCCAAAGGCTAGCCCGGGTGCCCCGGCGGGCTTGCTCGGCCGGGTCCCCCGGCGGGCGTGCCCCGGCTTTGGCCTCGCGGTCGACAGCTGGCTTGCGCTACGAACCGCCACGTGCTCGGTGGCAGCAGGAGCCCCGCGTGCCAGGCGGGGCTCGCGCATGAACCCCCTCAGCGAACCACTTTCCGGCCCCGGCGGGAATGCGGATTCAGGTCCGGCGACACGCACGTAGGCTGCAGGTATGAAGGCCACGAGCCGGGCGCGCGCTGGAGCCCGCGAGGCGCGGGAACCTGCCGCCGTGGCGGGTGAACCGGAGCGCACCGCTGGGCTGGTCCGACCGGGCGGCGGCACGATCCTCGACGCGATCGGCAACACTCCGCTGATCATGGTTGACGGGATCTGGGTCAAGCTGGAGTACCTTAATCCGTCCGGATCGATCAAGGCGCGCATCGCCAGGTACATGATCGAGCGGGCGGAGCGGGAAGGGCTGCTGCGACCGGGTGACACCATCGTGGAGGCGAGCAGCGGTAATACCGGGAACGCGATGAGCATGGTCGCGGCCGTCAAGGGCTACCGGATGCTCGTGGTGATGCCCAACGGGATGAGCGGCGAGCGCCTGGCGATCTCGCGGGCCTTCGGCGCGCAGGTCATGACGCTCGGTGACTTTCACGTCAATGACGCGCTGGCCAAGGTCGCCGAACTCGGCCGCCAGCCGGGATACTTCGCGCCGCAGCAATTCGATTCGGAGTGGAACGTCGAGGAGAACCGCACCTGGCTCGGCCCCGAGACGCTCGCCCAGCTGCCGGACGGCGCGCTGCCCGACGCCGTGGTCGGTGGGGTCGGTACCGGGGGCACCATCGTCGGCGTGGGTCAGTGCTTCCGCGAGCGGAACCGGTCCTGCAAGGTGGTCGCCGTCGAGCCGAACGAGTCGTGCCTGCTGATGTGCGGCGAGGTCGGCCGGCACCTGATCGAGGGCATCTCCGACGGCTTCGTCCCCGGCATCATCGCCCGGCACGGGTACATCATCGACGAGATCGTCGCCGTCGACAGCGACGCGGCGATCAGCGAGATGCGCCGACTTGCCCGCGAGTTCGGGCTATTCGTAGGCCCGAGTTCCGGCGCGCACCTGCTTGCCGCCCGCGAGCTACGGGCACGGCACCCCGATCTCCGGCACGTCGTCACGTTCTTCTGCGACGAGGGGGAGAAGTACATCAACGACTACTTCCTCGGTACCCCATCAGGCAAGTGATGCCTGGGACTCCCTGGTTGACCGGGCTGGCCCGACCGGAGTCATCGCCGCTCCTCCAGGAGACGCTCGATGACAGTGCTCCTGGCAGGCAGTCGGCATCTGTCGCCTGAAGCTGCTGGCACCTTGCACCCGCATCCCGCCGCGAGGGAATCCAGATTGCTCGTAGTAATGCAATCGTTAGCCTACTTGCCACTGAAGTATCTGTTGCCGAACCAACCGCAGCTGGCATGATCGGCGCAAATATCCCTCCTCCCTCAGGAGTGATCATGGCTGACGCCGGGCTCAGACGCGACGCTGTTGGACTGCGTGAGGTGCTGTTCCAGAGCATCACTGACATGGCACCCGGCGCTGCGATCGCGGCGTCTATCCCGGCGGGCGTCGCGTTCGCTGGCGGCGCTCTCCCGCTCGCCGTTGTGTTCGCCCTGATCGCCTGCCTCTTCTCAGCCTGGACCATCGGCCAGCTTGCGCGCGAGCTGCCGTCTTCCGGCTCACTGGCGACCTACGCGGCGCGGGGTCTGCATCCCGCGGTCGGGTTCCTCACCGCCTGGGGCTACGCAATGGTGGGCTGGCTAATTCCGCCCCTGGTGCTGTTGCAGCTCGGCTTCACGACTGCTGGCACGCTGCACTCGGAGATCTCAGGCTACCCAGTGAACCTGTGGTGGCCGTGGGCGATACTCGGCCTGTTGATCATCTTCGCGGCCGGGTACTTCGGCGTCAGGACGTCGGCGAGGTTCGGCACGATCCTCGGCGTCTTCGAGGTCGCCATCTTCCTGGTGATGGGCGTACTTTTGGTGTTCCACGCTGGCGGTCACAACACGCTCTCCGTATTTACCACCAAGTACACGCCATCTGGCTTCCACGGACTGTCTGGCGTGGTCGCTGGCTCGGTCTTCAGCATCCTTGCCTTCGGCGGATTCGAGGGCGCCGCACCGCTGGCTGAGGAGGCTCGCAACCCAGGTCGGACGGTCCAGCTCGCGGTGCTGCTTGCCACGCTGCTGATCGGCGCGCTGTACGTGTTCACCACGTACGCGGCTGATGTCGCCTTCGGGCCGTCCGGTTTCGCCAGCTTCACTACGGGTACTGGCAGTGCTTCCTGGGTGGGCCTGGCCAGGTCGTTCTACGGCCTGTTCTGGATCCTGGTATTCCTCGCCATCGTTAACTCGACGCTGGCGAACTCGAACGCTGGAGTGAATGTGTCCAGCCGGACTGCGTTCGCCATGGGCCGGATTAAGGCATTTCCGTCGCTGTTCGGCCTGGTCAGCGCCAAGCATCAGGCACCCGTCAACGCGATCCTGCTCGGTTCCGTGATCTCGCTTGCTGCGATGCTCGGCCTTGGCATTCACTACGGCCCGACTGAGGCATTCGCCATGGTCGGAACCGCGTTGGTGATCATGCTCGTCGCCATATACATCGTCATGAACGCGGCCTGCATCGGATTCTTCACGCGCAGTCCGCATCATCGCTTCCACGTTGTGTCGCACTTGGTGGTTCCGGTGCTCGGCATCGCGGCATTCGTGCCTGCATGGTGCGCGGGGGCAGGCATCAAGATCGCGGGCGTCAGCTGGATCAGCCCGCTGCCGGCGCCCCTGTCCTACATGGGCCCTGCAGTGGCGGTGTGGATGGGCATCGGCGTGGTGTACGTGGTCTACCTGTACGTGCGGGATCCGCAGCGTGTCATTGACGTTGGCCTGATCCACATCGACGGGGCGCCAGTTGAGACGGTCGCACACCGGTGACCTCGTAAGCGCCCTTCAAGTAGTCAGCCGCGTTATGAATCGCCCCGGCGAGTTCGGAGAGTGTCCACAGCGTCCGCCCGCGTAGCCCGAGGTCTCGCATCAGCCGCTCGGTCGTGCACCGGGCCACCGCAATGCCCTCCCGGTTCAGCTGAAGCCACACCTTGCGGGTGCCGTAGACGCCGTAGCTCTCCGCGTGCACCCGAATGACCACCGAGGCGCTCGGTCAGCCGGTAGATGCCGGGTCGCGGCGGAGATAGCCACCACCCGTGCAGACCCTTCGGAGTGTTGGCGAAGGGCGTGTAGTCGAGTACCAGGCGCCAGCCGCGCATGCCCTTGTTGGGTGCGTTCATCGGGATGCCTCCTGTGGCTGTGGTTTCGGCCACCAGGCGATGCGCTCGTCCTCGCGGATCAGGTGCTGACTTGGGCACTAGCGTGGCCGAAGTCGGGAACCCCAGCAGACAAGTGAACTCAACTCATCCACAGGTATAAACAATTGCTCGCGAAAGGATCCATCTGTCGTCTCGCCTCCCGGACCATGCCGCCCAGGTCGACAGTTGAGCGATGGTTGTGTAGCGGCCCGGTCCCGTCTCTCAAGAGCCAGCTGGCCGTAGCCGCGCCGCGGGCGGCGATCGGGAGGGTGCCGTCGAGGACGGCGATCATCTCCCGCACGTCGCTCTCGGCGTCGGCGACAGCGCCGCGGCATAGCGGCCCTCGCGGCGTGCGCGGTACCAGCGGTCGGCCTGCTTGGATGAGAACGTCGATCCACCGCTGGGCGAGTTCCGAGCGCCCTGCTGGCGAGACGAGGTGCTGGGCGCGGATGGCCAGGGCATGGCTGGATCGTGGCAGGCGTCCGGTCGCGAGTTTGCGATCCAGGGACGAGGCCAGCACCCGCGCCATGAAGCGTTCCCATGGCCCACTGCGGGCCCGCGCGCGACCGGGAAGCGTGGATCGGGACAGCAGGTCTGAGTTCATCTACCCAGCGTGCCCATCGACACGAGCAACGGTAAGTGGCAGGATTGACCATATGCGCAACGATCCTGCCAACTTCGAAGGCGCCCGGCGGCAACACCGCAGCCCGAGCCGCGCGAAGGCGCCGGGTCGCGCCGATGCCGTCGCCATTGTCGTCTGCGAAGGGGTCGGCGCGTTCGAGCTCGGCGTTGCGTGCGAGATATTCGGCAATAGCTGGTCAGAGGCATTCGGCGTTCCGTGGTACCGGAGCTTCGTGTGCGGAATCACGCCCGGACCGGTAACGGTCGATGCCGGATATCTGCTGCTGGCCGCCCATGGGACGGACCGGATCGTCAGCGCCGACACCGTGATCGTGCTGCCTGCCACGTCCATCGAGGCCGTCCCTGCCGGGATTCCCGAAGCACTGCGGCAGGCTCACGCACGAGGGAGCCGCATTATCTCGCTGTGCACTGGCGCGTTCGCCGTAGCCGCCGCGGGGCTGCTTGACGGCCGCCGGGCGACCACGCACTGGACCGAGTGCGGCGAGCTCGCACGCCGCCATCCGAAGGTGACCGTCGATCCTGGAGTGCTGTTCGTCGACGAAGGCGACATCCTGACCTCGGCCGGGAGTGCCGCCGGTATCGACCTGTGCTTGCACGTGGTCCGCCAGGATTACGGCACCCAGATCGCCACCCAGCTCGCCCGCCAACTTGTGGTCCCGCCCCAGCGCGACGGGGGACAGGCCCAGTACATCGACGCGCCGCTGCCAGTGCTCGACGGCTCCAGCCTGTTTGCCGACACTATCTGCTGGCTGCAGGAGCATCTGAACGTGCCCGTAACGGTCGAAGACCTCGCCGCCCGCTCGGCCATGAGCCCCCGAACGTTTGCTCGCCGGTTCCTGGCCAGCACTGGCACCACGCCGTATCAGTGGCTGCTGCGGCAGCGTGTCCAGCTCGCCCAGCGACTCCTCGAGATGACCGACCTGCCGATAGATGCAGTCGCGGAGAAAAGCGGCTTCTCGACGGCAGCAAACCTACGCAAGCACTTCAGCAGCGCCGTGCATACCAGCCCGCACGCCTATCGCCGCACCTTCCAGGACCGGCCTCTCGCTGAGACGCGCTAAAGCATGGCCCGCCAACCCGGCCGGAAGCTCCCAGTCAGACATCGATCGAGTCAGGAGAGGCACCGCCGCGGCAATACCCGGCCAACGCCTCCGGCCTCCCGGCCGTTCCCGGAGTCGGCCCGAGGCGAGTCGAACTGAAGGGCTGCTGGCATGCCGCATCGTTGTCCGGCACCATGGGACAAATGACGGACCGCGTCAAGGTCAGCAGCTGGGTCGCGGCATACGAGGACGCCTGGCGCGCGTCCGGCACGGCCGGTCTCGCTGAGATCTTCACTGACGACGCCGTCTACCTGCACAGTCCTTACGAAGAACCCGTCGTGGGCCTGGACGCTATCCGACGGATGTGGGATGCGGACAGGGACGGCCCGGACGAGGTCTTCGCCCTCGCCACCGGCATCCTTGCCGTCGACGGCGACACCGCGGTTGTCCGGGCCGAGGTCCGCTACGGGGTTCCGCTCCGCCAGGAGTACCGCGACCTGTGGATCCTCCGGCTCGATGACGACGGCCGCTGCCGGTGGTTCGAGGAATGGCCCTACTGGCCCAGACGTCCCTACTCCGCCCGCGACGACCACTGAGCATCTGCCGTACTTGGTGCGCGCGGCTTTGACGGCGCCGCGAACGCCATGACCCTGGTGCGGGATCAGTGCTCGTTCTCGTACTTGAAGGACAGCTGAAGCTTCGTGCGATAGGTGATCGCGCCGTGCTCGTCGAGGTGAATGTCTTGCTTGACGACCTCAGCCACTCGAAGATCGCGGATCGTCCCAGCTGCGGTCCTGATCGCCTCCGCTGCAGCATCCTCCCATGATGTGCCGCTTGTCCCGATGATCTCGGTCACCCTGTACACGCTCATCGCGCTCTCCTTTGAGGCCTACCGGCTCAGACGACGCCCAGCGCGGGCGGCCCGCTTCCGGCTGGCCACCCGGCTCGGCTCGTCAGGTACGACGCCCGCCGACACATCTGAGCCTGGCACTTAGCCCCGGCGGCGTCCAGCACGCTTGCCCCGCAGATCAGCGAGCGCGCTGAGAAGCATCACCAAGGCTAGAGCAAACATCGCAGGTTTCTGCCGCGCCCTGCGAATTACCTAATGGCCATGGTCAGCTCACGCAGGCTAGGCACCACGGTCGTCTCCGCAACTCGCGATACCCGGCACCGGAATTCCTTCTCCCGTTCCTTTCTCGCGGCCCGATACTCGTTGACCGCCTGGCCGAGGCTACCGGGCACGGCGGCGACACCCATCGGACCGAGCAGGTGCGCATGCATCTTGCGAAGCTCAGCGGTCACCACATCGTCCCGGCCAGCGAGTTGCTTGGACCCCAGCCACAACGTCCAGTCCCAGAAGTGATCATCAATCGGCGTCAGAGTCAAGGAACTCACCAGCCACGGCGGCGCGACCGGATGCGGCAGGCCGAAGATGAGGTCGACCTTCGCCGGGCCGGCGAAGATCATCATGTAGTACCAGGTCCGGCTCAGCCGGTCCCATTGCGCAACCAGCGGCCGCAGCGGGGCGGTCAACGACGGCACCACATCCCGGACTGCCTCAAACTCGGCTGCGGTGACCGTGAAGTCCCAGTCCGAGAGCGCCGTAGCCGCGCCGCGGACGCGTGACCCGGTCAGTTCCACCCGCTGGATCCTGGCATCGGAACGCAGAACGCTGACAACGTCGTCAGGCAACACCAACCTGCTCACCCACCGTTTGTGCCCCCCCCGCGCCCGGATCCCGCTCTTGCCGCTTGGCGCGCTGAAGGCCCCCGCTGCCGGCCAGATCGCGCTGGTGCGGTCACTTCCTGTGGCGGGAAGGCCAGGCCCACTCCGCCGCGTGGTAGACGGTGACCTGCGCTGCTCTGACTCGCCGGACAAAACCTCCCATAGGGTGTTTCCGTTTACTCCTGGCATCGGGCAGACTGAGCGGATCGACGGTCTGGAGGTGATCCTGGTGACGCTACCCCGGCTGGCGGGGCAGCGATGAGCGGCGCGCCGTCAGGCACCGTGACGCTGTTGTTTACTGACGTGGAAGGCTCCACCCGGCTCTGGGACGCCGAGCGGGACGCGATGGCGGCCGCACTGCGCCGGCACGACGAGATCCTGCGGGACGCGATCGAGCAGGCCGGCGGCTACATTTTCAAGACGGTCGGCGACTCGTTCTGCGCGGCGTTCTCTGCGGCCCGGGCCGGGCTCGACGCGGCGCTAGCCGCGCAGCGGAACCTGGCTGCGCAGTCGTGGCCGACCAGCTTGCCAATTGTGGTGCGGATGGGCCTGCACGCCGGGGTCTGTGAGGAGCGCGACGGGGACTACTTCGGGCCGGCGGTGAACCGTGCAGCACGCCTGCTGACGGTCGCCCGCGGCGGCCAGGTGCTGGTGTCCGGAGTGGCGGCGGAGCTGCTGTCTGATGAGCTGCCCGACGGTGTGGACCTGCGGGAGCTTGGAACGCACCAGCTGAAGGATCTCAGTCGGCCGGAGCGGATCTACCAGGTCGAGGCGGCGTTCCTGGTCGCGCCGATGGCCGTCCCAGCCGCGAAGCAGCCCGCCCGGCCGGCCGGGCTGCGGGCCTCGCATGCAGACCGGGACCGGGTTGTCGAGGTGCTCAGGACAGCCGCAGGTGAGGGTCGGCTCACCGCTGACGATCTCGACCAGCGGCTGGAGGCCGCGCTCACGGCTCGGACGCTGGCAGACCTTGAGCCGTTGCTCGCCGACCTGACCATCGCTGCTGTGGCAGAGGTGCCGGACCTGGCGCGCATCGAATGCGCCTCCGGCTCCGCCAAGCGGGAAGAGTCCTGGATGGTGCCTCGACGCCTGGAGATCGACATCGGCAGCGGTTCGGTCCGGCTCGACTTCTGCCAGGCAGTGATTGCCGTGCAGGAGCTGCGGATCGACGCCCAGATTGCCAGCGGCAGCCTGAATCTCATCACCCGGCCCGGCATCGTGGTGGACGCTGACGACTTGACCGTGCGGAGCGGCAGCGTCAAGGTGGTCCCTGCGGCCGGGCCTGACGCCCCGGTCGAGCTGCGTGTGAAGGTTTCCGGCCGGGTGGGCAGCGGGTCGTTCTCCGCCCGGCCCGCGCGCCGCCGGGGCCGGTGGTCGGCGCTATGGCGGCGGGTCCTGCGTCGGCTGGCCGGCAGAGCCGGCCGGCACTGCCCGCCGCACCGCCATGACCGAGCCGCCTGCGGACGCATACTTCTGCCGCTGGTCGTAATCTTCGATCCAAGACGCGTGAGAGTCGCGTGGGCATTGCGCCAGTCGAGGAGCTCCTGTGTCGGCTTCGCAGAAGCATTGGCGAGCAACAGCGACCGAAGTTCGCTTGCCACTGGCTGCTTCGGGTCAGGACCGGACCGTTGTGCACGGGCAGCCAGAATTTCCGCTCCGGTGGTGGCGACGTCTGTGCCCCTCCTCGCTTGTCCTGGCCGGGCTAACGGTACTTGTCCTGTGGGTCGCTGTCGCCGGGCTCCTCAGGCAAGGCCGTCTGGAAGCTGTGCTGTCAGCGGGCCGGGCAGAGCTCGCCGCTCCCTTTCTCGTGACGCTCGTCGTCACGGCAGGGATGCTGATTCGTGGCCTTGCAGCCTCGTCGGATCCCGCTCATGACCTTGCTCAGTGTCGGGGCGGCGGCGCTGATCGGTACTTATGCGCACTGGATCGAGCTGCGATCGACGGAGCACTGGCCCAGCTGGCTGCTGATCCCCCTCACAGTTGTGGCTATGGACGGAGCCAACTGGCTGGCGCACTATGCCGATCACCGGCTCGGTCCCCTGTGGCGCTTTCACGCCCTTCATCACAGCCAGGAGGAGCTGAGCGTCCTCACGTCATTCCGAGCGCACCCTCTCATGCACACAACGGGATTCCTGCTGGCGACAGTCCCGGTCGTGGCCCTGATGCCCGCGCGTCCGATAGCCCCGGTGCTAATCACGATCTACGTCTGTATCGGTACTCTCCAGCACGCCAACCTCCGCTGGACTTTCGGCCCCGCCGGCCGGGTGCTCGTGAGCCCTGCCTACCACCGGCTGCACCACGCGCCGGACACTCAGCGGGTCAACCTCGGCGTCGCGCTGACGATCTGGGACATCCTCGCTGGCCGCGCGAGGTTCCCCCACCGCAGCGATGGCCTGGGGCGCACCGGCCTGGACGGTCGGCCGATCCCGGTCGAGCAGGACGACGCCGCCGGGCCGGCCCTGCTGCTTCTCGCCGAGCAGCTCATCGAGCCATTCCAGGCACGGGGCTGACCCGCAAGGCCGCTGTACCCCGGCAGCCAACCTCGGCCGCCGAGGTACGCAAGTTGCTCGCTCGCGGCGGCCCTGGCATGCTTCGCGGATGTCTTCCCTGCCGAAAACGTCCGCGGAGGATGTCATCGATCAGCCGGCGCGAGTCCAGTTCGAGGTGTTCCTCGATGAGCACCGTGTCGCCCTCGCTCAGCACTGCGGGCACGCAGACATCCTGCGCGAGCGGGTCATGACCGAGTAGCCGTCAGGTTTCCGCTCATGTGACAAGGATGGCTGCCCGCTTCCGTGCGGCCTATGCTCCGCAACCAATGGACCGCCAGCCACTTGCTGCCGTACTGAAACGGCATAATGCCGCTACGTCTAAGCTCTTTCGGTAAAAGGTGAACTGAAGGGAACCTGTCGTGACTGACCAGCGGCCAGCGGGCGGAACCGAGCAGCAGTACGAGGCTCCGGCAGGGATCGATACCAGCAGGGCGCATCAAGCGCGGATCTATGACTACTGGCTTGGCGGGAAAGACAACTTCGCGGTCGACCGGGAGGCGGCAGAGCAGGCGCTCGCCGCGTATCCCGGGCTTCGTCGTGGCGTCCGTGCTCAGCGGGCCTTCTTGGCACGCGCGGTGGAATACCTGGCAGGCCCGGCGGGCATCCGCCAGTTTCTCGACATCGGTACCGGCATCCCGACAGCGAACAACACCCACGAGGTGGCGCAGTCCGTCGCCCGGGAAGCCCGCATCGTCTACGTTGACAACGATCCGATGGTGCTTGCCCACGCCCGCGCGCTGCTGACCAGCGCACCCACTGGCGCGACCAGTTATCTCGACGCAGACCTGCGTGACACCGAGACCATCCTCGGCGCGGCGGCCGACCTACTGGATTTCCGCCAGCCGGTCGCGCTCCTTCTGATCGGCATCTTGCAGCTCATCCCTGACGAGGACAATCCGCGAACGATCGTCGCCAGGCTGGTGGAGGCGCTCCCGCCAGGCAGCTGGCTTGCAGTCTTCCATCCAGCCAGCGACATACTGGCAGATCAGATCGGGGAGGCGGCCCGCCGCGTCAGCGCTCGCTCCGCCAGCAGGACGACGCTGCGCAGTCGCGCCGAGGTCGCGCGACTCTTCGACGGCCTGCATCTCATGGACCCCGGCTTGGTGCAGGTCCACAGGTGGCAGCCAGGCTTGGCCGGGCCTGATGAGGGCGAACAAGTGGCCGGGTACGCAGGACTTGCACGCAAGCCATGAACAACAGGATCGACAGGCATGCCGGTCACCGCGGCTGCACCGTCCCGCGCATTTACGTCATTAGCCGACGTCAGGCGACTTCTGGCGGCTCGCGAAAGATGACCGGGATCTGAGCGCGGTTCGGGTCAGCGAACGGATAACAAAGCGTTGGCCGGTCCGGGGCAGGCTGTCTCGGTAAGTTGAGGGTGGGAGCAGCCCGGCGGGCGCCGAAGGCGCGGGCGGTACCGAGGGAACCTGCGATTGACAGCGGAGACTCCGCCAGTCTCGAGCGCCTGCACCTGCACCACGCGCGTGCATCGCGGATGTGGCCTCGACTGGCCACAATCGAGCTGAGAGACAGCTGACGGCCGGGAGATGCGGTGAGCCAGAGCGGAGACCACCTCAAGTCCGGCCAGCTCGGCACCGCCGACGTCACGGCCTCGACGGTCGCGAACATCGGGCCGGGGATTGACTTCTATTTCGGGTTCGGCGTGATCGCGGTTACCGCCGGTGTCGCTGCGCCGCTGACGATTCTCGCAGCGACGCTGGCAGTCGCTCTCCTGGCATTCACGGTGGCCGAGTTCACCAGGGCGGAACCGTCGGCAGGGAGTTTTATCACCTATGTGGAGACCGCGCTGGGGGCAAGGGCCGGTGTCGCAACGGCCCTGTTGGTCACGGTCGGGTACACCGTCGCGATCGCGGCAGTGTTCACCATGTCGGGTGGGCTGCTAGCGGACACCCTCTCGCACTACACCTCCTGGCATCCGCCGTGGGGGCCGTTTACCCTCGTCCTGACCGCGGGCGCGATCTGGCTGACCGCACGCGGGGTCAAGCTGTCGACCCTTGCGGTGGGTGCGGCCGTGGTAGTGCAGGTAGCGATCATGGTCGTGGTCTGCCTCCTTGTCCTGGTCGATCAGCGGGCCTCGCTGTCAGCCATACCGTTCTCGTGGGCGCATCTCACTGGTGGCCTGGCCGGCCTGTCCGCAGGCTTCCCGCTTGCCCTCTTCATGTTCATCGGATGGGAAAACGGCCCAGCCCTCGCGGAGGAGAGCCGCGACCCACGGCGCACCATCCCGAGGGCCCTGTACATCTCGGTGGCGATTGCGGCCATCTTGCTGGTCTTCTTTGCCTACGCGACCATCACCGGGTTCCACTATGACGTCTCGTCCATCGGCCGCTCGTCTGTCCCATTTCTGACGGTGGCCGATCACTACCTCGGCGGAGCGAGCATCCTGGCGTGGATCGCGGGGATCGTTTCCGTGCTCGCCACCCTGGTCGCTGGAGCGGACTCCCAGTCGCGGATGCTCTTCGACGGCGGCAGGACCGGGCTGCTGCCGGCAAAGCTCGGCCATGTTCGCTCGCGGTCGGACACGCCGGTTAACGCGCTTCTTTTCATGGCGATCGCCGGGCTGGGGATCATCGGGGTCTGGTGGGTGTCCCGCCTCATCACGGGCGACACGCAATCGCTTAACCCGGTCGGCCTGTATGCCGAGTGCTCGACTATGGCGACGATCGTGATTCTCTTCGTTTACTTCCTCACGATGCTGTCGCTGCCCGTGTTCATGTGGCGTCGCCACCGCGACTCGTTTTCGCCGTTCCGTCATGTC
The DNA here is from genome assembly GCA_963837255.1 of uncultured Actinomycetota bacterium. Lineage (GTDB taxonomy): Bacteria > Actinomycetota > Actinomycetes > Streptosporangiales > Streptosporangiaceae > JAJYUU01. The sequence goes on from CAWIMN010000012.1 coordinate 59,065, forward strand.
GTGATCCCGGCTCTGGGGTCCATCACCCTGATCGTCCCGTTCGTCGAGCTGTGCCAGCCCGGACAGCCCGCCCCCTATAGCGCCTTCCCGTTTATTGCGCTAGCGATCGGGGCGGCGGCCGTCGTGATCGCCTGTGTTGTCGTGCACCGGCATCCCCGCACGGGCACGGGCGAAGGAGCGGCATTCCCGGGAACCTGAGCGACCGCTATCGGGGTTGACCCTGATGCCTTCCGGCACGCAGATCAGGGTTGGGCTGGGGCTAGTCCGGATCGACCGGAGCTCCCGGCGGCGGCAGTCTTAAGACATGAACGCAAGCACTGGCACCGGATCGGCGATCGCCTGCACGGCGCTCGCTGACCATCACCGCAGCCAGCCCAACATAAACGGAGACCGATAACCATGCTTTGGATCATCGCCCTTGCCCTCGTCGCCATCGTGGCCCTGACCGTCCTCAGCTTCACCCTGCACTTCCTGTTCTCACCCTGGCTGCTGGTGGCCATCGGCATCCTGGTCTGGATCAAGTTCCGCCCTCGGCGCTCCCGGCCGTAGCCGAATGCCAGGAGATCGGGACGACTGCAGCTCGGACTCAGGTCTCGCGCAGTCTCGCCTGGAGGGTCTTGAGGCTGTCCATCGGGGTCGCCGCCTCGAGGCGCAGGCGATCCAGCACATCTATGTACGTGCGGACGACGTCCGGCTTCTCCAGGTACTGGGCGCTAGATAGCTGCTCAAGATAGACCATATCGGGCAGGTCGTCCTCGGCGAAATGCAGCACGCTGAACGAGCCGCCGGCCGCGGCGTGGCCGCCCGCCGTGAACGGCACGACCTGAATCGTGATGTTGGGCTGCTCTGCCATCTCGATGAGATGCTTCAGCTGGGCCCGCATCGCGCGAACACCCCCGAGCGGGCGCCTCAGCGCTGCCTCGTCGAGTACCGCCCACAGGCTGGTCGGATCAGGCCTGGACAGTATGGCCTGGCGGGCCATCCTCAGGCTGACCCGGCGGCTGATCTCTTTGGGGTTCGAGTACTCCAGCAATATGACGGCGCTGGCGTAGTCCTCGGTCTGCAGCAGTCCCGGCACGAACTGGGCCTCGTAGGTGCGGATCTGGACGGCGGCCTCCTCGAGGCCGAGGTAGTCCTCGAACCAGCTGGCCAGCATGTCGGAATAGTCATGCCACCAGCCGGGACGGTTAGCGCGGGAGGCCAGGGCGCGGATCTCTTCCCGCTGCGCCTCGTCTGTCACGCCATACAGCGTCAGCAGGTCAACGATGTCGCGGTCCTTGAAGCTCACCCGGCCGGTCTCAAGCCTGCTGATCTTCGAGTGAGACGCCCGGATGACGTAACCGGCCTCTTCTGGCGAGATCTGCTTTGCCTCGCGCAGCCGGCGCAGCCGCGCGCCGAGCAGGATGCGCAGCGCAGTAGGGCTGCCGGCGCCCGTGGGTGCGGCAGTGTTCTGGGCCGGGCCCCTGCGCGACCCGGTGCTTGCGACCACTGCATCCCCCCTCCGACGGCTAGGTGCAGCAGGTCAAGATAAAAAGATTCGCACGCGAGATGGCCGTCGCGCCATTGTAGCAAGCGAAACTTCGATGAAATGATGCTAGTTTCCGGCACGCCATTGTGGCCAGTGGCAGTTCTGGCGGCGATTCGCTCTGCACTGTGGTCGCGTGACGGCGGCGGCAGGTTCCACACCGAGGTGACCATGCGCCCGCTGGCTCCGGTGTTGCTGCTGGTCGCGCGTTCGAGGGCGACCCGCTGCGGTTCGCTAGCGGCCAGGCCGCGCCGCGGTAAGCGTCGCTGAAATGGCCGTCAAGTTAGTCTGGTGCCGCTGATCTCGCAGTGGATGGGAGCGTGCATACTGACGGCTGTGAAGCCGATGCGCGTGCTGCTGTTCGATGTATTCGGGACGCTGGTGGACTGGCGCAGCAGCCTGATTGAGCTCGCGGAGGCCAGCGGGGTCAGCGCCGGCTTGCAGGCGGACTGGGCGGCCACCATCGACGACTGGCGTCGCGCGTATCAGCCGGCGATGGACCGGGTCCGGCAGGGTGCTCCCTGGCGTGACCTGGATTCTCTTCAGCGCGAGACGCTGGACGACGTGCTGGCTCAGCGGAACATAGGGCTGTCAGCCGCCGACCGGGACGCGCTTGTCAGGGGCTGGCGCCAGTTGCGGCCCTGGCCGGACTGCCACGACGGACTCGATCGGCTGCGCCGCAAGTACATCACCGCAACGCTGTCCAACGGGCACATCGCATTGCTCGCCGAGCTGCTCAAGTTCGCCGACCTCCGCGTGGACGCCGTGCTCTCTGCGCAGCTGGCCGGCGGCTACAAGCCCGACGCGAACGTATACCTCACGGCACTTCGCCTGCTCGACTGCCCGCCCGAGGAGGCCGGGATGGTCGCCGCGCACGCCTCCGACCTGCGCGCAGCCGCCGCGCTAGGCCTTCGCCCGATCTTCGTCCGCCGGCCACTGGAATGGGGACCCGGCACGCCTCCGGCCGGTCCGCCCGGGCTGAATGGCCTGCTCGAAACCGACGGGCTCGGCCATCTCGCCGACGCCCTCGGCTGCTGACAACACGAGCTGGCCACGGTGCCCGGCGGGAAACTTGCCCGCATGCGGTGGTCAGTGCCCTACTTCCTCCGGCACCTCATACCACCGGACCCGCTCGCCGATACGGCTGCGCATCCGCCAGCCCCTGCTCTTGGGCGCTTGGTCGATCGTCTGGCGGAGCGACTCGATCTGCGCGGCTACGTCGCAGGCGGCGGCCGGAACCGGAGTGTGGGCCCACAGTTCGGCCAGCTTGCCGAGGTTGCGCTCGGTCGTGTGACAGAACCCCCAGTCTGAACCGAGTACAGCGGCGATCCGCGCACGGCTGATCGTCTCGGCGTCGGAGTCGTCATCGCCGAGCCGATGGTCGGCCAGCAGGCAGAGAGCGTCGCCGAGGTCCTTCCGGTTGATCTCCCAGACTTGCAGCTTGCTGAGCAGCAGGTCAGCAAGCGTGATCGTCGGTGCTGGCCCAGCGAGCCGGCCACGCATGTCGAGCCGGTGGGACATCGTCAGCTCATCGATGACGATGTCGATGGACCACCGCCCGTCCGGGGCGCCGAAGTACAGGCGGGTCTCACCGTGCAGTCCGTTGAAGAACTTGTCCGGCAGGTAACCCTCCGCGGTCAGGAGCTCCTTCAGATCCGAGCTCGCGCGGGCGGCAACGGCGAAGTCCATATCGTCGTAACTACGCGTATACGGTCCGCTGCGCACGCTCGGGCACCGCAGCCAGATAGCCAGGCCGCCGAGCAACCGGGCGGGCACGCGGGACTCGATTATCAGGCCGGTTAGTCGTCCCGCTTCGTCGCGGATGTCGGAGAGAATGCCCGTCCCCATTCGTCTTCGCTGGCGTCGATCAGAACCCTCGTCGCCCAAGGTATGCCGGAAGGCATCAGCAGGGGCCAGCCTTCCGGCATACCGCTCGGACGCCTCGGCGTCACTCAGGCGGCAGCTCTTTGTAGACGAAGCTGACGTTGATGCCACGCCGGGCTCGGATGAACTTCGGCACGTAGTAGAGCAGCGCCCCGCCGACGATCAGGCCGGCGAACCAGGCGGGGATCCACCAGAAGTTGGCGCTGTTGCCGTTCATGACCAGGGCCGGGTACTGCGTGGAGACCACCGCGAGCGCCACGAAGATGATGATGGACAGGGTCGCGACGATGTACAGGACCGGGATGCCCAGGAACTTCATGTTCGCGGGGGAGGCGCGGTACAGCTCGGGACGGCGCGTCGGCAGCGCGATGGCAGCCGCGGCGACGATCACCACGCCGAGGCAGCCGGCGAGCACGATCAGGCCGAGCACGAGCTGGAAGACGTTGGAATAGACGCTCCAGATCGTGAGCGCGGCGATGATGACGTTGACCGTCACGATCGCAGTGATCGGGGAGTGCGTTCGCTCGTTGACGTCCGCGAGCTTCTCGGGCATCAGCCGGTCAAACGACCAGGCGAAGAATGACCGGATCGGCATGAACGTGTTGGCGATCATCGATGGCAGCGCCCAGAACAGGAAACAGCCGAGGATGATCACCGTGATCACCGGAGTGTTGACCGACAGCGCCGCGAGGAACGGGTAAAACGGCCCGGACGGAATCGCGTATGCATGGTTGCTCACGTTGACCGCGTACATGAAGTTGTAGCCGGTCACCTTGAACAGCAGCAGGGCGCCAATGATCAGCAGCACAACATCGAACGTCAGGGCACCGAACATGACCGAGAGCTGGCGGCCGCGGTTCGACGCGCTCTTGAGCTCGCCCGACATGTACACCGACCAGAAGTTCCACATCATGAAGCCCTGAATGGAGAACACGGTCGGGAGCGTGGCGCTGAGGTTGCTCAGATGCGGGGCCGCGTTCGCCGCGCCCGCAGTTGAGATCACCTTCTGCACGGTGCCGCCGCCGAAGCTCTTGTTCAGCGTGTTGAAGTTGGTGTCGAAGCCGTGTCGGCTGGCGACGCCCAGCACAATGAAGGCCACGACCATGCCAACCATCCCGATCAGGAACGCACCGTTCTGCCAGCGGAACGTCGACTTGGTGCCGCGGATCAAGATGTAGGTCTGCAGAGCGACCATCACCAGCGCGCCGCCAAGGATCCAGGCCTTGTTGGCCTCGAACGAGGATCCCCAGCTGATCAGGGTGCTGTTATGCGCCAGGCTGCCGCCCGCGACCAGTGCCGGGCCGAGGCCGAAGACGGAGAAGAACTTGGCGAAGTAGGCGGCGCCGAGCAGGCCACCCATGATCATGCACAGATTCGAGATCAGCGCCAGCGGGGGGGTCAGGGTCCTGCTGACCCAGACATAGTCGCCGCCCACCCTCGGCATGCTCGCGCCGAGGAGCGCGAACATGATCAGCACCGGGATGTTGATGATCAGGGTGATGACCAGCACGCCCACCGGGTCGGCGCCGGGGAACGCGGCGAGCGTGAAGAAGATCGACCAGGCGAGGGTCGAACCGATCGGCGCGGAGATGACCGCGTTGAAGATGGTCGCGTCGATGGCCGACGCTGAGCGTACTAACCCGGTGCTGTTGCGAACGAACAGCCGGCTTTCGGATCGGTCCGCGGTGGTCATGAGCGTTCCTCCTGACTGCCCATGCCTCAGCTGGCCCCCCGTTGACGCTGCCCCAGAGGCTGGCTAAAGTCGAACATAATCAGTAAGAACTGTCAATCCTTCGCACATAAACGAGCATCATCGGTTTCAGAAGCGAACATGTAGGAGAAGGCTTGCTGGCGGTCGAGCGGCGCATCAAGGTCCTCGAGCGGCTCGAAGCGGATCAGGCGGTCGAGGTGAGCAGCCTGGCCCGCGAATTCCAGGTTTCCGAGATGACCATCCGCCGTGACCTACGCCGCCTCGACCGCGACGGCTTCGTCCGCCGCACCTACGGCGGCGCGACTACCCGCGTCGTTCGCGCGGCTGGCGCATTCGAGGTGACGCAAAGCGCCCGCATGCTACATAACGCGCAGGAGAAGCGCCGCATCGCGCTGCGGGCGGCCGAGATGACTGTTGGTGCCCGGGTGATATTCGTCGGCGTCGGCTCCACCGTCGAGCAGTTCGCCCGGCTGGCCGCGCCGCGCGAGGGTCTGCTCGTGATCACTCCTTCCCTCGTGGTCGCCAGCGTGCTAGGTACCCGGCGGGTCCAGGTCATCATGGCCGGGGGGATGGTCCGCCAGGATGAGCTCAGCTGCGTCGGGCCCGCTGCGGTGGAGTGCGTGCAGCGTTTCAACACCGACATCGCAGTCATCGGCGCGGCCGGGATCTCCGCTCGCCGTGGCATCACCGATCTCGACGAATCCGAAGCCGGGGTCATCCGGGCCGCGCTCGAGCGGACAGAGCGAATCGTCGTCCTGGCCGACGGCTCTAAGTTCGGCGACGTGGCGCTCAGCACTGTCGTGCCCATTAAGCGCGTGTCGACGATCATCACCGATGCCAGCGCCGATCCTGTCGAAGTGGACCTTATCGAGCGCGAGGGCGTGGAGGTGATCATGGCAGAGCCAGATCCGGCTTCGCCTGGGAAGACCGACCCGGCCGACGAACGTGACGAGCCGGCCATGGCCGCCTCATGACGTCTCTGCTCGGCGACCTGTTCGGGGTCGTCAAGCCGATCATCGCGATGGTGCACCTGCGGGCCTTGCCCGGGCGTCCGCGTCACGACCGGGCAGCGGGCATGCAGCCCATCGTCGACGCGGTCGCCCGCGATCTCGCCGTGCTGCAGGACGCAGGCGTTGACGGACTGCTGTTCTGTAACGAGGCGGACCTGCCCTATCAGCTTGGCGTCGGCCTGGAGGCAGCCGCGGCCATGGCGGCAGTCATCGGCGAGGTGCGGGGCGAGATCCGCTGCCCGTTCGGAGTCGACCTGGTCTGGGACCCGGTGTCGAGCCTGGCGGTCGCCCGGGCAACCGGGGCCTCCTTCGTGCGCGAGGTGTTCACCGGTGTCTACGAGAGCGACCTCGGCCTCATGCGACCGGATTATGGCTGGATCGGAGCGTACCGGACGGATATCGGCGCCGAATCGGTCGCGTTGCTGGCGAACATCACCCCGGAGTTCGCGAGCCCATTAGGACACCGTTCGATCGGGGAGCGGGCGCGAAGCGCGGCATTCCTCGGCATCGACGTGGTCCTGATCAGCGGGCCGATCACAGGTGTGCCGACGGACACCGGGCAGCTGCGCGAAGCAAAGGAAGCCATCCCGCGCACGCCGGTGCTGGCCAACACCGGAGTGACGGCGGACACGGTGGCCGATGTCCTGGCTGTCGCGGATGGGGCAATCGTCGGCACCACCCTCAAGCGGTGTGCTGTCACCTGGAATCCAGTTGACCCGGGCCGCGCGGCCGCGTTCATGGCAGCGGCCGCGCGTGCGCGCGAGAACGGGGTGCTCGGATAGATGGCGAGGAATACCCTGCTCTACTTCGTCAGCGATCTGCACGGCTCCAGCCTCTGCTTCCGCAAGTTCGTCAATTCCACGCAGGTCTACAAGCCCACGGTGCTGATCCTCGGCGGCGACGTCGCAGGCAAGGCCATCCAGTCGATCGTGCGCGGGCCCGGCGGGCGCTGGGAATGCACGTTTGTCGGCACCCGGTACGAGCTAACCGACGGCTCTGAGCTGGCCGACCTGGAGCGACTGATCGCCGACCACGGCTACTACCCCTACCGGGCCGAGCCGGGCGAGCTGGAGGCGATGGAGGCGGACGGGACGCTGGATCACCTCTTTCTGCGCCTGATGCGGGAACGGCTCACCGAGTGGCTCGACATCGCCGACACGCGGCTCCGGCCCAAGGGCGTGCCGCTGTACCTGATGCTCGGCAACGACGATCCCCCGGAGCTCGCCGACATGCTCGACGAGGCCCCCTGGGGCACGCACGCCGAGGGCAAGGTCCTGATGCTCGACGACGAGCACGAGATGATCAGCTGGGGCTATTCCAATCCCACCCCCTGGCACACCTACCGGGAGCAGGACGAGCAGCACCTCGCTGCCGCGTATACGGCCATGGCCGACAAGCTCGAGCGCCCCGAGCGGGCCGTGTTCAACCTGCATCCGCCGCCTTACGGTACGCAGCTCGATGAGGCGCCGGCGCTCGACGAGAACCTCCGCGTCCAGGCGGTGCTCGGACAGGTGAAGTATGCGGCCGTCGGCAGCACCGCGGTACGGGAGATCGAGCTGGATCGCCAGCCCCTCGTTGGCCTGCACGGCCATATCCACGAGGCGTCTGGCATACGCCGGCTTGGCAAGCGCAAGACCGTGATCGTCAACCCCGGCAGCGACTACTCCACTGGGGCGCTTAACGGGGCTCTAGTCAGCCTCAGCAAGGACCGCGCTGACGCCCAGCTTGTCCGCGGATAGCAGGCGATCGCCATGAGCGCAGCGGGCAGTGCCGGTCCAGCGGGCGCGGATGTGCTGATCGCCATCGACGTCGGCACATCGGGAGCCCGCGCGTGTGCGTTTTCTGACTCCGGTGCTGCACTGCAGCAGGTCCGCCGCTCCTACCCGACCGACCTGCCGGCCGAGGGCTGGGCGGAGCAGGACGCTAGCCGCTGGCAGTCCGCTGGCCTGTCCGCGCTTGGCGCGCTGGTCCGGTCGCTCGGCGGGCGCTGCCGCATCCGCGCGATCGGGGTGACCGGGCAGTGCCCGAGCGTGGTGCCACTCGACCACCGGGACAAGCCACTGCGGCCCGGGATCATCTACCGGGACAACCGGGCCACGGCCGAGGCCACGTGGATGCGGGAGCAGGTCGGGGACCGCGAACTGCACGCCCTCACCGGCCATCTACCTGCCGCGTTCCATGTCGCAGCCAAGATCCTCTGGATCCGTACGCATGAACCTGACGTATTCGCCGCCGCCCGCCGCTTCGTCCAGCCAACGGACTACGTCGCGCTGACGCTGACCGGCAACGCCACCACCGACTGGTCGATGGCCGCGGCCACGGCCCTGCTGGACCTCCGAGCCCGGCGCTGGGCTTATGACCTGCTCGCCGCGCTTGACCTCGACGCCGGCCTGCTGCCGGACGTCCGTCCATCGTGGAGCATCGTCGGCGAGGTCCGTGCGCCGCTGGCGCGACGACTCGGACTGCCGGCGAACGTTCCGGTGGTGGCTGGCGCAGGGGACAGCATCGCCTGCGCGCTCGGGGCCGGGGTTACCGCGTCCGGCCCCGTCAGCGAGATGGCGGGCAGCTCCAGCTGCTTCAATTCCGTGGTCGCCGCGCCGCTGGACGATGAGGACGTCACCCACTACCCGAGCATCGTGGACACCAGGGGCTACGTCACCGAGGTTGGCATCAACACCACGGGGGAGGCGCTCGACTGGCTCGCCCAGCTCTTCTACTCCGGTCCGTCCCGTGCACCGCGCGCGGCCGATTACCGGCGCATGGCAAGCGCAGCGGCAGCGGTCCGGCCGGGAGCGGACGGCCTGCTGTTCGCGCCCGTGCTCGGTGACGGCGAGCGGGACGACCCGGCTTTGCGCGGCGCGGCGACCGGGCTCTCGCTGCGCCACGACCGCGGCGCCTGGGCTCGTGCCGCCATGGAAGGAGTCGCGCTGGAGGTGCGCGCGCGCCTGGAAACTCTCGGCCGGGCGTCGCTGCCGCCTACCGAGCTGCGAGTCTCCGGCGGCGGCGCTGGCCTGGCGATCTGGAACCAGATTAAGGCGGACGTCGCCGGGATCCCGGTCGTACGGGTGGCGGGCGATTCAACCGCGGCTGGCACCGCGATGCTGGCCGGGCTCGGTGCCGGCGTGTACCGGGATCCAGCCGAAGCGGTCGCGGCGGGATACCGGCCTGCCGACCGGGCTGAACCAGACGCGGCGCTGCACGGGCTGTACGAGGAGATGTACGAGCGCTACCGCACGCTGATCGGATCAGCTGTCGTGCGCCCGGAGACGAAGGAGCCCTGAGATGCGCGTGCGCCTCGGCATCAACAACTGCTTCGCCGTTAAGCGGTGGCCGCGTCCCGCCGACTGGGCGCAGGTGGTGAGCGACGAGCTGGGCCTTGACCTCGTGGAGCTATCCCTGGACCTGATCGAGGATATCGGCAGCCCCGCAGAACGCGAGCGCGCAGCCGAGCAGGTCCGCGCGGCGCTCAGCCAGTACCGGCTGCAGGCCGACACCACCTTCACCGGCCTGGCGGCGTACTCCCAGAACCTGCTCATGCATCCCGATCCGCAGCGTCGGCGCGCTGCAGTGGACTGGTACCTGGCAGTCATCGACATGACCGCCAGGCTGGGAGCCAAGGGCACGGGCGGCCACGTCGGCGCCATGAGCGTGTCCGACTGGTCCGACCCGGCCCGGCGGGCGGATCGCTGGTCCGGCCTGCGGCAGGGACTCGCCGAGCTCACCCGCCACGCTCACGACGCGGGCCTGGACTATTTCCTCGTCGAGAACCTCGCATCGTGCCGCGAGCCATCGACGATGTCCGGGCTGGAGGCACTGCTGACCGACGGCGACAGCGAGCGCGTGCCCGTGCGCTTGTGCCTAGACCTCGGTCATCAGTGCGTGCCCGGCACCAGCGGGCCGGACCGGGATCCCTATGCATGGCTGCGGCATTTCGGCAGCACGCTCGCCGAGGTGCAGCTCCAGCAAAGTGACGGCGTGGCCGACCGGCACTGGCCGTTTACTTCAGAACGGAACGGGGTCGGTCGCGTTGATCCCGGCCGGGTCCTCGACGTGCTGGCCGACTCAGGAGCCAGCGATGTGCTGCTGATACTGGAGGTCATCCCGGCCTTCGAGCAAGACGATGCCGAGGTGGTCGCCGACCTGCGGGCGTCGGCCGAGCACTGGGTCAGCGCGCTCACCGAGCGGGGGTATCGATGAACAGCGGCGTCGTCAGGGGCGATGCGGGCGATATCTACTACCAGACCACCGGGAACGGCCCGCAGACCCTGGTGCTGATCAACGGAGTCGGCGACGACCTGGACGGCTGGGTCAACCAGGTGGACGATTTTGTGCGCGCTGGCCTGCGCGTGGTCAGCTTTGACAACCGGGGCGTCGGCCGCTCCAGCCAGCCCCCCGGCCCGTACACCAGCCGTCAGATGGCCGCCGATCTGAGGACCGTGGTGGCGGAGCTTGACCTGCCGCGCTTCCACCTGCTCGGGGTGTCGATGGGCGGTGCCATCGCCCAGGAATACGCGGTCGCCTATCCCGATGACCTGGCCTCGCTGGTCCTGGCCAACACGTTCGCCGTCGCCGACCCGTTCACGGCAGCCGCGTTTGCTACCTGGGTCACGGTCGCGGAGGCCGCGGGCATGGCGGTCATGATGGAGCAGCAGGCACCCTGGATCTACAGCCCGGCGTTCTATCAGAGGTATCCGGAGCGAGTTGCCGAATTGATCGCCGCGGCCCAGCAGAGCACTCAGCCTCCGGCCGCGTTCGCGGCGCAGATGGCGGCGCTCACCGGGCATGACTGCACCGGCCGGATCGGCTCGGTGCGAGTGCCCACCCTCGTCCTGGTCGCCGAGGACGACATCATCATCCGGCCGCAGTTGTCCCGGCAGCTGTTCGAGGCGCTCGGGGCCGGCATCGGCACCTGGGCGGTCGTTCCCGGTGGTCACGCCGCGTTCTGGGAGAACCCGGCGCCCTGGAACCAGGCAGTCATAGATTTCGTGCGGGCAGCAGCGGGCTGACCGGCAGAAAGGTCATTGATGATCATGTCGCTCGAGGAGAGATTCGGCACCAGCAAGCCCGTGATCGCGATGGTGCACTTCCCCGGTCTGCCAGGCCGGCCGCGCCATGACCGCGACGGGGGCCGGGCCCGACTGCTGGATGTGGTCGGCCGCGATCTTGAGGTGCTGCAGGACGCCGCCGTCGATGCCGTGCTGTTCTGCAATGAGGCCGACATCCCGTATCAGCTCGAGGTAGGCCCGGAGATACCGGCGGCGATGGCGGCCGTGATCGGTGAGTTGCACTCAACGATCCGCGTTCCCTTCGGAATTAACGTGCTGTGGGACGCCCGGGCCAGCCTGGCAGTGGCACGTGCCACCGGGGCCACATTTATCCGCGAGGTCTTGACCGGCGTTTACGAGAGCGACATCGGCATGATCGCACCAGCGCTGGGCGAGGTGGCGGCCTACCGCGAGGCGATCGGCGCTGGCGATGTCGCGCTGTTCGGCAACATCACTCCCGAGTTCAGCAGCTCAGTCGGAACGCGCAGCGTGGCCGAGCGGGCCAAGAGCGCGAGCTTCCTCGGCCTTGATGCGATCCTCATCAGCGGCCCGGAGGCGGGCGTTTCCTTCGCGATGAGCGACTTGCGTGCCGCGAAGGCGGCAGTTCCGCAGACCGCGGTTCTCGCCAACACCGGCGTGCAGGCGGACCGGCTGGCCGAGATCCTCGCGGTTGCGGACGGCGTGGTCGTGGGCACCAGCCTGAAGGTGGACGGTATTACGTGGAATCCCGTTGATCCGGGCCGGGCCCGGCACTTCATGGAGACAGCCAGGAGCGTTCGTGCCGCTGCTGAAATCGCCAGCTGACTGGTGAGATCGTCAGCTGACTGGCCGCCCGTCGCGGCCGTCATCCTGGACATGGACGGCCTGCTCATCGACACCGAGCCGGCCTGGCGTGCGGCCGAGGTCAGTGTTTTCGCCGCCTTGGGCGTGCAGCTCGGTGAGACCGAGTTGCTGGCGACGACGGGTCAGGCTATCGGCGAAGTAGTCGCTACGTGGCGGCAGCGCCAGCGACCGCACGGCGGCGAGATCGACCACCTGACCAACGCTGAGATCGCCGATCGGATCACCGATGTCGTGGTTGCCCAGGTCAAGGCCCAAGGCCAGCCGATGGCCGGCGTGCCGGAGGCGATCACCATATTCCGCAGGCGCCGGCTCGGGCTCGCTATCGCGTCGTCATCGCCGATGCGGCTGATCGACGCGGTATGCGAACGGCTCGGCCTCGCCGGGATCGAGGTCCGTTGCTCCGCGTTCGACGAGGCCAACGGCAAGCCAGCGCCCGATGTCTACCTCGCCGCCGCGCGCAAGCTGGGCGAAAGCCCGGCGCGCTGCCTGGCGATCGAGGATTCCCCGAACGGCGTGCTGGCGGCGAAAGCCGCCGGAATGCGCTGCCTCGCCGTTCCGGATCCGCTGCTCGCCGGCGATCCGCGCTATCGCGCGGCCGACCTGGTGCTTGCCTCGCTCGATTGCCTGGACAATCAAGCCCTCCGGCTCCTGGGATTCCGGGACCGAGGAATTGCGCGGTGATCAGCAGCGCGCGTTAGCGGGCGGAGAGGGGGCAGGCGTGCCCGAGGGATGGGAGTGGGATGAGAGCTTGTTTGCGGGCAGCGCTGCGTTCTATGACCGCGGCCGCGTTCCGTACCCGCCCGGGCTTGGCGATGCGTTCGCCGCAGTGGCCGACCTGCGCGGGTCGCCCCGACTGATCGACGTGGGTTGCGGTCCCGGCACCGTGGCGCTACGGCTGGCCGGTCTGTTCGCCGAGGTCGTCGGCGTGGACGCCGATCAAGGCATGATCGACGAGGCGACCCGGCTGGCTGCTGGGCGGAACCTGACGAACGCACGGTGGGTCCGGCTGAGGGCGGAGGAGCTGCCGGCGGGTCTGGGCACGTTCCGGTACGCCACGTTCGCCCAGTCCTTCCACTGGATGGATCGCGAGCTGGTGGCCGCCCGGATCTTCGACATGCTGACGCCCGGCGGCGCATTCGTGCACGTCGGCGGGCAAGAGATCGAGACACCGCCGCCCGAGCTGCCGCTCCCGCATCCGCTGCCGCCAGCGGACGACATCCGCCGTCTGAAGACGGCGTACCTGGGGCCGGAGCGGCGAGCTGGCCAGGGAGTGCTACGGCACGGGACGCCCGGCAACGAGCGAGCGGTCCTGCAGGCGGCTGGCTTCGAGGCGCCGGTATCGATCAGGGTGACTGGCCGGCAGGTGCTGGAGCGGACCGTCGACTCCTCCGCAGCCGTGCCGGCGGTAGCGTTCCAGCTTCGGGTCGCGACCACTGGGCGATGGGCGTCCGCCGGGCCGCACTGGTACTCGTGGCGAAGCGGCCGAGCCGCCGGGCGAACCATTTGGGGGAGCTGTTCGAGAACCTCGCGGAGCAGCAGTCAGGGCAATCGAGTCGCGGGACGCTGATCGCGGCGAAGGGGATGATCGGCCGGTATCTCGACCAGGACGATGCGGACACGATCGGGGTCCTCGATCCACATCTCGGTGAGTCCCCACGGCTCTACCTCAGGCGCGCGGAGTATGCGTGCGCCGGCTGAAGCGAGGCGGTCATGCTCAGCGTGTACGTCCCGTACCTGGAGCCAGATCATCACCGACTGCTCCGGCGCGCGGCCCGCGCTCCCTGAGATCTCCAGCAGCCCGCCGCCGAGGAAGAACACCATCGACGGATCGGCCTTGGAGCCAAACTCCCGGTACACGGCCAGGCCTAGCACGTCACGGTAGAAACGCCTGCTCCGGCCCAGGTCGGCGGGGCGCATCAGGATCCGGCTGCTCAGTACCTCCATGCCACGATCCTGCCCGCGGCGGCGGCCAAGGATGCGGGCAGTCGATTCAGGAAGTCCGCACGGGCGCTTGGTGCGTGATTACGGCAGTCTCTCGTACACGACGACCTGGCTCTGGCTGTCGGAGGTGAACGGCGCCCGATCCCATCCGGCCCAGCGGTCCCTGAGGCGGAACCCGGTCATCCTGGCCATCAGGTCAAGCTCGGACGGCCACACGTAACGGTACGGCGCGGAGTGGCGGACCAGGCGCCCCCGGGATTCAATCCAGTGGTGCGACCACGCGATCTGCCCGGCCGTATCGTCGAAGGTCTCGATGCCGACGTGATGAGGATCGAGGGTGAAGACCCGGCCGATCTCCCCGGGAGGGATCCGGCGCAGCTGCGGAACGATCACCTCCACCACAAAGCAGCCGGTGGGCTCCAGGTGCGCCGCGGCGTTGCCGAAGACCGCCAGCTGATCCTCCTGCGTCGTGACGTTCATGATGGTGTTGGCCACCACGTACACGAGCCTGAAAGGCGTCCCCGGAACGCATGCCGTCGTCATGTCGCCGATCGTCACCGGCACGGCGTCGGCGCCGGGCTTGCCGGACAACCTGTCTGCCATGTGCTGAGACAGCTCAAGGCCATGCACCGTAATCCCGCGGGCGCTCAGCGGAAGCGCCACCCGCCCAGTGCCGACCGCGAACTCCAGCGCGGGGCCATCCCTGGCCAGCTCCGCGAGCAGGCTGACCATGGGCTCGAGAGCTGACGGCTCGAACATGGCTAGGTAGGTGCTGTCGTAGATCTCGGCCAGCTCTTCGCCCCAGGTGATCGAACCCACGTGCGGCAGCATCCCGCGAAGCATTGCGAGCGGGCCACCGGTTTTCTCCTGGGCTACCCGTCGGCCGCTGGCCCGACGCGCATACTGCGAGGTGGCAGGATCGCCTGGAGCTCGGTCACCCACGTGTCGCGAGGGCCGTCACAGTCGATGTAGAGCTCTCGCTCGGACGACGTCGCATGCTCGCCAGCTCGGCCGATCCACTCGTGCAGCGCGCGGTATGCATCGGCGAAACGGTCAGGCGCGCCACGCACGACGGTAGTTGCCGCGCGTTCGACGGCAGGCAGATCCATGGTTGTCAGGCCGTCGCCCTCGATGGTCACGCCGGCCGGGATCGGGAGCGCTGTCGTGAGCCGAAGCGGCAGTTCCTCGTCGGTCGTGTCGTCGTAGAGGGCGAGGGACAGCCCGTCGAAGCCCAACCGGTGCTCCGCCAGGGCGGCGTGCAGGCGCGGGTACATGCGGCCGCAGGCCTCGCCGATGTCCTCGACGCCACCGAGATTCTCGCTCAGGGCGACCACCCGCACGGGCTCGAGCCGTTTGACGATCACTTGATAGTCGGCCATGGGTCCCTCCTCTAGTTGCGCCAGCCGTATCTCGACCCTGGTGAGCTGTTCCGTCTGTACAGCGAGCTGGGCGCGGGCTTCGGCCTGGCGCAACCGCAGGATGCCGCGCAGCTGCTCGATCGTGACGTCGTCGTCGATTAGCTGGCCGACCGCGGACAACGACACACCCAGGTCACGCAGCACGAGGATGCGGTGCAGCCGCAGGACCTGGTCGGGCGTGTAATGCCGATAACCGGTGAGCGGGTCCACCCAGGCCGGCTTGAGCAGGCCGATGTCGTCGTAGTGCCGCAACGTGCGTACCGACACTTGCGCCAGGCGCGCAACGGTGCCTATCCCGTACATGCCAGTTACTCAACCAGCTGACCCGACGGAAGAGTCAAGCAGTCCAGGGTGTACTCGATCCTGACCCGCGGCATCGAGAACGACGTGCTGCCGACCTGCTCGCGGTACGGGATGGGCGTGATCCCGTACAGCCCGCTCGCTGGCGGCCAAGGCGGGGCTGACCTTGGTCCAGCTAGCGCTCGCGTTCGTCCCCCGCCACCCCGCGGTGACGGCGGCGATCATCGGTTGCGCAGGAAGGGCACGTGCGTGGCGCTGGTCCTGCTGGTCAGCGGGACCGGGTGGCCGAGCCAGCGGTAGTCGCGCGTGCGCGCAGATGCACTTGCTCGCCCTGCGGGCCGAATATGATCAGCAGCTCGAGCGGGTCGAGCCCGACGTTGGCCGATCCGTGCGGAACCCGCGTGTCAAACTCGGCTGCCTCACCGCCGGTTAGGACAAAGTCTTCGTCGCCCAGGGCGAGCCGGAGCGTGCCCGCGACGACGTAGAGCCATTCGTGGCCCTCGTGAACGCGCTGCTCGAGACGCTCAGGGGGGTTCGGGTTCATGGGCACGATCTGCTTGAAGATGTTGAGGCCGCCTGGGTTGCGGGTGAGCGGAAGCCAGGTCGTGCCGTGGCGCTTGACCGGACGCGGGTAGATCCGCGGATCGCCGGTGGCCGGAGCGCCGACGAGCTCGTCCAGCTGGACTTGGTGTGCCTGCGCCAGCGGCAAGAGCAGTTCCAGAGTGGGCCGCCGCTGCCCTGATTCCAGCCGCGACAGCGTGCTGACCGAGATTCCGGTAATCTCGGCTAGCCGCTCCAGCGTCGCGCCGCGCTGCTTGCGGAGGGCGCGCAGCCGGGGCCCCACGGCCGTCAGTACGCTGTGCAGGTCGTCAGTCACGGCAGCAGATTTTGCCATAACCGCAAGTTAGTTTGCCACTCGTTCACTTAGCGCGGACACCACGGCCTTGCTTAGAGGCCTGCCGAGGCGGCGGTCACCACGGCGCGACGGCGCCGTCCCAGGAGAAGAACTGGCCGGTCGGCCCGTCGTCTGGCAGCATCGCGAGCCGGACCGCGGCGGCCGCCGCTTCGCCCGGATCGCCGCCGCTGGCGGCTGCCCTGGCGTTCAGGTTCGTCGCGCGCAGGCCGGGAGCAAGGGCGTTCACCTTGACGCCGTCTGCCGCCAGCGCTTGCGCGTAATAGACGGTCAGCGCGTTCAGCGCCGTCTTGGACGAACGATAAGCAGCCCCGGTCCCGCCGGTCTGGAAGGCGAACTGCGGATTCGGCCCGGTGCTCCAGGACAGCGAGCCGGTGCCGCTGGATATGTTCACGATGCGCGGATGCGCGGATCGGCGCAAAGCGGGCAAGAAGGCGTTGGTGACCGCGACGACGCCGAACACGTTTGTCTCGTACGTGCGGCGGAAGCTGTCGATATCGGCCTCGGTCGCCGGCTTGCCGTCCACCATGATGCCGGCATTGTTCACCAGGACGTCCAGCTCATTGACCTGCGCGGCGGCCGCGGCGATGCTGGCGCCGTCGGTGACGTCGAGTTGCAGCAGCCGCGCGTCGGCGCCGATCTCGTCGACGGTTCGCTGCCCGCGCCCGGCATCACGGGAGCCGACGTACACGGTCAGTCCCGCGTTCGCTAGCTGCCTGGCGATCTCTCGCCCGATACCGTTCGAAGCGCCGGTGACAAGCGCGGAAGCCTTGGTCATGGATCGATAATGCCCGGTGCCCGACGGCAGGAGCGCACCGACAGCAGTCGATCAGGCACCGTCACGATGCCAGACCTGGAATGCTTCGGATTGGCAACGGCCGCTACTAGAACCGGTAACCGTAGGCCCAAGGCTTCGCAAAACCGGTACATATTCCCCTTGGGGATGCAGCAGCGTTGTTGCCGCCGCCTCGGGGTTAACGAGCGCTCATACACGGCAGCACGACAACGGGGACTGCTACACATGCCTGCATCACCGCCGCCCACCATCGGGGACCTGCCGGACAGCGGTCGGGGCAGCATCGCCGATCCTGTCGGTGGCCGCGGCGCCGGGAGAGCAGGCTCTGCCCGGCCCGCCGGGATCACGGCTGCGGCGCACGCGAAGCAGCAGCCAGTGCGGATCCTGGCGCGCCTGGCCCTAGCCGGGATCGTGATCAGCACGGCGCTGATGATCGTCGTCTCGTTCCTCGGTCCGTCCGCGGCCGAGCCGCCCATGCCCAATGCGCATTCCGGGCCGCTGTTCTTCATCCACGCCCGGCCGGGACCGCAGCTCGTGTCGTCCGTCCTGTGGCTCGCGGTGGCCCTCGGCGCGGCGGGCGTAGCTGGCGGGCTGGTCGCCATCCGTCGCGGCTGGCGGCCGCGACCGCAGCTGCTGATCGCTGGCGCACTGATCGGCGTGATCCTGCTGATGCTGCTCCCGCCGGTCGGCTCCACCGACCTCGTGGACGACGCCATCTACGGCCGTATCGCCGCGCTCGGCCACAGCCCGTACACGATGACGCCGCATCAGCTGCGGCTCACACGCGATCCGGTGGCGAGTTTCGCGCCGAGAAAGTGGCGGCGCATCGATTCGCCGTACGGGCCCCTGGTCACGTTTACCCAGGCCGCAGCGTCGAAGCTCGGCGGCGATTCCGCTAGCCACACCATGTTCTGGCTTAAGGCCTGGAACGCACTGGCATTCCTCGCCGTCGCCCTCGCGCTCGACCGGGGCCTTCGCTCCAACGCGGCTCGCCGCGTGCGCGCCCATCTGCTGTGGACCGTCAACCCGCTGATGCTGCTGGCGGTCATGGCGGGCGGCCATAACGACGTGCTCGGCGTGGTGTTCGGACTGCTCGCGATTCTCGGGCTCCGGCGGCTGGACCTCAAGCACGGACTGCTCGCCGGGTTGCTTATCGGCCTGGCGATCACGATCAAGGCGCCGTTCGCGATCTTCGGCCTCGGTCTGGCGATCGCGGCCTTCCGGTCGCCGCGCGCGCTGGCCGGCCTCGGCCTCGGCGTGGCCGCCGTTGTCGTCCCCGGGTACTGGCTGGTGGGCTGGCAGGCAGTGACGTCCGTACTGGCGGAGTCCGGGTCCGGTCACACTCTCAGCCTGGCTCAGCCGTGGCAGCTCGTGGTCGACGTGTCGCCGCACTTCCCGGGCGGAAGCGCGACGCAGGTAATCGCTCTGCTCGCCACCGTCGTGCTGGCCGGCCTCCTTCTGTGGCGGATGCCGGCCGGGCCGCCAGGGCTGCCAGCGGTGCGGCCCGTGCTCGCGCTGACTCTTGCCTGGCTCGTCTGGTCGCCGCTGCAGCGAGCCTGGTACGACGTGCTGCTCTTCCCGCTGCTCGCACTGATGCCAGCGACCAGGCTGGACTGGATCGTGCTGGGCCGGGCGTTCGTCGAGGCGTTTAGCCAGCTGCCGGGCAGCGTCCTCAGCAACAAAGCCACCCCGCCTGGGCTCTTGCACGGGTTGCACCTGCTCTACTTCGACCTAGGGCCGCTGGCGCTGGCCGGAACCGCCGCTGCGCTGGCGTGGCTGTGCTTGACCAGGCGGCTCAGCAGCGATACCGGCGTCTCGCCACCCCAGCTTGTGCTGACGGGCTAGCACCGGCCGGCCCGGAGGCAAGCCGGCCGGTGCCTGCCCTGCAGCTCAGCGGCGCCGGTCTCGGGCGGCTGGGGGCCTGCCGCGAGCTGCTCCTGCGAGTCAGCGACGGAACGTTTCGACCACCCGTCCACATTCGCGGAGCACAGCCACCCGGCACATCGGGCGCAGGCCGAGCTAGCGAAGGATTCGGGCTGAGTTAACACCCGGCCACGCCCTAGCGCGGCGCCATCCGGGCCGCGTGGGCGACGAGCTCGCGCCTGCAGGTCTTCCCGGTCTTGGCAACGAGACTGGCGATGTGGGTCTGCACGGTCTTCGGTGAGATGTAGAGCTGGGCGGCTATCTGAGAGTTCGACGCGCCTCTGGCGACGAGCAGCAGGACATCCATCTCCCGGCTGGTGACGCCGAGCCCGCGCATCTGGGCCGGGACAGTCGCGCTGCCCCGCCCGGACCGCGGGACGCGCTCCCCCGCCCGGCGCAGGATGCCCCGGCAGGCTGACGCGAGCTGATCGTGGGAGGTGGCCTCGAAGGCGCTCGCAGCCTCGCGCAGCCAGCTGACTGGCTCGCCCCAGTCGTCGCGCAGCGCGGCCGGGGCGGCCAGGCGTCGGACGAGATGGTTCCACCAGGGGGCGAACGGCCTGAAGTGCGCGCTGGCGTCCGCTGCCAGCGCTGATGCGCGGGCAGTCTGCCCTTCGAGGCCGGCAAGCACGGCCTGCGCATACCCCAGGCAGCCGGCGTTCCAGCTAGTGGCGGCGCCGGTGCTGCGTGCCAGCTCGATCGCGGCGTGACCGTCGCCGCCGGCCAGCGTCGTCAGGAGCGCATGCAGGGCCATCGCCCGGCGCGGGGCCAGCAGCGGCGCCTGGAGTGCTGAGTAGAACCCTTGCGTCCGGCGAGGCGACGCCAGCGCGTCGGCGGCGTAGGCCAGGGCGTTGGCATCGTCCTCCATTGCGCGGGTCAGATCGTCGCGGAAGAGCGCGGCGAGGACCCGCGACTGCCCCCACGTAGTGACCAGGATCTCTGGATCACCGGGCAGGATGGACTCGGCGCGCTGGGCTGCCCGCTCGGTCCCACGTCGGTCGCCGCGAACAGCCGCGATATTGGCCTCCAGGATGGTTGCCATCGCCTGGATCCTGGGCGCCTTGATCTGGGCTGCCGTCTTCTGGCACCGCACCGCCATGTCCAGTGCCTGGTCTAGCTCGGTGCCGAGGCTTGCCAGGTTCGCGAGCTGGAGCGTGATCACCGTGCCGACGCAGGTCGCGCCGGCGTCGGCCGCCAGTTGACGCACTTCACGCAGCTGGCTGGCCGACCCGTCCCGCAGCATCTCGATGGTGCCGAGCTCATGCCGGGTCCGGATGCGCCAGATGCCGAGTTCCCTGCGGTCGGCGAGGTGCCGGGCATGCTCGAAGGCGTCGCGCGCGGCCTCCAGGTCCCGCGCACGTTCGCGCCGCCCGATCAGCTCCAGGGACTCCAGCGCGACATCCGCCGCCCAGCCAGACAGGCCGGCCGCCTCGGCGGTCCGGAACGCTCGGCGGGCGAGGTGCTCGGCGGCATCGAGATCGCCGGCGACGAGCGCATTGCACGCCGCCGCGGTGTCGATCCGGCCCGACAGCTCGGTGTCGTGCAGCCGGTCGGCGATCGCGGCGGCGGCGGACAGGTGATCAGCGGCGGCAGCCGGAGTGTCCTCGGGCCGCGTGCTCGCGGCCTTGAGCAGCACCAGCGCCTGGCGGCGCGGGTCGGCGCCCGCGGCCTCGAGCCTCGCAATCAGGTCTTCGGCCAGCGGCGCCAGCTGGTTGTAGTCCCCGGCCTGCGCGAAGGCTTCCAGGAGCACCTCGTCTACCTCGATGCCGAGCATGGGCTCGGCTGGCACCACGTCGACCAGCAGTCTCTGGGCACCGCGCATCGCCGCGATGGCGCTGCTCACTGCGCCCTTGAGCAGGTCGCGACGTCCTGCAGTCACCAGCAGGCGGGTGGCGGCCAGCGGCTGGCCGGCCAGGACGTACAGCTCGGAGACGAGTTCGCACCACGAGCCGGGCAGGCCCGGATGCGCTTGTACGATCGCCGCCGCGGTGGCCGCGGCCCGGCTGGCTAGCTCCGGCGGCATCAGGTCGGTCAGGATGGAGTCGCGGGTCAGGCTGTGCCGGAACCTGAACATCCCGGACCTGGCGTCTGGTGGCGCTGGCTCGACCAGCTGGACCTCGCACGCGCGCTGGATTACCTCGAGCGCTTCGGACTCGCCGACACCAGCGACGCGCGGCAGCAGCTCCCAGTCGAACTGCCTGCCAAGGACCGCGGCGGAGACGATGACGTTGGTGGCCGCCGGACCTAGTGAGGCGAGCCGGGCCCGCACCGATCCGGCTATCGAGTCGGGCACGCCGGTGCAGACGTCGCTATTCACCTGCCAGCCGCCGGTGCTCTCGGCGCGAGCAAGCTCGCCGGAGGCGACAGCTGCGGCAAGGATCTCCTCGACGGCAAACGGCAGGCCGTCGCAGTCCGGCAGCAGCCTGCTCACCGCGCTCGGCACGTCAGCGACGCCCAGGCAAGCGGCCGCCATCTGGCGGACAGCGGCGGAGCTAAGCCGTGGCACGGCGACCGCAGTGGCGGCGCGCCGGGCCAGCGCGGTCTGCATGAGGTCCAGGCAGGCCGACGGCACGCTGTTGCGCACGGTGACCACGCACAGAACGCGGGCGTCGGCGATGTTGTCGGCCAGGTACTCCACGATGTCCAGCGTCTCGGGGTCGGCCCAGTGCAGGTCTTCGAGGACGAGCAGACCGCCGTTCCCGCCGGACTGGATGAGCAGCCGCAGGACCGCTTCGCCGATGACAACAGGGGAGACGTGGGCCCTGGCGTCACCGGGCTGGCTCCACTCCGGGACCAGGGAACCTAGCGCGGCGCGATAGTTGGAGACGACCGGCATCTCGGGGACGACACCGCCGCGGGCGGCACCGAGGAGGGCCTCTGCGACCGGACGATACGGGACCGGCACGGCGGACCTCGTTCCCCGCCCTGTCATGATCTTGAAGCCGCGGGCGGTCGCCTGCCCGCACAGAGCCTTCGTCAGCCTGGACTTCCCGACGCCCTCCTCGCCGGTGACGAACAAAGCGCCGCCGTGGCCTGCTGCCGCCGCGTCTAGCGCGGCGGTCAGGTCACTGAGCTCGGCGTCCCGGCCGACGAGCGCCGGGCACAGCATGCCATCCACCGACAGATATTACACAAAGAAACCAGATGCTAACTAGACGTAATTGGCGCAGTTCACCTACGCCATGTGACGGAGCGGATGGTCCGGCCCGCTGCTCAGCAGTGCCCGCTTGGCGGTGGTACGTCCAGGGTTGGGTTGCGACCGAAGAAGCCGGTCGGCTTCAGCGTGAACCCGCACCGGGCGACCGGCATCACCGGCCAGTCTTCCGGCCGCGGGAAGTGGGTCGGCCCGAACGTGTGCCACAGCACGATGTCGGCGCCGTCGATGTCGCGGTCACCCGCGGTGAACGCGGGCAGGCCGGCGCCGCCAGGGTGCTGGTTCACGAAGTCGCCCGCCGGGTAGCGCTGCTTCGGGTCGTACCGCGTCACCCACAGGTGGCGGGAGGCGAACCCGGCCCGCCGGGCGACCGACGACGACGCATCAGCCAGCAGCGTGGGTGCGGCCTCGGGATAGAGCGTGTAGCTGACCGGCTTGCCGAATTTGTTCGCGCGCTCGGTGCTGAGCACCCGCCAGGTCCGTCCGCGCGACGAATCCGCTAGCCGCGCACCTTGCGACTCCGTGCCGAGCCTGGTGACGTGCTGCCTGATCGCGTTGCCGTACGGGTTGTCCGGGCCGGCCGGCGCGCCGACCAGGTCGACCTCCTCGACAGCGTTCGCCAGGCCGTCCACCGTCATGTCGAGCCGGGCACTGAACAGGTGCTGGTGGACCGGCGCTCCGAGCCCGGGGGCGACCTCAGCCGAGTACGGGTAGTCGCCGCCCGGGTAGCCCGCCGTGAACAGCGCTCCGGTCATCTTGATCTCGCACTCGATGGCGCCGTCCAGGTAGAAGTACCAGTAGAAGCCGTAGTCGTAGTTCCCGACCGTGGTGAAGAACGACACCACCAGCCGCCGCTGCCGCCTGGCCTCGGACGACCCAGTGAAGATGTCGAAGTGCTTCCACAAGATCCCGTGGTCTTCCTCGTGGATGCAGATCGCGTTCGGGATCACTGCCGGCTCGCCGAAGTCGTCGGTGACGGTCGCATCCAGGTAGGCGATCTCGCCGAGGCAGTCGCAGCCCAGCTCGAGCGAGTTCGCCCACTTTCCGACTAGGTACTCACCGGTGTCGAAATACGTCTGCCAGTACCGGAAGCGCGGATCGCCGTACGGCACCACCATCTCCGGCACCGACGCCCGGTAGATCAAGGGCCGGTCCCGGCCTTCGTCAGCGATGCTGATCTGGTGCAGC
Source organism: uncultured Actinomycetota bacterium (assembly GCA_963837255.1). Taxonomy (GTDB): domain Bacteria; phylum Actinomycetota; class Actinomycetes; order Streptosporangiales; family Streptosporangiaceae; genus JAJYUU01. The sequence continues at coordinate 82,713 of CAWIMN010000012.1, forward strand.
GTCAGGCCCTCGCGGGCGTCGAAGCCGATGCGCATGGACCAGTTCTGCCAGCGCAGCACGGAGCCGTCGAGCGTGAAGCTCGGGCCCTGCGGCTGGGTGATCTCGATCGGGCGCAGGCCGGTACGGTGCGGCCCGCGGACGGCCGGGTCGGTGTAGTCGCCCGATTCAGCCGGGACCGGCAGCTCGAACTCGTCCACGATCTTGAAGATCTTGCGCTCGATCAGGTCGAAGTACGCGGCGACCCCGTCGACCGGGTGCGACCACGCATAGTCCTGCGGGTCGGCCTGGACAAAGGCCAGGACCCGCACCATCCGCCGTCCGTCCTCGTCGGCGGCGCCGAACGACCCGGCGGTCAGCGGGCACAGCCGGATCTTGCTGACGTCGGTCAGGCCCCGCCTGGCCATGGCAGCACGCCACTGCGGGTCGGCCCGGACAGCCTCTTCCGTAACGGCGAAGTCCTGGCTGAGGATCGGCAGCTGGCCGTCGGCCCGCGCATCGAGCACGCGGCGGCTGATCACTTCCTGTCGCGTCAGCGAGAGCACCACATCGCTCGACTCGCCGGAGCCGGTGTCGATCAGGAACGCCCGCAGGCGCCGGTCCGGCGCCCGCTCGCTGAGCACGTCGTCCTTGTGCGGCTCGTCGAGCCCGTAGTAGGCGAACCGCACGAACTCGCCCAGCAGTCCGGCAGCCGCCAGGACCTGCCGCCCGGCCCGGTACTCAGCTGCGCTGACCGGGTCGAGCGGATGGTTCGGCTGCTCCTGTGCCTGGTTGTCCGCCCGGACTGCCGTATCGGTCATCGGAAACTCTCCCGAGGATCTGGGAACGGGGCTGCCTGCGCTTACCGGCTTGCGGTCACCCCCGCTCATTCGTCGGCGACGATCGATCCGACGCGCTCGGCAAGTTCGGGGTCGCGCCGGTTCAGGATGTAGCCGTATCCGACCGCGGCGACCACAATCGCCAGCGCCGCGTACGGGAACCAGTCGGCCGGCTGCGGCTGGCCGGGCTTGCACAGGTAGTAGACCGGCACGGCGATCGCGACCATGCCGAGCACGGGCAGTACGACGTGCCTGAGCACGTTGAACTCGGCGGGCCGGAACTTGCGGTAGTAGAACGGCAAGGCGAGGTTCGCCAGGAAATACACCACCAGGACCAGAAGGGTCCCCATGGTCGACGAATCGACGAAGAAGTTGAGCGCGACCATGCTCCCGCTCTGCTTGTGGCCGCCGAGCAAGTGCAGCAGCGCCCAGACCAGGATGATGGCGCTCGCGATCGCCACGAAGACGTAGATGGCGTTCATCGGAGTCTTGCGGACTGGGTGCACTTTGCCGATCCACCGCGGCAGCAGGCCCTCTCGCCCGGCGTTGAAGATCAGCCTGGCCTGGGAATTCACGGCCGAGATCAGCACGCCGATCGTCGAGGTGAGCCCAGCGACGTAGGCGAAGAACGCGAAGCCCGCGAGCACGTTGTGCGCCACCGTGATGAACGGGATCGCGGAGCCAGCCAGCGCAGTTCCGCTGTAGTTGAAACCGGTCACGGTCGCGAAGGCGAACAGCACGTAGCCGACGACCATCAGGGCGATCGACAGGTAGACCGCCCTGGGCACGTTCCGCCGCGGATTGCCGGTCTCCTCGGCCAGCGCGGCGGAGTTCTCCCAGCCGATGAACAGGTAAACGGCCAGCGGGAAGCCGGCGGCCAGCCCGGTGAATCCCTTGGTGATGTGGCTAGGCTCGAACGGCACCACGCTGAGGTGGCCGCCGTTCTTGATCAGGATGGCGACCGAGACGACGACCAGGACGAGCATCTCGAAGGCGAAGAACAACCCTGCGAGCTTGGTTGACACACCGACGCCGCGGATCGTCATCACCGTCGCGCCCGCTGTCAGCAGCACCGACAAGATGATCCACGGGACGTTCCAGCCGAAGTAGTACTGGAGGACGTCGGCCAGGAATCCGCCGGAGATCGCCAGCACCGACGAGATCGCGATGATGTACCCGGCCCCGCACAATAGCGCCGTGGTGACCGCACTAGTGCCGCCGAAGGTCTTGCCGACGAAGGAGATGAATCCGCCGGTGGACGGGTGCGCCTTGGAGAACTGCGAGAGCGTGTTGCCCAGCAGGGCGATCGCGATGCCGGCCACGATGATCGTCAGCGGCGCGGCGACGCCCGCGGTGAAGACGAGGAAGCCGTAGCCGAAGAAGAAGCTGTAGGCCGGGCCGATGTTGGCCATGGTGGAGGCCGAGATGTCAATCAGGCTGAGCGCGCCGCGATGCAACCGCTCGGCCGACTCGGGCGCCTTGGTCTCAGTGAATGGCACAGAAGCCGCGTCGCTCATCTTTGCTCCTCAGCTACCACTTCCTTGCTGGAAGTGATGCCTGAATTGTCTGCTGCGGCACGCCGCAAGGAAAGAGGCGCGCGGGTCGGAATCCATTCGCTGAAGCGTTCGCCGCCAGCCGAGGCCTGCGCCCGGTGGCCATCGCCTTTGGCAAGCGCTTTCCCAACTAGGCGCAACGTACCGGAACCGCCGGGAAGCACGCAAGAGCCCGCGATGGCCACGGCGCGGCCCGGCCCGGCGTGAGGTGGCTTCGGCTGGTCTGCCTGGCCCGGGCGTGAGGTGGGTTCGGCTGGCTGCCTGGCCGGGCATGAGGTGGCTTCGGCTGGCCTGCCTGGCCCGGGCGTGAGGTGGCTGCGGCTGGCCTGCCTGGCCTTGCAGGCCGCGGCTTCGGCTGGCCGCACGCCGGCAAGTGCCCTCAATGGCCGCGGCAGGCCTTGCCAGCTCGCACGGCAGCCTGTCTGGCCGTCGACGACGCCATCCGGGGAAGCGGCGGGTGATTCACCCGATTCGTCACGGCGCCGGCAGAGATTTCACGGCTAAGGTGCGCGCAAAGCCGACAAGTAGGGCGCAGAAGTGCACGTCAGCCGTGAAATGTTGGCCGGCGCGGGTTGCAACGGCCGCGGGGTCGTGGTTGACGCTAGCCGTGGCGACTCTTTTCAGCCCTTTTGTGCGGTCAGGAAGGGGTAACGTCGCCGGCGGGCGGCGGCCGGAGGGTGCTGTCGCGCAGGATGACCTCGCCGGGCACCGGGACCACGCGCGCGCGACCGCTGCTGGCGTCGGTCAGGACGAGACGCGCGGCCATTTCACCCATCCGTGCGAGTGGCAGCCGGACCGTGGTGAGCGGCGGATAGACGTCGCGCAGGGTCGTGATGTCGTCGAAGCCAGCGAGGCCGACGTCGCCGGGCACCGACAAGCCGGCGGCCCTCGCTCGGGCGAGCGCGCCAACGGCCATGACGTCGTTCACGGCGAACACGCAGTCCGGCCGCTCCGCGCCCATCGCGAGCACTGTGCTCATGGCTTCGTAGCCACCGTCGCGTGTGAACGCGCCGTGCACGATGAACCTCGGATCGACGCTGACGTGCCAGGCTGCGAGGCCGGCGAGAAAGCCGGCCAGCCTATCCTGCGCCGTCAGCAAGCCCGCGGGTCCGGCCAGCACCGCAAACGTGCGATGGCCCTGGACGACGAGGGCTCTCGCGAGCGCCTCGGCGCCGGCGGAGTTCTCCGGCAGGATCGTGTCAATCCCGAGCAAGTCCTGGCCGATGCACGCAACACGACCGCCTGAGCTGGCGAAGGCTGCTATCTCGGCGCGCAGTGCCGCCAGCATCGCCTGGTCGTTGGATCTGCTGCCAATGATGATCACCGCCCGGGCGCGCTGTGCCCGCATCAGCGCGACGTATTCGCGCTCGCCAGCTTCGCGCTCGGTCGTGCTGGACAGGCAGACCAGCAGCCGAAGCGGGTGGGCGACGTCCATCAGCCCCGCGGCGATCGACGAGAAATACGGATCGGCGATGTCGTGCACGACCACGCCCACCATGGAGCTCTGGCCGGTAGCGACCGCACGGGCCTGGAGGTTCGCGGTGTAACCGAGTTCGGCGGCGGCTTGCTGGACTCGGCTGGCGAGCTGGCCGCCGACGCGCCGAGGACCGTCGCTAAGAACGCGGGATGCGGTCGTCAGCGACACGCCAGCCCGATTGGCGACATCCTGGAGCGTCACTCGCGAGGTGCCCAGATGGGGTCGGCGCGCGGCATGATGGCGCCGAGCCGGGGCGCCGCCTGCGGGATCGGCCGGCCGGGACGCGGCGGTGGCATTCGGCGTCGGTGGAGCGTCAGCCCCGTCTGCCACGCTTGGCTCCTTCCGCACTGCCTCGACGGACGCGACACCCGGCTCGGCTGCCGCGCATCCGGGCTCGGCTGCCGCGACACCGGGCTGCTTTCGACTGCTCCAGCTGCTGAGACGGCTGCTCCGCGCCCGGCGCTCGGCTTCTCCGCGCCCGGCCCTCGGCTTCCGCGCCCGGCCCTCGGCTTCCGCGCCCCGGCCCTCGGCTTCCGCGCCCGGCCCTCGGCTCCCGCGCCCTGCGCTCGATCTTGACCGGCTTTCCTGCCCCAGCCTAATCTGGGAAAGTACTTTCCCGAATCGGACATGCACCTAGGTCGAGCAGGCGCACCGAGCTGACTGCCGAAGGGCGATCCATGACGCGCAAGGTCATCAACGTTGCCCTGAACGGCGTCACCGGCCGGATGGGATATCGCCAGCACCTGGAGCGATCGCTGCTGAGCATCCGGGCTCAGGGCGGGATCACGCTCACGGACGGCACCATGATCTACCCGGAGCCGATCCTGGTCGGGCGCCGCGAAGACCGGCTGCGCGAGATCGCCGAGCTGCACGGGCTGGAACGCTGGTCAACCAGCCTCGACGAGGTGCTGAGCGATCCGATCGTCGACGTGTACTTCGACAGCCAGGTCACCAGCGCGCGCGAGGAGAGCCTGGCTAGGGCCATCGCCGCTGGCAAGCACGTGTACACCGAGAAGCCGTCGGCTAGCACGCTCGACGGCGCATTGCGGCTGGCCCGCCAGGCTCGCGAGGCCGGCATCACGAACGGCGTCGTGCAGGACAAGCTGTTCCTGCCTGGCATGATCAAGCTCCGGCGGCTGATCCGGTCCGGATTCTTCGGGCGCGTGCTGTCGGCCCGGCTCGAGTTCGGCTACTGGGTGTTCGAGGGCGACGGACTGGCCGCGCAGCGGCCCTCGTGGAACTTCCGCAGGGAAGACGGCGGCGGGATCGTGCTCGACATGTTCCCGCACTGGCAGTACCTGCTCGAGGATCTCTTCGGCCCGATCACCGCCCTATACGCCCGGCACACGACCCACGTGCCGCAGCGTTGGGATGAGTCGGGGCAGCAGTATGACGCGACCGCGGACGACGCCGCGTACGCGGTGCTGGAGTTCGAGTCGGGCGTGTTCGCCTCGGTCAACTCGTCCTGGGCGGTGCGGGTAAACCGCAGGGAACTGGTCGAGCTACACGTGGACGGCACGCATGGCAGCGCGGTCGCGGGGCTGCGCAACTGCGCCATTCAGCACCGGGCCTCGACGCCGATGCCAGTCTGGAATCCGGACCTGCCCGACCCGATCGACTACCTCGCGCAGTGGACCGACGTGCCAGACAACGAGCCGTTCGACAACGGCTTCAAGGTCCAGTGGGAGCTGTTCCTGCGCGCCGCGGCCGAACACACCCCGTTCCCGTGGGATCTGGCCGAAGGCGCCAAGGGAGTCCAGCTTGCCGGTCTCGCGCTGCAGTCCTCGGCGCAGGGCCGTCGGCTAGCCGTCCCCGCGCTCGGGATCTGAGATGAGCGCCCAGATCGCGCTGCCCGGCCGGGCGGATCTGCTCGACATCCCGGCTCCTGGCTGGGCAGCGGCGTATCCGGCGCCGGCGCGCCGGAGCGCCTACGCCGCGGCGCACGTGGCCGCAAGCCCGGACGGCAGCATCGACTGGGACTCCACCCTGAGATTCCGCGAGCATCTCTGGCGGCACGGGTTCGGTGTTGCCGAGGCAATGGATACGGCCCAGCGCGGCACGGGACTTGCCTTCTGGCAGGCCCGCGACCTAATCACCAGGTCATCGGCGCGGGCCGCAGAGCTCGGCGCGCAGATCGTGAGCGGAGCCGGTACCGATCAGCTGGCCGCCGGAGCGCATCCGCTGGCTGCCATCGTCGGTGCGTACGCGGCGCAGGTCGACTTCGTGCAGGCAGCCGGATCGCAGGTCATCGTCATGGCGAGTCGTGCGCTCGCCGCCAGCGCACGGTCGGCCGATGACTACGTCGCGGTGTACCGACGGGTGCTCGCGCTCGCTGACCGGCCGGTGCTCCTGCACTGGCTGGGCGACGCTTTCGATCCGGCGCTTCGCGGCTACTGGGGCAGCGCGGACTTCGCCGTGGCCGCGGCCACCGTCATCGAGCTGATCGAGCGCGCTGAGGGCAAGGTCGCCGGCATCAAGCTATCCGTGCTCGACGCCGGCGCCGAGCGCGCACTGCGGCGCAGGCTGCCGCCTGGCGTCCGGCTGTACACAGGCGACGACTTCCACTACGCCGAGCTGATCCGCGGTGACGCCGACGGGCACAGCGACGCGCTGCTCGGGGCGTTCGCGGCGGTCACCGCGCCTGCCGCCGCTGCACTGCACGCACTGGACCTGGGCGACGTGACCGGCTACGACGCGGCGATGGTGCCAACGGTGGCGCTCAGCCGGCTGATCTTCACCGAGCCCACCTACGACTACAAGGTCGGCGTGGCGTTCCTGGCCTGGCTGAACGGCTTCCAGCCGCACTTCGCCATGCTGGGCGGGCTGCACGAACGCCGGTCGGCCGAGCACCTGGTCGGCGTCTTCGAGCTTGCCGCCGCTGCTCGTGCACTTCGCGACCCGCACCTGGCCGTCGGCCGGATGACGGAGTTTCTCGCTGGTGCGACCCTCACGGGGACGGCACCGGCGTGAGCACGGGGCGAGCGTGGCAGCGGGCAAGAGCGTGATCGGACTCGGCCACCTGTCGCTCAACCAGGCGACGGTCCAGAACCTCGCTGTCACGGACGCGATTGACTTGTGCGTCCGGCACGAAATCGCGGCGATCGGCCTCTGGCGGGACAAGGTCGCGCAGGCCGGCCTGGCCGAGACCGCAGCCGCCGTGCGGGCCGCAGGCGTGCATGTCTCGAGCCTGTGCCGCGGCGGATTCTTCACCCACGACGACCGCGAGCGCCGCACGGCAGCCGCGGCCGACAACCGCGCGGCCGTGCTGGAGGCCGCCGCCCTCGGGGCAGACACGCTGATCCTGGTTTCGGGCGGCCTGGTGCCCGGCAGCAAGGACCTCCCGCTCGCCCGCCGGATGATCGCGGACGCCGTGGCTGAGCTGGTCCCGTTCGCTCAGCAGGCCGGCGTCCGGCTGGGCATCGAGGCGCTGCATCCGATGTTCTGCGCCGACCGGTGCGCCATCTCGCGGCTGGGCGAGGCCGTCGACCTGGCCGCGCAGTTCCCGGCCGAGGTCGTCGGAGTGGTGGTGGACACCTACCACGTCTGGTGGGATGCCCAGCTGGCGGCCGACCTGAGCAGGGCGGCCGGGCGCGTGGTCAGCTACCAGCTCTGTGACTGGATCTTGCCGCTGCCGCAGGACACGCTGCTGGGCAGGGGTCACCTCGGCGACGGGTATATCGACCTCGCGGCCATCACGGCGATGGTGCTGGCGACCGGCTACGGCGGGTTCGCCGAAGTCGAGATCTTCAACCAGGAGATCTGGGATGCGCCGGCCGACGACACGGTGGCCACCGTCAAGCGCCGCTTCGCTGACCTGGCCGGCTAGCCGCGGACCGGCGCCGGCGGACCGGCACCGGCGACCGGCGACCCGTACCCGCACCGGCGTCACAGGTCGAGTACCAGGTCCTCCTCGTCGGGACGGGAGCAGCAGATCAGCACGCTGCCGTCGGCTGGATCGTCGACCGGGTCGGGCTCATAGCTGACCGTCCCCGACATCAGGCCCGTCTCGCAGGTATGACACACACCGGTGCGGCACGACCAGCGCACTGGCACGTCGCAGGCCTCGGCCAGGTCGAGCAGGCTGCCGCAGTCGCGAGCCCAGCGAACCGTGAGCCCGCTGCGGGCGAAAGCCACCTGCGGGCCGTCGCCTGGCTGGCCCGGCGGCGGATGCACGGGCCGGGCGGCGGCTGCCGCGATTCCCGGCGTCTGCGACGGCGCCGAGCCGAAGATCTCCATGCGGATCCGGGAGCGGTCGAATCCGAGCGCCACGAGGGCTTCGGAGACTTCGGCCATGAACGCGGTCGGCCCGCAGATGTAGGTGTCGGCGGCGCGCGGCAAGTCCAGGGCTTCCAGCGCTGAGCGCGAGAGCCGGCCCACGGCCTCGTAGTCGCCTCCCGCGACGTCGTCCGGGCCGGGACGGCTGTAACAGACGTACCGGTGCCCGTGCGGCAGGGCGGCGAGCAGCGACCGCGACTCTGCGGCGAACGGCTCCTCCGCCCGGCTTCGCGCCCCGTGCAGCCACCAGACCTCGCGATCGGAACCGGCGGCCGCGAGGGCGTGCAGCATGGCCAGCACTGGCGTCGCGCCGACGCCGGCGCTGATGAGCAGCACGGGCGCTGCGCCGGACCGGAGTATGAAGCTGCCGCGCGGCGCCGCGACTTCCAGCAGATCGCCTGCCTGGACGTGATCATGCACGAACTGGCTAGCCGCGCCGTGCGGCTCCCGTTTGATGCTGATGCGATAGGTACTGGCACCCGGCGCTCCCGACAGCGAGTAGCTGCGCAAGAGCGGCTGCGCGTCGAGAGCCGGACGCAACCGCAATGTCAGGAACTGCCCCGGCATGGCGGGCGGCAGCGCCGAGCCACCCGGATCGGCGAGGAGCAACGAGAGCACCGACTCGCTTGACCGCTCGATCCCCGTGACGGCCAGCGTGCGGAAGCCGGGCCAGGCCGGCGGCGGGCTCGCTGTCGTCAGCCCGACGTTCCCCGCGGCGCGGCCGCCATCCTCTGGCTGGCCGGCAAGGTCGCGGAACGAGGCTTTCCAGCCGTCCGACAAGGCTGGAATCCGCAGCGCCCGGAGAACTTGCCGGCGGGGATGGCCGGGCAGGTACAGCAGCGCATCTATGTCGGCCACGGTCATGGCCTCGGGCCCGGAAGCCACCTGCACGATCTCGTCGCCGGCCTGCACCGCGCCTTCCCGGAGCACGCGGAAATAAAAGCCCGGCCGGTGATTCGACACCAGCAGGGCCGGAATCTGCGGGTCGTTCATCCGGATGCCGACCCGGTAGCACGTCACCCTCGGCTGGGTGACTTCGAACAGTGCGTCGCCGATCTGGTACCGGTCGCCGATACAGACCTGGTCGTCGGCCAGCCCTGTGATCGTGAAGTTCTCACCGAACTGGCCGTACTCGAAGTCATCGCGGCCGAGTTGCTGTTGCCAGTAGTGGTAGGACTCGATCTGGTACACAAAGACGGCACGCTGCTCCCCGCCGTGCCCCTGCAGGTCGCCCTGCCCGTCGCCGTCGATGTTCAGGCGCCGCACCTGCTGCGGCCCGTCAACAGGCCGCTTCCAGACGGCGGTGTGCACCAGCTGGCCATGCCAGGGGACATCACGCGGCAGGCCCACGTTGACCGAGAGCAACCCGCCCGCCTGTCGCTGCCTGCTCACAGCTGCTCCCCTCAGCACTGACCCTCCCCGCCCTGCGGCCTGCCAGGTGAGCCATCAATTGTCCCGGGCCAGTACGTCGCGGGCGGCCCGCCCCCAGCCTTGGCGTCAGCCTGGGAACCGAAACGGCGCCGTCATAGGGTGGAGTCAGGCGAGGAGGTCGTGATGGAGTTTGATCACATCCTGGTGGACCGGTCCGGCGAATTCGCCACGATCACGATGAACCGGCCCGCTCGCCGGAACGCACTCTCACTGGCGCATATGCGTGAGCTGATCGCGGCGTTCACCGACGTGGGGGACAGCGACGCACTCGGCATCGTGCTGGCAGGGAACGGTCCGGTCTTCAGCGCCGGGCACGACTTCGCTGACGTGGCCGACGCTGACTTCTCGGCGGTGCGCGCGCTGCTAGTGACCTGCACCGAGCTGATGACGCTGATGCAGCAGGTGCCGCAGCCGGTCGTAGCCAGGGTGCACGGCCTCGCGACCGCGGCCGGCTGCCAGCTCGTCGCCAGCGCTGATCTCGCCGTGGCCAGCGACGACGCTGGATTCGCCGCTCCTGGCGGCAAGGGCGGCTGGTTCTGCCACACGCCCATGGTGGCGGTCGCCAGGAACATCGGCCGCAAGCGCGCCGCGGAGCTGGCGCTGTCGGGCGATGTGATCGACGCGCGCACGGCGCTGGACTGGGGGCTGGTCAATCGGGTGGTGCCAGCCGCACAGCTCGACTCGGCCACCGCGGACCTGCTTGAGCGGGTTACCAGGGGATCGGCCGAGAGCAAGGCCATCGGCAAGCAAGCGCTGTACGCGCAGATCGACCTGGACCAGGCGAAGGCGTACGCCTATGCGATCGAGGTCATGGCGGCGACGAGCCAGCTGCCAGACGCGCGCGAGGGGATGCACGCGTTCCTGGACAAGCGCAAGCCGCGCTGGCACCGCGGCCGGGACTAGGACCGCCGGCCGCGGCCGCCAGCCGCGGGCTGGCGACTAGCGACTGGCGGCCCGAAGACCGCTAGGCGTGCACGACGTCGGCCACGATGCACGTGATGTTGTCCGGTCCGCCACCGCTGACGGCCAGCGCGATTAGGTCCTTCGCAGCCTGATCCGGGTCGGCGACCGTGCGCAGCACGCCGGCGATCGACTCAGCATCGACGACCTCATGCAGCCCGTCGGAACACAGCAGGTACCTGTCGCCGGCCCTGGCCTCGCGCAGCTGAAGATCCGGCGCGACGTCGCCGCCCGTCGTCAGCGCGCGCAACAGCAGCCAGCGCTGCGGGTGGGCGGAGATCTCCGCGCGGGTGATCTTGCCGTCGTCGAGTAGCGACTGCACCATCGTGTGGTCGTGGGTGATCTGGAATACGTCGTTGTCGCGGACCAGGTAGGCACGCGAGTCGCCGATATGGACGAGCCCAAGCTGAGAGCCCGACCACAGCAGCGCGGTGAGCGTCGTGCCCATGCCGGACAGCGCCGGATCGGTCGCGGCCATGTCCCGCAGGCTGCTTCCGGCCCGGCGCACCGCGTGGTCCAGAGCATCGAGCAGCTCGCCCGCCGGGATCTCGGTGTCAAGCGGCCGCAGGGCGTCGATGACGGTAGCGCTTGCCACCTCCCCGGCCGCATGACCGCCCATGCCGTCGGCCACTGCCAGCAGCCGTGCTCCTGCGTACGCCGCGTCTTCGTTGTCCTCGCGCTGCAGGCCGATGTCGGATTGCACCGCGTACCTGACGGTCAGCGTGCCCTGTGCGTCGTGCATGGATGTGTCCTTCCCAGACAGATACCTGATGAGGAACGTGGCCAGCTCGCGCCGGGCCGAGCTCTCCGCCTCAACCTGGTCCCAGTACGCGGCGAGCTCAGCCGCCGCTTCCGGCTGCGGCAGCGCGCAGACCGCCCGGATCCTGGCTAGCGGCATCCCGAGCCGGCGTAGCCAGGCGACCAGCCTGGCCTGCTCCAGTTGCGCGGGCGCGTAGAACCGGTAGCCCGTGGCCGGATCGACCCGGAACGGGCTCAGCAGGCCGAGCTCGTCATACAGGCGCAGCGCCTTGCGCGAGAGCCGGGACGCGCGGGCGAACTCCCCGCTTGTCAGCAAGTCCACTACAGCCTCCTCATGCCGGGCACGCTGCCCGGCCACTTCACGCTGCGGCCGGCCCCAGGGGCGAAGTCAAGCGGCCTCTGGCCGCGCGATGGGCAGCTTGCCGCCAGGCTATGGTCCGCCGCCCGGGGGGCGGGCCGGGAGGTCACCCGCTGGCCAGCCGATCGAGCCCGCGGCGAGTGAAGCGGGCCTCAGGCGGGCAATTCAACACCGGGGAATGCCGCTGCTGGCATGGCGGCGCTGACTGGCCTGCCGTCGGGGGAGAACGCAGCTGACTACGCCCGCCCAAGCTGTCGCCTTGCTGCGCAGCCGCGCTTATGTGCGGCTGCTCGTAGTTGCGGCGGTTCTTGGCGTGCCTGTCTCCGCCGTCGCGTGGGCGTTCCTCGCGCTGGTCAGCAAGCTCCAGCACTGGCTGTACGTCAGCTTCCCTGACGACCTTGGCTTCAAGTCTGCGCCCGTGTGGTGGCCGTTTCCGGTGCTGGCCGTCGGTGGCATCCTCGTCGCCCTCACGATCACGTATTTGCCGGGAACGGGGGGGCATTCACCGGCAGACGGCTTCAAGGCTGGCGGCGTCTTTGCCGCCAGGGAGCTGCCCGGCATCGCCCTCGCGGCGCTGGCCACGCTTGGCTTCGGCGCAGTCCTCGGGCCGGAGGCGCCGCTCATCGCGCTCGGCGGCGGGCTGGCCGCCTGGGCCGTCAGCCGGGCCAAGGCGGCCAAGACGGCGCCGCAGGTCAAGCTCGTGGTCGGGGCGGCCGGCAGCTTCGCCGCGATCAGCACACTGCTGGGCTCGCCGATCACCGGCGCCTTCCTGATGATGGAAGTGGTCGGCTTCGGCGGAGCGACGCTGGAGCTCATCCTGGTTCCTGGCCTGCTCGCGGCCGGTGTCGGGGCGCTGATCTTCATCGGCCTCGGCCAGTGGTCTGGCCTTGGCGATTTCTCGCTCGCTGTGCCTGGCCTGCCGCATTTCGCCCGGCCCGGCACGGCCGAATTCGGCTGGGCGCTGGTGGTCGGCCTGGCCGCGGCGCTGCTGAGCGTCGCGATCCGCCGGTTTGCGCTGCTGCCTGCGCGCTGTCGTCCAGCGGCAGCCGTTGCTCTGACACCGGTGGCGGGGCTTGTCGTCGCTGCGGCTGCCGTCATCTTCAGCGCAGGCAACCGGCAAGGGCGCGGACAATGTCCTCTTCTCCGGCCAGACCCAGCTCGGGCCGTTCGATCACGCATGCCGCCAGCTACAGCGTCGGCGCGCTCAGCCTGCTCGTCGCCATGAAGGCGTGTCGCCTACGGCGTGTCGATGAGCGGCTTTCGCGGCGGGCCGACCTTCCCGGCGATCTTCATCGGCGCGGTGGTCGGCGCGTTGCTGTCGCACCTGCCGGGGCTGCCGCTGGTCCCGGCGGTCGGCATGGGCATGGGCGCCATGACCGCAGGCATGCTGCGGCTGCCCATGACCTCGGTGCTGCTGGCGTGCCTGGTGCTGTCGTCCGACGGCATCGCCATCATGCCGGTCGTCATCGTCGCCGTGGTGACGGCCTACGTCGCCGCGACGTGGCTGGATCCGCCGCCGGCGCCGAGCCGTCGCCGGCGGCCGCGTCCAGCCGCGCCGCGCCTGGCACGGCCGCGCCGTCGGCGGCAGCTGACTCGCCGCGGCCAGCTGCGGGCCGGCCAGCTGACCGGCGGGAGGCACGGGCGCGGTCGCTGGCTGGCTCGGCGCCGGGGCCTGCCGGGAGCGTCGCTCGCCGCCAGGACACCTCGAACAGCGCGCCGCCAAGGTCGGAGTCGCCGAGCCGCCACTGGCCTTCGGTCGTGCGCACGATCGAGTCGGCGATGGCGAGGCCGAGGCCCGCGCTGCCGCCCTGCTCGGTCGAGCGGTGGAACCTGTCGAACAACCTGGACCGGTCCTCGGCGGCGACGCCTGGCCCGCTGTCCTCGACGGTCATGGTGACCCGGCTGCCGCGCTGGCCCACGCTGACGCGGACGATGCCGCTGCGGGCCCGCGTACCGGCACGCGTTGTCGATCAGGACCCCGGCGAGGCGGTCGATCCACTCGGGCGGGGCGCTGATCCAGGCCGGGACCGCGCCGCCGGCAGCTACCTGGATGTCAAAATCGCGGGTCGCGGCGAGCGCCCGGAATCGCTCCGCGCAGGCGGCCGCGATCGTGGCCAGGTCGAGGGGCTCGTGGCTCGGCTCCGGCGGGGTCGAGTCGAACCTGGCAAGCCAGAGCAGATCCTCGACGATTCGCCTGAGCCTGCTGCTCTCACCCTCGATGCGCGCCAGCACGGCGCGGTACTCGGCAGGCTTGCGCGGCGCGCTCAGCGCCACGCTCGTCTCGGCACTGATCACGCTCAGCGGCGTGCGGAGCTCGTGCGAGGCGTCGGCGGTGAACTCGAGCTGGCGCCTGCGAGACTGCTCGACGGGCAGGAGGGCCCGCAGGCCGATCGTCAGCGCGCCGCCGAACATGGCCAGCAGCAGGACCGGCGCGGCGAGCGTCTCACCCTCGCGCAGCAGCGCCGGTGAGGTGATTTTCGCTTGCCAGGCTCTGGCCGGCGATGAGCGTGACTCCGTTGGCGCTGGCGGCCGCGAACCGGAATGGTCCGGCCGGCAGCAGCGCAGTCGTCGTCGAGCCCGGCGTTAGCCGGAGCCCGGCCGGCAGGGCGGGGGCGGCCGAGTCACGCGCCGCGACCGGCCCGGCACGTGTCTCGCGCCAGAGGTAGACAGGGGTGCTGTCCAGGTCGTCGTCGTCCCCGTAGGAGGCGCCCAGTCCGACTTCCTGGACGTCAGCTAGCCGCTCGGCTAGCCGCTGGTCCACCGACTGGGTCAGCCTGGCCGTGACGACCTTGTCCAGTACCGCGACGCACCCGGCGTAGACGATGCCCACGAGCAGGCTGGCCGCCAGGGCGACCTTCGCCGCGTGGGCGATCTCCGGCGGGATGCGGCCGCGCAGGCGCACCATGTCCTAGCGCCCGACGAGGCGGTAGCCGACGCCACGTACCGTCTCGATCCGCACCATGCCGCTGGCCAGCTTGGCGCGCAGCCGGGCTAGGTGCACGTCGATCGTGTTCGAGCCCATGGCGTCGGCCTCGTCAGCCCACACGTTCACCGCGATCGAGCGGCGCGGCACGACCGCGGGCGACCTGCGCACGAGCAGCTCGAGGATGCTGTACTCGGTGGCGGTCAGCACCGGCTGCTGGCCAGCCGACCAGCACCCGTCTGCGTCGCCGGATCGAAGCGCAGGTCCCCGACGACCAGCTCGGGCTGCTGGACAGTCGGCGGCCGTCGCTGGAGCGCGCGCATGCGCGCGAGCAGCTCGGCGAAGTCGAAGGGCTTGACCAGGTAGTCGTCGGCACCCTCGTCGAGCCCCGTGACCCGGTCGGCGTGGGCGTCACGCGCCGTCAGCATCAGCACTGGCGTCGGACGCTGGCTGACGGCGGATCCACCGCACGACGTCCAGGCCGGACATTCCGGGCATCCGCCAGTCGAGGACCGCCAGCTGGTACTCGTAGCTGCGCAGGAACCGGATGGCTTCCTCGCCATTCCCGACGGCGTCGACCACGTAGTCGTTCTCGCGCAGCCCGCGCGCCAGCACGTCGCGCAGCCCGGCGTCGTCCTCCGCGACTAGCACTCGCACTGGCTCTTCTCCTGCCTGCTCTCCTGGCGGCCCGTGCCTAACGGCGCAGCCGGCGCCACACCGGGCGCGGAATCAGGCGCATCGCGACCGCGAGCATACCGACACTCCGCGGTACCCAGACCGCGGCCGGGCGACCTGCCAGTGCCGCCGCCACGGCGGCGCCCACCTGTGCCGGCGTCGACGCGAGCGGGGCCGGCGTCATTCCCGCCGTCATCCGGCCGGTGACGAATCCCGGCCTGACCAGGAGCACCCGGACTCCGGTCCCGTGGAGCGAGTCCGCCAGCCCGCGGCCGAACGCGTCGAGCCCGGCCTTGGCCGCACCATAGACGAAGTTCGCCTTGCGTGGCCTGACAGCCGCTACTGACGACAGTACGACGATCGTGCCGTGGCCAGCCTCGCGAAGCCGGGCGGCGACCGCGAGCAGCACCGTGACGTGACTGGTGAAATTCGTGTCGATCAGCGCCGCAGCCTGGCGCGGGTCGGCTTCCAGCTCCTCCTGCGGAGTCAGCACGCCGGCCGCGGAGATCACCAGGTCGACCGGCCCGGCCGCGAAGGCGGCGGCGGGCAGCGCCTGCTGGGCGGCCGCATCCGTCGCGTCGTAGCTGATGGTTTGCAGTCGGCAGGGCAGCCCGGCGGCGGCCGCGCGCATCCGCTCGGCGTCCCGGCCGGCGAGCAGCACCTCGGTGTCCGCGCTGAGGTCGAGCGCGGCCAGGATGGCCAGCCCGATCTCGCTGGTCCCGCCGATCAGCAGCACCCTGGCGGGCTTGGCGGCAGCGCGGCCGGCGGCGGGCGCTGGCGCCGAAGTGACCTGGGACGAGGACCTCAGCATAGGGCGACCCTACCTACAGGCCCACGGTGAACATCGTCAGCCAGGTGAGCTCGCAACAGATCATCATGGGATCCCGGACGATCAGGTCCTCGACCGGCCGGCCTTCGGCCAGCCCGGTGAGGCGATCGAATCGGACGAGCGCGAGGGCCAGCGGCACCACGCTGGCCACGTGCCAGCCCCGCATCCACGCGTCATGCTCGGAAAGCGCCCAGCACAGGTAGGCGGCGAGCATCACGGCGCTGGTGACGCGCTGCCCGGTGCGCAGCAGGCCAAGGCTGTACCAGCGCATCACCGGCCGGTGGGCGATCGCCTCCTCGCCGAGGGAGGACAGCTCGGTGTAGCGCTTGCCGATGGCGACCATCAGCGCTCCGAGGCTGCACACCGTCAGGAACCAGCCCGACGGCGGCACGTGCGTGGCGACGGCGCCGCCGAGAGCACGCAGCACGAAGCCGGACGCGACGACTGTGAGCTCGAGGCCGGGCACGTGCTTGAGCGTGAGGCTGTAGAAGAACGACACGACGATGTAGGCGCCGATGACGGCGCCGAGCATCGGCTCCCCGACGAGCACGGTAGCCAGGGCTGCGACCGCCAGGCAGGCTGCCGCCAGCACGAGCGCGGCCGATCTGGGCAGCCGTCCGGACGCTATCGGGCGCAAGCACTTGGTCGGATGCAGGCGATCGCGCTCGACATCCAGGAGGTCGTTGACGACGTAGACCGCCGACGCGGCCGCCGTGAAGGCCACGAAGGCGAGCAGCGCATAGCCGAAGCCGTCGTCCCTGCCCAGCGTCGCGCCTGCCAGCGGAGCCGTGAACACCAGCAAGTTCTTGGGCCACTGCCGGGGCCGGACAGCGTGGATGGAAGCGACCAGCAGCCCCCTGGCGTGCGGCGGCGCCACGGGGCGCGCGCCCGGGGCGACCGGTGCGACGGTCGCTTGCTCGCCCGACTCCTGCGCTCGGGCGGTCATTTGGCGTAGACAGCAGTGAAGTCGCGGCCCGACGGGCTGTAGTAGCGAGTCGGGGGCTGCACCTGGTTCGGCAGCATGTTGACTGGCCTCGGATTACCCGACTGGCTGTGCAGGTAATACATGAACGACATCCAGTCCGGGTTGATGTCAAGCTCCATGCCCGTCACAACGCCGGCGTGATGGAGCAGTTCGGCGAGCTCGCGCACGTTCAGGGCCGGCCCGTAGACGAAGATCACACGGCCGTCCCTGGTGATCCCGATGCCCGAGCGCCAGACGTAGTAACCGCCACCCAGGGTCGCGCCCCAGGCCGTCTCGACGTTGTTATCGACCGACGACGGCACCTGGCCATGGGCGACGATGAGGTGCAGGTTCTGCCGTACTCCCGCGACGTCTGGGGTCATCCGGACCGTCCGGCCCCAGACGCCGATGGCGATGTGGCCGTCCCGGTAGTACACCAGCGCTGCCACGCCGGGGGTCAGCGTGCCGCGGGTCACGCCGTTCAGGTAGAAGCCGCCACCCGACGAGCTGATCTTGAAGCCGCTGTTGAAGGTCGCCAGCAGGCCGCGCCGGGTGCCGGGCGCGATGTACGAGGACGCATGCCACTTGCCCGGACCGGGGTCTTCGATGCCGGGCCTGAGCTCGAACCGGACCAGGCTCTGGTTTATCGACACGATGCCAGCGACGTACGAGGTATAAACGTTGCTCGGCCGCAGGTACGTGCCGTACATGGCGGGATTCCCGTTGACCGTGTCCAGCACCCGCCAGACACCCTCGCCCGGCAGCGGCTTGCCGGCCATGGAGGTCAGCTTCGGCGGCGGCACGTAGATGACGGCCGCCTTGTGGTGCGCCTTGTGCGCCAGCGCCGTGGCTGACGGTCCGGTCAGCGCGAATGACGGCTTGCCCCCCACCTTGGGCGGCTGATAGGTGAGCCATTCGCCAAACGTGACAACGGGGCCGAGGTAGTGGTCACGAGCCCACTCGGCCAGGCGCTCCGACACCGTGCCGCCGCCCGGCATCGTCAGCGCGTGGCCGATCGACCACGAGATGGGAATCATGATGGCAACCAGGACGGCCAGGGTGATACGCGACCACCTGCGGCGTGGCCAGTGCGGGGCCCAGCGGCGGCGCGGACGCGGACTGCGGTGGGCTGGTCCGCCAGCAGGCGAGCCGGTACCCGTCGGCGTGTACTGCGAGCTTTGCGTGCTCGGCCTCGGCACTAGGTTCCCCAATCGGCAGTCGTGCGAAGTCCGCCCGTAGGCGTCCAGGCGACAGGTCTACCCACGCAACATGAAGACCTCATGACGAGCTTTGCAGGCCGACCGCAGGCCGCAAGGACTCTGGCGTCATTTTCGAGAGTAGATCATGCGGCCGCACGCTCGACGTCAGCCAGGAGATCCTGCTGCCGCGCTGCGAGCACGGGCCGCTCGGCTGTGGTGGCTCGCGCAAGCGCCTGGCGTCGGCACCGGCGGCTCAGGACCGTGGCCGACTCGTCCGGCGTGACGGCACCGGCCGCGGTCCAGTCCCTGAGCGCTTGGCGGGCCCGGCTCAGGTAAGCGTTGCTGAGCAGCAGATACAGCGCGACCACGACGGCGAAATTAACGCCGACCTTGATCGCGATGGCTAGTTGTGGCGCATCGAACAGCAGGTGCATCGCCATGGCGGTCAGCAGGCAGGCGACAGCAGGCAGGACACCGCCGTGCTCGGCCCCGCGCAGCCGAGCGACGATGTAGCCGACGCCTGCCCCGGCGACCGCCGTCATGGTCCAGTGGGAGCCGAGCGCAGTCAGTCCGATCCGGACCACCGCCGAGTTGACGACTGCCCGGCTGGCGTCGGTGGCGCCAGACAGCAAGATGTTGTTGAGGCCGTACGTCACGTTCTCGGTTGCCTGGAAGCCGACGCCGACGAGCGCGCCGAAGATCATGCCGTCGAGCGGTCCCTGGATCAGGCGCGGCGCGGCCAGAACGATCATGATGACCCCGCACAGCTTCAGTATCTCCTCGTTCAGCGGAGCCGAGAGGGACGCGGACCAGTTGGCGGCGAACTGCGGGCCGGCGCCCTTGGCCCACAGGCCGATGAGGCCCCTGTTCGCCAGCAGCGCGCACCCGGCGGCGGCTGTAGCGCCCCAGGCGACGGCGGCGGCCGACCAGACAAGCTCAGGCGCGCGGACGGGCCGTACGAGCAGCACCAGTATGACGCCGACCAGCAGCAGCGGAATCTCGAGGACAACGGCTAGCAGCGCCGCGCCGGGAAACACGACAAGGAAACGGAAGAACTGCCAGCTCAGGATGGCAGCGCCGAACGCGCATGCCAGGACGGCCGTGATCCGGACCAGCCGAATGCTCTGGCGCTGGGATAGCCGTGGCGCGCTCGTCGCGGTCGAGGTCATCGGTGGACCGCCGTGAACCTCAGCGAGCTGACGACCTGGAATGCCACGAAACGCATCGCGGCGCCGGTGCCCCGCGGGGCGAGCACCACCATCTCGATGGCGAACTCGCGGGAGGGGCCGGGAACGATGGTGGCGGTGCCGATCAGGCGCGGGCCGGATATCCCGGCGGTGATCGCGCGCAGCCCGCCGGCGAAGGTGATGAGCACCGGCTTGGTCAGCCTGACGCCGGGGTGGCGCACGGACAGGATCTCGCGCAGGCCCGCCCACATCCCCGGCACCTGGTTACGGCCGACAAGGACGACGCGCGTGATGGACAGTTCGACCCGGCCGTGCTGAAGCAGGTAACCCTGCGTCGGATTGGACTGCTCTGACAGGAGCGACCAGCCGGCGCCGACCGTGAACATCGCCGAGTTCGACGGACTGGTGCCGACGGACAGCCTGGAGCCCGTGGCGAGTCGGTGCCGGTTGGCGACCGCCACGTTGAGCAGCGGCCAGCCCGCCGTCAGCAGCGCCATGACGGCGACGACGATCACGAGCCAGCGCAATCTGAGCTTCGTGGCGCTGGCGGTGGGCAGGCTTGCCGTGTCGTCAGCGGCCACGAAGCAACTGACCCAGGCTGTCGGGGCTGCGGCCGAAGAACGCCACGACGAGCGCGGCCAGGGCGACGATGACGACGGTGGCCGTGACCAGCCGCAGCTCGCGACGCGACGAGCTGGCCAGGTGGCCGCTGGTGGTGCGGCGAGCGAGCGCCCAGATGGGCAGGCTCAGCACCAGCACCACCCCGCCGGCCACCGGGCTCAGCTTGATCATGGCCCCGCCGATAGCCGCGAAGGCGACCGCGGTCCGGGTCCAGGCGAGCCTGGTCCGGTTGGCCGGATCGATGACCGGCGGCTGTGGTCTGGGCGCCGACACCGCGGCCTACCTGATCGCCGACAGCAGGACGACGACCGCGGCCAGCGTGGCCACCCCGCCGATGGTGCCTGCCAGTAGCCGGGGCAGCACGGACCTGGGCAGCGGCTCGTTGCGCCGCAATGCCCGCTGATTGCGCGTCATGTCGGTGTATGCCGCGACGGCCAGGACCGCGCCCAGGACGATGAGCGGGACGCCCAGCACGTGCCGGCCGAAGGGGACGCCAGGGAAGGGGGGCAGCAGCTGCACGATGCCCAGGCCCGCGGCGACCAGGGCGAGGGCAGTACGGCTCCAGGCCAGGAACGTCCGCTCGTTGGCCATGGTGAACCGCGGGTCCGGCTCTGTCTGGCCGGGCCCGGTCTGCGGTGGCCCTGTGTCGGCTGGCCCGGTGCCAGCTGGCCCGGTGTCGTCGCCGCGCCTGTCATGGGAGGTTTCATGCCCATCCCCGGCCGTTGTCATAGCTTCGGCGCTCTCATAGGTTCGTCAGGCCGTGGGGTTGTGCCAGGTCTCGCCGTCCGGAAGCAGCGAGTCCGCGGTCGCCGGGCCCCAGCTGCCGGACGCGTACGGCATGACCGGCACCGTGTCTGCGAGCACCGGCTGCACGACGCGCCATGCCGCCTCGACGGTCTCCTGCCGGGCGAACAGGTACCGCTCTCCGTTCAGGGCGGCCCCGATCAGCCGGTCGTATGGCCGCATCATCTGCTTCATCGTCTGTCCCGCGTAGGCGAGCTCGCGTGGCTGTGGCGTCAGCTCGGGGCCCGGCTTCTTGCCGAGCAGCGTGACCCCCACCCGATCGTCGGGATAGATGCGGACTCGCAGCTGGTTGGCGGCCGCCTGGTCGCCGAGGCCGAACACGTCGTGGGATGGCCTGCGGAAGCGGAGCACGACGTCGGTCGCGGTGAGCGGCAGGCACTTGCCAGCCCGGATCAGGATCGGCACGTCCGCCCAGCGCCACGACTGGGCGCTCAGCCTGACGGCCGCAAACGTCTCGGTCGTGCTGCCGGGCGCAACGCCGGGGACGGCTAGGTAGCCCTCGTACTGGCCGCGCACCGTTGTCTGCGGGCTCAGCGGCTCAAGCGCGCCGATGATCTGCGATTTTGCTTCACGCCAGTACGCCAGGCCGCTGCCGTCAGGCGGATCGGCCAGCACCGTCGCCAGCACCTGGAGCATGTGATTCTGAATGACATCCCGGATCGCGCCGGTCTTGTCATAGAAACTGCCACGATCGGCGACGTCGAACGCCTCGGCCATCGTGATCTGGATACTCGCCACGTGACTCCGGTTCAGCAGCGGCTCGATGATGGAATTGGCGAACCGGACAAACAGTAGGTTTTCCACCGGCTCGAGTCCGAGCCAGTGGTCGACCCGGTAGATCGCCTCCTCCGGGAAGTAGTGATGCATGGTCTCGCTGAGCTTGATGGCGCTGGCGAGGCTCGGTGCCGAATGGCTTCTCCACCATGACCCGCGCGCCGGCGGTCCGGCCTGCCGCGGCGATCCCCTCGGCGATCCGGGCGAAGAGCGAGGGCGGCACTTCGAGGTAGTACAAGGGATGCTGGCCGTCGCCCATGGCCGCCGACATCGCCTGGTAGGTAGCCGGATCGGCCAGATCGCCATCAACATAGCGGAGCAATCCGAGCATCCGGGTCGCCGGCGGACTCGCGGGGTCAATATCGTTCAGCTTCAGCGACGCGGCGGCGTACTCGCGGAACTGATCAAGGCCCCAGCCGCTGCTGGCGACGCCAATCACCGGAACGGTCAGGACGCCGCGCGCGACCAGGCCGACCAGTGCCGGGAAGGTCTCGATCTTCGCCAGGTCCCCGGTCGCTCCGAAGATGACCAGCGCATCCACGTTGTCTGCCGGCATGCCCACGCTCCCTCCGGCTCAGGTATCCACGCAAAGCCTCGCACGTTAGGCTCGCCTCCGATGATCGTGGTAGTGGCCGGCGTGGCCGGCAGCGGCAAGACGACCGTCGGCCAGCTGCTGGCCGCCCGGCTTGGCTGGACGTTCGCCGACGGCGACTCGTTTCACCCGGCCGCCAACGTGGCTAAGATGCGGGCCGGCCTGCCCCTCACCGACGACGACCGGCGGCCCTGGCTCGCCGCGATCATCTCCTGGATGGACGACATCATTGCCAGCGGCCAGTCCGCTGTGTCGGCCTGCTCGGCACTGAAGCGCCGGTACCGGGACGAATTGCTGACCGGCCGGGACCAGGCCGAGATGGCGTTCCTGGTGATCAGCCGGGAGCAGGACGAGGCGCGGCTTGCCGCGCGCACTGGACACTTCTTCCACGAGCCGCTGCTGGCGAGCCAGTTCGCTGACCTGGAGATGCCCCACGACGAGCCGCGCGTGCACCTGGTCAGTGTCGGCGATCGGCAAGCTGGCCACGTCGCAGCCGAGATCATCAACATGATCGGCCTCGCGCCCGCAGCCCGCACGCAATCGTCCTGACAGCCACACCACCCGCAGCGGGTGGTGTTCGCAAGGCGCGCGCCGGAGACGATCTGAGTCATCAGTGAGGTTGTCGCGGCATGCCAGCGAGCGGAGCACTACCCATGCGCAAGCAGTTCAAGGGCACGAGCAATATCGACGTACGGGACTCGGTGCCTGACTGGGAACCGTTCGAGCCGCCAGCGGCACCGGCTGGGGCGCCGAATGTGGTGTACATCGTGCTGGACGACGTCGGCTTCTCGGCCATGAGCAGCTACGGCGGGCCGATCGAGACGCCCAACATCGACCGGATCGCCGGCGCCGGGGTGCGGTATACCCAGTGGCACACCACCGCGTTGTGCTCGCCGACCCGGTCGTGCCTGCTGACCGGCCGCAACCACACACGCAACAGCATGGCCTGCATCACCGAAGGCGCCATCGGGTTCCCGAACGCTAGCGGCACGATCCCGCCGGAGAACGGAATGATCTCGGAGATCCTCGGCGAGCAGGGCTGGAACACCTACGCCATCGGCAAGTGGCACCTGACACCCGAGTCTGAATGCAACGTGGCCTCGCCGCGCCGGACCTGGCCGAGTGGCCGCGGGTTCGAGCGCTTCTACGGCTTCCTCGGGGCCGAGACCAACCAGTGGTACCCGGACCTGGTCTACGACAACCACCCCACCGACCAGCCGTACTCGCCAGCCGAGGGCTATCACCTGACCGACGACCTCACTGACCGGGCGCTGGAGTTCATCATGGACGCCAAGACCATCGCGCCGGACAAGCCGTTCTTCCTCTACTTCGCGCCAGGCGCATGCCACGCCCCGCACCAGGTACCGAAGACCTGGATCGAGAAGTTCAAGGGCCGGTTCGACATGGGCTATGAAGCACTGCGGGAGCAGACGCTGGCCCGGCAGAAGACAATGGGGATCGTGCCCGGCGACACCGATCTGCCGCCGGTCAATCCGCTCGGAACGCCGCAGACGCATACCGACCCGCGCCAGCCGATGCCCGAGCTCGAGCTGACCCGGCCGTGGGAGTCGCTGTCCGCGGACGAGAAGCGGCTGTTCTGCCGGATGGCCGAGGTGTATGCGGGGTTCCTCGCCCACACCGACTACCACATCGGCCGGCTCCTGGACTTCCTGACCGAGTCCGAGCAGCTAGACAACACGCTGGTGATCCTGGTGTCGGACAACGGCGCATCGGGCGAAGGCGGCCCCAACGGTTCGGTGAACGAGAACAAGATCGCGAACGGCATCCCTGACGATCTGGCGGAGAACCTGAGCAAGATCGATGACCTGGGCGGCCCGCGGACCTACAACCACTACCCGACCGGCTGGGCGATGGCGTTCAACACGCCATTCAAGATGTGGAAGCGGTACGAGTTCAACGGCGGCACCGCCGATCCGTGCATCATGTCCTGGCCGAAGGGCATGAAGGCCCGCGGGGAGATCCGGCATCACTACCACCACGCCATCGACCTCGTGCCGACGATCCTGGACGTGCTTGGCGTCGACGCACCTGAGTCGATCAAGGGCCACGCCCAGTCCGATTTTGACGGCGTGAGCATGAGATACAGCTTCGACGACACGTCGGGCCTGTCCGCGCGCCGGACCCAGTTCTACTCGATGCTCGGCTCGCGCTCGATCTGGCATGACGGCTGGAAGGCTGTCACCACCCACATCGCGTGCGCCGGGTGGGGCGACTTCGGCAACGACACGTGGGAGCTGTACCACACCGACGCGGACCGCTCCGAGTGCCACAACCTGGCTGACAGCGAGCCTGGGCGACTGCGCGACCTGATCAGCCTCTGGTACGCCGAGGCCGGCGCGAATGGCGCATTCCCGCTGGACGACAGGGGCCCGGTGGAGATCTTCCTCACGCCCCGGCCGACGCTGAGCCAGCCGAAGAACCGGTACGTCTATTTCCCCGGCGGGGCCGAGGTGCCAGAAGCACAGGCGGTGAACATCCGCAACAGGTCCTACTCGATCGGTGCGCTCGTCGACATCTCCGCGCCGGGACCCAGCGGGGTCCTGTTCGCGCACGGTTCGCGATTCGGCGGGCACGCGCTCTACGTCAAGGAGAACCGCCTGCGCTACGTCTACAACTTCGTCGGCAGCCTCGAGCAGCGGATCGTCGCCCGGGAGGACGTCCCGGCCGGCGAGAACCTGATCCTGTCCGCGTCGTTCGACAAGGACGGCGAGGAGGCACCCGGCGTTGCCACCGGGGTGCTGTCGCTCTATTACGGAGACAAGAAGGTCGGTGAGGGCCGGATCAAGACCCAGCCGGGCAAGTTCTCCATCGCCGGCGAGGGCCTGTGTGTCGGCCGCGACAGTGGCGAGCCAGTCACCGACGACTACCCTGGCACGCCACCCTGTAGTTTCACCGGCGGCACCATCCACCGGGTGGCAGTCGACGTCAGCGGTGAGCCATACCTCGACCTTGAGCGCGAGGCTGCGGCCATGCTGGCCAGGGAGTGACCCCTGACGTCGGCTAGCGCCACGACATCCCAGCTCAGGCGCGCTGTCGGCGCGGCACTGGTGGTCGCGGCGGCCACCGCGGTCTATTACCAGATACCGGTGCCGGGCCAGATGCGCAAGAGCTCGTGGATCATCATGTTCAGCCTGGGCGTCATCGTGCTCGGCCTGCTGATCCTGCTCTCGGTCCGCGGACTGATGCGAGCGGGCGAGCACGCCCGCGTCCGCGGCCTGGTGCTATTGCTCACGGTGACCGTGCTGTTCTTTTCCTGGGCCGATGAGTCGGTCGCCGCCCTGCCGAATCAGTTCGCCGACCTGACCAACAAGACGGACGCGCTGTACTTCAACATCAGCACACTGGCGACTGTTGGCTTCGGCGATGTGCACCCAGTCGGCCAGCTCGCCCGCGCGGCTGTCAGCCTCCAGATCGTGTTCAACCTGGTATTCCTCGGGGCGGCCTTCAGCATCATCTCCGGCTACTTCCGGGTCAGGGCCACCAGCCGGATGCAGCCCTCAGCGAGCCGGGGGCGGCCTGATGACACACCGGAACCCGAGGTGCCCCGTTGACGTGTCGACCGCCTCGCCCTGGCGGGCCGCCGGCCGGTAGCGCAAGCAGTAACTCGGCGCGCACAGATGCGAGCCGCCCTTGATGACCCGGCGCGGGATCTCCGCCGACTGGATCCGGCTCGCCTGAGCCGCGCTGATGCGCGGGTTACGCGGCACGCAGCAAGCCGTATCCGGCGCCTCAGCATGATGCCGTGGCCGGAAGAAGTCCGCGGTCCATTCCCACACGTTCCCGGCCATGTCGTAGAGCCCGTAGCCGTTGGCGGGGAACATGGCGACCGGCGAGGTGCCCTCGTAGCCGTCCAGCATCAGGTTCTGCCAGGGAAACTCGCCCTGCCAGGTGTTAGCCATCTGCCGGCCGGCTGGCGCGAAGTCGTTACCCCACACGTAGACCGCGCCGTCAAGGCCGCCACGCGCGGCGTATTCCCACTCGGCCTCGGTCGGCAGGTCCTTACCGGCCCAGTCGGCGTAGGCACGGGCATCGGCGTAGGCCACATGCGTCACCGGATGCTTGTCTCGCCTGGATACGTCGCTGCCGGGACCCTCCGGGTGCCGCCATGAGGCGCCGGGAACATAAGCCCACCAGTTCGTGTAGTCACGCAGGTCGACCGGACCGACGGTCTTGCGGAACACCAGCGAGCCGGGTACCAGCAGCCCGGGCTCGGCGTCCGGATAGGCGGCCGGGTCCGGCGCCTGCTCCGCGACCGTGACGTGCCCGGTCTGCTTCACGAACCGGCGGAACTCCGCGACGGTGACGGGGCGGGCGTCCATCCAGAATCCGTCGACGGCGACCGCGTGGACCGGGCGCTCCTCCGGATAGAAGTCCGCTGATCCCATCGCGAACTCGCCTGCCGGTATCCAGGTCATCCCTGCCGTCGGCGTCGCGGGAAGGCGGCGCTGCGTGTCAGTCTGCATCCGGCTGCCTATACCCACGATCACGAGCCTGGCAACTGCCTCGGTCCTCGTGTTCACCCGTGGCGGGTGACGCCGCAGCCTGCGCGCGGGGGAAATCTAGTGGAATGACGGCGATCACGGGATTTCCTGCGCGCCAGGACGCATCCCGATGCTGACTGACGCGGCAGGACTGGCCGTGCTCGCGGCGCTCTCGCCTACCGCGGTTCTGGTGTCGGCGGTGTTTCTCGGCTCGGCCAATCCGCACCGGACCGTCCTGATCTACCTGGCCGGCGCGATCGTCATCACCGGGCTCATGGCGACGATCGTCTTCGTCGTGCTGCACGCCGGGCACGTCTACAAGCCACACGAGCACCAGACCAGATACGGGGTGCGCCTCGGCATCGGCCTGCTGTTGCTCCTGGCGGGCGGATACCTGCGACGGCGCGGGCCCAAGCTGCCCGACCCGGCGAAGAAGGACAAGGGCATGCTTTCGCGGCTGATAGCAAAGCCCGGCGGTAAGGCGGCCTTCATCGTCGGCGTCCTGGTGTATTCGCCGTCGCTGACGTTCGTCGCGGCGGTCCAGGTGGTCGCCACGTGCGAACCAGAGCATCGCCGCCAGCATCCTGGACCTAATCGTGATCATCGCGATCACCATCACGTTCGTCTGGCTGCCGCTCGTGCTGTACCTGCTCGCGCCCGAGCGCACGAGCCGGATTCTCCGCAACTTCAACGAGTGGCTGCGATCGCACGGGCATGTGCTCACGGTGGGCGCGCTGCTGGTCGGCGGCGTGCTGCTGACGCTCAACGGCATCCTCGGCGTGACCGGCGTGGTTGGCTAGCGAGTCATCCGGTCCGGGTGAGGCCAGGTCGCGCTTGCCGGGAATGACCGGGGGATGTCCGTTCTCTCACCGCCGCGGGCTGCGGCGGCGCTCGCAAGGTCCCCGTTCCCGCAAATAGCCGACTACGCGTTCCTGTCGGATTGCAACACCACCGCCCTCGTCGCGCCGGACGGAGCGGTGGAGTGGATGTGCCTGCCACGGCCGGACTCGCCGAGCGTGTTCGCGACGCTGCTCGACCGGTCGGCCGGATTCTTCCGGTTCGGGCCGGTGCACTCGCGGGTACCAGCCCAGCGGCGGTACATCCCTGGCACGATGGTGCTGGAGACGACCTGGTCGACCGCCACCGGATGGCTGGTCGTGCGCGACGCGCTGGTGATGGGGCCGTGGCGGGGCCAGGAGCGGATCGAGGGCCACCGGCGCCCGCCGGGTGACTACACCGGGCGCGGCATGCTCGTGCGGACCGCCACGTGCATCTCCGGCGAGGTTGACCTGATGCTGGACTGCATGCCACTGTTCGATTACGGCCGCAACTCCGGGACGTGGACCTACGAGAGCGCCGGCTACGGCGTCGCGTCGTGCGTGCTGGCCGACCAGCCGGAGATCATGCTGTCGAGCAGCCTGAACCTGGGCCTCGGCGGCGCGAGGGCGACAGCACGCACCGCTCTGCCGCAAGGCGAGACGCGAGACCGCGTACGCCGCCTTGTCCTGGCAGCACGGCTCCATCACGGAAGTGGCCGAGGCCGAGGCCGAGATGGACGCGACGATCATGGTCTGGCGTGACTGGCTTCGCCATGCCAGCACGAAGATGCCCGATCACCCCTGGCGTCCGTACCTGGAGCGGAGCGCGCTCACGCTCAAGGGCCTGAGCTACGCACCGTCGGGCGCCATCATGGCGGCGGCTACGACGTCGCTGCCGGAGGCGCCGGGCGGCGAGCGCAACTGGGACTACCGGTTCACCTGGATCCGCGACTCGGCGTTCATGCTCTCGGCGCTGTACAAGCTGGGCTTCGACTGGGAGGCGTTCGGCTATTTCGGGTTCCTCATGGATGCCGTCAACGCAGGCCCGCTGCAGATCATGTACGGCGTCGACGCCGAGCGGGAACTGCATGAGCAGGTGCTCGGCCACCTGCGTGGCTACGAGGGCGCACGGCCGGTGCGCATCGGCAACGGCGCTTTCGACCAGCGGCAGCACGACGTGTGGGGCATGGCCATGGAAGCCATCGCCGTGTACTTCGACAACGCCGCCGCGGAAATCGGCCCGGTCGCATGGATGGCCGTGGGCGTGATGGTCGAGCGGGCGCTGCAGGTATGCAGCGAGCCGGATCGCGGGATCTGGGAAGTGCGTGGCGAGCCGCGGCATTTCACCGCGTCGAAGGTGATGTGCTGGGTCGCCGTCGACCGCGGGGCCAAGCTGGCCGAGGGCCGGGGCGATGTCGAGCTGGCGACTCGCTGGCGTGCCGAGGCGGACAAGATCCACGCCGAGATCTGCGCGCAAGGGGTCGACGAGCGGGGCGTGTTCGTGCAGACGTACGGCGGCTCGGCCCTGGACGCATCGCTGCTGCTGGTCCCCCTTATGGGTTTCCTGCCGCCAGCCGATGACCGGGTCCGGGCGACCGTGCTGGCCATCGCGGCCGAGCTCAGTGTCGACGGCCTCGTGCTGCGATACCGGCCGGAGGAGACCGATGACGGGCTCGCTGGCACCGAAGCAACCTTCACCATCTGCTCGTTCTGGCTGGTGTCTACCCTGGCGATGATCGGCGAGACGCAGCGGGCCGCGGCGCTCTGCGGGAAGCTGCTGTCGCTCGCCAGCCCGCTCGAGCTCTACGCCGAGGAGATCGAGGCGGAGAGCGGCCGGCACCTCGGCAACTTCCCGCAGGCGTTTACGCACCTGGCGCTCATCGACGCGGTGCTGCGCGTGATCGCGGCCGAGCGCGCGGTGGCACCGGTGTAGCGCGTCCACCTACGAGCACCAGACGAGCCCGGCCCCATGACGACGGGGCCGGGCTCGCTGCTAGTCCGCGGAGCCGGGCCAGGCGCGGCTGACGCCTGACGATCGGCCGGGCTACATCATCGATTCGCTGCGGTCGCCTCCGTCGTGGATTAGGCCCCAGATGGCGAAGACGCTGACCGCCACCAGGATGATGCCAATGACTGGCGTGTACACCAGCCACAGGAAGCCCGCTATCGCTGTCAGCACCGCGAGGCCAACCGCGACTGGCCGTGCTGCGGAGATGCCCAGCATCGCGCTGGCCCCGGCGGCGAACAGCACCACGCCCGAGGATCAGCAAGACCCAGCCCCAGCCACGCCCGTTCCACTGGTAGGCGTAGCCCGAGACGGTCGGGTAGAAGTGCGGCCGGACGACGACGCCGAGACCGGCGAGGAACGACAGCAGCCCGGCGACGACCGCGAGGACGCCGCCAACCATGCTGCCGGTGCTGGGCCGGTAGCCGCTGCCCGGCGGTGCGATACTCCGCCGATGGTGCCGTCCCGCGCCCGTAGCTCGCGCTCGTTGGCTGTTGCCCGCCTGCCTGCTCCCGCATGCTGGTCGTCATGCCTGTGGTCGTGGTCCCCGTGGTAGGGCCGGTGGCGGCCTGCTTCGCTTGTCATGCCCGGTACTCGTCGCGCCAGCGGCCTTCTCCGCGCCCTGGGCACCGGTCTGACCTGAGGATCGGTCCTGTGCTCTGCTCATCGAAGCCACTCCCCTCTGACCTGGCCGGGCAGCCCGCCTCGACCGGCTGGGTCCCCAGCGCGGCACCGGCCCATGGCTAACCGGTTGTCCGGGTTGTTCTTCTAGGGACGCTACGGAGGGTCGTGGAACCGGGCATCACCCAGCCAGGGTGATCCGGGCTGGCCCCCATTTTCACTGGACGCGCCGTGGCATAGCGGGCATAGCCGGTCGCTCTGATTGGTAGCCGGGGCTTGCGGGTATGGCGGTACCGGGGCGTTGAGCTGCAATTTCACCGCAGCGGGTGAGTGCGAGCGGCGGTAACTGGCGCATCGGGGGTTCGCGTCACTTCGCGATGCATGTCCAGTACCGCACGACACGGGAGGCAAGTTCCGGGCGCGGCAGTCATCCGCTCGGCGCCGGGGGAGGGTGATGACGACCACCGCTAGCGGGCCGATACTGGCTGCCCCGCCGCCGGAGATCGCGCTGCTGGAGGACAAGCTGCGGATCCCGCGGCCGGGCGTGACAGTGCTGCCCCGGCCCCGGATCGGGGCGCTCCTGGACGCCGCGGTCACCCGGCGCGTCACGCTGATGACCGGGCCGCCTGGCGCGGGCAAGACGGTCGCCGCCGCGCTCTGGGCTGCGACCAGGCCGTCCGGCCGGCGTCCGGCCTGGGTGACCATCGACGCGGGCGACGGCGACCCGGACCGATTCTGGCGCTACGTGACCGCGGCGCTGTGCAGGGCCGGCGTCCTGCCGCTCGGCAAGGCCGGGCTGCCGGCCGGCATCACAGCGATGGAGATCCCGCAGTGGATCTCCGCCGCCATCCGGCCCGTCGGGGACCACGATCCGGTCGTTCTCGTCCTCGACGACGTGCACCTGCTCGTGGGCGCCGAGCCACTGGCCGGCCTCGACGAGCTCATCCGGCACGAGCCAGCCTGGCCTGCGGCTGCTGCTGGCCGGCCGGTCCGCACCCGGCCTGGCTTTGTCCAGGCTCCGGCTGGAAGGCGAACTGGCCGACATCGGCGCTGTCGACCTGGCGTGCACGAGCGAGGAGACGTCCGCCTACTTCGCGATGCTGGGCAGGCCGGTCAGCCAGGTCGAGCGTGATCACCTCGTACGCAAGACCGAGGGCTGGCTCGCAGGCCTGCGGCTGACGGCGCTGGCCGGTCAGGCTGGCGAGGCCAGCGCCCGGCCAGGCGCGCCCGCCAGCGCCCAGGCAGGACAGGTCGGCGCCCAGGCCCTGGTCGCCGACTACCTCCAGGACGAGGTTCTCGGCAGGCTGCCGTCGGCTGTACGCGAGTTCATGATGCGCACCAGCCTGAGCCTGACGGTGCCCGCCGACCTGGCCCAGGACCTGACCGGCGAGACCGGCGCAGCCCGGCTGCTCGAGCAGCTCAGCCGCGAGACCGGCCTGGTGCAAGCTCTGACCCCCGATTCTGGCGAGTACCGCTACCACCCGATGCTCAGGGACGTCGCTGGCCGCCGTCCTGCGCCGGGAGCTGCCCGAAGAGGTGGCGGGACTCCAGCGCCGCGTGGCCCGCTGGCACGCCGCTCGCGGCGAAGTCCTGCCGGCGATTCAGGCAGCGGCCGAGGTGGGCGAGTGGGAATTCGGTCTGCACGTCCTCAGCGACGCGGGCCCGGCGGTGATGTTCTCGGCCGCAGGACCCGGCCTGGAGGCTGCCCTTACGGCCATGCCGCCCGGCCAGCTCGCCGGCGATGAGGCACTGAGCGTCGTGCTCGCGGTAGCGCTGGCGGCAGCCCGGGTCTGGCAGGGCGACGCCGATGGTGCGCTGCCCCACCTGGAACGTGCCGAGGCCGAGCTAGCCGCGCTGGCAGCCGACGATCGCGGCCACACCGAGCTGTGGATCGCCGCGCTCCGGGTCCTGCTGACCACCGCCGTGACCGCGCCGGAGCCCGGCTGGCTCGAGCGCTACTGGGCGCTGGCCAGCCACGCTCACGCGGACCCGCGCGGCGTCTGCGCGCACCGGGCGCTCGGCACGCTGTGGCTGGCGATTGGCTTTGCCGCGCTCCGCGACTGTGACACCCAGCAGGCACGATCGGCGTTCCTGCACGCGGGCGCACAGCTGTCGGCGGGCGGCATGCTGGCTCTGCGGGAACGGGGTCGCTGTTGGGAAGCAGTCGCCGCGGCGATGTACGGCGACCTGGCCACCGCAACCAGGGTCGCGGGCAGCGTGGCCGACGGCCCGAACGGCCGCGAGGAGGAGCTCGCTCCCGTGCTCGCGCTCGCTGGCGCGGCCGTCAGCCTGGCCAGGGACGAGCCGGACGCGGCTGGCGCGCTGCTCGATCAGGCTGACTTGGCGGCGATGACGCCGCGACCCGCGGGCGAGCCATCCGTCGCCGTACTCAGCGGTCTGCTGCGAGCTCGCCTCGCAGTCGCCGAAGGCAATCTCGCAGGCGCCCGCGGGCTGGTCAGGTGGCTCAGCGACGCTGCGGCCGCGGTCCCGGCGGCCGGTTACGCTGGCACCCCGATCAGCACGGGACCTGGTCCGGCCGGTGACCCGGCCATGCCGCTCCAGCGGGGGAGAGGCGCAGACCGGCCGCGCGGAGTGGCCGCCACCATCGCGGTCATGGACGCGGAGATCAGCCTGGCGGCGGGTGAGCTCGAGCGGGCCAGGGCGACGCTCGCCGACGTGGTCGACCCTGCCGCGCGTACGCGGCCAGACGTGGCGGTATGCCAGGCCAGGCTGCTGATCGCGGGTGAGGACGACAAGGGGGCGCTGTCGCTCGTCGAGCCCGTGCTCGCGGACCCGGCTGCGAGCTGCTCAGTTGCCGACAGGATCGCCGCCCTGCTGGCCGCAGTAGTGGCCCGGCGCCGGCTAAGCCAGAGCACCGAGGCAGCCGAGCTGCTGTCCGAGGCCCTGGCACTGGCCGAGCCCGACGATGCTTGCGGTCCGTTCGTCGCGGCCGGGCCGGCCGTGCGGTCCGCGCTGACGGTGCTGATCTCGCCGTCAAGCCGGTGCGCGGGTTTCGCGGGGCGGATCCTGGACCGGTTCGACGGCCGGCTGCCGCGCCCATCGTCCGCTCAGCCCGCCGCCCTGCTGACCGACAGCGAGCTCGCGGTGCTGCGCTTCCTGCCCTCGCACATGACCAATCAGGAGATCGCCGAGTCGCTCTTCCTGTCGATCAACACAATCAAGACCCACCTCAGCTCGGTGTACCGCAAGCTCGGCGTGGCCAACCGGCGGCAGGCCATCGCCCAAGGGCGGCGGCTCGAGCTGCTCTTACGCCTCGAGCTCGTCTTACTCGCGCTCCGCTTATGCAGCAGCGGCCCCGCCCGGCGTCGGTGCCGGGCGAGGTCACCGCTGCCGCTAGCTGCCTCGCTGCTGGTAGCCGCTCGGCTAGCCGGTGCTGGCGGCCAGCCGCTGCTGTGACGGCAGGCTCGCTTTTTCTGCGTCCTTGACCGTCCGGCGCAGCCCGAAGGCCAGCGCGAAGAGCACGCACCCGTAGAAGAGCAGCCAGGCGGCGACGATCGTGAGCAGCAGCACGAGCGTGATCGACGGCCAGATGACCATGATGATCCCGGCCGCCAGGCTGAACACGCCGAGCACGCCGCGCAAGCCGCGATTTGGCGCCGCGCCCGAAATGGCGACGCCGATGTCGGAGATGCCGTGCGCGATGAAGTACACCCCGGTGACAAACGCGACCAGGAACAGGGTCAGCGTGTGGTGGCGCACCAGGTAGATCCCGGCGAGCACGGCCAGCAGGCCGATCACCACGTACCCGGCGCGCATGGCGCCGCTCTGGCTGCTGGCGGTG
Source organism: uncultured Actinomycetota bacterium (assembly GCA_963837255.1). Classification (GTDB taxonomy): domain Bacteria; phylum Actinomycetota; class Actinomycetes; order Streptosporangiales; family Streptosporangiaceae; genus JAJYUU01. Next base: position 116,657 of record CAWIMN010000012.1, read on the forward strand.
AAGCCTTCGTACAGCCGGGCCAGCCCGGAGACCAGGACGGCGGCGCCGATCAGGATCGCCACCACGGTCAGCGATGCGCTCGGCCACACCAGCAGCGCGATGCCCAGCCCCACCAGGCCGATCGCGCCAAGCACTACTGCCCACCACGACTTCTTGGCGGCGGCGGACATCTGCTCCGCGATCGGGCTCATGCCCGGGGCGCCCATCTCCACCTCGCCGGTGTCCGCCTGGCCGGCCATGCGTTCCTGCTGATGGCCTAGCTGCTGCGGAACACTCGACTGGGCCGCCGACGTGCGCTTGGCGGTGGCGATTCCGCTGGTGTTGCCCGCCCCCATGCTGCCAGGCTGGTTCATCCCAGGCGACCCGCTGGCGGGCTCGCTGCCAGGACCGCCGACGCTGCTTGCGCCCATGTCGGTGCCTGCACCGCCGGGCATGTCACCGGACTGCCCGCCTGGCCCGGTGCCTGGCGGCGGGCCGGTATGCGATTCGGTCATTCTCGCCTCCTGGAGAACTCGACCACCGGGAGAGTCGTGTGGGAGCCGCCGAGGGCGGCCACGTTCCCGGCATGACGCTGTCGTACGCCTGCATGTCCATCGTGAAGTCGCCGAGTTCCCGTGATCATCACCCGTCTCGGGTGAACACGCCGTAGCTGTCCTAGACTTGGCGCGCAGTAGCCGCGAGCGACGAGCCAGGCCAACCTGCGCCCGCTCGGCGCCCGCCAGCGGCATGGCCCCTTCCAGGAAGCGACCCTAGGTGAAGACCGACGTCGAAGAGCTGAGCCCGACCAGGGTCAAGCTGACCATCGAAGTTCCGTTCGAGGAGCTCAAGACCAGCCTCGACAAGGCTTACCGCGAGGTGGCCCGCCAGGTCAGGGTTCCGGGGTTCCGGCCAGGCCGGGTGCCGCCGCGCATCATCGACCAGCGATTCGGCCGTGCCGCCGTCCTCGAGCAGGCGGTCAACGAGGCCGTGCCCGAGCTCTACAACAAGGCCGTGGCGGAGCATGACGTGGTGCCGCTCAGCCAGCCGGACCTGGAGATCACCAGGCTCGACGATGGCAATGAGCTGGCTTTCACGGCCGAGGTAGACGTCCGGCCGAGCTTCGACCTGCCAGACCTGGATGCGCTGTCGGTGACCGTGGACAACGCCGACGTCGATCCTGACCAGGTGGAGGAGTACCTCGGTTCGCTGCGCGAGCGCTTTGCCTCGCTGCGGACCGTCGAGCGGCCGGCGGAGTCGGGCGACTTCGTGTCCATCGACCTGGCGGCGACGGTCGATGGCAACCCTGTCGAGGACGCGCAGGCCACTGGCGTTTCGTACGAGGTCGGCACCGAGTCGATGCTCGACGGGCTCGACGAGGCGCTGATCGGCATGACGGCCGGCGAGTCCAAGACGTTCACGGCCGAGCTGGCCGGCGGTCAGCAGGCAGGCATGGCAGCCGACGTTCAGGTCACCGTCAACTCGGTGAAGGTCAAGGAGCTGCCGGAACTGGACGACGAGTTCGCCCAGTCGGCCAGCGAGTTCGACACCGTGGGCGAGCTGCGGGCCGCCACGCGCAAGCAGCTCACCGCCATGCGCCAGGCCGGCCAGGCCGGCCAGGCCAGGGAGCGGCTGCTTGAGGCGCTCATCGATCAGCTCGACCTGCCGCTGCCGGAGCGCATCATCGAGGCCGAGGTCGACCAGCGCCGGCGGAGCCTGCAGGATCAGCTAGACCGGGCCGGCCTGACCCTGCCTGCATACCTGGACGCCAGCGATACCACGCAGGCCAAGATCGACGCCGACTTCGAGGCCGATGCCAAGCGTTCGGTCAAGGCTGGCTTCATCCTGGACAAGCTGGCCACCCAGGAGGAACTGACGGTCTCGACGGAGCAGCTCAGCGCTTACGTGACCGAGCAGGCTTACCGGATGGGCGTCGCGCCGGACCGGCTGGCCCAGCAGCTCAGCGACAACGGCCAGCTGCCGGCCGTGGCGGCCGACGTGCTGCGCGCCAACGCGCTCACGTGGCTCGCCGAGCGGGCCAGGGTGGTCGACGAGGCAGGGCGCCCCGTGTTCATCGGGCCAGGCCGAGGACGGCCAGGCGCGGCGTCGAGGACGCAGCCGAGGACGCGGCCGACGACGCAGGCGCGGGTGCCGAGGGTGACGAGGACGAGGACGCGTAGCAGCCCGGCGCACCGGCCACGGCCGGCAAATGCTGCGCTGACAGCGCACAATGGCCAGTTAGCGTGCGCCGACAGCGAACAGCGGGGATCGGCGGCGATGCCACTTCTGCCCGCGGGTTATGGTCACAGTCAACGACAGGCGCGGACTGACCAGAGCGCAACTGGACCACAAGCAGGAGGGCACAAGTGAGCACGCCTCCCGACGAGCAGCAGGAGATTGCCAGCGTGCTGGCGAGGGCCGCTGAAGCCCCGGCTGGGCCGCTAGGCGACATGCTGTTCCAGCGCCTGCTCCGGCACCGGATCATTTTCCTCGGCCAGCAGGTCGACGACGACCTGGCGAACCGGATCTGCGCGGAGCTGATCCTGCTCGCGGCTGAAGATGCCAAGAGGGACATCAGCCTCTATATCAACTCGCCCGGCGGGTCCGTTTACGCCGGAATGGCGATTTATGACGTCATGCAATACGTGCCGAATGACGTGGCGACCTTCGCGATGGGCATGGCGGCCTCGATGGGCCAGTTCCTGCTGTGCGCGGGCGCCGCGGGCAAGCGGTACGCCATGCCGCACGCGGCCATCCTGATGCACCAGCCGCACGGCGGCATCGGCGGTACCGCGACCGACATCAGGATCCAGGCCGAGCAGAGCCTGTTCCTCAAGCGCGTGCTGGCGGAGCGGATCGCCATGCACACCGGCAGGCCGGTCGAGCAGATCGAGGAGGACTCCGACCGGGACCGCTGGTTCACTGCGGAGGAGGCCCGTGACTACGGGCTGGTCGACCACGTGGTGCGGAGCGCGACCGAGGTGCCGTCCGTCGGCCCGGTGTCATGAGGCCCGGTGTCATGAGCGGCGCGGAACTCATGGGCGGCATCGCCCGCAGCACTGGCCAGGAAGGACGAGAAGTGAGCGCTGGATACCGAGGCCCGCAGTACGGCGGGCGTGGCCTGCCCGCCGAGTCGCGGTACGTGCTGCCGTCGTTCGTCGAGCGCACGTCCTACGGCGTCAAGGAGATGAACCCGTACAACAAGCTCTTCGAGGAGCGGATCATCTTCCTGGGCGTGCAGATCGACGACGCGTCGGCCAACGACGTCATGGCCCAGCTGATCACGCTGGAGTCGATCGACCCCACCCGTGACATCCTCATCTACATCAACTCGCCGGGCGGGTCGATGACCTCGATGATGGCGATCTACGACACGATGCAGTACATCCAGCCGGAGATTCACACGTACTGCCTTGGCCAGGCTGCCTCGGCGGCGGCCGTGCTGCTGGCCGCCGGCACCAAGGGCAAGCGGTTCGCCCTGCCGAACTCGCGCATCCTGATCCACCAGCCAGCCGTGGAGAGCGGCTACGGGCAGTCCAGCGACCTGGAGATCCAGGCGCGGGAGATCCTGCGCATGCGCAGCGCCATGGAAGGCATCCTGGCCCGGCACACCGGCCAGGACGAGGACCGGGTTCGCCGCGACATCGAGCGGGACAAGTTCTTCACCGCCCAGGAGGCCAAGGAGTACGGGATGGTGGATGAAGTTCTGACGATGCTGAAGCGCAAGAGCGAGGTAGGGTCGTCCTAAGCCGTCCGGACTGGCGGGCTCCACGGTCGGAGGCCCTGGCAGGCTGGCCGGCGCGCCGCAGGGCGTTCCTTAGGCCACAACTAAGGCCGCCGAGGCGGTACCGTCTAACTTTTAGAGACTGTTGTTCAGCGCAGGTGTACGGCACAGGCGGACTCGCGTGATCGCGGGCCTGGAGTAGTCGGTCGGCAAGGCCAGAAGGAGTTACTAGGTGGCACGCATCGGTGATGGCGGTGATCTGCTGAAGTGCTCATTCTGCGGAAAGAGCCAGAAGCAGGTCAAAAAGCTCATCGCCGGCCCTGGCGTGTACATCTGCGACGAGTGCATCGACCTCTGCAACGAGATCATCGAAGAGGAGCTCGCCGAGCCGACCGAGCTCAAGTGGGACAGCCTGCCGAAGCCGCGGGAGATCTACGAGTTCCTCGACTCCTACGTGATCGGCCAGGAGAAGGCCAAGAAGGGCCTGTCGGTCGCCGTCTACAACCACTACAAGCGGATTCAGTCCGGCGGTGAGCGGGCCGGCGAGGACGGCGTCGAGCTGGCCAAGTCCAACATCCTGCTGCTCGGGCCGACCGGGTCGGGCAAGACGCTGCTCGCCCAGACGCTGGCCCGGCTGCTCAACGTGCCGTTCGCCATCGCGGACGCGACCGCGCTGACCGAGGCCGGCTACGTCGGCGAGGACGTGGAAAACATCCTCCTCAAGCTCATCCAGGCCGCCGACTACGACGTCAAGAAGGCCGAGACCGGCATCATCTACATCGACGAGATCGACAAGATCGCCCGCAAGAGCGAGAATCCGTCGATCACGCGCGACGTCTCCGGCGAGGGCGTTCAGCAGGCGCTGCTGAAGATCCTCGAGGGCACGACCGCCTCGGTTCCGCCGCAGGGCGGCCGCAAGCACCCGCACCAGGAGTTCATCCAGATCGACACCACCAACGTGCTGTTCATCTGCGGCGGGGCGTTCGCCGGCCTGGAGAAGATCATCGAGCAGCGGGTCGGCAACAGCGGCATGGGCTTCGGCGCGGTCCTGCGGGTCAAGACTGAGAAGACGGAGTCGGACCGGTTCGCCGACGTCATGCCCGAGGACCTGCTGAAGTTCGGCATGATCCCCGAGTTCGTCGGCCGGCTGCCGGTCATCACCAGCGTGCACAACCTGGACCGCGAGGCGCTGATCCGGATCCTGACCGAGCCGCGCAACGCGCTGGTCCGCCAGTACCGTCGCCTCTTCGAGCTCGACGGCGTGGACCTTGAGTTCACCGAGGACGCCCTCGAGGCCGTCGCCGACCAGGCGATCCTGCGCGGCACCGGCGCGCGCGGCCTGCGGGCAATCCTGGAAGAGGTCCTGCTCTCGGTCATGTACGAGGTGCCGAGCCGCAAGGACGTCGAGAAGGTCGTCATCAGCGCCGAGGTTGTCCTGGAGAACGTGAACCCGACCCTCGTGCCCCGCGACGTCGCCCGCCGCACCCCGCGCGAGAAGTCCGCCTAGGTTCGAGCCAGCCGCCGACCCGCGTGCAGTGCCTGCGGCGGGCCTGGCACAGGTCTGCGTTCGGGCGTCAGCGTCGGCCCACGTCGCAAGTCGAGGCCCTGCCCGTCTCGGGCCGCGTATGCCTAAATGATCGCTAACCTGTGCCAGGCCCGCGACGAGCAGCTCCCCGGCCGCCGGTGCCCCGCCCTCAAGCGCGCGCGCGAGCAGCTGGGCGGAGAGGCCGGGCTGTCTGCGCGACGCCATTAGACTCTGCTGACGTGACCTCCGGTACCGATACGACTCAGCTACCCGCGCAGTACAGCCCTGGCGAGGTCGAGACCCGCCGCTACGAGGGCTGGGTCGAGGCCGGGTACTTCCGCGCGGACGCCGACAGCGACGCGCCGCCGTTCACCATCGTCATCCCGCCGCCGAACGTGACCGGCTCGCTGCACATCGGCCACGCGCTTGACCACACGCTGATCGACGCGCTGGTCCGGCGGCGGCGGATGCAGGGGTACAACGCGCTCTGGCTGCCCGGCATGGACCATGCGGGCATCGCCACCCAGAACGTCGTCGAGCGCGAGCTCGCCAAGGAGGGGCTGTCCCGGCACGACCTCGGGCGCGAGGCCTTCATCGAGCGGGTCTGGCAGTGGAAGGCCGAATCGGGTGGCAAGATCCTCGGCCAGATGCGCCGCCTCGGCGACAGCGTCGACTGGAGCCGCGAGCGGTTCACGATGGACGCCGGCCTGTCGCGCGCCGTGCAGACCATCTTCAAGCGGCTGTACGAGGACGGGCTGATCTACCGGGCGCAGCGGATCATCAACTGGTGCCCGCGCTGCCTGACCGCGCTGTCGGACATCGAGGTCGAGCACTCCGAGGACGAAGGCGAGCTCGTTTCGATCCGGTACGGCGACGGCGAGCGACCAGATCGTGGTCGCCACCACCCGGGTGGAGACGATGCTGGGCGACACGGCCGTGGCCGTGCACCCCGATGATCCCCGGTACGCGCACCTGGTCGGCCGCGAGATCGAGCTGCCGCTGACCGGCCGCCGCATCCCGGTCGTCGCCGACCCGCACGTCGAACCGGAGTTCGGCACCGGCGCGGTGAAGGTGACGCCGGCGCACGACCCGGACGACTTCGAGATCGGCCGGCGGCACGACCTGCCGAGCCTCGTCATCATGGACGAGCGCGGCGTGATCACCGCGGGCGGCCCGTTCCAGGACCTGGACCGGTTCGAGGCGCGGCCCGCCGTGCTGGCCGCGCTGCGCGCCGAGGGGCGGGTCGTGGCCGAGCGCCGCCCGTACGTGCACGCGGTCGGGCACTGCTCGCGCTGCGGCACGACGGTCGAGCCGCGGCTGTCGCTGCAGTGGTTCGTCAAGGTCGAGCCGCTGGCCAAGGCGGCAGGCGACGCGGTCCGCGACGGCCGGGTCCGGATCTACCCGCAGGAGATGTCCGCGCGGTACTTCGACTGGGTCGACGACATGCACGACTGGTGCATCAGCCGTCAGCTGTGGTGGGGCCACCGGATCCCGATCTGGTACGGGCCAGCCGGCGAGGTGGTCTGCGTCGGCCCGGACGACGAGCCGCCAGCGGGCGAGGGCTGGGAGCAGGACTCCGACGTGCTCGACACGTGGTTCTCCTCGGGGCTGTGGCCGTTCTCCACGCTCGGCTGGCCCGACGACACGCCCGACCTGCGCGCCTTCTATCCGACCAGCGTGCTCGTCACCGGCTACGACATCCTGTTCTTCTGGGTGGCCAGGATGATGCTGTTCGGCCTGTACGCGATGGCGGACCGAGGACCAGATGACGCGGTGCCGTTCCGCCAGGTCGCGCTGCACGGCCTGGTGCGCGACCAGTACGGCAAGAAGATGTCCAAGACGCGCGGCAACACCGTGGACCCGCTGGACTGGATCGACAGGTTCGGCGCGGACGCTACCAGGTTCACCCTGGCCCGCGGCGCGACGCCGGGCGGTGACGTGGCCGTCAGCGAGGACTGGGTCGCTGGCGCGCGCAACTTCTGCAACAAGCTGTGGAACGCTGTCCGGTTCGCGCAGCTCAACGGCGCCGTGACCGGGCAGGGCGTGCCGCCGTCGAGCCAGCTGACGGCGCCGGACCGGTGGATCCTGTCCCGGCTCGCGGCGGTGACGGCCGAGGTCGACGCGCTGTTCGAGCAGTTCGAGTTCGCCAAGGTCTGCGACGCGCTCTACCACTTCGCCTGGGACGAGTTCTGCGACTGGTACCTGGAGCTGGCCAAGCCGGTGCTGACGGGGACAGGACTGCGACCGGCCCGGACGAGGCGGCCGCGCGACGCGACCGGCGGGTGCTCGGCGAGGTGCTCGACCGGCTGCTGCGGCTGATCCACCCGCTGCTGCCGTTCGTGACCGAGGAACTGTGGACCGCACTGACCGGCGGCGAGTCGGTGGTCGTCGCCCGCTGGCCCGGCCAGACGGCCGACCGGCGCGGCCAGATGGGCTGCCGCCGCTGCCGGCCGACCCGGCCGCCGAGGCCGAGATCTCCGCGCTGATGCGGCTGGTGACCGAGGTGCGCAGGTTCCGCTCGGACCAGGGCCTGCGGCCGGGCCAGCAGGTGCCAGCCCGGCTCGCCGCCTCGAGACCACCGTGCTGGCGCAGCACGAGGGCAGGATCAGGACGCTGCTCCGGCTGCCCGAGCCGGGCCCGGACTTCAGCCCGACGGCCTCGCTGCACGCCGAGGGCGTCACGATCGAGCTGGACACCGCGGCCGGCCTGGACGTGGCGGCCGAGCGCAAGCGGCTCACCAAGGACCTGGCCGCCGCCCAGGCCGACATCGAGGCGGTCGAGCGCAAGCTGGCCAACGCGTCCTTCGTGGCGCGGGCACCGGCCGAGGTCGTCGCCAAGAACCGCGACCGGCTGGCGGCGGCGCAAGCCGAGGTCGCGCGGCTGACCGAGCGACTCGCCGCACTGCCCGCCAACGGCGAGCACAGCACCGGCGAGCCTGCGGCGGCGAACCCGGCGGACCGCATGACCGACAACTACGCCGCCCGGCTGCGCGAGATCGAGCAGGAGATCTTCGCCCGCCGGCCCGAGCACGCGATCAACCCGTCGCTGGATCGGATCAACTCGCTGGTGACGCTGCTCGGCGATCCGCAGCGCGCCTACCCCGTGATCCACATCACCGGCACCAACGGCAAGACCTCGACGTCCCGGATGACCGAGGCCCTGCTGCGGGCCCGCGGCCTGCGCACCGGCCTGTTCACCAGCCCGCACCTGTCCTCGGTCCGCGAGCGCATCTGCGTTGACGGGCAGCCGCTCAGCGTCGAGCGGTTCGTCGACGCCTACGACGAGATCAAGCCCTACCTGGACATCGTGGACAAGTCGCACGACGTGCGCCTGTCGTTCTTCGAAGTGCTCGTCGGCATGGCCTTCTCGGTGTTCGCCGACGCGCCGGTCGACGTCTGCGTGCTCGAGGTCGGCATGGGGGGCACCTGGGACAACACGAACGTCGCCGACGGCGCCGTGGCGGTGGTCACGCCCATCTCGATCGATCACGCCCGCTACCTGGGCAACACGGTGGCCGAGATCGCGGCAGACAAGGCGGGCATCATCAAGCCGGGCGCCATCGCGGTGCTCGCGCAGCAGCCGCCGGCCGCCGCCGAGGTGCTGCTGCGCCGGGCCGCGGAGGTCGGCGCCAGCGTCGCCCGCGAGGGCCTGGAGTTCGGCGTGCTCAGCCGCGAGCTCGCCGTCGGCGGCCAGCAGGTCGCGATCCGCGGGCTGCTCGGCGACTACGAGGATCTGTACCTGCCGCTGTTCGGCGCGCACCAGGCCGGCAACCTGGCCGTCGCGATCGCCGCCGTCGAGGCGTTCGCGCGCACGCCGGAGGCGGACGAGGAGCCCGGCGCGGGCACCGCGGGCCTCGACCAGAGCATCGTCAGGCGCGCCGTGGCGACGATGACCTCGCCTGGCCGGCTCGAGATCATCCGGCGCAGTCCGGTGGTCATCATCGACGCCGCGCACAACCCGGGCGGCATGGCGGCGTCGGTGGAAGCGCTGACCGAGGCGTTCAGCTTCACCGACCTGGTCGCCATCATCGCAGTGAGCGAGGACAAGGACGTGTCCGGCATCCTGGACGAACTGGAGCCGGTCGCCGCGCACCTGGTGGTGACCACCAACTCCTCGACGCGATCGATGCCGACCGCCGACGCTCGCCGCGGCGGCCACGACGGTCTTCGGGCCAGACCGGGTCACTGTCGCCGAGCGACTCGATGACGCGATCGAGATCGGCGTCGCGCTCGCCGACGAGGCGGACGCGGCCGGCGAGGGCGGGCCGGGGAAGGCGGGCGTGCTCATCACCGGTTCGGTGATCACGGCCGGCGATGCGCGGGTGCTGCTGTCCGATACGGCCGGGAACGGGGCCGTCTTGCCTGACTCTGCGCCGCTGACGATCGCGGCGAGGACGGTGATGCCAGGTGAAGCGGCTGTGCGCCACGGTGCTGATCATGGAGGCCATCGTGCGTGGGCCTGTCGATTCCGGTCGCCGTGCAGATCGACCACCTGGCACCGCACACGGCCGGGCTGACCGGCGGTATCGCGGCCGTCGCGGCCGTGGTGTTCGCGGCGCTAGCGCGTCGCCTGCTCCGGGTCACGCTCGTCGGCGGCAGCCTGCTCCAGGTGTTCGTCATCGCCTCCGGTGCAGTGGTCCCGGCGATGTATTTTCTCGGTGGCATTTTCGCGGCATTGTGGACCATCGGAATCTGGCTCGGCTATCGCGTCGAGCACGCCGCAGGTCACTAATTGCAAAAGCGCATGACCAACCAGCGTGCCCTGCCGTAACGGGCTGCAGGACCGACATGTAGCCTGGCAACCGCGGGCTGACCGCGTGCTTTCAGCGTTACTGCGCGCTAACAGCCGGTCGCTGATAGTGGCAATAACGGGAATGCCGGATCGGCTTGCTCGCCCTTGGCACTATCGGCTGAAGCGGTGCGTTGGAGTGGCGAACAGATCGTCCGCTCCGTTTGGGCTGGGCCCTGCCGGGCAGACGCGGGGTTCCTGCCGCGCAGCCGCCACTGGCCGGGCACAGCTCGACCGCACCGCCCGCATGCAGTACGACAAGTGCAGAGCTAACTGGCTGGAAGGTTCTAGTTCTCGATGAGCAACGCGATGGCGTTTCTGGGCCGCGACATGGCTGTCGACCTCGGCACCGCGAACACACTCGTGTATGTGCGGGGTCGCGGGATCGTTCTGAACGAGCCGTCCGTCGTCGCGCTGAATACCAATACCGGCCAGATCGTCGCCGTAGGCGTCGAGGCCAAGCGGATGATCGGCCGCACCCCTGGCAACATCGTCGCGGTCCGCCCGCTGAAGGACGGCGTCATCGCTGACTTCGACGTCACCGAGCGGATGCTGCGGTACTTCATCCAGAAGGTGCACCGGCGCAGCTACCTGGCCAAGCCGCGGATCGTCGTGGCCGTGCCGAGCGGCATCACCGGCGTCGAGCAGAGCGCGGTCAAGGAAGCGGGTCACCAGGCCGGCGCCCGCCGCGTCTACATCATCGAGGAGCCGATGGCGGCCGCGATCGGCGCTGGCCTGCCGGTCAACGAGCCGACCGGGAACATGGTCGTCGACATCGGCGGCGGCACCACCGAGGTCGCCGTGATCTCGCTGGGCGGCATCGTCACCTCGCAGTCCATCCGGGTCGGCGGCGACGAGCTTGACCAGGCCATCATCAACTTCGGCAAGAAGGAGTACTCGCTCATGCTCGGCGAGCGCACGGCCGAGGAGATCAAGATCTCGCTCGGCTCGGCGTACCCGGCCAACGACGAGCCGAACGCCGAGATCCGCGGCCGCGACCTGGTGAGCGGGCTGCCGAAGACGATCGTCATCTCGGCCGAGGAGATCAGGCGGGCGATCGAGGAGCCGCTCAGCGTGATCATCGACGCGGTGAAGACCACGCTCGACAAGTGCCCGCCCGAGCTGGCCGGCGATGTCATGGACCGTGGCATCGCGCTGACCGGCGGCGGCGCGCTGCTGCGCGGCCTGGACGAGCGGCTGCGCGAGGAAACGGGCATGCCGATCCACCTGACCGACAATCCGCTGGACTCGGTGGCGCTCGGCACCGGCAAGTGCGTCGAGGACTTCGACACCCTGCAGCAGGTCCTGGTACCTGAAGCCAGGCGGTAGCTGGCCGCGGGGGCGCGGCCTCCATCCGGCGACAGGTGACGTGACGGGCGGCAGGCGAGGTGATCGGAGTGCGGGATACACGGCGGACCCGCGTGGTTCTCGTCGTGCTGCTCACCGCGGCGCTCGCGCTGATCGCCCTGAGCTACTCCGACGGCTCGAACTCCGCGCTGCGCGACGTGCGCTCCGTCAGCGGGTCGGTCTTCGGCGGGGCTGAGCACGCGGCGAAGTCGGTGACCGGCGTCTTCACGTCGTCCGGATCCTCGTCGCAGGTGAGCAGCCTGCAAAAGCAGGTGCTCGCGCTGCGCGCCGAGCTCAGCGCGGCCAGCCTGAGCAAGGCCGATTACGCGGAGCTGCGCAAGATGCTGTTGCTGGCCGGTGCCGGGCAGTACCGGATCGTGGCCGGCAGCGTGATCGCGATCGGCCAGGGCTATCAGCAGACAGTCACCCTCGACGTCGGCAGCAGGGACGGCGTCCGGCCGCAGGAGACCGTGCTCAACGGACAGGGCCTGGTGGGGGAGGTCACGTCGGTGACCGCCACGACGAGCACCGTGCTGCTGGCCAGCGACTCCACCGCGGTGGTCGGCGTCGCGCTGGCGCCGAGCGGCCAGCTTGGCTGGGTCACCGGGCCCGGCAAGTCGGCCAGCGGCAGCGCGCTGATGCACCTGCAGATGCTGAACTCCGCCGCCGTGCTGAAGCCCGGCGACCAGCTGGTGACCTCTGCGTCGGTCAAGGACCAGCCGTACGTGCCAGGGGTGCCGATCGGCGTCGTCACCAGGCTGGTCGTCACGAACGGCTCGCTGACCGCCGCCGCTCTCGTGCGCCCGTACGTCGACTTCGGCGCGCTCGGCGTCGTCGGGGTGGTCATCGTGCCACCGCGCCACGACCCCAGGTTCGCTGCGGTCCCGCCGCTGCCGCATCCAGGTCCGACCGTGACCGTGACCGTGACGGCCAAGCCGGGCCAGCCGCGGCCCGGCGGGTCGCCGACGCCCAGTGCGGGCCACTGACGTGCGCAAGGCATGGCTCGCCCCGGTACTGCTGGCGATTGCGCTGCTGCTGCAGCTCACCGTGCTCAACGGGCTGCACCTGCCGGGTGGCGGGGTACCCGACCTGGTCCTGCTCCTGGTCGTGGCCCTGGCGACGGCCGACGGCCCGGTAGCTGGCATGGTGACCGGGTTCGCAGCGGGGCTGTGCCTGGACCTTGCGCCGCCGGGCAGCGGTGCCATCGGGCAGTACGCCCTGGTGTTCTGCCTGGCAGGCTGGGCGGCCGGCCTGCTAGCCGCCCGGGCCAGGTGGGCGCCGCTGCGCGCGCTTGGCGCCGCCGCCGCGGTGATCGTCGCGGCGGAGGCGATCACGGCCGGGCTCGGCCTGCTGCTGGAGCCGGTTCAGGTCACCACTGCGGAGATCCGCCAGTTCCTGCCCGTCACCATCGGCTATGACCTGCTGCTCTGCCCGTTCGTGCTGTACCTGGTGGTGCTGGCCAGCATCGCGCGGCCGAGCCCTGGGCTAGCTGGCCAGGGGCTAGCCTCCGCTGGACTCGCCGGCGCCATGCTGGCGCGCGGCGGACCGAGCGGGCTGGCGGGCGCGCGGACCCGGTCCAGGCGTGGCGAGCGCAAGCCCCGGCCACACGAGCCGCGGCTTCGCCCCGGCGCAGCCCGGACTGGTGACGGCTGGGTCGGCGGCGGCCCGGCGAGCCGGCAGCCGGCGCCCGGCCGGCTGTCCGTCGCCCGGCCCGGCTGCACCCCGGCGCCGGCGTGGCTGGATCGGCGTCGGGCGTCGTGCGCCACCAGGACAGGATCGCCGCTCCGGTGCATCTCAGGCTGACTGCCGGGCGGCGCGGCGACGGCGCGATCGGCAACGCGGTCGGCCGCGGGCAGCCAGATCACTGGCAGCGCAGCCGGCATCCCGGCGTGCTCGCGGCCGGCGGCGGCCAGTTCCGCCCGCACAGCGGCGAGATCAGCGGGTCCGCCGCGCGGCAGCACGCGCCGGCCGGGCTAGGCGCGGCTCAGGCGCGGATCAACTTCGGCGGTCGCCGGGGCGATGCGAGCGTGGGCCGCCTGCTCGGGACCAGCTGGCTCACCAGGCCCGCCCGGACCAGCGCGACGGGGCCGCGGCTGCGGAAAGGCGCTGGCCGGTCTGCGCTCTCACCGTCCGGGCGCACGACGCTGACGAGGCCCGTGCCGAAGGTGCAGTTCCGCAACACGGCGCCGCCTGTCGCGCGCCGCCCCGCCGCCGCGCCGAAATTCCGGCGCGGATCCCGGCTGCGCCCATCCGGGGTGTCGACCGGGCTCGTCGCCGGGGGAGTCCTGGACAACGCCACGTTCCGGGCCCGTCGCGGCACCGTCGCCGTGCCGCGGCTGCGGCTGGCGGGCGGCCGGAGCGGCGCCGGCATGCTGGGCGGCTCCGGTCGCAGCGCGCTGCGGCGGCCGCCAGCCCGAGCCCGCCGGCAGCCGCGGTTCGGCTATGGCCGCCGGTCGCTGCTGTCGTTCCTGACCGGACGGCGGATCGGCGGCCGCTGGCTGGCGAGCAAGCGAGTAGGCAGCCGGTCCGGCGTGTGGCTGCTCGGCAAGCGGACAGGGGGGACGCGGTGATTCCGGCATCCAGGCGCCGGCTGTTCAGCATCATGATGATCGTGGCGGGCCTGCTCGGTGTGCTGGGCGCGCGGCTGTGGTACCTGCAGGTCCAGACCCGCAGCACGTACGTGGCGCTCGCCAGCCAGGACCGGATCCGGGAGATCGTCGAGCCGTCGGTGCGGGGCAAGATACGTGGACGACACCGGGCAGCCGATGGTCTCGAATCAGTCCGCGCTCGTGGTCGCCGTCAACATGGTGACGCTGCAGCAGCAGCCTGGTGGCGGCGCTGCGGAGCTTGCCCGGCTCGCGCGCCTGCTGAATATCAGCGACAAAGTGATGCAGGAGCGGGTCAGGCTGTGCACGGTCGGCGTGCCGCAGCCCTGCTGGCCGGGCTCGCCGTATCAGCCGATCCCGGTCGCGCAGAACGTGCCGGACAAGGTCGCGCTCCAGATCCTCGAGAACAAGGGCTCCTTCCCGGGCGTGACCGCCAACATCCAGCCGGTCATCCAGTACGCCCAGCCCATCTCGACGGCCGCCGCGCAGGTACTCGGGTACCTCCAGCCGATCACGGCCCAGGAGGTCAAGCAGCTACACATCCCGGTGACCGGGTTCTCCGCTGACGACCTGGTGGGACAGGCGGGGCTCGAGGCGCAGTACGACAAGCAGCTGCGCGGCGCCACCGGCATCGACGAAGTCGCGGTGAACGCCAGCGGCCAGGTGACCTCCACCATGAAGAACATCAAGCCGGTGGCCGGCGATGACCTCGTGACCAGCATCAACGCCAAGCTCCAGATCGCGACGCAGAACATCCTGGCGAGCGCCGTCCAGCAGGCGGAGGCGGCCAATCCGGGTGCGACCTCGGGTGCAGCTGTCGTGCTGACGACCACGGGGCGAGTCGTCGCGCTGGCCAGCTACCCGACCTACGACCCCACCGTCTGGAAGGGCGGGATCTCGCAGCGCGAGTTCAACCGGCTATTCGGCACCGGCAATGGCGAGCCGATCCTGGACCGGGCTACGCCAGGGCGAGTACCCGCCTGGCTCCACGTTCAAGGTGACCACGCTGACAGCGGGGATCAAGTTCGGCGACCCGCTGTACGGCACGTACGACTGCCCGGGCGCGACAAGCGTCGGCGGGCACACGTTCAACAACGACTTCGGCAACGGCGGTCCCATGTCGCTGTACGAGGCGCTGGTGCGCTCGTGCGACACGATCTTCTACAACATGGGTTACCAGATCTGGCAGCGGGACAAGCCCGCGCTCGACACCGTGACCAGCCCGCGCTACCCGGTGCAGTTCGAGCAGAAGGTCGAGCTCGACTGGGGCTTCGGCAAGAACACTGGCATCGACCTGCCGGGCGAGAGCAACGGCAGCATCCCGACCAGGGAGTGGCTCTACTACTTCTGGAAGGACAACGCGCACGCCGGCCAGAACTGGTGCAAGTACGGCCGGGCGAACGGTAGCTACCTCCAGCAGATCGAGTACGACGACTGCCGGTACGGAAACGTCTGGACGCCCGGCCAGGCGATCATCGCCTCCATCGGCCAGGGATACGTTGCCGTCACGCCGCTCCAGCTCGCGTCCGCGTACGCGGCGCTGGCCAATGGCGGCACGCTGTACAGCCCCCGCGTCGGCGAGGCGCTGCTCAGCCCCGCCGGCCAGGTCGTGCAGCAGATCACGCCGCCGGTCGACGGGCACCTGCCCGCGTCGAAGGCCACGCTCGCCTACATACGCAACGCGCTGCGTGGCGTGATCACCTCGGGCACCGCGGCGAGTACCTTCGGCGGCTTCCCGCTTGGCCAGGTGTGCGTGGCGGGCAAGACCGGAACTGCGCAGGTCTTCGGCAAGAACTCCACGTCGGTGTTCGCCTCGTTTGCGCCGTGTGATCATCCCAAGTACGTCGTCGTCGTCATGATCCCCGACTCCGGGTACGGCGCAGACGTATCCGGGCCAGCGGTGCGGCGGATCTGGGACGCGTTGTACGGGCTCCAGGGAGCCAAGGCGGCGCTGCCCGGCGGCAGATTGCCGCCGCTACCGCACATCACGAGCGGCGGCACGATCGTGCAGACGACCGCGTCGCAGAGCGGGCACCGATGAGCTGGCGCGGACCCGACGTGACGAGCCGGCGGCGGCGCCTGCCGTGCCCGGCTCGGCGAGTTACCGCGGTCTCGCCCCGGTCCGCCTGGATGGCGGCAGCGCACGCAGGCTCGGCCTGGGCGCTGGCCCCGGCATCGGCCGCGGACCTCGCGGCCGGCTGTCCCGGCTGCTGCGGCGCATCTTCGGGCCCGGCTCGCCGCTGCGCAAGCTCGACTGGATACTGCTCCTCGCCGTGCTGGCGCTCTGCTTCATCGGGACGATGCTGGTCTGGTCGGCGACCGCTACGTCCGGGCCGTCCGGATCCGACCCGTTCCTGACCAAGCAGCTGCTGAACCTGGGTATCGGGCTCGGCCTCATGGCGGGCGTGAGCATGCTGGACTACCGGCAGCTGCGGCTGTACTCGCCGATCGTGCTCGGCGTGTCCTGCCTCGGGCTGCTCGTCGTGCTCACGCCGCTCGGCAGCATCGTCAACGGCGCGAAGTCCTGGATCACGCTGCCCGGCGGCTTCCAGATCGAGCCGTCGGAGTACGCCAAGCTGTCCATCATCCTGGTGGTCGCGATAATCCTCGGTGACGTCCGGCCAGGCGACACCAGGCCGCGCCCGCGGGCACTGCTGGCCGCCATCGGGCTCTCGCTCATCCCGCTCGTGCTGGTGGTGGCCGAGCCAGACCTCGGCGTCGTCATGCTGATGCTCGTCATGCTGATCGGCCTGGTCGCGTTGTCCGGTGTCCGGCTCCGCTGGCTGGCCGGCCTGGTAGCCGTCGGCGCGCTCGGCATCACGGCCGTCGTCAAGCTGCACCTGCTGAAGGCGTATCAGGTCAGCAGGCTCACGTCGTTCCTGCATCCGTCGGCGGATCCGCGCGGCACGGGCTACAGCGCATTTCAGTCCAAGATCGCCATCGGCTCGGGCGGGCTGCATGGGCAGGGTCTGTTCCACGGTCAGCTCGTGGCCGGCGGCTTCATACCCGAGCAGCACACCGACTTCATCTTCGCGGTGGCGGGGGAGGAGATTGGCTTCGTCGGCGAGATTGTGATCATCGGGCTGCTGGCCATCGTGCTGCTGCGGGCCTTCCGCATCGCGGCTAAGGCCGACGACCAGTTCGGGATGCTGGTGGCCTCTGGGGTCGGGATCTGGTTTGCCGTCCAGTCCTTCATCAACATCGGCATGACGATCGGCATCATGCCGGTCACGGGCCTGCCGCTGCCGTTCGTCTCCTACGGCGGCTCGGCCATCTTCGCCGACATGATCGCGATCGGCTGCCTCCAGGCGGTGTATCGCCACCGGACTGTCTTCAGCTAGCGTGCCCACGGACCTCGGATCACGACCGGGACAGCGGAGACAGCGATGCCGCCGGTTCGGATCGACCTCATGGAAGGCCGGCCCCCGGAGATGATCCGGGAGCTGCGCAGCCGGGCCGCTGACTGACCGCTAACGCGCTCCGGCGGCGGCCAGGTCTCGCTCTTGCGCGAGCCGGAGCGCCACGTCGATGATCATGTCTTCCTGGCCGCCGACGTAGCCGAGCTCGCCGACGCGCTGGAGTATCTCGTGTGCTGGCACGTCGTACCGCTGCGCCGCGCGCTCGGCGTGCAGCAGGAAGCTGCTGTACACCCCGGCCCAGCCCTGCACGATCGCGGCCCGGTCCATCTTCGGCCAGCGCGGCAGGAACGGCCGCACCACCTCCTCGGCCGCCGCGAGCACGCCGCCGACGTCGACGCCGGTGTGCACGCCGAGATGGTCGAAGGTAGCCGCGAGCACTTCGGTGGGGGAGTTACCCGCGCCAGCGCCGAGCGCGCACAGCGCGCCGTCGACCTGGCGGGCGCCGTGCTGGAACGCCAGCACCGAGTTCGCCACGCCGAGGGACAGATTCTGGTGCCCGTGGAAACCAACCTCGGCCTCGGCGCCGATCTCGGCCACCATCGCCTGCACCCGCTCCTGCGCGTCGCCGAGCACGAGCGCACCGGCTGAGTCGACGCAGTACACGCACTGCGCGCCGGCCTCGACCATGATGCGTGCCTGCCTGGCCAGCTCGGCCGGGGTGGTCCGGTGCGCCATCATCAGGAAGCCGACAGTCTCCATGCCCAGGTCGCGGGCCAGCCCGAAGTGCTGGATGGACACGTCGGCCTCGGTGCAGTGGGTCGCGATCCTGGCGACAGCTGCGCCTGCCTCCCGCGCGCCGCGCAGGTCGTCCATGGTGCCGATGCCCGGCACCAGCAGCACCGCGATGGCCGCCTGCGTTGCCTCCTGGACGCCCGCCTTGATGAGGTTCAGCTCGTTCTCGCGGGAGAATCCGTAATTAAACGACGACCCGCCGAGCCCGTCGCCGTGCGTCACCTCGATGACGGCGACGCCCGCCGCGTCTAGCGCGTGCACGGTGGCGCGCACCTGCTCTTCGGTGAACTGGTGCGCCATCGCGTGACTGCCGTCGCGCAGCGTCGTGTCGGTGATCCGCAGCTCGCGGTCGGCGCCGATCAGCCCGGTCATGGCGTCACCGCCGCTGCCGCTGTCCCGGCGGCTCGGATTCCTGGCTGTCCGCGTTGTGTCGGCCGACGCTGTGTCGACCCGTGCTGTGTCGGCTGCCGCTGGGCGATGAGGTCGCCGACACGCGCGGCGGCCGCAGTCATGATGTCCAGGTTGCCCGCGTACTCCGGCAGGTAGTCACCGCCGCCGCGGACCTCGAGGAAGACCGCGACCCTGGCGTTGCCGTCCCAGCTGTCCCGAGCCTCGTCATACTGCGGATCGGCGCGAAGGGCGTAGCCGGGCACGTAGCGCTGCACCTCACGCACCCGGGACACGATCGACTCGGTGATCGTGTCCCGGTCGGCGTCCGCCGGGATCGCGCAGAAGACGGTGTCCCGCATGATCATCGGCGGCTCGACCGGGTTCAGCACGATGATGGCCTTGCCGCGCTGTGCGCCGCCGACCGCCTGCACGGCCCTGGACGTCGTGTGCGTGAACTCGTCGATGTTGGCCCTGGTGCCAGGTCCCGCCGACTTCGACGCGACCGACGCGACGATCTCTGCGTAGGGAACGGGGACGACGCTGGACACCGCGTGCACGATCGGCACGGTGGCCTGCGCGCCGCAGCTGATCATGTTGATATTCGCGGCGTCGATATGGTCGAGCAGGTTGACGGGCGGGCACACCAGCGGGCCGAGGGCGGCCGGAGTCAGGTCGATGACAGTGATGCCAGCCTCGGCGTAGCGCGGCGCGTTTGCCCGGTGCGCCCTGGCCGAGGTGGCCTCGAAGACCAGGTCCGGCAGCGGATCCTGGCGGACCAGCCAGTCCACGCCTGCGGCGGAGGCTGCGATGCCAAGCTGCCTGGCCCGCGCCAGGCCGTCGGACTCGACCACGCCGACCACGTAGCCGACCTCGAGGTGCTCGCTGCGCTGGAGCTTGGCCAGCAAGTCGGTGCCGATGTTGCCTGGCCCGACGATGGCCGCCAGCGTCCGTGAGCCGCTCATTCCCTGACGACCTCCGTGCCCGCTCCGTGGTGTATGACTCGTAGTGTGTCGCATCGGCGCGGACAGCCGGAAGTAGCATCAGCCATGATCAATGCCGACCGCAAACGGAGGCAGCTGGATGCCGCTCACTGACGTCTCCGGCAAGGCCAGGGCACTCTACGAGGCGCGCCGCAGCCGGCAGGCGATCGAGCCGTTCACTGATGCCGATCCGGATCTCCGCATGGCCGACGGCTACGCGATCGCCCAGCAGCTGACCGGCATGCTGGTCAACGACGGCGACACCGTGATCGGGTACAAGGTCGGCCTGACGTCCAAGCCCATGCAGCAGATGATCGGCGTCGACTCGCCCGATCACGGCCCGGTGCTCGGCTCCACGGTGTACGCCGACGGCGACGCCGTCTCGCTGAGCCACTTCATCCAGCCCAAGATCGAGGCGGAGATCGCGTTCGTGCTCGGCGGCGCGCTACGCGGTCCCGGCGTGACCGTGCTGGACGCCCGCCGGTCGATCGCTGGCATGGTCGCCGCCATGGAGATCGTCGACTCGCGCTTCGCCGACTGGCGGATCAGGCTCGCCGACACCGTCGCGGACCTGGCCTCCAATGGCGCTGTTGCCGTGTCGAGCCGGCTGGTGCCGCTGGACGGCATGGATCCGCGGCTCATCGGCATGGTGCTGACCAGGCGCGGTGCCCTGGTCGACACCGGGGCCGGCGCGGCGGCCCTCGGCGATCCGGTCGCCGTGGTCGCCTGGCTGGCGAACACGCTCGGGGAGATGGGCGCGGGCCTCGACGCCGGCCAGCTCATCATGACGGGTGCGCTGCATGCGGCCGTCCCGATGCGGGCTGGCGATGTGTACCGGGCCGAGTTCGACCGGCTCGGGCCGGTCAGCGTCCGCGTGGTCGCGTAGGGAGCCGAGGATGACCGTGCCGACCGATACCGCGCAGATCGCTGCCCGGCTGGCCAGGGCCAGGGCCGAGCGGGTGGCGATCGAGCCGTTCTCGGCCGAACTGGAGGACTTTGACCTGCCCGCCGCCTACGCGGTCCAGCGCCATCTGCGCGCCGAGGCTGGCCCGCTAGCCGGGTGGAAGCTGGGCGTGACCTCGCGCGCCAAGCAGGCCCAGGTCGACGTGCGCGAACCGGTGCGCGGATTCCTGGCGGCCCAGCACGCGCTGGATCTCGGCGCGCCATTTCAGGTGGCCGAGCACATCCAGCCGCGGGCCGAGCCCGAGATCGTCTTCGTCATGGGCGCGGACCTGGCCGGCCCGGCGGTGACGTCAGCCGACGTGCTCGCGGCGACGCGAGCGGTCGCGGTCGGCATCGAGATACTCGATTCCCGCTACCGCGACTACAAGTTCACGATGGCCGACGTGGTAGCCGACAACACCTCGGCCGGCCGGTTCGTCATCGGGCCCGCCATCCCGGCGGCCGGCCTGGACCTGCGCCTGATTGGCGTCCTGCTGGAGCACAACGGCGAGGTCATCGCCACCGCGGCCGGGGCGGCGGCACTCGGCCATCCGGCTTCGGCGGTGGCCTGGCTGGTCAGGTCGCTGGCGGCCGAAGATGAGGGCCTGCGCGCTGGAGACATCGTGCTGTCCGGCGGGCTCACGGCCGCGGTGCCGCTGGCCGCCGGCGACGTGGTCATCGCGACGGCCGACCGCCTTGGCTGCGTGGAGATCGGATGCGAGTAGGCCAGGCTGCCTGGAGTAAGACGGGCAGCCTCGCGGAGACGGGCAGATGAGTGCGCCACCGGGCGTGACGCTGGTGCCGCTCGGCGCTCCGCGCGGCCGGCGGGCCTGGACATTCCGGTACAACGGCCGTAGCTACGCGGTCTTCGACGTCGACGGCGAGCTGCAGGTGACCGACGCGGCGTGCCCGCATAACGGCGGCCCGCTGGCCACGGGCGTGGTCCGCGACGGCGTCGTGACGTGCCCGTGGCACTGGTACAGCTTCGAGCTGGGCTCGGGCATCTGCCGCACGTCTGCGGACTACCAGCTGCGGAAGTATCCGGTGGTGCACGTTGACGGCCGCGTTTACGTTGAGCTGCCCGGCCCGACGCCGCGGCATAGGTGGCCGACGATTATGCGGTCGCGCGCCCGCTCGCGCCGATTATGCGCTCGCGCGCCCGCTCGCGCCGATTATGCGGTCGCGCGCCCGCTCGCGCCGATTATGGGGTAGTGATCGCCTGTCATCGGCCGCGAGCGCGGGATGCGCCGGCTGTCCGCGCGACTTCATTGGGCGCGAAGTTGGATCTGCTGCCCCAAGTGGGGCGTCACTTCCAACCTCGCGCCCAATGGCGCAGATCTAGCTGCCCGTGAGGCTGCGATCGGGCGAGGAATCCTTGTCCCGCGGCCCCTCGGCGGGCTCGGGACCCGCGGCACGTCGGCGCATCAGTGTCACGGTGACCCAGGTGACGGCGGCCGCCACGAGGATCAGTCCTAGCGTCCAGCCAAGCGCCTTGGCGGGCATGCCGACGTACTTCAGGCCGGAGGCGAAGATCACGAACGTGATGACCGGCCGGATGTACTTGTCCGGCGCCCGCGAGGACAGCAGCGAGCCGATCAGCACGGCGGGCACGCTGCCGAGGATGATCGAGATCGTGACGCCGAACTCGACGTGGCCGAAGGCCAGGGCGCCGAGCGCGGCCGCCAGGGTCAGCGGCACGGCCTGCGTCAGATCGGTGCCGACCAGCCGTTTCGCGCTGATCATCGGGTACAGGAACAGCAGCAGCACGATCATGAGCGAGCCGGAGCCGACCGAGGTCAGCCCCACGATGACGCCGCCGACCATGCCGACGATCACGGTCGGCACTGGCTTGACCACTAGGTCCCGCAGGGCGGCACCGCGGTCCTTGCCGCCCCGGACGTCCATGACCCAGCGGATCACCATGGCTGCGGCGCCGGTCAGCAGCGCGGCTCCGAGGGCCTGCTCCACGTGCGTCGGTGCTGCCGACGCGCCGCCGAGCAGGTGCAGCAGGTAGGCGCCGAGGAACGCCATCGGCACAGACCCGAGCATCAGCCAGCCGACCAGCCGGTAGTTAACCGTGCCCCGGCGCATGTGCACGGCAGCGCCGACGGGCCGCATCAGGACCGCGGCCACCAGATCGCTTGAGATGGCGGCCGGCGCCTTGACCCCGAAGAGCAGGATCAGCATTGGCGTCATCAGCGCCCCGCCGCCGGCCCCGGTCATGCCGACCAGCAGTCCGACGACCGCGCTGCCCAGGACGATATAGGGGTCGATATGCACCGCATACCTCCGGTGGCGAGGGGGTCCGACGTACCCGTTCCCGGTCCTGATCGTGGGGTTAGGGGTTGACCGACAATACCCGGCGGATAGACAGGTAATGCCGGCTTCTCGGGGAATTTACCTCGGCGGCACGGCTAGCACGGGCGCTCGCTGGCCTCGGTACGCTGTAACGATGCCTGTGCAGTCGGTATACCCCCTCCTTGAGCCGCTGCTCCCGCTGGTGCGCAAGCCCATCCAGTACGTCGGCGGCGAGCTGAACTCGGTCATCAAGGACTGGGATTCGTGCGACGTGCGCTGGGCCCTGATGTACCCGGACGCGTACGAGGTAGGCCTGCCGAATCAGGGCGTGCAGATCCTGTACGAGGTCCTGAACGAGCGGGACGGGGTGCTTGCCGAGCGTACGTACTGCGTCTGGCAGGACCTCGAGGCGCTCATGCGGGAGCACGGGGTGCCGCAGTTCACGGTGGACGGGCACCGGCCGGTGCGCTCGTTTGACCTGCTGGGCGTCAGCTTCGCCACCGAGCTGGGCTACACCAACCTGCTGACCGGACTTGACCTGGCCGGAATCCCGCTCTCGGCCGCGGACCGGGGCGACGGCGACCCGATCGTGCTGGCTGGCGGGCACGCTGCGTTCAACCCCGAGCCCATCGCCGAGTTCATCGACGGCGCCGTCCTCGGCGACGGCGAGCAGGCGGTCCTGGCGATCACCGAGCTGGTCCGGTCATGGAAGGCAGCCGGGCGGCCGGGCGGCCGGGACGGGCTGCTGGCGCAGCTGGCTGCGGCTGGGCGGGGTCTACATACCGCGCTTCTACGACGTGTCGTACAACCCGGACGCGACGATCAGCCGGGTGGCGCCGAACCGGCCGGGGGTGCCCCGTTCGGTGTCCAAGCACACCGTGATGGACCTGGACTCCTGGCCGTACCCGGCCAAGCCGCTCGTGCCGCTCGCCGAGACGGTACACGAGCGGTTCAGCGTGGAGATCTTCCGCGGCTGCACCAGGGGCTGCCGGTT
Organism: uncultured Actinomycetota bacterium; assembly: GCA_963837255.1. GTDB lineage: Bacteria > Actinomycetota > Actinomycetes > Streptosporangiales > Streptosporangiaceae > JAJYUU01. The sequence goes on from CAWIMN010000012.1 coordinate 140,378, forward strand.
CTGCCAGGCCGGGATGATCACCCGGCCGGTCCGAGAGCGCTCGATCACCACCATCGGCGCCATGGTCGACACCGGGCTGGCCGCGAGCGGGTTCTCCGAGGTCGGCCTGCTGTCGCTGTCCAGCGCCGACCACAGCGAGATCAACGAGATCGCCGTCGACCTCGCCGACCGGTACGAGGGCACCAACACCGGACTGTCCCTGCCGTCGACCAGGGTGGATGCGTTCAACGTCACGCTCGCCGACGAGCTGAGCCGCAACGGCCGGCGGTCCGGCCTGACGTTCGCGCCCGAGGGCGGCTCGGACCGGATCCGCAAGGTGATCAACAAGATGGTCACTGAGGACGACCTGATCCAGACCGTCACGACCGCGTACGCCAGCGGCTGGCGGCAGGTGAAGCTGTACTTCATGTGCGGCCTGCCGACCGAGACCGACGAGGACGTGCTGGCGATCGCCGCGCTGGCGAAGCGGGTCATTCAGGCCGGGCGGTCGGCGACGGGCCGGAACGACATCCGGTGCACCGTGTCCATCGGCGGGTTCGTGCCGAAGCCGCATACCCCGTTCCAGTGGGCGGCCCAGTGCGATCACGAGACCGTGGACGCCCGGCTCAAGGCGCTCGGCACGGCGATGCGATCGGACCGGCGGTACGGGAAGGCGATCGGGTTCCGCTACCACGACGGTAAGCCCTCGATCATCGAGGGCCTGCTATCGCGCGGCGACCGTCGGGTCGCGAAGGTGATCAGGGCCGTGTGGGCGGACGGCGGCCGGTTCGACGGGTGGAGCGAGTCGTTCTCGTTCGAGCGGTGGGAGCGGTGCGCTTCGGCGGCCTTGCCGGCCGAGGGCGTGGACCTCGCCTGGTACACCACCAGGGAGCGCGGCTACGACGAGATCTTGCCGTGGGACCACCTGGACGCCGGCCTCGAGCGTGACTGGCTGTGGCAGGACTGGCTCGCGGCCATCGACCCGGCCGGCGCAGCCGAGGTGGACGACTGCCGGTGGACACCGTGCTTTGAGTGTGGAGTCTGCCCTGCGATGGGCACCGAGATCGAGGCTGGCCCGACCGGGAAGAGACTGCTGCCGCTCAGTGTTGTCACTGCGGGGTCTCCGGGGCCCGTATCGGGGCCGATGGGAGCTGAGGGCTAATCATGGCGCGTCAGCAGCCGCGGCCGACGGGACCAGCGCCGCTGCCAGCAGTTCAGCGGCTGCTGGTCAGGTACGCTAAGCGTGGCAGGATGCGATTCGCGAGTCATAGGGATATCGCGCGTGCGGTGGAGCGTGGGGTTCGGCGGGCTGGCCTGCCGGTCGCGCATTCTGCAGGGTTCTCGCCGCATCCCAAGATCTCTTACTCGGGCGGGGCGCCGACCGGCGCCGCCAGCGAGGCCGAGTTCCTGGAGATGTCCCTCACCGCCCGGCTGGACCGCGGACACCGTGCGGGTCCGGCTGGATGCAGCCCTGCCAGCCGGGATTGACGTGATCGAGGTCGCTGACCTGGCCGTGGCGCAGTCGCCCCGGCTCGAGGCCTCGGAATGGGAAGTCGTGTTGCCGGGGGTCGCGCCAGCCGCGGCGGCCAGGGCAATCGAGGCGTTTCTTGCCGCCGCGCATGCGGAGGTGGATCGCCTCACCAGTAACGGGATCCGCCGGCTCGACACAAGAGCCGGAGTGGTATCGCTGGAGCTAGACCGGCGTGCCACAGCGGAAGGCCAACTGGGATGTGCGATACTTCGAATGGTTGTTCGGCACCTGACACCGGCCGTGCGACCCGAAGACATCCTGGCAGCGTTCCGCGCCATGTCGGGCCTAGAGCCATCGTCACCAGCAGTGGTGACGCGCCTGGCTCAGGGACCGCTGGGCATTGATATTGCCGCCGACGGCCGCGACGAGGCCGCTTTCACGGCGGAGGCGCCCCGGCCAGACGGGCGGGACGCTGCACAGGGACAGGTAATGGCAACGCGCCTGGATGCGGAGGACGCCAGCATGGCGAGTACCGCGCCAGTGAGCGCGTACGAACAGCTCCCGCGTGGCGCGGAGCGGCCCGATGAGGCCGGCTGCGCCCGGGAGCCTGACGGGAGAGATCGCCCGGATGCTCGAGATCGAGCGACAGAACAGAGAGCCAGCTGATGGTTCAGCTGGTACAAACGGGCCCGGAGGGTCCGCAGGGTCTGCGGGTTCGGCTGACGCCGGATCCGCAGCAGAGAACAGCAGCTCAGGCAGAGGCCTGCTGCGCCGGGCCCGCCGCGCCGTAGTCAGGCCGGCCGGGCCGCCAAGCACGGCGCCGGCCGCGGCCGAGCCAACCGGTACGGCGCCGGCAACGTCGAATGCGCCGGCCACGCCGGACGCGTTGAGTACGCCGGCGACCTGCGGCCGCGCCCGGCGCAGCTACAGCCGCCCCGGCGGCCCAAGCCGCCCCGCCCCCGGCCGGGCCCGCCCCGGCCGCTGCGACCGGCGGGACTGCCGCCGACCAGGCTGACGTCGCCGGCGGTCAGGCGGCGAGCACGACGCGCAAACGGCCCGCCCGCTCGCGCGCTGCCGGCTCGCGCGCTAGACAGGCCGCCGGATCTGGTAGTGCCGAGCCCGGCAGCACCGATTCCGACAGCACCCAGCCCCCTGACGGTGCGGCCCCTGGCAGCGACCGCGCCAGCGGCGATCAGGCTGCTGGGGCTGCAGAGGCCGCACCGCGAGCAGCGGCTTCCGGTCGCACCGCGGCGACTAGGCGGGGGTCGGGCCGGACCAGGAGCGAAGGCCAGGCGGCCACCGCGAGCCCCGAGACCGCGGCAGGCCACGACGGCACCACGGGCCCGGAAGGCCCGGTGGAAACTCATGCTCGCCGCAGAGCCCCCGCGGGCCACGAAGCCGCCGCGGGCCACGAAGCCGCCGCGGGCCACGAAGCCGCCGCTGGCCGCGAGGCGGCAGCGGGCCACGAATCCGCCGGCGGCTCATCGGAGATGCCCGCCAGGGCGCCCGCGCCGGCCGCGTTCCAGCCGCCGCTGGTTATCTTCCAGCCCCCGGATATCTCTGCTGCCCGAGCGCCTGTCGCTGCCAAGCCGCAGCGCCAGCAGGCGGCCGCGCCTGCGCGCGACGCCAACGCTGATGAGGACCTAGAGGATGCCGACACGCGCGACGACGGCACGCCCGGCTCGGCCAGCAGGCGCCGGCGGCGCGGCGGTCGCGGTCGCGGCAAGGCCACAGGCACAGGGGCTGGCGTGGGCGGCGAGGGTGCCGACGCTGGCAGCCCCGCCGACGAGGCCGCAGAAGACGACTCGGCCGAGGACTCTCGCGAGCTCGAGGACGAAGGCGCGGACCGAGGCATCCGGCACCGCGAAGCGCCGCCGTCGGCGTCGCCGCACTGGCTCGGCTGCCGAGGCAGACGCCCAGCCGACTGGCCCCGATGACCCGCCGAACACGGTCGTCCACGTCCGCGCCCCGCGGGAGAAGAGCGCCGACGTCACCGACGTCAGGGCCGTGAAGGGCTCGACTCGGCTGGAAGCCAAGCGCCAGCGGCGCCGCGAGGGCCGCGAGTCTGGCCGCCGCCGCCCGCCGATCATCACCGAGTCAGAGTTCCTGGCCAGGCGTGAGGCAGTCGAGCGGGTCATGGTGGTCCGCCAGCACGACGACCGGACCCAGATCGCGGTGCTGGAAGACAACGTGCTCGTCGAGCATTACGTGGACAAGGCCAGCCATCAGTCCTACGTGGGCAACGTGTACCTCGGCAAGGTGCAGAACGTGCTGCCCTCGATGGAGGCCGCGTTCGTCGATATCGGCAAGGGCCGCAACGCCGTCCTGTACGCGGGCGAGGTCAACTTCGACGCCAGCGGCCTGGAAGGCGAGTCCAAGCGGATCGAGTCGGCGCTGAAGTCCGGCCAGTCGATCCTGGTACAGGTCACCAAGGACCCGATCGGGCACAAGGGCGCCCGGCTCACCAGCCAGGTCAGCCTGCCCGGCCGGTATCTGGTGTACGTGCCGGGCGCGAGCATGACCGGTATCAGCCGCAAGCTGCCCGACACCGAGCGCAGCCGCCTCAAGGCGATCCTCAAGCAGGTGATGCCGGAGAACGCGGGCGTCATCGTGCGCACCGCCGCCGAAGGTGCCTCCGAAGAGGAACTGTCCCGCGACGTGGCCAGGCTGGCCGCGCAGTGGGAGGCGATCGAGAAGAAGGCCAAGACCGCCAGCGCGCCGGACCTGCTGTACAGCGAGCCCGACCTGACGCTGCGCGTGGTCAGGGACATCTTCAACGAGGACTTCAACAACCTGGTCATCGCCAGCGACAGCGAATGGGACCTGGTCGACGAGTACGTCCGCTACGTGGCCCCGCACCTGGCCGACCGGATGCAGCGCTGGGATGACGCCAGGGACGTCTTCGCCGCGTACCGGATCGACGAGCAGCTGGCCAAGGCGCTGGAGCGCAAGGTCTGGCTGCCAAGTGGCGGCTCACTGGTGATCGACCACACCGAGGCCATGACGGTCATCGACGTCAACACCGGCAAGTTCACCGGTCAGGGCGGCAACCTCGAGCAGACCGTGACCAGGAACAACCTCGAGGCGGCTGAGGAGATCGTTCGCCAGCTGCGGCTGCGCGACCTCGGCGGCATCATCGTGATCGACTTCATCGACATGGTGCTCGAGAGCAACCGTGAGCTCGTGCTCCGCCGCCTGCTCGAGTGCCTGGCCAGGGACCGGACAAAGCACCAGGTGGCGGAGGTCACCTCGCTCGGCCTGGTCCAGATGACCCGCAAGCGGGTCGGCTCCGGCCTGCTGGAAGCCTTCTCGGTGCCGTGCGAGCACTGCAATGGCCGCGGCGTTCTCATCTCGATTGAGCCGGTCGACCACTCCCACAGCCGCGAGTCCGGCCGTAGCGGCGGCTCCGGTAAGGGCGACCACGCCGCAGGGAACGGGGCCGCTCGTGAAGGTGGCGGCCGTGACGGTGGCAGCCGTGAGGGTGGCGGCCGCAGCGGCCGGAGCCGCGGCGGCAGTTCCCGCCGCGACGCGGCTGCCCGCGACAATGACGCCGCCGCAAGTGGCGATGCCGATGCCCGGTCCGAGGCAGCGGACGGGGCCGGGCCTAGTCCGGCTGTCGTCGCCTCAGCCGGCTCGAGGAGCCGCGGCGGCAGGTCTCGTGCGGGCCGGCCGGCTGGCCCCCCGGACGCTGCCTTGTCCGAGCCGGTCCGAGCCGAGTCTGCCGCGGCTGGCACGGCCGGCGCTGGCGCGGCAGACGGCGCTGTGGCGGATGCCGTCAGCACCGAATCGGCTGCGGACGGACCCGCCGCCGGGTCGGGCCCCAACGGATCAGGTCGCTCCAGGTCGGGCCGATCAAGGCGGTCCGGGCCAGCCGAGCCGGGCGGCGAACCCGAGCCGGCTGGCGGCGGCCCGGCAGTCGAACCGGCCAACAGCTGAGGACCCGCGTGGTCTGATACGCTTTATGGTCGGCGCATGTACAGGATCAGGCGGCCCCGCGGCCCGATAGCCTAGTGCGCAATGGCAAGCAAGCCCGACTCCAGCTGGAATCTCGCGCGGGCTAGCACAAAGAGGAGAGAACTCTCGGTGTACGCGATCGTGCGCTGCGGCGGCAGGCAGGAGAAGGCGTCGGTAGACGACGTCCTGACCGTCGACAAGCTGTCTGGAGAGGTCGGGGCCAGCGTGACGCTGCCGGCGCTGCTAGTCGTCGATGACGGCAAGGTCATCAGCGACCCGGCTGAGCTGGGCGGTTACCAGGTCACCGCCGAGATCGTGGGCGCCGCAGCCGGCCCCAAGATCAACATGATCCATTACAAGAACAAGACCGGTTACCGCCGTCGCCACGGCCACCGCCAGAAGTACACGCAGGTCCGGGTGACCGGCATCGGCGCGGCCAAGGCCAGCGCCGGGTCGAAGAAGAAGGGCTGAGCCTCCGATGGCACACAAGAAGGGCGCGTCGTCCAGCCGGAACGGTCGGGACTCTAACGCGCAGCGGCTCGGCGTGAAGCGCTTCGGTGGCCAGATCGTGGGCGCTGGCGAGATCATCGTGCGCCAGCACGGCACACACTTCCACCCCGGCGTGGGTGTCGGCCGCGGCGGCGATGACACGCTGTTTGCCCTTGTCAGCGGCAAGGTGGAATTCGGCAGGCGCGGGGCCGCCGGGCCGTCAGCGTGCTGCCGGTGGCGACCGAGTCAGCAGCGGCAAGCTAGTTCGCGCGCACGGCGGTCCGCCCGACCGGCTGGTGCGACGCAGGCTCTCGGAGGGCGGACCGGCGTGGTCCGCCCTTCGTCTTATGTCAGCTCGTCTTATGTCAGGCAACGTGGGTAAGTAGAGAAGGCTGCGGGTTCGCAGCGAAACCGGAGGGATTGGCCGTGGCGGAGTTCGCCGACCAGGCCGAGGTCAGGGTGCACGCTGGCCACGGCGGTCACGGCTGCGCGTCGGTCCACCGGGAGAAGTTCAAGCCGCTCGGCGGCCCGAACGGCGGTAACGGCGGCCGCGGCGGCGATGTGATCATCGAAGTTGATCCGAGCACCACGACCTTGCTGGACTTCCATCGCAAGCCCGTGCGCCGGGCGGGCGACGGCAGGCCTGGATCAGGCTCGAATCGCAACGGCGCCGAAGGCGCCGACCTGGTCCTCAGGGTGCCAGATGGAACCGTCGTGAAGACCGCTGACGGTGCGCAGCTCGCGGACCTGATTGGCACTGGCACCCGGTACGTGGCGGTCGAAGGCGGCCGCGGCGGCCTGGGCAACGCAGCCCTGGCGTCGGTCAAGCGCAAGGCGCCCGGATTCGCCCTCCGTGGTGAGCCGGGTCAGGAGCTGTACCTGGTGCTCGAGCTTAAGACTGTCGCCGATGCTGGCCTGGTTGGCTTCCCGAACGCCGGGAAGTCGTCCTTGGTCGCGGCCATGTCGGCGGCGCGGCCGAAGATCGCAAATTACCCGTTCACGACGCTGACGCCGAACCTCGGCGTCGTGGAGGCCGGTGACGTCCAGTTCGTGGTCGCCGACGTGCCCGGGCTCATCCCCGGCGCGAGCGCTGGCAAGGGCCTCGGCCTTGACTTCCTTCGCCACATCGAGCGCTGCCAGGTCTTCGTGCACGTCCTCGACTGCGCGACCGAGGAGCCGGGCCGGGACCCGATCAGCGACCTCGATGCGCTCGAGGCCGAGCTAACCGCATACGAGGAGCTGACCGGAGCTCGGATGAGGGACCGGCCGCGGATCGTGGCACTGAACAAGATCGACGTGCCGGCGGCCAGGGAACTGGCCGACCTGGTCGAGCCCGAGCTGGAGGCCCGCGGCCTGACAGTGCACCGGGTCTCGGCCGCAACGACCGAAGGGCTGCGTGACCTGGCGCTTCACCATGGCGGCTGTGATCGCGCAGGCGCGCGCGGCCACGCCGCCGGCCGAGCCGACGAGGCTGGTCATCCGCCCGCAGCCGGTGGCCGGACCGGACTTCGCTGTGGTCGCGATCGGCGAGAACAGCTTCCGCATCGTCGGTGACAAGCCGCGCCGGTGGATACTCCAGACCGACTTCGCCAATGACGAGGCTGTGGGGTACCTGGCCGACCGGCTGGCCAAGCTCGGGATTGAGCAGGCGCTGGCCGACGCGGGCGCCGAGCCCGGCGCCGAGGTGCTGATCGGCGAAGAGGACAACTCGGTTGTTTTCGACTGGGATCCCGATGTCTCAGTCGATGGCGCCACCATGGGCCCGCGCGGGACCGACGCCAGGCTTGGCTGACGCGCTCCAGACCAGACCCGCGAGCACGCTACGGGGGCGCGCCGGACGGACGGCGGGCGTGCTGGATAGCGGGCGGAGGCGGGCTGGATGGCGGGCGCTCAGCAGGATGGATGGGCGAGCCGGGAGGGCAGGTCTCTGATCTGGCTGCCGGTCGCGGTTTCCCGGAAATAAAAAAGAGCGCTACATTCTTGTAGCGCTTAAGAACGAAATCGGCACAAAGCCATATTACTCGACTCGACGATAACACCAGGGAGCATGGTTGTCAAACGCGGAACTGGATCATGAGCAGGACTACATCACGCTGCTCTACACCAGGCTCGACGACCTGAGGCATCGCTCGAATGACCGGCTGGCGGGTGTGCTGCGTCAGCGCGGCGGGACGCATCAGGCCAGGGTGGAGCGGGAAACTTTCAGTGCCATGTACCGCCAGCAAATAGCCCAGTTCGACGCAGCCGAAAATGGGCTCTGCTTCGGTCGCCTCGAATTCGCCGATGGTGAGCTCCGCTATATCGGCCGGATCGGGATTCACTCTGACACCGATGACTACGCGCAGCTGCTGATGGACTGGCGAGCCGACGCGGCCCGCCCGTTCTACCTCGCGACCGCGGCGTCGCCGGGCGACGTGAGAGTGCGCCGGCATATCAAGACCCGAGCCCGGACGATCGCCAGCATCGACGACGAAGTCCTGGACCTCGCCGCTGCTGACCCGTCTCGGCACGAGGGCCTGACCGGCGAGTCGGCCTTGCTCGCGGCTCTCAGCGCCAGCCGCACCGGCTCGATGGGCGACATCGTCGAGACGATCCAGGCGGAGCAGGACGTGATCATCCGCGCGCCGATGGCAGGCGCGCTCGTGGTCCAGGGCGGCCCTGGCACCGGCAAGACTGCCGTCGCCCTGCATCGCGCCGCGTACCTGCTGTACACCTACCGTCGCCAGCTCGAGAAGCGCGGCGTCCTGGTCGTCGGGCCGAACGCCACGTTCCTGCGCTACATCGGCCAGGTCCTGCCCTCCCTCGGCGAGACCAGCGTGCTGCTTTCGACGATCGGCGACCTGCTCCCCGGCGTCAGCGCGACTGGCACCGAGCCGGCCGAGGTTGCCGCGATCAAGGGACGCCTCAGCATGGCGAGGGTGATCGCGGCGGCAGTGCGCGACCGCCAGGATGTGCCCGACGAGCCGCTGGATATCCGCGTCGACGCGGCGCGGATCCGACTTGTGACGACAGCAGGCCGGGAGGACTCGCCGCGCGAGTTCGCCGCGGACTCGGGCAAGCTCCGGCTGACGCCACGAATGGTCGCCCAGGCACGGGAACGGGCTCGTCGTTCCCGGCGGCCGCACAACCAGGCGCGGTCGGTTTTCGCCAGGGAAATCATCAACGCGCTCACGCGCCAGCTCGCCACTCGCATCGGCACTGACGTCCGGACGGGCGCCAGCATCATGGACTCCGAGGATGTGGCCGACCTGCGCCGCGAGCTGCGTACCGACGCGGCAGTCCGGGCCGCCATCAGGACGCTCTGGCCGATCCTCACGCCGCAGCAGCTCGTCAGCGAGCTGCTGGCGGACCCAGAGCGGCTCGCCGCCGCGGCGCCGCGCATGTCCGCAGCCGACCGGGCTGCGCTGCACCGCGCACCAGACGCGCCGTGGACACCGGCCGACGTTCCGCTGCTGGACGAGGCGGCCGAGCTGCTCGGCGAGGACGACCGGGCGATCCGGGTCGCCGAGGCCAGGCGGCGGCGTGCAGCAGGAGGCATACGCCCAGGGCGTGCTCGACATCATCGGCCGCGATGACGAGGACGACCCGGAGATCTTGATGGGCGCGGACCTCGTCGACGCCGAGCCGGCTGGCGGCCCGGTACGAGGACGAGCAGAACCTCACTGCGGCCGAGCGGGCGGCGGCTGACCGCACGTGGGCGTTTGGGCACGTGATCGTGGACGAAGCCCAGGAGCTCTCGCAGCTGGCCTGGCGGATGATCATGCGGCGGTGCCCGGCCAGGTCGCTGACCATCGTCGGCGACGTCGCGCAGACCGGCGACCTCGGCGGCCTCCACTCCTGGAACGAGGCGCTCGATCCTTATCTCTCCGACCGCTGGCGGCTGGCGCCGCTGACTGTCAACTACCGGGCCCCGGCCGAGGTGATGGCGGTGGCCGCGGACGTGCTGACCGCCATCGACCCTGAACTGACGCCGCCTCGGTCGGTGCGTGAGTCCGGTCATGAGCCGTGGCACCTGCAAGCCGCGGCGCCGGAGATGGCGGCCACGGTGGCGCAGGCGGCCGCCCGGCTGGCTGAGCAGGCGGGCGACGGCAAGCTCGCGGTCATCGTCCCCGACGACCGGTCAGCCGAGCTCGGCGCTGCCGTCAGCGCGGTGCTGACCGGTACGGCGATCGGCGCCGACCCGGACCTGACGAGCCCGGTCGTGGTGCTGACGGTCAAGCAGGCCAAGGGACTGGAGTTCGACTGCGTGCTAATCGCCGACCCGGCGGGCCTGCTGGCCGAGTCACCGCGCGGACTGAACGACCTGTACGTGGCGCTGACCAGGGCCACCCAGCAGGTCGGCGTGGTGCACGACGGGCCGCTGCCCGCCGTGCTGTCCGACTCAGCCCGGCTGAGCTCGCCAGCCAGGTGGGCTAGGCCGCGCGGCTTCGTCCGCGGCAGCATCACGCCGAAATGGCTGGTGAGCCCTGGCGTCCCCGAGGGCGATCCGGACCGGCCGTTGGCTTCGTGAACACGCTGTCGCAGGAGGATCTCGGGCGGAACGGCGCGGTCCTTCTGTCGGCCAGCGGCCGGATCATGCAGTCTTCCGGCTGGTCAATCCGGCCCTCGTCACGGCTCAGCCGATCGGCCTGGTTGTCCAGTTCGCCGGGTCGGGACCGAGGAAGCGCAGGTGGTGAGCCAGCAATTCCGTAGCGGCGACCGCGGACGGGCCTTCCGTGATCACCGAGGCGAGGACCCCGTCGGCGACCGTGCAGAGCGCGGACTCGGCCCCGGTTTCCCAGGCCTGCGGCCGGAGCAGGACGAAGGTCTCGTTGCCGTCGATGATCTGCTGCCGGTATGAGGCGTGGCGAAAATATGATGCGCAGGAGGTGCCGTATTCGGGGCCCGTCCGGACCGTCACCACCTGACGGGACGCGGGGTCCACCCCGAGAGTGGTGTCGACAGGCCCGGCAGTGACGCTGAACGAAAAGGCGTACCGCACTCCATGGTCCACTCCCGTAGTCACGGAGTTCACTCGCCAGTCGGCCGGTACCCCGGTCAACTGGAATGGGAACCTTGCCGGCGGGTCGGCCGCCGCTCCGAAGCGGACGCTCCTCGCCATCCGCAGCGCGTCCTCGCGGCCATGCGCCTGCACTTGCGCCCAGCCGCCCGCCGCGTACTGCCAGGTCAAGACTCCAATGCCGCCGCCCACGGGGAACTTCCAGTAGGCTGCGCGCCCGCTTAGATCGGCGGTCCGGCGACCGATGTCGATCCGCGGCAAGACGAGTTCCGGTGCTGCCGGATCGTGGGCCAAGCCGCAGGTGAACGAGCGACTGGAAAGCCGGCACACCCCGCGCGCGTAAACAGTGAGCGGCGTGCCACCTGGACCAGCGTACTGGTCCTCTAGCCGGCTGGAGACAGACACAAAGTGGGCGACAGACTGGCCGTGCGGCAGCCAGCCGGGCGACGCGTACGCCCGGAGCGGATCAAAGAGCCGGGGCGCCTGGGCAGCGGGTGCAGCGGGTGCCGTCGGTGCGGCGGGCGCGTGGGAGGCGCCAGTCGGGATGATCCCCCCGAAGGCGATCGCGAGAACGGCTCCAGCGGCCAGCACGGGCGACGCTGCGATTGCTGCCTGGCGCCTGCGACGGCGGCTGCGGCCCCGGCGGGCGGCCGCTGTCACGCTCGCGCGGGTAGGCGGAGGGTTCTCGGCGGCCTGCTGTTCGAAGAGTTCGGTGACTGCGTGCTCAAGCATTTCCGGCCACCTCCCGTGGCTCGTCGCGGTCGCGGTCGCGGTCGTAGGCGAGTCCGACCGACCCGCGCAGGCTGCTCAGCGCCTTGGCGGTCTGGCTCTTGATGGTGCCGGGCGTGCAATCGAGGGCGCGGGCTGTCTGGTCGACGTTGAGGTCACAGAAGTACCGGAGTACGAGGACCGCCCGCTGCCGGGGCGGCAGCGCGGCGACCGCCGCCTTGAGGTCCAGAGCGCCCTCGTGATCGAGCGCTTCAGAAGCGGTCTCGATCGGCCGGCCCGCAAGGCTTACCCGCCGGGCCCAGCCGCTGCGCCGCTCCTGGACGAACTCGCGCACGAGGATCGCGCGCACGTAGGCGTCGGTGTTGTCCGCGCTGGCAGCCCTGGACCAGTGCACGTAGGCCTTGGTCATCGCGGCCTGCAGCAGGTCATCCGCCAGGTACCAGTCCTGGCAGAGGAGCCGGGCGAGCCGTCGCAGCGCCGGCATGCGCGCCGACATGTAATCGGTGAAGTCGGCGTCGTGGCCCGGGCTCATAAGCGGAGTCCTTCGGGCGGGGACGGCATCATGCTACCTAGAAGGAGCCGGGCATCCGATTTGGTTGCCCTCAAGGTCCCGCGCCGGACTGGGGCGAGCGCGGCGCTCGCCCGCTCTCATCTCGACGCAGAACTCATTGCCCTCGGGGTCGGCTAGCACAACCCAGCCGGCCTCCGGCGCCCGGCCGGGGCTGCGTCAGTTGTCGTCGTCGTCCTGACGGTCGCCGCCAGCGAACCGGTTGAACAGCCGGCTCCCCGCCTCGGCAGCGCCGTTAGCGACGCCGCGCACGGCGCCGATCAGCGGGTCAGCGCTGCGGTTCCAGGAGTCCTGGTAGGACTTGGCCGCGGCGCGGAACTCGTCGCCGATCGAGGTCTCGCTGTCGTCCTCGCGGCGCGGGTAGTTCCCGGCCAGGATCGCGCGGTACTCGCCGTCATCGGCCCACCGGTCCAGCTCCGCGAACCTGACCACGGCGAACGGGTGCGTGGTGCCCTGCAGCTGCAGCAGCTTGAGCAGGCCCTCGCGCACGTCCGGCACCGCGTCGTACTCGCGGGCCTGCCGGTGGAACTCGTCGTGGCTCAGCTCGGCCAGTCGCGACCCGCCAGCGGTCTTCATCAGCGCCCGCCGGGCCGCCTCGACGTCCTGGCTGGACAGCAGGCCGGCGCGGTCGCAGGACAGCTCCGACTTGCGGTACCACTCCTCCAGGCCCCAGATCACGGCCTTCAGGCCGAGCCAGGCGAACGGCACCAGCGCGAGCCGCTGGGCCAGGTTCATCAGGTGGAACAGCATGGTCCGGTACACCGAGTGGCCCGACAGCACGTGCCCGAGCTCGTGCCCGATGATGAAGCGGATCTCCTCCTCGTCGAAGAGGTCCACCATCCCGGTGGTGATCACGATGAAGGGCTTGTCCGTGCCCAGCGTCATGGCGTTGACCGCAGGGTTCTGCCAGATGAACAGCTCCGGTACCTTCGGCAGGTCCAGGATGTAGCAGCCGTCCAGCATCGCGGCGTACAGGTTGGGGAACTGCTCGGACGATGCGCGGACCGAGCTGGCCAGGAACATCAGTCGCAGCGACCGGTCGTTGAACAGCCCGGCCAGGTTCTTGAGGATGGTGTCGAAGCCGGACAGCTTGCGGAGCGCGACAAGCGCTGACCGGTCGGCGGGGTGCTCGTAAGCACGAGAGCTAATGCCCGGCAGACGGATCCGGGAGCGGTCAGGCACAGTGGTCATACCTGTCATCGTAAACGCCTGATCGTGGAAGGTTGGCCCAATGTCAGCAGGGGAAGTCCCGGCCATGTTCGAGCCCGACGCCGAGTCGATGCCGGCCGAGCTGCTGGCTGGCCTTCAGACCGAGCGGCTGCGCGAGCTGGTGGACCGGCTCATCGCCCTCGGCGGGCGCCAGGGCACCCGGCTGATAGAGGCCGGAATCTCAGCCGGCGCGGACGTGAACCTGGCCACGCTCTCCCGGCTGCCGACGACGACGAAGGCCGACTTGTGGGACACCTACCCGTTCGGGCTGCTGGCCGTCCCGCGCGAGGAGGTCGTCGCCGTGCATGGCTCGAGCGGCACCGGCGGGCGCCCTACGCTGGTGGCCTACACCAGGGCCGACCTCAAGCTCTGGGCCCGGATGTGCGCGCGGGCGCTGGCTGCCGCCGGCGCGACGCCGGCCAGCCTGGTCCACAACGCCTACGGGTACGGCCTTTTCACCGGCGGCCTCGGCATCCACCAGGGCGCCATCGAGCTGGGCGCGACCGTTGTCCCGGCCTCGGGCGGGATGACGCAACGGCAGATCACCCTGATCAGGGACCTGCAGCCGGACATCCTCACCTGCACGCCGTCCTACGCAGTCCGGCTCGGCGAGGCGCTGGCCGAGGCGGGCGCCGGGCCAGGGAACGGCCTGTCGCTCAAGGCCGGCATCTTCGGCGCCGAGCCCTGGACGCAGGAGATGCGAGTCCGGCTCGAGGGCCTGCTCGGGATCCGCGCGCTGGACATCTACGGCCTGTCCGAGATTATCGGGCCAGGGGTCGCGGCCGAGTGCATCGTCGCCGCGGACGGGCTGCACGTGAACGAGGACCAGTTCTACGTCGAGGCGCTCGACCCGGTCACCGGCTACCCGGTGCCTGACGGCACGCCCGGCGAGCTGACGTTCACCACGATGACCAAGGAAGCGCTGCCGCTGCTGCGCTACCAGACCGGCGACATCGCCTCGCTGCGCCGTGGCACCTGCCGCTGCGGCCGCACCCTGGTGAAGATGAGCAAGGTCACCGGGCGAAAGGACGACATGCTCGTGGTCCGGGGCGTGAACGTCTACCCCAGCGAGATCGAGCGCGTCCTGCTGGGGCAGGACGCGCTCGCGCCTGACTACTTGCTGCTGGTGGACGAGCGATCGCCGCAGCACCGTCTCATCGCCATCTGCGAGACGGGAACGGGGTGGGCCGGTCCGCAGCCCGACACCAGCGCGATCGAGTCCAGGCTCAAGGACGTGCTCGGCCTCTCGGTCGCGGTGCGGCTGATGCCGCCGGGCTCGGTGCCGCGAACCGAAATCGGCAAGGCGGTCCGGGTGGCGCGCTGGCGCGGCGGCGAGTCGCCGCTACCCGGCATCGACTCAGCCTGATGCGCGCGGCTAGTCGCGGCCACCGGAGAAGATGCGCAGGAAGAACAGGAACACGTTCAGCGCGTCCAGGAAGATCGACGCGGCGATGAGCGGCGCCGACGTCAGTCCCTTGGATCGTCGCAGTCGCTGGAAGTCGAACATGGTCAGTCCCGCGAACACCACCAGGCCGAGGATCGCGTAGATCAGGTCGCCGGCCGGGATCCGGATGAAGATCAGGATGATGCCGAAGACAATGAGGCCGATCAGGGCGAAGAACGAGACCCGGCCGACGATCGTCAGATCCCGCCTGGTCGCGTAGCCGTAGGCGCCGAATGCCAGCATGAACAGGGCCGTCGCGCCGGCCGCCTGCCACACCACCCTCGGGCTGGCGGAACTGTAGTACGCCACCATCGGGCCCAGGCCGAGGCCGAGGAACAGGCCGACGCACATGAGCAGGACTACGCTCGCGCCGCCGGAGGACCGGCGGGTGAAGTTCATCGCGATGAGGCAGCCGAATCCGGCCAGGAACCAGGCGATGGACCAGCCAGCAGACAAGTCCCGCCCGGCGTAGCAGCCGAGCGCGAAGAAGCCGGTCGCCGCCGCTACTAGCCACATCACGTGGCTAAACAGGGCCCTAGTCTGGTCCTTGGTAGCAGTGCCGTAGCGTGCCGAGTAGTCAGCCATGGCAGTAGTCCACCATGGCCGGTCTGTACCCCCCGACGGGGCTGGGCAGCCAGCGGTCAGAGAGGCTGTGCTCAGAAAGGACGGCAAGATGACGCAGCGTGGCCGCGCCGGCCACTGGACGGCGCAGGATGTGGGCGACCAGAGCGGCCGGATCGCGGTTATCACCGGGGCGAACTCGGGCCTTGGGTTGGAGACGGCCAGGGTGCTGGCCGCGCACGGCGCGACCGTCGTCCTGGCCGGGCGGGATCCGGGCCGGACGGCCGCGGCCGCCGGCGGGATCCGCCAGCAGCAGCCGGATGCTCTGGTGGAGACGGCCGAGCTCGACCTGGCGTCACTGGAGTCGATCCGGAAGGCCGGGGCCGACCTGACTGCCAGGTTCCCCCGCCTCGACCTGCTGATCAACAACGCCGGGGTGATGTTCCCGCCGTACAGCCTCACGAAGGATGGCTACGAGCTGCAGTTCGGCACCAACCACCTGGGCCATTTCGCGCTGACCGGCCTGCTGATGCCGTCCCTGCTCGCCACGCCAGGCTCGCGCGTCGTCTCCCTCAGCAGCAACGGCCACCGGGCCGGGCGGATGAACTTCGCCGATCTCCAGTCGGCCCAGCACTACAACAGGTACTCCGCGTACGGCCGGTCGAAGCTAGCCAACCTGCTGTTCACTTACGAACTGCAGCGCCGGCTCTCGGCCGCCAGGAAGCAGACCATCGCGCTGGCCGCGCATCCGGGCACCGCCCGCACCGAACTGACCCGGCACATGTCCGCGCTGTCCAGCGCGGCGATGAACCCGCGGTTCGCGGCGGTCAACTCGTGGTGGGTCCAGGACGCCAAGATGGGCGCGCTGCCGACGCTGCGGGCCGCGACCGATCCGGATGCCATCGGCGGCACGTACTACGGACCCGACGGGTTCATGCAGCTCACCGGCTACCCGATCGTGGTGGCGTCCAGTGGCCGCTCGCAGAGCAGGGAAGACCAACGCCGCCTGTGGGTCGAGTCCGAGCAACTGACGGGGATCACGTATCCGGTCTGATGACGGGCGTCTAGTCTCACAGCCATGGTGCGTCCTGAAAGCTGGACCAGACCTGCGGGTGTGAGTCCCGCCCGGGTAAGAGCCGGAGAGCCCGGTAGCAGGCCCCGGTTCGTCGTTGAGAGGCGGCGGGCTGAGCGGGGCGTCAAGAGCCTCTTCGGCGGGAGCAAGCGGGCGGGCCGTAGCGTCACCAGGCGCGAGTCCTGCAGCCTCGTCAGAGATACAACGGGGAGCCGAGCCTCTCATGTCACGGTGAAGGCAGCATGGGGTGCGGGCGTTCCGGACATGCCCGCGCCGGGTCCTTCCGGGGTATCGGCACGCGCGCATGGCCTGGTTCGGAACAGGAGAGGCCCGTCTGCGCGGCCTTGTCAGCAAAGACCGGTCGTATAAGCCAGTGGTGAAGTCGAGCGGAGCGCAGCGGGAGTCCGACGGGGTGGTAGTACCGGGCGGCGGCAGCCAGTCGCTGGCGGGGAAGGGCCCCGGCTTCGGTCATGTGAGCGGAGCAGGTACGCGTCAGGGCATGGCCGGGACCGCCCGGTCCAGTTACCCCGGCAGGCCAGGGCCTGCCGTACTGCTGGACGTATCGCCGGCGAGCGGGCCGGTGTCCTTCGGGAACGCGCGGCGTCTGCGACGCACGCTATGGGCTGCGGCCAGGGAGTCCGAGGGCCGGCGTTTCCTCGCCCTGTATGACCACATCCCCCGGAGTGACGTCCTGTGGGAGGCGTGGGAGCGGGTCAAGGCTAATCGTGGCGCCGCCGGGGTCGATCGGGTGACCCTGGCGGCGGTGGAGGAATACGGCGCGGCTCGGATGTGCGAGGAGCTGGCCGGGGACCTTCGCACGGGTGTGTACCGCCCGGCGCCGGTGCGCCGGGTAGAGATTCCTAAGCTCGGTGGCCGCACCAGGCCGCTGGGCATCCCCATCGTGCGCGACCGGGTGTGCCAGCAGGCTGCCAGGATCGTGCTGGAGCCCATCTTCGAGGCAGATTTCCTGCCGTGTTCGTACGGGTTCCGGCCGCGGCGGTCGGCTACCGATGCGCTGGAGGCGATCCGGATTGCGTTTCCCCGAGGGCGGCAGTTCGTCTTCGAGGCGGACAAGACCCGCGTGGTCGATCTCCGGGAGGGCAGGGAGGGCTTTGACTTCCTCGGCTGTCATCTTCACGCCCGCATGTCGGGTCGTCTGTGGGAGCAGAAGCGGATCGTCCGCTACTACTTGCACCGGTGGCCGTCTCAGCGGTCGATGAAGCGGGCACGAGCGAGGATCAAGGCCCTGACGAGCCGGTCACGGGCCGGTGCGAGGCTGCCAGAGACCATCGCGTCTTTGAACCTGTTCCTGCGGGGATGCGGGAGCTACTTCCGCACCGGGAACGCGGGGAACAAGTTCACCGAGCTGGACCGGTACGTAGCGTGGCGGCTGAAGCGCTTGCTCATCAAGAAGCGTGGCCGCAACCTGCGTGCGGAACAGGCGGACCGCTGGACCCCGGCTCGGTTCCACGACCAGGGCCTGCATCAGCTGATGGGCACTACCCGGTACCCGAGGGCGGCGT
This sequence comes from uncultured Actinomycetota bacterium, assembly GCA_963837255.1. Taxonomy (GTDB): domain Bacteria; phylum Actinomycetota; class Actinomycetes; order Streptosporangiales; family Streptosporangiaceae; genus JAJYUU01. The sequence goes on from CAWIMN010000012.1 coordinate 158,376, forward strand.
AACCATGTCACGAAGACCGTCGGTAAGCCGTATGCGGGAAAACCGCACGTACGGATTGAAAGGGGGATGGGGAAACCGGACCGCGACGCGGCACCGGCGCCCCTGACTATAAATGACTGAAGCTGGCCAGGCTGCGCGCCCGGCAGCGGGCGGCGCTGGCACGGGCGGTGCCAGCCCAGGTGGCGCCACCCCGGCTGGCGCCGGCAAACGAATCGGCGTCATGGGCGGCACCTTCGACCCGATCCATCACGGGCACCTGGTGGCCGCGAGCGAGGTCGGGCACTTCTTCAGCCTCGACGAGGTCATCTTCGTGCCGACCGGCCAGCCGTGGCAGAAGAACGGCCGCAAGGTCTCGCCGCCCGAGGACCGCTACCTGATGACGGTCATCGCGACAGCGTCGAACCCGCGCTTCTCAGTGAGCCGCGTCGACATCGACCGGCCAGGGGAGACCTACACCATCGATACGCTGCGCGACCTGCGCGCGCAGCGTGGCCCGGACGCGGAGTTCTACTTCATCACGGGCGCGGACGCGCTCGCCAAGATGATCTCCTGGCGCGACGCCGACGAGCTGTTCACGATGGCGCAATTCGTCGGCTGCACGCGGCCAGGGCACCAGCTTTCGATTACGAACCTGCCATCGGACCGGATCAGCCTGGTCGAGATCCCGGCGCTGGCGATCTCCTCCACCGAGTGCCGGGAGCGGGTTCGGGCCGGCCAGCCAATCTGGTACCTCGTCCCCGACGGCGTCGTGCAGTACATCTCGAAACGGCAGCTGTACCGAGGTTAGGCTGCAGCCGATGGCGCCGGGAATCGCTAGGAGACGCATGCGACTGGACGCGGTCGGCAAACGTTACGGGCTCGGCAGCCGTGGGTCGTGCGCGACGTCAGCCAGGACGTCGCCGCCGGGCGGCTGATCCGGCTCGAGGGGCCGAACGGCAGCGGCAAATCCACGCTGCTGCGCGTGATGGCCGGCGCGACCACGCCGTCGGCCGGCCGGGTGACCGGGCGGCCGCCGGGCCGGCTACGTGCCGGAGCGGTTCCCTGGCGGGCTGGCTTTCTCCGCGCGTGAGTACCTGGCGCACATGAGCCGGATCCACGGTCTGTCCGGGCCCGCGGTGCCGGCCGCGGTCGAGGAGTGGCTGGAGCGGCTCGGCGCGACCGAGTACGCCGGCTGCGCCGCTGCGGACGCTGTCCAAGGGGATGTGCCAGAAGGTGGCGATCGCACAGGCGCTGCTTGCCCGCCCCGGCCTGCTCGTGCTGGACGAGGCGTGGACCGGGCTGGACCAGGCCGCTCGCGGTGCACTCGACGCGGCCGTGACGCGAGCGGCTGGCCGAGGGCGGGACGGTGCTGTTCGTCGATCACGACCCGGCGCGGCTGGCCGGCCAGGTCGACGAGCGCTGGCGGCTGGCCGCGCGGCACCGTGACGGTGACGGCCGGGGAAGCGCAGGCCAGCGGGGGAGCGGCGGCCGCGCGGGAGCGGCGGCGCGCGACCAGCACACTCCCCGAGTCACGATCTCCGCCGTCACGATCGCGGTGACCGGGCTGGAGTCCGGGTCGCTGGGCAAGCTCGCTCGGCTGCCCGGCGTGCTCGGCGGTTGACGCAGGCCCGGCGGCCGTCGATGCTGGCGCGATCCAGGTGGCTGTGGTCGCGGCCGAGTCCGACAGCGTGCTCCGGCAGTTGCTGAGCTGGGACGGCGTGCATGTCCGCGCGGTGCGACCGGGCCGGGCAGGCTGGCCGGTGATCGCGCTGCTGCGCTACCAGTCGGCGAACCTGTTCCGGTCGCATCGGTGGATCTTCCCGCTGATCACCTACGCGCTGCTGATCTCCGTCGGCGGGCAGACCCTGGCAGCCGGCCACCGCGTCTGCGGCGCGTGCGCTGGCCGACGGGCTGGACTGGAGCGCGGCCATCCTGGTGCCGGTCGTAGCGCTGCTGACCAGGTCGATGCTGACCGCCGAGCCAGCCGCGGCCCGCGCCTGCGTATCGGCCGCCCGCGGGCCGGCCAGGGCGCAGCTGGCGGCGCTGATCACGGCGTTCGCGGCCGGGGCGGTGCTGGGACTGGCCGGGGCCGGTATACGAGCTGGTGACGAGCGGGCACAAGACCGCGCTGCTCGATCCCGCTCGTCGCCGGGCCTGGGCAAGGCGCTGGTCTGCGCTCTGGTCGGCTCGGCGGTCGGGACGCTGTTCAACCCGCCGCTGATCCGGCACCCGGCAGCGGCCCTGCTCAGCACCATCGCCGCCGTGGTGGTCGCGCTGGTCTCGAGCGTGTCGCCGGCCAGCGCCGCCTTGCGCGGCAACGGCGCGGCGATCCAGTCCGCGGCCTGGCCGGCGGGAGTGCCGCTGCTGGTGGCGTTCGCGCTGGCGGCGGTGTCCTGGGCCGTCTCCTGCTGGCTGGCGGGCCGCCGGGCGGACTGACGTGTGCGGCCGGGAACGGTGGCGGGCGGAGATTCTGGCGGCCCCGTTCCCTGCCTTATGGGGTTAAAAGCCTCGATTATCCGCGCTGCGGTCACGCGTTCTGTCGGTAGCGGCAGATACCCTGGTCTTAGCCTGAGAGACGGGTCGAGCCGAGGAGGACTGCCAGCACACGTGACTGCCACCGACAGGGCCGTCGAGCTCGTGGAGATCGCGGCCGCAGCCGCGGCTGACAAGCTCGCCTCCGACATCATCGCCTACGACGTCAGCGAGCAGCTCGTGATCACTGACGCCTTCCTGCTCTGCTCGGCGTCCAACGACCGCCAGGTTCGCGCGATCGTGGACGAGATCGAGGAGCGACTGCGGAAGGCCGGGGCCAGGCCCGCCCGCCGCGAGGGGGAGCGGGAAGCGCGCTGGGTGCTGCTCGACTACATCGACGTCGTGATCCACGTCCAGCACGCCGAGGAGCGGGTCTACTACTCGCTCGAGCGGCTGTGGAAGGACTGCCCGCTGATCCCGCTGCCCGAGCCGGTCGGCGCCGCGGGCACCGGGCGGACCTGGCGGGTCTGGCCCTGGCGGTCGGAGCTAGCTTGACCGCAGCAGAGGACGCCGTCGCGCCCAGCATGTGGCCCGGCGGCGAGGGCAACGATGTCGTCACGCTGGTGCGTGTGGCGGCACGGCCAGACGACCTACAACGTGGAGCGCCGGTTCCAGGGGCAGAGCGACGTCCCGCTGAACGAGGTCGGCCTCCGTCAGGCGGCCGAGGCTGCCCGCTACCTGGCGGCGCTGCGGCCAGTCGGCGATCTTCTCCTCCGACCTGAGCCGGGCCTCGGTCACGGCCGACGCGCTGGCGCGGCTGACCGGGCTGACCGTGCAGCTGGACAAGGACCTGCGGGAGCGCGCAGGCGGGTCGTGGGAGGGCCTGACCGAGACCGAGATCAGGGAGCGGTTCCCGCTCGAGCGGGCGACCTGGACGCCGCCGGACGGGGAGCCCGCCCTGGCCGTCGCGGATCGGGCGACTGCCGCGCTGGAGCGGATCGCGGCCGGCACTGCCGGGCGGCATCGACGGCCGTGGTCGTGTCCCACGGCGCGGCGCTCGGGATGGCGGTCGCGCGGCTGCTCCAGATTCCGTGGGAGCCGCGGGTGCTCGGGCCGTTCGGGAACTGCCGCTGGTCGGTGCTGTCCCGACGCGGGGCCAGATGGCGGCTGCTGGAGCACAATGTCGGCATCCTTCCGGACCTGGTCGGCGATGGGGATGCCGGCGGCGTGTAGTAGCCGGTTTCTTGTACACTGGCGTGGCGCTGCAGCCGGAAGGCCGCGCGTCCCGAGGGGCTATAGCTCAGTTGGTAGAGCGCTTGCATGGCATGCAAGAGGTCCGGGGTTCGAATCCCCGTAGCTCCACCCAAAGGACCAGGTCAGAGTAAGTTTCGAAGCACAATCGAGAGCTTTCAAGATCGCTTGACCGTCAATTGACCGTCGCGGCGGACGTGCCAGGTTGGCTTGTAGCCTCACGGATTGACACAGGTTCGCAAGCTGCATGCGCGTGACGGCCTTAGGTGTTGGACAGGCAGACTGGGCTGCGGCCGCCCCATGAGCCGAACCTGCGGCGGCGGAGCAGAGCAAGTTGCCGATATGGAGGACGGACTCGCCCGAGACGCGCGCCAGATGAGACCTGGCGAGGCGAACCGATGCGAGGGAGTGGTGAGCTCGCCGCCGAGTTCTGCCAGTCAGACGACCACGCCGCTGATCGAGTCGGCGTGCCGCAGCGACCCGACAAGCCGACAGCAGGCTACGTCGATAGGCGCCACTAGATTCAGTGATGCAGGAGGGGGAGGGAGAACGCACGCCGAGCCGCCGCTAGGCGCGGCTTCGCCAGTGATATCGGAGCCGGCGCAGGTCATGTAGATCTGGGTGCTCTGCGCGCCGGAGGCTTGGCTGCCCGGTGCCGTCGGTTAATGAGCGGGGCGTGGTTCGCCCGCGTGCTGGCCGTCGGAGACTGCGCTGAGCGCGCTATGGCCACTGAGCTGCCAGAATGGTTGCAGCCCCGGCGAGAAAGCCGACGGTTTTGCAAGGCCACCGCTGTTGTGGCCAGGGCGCGTACCTGTAGGGATGGTCCGCGTCCGGTTCGGGCTCCTTTATTCCACTATTTGCGTAGTGACCTCAAGCCCGCGCGAACCCTCTTCTGAAAAGAGTTGTGGCTGTTCCCAGCCACGCAGCACCTCTTATGAGGTATTCCCGCTGGTTGGCGTCATCAAGTCCCCAACGGAGTGCAGTCACACTCGTTCGAACGGTATCGAAGGCCCTCTTCACCGTGGATCGGTATCCCCTCTTGCGAGTGAGGGCGCCAGTCCGACGGGCCGGCGTGTTGATAGTCCGCAGACTTTGTCAGAATTCTGTCGTGGACTACGGGCGCAACACGCTCGAGGCAAAATAGATGAAAGGTCATCTTTAACTAATGTCTCATCATTTCGACACCGAGATCGCCAGGGAAGACCCGCGGCTCAATATCCTTGACTTCTATCTTTTCCGCGGCCAGTCGGGTACCACGGTCATGGCGATGACGGTAAACCCGAACGCGGGAACCAAGGCGCCGGATACCTTCCACGAGGAGGGTCTGTACGCGTTCCGTTTCGATGTGAACGATGACGCTCACGAGGAAGTGACGTTCAAGATTCGCTTCGGTGAGGTCGGGCATGCCGAAGGCGAGGGGCCCGAAGGCCGGCACGTACAAACTCTCGAGGTGCGCCGGGCCACCGGGAGGGATGCCGCAGAAGGCACGGAGGGCGAGGTCATCGTTTCGGGCACTACCGGCCGGATCGTCGCGGGCGACGCGGGTGTGCGCATCTTCGCTGGCCTGGCCCCGGATCTGTTCGCTGCGAACGGGGCAGGTTTTGCCGCGTTCTACCACGCACTTGCCGCGGGGAAATTCGCACCGGACTCGTTTCGCGAAGGTGCGAACGACTTCCAAAACCGCAACGTCACGGCCATCGTGATTGAGGTGCCCACGCAGTCGATCGGTGACCCGGCCGCGACGGTGCGCGCGTGGGTCACGGTGTCGCTGTGCGGACACGCGCCCGAGGTGCAAGTGTCCCGCTGGGGCCTGCCCTTGATTACACATATCTTCATCACGGACCCCGCAGTGAAGGACGACTACAACCGGTCCCTTCCCTCTGCGGACGTGCGGCGTCTGTCCCAGATTGTCGCGGACGCCCTCCCGCGCATCACCCAGTTGGCGGGCTCGACCGACGACCCGGCCGCCTACGCACAGCGTGTGGTGGATCGCCTGTTCCCGATCACTTTGCCTTATGTCCTCGGTTCGGCGGCCTCGTTCGGTTTCGCAGGCTTCAACGGTCGCGCTATGACGGACAACGTGATGAACGTGATGCTCTCGCTGCAGACCAACACTCCTATCGACAACGGCGCGGCTGTCGCTAGGACCAGCATCCTCGATGAGTTCCCCTATTTCGGCGCACCGCACGCCGATCCCATCGTCGATTGACCCGCGCTGGCGTCGTGAATCTTGGATCGGACCGAGCGTGCCGAGAACTCCATTCACGCTGTTCATCATCTGGACCTGCGACCCCGACGACATTCACACCCTCGCCGAGGATTCCGGTGCCAAACCGGCTCTTCGAGGTTGGTGGCGCCTGGCGGTTCCCGTGCCCGCCTGAGTGAATCAAGGCTTTGCTGAAAACGGGGCACCCGCAGCGCTGTGTGATCTTGCCTGATGCTGAGTCAGGACGAGATACCGGGGAGCTGCGGGCTGAACAAGTGCCGGCACAGCTCATCGCAGGGCAGGCCGGACCTGCCGCGCTCACGCAGGACATCGTCCGCCTGCTCGTACCGGGCCTTTCACGCCGGACACCCTCCGCGGGAGGACTCTCGGCCGCCGGTGATGCTCGCCCGCGCCCAGGCGCCCGGGCCTTCCTCGCCCGTCCGTTCAACCAGCTGTCAACCGCTCGTACACCTCAAAGGCGTTGCGCTCGACCTGATTGGACAGCAGCATTCCGTCGTCGCGCACGGCCAAGATCGCGATGCCGGTCATCTCGATGGGGCTGCCGTCAGGCTTTGTGCCGAAAGCTCCGTTGTTTGTGCCAGTGATCCGCCAGGTCGAGGCGACCCGAGACCCGTCACGGTTCTCGAAAGAGTCGACTACCTCGAACTCCAGGTTCCCGATGGCCGCGCCGAAGTCCTCGGCCCACTTCTTGAATGCCTCGCGACCTTCGATCCTGCGGCCGCCGGAAATGATGACGAAGTCATCGACGACGCACGTACGAGCAGTTGAACACCTTCTACTTGAGCGGCCTCGGCTACGGAGTACAGATGGGGACGCGACCGCAGACGATGTACGGCGTGGCGGACTCGCCCGTCGGCCTGGCGGCCTGGATGATTAACCACGACGCGGACAGCTACCAGGACATCGCCTCTGCCTTCGCGGGGCACCCTGTCGGCGACCTGACGCGAGACCAGGTGCTAGACAACGTCACGCTTACCTGGCTGACGAACACGGGGGTTTCCTCCGCCCGGCTGTACTGCGAGAACAAGGTCGGCTTCTTCGACGTCAAGAACGTGTCCATCCCGGCGGCCGTAAGCACGTTCGCGCACGAGATCTACAAGGTCCCCCAGCTGGGCCGAGCGAGCTTACCCCAACCTCATCTACTTCAACGAGCTTGACAAGGGCAACCATTTCGCCGCCTGGCAAGAGCCGGGCCTGTTCGCCGGGGAGCTGCGCGCTGGTTTCCGGTCACTGCGCTAGCAAGCCGTTATCCGGACGTCCGTACCTTCCTGCGCCGGCCGGATCCGGGTGGCTTCATTCCAGGCTCCCGTCCCGCCGGGCTGCGCCCGACCGGGCCGAACGGCCCGGTTCGTCCTCTGAGTTCACAATGATCAGGCGCCTGCCGGAGCCGTCACCGGCGTGCCCGGCGCTGATCTGGAGGGCCGATTGGTGATCGCACCGGTCGCCAGGCTGCTCGATCAGGCTCCGCCTGGTTGCGGCGGCTGCCGCCGACGACGACCAGGAGGTGCTCGTCAACCCAGGAAACCTCGGGGCTGGGCAGGCGGGCCAGGAACGCCGCGATGGACGCGCGCAGTTCATCCGGGGTGTAGAGCGAGAACGTTGAGTAGTGGTGGCCTTCGGCCTGGGCCCTGAGCCGCCCGGCCGTGCTCGAGCGCGGATGCCTGAAGGTCTGCGTTGCGACCACGGTGAGCCCGTCGGTTCGCCGGACGGCGTCCCGGAACGCGGCCTCGCTGTGCAGGCGCTGCTCGTGTTCGGTGAAACCCGGGAAATAGCGGCCCCAGATCGTCCGGCCGTTCTGCCGCGGGGTGCGGGTGTAGATGAACAGCTGGCCGTCGGGCCGCAGCACCCGGGCGACGGCGGTCAGGAACCGGGCGAGGTCGAAGTGGTGAACGCAGTTGAACGCCGTGACCAGGTCGAGGCTGGCGGTCCGCAACGGCAGCTCTTCAGCGGCTGATACCAGCGGCACCACTACCGCGCGGCCGTGGTTGCCGGCCTTGAGCTGTGCCAGCATGGCCGCCGAGACGTCGCTGCCGGCCAGCAGCGAGCCGTCCGGCAGCAGCTCGCGCAGCAGCCGCGAGTACCGTCCCGTCCCGCAGCCGATATCGAGGCCGGTGACAGGGCGGTCAGGCAGGAGCCGGCCAATCCAGCGTACCGGCGCCTCGTCGGTGGTACGCAGCGACTCATAGACGGCGGCTACGCGGTCGAAATGGTCGCCCACGGTCACGTCCGGCACCTCCCCGCCCTGGGTCTGCTGGCGACCATCATGCGCACACTTTGCTCAGTTCACCTACTGTTCACCGGCAAGACAGACCAGCAACCGGGCCAGCCCGGGTCTCAGAGCTCACCGATGCGCCCACTGCGGAGGTCCCGCCAACTCTGGGTCCCGGAATCGTGTTCGAGCCGGGGCCAGGTGGCACGTCTGTCGGCCAGGGACGGCCGGGTCTGGGTCGTCAGTCGGGAAAGGACCATCCCGAAGCCCCCCGCAGCGTTAACTTGTGCCAGGAATCTCCCGGGTACACGGCCGGTTCGCGCGGCGGGGAACTGGCCTGCGGCGCTCCAGTGCGGCGCCGAGTTCCGTCCGCCGGGATGCGGGATGCCGAACTGCGCAGGAACCGAAGGCAAACGCCCCGCATGGCCGGCGCGAGCCAGCAGCGTGGACGTGGCGGCTTGCCCGTGCCAGTCTGGGTACATCGCGGGCGTGTCCTCCGCCGCGGGCGCCGCGGAGAATGCGGGCATGCCGCGGGCGAATGCGGACGAGGAGGTCGGGCGCATGCAGGCAGCCGTCGGGGATCGGCTTCACGTGCGCGCCAACGTCGTGGGCCATCCGGGGCGGACCGGCGAGATCGTCGAGGTCCGGGGAGCGGGCGGGGAGCCGCCCTACCTGGTGCGTTTCGATGACGGTCACACCGCGCTTGTGTTCCCCGGCCCGGACGCGATCATCGAGCATCCGCGTAAGAAGGGCAAGAAGGGGCCGGCGAAAGGCTAGCCCCGGTGGCCCGGCGGGCTTGCTCGGCCATTAAGCGGCCCTGTAGTGCGGCTCCCGGCGTCAGACTCAATTACGGGTTCCAGCGCGCCAAGGACGAACGACGCCTCCCGCCACCAGCACACCGGTTGGCTGGACCGACCGAACGCGGACGAGTAGTGCTCGGGCAGCAGGCGGGTGGGCAGGTAAAGCCGGCCGACGGCGGCGGCGTCGCGGACGGCGTCGGTGTCGGAGGCGGCGATCCGGCCGACTGCATCGATGGCATGGTGAACGGCGGCGAGAGTGACTCTTAGCTCGCCGGCAGTGGCGGCGAGCTCTGGCGGGTCGCGGGTGAGTCTGGCGCGAGTGTCAATACACGGGCGTTACCTTGTTTGTTGCGTACGGTGATCGCCGTGTGTTGCGTCGAACACCGAGCTCCATGGGGCTGAGCAGCTTGTGATCATGTGACCCCGCCTATTCTCAAGATCTTTTGGACCGTGGCCTGACCGTCATTCCGGTCGCGACCCTGCGGCATCGAGGCGCACGGGTCATCTCTGGCTATCATTTGACGGTATTGAACGTCAGCACTCCCCATGGCATGCAAGAGGTCCGGGGTTCGAATCCCCGTAGCTCCACAAGGATTTCCAGGTCAGAGTGCAGGTCCGAGGCCATTTGGATGGGTTTCAAGATCGGTTGACCGTCATTTGACCGTCGTTCTGGACGTGGCTGACCGGGACGCAGCCGCTCGGATTGGCCCTAGATGGCAGGTCAGGCGGATCCCTGGCGGTGTTCGTTGAACATGCTGGTGATCGCGATGCTGTGGCTGGCATCAGCGGGGCGTGGCCGGGTCGTGTTGGTGGCGCTGTCGGGGTCCACCTGTCGCTAGTGCCCAATCCGGCGGAGGTCGTGCTAATCGCCCGGCTGAGCTAGACGGTGCGCACGCGGGCGCTATGCCCGTTCCGGCGGGGCCATGTCTCCTCGGCCCCGGTTGCCCGCGCGGTCCTGCACGGGGTCGGCGGCTGGACACAGCAAGCCTGCCCGACGAATACGACGTTCCGTGTCGGTTCGCGCCAGCGCCGCAGAGCAGAACGGCGCCGTTGCTGTTCAGCTACGACCGAGCGCTGCAGGCGAGCGAAGAAGCCATCGCAGCCATGGCCGTTGTCACTGCGACGTTGCAGGCAGACAGCCGGGCGCTTACGACCGCCCGCGCCGCTGCACGTGCCGACCTGAGCCCATGGGCAAGAGCGCCAGTTCGTGACACATCGACGGTCCTCGGCGCCGAACCGCGGATCGCTGACCGGCACGCCGCCCAGCACATGCAGCCGCTCCCGCCAGGACCAGCTCATCCTCCGCGCCGCGTTCACGGCCGGGGGGCAGCCGAACGGCCCACCGGCGTGCGTCAGGCTATTTCGGTTGTTCTGAAAGCAGTCGTCGAACGGAACGTCCACTCGGCCAGCTGAGCGCGCACTTTCCACGCGCCGGTATGGCGTCGGAGCCGAGGAGCCTGCTCCACCCTTGGAAGGCGCTCGCAAACCTGGTCTTGCCTGAGATCGGTGGTGGTCGTCTCGACGAGTCGCACGTCCGGTCATTGGCCAGAATCCGAACGCGCGGGCCGTCCAGCCCGCTTAGGCGCCCGGATCTGCCGAAAAGGGCGAGTTGATGCCCAGATGCTCTTTCGCTGGCCGGCGCACCTACCCGTCTGAGTTGGTCGCTGTGGAAGGTGCGAGTCCCACGATGAAGCGTTGATCACAGCCTGGGCGGCTTGGGCCTGTGTTGGTCATCCGTCTTCAGGCTCGGCGGTGCCCTAACAGCAGCTGCCTGATCCGCGTGGACTATATGCCGTCGGTTCCGCCGGGGGCTGGAGCCCAACAACAAGGTGCAATAGATCTTCGGAACGGGGCGGCGTAGCGTGATAGTAGGGAACCGGACGTGAAGGCCGAGAGCCGGTTGCCCGTAACCCAGTGACTGCTCTTCATGTAGCTCACTCGCGCCGGTTTCGACGGGGGACCTTGCTCAAAGCGGTCCCGACTGGACGCAGCTCCGCCGACGTGACCGCTTCTGGGCTCGCCGAGGGGTGTTCCGGGGTGCAGCAAGCGGGCAACGCCGCCCCAGCGAATGGGTTTTCCGTAAGCGGCTGAACCAGCTTCAGCGCGGGACCCACAACTGCGGGTCCCGCGCTGCGAAAGGTAATGAGGGGGAGGAACGTCATGGAGATCAGAGGCAAGACAGCGCTCGTGACCGGGGCCAACCGCGGACTGGGACGACAGCTTGCCACCCAGCTTCGCGACCGCGGCGCCCGCGTATACGCCGCGGCCCGCGACCCGCAGGCCGTGGACCTGGCGGGCGTGACCCCCATTGCGCTGGACATCACCGACCCGGCCTCGGTCGCCGCGGCTTCGCAGGCCGCCAGCGGGGTAGCCATCCTCGTCAACAACGCCGGCTCGCAGACCAGATCCTCGCTGCTGACCGGAGACCTGGCCGCCATCCGGCTGGACATGGACACCATCTTCTTCGGCACCCTAGCGGTGACGCGGGCGTTCGCCCCGCAACTGGCCGCGCAGGGCAGCAGCGCGGTGCTGAACATCCTGTCGGGACTGTCCTGGCTGACCATCCCCAGCGCCGGCGCCTACTGCGCCGCCAAGTCGGCGGAGTGGTCGCTGACTAACGCCATGCGCCTCGAACTCGCGCCGCAGGGCACCCGGGTGACAGCCCTGCACGTCGGCTACATGGACACCGACATGACCCGAAACCTCGACGTCCCCAAGTCCGACCCGGCCGTCATCGCGAAGCTGGCCATCGACGGCGTCGAGGCCCGCGACGCCGAAATCATCGCCGACGAGACCAGTAAGCGCGTCCTCGCCGGGCTGTCCACTGGGGTCGCCGGCCTGTACCCACAGGTCGCATGACCCCGGCCCGGCCGGCGAAAGCAAGCAGAGCGTGCACTTGACGCGATCCGGGCCACCGAGCGTGGTGCGGCTCTTCTTACCGGTTGCCGGGGGTATCAGCGCATCCTCCGGGGTACGAACCAGGGTCGATACGCCGGCCTGCCCAAGATCGACGTGCTCATGCTGGTCGTGCACAGCAAGGGGCGGATGCCGCTGGTCAGGACCGGTAGGCGGCCGCTCGCCCTAATCAAGGACAGGAAACGCGGTGCCGTCGAGGGTGTTCTGCTGGCCATCGCCTGGAGGCGCGCCGACCACGTGAATCTGGCGCCGCCGGACCTCCTGTGCAAAGGGGGACGAAATGGCTGAGAAGAAAGCGGTGGTCATCTACGCGGCGCTGTACGGGAGTGTCGAGGCCGCACTAGCCGACCTGGACGCGATCAAGCAGCTGCACAAAGACGAGCTGATCGGCCAGTACGATGCGGCGGTGATCAACCAGGGCAATGGCAAGCCGCACGTGGTAAAGCGGTCGGAACCGCCCGCACGTCCGTGTCATCCCTGAGTGGTTCGGGGGCGGGGCTCTGCCCCACAAGGAGCTCCATGAGGCGGCTGAGGAACTCAATGCCAATCAGGCCGCGCTCATCGCGGCTGGCGAGCCAACCATCGAGAAGGGACTCGACACCGCAGCGCCTGTTCGAAGTTATGGGCCATGCTCTGCACAAACGCGTTCGACACCCTGCCGGTATAGCGCATATCAGCGGATCTGGCACTCACGTGAAAGCACTCTCCAGCCGCGTGGTGTGCCCTCGGTCAGCGACCTTCTCGGTGGGGTAGCCCGGCTGTATCCCAGCAGCCTCGCCATGGGTACGCCGCAGGCCTTCCCCATGGCCTCCAGGACCGGCTTTCGTAAACCCGCCTGGGAGTTCCCGCCGCAACGGCAAACGGTGGGACTCGCTGCGCCCGGCCCGTATCCGCCAGATTTGAGCCGGTGTCAAAATTGAAGGACGTAACAGCGCCGGTTCCTCGCGTACTCCTCTCCGTCACGCTCGCCAGACCCGCCCCATCTGGCAGTTCTGCGACGTCCCGGCTTTGTCAGGGCTGCTCCCGCCCACACCGGCCCCACCAGGAGCAGGCTGCCCTCAGCTACATTGACCTGCTGCGACAGGCCAAAGGCGAAGGTCTCTCACCTCCACTCGAACCACAGCGCCTCACGGCGCAAACCGTTAAGTTGACAGACCCTGCCGCGCCGCCGTCCTCTCGCCGGCCGTGTTGAATATCGGGGACGGCTAGGTCGTGGACCTTCCGTTCTGCTGCCATCCAGCGGGCATGATCAGCGCGGGCCCCGCGCGGGGTGGTCTTCGCTCAGGCGGTTTATATCGGAGCCATACTGACCTGGGGGCGGGCTGCGTCAGTTGATCAGGCTGTCCCGCTCTTTCAGCGGAGCTGGGCAGCCGCCTTTTGCGGGTTCGTGGGTCGTGAAGCTGACAGTGATGTCGAGGCCGCCTTCGGGCCGTGCACTGGCTGTGAGTGCGGCACCGTGGACGCTGACGATCGCGCTGACGATGGCCAGCCCGAGCCCAGGCCCGCTGGCGTGGCGGATTCGCTGGGTGCCCAGTCGCTGGAATGGCTGGAAGAGGCGGTCGGTCTCATCGGGCGGGATGAGCGGGCCGGTGTTGCCGACGGGCAGGACTGCCAGCCCGTCGGTGATGGCGGTGGATATGTCGACCCGGCCTCCGTCGACGTTGTGCCGGATGGCGTTGCCGGCCAGGTTCTCGACCAGGCTCTCGGCCAGGGCCGGGTCGCCGGTGGCGGGCGCTGCTGAGAGGGCCGCGTCGATGCGGATGCCTCTGCGATCGGCGTCATGGTGCCGGTCCAGGATGGCCTTGGCGGCGATGCCGGCGAGGTCGAATGGCTCCCAGTGTTCGACGCCGCGCTCGCTGCTGGCCAAGGTGAGCAGCCCGTCGATGAGGCGTTCCTGCTGCTGGTTCCACTGCAGTGCCTTCTCGCATGCGGACCGCAGTGTGCCGGTGGTGGCGTCGGGGTCGGCGAGCCGACCTGCAGCACGGTCTTTTCGGCGGTGAGCGGGGTACGCAGTTCGTGGGCGGCGTTGGCGACGAAGCGCCGCTGCGCATGGAACGATGCCTCGAGCCGCCCGAACAGGCCGTCGAGCGTCTCGCCGAGCTGCCTGAACTCGTCGTCGGGGCCGGCAACGGCGAGGCGCTGGCTCAGGTTCCCGGCGGAGATGTCGCGGGCGGTTGCCGTGATGCTGCGCAAGGGCCGAAGGACCCTGCCGGCGATCAGCCAGCCGACGCCAAGGGCGAGGACGGCCATGACCGCGGCCACGACCACGCCGGGGACGTTCTGCCGCGCGTCGCCGACTATGGTTCCCGCGAAGGACGCGACGCCGGAGTACTGACCACAGGCGCCCAGGGCATGCCCGGCGGCCGCGCAGCTGGTTCCGACCAGGAAGTTGGGCTTGAGGATCACCGCGACGGCGGCGACGGCGACGCAGGAGAGGCCGAACACGGCGGCGTACAGCAGGGCGAGCTGCGCTCGCAGGGTGCGCCGGGGCAGGCGGAGCGCGGACGCGCCGGCCGGGGAAGGAAGGCGCATCACTGGGCTCCGATCTGGTAGCCGCCCTCGCGGACAGTGCGGATGAGGGGCGGGTCGCCGAGCTTGACCCGGAGCCGGCGCATCGCCTGCTTGACCGCAGTGGTGAAGGGGTCGGCGGCCTCGTCCCAGACTCGCTCCAGCAGTTCCTCGGCGGAGACGACCGGGCCGCCGGCCGCGAGCAGGTACTCCAGCAGCCCGAACTCCCTGGGGCTGAGTTCCAGTTCGCCGGCTGGTGCGGCCAGCATCACCTGCACCTGTTCCGGGCTGGCCGCCCCGACATCGCATGCTTCGGCAGGGGGTCTGGAAGCCCGAGGCCCCGAGTCAAGGTCACCCGCAGGCTGTGCACCATCGCCGGGTTCTATAGGGCCGGACTTGGCGCAACGGGCGGCGCAGAGACCGACTGTCCCGGCCGCGCCTGGGTGACCAGATCGCGGATGCCTGCTGCGGCCACGAATGCGGTGAGCGCGAAGAACGTCACGCTGATAAGTCGGACCGCCCGGGACTCGCGCGCGGCTTCTGCGCCGCGCAGCCGCCAGACCACGACGGCTGCCCCGCGAACTCGATCAACAAGTCCAGGCCGAACCCGACGAGCGCGATGGACGAGGCGGCGATGCCAGCTGCGACAGCAAGCGGTTGCATCTCTTCGTGTTTGGATTCGTGGAATCACAGCGTGGTCAGCTGCCGGCAAACGTCTGGATGTCGGCCGCGAACATCGCGAAATTGCTGCTCAGCCCGGACGGCAGCTTCGGCGTCCGATTGTGGGAGCTGCGAGGGGGCTGCTTCAAAGTCGGTTACGGCCAGCTCGCGAAGGCGCTCCGGAAACAGGTGACGAGGCGGAGGGTGTCCGCCAGGTCTCGCATTAGCGGCAACGTACGCCGTGTTTGTCCCTGGCCGGCAGAGCAGCCCTGCTCGTTCCGGCCCGAGCAGTACGACATGCGGTCTCGTCGGCCAAAGACAGGAAACATTACCGCCTCGCCCCGCCGCTGCGGCGTTGCCGTTAGCAGGTGAAATGGCGGGCCCTTTCCGGGCCCGCCATTTCACCTGGAGGGCGTGGCTAGCGCGGCGGGAACTGGGAGTGCGGGACGGGGGGTGCGAGGTTGGCGGTGGGGGCCGTGGCCGTGAACCCGATCACCGCGCAGTTGATGTCGACTCCGTCTGAGCCGTACGGTTCGGGCTGGCCGGTCGCCGGGTTAACGCCGGTCAGCAGGTCGGGCCGGGTAGCGGCCAGGTTGAACACGACGTTCTCGTCGATCTGCCGGGTGTTCAGCCCGGCGTTGACCGCCTTGGTGGTCCACAGGCCCAGCTGGGCGTCCCACAGCGGGCTGTAGGCGTCGGCGTGCCGCGGGTCGGCCAGGGTCGGGAAGTCGCCGAACACGTTCAGCAGGTCTCCGCCGTTGCGCAGGGCGTTGATCAGCGCGGTGTTGCCGGCGCTGGCGTCTTCGGAGGCGTGGCCGTCCAGGACCAGGTGCTGGAAGCCCTGTGCTTGCGGGTTGCTGGCGCCGGTCTGGCCGTTGATGAAGCCGAACAGCCGCTCGCGGGCCGAGCCGAGGAAGTCGTCGCCGCCGTTGAACGAGGCGTTGTTCAGCGCGGGCACGTAGGTGGAGCGCTCCAGCACCGCGGTCAGCGGCTGGCCGGCGTCGGTGGACAGGTAGACGATCGGCTGGCCGGCGTCAAAGCCCTTGACGAACAGCATGTCGGCCCACGACTCGGCGAACTGGCCGGGCTTGGACGGGCCCGCGATGTGGATGCCCAGCACGCGGTCGCCGGTGTTGGTGTGGTGGGTCACGTCGAAGGGTCCGTTGCCGGTGGCCACGATCGGCGCGTTGTAGACGACGTTCGAGCCTTTGATCCGGATGAACGGGCTGTACCCGGGGCCGGCCACCGCGCCGGGCGCGAACTTGGCCAGCGGGA
Source organism: uncultured Actinomycetota bacterium (assembly GCA_963837255.1). Lineage (GTDB taxonomy): Bacteria > Actinomycetota > Actinomycetes > Streptosporangiales > Streptosporangiaceae > JAJYUU01. The sequence continues at coordinate 174,673 of CAWIMN010000012.1, forward strand.
ACCCGGTCGGCCCGGGGACCGCGATCCGGGTGGGGCTGAAGTCGGGAGCGCCCCGGAAGTTGATCACTGCCGGTCCGAACGGATTCTGCGCCGGCGTTGGGTTGGTGAGGGTCACGGTCTGCACGCACTTAGCGCAGTCGATCGCGATGTTGGCGAGCTTGGGGGCGTAGTTCACGCCCAGGTCGTGCGCCAGCCCGGGATCGGAGGCGTCCAGCAGCACGTACCACACTTTCTTGCCGTGCACGGTGCCCGGGTACAGCGGCAGCCGGACCGTCTCCTTGCTGAGGTTGACCTGGAGCGCGCTCTCTAAGGTCAGGTGGTCTCGGGGCAGCAGGCCCGTTGTCTGCCCCAGGCCGCCGCCCGCGGACTGGGTGGCGTTCGCACCAGCGGACGTGACGGTGGCGGCCACCGCCGAGGCGGCGACCGTGGCCGCGGCGGCCCTCAGCCACCACCGGCGTGACATGATCTTCATCTGATTTCCTCCTCCGGCAGGGCCGGATACGTGGATACGTGGATACGTGGAAACGTGGAATTTCCCCGTTGCGCGAACCGCCGCACACCGTCAAGGCGGATGGTTTCCCGGGCTCAACTGCGGGGCCCCTTTTCCATCAGATGCTGGGCCGCTCCAGGCGCCCACTTCTGGTAGTAGGTCAGCCCGGCCTACAGCGTCTTGCCCAGGTCTTCCAGAGCCCGGCGCTTCTCTTCCATGCTCATCACCCCCGCCAGTACAGGCACTCCAGCATGGCGTGGGTCCGCTTCCCCCGCGGGCCAGCTCATGCTCGGCGGTCACCATCGGCTCGGCGGACAGGCCACCGAGATCGTTGACCGGCGGCGGCAGCGTATCACTGTCACCCTGGCTCATAGCGCCATCTCGCTCTTCTCCTGCTTCTGTTGCTGACGGGTCCGATCTGTGGGGGGTCGGCCCAGTGCTGGGCGGGGCCGGGCGCCTGGATGCCGGGGCCGGTCCACGGCCTCCACCATTGCTCCCAAACCGGGAAGGGACGGCCTCCTTTCTGGCCGGCCATCTCCGAGTGTCTGCAGCCCGCCCCGCGCCTGCATCGGCCATCCGGCTACCAGTTGCGGGCATGACCTGAAGGGTGCCAGAAGTGCGCCCGTGGCCTCTGCGCTGCGATTTTCTGGATTAAGCCGGTCGTCTTCATGCCGCCCGTTCGTACTCGTGGATCAGCCCGCAGAGGACTTCGTAGCGTCGTATCCGAGCCGTCGCCAGGTCAGCGCCTGGGGCTGTGGTGATGTCGTTGCAGTCCGGTGGCCGCAGGTTCCGTGCCCGGTGCGGGCGATGCCGGTTGTAATGGATGGCGTACTTGTCCAAGACCGCGCGGAGGTGCCGTGGCACGGCGATGAGCATCCGGTCGGTGACCTCGGCCCGGACTGTGCGGACCCATCTCTCGGCGTAGGCGTTCGCCCGAGGGCTGCGCGGCGGGATCTTCGTCACCTCGATCCCCGCGCCAGCCAGCACCGCGTCGAACGCCTCAGTGAACTGCCCGTCCCGGCCGCCGGTGCCCTCGGCGAGCGACCCACCTGTCCCGACTCGTACCGCAGCACAAGGCCAGGGCCATGATGTACACCTCGGCGACAGCTACCGCAGCAGAGCTGCACGCTTTCGGATCGGTGCTGCGCGTCGTCCCGGCCGCGGAACTGCGGGCGGCGGCCCTGGAGGTCGCGGCGCAGATCGCCGCCAAGGACCGACGGTCATCCGGATGGCCAAGGAAGCGTTCAACGGCATCGACCCCTGGGACGTCAAGCGGAGTTACCGCTACGAGCAAGGCTTCACCTTCGAGCTCAACCTCTCCGGGGTTTGCGACAAGCTGCGTGACGGCTTCGGCCAGGATCACTGACATGGACTTGACCTGGTCGGACGCGGAGCAGACGTTCCGGGCCGAGGCCCGGGCCCGGCTGGCGGCTAACGTACCCGCGGGGCTGCAGATTGCCGGTGAGCAGTTCCAGCAGTTGCTCGGGAGTGTGCTGGTCGTGTCGTGCGAGCGCGGTGTCGTTGATGCGGTCGGGCCGGAACCGGGCCTGGGCGGCGACGGCGATGAGCGCGCGAGCGTCGAGATTGTCGTAGCTGATGACGTGGACTACCACGTCGCGTACTCGCCACCGGGCGCACAGCGTCGGAGCCTGCCACTGCTGCGGAGACAGAGTCGCAGGAATTCGGCGAAGTCTGCGCGTTCGTCTCTTGCCAGCCGGCGAGCATCCACGGCGGGCATATCAGCCGAGCGCCGAGCGCCAGCCACGCGGTGGCCGCGGCTGGTGGCTGAGATCGGTGACGCTGGAGCCGGAGAGCACTCTGGCGTGCAGATCGGCGTCCGGGTCGTACTGCTCGCTGCCGGTGGGTTGGCCTGCTGTGCGGGTATCGAAGCCTCCTGCTGCACGCGTGTGGTTCCGCGCCGACCAGGCTTTCCGGCACACCTGATAAGCAACCCTAGACTCCGGCACACGGCGCGCCAATAGCCGGCCGCCAGCACCACTGCGATGCCGATGCAGGACGCGGGGAGACATTGTTCGGTGCAACCTTTGACGCTGCGGCTCTGCCCGCCCTTGGCATTTCTGCGCACGACGGCCGGATCGGCCCAGGAGGCTGCCGTTAGCATGACATCTTCGGCTGGCGGTCAACTGGTGAGCGCCCGTCACGGCAGTTTGGTCTTTCCTGCGTCCAGTTAGGTCGCTGCCGGCGGTGAGGAGAGGCGCTTGTCTGACCAGGGGCCGTCTGCTGCGCCGCGTTCCTTTTCCGGGCGGACGGCGTGGGCGCGGAACATGCAGACGCCGCTGCGGATGTTCCTGCGCACCGAGACCGGCGGCGCCGCCGTGCTGCTGGCGATGGCGCTGGCCGCGTTAATCTGGGTGAATATCGACGCATCGTCGTATGACGCCGTCTGGGGCGCGCGGCTGTCGGTCCGGCTCGCCGGCGGCGGGGTGTCGCTGGACCTGCGCGAGTGGGTGAACAGCGGACTGATGACGTTCTTCTTCTTCGTCTTCGGCCTGGAGGCCCGGCGCGAGTTCGACATGGGCGAGCTGCGGGAGCGGCGGCGGCTGGCGCTGCCGGTCGCGGCGGGCCTGGGCGGGCTGGTGGTCCCGGTGGCTATCTACCTGGCCGTGAACGCCGGCGGTCCGGCGGCGCATGGCTGGGGCACGGCGATGTCTACCGACACGGCGTTCGCGCTCGGGACGCTGGCCCTGACCGGGCCGCGGTTCCCTGACCGGGTCCGCGCGTTCCTGCTGTCGGTAGCGGTCGTCGACGACCTGGCCTCGCTGGTCGTCATCGGCGCCGCCTACAGCAAGGCCGTGGTCCTTGCTCCACTCGCCGCCGCGGCCGGGATCTTCGCCGTCATACTGCTGCTGCGCCGGGCCAGGATCCGATACGGGATGGCCTACGCCGTCCTGGGGATCGCGGCGTGGGTCGCGGTCCTGAAGTCCGGCATCGACCCGGTGGTGGTCGGCCTGGTCATGGGCCTGCTGACGTTCGCGTATCCGGCTGCGCGCACCGATCTGGAGCGCGCCAGCGACCTGTTCCGCAGCTTCCGGGAGCAGCCGACCCCCGAGCTCGCGCAGTCAGCACGGGCCGGGCTCGCCACGGCGCTGTCACCCAATGAGCGGCTGCAGCAGCTCTACCATCCCTGGACCAGCTACGTCATCGTCCCGCTCTTCGCGCTCGCCAACGCCGGCATCCCCATCAGCGCAGCCTTCCTCGCCCGCGCCTACACCTCCCCCATCACGCTCGGGATCCTGATCGGGTACGTCGCGGGCAAGCCACTGGGCATTGCCGGCGCGTCCTGGCTGCTCACCCGGCTCAGCCATGGCCGGCTCCGGCCGCCGGTCGGATGGGCCACCGTCACCGGTGTCGGGACGATCGCTGGGATCGGTTTCGCCGTGTCCATCCTGATCGCGACCCTCGCGTTCAGCGGAACCCAGCTGGAGGAAGCGAAGCTGGGCGTCCTGACCACCGTAGTCGCCGCGCCCGCAGTCACCTGGCTGGTCTTCCGCGCCGCCGCCCTGCTACCAGGCCGGCTGCAGGTCCGCGCCCTGCTCGGCACCTCCGAGGTCATCACCGACCTCGGCGCACCGGTCGACCCGGGACGCGACCGGATCCGGGGCCCCGCACGGGCGCCTGTCACCATCGTCGAGTACGGCGACTTCGAATGCCCCTACTGCGGCCAGGCCGAGCCCGTCATCAGGGACCTGCTGGCTGGCCACGGCGATGTCCGGTACGTGTGGCGGCACCTTCCGCTCAACGACGTCCACCCTCATGCCCAGATCGCCGCTGAGGCCGCCGAGGCCGCCGCTGACCAGGGCGCCTTCTGGCAGATGCATGACCTGCTCCTGAGCCGCCAGGACCACCTGCTGATGAGCGACCTGATCCGCTACGCCAGCGACCTCGGACTCGACGGCGAGCGATTCAGCGACCACGTCAGAAAACACTCCGGCGCCGCCAGGATCGCTGAGGACGTCGACTCCGCCGACCTCAGCCGCGTATCCGGCACCCCCACCTTCTTCATCAACGGCCGCCGGCACTACGGCAGCTACGACATCGCCGCACTCACCGACGCCGTCCGCGACGCCAAAGCCGCGGCCGTCACCGCCCGGGCCAGAACATCACGACCGGACTGAGATCAGCCTGTCCCCTGACCGCGCGGTCGCCATTCTCCTCGGACATCCCCATGGGCTCCGGCTGTGAGCCTCTCACGGACCCGGCCATACTCCTGCCGGCAACTTCTACGTGTGGCTGGCAGCCGGCACGGCTTTACCCGGACGCTGCTGGTGCTGTCAGTGAGTCGATGGCCGAGTTATGGGGTCATGCTGCGGACCTGGTCGTCGACCCGGATCGCGGGGTTCAGCGACAGACTCCGGTCCTGCTGGACGTAGGCTGCATGCCCGCGGCGCAGTTCCGGCGCCCGAGGGTGACCTCGCCGATGTCTGTGACCGTGCCGCAGCGGCTCGCGCGATGGCTCTGAGCTGGCGTTTCCGGTGCCCGTAATGCTGCTCTCTGGTATTCGCTGATCAGGCCGTGGACGACGTGGGTGTACCTGATGCGGGCGGTGACATCGGCCGGCTGGCCGGGGTCATGCAGCGGAGGTCGTTGTTCCCGCGACTGGCGGGACGATGCTCGGTGTCATGTCGGGCGTACTCGCCCAGGAACCTCCGAAGGTGTCGTTCGCGGTAGATCAGCAGGTGGTCCAGGCACTGTTGTCGTAGAGTTCCCGCGAACCGCTCCGCCAGGAATTCGCCCTGGGCGACCGGACCAGCGTCTTGACGATCGACACGTTATCGCCGGCGAGCACATGGGCGAACGCTGCCGTGAACTTGCTGTAGCGATTACGGGTCAGGAATCTGAGCCGCCCGGCGCGTTCGCCCAGGTCGATTGGGGGGTTACGGGCCTGCTGAGCGGTCCATGCCCAGTGGGTTGCGCGGTGACACCCGGGATGTGCACGCGCCGGGTCTGGATCTCAATCACGAACAGCATGTACGAGCGCTTGAGGAACACGGTGCCGACGTGCAGGAAGTCGCACGACAGGATCCATGCCGCCTGGGAGGCCAGGAACTGCCGCCAGGTCGGTGACGCCCGCCGTGGCGCGGGCGTGAGCCCGGCCGCGGCCTGGATCCGGCGGATCGTTCCCGCGCCGATGCGGTGGCCGACGCCGAGGAGCTCACCTTGGATGCGCCGGTGTCCCCCGCCGCGGGTTCTGCCTGGCCAGCCACCGGACCAGCGCACGGATCTCCTCCGGGAGGGCGGGCGCCCGGTGGTGCTCGGATGGGTCCACTTGTTCTTGACGATGAGCTGGTGCGTCGCGAGCAGCGTGACGGGCGTCACGATGCGGTGAAGCAGAAGGTGCCTGGGCAGCACCCGCGCCAGTGCGGCGATCACAGCTGGTCGGCCCAGTCCAGTTCCGGGCGGGCGACCTGACGACGCAGGACCGCGACCTCGTGCCTCAGTACCAAGATCTCCATGTCCTTTGAAGTGTCGCCGCGATCGAGCAGTGCCAGCCAACCGAACAACCGGACCATGAGGAGATACAGCAGGCGGAAGAGCACGACCGCCGAGGATAGAAGCCCAGGTACATGCTCTGCACGAATTCTGGAGCCTCACGCTTCCCTGCCGCGGACCCTTCTGCCGTACTGACCGCAGACACGGCGGAGGAGCTGGGAAAGTCCGCCAGGACTGCTCCTCGCGCCAGGCCAGCCTGGGGCCGATCCGAGGTGACCGCATGTCGACGTGACCGCGTCTATACGCCAGCTGCCGCCGAGTGCCGGATGCCGGGAGCCGGGAGCCGGGAGCCGCGGCCTCGGTTAGCGGTGCGGCCAACTCCACTCCGGCGGGTCACCCTGGCTAAGGCTGATTCCGGTCGACCTGGTGGCGGGCTGCGTTAGTGGCGGAGATGGCACGGTCCCGCCAGCGGGGGGCTGGCGGGGCGGCCTGCCGCGGCCCGCGCTGGCCGGGACGACGGGGGCCGGTACCGGTCGCGGCTAAGGGCCGACGGATGGGAGCATGCTTGCCGGGTCACCGTGACCTACGGCAGATCACCACAAAAAGCGGCTGGTGGCTCTCGCTCGGGACGGTGGAAAGCCCATCGGATCCGCCACGCTCATCGCTGACGCACGTCATTCCTGGCTGGGCGCGCTGGGCATCGCGCGGTGGGCTCCGACCCGGCGGGCCGTTGCGTTCCGCGCATGGCGGGCAGCTGCGCAGGTGAATATCAGTGATCCGCACCACCGCGCACTCGCTCATGGCGTAGCTACGCGCCCGCGTGGGCGACGGTCGCGCCGCCGCGTTCGAGGCCGCTAGCCGGCACGCGCTGGTGGTGCCCGATGACCTGCACTGGGTTGGCGAACCGTCTTTGTGGCTGGGTGGGATTGCTGGCCAGCGCTCTGGCTGCCAATGCCGAGTTGCTGCGTGTACTGGGCACGGAGTCGTCCCCCGGTGCTGGACGAGCCCCGGCCCCACAGGAACCGGAGCCGTACACGGGCAGTCCGGGCGACAGCGCCTCAGCCGCCGTCACTACCCGACGGGACAGGCCCCGGAAGGGGGCTGCCTGATGCGGGCGGCGCTCCTTGTCAGCGATACCAGCGCGGCTTACAGTGGACGAAGGTGCGCCGGGAAGCCTGGTCGGCACAGCATTCGTTCGTGTCTGGATGCCTCCGCCAGGAGCTCGCGATGAAATGTCACACCAGTTCCCCTGGAATCCCGCCACCCACGGGCGGCCAAGTCGCTGCCCAGCCGGGTCGCGCAATCAAGGCACTGACATCGGCTCTTACAGCCGGGCCAGGCGCCGGCGCGCGCGGCGTTACCTGCGCCAGCCGTCGCAGGCACGTTTGCAGCCGGCCGGGACGAAGGAGCGTTGTCGTGCCCAGCGCAGGCCGAGTAATCGCAGGCACGAGCGGCTCGCCGGGCAGCATCGCGGCACTCCGCTACGCTGACGCCCTGGCGCGCACACATCAGACGACTCTGGTCCCCGTTCTCGCCTGGGTTCCACCGGGTGGTGATCGCGCTGACCGGAGTCAGCCATCGGGCTATCTGCGCAAGGTGTGGCAGGACGCCGCCTGCAAGCGGCTCGGCGAGGCGCTCATCGCCGTCTGGGGAGAAGTCCCGGACGATCCGAACGTGCAGCCCCACGTGGAGCGCGGCCCAGCCGGATGGGTCCTGGTCAGTATCGCCTGCCGCCCCGGTGACCTACTCGTTGTCGGTGCTGGCCGTCGCAGCCCTCTGGCCCGGATGGTCGCCTGCACGGTGACCCGCTACTGCGTCGCTCATGCCCAGTGCCCGGTGCTGGCCGTCCCGCCGCCAGCGCTCGCCCGCGAAATCGGGCATGGGTGGCTCGCGCGGGCGTTCCGCCGCCGGACGCTGACCCCGGAGCTGGTCCTCCAAGATCAAGGCGATGCTCCTCTCGCCGGTTGACCATCGTCGTGGGTGCAGCGCCGTGTATCTGCCGACGAGGTCGCAAGCGGTGGCTGCCAGGCTGGCCCGCTCCCGTTCGGGCGGCCGCCGGAACGGCTGCGTTGTGCGGGCAGCTGCCGTCGCCGAGGTCGCCGGCGAGAATCCAAGCGCATGTGCGGGCGGCTGGATTAGCGCCTGTGGGGTGACCAGTCGCGTGGCCGTGAGGGTGCTGGGGTCTGCTGAGCGGGGGCGAGCAGGCTGACGTGGTCGCCAGGAGCCAGGGTGATGGCCGGGTCGGGGTTGCGCAGGGCGCGGCCGTCCAGCACGGCGACAGGAATGCACCCTGGTGGCCAGGTGATGTTGCCGAGCTTCCGGCCGGCTACGGGTGAGCCTGGCGCGACCGTCATATCGAGCAGCTGGTATCCATCAAGTGGGGTGGGCACCTGATCCGGTGAGGCCGCACAGCGCGAGTCGTCGATGACCGCGGTTCGTGCGCGCGCCTGCTCAGCCGTATGGACGCGGCTTGCGACAGCCTGCAGCACATTGGCTGTGGTGAGCCAGCCCAGTACGTGCTCCCCGTCGTCGGACAGGACGGGCAGGCCGTCGCGTCCGTACAGCTCGAGCTGGCGCAGGGCCTGGGTGAGGGACTCGGTGGCGAACAGGACCTGCGGCGAGGCCTGGCGGGCGACCGGCCCGGGCAGGGCAGTGGTGCCGGTGGCCGGGACGCCGGGCAGGCTCGAAGATCGAGGCTCGGCGGGCAGCGCTGCCGGGAACGGGTGCATGGCGTCGGCGGCGGTGAGTTCTTCGAACGGGTCGGCGGACGGGATGCGGTCGATGTCGGTGCCTCGGCGCAGCAGCTTGGTGGTGTAGATGGTGCCGTAGGTTAGCGCGCGCGAGGTGGCGGTGGCGATCGCGACGGCCAGCATGACCGGCAGGGTCAGGGTGAAGTCGCCTGTCATCTCCACGACGCTGGCGAGTGAGGTCAGCGGCGCGCGGGCGGCGGCGGCGAACACCGCGCCCATGGCGACGACGGCGTACAGGGCGGGCTGCCCGGCGGCTGGGCCGATCAGGTGATTGACTATCTCGCCGAACGCCATCCCGGAGGTGGCGCCGATGAACAGCGACGGGGCGAACACGCCGCCGGATCCGCCGATGCCGATGGTCAGGCTGCAGGCGATGATCTTCCCGGCGGCCAGGATGATGAGGAACCACAGGGCGTAGCTGCCTCCGACGGCCTTGTACAGGACCGGGTAGCCGACCCCGTACATCTGCGGCAGGGCGAGCAGTAGCAGCCCGAGCGCGATCCCGCCGACGGCGGGCCTGGCCCATTCCGGCCGGTTCTTCCACAGTCGGTCGCACAGGTCCTCGGTCGCGTAGAGCACTTTGGAGAAGATCAGGCCGATCAGCGCGGCGATGACGGCGAGGCCGGCGATCAGCAGGTAGGTGGTCAGGTGGTGCAGGGAGATTCCCGCGGGCAGCCCGGACAGGAACGGGGCGCTGCCGAGGAAGTGGCGGCTGAGGATGTCGGCCGTCAGCGCGGACAGCATGACGGTGAAGACGACCTCGACCGACAGTTCCCGCAGGATGATCTCCACGCCGAAGAACACGCCGGTGATCGGCGCGTTGAAGGTGGCGGCGATGCCGCCGGCAGCACCGCAGGCAACCAGGATCCGCAGCCGGCTCTCGGGCATCTTGACCCACTGGCCGAGGCTGGAGGCCAGCGCGGAGCCGATCTGCACGATCGGGCCTTCCCGGCCAACCGAGCCACCGAAGCCGATACAAAGCGCCGATGCCAGCGCCTTGATTCCGGCGACTTGCGGCCGGATCCGGCCGCCGTTCTCGGCGACGGCGATCATGACCTCGGGCACGCCGTGGCCGCGGGCCTCCCGCGCGTACCTGTAGATCAGCGGCCCGTAGATCAGCCCGCCTATGACCGGGATCAGCGCGAAGAACCCGAGCCCGAGCCACGGCAGGTGCCCGCTAGGCACGCGGCCCTGCTGGCCAAACTGGGCATGCCCGGTCACTAGCCAGGTGAAGAAGTAGATCAGGTCCCGGAATCCCACCGCGCCCAGCCCGGACCCGGCGCCCACCACCAGCGCGACAACCAGCAGCCCGGCACGTGAGCCGCGCAGCCAGCCTCCTGCGCTCCCGGTCCACGGCAATGCCGTCGGACGCGCGGGTGGCGGCGTGCCGCCAGTCATGATCCTGCCTTCGCGCCGACGGACGGCACTCGTTCAGGCGCCGTCCGGGCTGGCGATAGATCCGACGGTGGCCCAGGCCATTCGCTGTCGGGAACCTCTCCGGCGGCCATCGCGAACGCCCGCAGGGCGGCAGCCACCGCTGCTTGCCGCCGGGGTGGGAGCTTGCGCAAGATATCGGCGATCAGCTCCCGGCGTCGCGCCGTCGCCTGGTCGACGACAGTTCGGCCGGCCGCAGTAATGGACACCTGCACGGCCCGCCGGTCGGCCCGGGTCCGCTGGCGGCGGATCAGTCCCTTGCGTACCAGCCGGTCGCACATCCGCCCGGCCGTCGAGGGCGTCACGGCCAGCGCCGCAGCGAGATCGACCATCCGCTGCGGCCCCCGAGAGGCGAGCACAACAAGCGCCCGGTACTGCGCGATCGTCGTGTCCTCAGCTGCCGCGCCAAGCGACATCGTCGCCACGGCGACCATCGTCCGGCTAGCCGTCAGCACCGCATCCACCGCAGCCTCATCGGCCGCATGCCCGGTCACGTACTCAGCCACTGAATTACTTGCATAGCGCAATTAGTTTATAGTGATAGCATGGCCTGCGGCAAATCACTCGTTGTGCAGGAAGACCGGGCCCGTCCCGCCGGAGCCGCCGCGATTCCCGCAGGATGACTCGTGTGCCGACCGGCTCCAGCATGAGAGGGATACCGTGCCGACGTTCCCGGAGCGCCTGCGGATCTGGCTGGCCGCCGCCGGCGCCGTGCTCGCCGTCGTGGCGCTTCTGCCGCCAGTCCAGGCCTATGCGCAGCATTACGCGTTCGTCCAGGCGCTTCAGTTCGTGATCTTCGCGGTCATCGCGCCCGCACTGCTGGTGCTCGGCCGTCCGTGGCACATCGGCGCGGCCTCTGCCTGGCACCTGCCCGCCTCCGGTGGCGCATTTACCCAAGCCGGCGATGGCACGCGTCCCGGCAGGCACGCCGCCGCTCGTGCCGCAAGCCGGCTGCTGGCCTTCCTTGCACTGGTCATAACCTGGCGTCTGCCTGCGGTCGTGAATGCCGTCGCCAGGGACCCGGGCGTGATGGTCGCGGAGATGGTGACACTGCTGGCTGCGGGCTCAGGGGTGTGGCTCGAGCTTGCAGGCCCGGCGAACTTGCAGCGCAGGATCGCTCGCCCGTTGCGCGCAGCCATGGCAGCCATAGCCATGTGGACGATCTGGGTGATCGCTTACGTGACAGGGATGTCGAGCGCCTCGCTCCTCCTGCCCAGCGACCAGGTAACGCGGGTTCTGGGCAGGGCGGCTGACCTGCAGCTCGCGGTCGGCATCATGTGGGCGGTCCCGGCGATCTGCTTCATGCCCGTCATCTACGGCACGGTTACGGCCTGGCTAGGCGAGCGAGATGACCCAGATCAGGAGCTGCGCAGTGCTGCGTCTTCCAGTGACATCTATGGCGGACTGGCCAGCTCGCCGCGTCCGCCTCGCGGCTGGCGTTCACCGCCGCCACCGCAATGAATGCGGGCGCTTCGAGGCGCCGTGGATCGCCGCAGCCAGCTGTGAGAGCGCGGCGGCGTACCTGAGAACCTGTGAAACGGGGGCACCGCAGCCACGCCCGTCAGTCAGGGTGTGGTGGGTTGATCCTCCAGACAAGAGGAGATCAGGGTGTCGTGTCACCCGCACGAGCCTGCGGACATCCTGCTCATCGAGGACGACCTCGCTGACGCGCTCATGGTCCGGGAGTCCTTCGCGCAAGCCGGCAAAGACAGCAGGTTCCACGTCGTCCCGAGCGCCAGTCAGGCGATGAGGTTCCTTCGCCAGGCCGAAGAGCTCAGCGGCGCGCCGCAGCCCGAACTGGTACAGCTTGACCTGGCCCTGCCCGACGTGCACGGCCTCCAGGTCCTGGCGGAATCAAGGCCGGCGCTGACCTGACGATGATCCCTGCGGTGGTGCTGTCCATCTCACGCCGCCAAGATGATGTCAGGCGCAGCTGCGCAATGCCTGCCAGTGCGTACATCATCAAGCCCTCGGACTTTGACCGCCCGACACAACCTTTCAGAGTGATGCCTGTCTCCGGGGGTTCGTCGACCCGCCGCGCGACCCGAGCCCTTATCAGGCGTCTTGATCGCGCCGCAGCCGCAGACCTGTGGCGAGCATGTCCGCCACCCGCTGATCAGCCCCACCTGGTCCGGTGCGCGTTAGCTGGCGGTCGCTTGGCGGCCTACGCCGCGGAGTCTATGCTGAAGATCAGGTGAGCCGGGAAGCCTGGTCGGCACAGTGTCCGCAATTTGAACCTGCGGGTTCGCGTGCAGCCAGGAGTATGGCCATGACGATTGTCGCACCAGACGAGCGCCCGCCCGCCCCGAGCGTAACTTTGCAAGGAGCGGCTGACCCGCGACCGGCGTGCTGCGTCCTCATGGCATCTCCTCATGACGTCAGGTGCGTGTGCCCGGCTGCGGCGGCCAGGGGGGACACCATGCATCGTGCTCGACCGCGTCGCTGGATTTGACTGGAATGTCGGTCGCGGTCGCAGTTCCTGCGTTCCTGGCCGGTGCGCTTATCAGCCTGGCTACGAGCTGGGTCCTGGTGTCCCGGCTGGAGCGGGTCGGAGAGCGGCTGGGCCTGTCTGAGGCGCTGCTCGGCATCGTCGCGGCTCTGGCGGCAGATGCGCCCGAGGTCACCGCGGCCGTTACCGCGATTGCCGGTCATCAGCAGCGGCTTGGCGCCGGAGTCGTCATCGGATCGAATGTCTTCAACCTGGCTGCCCTGCTTGGTCTTGGTGCCGTCGTCGCCGGGCGCATCCGCCTGCACCGCAAGGTCGTCGTCCTTGGCGGGGCGGTCGCTATATGCGTGGCCATCGTGTGCATGGTGGTGGTGCTCGGCGTACTGCCGCCGCTCGCGGGCTTCGCACTTGTGCTTGTGACCATCGCGATGTACGCGGTCATGCTGGGCACAGGCGACGCGCGCCTCGCTCGGTTCGGCCTGCCGGCGCCGTGGATTGCGTGGCTGCGATCTGCCGTGGCCGAGGAGGAGGAAGAGCTCGAGGACGCTATCCGGCCTGCTCGTGGCCGACGCCAGGATGTTGTCATCGCCGTGCTGGCGCTGCTGGTGGTGGTCGTGGCCAGCGTGACGATGGAACGCGCCGCGTCGGCGCTCGGAAACCAGTTCGCGATACCGGAAATCATTGTGGGCGGCCTGGTGCTGGCGGCCGTTACGAGCCTGCCGAATGCGGTTGCCGCCGTCTACCTCGCGGCCCGCGGCCGGGGGGCCGCGACCTTGAGCACGGCGCTGAACAGCAATACCCTCAATGTCGCTCTGGGCCTCCTGCTCCCGGCAGCCGTGCTCGGGCTGGGTACGCCGACGGGCCAGACAACGCTGATCACCGCGTGGTACCTCGGGCTCACCGCAGTGGTGCTCGTGTTCGCCTACCGCGACCGCGGGATCCGCCGGCAGACCGGCATCCTGGTCATCGCCGCGTAAGCTGTCTTCGCCGGCTCTGTGCTGGTGGCCGCCCGCGCTGCCGACGGCTTCCGGATCGCGATCGCGGCGGGCACGGCGGTCACTGTCGTGTTTGCCATCGGCATGGTGTCCGGCCTGCGCCCGGGTTCCGGCGACTCCGACGCAGGGCCGGCGGACACATCGCGACCGGCCGGAGAAACCGCGGCCCTGATCCCGAGCAGATTACCGGGCTTGTCCGGCAATGGCCGCTCACCGGCGAGAACCTGCACCCGAACGCCTGACGCGGCTCAGCCATTGCCGGAACGGCAATCTCTGGTATCTGGCTGGCCGGCTAGGAAACTCTGGTTCCTCGGGCTGGCGATCTCCGTTGTCGTGGCGGGCATTGATGCTGTGCTCGGCCACCGGGTCATACTGATCGGGCTGCTGGTCGCCGGGCCGTGCTGTGTGGTTCTGACGGGCCGCTGGGTCCTGACCGGGCTAACCGGATTGTGGGTCATCGGGCTGGGTGTTGTCCTCGGCTTTCCCATCTGGGGCACCGGGACTCAGCTGGTCTTCCTGAGTGCGGTGGCGGCAGTGGCGCTGGTCAGCACGCTCGCCGCAGCTGTAATCGAGATCCGCACGCCTCCGATGCGCCCGCATTGAAGGCGCGGCGACCCGGCGGCAACCTCCCCAGTAATCGGGGTGATGGTCCCGCCTGGGCTGCCCCGGCCAAAGAACGCGCACGGACGAGTGTGATCGAGCACGGTAACAACGTGAGAGCACGGCGGCCCGTCGCTTGGCGCACCCAGCAGGGCGTAGCAGGAGCGTGCGCGCACGCGCTCGCGCGTCCCCATGCGGGTCTCCGCGCCCCGCTGCGCGGTATGGCGGCGGTGGCGATGGAGATTCTCTGAGCGGCCGCCTATGTCACGGGCATGCCTGGCGCGGCCGTTGTGCCGGTCGGGGGAGGCGGGGATTCAAGTTCCGCCGCCGGCAGGCAGACGGCCGTAGATGTGTTACGCGCGGTTCCCTCGGTCTGCGCTCGCCGAGGGGGCGCCGGTAGATCACGTGCCGCGCGGTGGCGTCCATTTCTATCGGCTCGGCCGTCTTGGATCTGAGGTTGCGCTGCTTCCTCAGTAAGCCGCCGCAATGGCGCGGTGATCTGCTCTCGGGCAGGTTGCGGGTGGCGCACTGAAAGAGCAGCGGCTCGAGCACGTGCTGTGCTGAGCGGTGCGGTCGATCAGCGTGAGGAGAACGGGCTGTCGCGCAGCGCGCGGGCGGCGGACAGGCCTCCGAAGCCGGCGCCCACGATGACCACGCGCTGCGGCCTTTTCTCATCAGCCATCGGTTAAACGTCCGCGTTCCTGCTCTTATCTCGGTCAGGCCGGGTCGTGCCACGGCACGTGGTCTGGCAGGAGGCTGTCGGCCTCCTTGGGGCCCCAGCTGCCGCGGGCGTAGCTATGGACGGGGACCGCGTCGCCGAGTACAGGGTTGACGACGCGCCAGGCGGCTTCGACGGTGTCCTGCCGGGCGAACAGCCAGCGATCGCCTGATAGCGCGGCCGCGATCAGCCGGTCGTAGGGTCGGATGTCGGATCCGGGGTGCTCGGTGAAGGTGAGCTCCTCCTGCTGGGGTGTCCAGCCTGCGCCCGGCTTCTTGCCGACCAGGCTCAATCTGACTTGGGCTTCCGGCCAGATCCGGAACCGCAGCGTGTTGCCGATGGCCGAGGGCTCGAGGCCGAACACATCACGCGGTGGAGGCCGGAGCCGGATGCTGATCTCGGTGGCGGTCACCGGCATGCACTTGCCGGACCGGATGATGAGCGGCACGTCCGCCCAGCGCCAGGAGTCGGCGACGGTGCGGATCGCTACGTATGTCTCCGTCGTCGAGCCGGGAGCTACCCCGTCGACGTCAAGATACCCCTCGTACTGGCCGCGGACGGCGTCCTCCGGTGTCAGCGGTCGCAGCGCGCCGATGATCTGCGACTTGGCGTCCCGCCACGAACCCAGGCCGCGGCCGTCCGGCGGGTCGGCCAGGATGCTCGCGAGTACCTGCAGCATGTGGTTCTGCACGACGTCGCGGATCGCGCCCGTCTTGTCGTAGAACCGGCCGCGGTCGGCGACGTCGAAGGCCTCGGCCATGGTGATCTGGATGCTCTGCACGTGCGTGCGGTTCAGCACCGGCTCGAGTAGCGAATTGGCGAACCGGGCGAACAGCATGCTCTCCACCGGATCGAGGCCCAGCCAGTGATCTACCCGGTAGATGTCATCCTCGGCGAAGAACTTGTGCATCGTCTGGTTGAGCTGCTGCGCGCTGGCCAGATCGGTGCCGAACGGCTTCTCCACCATCACCCGCGCGTTGTCGGCCCGGCCGGCCCGGCGACGCCCTCGGCGATGCGCCCGAACAGCGGTGGCGGGACCTCCAGGTAGAACAGGACGTTGTCGACCTGGCTGCCGATGGCATCCGACATCGCGCGGTAGGTGGCGTCGTCGTCCAGATCGCCGTCGACGTAATGCAGCAGTCCGAGCATCTTGGTTGCCGCCGGTGTCGTCAGGTCAATGCCATTGAGCTTGAGCGACGCCACCGCATACGCCCGGAACTGGTCCAGGCCCCAGCCGCTCTTCGCGACGCCAACCACGGGCATGTCCAGCACACCGCGTTCGGCCAGCCCGACCAGGGCCGGGAACGTCTCGAGCTTCGCCAGGTCGCCGGTGGCGCCGAAGATCACCAGCGCGCCAGCCCGA
Source organism: uncultured Actinomycetota bacterium (assembly GCA_963837255.1). Classification (GTDB taxonomy): domain Bacteria; phylum Actinomycetota; class Actinomycetes; order Streptosporangiales; family Streptosporangiaceae; genus JAJYUU01. The sequence goes on from CAWIMN010000012.1 coordinate 190,920, forward strand.
TCATCGCTCATGTCAGCCTCCCCTGCGGTTGCAAGTTGCAGAATGTGCCGCTCATTTCGCTGTCTCGTGCTCAGCTCCCGGGTCGGTGTCGCATCGCAGTGCGCTCTTCGACCAGGAAGCGATGCCCGTCAGGTCCTGATACCAGGGCGGCGGGGATGTCTCCGTGCAGGGTCATGAGGTCATCGCTAGACAAGGGCGTGCCGCAGCGCGCGAGCGCGTCGGCGGCTGCGCCGAGTGACGCGACTTGCACGACGGAGTGCGTGGCGGCGATGTCGTTGCTGGCCGTATCGCGGGGGATCGGCCGGCGTTTGCCCACGTGGTATTGCAGCAGCTCCATCCGTGGCGCCGGCAGGTCTGTGGCGAGCTGGGTGACGCTCACCTGCACGTCGTCGACGTCATCGAGTTCGGCCTGCTCTGGTCCGCGGTTCTCAGTGCTCGGTCCGACGCTGAACCCGAAGACTGATCTGAAAAATCTCGTGCTGATGCGGGAGTCGCTAATGCCGATCGCGGTGTGATCGATACCCAGAAAGGACCTGGTGCTGTCGGCATTGTGCCATTCGCTCGGGCCCTGCTCCTCCGGGAACGCGATCAGTTCCAGCGGGTGCCCGTCGTGGTCGCGAAACTTGAAGGCCATCACGCCGCCCGACTCGTCTGGCAGCCGAACCGGACCTGCGCGGCTGATGGGCATGAAACGCGGATGCGCCATAACGCGCTGATGCGCGGCGGTCACGTCGCTCACCACGATCGCCATGTGCTGGAACCAGATATCGGTGCTCGTGCTGTCACATGGATACGGGCGTCCCATCGAGTCGGCGAATTCCAGCAGTTCGATCCGCTCGCTACCCAGCCGCAGCAATGAGCGCCGTCCGCTGGCCTCTGGGATGCCCAGCACGCTGGCTAGCGAATGCTCGACCGCGTCGCGTCGTTCGAGGGCGCACCCGAAGGTCGTGACGTAGTCATACTCTGCCCGGTCAAGGTCCGACACGATCAGGGTGACCCGGTCGATTTCGGCTGGCTGGCTGTCTGTCACAGCGGCGTCGGCATGGGGTTGTCGCTGCGGGCCGGGCTTGCCATGTGCAGCTGGACGGCGCTGACGACCAGGGCGAAGTGGCTGAACGCCTGGGGCGTGTTGCCGAGCTGGCGCTGTGCGGCCGGGTCCCATTCCTCGCTCAGCAGGCCGACGTCGTTGCGCAGTGAGAGCAGGCGCTCGAACAGGTCGATCGCGTCCTGCTGCTGCCCGGCGGCGTGCAGGGCGTCGACGAGCCAGAACGAGCAGGCGATGAACAGGCCTTCGCTGCCCTTGAGCCCGTCGTTGGTCTGGCTGGTCTGGTAGCGCTTGACGAGGCCGTCTTCGGTCAGCTCACGCTGGATCGCATCGATCGTGCCCCGGACGCGAGGGTCGGTGGCGGGCAGGAAGCCGACCCGCGGGATAAGAAGCAGGCTGGCGTCGAGGGCGGGGGAGCCGTAGGCCTGGGTGAAGGTGTTGCGTTCGGCGTCGAACGCGTGCGTGACCACGTCGTGGTGGATCTGATCACGGAGCTGTTCCCACCGTTGTACCGGTCCGGGCAGGTCATGCGTGCGTACCGACCGTGCCATCCGGTCCGCGGCAGCCCACGCCATGACCTTGGAGTGGGTGAAGTGCTGCTGGGTCCCGCGCACCTCCCACAGCCCGTTGTCCGGGTCGCGCCAGGCTGACTCGAGGTGATTCATCAGCGCGACCTGCAGCGCCCAGGCGTCGCGGTCGGCCGGCAGGCCTGCCTGGCGGGCCAGGAACAAGGCGTCCAGCGTCTCACCCCAGACGTCAAGCTGGACCTGCTCGGATGCGGCGTTGCCGGTTCGGACAGGGCTGCTGCGTTCGTAGCCGGCAAGCCAGCTCAGCTCGTTCTCCGGGAGCCGGCGGGTTCCGTCGATGCTGTAGAGAATTTGCAGCGCTTCGGGCTGGCCTGCGATGGACCGCAGCAGCCAGTCTCGCCAGGCGCCGGCTTCGGACCTGAACCCTGCCGCGAGCAGGGCCTGCAGGGTGTATGTGGCGTCGCGGAGCCAGCAGTACCGGTAATCCCAGTTGCGGACCCCGCCGAGCTCCTCCGGCAGCGACGTGGTCGCAGCTGCGACGATGCCGCCCGTCGGCTCGTATGTCAGGGCCTTGAGGGTGATAAGGGACCGGTCGACGGCGGCGTTATACGGCCCGGTCTGGTAGGCGGCGCCGGCAGACCACTCGGTCCAGAAGTCTGCCGTAGCCGAAAGGGCCTGCTCGGCCTCCACGTGCTCCATGGCGGGGTCATGGCTGGGCGCCCATGACATGACGAACGCAATCCGATCGCCCTCGCGCACCGTGAAGTCGGCGAGCGTCTCCCAGTGATCTGCGCGCAGCGGAACTGGCGACAGCAGCCGGACAAGGTCGGGGCCGGCGATAGCGTGGATTTCGGTGCCATCGGCTTTGACCCAGGGAACGACGCGCCCGTAGTCGAATCGCAGCCGTAGCGTTGATCGCATCGCCACTTCGCCACTGAGGCCCACTGCGATGCGGATGAGATGCGGGGTGCGCGCCCGAGGCGGCATGAAGTCGATGACCCGTACGGCGCCGTCCTCGGTAACCCAGTCCGTCTCAAGGACCAGGGTGTTACGAGCGTAGCGGCGGGTCGTGCAATCATTCGCGGCCGCGGGGGCAAGCGTCCAATGTCCCGCCTGGTCATCGTGCAAGAGAGCGGCGAACGCGGCGGATGAGTCGAAACGGGGCAAGCAGAGCCAGTCGACTGACCCTGCGGTGCTCACGAGCGCCGCGGTGTGCAGGTCTCCCAGCACTGCGTAATCTTCGATCTTCGGCATTGCGGCAGATCTCTCATGGGCTGTGCGGTCGTTGCGAAAACTGTCCAGCAGCGGCAGCCGGCTGCGGGTGGCCGGTGGTTCCGGTGCGCTCAGCGATGTGATCGCCCACCCGCAGTGCGTTCGCGATGATCGTCAACGTGGGGTTCACGGCGCCGATCGAGGGCATCAAGCTGCCGTCCACGACGTAGAGGTTGTCCAGGTCGTAGGCCCTGCAGTTCACGTCGAGGACCGAGGTGGCGGGGTCTGTTCCGAACCGTGCCGTGCCTGCCTGGTGTGCCGTCGCTGCGGCGTCGAACCCCTTATGGAGGTACAGGCTGCGAACAGACCGCATGTGAACCATGCCAATCTTGCTTAGCATCCCCTGGAAGGTCCGCCGGAGCCGCCTCAGGGCCTCGACGTTGTTGTCGGGTTGCAGCGCTAGCCTTATCGCGCCGTCAGGGCGGAGCGTCACTCTGCTATCGGCAAGGGGGATGTCCTCGCTCGACAACCAGAAGTCGACAGAGTGCTTAGCGACCTTGCCGTATGGCGCGGACGGAGCCCACCCGAGCCCGCGTGGGGCCGCTCCCTTGATCTGCCAGTCATCGGACTTGCCAAGCATCTGGATATGGCCCATCGGGTACTGCCAGTACTCGCTCGGGCAGTAGAAGTCATTGAGAGCCAGCGTCTTCTGGAAGACCGTCAGGTTGGGCTCGCGTGAGAACGCGATAAGGGCCAGGTTGTTGTGCCGCATGTAGTTCCGGCCGACCAGGTCGGAGGAGTTCGCCAGGCCATTGGGGTGCCTGTCATTAGCTGACTTCAGCAAAAGGGCAGCCGAAAGGATGGCTCCCGCGGAGACCACCACGATGTCGGCGTTGAAAGTATGCGGAGAGCCGTCCGGGAGCGTGACCGCTGCCCCCGTAACGGAGCTGCCGGCACTGTCTGTCAGCAGTCGCTCGACAGTTGTTCTGGTCATCAGCACCAGATTGGGGTGCTCGGCCAGCGCGGGTCGCAGCACCGCCGATTCGGCGTCGGCCTTGGCGCCGACCGGGCAGGGGAACCCGTCGATGCGGTCACATCGAATGCAGAGAGAGTCCCTGGTGGGTAGACCATCAGCATCCTGGGCCAGCTGCACGCCGAGCGGCAGGTGGAAGGGATGGAGGCCAAGCCCCTCCAGTCCGTCTGATACCTGCTGGATATGAGGCTCGTGCCGCACCGCGGGGTATTCGTAATCCTGGCTGGAGATGCCGGCGAACGGGTCCTCGCCGTGCTGGCCGTGCACCCAGAACAGGCGCTCGGCTCTGACGTAGTAGGGCTCCATGTCTTGGTAAGTCAGCGGCCAGGCCGGTGCGACGCCGTCCCGGTGCCGGACTTCACCAAAGTCTGTGGGCCGCAGCCGGAGCAGTGCCGCGCCGTACACCTTCGAGTTGCCGCCCACGCAGTAATGCAGCTCGGGCTGGAACGGCCGGTCGTGGAGGTCGTAGAACGTCTCGCTGGCAGTGTATTTCCCCATGCCGAAGACAGCGCGAGAGTTCCAGTTGTCTCGCTCTCTCGGCAGAAAGTCGCCGCGTTCGAGCAGCAGAACGCGCTTGCCCGTCTCGGCTACCCGGGCTGCCGTGGTCGCGCCTCCCGGCCCGCTGCCGATGACGAGGACGTCGTAGTGGTCATTGCCCATGGTCAGACGAACCCGCCGTTGGCGTAGACCACCTGGCCGTTGACCCACCGGCCGGTCGGCCCGACCAGGAAGGACACCACGTCGGCTATGTCGTCGGAACTGCCGAGACGTTCCAGCGGCGGCAACGCTGCCAGCTCTTTCTGTTCTTCGGCCGGTGTGCTGTGCAGGAATGCCGGAGTTGCGGTTGGGCCTGGCGCCACGGCATTGACCGTTATGTCGCGGCCGCGCAGCTCCTTCGCAAGGATGCGGGTGAGCGTGTCGACGGCGGACTTGGACGCCGCGTAGGCGCTCAGTTCGGGTGGTGCCGCGCGCACCGTGCTCGAAGACACGTTGACGATCGAGCCGCCGTCACGGACCCGCCGGGCGGCTTGCTGGTCGACAACGAACCTGCCGCGTACGTTCACCCTCTGAATCGCGTCGAAGTCGCTCAGGTCAAGATCGACCAGCGTAGCGGGACGATTGATCCCGGCCGTATTAACCACAACGTCGACGTGCCCGAAGCTGTCCTCGACGGCGTCGAAAAGGTCGGATACCACCTTTTCATCGGCTATGTCGGCCTCAAGTGCCGCACCGCGACGGCCCTGCGCCTCGATCTCGCCTACCGTCGCGCCGGCTGGCTCCTTGTCGCCGGCGTAAGCCACGGCCACGTCAAAACCATCGGCCGCGAGCTTCCCGGCGATGACCCGGCCCATGCCTCCGGTCCCACCAGTCACCAAGGCGGTGCGCGTACGGCCTTCGGCTGCATTGCCTGCTGTCATGGCCATCTGAGGGATTCCTTTCCGCCAGCTACGTAATAGAGCGCTTCGGCCTGGTCTGGCCCGAACCGCTGGGTCTCGCGGGGCTGGGCGCAAGCTGTCGCCGCGCGGACGGGGACCCGCCACCGCGCCAGCAGCAGATACCTCCCGGCGGGGCCTCCCCGGCCGACCGGTCAGGCCAGATATCGCGCCTCCCTACTTACAACCGGTACCCGGTCCTGCAGCCGGTACCCGCTTTGCCTGGGCTGTCACAGACCTGTACTTTTCCGGCGCCGGGAGCGACGCGGACGTTGTGCTGCTGGCCGGATCAATGGCTGCCGTCAGCATCGTCAGACGACCAGCGCAACTCGGTGCGGGTGGCCGTCCACGACAACGGACACTGGCGCTGCGAAGTTGACATAGCGGCTGGAGCAGTTCGGGCAAGCGTCTGCGCCAGAACCGTAGCGGCGCCAGGCATCGCCTGCGGTCGGCCGGTGGGGTCTTCAGCTGCGGATATAGCCGCCGCGTGCTGCCCACCGAGTTGCTCGGCGGCTTTCTTCGCGGATTGCGGTCGCATCCCTCAGGCCGCTCGGGCCTCCACGTGTCGGGAACTCCGTGCTTGGGAGCCCTAGCCCTTGGCCTGGGTCTGGGTGGCCTGGTAGGCAGCACGCGGGCCCTGGGGCGGCATGCGGAGCTGGTCAGTTCCTGTCGCAGGCTGGTTCCGGGCCGGGAACCGCCTGATCAGCGGCGCGCTTCAGTCCGGGGATGTCCCAGTCCGGCACGGTGGAGATGTACTCGAGATCTTCCCCGCGGACGCGCTCTGCGCAGGTCGCGCAGATCACGCGAGTGAGGACAGGATGGCCGTGGTGTTCCACCCGGAGGGGCGGTGTGTCGACGGCCCACTTGTCGCCCCAGGCACGGAGCGCGTGCAGCACAGGTACCAGGTCCCTGCCCGCGGCGGTGAGGTGGTAGTCGTGCCGCCGCGGGCTGGACTGGTATTGCCGGCGCTCGAGGATGCCCGCCGCGACGAGGGTCTTCAGCCGCGCTGCGAGGCGGTCTCGGGGGGCCGCGGTGTTGCGTGCGATCTCGCTGAACCGGTGGTTGCCGAACATCACTTCGCGGACAGCCAGCAGCGCCCAGCGGTCTCCGACCAGCGCCAGCGCCGCCGCGGCCGAGCAGGGGCGGCCGTGCTGAGTGTCCATGGCTGAAGTGTACGCAAGACGGTTTGCATATCAAACCGATAACTTCTAGCGTGGCGTTCATGGCTCGGAAGCAAGGTTCATGGCTCGGAAGCAAGACTGAAAAATCTCAACCCGGGAGGTCGTCATGGCATCGGTACTGATCACAGGAGCGTCGAAGGGCATCGGCCGCGCGGCGGTGGCGGAGTTCGCCCGCCGTGGCCACCGGGTGATCGCCACCGCGCGGGACCCGCGCACACTCGCCGGCCTGCCCGCGGACCAGCGGCTCGCACTCGACGTCACCGACTCCGGCAGCATCACCTCAGCGGTCGAGGAGGCCGGGGAGATCGACGTTCTGGTCTCCAACGCCGGGGAGATCTTCTACGCCGCCGTCGAGGCGACACCGCCGGAGGCACTCGCGCGGCTGCTGGACATCAACACGATCGGTGCCCTGCGGGTGGTGCAGGCGGTCCTGCCAGGGATGCGCGCCCGCGGCCGCGGGCGGCTGCTGTTCATGTCGAGCGTCTCAGGGCGCATCGCGCGGCCGCCTGGCGCGGCCTACGCCGCGACCAAATGGGCCCTCGAGGCGCTGGTCGAGGCCCTGGCCATCGAGGCTGGCCCGCTGGGAATCGAGGCCGCGCTGCTCGAACCGGGCCCGGTCAGCTCCGGAGTGCTCGACCACGTCACCACCTACACGCTGCCCGACGATCCCTACGCCCGCCTGCCCGGCCGCGGCGGTACGCCCGCCGGCCAGATGATCACGCCGGAAGACGTCGCGGCCGGGATCGCCGACGCGGCAGAAGCGCCGCAGCTGACCCTGCGAATCCCCGTCGGCCGGCTCGCCGCCAAGATCCTGGCCGCACGCTAGGCCGCACCCGACGACTACCGGTGCATCCACGGGACATCGGTCAGTTATCGGCCATGACGATCGCCTTGATGGCGGCGTGGCAGCGCCGCGCGGCGCCAGCCCGGCATCCTGAGCCGAAGCTGCCCGGCGCGGCGCCCCGCCCCGCCCATCCCCCCTGGGAGCAGCCGTCCGCTCGCAGATCGTTGACCAGGGTAGTCATCGAACTGGGGGCGATTTGCGGCAGCGGTTTTCGAACCTAGTCACCCCTTAGCCCGGCGTGGGGGCTCCCAGGCTCCGCTACCTACGCTGGAAACAGGCAGCGGCGGGGAACGAATACTCACTGGGGGCAACGGTGGAGAAGCCAGCACGCAGAAGCGCGGTAATAGCGATCGGCAAGACGGTGACCATCGGCACTGCGGTCGGCATAGCCGCGTCGTGGGTAAAGGCGGTCAGCGAGCCGCGGCTTCAGGAGCTGTCCGAGCGCCTCGTTCGACCGACCGCGGCTGAGAAGGAGCTTGTCGGCGCCGACGTGTCCGGGCATCCCGAGCGGATGCCGCCAGCGGAGGTCGCCGACCGCCTTGCCAGGCACGTCAAAGGGCACGGGCTATCTCGGCAGCAGCGTGTATCGGTTCTCAACCCGGTGCACTACACCTTCGGTGCGGCGCTCGGCGTGGCCTATATCGAGGCGGCACGACGCTGGCCCACCGTGACACGCGATCTGGGCGTGCCCGCCGGCCTCACGATCTACGGATCCACGCACGCCAGCGCCTTGCCCATTCTGCGGATCCAGGAACCGCCATGGAACCTGCCGATATCGGCCGTGCTATGGGAGGGCACCTCACATGTGGTGTTCGGGCTCGCCCTAGAAGGCTTCCGGCGCGCGTTCCTCAGCCTCACTGGCGCAGACGGCGGGAGCTGACCGGCGAGGGAAGCATGATCGGAGATCTGGGCGCGCGACCGGATGGTAAATCGACGGCGGTGGTGGGTGCCGGCGCTGACGGTGTCCCAGCGGTGTGCGATGGCTTGACTTCAAGCCGTCACGGCGGGGTCAGAAGAGGCTGACACAGCCACGGCGGGGCTTGATCATCGGGTCATCAGTCGATAGAGCCACAGCGGGCTGGGCGCGCTGCGTCTGCCTCGGCGTCGCGCCGAATCTCACGCAACCGGCGAACGACGATCGCCGCGATCACCGTCACGGCTCACCTCCGACGTTCTTGCGCGTGGTGCCGGTAGGTAACCTGCGGCAAGTCGGCGAGCTGATGCAGGATGTGCTCTGCCTCAGAGGCATAGTCCAGGGCGTCGCTGTGCGGGTCGGCTGTTAGTCTGCCGAAGCTCGCGCCGACCAGGAGTGCGCGCCTCTCCACGAGCCTCAGGTAAACCAGCTGGTCACGAGCGCGCACAGGCGCGGGCAGGTCGAGTGCCTCCTGCACTGCGGACAGGAGTCTCCGAATCGCGGTGCGGTCCGGCGGCACGGCAGTGGCGGCGTCAGTCACCAGTCACCTCCTGACGAGCGGCACGCAGCCGCGCGGCCGAGGGCGGTTTGCCCGTACAGATTCGTGATCTTCGAGGTGTCAGCAGAAATCGGGCGGCATTCCTGGCGTCACCCAGTTCTGCTGCTGGGCGCCGAAGACCGGGACTGGTTGCCGACCCGGTTCGACTTCGACCCACGGCTCCTGCCAGCGGAACCAGACTGGCCGCGGTGTGGAGCTGGGCTGCCGAGGCCACCGTCCAACTGGCCGTTACTTGACAGCCACCACGTCGACAGGCCGGATGTCTGGTTCGCTGGCCAGCAGATCGGCCGACACGTTGGCCAGCGCCGCCGGTATCTGGCCATTGATGTGTGCGGTGCGCGCGTCGCCGGTGGCGAAGGTGTCGAAGATGCCGTAGCTGGTGTCACTGATCTTGAACGCGTACCAGGTGACGGTGCCTTCCTCGGCGACGGCCAGTTCCCGGCCGGCTCTGAGGAACGCCTCGAGCTCGACGCCCTTGCCGGGCTTGGCTTCCAGCATCGCGAGTATGCCGAGTGTCACAGTCATTGGCATGTCTCCGTTCAGTGAACGCGCCATCGCGGGCCGCTCGGCCCGTGTCGTTTTATTAGTGTCGCCCGCGGCCGGTGTACTCCTGCCCGTCGGGGAGGGCCCCGGCGCCGGCGCCAGGTGAGCCGCCGTCTCCGTGCAATTCGGCGCCCGCGGCCCCTGACCGCGGGTTGTTTCTCCCGCACCGCGAGAGGCCTGGCTGCCCCCGCACGCCTGCCACAGGTGAACGACAGCGGCGGCGCCGTGCCGCCGGCCAGTCCGGCTTCGCCGGCGAGGTCGGCACGAGATCCCCGGAAACCTGGACGGGGCATCGCTGGTGCACCTGGCTGGTCTCTGACCTGATGACCGCGAGCAGTGGACCTGCCGGCGGTGACGAGCCTGGTCACCGCCGGCCAGCCACTGGCGCTGGGCCGGACCACGGCCTGCGAGCTCAGTGGGGCTGAGCAGCTTGTGATCATGTGATCCCGCCTGGCTTCAAGATCTTTGAACCGTGGCCTGACCGTCATTCCGGTCGCGGCTCGTGCGGCATCGAGCCGCACGGGTCATCTCTGGCTATCATGTGACGCTATTGAACGTCAGCATTTCCCATGGCATGCAAGAGGTCCGGGGTTCGAATCCCCGTAGCTGCACTCCTCGTCCGCAGGTCAGCGGCTATCTGGATCATGAGCCTTAGCTCCCCTCAGCTGACTGGTTACCAAACTGGTTACCGTAGGTCTCGAACTCGTCTCCCGTCATGTCGATGACCTCCTGGCCGTGGAGGTAGACCGTCTCGGTGGTGCGCGTGCCGTCGTGGCCGAGGATGGAGGCGAGCCGCTTCGGCGGTACGCCCATGTGGCCCATGTAGCTGCCGGCGGAGTGGCGCATCTCGTGCGGGTGCCACTGGCCGGGCTTCGGGGAGTCTTCGGTTGGCTGCTTGTCCGGGACGCCGGCGGTCCTGACAAGGGCGCGGAAGGAGCGGCGGAGGTTGGCCGGGTCGATGGGTGTGCCGACCTCGGTGGTGAACACAAGCCCGCTGTCGGTCCAGGACTCGCCCGCCATGAGTTTCTCGGCGGCCTGACGTGCGCGGTGTGATTTGAGCGGGCGAGGGTAACGGGCAATGCTTTGAACCGACGCCGGGACTGCCGGGTCTTGGTGTCGCCTTGCCAAGTCGCCGCGGCTGTGCTTGAGAGACTGCTGCACGCTGATCACGGCGGTGTCGAAGTCTATGTCCTCCCAGCGGACACCGGTGAGCTCGCCCGGCCGCATGCCCAGGATCAGGCCGAGCGTCCACAGTGCCTGGAGCCGGTCGTCCTTTGCGGTGTTGAGGACGGTCTGGACCTGCGCGACCGTGAGCGCCTTGGAGGTCAACGTCGACGAGTCACCCCGGCTGCAGCAGCGTTTCGGCGTGCAGTCGATCCCGACTCTCCTGCTGCTGCGCGATGGGCAGGAAAGTGCGCGGCAGATCGGCGCTGCACCGGCTCCGGTCCTGCGGGCCTGGGTGGACCAGGCGCTGGCCACCTGACCACCGGTGATGATGGCCTTGGCCAGCCTGTACCGCTGACGCTCGCCGTCCTACCGGCTGCGGGCGCCGCGCCGCGCACGTCCGGCGAGCCTGGGCACGCCTGGCTGCGCTGGCGAGCGGCGGCGCGGCTGACCAGGCGGGCCTGCCAGCCCCGGCCGGCGGTCCACCGGCCGCAGCGGGCTGATGCTGGCGTAGGCTGCCCGGTCGGTCCACGGTGCCGGGGGAGCCAGCAGCAGAGTCGCCAGCTCGGTGATGATCGCCTCGTAGTTCACCCGCCAGCCGCGGAACTGCGGCCAGGCAGCAGCCGCTGACTGCTCGATCGGGAAGCCGGCCCGGATCAGTTCTTCGACCGCGCTGGCGAAGTCGCCGTAGGACAGGGCAATTGGCCCGTCGGCTGAGGGATCAGGGTCATAGCCGATGCCGAGCGCATCGGCGATATCCCGCAGGCAGGTGAAACCCATGCGCAGGCACAACCGCGACTCCGAGGGCGCCTGAGAGGGACATACGGCCAGATACAGGGCAGCCGAGTCAAGGACTGCGAGCTCTCCGGTTATCCAGGAATCCAGCGGCCGCGGCGAGCGGAAGTAGGCGAGCACCGGATAGGTGGTGTGGCTCTCCGCCACGTCGGCCGCCCAGCGCTCCCATTCGTCATAAAGTGACGGCAGCCGGTCCAGGATGCCGGCCAGTTGGTGCCGTGCCAGCAACTCGACTCCCCAGGCCGGCGAGCCTGCCCGGCTCTCCAGCAGCGTGACCAGCGCCTCCCTGCGGCTGTAGGCCGAGTACAGCGTCGGCAGGTAGGCGATCTCGAGAGCTACGATCCCCAGGCCGGTAGCGGCGGCGGCAAAGCAGACCGCCGTTGCCAGCGGTCTGCCTGCCGAAGAAAGCCCCAGCGTGAAGAGCGCCGAGCCTGCATGCACGACGGCCGCGCCGTAGGTCTGCCGGCCGAGCGGCCACAGGATCAGGGCGTAGCCCAGCAGCAGGGTGATGAGCCAGATGAGCAGAAGCGCGAGCAGCGAGGCCGGCCCGGCCAGCGCGAGCATGCGGTCCTTGTCGGCGTAGCGCCCGAGCCTGCGCGAGGCAGCCAGGTGAGATGCCCACACTGCGGCCGGCGCCCTAGCCGCCAGGCCACGGGGCTTCCGGGGCAGCACGAGCGTGTGCACGACGCTGGCCAGCGTGCCTGTGACCAGGGCGACGCCTGCCGCCAGCGCGGCCCACTCCACTGGCTGCACAGTCACAGGCTCCCCTGCCGCCGCAGCATCCGGAAAGCCACCGCGCCGGGCAGACACGGAAGCCAGTACGTGACAAGGCGGAACGCCACTACGGCGACGACCGCAGTTCCGCCGGCCACACCGAACCGGATCATGGCACCGGTGAGTGCCGCCTCAACAGCGCCGAGCCCGCCTGGCGTGGGGCTCGCCGTCCCGACGGCGGCGCAGACCAGGAACGCGACGGTCACATTCGCAAATGACGGCTGCGCACCGAACGCGCGCAGCGAGAACCACAGCGCGAGCACGTAGCCCGTGGTGATGCCAAGGCTGCCGGCCATCAGCAGCATGGCCTGGCGCGGACGTTGCACAGCCCCGAGCAGCCGTCGCGCGACCTGGCTGACGGCAGCCGTCAGCCGGCCGCGCCCGGACTCGGACCAGAATGCGGCGCCCGCGATCAGGGCCACGCCGATCACCAGCGCGAGCACGACCCACCGGGCCGGGAACTGACCGGCCGAAATGCCAGCGCTCGCAACGGCGCCGCCGACAACGATCAGCAGCAGCACGTGGGTGATGAAGCCGGCCCCGTTAGCGAGGGTCACGACCGCGACCGACTCGGTCGGAGCCATCCCGCAGCGGTCCAGGTACCGGACGTTGACCCCGGCCCCGCCGAGCCCGCCGGGCGCCACCAGGTTGCCGACGGCAGAAGCGACCTGAGCCAGTGTCGTGCGCCCGAGCGGCAACGCGACGGCGGCTGCCCCGATGAGCTGGACCGCCGCCATCGGGTAGGTGAACGCCGATGCGAGCACCGCGGCAAGCAGCCAGCCCCACTGCGCGGACTGCACGGCACGGGCGATCTCGCTCAGCTGGGTGACCTGCGGAACGATGACGAGCGCCGTGAGCGCGGCCACGGCGAGAACGATCCCGCGGCGCAGCCATACCCGGCTAGCTGGAACCGGGCGGTCTGCTGAGCGCCGATCGCGGCCCTCAGGCTTTCCGCGCCGAACTGAATACAAGGCTGTATTCCTCGGCTGCCCGGATCACCCAGCCCGCGGCCGCCGCCAGATCAGCTCGGACCTCGGCGGCAACGCTGCTGCTTGCCGCCAGCGCCTCCGGATCCCGCCAGATCGTCTCGCTGATCGAATGCCCGCTGGCCTGGTCGGCAAGCAGCAGCGCGCTGCAGAAGCCGTCGGTCTCGGCCAGCCGCGCCACCGCGGTATCGCCGTATGCTTCCACCGCATCCAGGAGTTTCGCCGGCTCGATGTTCAACCGGTTCAGCCGGACCCCCGCGCCGGGGAAGAGCCTTGCGTCCAGCTCGAAAACCGGTACGCGGTAGCGCTCGACGGTGACGGTGCCCGCCGCCCGCCACGCCGCCTCGCGCCGGGCCGGGGCAACGACTCCCTCGCTTTGCGCGAGCGCGGTACGGGACGACCAGAATGACTGGAAGATCGCCACGGCAGTGTCCGGGCTCATGTACAGCGACGTGCCCAGACTGCCCGGCAGGCACTCGACCCCAGCGCGGACATCAGCCTCGATGTACTTGACGCAGTCACCGAGCCGCAGCGGGTCTGCGGTGATCAGGTTGAACCGGATGCGCAGCATGAACGGCTCCTCGCGCTGCTCTCGGGACTGACCAGAGTGCGGGTCCAGCCGCCCGACACACCGTCAGCCACAGAACGGCCTCATCCCCACTCTTGTCGGCAGTCACGGACAGTGTCAACCGTCTGACCGGCTAGTTCGCGGCCCTGCAACTAGGTCCGCCGAGCGGTAAACCAGCAGGCCATGCGGGCGCTTGCCCAGGCACAATCCCGGCTCGGCGGTCGCCGCCTCGCCATCGACCGACAGCCAGATGGGCAAGCCGTCGTGAGGCGAGATCTGGGCGGACCGGGACTGCCAGGCGTGATAGACCCGGCAGCGGCCGAGAGTGGCGGTCATGACGGCGGCGACGAGGCGGCACCGGGCGAGCGGGGCCGCCTCGACCAGCCGTACGTCCAGGTACCCGTCGGACATATCCGGGCGGTAGGCAGGAGCCATCCCGCGTGGCTCGTATACGCAGTTGCCGGCGAAGAACAGCCACAGCCGCCGGGCCCGCCCGTCCAGGACCAGCTCATGTGGCCGGGCGCGGCGCAGTACCTGAATCAGCGCCACGACCGAGGCCAGCCGCCGGCTCAGCGTTCCCTCAAGCTGCTCCCTGGCTCGGACGAGGTCGGCGTAGGCTCCCGTGCTCGCCGTGTTGACGAACGACCTCTGGCCGGCTACGCCGACGTCGACCAGCACCGCCTCGCCAGCCTGCACCGCGGCAACCGCGTCCCCGGCCGAGCGGATGCCCAGATCGGCGGCGAAGTGGTTGAACGTGCCGGCCGGGATCACCAGCAGCGGCAGCCCGAAGTCCAGCGCGATGCCCGCAGCGAGGTTGACCGTGCCATCGCCGCCGGCGACACCCAGGATCCGGGCGGCATGCGCTGCTCGCTGCAGCACGGCGGGCAGATCGTCGCCGGTCTCACCGGTCATGATCGTGGCGTCAGGAAGCTCGGCGCGAAGCTGCCTGATCAGACGGGAGGATGTGGTCCCTGCAGACCGGTTGACCAGCAAGGCAAGACCCGCGCCGACCGGCGCTGCGGGTGCCTGCCGTGGCGGCCGGACGGCCGCCGCAGGGACCGACGGCCGCCGCGGCCACCAGCGCTGAGTCAGCAGGCCTGCCGCGCTGCCGGTCGCCAGCCCGGCCATGACGTCCGACGGGTAGTGCGCGCCGGTGGCGACACGCGAGGCTGCTACCGCGCCGCAGAGCAGGCCGGCTGGCGCAGCGAGGGCCGGCATTTCCAGCGCAACCCCGGTCGCGAAGGCCGCCGCGTTCGCCGCATGACCGGACGGGAACGAGCTTTTGCGCGGAACCCGCGACAGCCGCCGGGCCGCGGGGATCCCCGTGGCTACGGGGCGGTGCCGGGCCACCAGGGCCTTACCGAGCAGGTTTGCTGTCGCGCTGGCGAGCAGCAGGCTGCCGAGCCCGCGCCACGCAGCGCGCCTGGCCTCCCGGCCGCCGGTCAGCCACAGCGCGGCCGCGACGGCGATCCAGAGGCTGCCGTAGTCGGCAAGCTGGCTCAGCCTCGGCAGCACCAGGTCCAGGACCGGCGAGTCGATCCGGGCCAGCCGGCGCATGACAACGAGGTCAAGCTCGGACACACGGCGCGCGCGGCTCATCATCCAAGCGTCGCGGGCAGTCAGCGTGACCGCACCGTCCATCCGAGTAGTTCCGCACCGGGAGCGCGCTCGACGGGGCCTTCCGCCAGGAGGTGGCAGGGGCCATCTCGTGCTGCGCACAGACGGTGCCAGCGCGCTGGCACGCGCCCGGCGCGAGATTCGGCGCCGGGACCAAGGCGGGCCTGACGCGCCGTTCCCTTTGTCGCTACTAACGAAGCGAGGGATGTGCGCTGCGCTGCCCGCGGCGATGGTGAGTGATGTGATCCGGCAAGCCCCGTTCCAGGTGGATCCGTGGTGCCTCCGGGAAACCACGCTGGACCTGGAATTCCTCGCCCAGGGCGAATCCGTGTTCGCGCTGTCGAATGGTCATGTCGGCTGGCGGGCGAATCTGGACGAAGGAGAGCCGCACGGCCTGCCGGGATCGTACCTGAATGGCGTTTATGAGGAACGTCCGCTCCCCTACGCCGAGGCTGCCTACGGACTGCCGCAGTCCGGGCAGACGATGATCAACGTCACGAACGGCAAGCTCATCAGGCTGCTCGTGGACGACGAGCCGTTCGACATCCGGTACGGAACGCTGCAATGGCATCTGCGGCTGCTCGACTTCCGGGCCGGGACGCTGCAGCGCAGTCTCGAATGGAGCTCGCCGTCGGGCCGGACGGTGCGGATCGCGTCGACCCGGATGGTCTCGCTCATGCAGCGGGCGGTGGCCGCGATCAGCTATGAGGTGGAGCCGCTCGACGGCGCCGCGGATATCGTGCTCCAGTCCGAGCTGGTCGCCAACGAGCAGCTGCCATCCCCGGGCGGTGACCCGCGGGCCCCCGCCGTGCTCGAAGGCCCGCTGGCCGCCGAGGAGCACGAGGGCGAAGCGGGCAGGGCCATTCTCATCCACCGGACCAAGCGCAGCGGCCTGCGGCTCGCGGCGGCCATGCACAACCAGGTCGCGTGCCCGGCCGACAGCCGCACGGAGACCGAAACCTGGCCAGATGTGGCCCGGCACACCGTCAGCGCCCGGCTCGAGCCAGGCGAGCGGCTGCGCCTGGTGAAGTTCGTGGCATTCGGCTGGTCGGGCGTGCGGTCACTGCCTGCCATCCGCGATCAGGTCCAGGGAGCGCTCGCCGCCGCGGCGCACGCCGGCTGGTCCGGACTGGTCAGGGCGCAGCATGACTACCTGACCAGCTTCTGGGACCGGGCGGACGTCGAAATCGACGGGGACGCGGAGATCCAGCAGGCAGTGCGATTCGGCTTGTTCCACGTGCTGCAGGCGGGTGCCCGGGCCGAGGACCGGCCGATCGCCGCGAAGGGACTGACCGGGACCGGCTACGACGGGCACACGTTCTGGGATACCGAGATCTTCGTGCTGCCCGTGCTGACCTGGACGACGCCGCAGGCAGCGGCGCACGCCCTGCGCTGGCGGCGCGCCATACTACCGCAGGCACGCGGACGCGCCCGCGAGCTCGGGCTGCGCGGCGCAGCGTTCCCCTGGCGCACTATCAACGGCGCGGAGTGCTCCGGGTACTGGCCGGCCGGGACCGCTGCGTTCCATGTCAACGCAGATATCGCGGACGCGACGGTCAGCTACACGGAAGCGACCGGCGACGAGGATTTCGACCGCGATACCGGCATCGAGCTGCTGACCGACACGGCCCGGCTGTGGCAGTCGCTGGGTGAGCATGACCGCGCGGGCAGCTTCCGCATCGACGGCGTCACCGGCCCCGACGAGTACAGCGCCATCGCGGACAACAACGTGTATACGAACCTGATGGCACAGCGGAACCTGGCCGCTGCCGCCGACGCGGCGGAGCGCCACCCGGACCGCGCCCGGCAGCTCGGCGTGTCGGCGCAGGAGATCGCGAGCTGGCGGGCGGCCGCGCAGTCGATGCTGCTGGCATTCGATGAGATTCTGGGGGTGCACCCGCAGGCAGGCGGATTCACCAGTCACCAGGTGTGGGACTTTGCGGCCACCACCCCGGATCAGTATCCGCTGCTGCTGCATTTCCCGTATTTCGACCTGTACCGCAAGCAGGTGGTCAAGCAGGCTGACCTGGTGCTGGCGATGCAGCTGCGGCCCGATGCGTTCACGGCCGAGCAGAAGGCCAGGAACTTCGCCTACTACGAGCGCCTTACCGTGCGCGACTCCTCGCTGTCGGCGTGCAGCCAGGCCGTCATGGCGGCGGAGACAGGCCACCTGCGCCTCGCCTACGACTACCTGGGCGAGGCCGCCATGATGGACCTGGCCGACCTGCAGCACAACACCAGGGACGGCCTGCACATCGCCTCCCTGGCCGGCGCCTGGAACGCCCTGGTCTTCGGGTTCGGCGGGATGCGGCGGCGGCATGGCGTGCTGGACTTCGCGCCCCGGCTGCCGCCGGCGCTGCGCCGGCTGGCATTCACGATCGTGATCGGCGGGCGGCGGCTGCGGGTCGAGGCGACAGGGGACTCAGCCACCTATACGCTGTCGGGCGACGGGCCGCCGACGGAGATCAGCCACCACGGCGAGCGCGTCTTGGTGGCGACCCGCTCGCCCCAGACCCGTGCCACGCCGCCGCTAAAGGACAGGCCAGAGCCGGTCCAGCCACCAGGACGAGCGCCGGCGCGGCGAACCCCGCCCGGCCAGCCAACCACCCGGCCAAGTCACACGACTGCCGTCAGCTGAGGGCGGACACGAGGCAGACGTGCGCGGGGGAGACAGTCTTCAGGGGGAAGCGGATGGCCCAGGCACAGACGTTCGACCAGCGCAGGCGGGCCGGGAGCGCGCTGCGCCGGCAGGTGCCGCGCTCCTGGCACGCGATCTGGGACCCGCCGGCCCGCCGGCCCGATCCGGTCGGCCAGCTGGCAGAGCATGACCATCCCCGGCTGCCAGACCTGATTCCCGTCCGGTACGGACGGATGCTCGTTTCGCCGTTCACGTTCCTGCGCGGCTCCGCCGTGATCATGGCTAATGACCTGGCCCGAACCCCCCGCACCGGACTTGTCGTGCAGGCCTGCGGCGACGCGCACCTGGGCAACTTCGGGGTATCCGCCACGCCGGAACGAAACCTAGCCTTCGACGTCAATGACTTCGACGAGACGCTGCCAGCTCCGTGGGAGTGGGATGTCAAGCGGTTTGCCGCCAGCGTTGTCCTGGCTGCGCAGAACCTCGGCATCGCCCTGCCGGAGGCTGCCCGGATTGCCCGCGGTGCCGTGAGGGCCTACCGGCAGCGGATGGCCGAGCTGGCGGCGGTCGGTCCGCTCGATGCCTGGTACGACCGCATCGATGCCGCCACGGTCACCGCCATCGCACGGCAGGAGCGGGCGAGGGACCTGCAGCACCAGCTGCGGATAGCCAAGATTCGCCAGCGCACCAGCCTGCGCGCGCTGCCGAAGCTCACCACGGCGGTTAATGGCACCCGGAAGATCATCGACAATCCGCCGCTGATCGGGCACCTGGACCCGGAGACGTTCGACGGCGCAGCCCTGATCGAGGGGTACCTGCAGTCGCTGCCGCCCGACCGCCGGCCGCTGCTGGCGCGTTACCGGGTACTGGACACCGCCCGCAAGGTCGTGGGCGTCGGCAGCGTTGGCACCCGGTGCTACCTGAGCCTGCTCGCCGACGCCGACGCACGCTCGCCGATCTTCCTGCAGCTCAAGGAGGCCCTCGAGCCAGTGCTTGCGCCGCACGCCGGCGGATCTGAATTCAGCCACCAGGGCCAGCGCGTCGTGATCGGCCAGCGCCTGATGCAGGCTGCGAGCGACATGTTCCTCGGCTGGACGACTTATGACGGTCATGACTATTACGTGCGGCAGTACCGGGACATGAAGGGCTCCGTGAACCTGGACGCCATGACCACGGGCGGCCTGGCGAGTTACGCCCAGGTATGCGGCCAGACGCTCGCCCGCGCGCACGCCCGGTCCGGTGACGCTGCGATGATCTCGGGCTATCTGGGCCGGGGGACCCGGTTCGACGACTCGGTCGCCGCGTTTGCCGCGTCCTACGCCGGTCAGGTCGTCCGGGATCACCAGGCCCTGGCCGGGGCCGTCCGGGCCGGCCGGGTCACCGCGACCCCGGGCAAGTGAGCCGGGTGCCTGCCCGGCCGGCGAGCTGGCTATCCTCGCTGTCGGCCCTGCAGGGGCTGCTCCCGGTCCGGCGGTCCTCGGCGCCGAGGGACGTGCTGGCCGGGGTTACGCTGTCCGCGCTGGCGGTACCGCAGGCCCTCGGGTACGCGAAGATCGCCGGCTTGCCCGTGGTGACCGGCCTCTACACGCTCCTGCTGCCGATGGCCGCGTTCGCGCTGCTCGGCTCCTCGCGCCATCTCGTCGTCGCGGCCGACTCGGCGACCGCGGCCATCCTCGCGGCGGCGCTGGCAGGACAGGCCGCGCCGGGGTCAGCTTTGTATGTTCACTTGGCCGGCCTGGTCGCCCTGCTGACCGGCGGTCTGCTGCTGCTGGCTTGGCTCGCCAGGCTCGGGTTCCTGGCCAATTTCCTGTCCCGTACCGTCCTGACCGGATTCCTTGCCGGCGTCGGCATCCGGGTGGCGGCCCAGCAATTGCCCGACATGCTCGGAGTCGCGTCCGCGGGCGGCCGCGCGGTGCCAGGCTTGCAGCATGATCTCGCCGCGCTCGCGCACGTGCATCTGGAGGACGTGGCGGTGGCGGCCGCGGTCATCGTGGTCGTGCTGGCGGCCGGCCGGATCACCCGGCTGATTCCTGGGCCGCTGATCGCGGTCGTCGGCGCCATCATCCTGAGCCGCTCCGCTGGTCTCGCCGGACACGGAGTCGCCGTCATCGGCAGTCTCCCGCGGGGGCTGCCGCCGCTCGGGCTCCCGGTGGTCGGCGTGCACAAGGCCACCCGGCTGCTCGGCACCGCAGCATCGATTTTCGTGGTCGTCCTGGCCCAGAGCGCCGCGACCTCCCGTGCGTACGCGGCCAGGCACAAGGAAACGGTGGACCTAGACCGGGACCTGGTTGGGCTGGGCACCGCCAACGTGGCCGCCGGATTCTCCGGCACCTTCGTCGTCAACGGCGGCCCGACGCAGACGCAACTGGTTGACAGTGCCGGAGGGCGCAGCCAGCTGTCCCAGCTGACTGCCAGCGCGGCGGTCGTTCTCGTGCTGCTGTTCGCGACGGGGCCACTTGCCAGCCTGCCCGTCGCCGCGCTGGCCGCAATGGTCTTCGTGTTCGGCCTGGGGCTCGTCGACGTCGGCGGGCTGCGCCACGTCCTGTCCGCCCGCCGGACCGAGTTCGTCATCGCCGTGCTAGCCGCCGTGGCGGTCGTCGTCCTCGGCGTCGAGGACGGTATCGTGCTCGCGGTCGTCGCCTCGATCATCGACCACCTGCGGCACACCTACCGTCCGCGCAACAGCATCCTGGTGAAGTCGGCAGCCGGGCACTGGCACCCGGTCCCGGTCCGGCCCGGCGCGCGGACCGAGAAGGCACTGGTGGTGTACCGGTTCGGCACCGACCTGTACTACGCCAACGCATCCCGGCTCGCCGAGGACGTCCGGGCGATCACCAGCGAGGGCGGTCCGCTGCGATGGCTCGTGCTGGACAGTGCAGCCATCGGCGACGTCGACTACACCGCCGGATCCGTGCTCAGCCAGGTCATCAAGCTGCTGCACGAGCGGGATGTCCGCTTCATCGTCACCAGCATGCTCGTCCCGGTGCGCCGCCAGCTCGACCGCTATGGCATCCGTGGCCCCAATGGGCCGGACGCATTTTACGAGACTCCGGGTGAGGCGCTGGAGGCATTTCGCGCTGCCTGCTGAACCACGCGCGGGATGTGGCAGCGGGCTGGCCGGACACGGGTAAGGCCGCCGGTCGGCGCAGTTCAGACACTGGGCACTGCTGCCGGGCAAGGCCGACCCCGAGAAGGTAACCGCGTCGATGGCCGGCGGCGCGCCGACCGTGAGTAATGCCGAAGTTCGAATCAGACAGGCCCGTTATCGGTCGTGCCGGAGCCCGGCACGACGGCCGGCACGTCCACGCCGGGCGGGCTCAAGGGTGCCGAGTGTGACGGTGACCCGGGTCATCCGGATCACCGTCGTCGGCGCACGGAGTGCGGGGCCGGTCCCGCCAGCGAGGTCGACACCCGGGCGGTTGCTGCCGATCTGGAGGCGCGCTAGCTGGGGCTGACGGCGCCGCGATGGTACCGGATGGCGTACCCGGGTATCCGGCTGCGTCACTTGGTAGCAATGGCGCGTGCTGGCCAGCCCACTGGGCTGGCCCAGCGGCTCAGCGAGGTCACCTTCGTCGGCGCCACCAGCCCGGCGCGGCCAGCTCGGCATCAGGGCGGACGCCGGTAACGACCAGGGCCACGTCGGCCAGCCGCTCCACCGCGTGGCCGGATGCGGTCTGGACCGGCCTGCCCGACGTCCTGGCCGCGGGTGACTGCGTCATCACCCGTCGTGCCGGGCCTGGCATGTCTCGTCGCCGGCAGCCTCGCTGCCATCCTGGGTCACCGAAGCGCTCGCACAGACACCATGAAACCGGCAGTCAGTGGCATGGACCTGCCCACGGACTCTGAAATCCTTCATCGGCACGTGGCGCGCAGGCCATCCTGAGGCCCTGATCTCACGGGGCCTCCCGCTCACCGCCGCTGCTGCTGACCGTGGCCGAGCGCCCCGCCGGTCGCGGTCACCGCGCCGACCGTCTCGCCGCGGCCTCCTCGATAAAGGCGCGCGCCCGGGCCGTCCGCACGGCTTCCTCGAGCGTGTCCAGGTCGTACGCCTCGTAGTGCCGTACCCCGTTGATGAAGAAGGTCGGCGTGCCGGACACTCCGCTGAGGTCCGCGGAGTCCACGTCAGCAGCGATCTTGGGCTGACCCACGTGGTCACGCATATCGCGCTTGAACCGCTCGAAATCCAGGCCAGCCTCGGCCGCGTACCGGACGAGATCCCTCGCCTCGAGGGCGCCCTGATGATCGAGCAGCAGGTCGTGCATCTCCCAGAATCTGCCCTGGGCCGCGGCGGCTTCCGCCGCCTCGGCGGCGAGTTGAGCATGCGGGTGCACATCGGTGAGCGGTAGGTGACGCCACACGTACCGCAGGTCGCCGTAGTCGGCCAGCAGTTCCCGGACCGCGGACTCGGCCCGCCCGCAGTACGGGCACTCGAAGTCGCCGTACTCGACGAGGGTGACCGCCGCGTCCGCCGCGCCGCGGATGTGGTCGCGGTCCGGGTCAACGGGCACGGCCAGGTCGATGATGGTGTCGGCACTGCCCAGCAGCGCTCGCAGCCGCAGACGCTTGGGCAGCAGCGCGGTGAGCCGGAAGATGATCCAGGCCAGAACCGATGCGCCGAGCGCTGCCGACAGCAGCCCGACCTTCGCCTCCGCGAGCTCGGTGCCGCGGAACGCCAGCGTGGCGATCAGCAGGGAAACCACAAAGCCGACGCCCGCGATCGCGCCGGCACCGGTGATCGCGGCCCAGCCGACGGGCGGGCGGATCCGGCCGCGGCTGACCATGCGCAGCAGCCACGCGGCCGCGACCGTTCCGGCCAGCTTGCCGGCGACGTAGCCGATCAGGATGCCGAGCGTGACGGGCGATGCATACGCCCGGGCCAGGAAGCCGCCGCTGACCGTGATCCCGGCGTTTGCGAGGGCGAACAGCGGCACGATCAGGTAGCTGGTCCAGGGGTGGAACAGCTGCTGCAGCCGGTCGTTCGGGGACAGCGCGGTGCGCACCCTCTCCCGCACCTGGCTCGCCAGGCCGGGCGTCGGCTGCTCCCGGAACATCCGGAACGTCTCGCTGGCCCGTTCCAGGTCAGTGCGGCTGGCCGGGTAGGCCAGCGCTAGCAGTCCCATCACCAGGCCCACGACCACCGGATCAACGCCGGAAACAAAGAACGCAGCCCACGCCGCCACCCCGGCCAGCAGGTAGAACGGCCCGCTGCGCAGCCGCCGGGCACGCGCGACCGCGGCCACGACCAGAAAGCCCAGCCCCGCGCCGAGCGCGGCCAGGTCGATGCGGCCGCTGTAGGCTACCGCGATGACCACGATGCCGGCCACGTCGTCGACGATCGCGAAGGTGAGCAGGTAGATCCGCACTCGATCCGGGACCCCCCGCCCCACCAGCGCGAGCAAGCCCAGCGCGAACGCGGTATCGGTCGACATCGCCGCGCCCCAGCCGGTGACCGACCGGTGGCCGGCGTTGACGGCCAGGTAGATCGCCACCGGCACGATCATGCCGCCGAACCCGACGAGCACCGGCAGCCCCAGTCTGCGGCGCTCCCGAAGCTCGCCGAGGTCGAACTCCCGGCGGGCCTCCAGCCCGGCCACCAGGAAGAAGAACGCCATCAGCCCCGAGTTGACCCACACGCGCAGGTCCGCCGACATTATCCCGGCACCCAGGCGAATAGACAGCCGCGTCGACCACACCGACTCGTAACCCGCCGGGGCGATGTTCGCCCACGCCAGCGCCGCGATCGTAGCCGCCAGAAGCACGGCCGCGCTCCCGGTCTCGGTGCGCAGGAACCGGCGCAGCGGCGTCTGCGGCCGACGTGCCCAGACGGTCCGCACCGAGAACGGCGACGTCGCGGCGTCCACCCCTGGATTGTCCCCCGAGCCGCGCCGGTCAGGTCACGAGCGGCAGCACCAGTTCGCCCGATCGCGACGAGATCAGGGTCTGGGTGGCCAACCTTCTTGAGAAGGTAGCCAGCCTCCAGGAGACCGCAGCGGGCAGTCTGAATGCACGGCCGGCAGCGGTGCTGAGTTGGTGCTGACAACGCGACGGTCGGCAGGGCATCTACCTGCGGAAACTGCCCGCACCTCCACGAGCTTCACGATTTTCGAGGGCACGTCGGAGATCCAGCGCGTGATCATCGGTAGGGCCGTCACCGGGCTTGACGTGAGGTAATAACCGCAGGTCATGGCGCTGGTGCGGATCTTAAAGGCCGGGCTTGACGGCCGCCGCGGTGGCTGCCGAACAGGTCCTCAGGCCACCACGCCGGCGGGCTGTCAAGGGACGTGGCGGCAATGATGGCGTCGGCAAGCTCGATCTCCCGCCGGTAGGCGTCCAGGCAGGTCGAACTCGAACCAGAAGCGCCTGACGGTAGGCGGCATTAGCCTGCGGCCTCTGTACTTCCGGGCCCGTCGTTCCCGCGAATCTGATCAAGGCATCGCTGGGAGCTGCGCCATCCAGCGATCCCGCTACGAAGCGCTCCAGGCACGTGCTTTCTTTCGCACGCTATGCGATCGGCACGCCTCCCGGTAGCGCGCGCGTCGCCGCCGCTCCGCGCGACATCACCGTTCTTCCTGGGCCAGTGGCGGCGGCGCATATCCGGGTGATCTGCACGGCTGATGCTTGCCCGGCGGGCTGATCAGGCTCACAGGCCAGCGTGCCGCCTTTGACCCGTTGCGAACCTGCCACGCCGCAACGTGGCGGCCGTTTACTCTGCGAGCCATGGCCTCCTACCAGGTGATCGGTTCGAACGGGATCGAGATGGCCCACTGGGTCTGGAGCCCGCCTGCCGCGCCGCCGATGGTCTTGCTGCACGCGCTGGGCGAGAGCGCAGCCGACTGGGAACACGTCGCGCCCGTCCTCGCCGAACACTGGCAGGTGTATGCGCCGGACCTGCGTGGCCACCGGCGAAGCGACTGACCTGGGGAGTACTCGCTGGAACTGATGTGCGCCGATGTGGCGGGGCTGCTGGACGCTCTGGCGCTGGGCCGGGTGGACCTCGTAGGGCATTCCATGGGCAGGGCGGTGGCCTTGCTGCTGGCCGAGCAGCACGGCCAATCCAGATCCCGTTAGCTCGGCCCGGGGAGACGTGCCGGTTCCTGAAGCGAACTTTACGTCGCGGTGGCGGCGCGGCGGATCCGGTATTAGGACATCACGCGGACTCGCCGACCGGGCTCGCTGAGCGACGAACGTCAAGCTGTTCACAGCGCCAGACACCGCACGCGAACCAGCACACATCACTCTCCTACTTGGGAGGGCCGGATGCGGGGTGAGGCTAACCTGAGCCCGCTGCGCAGCCGCCGCTGCACGCCCGCGGTTGGCCGCAGGATCGCCGGCCCGCGAGCGCCCGGTGCAGTCGGCAGGCTGCCGGCTCCGGCGTGACCGCGAGCAGCAGCGGGTAGGCCTGACCGAGGGAGGCTGCGACATGGCGCGCGCTATCTGGTCCGGGGTGCTGTCGTTCGGCCTGGTGTCGGTTCCGGTACGCCTGTATCCGGCGACCGCGCCGCACCAGCCGTCATTCCACCAATTCGAGAATGGCACCGCCGACCGCGTCCGCTACCAGCGCGTCAACGAGCGCACCGGGCACGAGGTGGAATACTCCGACGTCGTCAAGGGGGCAGGCACCGGCGATGGCAAGTACGTGCTGCTCAGCCGCGACGAACTCGACGAGATCGCGCCCGGCCGGTCCCATTCGCTGGACATCCACCAATTCGTCGACGCCGACGATATCGACCCGATCTATTACGACAAGGCCTACTTCCTCGGCCCCGGCGAAGATCCGGCCATGAAGACATACGCCCTGCTGCGGGATGCGATGGGACGCTCCGGGAAGGCAGCAGTCGCCAGCTTCGTGATGCGCGCCAAGGAACACCTGGCCGCCGTACGCGCCGACGGGGACGTGCTGGCGCTGGAGACCCTGTTCTTCGCCGATGAGATCCGCGACCCGCACAAGGAGATCAGCAACCTGCCAGGACCGGTAGACCTGCCTCCGCGGGAGCTGCAGATGGCCAGCCAGCTGATCGAGGCGATGAGCGGACCATGGACCCCGGGGGACTACCGGGACACCTACGCCGACCAGGTCAACGAGCTCATCGAGGCGAAGAAGAACGTGACGGAAATCCAGCCCGCGCCGCCCGCCCCGGCCACAACCAACGTGACCGACCTGACGCGAGCGCTGCAGGCCAGTCTGGACGCGGCCAAGAAGCCGCCAGGCAAGAGGACAGCAGCCAAAAGGCCAGGCAACGGAGCAGCGTAGGTTCGGGCAGGGCGCGAGCAGTCCTGCACACCGCGATCCATAGTCGAGTCCGTGAAAACTGGTGGATGCGGCTGTGCCGCTGGAAGTGGCAGGACGTGTGGCGGCGCCTTGCCGACGATCATCTGCTTGCCGCCGATAGTGTCGAACAGCGGCCCTGTTCCCCAGAACCGGCTCAGGCTGCCCCTGCTCGATCCTGGACAGCGGCAATCCGGGATGTCCGATTAGACCGGGATCGCCATCAGACATGAGCGCAACGGAAGGTTGGCACAGCCAGCATCAGGGACAGCATCGCGCTCAGCGGCGATCTGCGCGACGGGCCGGTGGACCGCCGAGGTGAAACGCCCGGCTGCTGGTCTACCGCAGCGTCGGCAGCGCAATCGGGGCAATGCCAGCAGCAGCGCCCCGCTGGCTCCGGGGAAAAGGCGCAGCTCTCCGACACGGTGTATCAGGACCTGGGGGGCGGGGCGATGACATGCCCTACTGGCCGTAGGCGGGGAGGAACCAGTCCCTGGCCGGGCGCGCTAGCTGCGGCCGTACCGCGGTGTCCCGCGGGCCACGGCCGCAACGCCGGTCCCCTCAGGGCAGTTCCCGGACCACGTCGCGGGGTCTTGTCCCGCCGCAGGTCCCGGAACCTGGGATGGCGCAGCTGCCCGTCCGCCGTCCATTCGGTGAAACCCGCCTGGGCGACGGCCCGGGCTCGCGAACCCCGAGCCGACGCTGCAGCCGGAAAAACTGGTCCGATCCCCGTCGGAGGCCACGACTTCCCCGCCGACGATGAAGTCGCTGGCCTCCTCGGCCGCAGCGCATCAGCGATCTGGGGATAGGTGCCAGTGACCTCGAGGCGGCTACGGGTCATCAGCCGCAGCTGCTGTCCCGCCGCCTGAACGCGAGGCAGGCGCTCGCCGTCGAACTCGCGCTCGAAGATCCAGGCCGGGTCGGAGAACCTGTCCCTAGTGAGCGTGGCCAGCTCGGGTTCGAGCCAGACCGGCTGCCTGGTCCGGGCCGGATCCCGGCTGCCCCTGATCATCGGTTCTGGCTGTCCTGGTCATTCCTGCGGAGACGCTACGGCTGTCCAGTTTCTCGCTCCCACCGCCCGGGCCTCAGGTGCAAATCGCGCGGTATCAGCAGGCGTCTTCGCCCACGCCCGCAGCGCTGTCCCCATGGTTAGCCGTTCACAGTCGAGCCCGCATCATCAAGACGGCTAGTTCCCAGGACGACGGCATGCGGGGAATGGCGATCCTGCCGGATACATCGCCGTCCGCTGGTGGACAGGCCGCCAGCCGGTGCACGGCGGTCGCCGTCACGGGAACCTGACGCGGACCCGATTCCCTAACCAGCCCAGGGACGTGCCCAGGGGCTCGGAGGGCGAGGCAGCGTGGCAATCACGCGGCCTTCCGGGCAAGACCAACCCCCGCCGCCGTCGCCAACTCGATCCAGGGCAGCCGCCATAACGATCCTGCCGCGCCGCTGCGCACTTTCGGAGCCGCTTCCAGCCAAGACGCCGCCACTTTTGCCAGCGTCCGATTCCGGTCACGATAAAGGCCCGGTCATGACGAGCTTGCGCGCGGTCGCCTCATCGGTCGGACCCTCGCCGAACGACGGGCACCACTCTGCGACCCCGCACGCACCGCACGCCGGCCTGTGCGCGTGACAGACCCGGCGACCGTGCCAGATCAGCCGATGGGACACCGCAGTCCACTCCTGGCGGGGCAGCAGCGCGGCGAGGTCGCGCTCGATCTTGTCCGGATCGGTGTGCGCCGTCCAGCCAAACCGCCGCGCCAGCCGGGCAACATGGGTATCCACCGTGATGCCCGGCTTGCCGAAGGCATCGCCGAGCACCAGGTTGGCGGTCTTGCGCCCGACACCAGGCAGGGTCACGAGCTCTTCCAGCGTGTCCGGAACCACGCCACCGAACCGATCGCACAACGCCTGGCCGAGGCTGATAAGAGTCTTCGCCTTAGCGCGGAAGAACCCGGTCGGCTCGATCAGCCGCTCAAGCTCGGCCTGATCCGCGGCGGCGTAGTCGGCGGCGGAGCCATACCGGGCGAACAGCACCGGCGTCACCTGGTTGACCAGCCGGTCCGTGCTCCGGGCCGACAGGATCGCCGCAACCAGCAACTCGAGCGGAGTGGTGAAGTTCAGCTCGATACGCGCATCCGGATACAGCCGGGCCAGCTCACGGTTGACCCGGCGGGCTCGGCGTACCAGGGCGGTCTGCGACGAGGCAGCCTCAGCCACGGGCTCAGTGTAACGTCAGGCATCACTGGCGGTGTCCGCGGACATCAAGCTCACCCTGGCCGGGCAGGACGTCGCCACGTAAGCGGCATTGGGGGACATACCGGTCCTCTATGTCCGTCACGAGGCGTTACCGCGTGCGATCTTGACCTCACGCCCAGGCAGAACGACTGGGAAACTGAACGGCCATCAGGTCAGGTCCGCTGGCGAGTCGGTGAATGGAAGTGGTCTCGGCGAGCGCACACCGCCCGGGTGCCAAAATGCCAGGTGACTAACCGTGCGTCACCGGTTCGGACTGCCAGGTGAGAGCGACTGGCCGGGCGACTGGCGGGACAATAGCTTTGGTCACGCACCTTTCCCAGGGTTCGGGACTAAGCCCCAGGCAGCGGCCCAGGGCCTCGAGTCGGTAGCGCTGTCGTTCGGCCCGCTGCCGTCGCCGGGCATCTGCTGGACGGGTTCTGGGCCGCTGCGGTGGACCTCGCTGCGATCGGCGCGGCCTTGGCCCTCGGCAGCATCTACACCGTTTCCCTGGCCTTCCCAGCGCAGAAGCGCATGGGCAGCCCCATACCGGGCACCGCCGACGGATACAGGGGGCCCGCATTCGGTGGCACCCTCACGAGCTTGCTCGGCGCCGCGGCATTGACGATCCGGTGAACCTCATCGTGGAGTTCACGAACTCGGCTGCGGCCTCGGTCCCGATACCAGGCTGCTGCTCGGCGCTGCCGCCTACGCGGCGTGCTCGCGGTGGCGGCCTGCGCTGGGCTGCCACAGTCGCAGCGCCACGGCTGTGGCAGATCGCCGGTCGCAGTACGCCGTAGACAACCCTGGTCGCCGTCGCATGCGGAGACTTTCCGTCGCGTTCGCTTCCTGGACTTCGGACGGGAACGGGCTCGTCCGGCCCGCAGTTCGCTGACCGCCGGGGTGGTCAGGAAGCCGGTCAAGATCGTGATCGCCGTTCAGGCACACCCCGATGGCCTGCCCGAGTTCTCCGTACCGTTGCATGATTTCCAGGTCGCGGGCGGGCGGCAGGCAGGGGCGCGGATAGTGGGTCGACAGCACACCCACCAGCCGGCCGCCCATGTCAAACAGCGGAGTCGAACTGCACCGCCTGGAACTTGAAGTGGCCGCGATGTCCCGGTGCCGAGCGAAGCCGGGATCGGCATTCACGTCGGTGTTGACCATCTGGGCGCGCTGGCTCGCCGCCCGCCCGCAGGCCGACGTGTCGTCGTCGACCTGGCGAAGTACTGAAGGAACTGGCGCTGAACCCCGCCTGGACGGCGATTCGCAGTGAACTCGTGGCTGGATCCAGGATCTGCACAGTGCCGCGATCGGCTTGCATCAGCGGGAGTGCGGTTTCGAGGCCTTTGTCGAGTACCGAATACAGGCCGATGGCCTCCGGGCGCCATTCGCGACTGCCCGGCAGCAGGACAGAATCCATAATGGGAAGGCCGGCGTGGACCAGGTCTGTGGCAGTCTCGACCGTGCCGCCAGGTCCGCGCTGATCGCCGTGGGCACGTCACTGCCGTCTGTCGCTGCCCCCGCGTTTGTGATCAGGTGGAGCGGCTCGCCCGCTTCTGTCCGCTTAGCCATGAAAGCTCCCGGGGTTAGTGATCCTCCCCAGCGGCATCATGTCTGCATGGAACGTCGCGCCGCTGAGGGCGGATGCTGCGCCGCGGCGCCCGCCGGAGGGTGGCCGGCAGGTGCTGCCCGGACCTCAGATGAGTATCCGGACGACGCCGAATGCGCGATCCCATTCATCGGTGTGCACCGCTGTGAGCTCTGCGTCGAGAACGTGGAACGTCCGGGCCAGGGCAACGCTGATCCCGCCGAAGAGCAGCGGCAGCCGGGCCTGGGTTTCCTCGCTGAGAGCGGACGCTAGCGGCGGCCTGGCGGCTAGCGAGTCGAGGATAGGGCGCAGTTCGATGTCCTCGTCGATGCGCCTGAACTGGTGCATGCACTCCTGCAGCCCGGCCGTGATGGGCGGATCCCACGGCTCTATGATGTCCCTGGCGTTTGCCTTCGCCGTGGCCTGACCGATAAGCAGCACGTCGTAGATCACGTCGTTGACGAAGTCCAGGTAGCGCTTTACGTCGTCGCGATCAACGCGGACCTGGGCGGCTTCCCGGAAGAACCGCTCGAACTTCGTAGATCCCATTACTGCCATGACAGTTCCTCCTGCTAATGAATAAGCGCAGCCTGTCGAAGGCGAGCCGGATAGCCATGGCGCCCTCGCCCACGGCGGCAGCGACGCGCTTGGTCGAGCCACTGCGAACGTCCCCGACCGCGAACACCCCGGGCTCGCTTGTCTCGAGCGCCGATGGCTGCCACGTGCCCGAAGCAGGGGGCTCGCTGCGGGCTCGCATTGCGTCACCGCCGGTACGGACGAAACCGTGCTGGTCCAGCGCGACGATGTCGCCGAGCCAAGGGGTGGACGGCGCAGCCCCGATGAAGATGAACAGCGCCCGGGCCCGGATGACCTGCCTCGTACCTGCCTGGTCCTCGGCTGCTACTGCCTCCAGGGTGTCGGTGCCGATGAGCTCGCGCACCTGTGACTTCACTAGTACCCGGATACTGGCGGTCCGGTCGAGCTGGTCGATGAGGTACCGCGACATGCTCTCGGCGAGGTCGCCGTCCCTGGCTACCACCGTGACTTCGGCCGCGTGCCGGGACAGGAAGACCGCCGCCTGGCCGGCGGAGTTGCCGCCGCCGATGATGACCACGGGATCATCCCGGCAGAGGAGTGCCTCCGCCTGAGACGCCGCGTAGTAGACGCTCGTCGGCTCGAAATGCTCCAGCCGGGGAATGTCCGGCCGCCGGTACCGGGCGCCGGTCGCGATAACGAGGAGTCTGCCGGTCACTGAGCTTTCGTCGGCCAGCCGGACCGTGCACTGGCCGTCCGTCAGCTCGGCGCCCGTAGCCTCGGCCGGGATGACGAACTGCGCGCCGAACTTCTCCGCCTGCAGCATGGCCCGGACGGCGAGCTCGTCCCCCGATATGCCGGAAGGGAAGCCGAGGTAATTCTCGATGCGCGATGCGGTACCAGCCTGGCCGCCGCTTGCAGTCCCTTCGATGACCAGTGTCTGCATGCCATCTGCGGCCCCGTATACCGCGGCGGACAGGCCCGCCGGCCCCGCGCCGACGACGACTAGCTCGCAGGTAGCGTGCCGTCGCATCGGCGCGGGCAGGCCGATGGCCGCGGCCAGTTCCGCGTTGCCCGGATTGCGGAGCACGCGCTGACCGTACAAGATCACGATCGGCGTGTCCTCCGGACGGATGCCGAGCTGCTTGAGCAGCGATTCCGCGTCAACGTCGTCCTCGAGGTCCAGCCACCGGGCGGGCAGCCGGTTGCGTGCCGCGAAGTCGCGCAGCCGGCGCGCGTCCGGCGAGTACCGCGAGCCAATGATGCTCAGCCCGACGCCCAGCCCGACCAGCAGCGAGCGACGGATAAGGTAAGCGCGCAGGATCAGGTCCCCCAGCGCAGGTTCGCGGGCTACGAGTTCGCGAAGCCGGTCAACCGGTACGGCCAGCACCGCCGCCTCGGCGAGCGCCACGGCACCGTAATAGGCAGCCTCGCCAGTCAGCAAGCCCAGCTCGCCAAGGAACCGGCCAGGGCCGTGCACGCTGAGGACCCGGCTGCCGCCCATGCTGTCGGCCTCGACGACCGCCACCGTTCCGCTTAGAACCACGTAGAAATCGCAGTCGCGGTCACCAGCATGAAAGAGGTGCTCGTGCGCCGGCACGATGCGCTGCTGGCCAAGCGCGGTCAGCCGGGTGATCTGGTCCGCCGTCAGCCGCGGGTAGGCGCCGTAGCTGTCCGGTGTCTCGGCGGGCATCTGACCATGCTTGTCCGCGCCCGCAGGAGGGCCGGCGTGCCCTGGGCTGACCTGGTGATCGCTCATGCCGTCAGAGGTAAGACTCGTCGACGTAACACCAGCGCCAGTCCTCACCCGGCTCGAACGACTTCACGATCGGGTGCCCGATCGCGTACGCATGGCCCCTGGCGTGCCGCATCGGAGAGGAGTCGCAGCAGCCGACGTGCCCGCACGTCAGGCACAGTCGCAAATGTACCCAGGGCGTTCCCCGCCTCAGGCACTCCTCGCACCCCTGCGGCGTGCGGGGCGTGACCGGGCGCACCAGGATCAGGTGCGGATCGCTGAGTGTGGTCACGGCTGCTCCTGCGACTGAGGTGAATATTCAGCCATGCTCGTCTCGCTCGCGCCACCTGCACATCATCAACCCGGCTAGTTCAGCGGAGGCGGACGCCGGTCCGCTCGGCGGGTGATCGCCAAGCCCAGGGACCTAGCTGATCTGGGGATACGGAGCGGCTGACCGGCCGCCACGCTGTCTAGCGGGGGCTCGGCACTGCGATCGCCGGCAGCGATGCGGCAGGGGAGAACCATGTCGGCACGAAGGCACACCGCAGCTGAGCCTCGAGTGCCGCCCACATGCCATCGCCGCTGTCCAGTTAGCGGCGACATTCCGGAGGGCCGCAGATGACGCTCCCGCGCCTCAGCGGTCGTCAGCTGAACCGGCTCGGTGCGACCGCTCGCACCGTCGCCCGGCGCGCGCCGGAGACGCTGACCATCGTCCGTTATCGAGCCCAGCCGACGGTGGCGACGATAGCCCGGCTCGCCACCACGGCCATCGTGGCCTACCTGCTCGCGCTGTTGCTCCCGGTGACCTCACGGCCGGTTCTGGCACCGCTAACCGCGATGCTGGTCGCTCAGGTGACGCTGTATCAGACGGTCCGCAATGCGGTGCGCCGGGTGGCCAGCGTGCTGGCCGGCGTACTGGTCGCGGTGGCCTTCTCGGCCCTGTTCGGATTCACCTGGTGGAGCCTCGGGATCACGATCGTCGCAGGACTTAGCCTGGGCTATGCGCTGCGGCTCGGCGACCACATCCTCGAGGTTCCGATCAGCGCGATGCTGATCCTCTCGGTGGGAACCGGGACAGCCGCGGAGAGCCGGATCATCGAGACGTTGCTGGGCGCGGCGGTCGGCCTGCTGACCGGGCTGGTTTTCGCCCGGCCGACGGTGCAGCCAGCCGAGGAGGCCATGAGCGAGCTCTGCGAGCGCATGGCAGCGCTCCTGGAGAGGATGGCCGCAGGCCTGCTGGCCGGGTCGGTGCGCGAGCCGTCAGCCGACTGGCTGGCCGAATCGCGTGACCTGGCCAGGGAGATCAGGGGCGTGGACGAGGCGCTGCGGCGGGCTGAGGAGAGTATCAGGCTCAACCCGCGCCGGGTCATGCTGCCGCGGACGGAATTCAATCTGCGGCACGTGCTGGAGACGCTTGAGCACGCCGCGATCACTGTCCGGGGGATCGCGCGCTCACTTGCAGACAGCGCCGGCCTTGCCGAGGACGACAGCCCGGTCCGCGATCAGGACATCCGAGACCGGCTGGCTGCAGTACTGGAGGAACTGGCCGGGGCAGTCCGCGCGTATGGCAAGCTCGCCAAGACGCACAGCCCGGCTATCCACAATCTGGTGGCGCCCGAGATGCGTGAGCACCTGGCAAAGGCGCGCGATCGGCAAGCCTCGCTCAGTGAACTGCTTGGCTCGGATCCGGCAGTCCGGCCGGTTGGCTGGCCGCTGCGCGGAGAGCTGGTCAGCCACCTCGACCGGCTGCGCGCCGAGCTTGAGGCGGCCGGCCCCGGTGAGGAGCACCCGCCGCAGCGGGAGCGCAGCAGCCGGCCGTGGCGATCGGCCTGGCAGCGGGGACGGCGACGGCTAGGCGCGGGACGCTGACAGGACACCGCTCACGCGTGCGCACCAGCGGACTGCGGGCTGCGCTCCCAGTTCCCCGCGGCCACGTCGTCGCCATGCAGAGCCTTCATGAGCTCCTGCTCGGCGTCATGCGTCAGCGAGGTCCGCAGGACGGTGCCGCCATACGGCCGGAGGCCCTCCAGGAACTTGTCTGGCGTGGCCTTGCGAACGACGACGAAGATCGCCGACGTTCCCGGCTGCACCAGGTGCTGCACTCGCTGCTTGAATTCGTCCTTTATCCCGAGCTCTCCGGCAGCTCCGAGGGCAGCGCCCATGAGACCACCTGCGGCGCCCACGATCGGAGCCAGCGGGAACAGGAACACCAGGCCGATGAGCGTCCCCCAGAACAGCCCGCTCAGCGTCCCCCACGCGACGGCATGGTGCGCGGGCGTCGTCACGTGCAGCTTGCCCTTGGAGTCTCTGCGGATGATGGCAGCGTCCTCGAGATCGACGAGGTAGTCCTGCTGAAGTTTGACCAGTTCCTGCCAGACGTTGTCGGCTGTCTTCTCGTCCGGATAGCCGATGACGATGAGGTCGCTCATGCCACGTCCTCCATGTCGGAAATGAGGCTGGTCCGTCGCGCGTCGTTCCGGGCCGGTTGGGTGCGGCCCGGCATGACAAGCCGGCATCCCAGGCGTGGCGTGTACGGCAACAACACTTCTCGCCCGGATCGGCCCGCACATCGTCAGACCGTGCAGTTATGGCGCCTGGGCCGGGAGTTACAATCGCTGGGCTTACGGGAGCGGCCTCTGAAGCGGTGTGACCTGCGGTTTTGTGTTCCTTCCGTAGCAGTTGCACCGACGGCCCTGCTCACTGGCGCAACGGGGGGAGAACGCGATGACGGGGCGTTACTCGGTGCACGCATCGTCGGCCACGTAGCGATGGCAAACGACGGCGGATGCCGACGTGTTCGGGCG
Organism: uncultured Actinomycetota bacterium; assembly: GCA_963837255.1. Classification (GTDB taxonomy): domain Bacteria; phylum Actinomycetota; class Actinomycetes; order Streptosporangiales; family Streptosporangiaceae; genus JAJYUU01. The sequence continues at coordinate 225,917 of CAWIMN010000012.1, forward strand.
TTCTCGCAGCTCAGCACGCTCGTGCACGCGGTGTTCCTCGGCCAGGACGGCGAGAGCGCCGACCTCCTGCAGCTTGTCGCGAGGACTGCCGAATCGATCACGCCCTGCCGCGTCATCGGGATGGTCGTTCAGTCGTCGTGGCAGGACATCAGCGGCCATGGGTGCGGACTAGGCGCGGCCGACGCGCAGGCCGCGGCGGCAGCTCCTGGCGGCGGACTCGTTGGCGTGCCGGGTGGCGGCTGGGCGTGGGCTTACCCGATTCCGGCGGTGCACGGTCAGGCCGGAGCCCTAGTGGTCGGCGCTCAGAATAAGCCAACGGAGGCCGACCAGGTCCGGCTGGCATGTGCTCGGCCAGCTGACCGGCCTCGCGCTGGGCAACGCGGACCTGCACGCGCGCGAGCAGGCGCAGGCCGCGCGGCTGCGCGCCAACAATCTGGCGCTGCAGCGCACCCTTGAGATTCGCGACCGGCTCAGGCAGGTGACCTCGCGGGGCGAGGGGCTGGGAGGGGATCGCCCACAGCGCTCTGCGAGCTGACAGATCATCCCGCTGGCATCGAGGATGCGTTCGGCAATCTGATCGCATGGGCCGGCCCAGGGCACCCCGATCCGCATTGCAAGCACACTGGCGAGCATCGTGCGCGCCCGGCGGAGCGAGCAGGGGAGGACCCGGAACCGGTCAGAGAGGACGACTGGCTGATCTCGGTAGCGCAGCTGGCGGGAACGCCGGTGGGCGCCGTCGTGCTTGCCGACGCTGACCGCACGGCCGGGGCAGCTGAGCGGCTGGCCATTGAGCAGGCCACACTCGTGCTCGTGATGGAGGTCGCCCGGCAGCAGAGCCTGGACGGATCCTTGAGCGGCGCGCGCGCTCATCTGGCTCTCGATCTGGTGAACGGCGCGGATGAGTCTACGACCTGAGCCGGGCGCAGGCGCTCGGCTACGATCTTGCCCGGCCGCACCGAGTTGTTGCCCTTGAGTGCGGGCCCGGCCACGATCAGGATGAGGTCTTCTTTCACGCGGTCCGCAGCGCCGCCCAGCGACTTGGTATCGGATCGCTAATCGCGCCCAGACGCGGCGGTGTGATCATGCTCGCGGAAAGTGAAGCTCCTTGGGGAGCGCTTGCACGCCGCCGTGGAGGCCGAGTCGAAGGCGTGCGCTGCTCGATCGGGGTAGGCGGCCTATGCCGAGATGTCGCCGACTTCCCCCGGTCGCACCGGGAGGGTCAGCTGGCGCTGCGGATTCAGAGGGCGGCTGGCCGGGCGAGCAGGTAGTCGTCTTCGACGACCTTGGTGTCTTCCAGGTGCTGGCTACTGAGGCGGACACCTCCGCGATGGAGACATTCGTCAACACGTGGCTCGGCGCGCTCATGACCTATGACTCCGACCACGGCGCGCATCTCGTAGCGACGCTGAGCGAGTTCCTGGATTGCGGCGGCGGCTATGACGTGGCCGCCGCTGCGCTCACGATACACCGCAGCACGCTCAAGTACCGGCTTAAGCGCATCCGTGAGGTTTCCGGGCACGACATCGGCGTCCCTGATACTCAGTTCAACCTCCAGGTCGCCACCCGCGCCTTCCGGACCATGCAAGCGCTCCGGAGCCGCCTGATCCGGCCCGGTCCTGCTCAGGACAGCACGTTGGCCCTGGCCGGACGATGCATTCCGCCGGTCGTGCGGATCCTGACAGCGACGTAGTGCCTGACCGGCACTCACTACCGAGCGAGGTGAGCCGCGATGGGGCTAGACGGGGGCACCCAGACCTACATCCGTGACCTGGAGGAACACCTCATGCGCGCCGTGTTCGACGGCGTCAGCCCGATCCGTTCGGACGCCGCTGTCTCTGCTTGTCCGCGGTGCGCTTGCAGGCGGTGACCGCTCCCGAGCCGCCAGCCTTGCCCATGCGACCCAGAGCCTGGCTGACGATAAGCGGGATAACTCCGACATGGCGGCTGCGGCAGAGCACGCCCGCGGCCTCGTCGACCGGGATTCGGCCACGCTGGAGCGCGCGGCCAGCGAGTACTCCTCGCCAATGGCTCGGGCCAGTGCGACCGAGGATGCCTGCGAGGCTTCGTCCGCGCAGGGCGATCACGGCTGCGCGACGGCCAGGCTACGGGAGGCCTATGACCAGTACGAGCAGCTGGGCTGCGCCGAGGGCATGGCGCGCGTTCGGTCTCAGCTACGCGCCTGCGGGGTAAGGGTGCACCACTGGAAGCGAGCTGACCGGCCGGCTTTTCGGCTGGGCGAGCCTGACAGATACCGAACGGCGAATCGCCGATCTGGTAGCACAGGGGCTCAGCAACCGCCAGGTAGCGGGACAGGTGTTCCTGAGCACCCACACGGTTGCGTTTCACCTGCGTCATATCTTCTGGAAGCTTGACGTCAGCTCGCGGGTGCAGCTGGCCCGGCTGGTAGCGGAACACCGGCCGGAGCGAGCAGGCGATGAGGCCGAGTCTGACCGAAGTTCGGTCGGCATCGCCTGGCTGAACACCGAGGTGGGGGGCAAGGCATGAAAGCTGATGCGGACGTTAGGCAGGACGTCATTCGCGAGCTGCAGTGGGATCCGCGGGTATCGGGTCCGGACGCGATCAGCGTGGCGGTCCAGGACGGCGCGGTGACCCTCGGCGGGCACGCGCCGACCTACGCCGAGAAGCTCGCCGCGGTCCGTGCCGCTGAACGGGTCTACGGGTCAGGGCGGTCGCCGACGAGATCGAGGTCCGTCTTGCCGGACAGCCAAGGGCCGACTCTGATATCGCCCGTGCAATCGCACATGTCCTGGAGTGGAATACCCAGATCCCCGAGGGCAAGGTACACGCGCAGGTCCGAGCCGGATGGGTGATGCTCGACGGCGAAGTCGAGTACGCATACCAGCGGCACGAGGTTGAGCGGATCGTACGGTACGTCCGGGGAGTCGTCGGCATTACGAACAACATCCTCATCGTTCCGCGGGTCAGCGCGGACCAGGTAGAGGCGAAGATCGAGGAAGCCTTCAGGCGTGACGCCGAGGTCGACGCGCGGCATATCACGATCGAGGTACTGATCACACCGCGAAGCTCTATGGAAATGTCCGCTCATTGCGTGAAGCCACCCACGCGGCGGCGGCTGCCGCTGCTGCGCCTGGCGCTCGCGGGGCGAGAGCCATCTAGTCGTCTCACCCACCGTGACCGTGAGCATGCGCACGGCAGGTGCGAGCTGCGGGTCAGCGCAGCTTAGGCCGGACTAGCCCGGGTCAGGATGTGCGCACCTGCAGGGTCGCGCCAGTGTGCTGATAAGGACCGCTACTAGGTAGGAGGCTGTTATGACAATGTTCCCGCCCATCGCAGAGGACGGACATTTGCCATCGCCGACCCGTCCAGCGAGCTCGAGGCCACAATCCAGCGCATGGGCCAGCTGGTCAACACGGCGTTCACCGACCTTGGCATCAGCCAGATGACAGACATGCCGTGGTCGCCGCCAACCGACCTGACCGAGACCGACGACGCGTACCTGGTGCACGTCGAAGTACCGGGCATGCGCAAGGACCAGCTGAACGTGGAGGTCAGCGATCGCGAGCTGGTCATTACCGGGGAGATCCCCGAGCAGGCTGGCGGCAAGAGGCACCGCAGCTCACGCCGGACAGGGCAATTCGAGTACCGCGCCACCTTGCCTGCTGACATCAAGACCGACCAGGTCAAGGCCGAGCTAGCTGACGGAGTCCTCACGGTGACAGCACCAAAGTCGGAGGCGGCCAAGCCGAGCCGCGTCGAGGTAACAGGCTGACGCGCAGCCGCCAGCCGACCATCACAGCCCAAGCAGGAGGTAGGTATGGCAGTGGCAGTCGGTATTGATCTCGGAACCACGAACTCCGTGATCGCCGCGACAGAGGCCGGAAAGCCGACCGTCATACCGAACGCCGAGGGAGCGCGGACAACCCCGTCGGTGGTGGCATTCACCCCGCAGGGGGACCGCCTGGTCGGCCAGCTGGCCCGGCGGCAGGCGATACTGAACCCCAAGGGCACCATCTACTCCGCCAAGCGGTTCATCGGGCGGCGCTTCGACGAGGTCCAGAGCGAGCTGAAAGACGGTCTCGTTCGACGTGGTCGCGGGCCCGGATGACGCTGTCCGATTTAGCGTCCAGGGCAAGCAGTACGCGCCTGAGGAAATCTCCGCCCTCGTCTTGCGCAAGCTGGCCGAGGACGCCTCGAAGTTCCTCGGCGAGAAGGTGACCGAGGCGGTCATCACGGTGCCGGCCTACTTCAACGACGCTCAGCGGCAGGCGACCAAGGATGCCGGCCGGATCGCCGGCCTGGAGGTCATGCGCATCATCAACGAGCCCACCGCGGCGGCACTGGCGTATGGCCTGAACAAGAAGGGCAACGAGACAGTCCTGGTATTCGATCTGGGCGGCGGAACCTTCGACGTCTCCATCCTGCAGATCGGCGATGGCGTAGTCGAGGTGCGCGCGACGGCTGGGGACACCCACCTGGGCGGAGACGACTTCGACGCCGGATCGTCGATTACCTGGCGGATGAGTTCCAGCGCGACAACGGGATCGACCTGCGGTCTGATCCGCAGGCTCTGCAGCGGCTCTTCGAGGCGGCTGAGAAGGCCAAGGTCGAGCTGTCCGCGGTGACCCAGACCACGGTCAGCCTCCCGTTCATCACCGCTGACGCTTCCGGGCCCAAGCACCTCAACACCAGCCTGATGCGCTCGACATTCGACCAAATCACCGCCGACCTGGTCGAGCGCACAACGGGCCCGGTTAAGCAGGCACTCGAGGATGCCAAGCTCACCGACAGCGACATTGACGAAGTGATCCTGGTCGGCGGATCCACGCGGATACCAGCGGTCCAGAACCTGGTGCGGAGAATGACCGGTGGCAAGGACCCCAACATGACGGTCAACCCGGACGAGGTTGTCGCGCTCGGGGCTGCCGTGCAGGCCGCGGTGCTGCGCGGCGAGGTGCAGGATGTCCTGCTGCTCGACGTCACGCCACTGTCCCTTGGCATCGAGACTCTCGGCGGCGTCATGACCAAGATCATCGAACGGAACACCACGATCCCGGCACGGCGCACCGAGGTCTTCAGCACGGCCGAGGACAATCAGTCCGCCGTGGACGTCGTGGTACTGCAGGGTGAGCGGGAGCGTGCCGCTGACAACCGCGTGCTGGGCAGGTTCCGGCTGGAGAACATCAGGCCCGCTCCGCGCGGCATGCCGCAAGTGGAGGTCACGTTTGACATCGACGCGAACGGGATCCTGAATGTCTCCGCCAGGGACAAGGACACCGGCGCCGAGCAGCGAATCACCATCAGCGAGAGCACCAACCTGGACCAGTCCGAGGTGGAGCGGATGATCGCGGACGCCGAGCGGCACCGTGACGAGGATCGCAGGCTCCGCGAGCTGACCGACGCGCGCAACGAGCTGGATTCGGCCGCCTACCAGGTCGAGCAGATCCTCTCCCAGCGCGGCGACGCAGTCCCCGTGCACGAGAAGGCACGAGCAGAGAACCTGGTGGCCGACGCGAGGAAGGCGGTGCATGACGAGTCGTCAGCCGACCGGATCCGGAGCCTGACCGCTGAATTGCAGCAGGTTTACCAGGGGCTGGCTGCGGCAGCCGGACAAGGACCGCAGGAACAGCGAGACGCGGCCGGTCAGTCCGGCGATGACGACGACGTCATCGATGCCGAGTTCACCACCCATGAGTGACCGCGGCGCGCACCCCGATCCTGAGTCCGACCTCCAGGCATCTCCGCCGCAGGAGGATGCGGGCTCGCGCAACGGCACTGACGATGCAGCGGCCAGGATTGCCGAGCTGGAAGATCAGCGGCTTCGGGCCCTGGCCGATCTGGATAACGCGCAGAAGAGGTGCGCCGGCCTGATCAGCCGGACCGAGGCGGAGACGCGGGCACGAGTAGCGAGCCTCTGGCTGCCGGTGGTCGACAACCTGGAGCGAGCTCTCGACCATGCGCAGGCCGATCCGGCCTCGATCGTGGCAGGCATACAGGCGGTGCGGGCACAGGCAATGAGCGTTCTCGACCAGCTGGGCTTCACCAGGCGGCACGACCTCGGTGCCCGCTTCGATCCTGCGCGGCACGAGGCCATCGCCACTCGCGCGGACCCGTCCGCAGCTGACGGGTCTGTGGTCGAGGTGGTCCGGCCCGGCTACGGGGAGGGAGACAGCCAGCTAGGCCCGCGCAGGTCATCGTGGCCAGGTCGGAGTTATGGCCACCGACAAGGACTTCTACCAGATCCTGGGCGTGTCAAGGAACGCCAGCCAGGATGAGATCCAACGCGCCTACAGAAAGCTTGCACGCGCACACCATCCAGACGTAAACAAGGACCCTGGGCGGAGGATCGCTTCAAGGACGTATCTGAGGCCTACGCCGTCCTGTCCGACCCCGATACCAGGCGCCGCTACGACGCGTTCGGCCCGGACTTCCGGCAGGTCCCAGAGGATGTCGACCCGGAGCAGTGGCGCAGGGCGCGCGCGGGCGCCGGGACCGGAGCCGGGCGCGCCAGGCAGTCCGGGCGCGGGTTTAGCTATACCGGCGGTGAGGACATAGACCTCGAGGATCTCCTCGGCGGACTGTTCACCGGCCGCACCGGGCGAGGCTGGGGACCGGTACCTGGTGCTGATCAGACGGCCGAGATCGAGGTGACGATCGAGGAGGCCTTCCACGGTTCGCGCCGATCTGTCACAGTCGGCAGCGGACCCAGGTCGCGCTCGCTCGAGGTGAGGATCCCGGCCGGGGTGACTGACGGACAGCGGATCAGGCTGGCAGGGCAGGGCGGCCTGGGCAGCGAGGGAGCGCGTCCCGGTGACCTATATCTCGTGGTGCGTATCGCACCGCACCCGCGGTACCGCCTCGTCGGCAGGGACCTGTACGTGGAGATGCGGCTTGCTCCGTGGGAGGCCGCGCTCGGCACTTCCGTAGCGGTGGAGACGCCGGCCGCGGAGGCCAAGGTCAAGGTCCCCGCAGGTACCTCCAGTGGCAAGCGGCTACGACTGCGCGGGCATGGCCTACCAGATCCCAAGGGGAAGCCTGGTGACCTGTTCGCCGAGGCCCGGATCATGGTGCCGTCCAGGCTATCGAGCGCCGAACGGGACCTGTTCGAGCAGCTTGCGGCGGTGTCTGACTTCAAGCCGAGGAGGCATCGGTGAGTTACGCGCTCGTTCGGGCGAGGCGGCTAGACGTCGACTCGTTCGCCGCGGCAGGCGGCATGCACCCGGACGTCATCCGCAGACTGGTCGCTCTAGGCGTCCTGGATGCTGCTACCGATTCCGCTGGCCTACTTTGGTTCGCCCCGAGCCAGCTTGCCGCTTTGGCGCGGGTTCAGCGACTGCACGCCGCGTTCCCAATCAATTACGCCGCTATCGGGCTTGTCACCGATTTGCTCGACCGAATCGCTGCACTGGAGACGGCCCTTCGCAGGGCCCGAAGGCCAGGAGGGTGATCAGATGGACCCGGCTCGGCTGACTCAGAAGTCGCAGGAGGCCCTGCACGCCGCACAGACCAGGGCACTACGCCTTGGGCATACCGAGGTAGATGGCGAGCACCTGTTGCTAGCCCTGACCGACCAGGTTGATGGCATCGTTCCGCGGCTGCTCTCGCAAGCCGACGCCGACCCCGACCGACTGCGGTCGGCACTGGAGGCCGACTGCGAGACGGCCCAGAGTGAGCGGCCCCGGCGCCGCGCCTGGCCAGGTCAACGTGACCCAGCGCCTGGCGCGGCTGCTGGATGCCGCGGAGCAGGAGGCGGGGGCTCAAGACGAATACGTGTCCGTGGAGCATCTAGTGCTGGCCCTGCTGTCGGAGGGTACCGGCTCGGCCGCAGGCCGGATCCTGCGCGACGAGGGCCTCACTAAGGATGCGTTCCTGCAGGCACTCACGAGAATCCGGGGGAATCAGCGGGTCACCTCCGGCAATGCCGGAAACCACGTACGAGGCCCTCGACAAGTACGGCAGGGACCTGGTGGCAGACGCCGCGGCTGGGCGGCTCGACCCGGTGATCGGCCGGGACGCGGAGATCCGCCGCGTCATTCAGTCCCTCTCCCGGCAGACCAAGAACAACCGGTCCTCATCGGCGATCCGGGGGTCGGCAAGACGGCTATCGTCGAGGGCCTCGCCCACGGATACCCGGGGCGACGTGCCCGAGGGACTGAGCGAGAAGCAGATCATCGCCCTGGACATGGGCGCCCTGGTAGCCGGCGCCAAGTACCGGGCGAGTTCGAGGAGCGGCTGAAGGCGGTGCTCAAGGAGGTCACCGATGCACCCGGCCGACATCCTGTTCATCGACGAGTCCACACGGTGGTCGGCGCAGGAGCTGCTGAAGGCGCCATGGACGCCGGCAACATGCTCAAGCCGATGCTCGCCCGCGGCGAGCTGCACATGATCGGCGCTACCACGCTGGACGAGTACCGCAAGCACATCGAGAAGGATGCGGCGCTAGAGCGCCGCTTCCAGCCCGTATCGTGGAAGAGCCGTCAGTCGAGGATACCGTCGTCGATCGTGCGCGGACTGCGGGAGCGGCTACGAGGAACATCACGGGGTCGGGATCGCCGACAAGCCCGGTCGCGCCGCGGCCACTCTGTCCCAGCGCTACATCGCCGACCGGCTCCTGCCAGACAAGGCGATCGACCTGGTCGATGAGGCCGCCGCCCACCTGCGACCGAGATCGACTCGATGCCGGCGGAGCTGGATAAGGTCACCGGCGAGTCATGCGGCTGGAGATCGAGCGGCGGCGCTGGCGAAGGAGGAAGACCAGCCTCCAGGGAGCGCCTCGAAAGCTGGAGCAAAGAGCTGGCCGATCTGCGCGAGCGAGGCGACGGCTGCGGGCCAGTGGGAGGCAGAGAAGGAGGCACTGCGCCGGGCGCAGGCGATCCACGAGCAGATGGAGCACCCCCCGGAGGAAGATTGAACAGGCCGAGCGCGAGCCGACTGAACAAGCGCGGCAGAACTGCGGCTAAGGCAGAGCTGCCCAACTGCGACGCGAGCTGGCGGACCGAGGAAGAGCGAATCGCAGGACGATGCCAGCGGTCAGCGGCTGCTGCAAGAGGAGGTCGACCGAGGAAGAGATAGCCGAGATCGTGAGCCAGGTGGACCGGCATCCCGGTCACCGGGCTGTAGAGGGTGAGGCGAGAAGCTGCTGCGCCTCGATGAGACGGGCTGCAGGAGCGCGTGACGGCCACGACAAAGCCTTCAAGGCCGTTACCAATGCCGTTCACCGGGCGCGAGCCGGACTCAAGGATCCGCACCGGCCATCGGCTCGTTCATCTTCCTCGGTCCCACCGGAGTGGGCAAAACCGAGCTGGCCAGGGCCCTGGCGGGCCCTGTTCGACAACGAGCAGGCATGGTCCGCATCGACATGACGAATATCAGGAGGGCACACGTGTCAGCCGCCTGATCGGCGCGCCGCCCGGCTACGTGGGTACGAGAAGGCGGGCAGCTCACCGAAGCAGTCCGCCGCCGCCCGTACTCGGTGGTGCTTTTCGAGAGATCGAAAAAGCTCCCCCGAGGTGTTCAACGTGCTGCTCCAACTCCTGGACGACGGCCGCCTGACCGATGCCCAGGGCCGCACCGTGGACTTCCGCAATACGGTCGTCATCATGACGTCCAACATCGGCTCGGAGTACCTGCTTGAGGGTGCGACCGCGGGTGGCGAGATCAAGCCCGATGCCCGCGACCGGGTGCTGGCAAGCATGCGCTCGGCGTTCCGGCCCCAAGCTTTCGAACCGGCTGGACGACATCGTCTTGTTCAAGCCGCTGACTGAGGCTGAGATCGAGCAGATAGTAGAGCTGATGTTCAACGATCTGCGCTCGCGGCTCGTCCAGCGGCGGATGACACTGGAGATCACGCCTGGCGGCCCTGCGCTTCATTGCCGAGCAGGGCTTCGACCCCGTCTACGGGGCGCGCCCGCTGCGCCGGTTCATAGCGCGCGAGGTGGAGACCAGAATCGGTCGTGCCCTGCTGGCCCCCTATGCGCAGGACGGCGTAGTCATCCGCGTCGACTATGCGCAGCGGGAGCTGATCGTCAGCTATCAGAACCCGGTGCCCGAGGCGGCCTGAGCGATGCCGGATGCGCTGATCAAGTGCCCGAACTGCGGGCGCAAGAACCGGGTGCCCGCGGTCGCGGCAGGCACCCCACGCTGCGGCAACTGCCATCGGCCGCTGCCCTGGATTGTCGATGCCGGTGACGACACCTTCACCGACATCGCCGAGAAGGCATCGGTACCGGTGCTCGTGGACCTCTGGGCGCCGTGGTGCGGCCCGTGCCGCATGGTGAGCCCGGCGCTCGCCAAGGTCGCGACGGAGATGGCCGGACAGATCAAGCTGGTGAAGGT
>CAWIMN010000013.1:0-8468 GCA_963837255.1 uncultured Actinomycetota bacterium
TGGAAGCCAGCTGCCATGCCGGTCTGACGGCGCGGCGGCAGAAACCGGTGATCCGGCCACTCACAGTTACCATCGCCCCGATCCGGTACTGGGATCCTGCGGCGAGGTCCGGCCGGGGCGCAGGTCAGGTCAGGCTCGCGCGGATGGCCAGACACTGGCGTGTGGCGCGCCTGGCGAGCATCATCCGGGCGACGCTGGCCGCGACCGCCGCGGCGGCAGGAAGCGGGGAGAGCCTTCCCGGGGCGACCGCCAGCTGGGCCGCGAGCAGCGCAAGGCCGAGCCCGTCGGCGCTGACCGCGCCGAATCCGGCGACGGCCGCGGCCGTCGGAGCCCGGCGTGGTCCGGCGGGCAGCCAGCGAGTGAGCCGGCCCGTGGTGGCGATGCCAAATAGCGCGGCCCAGGCAGTTACGCCGACCGCGACGGCGACGAGGTACATGCTGACGCTAAGACGGGGCACGCCGAGGTGGCTCGCCGCGGCCGTGGCGAGCCACAGTAGGCCAACCAGCGGGCCGGTCACCAGCAGGGTGACCGCGACACGGCGCGCCAGGCGGGCGGCGATCTCGGCCCGGAAGCCGGCGGCGACCTGGACGGGGTTGCCGAACTCGCGAATCGCCGCCAGGACCGCCTGGGCCGGCGGCAGCCCGGCGGAGCGGTGCGCGTCTGTGGCGTCCAGGAGCCCGGAGCGCAGCTCGGCCACGATGCCGGTCCGTGCCCGGGGCGGGCCGGACAGGCGTGCCGCGACCTCCGTGAGATAGCCCTCGACCGCAGGCCCGGCACCCGGCTCTGGCGGCCGTTGCCTGCTCATGGCGTGCTCATCGCCGGCGCGGGTTGCAGGAGGGCGGTGACGGCGGTGGAGAAGTCTCGCCAGGTGCTGCGTTCGGTATCAAGGGCACGCCGGCCTGCCGGAGTCAGCTGATAGACGCGGCGACGGCGCCCGCCGTCGGCTGACCAGCTCGCCTGCACCAGGCCCGCCCGCTCCAGGCGGTGCAACGCCGGATACACGGTGCCGGTCGGCAGGTCGACCTGACCGCCGCTGCGTATCCGCAGCGCTTCCATGATCGCGTAACCATGGCGCGGCCCTGGCTCGAGCACCGCGAGCAGGATGCCGTCCAGGTGGCCCTTCAGCGTTTCCGCCCTCATAGGTAGCCATGCTACTCTTCCACTATAGGTAGCGTTGCTACAGGTAGTGTTCCTACTCTTGGTGCGCGCGACATGGAGGACACGGAATGAACATCTCCACCGAGCCGCCGGACACCCCACGCCAGCGAGTCGTGATACGCGCACGGAAGGGGGCTGGAGCACGATGGCCCGCACGCTGAGCCTCATCGTCCGCAATCTCGTGTTCACCGTCGTGGTGCCGGGGCTGGGCGGAGCCTGGCTTCCCTGGTGGATCGTGACGCGCCACGGGCACGCCGCCACCGCGACAGCGTGGGAAGCGGTCCCTGTCATCGCGGCCGGAGCGGCCCTGTACGGGTGGTGCGTCTGGAACTTTGCGGCGGTGGGACGCGGCACGCCCGGCCCGTGGGACGCACCGTCGCACGTCGTCGCGGTCGGGCCCTACCGGTGGGTGCGCAACCCGATCTACCTGGCCGCGCTCCTGGTTGTCCTGGGGGAGGCGTGGCTGTTCATGTCGCCGTGGCTGCTGGCGTACGCGGGGATCATGGCGGTCTGCTTCCACCTGTTCGTCATCGGCTACGAAGAGCGGACGCTGCGCCGCCGCTTCGGCCCCGCCTACCTGGCGTACCGGCAGGCGGTCCCGCGCTGGATCCCCCGCCCGCCACGCGCCGCGGTTAAGCCCCAGCATCCCGGCTAGTCGCCCTCCGGCCTGCGCGAGTCGCCAGCGCGGCTTCTTTTCCGCCGTCTTCAACATGTTTGCGTGATCGGTCTGCTGCGTTCAGTTTCCACCTCGTCGGAGACGGAAGCCGACGAAAGCAGGTACGAATTAGCCCGTGGGGGGACAAAGTGACACAACTACCGGTCCATAACTTCTCGAACGGCCTGCTGAATCCGGGCATCGGGCCTGCGTTCACGATGGGTCGGTACCGTCTGTGGCCACCGTGGATGAATCGACCTGGCTCTCGGCGAACTCTGATGAATGCTGGCGGGCTCCGACCGATCAGGCAGTCATCAGTAGGCTGCGCAGTGTCCTGACCTGGCGCAACGAGGTAGAACGCCGTGTCAGTGGTCGTGTCAGGGACGTGTCAGGGTCGTGTCAGGGGAGGCGCCGATGATGGGCGCATGAGAAATTCAGCGATTGCAGTCTCAGGGCTGCGGAAGGCGTATGGGGACAAGACCGTGCTCGATGGCATCGATCTAGATGTTCCTGCGGGCACGGTTTTTTCCCTGCTCGGCCCGAATGGGGCGGGTAAGACGACGACGGTGAACGTGCTGACCACGTTGATAAAGGCCGACGGTGGGACGGTACGGGTTGCCGGGCATGATGTCGCGACCGAGACCAAGGCGGTGCGCGCGGTGATCGGGGTCACCGGCCAGTTCGCGGCGGTGGACGATCTGCTGACGGGGGAAGAGAACCTGCAGTTGATGGCGGATCTGCATCATCTGCGGGCCGGCGAGGGCAAGCGGGTGGTCACCTCGTTGCTGGAACGGTTCGATCTGGTGGAGTCGGCGCAGAAGATGGCGGCGACATATTCCGGCGGTATGCGCCGGAAGCTGGACCTGGCGATGACGCTGGTCACCAGGCCACAGATCATTTTCCTGGACGAGCCGACGACGGGACTGGATCCACGCAGCCGTCGCACGATGTGGGACATCATCCGCGAGCTGGTGGCCGACGGTGTCACCATTTTCCTCACTACCCAGAATCTCGAAGAAGCCGATCAGCTCGCCGACCGGATCGCGGTGCTCGACCAGGGCCACCTGGTTGCCCAGGGCACTCCCGGCGACCTCAAGCGCCAGATCCCCGGCAGCCACGTCCGGCTCCAGTTCACCGACGTCCGCGAACTCGACGCGGCGGCGCGGGTCCTGACCGGCTCCACGCGGGACGACGAGGACCTGACCCTGCGGGTTCCCAGCGATGGCAGGGCGAAATCGTTGCGGGCTCTGCTGGACCGGCTCGATGAGCATTCGATCGACGTCGAGGAGTTCTCCGTGCACACACCGGACCTCGATGACGTTTTCCTTGCCCTGACCAGTCACGCAAGCACGGAGGCCATCGCACAATGAGCATCACTTCAGCAGCGCTGACCGATTCGCGGATCATGCTGCGCCGCAACTTCAAGCACATCCTCCGGAATCCGGTCACGATATTCAACGGGGCCTTGATGCCGGTCGTGATCATGCTGATGTTCGTGTACGTGCTCGGCAACGCATTCAATGTCGGCGAGCACTACATCGAATACGCAACACCAGGCCTGATCCTGCTGGCCATCAGCTACGGGTTGTCGGCCACCGCGGTATCCGTGAACTCCGACATGACCAAGGGCATCATGAACCGGTTCAAGGTCATGAACGTCTCCCGCGGCGCCGTCATGACCGGTCACGTCGCGGCCACTATGCTGGGCAGCTCGGTAGCCATTGCGGTCATCATCGGAATGGCCTTCGCGCTGGGGTTCCGGTCGTCTGCGACCGTCCGCGACTGGCTCGCCGCGATCGGTATCATCGCGGCGACAGCTTTCGCCGCCGCCTGGCTCACGGTCGCGCTGGGAATGGCTGCGAAAACTCCGGAATCCGCAGGCCTCACCGTCGTGCCGCTGATCCTGCTGCCGTTCGTGAGCAGCGCGATCGTGCCGGCCGCCAAGATGGGACAGGGCGTCCGGCAATTCGCGGAGTATCAGCCCTTCACGCCGATTATCGAATCGCTGCGTGGACTGCTCGCCGGCGCCCCGTCAGGCGGCTACGCGGCCGCCGCTCTCGCCTGGTGCGCCGGGATCGCCCTCGTCGGATACCTGTGGGCGCTTGCCACATTCAAGAGGCGCGCGTGACCTCCCGGGCGATGGCCTTCCGAGGACCGTGATCGGGCTGACCCCGAAGCCGCGAGCGACGAGCTGACACGGCGCGCGCTCGCCAGCGACGAGCGCGCGCCCCGGGCGTGCGGACCGATGCTTCACAGACGGGGTCGGCTGAGCCGCCCATCAACAGATCAAGTACGAGACTTCAGGAGAGCTGTCATGACTACATTCGACACGCCAGGGCCCATCGCCGCCACTGTTGTTGTCGCCGGTGCTCAGGTGCGGGTCACCGCGAGCGACCGGACCGACACCGTGGTGCTGGTCGAACCCATCGACAAGGCGAGCAAGAAGGACGTCAAGGTGGCCAGCAAGACCAAGGTCGACTTCGCCGGCGGTCAGCTATCAGTCAAAACGACCGTCTCCGGGGACAAGAACGGTTCGGTCGTCATCACGATCGACCTGCCCGCAGGCTCCAGCCTGGTCGCGTACCTGGCGCACTCAAGCGTTCACGCTGACGGCTCATTTGGCGAGTGCGAGCTGCACATGGCATCGGGTCGGGTCCAGCTCGATCGCATCAACGCACTGCAGGCAAACATCGCGGCCGGCGAGGTCACGATCGGCCACATCGCCGAGCGCGCCAACATCGACGGTGCGGCGTTCGCCATGCGGATCAGCGAGGTCAAGGACACCGTCAAGCTCTCGAGCTCGGGTGGGCAGACCTGGATCGGCCACGCCTCGGCCGACCTCGATCTCAGCAGTGGCAGCGGCGGTTTCGACATCGACCGCGCCGACGGCAGCGTCACCGCCAAGACAGGCGACGGCGCCATTCGGATCGGCCGGTTGACACGCGGTCAGGCGGAGCTGTTGAACGGCTCAGGAAACATCGAGGTCGGCATCAGCGAGGGCACCGCTGCCAGGGTGGACGCCAACAGCGAGCGAGGGTCGGTGCGCAACTCCGTTCCGCCGCAGGAAAACCCTGACACGTCGGACAACAAGGTCACGGTCCACGCCCGCACGCGGTACGGCGACATCGTCATTCAACGCGCAGCAAACTGACCTCAACGCGACGGCGCCACCATGGCGCCGTCGCGTTGAGGGTCAGCCGGCGCCGCGATCGCCTGGTGCGTCGGGATCGCGCTCGTCGGGTGCCTGTGGGCGCTTGCCACGTTCAGGAGGCGAGCGTGACGGCGGCCAGCTGAGACCAGCTCGCCTGCGCCCCCTCCTGCGTCGCCTCGGCGAACCGCGCTTCGCCGAGGCGGCGCCGCGCGGCCTGCTCGATCCGGGCCACATCCGGGTGGGAACGATCCTGTAGGCCGCGCACGGCGGCGCTCGCCGCGAGCAGCCGCGCGGCCTGCTCGTACTGGCCGCGGCGCAGTGCCAGGTCCGCGATCCCGACGAGTACCTTCGCGATCTGGGGTGCGTGCCCCACCTCGGTCGCCGCCTCGTAGGCCGCCACGCGGTGCGCCCGGACCTCGCCGAGGTCGTCGGCAAGGTAGCCAAGCAGGTCGTGTGTCACCGCGCGGATGTGCGCCTGCTCCGCTTCGTCGCCCAGCATGGTCGTCGCGACGCCGAGTTGCTGGTACGCCTCCTCGGCGTCGCCGTTCCAGCGCGCGAGTTCCGCCTTCGAGAGGGCCAGCTCAGCCAGCGCATCCGGCCAGGTGACCCGTTCCGCGCACCGCTGCGCCTCGGCGATGGCGGCCGCGCTGGAGTCCTCGTCGCCTAGCAGCCAGTACAGCTGCGCCTGTCGCGACCGCAACTGGATGACATCCTCGATGGCACCGACTTCGGTGACGACCGCGACTGCCTGTTCGTAGTACTCGCACGCGCCGGCGAACTCACCGCGCGTGGCGATCCGGTCCGCCAGCTCGGTCAGGGCGAACGAAATCCCCCACCGTTCGCCGATCGCGCGGAACTCGGCGAGCGCCTTCTCGAGATACGCGTCCGCGTCCCGCCCGCCCTGGCCGTGCACGATCCGCATCTTGCCGAGCTGCAGCCGGGCCAGTGCGCGGACCCAGGGGTCCTCGTTGTCCAGCACTGATTCCCACGCGGGCAAGAACGCGTCCGGTGCCTGCAGCATGCGTTCCAGCGGGGCTATCAACCCCAGCAGCGGGTTGCCGTGCTGACTGCGCTGGCTGAGCCGGTGTGCCTCGTGGATCCACTCCGCCGCCTGATGCTCGTCGCGCCGCCCGGAGCTCAGGAACAGCACGACAAAGGCGTACACCATGGCCCGGATCTCATCGGCCACCTCACCGGGAATGGTGGTGGCCGCGATGATCAGCTCATTGCCCTCAGCCTTGTGCCCGCCGAGCCACCAGTACCAGCCGGCGGCCGCCGCGAGCCGCATTGCCCCGTGCGCCTCGCCGGCCGCGATCGCACCACGCATCGCAGAACCGATGTTGTCATGCTCGGACTCAAGCGCGGCAAGCCATTCCAATTGCTCGGCGCGGCGAAGATGTAGCTCCGCGGTCTCGGTGAGTTCGGTGAAGTACGCCAGATGCGCATGGCGCGCCAGGTCCGATTCCCCCGTCTCCGCGAGCCGGTCCCGGGCGTATTCCTTGATCGTGCCGAGCATCCGGTAGCGCGGTGCGCTGTCGCCCTCGGCGAGCAGCAGCGATTTCTCGGTCAGCGCGGTGAGCAACTCGAGCACCTGCTCCTGCTCGACCGCCCTCTGCTCGACTGCACTGGCGACGCAGACCCGCTCGGCCGCTTCCAGGCTCGTCCCGCCGGAGAACACCGAGAGCCTGCGCAGGACCATCCGTTCGGCGTCGGTGAGCAACTCCCAGCTCCAGTCGACCACCGCGCGCAGCGTCTTGTGCCGCGGCAACGCGGTACGGCTACCGCTGGTCAGCAGGCGGAACCGGTCGTCGAGCCGTCGGGCGAGCTGATCGAGGGACATGGTGCGCAACCTGGCCGCGGCCAGTTCGATCGCCAGCGGCATCCCGTCCAGCGCCCGGCAGACGCGCACCATCGTCGACAACGTGCGGCCATCTAGTTGGTACGGGACTGCGAGATCCCTGCGCACCGCGCCGGCCCGGTCCCGCAGCAACTGGATGGCCGGCGAGGACTCGATCTCGCCGGGGCTGGCGTCCCCCTCCGGCAAGGCCAGCGGCTCGACCAGCCACAGCGCCTCACCGGTGATGCCGAGCGGTTCCCTGCTCGTCGCCAGGATCCGCAGACGCCGGCACTCCCCGAGCACCCGGTGGGCGAACGCCGCCACCTGCTCGATCACGTGCTCACAGTTGTCCAGAATCAGCAGCGCCTCCCGCTCGCGGATCGCGGCGATCAGCCGGTCCGTCGGTTCCGCGTCCGGCGCCTCGCCGAGCAGAGCATCCCGGAGGCCGAGCCCGGCGAGCGTCGCCTGCGCCACGTCACCGTCCGCGCCGATAGCTGCGAGCTCCACCAGCCAGGCCCCGTCCGGCAGGTCGCCGAGCAGCGTGCGCGCGGTTTCCGTGGCCAGCCTGGTCTTCCCCGAGCCGCCCGGCCCGATCAGGGTGGTGAGCCGATGTTCGGCGATGAGTTCGCGGACCGCGGCGACATCAGCGTCCTTGCCGACGAAGCTGGTCAGCTCGGCACGCAAGTTGGTCTTCCGGTTTTCCTCCCGCCGTCCCAGCTCGCCCCGCAGCAGCGCGACGTGCAATGCGGACAGCTCCGGTGAGGGGTCGACACCCAGCGCGTCGGCCAGGGCTTCTCTCGTGTGCTGGTACACGAGCAGCGCCTCGGCGTCGCGACCGGTCGCGGCGAGGGCACGCATCAGCGCGGCGACAAGCCGTTCTCGCAGCGGATGCGCGGCCACCAAGTCGGTCAGTTCCGTGACCAGTTCCGCACCGTGGCCGAGGCTGATCTCCGCGTCGAACCGATCCTCCATGGCCGTCAGGCGTAGCCCCTCGAGCCGGGTGACCGCCGCGTCAAACGCGGCACTATCCTGCAAACCGACGCCCTGCATGGCCGCACCGCGCCACAATGCGAGGGCCTCGCGCAGCAGCCGTACCCGCCGCGGATCCTCGTCATTGCGGGCCTGGCCGACGAGGCGTTCGAACCGCACCGCGTCGACAGCGCCGGGTTCCACCGTCAGCCGGTAGCCGTCCGCCTGCCCCTCGACCAGCCCTTCCGGCAGCGCCTTCCGCAGCCGGGAAACCAAGCGCTGCAAGGCATTCGCCGCGTCGGAGGGCGGGCGCTCACCCCAGATCCAGTCGACGAGCGTCGCCTTCGGGACTGCGTGACCTGGTTCGAGCGCGAGGGCGATCAACAGCCCGCGCAACCGGGCGCCCGGCACGTCGGCGAGGTCGCCGTCGTCCGTGCGGACCTCGAATGGTCCAAGCATCCCGATCTGCACCTGTCCGATTTTGCCATGGGCGATTGGCAGGCCTCCAACTGGTGACGCGGCGCAAAAAGTTGCCGAGGTTATGGCCCCTGGGCTGGTGCGCTGACCACGCCCGGCGGTCGATGAGGCTCGCGTTCGTGCTGGTCAGCGCCCATATTGCCGCCAGTGTCTTGACCAGAATTGAGACCAGCCTGTTACCGCCGTTGAAGACAGTGTGGACGTTTTACCTGGTCAGCGTG
>CAWIMN010000014.1:0-12716 GCA_963837255.1 uncultured Actinomycetota bacterium
CCTCGACGGTTCGGGGAACCTCACATGGGCTGGCCGACGGGCGATGCCGTGTGTATCGTTGGCGATCGCGGAAGCTGCAACTCATCGGGCAGATCATGTTCCTGGACGTCGGACCCCGACCCACACGGTCACATGCGGACAATCATGGCCCCGGTCGATTTGCAGACAGGCATCGAGCGGCTGTCCGGGCGAAGCACACACCCCCGACCATGGTTGATGACGACCTAGCGCCCGTGGCACGGATCGTCGAGGAATCTTCCCCACGGAAGATAGATGGAGAAAGCGATGAACAAGATCCTCCTCCCGGTCGACGGCTCCGATCATTCCAGGCGAGCCGTCGCCAAGGCTGCTGAGCTTGCCAAGCTGTCAGGCGGTGAAGTCCGTGTGTTCCACTACCAGGAGCAAGAACCCTCCAAGGCCGGAGTAGTGAACACCGAGACATCATCAGACGCGGCCGCGCTCGTGAAGCAGGCGGTCGACGAGCTGCAAGAGCTCGGCGTCAATGCATCAGGAGAAACACGAGCCGGCCTTTACGGGGAAGCCGCCCGAGCCATCTTGGACGAGGCGAGCCGCTTCGATGCCGACCTCATCGTCATGGGCTCGCGCGGCCGGTCCGACTTTGAAGCCCTGCTTCTCGGGAGCGTGGCCCACAAGGTGATTCACTACGGGCACTCTCCGGTGCTCATAGTTCGCTGATCGACGTAGGGTCGCCACGAGACTGGGTGACGCTGCCATGCGGCAGGCTCAAACCTCGTCAAGCTCCTGAACAACCCTGGTCCGAAACCGGACTTTAGCCGGGCACACGGTAGCCTGCCGCGCATCCGCTGGCCCCGCCCGCTGGTGAAGTAACGACCCGCCCGGCCGACGCTGTCCGCGCGCATCCGGCACGGCGGCACCGCTTCCAGCCGTTCGCGGGGGCATCGCGGCCGCAGGTGACGTGCGGCATGACGTCGTCGGGCATCCGGCCCGCCGGACGAGACCGAAAGCAACGGATGTCCGGCGTCGCCACTATTGTGAATACTGCATTCAGGATGTAGCGTACGTAGCCAGCTGGATGTCGACCTCCAACCCCTGAGGCTCTCTGCGACGAGCGGAGGGCGGAGCACCGTACGGGCTTCTCGGTTCTGTGTCGCGCCCGGATACCGACTCGCGAACGAGGTACACGATCGGATCTGAGCCATGGTCGCTTTAGGTCAACTGCCGCCGCACTCGCGGATCTACCAGGGGCGTCTAGCGGAGAGCCCAGGAGTGAGCCAGACGCCGTCCCTGGAGGCGCCACTCCGGCTGCCGCAAGGTCACGGACCGGAGGATGCGGGGAGCCCATGTGCGGACAGTGCGGTCTGATCCTGGCCGGGCCCGGGCCGGTCGGGCAGCTCCTCGCCGCGATGGAGACGGCGATGGTCCACCGGGGCCCGGACTCTACCGGCTTCGCGCTCTATGGGCCGCCGGCTTCAGACGACCGGGTCATCGTCCGGGCTCGTTTCGCCGACTCGGCGCGAGCCGATGACACGCTGCGGTCGGTGCTGCGCGCCGTCAGCGAAACCGGGGCCAGCCTCGCGCAGCCGCCGACCGTCGACGGCAGCGACCCTGTCCGAGGCAGCTTCTGCCGGCTGCTCGTCCATCTCGACTGCACGCCAGCGGCCCTGCTTGAGGCCCTCGAGGCCGTCGATGGAGTCTTCGTCCATTCAATGGGCCGGCGGCTGGAGATCATCAAAGACGTCGGGGACGCCCCGAGCGTCGCCGCCCGGCATGGCATCAACGAGTTCGTCGGCACACATGGCGTCGCCCACTCGCGGCTGGCGACCGAGTCCGTCGTGAACGTGGAGTTCTCCCACCCGTTCTGGGCGCGGCCATTCCTCGACGTCGCGATCGCCCACAACGGCCAGATCACCAACTACTACAGCATGCGCAGGCTCATGAGCCAGCGGGGGCTGCACTTCCTGACCGAGAACGACTCCGAGCTCATCGCCGTCTACGTCGCCGAACAGCTCGCGCTAGGCCGGACCCTTGACGAGGCGCTGCGGGGCTCGATCGACGTGCTCGACGGGGTGTTCACCTACCTGCTCACCACCGCGGACGCGATCGGCTGCGCCAGCGACCGGCTCGCGATCAAGCCGCTCGTGGTGACCGAGACGGCGGACCTCATCGCCATGGCCACCGAGGAACAGGCCCTTCGGCACATCCTGCCCGATGAGATCGACACCTACGTTCCGCGCGAGGGCACCGTGAGGATATGGCCCGCGCAGGTCAGGGCCCCGGCGGCCTAGGGGGTTGACATGGATCATCGGCTGGCCAGCGAGCTCGTCGAGAACACGCTGCCCAAGGACACCTTCCACCTCGATGCCGACGGCCTCGACGGGCGAGCATTCAACCGGGCCCTCCGGGAGGCGGCCGCCGGTCACGAGCACCTGGCCGTCCACAACCCGCGGGCCAGGCATAACCTCGCGGTGGCCCTCGACCATCCGGTCCACGTGGTCTTCCTGGGCAGCGTGGGCTACTACTGCGGGGGCTTCAACACCGTCGCGTCGCTGGAGATATTCGGCAATGCTGGCTGGGGCCTCGGGGAAGCCATGGCCGGCGGCCGGATCGTCGTCCACGGCAACACCGGCTGGGCGGCGGGCGCCTCCATGCGGGGCGGCACGATCGTGATCGAGGGCTCGGGTGCGTCGCGGACGGGCGTGGCCATGAAGGGCGGCGACATCTTCGTCGCCGGGTCCGTCGGCTTCATGTCCGGGTTCATGGCGCACCGCGGCAAGCTCGTCGTGCTCGGCGGGGCCGGGGATGCGCTCGGGGCCTCGATGTACGAGGGCCGCATCTACATCGCCGGCGACATCGCCAGCCTGGGGGCGGACGCCATCGAGCGGCCCATCGCGGCGGACGAGGCCGCAGAGGTCGCCGCGGACATCGCGGCGAGCGGGCTCGCCGCCCCGCAGACACCGCTGCGCAAGATCGTGGCGGAGGGGCGGCTGTGGTACTTCGACAAGCGTGACGCGGCGCTCTGGAGGGCACTATGAGCAGCACGGACGAGCGGGTCGGCGACGAGGTCGCCCGGCACGATGGTCGGCTGCCCGCCGAATCGGGCGACATGCGGGCGAGCCCGCTCTGGGACCCGTACACCATCGAGGACATCCAGGCGAAATCACAGCTGGGCCGTTACCGCATCACCGGCTTCTCACTGCACCGGCGCATTCCCCGGTTCGACGATCTCGTCCTCCTGCCTGCGGCGATGACGCGGCTGCCGCTCGAGGGCTACCGCGAGAGGTGCGAGACCCGCACGGTGCTCGGTGCCCGCAGCGGGTGCACGGCACCGCTGGAACTCGAGATCCCCATCTACATCACGTCGATGTCGTTCGGCGCGCTGTCCTGGAACGCCAAGGCGGCACTCGGCCGTGCCGCCTCGCGGGTCGGCACGTGTACGTGCACGGGCGAGGGCGGGATGCTCACCGAGGAGCGCGCAGAGTCCAGCCTGCTGATCTACCAGATGACCCCGTCACGCTACCTGCTCGACCTCGACCACCTCCGGCAATCGGACGCGATCGAGATCGCGGTGGGCCAGGGCGCCAAGCCGGGTACCGGCGGGGTGCTGCTCGGCGCCAAGGTGGCCGACCGGGTGGCCGAGATGCGGACGCTGCCGAAGGGCATAGACCAGCGCTCGGCCGTGCGGCATCCGGACTTCCTCGGCGCCGATGACATGCAGGTGAAGCTCGAGGAGTTGCGGATCGCGACGGACAATCGCATCCCGTTCTTCGTCAAGATGGGCGCCTGCCGCGTGCGCGAGGACGTCAAAATCGCCGCCAAAGTCGGGCGCGGACGTCATCGTCGTCGATGGCATGGAGGGGGCAACCGGAGCGTCGCCGGAGATTCTGCTTGACCATACGGGAATCCCGACGCTCGCCGCGGTGACCGCGGCGCGGGAGGCGCTGGAGGATCTCGGGCTGCTCGGCGAGGTCAACCTCGTCGTGTCGGGCGGGATCCGCAACGGCGCCGACGCCGCCAAGGCCATCGCCCTCGGCGCGGATGCGGTGGCCATCGGCACGGCGGCGCTGATCGCGCTCGACTGCAACGCCCCGAAGTACGTCGAGGACTACAAGGCTCTCGGCACCGCTCCCGGGCACTGCCACCACTGCCACACCGGCAAGTGCCCGGTCGGCATCACGACACAGGATCCGGACCTCGTGGAACGGCTCGAGGTCGACGCGGCCGCCGACCGGGTGGAGAACTTCCTCAACGCGATGGTCATGGAGATGACCCTGCTCGCGAAGGCCTGCGGCAAGGGCAACGTCCACAACCTCGAGCCGGAAGACCTTCGCGCGCTGACGGTCGAGGCCGCAGCCATGGCCCGGGTGCCGCTGGCCGGTACCGACTGGATTCCCGGCCACTCCAGCGGCCTGTGAAGGGAGGCTTTCTTGAACCTCGACGAGGTACGGCAGGTATGCGCCGAGCACGACATCCACACGGTCGAATGCGCCTTCCCGGACGCCTACGGGATCCTGCGTGGCAAGCGCATCCCGGTGCAGCAGTTCCTCGACCGAGGTCATACGGGCTTCGACATCGCCAACGCCGCGCTGATCTGGACTCGCACCTGCGACGTGCTGCAGGACGTCGAGTTCGCCAACTTCAGCACCGGATACCCGGACATGTCCGCGGTAGCTGACCTGTCGACCTTCCGCCCGATCCCATGGCGGCCGGGCAGCGCCTCCGTGCTGTGCTCCTGCCGGGAGCACGACGGATCGGAGGTCTCCGTCAGCACCCGCGGCATCCTCGCCAGCATCGTCGACGAGGCGCATGGCATGGGCTACGAGCCGATGATCGGGGCCGAACTGGAGTTCTACATCCTCGACCGGGACGGCATCCCGCTCTACCCGGATGTCGACTGCTACAGCCTGACCCGCGGCGCGACGCTGGAGCGGTTCCTGGAACCCGTCCGCCGCCGGTTCGAGGAGTTCGGCATCGCCATCGAGGCCTGCAACACCGAGTACGGTCCGGCGCAGGTCGAGGTCAACGTCCGCTACGCGGAGGCGATGCGCACCGCGGATAACTCGGCGCTGTTCCGCGCCGGAGTGCGGGAGATGGCCGAGGAGCGCGGCCTGCGCGTCTGCTTCATGGCCAAGCCGTTCGCTGACCAGTCCGGCTCGGGCTTCCACGTGCACCAGTCACTGAACAGCCGCACGGACGGGCGCAACCTGTTCGCGGAGGCCGGCCGCGGTCTCGAGGGCAGCCCGCTGATGCGCAGCTATCTCGCCGGGCTGCTGGCGCACATCGCTCCGTTCACGGCGCTGGGCGCGCCGGCGGTCAACGACTACAAACGGGTCACCGGCTACACCTTCGCCCCGGTCAACGTGTGCTGGGGTGGCGACAACCGGACGGTGGCGGTCCGCGCTATCGTCGGCCACGGCGCCGCGAACCGGGTGGAGTGGCGCAACGGCGCGGCCCACGCCAATCCGTACCTCGTCATCGCCGCCTGCCTGGCCGCTGGCCTCGACGGCATCCGGCACAATCTCGAGCCTGGCCCCCCGGTCGAGGGGGACGCATACGCGCGCACCGACCTCGAGCTCCTGCCCGAGACCCTCGACGAGGCGCTCGGCGCGCTGGCGGCGGATGAGTTCGCCAGCAAGGTCTTCGGTGACTTCCTGCCGGTATTCCTCGCTCACGGCCGGCACGAGCTGGCGCTGTGGCGGTCCGCGGTTACCGACTGGGAACGGGCCCGCTACCTCAACGCCTGAAGGAGGCTCATGTGCGGCTCGCCAAGGTGATCGGCACGGCGGTGTCGACAATGAAGGACCCCGGCCTGGCCAGCATCACGCTGCAGGTATGCGTTCCCTGCGGTCCGGACGGCGTCGAGCGGCCGGGAACAGAGCAGTTCCTGGCGACCGACGCCATGGGCGCCGGCGTCGGCGAGATCGTGCTCGTCGCGGACGGGTCGGCGGCGCGCGTGCCGACCCGGATGGCGCGGGCCCCCACGGACGCGACGCTCGTCGGGATCATCGACTCCGTCCAGCTCGGCGGCGTGATCGCCTACAGCAAGGCGTGAGACCGGTGGCACCCAGCACTCGACCAAGCCGGCCGCCTCCGCGGTCGCAGGCAGCAGGAACGGCAACGAAGCGGACCAGTAACCAGAGGAGAACTCCAGTGCCTGACAGCAGCAACATCGCGCTCGGCCTCATAGAGACCAGGGGACTCGTAGGAGCAGTGGAAGCGGCCGACGCCATGGTGAAGGCGGCGAACGTGACTCTCGCGGGGCGGGTGACCATCGGCGCCGGGCTCGTCACCGTGATGGTGCGCGGCGACGTGGGCGCCGTGAAGGCGGCCACCGACGCGGGCGCGGCGGCGGCGGCCCAGGTCGGGGAGGTCGTGAGCGTGCACGTCATCCCGCGGCCGCACCAGGAGACCGAGGCGATCCTGTCCGCGCAGAAGTAACGCCGGGCGGCGAGGAGGGAGGCCCTGATGAGCACGACGAACGATCTGGTCGAGGCGATCATCGCGGAGTTGGTGAGATCCGGCGGCGCGCCGCAGCCTCATCCGGCAGCGCAGGCGCCCGCGCCGATAGCGCCTGCCCGAGGCGGCAGCGGTACGGCGTACGGCCGGAGCCCGCTGCCCGCCGGAGGCGCGGTGACCGGGGCCAGCGCCATCCGGCCCACCGCGGTCGGCAACGGGCGGCGGGCCGGAACGAACGGCCAGGACGGTAACCGACCGCCAGTCTTCGAACGCGCGGTCGACCCCGCCCGCCGGGCCCGGCGGGCGGGAACCCTCCGGCTCACCGTGCTCGGCGGCGGCAACGGGGGCCTGGCCATGTGCGGCCACATGAGCCTGCTCGGATACGACACGACCATGTGGTCGCCGTTCTCCTCGGAGCTTTCGCCGGTGGAGGACAGCGGCGGCGTGGAGGTGCTCGGCCCCGAGGTCTCCGGCTTCGGCCGGGTGACCGTGCGGCGCAGCCTCGACGACGCCGTCCAGGGCGCTGACCTGATCATGATCGTATCGCCGGCCATGGCCCACCAGGCCTATGCCGCCATGCTCGCCCCGATGCTCGTTGACGGTCAGCGGATCGTACTCAACCCGGGCCGGACCGGCGGGGCCCTGGAGTTCGCCCGGACCCTCACCCGGTTCGCCTGCTCGGCCGAGGTCGTGCTCGGCGAGACGCAGACGTTCATCTACGCCGCCGAGCGCCGCGGTCCGCACGCGGTGGAGATCCTCAAGGAGAAATTCCGGATGCGGGCGGCGGCCCTGCCCGCCGCGGCCAACGACGCGCTGCTGGAGTACCTGTGCGATCTCTACCCGCAGATCGAGCCCGCCCAGAACGTTCTGGAGACCAGCCTCAACAACGTCGCGCCGATCGTCCATCCGGGGACCGTCCTGCTCAATACGCAGGTCGTCGAGCGGACGGCCGCCGGCGAGGCGCTGAAGTTCTACAAGGACCAGGTGACGCAGTCGATCGCGTCGCTGATCATGGCGAACATCGACCGCGAAAAGCAGGCCGTGGCCCGCGCGCTGGGGCTGCGGGAGGTCTGGTCGCTGCTGGACTGGTACCGCGAGAGCTACCACGTCGTGGGTGAGAACATCTACGACGCGATCCAGCGCAACACCTACTACGAAGGGTTTACCGCACCAAGTCATCTGCTCGCGCAGAACCACATCCTCGACGACGTGCCCAACTCGCTGGCCCCGATCGCCAGCTTCGGGCGGGCCGTGGACGTGCCTACGCCGACCATCGACTCGATCGTCCAGCTGGCCAGCGCGATGTGCGGCATCGACTGGTGGGCGGAGGGCCGGACCGTGGACAGCCTCGGGCTCGGCGGCATGACCCCGGCCGAGATGCTCGATCACGTGGAGCGCAGCGCGCTCGGCGGGCGATGCGCCGAATCCGGCGTCTGCCGCGCCTTCGGGTTCTACCGGTAGGCCCCCGTGGATCTCGACCTGCGAGCTGTTCAGGAGGCCCGCCACCTCGCCACCCGGGCGCGGGCCGCCGCGGACGCCTGGGCCAAGGCCGATCAGGCCGACGTCGACCGGGTCGTGGAGGCGATCGCCCGGGACGGCCGGGCCGCCGCGGCGCGGCTGGCGGAGAAGTCCGTGGCGGTGACCGGCTATGGGCGGGCCGACCACAAGATGGTGAAGAACCTGTTCAACACCACCGAGGTGTACGAGGCGATCGCGCCGATCACCACGGTGGGCGTGCTGTCGAGCCAGCCCGGCATCGGCGTCGTCGAGGTCGCCGAGCCCGTCGGCGTGGTCGCCGGGCTGGTGCCGACCACGAACCCGGTCTCGACGGTGTTCTTCAAGTCCCTCATCTCGGTCAAGGCGCGCAACGCGGTGGTCCTCGCGCCCCACCCGCGCGCCGCCGAGGCCTCGCTCGCGGCCGCGCAGGTGGTCGACGAGGCAGCGCGGCGGGCCGGCGCTCCGGCCGGGCTGGTGTCGTGCCTCAGCGAGGTCGCGCTGCCCGGCACGAACGAGTTGATGCACCACGATCTCGTCTCGATGGTGCTCGCCACGGGCAGCGGTGCCATGGTGCGCGCGGCCTACTCGTCGGGCAAGCCGACGTACGCTGTCGGGCCGGGCAACGTGCCGACGTTCATCCACCGCGCGACCGCCGACCTCGATGAGGCGGTGGAGGGGACGCTGGCGAGCTCGGTGTTCGACTACGGGACGCCGTGTGCCTCAGAGCAGGCGATGGTGGTCGACCGGGCCGTCGAGCCGCAGGTACGCAGCCGACTGGAGCGGCTGGGCGCGCGCTTCCTGTCCGACGAGGAGACCGACCTGCTCACCCGCGCGCTGTTTACGCCGGGGATGACCTTCGACCCCGAGTGCGTCGGCCAGTCGCCGACCGCCCTCGCGGAACGGGCGGGTATCCGCGTGGACCCGCGGACCACGGTTCTCGTCGTGCGTCCCGGCGGGATCGGCATGGAATACCCGCATGTCCATGGAGATCCTCACCTCGACGCTCAAGTACTACGTCGCGGACGACGACCAGCATGGCCTCGACATCTGCAACGAGCTGCTGCGGTTCGCCGGCGACGGGCACACGGCCGGGATCTGGACGGAAGACGACCGGGTCGCCGGGGCGTTCGCCGCGCAGGCCCGTGCCTTCCGGGTGCTGGTGAACACGCCGACCTGCTTCGGCGCGATGGGCGCGACGGCCGGGCTGCCGCCGAGCTTCATGCTCGGCACCGGCACCTGGGGCGGCGGCATCACGGCGGACAACATCGGACCGCTTCACCTCATCAACCGCAAACGGGTGGCCCGCGGCATCCGGCCGTGGCGCGAACTGACCGCGTACCGCCGCCGAGCAGGCGGGCGATTCCGCGCTCGTCGCGTCCACTCACGAGGATCCGCGGCGGGTCATCGAGGACCTCGTACAGCACGCACTGGAACGGCTTGCCCAACCGGTAGGAGGTGCATCATGAGAGAGCTGCGTGCCTACGTGCTCATCGACCGGCTGCAGCCGCAGTTCGCCGCCTATGTCGGGGCTACCGTGCAGGGCGACGTGCCGGTGGCCGGGATGGCCGAGCTGCTCGTCGAGATGGCGCCGGGCAACGAGGTGTACAGCGTCGCCGACGCCGCGCTCAAGGCCGCCGACGTCAAGCCGGCCAGCCAGGTGATCGAGCGGGAATTCGGCTTCCTCGAGCTGCACGCTTTCGACCTGTCCGCCGTCAAGGCGGCCGGCGCGGCCATCCTCGGCTACCTGGGGCTCGAGGAGACCGACCGGCTGCGGCCGAAGGTGGTGTCCAGCCAGGTCGTCACCAACGTCGACCCCTACCAGGCACAGCTGATCAACAAGATGCGCCGGGGCTCCCTCGTGGTGCCCGGCCAGACCTACTGCGTGCTGGAGGTGTCGCCGGCCGCCTACGCCAGCTACGCGATGAACGAGGCGGAGAAGTCGGCCACGGTCAGCGTCGTCTACGCGGCCAGCGTCGGACGCTTCGGGCGGGTGTTCTTCTCCGGCAGCGAGGCGGAGACCGTGACCGCCCGGGACATGTGCGTGCAGGCGGTTCAGGCCCTGGGCGGGCGAGACTGGTGACGCGGGTCCTGACCGCCGCAGACGTCGAGGCCGCCGCCCAGCAGCAGCTTCGGAGCCTGGCCGTTCCCGCGGACACGATCGTCACCCCGCTGGCCCTGGACCGGGCGCGCGCCCTGCGGGTCGGCCTGGGCGAACCGGCATCGGACTCCGGCGAGGCACCGCCGACGCCGGCCAGGCCGAGCCGGCGCAGCCAGATGACGGTGGGCGGCGCCAGCGCCGCCGACATCGCCTGGCTGGTCGTCGAGTCGCGGGTGCGGACGATCGCCCGCCGACTGCTCCTGCGGGAGTACCGCAACCTCGCACTGCTCGACGACGTGGTCGACGACGTCATGAGCCGGCTGCAGGACAGCGCGCGGGGCATCGAACTGCCGCTGCCACGAGAGCGAACGCTGACCACAACGGGAGGAGGCGAGCTGCGATGGCAGACAACCCAGATGTGTTGCCGGGATCCGAACCCGTTCCGCTACCGCCGGCGCCGGCGGCAAAGGACGAGCTCAGGCGCGGCGTGGTGTCGCTGCCGCAGACGATCGCGCAGTCGCTGTCGACGATGGCTCCCGCCATGTCGGGCGCGTTCATCACCTACCTCGCCGCGATAAAAGCGGGCGGGGCAACCCCGCTGTCGTTCCTCCTGGCCATGATCGCCTGCCTGTTCATCGGCGGGGTCGTCGGGCAGTTCGCCCTTCACCTGCCGAGCGCCGGCTCCCTCTACACCTACACATGCCGGGGCCTCGGCTCGTTCTGGGGATTTGTCACCGGATGGGGTTACGCCTTCGGCTTCGCCTGGGCCGGCGTGGCCGTGCTGGCCGGCGGCGGCGCCTACATCGGCCTCGTGATGGCCAACCTGGGGGCACCCTCGGTCCTGCAGAAGTGGTGGCTGTGGTTCGCGCTCGGCATCATCCTGTACTTCCTGCTCTCCTACTACGACATCCGCTTCTCCACGCGGTCCGAGCTGGTGTTCGCGGCGCTGACCTCCGCGACGCTGCTCCTGCTGGCCGCCATCATCGTGGGCAAGGGCGGAGCGCACGGCAACACCATCAAGGCGTTCTCTCCCGCCGCGGCGGGGGTCAGCTGGACGCTGGTGATCGGCGGCCTGACCTTCGCCATCCTCTCGTTCACCGGCTTCGAGACCGCCGCCGTGCTGGCCGAGGAGACATCGAACCCGCAGCGTAACGTGCCGTTCGCGGTCATCGGCGCGGTGATCGTCGGGGGACTGTTCTACATCTTCGTGACCTACGCGACCTCGATCGGCTACGGCGTCAGGGCGGCGACGACGTTGTGGCCGAAGAGCGCCGGCGGCTTGCAGCCGCTCGCGGCCGAGTACGCGCCGTACCTCGTCAACTGGGTCCTCCTGGCCGGCGGCCTGTCGGCGATCTTCTGCGGACTCGGCGTGCACAACATGGTGTCGCGCACGATGTTCGCGATGGGCCGGGAAGGCGTGCTACCGCGGGCGCTCGGCAAGACGCACCCCAAGCACCGGACGCCGTACATCGCGATCATGGCCTACCTCGGAATCATAGTCCTGTTCACGGTTCTCACCATTGTGCTGACCACGCCGGCGACACGCGCCGCCCTCGGCGGCGGCGCCAACCAGTTCACCAACGGGTTCTACGTCTTCACCTTCGGGCTGACGATCGCGGCTCCCCCGATCATGATCGGCTATTGCCTGCTGTGCATCGCCGGAATGTCGTTCGGGGCCCGCGGCGGGGACGACCGGCGCGCCAATCCGCGGCACGTGGTGCTGTCCGCGCTGGGGCTGGTGGCGGCGGGAGCGGCGGTCTTCGGGTCGCTCTATTACTCCTTTGTCGCCGTGGCCCCTGGCGCCACAGTGCCGGCGCCCTACGCGGTCATCCCCTGGATCGTGCTCGCCTGGCTGGTCATCGGCGCGGGAGTGGCCTTGATCCTGCGGGGTCGCCGCCCCGAGGCCTGGCGCGAGATGGGCGGGATCTTCGAGTAGCGGGCGCAAACACGATGCCTGCCCTGCGTAGCCGTGCGATCGTGGGCTGCTCAGTGGGTTTGCGTGTTGTCGTGGGAAGGTAGCGGTTCGCCGGCGTGGTGATCGGACCGCGTGCTGGATTGGCTTGCCTGGCGCTGCAGGGAGTGACAGGCGGCTTTGATGTGTGCTTCGAGGAGCGTACCGAGGAGCTCTACGTCACCAGCGGCGAACGCGTCGAGGAGCCCGCGGTGCTCGGAGATCATCGAGTCGATGCGCTGCGCGTCGGCGTTGTAGGCGGCGAAGACCCGCAGGGCGTTCTCCTGGTCCCAGACATTGTCGAGAAAGCGAAGCATGAGCGGGTTGCCGCAGCCCTCGACCAGGTTCAGATGGAAGTTCCGGTTGACGCGGAAGGCGGCGGTGAGGTTCCTGGGGTAGGAGCGTTCCTGGGTCCGCAGGATTTTCTCAGCTGCCGCGGCATGGCTGGCCGTGGCCCGCGTGCAGGCCAGTTTGGCTGCCACTGGCTCGAGGGCCAGCCGCACGTCGTAGAGCTCGGCGACGTTTGCCGCTGTCACGCCCTTGACGAACATGCCGTAACCGTTCCTGGCGTAGATGAGGCCCTCGCGTTCCAGGCGCAGCAGGGCCTCGCGCACCGGGGTGCGGCTCACCCCCAGCATCTGGGCGAGGTCTGATTGGTGCAGCCGCTCGTTGGGCACGAGGGTGCCGCTAAGGATGTAGTCGCGGAGGCGGAGGTAGACCTCGTCCATCAGCTTG
>CAWIMN010000015.1:0-9032 GCA_963837255.1 uncultured Actinomycetota bacterium
CTGGGCTTCCGCCCGGTCTGCCTGTGTGTCGTCCATGAATCCATCATGATGCAAAATCCCAGCCGCCGCATGCAGCGGCTGGTCGCGGCCGGGCTGCTGCCGGAGCGGGCCGGGCAGCCGGTCAAGGTGGTCGCGCATATCTCGCTGGCGGACCTGCTGATGCTGGAGGGCAGCTCGGCGCTGCTGGAGGAGTGGACCGAGCAGTTGCGCGCACGGTGGGCCGGGCGCCGGGCCGGGGCCTCGGCTGGCGGCAGCATCGGCGGGGCGTGGCTGGACGGCGACGCCGCCCAGGCGGTTGCGTGTGATGCGGCGATGGCCCCGTACGTCACCGGCGACGTCAACCCGGATGCGCTGGAGGACCTGGTCCGGTTGTGCGTGCAGCTGGACCGGCGCCGCGACCACCCCCGCCCCGGCCAGAACGACACCGGCACCGACGAAGACGACAGCATCCGGCAGGACAGCGCCGACCCCAGCGGCGGCGTCGGCGGCCAGGGCGCGTCCGGCGCGGACACCACCCAGGCGTGGGAAGCCATCGAGCGCGCGATCATCGGCAAAGCTGTCGACCTATTGTCGGGCCCGGGCGGGCTGGTGTCGTTCCTGCGGCGCCGGCAGCTCGGTGTCCGGCTGGGTGGCCCGAGCCTGCCGCTGGACATCGGCTACAGCGAGACGATCCCGGCAGGGATCCGCAACGCCGTCACCCTACGCGACCAGCACTGCCGGTGGGCCGGCGGCTGCAACCAGCCCGCGTCGGCCTGCGAGGTCCACCACGTCAGGCACAAGAAGAACGGCGGCAAGACGAGCACCAAAAACTGCGTCCTGCTTTGCTTCTTCCATCATCAGGTCGTGATTCACCGGTGGGGCTGGACCCTGGTCCTGAACCCCGATGGCACCACCACCGCGTGGAACCCCGGCAAGACCAAGGTCCTGCACAGCCACGGCCCGCCCGTCCGCCCCGGGTAAGCCCCTGGGTCCGCTGATCACGGCGGGCCGCGCCGCAGGCAGTCAGACACGAGCGGCGCGGCTGCCGGGCGGGCATCATGCCGCGGTGATCCCCCGATGACCAGCATGCTTCCGATCTGGTGGCAGGACGCGCAACCAGGCCAAGGCCGCTACCAGTGCCAACTCGTTGACCCCTAGATAACTGTGGTAGACGTCACGAGGCCCGAGTCGGCGCTGTGCGAGTCGCCGGCCCAGCAGCTAGGAGGACCTGACGGCGATGTCCGGCCCGAGCTCCACCACCGAGGCGCCATCCGCTGAGCCGACAGTGCCGTCGCAGTCGGTGCATGACCGGTCAGACCCGGGCGGCCCGGGAAACAACGGCACCGACATGTCCGCGTCTCCATGATCAGGTGCCCGCCCGGCTGACTCCATGGCCAGCAGGGCCGCGCCGTAGGCACCGGTGATCTGCGGGCGATCGGGCACCTGGACTTCCAGTTTCAGCGCCTCCGCGAGGAAATGCACCGCGGCGCGGTTGCGCGCAACGCCGCCGGTCAGGACGACCGGGGTTCGCTTGCCGACCTGGGCCACCAGCGCCAGGGTGCGGGCCGCGACGGCGCGGTGGACCGACGAGGCGATGTCGGCGGCCGGCAGGCCCTGGGCCAGCAACGAGACGATCTCGGTCTCTGCGAACGTGGCGCACATGCTGCTGACTTCCAGGTCGCGGCTACCGCGCAGGGCCAGGGAAGGCAGCTCGTCCAGTTCGCACTCGAGCGCCCGGGCCAGCACCTCGTAGAACCGGCCGGTGCCGCTGGCGCACCGGTCGTTCATGGCGAAGTCCTCGACCAGGCCGCTCTCGTCGACCGTGATGGCCTTAATGTCCTGCCCGCCGATGTCGATCACGAGGCGGACGCCGGGGCACATCGCGGCAGTGCCGCGGGCGTGACAGGTGATTTCGGTGAAGGTGCGGCCCGCGCCGGGCACCAGGCGACGGCCGTAGCCCGTGGCCACCGTTCCGGCCAGGTCGTCGGCCGCCACCCCCGCCTCTGCCAGGGCGGCGTCCACCGCCCGCTGCATGCCGCGCTGGCTGACCGCCCCCATCTGCACCGTGCTGGCGCCCAAGATCGTGCTGGCGGCGTCGGTGACCACGGCCTTCGCGGTGGTCGAGCCGAGATCGACCCCCAGGTAACGCCCGCTCATGACACCGGCGCACCCGCCCCGGCCAGCTGGCTCCCACGGGCGCGGCGGACGTCGATGGCCTCCAACATCGCGACCAGCCGGCTCTCCAGGATCTCCTCCTTGTAGAAGGAGGCGTCAGCCACGTCTCCCTCGAAGAAGATCGCCGGTATGCCGAGTTTGCCCTGGGCCGACTTGGCGAGCAGCTGCTGCGGTCCGGTGAACGCGCGGCATGTCCGGGTGGAGTGGAACACGATGCCGTCGACGTCGTACTCCCGGCAGTCCCGCAGCGTGAGGTAGTCCAAGGTCTTCGTGCCGTGGTTGGTGGGGCAGAGCAGGTAGTGCTGGGCCATCCCGAGGATCGGATCGGCGGTGTCGATGAGCTGCGGCTCCTGCCAGAAGGCATTGTGAATGTACCGGCCGCACAGCACGGCGGCACCGTGCTCGGCGAATTTCCTGGACAGGAACCCGAGCTTGTTCCAGTTCATGATGCCGTCGAAGTACAGCCGGTACTTCTCGTCCCGGACGCCCGAGACGCCAGCCGTCAGGCGCTCGGCGATCTCGTCCCGGACGCCGGCGAAGTAGTCGACCAGGGCCTGGTCGCCGGGCAGGAAGTTGATCGGCGCGACGCAGGCGATCCAGTCCCAGAAGGTGGCCGGCGCCGGCTTGGCCTTGCACAGGTCTAGGCCCTCGCGACGCAGTTCCGCGGCGCGCTTGATATAAGTCATCGCCTC
Organism: uncultured Actinomycetota bacterium; assembly: GCA_963837255.1. Taxonomy (GTDB): domain Bacteria; phylum Actinomycetota; class Actinomycetes; order Streptosporangiales; family Streptosporangiaceae; genus JAJYUU01. Next base: position 2,847 of record CAWIMN010000015.1, read on the forward strand.
GCTCAGGGCGTCGTAGTCGAACGGCCGCCCCGTCTGGGCCTCCAGGAACGAGATGAGCTCACGCAGCTGGTCGGCTACGTAGCGGGAGGCCGACTCCCATTCCTCGCCCTGCAGGTACCCGGCGTCGGGCTTGTTGCCCCACAGGAAGGGGTGCGAGATGTTGAAGATCGGCAGCTGCTTGCCGAACACCCGGAAGGAGATTCCGTCCCACTGCTGGCCGGTGCTGCAGCCGGCGTAGTTATTGACGAAGAAGTCGGGCGACGGCAGCCGGGCGGCCAGCTCCCTGGAGTCGTCCATCCCGACGACGCCGCTGCGCTCGCCTTCCGTCGACTGGAGAGTCAGCACCGAGCAGCCCAGGTGCGTCCGGGCGTAGGAGCACAGCTCGGCGTGGTACCCGTACTCGGCGCCGGCCAGCTGAGCCGGACCCTCGAGCCGCTGAGCGGCAAGCCGTGCCGCGAACGCCTCGCCGTGGCACCAGGCCAGGCCTGCCGCCTGGAAGAACGGGTTCAGGGCTCCGCCGTTGTACCAGACGATCTGCTTGCCCTGCTCGCGGGCCGTGAACAGATCGTCCCAGTAGTCCGTGATCAGCTGGCCGCCCGCGCGGGTGACCGACAGCCGGTTGGACCGGTCCTGGGTGGCGTCCATAGGGCGGTTCCTTCCTAGGAGCGGTGTCAGGCGCACACCGGCCGCTTGCGCCGGGCGCGCTCGACCAGAGCCTCGACGCGGGTCCGGAACGACTCGGCCGGCAGGCCCTCGTGCTCGGTTTCCAGCAGCAGCTGGGGGATGCCCGCCGCATCCAGGCCCTTGCGGAGCTCGGGGTAGTAGAGCATGTGCGGCTCGCAGAACTTGGGCAGCAGGTGGATGACCGCCTCCGCCCCGCTCGAGCGCACGGCGCCGATCAGGTAGGCGTCCCACCCGGCGTCCTGCTGCACCCGGGTAGGACACGGGATAGTGACATTGCGCTGCGCGTACCAGCGGGCTATGGCGTTGATCGGGTCGCCGGTCTCGTCCACGTCGGTCGACACGTAGCGCCGGCCGTGGAAAAGGTCGTCGTCCACCACGATGGCACCGCTGTCCTCAATGAGGTCGAGCAGTTCGCGCTTCGGTGCGTGGCACAGGTGGGCGGACAGGTGAACCCGGACCCGGTCGTCTCGCGGAGCCTCCCGCGCCGCCGAGACCGCCTCCGCCAGCAGCGCGTGGTGCTCCGCCGGGTCCATGACCATGCTGGCGGCGACGACGTCCTGAAGCTGGCGCGGGGTGAAGGCCGCGCTGCCCGAGCTGCGCTCGTCGAAGAGCCTGCGGATCAGCTGACGGTCCCGGTTGTGCGCCCTGATGCTGGAGGCCAGCGCCTCGTCGGTGACCGGACGCCCGGCGAAGGACCCGAACTCGTCCCGGAACTCGCCCATCATCTCCGCGATCTTGCCGGGCGCCCAGGTGTCGCTCATCGAGCTGATGAGCATCCCGAAGAACACCGGGATCTCCGGCAGCACCGCGCGCACGACGTCGGCCGCGCCGATCAGCTGGATGCAGTGATCCGCCAGGAACAACGCGTCGTAACAGTCCAGCCGGCCGGTCGCGGCCTGGTCGGCGAGGTTGCGGGTGTAACCGCAGTAGAACTCGGCCAGCAGCGAGCGGCCCTCGGTCACCGGCTGCTGGTCGTCCTGGACGACGGGAAGGGTGCCGGCGGCGTAGGCGATCTCGCGCGGGAAGTTCATCGGCAGGACTCCCACGACCGGCTGGCCGGGATGGGCGGACCGCCACCGTTCGATGTACCCCCGCGGGTGGCGCGCCACCTCGGCGAGCCGTGCGAGCGGGTCCGTCGCGTCCGGCACCGGCACTTCCTCCGCTCGGGTCTCCCACGATAATACTCTACGGATTTAGAAAATGAGTTACCAAGAGTGTAAAACATGATGGGGATGCCGGGAAGGGGAGTCGCCGTTCTGCTAGAGGTGCGGCCGACCTGCTGGCCGGGGAAGGCCGACGTGGTCGCGCAGGGTGGTGCCGGCGTACTCGGTTCGGGCGATGCCGCGTTCTTGCAGGAGGGGGACCACGTGATCGACGAATGCGGCCAGCTGATCGGGCAGGACGTTGGGCATGATGGTGAACCCGTCAGCGGCACCGGCGTCCCACCAGTCGGTCATGAGCTGGGCCAGGCCCTCCGGTGTGCCGGTGAAATCGAGCCCGCCGGGCAGCGCGGACAGCTTCTGGGCGATGGCCCGGAACGTGGCGCCCGGTTCCTCGACGGCCATCTTGTAGATGGAGGCGCCGAAGCTCGTCTTGGGCGCGCTGCCCAGGAGTTCCGGCGGGAACGGCGCGTCGGGGTCGATGGTGGCGTAGTCCAGCCCGGCCAGGTTGGCCAGGTTGCGCCAGCGGAACTCGCTGCTCGCTGCCGCCTCGAGTTCGTCTTTGAGCGCGGCGGCCTCGGCATCGCTGCTCGCGAGCAGGAACGACAGGCCGGGCAGTACCCGGACCTGGCCGGGGTCACGGTCGTATCCGGCGGCCAGGGCGCGCAGGTTCTGGCGGAACGCGACCCCGGCGGCGATGTCAGACAGCGGCGTGAACACCGCGTCGGCGTACCGGGCGGCCAGCGCTACGCCCGGAGGAGACGAGCCGGCCTGCGTCAGGAACGGATGGCCCTGCGGTGAGCGGGGGAACGGGAGGTAGCCTGCCACGTCGAAGTGCTTGCCGTGGTGCCGCGGCGGGTGCAGCCTGGCGGGATCGGCCCACTGGCCGGTCTGCCGGGACATGATCGCGGCGCCGTCCTCCCAGGCATCCCAGAGCTTGAGCACGACCTCGACGTATTCGCCGGCCCGGTCGTACCGGTCCGCCGTCGGGGGGTGCGGCTGGTCGCCGAAGTTACCCGCGGCGGCGGGCTCGACAGTGGTCACGATGTTCCACCCGGCTCGCCCGTGGCTGAGGAAGTCCAGCGTGGCCAGGCGCCGGGCCACGTCCCACGGGTAGCTGTAGGTGGTGGACACGGTGGCGATCAGCCCGACCTGCTCGGTGACGGTGGCCACCGACGAGAGCAGTTGCAGCGGGTCGAATCCCGCGCCGGGCAGGTACTCGGACCGGAATTCGGCCACGCCGGGGCTGTCGGGCAGGAAGATGGAGTCGAGCACGCCGCGTTCGGCGGTCTGGGCCAGGTTGATGTAATGGCGCGGATCCAGGACGCTGGCCGGGTCCGCGGGCGATACCCGCCAGGCGGCCTCGTGGTAGCCCGAGTTGCGCAGGTAGGCGTTCAGGTTCAGGTACCGGCGTTCAGCGGTCAACGGGAATCCTCCCAGATCGTTTGGCTGTGCGGACACTACTTCATACCGGACGTTCGCCGTCGGCAGCGGTGTCCGGCCAGCGCCGCGTAGGCCAGCGCCGCGTCGGCCAGCGCCGCGTCGGCCAGGAGGCGGCTGCGCACTGACAGGGCCGAGCGTTGACAATCAGATGCTCTAGCGTCCTATTATCTAGTTATGGACAAATCGGTGGTGGTGGTCAAGGCCGTGCGCACGACGATCGGCCGCCGCAACGGCGGCTGGTCCGCGGTCCATCCGGCCCGGCTGCTCGGCGCCGCGCAGCGCGCGGTCCTGGACGGAGTGGATCCGGCCGTGGTCGGCCAGCTGATCGGCGGGACCGTCACCGAGGTGGGTGAGCAGTCCTTCAACGTGACGCGCACCGCCTGGCTGGCCGAGGGCCTGCCGCAGCAGGTGCCTGCCACCACGGTCGACGCCCAGTGCGGCTCCTCGCAGCAGGCGTTCACGCTGGCCGCGGGCCTGATCGGCGCGGGCATCACCGACGCGGCCATCGCCTGCGGCGTGGAGTCGATGAGCCGGGTCCCGATCGGCGCCAACTACGGCAGGGACCTGGGGCGGCCGCTGCCCCAGGCCTACCAGTGGCATTACGAATTTTTGAACCAGTTCAAATCCGCCGAGCGGATCGCGCAGCGGTACGGCATCGGCCGCGACCGCGCCGATGAGTTCGGCTACCTGAGCCAGCAGCGCGCGGCGGCGGCGTGGGCGCAGGGCCGGTTCGACGGCCAGGTGGTCACCGGCCCGGTGGAGACCGAAGACGCCGAGCCGGTGTCGGTGGCCAGGGACGAGGGCCTGCGGGAAACCAGCCTGGACAAGCTCGCGGAGCTGAAGACGGTGCTGCCGGACGGCACCCACACGGCAGGCACGAGCTCGCAGATCTCCGACGGCGCCAGCGCCGTCCTGCTGATGACGCAGGACCGCGCCGCCCGGCTGGGCCTGACGCCGCTGGCCCGCGTGGTGGACTCACTGCTGGTCGGCGTCGACCCGGTGATGATGCTGCTCGGCCCGCACGCGGCGGTACCCGCCCTGCTCGAGCGCAACGGCCTGGCCTTGGATGACCTCGGCCTGATCGAGATCAACGAGGCGTTCGCCTCGGTCGTCATCTCCTACGCCGACGAGCTCAAAGCCGACCCGGACGTGATCAACCCCAACGGGGGCGCGACCGCCCTCGGCCACCCGCTGGGCGCGACCGGCTGCGTGCTGATCACCAAGGCCGTGCACGAGCTGGCCCGGGCCCAGACCCGGTTCGGCGTGGTCACCATGTGCTGCGGCGGCGGCCTGGGCACGGCGACCCTGCTCGAACGGCTTTAGGGAGCATGACACCATGAGCATCTCGATCGACCTGGCCGGCGACGTGGCCGTGGTCACCGGCGGCGGTAGCGGCATCGGCGAGGCCATCGCCCGGACCCTGGCCCGCGCGGGCGCCGCGGTCGCCGTCGCGGACCTGTCCCAGGAGGCGGCGCAGCGGGTGGCCAAGCAGATCGAGGCCGACGGCGGCCGCGCCCTGGCGGTAGCGCTCGACATCGCCGACCGGGCCTCAGTCGAGGCGGGCCTGGCTGCGGTCCGCGAGGGGCTCGGGCCGGTGAAGCACCTGGTGAACAACGCCGCCACCTGGGAGGTCAAGTCGTTCGCCGATCACACGGCGGCCGACATCGACCGGGTTGTGGGCGTCACGCTGACCGGCACGATGGCGGTCACCCAGGCCGCCCTGCCGGACATCGTTGGGCAGCGCGGCACGGTGGTGGTGATCAGCTCGGACAGCGCGCGGATCGGCGAGCGGTACATGAGCGTGTACGCCGCGGCCAAGGCGGGCCTGCTCGGCTTCACCAAGAGCGTGGCCAGGGAAGTCGGCCGCCAGGGCGTCCGGGTCAACGCGATCGCGCCCGGCACCACGAACACCCCGGGCGGCTCCGGCTTCATCGAGCAGGCCGGCGGCGCGGAGAAGCTGGCCCGGGCCTACCCGCTGGGGCGGATCGGCGAGCCGCAGGACATCGCCAACGCGGCCCTGTTCCTGGTGTCCCCGCTCTCGTCGTGGATGACCGGGCAGGTCCTGTCTGTCAGCGGCGGCTTCACGATGGCATGAGCATGCCCCGAGAACTACGCTTCGCCGGAGAAGTCGCGCTGGTCACCGGGGCGGGGCGGGGGATCGGCCGCGGTCACGCGCTCGAGCTGGCCCGCCGGGGCGCCCGGATCGTCGTCAACGACGCCGACGGCCCGGTGGCCCAGGCGGTGGCCGACGAGATCAGCGCCGCGGGCGGCCAGGCGGTGGCCAGCCACGACTCGGTGGCCACCCCGGCCGGCGGGGCGGCCGTCGTCGATCAGGCCCTGGACGCCTTCGGGCAGCTGGACATCGTGGTGGCCCTGCTGTCACCCGACGCGATCGCCCCGGTCGTCGCGTTCCTCGCCCATCGCGACTGCACCCTGTCCGGCCAGATCCTGTCCGCCGGCGGCGGCCACGTGTCCGCCGTCCGGGTGTCGGTGACCCGCGGCATCACCGATGCGAAGCTGAGCGCGGAGACGGTGCGGGACCGGCTGGACGAGATACTCGATCCGGAAAAATCCTTCGTTCCCCGGCACATTGGCGATGACCTGAAGCAGCTGTTCGCCGCCATCGAAGCCGGGCCGGCCTGACATGATCGACTCCGAGTCGCCGCTGCCGACGTGGCCAGCTACCTGGTCGCCGACGGGACCGCCGCCATTCAGAAGCGGATCATCGCCACGTCCCTGCTCGGCAAAGTGGCCACGCAGTAATGGCTGACGCAGTAATGGCCAACACGGTGAAGGTCGGCATCTCGGTGCACGACAGCCTGATGGTCGCCGATCCTGCCCGGCGCCGGGCGCTGCTGAGCCTGATCGAGCAGGCCGGCCTGGACTACGTGTGCGTGGG
>CAWIMN010000016.1:0-27427 GCA_963837255.1 uncultured Actinomycetota bacterium
CCGGGACACCCGTCGTGCGATCGGCCCTGTCTTCGTCTTCGGCCGTTTGTCGGCATGGGTGGATTCTTGCCGCCGTCGTGGCCAGCACCGCAGGATCCGGCTCATCGGGCAGCCCGCGGCGGATGGAGTCGCCCGGGTAGCGCTCTGGCCCCGGAACTCAGGCAGCGTCGACCCAGCCGGTGACCAGCTTGACGAAGTCATCGACGCGCTGCAACGGCCATAGATGGCCAGCGCCCGGAATCAGGCGAAGCTGGGCACCGGGGATCGTGGCAGCGATCTCGCGCGAGTCGGCCAGGTACGGTCACCGCGCCCGTCACGGTGAACGGTCCAGCCGACTTGCCGTGCCCGGCAGGTCGGGCGCGAGCACGCGGAACCGCTCGGCTAGCAGCGCCCGGTGCCGGTCCCACATGGTGCCGGAGCGGCCCATGCAGTGCAGCAAGACGACGACCGGCTGCCCGGTCATGCCGCTCACGGCGACATGCATACCCGTGGCCATAAGAACTCGCTTCCCGTTGACCACGTTCATGCTCGTGCACCGGGCTAGTCCGCGCTACCAGATGCGATACGCAACAAACAAGCCCTCCCCGCCTAACCGCCCGCAGCCGCGTCAACTCCCTGGCTACCGGCCGCCCTCGTCCTCCGCGCTCTGAATTGCAGTAATACAGTAAATACTGCACTAGTGTATATTCGGCCGCCTAGCAGGACCCCGTCGGTGGTGGGTACCGTAATGCCGCAGATGCTGCGATAATGCCTGGATGACAGGGCTGAGCCTGGCCCTGGCCAACTTCAAGCCGGGTACGGGCAAGACCACATCCGCGGTCTGGCTGGCACACGTATTCGCTCAGGCCGGGAACAGCTTGCTCCTAGTGGACGCGGACCCCTCGGGCAGTGCCGTGGAATGGTCCGATCTGGCCGCCATGTACCCGCGGCTCGCGCCGGCGCAGGCGGCCTTCCCGTTCCGGATCGTAGCCCTGCCCTCCCGCGAACTCCACCGTCGGCTGCCCGAGATCGCGAGGAACGATGACGTCGTGATCATCGACACGCCGCAGATCGAGGACCATGCCGCCATCGCCCGGTCGGCGCTGCGGTACGCCGATGAGATCGTCATCCCGTGTGCGCCGAGCCCGATCGAGATCAACCGGACCTCTCCGGTACGGGAGGAGATCGCCGAGGTACGGGAGTTCTGTGGCAAGCCAGCTCGCTCGGCCATCCTGCTGAATCGCTGCATAGCACGCGCACACTCCACGTCTGACGCCAGGGAGGCGCTGGAAGGCCTCGGCTACGACGTGCTGACGACCGTCGTGCCGCGACTTGAGGTGTACGCCCAGAGCTTCGGCATGCCGGTCAAGCAAGCGGGCTGCCCGGTGTGGCGACAGGTGGCCCGCGACCTCATCGGCCGGTGCGCTCCGGTCTGCCCGGTGCGGTCATAAGCGCGCAGCAGGAGTGGGACCTGCGCCCGGCGCAGGTCCGCAGCGGCCAGACGCGCCGCACCCGGCGGGGCACCGACGGGCGGACCGCGACCAAGCCCGGCCAGCGGACCCGCTGAAGCTCGGGTGAGACCTCGCAGTAATCCAGGTCGGGATGGTCACCGCAGTCGCAGCAGATCCGCTCGCCGTCGGCCCACTGCGAGCTGGCTGTGACCAGGGTGTCCGGGCGGTCCGGGACTCGTCTTTATATTCCCTGCGATGCCTTGGCCGATCAGCCTCCAAGCCGGCTGGGGGTTCCGTGACGCGATGGTGATGCACGATTTGCCAGGCTCGCTGGAAGTGGCGCGGCTTGCCGACAGGGCGGAAGGAGGGCGGGTGAGCTGATGGCGGAGAAAGCTTTCCAGCGGCCCCGGGCAGGCTCCGGTCGTGGCGAGGCCGCGGCCCGCCCGCGTGCGGCGGTCCACCGGGCCGCCACCGGCGCGGACAGGTCCCCCGATGCCCAGCAACCGGGCATCGGCAACGCCGCGCTGCCCCGGATGCTCGGCCGGGCCCGGGACCAGCACGGCGCCGGGGGCGGCCCCCCGGACAGGGCCGTCCTCGCCCGGCAACCCGGCATCGGCAACGCCGCGCTGGCCCGGATGCTCGGCCAGGCCCGGCACGCCCCAGCCGCGGTGCAGCGCTCCGTCCACGACGTGCTGCGCGCGCCTGGCCAGCCGCTTTCTGCCGCGGTGAAGAAGGAGATGGAGGCCCGCCTCGGCGCGGACTTCTCCGACGTCCGCGTGCACACCGACAGTGCGGCCCGCGCCTCGGCCGCCGGACTCGGCGCGCGTGCCTACACCTCCGGCAGCCACGTCGTCATCGGCGGCGGCGCGGACAAGCACACCCTGGCCCACGAACTCACCCACGTCCTCCAGCGACGCCAGGGCCCGGTCGCGGGCACCGATAACGGCGCGGGCCTGTCCGTCTCCGACCCCTCCGGCCACTTCGAACGTGCAGCGGAGGCCAATGCGATCCGCGCGATGACAACCCAGCCAGCCCGGCGAACGCCCGAGCAGATCCAACCTGGCCCACCGCACACCACAGACCGGGTGCAGCGAGCTGACGACGGGCAGGGCTTGCTCGCGCATGAGCCCGTGCACGCGATCCAGCAAGGCGAGGACCAGCCATCGCCGAGCGTTCAGCGCCTGAGCATCGAGTCGCCGGCAAGCCCCGCCGAGGACGAAGCGCGGGTCATCGCCCAGACGTCAGGAACTCCTGCCTTGCCGAAGGAGCCTGCTCATGTCACTCCGCCGGTGGCGTCGGTCCAACGCCAGATCGACGTCGGAGAAGAGAGCTACACGATGGACGACGCGCGCGAGTTCCGTCGCACGCTCATGTTGAAACTCAAGGATGCGGGCTACAAGGAGACCATTACCAAGAAGATGGCGGGGCCTCTCGACGAGGCGCTCTCGGGCCCCGCCAACTTGCCGCCGTTCGGCAACTGGGATGACCTCATCTCGTCTCTCGTCGAAGAAGGGCTCCTCGACAAGGAGCTGTCATCGAGCGGCCGACGCCAAGGCCCGCGGCGCCTCGGCGAGCGGCCGCGATGGGGTACGGAGACCGCCAAGCTCATCAAGCAGGCCCGCGGCACGCGGAAGGGCCTCGCCGCTCGCCACGTCCTCGCGTCGAGCACGCTCGGCCTCGCGGTCGAGCGCGCCCAGGCGAACCTCGACCAGCTAAACGCGTGGCTGGTGGCACGGGGCCAGCCGCGCGAGGAAAGTGACTCCAAGGCCCGTCGCGCAATCTGGACCGCTGTCCACAACTTTGCGGGCAACATCTGGATGGGCGAGACACAGGCGAACACTGCGATCGGCTTCATCCGGGGCGTCCTTGCGCAGATCAAGCAGCACCTGCCTGCACCGGCATCTTCCGCAGCCGCGGTGAGCATGAGCACGAGCACGAGCACGATCGGCCCCGACCTCATCGACATTGAGGGGACGCGAAAGCTTATCGAGAAGAGCATGGTCACCGGAGGCCAGGACAACATACGCAACCGGACGTGGAACCTCCTCCTCACCGACCTATCCCTGGAGCTCGCCGAGCTCGGTCCTACGGCGCCGCGCACGGAGGTCGTAGACCTCATCGACATGTATTACCGCAACGCCGACATCGACCCGCCCGCGCTAACCGACGGCGAGTATTGGCACGTGGTTAACGTGTACGAGATGCTGAAGGAGCCGACAACGGCCCTCGATGGTCTTACGCTCTTCATGGGCAGGCCCCTGAGTCAATCGATCGGCTCTAAACCCACGCCGACGTCAGTGCCCCCAACCGCGGCCGCTTAGTAGTAGTAGTAGTAGTAGTAGTAGTAGTAGTAGCAGCAGCATGGACGAAAGTGATTGACCTCCTCCAGGCGTCCCTGCCCAGCTCTTACTGCGACCGCCTCGGCCTGAAGACATTGGCCAGGCCTGCGGTCAAGGTCGGCGGCCGGGCGGACCTTGACCAGTGACACCCGGCTGCCAATCCTGGTAACTGCGAGATGGCCGGGCATGCAACCTCGTGGTGAATCTAGAACCTAGACCTAGACAGGCACCGGTTCGGGGATAAGGGGGCCGACATACACCGTGCCGCGGAGGGCCTTGGCATAGCAGGCGCCGCACACGGTCAGCCGAACCCGGCCGACGTGCCGCCGAGCGCGGGTCGTGGCTGGCCTGGTGCTGCCCTGAGCCGGGCGGCCAGGCGCCCGGGCAGGACCGCGGGACCCCACGGGGGGGTATGGGGTCCCGCGGTCGTATAAGGGGAAGCCCCCGGATGGGCAGCGTGCGCATCCATCGCTTCTCAATAGGTTCGCGGGGTCTGGACGACACCAAATGAGGTCAGCTGCTGCATCAAACATAGACCCCAGATCAGTCTCGGGCCAAGACAGACCAAGACAGAACTGTCCGTAACCGCCGCGACTGGACGCTTAATTAAAGGTCACCGACCACGGCTCGATTGGGATGTATGCCACTGAAGGCCAGATTAAAGACCGTCCGTTACCGGACCTGAGATGGACACATCGGAGACCTTTGGCCCTGGCAGCCGGCTGGCTGCCGGGCAGGATCGTGGGCTATGCAGAGCACAGGAGCGAGGGGATGCGCGGTGGAGAGGCTGACAGGACGAGTTGCGCTGGTAACCGGCGCGGCTAGCGGTATCGGTGCGGCGACCGCGCGGCGGCTGGCGAGCGAAGGTGCGGCAGTGCTGGTCACTGACGTGCAGGACGACGCCGGGGCGCACGTTGTCAAGCAGGTCACCGCATCCGGTGGCCGTGCTGCCTACGCGCATCTCGACGTGACCTCACAGCAGGAGTGGGAGGCTGCGGTCGCCAGCGTGGTGCGGGAGTTCGGCGGTCTGGACATCCTGGTGAACAACGCGGGCATAGTCGACCTGGCCGGGATCGAGGAAACGTCGCTGGCGGACTGGCACCGCACGATCGAGACCGGCCAGACCGGCGTGTTCCTGGGGATGAAGACGGCGGCGGCACTGGCTGCGTCCGGGCACGGGTCGGTGATCAACATCAGCTCGGTCTTCGGCACTAGCGGAGGGTTCGGCACCTCGCCGGCCTATCACGCCGCGAAGGGCGCCGTCCGCACGCTGACCAAGAACGTTGCCCTGCACTGGGCCCGCCGCGGGGTTCGGGTGAACTCGGTGCATCCCGGATTCATTGACACTCCCATACTCGACCCGGTCAGAGGAACGCCGGCCGATCAGGCGATGATAAACATGACCCCGCTTGGCCGCCTCGGGCAGCCGGCCGAGGTCGCCGCCGGTGTCGCGTATCTGGCCAGCGACGATGCCTCGTTCGTCACCGGCCTTGAGCTCTACATCGACGGCGGCTACATGGCCCGCTGATCCCGCGCGCCGAAGCAGGCATGCCCGAGCCAGCTGGCGTCCGGGTTCTGGCGTTTCGGCTCAGGGCCAGCGCTTGGTGATGATGGTCGTGACCGGCAGCCCGAACCGGCGCTCGGCCTTATGGGGCAAGTCGGCCCGCAGCCAGCGCGAGACGGGCTGGGGCAGCGTGGCCACGATGATCTCGTCGAACTGGTGACGGACGAACACCTTCTCCATGGCCTCCAGAGGCTGGGCACTCCCCAGCTCACCCTCGACGGGGACACCCAGTGCACCCAGGTCGGCCAGCATCTGGCTGAGCCGTTGCCGGGCCTGCGCGCTCGCCTCCTCATCGGTGGCGGGGCCCCGGTAGTCCGTCATCCACCACGTCATGCTGGGTTGCAGGACGCCGGCCGCCGCGGCCACGTCCGGATAGTCCGCTGCCCTGGTGTCCGGGACGAGCAGGTAGAACGAGCTCGCTCCCGCCTCGATCCGCTCGCGGAACTCATCTGCTAGCTCTGCGCGCTGCAGGGTCTGATTCGCGACGACAAGGTATCTGCGCATGACGACCGCCTGCTTGGGCCTGGCCGGAGCCAGACGTCCGGTGTCAGCTACGCTATCCCGCCGCGGAACTGCGGTCTACGGCCCAACGGCGGCTCCCGCCCGATTTCCGGCTTCTGCGCTTATTCTTAAGGCGGTCATCGCAGGCCAGAGTTTCCGGCTCGGCGTTCACCCGCCCCTTCTCCACCCATCTGACGATGCCTGCTGCCATCACGTTAGGCGGCGTTGGCCAGGCTCAGCGAGGCTGCGTTCGGTGAGAAGTTCGCGGCCCTCCGGCCCGGGCGGTCCGCCCTCCGCCGGAAACCAGCGCTCCGGCTGCGCCGTGGTTACTCCCGGCCGCAAGCCTGTGGTGTCGAATTAATTTCGACCGAACGAAGTGGGTGCTTGCCATGCCCAAGTCCCCAGTGGCGGCGGCGCACCCGAGCCGGGTCGGGGGTCAGCGGGAACCGGCGATCAAGGCGACGATAGCGGCCGGCCGCTTACGGAACCGGCGATGTGCTGGCGCGGGGAGACCTTGCTGATAGGGGTACTGGCAGGGCCTCCCTCCCGCCGTGAGCCTCCGTAAAGGTGGGAACGTGACCGGGAAGGCCGTCCCCGGAGACGAACGGCCACCGTCTCAAAATCCCCGGTTTCCTGATATACCCGCCCCAGGTAGCGCAGCGAGTCAGCCTGGCCGTGCCGGTCACCGAGATCCCGGTACAGGCGCAGCGCCTGTTCATGGCTGGCCTTGGCCGCCGGGTAGTTTCCGGTCAGCCGCTGCACGCAGCCGAGTTCACTCAGTGCATCGGCGCCGGTCTCTAACCGGACCACTGAATGGCCACCGGATTGGACCTTATCGGTGTCCCACTTGGCGCCTACGGTCACGTACATGAGCACGATGACCCAGACCAGGCATCCCGGGCGCACCGCGCACAGCGGGCGGTCCGACCGCCCCGCGCACCGCGCGCGACTCATCAGCGGCCGCCTTGCGCTGGTGCTGATGTCTTCCTTCGGCGCGCTCACCAGCTTCTACCTCCTGCTGTCGGTGACGCCGATGTACGCCATATCGGCGGGCGCCGGCAGTGCCGAGGCCGGCGAGGTGACCGGCTCGCTCATGCTGGCCACCGTGCTGGCCGAGTTCGCCTCGTCCAGGCTCATGAGGCGTTATGACTACCGCACGGTGTTCGCCGTCGGGGCGCTGCTGCTCGGCGGGCAGGCCCTGGCGCTGCTGGCCCCCCACAGCGTGGTAACGATCGTCGCGGTCAGCATCGCCCGCGGCATCGGCTTCGGCCTCAATACCGTCGTCACCGGGGCACTGGCGGCGACCGCACTGCCGCCGGAGCGGCGCGGCGAGGGGATCGGCCTGGTCGGAGTCGTGGCCTGCGTGCCTGCGATTGTGGCGCTGCCGTCCGGGGTCTGGCTGGCCGAGAACACAGGTTACGCAGTAGTCATAGCGATCACGGCCGCCAGTGCGCTAGCCCCGCTGGCGGCGGTGCCCTGGCTGCCCGGCCCGGCCGGTCGTCAGACCGAACCGGACCCGGGCGCGGCGCAGTCAGTCGGCCTGCTGGCTAGCCTGCGATCCGGCGGCCAACTGCGCCCGTCTCTGGTCTTCGCGGCTACGACCGTGCCGGCCGGCGTGGTCGCCGCGTTCTTGCCGCTCGCGGCCGGCGTGTCCGGCGGCGTCGCCGCGGCCGGGTTGTTCGTGCAGGCCGTGGCCTCGACGGTGAGCCGCTGGTGGGCCGGGCGCTACGGCGACCGGCACGGTCACGCTGGCCTGCTGGTTCCCGGGCTGCTGACCGCCGCCGCCGGGATGACCATCTTGATCTGGGTGGCGGACCCGGCCGCCCTGATCGCGGGCATGTGCCTGTTCGGGGTGGGCTTCGGGATCAGCCAGAACGTCACCTTCGCGCTAATGATCGACCGTGCGCCCGCCGCCGGCTACGGCACCGCCAGCGCCCTGTGGAACCTGGCCTACGACGCCGGGTACGGGGCCGGCCCTGCCGTGTTCGGCCTGTTCGCGGCCGACACCGGCTACCCGGCGGCCTTCGCCCTCACCGGGATGCTGATGCTCACCGCGCTGGTACCCGCCATCCGCGACCGCAGAACCGACAGCCCACGATCCCGCTGAGGATCAGGTACCCGCACCAGCGGGCTGATGGTGTCCGTGGACGGCGCCGCGCTGCGCTGCTTGTGGCTGCGTTGCCTGTGACTGGGCTGCCTATGACTGCGTTGCCTGTGACGCGGCGGCTAGGCGGCTGCGGCCTTCCCGTCCAGCGCCGACACGATGTGTTCGGCGATGGCGAGGCTGGAGGTGGCGGCCGGCGACGGCGCGTTGCGGACGAGCATGACCCGGCCGCAGGACTGCAGGACGAAGTCGTCGACAAGGCCGCCGTCCCGCCGGACCGCCTGGGCCCTCACCCCCGCCGTCGACCTGACCAGATCGCCGAGTTGCAGGTCGGGCAGGTAGGCCCGCACGGTGCCGAGATACTGCCGTTTGACCAGTGAGCCGGTCATCTCCCTGATGCCGTACCGCCAGTGCTGGCGGACGAGTCGCCAGGTCCCGGGCCAGCTCCCGATGTCGCGCAGGTCGCGAAGGCCGATATCGCGCCAGCGGTAGCCCTCGAACGCGAGAGCGAGGACCGCGTTGGGGCCCACGTGCACGCCGTCATCCACATCGCGGGTCAGATGGACGCCGAGGAACGGGTACCGAGGGTCGGGTACCGGATACACCATGCCCTTGACCCGGTGCCGGGCTGCCAGCCGGAGCTCGTAGTATTCCCCGCGGAAAGGAACGATCCGCATATCGTCGAGCCCGCCCAGTTGCGCGGCGAGGTGATCGCCGGTCAGGCCCGCGCAGACGATCAACTGGTCGAAGCTCCACGCGTCGTCCTGCGACCGGATCACCACACCGTGGGCTTCCTCGGCGACCGAGCGGATGTGCGTGCCGAGCCGCACCGCGCCGCCTGCCGACGTGATCTGCCGGGCCAGGGCCTGGCACATGCCGGTGAAGTCGACTGACGCGGTATGCGGCGAATGCAGCGCCGCGACGCCCCGCACGTACGGCTCGATCTCACCGATCTCGGCCCGGGTGACACGCCGCAGGCCGGGAACCCCGTTCGCCAGCGCCCGGCGCTCGATCTCGGCCAGGCCGGGCAGTTCCGCGTCGGAGCTCGCGACCACCAGCTTGCCGAACTCGCGCAGGCGGATGTCGTGCTGCTGGCAGAACTCGCGCAGCATGCTGCCGCCGCGTACGCACAGCCGCGCCTTCAGGCTGTCGGGCGCATAGTACAGACCCGCGTGGACGACACCACTGTTGTGCCCGCTCTGATGGGCAGCGACGTGATCTTCCTTGTCGAACACGGTCACCCGCAGGCCCGGGTAGCGGATCGTCAGTTCCCTGGCCACCGCCAGCCCGACGATGCCGCCGCCTATCACCGCCGTCGTCCGCGTGCCGATCATGCTGTGCAGCGTACGCACCCGCAGGCGGACACATGGCGCGGGCGGCCCGTGCCGGGCCCGGGCGCGTCATTCTTCGGATCCGCGGCATAACCTCTGGTTCGGCCCGCATGGAGAAAATCGCCGGGTCTACGAGCTGCTCACTCATCCCACGGCGCCGGTGCTGCCCGCAGTGCTCGCGCTGGCCGGCTCGCAAGCCGCCGGGCTGCGCGAGAACTTCGGGACCATGACGAAGCCGTTCCACGCCGGCCGCGCCGCGGAAAGCGGCCTGCTGGCCGCCAGCCTGGCTGGGAAGGGCTTCACCACCGCGCCTGACATCCTGGAGGCCCGGCGGGGATGGGTGTCGCTGCCTCGTTGGGTGCGGTGGCGGCGTTTCCTGGTAGGGGCCTGGTCGCGGTTCCGGAAGTCTTGCTTGCCTGGTAGCTCGCGTAGCAGACACCTCGCGGGTACCTGTGAACTCATCGCTATCTATTTCGGATTCATCTTTTGGCACGGTCTTATTGTCCGGTAAATGTCGGCTTCGACCGCTAATATAGAACAAGAAGCCGAACCGCCTGGCTGGGAATGGCCGGGGGAGGGGACCGTCCGCCAGGCCGCGAGCAGCACGGGAGGAGGTGACAGCCACGGTGACCGCCGCGCCCTCATGCGCCAGCGCCAGCGAGGCGATGGACATGGTGCACGCGGGGCTCAGCTACCTGGCCCGAGCCGACGCCACCGCGCTGGCTGCGGACATCCAGGCACGCTGCCTGCAGATGCTGGAGCGGGCCACCGCGATGAGCACCGCGGCGCGGGCGTCGATGCTGGCGGCGTTCACCTCGGGCCAGGGGTATTGCGCGGATGCGGATTACAGCCCCCGCGCGTGGCTGATCCACAAGACGCGGGTCACCAGGGGCGCGGCAGTGGCCTATACCGTGTGGGTCCGGCGGGCCGCCGCCCATCCGGAGGTGATGGCGGTGCTGGCGGCCGGGGAGTTGTCGGAGTCCTACGCGCGGCAGATCTGCCAGTGGACCGACAGGCTTCCCCAGGACTGCCAGGCGGCGGCGGATGAGATCCTGCTGGCGGCGGCTAGGGCGGGGATGGACCTGCGGGACCTGGGCGGGCTGGTGGCGGAGATTTACGCCCGCTCGCTGCCGGAGGACCCGGATGAGGACCGGGATCAGGGGTTCGAGGACCGGTCGGTGCGCCTGGAGACCACCTTCGACGGCGCCGGGGTGCTGGCGGGGGACCTGACCTCGGAATGCGCCGCGGTCCTCACGGCGGTGCTGGACGCGCTGTCCGCCCCGGCCGGTGCGGAGGACACCCGCAGCCAGGCCCAGCGGATGCACGACGGGCTGCACGAGGCGATCGTCTGGTCCTTCGCCTGCCGTGCGCTGGAGACCCTCGCGTAGATCGCCGCTGCCGTCACCGGTTCCTCCTTCCGCCGCGGGGACGGCGGTCCTGGCCCGCCGCTGCGGCGCCAATATCCTGTAGGCCGCTGACATTTCGGCGGCGGCATGGCGGCAGAAGACGTGCTCCGTCTCCACCGCCAGCTCTCTCACCTGGACGGACGGCCCCCGTGAGCGCGGGCGAGGAATTCCTCCAGGGCCTGCGCGGCGACCGAGGAGACCGTCCGGCCCGACGTGCGGGCGTGCTCCCGGACCGCGGCGGCCAGCCGGACGGGAAGCCGGACGGTGAACACCGTGCCCTCCTCGGGAACCGGGACCCGGCCGTCCGCGGCAGCCTGGGCGACGTAGCGGCGGGCCTGCCGCTGCGAGCAGCCCAGCCGCCCGGCCAGCACCCGCGCGGCCTCAGCAGCCGCGGTCCCGGCCTCCAGCAGGCCGGCGGCCTCGTTGACGTGCGCCGCGTGCTCCGCGGCGTCCGCGCGGCGATCCCCAGGCATGACATGAAAATACTACAGATAACGTCCAATGACAGGCAGATCAAGCTGTCCTCGGTGGCCAGCAACATCTTCGGGGTCTCGGGCCGGCAGATGCTCGCCGCGATGCTGGCCGGCCAGCGTGACCCGAAAGTCCTGGCCCGGATGGCGCACGGCCGGATGCGCCGCAAGATCCCCTTGCTTCAGGAGGCGCTCACCGGCCAGTTCACCAGCCATCAGGCGTTCTTGTGCCAGATGATGCTGGACCGCATCGATGACCTGACCGCGCGGATCGATGAGGTCACCGCCAGGATCGAAGACCAGATCGCCCCCTACGCCCGCGCGGTGGAGCAACTGGATGAGATCACCGGCGTCGGGGTGATCTCCGCCCAGGAACTGATCGCCGAGCTCGGCCTCGACATGACCCGCTTCGCCACCGCCGGGTACATGGTCTCCTGGGCCAAGTTCGCCCCCATCGACCGCAGCTCCGCGGGCAAGAAGAAAGGCGGCTCCACCGGCAAGGGCAACCCCTGGCTCGCCGCCACCCTCGGCGAGATCGTCACCGCGTCGGCGCGGACCGACACCTTCCTCGGCGAGCGGTACCACCGCATCGCCCGGCGCCGCGGCAAAAGACGCGCGATGGTGGCCATCGGCAACTCGGTCCTGACCATCATCTGGAACCTGCTCTCCGATCCCGGAGCCCGCTACCAGGACCTCGGCCCCGACTTCTACCACTCCAGCTTCAGCAGGCAGCACCGCGAACGCGACCTGATCCGCAAGCTCGAGCACCTCACCGGCAAGACCGTCACCCTGCAGCCCGGACCCGGGGAGCAACCCGCAGCCTGACCACCCACCTGCAGAACCTGACCCGGCACACCGCCCAAGGTTCGCTGCCGCCTGCCCGCTGGTCTATTTTCGAGTCAGTCCCGATTCGTCCCATGCCGTAGGGTTAAGTCGGATTGCCGCAGGTCGGAGAGATCTCGATGTCTGGGGGCGTCGGGCCGTGTCTGCCGTTGACTGGGGGCGTTGTCGCTTGATTAGTAGTCACTGGCTTCGGTACCCTGTTCTAACTTGAGTCTCATCTGGCCGAACCCGCACTGGCGGCGATATTCGCGCGGATGCGCTGTACGGCGCGGTGGCGATGGAAGTGTTCGGCCACCTGAGGTTCGCGCTGGAGGATCCGGCGCCCATGTTCGAGATCACGCTCGGCGATCTGGCCGCCTTGGTCGGCCTGCGCTATCCCGCTGCGGCCTTAGGCCGACGCAGCGCGGTGACGGCTTCGGCCGGTAAGATGTCGGCCGTGTCGGACGACCGTTCACTGCAGACGCTGACCGCCGGGGACTTCCGGCCTCACCAGGGCACTCGCTTCCGGCTGATGGGGGGGCCGCCACCGGGCGGCTCTCCCGCGACCATCGAGACCGAGCTGGTCGAGGTGACCGAGCATGGGACCAGTGCCCCTGGCTCGTTCCGGGCTCCGTTCTCCGTCCTATTCCACGGTCCCCTCCAGCCGGTCCTGCCGCAGGGCAGCTACCGCGTCGAGCACGAGCAGCTCGGCACGCTGGAACTGTTTATCGTCCCTGTGGGGCCTGACGAACCTTCGGTGCCTGGGCAGGTCCCGACGGCGATGTGCTACGAGGCGGTGTTCGGCTAGGCCCGTCGCTCAGCGGCTGAACTTAGGGGTGACTGACCCGACCAGGGTCAGCCACTCCTCCCTGACCCCCTCCTCGAGTCCGAGGCGCGGGTAGATCCTGGCCCGCATGGCGTAGCGCAGCGGATCGTCGACGAGCCCGATGAGCTGAACCGAATCCGAGCCGCCGACCACGCTGATCGATGACACATCCGGCGTGGGAGCGGTCTTCCCCTGGTAGTAGGTGAGAACCAGCGTCGAGTTGTAGCTCGCCGGCCACGTTACCGGCTGCATGCTGAGCATGCCCGGCGTGGTGATCGGCAGCGGGCCGGTGTTGATCGTACCGTCGGCGTCGGGCCCGGCCATGGCCAGGGCGTATTGGCCGTCGGTGGGCATCGCCTTGCAGCGGACGCCGATGTAGAACAGCCCCCCGGCCGTCGGTCCCGGGACCGCTGCCGTCCGCTGCCACGTCGGCTGGGTCACAGTCTGCCAGCTGGTGTTCTTCCAGCCCATGTTCGGGTGCGAGGCAAAGTACGCCGCCAGGTGGTTCATGTCGCCCATGTAGGTGGTCGGCCGCGGATCCTTCGCCGGATTACTGAGCGGCGGGTTCTCGACAACCGTCACGAGGCAGTAGTGCGAGCCGGTGAGGACCTTCCCGTCGAGGAGGAACGGCGGGTTGGTGTAGGCGACTTGGTTCGCCGCGCTGGCGGTCACCTCGATCGATGTCACGTTGAGCCCGGCCTCGCCCCAGTTGTCCGGCCACAGGATGAGGTCGGGGTTGCCGCTGGCATTCACCCAGTACAGCCACACTCGCGTGGTCAACGCCCCGGAGGTCGTGTTCTGCCCGCGTACGTAGATGAAGTTGTTCGCCTGGGGCGTGATGGCGTTCGGCGAGTCCTTGTCGTACTGGCTGACCAGGATGCTCGGATCATTCAGCGGCCCGGTGCCGGCACCCAGATGTCCGGGCAGTCGGTCCATGGCGGTCCTTCAGCGAGCGGCGGATCAGCAGCCCTTGATAGCCAGGATCGGCTCCGAACGCGCCGAAGCGCTCGATGTCCAGTTCGCCGTCGAGCAGGCTGCCCGGCGCCGCCTGTACCTGCTGGACGATGCCGAGATCGCCGCTGAACAGGTTCGCGGTGAATAGCTGGGACGCGTCGGGCGTGATCGCCACTCCCCATGGCCCCTGGACGTCCGAGTTCCAGGAGATCGTCTGGATCAGGCGCAGCGAAACGCTGTCAAACACGCGGACGCCGCTCATGATCTGGTCGGTGGCGAACACGCGCGTGCCGTCCGGGGACACCGCCAGCCCGTTGAGCTGCATCGGGACGACGGCGCCAGGACCGTCTGCTTTACGGCCTGCGTGGCGGTGTCGACCGCGACGAGGCTGTAGTTCGTGCGCCCGCGGCTCACCGCGAACAGGCGAGCGCCGTCCGCCGGCGATGTCGATCGCGAAGATGACCAGGTCGTAGTTGAGCTGAGCGTCGCGGGTGAGGACGAACAGCGTGCCGCCGTCGCCTGCGACGGCCAGCCGCTGCGGAGAGCCCTGGGTATGCGCGGCGAGGTCGAGCTGCTGGGTAGGCTGCCACGTCCCGGTATCGAGCACGCTGACAGACGGCTGTCCGAGCGTCACCGCGTAGCCGGTGCCGGCGTCCGCGCTCGGGTAATAGGCGAAGTCGGGGACGCCGAGCTCGGCGAACGTCGCCGGCTCCGGCGCCGGCCGCGACAGGGCCTCGTCGAGCAGCCGGTCGAGCTCGGACGGGGCGGGCGTGGTTGGGCGGGGCCGACCGGTGGGTCGGCGGCGCGGGCGGGCGGACACGGCTGGGCGGCGTCGGGCGGGGGTGGGCATACGAAGCTCCGTGTTGTCGATCGGCGGGCCACACGAGGCTCACCGATGACGGGATGCTTCTTCTGCGACCTCACGGGCGGCTCGGCCGCGGGAGTGGACGGCCTACATCGCCGTCAGCAAGGCCAACTTTAGCGGCGGTTCGACTCATTCCCCCAGCGGGCGGTCGCGCGAGTCGGGGGGCGGCGGCGTCAGCGCCGCCGAGACGCGCTTGAGTTGGAGCACCGGGCGCTGCAGCCCTGGATCGATCGACGAGTAGAGGGTGATGCCGAAGGCCCAGGCGGCATCGGTCTTGGTCGGGTTGACGTTGCCCAACCACTTATCGACCTCTCTGGTGACGGTGCCGACGATCGAGTCGTCGTACTTGCCGGCCGGCGACTGGTAGACCGGGAGCAGCGCCTCGATCGGTGGATGGGACTCGACGAGGGTGTAGGCGTACCGCACGCCGATGGCGATGGTCCGGTCCGCGGACGAGCCGTCGAAGATCGTGCCGAACATGGTCGGCAGCGGGTGCTTCGGCCAGCTGTCGATCGGGACGGTTCCGGTGATCGCGATGAAGGGCACGACGGGGGTGCGGTAGCTTACCTCCGGTGTGCGGTAGACGAACTCCAGCGCGGTGTCGGAACCGGTGTCGCCGAGGAGCTTCGCGTTGCGGGTGACCCACGTGCGCGCCGACGCGTTCTGGTAGCTCGCCACGTGGACGTGCGGGAAGGTCAGCTCGAAGGTCAGCTGGCTGAACGCCGCCACCTTCGAGTCGAGCGGGAAGTCGTACGATCGGTGGCTCGGATCGATGCCGCCGTGCGGCTTGAGCAGATGGCGAGTGCCGTCGGCGGTGACGCAGACGATGTCGGGCCAGCCCACGCCGCCGGGACCCGTGACGGTGGAGCGGGTGAGCTCGAGCCCGACATACACGGTGGCCGACGGATCGGTCCGGAGCACGACGCCGAAGTCGTAGACATCGAGCACCACCCCGCTGCCGGCGTCCGGCGCGGCCGGGAGCTGCCGCGCGCGGGGGGGTGTCGCGGGTGGCCAGTGTGTCGACCACGCGGTGGCCACCGCCTCGATCAGCGTTTGGAAACTGCTGAGGGCGGTCGCCAGCACGCGCTGCTGGTCCGGCAACGCCGTCTCCCACGACGCGAGCCCCGCGAGCAGGCCGAGCAACGGCTTCGACACTCCGACGTACTGCGCCAGCGTGGTGAACAGGTCGTCGTCGTTGGTGACACCGAAGGCATCGCCACTCGGCGAGTTGAAGGTGACCCTGAAGCCGATCGAGTCCTGCTGCGCCGACTGGTGTTGGAGCGAGAACTGGTACCGCCAGCGCACCGCATCGTCGAGCGTGTCCGCCTTCGTGGGCACGACGGCCCGGTGGTCGACGAGGATCGGCAGCGGGGGATAGGCCCGCAGCGGCAGCGGAATGATCGGCGAGCCGAGGTCGAGGCTGAGCGCGTCCGGCGAGCCGGAGCCGATCGGCGTGAGGAAGGTCAGCCAGTCCGACCGCTCGTACCCCTCGGTGCCCGGCCTGATGTCGAATTCGAGCTCGACCACCGAGAAGTCGAGGTCGAGTGACAGCTGCGCGCGGGCGGCGACGTCCGGCACGCTGACCGCGATGTTGACCTGTGACGACCCGGCCGCGAGCGAGACCTTGCCGTTCGTCAGCGCGGGCGCCGAGGTCGGCTCGCCGCTCAACTGCCGCGCCGCGGTCGGGACGGGGTTGCCGGATAGTCGCGCGTACGTCGTCGACCACGGCGACTCGACGGACGTGTCGTACTGCACGACCGCAGCCGTGTCGTAGCCGCGCACCAGCGACACGAGCAGCTGCTGGCGAAGCGTCTCCACCGCTGCCTCTCGCTCGGGGTCTGGCCCGTCGCCCGACGGCGCCTGCCCGGCCAGGACGTAGTCGAGCCCATACGCCACCGCCCTCGCGAGCGTCTTCTTCGCCTCGGCGATCGCGTCGAGAGCCGGCCGGTTCAACGCGTACGCGCCGGCTGCGTACGCCGGCGACAGCACGAGCTCAAGGTCGCCGAGCGCAGCCCGTGCCCAGACCTCGAGGTCGATGCCCTGGTAGTTGCGCGGGTCGCCGGGCGACAGCTTGCCGGTCCCGACGTCGAACGTCTTGGTGGGCACCTGCGGGCGGGAGATCAGCGTCGTCGCGAGCGGGCGCAGGGCGAAGCTGCGCGGCTGCGCGGTGAATGCGCCAGAGCCGGCGGCGGGGATCGGCGGGTAGACCGCGATCTTCGCGATGGCGTCGGCGTCGAACACGACCGCCCATACGTCCGTCGCCTGTCCGGGCAGGCCGGTACCGGTCGCCAGTCGCAGCACCGGCACCGCCATCTGTACCTGGACCGCGAAGTCTTTGAGCGACGCGCCGTCCTGACCGCTCGACGAGCGGAACGCCGGCACGGTCGTGCGGTCGCGTTCGGCCGTCGCGGCCAGCGCCGGGTCGACCTGGCCGCTGGGGCGGGCCACCTCCAGCGCGACGTGCACCGGGAAGACGGGCGCCGGGAACGACCACGTCGGGCCGTCGGCCGTGGCGGTCCCGATGTCGGCGGCGAGGCCCGCGGCGGCGGGCGGTACGAGGACGCGCGCGCCCTGCCGGACGAATCCCACCGGCGAGTTGGCATCGACCAGGGTGCCGATGTCGGTGGCGAACTGACGCCGGCGGAACCGCTCGACGATCGCCGTCAGCGTGTCGTGCGGCGCGATCGTCTCGACCGGAGGCGGCGGCGGCGGGTCGCTGCCCGGCGGTGGCGGCGGCGGCCGCCAGGCGGCGAGCTGCTGGCCGGCCACGAGCAGGTTCGGCGTCCCCGCGTTGGCGGCCAGCAGCGCGACCGCCGAGACGCCGTACGGCGCTGCCGCGTGCCGCGGCGTGACGCCGGTCAAGCCGGGCGTGAGATCGGCGATGACGCCGGGCGGGCAGACGAGCAGTGCGCCCTGCGCCAGGGCATCGGTGCGCTCGGCGAGCGCGGTCGCCAGGTTGGCTGGCTCGGCCGGCGGGCTGAACAGCGCGCAGACCTCCGAGAACGACGACGGCACCGTTGTCGTTCTCGACTCGGCCCCGATCGTGACCGTGACGCCGGCGGCGACCGCGCCGGGCATGGCGGCGTTCATGTCGACGAGCCCGGCCGGGTCGAGGTCGAGGAAGCGCCTCGCGATCGCCGCCAGCGAGTCGCCCTGCTGCACGGTGTACGGCACCCGCAGCGCCGTCGGGTCGGCGGGCCACGACCACGTACCAGGAACGACCGGCGGCGACGTACCGACCGGCGCGGGGCCGTTGTACCGGAGCAGCGAGCCCGGCGAGCAGGCGTTGGCAGTGGCGAAGCGGCTGAGGGTGTCGTCCGCCGGCACGGCTACCAGTCGCGTCGTGAGGAACAGCGGCGTGCCCGGCGGGAACAGGTCGACCGTTCCCGTGTTCCCGGTCGCGAGCTCGGCTGGCGTGAAGCGGCCGTGATTGGCCTTCAGGGTGTCACCGGCGACCACGGTGTAGCCGTTCACCGCCAAACTTGCGTTCAGCCGGAACATGCCGGGCACGTCGGCGTTGAGCGCGACGATCTGCTCGGCTCCGAGGTGCACATGTTGCGACTCGAACGCCTGCGCTACGAGCGTCAGCGTGGTCTCGCTCGCCGGCAGCGTCGCTGCCACGGTCACCGTCTTGCCGTTGACCTCGAAGACGAAGCCGGGCGTCAGCAGGCCCTGCCTGTCCTGGTTGGCCGCGACGAGGGTCGACAGCGAGCAGCCGCCGGCCGTTGCCATGTCGACCGCGGTGGCCGTGGCCGAGGGCACGGTCACCATGCGGGCCGGGGTCGAGAGCTCGACGCCCGCCATGAGCGGCAGCACGACGTTGTCCGGGTCGGTGAGCACCGTCGCGGGGTCGATCCGTGGTTCCAGACCCGCGCACAGCGCGGCGACCGTGTCGCCGGTACGGAAGATCGCGCTCACCGGTACGGCGACCGTCGAGGCACCGATCAGGTCAGCCAGCGCCGCATCGGTGTTGGCGGCGGCCAGCGTGTCGAAGTCGACGCCGTACCGCTCGACGACCGCGTCGAGCGTGCCGGCCGCCGCCGCGTCGGCGGGGGCGTCCGTCACCGCGCCGATCGACCCAAGCAACGCATGGCTGCCGATCACGTAGCGGCGCAGCGTCTGGATGTCGACGGGCAGCGGTGCGGGATCCTCGCCGGGCCGCTGCTGGAGCGACGTGCGCACCGAAGAGGCGACGCCCGGCTGCATGATCTGATAGTAGACGGCGGCCAACCGCTCTCGGTCGCGCTCCGCCTTGGCCGCCGCGACCGCGCCCGGATCGCTCGCCGCAGGCTGGTAGGCCACCGCCTGCAGGGTGACCGCCACCACGACGCGCGCGAGCGCGCCGCTCGGCTCGACCGCGTATGACAGCGTTGTCGAGGGCCACGCGCTCGCGCCGAGCATGGGATCGGTGTAGCGCACGGGGATGGGCAGCAGTCCCGGTCCTTCGGTCGGCTTGGCCGACGTGTTGCCGTAGACGTCCTGCAGCCACAGCACGGCCCGCGTCCCGGCCGTACTGGCGATGCCCGCGTACGGATCGCCGTCCGGGGCAGGAGCGGTGGGCAGCTCCGGCAGCCGGTGCAACGCGTAGCGGCTGATGTCGACGACGCGGCGCAACGACCACAGCGTCTCGTCGTCCTGGGACAGCATCGCGACACCCGAGTCGTCATGGCCGTTCGGCGCCTGCGGGCTGACCGGCTTGCCCTCGAGGCTGCCCGCGAAGCCGGCGGTGGCCTGCAACTGGTAGCCGAGCAGGCTGTAGAGCTGCGCGGTCACCGTCGCCAGGTCGTCGCCCTGCCCCGGGTTGGCCAGGACCACCTCGAAGCCGACCTGACCGGGATCGACAGTCGGCGCGGCCCGAAGCTCGGACGGGTCGACCGGCCGGGCCGACAACGAGACGGTACGCGGGTCGACGGCGTTGCCGACCACAGCGCAGGAGTTGAACGAGCGCAGATTGCGCACGGGCCAGCCCTCCGCCGTATCGACGGTGGACTGCGAGGCCAGCTGGACGAGCAGCGCGAGCTGCGCGAGCCCGTCCTGGTCGAAGACGGCATCGGGCACGCCATCGCTGCCGCCGCCCGCGATGCGCGTCTGCAGCCAGTAGCCGCCGCCACCGACGACACTGCACTCCCAGAGCAGGGCGACGAAGCGCTCGGCGTCGGCGATCGACGCGAAGTGCTGGCCCGCCGTTGGCGGCTCGTCCGCGCCGCCCGCGTTCGTCAGGAGCCCGCTGTGCGTCTCGGTCGAGAGGTTGGTCTGCACGATGAACGTGCCACCGCTGGCCAGCGGGACCGACGTAAGCCCTGGGCTCATCCCAGGGGTCGGCGGCAACGACCACAGCAGCTTCAGCTGCGCCGACTCGCCCTTTACCGGCGAGCCGAGGTACTCGATGAGGTCGGCGAGGCGCTGCCGGCCAGTGGTGTCGGCACCCAGCACCTCGACCATTCCGGGCAGGCCAGGGATGCGCCGCACCGAGAAGCGCACCAGCGTCGCCCAGGCGTACGACGCGAGCTCGGTGACCGGCGCGGTCGGGCCGCCTTGCGGGACCGCCTGCTCGAGCAGGAAGCGCGACGCGCTGACGCCGTCCGTGGCCTTGGCCGCGAGCTCGTCCGACAGCGGCCAGAGACTCGGCGCGCCGACGCCGGCCGTGGGCGCCGGCGGCGGCCCGGGCAGCAGCAGCTGGTCCGTGGTCTGCCACGGGATCACCTGGCTGACCGGGTAGCGGACGCCGAGCTCGTGCGACAGCGGCAGCGGCGCGAGCGGGCTGACGACGCCGGGCTTCAGCGACGTCTGCGGGTAGTTCTTCTCCAGGTCGGCCTCGGTCACCACGAGGACCGCCGCAGCGGCGTCCGCGCCCAGCGCGATGATGCCCGCCGGGGACGAGCGTTGGCCGAGGGCAGGGTTGCGCTCCTGCAGCGCGCCGAGCGCCTGTTCGTCGTGCTCAGGGCCGATCACCACCGACTCGGCGAACGTCAGCCAGGCGGCGTCCTGTCCCTTCGTCACGGTAAGGGTCACGACCGGCGTGTCACCGGCGATCTCGCCCGCGGGGGCCGGCGTCGGGCCGGTCACCTGCTGGCCGAGCAACTCGTAGACGCCGGTCATCGGCCCGCGCGCGTGGTACGTGCCGTCGTCGAGCACCGGCGCCGGCAGCCGCAGCCCGGCCAGCATCAAGCGGGCCGCCTCACCGCTCACGGTGGCCATCGGCTGGCCGCCGTGCAGCGCCGCCACCAAGTTATCGAGGCTAAGCGCCGGCACGTTCGGCACGGTCAGCGGCCGCTCCGCCACCACGGAGGTCGCCAGCACGCCGCGGTCGGCCGCCATCCGGCCGGCGAGGTCCTCCAGCGACAAGCCGTACGACTGGGCGAGCGTGAGCAGCGTGAGGCGCTCACCGGTGGTGACGACCGCGCCCGGCACGTCCACTGAGACGAGCGGCACCAGTACGTCGGCGTCGACGACGAGGTCGGCGAACGACGCCGGCGAGAGCAGGCGCGTGTCCAGGCTGGCCAGCGTGTCATCGCCGAGGATCGTCGCCGCCGCGTCGGCGGGGAGGGCGACGGCGGCGCCGGCGCGCGACGTGTTGGCGGCGCGTACCCGCTGCAGCCAGGCGTCGAACGCGCTGCCGGCTACGACGTTCTGAACGAGGGCGAGGTAGGCGGCAACGTCGTCGACCGCGTCGCCCGGGAGCAGTTGCCAGGTGGCTGGGTCATGCGTGTTGTGGTACGCCCTTGGCACGTTCAGCGACACGGGTGGCGGGCCGGGCGAGTCCGTGTTGAGCGCGGCGATCGCCTCGGCGTACCAGTCGGCCAGCGGGACATCTTCGGGAAGCACCATGCCGAGGCGCACGTAGAAGACCGCGGCCGCTTCGTCCACGGACAGGCCGGTGGGGTTGGGGTAGGAGAAGCTCGGCAGCGGCACCGTCGCCCCGGCGCGCAGCAGCGCGGCGTCGTACCGCAGCGCGTCGCCGGCCACCCACGAGGGAAGGTCGGCACCGAACCGCCCGGCGATCCGCCGCAGCGTGTCGGTCGACTGCACCTGCGCGCCGATAGTGCCCAGGTGGACGGTCGCGCCGGGCGCCACCGGCCAGTCCGGGTTGGCGAGCGCGATCGCCTGCGCGGTGACGCCGACGGCTACCTCGATGGGCGTCAGCGGGATGGCCGCCCGCAACGCGGCGCCCACTTCGGGGTTCAGCGCGAGCAGCTCCGCAGCCGAGAGGCCGAGCTGCTCGGCGATCCGCTCGAACGTCGTCGCCCAGCACCGGCGCGCAGGAGACGGTGGTGGTGGGGAAGCCGCCGGCGATCGACTGAAGCGAGTCCGTCGACTCGACGGTGTGCGGGAACGCCTCCAGCAGGTTGATCGCGGCACGCGTCGCGCTGCGCGCCACCAGGCGGAAGTAGTCACGCGCCACATAGGTCGCCATCGACTCGCTCGCCTCGCCGCCGGCAGCGGCGAGCCGGGCCGCCGGTGACGGACGGTGCTGCGCGGGGCGCGGGTCGAGCTTCTCGAAGTAGGCCAGCGCTTCCGCCTCGTACGTCGCGCCGACCGGCTGGTACTCCCAGAACTTGCGGTCGCGCTGCGCGGGATCGGGCAGGTCGGACGTCCACTCGAGGACGGGCAGCATCGGGAACGGCGTTCCCGAGATGAGATCGGCGGCCTGCTGGCCGGTCGGCGTACCGCTCACCAGCACGTGCAGGTTGTTGCCGAGGAAGCCCTTGATGTTGTCCCACGTGAAGCCCTCGGTTGCTGCCTCGTCGAGGGCGAGCTGCGTGTCGAGGTCGTCGAGCTGAGCGAGCGTAATCCGGGTGGCCGGGTTCCGGACGTCGACGCCGAGCGCGTCGAGTGACCAGCGCAGCAGGCTCTCGGCCACCTGGTTGAACGACGTGTCGGCGGCGGTCGTCGCGCGGGGGTGGCGGGAGACGTCGGTCCGGTGCGTGTCGGCGATCGTCGTCGCGTCCGGTGGCTCGGCGTTGTCGGCCACCAGCATGACCACGAGGCGGTACGCTGTCTCGGCGTCGGCATCAGCATTGCCGGCGCCAGTGTTGTCGTCGGCGCCCTTACCCGACCAGTCGACAGCGATGCCGGCCACCGTGTAGCCGGGCACGAGCTTGAGGGTCGCGGTGCGCGGCTGGCGGTCGGGGAAGACGTGCGCGTCCTTGTCGAAGTGGAGCACGTAGCCGTCTTGCGCGGCGGCCGGCGACGACAGGGCGGCGGCGCGTACGAGAGCTGCCGCGCGCACCTCGCGCCGGGCCTCGCCGGACGCCACCCGCCACGGCGCCGTGGAGTCGGAGCCGATGACGAACGACGTGCGCAGGTCGAGCGAGAAGCTGAAGTTGATGCGGAAGAAGATGATTGTCACGCTGGCGTTGACCCGTACCGACAGGCTGAGCTCGACGAGCGTCGCCTTGTACGCGGTCATCTCGAGGGCCGCCATGGCCGTGATCTCGATGCTGACATCGATGCTGATTATCTTGAAGTCGACGGAGCCGTAGATCTTCCCGGTGATGCCGGCGCTGCCGCGGATCCAGTAGTACAGCTCGGTGCCGGCGTCGCCGCGGTCAGGATGGAACCAGCCCAGCGCGCCCTCGAAGATGACGATCAGGTTGACGTACATGCCGGCGGCGAGCGGGCCCTGCTGGAAGCTGCGCCCCGCGCCGATCGACAGCCCGACGCCGAGCTCGATCACCGGGCTGAAGGTGCCGTTGGTGATGCGCGGCACGCGGGTCGACGTGTCGCCGTTGAGCAGGCCGAAGTAGATTCCCCCGCGCCCGTTGAAGATTCCGGCCTCTACCGCGAACGAGACGCTGAACTCGCGATTGTGCGGGAAGCCGAGGTCGGCCTTGAAGTTGCCGTTGGTGAAAACGTCGATGGTGACGATGCCGAGCGTCACCGAGACCGCACCGAACTGGAGGTGGCGGAACGCGTCGGGGATCTGCAGCCGGGCGTGGAACACGCCGATGTCGTCGGTGACCTTCTTGTAGAGCAGCTCGAGGTTCAAGCCGGCCAGCGACTTGGCCTGCGTCCCCGACAGCGCGATGACGATGCCGTACATGTCAGGGTCGTGCAGCACCATCTTGACCGACACGGTGTCCATGACCGTGGCGTCGATCCCGAACAGCCATTGGCTCTTCGGGTCGATGTCGGACGGATTGACCGGCACCTTGCGGGTGTCGTTGACCGGCCGCATGGCCTCGACGAGCTTGTCGACCACCTGCGTGATGCTCGTGGCGTCGGTGAGCGCCTTGGGCGTGACGTGCTGGCCGAGGCCGAGGTAGCGGAGCTTGAACAGGCTCGTCTTGCCGGCCACGGCGGGCGGCGACTGGGTGACGGGGTCCCACGAGAGCTGCTTGGGCTGCGTGTCGCCGAGCATCTTCGCGACGAGCACGAGCTTGACCCTCGACGTGCCCGACGACCGCTCGTACCGCACGCCGACCGTCTGGATGTCGGCGAAGCCGAGGTCGAGCTTGATGTCGTACGTCAGGCCCACCGACAGCAGCGTGGGATCGAAGATGAGGGCGAACGCGGAGAGGTCGATGGTGTTGAGGAAGTCCCACGGCGGGTCGAGGCGGAACGTCGCGTTGGGGTTCGCCAGGTTCACCAGGTAGGTGACGATCTCGCCGAGCGTCGCGCCGCGAAGGCGCAGCGTCAGGATCTGGTGGCGGGCCTGGCCGTCCCCGACGTACGACGTCGCGGCCGAGAGGGAGAGGTCCCGGTACGCGATGACGAACGTGTAGGTCTTGCTCGCGTCGGTCACCGCGACCGAGGCCGTCACCGAGAAGCTGGTGATGGTGAAGGTGCCGGACAGGCTGCCGTTCGTCACCGTCTGCGAGTCGACCTGCGCGCTGCCGCGCAGCGCGACCGCCTGGTGCTCGTCGGCCGAGCTCGACCTGAGCTTGCGCTCGATCGTGGCGGTAAGCTCGAGCGACATGGTGAACCCGAGCAGGTCCTGGTCGACCTTCGCGCGCAGCGTCCCGCGGCCCGCATATGGCTTGCCCGGGCCGGTGCTGAAGCGGAACGCGAGATTTTCCAGCTCGACCTTGATGGACCTCACCCAGTCCGGTGGCGACGGCCCGATGAGGCCGGTGACGAGGCGGACGAGGTCGAGGGTGCCGGGCAGGGCCGCCTCGAAGTTCCACGAGCCGTCACCGGGGTACTCCGCGCTCGCGAACAGCTCGATCGGCGGCTGGCCGGGCACGTCGATCCGGGCGATGCCCTGGATGTTGCCGCTCACGTCGCTCTGGGAGACCTGGACACCGAGCTCGAGCTGCACTAGGCGGAACGAGACCACGTCGGACGGCGCGATGCTCCAGTCGCCAGAGACGACGAGCACGGCCGCGAACTCCTTGACTAGCAGCGATGCCGTGATGTTGAGGTCCTGGACGGTGAGGCCGCCGATGTCGGGCGCGCCGCCGCCGAAGAAAGCCTCGAACGCCTTGCCGATCGGGAGGTCGAACGGCTCCTCGGTGTAGGCGGTAAACGCGACGTCGGGCAGGTCGAGACGGACGGTGACGACTATCTCGTCCGTGTCCGGGTCGGCCACGGCTCCGACGAGCTCGCCGCGGTCACGCCGGACGGCGACCGGTGCCTGCGCGCCGAGTGAGGACGCGCGCTTGGTGCCGAAGGCCATCGTGCCGTAGATGCTGGCGACGATCATCGGCAGGCCGCTGCTGAACGTGAAGAGCCAGCGGACACCGACCCTCTCGATGTGGAGGAAGGAGATGGGCGGATCCCATGGGTGGGTGGAGGCGATGCCGACCGACGTGTAGTCGAGCGACGGCGGGACGCCGTTCGACGGTGGCACGATGCCGAAGCCCACGTCCGACAAGCCGAACTCGGCGATCGGCGCGAGGCCGGGCGGCAAGGAGAAATCGCCGGCGTCGTCGACCCCCGCGATGGCGAGCAGGGCCTGGATGCCGCCCTCGAGGTCGAGCGGTTTGCCGAACTCGACCAGCAGCGGCCACAACTCGTCGCCGAAGAGCAGCGGCCCGCTGATGTCGACCACCCCCGGCGGCTTGCTCGGCAGGCTGACCTTGGCGTACAGCAGCGCGGCCGAGAGGGGCTCGCCCTGCTCGGGCAGGATGTAGGGGTCGGGGAAGCGCGTGGTCAAGCGGATGCCGACCTCGGTCACCTCGAGCCGGCCGAACTGCAGGGTGGCGCCCGGGGCGGCCGCCGGCAGGTCGAGCCCAGGGCGCGGGCCGGTGAAGTCGAGTTCGCCGTCCACGAACAGCGGCGTGCCGAGGAACGGCGCGTAGCGGGCGAGCAGGTCGCTCCCGGGCGCGCCAGGGATGCCGTCCAACGGCAGCGAGCCGGAGAGGCGCGGACGCGGAGGGGTGGGCGCGCCCGGCGCCTCGTTGGTCGCGTTGATGGCCGGCTGCAGCTCGTTGGTCGCTTTGATGGCCGGCTGCAGCAGGACGAGCGGAGCCACGACGCTCGGGCCGCGGCGCAGCGCGGCGCCGCGATCGGGCACCACGCGCCGGCTCGGTGGCAGCGCCGGAAAGGCCTGGCCGAGCGTCCATGGCGTCTCTTGCTCTTGCTCGTTCAGCGTCAGCTCGATGGTCAGCAAGGCTCGGGTGCCACCGCCGTCGCGGCCGGTGAGCGTCATCGACCACGAGGAGTCGAGGTAGTTGGTGGTGCCGGTCAGCCACGCGCTGTCCGGCCCAAGCGCCGCCTGGCCGCCGGTCACCGGCAGCGTCGCCGTGCCTAGGTTGCGCAGCAGGTCAGCCAGCCCGTCGGGGTCGTTGCCGCGCAGCTGCCCGCTGGTGGCGGCGGCCTGGAGCGCTCGGTAGATGTCCTCCGGTGTCATGTCGTCGCCCTCAGGTCACTGGTGCTGGCGACTCGGGAGGGGCGGGCGCGTAGACGACGAGATCCTCGACAGGCTCCATGTCGTCAGTGCCGGTACCGACGATGACCTGGCCGTGCGGAATGAACTGGATCATCTCCTCCGGGGTGAAGACCCCCGGCTTGCTGA
Organism: uncultured Actinomycetota bacterium; assembly: GCA_963837255.1. Lineage (GTDB taxonomy): Bacteria > Actinomycetota > Actinomycetes > Streptosporangiales > Streptosporangiaceae > JAJYUU01. Next base: position 26,572 of record CAWIMN010000016.1, read on the forward strand.
GCAGAATGGCGACGTCGCCGTACTCGAGCCCGCCGGCCTTTCCGCGGAAACTGCGGACCGTGCATTCCGCGCCCATCGCTGTGTTGAAGTTGTTCCAGCCTTGAGGGGTCGTGCTGCCCTTGCCGGCGCTGTCGAAGACGTAAGCCCGGTAGTCGTGGCTGGTTATCGTGGCGAGCCAGGGCCAGAAGACGCTGATCACCTCGTCGAGCGGATGATGGAACTTGTTGTTCAGGCCCGCGCTGGCGACAACGCGGTCGGCGGAGAGGGCCTCCGCGAACGCGTTAATTCGGTCCCAGTTGAAATCCTGGGGCTTGCCTTTGGCGTAGTAGTCCTCGACCGAGGTGCGCAGCGCGCCATGATGAGGGATCTCGACGCCGACCACGTGCGGTATCAGCAGCTTCTTGGCGTCGATGATGTCCGTGGCAACGTCCAACGTCTGGTGTGTCGCGTCGCCCGGCAGGAACACCGAGTACGAGCCGTTCTCGACGACCACCAAGGCCGACGAGCCGTTCTTCTGAAAGTCGGCCGATCCGGCTATGGGCAGGCCGGAGATCAGCACGCGGATGTAGGTATCGCCGTACGCGTCGAGGAACTTCAGCTCGCTCCGCTGGTTGGCATGCTTGTAGTCGCTGCGCTTCGCCGCGTTGAACTCGAGGTCGCTCGTGTCCATGTGCATGGCTTCGCAGAAGTCCTTCACCCGCTTCTGGTACGCCTTGCTCCAGCCAGTCCCGCCGATCATCGCGGCAGGGAGGTTGGTGTTGTAGCCTTTCAGCTGCTCCTTAAGCTTGTTGAGGAACGAGTGGTGGTCCCCGTCCTGGTGTGAGATGACGAGCAGGTCGAGCGTCATGTCGTGCGC